>NZ_CM147085.1:3782500-6345000 GCF_055760475.1 Streptomyces sp. DS1-CR2
TACCGGCCGCTACGAAGACTGCCGTCAGTTCCAGGAGACCGTGGGGCAGCACCAGGCCGAGGAAGGTGTCGAGACGGCCGGCCGAGGACATCAGGCCGATGCCCACACCCAGGTTCAGCATGTTCTGGAAGAGGATCCAGAGGACGGGGAGGCCCAGGAAGACGCCCAGGACCAGGCACATGGCGGCGGCCTGGGCGTTGTTCGTCCACACCTGCGCGGCGAAGGAGGCCGCGGGATGGCTGGAGTAGTACGTCTCGTACTGGCCGCCCGGGCGCGTGAGGTCGCGTAGTTCGGAAGGGGCGGCTATCGACGCCTGTACTTCGGGGTGGGTGCCTATCCACCAGCCCAGGAGGGCGGCTATCGCGGTGGAGAGGAGTGCGGTGGGGACCCACCAGTGGCGGGAGCGGTAGACCGCCGCGGGGAAGCCCTGGGTCAGGAAGCGGGTCACGTCGCGCCAGGAGGCGCGGCGGGTGCCTGTCACGGCACTACGCGCGCGTGCCACCAATTGTGTGAGGCGTCCGGATACCTGCGGGTCCGGGGCGCTGGACTGGATCAGGGAGAGGTGGGTCGCGGCCCGCTGGTAGAGCGTGACGAGTTCGTCCGCTTCGGCGCCGGTGAGGCGGCGCCTGCGGCGCAGCAACGCGTCCAGTCGGTCCCACTCGGCTCGGTGGGCGGACACGAAGACGTCGAGGTCCATCGGGTCGGCTGCTCCTCGGCTGCTGTTGCTGCGGCTACCTCTGCGGCGCGATGTGCCCTCAGCTTGG
Organism: Streptomyces sp. DS1-CR2; assembly: GCF_055760475.1. NCBI lineage: Bacteria > Bacillati > Actinomycetota > Actinomycetes > Kitasatosporales > Streptomycetaceae > Streptomyces > Streptomyces sp. DS1-CR2. The sequence goes on from NZ_CM147085.1 coordinate 3,783,265, forward strand.
CAGACTGGCGGTTCCGAGGGCAGGGCAGGGAAGGACGGCCGGCGTGAGTGAGCTTGTGACGGGCGAGGCGGTGGCTCTTGAGCTGCGCCCCGCGAAACTGCCCAGTCGGGCTTTGGCAGTGGTCATCGATCTTGTCGTGGCGTTCACCGTGTACATCGTGGTGACGATGGGGATCGTGGCGTCGACCTCTTCCCTGGACCAGGCGGCGGCCGCCGCGGTGGCGGTGGCGACGTTTTTGCTGGTGCTTGTCGGGGTGCCGATTGCGGTGGAGACGCTGAGCCATGGGCGTTCGTTGGGCAAGCTGGCGTGCGGGCTGCGTGTGGTGCGGGACGACGGGGGGCCGATCCGGCTCCGGCATGCGCTGGTGCGCGGGGCCGTCGGGGTGGTGGAGATCCTCATGACGTTCGGGGTGGTCGCGTGCATCGCGTCGCTGGTGTCCGAGCGGGGGCGGCGGCTCGGGGACGTGTTCGCGGGGACGCTCGTCGTGCGGGAGCGGGTGCCGGCGGGGCCGGCGCGGTTCGTGCCTCCGCCGCCGCCGTGGCTGGTCGGGCGGTTCTCCGGGCTCGATTTGTCGGGGGTGCCGGACGGGCTGTGGCTGGCGGTGCGGTCGTATCTGACGCGGATGGGGCAGCTGGATCCGCAGGTGGGCCATTCGATGGCTGAGCGGCTTGCCGGTGATCTGGCGGCTTGTACGGGGGCTCCGGCGCCGGGGGATGTGCCGCCTGCGGCGTATCTGGCAGCGGTGGTGCATGAGCGGCAGTCGCGGGATGCGCGGCGGGCGTTCGGCGGCGGGGCGGGGGGTGCGGCACCGGTCGGGGCGGCTGGGGCGGCTCCGGTGGGCGGGCCGGGGCCGGTGTATCCGGGTGCTGCGACGCCGGTTGGGCCGCCCGTTGGTCCTGCTGTCGCGGCTGCTGCGCCGCCCGCTCCCGATGTCGCGGCTGCGGGTCCTCGCGAGGACGAGGGGCCGGGCACCGGTTTCGTGCCGCCTGCCTGACGCGGGGCCGCTTCTCAGGCGAAGGTCGACGGCGGGGATTCGAGGTGTTCGAGTTCGATGCCGGGGGCGGCGAGCACTACGTCGCCGGCGAGGTGGACGGCCTGCTGTTCCCCGGTGTCCAGGTCTGTGACCTGGTATTCGTCGACGTTCAGGGGGCCGGTGTCAGTGGCGTGTGTTTCTGTTTTCAGCAGGGCCCAGGACTGGTCGAGGGTGAGGGGGGCCAGGACCGGGTCGGTGAAGCGGACCAGTCGGACGCGGGTCGCGGGGGAAGCGGGGGTGAGGCGCAACAGGCGTGCGGTGGCGACGAGGAAGGCCGGCGAGGTGCCGGTGAAGGCGTGGGCGGGGGCGTTGCCTTCGGTGGCGTGGGTGCCGGTGGGGTCGGTGCGTACCCAGGTGACGCCGTCGATGGCTGCTCCTCGTACCTGCCAGCTCGCCGCGTTGAGTTCGAGGCGGATGGGGCGGCCGAGTTCGTCGATGGCCAGGTCGACGGAGCCGGAGTGGTCGCCGGAGGGGGTGACGGTCTGGGAGACGTAGCGCCAGCCGGAGGGGCCGGGGGCGCAGTGGAAGTGTTCTTCGCCGAGGGGGGTGTGGTCGTGGGTGTCGTGGAGCGAATAGCGGCCGCGGGGCATGGGGGCTCTCGAGGTCCTTCGGGGTCGTGCGGACGTCGGGTGGTGGGGGGCCGGGCCGGTACGGGGCAGGCCCCCCGCACCGGAGTGCGAGGGGCCTGCGTAGCACCGGGGTCCGCTCGGGATCAGTAGCGGTAGTGGTCCGGCTTGTACGGGCCGTCGACCTCTACGCCGATGTACGAGGCCTGCTCGGGGCGCAGCTTCGTCAGCTTCACGCCGAGGGCGTCGAGGTGCAGGCGCGCGACCTTCTCGTCGAGGTGCTTGGGGAGCACGTAGACGTCGGTCGGGTACTCGTCGGGCTTGGTGAACAGCTCGATCTGGGCCAGGGTCTGGTCCGCGAACGAGTTGGACATCACGAAGGACGGGTGGCCCGTCGCGTTGCCCAGGTTCAGCAGACGGCCTTCGGACAGGACGATGAGGACCTTCCCGTCGGGGAACTTCCAGGTGTGGACCTGCGGCTTGACCTCGTCCTTGACGATGCCCGGGATCTGCGCGAGACCGGCCATGTCGATCTCGTTGTCGAAGTGGCCGATGTTGCCCACGATCGCCTGGTGCTTCATCTTGGCCATGTCCGAGGCCATGATGATGTCCTTGTTGCCGGTCGTGGTGACGAAGATGTCGGCCTTGTCGACGACGTCGTCGAGCGTCGCCACCTGGTAGCCGTCCATCGCCGCCTGCAGCGCGCAGATCGGGTCGATCTCGGTGATGATCACCCGGGCACCCTGGCCGCGCAGCGACTCCGCACACCCCTTGCCCACGTCCCCGTAACCGCACACGACGGCGGTCTTGCCGCCGATCAGGACGTCGGTGGCACGGTTGATTCCGTCGATCAGGGAGTGGCGGCAACCGTACTTGTTGTCGAACTTCGACTTCGTCACCGCGTCGTTCACATTGATCGCCGGGAACAGCAGAGTGCCGTCGCGGTACATCTCGTAGAGACGGTGAACACCGGTCGTGGTCTCCTCCGTCACGCCGCGGATCTCCGAGGCGAGCTGGGTCCACTTCTGCGAGCCGTCGGTGATGGTGCGGCCCAGGAGCTCGAGGACGACGCGGTGCTCGTCGGACTCGGCGGTGTCGGCCGAGGGGACCTTGCCGTCCTTCTCGTACTGGACGCCGTTGTGGACGAGGAGGGTGGCGTCACCGCCGTCGTCCAGGATCATGTTCGGGCCGCCGGTAGGGGTGTTCGGCCAGGTCAGGGCCTGCTCCGTGCACCACCAGTACTCCTCGAGGGTCTCGCCCTTCCAGGCGAAGACCGGGACGCCCTGGGGGTTGTCCGGGGTGCCGTTCGGGCCGACGGCGATGGCCGCGGCGGCGTGGTCCTGCGTGGAGAAGATGTTGCAGGAGGCCCAGCGGACGTCGGCGCCGAGTGCGACGAGGGTCTCGATGAGGACGGCGGTCTGCACCGTCATGTGCAGGGAGCCGGTGATGCGGGCGCCCGCGAGCGGCTGCGTGGCGGCGTATTCCTTGCGGATGGACATCAGGCCGGGCATCTCGTGCTCGGCGAGGGTGATCTCCTTGCGGCCGAAGTCGGCCAGGGAGAGATCGGCGACCTTGAAGTCCTGGTCCTGCCGGTTGTCGACAGTCGTCATAGGGAGCTTGCTCCTCGTGGTGGTGGGTCGAGGTGGGCATGGCTGGCGTGCGGCGACGGGCATACGAGTGCCCGGGGCTCGCAGCGCAGTCCGTCGGAGGCCCTCTCTCCCTCGGCCGGCCCGTCGTGCGGGCCGCCCGACCGCCATCAGCAGCGACGTCTGGCTCAGAGACGAATCTACACCGATCGGCCGAGGCGGACCCAGCCCGCCTCCGGGCCCGGCGTGAGCGGGAGGGTCAGTTGGCGTCCGGGCCCGAGCTGTCCGGGGCCGGGCTGTCAGAGGCCGGGCCGGCCGGGGTCTTGGCCGGGCTGTCAGAGGCCGGGCCGGCCGGGGTCTTGGCCGGGTTGGTGCCGGCCGAGGCGGCCGAGGCGGCCGCCTCGTTGTAGATGTCCGGTTCGAGGTAGATCACGCGGGCGATCGGGACGGCCTCGCGGATGCGGGCCTCCGCGGCGTTGATGGCGTTGGCGACCTCGGTGGCCGTGTCGTCGTGCTGGACGGCGATCTTCGCGGCGACGAGGAGTTCCTCGGGGCCGAGGTGGAGGGTGCGCATGTGGATGACGCCGGTGACGGTCTCGCCGTCGACGAGCGCGGTCTCGATCTTCTTGACGTCGTCGATGCCCGCGGCCTCGCCCAGGAGCAGCGACTTGGTCTCGGCGGCCAGCACGATCGCGATGGCGATGAGCAGGACGCCGATGCACAGGGTGCCGATGCCGTCCCAGAGGCCGTCGTCGGTGGCGAGGGCGAGGCCGGTGCCGGCGAGTGCGAGGACGAGACCGATCAGCGCGCCGAAGTCCTCCAGGAGGACGACGGGAAGCTCGGGTGCCTTGGCGCGGCGGATGAACTGGGACCAGGTGAGCTTGCCGCGCAGCTGGTTGGACTCCTTGATGGCGGTGCGGAACGAGAAGCTCTCGGCGATGATCGCGAAGACGAGGACGCCGATCGGCCAGTACCAGTTCTCGAGCGCGTGCGGGTGCTTGATCTTCTCGTAGCCCTCGTAGACGGCGAACATGCCGCCGACCGAGAAGAGGACGATGGAGACGAGGAAGGCGTAGATGTAGCGCTCGCGACCGTAGCCGAAGGGGTGTTGCGGGGTCGCCTCGCGCTGCGCCTTCTTGCCGCCGAGCAGCAGGAGGCCCTGATTGCCGGAGTCGGCGAGCGAGTGGACGCTCTCGGCGAGCATCGAGGACGAGCCGCTGAAGAGGAACGCCACGAATTTCGCTACCGCGATCGCGAGGTTGGCGGCGAGTGCCGCCACGATCGCTTTTGTGCCGCCTGAAGCGCTCATGTGTTCCCGATGTCCCTTCGTACGCCGTCCCGGTCCTGGCTCGTACGGATCTGTCCGCGTACGCCGTCCCGGGCTTTGCCCACCCTTTGCGGTGGGTCATTGTTGCAGCCCGGGACGACTGAGGCGCGTCAGGCCACCACGGTTGCCCGGAAGAGCGTGCCGGCTCCGGACACTTCGGTCTTTTCGCCGGCAGGGACGAACGCCGACTGCCCTGCGGTGAGGTCGAGTTCGCCGGCGCGGACCGTGCCCGCGGTGCAGAGCAGGATCTGCGGGGTCCCGGTGGTCACGTCGTGCGCGGCGGCACCCTCGGGCAGGGTGTAGCGGGAGAGGCGGAATTCATCGATGGGGGTCTCGTAGACCTCTTCGCCGGCCGGGGACGCCTCGGGGCGCAGGATGCCCGGGTCGGTGGCCTCGAAGCGGACGATGCGCAGGAGTTCGGGGACGTCGACGTGCTTGGGGGTGAGGCCGCAGCGCAGGACGTTGTCCGAGTTGGCCATGATCTCTACGCCGAGGCCGTCGATGTAGGCATGCGGGACGCCGGCGCCGAGGAACAGGGCCTCGCCGGGGTTGAGTCGGACGTGGTTGAGCAGCATGGCCGCGATCACGCCCGGGTCGCCGGGGTAGTGGTGGGCGAGCCCGGCGTAGGGCGCGTAGTCGCCGCCGAGGCGCTCGGCGGCGGCCGCGGCCTCGGTGACCGTGGCGGCCATCTCCTCGTGGCCCGCGCTCAGTACGGCGGTCAGGACCTCGCGCAGCGCGGCCTCTTCGGGGTGGGCGCGCAGCAGGTCGGCGTACGGCTTGAGGGAGTCGACGCCGAGGCCCTCGATGAGGCGCGCGGCCTCTTCGGGGGCGCGGAATCCGCACAGGCCCTCGAACGGCGTGAGGGCGCAGATCAGTTCGGGCTTGTGGTTGGCGTCCTTGTAGTTGCGGTGCGGGGCGTCTATGGGGACGCCGGCGCGCTCCTCGGCCTCGTAGCCCTCCTTGGCCTGGGCGAGGTCGGGGTGGACCTGGAGGGAGAGCGGGGCGCCCGCGGCGAGGATTTTGAGGAGGAAGGGGAGTCGGGGGCCGAACTTCGCGACGGCCTGCGGGCCGAGCTCGCGCTCGGGGGCCTGGTCGATCACCTCGTTGAGCGGGCCGCGCCCGGTCCGCGAGGGGGCTCCCGGGTGGGCGCCCATCCACATCTCGGCCTGCGGCTCGCCCGTCGGCTCGGCACCGGTGAGGTGCGGGATGGCGGTGGTCGAGCCCCAGGCGTAGGGGCGGACGGTGTTGGTGAGGCGGTCCATCAGGTGTTCTTCTCCGTACGCGGGTCAGGGGCCGGCCGGTGGTTCGGGACCGGCCGGGTCCACGTCATGCGCCCGAGGCGAGCGCGAGGTAAACGGCGGCGAAATCCGTGACGGCGATCAGTTCGGCGAGTGTTTCCAGTTCGTCGCCCTCTTCGGGCTCGAGCTCGCTGATCGGGGTGTCGTGGCCGAGTGCCAGCTCGCGGGCGGCGGGCGCGGCGGTGAGGCCGCCGGGCCGGTCGCGCAGGAGGACGACGCGGACGCGCATCGGCTGTGCCTCGTCGACCCGGTCGCGGAAGAAGTCGTCGGGGTCGGCGCCGCCCGCGAGGTCGCCGAGGAGGAGGCGGCCGTGCGCGGGGAGCGCTTCGGGCAGGTCGGAGGCGAGGGCGGGGCGGCCGGCGAGTTCGGCGAGCGCGGCGGCGAAGCGGCGGCCTGCCGGGCCCGCGGCGTGCCCTTCGGTCCAGATCAGGGGCAGGGCGTCGGCGAGGTCGGCGGCGAGGGTCTTGGCGGGGTTGCTGTAGGTCGCGACGGCGGGGCCGCAGCGCTCGGCGGTCTGGTCGAGGCGGTCGGCGACCTTCTCCAGGGTCTCGGCCGGCGCGGAGAGCAGGCCGGTGCGGTCCAGGAGGGAGAGCAGGGGGGTGAGCAGGGCCCACAGGGCGCCGGGCGCGGAGGCCGCGGCGGGTTCGTCCTCCTCGTACGGGGCGGTCGCCATCGGTACGAAGAGGCCGTGTGCCCCGGCGACGGCCTCGGTCAGGGGGGTGCCCGCGGGGCTGACGGCGACGATCGTGCAGCCGCGCCGGTAAGCCTGCTCGACGAGCAGGGCGAGGCCCGGCTCGGTGCCGTCGGTGGTCGCGACGAGGAGGAGGTCCACGGGGCCCGCCCAGCCGGGCAGCTCCCAGCGCAGGGCGCCCGCGGCGGGGGCGACGCCGGTGGGGTGCAGCCGCGCTACGGGGCAGGAGGCGCCGGCGAGCCTGCCGAGCAGGTCACCGACACAGCCGGCGGCGAGGCCGGGGCCCGCGAAGAGGACGGCGCGCGGGCGGCCGTCCGGTTTGAGCTCGGTGATCCCGGCCTCCGCGGCGTGCCGGACCGCGGTGCGGACGCGGGCGCCGGCCTCGGCGGCGCCGCGCAGGAGTCCGCGGCGGTCGACCTTGGCGAGGGCCTCGGGGGCGTCGAGCAGCGATTCGTCGAGCATGGTGTCAGCCTCCGGGACGGCCCCTGCGGGGCCTGGGTGGGACCTATGCGGAGCGGCGGGCCTCGTCAACGAGGAGTACGGGGATGCCGTCGCGGATCGGGTAGGCGAGGCCGCAGTCCGATCCGGTGCAGAGCAGCTCGGCGTCCGCCTCCTTGAGGGGGGCGTGGCAGGCCGGGCAGGCGAGGATCTCCAGGAGGCCGGCTTCGAGCGGCATGAGGTGTCCCTTCGGCGGTGTGGATGTGTGTGCGTGCGGCCTGGTCAGCGTACCGCCGGGGGCGGGGGCACGGCTGCTCGGACGGGAGTCGCGGCGGGTGTGGCCGTGGTCAGGCTCTGATGATCGCCAGGACCTCGTCGCGGATCTTGGTCATGGTGGCTTCGTCCCTGGCCTCAGCGTTCAGGCGCAGGAGGGGCTCCGTGTTGGACGGGCGGACGTTGAACCACCAGTCCGTGGAGGTGATCGTCAGGCCGTCGAGCTCGTCGTGCGTGATGCCGTCCCGGCCGGCGTACTCGGTCTTGATCGCCGCGAGGCGGGCGCGCTGGTCGGCGACCGTGGAGTTGATCTCGCCGGAGCCGGTGTAGCGGTCGTACTCGGCGACCAGGGCGGACAGGGCGCCGCTCTGGCCACCGAGGGCGGCGAGGACGTGGAGCGCGGCGAGCATGCCCGTGTCCGCGTTCCAGAAGTCGCGGAAGTAGTAGTGCGCCGAGTGCTCGCCGCCGAAGATCGCTCCGGAGGTGGCCATCTCCTGCTTGATGAAGGAGTGGCCCACGCGCGTGCGTACCGGTGTGCCGCCGTGCTCCTTCACGACCTCGGGGACGGACCGGGAGGTGATCAGGTTGTGGATGATCGTGCCTGTGCCGCCGTTCCTCGCCAGTTCGCGGGAGGCGACGAGGGCGGTGACGGCGGACGGGGAGACGGGGTCGCCGTGCTCGTCGACGACGAAGCAGCGGTCCGCGTCGCCGTCGAAGGCGAGGCCGAGGTCGGCGCCTTCCTCGCGGACGCGCTTCTGCAGGTCCACGAGGTTCGCCGGGTCGAGCGGGTTGGCCTCGTGGTTGGGGAACGTGCCGTCGAGCTCGAAGTACATCGGGACGAGGTCGAGCGGCAGGCCCGCGAAGACGGTCGGGACGGTGTGCCCGCCCATGCCGTTGCCCGCGTCGACGACGACTTTCAGGGGGCGGATCTCCGTGAGGTCGACGAGGGAGCGCAGGTAGGCCGCGTAGTCGTCGAGGGTGTCGCGCTGGGTGAGGGTGCCCGCCTGCACGGCGGGTTCGGGGGCGCCCGTCTCCAGCCACTTCTCGGCCAGTTCGCGGATGTCGGCGAGGCCCGTGTCCTGTCCGACGGGGGCGGCGCCGGCGCGGCACATCTTGATGCCGTTGTACTGGGCCGGATTGTGCGAGGCCGTGAACATCGCGCCGGGCAGGTCGAGCGCGCCCGACGCGTAGTACAGCTGGTCGGTGGAGCACAGGCCGATCTCGGTCACGTCGGCGCCGAGGGCGGCCGCGCCCCGCGCGAAGGCCCGGGAGAGGCCGGGCGACGAGGGCCGCATGTCGTGTCCGACGACGATCGCCGCGGCGTCCGTCACGCGCACGAAGGCGGCGCCGAACAGCTCGGCGAGGCGCTCGTCCCACTGGTCGGGGACCACTCCGCGTACGTCGTACGCCTTGACGATCTGCGACAGATCAGCAGCCACGGTCACCCAACTCTCCTGAAGTCCGCTTCGGACAGCACAAACTACCCGTACGGACTGACAGTCGGCTGTCAGGGCAGCATCCAGCCGAGGACCGCTGAGCTCTGCGCCATCACGATCAGGCACATCACGAGCAGCAGTCCCGCGCTCCACGGCAGCACCTTGCGCAGCAGGTCCCCCTCCTTGCCCGCGAGCCCCACGGCCGCGCACGCGATCGTGAGGTTCTGCGGGGAGATCATCTTGCCGAGGACGCCGCCGGAGCTGTTCGCGGCGGCGAGCAGTTCGGGTGACAGGCCGGACTGCTGGGCGGCGGTGACCTGGAGTGCGCCGAAGAGGGCGTTGGCGGAGGTGTCGGAACCGGAGACGGCGACGCCGAACCAGCCGAGTACGGGCGACAGGAACGCGAGGCCCGCGCCGGCCGCGGCGACGAAGTGCCCGATGGTGGCGGCCTGCCCGGAGAGGTTCATGACGTAGGCGAGGGCCAGGACGCTGGTCACGGTGAGGATCGCGAAGCGCAGCTCGTACACGGTCGCCAGCCACTCGCGTACGGCTACGCGCGCGTGGACGCCGATGACGGCGGCCGTGATCGCGCCGGCGAGGAGGACCAGGGTGCCGCCGGTGGAGACGAGCGGCAGGGTGAAGAGGTTGCCGCCGACGGGCTTGCCCTCGGGGTTCGCGACGTTCAGGAAGGGCCAGTCGAAGACGCGCGTCGCCTTGGCGATCCAGTCCTTGACCGCGGGGATCTGCGCGATCGAGAAGATGACGACGATGAGCGCGTAGGGGGCGTAGGCGCGCAGGATTTCGGGCCGCGGGTCGTCCTGGTCGAGCTCCTCGCTGCGTACGCCGGTCAGGACGGCGGCGCGTACGGGTTCGGCGGCGGGCCTGCGCGCGTGCGGCACGGCGACGAGGGCGCCCGCGCCGATCAGTGCGGCCCCGATGTCGGCGAGCTGTGCGGAGACGTAGTTCGAGGCGGCGAACTGGGCGGCGGCGAAGGCGAATCCGCAGGCGAGGGCTGGTATCCAGGTCTCGCGCAGGCCGCGCCGCCCGTCCACGAGCCAGACGAGGACCAGCGGCACCACGAGGGCGAGCAGCGGTGTCTGACGGCCCACCACGGAGGCGACGGAGCCGAGCGGGAGCCCGGTGACCTGGGCGAGAGTGACGACGGGCGTGCCCATCGCGCCGAAGGCCACGGGCGCGGTGTTGGCGACGAGCGCGACGACGGCCGCCTTGACCGGGTCGAAGCCGAGCGCGACGAGCATCACGGAGCAGATCGCGACGGGCGCCCCGAACCCGGCGAGCGCCTCGAGGAGCGCGCCGAAGCAGAACGCGATGACGAGGGCCTGGATGCGCGGGTCGTCCGACAGCCGCCCGAAGGAGCGGCGCAGGATGTCGAAGTGCCGGGTGCGGACGGTCATCCGGTACACCCACAGGGCGTTCACGACGATCCACATGATGGGGAACAGCCCGAACAGCGCGCCCTGCGCGGCGCTCGACACGGTCTGGCCGACCGGCATGCCATAGGCGAGGCAGGCGACGAGGGCGGCCGCGGCGAGCCCGATGAGGCCCGCGAGGTGGGCCTTCATGCGGACGGCGCCGAGCAGGACGAGCACGGTGACCAGGGGCAGGGTCGCGACGAGCGCGGACAGACCGAGCGATCCGGCCACGGGCTCAAGCTGCTGGACGAACACGGGCGCCTCCCGGGCACTGGGTGGCGAAATTGTTGTGTCCGCAACAAACTCAGGTCAATGCGTGGGACGAAGGAGATTCCGTAAAGGGGAAACCGAAGTCCGAATACGGCCTTCGGCCCGGCCGCCGGCGTCCGGCTCAGTTGTCCGGTGAGCGCAGCACCCGTAGATGGCCGCGGCGCGCGACCTCCATCGGGTCCGCCGTGCGGGGGCCGCCGCCCGCCTCGGCCGCGCGCTCCTGCGGGCGAGCCGCCTCACGCACCGCGTTGGCCAGGGCCTCCAGATCGTCGCCGCTGGGGCGCGAGGGGCCGGAGCTGTGGGCGAGCCGGACGACCTCCCACCCACGCGGGGCGGTGAGGCGCTCGGAGTGCTCGGCGCACAGGTCGTAGCAGTGGGGTTCGGCGTAGGTGGCGAGGGGGCCGAGGACCGCGGTCGAGTCGGCGTAGACGTACGTCAGCGTCGCGACGGCGGGACGGCCGCAAGCGGTGCGCGAACAGCGACGTACAGGGCTCACAGCGTTGGACGGTACCGCACTCTTGAGCGGGCCGCGACGACTCCCCGGGAGCTCACCCCACCGTGTCGTGGTGCGGAGCGGGGCACACGGGGCTCCGGGAGCGCGCCGCTGACCTGCGCGGACCGGGGGTGGTGCGCCCCGCGTCCCTGGTGAACGCGGTCACCACTCGGGGCAAATACCGACAGGAGCCGCGAGACCACCGGTCCGGGAGGGATACGGAATCGCGCCCAAGTTTGGCTTGATCGGTCAGGAAGCGACATGCCGGTTCCGTGCGGGCCGGCGCGGGCAGGTGCGTCGGCGGGAGGTCTACGCTGCGTCAGTGATGGAGAACCCCGTACCGCCCCCTGCCGCAGAGCCGAAGCCTCCCCGCCGCCGCGACCGGCACGGCAGGGGCATGCGCGGGCCCGTCGCCCCTCCTCAGGTGCCGCTCTCCGCGAGCCGGGCCGAGGGGTTCGCCGATCTGGTGCAGGACTCCGTGGAGCGGCTCGAGCGGCGCTTGCCGCAGCTCGCCGACATCGACTTCCTGATCCTCGAAGTGCCCTCGGTCGGCCCGGCCGGCGAGGGCTGGAGCGACGAGGCGGTGCCCCTGGGCGGCACGATCGCGGCCCGCGAGGGGCGCCCCGCGCGCGTGGTCGTCTACCGCCGCCCGGTCGAGATCCGCACCAAGGGCCGCGACGAGCGCGCGGCCCTGGTGCACGAGGTCGTGGTCGAGCAGGTCGCCGAACTCCTCGGTCTGTCCCCCGAGACGGTGGATCCGCGCTACGGCGACGAGGAGTGACCCGGCGGACCGGGCCACTCCTTCGTCACTTCTGCAGTACCGACAGGTCCTGGTCCGCGTGCGGCACCGAGACCGTCCCCCGGTCGTCCGGGAGCGTCTGGACCGTGAACATCGGGACTCCCGGGACGTCCCGGTCGGGCACGTCCAGCATCCGCGAGCCGTAGACCTCCCCGCCCGACACCGGCTCCACCGTCAGCGCGTACGCCCCCTTGAGCCCGGCCGGGACCGGCGGCTGCACGGACATCGTCGTACCGCCCTTCACGGTGTACGTCTTCGAGACCGGGGTGCCGCCCTCGGTGCCCGCCGACGCCGTCACCTTGACCGTGCCCGCCGCGCCCGGGGCCGTCAGCGAGAGCGTCGAGCCCTTCGCGCGGTTGTCGGCGACGGTCGCCCGCGCGCCGACGGGCCGGGTCGCCGGGATGAACGCCGTCTCCTGGTCGTCGCCCTTGCCGCGCACGACGCGCAGGGCGGCCACGACCGGGGCCGGGTCGCCCGTGGGCGTCAGGATCAGGGAGCCGGCCTCGCCGCGCGTGACGTCGCCGAGGTCGACGGCGGCCGTCATCCCCGACTTCACGTGCAGGCTCTCGTGCCCGGCCGGGCTGATGCGGCCGGTCGGGGAGGCCAGCTGGACCTTCAGGTCCGCGTCGTTGTCGCCGGGCGCGAAGGCGACCAGGCGCACGCTCGTGGCGTCCTTCGGGATGCCGGGCAGCACGACCGTGTCCGCGGGGTCCGCGGACGCCGGCAGCCAGTCGCCGCCGAGCTTGTCGTCCGCGGCGAGGACGGCGGCGGCGACCCGGCCGCTGCGGGCCGTCACATGGAGCGTGACGTTCGTCTGCGGCTTGTCGGTGAGGGTGGACAGCAGGACCGGCACGCTGGAGTGCGGCTGGACCTGGATGCCCTCGCCCACATCGGACTTGATGGCGCCGTTCGCGCCGTACAGCTGCACATCGACGACCGCGGCCGAGTCGTCCGGGTTCGTGAGGTGGATGTAGTCGCTGCGCTCCTTGGCCGTGGAGGCGCCCGGGAACCAGAAGTCGGTGTCGGGCGCCGAGCAGTTCACCCCGAGGAGGCCGCGGCCGGTGCCGGCGGCCACCTCCGTCGTCTGCTGCACGGTCCAGCCGGGCGCGAGATTCCCGTCGGCGCTGCCCACGAGCGCGGGCGACTCGGCGCCCGACGAATCGCCCGCGACGGGCTTGCCCGGCTTCTGCGGGGACAGCACGGGCTTGTCGGCCTTGCCCTTGTCCTTGCCGCTCCCGGTGCTGTCCGTCAGCTCGCGCGTGGCGGGCGACAGGGCGGCCTTGCCGGAACTCCCGGACTCCTTCGAGGCGGGTGTGTACGACGTGTACGCGGTCTCGGCGAGGTCCGAGGAACTCGGCGCGGGACACAGCAGGCTGGAGCGCTCCACCGGCAGCCGCGCGGCCGCCTTCGCGGAGTCGCCGTCGCCGCTGCCGGGCGCGGTGGCCGCCGCGAAGCCGGTGACGGCGGCGAGGGCACCGGCCGCGGCGATCAGGGACAGGGTGGTGCGGTTCACTGCTGGCTCCCGTCGGGGCGCTCACTGTCGGTGCCGTGCGGCGGCTGCGCGGGCGGCTGCGGCTGCTCGTACGGGTCGTAGGCCTGCTGCCCGTACTGCTGCTGGGCGTCGTACGTGCCCCCGTAGGCGTACGGGTCGTACTGGCCGGCCTGGTACGGGTCCGCCTGATAGGGGTCCGCCTGCTGGGTCTGGTCGTACGTGCCCTGGTAGGGGCCGCCCTCGTACTGCTGCTGGTCGCCCTCGGCGTACTGGCCGTAGTCGGCGGGCGCGTACGCGGGGGTGTCCCACTCGCCGTACGACGGCTGCTGCGGCACACCGGCCGCGGCGAGCTCATCCTCCGAAGGCGGCGGCGGTACCGCGCCGTCCGTGGCCTCGGCCGCGGCCTGTTCGGCCTCCGCCTGGGCGCGCAGGCGGCGGGCCCTGCGGCCCTCGCCCTCGACGGCCTGCGCGGGCACGACGGGCTCCTCGGGAAGGTCGTCGTCCACGTCCCTGCGCCGGCCCGGCAGGGCCAGCACCACGAGGACGAGAGCGAGCGCGCCCTGCACCCACAGCCAGGCCGCGTGCGAGATCGGCGCGTCGAACGTGACGTCCAGGCGGCCGCCCGTGGCGGGCAGTTCGAAGCCCTGCGCCCAGCCGTCGACGGTCGTCTTCGTCAGGGGCGCGCCGTCCAGCGTCGCCGTCCAGCCCTCGTCGGCCGTGTCGGCGATGCGCAGGACGCGGCCGGCCTTGCCCGCGGGGATCTTCGTGTGCAGTTCGACGGGGCCCGCGGCGACGGGCTGCGGCTCGTCGGACCCGGACACGATCGCGGCGCGCGAGACCTGCCGGTCCACGCGCCACAGGGCGGTGCCGTCCTGCTGGCTGAGCCGGGACAGGCCGGGCGTGGAGTCGAGGACGCGGCTCATCTGCCGGGGCGCGCCCGCGCGTACGAGGACGTAGCGCACGGCGAAGCCGCCCAGCTGGTCGGCCTGGTCGGCGCCGGAGCCGGCGACGAGGTTGGCGACGACCTTGTCGAGCTTCTTGTTGCTGCCGCCCGCGTCGGTCAGTTCGGCGTCACCGAGGCGCGCGCCGGCGCCGCGCACCAGCGAGTACGACACCTTGGCGGCCGAGTCGCTGTCCATGACGAGGGTGCGGGCCTGGTCCTGGGTGCCGCTCTCCTCGGCGACGAACGCGGGCACCTGGGTGGGGTCGCGGCGCTCCAGGGGGCCGTCGGCGCCGCGGATCATCCAGCCGGCCGCGGCCAGGAGCGGTCCGGCCACCGCGGCGAACGCGATGAGGGCCGCCACCGGCTGCCGCCAGCCGAAGCTCTGCTCGGCCACGCGCGAGCGTGCGCCGTCGGCGCCGAGCACGGCGGCGGCGAGGAGGGCGATGCCGTAGACGAGGGTCGCGGGCCCGGCCCAGGCCGAGCTGTTCGACAGGGCCGCGAAGACGAGGGCCACCAGTGCGATCGCCCAGGCGGTGAGGACGGCGGGGCGGCGCTCGGTGCGCAGGAGCGCGGCGAGCCCGGCGAGGACGATGCCGATGAGCAGCAGTCCGCCGAGGGTGCCGGAGCCGCCGGGCGAGGCGCCGAGCAGTCCGAGCGCGGACGCCGACCCCTTGCCGTACGGGAGGCCCGCCTCCTTGAAGAAGCCGGACGGAAGCAGCGTCAGGGACCACGGCGCGAGCATCAGGAGCGGGGTGCCGAGCGCGGCCAGGAAGCGGAACCCGTACGCGGTGATGTCGCCGCGGCGGACGGCGAGGAGCGCGATGCCGAGGACGAGCGCGATCGGCCACACGAGGGGCGTGAAGGCCGTCGTGACGGTCAGCAGGAGGGCGTACGCCCAGGTTGCGCGCCAGCTGCCGCGCGCCCCCGCGTGGTTCATCAAGCCGCTGGCGGACAACCCCGCGCGCGCGATGAGCGGCAGCAGGATCGCAAGGACCGCGGTGCCGATCCGGCCGCCGGCGAGCGCGCCGGTGGCGGCGGGCAGGAAGGCGTACGCGACGGAGGCCCACGCCCGCAGCAGGCGCGAGGTGACCAGGGGGCGTGAGGCGAAGTAGGCGGTGAAGCCGGCGAGCGGTACCGAGCAGACGAGGAGCACGGTGACGGCGAGTCCGGTCGAGCCGAACAGGAGCGTGGAGAACGCGGCGACGACCGCCAGGTACGGCGGCGCGGACTGCGTGCCGCCCGTGCCGGCCGGGTGCCAGCCGTCGAGATAGCGCGACCACAGGGCGGACGCGTCACCCGGGGCGGGCAGCAGCGCGCCGCCCGCGAGCGCCCCGCCGCCGAGCAGCGCGCGGCAGGCGATGAG
Organism: Streptomyces sp. DS1-CR2; assembly: GCF_055760475.1. Taxonomy (NCBI): domain Bacteria; kingdom Bacillati; phylum Actinomycetota; class Actinomycetes; order Kitasatosporales; family Streptomycetaceae; genus Streptomyces; species Streptomyces sp. DS1-CR2. Next base: position 3,798,706 of record NZ_CM147085.1, read on the forward strand.
CGAGACGAACAGCAGCACTACGAAGAGCATCGGTCCCGGCTTGCGGGCGATGCGCTTGAGGCGGGCGAACTGCTCGATCTCCAGGAAGTCCGCGTCGTCGCCGCCGGGGCCGGACTCGACGGCGCTGCCGTGCCGTCCCGCGGCGTTGATCTCGGGGTCGGACGCGCCGAAGACGCTGCCCGCGACCTGCTCGGCGGTGAGCCGGACCGTGGCGCCCGGCGGCGGGAAGAGAGGCCGCAGCTCCTTGGCGTCGACCACTCCCTTGCCGCGCCTGCGGCGGGCTGCGAGGATCCGCTCGGGCCGCAGCAGGGTGCCGAGGAGTCCGGTGATCTCGTCGAGCGCCTGGCCGGGAACCTTGCCGACGAGGTACGCGAGGGTGCGCACGAGCGTGCCGATGACGAGGCGCAGGAGCACCCAGGGCAGCACGGCCGTACGGGCGTTGACGAGCAGGGTGTAGACGGCGCCGGCCTTGTCGACCTTGTGCGGGGATGTCGCCGTGCGGCCCACGCAGTCGACGGTGCGGCGCTCGCGTGAGGAGGCCTCCGCGTGCCGGACGACGGCGTCGGGGGCGATGACGACGCGGTGGCCGGCGGCCTGGGCACGCCAGCACAGGTCGACGTCGTCGCGCATCAGGGGCAGCCTGCGGTCGAACCCGCCGAGTTGTTCGAACACATCGCGCCGGATCAGCATGCCGGCGGTGGACACGGACAGGACGGGCCGCACGTGGTCGTGCTGTCCCTGGTCCTGCTCGCGGCGGTCGAGGCCGGTCCAGCGGCGCCCCGAGTTGGCGATGGAGACACCGACCTCGAGGAGCTGCCGACGGTCGTACCAGCCGCGCAGTTTGGGTCCGACGACGGCGATCTCGTTGCCGGCCTCGCGCTCGTTCTCGACGACGCGCAGGAGTTCGGCGAGCGCGTCGGGCTCGGGCGCGCAGTCGTCGTGCAGGAGCCACAGCCACTGCTCGGGCTCGCCGTGCGGGAGCTCCGGCATGTCGTAGGCGTCATCGCGCCAGGTGCGGCTGACGGGGTCCCAGCCGCTGGGGCGCTTGAGGTACGGCAGCTCCTCGGGGGTCAGCACTCCCGCGGTACGCGCCGCTTCGTCGACGGCCTGGCCGAAGCCGGTGCGCCGGGCCAGGTGGAGAACGCGCTCGTCGCCGATCGCGTCGGCGATCAGCGTGGCGGAGGCGTCCGCGCTGCCGGTGTCGGCGGCTACGGCGTTCTGTACGGGGCGCTCCTGGCCGAGCAGCCCTGACAGGACGTCGGGCAGCCAGCGCGCTCCGTCGTGGGAGACGAGCACGGCGGTGACGACATGTCTGGGGAACTCGGGTGGCCGGGTCGGGTCTGGCCCTGCGGCGTGCCCCGGGTTGAACGCGGCTGCGGCAGTGTCGAATTGGCCTGCCGAATGGCTGTGCACGGACATCGAGGTACGGGCCCCGGTTCGTTGGACTGCGGTGGACGCCTGTGCCCTGCGGGGGCGCTGGGTCGTCTCGGACGGGGCCCCACACTAACGGCTGACAACAACGGCGGCCCGCCCCCTGTGGACAACCCAGGGCGACGGGCCGATCGCTACGCGGAAAAGAGTCTTCGGACGGCGTCCTTATTGCGGTCCTTGGGGCGGTGCTCAGTGGATCCTGCTGCGGTCCTTGCTGAGGCCTGTCGTTCTCGTCGTTTCGGACGGCTGCTCTGACAGCGGCTCAGACGGCGGCCTTCTTCAGGCGGCGCCGCTCCCGCTCGGAGAGGCCGCCCCAGATGCCGAACCGCTCGTCGTTGGCCAGTGCGTACTCGAGGCACTCGGACCTGACCTCGCAGGCGAGGCAGACCTTCTTGGCCTCCCGGGTGGAGCCGCCCTTCTCCGGGAAGAACGACTCGGGGTCGGTCTGGGCGCACAGTGCGCGCTCCTGCCAGCCGAGTTCCTCTTCCGCGTCCTCGACCAGCAGTTGCTGAAACGACTCGGTCATAGTGCGCCCCTCGTCCGTCTGTGCGTCCCCGTGATGCTGCCGTTACCGTTTTCGGCTGAACGACACGAGTGAAATTACAAGTGTGCCGATCCGGGCCAGTCAAGCCGAGATCTGCTATTGGGTCCCTTATTCACTCTGCGGAACCAAGGGTATGCGGAAAGTGTTCAAATCGGCCTAAACCTTGACACTTGCCAGAGGCCCATCCCGGCCGTCGCCCCCCAAGAGCTCCGGCAGACCTCGCGCGGGCCTCTGCAAGGGAGGACGCCTCGGGCGTTGATCCCGTTCCGGGGGCGGCGCCGGAGCGTTCCGGATCACATTCGGATCACGGGAGCGCGGCGGCGTTTGTGCGCCCGGTTGATGCGCCATGTGTCCCGGCCGGAAGCTGAACAAACCTTTCGCCTGGCACGGCAACCGGATGAGGTGAAACATATCCCACAATCCGGACACCTAGTTGACAGGGGAGGAATGAACCGGTGTCCTGGTGGGCATGCTCGCGAACTTGGCGCTTTCCGTGACCCGCCCCGGGTCCCTCGGTGCTGCCCACGCGCGCTGTTGCTGTTGCTGTCCCAGCTGTTGAGCCCACCGCGCTCCGGCTGAATCCCCTCGCTCCACCGCGCTCCACTCCCCCGGCAGTTCATCCGTGCCGGGCGCCGTCCAGCGACACCCCCAGCACACCGCACACCGCACCCCGCCGAGGACCCCCGTACCCATGAACAGTGACAGCGACCTGCAGATCGCCGGCGACATCCTCGAAGTACCCCACCTGCTCCAGCCCGCGCGCGAGCACCCGGCCACCGTCGCCGAGTTCGCCGGCCTGGCGCGCTCCATCGCAGCCGACCGCGGCCGGTGGGAACACCTCATCGAGTACGACGCCGCCAGCCGCTGGTACCACCGCCTGCAGACGGGCCCCGGCTACGAGGTCTGGCTCCTGTCCTGGGTGCCCGGACAGGGCAGCGGGCTGCACGACCACGGCCGCTCCTCCGGGATACTGACCGTCCTCCAGGGCAAGCTGACGGAGCGTTCGGAGCGCGGCGCCCGCACCCTCGCGCCCGGCGCACAGCGCGTCTTCGCCCCCGGCTACGTCCACGAGGTCGCCAACGACGCGCTGGAGCCCGCAGTCAGCCTCCACGTGTACTACCCCGGGCTCACCGAGATGCCCATGCACGCCCCCCGCTGCGTCAGCGACGCCACGCAGGATGCCGTGACCGCCTGACGAAGTGTCGTACCCGCCTGCGATGCTGGGCACATGCGCATTGTGGTTCTGGCAGGCGGCATCGGTGGTGCCCGGTTCCTTCGCGGTCTCAAGCAGGCGGCGCCGGACGACGCGGTCATCACGGTCATCGGCAACACCGGGGACGACATCCATCTCTTCGGCCTGAAGGTCTGTCCGGACCTCGACACGGTGATGTACACGCTCGGCGGCGGCATCAACGAGGAGCAGGGCTGGGGACGTACGGACGAGACGTATCTGGTCAAGGAGGAGCTGGCCGCCTACGGGGTGGGGCCCGAGTGGTTCGGTCTCGGCGACCGGGACTTCGCGACCCACATCGTCCGTACGCAGATGCTGGGCGCCGGCTATCCGCTCAGCGCGGTCACCGAGGCGCTGTGCGAGCGCTGGAAGCCCGGCGTGCGGCTCATCCCGATGTCCGACGACCGCGTCGAGACGCATGTGGCGGTGACCCTCGACGGGGAGCGCAGGGCCGTGCACTTCCAGGAGTACTGGGTGAAGCTGCGTGCCTCTGTGGACGCGCACGCCGTGGTGCCCGTCGGCGCCGAGCAGGCCAAGCCCGCGCCCGGTGTCCTGGAGGCCATCGCCGAGGCGGACGTCATCCTCTTCCCGCCGTCCAACCCCGTCGTCAGCGTCGGGACCATCCTCGCCGTGCCGGGCATCCGCGAGGCCATCGCCGAAGCCGGTGTGCCCGTTGTCGGTCTGTCGCCCATCGTCGGGGACGCGCCCGTGCGCGGCATGGCCGACAAGGTCCTCGCCGCTGTGGGTGTCGACTCGACGGCCGCCGCGGTCGCCGAGCACTACGGGTCGGGGCTGCTCGACGGATGGCTCGTCGACACGGTGGATGCGGGCACGGTGGAGCGCGTCGAGTCGGCGGGCATCCGCTGCCGCGCGGTGCCGCTGATGATGTCCGACCTGGACGCGACGACGCAGATGGCGCGTGAGGCGCTCACCCTCGCGGAGGAGGTCCGCGCGTGAGTGACGTTCCTTCCGCTCCCTCCGCTCCCTCCTTCCGTGCCTGGGCGCTCCCCGGCCTCCCCGAGGTCCGCGAGGGCGACGACCTCGCCAAGCTGATCGCCACCGCCGAGCCCGGCCTCGTCGACGGGGACGTACTCCTGGTCACCTCGAAGATCGTCAGCAAGGCCGAGGGCCGGATCGTCGAGGCCACCGACCGCGAGGCGGCCATAGACGCCGAGACCGTACGGGTCGTCGCGCGCCGCGGCCCCCTGCGCATCGTCGAGAACAAGCTGGGCCTGGTCATGGCCGCGGCCGGCGTCGACGCGTCGAACACGCCCGCGGGCACGGTGCTGCTGCTGCCCGAGGACCCCGACGCGTCGGCCGCGGCGATCCGGGACGGGCTGCGGGACGCGCTCGGCGTGGACGTCGGGGTCGTCGTGACGGACACCTTCGGCCGCCCCTGGCGCAACGGCCTGACCGATGTCGCCATCGGCGCCGCGGGCGTGCACGTCCTCGACGACCTGCGCGGCGGCACGGACGCGTACGGCAATCCCCTCAGCGCCACGGTCGTCGCCACGGCGGACGAGCTGGCCGCCGCCGGGGACCTGGTCAAGGGCAAGGCCGCCGGGCTGCCCGTCGCCGTCGTGCGCGGGCTCGCGCACGTGGTGGGCGAGGGCACCGGCGCGCGCGAGCTGGTGCGCGTGGCGCGGGACGACATGTTCCGGCTCGGCACGTCCGAGGCCGTACGGGAGGCCGTGACCCAGCGGCGTACGGTGCGGGCCTTCACGGACGAGCCGGTCGACCCGGGAGCCGTGCGGCGCGCGGTCGCCGCGGCCGTGACGGCGCCCGCCCCGCACCACACGACGCCGTGGCGGTTCGTGCTCCTGGAGTCGCAGGAGTCGCGCGTGCGGCTGCTCGACGCGATGCGGGACGCGTGGATCGAGGATCTGCGGCGCGACGGCAAGAGCGAGGAGTCCGTCGCCAAGCGCGTGCGCCGCGGTGACGTGCTGCGCCAGGCGCCGTATCTGGTCGTGCCGTGCATGGTGATGGACGGGTCGCACACGTACGGGCACGCGCGCCGGGACGCGGCCGAGCGGGAGATGTTCGTGGTCGCGACCGGCGCGGGCGTGCAGAACTTCCTGGTCGCGCTCGCCGGTGAGCGGCTCGGCTCCGCGTGGGTGTCGTCGACGATGTTCTGCCGCGATGTCGTACGCGAGGTGCTCGGCCTTCCGCAGGAGTGGGACCCGATGGGCGCCGTGGCCGTGGGGCACGCGGCCGTCGCGCCTGCGGAGCGCCCGCCGCGCGATGCCGATGGCTTCGTGGTCGTGCGCTAGCCGGCGGACCGGTTACCAGTCGGCGATGTTCGTGCGGCGCATCTTCGGCTGTCTGCGCGGGGGTGTGCGGCCGCTGAGGAGGATGAGGCGGGCCGCGCGGTGGCGCTGGCCCTGCTCCTCGTACGGGGCGAGGAGCCGCAGCATCTCCGCGTCGTCCGCGTCGCGGTTGCCGGCGAGCGCGTAGCCGACGATGCCCGGCAGATGGACGTCGCCGGTCGTCACGGCGTCGGCGGCGCCGTTGCTGCGCTGGACCGTCTCGGCGGAGGTCCAGGGGCCGATGCCGGGGATCAGTTCGAGGCGGGCGCGGGCGTCGGCCGGGGTCATCGACGCGGCCTCCTCCAGGCGGCGGGCCACCTTCACGGCGCGCAGGATGGTCGAGGCCCGCTTGTTGTCCACGCCCGCGCGGTGCCACTCCCAGGACGGGATGAGCGACCAGGTGCGCGGCTCCGGCATGACGTGCAGGCCGAGCCCGGCGGTGGGGCCGGGTGCCGGGGTTCCGTACGTGCGCAGCAGGATCCGCCAGGCGCGGTACGCCTCCTCCGTCGTGATCTTCTGTTCCAGGATCGACGGGATCAGCGATTCCATGACCAGACCCGTACGCAGCAGGCGCAGACCCGGCCGGTAGTGGTGGGCGTGGGCGAGAAGCCGGTGGCGCGGCTCGAACACCTCGGGCTCGTCCGACTCACCGAGAAGTTGCGGGAGTTGGGCAAGCAGCCAGGTTGCGCCCGGGCCCCATGCCTGCGCTTCGGCGACGTGGCCGCGCAGGGCCACGCGCAGGGTGCCGGGGCCTTCGGGCGTGCGGGTGGCCCGCCAGACCGAGCCGTCCGGTGTGACGCGGAAGGCGGGGTCGGCGGGCCCCCGGCGCAGCGGTCCCAGGGTCAGGCCCAGGTCGAACGGGCTCCTCGGTTGCCAGCGACGGGTGTGCGCCTCGGTCGCCGGGCGCGGCACGACGGCCCTGGGCGCGACGGCTCGGGGCACGACGGCCCTGGGCGCGACGGCCTCGCCGCCGCGCACCGTGGTGCGCGTGGGGCGAGGGGCGTATCGGCCGGCCAAGGGGTCCTCGTCAGGTGGTGGGGTGCTCCTTGCAGCGTAGGGGGTCGGGCTCGCCGGCCCCTACCGGTCCGAGGGGACAGCCCTTACTGGTCCGAGGAGAAGCGCACCGCCGCCGCCGGGATCCGGGCGTCGCACCACACCCGTACGCCCGACTGGAGTTCGTTGTCCGGGCCGACCGTCGCGCCGTCGCCGATCACCGCGCCCGTCAGGACCGTGCGGGCGCCCACGTGGGCGCCGCGGCCGATCAGGGAGTCGGTGACTACCGCGCCCGCCTCGACCGTCGCGCCGGCGAGGACCGCGCTGCCCGAGATGCGGGCGCCCTCGCCGACCGTCGCGTTCTCGCAGACGACCGTGCCGTCCGTGAGCTTCGCGCCGGGGGCGACCGAGGCGGTGGGCAGCGTGAGGCTGTCGCCGCGCCGGCCGGGGACGGCCGGGGACGGCGCGCGGCCGAGGACGAGGTCGGCGGAGCCGCGCACGAAGGCCTGGGGGGTGCCCAGGTCCAGCCAGTACGTGGAGTCGACCATGCCCTGGAGGTGGGCGCCGGACGCCAGCAGGTCGGGGAACGTCTCGCGTTCCACCGAGACGGGGCGGCCCGTGGGGATCGTGTCGATGACCGAGCGGCGGAACACGTAGGCGCCCGCGTTGATCTGGTCGGTGACGATCTCCTCGGGCGTCTGCGGCTTCTCCAGGAACGCCTGGACCCGGCCCGTCGCGTCCGTGGGGACCAGGCCGAACGCCCGCGGGTCCTCGACCCGGGACAGATGCAGGGAGACGTCCGCGCCGGTGGTCTCGTGCTCGTCCACCAGGGCGCGGATGTCGAGGCCGGTGAGGATGTCCCCGTTGAAGATCAGGACCGGATCGTCGGGTCCCGAGTGAAGCCGCGACGCGACGTTACGGATCGCGCCGCCGGTGCCGAGGGGCTCCTCCTCGGTGACGTACTCCAGATGCAGCCCGAGACGTGAGCCGTCGCCGAAGTACGGCTCGAAGACTTCGGCGAGGTACGAGGTGGCGAGCACGATGTGCTCGACGCCCGCCGCTCTCGCCCGGGCCAGCTGGTGGGTGAGGAACGGGACGCCCGCCGCCGGGACCATCGGCTTGGGTGTGTTCACGGTGAGCGGTCGCAGTCGGGTGCCCTTGCCGCCGACCAGGAGGATCGCTTCTGTCACCTGTCGTCTCTGCTTCCTGCTGGGGCCGGTCGAACTGCCTTTCGGCCGGCCAGTGTATGCAGACTGTGCCGTACGGCCGGGCGTCAGCGGCCCTGGAGACTGGCCGATGTGGACCGGGCGGTGCCGAGCTTGTCGTAGAGGCGGCGCCCCGGGCACTCGGTCGAGTAGCCGTCCCGGTGCCCCGAAATCGCGTTCAGTCGTGCGCTCTTGCCCTTGGGGTACAGATTGCCACCGGCTGACGTGAGATATGTCTTACCGCTCGGATTCACCCCGTAGAGGCCAAGCTTCCAGGCCGCCAGGCCGGCGAGGGCGTCCACCGCGGCGGCCGGCGCGTTCGAGGAGCCGAAGGTGCCGAGGACCGCGACTCCCATGCTGTTCGTGTTGAACCCGAGGGTGTGGGCGCCCATGACCGGCTTCGCCACGCCACCGGCACGGCCCTCGTAGATGTTGCCGCACTTGTCGACGAGGAAGTTGTAGCCGATGTCGCGCCAGCCCAGGCTCTTCACGTGGTAGCGGTAGATACCGCGGATGACTGAAGGGGCTTGCGAGCACTTGTAGTTGTTGCCCGTGGCGCTGTGGTGCACGAAGGCCACCTTGACCTTCGAGGTGTAGGTGAAGTTGCTCTCGCGCAGCTTCTCGTCGGCACCCCAGCCCTTGCGCGTGACAATGCGCGGGCGCGGGCCGATGTACGGGCGGACCTTCGCGTCGGCCTCGCCGCCGCGGGCCTCGATGAGCTCGCTCTCGGTCTCCTTCTTGCCGAGGGCGGGGATGGCGTCGGCACCGAGGGGGGCCAGGTCGGCGTTGACGGCGGAGGCGGCGGCGGACTCGGCGGTCAGCACGCCGGAGCCGGGCACCTCGGCGGGGGCGCCGCCGGGCGGGGGCTCATCGCCGGACGCGGGCTCGCCGGCGGGCGGGGGCTCCTCTCCGGGGTCGACCAGTTCGAGGCTCAGGCCCTTGGGCAGAGGCGCCTGCGCGGCGGAGTTCGCGGAGTTCGCGGAGTTCGCGGAGGATCCGGCGGTCAGGTGTGCCGGGGCCGCCTGGGGGCGCACGCGCACCTCGACGCCGTCGGACGCGCCGACCCACAGCGGGGCGGTGGCTCCGCGCAGCCGGCCCGAGTCGTGCTCGGCCGTGCCGGGGTCGGGGGCATGGTCGCCATTGTGCGTCTCGATGTCCTGCCAGCCGGACCAGCGGGCGGTGCCCCTGGCGCGCGTACGCACCTGGACGCTGCCCTCCAGCACGGCGGCCGGGTCTTTCCAGGCGACGCCGACGAGCGAGAAGGGGTGCACATCGCGCTGGGTCAGGCCCTGTTCGCCTGGGGCGCGCAGGCCGCGGTCGCGGGGCAGGACGGTCAGGGGGAGCGACTGGGTGCTGCCGGATACGGCTTCGGCGGTCAGGGCCCTGGCGGCCGAAGGGGTCGTGGCTGCCCCGGCTCCGGAGGACAGGGCGAGCGGAAGGGTGAGGGCTGCCGCGGACGCGACGCCGATCGAGGAAGTGAGGAATCCACGCATGCCAACGATCGTGGACATAGTGGTACATATCTGTCCATCGGGAAGTGTCATTGGTGGGCAGGGGAATTGACGGCTCATCGGGCCGACACGGCGTCGTGGTTCCCCCGGTCGGCCCCACACCGCCGCGCGCCCCGCGTACCCTTGCGCCCGTGAACGCCACCGACCGCACCCCCGCCGACCTGCTGCGATCCGCGCTCGCCGCCGATCCAGGACGCCCACTGGTGACTTTCTACGACGACGCCACGGGCGAACGCGTCGAACTGTCCGTGGCCACCTTCGCCAACTGGGTGGCCAAGACCGCCAATCTCCTCCAGGGCGACCTCGCCGCACAGCCCGGCGACCGGCTCGCGCTGCTGCTGCCCGCGCACTGGCAGAGCGCCGTCTGGCTGCTCGCGTGCGCGTCCGTAGGAGTCGTCGCCGATGTCGGCGGTGACCCGGCCGCCGCCGACATCGTCGTCAGCGGCCCCGACTCCCTGGACACGGCGCGCGCCTGCTCCGGGGAACGGGTGGCGCTCGCGCTGCGTCCCCTCGGCGGCCGCTTCCCGCAGCCGCCGGAGGGCTTCGTCGACTACGCGGTCGAGGTGCCGGGGCAGGGTGACCGCTTCGCCCCGTTCGCACCCGTGGACCCGGAGGAGCCCGCGCTCGTCGTCGCGGGGGCCGAGCTCACCGGCGCCGAGGTCGTCGAGAAGGCGCGGGCCGACGCCACGGACCTCGGCCTGACGGGCCCCGGCTCGCGCCTGCTGTCCGGACTCCCGTACGACACCTGGCGCGGTCTGAGCGCCGGTCTTTACGCGCCGCTCGCCACCGGCGGTTCCGTCGTCCTGTGCCGCCACCTCGACGGCCTGGACGAGGAGTCCCTGGCCAAGCGGGTGGAGAACGAGCGGGTCTCGGCGACCGCACGCTGAGACACCCGGGCCGGCGTCACCCGTTCGGCCCTGTCCACCCCCGGGCCGCCGGGCCCCGGGCGCCGCGCCGGGCGATGGTCGAAGGGGCGCACCTGCGCACCGTCGCCGCCATGAGGGGTGGACTCACGTGACCGATTCCGCAGGCACGCCCCCGGAACCGCGGCACCCCGGCGACGACGACGCGGCGGGGCCGGTCATGCACGGGCCGGGCGCGGGCTCGTCCCCCACGGGGGCGGGCACGGCCCGGCGGCACAAGCGCTGGCTGCGGTACACGGCGATCGGCGCCGGCGTGGCGGTGCTCGCCGCGGGCGGCGCCGGCTGGGCGGTCTACGAGAAGCTCCAGGGGAACATCACCGAGGACACCGACGCGGCCGCCGAGCTCGCCCGCTACGAGAAGGAGCGGCCCACCTCGCTCGTGGCCGGCGCGCAGAACATCCTGCTGATCGGTTCCGACTCACGGTCCGGCGCCGACAACCGCAAGTACGGCCGTGACTCGGGCACCCAGCGCTCGGACACGACGATCCTGCTGCACATATCCGCCGACCACAAAAGCGCCATCGCGGTCTCGCTGCCCCGCGACCTGATGGTCGACGTACCGAGCTGCCGCGCGCACGGGGGCACCCGCACCGGCTCCATGTTCTCGATGTTCAACTACGCCTTCGAGCAAGGCGGTTCGGCCTGCACGATCCGTACGGTCGAGAAGCTCACCGGCATCCGCATCACCCACCACATGGTCGTCGACTTCAGCGGGTTCAAGGACATGGTCGACGCCGTCGACGGCGTCGAGGTGTGTCTCAAGGAGCCCATGAACGACCGCGCCGCGCGCCTCAAGCTGCCCGCGGGAAAGCAGACCCTCAACGGCGAGCAGGCGCTCGGCTTCGTGCGGGCCCGCAAGAGCCTCGGCAACGGCAGCGACACCGACCGGATGGACCGCCAGCAGCGGTTCCTCGGTGCCCTGGTGAACAAGGTGCAGAGCAACCAGGTGCTGCTCAACCCGACGAAGCTGTACCCCGTGCTCGACGCGGCCACCTCGTCCCTCACCACGGACCCCGGGCTCGCCAGTCTGCGCGGCCTCTACAACCTCGTACGCGGCATCCGGGACATTCCGACCGAACGCGTCCAATTCCTGACGGTGCCGCGGCGCAGTTACGTCCACAACGCCAACCGTGACCAGCTCGTCCAGCCCGCCGCAGAGCAGCTCTTCACGCGACTGCGCACCGACACCCCCGTGGTGGTCGCCAAGAAGACACCACAGGAGAGCACCACCCGGAGTCCCTCCGACGGCTCCGGCACGGACAGCTCGGCCACGGACACCACGGGCACGGACAACAGGGCGTACGAGCACGACGGATTCGACGACGGCAAGGGCGGCGTCGGCCAAAGCGCCCAGAAGCCCGGCGGCTCGTTCATGTCGCCCGGGTCGTCCGGTTCATCCGGTTCATCCGGTTCATCACCCGATTCATCGCCCACGCCGGCCCCCACGTTCCGCGGCAACACAGCCGCTCAGGATGCCTGCGGGTAAAGCGATACCCAAGGGGTTCGCGTCACGTCCAAAGAAATCGGACGGATTGCCCAGTTGTAGGGAAGTGCAATTTGTCACCGCCCTCGCTTGACGCTGAACTGGGCGGATAGTGTGAGCGATCCGGTGCACCCGGCCAACGACGGTCGCGCACTGCTTACCGACTGACCGAGCGCCTTCTTGAGGGGGACAAGGCGCCGCGTGGCCCCGACGGAGGATGCAGACAACCGTGGACGCGCAAGGCCGTGGGCGGGCGGACAACATCGACCCCGCAGACCAGTGGGTACTCAACCCGAACACCGGCGATTACGAACTGCGACTGAACCCTTCCTCTGGGCAATCGGCCGTACCCGGACCGCGCAGGTCTCCCCAACGCCCCACCGGGCAACGGGGACAGGCCGGGCAGACCCGGCAGAACGGCAGGTCCCGAGAGGAACAGGACAGCCGCGAAGTGCCCGGCCAGCGCAGGCGGCGGGCCCCGCAGCCGGAGCCGGCCGGCAGGCGCCGGTCCAAGAGCAAGAAGAAGTCCAAGGGCAAGAAGGCGCTCCTGTGGACGGGCGGCGTCATGGCCTTCGTCCTGGTGGCCGGCGCGGGCGGGGCGTATCTCTATCTGCGCCACCTCGACGGCAACATCGACAAGCAGGACGTCGTCGGCGCGAAGAACGGCTTCAGCAAGGACGAGGCGTTCAACATCCTGCTGATCGGCACGGACAAGCGCACCGGCAAGGGCAACGCGGGCTACGGCGACAAGAACAGCGTCGGCCACGCGGACACCAACATCCTGCTGCACGTGGCCAAGGACCGTTCGAACGCGACGGCGTTGAGCATCCCGCGCGACCTCATCACCGACATCCCGGACTGCAAGGTGAGGGAGGACGGGGTGGAGAAGACGATCCCCGGAACGCCCGACATCCGCTTCAACACCAGCCTCGGCCAGAGCGGCCGGGACGCGGGCTGCACGATGGCAACGGTCAAGGCCATAACGGGAGTTCAGCCCGATCACTTCATGATGGCCGACTTCAACGCCGTCAAGACGCTGACGACGGCGGTCGGCGGTGTGGACATCTGTCTCGCCAAGGACGTCGACGACCCCGACTCGCATCTGAAGCTCTCCAAGGGCAAGCACACCGTGCAGGGCGAACAGGCCCTCGCGTTCGTACGCACCCGGCACAGCTTCGGCAACCAGGGCGACCTGGACCGCATCCAGCAGCAGCAGCAGTTCCTCGGATCGCTGATGCGCAAGATGAGCTCCGGCGACACGCTCACCAGCCCGAGCAAGCTCACTGGCCTGGCCGAGGCGGCGACCAAGGCGCTGTCCGTGGACACCGGCATAGGAAGCCTCTCCGAGCTCAAGAACGTGGCCCTTGAACTGAAGAAGGTGCCGCCGAAGAACATCACCTTCACCACGCTGCCCGTGATAGACAACCCCGCCGAGAAGGTCCACGCGACGGTCGTCGTCAACCCGGCCAAGGCGGACCCGCTGTTCGCGATGATCCAGGACGACGTCTCCCTGACCGAGGTGGCGAAGGACAAGAAGGCCGCCAAGTCGAAGCAGGACGCGCTGCTCAAGGGCTCCCGCGCCGACGCCTCCGAGGTCCGGGTCGACGTCTACAACGGCAGCGAGACCGTCGGCGCCGCGCAGACGACGCTGACGTGGCTGCAGAACAACGAGGGCGTCCTCAAGTCGAGCCAGCTGGGCAACGCGCCGAAGAAGCTGTCGAAGACGACGCTCGAGTACGCGCCGGACCAGGCCGACCAGGCCCGCAAGCTCGCCGACATCATGGGGCTGCCCTCATCCGCCATGAAGCCCGGCAAGAGCGAGAAGAACGACCAGGGTCTGCCGGCGATGATCCTGACCCTCGGAGCCGACTTCAAGGAGGCCGGGACACCCATCGCCGCCCCGGCGAAGGCGCCGGCGGACATCCAGAAGGCGACAGCGGACAAGACTGTGTGCGCCAAGTGACCAACCTCGGCCGCCCCTTGGCTGTCTAACAGACAGGATCGGGGCGGCCGACGTGTAGGCCGGGGGCGGGAGGGGTGGGGCATGAGGCAGAGCAGTGTGCGCGGCGACGGGCCGCGAGCAGGGGTCCGTCAGCAGGGCAGCGCGGTCGGCCCCGGCAGGGTCGGCCCGCCGCGCGAGGCCGGGGAGCCGGAGCGCGGACAGGGCCAGGACACGGGCCAGGGACAGGGTGACGGCGGCAGGCCGCGCGGGCACCGGCGCGCCGGCGCGCGCCCGCGGCGCCGCAAACACCGAATACTGCGCTGGTTCTCGATCACTCTCGCCGTACTGATACTCGGCGCCGCGGGAGCGGGCTATCTCTGGTACGAGCACCTCAACAGCAACATCAAGACGGACAAGCTCAACATCGGCGAGCACCAGGCGGCGAAGCCGACGCCGAACGCGGCGGGCCAGACCCCGCTGAACATCCTGCTGATCGGCTCGGACGCCCGGGACTCCAAGGCGAACCAGAAGCTCGGCGGCGCCAGGGACACGTTCGGCGGCGTACCCCGCGCGGACGTACAGATGCTGGTCCACCTCTCCGCGGACCGCAGCAACATGTCGGTGGTGAGCATGCCGCGCGACACCCTGCTCAAGCTGCCGAAGTGCACCGACCCGGAGACGGGCAAGGAGTACCCGGCCACGGTGGGGCGGCAGATGACGAACGATTCGCTCGGCCGCGGCGGCCCCGGCTGCACGGTGGCCACCTGGGAACTGCTGACCGGCATCCACATCGACCACTTCATGATGGTCGACTTCGCGGGCGTGGTCTCCATGGCGGACGCCATCGGCGGCGTACCGGTGTGTGTGGACGCCAACATCTACTCCAAGGACAGCCAGGGCCACGGCTCGGGCCTGAAGCTGGCGAAGGGCACGCACCCGGTCATGGGCGAGCAGGCCCTGCAGTGGCTGCGTACGCGCTACGGCTTCGAGGACGGCAGCGACATCGCCCGTACCAAGGCGCAGCACATGTACATGAACTCGATGGTGCGCCAGATGCGCGAGAACGCGACCATCACCAACCCGGGCAAGCTGCGCGGCCTCGCCGAGGAGGCCACGAAGGCGCTCCACGTCGACGAGGGCCTCGACACGGTCAAGAAGCTCTACGACGTCAGCAACGAGCTGAAGAAGCCCGAGCCGGACCGGATCACGATGACGACGATGCCGTTCGTGTACGTGGGCGCGCGCGTGGCCCCGAAGCCGGGCGACGCGGACAAGCTGTTCCGGCTTGTCCGCGAGGATGTGGCCCTGGACGGCAAGGACAAGAAGAAGGCGCCGCCCGAGGAGTCGGACGACCCGGCGGCGCCCGACGGCGAGATCGCGGTGCAGGTGCAGAACGGCACGCGGACGGCGCAGCTGCCCGCGGCGTCGGGCCGGGCGGGCACGGTGTCCCAGATGCTGGCCACGAAGGGCTTCACGAAGGCGTCCGCCGACCAGTCGGTGTCGCTGAGCGAGGAGAAGACGGTCATCCGCTTCCCGAGCGTCGACCTGGAGGGCGATGCTCAGCGGGTCGCCAAGTCCCTTGGTATTCCGCTGAGTTCGGTGAAGCAGTCGACCGACGTCTCAGGGGTGACGCTCGTCGTGGGCGACGACTGGCGGGAGGGGAACACCTACCCGAAGTCCTCGAAGGACGACGACACCACCCCGGACACCGCGCTCGCGCTCAACGGGTCGGACACGAAGGCCTGCATGAAGGTGGACAAGAACTTCACCTGGTGACACAGGCCAGAGCTCCGGGGCCGAGCGGCTCGGCCCCGGAGAAAGCAGACGTAGGGCTCACGCCTCGCTGAGTACCGCGGGGCGGCGCGACGCGATGACCTTCTTCGCGAGGGAGCGCGGGCTGGTCAGGAAGCCCCAGCCCCACGACATGTGCATCGTGGCGAGCGCGACCGGGATCTGCAGGCGCGCCTTCAGCGGCAGCCCCTTGCCGGCCGGCACCGAACCGGCCGTGATGGCCGCCAGGTAGCCGCCCGGGATCACGAAGCCCCACGGCGTCACGAGCGCGCCCACGACGACACCCGCGGCGATCGCGCACACGGCGGCCGGCGGCGCGAGGTAGCGCAGGTTGATCGAGCCCTCGTGGTAGCGGGCGACGACATGGCGCCAGCGGCCGTAGTCCTTGTACTGCTTGGCGAGCGCCTTCACGCTGGGCCGCGGCCGGTACGAGACCTTCAGCTCGGGCGAGAACCAGATCAGGCCGCCGGCCTCGCGGATGCGGAAGTTCAGCTCCCAGTCCTGGGCGCGGATGAACTCCACGTTGTAGCCGCCCTGCTGTTCGAGCGCCTCGCGCCGGAAGACACCCAGGAACACGGTCTCGGCCTGCTGGGCCTCGCCGCCCGTGTGGAAGGCCGCGTTCCCGACGCCGATCTTCGACGTCATGGCGGCGGCGACCGCGTGCTCCCAGTCGTTCTCGCCCTCGGCGTGCATGATGCCGCCGACGTTCTGCGCGCCGGTCTCCTCAAGGAGGCGCACGGCCGTCGCGATGTAGTTCGGCGAGAGCATGCCGTGCCCGTCGACGCGCACCACGATGGGGTGGCGGGACGCCTCGATCGCGGCGTTCAGCGCCGCGGGCGTACGGCCCGTGGGGTTCGCCACGGTGTGGACCCTGGGGTCCTCGCGGACGAGTTCCGCGGCGATCTCGTCCGTGCGGTCCGAGGACGGGCCGAGCGCGACCACGACCTCCATCTCGCCGTCGTACTCCTGCGCCAGGATCGCCTCGACGGCTCCGCGCAGGTGCCGCTCCTCGTTGAGGACGGGCATGATCACCGATACGGGCGGAAGCTGCTTGTCGGAATTCGCGTTCATCAGGCGTCACGTTACCGCTAATGGGGGACACAGGCGCGCGCCGCCGTGGTCACTGCCGCGGGCAGGAGATCGTATGCGCCTACGGTGCTCGCGATCCCACGCCCACCTTCTCGGAGGTGTCCCCACGTGCCCACTCCGCCGACCCGCTCCCCCGCACGCCCGCCGCGTCCCCCACGGCAGGAGCGCCCTCGTCCCCCCGTGCCCGCCCCCGTACGGAGGAGGAAGCCGCGGTGGGCCATGCGGGTGGCGACGACGGTCTCGGTCACGGTGCTCGCGGCCGCCGGGATCGGCCACGCGGTCGTCACCGGGCTCGACACGGACATCAACCGCATCGACCCCTTCAAGGACATGAAGAACCGTCCCTCCGGCGGTCACGGGATGAATGTGCTGCTCGTCGGCACCGACGGCCGCGACAAGATCACCCCGGCGGAGAAGAAGAAGTACCGGCTGGGCGGCGCGCCCTGTCACTGCACGGACACGATCATGATCGTGCACCTCTCCGCCGACAAGCACCGCGCAAGCATCGTCAGCCTGCCCCGGGACTCGTACGCCGAGATCCCCTCGCACACCGACCGGACGACGGGCAAGCAGCACCAACAGCACCCGGTGAAGATCAACGCGGCGTACGCGGAGGGCGGGCCCCATCTGACCGTGCGCACCGTCGAGCACATGACCGGCGTGAAGATCGACCACTATATGGAGGTCGACTTCACCAGCTTCATGAAGACGGTGGACGTGCTCGGCGGCGTCGAGATCTGCACGGCGCATCCGCTCAAGGACTCGTACACCGGGCTCGACATGGCCGTCGGCACGCACACGCTCGACGGCGGCCAGGCCCTCCAGTACGTGCGCGCCCGGCACACCGACGGGGCGGGCGACCTGGGCCGGATGCAGCGCCAGCAGCGCTTCCTCGCCGCGCTCATCGCGAAGACCACGTCGTCCGGGGTGCTCCTGAACCCGGTGAAGTTCCGCGACGTGGCCCGCACGCTGCTCAGCTCCGTGCGCGCGGACAAGGGGTTCGGCACGGACCAGATGGTCGGGCTCGGGCAGGCGATGCGGGGGTTCTCGCCGTCGTCGTCGGAGTTCACGACCGTGCCGATCAGCGAAGCCAGCTTCCCGGTCAAGGGCATCGGCTCGACGGTGAAGTGGGACCCCGCGAAGTCCACGAAGCTGTTCAAGGCGCTGCGCGAGGACAAGCCGCTCGCCGTGCACCACAGGAAGAAGAAGGGGACGATCGTCGGCGTCGCCCCGCAGCAGATCCGCGTCCAGGTCGAGAACGGCACGATGACGCCGGGGCTCGGCAAGAAGATGGACGCGGGGCTGCGGGGGACGGGGTTCCGCACGAGCGGAACGCCGATGAACGCGGCGCAGCGCACCGCCCAGCACACGGTGATCCGCTACGACCCGCGCTGGGACCAGTCGGCGAAGGCGCTGGCGACGGCGTTGCCGGGTGCGCAGCTGCAGGCGGTGAAGGGACAGGGTGCGGTACTGAAGGTGCTGGCCGGCCCGGACTTCAAGGCCGTGCGCGCGGTGCGGGCCGAGGACTCGCACCAGGGCGAGTTCGGGGCGGTCACCGGGGACCAGGTGGTGTGCGGCTGACGCCGGTCCGCCTCCGCAAGGGCTCAGTCCTCGATGCCGTCGGCCGAGCGCTGCTGCCGCAGTTCCATGATCGCCCGGCGGCGCGCGAGCCGGTGCTGGCGGCGGATCTGGGCCTCCTGGCAGCGCCGCTTGTCGCGCTCGCTCTCCGGCAGGACCGGGGGCACCGAGCGCGGCTTGCCGTCGCCGTCGACCGCGGCGAACACGAGGTAGGCGGAGCCGACCTGCTGCGCCGGCGTCGACTCGTTCCAGCGCTCGGCGAGGACCCGGACCCCGACCTCCATGGAGGTCCGGCCCGTCCAGTTGACCTGAGCCTTCACATGGACCAGGTCGCCCACGCGCACCGGCTCCAGGAAGGCCATCTCGTCCATGGAGGCGGTGACGGCGGGTCCGCCGGAGTGCCGGCCTGCCACGGCGCCCGCCGCGTCGTCGACCAGTTTCATGATCACGCCACCATGTACCGTTCCGAGCAGGTTGGTGTCGTTATGGGTCATGATGTGCGACAACGTCGTACGGGAAGCTGAGGTCGGCTTACCCGGAATTTCGGATTCCGTGCCGCGGGCCTGGTCTGTCATGGCCTCCACCTTATGCCGGGCAGGACACGGGTTGCTTTGTGTCAGCTCTGCAACAGCCCGGGTCCGATTCCCCACCCACCCTTGTGGGGCACACAGCACGGGACGGCACACTGTGGCCATGAATGATTGGCCAGAGGGTTGGGGCGACAGTCAGGGCGGCGGCGACCGCGGATACGGTCGCGGCAGTGCCAGCGCGCGCCCCGAGGGCGCCCGCGCGATGCCGCACGTGCAGCGTGGACAGGGCGGCGGCTCCCGCCGCTCCGCGCCGCCCCGGCCGACGGTGCCGGCGCAGCCCTCGTACGGCGAGGGCTACGGGGACCAGTACGACAGCGGCTACAACACCGGCCAGGTCTACGGCGGTGGCGGCGGGCGCCGCGGCGGCAGCGGCTACGTACCGAACGACAACGACCCGGCCGACGGTTACGCGCCCCCGCGGCCGCGGCCGAACTGGCGCCGGCGCATCAAGCGGGCCGTCCTCACCCTCGTCGTCGTGTTCCTCGGTGTGAGCATAGGCACGTACTTCTGGGCCGACTCCAAGCTCAACCGCGACGTCGACCTCTCCAAGGTCATAGAACGGCCCGAGACCGGCAAGGGCACCAACTACCTCATCGTCGGCACGGACAGCCGGGCCGGAATGTCCGACGAGGAGAAGAAGAAGCTGCACACCGGGTCCGCCGAGGGCAAGCGCACAGACACGATGATGATCCTGCACACCGGCGACAACGGCAGCACGATGATCTCCCTGCCGCGTGACTCGAACGTCACGGTCCCGTCCTTCAAGGGCTCGGACTCCGGCAAGTTCTATCCGAACCAGGGCCGCCAGGTGAAGCTCAACGCCGCGTACGCGGAGGACGGTCCCGAACTGCTCGTGCGGACCGTCGAGTTCAACACCGGGCTGCACATCGACCACTACGCGGAGATCGGCTTCGGCGGCTTCGCGAAGATCGTGGACGCGGTCGGCGGCGTCGAGATGAACCTGAAGGAGGGCTTCAAGGACAAGTGGTCCGGGGCCGACTTCCAGAAGGGCAAGCAGACGCTGAACGGCCAGCAGGCCCTCGCCTTCGTCCGTACGCGCCACGCGTTCGCGGCGAGCGACCTCCAGCGCACCAAGAACCAGCAGGCGTTCCTGTCGGCCCTGGCCCACCAGGTGGCCACCCCGTCGACGGTCCTGAACCCGTTCAAGCTCTACCCGACGATGGGGGCGGGCCTCGACTCGCTCGTCGTCGACAAGGACATGAGCCTGTGGGACCTGGGCTCGATGTTCTTCGCCATGAAGGGCGTCACCGGCGGCGACGGCAAGTCGATGAACATGCCGGTCTCCGGCTCCGTCGGCGGCAACCTCGTCTGGGACAAGACCAAGGTCAAGCAGCTGGTGGGCGAACTGAAGGACGACGCGCCGGTGACGGTGTCGGGCAACTGACGTAAGAAACGGGGCAGTTGGACGGGTCGGACCTCCGACTCGGGCCGGCTGCCCCGTCTGCCGTCGGACGGCAAAAAACAAAGGCAAGGAGAGTCCTCTCCTTGCCTCTTTCAACTTATAGCGCGGTGGGGGACTTGCCGCAAGGCCCAGGTCGTGGCGCACAATCGGCGGCCTGCAGTTGCGGGTGCCCGGCGCGAAAGTGCGGGGGTGCTCGGCAAGAGGTCCGACGGAGTGGGAGAGGCGCCGGTGATTCGATCGGCCACCGCAGTACAACGGAGCACGGCTGCCTCGGAGGTGACGCGATGAGTGAGCAGTACGTGCTGGATCTTCAAGAGGTCGGCGAGACGCAGGTCGCGGTCGTCGGTGGCAAGGGCGCGCACCTGGGCGGGCTGTCGCGGATCGAAGGCGTCCGCGTGCCGGCCGGCTTCTGCGTGACGACGGACGCCTTCCGGCGGATCATGGCGGAAGCGTCGATCGACGAGCAGCTCGATCGGTTGTCGCGCCTGACTCCCTTTGATGAAGAGGGGGACGAGCGGGAGGCGATCCGCACGCTCAGCGCGGAGATCCGCCGGACCATCGAGGGGATCGCCGTCCCCGACGATCTCGCGGCGGCGATCACCCGCGCGCTCGGCCGGCAAGGCGAGCCCGGCGAGCAGACCGCCTACGCCGTCCGCTCCAGCGCGACGGCGGAGGACCTGCCCACGGCCTCCTTCGCCGGCCAGCAGGACACGTACTTGAACGTCATCGGGCCGGCAGCGATCCTCCAGCACGTCAGCCGGTGCTGGGCCTCGCTGTTCACCGAGCGGGCCGTGACCTACCGCCGGCGCAACGGCATCGACCACCGTACGGTCCACATGGCCGTGGTCGTGCAGCAGATGGTCTTCCCGCACGCGGCCGGCATCCTGTTCACGGCCGACCCCGTCACGGGCAACCGGAAGGTCGCCACCGTGGACGCCGGATTCGGCCTCGGCGAGGCCCTGGTCTCCGGCCTGGTGAACCCGGACGTCTTCAAAGTGCGGGACGGCGAAGTCGTCGCCAAGGCGATCGCCGCCAAACAGCGTGCGGTTCACGCCCTGCCGGCCGGCGGTACGCAGGAAGTGGCGGTCGACTCGCAGCGGCAGGAGCAGCCGGCGCTGACGGACGCTCAGGCCGTGCGGCTCGTGCGGCTCGGGCGGCGGATCGAAGCGCACTTCGGCCGCCCGCAGGACATCGAATGGTGCCTGGTCGACGATGACTTCCAGATCGTTCAGAGCCGGCCGATCACGACGCTGTTCCCCGTCCCCGAGACCGGCGACCAGGAGAATCACGTCTACGTCTCCGTCGGTCACGGCCAGATGATGACCGACCCCATGAGGCCCCTGGGGTTCTCCATGTGGCAGCTGACGGCCATGGTGCCGATGCACGAGGCCGGCGGGAGGCTGTTCGTCGACGTCACCCGGCGCCTGGCCTCGCCCGCGAGCCGCGCCGGCCTCCTGGACGCCATGGGGAAGGGCGATCCGCTGATCAGGAACGCTCTGGAGACCGTCCTCGACCGCGACGGTTTCGTCCCGTCGCTCCCGGACGCGGGCCCCGGCGGGCCACCGGCCGGCGGTGCGCCCGCCCCGGTCGAGACCGATCCGGCCGTCGTCACCAAGCTGATCGAGCGCAGCCAGGTGTCCATCGCCGCCCTGGAGCGCGACGTCCGGACGAAGACCGGACCGGCGCTGTTCGACTTCCTGCTGGAGGCCTTCGAGGAGCACAAGCGGGTCCTCAGCGATCCGCTGAGCATTCAGGCGATCATGGCGGGGATGGAGGCCACCTGGTGGCTCAACGACAAGCTGCAGGAGTGGCTGGGCGAGAACAACGCGGCTGACACGCTGACCCTGTCCGCCCCCGACAACATCACGTCGGAGATGGGCCTTGCGCTGCTCGACGTCGCGGACGTGATCCGCCCGCGGCCGGAGGTGGTGGCGTTCCTGCAGGGCGTCGAGAACGCCGAGTACGCCGGGGACACAGCCTTCCTGGACGAGCTGGCGAACGTCGCGGGCGGGACCGAAGCGCGCGACGCCATCGAGGCCTATCTCGACCGGTACGGCATGCGCTGCGTCGGCGAGATCGACATCACGAGGCCCCGTTGGCGCGAGCGCCCCACCACGCTCGTGCCCGTGATCCTCGACAACGTCAGGAACTTCGGGCCGGGCCTCGCCGAGCGGCGCTTCGAGCAGGGGCGGCAGAAGGCGCAGCAGAAGGAACAGGACGTGCTGTCCCGCCTGCGGGCCCTGCCGGACGGGGACCGCAAGGCCGACGAGACCAAGCGGATGATCGACCGGGTCAGAACCTTCATCGGGTACCGGGAGTACCCGAAGTACGGCATCATCAGCCGCTACTTCGTCTACAAGCAGGCCCTGCTGGAGGAGGCCGGGCGCCTCGTGCGGGCGGGCGTGCTTCGTGAGAAGGAGGACATCTTCTACCTCACGTTCCAGGAACTCCACGACGTCGTGCGCTCGAACCAGGTGGATGACCGGCTCATCGAGGAGCGCAAGGACGCGTTCCGTTCGTACCACGCGCTCACCCCGCCCCGGGTGCTCACCTCGGACGGTGAGGCCGTCACCGGGGCGTACCGGCGCGACGATGTGCCGGACGGCGCCCTGATCGGCGTACCGGTCTCCGCCGGGACCGTCGAGGGACGGGCCCGCGTCATCCTCGACATGGCGCAGGCCGATCTCGAAGCGGGCGACATCCTGGTCACGGCCTTCACGGACCCCAGCTGGTCGCCGCTGTTCGTCGGAATCGCGGGCCTGGTGACGGAGGTGGGCGGCCTGATGACCCACGGCGCGGTGATCGCCCGGGAGTACGGCCTGCCGGCCGTCGTGGGTGTGGAGCAGGCCACCCGGCTGATCCGCGACGGGCAGCGGATCCGCGTGCACGGAACCGACGGGTACATCGAGATCCTGCCCTGACCGGCCCCACCGGAGTGCAGACACGAACGGCCCCCGGCATCACGCCGGGGGCCGCGGTGTCTGCGGAACCCTTGTTACGGCAGGTTCCTGGCCATCACGATCCGCTGGACCTGATTCGTGCCTTCATAAATCTGCGTGATCTTCGCGTCGCGCATCATGCGCTCGACCGGGTAGTCGCGGGTGTAGCCGTAGCCGCCGAGGAGCTGGACGGCGTCCGTGGTGACCTCCATGGCGACGTCCGAGGCGAAGCACTTGGCCGCGGCGCCCTGGAAGGTGAGGTCCCCCTCTCCACCTCCGGCGGCGACGCGCTCCGACTTGGCCGCGGCCTGGTACGTCAGCGCGCGGGCCGCCTCGATCTTCATCGCCATGTCGGCGAGCATGAACTGGATGCCCTGGAAGTCGGCGATCGGCTTGCCGAACTGCTTGCGCTCCTTGACGTAGCCCTTGGCGTAGTCGAGGGCGCCCTGGGCTATGCCGAGGGCCTGGGCCGCGATGGTGACGCGGGTGTGGTCCAGGGTCTTCATCGCCGTGGCGAAGCCGGTGCCCTCCTCGCCGATCATGCGGTCGGCGGGGATGCGAACGTTGTCGAGGTAGACCTCGCGCGTCGGGGAGCCCTTGATGCCGAGCTTCTTCTCCGGGGCGCCGAAGGAGACGCCCTCGTCGGACTTCTCGACGACGAAGGCGGAGATGCCCTTCGAGCGCTTGGCCGGGTCGGTGACGGCCATCACCGTGTAGTACTCGGACTCGCCGGCGTTGGTGATCCAGCGCTTCACGCCGTTGAGCACCCAGAAGTCGCCGTCGCGGACCGCGCGCGTCTTCATGCCCGCGGCGTCCGAGCCCGCGTCCGGCTCGGAGAGGCAGTACGAGAACATGCCCTCGCCCTTGGCGAGCGGCGTCATGTACTTCTTCTTCAGCTCCTCGGAGCCGGAGAGGATGACGGGCAGCGAGCCCAGCTTGTTCACGGCCGGTATGAGGGAGGAGCTCGCGCAGACGCGGGCCACTTCCTCGATCACGATGACGGTCGCGAGGGCGTCGGCTCCGGCGCCGCCGTAGGACTCCGGTACGTGCACTGCCTGGAGGTCGTTCGCGACGAGGGCGTCGAGGGCCTCCTGCGGGAAACGCGCCTCCTCGTCCACCGCCGCGGCGAACGGCGCGATCTTGGCCTCGCACAGGGCCCGCACGGACTCGCGGAGCATGTCGTGCTCTTCGGCCGGACGGTACAGGTCGAATTCGGGCGAACCTGCCAAGGTGTCTCACGCTCCAAGGACGCTAATTACCGTTAAGTAACCCAAATTTTATGCCTCTGCCCACCAGAGGGATACGTGAGCTACGCGACAGCGGAAACGTGCCCTGCGAGGGCCCGCGTCACGCCCGACTATGCTCGGGGCCGCACTGCAGCCGTACACCTCTGGAGCTCTCATGCCCTTGAAGATCACCGTGATCGGCACCGGCTACCTCGGCGCCACGCACGCCGCCGCCATGGCCGAACTCGGCTTCGAGGTGCTGGGGCTCGATGTCGTGCCCGAGAAGATCGAGATGCTCACGCGGGGCGAGGTCCCCATGTACGAGCCCGGTCTCGAGGAACTGCTGCGCAAGCACGTCGCCGGGATCGAGGGATCGACCGGGCGGCTGCGCTTCACCATGGACTGGGCCGAGGTCGCCGAGTTCGGTGACGTCCACTTCGTGTGCGTGAACACCCCGCAGAAGCACGGCGAGTACGCCTGCGACATGAGCTACGTCGACGCCGCGGTGGAGTCACTGGCCCGGCATCTGAGCAAGCCGGCGCTCGTCGTCGGCAAGTCGACCGTGCCCGTCGGCAGCGCCGAACGCCTCGCGGCCCGCATCCTGGAACTGGCGCCCGCGGGCGGCGACGTCGAGCTCGCCTGGAACCCGGAGTTCCTGCGTGAGGGCTTCGCCGTCCAGGACACGCTGCACCCGGACCGGATCGTCGTCGGTGTGCGCAGCGACCGCGCAGAGAAGACCCTGCGCGAGGTGTACGCGACGCCGGTCGGGCAGGGCTCGCCGTTCGTGGTGACGGACTTCCCGACGGCCGAGCTGGTCAAGACGGCCGCCAACTCGTTCCTCGCGACGAAGATCTCCTTCATCAACGCGATGGCCGAGGTCTGCGAGGCCGCGGGCGGTGACGTCGTGAAGCTCGCGGAGGCGATCGGCTACGACGAGCGGATCGGGTCCAAGTTCCTGCGGGCCGGGATCGGCTTCGGCGGCGGCTGTCTGCCCAAGGACATCCGGGCGTTCATGGCGCGCGCCGGTGAGCTGGGCGCCGACCAGGCGCTGACGTTCCTGCGCGAGATCGACTCCATCAACATGCGGCGCCGCGGCCAGATGGTCGAGATGGCCCGTGAGGCGCTCGGCGGGGGCTCGTTCCTGGGCAAGCGGGTCGCGGTGCTCGGCGCCACGTTCAAGCCGGACTCCGACGACGTACGCGACTCACCGGCGCTCAACGTCGCCGGGCAGATCCACCTCCAGGGCGGCCAGGTCACGGTCTACGACCCGAAGGGCATGGACAACGCGCGGCGTCTGTTCCCCACGCTCGGCTACGCGGAGTCCGCCGACGCGGCCGTGCGGGGCGCGGACGTGGTGCTGCATCTGACGGAGTGGCGCGAGTTCCGCGAGCTCGACCCGGCGGCGCTCGGCGCGCTGGCCGGCACGCGGCTGATCCTCGACGGGCGCAACGCGCTGGACCCGGAGCTGTGGCGCGAGGCGGGCTGGGCGTACCGGGCGATGGGCCGCCCCGCCGCCTAGGGTCCTTCCGTATGGCCCACAGCCACCTGGTGGGCGGCGCGTTCGGGCGACACCGGACCGCCCAGACCTCCGGAGCGGAAGAACTCCGGAGGTTGGGGACAGGGCGTTCAGCCGTCGGGCCAGGGCCGTTGAGCCAGGCCGTTCAGCCGTCGAGCTGCGCCAGTGTCGCGTTCGACGGGCCGCGGCGGGCCTGCTCGTCGCGGGCCACGTCCTCCGCGGCGCCGAGGACCCGTACCGCGTTCTGCCAGGTCAGCTTGGCGAGGTCGGGGTCCGACCAGCCGCGGTCGACGAGCTCCGCGATCAGGTTCGGGTAGCCCGAGACGTCGCCGAGGCCGTCCGGCAGGAACGCCGTGCCGTCGTAGTCGCCGCCGATGCCGATGTGGTCGACGCCGGCGACCTCGCGCATGTGGTCGAGGTGGTCGGCGACCGTGGAGACGGTGGCGACCGGACGCGGGTGCGCCTCCTCGAAGGCGCGGTGAAGCTTCATGGCCTCCGGCGACGTGTCCAGGTGGTGGAAGCCGTGCGCACGCAGATTCTCGTCCGCGGCGCCCGTCCAGTCGACGGCGGCCTGGAGGACGAACTTCGGCACGAACGTGGCCATCGCGACGCCGCCGTTCGCGGGCAGCCGCTCCAGGACGTCGTCCGGGATGTTGCGCGGGTGGTCGCACACCGCGCGCGAGGACGAGTGGGAGAAGATCACCGGCGCGACCGAGGTGTCGAGCGCGGCCCGCATCGTGGTCGCCGCCACGTGCGAGAGGTCGACGAGCATGCCGGCCCGGTTCATCTCCCGTACGACCTCGTGGCCGAAGGGCGAGAGTCCGCCGACGCCCGGCTCGTCCGTCGCCGAGTCCGCCCACGCGATGTTGTCGTTGTGCGTGAGCGTCATGTAGCGCACGCCCAGGGCGTGCAGCGCGCGCAGGGTGGCCAGCGAGTTGTCGATGGAGTGGCCGCCCTCGGCGCCCATGAGGGACGCGATACGGCCCTCGGCGCGGGCGGCCTCCATGTCGGCGGCCGTCAGCGCGCGCCGCAGGTCTGCCGGGTAGCGCTCGATCAGCTGCTGGACGCAGTCGATCTGCTCCAGCGTCGCGCTGACCGCCGCGTCACCGGCCATGTCCGAGCGCACGTACACGGACCAGAACTGCGCGCCGACCCCGCCGGCCCGCAGCCGGGCCAGGTCGGTGTGCAGATGCGCGCTCTGGTCGACGGCGATGTCCCGCGCGTCGATGTCGTACGCGACCTGCTCGCGCAGCGCCCACGGCAGGTCGTTGTGGCCGTCGGCGACGGGGAAGTCCGCGAGTATCGCGCGGGCCCGCTCCAGGGAGGTGGTCATCGCCGTCACTTCCCGAAGCCGAAGCCGGACGCGCCCTCGACCTTGGCCCGCAGGCGCTTGCCCTTCTCCGTGGCCTGGTCGTTCAGCTCCTGCTGGAACTCCCGCATGCGGCCGAGGAGTTCCTCGTCGTGGGTGGCGAGGATGCGGGCCGCGAGGAGGCCCGCGTTGCGCGCGCCGCCGACGGAGACGGTGGCGACGGGGACGCCCGCGGGCATCTGCACGATGGACAGCAGGCTGTCCATGCCGTCGAGGTACTTCAGCGGGACCGGGACGCCGATGACGGGCAGCGGGGTCACGGAGGCGAGCATGCCCGGCAGATGGGCGGCTCCCCCGGCTCCCGCGATGACCGCCTTGAGGCCGCGGCCGTCCGCCTGCTCGCCGTACGCGATCATTTCGCGCGGCATGCGGTGCGCGGAGACGACATCCACCTCGTAGGGGATCTCGAACTCGTCGAGAGCCTGGGCGGCGGCCTCCATGACGGGCCAGTCGGAGTCGGAACCCATGACAATGCCAACGACAGGGGACGTGCTCATTCGGTGATCGTTCCTCTGAGGTAGCCGGCTGCGTGACGGGCGCGCTCCAGCACGTCGTCCAGGTCGTCGCCGTAGGTGTTGACGTGGCCGACCTTGCGTCCGGGCTTCACGTCCTTGCCGTACATGTGGATCTTGAGCTTCGGGTCGCGGGCCATGCAGTGCAGGTACGCGGAGTACATGTCCGGGTAGTCGCCGCCGAGGACGTTGCACATGACCGTCCAGGGAGCGCGCGGGCGCGGGTCGCCGAGGGGTAGGTCGAGGACGGCGCGGACGTGGTTCGCGAACTGCGAGGTCACGGCCCCGTCCTGGGTCCAGTGGCCGGAGTTGTGCGGGCGCATCGCCAGTTCGTTGACCAGGATGCGGCCGTCGCCGGTCTCGAAGAGCTCGACCGCGAGGTGCCCGACGACACCGAGCTCCTTCGCGATGCCGAGCGCCAACTGCTCGGCGCGCAGGGCGAGGTTCTCGTCGAGATCGGGGGCGGGCGCGATCACCGTGTCGCACACGCCGTCGACCTGCTGGGACTCGACGACGGGGTAGGCCACGGCCTGGCCGTGCGGGGAGCGGACGACATTGGCCGCGAGCTCCCGTACGAAGTCGACCTTCTCCTCCGCGAGGACGGGGACGCCGGCCTTGAAGGGCTCGGCCGCGTCCTCCAGGGACCGTACGAACCACACCCCCTTCCCGTCGTAGCCGCCGCGCACCGTCTTGAGGATCACGGGGAAACCGTCACCGCCGCCAGTGGCGCCCTCCGCCGCGAAGGCCGCCACGTCGGCGGGGTCCTTCACGATGCGGTGGCGCGGACAGGGAGCACCGATCTCCGTGAGCTTCGCGCGCATCACACCCTTGTCCTGGGCGTGCACCAGCGCCCCGGGTCCGGGGCGCACGGGGATACCGTCCGCCTCCAGGGCCCGCAGGTGCTGCGTGGGCACGTGCTCGTGATCGAAGGTGATCACGTCACAGCCCCGCGCGAAGTCACGCAGCGTGTCCAGGTCGCGGTAGTCGCCTATGACGACATCGCTGACCACCTGCGCCGCGGAATCCTGAGGAGTGTCACTGAGGAGCTTGAACTTGATGCCGAGCGGGATGCCCGCCTCGTGTGTCATACGAGCGAGCTGCCCCCCGCCGACCATGCCGACTACCGGGAACGTCACACCCCCAGGGTATCGGCCGCCCCGCCGTGCCAGGATTACCGGCGTCCCCAGGCGCCCGACCAGCCGCCTGGTTAGCATGACGGGGTCGATATATCGGAATCTACGGGGGCTGGGGCGAGCAGATGAACGGACCTGCCACTTGGCGTGCGCGGCTCGACCGGCTCGGCCGCGAGGTCGCCAAATTCGGGGCCGTGGGCGCGCTCGGAACCCTGGTGAACTTCGGCGTCTCCAACTTTCTGTGGCACACCACGAACCTTCAGGCCGTGCGGGCCAACGTCATCGCCACGATCATCGCGATCGCGTTCAACTACGTGGGGTTCCGCTACTTCACCTACCGTGACCGCGACAAGAGTGGCCGGACGCGGGAGCTCTCACTGTTCCTGGCGTTCAGCGCGGTCGGCCTGGTGATCGAGAACGGCGTCCTGTACATGGCGATCTACGGCTTCGGCTGGGACAGCTCGCTCCAGCGCAACATCTTCAAGGTCATCGGCATCGGCATCGCGACGCTGTTCCGCTTCTGGTCGTACCGCACATGGGTCTTCAAGACCCTGCCCGGCCACGAGACCGTCGCCCGCGCTGAATCGTTCCTGGGGGCCGGGGGCGGGCGTGACGGGCGTGACGGGCGCGACGGGCGCGAGGACCGCCGCTCCGACATCCAGCGCAGCCACCGCTGACCGGGGCCGCTCACCGGGGCCGCTCACCGGCCCTAGCGAACCGTCTCCGTCCCCTCACCCGGCGCCGACTTCTTCAGCGGCGTACGCGACAGGAACAGGCCGAACACCGGCGGGTTCGTCTGGAGCATCTCCAGGCGGCCCCCGTCCGCCTCGGCCAGGTCGCGGGCGACCGCGAGGCCGATGCCCGTCGAGTTGCGGCCGCTGATGGTCCGCTCGAAGATCCGCGCCCCCAGGTCCGCCGGCACCCCGGGACCCTCGTCCGTGACCTCGACGACGGCCTGGTTGCCGGTGACGCGGGTGCGCAGCGCGACCGTGCCGCCGCCGTGCATGAGCGAGTTCTCGATCAGCGCGGCGAGCACCTGGGCGACGGCGCC
The DNA here is from genome assembly GCF_055760475.1 of Streptomyces sp. DS1-CR2. NCBI lineage: Bacteria > Bacillati > Actinomycetota > Actinomycetes > Kitasatosporales > Streptomycetaceae > Streptomyces > Streptomyces sp. DS1-CR2. Next base: position 3,828,492 of record NZ_CM147085.1, read on the forward strand.
CGGCGTGCCCACGGCCTTCAGATGCCGCTTGCCCGAGGAGACGATGGCGCGGCCCGCGCTGCGGTAGGCGGGGCGCCACTCCTCCAGCTGCTGCTTGATGACCTCGTCCAGGTCGAAGGAGACCGCGGACCCCGTGCGCGGGTCGCGCGAGTTGGTCAGCAGCCGCTCCACGACGTCCGTGAGGCGCTCGACCTGCGCGAGCGCGATCGTCGCCTCCTCCTTCACCGTGTCCAGGTCATCGGTGACGGTGATCTCCTCCAGGCGCATGGAGAGCGCAGTGAGGGGCGTACGGAGCTGGTGCGAGGCGTCGGCCGCCAGGCGCCGCTCGGCGGTCAGCATCCGGGCGATCCGCTCGGCGCTGGAGTCGAGGACGTCGGCGACCCGGTCCAGCTCGGCCACCCCGTAGCGGCGGTGGCGCGGGCGGGGGTCGCCCGAGCCGAGGCGCTCCGCGGTGGACGCGAGGTCGGTGAGCGGGGACGTGAGCCGGTTGGCCTGGCGTACGGCGAGCAGCACCGCGGCGATGACGGCGAGCAGCGCCACCCCGGCGATGATCAGCAGCGTGCGGCCGACCTCGCGGGTGACGGAGGAGCGGGGCTCCTCGACGGTGACCGTCTCGCCCTTCTCGCCCTTGGCGTTGCCCTGGATGACGTCCCCTCGGGGGCGCTCACCGATCTCCATGGGGGCGCGCCCCGGCAGCTCGATCCTGGCGTACCGGTCGGGGCCGACCTGATTCTCCAGGATCGCGCCGCTGACCTGTTCGTCGCCGAGGAGCCGGCTGTCGACGATGCTGACGAGCCGGACCGCCTCGGAGTCCACCCGCTCCTGGGCGCTGTTGGTGATCGTGCGGGTCTCGACGATGACGAGCGAGACCCCGAAGACAGCGATCACGACGAGCACGACGGCGAGCGTGGAGTTGATCAGACGGCGGCGCATAGCTGTACCAGTACGTCAGCTCTTCTCGAAACGGAAACCGACGCCGCGCACCGTGGCGATGTAGCGCGGGTTGGCGGCGTCGTCGCCGAGCTTCTTGCGCAGCCAGGAGATGTGCATGTCGAGGGTCTTCGTCGACGACCACCATGTGGTGTCCCAGACCTCGCGCATCAGCTGGTCGCGCGTGACGACCCGGCCGGCGTCGCGCACCAGGACCCGCAGCAGGTCGAACTCCTTGGCGGTGAGCTGGAGTTCCTCGTCGCCCATCCACGCGCGGTGCGACTCGACGTCGATGCGGACGCCGTGCGTGGCGGGCGGCTGCTGGGGCTCGGCGGCGCCGCGCCGCAGCAGGGCCCGTACGCGGGCGAGCAGTTCGGCGAGGCGGAACGGCTTGGTGACGTAGTCGTCGGCGCCGGCGTCCAGGCCGACGACGGTGTCCACCTCGTCGGCGCGGGCGGTCAGGATGAGGACGGGCACCGTGTGCCCCTCGGCGCGCATCCGCCGGGCGACCTCCAGGCCGTCCATGCCGGGCAGCCCCAGGTCGAGTACGACGAGGTCGATGCTGCCCTGAAGTCCCGCGTCGAGCGCGGTCGGGCCGTCCTCACGCACTTCGACCTCGTAACCCTCCCTGCGCAGGGCACGGGCCAGTGGCTCCGAGATGGACGCGTCGTCCTCGGCGAGCAGTACACGGGTCATGCAGTGATGGTAGTCCGCGCCGGACCGCGGCCGTGGGGCGATCCGCCAGGGCCGCGACCTGGACGGGCGGACCTGCGGCTGTGGGATGAGACCCTGGGAGACGCCTTCGAATCAGGGCGAACGGTTCCACCGGGACCTGTGATCCATGTCTCAAGTCCTTCCATATGCCGCACTGTGGTGTCGTATGGTGAATCAACGCCTGATGCACTGAGGAAAGGCCTTTGAGCGCACCGCGCTGCGAAGGTCTCTTTCATGTGTGAGCTGGTTACCGCCAGCGTTGAAGGAATGACCTGTGGGCCGGGCCCCGGACGCGAAGTCGCGCACGGGGCGTGGATCCCGGGACAGCCGTACCTGGCCTCCGTAAGCGACTTCGTACGCGGAGGCATTCCCCTGTGGGCGTGGGGAGGAGGACGGCATGTCCCGGTGCCGGCCACCCCCCTCACTGGCCGCGCGGTCACCCACGACCCGCGACCCGCACCAGCAAGGAACTTCCATGGCGACCAGCCTGACGAAGGAATCCACCGGGGCACCCTCCGGCGGCAAGACCTTCTTCGGCCACCCTCGCGGTCTGGCCACTCTGTTCATGACCGAGATGTGGGAGCGTTTCTCCTACTACGGCATGCGCGCCCTGCTTCCGCTGTACCTGGTGGCCCCCGAGGGGCTCGGCCTCGACGCGGGCACAGCGATCGCCATCTACTCCGTCTACGTCTCGACGGTGTACCTGCTCGCCATGCCCGGCGGCTGGTTCGGCGACCGTGTGTGGGGACCCCGCAAGACGACCGCGATCGCCGGTGCGGTGATCATGATCGGTCACCTGCTGCTGGCCGTCCCGGCGAACGGCGTCTTCTACGTCGGTCTGCTCTTCGTGGCCGTCGGTTCGGGTCTGCTGAAGTCCAACATCTCGACGATGGTCGGCCACCTGTACAACGGCCCGGACGACCCGCGCCGTGACGGCGGCTTCACCGTCTTCTACATGGGCATCAACCTCGGCGCGTTCGCCGCGCCGCTGGTCATCGGCACCGTCGGCCAGAACGTGAACTGGCACATCGGCTTCGCGCTCGCCGCGGTCGGCATGGCGATCGGCCTCGGCCAGTTCCTGCTGGGCACCCGCCACCTGTCGGAGAAGTCGTCGGTCGTCCCGAAGCCGCTGGACGCCGCCGAGCGTGCCGCCACGCTGAAGAAGTCGATGATCTGGCTGCTCATCGCGGTCGTCTTCTACGCCATCGTCGTGGGCACCGGCACCTACACCCTGAACTGGGTGATGGTCCCGCTCATGCTGATCGGCCTGATCGTCCCGATCATGGTCCTCGGCCGCATCAAGCGCGACAAGGAACTGACGAGCTCCGAGCAGTCGAAGGTCTCCGGCTACATCTGGTTCTTCGTCGCCGCCGCCGTCTTCTGGATGATCTACGACCAGGGCGGCTCGACCCTGTCGATCTTCGCCGACAGCCACGCCAACACGAGCGTCCTCGGCTGGGACTTCCCGGTCTCCTGGTTCCAGTCCGTGAACCCGGTACTCATCATGGCGCTGGCCCCGGTCGCCGCCATGATCTGGCTGGCGCTGGCCCGCAAGGGCAAGGAGCCGAGCACGGTCACCAAGTTCTCGCTGGGCCTGGCCCTCGTCGGTATCTCCTTCTTCGTCTTCCTGCTGCCGCTGACGGCCGCGGACGGCGGAAAGGTCAGCCCCTGGTGGCTCGTCCTGATCTACTTCGTCCAGACGGTCGGCGAGCTGACGCTCTCCCCGGTCGGCCTCTCGGTGACCACCAAGATGGCCCCGGCGAAGTACGGCTCCCAGATGATGGGTGTCTGGTTCCTCGCGGTCACGGCGGGCGACGCGGTGACGGGTCTGCTCTCCACGTACGGCGTCGACCTGAACGGCACGGGCGCCGTGGGCCTGGAGGCCGCCCTCGCGGTGATCGCGGGCGGCGCGGTCTTCATGTACCGCAAGAAGGTCAAGGAACTCATGGGCGACGTGCACTGACGCACTCCGCTCAGCCTGTAAGCGTGTGAAGGGCCGCCGCACCGGAATCGGTGCGGCGGCCCTTCGGCGTTTCCACGACTCTTCATGTCCGCCACTCTTTATGTCCGTCACTCTTTGTGATGACGGTGGTCGGTTCCGGCGGTTACGGTGAGGGGCAGGGCCGAGTATCCCGTCCATGGGAGGAACTATGACCGCCGAGCCTGTCGAGACCTCCGAGCCCGCGGGACAGCAGCGCTGGCCGGTGCCACCTCAGGACGGTTACACGGTGGACGACCTGTTCACACTGCCCGACCTCCCGCCGCACACCGAGCTGATCGACGGGAGCCTGGTGTTCGTGAGCCCGCAGCGGGACTTTCACAGCACCATGATTGACCTGCTGGTCAGCGGCCTGCGCTCCTGCGCCCCTACGGAGCTGAAGGTGCGCCGCGAAATGACCGTGGTGCTGGACAGACGCAACGCTCCGGAGCCGGACATCTCCGTTCTCCGCGCGGACGCCGTCACCGGCCCTGCCCAGACCCGCTTCCAGGCCGCGGAAGTCCTGCTCGCCATCGAGGTCGTGTCACCCGACTCCGAGTCCCGCGATCACGACACCAAGCCGCACAAGTACGCGGCGGCCGGCATCCCGAACTTCTGGCTGGCCGAGATGACCGGCGTCGACTCCCACCCGGTGGTACGCGTCTACGAGCTCGATCCCCTGTCGAAGACATACGCCCTGACGGGCATCCACCACGGGCAGTTGAAGACCAGCGTGCCGTACCTCATCGATGTGGACATCTCGTCGGAGGCGCTGAACCGGCTATGACTCAGCATCCTGATACGCGTACGCAGGCGGAGCGCGCAGAGCGTACCGCCCGCGCCATCGCGTACGTACGGAACAACCTGTGCGAGGACTTCACGGAGGCCGACGTGCGGGAAGCCCAGGACTGGCGCGCCGCAATCGCCTCGCGGCGACTGGGGCGACGCCGGTGATCATCCTGTAGCGCGCCCTCGATTCAGCACAAGACTGCGACGCGAAGCTTCCGTAGAGCAGCAACCCGATCCAGCGCGACTTCCATCAAGTTATGTCCGGGCGAAGCCGGCAAGGGCCCGGGGTGCCGTGTGCACCCCGGGCCCATTCACTCAGCCGTTCGCTCAGCGGTTCAACCAGCCCGCCCGGCCCCGCCGCGGCAGGAACGTGAACACCGCGCCGCCCAGCAGGATTACGGTCCCGGCCACCAGGCCCAGCGCTCGCAGCATGCCGTCGTTCGACGAGCCCGTTTCCGCGAGGCCGCCTGACGTGTCCGAGCCGCCGGCCGAGCCCGAACCCGAGCCGCCCGCCGCGCCGCCCGGCTGGGCCGCCGTGTCGATCTCCAGCGAGGCCTCCGTCTTCGACGGGGTGCACGTGGTCGTCGTACCGAGGGCCTTCACCGTGAGGACTCCGGGCGACAGGGTCGACTTGCCGTCGGCGCCCGGCTTGTAGTTGCCCGTCAGGTCGGGGATGTTGATGGGGTCACCGGACTTGATGGGCTCCTTGTTCGTGGGGCCCTCCACATGAACGGTGCCCTTGTCGGCGCCGCCCAGCTTGACCTCCATCGACGGCTTGACCGAGTCCGCGGGGATGTCGGCCGGGCTGTCCATGACGGACTTCTTGAACTTGACCGTGAGGCCGTAGTTCCCGCCGTCCTTCTTGGCGTTGATCTGCACAGGCGAGGTGGCGTTCTTGTCGCCGATGGGCGTCTTGCACTTGTAGGGGATCTGGACTTCCTTGCCGGTGAAGTCGCTCTTACCGCCGCCACTGCCGCCGGTGTCGGATCCGCCGGTGTCACTGCCACCGGAGCTGGAGCCGCCGGTGCCGCCGCCGCTGGTGCCACCCGTCGGCAGACTCGTGGGGAGCCCGGTGGGCAGGCCCGTCGGGAGGCCGGTGGGCACGCCCGTCGGGAGCGCCGTGGGCAGGCCGCCCGTCGTCGCGCCGCCTGTACCGCTCCCGCCGGTGACCTTGATGGTCGCGCCGGGCTTCACCGTCTCCTTGGGCGAACACTTGGTGTCCGTCGAGATCGGCTTGCTGACGTTGATGTTGTACTGGTCCGGGGTCAGCGTCACCTCGCCGGGCGCCGTCAGCTTGATCTTGCCCTTCATGTCGGACAGGACCATCGGGCTGTTCTTCGGGATGGGCGGGTTGGAGCGCGGGCCCTCCATCGCCACGTCCTCGGTCTGCGCGCCGCTCGCCTTGAGCGTGCCGGTCGGCTTGACCGTGTCCTTCTGGAGGTCGATGACGTCCGGGTTCTTGGACGCGGCCTGCGTCGTCTTCCAGACGACCTCCACCTCGTCGCCCACCTTCGCCTCGGCGGGCGCCGTGATCTCCACCTTGGTCGTGCCCTCCACGGGGGGCAGGCCGGAGATCGCGGGCGGGATGCACTCGGTCTTGTACGCGACCTCGGCGGCCTGTGCGGGTGCGGCGGCGAGCAGGAGGCCCGCACCGCCCAGCATCAGGGCGACGCCGGCCGCGCTCACTCTCCGTTGGATGCTCACGTTTTTCCCCTCGTTGTCGGGCTGTTGTCTGACGGTGCGGAGAGCTGACCGGCCGGTGCGCCCGGATCGGTGTCCGGGGTGAACCAGGGCAGGGCCGTAGTGGTGGTGGTACGCGCGCCGGCTTCCGTGGGGTCGTCCGGCCGTCGCGCCGCGCGCAGGTGCAACCTGGGTCCACGCGCGGCCAGTTCGGGAAAGCGCAGCACGCCCCGGTGACGTCCTGCGCCACCGGACCGCCGGGGTCGTACCCGCTCCACGACGGCCATCCCGATACGGAAGACGGCAGCCGGTACGACGACACAGAGCAGGATCCAGAAGAGCGTCACGCCCCAGGGGCGGCCCACGCCCCACGGCTGCTCGGCGAGGACCTTGCCGCCGAACCTGAGAGAGACCAGGTAGTTGCCGTGCGCCCCCGAGGTGAGCTCGACGGGCAGCTTGATCTGCGCCTTCCTGCCGGGGGCGATCGTGCCGCGCCACTGCTGGTCCTCCCACTGCGGGGCGAACACGCCGTGGGAGGTGCCGACCTGGAAGACCGGGTCCTTGAGGGGGGCCGAGCCGACGTTGCCGACGGTGAAGACGAAGGTGCGCGACGCCGGGGCGCCGAACCAGGTCAGGACGCCGCTCGAACCGTCGAGCCGCGTATCGGTGAGGACGGACAGCTTCCCGCCGCCCGACTGCGCGGGGAGCGCCTTGACCGGATGGCCCGCGACCTTGAGCACCGCGTCGGCCTGCGCCTTGTCGCCGGTGACGGTCGCCACGTGGACGACGCACGGGCAGGGCACGGGCGGCTCGGCGACCGGGAGCTTCTTGCTGAAAGTGCCCTTGTCTCCGGTGGTGACGGCGCGGCCGTCGGCGTTGGCGCAGGAGTTCGTGCCGCCGATGACTCCCCTGCCGGGTTCGGACTGGCCGCAGATGAGCATCATGAGCAGCGTCTTGGAACGCCACCCGGAGCCGCTGACGGTGATCGAACCGCCCGTCCCCGCCTGGGACTTGGACAGCGTGACGGCCGGCTCTTCCGCGGCGGAGGCGGCGGAGGCGGTCAGCTGTGGCAGGGCGGTGAGGCCGAGCGCGGTGACCAGGACGAGCGCTGCCGCCCACAGCCGGGGCCCGCAGCGGTGGCGGCGGTTCATGACCAACTCCCTTGGATCTCTTGGCTCCCGTGATTCCCGCTGTCCGCACCGTTCTCGCTGTCCGCACCGTTCTCGCTGTCCGCGCTGTTCTCGCTGCTTCCTCTGCCCCCGCCGTTCCCGCTGTGCCCGGCGTTCGCATGCCGCCGTCGGCGTACGAGCCAGAAGGCCGCGCCCCCGGCCGCCAGGATCACGGCGCACGTTCCCGCGACCGCCGCCCACGGCACGAACCGCTTCGTCGCCGTCGCCTCGTCGTGGGCGCCGCCCCCGGCCGTGACCGTGAGCCGCACCCGGACCGAGTCGAGGGCGGGGGCGTTCTTCCAGGGCTCGCTGAGGGTGACGCGGCGGCCCGGCAGCAGCTCGACCGGCAGCGTGCGCGGACGCCGGTCGAGTGCCCGGCCGAGTACGCCGTCGGCACGCACGGCCAGCCGCGGCGCCAGGACGGTGTTGCCGCGGTTGACGAGGTCGTACGAGATCCGGCCGCCGGTGACCCGCACCCGCTCGACGGTGAGCGCCGACAGGGTGGGGCCGCTGACCCGCAGATGGACGCTGACACCGGCGTCGCGCCCGTTCGCGCTCGCCACGACGGCGCCGGGGTGGTCGCCGGGTGTGGCGTCGGCCGGGACGGTGACGGTGAAGGGCACCTCGGCGCGGGTGCGCGCCGGGATCTTCACCTCGCGCCGGGCGAAGGTGATCCACGCGCCCGTGTCGGTCGACTTCGTGCGCAGGGAGAGGGCGCCGGTGCCGGTGTTGTCGGCGTCGGCGCCCCGCAGCTTTACGGTCAGGGGGCGGCCGCCGGGGTTGGTGACGGCCACCTTGTCCTGGAGCACGGTGCCGGGCACCCCCTCCGCGTAGAAGTAGGGGCGGCCGTCCTGCGCCGGCCTGGTGCCGCCGCCGGCCGACGGGGCGACCGACCACGCGGGCGCCGTGCCGGCCGCGGCCGCCGGGACCCCCGCCCCCGCGGTCAGCAGGACGGCGGCCCCGCACAGCGCGCGCAGGCGGGCGCGGGCCCGGGGGCTGAACGGCATCGGCGGCTCCAGGTCATCGCGTACGGGTGTCGGACGGGCACGGCCGCCGGGGTCAGCGCGCCGCCTGGTTGCGCCGCGTCAGCCACAGCACGCCCGCCGCGCCCGCGAGCAGCACCGTGCCGCCGAGGGTGCCGAGCGCGATCGCGGAGTCCTCGGGTCCGGTCTGCGGCAGTTCGCCGCCGGACGGGGTGCTCTGCGAGCCGCCCGAAGCGCCGCCGCCCCCGGCCGACTTGACGTCCAGGGTCAGTGACGGCTTCGGGCTGTTCGCGGGTGTGCACGTGGTCGTGGTGCCGAGCGCCTTGATGGTGAGGACACCCGCCGTGAAGGTGACCTTGCCGCTCTTCGCCGGCGTGTAGGTGCCCGACAGGTCGCTGATCTTGATGGGGGTGTTGGCGGGGACCGCCTCCGCGTTCGGCGGCCCGGACACCGGCAGGGAGCCGCTCTCCGCGCCGCCCAGCTTGATGACAGCGCTGGGCTTCATCGCGCCCTTGCCGAGCTCGACCGGGCTGGACGAGACGCCCTTCTGGAAGGACATGGTGATCTTGTAGCCGCTGCCGCTCTTCACACCCTTGATGTCGATCGGGGAGACCGCTCCCTTGTTCCCGATCGGCGTCTTGCACTGGTAGTTGACATCCTGCACATCGGCCTGGGCTGCGGGGGCGGCCATCAGCACCCCGGAGCCGGCCAGGGCCGCGGCCAGCACGAGCGCTGCCGTTCGCTTCTGGTACGTCCGGTACGACACCTCGAGTTCCCCTCATGCCGGGAGTTCCTGAGTGGCACGCGCCAAGTTACTGACGGCACATCAGATCGGGCGCTCAAGGTACGCCGGGGACCTTGTCGAGGGAAGACATAAGTGCGCGCCGGATCCAACGGGATCCGGCGCGTGCGAAGAGACGTACGAACCCGGGGTAACCCCAGGCCCCCCAAGGGCTCCCGTCAGGCGGGCGCCCCGACTTCGGCCCACACGGTCTTGCCGGGGACACCTGTGGTCCTGATGACCCCCCAATCCATGCACAGGCGCTGCACGATGAACATCCCGTGCCCGCCGGGCCGGCCGGCGCGGTGCGGGGTCCGGGGCGCGGGCTGCCCGGCGCCCCGGTCGGAGACCTCGATGCGCAGCACCTTGCTGTCGCAGGAGATGCGCAGCTCGTCGGGGCCCTCGGCGTGCAGACAGGCGTTGGTGACCAGCTCGGAGACGACGAGCAGGACGTCCTCGGCGGCGGCCCGCCGGTCGGCGGTGTCCGCCGGCATCCAGCCCCACGCGTGCAGCGCCTCACGGGTGAAGTCACGAGCCAGGGGGACGATGCCGGCCGCCCCGACCAGGTTCAGCCTGCGGCTCTGGTACCCGACTGCCCGCCCGACGTCGGCGGGGGACAGACCTGGCGTGCCACCGGTCTCGCCGGCGGCTTCCGGCTCCGGGCCGCGGTCGCCCGGCGAGTAAGGCCGGGTGGTGCTCATCAGCACTTCACCTCACCGAGACTCTTGACGTGTGATGTGTGGAAACGATCCGCCATGACGGCGAGGTCCGGCGTGGGACCCAGCATGTCTCCTGCCCGACCGATCCGTGAGAACACCCACTTGTTCGGCATGGCTGGTGTGACGCTGGTAACGCCTCGATCACGTAGAGACAACTGACGCGTAACTTCCGTGCTTCACCTGCGTACGCGCCCTGTCAGTCGTCGAGAGCCGCGCTCAGCGACTCATGGACGGTGAAGACGGCCTCCGCGCCGGTGATCTCGAAGACCCGGGCCACCACGGGCAGCATCCCGGCCAGATGGACTCCGCCACCGGCGGCTTCCGCCTTGAGGCGGGCGCCGAGCAGCACATTGAGCCCGGTCGAATCACAGAACTCAAGCCGTGAGCAGTCGATCACCAACCGTGAGAATCCGGCGGTGAGACAGCTCTCCAGGGGTTCTCGCAATAGATCGGCGGTGTGGTGATCCAGCTCACCCACCGGAGTCACGACGGCGCTGACGCCCTCTTCCCGCACCTCGACCAGAAGCCGGCCCCGATGCGCGCTGCCGACTGTCCCGCGGTCCATGACGTCTCTCTCTTCCGAGTCTTCCGACCGTCGTGGCTGTTGATTGATGCCCTCGAACACTACGCCTTTGCTGCGCCCTCCGGTACCCGAACAACCCCTAGGAAACGGACATTTGCGCACATACCGCACTTGCGGGCGGGGCGTAAAAACGGGTAGGCCTAGTAAGGACAGTTTCAACCACGGCCGGCTACGGAGGCGCCGCACACCGCAGTGCACGTATTGGCATCGGCAGCCATATGCCGAGAACGATGGAGGACATCATGTCACCCCGGCTCGACGAATCGCGTACTGACCAGGCGTCGACGTCGACACCCCCACCGGAACACGAGGCCTTCGACAACCTGGCCGGCCTGCCGGAGATCCCGCCTTTCGACGAGGTGGCTCCCCAGGACGCGCGGGCCCTGTCAAAAACGCTCTTCGAGCGGCTGGAGTCCCTCGAAGAGGGCACCCACGAGTATTCGTATGTCCGCAACACGCTGGTTGAACTCAATCTCGCCCTGGTGAAGTTCGCGGCGTCCCGGTTTCGCTCCCGCAGCGAGCCGATGGAGGACATCATCCAGGTCGGCACGATCGGCCTGATCAAGGCGATCGACCGCTTCGAGCTGAGCCGTGGCGTCGAGTTCCCCACGTTCGCCATGCCGACCATCGTCGGCGAGATCAAGCGCTTCTTCCGTGACACGTCCTGGTCGGTCCGCGTTCCGCGGCGGCTCCAGGAGCTTCGTCTCGACCTTGCCAAGGCGGGCGACGAACTCGCCCAGCAGTTCGACCGCGCCCCCACGGTGGGCGAGCTCGCCGAGCGCCTGGGCATCACGAACGACGAGGTCGTCGAGGGCATGGCCGCCTCCAACGCCTACACGGCCAGCTCCCTGGACGCACAGCCCGAGGAGGACGACTCCGAGGGCGCGCTCGCGGACCGCATCGGATACGAGGACCATGAGCTCGAGGGCATCGAGTACGTCGAGTCCCTGAAGCCCCTGATCGCCGAACTCCCTTCCCGGGACCGGAAGATCCTCTCCCTGCGCTTCGTCGCCAACATGACGCAGTCGGAGATCGGTGACGAGCTGGGCATCTCCCAGATGCACGTGTCCCGGCTGCTCTCGCGCACGCTGGTGCGCCTGCGCAGGGGCCTCACACTGGACGAATAGCCCTCACGCCGGCGCCATGACCTCCATCGCCTCCGCGCAGGCAGCGCGGAGGCGATGTGTGTGTACGGAGGCGACGTGGGTGCGGCTCAGGCGGCGCGCACTCCGCGCCGCCAGACGGTCGACACCAGCGGCACGCCCGGCCGGTACGCCAGGTGCACATGGCTCGGCGCGTCGAGCAGGGCCAGGTCCGCGTACGCGCCCGGCGCCACGCGGCCGATGTCGTCGCGGCGCAGCGCCCGCGCCCCGCCCGCCGTCGCGGCCCAGATCGCCTCGTCCGGCGTCATCCCCATGTCCCGTACGGCCAGGGCGATGCAGAACGGCACCGAGGACGTGAAGGACGAGCCCGGGTTGCAGTCCGTGGACAGCGCCACGGTCGCTCCAGCGTCCAGGAGACGACGGGCGTCGGGCCACTCGGCGCGCGTCGAGAACTCGGCGCCGGGCAGCAGCGTGGCGACCGTCCCGCTGTTCGCGAGGGCGTCGACGTCCGCGTCCGTGAGGTGCGTGCAGTGGTCGGCACTCGCCGCGTCGAGCTCGACGGCGAGCTGGACCCCGGGCCCGTAGCTGAGCTGGTTCGCGTGGACGCGGGGGTGCAGGCCGCGGGCCTTGCCGGCCGTGAGGATCGCGCGGGCCTGGTCGCCGTCGAAGGCGCCCTTCTCGCAGAACACGTCGACCCAGCGGGCATGCGGGGCGCAGGCGTCCAGCATCTCGCCGGTGACGAGCGCGACGTAGGCGGCCGGATCGTGCGCGTAGTCCGGCGACACGATGTGCGCGCCGAGGTAGGTGACCTCGTCGGTGTGCCGCGCCGCGATGCGCAGCGCCCTCGCCTCGTCCTCGACGGTCAGGCCGTAGCCCGACTTCGTCTCGAACGTCGTCGTGCCCTGGCGCAGCGCCTCGGCGAGGTAGTGGGTGAGGTTCGCCTCCAGCTCCGCGTCCGTGGCGGCGCGGGTGGCCGCGACCGTCGTACGGATGCCTCCGGCGGAGTAACTGCGGCCCGACATGCGGGCGTTGAACTCCTGGGTGCGGTCACCCGCGAACACCAGGTGGGAGTGCGAGTCGACGAAGCCGGGGATGGCGGCGCGGCCTTCGGCGTCGTGGGTGGCGTCGGCGGCGGGGGCCTTGGCCTGCGGGCCCACCCAGGCGATCCGGTCGTCCTCGATGACCACCGCCGCGTTCTCGATGAGCCCGAGGGGGCTGTCGCCGTGGGCCGGGTCATTGGTGACCAGGGAGCCGATGTTGGTGATGACGGTGGTGGTCATGGTTCCTCTCCGTGGGTGGGGAATCCTCAAACTCCCCCAGACTCCGTCCGGGGGGACCCCCAACGGGCTGTTGTGTCAGCCCGTCCGGCGTTCGAGGACATTCGGGAAGGGGCGGGCTGGGGGAGGAAACAGCTTTACCCCCGCAGCGCCCCGATCGCCTCGGCCAGTGCATCGCCAACGTCCCCGACCAGCTCGTGCTGCCCGTCACGGACCACATGGCGGCCACCCACGACCGTGTGCCGGACATCCGCGGCCGACGCCGCGAACACCGCTGTCTCCGCCCCGAGGCGCGGCACCGGGCCCGCCGTCCGTACGGAGTCCAGCGCGACCGTCGTGAGGTCGGCGAGGGCCCCGCGTTCGATCCGACCGGCGTCGTTCCAGCCGAGCGCCGCGTGCCCGTCGGCCGTGGCGGCGCGCAGCAGGGCCGCCGCCGTCCAGTGGCCCCGGGTGCGCGTGCGCAGCCGCTCGTTCAGCTCCATCGCCCGCGCCTCTTCGAAGAGGTCGATGACGGCGTGGCTGTCCGAGCCCAGGGAGAGCGGTGAGCCCTCCTTCTGGAGGGCGACGGCGGGGCCGATGCCGTCGGCCAGGTCGCGTTCCGTGGTGGGGCACATGCACGTGCCCGTGCCGGAACCGCCGAGCAGGGCGATGTCCTCGTCGGTGAGGTGCGTGTTGTGGACACCCGTGACGTTCGCGCCGAGCACGCCGTGGTCCGCGAGGAGCCGGGTCGGGGTGCAGCCGTGCGCGGCCAGGCACGCCTCGTTCTCCGCGGTCTGCTCGGAGAGGTGGACGTGCAGGGGCGCGCCGCGCGTCCTCGCCCACTCGGCGACCGTGCCGAGCTGGTCCGCGGGGACGGCCCGCACGGAGTGGATCGCCGCGCCGACGCGCGCGTGGTCGCGGTCCTTGAGGAGCGTGGCCCGCTCGGCCCACGCCTCGGTGGTGCCGTCGGAGAAGCGCCGCTGGTGGCGGTCGGGCTCCTTGCCGAAGCCCGAGGAGACGTACGCCGTGTCGAGGAGCGTGATGCGGATGCCGGCCTCGGCGGCGGCCGCGATCAGGGCCTCGCCCATCGCGTTGGGGTCGTCGTACGGGGTGCCGCCCGGCGCGTGGTGCAGATAGTGGAACTCGCCGACGGTGGTGATCCCGGCGAGCGCCATCTCCGCGTACACAGCCCTGGCGAGTGCGTGATACGTGTCCGGGGTCAGCCGGTCGGCGACCGAGTACATGACCTCGCGCCACGTCCAGAACGTGCCCGAGCCCACCTGGACGGTGGAGCGCAGGGCGCGGTGGAAGGCGTGGCTGTGGGCGTTGGCCAGGCCGGGGACGGTCAGGCCGCGCAGCACGGTCGCGCCGGGGGGAGGGGTGCCGACGCCGGTGCGCACGTCCGCGATGCGGCCGTCCGACGACACCTCGACGACGCCCGGCTCGACCTCCGGGTCGAGCCAGGCATGTTCCAGCCAGTACGTCACCTGCACGCCAAACCCTCCAGTACGTCGGCGAGTGCGCTCACCCCGGCGAGGCAGTCGTCCTCCGCGGCGTGTTCGGCCGGGGAGTGCGAGACGCCCGTGGGGTTGCGCACGAACAGCATGGCGGTCGGCACGGAGTCCGCGAGGATTCCGGCGTCGTGTCCCGCGCCGGTGCCGAGCACCGGGACGGTGAGCTGGTCGTCGGTGCCGAGGATGCGGCCGAGTTCGTCGCGCAGCGCGTGGTCGAACTCGACGACCGGCGTGAACGACTCGCGCACGGTCTCCAGGTCGATGCCGTGCGCGTCGGCGTACTCGCGGGCCGCCTTCTCGACGGCCGTGACGACCGTGTCGAGGGTCTGCTGGTCGGCGGCGCGGGAGTCGAGCCAGCCGCGGACCAGGGACGGGATGGCGTTGACGCCGTTCGGCTCGACGGAGATCTTGCCGAATGTGGCGACGGCGCCCGCGAGTTCCGCCTCCCGGCGGGCCGCCAGGACGGTCTGCGCGTAGGACAGCATCGGGTCGCGGCGGTCCACGAGACGGGTGGTGCCCGCGTGGTTGGCCTCGCCGCGGAAGTCGAAGCGCCAGCGGCCGTGCGGCCAGATCGCGCTCGCGATGCCCACGGCGTCGCCGGACAGGTCGAGGGCGCGGCCCTGCTCCACGTGCAGCTCGACGAAGGCGCCGATGCGCGCGAGGCGCTCCGGGTCCGGGCCGATGGCCTCGGGGTCGTAGCCCGCCTGCTCCATGGCGCGCGGGAGGCTGACGCCGTCCCCGTCGCGCAGCTCGGCCGCCTGGGCCGGGGTGAGCTTGCCCGCGGTGAGGCGGGAGCCGACGCAGGCCAGGCCGAACCGGGCCCCCTCCTCGTCACCGAAGTTGGTGAGGGCGAGGGGGCGGGTGAACTCCGTTCCCCTGCGGCGGAGTTCGTCGAGGGCGGCGAAGGACGACACGACCCCGAGGGGTCCGTCGAACGCGCCGCCGTCCGGTACGGAGTCCAGGTGGGAGCCGGTGACGACGGCGTCCCCGGCGGCCGGGTCACCGAGCCAGGCCCACTGGTTTCCGTTGCGGTCGAGCTCGTAGGTCAGGCCCCGGGACTCGGCCTGCGCCTTGAACCAGGCCCGGCAGTCGGTGTCTGCGGCGGTCCAGGCGTAGCGGCGGTAGCCGCCGCTCTCGTTGTTGCGGCCGATGGGCGCGAGGTCGCGCCACATCTCGCCGAAGGACGGACTCGTCACGCGTCGTCACCCTCGCGCATCGGCACCCGCACCCCACGCTCGGCCGCGACCTCGGCCGCGTGCTCGTAGCCCGCGTCGACGTGACGGATGACACCCATGCCGGGGTCGTTGGTGAGGACGCGCTCGATCTTCTGCGCGGCCAGCTCGGTGCCGTCGGCGACGCACACCTGGCCGGCGTGGATGGAGCGGCCCATGCCGACACCGCCGCCGTGGTGGATGGAGACCCAGGTGGCGCCGGAGGACGTGTTCACCAGAGCGTTGAGCAGCGGCCAGTCGGCGATGGCGTCGGAGCCGTCCTTCATCGCCTCGGTCTCGCGGTACGGGGAGGCGACCGAGCCGGAGTCGAGGTGGTCACGGCCGATGGCGACCGGGGCGGAGAGCTCGCCGGAGGCGACCATCTCGTTGAACTTCAGACCGGCCAGGTGGCGTTCGCCGTAGCCGAGCCAGCAGATACGCGCCGGGAGACCCTCGAAGGCGATCCGCTCGCCGGCCATGTCGATCCAGCGGTGCAGGTGCTTGTTCTCCGGGAACAGCTCCTTGATCGCCTTGTCCGTCTTGGCGATGTCCTCCGGGTCGCCGGACAGGGCGGCCCAGCGGAACGGGCCGAGGCCCTCCTCGAACAGCGGGCGGATGTGCGCCGGGACGAAGCCGGGGAAGTCGAAGGCGCGCTCGCAGCCTGCCTTGCGGGCCTCGTCGCGGATGGAGTTTCCGTAGTCGAAGACCTCGGCGCCCTTGTCGAGGAAGCCGAGCATGGCCTCGACGTGGAGGCGCATCGAGTGGCGCGCCTTGTCGGTGAAGCCGGCCGGGTCGGCCTCGCGCTCCTTGTCCCAGTCCTCGACCGCGATGCCGACGGGCAGGTAGGCCAGCGGGTCGTGGGCGGAGGTCTGGTCGGTGACGATGTCGATCGGGGCCTCGCGGCGCAGCAGCTCCGGGAAGATCTCGGCGGCGTTGCCGACGACGCCGATGGACAGGCCGCGGCGCTCGTCGCGGGCCTGGACCGCGAGCTCCAGGGCGTGGTCCAGGTTGTCGGCCTTGACGTCCAGGTAGCGGGTGCCGATGCGGCGGTCGATGCGGGTCTCGTCGACGTCGACGCAGATCGCGACGCCTTCGTTCATCGTCACGGCGAGGGGCTGGGCGCCGCCCATGCCACCGACGCCGGCGGTGAGGGTGATCGTGCCGGCGAGAGTGCCGTTGAACTTCTTGCGGGCGACCGCGCCGAAGGTCTCGTACGTGCCCTGGACGATGCCCTGCGAGCCGATGTAGATCCAGGAGCCGGCCGTCATCTGGCCGTACATGGTGAGGCCCTCGGCCTCCAGCTTGCGGAACTCCTCCCAGTTGGCCCAGTCGCCCACGAGGTTGGAGTTGGCGAGCAGCACGCGCGGCGCCCACTCGCTGGTGCGCATGACACCGACCGGCTTGCCGGACTGCACGAGGAGGGTCTCGTCCGACTTCAGCGTCTTGAGCGTGCGCACGATCGCGTCGTACGCCTCCCAGGACCGGGCCGCCTTGCCGGTGCCCCCGTAGACCACCAGCTTGTCGGGGTACTCGGCGACCTCCGCGTCGAGGTTGTTCATGAGCATCCGGAGGGCGCCCTCCTGCTGCCATCCCAGGGTGTTCAGTTCCGTACCGCGGGGGGCTCGTACGGGGCGGGGTCCTGACATGGCTGCCTCCTAGAAACTGTTGCCGTAGTTATTCACATCCTGGCGTTCTGAATAGAGCTAGTCAATACATCTCGGCCGCGGGCCTGCTCACGTCGACGGGATCCGGCTCTCGGCCGCGCACTTTCGGGCTTCCTGCGGGCAGAGCCTGAGCCTCCGGGCCCTCACGCACGAAGGGACGGCGCCGCACCCCTCCCGGGTGCGGCGCCGTCCCTGAGCGTGCGGGGGCTCAGTCCTCCCAGTCCGAAGGGGAGTCGCGCTTCTTGCGCGACCCGAACCTCGGCATCCCCCGCACCGCGTGCAGCGCGTTCACGCCGACGATGCCCGTCCAGGCGATCAGCAGGCCGGGGAGATCGGCGTTGACGACGGCGATCGCGGACAGCGGGATGGCGAGGACCAGGGAGACGACGCCGAAGCCGAAGCGCTCGCCCCAGCTGTCGCCGTCGCCGCGCGGGGAGCGCGCGCCGCGGGCGACGGCCATCTGCTGCTCCGCCAGCTGCCGCCGCACGCGGCGGTCCACGGCACCGTCGAGGCGCTGCTCGACTTTTTCCAGGAACGAGTCGAGCAGCGCGGACTCGTACTCTTCGCCGAGTTCCCTGCGCGCGTGCAGGGTGGCGTCGAGTTCCTTCTTGAGTTCGGCGTCACGGGCTTCCATACCGGCCTACGGTACGGAGCGAATCCCGCCGTGACAGTGGGGCTAGCCCCCCTCTTGTCCCTGGGCCGGGCCCTACTCCGCCGCCACCGGCTCACGCAGCGTCCGCTCGGGGATGTGCGCCGTGTTGCGCCGGGCCACGGCCCAGTACAGGACGGCCGGCACCACGAGGCCCACGATCCAGGAGACGTCGGCGCCGCCGAGCGGCTCGACGAGGGGGCCCGTGTAGAAGTGCGTGGCGAGGAACGGGAGCTGCGCGAGGAGCCCGACCGCGTACACGGTGAGAGCGTCCCAGCGCCAGGCCCCGTAGCGCCCGTGCGGGTCGGAGAGGGCCGGGATGTCGTACCGCTCCTTGGAGATCAGGTAGTAGTCGACCAGGTTGATCGCCGACCAGGGCGTGAAGAACGTCAGCAGGAACAGCAGGAAGTCCTTGAAGGACGACAGGAAGCTGTCCTTGCCGATGAGCGCGACCGCCGTGCCCGCGATCATGATCAGCGCGATGTACGCGGCCCTGGCGCGCTGCGAGAGGACCTTCTGGCCGCGGAAGCCGCTGACGCTCGTCACCATCGACATGAAGCCGCCGTAGGTGTTGAGCACGTTGATGGTCAGCTTGCCGAGCGCGATCACGAAGTACAGGAACGAGGCGATGATCCCGGCGCCGCCGAGGCCGACCACGTAACTGACCTGGTTGTCGAGGAACTTCGCGCCCGCCGTCGCCGCGACTAGGACACCGAACGTCATCGACCACTGCGAGCCGATCGCCGACCCCGACAGCGTCCACCAGAACGTGGCCTTCGCCGACGTCGTGCGGGGCAGATAGCGCGAGTAGTCCGCCACGTACGGGCCGAAGGCGAGCTGCCAGGACGCGGAGAGCGAGATGGCGAGCAGGAACATCGGGGCGTCGAAGTGCGCGTCGTGCAGCAGCGCGGACAGGTCGACCCGGTCCAGGAGCCGGATGCCGAGGTAGACGAAGGCGACAGCGCACACGACGCTGGCGACCCGGCCGAGCGCGTGGATGACGCGGTATCCGACGGTCGCCATCGCCCCGGTGACCAGGGCGAACACGACGATGCCGGTGGTGTCGCCGGTGTGCGTGAGCTCGCCGACGGCCTGTCCGGCGAGCACGCTGCCGCTGGCGAAGAACCCGACGTACATCAGGATCACCAGGAGCAGCGGGACGACCGCGCCGCGCACGCCGAACTGGGCGCGGGACTGGATCATCTGCGGCAGGCCGAGCCTGGGGCCCTGCGCCGAGTGCAGCGCCATGACGGCGCCGCCCAGCAGATTGCCGACGACGAGACCGACGAGCGACCAGACCACGTCGCCGCCGAAGACGACGGCGAGTGCCCCCGTCACGACGGCGGTGATCTGGAGGTTCGCGCCGAGCCAGAGCGTGAACTGCGAGAACGCCGTGCCGTGACGTTCCTCGTCGGGTACTACGTCGATGGAGCGCCGCTCCACGAGTGCTTCGGCCATGATCCGGCTCTCCTTCAGCTCTTGCTGATCCCGTGCTGACGCGCGTACGCGTTGGCGACGTCCTCGGGATCCTTCTTGTCCTTGTCCACCTGCCGGTTGAGCTCGGTGAGCTGCTCCGTCGTCAGTACGTTGCCCAGGCGCGCGAGCGCCTTGCGGACCGTCGAGTCGGCCTTGCGGTCGGCGACGAGCGGGACGACGTGCTGGCCGGGGACGAGGTTCTTGGGGTCGGTGAGGACGACCCAGTGGTTGTCGACGATGTCCGTGTCGGTGGTGAAGAGGTTCGCCACGTCGACGTCGCCCTTCTTCAGGGCGCCCTTGACCAGCGGCCCCGACGAGTCGAGGGACTTGAACTCCTTGAACTCGACGCCGTACACGTCCTTCAGGCCGACCGCGCCCACCTGGCGCTTCTTCACCTCGGGGGCGGCGCCGATGACGAGCTTGCCGTTGTGGTTCGCCAGGTCGGCGAGCGAGGTCAGCTTGTACTTCCTGGCCGTCTCGCGGGTGACGACGAACGCGTCGGAGTCCTCCGCCAGGCCGTAGGGCAGGATCTGCAGGCCCTTGGGCAGGACGACGGCGAGGGCGTTCTGCATCTCGCCCTCCTCGGTGGCCGTCGACTTCGGGTCGAGGTAGTGCAGGAGGGCGCCCTGGTACTCGGGGAGCAGGTCGATGTCGCCGCCCTTGAGGGCGGGGATGAGGATCTCGCGGGTACCGAGGTTGGGGCGGACCTTCGTCTTCACGCCGGCCGCTTCGAGCGCGGCCGCGTACAGGTAGCCGAGCACCTGGTTCTCGGTGAAGTTGGCGGTGCCGATGGTGACGCCGTTCTTGCTGGAGCCGCCGCCCCCGCCGCCCGAGCCCTGGCCGTCGAGAGAGGTGATGCCGCCGCCGCACGCGGCGAGCGCGGGGACGGAGGCTGCGGCGAACAGGCCGCCGATGACAGTCCTGCGGTTCATCTTGCGTGCTCCTAGGCCGA
The DNA here is from genome assembly GCF_055760475.1 of Streptomyces sp. DS1-CR2. Classification (NCBI taxonomy): domain Bacteria; kingdom Bacillati; phylum Actinomycetota; class Actinomycetes; order Kitasatosporales; family Streptomycetaceae; genus Streptomyces; species Streptomyces sp. DS1-CR2. Next base: position 3,848,643 of record NZ_CM147085.1, read on the forward strand.
CTTGGCGGGACGGTGGCGGAAGAGGGCGCGCTGCAGTGCCGAGAGCGCGAGGTCGAGTACGACGGCGACGACCGCCACGAGGACGGCACCGCCGAGCACCTGCACGAGGTCGCGCTGGGCGAGCCCGTCGAAGACGTAGCGGCCGAGGCCGCCGAAGGAGACGTACGCGGCGATGGTCGCCGTCGCGACGACCTGGATCAGGGCGAGCCGCAGGCCGGTCATGATCAGCGGCATCGCGAGCGGCAGCTCCACCTGGAACAGGACCTGGTGACCGCGCATGCCCTGGCCGCGCGCCGCGTCCCTGACCTCCGGGTCCACGGCGGACATGCCCGCGTACGTGTTGGTGACGATCGACGGGACCGCGAGGGCCACGAGCGCGATGTAGACCGGCCACATGGACAGGCCGCTCGCCAGGAAGACGAGGACGACCAGGCCGACGGTCGGCAGCGCGCGGCCGAAGCTGGACAGGTTGATCGCGAGGAACGCGCCGCGCCCGGTGTGGCCGATGAGCAGGCCGAGCGGCAGCGCGATGACGGCCGCGATGAGCGTGGCGAGCAGCGAGTACTGGAGGTGCTCGGCGAGGCGGTGCCCGATGCCGTCGGGGCCCGCCCACTGGTCGCCGTCGACCAGCCACGCGCCGAGGTTCTTGAAGAGCTCGTACATCTCAGGCACTCCTCCGGCGGCGGGTCCAGGGGGTCAGCACGTACTGCACGGCGACGAGGACCGCGTCCGCGGCGAGCGCGAGGAGCAGGGTCAGCACGACGCCGGCGATGACCGGGGTCGGGAAGTTGCGCTGGAACCCGTCGGTGAACAGCTGGCCGAGCCCGCCGTCGCCGATGTACGTCGCCACGGAGACCAGGGAGATCGCCATGACGGTCGCGATCCGCACCCCGGCCATGATCACCGGCAGGGCGAGCGGCAGTTCGACGGTGAGCAGGGTGCGCAGCGGGCGCGTCCCCATGGCCTTCGCGGCCTCCTTGGTCTTCGCCGGCACCGAGTCGAGGCCCTCGACGGTGTTCCGCAGGAGCACCACGAGCGTGTAGATCGTCAGGCCGATGACCGTGGTGGTGCGGGTGAGGCCGGAGACCGGGAGCAGCAGGACGAACACCGCGATCGACGGGATCGTGAACAGGACGTTCGAGAACCCGAGCAGGAAGCCGCGCAGCGGCTTGACGCGATGGGCGACGACGGCCAGCGGCAGCGAGACGACCAGGCCGAGCAGGACGGCAAAGAGCGCTGCCTGGAGGTGCGAGAGCGTCAGCTGGGTGAGGTCGGAGGTGTGCTCCGATATCCAGGACCAGTCGATGGTCATGAGGCCACGTCCGAGTCCTTCTGGACGTCCGTGGCGTCCTTGTGGACGGCGGCGACGGCGGCGTCGCTGGTGTCGCCTGCGTCGTCGGCGCCCTTCGGCGCGTCGATGCGGGTGCCGGCGGCTATGTGGGCGAGGCCCGCGCGGTCATGGATCTCGTCGCGGGACGTGACGCCGGTCAGGACGCCGTCCGCGTCGACCCGGGCCACGAGGCCGCCGGGCGCCGCGATCGACTCGTTCAGCGCCGACAGGAGCGAGTCCGTGTCCCGCAGCGGGCGCACCGGCACCTCGGCGGAGGTGCCCTCGTCGCGCCACAGCAGCGGCTTGCGGGCCGCGTCGAGGACCAGTTCCCAGCCGGTGCCCTTGGGGGCCGGCCCCTGGCCGACGTCCGCGAGCGTGGTCAGGGAGAGCAGCTTCAGGCCGCGCTCGGCGCCCAGGAAGTCGGCGACGAAGTCGTCCGCGGGGCGGGCGAGCAGCTCGGCGGGCGGCGCGCACTGGACGAGGTGACCGCCCGTGCGGAAGACGGCTATCCGGTCACCGAGCCGTACGGCCTCGTCGATGTCGTGCGTGACGAAGACGATGGTCTTGTTCAGCTCCTGCTGGAGGCGCAGGAGCTCGTCCTGGAGCTGAGTGCGTACGACCGGGTCGACCGCACCGAACGGCTCGTCCATGAGCAGCACCGGCGGGTCGGCGGCAAGCGCGCGGGCCACGCCGACGCGCTGCTGCTGGCCGCCGGAGAGCTGGTGCGGGTAGCGCTTGCCGGCCTCGGCGGTGAGGCCGACGGTCTCCAGGAGCTCGGCCGCCCGCGCCCGCGCCTTGCGCCGGCCCCAGCCGAGCAGGAGCGGCACCGTTGCGATGTTGTCGAGGACGGTGCGGTGCGGGAAGAGGCCGGACTGCTGGATGACGTACCCGATGGAGCGGCGCAGCTCGGCCGCGTCCTGCTCAAGGACGTCACGGCCGCCGACGCGGATGGTGCCGGAGGTCGGGTCGACCATCCGGTTGATCATCCGCAGACTGGTCGTCTTGCCGCAACCGGAAGACCCGACGAAGACAGTCACGCCCCCTTCCGGCATGTCGAGCGTCAGGTCGTGCACTGCCGTCGTGCCGTTCGGGAAGCGTTTGTGGACCGTATCGAACTGGATCATGTGGAGTCCCCTTGCCCGGGCTGCATATCGTCATGCAGAGTTCTCTGTATCTGAATAAGTTGTCAATGCCCCGGCACACATCGCCAGGTAAATCGCTGGTTAATCCGGTCGGGGAACGAGACAAGACGTCCGTTTGAGGAGGGTTTGGCGCACCATGTCGTCTCACATCGCGGACACCACGGGTAAGCCCCGCATGACGGCCACCCCGGGCCCCACACCCGTCGTCGTGCTCGACGGACACGGTCTCCCCGTGCCCGACGTCGTACGCCTGGCCGACTCCGCCGCCAGGCCCGTGCCCGGCACCGACGCCATGAAGCGCGTCGAGGAGTCCTGGAACGCCGCCCGCGAGATCGCCGCCTGGGGCCGCGTCTACGGCCGCTCCACCGGCGTCGGCGCCAACCGGAACGAGGACGTACCCACCGAGGCCGCCGCCGACCACGGCCTGCGCCTGCTCCGCAGCCACGCCGGCGCCATCGGCGACGAGCTGCCCGCACGGCAGGTCCGCGCCATGCTAGCCGTCCGCGCCAACCAGCTCCTCGCCGGCGGCGCGGGACTGCGCCCCACCGTCGTCACCGCGCTCTGCGAAGCCCTGGAGACCGGCGCCTACCCCGTCGTCAACGAGTTCGGCTCCGTCGGCACCGGCGACATCGCCGCCCTCGCCCAGATGGGCCTCGCCCTCGCCGGCGAACACCCCTGGCGCGGCGACGGCGCCCCCGACGCCCAGCCCCTCGACAACAACGACGCCCTCGCCCTCATCAGCAGCAACGCCCTCACCCTCGGCCAGTCAGCCCTCGCACTCCACGAACTGCGCGACCTGATCTCCGCCACCCAGCTCGTCGCCGCACTCTCCCTGCTGGCCGTCGACGGCTCCTACGAGGCATACGCCCTGCCCGTCCACGAGGCCCGCCACCACCGCGGCTCGTACGCCGTCGCCGCCCGCATGCGCGCGATCCTCGGCGCCCCCGAACGCCCGACCCCGCCGCTGGGCCGCATCCAGGACCCGTACGGCTTCCGCTGCGTCCCCCAGATCCACGGCCCCGCCCAGGACGCCGCCGACGCCCTCGAAGACGTACTCACCGTCGAGATCAACGCCGCCGCCGAGAACCCCCTCATCTCCCCCCAGGACATGGCCGCCTACCACCACGGCGGCTTCTACATGGCCCAACTCGCCCTGGCACTCGACCACTTCAGGCTCGCCATCGCCCAGGTCGCCCGGCTCTCCACCTCACGCCTGTCCACCCTCAACGAACCGGCCTACACCCGCCTGCGCCCCTTCCTCGCCGACGGCGAAGCCGCCTCCTCGGGCGTGATGATCCTCGAATACGCGGCCGGAGCGGCCCTCGGCGACCTGCGCGCCTTCGCCGCCCCCGCGTCCCTCGGCCACGCGGTCCTCTCCCGAGGCGTCGAGGAACAGGCCAGTTTCGCGTCCCTCGCCGCCCGCCAGACCCTGCGCGTCTGCGACGCCTACCGCCTCGTCGTCGGCTGCGAACTCGTCGCCGCCGTACGGGCGTTGCGCCAGCGCGACATGCGCCCCGACCCCGAACTCCCGGTCGGCCGCGCCTTCGCCCTCGCGGATACGGTCCTCGACCAGGACGCCACCGACCGCCCCCTGACGGAAGATGTCACCCGGGCCGCGGCGGGACTCCTGGACAGCTTCACCCGCATCGCCGACGGAACAGACGGACCGGCCGCCACCGCGACAGCCGGATCAGACCGCCCTGGGGGGACACAATGAACGACAGCCCTGCCGCACGACTCCAACAGCTCTTCGAGGTCCACCGCCTGACACCCACTCAGCGCCGCATCGCGCACTGCATGGTGCGCCGCGCCGCCGACGTCCCGTTCCTCTCCTCCGTGGAACTCGCCGAACTCGCGGGAGTCAGCCAGCCCTCCGTCACCCGCTTCGCCGTGGCACTCGGCTTCGACGGCTACCCCGCCCTGCGCAAACACCTGCGCGAGGTCGCCCCCGCCGAACCCGCCACCCCCGCCTCGGCCAACGAGTACCAGCAGGCCGTCGAGGCCGAGATCGAGAACCTGCGCCACCTCGCCGAGCTCCTCGCCGACCCCGCCCCGATCGAACGCGCGGGACGCCTCCTCGCCGCCTCCCGCCCGCTCCTCGTCCTCGGCCTGCGCGCCGCCGCGTCCCAGGCCTACGGGTTCTCGTACTTCGCGGCGAAGGTCCACCCCGACGTACGGCTCCTCGACGAGGGCGGCACGATGCTCGCGGACCGCGTCGACGCGGCCGTGCGCGCCGGAGCCACCGCGCTCCTCTGCTTCGCGCTGCCCCGCCACCCCAAGGAAGTCCTCGACGCGCTCGCCTACGCCAAGTCGGCCGGCCTCACCGTGATCACCGTCGCCGACTCGGCCTTCGCCCCCGTCGCCAGGCACTCGGACCTGCTCCTGCCCGCCGCGGTCGGCGAGGGCCTCGCCTTCGACACGGCGTGCTCACCGATGCTGCTCGGCCGCGTACTCCTGGAAGCGATGTGCGACAACCTGCCCGAAGCGCAGGCCCGCCTGGAGGAATTCGACGTGCGCGCCGCGGAACGGGGCCTGTTCGCCGAATAGAAGAATGCTCACAAACTGATGCGCGGGGACCGCCGCACCCCCGTGAACGGGGGGCGGGACGACGGCGGTCCCCGCGAAGGACACGGCACCGGGTCAGGACCGGGTCACCGCGTCCGCAGGCGTCCATGGAGGTCCGGGAGCCGCTCCGGAGGTCCTTGACGCCGCTACGGTGCCGGCCTGAGCGGGGAGCCGCTCCCACCCCTGCCGACACCCACCAATGTGCCGGACCCGTGTTAAGCGGGTGCTGCGCGCACGTGACGCGCTCGTACCGATTGCACGAACCCGTTCCCGTTACTCGCCGCTACTTCCCGCCGCTCTTCGCGAGGAAGGACAACAGGTCCTGACGGCTGACCACACCCTTGGGCTTGCCCTCCACCAGGACGATCGCGGCGTCCGCGGAGCCGAGCACGGACATCAGGTCCTCCACCGGCTCGCCCGAACCGACCTGCGGCAGCGGGGTCGACATGTGCTTCTCCAGCGGGTCGCCGAGCGAGGCGCGCTGCGTGAACAGAGCGTCGAGCAGCTCCCGTTCGACGACGGACCCGATGACCTCGGCCGCCATCACGTCCGGGTGGCCGGCGCCCGGCTTCACGATGGGCATCTGCGAGACGCCGTACTCGCGCAGCACCTCGATGGCCTCGCCGACGGTCTCCTCCGGGTGCATGTGGACGAGTGACGGCAGCGCGCCGCCCTCCTTGTCCTGGAGCACGTCGCCCACGCGCGCGCTCGTGCCCGCGTCGGCGAGGAAGCCGTAGTCGGCCATCCAGTCATCATTGAAAATCTTGCTGAGGTAGCCGCGGCCGCTGTCCGGGAGGAGGACTACCACCACGTCCTCCGGGCCGAGGCGTTCCGCCACGCGCAGGGCCGCCACCACCGCCATGCCGCAGGAGCCGCCCACGAGGAGGCCCTCCTCCTTGGCGAGGCGGCGGGTCATCTGGAAGGAGTCCTTGTCGGAGACCGCGACGATCTCGTCCGCGACCGTGCGGTCGTACGCCGTCGGCCAGAAGTCCTCGCCCACGCCCTCCACGAGGTACGGGCGGCCGGAGCCGCCGGAGTACACCGAGCCCTCCGGGTCCGCGCCGATGACCTGTACGCGGCCCTCGCTCGCGTCCTTCAGATAGCGGCCGGTGCCGGAGATCGTGCCGCCCGTGCCGACGCCCGCCACGAAGTGCGTGATCCTGCCCTCCGTCTGCTCCCACAGCTCGGGGCCGGTGGAGTGATAGTGCGAGAGGGGGTTGTTGGGGTTGCTGTACTGGTCCGGCTTCCAGGCGCCGGGCGTCTCACGCACGAGCCGGTCGGAGACGTTGTAGTACGAGTCCGGGTGATCCGGGTCCACGGCCGTCGGGCAGACGACGACCTCCGCGCCGTACGCCCGCAGCACGTTGATCTTGTCCGTGGAGACCTTGTCGGGGCACACGAAGATGCACTTGTACCCCTTCTGCTGGGCCACGATGGCCAGGCCGACGCCCGTGTTGCCGCTGGTCGGCTCCACGATCGTGCCGCCGGGCTTGAGCGCGCCGCTCTCCTCCGCCGCCTCGATCATTCGCACGGCGATGCGGTCCTTCACCGAACCGCCGGGGTTGAAGTACTCGACCTTGGCCAGGACGGTTGCCTGAATGCCTTCGGTCACGCTGTTGAGCCTCACGAGCGGGGTGTTGCCGATGAGGCTGATCATCGAGTCGTGGAATTGCACCGTTGTCTCCGGGCTGCGATGGATCTGTGAGGGATCCGCGATGTGATGTGCGGTCAGCGTAAGCCGAGTGCCACCCCTTCATCGCCTGTTGCGATTGGCCGACCGTGCGTACGGGGCAATGACTGGATGTACGGCTGACAAAGACTACGCAGAGGCAGGTGGCTGCGACGTATGTCGAGGGCGAGGGTGGCACGGCGGATCGCCGCGGGCGCGGCGTACGGCGGCGGCGGTATCGGTCTGGTCGGCGCGGCCGCGGTCGGTCTGGTGATCGCGGAGGTCCAACTGGCGAAGCGGCAGGTGGGCAACCACAACAGGGGAGGCGTGCAGGTCCCGTCCGCGAACGGTCTTTACGGGAGGGGGTTCGCCGAGCGTCCGGACGCGGAGGTGGCGGAGACGGAGCCGTTGCGGTTCGCGATGCTGGGTGACTCGACGGCGGCTGGGCAGGGCGTGCACCGGGCCCGGCAGACCCCGGGCGCGCTGCTCGCCTCGGGGCTCGCGGCGGTGGCGGAGCGGCCGGTGGAGCTGCGCAACGTGGCGCTGCCGGGCGCCAGGTCCGACGATCTGGACCGTCAGGTCGCGGTGATCCTCTCGGATCCGGACTGGGTGCCCGACGTGTGCGTCGTGATGATCGGCGCGAACGACGTGACGCACCGGATGCCGGCCACCCGCTCGGTGCGCCATCTGTCGGCGGCGGTGCGCAGGCTGCGTACGGCGGGTGCGGAGGTGGTCGTGGGGACGTGCCCGGATCTGGGCACGATCGAGCCGGTGAACCAGCCGCTGCGGTATCTGGCCCGGCGGGCCTCGCGGCAGCTGGCGGCGGCGCAGACGATCGGCACGGTGGAGCAGGGCGGGCGCACGGTGTCGCTGGGCGACCTGCTCGGCCCGGAGTTCCAGGCGAACCCGCGGGAGCTGTTCGGTCCCGACAACTTCCACCCGTCGGCGGAGGGGTACGCGACGGCGGCGATGGCGGTACTGCCGACGCTGTGCGCGTCGCTGGGGCTGTGGCCGGAGGAAGAGCGTCCGGACGTGTCGCGGCGCGAGGGCTTCCTGCCGGTGGCCAGGGCGGCGGCCCAGGCGGCGGAAGAGGGCGGCACGGAGGTGACGGCTGCGATGCCGACGGGTCCGAGGGGGCCGTGGGCTTTGCTGAAGCGGCGCAGGCGCCGGCGTCTGACGACGCAGGACCCGACACCGCTGAACATCTAGTGCCACAGGCCCTCGGGGCATGTGGGCACCCCCGCGCCGGGCTCCCCCTACCCCGGAAGAGCCCTGAGCAAGCGCTTAGAAAAATGCGGTGGGAGTCACACGCGCACACCGGTGACCCAGACAGTACGTACAGGTAACTTCCCAGCTGGTAGGCGAATAGCTCGTACGCGTAGACCTCTTGGAGCCGTGATGCCCGAAGCCGTGATCGTCTCGACCGCCCGCTCTCCCATCGGCCGTGCCTTCAAGGGGTCCCTCAAGGACCTGCGCCCGGACGATCTGACCGCCACGATCATCCAGGCCGCGCTGGCCAAGGTCCCCGAGCTCGACCCGCGGGACATCGACGACCTGATGCTCGGCTGCGGCCTGCCCGGCGGCGAGCAGGGCAACAACCTGGGCCGCATCGTGGCCGTGCAGATGGGCATGGACCACCTGCCGGGATGTACGGTCACCCGCTACTGCTCGTCGTCGCTGCAGACCAGCCGCATGGCGCTGCACGCGATCAAGGCCGGCGAGGGTGACGTCTTCATCTCGGCCGGTGTCGAGATGGTGTCGCGCTTCGTGAAGGGCAACTCGGACTCGCTGCCGGACACGCACAACCCGCTGTTCGCCGAGGCCGAGGCTCGTACGGCCGCCGTCGCCGCGTCGGAGGGCGCCTCCTGGCACGACCCGCGCGAGGACGGCCTCGTCCCCGACGCGTACATCGCGATGGGCCAGACCGCCGAGAACCTGGCGCGGACGAAGGGCGTCACGCGCGCGGACATGGACGCGTTCGGTGTGCGTTCGCAGAACCTGGCCGAGCAGGCCATCAAGAACGGCTTCTGGGAGCGGGAGATCACCCCGGTCACCACCCCCGACGGCACGGTCGTCTCGCAGGACGACGGTCCGCGCGCGGGTGTCACCCTGGAGGGCGTCTCGGGCCTGAAGCCGGTGTTCCGCCCCGACGGCATGGTCACGGCGGCGAACTGCTGCCCGCTCAACGACGGCGCCGCGGCCCTTGTGATCATGTCCGACACGAAGGCCCGCGAGCTCGGCCTGACGCCGCTCGCCCGCATCGTCTCCACCGGCGTCTCGGGCCTGTCCCCCGAGATCATGGGCCTCGGCCCGGTCGAGGCGTCGAAGCAGGCGCTGAAGCGCGCCGGGCTCGGCATCGGCGACATCGACCTGGTCGAGATCAACGAGGCGTTCGCCGCGCAGGTCATCCCCTCCGCGCGTGACCTCGGCATCGACGAGGACAAGCTGAACATCAACGGTGGCGCGATCGCCGTGGGCCACCCCTTCGGCATGACGGGCGCCCGCATCACCGGCACCCTGATCAACAGCCTCCAGTTCCACGACAAGCAGTTCGGCCTGGAGACCATGTGCGTCGGCGGCGGCCAGGGCATGGCGATGGTCATCGAGCGGCTGAGCTGAGCCGTAGCGGAGGGTAGGGGTCGCCTGAGGAACGAAGGCGGCACCTGCCCGCAGCGGTGGCGAAGCTCAGCGCGACCAAAGAAGCGAGCGCCTCAGCTGACCCACCGGTCGGGTTGCGCCTCTGCTGAATCGTGATCCAATCTCCCCCAGGATGTGACGTATCTCCTGGGGGAGACGGTTTTTGCAGGTCAGCAGGGCCCTCCGGGCATACCACCCCTAAACACCCGACCAAAAGAACTGTCCATTTCGTGACGTAATGCACTGACAGCGGGATGGTCCAGGCTTCAAGCTGATGTAGGAAGTCGGGGGTCGACTTGAAACCGGGAGTACGTCAGTGAGCGCCATGCCTCTTGCTCTGCTCATCGCCACGGCCGCCGCCACGGCCGTGGGCGCCGCTGCCCTGCACACCGTCCACGGACTGCGCAGGCAGATCACCGAACTGCGGGACGAGCTCGCCCATGACCGCGCCATCGGCGCCGGTCGTGGCGTGCCCGCCGCGCGCACCACGCCCGACACCGAGGAGATACGCGAGGCTGTCGCCGACGCCCTCGCCGAGGAGCGGGAGCGCGAGCTCGCCGAAGCCCGTGCCTTCTGGGCCGCGCAGGAGGCGCGGGACGCCTCCGACGCACCGTCCATGCTCGGTGGCGCGCTGGGACTCGGTGACGATCTGTTCATGCCGCGCCAGGCCGATTTCGCGGGCCTGGAGCCGGGTCTCGCGGCGGGCCTGGAGCCCGTGGTGGAGCCGGCCGACGCGGGCGCGGACGAGTTCGCGGGGGAATCCGCGGAGCTCGCGGCCGCCCGTCGCCGTCACCCCTCGCACCCCGACTTCGTGCCGGTGCAGTCGCCCGTCTCGGGCGGGAGCAGCGACCACGAGCGGACGGTGGCGTGTCTGGAGGAGCTGGCCGACGCCCGCACCGCGCTCGCCGATGTGCGCCCGGGCCCGCTCGGCACCCTCGACGTGTACGTCTTCGTGGACGGCACGACGCTCTGCATGACGCCCGGCCACCGCGAGACCGCGGAGCAGCTGGCCGCGGCGCTGCGCGAGGGCGAGTCCCCCGTGCTGCTCGGCGGCTCGGGTGTCTCGGGCGCGTACGCGCTCACGTTCGCCTGCGGCCGCGAGAACGTCTACATCCTGGCCGACCGGGTCATAGCGTCCGTCTGAGCGCCCCCGCTCTGCTTCCGACTCCACACATCGAAGAACGCGCCGGGCCGGCTCACACCCCGGCGCGTTTTTGTGCCTCCTCTACGAGCGTGAGCGCCTGGGCCAGCTGGGCCGTGTCCTCCAGGACGACGGCCAGGTCGCGTGCGGCGACGGTGATCTGGTCGGACCCGGCGAACATCCCGGCGTCCGGCATCTCCCGTACGGGGCCCTCGGGGTCCTCCAGGCGCTGCGCCCATGCGGACAGTTCCCTGGCGAGGGCGAGCGCCTCGGCGGCGGCCCCCCGCTGGAGCCGGCTCTGCGGCGCGGCGCGCAGCCGGTCGGCGAATCGGTCCACTGCGTCCGTCAACGGCGTCGTATCGAGCATGCCGCGACCCTATGCGCCTTCCCTCGACTGTTGCCAACAACCGAACGCTCAGGCACGGTGGCCTGAAGGACCGGCTACATCGCAATGCGTCCGGAGGCGCCGATGTCCCAAGTGTTCTCTCAGGAGACCCACCAGAATCTGCTGGCTCGCATCCCCCACTGCACCGGTCGTGAGATCTCCGACTGGCTGCACACCGTCGAGGAAGGCCCCTGCTTCCTCCGCTTCGAAGACAAGGTCAGCTGGCTGCGCGGGGAACACGACCTCGCGTACGGCCACGCCAAGGCGATCATCCACGAGTACGACCTGCGGCGGGCCGCCCGCCGTCTGGGCTGAGTTCCACCCCCGACCCGACCGTCCCCACGACAGCCGAACCCTTGACCGAACCCATGAAAGGGCCCGCACACCGTAGGTGCGCGGGCCCTTCTAGGTACTACTACTGCCGGCCTCGGTACTACTGCCGGCTGATCAGTCGTTGCCCTGCAGGATCGCGATGAGGCGCAGGAACTCGAGGTAGATCCAGACCAGCGTCATCGTGAGGCCGAAGGCCGCGAGCCAGGCCTCCTCGCGCGGGGCGCCGTACGCGATGCCGTCCTCGACCTGCTTGAAGTCGAGAGCGAGGAAGCACGCGCCGAGCAGCACGCCGATGACGCCGAAGAGGATGCCGAGGCCGCCGCTGCGGAAGCCGAGGCCGTCACCGCCGCCGAAGACGGAGAACAGCAGGTTCACCGCCATGAGCAGGATGAAGCCCATGGCCGCGGCCATCACGAAGCCGTAGAACCGGCGGTTGACGCGGATCCAGCCCGCCTTGTACGCGACGAGGACCGCCACGAAGACCGCCATCGTGCCGAGCACGGCCTGCATGGCCGCGCCGCTGGCGATGCGGTTGTCGACGATGCTCGACAGGACGCCGAGGAAGACACCCTCGAGGCCCGCGTACGTGAGGATCAGCGCCGGGGACGCCTTGCGCTTGAACGCCTGGACGAAGCCGAGCACCATCGCGATGAGGCCTGCGCCGATCGCGATGCCGTACGACTTGTTGATGTGCGCGTCGTCGACCGGCAGCAGCGCCCACGCGAGCGCGGCCGTCACGACGAGGACGCCGAGTGTGGTGGCGGTGCGCATGACGACGTCGTCCATCGTCATGCGGCCGGTGGTGGCCGGGGCCTGCGGCGGAGCGCCGTACTGCAGGTCCTGCTGGGCGTAGGGGTTCTGCGCGTACGGGTTGTTGCCGGCGTAGGGGTTCCCCTGGGTGCCGACTGCGGGTCCCCCGGCCTGCGGCTGCGCGTTGAAGCCCGCATAGCCGTTGTCGCGGCTGAACCCCCGTCGCGAGAAGACCGGGTTACTGCTCCTCATCTCACTCCTTCATGGCCACCCTGCGCGGCCTTGCGCTCAAGGGTAATAGGCAGGCAAAGATCCCAGCCTAGTGCTCAGGGAGGATCTTTCCCATCCTGTTACCCGCAACGTCCGGGGCATGCCCGGTGTTCCTCCGAACGAGCGGCACCAGGGAGATGGCGACGGCGCCGAGGACCCCGGCCACGGCGAAGGTCGTGAAGCCGAGGCTCGCGTTGCCTCCGGCGACGACCGCGCCGCCCAGCCAGGGGCCGACGACGGCTCCGGTGCGGCCCACGCCAGTGATCCAGCCGAGGCCGGTGGCGCGCTGGCCGGGCGTGTACACGGAAGGGGCGGCCGCGTAGACCATGACCTGGGCGGAGAACAGCCAGACGCCGGTGACGAAGACCAGGGCGTACGCGACGCCGAGCGGCAGGTGGGCGCGGAGCAGGAAGGCGCCGCAGGCGGTCAGGACGAACCAGAGCGCGGACACCTTGGACGCGCCGAACCGGTCGGCCGCACGGCCCGCGACGAGCATGCCGACGATGCCGCCCGCGTTGATCACCATGAGGAAGGTGACGGACGAGGAGAGCGAGTACCCGGAGGCGCGCATCAGCTCCGGGAGCCAGGTGGAGACGCCGTAGACGAGGAGCAGGCCGGCGAAGGAGGCGACCCACAGGAGCGGGGTCGCGGCGCGGGTGCCGGGTGCGAAGAGCGAGGCGACGGCGGCGAAGCGGCCCTTGGCGCCGGCGGCGGGGGCCTCGGCGCGGGTCGGCTCGGGCAGCCCGTAGCGGGCGGCTACGGCGTTCGCGTCGGCGGTGCGCCCCTTGGCGAACAGGACGGCCGGGGACTCGGGCAGCCACTTCAGGACGAGGGGGACGGCGATGACGGCCGGGATGACGCCGGCCCAGAAGACGACGCGCCAGCCGTGGTCGGGGCCGAGCGCGAGGCCGAGGCCCGTCGCGGCCATGCCGCCCGCGTGGTACGAGGTCATCATCAGGCCGGTGGCGAGGGCGGCCCTGCGGGGCGGGGCGAACTCGGCGACGATCGCGAGCCCGATCGGCATCAGGCCGCCGAGGCCGAGCCCGGCGAGGAAGCGGCCCCCGCCGAACACGGCGGCGCTCGGGGCGAGCGCGCACACGGCGGAGCCCGCGGAGAAGAGGGCGACGGAGCCGGTGACCATCGGCTTGCGGCCGAGCCAGTCGGTCAGCGTGCCGCAGCCGAGCGCACCGATCAGCATGCCGAACGTGGTCCAGGAGCCGATCGTGCCGGCGGTGGACGCGGTGAAGCCGAAGCCCTTGTCGTCGAGGAGGTGCGGCATGACGGCGCCGTAGATGTTGACGTCCATGCCGTCGAAGAAGACGACGAGCCAGCACAGGGCGATGACGGGGGCGACGGCCCTGAAGGTGCGGGGCGGGGAGGGTATGGCGGTGCCGTGGGAGGTGTCGGGGGACATGAGCACTCACTTCGTCGTGCGTACGCGGGGATGGGTGTGCGGCGGTTGGTGGACGGTGCGGTGGTGCGGGCTCAGTCCAGGGGGAAGCCCGTGTAGCCCTCGGCGAGGTCGGTCCCGGCGGCGGGCGAGGCCGTGATCCGGTCGAGGCGGGCGCGCTGGATGCGGTCGTCGAAGGGCGTCGCGTCGGGGGCGCGGTGCAGCATCGTCGTCATCGCGTACGAGAACCGCTCGGCCTGCCAGACACGGCGCAGGCAGGTCTCGGAGTAGGCGTCGAGGCGCTCGGTGGAGCCGGTCTTGTGGCGGTGGGCCAGGGCGCGGGCGAAGGTGACGACGTCGCCGACGGCGAGGTTGAGGCCCTTGGCGCCGGTCGGCGGGACGATGTGGGCGGCGTCCCCGGCGAGGAAGAGCCGTCCGTGGCGCATCGGCTCGTGGACGTAACTCCTCATCGGCGTCACGGACTTGGAGGTGATGGTGCCGCGCTCCAGCTTCCAGCCGTCGGCGGTCTCCAGGCGGCGGTCGAGTTCGTCCCAGATCTCCTCGTCACTCCAGTCGTGGGCGTTCGTCGCCTCGGGGACCTGGAGGTAGGCGCGCGTCACGGACGGGGAGCGCATGGACAGGAGGGCGAAGCCGCGGTCGTGGCGGGCGTAGACCAACTCGTCGTGGGACGGGGCGACATCGGCAAGGATGCCGAGCCAGCCGAAGGGGTACGTGCGCTCGAAGACCTGGGAGACGTCGGCGGGTACGGCCTTGCGGCCCACGCCCCACGAGCCGTCGCAGGCGACGACGTAATCGCAGTCGAGGACGTCCTCGCGGCCCTCGTGGCGGAAGCGGACGCCCGGGCGGTCGGTCTCGGCGCCCTCGACGGCCAGCGCCTCCGCCTCGAAGAGCAGCGGGCCTCCCTCGGCGAGCTGGAGGGCGATGAGGTCCTTGCACACCTCGGTCTGGGCGTAGACCGTCACGGACCTGCCGCCGGTCAGGGCGGGGAAGTCGACGCGGTGGCGGCGCCGGTCGAAGCGCAGCTCGATGCCGTCGTGCGGGAGGCCCTCGCGGTCCATGCGCTCCGCCGCGCCCGCCGCGCGCAGTACGTCGACGGTGCCCTGCTCCAGGATCCCGGCGCGCTGGCGCTGCTCGACGTACGCGCGGTCACGGCTCTCCAGGACGACGGAGTCGATCCCGGCGTTGTGCAGGAGCCGGGCGAGGAGCAGTCCGGCGGGGCCCGCTCCGATGATGCCGACGGTGGTGCGCATGGATACCTTCTTTTTCGTTCAGCCTTGTTCGCGTGGTGAACTTTCGTTCATAATGTGCTCAGCGGAGTCTCCGCCCGGCTCGACACGCTGTCAACGGTCCGGGCGGAGAAAACGGAGAAAACGGGGGCTCCTGGAGCGCAAAAAAAGACGCCGCGGCGATCGGATGCGATCGGCACGCGGCGACGGGAAACGGCTCGGTCGGGAGCGGGAAGGAAAGTGGGAGGTGCCCGGAACCGGACTTGAACCGGTACGCCCGCGAAGGGGCAGCGAGGTTTAAGCTCGCCGTGTCTGCATTCCACCATCCGGGCAGGCCGTGGGCTCCGCAACGAGGTTCCGAGCCTATCGGGACAGATCCCCCGAACAGCGGAACGTGCGCTCGATGTTGTCTTATTTTATTGACGTCTGAGGGTGCATCAGACCACGGTAGCCGCCATCCGCACATGCCGCAGGCCCTTCCACGCCCCTCGGCGCCCTCGCCTCCGTCACCGTGGATTGACGGGATTTCACCTCCCGCGGTGATCTTCGCTCTCAGTGTCCCGGGTCATCCCCAGGTATGACCCGGGCGGCCCCGGTCCCCCCGAAGTCGCCCCCAGGAACCGGAACAGCGGCTGACTTCACGGCCCGGGACGGCCACGACGATGGAGAGGTCCCTCCAACGGGACCCCGTCCCCACCCGTCGTCCGACAGGAGCACCCTTCCGTGACCACCACCCCCATCGCCGGCAAGGCCACCGCAGTGGCCGCGCGCGCCACGGATCTGTCCAAGGTCTACGGACAGGGCGAGACCCAGGTGGTCGCCCTCGACCGGGTCTCCGTCGACTTCCGCCAGGCCGAGTTCACCGCGATCATGGGCCCCTCCGGGTCCGGCAAGTCGACCCTGATGCACTGCGTCGCCGGCCTCGACAACTTCTCGTCGGGCTCCGCGCGCATCGGCGACACCGAGCTGGGGTCCCTCAAGGACAAGCAGCTCACCAAGCTCCGCCGGGACAAGATCGGCTTCATCTTCCAGGCCTTCAACCTGCTGCCCACCCTGACGGCCCTGGAGAACATCACGCTCCCCATGGACATCGCGGGCCGCAAGGCGGACAAGCAGTGGCTGGAGAACGTGATCGCGATGGTGGGCCTGTCCGACCGGCTCGGCCACCGGCCCTCGGAGCTCTCCGGCGGCCAGCAGCAGCGCGTGGCCGTGGCCCGCGCTCTGGCCTCCCGGCCCGAGATCATCTTCGGTGACGAGCCGACCGGAAACCTGGACTCGCGCTCCGGCGCCGAGGTCCTCGGCTTCCTGCGCAACTCCGTGCGCGAGCTGGGCCAGACCGTCGTCATGGTCACCCACGACCCGGTCGCCGCCGCCTACGCGGACCGCGTGATCTTCCTCGCCGACGGCCGCGTCGTCGACGAGGTGTACGCGCCCACGGCCGACTCGGTCCTGGACCGCATGCCGCGCCCTTCCGGGGGTTCCCCCCGGACCCCCGGCTTCGACGCCAAGGGCCGCACCAGCTGACGCCCGCCCGCACAGCCGCCGCCCCGCCGCCGCCCCGACGCCTCGTCGCCGTACCCCTGGACTGAGAAACCCATGTTCCGTACCGCCTTGCGCAATGTGTTCGCGCACAAGGCCAGGCTCCTGATGACCGTGCTCGCCGTCATGCTCGGCGTCGCCTTCGTCTCCGGCACCCTGGTCTTCACCAACACCATCTCCGACGCCTTCCAGAAGAGCTCCGCCAAGGGCTTCGACCAGGTCGACGTCGCCGTCACGCCCAAGAGCGCCGAGTCGAAGGGCGACAAGCTCGCCAAGGACCCGAAGCTCACACAGGCCACCCTCGACCGGGCGGCGAAGACCCCCGGCGCCGCGTCCGCCATCGGCGTCGTCAGCGGCTTCGCGGCCGTCGCCGACAAGGACGGCAAGCTCGTCGGCAACGGCTTCTCCACCCAGGGCGCCAACTACTGGGGCTCCCCCAAGAACACAGACCCGCGCTACCCCCTCAAGAGCGGCAGGGCGCCCAGCGGCAAGGGCGAGGTGGCGCTCGACTCGCAGACCGCGAAGCGCGCCGGCTACCAGGTCGGCGACACCGTACGGATGTCCATCGACGGGCCCGTCCTGACGCCCACCGTCACCGGCATCTTCACCACCGAGGACGGCAACGTCGCGGCCGGCGGCAGCCTCGCCCTGTTCGACACGGCGACCGCACAGCAGCTCCTGCACAAGCAGGGCTCGTACGACGAGATCGACGTCAAGGCCGCCGCGGGCACCAGCCAGGGCGCCCTGCGGAGCGCGCTCGACAAGGCCCTGCCGAAGGGGCAGGCCGAGACCACGACCGGCAAGCAGCTCGCCGACGACCAGGCCGAGCAGATCTCCTCCAGCATGAGCTCGATGAAGTCGAGCCTGCTGGTCTTCGCCGGGATCGCGCTCTTCGTCGGCGTCTTCATCATCGCCAACACGTTCACGATGCTCGTCGCCCAGCGCACCAAGGAACTCGCGCTCATGCGGGCCGTCGGCGCCTCGCGCAAGCAGGTCACGCGCTCCGTCCTCGCGGAGGCGTTCGTCGTCGGCGCGGTCGCGGCCGTCACCGGGCTGGCGGCGGGCGTCGGCATCGGCGCCGGGATGCGCTCCCTGATGGGCGCGACCGACGCGCAGATCCCCGACGGGCCGCTCGTGGTCTCGCCCGGCACGATCGCCACGTCCCTCGTCGTCGGCGTCGTCATCACGATGCTGGCCGCGTGGCTGCCCGGCCGCCGCGCCGCGAAGATCCCGCCGGTCGCGGCGATGAGCAGCGTGCACGCCACGGCGACCACCCGCTCCCTCGTCGTACGGAACACGATCGGCGCGCTGTTCGCGGCGGCCGGCATCGCCTCCTCCCTCTACGCGACGACGATGAGCGACGGCACGTCGGCGCAGGCCCCCCTGGGCCTCGGCGCGGGCCTCCTCGTGATCGGTGTCTTCGTCCTCACCCCGCTGCTCTCGCGCCCGCTGATCGCGGCCGCGGGGCCGGTCCTGCGCGTCTTCGGGGTCTCCGGGAAGCTGGCCCGCCAGAACGCCGTCCGCAACCCGCGCCGCACCGCCGCGACCGCCTCCGCCCTGATGATCGGCCTCACGCTGATCACCGGCCTGACCGTGATCGCGGGCAGCGCCCAGCAGGCCATCGACAAGATGGCGTCGTCCGCCCTCAAGGCCGACTACGTCGTCTCCATGGCGAACATGAACTCCCTGTCCCCCGAGGTCGCCGGCAAGCTCGCCGAGGTCGACGGCGTCACCGCCACCAGCGGCCTGGGCAACGCGCCCTCGCGCATCGACGGGAAGACCGAGTTCCTGACCGGCGTCAACGGCGCGACCATCGGCTCCCTCACCGACCTCAAGGTCGACAGCGGCACCTTCCGGATCGGCGGCCGTGACGTCGTCGTGGACGACAAGACCGCGAAGGACCACGGCTGGCGCGCCGGATCGACGTTCACCACGAACTTCGAGGACGGCAAGAAGCAGCGGCTGACCGTCGCCGGGGTCTACGAGGGCAACGACATGTCGCGCGGCATCATGCTGGACTCCGCCGTCCTGACCCCGCACGTCACGGACCCGTCCGACATGCAGGTCATGGTGAAGACCGACGGCGGCACGTCCGCCGCCGCCAAGGACCGCATCGAGAAGGCGCTCGGCGACAACCCGGCGATCCTCGTCCAGGACAAGCAGGACATCTCCCACGCGATCTCGAAGATGTTCACGCTGATGCTGAACATGCTCTACGGCCTGCTCGCCATGGCGGTCGTCGTCGCCGTCCTCGGCGTCATCAACACCCTCGCCATGTCCGTCTTCGAGCGCTCGCAGGAGATCGGCATGCTGCGCGCGATCGGCCTCGACCGCAAGGGCATCAAGCGCATGGTGCGCCTGGAGTCCCTGGTGATCTCGCTGTTCGGCGGCGTGCTCGGTGTCGGCCTCGGCGTGTTCTTCGGCTGGGCGGCAGGCAAGCTCATGGCGACGACCCTGTCGACGTACGAGCTGGTCCTGCCCTGGGGCCGGATCGGGATCTTCCTCGCGCTGGCCGCCCTCGTCGGCATCCTGGCGGCCTTGTGGCCGGCGCGCCGCGCGGCCCGGCTGAACATGCTCGCGGCCATCAAGTCGGAGTAGCGATACGGCGGATGGGGCGCACCGGCAGTCCGCCGGTGCGCCCCATCCGTGCGTCCGGGCCGTCAGTTCCAGGTACGCGCCCGCAGCGGCATACCCGGGTCGCCCGACAGGGGCGTCTTCACGGCGAGGATCTGGTTCACGCCGATCTTGTTGCGCTCGAAGCTCAGCGCGGACGCGGCCATGTAGAGGCGCCAGATGCGGGCCCGGCCGGGGCTGGTGAGCTTCACGGCCGCGGGCCAGCCCGCCTCCAGGTTGGCCACCCAGCGGCGCAGCGTGAGCGCGTAGTGCTCCCGGATCGCCTCCAGGTCCCGGACCTCGAACCCGGCCTGCTCCAGAAGCCCGGTGGTGACGCCGACCGGCGCGAGCTCCCCGTCCGGGAAGACGTACGCGTCGATGAACTCGTCGACCTCGTACGTCGACTCGTCCTTCTGAGGGCGCCGCGCGATCTGGTGGTTGAGGAGCCGGCCGCCCGGCTTGAGGAGGGCGTAGAGCGCCTCGGCGTACTGCAGATACCGCGCGGAGCCGACGTGTTCGGCCATGCCGATGGACGAGATCGCGTCGAAAGGCCCGTCGCGCACGTCGCGGTAGTCCTGGACCCGGATCTCCACCCGGTCGGTGAGGCCCTCCTCGGCGACCCGCTTACGGGCGTACGCGGCCTGCTCCTGCGAGAGCGTCACACCGACGACACCGACGCCGTACTCGCGGGCCGCGTGGATGGCCATGGAGCCCCAGCCGCAGCCGACGTCGAGCAGGCGCTGACCGGGCGCCAGGCCGAGCTTGCGGGAGATGAGTTCGAGCTTGTCGCGCTGGGCGTCCTCAAGCGTGCCGTCCGGCGAGTCCCAGTACGCGCACGAGTAGACCATCGAGGGGCCGAGCACCATCTCGTAGAAGTCGTTGCCGACGTCGTAGTGGTGGCTGATGGCCTGTCGGTCGCTGCCCTTGGTGTGCAGATGGAGGCGGCCTCGCCTGCGCATCTCCTCGGCGGGCGGGGCGGGCGGCAGGAAGGGCCCGGCGAGCTTGACCAGCTCGGCGACGGCGGCCCTGACCCGAGGCTCCTTCAGGGCCTCGGCGAGGCTCCTGCTGTCCTCCTCGGGGCGCTCCCAGATGAGTCCGGCCATCCGGTCGAGGGCTTCGTACAGATCGCCCTCCACGTCCAGGTCACCGGCCACCCAGGCGCGGGCCAGGCCGAGTTCTCCCGGCTTCCACAACAGGCGGCGCAGGGCGCGGCGGTTGCGTACGACGAGAGTGGGTCCGGCGGGCGGCCCGGCCTCCGAACCGTCCCAGGCGCGAAGTCTGACGGGCAGCGGTGTTCCGAGCAGTTGTTCGGCGAGGTTCTTCAGCCGCTGTGCGGCGTCCTGCATGGCGCACACCTCCGTGATGGGAGACGATCCCGGAATCGTCCAACACCACGTAAACACCAACGGGGCGCTCTCGCAGTCCCGTTACTGCGTTACGGATCGGCAAAATACATGTAGCGGGCATGTATACCGGAGTGCCGGGGGGCGGCCGGGTCGGCTTCCGGGCGGTCCCGGGCGGCTCCGGGAACGGCTCCGGGAACGCCGAAGGGGCGCTCGCACCACGGATGGCGAGCGCCCCTTCAGGGGTGTTACTGGACCGGGGTCAGGAGGCCTTGGCCTTCTCCTCGACCTTCGGAGTCTCGGCGACGGCCGGGGCCGGCGCCGGCTTGGCGGCCTCGTAGAACTCCTCGCGGGGAGACTCGAGGGCGCCGAGCGCGGTGATGTCGCGCTTCTGGAACATGTTGAGCGTCCACTCGGCGATCACGCGCGTCTTGCGGTTCCAGGTCGGCATGGCCAGACCGTGGTAGCCACGGTGCATGTACCAGGCGAGACGGCCCTTGAGCTTGATCTTCATCTTGCCCATGACGATCATCGCGACGCCCTTGTGCAGGCCGAGACCCGCCACCGCGCCCTTGTTGCTGTGGCTGTACTCCTTCTGCGGGAAGCCCCGCATGCCGGAGATCACGTTGTCGCCGAGGACCTTGGCCTGGCGCATGGCGTGCTGGGCGTTCGGCGGGCACCAGGCGCGCTCGGGCGGCGTGCCGTTCTTGATGGCCACCAGATCCGGGACCTGGGCGTTGTCGCCCGCGGCCCAGATGTAGTCGCTGCCCTGGACCTGGAGGGTGGCCTGGGTGTCCACGTGGCCGCGCGGGCCGAGCGGGAGACCGAAGCGCGCGAGGGCCGGGTTCGGCTTGACGCCGGCGGTCCACACGACGGTGTTGGAGTCGACCTCGAGGCCGTTGCTGAGCACGACGTGACCGTCGACGCAGGAGGGCATCGTGGTCTTCAGGTAGACCTCGATACCGCGGGACTCCAGGTGCTTCCTGCCGTACGTGCCGAGCTCGGGGCCGACCTCGGGCAGCACCTTGTCGGCGGCGTCGACGAGCACGAAGCGCATGTCCTCGCGCTTCACGTTCTTGTAGAACTTGGCCGCGTCGCGCGCCAGGTCCTCGACCTCACCGATCGTCTCGGCGCCCGCGAAGCCACCGCCGACGAACACGAAGGTGAGCGCCTTGCGGCGGATCTCCTCGTCGTTCGTGGACTCGGCCTTGTCGAGCTGCTCGAGCACGTGGTTACGCAGGCCGATGGCCTCCTCGACACCCTTCATACCGATGCCGACCTCGGCGAGGCCCGGCGTCGGGAAGGTGCGGGAGACCGCGCCGAGCGCGATCACCAGGTAGTCGAAGGGAACCTCGTACGCCTCGCCGACGAGCGGGGCGACCGTGGCGACCTTGCGGTCCTGGTCGATGGTGGTGACCCGGCCGGTGAGAATCTCGGCTCCGGGCACAGCGCGTCGCAGCGGGACGACGACATTGCGCGGCGAGATGCTGCCGGCGGCGGTTTCGGGGAGGAAGGGCTGGTAAGTCATGTACGAGCGCGGGTCCACGACCGTGACGGTCGCTTCCGCATAACGCATCTTCTTCAGAATGCGTCGTGCTGCGTACAGGCCTACGTACCCACCGCCTACTACGAGGATCCTGGGACGCTCCGTGGTGCTCATGCCATCGAGTATCCACCCGTCCGGAGGGGGTCGCTCGTGCGCCCCTTCACAAGCATGGAGAGGGTCTCTGCTACACTTCGCCGCCCACGTGACGGACGTCATGGTCCCAGCGGGGAACCACGGTATAACGCCGGTCGTTCCGCACCCCTGTTGAGCTGCCGCTCCGGGCATTTGGCGGGGGTGGACCACTCGCCCGGTTCATCCGTCCGTAACAAGCCTGGAACGCCCCGCGCCTCGGCCGCCAGGGCCCCAGAACCCCCTTCCGCGGGCCATCTGACCCGGAACCTCGCCCAACGGGGCCGAATTCCTTGTGAAGAACTTCACGAACTTTCCCGACGAGGTGTCGCCGGAGCGTGTCGCCCCTCCAGGAAGAGGCCGGCTGAGGGGTCCTGGAGGGGGCTGGACGCCTGGAGGGGCCGGGGTCCTGGAGGGGCTGGACGCCTGGCCTGGAGGGGCTGTGCGCCTTTGGAGGGGGCGGGGCGCCTTGGAGGGGCTAGGCGATCGACCAGGCGATGCCGTCGAGGATGTCGTGCTCGCTCACCACGACCTCCTTGGCGCCGATCCACTCCATGATCAGGCGCAGCACCAGTGCGCCGGAGGCGATGACGTCGACACGGCCCGGGTGGATGACCGGATTCAGGGAGCGCTGGTCGTGCGTGGACATCATCAACCAGTCCGTCAGCTCGGCGACCCGCTCGTAGGAGATGCGGGAGTGGTGGATGGCCACCGAGTCGTACTCGCTCAGGCCGAGCGCGAGGGCGGCGACCGTCGTCACGGAGCCGGCGAGGCCGACGAGCGTGCGGGCCGCGGTCAGCGGGACGGTCTGCGTCACGAGGTCGAGGGCCGCGACGACGTCCTCGCGGATCTGCTCGATCTGCGCGGGCGTCGGCGGGTCGGTGACCTGTCCGTCCGCCCCCACGAGGTGGCGCTCCGTCATACGGACGCAGCCGATGTCGACGGAGCGCGCGGCCACGACCGCGTCCTCGCCGACGACGAACTCCGTCGAGCCGCCGCCGATGTCCACGACCAGGTACGGCTTGTCGAGGTCGGCCCGGCCCGTCAGCTCCTTCGTCGCGCCGGTGAAGGAGAACTCGGCCTCCTGGTCACCGGTGATGACCTCGGGCTCGACGCCCAGGATGTCCATGACCCCGCGCACGAAGTCGTCCCGGTTCTCGGCGTCGCGGGACGCGGACGTGGCCACGAACCGGATCTTCTCGGCGCCGTGCGCCTTGATGACCTCGGCGTACTCGCGGCAGGCCGCGAAGGTGCGCTCCAGCGCCTCGGGCGCGAGCCGTCCCGTGCGGTCCACGCCCTGCCCGAGCCGCACGATCGTCATGCGGCGGTCCAGGTCGACGAGTTCGCCCGTCACGGGGTCGGCGTCGGCGACGAGCAGGCGGATCGAGTTCGTGCCGCAGTCGACGGCGGCGACGCGGGTCACTCGCCCTCCTCGGGCGCGGCCGACACGCACGGGCCCTTCGCCCACCACTCGGGCAGCATCGCGATGGCCTCGTCGCCGAGCGGGTTCACGCCCGGGCCCGCGGCCAGGGAGTGGCCGACCAGGACGTGCAGGCACTTCACCCGGTCCGGCATGCCGCCCGCGCTCGGGAAGCCCTCGAGGACCCCGATGGCGTCGCGGCGCGCGATGTAGTCCTCGTGCGCCTTGCGGTACGCGTCCGCGAGCTCGGGGTCGGTCTGGAGGCGCTCCGTCATCTCCTTCATGACGCCGTTCGCCTCCAGGGTGCCGATCGCGGACGCGGCGCGCGGGCACGTGAGGTAGTACGTCGTCGGGAAGGGCGTGCCGTCCTCGAGGCGCGGGGCCGTCTCGACCACGTCCGGGTTGCCGCACGGGCAGCGGTGCGCGATGGCCCGCAGGCCGCGCGGCGGGCGGCCGAGCTGCTCCTTGAACGCCTGGATGTCGGCGTCCGTGGGCGTGGTCGGCTCGGTCTGGGGCGGGGGCGTGTCCATGCCTGGGGGCTTTCCTTCAGTGAACTTCGGTGGGGGTACTACGGGTTCGGGCTTGAGGCTTGGGGCTTGGGCTTCGGGCGTTGGTGGGACGGGTCAGTTGTCGGGGCGGTCGGCCTTGTCGACGCCGTCCCAGACGTTCGAGTACCAGGGCCGGCCCGTCGCGCCCTGCTCGGAGCGGGTGCGCTTCGCCGCGTCGGGGTCGCGCGCGATGTAGCCGGTCTCGCCCGGCATCACCAGGTGGAGCCGCTCGCGGATCCGCTGCTCCGCGTACGAGTCGTCCTGCCAGCGTGCCTTCTCGTCGCGCAGCCTGTCGACCCTGCTCTGGGCCTCCTGCTGCTGGCGCTGGAGGTCGGCGATCTCCCCGCGCTGGGTGACGTACTGCCTTATGGGGTACGCGAGCGCGACGACCAGGGTGCACAGGACGAGGGCCAGGAGTGCCGCGCGGCCGGTGAGGCGGGAGCGGCGGGCCTGGCGTCTGGTCTGGGAGCGGTAGACGCGCTCGGCGGTCTGCTCGCCGAGCAGACGCAGCCGGGTCGCGGTGGAGAACCGGTCACGGTCCCTGTCCCGGACTCTCCCGGCCATCTTCGCGCCTCCCCTTTACGTGCGTACGTCCCCGCACACGGTACGGGACCGGGTGCGGGGACGTACGTACGACGCTTCTACCGAAGCCTGTGTGGCTCAGCCCTTGAAGCGGGGGCCGCCGAGCGCAGGGCGTCAGCCCTTGAAGCGGGGAAACGCGCTGCGGCCGGCGTAGACCGCGGCGTCGTCGAGGATCTCCTCGATGCGCAGGAGCTGGTTGTACTTGGCGACGCGGTCCGAGCGGGCCGGGGCGCCGGTCTTGATCTGGCCGCAGTTCACCGCGACGGCGAGGTCGGCGATGGTGACGTCCTCGGTCTCGCCGGAGCGGTGGGACATCATGCACTTGAAGCCGTTGCGCTGGGCCATCTCGACGGCGTCCAGGGTCTCGGTCAGCGAACCGATCTGGTTGACCTTGACGAGCAGGGCGTTGGCGGAGCCCTCCTCGATGCCGCGGGCCAGGCGCTCCGGGTTGGTGACGAAGAGGTCGTCGCCGACGATCTGGACCTTGTCGCCCAGCTTGTCGGTGATGACCTTCCAGCCGGCCCAGTCGTCCTCGTACAGCGGGTCCTCGATGGAGACCAGCGGGTATGCGGAGACGAGCTCCTCGTAGTACTCGGTCATCTCGGCGGCCGAGCGGGACTTGCCCTCGAACTCGTACAGGCCGTCCTTGTAGAACTCGGACGCGGCGACGTCGAGCGCGAGCGCGATCTGCTCGCCGGGGACGTAACCGGCCTGCTTGATGGCCTCGATGATGAGGTCGAGCGCGGCACGGTTCGACTCCAGGTTCGGGGCGAAGCCGCCCTCGTCGCCCAGGCCGGTGGACAGGCCCTTGGTCTTCAGCACCTTCTTGAGGGTGTGATAGACCTCGGCGCCCCAGCGAAGGGCCTCGGAGAAGGACTCCGCGCCGATCGGCGCGATCATGAACTCCTGGATGTCGACGTTGGAGTCGGCGTGCGACCCACCGTTGAGGATGTTCATCATCGGGACGGGCAGCAGGTGCGCGTTCGGGCCGCCGAGGTAGCGGAACAGCGGCAGGTCGCTGGCCTCGGAGGCGGCGTGCGCGACGGCGAGGGAGACGCCGAGAATGGCGTTGGCGCCGAGCGAGCCCTTGTTGTCGGTGGCGTCCAGGTCGAACATCGCCTGGTCGATCAGGCGCTGCTCGGTGGCGTCGTAGCCGACGAGCTCCGGGCCGATCTGCTCGATGACGGCGAGGACGGCCTTCTCGACACCCTTGCCCTGGTAGCGGTTCGGGTCACCGTCGCGGAGTTCGATGGCCTCGAACGCGCCGGTGGACGCACCGGACGGGACAGCGGCACGACCGGTGCTGCCGTCGTCGAGGCCGACCTCGACCTCGACCGTGGGGTTGCCTCGGGAGTCCAGGATTTCCCGGGCTACGACGACGTCGATGGACGGCACGAGCATCTCCTTCTGGGATGTGACGCAACTACGCCGGGCCGCATGGTCCGGCAACACGTGAGCCTATCCGGCTCCGGGCATCGGCCAGCCGACCGACCGGCCCGTGGACAAAACCGAGAGCGAATTGTTTCCGAACGGAACAAAAAATCCCGGCCGACAACGGACGAAAGCCCAGGACCCCTCACACACCAGAGCCCCGCCCCGGGCGCGACGGGGGAATGCGCACCCGGGGCGGGGAGTCCTTGGGGGAAACCTGGCGTGGTACCGGCCGTCCGCCGAAAGCCGGTACCCGAGCGGCCTGGGGGCCGCTGCTCCTCTCCTGCTTACTTGAGGTGGAGCTGCTGGCCCGGGTAGATCAGGTCGGCGTCCTCGACGATGTCCTTGTTCAGCTTGAAGAGCTTCGCCCAGCCGCCCTTGGTGTCGTGCGCCTCGGCGATGGTGCTGAGCGTGTCACCGGCCTTCACCTTGTACTCGCCGTCACCCTTCTTGACCTTCTTGCCGGTCGGGGTCTCGACGGTCTTCTTCGACTCCTGCTTCGCGGCAGGCGTCGTGCGCTCCTGGCTGCGGGTGGTCGGCTGCTCGGCCTTGCGCTCCGGCTGCGGGGTGGCGGCCGGGGCGGAGCCGGTCGAGGCGGCGGACAGGCCCACGCCGCAGCTCGGCCAGGCACCCTTGCCCTGGCTGGCCAGGACCTTCTCGGCGACGGCTATCTGCTGCGCCTTGGAGGCCTTGTCGGCGGTGGAGGCGTACGCGGTGCCGCCGTACGCGGCCCACGTGGACGAGGAGAACTGGAGGCCGCCGTAGTAGCCGTTGCCCGTGTTGATCGACCAGTTGCCGCCGGCCTCGCACTGCGCGACCGCGTCCCACTCGGAGGCGGTGGCGGCGGAGGCGCCGGTGGCACCCATCAGCGGGACGGCGACAGCGGCACCGGCGACACCGGCGAGCGTGGCGACGCGAACAGACCGCTGAATGGCAGTCGGGCGGCGGTGCTTGCCCTTGCTGGAAAACAGCATCGAGAGATCCCCTCACCGACGCCTACGAGGTGAGCTGTCGGGTTCGGGCCGGATGAGTGCCCGGTCGCACGTCCTGCGTGCGACTTCACCCCAAGCCGGTCGTTCGGCCGTCTCTCAACGGCCGGGGCCGGCACTTACCTTGGGTCCCCCGCTCCTGCCTACGGCGCTTACGCGACGACTGTTCCCGTACGGACATTGGCAGGATTCGGCGTGACATCCGACGGGGCCCGCTGTGGCGAGCGGTGATGACCGTAAGCAGTGGATCGCCGGAATTTCAAAGACGATCAGGGCCTTTGAGACCCATCTCTCACTCTCGCTAAAGCGGACATTCAGCCCGAACTGCCGCTACTTTTCGCCCGATTCGAGCCCAAGATCCAGACTCTGACCAGGAAGGATGAGGTCCGGGTCGGCACCCACCGTCTTCTTGTTCTCGGCATACAGAGCGGCCCATCCGCCGTCCACGTCATGGGTGTCGGCGATGTCCCAGAGGTTGTCGCCGGCGCGCACGGTGTAGGCGTCTTCATCCTGATTCGCTTGCTTACGTCCGCTTTCGTCGCCGCGCGAGGCGTGGCGGCCCGAGCCGTCGTCGGCACGCGAGGAGCCCGCGGCGTCGTCCGCGGCGGCGTCGCCGCGGTGTCGGCCGGAGGCGGGCGGGGTGGCCGCGTCCGAGCCGTCGGAGGTCTCCGGCGAGGGCGTCGCGGGGGTCGAAGTCGAGCCGTCCCGGCCGGACTTGTCACCCTCGGCACCATCCGAGGCGTTGCCTGCGGTATCACCCGAGGTGTCGTGATTCTTCTCTCGGGAGTCGTCCTCCGCGCCCGAGGTCGCGGAGTCCGCCGGCTCGTCGCTCGCGTCGTCCTTCGCGGTGTCGCCGTCCGCCGCGTCGTCGCTGCCGGAGTCGCCGGCGGACGCGGACGGGGTCGGCAGGGCCGCCCCGGGATCAACCTTGGCCGCCGCGTCGTCCGCCGTGAGCCCCGAGGTGACCGAGCAGACCGGCCATGCCCTCGGGCCCTGGTCGGCGAGGACCTTCTCGGCGACGGCGATCTGCTGAGAGCGGCTGGCCTGGTCCGCGCGCGGCGCGAAGTCGAGGCCGCCGTAGTTCTCCCAGATCTCCTGGGAGAACTGGAGCCCGCCGTAATAGCCGTTGCCCGGATCGGCGCTCCAGGAGCCGCCGCTCTCACACTCGGCGAGCTTGTCCCATGTGGCCGTCGACGCGGCGCTCGCGCTGGTCGCGCCGAGCAGAGGGATCGCGATGGCGGAGCCGGCCACTCCCGCGGCGACGATGAGCGCGGGAGCCTGGCGGGGGCGACGGTGACGACCGTTCCCGGTGAGCATGGAGGCGCCTTTCGGTGGCTCGGGGAATCCTGCGGCGGGTGGTGCCGCGATGACTGGTGAACGTAGCGGGAGTCGAACGCTTGTCACAAGTCGATGCAGCGGAGATCACGTGAAAGTCACAGTCTTGACGGACCGTCAGTTATGAGGCTTCGTCCGGGCCTTCCTGATGCGGCGCGAACTCGACCGGAAGTGTGCGCAATCCCCGCATGATGAGCCCGCCGCGCCAGCGCAAATCGGCAGGTTCAGGCGCATTCCATCGCCTCACCCGAACCAGCCGACCGCCGCGTAGCCGGGCGACTCCATCAGTTCCGCCACGTAATGTCCAAGGGCGGGACCTGACGCTCCCTCCGAACCGGAACGCCTCCCCCGGCCAAGTTCAGGTGATCGACGAGCAGTGGCCAGAAACCCTTCTTGAACCAGGTGTTCTGCCTGTCCTTGACGAGTGCCCACGGGCCGTAACGCTCAGGGAGTTCGTCCCACAGACATCCCGTGCGCAGCCGATGGAGAATTCCGTTCACCTGGGTCCTGATGTCCACGACCCCCCGAGCGAACTGCCTACGCCGGAAGAAGGACGTCATGAGCTCCTCGACGGCAGGCCACCGTGACTCGAGCACCTCCCCCGGCACCAGCACGCCCGTCCCCTCGTGCCACTCGGTCACCTTGCACTTGACCCCGCTCCGCTTCCGCACCTCTCCGAGTGGCCGCACTCCGACACCCAGCAGGCGGATCACTTCCCCCATGTCGGCCAGGGTCAGCTCCCGCGAGCCCGCTCGGGCGATCGCGACGAGATCCACGGCTTTCCCGGCCTCCGCCTCCACCCGCATCTGTCCCGCGAGAACCTCACGCGCCCTGGACAGCAGCAGCCCGGCGCTCCGAACGTCCTCGTCGAGCTGCCTCATGACAGCGTCCCTGACCGATTCGTCGAAGCCCGGACTGCGCGCCATATCGACCACGGCTCGTGCCGCGGCCTCGCACTTCCGCTGAAAATCTGCCTCGATGGCGGCGACTCGCTCCCGCTGCTTGCCGATGTCGCCGGGAACCAGCCCGGCGGGAACGGTGGGCCTCTCCTCGACTTGTTCCGGTCCAGCGAGGAACGCCACAACTTCCCGCCAGACCGAAGCCTCGACATCAATGGCCGTCAGATAGGGGTCACTGCAGCCCGACTCCCGCCCCTTGCCGTTGTTGGCGCCACCGCACCGGTAGTACCGAGTGGCGTCGGAGTTGCGGAAGGCACCGACGTAGTGGTGTCCGCATCGGCCGACGATCCGGCCCGTGAGGGGATACACGCAGGCCGCCGAGTGCACGCGATGTCCGTTCTGCTCCATGGCGTCGTCGAGTTCCCGGGCCCGGTCGGCCGGGATGATCCGAGGAACTGAGATCGTCAAGCTGTCCCCGTGAAGGGGGAGACCATCCCCGTCCAATTTGGTCCGGTTCCTGCCGCTGCCCAGGGGATTACGGAAGACGATCTCGCCCCTGTGCAACGACGGGCTCCTGAGGCGGCGGTGCAGGTTGGCCGCGCTCCATGGCCGACCGCTGCGCGTCAGGAGCCCGAGCTGGTTCAACCCCCGTGCCGCGGCTGAGATGTTCTTGCCCTCGTCCAGGACGAGACTCACCGCTTTGAGGACCACCGCCGCCTCCTCATCGTCCACGACGAGCACTGACCTTCGTCGGCCGATGCCTTCGATGGCGTATCCCCACGGCGGTGGGCCACCGGGCCAGCCACCGTTCAGAGCCTTCCGCTGACGACCGGACTGCGTGCGGTCCCGGACGAGATTCCATTCGGCCTCGGCCTGCATCGCGTGGAACTGCAACTGCCTGCGGCCGAGCGGCGTGGTCGTGTCGATGTCCTGCGTGACGGAGACGAAGTCGACACCGAGGTCCTCCATCGCCCAGATCCACGTCCAGAACGCCTGACCGGTGCGGCCGACGCGGTCGAAGTTGTGGACCACGATCACATCGACGAGCCCTTGCCGAGCAGCCTGTTCGAGGGCCCGCATGGCCGGACGGTCGACAACGGCTCCCGGCACACCCTTGTCCTTGAAGATCAGGTCGGGCGGGAGAACCCATCCGGTCCTGCGGTCGACGTAGGCGCGCCCCGCCTCCTCCTGCACGTCGAGCCCATAGCCCTTGGCCTGTCCCCTGGTCGAAACACGGAGCATCAGGGCCGCACGGACGGGCGCTGCGGGATTCGGCCGAGGACCGGGCGCGGACATGGGCTCAGGCATAGCTGTAGCGTTGGACACATCAGCCCCTTCACGGCTGGTACGGCCCCGGAGCTCTAGCCAGCTTCGGGGCCCATTGCGTTGCCGTGAATCTAGTCACTGCTCACCCAAGGCGTGCCGTAATCCGCATATTTCTTCCAGCCGCCTCTATCGCGCCAAAGCAGCTCAAGACCTCGTGGGCGGCGGCCGGCGGGACGGCTGCCTATACGGTCGTTCCGTGAACGTCCCGAACACCGCGCCCGAACTCTTCACCTGGGAGTTCGCCACCGACCCGTACCCGGCCTACGCCTGGCTCCGTGAGAACTCCCCCGTCCATCAGACCAAGCTGCCGAGCGGGGTCGAAGCATGGCTGGTGACCCGCTATGCCGATGCCCGCCAGGCCCTCGCGGACAGTCGGCTGTCGAAGAATCCCAAGCACCACGCCGAGGACGCGCACGGCAAGAGCAAGACCGGCATCCCCGGCGAGCGCAGCGCCAACCTGATGACGCATCTGCTCAACATCGACCCGCCGGACCACACCCGGCTTCGCCGCCTCGTCTCCAAGGCGTTCACTCCACGGCGCGTGGCCGAATTCGCCCCCCGCGTCCAGGAGTTGGCGGACGACCTCATCGACCGGTTCGCGCCACAGGGCGAGGCCGACCTCATTCACGATTACGCATTCCCCCTCCCCATCTACGCGATCTGCGACCTGCTCGGCGTCCCCCGCGAGGACCAGGACGACTTCCGCGACTGGGCGGGGATGATGATCCGGCACGGCGGAGGCCCGCGCGGTGGCGTCGCCCGCTCCGTCAAGAAGATCCGCGGCTACCTCGCCGAACTCATTCACCGCAAGCGCAACCATCCCGGCGACGACCTGATCTCAGACCTCATCCGCGCCTCCGACCACGGCGAGCACCTCACGGAGAACGAGGCCGCCGCGATGTGTTTTGTGCTTCTGTTCGCCGGTTTCGAGACCACGATCAACTTGATCGGCAACGGCGTGTACGCGCTCCTGGGCAACCCCGGGCAGCGAACACGACTTCAGGAGTCGATCGAGCGCGGCGAGCGCGAGCTGCTCGACACCGGCATCGAGGAACTGCTCCGCTACGACGGCCCTGTAGAGCTCGCCACCTGGCGTTTCGCCACCGAACCCCTCACCATCGGCGGGCAGCACATCGCCACCGGCGATCCCGTACTGGTCGTCCTCGCCGCCGCGGACCGCGACCCGGCTCGTTTCCATGAACCGGACACGCTTGACCTGTCCCGCCGTGACAACCAGCACCTCGGCTACGGCCACGGCATCCACTACTGCCTAGGCGCGCCGCTGGCCCGCCTCGAAGGCACTACCGCCATCGAGACGCTGCTGCGTCGCCTGCCGGATCTCGAACTGTCCGTCGATCCTGCCGATCTGCGCTGGCGCGGAGGGCTCATCATGCGCGGCCTGCGGACCCTTCCGGTGGAGTTCACCGCTCACTGAGCGGCCAGCCCCTCCGCCGCGCGGATCGCGTCCCGGTACGTCCGGGCCGCCGCCCGCAGCGCTGCTTCCGGGTCGACTCCGTCGGACTCGGCTCGCAGGGCGAGGGCGAGCAGTTCGTAGCCGACGCCCTCGCCGTCCGGTGCGGGCACGTCGAGGCCGGCCGTGCGGACGCGGGATCCCAGCTTCGCCGCGAGCGCGAGGCCGGGCTGGCCGACCGGCACCCCGTCCGTGACGGACTCGCGCTGCTTCTCCACGGCCTTCGTGCGCAGCCAGTGCTCCTTCACGTCCTCGGGCGTGAGCGCCGTGTCGTCGCCGAAGACGTGCGGGTGGCGGTGGATGAGCTTCTCGACGATGCCGCCGGCGACGTCGTCCACGGAGAACGCCTCGTCCCCTTCCTCGCCGGAGGCCTCCTCGGCGATCCGGGCGTGGAAGACGACCTGGAGGAGCACGTCCCCGAGCTCCTCGCGCAGTTCGTCCCGGTCGCCGTCCTCGATCGCCTCGACGAGTTCGTACGCCTCCTCGATCGCGTACTTCGCGAGGCCCTTGTGGGTCTGCTGCGAGGACCACGGGCACTCACGGCGGATGCGGTCCATGACCTGGACCACGTCGAGGAGGCGGGCGCCCGGCAGGTCGTAGGAGGCCGGGAGCAGTTCCAGG
Source organism: Streptomyces sp. DS1-CR2 (assembly GCF_055760475.1). NCBI lineage: Bacteria > Bacillati > Actinomycetota > Actinomycetes > Kitasatosporales > Streptomycetaceae > Streptomyces > Streptomyces sp. DS1-CR2. The sequence continues at coordinate 3,881,294 of NZ_CM147085.1, forward strand.
TCGGGCATCGCGACGCGGCCCGACCCGGCGAGCGCGGCGAGGCCGTCGGTCAGGCGCCGGTCGCCCTCGGCGGTGGCGACGACCACGACGGTGCGCCCCCCGGCGCAGGCGTCGACGAGCTCACTGGCGGTCGGCGCGGCCTCCCGCACCTCGATGCCGGCCTCCCGCAGATACGGCAGCTGCGGGTGCGCGGCGTCGGCGCACAGCACCTCGTCGGCGGCGTGCAGGAGCTGCCAGGCCGACCACGACAGCAGGCCGGGCGCGACGCGGTGGCTGGTGGTGAGCAGGACGATGCGGCCGGTCGGGGCTGCGGCGGCGGGTGCGTTCTCGGCGTTCACGCCTCGAACGTAACCCAGGCCGCCTGCCGCGCACCGGGCGAGAGGCCCTACGCCGTCTGCTGGTCCGTCTTCAGGGACGTGACCTCGCGCACCCAGGGCGTCTTCGCGTCGGCGCGGCCATGGCTCTTGGCGATGTCCCAGGTGCCGTAACGCGGGTTCAGGTCGACGTTCAGCTCCTTGGAGGCCTGGTCGAGCGCCTTCCAGAAGGGGGCCTGGTCGGTCCCGGACTGGGACTGCATGTTCGCGCCGACCTTCTGGGCAAGGCCCATCACCTCCAGGTCGGTGCGGGCGCTGTCCGCGATGCGCTCGGGCGCGATGCTGTACTGCTGGAGCAGGGCGAGCTCGAGCTGCCGGACACCGCCGGCCTGCTGCGCCATCGCGGCTTGCCGCTCCTGGATCTGCCTGCGGGTCACGGTGACGCCCGCGTCGGCGGCCGCGCGGCGCAGGACGCGGTCGAAGACCATGGAGTGCAGCGTGTTCCGGGTGAGGCTGCCGGACTTGGCGATGGCCTGCTCGTACTGCTGGTCGTCCTTGGTGGCGGCCTGCTGGGCGTCGCGCACCTCGTTCACCCGGTTCTCCAGCTGGGAGACGGTGATGCGGTCGCTGCCCACGACGGCCGCGGCGCCGGGATGCGCGTCGTTGCCGCAGGCGGTGAGGAGGGGGATCGCGGCTACGGCGGCGGTGGAGAGGACGAGCGCGGTGCGGCGACTGTTGCTGCTCTTGCGGCGGTGCAAGGTGGGCCTCCCTGCGACGAGATTGTGCGTCGGTGCACAAAGTCCGGCGGTGATCGATGTTAGGCAGTGGCCGTGCTCTCGGCCACCTATTCGACCCAACGATTCGCCAGGAGTTGAGGCACTCCCCCGCGCCCGGCCCGCCCGGCTCAGCCCCGGACCTGCCCCAGCCACTGCAAGGTGCGGCGGATTTCGGCCGGGAACGGGTGTCCCGGCCCGTGCAGTCGCTCCGCGTCGTGCAGGAGGCGTACGAGGGTGTCGTGCGCGGCGGGCCGGTCGCCGAGGGCGAGGAGCAAGTGGCCGATGCGGCGCCGGACTTCGAGGGGCAGCGTGATGTCCGTCGTCGCGTACTGGTTCTCGTAGTACGGGAGCAGCGCCCGGTATTCGGCGAGTGCGGCGGCCGGTTCGCCGAGCTGTTCCAGGCATTGCGCGGCCTCGTAGCGGAACTGAAGGGACTGCGGGTCGGCCTGGCCCGCCTCGGTGGCGCGCTCGTCGGCGAGGCGGCGCAGCTCGGGCAGGGCGCGGCGGTACTGGCCGTCGTCCATGAGCGTGGCGGCGTACTGCTTGCGCAGTGTGCGGACGACCGGTGAGTGTTCGCCGTGCTGGGCCGCGGCGGCGGGCAGGATCGCGCCGAGGATGTCGACGGCCTGGGTGATGCGGCCCTCGCCGAGGAGGCGCTTGACCTCGTCGACGGCGCCCGCGACGTCCGGCTTGTCGGTGTGGGGGGTGGGCGCGGCGGGCTGCGGGGCGGGGGTGCGGGCGCGGTCGGGCCAGGGGGCGTGCGGGCGCAGGAAGGGGCGGGTCGGGTCGAGGGGGCCGCCGCTGGGTACGCCGCGCGCGGGCAGCAGCGGGAGCAGGGCCTCGTACGTCTCCTGGGCGGAGGCGGGCCGGTGCTGCGGGTCCTTGGCGAGCAGGCGCAGGACGAGGGCCTCCAGGGGTTCGGGGACCTCGGGGCGCAGCCGGCGGACGGGCAGGGGCGGCTCGTAGAGGTGGCGGTGCAGGACGCCGAGGGCGGTGGAGCCCGCGAAGGGGACGTCTCCGCTGAGGAGTTCGTGCAGCAGCACCCCGAGCGCGTACAGGTCCGTGTAGGGGCCCACCGCGCCGCCCATGGCCTGTTCGGGAGCCATGTAGGCGGGGCTGCCGATGGGGGAGCCGGTGTGGGTGAGGCGGGTGGTGTCGGTGTCGAGCACGGAGGCGACGCCGAGGTCGAGGACGGTGACGGTGCCGTCCTGCTTGACCATCACGTTCCGCGGCTTCAGGTCGCGGTGCACGATCGGTACGGCGTGCACCGCGCACAGGACGGCGCACAGCTGGGCCGCGACGGAGACCGCCCACTGCCACGGGTAGGGGTCGTGCTCGGCGAGGTGGTCGGAGAGGTCGGCCCCGTCGACGTACTGCATGACGAGGTACAGGTCCTCGCCCTGGGTGCCCGCGTCGTGGACGGTGACCAGGCCGGGGTGGTCGACCTGGGCCGTGACGCGGCACTCGCGCACGAAGCGGCGGCGCAGCTCGTCGGCCTCCTGGCCGGCGACGCGGTCGGGGCGCAGCAGCTTCACGGCGACGCGCCGGTCGAGCCGCTGGTCGTACGCCGTCCAGACCTGGCCCATGCCGCCCTGGCCGATGAGGGTGGACAGCTCGTAGCGCCCGGCGACGAGTTGTCCGCCGGACGCGTTCAGGGGGTGGGTCACCGTCCGCCTTCGTGCTTTCGCAGGTAGTCGCTGAGTTCGTCGAGCTCCGCGCGGACCTGGTCGATGCGGTGGGGCGGCGGCGCCTGGGGCTGCGGGGCGGGGGCGGGCACGGGTGTGGGGGCCGGGCCCGCGGTCTGGGTGGGCTGGGCGTGCACGGAGATCTCGTGCGGTGGCTCAGGCGTGTACTGCTGCGGGTAGCCGTAGGCGGGAGGCGTGGTGCGGGGCGGCTGCCGGGGCACGTACGCGCTGAACGAGACATGCTGCTTGCGGTCGAAGCGGATGTCCGCGATCAGGTAGTAGATGACCACCCCCGCGAGCATCAGCAGCTGGACGGACATGCCGGCGTTGCCCCGCCAGGTCGTGAACTCCTCCTCGCCCGGGTCGCTGGCGAGCACGGCGAAGACGGCGATCTGGAGCGCGACGCCCGAGCCGAACACGAACCAGTCGGTCCTGCTGCGCGTCGTCAGGGCGAGCCTCAGCAGTGCGGTCCAGGCGAGGAAGCCGATGCTCAGCACGGTCAACGCCACGAAGAGCACGCGCAAGCCGATCTGCGCGGCCTTCGAGGGCAACTGAGGCGGTGGCGGCGCGTAGCCGTAGCCGTGGCCGTGCATGGCTTCTCCTGCTGCTCCTGCTGACGGGTCCTTAGTGTGTCGAGCGTATAGGCCGACTCCGACAACCCGCGCCGGGTTGTACGGAACCGTCGTCGTACGGATGTCGAACGCGTCACTCGGGGCCGAGCGTGCCGTCCGTCAGTCCGTCGTGCAGGCCCCGCACGAGCTGTTCACCGAGGCGCGCGGCCTGGCGCAGGGCGTCCTCGAACTCGGCGAGGGCGCGGAAGCGTTCGCCGTAGCGGTGCTGGTCGGCGAGCGGCAGGCGCGGCAGTTGGAGACGGCGCACGTCCAGGCGCGTGGCAGTGGACGCGTAGCTGCTGGCCTGCCGGTTGTTGGCGGTGCCGCGCAGGAACCCGGCGAGGAACCAGGGGTCGAGGGCTGCCCGGTCGGGGCGCAGCAGGGTCAGGCCGCGGCCGAGTGCGGCGCCCGCGGTGGCCTCGTCGACGACCCGGACGACCGCGCCGCCGCCGGCCAGGGGCACGACGACGTCGCCCGCCTCGACGAGTACGGGCTCCTCGTCCCCGCCCTGGGGTGAGCCGGAGGGTGCGGTTCCGGCGAGGACGTCGTGGTCGGTGAGGACGGGCACGCGCGCGGCGCCGCCGGTGGCGGGAGCCGATGCCGCCGCGGTCGCCGTGGTGGTCCGGAGCAACAGGGCGCCCGCGCGGGCGAGTTCACCGACCGTCGTCTGAGGCCATCGGGCGGGGGACTGCGCGGCGGGCGGGGTGTCGGGGGCGCGGTCGGCGGTGAGGCGCAGGGTGTCGCCGAGGCGGGTGCGGACCGCGGCGAGCTCCTCGGCGCCGCCGCCCGCGGCCGGAGGCGGCAGCCGGCGCGCGGGCGCGAGGTCGACCTCGTCGTCGAGCAGCTCGATCACGGGCACGGAGCGGGCGATGCCGGGCAGTTCCTCGATCGTGCCGTCGCGGTCGAAGGGGCGCCAGGCGTCGAGCACGGCCTGCTGGACCTGTTCCCACGGAAGCTTGTCGCGTCCGTCGCCGGAGCCGGCCGGGCCGCCGCCGGTCGTCTCCACGAGGAGGAGTTCGGGCGCGGGCGGCGCGCCGGCGCCGGGCCGGCGCAGTACCCACAGGTGGAGCGGGATGTTGTTGGGCGGGACGGAGCCCGCGGGCAGGGCGATCACGGCGCGCAGGGCGCCGCGGCGCAGGAGGTCGGCGCGGATGCGGCGGCCCGAGCGGCGGGACGCGGCGGCGGGCGGCATCAGCAGGACGGCGGTGCCGCCGTCGCGCAGGCGGGCCAACGCGTGCTGGATCCAGGCGAGTTCGGACTCGGTGCGGGCCGGGAAGCCGTACTCCCAGCGGGCGTCGTAGGCGAGTTCGTCGTGGCCCCAGTTGCGTTCGTTGAACGGCGGGTGGGCGAGGACGGCGTCGGCGCGGACGTCGGGGAACGCGTCGGCGCGCAGGGTGTCGCCGGCCGCCGTGCGCACGGTGGCGCCGTCGGTGGCGGCGGGGGTGCCGAGTGCGAGGCGCAGCGCGGTGAGGGCGGCGAGGTCGGGGGCGCTGTCCTGGCCGTAGAGGCGCTGGTCCGGCTCGGGCGCGAGGTCGCGCATGGCGCGCAGCAGGGCGCCGGTGCCGCAGGCCGGGTCGAGGACGGTGCGGGCGGATCCGGCGAGGGCGGCCATGAGCTGGGCGGGACCCGCGGGCGTGAGGGTGTACTGGCGCGGGTTGGCGTCGAGATGACGGCCGAGCAGGAACTCGTACGTCTGACGGGCGCCCAGTTCGGCGGCGAGTTCGGCGGCGCCGCGCAGCAGCGGGACCGAGAGCAGGAGCCCCGTGTCGGGCAGGCGCACCGCGCGTTCGTCGCGGGGGCCGAAGCGCGGGGTCAGGACGTCGTCGAGGGTGGCCGGGAGGCGCTGGGCGAGGTGTTCGTCGGAGACCGCGGCGAGTTCGAGCCAGTCGGTGGGCCGGTCGTGCACGAGGAGCAGGAGGCAGCCGGTGTGCAGGAGCGCGACGCCGGGGCCCGCGGGGTGTCCGGCGAGCTGCTGCCAGACGCGTTCACGCAGCGGGACCTCGGCGAGCTTTCCCTGCTCGCGCAGCCAGTTCTCGACGTCGGTGAGGGCGAAGGAGGGGCTGGTCTCGGTGCCGCCGACGGGCTTGGGGAAGTCGGGGTGGCGGCGGCGCCAGTTGCTGACGGCGGCGCGGCCGACCCCCGCGAGCCGGGCGATCCCGGCCGCGGTCACTTCAGTGGCGTTGTCCTGCACCCGGCGTGCTCCCCTCGGCTCCCCCACATGACTGTGGCGCCGATCATACCCGCGAACGCGTAAGCGCCCCATTCACGAGCGTGTACATGCTCGACTTCGTGAGCTGTGTTGACTCGGTTCACAGGCTCTGTTCTTATTGACCCATCGAAACGAGCGGTCGCCGGAATCGGGGACCGCCTTCTGTGGGGGGATCAGCCATGGGCATGAAGACCAAGGTCGCGCTGGGTGCGGTCGTCGGGATCGTCGTGATCGGCGTCGTATCGGCGAACTCGGGTGACGGCGACCACGACAACGGGGGGAACGGCGGCGGTACCTCCGCCGCCGCGGACAAGAACGCGGGCGACAAGGCCGGCAAGGCCGATGACGCCGCCGAGTCCGACGCCGGCGACAAGGGCGCGTCGAAGGCCTCGCAGGCCGAGCAGTTCAAGGCCTTCGTGGCGAAGAACGGCACCCCCAAGGAGAAGGACGCCGTCGCCCACGTCCTCAAGGTCCAGGGCGCCGACCAGCAGAACGACATCCTCGACAGCGCCGACGTCTACACCGACTTCACCGGCGGCCTGACGGGCGAAGGCTCCGGCCCCTCCAAGCTGATCGCCTCCGCGTTCGCGGACTGGAAGGACAGCAAGAACGGCCTGGTCACGGTCTACGACGCCGACGGCGAGATCATCACCAACGGCAACTTCTGACGGCCGCACACCACCGCTCCGCCTCCACCACCTCAACCGACTCCCCGGGAACTCCCATGCGCCGCAGCACACTTGCCGCCCTCTGCCTCACCGTCGTCACGGCCGCCGTCTCGCTCACCGCGTGCGGGCCCGGCGGCCCCGGTGACGCCGCGGGGTCGGGCGACAAACCCAAGGCCCCCTTCGCCGACCTGTCAGGACCGGAGATCGCCAACAAGGCCATGAAGGCCACCCGCGGCGCCTCGTCCCTCACCATCAAGGGCAACGCGGCCGACGGGGAGGGCGGGCAGATCGCACTCGACGTCGCCCTCGACAGGAAGGGCGAGTGCGCCGGCTCGATGGGCATGAAGGGCCAGGGCAGGGTCGACCTGATCAAGACGGGCCCGACCATGTACCTCAAGTCCGACGAGGCGTTCCTGCGCGCCCAGAGCGAGGGCGAGTCCAAGGCGGACACCGACGCCGTCGTGAAGATGCTTGCGGGACGCTGGATGAAGTCGAAGGCGGACAGCCCCGACGCCAAGGACATGGCGGCGTTCTGCGACCTCGGCTCCATGCTCGCCGAGTTCAAGAGCAATGACACCCTCGCCCGCAAGGGCAGGGCGACGACGGTCGACGGCACGCCCGCGTTCACGGTCACCGAGACCGACGGCAAGGACGAGTACACGCTCTACGTCGCGACCGAGGGCAGGCCGTACGTGCTCAAGCTCGTCACCAAGTCCGCCAAGGAACCTGCCTCGCTCACGTTCTCGGACTACGACAAGCCGGTCGAGGCCGCGCCGCCGGCCGACAAGGACGTCGTCGACCTGGACAAGATGGGCGGCTGACCGGGCCTGAAGGCTCAGCGCGCGTGGAAGCGCTCCGGCGCCGACGTCGGATTGCCGCCCGTGGGCAGAGCCTGGTCCGGGCAGCCGGACAGCACGCGCTTCATGGCGTCCCGCTCACCGGCCGTCACCCACAGCCCGTACTTCTTCTTCACGGCGACCTGCCCGGCGACATACGTGCACCGGTACCCCTTGCGGGGCGGCAGCCAGGTCGCCGTATCGCCCTCGCCCTTGCTGCGGTTGGGGCCCGCGTCGACCGCGAGGAGGTTGAGCGGGTCGTTTATGTCGGCACCCGTAACCGTCTCACCGATCACCCCGTTATGTGCGCGTACAGCTTGTCTCACACCGGGGAGGGCGACTTGCATGCAATGGAGTCTGAAGACGCGGATGCCAGTTCCGAGACGCCGGTACTGCTGCACCGGACAGCACTCGGGGCACGGCCCATCGATGGAGTTCCCTTCGATGGGGAGTCGGTCCTTCGGCGAGCCGGCGCTGACGAGGGCAGACCCTTCGTCCTCGGACCGGACGGCAGCTACGACCTCCACCTGAACCGCTTCCTGCGTGACCTGGAGAACTGGGGCGTGCGGTCGGAGAACAGCCGCATCGCCTACAGCACGGACGTCATGCTCTACTGCCGCTTCCTCCACGAGTCCCGGGGCGGCAAGTCCATCTGGGACACGGACGGTGCCGACCTCCGCGCCTACAAGGCCGTACGCCTGCACGGCGACGAACCGGGCGGCATCTCGGTGGCGACCTGGAACCGCTCGATCGCCGCGCTCGACAAGTGGGTGCAGTGGTCGCTGTACGAGGAACTGCTGCCGGCCGAGCCGTTCCGGTACGTCGACAAGACCGTGGTGTCGCCGCAGGGACCGAAGCGGGTACGGGTCAACGCCGACGCCGAGCCCGAGGTGCCCCGGCAGCCGATCCGGTTCCTGTCGCACGAGGACTTCATGCTCTGGCGGGATGTCGGGCTGCGCGGACTGCTGCCGGACGGCTCCCCGGATGTCAGGTGGCGTGGGCGCAACGGCGAACGCAACGCTCTCTTCGCCGATCTCCTGGTCTGCACCGGCATGCGGCTGGGCGAGGCCGCGAGCCTGCTGACGACGGAACTGCCACCGGTGACCGGCAGACGCCTGATCGGCGACATCACCGTCTCGGCAGCCGTGGCCAAGCGGGGCACATCGCGCACGGTGTACGTCCGTCCCCGGGTGGCCCGCGACCTGCACCACTACGTCGGTATGGAGCGTGACGAGCTGGTACAGCGGCGTCGCGCCCAAGGCGTGTACGAAGCGCCTGCGGACCGGCTGCCGGTACGACGGGCGAACCGGCACGCGCTGGTGATCGAGAACGGAACCAGCTGGTCGTACTCACGCATCGGCGCGGCAGACCGGGCACAGCTTGTCCAGGTCGACGGCCGAGGGGCCATGGTCGGCCCACTGTGTCTGTGGCTTGGTGAGAACGGGCTGCCGTTGCGGCGCAGTACCTGGCAGTCGGTCTTCCAGCGGGCGAACGAGCGGTGTGCCGCCTTCGAGCTCGACTTCGACGTCCACCCGCACACCCTGCGGCACACGTTCGCGGTGCACATGCTTGGCCTACTGCTACGACAGACCGTCCGGGCACTCGGCATGCGCGAGGACCGCCGGTTCACCCACGCGGAAGTGAAGCGCCTGCTTATCGGCAACCCTCTGCGCAAGCTCCAGCTCCTGCTCGGTCACCGCCACGAGGCGACCGTCTACACATACCTCGACGTCCTGGACGAGGCCCAGGAGATCGTGCTCGCGGCGCTCGGCGACTGGGACGAGCAGGCCGCCGCCTTCGAGCGGATCCACTTGGATGCGGAGGAGGATCGGTGAGCCCGCGCCGCGTCCGCTTCCCCGCCGTTGTCGAGCCCCCTGCCGCAGCCGAGCCCGTGCCGACGATCGGCCCCGTGATCTTCACCGTAGATCTGAACGGGAGTCCCGAGGACATCGATATGTCGGGGCTTCCGTGTCCGCGCCTCGTCCGAGCCCTGGCCAACGCCCTCGTCGACGTCATCAGCAGCCCCGGCACCCTGCGCGACCGCAGTAGCGTCCGCTACGTCGTCAAACGCATCCGGGAATTCGTCGAGTTCACGGCCACTGTCCTCCCGGGCTCCGCCGCCGACCTGCGTCTGAGCGGCTTGGAGCCCGATCTCCTGGACGCCTTCGAGACGCGTCTGATCGCCCAGTACGGAGAGACGAGCAAGGAGCCGTACCTCACCATGACGTACCTCGTGCGGCTGCTGAAGCTGGTGCACGGGGCACACCCCGACTCCTTCGGAGCCGCCTTTCACGCACGTCTGGGCTTCACGTCGACGTCGGCCCACCGGGCGTCCAAACCCCTCGACGCGTATCCGTTCCCGGTGCTCGACGCGTTGGAGACCACCGCCCGGGACGACGTCGCCCGTATCCGCGACCGGATCCTGGAGGGCGAGAAGCTGGCGGCTACGGGCCGAGACCCGCACCAACACGGCTGGGACCGGCTGGAGAACGTCCTCTGGTACGTCGCGCACCACGGCCCGCTGACCGCAGACGACGCCTCGTACAAGATCCTGCGCCCCTGGGGTGGAAGGGAGGAGGTCAACGGCCGTCTGCACCTCACCGCACGGGACCTGGTGCCCTTCCTCCTCCTGCTTGCCTGTCAGACCGGCATGGAACCCGAGTGCATCCGGCAGCTGCGCTCCGACTGCCTGACGAGTCCGGCACGCGGCTACGTCAGCATCGCCTACGTCAAGAAGCGCGCCCCGGGTGCCACGCACAAGACGGTCAGGGTCGCCGACGGGGGTTCGCTGCGCTTCCCCGGTGGCGTGATCCGGCTGGCCCAGCGCTTGACGAAGCGCACCCGTGAACTGATCGGCAGCAATGCGCTGTGGTGCGACGTCGGTGGTCATGGACGAGTTCGTTCGCCCTTCGACGACGGTCCTCACGGCTGGTCGGCCGTGACCCAGCAGTGGATGTCCGAGCATGGGCTCGACCGCCTCACCGACCGAGACGGCGGACCTGTCGCCCTCGACCTGCGGCGGGTGCGCAAGACCGTCAAGTCCCGTCAGTACCTGCGAGCCGGCGGGGTCCTTGAGGACTTCGCCTCCGGCCACACCCGGCCGGTCGCCGCGCAGCACTATGCGGACATCGGCGCCCACGAAGAAACCCACGACCAGGCGGTGGAAGGGGGCCTTGAGCAGGCGCTGAGCGCGGCGCTGGCCCCACCGGTGGTGCTGTCGGACGAGGGCGCCCGACTCGACGACGGCCAGGCCGCGCTGACCGCGCGGGAGGTCGAGTCGGCGCTCTCCGGCGAGCAGGACGTATGGCTCGCCTCCTGCCGCGACTTCTTCGCCTCGCCGTTCGCCCGCAAGCCCGGAGCGGCCTGCCCCGTACCGGCCTGGGGCTGCCTGGAATGCCCGAACGCGGTGTTCACCAGCCGCCACCTGCCGAGTCTGCTGTCCTTCCTGGACTTCCTGGAGCGACAGCGCGAGGAGTATCCCGCCGCCGAATGGACCGCGCGGTTCGGTCTCGCGTGGGACCGCGTCGTCCACGGTGTCCACGCCCGCTTCAGCACGCGTCAGATCGCCACAGCGCAGGCCATCGCCGAGGCCGGCGGCGATCGCCTGCTGCTGCCCCCGTCGTTCCTGGAGGTCATCGCATGACTGCCGTCCCCGAGCCGCGGACCAGTGATCACGACCTGCCATCAGCCTCGGAGTACGTGCTCTCGGAGCGACTCACGCAGGGCCTGCCGAGCAGGGGTCCGCTCCTGTCCGAGGACGTCTGGGATCTGCGGTGCGTGCTGCCCCGCACCTGGCGGACGTGGCGACTCGACTTCACGCAGATCGGCGATCCGGTGACACGGCGCACAGCGAAGGAGTACGTCGCCTCCCGCCTCCACCGGGGCTCCCTGGGCCTCGGCCCCATGAAGGCCACGGCGGCGGCAGGTGAGCTGCGCGTCTTCGTCGCCGTGATAAAGGATCTGCGAGAGGTGGGTGCCCCACGGTTGTCCGCCGTTGGCCGCACACACCTGGACGCCGTGCTGACGAGGTGGAAACCCGGCCCGAGCAAGGCCGTCCGCAACATCACCTTTCTCAAGCACCTTGCGGCGCACGGGCCGTTCATGTCCCAGGACCGGCTGAACGTCCTCCCCTGGAACGGCCGCAGTGCCTACAGCATCGCCGGGGTGCAGCGGACCAAGGGCGAGAACGCCACTCCGCGCATCCCCGAGGAGATCCTCGCGCCGTTGCTGCGGGCTGCGGTCTTCTACGTGGAGACGGCCAGCGGCGACATCCTCACCGCCCAGCGGGAGGTCGCCGCGCTCGAAGCAGTGCGCAGGGGCCAGAACCTCGGCCCTGGCCAGGCACGCGAACGAGTGCTGGCCTTCATCGCCGAGCGCCGCGCGGCCGGCCGGGGTATCCCCGCGCTCCCCCGCGAGACCGCGCACACCGTGCCCGACGCCGTCACCGTCGACGGCGTACCGCAGAGCCCCAATCACCGCCTCGTCTCCCTCCTGACCGGCTGCGGCAACGCCGCACATCTACGACCGCTGATGGCCGAAGCCGGCGAGGACATCGGCTATGAGGAAGGTGGCCTGGACACCCCGATGTCCGAGTGGCCGGCCTCCGGCAGGCCGTGGCGCCCGCGACTCAGCCCCTTCACGTTGGCCAACGAGCTGTCATTCCTGCGAACGGCGTGCTGGATCGTCATCGCCTATCTGTCGGGGATGCGGGACGTGGAAGTGCGTGAGCTGGGCCGCGACTGCGCCGCCACCGAAACCGGAGCCGACGGGCGTCCCCGGTACAAACTCCGTGGCCGGGTCTACAAGGGGAAGGACCGCAAGCTCAGCGGGGACGAGGCCGAGTGGGTGGTCCTCCACGTCGTGCACCAGGCCGTCGCCGCCCTCAGGGAGATCAACGACGATCCAGGCCACCTCTTCGGCTACGACGGCGGCGGCCGCAACGGGTACGTACTCCTCACCAACGTGCCCCGGCGTATCCGAACCTTCCGCAACCACCTCAACGCGCTCTTCAGCACGGCGGATGAGCTCTACATCCCGCTGACGACGACGTCCCTGAACGGGCACTCCCAGGACGAGGAAGACGAAGCCGAGGAAGACGCGCCAGCGCCCACGGCGCTTCCCTGGGCCTTCGACACCAGGCAGTTCCGACGTACCCTCGCCTGGCACATCGCCCACCAGCCCTTCGGGGTGGTCGCGGGCGCCCGCCAGTACAAACACGCCGCGATCACCATGTTCGAGGGGTACGCGGGCACCTCCGCCTCCGGCTTCGCCGACGAGGTCGCCGCCGAGGAGGCCGTGGCCAAGCTCGACTACGTCGAGGACCTCTATCACGACTGGAACGATGGCGGACGCTCCGCGGGCGGCGCCGCCCAGCGCATCGAGGCCGAGTTCGACCGCATCCGCAGCGAACTCGGCGACCTGCCCGGGGCTGTGGCCAGTTCCTCCCGGCTCCGTACGCTGCTGCACCACCTGACGAAAACCCTGCACCCAGGCGTGCTCAACGACTGCTTCTACCAGGCGGAGACGGCCGTGTGCCGCAAGCGCGCCAAGCCTCTGGGGCGTCCCGTCCCCATGCTCGACATGTGCATGCGCTGCCCCAACTCGCGCCGCTCCGCCGTCCATCTACCCCGCCTTGAACGCGCGCATGACATGGCCGAGTCCGAACTGGGCGAGGCCACCGACCTTCCGCGACTCCAGCAGCTCGCCATCACCGAACACCTGGCCACGCTCACCCACCTGATCGCCGAGATCGACCACGAGGACACCCGCCGATGACCGACTCCACGGACGAGACCCTTCAAACCGTCCGCACGGCCTTCGCCCGCCTGGCCCGGGAGAACCCCGGCCTGACCGACATCGACCACGAGATCATGCGGGCCTTCGAGCAGCTCATGCTCGGCCGCCCCGAGATCACCGACGGCCGGACCTCGGCGGTGAACATCTGCGCCGAGGCCGGCGTCTCCCGGGCCTCGTACTACCGCTCTCCCGTCGCGGCGGCAATCAAGGGGATTCTCAGCTCTCCCCAGTCCAGGCGTCCGGAGTCCGACGAACTCAGGCAGGAAATCGCACGCCTGAAACAGTCCGAGCGGAAACTCCGGAGGGAGAAGGCGGACGAGATCAGGGAACTGCGTGCAACCGTCGCGGCGTACGCGAACCAGATCCAGGCGCTGGCACTCAGGAACGCGGAGCTGGAGGCAGACTCCCAGCGGCTTCAAGCCCAGCTCGACGGAGGCCGGAAAGACGTGGTCAAGCAACTGAGGCGATCACAGGAACCGGCCACCTGACGACCCCAGACGCAAGCAGCATGCAGGACCGTGCTCAGTCGGTGTCCGTCGCGGCCAGCACCGCCAGCCGTCGGCCTTCTGGAGAGACCGAGGCAAGGCCGATGTCCCAGGCCACGCGCTCGAACCACTTGGTGTCGGCGTCGAAGCCGTACCAAGCACACTCTCGGACATGTGCCTCGACCTCCTCAGCAGGGACACCCTCCGTGGCCCCGGCGAGGCAGGCCAGGGACTGCCACGCGGCCAGTCGGCCGTAGGCGCCGCGAGCACCGGAGTTGTAGGCCCCTCCCGAGGACGCGGCGGCGAAGAGCACCCGCCATGCCTGGTCCGGCGGACAGGCCACGATCGAGAAGGCGGTCTTCCTCCCCGCATCCTTCAGGCACTGCAGCCCCAGCGTCAGCAACGCACTCGGTACCGATTCGGCGTTCAAAGGAGCTGCCAGGCCGAAGACTCGTGCCTCGATCCGGCCGTTCGACTCCTCCGCCCAGTTCGCCACGGCCGCGCTGATGCCCATGGCAACGGAAGGGGTCGTCATCTCCTCGACCGGCGGCACGTGCGCCCTGCGTCCAACCGCCCGACCGTTCTCCGACGGGCCGTACGGCATCGAGTGGCTGCTGCCCCGGGTACTGTAGCTCGGCAGATCCGGCTGACCCTCCACGTCCGACAGCGCCAACGGCAGCCATCCCAGAGGATGGTGCTTCCAGTGCGGCGACGTCGCCCACCCTGCGATCCCTGGCGTCTCCGTAACCGCGACGCCCCTGAGCACGAGCTCATGGACCAGGCAGGCACGCAGTTCCTCAGAGGCGTTCCCGGTGAACGCTGCGGCGAGTTCCTCTGCCGGGTGGCTGGAGGCCAGCAAGGATGCCGTGTAGTGATCCAGCTTCCTGTGGGCGGCTTCCGTCGAGGAGACCAGCCGTAGCGCCTGCCCCACGTTCCCGGGGCCGGGATTGGTGGCCAGCAGCCGGAGCAGGTGGTCGAAGACGCTCCCGTACTGCCAGATCGGCCTGGGTTCGGAGCCATACGCCCCGGCAAGCGCGATGCCGAGGTCCGCGATGAAGGCAGCGTCCCCTTGCGCCAGACGACGGTCGGCCACCTTCCAGACGTCGGTGACGCTCTTCAGGCCCGGCAGCTCCGTCACGATCTCCTGTATGCGATCAGCCACGGCAACGGAGCATATGCGTCCCTCAGCGCGAAAGCGACGGCATTTCCCCAGGTCATCGCAGCCCTCTCAATCCCCGCACTGCTTGAGCATCATTTCCTTGTCCGCGGCCGTCACTGGGAGCTCATACTTTTCCGCGACCTGCGCGAACCGCACCACATAAGAGCACCGGATCGCCTTGTTCGGCGGCAGCCAGGACGCCGGGCCGGAGTCGCGCTTGGCGGAGTTCGTGGAACCCGATACCGGCAGAAGGTTCAGCACGTCGTTGGCCAGCCGCTGCCGCTTCTCCTTGCTCCAGCGCGCGGCGCCCATCTGCCAGGCGTAAGACAACGGCACCACGTGGTCGATCTGTACCTCGGTGGCCTTGGCCTTCTTCCAGGCGATGTCCTTGCCGGTGTACGGGTCGTACAGGTCCATCGACACGACCACGCAGTCGGAACCCGTACGGAACTCGACGTTCCGACCATGGAGTTTCAGCAGGTCGTTCCGCGTGTCACAACCGTTTCGCGCCAGCGGCACCCCATCCGCCGTGTCCATCCACGCGTAGCCGAACTTGTCGCGGGCGTACCCCGTCTTCGGCCCTCGCCCCTTGGTCGGCAACTTGGAGATCAACTCGCGCGCTGTCGACTCGTCCGCCTCGGACGAGATGGGGGCCAGCCCAGGCTTCGTTCCGTCAGGGTCGGCCAAGGGGCTGGTTCCATACTTGGCGGACGCTGACGGTCCACCGCCTGCCGAGCCGCTCTCGCCGGAGAGCCCACCTCCCGTACAACCCGCCAGAACCGCCCCGACAACCAGTACGGCGCCGGCGTGCAGCACGCCGCTCGTGAGACACCGCCTGGACACGCAGCCACCCCGCCCCTGAGACACATCACCGTGAGACATCTACACCGCCAACATAAGGTCGTTGGCCAGGGCGATGCGCTTGCTCGGGTCCCACTTCTGGGCGCCCTTCTGCCAGGCGTCGGAGAGGGCCACCAGATGGTCGATGTCGACCTGGCTGCGGCCGCGCGCGAACGCGATCTCCTTGCCGGTGTACGGGTCGGAGGCGAGCGTCCCCGACACGACCGTGCATTGCCCGTCGCGGAACTTCACCCCCGTCAGGTCCCGCTTGAGTATGTCGTCCCGGGTGTCGCAGCCGTTCGAATCGGTGTCGGCCCAGGCGCTGCCGAAGCGGTCCCTGTCGTAACCGGTCTTGGGCGCCCGGCCCTTGACGGTCAGCGAGTTCACGGCGCCGAGCGCACTGCCCGCCTTGTACTCGGGCCCGGACCCGGACTCGCCCTGCTGCTCCACGGTGCATCCGGTGGCGGCGGCCACGGTCACCAGTACGGCGGCGACGGCCCGCCCAGCGCCTCGCATCACGACGCTCCCCCCTGCTAGTCCGGTTCGGGTGTCACCGTATCGGGTGAACGCCCGCGTTGCCGGGGCGCACCGGGACGAGCGGAAGCAGCCACACCTCCCGGTCGCGCCTCCCGCTCGTGCCTTCCCGCTCACGGCACAGCCGGCTGAACCGCGCCCCTCGCTAAGAACCAAGGATCGACGTCAAGAACTCCCCGACCCAGCCCAGGAGTTCGCGTCCGACGAGCGGCTTGCCGCCCACCTTCGCGGTCTTCGGGCGCGGGACGAGCACCTGGTGCGCGGCCGCCTTGATGACCGAGCCCGGGTAGAGCCGCTTGAGGCGCAGCTCCTGCGACTCCCTCAGCTCCACGGGGGCGAAGCGGATGTTGTTGCCCTGGAGGACGATCTCGGCGACGCCGCACGCCCGCGCGAACATCCGCAGGCCGGCGACGAGCAGCAGGTTCTCGACCGGCTCGGGCAGCTTGCCGTAGCGGTCGGTGAGCTCCTCGCGGACCGCCTTGACGTCCGCTTCCGTGTTCACGGAGGCGATGGCGCGGTAGGCCTGCAGCCTGAGCCGCTCACCCGGCGCGTAGTCGTGCGGGACGTGCGCGTCGACCGGGAGCTCGATCTTGACGTCCAGGGGCGGCTCCTCCTCGACGCCGCCCTCGACGGCGGCCCGGTAGTCGGCCACCGCCTCGCCCACCATGCGGATGTAGAGGTCGAAGCCGACGCCCGCGATGTGGCCCGACTGCTCGCCGCCGAGCAGGTTGCCCGCTCCGCGGATCTCCAGGTCCTTCATCGCCACGTACATGCCCGCGCCCATCTCCGTGTGCTGGGCGATGGTGGCGAGACGCTCGTGCGCGGTCTCGGTGAGCGGCTTCTCCGGCGGGTACAGGAAGTACGCGTAACCGCGCTCGCGGCCTCGGCCGACGCGGCCGCGCAGCTGGTGGAGCTGGCTGAGGCCGAAGTTGTCGCCGCGCTCGACGATGAGGGTGTTCGCGTTCGAGATGTCGATGCCCGACTCGACGATCGTCGTCGAGACGAGGACGTCGAACTTCTTCTCCCAGAAGTCCACGACCACCTGTTCCAGGGCCTGTTCGGACATCTGGCCGTGGGCCGTCGCGATGCGCGCCTCGGGAATGACGTCGCGCAGGCGGGCCGCCGCGCGGTCGATGGACTCGACGCGGTTGTGGATGTAGAAGACCTGGCCCTCGCGCAGCAGTTCACGGCGCACGGCCGCGCCGATCTGCTTCTCCTCGTACGGGCCCACGAAGGTGAGCACGGGGTGGCGCTCCTCCGGCGGCGTGGTGATCGTCGACATCTCGCGGATGCCGGTGACGGCCATTTCGAGCGTACGGGGGATGGGGGTCGCGGACATCGTGAGGACGTCGACGTTCGCGCGGAGCTTCTTCAGCTGCTCCTTGTGCTCGACGCCGAAGCGCTGTTCCTCGTCGACGATGACGAGGCCGAGGTCCTTGAACTTCGTCTCGGAGGAGAACAGGCGGTGTGTGCCGATGACGATGTCGACCGCCCCGTCGCGCAGGCCCTCCAGGGTGGCCTTCGACTCGGTCTCCGTCTGGAACCGCGACAGCGCCCGTACGTTGACGGGGAACTGCGAGTAGCGCTCGGAGAACGTGCCGAAGTGCTGCTGGACGAGGAGGGTCGTGGGCACGAGGACCGCGACCTGCTTGCCGTCCTGGACGGCCTTGAAGGCTGCGCGAACAGCGATCTCTGTCTTGCCGTAGCCGACGTCGCCGCAGATCAGGCGGTCCATCGGGACCGTCTTCTCCATGTCCTCCTTGACCTCGGCGATGGTCGTGAGCTGGTCGGGGGTCTCCACGTACGGGAAGGCGTCCTCCAGCTCGCGCTGCCACGGCGTGTCCGGGCCGAAGGAGTGGCCGGGCGCCGCCATGCGCGCCGAGTACAGCTTGATCAGGTCCGCGGCGATCTCCTTGACCGCCTTCTTCGCGCGGGCCTTCGTCTTCGTCCAGTCCGCGCCGCCCAGGCGGTGGAGCGTCGGGGCCTCGCCGCCGACGTACTTGGTGATCTGCTCCAGCTGGTCGGTGGGGATGTAGAGGCGGTCGCCCGGCTGGCCGCGCTTGGCGGGGGCGTATTCGACGACGAGGTACTCGCGGGTCGCGCCCTGGACCGTGCGCTGGACCATCTCGATGTAGCGGCCCACGCCGTGCTGCTCGTGGACGATGTAGTCGCCGGATTCGAGGGTGAGCGGGTCGATCGTCTTGCGGCGGCGGGCCGGCATGCGCTGGCCGTCCTTGCCCGCCGCCTTCTGGCCGGTCAGGTCCGTCTCGGTGAGGACCGCCAGCTTCAGGGCCGGGTCCACGAAGCCGTAGTCGATGGAGCCGCAGGAGACCTGCACGACGGCCGGGGTGAGCTCGGTGAGCTCCTGGTCGAGGCGGGCCGGGACGCCTTCGCCGCCGAGCACCTCGACGGTGCGCGCCGCGGGGCCGTGCGCCTCGGTGACGTAGATGGTGCGCCAGCCGTCGGACAGCCAGCCCTTGGTGTCGGCGAGCGCCCGCGCGGTGTCGCCGCGGTACGACTCGGGGGCGTGCATGCCGAGCTTGAGGGTGTCCGAGCCGAGCGCCTCGTCGGCGGCGAACGGGGACACCGACCACCACATCATGTCCAGCTCGCGGGCCCGGTCGCGGACGTCGGAGATGGACCGCAGGGACGCCGCGTCCACGTCGATGGGGGCCTCGCCGCCGCCGGCCGTGGCCGCCCACGACGCCTGGAGGAACTCCTGCGACGTGGCCACCAGGTCGGCCGCGCGCGTGCGCACCCGCTCCGGGTCGCACACCACGGCCATGGAGCCCTCGGGCAGCACGTCGAGCAGCAGCTCCATGTCGTCGACGAGGACCGGGGCGAGGGACTCCATGCCCTCGACGGCGATGCCCTCGGCGATCTTGCCGAGGAGTTCGCCCAGCTCGGGGTGTTCCTCGGCGAGGGCGGCGGCCCGCTCGCGCACCTGGTCGGTGAGCAGCAGCTCGCGGCAGGGCGGCGCCCACAGGCCGTGGTCGGCGACTTCGAGGGAGCGCTGGTCGGCGACCTTGAAGTAGCGGATCTCCTCGACGTCGTCGCCCCAGAACTCGATGCGCAGGGGGTGTTCCTCGGTCGGCGGGAAGACGTCGAGGATGCCGCCGCGCACGGCGAACTCGCCGCGCTTCTCGACGAGTTCGACCCGGGCGTAGGCGGCCGCGGCGAGCGATTCGACGATCTCGTTCAGATCGGCGCTCTGGCCGGTCCTCAGCGCCACGGGCTCCAGGTCGCCGAGCCCCTTGACCTGCGGCTGGAGCACGGACCTGACGGGGGCGACGACGACGGAGACCGGGCCGGTCTCGGGGTCGTCGGTGCGGGGGTGCGCGAGGCGGCGCAGGACGGCTAGCCGGCGGCCCACAGTGTCGGAGCGCGGCGAGAGCCGCTCGTGCGGGAGCGTCTCCCACGAGGGGTACTCGACGACGCCGTCCGGCGGCAGCAGCGAGCGCAGCGCCGCGGCCAGATCCTCGGCCTCCCGCCCCGTGGCGGTCACGGCCAGCACGGTCCGCCCGGTCCGCCGCGCGAGCGCGGCCACCGCGAAGGGCCGCGCGGCGGGCGGGCCGACGAGGTCGACGTGGGGGCGGTGCCCGTCGGTGGCGGCCTTCACCGCTTCGGCGAGCGCCGGGTCTCGGCTTACGGCGTCCAGCAGACCGTGCAGGCTCATGAAGGGCTTCCATCCCGGGGAGTGGGCAACGCGAACCGCCCGACACGTCGAACGGGCCGGGGGTCTTCCAGACTACGACGCGCCGCCGACACCCGCGTGCGGATCATTGGCGGATCACATCATGGTCCCCAGGACGCACGGCGGCCCCGGAGTGTCCGGGAAGGACACTCCGGGGCCGCCGGCCTCGTTCCCCCGTTCGCATCGCCGCGCGCGGCTACTCCGTCGCGATCGCGTTCAGTACGTTCATCCGGCCCGCCCGGAACGCCGGCACCAGGGCGGCGAACAGGCCCACGAAGGCCGAGCCGACGAAGACGCCGATGATCGTCGGCCAGGGGATCTCCAGGACGTTCAGGCCCTCCAGGGCGAGGAGCTTCTGGGCGGTCGCGCCCCAGCCCATGCCCAGGCCGAGGCCGATGAGTGCGCCGAAGAGGGCGATGACCACCGACTCCAGGCGGATCATGCGGCGCAGCTGCCGGCGCGAGAGGCCGATGGCCCGCATCAGGCCGATCTCCCGGGTGCGCTCCACCACGGAGAGGGCCAGCGTGTTCACGACGCCCAGGACCGCCACGATGATCGCTAGGGCCAGGAGCCCGTAGATCATGTTGAGGAGCTGGCCGATCTGGTCCTTCAGGGTCTGCTTGTAGTCGGTCTGGTCCTTGACGTGGACCGTCGGGTCGGACGCGACCGACGCCTTCAGCGCCTTGTACGCCTGGTCGGCCTTGCCGGAGTCCGCCTTGGCGAACATCATCCCGTTGAGCGGCAGACGGTCGGCGGGCATGTACTGCTTCGCGGTCGCGAGGTTGATGTACATCGCGCCCTTGTCGAACGTCGTGTCGTCCGAGGTGATCGCCGCGATCCTCAGGTCGGCGCTGCGGCCGTGCTCGAAGGCGACGTTCATGGTGTCGCCGACCTTGAGGTGGTTCTTCTCGGCGAACTCCGAGCCGACCGACATCGCGTTCTTCCCGTACGCCGCCGACAGCTCACCGGCGGTCGTCTCGCGCCGCAGGTCCTGGGCGTACGTGGGCGTCGCGGCGACGAGTTCCTCGTCCTCCTTCGTGCCGCCCGGCGTGGTGAGCTTCGTCTTGACGTACTTGACCTCCGTGACGTGGGAGAGGTACGGGGCCTTCTTCATGGCCTCGGCGGCCTGCGGCTTCAGCCCGTTCTGTCCCTCGACGATGAAGTCGGCGCCGACGGACTTGTCGAGCTCGCTGGTGGCCGAGGCGACCATCGAGGAGCCGACGACGGACAGGCAGGCGACGAGCGCGAGGCCGATCATCAGGGCCGCGCCGGTGGCGCCGGTGCGGCGCGGGTTGCGCAGCGCGTTGCGCTCGGCCATGCGGCCGACGGAGCCGAACATCCGCAGGAGTACGGCGCTGATGACGCGCACCACACCGCCCGCGAGGAGCGGTCCGATGACGACGAACCCGATGAGCGTGGCGACGATGCCGACGCCGAGCCACAGGGAGCCCTCGCTCGCCTTGGCGGCCTGTGTGGCGGTGTAGAGCGCGAAGCCGCCGCCGCCGGTGAGGGCGAGACCGATCAGGGCGCGGACCACGCCGGCCTTGACGTCGGCGGGGGTGCCGGCGTCCCTGAGGGCCGCCATCGGCGAGACCTTGCCCGCGCGGCGGGCCGGAACGTACGCGGCGAAGACGGTGACGACGATGCCGAGGAGCAGCCCGACGACGGGGGTCGTCCACCGGACGGTCAGGTCGTCGGTGGACAGGTCCATGCCCGCCGCGGACATCATCTTCATCAGGCCGACGGCGAGTCCGACGCCCGCGCCGACGCCGATGACCGACCCGAAGACGCCGAGCAGCAGCGCCTCGACGAGGACCGAGCGGTTGACCTGCTTGCGGCTCGACCCGATGGCGCGCATCAGGCCGATCTCGCGGGTCCGCTGGGCGACGAGCATCGAGAAGGTGTTGATGATCAGGAAGATGCCGACGAGGAAGGCGATCCCGGCGAAGCCGAGCATGGCGTACTTGATGACGTCCATGAAGGAGCCGACGTCCTTGCGGTTGGCGTCCGCGGTCTCCTTCTGCGTCTGGAACTTGTACGGGCCGTCGAGGGACGCCGCGACGTTCTTCTTGAGGACGGTGTCGCTGACGCCGGTGGCGGCGGCGACGTTGATCTGGGTGAACCGGCCGCTCCGGCCGATGAGTTCGCGCTGGGCGGTGGCCGTGTCGAAGTAGACGACGGCCGCGCCCGGGTTGGTCACCTTGAAGGAGGCGACGCCGACGATCTTCGCCCTGAAGTCACCGGTGGCGGCGATGGTGCGCAGCTCGTCGCCCATCTTCAGGTGGTGCTTGTCGGCGGTGTCGGAGTCGACCATGACCTCGGTGGGCCCGCGCGGGGCGTGGCCGGAGGTGATGTCCATGGAACGCAGGTCGTTGTGCGTCCAGTTGCCCGCGATCGTGGGGCCGCCGTTCTCGGAGCCCATGTTCTTGTTGTCCGCGTTCACGACGGTCACGTTCATCGAACTGACCGCGCCCTCGGCCGACTTGACGCCATCAGCCCGCTTGACCTGCGTGAGGGTGGAGGCCGGCATCGACTCGGGGCGCCCGGTGCCGCTGCCCTCGCTCTTGGCGGACTTCGGGCTGACCGTCACGTCGGACGACGTCGCCGCGAACAGCTTGTCGAACGTCGTGTTCATCGTGTCGGTGAAGACGAGCGTGCCGCACACGAACGCCACCGACAGCAGGACCGCCACGGCCGACAGGGCCATGCGCCCCTTGTGCGCGAAGAAGTTGCGCAGGGAGGTCTTCATCACGGTGTTCGCACTCATGACGTGCGCCCCCGCGCGTCGAAGTCCTTCATGCGGTCGAGGACGGCGTCCGCGGTGGGGCGGAGCATCTCGTCGACGATGCGGCCGTCCGCGAGGTAGAGCACCCGGTCCGCGTACGAGGCGGCGACCGGGTCGTGGGTGACCATCACGATGGTCTGGCCGAGCTCGTCGACGGACTGCCGCAGAAAGCCGAGCACTTCGGCGCCGGCGCGGGAGTCCAGGTTTCCGGTCGGCTCGTCACCGAAGATGATCTCCGGCCGGGCGGCGAGCGCGCGGGCCACGGCGACGCGCTGCTGCTGGCCGCCGGAGAGCTCGGTGGGCCGGTGCTTGAGGCGCTCGGCCAGGCCCACGGTCCGCACGACGCGGTCCAGCCACTCCTTGTCCGCCCTGCGGCCCGCGATGTCCATGGGGAGCGTGATGTTCTCGAGCGCGTTCAGCGTCGGCAGCAGGTTGAACGCCTGGAAGATGAAGCCGATCCGGTCCCGGCGCAGCCGCGTGAGCTTCTTGTCCTTGAGGCCGGTGATCTCGGTCTCGTCCAGGTAGATCTGCCCGGACGTGACGTTGTCGAGGCCGGCGAGGCAGTGCATCAGCGTGGACTTGCCGGACCCCGAGGGGCCCATGATCGCGGTGAACCGGCCGCGGGCGATGTCCACATCGACGTGGTCGAGCGCGACGACACGGGTCTCACCCGAGCCGTAGGCCTTCACGACCTGCCGCGCCCGTGCGGCGACGGCCGTCTGCCCTCCAGTGCCCCCGGTCCTGGGAATGGTCACAGCCGTTGTCACGGTAAGTCTCCTATGTCGGTCAGACGGAATGTCAGGTGTGTGCGGCGTGCTTCAGTCTGGTGGCGAGGGGTGCCCCGGCGCCCTGGTGGAGGTCACCGTCTTTCCCGGGGGAAAACCCCACCCCTTGAAGGTAGGAAGAACCCCCCACTCCCCTCGTCCTCCGGGGGGACGAACCGTCCCCTGTCCGTAGTACGGAGGTCCCCCTAGGGGGAGTCCACCCAACGGTGGAGCGCCTCTAGGGGTTTGCTCCACCTTCCTGCGCAGTCACGCTCCACCCTCCCGCCGCGGCAGGGTGGAGTGAGATGGTGTCGGCGGCGGGATAGATGCAGGGGGAAGGAATCCGGTGGGCAGCGCGACATCGCAGGCGGGCACGCAGGCGGCCACGGGGAAGGACCGGCGCCGGGGCGCGGTCGTCGCCGCACTGATGCTCTCCATGGCACTGGCGGCACTCGACTCCACCATCGTCTCGACGGCGGTCCCGCAGATCGTCGGCGACCTCGGCGGCTTCTCCGTCTTCTCCTGGCTCTTCTCGGGCTATCTGCTCGCCGTCACGGTCACACTGCCGGTCTACGGGAAGCTGTCGGACACCTTCGGCCGCAAGCCCGTCCTCATCGGCGGCAGCATCCTCTTCCTCGTCGGCTCGGTCCTGTGCGCGAGCTCCTGGAACATGGGCGCGCTCATCGCGTTCCGCGTCGTCCAGGGCCTGGGCGGCGGCGCCATCCAGGGAACGGTCCAGACCCTCGCCGCCGACCTCTACCCGCTCAAGGAACGCCCCCGCATCCAGGCCCGGCTCTCCACGGTCTGGGCGACCTCGGCCGTCGCGGGCCCCGCGCTCGGCGGGCTCCTCGCCTCGTACGCGGGCTGGCGCTGGATCTTCCTCATCAACATGCCGATCGGCGCGCTCGCCCTCTGGCTCGTCGCACGCCATCTCCACGAACCCGTACGGGAGAAGGGGCCGCGCGCCCGCATCGACTGGGCCGGAGCGCTCGCCGTGTTCGCGTGCGGCGGGGTGCTCCTGACCGCGCTCGTCCAGGGCGGCGTCGCCTGGGACTGGCTCTCCGCGCCGTCGATCGCCTTGTTCGGTACGGGAGTTGTGCTGGTCGGCGCCGTCGTCGCCGTCGAGCGGCGCGCCGCCGAGCCGATCATCCCCGGCTGGGTCTGGCGCCGGCCCACCATCGCGGCCGTCAATCTCGCGCTCGGCGCACTCGGCCTCCTGATGGTCGCGCCCACCGTGTTCGTGCCCACCTACGCGCAGGCCGTCCTCGGACTCGCGCCCATGGCCGCCGGGTTCGTGCTCTCCGTGATGACGCTGAGCTGGCCCGTCTCCGCGGCCCTCAGCCAGCACGTGTACGGCAGGATCGGCTTCCGCAACACGGCCGTCGTCGGCATGGCGGCCGCGCTCCTCATCCTCCTCGCGTTCCCGCTGCTCCCCTACCCCGGTGCCGCCTGGCAGCCGGCGCTGGTCATGCTGCTCCTAGGCGCGGCGCTCGGCCTCTTCCAACTGCCCCTGATCGTCGGGGTCCAGTCGACCGTCGGGTGGGCCGAGCGCGGCACGACGACCGCGTCCGTCCTGTTCTGCCGGCAGATAGGCCAGACGATCGGCGCCGCGCTGTTCGGCGCCGTCGCCAACACCGTGCTCGCCGGGCGCCTCGGCGGCGCCGGCTCCCTCGACTCGGTGGCCAAGGCCCTTGAGGACCCCGCCTCGGTGGCCGACCCGGACCGGCTGCGACGCGCCGTCGCGGCGGCCGTCGACTCGGTCTACGTGGGTGCGGCCTGCGCTGCCGCGCTCGCTCTGGTCGTCCTGCTGTGCCTCGCGCCGCGACGTTTCCCGGTGATCGAGCAGGACGGCGAACGAGGCGGCGAGCGGGCAGGCGAGGGGACCGGTGAGGCGACACCAGGCGCCGGCGGCAACTCAGCCGGCTCACAAGACACGCCTCAGCATCACTCACCCCTGTCACAACGAACCGACTGAACAGTTCGCGAGAACCATCGCGGAAAGCGCCTACCTACGAGTAACGTTCCGGCTCCCCCCTCGCTCCCTGCGTCCGCAATCCCCGGCGGACCCAAGCCGCGCAAGGAGAACCGGGATGTCCGACACACCGCACCGCTCATATTCCGACCACCACAACGAGCCATGGCAGGGCCCCTTCCCCACGGGCCGGAGCCAGTACGGGAACCAGAACCGGACCCCGTACGGCAACCCGAGCCAGGGCCAGTACGGGAACCAGTACCCGGGCGAGCACCAGCAGCCGTACCCCCCACCACCGCCGCGCCCCCGACAGCAGCCCGACCCCGCCCTCACCTACCCCTGGGCGCCCCCTCCCCCACCGCCCGCACCCACGCACCGACTCCCCCGCCACCCCGCGCTCGGCCACCACAGTGACCTGCGGCTCCTGCGCATCGCCTACCGCTGGCAGCGCCGCGTCGCCACGCTCACCGCCCTCGGCTACTTCACCCTCTTCCTCGTCCTGTCGGCGTTCGCACCCTCCCTCATGACGGGCACACTCCCCGGCGGCTTCTCCACCGGCCTCTTCCTCGGCCTGTGCCAGCTCCCGGTGACCGCGCTCGCGCTCTGGCTGTACGAGTACACCGCCCGCCGCCGAGTCGACCCGCTCGCCCACCGGCTGCGCAGACAAGCGGAACTGGACCAGCGTCCGGCTGCCGGAACGCCCGGGGGGAACTTCCGATGACGGACTTCAGCAGCTCGGCCCAGGGCATGTCCCTGGTCGCCTTCACCGCGGTCGCCACCATCACGCTGCTCCTGTGCGTGATGACCGGCCCCGACCGCGACAACCTCGACGAGTTCTACACCGGCTTCGGCTCCCTCACCCCGATGCGCAACGGCCTCGCCATCGCGGGCGACTACATCTCCGCCGGGACCGTCCTCGGCACCGGCGGCATCATCGCGCTCACCGGCTACGACGGGATCGTCCTCGCCCTGAGCACATCCCTGTCCCTGATGCTCCTGATGTTCCTGCTGGCCGAACCCCTGCGCAACGCGGGCCGGTTCACCATGGGCGACGTGATCGCCCGCCGCCTGCCCGGACGCGCCGTACGCATCACCGCGTGCGCCACCACCCTCGCGGCACTCCTCCCGCTGATGCTCGTCCAACTTGCGGGCTCGGGCGACCTGTTGGCATTCGTCCTCGGCTTCACCAGCGAAGGCTTCAAGACGGGCTGCGTCATCGCGCTCGGCGCCCTGATGATCAGCTACGCGGCGATCGGCGGCATGAAGGGCACCGCCCTCATCCAGATCATGAAGACCGTGATGCTCCTCGGATCGGGCCTGACCGTCGCCCTCCTCATCCTGTACCGCTTCGACTGGAACCCCGGCGCGCTCGCCTCACAGGCCGCGCAGGCCAGCGGCGTGGGAGACGCCTTCCTGCACTCGGGCCTCCAGTTCGCCGGCACCGCCAACCCCCGCCTGGACATGATCAGTTCGGAGCTGACCGTCGTCCTCGGCGGCGCCTGCCTGCCCCACGTCACGATGCGGATGTACACGGCGCGCAGCGCGCGTGAGGTGCGCCGCTCGATGTCCTGGGCGGTGTCGGCGGTCGGCCTGTTCGTACTGATCATCGCGGTCGTCGGGTTCGGCGCGACGGCGTTCCTCGGCCGGGCCGCCGTCGCGGCGGCGGACCCGCAGGGCAACACCGCGTATCTGCTCGGGGCGCGGGCCGCGTTCGGCGCGGACGCCTCCACGGCGGAGACGCTGGTGTTCACCACAGTCACCACGGCGATCTTCCTCACGCTGCTCGCCTCGGTCGCCGGAATGATCCTGGCCTGCGCCAACTCCCTTGCGCACGACGTCTTCGCGCACCGCAAGGCGCCGCTCACCGCCCGCAGGGAGATGACACTGGCCCGCGTCTCGGCGCTGTCCGTCGGTGTGCCCGCGATCCTCCTGGCCACGCTCGTCCAGCACTACAACCTCCAGCCGCTGGTCACCCTGTCGTTCTGCCTGGGCGCCTCGGCGCTCGCGCCCGCACTCGTCTACAGCCTGTTCTGGCGCCGCTACACGAGTACGGGCCTGCTGTGGACGCTGCTCGGCGGCACGGCGTCCTGCCTCGTCCTGATGACGGGCACCAACCTGGTGTCGGGCTCGCCCACCTCGGCGTTCCCGGGCCAGGACTTCAACTGGTTCCCCTTCACCACGACCGGCATCGTCTCGATCCCGCTCGGCTTCCTCTTCGGCTGGCTCGGCACGATGGCCTCCGGCCGCCGCACGGCCGATGACCAGCGCCGCCAGTACGAGGCGGTGGAGGCGTGGATCCTGGCGGGCGTGACGCGGCAGGCGCCGCGGGGGAAGGACGGGTAGGGCGCGACACGGGCCGCGCCGCCCGCCTACGGCGTCTCGTGGGCGGAGGCCTGGCCGGTTCACGGCGTCCCGCTCACGGCGTCCCGTCGGTGAGGATCCGGCCCGTTTACGGCGTCCCGTCGGGGAGGATCCGGCCCGCTCACGGCGTCCCGTCGCGGCGGGCGTGGCTCGGGAGCGACTGCGCGTACGACGCCTCGCCGGGGTGGGCGCGGCTCGTGACCGCAGCGCTTACGGCGCCTCGTCGGCCGGATTCCGGCCCGTGAGGGAGGCCAGGGTGGTGCGGACGTGGTCCATGTGGGCGCGGACCTCGTCCCACTTCTCGCCGTGCTCGCGCAGCACCCGCTCCGTCTCGCGGACCACGCCCTCCTCGTACAGGGCCGCCTCCGCGAGGACCTCCGCAGCCCGGGCCTCGGCGTCCTCCTGGCCGTGCCGGGCCGACTCCTCCGTCTCGGCGAACGCCCGCCGCGCCTCGGAAAGACGCCCCTCGGCCCGCGCCAGACGCTCCGCGTCGCGCGCGTCCGCCGCGGCCTCCTGCCCGGCGATCTCCCGCTCGGCCTCGTCCCGCCGCTCCGCGTGGTCCTTCTCCTGACCGGCGAGGGTCGCCCGGGTCCGCTCCCGCACCTCATCCAGCGCCGCGAGCGCTTCCTCGCGCCACGCCTTCGCCTCGTCACGTGCGGCGGCGCGGGCCCCGTCGGCCGTGGCCCGGTCGGCGCTCAGCCGCTCGTCGGCCCACTGCTCGGCCTCGGCCAGTACGGCGTCGGCCGCGGCGCGGGCCGCCTCGCGCGTCTCCCGCGCACCGGCCTCGGCGTCCGCCGTGATCCGCCGGACGGAATCGGCGGCAGCCGCCCGTACCCCGTCCGCCTCCTCCTCGGCGAGGGCGAGGATCTCGCGGGCGCGGTCACCGAGGGACTCGTACGTCTGAGGGGCCAGCTGGGTCACGGCCAGGCGCAGCCGCTGCGCCTCGGCCTCCAGCTCCTCGACCCGGTCGGCCAGGAGGGCGGCGCGCTCGCGGGCGTCGTCGCGGGCCCCGGACAGCTCGGCGGCCAGCGCGTCCACCGGCCCGGGACGGTAGCCGCGGCCCCGTCCCGTGACGAAGCCATGGGGCGACACCGACGTACCGCTGCTCATCCTTGATTCCCCTCTTAGCCGCTTCGGCTCTCCTACCCAGCACTCGATCGAGCCGAAGCGCTCAAAACAAGACACTCCGCCCAACCCACTCGACAAGGATGCGCCAAATATTGCCGAAAGTCGGAATCGGGAGCCCGGGGAGCGAGGCAGCTCACACTCCGCCCCGTCCGTGAAAGACACACCCTGCCCCGTCCGTGAAAGACACACCGAGAACGAGGGGCCCACAGAGAAAACACGCAGAGATAGAGAAAACACACAGAGAAAGAGGAGAGGCGCGCGACCGATACGGTCACGCGCCTCTCCTCGACTTCTCTTCCGCCGACGGTCTACAGCAAGCCGTCCCACATCTGCTCGAGCAGCACCGACCACCAGCCCTCCGGCGACGCGAGCGCCGCCGGGTCGACCGCGGCCAGCTGCGCCTGGAAGTCGACGGTCCAGCGGCCCGCCTGCTCCTGGTTGAGCCCGAACCGCAGCGGCCACATCCGGCCGAGCACCGCGAGACTGCGCGCGAACTCGGGCAGGCCCGTGTTCACGAACTGCGGCGGCACCGGCGCACCCCCGGGACCCGCCTCCACCGGCACGGCCACGATGTTCGCCGTGCCGTACTGGACGCAGATCGCCCGCCCGAAGTCACTGCCCATCACCAGGTACGAACCCGCGTCCGCCGCGGGCTGCACCCCCCGCTCCTGCGCCAGCTCGGCGAGCGTCGGCACCGGACGGCCCGGCTGAGCCTGCGCCCAGAAGAACGGCCCGAAGTCGGCGGGCAGCCCCGCCACGACAAGCGTGTGCGCCACGAGGTCCGGCACGCCCTGACGGGACACGGCCCGCTGGTCGAACCGGAACACCCCGGGACCGAACGCAGCGGCCAGCTCCTGCCCGACCGCCTCCGGCGGAACCGGCGGCACCGGCTGCGCGGGCGGCAGCGGCGCACGCACCGGCGCGAGCCGCGCCGGACCGTCCGCCACCTGGTGCAACTCGCCCTGGTGCGCGATCAGTTGCTGCATGCCCTGCTGGCGCGACGCGTGGTCCCTGCCGTACGGGGCGATGGACGTGATCCTGGCCTGCGGCCACTGCTCACGGATCATGCGGGCGCAGTACGCGCCCGGCAGCTCGCAGGACTCCAGCTCCGTGTGCAGCTCCAGAACCTGGTCCGGCGGGACGTTCATGCCACGCAGCTCATGGAAGATCTGCCACTCCGGGTGCGGCGTACCGGGCGCCGAGCGGCGGATCAGCTGCTGCTCGGAGCCGTCGGGCGCGCGGTAGCGCAGCACGGCCTGGTAACCGGGCCCGACGGTCGGCTGACCGGTGGGCTGCGGATACCCGTACGAGGCCGGGGGCGGACCACCCGGAACCTGCTGCCCGGGCATGGGCGGCGGCATCGGCATCCCGCCCGGCGCCTGCGGCGGCGCGGGAGGAGGCATGCCGGGACCGACCTGACCGGGACCGGCCAGCATCGTCGCGGCGTGATGAACACCGCCACCGGGAGCCCCGGGCGCGCCGGGTGCACCGGGCACGCCGGGCGCCGCCGGCGGAGGCGGCGTGCCGGGACCGGCCGGACCCGGCTGGGCCAGCATGGTCGCGGCATGGTGCACGCCACCGGGCGGCGTACCCCCGGGGGCGCCGGGCGGGCCGGGAGGCTGCGGCGCACCGGGAGTCCCGGGGGCGCCGGGCGGCTTGGGGGCACCCGCACCGGGCACGCCGGGCGGACCGGGCGGCTTGGGAGCCCCCGGAGTGCCGGGCGCGCCGGGCGGCTTGGGCGCGCCGGGGCCACCCATGCTCGGGTCGGCCAGCATCGTCGCGGCGTGATGCACACCGCCGGGCGGCGTACCACCCGGAGCGGGCGGGGCCTCGGGCCCGTCGGGACCGAGCTGCGAAACGAGCTGCGTCGGAACGTAGCCGCCCGCCGGGGTACCCGGAGCGCCGGGCCCCGAGGGCCGCGCGCCGGGAGTGCCCGGGGCACCGGGCGGCGGCGGAGTCGTCGCGCCACCACCGCGCGCACCGCGGGGCGGACCCTGCGCCTTGCTGGT
The DNA here is from genome assembly GCF_055760475.1 of Streptomyces sp. DS1-CR2. Taxonomy (NCBI): domain Bacteria; kingdom Bacillati; phylum Actinomycetota; class Actinomycetes; order Kitasatosporales; family Streptomycetaceae; genus Streptomyces; species Streptomyces sp. DS1-CR2. Next base: position 3,911,920 of record NZ_CM147085.1, read on the forward strand.
CGCGGCGTCGGCGATGTCACCGGCCCCGGGCGCGAGCGGCCGCCCGGCCGCGTCCTGCCCGGCCGCCGGCGGCGGAGTCTGCTGCGCGCCGGAACCCTGCGGGTAGCCGTACGTGGGCGGCGGACTCTGCCCGCCCTGCGAACTCCCATGCGCCTGCGGCACGTTGGGCGCGGGCGGAGTGCCCGGCCCCTGCGGATAGCCGTAGTTCGGCGGGGCACCCGGCGGCGGAGTCTGCTGCACACCGGAACCCTGCGGATAGCCGTACGCGTCAGGAGCGCCCGGCGGCGGGGTGCCCGGAGCGGCGGGAGCCGGCCCGTCGAGCGCCGGGGCCACCGCCGTGCGCGGGAGCTGGCTGCCGCCCGACATCAGCGCCGTCTTGGCTTCAGGAGCGGCGGTCGGCGCAGGCACGTCGCCCTCGTCCACCAGCGGCGGCGCGAACACCGTCGCCGGAGGCGCGACCGAGCGGTCCTCCTCCTCGTCCGCGTTCGTGTCCGTACCGGCCCACGGAGTCGCCCCGGAAGGCGCCGCGGGCGAAGCGGGCCACGGCGTCGCGCCACTGCCCGCGTCGGCGGCCACCGGCGCCGGGGCGGCCGGCCCAGGCACGGACGCACCCGAACCCGAACCCGTACCGGAGACGGCACCCGTACCCGCACCAGCACCAGCACCAGCACCAGCACCAGCACCAGCACCGGAAGACTGGCCAGACCGGCCGGCCGAAGACGCATCCCCCCGCCGATCCGGAATACCCAGCTTGTCCGCCGCCTCCTGGAGCCACTCCGGAGGGCTCAACAGGAACGACGTCTGATTCAGATCCACCCGCTCCGGCGGCGCGTCCGACGGCTCCGGCGAAGCCTCCGGCAGCCCGTACTCCTCCTCGTACCGCCGGATCACCTCACCCACCGGCAGCCCCGGCCACAGCGAAGCGTCCCCGCTGTCACGCGCGATGACGAGCCGCTGGCGCCCGCCGTCGGACACCGGACCGCCCTCGCGGTCCTCCGCCCACACCACGAACCCCAGCTCGAACTCCCGCACCCGCACCTCACGGTGCTGATAGCCGGGCACATCCCCGTTGATCCACTCTTCGGCGCGCTCCTGCGCCTGCGCGAACGTCACCATCGGACACTCACCCCTCGTCCGGGACAGCCGAAGCAGCCGGCACGGCGGCGCCAGAGGCGTCGACCGCACTCGCGAAACCGCCGTCCACCATCAGGTTCGCCACCGTCTCCAGCTCCGGCGGATTGCCCGCGAGCCGGGCCAGAAACGCGTCGAAGTCGTCACCGCACGGCAGCAGCAGACGCTCCACCCGCTCGGCGACCGACCACCCGGCCGTGTCCCCGCTGTCCCGCGCGTCGTCATACGCGCAGAACCACACCGAACCCGCCCGGTCACCCTTGACCTTCACAGCGAGAATGCCGCCCTGCACGAACCCGACACCCAGATAGTCCTTGGTCAGGTGATCACGCAGGCACTTGTTCACATACACCAGATCATTGACCGCGGCCTCGTCCCGCACCGTGAAGAACGGCTGGTCCACCAGAAGCCCCAACTCGGCGTCCAGCGCCGCCCCCACCGGAGCGCACCCGCCCGCCGCCTTCAAGAACGCCCGGTACGCACCCGGCAACCGGTACCCCAAATCCTCCTCGGCACCCAGGACCTGCTGCTCCGTCACCGCCACCGACGACTTCGGCAGCCCGAAATGCGCCGGCCGCGTCTCCTGCAACGGACGCGTCCCCCGCTTGCCGTGATCCACCGCAGCCGTCGCGAGACCACCGTGATGCCGCAGCAGCGCCTTCACCTCGACAGGCACCAACTCCATGCGACGACCGCCCGGCACGTGATGCCAGGTCCAGCCGTGCGGCGTCGCCACCGGCACGATCGTGTCCCACAAGTCATGCCCGGCCGCGGCCAGCGCCGCGTTCGCCGACACATAGTCCGTCAACCGCAGCTCATCGACCCCGAACCCCTCCGGAGGCTCGGCGATCTCCGCCGCGGCACGCGCGTAAGCCGAAAAATCCGGATAGCCGTTCCCGTCGATCCGTACGCCCCTGGGATGGCGCGCAGCACGGACCGGGTCCGGGAAGTGCACGACCTGCCCGGCGTAGGCCGCGTTCGGCGGCGCGGCTTGCTGCCCGAGCCGACCTGTCGTCATGGCGGTTGCCCCCTGCGGCACTGTGATGGATCGCGGATAGCGACAGCCTATGCGGTTGTACGACACCGGTCACCGGCCCTCCGGTTCCATGACCAGCAGTCACCCCACCGTGACGATGAGGCCACACTCCCGCGTGTCGCCGCGCCCCAGCTTCCGCACCACCGGCCGCATTTGGCAGTCTGTGCACGCAACCCGGGGGATTGCAGGAGGGGAAGCACCACATGCAGAGCAGCACCGCACCGTCATCCGACACAGCCGTCGTACCGGCCCAGGAGCCCGACACCGGGCACCCGGCCACCGCCGACGGCGCCACCGGCGACCCACGCGTCGGCTGGAGCAGCACCGAGGACGCGCCCGCCCCGGCCCTGCGCCACCGCCGCGACGGCATCCTGCCCACCGTCGCCGCCGCCCTCTCCGTCCGCGGCACCACACTGACCAGCACCGCCGCCCGCGGCGAACACGCCCCCGCCCTGCACCCGCTCGTCCAGGACTTCCTCGACACCCTCACCAGCGCCCAGCGCGACCGCTTCACCGGACGCTGCGCCGAAACGATCCTCATCTCCCGCCACCTCACGGCCGCCGACGAGGAACGCTCCAAACGCGCCCGCCGCAAACCCATGACCAACGGCGAAGCCCGCAAAACCCTCAAACACGCCAAACTCACCACCCGCCGCATCCGCGAGGACGGCGACCCCCTGCACGGCGGCTTCGCCCGCCCCTGCCGCGCCTGCGCCGCACTCACCGCCCACTTCGGCGTCCACGTCGTGGACCCGGCCACGGACACCACCGGCTGACCGGCACACCAGAAACCCCACGCACCACCGCAGGCAGCAGCAGAACAGGACGAGGCCACCCCACATGACCGCCGACCGCACCCGCTTCACCGCACCCGTCGACGCCACACTGCGCGCCGCCGGCTGGCAGCCCGGCCGCTGGGACATCAAACAGGCCGAATTCTGGGCCGACGCCCTGCGCACCCACGTATCCCCCGCAGGCCACCGCCACACCGTCTTCCCCGCCGCCGTCGAGGCCTGGGCCGAATTCGGCGGACTCCACCTCACCCCACAGGGCCCCGGCCGCCAGATAGCCCCCGCCCAGCCCCACCTCGACCCACTCCACGGCCTCCACATGGCCCGCACCCTCGGCGACCTCGGCCGCGCCCTCGACACCGAGGTCTGCCCTCTCGGCGCCGAATCCGGCTCCGAAGCCCTCCTCGCCATCGACACCGAAGGCCGCGTCTACGCCCTCGACCACAGCGGCGACTGGTACCTCGGCCCCGGCATCGACCACGCCCTGGAAACCCTCATCACAGGCGCCCAGCCGACCCGCCTGACCGCGGCATAGCCCCACACGCACACGCGGATCCGGCCACAGCGCACCGGCACACGACAGACAGCCACAGCACAGCCCCCGGGCCCCGAGACCCCACCGGCCGCCACGCGCCTACGAGACGCGAGGGGACGTGCCGGGATGTGCGCGCGGAGCCACCAGCACCACACGCGGGCGGCATGGGCCCGGCGACGAAGCCCCATAGAACAGCGAGCACGTACATCCCGGCGCGGCCCCGCCACGACCGACACCCGGCGCGGACCACCGGCCGCGAGAGAAATCCCCACAACAGCACAGCCACAATCACCCGCACCCGCACCCGCACCCGCTAAACCGCAGGCAGCCCCAAACCCCCACAGCCCCTAAACCGCAGGCAACACAGCCGACACCCGATACCCACCCGCATCAGTCGGCCCGCACACGAAGACCCCACCCAGCCCCGTCACCCGCTCCTTCATACCGACGAGCCCGTTCCCCCCGCTAGGCAGCCGCACATCCGCCGCCGAATCCACATCCGGCGGCGGCTCGTTCTCCACCTGCATCGCGATCTCCGACACCCGATGAGCAAGCCGCACATACGTCTTCGCGCCCGCCGCATGCTTGTGCACGTTCGTCAGCGCCTCCTGCACCACCCGGTACGCCGTCTGCTCCACCGCCGCGACATACGACCGCGAATCACCCTCGACCAGCAGCTCCACCACCATGCCCGCCGCCCGCGACTGACCCACCAGCTCATCCAGATCACCCAGACACGGCCCGTCCTCGTCATCAACGACACGCGACGCCGCAGCCGCAGCCGCAGCCGCCACCCCCACCGCCGCCAACGGCACCCCCGCACCAGCCGCACGCCCACCGCCACCCGACCGCATCACACCGAGCATCTCCCGCAACTCGGTCAACGCCTGCCGACCCATGTCCCCCACCAGCGCCGCGTTCTTCACAGCCTTCTCCGGATCCTTACGCGCCACCGCCTGCAACGCCGCCGCATGCACCACCATCAGACTCACCCGGTGCGCCACCACGTCATGCATCTCCCGAGCGATCCGCGTCCGCTCCTCACCCCGCGCCCACTCAGCCCGCTCCTCCGCGCGCTCCGCGAGCAACTGAAGCTCCCGCTCCAGCGAATCGTTCCGCTCCCGCAGACTCTCCATGAGCCGCCGCCGCGCACCCACATAAAGCCCCAACAACAACGGCGGCGCGGTCACACCCAACGACGTCGTGATCGCGACGAACGGAACGAACCAGTCCCCCACCCGCACGAGATTCCCGTGCCCCATGTCCTGCTGCGCCCGCACCACCGCCACGATCAGCGTCCCGACGAACGACATCCCCGCCAGGGCCCCGATGATCCGCCGCGGCATCTCGGACGCCGCCAGCGTGTACAGACCCACCACGCTCAGCAGCACACCCATCCGGGCCGGAGTCACCGCGACCCCGATCAGCACCACCGCGATCGGCCACCGCCGCCGCAGCACCAGCATCGCCCCGGCAACCACCCCGAACACCACACCCACGGCCGCCGGCACCCCGGCGTCCCGCGCGAACCCGACCCCCTCCACCCCGCACTCGACCGCCGAAGCGACCGCCAGCACCCCATCGAGCGCGGCACTGCGCCAACGCTCCCACCACCACGGCCCCCCGGCCGCGCGGTGCATTTCCCCCGTCGTGGTCATGCCGTCCAGCCTACGGGCGCGAGCTGCCCGATTTCCGGTGAGTTTCCGCGCCGCCCTTCATCACAGACCGCCTTCGAACAGAAGCGAAACCAACCGGTATCCCTCGAACTGTTGGCTCATATGCAAATACGACCCACCCCGGCCCGTCCCGAACGAACCTGTGCCTATGACACAGACCACAGGCAAATACACAGACTTCGAGGGACTGCGGGAGCGGGCGGTCGCGCTGCGACGGGAAGGGCTGAGCCTTCGCCAAATCGCCGATGAGTTGGGGGTGCGCAGCAAAGAGACACTGAGCCGACTCGTGAAGGGCGAACCCCCGGCCGAGCGGACCAAGCGCCCCAACGCAAAAGACGATCTACGAGACCGGGCGCGAGAGCTGCGCCGACTAGGGCGGACCTACAGCGAGATCCGGGCCGAGCTGGGCTGCTCGAAGAGCTCGATCTCGCTCTGGGTGCGGGATCTGCCCAAGCCCGAGGCCCGGTGCACACCCGAAGAACAGCGCGCCCGCATGAACGCGGGTCTCGCCCAGCTGCGCGCGACTCAAGACAGCGAGCGCAAGGAAACAAAGCGCGCCGCCCAAGAAGCCGTCGGCCCCCTCTCCGAGCGGGACCTCTTCCTGACCGGCGTCGCTCTCTACTGGGCCGAAGGCGCCAAGAGCAAGCCACATCGCCGCTCCGAAGTCCTTCAGTTCATCAACAGCGATCCCAACGTGATCCGACTCTTCATGCGCTGGCTCGAACTACTCGGCGTCACTGCCGACCGCCTGACGCTGCGCGTCAGCATCCACGAGTCGGCCGACATCGCCGCCGCGGAAGCCCACTGGGCGGACGTCGTCGGCGTCGACGTTTCTGCATTCAGCAGGGCAACGCTCAAGAAGCACAACCCCCGGACCGTCCGAAAGAACACCGGCGCCAGCTACCACGGCTGCCTGGTCATCTACGTCCGCCGAAGCGCCGAGCTGTACCGTCGCATGGAAGGCGCCTGGTACGGCATAGTGTTGGGTGCCAACTCGGCGACTTGACTAAATGTCCGGTTCGCCGAGATTATTCCCCCATGGTGTAATCAGGCAGCACTGCGGTTTTTGGTACCGTCTGTTCAGGTTCAAATCCTGATGGGGGAGCGGCGTGTCGAGCGGGTCCCGACCACACGGTCGGGCCCCGCCCCCATTTCGCGCCCACAACGCCCCGGTATCCTGCGGATGTCCACCCCACACAGCATCCGAAGCCGAAGGACCACCCGTGAGCGCCAATTGCCCGGCCGCCGTCGTCGTTCTTGCAGCGGGTGAGGGCACCCGTATGAAGTCGGCCACACCCAAAGTCCTGCACGAGATCAGTGGGCGTTCGCTCGTCGGGCATGTGCTCGCCGCCGCGCGGGAGTTGAGCCCCGAGAACCTGGTCGTCGTCGTGGGTCACGAGCGGGACCGGGTGCGTGAGCATCTCGCCGGGATCGATCCGGACGCCCGTACCGCCGTGCAGGAGCAGCAGAACGGCACGGGGCATGCCGTGCGTATGGGGCTTGAGGAGCTCGGTGGCCGGGTCGAGGGGACGGTGATCGTTGTGTGTGGCGATACGCCGTTGCTGACCGGCGAGACGCTGAGGCATCTGTCGGAGACGCATACGGGTGACGGCAATGCGGTGACGGTGCTGACGGCTGAGGTTCCGGATGCGACCGGTTATGGCCGGATCGTGCGGGACGGGGCGTCGGGTGAGGTGACGGCGATCGTGGAGCACAAGGACGCGAGTGAGTCGCAGCATGCGATTCGTGAGATCAACTCGGGTGTGTTCGCGTTCGACGGTGCGTTGCTGGCGGATGCGCTGGGCAAGGTGCGTACGGACAACAGTCAGGGTGAGGAGTACCTGACTGATGTGCTGGGGATTCTGCGGGAGGCCGGGCATCGTGTGGGTGCTTCGGTGGCGGCGGATCACCGTGAGATCGCGGGTATCAACAACCGTGTGCAGTTGGCTGAGGCGCGTCGGACGCTGAATGAGCGGCTGCTTGAGCGGGCGATGCTTGCGGGTGTGACGATCGTGGATCCGGCGTCGACGTGGGTCGATGTGACGGTGGGGTTCGAGCGGGATGCGGTTGTGCATCCGGGTACGCAGTTGCTGGGTGCGTCGTGGCTGGGTGAGGGTGCCGAGGTGGGTCCGAATACGCGGCTGAGGGATACGCGGGTCGGTGCGGGGGCGCGGGTCGACAACACGGTGGCGGATGGTGCCGAGGTGGGTGAGGGGGCGTCGGTGGGTCCGTTCGCGTATCTGCGGCCGGGTACGCGGCTGGGTGTGAGGGCGAAGATCGGTACGTACGTGGAGACGAAGAACTCGACGATCGGTGAGGGTACGAAGGTGCCGCATCTGTCGTATGTGGGGGACGCGACGATCGGTGACTTCACGAACATCGGTGCGGCGAGTGTGTTTGTGAACTACGACGGTGAGAGCAAGCACCACACGACGGTGGGGTCGCATTGCAAGACGGGTTCGGACAACATGTTTGTGGCTCCTGTCACGGTTGGGGATGGTGCGTACACCGCGGCGGGGTCGGTGATCACGAAGGATGTGCCGGCGGGTTCGCTGGCGGTGGCCCGTGGTCAGCAGCGGAATATCGAGGGTTGGGTGGCTCGTAAGCGTCCGGGGAGTGCGGCTGCGCAGGCGGCTGAGGAGGCGTCGCGGGAGGTCGGCGGCGAGGGCTGACCGGAAACAGGTGCGTCTGACACGGCGTACCGTGATAGGTGCACACGATTCGGCTGCCTCGCTGCTAATGGGACGAGCGGGCGCAGCGGCGGAAGAACGCGTCTGAGGAGACAAGTGCTGTGAGCGGGATCAAGACGACCGGCGAGAAGAAACTGATGCTCTTCTCCGGCCGCGCCCACCCCGAGCTTGCCGAGGAGGTCGCGCATGCTCTCGGTGTCGGGATCGTTCCGACCAAGGCATTCGATTTCGCCAATGGTGAGATTTATGTCCGTTATCAGGAGTCCGCTCGCGGTGCTGACTGCTTCCTGATTCAGAGCCATACGGCTCCGATCAATAAGTGGATCATGGAGCAGCTCATCATGATCGACGCGCTGAAGCGTGCGTCGGCTCGCTCCATCACGGTGATTGTGCCGTTCTACGGTTACGCCCGTCAGGACAAGAAGCACCGTGGACGTGAACCGATTTCGGCGCGTCTGGTGGCGGATCTGATGAAGACGGCGGGTGCGGACCGCATTCTGACGGTGGATCTGCACACGGACCAGATCCAGGGTTTCTTCGACGGCCCGGTGGACCATCTGTTCGCGCTGCCGATCCTGGCGGACTACGTGGGGGCGAAGGTCGACCGTGCCAAGCTCACGGTGGTGTCTCCGGATGCCGGCCGTGTGCGTGTGGCGGACCGCTGGTGTGACCGCCTCGGTGCGCCGCTGGCGATCGTGCACAAGCGTCGTGACAAGGACGTGGCGAACCAGGTCACCGTGCACGAGGTCGTCGGTGATGTGAAGGGCCGCGTGTGTGTCCTGGTGGACGACATGATCGACACGGGTGGCACGATCTGTGCCGCGGCGGACGCGCTGTTCGCGCATGGTGCGGAGGACGTCATTGTGACGGCGACGCACGGTGTGCTTTCGGGTCCGGCGGCGGATCGTCTGAAGAACTCGAAGGTGAGCGAGTTCGTGTTCACGGACACGCTGCCGACGCCGGGTGAGCTGGAGCTGGACAAGATCACGGTGTTGTCGATCGCGCCGACGATCGCGCGTGCGGTTCGTGAGGTCTTCGAGGACGGTTCGGTGACGAGCCTGTTCGAGGAGCAGGCGTAGTCGCTCTGGGGGCTCTGGGGCTCTTCTAGATCGATTTTGGGGCGGCCTTCCCGCCGGGTAGACTCAGGGAGTTGCTCGGCGAGGGAGGCCGCACTCATGTGGTGCGACTGTCCGTTATCGACGCGCTCTTCGTAGCAGGCCCGTTCGTGGCCGGGTGACCACCTTCCCCTTTTTGTTCTACGAGGAGTGAACATGGCCGAGGTCAAGATCACCGCAGAGTCCCGCACCGAGTTCGGCAAGGGCGCTGCCCGCCGTATCCGCCGTGAGGGCAAGGTGCCGGGCGTTGTGTACGGTCACGGCGGCGCGCCGGTCCACATCGCCCTTCCGCACCACGAGCTGCTGCTCGCGCTGCGTACGGCGAACGTCCTGCTGTCCCTGGACATCGACGGCAAGAACGAGCTGGCGATCCCGAAGGCCGTGCAGCGTGACGCTCTTCGTCAGGGCATCCTCGAGCACGTCGACCTGCTCCTCGTGAACCGCGGCGAGAAGGTCACGGTCGAGGTTGTGGTCGAGACCGAGGGTGACCTGGCTCCGGGCAGCTTCCTCGTCGAGAACGTGCTGAACACGCTGTCCGTCGAGACCGAGGCCACGCACATCCCGACCTCTGTCACCGTGTCGATCGCGGGTCTGGAGGGCGGCGACGCCATCCACGCGAAGGACGTCACGCTGCCGGCGGGCACGACCCTGGTCACGGACCCCGACGCGGTCGTCATCCAGATCCTGGCCGCGCAGGCCGAGGAGCCGGCTGCCGAGACCGAGGCCGAGGGCGCCGAGGCCTGAGCCGTACGCTCTGCTTGACGGGGTGGCGGGCCGCTGCGGCCCGCCGCCCCGTTTTTTCATGTTGGTGTCCGTCTGTTGTACGTGAGGAGACGCGGTCCCGATGACGACCGATGCCACTGCCCCCTGGCTCATCGTGGGTCTCGGGAATCCCGGGCCTGAGTACGCGATGAACCGGCACAACGTGGGCTTCATGGTGGCTGATCTGCTCGCGGAGCGGATCGGCGGCAAGTTCAAGCGGGCCGGCAAGGCTCAGGCGCAGGTGCTCGAGGGGCGGATCGGTGCGCCGGGTCCGCGCAGCCGCCGGGTGATTCTGGCGAAGCCGATGTCGTTCATGAATGTGTCGGGTGGTCCGGTGACGGGTCTGCGGGATTTCTACAAGGTGCCGGTCGGCAACATCGTGGCGATCCATGACGAGCTGGACATCGACTACGGGACGATGCGGCTGAAGCTGGGCGGTGGCGACAACGGGCACAACGGTCTGAAGTCGATCACGAAGTCGATGGGTGCGGACTATCACCGGGTGCGGTTCGGGATCGGGCGTCCGCCGGGGCGTATGCAGGTGGCGGATTTCGTTCTGAAGGACTTCTCGTCGACGGAGCGCAAGGAGCTGGACTATCTGGTGGACCGGGCGGCGGACTCGGTGGAGTGTCTGGTCACGGAGGATCTGGAGCGGGCGCAGGGCGTGTACAACTCCTGAGTTGACCGGGCATCTCGGCAGGTCAGGGGCATCTCGACTGGTCACGGGCATCTCGACGGGGACCTGCCGGCTCTTCTTGACTCTTCGCGGTGCCATGGCCAAGGATCGCCGCCATGCTCTCGTACACCCGGCGGGCCGCGATGGCGGTCGTGGCCCTGCTGATCCTGATCGCGGGCGTCTGGGCGTCCTGGGCGTCGGCGCAGCACGTGATGCTCACCAAGGGCCGTGAGCGCGGCACGATGACGGTGACGCGGTGCACCGACGACACGTGCGCCGGCCCTTACGCGCCGCTGTCGCCGGGTTCGCAGCCCCGCGCCCGTGTCGTCATCGACCGGTCGATCGCGGAGAAGAGGGGCGCGCGTATCCCGGTGGTGGTGAAGCCCGGCTCGGATGAGGTGGTGCGCTCGGGGGCTGCGGGGCTCTTCCACGCGTGGGTGCCGCTGGGAGGCGCGCTGCTGCTGGCCGCGGTGGTGATCGCGGGGGGTCTGCGGCGGACGCGTATCGCGTGGATCGCGGCGGCGGCCGGCGGGGTCGTCCTGACGGCGGCCTTTGCTGCACTGTCCTTCTGAAACAGCTGCACTGTCCTTCTGCACGTCGTCCGGCCCTTCGTACGCCCGGATTGTTATGCGTCACTTTTGAGGCAGCGGCGTACTGATGGTGCGTATGAGTACTGAACCGCTTTCCCCCCGCAGGCTCCTGTTTCCGCATCTCTCGAAGATGGACTGCCCATGCGCACCCTCACTTCCGCGGGCGCGATAGCCGTGGCCGCCACCGCCACTTTGCTGCTCGCTCCCTCCGCTTCCGCGACCGACGCTCCCGGCGACAACGGCACCGTGAAGATTCACGATGCCAGGACCGGTGAGGAACTCCGCAAGAACGAACCGCATGTCTGCACCTTCTACCTGGACGCCTTCGGCTTCGACAGCGTCCAGGAGGTCGACTGGCACATCGAGGCGTGGGCGCCGACCGCCGGCGTCAAGGGCGAGACGGTGAAGACCGGCTCGCTGACGCTCGGTACGGACGGGCACGGCCGCACGGACGACCTGTCGCTGCCGGACGGGCACTACAAGCTGTTCTGGAACTTCGACGGCGAGCACGGCAAGGCCAAGCACAAGGTCTTCTGGACCGACTGCTCGGGCGACACGGAGCCCGGCGGCAGCACGCCGTCGCCGTCGGCGTCCACGCCGGGCACGGCCGGGCCGTCCGCCTCGTCGCCCGCCCCGTCGTCCTCGTCGTCGGCTCCGGGCGAGGTCGCGGGTACGTCGTCGCCGTCGTCCCAGCCGTCGCCGCAGACCGGTGACCTGGCGGAGACGGGTAACGGCGCTCCGGTGGGCCTGCTGTCGACGGTCGCCGCGCTGTTCGTCGCGGCCGGCGGCGCGCTGGTCGTGTGGCGTCGCAGGGCAGCCGCGGGCCGTCAGGGCTGAGCTGTCTCCCGTTTCCACGTGAGAAGGGGTGCCTCCCGGTTCGGGAGGCACCCCTTCTCGACGTCTACGGCTCTCGGGTCAGCCGGTGTTGCGCAGGCCGGCCGCGACTCCGTTGACGGTCAGGAGCAGGGCGCGGGCCAGCAGCGGGTCCGCTTCCTGGCCCGCGGCCGCCGTGTCGCGCTGGCGCTTGAGCAGGGCGACCTGGAGGTACGAGATCGGGTCGAGGTAGGCGTCGCGGATCGCGAAGGTCTGCTGGAGCACCGGCTGGGTGTCCAGGAGCTGCTTTCCTCCGGTGATGCGCAGGACCTCCTGCACGGTCAGCGCGTGCTCGGCCTCGATGTCCGCGTACACGTGCTTCAGCTCGTCGGGGACGAGCGTGTCGACGTAGTGCCGGGCGATCCGCAGGTCCGTCTTGGCGAGGGTCATCTCGACGTTCGACAGGAAGTTGCGGAAGAAGTGCCAGTGCTCGCTCATCTCGTCGAGGACGGTGCCGAGGCCGGCCTCGCGCAGTGCCTTGAGGCCGGAGCCGACGCCGAACCAGCCGGGCACGATCTGCCGCGACTGGGTCCAGCCGAACACCCACGGGATGGCGCGCAGTCCGTCGAGCGAGACGCCCGAGCCGGGGCGGCGGGAGGGCCGCGAGCCCAGGTGCAGGTCGGCGAGCTGGTCGACCGGCGTGGAGGCGAGGAAGTACGTCGGCAGGTCCGGGTCCTCGACCAGCTTGCGGTACGCGGCGTGCGCGGCGTCGGAGACGACGTCCATGGCCGCGTCCCAGCGGGCGAGGGCCTCGTCGGACTGGCGGGGCGCGGTGTGCAGCGCGGACGCCTGGAGGGTGGCGGCGACGGTCAGTTCGAGGTTCTCGCGGGCCAGGGACGGCACGAGGTACTTGTCGGAGATGACCTCGCCCTGCTCGGTCACCTTGATCTCGCCCTCGAGGGTGCCCCACGGCTGGGCGAGGATCGCGTCGTGCGAGGGGCCGCCGCCGCGGCCGACGGTGCCGCCGCGGCCGTGGAAGAGGCGCAGGCGCACGCCGTAGCGGTGGGCGACGTCGCGCAGCCGGCGCTGGGCGCGGTGGATCTCCCACTGGGAGGTGGTGATGCCGCCGAACTTGGAGGAGTCCGAGTAGCCGAGCATGACTTCCTGGACGTCGCCGCGCAGGGCGACGAGGCGCCGGTAGGACGGGTCGGCGAGCATCTCGTCGAGGATGACGTCGGCGGCGCGCAGCTCGTCGGTGGTCTCCAGGAGCGGCACGATGCCGATCTTGGCCCAGCCGCCGTGCAGGTCGATGAGTCCGGCCTCGCGGGCGAGGACGGCGGCGGCGAACACGTCGTCGGCGCCCTGGCACATCGAGATGATGTACGACTCGATGACCTCGGGTCCGAAGGCGTCGAGGGCGCGCTTGACGGTGTGGAAGACGCCGAGGGTCTTCTCGCCCGCGGCGTCGAGGGGTGCGGGCGAGGGGGCGAGCGGCCTGCGGGACCTGAGCTCCTTGGCGAGGAGCTTCTGGCGGTACTCGCGGGGCATGTCGGCGTAGCGCCAGGACTCCTCGCCGAGCCGGTCGAAGAGCTGGCCGAGCGCGTGGTGGTGGGCGTCGGCGTGCTCGCGTACGTCCATGGTGGCGAGCTGGAGGCCGAACGCGGCGAGCGTGCGGATGGTGCGGTTCATCCGGCCGTCGGCGAACAGGGCGCCGCGGTGCTCGCGCAGGGACGTCTGGATGAGTGTGAGGTCCTTCAGGAGTTCGCCGGTGCCGAGGTAGTCGCGGCCGTCCACGTGCGCGGTGCCCCTGGCGAGGCGCTCCTTGGTGTTCTCCAGCTTCTGCCGGATGCAGGTGGCCTTGAGCCGGTAGGGCTCCTCGGAGTTGAGGCGCTTGTAGCGGGGGCTGATCTCCGGGAGGCGCTCCAGGTCGTTGTGGAGGGAGGTGATCAGTTCCTCGGTGGCGCCGGTGTAACGGATCGAGTTCGACAGGAAGCCGCGCAGCTCGTCGATGAGCTCCAGGGCGTCGTTGATGCCGTGCTCGTGCTGGAGGATCAGGACGTCCCAGGTGACGGCGGGTGTGACGTTCGGGTTGCCGTCGCGGTCGCCGCCGATCCAGGTGCCGAAGGTGAGGGGGCGGGTGGCCTCGGGCACGGTGACGCCGACGCGCCGCAGCTCGGCGGTGAGGTCCTCGAGGACGTCACCGACGGCGCCGGCGTGCAGCTCGTCGAGGTAGTAGATCGCGTTGCGCGCCTCGTCGGTGGGCTCGGGGCGTACGACGCGCAGCTCGTCGGTCTGCCACACCAGGTCGATGTTCTCGGCGAGGCGGGTGTCGTAGCGGCGGCGGTCGGCCTCGATGACGGGGGTCTCGAGGAGCTCGGCGACGCGGCGCAGCTTGTTGAGGACGGAGCGCCGGGCGGCCTCGGTCGGGTGGGCGGTGAACACCGGCCGTACGTTCAGGTGCTGGACCGTTTCGCGCAGGTGCTCCGGGTCGGCGTCCTTGAGCCGGTCGGCGGTGCGGGCCAGCAGGCTGCCCTCGGCGGCGCGGCGGGCGCGCAGCTCGCGGCCGCGGTGCACCTGCTCGGTCACGTTCGCCAGATGGAAGTACGTCGAGAAGGCGCGGACCAGCTTGGCCGCGGTCTCCAGTTCCGTGTCGCCGAGCAGGCGGGCGGCGGCCTCGCCGTCCTCCCGGGTGAGGCGGCGGACCTTCTCGACCAGTTCGAGGAGCTCGGGGCCCTCCTGGCGTACGAGCGTCTCGCCGAGAAGGTCGCCCAGTCGGCGGATGTCGGCGCGCAGCTCGGCGCTGGATGTGGCCTCGCGGCTCTGGTCGTCGGCACTGCTCACAGGTGCGGCTCCTTGCAGTGGTGAAGCACGTCTGGGAGGGAAACCCGGGAACCGGGTATGAATCCCGGGTGGAGATACAGAGCGGACCGCGCTGTCCGACCGTTTCCAAGGATAGGTGTCCGTCCGTGGGGGCCGTTTGCGGGCCTCTTGCCGCTCGCCTGCGCGCTGCCATACTTACGACGCCGTAGGTTACGGACGCGTAGTAAAAGTTTCAGCACGACTCCCCGGCTCTCGGCCCTCTCTCAACCCTCGACCCCACAGGGGACGCCCCATGACACCAAGCCCCGATCTGATCGATGACGTCCCGGAGGCGTCGTCGGGCGATTCGACCGGCGCTGCGCCCTCCGCCACGCTCGGCGGTGAGCAGAAGCGTTCGCTGGAGCAGCTCGCGTTGCTGCTCTTCATCATCGTTCCGTTCCTGGCGCTGGTCGCGGCGGTGCCGCTGGCCTGGGGCCGGGGTGTGAGCTGGCTCGACCTCGGCCTCCTGGTGTTCTTCTACTACCTGGGCTGCCACGGCATCACGATCGGCTTCCACCGGTATTTCACGCACGGTTCCTTCAAGGCGAAGCGGCCGCTGCGGATCGCTCTGGCGGTCGCCGGTTCGATGGCGGTCGAAGGTCCGCTCGTGCGCTGGGTGGCGGATCACCGCAAGCACCACAAGTTCTCCGACGCGGAGGGTGACCCGCATTCGCCGTGGCGGTTCGGCGAGACGCTGCCCGCGCTGATGAAGGGCCTGTGGTGGGCGCATATCGGCTGGATGTTCGACGAGGAGCAGACCTCGCAGGAGAAGTACGCACCCGACCTGGTGAATGATCCGGCCATAAGGGCGATCTCGCGTCAGTTCATTTTCTGGACGATGCTCTCGCTGGCTCTGCCGGCGCTGATCGGCGGCCTGGCGACGATGTCGTGGTGGGGCGCGTTCACGGGCTTCTTCTGGGGCTCGCTGGTGCGGGTGGCGCTGCTGCACCACGTCACATGGTCGATCAACTCGATCTGTCACGCCGTCGGCAAGCGGCCCTTCAAGTCGCGTGACAAGTCCGGCAACGTGTGGTGGCTGGCCGTCCTGTCGTGCGGCGAGTCGTGGCACAACCTGCACCACGCGGACCCGACGTCGGCGCGGCACGGTGTGATGCGCGGCCAGGTGGACTCGTCCGCGCGGCTGATCCGCTGGTTCGAGCTGCTGGGCTGGGCGCGTGACGTGCGCTGGCCGTCGAAGGAGCGGATCGACTCCCGCCGCAAGCCGCAGGCCGCTGACGCGGCATGATGGAGCCCGTGGCGACCGATCCGAACTCTGCGAGCTCAGCCGGCAACGAAAAGCCCCGGCGCGCGCGCCGCACCCGGATGACCGGTGCGGAACGCCGCCAGCAGCTGCTCGAGATCGGTCGCACCCTCTTCGCCGCGAAGGGCTTCGAGGGCACGTCGGTGGAGGAGATCGCGGCGAAGGCCGGGGTCTCCAAGCCGGTGGTGTACGAGCACTTCGGCGGCAAGGAGGGCCTCTACGCGGTCGTCGTGGACCGTGAGATGCGCCAGCTCCTCGACATGGTGACCGGCTCCCTGACGGCCGGGCACCCGCGCGAACTGTGCGAGCAGGCCGCCTTCGCGCTCCTCGACTACATCGAGGAGTACACGGACGGCTTCCGCATCCTGGTCCGCGACTCCCCGATCCCGCAGTCCACGGGCTCGTTCGCCTCGCTGATCTCCGACATCGCGACGCAGGTCGAGGACATCCTGGGCCGCGAGTTCAAGAACCGCGGCTTCGACCCGAAGCTGGCGCCGCTGTACGCGCAGGCGCTGGTCGGCATGGTCGCCCTTACGGGCCAGTGGTGGCTGGACGCCCGTAAGCCGGAGAAGGCCGAGGTCGCCGCGCACCTGGTGAATCTGGCGTGGCACGGCCTGGACGGCATAGAGGCGAACCCGCATCTGATCGGCCGGCGCAAGAGCTAGGACGGGCCGGGGGTGGCCGGTTCGAGGAATTCGAGCCGGTTGCCCACCGGGTCGTCGGCGTAGAAGCGGCGGTGGCCCGGCAGGTCCCCGTCCCAGGTGATCCGCACGCCGTGCGCCGCGAGCCGCGCCGCGTACGTCTCGATCCCCGTGACCCGCAGCCCCGGGTGGGCCTTGCGGGCCGGCCGACTGGGACATTTTCCGCCTCCGGCGGGGGCCCGCTCGATTCCCAGGTGCAGCCGCACCTGGCCCGCTTCGAACCAGCAGCCCCCGCGCGCCGCGAGCGCCGGGGGCTTCGGCATCCACGTCATGCCGAGCGCGTCCCCGTAGAACCGGCGCAGCGCGTCCTCGGATCCCGCGGGGGCGGCGAGCTGTACGTGGTCCAGGGCCCGGAGCATCAGGCGTCGGCCGGTTTGCGGGCCACCGCGAACAGGCGGCGGAAGGGGAAGACCGTGCCGTGCGGTGTCGCGGGGTAGGCGGTGCGGAGCCGGGCGCGGTAGGCGGTCAGGAATTCGTCCGTGGCCTGCGGGTCGTCCGCGAGGGCGGTCAGGACGGGGCGCAGGCCCGTGCCCTTGACCCAGTCGAGGACCGGGTCCTCACCCTGGAGGAGATGCAGATACGTCGTCTCCCAGACGTCCGCCTCGCAGCCGAGCGCGGTGAGCTGGTTCAGGTACTGCTCGGGGGTCTGGACGGCGTCCGTGTGGCGCAGTGTGTCGCCGAGCCGGTCCCGCCACCGCGCCGACCCGGCGAGTTCGCGCATCAGTACGTGGCTGGGGGCGTCGAAGTTGCCTGGGACCTGGAAGGCGAGCGTGCCGCCGGGGGTGAGGCCGGCCAGCCAGTCGGGGAAGCGGTCGGTGTGGCCGGGGACCCATTGGAGCAGGGCGTTGGAGACGATCAGGTCGAAGGGCTCGGCGGGGGTCCAGGTGGCCGCGTCGGCGGGGGCGAAGTCGAGGAGGTCGGTGGCGTGGGCCGCTGCCTTCTCCAGCATCTGCGGGGAGCTGTCGTAGCCGGTGATCCTGGCCTTCGGCCAGCGCCGGGCGAGCAGGGCGGTGACGTTGCCCGCGCCGCAGCCGAGGTCGGCGATCCTCGCCGGGTCGCCCTGGACGCGGGCGAGGAGATCGGCGAAAGGGCGTGTGCGGTGGTCCGCGTGCCGGAGATACTGCTGGGGGTCCCAGGTGGGTGCGCTCATGGCGGCCAGGATGCTCCTGGATTTATCTCGATGTCAAGATAGTTGTATTCAAGAGACTTCATGTCGAGGGACCCACTAGACTGATCGTCATGGAGGACGAGGTCGACCGGCTGGTCGCAGCGTGGCGCCGAGAGCGCCCTGACCTCGACGTGGAGCCCCTGGAGGTGCTCAGTCGGGTCAGCAGGCTGGCGCGTCATCTTGACCGGGCACGGCGCCTGGCGTTCGCCGAGCATCAGCTGGAGCCGTGGGAGTTCGACGTACTGACGTCCCTGCGGCGGGCCGGCGCCCCCTATCAGCTCTCCCCCGGACAGCTCCTCACGCAGACCCTCGTCACCTCCGGCACGATGACGAACCGTATCGACCGGCTCGCCAAGAAGGGTCTCGTCGAGCGCCTCCCCGACCCGAGCGACCGACGCGGCGTCCTGGTGCGGCTGACCACCGAGGGGCAGGACCGCGCCGACCAGGCGCTCGCCGGCCTCCTCGCACAGGAGCGGGCGATCCTCGCGGAGCTGTCCCGCACCCAGCGCGGCGAACTGGCGGGCCTGCTGCGGCAGTTGACAGCGCCGTTCGACAACACCCCCGGCTAGGACCGTCAGATCCTGGGACCCGGTCGTACGGGTTCCTGTTCCCAGGACACCTAGGAACAAGGACCTAGGACGCCGCTTCCAGGTCCGCGGGCCCGACCCCGGCCCTGCGCGCCAGGGCCACCGCCGCGAGCGTGGAGTGGACCCCGAGCTTGCCCAGCACGTTCTGCATGTGCGTACGGACCGTGTGCGGGGACAGGAAGAGGCGCTCGGCGACCGCCTTGCGGCCGAGGCCCGCGACCATGCAGCGCAGCACCTCGCGCTCACGCGGCGTCAGGGACTCCACCAGGCGCTCGGAGTCGGTGCGATGCTTGCGGGCCGCGGTCAGCTCCCGCAGCACGCTCGTGAGCAGGGCGGGCGGCAGATGCGTCTCGTCGCGCAGGACGCCCCGGATGACCGTGAGCAGCCGCGAGAGCGAGCAGTCCTTGGCGACCCAGCCGGAGGCTCCCGCCTGGAGCGCGAGGGCCGCGCGGCGGGGGTCGTCCTTCTCGGCGAGCACCACGGTCCGTACGGTGGGCTGGCCCGAACGAACCCCCGCCACCAGGGAGATCCCGTCGACCAGGCCGTCCTGGCCGGGCGCCGTGTCGGGCACGGCCGTCGCCGGGCGCGGACCGTGCAGGGCCGCTCCCAGGTCGGCGTCGACGAGGAGGACGTCGAACCGGCGGCCCTCCGCCGCCGCGCGGTCCATGCAGCGCAGTGCGGCGGGGCCGCTGCCGGCCGCGGAGACGTCCACGTCGGGCTCGGCGGCGAGAGCCGCGGCGAGCGACTCGGCGAAGATGCGGTGGTCGTCGACGACCAGGACTCGGATGCGAACCACGTGTATAACCCCCTCCCCCAAGCTCCTCGCGGAGCAGGGGATTCCCCGGCGCCGGGAGGCTGTCCGGCACGGGTACGGCGCCCGAAGAGGCAGGTCGTCACGGTCGCACGGCCGCCGCCGTGCTCGTACCGCTACCCCCGCTCCGGGCGTCGTACCCGGCTGTCTCGCCCCCTGATCAGCACCGGCCCCCACCGGTGCTGTGCTCAGACTAGGGCCGCGGGCCGGGAGCGGAAGGCGATTTGCAGAACTGGTTGGCCTGCGCGTTTATGGTGAGGCGTATGTTTCGTATGGAGACAGAAGTCGACAAACAGCGGCGCGATCTTCTTCACTTCCGGCTGCGGGAGGCGAATACCGCGGCGTCGGCGGAGCTCAGGTCGCTGCGGGGGACGCCCGAGGACCGTGAAGTGCCGCTCCAGGTCTGGG
Organism: Streptomyces sp. DS1-CR2; assembly: GCF_055760475.1. NCBI lineage: Bacteria > Bacillati > Actinomycetota > Actinomycetes > Kitasatosporales > Streptomycetaceae > Streptomyces > Streptomyces sp. DS1-CR2. The sequence continues at coordinate 3,931,530 of NZ_CM147085.1, forward strand.
CGTTGGACGAGAGCGGCGAGATCGCCGGCGGCCTGGACGGGCACACCTGGGCGACCTGGCTCCATGTGAACCTGCTCTGGGTCGACGACCGCCACCGCGCGAAGGGCCTCGGCTCCCGCCTCCTCGCGGAGGCGGAACGCATCGCCCACGAGGACCGCGCCTGCCACGGCGCCCGAGTGGAGACATGGGACTTCCAGGCACCGGGCTTCTACCGCCAGCACGGCTACGAGCTGGTATGTGTGATCCCCGACTACCCGCCGGGGATCAAGGAGTTCACGCTCACCAAGCGGCTCGGCTGATCCCCGGCCGTCCGCCGCGGATTCAGGGAGTTCACTCCTGAGTCCGCCGCGGATTCAGGGAGTTCACTCCTCCGAAGCGGCTGGGGTGAGTTTGCGGGCTCCCGCCGACGGGACCGCGGGGAAGACGCGCGGGGCCGTGTAGCCCGCCGAAGCGAACGCCTCCGTGATCGACTTCGTCACCGCGTCCGCGTCCGGCTCCTCCACCAGGACGATCGCGGAGCCGCCGAAGCCACCGCCGGTCATCCGGGCGCCGAGCGCGCCCGACGCGTTCGCGGTGTCCACGACCAGGTCCAGCTCGGCGCAGGAGATGCGCAGGTCGTCGCGGAGCGAGAGGTGGCCCTCGGTGAGGACCGGCCCGATCGCCCGTACGTCACCGGCGTCGAGGAGCTCGATGACCCGCTCGACGCGGTGGTCGTCGCAGACGATGTGGCGGACGTAGCGCACGACCCGCTCGTCGGTGAGGTCCGCCAACTTGGCGAGTGCTTCCGGCAGTTCGGCGTACGACACATCACGCAGATGCGAGACGCCGAGCGCGCGGGCGCCCTCTTCGCAGCCCGCGCGGCGCTCCGCGTACGCGCCGTCGCCCAGCTCGTGCTTGACGCGGGTGTCGACGACGAGGAGCTGGAGGCCGTGGGCGGCCAGGTCGAAGGGGACCTGGCGGGTGGACAGGTCGCGGCAGTCCAGGTGCAGGACGTGGCCCTCGGTGGCGCACGCCGACGCCATCTGGTCCATGATCCCGCAGGGCACGCGCACGAAGTCGTTCTCCGCGCGCTGCGCGATCCGCGCCAACTCGGGCCCGGTGAGCCCCAGTTCGAAGAGATCGTTGAGCGCGAGCGCGGTGACGACCTCGAGCGCGGCCGACGAGGACAGGCCCGCGCCGGTCGGCACGGTCGACGCGAGGTGGATGTCGGCGCCGGTGACGGTGTGCCCGGCCTCGCGCAGCGCCCATACGACGCCCGCCAGGTACGCGGCCCAGCCGCCCTGCCCGAACTCGGAGAGCGGGGTCAGTTCGTCGGCCCGCAGTTCGGCGATCGGCGCGTCGATGTCCGCGGAGTGCAGCCGCAGGACGCCGTCGGTGCGGCGCGCGACGGCGGCCACTGCGGTGTGCGGCAGCGCGAGCGGCATCACGAAGCCCTCGTTGAAGTCGGTGTACTCGCCGATGAGGTTCACGCGTCCGGGCGCGGCCCAGACCCCCTCGGGCTCGTATCCGTACAGATCGCTGAACTGCGAGGCGACGGACATGACTCAGCCCTCCTGGCGTGCCTGGGCGAAGGCCCAGGCGTCGGCGACGATTCCCGCGAGGTCCGCGCGGGACGGGTTCCAGCCGAGGCGCTCGCGCGCGGTGGCGGCGGAGGCGACGAGGACGGCCGGGTCGCCGCCGCGGCGCGGGGCGGTGACCTCGGGGATCGGGTGGCCGGTCACCTGGCGGACGGTCTCGATGACCTCGCGCACGGAGAAGCCGTTGCCGTTGCCGAGGTTGCAGATGAGGTGCTCGGCGGGGCGGGCGGCGTCGAGGGCGAGCAGGTGGGCCTCGGCGAGGTCGGCGACGTGGATGTAGTCGCGCACGCACGTGCCGTCGGGCGTCGGGTAGTCGTCGCCGTAGACGGAGATCGCGTCGCGCCGGCCCTGGGCGACCTGGAGGACGAGCGGGATGAGGTGCGACTCGGGGTCGTGGCGCTCGCCGCAGCTGCCGTAGGCGCCCGCGACGTTGAAGTAGCGCAGCGACACGGCGGCCAGGCCGTGCGCGGCCGCCTCCCCGGTGATCATGTGGTCGACGGCGAGCTTGGAGGCGCCGTAGGGGGAGGTGGGGGCCGTGGGGTCGGACTCGGTGATGGGGGTGCTGACGGGCTCCCCGTACGTCGCCGCGGTGGAGGAGAAGACGAGCTTGCGCACCTGAGCCGAGCGCATCGCGGCGAGGAGCGCCATGGTGCCGCCGACGTTGTTGTCCCAGTACTTCTCGGGCTTCACGACGGACTCGCCGACCTGGGAGAACGCGGCGAAGTGGAGGACGGCGTCGAAGGACGGGTCGAGCCACTTGGCGGCGTCGCGGATGTCGCCCTCGACGAACGTCGCCCCGGCGGGCACGCCTTCGCGGAATCCGGTCGAGAGGTTGTCGAGGACGGTGACGTCGTGGCCCGCCTCGACCAGGTGCTGCGCGACCACGCTGCCCACATATCCCGCACCGCCGGTGACCAGGTACTTCCCGCTCATGTACTCGCTACCTCTCGCAGTCGCTCGGCCGCGGTCTCCGGCGGCACGTCGTTGATGAACACGCTCATGCCGGATTCGGAACCCGCGAGAAACTTCAGCTTGCCAAAAGTGCGGCGGATGGTGAAAAGCTCGAGGTGAAGCGCGAAGTCGTCCCGCTGGACGCCGGGGAAGTCGTCCAGGGTGCCGAACGGCGCCTGGTGCCAGGCGGCGATGTACGGCGTCGGGGACTCCGCCGTTCCGAAGAGCCGGTCGAAGCGCCTCAAGAGTTCCAGATACATCTGAGGGAACTCTGTGCGCGCGTCTTCGTCGAGGGCGAGCAGGTCGGGCACGCGGCGCTTGGGGTAGAGGTGCACCTCGTACGGCCAGTGGGCCGCGTACGGGACGAACGCCACCCAGTGGTCGCCCTCGAGGACGACGCGCTCGCCGGTGCGCTCCTCGGCGAGCACGTCGTCGAAGAGGTTACGGCCGCCGGTCTGCTCCTTGTGCTCGGCGACCGAGCGCAGCATGAGGGCGGTGCGCGGGGTGGTGAAGGGGTAGCCGTAGATCTGGCCGTGCGGGTGGCCGAGGGTGACGCCGATCTCGGCGCCGCGGTTCTCGAAGCAGAACACCTGCTCCACGGAGGGCAGGTGGGACAGCTCGGCGGTGCGGTCGGTCCAGGCCTCCAGGACGAGTCCGGCCTGTTCCTCGGTGAGGTCGGCGAAGGACGACGTGTGGTCGGAGGTGAAGCAGACGACCTCGCAGCGCCCGGCGTCCCCGGCGAGCGAGGGGAAACGGTTCTCGAAGACCGCCACGTCGTACGAGGAGTCGGGGATCTCGCTGAGCCGGTCGCCCTCGGACGGGCACAGGGGGCACTCGTCGGCCGGCGGGTGGTAGGTGCGGCCCTGGCGGTGCGAGGCGATGGCGACGCTGTCCCCGAGGAGGGGGTCGCGGCGGATCTGCGAGGAGGAGGCGACGGGGTCCAGCGGACGCCGGTCCACCGCGTCCCGCACGACATCGTCACGCGAGTCGTAGTAGATGAGCTCGCGACCGTCGGCGAGCCGGGTCGACGTCTTCTTCACGTCCGAAGCTCCTCATTCGCATCAACTCAACATAATCAAACATAACAAAGCATGGTTCAACGGGATGGTCAAGGCCGCGGACGCCTCGTTCGGTGCGTGACGTGTCACTCGCATCACAATCCAACAAAGAACCTCAGCAGAAGTGTTCATTTATTGAACATAGGCGCGTAGGTTCCGGTCTGATCAGTTCGCGCAACGAAGCGAGTTCTCCATGCTGTCCCCCACACAAACCCTGGCCGCGGGGCTCCGGCTGCCCACCAACGGCCTCGACTACGCGATCCTCGCGATCTACTTCGTCGTGGTCCTCGGCATCGGCTTCGCCGCCCGGCGCTCCGTGAAGACCAGCCTCGACTTCTTCCTCTCGGGCCGCTCCCTGCCCGCCTGGGTCACCGGTCTGGCGTTCGTCGCGGCCAACCTGGGCGCCACCGAGATCCTCGGCATGGCGGCGACCGGCGCGCAGTACGGCGTCTCGGTCGTCCACTGGTACTGGATCGGCGCCATCCCGGCGATGGTCTTCCTGGGCCTCGTGATGATGCCCTTCTACTACCGCTCCAAGGTGCGCTCGGTCCCCGAGTACCTGCTCCAGAGGTTCGACAAGAGCGCGCACCTGCTGAGTTCCATACTCTTCGCCTTCGCGGCGATCCTGATCGCGGGCGTGAACCTGTACGCCCTGTCGATCGTCGTGGAGGCGCTGCTCGGCTGGCCGCAGTGGCTGGCCATCGTCGTCGCCGGCCTGTTCGTGCTCGCGTACATCACCATCGGCGGACTCTCCTCGGCGATCTACAACGAGGTCCTCCAGTTCTTCGTGATCCTCGCGGCGCTCATCCCACTGTGCATCATCGGCCTCAAGCGGGTCGGCGGCTGGGGCGGCATGACCGACTCCCTGAAGAGCGTGCACGGCGACAACTTCCTCTCCGCCTGGGGCGGTACGGGCATCGGTGAGGCCAACCCGCTCGGCGCGAACTGGCTGACGATCATCCTCGGCCTGGGCTTCGTGCTCTCCTTCGGCTACTGGACGACGAACTTCGCCGAGGTGCAGCGCGCCCTGTCCGCGAAGAACCTCTCGGCCGCCCAGCGCACCCCGCTCATCGCCGCGTTCCCGAAGATCTTCATCGTCTTCCTGGTGATGATCCCGGGCATGGTCGCCGCGGTGCTCGTGCCGAAGATCGGCATGGCCGGTTCGGGCCTGACGTACAACGACGCGATCCCCTACCTGATGCAGGAGCTGCTGCCCAACGGCGTGCTCGGCATCGCGGTGACCGGTCTGCTCGCCGCGTTCATGGCGGGCATGGCGGCGAACGTGTCGTCCTTCAACACCGTGTTCACGTACGACATCTGGGCCAAGTACGTGAAGACCGGCAAGCCCGACGGGTACTACCTGAAGTTCGGCCGCCTCATCACGGCGATCGGCGTCCTGGCCTCGATCGGCACGGCGTTCATCGCCTCGTCGTTCTCGAACATCATGGGCTACCTGCAGACGCTGTTCTCCTTCTTCAACGTCCCGATGTTCGTCGTCTTCATCATCGGCATGTTCTGGAAGCGCGCCTCGATGAAGTCCGGCGTGTGGGGCCTGCTCGCGGGCACGACCGCCGCGATGGTCAACTACTTCTGGATCTACAAGCAGGGCGTCATCGACATCCCGACCGACCAGGGCGCCAACTTCGTCTCGGCGATCGTCGGCTTCGTCGCCGGCGCGGTCGTCATGGTCGTCGTCACCCTGTTCACCGCGCCCAAGCCCGAGGCCGAGCTCGCGGGCCTCGTGTACGGGACGACGGCGCCCGGCCTGGAGGAGCCGCCCGCCGAGGGCGACGACGCCTGGTACCGCAAGCCCGCGCTGCTCGGCTGGGGCGCGATCGTCCTCGCCGCGCTGTGCTACGTCCCCTTCTCCCTCTGATCGGAGGCGCGAACCCTCATGTCTGAACTCCAGAACGAAGTCTCCGAGTTGGAGCGCAAGTCGGCGACGGCGGCGCGGCTCTTCGACATCCGGCGCATCATCGGCGGACTGTTCGCGGTGTACGGGGTCATCGTCACGATCGCCGGCATCACGGCGTCCGACGCCGACCTGAAAAAGGCCGAGAACATCAACATCAACCTGTGGACGGGCCTCGGCATGCTCGCCCTCGGGCTGTTCTTCCTGGTGTGGCTGAAGCTGCGGCCGACGGCTCCGCCGGTACCGCAGGACGGCGAGGCGTAAGCCCTTCGCCCCGGGCCGGAGGCCATCACCTACGGGTGATGGCCTCCGGCCCTTCCCGTTCGCACCAGACCCTCAAGGCCGACCGCCCCACCCCGTGAACGAAACCCGTAAACGAACCCCCGTAAACGAAACAAGCCCCGCCCCGCCGAAGCGGGACGGGACCTGGAGTGGAGCGCCGAGCAGGCCTTGCACCTGCATCTCCCCGCAGGAAGCGGGGCGCCTTTCCTTGGACCACCGACGCACTGCCCTCACACCACGAGTCGCGGTGACGAGCACGAGATCGACTCTAGCTCAGGACTCCGGATCCGGCAGCCCCGAAGCCGCCGGGACCGGCCCCGCCCGGTCGAGGAGCCCCGTGCGCGCGGCCAGCGCCGCCGCCTCCAGGCGCGAGCCGACGCCCAGCTTCATCAGGACCCGCTGCACATGCGTACGGGCCGTGCTCGGGGCGATGCCCATGCCGGCCGCGATGAGCCGGGTGTCCTCGCCGTCCGCGACCCGGACCAGGACCTCGACCTCGCGCGGGGTCAGCATCTGCAGGAGCCGCTGCCCCTCGTCGTCGGGCTGCGCGGCCGGGTTGAGCAGCTCGCTGAAGGCTCCCTGCAGGAGCTGCGGCGCCACGGCCGCCTCGCCCGCCCGCGCCTTCATCAGGGCGCGCTCGACCCCCTCGATCCGCTCGTCGTGCCGTACGTAGCCGCAGGCGCCGGCCGCGAACGCCGCCGCGATCCCGCGCGGTGACGGCACAGGCCCGAGGACGACCACCGCCACCTGCGGGCGCTCCCGCTTGATGCGCACGATCGGGTCGAAGATGCCCGGCTCCGCGGGCGTCGCCGTACCGATGAGACAGACCTCGGGCGCCCGCTGGATCACCAGCTCGGCCGCTCCCGCGGCCGGCGCGGCCGCCGCGAGCACCCGGTGCCCGCGCAGCTTGAGAGCCGAGGCGAGCGCCTCGGCGAGCAGTCGATGGTCGTCGACCACCATGAGCCGCACACCCATAGAGCCACCCCCCACATCCCCCGGGATCCCGTGGGACCCCCAGAACCCCCTCGGTGCGGAAAGCCCCCCGACTCCCCGACCTCCTCCATCTCCCGGAAGCTACACGCTCGTTCGGCGTTGCGCTTCCCCTACTGATGAGAAGTGACCCGGAATGCCGGAATCTCGCGGCGGCGGGCGCATATGACGGCGGCCCCGCACCCGGTGAGGGTGCGGGGCCGCCGCGAGTCCGCGGTGAGCGGCTGCGGAGTTACTTCGCCGCGAAGACCACGGCCTCGTACTCCTTCTCGTCCGCCGAATACGGCTTGGAGATGAGTTCCTTGCCCATGGCCAGCTTGCCGTTGGTGTAGAGCAGTTCGGACTGGGTGGGGGTCATGCTGCTGATGACGCTGGTCACGGTCTCCGTCGCCGGAGTGACCAGGAGCGTCTTCTGCTTCAGCGTCTTCGGGTCGATCGTGACGATCTCGGCGCCCTTGTCGTAGGGGCCGTCCTTGTACGCCAGGACGTTCCCGCCGTCCATGCGGACCGGGAAGAGCGTGTACTCGCCTCCGTCGACGCGGTCACCGGTGAGCTGGCCGTTCGCCAGGGAGAACGACACGATCTCGTTGGTCTGGCCGGACGTGCCGCCGCCGTCGTGCTCGCGGGTCGGCATGTAGACGCGGTCGTTGCCGACCGTGATGCCGCGGCAGCCGTGGATCTCGCTGACCTCGCAGTCGAAGTCGTACCGGTCCTTCTCCAGCGAGACCTTGGCGCGCAGCTTGCCGGTGTCGTCGAGGGAGAACAGGTCCGACATCTCGACCTCCTCGCCGGTGGCGATCACGAAGGTGACCGGCTTGGTGGAGACGACGGAGATGACGTTCACGTCGGCCGGGATCTTGTAGGTCCACTTCGGCTTGCCCGTCGCCGGGTCGAGGAGCTGCACCTGGTGCTTCTCGTCGCCGTAGTCACCGCACTTGCGCACCGCGACCAGCTGCTCGCCGCCGCGGTAGCCGACGTCCTCGCAGGAGCCGGTCTGCGGCTGCCACAGGATCTTGCCCGACTTGATGTCGAAGGCCGCGCCGCCGTCGTAGCCGCCGCCGGCCGCCAGCGTGGAGCCGGTGATCGACAGTTCCTTGAACGGGATGTCACGTCCGCCGGTGCCGACGCTCTTCGTCCACAGCTTCTTGCCCGTGTCGACGTTGAAGACCGTGATCTTGGTGCACGGCTGGTATTCGTACTCCTTGGGCTTGCGCGGGGCCTCCTCGCTGATGACCGCGCTCAGGCCGTCCTGGGTGACCTCGGGGGCGCCGCCGCATGTCTGGCCGGGCAGCGGGAGCGTCCAGGACTTCTTGCCGGTGTCCGCGGCGTAGCCGTTGATCTCGCCCAGACCCGCCTTGGCGTACGTCGTGTCCGTGAGCCAGGAGCCCTTGGTGCTGAACACCTCGTCCTTGGGCACCTCGTGCTGAGGCAGCTGGAAGAGGACCTGGGAGCTGGTGTTCCCCGGGACCTTCTCCTTGCTCGCGCCGCCGGTGGTGGTGCCGCCGGAGCCGCCCTTGTTCTCGTCGCCGCCCTTGCCGCCGGTGCCACCGGTCGTGCCCGCGGTACTGGCGTCGGTCTTGTCGTCACCGGACGACGCCGAGTACCAGACGCCGCCGCCGATGATCAGGGCGACCGCGACGACAGCGCCGATGATGATCATCATCTGGGAGCTGATCTTCTTGCCGGCGCCGCCGCCCGCCGCCTGCATGGGCACGGTGCCCGGCGGCGGGTAGGCGCCGTACTGCGGCGGCTGCTGGCCCGGGTAGCCGTAGCCCTGCGGGGGCGTCGGAGGCTGGCCCTGGGCGGCCTGCGGGTAACCGTAGTTGGGGGCCGGCTGCTGCGGGTGCCCGTAGCCCCCGGGCTGACCCTGCGGCGGCGTCGGCGGCTGGGCAGGCGGCTGCGCCGGGGGCGGGGTCTGGGGCGCCTGCGGGTAGCCGTAGCCGGGCTGCTGCGCGGGCGGGGGCGGCGGCGTGGGCGCGCCGAACCCTCCGGGCGGGGGATCCTGCGGTGCGCCGAACCCTCCGGACGGGGGATCCTGCGGCTTGCCGAAGCCCACCGGCGGGGGGCCCTGGGGCGGGCCCTGCGGCGGCTCATTGGGCGGCTGGGGCGGCTGCGTCATGACGTCTGTACCTCGGGTGACGGGGAGAAGGAGCGGGCGGCTGTGCGGTGGGCGGTCACTGGAGCTGCGGCGGTCACTTGCCGTACGCCAGCATCAGTTTCTCCTCGCCCTTGGCCGTACCGGACAGTCGCGTCGTGGAGATGTAGAAGCGCCCGTCGACGTAGTCGACCGCCTTGGAGTAGAAGCCGTTCTCGATCTGCGCGGTTCCCGCCGGGTTCTGCAGCAGGGTCTTCGGCGTGTGCGAGCCCGCCGTCGCGATCGATACGACCCTGCCACCGGCGTCGTACGAGGCGTTGACGTACGCGATCACCGCGCCGCCCTCGGTCTTCAGCGGCAGCATGTTCTGCGCCACCGGCGACTTCGCGCGCCAGCGCTCCTTGCCGTTCTCCAGGCTGATCGCGACGACCTCGTTGGCGCTGCCGCTGGTCGCCTTGGTCGGCAGATACAGCGTGTTGGTGTCGGCGGCGACGCCCGTGCAGCCCTGGAGGTCACGGTCGAGGACGGCCCAGCCGCACTCGGGCGCGAAGTCCTCGTCGACCGAGACCTCGGAACGCACCGCGCTGCTGCCGTTCTTCAGCGTGGTGATGTTCCACTGCTTCTTGTCCTCGTTGGTGAGGTAGAGGACGACCGGCGAGACGGAGTAGGCGCGGGCCACCTTCCAGCCCTTGGGGAACGGCTTGGTCCACTTCGCCTTGCCCGTCGCCGGGTCCAGCTCCTGGATCTCGTCGTGCTCCTTGTCCGTGGAGGCACCGCAGGAGGAGACGGCCAGGAGGCGCTCGCCACCGGCGAAGGCGCCGGGGAAGCAGGCCGCGCCGTACTTCTTCTTCTCGAAGAGCTGCTTGCCGTCGCTGACGCTCAGACCGAGGCCGGACATCTGGCGGCCGACCACCAACGTGCTGCCCGCGTAGGTGAGTTCGACGCCGCTGCCGGTGCCGTCGAAGAGGTCCCCCTCGGGGATCTTCTTCTCCCAGTCCTTCTTGCCGGTCTTCAGGTCGATCTGCTGGACCTGGTTGCACTTGGCGCGGTCGGTGACACCGCTCATGTACGCGATGGCGACCTTGTCGTCGTCCGACTTCTGCACGCTGGCGCCGCAGATCTTCTGCGGGAGCTTGATGGTGGGCCAACTCGGCTTGCCGTCCGAGATGTTGTACGCGACGAGCTCGTTGTAGACCGCCTTCGCGGCGAGCGTGCCGGTGACCCACATGCCGGGCGCGTCCGCGCCGTCGCCGGGGGCCTTGGGGGCCGTCTTGTACCAGAGGACCTTCGACTCACCGGCCTGGCGGCCCGCGTTGAGGTCTTCCTTGCCGTCGCGTCCGTCACCGGAGCCGTCACCCGGGTCGACCGGCGCGGAGCCGGTGGGCTTGGGGTCCTGGCTCTTGTCGGCGACGGGGTCCTTCTTCTTGTCGTCACCGCCGCCCACGACCGCCCACACCACACCGCCGGCGATCACGACGACGGCCACGGCGGCGGCCACGATGATCCCGGTCCGGCCCTTGAAGGGGTTCTTGCCGCCGCCCCCCGGGCCCGCGGGGCCACCGGGGAACGGGGGTTGCTGCTGCGGGTAGCCGTACTGAGGCTGTTGTTGCGGATAGCCGTACTGGGGCTGCTGGCCGTAGGGTCCCGGCTGCTGCTGCGGCTGGCCGTAGGGACCCGGCTGCTGGGGCTGACCGTAGGGGCCGCCCTGCGGGGGCTGACCGTACGGGCCCGGCTGCTGCGGGTAGCCGTATCCGGGCTGCGGGCCCGGCGGCGTCTGCGGCGGCTGGCCCGGCGGCTGGGCCGGCGGCTGCTGTGGATCCTGTGGTGCTCCGAAGCCGCCTTGCGGCGGCTGATTGGGCGGCTGAGTCATCAGCGCTCCCCCCGTCTTCACTGATGTGTCTGCTCGCCTGGTCGATTTCAGGACGTTCTCTGGTCGTTCTCAGGCAATTCCCAGAGTGCCCTTTCTATCACCCTGTGCAGTAGCACATCGGGCCGGTCGCTCCCCTGTTCCCAAGGGAGCACCGGCCCGTGATGGGTCTGTTACGGGAGCTTCACGCATCCTCCGCGAGCTCGAGCCAGCGCATCTCCAACTCCTCGCGCTCCCCGATCAGTTCACGAAGCTCCGCGTCCAGCTTGGCCACCTTCGCGAAGTCCGTGGCGTTATCGGCGATCTGTGCGTGCAGCTTGGTCTCCTTCTCGGACATCTTGTCCAACTGCCGCTCGATCTTCTGGAGTTCCTTCTTCGCGGCGCGGGCGTCCGCGGCGGACACCGCCTTCTCCGGCGTGCCCGTGGCAGGGGCCGGGGCGGCGGCCGTCATCGAGGCGGCGACGGCCTCCTCCATGCGGCGGCGACGCTCCAGGTACTCGTCGATACCGCGCGGCAGCATCCGCAGCGAGGCGTCGCCGAGCAGCGCGAACACCCGGTCCGTGGTGCGCTCGATGAAGAACCGGTCGTGGGAGATCACGACCATGGAGCCGGGCCAGCCGTCGAGGAGGTCCTCCAGCTGCGTGAGGGTCTCGATGTCGAGGTCGTTCGTCGGCTCGTCGAGGAAGAGGACGTTCGGCTCGTCCATGAGGAGGCGCAGGATCTGGAGGCGGCGGCGCTCACCGCCGGAGAGGTCGCCGACGGGCGTCCACTGCTTCTCCTTGTTGAAGCCGAAGGTCTCGCAGAGCTGGCCCGCGGTCATCTCGCGGCCCTTGCCGAGGTCGACGCGGTCGCGGACCTGCTGCACGGCCTGGATGACGCGCAGTTCGGGGTTGAGCTCGGCGACCTCCTGGGAGAGGTAGGCGAGCTTCACGGTCTTGCCGACGGCGACACGGCCGGCCGCGGGCTGCTCCTCGCCGCCGGTGCGGGCGGCCTGCGCCATGGCCCGCAGCAGGGAGGTCTTGCCCGCGCCGTTCACCCCGACGAGGCCGATGCGGTCGCCGGGGCCGAGCTGCCAGGTCAGGTGCTTGAGGAGCACCTTGGGCCCGGCCTGCACGGTGACGTCCTCGAGGTCGAAGACGGTCTTGCCGAGCCGGGAGCTGGCGAACTTCATCAGCTCGCTCTTGTCGCGCGGCTCCGGCACGTCGGCGATGAGCTCGTTCGCCGCCTCGATGCGGTAGCGGGGCTTGGAGGTGCGGGCCGGGGCGCCGCGGCGCAGCCAGGCCAGCTCCTTGCGCATCAGGTTCTGCCGCTTGGTCTCCTCGGTCGCCGCGATCCGCTCGCGCTCGGCCCGCGCGAAGACGTAGTCGCTGTAGCCGCCCTCGTACTCGAAGACGTCGCCCTTCTGCACGTCCCACATGCGGGTGCAGACCTGGTCGAGGAACCAGCGGTCGTGGGTCACGCAGACGAGGGCGGAGCGGCGGGCCCGCAGGTGGCTCGCCAGCCAGGAGATGCCCTCGACGTCGAGGTGGTTGGTGGGCTCGTCGAGGACGATCAGGTCGGGCTCGCCGATGAGGAGTTTCGCGAGGGCGATGCGGCGGCGCTCGCCGCCGGACAGCGGCGCGATGACCGTGTCGAGGCCCTGCGGGAAGCCGGGCAGGTCGAGTCCGCCGAAGAGGCCGGTGAGCACGTCGCGGATCTTGGCGTTGCCCGCCCACTCGTGGTCGGCGAGATCACCGATGACCTCGTGCCGGACCGTCGCCTCGGGGTCGAGGGAGTCGTGCTGCGTGAGGACGCCGAGGCGCAGGCCGCCGCTGTGGGTGACGCGGCCGGTGTCGGCGTCCTCCAGCTTGGCGAGCATCCGGATGAGGGTGGTTTTGCCGTCGCCGTTGCGCCCGACGACACCGATCCTGTCCCCCTCGGACACGCCGAGCGATACGCCGTCGAGCAGGGCACGGGTGCCGTACACCTTGCTGACTGCCTCGACATTGACCAGGTTGACTGCCATTTCGCTCCTGACAAGGGGATGGATCAGTCTTCCAGGGTACGGCGCGGCAACTGCCCCTTGCCGCCACCCCGGCGCTCGACGTACAGTTTCCTGTACGTACAGGATCCTGTACAAGCTGGGAGGCGATCATGCGGACGATGACCTACACCGAGTCGCGGGCGAAGTACGCCGAAACCCTCAGCGCGGTCGTCGACGACCGCGAAGAGGTCATAGTGACGCGCGCCGGACACGAGCCGGTGGTCATCGTGGCACTCGACGAGTACGAGTCCCTGAAGGAGACCGCGTACCTCCTGCGGAGTCCGGAGAACGCGCGACGCCTGCTGGCCTCGATCGACCGCCTGGAGAACGGCGGGGGCACCGCACGGGAGCTCGCCGAGTGAAATTCGTCTGGGACGAGTCGTCCTGGGAGGACTACGTCTGGTGGCAGGCCCAGGACCGGAAGATCCTCAAGCGGATCAACACGCTGCTCCAGGACATCGCCCGCAACGGGAACGAGGGCATCGGCAAGCCGGAACCCCTGAAGCACGGCTTCCAGGGCTACTGGTCCCGGCGGATCACCGATGAGCACCGGCTCGTCTACAAGGTCGTCGAGGACGAGATCCGGGTCGCCGCCTGCCGGTACCACTACGGCCGCTGACCTCCGAGCAGCGTCGCGCCCGGCGCGGGCGACGACGCCACCCGCGCGGAACGACAGGTGCCCGACTCCGTCAGGGTGGCGGCGATGCGGTGTGCCGACTGCGCGTCCGCCGCGAGGAACGCCGTGGTCGGGCCCGAGCCGGAGACCAGGCCCGCGAGGGCGCCCGCCACCGTGCCCGTGTCGAGCGTGGACTTCAGGGACGGGAAGAGCGAGAGCGCGGCGGGCTGCAGGTCGTTCGTGACGGTGGCCGCCAGGGCGGACACGTCGCCGGTACGCAGCGCGTCGAGCAGGGCGGGCGAGGCCTCCGGCTCGGGGATCGCGCGCCACTGCGCGAGGCGGTCGAACTCGCCGTACACGGCGGGCGTCGACAGACCCCCGTCGGCCGCCGCGAACACCCACCAGAACTCCCCGCCCACGTCGAGGAGTTGAAGCTTCTCGCCGCGTCCGGTGCCGAGCGCCGCCCCGCCGACCAGGCTGAACGGCACATCGCTGCCCAACTCGGCACAGATGTCGAGGAGTTCGTCCCGGGTGGCGCCGGTGCCCCACAGCGCGTCGCAGGCCACGAGCGCGCCGGCCGCGTCGGCGGAGCCGCCCGCCATGCCGCCGGCCACGGGGATGTCCTTGTCGATGTGGAGGTGGACCCGGGGCTCGATCCCGTACCGCTCGCCGAGCGCGATCGCCGCGCGGGCTGCGAGGTTCGTGCGGTCGAGCGGGACCTGGTCCGCGCCGGCGCCCTCGCAGGTGAGGGTCAGTTCGTCGGCCTCGGTCGCCGTGACGTCGTCGTGCAGGCCGACGGCGAGGAAGACGTTGGCGAGGTCGTGGAAGCCGTCGGGGCGGGCGGCGCCCACCGCGAGCTGGACGTTGACCTTGGCGGGGACCCGTACCGTCACGCTCACTGCTTGTTCTCCGCGATCTTTGCGAACTCCTCGACCGTGATGGCCTCGCCGCGCGCCTGCGGGGAGACACCGGCCGCGACCAGGGCGGCCTCGGCGGCGGGGGCCGACCCGGCCCAGCCGGCGAGGGCGGCCCGCAGGGTCTTGCGGCGCTGGGCGAAGGCCGCGTCGACCACGGCGAAGACCTCGCGCTTGGAGGCGGTGGTCGCCACGGGTTCGGCGCGCTTGACCAGGGCGACGAGGCCGCTGTCGACGTTCGGCGCGGGCCAGAAGACGTTCCGCCCGATGGAGCCGGCGCGCTTCACGTCCGCGTACCAGTTCGCCTTGACCGACGGGACGCCGTAGACCTTCGAGCCGGGGGCGGCCGCGAGGCGGTCGGCGACCTCGGCCTGCACCATGACGAGCGTGCGCTCGATGGTGGGGAAGGTGTCGAGCATGTGGAGCAGGACCGGCACGGCGACGTTGTAAGGCAGGTTCGCGACGAGCGCCGTGGGCGCGGGGCCCGGCAGTTCGCGTACCTGCATCGCGTCGGAGTGGACGAGCGCGAAGGCGTCCTTCTTCTGCGGGAGGCGGGCCTCGATCGTGGCGGGCAGCGCGGCGGCGAGCACGTCGTCGATCTCGACGGCGGTGACGTGGGCCGCCGCCTCCAGGAGCGCCAGGGTCAGCGAGCCGAGGCCGGGGCCGACCTCGACGACGTTGTCCTCGGGGGTGACCTGCGCGGTGCGGACGATGCGGCGGACCGTGTTGGCGTCGATGACGAAGTTCTGGCCGCGCTGTTTTGTGGGCCGCACGCCCAGGGCTGCCGCCAGTTCGCGGATGTCGGCGGGGCCAAGCAGGGGGCCCTGGGGGTCAGTGGTGCTCACGGTCTCAGGGTACGGGGCGCCGCGGCCGGGTCCCGACCGGACCGCGGGGCCCCGCGGGCAGGCGGGAATGTGAAGACAGGCCCTACCCGTGCAGGCGGCGCCCGCAGTGCGGCCAGGGGCTCGCGCCGCGCTGTACGTAGAGCTTCTTCGCCCGGTACGTCTGCTCGGAGGCGGACGCGTCCTGGGGCCGGCCGCCGCCGCCCAGGCCGCGCCAGGTCCGTACGTCGAACTGGTAGAGGCCGCCGTAGGTGCCGGTGGCGTCGGTCGCGGCGGGGCGCCCGCCGGACTCGCACCGGGCGAGCTCTCTCCAGTTCAGGCTGTCGGCGCCTGCGACGGAGGGCGGCAGCGGCTTGGTGCCGACCTTCACCACCTGGCTGCGCGGCTCGCGCACGACCTCGGCGCTCAGGCGGCGCGGCTTCTGCCTGACGCCGTTGACGGTGCGCAGGGCGTAGGTGACGCGGCGGGCGCCCTGGCGGCCCGCCCGTTCGACGACCTCGGTGCCGCGGAACAGCGTCGGGTCCTGGGTGCGCTTCACGGCGTACTCGATGGCTTCCTCGCGCACCTCCTTGCTGCCCTTGATCCGCATGACGGTGATCGTCTGCCCGTCGCGAGGGAAGCTGTCCTGCGGCACGGACGTGGTGTCCTGGCCGTGCAGGGAGACGCCCGCCTCGTCCGCGGCGTCCCGGGCGGTGGCGGCGTTGGTACGGATGGTGCGCTCGCGCCCGTCGGCCATGACCGTGACGCTGCGTTCCGTGCGGACGTCGAACGCGAGGCCGTCGCGGGCGATGCGGCGGGAGCGGGAGGTGGAGACGTAGGCGCCCTCGGCGCGCACGCCCAGCTGGTCCAGCGCGCCGTCGACGGTGCCCGCGGTGGTCCACACCTGGCGGCGCTCCCCGTCAATGGTGAGGTGGACGTGCCTGCCGTAGTGCACGGTGACCTCGTCCCCGCTGGCCAGGGTGGTGCCGGGGCCGGGCACGACGACGTCGTGCGGGCCGACGTCGACCCCCTCGTCGGCGAGCAGCTCACCGACGTCGTCCGCGAAGGTGTGCAGGGTGCGCGGCCTGCCTTCGACGCTGAGCCGGACCGCCTTGTCGGCGGCGACGAACGCGGTGGTGCCGCCGGCCAGCAACGCGACGACGAGGGCCTGCGGCAGCAGGCGTCTGAGGCTCTCGGGCCGCTCGGGCCGTTTCCTGCGCCGGGCAGCCCTGCGGGCCTCGGCGCGCCCCGCGGCCGGGGCGGACCGGGGCGGCAGCAGCGCTTCGGGCGACTGCCCGGCCGGCCGGGTCTGCATCGACTCGCAGCCGGGGCGGTAGGTGCCCCCGTATGGCTGCGGGTCCGGCGGTGGCTCGTATGTCCCGAGCGCGTCGAGCGTTTCCTGCGGCTCATACGTCCCGTACGGCGAATTGCTCACGACGACGCTCCTGGGTCCGGATCGGGGGAGCAGAACCTAGCGGAGCATCGTCACTCTCCAAAGCATCACGACTACGCTGTGTCGCGCCCCGTTACCGGCCTCACCCGCCGGGCGCCGTCCCGGAAGCGTGGTCGTTCAGTAGTCGAAGGCGCGGGCCGTGTTGGCGGAGACGGCCGCCGCGAGGGTGTCCTCGTCGAGGCCCTTCACCGCGGCCATCGCGCGCAGCGTGACCGGAATGAGATAAGGCGCGTTAGGCCGTCCGCGGTAGGGCGCGGGGGTCAGGAAGGGCGCGTCGGTCTCGACCAGGACGAGCTCGCGCGGGGCGACGGCGAGCGCGTCGCGCAGGGGCTGCGCGTTCTTGAAGGTGATGTTCCCGGCGAACGACATGAAGTAGCCGTTCTCGGCGCAGATCCGGGCCATCTCCGCGTCTCCGGAGTAGCAGTGGAAGACGGTGCGCTCGGGGGCGCCCTCCTCCTTGAGGATCCGCAGCACGTCGTCGTGGGCGTCGCGGTCGTGAATCACGAGCGCCTTGCCGTGCCGCTTGGCGATCTCGATGTGGGCCCGGAAGGAGCGCTCCTGCGCGGCGATGCCTTCAGGTCCCGTACGGAAGTGGTCGAGGCCGGTCTCGCCGACGCCCTTGACGTGCGGGAGGGCCGCGAGCCGGTCGATCTCCGCGAGCGCCTCGTCGAGGGCCGCGTCGCCGCCTGCCGGCCGCTCCCCCTGCCGCGACCGGCCGGCGCGGGGGGTCTGGGGGGCTTGCCCCCCGGAAAGAGGCGTGCCGAGGACGATACGGGGCGCTTCGTTCGGGTGCAGGGCGACGGTGGCGTGCACGCTCGGGTGCGCGGCCGCGGTGTCGGCGGCCCAGCGGGACCCGTTCACGTCGCAGCCGACCTGGACGACGGTCGTCACACCCACCGACGCGGCCTTGGCGAGGCCCTCCTCCACCGTGCCCGACTGCATGTCGAGGTGGGTGTGCGAGTCGGCTACCGGCACCGCGAGGGGCGCGGGCAGCGGCGGCGGGGTGACGTCCTTCGAACGGTCAGAGCTCATGCCCCGATTTTACGAAGCCGGGGTCACCGGGGTCGTCGGGGTGCGGTTGCCGCTCAGCCTGTGCTCAGTCGGCGCCTGGCCGGCGCTCAGTCGGTCTTGCGGTTCTGGAAGGGATGCAGCAGGTCGGAGAGGTGCCAGTGGTGGTCCTTCGCGGGGTGCTCCCCCGCCTGTGCGGCGGCCTCGCGCCGTCGCGCGGGCTCCGTGTCCTCGCGGTGCATCGCGCCGAGGACCGACGAGACCCGCCCCGACCTCATGATCCGTACGACATGGCCGCCGCAGTTGAGGCACGTGGGCCGGGTCAGCGGCGACGGGACCCGCTCGCCGCCCACCACGTACATCACGAACTCAGCGCCGTCGCCGTCGATGTGGTGCTCGATCTCGTAACTCTGTTCCCAGCCGTGACCGCACCGCATGCAGGCGAAGGCGTACGACTCGTGGGCGATGGCTGTGGCCGCGCTCCGGTTGGGTATCTGGGGTGCGGCAGCACCGGTCGGGGTCGGTACGGCGCCTGCGATCTCACTCATGCCTGCTCCTCTTGTCCGCTGGACAAGGCACCTCCGGGCGGGGCATTACATCCACCCTGAAGCGTGGGACGGGTGCGTCCCTTCAACCAGTGGACGCTTCTCCCGGCGCGATCGCATCAGGCCTGTCGACTATTGGACCCGATTTGGCCTTTCCTTATCGGAAGAGGCCCGATGCGCGGCCTGCGCTTTGCTTTTCACGATAGTCCTTTGCCCTCCGATGGGGCGCCCCGAGCGGCATTCTTTGCCGCCACCACGGCATCGAAGACCTCACGCTTGGGCAGCCCCGCTTCGGCGGCCACGGCGGCGATCGCTTCCTTGCGCCGCTCCCCCGCCTCCTCGCGCACCTGCACCCTGCGTACCAGCTCGGAGGCGTCGAGTGACTCCGCGCCCTTCTCCGGGGCGCCCTCGACGACGACGGTGATTTCGCCGCGTACGCCTTCCGCGGCCCATTTCGCGAGTTCCCCGAGCGGGCCCCGCTTCACTTCCTCGTACGTCTTGGTGAGCTCACGGCACACGGCCGCCCTGCGGTCGGCGCCGAACGCCTCCGCCATCGCGGCGAGGGTGTCGTCGAGGCGGTGCGGGGCCTCGAAATAGACGAGGGTGCGGCGCTCCTGTGCCACTTCCTTCAGCCGGCCCATGCGCTCACCGGCCTTGCGGGGCAGGAAGCCCTCGAAGCAGAACCGGTCGACGGGCAGCCCGGACAGCGCGAGCGCGGTGAGCACGGCGGACGGACCCGGCACGGCGGTGACCTTGATGTCCCGCTCGACGGCGGCCGCGACGAGCCGGTACCCGGGGTCGGACACGGACGGCATCCCCGCGTCGGTCACGAGCAGCACCCGGGCCCCGCCCGCGAGCGCCTCGACCAGCTCGGGCGTGCGGGCGGACTCGTTCCCCTCGAAGTACGACACGACGCGCCCGCCCGGGGTCACCCCGAGCGCCTGCGTCAGGCGCCGCAGCCTGCGGGTGTCCTCGGCGGCGATGACGTCGGCGCCGGCCAGCTCCTTGCTGAGCCGGGGCGGCGCGTCCGACACGTCTCCGATGGGCGTGCCCGCGAGCACGAGCGTTCCGGGGGATTCTGGGCTTGATGTCACGGATCCATCCTCGCAGGGGCGGGGACCGGCCGACTCGGTCGGGCCGCACACGGGACTCGCACAAGGACGTTCCCTACGATGGCGCGGTGACCAGTACTGCGTCCTCGCCGCACTCGCCCTCGACCAACGCCCCGCCGGGCCACAACCCCGGCGAGGGGCGGCAGCCGTCGACGTGGGAGCGCCGGCTGCGGCGGTTCGGTCACGTGGCGCGGCCCAGAGGCGACGTGGGCACGCGGCTGGTGCCGCCGTACGCGCCGCCGTCGTCGCGGCTGTGGGCGGCGCTCGGCCTCTCCGACGGTGTCGCGCGGGGCGTGACGCGCTGGTCGGGCTGGCTCGGTCCGCTGCTCGTGACGCTGGTCGCGGGCCTGATGCGGTTCTGGCATCTCGGCAGCCCGAAGGCCGTGATATTCGACGAGACGTACTACGCGAAGGACGCGTGGGCGCTGATCCACCGCGGCTTCGAGGTCAACTGGGACAAGAACGCCAACGACCTGATCCTCAAGACCGACGGTCATGTGCCGCTCCCGCACGACGCCGCCTACGTCGTGCATCCGCCGGTCGGCAAGTACGTCATCGGGATCGGTGAGTGGCTGTTCGGATTCAACCCGTTCGGCTGGCGGTTCATGACGGCGGTGCTCGGCACGCTGTGCGTGCTGCTGGTGTGCCGCATCGGGCGGCGGCTGTTCCGCTCGACGTTCCTCGGCTGCCTGGCCGGTCTGCTGCTCGCCATGGACGGCCTCGCTTTCGTCATGAGCCGCACGGCGCTCCTCGACTCGATCCTCGTGTTCTTCGTCGTTGCCGCGTTCGGCTGTCTGGTCGTGGACCGCGACAAGGCGCGCGGGAAGCTCGCTGCCGCGCTCCCGAGGGGCGAGGACGGCGTGCCACGCCCCGACGCGCACATCGCCGAGACACTGCGCCTGGGATGGCGCCCGTGGCGGCTGCTGGCCGGCCTGTGCCTGGGTCTCGCCGCGGGCACGAAGTGGAACGGTTTCATCTATGTGGCCGCGTTCGGCATCCTCACGGTCCTGTGGGACGTCGGCGCGCGCCGCGTCGCCGGGGCCGGCCGGCCGTACGTCACCGTGCTCAAGCGGGACCTCGGCTGGGCGTTCCTGTCGACGGTGCCGGTCGCGGTCGGCACATACGTCCTGTCCTGGCTCGGCTGGATCCTTTCCCCTGCCGACGGGACCGGCGGCTACTTCCGCAACTGGGCGGCGACCGACGGCCGGGGCGGCTCCTGGACCTGGCTGTTCCCCGACTGGGTGCGCAGCCTGTGGCACTACGAGCACGAGGTCTACAAGTTCAACGTGGGGCTCAGCTCCCCGCACATCTACCAGTCGAACCCGTGGAGCTGGCTCGTCGACGGCAGGCCGGTCTCGTACTTCTACGAGTCCCCGCTGCCCGGCAAGGACGGCTGCCCGGCCGGCGCGGGCGACAAATGCGCCCGCGAGGTCCTCGCGCTCGGCACGCCGCTGCTGTGGTGGGCGGCGGCGTTCGCCGTGCTGTATCTGCTGTGGCGCTGGTTCTTCCGCCGCGACTGGCGGGCGGGAGCCATCGCGTGCGCCATCGCCGCGGGCTATCTGCCCTGGTTCAACTACCAGGAACGCACGATCTTCTTCTTCTACGCGGTGGTTTTTGTTCCCTTCCTGTGTCTCGGCCTCGCGATGCTGGTCGGCGCGATCCTGGGGCCGCCGGGCTCCGGGGAGCGGCGCAGAGTCGTGGGCGCGGCGGGCGCGGGCGTGCTCGTCCTGCTGATCGTGTGGAACTTCGTCTACTTCTGGCCGATCTACACCGGCCAGGCCATCCCGTTCCACTCCTGGCAGTCCCGGATGTGGCTGGACTCCTGGGTCTGACCTCGGACGACCCGGCCCCGCGCACACGGTCTCCGTTCGGACAAGTTCGGACAACATCTGCGCACTCTCGTCACACCGGACACGGCTGCCGCCTAAAGTTCCCCACCGGAACCTGGGGAGGGGACGCAGCATGCGCAAGGGGGCCAAGGCGGCTGTGATCGGCGGGGTGTTCGCCATCATGGTCGGGGGCGCGGGATACGGCGCGTACAACGTGGTGACGGCCGTCACCGGTTCGGGCGGATCGAGTACGGCGGGGGGACCCGCGCCGCGCAGGACCGGGCCGCCGACGGCCGACGAGATCCATGGCGTGGCGCAGAAGTTCCTCGCGGCATGGGAGAAGTCCGACCCGGACTCCGCGTCGAGGTACACGAACAACGCGGAGGCGGCGCTCTCGGCGCTGACCGGCTGGCACGACGACGCCCACATCACGCACACCACGCTGACGGCCGGGGCGCCTTCGGGCGCCCAGGTGCCGTTCAAGGTGAAGGCCACGGTCTCGTACGAGGGGAAGAAGAGGACCCTCGCGTACGACTCCTCGCTCACGGTCGTGCGGGGCCTCAACACCGGCCGGGCGCTGGTCGACTGGCAGGCGGCCGTCGTGCATCCGGACATGAAGCGCGGTGACACCCTCGTCACCGGCGAGGCCGCCGCCCCGCCCATCGAGGCCGTGGACCGCTCGGGGAACGTCCTGACCAAGGAGAAGTACCCCTCGCTCGGGCCGATCCTGGACCAGTTGCGCGAGAAGTACGGGGACACGGCGGGCGGCAAACCGGGCGTGGAGACGTACATCCGGCGCGAGAGCGAGGACGCGGGCTCCCGGACGCTGCTCACACTGGCCAAGGGCACACCGGGCAAGCTGCGCACGACGCTCAGCGCGAGGGCGCAGGCGGCGGCCGAGAAGGCCGTGAAGAGCTACGCCGAGTCGTCCGTGGTGGCCGTACAGCCGAGCACGGGCAACGTCCTCGCGGTCGCCAACCACCGCCAGGACGGCTTCAACGCC
Organism: Streptomyces sp. DS1-CR2; assembly: GCF_055760475.1. Taxonomy (NCBI): domain Bacteria; kingdom Bacillati; phylum Actinomycetota; class Actinomycetes; order Kitasatosporales; family Streptomycetaceae; genus Streptomyces; species Streptomyces sp. DS1-CR2. Next base: position 3,953,586 of record NZ_CM147085.1, read on the forward strand.
GCCTTCCAGGGCGAGCAGGCCCCCGGCTCCACGATGAAGATCCTCACCTCGGCGATGCTCATCGACAACGGTGTCGCCTCGGTGAACAGCCCGGCGCCCTGCCCCGGCACGGCTACCTGGCAGAGCCAGACCTTCCACAACCTGCCGGGCATGAAGGCCAACGAGGGCGCCGACCTCGCGGACAGTTTCGCGCGGTCCTGCAACACCGCGTTCGTGAAGCTCATCGACGAGAAGCCGCTCACCGACGAGTCGTTGACCCGCGAGGCGCAGGACCGGTTCGGCCTCGGCCAGGACAACTGGAAGACCGGCATCGCGTCGGCCGACGGCAAGATCCCCGCCTCGGGCGGACCCGACCGCGCGGCCAACGCCATCGGTCAGGGCCAGATCCAGATGAACCCGCTGAACATGGCGTCCGTCACGGCGACCGCGACGACGGGCGTCTTCCGGCAGCCCGTGATCGTGCCCCGCTCCCTCGACGACCGGGAGCTCGCCACCGCCCGCGGCCTCCCGGCGAACACCGTCCGACAGCTGCGGCAGATGATGTACCGCACCGCGACGCTCGGCACCGCCGCGCAGGTCATGCAGGGTCTCGGACCCGACTTCGGAGCCAAGACCGGCTCGGCGGAGGTCACCGGCCAGACGAAGTCGAACAGCTGGTTCACCGGCTACCGAGGGGACGTCGCGGCGGCCGCGGTCACCGAGGAGGGCGGCCACGGCGGCGACGCCGCGGGCCCGATCGTGGCGGCGGTGCTACGGGCGGGTAGCTGAGCCGCCGTCGGAGCACGTATCAAGACGCCTTAGTCTGAGCCGTCCGCGAGGAATCCAGAGGACCGGGCAGACAGGCAACGACGGAGGACCGGTGGGCAGCAGAGGCAGGCAACCCGAGCGCAAGAAGGCGAACGCGGCCGTGATCGGCGGCGTGGTCGCCGTCGTGGTGCTCGGCGCCGGAGTCAGCGCCTACGCCCTCTTCAGCGGCGACTCGGACCCGACGGCCGCGGCCGACGACAAACCCCACGTCAAGACAGGTCCTGTCACCGCGGCCGAGGTCCGCACCGCGGCCGACCGGTTCCTGACCGCGTGGGCCGCGGGCGACACCGCGAAGGCGGCGGCCGCCACGGACGACGCCACCGCGGCGACGGCCGCCCTCACCTCGTACCGCAAGGACGCCCATCTGTCCGGGGTGAAGCTGACGCCCGGCAAGCGCGCCGGGGCGAAGATGCCGTTCGCGGTGTCGGCGACGGTCTCGTACGGGGAAAAGTCGAAGCCGTTCGCGTACGGCTCCGAACTGACCGTCGTGCGGCGGGTGAAGGACGGCAAGCCGCTCGTCGGGTGGCAGGCGTCCGTCGTGCACCCGGACCTCAAGGACGGTGACCGGCTCGTCACGGGCGCGGCCGGTGACCCGCCGATCAAGGCGACGGACCGCTCCGGGAACGAGCTGACCGCGGCCAAGTACCCCTCGCTCGGCACCGTCATCGACGGGCTGCGCGAGAAGTACGGCAAGAAGGCCGGCGGCACGGCGGGCATCGAGCTGCGCGTCGTCCACAAGGACAGCGGCAAGGAGAGCGAGCACACGCCCGACAAGACGCTCGTCACGCTCTCCGAGGGCACGTCCGGCACGCTGCGTACGACGATCAGCCCGACGTCGCAGGCCGTCGCCGAACGCGAGGTCGCCAAGCGGGAGAAGGCCGCGGTCGTCGTCATCAAGCCGTCGACCGGAGAGATCCTCGCGGTCGCCAACTCCCGCCCCGAAGCCTTCAACACGGCCTTCCAGGGCTCCCTCGCGCCAGGCTCCACGATGAAGATCGTGACGTCGTCGATGCTCCTGGAGAAGAAGCTCGCGGGCGTCGACAAGAAGCACCCGTGCCCCAAGTACGTGACGTACGGCGGCTGGAAGTTCCAGAACGACGACAAGTTCGAGATCAAGAACGGCACGTTCCGGGCGAGCTTCGCGCGCTCGTGCAACACCGCCTTCATCAGCCAGGCCAAGGAGCTGGAGGACGGCGACCTGACGAAGCAGGCGCAGGAGGTCTTCGGGCTCGGCCGCGACAACTGGTCGATCGGTGTGCCCAGCTTCGACGGCGCGGTCCCGGTGCAGTCGCAGGCGCAGATGGCGGCCTCGCTGATCGGGCAGGGCGGGGTGCGGATGAACCCGCTCAACATGGCGTCGGTCGTCGCCACCGCGAAGACGGGCGAGTTCAAGCAGCCCTACCTCGTCTCGCCCGAATTCGACCACCGCACGCTCGCCACGGCGTCCCGCAAGCTGTCCCCGTCGACCGTGAGCGCCCTGCGCGACCTGCTGCACTACACGGCGGTCGCCGGTACGGCGGTCGAGCCGATGTCGGGGCTCGGCACCGACATGGGCGCCAAGACCGGATCGGCGGAGGTCGACGGACAGAAGAAGCCGAACGGCTGGTTCACGGCCTGGCGCGGCGACCTGGCCTCGGCCGCCGTCGTCCAGCAGGGCGGCCACGGCGGTGACTCGGCGGGTCCCGTGGTGCGACAGATGCTGCTCGCGGGGGACTGACGGCGGGGGCTGACGGCGGGGCGGATACCTGGTCGCGTGGCGGGTACACGGAGCGCTACGGTGCCGCAATGAGTACCCCGGAACCCGCTGCACCCGCTGCATCCGCTGCACCCGCCGCATCCGCCGCCACCGCCGCGCACCCCCGTTTCGCCGAAGCCCTCGCCGAGCTGGGCCTGGCCGACGTACTCCCGCTCGTCCGCCGCTTCCCGGAGGCGACCAGGACCGCGCAGGAGGCGGCGGCCGCGATCGGCTGCGACCTCAGCCAGATCTGCAAGTCGCTGATCTTCGCCGCGGACGGGGTGCCGGTGCTCGTCCTGATGGACGGTTCGTCGCGCGTGGACGTGGAGGTGGTCCGGCGCGAGCTGGGCGCCGAGAAGGTCACCCGCGCCAAGGCGGATGTCGTGCGCGCGACGACCGGGTACGCGATCGGCGGCATCCCGCCCTTCGGACACCTCACCAGGACGCGGGTCCTCGCCGACCGCTCGCTCCTGGACCACGACACCGTGTGGGCCGCCGCCGGCACCCCGTACGCCGTGTTCCCCATGGACCCCAAGTCGCTGATCGCACACGCCGGAGCGGCCCTCGTGGACGTGCGCGAGAGCGCTCAGTGACCCCTGTGGTCGCGGCGGCCGTGCTCCTCGCGGCCGTCACGCACGCGAGCTGGAACGCGATCGCCGGTGTGGTCACTCACACGGGCGATAGTGATCGAAGGTGTGGGCGGGCGGGGAACGCGGTGGCTAGGTTCGCGGCATGGCACGGTTCCGGATGTACCCGACGAGCGAGCAGGCGAGCATCATGCTCGGCCACTGCGCGCACGCCCGCTACATCTGGAACCTGGCGGTCGAGCAGCACACGCACTGGCAGCCGGGCCGCAGGTCGGCGCCCGGCTTTGCCGAGCAGTGCCGCCAGCTCACCGCCGCCCGCGCAGACAGTGAGTGGCTGCGCGAGGGGAACGCGGATGTGCAGCAGCAGGCCTTAAAGGATTTCGCCAAGGCGGTGACCGCGAGAATCCGTTCCGGGTTCGGGGAGCCGACCTGGCGCAAGAAGTTCGTGCACGAGGGCTTTCGGGTCATCGGCACCGACCGGGTGCCGGAGTTCGAGTCGGACGGCTCCCCGAGGCTGAACGCCAAGAGCAAGCAGGTCATGGGCCGCTCTGTAGTCGTGCAGAAACTCAACCGCCGGTGGGCGCAGGTCAAGGTGCCCGGCTGCGGCTGGGTCCGCTTCCGCCTCAGCGCCCAGGGCAAGGGCTCCGTACTGCCGCAGGCGAAGACGTTCCGGGTCACCTTCCGCAACAACCAGTGGCACATCGCCTTCGCGATCATTCCCCAGTCGGTCGACGGACCCGGCACCGGCAAGACCATCGGTATCGACCGGGGCGTGACCATCACCGCCGCCCTCTCGGACGGGCGGAAGCTGAACTGCCCTCAGCTGACCGTCAAGGAACGCGCCCAAATCCGCAAACATGAGCGGCGGGCCGCCCGCTCCCCCAAGGGCAGCGAGGCCAAAACCGTCGCGTATGCCAAGGTTGCCCAGCTCAAGGCGCGGGAGGCGAACCGGCGCAAGGACTGGTGCGAGAAGACGTCGACGATGCTCGCCAGATCCTGTGACCTGGTGCGGTTTGAGAAGCTGAACATCCAGAACATGACCCGCTCGGCGAAGAGGACGGCCGAGCAGCCCGGCAAGAACGTCGGGCAGAAGGCCGGACTGAACCGGGCGATCCTCGCCCAGGGTTGGGGCCTGCTGCGCCGACGCACGGAGCACAAGGCGCCCGGCCGGGTCGAGGACGTCCCCGCCCCCTACACATCTTTGCGGTGCAGTGCCTGCGGTTGGATCGAGAAGAACTCGCGCAAGAGCCAAGCCGAGTTCGTCTGCGCATCCTGCGGGTTCACCTGCAACGCCGATGAGAACGCAGCCATCAACGTCGCGGCAGGACAGGGCGGGATCCCCCGCCCCCGGCGCAGTAGCGCCGGTGCCGGAGGGGCGACAACGGCCACCAGCCGTTCGAGCACCCGTGAACCTCAACCCACCCAGGTTGGAATCCCCCTCCTTTAGGAGGGGGAGGATGTCAAGTCGCCTACTACGCCCTGCTCATGCGCTCGTTCAAGCTCGGCCAGGCATACCCGATCGCGCGGCACGGCGCCCCTCGTGGTGACCGTGCTCGCGGCGATGTTCGCGGGCGAGGTCCCCGACTCGGCGCGGCCCTCCTGCTGGTCGCGTACGCCCCGCAGTACTGGGGCGGTGGTGGCGGCGAGGGCAGCGGTGGCTATCCGGCGAGCGAGGCGCGCACGGCCCGCACCAGGGCCTGAGCGCGCGGGTCGGCGGTGACGCCCTTCTGCATGCCGTTCGTGACGTACCCGAAGGCGATCTTGGACTCGGGGTCCGCGAAGCCGAGCGGGCCGCCCCGTCCGGGGTGGCCGAAGGAGCCGGGGCCGAGGAGGGGGGAGGCGACCCCGTGGAGCATGTAGCCGAGTCCGAAGCGGGTCGGGACGACGAGGACCCGGTCGGCGCCCTCGGACGCCTCCGTGCGGGCTGCCTGAGCCGTGTCCGGTGTGAACAGGCGGGTACCGCCGTCGACTTCGCCGATCAGGGATGCGTAGAAACGGGCGAGTCCCTCCGCCGTGCCGACGCCGTTCGAGGCGGGGAGCTCGGCCGCGCGGTAGGCCGGGTCGTTCTCGTCGGGCGCGGGGGCGATGGCGCCGAAGGCGCGGCGGGTGAGGGAGCCGGGGTCGGAGTACGCGTCGGCGACGTTCTTCCTGGGGCGGGTGCGCAGGCCGCCGCCGGGCGCTGCCGGGGGTTCGACGGGGCCGACGAGACCGGCGCGGTGCGCCTTTGCCGCGGGCAGGCCGACCCACAGGTCGGCGCCGACGGGGGCGGCTATGTGCTCGGCGATCCAGGCGCCGACGGTGCGACCGGTGACGCGGCGCACGAGCTCGCCGGTGAGCCAGCTGTAGGTCTGCGCGTGATAGCCGTGGTCGGTGCCGGGTTCCCAGGCGGGGGCCTGGCCGGCGACGGCCGCGGCGCCGGTGTCGGGGTCGGCGGCCTCGGCGGGGGTCAGCGGGCGGTCGAGCGCGGGCACCCCGGCGCGGTGCGCGAGGACGTCACGGACGAGGACGTGCTCCTTGCCGTGCTCCTTGAACTCGGGCCAGTAGGCGCCGACCGGCGCGTCCAGGTCGAGCTCTCCCCGCTGGTGCAGGAGGAGCAGCGCGGCGGCGGCCACGCCCTTCGTGGCGGAGCGCATGATCTGGGCGGTGCCGCGCTCCCAGGGGGCGCCGCCGCTCACGTCGCGGGTGCCGGCCCACAGGTCGACGACCTTGTGTCCGTCGCGGTAGACGACCACGCCCGCGCCGCGCTCGCCGAGCGCGTCGAAGTTGTGCGCGAAGGCGTCCCTGACCGGTTCGAACCCGGTGGCCACTGTGCCGTTCATGTCACTCACAGTGGGTGCAACAGCCATGGATCGCTGAGGATTCCTCGGCCTCTCAGACCTTCACGGACTTCGGGTCGAAGCCGAAGGGGAGCTCCAGGCGGTGTGCGCGCATGAGGTCCTCGTCGGCGAGGAGGTCGCCGGTCGTCCCGTCGGCCGCGATCACGCCCTCGCTGAGGATCACCGAGCGCGGGCAGAGTTCGAGCGCGTACGGCAGGTCGTGCGTGACCATCAGGACGGTGACGTCCAACGACCGCAGGATGTCGGCGAGCTCGCGGCGCGAGGCCGGGTCGAGGTTCGACGAGGGCTCGTCCAGGACGAGGATCTCGGGCTCCATGACGAGGACGGTGGCGACGGCGACGCGGCGGCGCTGCCCGAAGGAGAGGTGGTGCGGCGGCCGGTCGGCGAAGTCGGCCATACCGACCTGGGCGAGGGCCTTGTGCACACGGGCCTCGAGTTCGGGCCCCTTCACCCCGGCCGCGGCGGGCCCGAAGGCCACGTCCTCCCGGACGGTCGGCATGAAGAGCTGGTCGTCGGGGTCCTGGAAGACGATGCCGACCTTGCGCCGGATCTCGGCCATGTGCTGCTTGCCGACGGGCAGACCGGCGACGGTCACGGTGCCGGCGCCGCCGGTGAGGATGCCGTTGAGATGCAGCACGAGGGTCGTCTTGCCCGCGCCGTTGGGCCCGAGCAGGGCGACGCGCTCACCGCGGCCGATGGTCAGGTCGACGCCGAAGAGGGCCTGGTGCCCGTCGGGGTAGGCGTAGGCGAGGCCGCTGACCTCGAGAGAGGCGAGGGAAGGCGACGAGGGGGCGAGGGAGTCGGGGGAAACAGTCACAGCATCCATCCCAGCAGACAGACGACAAGAGCGGCACAGGGGAGGGTGAGGGCGTGCGACCACTGCGTGCGGGAGGCGCTCACGTCGTCGATGACCGGCATCGATCCGGCGTACCCGCGGCTGACCATGGCCAGATGCACGCGCTCGCCGCGCTCGTAGGAGCGGATGAAGAGAGCGCCCGCGGACTTGGCGAGGACGCCCCAGTGCTTCACGCCGCTCGCCTCGAAGCCGCGCGACTCCCGGGCGATCTTCATGCGGCGCATCTCGTCGGTGATCACATCTCCGTAGCGGATCATGAACGACGCGATCTGGACGAGGAGCGGCGGCAGCTTGAGCCGTTGCAGGCCGAGCAGCAGTTCGCGCAGCTCCGTCGTGGAGGCGAGCAGGACGGACGCGGCGACGCCGAGGGTGCCCTTGGCGAGGACGTTCCAGGCGCCCCACAGGCCGTTGACGCTGAGGGACATGCCGAGGACGTCGACGCGCTCGCCCTGCGCCACGAACGGCATGAGGACGGCGAAGGCGACGAAGGGGATCTCGACGAGGAGCCGCTTGAGGAGGAAGGCGGCCGGGACCCTGGCCGCGTACGCGACGGCCGCGAGGAGCACCGCGTACAGGGCGAACGCCCACATCGCCTCGCGGGGCGTGGAGACGACCACGATCACGAAGCAGAAGACGGCGGCGAGCTTGGTGTGCGGCGGCAGGCCGTGCACGGGCGAGTGCCCGTGCCGGTAGAGCTTGTGCGCGTGCCCCGCACCCATGTCAGACGGTCTCCGTGATCTGGCTCGGGGAGGTGTCCGCGGTGCGGCGCCTGCGCAGCACCCAGAAGACGCCGCTGCCCGCGACGACGGTGACGCCGACGCCGATCACGCCGGCGAGGCCGCCGGAGAGCCGGGCGTCGCCGACGTCCTTGACGCCGTAACCGGCGAGCAGGGAGCCGTCGGAGGCGTGCTTCTCGGCCTTCGTGTCGATGCCCTTGTCGTGGGCGACCTTCTCCAGACCGTCCGGGTTGGCGGAGGCGTAGAAGGAGACGAACCCGGCGAGGACGAGGGAGGTGACGAGGCCGGTGATCCAGACCTTGCGGTGGGAGCGTGCGGCGACGGGCGCGGGCGCGGTGCCCGGGGCGTCGACGAGCTCGCCGCCGACGCGGAGCTTGAGCGGCCGGTGCAGTCCGCGGGCGCCGTACACGAGGTCGGGGCGGACGGCGACGACCGCGCCGACGGTCAGCGCGGTGATGACGGCCTCGCCGATGCCGATGAGGACGTGCACGCCGACCATGGCGGTGGCGACCTTGCCGATCGAGACGTCGGTGGTGCCGCCGATCGCGTAGATCAGGGTGAAGACGACGGCCGCGGCCGGTACGGACAGGAGCGCCGCGATGAAGGAGGCGACGGTGATGGAGCGGCGCCCCCGGGGCAGCACCTTCACCAGGCCGCGGAAGACGAGGTAGGCGACGACGGTCGTGGTGATCGCCATGTCGGTGATGTTCACGCCGAGCGCGGTCAGCCCGCCGTCGGCGAAGAGCACGCCCTGCATCAGGAGGACCACGGACACACAGAGGACGCCGGTATAGGGGCCGACGAGTATCGCGGCCAGTGCGCCGCCCAGGAGGTGGCCGCTGGTGCCCGCCGCGACGGGGAAGTTCAGCATCTGCACGGCGAAGATGAACGCGGCGACGAGGCCCGCGAGGGGGGCCGTCCGCTCGTCGAGTTCGCGCCGCGCGCCTTTGAGGCTGACGGCCACGGCGCCCGCGGCGACGACACCTGCGGCCGCCGACACGGGGGCGTTGATGAATCCGTCGGGGACATGCATGGGTGAAAGCTCCGCTTCGGGGCACGCGACAGGTTCGCGACAGGCTTGGCTGGCCGTTCGATGATAGTGCCTTGTTGCGAATCAGTTGCAAGAGCGCCGAGAGCACGATTAAGACCGAATCAAACTCCGGAGCGCATAGCCACCCATATGACTTATATGGGACATTGGATGACAGTACGGACAAAAAGACGACGAGGAGTCCCCGATGTCTGACGTCGAGCAGTACGCACCCGCCCACATCGTCACGGACTCCCCCGACGAGACGCCGGCTGTCCCCGCGGTCCTGAGCTACGACGGACGCGTCCACCTCACCGTCCCCGAAGAGGGCGACTGGTACTTCCCCCGCGAGCTCCTGGAACAGGGGCTGCGCGCCCCGACCACCGTGGGCGACATCCACATCTGGCCCTGCGGCCGCGTCCAGGCCGTCATGGAGTTCCACTCGCCGAAAGGGGTGGCGGTCGTGCAGTTCGAGAAGAAGGCGCTGGTGCGCTTCCTTCGCCGGACGTACACGGCCGCCACCCCGGTGGCTCACTGAGAGCCGTTCGAACTCCCGGTCAGGGAGGGGCTCCGGTCACACGCGGACCAGTTCCCGGTCCTCCTGCGCGGGGTCGTCGCCGGAGACCTTCTTCAGGCCCTCGCCCTCGACGTCCACGTTCGGCACGCCGAGAGCGGGGAGGGCCGCGGCGTCGATGTACGAGGCGACGAAGGCCTGGGTGGGTGGCTGTTCGTCGATGAGGGTCCGGGCCGCGAAGGCGCCGACGATCATGTGGACGACATAGTCGAGCGCCGGGTTGTCCGCGCGGATCTCGCCCCGGTCGATGGCACGTCCCAGCACATGCCGGAGCTCCTCCGTCTCGGGTTCGATCAGCAGCTCGCGGAAGGCGCGCAGGAGATCCGGGTTCTCGTGGACCGCCATGGTTTAACGAAACGAAACCGTTTCGTACGTGTCCTGTGCCGCAAGCCGCACCCGCAAGCGGGCGAACCACAAGTTGCCGGGGGCCGTTGAGCGGAAAAGCATGGGTAGGTGAGCGACAACGCGTACCTGCGGTTTCCCCATCTGCACGAGGACCGGCTCTGCTTCGAGACCGAGGACGACCTCTGGGTCGCCCCGCTCGACCGGCCGGGCCGGGCCTGGCGGGTCACGGTCGACCGGACCAAGGTGAGCAGCCCACGGTTCTCGCCGGACGGCCGCCACATCGCATACACGACCTGGCGCAGCCTGGACCCCGAGATCTATCTTGCGCCCGTGGACGGCGGACCGGCCCGGCGGCTCACCTACTGGGGCAGTACGGACACCCAGGTCCGCGGCTGGACACCGCCCGACAAGGACGGGCGGACCGTCATCCTCGCGGTGGCCTCGCACAGCCAGCCCTTCTCGCACTTCACCTGGGCCTACGACGTCCCCACCGACGGCTCCCCCGGCGGCAGGCTGCCCTGGGGCCCCGTCTCCGACATCGCGGTCGCCGAGATCGACGGCGAGCGCAAGACCCTGCTCCTGACCGGCACTCCCCCGCACGAGCCGGCCGCCTGGAAGCGGTACCGGGGCGGCGCCCAGGGCCGCCTGTGGCTGCACGGCGAGCAGCTCGTCGCCGACCTGGACGGGCATCTGGAGGCACCGATGTTCGTGGCGGGACGCATCGCGTTCCTCTCCGACCACCAGGGCATCGGCAATGTGTACTCCTGCCTGCCCGACGGCTCCGACCTGCGCCGCCACTCCGACCACGACGCGTTCTACGCCCGCAACGCCTCCAGCGACGGGACCCGGATCGTCTACCAGTGCGCCGGCGACCTCTGGATCATCGACGACCTCTCCGCCGGCTCCGTGCCGCGCAAGCTGGACGTGCGCCTCGGCGGCCCGCGCGTCGGGCGCCGCCCCTACCAGGTGCCGGCCGCCCTTCACGTCGACGGACTCTCCGTCGACGAGACGGGCCGGGCCAGCGCCGTCGTCGTCCGCGGCAGCCTGTACTGGCTCACCCACCGCGACGGCCCCGCCCGGACCATCGCCGACACCCCCGGCGTGCGGGTCAGGCTGCCCGAGATGCTCGGCTCCGGCGGGCAGGTCGCGTACGTCACCGACGCGGAGGGCGAGGACGCGGTCGAGGTCTCGTACCTGCCGCGCGCGAGCGGTGAGCGCGAGCCGCGCCGCCTCGCGTCCGGGGAGCTCGGGCGGGTCCTGGAAATGGTCGGCGACCCGGACGGCGAGCGTCTCGCCATCGCGTCGGACGACGGCCGTCTCCTCCTCCTCGACGCGACCGAGGAGGAAGAAGGGGGAGCGGAACAGACCGGGGACAGGGTCATCGAGCTGATCCGGTCGATCAACGGGCCCGTGCGCGACCTGGCCTTCTCGCCCGACGGCGCCTGGCTCACCTGGTCCCACCCGGGCATCGGGCGTTCCCTGCGGCAGATCAAGATGGCCCGGATCAAGGACCGGACGATCGTCGACGTCACCAACGGCCGTTTCGAGGACGAGAATCCGGTCTTCACGCGCGACGGCCGCTATCTCGCCTTCCTCTCCTGGCGCGGCTTCGACCCGGTCTACGACGTGCACACCGGCGACCTGTCCTTCCCGCTCGGCTGCCGCCCCTACCTCGTACCGCTGTCGTCCGCGACGCCCTCCCCGTTCGCCCTGTCGCCCCACGGACGCACGGCCGCCGGCGGGCTGGACCCGACCGAGGACTCGGGGGCCGACTGCGCGCCGACCGTGGAGATCGAGGGACTGGCGAACCGTGTCGTGCCGTTCCCCGTCTCGGCGTCCAAGTACTCGGCGCTCCATCCCGTCTCGGGCGGCGGCCTCGTCTGGCTGCGCTGGCCGATCTCCGGCGCACTCGGCGAGACCTTCGTCAACCCGGCCGACACCTCGGGCCGCCCCACCCTGGAGCACTTCAACCTCACCAAGGGCAAGAAGACCGAACTCGTCGTCCACCTCGACTCGTTCGCGGTCAGCGGCGACGGCACCCGCCTGGTCGTCGTCGACGAGGGCGAACTGCGCGCCGTCCCCTCCACCGAGACCGGCGACAGCGACACCACGGTCTGGATCGACCTGCGTCGCATCCTGCACGAGGTCGACCCCGCCGCCGAGTGGCGCCAGGCGTACGACGAGGCCGGCCGGATCATCCGGGCCTACTACTGGGACCCGAAGATGTGCCACATCGACTGGGACGCGATCCTCGCCCAGTACCGGCCGCTCGTCGAACGGGTCGCGTCCCCCGACGAGTTCGCCGACCTGCTGCGCGAGGTGCTCGGCGAACTGTGCACCTCGCACGCCTACGTGTCCCCCGCCCGCCGCAACGAGGGCCCGCCCCACTACCAGCGCGCCCAGGGCCTCCTCGGCGCCAACTTCGTGCACCGCGACGAGGGCTGGCAGCTCGTCCGCATCCTGCCCGGCGACTCGTCGGACTCCAAGGCGCGCTCCCCGCTGGCCGGCAGCGGCATCCGCGAGGGCGCCGTCCTCACGCATGTCGACGGCCGCCCGGTCGACCCGGTCGCCGGCCCCTACCCGCTGCTCGCGGGCTCGGGCGGCACGACGGTCGAGCTGACGTTCCGGCCCGCGGAGGGCGAGGGCAGCCCCCGCCGCGTCGCGGTCGTCCCCCTCATCGACGAGCGCCCGCTGCGCTACCAGGACTGGGTGGCCAAGCGCCGCGCGGTCGTACGGGAGCTGAGCGGCGGCAAGTGCGGCTATCTGCACATCCCCGACATGGGCGGCTCCGGCTGGGCGCAGTTCAACCGTGACGTGCGCATGGAGGTCTCCCGGCCCGCCCTCATCGTCGACGTGCGCGGCAACGCGGGCGGCCACATCAGCGAGCTCGTCATCGAGAAACTCACCCGCAAGATCCTCGGCTGGGACCTGACCCGCAACGCCCAGCCCGTCTCGTACGCGTCGAACGCCCCGCGCGGTCCGGTCGTCGCCCTGGCCGACGAGGCGACCTCGTCCGACGGCGACATGATCACCGCGGCGTTCAAACTCCTCGGGCTCGGCCCCGTCGTGGGCCAGCGCACCTGGGGCGGCGTCGTCGGCATGACGGGCCGCCACACACTCGGCGACGGCACGGTCATCACGGTCCCTATGAACGCGGCCTGGTTCCCCGAGTACGGCTGGTCGATCGAGAACAAGGGCGTGGAACCGGACATCGAGGTCCTGCGCACCCCCCTGGACTGGGCAGAGGGCCGCCACGCCCAACTCGACGACGCGGTCTACCTCGCCCTGGACCTCCTGGTCGCCGGCCCGGCGAAGACTCCCCCGGACTACACGAACACGCCGAACCACGCCCGCCCCGAACTCCCGCCGCGCTGACCCCGACCACGCGCGCCATCAGCTACTGACAGCTGTGGGCAGCTGGGGCCGCCCTCATGTGCCGGGCAACGGCATCGGGCCCCAGTCCACGTACAAAGAACGAGGGCCACCCGGCGTCCCGGGTGACCCTCGTTCTTACTGGCTCAGCGAAGCCAAGCGTCAGGCGTCGTAGTCCTGGTCGAACCTGTCCTGCGCTTCCTGCCGCCGACGCTCGGAGTCCTCGGACTGCGAGCCACGCTCACGTCGCAGGTCGTCCTGGGTCTGCGAGGAGCGCTGGCTCGCCTCGTCCCTGCCTTGACCGGACCGCTTCTTGGCCTGGTTGGCGAGCTGCTCGGCCTTGTCCTGGAACTGGTCCTTCATGCCCATGCGATTTCACTCCCGTTTTTGGGTGGGGGGGTTCGGGCCTCGACCAGAGTTACACGCCAGGACAGAGCACGCATTTCGATCAGTAACGGACCGTGCTCGACCCCAAAAACCGCAGGTCAGCCCCCACAGGAAGCGTCAGCGCCCCCGTACGGACTCGTCGGCGGCGCCCCCCGCCCCGACGAGCCCCGTCGAGACGCTCTTCAGGCGCGGCTCGAACCGCCGCATCTCGCGCTGCCCGACCGCCCCGATGACCCCGGGCAGACAGCCGCGGATGCCCTGCATGCCCCGCAGCCACCACTGCGCGTACACATGAGCAGACCTCCGCTCGATGCCCGCGACGATCCTGTCCACGGCCGGGCCCAGCGGGTACGTCTTGTTCGACGGCCACGGCAGCCGCTGCCGCAGCTCGCGCATCACGTCGTCCTGGTCGGCGCCGCGCACCATGTCGGTGTCGGTCCACGACAGGTACCCGACCCCGACCCGTACGCCCTTGTAGCCGACCTCGGCGCGCAGGCTGTGCGCGTACGCCTCGACGCCGGACTTCGACGCGCAGTACGCGGTCATCATCGGCGCCGGCGTGATCGCGGCGAGCGAAGCTATCTGGAGCAGATACCCGCGGCTCTCCATGAGCACCGGCAGGAACGCCCGCGCCGTGACGGCGGACCCGATCAGATTGACCTCGATGACGCGGCGCCAGGCGACCGGGTCGGAGTCGAGGAACGGGCCGCCGTTGGCGACACCCGCGTTCGCGACGACGATGTCGACCTTGCCGAAGCGCTGCTTGACCTCCTCGGCGACCTGCGCCATCGCCACATGGTCGGTGACGTCGGCGTGCCAGAAGTCGCTGTCGGTGTCGAGGCGTTCGGACACCGCCTTCAGCTCGTCCGGCTCCAGGCCGACCAGCGCGATTTTGGCGCCGCGCGCCGCCAGCTTGCGCGCGAGCAGCTCGCCCACGCCGCGCGCGGCACCCGTGACGACCGCTACCTGTCCTTCGAGACTGACCCTGCTCATGCGGATGCCGCTCCCTTCACTTCCACGTAGCTCGCGGACAGTTCACGTATGCGCTCGGTGACCAGCTCCGGCGCCTCGACGGGCGTCATGTGCCCGAGAGCGGTGAGTTCGGTGAGCCCCACGCACTCCGGCAGCGTCGCCGCCAGGCGACGTGCGTGCGCGACGGGTGTGAGCCGGTCGGCCGTACCCGCGATCACCGCCGTCGGCACCCGCAACTCGGCCACTTGCGCGTCGAGTTCGAGCTCGGCGAGGACGTGCGACCAGTGGTAGCGCACCTTGGTGGGGCAGGCGTGCACGATGCGGGCGCAGGCCTCGACCTTGTCCGGCGACGACCCCGGGCCCATGGTCGCGTAGCGCAGGATCTTCTTGCCGAGCGACGTGACGGGCCCGAGCGGCGCCCTCGCGCCGAGCACGGCCGTCGTGATCCGGGTCCGCAGCCGCCCCGGCCGCAGCGGCAGCACGGTCGACTCGGCGACGAGATGCGAACTGCCCGTGCTGCACAGCAGGACCGCGGCCGCGTGCTCGCGGAACTTCGCCCGCTGCGACGCGGCCATCATCGTCATGCCGCCCATGGAGTGCCCGACGAGCACGGCCTTCTCGCCCGGCGCGAGCGTCGCGGCGAGCACGGCCTCCAGGTCGTCGGCGAGCATCTGTGTCGAGTACGGGGCCTGCGCCGCCGGACTGCGCCCATGGCCACGCTGGTCGTATGCGACGACCCGGTGGTCGGCGGCAAGGGAACGTATCTGCGCGGCCCAGAACGCGGTCGAGCACGTCCACCCGTGCGCGAGCACCACCGTGGGCGCCCCCTCGGGGCCGTGCACCTCGACGTGCAGCCGGGCGCCGTCGGCGGAGACCGCCGTCAGCTCACGCGTGGCCGCGGGCGGCGCGTAGGGTCCGCTCGTCACATGCATCAGCCTGTTCATGCCGCTCCCGCCTCCACCTTGCCGCCACGGCCCTTCTTCGTACGTGCTGCGGGAACCGCGGCCGGTTCGGCCGCCGGCGCCCTGACCACCTCGTACTCGCCGAGGTCGACCCGGCGCGTGGCGGACCGGAACTCGGTCGTCGTGCCCGGCCACAGCGTGGTGTTCACGCCGTTCTCGTCGAGGTACCAGCTGCTGCAGCCGCCGGAGCTCCACACCGTGCGCTCCATCCGGTCCTGCACGCGGCGGTTCCACGCGTTCACGGCAGACGCACGCGGGTCGAGCGCGACGCGGCCGCCGAGGACGTCCAACTGGCGTACGTAGTCGGCCAGATAGTTCAGCTGGGACTCGATCATCAGGATCATCGAGGAGTTCCCGAGGCCGGTGTTGGGCCCGATGACGGTCATGAAGTTCGGGAATCCGGCCGCCGTCGCGCCGCGCAGCGCCTTCATGCCGTCCTTCCAGGACTCCATGAGCGTGTGCCCCTCGGCGCCCACGACCCGGTCGGCGATCGGCATGTCCGTGACGTGGAAGCCGGTGCTGAAGACGATCGCGTCGACCTCGGCCTCGCTGCCGTCGGTGGCGACCAGCGTGGAGCCGCGGATCTCGCTGAGCCCGGAGGCCACGACGTCGACATTCGGCTGCGCGAGGGCCGGGTAGTAGGCGTTGGACAGCAGGATGCGCTTGCAGCCGATGCGGTAGTTCGGCGTGAGCTTGGCGCGCAGGCCAGGGTCCTCGATGGACCGGTGGATGTTGCGCTTGGCCAGCTGCTCGACCAGCCCCAGCTCATTGGGCCGCTTCGTGAACGCCTGCACCTGGAGCTCACGGATGCCCCACAGCAGTCCGCGGCGGGCCTGCGTGGTGAACGGCAACTGGCGGTGCAGCCAGCGCTCGGCGCCTGTGATGGCGCGGTCGGCGCGCGGCATGACCCACGGCGGGGTGCGCTGGAACAGCGTCAGCTTCGCCACGTCCCGCTGGATGGCCGGCACGATCTGGATGGCGGAGGCGCCGGTGCCGATCACGGCGACGCGCTTGCCGCGCAGGTCGTAGTCGTGGTCCCAGCGCGCGGAGTGGAAGACCTTGCCGGGGAAGGCGTCGAGGCCCTTGATGTCCGGCATCTTCGGGTCGGACAGCGGGCCGGTCGCCGAGATGACGACGTCGGCGGTGAGCGTGCCCTGCGAGGTCTCGACCACCCACCACAGCTTCTCGGTGTCCCAGCGCGCCTGCTTCACCTCGTGGCCGAAGCGGATGTGCGGGCGCAGCCGGAAGGTGTCGGCGACGCCCTCCAGGTACTCCCAGATGTGCTCCTGGCCGGAGAAGGTGCGCGGCCAGTCGGGGTTGGGCGCGAAGGAGAAGGAGTACAGATGGGAGGGCACGTCGCACGCGCACCCCGGGTAGCTGTTGTCGCGCCACGTGCCGCCGACGGCGCCCGCCCGCTCCAGGACCACGAAGTCGGTGATGCCTTCGCGCCGCAGCCGGACCGCGGCCCCGAGCCCGCCGAACCCGGACCCGATCACCGCCACCCGTACGTGCTCATGCTCGTGCTCAGCCATCCCGGCGCCTCCCTGCCGCGCGACCCTGCCAGTGAACACTGGCGCAATGGGGAGCGTAGAGCAGGTGCGTACTGATGGGTAGGGGTCGGGACCACGAATGTGACATCAGCGGCTCCGCCGCGGGTACCGGCGGTACAACATAGGGTTCTCACGTGGCGAAGGAAGCGGCGAAAACACAGGCGCAAGCGCCGGCGAAGGAAGCGGCGAAAGGCCCCGGCACCCGGGAGTTCCGCATGGAGGAGCTCGCGCGGGAGGCCGGCATCACCGTGCGCACCCTGCGCTTCTACCGCGAACGCAAGCTGATCCCGCCTCCGCGCCGCGAGGGCCGCATCGCCTGGTACGACGAGAGCCACCTGGCCCGCCTGCGCACCATCGCCGCCCTCCTGGAACGCGGCCACACCCTCAGCGGCATCGCCGAACTCTCCGAGGCCTTCGACCGCGGCCGCGACGTCGGCGAACTCCTCGGCCTCGGCGAACCGTCCGAGGAGACCCCGGTCCGCCTCACCCCCGAGGAACTGGCCGACTACTTCGCGGGCCAGGTCACCCCGGACAACCTCGAAGCCGCGATGGACCTCGGCTACGTCGGCGTCGACGGCGACGAGATCGTGCACGTCAGCCGGCGTCTGCTCGACGTCTCCGCCGCCCTGGTCCGCGAGGGCGTCCCGCTCGCCGACGTCCTCGCGGCCGGCAAACGCGTCCGCGCCCACGCGGAGGACCTGGCCGAACTCTTCACCGACCTGGTCCTCTCCCACGCGTCGGAACAGGACCTCCAGCGCCTGCGCCCGCTCGCCAAGAGCGTGGTCGAGGCGGAACTGTCCCTGGCCCTGGACCGCGTCCTGGCCAGAAAACCGGATGAGTAGGCAGCCCTCCGCCTACCTCGGCAACCACCAACGCGCCTTGTAGATCCCGCCGTTGACGAGGGTGTACGAGGCAGGCGGCCGGTGCACGCTCACCTTCGTCGTCCACCACGTCTCACCCAGGCCGCTCTCCGGCACGGTGCTGAGCGCCTGCCCGGTCCGCGGATCGTCCCCGATCGCCTTCACCCCGGGCCGCGCGATCTCGGCCGCACCGGCGAAGTCCTGCACGAAGACCCCGCCCGCGATGTCGTACTGGAACACGGAAGCGCTCGTCGTCACCCACAGCCGCCCCGGGCGCCCCGCCACCGGGAACAGGTCGTGCCCGCCGGGCGACTTCCCCGGCTTGGCGACCGGCAGCCCCACCGACGACATGCGCGTCAGCGCGGGCCGCACCCGGCTGCCACCCACCCGGTACGCGACCAGCTCGTCATCCCCGAGCGCCCACAGCACCTCACGCCGGGCGTCCCAGTGCAGCCCGTGCGCGCCCTTCAGCGCCACCTCGGCAAACCGCTCCGAGCGCGGGCCGAGCGACGCGGCGTAGAGCCTGACGAGCGCCCCCGTACTGCACGCGACGGCCACGTTCCCGTCCGGCAGGATCTCGATGCTGTGCGGGTTGAGGAGATCGTCGCCGGGCCCGAGCGTCGCACCCCAGTACCGCCGGCCCGATGGATACGAGACGACGGCCGCGAACCCGAACGACGCGGTCGTCAGCAGATATGTCCGCCCGCGATGCACCCGCACCTTGGCCTCGGCGGGGTACACCCAGCTCTCGTCCGGCACGAGATCCCGGTACCGCGGGTCCCCGACCGGCGAGAACTGCCACCGCACACAGGACGGATCGGCCGCCGGGTCCCAGATGGACCGCCCGGGATCGAGCACAAGAACCCGCTTGCTCGCCTGCTCGGTGACCATGACCGCAGGCGCCCCCGGAGCCACCGCGCGAGCCACCCCCGGCGCCACCACAGCCGCAACCCCGGCCCCGGCAGCCCCGAGCAGCACACGACGCCTGGAAGGAAACGCGACCATGAAGTCCCCCCGTACAGCAGCCAGTTGACGACTCGGATCACTCGGATCACTCGGATCACTCACCATGCACGCGCGCGCCAAAACCTGCCACGCCACTCGGACGCGGGGACAGCCCTCTACCGGACTTTGTGACGCAGGCCCACTCGTGACTCCAGGGCCGCTCTCACCTCAAGGGCCTACTCGTAGACGACGGTCACCGGCGCGTGGTCCGACCAGCGCTCGTCATGCGTGGCGGCCCGCTCGACGAACCCCTTGACCGCCCGTCCGGCGAGCCCGGGCGTCGAAAGGTGGTAGTCGATCCTCCATCCCGCGTTGTTATCGAAGGCCCGCCCCCGGTACGACCACCACGAGTACGGACCCTCCTCGTCGGGGTGCAGGGAGCGCACCACGTCGACGTAACCGCCGTCGGCCTCGTCGAGGACCTGTCCGAGCCAGTCGCGCTCCTCGGGGAGGAAGCCGGAGTTCTTCTTGTTGGACTTCCAGTTCTTGAGGTCGGCCTCGCGGTGGGCGATGTTCCAGTCGCCGCACACGAGCACCTCGCGGCCCTCGGCGGCGGCCCGCTCCCGCAGCCCCTTCAGATAGGCCAGGAACTCGCCCATGAAGCGGATCTTCTCGTCCTGCCGCTCGGTCCCGACTTCACCGGAGGGCAGATAGAGGCTGGCGACGACGACACCGGGGAGGTCCACCTCCACGTACCGCCCGCTCCCGTCGAACTCTTCGGACCCGAAGCCGATCTGCACGCGCTCCGGCCGGCGGCGTGTGTAGAGGGACACACCGGCCCGCCCCTTCGCGCCGGCGGGGGCGTGCACGACGTGCCACCCCTCGGGCTCGCGCACCTCTTCGGGCAGCTGATCCGGCTCGGCCCGCACCTCCTGGAGGCACAGGACATCCGCGGAGGTCCCGGCCAGCCACTCCACGAAGCCCTTCTTGGCGGCGGCCCGCAGCCCGTTCACGTTGACACTCGTCACAGTCAGCACCAGGGCACGATACCGGCACACTGAGAACGAACAGCCGCATCCGTCAGCATAGAGATACGATACTTGGCATGACTATTCAGCCCATGGCACCCACCCTCCAGCGCGTCTCCTTCGGACACCCCGATGCGATCAAGCTGAACGACCGCGTCCAGCTCGAATACGCCGAGCGCTACGGCGACGACGGCGATGTCACCCCGCTCGACCCGACGATGTTCGACGCCCCGCGCGGCCTCTACCTGATCGCGTACGACGACGGGGGCACCCCGCTCGCCACCGGCGGCTGGCGCACGCAGGACCAGAACGACGAGGGATATGCGGACGGCGACGCCGAGCTGAAGAGGATGTACGTCACGCCGGAGGCGCGGGGGCTGGGTCTGGCCCGGCGCATACTCGCGGCCCTGGAGGACGACGCCCGCGCGGCCGGCCGTTCCCGCATGGTCCTGGAGACGGGCCTCAAGCAGCCGGAGGCCATCGCCCTCTACGCGTCGAGCGGCTACACGCCCTGCACCAAGTTCGGCCACTACCGCTTCGACGAACTGAGCCGCTGCTTCGCCAAGGCACTGTGACGCGCGCGACATCGCGGAAAGGGTGCCACGGGGAGGGAGCGAGCGGGCAAGACAAGAGCCCCACCGGACGAATCCGGTGGAGCTCTTAATTGCGGTGGACCTGTGGGGATTTGAACCCCAGACCCCCTCGATGCGAACGAGGTGCGCTACCAGACTGCGCCACAGGCCCTTGCAACGAGTGAAACTCTAGCATCCCGATCCGGGTGCTCGGAAATCCGGTCCTGGCTGGTCAGCCAGGGTGGTCCCGAACGGGTCTCACTCGTTGGCCGCGCGGGGGCGGCCGCCGTCGTCGTACTGGTCGAAGAGCGGGGTGCGGCCGCGCTCGCGCGACCGGCGCGCGGAGGCGGCCCGGCGGGCGTCACAGCGCTCGTCCTCCATCTCGTCCGCGCCGTCGCAGTCCGCGGACGCCGCTCCGGGCTCCTCGCCGGTGTGCCCGTCCGGCTCCTGCTGCGCCGCACCCGCCGCACCCGCCGCGCTGGAGCGGGCCGAGCTCCACGCGTCGGGGGCGCCGAGATCGACGCTGCCCGTGGCGCGCGGGGCGACCGGGGCGGTCACATACGTCGGCAGGGGCACCGGGACCGGATCCCAGCTGTCGCCGTGGCCGGGGCCGCGCTGGCGCTCGCGCTGCTGGTCGACCCACTCGGCGTGGTCGGTCTGCTCGACGAGCGCGCGCCGGTCGGCCGCGAGCGCCTCGAGACCGGGGTCGGTCGCCACCTCTGGCGCAGGCCCCTCTTCGGCCTCCTGAGCGGGGGCCCGGCCGGCGGCGGGCTGCCGCCTGCGGGGCTGCCGCTCGCGCAGCCGCTGCGCCGCGACCTCGGCCTGGCGCCGGTCCATCGTGTACGCGAAGCGACGCCGCTCCTGGGCCCGCAGATAGAAGATGTACGAGCTGAGCAGCACGGCGGGCACCGCGGGCGCCCACAGGAACGCGAGTCCGCCGACGGCGGCGACGACCGCGCCGGCCGTGAAGACGAGGAAGAGCATGACGGTCGTACGGCGCCTGCGTGCGAGCACCTTGGAGCGGCGGGCACGGGCGGCGGCGTCGGCCGAGGCGGCCTGCCGCTCGGACGCGGAGCGCTCGGACTGCGGACGGTCGGACGGCTGGCGGTCCGACTGCTGGCGCTCGGACTGCTGGCGGTCGGGGCCGCGTCCGGTTGCCGACCTGCCGTTCGTGTGCGGGTCGCCGGCGGGCCGGTCACGGTTCGGCCGGTCGTGCGTCGGCTCACCGTGGGCGGTCCGGGCGGAGACCTGGCGGTCGGGGGTCTGCCGGGCGGGCGAGGTCCTGGGCTGGGGCCGGGGCTCGGGGCGGGGTTCGGATCCGGGGTGCCGCTCGTGGCGGGCCTCCCGCTTCTCGCTCCTGCGCTCGCCGCGGACCGGAGGCGCGGCGAAGGCCCGGACGTCCACCGAGTCGGTGGCCGCGTCCGGGACGGACGGGTCGCTGCGCTGCTCCTCCCCTTCGGGCGAGCGCGCCTGCAGGTCCTTGGCGTATCGGCGCTCCATGCCCGCCCGTCCGGACAGCAGCCGGATGGCGGTGCTGAAGCGTTCCGTCGGACGGGCCTCGTTCAGCTCGTCCTGCCTACGGAGCCACATCGGCACCAAGTAGGCGGCCCAGGCCCCGACGATGACTGCGTAGATGAGGCCGCTGCTGCTCACGCCTCACACGGTAGAGGGGTTTGCGTGAGGCCATCCGCCAATTGAGCCGGTGTGTCGCACGAACTGGCTGATATTTCGAACTTTTTTTCCGACTGAGGCAGCAACGCACCGCCCGTCGAGCGAATTTAATGCCTGCGACGGACGATCTCCGATCAATTTCGAACACTTATTTTATTTTGGCGAAGTGCCCGGCCGCTCCGCGGTGCTCGGACCACCCGGACCAGCGGTGTTGCCGCCACGCTTGCGACGCCAGCGGCTGAGGAGGCCTTCTGGGACCTCCTCGGCGGTGAGCGCGAAGACGAGATGGTCGCGCCAGCCGCCGTCGATGTGGAGATAGCGGAGCCGCAGCCCTTCCTCGCGGAATCCGAGTTTTTCGACGACCCGGCGGCTCGGCCCGTTCTCCGGGCGAATACAGACCTCGATGCGGTGCAGGCCCACGGTGCGGAAGCAGTGGTCGACCGCGAGCGCCACCGCAGTCGGCATCACTCCGCGCCCGGCCACCGACTCGTCGACCCAGTAGCCGACATGGCCCGAGCACATCGAGCCCCAGGTGATCCCGGCCACCGTCAACTGCCCGACCAGGCGCCCCTGGTACTCGATGACAAAGGGCAGCATGCGCCCCGCGCTCGCCTCGGCGCGCAGGTGGCGGACCATCTGACGGTACGTCGGACGGTGGGCGACCGGGCCGCTGGGCGTGGGCGGCGGGATGGTCGCTTCCCAGGGGCGCAGCCAGTCGCGGTTGCGGCGGTTGACCTCGCGCCAGGCCCGCTGGTCGCGCAGTTTTATCGGGCGCAGGCAGACGTCACCGTCCGTCAGCTCGACGGGCCAGGATGGGGTGTTCAGCTCGCACCGCCGTCGGGTCTGGGGTGGTCGCCGCCGCGCAGCTGGTCGACGGCATGGGTCAGCAGGGGACCCAGTACGGCGAGGCCGTCCTTGACGCCGCCGGACGAACCGGGCAGGTTCACGATCAGCGTGCGTCCCGCGACGCCGGCGAGGCCCCTGGAGAGCGCGGCCGTGGGTACCTTCTCCCGTCCGAACGCGCGAATGGCCTCGGGGATGCCCGGCACCTCGTGGTCGAGCACGCTGCGGGTGGCCTCGGGGGTCCGGTCGGTGGGCGAGATGCCGGTGCCGCCGGTGGTGAGGATGACGTCGTACCCGGCGTCGACACCGGCCCGCAGCGCCTCGGCCACCGGGTCCCCGTCGGGCACGACCTGCGGCCCGTCGACCTGGAAGCCCAGGGCTTCGAGGCCCTTCGCGATCCGGGGGCCGCCGGTGTCGGCGTAGACCCCGGCGGCGGCGCGGTTGGAGGCGGTGACGACGAGGGCGCGGTAGGGGCTCATTCCCCGGCCTCCGGACGGGCCCAGTGGCCCGACTTGCCGCCCGTCTTCTCCTCGACGCGTACGTCCGTGATGACGGCGCCCTTGTCGACGGCCTTCACCATGTCGATCACCGTGAGCGCGGCCACCGAGACGGCCGTCAGGGCCTCCATCTCGACGCCTGTGCGGTCCGTGGTCTTCACCGTGGCGAGAATCTCGACCGCGTCGTCGGCGACGGACAGGTCCAGTTTCACCCCGGACACGGACAGCGGGTGGCAGAGCGGGATGAGGTCGGGGGTGCGCTTGGCACCCATGATCCCGGCGATGCGCGCCGTGGCCAGGGCGTCGCCCTTGGGCACTCCTTCGCCACGCAGCAGCTCCACCACGCGGGGCGATACGAGGACGCGGCCGCTGGCACGGGCGGTGCGCGCGGTCACGTCCTTGGCGGACACGTCGACCATGCGGGCCGCGCCCGCCTCGTCGATGTGCGTCAGTCGGTCCTGCGAACTGCTCATGGTGCTCTGGCGCTCCCGGTCCGTGGGCCGCGGTGCGGCGCGCGGCCTGTTGTGCGCGACACGGTATCGCGCGGACGGCGCGCTCAGCCGAGGAGGACCACGTCCACTTCCGCACCGGGCTCGGCCGACGTGGTCTTCTCGGGCAGGACGATCAGCGCGTCCGCGTGGGCGAGCGCCGCGACGAGGTGGGATCCGGCGCCCCCCACAGGGGTGACGGTCCCGGCCTCGGCGTCGTACGTCCCGCGCAGGAACTGGCGTCGTCCGGCGGGCGAGCTGAGGGCCTTGGCCGACTTCAGGACCGCGCGGGCCGACGGTCGGTGGACGTCGGCGGCGGGCAGGCCCATGAGGGTGCGCACCGCGGGGCGTACGAACAGCTCGAAGGAGACGTACGAGGAGACGGGGTTGCCCGGCAGGGCGAGGAGCGGGGTGTGCTCGGGGCCGATGGTGCCGAAGCCCTGGGGCTTGCCCGGCTGCATGGCGAGCTTGCGGAACTCGACGCCGCTGCCGGCGCCGATGCCGGTCTCGTCCTCGGAGTCGCCGACGGAGGTCAGCGCTTCCTTCACGACGTCGTACGCGCCGACACTGACGCCGCCCGTGGTGACGATGAGGTCGGCGCGGATCAGCTGGTCCTCGATGGTGGAGCGCAGTGTCTCCGCGTCGTCGGCGACCGCGCCGACGCGGTAGGAGATCGCTCCGGCGTCACGGGCGGCGGCGGTGAGGGCGAAGCTGTTGGAGTCGTAGATCTGGCCCTCGGCCAACTCCTCGCCCGGCTGGATCAGTTCGCTGCCGGTGGACATGACGACCACGCGCGGGCGCGGGCGTACGCGTACGGTGCCGCGGCCGATCGCGGCGAGGAGGGCGATCTGGGGCGGGCCGAGGACGGTGCCGGCCTCCAGGGCGCGGTCGCCCGCCTTCACGTCGCTGCCCTTGGCGCGCACGTGCGCGCGTGCCTCGGCGGGGCGGTGCACGCGGACCTCGCCGGAGGCGCCCTCGGGGGCTGCGCTGTGGGCACGCATCCCGGAGACCGGGCCCTCGCCCAGGCCGCCGTCGGTCCACTCGACGGGGACGACGGCCTCGGCTCCGGGCGGGAGCGGGGCGCCGGTCATGATGCGGGCGGCCTGGCCGGGCCGCACGTGGAGCAGCCCGGCCTGGCCCGCGGCGACGTCCCCCACGACCGTGAGCACCGCGGGGAAGTCCTCGCTCGCGCCCGCCACGTCGGCGGCCCTGACCGCGTACCCGTCCATCGAGCTGTTGTCGAAGGGGGGCAGCGAGACGGGCACCGAGATGTCCTCGACGAGGACGCAGCCCTGTGCGTCGAGGAGCTGGAGCTCGATGGGCTCCAGCGGGCGGACCGTGGCGAGGATGTCCTCCAGGTGCTCCGCCACCGACCAGACGTGCTCCTGACCGGTGACGTGCGTGGTCGTGCTGCTCAAGGTGCTACATCTCCTCGGTGACGTAACTGCGAAGCCAGGCCCGGAAGTCCGGGCCCAGGTCCTCACGTTCGCACGCGAGTCTGACAATGGCACGCAGATAGTCGCCGCGGTCCCCGGTGTCATACCGGCGGCCCTTGAAGACGACGCCGTGGACGGGGCCGCCGGCCTTCTCGTCGTCGGCGAGCTGCTGGAGGGCGTCGGTGAGCTGGATCTCGCCGCCGCGGCCCGGCTCGGTCCGGCGGAGTATGCCGAAGATCGCGGGGTCGAGGACGTAGCGGCCGATGATCGCGTAGTTCGACGGGGCGTCCGCGGGGTCGGGCTTCTCGACCAGGCCGGTGATCTTGACGACGTCGCTGTCCACGGTCGCCTCGACGGCGGCGCAGCCGTAGAGGTGGATCTGCGAGGGCTCGACCTCCATGAGCGCGATGACGCTGCCGCCGCGCTGCTCCTGGATCTCGACCATGCGGGCGAGCAGGGGGTCGCGCGGGTCGATCAGGTCGTCGCCGAGGAGGACCGCGAAGGGCTCCTGGCCGACGTGCGGGGCCGCGCACAGCACGGCGTGGCCCAGGCCCTTGGGGTCGCCCTGGCGGACGTAGTGCATGGTCGCGAGGTCGCTGGACTCCTGGACCTTGGCGAGGCGGCCGGCGTCGCCCTTCTTCTGGAGAGCCGACTCGAGCTCGTAGTTGCGGTCGAAATGGTCCTCCAGGGGCCGCTTGTTGCGGCCCGTGATCATGAGCACGTCGTCGAGACCGGCAGCCGCGGCCTCCTCGACGACGTACTGGATCGCCGGCTTGTCGACGACCGGCAGCATCTCCTTGGGCGTTGCCTTGGTGGCCGGCAGGAACCGGGTGCCGAGGCCCGCGGCGGGGATGACAGCCTTGCTGATCCTGGGGTGCGACTCAGTCATGCGGTGAACCATATCCGTAGCGTCTGGGCGGAAGATTTGCTTCCAGTTAACTTTGTGCCTATGTGAGGGGTTTGTGAGCTGGCTATGTGTGTGTCAAAGGCTGACAAGAACGCGTTGCGGGCAGAACTCCTCCAGATGAGATCCGGGTTGCCCGCCGATGACGTCGAGACGGCGGCCGGGGCGCTCGCCCGTCGGGCCCTTGAACTTCCGGAGCTGGCCGGGGCACGGACCGTCGCCGCGTACGTCTCCGTAGGCCGTGAACCGGGCACCCGCGTGCTGCTCGACGCGCTCCACGCGCGCGGGGTGCGCGTCCTGCTTCCCGTACTCCTCGACGACAACGACCTCGACTGGGGCGCCTACGACGGACAGGGGTCCCTCGCGCGCGTGCAACATGCGGGAAAGATGGCCCTGTTGGAGCCCTCCGGGGAGCCGCTCGGCACGGAGGCCGTCGTGGAGGCCGACGCGGTGCTGCTGCCGGGCCTCGCCGTCGACGGACGCGGCATGCGGCTCGGCCGCGGAGGCGGCTCGTACGACCGGGTCCTCGCGCGGCTTGAGCGCGCGGACGCGGATCCGGCGCTCGTGGTGCTCCTGTACGACGGTGAGGTCGTGGAGCGCGTCCCCGAGGAGCCGCACGACCGTCCCGTGCACGCCGTGGTGACGCCTTCGGGGGTGCGCCGCTTCCGGCGAGGGACTCGGTGAGCGACCTGGCGAACGGCCTTGTCCTCAGGAACGTGAAAGGGCCCCCACGCGCGCGTGGAGGCCCTTTCAGAAGGTGTCGCCCGTTGTCAGGGCCGCAGCACCAGGGTGTCCTTCGTGTTCTCGCCGACCGCCTTCTCCGAAGAGACCCACGGGACGAGTTCGCCCTTGGACCACTTCTCCGTCTGGTCGGTGTAGTGCGCGCTGAACGCGTGCCCCGAGGCGCCGGTGAGGTTGATCCACTTGGACTTGTCGAGGTCCGCGAGGTTGACCACCATGCGCATCGACGGGACCCAGATGACGCCGTAGCCGCCGGCCGCGTTCCAGCCGGTCGCGTCCACGGCCGCCTCGCCGCCGCCGAGCTTCCACGGGCCGCGGTTGAGCACGTACTGGAGCCAGCCGGGCCCGTCCGTACCGAGGGTCTGGTTCTTCAGGCTCAGCTGGTGCAGCCGGCCCCAGCTCCAGGTGTCGACGTCCTTGCCGAGCTTGGCCGTGACGTCCCAGCGCGCGTCCTCCATGGCCCGCGCGAACAGCTGGTCACGGGTCTTGGTCTCGGCGTCGGTGCGGGTGGCCGGAGCCTTCCACCAGTCGTTGTTCTCATCGTTGATGATCTTGCGGACGACCTCGAACCAACGGTCGCCGCCGTCAGGCTGCGCCGAGTCCGCGTCGCGCTCTCCGCACTCGCGCACCCGCCGGTCCTCGTCCGCCGGGCCGGTGTCACCGGCAGGCTCCACGCTCAGGCACTGGCCCTTGACCCGCAGCTCCTTGGGGAGCTTGTTGCCGAAGGACAGCTTGAGGATGTTGCGCCAGACCGAGTTGAAGTACGCGGCCGCCGCCGAATCCGGGTTCTGGGTGTAGTCCCAGTTCTCCAGGAGCTTCTGCGCCTCGCGGACGTACTTGTCCGAGACGTCGATCTTGAGCAGCTTGGGCACGAGCAGCTTGGCGATCTCACTGCTGTTGTCCATCTGCATGGTGCGCATGTCGTCGGTGGAGATCTTGCCGCCGCCGGCGATCTTCGACTCGATCAGATCGGTGATGCGCTGGCTGCGCGTGCCGTAACCCCAGTCGGAGGTGAGGTGGTACGGGTACTTGTCCTTGTCGACGACGGCCTGGTTGGCGGTCACGATGTAGCCACGCTTGGGGTTGTACTCGTAGGGCAGCGCGGACTGCGGGATGTACTTCTTCCAGCGGTACGCGGCGTCCCAGCCGGGTGCGGGCAGCGAACCGTCGCCCTTGCCCCGGACCGGGATCTTGCCGGGTGCCTGGTAGCCGATGTTGCCCTTGGTGTCGGCGTAGACCAGGTTCTGCGAAGGCACCTCGAAGTCGGCGGCGGCCTTGCGGAACTGGGTCCAGTCCTTCGCCTTGTCCAGCTCGAAGACGGCGTCCATGGACTTGCCGGGGGTCAGCGCGGTCCAGCGCAGCGAGACCCCGTAGCCGTCGCCCCGGTCGGGGGCAGCGGCGTCGACCCTCGCCTTCTTGCCGACCTTGACCAGCTCGTCGTCCCGGTCCGAGATCAGCGGACCGTTGTTGGTCTCGCGGACGGTGATGGTCTTGTCGTCGCCGCCGGCGACCTTGATGGTCTCCTTGCGGGTCTCGAAGGGCACCGTCTTGCCGTCGTACTGGTACCCGCCGCTGTTGAGCTTCTCCAGGTACAGGTCGGTGACGTCGGCGCCCAGGTTCGTCATGCCCCAGGAGACGTCCTGGTTGTGGCCGATGATCACGCCGGGCATCCCGGCGAACGTGTAGCCCGTGACGTCGTACTGGCACGAGGCCGACAGGCTCCGGCAGTGCAGGCCCATCTGGTACCAGACCGACGGGAGCTGCGGCGACAGGTGCGGGTCGTTGGCGAGCAGCGGCTTCCCGGTGATCGTGTGCGCTCCGGAGACCACCCACGAGTTGGAGCCGATGCCGTTGCCGTTGGGGCCGACGGCGGCGGGGACCTGGTCCAGGGCGTCGGATAGCCCGGTCAGCTGGCTCTGGAGGTCGTTGGGAGCCTCGGCGTTGCCCGCGAGACCTGTGCCGGTGGCGGCTTGCGTGCCAGTGCCGGTTCCGGTGCCTGTGGAGGTGCCCGTTCCGGTGCCTGTTCCCGTGCCGGTTTGATTTCCGGACCCGCCGGAGCCCTCCCCGTAGGAGCCGGTCGCGCTGTCGTAGGAGCCGGACTGGACGATCGCCTTGTTCCGGTCGTACGGGTAGTCCGGGTACAGGTCCGCGATCTGCTGCGGGCCGAGGCGGCTCGTCATCAGGGAGCGGTCGATCTCTTCCTGCATGTTGCCGCGCAGGTCCCACGCCATCGCCTTGAGCCAGGCCACGGAGTCGGCCGGCGTCCACTTCTGGGGCGCGTAGTCGTTGGTGAACCCGAGCGCCGCGTACTCGACGGAGATGTCCCCGCCGTCCTTGCCGGCGAGGTAGGCGTTGACTCCCTTGGCGTACGCCTGAAGGTACTTCTTCGTCTCGGGCGAGAGCTTGGAGTCGTACTCCTTCTGCGCCACCCGGTGCCAGCCGAGCGTCCGCAGGAACTCATCGGTCTTGACCTGGCTCTTGCCGAACATCTCGGAGAGCCGGCCGGAGGTCATATGGCGGCGGACGTCCATCTCCCAGAAGCGGTCCTGTGCCTGCACATAGCCCTGGGCCATGAACAGGTCCTCGTCGGACGAGGCATAGACCTGAGGGATCCCGTAGGAGTCCCGCTTGACGTCCACGGGACCGGAGAGCCCGTCGAGCTTGATCGAGCCCTTTGTCTGCGGGAAGGAGGCACGCACGGTACTGATGCTCCAGTACGTGCCGTAGCCGATGCCCGCGACAATGGCCAGGACAAGCACGATCACGATCAGTCGGGCTCTGCGCCCCTTCTTCTTACCGGACGAATGGCCGGAAGAGGCGTTGGTGTTCGAGGGCATCGCTGTCCTTGCTGTCCTTCGCGAGCGGCAGAGCGGGCTGCAGGCGGGCTGTGGGGTCACGGAGCGCTGGAGCAACCATAGGCGCAGGGCACGGCGGCCTCGGACGCGGTGTCAAGAACCCGGGGCCCCAACCCGCCCGAGGTCACCCTGGAGGGCGTCAAGAAGGCGTTAACGATTAGGTAAGGTAACGAAGTACCTGGTCGTTCCACAGCGTCCCGTACACCCGTACGGGCCATCCCGTACGACCGTCGGAGGAAGGAAACAGCCCCTGACTGTCCACCACCTCAACCAGCTCCTGCTCGTCTGTTCACTGGTCCTGCTGATCGCCGTCGCAGCCGTGCGCATCTCCTCGCGCAGCGGTCTGCCGAGCCTGCTCCTCTACCTCGGCATCGGGGTGGCGATGGGTCAGGACGGCATCGGCAACGTGTCGTTCAGCAGTGCCGAGCTGACGCAGGTCATCGGCTACGCGGCCCTCGTCGTGATCCTGGCCGAGGGCGGCCTCGGCACGAAGTGGAAAGAGATCAAACCGGCGCTGCCGGCCGCCGTCATGCTGTCGCTGGTCGGCGTCGCCATCAGCGTGGGCGTGACGGCCGCCGGAGCGCACTACGTCGTGGGCCTGGAATGGCGGCAGGCGCTCATCATCGGCGCGGTGGTGTCCTCGACGGACGCCGCGGCCGTCTTCTCCGTGCTGCGCAAGGTGCCGCTGCCGTCCCGCGTGACGGGCGTCCTGGAGGCCGAGTCCGGCTTCAACGACGCCCCTGTGGTGATCCTGGTGGTGGCCTTCTCCACGGCCGGACCCGTCGAGCACTGGTACGCCCTCGTCGGCGAGATCGCCCTCGAACTCGCGATCGGCGCCGCGATCGGGATCGCGGTGGGCTGGCTCGGCTCCTTGGGCCTGCGGCACGTCGCCCTGCCCGCCTCCGGCCTCTACCCGATCGCCGTCATGGCCATCGCCGTCACCGCGTACGCCGCCGGAGCCATGGCCCACGGCAGCGGGTTCCTCGCCGTCTACCTCGCCTCGATGGTCCTCGGCAACGCGAAACTGCCGCACTGGCCCGCCACCCGCGGCTTCGCCGAAGGGCTCGGCTGGATCGCGCAGATCGGCATGTTCGTCCTGCTCGGCCTGCTCGTCACCCCGCACGACCTCGTGGACGACTTCTGGCCCGCGATCGTCATCGGCCTCGTCCTGACGATGGTGGCGCGCCCCGTGGAGGTCGTCTTCAGCCTCCTGCCGTTCCGCATGCCCTGGCAGGAGAAGGCCCTCATGTCCTGGGCCGGCCTGCGCGGCGCGGTGCCCATCATCCTGGCGACCATCCCCATGGTGAACGGCGTCGACGACAGCACCCGGATCTTCAACATCGTCTTCGTCCTCGTCGTCGTCTACACGCTCGTCCAGGGGCCCACGCTGCCCTGGCTCGCCCGGAAACTGCGGCTCGGCAGCGACTCCGCTCCCGCCGCCGACCTCGGCATCGAATCGGCGCCCCTGGAGAGGCTGCGCGGACATCTGCTGTCCGTGTCGATCCCCAAGGAGTCCCGGATGCACGGCGTCGAGGTCAGCGAGCTGCGGATGCCCCCGGGCGCCGCCGTCACGCTCGTCGTGCG
The DNA here is from genome assembly GCF_055760475.1 of Streptomyces sp. DS1-CR2. Classification (NCBI taxonomy): domain Bacteria; kingdom Bacillati; phylum Actinomycetota; class Actinomycetes; order Kitasatosporales; family Streptomycetaceae; genus Streptomyces; species Streptomyces sp. DS1-CR2. The sequence goes on from NZ_CM147085.1 coordinate 3,984,761, forward strand.
CGAGAAGCAGTCCTTCGTACCGCTGCCGACGACCGTCCTGCGGCACGGAGACGAACTGCTCGTGGTCGCGACGGACCAGGTACGGGACAAGGCCGAGGCCCGGCTGCGGGCCGTGGCACAGGGCGGCAAGCTCGCCGGATGGCTGGCGGGGCACGGCGGCCCGGGACGCGCACGGCGGGCACATTAGCGCCGTAGCGCGTACGCGGAGAGCGGGGGCGCCGGGGCTCAGGGAGGGAGCCGGCGGGTGGATGGCGGGTCGATGACCGGTGGATGAAGTTCCGCTACGCGGAAGAAAGCGGCCCGTCCGGCCGTTAGCATGGGCGGTACACACTTGAAGTTCCACCGACTCTGCCTGATGTAGAGCCGGCGCGACCGCAAAGCGGCCGCGGTTCCCTTGCATACCCTGCATGGCCCAGGCCCTCCTGGCGCGGACCCCGGTATCACTCGGTTCCCGGCGCATGAGGACGGCTCTCGGCGCACACCCCTACCGGGGCAGCGCTACCAGGCGGCAGAAAGGCAAGGGCCGTGCCAGAGAATTACGCGGCCACGGTCACCGACAAGCGCCCCGGATACGGCCAGCTGCTGCGCACCCGCGGCGCCTGGACGTTCCTGCTCCCCGGCTTCGCCGCCCGGCAGCCGTTCGCGATGCTCACCATCTCGACGGTCCTGCTCGTGCAGCACACCACGGGCTCGTACGGCACCGCCGGCGCCGTCTCCGCCACCACCGGCGTCTCCATGGCACTGTTCGCCCCCTTCACGGGCAAGCTCGCCGACCGCTTCGGGCAGCGCGCAGTCCTCGTGCCCGGCGTCCTGCTGCACACGGCGTCCGTGCTCCTGCTGACGGTGCTCGCGCTCACTGACGCCCCCCTGTGGGCCCTGTTCGTCGCGGCGGTGCCGACCGGCGCCTCCACCCCGCAGATCGGTCCCATGGTGCGGGCCCGCTGGGGCGTCAAGCTCCAGGGCTCGCCCCTCATGACCACGGCCGCCGCCTTCGAGTCGGTCACGGACGAGTTCACGTTCGTCCTCGGCCCGCTGTTCGCGACTGCCCTGTGCACCGGCGTGCACCCCGCCGCCGGTCTCGTCACCGAGGCGGCCCTGACGCTCGTGGGCGGCCTCCTGTTCGCCGCGCAGCGCGGCACGCAGCCCCAGCCCGCCCGCACCGCCGGCGAGGTCCACGCACGCGTGGAGCACGTTTCCGCGCTGCGGATCCCTGGAGTGCGCGTCCTGATCGTGGCGTTCCTCGGCATCGGCTCCGTCTTCGGCGGCATGCAGGTCGCCCTGGCCGCCTTCACGGAGTCGATCGGCGAGCCCGGCCTGAACGGTGTCCTCTACGGGACGTTCGCCGCGGGCAACATGCTCTCCGGCATCGTCTGCGGAGCCGTCGCCTGGAAGATCGCGCCGCAGCGCCGCCTCCTGCTCGCCTACACCGCGCTCGCCGTGACCGCCTCCGGCCTCTGGGCCGCGCAGTCGGTGCTGCTGCTCGCCGGGATCGGCCTGCTGGTGGGCACGTGCATCGCCCCGGCCCTGATCACGGGCTACACGCTCGTCGAGAAGCTGGTCCCGCCGACCGCCCGCACCGAGGCCTTCACGTGGCTCACGGGCGCGGTCGCGCTCGGCCAGGCAGCGGCCGTCACGGTCGCCGGCCAGCTGGAGGACCGCCTCTGGGACGGCGCCGGATTCCTCGTCCCGATGGGCGGCACGGTGCTCGCCGTGACGCTCCTGGCGACCCTGCGTTCGCGGCTGGTGCCGCCGCGCGTGACCAGAGTGGTCACGCGCGGCGCGGCCCATCGCGATCCTGTCGCGATCGGTGAGATGTGACAGCATTCTCGTCGCGGAATACGTCAGTGTGACTCCGCCGCCAAGCAGCTCCTCACTCAGGCGCAAAGGCCCTCATGACGGTCAAGCCCTGACCGCAGTCCGGAGACAGGTGACGTACGTTACTCCATTCAGCGTCCGCCACGGGTTAACATGGACGATCGTTAGCACTCATCGAGTGAGAGTGCCAGGAGGAAGCAAGTGCCGACGTACCAGTACCAGTGCACCGAGTGTGGCGAGGGCCTCGAGGCGGTGCAGAAGTTCACCGATGACGCCCTGACCGTGTGCCCCAGCTGCGACGGACGCCTCAAGAAGGTGTTCTCGGCGGTCGGCATCGTCTTCAAGGGATCGGGCTTCTACCGCAACGACAGCCGCGGCTCCTCGTCGAGCAGCTCGCCGGCGCCGTCGGCCGCGAAGTCGACCACCTCGGACACGAAGTCTTCGTCCTCGGACTCCAAGTCGTCCTCCGCGTCGACGTCCTCGGCCTCCGCTTCGTCTTCTTCGGGCTCGTCCTCGAGCTCTTCCGCCGCCTAAGGACGCTCGGCCGCTTCGGCCAAGTTCTTACGGAACCCTGTCGTCTTGCGACGACAGGGTTTTCGGCGTTCCCGGGCGGATACTGTGCCGGACATGGCGAATACAGTTCCGGGCACGGCGAACAAGGCGAACACACAGGTCACAGCCGAGATCGGAGTCATCGGCGGCTCCGGCTTCTACTCGTTCCTGGACGACGTGAGCGAGGTCCAGGTCGACACCCCTTACGGAGCGCCGAGCGACTCGCTCTTCCTCGGCGAGATCGCGGGCCGGAAGGTCGCCTTTCTGCCCCGCCACGGCCGCGGCCACCATCTGCCGCCGCACCGCATCAACTACCGCGCCAACCTCTGGGCCCTGCGCTCCGTGGGCGTGCGGCAGGTTCTCGGCCCGTGCGCCGTGGGCGGGCTCCGGCCCGAGTTCGGACCGGGGACGCTTCTGGTGCCCGACCAGTTCGTGGACAGGACGAAGGCCCGCGCGCAGACGTACTTCGACGGGTTGCCGCTGGCGGACGGGAGTGTGCCGAATGTCGTGCACGTGTCGCCTGCCGACCCGTACTGCCCGGCCGGGCGCCGGGTCGCCGTGAAGGCGGCGCGCGGACGCGACTGGGAGCCGGTGGACGGCGGGACGCTCGTCGTGGTCGAGGGGCCGCGGTTCTCGACCCGTGCCGAGTCCCGCTGGCACGCCTCCCAGGGCTGGTCGGTGGTGGGCATGACCGGCCACCCCGAGGCGATGCTCGCGCGTGAACTCGAGCTCTGCTACACGTCGTTGACCCTGGTTACCGACCTCGACGCGGGCGCCGAGTCGGGCGAGGGCGTCTCGCACGACGCGGTCCTCCAGGTCTTCGCCGCCAATGTGGACCGGCTGCGGGCGGTGCTCTTCGACGCGGTGGCGGAGCTGCCGGCGGAGGGCGAGCGGGACTGCTTGTGCATGGGGGCGCTCGGGGGGATGGATCCGGGGATCGTGCTGCCGTAACCCGGCAGGAGGGTGGCTGAACTTCGCCTTCGGGTGAGGGAGTTGTCCACAACCGGCGAGTAGTGCACGGGGCTCAGCGGGAATCGACGCGGGCCTGGATCGTGGAGCGCGAGGCGAGCTTTCGAGCTTGCGTCGCGTTCCGAGACTTTCGATGCCTCTCGATCCAGGTGGTGGTCGCCCATGTCCCCGTTCAGCACTCCCCCGACGTGCGAGGTCCCGCATTTCGCGCCGCTGCGGGTGCGCGGCGGGCGGTGGCGGGCGCGCCGTGCGGGCCGGCACCGGCGGCGGGCGGTCGCCGCGGGGCTCGCCCTGACGGCGGCGGTGGTGGCGGCGGGGCCTTCAGGGGCTGGTTCATCTGGGGCGGGGTCGTCCGGTTCCGGGTCGTCCGGCGCCAGGCCCGGCTCCTCAGAGTCCGCGTCCGGGCGGGAGCGGGTGCGGAGGTCGGTCGTGATGGTGTCCGCGCCGGTGCGGATCGCGGACGCGGCGGCGGTGCGGCTGCTGCGGCCGGGCGACCGGGTCGACGTCGTGGCGGCGGGCGCGGGAGCCGGCGTCGACGCCGGTGAGGGGCAGGGCTCCGGTGGCCAAGGGGGCAGGGTCGTGGCGGCGGGGGCGCAGGTCAGCTCCGTACCGGAGTCGGCCGAGTCGGCCAGCGATGCTGTCGCGGAGGGTGGTGCGCTGGTCGTGCTGTCCGTGCCTCGGGCGACGGCGGCGCGGCTCGCCGGGGCCGGTGCCACCTCGCGGCTGGCGGTGACGCTGTGGTGATCGTTATCGGGTCCCCGGGCGGGCCGGTCCGCACGGTTTCGAAGTCAAGTCCCTCGTTCGAGTCGGCGAATTGGACAGGCCCGCCAGGCGCTGTCGTAGGTTGCGGAGCTGTTTGCTCCACGTCCTGCACAAGTGAAGAGAGGCCTTCTGGTGAGCGAGAAGAAGAAGCCCGGCGTGTGGGAGGGCTTCAAGGCCTTCTTGATGCGCGGGAATGTGATCGACCTTGCGGTCGCGGTGGTCGTCGGAGCCGCGTTCACCAACATCGTGAACGCCGTCGTGAAGGGCGTCATCAACCCGCTGGTCGGCGCGTTCGGCACGAAGGACCTGGACGGCTACAAGTCGTGCCTGAAGGGCACGTGCCCGGGCGACGACGGCATCGAGATCCTGTGGGGCACGGTGCTCAGCGCCACTCTCACGTTCCTGATCACGGCCGCGGTCGTGTACTTCCTGATGGTGCTGCCGATGGCCAAGTACCTGGCCAAGAAGGCGGCCCGGGATGCCGCGAAGGAAGGCGCCGCGGAGGTCGTCGAGCTGTCCGAGCTGGAGGTCCTGAAGGAGATCCGCGACGCCCTGGTGGCGCAGCGCGGCTCTGGGCACAGCGAGCAGTAGCCGCGGCTCAGAGGTGGTGGGGCGGCTTCTCGTCGAGGAAGCGTGCCAGGTCGGCGGCGCTGTCGCCGCCGGTGGTGGGCCGCTCACCCCACCCTCGGTCCGTGTCGTCCGAGGACTGCGTGCTCAGCGGATCGTCGAAGACCAGCGCGTTCTTCGGATCGCGCGGTTCGGGGGCGGGGGCGGTGCTCATGCCTCCAGGGTACGTCTGTCGGGGGGCCGGCTGCCGGGGTGCGGGCCGTTCGGACCGTGGTGAGGCCGTGCGCCGTGAAGATGTTCCTGGCCGTGGCCGGCTGCTGGAGGGTGGGCGTCGGGGTGTCATGCGGCGGGAAGGGCTTGCCGAGGCCCTGCCGCTTGGGCTCGCCCAGCTTGTGGAAGGGCAGGAGCCGCGCTCGATCTCCGTGGGGAACGTCGACAGGAGCCGCTCCCAGACCTGCGTGGCCGTGCGGCGCGAGCCGACTGCTGCGGGGATCACGCTGACGGCTGCGGGGATCACGGCCGCGCACGCGGCCCGGCATCCGGCGCCGGGGCCCGCGCGGAGGCGGCCCCGGGGCCCAACTCACGTGATACGCATGCCGTATGAGGACGCCCACGCGCAATGCCCTGACCGATGTCGCCGGCCTGCGGGTCGGTCATGCCACCCGCACCGGCGAGGGCGGCTGGCTGACCGGGACGACGGTGGTACTCGCGCCCGAGGGCGGGATGACCGCGGCCGTGGACGTGCGCGGCGGTGGCCCGGGCACGAAGGAGACGGACGCGCTAGACCCGCGCAACGTGGTCCGGCGCATCGACGCCGTGACCCTGACGGGCGGCAGTGCCTACGGCCTGGACGCCGCGTCGGGTGTCATGGCGTGGCTGGAGGAGCAGGGCCGGGGCGTACGGGTGGGGGCCGGGCCGCGCGAGGTGGTGCCGGTCGTCCCCGCCGCGTGCGTCTTCGACCTGGGGCGCGGCGGGGAGTTCGGGGCCAGGCCTGACGCGGCGACGGGCCGCGCGGCGGTGGAGGCGGCGGCCGCCTCCGCGCCGGGCTCGCCCGTTGCGGAGGGCTCGGTGGGCGCGGGCACGGGCGCGGTGATCGGCGGGCTCAAGGGCGGCGTGGGCACGGCGAGCACGGTGCTCGACTCGGGCATCACGGTCGCAGCGCTGGTCGTGGCCAACGCGGTGGGCTCCGCGGTCGATCCGGCGACGGGCGCGCTCTACGGGCAGCTCTTCGACCCGAACTCTGCCTCCGCCTCCGCCTCCGCGCGGAACGGCGAACCGCACCCGCGCCCGCACCCATATCCGTACCCCTCGCCCGAGGCGCACGCGGCGGCCCAGGAGCGGATCGCACGGGCCAAGGAGGAGGCCGCCGGACAGGCGCCGCCGCCGATGAACACCACGCTCGCCGTCGTCGCCACGGACGCGGTGCTCACCCGTTCCGAGGCGCACAAGCTCGCGGGCACCTCGCACGACGGCATCGCGCGCGCCGTCCGTCCGGTGCATCTCCTCAACGACGGGGACACCGTCTTCGCCGTCGCAACCGGCGCCCGCCCGCTCGACGAGGCCAACCCCCTCGCGCTGAACGACATCCTCGCAGCGGGCGCGGACATGGTGACGCGGGCGATCGTGCGAGCGGTGCTCACCGCGGATTCGGTGCGGGGGCCGGGCGGGACGTTCCTCTCGTACCGGGATCTGTACGGGAGTTGAGGCATGGGGCGCACCAAGATACGCAGGGCGCCCCATGACTTACGGAGCCCAGGGCTCACGTAGTGGGCGGCCCGCCCGGTTCCTGACGTGACCTGTGTCTCCGTTCACAACGCCCCGAAGGAACCTTTCCGGTCAGTTCGCCCTCTCTACCCACACTGGAGTAACTGACGAATCCTGGAGCATCTCGTGACAACCCCGGACACAGCCGCGCACCAGCAGCATCCCCGGCAGCCCGAGCGGGGCCGCAGGCGCACCGCGCGGCGGGTCCTGGTGGCGACGGCCGCGCTCGCCGTCGGCGCGCCCTTCGGCCGCTCCGGCACCAGCCACGGCTGCATCGGCCTCGCGGACGTCCAGGGCGCGGGCGGCGCGACGATCGCCAAGTGGTTCTACGACAACTCGCTCGTCGGTGACGTGGTGACCGTCAAGCACTCCCCCGACACCACCATCGCGCCCGACAACGGCCTGAGCGGCTGGAACATGTCGTGGAGCCAGTGGACGGCGGGCAGCGCGGCCTGAGCCCACCCCGAGCCCCACGGATGCCCGCCGAAAGGCAGGCACCCGAGCAGCGGGCCGCCGAAAAAGGCAGGCACAAGAGCGGGCCGCGCGGGAACTTCCCCGCGCGGCCCGCTCGTTTCCGATTTCGAGGACATGATGTCCGGCCTAGGGGCTACGGTATGCACCCACAAGGTGACATGTAGCAACGCCGGGAGATGCCTTGAGCGTTCCGTACGACACCGCAGCGTACGAGCCACCCGAGTCGCACGAGTCGCGTCAGCCGGACGGCACGCACCAGCCGGATGAGCACCTCGGGCGCCTGCTGAGCCGAGCGCTGAACTCCTTCGAGCTGCCCGACGAGGCGCTCGCCCGCCTCGACTGCGCGCTCGCGTACGACAGTTCGCGGCACTCCGCGCACCACAGCGCGGGCCTGCACCGCGAGACGTACCGGCATACGTGGCTGCTCGCGGACGGCAGCGCGCTCACCCTGTGGGAGCTCGTCCACAACACGATGCCCGGCCGGGGGACCCAGCACGAGGTGTACACCTCGGAGAACGATCTGCACCTGGCGACGGACCGGCTCCCGCTGCCCCGCGAGGCCGCCCCCGACTTCGAGCTGCCGCTCCCGCTCCAGCTCCCGTCGATCCCCGAGCCACGCCGCAGTTACGCGGCCGACGACTCGGCGGACCACGCCCGCCGCCTGCTGCGCCGTGCGGAGAACGAGGACCGCCCAGGACCCGGCACGGCCGGGCTCCTGCACACCGCCTGCGCGCACCAGATCACGCAGGCGTTCGGCCGCCCGCGCCTCGGATTCACGCTGTACGAGCACGCGTTCCTGCTGCACGACGGCAGCGAGATCAGCCTCTGGGAGATCGAGCACACGGCGACGCCAGACGGCCGTCACATGTGCGAGGTGTACGCCACGCAGGACGAGGCCCGCGCGGCGATGAAGCGCCGCGCCACCGACCGCTCCCGCCCCAGCTGCGGCTAGCCGCGTACAGCCCTCGGCCGGTAACTAACGACGGCTGAACTGCCGTACCAGGCCCGCGAACGCGTCGCGCTCGTCCGGCGTCAGCGGCGCGGACTCCAGAGCGGGCGGCCCGCCCTGCCCCGGCAGCGAGGCGAGGGGCCGCCCGGTGCCCCAGCCCACATGGCGGACCAGCCGGACGAGACCGACCGCCCACACCACGGTGGCGGCCGCGAGGAACGCCACGCCTATCTGCTGGAAGAACGACACGTGCTCAGGCATGGGCCCAGTCAACACCACGGTCCGGAACTTTGGTGCCGGACCGTGACGTATCTCGCATGAGCGGACAGTTCCGAACTGTCAGGCGGCTACCGGTATCTTCGGCTCGTCTTCCTTCACCGTGCTGATGCGGTGGGTGCGGGCGGCGGTGATGTCGACCGTGCACCCGGGCAGCGCCCGCGAGTAGGAGATCAGGTCGCTCGCATAAACAACCAATGAGGCCTCAAGCTGCAGCAGTTGAGGCCTCAGGCATCTTGAACTGTTCGACATCCGACGTCGGCGGTTTCCGGGAGCGTCATGCAGCGGGACCGAAATCAAGTCGAAGCCCTTGACGCCTTTCACGCGCGACGGGCCCGAAGCGCCTCGCGCGTATCTTGCCGGCATGCGACGATGGAACAACTCAGTTCACTCGCAGCTTTCGGGGTGATGAGGATGAAGAAGGCAGCATTGCGGAGTGTCAGCATTGCAGCTGCAGCCATCTGCTGTTTGGCGCTCGGCGAGTGGGGCGCATCAGCCAGTGAATTAAGTTCCGTGTCACAGAAATCGCAGGCTGCGCCAACGAAGTCGATGCTTCGGTGCTATGCGACCCGCAGCAGTCCGAACGCGATCGTCTGCTACCGGTTTTCAGCGAAGGCCGAGTTCAGGCACGGCGATATAGATTATGTCCCCCTTCTCATTCAGGTGCCTACGCCCGCACAGCCGCCGTCCGTAATTATCGTCGACAGTCTGAACGATATTCGGCCCGAGTAACACGATTCGGGCCTCGCCGACTCCGCCCATAATTGGCGGAGTCGGCGAGGGTTCCACCCGTAGGCAAAAGGGCCCGGCCTCCTCGCGGAGAACCGGGCCCTTCGGGGGTGCCTGGGGCGCCTGCGCTCCGACTCCGCGCAGCGCCCGCTGTGGAAGTTCATCGACCAGATGCCGCGGGCGGAGTTCCAGCCGGTGAACCAGGCGTCCTGGCCCGATGTGCGGGCCGCGATCCGCGAGGACATCGGCTCGGCGGTCGTCCGGGGCGGCGATCCGCGCGAGGTGCTCCAGAGCCTGGACACGACGGCGAGCCACCCGGAGATCCGCTCGGCGAACTGAACGACAGACGGGCGGGCCCCCGCGCCGCAGCGCGAGGGCCCGCCCGCTCGAAGTCCCGCGGGAACTAGGGTCTTCCGTTTGGATCAGGCTGGATCAGGGAACGGGGTCATGGGGGTCCCCCCTGTTCGAGCGAGGCCGAGAACCGCAGATGTGCGTGCCAGACCCCGCGAGCCCAGCTTGATCCAAACGAGAGGCCCTAGACGAGTTCCGGCGCCTTCTCCACCCGTCCGGCCGCCGGGTCCGCGTCCTGCGCGCCCCCCTCGACGTGCTGCGCGGGCCGCCCCGGCAGCGCGAACATCAGCAGGAAGATCACGGCGAGCACGCCGGTGACGTACCAGAGCGAGTTGCGGAACGCGTCGATGAACGCCTGCCTGGCCTCGGCCGGCACGAGGTGGTCGTCGATCGTCCCGAAGAACACCACGGCGACCAGGCCGAGCCCGAGCGCCGTACCCATCTGCTGCGTGGTGTTGATCAGGCCGGACGCGGAACCGGAGTGCTCGCGCGGCACGTCGGAGAGCACCGCGTCGGTCAGCGGGGCGACGATGAGGCCCATGCCGACGCCCATCACGACGAGCGGCAGCGCCATCTGCCAGGACGTGATCCCGGCGCCGTAGCGCCCGGCCTCCCAGATGTAGAGCAGCACTCCGGTCATCATCGCCAGCGCGCCGGTCTGGAGCACCTTGCGCCCGAACTTCGGCACGAGCTTCTGTACGGAGATTCCGGCCGCCGCCGACACGGCGACGGAGAACGGCACGCCGGTCAGGCCCGCGTGCAGCGCCGTCCACCCGAGGCCGACCTGCATGTACATCGTCCACACCAGGAAGAACACGCCGAGCGCGACACCGAAGACGACCTGCACGGCGATACCGGCCGCGAAGCTCTTCACCTTGAACAGCGACAGCTCGACCAGCGGCGAACCGTCACGCCGCGCCTTGTACTTCTCGTACGCGACGAGGGCGCCGAAGACGAGGACGCTGGCCGCCATCACCACGTAACCCCACACGGGCCAGCCCAGCTCGCGGCCGCGCGTCAGCGGGTAGAGCAGCATCAGCAGGCCGAGCGTGACCAGGACGACGCCGACGAGGTCGAGCTTGAGGGCGCGGGGCGCCCTGGACTCGCTGATGAACTTGCGGCCGAGGAGCAGTCCGGCGATGCCGACCGGCAGGTTGATCAGGAAGATCGGGCGCCATTCGAGACCGAACAGGTTCCACTCGGTGAGCAGCGCGCCGAGCAGCGGGCCCGAGACCGCCCCCAGGCCGACGATCATGCCGAAGAGACCGAAGACCTTGCCGCGCTCCTCCGCCGGGAACGTGGCGTGCACGATCGACAGGACCTGCGGCACCATCATCGCGGCCATGCCGCCCTGGAGGATGCGCGAGGCGACCAGCATCTCAGGGTTTGCGGCGAAGCCGCAGAGCGCCGAGGCGAGCGTGAAGCCGGCGATTCCTATCAGGAAGAGCCGCTTGCGGCCGTAGATGTCGCCGAGCCGTCCGCCGGTGATCAGGCCCGCGGCGAACGCGAGCGCGTACCCGGCGGTGATCCACTGGATCTGGCTGAAGGTGGCGCCCGCGTCCCGCTGGATCGACGGGATCGCGACATTCACGATCGTCACGTCGACCAGGTCCATGAAGGCGGCGGTCATGACGATGGCCAGGGCGAGCCAGCGTCGCCTGTCGGGGGTGGTCACGGGTGAAGTCATACGGGGAGACTAGGAGGCATGTAGGACGCAGACTGTCCTAGATGGCGCGCACCCTGGAATCTCCCGATAACGAATGCGCGGCGAAAACCGGACGCGAGGGCGCCGCGAGCACGACGGACACGGTGACGAGACGCGAACGAGAGGGGACGCACCATGACCACCGACACCCCGGCCCGGCTGCTTCAACTGCTCTCTCTGCTCCAGACCCCGCGCGAGTGGCCCGGCGGCGAGCTCGCCGCGCGCCTGAGTGTCTCGCGGCGCACGGTGCGCCGGGACGTGGACCGGCTGCGTGACCTCGGCTATCCCGTGCAGGCGTCGATGGGCGCGGAGGGCGGTTACCGCCTGGTCGCGGGCAAGGCGCTGCCGCCGCTGGTCCTGGACGACGAGGAGGCGGTGGCGATCGCGGTCGGCCTGCGGGCCGGCGCGGGGCACGCCGTCGAGGGCGTGGAGGAGGCGTCCGTACGGGCGCTCGCCAAGCTGGAACAGGTGCTGCCCTCGCGCCTGCGGCACCGGGTCTCCACGCTCCAGGCCGCCACGATGCCGCTGACCGGCGGGGACGGGGCGTCCATCGCGACGGAGACGCTCACGGTCCTCGCGTCGGCGACGGCGGGGCAGGAGCGGCTGCGGTTCCGCTACCGCTCGGGCGACGGCACCGAGTCACGCCGTCTGACGGAGCCGTACCGGATGGTGTCGACGGGACGACGCTGGTATCTGGTGGCGTACGACATAGACCGGGACGACTGGCGCACCTTCCGCGTGGACCGGGTCGCGGAGCCGTTCGCCACAGGTGCGCGGTTCGCTCCGCGGGAGCTGCCGACGGGGGACGCGGCGGAGTATCTGCGGCGCTCCATGTCGGGGCGCGGCCGGCCCTCGTACGACATCGATGTGACGTTCGAAGCGCCGGCGGACTTCGTGGTGGCGCGGCTGCCCTCGGCGCTCGGCGCACCCGAGGCGCAGCCCGACGGAACGTGCCGGCTGCGCGCGACGGCGACCGACTCGGTGGAGTGGCTTGCGCTGCGGCTCGCGCTGGTGGACTGCGAGTTCACGGTGCACGGGCCGGACCAACTGGCGGACTATCTCAGGGAGTTGAGCAGTCGCCTCGCCCGCGCTACGGACGGGCCGGTGACATCCGGCCCGTCCGGCGCTTGAGGGCAACAGACGCGGGGGCCCGGGAGCAGCGCCCCCGGAACCTCACGCGGCGGCATCGAACCCGGTGTCCCGAGCCAGCTTCTTCAGCTCGACAAGCGCGTGCTTCTCGATCTGCCGGATCCGCTCGCGCGTCAGCCCGTGCTCCTTGCCGACCTCCGTCAGCGTGCGCTCACGGCCGTCGTCGATCCCGTACCGCATCTTGATGATGGACGCCGTGCGCTGGTCGAGGCGGCCGATGAGGTCATCCAGCTCCTCGCTGCGCAGCAGCGTGAGGACGGACTGCTCGGGCGACACGGCGGACGTGTCCTCCAGGAGGTCGCCGAACTGGGTCTCGCCCTCGTCGTCCACCGGCATGTTCAGCGAGACCGGGTCGCGGGCCCAGTCCAGGACGTCGACGACGCGAGCGGGCTTGGAGTCGAGCTCGGCGGCGATCTCCTCGGGCTCGGGTTCCCGCCCGTTCTTCCGGTTGAACTCGCGCTGCACACGCCGGATGCGGCCCAGCTCCTCCACCAGGTGGACGGGGAGCCGGATCGTGCGCGACTGGTCGGCTATCGAGCGCGTGATGGCCTGCCTGATCCACCACGTCGCGTACGTGGAGAACTTGAAGCCCTTGCGGTAGTCGAACTTCTCGACCGCGCGCACCAGGCCCGCGTTCCCCTCCTGGATGAGGTCGAGGAGCGGGAGACCGCTCCTCGGGTAGCGGCGCGCGACGGCCACGACCAGGCGCAGGTTGGACTTGATGAAGACGTCCTTGGCCCGCTCACTCGCGGCGACGAGCGCTTCGAGCTCCTCGCGGGACGCCTTGCCCGCGGCTTCGCTCTCCGCCTCGCCGTCGAGGATCTGCCGGGCGTACACGCCCGCCTCGATGGTCTGGGAAAGTTCGACTTCCTTGGCGGCGTCCAGCAGCGGCGTACGCGCGATCTCGTCGAGGTACATGCCGACCAGGTCGCGGTCGGCGATCTCGCCGCCTACGGCGCGAACACTGCGTGCGCCGTCGGTCTCGCCGGAGGCGGCGGGCTTACGACGGGCGACGGCACGGGTTGCCATGCGTGCTCCCTTGCGATGGTGGGCGGGGGCCTGCGGTGGACAGGTCCTGTGGTCCTGTGGTGCCCGGCACACCCTCCCGGGTGCCCTGCATCCGATGGAAACAACGACTGGAATCCGGACAGAATTCCCAAGGTGCCCATCGATTTTCGTGATCATGCAGTACCCTGTGCCGCGATCGGCCGGACACAGAGAGGTTCACAAGGTGACGGACTCCACAGAAGTGCTGGTCAGGCCCGGCGTGGAAGCAGACCTCGACGCGCTCACCGACCTCTACAACCACTATGTGCGCGAGACGCCGATCACCTTCGACACTGCCGCCTTCACTCCACTGGAGCGCCGTCCGTGGCTGCTCTCCCACCTTGAGGACGGCCGGCACCGGCTGCTGGTTGCCCAGGAGCGCGATTCCGGCCGCATCCTCGGCTACGCGACCTCGGGCCCCTTCCGCGCGAAGGCGGCGTACGACACGTCGGTGGAGGTCAGCGTCTACTGCGCGCCCGACGCGGGCGGCCGCGGCATAGGCACCGTGCTTTACAAGGCGCTCTTCGAGGCGCTCGCGGGCGAGGACGTCCACCGGGCGTACGCGGGCATCACCCAGCCGAACGAGGCCTCGGCCCGCCTGCACACCCGCTTCGGCTTCACCTACGTGGGCACGTACCGCGAGGTCGGCCGCAAGTTCGGCCGCTACTGGGACGTGGCCTGGTACGAGCGCCCGGTCAACAGCGGCATCTGACCGAGCGCGACCTGGCCGAGCGGGACCTGGCCGAAACCGCTCCTAGCCGAACTGCACCGACCGCTTGGCCAGCCCCATCCAGAACCCGTCGATGACGCTCCGCTGACCGTCAAGGCCGCCGAAGGCGTCGGCCGCCCCCATCGTCACGAACAGCGGAGCGAAGTGCTCCGTGCGCGGGTGGGCGAGCTGCCCGGCCGGGGACTTGTGGGTGAAGTCGAGCAGGGCGTCCACGTCGCCGCTCTCCAGGGCGCGGTGCCCCCAGTCGTCGAACTCGGCGGACCAGGCCGGGATCCCGCCCTGCCGCAGCGCGGCGAGGTTGTGCGTGAAGAAGCCCGAGCCGACGATCAGGACCCCCTCGTCCCGCAGCGGCGCGAGCTTGCGCCCGATGTCCATCAGCTTCTGCGGGTCGAGCGTCGGCATGGAGATCTGCAGGACCGGGATGTCGGCTCCGGGGTACATCTCGACGAGCGGGACGTATGCCCCGTGGTCGAGGCCACGGTCCGGGATGTCCTGGACCGGGGTGCCGGGGCCGTGCAGCAATTTCCGTACGGAATCGGCCAGTTCAGGGGCCCCGGGGGCCTCGTACCGTACCTGGTAGTAGTGCTCGGGGAAGCCCCAGAAGTCGTAGACGAGCGGCACCGTCTCGGTGGCGCCGAGGGCGAGCGGGGCCTCCTCCCAGTGCGCGGAGACCATCAGGATGGCCCTGGGGCGCGGCAGTTCGGCCGACCACGCGGCGAGCTGACCGGTCCACAGGTCGTCGTCGGCGAGCGGCGGCGCACCGTGGCTGAGGTAGAGAGCGGGCATGCGCATGGCGACACTCCTTGACGACGGGACCCCGGAACGACTTACTTGAAACCTCAAGCTCTACTGACAGGGTAGTACTCGATTGTTTAATCTTCAAGAAGGAGGTACGTACAGTGGACCCCATGACGACGGCACCCACCCAAGCCCCTCGCTGGCTCACAGACGAGGAACAGCGCACCTGGCAGGCGTATCTCCATGCGACCACGTTGCTGGAGGACCACCTCGACCGCCAGCTCCAGCGGGACGCGGGCATGCCGCACATCTACTACGGGCTGCTCGTCAAGCTCTCCGAGGCGCCGCGCCGCCGCCTGCGCATGACCGAGCTGGCCATGAACGCGAAGATCACCCGCTCCCGCCTCTCGCACGCCGTCGCGCGCCTGGAGAAGAACGGCTGGGTGCGCCGCGAGGACTGCCCGTCCGACAAGCGCGGCCAGCTGGCGTGCCTCACGGACGAGGGGTACGAGTTCCTGGCGCGGACGGCGCCCGGTCATGTCGCCGCCG
Source organism: Streptomyces sp. DS1-CR2 (assembly GCF_055760475.1). Lineage (NCBI taxonomy): Bacteria > Bacillati > Actinomycetota > Actinomycetes > Kitasatosporales > Streptomycetaceae > Streptomyces > Streptomyces sp. DS1-CR2. The sequence continues at coordinate 3,999,887 of NZ_CM147085.1, forward strand.
TGCGGCAGGCGCTCTTCGACCGGCTCTCCCCAGAACAGCAGAAGTCCCTCGGCGAGATCATGAGGATCGTCGCCGAGGGACTTCAGCCGAAGGAGGCGGGGGCGGATCTCCCCTGGCTCCGGTAGTGCCCTGAACCCGCTTCGGGGTCAGTGCGCGATCACCGGGATCTGCACCTCGTCCTGCGCGTCCTCCGTGGAACCGGAGGCCTTCGGGGCCGCGCTGCCCGGGACACCCGTGTTGATGAGGGTGAGGGCGATCGTGGCCGCGACGGCCAGGATGCCGACGGCCCACCAGATGGCGTGGGTGTAGCCGTTCACCATGGCCTGCGCCTGGAGGAGCTTGGCGTTGGTGGCTCCGGCCGCGTGCGAGGCGACGTAGGCGGTGGTCGCCGACGCGGCGATCGTGTTCAGCAGGGCCGTGCCGATCGCGCCGCCGACCTGCTGTGAGGTGTTGACCATCGCGGAGGCGACACCGGCGTCACGCGGCTCGACACCGTGCGTGGCCAGGGACATGGCGGGCATGAACGCCGTACCCATGCCGAGGCCCAGCAGCAGCTGCGCCGGCAGGATCAGGAACGGGTACGAGGAGTCGATCTCCAGCTGCGTCAGGAGCAGCATGCCGAGCGCCGCGACCAGGAAGCCGGGGCCCATGAGCAGCCGCGGGGGGACCCGCGTCATCAGCCGGGCGCCGATCTGCGTGGAGCCCGTGATCATGCCGACGATCATCGGCAGGAACGCGAAGCCGGTGGTCACCGGCGAGTAGCCGCGGACGACCTGGAGGTAGTACGTCAGGAAGAGGAACAGGCCGAACATCGAGATGACGGCGAGACCGAGCGACATGTAGACGCCGCCGCGGTTGCGGTCGAGCAGGACGCGCAGCGGCAGCAGCGGCGAGCGGACCTTGGACTCGGTGAAGACGAACCCGAGCAGCAGCACGGCGGAGGCCACGAACAGGCCGACCGTCATGGCGTCGGACCAGCCGTTGGACTCGGCGCGCGTGAAGCCGTAGACGAGGGAGACCAGGCCGAGGGTCGACAGGACGACGCCCGGGATGTCGAGCGACGAGCGGTTACGGGAACCGGCCGGCTCACGGATGACGAAGTAGGCACCCGCGGCCGCGATGATCGCGAACGGGATGTTGACGAAGAACGTCCAGCGCCAGTCCAGGTACTCGGTGAGGAAGCCGCCGAGGATCAGGCCGACGGCGCCACCGCCACCGGCGATCGCACCGTAGATGCCGAACGCCTTGGCGCGCTCCTTGGCGTCGGTGAACATCACCGCGAGCAGGGAGAGCGCGGCGGGCGCGAGCAGCGCGCCGAACACGCCCTGGAGGGCGCGGGCGCCGAGCATCATGGCCTCGCCCTGGGCCGCACCGCCGAGCGCAGACGCGAAGGCGAAGCCGAGCAGGCCGGTGACGAAGGTCCGCTTACGGCCCCACATGTCGGCGATACGGCCGCCGAACAGGAGCAGCCCGCCGAAGGCGAGCGCGTAGGCCGTGATGACCCACTGCTTGTTTCCGTCGGAGATGCCGAGGTCCTGCTGGGCCCACGGCAGGGCGATGTTCACGATGGTCGCGTCGAGCACGACCATCAGCTGGGCGAGAGCGATGAAGACGAGTGCCTTCCAGCGCATGGGGTCTGCCTTCGGCAGATCTATTTTTGGCAAGGGGGTAGCCACGACGGCACTCCAAGTCTCGAATAAGCGCGAAATATCGGGTGTTACGGAAGCTGCTGAAGATGTCTATGGGCTCCGCCGGCGAGCCGACGGCGGCGGGGCGTGGGTGGCTCAGGCCTGCCGGAGGTCCTCCAGAGTCGCGGGCTCACCCGGAAGCTCCGAGCGGGCCGGTGTCATCAGGCCGTCGAGGAACAGCTGCAGATGGCGGTGGACGAAGCGGTCGATGTCCAGGCAGGCGATGCCGGGCAGGGGCCTGGTGAGCTGGGAGAGGGCGACCATCAGATCTCCGACGGCGATGTCGGTGCGCAGCTGCCCGGCCGCGCGGGCCCGCTCCATGAGGCCCTCGGTGCCGGCCTCGAGCCGGTCGCGGGCGGCCAGCAGATCAGGATGGTCCTTGTCGAAGCCGGCCGTGAGCATCGGGCACAGGGCGCCGATCCGCTCATCCGCGGCCGCGTGCACGAAGGTGCGCAGCGCTCCGAAGGAGGCGTCCGGGTCGGCGTCCGCGACGGCGAGCGCCCGTTCGGCGTGTTCGGTGACGCTGTCCATGACGGAGAGGACGACGTGCCGGAGCAGGTCGACCCGGTCCGCGAAGTGCCGGTAGACCGTGGCGTTTCCGACGCCCGCGCGGCGGGCGATCTCGTCGATCGGCACCTCGGCCCCGAACTCGACGACCATCTCGCGAGCGGCAGCGACGATCCGCTCCCGGTTGCGCACGGCGTCGGCGCGCGGCTTGGGCATGCGCTTCCCCGTCGCGGGTGCGGTGGTGGTGGCTGCGGCACTCACGGTCTGGCTCCTTCCGGCGGACGTTGCGGTCATTCTCCGTGGCCTGCTCGTTCCGGGGAGCAAGTCCCCGTTTCTTGCGGACACAGGGCTAAACGGGGAAGGCCTCCCCGGTTATTTCCCGCCATTCGTGTGACCTGAGCCACATTGCCGAAAAACCCACGATCGGCGCACTCAGCGAGCGGCCCGGCACACCCCGTCACAGGGTGAGCGAAGGACGCAGCCCGCTCCTGGGACTGCCGGGGACCGAGGGTGAGGCGATCTCATTGCGGCAGCGCATACGCAGGGCCCGGCGCAGCGCGGGGCTCGCGGGGCTCACCGCCATGGCCCTCGCCGTCACCACGTCTGCGAGTACGGGCCGCCTCATAGAACAGTCCCCGTCCCCGTCCGGCTCGGGCTCCTCGTCCCTGTCCCGGCCGGCCGCGCTGACCCCCTGCATGATCCAGGGCGCACTGGGCGTACAGATGTCGGAAGGCGTGCCCACACAGCCGGGTTACGCCCGCTCCACGGGCACCGTCCACGCCCTGAACCTCATGGTCGACTTCTCCGACGCCCCCGGCCAGGGCACCGCGCTCGACCGCCTCGGCGAGTTCTTCCCGCAGACCAAGGACTGGTTCCGCACCGCCTCGTACGGGAAGCTCGACTACCGCCCGGAGGCGCCGATCAGGCACTGGCTGCGCATGCCGAAGACGTTCGCCGACTACGGGATAGAACGGGGCGCCCCTTTCGACCCCGGCTACCGCGACCTGGTCGACGACATCGTGGCCAAGGCAGACCCGGACGTGGACTTCCGCGACTACGACCTGGTCAACATCCTGATCACCCCGAACGCGGGCCCCTCCGCCCTGGACACCGTGCTGTCCGTGACGTTCGCCGGCAACCACGAGGCGCCGGTCGCCGACGGCGTCCACGTCGCCAACGCGTCGTTCGTGTACAGCCGCCAGGACGACGGCTCGGGCTCGTACGCCGAGACCGGCTACCGCGTACTGCCCCACGAGAACGGCCACACCTTCGGCCTGCCCGACCTCTACACCCAGGACGGCGGCGGCGCCGTCGGCCACTGGGACATCATGAGCGAGGACTGGGGCGCCGGCAACGACCTCCTCGGCTGGCACAAGTGGAAGCTGGGCTGGCTCGGCGACAACCAGGTCAGCTGCGCGTCGGCGCACGGCACGAGCGAGCACACCCTGTCCCCGCTCGGCCTCAAGGGCGGCCCGAAGCTCGTCTTCGCACCGCTCACCGCGAAGACGGGGTTCGCGATCGAGGTCCGCACGCGCAAGGGCAACGACGAGGCGGTGTGCCGGCCCGGCGTCCTCATCTACCGGGTCGACGCCGGCGTCGACACCGGCCGCGGCCCGATCACCGTCGAGGACGCCACCAAGGACAGCGGCGGCTGCACCCGCAGCCCGAACGTCCACGCGGAACTCTCCGACGCCGCGTTCACCCCGGGCGAGACCTTCAAGGACCCCAAGACAGGGGTGAAGATCAAGGTCGCGGGGGCGGACCTGAAGGGGGACTACCGGGTGCTGGTCACGCGGAAGTGACACCTCCTGGGCGACCCCTAGGCGGAGCCGGCTGAGGCAGTACCCGGCGCCGGGTGGACGGCCTCCCCCACCGGTCCGCGCAGCTCCCGCTTCAGGAGCTTGCCGGTCGCGTTGCGCGGGAGCGGGGTGTCCCGCAGGAGCACGTGCGCCGGCACCTTGAACGCGGCGAGCGACTTGGCGACGTGTGCCCTGACCGCGTCGGCGTCCAGCTCCGACCCGGGCCGCACCTGCACGACCGCGGCGACCTCCTCGCCGAGCACCGGGTGCGGCACGCCGAGCACCGCCGCGTCGACGACGTCCGGATGATCGTGCAGGACGGCCTCCACCTCCACGCAGTACACGTTCTCGCCGCCCCGGATCACCATGTCCTTGATCCGGTCCACCACGCTGACCCGCCCGTCCCGCAGCGTCGCCAGATCCCCGGTCCTGAACCAGCCGCCCGGCGCGAACGCCGCGGCCGTCGCCGCCTCGTCGCGCCAGTAACCCCTGATCACCGACTGCCCGCGCAGCCACAGCTCCCCCACCTCACCGTCGGCGACAGCCTCGCCGCCGGGCCCGGCGATCCGCACCTCCACGGCGGGCGCGGGCCTGCCCACACTCTCCGGGTGGGCCCGGTACTCCGCGCCGAAGTTGGCGGTGACGCCGCCGAGCGTCTCGGTCAGCCCGTATCCGTTACGCGGCTCCACGCGCTCCCCGAACCGGGCGGTGAGCCGGGCCACGAGGCCGGGCGGCGCGGCGGCGCCTCCGGTGTTGAACATGGCGAGCGTCGGCATGTCGTCACCCGCGGCCTCGGCGGCGTCGAGCAGTTGCAGCGCGGTCGCCGGCACACCGCCGTAGCTGGTGATCCCGTGCTCCCCGATCGCCTGGAGCGCCTTGGCCGCGTCCCACTTGCGCAGCAGGACCAGGGTGCCGCCGGCCGCCATCGCCGCGTAGAAGCCGGTGAACGCGGCGACATGGAAGAAGGGGAAGGTGAGCAGCGCGACGGGCGCGGGCCCCTGCCCGGGAATCTGCCCGCGCCGCAAGGCCGAAACAGCCGCGAAATAACGGGGGTTGGCGATCGCCCCGACATGCGCGCGGTGCGTGGCGACGGCGCCCTTGGGCCGCCCGGTGGTCCCGGAGGTGTACATGATGGTGGCGTCGTCGTCGGGCTGAACATCGACATCGGGCGGCCCGAGCGAGGGATCGGCCGCGGGCAGGTCCTCGTACCGCTCGAAGCGGCCGCCGGGGAGGTCGCCGTCATGGTGGAAGACAAGGGTCCAAGGCCGCTGCCCACCCTTCCGGGCCAGCCACGGCTCGACGCGCTCCAGCCGCTCGCCGTCGACCAGGAGCACGCCCGGCTCACAGTCGTCGAGGGCATACGTGAACTCATCTGCCGTCCACCAGGCATTGAGCGGGACGGCGACGAGGCCCGCCAACTGGGCGGCCCAGAAGGCGACTTGCCATTCGGGGTGATTGCGCATGGCGATCACGGCACGGTCACCGGGCCGCAGCCCGTACACGTCGGCGAACCGACGGGCGAGCGCGCAGGCCTCGGCGAAGAACTCCCCGTAGCTGAGCCGCCCGCTCCCGGCGATCAGAAAGGGCGTGTTCCCGAAGGCCCAGGTCGTCTCGACGAACTCTCGCAGGGTCCGCGGCCCGTCGGCGTACTCGAGCCCACCGCTCTCGCTCCGCACGACGGCGAAGGGGGCACCGGGCGAGGTGAGCAGGCCGACGACGGGGTCGGCTGATTGCGGCTCCATGGACAAGGCCCCTTCCGACTGGCCGAACACGATCTACAGGCCTTCGTTCACGGTCTACATGCGCCTTCGTTCACGATCTACAGGCGTTACGGACGCTACGTCGTCCCTGACGCGTGTCACAGGGGCTTCCCCGAGATTTCCCCGAGACCTCCTGCACGGACACGCCGCCGGCCCGTCTTCGCCACCCGGCGCCGGTCCGCGGGGTGGCTGCGCGGGATGCGCGCCGGGCTGGTGCGCGGAAGCGCCCGGTCGAGTGAGGCGGGCCGGTTGAGCGCCTTCCGACGAGCGGCGCACCGGTTTCTGCGAGATCTTGAGGAGGAGTGCGCCCCACAGTGGCGACGCATGTCCAGGGTGACACCCCCGTGACACCCGCACCCAGCGAGGAAGGCGGGCTGTGGTGAGTGATTCGGATACGGGCGCCGCAGGGCGGAGCCGGGGCGAGACGGCCCAGCTCTCGGCGATCGAGTTGAACGTCAACGATCAGGTGAGACGGCTTGAGGTGGATCCACGGACCTCGCTGCTCGACACGCTGCGCGAGCACCTGCGCCTGAGCGGGACCAAGAAGGGGTGTGACCACGGGCAGTGCGGCGCCTGCACGGTGCTGATCAACGGCCGGCGCGTCAACTCCTGTCTGACGCTCGCCGTGATGCATGAGGACGACGAGATCGTGACGATCGAAGGCCTGGGTGATCCCGATGGCCTGCACCCCATGCAACGTGCCTTCGTCGAGCGTGACGGCTTCCAATGCGGCTACTGCACTCCCGGCCAGATCTGTTCGGCTGTCGGCATGATCGCCGAGGTCGAGGCGGGCTGGCCCAGCCACGCCACCGCTGACGTGACCTCGACGCGGATCGCGTTGACCGATGACGAGATCCGCGAGCGGATGAGCGGCAACATCTGCCGGTGCGCCGCCTATCCGAACATCGTCGCGGCCATCCGTGGCATCGCTGTGGGAGACCCGGAATGAGATCCTTCACGTACGAGCGGGTGACGGACGCACAGGCCGCCGTCGCGGCGGTGTCCAAAGCCGGCGCGAAGTTCATCAGCGGCGGCACCAATCTGCTCGACCTGATGAAGCTCGACATCGAGAAGCCCAGCCATCTGGTCGACATCAGCCGGCTTCCGTTGCGGGACATCGAGGAGCTCCCGGACGGCGGACTGCGTATCGGGGCCCAGGCGGCGAATTCCGATGTGGCGGCCGACTCCCGAGTGCGTACCCGCTACCCGGTGCTGTCTCAGGCACTGGTGGCCGGAGCCTCGGGCCAGCTGCGCAACAAGGCGTCCACCGGGGGAAATCTGTTGCAGCGCACTCGCTGCCCCTACTTCTACGACACAGCTGCGGGCTGCAACAAACGGGATCCCGGTTCCGGCTGCTCGGCGATCGGCGGGTTCAACCGGATTCACGCCGTCCTCGGCGTCAGCGACTCCTGCATCGCCACCCACCCCTCGGACATGGCCGTCGCGATGACCGCCCTGGAGGCGGAGATCGAGCTGCTCGACGCCGACGGGTCGGTACGCCGCGTCGCCATCGCAGACTTCTACCGGCTGCCCGGCCATACGCCGCACATCGAGACCGTGCTGCGTCCTGGCGAGATGATCACGAGCGCGCTCCTTCCCCCGCCCCCGCCGGGCCGGCAGATCTACCGCAAGGTGCGGGACCGGGCGTCGTACGAGTTCGCGCTGGTCTCCGTGGCGGCTGTCGTCGCGACCGGTCAGGCAGCGATCAGTGAGGCGCGGGTGGCTTTCGGCGGTGTGGCGCACAAGCCCTGGCGGTCCATCGAGGCGGAGTCCGCGCTGACCGGCCGTCCCGCCACGATGGCCACCTATCGCGCCGCCGCCGAGGCCGCGATGCGCGACGCCGTGGGGCAGGGGCACAACGACTTCAAGATCGAGCTGGCCAGGCGCACGCTGTGCCGCACGCTGGCGCAGGCGGCTCGGGCGAGCTGAGGAGACGAGATGATCGGGCAAGCGCTGAACCGTGTCGACGGCCCGTTGAAGGTCGCCGGCCGGGCCACATACGCCTACGAGCAGTGGGGGGCCGGCCAGCCTCTCTACGGTTTCATCGTCGGCGCGACGATCGGCAAAGGCCGCATCACCCGCATCGACACCGAGGACGCCGAACGCGCACCCGGCGTAAAGATGGTGATGACCTATCACAATGCCCCCGCGCAGGGTGTCCGTGACGCGTCTGCTCCGGCCGAATTCTGGCGTGCCCAGCCGGTGCTGACCGGCCCCGACATCCACTATTACGGCGAGCCGGTGGCACTCGTCGTCGCCACGACCCTCGAACAGGCCCGGGCGGCGGCCGGTCTGGTCGAAGTCGAATACGCCGGCGGGCACGGCCGTTTCAACTTTGCCGAGCAGGAAGACGAGGTGTACATCCCGAAAGTGGTCAACGCCGGTCTCCCTACCGACACTGCGGTCGGCGATTTCGATGCCGGGTTCGACAGCGCGGCGGTCAAGGTCGACCAGCTGTACACCACGCCGTACGAGCTCTCGATGCCGATGGAACCGCACGCGTGCCTGGTGGAACCGCGCGACGAGGACCTGGTCGTCTACGTCAGCTGCCAGATCGTCGACGCGGCGCGGACCTCGGTCGCCGGCACGCTTCGGCTCGACCCGGAGCGGGTTCACATCGTCACCCCCTTCGTCGGCGGGGGATTCGGCTCCAAGCTGGGCGTCCATTCCGAGACGATCCTGGCGGCGCTCGCCGCTCGCGAGTTGCGCCAACCGGTCAAGGTCGCGATGACCAGGCAGCAGATCTTCCAGCTCGTCGGCAACCGTCCCACCACCAGCCAGCGGGTTCGACTGGGCGCGGAGCAGGACGGACGGCTCAGCGCGATCGCCCATGACGTCACCATGCACACCAACCCCGACGTGGAGTACGCCGAGCAGACCGCCGCCACGACCCGCAGTCTCTACGCCGCGCCCCACCGGTTGACCAGCCACCGGCTTGCGCCGCTCGATCTGCCGCCCGGGTCGGACGTACGCGCGCCGGGCGAGGCGCCGGGCATGCTGGCGGTCGAGTCGGCGATGGACGAGCTGGCCCAGGCGCTCGGGATGGACCCGGTCGAGCTGCGGATCCTCAACGAGCCCACCGTCGATCCCGAGCGAGACGTGCCGTACAGCGACCGGCACCTGGTCGAGTGCCTGCGCGAAGGCGCGCGCCGGTTCGGCTGGGAGCACCGCCCCGCCACCCCGGCGAGTGTGCGCGACGGGCGGTGGCTGGTCGGCTACGGCATGTCGGCCGCCATCCGCGGGCACTTCCAAGGGCCGACAGCGGCGCGAGTGCAGTTGGAGGCCGACGGCACCGCCGTCGTCCAGACAGACATGACCGACCTCGGCACGGGCACGTACACCGTCCTGACCCAGGTCGCGGCCGACGGGCTCGGGCTGCCGCCCGATCGGGTGCGGGTCGAGCTCGGGCGTTCCGAGTTTCCCACCAGCTGGGGGTCCGGCGGCTCGTGGGGCGCCGCCGGCTCGAGCAATGCGGTGCACGGTGCGTGTATGGCCCTGCGCGAGCAGCTCCTGGCCGCGGCGCGCGGCGACACGCGCTCGCCCCTGCATGGCCTGGACCCGGCAGACGCCGTGTTCTCGGACGGCAACGTGGTGGTCGGCGCGGCGTCCGAGGCGCTGAGCGAAATCGTCGCACGCAACCGTCCGGAAGGGTTCGAGGCGGAGGGCGGTACCCGCTTCATGGGCGACGATCCGAACTACACGGACTACTCGATCAGCACCTACGGGGCCCATTTCGCTGAAGTGGGGGTCGACGCGGACACCGCCGAGATCCGTCTGCGGCGGATGCTCGGCGTGTTCTCGGTGGGCCGCGTGCTCAACGCGAAGACGGCTCGCTCACAGCTGATCGGCGGCATGATCTGGGGAGCCGGCGCGGCCCTCGAAGAGGAGGCCGTGGTCGACCTGCGATCCGGCGCTTTCGTCAACCGGGACTTCGCGCAATACCTGGTGCCGGTGCACGCCGACGTCCCCGACGTCGACGCGGTCGTCCTTGACGGGTACGACGACAAGGCCAATGCCCTGGGCGCGAAGGGCGTCGGCGAGCTGGGCATCTGCGGGGCCGGTGCGTCGATCGCGAACGCGGTGTTCAACGCCACCGGCGTGCGCGTGCGCGACTTCCCCATCACCATCGAGAAGGTGCTGCCGGGTCTGCCACTGATGGATACGTGAATCCGTGAATCCGTGACAACGGTGCCGGTTTCGCCGGCCAGTGGGCGTGAGCCGGCGAAACCGGGACCGACCGCACCGAGCACCTGAGGCAGATCCCGCCGGACACCCACGTCGGCCACCGCCGCCCCACAAGAGAGTCCCTGCTGATCCACAAGAGAGTCCGTGCTGATCCACATCGGCTGCGCCTGGCTGAGCACTCCGCCGCCCGAGCCAAGATCACCCACGCGCTCGCAGCCTGAGCCCGTACGCACATCTCTCCGCCCTCGGATCAGGCACCACCCGCTACACTGACCGCGGTGGCTGCGCCCTCACGGGCTGCCACCACGACCTGTCGCCAAGCAAGCCCGAGCAGTCCGCCCACCTCGGCAGACTTCCGGACACGCTTTCCGACAGATCCCCGCCTTCGTAGCTCAGGGGATAGAGCACCGCTCTCCTAAAGCGGGTGTCGCAGGTTCGAATCCTGCCGGGGGCACCAGGCAAAAGGCCCCGGACCGATCACGGTCCGGGGCCTTTTGACGGCATCATTTGACGGCAGTCGTGTCTCAGGCCCCGGCAGACGGCGCTTGAGCAGGCGGTCCATGTGGCTGATCGCCTCCCGCTGGGTGTCGTGGACGACGTGGGTATAGACGTCCATCGTGATGCTGATCTGACTGTGTCCGAGGATCTCCATGATGACCCTCGGCGCGACACCGGCCGCCGTCAGCAGCGTGGCGCAGCCGTGCCGCGCATCGTGCAGCCGGACCTACCCGCAGACCGGCATTGGCAGCAACTCGGGTGAAGGACCGGCAAAGGACGCAGGAACACCGCGTGTGAACACTGAGCCCATCGGCTCATGGTCCAACTTGTTGATATATGGGCGTGTTACTGCCGAACATGCCAAGTGATCCAGTGTGTGCAGTTCAAGCTCACATCGGATGCAGGAGTCATCCGAAACGAAACGCTTGAGACAAGGAGCACACATGAGTCCTGAGCACAGGACAGGTACACCGTTCGGTCCCCTGCTGAGAGCCAAGCGCAAGAAGATTGGCGGGCTCACCTCAGTCGCGCTGCTGATGGCGATCGGACTGGTCACTCCCGCCGCGGCCACCACGCACAACGTGACCTCCCACAGGGGCGTCGTATCCGCCGACGACCCCAAGTGCGACAAATATGGCATGGGGAGCCTCGGCAAGTGCAAGAAGCCGAAGCCGCCCACGCCGCCAACGCCGCCAACGGGCTGCTTCGACATCGACTCGACAGTTCAGGATCCGGACAAGTACATCTCGGTGGTGTGTGACGGGCAGGTGTACGTCCTGACGGTCAGAGAGGCGCCGCCCACCGACCCGGATCCCGTGGGCGACTGGGAGGCTGTGGGAGGTCCGACCAACGTTGTCGACGCCACGCTGGCGACGCGCGACAACGAGGTCTACGTCAGCGTGCTGACGTCGACCGGCGCGGTACAGCAGGGCGTTTGCCCCGCAACGGAGCCGATCGGACCGTGCACGTTCTACGACATGCCCACGCCTCCGTGATGAGACGATGGCCAACCGCAAGTGGACCGATGAGGAAACCCAGGTCGGAGGCAACGTAAGTAGCCCGCTGTAGATCTGCCGACCTCAGCGAATCGGCGTCGCGCCTGCCGTGCGCGTGTGCGACTTTCCGCTCATCTGTCATGCGGGCCCTCTACGAGTCGAATGACGGCAGCCTCTGACGGCAACGACGTAGACCGGAGCGACCGCAAGACAGTGTCCGGCACGTTCGTGCGTTTGACCTTCACTCCTGCCTAGCATCAAGCGGCCCGGCTGGTGGTTGCCGACCAGCCGGGCCGCTTGATGCTCAGCCTCGCGGAGGCAGAGAGGGCGAACCCCCTCACCGGCACTCCGCATGGCCGTTCAACTATGCGGGCACCATCCCGATGCCGGAGCAAGCAAACCCCCGGATCAGGTCGAACCCGTACACCACTTCCCTGGACGCAACCGCGGACCATCCGGAGCCGCGAAGACGACATCACGGCGGCGGGCAGGGAGTTGAGTGGGCGTCAGCCACTGGCGGCGAACGTTGTCTGATGTGGCACTGGTTCGCCTCTCCCCGAGTTGGCTCAGAAGACGCCGTAGCCGCCGTAGCCGCCCACCACGACGATGGTTACGCCGCCGTAGCCGTTGTCGTAGCCATACCCGTTGTCGTAGCCGTAGCCGTAGCCGTAGCCATAACCGTACCCGTTGTCGTAGCCGTAGCCGTAGCAGTCATCCCGCCAGCCGCACCGGTCGTAGGAGTGGCTGGCCGCGGAGGTCGCGTGGGCAGGGGCGGCCGCAGCCGCGCCTGCGGCACCAACAGCGGCGCCACCACCCAGCATCAGACCGGCGGCGGCTACAGCGAGGGAACGCTTGATATGAGGTGCTCGCATGAGTCTCTACCTTTCCTTCCGCCACCGAAGATCGAAGGCGGGTGGCCACAGCGCATGCAACGCATACGGTGCGGTTCGCAGAGGTCACAGGTCCGAGCGGGAGCACGTCTCGCCGCTCATTGGTTCCGGTCGTTCCGGAATCTTGCCGCCCGGGCGTACCCCGGTTGCGACTCTCACAGGAATTACGTTAGTGGCACATACCCTCCCCAGCATCTTGAGGAGAAGTCTGCTCATTTCCGCAGGTCAGCGTTTCCGCGGTCAGGCCCGAGCCATGACATCCCCCTGGCGCCGTACCTCTTCGACGGTGATGCCCCAGAGGCCACACCACCCGCATGGAGTATGGGCAGCCAAGTGGGGTTGTCCCGGCCCTCGATGAAGCGAAGACCGCGGCGCGGGCGGCGGCCGGCTGGGCCGGGCGGCGGTGTGAAGCAGCTCCCGTTCGAGGGTGGCGAAGAACGACTCGGCGAGTGCGTTGACAGTCCCAGCACCGACCGGTGCGGCCGACCGAGAGTCGCACTCCCAACTCATCGGTGAGTACGGCGAATTGATGGCTGGTGTACTGCCCAGGACGTCCTCGATCCGAGTGGAAGATCACCGGACCGGTGGGGGCGACGCTGCCGGCAGGCGGCCGTGAGGGCATCGGCGACCAGATCGGTCGTCAGGTGGTCGGCCGTCGCCCAGCCCACTGTCAAGCGGTCAAGCGGTCAAGCGGTCAAGGCGCGGTCCCCAGACCGTGCCATTCTCGTGCCAGAACGGACGGGAACTCACGGGGACCCGGGGTCAGAGGTGAGTTCGACCCGCTCTACCCACGGTAGGGAACCCACTGGTCACGCACGCGATCGCCCAGCCTCGCTCCTGAAGCGGAAGCGGGTGTCGCAGGGCAGTTCATGATGCCGCTGTCAGCGGAAAAGTTCAGGTTCTATCGAGTGAACCCAGCCGTTCCGCGCGTAGCGGCCGATGTGACAGCGGGAAGGCCATTGCACACCGGACAAACGATGGGCAGGAAGCATCCCTATGCCGAAGTTCCTCATCCAGGCCACCTACACGCCCGAGGGCACCAAGGGGCTGCTCAAGGAAGGCGCGAGTAGCCGGCGTGCCGCCGTCGACCATGTCGTCACCAACCTCGGCGGGCAGGTCGAGGCCATGTACTTCACCTTCGGGGAGGACGACATCATGCTGATCGTCGACTTCCCCGACCCGGTATCCATGGCCGCCGTCAGCCTCACCGTCAAGGCCAGCGGAGCCCTCCACACCCGGGCCACCCCTCTCCTCACCCTCGACGAGATCGACGAGGCCGCCCGTCGGCAAGTCACCTTCCGCTCCCCCGGCACGTGAGCCGCGGAGCCCGGTGCCCGGCCCCGGTACCGGCACCGGCACCGGCACCGGCACCGGACTCTCCGCGCAGAGCGTGACGAGCGCGCGCTACTCAGCCTCCGGTGAGACGGCACAACTCGGACCTGGCCTCCCGCCGGCCCGCAGTGGCACGTCCGTGACACGGCCTTCACCTTGACCGTGGGTCAGGTGGTCACCCGAGTGCGCCGCCGCCTCAGATGGGGGCGCAGGCTCACCAGGACCGCGGCGATCACCGCCCACAGCGCGAGGGTGGCCAATGGCTGCACCGCCTGCGCGCCGTGGAAGTAGCTCAGGTCCGTCACGGCGCGGACGGCCGCGCCCGGCGGCAGCAGGGCGGAGACGGCGCGAGCGGCGGAAGGCAGGAGGTCCGGGCCGATGGTGGCTCCGCTGGTGGAGTTGCCGACCGTGAGCAGCAAAAGGGTGGCGACCGGCACGCCGACCGGGCCGAGGTAGGTGCCCAGCAGCTTGGTGGTGAACGCGGCTGCCGCGGCCAGCAGGGTCAAGCCGAACGCCAGCGGCATCACCGGCGCGGGCACCGCCCCGAGGATGGGTCCGGCGATGACGGTGGCGACGATGCCGATGGCCACAGAGGCGCCGGACAGCAGCCAGAACCGGTGGCGCAGGCGCAGATGGTTCGCGAGCCCGAGGGCGTTCTGGGCGAGGACGAAGCCGGCCAGCGTGACGCCGAACGCCACGTAGAACCCGGCCAGTCCACGGGAGTCGAAACGGGCGAACGGGACGACGTCCACCGTGGTCAGGTGCTGGCTCGACCCGTGGGCATAGGCGCCGATCAGGCTCCTGACGGCCGTCGTCGTCGACTGCCCGTTGGCCCCGCCGACCTCCAGGCGCAACCGGTCGGAGTCCGCACTGCCGCTGAGCGCGGCCACGACATCGCGGCGCTCCAGCTCAGCGCGCCCCTTGGCGGCGTCGGCGACAGGACGGACGTCGACGCTGTCACCGAGGACCTGGCGTATCTCGCCCGAGAGCTCCTGCCCGGCGACAGCCACCGGCACCCGGTGCGGCTGGGGGTCGCGCTGCAGACCGACATAGCAGCCCACGAAGGCCGCCACGAGGATCAGGGCGATCACGGCCGGCTGGAGCCAGAGCCGGACCGGTGGCGCGGTCGAGGAGGAGGCGGTGGTCAGGTCGGCTTCTGCGGCCGGGCCGAGGCGAGTGGCCATGCAATGTCTCCCGTGAAGGGGACGCGCCCTTGGATGAGAGGAGGGGAGCGCCCACAATAGATGATGCGGGTGATCTAAAGAGAAGCGTACGATAGATGTCGTACGACATCCAAAAAGGGGCGCCTTATGGGTCGCGTCTCACATGCACGGCACAGGCACAGGCACAGGCGAACCGGCGGCGGGTCGTGGAGCGGGCCTCGCATGTCTGAGATCCACCGCCGACATCAACGACACCGGACGGGGCACGCACCAGCGCCTACGTGGCGGCCGGACGCCCGTACGAGGCGAGCCGCGCGTTCCAGGCCGTACTCGACCTGCCCGATGGCCGTGCGCGGCGCGACGGTGGCCGGACGGCGGTGACGCAGGCCGTCACCGAGGGAGCGGTCCCGAGTTCCTACGCCGCCGGTTCGATGTTCTGGTTGGCGTGGAACAGGTTCTTCGGGTCGTACTTGCGCTTGACCTCCGCCAGGCGGTCGTAGTTGTGGCGGTACGTCGCCCGGACGCGGTCCTGGTGCTCGTCCTCGCCGATGAAGTTCACGTACGAACCGCCCATCGAATACGGGTGCAGGTCGTGCCAGTACGCCCTCGCCCACTGCTTGACCGCCTCCGCGTTCGCCGGGTCCGGGTCGATGCCTGCGATGACGCCCGACCAGACCGCGTCCCGGTAGCCCCAGGCCGTCGCGTCCTCGGAGACCCGGGACGCGGCCGCGTTCACCGGATAGAGGTGCATCGTCGACAGCGGTGTGGGGAGGTTCGCGGCGAACTTGGCGTGTACGTCGATCGCCTCGTCCGTGATGCGGTCGAAGAAGTCGCCGCGCCAGTACCACTGCAGGCCCTTGGGGAGCAGCTCGTCGAACATCGTCTGGAGTGCCGGGTACGGCATCGGTGCGGTGAACTGGAAGGCGGGCGGGCCCACTTCCGCCGCCGCCGCGATCGCCTCGTTCGTACTGCCCAGGTCTCCCGTCCAGCACCACACCACCCCGCACATCTTCCGGCCGTGGATCTCCTCGGGGAACGGTGGTCCCGGCGGCACGGTCAGCGCGGCGAAGAAGCCGTTCAGGTCCTCGGGCGCCCGGGGCAGGAACTCCCGGTACCACTCCAGGACTTCACGGGTCTTCTCGACCGGCCACAGCGTCAGCGCGACGCCCACCGCGTGCACCGGATGGAGCTCGAACTCGAACGCGGTGACGATGCCGAAGTTTCCGCCGCCGCCCCTCAACGCCCAGAAAAGGTCGGAGTGTTCGGTCTCGCTCGCCGTGACGAAGCTGCCGTCCGCGAGGACCATGTCCACGCTGCGGAGGCTGTCGATCGTCAGGCCGTACTTGCGCGTCAGGTGGCCGTGCCCGCCGCCGAGGGTCAGGCCCGCGATGCCGGTCGTCGACATGATTCCGGCGGGTACCGCCAGGCCGAACGCGTGCGCCGCGTGGTCCAGGTCGCCGAGTTGGCTGCCGCCGCCCACCCACGCCGTCTTCTGCGCGGGGTCGACGCGCACCCAGCGCATCGGTGACAGGTCGATCGTGATCGCGTCGTCGACGAGGCACAGGCCGCCGCCGCTGTGGCCACCGCCGCGTACGGCGAGTTCCAGTCCGTGGTCGCGGATGAAGTCGACCGCCGCCATGACGTCCGCCGCGTCCGAGCAGCGCACCATCGCGGCCGGCCGGCGGTCGATCATCCCGTTGTAGATCTTGCGCGCTTCGTCGTACTCGCGGTCGCCCCGCGCAATCACCGGGCCACGCAGCTCAGTTCGCATCAGACCGACGAGGTCCGTGGTGGCGGCGTCCGGGGCGATGGTGCCAGTGCCGGTATCGGTATCCGTGTCGGTGTCGGTGTCGTTCATGGCGCTCCTCGACGGGACGCATCGCTCCGCGGACCGCTGTCCCCCCGTCCCGTCCTTCCGCCTCCCGGCGGCGTCGGTGAGCGGTTTGTGCGCCGGCGTGCGGGCCCCCGTCAGCCACCGACACACCTCATCGAGCGCCGGCTGACACTTCCAGGATCCGCCCGCCCGGCAGGCCCCGCAATCGCGGAGCACCATGAAGACATGGAGGGATCGGACTGAGTCATGGACGAACCGGACCACGTCATGGAAGGGCCGGACGGCCTCGGCGGCGTCAGCCGTCCCGGCCGGCTCGCCGCCCTGGGCGAAGGCATCACCCCCGATGAACTCGCGCTCGCCGCGCGTAATCACGGCCTCCCGCTGGAAGCCCTTCGCTACGACGTCACCCCGCCCGGTCTGCACTACGTCCTCGTCCATTACGACATTCCGGCCGCAAGCGCCGACGACTGGCAGCTCAGGGTCGACGGCCTGGTCAGGACGCCGCTGACCCTCGGCCTTGCGGCCCTGCGGTCCCTGCCCGCCGTCACGCGCCGCGTCACGCTGGAGTGCGCGGGCAACGGCCGCGCCCTGCTCACGCCCCGGCCGATAAGCCAGCCCTGGCTGGTCGAGGCGGTCGGCACGGCGGACTGGACCGGAGTGCCGCTGCGCGTCCTCCTCGACGAGGCCGGGGTGGACCAGGGCGCCGTCGAGGCCGTCTTCACCGGCGCCGACCACGGTGTCGAGCGCGGTGTCGAGCAGGACTACCGGCGGAGCCTGCCCGTCGCGGTGGCCTGCGGTGACGTACTCGTCGCGTACGACATGAACGGCGCGCCCCTGCCGCCGCAGCACGGCTACCCGCTGCGGCTCGTCGTCCCCGGCTGGTACGGCATGGCGCATGTGAAGTGGCTGCGCGGGATCACGCTGGTCGACGCCCCGTTCGACGGGTTCCAGCAGGCGGTCGCCTACCGCTTCCGGTGGGACGCCGACGATCCCGGCGAGCCCGTCACCAAGATCCTGCCGCGCGCCCTGATGATCCCGCCCGGGTTCCCCGACTTCATGTCGCGGGCCCGCGTCGTCCGCCCCGGGGCCGTACTCCTCGAAGGCCGCGCCTGGTCCGGGCACGGCCCCGTGACCAGGGTCGACGTGACCACGGACGACGGCGCCACGTGGAGCGAGGCCGCGCTGGACGGGGCCCCGTCTCACCGGCAGGCGGCGGCCTGGCTGCGCTGGCAGGCCCCGTGGACCGCCGTGCCAGGCACCCATGTCCTCGGAGCCCGCGCCACCGACGCCACCGGCCGCACCCAGCCGCTCACGCAGCCGTGGAACCGCGGCGGCTTCGCCAACAACCTGGTCCAGCGCATCCCTGTCCACTGCCTCTGACCGCCGGTCCCGTCACGGACGAGGCCGGCGGCACGGACGAGGCCGTCACGGACGAGGCCTGATCCAAGGAACCTCACGCTTCATCAGGAACCACTCCGCCGCCGTCTCCGGGCGCTCCCCCGTGCCGTGGCGGACCAGCGGGTCGTGGTGGACGCGGTCGGGCGGTACGCGGTGCAGCACGGCCAGTTGGGTCTCCACCGCGTCGACCATGGCCGAGGGGCCGCTGACGTAGACGTGAGGCCACTCGGCGGGCGCGTGCCGCGGGCTCTGGGCGGTGGCGTATCGCGTCAACTCCCGCAGGAGCGTTGCGTCCGCGTCGGGCCCCTCGCGCCGAGGCAGCGCGCCCACCAGCCGCAGCCACGGGCGCGCGCCGCCGAGGAGTTCCAGGACACCGAGGTCGTACACGTCGTCTTCCGTGCGGGCGCCGATGAGCAGCGTGGCGGTCGCGGAGCCGCGGCGGACGGCGAACTCCTCGATCAGCGCCTTGATCTGCGCCCAGCCCGTCCCCCCGGCGACGAAGAGCAGCTCCCCCTCCGGCGCTTCGGGGAGCGTCGTCGTGCCCAGGGGCGGGCCGAGGCGGACCGACCCGCCCGGCGCGACCTCGTCGACCAGGGCGCTGCTCAGGAGGCCCCCGTCGACGCGGCGTATGTGGAAGTCGAGGGTGCCGTCGGCGCGCGGGGCGTTCGCGATCGAGTACGGGCGCCAGACCTGCGGTGCCTCGGGGGCCGTCAGCGTCGCGTACTGCCCGGGTATGAAGGGGTACGGCCGGCCGGGGCCGACCGTGAGGACGGCGATGTCCTCGGCGCGGCGCTCGTGGCGGAGCACCTCCGCGTCCCACCAGGCCGGTTCCGACTCCGGCACGGACTGCGCTCCGGCGATCATGATTTTGGAGATGAGTTCGTAGGCCGCGCGCCAGGCGGCCTCCGTCTTCGGCGTCCAGGCGCTGCCCGAGAAGAACCTGAGGGTCGCTATGAGGCTGTCCCCGACAGCCGGGTAGTGCTCGGCGCGGGCCCCGAACTTGCGGTGGTCGAAGCCGAGCGTACGCAGATGGTCGACGAGCGCGTCGGTGTCCTCGAGGTTCGAGATCGCCGTGGTCAGGGCGGCGAAGAGGCGGTCGCGCTGTTCCTCCATCCGCTCCGGGAACATGGCCCGTAAGCCGGGGTGGTGCTGGAACAGATGGGCGTAGAAGTACTTGGTCAGCGCCTCCGCCCGGCGTTCCACGACGGCGAGGCTGGAGCGGATCAGGGCAGGGTTGAGGGCGGCGTACCGTCTCGCGCCAGTACTCGTCGTCACTGGCCGGGGCCTCCATTTCACGATCAGGCCGGAGGCCTACACACGGGCGCCATCCGGACGCCGCGCCTCTATCCTGAGGCAGCATGCAGGGGGACGCGGGAGCAACCGGAGAATTCAGGGGCGGCCGATGACGGCGTCCTCGGGTCCGCTGTTCGTCATGCCGCCTCCGGACGGGCCGCGGGACGCCTGGGTCACGCTGCCCGACGAGGGGCCCGATCCGACGGCGCTCCCCGAGGTCAGACCGCGCGACGACCGGGGCCGGGCCGAGGGCCCCGGCGAATCCGCCCTGGAACAGGGCGAGTTACTGGCCGGCCAGTATCAGGTCGTACGGCGTCTCGGGCGCGGCGGCATGGGCGACGTGTATCTCGCGCTCGACAAGAAGGTCGACGACCGCGAGGTCGCCGTGAAGACCCTGCGGCCGGAACAACTCACCTCACGGCTCGGCTCGTTGGAGGACGAACGGCAGGCGTTCGCCGACCTCCACCACGACGGGATCATCCCCGTCTTCAACTACGGCCGCCACGCCCGCGTCGGCCCGTTCCTCGTCCTGCCGTACGTCGACGGGCTCAACCTCGACGAGATCCGGGCGCTCGCCCGGCACGACCCGGACCGGTTCGGCGGCGCCCGCTTCCACGAGTTCGTACTCGCGTACGGGCTGCGCATCCTGTCCGCGCTCGACCATCTGCACGCGCGGCCCGCACCTCGGAAGGTGTACGGCGACCTGAAGCCGCAGAACGTGATGCACGACGGCGCCACCACCAAGGTCATCGACGTGGGGTCCATCCGCGAGGAGGGCGCGCCCGGCCTGACCACCGAGGGCTTCCGTGCGCCGAACGTGCCCCTCGCCCCGCCCGCCCTGGCCGGCGCGTCGACGCCGCGCGACGACCTGTTCAGCCTGGGCGAGACGCTGCGCACGCTGAGCGGACTCGGCATCGGACCCCACTCGCCGGCCGAACTCGGCGCCCTGGACCGGATACACGAAGGCGATCCGGTGACGGCGCAGGCCGCCGCGCTGACCACCACCCCGGCGCCGGAGGGCCTCGGCCTCGTCTCGCTGGCGCGCGCCCTGCGCCGCGCCACCCGCCCCGAACCCGCCGACCGGTACGCGGACGCGGACGAGATGGCGGATCAACTGCGGGGAGTGTTCCGCGAGTTGAGGTCGCTGCGGACCGGGCAGGAGACGTTCGAGCCGTCGCCGCTGTTCCTGCAGTCGCCGTACGCCCTGGACGGGGCGCTCGGCGTCGCGCCGGTCCTGCCACGCTGGGCCACCCCCACCGGAGGCACCCCGCCCGCCCCGCTGCACGAGCCGCCGTCCGCCGCCGATGTCGCGGGCCGGCTGCCCGTGCCGCGCCCCGACCCGCACGACGCCCACCACGACAGCCTCAGCCGCCTGGCCGACGCCGACCCCGCCGCGCTCCTCCAGCACACCGGGGACTGGCGCGATTCCCCCGAGGTACGGCTCCTGCGGTGCAGGCTCCGGCTGCGCGTCGCCGTACGCGCCGAACGCGCGGAGGGCGAACGGCCGGACCTGGAGGCCGCCGCCGAGGAGCTGCGCGGCGCCGTCGACGGCATCGGGCGCGAACGGTCGAGGCACGACTGGCGCATCGACTGGCACCGCGGCCTCCTCGACCTCGCCAACGACGACGTGGCGTCCGCACGCGACTACTTCGACCAGGTCTACGGCGCGATCCCCGGCGAGTACGCGCCCAAGCTCGCCCTCGGCCACTGCGCCGAGCGGCTCGGCCACTGGCACGAGGCGCTGACCTTCTACGAGGCCGTACGGCTGCGCAACCCCTCGCTCGGCAGCGCGGCGTTCGGCGCGGCACGGGCCCGCCTCGCGCTCGGGGGCGCCACCCCCGACACCTACGCCATCGAGGCGCTCGACGCGGTGCCGCAGCACTCGCGGCACCGCACGGGGGCGCGGACCGCGACCGTGCGCATCGCCGTCGAGTACGCGACGGCGGCCGACGGCCTGCGCACCGCGCTCACCCGGCTCGCCCGGCTCTTCAACGAGCACGGGCTCACCGACGAGCAGGCCCGCGTACGGATGAAGGCCGAGGTGTGGGAGGCAGCGCAGCGCCTCGTGGCGCACGGGAAGGTGGACAAGGAGGCGCTCGCGCGGCTCTCGGAAGCGGCGGACCGGCGTGACAAAGACGCGCGGGACTCGGGCGGGCGGCTCGAATTCCCGTCTACGGAAGCCACGTTGAGGCGTCAGCTCTCGCAGTTCTACCGGGCACTCGCCCGGCAGGCCGCCCGCTCCGACAGCCCGCACGGCGAGGCAGTCGCCGAACGCCTCCTGGACCGCGCCTACTTGGTCAGGCCGCTCGCACTGTCGCACCGCCGCGACAGGACCTGGCCGACCCGCCTGCGGCTCACCGGGCGGCGACCGGCGGCGGACCGGTGACCCCCACGCCGAGGCGGGCGGGCGAGTGGGCCAGGCCCCTCGCGAGCGCCGCGCTCAAGGGCGTACGCGTGCTGTGGCGGTACGTGTGGGCCCCGCCCGCACGGGCCACGAAGCCCGCGGCGGCCCCGCCCCGTAACCGCGCCTACCTCCACGACCGCCTCGTCGCCCTCCCCCTCCTCGCCGCCGTCGCCTTCTGCGGACTCGGCTTCACCGTCACGTCCCTGCGCGACGACTCCGCCGCGATCCGCACGCACATCGCGCCCGCGCTCAGAGACCTGGCCGACGCGCGGATCTCGCTGCGGATCGCCCAGCGGGAGGCCGAGGTGAGCCTCGGCGCCGGGGACGCCGTCGAACTGAGCGGGCTCAGCCCCCGCTACGGCTCCCGGATCACCGGCGCCGCCCAGGACCTCAGCCAGGTCTCGCGCAGCGGCGCCCTGACCGCGGCCGAGCGCCAGGAGCTCGACGTCGTCTCCGGCCTCGTCGACGGCTACGAGCGCTGGATCGCCTGGGCCCAGACGAACGTCTCCGACGGGTCCCTGTACAGAGCCGGACTCTCCTACGCCCAGAGCATGCTCTGCTCGCCCGATCGCCACGATCCCTACGAACCCGCCACCGGCCGCTACGCCCCCTACCCCCGCTGCGCACCCGTCACCGGCAGCGAGGCGACGACCGTCGTCGACCGCATCTCGGATCTCGAACGCGCCCTGCGCCACCGCCTGGAGGCGCGCGCCACGCTCGGCCCCGCCGCCGTCACCGCCGCCGCCGTGTCGGCCGTCGCGTTCGTGCTCCTGACCGCCGGCCTGTGGCGCACCCTGCGCTTCCTGCGGATCCGCTTCCGCATCCTGGCCAGCCCGCCGCTGCTCGCCGCCGCGCTGCCGCTGCTCGCCGTGCCCGCGATCGCCCTCAACGGGCTGTACGCGTACGCCGCCCAGGAGGACACCGTGCCGATCGCCCGCCGCCTGTACGCGGTGACCTCGCCGTCCACGGAGGTCGCCTTCGAGGAACGCCGCACCGACCCGCTCGACCCGCACCACCACCGCGCCATCGTCACGCTCGCCGACTCGATGGACGACGTCCTGGACAACCGCCGGCTCGCCGCCCTCGACGCAGTGGCCCCCTGGGCGGCGCCCGCCGGCCTCCTCGTCGCCGTCGTCATCGGCGCCACCCTCCACGCCTACCGGCGCGAGTATCTGCTCGTGGGGCGCCCGGGGACCGCCGTATGAGGCGCCGGAGCAGGGTGCTGCGGCTCGCGCTCGCCGCCTGCCTGCTCGCCCTCACCGCGCTCACCGGCGGCTGCGCGGGCGGCGACACGCACCGGACCGTCGTCGTGCTCGGGCCGTGGACGGGCGACGAGGGCGCGGCGTTCGAGGCCGCCCTCGCCCGCCTGTCGCACCATAGCGGTGACCACTACGTCTACAAGGGCACCCGCTCCCTGCGCGAAACCCTCGTAGCGCAGTTGGAGGCCGGCGCCCCGCCCGATGTCGCGATCCTCAACAGCATCGGCGAGCTCACCGAGTACGCGGCCGACCGCAAACTCAAGCCGCTGTCCCCAAAAGCCGCCGAACGCGGCTACCCGCCCTGGTTCCCCACCCTCACGCTCGACGGCAGGCGCCGCACCTACTGGGTGCCGCTGCGCGTCAACCTCAAGAGCATCATGTGGAGCAAGCGCAGCACCGGGGCAAAGGCACCCAACTGGTGCGTGGGCCTGGCCGCGGACGCAACCTCCGGCTGGCCCGGCACCGACTGGATCGAGGACATCCTCCTCCACCAGGCGGGCCCCGGCACATACACGCAGTGGGCCACCGGCCGCCTCGACTGGTACAAGAACCCGGACGTGCGCCGGGCCTTCACGACCTGGTCCGAGATCCTCGGCCCACGGACGCCGGAGTCCGTCGAGGACTCCCTCACCATGTCGTTCGAGGGCACACCCGACCCGAAGGACCCGAAGGCCACCAAGCGCGGACTCCTCGGCGGCTCACTGCCGGGCTGCACCCACGAACACCAGGGCTCCTTCATCCGCTCCCTCTACCCGGGCGCCATGGGCGACCACACCCTGCGCGTGGAGCCGGCCGCCCGGTTCCTGCACGGGCAGCCCGCGTACGACAACGCGTACGAGGTGTCGGGCGACATGGCCGCCGTACTCACCGACAACCAGGCGGCGCAGGACCTCGTCACGCGCCTGACCAGCGAGGGCGGCCGCACGACGTGGTCGCAGGCCACGCAGCCGCACCTGCGGCCCTTCTTCCCCGACGCGAGCGACCCCCAGCCGGACGACCCGACCGGCAAGACCGTCGCCTCGCATCTGACCGATGACGCGGACACCCTGTGCTTCGACGCGTCGGACGTGATGCCGCCCGTGCTGCGCGACGCGTTCTACCGGGCCGTCCTGACGTACTTCCAGGACCCGCGTACGAGCACGCTCGACACGCTCCTCAAGCAGCTGGAGACCGTCCGCAGCCGGATCGCCGGACCGCTGTCGGGCCCTTCGGGGCAGGCGCACGCGCCTGACGACATCTGCGCGTAGCCGCGTCGCGGACCGACGGCCCTGCGTAGATTTGCCGTGAATAGCAGAGGCGCGTCAACCAACTCTCGGGCCACGGCTAGCGTCTATCCGAACACAATTGCCCGTCCGACCGGAACGGAACGCCGCAGTGGCCTCTGCCGAACTGTCTCCACCCCCTGCCGCACGCGCGCGCCGGTCCCCGGACATCCCCGAGCCCTGGCACGACCGGCACCGGACGGCCCTGCTCGTCACCGCCTGCATACTGCCGCTGCACGTCCTGTGGCTGGCGTTCCTCGCCACCGGCGGCGGCGACCTCGCGGCGCAGGTGGCCTGGGCCGAGTTCGCCAAGATGTACCCCGGCTCCGCGTACAACCTGTTCTGGTACGGCGGCCTCCACATCGCCAACTACAGCCTCATCTCGCCCTACCTGATGGCGTTGTTCGGCGTCGTCCCCGTCACGCTCCTGTCCGGCGTCTCGTCGACCTGGCTGGCCGCGTCGATCGTCGAGCGCACCGGCCTCCGAAGACCACTGTGGCCGGCCCTCGTGGTCGGGTTCTCGCTGTGGTGCCAGGTCGTGTCGGGGCGTTCGACGTTCATGCTGGGCGTGGCCTTCGGGCTCGCCGCCGTCCTCGCGCACATGAACGGCCGGCGCATCGTCATCGCGACGGTGTGCGCCGCGCTGTCCACGATGGCGAGCCCCGTCGCCGGGCTCTTCCTCGTCGTGGCCGGCGCCGCGTGGCTCCTGAACCGGCAGTGGGGCAAGGCCCTGTCGCTGATCCTGCCTCCGGTCCTCATCGTGGGCGTGACGACCTGGCTGTTCCCGTTCAAGGGGGAACAGCCCATGCCGTTCGGGCGGATCTTCCCACCCCTCATCGTGTGCGCGGTCGTCCTGCTGTGCGCGCCGCGTGCCTGGCGCGTGGCGCGCCTGGGCACCGCCGTGTACGCGCTCGGCGTGGTGCTCACCTATCTGATCGCCACCCCGATCGGCACGAACGTGGAGCGGCTCACGGAGATCGTGGCGCCCGCGCTGATCCTCGCCGCCGTGATGAACCGGGACCGCGGGCCCCGCTACGACGGCCGACCCGGCCGGTACTTCCCGCCCCACCGGCAGCGCGTGATGTGCATCGTCGCCATCGTGCTCTCCCTGGGCTGGCTGTCCGGCAAGACCATCGCCGACGTCGTCGCCAACACCGAGATTCCCGAGTGGGCCGTCAAGACGGACGGCGTCGTCTCCAAGCTGAAGGAACTCGGCGCCGAACGCACCCGCGTCGAGGTCGTCCCCGCCCGCGACCACCGCGAGGCGGCCGTCCTCGCGCCCTACATCAACATGGCGCGCGGCTGGAACCGGCAGGCCGACGTCGAGCGCGGACGGCTCTTCTACGAGGGGCACGGCGGCACCGACGTACCCGAGGGCGCCTTCTCCTCCGCGTCGTACC
The DNA here is from genome assembly GCF_055760475.1 of Streptomyces sp. DS1-CR2. Taxonomy (NCBI): domain Bacteria; kingdom Bacillati; phylum Actinomycetota; class Actinomycetes; order Kitasatosporales; family Streptomycetaceae; genus Streptomyces; species Streptomyces sp. DS1-CR2. The sequence goes on from NZ_CM147085.1 coordinate 4,025,554, forward strand.
ACGCCTGGCTCTCCGAGTGGGCGGTCGGCTTCGTCGTCGTCTACAACGGCGAGCCGGACGGCCCCGCGGAGCTGGAACACAAGCTGGTGTCCAGCGAGCCGGACTATCTCGAATCGGTGTGGCAGGACGCCAACTGGCACATCTACCGCGTGAAGAACGCGGTTCCGCTGGTGGACTCCCCCGGCTCGGTGGTCCGCTCCGACGGCGCCCACCTCGTCGTACGGATGCCGGAGGCCGGCTCGGTCATCGTGCGGATCGCGTACTCGCCGTGGCTGTGGGCGGACGACGGGTGCCTGCGCGAGGAGGGCGAGTTCACGCGCCTGACGGTGAAGGAGCCAGGCGACGTCCGGATCAGCTCCCAGTACGGGGGACCGTCCGGCAAGACGGCACCCAAGTGCGTGCCGCCGAAGGAGAAGTGAGCGGGTCCCTTCTGAGGGGGCCTGCAATGAGAAGCGCCCCCACGGCTGTGCTTGAGTTCTGGTGCCGTGGGGGCGCTTTCGCGTGAGACCGACCGAGACGTCAGCCGACGCGGGTGAGCTTCTCGCCGAAGCCGGGTTCGGTCAGGTCCTTCTGGAGGGCGACCGGGACGGTGACCGCGCCACCCGAACCGTCGCCGACCTTCAGCTCGCCGACCTGCGTACCGGCCTTCGCGGTGTGCGGGATGACGGCACCCTTGGCGCCGTCCGCCAGCTCCAGCTTCACGGTCAGGCCCGCCCAGCCGACCGCCGAGACGTTCTCCGTCACCACGACCGGGGTCTGCCCGCCGAGCCCGTCGTCCACGTACCCGACGACGTCGCCCTTCTTCAGGATCGTCGACGCCTTCACCGCGTCCTGCGCCGCGAGCATCGCCGTCTTGCTGACCGCGTTGACGGTGTCGATGATCGGCGCCCGGTGCTGGCCGAGGATCGCGCCGACGACCGTCACGGTCTCGCCGCCGGCGTCCTTCGTCGCGGCGAAGAGCAGGTTGCCGCCGGCCTTGGTCGTCGAACCGGTCTTCACGCCGACCGCGTTGTTGTACGGGACGAGGCGGTTGTAGTTCTGCCACGTCTTGCCCGACGGGTCCTTCCACGTCGGCAGCTTGGTGATGTCCATCAGGGCCTGGATCTTCACCAGCTCGTTGCCGAGCTTGACCTGGTCCCGAGCGGTGGAGACGGTCGTCTCCTTCAGCCCGGACGGGTCCGTGTAGGTCGTGCCGGTCATGCCGAGGTCCTTCGCGGCGGCGTTCATCTTCTTGACGAACGCCTCCTCGGAACCGGCGTCCCAACGGGCGAGGAGCCGCGCGATGTTGTTCGCGGACGGAATCATGATGGCCGACAGGGCGTCCTTCTGGCTGAGCTTGTCGCCCTCCTTGACGGTGTTCAGCGTCGACTCGCCCTCGGAGTCGTAGCCGCCCTCCTTCTCCGCCTTCGCGTCCACGTCGATGGACGGTCCGTCCTTGCCCGGCTGCAGCGGGTGGTCCTTGAGCACGACGTACGCCGTCATGGCCTTGGCCACGGACCCGATCGGTACGGGCTTCTGCTCGCCGAACTGATCCATCGAGCCGATGCCGCTGACGTCCATCGAGCCCTGGCCCTCGGCGGGCCAGGGCAGCGACACCTTGTCCCCGTCGAACGCGAACGTCGACTTGGCGGTCAGCGCCAGCGTGGGCGCGGGCAGCGGCCGTACGGTCTGTACGACCGCAAACAGGACGGCGAGCAGCAGGACGATCGGCGTCCAGATCTTCACCCTGCGCACGACCGTACGGACCCGGGTCTCCGCGGGCGGCGGCGTGTTCGTGAGCTCGGCCAGGAGGTCGAGCGGGGGCAGCGGCGGGAGCGGCTGCTGGGTGGTGCGCTCGGGGCCGACGTAGGGCTTCGCCGGCGGCGCGGTGGGCTCCGCCTTGGGCTGTGCCTCGGGCCTGGCCGGGGCCCCGGAGTCGAACCCCTTGAGCGGTACGAATTTGCTGGTGCGCTCGGCATCGGACTCGGCCTTGCCCGCACCGGCGGGCCTGGACCCGAGCGACTTGAGCATCTGGGTCGGCTGGTCGACGGGCGGCTTGACGGCCTTGAAGACGGCGGTGGCCTGGTCGACGGCCGGGGGCCTGGCTTCCGCGTCGGCGGGCCCGGCATCGTCGGACGGCTTCGCCTTGTCGGACGGCTTGGCGTCGGCGGGTGCCTTGGCCTCGTCGGCCGGCTTGGCGTCGGCCTTCGCCTCGTCGGACGGCTTCGCTTCGCCGGTCGGCTCTGCGTCGTCGGTCGGCTCGGCGTCAGCCTTCGCTGTATCGGCCGGCTCCGCGTCGGCGTCGGACGCCTCGGCTTCCGGTGCCTCAGGTTCCGGTGCCTCAGGGACATCGGAAGGCTCGGCGTCGTCGACGGTTGCCTCGGCAGCGTCGGCCGACTCGGCGTCCGCGTCGGACTCCTCGGGCGCGTCCGTGGCCTCGGCGTCGGCCGAGTCCTCAGCGGCGTCCGCCTCGTCGTCACCGGAGTCGGCCTCAGCGGCGTCGTCTGCCGCCTCCGGCCCGTCCGCCTCGTCCGCCTCGGGGGCGTCCGCGTCCCCGCCGTCCTCCGCCGCGTCAGCGGCACCCGCACCGGCCGCCTCGGGCTCATCGGCGGAGTCGTCCCGCGGACCCGCCACCCAGGCCGCCACCGCGGCACGCAGGCGTGCGTCGCCCGGCTCGTCGCCGGAACCCGGCTCCGTGCCGTCCCCGGAACCCGCCTCGGGCTCCGGGTCCGCCCCGGAATCCGATGCGCCCGAGCCCTCCGCGCCGGAGGCGTTCGCGCCCAAGTCGGAGTCCGGGTCAGGCGCGGAATCCTCCGCCGAACCGGATTCCGTCCCCGCCGCCGGAACATCCCGTACGGAGAACACCGCCGTCGCCTGATCGACCCGCTCCGGCGACTGCCTCGCCATCGCGAGCCTCGGGTCCCGTTCCTCCGGGGTCGGTCCTCCCGACGACTCCTGCTGCTTCGACCTGTCGGGGGTCCCCGCCACCGATGCCTCCTCGCTACGCGCCACGCGCTACGCCGCTGCTGTCCGAACCATGTACCAGTGTCCTGTGTGGGGGCTTCACTCAGGTGGTAGACGAGAACGACATACCTACTGGTTCCCGTACAAAGCACCCACGCACCCTCGACAGACCAATGTGAGAGGGGTCACCCTGTCATTCATCCACGCGGGGAGGCATGGATGGGCAGGAGCCGCAGAACAATTCCGGAGGAGCTTCTGCTGCTCGCTCTGGACCCGGCCACGGGTACCACAGCGCAGCCGCAGTCGCTCGACCTAGGTCTGGCCGGAGCACAGCTAGTAGAGCTGGCGCTGGCCGGACGGATAGCCCCAGACGGGGATCGTATCGCCGTGGTGGCACCACGGCCGACCGGAGATCCGACTTTGGACTGCGCACTGGAGTTGCTGCGAAGGCGCGGCACCCCGGTACGCGCGGTGCACTGGATCGGCGGGCCCCGACTGGGGCTGCGCCAGACGTATCTCTCGCATCTGGAAAGGTGCGGCATGGTCCATGCCGTGGCGGGCCAGATGTGCGGAGTGCTTCCGACGACTCGCTACCAAGCGACGGAAACGGAGATCAGCCGGGAGATCAGGGCCCGGCTGGACAGCGCGATCCGTACCGGCGTACCGCCGGACCCACGGACCGCGGCGCTCGCCGCACTGGCCCACGCGGTCGGACTCGGCAAGCATCTGTATCCGGGGAACGAGGGACGATCGTCCCGCTCCCGGCTGCGGGACCTGATCAGGCACGACCCCATGGGCGGCCTCGTGGCGCACGCCGTGATGGACGTCCAGAACGGTGTGGCCGCTCAGCCACGCCGCAGCCCGGCCCCGCCGGGCAGGGGAGCGCCGGAGCCCGGCAGGGTTCCGATGCAGCCGCATCACGGGTCGATGGCCCGTGCCGTGGCGCACTGAGCGAGAACTCGGCAGGACCGCGAGTATCAGCACCGCACCAACTGAACAGCCCGCACCGCAACAGCGCCGCACCGCAGTCCCCAAAGACCGGTCCGGGAGCCGCTGAGCCGCGCGGGGTGCCGGATCCGGACGTCGGGACGACGACACGGGCCGGCACCCCGCGCGGCCGCATGTCCGGCCACTGCCACACGTCCCGCCACGGCCGCATGTCCGGCCACGTGCCCAACTGTCGTGTCCGCTGCGCATATCCGCCGTTTCCCAGCGGTATGAAGCCCAGGGTGGCAATCTGCTGAGCAGCAGATTCGCAAGATACGCAAAGAATCACAGAGGCACGCAGCCGGAGGTGCACGTCCCGTGGCGTCCAACGTCAATCCCACCGTCAGGCGGCGCCGGTTGGGCCAGGAGCTGCGCCGGCTCCGCGAGCTCAAAGGCATGACCGCCGAAGAGGTGGCCGAGCGGCTCCTGGTCTCGCAGTCGAAGATCAGCAGACTCGAGAACGGGCGGCGCAGCATCAGCCAGCGCGACGTCCGCGACCTGTGCGGGGTCTACGAGGTCGAGGACCACCGCATCGTCGACTCGCTCATGCAAATGGCCAAGGACTCCCGTCAGCAGGGCTGGTGGCACTCCTTCGGTGACATCCCGTACAGCGTCTACATCGGTCTGGAGACGGACGCGGCGAGCCTGCGCGTCTACGATCCGCAGGTCGTGCCCGGTCTGCTGCAGACCCGGGCGTATGCGGAGACGCTGATCACCGGCGCGCTCCCGGAGACCACGCCGACCGACATCGACAAGCGCGTCCAGGTCCGCGTCCGCCGCCAGGAGCGCATCGCGGCCCCGGACAACCCGCTGCGGTTGTGGACCGTCCTCGACGAGTCGGCGCTGCGCCGCGTCGTCGGCAGCCGGGCCGTCATGCGCGAGCAGTTGGAGCACCTGGTCGAGCAGTCGCAGCTGCCCCATGTGACCGTGCAGGTCATTCCGTTCGACATGGGCGCGCACCCGGGCCTGAACGGCCAGTACGCGATTCTGGAGTTCCCGGACGCCGCGGATTCGAGCGTCGTCTACATCGAGGGCGTCACCAGTGATCTCTATCTGGAAAAGGCCAACGATGTGCAGAAGTACAGCGTGATGTACGAGCATCTGCGGGCACAGGCGCTGAATGTGGAGCAATCCCGACAGTTCATCGCGAAGATCGCCCAGGATTACGCGCTCCAGGAAGCGGTCTAGGGAAGACCCAAAGGCGGTCCAGAGGGACAGAATCCGCCCCGCGCGAGAAGAGTGCCGCACGGTACACCTTCGCCGCGGCGGGGCGGAAGACCCTCATGGAATATGCCATCCGGTCGAGTGAATGGCCTCTTCGCGCACCGATGTTGGCGAGTAGCGTCGATCACGCCATCAAGCACCACGTTGGCGCAATCCGCTTCACAGGAGCGGTGGCAGCACATTCGACCACTGGCTAAACCGGAGCAAAAATGGCAATTCAGCAGGGCGGCACGAATTCCTGGACCAAGTCCTCCTATTCGACGGGGAACGGCGCGTGCGTCGAGGTCAAGTCCCCTCTCCTGCACGCGATCGCAGTGCGGGACTCGAAGGCCCCCGAGGGGCCTTCGATCGGCTTCGCCCCCGAATCATGGAACTCCTTCGTGGCCGAGGTCGGCCAGGGAACCTTCGACGCCGACTGAGGGATCGGAGCGGAGCCTCATCACTGCACAGCAACACCGCACCACTGACAGAGCCCTCTCGACTGGCCCGCCGTCCTAGCCGAGAGGGCTCGGCCTCTTTCATGGGCCATTCGCCTACCGCAACCGGTCCACGTACGTGTCCGTGCCGGGGATCGTCGGGATGAACGGCGCCACCAGCTCGACGTGGCCGAGGCCCGACTCGTGAACCGCCGCGTCCAGCCCCGTGAAGTGGTCCTCCCAGCAGTCCGCCGGGTCCGCCTCCAGGAACCACAGGAGCGTCAGACGGGTGTCGACGCCCTCGACCTGCTTCACGTACGACATCCGGTCCCCCGGCAGCGGCGTCGGGCGGAAGACCGTGACCATCGCCGCCGGTGAGCCCGCGATCCGCTTCGGCAGGTGGCGGGAGCGCAGCCACTCCAGCAACTCCTCGCGCTGCTGGGGCCCTTCGGTGTCGATGACCTCCACCACCAGACCCCGGTAAGGGTGGTCGAGTGCGTGGTAGTCGCGCGGTCCGGCCGCCCCGTCGCGGTACACGGTCGCCGCGTGGTCCTGGAACGCGGTGAAGACGTGTGTGCGGTCCTGATAGACGCGCCCGTCCCGGTTGAGCCGCTTGTTGATGCCGACGGTCCACTTCATGTGGTCGTCGTAGCGGCCGTCGGTGATCCAGTACGTGGAGATGTAGCAGCCCGCGGTGACCGGCTGCGCGACCGCCGACTTCTCCGGGTAGCGCAGCAGCTGGAGTTCGCGCGTGGCCACCCAGCGGCGCCCCGAGTACATCCAGGGCATGGCCATCGCGCCGGCGTAGTAGTGGTCGTCCTCGTACCAGCGGTTGTACGCGTACTCATGGCCCGGGTGCGGCTCGACCATGGTGATCAGGGCGTGCCCGGGGCGCACCCCGTACGGGCCGACCGATGCCAGCTCCGCGTACACCTCGCTCCTCGTGTCCTCGCTCACGACGCTCCCCTTCCTTCCTCCACCGGACGGGCCTACTCTGACGCCCCGTCAGAAGAACTGCCATAGCCGGGAGGCGACCGGATGCTCCTGAACGGAAAGACAGTGGTCGTGTCGGGGGTCGGGGCCGGGCTCGGCCACCAGGTCGCCGCGGCCGTGGTGCGCGACGGCGGCAACGCCGTGCTCGGCGCGCGCACGGAGGCGAACCTCGCCAAGTCGGCCGCGGAGATCGACCCGGCCGGTACGCACACCGCGTACGCGGCGACGGACATCACCGACGAGGGCCAGTGCGAGGCGCTGGCAGGGCTCGCGCGCGAGCGGTTCGGCTCGGTCGACGCCGTGGTCCATGTCGCCGCCTGGGACAGCTACTTCGGAGGCCTTGAGGACGCGGACTTCGCGACGTGGCAGCAGGTCATCGACGTGAACCTGCTCGGCACGCTGCGCATGACGCGGGCCTGCCTGCCCGCACTGAAGGAGCGGGGCGGTTCCGTCGTCGCCATCGGCACGCAGTCGGCCGTGGCCGCGCCCTCCCAGGTGTGGCAGGCGGCGTACGCGGCCTCGAAGGGCGCGCTGACCTCCGCGATGTACTCCATGGCCCGCGAGCTCGGCCCGCACCGCATCCGGGTCAACACCGTGCTGCCCGGCTGGATGTGGGGGCCGCCGGTCGAGGCGTACGTCCAGTTCACCGCGCACACCGAGGGCGTACCGCAGGACGAGGTCCTCGGGCGGCTCACCGAGCGGATGGCGCTGCCCGAACTGGCCACGGACGGGGACGTGGCGGACGCCGCCGTGTTCCTCGCGTCCGACCGGGCGCGGGCCATCACCGGACAGTCGCTTCTGGTCAACGCGGGTGAGCTGATGCGGTAGTTGCGAACGAGCAGCCCTGACGGGCAGCCCGGACAGGCAACGCCTCCCGACCGCACGGCACCCACTGCCGTGCGGTCCTTTTTGCCCCCATCTCGATTCATGGACCTGAACGCAGGTCAATAAGTAGAACGATTTTACTGTCCCTTGACTCTCCGGTGCGTTGTCCTGGCCCTTCGGCTCCCCACACCATGAACGGCGTTCATAAGTAGGACCAGACCCCTGGAGGGGGCTCAATGAACAGTCTCGACTGGGCCGTGCTCATCGGCTATTTCGGCGTGATGATCGCGATCGGCGTCTGGTCCCACAAACGCGTGGACAACGTCTCCGACTTCTTCACCGCCGGCGGCAAGATGCCCTGGTGGCTGTCCGGCATCTCGCACCACATGTCGGGCTACAGCGCCGTCATGTTCACCGGCTACGCCGGCATCGCGTACACCTACGGCGTGACGTCCTTCGTCACCTGGTCGTTCCCCATCGCGCTCGGCATCGCGATCGGCTCGAAGCTGTTCGCGCCGCGCATCAACCGGCTGCGGTCACGCCTGCATGTGGCGTCGCCGCTCGAATACCTCAAGAACCGCTACAACCTCAAGACGCAGCAGGCGCTGGCCTGGTCGGGCATGCTCCTGAAGATCGTCGACGTCGGCGCGAAGTGGGCCGCGATCGCGACCCTGCTGTCCGTCTTCACCGGCGTCTCCCTCAACCAGGGCATTCTCATCACCGGCGCGATCACCGCCGTCTACTGCACCATCGGCGGGCTGTGGGCCGACGCCCTCACCGAGCTCGGCCAGTTCATCATCCAGCTGATCGCCGGAATCGCCATGTTCGTGGCGGTCGTCGGCAAACTCGGCCCGCACGGCGGCTTCTTCGGCGTCTGGGACGAGCCCGCGCTCCAGGGCCACGGCAAGCCGCTCGTCGGCCCGTACGGCACGATCTTCCTGCTCGCGTTCCTCTTCATCAAGCTCTTCGAGTACAACGGCGGCATGCTGAACCAGGCCCAGCGCTACATGGCCACCGGCAGCGCCCGCGAGGCCACGCGCTCGGCCCGCCTGTCCGCCGTGCTCTGGCTGGTCTGGCCGGTCGTCCTCTTCTTCCCCATGTGGGTGTCGCCGCTCCTGGTGCACGCGCAGAAGCCGGACGGTTCGGACAGTTACGGCCTGATGACCGAACAGCTCCTGCCGCACGGTCTCCTCGGCCTGGTCATCGTCGGCTTCTTCTCGCACACCATGGCCATGTGCTCGTCGGACGCGAACGCCATCGCCGCCGTCTTCACCCGTGACGTGGCGCCCGCGTTCTCGAAGAAGGCGCGGCAGTGGAACGAGCACAAGGGGCTGATCGCCGCGCGCCTGACGACGGTGGTCTTCCTGGGGCTTTCGATGGCGGTCGCCACCCAGGTCAACTCGCCCACGTTCAAGGACATCATCACCGTCGTCATCAAGTGGGTCGCCGGTCTGATGGGCCCGATCGCGATCCCGATGATGCTGGGTCTGCTGCGCACCTTCCGCAAGTCCGGTCCCACGGCGGCGCTCACCAGCTGGGCCGCGGGTCTGTTCGCCTTCTGGCTGGTCAACTACCCGATCAACTGGAACGTCGAGGGCGGCGTACCGCTCGAGTACCAGGTGTCGATCCCGCTGGCCGTCTCGCTCGTGCTGTACATCCTCATCGGCTACGTGAAGCCGGAGGACACTCCGGAGCGGGACGCGCTCATCGAGCGCATCAACACGGACAACGACGGGTCCGCCGCAGCGGCGGCCGTTCCGGCGCCGGCGGAGCCGCAGGACGGGGCGGTGGGCTCGCAGCCGCCCGGCCGGCTCTCGTAACGGCTGTTCCTCACCGGGCGCCGGGCGGGCTGATCACAGCCGGTCCGGCGCTTCGGCGTTCACGCCCTCGGGTAGCGGGCCAGCCACCCCGGCGAGGATGCCGCGGGGCTGTGCAGGGCTGGCCCCTGCGTCATCTCCATCGCGAAGTCGTCGGCGAGCTCCAGGACGGTGGGGCGGCCCTCCAGCTCGGTCACCCAGCCCGGCGGCAGCGCGGTCTCGCCGTGCAGGGCGCCGAGCAGGCCCCCGCACAGCGCGCCCGTCGCCTCGGACGGGCCGCCGTGGTTCACCGCGAGACACAGGCCGTGCCGTATGTCGTCGCCCACCAGGGTGCAGTACACCGCCACGGCGAGCACGCCCTCCGCGAGCCCGTCTCCCACGAGTTCGTCGACGCGGGCGGCCGACGGCATGCCCTGGCGGACCGCGCCGAGCGCGTGCTTGAGCGCGTCCGTGACCGGCTGGTGCCCCGGCCGCGCGGCCAGCAGGACGAGGGCGCGCTGCACGGCGCCGTCCAGGCTCTCGCCGCGCGCGAGTCCGTGCACCAGGACCGCGTACACCCCCGCGGAGAGGTAGGCGGCGGGCGCGCCGTGCGTCTGGACCGCGCACTCGGCGGCGAGCTGGAAGACGAGCTGCGGCTCCCAGCCGACGAGCAGGCCGAACGGGGCCGAACGGGCGGCCGGCGCGGATCCGGCGGCGCCCGGGTTCTTCGGCTTCTCCAGGGTCCCCATGACGTCGTTGCCGAGTCCGAGGAGGCAGTCGCGGGAGGCGCCGCGGCGCGAGTACAGCCACTCCTCGCGGGCCAGCCAGCCGTCCTCCTTGCGGCGCTCGTCCGGGCCCCAGTCGCGCTGGGTCGCGGCCCAGCGGAGGTAGGCGCGGTGCACGTCGGTCGGCGGATGCCAGGCGCCCGTGTCGCGCCGCACCTGCGCCCTTATCAGGCCGTCCACGGTGAAGAGCGCCTGCTGCGTGGCGGCGGTGACGGCGCCGCGGCGCCCGTAAGCGGGAGCGAGGTCGGTGAGTCCCTGCGGACCGTGCGCGGCCCTGACCTCCTCGAGGGAGAGCCCGGCCAGCGGCGCCCCGAGGGCATCGCCGAGCGCGGCCCCGATGAGCGTGCCGCGGACCCGGCTGCGGAAATCCTGCTGCTCGGCGCGGCCCCATACGGCCGATGAGGGTCCCCCCTGCTTGGGGGTCAGTGGGGCTGCCACGGGGAGCTCCCCTCCGGGTCTCGTTACGCGTGCGACGGCTGCGCAGCACTGTAATCGACGGGGCGTACCCGGTTGAGAGCCGAAGTGGCACAGGCGAAGTCGCCCTTGAGACCAATTCACCCGCTTTTCTTCCGCAAACCGGACGATGTCCCGAGGCGCGGCCCGGGGACCTGCGGCGCGCCGCCGCTCGACCGCCGTCCGACGTGCGGTGTGCGGTGTGCGGCGACGCTCGCCGCGATGTCGCCGGGCCAGGCCGCCGTGTACAAGCCGATGCTTGACGTCCGCCCGTAGTACCTGCACTCGGGCTGCCGGTCGGCTGACATCGTCCAGGCCATCCACGTCCGTGACTCCAAGAACCGGCGAGGCCCTCGACCGGCCTTCTCCGACAGCTTCTGGCGGGGATTCGTCGCCTACGCCGCGTACCGTTCCTGAACGGCGTCCCTTGCTGCCACGACCCGCGCCAGACGGGGGGCGAGGCGGGTGCGGTCCGCGCCTTGGCTGTTGAGGAGCTCCGTCAGGGCGAGTGCGATCTCGGTGAGATCGTCCCAGGCCGCTCCGGAGGCCAACAGCTCGGCGAGACGGCTGTCCAGGGCGGGCCAGTCGGCGAGAGCCGCGGAACTGAGCAGCAGAAGGTTCTGATCCTTCACGCGGGTGGAGAGTTCCGGGACCGCCGCAAGCTGCTCGGCGTCCCGCCACAACGCTTCCGCCGCGTGCACGTCACCGACGCCGGCGGTGAGGGCGAGTTCTATGCTCCCGGCCACGACGTCCTGTGTGCGCAGCCGCGTCGCCACTTGCCGTGCCGCGGCCAGGTTCCCGAGCAGGCGCAGCGCGTAGACCTCGACCTGAAGTGCGGGGCCGTCCGTCCCGTCGCCGGCCGCTCCCCGCTGCCCCAGCTCCGCCAGGGTCTGCTCCGCATGCCCCTGGTACAGATGGATCACGGCGCGAGCGAGATGGTTATGCCCCTGGTCTCCGCCCAGCTCCACGTGCCGGGCGAGATCCTCCCAGGCCTGGTCCAGGCGGCCCACGGCCAGGGACACGCTGATGCGAATCTCGAGATACTCGGCGGACGACGGGGCGAGCTCGACTGCCCGATCGGCGTCCGCGAGGGCCTGGGGGAAGTCACGCAGATACCGGTTCACCTCGGCTCTCTGCGCCCGCCCCCAGGCGTAGTCCGGGTCCAGCTCCAGCGACCTGCTCAGCGCGGCCAGCGCCTCGTCGTCACGGTCGAGCCGGTAGAGGATCACGCCTCGGCACGCGTGGGCCTGCACGTACTCCGCGTCCAGTCCGATCGCCCGGTCGAATTCGGCGAGAGCCTCCGCGTACCGCCGGGTCAGGCGCAGGACCTCGCCGCGCTCGACGGCCACCCAGGCCAGATCCGGCCCCAGTTCCTTCGCGCGGTCCAGGTCTGCCATCGCGCGGTCCGGTGCGTCCAGGCGATACGACGTCTTCGCCCGTTGGACCAGTGCCCATACGTAGTCGGGGTCGAGTTCGACGGCCCGGTCGAGAGCCGTAAGCGCCTCCGCGGCGCGGTCGAGGCTCCTGAGGGTCACTCCCCGGCGGGCATGCGTGACCTCGTCCGTACCGTCCAGGCCGAGAGCCACGTCGAAGTCGGCCAGGGCCTCCTCGTACCGGCCCTCCTCGCGAAGGGCCTCCGCCCTTTCCCTGCGGTACCAGGCGTTGTCCGGCTGGCTCTCCACCGCGCGGTCGAGATCCGCCAGGGCCTGCGCCGTCTCGTCGCGCGCGTTCCTCACCCCGGCCCGCTGCACCAGCGCCCACCCGTAGTCCGGGCTGAGTTCGATCGCCCGGTCCAGGTCGCGCAGGGCCAGTTCGTCGTGGTCCGTCGCGTGATGGGTCACGCCCCGGCTCGCATAGGCGGCGGCATACGCGTCGTCGATGCTCAGGGCCCGGTCGAACTCCGCGAGAGCTTCCGGGTAGCGGCCGGCGATGCGCAGGTATTCGCCGCGCTCGAGAGCCACCCAGGTGTCGTCCGGGCCCGCGCTCAGCGCTCGGTCCAGGTCCTCCCAGTGCCGCGTGCCGTCGCCCCGGTCCCTCCACACCTTGGCCCGGTAGATCAGCGCCCGCGAGTCGGTCGGATCCATGGCGATGGCCCGGTTGAGCGCGTCGAGGGCCTCGTCGCCGCGCCCCAGCTCGTACAGCGAAAGCCCCTTGATCACCAAGGCCTCGCACCCGTCCGAGCCGAGTTCCAGGGCGCGGTCGGCGTCCGCCAGCGCCTCTTGGAGGTGGTCCAGGAGCCAGTGCGCCTCCGCCCGTCCGATCAGGAAGTCGACGTCACCCGGCTCGAGTTCCACCGCCCGGTCCAGATCGACGAGGCCGTCCGCGAAAAAGATGCGGCCCTGCATGAGTCGGGTGTAACCGCGCCCGTAGTACGCCCTCGCCTGCTCGGCGTCCAGCTCGATGGCGCGGTCGTACTCGGCCACCGCGCGCTCGAGCTGCCTCTCGTGGCGCAGGTCCCGGCCCCGTACCGTCCGGATGAGCGCCCTTGTCCGGGGGTCCTGCGCCGCCCGGTCGAGGAGCAGCCCCAGGGCCGCGACGGTCCCTCCCGCTTCCAGGGCGCCGAGCAGGTCACGCCCCCACTCGGCCACGGTGTCCGCGCCCGCGTCGTCCCCCGCCTCCGCGATCATCTGCGCCCAGGCCCGTCCGACGGACTCCCCCTCGTCGATCGCGTCGACGACCTCCCGCAGGACGCCGGGCAGCGCGGCGCGGGGGCCCGCGCACAGCAGGTGGTACGACTGGGCGAGGCGCAGCTCGCGCCAGCCCCTCGCCGACCACGGGTCGGACCCGGACAGTCCCGCCTCCGCCTCCGCCCGCCATGCGCCGAACGTCTCCGCGAGCCGCGTCTGCCGGTCCGCCCAGTCCCGCGGCGACTGATGGCGCTGCAGCCGCAGCATCTGCGAGCGCACCACCCCGTGGTACTGGACCCGGTCGCCCCGGTCGCTGACGAACGCGAGCCCGCGCAGCCATCCGTACAGCGTCGCGGCGTCGTCGTCCGGGCTCCCCACGGCGGCCCGGAAGACGTCCGCGTCGAGGCGGCGCGGAAGAGCACAGGCGAGGGCGACGGCGCGCCGCACTTCGTCCTGTTCCCACTTCAGGAACCGCTCGACGGCCGTGGGGCTCGGGTCGCCGACGTCGTCAGGGTCGGCGGGCCGGCTCTCGGCAAGGGTGGAGACCAGGACGGGGAGGCCGCCCGTCAGCCGCAGCACCTCTTCGACGACAGGCTCGGCGACCACTCCCCTGTCCGCGAGCAGGCCCCGCGACTCGGCCTCCGTGAAGGGTTCGAGCGGGATGTTCCCCACGTAATCGGCGTAGCCGCCCCATCGCGACGCATCGAAGTCACGCTGGCCGGCGGTGGTCACCACGACGTTCGCGGGAAGCGTCCCGTACCGCTCCGTCGTCATCACATCCCGCAGCCACCCGTCCAGGAACGGCCCGGTCCGCTCGTACGTGTCGAAGAACAGCACGACCCACGGCACGCAAGCGGCGATGTGTGCCAGCTCGGTGAGCAGGACCGGGGTCAGGGACTTCTCCGGCGCCAGGACCAGTTGCGCGTCCTCCTGGCTGCCCAGCCGAGCGCTGAGGCCCGCCTTCAGCCGGTCGGCTCCACGTGCGAGCGGGGCGGGGTCCACGGCCCCGGCGAACGCTCCGACGCCCGGCACGAGTCCGAGACCCACCAGGCCCGCCCGTGCCACTGCCATGCTGCCCGCCGAGGGCGAGGCGGGCTCGGGCTGCTCCGGAACCAGGGCCGCGGCGGACGCCGACTCGGCCTCGTGACGGCGCTCCCGGTGTGCGGCGAGCCGCCGGTCGAGGTCCTTGAGGCGATGCCCCTGCGCGGCGAACTGGGAGCCGAGCGCCGCCAGAGCCTCCGGAACGCTGCCCACCGCCTCGTCGACGTACGCCGTCAGCGCGCCGCGCTCGCGCGCCACCTGCTCGAGTTCCCGCACCAGGAAGGTCTTGCCGACCCCGGCGTTTCCGTGGATATGGAACAGGAACCGATGCCGCTCGTCGTCCACCGGTATCTCGAAGTTGCCCCGGAACGCGGAGAGTTCGTCACGTCGGCCCACGAATCCCGCGCGCCTGCGCCGACGAATCAGCTCCTGCATCGACGGCCCTGAAGCGCCCACGGCGCACACCCCTCCCCGTCACCGCCAGATCCCTGCCCCTCAGTGTGCCGCACGTCCCGAACGAGGGCCGCTTCATGCGCTGTTACAGGCTTGGGACGTGCGTACTCCGGGGGCGCGTACAACGTTTCCCTCGGGTGGCCCGTCTTTCTTCACGTAACCAGGAACACCCCCACAGGACACCAAGAAGGATGGGAACAGTGCGCCGCACACTTGTCACAGCCCTCGCCGTCACCGCGCTCGCCGTGCCGCTCGGACTCGCGTCCGCCGCCGGCACCGCCGCCGCCGCCGCCGCCACACCCGTTCCGCCTCACGTCCCCGCCACGGACTTCAACCACGACGGGTACCAGGACCTCGTGCTCGGGGCGCCGGGCGCGACCGTGTCCGGGAAAGAGACCGCCGGGGCCGTCTCCGTGGTCTACGGCGGGAAGAACGGGCCGGACATCGCGCACGCCAAGGTCTTCAGCCGCTCCACCACCGGGATTCCCGGGGCCGCCGAGGAGGGCGGCTACTTCGGGGAGCGCGTCACCAGCGGCGACCTCGACGGGGACTCGTACACCGACCTCGTCGTCGCCGGGCTCGGCGGCGCGCCGAGCGTCGTGCTGTGGGGTTCGGCCGCCGGGCTGAGCGGGCAGGGCAGTGTCGCGCTGCCCACGTCGACCGGGATGTTCGCCGTCGGCGACTTCAACGGCGACGGGCACCGCGACCTCGTCACCGACGACTACCCGCGCAGCGACGACCCGGACGACGACACCGCCGGGATGACCCTCTCCTACGGCCCCTTCGACCGCGCGAGCGGCAAGCCGGCGAGCCAGGACACCATCGCCACCAGCCAGACCTTCGGCCCCTCCGACATCGTCGTCGGCGACATGACCGGGGACGGGGCCGACGATATCGTCACGAGCCACGGCTTCGAGGAGTCCGCGTACGCCAGCAAGTTCTGGAAGGGCGGCAAGTCCGGTGTCAGCCACACCGCGAAGTCGCTGACGTCGTCGTTCCGCGGCGCCGTCGGTGACGTCGACGGCGACGGGTACGGCGACCTCGTCGTCCACGACATCGGCGACAACTACGAGGACATCCCGTACGAGAAGGGCACCGTCCTCGTCATGTACGGGACCGCGGACGGACCCTCGACGACCCGCACGAAGACCATCACGCAGGACACGGCCGGCGTGCCCGGGGTCGGCGAGAGCGGCGACATGTTCGGCACCGACCTCTCCGCCGGTGACGTGAACGGCGACGGCTACGCGGACATCGCCGTCGGCGTGCCCGGCGAGGCCATCGGCAGCATCAAGGACGCCGGCAGCGTCGTCCTGCTCAAGGGCGGCCGCGGTGGCCTGTCCGGCACGGGCTCGCAGGCCTTCAACCAGTCCACGACGGCCGTGCCCGGCGCCTCGGAGACGGGCGACGGCTTCGGCCAGAAGGTCCTCCTGTCCGACCTGAACGGCGACGGCAAGGCCGACCTGACCGCCACCGCTCCACTGGAGGACGGCACGTACACCGACTCCGGCGCCGCCTGGGTGCTGCGCGGGGCCACCGGCGGGCTCACCACGAGCGGCATCACGTCGTTCGGCGCCGCCGCCGTCCATGTCCCGGAGAAGAACGCCCAGTTGGGGCAGGACCTCATCGGTCACTGACGGACCAGGGTGGGTGGGCCCATGGGCTCACCCACCCTGGCCTCGCACAGAGCCGCGCAGTCCCGCGCAGTCTCGCTCAGTCCCCCAGCACCGGCAGCAGTTCCGGCAGGTGGCCGTCCGAGGCCGTCGCCGCGCGCTGCCGCTCCTGGGGGACCTCCCCGTACAGCGTCGTGCGCGGCTTCGCCGGGCGGCCCGCTTCCTCCGCGATCGTGATGAGGTCCTTGACGGAGCGGTACGAGCCGTAACTGGAGCCCGCCATACGGGAGATGGTCTCCTCCATCAGCGTGCCGCCCAGGTCGTTCGCCCCCGAGCGCAGCATCTCCGCGGCGCCCTCCGTGCCCAGCTTCACCCAGCTCGTCTGGATGTTCGGGATGTGGGGGTGCAGGAGGACGCGGGCCATGGCGGTGACGGCCCTGTTGTCCCGGGTCGTCGGGCCAGGGCGCGCGATGCCCGCCAGATAGACCGGCGCGTTGGTGTGGATGAACGGGAGGGTCACGAACTCCGTGAAGCCGCCCACGTTTTTGGACAGGGCGGCCTGCTGAATACCGGCGAGTGTGCGGAAGTGGCCGAGCCAGTGGCGGGGCTGGTCCACATGCCCGTACATCATCGTCGACGACGAGCGGATGCCCAGCTCGTGGGCCGTCTTGATGACCTCGACCCATGTCGCCGTGGGGAGCTTGCCCTTGGTGAGGACCCAGCGGACCTCGTCGTCGAGGATCTCGGCGGCCGTGCCGGGGATCGAGTCGAGGCCGGCCTCCTTCGCCGCGGTCAGCCAGTCCCGGATCGACATGCCCGTGCGCGTCGCGCCGTTCACCACCTCCATCGGGGAGAACGCGTGCACATGCATGCCGGGGACACGCTCCTTCACCGCCTTCGCGATGTCGAAGTAGGCCGTGCCCGGCAGGTCGGGGTGGATGCCGCCCTGCATGCACACCTCGACCGCGCCCACGTCCCACGCCTGCTCGGCGCGGTCGGCGACCTGGGAGAGCGAGAGCGTGTACGCGTCCGCGTCGGTGCGGCGCTGCGCGAAGGCGCAGAAGCGGCAGCCGGTGTAGCAGACGTTCGTGAAGTTGATGTTCCTCGTGACGATGTACGTGACGTCGTCGCCGTTCACCGTCTTGCGGATGTCGTCCGCGATGCCGCAGAGGGCGTCGAGCGCCGGGCCGTCCGCGTGCAGCAGCGCGAGCGCCTCGTCGTCGGTGAGCTTCGTCGGGTCGTCGGCCGCCGTCGCGAGCGCGGCGCGCACATCGCTGTCGATGCGCTGCGGGACCATGCCGGGCGCGGCCTGCTCGCGCAGCGCCTCCCAGTCGCCGTACACGTCGTCGAAGTCGTCGCGCCGGTCGGAGGTGCGGCCCGTCGTGTCGATGGTGCGGTGCAGGTCCGTGCGGCCGGTGGCGGTGAAGCCCTCGTCGGGCTCCTGCCAGGGCAGGCCCTCGGGGCGCGCGCCCTCGTCGGCGAGGCCCGTCTCGGCACGGGCGAGGGCCCGTACGTGCGGAAGGAGGCGCGGGTCGAGCCACGGTTCGCCGCGCTCGATGAACTCCGGGTAGATCGTGAGGCGTTCGCGCAGCTCGAAGCCCGCCTCGCCGGTCTTCGCGGCGAGCTCGTCGATGTGCGGCCAGGGGCGCTCGGGGTTCACATGGTCCGGGGTCAGCGGGGACACCCCGCCCCAGTCGTCGATTCCGGCGCCGATCAGGAGCGCGTACTCCTCGTCGACCAGGTTCGGCGGGGCCTGGATGCGGGCGGAGGGGCCGAGGATGTGGCGGGCGACCGCGATGCACGCGGCCAGCTCCTCCAGCTCGGCGTCCGGCATGCCGCGCATCGCCGTGTCCGGCTTGGCGCGGAAGTTCTGGACGATGACTTCCTGGATGCCGTGGTAGCTGCGCTGGATACGGCGCAGCTGGAAGAGCGAGTCGGCCCGCTCCTCGTACGACTCGCCGATGCCGATGAGGACGCCGGTGGTGAACGGGACGTTCGACCGGCCCGCGTCCTCCAGGACCCGCAGCCGGACGGCGGGTTCCTTGTCGGGCGAGCCGTGGTGCGGGCCGCCGGGCTCGGACCACAGGCGCGTCGCCGTCGTCTCCAGCATCATCCCCATGGACGGCGCGACCGGCTTGAGGCGCTGGAGGTCGGTCCACGTCATGACGCCGGGGTTGAGGTGCGGGAGCAGGCCCGTCTCCTCCAGGACGCGGATCGCCATGGCGCGCACATAGGCGAGCGTGTCGTCGTACCCGTGCGCGTCCAGCCACTCGCGGGCCTCGGGCCAGCGGTCCTCGGGCCGGTCGCCGAGCGTGAACAGGGCTTCCTTGCAGCCCATCTCGGCGCCGCGGCGGGCGATGTCGAGGACCTCGTCCGGCGACAGGTACATCCCGTGGCCGTCCCGGCGCAGCTTCCCGGGGACGGTCACGAACGTGCAGTAGTGGCACTTGTCCCGGCACAGCCGGGTCAGCGGGATGAAGACCTTCTTCGAATAGGTGATGACGCCCGGACGGCCCGCGGCCTTCAGGCCCGCGTCGCGCACGCGCGCGGCGGACGCCGTCAGGTCCCGCAGGTCGTCGCCGCGGGCCTGGAGCAGGACCGCCGCCTCGGCCATGTCGAGGGCAACGCCGTCGCGGGACCGCTTCAACGCGCGGCGCATCGCGTTGGCAGTGGGTCGTACAGCCTCCGGATCACTCATGCTCCCGAGGATACGAGCGCCCGCCGACAACGTCTGCGCCGCGCCGACGTGCGCGGGATCACGCGACGTACACGTTTCACCCGCGCCCGCCGCCCGTCCTGGACAGATGCTGGACAGGCTGCCTACAGGTACTGCTTACAGATACTGCCTACAGGTACTGCTCGTACTCGTCGAGGATCTTGAGGACCGGAGCCTCGTCCGCCGGGGGCAGTTGGAGGACGACCTCGTCTATGCCGAGCTCCTCGTAGTGCGCGAGCTTGCCCGGGCTCGGCAGCACCGCGTACGGGACGACGTGCAGGTCCGCCGGGTCGCGGCCCGCCTCCTCCCAGCCGGCCCGCAGCACGGGCATCGACTCGGTCAGGCCGCGCCCGCCGATCGGCAGCCAGCCGTCCGCGTACTCGGTGATGTGCGCGAACAGCTTCGGGCCCGCCGCTCCCCCGATCAGCGTGCGGGGCGCGCCGCCCGCCGGCTTCGGGTAGGCGTGACTGGCCCGCACCGACACCCCGAACTCGCCCTCGTACGCGGTCGGTTCCTGCGCCCACAGGGCCCGCATGAGGCCCATGCGCTCCCGGCCGAGCTCGCGCCGCGTGCGCCATGCGACGCCGTGGTCTGCGGCCTCCTCGACGTTCCAGCCGAAGCCGAGACCCAGCGTGAAGCGGCCGCCGGAGAGGTGGTCGAGGGTGGCGATCTGCTTCGCCAGGTCGATGGGGTCGTGCTGGGCGATCAGGGTGATGCCGGTGCCGAGCCCGAGCCGCTCGGTGACGGCCGCGGCCTGCCCGAGCGCCACGAACGGGTCGAGGGTGCGGCCGTACTCGGCGGGCAGATCACCCCCGGCCGGATACCGCGTCGCCCGCTCCACCGGGATATGGGTGTGCTCGGGCAGATACAGCCCGGCGAACCCGCGTTGCTCCAGCTCACGTGCGAGCCGCACGGGCGTGATGGTCTCGTCGGTCAGGAAGATCGTGGTCGAGATCCGCATGGGGCATTACTACCCGGCCCTCCTCCAGGAGTCCACGGACTCCCCGGCAGGGACAGTCGTAAGACTCCGATCCCCTTCCCTTACAGGGGAGTTCACGGCTCAATACGAGAGTTGCCTGCACCACCCACGTCACAGACGGAACGTCACGACACTCTGGGAGCCGCAGTATGTGCGACGACGACCACACGACGACCGGCCTAGGCAGACGCGCGCTGTTCGTGACGGGAGCGGCTACCGCGCTTACGTTGAGCAGTGTGAGCTTCGCGAGCGCGGCCGACGGCCGCACACCGGCGGACGGTACGCAGAAGACGAGGACGGTCAGGGGGACGCTGCCGCCCGGCTCCCCCGACTTCGTGTACGTGCCGGTCGAGGTGCCGCGCGGGGTCCGCGAGATCCACGTCGCGTACACCTACACGAAGGCGACCGTCCCGGCCGGCACGCAGAACAACGCCCTGGACATCGGGGTGTTCGACGAACGGGGCACCGCGCTCGGCGGGAAGGGCTTCCGCGGCTGGTCGGGCGGCGCGCGCACCGAGTTCTTCGTACGGGCCGACGACGCGACGCCGGGCTACATCCCGGGCCCGGTCCGCGCGGGCACCTGGCACATCGCGCTCGGCCCGTACACCGTGGCACCCGAGGGCCTCCCGTACGAGCTGACCGTCACGCTCACGTACGGCGAGCAGGGCGAGACCCCGAAGCCCGTCTACCCGCCCTCGCGCGCGAGGGGCCGGGGCCGCGCCTGGTACCGGGGCGACTGCCATCTGCACTCCTGGTACTCCGACGGAAAGCGCACCCCCGCCGAGATCGCGGCCCTCGCCCGCGCGGCCGGCCTTGACTTCATCAACACGTCCGAGCACAACACGCACTCCGCGCACGCCCACTGGGCCGACCAGGCGGGCGACGACCTGCTCATCATGCTCGGCGAGGAGATCACGACCCGTAACGGGCACGTGGTGGCGCTCGGCACGGACCCCGGCACGTTCGTCGACTGGCGCTACCGCGCCCGCGACAACCGCTTCGGCAAGTACGCGGCCGAGATCCGCCGCGCCGGCGGCCTCGTCGTCCCCGCCCACCCGCACGCCACCTGCGTCGGCTGCAACTGGAAGTTCGGCTTCGGCGAGGCGGACGCGGTCGAGGTGTGGAACGGCCCGTACACCCCGGACGACGAGGTCTCCCTCGCCGACTGGGACAACACGCTGGTGGCGTCCGTCCGGGGTTCGCGTCAGTGGATCCCGGCGATGGGAAACAGCGACGCCCACCGCGACCCGGACCGCATCGGCGGCCCGCAGACGGTGGTCCTCGCCGACGACCTGACCCGCGAGGCCATCCAGGCGGGCATCAAGGCGGGCCGCTCGTACGTCGCCGAGTCGAAGTCCGTGGAGCTGACGTTCACGGCGTCCGGCTCGCGGGGCGAGCACGCGGGCATCGGCGAGCGCCTCCACGTGGACCCCGACGCGCCAGTCACCGTCCGCCTGGAGGTCAAGGGCGCCCCGGGCTGCACGCTCCACCTGGTCACGGACCAGGGCACCCTGTTCACCGCGCCGGCGCTCCCCGAGTCCGGGTCGGGCACGGCCGAGTGGCGCACGACGGCGTCGTACGCGGCCTACGTACGCGCCGAGGTCCGTCACCCGGCGACGGCCCCGGGCCTGCCGGGGGCGCTCACCGCGTTCACGAACCCGGTGTTCCTGGGGGCGTAGGAGTCCAACTTCCCTGAAGACGAGCGGAGCCCGGCCCCGGGGGTGGGGGCGGCCTGGACAGCATGGCTGGCTAGGCTGCCCCTCCTGAATGTTTGCCACAGCGGCGGGTGCGGCAGTGCCGGGCGCGCCAAGACGGGGGCGGAAGACGCATGGCAGATCGCCAGACGGTCCAGTTGTTCGACCACATGCGCAGGGGCATGCCGTTCGAGTTCACGACCAAGATGTCGATGATGAAGCGGCTCGCGACGCTGGTGTCCACTGCCGAGCTCTTCGGCTATCAGTACGCCGGGGCCCGCCAGGAGATCTTCTCCATCAAACTGCTCTTCACCCCCGACCCGAACCCGCAGGCGCAGGCACGTGCCGCGCAGTACTGGCCGTACGCGCCGCAGGTGCCCGGGATCCCGCCGCAGACGCTGGAACTCAACAAGAAGCGCGTGCTGTTCGACCTGAGCAGCAAGGCCGCGCTGCTGAAGCGGCTGCCGGTCGTCGGGGTGGTCGTCCTCCTGGCGTTCCTGCGCTCGTTCACCTTCCTGGGCAGCTCTCCGGGCCTCGCCGTCGGCTATGTGTGCGGCATGGCCGTCCTGGCCGGCGTCGGCATGTGGATCACCTTCCTGCGCCACAAGAAGGCCGGCGCGTACCTCCAGGCGGCAGGCTTCGTACGCCACGAGCCCTCACCCGGCCAGGTCTTCCACCTCCCGCCGGGCTCCCAGCCGCAGTACGGCCAGTCGCAGCAGCAGTACGGCGGGCAGGCGCCCGGGTACGGCGGCCAGGCCCAGCCCCCGTACGGCGCACCGCAGCCCCCGCAGTACGGGCAGCAGCAACCTCCGCAGTACGGACAGCAGCAACCTCCGCAGTACGGACAGCAGGCGCCCCCGCAGTACGGACAGCAGGCGCCCTACAGCGGCTGGCCGCCGCAGTAGGAGGAGGGGCAGGAGTCAGTCACCCCTGCCACACGATCGACTGCAGCTCGCTGTACGCGTGCAGCGCGTACGAGCCCACGTCCCGGCCCACCCCGCTCTGCTTGAACCCGCCGAACGGGGCCTCCATGTTCCGGCCGACCGTGTTCACGCCGACCCCGCCGGCCCGCAGCCGCCGCGCCACCCGGAACGCCCGCGCCACGTCGCCCGACCACACGTAGTCGATGAGCCCGTACTCGCTGTCGTTGGCAAGGGCCACCCCCTTCTCCTCCTCGTCGAAGGGCACCACCACCACGACCGGGCCGAAGATCTCCTCCCGCACGACCCGCATGTCGTTCGTGCAGTCCGCGAGGAGCGCCGGAGCGACGTAGAAGCCCTTGTCGAGGGCGGGCCGCTCGCCGCCCGCGACGACCCGCGCACCCTCCTTGCGGCCCAGCTCGACGTACGACTCGACGCGATCGCGGTGCGCCGCGGAGATCACCGGCCCGACGACCGTCCCCCGCGCCCTCGGATCCCCGACCTTCATGAAGCCGATGTACTCGGTGAGCTTCGAGACGAGCGCGTCGTACACCCCGCGCTGCGCGATCACCCGCGTCGGCGCCGTGCAGATCTGCCCGCTGTAGAAGGCGTACGTCGTGCCGATGCCCGCGACCGCCGAGGCGAGGCCCGCCTCGTCCAGGTCGTCGAAGACGAGCGCCGCGCCCTTCCCGCCCAGCTCCATCAGCTGCCGCTTCATGCCCCGCCCGCACACCTCGCCGATGCGCCGGCCGACCGCGGTGGAGCCGGTGAAGCTGACCATGTCGACGTCCGGCGAGTCGACGGCCGCCTCACCCACGTCCACGGCCGTCCCGCTGACCACGTTCACCACACCGGGCGGCGCCCCCGCCTCCTCCAGAGCGGCCGCCATCCGGTACACCGACAGCGGGTCCTGCGGGGCCGGCTTCACGACGACCGTGTTTCCCATGGCGAGTGCCGGGGCGACCTTGCCCGCCGGATTCGCCCACGGGTTGTTGTACGAGGTGATGCAGGTGACGACACCGACGGGCTGCCGTACGGCGAGCGCCCCGAGGACGCCCGCCTTCCCCATGGGTCCGGCCTCGCTGATCTGCGGGGGCAGCGCCTGCTCGACCGGTTCGAGCGCGCCCTTCGCATAGCGGCGGAACCGCGCCACGCCCACCGCGACCTGCATGCCGCGCGCGGTCCCGCTCGTCGCGCCGCTCTCCGCCTGCGCGAGCTCCGCGTTCGCCGCGAAGTCGCGCTGCATCACGTCGGCGGCCCGGTCCAGGATCGCGGCGCGCTCCTCCGGCTTCGTACGCGACCACGAGTCGAGGGCCTCGCGGGCCGCCGACGCCGCGTCGTGGACCTGCGCGCGGGACGCCTCGGGGGCGAGCCCCACGACCTCCTCCGACGCCGGGTCGACGACCTCGTAGTGCCCGCCGTCCGGCTCGGTCCACTCGCCGCCGATGAACAGCCGCTGGGAATCGTCCACTTGACGCGTCACTTGGTG
Source organism: Streptomyces sp. DS1-CR2 (assembly GCF_055760475.1). Lineage (NCBI taxonomy): Bacteria > Bacillati > Actinomycetota > Actinomycetes > Kitasatosporales > Streptomycetaceae > Streptomyces > Streptomyces sp. DS1-CR2. The sequence goes on from NZ_CM147085.1 coordinate 4,049,508, forward strand.
GACACCGTCCTCGTGTCGCGCCCCGACCGCAGCACCGTCCCGGGCACGGACCCGGTCACGACGTCCTCGCGGATGACCTCGACGCCGTTGACCCACACGGCGTTGACGCCGATCGCCTTCGAGTCGAGGCGCGGGCTGTCGCCGGGCAGGTCGTGGACGAGGGTGGCCTTGCCCGCGTCGATCCGCTCCGGGTCGAACAGGACGAGGTCCGCGTGCCAGCCCTCCTCGATCCGGCCGCGCTCGCGCAGCCCGAAGAGCCGCGCCGGATCGTCGGTGAGCATCTTCACCGCCTCCTCGATCCCGGCCAGCTTCCGCCCGCGCAGGCAGTCCCCGAGGAAGCGCGTCGTGTACGGCGCCCCGCACATCCGGTCCAGGTGCGCCCCCGCGTCGGACCCGCCGAGCAGCACGTCCTCGTGGCTCCAGGTCTCGGCGCGCAGCGCCCACGAGTCCGGGTCGTTGTCGCTGGGCATGGGCCAGAGCACCGTCCGCAGACGGTCGTTGGCGCAGATCTCGACGAGGCACTCGAAGGGTTCCTGGCCGCGCTCGGCCGCGATGTCTTTCACCACGCGCCCGGTCAGGCCCTCGTTCGCCTCCGAGTACGTGTCCCCGATGACGTACCGCCCGAAGTGGGCGAGCCGCCGGAAGACACCGGCCTCCTTGCTGTCAGCTCGCCGCAGCATCTCGGACCGCACGTCCGGGTCGCGCAGCTTCGCGATCCGCTCGTCGACGGGCAGGGAGAGGACCTCGCCCCAGCCGGGGATGAGGTTCAGGGCGCAGAACGTGCCGAGCGACATGTTCATGGGCGTCAGGATCGGCATGGTCAGCGCGACGATCCGGCCGCCGGCCTTGCGGGCCCGCTCGCTGGGGATCAGCTGGCGCGGCACCCGCTCGGGGACGGCCGCGTCGATGGTGAGGACGTTCCAGTTCAGGGGCCGCCCGGCGGCGGCGCTCATCTCGACGAACAGGTCGATCTCGTCGTCGCTGAACTGGTCGAGGCACCCGGCCACGATCGCCTCGATCTGCGTGCCCTCGTGCTCGGCGACGGCCCGGCTCAGCGCGAGCAGCTCCTCGGGCCGCGCGTGCCGCGAGGCGACCGGCTGCCCGTCACCGTCCGAGTGCGTCGAGGACTGGGTGGTCGAGAAGCCCCATGCGCCCGCGTCCATCGCCTCGTGGAACAGAGCGAGCATCTGCTCCAGCTGCTCGGGCGTCGGCTGCCCGCCGACCGCGTCCGCGCCCATCACGTACCGGCGCAGCGCGCAGTGCCCCACCATGAAACCGGCGTTGACGGCGATCCGCCCGTCGAGGGCGTCGAGATACTCACCGAACGAGTTCCAGCTCCAGGGCGCGCCCTCCTCAAGCGCGACCAGCGACATGCCCTCGACCTTGGACATCATCCGCCGCGTGTAGTCGGCGTCCTCGGGCCGCTCCGGGTGCAGCGGCGCGAGCGTGAAGCCGCAGTTGCCGCCCGCGACGGTCGTCACGCCGTGGTTCAGGGAGGGCGTCGCGTACGGGTCCCAGAACAGCTGGGCGTCGTAGTGGGTGTGCGGGTCGACGAAGCCGGGCGCGAGAATCCGTCCCCGCGCGTCCTCGACGCTGCCCGCGGGCTCGGTCACGGCCCCCGGCTCGGCGATGACGGCGATGCGCCCGTCACGTATCCCCACGTCGGCGACGTAGGCGGGGGCTCCCGTCCCGTCGACTACGGTCGCTCCCTTGATCAGATGATCGAGCACGAGGTCGTCCCCCTCCTGAAGGGTGAGTGGTGGCGGATTCGCGGGCGCCTGTCCAGCCGGTCGGCGCGCTGAGGATTCGGGGCGCCGATCCAGCCGGTCCGCGCGTCTGAGGTCTCGGGCACCGATCCAGCCCGTCCGGCGTTTGAGGACGAGCCCGAAGGGCGACAGGGGGTCCGGGGCACAGCCCCGCGTCGGTCACCCAAAAAACCCGCGCCCCCGGAAGGCCCCGGCCCCCGTCCGGGAAAGGAGGGGCCGGGGCGGTCCATGGGTGAGCGGCCGGATCAGACGGCCTCACGGAAACGCGTGGTCCGGTGCACCGGATCCGTATCGATCTTCGGAATGACGTGCTCGCCGATGAGCCTGATCGACTGGAGCGTGTCCTCCTTGGAGATGCCGATCGGCATGCCGAACGACAGCTGGTCGGCGCCCGCCTGCTCCCACCGCTTGCACTGCGTGAGCACCTCGTCCGGGTCGCCGCAGATCAGCAGCTCCTCGGCGATGAGGAGTTCGATGATCTCCTCGTTGAACTCGGGCAGCGTCTCGGGCCATACGGGGAAGCCCTCGGGCCGAGGGAACGTGTCGTGGTAGCGGAAGACGAGCGACTGGAGATAGTGCAGCCCGCCGTTCGCGGCGATCCGTACGGCCTCCGCGTGGGTCGGCGCGCAGATCGCGGTCGAGGTGACCATGACGTTGTCGTTGACGAAGGCCCCGACGGGCTCCGCCTTGCCGATGTTCGACTTGTACTGCTCCAGCACCCATTCCATGTCGGAGACCTTCTGGACGCTGAAGCCCAGGACGCCGAGGCCCTTCCTGGCGGCCATCGCGTACGAGGGCGGGGAGCCGGCCGCGTACCACATGGCGGGGTGCGCCTTCCCGTACGGCTTGGGGAAGATCTTGCGCGGCGGCAGCTGCCAGTGCTTGCCCTTGAACCCGACGTACTCCTCCTGGAGCCACATCTTCGGGAACTCGGCGATGGTCTCTTCCCAGATCTCCTTGGTGTAGTTCATGTCGGTGACGCCGGGGATGAAGCCGAGGATCTCGTGGCTGCCGGCGCCGCGCCCGCTGCCGAACTCGTGCCGCCCCTCGCTGAGATGGTCGAGCATGGCGACCTTCTCGGCGACCTTCACCGGGTGGTTGACCTGGGCGAGCGGGTTGAAGATGCCGGAGCCGAGGTGGATGCGCTCGGTGGCGTGGGCGAGGTAGCCGAGGAAGACATCGTTGGCGGAGAGGTGCGAGTACTCCTCCAGAAAGTGGTGCTCGGACGCCCAGGCGTACTTGAAGCCCGACTTGTCCGCCTGGATGACGTACTCGGTCTCCTCCATCAGCGCCTTGTGCTCGGCGAGCGGGTCGGTCTCGGCCCGCTTGCCCACATATCCCTGTACAAAGAGCCCGAATTCCAAGGAGGTTCACCGTCCCCTGTCTGTGACCGGCGGCTGCGTCAGAAGTTCCTGCGCTCTTTCTGACGTACCGTCAGATTCGATGTGCCGACTGTTCCACCGTGCCCGTACAGCGTCAATACCTGATGCAGCGTCAGATCTGGAGAGATCGCAGCACGCTGACGCGTCCTGAAAGATCACAGCACGCTGACGCCCGCCAGCCACCCGCCGTCGATCACGAACGGCTGGCCCGTGATGTACGCGGAGTCCTCCTGCGAGGTGAGGAACAGCGCGAGCCGCGCCACCTCCTCGGGCTGCCCGACCCGCCCCAGCGGCACGAGCTTGCGGTACAGCTCGTCGAGCGCCTGCGAGGCCTCCTCGGTGTCCGCACCCGGGTCCAGTTGCGACGGATTGCTCATGGCGGTGTCGATCGCGCCAGGACAGACGGCGTTCACGCGGATCTTCTTCGCGGCCAGCTCAAGGGCCGCCACCTTCGTCAGCCCCACGATGGCGTGCTTGGTGGCGGTGTACGCGCCGACGTACGCCATGCCCGTCACCCCCGTGTAGGAGGCCGTGTTCACTATCGAACCACCGCCGGCGGCCTCGATCTCGGGCGCGACGGTCTTGATCCCGAGGAACGCGCCCACCTGATTGACCTGGATGATCTGCTGGAACTCGTCCAGGGGCGTGCTGACCAGCTCGTTGAACCGCAGGATCCCCGCGTTGTTCACGAGCCCGTCGATCTTCCCGTACGCCTTCTTCGCGGCGGCGACGGCGGCCACCCAGTCGTCCTCGCGGCTCACGTCCAGATGGACGTACAGCCCGCCGATCTCCTTGGCGAGCGTCTCGCCCTGGTCGTCCAGGACATCCCCGAGCACCACCTTGGCGCCCTCCGCGGCGAACAGCCGCGCCTCCTGCTCGCCCTGCCCGCGCGCCGCGCCCGTGATGACGACGACGCGCCCGTCCAGCTTGCCCATGCCGGTACTCCCAATCGGTGAGGTGCCTGGTCGTTGCCTGGTCGTTCAGATGCTCAGTCGTTCAGGTGCGGAGCGATGTCGGCGCCGAACGCCGCCATCTGGTCGGTGAGTTCGCCGAGGCTCCGGGAGCGGAACCGGACCTGGATCTGGTTCACGCCCATCGCGCCGTACGCGCGCAGCGACTCGGCGAGGGCCTGCGGGGCGCCGGACAGAGTGCGCCGCCCGACATGCCACGCGGGCTCGCCCACGTACAGAGGCTCGGCGATCGCGCCCACGGTGACGGGAGCCTCGATGCCCGCCTCTTCCCGCAGACGCTTCAACTTCGCGATCTGTCCGGGCAGTTGCTCGCGAGTGTCCCCCTGTGGCAGCCACCCGTCCCCCTTCACGGCGGCGCGGCGCACAGCGGGAGCCGAGGAGCCGCCCACCCACACGGGGACGCGGCTCTGCGCGGGACGCGGCCGCTGCCCGAGCCCCTCGAACGCGTACCGCTCCCCCTTGAACGACGGATACTCCTCAGGCCCGAGCGCCGCCTTCAGCGCGTCCAGGGCCTCGTCGAGCACGGCCCCGCGCCGCGCGAAGTCGACCCCGAGCGCCTCGAACTCCTCCTGTACGTGCCCTGCCCCGACCCCGAGGATCAGGCGGCCGCCACAGAGATGGTCGAGGGTGGCGTACTGCTTGGCGGTGGCCAGCGGATGGCGCAGGCCGACGATCGCGACATGGCTCATGAGGCGCACGTTCTCGGTGATGCCCGCGAGGTAGGCGAGCGTGGCCACCGGGTCGTACCAGACGGTGCTCATCGCGTCGGCGAGGCGGCGCGGGATGGCGACGTGGTCGCAGCAGGCGATGTAGTCGAAGCCGGTGCGGTCGGCGGTGCGGGCGATCTCGGCGAGGTCGGCGGCGCCGGCCCCGGCCTCCCAGCCCTCGGCATACATCGTGGACTGGGACTGGACGGGGAGCTGGATGCCGTAGGCGAGGTGCGACGTCCCGGACGTCATGGGGTCACTCACCACCCTGCCCCGCCCAGAGCCCGTCGTCGGTCAGCCCCAGCAGGTCGATGGCGTTGCCGCGCACGATGCGCTCGACGACATCCGCGTCCAGGTGCCCCATCTGCGCCTCGCCGACCTCCTTGGACTTCGGCCAGGTGGAGTCGGAGTGCGGGTAGTCGGTCTCGTAGAGCACATTCGCGACGCCGATCGCGTCGAGGTTCCTGAGCCCGAACGCGTCGTCGAAGAAGCAGCCGTAGACGTGGTCGGCGAAGTACTCGGAGGGCCGCTTGCGGACCTTGTCGGCGACACCGCCCCAGCCGCGGTTCTCCTCCCAGACCACATCCGCGCGCTCCAGGATGTACGGGATCCAGCCGATCTGGCCCTCGGCGTACATGATCTTCAGGTTCGGGAAGCGCTCGAACTTGCCGCTCATCAGCCAGTCGACCATCGAGAAGCAGCAGTTGGCGAAGGTGATGGTCGAGCCGACGGCGGGCGGCGCGTCGGGCGAGGTCGACGGCATCTTGCTGGACGACCCGATGTGCATGGCGATGACGGTGCCGGTCTCGTCGCAGGCCCGCAGGAAGGGGTCCCACTCGTCCGTGTGGACGGAGGGCAGGCCCAAGTGGGGCGGTATCTCGGAGAAGGCGACGGCACGGACGCCACGGGCGGCGTTGCGCCGCACCTCTGCCGCGGCCAGCTCGGCGTCCCAGAGGGGGACGAGGGTGAGCGGTATGAGCCGCCCCTGGGCCTGCGGCCCGCACCACTCCTCCACCATCCAGTCGTTGTACGCGCGCACGCCGAGCAGCCCGAGCTCGCGGTTCTTGGCCTCGGTGAACGTCTGCCCGCAAAAACGCGGAAAGGTGGGGAAACAGAGCGCGGACTGGACGTGGTTGACATCCATGTCGGCGAGCCGGGCGGGCACGTCGTACGAGCCCTTGCGCATCTGCTCGTACGTGATGACCTCGAGCTTGATCTCGTCGCGGTCGTATCCGACGGCGGTGTCGAGTCGGGTGAGGGGCCGGTGCAGGTCTTCGTAGACCCACCAGTCACCTATCGGCCCCTCCTCCCCAGGTGCGCCCATGACGGGGGCGAACTTGCCGCCCAGGAACGTCATTTCCTTCAGGGGCGCGCGCACGATACGCGGACCTTCCTCCCGGTATCTGGCCGGGAGGCGGTCCTGCCAGACGCCGGGCGGTTCCACAGTGTGGTCATCCACCGAAATGATCCGGGGGATGCCCTGCGGGCTCTCCTTGGTCTCCATGGTCTCCATGTCGACCACGGTAGCGCCGATCTGACGACCCGTCAGCTCCCCGGACGGCCGGGACATGAGGTGAGGTGTCTGTGATGGCTGTCTCGCGCGGCTGACGCATCCGCCATGAACAAGGCAAACTGGCCTCGTCGTCTTTGGATCCGACGCGTGCGGCAGGGGGCAGCGATGGACGGTGTACCGCGAGTACCGGAGCAGCGGTACGCCGGGACCTCCAAAAGCACCGGGAGCACTGAGCTGCCCGAGGCCATGGAGGTCCCGGCGGGCCTGCGCTTCAGTGTGCTCGGCCCGGTGCGCGCCTGGCGCGGCGACGAGCCCCTGACCACGGGCTCACCACAGCAGCGCGCCCTGCTCGCGGCGCTCCTGCTGCGCGAGGGCCGCACCGCGACGGCCGCCGAGCTGATCGACGCCCTGTGGGGCGACGACCCCCCGTCGCAGGCCCTGGCCGCCGTCCGTACGTACGCCTCCCGCCTGCGCAAGATCCTCGACCCCGGCGTCCTCGTCAGCGAGTCCGGCGGCTACGCGATCCGCTCCGTCAGCGGCGACGCGCTCGACCTGGCCGCGGCGGAGGCGCTGCGCGCGGATGCCGAGAAGGCGCGCGGCTCCGGCGACCTGCGCAAGGCGCGCGAACTCTGCAACAGGGCCCTGGCCCTGTGGGACGGCGAGCCTCTCGCGAACGTCCCCGGGCCCTACGCCGAGACCCAGCGCGCCCGCCTGGAGGAATGGCGCCTCGGCCTGCTCGAATACCGCCTCGACATGGACCTGGAGCAGGGCTGCCACGCGGAGGCGGTCTCCGAACTCACCGCCCTCACCGCCGCTCACCCCCTGCGCGAGCGCCTGCGCGAGCTCCTCATGCTGGCCCTCTACCGCTCCGGCCGCCAGGCCGAGGCCCTCGCCGTCTACGCCGACACGCGCCGCCTCCTCGCCGACGAACTCGGCGTCGACCCGCGCCCCGGCCTCGCCGAACTCCAGCAGCGCATCCTCCAGGCCGACCCGGCGCTCGCGGAACCCTCCACCCCGACGGCGGAACCTTCGGCGGCCACCCTCCGCCCCGCCCAGCTCCCGGCAACGGTCCCGGACTTCACGGGCCGAGCATCATTTGTCAGTGAGCTGAGCGACGTCCTGTCCTCCGCCTCCTCCCCCGACGGGGAGGGCCAGGTCATGGCGGTCTCCGCGGTCGCGGGGATCGGCGGCGTGGGCAAGACGACCCTCGCCGTCCACGTGGCCCACGCCGCGCGCCCCTCGTTCCCCGACGGCCAGCTGTACGTCGACCTCCAGGGCGCGGGCCCGCGCGCGGCGGAGCCGGAGACGGTCCTCGGCTCGTTCCTGCGCGCGCTCGGCACGGCCGACTCCGCGATACCCGACTCCCTGGAAGAACGCTCGGCCCTCTACCGTTCCACGCTCGACGGCCGCCGCGTCCTCGTCCTCCTGGACAACGCCCGCGACGCCGCCCAGGTCCGCCCCCTGCTCCCCGGCACGGAGGGCTGCGCCGCGCTCATCACGGGCCGCGTACGGATGGTCGACCTGGTGGGCGCACATCTCGTGGACCTGGACGTGATGTCTCCGGAGGAGGCGCTCCAGCTCTTCACGAAGATCGTGGGCGCGGAGAGGGTGGCCTCGGAACGGGAAGCGGCCCTGGACGTGGTCGCCGCCTGCGGCTTCCTCCCCCTGGCCATCCGCATCGCGGCGTCGCGCCTGGCGGCCCGCCGCACATGGACGGTCTCCGTCCTCGCGGCGAAGCTCGCCGACGAGCGCCGCCGCCTGGACGAACTCCAGGCGGGCGACCTGGCGGTCAAGGCGACGTTCGAACTGGGCTACGGCCAGCTGGAGCCGGCCCAGGCCCGAGCGTTCCGGTTGCTGGGGCTCGCGGACGGCCCGGACATCTCCCTGGCAGCGGCAGCAGCGGTCCTGGACCTCCCGTTGGAGCCGACGGAAGACCTCCTGGAGTCGCTGGTGGACACATCCCTCCTCGAGTCAGCAGCGCCCGGCCGCTACCGCTACCACGACCTGGTCCGCCTCTACGCGCGTGCGTGCGCGGAACGGGACGAGCTGCCGCCGGAGGAGCGGGAGGCGGCGATGTCGCGGCTTCTGGACTTTTATTTGGCTACTGCGGCCAGGGTTTATGCGATTGAGCGGCCGGGGGATCGGCTGGTGGATCACTTGGAGGCGACCCGACGTTCAGGGCTGACCTTCAAGGACCGTCACGGAGCACAGGACTGGCTGTACGCCGAGGCCAACGCGCTCCTGGCCTGCGTCCAGCAGTGCGCCGGCAGCGCCACGCTCCGACGGTCCGTCGACCTGTTGTGGGCCGCCAAGGACCTCGCCGAGTCCGGCGCGAACTCCAAGCAGTACGAAGCGGCAGCCCTCGCTCTTCGAGATGCCGCGGAACAGAGCGGCGACACACGCTCCCAGGGCCGCGCGCTGACGACTCTCACCAACGTCCACCTGGTCGCCGGACGCTTTGACCAGGCGGACGAGGAAGCCCGCCACGCGATGCAGTGCGCCATGACCGCGGGCGACCTCGCGCCGAGCTGCTGGGCAGCGAACGACCGAGGGATCATCGCCCTCTACCAGAACCGCAACGCCGAAGGAGAGGCATACCTCCGGCAGGCGATCGAAAGCTTCAGGCTGGACGAGAACCTCGCGGGCGAAGCAAGTGCGCTGTGCAACCTCTCGCGGATCCACCTGGCGATGGGCCACTCGGCCAGCGCTGTGGACCTCGCACAGCAAGGCATCACCATCTACGACCGGCTTGGGCACACCCTGCGTGGCGCGAACGGCCGCTACGCACTGGGACTCGCTCTCACCGGGCGCGGTGAACTGACCCTGGCCACGGCCAGGTTGACCGAGGCGCTGGAAGTCTTCCGTGACAGCAGGCAGAGGCTGTGGGAGGGCATGACACTGTTCCGTCTCGCGGAAGCCCACTTGATCGACCGCGAACCGGCGGCATCGGCGGCGCTCTCGGAGCAGGCTCTCGCAGTGCTGCGCGGGATCGGCGGCGAATGGCGGCGTGGCAACGTACTGACGGTCCTCGGACGGGCACTGGAGTCCCTGAACCAGAGAGGCCGGGCCCGGGTCTGCTGGCAGGAAGCACTGTCGATCTACGAGCTGCTCGGCTCCCCGGAGGCCTCCCACGTGCGAGATCTCCTGACGCCTGCCGCCGCCGCGTAGACGCCGTCCGCACGTTCATCGTTCGTTTATCGGCGCTCGGCATTCTCATCTCTGTCGATCCGTCGCGTCGGGGGGCAGACGGATCAGCGGTGGGACCTCGCCGCTAGGGTGAACGACCCTGATACGCCCGTCCAGCGACCCACGGGGGAGTTGCTGGACGGGCCACCCAATCACTTTCACGGGAGATGAAGAACATGAGCGAACCCAAGAAGGCAGTGACCGAGGTCAAGCCGCTCGACAACCACGCCACCGGTGAAGAAGAGATCACCACGCTCGACAACCACGCCACCGGCGGCGACATCACCACGCTCGACAACCACGCGACGGGCGACACCATCGCCCCCTTGGACAACCACGCCACCGACGAGAAGGCCTGAACAAGCCACTCCGGACGGGGATCGGCCGCGGCGGCGCGGAGGGGGAGCCGTCGCGGCCGAGTCGTGTCCGGCCGAGGGCGGCTCACTCAGCCAAACTCGTCGGCGTCGCAGCGGGCGCGGCAGCGCCCGCACTGGCGGACCAGCATTCACCCGTGTCCCCGCAGGACAGCCACGCGACCGGCACCACCGGCTGACGCACCGGGCGCACCGACGATGGGGCCGAGCCCACCAAGCTCGGCCCCATCGTCGTACCCGCCGCGCGGGGGCGCCGGAGCGGTCCTGGAGACATGCTGGCGGGGAACCATAGCCAGGGCCTATGGACTTCGCGTCCCGAAGCGCGCCAGGTAGTGCCACACCTTCTTGAGCGACTGCGGGGCATAGTGGCCGGCGCGGGCCGCTTCTCCGATGATGCGGGGATCGAGTACACCGTCGATGGCGATCCGCGCGGCCAGGTCGACGTACTCCTGACCTCGGTAGTCGGGGTGACGGCGGAGTTCCTCGACCCCGAGGCGGAAGCCGCCGTGCCACTCCACCGGGCAGCCGAGGCGCAGCGCCGCCACCTCGACACGCGTACCTCGGTAGCACGGGTCCAGAACCAGCGCTTCCGCATCGCAGTCCGGCCGGACCGGCCCATGCACCTGCGCCTCTATGTAGTCGTCCAGATCGTCCTGGCTGTCGGACAAGGCGAGGTCGATGAGCCCCATACGATCCGCGACACCGAAGTCCGAGGGCTCAAGGAAACTGTCCGGGTAGCAGAACGTGGTCCGCTCCACGGTCTCGGCAGTCAGCCGGAAATGGGCGGAGCCGAACCTCGGCGCCCCGCCGACCGCCTTGCGGCGGAAGTTCAACGCCCCGTAGACCGGCCGCTCGCGAGCAGGCGCCCCGTCGTACGACCCGTCGAAGATCCGGCTCTCCCAGCGCCACCGGTCCCCACCGGGATGCGCGGTCAGGCCGCCGTTGCTCGTACCCGTCACGAACTGCGAGTGGTAGAGGCCGTCGTCCGCCAGAGCGTCCAGGATCGGCTTGCAGTGCAGCAGGCGGTCCGGGTGGAAGTTGAGCGTCACCCGCAGCGACGGGTCCACCGGAGGGCCCGACGCCACTGACGCGACATGATGAAGGGCCCGTTCCTGCGGTGTCCGGGAGGCTTCGGAGCTCACCCACGCAGTGTTCCCCAGGCCGATCAGCCGGCGCACATGTATTCCGACGCGCGGTAGTAGCGGTAGTAGGGCCGGGTCAGCGGCTCGTCGGTCACGTCGACTCGGTAGTCCGCCGCCGCCTCACGGGCGTACGGGCTGCGGGGCCGCCCCCGCGGGGGCGGCGGCGCGACCGGCCCCGACTCCGTCGCCGTGACGACCCGGCGCCGGGTGCCCCCTCCCGGCAGCAGCCACGTAAGCACCCGCCCGAGCAAGGCCACCAGCACTACGACTCCCCCGCTTCGACTTCGACCTCGCACCACACCGTTTTCGTCGCGGCACCCTGCTCCACGCCCCATCGCCGCGCCACCGCGTCGAGCAGTACGAGGCCCCGCCCCGACTCGGCGTCGCCCGTCGCATGCAGCAGCACGGGAAGGACGCGTGGGTCGGGGTCCGTGACCTCGACCCGGATCCCGACGCCCTCCACCCGCGCCACCCGCACGCGAACCGGAGTCCCCTCCCCCACATGCCGGATCACATTGCCCATCAACTCGCTCACGCAGAGCTGCACTTCGGGGCACGCCGTACCCAAGTGCCCCCGCACCGCTCTACGTAGCTCGGGCACGGCCTTCGGGATGGCGAGCAACTCGACCTCCAGTTCAGGCGGGGTCACTACCTTCGCGCCGACGGCGGTGGGGGGTTGGCGGTGCATGCGTACGCCCTTCCTGTCGAGTGCACTCCGTGATGAATCAGTCACACAGTGACGCGGGGCGGCGTACCGTAAAAGGGTTTGGGTTCCCGGACCCGAACTGTGGAACTGGGCCCGGCAGTTGTGGAATCGGCGGTAGCGAATGGTGCGACGCAAGGACATCGACGGCTCGGAGAGCGTCCCCTGCTTCTACGGCAAGGAGTTGCGGTGGAAACGGGAGGCAGCCGGGCTCACGCTCCAACAGCTCGTGGAGGGCAGCTTCTACGGCCAGAGCCACCTCAGCGAGATCGAACGCGGCCAGCGGCGCATGCCCCGGGACCTCGCCGAGCACGTGGACCGGGTTCTGAAATCCGACGGCTTCTTCGCCCGCCGTTGTGAGGACGTGCGGAAGGCGAAGGCCAAGGGACACGCCGACTACTACGCCGAAGTCGTAGAACTGGAGGAACGGGCCCAGGACATCGAGGAGTGGACGCCCGACCTGATTCCCGGCCCGCTGCAACTGGAGCCGTACATCCGTGCCGTCGTCCACGCGGCGCACCCGACCGAGGCCGAGGAGCGGGTCGCGGAGAAGGTCTCCGCCCGAAGGGAGCGCGCCTGGCTGTTCGAGGATCCCAAGAGCCCTGAGACTTGGCTGGTCATGAGCGAGCTGGTCTTCCTGCGTCCGATCCTCGGCCCCGCAGAAATGGCCGAACAACTCGCCCACGTCATCGAAGTCGCCCGGCACCACCGCTTCATTCCACAGATCCTTCCGTGGAATGTCGGCACCCACCCGTTCACGATGGGCATGACCAGGCTCCTGACCTTCGACGATGCTCCGCCGCTCATGTACACCGAGGGAATGTACAGCGGACAGGTCATTGACGATCCGGGCGCCGTGAGGCAGTACTCCAAGGCCTACGATCGACTCAGGGCTGCCGCTCTGCCGTCGGACCTGTCCCTGAAGATGATCGAGAAAGCAGCAGAGGACTACCGGAAGGGCAACCACCCCCGTGGACTTGAGCAAGGCCAAGTGGCGCACGAGCAGCTACAGCAACGGTGACGGCGGCTACTGCGTCGAAGTTGCCGAAGGTCACCCGACCCTCATCCCCGTCCGCGACTCCAAGACCGCCCCCTCCGGCGGCCCCGTCCTCCTCTTCCGCACCCCGGCCTGGGCAGCCTTCGTATCCGACCTGAAGCGCTGACCCGGCCCAGAAACCCGGTCATTGGCACATCCCGGCCACCCACCCCCCGCCCCAGCGCACCCTCCCCGCCCCATATCTGCCAATCCCGCTGGCCCAGCGCCGCACCAAGAGGGGCCCACCCCGCAACGGCTCTCCGACGCCCCGCCTCAGCGGGATAACCGCTGGATCGAGCCTTACCGGCCTTGTAGGTTCCCGACGTGAGCGATGACGGCAAGACTCGTATCCGATGCGCGGCGGAGGCGGATGCAGGCGTGATCGCGCGCATCCACCTGACCTCTCGGTCGGCGACCATGCCCTATCTGCCCCCGCAGAAGCGGAGTGACGAGGAGGTGACCCGTTGGATCCGGGACATCCTGCTCAAGCAATGTCGTACCTGGGTCGCGGTGCGTGATGCGGAGATCACCGGCTATGCGGCCCTTGACGGTGACATGCTCGAACACCTCTATCTGCGTCCGGACCTCCGTCGGCAGGGAATCGGCACGCTACTGCTCGATGAGGTCAGGCGGCACAGCCCTGACGGGGTGTCCCTGCACGTCTTTCAGCAGAACACCGATGCCCGCGCCTTCTACGAGCGCCACGGTTTCACCGTCTTCGACACCAGTGATGGTGACCGCAATATGGAGAACCTGCCCGACATGACGCTTCGCTGGACACCGGGCGGCGCGCGGTAGCCGTGCCGCCGTCCAGGGAGCCGAAGGCTCAGGCGGCGTTGCAGGTAGCGGTGCAGGGCGGCCTGGGTCTGCCTTGTTGTCGCTGCCCGGCGCAGGGTGCGCCAGTTCTCGATCACCGGGGCGTTGCCGCCGCCCGTCGAAGCGAGCGGGCGGCAGCCATGGCCTCGTTATCCACAGGCCGGAGCGCCAGATCCCCCGTTCCGGCAGAGTCGTCGCATGGCGGGGACAGAATTGCGGGCGTTGGTGCAGGGCGGGGTGCTGCTCACCTCCGTCGCGCTTGAGGCCGGGTGGGTGCCGCGTACGCTCACGCGGCGGTTGCGCAGCGAGGGCTGGGTTCGGCTGCATGCCGGGGCGTGGGGCGAGCCCGGGCGCAGGCCCGACCTGCCGCTACGCCTCCGCGCCGTGCAGCTGCTCAAGCCGGGGCTCGTCGTCAGTCACCGCAGCGCCGCCTCGCTCTGGCGGATCGAGACGCTCACCCCCGCGCGCGACGCCCACATCCTGGACTTCACCGACCCCGGGCTCGCGATCCGCCGGGAAGGAACGAGGGTGCGCGTGCACCGGGTGCCCCTCGCGGCGCGCGAGATCGCGGTTCGATGGGGGCTGCGCGTCACGCACGTGAACCGCACCGTCGCCGACCTGCTCCGGGCAGCCGGTCCTCCGGACGACGCGCTGGTCGCCGTGGAGTCGGCCCTCACCCGGCGCACAGTGGACCGCCTGCGCCGCGCCCCGCTCACGACCGCCTCCGCGCTCGCCGCCGAACTGGACGCGCCGCTGCTCGGGGCGTCCCGTGCGCGGGGCCGGCTGAAGCTCGTGGATCCCGGCGCCGGATCCCCCGCCGAGACCATCGCGCGCCTGCGCCTGCACGACGCGGGCCTGCGCCCCGAGAGCCAGGTGGAACTGCGCACGCCGGACGGACGGCGCCGTTTCCTGGACTTCCTGTTCCGGGCGGAAGGACTGGCCGTCGAGATCGAGGGCTACGCGTACCAGGGCTCCCGAGAGGCCCACCGGAAGGACATCGACCGCTTCAACCAGGTCCTCCAGTGCCCCGAGGTCCGCCTCCTCCTGCGCTACACCGCCGCCGACGTCTTCCAGCGGCCCGAGCGGATGATCGAGGAGATCCGTGCCGCCCTCGGATAGCTTCGGATAGCTACTGACTACCGTGACTTACCGGCCCCGCAATTCCCCCTTCACCACCTTCCCGCTCGCGTTCCTCGGCAGCTCGGCCACGAATTCCACGTCGCGCGGCACCTTGTAGTTCGCCATCTCGCGGCGGGACCAGGCGATCAGGTCGTCGGCGGTCAGGACGGAACCCGGACGCCGTACGACGTACGCCTTGCCGACCTCCCCGAGCCGTCCGTCCGGGACGCCGATCACGGCGACGTCGGCCACGTGCGGGTGGAGGCCCAGGAGCTGCTCTATCTCGGCCGGGTACGCGTTGAAGCCGCCGACGATGAACATGTCCTTGATGCGGTCGGTGATGCGCAGGTTGCCGGACTCGTCGAGGACGCCCACATCCCCCGTGCGCAGCCAGCCGCCGTCCTCCGTGAACGCCTCGCGGGTCGAGTCCTCGTCCTCGAAGTAGCCGCTCATGACGTTGAAACCGCGGACCAGGACCTCGCCGGGTTCGCCGGGGCCGGGCGAGTCCACGCGCACCTCCGTGTCGGGTATCGCCCGGCCGGACGTCGACGCGATCACCGACGCCTCGTCGCCACGGCGGCACATCGTCACGATGCCGCTCGCCTCGGAGAGGCCGTATGCGGTCAGGACCGTGTCCACACCGAGTTCGCCGCGCAGGCGTTCCACCAGTTGCAGTGGGACCACCGCCGCGCCCGTCACCACGAGCCGTAGCGCCGACAGGTCGTGGGAGGTGCGGTTCGGATGGTCCAGGAGTGACTGGTGGAGCGTGGGCGGGCCGGGGAGTACGGAGATGCGTTCGGCGGCGATGTTGGCGAGGACCGTGTCCACGTTGAAGACCGGCTGCGGGACCATCGTCGCGCCGCGCATCAGGCAGGCGATGATGCCGGCCTTGTAGCCGAAGGTGTGGAAGAACGGGTTCACGATGAGGTAGCGGTCGCCTTCGCGCAGGCCGGCGAGGTCGGACCAGATCGCGTAGCCGCGCAGGGTCTGGGCGTGGGTGATCACCGCGCCTTTGGGGCGGCCCGTGGTGCCCGAGGTGAAGATGATGTCGGAGGGGGAGGTCGGGGCGATTTCCGCGGCGCGGTCCCGGACCGTCTCGCCCGAGATGCCCTCGCCGCCTGACAGGAAGTCCTTCCAGGTCCGCCAGACGCGCGGGTCTTCGTGGTCGACCGAGGTGTCGGGGGCTGTGTCGGCGAGGACAACCACCTGTTCCAGATACGGGAGTTCGGCGTTCGTCCGGCGCAGGGATGCCACGTACGAGGTGCCGAGGAACGTGCCCGTCACGAAGAGGAGCTTCGCGCGGGAGCGGGCCAGGATGTAGGCCGCCTCCGTGCCTTTGAAGCGGGTGTTGAGGGGGACGAGGACGGCGCCCGCGGTCACCGCACCCAGGGCGGAGACGATCCAGTCGAGGGTGTTGGGCGCCCAGACCGCGACCCGGTCGCCGGGTTCGACGCCGCTCGCGATGCACGCGGCGGCGGCTCGTTCGACGCGGTCGCCGAGTTCCGCGTACGAGATGCGCGTACGGCCCTCGACGACGGCCTCACGCTCCCCGTACCGTTCGGCTGCCGCACGCACCAGTTGGGGAACGGTGCCCCACTCCAGGTCCCCGCGCATCGCCCGACCTCCACACCCGTAGCCGACCCGTAGCTGACTATCCGTCAGATTAACGGTAGCCTGACGCGCTGTCAGCAGACGGGACGATCGTGGTGGCATCACGACGCGCGGAGGTGGCTTGCGATGGCGGGGCTCAAGGACGCGACGGCCATAGTGGGGATCGGGCAGACGGCCTTCGGCAAACAACTCCCCGAGAGTGAGAAGACGTTGGCGTGCCGGGCGATTCTCGCCGCGCTCGACGACGCCGGGATCGCGCCGTCCGAGGTCGACGCCTTCGCCTCGTACACGATGGAGGAGACCGACGAGGTCGAGGTCGCCAAGGCCGTCGGCGCGGGGGACGTGACCTTCTTCAGCAAGGTCGGATTCGGTGGCGGCGGATCGTGCGCGACCGTCGCGCATCTCGCCGCAGCCGTCGCGACCGGACAGGCGAGCGTAGGCGTCGCCTGGCGGTCGAGGAAACGGGGGTCCGGGCCGCGCCCGTGGAAGAACACGGCGGTGCAGCTGCCGACGCCGGCGCAGTGGACCCGCCCGTACGGCCTTCTGCGCCCCGCCGACGAGATCGCCATGCTCGCGCGGCGCTACATGCACGAGTACGGGGCGACCAGGGACCACCTCTTCAATGTCGCGCTCGCCTGCCGCAACCGCGCCAACCAGAACCCGGCCGCGATGATGTACGAGCGGCCGCTGACGCGCGACATGTATATGACGGCCCGCATGATCAGTGAGCCGCTCTGCCTCTTCGACAACTGCCTCGAGACGGACGGCGCGTTGGCGTGCGTCATCGTCTCGGCCGAGCGGGCGCGCGACTGCCGCCAGAAGCCGGTGTACGTGCACTCGGTCGCGCAGGGGCTGCCGTCCCAGCACCACGGGATGGTCAACTACTGGAACGACGATCCGCTGACGGGCCCGGCCTGGACCGCCGCCCGACACCTGTGGAAACAGGCCGACTTCGGGCCTGAGGACGTGGACGTCGCACAGATCTACGACGCGTTCACGCCACTGATCCCGCTGTCCCTGGAGGGGTACGGGTTCTGCGGGCGGGGCGAGGGCGGGGCGTTCACGGAGGGCGGGGCGCTGGAGATCGGCGGACGCCTGCCGCTGAACACGGGTGGCGGCGGCCTCAGCGAGGCGTACGTCCACGGCTTCAACCTGATCAACGAGGGCGTGAAGCAACTGCGTGGCGTCAGCACGGCGCAGGTAGCGGGCGCGGGGACATGCCTGGTGACGGCGGGCGAGGGGGTACCTACGTCGGCCTTGCTGCTGCGGGGGGCGTGAGGGCCGTTGCCGTCGCCCTGGCGGAGATGGACTCACGAAGTCCGGTTCACGGAGTCCGGCTCACGGAGTCCGGTTCAGGGCGTTGCACTGACCAATGACAAAGAGGGAAAGTTGGATTGGCCAATGACAGAATCTGAAATCTGTTATCTGTCACCTGTCATCGACGACGACGGTGCACCCTTCTGGCGCTACGCCGCCCAATCCCAGCTCCGCATCCAGTGCTGCGCCTCCCCCACCTGCGGTGAGCTGCGGTTTCCGCCTCGTCCGTGCTGCCCGCACTGCGGGTCGTTCGAGAGTGAATGGCGGCTCATGAGCGGGCGCGGGCGGATCTGGTCCTACGTCGTTCCGCATCCGCCGCTGCTGCCCGCGTACGCCGCCGTCGCCCCGTACAACGCGATCGTCGTCGAGCTGGCCGACGCCCCGCGGATCCGGCTCGTCGGGAATCTGGTGGCCTCCGCCGACGCGGCCCTGAACTCCGTCGACCCCGCGCGGCTGCGCATCGGCGCCAAGGTGCAGGTCGTCTTCACCGACGTCGACGGTGTGACGATGCCGCGCTGGGTTCTGGAGCGGCCGTGAGCGTGCGCGTCGAGACCGACAAGGAGAGCGGGGTCGCGGTCGTCACCCTCGACCGGCCCGAGCGTCACAACGCGATCGACCTGGCGACGGTCGATGAACTCGTTGCTGCCTGGCGCGAGTTCAGGTTCGACGACTCCGTGCGCGCCGTCGTCATCACCGGCGCCGGTGAGCGGGCCTTCTGCACGGGGCTCGACCGCGACGCCGATGTGCCGCAGCCGCAGTCCCCGTACAGCGTCGACGATCCGCTCGTCGCGGTCGGGCCGAAGGCCAATGACCTGTGGAAGCCCGTCGTCGCCGCCGTCAATGGGATGGCGTGCGGCGGGGCGTTCTATCTCATCGGCGAGAGCGAGTTCGTCGTGGCCGACGAGAGCGCCACCTTCTTCGACCCGCATACGACCTACGGCATGGTCAGCGCCTACGAGACCATCCACCTCGCCCAGCGCATGCCGTTCGGCGAGGTGGCTCGGATGGCGCTCATGGGGACCGCCGAGCGGATCTCGGCCCGGCGTGCTCACGAGACCGGGCTCGTGTCCGAACTCACCGCGCCCGGCGGTGCGTTGGCGGCATCGGTGCGCTGCGCCGAGACGATCGCGTCGTATCCGACCGAGGCGGTGCAGGGCACGGTGCGGGCGGTGTGGGCGGCCAAGGAGGCGGCGCGCACGCAGGCCCTCGCGTACGCGCCGCAGTTGATCGCCCTGGGAAATCTGCCTCCGGAGCGGCAGGCGGAGCTGTTCTCCGCCCGGCGGCCCGGCGGGTTCCGGGTGCGGTGACCGGTGGCGGGAGAGCCGGGGCTCAGCTCGGGGCCTGGGCTCCGTCGAGCTGGCAGTGGTCGATCGACTGGAGCAGGTCCGCCCCGCCGCCGGGCTTCACCTTGGCGACCTTCGTGCCGTTGGCCGGGACGGTGACGGTCGTGCTGCCGTCGATGACGGTGATGTCGTTCGCGTCCTGGAAGTGAAGGGTGAGGTTGTAGCGGCCGTCCCGGCTGCCGCGGTTCCTGAGCTCGACGGACGCGTACGCGGAGTCCTTGCCCGCGCACGTGAGGACCTTCGCCGTGATGTCGGCGCTCCGGCCGCTCCCCGAGGTGCTGGAGGTGCTGGGGGTGCGGGTGGGTCGCCTGTTGTAGCTGCTGCCGCCCGACGTGTAGCCCGAGGAGCCCGAGCTGCCGTACGAGTCGTCGTCATCGTCGTAACTCGAACCGCCTGTCGTGCTCGACGACGATCCGCTGTGGTTCTGCTTCGAGCTGGAGCAGCCGCCTCCGCTGCTGCTGTGGCTGCTGCTGCTCCCCCTGCTCTTGCCCGAACCGTGGCCGCGGCCCGTCGAGAATCCGGTCAGTGCGAGTACGACCACGGCTGCCAGTGCCGTGAGCTTCAGTCCTCGTCGCAGCATCCTTCTGCTCCCCCGAAAATATGGTGATCCGTGCGTTCCTTTTGGCGACCCGACACCGTAGCAGCGCCGCGTGGCGACGGGTGTGCCAGCGGCGTAGCGTCAGGACCGAGAGCCGAACCAGGCCGGATTCAGGAGGCGGCGCATGGTCCGCAACGTCCTTGGGTCGATCTTCGCTCTCCTCGGAGCGGCGGCCGCCGTTTCCAGCCCCTTCCGTGCGTGGTACGGCGGCCGTCACGGGCGCTATTACCGCCTCGGTGACCTGTTCACGGGTGCCGGAGTGACTGACGCGCGCGCGGGGCTGTTCGGTTCCCTCTTCCTGCCGTTCGTGGTGGCCGCCGCGGCGACGCTGATCGGGGTCGTGCTGCGGTCGCGGCTGCTCGTCGCGTTCGCGGGCGTGGTGGTGCTCGCGTTCACTGTGCTGTGGATGGTGCGGGTGGGGCAGGCCGAGGGGCGGATGGTGGTGGCCGGTGACGGTTCCGGGCTCGGTCTGGGGGTGGCCGGCGCCGTCGTCGGAGGCGTACTGCTGCTGCTCGGTGCGGCCGTGATGAGCGGGCGGCACAAGCGGCAGCCGCGGCTCCCCGAGTACGCGGACCAGGGGTACGCCGGTGACAACGGCCCGGAGCCCACGCACTTCACCGACCCCGTCCCGCCGCCGGCGCCCACGCTCGACGGGCCCCAGCACACGCTGGAGGGCCCGATGCAGCCGTACGCCGACCAGCCCCCCTACCCGGATCCCCCTTACGAGGAGCCCCCGTACGAGGAGGGGCAGCAGGGGCACCCGGGTGGGCAGCCCCGGTGACAAGCCTTAGCGCGCCGAGGCCGTCCCGGTGCCCTTTTCCGCGTCCAGTGCGTACACGCAGCGGTCCTTGCTGCACGCGTACACCACGCCGTCCTCGACCACGGGGGCGCCGGTGATCTCGCCGCCCGTGGCGAGCTTCCAGCGGAGGCGGCCGTCGTCGGCCTTGAGGGTGTAGAGGAGATGGTCGGTGGCGCCGAAGTGGATGCGGTTGTCGGCGACGACGGGTGAGCCGACGACCTCGCCGCCCGCCTGGAAGCGCCACTTGGGCGTGCCGGTGACGGCGTCGAGGGTGTAGAGGCCCTGTCCGCTGCCGACGTGGACGTGGCCGTGCGAGACGAGGACCGGTTCGATGGAGGAGGGGCGGGGTTCCGTCGCGATGCGCCAGCGGTCGCGGCCGTCGGTGGCGTCGAGGGCGTAGACGGTGCCGAGGTGGTCGGCGAGGTAGACGCCGCCGCCGGTGACGGCCGGGCCGGGCGCGAAGGCGGGCGGGCACAGGAACACGGCGGGCGCCTCGAAGTGCCAGCGGACGTGGCCGCTCGCGACGTCGACGGCCAGGACGCGGGTGCCGGCGGCCACGTAGACGTAGCCGTCAAAGGCCTGGGTGAGGCGGACGGGGACGCCGCCGCAGGAGGCCGCGTCGCCGATCGGGTACGACCAGCGCTCCTCGCCGGTACGGGCCTCCAGTGCGCGCAGCCGGGCGTCCTTCCAGACGTAGACGGTGCCGTCGTGGATGACGGGTCCGGCCTCGGGGGACTCGAAGTCGCTCTGGGCGCCGGTGATCTCCCACAGCTTGTCGCCGTTGACGGCTTCCCAGGCCTGTACGCCGCCGCCGCGGGTGCCGGTGACGACGGTGCCGCGGTCGGCCTTGAGGGAGTACACCCAGGCGTCGGTCTGCAGCCGCCACAGGTCGTGTCCCTCGCGGGCGTCGAGCGCGTAGAGGGTGGGGCCGTCGGAGGCGTGGATACGGCCGTCGGCCACGGCCATGGACCAGGCGACGTCACGCGTCTTGAAGCGGCGGCGGCCGGTGGACACATCGAGTGCGTGCACCTCGAAAGAGGTCACGTAGACGAGGTCGCCGGCCACGGACGGGGTGCCCCACACGTCGTTCGACATGCGGAAGCGCCAGGGCCGCCAGGCGGCGCCCGCCTCGGGGGCCGGGGCAGGGATGACGGGATCGGGGGCGCCGTTGACGCCGGGTTTGGGGCGGGCCCAGGACGCGGCGAGGCCCGCGTCGGCGGGCGGTGCCTTCACCGCGGCGGCGCGGGCGTCGGCGACGCGCGGGCCGGGGCCGATCGGAACCTGCGCCCCGGCCAGGCGCACGGGCCCGGCGTCGGGTGCGAGGCCCGAGGTGCCGACGGGCGCGGGGCGCCTGCCGCCGGCGGCGGGGACGTGGGACGGGGGCGGGCCGGGGGGCTGGGCAGGCATGGCCGGCATGGGGCCGGGGGCGGCGCCGTGCACGCCCCGTCCGCCGCTGCCGCCGCGGCCGGGACCGCTGCTCTTGACCGGGGGCCGTCCGCCCCTGCGTTCCTCGATGAGCGCGACGGAGCGCTCGGGGAGCCAGGCGGACGCGGTGCCGCTGTCGTCGCTGCCGGAGCCGAAGAGGTGCGGGGCGAGCTGGGCCTGGAGGTCCGCGGGCGAGGGCCGCAGCGGTGCCTCCATCTTCATGCAGGACTCGATGAGCGGCAGCAGCTCGGCGGGCAGTCCTTCGATGTCGGGGCCTTCGCGCAGCAGCATGAAGACGGTCTCGACGGGGTTGGCGCCGTGGAAGGGGGCGTGTCCGGTGGCGGCGAAGACGAGGGTGGAGCCGAGGGAGAAGACGTCGGAGGCCCCGGTGACGCTCCGGGAGTCCTTGGCCTGCTCGGGCGACATGTAGGCGGGGGTGCCGACGGCGACGTTCGTCATGGTCAGGCGGGTGTTGGAGACGCCGGACGCGATGCCGAAGTCGATGACGCGGGGGCCGTCCTCCACGACGAGCACGTTCGACGGCTTCAGGTCGCGGTGGACGAGGCCCGCGCCGTGGATGGACTGGAGGGCCTCGGCGATTCCGGCGGCGAGCCAGCGCACCGCCTGGGCGGGCAGCGGCCCGCACTCGTTCACTATTTCTTCGAGGGAGGGCGCGGGGACGTAGGCGGTGGCGAGCCACGGCACGGCGGCGCGCGGGTCGGCGTCGACGACGGCTGCCGTGTAGAAGCCGGATACGGCGCGGGCCGCCTCGACCTCGCGGGTGAAACGGACGCGGAAGAGCTGGTCCTCGGCGAGTTCGGTCCGCACGGTCTTGATCGCCACGCGCCGGCCGGATGCCGAGCGCGCGAGATAGACGAGTCCCATGCCGCCGGCGCCGAGCCGTCCCAGGACCTCGAACGGGCCGATCCGCCTCGGATCGTGCTGCGTCAGCTGATCCACCACTTGCCTGCCTCCCCGTACGGGACCGGGTCGCTGTGCACAGTCCCCGGTCAGCGTCTCACCACCGAAGCGCTACGGCGGCACGCACCCCGATTCTTCCTGTACGGGGCTCCGGTTGCGAACCCGGGGGCAAATCGGGGTGTCACGGGAGAGGTGCCGCATTACGGGTGGGTTCCGCGGGGGAGGAAGAGGAGCGGGAGGGAGTGGGAGGCGCGCGCAGGGAGCCCTTCAGCCCTGGTGGAGGGCGAAGGCGGCGCCCTGGTTGTCGGTGAGGACGGCCACGCGTCCGTATGCGGTGTCGAACGGTTCTTCCTTTACGCGGCCGCCGAGGCGGGTGGCGGCGTCGGCCGTGGCCTCGCAGTCGGTGACGGCGAAGTGGACGAGGAAGTGGGCGGGGAAGCGGGCGGGGGCGTCGCCGGTGGCGATGGACAAGCCGAGGTCAGTGGCGCCGTGGCCCAGGACCGACGTGTAGAAGGGGGCGACGGTCGCCCTGTCGCGCGCGTGGAGCTCGGTCCGGCGGAACGTGCCGGGCTCCCCCTGTACCTCGAAGCCGATGTGGGTGCCGGGCTGCCAGAGGCCGAAGACGGTTCCTTCGGGGTCGGCGGCGAGCGCCATCGTGCCGAAGGGGCCGATGGAGAGGGGTTCGACGAGCAGCCGCCCGCCGGCGTCCCGCACGGCACAGGCGCGCGTCTCGGCGTCGCGGGCCTTGAAGTAGACGGTCCAGCCGGTCGGCGTGCGGCCGTCGCGGTCCGGGGCGAGGGCGGCGACGCTCCTGCCGTCGCTGTAGGCCTGCGTGTAGTAGCCGTACTCCGCGCCCGCGCCCTCGTCGAAGGTCCAGCCGAAGAGGTCGCCGTAGAAGCGCTTGCCCGACTCCACGTCGGGGAGCGCGGCGTCGGCCCAGCAGGGGGCGCCCTCGGCGAACTCCATCGGCGTGCGTCCTTCCTGTTCACCTGTCGTACGCGGGTGTGCCGTACGTCACTGTGGGGATGGGTGTCCCCTGGGTGGCAGGGTGCCGCGTCCGCGGGCCGGCGACCCGCTTAATTCGAACACTTGGCCAATTTTATCCACGGGGTTTTCCACAGGCTGTTGATAACGTGCGCGATCCCACCGGCCCCCACATGCGCAAAAGCCCCGGGCGGCCCCTCATCAACCCATGTGCCGGAGCCCCCAACCCCATTTGCAGTCGGCCGAATCGCGCTCCGATCACCCCTCGGTAAGCTGACGGCATGACAGGACAAGTACGTACCGTCGACGGCCGAGTGGCCGGACGGCGTGGTCAGGCGACGCGTCAGAAGCTCCTTGAGTGCCTCGGCGAGATGCTCAGCTCCTCGCCCTACCGGGACGTCAAAGTCATTGATGTGGCCCGGAAGGCAGGCACCTCACCGGCGACCTTCTACCAGTACTTCCCGGACGTCGAGGGCGCCGTCCTGGAGATTGCCGAGCAAATGGCCACGGAGGGCGCCGGGTTGACCCAGCTCCTCGAGGGCCGCTCGTGGGTCGGCAAGGCCGGCTGGCAGACCGCGCAGGAACTCGTGGACGGATTCCTCGAGTTCTGGCGGAAGAACGATGCGATCCTGCGCGTCGTCGACCTCGGCGCGGCCGAGGGCGACAAGCGCTTCTACAAGATCCGTATGAAGATCCTGAACTCCGTGAACAACTCCCTTACGGATACGGTCAAGGAGCTCCAGGCCAAGGGCAAGGTCGACAAGGACGTGAGCCCCGCCGCGATGGCCGGTTCGCTCGTCGCGATGCTCGCGGCGGTGGCCTCGCATCAGAAGGGCTTCCAGACCTGGGGCGTCAAGCAGGCCGAACTCAAGCCCAATCTGGCTCTGTTGGTGCATCTGGGCGTCACCGGCAAGAAGCCGACGAAGTAGCCCTGAAGCGGTCCTTCGGGTGTCCCGGTCCTGTCGCACAGCGGCGGTTCGCGTCTCACGTGAGCCGCCGCTGTTGCAGTTTCAGTCGCCGGTCCGCGTTATCGGCGTTATCGGCGTTATCGGCGCACCAGCCGGAAGAGCCTGATCTCCCGCTCCACCCTCGCCTGGTATGTCGCGTACGGCGGCCAGAACGTGAGCGCCGCCGCCCAGGCCTCCGCCCGCTCGCCGGAGTCGAGCAGCCGCGCGGTGACCGGGATGTCCTCGCCCTTCCAGTTGATGTCGGCGTCCGGGTGGGCCATCAGGTTCGCCGTCCACGCGGGGTGTCCCGGGCGGCCGAAATTGGACCCGATCAGCAGCCAGGTGCCCGCCTCGTCCTCAGGCATGCAGGCGAGTGGCGTACGCCGTGGCAGTCCGCTCTTCGCGCCGCGCGCACTCAGGATGACCCCCGGCAGCATCTGGGCGCTGAGCAGCACCTTTCCCCGGGTGAGCCGGTGCACGGTGCGGTCCATCGCGGGGATGAAACGGGGGGCGACGCGGGCGAAGGCGCGGGTCGACGAGACCTTCTGCAGCAGTCTTGTTCCGGGTGGTGCCATCAGGCAGTCGCCTCCTGGCGGGTGAAGAGTCCGGCGGATTCCGCGGCGCGTGCGCGCAGCAGGTGGACGGGGCCGAAGAGGAGTTCGTCGCCGGTCGCGCGCTTGAGGTAGAGGTGGGCGTCATGTTCCCAGGTGAAGCCGATGCCGCCGTGCAGCTGGACGGCCTCGGACGCCGCGGTGCGCAGCGCTTCCAGGGCCTGGGCGAGAGCGAGAGGGCCCGTCCGTTCGCCGCTCCCGGAGCCCGCCGCCCAGGCCGCGTAGTACGCCGCGGAGCGCGCCGCCTGCACCTGGACGTAGACGTCCGCGAGGCGGTGCTTGACCGCTTGGAAGGAGCCGATGGGCCGCCCGAACTGCTCGCGCTGGCGCACATGCTCGACGGTCCGTTCCAGGGCGCGCTCGGCGGCGCCGACGGCTTCCGCGGCGAGTACGGTCGCGGCCGCGTCGCCCATGGCGGCGAGGGCGCCGGCCACCTCGCCGCCCTCGCCCTCTCCTGAGCCGAGCAACTCGGCTGGCACGTCCCGCAGTTCGAGCCGGGCGCGGGGGCGTGTCTCGTCGAGGGACGTCCGGCGGGTCCTGACGACTCCCTCCGCGTCGCCGTCCACGAGGAAGAGCAGGGTGCGTGAACGGGCGAAGCCGCCGGTGTGCGCGGCGACGACCAAGAGGCCGGCGCTGTGTCCGTCGAGGACCTGGTCGGCCTGCCCGTACAGCCTCCAGCCACCGTCCTGGCGGTCGTCCCGCCTGGCCTGGACGCCGCCCGCGCGGCCGCCGCCGGACCAGTCGCCGCAGTTGTCGCCGGTCAGGCCGAGCGCGGTGGCGAGGCCCTCGCCGGGTACGGCGAGCGTGGCGGTCAGGGTGCCTGAGGCGATGCGGGGCAGCAGTTCGGCGCGCTGGGCCTCGGTGCCGAGGGCGAGGACGAGCGGGGCGGCGAGCGCCGCGGTGGCCAGAAGCGGGGTGGGGGCCAGTGCGCGGCCCGACTCCTCGCAGGCCAGGGCCAGTTCGGTGATCCCGCAGCCGACTCCGCCGTATTGCTCGGGGAGGGCCAGGCCGGGCAGGCCCAGTTCGCCGCCGAGGGCCGACCACAGGGCCGGGTCGTAGCCGGCGGGGGTGCCGACGGCGGCCTTGACGTCCTCGGGGCCGCAGCGCTTGTTCATGAGTTCGTGCAGGGTGCGGCGGATCTCGTCCTGTTCCGCGGTGAAGGCGGCGTCCATACGGGCTCCTCCCCGGGATCCGGCGACCCCGGACCCCCTGTTCTGACGGGGCGTCATGTTAGGGCGGCGGAGACGGGATGCACAGAGATATGCGCACAGGCATGTGCAGCGGTATGCGCAGACGTAAGCGCAGAGGGCACGCGGACGTAAGCGCAGAGGTGCGCACGGACGTACGCGCAGAGACATCCTCTGGCGGATCAGCCGATCTGATGTACCGTCAGATTCATGACTGCCGCACTTCACGGTTCCCGCCGGGTCGCCATCGCCGGCATCGCCCTCTCCGACTGCGGCCGCGTGGACGAGGCCACTCCCTATGCCTTGCACGCCCAGGCCGCCCGCCGCGCCGTGTCCGACGCCGGACTCACCCCCGACGTCGTCGACGGGTTCGCCAGCGCGGGCCTCGGCATCCTCGCGCCGGTCGAGGTGGCCGAGTATCTGGGACTCAGGCCCCGCTGGGTGGACTCGACTTCGGTCGGCGGCTCCACCTGGGAGGTGATGGCGGCGCACGCGGCGGACGCCATCGCCCAGGGCCGTGCCCGCGCGGTCCTGCTCGTCTACGGGTCGACGGCCCGCGCCGACATCAAGGCCGGACGGCGCACGTCGAACCTGAGCTTCGGCGCCCGCGGCCCCCTCCAGTTCGAGGTGCCGTACGGGCACTCGCTGATCGCCAAGTACGCGATGGCGGCGCGGCGCCACATGCACGAGTACGGCACGACCCTTGAGCAGCTCGCCGAGGTCGCCGTGCAGGCGCGGGCGAACGCCGCGCTGAACCCGGAGGCCATGTTCCGCGACCCGGTCACCGTGGACGACGTGCTCGACGGGCCGGTGATCGCGGACCCGTTCACGAAACTGCATTGCTGCATACGCTCGGACGGCGGCGCCGCCGTGCTGCTCGTCGCCGAGGACCTGCTCCCCGACTGCGCCAAGTCCCCGGTGTGGGTGCTCGGTTCGGGTGAGTACGTGTCGCACACGACGATGTCCGAGTGGGACGACTTCACCGTGTCCCCGGCGGCCGTCAGCGGGAAGCTCGCCTTCGAGCGGGCGGGCGTCACGCCCGGCGAGATCGACCTAGCGGAGATCTACGACGCCTTCACCTACATGACGCTGGTGACGCTGGAGGATCTGGGGTTCTGCGCGAAGGGCGAGGGCGGACCGTTCGTGGAGAAGGGACGGCTGCTGCGGGACGGCGGGCTCCCCACGAACACGGACGGCGGTGGCCTGTCGGCCCAACACCCGGGAATGCGAGGCCTGTTCCTGCTGGTGGAAGCGGTACGACAGCTGCGGGGCGAGGCCGGGGAGCGCCAGGTGCGCAAGGGGGGCGGGCGGCTGCCGCGGCTCGCGGTGGCGTCCGGCACGGGCGGATGGTTCTGCTCGTCGGGAACGGTGGTGCTCGGCACGTCCTGAGGCCTCGCCCATGAGGCCTCGCCCATGAGGCCGCGTCCCTGAGGCCGCGTCCATAAGAAACCGGGAACCGGCACAATAAATTTGCAATTTCAATAAACCGCTCGCGAACCCGAAATCCGATCGCGAGACGAGCGCCGCGTCATAAATAACCCGGAACCTGTTATTTCGGATGCACAGTTTCCGTAGGGCATGATCCTGAGTAGGGTGCTCCCCGTCGTCCGTACGGAAAAGCAGAACAGTGGCAGGGGAGCATGACCGCCGGCTCGTTCGAAGGACAGTACGTCTGGCATCCCGCCGCCGACGACCGAGAGCTGGCCAGCGCCTGCACGGACTTAAAGGCGGGCCGCTACTTCGGCGCGCACTCGGTCCTCAACGAGACACACGGCGACTTCGGACTGCGCGCCCACCGCTCCCTCGTCCTGGCCTCCGTCGCCGCCGACTCCGACCTCGCGGAACGCTGGCTGGAGGAGGAGCCCGGCCCCGACGCCGCCCTGCTGTGGGCGCGCGTCGCCGTGTTCCGGACCCTGCGCGCCGCCCAGTCGCACGACCGGCGCATCGGGGCGCTCGGCCGGATAGCGCTCGCCGCCTGCGACCGGGCCGCGGACCTCGCGCCCAAAGACCCCACCCCGTGGGCCGCCCGGCTCTCCATGGCCCGCCTCCAGCGGCCCCGCGACCGCGCGCCGCAGGGCCTGCTCACCGAACCCCGCGGCCCCTGGGCCCAGTTCGAGCACGTCACGCGCCTCGACCCCTGGCACCGCGAGGCCCACCACCAGTTCCTGGCGTTCTTCTTCACCCGGCACGGCGGCACCGCGAACGCGGCCTGGGACGTGGCCGCGTATCTGAGCCAGCGCGCCCCGGCCTCGTCGCCGCTGCGCCTGCTGCCCCTGGTCACCCTCGTCGAGGGCCACAACCCGGCGCACCTCCTCGCCGAGCACACCTGGGACCAGCCGCAGTGGAAGGCGACGGCGCTCGGCGCGTACCGGAACTGGCTGCCGCAGGTGGCCGGATACCGCTTCACGCCGGTCCTCGACCTGGCGTATCTGGCGCACGCGCTGCACATGGCGCAGTGCGTCTTCGAGGCGCGGGCGGTGCTCACGGCCATGGGCCCGTACGCGTCCCGCATGCCGTGGAGCGTCTTCGGTGACCCCGGGGAACAGCTCAGCAGGGCGCGGCGCGCGTGCGGCCTGCCGGTCCCCCACGGCACCTGACCCCCACCCGCCCCACAGGTTTCGGAAATTCCCCCACACCGGAAGGCCGAGGTTGTGTCCGACCCCCTGACCAGCGCACCCACTCCCCCCACGCCCCCCACCACATCCGGGCGGCCCGCCGCCGCGCTCGACGACGACGCGACGCTGCACGCGATGGGCTACCCGCGGAAGCTGACCCGGCGCTTCAAGGCGTTCGACAATTTCGCGATTTCCTTCACGATCATCAACATCATCTCCGGCATCTTCTCCTCCTTCGGGTTCGGAATGAACGCCGGCGGGCCGCGCATTCTCGTGTTCGGCTGGATAGCCGTCGCGGCCATGGTGCTTTTCGTCGGGGCGTCCATGGCCGAAATCGCATCGGCGTATCCGACGAGCGGGGCGCTCTATTTCTCGGCGGGAAAGCTGGCGAAACGGCACAAGGGCGCCTGGTCCTGGTACACGGGCTGGCTGAATTTCGTGGGGCAGGTCGGCGGCACGGCGGCGACGGGCTACGCGGCGGCGACGTTCATCCAGGCGTTCGTCGTCATGCAGTGGCCGTCGTACCACGCGACGGCGCAGCAGACGGTTCTGATCACGGCGGTGATCCTGCTGCTCCAGGCGCTCGCCAACACGTACACGGTGCAGCTGGTGGCACTGGTGAACCGGATCTCCGTGTGGTGGCTCCTCGTCGGCATGGTGGTCATCGTGGTCGCGCTGATCGCCGTACCCGACCACCACCAGTCGGCGTCGGTCGTCACGCAGTTCACCAACAACACCGGTTTCTCCAACGGCATTTACGCGGCCCTGCTCGGCCTCCTCGTGACCAGCTGGACGTTCACCGGCTTCGACGGCAGCTTCCACATGTCGGAGGAGACGGTCCAGGCGACGGTCAACGCGCCCAAGGGCATCATGCGGTCGATCGGCTACTCCGCCGTCACCGGCCTGATCCTGATGCTGGCCCTCGTCTTCGCGATCGGCGACTACGCGGCACAGGCGAGCGCGCCGGCGCCGCCCGTGCAGATCCTCATCGACGCGCTCGGCATGACGACGGCGAAGCTCCTGCTGCTGATCGTGATCGGCTCGATGCTGTTCTGCGGCCTGGCCAACATGACGAGCAACACCCGTCAGATCTTCGCCTTCTCGCGTGACGGCGCCATGCCGGGCTCCCGCTGGTGGCACTCGGTCTCGTCGCGCACGCGCACGCCCGTGAAGGCCGTGTGGCTCGCGGCGGCCTGCTCGCTGGTCCTCGTGGTGCCGGGCTGGTGGTCGCACACGGCGTTCACCGCGATCGTGAGCGTCAACGTCGTGGGTCTCTATCTCGCGTACGCCGTCCCGATCTATCTGCGCCTGCGTCACGACGACTTCCAGCAGGGGCCGTGGAACCTGGGCCGCTGGGGCAAGCCCGTCGCCGCGATCGCGGTGGTCTGGATCGTGGCGAGCAGCGTCCTGTTCATGCTGCCGCAGGCGTCCCCGATCAACGCGACGTCGTTCAACTACGCGCCGATCGCCCTGGTCGCCGTACTCGTGATCGCGACGGTGTGGTGGTTCGCGACGGCCCGCCGCCGCTTCCAGGGCCCGGTCAGCTACGGCAGCCCGGACGAGGTCGCGGCGATGGACCTCATCTGACCCGGCTCATCTGACGCAGCTCATCTGACGGGACTCGCCTGTCGTACGCATCGCCCCGCCTTCCGGACGGACCGGTCGGCGGGGCGCTCGCGTCCACCGCGAGAATCGGTGCATGCCCGAACTGCAAGAGATCCTGAAGTCCCTGCGCGTCTGGGACACCGAACTGCCCGCGTTCGACCCGTCCGCGGCCCCGTCCGCCCCGCTGCCGCTCTTCGTCGAGTGGTTCGCCGAGGCGGTAGCCGCCGGCCAGACCGAGCCGCACACCATGTCGCTCGCCACAGTGGACGGGGACGGCCTGCCCGACGTCCGTACGGTGATGCTGCACGGCGCCGGCGAGGACGGCTTCCACTTCGCCTCCCACGCGGGCAGCGCCAAGGGCCGCCAGCTCACGGCGCACCCGCAGGCCGCGCTCGGCTTCTACTGGCCGTCGCAGGGCCGCCAGATCCGCGTACGCGGTGATGTCACCACTCAGCCGCCCGAGGTGAGCCAGGCCGACCTGCACGTCCGCTCGACGGGAGCGCTGGCCGCAGCCCTGGTCGGCCACCAGAGCGAAGTCCTGGGCTCACAGGAGGAGCTGGAGCGGGCGTCGGTCGCGGCCTGGGAGCGCGCGCAAGCCGACCCGAAGGCCGCCGCCCCCACGTGGACGGCGTACGCGCTGGCGCCGCGCGAGGTGGAGTTCTTCCAGGGCGACGCCCGCCGCCGGCACATCCGCCTCAGGTACCGCGCCACGGGGGCGGGCTGGGTACGGGAGCTGCTCTGGCCGTGACGCGGCCGGCTCACGCCACCGACGGCTCGGGGTCCGAGGCGAGGCGGGCGTGCAGATGGGCGTCACGAAAGGCGTCCTGCCGCCCCGCCTCGAACATCGCGCCCCGCAGCGTGCCCTCGTACCGGTACCCGCCGCGCTCGGCGACCCGGCAGGACACCTCGTGCCCGAGGGCGTGGCCAAGTTCGAGCCGGTGGAGGCCGAGTTCATCGAAGGCCAGGCGCGACGCGAGGCTCAGCGCGCGCGTCGCGACCCGGCGCCCACGGGCCTCGGGCAGCACCCAGTAGCCGACGATGGCGCTGCGGAAGGCGGGCATGATGGCGTTGATGCCGACGTGCCCGAGCACCTCCCCCGTGTCCTCGTCGGTGACGCAGCACGACACGGCTTCGCCGCTCTCCAGCAACTCCTTGCGTGTACGCAGGAATTCGTGGGCGTCGGCAAGGTCGTCGATGGCGGTGAGCGGGGTGTTCCAGCGGCGGAACTCGGGGTCGGTGTGACCACGCAGCACGGCGGCGGCGTCGCCCTCGTCACCGACCCGCCAGGCGCGCAGGAGCAGCCCGTGGCCGCGTATCTCAGGGGCGTCGGTCATGAGCTCTCAATCGTTCATGGGGCCGGTGAAGGTGTAGACGGCGAAGTCGCGGACGGGCCGGTAGCCGATGCGCCGGTAGAGGCCGTTGCTGGTCGGGTTGGCGAGGTCGGTGAAGAGGAGCACCTCGCTCGCTCCCGCCGCCCGGGCGGTGCGGCTGATCTCGGCGGTGACCGCGCCCGCGTAGCCGCGTCCGCGCAGCTCCTTGGGGGTGTAGACGGGTGCGACCCGGACGGCTCCGGCGGCCTCGCGGGTCGCCCCGGCCATGGAGACGGGCACACCGTCCGGTGTCTCCCAGAGGGTGACGCCGCCGTACGAGATCCGCCCGTCGGCCCATTCCTCGGAGCCCGACACGCCACCCGGAGTGCGGGCGTCCGCGGCGAACTCGCCGCGCCACCGGATCAGCAGCTCGCGGTCGCCCCCGGTGGCGACGCGGGGCCGCCCGGCGGGGGCGGGGAGCGGCGGGGTGAGGTCACCGAGCCGGTAGAGGCGCTGCTCGATCGCACGGTGCGGCTCCGCGCCCGTACGGGACTGCCAGGCGTCGGCGAAGGCGGCCGCGGCGGCGCCGACGCCGAACACGCTGGTCACCGCCCGCCCTTGGAGCGCGTCGGCGAGCGCGTCGGCCTGCTCCCTGTCCAGGGGGCTGATGCTGAGCCGGAAGGGCTTCGTCCACAGGAACGTCCCGCTCACTCGGCCATCCGGCCCGTACAGCACCCCGAAGAGCTGCCCCCGCGCCCCGTACACCGCCGGCCCCCGCTCCCGCAGGCTCGCGGTGACGCTGAGGGCGACCGTGTGCAGGGCGGGCTCGGCGCTCAGGTAGCCGCCCGCGCGGGCGAGGAAGTCGTCGACGTCAGCGGTGAGGTGCCAGCCGGGCCTGGAGGTCCCTGTCATGCCCGCATGATGCCGCCCTGCTCCTCACGCCCGCGACCGGAATACCGGCACGGAGAACCCCTCGGCCTTCCGGAAGGCGACCTCCAGCGCCATCCCCACCCGCAGTTCGTCGCCGTCGGCGTCCACGATTTCCGTCATCATCCGCGGGCCCTCCGCGAGGTCGACGACGGCCGCGATGTACGGGGTGCGGGTGCCGAAGGGGGGCAGGTCGTTGCGGTGGACGACGGACCATGTGTAGAGGACGGCCGCCCCGGACGCCCGTTCCCACGCCACGTCCTCGCTCCAGCAGTGCGGGCAGAACTCGCGCGGATAGTGATGGGCCCGGCCGCACGCCCCGCAGCAGCGGAGCAGGAGCACCCCGTCGGCGGCCGCGTCCCAGTAAGGACGGGTGAAGGCATCGGGCTCGGGAAGATCGAACCGTACGGTCACAGGAAATGTCCTCCGAGGATGGCCCGGCCTTCAGACCGGGAAGGAGTCGGACCCCTGCAGGGCAGGGGTAGACCAGTCACTGTCAGTGTGAATCGCTTGCCATAGGCGGATCGGTAAGGGCTGCCTCCAGGAGGTGCACAACCTCGCCGTTTACCGACCTGCGGTCCCGCTTCGCCTGAGCGGCGAGGCGTTCATGGAGTTCGGCAGGGAGTCGGACGGTGATGCGCTTCTCTTCATCCATGACGTCATTGTAGTTGCCTGAAGACGGAGAGTTACCGTATATTTGACGTCATGAAGACGGCAAAAGGACAGACTGGGAGCGTCGGGCACGCCCGGTACACGTACCGGCTGCGTGTGTCGTCGACCGCCCGGACCGCCCTTGAAGCGGAGTGGGTGCGGTGCCGTTGGATCTGGAACGAGTGCTGCGCCCGCTCGAAGAAGGCATACGCCGACGAGGAGAAGTGCGGCCCGGCCCGCCTCGACAAGATGCTGACCGAGGCCCGCACCGCGAACGCGTGGCTGCGGGAGGGCAGTTCGGTGCCGCAGCAGCAGATGATCCGCGACTTCGCCAATTCCCGCGCGAAAGCCCTGAAGGACATCAAGGCCCGCCTGCCGCAACGACAGCGGGCGGGGATGCCGAAGTACAAAAAGAAGCACGCCGCCGACCCCTCGCTTAACTACACACAGCGGGGGTTCCGGATCAAGGGCGGGCGCCTGCACCTCGCAGGCGGGATCACGCTGAGCGTGGTGTGGTCCCGCGATCTGCCCAAGCCGCCGTCGTCCGTCCGCGTCTACCGCGACAGCCTCGGCCACTGGTACGCCTCGTTCGTCGTAGTGACCACCACCGAGGCCCTGCCCGCCACTGGACGGGACATCGGTATCGACTGGGGCGTCAAGGAAACCGCCACCACTACGAGCAACGCCCACGACCTCCCGCATGCACAGCACGGCAAGAACGCCGCACAGCGCCTCGCCCGCCACCAGCGGATGATGGCCCGCCGCAGGCCTGCCAGGGGGCGGCGCGCCTCGAGGGGCTATCGCGAGGCGCAGAAGCGGACTGCGAAGCTCCACAAGAAGGTCGCCCGGCAGCGTGAGGACGCCGGCCGCAAATGGGCGAAGAGGGTCGTGACCGACCACGACCGCCTGGCCGTCGAGGACTTCCGCCCGAAGTTCCTCGCCAAGTCCACCATGGCTCGCAAGGCCGCCGACGCCGCGATCGGCGCGACGAAGCAGGCCCTCATCCACATGGCACGCAAGCACGGCCGTGAACTCCACCTCATACATCCTGCGCATACCACCATGGACTGCGCACAGTGCGGAGCGAGAACCAAGCACGCACTGCCCCTCTCGGAACGAACCTACGCCTGCACCGCGTGCGGAGCCGCGTCCCCCAGGGACAAGAACTCCGCCCGCGTGATGCTCGTCCGGGCTGGTCTCAACCCGGCTGGTGTTGATCGTGTAAGAGCTGCCGGACCGCCGGTCCGCAGCCAACGTGAGCCAGGAATCCCCTCCCTATAGGGAGGGGAGGATTCAAAGGAAGAGTCCGATCGCCGCGTCGAGAGACCAGGCCTGCCAGGACATGGTGAAGAGCGCCACGAGCGAGATGAGGGCCATCATCGCGTTCTGTCCCTGCTCGGCCCAGTCGTGGATCATCAGGACCAGGTACAGGAGATTCAGGAGCAGCCCGCCGACGAGGGCCACGGGTGTCAGCAGGCCCGCCACGAGCCCGAGGCCCAGGGCCAGTTCGGCGTAGACGACGATGTACGCCATCACTTTCGGCCGGGGGGTGACGACCGCGCCGAAGCCGCTGCGCACGGCGTTCCAGCGGTGCTTCGCGGCGACGTCGGCGGCCCAGGCGATGCCGGTGCCCCGTTCGAACCAGCCCTTCTTGTCCTTGTGCCGCCAGCTCTCCAGCCACCACAGTCCGAGGCCTATGCGCAGCACGGCCAGCCATTCGACGCCGTCGAGCCAGATCGAGTCCACGACCGGGGCCCTCCTCTCCGTTTCTGACGGAACGTCAGTTCAGCGCACGCCGGGGGGCTACCGCAAGGGGCATACGCCGTGATGAATTCGCAATCGATTCCGGTCTTGACCGAGACCCATCAAATCGATCCGTGATTACGCTCGCACTCATGGTCACCGAGCCCGCGCCCGCCGCACGCATCCAGGACCGCCCCGTGTACGTCATCGGGGGCGGCCCGGGCGGCCTCGCCGCGGCCGCGGCGCTGCGGGAGCGGGGCGTACGGGCCGTGATCCTGGAGAAGTCGGAGCACGTCGGTGCGTCCTGGCGCCGCCACTACGACCGCCTCCGCCTGCACACCACCCGCAAACTCTCCGGGCTTCCGGGCCTCGCGATCCCGCGCCGCTTCGGCCGCTGGGTGTCCCGCGACGACGTCGTGCGCTATTTGGAGAAGTACGCCGAGTTCCACCAGTTGGAGATCGTCACCGGTGTGGCGGTCTCCCGCGTGGAGCGCACGGAGGACGGCTGGCTCGTACGCGCCTCGGGCGGCCGTGAACTGGCCGCGAGCGCCGTCGTGGTCGCCACGGGCTACAACCACACGCCGCGCCTGCCCGACTGGCCAGGCCGCTCCTCGTACACGGGCGAGCTCCTCCACGCGGGCGACTACCGCATCGCGAAGCCGTACGCGGGCCGTGACGTGCTGGTCGTCGGCGTCGGCAACACCGGCGCCGAGATCGCCGTGGACCTCGCCGAGGGCGGCGCGTCCCGCGTCCGGCTCGCGGTCCGCACGGCGCCCCACATCGTGCGCCGGTCCACTGCGGGCTGGCCCGCGCAGCGGACCGGCATCCTGTGCCGCAGGCTGCCGGTGGCGCTCGTGGACCGCCTGGCCCGCCCGATGGCGAAGCTCAGCGTGCCCGACCTGGCGGAACAGGGCCTGCCCAGACCCACGACCGGCCTCTACTCGCGGGTGCGCGAGGGCGCGATCCCCGTGCAGGACGTCGGCCTGATCGACGCCGTACGCACGGGCCAGGTCGAACCGGTCGCGGCCGTCGAGTCGTTCGAGGACGGCAAGGTGGTCCTGGCGGACGGCACGCGCATCGGCCCCGACGCGGTCATCGCGGCGACGGGATACCGGCGCGCGCTGGAGGACCTCGTGGGCCACCTCGGTGTCCTGGACGCCCGGGGCCGCCCGACCACGCACGGCCGGCGGACGGACCCCGCCGCGCCCGGCCTCTACTTCACGGGTTACACGAACCCGATCAGCGGCATGTTCCGCGAACTGGCCCTGGACGCACGGAAGATCGCGAAGGCGATCGCGGGCTGATCCCGTCCGGCGCCGCCGCCCAGCCTCTGACCGGCACGCAGGGTGCCATGCGCTCGCGACGCCACCCCTTGCACAGTGGCCACATCCCGCGTTCCAACCCGCGCGCCCGCGGGAACACCCGTAACAGCCTTTGCGTGCAGCCCTGTTCCTGACACAGCGTCAGTTCAGTAATCTGACACTACGTCAGTTACGTGAGCACCAGTCGAGGAGCGGGCGGACCCGATGCTTGGATCGACATACGGCACCCTGACCACCGACCCCCGCCGGGCCCGCACGATCGCCTGCGGAGAGCAGCCGGCACCCGCCGTGCACAGCAGGGCGGACGACCTGGACGTGAGCGGCAGGCCACTGCACCGCGAGGTGCCCGACCTGGACCGCTTCTTCCGGCCCGAATCGATCGCGGTCATCGGCGCGTCCGACGCCGAGGGCCGCCCGAACACGGGCATCACGCGGCAGCTGATCGCGTGGGCGGAGCGCGGGGGCGCCCGCCTCCACCCCGTGCACCCCACCCGCGAGACCGTCTTCGGCATCCCGTGCTCGCCGGGCGTCTCCGCGCTGCCCGAACCCGTCGACCTCGCCGTACTCCTCATCTCGGACCCGCTGCCGGTCATCGAGGAACTGGCCGAGGCCAAGGTGAAGTTCGCGGTGGTCTTCGCGTCGGGCTTCGCCGAGACCGGCGAGGAGGGAGCGGCCGCGCAGTCGTCCCTGGCCGCGGCGGTCGGCCGCTCGGGTATGCGGCTTCTGGGCCCGAACACCAACCTGAACGCGTTCTCAGAGTTCCGCGAGGACCTCGAAGGGCCGGCCATCGCCCTGATCACGCAGTCCGGCCACCAGGGCCGCCCCCTCTACACGATGCAGGAGCTGGGCGTACGGCTCTCGCACTGGGCGCCCACGGGCAACGAGGCGGACCTGGAGACGGCGGACTTCATCTCGTACTTCGCCGAGCAGCCGGAGGTCGGGGCGATCGCGTGTTACGTGGAGGGCCTGAAAGACGGCCGCGGGTTCCTCCTCGCGGCGGACCGCGCGGCCCGGGGCGGCGTACCCGTCGTGGCCGTCAAGGTCGGCCGCACCGAGACGGGCGCCCGCATGGCGGCCTCGCACACGGGCAAGCTGACCGGCGCGGACACGGTGGTGGACGCGGCGATGCGCCAGTTCGGCGTGATCAGGGTCGACGGACTCGACGAACTCCAGGACACGGCGGCCCTGTTGGCGCGGGCGCGGCCCCCGCGCGCCGACGGCGTGGCGGTCTACTCGATATCCGGCGGCACCGGCGCCCACTTCGCCGACCTCGCCACGCGCGCGGGCCTGACCCTGCCGGCGCTGTCCGAGGCGAAGCAGCAGGAACTGCACCAGTGGATCCCGGAGTACCTCAACGTCGCGAACCCGATCGACAACGGCGGCCACCCCGTGGGTGACTGGCGCGGCCCCAAAATCATCGAGTCGATCCTCCAGGACCCGTCCATAGGCGTCCTGATCTGCCCGATCACCGGCCCGTTCCCGCCGATGAGCGACAAGCTGGCCCGGGACCTGGCAGAGGCGGCGGAGCGCACGGACAAGCTGATCTGTGTCGTCTGGGGCTCGCCCCTGGGCACGGAGGACGCCTACTGCGAGACGCTTCTCGGCTCCTCGCGCCTCGCGACGTTCCGCACGTTCGGGAACTGCATCACGGCTGTGCGCGCCTATCTGGACCACCACCGCTTCACGGCCGCCTACCGCTCCCCGTTCACCGAGGCGCCCCGCACGCCCTCCCCCTCCTTCCGCAAGGCGCAGGCCCTGATGCGCCCGGGCCGCCAGCTCAGCGAGCACGCCGCGAAGCAGCTTCTGCGGGCGTACGGCATCCGCGTACCGCGCGAGCAGCTCGTCACCAGCGCCGCGGCGGCCGTACGGGCGGCCGGGCAGGTCGGCTACCCCGTCGTCATGAAGGCGTCC
Source organism: Streptomyces sp. DS1-CR2 (assembly GCF_055760475.1). Taxonomy (NCBI): domain Bacteria; kingdom Bacillati; phylum Actinomycetota; class Actinomycetes; order Kitasatosporales; family Streptomycetaceae; genus Streptomyces; species Streptomyces sp. DS1-CR2. Next base: position 4,088,050 of record NZ_CM147085.1, read on the forward strand.
GGGGCGCGGCTGGCCCACAAGTCGGACCTCGGCCTGGTCAAGGTCGGGCTGACCTCGGCCAGCCAGGTCAGGGACGCCTACCGGGAACTCACCGACATCGCCCGCTACGAGGGCCTCGACCTGGACGGCGTCCTGGTCTGCCAGATGGTCGAGCGGGGCGTCGAGATGGTCGTCGGGGTCACGCAGGACGACTTGTTCGGCCCGACGGTGACGGTGGGCCTGGGCGGCGTACTCGTGGAGGTGCTGCGGGACACGGCGGTGAGGGTGCCGCCGTTCGCGGAGGACCAGGCGCGGGCGATGCTCGACGAACTGCGGGGCAGGCCGCTTCTGGACGGGATGCGGGGGGCGCCGCCCGTGGACATGGACGCGCTGGTGGAGGTCGTCCTGCGGGTCCAGCGGATGGCCCTCGAACTGGGCGGCGAACTCGCGGAGCTGGACATCAACCCGCTGATGGTGCTCCCCCGGGGCCAGGGTGCGGTGGCGCTCGACGCGCTCGCCGTCTGCCACTGAGCCCGGCCGGTACCGCACACACGCCCGCCGCCCGCCACCCCCGCCCGCGCCCGCCTCCGTACAGGGAAGAAGAGGTCATGTCCGCCACCATCGAGTGCACCACGGCCGACGCCGTCGCCTGGATCACGCTCAACCGTCCCGAGGCCATGAACGCGCTGACCTGGGACCAGCGTGAGGAGATCATCGGCATCCTGGACAGCGCCTCCGCCGACCCTGACGTGCGCGCCGTCGTCCTCACGGCGACCGGCAGGGGTTTCTGCGCCGGGGCGGACCTGCGGGGCGCGCCGGCCGCCGGGCCGCGCGTGCCCGGCGATGTGGCCCGCACGATCCGCCTGGGCGCGCAGCGCCTGATCGCGGCGGTCATGGACTGCGAGAAGCCGGTCGTGGCGGCGGTCAACGGGACGGCGGCCGGGATCGGGGCGCATCTGGCGTTCGCGTGTGATCTGGTGCTCGCGGCTCAGTCGGCCAGGTTCATCGAGGTGTTCGTGCGCCGGGGCCTGGTCCCGGACGGCGGCGGCGCCTATCTGCTCCCGCGCCTGATCGGCCCGCAGCGGGCAAAGGAGCTCATGTTCTTCGGCGACGCGCTCTCCGCGCCGGACGCGGAACGCCTGGGCCTGGTCAACCGCACGGTCCCGGACGGGGAGCTGCGCAAGACGGCCGAGGAATGGGCGAGGCGCCTGGCGAACGGCCCGACCCGAGCCATCGCCATGACCAAGCAACTCGTCAATGCCTCACTGGAGTCGGACCGGACGACCGCCTTCACGGCGGAGGCGTCGGCACAGGAGATCAACATGACGACGGAGGACGCGCAAGAGGGCATAGCGAGCTTCCGGGAACGACGCGACGCGGCGTACAAGGGCCGCTGAGACGAGAGCCGCGGCCGCGGGACGGCGCGAGGGGACGTGGCGGGATGTGCGCGCGGAGCCACCAGCACCACACTCCGTGGCATGGGACCGGGAACGAGCACCCGTAGAACAGCGAGCACGTACATCCCGCCGCGGCCCCGCCCGACGAACTACCCAGCGCCACGCCACGAGCCCGCGAGCCCACAGCCGTACAGCCGCACAGCCGCACAGCCGCACAGCCGCACAGCCGCACAGCGAACGACAACACCCGCCAGACCCCGGGCCCGAACATCAACCCCTCCCACCCACTTCCCATCTGACGCTCCGTCAGCTTCAATCGTAGGTGTGATGGGACACGCAGGAATGGCAGCGACGGTGGTCAGGTATCTCCGGTCGGTCGGTGCGCCCACGTCGGCCGAGCCGGTGGACGCACTGCCGCGTCCGGAGCTACGGGCCGTGGGCGAGGACGAGCGGGCGCCGCTGGACCCCGGCGAGTTCCGCCGCGTCCTCGGCCACTTCGCCACCGGCGTCACGGTCGTCACGGCGCCGCCCCCGCACCCCGGCGCTCCCCCGGCCGGCTTCGCCTGCCAGTCCTTCTCCTCGCTCTCCCTGGACCCGCCACTGGTGGCGTTCATGGTGGCCCGTACGTCCACGACCTGGCCGCGCATCGCGAGCGCCGGCGTCTTCTGCGTGAACGTCCTGGGCGCGGACCAGGGCGCGTTGTGCAGGTCGTTCGCGGTGAGCGGAGCGGACAAGTTCGCCGGCGTCGAGCATGACGCGGCGCCGGTCACGGGCTCGCCCCGCCTGGCGGGTGCGCCCGCGTGGGTCGACTGCACGATCCACGCGGTCCACACGGGCGGGGACCACCTCATCGTGGTGGGCCGGGTGGAGGCGCTCGGGACGGCGGAGGGCGAGGCGCCCCCGCTGCTGTTCCACAAGGGCGCGTTCGGCCGCTTCGAGCACTGATCAGGCGAGGTCGGCCACCAGGAGGCCATCGGCATCGGCGTTCCGGCGCCGGATGACCAGCGCCATCAGGGCCGCCGTCGCGCACAGCGCCCCGGACGCGTACCAGACGACGTCGTACGAGCCGAACGTGTCACGGGCGACGCCGCCGAGGAAGGCGACGAGCGCGGCGCCCACCTGGTGCGAGGCGAGCACCCAGCCGAACACGATCGCGCTGTCCTCGCCGTAGTACTCACGGCACAGGGCCAGGGTGGGCGGCACGGTGGCGACCCAGTCGAGCCCGTAGAAGACGATGAAGAAGACCATCGGCGGGTGGACGGACGGGGCGAGGAGCATCGGCAGGAACAGCAGGGAGACCCCGCGCAGCGCGTAGTACACCGCGAGCAGCCGCCGCGGGTCGAAGCGGTCGGTGAACCAGCCCGACGCCACGGTCCCGACGACGTCGAAGACCCCCACCACGGCGAGCAGCGAGGCCGCCGCGGTGATCGGCATCCCGTGGTCGTGCGCGGCCGGTACGAAGTGCGTCTGGACGAGCCCGTTCGTGGAGGCGCCGCAGATCGCGAACGTCCCGGCGAGCAGCCAGAAGGGACCCGTACGGGCGGCCTTGAAGAGCACGGCCACGGTGCGGCGGGCGGCGCCGGTGACGGGCGGCGGCTTCTCGACGAACTCCTCGGAGCCGTACGGGGTGGTCCCCACGTCGGCCGGGTGGTCGCGCAGCAGCAGCCACACGAACGGCACGACGGCGAGGGCCGCGAGCGCCACCGTCACGGCCGCGGGCCGCCAGTCGTGCTTCTCCACGATCCACGAGAGCAGCGGCAGGAAGATGAGCTGTCCCGACGCGGACGCGGCCGTGAGGATGCCGGTCACGAGCCCGCGCCGGGCGGTGAACCAGCGGTTGGTGACGGTGGCGGCGAAGGCCAGGGCCATCGAGCCGGAGCCGAGTCCGACGAGCAGGCCCCAGCACAGCAGGAGCTGCCACGCCGAGTCCATCCACACGGTCAGGCCGGAGCCGGCCGCGATGACGACCAGGGCGACGGCGACCACGCGCCGGATGCCGAACCGGTCCATGAGGGCGGCGGCGAAGGGCGCGGTCAGCCCGTACAGCGCGAGGTTGATGGAGACGGCGAGCCCGATGGTGCCGCGGGACCAGTCGAATTCCCGGTGAAGGGGGTCGATCAGGAGCCCCGGCAGGGACCGGAAGGCGGCGGCTCCGATGATCGTCACAAAGGTGACGGCGGCCACGAACCAGGCGCGGTGGATACGGGGACGGGGGCGGGGCGGACGGGATGCGCCCGCGCCGGGCGAGCCCTTGGCCGCGGTGGTCGGTGTCATGTCCGATGTGTGCGTCACAGCAGACAGCATCGGATCACGGGCCCGCCCCGGACGAGTGGCCCGAAAGACAGCCTTCGCTAGGATCGGGCCATACACTCGGAGTCATGCCCGAGACTCCCGCAGCCCGCACCCGGCGCCCCCACCGTGTGGTCGTCCTGGCCCTCGACGGCGTGCTCCCCTTCGAACTCGGCATCACCCAGCGCATCTTCACCCGCGCCAAGGACGCCGAGGGCCGCCCGCTGTACGAGGTCGTGACCTGCTCGGTCAGGGAACCCGGCCCCGTGGAGACGGACGCCGACTTCGCCGTCCTGATCAGAAACGGCCCGGAGGCGCTCGCGACCGCGGACACGGTGGTCGTGCCCGCGTCGTACGAGCACGGCCCCGTCCTCGACGAGGGCGTACTCACCGACGAGCTGGCGGCGGCCTTCGCGCAGGTCAGGCCCGGTACACGGATGGTGTCGATCTGCACCGGCAGCTACGTCCTCGCGGCGGCCGGCTATCTGGACGGGCGCCCGGCGACCACGCACTGGGCGTCGGCGGAGCACTTCCAGCGGCTCTTCCCCAAGATCAAGGTCGACGCGGACGTCCTGTACATCGACGACGGGGACGTCCTGACGTCGGCCGGCGTCGCCGCGGGCATCGACCTCTGCCTGCACCTGGTCCGCCGCGACCACGGCACGGCGGTGGCCAACGAGGTGGCCCGCCATACCGTCGTCCCGCCGCACCGCGACGGCGGGCAGGCCCAGTACATCCACCGCCCCGTCCCCGAACCTCAGCTCGCGACGACGACGAAGGCGCGCGCCTGGGCCCTCGCCCGACTCCACGAACCGCTCCAGCTGCGCGACCTGGCCGCCCAGGAGGCGATGTCGGTCCGCACCTTCACGCGCCGCTTCCGCGAGGAGGCCGGCGTCAGCCCGGGCCAGTGGCTCACCCAGCAGCGAGTGGAGCGGGCCCGGCACCTCCTGGAGTCGAGCGACCTGTCGATGGACCAGGTGGCGCGCGAGTCGGGCTTCGGCACGGCGCAGTCGATGCGTCAGCACCTCCAGACGGCACTGGGCGTGACGCCGACGGCGTACCGCCGCACGTTCCACGCCACGACCATGCAGGGCGCGGTTCCACACACGTAGGCCCGGCTCAGAACACCAGCACCCCCCGCGCCACCCTCCCCTGCCGCGCGTCCTGAGCCGCCTTCGCGAAGTCCTCGACCGGGTACGTCTGTGTGACCAGCTCGTCGAGCAGCAGCCGGCCCTGGCGGTACAGGTCGGCGTAGAGCCTGATGTCGCGCTGGGGCCGCGAAGAGCCGTAGCGGCAGCCCAGGACGGACTTGTCGAGGAAGAGCTGGGCGGGCACGAAGGACGCCTCCGCGTCGGCGGCCGGCATGCCGAGGATGATGGCCTGGCCGTGCCGGTCGAGGAGGTCGATGGCCGTCCGGATCAGCTCGACGCGGCCGACGCACTCGAAGACGTGGTCGGCGCCGTGCGGCAGGACGTCCCTGACCCCGGCGGCCGAGGTCAGGAAGTCCGTCGCGCCGAACTGCCGCGCCACCGCCTCCTTGTCGGGGTTCGCGTCGACGGCGACGATCCTGGACGCGCCCGCGATCCGGGCGCCCTGGAGCACATTGAGGCCGATCCCGCCGGTCCCGATGACGACGACGGTGTCGCCCTGGCCGACGCGCGCCCGGTTGAGGACGGCGCCGACGCCGGTCAGCACCCCGCACCCCATGAGCGCGGCCGACGTCAGCGGGATCTCGGCGGGGATCGGCACGGCCTGGACGGCCTTCACGACGGTCCGCTCGGCGAACGAGGAGTTCGCGGCGAACTGGTAGAGCGCTGTGCCGCCCCGCGAGAACGGCTGCGTGGGCATCCCGATCGCCTTGCGGCACATGGTCGGCCGTCCCCGGTCGCAGTCCGCGCAGGCGCCGCAGTTGGCGAGCGTGGACAGCGCCACATGGTCCCCGGGCGCCACATGCGTGACGCCCGCGCCGACGGCCTCCACGACGCCCGCACCCTCGTGTCCGAGCACGACCGGCGCCGGGAACGGGATGGTCCCGTCGATCACCGACAGATCGCTGTGGCACAGTCCGGCGGCGGCGACGTCGACGAGCACCTCGCCCGGTCCCGGATCGCGTATGTCGAGATCGTCGACCACGTCGGCCCGGACCCCGTCGAACACGACACCCCTCATGACGACTCCCTCGTCTCCCTGGGCAGCCCGAGCACGCGCTCGGCGATGATGTTGCGCTGGATCTCGTCCGAGCCGCCGTAGATCGTGTCGGCCCGGCTGAAGAGGAACAGCCGCTGTGCGGCGTCGAGTTCGTAACGACTGTCAGGCGTCCAGTCCCCGGGCCCGGCGGCGGCGAGCGCGCCCCGCGCCTGGAGGGCGAGTTCGCCCAGACGCTGATGCCAGCGGCCCCACAGGAGCTTGGCGACGCTCGGGGCGCCCTGGTCCTGCGCGCCGCCGAGCGTGCGCAGCGCGTGGAACCGCATGACGCGCAGCTCGGCCCACTGCCGTACGAGACGGTCCCTGAACAGCGGGTCCCCGGCCGCGCCCGTACGCACCGCGGTCCGTACGACCTCGGCGAGTTCGGCGGCGAACCCGATCTGCTGGGCGAGCGTCGAGACGCCGCGCTCCAGGGCGAGCAGCCCCATGGCGACCCGCCAGCCCTGCCCCTCGCCGCCGACGACGTGCTCCACGCGCGCGTGCGCGCAGTCGAAGAACACCTCGTTGAACTCGCTCGTGCCGGTCAGCTGCCGGATGGGCCGCACCTCGATCCGGCCCGGCTGGTCCATCGGCACGAGGAGGAACGACAGGCCGTGATGGCGCCGCGACCCGGCCTCGGTGCGCGCGAGCACGAAGCACCAGTCGGCCTCGTGCGCGAGCGACGTCCACACCTTCTGCCCGGTGACGCGGTACGTGTCCCCGTCGCGCACGGCGGTCGTACGCAGGTTCGCGAGGTCGGAACCGGCGCCGGGTTCGCTGTAGCCCTGGCACCACAGTTCCTCGCCGGAGGCGACCGGCGGCAGGAAGCGCCGCTGCTGCTCCTCGTCGCCGTACGCGATCAGGGTCGGGGCGAGCAGGTTCTCGCCGATGTGCCCGTGGCGTGCGGGCGCGCGGGCCCGCGCGTACTCCTCGGCCCAGACGACCTGCTGGGTCGGTGAGGCGACCCGATTGCCGTACCCGCCGCGCCGCCAGCCGAGCCCGATCCACCCGGACGCGCCCAACTCCCGCTCCCAGGAGCGCCGTACGTCGGCGTCCTCGTGCTCGCTCCCGGGGCCGCCGCGCCCCCGGGCGACGGCGTACTCGCCGGTGAGGTGCTCCGCGAGCCACGCGCGGGCCTCCCGCCGGAACGCCTCGTCCTCATCACCGAACCCGAACTCCACCACGCGCCTCCGCCCCCGGCCTCGACCTCGACGTCACTGGTTGGGCCGCGCTTTCGCGGCGGCCGCCTCGGCCATCGCCTCCAGCTGCGCGAGCATCGGCATCGGATCGACGCCCACGGTGCCCGGCAGGAAGTCCGCGATCTTGTCCGGCGTCCAGCCGCCCTCCGCGTAGCCCGAGCGCAGCTCCCTCGGCTGGGCCCAGACCGCGATCTTGGGCCCGGCGATCGTGTACACCTGCCCGGTGATCTTCTCGGCGCGGGCGCGCTCGCTGAGCAGATAGACGACGAGTGCGGCGACGTCCTCCGGCTCCCCGATCTCCTTGAGCTCCATGGGCACGTTCGCCGACATCCGCGTACGGGCGACGGGCGCGACCGCGTTCGCCGTGACGCCGTACTTGTGCAGCCCGAGCGCGGCACTGCGCACGAGCGAGATGATCCCGCCCTTGGCGGCGCTGTAGTTGGCCTGCGCCACGGATCCCTGGTGGTTGCCGCTGGTGAAGCCGACGAGCGTGCCCGCCCCCTGCTTGCGCATGACGGCGGACGCCGCCCGGAACACGGTGAACGTGCCCTTCAGGTGCGTGGCGACCACCGGGTCCCACTCCTGCTCGGACATGTTGAACAGCATCCGCTCGCGCAGGATCCCGGCGACGCACACGACGCCGTCGATCCGTCCGTACCGGGCGAGCGCCACGTCGACGATCCGCTGACCGCCCGCCATGGTCGAGATGTCGTCGGCGACGGCGACGGCCTCGCCGCCGGCCGCCTCGATCTCCTTGACGACGGACTCGGCGATCTCGCTCGCCGGTTCGCCGCCCTCGATGGACACCCCGTAGTCGTTGACCACGACCCGTGCGCCCTCGGCGGCGCAGGCGAGCGCGACGGCCCTGCCGATGCCGCGCCCGGCCCCGGTGACGGCCACCACCTTGCCTGCCAAGAAGTTCCCCACGTCCGGCCCCTTCCCGCGGTTTCTGACGGACCGTTAGATTCTATGACTCGTCAGATACTGGAAGACAAGCCCCGGGGAGCACTCATGTCGTTGCCTGCCGAGTTCCACGAAATGGCCAAGCGCGTCAACAACTGGGGCCGTTGGGGCGCCGACGACGAGATCGGCACGCTCAATCTGGTCACCGACGAGGTCGTGCGCGAGGCCGCGTCGACCGTCCGCACAGGCCGCCGGGTACCGCTCGCGCTGCCCCTCAAGGAGGACGGGGTGCAGACCGGACTGATCCCGGGCCGCGTCAACCCGCTCCACACCATGGTCCAGATCAACCACGAGCTGTTCGGCCCCGGCACCGTCGCCACCAGCGACGACGCGGTGACCATGGGACTCCAGGCGGCCACACACTGGGACGCCCTCACGCACATCTCGCACTCGGGCCGGATCTACAACGGCCGCCCCGCCGACACGATCACGGCGCACGGCGGGGCACTGTTCAGCGGCATCGACAAGGCCCCGTACATCGTCTCGCGCGGCGTCCTGCTCGACGTCGCGGCGGCGAAGGGCGTGGACCGGCTGCCCGGCGACCACGCCGTGACGCCCGAAGACCTCTCCGAGGCCGAGGAGTTCGGCCATGTCACCGTCCGCGCCGGCGACATCGCCCTCGTCCGCACCGGCCAGATCCAGACGTATCTCGCGGGCGACAAGCACGCGTACGGCTATCCGTCCCCCGGCCTGTCCGTGCGCACGCCCGAGTGGTTCCACGCACGCGACGTGGCCGCCGTCGCCAACGACACCCTCACCTTCGAGATCTTCCCGCCGGAGCACGAGAACCTCTGGCTGCCGGTGCACGCCCTCGACCTGGTCGAAATGGGCATGATCCAGGGCCAGAACTGGAATCTGGAGAACTTGTCCACAGCCTGTGCACAAGATGCGCGCTACGCGTTCCTGCTGTCGGCGATGCCCGAGCCCTTCGTGGGCGGCACGGGCACACCCGTGGCCCCGGTCGCGATCCTTTAGGCATCAAGCAGGCATCAAGCAGGCATCAAGAGGCTTGTTCCGTACGGGAGTTCAGGGCAGGCCGGTCGGCGATGCGCTCGCACCGCCGTCCGGCCCCCGGCGCCCGGGCGCTGCTCCCCCGGCCCCTGGGAGAGCCGCCCGCCGCGGCGCGACCCGTACTCACCGAGGGCTCCCGTCACCGGAACCCTTGGCGTCCCCTCGCCACGAATCGCTGACCACAAGCGTGATCAAACGGACACCCGTCGTCAACACCCGCAAGGAGATCTGCTAGTTATGTGACCTTTGTGACGGCGCACGCCCGGCGCGAACCGACGCACACCGAGGAACGGCGAGGCACGCCGGGCGCGCGGGGACGCGGAACTGACGCCCCGGGAGGCGGAACTACACGGCCTCGTACGCCATCCCCTGATACGTCCCCGCCCCCGCGCCCTGCGTGGCGCAGCGGTCGATCTCGCACCAGATGGCCTTGCCCGTACCCTCGGGCCGCCAGCCCCAGCGGTCCGCCAGGCCGTCGACGAGTTCCAGTCCGCGGCCGTTGGTCTCTTCCCCGTCGGCGTGCCGCGGCGCGGGGGGCCGGTCGCTGGCGTCGGCCACCTCCACGCGGACCGTGCCGGCGCTGGCCTCCGCCGGGACGCCCGGCAGCAGAATGCGCAGGACGGCCGGACAGCCGGTGTGCACCACGGCGTTCGTGACGAGCTCGGAGACGATCAGGATGAGCGTCTCCGCCAGTGGCTCATCGGCCTCTATCCCGGACCCTGCGAGGCGCGAGCGCGCCCACCTGCGGGCTCGCCCCACCTCCGCGGGATCCGCCCCGACCTCCAGCTGAACTTGAAGCACCTGCACCGCTCACACCATCCGAACCGGCGGACACAACGCCTCGGGACTGTGACAAGTCAAGGAGCTCACGGACCGTGATCCCCTTGGAAGACAGCATGGTTGACGTACAGTCACCCCAACAAGCGCTTCGGGCATATTCCAGCGCGAAGGAGTACGCGTGCGCCATACTGTGCGACGCGTCCTGCGGGGAGTCGAACGGGCGGGCGCGTGGCCCTCCCGTGCGCTGCGAACGGCGCGCATCGCCGGATCCGGAGCCGCCTCAGGGGCAACACCGGGATGGCTCGGACTCGGAACCACTCGCATCCCACACAAGGTACCCGAGCGGGACCCCGACTCCGTGCCGTGACGAGTCCCGCGCAGGACACAACCCGATATCGACGTTCCGTGACCGTCCGTACATGGGTTCGCCCCGCGCTGAGCGCGGGCCCCGGACGTCACAGCGCCGCCGCCAGCTCCTCCTCCGTCTCGCGCGCCGCACGGCCCGTCCCGGCGCGCACCCAGGCCCGCTTGAGATGCAGATGCACGTCCGCCTCCCAGGTGAAGCCCATGCCGCCGTGCACCTGGACGCAGTCGCGCGCGTTGCGCACGGCCGCCTCGTCGGCGAGCAGTTCGGCGGCGGCGGTCTCGACCGGGTCGCCCGTGACAGCCGCCGCGTACACGGCCGCACGGGCCAGCTCGGCCCGTACGAGCATCTGGGCGCACAGGTGCTTCACGGCCTGGAACGCGCCGATGGGCTGCCCGAACTGCTCGCGCTCGCGGGCGTATTGGACCGCCAGCTCGCAGGTGCGCGTGGCGGAGCCGAGCTGTTCGGCGGCGGTGAGGAGTACGGCCTCGGGGCTGCGGGGTGCGTGCGGGCCCGGCAGTTTGTGCAGAGGCGTGAGCGGGTCGACGGAGGCCAGGGGCACGGCGTCGGCGGCGTCGCCCTGCACGACGTCCGATGCGTCCCGCCACGGGAGGAGTTCCCCGGCGGGCGCCGTCACGACGGCCTCACCGGTCGCGGCGCCCGGCACGGTGCCCGCGGCGAGATGCGTGGCGACGAGCGGTCCCGGCAGCAGGACCCGGCCCGCCTCCTCGAAGACGAGGACGGCCTCGGGCAGCCCCAGGCCCACGCCGCCCTCCGCCTCCGGGAGGCACAGGGCGAAGAAGCCCGCGTCACCCAGGGCCCGCCACAGCGCCCGGTCCAGGTGCCCGGGCGTGTCCACGGCGGTGCGCAGGGCGTCGCGGTCGAAGCGTCCGGCGAGCAGGTCCCGTACGCCGTCGCGCAGGGCGCGCTGGTCGTCGGTGAGCTGGAAGCGCATGCTCACCGCCCTCCCTTCTGAAGATCCCTCTGAAGATCCCTCTGAAGGTCCTTCGGCCGGTCCTTCGGCAGGCCGAGGATGCGTTCGGCGACGATGTTGTGCTGGATCTGGGAGGTGCCGGCGGCGATCGTGTACGAGAGGGACGACAGGCGGTCGAGGGTCCACTCCTGGTCCGTGTCGAGCGCGCCCGCGACGCCGAGCACCTCGGCTGCGGCGTCGAACAGCTCCTGGCGGGCGTGCGAGTAGCGCAGCTTGAAGACCGAGCCGCCGGTGCCGGGGACACCGTCCGCCTGCTCCGCCTCGCTGACGTTCCACTGGGTGAGCCGCCACAGGGCGCGGAACTCGGCGTTGAGGCGGCCGAGCCTGCGGCGCAGCACGGCGTCGTCCCAGCGGCCGTTCTTGCGGGCCTGCGCGGCCAGTTCGCCGAGGACGCGGCGGCAGGCGACGACCTCGCCCACGAACGCGGTGCCGCGTTCGAAGGACAGCGTCACCATCGTCACGCGCCAGCCGTCGTTCTCCTCACCGACCCGGTTGGCGATGGGGACGCGTACGTCGTCGAGGAACATCTCGGCGAACTCGGCGGACCCGGCGAGCGTGCGCAGCGGCCGTACGGTGATGCCGGGCGCGTCCATCGGCATGGCGAGCCAGGAGATGCCGCGGTGTTTCGGGGCGGACGGGTCGGTGCGCACGAGGAGTTCGCACCAGTCGGCGACCTCCGCGTGCGAGGTCCAGATCTTGGACCCGCTGACCACGTAGTGGTCGCCGTCCCGCGTCGCGCGCGTGCGCAGCGCCGCGAGGTCGGAGCCGGCGTCGGGCTCGCTGAACCCCTGGCACCACACCTCGTCGCCGCGCAGGACCGGCGGCAGCCAGCGCGCCCGCTGCTCCGGTGTCCCCTCGGCCGCGATGGTCGGCCCGGCGTGCAGCAGCCCGACGAAGTTGGCCCCCACGTAGGGTGCGCCCGCCTTCTCGGTCTCCTCCAGGAATATGAGGTGCTGCGTGGGCGTGGCACCGCGGCCGCCCGCGTCGGCGGGCCAGTGCAGGCCCGCGTACCCGGCGTCGTACAGCCTGCGCTGCCAGCCGAGGTCGTAGGCGCGCCTGCCCGGCCAGTCGTCGGGGGACGGCTTCGGGGGGAGCCCCGGAAGCACGGACGCGAGCCACTCCCGCAGCCGCGCCCGGAACTCCTCTTCCTCGTCCGTGTACGTGAGATCCACGGCGCGGCCCGCTACCTGTCGAGGTCCAGGTCGAGCATGCGGATCGCGTTGCCCCGCATGAGCTTGTAGACCGTCTCGGAGTCGAGGTCCTTCACATGGTCGAGGGCGACGTCCTTGGTGTGCGGGAAGGTCGAGTCGACGTGCGGGTAGTCCGTCTCGAAGGTCGCGTTGTCCCGGCCGACGACGTCGAGGGACGCCACCCCGTGCTTGTCGCGGAAGAAGCAGCAGAACATCTGGCGGTAGTAGTACGTCGACGGCGGCTCGGGGATGAGGTCGCGCACCCCGCCCCAGGCCCGGTGCTCCTCCCAGACGTCGTCCGCGCGCTCCAGGGCGTACGGGATCCAGCCCATCTGGCCCTCGGAATAGGCGAGTTTGAGCGTCGGGAACTTCACCAGGACCCCGGAGAAGAGGAAGTCCATCATCGACGCCATCGCGTTGTTGAAACTGAGCGAGGCCTGCACGGCGGGCGGGGCGTCGGGGGACGCGGCGGGCATCTGCGAGCTGGAGCCGATGTGCATGTTGACGACCGTCCCGGTCTCCTGGCACGCGGCGAAGAACGGGTCCCAGTAGCCGGAGTGGATCGACGGGAGCCCCAGGTGGGTGGGGATCTCGGAGAACGTCACGGCCTTGACGCCGCGCGCGGCGTTGCGCCGGATCTCGGCGACGGCGAGGTCGATGTCCCACAGGGGGATGATGCAGAGCGGGATGAGGCGGCCCCCGCTGTCGCCGCACCACTCCTCGACCATCCAGTCGTTGTAGGCGCGCACGCAGGCGAGTGCCACGTCCTTGTCCTTGGCCTCCGCGAACGTCTGGCCGCAGAAGCGCGGGAAGGTGGGGAAGCAGAGGCTGGCCTCGACATGGTTGAGGTCCATGTCCGCGAGGCGGGCCTTCGGATCCCAGCAGCCGCGCCGCATCTCCGCGCGCGTGATGCCTTCGAGGGTCATGTCGTCGCGGTCGAAGCCGACGGCGGCGATGTTGCGCTTGTACGGGAACTTCAGGTCCTCGTAGATCCACCAGTCCGTCGGGGGCCCGTCCGGGTCCATGGTGATCTGGTACTTGCCCGCCACGTAGGCGAGCTCGCCGATCCCGGCCGTGAGCGGCTGCGGCCCCCGGTCCCGGTACTTCGCCGGCAGCCAGGTCGAGAAGAGGTGCGCGGGCTCGATCACATGGTCGTCGACGCTGATGATCCGGGGCAGTTCCATCGGGTCCATCGTGTCCCCTCACCTGACAGTTTCTGATGGCTTTTCTGATGGGTCGTCAGATAGCAGGCTAGCCCCGCACCCCTGGACCGACAAGGCGCAGCGCTCTACGCTCTGCGCACGATCTGACTCACCGTCAGGTACGGTCTGCCGTTTCGAGGGGGAGCAGTGAACGACACCGCACACGCCCTGGGCGCCGCCGGGACGCTCTGGGAGCTGATCGAGCGCCGCGCCGCCCTCACCCCCGACGCCCCCGTACTGATCCAGTGCGCCCCCGACGCCAAGGACGACCGGCGCCTGACCTTCGGCGAGCTGTGCGAGCGCGGCGAGCGGGTCGCCGCCGGCCTGTACGACATGGGCGTACGCCCCGGCATGGTCGTCGCCTGGCAGCTCCCGACCCGCATCGAGACCGCGCTGCTCTCCTTCGCGCTCGCCCGTATCGGCGCCGTCCAGTCCCCCGTCATCCCCTTCTACCGGGACCGCGAGGTCGGCTTCGCGCTGCGCGAGTCGAAGGCCGAGTTCTTCGCGACCCCGGGCGTGTGGCGGGGCTTCGACCACACGGAGATGGCCCGGCGCCTCGGCGCCCGCGGGATCTTCGAGGCGTACGACACGCTGCCCGACGGCGATCCCTCCGTACTGCCGCCCCCGCCCTCCGACGGCACGGCCGTGCGCTGGATCTACTGGACCTCCGGCACGACCTCCGACCCCAAGGGCGTCCTCCACACGGACCGCTCACTGATCGCCGGCGGGTCCTGCCTCGCCCACGCCCTGCACCTGTCGGCGTCCGACGTCGGCTCGATGGCGTTCCCCTTCGCGCACATAGCCGGCCCCGACTACACGGTCATGCTGCTCCTGTACGGGTTCCCCGCGGTGATGTTCGAGCAGTTCGCGCTGCCGGACGCGCTCGACGGCTACCGGCGGCACGGAGTGACCGTCGCGGGCGGCTCCACGGCCTTCTACTCCATGTTCCTGACCGAGCAGCGCAAGTCCCCTGCGGACCGGCTCATCCCGACGCTGCGCCTCCTCGCGGGCGGCGGCGCGCCCAAGCCGCCCGAGATCTACCACGCGGTCGTACGGGAGATGGGCTGTCAGCTCACCCACGGGTACGGCATGACCGAGGTCCCCATGATCACGATGGGCGCCCCCGACGACACCGCCGAGAACCTCGCGGCGACGGAGGGAAAACCCCCCGAGGGCATGGAGATCCGGGTCACGGACGCGGACGGCAAGCAGGTCCCGTACGGCGTGGACGGCGAGGTCAGGCTGCGCGGGGAGGCCGTCTGCCAGGGCTATCTGGACCCCGCGCAGTCGGCTGCCGCGTTCGACGGCGACGGGTTCCTCGTCACCGGCGACCTCGGGCATGTGAGGGACACGGGGCATCTGGTGCTCACCGGGCGGGCCAAGGACATCATCATCCGCAAGGGCGAGAACATCTCCGCGAAGGAGATCGAGGACCTGCTGCACGCGCACCCCGCGGTGGGCGACGCGGCGGTCGTGGGGCTCCCGGACGCCGAGCGCGGCGAGCGGGTGTGCGCGGTCGTCGTCCAGCGCGACGGCACCGAGCCGCTGACCCTGGAGGCGATGGCGTCCCATCTGCGGTCGGAAGGGCTGTCCACGCACAAGCTGCCCGAGCAGCTGGAACTGGTGGACGCCCTTCCGCGCAACGACACCCTGCGCAAGGTGCTCAAGTACAAGCTGCGCGAGCGCTATGCGGGCACAAGCCCGGTGAACGCTATTCCGAGACGGTGAAGTAGCGGGCGAAGGCGGTGACGATCTCCTCCTCGGAGATCCGCCCGTCGCCGTCCGCGTCCAGCGCGGCGGCGACCGGGCCCACCAGGGACGGGGCGACGCCGAGGACGCGCAGGACGCGCTCCGCGGCCGCCGGGGTGAGGCCCGAGCCGCTCTGGTCCGCGACGGCGATGACGGCACGCAGGAAGGGGCGGGCGATCTCCGCGAACCGCTGCGGGTTGTCCCGCAGCCGCTTCACCGCGCCCGTCACGAACTCCTCGCGGTTGACGCGCTGGTCGCCGTCCACATCCGCTATGCCGGCCATGCCCTGCCAGAAGGCCTCGGCACCCGCGTAGAGCGCCTGGCCCTTGTCGCAGCGCGCCGTCGTGGTGAACTCGGCCAGCAGCCCCTTGGCCGCGGCCACGAAGTCCTCGCGGTCGATGTAGCCGTTGCCGTCCTGGTCGAAGCCGGCGAAGCGGGCAGCGATCCTGCGCTCGTACTCGGCGTGATCGGTGCTCTCGGCGTGGTCCATGTCCCCTCGGCCGCCTCTCGCATCGGTGGTGGTACGGGTCCTGCCCGTCCCCTCGCCACGGAGCGTACGTCGTGGAGCGGCGCCGGGGGTCCTCACAGCGACGCTTGTGCCAAGACCGGAAAAATTCCGCACCAACTTCCGCGCCCGGCCGCCCCGACGCACAGGTCCGCGCCGGTCGGATCCGCGCGGTCAGGCCGAGAGGGGCGACGCCTCGTCGTTCACGGCGCTCAGCACGTCCGGGTACACCTCGAAGAGGCGGCGCACGCCGAGCGCCGACAGGACGCGGTTGACGTGCGAGCCGTCCTCGGCCCCCTTGGCGGGCAGGATCAGCCGGAGTTCGCCCCGGCAGGAACGCATCAGCCGGCGGGCCGCGATCAGTACGCCGACCCCGCTCGAATCGCAGAAGAGGACCTGCGAGAGATCGAGGACGAGGCTGTGCCGGCCGTCCGCGACCGCGTCGTGCACCTGCTGGCGCAGCGCGGGAGAGGTGGCGAGATCCATCTCGCCCGACACCCGCACGACGGCCCAGCCACCCTGCTGTCCCTCGGTCACCCTGAGCGTCACGCGCCACTCCTCCCGTTGATCCGGAACCCCTGCTTACGCTTGTCTTCTTTCGCGGCTGCCCGACCGCGAGGCGCTGAAACACCACCGCAGACGTATCACGTATGGCCCGATTTAGACCCAAGTGATCGGATTTTGCACTGCTTTCGGTGCCAAAGGTCCGCGCAACGTGACCACCTCCTTACCATCCGCGTCCGGCCAGGTCGACCTTTGCCGCAAAGGCAGGTGCGTTGTCGGTGCGTCCGACTACATTCGAGAGGACGCACACGGTGAGGGGGCCGCATGGCCAGGGAGACTCCGACCCGGTGGGACCGGAGGATGCAGCAGCGGCTCGCGCACGGGGAGGCCGCGGCACTCGGTGAGCTGTACGACCGCTTCGCGTCACTCGTGCACGGGCTCGCGCACCGCGTGCTCGGTGACGAGGACGCGGCCGACCGCATCACGCGCGACGTCTTCACCCACGTCTGGGAGAACCCCGACGCGTACGACCCCAAGCAGGGACCCCTGCGCTCCTGGATCGCCACCCTCACCCACCGGCGCGCGGTCCACCGCCTGCGCCAGACCGAGTCCGCCGCCCTCGTCCGCAGCGGCGAGGGCACCACGGAGGACCTGGAGCGCAGAGTGCGGCACGCCTCCGCCGCCGCCCGCGCCGACTACATCGTCACCTCGATGCCCGCCCCGCTGCGCGCCGCGCTGGAGCTGGCCTACTTCCAGCGCAGGGACTACCGCCAGACAGCGGTCGACCTCGGCGTCACCGAGGACGAGGCGCGCCGCCGCCTGCGCCTCGGCCTCCAGCTCCTGTCCACGGCCCACGACAACGGCACGTCCGGCACCCCGCCGGGATCTCCCGGACACGGGAGGGCGCTGTGAGCGGGCCCCACCCCTTCGACAACGCCGACAACGCCGACAACGCCGACCAGCCCCACAACCCCGACCACGGCGACGGCTCCGGGCAGCCCGAAGGCTTCGAGGGCGCCGGGCGTCCCGACGCCGCCGCGAGCGCCCGGATACCGACGCCGCGCTCCTCCGTGGAGGACACCCGGCGCCCGCTGCCGGACCACGTCCCCGAGCCGCTCGTCCTGGAGCACCGCGTCCTCAAGTCCCTCCTCGGCGCGTGGGCGCTCGCCGCGTGCTCGGCCGCGGAGAGCGTCGCCGTGGAGGAGCACCTCGGCGCCTGCGGCCCGTGTGCCGAGGAGGCGCTGCGGCTGCGGGACGCCGTGGGCCTGCTGCACTCCGAGGAGAGCCTCGACCTCGACCCGATGCTGCGCTCCCGCGTCCTGGAGGGCTGCCTCACCCGCCGCCCGCCCCGCATCCCGGTCCCCGAGTGGGCCGCCCCGTACGACGCTGAGACCGCCCGCCTCGACGCCCTGCTCCAGGACATCGGCGACTCCGAGTGGCACGCGCCCGTACGGCTTCGCTGGTACGAGGGGGACGACCGGGTCAGCCGCAAGACGACCGTCGCCGGCGTCCTCACCCACCTGATGAGCGTGGACGGCCTGGTCGCCGTCGCGCTCGGCCTCGACGACCCGCTGTTCGGCGTCGCACCCGAGGAGCGCCGCACACCGGAGAGCCGCACGGAGACGTTCTGGAAGGCTTCGCACTTCCCGCCGACCCGTGCCGTCCGCGGCCCCTGGCGCGAGCAGTCGCACGCCGTGACCCGCACGGTGTCGTTCGCGGCCGACCCGAGCGGCTCCTCGGACCGCACCCGCTCGTCGGGGCAACTGGCGGTCCCGTACGGGGACTTCACTCTGCCGCTGCGCGACTCGATGCTGGACCGCGCCTTCGAGTGCTGGGTGCACGCCGAGGACATCGCCGAGGCGGTGGACTACCCGTACGAGCCGCCGTCGGCCCGCCATCTGAACCGCATGATCGATCTGGCGGCCCGGCTGCTGCCCGACTCCCTCGCCGGGCGCCGCCGCGCGGGCCTCGCCGCACCGGCCCGCGGCCTGGTCGCCGCGGGCGCGCCGGGCCGCACGCTGCGCCTCGAGGTCGAGGGGGCGGGCGGCGGCGAGTGGCTCATCGCCCTGGACTCGCCCGGCGCGGTCGGCTCGGCGGAGCGCGAGGTTGCCCATGTCGCCCTGGACGGCGCCGAGTTCTGCCGCCTGGCGGCCGGTCACGTCACCCCGGAGGAGGCGGCCGCCGGACAGGACGGCGACCGCGAGGCCATCCACGACGTCCTGTACGCGACGGCGGCGCTCAGCAGGATGTGACGCGCTCCAGGGGGATACGCGGGATCCGCCCTGCGGCACGCGTCATCCCTTGCTGACCGCCGCGAGGATCTCCGGCAGGCGGGCCGCCGTGCGCGGGGCGGCCAGGCGCAGGCCCGCCAGGGTGATCCCCGCCGCGTACGCGGCGCCGATCGGCAGCAGCAGCCAGGTCGCGGACTCGGCGCCCGACACGTGCAGCCAGATCGCGAGGGCGATGACGGGCGCGCACAGCAGGGCCGCCGCGACCATCCCGCCGAAGATCGATATCCAGGCGAGGCCCGCCTGCCCCGGGGCGACGTTCTTGTAGCCCTCCTGCGGGATCGAGTACGGGAAGCGGGCCGACGACCAGGCGCCGGTGGCGAGCATCGCGCCGAGAAGCGCGAAGGAGAGGCCGAGCACCTCGGGCAGGGCCCGCCAGTCGCCGAGCATCGCGGTCGTGACGACGGTGACCAGCGTCGCGTACGGCAGGGTGATCGTCAGGAGGGCGAGGGCGCGGCCGCGCAGTTCGACGTAGGCGTCACGCGGCGAGGAGATGGTCATGGCGACGATCCAGAACGCCGAGGTGTCCTGCCCGAACTGGTTGTACATCTGGATGCCGAGCATTCCGGCGGCGAAGCACGCGAAGTAGAGGGAGCCGGTGCCCTGGAGGGCGTTGAAGACCGGCACGATCAGGCCGATGGCGAGGGACGTCACCCAGGCCGCCTTGGTCTTCGGGTCGCGCCACACATAGCGCAGGGCGCGCTCCATGACCGTGCCCGTGCGGCCGTCGGGCAGAAGGCGGGGGCCGCGGGACGTGCGCCTGCGGCGGGTGGGTTCGGCGGCCTGGAGCGTGGAGCCGTCGGGGGACGTCATGAGACGCGTCAGGGCGCGCTGCCACGCGTACAGGAGTCCGGCGAGTGCGGCCGCGCACAGGACGAGGCGGGCCGCCGCGACGCCGTACGAGCCGTGGCTGACGGCGTCGACGGCGCCGATCGCGGACGCGGGCGGGATCCAGGCCAGTACGTCCCCCGCCGGGTCGAGCGCCCGGAGGCCGCCCGACGAACCGAGCCGCTGCGCACCGAAGTTGACGACCTGCGCGCCGACGGCGACGACGAGCCCGCTGAGGACGGCGAGGTCGCGTCCCTTGCGGCTGCTGAGCAGCCGGATGTTGGCGGCGGCCACGGCGCGGGCGAGGGCGACGCAGGTGAGCAGGGTGAGGATGACGGCCAGGACCGCGACGGCGGACGCGGCGGCCCCGTGCGCCAGGGCGATCACCGAGCCGACCGTGAGACAGAGCGTGAACAGGGGGCCGATCCCGACGAGGGACGCGATGAGCAGACCCCGTACGAGGGGGTGTGGCCGCAGCGGGAGCATGACGAGGCGGGTCGGGTCGAGGGTCTCGTCGCCGGAGGGGAAGAACAGCGGCATCACCGCCCAGCCGAGGGCGAGTACGGCGGTGAGAATGACGCAGAGGGTCGCCGCGTGGGTGCTGCCGCGCAGGGCGATCAGGCCGATGAGCTGGAGCGCGGCGACGAGCAGCACGACGACGAGCGTGGCGATGTAGGCGGCGCGGCGGCCCGTGGAGCCGCGCAGGCCGTTGCGCAGGAGTGACAGCTTGAGGCGGACCAGCGTGACGGTCGTCGTGGTCACCGGGCCCCTCCCAGCCAGTCCAGGTCGGAGGTGGTGTCACGGCTGTTCGCGCCGACGAGTTCGAGGAACGCCTGCTGGAGGGAGGGCGCGTCGCCGCGTACTTCGGCGAGGGGCCCCTGTGCGCGGATGCGGCCGGCGGCCATGACGGCGACCCAGTCGCAGAGCGACTCGACGAGCTCCATGACGTGGGAGGAGAAGACGACGGTCGCCCCGGAGCCGGTGTAGCGCTCCAGGACGCCGCGGATGGTCTGCGCGGAGACCGGGTCGACGCCCTCGAACGGCTCGTCCAGGAAGAGGACTTCGGGGTTGTGGAGGAGCGCGGCGGCGAGCCCGATCTTCTTGCGCATGCCGGTCGAGTAGTCGACGACGAGTTTGTGCTGGGCCCCGGTGAGGTCGAGCACGTCGAGGAGCTGGGCGGCGCGCTTGTCGACCTCGGCGCCGGGCAGGCCGCGCAACCTGCCCGTGTACGCGAGGAGTTCGAGTCCCGAGAGCCGCTCGAACAGGCGCAGGCCCTCGGGGAGAACCCCGATGCGGGCCTTCACCTCGACGGGGTCGCGCCACACGTCGTGGCCGACGACTTCGACGGTGCCCCGGTCGGGCCGGAGCAGGCCGGTGACCATGGAAAGGGTGGTCGTCTTGCCCGCGCCGTTCGGCCCGACGAGGCCGATGAACTTGCCCGCGGGAAGGGCGAGATCGATCCCCGCGACGGCGACGCTCTGGCCGAACGCCTTCCAGAGGTCCTGTACGCGTACGGCCGGCGCCCCGGCCTCGGTCCCCGCCTCGGTCACTGTGCCGCCCGCCAGCCCTTCGTCGCCGTCATCCGTTCCAGCACGATACGTGGCCGCGCGGGTCGCTGCCGGGGTTCTACCGGCGGCCCTCCCGCCCGCACGCGTACGCCAGTGGGGAGATGAGCTCTTCGGCGTCCGGCAGCCAGCGGTTCGCGGCGGTGGGGCGGCAGGCCCACTGGACGGCGCCCCGGCCGCCGAAGCGGGTGGGCGGCGCGGCGACGTAGGCGCCCTCGCCGAGCGCGTCCAGGTCGAGGGAGGCGGGCGGCCAGCCCAGCTTGCGGACCAGGTCGGGGACCTTCGCGGCGGCGCCCGGCAGGACGAAGAACTGCATCCGGCGGTCGGGGGTGCAGGTGACCGGGCCGAGAGTGAGTTCCATGCGCTTCATGCGGGCCAGGGCCAGGAACCCGGCGGTCTCGGGCACGTCGATCGCGTCGAACGTGCGGCCCGTCGGCAGCAGGATCGAGGCAGTGGGGTGCTTGGACCACAGCCGGCGGGCGGCGGTCGCACTCCCGGTCGCCTGGTTCGCCCAGTCCTCGCGGCCGTGGTGGGCACCGGGGGCCGCGCACCTGGCGTCGCCGCACGAGCAGTGCTGCCTGCCCTCGTCGACCTCCAGCCAGGTGCCGGGAAACACGTCCCAGTGGCGTTCCTCCGCGTAGCGCACGGCGGAGTCGAGGAGGGTCTCCCCGCGCTGCTTGGGGATCTGGGGAGGCGAGGTGACGGACGAGGTGACTGCCGAGGTGACTGCGATGGTCTCTTCCACGACGTCCTCAACTCCCGCCGCCACCCGGGGTTACGGGCGCACGCGCGCGGGTGCCTGCAGCACCGATCCTGCACGTGGGGCGCATGGATGCATGGGCGGGGGCGCGCGGGAGGAATGGCCCCGGCAGGGGGGTAGCCAGCCCGGAGGACCAGACGAGGGTGTTGTCCACCGACCGGCTACCAGTTGGGGCTCTTGCTTGTTTTTGCCCTTCTTTGTGGCGCATCTTCCGTTTGATCTCAGGGCATTGATCACCTCAAGGCGGGCTCTGCCCGAGCCGGCCCGATGGTCCACGGTGCACACAGGGGGTACGCCATGGCCGCAAGGCCTCTCGTAGCGCGACAGCCCAACGAACGGCTGCAGGCGCTCATCCAGGAAGCAGGCTGCTCGAACGCCGGGCTGGCACGCCGGGTCAACATGTGCGGATCGGAGCACGGCCTCGACCTGCGCTACGACAAGACATCGGTGGCCCGCTGGCTGCGCGGGCAGCAGCCGCGCGGCCGGGCGCCCGGCATCATCGCCGAGGCCATCGGCCGCAAGCTCGGCCGCACGGTCACGATCGACGAGATCGGCATGGCCAACGGCAAGAACCTCGCCTCGGGCGTCGGCCTCCAGTTCTCGCCGACCGTCCTCGGCGCCATTGAGCAGGTGTGCGAGCTGTGGCGCAGCGACGTGGGGCGCAGGGACTTCCTGTCCGGGTCGTCGGTGGCCTCGTCCGCGCTGGTCGAGCCGAGCCGCGACTGGCTGATCTCCGTACCCGACTCGCAGGTCGCGCGGTCGGCGGGGCCGCGGGTCGGGACGTCGGACGTGGCGGCCGTGCGGGCGATGACCCAGGCGCTGACGGACCTCGACCACCAGTACGGCAGCGGGCATGTGCGGCCGGTGGTCGTCCACTATCTGAACAGCGTGGTGTCGGGGCTGCTCGCGGGCTCGTACCGGGAGGCCGTGGGGCGTGAACTCTTCGCGGCGGTCGCCCGGTTGACGGAGCTGGCCGGGTACATGGCCGTCGACACCGGACAGCCGGGCCTCGCCCAGCGGTACTACATCCAGTCGCTGCGCCTCGCCCAGGCCGCCGGGGACCGCGGGTACGGCGGATACGTACTGGCCGCGTCCATGAGCCACCTCGCGGCGCAGCTCGGAAACCCGCGCGAGATCGCCCAGTTGGCGCGCGCGGCGCAGGAGGGGGCGCGCGGGCGGGTGACCCCGCGCGCGGAGGCGATGTTCTACGCGGCCGAGGCCCGGGGCCACGCCCTGCTCGGGGACGCGCGGGCCACGCAGGCGGTGGCGGGCAGCGCGCTGGCCGCGCTGGAGCGGGCCGAGCCGGGCTCGGGCGACGACCCGGCCTGGATCGCGCACTTCGACGCGGCATATCTCGCGGACGAACTGGCGCACTGCTACCGGGACTTGGGGCAGGCGGAGGCGGCGCGGCGGCAGGCCGAGGCGTCCCTGGCCGGGCATCCTCAGTCGCGGGCGCGGCGCCGGGCGATCGGTCTGGTGCTGCTCGCCACGGCGCAGGTGCAGCAGCGCGAGGTCGAGCAGGCCTGCCAGACGGGGACGCGCGCCGTGGAACTCCTCGGCACACTGCGCTCGAACCGGGGCGCCGAGTACCTGGACGACTTCAGGCAGCGCCTCGAGCCGTACCGGGACGAACCCGTGGTGCGGGAGTTCGGTGCGCGCCTCGATCTTCAGGCAGCGTGAAGTTCGGTGAGCGGCGCGCAGGAGACGTACGGGTGAAGCTTGTGTGACGGACGCCTCAACCCGCTTGGGGGGCGCTAATCAGCGTTCCGCGGGCCTGTTTTGTTACTTGAGGGCGTGGGGAGACTGTGGGGTTCTGAGCTGCGTGGCACGTGTGTGCGGGGACCCGGTAGCGTGAGCCGACGATTCCGAAGGTCCCCCAGTCGTAGGAGTCCCGGTGACGCAGCAGAGCGGACAGGGCGAGGATCCGCACCTTCCCTCGGTGCGGCAGGCGCACGAAGGCGTCGTGCTGCCCGCCGACGGCAGCGAGCCCTTGCTGCCGGGTACCTTCGGCGACCAGTCGCACGTCGCCCCCTCGGGCGGCAGCCCCTGGGGCCAGCCGTGGGGCCCCGAGTCCGCTCAGGCGGCCTCCGGCGGCCCGATGCCCACGTACGAGTGGGGCGCGCCGTCCGCGTCGCCCGCGCTGCCGGGTGAGGACGCGCCGCACGCCGCGGCCCCGCTGCCCCCGGCCGCACCGCAGCAGCAGTACTCGGCGCAGCTGCCGCCCGCCGGAGCCCCGGCCGCCCCGCTGCCGGCGGGCGCCGCCCCGTACGGCTCGGCGCCACTGCCGCCCGCCTCCGCCTCGGACGCGACGCAGTACATGGCCCCCACCGCGCCCTCCGACGCGGACGCCACGCAGTACATCGCGCCGGTCGCTCCGGGGGCCCTGCCGCCCGAGGTGCCCGCCGACGCCACCCAGTACCTGGGCCGCGCGAACGCACCCGGCCAGATGCCGCCCCAGCAGCAACAGCAGCAGCCGTACGGCTCCATGCCCATGCCGCCCGCGGGCACCGACAGCGATGCCACGCAGTACATCGCGCCCGTGCCCTCTCCGCCGCCGAGCGCGCCCTACGGCATCCGCCCCGGCGCCCCCGGCGACCGGCAGCCCCCGGCCGAGTTCGACAGCCTCTTCCGCACCGAGCCGGAGCCGGACGCGCCCGCCTCGACGCAGCAGATGCCCCGCTTCGACCCGCGTGCCGGCGGACCCTCGGGACCGGGCGGACCGGGAAGACCCAGCCCGGCCACGCAGCCGCAGGGCCCGTACGAGCCCACCGGGCGGGCCGCGGCTCGCAAGGGCCAAAGCCGCACCGGCTCGAAGGTGCCGCTCATCGCCGCCATCGGCGTCGGCATCCTCGTCGTCGGCATCGGCGCGGGCGCCCTCATCAGCGGCGGGGGCGACGAGAACAAGGGCGACGACGCCAAGCCGGCCGCCGCTACCGGAGAGCCGGGCAGCTCGTCCCCGACGCCCGCCGACCCCGCCAAGGCGCAGGCCGTCGCGCTCGACAAGCTCCTCGCCGACTCGAACAACAGCCGCGACACGGTCATCAGGGCCGTCGCGAACATCGGCGCCTGCAAAGACCTCGGCAAGGCCGCCGGCGACCTGCGCGGCGCCGCCACCCAGCGCACCGGGCTCGTCACCCGGCTCGCCGCGCTCGAAGTGGACAAGCTGCCCAGCAACGCGGCGCTCACGCAGTCCCTCACCAAGGCGTGGCAGGCGTCCGCCTCCGCGGACAGCCACTACGCGGCGTGGGCCGACCAGGTCGCGGGCAAGGGCGGCTGCCACAAGGGCCGCGCCAAGCCCACCCCGCAGCGCCGCGCGGGCGACCAGGCGAGCGGCACGGCCTCCACGCAGAAGACCCAGGCGTCGAAGCTGTGGAACACCATCGCGACGCAGTGGAACCTTCCGCAGCGCAAGCCGTTCCAGCTCTAGTTCCGGCTCTGGTTCCAGCTGTTACGGGGGCGGGCCCGAGCGGGCTCAGCCCATCGGGGTCGCCTCCAGCGTCCTCGACACGTCGACGAGTCCGCGGCGCGCGGCCACGAGCCGCCCGTCGCGCACCACCTGGAAGGTGACGTCGGCGTTGACGAGCCGCGGGAAGCCGCGGGCCGCGATCATGTCCTCGAAGCGCCAGCTCAGCGTCGGCGTCAGCCCGCCCGTACGCACCTTCAGGCCGCCGTCGAGCGCCTCACGCACCGTGTGCGACGTCACGTCACCGTTGCCGAGTGACGCGATGACCTGCTTCAGGACGGTGTACGCGATCCAGGTCGTCTGCACGCCGGCGTCCGCCGGGTCGATCCGGTTGTCGCCGAACGCCTGCTCGCTGATGACCTTGCGCATCGTCGCCCACCTCCGGTCGGTCGCCACCGGGTACCAGCCGGTGACGTACGCCCCTTCGTAGACGCCCGACTTGCCGCCCGAGCGGTCGATGACCGTCTGGTCGACGCTGCCGAGGACGGTCGATATCCGCACCTTCGGATACGAGTCGCGGGTGCGGCGGAACGAGTCGAAGAACGTGTCCGTGCGGTCGCCGAGGACGGCCGTCACGCAGCCCTTCCCGGCCGGGTCGGCACCGGCCCGCAGGAGCGCCTGGCGGGCCTGCTCCGTGTAGTCGGTGGCGTCCTCGGCGGCGCGCACGTCGGCCGCGCGGTTGCGGCCCGCGGACAGGCCCGTGTCGAGGAGCAGCGGCAGCTGGTCACCGGCGACGGTGTCGGGGCGCACGAGCGAGGTGCGGTCGCAGCCCGCGGCGGCCAGCTGCCGTCCGTTTCCGGCCATCAGGGCGGGCTGGCCGCCGTTGACCGGATACGACAGGGGGCTGGTGAACTCCTCGTCGGTGACCCCGTAGCCGCCGATGTACGGGATGCCGGCGGACTCCAGCGGGGCGAGGAAGGAGCGGGCGTGCTGGCTGTAGGAGCCGACGACCGCGACAGCCTGCTGGTCGACGGCGTCCCTGGCGCAGCGGGCGGCGCCCACGGTGTCGTTGTTGTCGTTGCAGGTGATGACCCTGAGGTCGCGGCCGCCGATGCCGCCGTGGGCGTTGACCCAGCGCGCGTAGGCGCGCGCCATGGCGGGCATGCCGGGCATGTTGGTCGCCTGGGTCTTCTCGGGCGCCCACGTCATCACCGTGATGGGGTCCTTGGAGCTCCCGGTGACGTCGGAGACGAGTCCGCACCCGGCGACGAGCGACGCGCAAACCGCCCACACCGCCGCCGAAAGCGCGGTGGAACGCAGGGAGCGCGAGGTGCGCGGGGCGGTGGTGCGGCGCCGAACAGTCATGAACCTGCACGATTCCGCCGCATCCCTAACCCGCGAGTGACCTGCGGTCAACGTACGGTGACGTGAAGGTGAATTACGGGGGTCGGGACGGGTCGGCGGGGACGGCACGTACGATCGATGACCGTGCAAACCTCGGAGAAGTCTTCCCGTCGCGGCCGTCGCTCCTCCACCATGGGCGGCATGCCACTCAACGACATGCCGTGGTGGCGCTGGCGCAGCAATGTGCGCTCCGCGCTGCACATGCTCTCCGACCCCGCGTTCCAGCGGGACGTCTGGCTCGCGGGCGTGGACGGGTTCGGGGACGTCACCGACGCCGTGTACCGCCTCGTCGAGGACACCTGGCTCGACAACTGGTCCGCCGAGAAATACGTCGGCACGATCTTCCGGGACTCCCAGGAGGCGCAGCTCGTCGACACCGCGGTGCTGCGCGTGCTGCGGATCATGCACCAGGTGGGCCCGGACGCCCCCGTCTCCGCCTATCTCGACCACCACGCGTGGCCGGAAGCGGTGCACTCCGCGCGGGACGCGCATGTCGTGCTCGCCACGAGCGACGGCGACGACCCCGACGCGGCGCCCCGCACGCTCGAGGTCCTGCGGATCATGACGCGGGCGGCCTGAGCGCCGCGAGCCCGTCCGACCAGCGGGACGGCGGCCCGGCGCGGGTTACGTGTATGGGACCCTTGCCTGCATGAATGAGCAGTCCTCCGCGTCCGGCGTCGCCGGCGGCGAGCAGTACGTCCTGACTCTCTCCTGCCCCGACAAGCGGGGCATCGTGCACGCCGTGTCGAGCTATCTCTTCATGACCGGCTGCAACATCGAGGACAGCCAGCAGTTCGGCGACCACGACACGGGCCTGTTCTTCATGCGGGTCCACTTCTCGGCGGACGCGCCCGTCACGGCGGAGAAGCTGCGGGCCAGCTTCACCGCGGTCGGCGACTCCTTCCACATGGACTGGCAGATCCACCGCTCCTCGGAGCGGATGCGCGTCGTCCTGATGGTGTCGAAGTTCGGCCACTGCCTCAACGACCTGCTGTTCCGCACCCGGATCGGCGCCCTGCCGGTCGACATCGCGGCGGTCGTCTCGAACCACACGGACTTCGCCGAGCTCGTGAAGTCGTACGACATCCCCTTCCACCACATCCCGGTGACGAAGGACAACAAGCCCGAGGCCGAGGCGCAGATCCTCGACGTGGTGCGCGCGGAGGGTGTCGAACTGGTCGTCCTGGCCCGCTACATGCAGGTCCTCTCGGACGACCTGTGCAAGGAACTGAGCGGCCGGATCATCAACATCCACCACTCGTTCCTGCCGAGCTTCAAGGGCGCCAAGCCGTACCACCAGGCACACGCGCGGGGCGTGAAGCTGATCGGCGCGACCGCGCACTATGTGACGGCCGAC
This sequence comes from Streptomyces sp. DS1-CR2, assembly GCF_055760475.1. Classification (NCBI taxonomy): domain Bacteria; kingdom Bacillati; phylum Actinomycetota; class Actinomycetes; order Kitasatosporales; family Streptomycetaceae; genus Streptomyces; species Streptomyces sp. DS1-CR2. The sequence goes on from NZ_CM147085.1 coordinate 4,115,965, forward strand.
CTCGACGAGGGCCCGATCATCGAGCAGGAGGTCGAGCGCGTCGGGCACGACGTGACACCGGACCAGCTCGTGGCGATCGGCCGCGACGTGGAGTGCCAGGCACTCGCCCGCGCCGTGAAGTGGCACGCCGAGCACCGGATCCTGCTGAACGGGCGCCGGACGGTCGTCTTCACCTGATCCACCGCGCGCGGGTCGTCGGCTCGCGGGTGGTGCGCCTGCGGGTTGTGTGCCCGCGGGTTGTGCTCACACGCAGACGACCCGCGAGCCAGGTTTCCTCCCGTACGAGACGGGCGGAAGCCGGCCGGACGTACCGGCGGCTCGCGGGTCGGGTGACTGCTTGGGATTGGGGCCGGCTGCACGCAGCTCTCACGTGCCGGTCCGGCGCCGAAATCGAGATGCGACGCCGGGCTGCTAGCCCGCAGTCACCTCACGCGTCCGGTATTCATACATCTGCCGAACCACCTCCCTTCCTGTGTACCCCCACTCTAAGAAGGGTCGGGGGAGCCTTCAAGCGAATTAACGGACCCACCACTGGGCCCGTCCGCGAGGTCGTACGCTGTGATCAAGGACGGAACGTTTCCCCGGAACTCCGGGGCGCAACGATTTCCCCGAACTCCGTGTGTGCTGCGTCACGTTCGAGTTGAATGATCTGAAGTGCGGAACACGCGGACACAGCCTGCAGGGGGTGCCAGGTGAGTGCTTCCCGGCGTAGTGGGGCCACCGACGAGCTCGGGCCCGACGAGCCCGAGCGGGACGGGGCCGATCTTCTTGCCGCGTTGCTCGACGGGATGGACGCCGCGCTCTGCGCGTTCGACGCCGACGGGATCGTGACCCATTGGAACCGTGAGGCCGAGCGGATCCTCGGCTGGTCCGCGGCCGAGGCCGTGGGACGGCGCGGGTTCTCCGGATGGGCGGTGCGCAGCGCCGACGCCGACGACGTCGAGGCCCGGCTGATGGCCGCGATGCGGGCGCCGGGCCGGCAGGTCCACGAATTCGCCCTGCTCACCAAGGACGGCGGTCGCGTCCTCGTACGGACACAGTCCTCCGCCGTGCGCGGGCCCGACGGCAAGCCGGCCGGGCTGTACTGCGCGTTCAGCGAGGTGCACACACAGATCGACCTGGAGCGGTCGATCGCCCTGAGCGAGGCCCTCTTCGAGGACGCCGCCTGGGGAGTCGTCCTCGTCGACGCCGACCTGCGGCCCGCCGTCGTGAACGTGCACGCCGCCCGGGCCCTCGGTTCCGGCCGTACCGCGCTGCTCGGACGGCCCCTCGGCGACCTGCTCTCACAAGGCGTCGAGGAGCTGGAGAGCGCGCTCGCCCATGTGCTCGCGGAGGGCGCGCCGCCGGCCCCCGCCGAGCTGTGGGTGACGGTGCGGCTCCCGGAGGGCGACGCGCGCAGATGCTGGCGCAGCGGCTTCGTGCGGCTCGCCTCACCGCTGACCGAGGAACCCGTACCGCTCGGCGTCGGATGGCTGTTCCAGGACGTCACCGAGGCCAAGCAGACGGAGCAGGAGGCGGCGCAGCTGCGGTTCCGGGCCAACCAGCTGCACCGGGCCTCGCGGGCCGCCGCCGAGTGCGAGGACCCGGCGGAGGCGGCGACCATCCATCTGGACTTCGCGCTGGCCGGGTTCGCCGACCACGCGCTGATCGATCTGGTGGTCGGGGACGAGCAGCCCGATGGGAGTGCCGACGGGGACCGTACGGGTCCGGTGCGCCTAGCGCGGGCCGCCGCGACGCCTTCGGGGGCGCCGGGGCCGAGCCTGCTGGTGTCCCGTACGACGCTGCCCGTGCGCTATCTGGAGGGCCACCCGGCGCTGCAGTGCGTGGAGCGCACGGGTTCGGTGCGGGCCAGCGTGAGCGGGCGCGACGCCACGCGGGCGCGCGAGTGGGCCGAGGCGAGACAGTGGCCCGAAGGCACGGTGCACGCCCTGTGCGCGGTGCTGCGCAGCCGGGCGCGGACGCTGGGCGTGGTGACGTTCCTGCGCGGGTCCAGCCGTACACAGTTCGAGCGGGCCGACGCCACGTACGCGGAGAGCGTCGCAGCCCGGATCGCCGGGACGCTCGACCTGGCGAGGGTGCTCGACCGGTAACGGCGCGCCACGCGTCAGTGCCGGTAGAAGATCCGGTCGCCGTACTCGGTGAAAATGCGGCCGTTCCACTCGTGGCCGCCGTCCACGTTCCCGGAGCGCAGGAGCGGCGGCTGGATGCCGCGGTCGGCGAGCTCGGCCGCGGCCGTCGCCATGGTGGCCTGCATCAGCGCGCTGGCCACCATCGTGGAGGCCGGCCCGAAGGGGGCGTCGACGGTGTCGTACGTGAGCTCCGCGTCGCCGACCTCGATCTTCGAGTCGAGGACGATGTCGCAGTGGTCCTTGAGGAACGTCCCCGACACATGGCGGGACTTCGTCTCCTCGGCGTACGCCACGGACGTCACGCCGATCACGTGCAGGCCCAGTGCGCGCGCGTTCATGGCCATCTCCACAGGCAGAGAGTTGCGGCCGGACAGCGAGATGATCACCAGGGTGTCGCCCGCGCGGACCGGGCTGGTGTCGAGGACGGCGCCCGCGAGCCCGTCGACACGTTCCAGGGCGGAGCCCAGCGTGGCGGGCATGACGTCGACGCCGGCCCCCGGCACGGAGAGCAGGTTCATCAGGGCGAGACCGCCCGCGCGGTAGACGACGTCCTGCGCGGCGAGCGAGGAGTGCCCCGCGCCGAACGCGAAGAGCCGGCCCCCCTGCGCGACCGTGTCGGCGATGAGCGTGCCGGCGGCCGCGATGTTGCGGTCCTCCTCGTCGCGCACCCGCCTCAGCAGGCCGATCGCGGCGTCGAGGTACTGACCGGCCAGCTTGCTGTCGCTCATCGGCGGAGCCCCTTCGTGATCCCTGAGTGCGTCCGTTACTGCCCGCGTGCCGCGCATCACGTTGCGGTCCGGACCAGTGACCTGTCAATACGTTCCTGCCGTACGGAGACCGGTTGCCCCGGCGCGGCACGGTTGTCGGTGCTATGCGTCAGAATTGGGTTCAGGGCCAGCGCACGAGCTAGCGGTGAGCTAGCGGAGCTAATCGAGGGGCACGTATGTCCGGACTGATCGACACCACGGAGATGTATCTCCGCACCATCCTCGAGCTCGAAGAGGAAGGTGTGGTCCCCATGCGCGCCCGGATCGCCGAGCGGCTGGACCAGAGCGGCCCGACGGTGAGCCAGACCGTGGCCCGTATGGAGCGCGACGGCCTCGTGGCCGTCGCCACGGACCGCCACCTGGAGCTGACGGACGAGGGCCGCCGGCTCGCCACGCGCGTCATGCGCAAGCACCGCCTCGCGGAGTGCCTGCTCGTCGACGTGATCGGCCTGGAGTGGGAGCAGGTGCACGCCGAGGCCTGCCGCTGGGAGCACGTGATGAGCGAGGCGGTCGAGCGCCGCGTCCTCGAGCTGCTGCGGCACCCGACCGAGTCGCCGTACGGGAACCCGATCCCGGGGCTCGAGGAGCTGGGCGAGAAGGACGGCGCGGACCCGTTCCTCGACGCGGGCATGGTGTCCCTCGCCGACCTCGACCCGGGCACGGACGGCAAGACGGTCGTGGTGCGCCGGATCGGTGAGCCGATCCAGACGGACGCGCAGCTGATGTACACGCTGCGGCGTGCGGGCATCCAGCCGGGCTCCGTGGTCAGCGTGACGGCGTCGCCGGGCGGGGTCCTGGTGGGCAGCAGCGGTGAGGCCGCGGAGCTGGTGGCGGATGTCGCCTCGCACGTGTTCGTAGCCAAGCGCTGATCTCACGTGTTCGTCGCCAAGCGCTGAGTCGGGCGCCGGGCGCGGCACAAGGCATCCGGGCAACTTACCGACGCGTCAACCCCTGTTCCCACAGGGACAGTTGAGACGTCACCGCATCCTCTGAGAACTCTCGCAGAAAGCAAGATTCACTGCGTGGAATCGCAGCGCGCGGACGTTTTGCGTGCAAGGCTGTCGCGAGAGGCATATGACCTGAGGACTCCTGACCGTCTCGGTTTCGGGTCCGCACCGGTCCGGCCGCGCGGGCAGGGAGGGGGGCAGGACGATGTGCCGACATACCCAGGCGAGGCGTACCCGGGCGGGGCGCACGCAGACAGAGGGCCCCGGCGCCTTGCGGCGCCGGGGCCTGTCCTCCCCTGTGCTGACCCGGAGCCCCGAGCTCCCAGGGTCATCCCCTTCGGACCGATTTCCCCGAGCGGTCCGCCTCCCGCTGAAGATCTCCCCTCGGCGGCGGCGGTCAACCCTTGCGCGAGGTCACTCGAACGAGGGGTGTTGCCGAGAACGACCGCGTTTTCGAAAAAGAGTTCGATAGCGTGCGCGGGTACGCGACTGCAGGCGCGACCACAAGGGGGTGCCAGGGCCTATGGTGCGGCGCATCGACGTGACCGGGGCGGGCGGCGTGAGCCTCGCCGCGTGGGAGTTCGCCGACCCTCCCAAGACGGGTGAGGTCGACCAGTCCCCCGGCGTGCTGCTACTGCATGGCCTCATGGGCCGCGCCTCGCACTGGGCGGGTACCGCCCGCTGGCTCTCGGAGCGCCACCGTGCCGTCGCGCTCGACCAGCGCGGCCACGGCCAGAGCCAGAAACCCCCCGAGGGTCCCTACGACCGCGAGGCGTACATCCAGGACGCCGAGGCCGCCCTCGTGCAGCTCGGCCTCGCGCCCGCCGTCGTCATCGGCCACTCCATGGGCGCGCTCACCGCCTGGCAGCTCGCCGCGCGCCGCCCCGACCTCGTACGGGCCGTGATCATCTGCGATATGCGGGCCTCGGCGCTCGGGGCGGCGTCCCAGCGGGAGTGGGAGGACTGGTTCGACGCCTGGCCCCTGCCCTTCGCCACGCTCGGCGACGTACGGAAGTGGTTCGGCGAGGACGACCCGTGGGTGGAGCGGCCCCAGCCCTCGCGCGGCGAGTTCTACGCCGAGGTCATGGCGGAGAGCCCCGACGGCTGGCGGCCCGTGTTCGACCACCGGCAGATGCTCGTCTCCCGCGCCACGTGGGTCTACGACGCGCACTGGGAGGAGCTGGCCCAGGTCCGCTGCCCCGCCCTCGTCGTCCGCGGACTCGACGGGGAGCTGGGCCGCGCCGAGTCGCAGGAAATGGTCCGCGTCCTGCCCAGGGGCGAGTACGCGGAGATCGCGGACGCCGGGCATCTCGTGCACTACGACCGGCCGGAGGCGTTGCGCTCCGCGATCGAGCCCTTCCTGGACGGCGTGCTCACCTCGTAGTGGCGGAATCTCGTTGCGGCGGAAACCTCGCAGCGGCGGAGTCCGCACGAGCGGACCCGGGCTCAGGGGCCCAGGCGTTCGACGCGCCAGGAGCCGGACGGCTCGTGGACGTACCGGAGCCGGTCGTGGAGGCGGTTCTCGCGGCCCTGCCAGAACTCGACCGTGCGCGGGGTGACGCGGAAGCCGCCCCAGTGGTCGGGCACCGGGATGTTCTCGCCCTCCGGGTAGCGCTCGGCGAGTGCGGCGTACGCGGCGTCGAGTTCGGCGCGCGTGGCCAGGACCTGCGACTGGGCGCTGGCCCACGCGCCGAGCTGGGAGCCGCGCGGACGCGAGCGGAAGTACGCGGCCGTCTCCGCGCGGCTCGTATGGGCGACGGTGCCGGAGACGATGACCTGGCGGGCCATCGGGTGCCAGGGGAAGAGCAGCGCGATCTCGTGGTTCGCCGCCAGGTCGCGGGCCTTGCGGGAGCCGTAGTTCGTGTAGAAGACGAAGCCCCGGTCGTCGTAGGCCTTGAGCAGCACGGTGCGCGCGCTCGGCCGGCCGGCCGCGTCCGCCGTGGAGACCACCATCGCGTTCGGCTCGTACAGCACGCCGCGCGCCCGCGTCGCCTCGTTGAACCAGAGCTCGAACAGTTCCATCGGGCGAGCGGGGACGTCCTCCTCCAGGAGCCCCTCACCCGGCGGGCGATACTGCGCACGCATGACGGCGGGGTTCGGGGGCGCGTGGTGGTCGTGGTGGTCGTGGTGGTCGTGGTGGTCGCTCACGCGGTCATCCTGCCGTACGCATGGGACAGTCGGGCGCGTGGAGTTCATCACTGAGTGGCACTGAGTGCCGCGACCTCTCCCCAAGGGTGGCACCAGCGGATATCGTCATCGGTCCCGCCGCCCCTTCGGTTGGGTGACCGCCTGCCGAACGGGGCATCACCGGGGTGACCGATCCGGCCCGCGAGCCCCCGGAGCCGCGCCACCACGCGGTCCACCGTCGTACAGATAGATCGTCGTACAGATAGATGCAGAGTCGTACAGACGCAGAGCCGTACACATGCAGAGGAGCCGCCTGATGTCCGACCCCGGCCTTGACCCCGGCCCTGTCCCCGGCTTCGTGCCCGGCCTCGAGGGAGTCGTCGCGTTCGAGACGGAGATCGCCGAACCGGATAAGGAGGGCGGCGCTCTCCGGTACCGGGGCGTCGACATCGAGGATCTGGTCGGCCATGTCTCGTTCGGCAACGTCTGGGGCCTGCTCGTCGACGGGGCCTTCAACCCGGGCCTGCCGCCTGCCGAGCCGTTCCCCATCCCCGTCCACTCCGGCGACATCCGCGTCGACGTGCAGTCCGCGCTCGCCATGCTCGCGCCCGTGTGGGGCCTGAAACCGCTGCTCGACATCGACGAGGCGCAGGCCCGCGAGGACCTCGCCCGCGCCGCCGTCATGGCCCTCTCGTACGTCGCCCAGTCGGCCCGTGGACAGGGCCGGCCGATGGTGCCGCAGCGCGAGATCGACAAGGCGGACACCGTCGCCGAGCGGTTCATGAAGCGCTGGCGCGGCGAGCCCGACCCGAAGCATGTCGCCGCCGTCGACGCGTACTGGACGAGCGCCGCCGAGCACGGCATGAACGCCTCCACGTTCACCGCGCGCGTCATCGCCTCCACGGGCGCCGATGTCGCGGCCGCGCTCTCGGGCGCCGTCGGCGCCATGTCAGGCCCCCTGCACGGCGGCGCGCCCTCCCGCGTCCTCGGCATGATCGAGGAGATCGAGCGCACCGGCGACGCGGACGCGTACGTCCGCCGTGCCCTCGACAAGGGCGAGCGCCTCATGGGCTTCGGGCACCGCGTCTACCGCGCCGAGGACCCCCGCGCGCGCGTGCTGCGGCGCACGGCCCGCGAGCTGGGCGCCCCGCGCTTCGAGGTCGCCGAGGCGCTGGAGAAGGCGGCCCTCGCGGAGCTGCACGCCCGCAGGCCCGACCGGGTCCTGGCGACGAACGTGGAGTTCTGGGCGGCGATCATGCTGGACTTCGCGGAGGTCCCGGCGCACATGTTCACGTCGATGTTCACGTGCGCCCGCACGGCCGGCTGGTCGGCGCACATCCTGGAGCAGAAGCGCACGGGCCGCCTCGTCCGCCCCTCGGCCCGCTACATCGGCCCGGGCACCCGCGACCCGCGCGACATCGAGGGGTACGGGGACATCTCGGGCTGAGTACCGCCCTCGGCACAGCGAGCGGCGCCGCGCGGTTCTCCGTGCGGCGCCGTTCGCGTACGTCATCTGCCCCGCGTCACCGAAGCGCCCCGTCCAGGACCGCCGCCCACTGCGCGACGACCCGCTCGCGGCGGGGCCCGTCGTCGGTGAGGAGGTTCGCGAGGCCGAGGCCGCGCGCCATGTCGAGGAGCCCCTGCACCGTCTCGCGGACGCCGGGGCGCGACTCGTCGGCGGCCAGGAGTTCCACGGCGATGCGGTGGGTCTCGCGGCCGACGCGGGCCTCGAGTTCGGTGACGCGGCCGCCCAGCTGCGGCTCGTTCGACGCCGCCACCCACAGGTGCAGGGCGGCCCGGAACAACGGGCCCGTGTACAGGTCGACGAGGGCGGCGACGACCTCGGTGCGGCCCCGGGGACGCAGGGCACGCAGCGCGGTCGAGCGCTCCTCGGCGACGTACTCGACGGCGGCGGTGAACAGGTCCTCGCGGGTCGGGAAGTGGTGCTGGGCGGCGCCGCGCGAGACCCCGGCCCGCTCCGCGACGACGGAGACCGTGGAGCCCGACCAGCCGCGCTCGGCGAGGCAGGACACGGCCGCTTCGAGGAGGCGCCGGCGGGTGGCGCGGCTGCGGTCCTGTTTGGGGGCGCGCTCCACCGCCGTACCGGATGAGGTCACAGCGCCCATGCGGGATCCCGTCGTTCGAGGAAGGCCGTCATCCCTTCGCTTGCCTGTGCGGAGGAGAACAGCCGGGCCGAGAGCGCGCTCAGGTCGGCCGCGTCCCGGTCGAAGGCCTCCAGCACCTTAGCCGTGAGCAGCCGTTTCGTCTCGGCCAGGCCCTGCGGGGACGACCTGCGCAGCCCGTCGAGGACGGGGGCGAGGGCCGCGTCGACGTCGTCGCCCGCCGCCGTCAGGAGCCCGATGCGGACCGCTTCCGCCGCGTCGAAGCGCTCTCCCGTCAGGTAGTAGCGGGCGACGGCGCGCGGGTCGGTGCGCGGGAGCAGGGGCAGCGAGATGACGGCGGGCGCGACCCCGATGCGGACCTCGGTGAACGCGAACGAGGCGGCGTGCGAGGCGGCCGAGATGTCGCACGCCCCGAGCAGGCCGAGCCCGCCCGCCCGCACATGCCCGGCGATCCGCGCGACGACGGGCCGGTCGAGCGCGACGATCTGCCGCAGGAGCGCGACCAGGGCATCGGGCGGGGGCGGGGACTTCAGGTCGGCGCCGGCGCTGAACGTGTTGCCGGTGTGGGTGAGGACGACGGCCCGTACGGCGTCGTCCTCGCCGCACGCCGTGAGCGCGTCCGCCAGCTCGGCGACGAGCCCGGCGGACAGGGCGTTGCGGTTGGCCGGGGAGTCGAGGGTGAGAGTGGTGATCCCACGGTCGTGCGAGGAGTGGACAGAGGTGTGGACAGCGGTATGGACACAGGTGTGGACAGGGGGCTTGGCAACGCTCACGACGTCTCCCTGAGCTGGGGTCAGTACGACTTCGGCAGTCCCAGGGTCTGGTGGGACACGTAGTTGAGGATCATTTCCCGGCTCACGGGAGCGATGCGGGCCACGCGGGACGCCGTGATGAGCGAGGCGAGGCCGAACTCGCGGGTGAGGCCGTTGCCGCCGAGCGTGTGCACCGCCTGGTCGACGGCCCGCACACAGGCCTCCGCCGCCGCGTACTTGGCCATGTTCGCGGCCTCCCCCGCCCCGACGTCGTCGCCCGCGTCGTACAGACGGGCCGCCTTCTGCATCATCAGCCGGGCCGTCTCCAGCTCGATGTGGGCCTGCGCGAGCGGGTGCGCGATGGCCTGGTGCGCGCCGATGGGCGACTTCCAGACGGTGCGCTCCTTCGCGTACCCGACGGCCCTGGCCAGCGCGAAACGGCCCATGCCGATCGCGAACGCCGCCGTCATGATGCGCTCGGGGTTGAGGCCCGCGAACAGCTGGAGCAGGCCGGCGTCCTCGTCGCCGACGAGCGCGTCGGCCGGGAGCCGTACGTCGTCGAGGACGAGTTCGAACTGCTTCTCCGGCGCCTGGAGTTCCATGTCGATCTGCCGCCGCCCGAAGCCCTCGGCGTCGCGCGGCACGATGAACAGACACGGCTTGAGGCTGCCGGTACGGGCGTCCTCGGTGCGGCCCACGATGAGGGTGGCGTCGGCTATGTCGACGCCGGACACGAACACCTTGCGCCCGGACAGGATCCAGTCGCCGCTGTCCCCGTCGCGGCGGGCGGTGGTCGTGATGCGGTGCGAGTTGGAGCCCGCGTCGGGCTCGGTGATCCCGAACGCCATCGTGCGGCTGCCGTCGGCGAGACCCGGCAGCCAGGCGGCCTTCTGCTCCGGCGTCCCGAAGCGGGAGATGACGGTGCCGCAGATCGCGGGCGACACGACCATCATCAGGAGCGGCGCACCGGATGCGCCCAACTCCTCAAGAACCAGCGACAGTTCATACATGCCCTCGCCTCCGCCGCCGTGCTCCTCGGGCAGGTTCACGCCCAGGTAGCCGAGCTTCGCGGCCTCGGCCCACAGCTCCTCGGGGTGGCCCTCCTCGCGGACGACGCGGGTCATGTAGTCGCGTCCGAAGCGGCTGCCGAGAGCGGCGACGGCGGAGCGCAGAGCCTGGTGCTCCTCGGATTCGAGGACGGGAGCGTTCACGACTGATCCTCCTGTACGACGGCGAGCAGGGCGCCGACCTCGACCTGGCGGCCGGGTGCGGCGTGCAGGGCGGTGAGCGTGCCGGAGGCGGGAGCGGTGATGCGGTGCTCCATCTTCATCGCCTCCAGCCAGATGAGGGGCTGCCCCGCGGCGACCGTGACGCCCTCGGCGAGCCCTTCGGCGAGCCGGACGACGGTGCCGGGCATGGGCGCGAGCAGGGATCCCGGCTCCTGGCGCGCGACGGGCTCGGGGAGGCGGGGCAGGGCGGTGAGCGCGGCGCCGTTCACGTACACGCGCTCACCGTGGACCGCGACATCGAACTTCCTTACTAGGCCGTCCACTTCGAGCACGACGAGCGCCTGGCTCGCGCGCACGACGCGCACTCCGTCCGCGGCCAGACCGTCGCGGGTGTGCCGGTAGCGCACCTCGTGCTCGGTCCCGTCGGGTTCGGCGCGGTAGTGCTTGATCTGCGGCTGCGACGCCACGTTGCGCCAGCCGCCGAACCGGGAGCGGCCGTGCGCGTCGGCGAGGGCCGCGGCGAGCGGCGCGTACGGGTCCGGGTCCGGCGCCGTGAGCGCGGCCAGGTGCCGGTCGTAGAACCCGTTGTCCGCGCCGCCCGCGGTGAACTCCGGGTGCCGCAGCGACCGTACGAGCAGCTCCCTGTTGGTGACCGGCCCGTGCACGACGGCCCGCTCCAGGGCGCCCGCCAGTTTGCGCAGGGCCTCGGCGCGGGTCGGCGCGTGCGCGACGACCTTGGCGAGCATCGCGTCGTAGTGCACCCCGATCGGGTCGCCGTCGGTGAACCCGGTGTCCAGGCGTACGGCCTCCGGGACGGACAGCCGGTGCAGGATGCCGGTCTGCGGGGCCCAGCCGGCGGCCGGATCCTCCGCGTACAGACGGGCCTCTACCGAGTGTCCGCGCGCGACGGGCGCCCCTTCACCCAGGGGCGCGCCCTCGGCGACGCGCAGTTGCAGCGCCACGAGATCGACGCCGAACACGGCCTCGGTGACAGGGTGTTCGACCTGGAGGCGGGTGTTCATCTCCAGGAAGTGCGCCTTGCCGTCGGCGACGAGGAACTCGACGGTTCCGGCGCCCCGGTAGTCGGTGGCGCATGCGGCACGCACGGCCATCTCCCGTAGAGACGCTTCGAGTTCCGGCGAGAGACCGGGTGCGGGCGCCTCCTCGATGACCTTCTGATGGCGCCGCTGGAGCGAGCAGTCGCGGGTACCCAGCGCCCACACGGTGCCGTGCGCGTCGGCCATGACCTGCACCTCGACGTGCCGGCCGCCCTCGATGTACGGCTCGACGAACACCTCACCGTCCCCGAAGGCGCTCAGCGCCTCGGCCCCGGCGGCAGCCAACTGCGCGTCCAACTCGGCCAGTTCACGTACGACACGCATGCCGCGCCCGCCACCGCCGGCGGCGGCCTTCACCAGAACGGGCAGGTCGTCGTCCGTGACGGCCTTGAGGGGCTCGATGCCCATGAGCTCCTTGGCGCGCGTCTTCGACGCCATCGCCTCGATCGCCTCGGGCGGCGGACCGATCCAGGTCAGGCCCGCGTCGGCGACGGCCCGCGCGAAGCCGGCGTTCTCGGACAGGAACCCGTAGCCGGGGTGCACGGCGTCCGCGCCCGCGGCCAGGGCGGCCTTCACGATCAGGTCGCCGCGCAGATACGTCTCGGCGGGCGACGCCCCCGGAAGCCGTACGGCGGCATCGGCCACGCGCGCGTGGAGAGCGCTCTCGTCGGCGTCCGAGTACACGGCGACGGTCCGGATGCCCAGCTCGGCGCAGGTACGGAAGACGCGGCAGGCGATCTCGCCGCGGTTGGCGACGAGCACAGAGGTGATCATTCGCGTGGTCATGGGCCTCACATCCGGAACACGCCGAATCCACCGCGCGCGCCCTCCACGGGCGCCGTGTGGATCGCGGACAGGCACAGGCCGAGCACGGTCCGGGTGTCGCGCGGGTCGATGACCCCGTCGTCGTACAGCCGCCCGGAAAGGAACATCGGCAGGGACTCGGACTCGATCTGCTGCTCCACCATCGCGCGCAGCGCCGCGTCCGCGTCGTCGTCGTATGGCTGCCCCTTCGCGGCGGCGGACTGGCGCGCCACGATCGACAGGACACCGGCGAGCTGCTGCGGGCCCATCACGGCCGACTTGGCGCTCGGCCAGGCGAAGAGGAAGCGGGGATCGAAGGCCCGCCCGCACATCCCGTAGTGACCCGCCCCGTAGGAGGCGCCCATGAGGACCGAGAGGTGCGGAACGCGGCTGTTGCTGACGGCGTTGATCATCATCGAGCCGTGCTTGATGATGCCGCCCTGCTCGTACTCCTTGCCGACCATGTAGCCGGTGGTGTTGTGCAGGAACAGGAGCGGGATGTCGCGCTGGTTGGCGAGCTGGATGAACTGGGCGGCCTTCTGCGACTCCTCGCTGAAGAGAACCCCTTGCGCGTTGGCGAGGATGCCGACCGGATACCCGTGCAGGGACGCCCAGCCGGTTGTCAGGCTCGCCCCGTACAGCGGCTTGAACTCGTCGAAGTCGGAGCCGTCCACGATCCGGGCGATGACCTCGCGCGGGTCGAAGGGGACCTTGAGGTCGCCGGGCACGATGCCGAGGAGCTCGTCGCTGTCGTATTTGGGCGGCTCCACGAACGTTGGATCCGCGTACGCCTTGCGGTGGTTGAGACGGGCGACGACGCGGCGCGCCTGCCGGATCGCGTCCCGCTCGTCGAGCGCGAAGTAGTCGGCGAGCCCGGAGGTACGGGCGTGCATCTCGGCTCCGCCGAGCGACTCGTCGTCACTCTCCTCGCCGGTCGCCATCTTCACCAGGGGCGGCCCGCCCAGGAAGACCTTCGCCCGCTCCTTGACCATGATCACGTGGTCGGACATGCCGGGGATGTACGCGCCGCCGGCGGTGGAGTTGCCGAAGACGACGGCGACGGTGGGGATCCCGGCGGCCGAGAGGCGCGTGATGTCGCGGAAGATGCCGCCGCCCGGGATGAAGATCTCCTTCTGGGAGGGCAGATCGGCGCCGCCGGACTCGACGAGGCTGATGCAGGGCAGCCGGTTGGCGAACGCGATCTCGTTGGCGCGCAGGGCCTTCTTCAGTGACCAGGGGTTACTGGCTCCGCCGCGCACCGTCGGATCGTTCGCGGTGACCAGGCACTCGACGCCTTCGACGACGCCGATGCCGGTGACGAGGGAGGCGCCGACGGCGTAGTCGCTGCCCCAGGCCGCGAGGGGGGAGAGTTCGAGGAAGGGCGTATCGGGGTCGAGGAGCAGCTCGATACGTTCGCGGGCGAGCAACTTGCCGCGTTTACGGTGCCGTTGAACGTACTTCTCGCCGCCACCCGCAAGCGCCTTGGCATGCTCGGCGTCGAGCGCGTCGAGCTTGCCGATCATGGCCTCGCGGTGAGCGGCGAAGTCGGCACCGCCGACGTCCAGGGCCGAGGCGAGAACGGTCACAGGATCCCCCCGAGGGTGCCCTGGCGTGGCCTGGGAGGAATCGGACTCAGGCGGAGCAGGACAGGGAAAAGCGAACGGCCGCCGAGGCGTTTCGCCGTCCGCCTACCCGTTCGGTGATGCAGCCCACTGCCTGCAGGAGCTCTCAACTGTCCTACCTCCCAGCTAGATTGGTGTTCATGACGACATCACAGGAAAAGGCAGGGGATACAGGGCGCGCCCGGTATACCTACCGTCTGCGCGTGTCGTCTTCGGCTTCTTCCGCCCTGGATGCGGAGTGGGCGCGGTGCCGGTGGATCTGGAACGAATGCGTCGCCCGTTCGAAGAAGGCGCACACCCAGGACGAGAAGTGCGGTCCGGCCCGGCTCGACAAGATGCTGACCGAGGCCCGTACCTCCAACGGATGGCTGCAGGAGGGTTCTTCGGTTCCGCAACAGCAGCTCATCCGGGACTTCGGAAAGTCCCGCGCGAAGGCGCTGAAGGACATCAAGGCCGGGCTGCCGCAGCGGCAGCGTGCCGGGATGCCGAAGTACAAGAAGAAGCGCGAGTCCAGGCCGACGTTGAACTACACGCGGCGAGGGTTCCGGATCAAGGACGGCCGTCTGCACCTGGCAGGCGGAATCGTGCTGGGTCTCGTATGGTCGCGGAAGCTGCCCGTCGAACCGTCCAGCGTGCGCGTGTACCGGGACAGTCTCGGTCACTGGTACGCCAGCTTCGTCGTTCCCACCCAGGCTCAGCCGCTGCCGGAAACCGGCCGTGTGATCGGGATCGACTGGGGCGTCAGTCAGACGGCGACCACCACCAGCGACGCCCACGACCTGGCCCACTCGCAGCACGGCAAGACCGCTGCGCAGAAAACCGCGCGCTACCAGCGCATGATGGCGCGCCGCAAACCAGCACGCGGGCAGGCCGCGTCGAAGGGCTACCGCGAGGCGAAGCGGCAGACCGCGAAAATCCACAAGAAGACCGCCCGGCAGCGCCAGGACACTGGCCGCAAGTGGGCCAAACGCGTCGTGACCGACCACGACGCCCTCGCGGTGGAGGACTTCCGCCCGAAGTTCCTTGCGAAGTCCAGCATGGCCCGCAAAGCCGCCGACGCCGCGATCAGCGCCACCAAGCAGGCCCTGACCGAGATGGCCCGCAAACACGGGCGCATCATGCACCTTGTCCACCCCGCGCACACCACTACGGACTGCGCACAGTGCGGAGCGAGAGCCAAGCACGCGCTACCTCTTTCTGAACGTACCTACACGTGCACCGCATGCGGAACCGTGTCCCCCAGGGACAAGAACTCCGCCCGCGTGATGCTCGTCCGGGCTGGTCTCAACCCGGCTGGTGCCGATCGTGCAAGACCTGCAGGACCGCCGGTCCGCAGGCAACGTGAGCCAGGAATCCCCTCCCTTTAGGGACGGGAGGATTCAAAGGAGCACCTCCGGTATGTCCAGATGGCGGGAGCGCAGCCACTCGCCGAGCCCCTTGGCCTGCGGGTCGAAACGGTGCTGGGAGGCGACGCCTTGGCCCAGGAGTCCGGTGAGGGTGAAGTTGAGGACGCGGAGGTTGGGCAGTACATGCCGGACAGCTGTCAGATGACGGCTTTCAGGTATCAGACTCTGAAATCTGTCAACTGTCAGTTCATTCGCGAGCCATCGCCACGCCTCGTCACCGTCCACCCACACCCCCACGTTCGCGTCCCCGCCCTTGTCGCCGCTGCGGGCGCCCGCGACGAGGCCGAGGGGGGCGCGCCGGGTGGGGCCGGGCGGCAGCGGTGCGGGCAGGGATGGCTCTTCCACGTCCGTCAGCGCGCGCGTAGGGCCGCCGTACGTGATCAACTTCCGTTCGCCGTCCGGCAGTACGGCGATGTGCTCGACCTCGCCCCGGTCCACGTACGCCGCCTCGAACACCCCGTACGGCGCGCCCTTCCCGGGCGGGGCCGTCACATGGAAGCCGGGGTAGCTGCCGAGTGCCAGTTCGATCGCCGCGCTGCTGAGGGTGCGGCCCACCGCGTCCGCGTCGCTGTCCCGGACGACGAGCCGCAGCAGCGCGCTCGCGGTCTCCTCCGTGTCCGCGTCCGCGCGATCCGTACGCGCCAGCTCCCACGTCACGTGAGCAGGGCGGGACTTGGACCGGTCGAACGCGTCGTCCATCTGCTCCCGTACGAGCGCCGCCTTGGCCTCGATGTCGAGCCCGGTCAGCACGAACACGACCTCGTTGCGGAAGCCGCCGAGCCGGTTGAGGCCGACCTTCAAGGTGGGGGGCGGGGCCTCGCCGCGCACTCCGTCCACGCGGACGCGGTCCGGGGCCTCCTGCGTGAGCCGTACGGTGTCCAGCCTCGCGGTCACGTCGGGCCCCGCGTACCGGGCGCCCCCGGTCTCGTAAAGCAGCTGCTCCGTCACCGTCCCGACCGTCACGAACCCGCCCGTGCCGGGGTGCTTGGTGATGACGCAGGAGCCGTCCTCGTGGAGCTCGGCGAGGGGGAAGCCGGGGCGCCGCAGCTCGCGGGCCCGCCCGGCGAAGCGGGAGTAGTTGCCGCCCGTGGCCTGGGTCCCGCACTCCAGGATGTGCCCGGCGACGACGGCCCCGGCGAGGCGGTCGTACGCGTCCTGCTCCCACCCGAAGCGCCAGGCCGCGGGCCCGGTGACCAGGGCGGCGTCGGTGACGCGGCCGGTGACCACGATGTCGGCGCCGGCGGCGAGGCAGGCGGTGATCCCGGCGCCGCCGAGGTAGGCGTTGGCGGTGAGGGCACCCGGGTGGCGTCCGCTCGGGGCGAGGTCGTCGCCCTCGACGTGCGCCACGCGCGCGTGGAGGCCGAGACGGTCCGCCAACTCCCGTACGGCGTCGGCGAGTCCGGCCGGGTTGAGCCCGCCCGCGTTCGCGACGATCTTCACGCCCCGGTCGAGCGCCAGGCCGAGGGTCTCCTCCAGCTGGCGCAGGAACGTGCGGGCGTAACCGCGCGCCGGGTCCTTCAGGCGGTCGCGGCCCAGGATGAGCATGGTCAGCTCGGCGAGGTAGTCGCCGGTCAGGACGTCGAGGGGGCCGCCTTCGAGCATCTCGCGCATCGCGTCGAAGCGGTCGCCGTAGAAGCCGGAGGCGTTGCCTATGCGCAGTACGTCCCCCCTCACCGCCCGGACCCCTTCGCCTCGCGGCCCGGTCCGGGCGGGCCCGCGAACGCCTGCGCGATCTCCAGCCAGCGGTCGGCGTCCGGGCCCTCGGCGCACACATCGAGGTCGTCGCGGTGCGCACGCTGGGTGACGAGGAGACAGAAGTCGAGAGCGGACCCGGTGACGCGCTGGGCCGCACCCTCGGGACCGTAGGTCCACAACTCGCCGGAGGGAGCGGTCAGTTCGACCCTGAACTCCTCTTCCGGCACCTCGATCCCCCGCACGCCGAAGGCGAAGTCACGCGTCCGTACGCCGATGCGGGCGATATGCCTGAGCCGGTCGGTCGGAGTCCGCACGACACCGAGGGCGTCGGCGATGTCCTGGCCGTGGGCCCAGGTCTCCATCAGCCGGGCGGTGGCCATGGAGGCGGCGGACATCGGCGGCCCGTACCAGGGGATCCGCGTCTTGGTGGCGGCCGCGGACCGCAGTACGGGCTGCAACTTCTCGCGCCCTGCCCGCCATTGGGCGAGCAGTTCGGCAGGCGGCAGCGCGGCGCCCTCCTTGGCCCCGTCGTCGACGAACGAGTCCGGCGCGGCGACGGCCTTCTCCACCTCACCGGCGAAGGCGTCCGCGTCGGTGACGGCGAGCAGCGCGGCGTGGTCGGTCCAGGCCAGATGGGCGATCTGGTGAGCGACGGTCCAGCGGTCCGCGGGGGTGGGCAGCACCCACTGACGGGGACCCAACTCCCCCACCATCGCGTCGAGTTCCTGGCCTTCGTCCCGCAAGTCGTCGAACACGGACGGCAGATCGGACACGGTGCACTCCCTCGGGGCACGGCAGTGTGCGGCGTGCCTGGAGCATGGCAGCGCACCACGAAACAATCAAGCGTGCTTGTATGAAAATTCCACTCTTGGCGTTCACGGCGCCGGGCGACCGCGACCGCACCGGGCGTCGCACTCGAACCAGACGACCTTGCCGGGAACAGGGGGCGGGTTCGGGGTGACCCCCCAGCGCGCCGTCACCGTGCTCACGATGAGCAGCCCGCGTCCGTCCTCCGCCAGTTCATCCCGCCCGGCCCTCGCCGCCACCGGAATCCCCGGAAGACCCGGATGCCCGTCCCCGACCTCCACGCGGACGCCCTCCGGTGTCCGCACGACCCGTACGGCACAGCGGCCGCCCGGCACATGCCGTACGTGGCACCGGCGGCGAGTGCATCGAATGCGCCCCCCTCGCCGGCGTCACCTGGCACAAGTCCAGTTACAGCGGCGGCACCGGAGGCGACTGCGTCGAGGTCGCCGAGATCCCCGCCGCCGTCGCCATACGCGACTCCAAGGACCCGCGCCTCGGCGCCTTCCGCGTCTCGCCGGAGGCGTTCACCGCGTTCGTGGGGGCGGCGGCGCGCGGGCGGATCTGAGCCGACGGGCGGGACGCGAAGACGGTCAGGACGCCGAAGACGGTCAGGACGGCGGGGTCAGGCGGAGTCGGACTTCCGGGCCGTCCCGGCCCGGCCCCGCCCGACCTGCGTGCGTACCGCGCCGATGCTCGCCGCGATGACCAGGGCGATCGCGAGCGCGCCGATGGCGGACAGGGCCTGGTTCAGGATGAGGAATCCCGCGAGCGCGGCGACGGCCGGCTCCAGGCTCATCATGACCGCGAACGTGGACGCGGGCAGGCGGCGCAGGGCGAGAAGTTCGAGCGTGTACGGGAGGACCGAGGACAGGACGGCGACCGCCGCGCCCAGGGCCAGCGTCGAGGGGACGATCAGCTTGGAGCCCGACGCCGCGATGCCGAGCGGCAGGCAGAGCACGGCCGCGACCACCATCGCGAGGGCGAGCCCGTCGGCCTGCGGGAAGCGGCGGCCCGTACGGGCGCTGAAGACGATGTACGTCGCCCACATGCCGCCCGCCGCGACGGCGAAGGCCGCGCCGACCAGGTCGAGGCTGCCGAAGCCGCCGCCGCCGAGCAGGAAGACGCCGCAGAGCGCGAGGGCCGCCCAGACGGCGTTGACCAGGCGGCGCGACGCGAACACGGACAGGGCGAGCGGGCCGAGGACTTCGAGGGTGACGGCAGGGCCGAGCGGAATCCGCTCGACGGCCTGGTAGAAGAGCAGGTTCATCCCGCCCATGGTGATGCCGAACGTGACGACGGTGCCCCAGTCCGCGCGCGCGTAGCCGCGCAGCTTGGGCCGGCACACGATGAGCAGGACGAGCGCGGCGAAGAAGAGCCGCAGGGTGACGACGCCGACCGCTCCCGCGCGCGGCATCAGACCCACGGCGACGGCCGCACCGAACTGCACCGAGACACAGCCGCCGAGGACGAGCCCGACCGGGCCGAGCGCGCCCCAGCGGGAGCCCTTCGGCGCGGCACCCTCGGGCGCGGCGGAAGCCCCCGCCACCTCCGGCTGGGCGACCGCGGCCTCCGGCTGCACCAGTGCGGCGGCCGCCGCGTCGGCACCGGTCGCCGCCCGGTCGGTACGTGAGACGTTCACGTCTGAAGCCTTCCCTTTCACCGCCACCCCCACAGTTCAATAGGGTGGACTTCGCCGTCCAAGGTAGTACACCACGTCATGATCGTGGACCCCTTTTACGGCTGACGGGTCACCGCCCGTCGCGTCCAGCACGACGCAGGCCCGCCTGCCACGCTAAGACCGCCGTCCACGGTCCGTGAAATGCCTGCTGCGCTCCCGTTATGCTCCGCAGGCATGAGCGGTCCGTAAGCCCGCGGGGGCGGAGCCACTCGGCGGGACGCGAGTCTCACCGGGCGGACACGGTGATTCCAGGCTCCCGCGAGCCGCTAGGCTCGCCCCGTGGCTGAGATCCAGATTCCCGCTGACATCAAGCCCGCCGACGGACGTTTCGGCGCGGGCCCCTCCAAGGTGCGCACGGAGGCGCTGGACGCCCTGGCCGCCACCGGCACGTCCCTGCTCGGCACCTCCCATCGCCAGGCCCCGGTCAAGAACCTGGTCGGCCGGGTGCGCGAAGGGGTCAAGGACCTCTTCCAGCTCCCGGAGGGCTACGAGGTGATCCTGGGCAACGGCGGCTCCACCGCCTTCTGGGACGTGGCGACGCACGGCCTGATCGAGAACAAGTCGCAGCACCTGAACTTCGGCGAGTTCTCGTCCAAGTTCGCGAAGGCCTCGAAGCTGGCCCCGTGGCTGGCCGAGCCGACCGTGATCACCTCCGAGCCCGGCACGCACCCCGAGCCGCAGGCCGAGGCGGGCGTCGACGTGTACGGCCTCACGCACAACGAGACCTCCACCGGTGTCGCCGCCCCGATCAAGCGCGTGGCCGGTGCCGACGAGGGCGCCCTCGTCCTGGTGGACGCGACCTCCGGCGCCGGCGGCCTGCCCGTCGACATCGCCGAGACGGACGTCTACTACTTCGCCCCGCAGAAGTCGTTCGCGTCGGACGGCGGCCTGTGGCTGGCGGCGTTCTCGCCGGCCGCACTGGAGCGCGCCGAGCGCATCCACGCGTCGGGCCGCCACGTCCCGGAGTTCTTCTCGCTGCCGACGGCGATCGACAACTCCCGCAAGAACCAGACGTACAACACCCCGGCGCTCGCGACGCTGTTCCTGCTCGGCGAGCAGCTGGAGTGGATGAACAGCCAGGGCGGTCTCGCCTTCACGACGGCCCGCACCAAGGACTCCTCGACGCGCCTGTACAGCTGGGCCGAGGAGTCGAAGTACGCGACGCCGTTCGTCACGGACCCCGCGAAGCGTTCGCAGGTCATCGGCACGATCGACTTCTCGGACGAGATCGACGCGGCGGCGGTCGCCAAGGTGCTGCGCGCCAACGGCATCGTCGACACGGAGCCGTACCGCAAGCTGGGCCGCAACCAGCTGCGCGTCGCGATGTTCCCGGCGATCGACCCGGCGGACGTCGAGGCGCTGACGAAGTGCATCGACTACGTGATCGAGAAGCTCTAGTCACACAGGTTCTACGTTGATGGGGCGCCCGGCACTACGCCGGGCGCCCCATCGGCGTGAGGCGTCAAGGGGCACTACGAGGTACGGGTCCTCGAGGAGTGACTACTTCTTGGGCCGCCGCAGCAGCCGCCCGATGCCGAACACGGCGATCACCACGGCGATGAGCCCGACCGCGCTCGCACTGAGGCCCGTGTCGATGGGCCCGTCGCCCGAATCACCGCTCCCCGAGGGCGACTTCGAGTCTCCGCCTGACCCGTCGGCGACCTGCACGGGCTTCACTGAACTGCCCCGGCCCTCGCTCCCGTAGAGCAGCGTCTTTCCGTCGGCGGTGTAGGTGACGGACTCGCCCTGTGGCTGCATCGGCACGTTCAACTGCCCGTCACGCTCGGGCTTGCCGTCCTTCCAGGCGTACGAGATCCCGCCGAAGTAGCCGCGCAGGGCGAGGTGCTTGCCGTCGGGTGAGAACGCGCCGTCCGTGACCCACAGGTCGATACCGGAGACGCGCCGGAAGACGTTCGTGCCGGACGCGGACAGGTTCTCGGGCCCTTCGTAGAGGCCGCCGCCGTCCTCGTTCTTCTCGGCGATGTAGACGCGGCCGGTCTTCGGATGGACCATCAGCGCCTCGGCGTTGCGGGGCCCGTCCGCGTACTGGACGGTGAACTGCGTCGCCCGCACCGTCTGGTTGCGCAGTTCCCTCGGCTCCGGCAGCTTGTAGATCCACACGTGGGACCACTTGCCGCCGAGGTTGTCGCCGATGTCGCCGACGTAGAGGTTGTTGTCGGGGCCGATGGAGACGGCCTCGACGTCGCGCGGGGCGCCGACGCCGGTCAGGGTGAGGGTGGCGACGGTTTCGCCGGTCCTGCCGTCGACCGCGTACAGGTACGCGCCGTCGCTGCTGTCGTTGTGGGTCCAGTAGATGCCCGGGTGGAGCCGGGACGCGGCCAGGCCGCTGGACTCGGTGATCCGCGGGTCCTTGATGGTGAACCCGTCGCTGCCGGGGTCGTCCGCCACGGCGGGAGCGGTGGCACCGAACGCGAGAACGACGGCGGCTCCGGCCGCACCCAGAAACGAACGCATGCCCCCCAGCTTGCCAGGGCGTGCTCAGCGTCACACACTCCACCCGCCCGTGATCCGCGATGATGAGCGGATGCTCAGGTTCACATTCGTCGGCGACTCGATGACGATAGGCAGCGCGGGCGAACTCACCTGGCGCTACCGGATGTGGCAGCATCTTCGGGCCGCGTACGGCGACGGCGCGTTCGAGATCGCCGGGCCGCGCGAGACGCTCCACGACAAGACGGCGAACGCCCCGGTGTCGCACGACTACGCGGACGCGGACCCCGCCTTCCCACGCAACCATCTCGCGGGCTGGGGCGAGGGCTGGCTGCACATGGCGCCCGTCATCGAGGAGGCGGTCGCGCTCGCCCGCACCGACGTCCTGCTCATCTCGCTCGGCCTGATCGACCTCGGCTTCTACACGAACGCGGAGCAAACCGCGCAGAACGTGCGCCGCTTCGTCGCCGGGGCCCGCGCCGCGAACCCTCGGGTGCGGATGGTCCTGCTGCCGGTCATACCGAACGTGCGCGCCGAGACGGACGCGCCGTTCGCCGCGGAGGTCGCGCACTTCAACACGCTCCTCGCGAAGGCGGTCGCCGACCTCGACTCGGGCCCCTCCCCCCTGCTGCTCGCGTCGGTGCCGGAGTCGTACGACATCCACCAGGACACGTACGACGGCACGCACCCGAACGCGAGCGGTGAGCGCAAGCTCGCGGACACGTTCGCCCTGGCGATGCGTCAGGCGTGGGGTCCGGCGGGCGCCTCGCCCGGGGGCCTTGCCTAGAGTCCACTCCACGCCGTTGGCTGGGGACTCATGAAGTACACGCAGCTCGGACGCACAGGACTCAAGGTCAGCCGGCTCGTTCTCGGCACGATGAACTTCGGCCCGCAGACCGACGAGGCCGACAGCCACGCGATCATGGACACGGCGCTGGCCTCGGGGATCAACTACTTCGACACCGCCAACGTCTACGGCTGGGGCGAGAACAAGGGCCGGACCGAGGAGATCATCGGCAGCTGGTTCGCCCAGGGCGGCGACCGGCGGGACAAGACGGTCCTGGCCACGAAGGTCTACGGCAACATGGCCGGCGCGGGCACCGATTCGCCCTGGCCCAACCACGACAAGCTCTCCGCGGTCAACATCCGCCGCGCCGTCGAGGCCAGCCTCAAGCGGCTGGGCACGGACTACATCGACATCTACCAGTTCCACCACGTCGACCGCGAGACTCCCTTCGAGGAGATCTGGCAGGCCGTCGACGTCCTGATCCAGCAGGGCAAGATCCTTTACGCCGGGTCGTCGAACTTCCCCGGCTACAAGATCGCCCAGGCCAACGAGAAGGCGGCCGCACGCGGCGCCCTCGGCCTCGTCAGCGAGCAGTGCCTCTACAACCTCGCGGAGCGCCGCGCCGAGATGGAGGTCATTCCGGCCGCGCAGGAGTACGGCCTCGGGGTCATCCCCTGGTCGCCGCTGCACGGCGGCCTGCTCGGCGGGGTCATCAAGAAGGAGGTCGAGGGCGGGCGTCGCGCGAGCGGCCGGGCCGCGGACGCGCTCGCGAACCCGGAGACGCGCGCCCAGCTCCAGGCCTACGAGGACCTGCTCGACAAGCACGGCCTCGCGCCCGGCGAGGCGGCGCTGGCCTGGCTGCTGACCCGTCCCGGCGTCACCGGTCCCATCGTCGGCCCGCGCACCTCGGAGCAGCTCGACTCGGCGCTGCGCGCGGTCGAGCTCGAACTGAGCGAGGAGGTCCTCACGGGCCTGGACGAGATCTTCCCCGGCCCGGGGCCGTCACCCGAGGCGTTCGCCTGGTAGAGCCGGGGCCTCGTGCGGACCGGTAGTCGCGCGGCCGCGGGTGCGGCGGGGTGCGGCCGCGGTCACTTTCCGACCGCGGCCGCCACTGCGACGACGGCGAACATCAGTACCAGCACAACGGCCATGATCCGGTTACGGCTCTTCGGGTCCACGCTTCGAGATTAACCCGTGGCCGAAAGCGGCCAGCCGCCGACCTTCTCGTAGCGGGGCTGCTCGCCGCGCACCCCGGACCGCGGCAGCCGGCTCCGGACGAGTGCCAGCTCACCCACCGTCCACTGCTCGCCGGTGAAGGAGTCGAGGGCGGCCGCGTACGGCCCCAGGTGGACGGCGCCGGAGCCGCGGGCCAGCGTGAGGTGCGGCCGGTAGCGGCGGTGGTCCTCCGTGTCGAGGCCCGCCTTGCGGGCCGCGGCCCCGGCCCGCTCGGCGAGGCGCTGCATCGCCGCCACGTCACCGGACGCGCCCACCCACAGGGCCCGGTCCCCGAAGTGCCCGCCGCCGCGCAGGGCGAGCGGGAAGGGCGCGGTGCGGGCCGCCGCCCGTTCCAGGCGGCGCGACAGTTCGGGCACGGTCTCCTCGGGCACTTCCCCGTAGAAGGCGAGCGTGAAGTGCCAGCCGGGGCGGCCGGTCCACCTCAGGCCCTCGGCCCCTTCGAGGCCGTGGGACCCCTTCAACTGGCCGACGGCGCGCCCCAGTTCGGCCAACGCCTCGTCCGGCGGCACCACTGCTGCGAAAAGTCTCACAGGGCCAGTGTCCCCGTATGGAGATCACGAGGCGAACGGGTTCGTCCGCACCGAGTCGTTCACCGGGCCAACCGTACGGGCCACCAGCAGGGCCGGAGGCCTACGCCGCCGTGGCCAGGTGCTCGCGCGGTACGAACTGCACGTGCTGCCGTCCCCGGCGCAGGTCGAGCTTGAGCCGCAGGTTCGCGGCGCGGGCCAGCATCAGTGCGACGCCGACCGCGGCCGTGGCGCACACCACGCCGCCGATGGCCAAGCTGAGCCGGACCCCGTACTGGTCGGCGAGCCAGCCGAACAGGGGCCCGCCGAGTGGCGTACCGCCCGTGAACACCATCATGAACAGGGACATGACGCGGCCCCGCATCTCGGGGTCGGTCGCCATCTGCACGGACGAGTTCGCGGTCACGTTGACCGTGAGGCCGAGGATGCCGAGCAGCACGATCAGCGGCGCGAAGACCCAGACGTCGGGCGCGAACGCGGCGACGACCTCCAGGACACCGAAGCCGACCGCGGCTCCGGCGAGGACGCGCAGCCGGGTGGAGCGGCGCCGGGCGGCGAGCAGCGCGCCGGCCAGCGAGCCGAGGGCCATGAGCGTGTTGAAGGCGCCGTACATGCCGACCCCGCCGTGGAAGACGTCGTCGGCGTAGGCGCTCAGCCAGATCGGGAAGTTGAACCCGAACGTGCCGACGAAGCCGACGAGGACGATCGGCCAGATCAGCTCGGGGTGCTTGGAGACGTAGGTGAGGCCCTCGCGGAGCTGGCCCTTGCCGCGCGGGGCGCGCGGGGTGTGGTGCAGCTCGCGGGTGCGCATCAGGCAGAGGCTGGTGAGCGGGGCGAGGAAGGACAGGCCGTTGGCGAGGAACGCCCAGCCCGGACCGACGGCAGCGGTGAGTCCACTCGCGACCGCGGGACCGATCAGGCGTGCCGACTGGAAGTTCGCCGAGTTCAGGCTGACCGCGTTGCGGACCTGGTCGGGGCCGACCATCTCGGAGACGAAGGACTGGCGGGTCGGGTTGTCGACGACGGTGACGAGGCCGGTGAAGAAGGCCGCGAGGTAGACGTGCCAGACCTGGACGTTCCCGGTGAGGGTGAGCGCGGCGAGGAAGAGCCCGGACAGGCTCATGGCGCCCTGGGTGACGAACAGGAGGTTCCGCTTGGCGAAACGGTCGGCTATGACGCCGCCGTAGAGGCCGAACAGGAGCATCGGCAGGAACTGCATGGCCGTGGTGATACCGACGGCGGCCGAGGAGCCGGTGATGCTGAGCACCAGCCAGTCCTGGGTGATGCGGGCCATCCAGGTGCCGGTGTTGGAAACGACGGCCCCGGTCGCGAAGAGCCGGTAGTTACGGATCTTCAGCGAGCTGAACATCGAGCTCTTGCGGGGGCGGTCGGTCGTGTCGAGGGCGGCTGGTGCGGGGGCGGAGTCTGCTCCGGGTCCCGTACTCAATGCGGGTTCGCCTCCTTGGCGGCCGTGAACGGCAGGTCGGCGGGCGCCCCTGGGCCTGTCGTCAGATTCCCGTCGTCCGCCCGGAGGGCGGGAATCTGACGACAGGCCCTAAGGGCCTTACAGGTGGGCGAGCTTCTCCAGGACGGGGGCGGCGGCGCGGATCTTGGCCCACTCGTCCTCGTCCAGGTTCTCCACGAGCGAGGCCAGCCACGCGTTGCGCTTGCGGCGGCTCTCTTCGAGCATGGCCTCGGCCTGCTCGGTGGAGGTGACGACCTTCTGTCGCCGGTCCTCGGGATGCGGCTCAAGACGGACGAGCCCCTTGGCTTCGAGCAGCGCGACGATGCGGGTCATCGACGGCGGCTGCACGTGCTCCTTGCGGGCGAGTTCGCCCGGAGTCGCGCTGCCGCAGCGGGCGAGGGTGCCGAGCACCGACATTTCTGTGGGGCTCAGCGACTCGTCGACCCGCTGGTGCTTGAGTCGGCGCGACAGGCGCATCACCGCTGAGCGCAGTGCGTTCACTGCGGCTGCGTCGTCACCATGGGAGAGGTCCGGCATGTCCTTAGCCTAACTCATTACTCTCTCTAAAGACCAGCCGAGTTCCCGTAACTCCCCCACTGAATCCTCCGGCACCCCCTCCATCACCCGTATGAGTGATGTGGCCACGAAAAGTGACACACGGGCGGACAGGGGCCCGCGACCCTGTTGCGCATGGGATCGACAGTGCTCAGCCTGCGGATAGACGGTGAGCTGCTCGACCGGCTCAAGACCCACGCCGCCAAAAGAGGAATGAGCGTCCAGGACTATGTGGTCCGGACGCTCATTCGAGACGACTTCGACGAACGCTTCGCGACGTCCGTCGAGGAGACAGAGAAGTTCTACGGGGCGGCGTGACTCCTCCGCCTGCGGGCCGTCTGTGGCCGGTCGCGCAGTTCCCCGCGCCCCTGGCGCCCCTTCAGGGCGCTCAGGTCAGACCCAGCGCCCAGGACGCTCAGGTCAGACCCAGCGCCGGCATCAGGTAGTAGAAGGCGAAGACCGCCGCGACGATGTACATCGCGACCGGCACCGTACGGGCGCGGCCCGCCGCGATCCGCAGCAGGGTGAAGCTGATGAAGCCGATCCCGATGCCGTTGGTGATCGAGTACGTGAACGGCATCATCACCATCGTCAAGAAGGCCGGGATGGCGATCGTGTAGTCGCTCCAGTCGATGGCACCGATCGAGCCCGACAGGATCAGGAAGCCCACCGCGAGCAGCGCGGGCGTGGCCGCCTGGGACGGGACCATCGTGGCGATCGGCGTGAGGAACAGCGCGACGGCGAACAGACCGCCGGTGATCACGTTGGCGAAGCCGGTGCGTGCGCCCTCGCCGACGCCGGCGGTGGACTCCACGAAGCAGGTGGTGGCCGACGAGGACGAGGCGCCGCCCGCGGCGACGGCGATGCCGTCGATGAAGAGGACCTTGTTCATGCCGGGCATCTGACCGTCCTTGTCGGTCAGCTTGGCCTCGTCGCTGACGCCCATGATCGTGCCCATCGCGTCGAAGAAGCACGACAGCAGCACGGTGAAGACGAAGAGGACGCCGGTCAGCACGCCGACCTTGTCGAAGCCGCCGAACGGGCTGACCTGGCCCACCAGCCCGAAGTCCGGCATCTCGACCGGGTTGCCGGGCCACTTGGGCGTCGTCAGACCCCAGCTCGGGACGTTGGCGACGGCGTCGATGACCATCGCGACGAGCGTCATGACGACGATGGAGATCAGGATGGCGCCCGGCACCTTGCGCACGATCAGGGCGAGGGTGAGCAGCACGCCGAGCACGAAGACGAGGACGGGCCAGCCGTTGAGGTGACCGTCGGCGCCGAGCTGGAGCGGCACCGTGGTGTGCGCGGCGTCCGGGATGCGGGAGACGAAGCCCGAGTCGACCAGGCCGATCAGCATGATGAACAGGCCGATACCGATCGCGATGCCCTTGCGCAGGCCGAGCGGCACGGCGTTCATGACGCGCTCGCGCAGGCCGGTCGCCACCAGGAGCATCACGACGAAGCCCGCGAGGACGACCATGCCCATCGCGTCGGGCCACGACATGCGGGGCGCGAGCTGGAGGGCGACGACCGTGTTCACGCCGAGTCCGGCGGCGAGCGCGATCGGGACGTTGCCGATGACGCCCATGAGCAGGGTCGTGAAGGCGGCGGTGAGCGCGGTCGCGGTGACCAGCTGGCCGTTGTCGAGCTGGTGCCCGTACATGTCCTTCGCGCTGCCGAGAATGATCGGGTTCAGCACGATGATGTAGGCCATCGCGAAGAAGGTGGCGAAGCCGCCACGGATCTCGCGGCTGACCGTCGAGCCCCGCTCGGAGATCTTGAAGAAGCGGTCGAGGCCGTTCGGGGGGGCCGACGGCGGCTCGATGAGATCGACCGGTGCGGGGGCCGAGCTGGACATGGATGACCTCTGAATCGGTGTGCTGGTGGGGGGCTGTTTGGCGTTTCCTACGAACAGAAGTAGCCAGACACAGGCCGTTTCAGTATGAACATATGAGCAAGAAATGGCTATCTCCGCGCGTAGACCCTTGCCCCATAAGGGTTCCGGGGCGACTGGAGACGACGTTTCGTGCTCCTCGTAAGCTGTGCGCATGGAGAAGTGGACCCCCAAGCACGAGGCACCCGAGCCCCTCGAAGGGCCCGTGGTCGCCACCATCACGGGCGGCACGATCCTGTGGTTCGTCCTCTTCCTGGTGCAGCTGCCGTTCTACGGCTGGTTCGACGACCACGGCCACACCTGGTGGATCTGGACCTGCCTGGCCGGCGCCGGGCTCGGACTCATCGGCATCTGGTACGTACGGGGGCGCGACGCGGCGCTCAAGCGCGCGGCCACCGAGGCGGGCCCGGCACCCGAATAGCGGCCGGCGCACCGCCCCCGTACGACCACGGGACCGGCCCCCCTCGCCGCCACGTCCTCCCCGAGTCGGATCTTTGGCGCACCCGAGGGGTGAAGCCGCAAATCCGCCCTTACTGTCGTTTGCATGACGCACATCGACGCAGGCGCCGAGCTGGACCCGGTCCACCCGGTGCCGGTCCCCCAGCGGGCCAGGGGGCTCACCACCGGCGAGGTGGCCGAGCGCGTCGCGCGCGGCGAGGTCAACGACATACCGGTCCGCAGCTCCCGCTCGACCACCGAGATCATCCGCGCGAACGTCTTCACGCGGTTCAACGCGATCATCGGCGTCCTGTGGCTGATCATGCTGTCCGTCGCGCCGTTCCAGGACAGCCTCTTCGGCTACGTCATCCTCGCGAACACCGGCATCGGCATCATCCAGGAGCTGCGCGCCAAGAAGACCCTCGACTCACTCGCCGTCATCGGCGAGGCGAGACCGACGGTCCGGCGCGACGGGCAGGCCACGGAGATCTCCACCTCCGAGATCGTCCTCGGCGACCTCATCGAGATCGGCCCCGGCGACAAGATCGTCGTGGACGGTGTGTGCGCCGAGGCCGACAGCCTGGAGATCGACGAGTCCCTGCTCACCGGCGAGGCCGACCCCGTCGTCAAAAAGCACGGCGACCCGGTCAGGTCCGGCAGCTTCGTCGTCGCCGGCGGCGGCGCGTTCACCGCGACGAAGGTCGGCCGCGAGGCATACGCGGCGCAGCTCGCCGAAGAGGCCAGCCGCTTCACCCTCGTCCACTCCGAGCTGCGCACCGGCATCTCGACCATCCTCAAGTACGTCACCTGGATGATGGTCCCGACCGCGACCGGCCTCGTCATCAGCCAGCTCGTGGTCAAGGAGAACGACTTCAAGGACTCCGTCGCGCGGACCGTCGGCGGCATCGTGCCGATGGTCCCCGAAGGGCTCGTCCTGCTCACCTCCGTCGCCTTCGCGATCGGCGTGATCCGCCTCGGCCGCAAGCAGTGCCTCGTCCAGGAACTCCCCGCCATCGAGGGCCTCGCCCGCGTCGACACCGTCTGCCTCGACAAGACCGGCACCCTCACCGAGGGCGGCATGGACATCACCGAGCTGCGCCCGCTCGGCGACGCCGAGGAGGGCTACGTACGCAAGGTCCTCGGCGCGCTCGGCGAGTCCGACCCCCGGCCCAACGCCTCGCTCCAGGCGATCATCGACGCCTACCCCGACAGCGAGGAGTGGCGCTGCACCGAGTCGGTGCCTTTCTCCTCCGCCCGCAAGTACAGCGGCGCCGCGTTCAGCGAGGGCGACGGCACGAACAGCGCGTGGCTGCTCGGCGCGCCCGATGTACTCCTGCCGGCCGGGCACCCGGTGCTCGCCGAGACCGAGGAGCTCAACCACCAGGGCCTGCGTGTCCTGCTGCTCGCCCGCGCCGCCGGCGACCTCGACGACCCGGCGGTCAAGGAGGGCGCCGAGGCCGTCGCGCTGGTCGCGATGGAGCAGCGGCTGCGGCCCGACGCGGCGGACACGCTGCGGTACTTCGCCGACCAGGGCGTCCACGCGAAGGTCGTCTCCGGGGACAACGCGGTGTCGGTGGGCGCCGTCGCCGGGAAGCTGGGCCTCGCGGGCGCGCAGGACACGGTCGACGCCCGCACGCTCCCCGCCGACCAGGCCGGGATGGCGAAGGCGCTGGACGAGAACACGGTGTTCGGCCGCGTCACCCCGCAGCAGAAGCGCGACATGGTCGGCGCGCTGCAGTCCAAGGGGCACACGGTCGCGATGACGGGCGACGGCGTGAACGACGTGCTCGCCCTCAAGGACGCCGACATCGGCGTCTCGATGGGCTCGGGCTCGGAGGCGACCCGGGCCGTGGCGCAGATCGTGCTCCTCAACAACAGCTTCTCCACGCTGCCGTCGGTCGTCGCCGAGGGCCGCCGCGTCATCGGGAACATCACGCGCGTCGCGTCCCTGTTCCTCGTGAAGACGGTCTACTCGGTGCTGCTCGCCGTCCTCGTCGTCTGCTTCCAGATCGAGTACCCGTTCCTGCCGCGGCACCTGACGCTGCTGTCGACGCTGACGATCGGCGTCCCCGCGTTCTTCCTGGCTCTCGCGCCCAACAAGGAGCGCGCCAAACCGCAGTTCGTGAAACGCGTGATGCGGTATGCGATCCCGGGCGGCGTCGTCGCCGGAACGGCCACCTTCGTGACGTACGTGATCGCCCGGCACTACTACACGGGATCCGGCGCGCTCGACGCCGAGACGAGTTCGGCGACGCTGACGCTGTTCCTCGTCTCGATGTGGGTGCTCGCCATCATCGCGCGGCCCTACACCTGGTGGCGGGTGTGCCTGGTGGCCGCGATGGGCGCGGCGTTCCTGCTCGTCCTCGTGGTGCCGTGGCTCCAGGACTTCTTCGCGCTGAAGCTGGTGGGCGCGTCGATGCCGTGGACGGCGGTCGGCATCGCGGCGGTGGCGGCGGTCGCCCTGGAATTCGTATGGCGTTGGGTCGACCGCCGCTTTCCCGTGTGAGGGGCCCCGCGTGACGGACTACTGCACGTCGACGAAGTCGCTCGTGGAGGTCACGGCCGGGGTGGTGGAGGTGCCGGCGAGCTGTAGCGCCAGTACCCGTCCGAGGCCGCCGTCACGGTGGTCTTCAGGCCAGTCTTGCCCTCAGTCGAACCAGCGGTCCCGCGCCAACTCCGCCGTACGCGACGGGTCTTCGAGCAGGGCCGCGACCTCGAAGCGGCGCGGCCACTGCCCCGCCGCCCACGCCAGGCCCGCCGCCACGCCCTCCAGGGTCGAGGCGTGGACCGTGCCGTCGGGCGTGCGCCGCCAGTCGACCTCCACCCCGGCGACGAACAGCTCCTCGTGCTCGACGTACGCCTGCGGAGTCGCCGGTCCGAGCAGGGTCCGTACGGACTCCGGCACCGGATGTTCGGCGCCCTCCTGCGTGACCTCGGCGTCCGCGGTCGCGCTCAGCCGCCGCACCTGGAACAGGTCCGCCAGGTCCGCGGCCCGCCCCGGACTCACCGGCAGCAGCGCGAGACCCCCGCTCAGGGGCAGCAGATCGGGCGCGTCCGCGACGACGGCGTCGGCCGCGTCCACGACCCTGACCTCGCCGTCCACCACGGCCCGCAGCTCGTCGGGCAGGGTCACCTGCTCCGGGTCGAGATCGGCCAGCGCCCCGTACAGGGCGTGGAGTTGGGACGCGCCGACCTCGCGCTCCGGGTCGGCGAGACGGTCGAGGAGCTCGGCCGCGCCGCCCGGCTCGTCCAGGAGCGCGGCGACGGAGGTGCGCACGCCGAGCGCGCGCAGCACCTGCTCGTCCTCGAAGCCGGTCGCGTCCGCCGGGTCGTAGAGCCCGGCGAGCAGCGGGTCACCGCCGGCCGCGCGCAGACCGGCCGGCCGGCGGCCGTCGAGAACGGGGTGGTCACGCAGCCACCACGCCGTGTACGGGCGGACGATCTCGTGCGTGCCGTCGGGCAGCAGGACCCGTACGGGCTGGGTGAGGGCGTCGCGCAGCGGCGGGCGGGAGAGGAGGGCGAGGGCCTGGGGCCAGCGGTCGTCGTCGACGAGGTCCAGGTCGCGTACGGCGATGAGTTCCGTGGCGACGGGCGGCACGGGGGTGTGGGGCAGCCGGTCGAGTAC
Organism: Streptomyces sp. DS1-CR2; assembly: GCF_055760475.1. Lineage (NCBI taxonomy): Bacteria > Bacillati > Actinomycetota > Actinomycetes > Kitasatosporales > Streptomycetaceae > Streptomyces > Streptomyces sp. DS1-CR2. The sequence continues at coordinate 4,148,090 of NZ_CM147085.1, forward strand.
GTCCTCGCACCACACGTCGACCGCGTCGAGCAGGCCCGCGTCGTCCGGCTCGGCGAAGTCGCCTTCGCGCGGGTCGAGTTCGTCCGGGTCGAGGACCACGTCGGTGGCGCGGACCAGGGCGAACCCGGCAAGGACACCGCATGCGGCGAGCGGCTGCTCGCCCCACCGCTCGGCGAGGTCGCCGTCCACCATGGCGAGCTCACCCTCGCGGACGACCTGCGCGAACGGGCTGCCGGGCAGCACGAGTTCACCGGCGGGCGCGAGTTCGCCCTCGTCGTCGGGCAGCGCGAGCGCGCCCAGCCACGGCTCGTCCCCGGGCTCCAGATTCGCGTCCCGTACGAGGGTGAGGACCAGCTCGGCCAGCTCGTCCACGCCGACCGGGCCGTCGTCGTCGAGGGACCATGCGTCGTCGTCGAGCGAACCGGCGACGGCCGCCCGCACCTGAGGGGTCGTCAGGACGGCGCGGGGCGTCGCGGGCAGCGCGCCCAGCTTCTCGAGCAGGGGGTGCGCGGCGTCCACGTGGGCGACCTTGAGGCCGAGCCGGGCGAGCGTCTCGCCCGGTGTCACGTCCGGCATGGGCAGCAGCACCTGCCGCGGCCCGATCGTCGTACGCCCCCCGGCCAGCGGCACCGGAAGCCCGGTGAGCCGGTCCGGGTCGACGCCCGCGAGGCTGTCGTACAGGCGCCGCCACCAGCCCGGTTCCTTCTCCAGACCGGCGAGCCGGTCGACGGCCTCCGTCAGCGGGACCCGGGCGACCTCCAGGGTCCGCAGCTCGACGCGGCGCTCCAGGCCCGCGGGCAGCAGGCTCGGCAGGACCTCGGCGAGGACCTTCACGGTCTCGGCGCCGGCACCCTCGACGACCTCGGCCTCGCGCGGCCGCAGCGTCTCGGGCAGCCCGTCGGCGTCGTCCTTCGCGCGCGGCAGCGCGGGCGGCAGGAACGCGGTGCGGGGCAGCCGGGCCAGGATCGCGCCGCGGAGGCTGCCGTCCAGCTCGCCCCGGCCGAGCGGGCCCGGCACGAGGCCGAGGATGGCGGGGCTCACCGGGCGCCATCCGGCGAGGAGTTCGGCGTAGGCGTCGGCGGCGCGCTCCACCAGGAAGTCGGTGAGCGGTCCGGGGGCGGCGTGCCGCCGGGTCGTGTCGAGGGGGAAGGACGCGATGAGCAGAGCGGGCACGCCGAGCGGCTCGTCGCTGGGGGTGGGCGCGTGCAGCACGGGCGCGCTGCGGGGCGGCTCGGGGGCGCCGTCCGCGTCCACCGGCACGGCCCAGGTCACGGACCAGTGCGGGCGAAGGCGCTCTTCGAGGGGCCGGTCGGCGAGGAGTGCGGCGTCGAGCGGGCCGTTGCGGGTGAGGACGCACCAGCGGGTCGTGACGCTCTCGCGCCTGCCGGACACGGCATCCTCGCGCTCGTCGTCCACCGCCACGTAGGGTCCGTCGGTCCTGCGGCGCAGGATGCGCGTACCGGACTCGGTCTCCACGACGATCTCGTCGAGGCCGGGCAGGGCGAGGAGCAGTGTGTCGTCGATGGCGTCGATGAGCCGCGCCGCGAGCGCCTGTGCCGCGGCGTCGCGCAGCGGCAGGATCACGACGGTGCCGTACGGGTCCGGGGCGGAGCCCTCCGCGGCGAACGGGAGCCTGAGCAGCGGCACATGGCCGTCCCGGCGGCGCAGTTCGTCGCCGAGGCCGGGACTGTGCCGCGCCGTGTCGGCGGCGAGTCCGCGCGCGTCGGTGAGCGACCAGCGCACCCCGCCCGTGCGGCCGACGACCGCGGGCTCGTCGGTCACGGCGAGAACGGCGGCGAACCCGACGCCGAACCGGCCCACCGCGCCGTCGCCCTGCTCGCGCTTGGCGGAGGCCCGCAGCGTGGACAGCGACTCGACACCGGCGGCGTCCAGCGGCGCGCCGCTGTTCGCGGCGACGAGCACACCGTCGCGCAGGGTCAGGGAGAAGCGACCACCTGAGGTGCCGCCCGCGCGGCCGGCGGCGTCGGCGGCGTTCTGGGCAAGCTCGACAACGAGCCGGTCGCGGTAGCCGCCGAGGGCGAGGTCCTCCTCGGCGTTGGCGTCCTCACGGAAGCGGGCCGGGCTGCCTGCCCATGCATCGAGAACCCCACGCCGCAGACGGGCCGTCCCGAACGGATCCATCCCCTCGGCTGCCGGGCGCACGATCTTGCTCACGCTCACGGTGTGGTCTCCCTCTGCCGTTCACCCAGGCCAACCCTGGCGACGCAGACGCTACCGCGCTCGCGGAAAGAGAACTGCGAGGGCTACGAGTGGCCCAGGTCCTCCGTGCCGTCCGGGGTCGTCGGGACCGAGCCCGAGTCTGCCGACGGGCGCAGGGGGAACGGGTCCACGCGCGTTTCGTCGATCACCGGCAGGGCCGGGCGCGGGGGCTTCGGCATGACGGCCGCCTCGGAGTGGCCACCACAGCCGTACGAGAGGGAGACGACCCGGCCGTCCGCCGGGGAGAACTCGTTGCCGCAGACGCCGAAGGCCTGGCCGAGCGAGCCGCCGATCGGGGCGAGGAATCCGCAGGACACGCAGGTGGCGGGCGCCGCCTGTGCCATCGGTGTCTTCGCCCCGTACGCCTCGTCCCAGCGGTCTGCCGCGACGTGGAGGCCGTACCGGGACAGGACCCGGGCGCGCCGCAAGCCGAGCTCCTCGGCGACCGACGCGATGGAGCCGCGCTTGGGCGCGACCGGCAGTTCGGCGGGCGGTCCCGCCGTCAGTTCGGCGTCCTCCGCGTCGGCGAGTTCCGCCATCTCACCGGACACCGCGGAGTTCGGCGGGGGCACGTCCTCACCCGAATAGCCGGGCTCGAGCCGAAGATCCTCGGCGTCGGTCGGGAGCAGGTCCCCGGGGCCCATGTCGCCGGGCCGCAGCCGCTCGCTCCACGGCACCCACTCGGGGGCGAGGAGCGCGTCGGGGCCGGGCAGCAGAACCGTCTCCGCGAGGGTGACGACCTTGGCGCGGGAGGCACGCGCGACCGTCACGGCCCACCGCCAGCCGCGGTAGCCGAACTCCTTGCACTCGAAGAGATGCGTGACCACCCGGTCGCCCTCGACGACGACGTCGACGTGCTCGCCCACGACTCCTGGCGCGGCGGCCTCCTCGGCCGCGGTCCGCGCGAGGCCTACCGCCTCGGCGCACAGACGGTCAGGGGTGCGGCTTCGCGTTGTCGCTGCGCTCACAGGTATCGCTTCTCTCCTACGCCGTCTCACGAGTGCGCCACCCTTGCGCGGGGGTACGGACGGAGCGGACCAGGGGGCCGCGTCGACGTCCGCGCCCGAACGCCCTCGGGCGCACCTACGTCACCCATTCTGCGGGATGACCGAGAGGCGCGCGGCCGAGGACAGCTGCCGCAGGCGCGTTACGCACGCTACCTTCTCCCGGCCCGTGCGCCCACACCGACGTACAACTAGCTGTGTCCCGCACCACGCGGCGGGGCGGTTCCGAGGGGCCGTACCGGCGACCCGCTCGGCCGATATCGGCACTAGTCACCACCTTCCGGGGGCACTATGGCTGAGTGACTTCCGCGAGGTCTTCGGCGCGCGCAGCAGGCGGATCGGGCCCGGTACTCAGGGCGGTCCGCGGTCTCGGGCGCGCCCTGCACCTGCCGTTCACCGGCACGGCGCGCGGGATTCGCAAAGCGACCCACGCGCACGGCGCGGGCGAGTCGGGTCTGGGAAAACTGATCGAACTGCACGCGGTGAACGGCGCCGGCGACGTCATGATCACCATCGCGCTCGCGTCCACGGTGTTCTTCTCGGTGCCGACGGACGAGGCGCGCGGGCGCGTCGCCCTGTACCTCGGCATCACGATGGCGCCCTTCACGCTCCTCGCACCCGTCATCGGGCCGCTCCTGGACCGGCTGCCGCACGGGCGGCGCGCCGCGATGGCCGCTTCGATGCTGGCGCGGGCACTCCTCGCGATCGTGCTGTCCGGGGCGGTGGTCAGCGGGGGCGTGGAGCTGTACCCGGCGGCGCTGGGCGTCCTGGTGGCGTCCAAGGCGTACGGAGTGGTCCGCAGCGCCGTCGTGCCGCGTCTGCTGCCGCCCCGCTTCTCCCTGGTCAAGGCCAATTCGCGGGTGACGCTCGGCGGACTCCTCGCCACCGGTGTGGCCGCTCCGGTCGGCGCCGGGCTCCAGATGCTCGGGCCGCGCTGGCCCCTCTACGGCGCGTTTGTGATCTTCATTTCGGGGATGGTGCTGTCCTTCCAGCTGCCGCACAAGGTGGACTCCGCGAAGGGCGAGGGGAAGGCGCTCCTGGCGGCCGACGAGCAGCATCTGCACGGCCCGCACAAGGAGGCCACCAAGCAGAAGCGCCCGGGTCTGCGCACGGTCGGCCCGGCCGTGACGCACGCGCTGTTCGTCAACGCCTCGCAGCGCTGCCTCTCCGGCTTCCTGATCTTCTTCCTGGCGTTCCTGCTGCGCGAGCACCCCATGTCGGGGCAGAGCGCCGCCGTGTCGCTCAGCATCGTCGGCGTCTCGGCGGGCGCGGGCAATGCGCTGGGCACGGCCGTCGGGGCGTGGCTCAAATCACGGGCGCCCGAGATCATCATCGTGACGGTGGTGGCGGTGGTCCTCGGCGTGGCGATCACGGCCGCGCTGTTCTTCACCGCGTTCCTCACGGCGTGCCTTGCGGCCGTCGCCGGGTTCGCGCAGGCCCTCTCGAAACTGTCCCTGGACGCCCTGATCCAGCGCGACGTCCCGGAAGAGGTCCGCAACTCCGCGTTCGCCCGCTCCGAGACCCTCCTCCAGATGGCGTGGGTCCTCGGCGGCGCCATCGGCATCGCGCTGCCGCTGAACGGAGCACTGGGCCTCGGTGTCGCCGCGGCGATCGTCGGAACGGGCTGGCTGACGACCGTACGGGGCCTGCTGGCCGCCGCGCGCCACGGCGGCCAGGCACGCAGCCGCGTGGCGTGAGGGACGGCCGGGAGAGCGGGAGATCCGCCCCGGATGGCGTGAGCATGCGGCACGCCGCACCCGCATGGCGAGTGTGCGCGGGCCGCCAGATAGCCTGCCCGCATGACCTCCCTGCGTTTCACCGTGCGAAACCGCCGCACCGTGGCAGCCGCCGGCGCCGTCGCTGCCGGGCTGCTCGTCCTCTCGGCCTGCGACAAGCCGACGCCGCTGGCGACCATCACGGTCGGCCGCTCCACGGTGACGACGGAAGCAGCCTGCTACAACGACGGCAAGGCCCTGGACGCCGCCGCGCTGAAGGACTGCCTCAAGAACAAGGACATCAAGTCCATCAAGGTCGACCCCGACGCGACGGTCCGCTTCGGCGTCGACCCGGACATCGCGGAGAAGGGCTGGACCCTGCTGATGAACGGTCAGCCGCTGACCGACGCCAGCAAGAAGACGTACCGCACCGTCCCGGGCAGCGTGTTCTTCAACCAGCAGTACGGCGCCACGGGCAGCTCCACGACGGTCTCCATCGTCGAGGGCAGCGGCTCGAAGGCGACCGGCCTGTGGTCGTTCAAGCTCAAGAAGGACGCCTGACGGACAGCGGGCGGGTCCTGATCGCCACCGCCGTCCCCGCGGAGCGGGACGCGGTGGCCAGGGGCCTGTCCGAGGCGGGCGCCGCGCACCCTGCCGTCGATGTCGTCGCGGTGGGCGTCGGGCCCGCCGCCGCGGCGGCCGGTACCGCCACCGCCCTCACCACCGCCGCCCTGTCGGGGCGGCCGTACGGCCTGGTCGTGTCCGCCGGCATCGGTGGCGGGTTCCAGCCGGACGCCCCGCTCGGCTCCGTCGTCGTCGCCGACGCGCTGACCGCCGCCGACCTGGGCGCCGAGACCCCCGACGGCTTCCTGCCCGTCACCGAGCTCGGCTTCGGCACGGTCACACACCGCCCGCCGCCCTCCCTCGTACGGGACGTCGCCGCGGCCACCGGTGCGCTCACCGGCACCGTCCTGACCGTCTCCACCGTGACGGGCACCGCGGCCCGCGCCGCCGAGCTGCAACGCCGTCACCCCGGCGCCGCCGCCGAGGCGATGGAGGGCTTCGGGGTCGCCGAGGCGGCCGCGGCGCACGGCGTGCCCGTCCTGGAGATCCGCGCGGTCTCCAATGCCGTCGGCCCCCGCGACCGCGCGGCCTGGCGCATCGGCGACGCACTCGCGGCGCTGACCGAAGCGTTCGGGAAGTCCGCGCCCGTACTGGAGAGTTGGAACCGCACATGACGCACCCCGAAGAACTCCGGATCGCCTTCTCGCCCTGCCCGAACGACACGTTCGTCTTCGACGCGTGGGCCCACGGCCGCGTCCCCGGGGCGCCCGCCCTCGACGTGACCTTCGCCGACATCGACATCACGAACGGCGTCGCCGAGCGCCGCTCCCCCGACTTCGACGTGCTGAAGGTGTCGTACGCCGTCCTGCCGTACGTCCTCGACGACTACGCGCTGCTGCCCTGCGGCGGCGCCCTCGGCCGTGGCTGCGGCCCCCTCGTGCTCACGCGCGAGCCCGGGGTCGACCTGACCGGCAAGACCGTAGCCGTGCCCAGCGAGAAGTCGACGGCGTACCTGCTGTTCCGCCTGTGGACCGCGGACGTCGTGCCCGGCGGGGTCGGCGAGATCGTCGTGATGCCGTTCGACGAGATCATGCCCGCCGTGCGGGACGGCAAGGTCGACGCCGGACTCGTCATCCACGAGGCCCGCTTCACGTACCAGAACTACGGTCTGCACTCCCTCGCCGACATGGGCGAGCACTGGGAGAACACGACCGGACTGCCCATCCCGCTCGGCGCGATCATCGCGAAGCGGAGCCTGGGCGAGGACCGCCTGCGCCAACTCGCCGACACGGTCCGCACGTCGGTACGCATGGCCTGGGACGACCCGGAGGCCTCCCGCCCCTACGTCCTCGAACACGCCCAGGAGATGAACCCGTCCGTCGCGGACCAGCACATCGGCCTGTACGTCAACGAGTTCACAGCCGACCTCGGCGAGAACGGATACGCGGCGATCCGAGGCCTGCTGACCCGCGCCGCGGCCGAGGGCCTGGTCCCCGCACTTGGCCCCGGCGCCCTGTCCTTCCCCTGAACACAGCGGCCGGACGCAGTCCGCCACAGCCGCCCGAAGCCTGCGAAGCAACGCGAGGACGGCAGAAAAAAAGAGGCCGCCGCGATCCGCGGCCTGCTGACCCACGCCACGGCCGAGGGCCTTGTGCCCGCCCTCGGCCCGGGTGTGCTCGCGTTCCCGTAAGGCCGTCAGACGTCCAACTGGTCGGCCACCGCCCGCAGCAGGCCCGCGATTTTCGCGCCGGAGGCCTTGTCCGGGTAGCGGCCCTTTTCCAACATCGGCGTGATGTTCTCGAGGAGCGTCGTCAAGTCCTGGACGATCGAGGCCAGTTCGTCCGGCTTGCGGCGCTGTGCCGCGGCCACGGACGGGGTCGGATCGAGGATCGTCACGGAGAGCGCCTGGTCGCCGCGCTGTCCCGCGACGACGCCGAACTCGACACGCTGGCCCGGCTTGAGAGCGTCCACGCCGTCGGGAAGTACGGAGGAATGCACGAAGACGTCGCCGCCGTCGTCGCGGGAGAGAAAGCCGAAGCCCTTCTCGCTGTTGAACCACTTGACCTTGCCGGTAGGCACGTGAAGTCCTCGTCCTCGTACTCGTCATGCCGTTCCGAGCGATGAAGAACGGCGCTGAAAACGGCTCTGGATAGCACTGCAGCGGGCCGCCCGACCCGCCGGCACCAGGCTAATGGTCCAGGAGCCGGTGACAAGACGGCCCGAGGAACCCGGATTGTTCCTTCGCGCTGGGAACTACCCTGGTCGGGTGCGTGACAAAACCCAAGCGAATTCCGCCGGACCCGGCGACGGCCTCGTCAAGGCCGGCGGCATCGTCTTCATCGTCGGAGCCGTGGCCACTCTGGTCACGATGGCCCCTCTGTTCCTCGGAACCGACCCGTTCCCGCCCGTCGCCTACGCGGTGTGCATGCTGATGGGCGTCGGCTTCCTGATCTCCGCGGCCGGAGTGCTGCGCGGGATCGCCGTGCAGCGCCGTCAGGCCCGCTCGGCGACGTAGGCCTTCAGCCAGGCGGGGAACTCCGTCAGATCCGTGAGCACCACGTCCGCGCCGGCGGCGCGCAGTTCGGCCGCGTCGCACGGCCCGGTCGTCACCGCGACGGACAGCGCCTCGGCGGCACGGGCGCCGCGCACGTCGCCGGTGTGGTCACCGACGTAGACGGACGCGCCGTGCTCGCGCAGCGCCGTCGCCTTGCCCTCGGCCCACAGATTGCCGATGACCTCGTCGGCGGCGATGTCCAGGTGTTCCAGGTGGAGCTTCGCGCTGGGCTCGTACTTCGCCGTCACGACGATCGCCCTGCCGCCCTCCGCGTGCACCGCGGCGACGGCCTCGTGCACGCCCGGCATCGCGTACGTCCCGGTGATGGCGTGCGCGGGGTAGAGCTCCCGGTAGAGGTCGGCCATCTCCGGGATGCGTTCCTCGGGGAACCAGTAGGCCAGCTCCTGCTCCAGCGGCGGGCCGAGCCGCGTCACGATGAGATCGGCGTCGAGCCGCGCGCCGGTGCGCCGGGCGAGTTCCAGCCATGTGTCCCTGATTCCCGGCCGTGAGTCGATCAGCGTCATGTCGAGGTCGAAGCCGACCGTCGGTCCCGAAGCTGATCCGTTCGCGCTCTCGTATGCACCCATGGGAGCCATTGTGCCTGGGCGTACGATTGCCGCTTAGCTAAGCCTTACCAACCTCGGATTGGTCCATGGGTCAGATCTCAGCCGCCCCCGCCGCGCGGCGACGCATCGTCTGGACGGCGGCCGCGCTCGTGGCCCTCGTTCTCGCGGTCCTGTTCAGCCTCGCCGTCGGCGCCCGCGCGATCGCCCCGTCAGCGGTCCTCGATGCGCTCGTGCACGGCGGCCACAGCGACGATGCCGAGGTCATCAGGGGTCTGCGGCTGCCGCGCACGCTGGTCGGCCTGATGGTGGGCGCCGCGCTCGCCCTCGCCGGGACCGTCCTCCAGGGCATCACCCGCAACCCCATCGCCGACCCCGGGATCCTCGGCATCAGCCAGGGCGCGTCCGTCGGCGTCGTCCTCGCGATCGCGTTCGCCGGCATCCACACGCTCACCGGCTACGTCTGGTTCGCGTTCGCGGGCGCCGCGCTCGCGTCCGTCGCCGTCTACGCCATCGCCTCCGGCGGGCGCGGCGGCGCGACGCCGGTGAAACTCGCGCTCGGGGGCGCCGCGGTCAACGCGCTCCTGGTCTCCGTCACCACGGCCGTCCTCACCACGAAGGCGTCCGCGCTTGACGAGTTCAGGTTCTGGCAGGTGGGCTCGCTGTCCGGCAGAGACGCGCACATCGTGGGCCAGATCTGGCCGTTCCTCGTCGTCGGCGTGCTCCTCGTGCTGTCCGTCGCGCGCGGCCTCGACGCGCTCGCGCTCGGCGAGGACGTCGCCAAGGGCCTCGGCCAGCGGGTCGCGACCGTACGGATCGTCGGCGGCCTCGGCGCGACCGTCCTCACCGGCGTCGGCGTCGCCGCCGCCGGACCGATCGCCTTCATCGGCCTGGCCGTTCCGCACATAGCCCGGGCCGTCGTGGGCAGCGACCACCGCTGGGTCCTGCCGATGGCGGCCCTCATCGGCCCCGTCATGCTCCTCGTCTCCGACACCGTGGGCCGCGTCGTCTTCCCGCCGAGCGAGGTGCCCGCGGGTGTGATGACCGCGCTGATCGGCGTCCCGTTCCTCGTCACCCTGGTCCGGCGCAAGGCGGTCCCCGCATGAGTACGACCACCGCGCCCCGGGTCCGCCCCGCCGGGTACTCCGTCGTCCGGGCGGGCGGCGCCGCCTTCCTCCTGCACCGCAGGGCCGCCGTCGCCGCCGCGTCCCTCCTGGTCCTCCTCGCGGTCGCCTGCCTCGCCTACCTCTGTGTCGGCGAGTCGTTCATCGCCCCCGGCGAAGTCCTCAGGGTCATCACCGGCCGGCCGTCGCCGGACGAACTCGTCGTCGGCACGCTGCGCGCCCCCCGCATGGTCGTCGGCCTCCTGGCCGGCGCCGCGTTCGGCGTCGCGGGCGCCCTCATCCAGACCGTCGCCCGCAACCCGCTGGCGTCCCCCGACATCATCGGCATCAGCCAGGGCGCGAGCGCGCTGACCGTCGGCGCGATGACGTTCGGCGTCACGTCGTACGCGGTCCTGCCCTACCTCTCCGTACTCGGGGGCCTCCTCGCGGCGCTCCTCGTGTACGCCTTCGCGTGGCGCGGCGGACTCCACGCGACGCGCTTCGTCCTCATCGGCATCGGCTTCGCCATCGCGCTGCGGTCGGTGACGACGCTCTTCATGACGAAGGGCGACTACCTCGTCGCCCAGCAGGCGCAGATCTGGATGACGGGCTCGCTCAACGGCCGCGGCTGGGCGGAGGCCGCCCCGCTCGGCCTGACCCTCCTCGTCCTCGTCCCGTTCGTCGCGTGGGCCGCGCGCGCCCAGCGCACCGTGGCCATGGACGACGACACGGCGACCGCGCTCGGCGTCCGCCTCGGCCGCGTACGCCTCGGCCTCGTCCTACTGGGCGTCGTCCTCGCGTCCGTCGCGACCGGCGCCGCCGGGCCCGTCGACTTCGTCGCGCTCCTGGCCCCGCAGATCGCCCGCCGGGTGACCCGTACCGCCCAGATCCCGCTCCTGTGCTCGGCGCTCCTGGGCGCGTTCATCGTCGTCGTGGCCGACCTGCTGGCCCGGCGCCTGTTCTCGCCCACCGAACTCCCGGTGGGTGTCCTCACGGCCGCCGTCGGGGCGCCGTACCTGATCTGGCTCATCATCCGCAGCCGCACGGGAGGAAACCGGTGACCCGGCTCAGCACCAGCGCGCTCACCCTCGCCTACGAGGACCGCACCGTCGTCCACGACCTCGACCTCGCCGTCCCCGACGGCCGCGTCACCGTCATCGTCGGACCCAACGCCTGCGGCAAGTCGACCACGCTGCGCGCCCTCGGCCGGCTCCTCAAGCCGAAGAGCGGCTCCGTGCTCCTCGACGGCGAAGCGCTCACCAAGCTGCCCACCAAGAAGATCGCCCAGCAGATCGGGCTGCTGCCGCAGACGCCCGTGGCGCCCGAGGCGATCACCGTCGCCGACCTCGTGGCCCGCGGCCGCCAGCCCCACCAGCACTGGTGGCAGCAGTGGTCCGACGCCGACGAGCGCGCCGTCACCGAGGCCATGGAACGCACCGACGTCGCGGCCCTCGCGGAGCGCTCCGTCGACGAGCTCTCCGGCGGCCAGCGCCAGCGCGTCTGGATCGCCATGGCGCTCGCCCAGGAGACCGAACTGCTGCTCCTCGACGAGCCGACGACGTATCTCGACATCGCCCACCAGGTCGAAGTCCTCGACCTCGTACGCCAGTTGAACCACGACAAGGACCGCACCGTCGTCCTCGTCCTGCACGACCTCAACCAGGCGGCGCGCTACGCCGACCACCTCGTCGCCATGAAGTCCGGCCGCGTCGTCGCCGAGGGCCCGCCCGCCGAGGTCGTCACGGCGGATCTCGTACGGGAGGTGTTCGGCCTGGACTGCGTGGTCGTCCCCGACCCCGTGACCGGCTCCCCGCTGATCGTGCCCGGCGCCCCCTGGCAGGCCGGCGCCCGGTCCGGCGCTCCGTCCGACGCCCTTTCCCGAAAGGCAGCCTCATGACCCGCAGCGCCCGCCCCGCCCTGACCGCCGGTGCCCTCACCCTGACCGGCGCCCTGGCCCTGACCGCCTGCGGCTCGCCCGACAGGGACTCCGGCTCCGACGCGGCCGGGTCGGCATCCCTGAAGACGCACACGGTCAGTACGGCGATGGGCGACGTGAAGGTGCCCGAACACCCCACCCGCGTCGTCGTCCTGGACACCGGCGAGCTCGACTCCGCGCTCACCCTCGGCGTGAAGCCCGTCGGCGCGACGCACGCGGCGACGGAGGAGGGCTTCCCGTCCTACCTGCCCAAAGACGAGGTGAAGGGCATCAAGGAGGTCGGCGAGATCGCCAACCCCGACATGGAGGCCGTCGCCGCCCTCGAACCCGACCTCATCCTCACCAGCAAGGTCCGCGACGGCGCCCGCTACAAGCAGCTCAGCGCCATCGCCCCGACGGTGATGACGGAGTCCACCGGCACCGCCTGGAAGGAGAACTTCCAGGTCCACGCCGACGCGCTCGGCAGGAAGGCCGAGGCGAAGAAGGCCGTCGCCGGCTACGACGCGCACGTCGCGAAGGTGACCACCGCGATCGGCGGCAAGGAGAAGGCCGCCGCGACGGACATCAACTTCGTCCGCTTCGTCGAGGGCGCCGACATCCGCATCTACGGCAAGCAGAACTACATCGGCTCGATCCTCGCCGACCTGGGCGTCGGCCGCCCCGCCCTCACCGACAAGGCCAAGGACGGGTTCTCGTACGACGTGAGCCCCGAGAAGATCGACCTCGCCGACGCGGACGTCATCTTCACCTCGACCTACGGCGACCCGGGCAAGGCCAAGGCGACGCAGACGATGAAGAGCGGCCTGTGGAAGAACCTCACGGCGTCCAAGGACGGCAAGGTCTTCAAGGTCGACGACAACCTGTGGATCGCGGGCATCGGCTACACCGCCGCGCACCAGATCCTCGACGAGTTCCAGAAGGACCTGACCGCCTGACAGCCTCTCTCTTCACGGCCGTTGCCGCTGCGATCTCCACACCACGAAGAGCGCGGAGGCGACGGCCGCCCCCCGCACCACCCACGGCCACGTCGTGCCGATCGCGTCGCTCATCCGCCCGTCCGCGATCGGCTCGCCCCACCGCCCGGTGTTACGGCCCCACAGCCACACGAGCCCGGCTGTCACCGCGAGCCCCGGCAGCCACAGCACCGCCACCTTCGACTCGCCCTCGCTCAGGCGCCGCGACGCGTACGCGATGATCCAGCCGAGGCCCAGCGCGAACCAGTTGCCCATGACCGCGCCGGCCACGAGGAGCGCGGCGGCGAGCAGCAGGAGCGGGTTCGACCAGCCGGGCGGGGACGGGAGGCGGCGCCCCCGGGACGTCTTCTCCGTGCCCGTCTGCGGCTCGTCGTCCGGGAGTTCGTCCTCCGTCGCGGCTGCGGCCTTGCGTGCCTTGGGCAGGCGCGGTTCGTCCTTGGCCGGCGGCTTGAGTATCTCCGGGATCTCGACGCCGCCCACGAATCCCGGCACGCTGTCCGCAACGCCGAACGGGCTGCTGTCCACGCGCCACCAGTCCGGCTCCGAACCCGGCTCCCCCAGCTCGTCCGTCCCCGCCAGATGCGGCGGCGACGGCGCGTCCCGCGCCTCCTCGTCCTCCTGCGGCTCCGCGCGCGGGCCCGGCACGATCCGCCGAAGGCCCTTCGGACGGGGCTCCTTGGGCCGCGGCTCCTTCGACCTCTGCACGGGCACCGCCGCCCGCGGCGCCTCCGGCTCCGCCGGACCGCGGCCCCTGCCCGCGCCCGTCACCACCTCGTCCGGCGTGCCGAGGCGCTCCAGGATCCGGCGCACCGCGGCCGGGCTGTCCACCGTCGTTTTCGCGCGCCGCGCCTCGATCTCGTTGCGCAGCTCCGACACCAGGCGCATCCGCGTGCCAGAAGGCAGCTGACGCTGCTGGGCCAGGTCGCCGACCCGGCTCAGATAGTCGAAGACGAGCTGATCGCTCTCGATCCCCACGAAGTCCCCTCCGGGGTGGTGATGTTGACGGTTCGTTCACCCGTTTTACGACGTTACCGTGCCCGGCGCGGCGCCGGGGGCCTCTTCCGGGCCCAGCGGGGCCGCCGCCCGGCGGGCCGGTCAGGCGCTACCGTGGCCCGGATGAGCACTCACGAGCCGCACCGCGCCGCCGAGGACGGGAGCGGGGCGGGGAGTACGGCCCCCCGGTCCCTCGCCGAGGCGTTGCGCGCCCGCGACGACGCCTCCCTCGGCGCACTCCTGCGCGCCCGCCCCGATCTGCTCAACCCTGTTCCCGGCGACCTCACGCAGCTCGCCACCCGTGCGGGCACCCGCGCCTCCGTGATCCGCGCGCTCGAGCACCTGGACCGCTTCACTCTCCAGACCGCGGAGGCGCTGGCCGTCGCCCCGGAGCCCACCACGTACGGCACCCTCCTCGCTCTGCTCGCCGGGGACGAGGGTGACGACGCGGGCGTGGACGCCCGTACGGTCTCCGCCGCTCTGCCCCGCGCCGTCGCCGCCCTGCGCGAACAGGCCCTGATCTGGGGGCCCGACGACCGGCTCCGTCTCGTGCGCACCGCCCGCGAGCTGCTCGCCCCCGCGCCCCAGCGGCCCTCCCCCACGGGCCTCGGCCCCACCGTCGCCGAGGCCACCGCGGGCATGTCCCCCGGCCGCGTCCAGGAGATCGTGGCGGCCGCGGGCCTCGCCTCCACGCACGACCCGGTCTCCGCCGTCGCCTCGCTGACCGCGCTCTTCACCGACCGGCCGCGCATGTCGGCCCTCCTCGACGAGGCGCCCGCGGACGCCGTCGAGGTCCTCTCCCGGCTCGTCTGGGGCCCGCCCTACGGCCAGGTCACCGCCGAGCCCGCCGCCCATCTGCGCTGGCTCCTCGACCGCGGACTCCTCCTGCCGACCGCCCCCGGGACCGTCGTGCTGCCCCGCGAGGCCGCCCTCCACCTGCGCGGCGGACGCGCCCACCGCGCCCTGGAACCCGTACCCCCCGCCGTCGAACCCGCCGCCACCCACCGCCCCACCGTCGTGAACGCGACCGGCGCCGGGCAGGCCTACACCGCGCTCGCCACCGTCGAGGAGCTGCTCAAGGACTGGGACGAGGGCGGGCCCGCCGTTCTGCGCGCCGGCGGGCTCAGCGTGCGCGACCTCAAGCGCACCGCCGCCGCCCTCGACACCACCGAGCCCCTCGCCGCGTTCTGGGTCGAACTCGCCTACGCGGCCGGGCTCATCGCGCCCGACGGCGAGGCCGACGAGCAGTACGCCGCGACGCCCGCCTACGACACCTGGCTGGAGCAGCCCGCCGCCGAGCGCTGGGCGCGGCTCGTCGCCGCCTGGCTCCCCGCCACCCGCACACCCGGGCTCGTCGCCGGGCGCGACGGCGGCGTCGCCGTCTCCGCCGCCGGGCGCACCCTCTCCGCCCTCGGGCCGAACCTCGACCGCTCGGCCGCCCCCGAGGTCCGCCGCCGCGTGCTCGCGCTCCTCGCCGAGCTGCCCGAAGGCGCCTCACCCGACCCCGAGACCCTCCTCGCCCGGCTCCGCTGGGAGCGGCCCCTGCGCGGCGCCGCCGCCTCCTCCGACGAGGCCGGTGACCCCGACGACCTGCGCGCCCGCATCGCCCGGTGGACCCTCACCGAGGCGGAGCTGCTCGGCGTCACGGGCCGGGGTGCCCTGTCCGAGCACGGGCGGGCACTCCTTGAGGGCGGTGTGACGACTGCCGCGGAGGCGGCCGCCGTCGCTCTGCTCGCTCCGCTGCTGCCCGAGCCGCTGGACCATGTCCTTCTTCAGGCCGACCTGACCGCGGTCGCCCCCGGGCCCCTGGAACGGCCCCTCGCCGAGGCGCTCTCCGTCCTCGCCGACGTGGAGTCCAAGGGCGGCGCGACCGTCTACCGGTTCACCCCCGGGTCCGTACGGCGCGCACTCGACTCCGGCCGCACCGCCTCCGACCTGCACGACTTCCTGAACACGCACTCCCGTACGCCCGTCCCGCAGCCCCTCGCGTACCTGATCGACGACGTGGCCCGTAAGCACGGGCATCTGCGCATCGGCGCCGCCTCCGCGTACGTGCGCTGCGACGACGACGTACTCCTGGGCGAGATCCTCGCCGACAAGCGCTCCGCCGGCCTGCGCCTGCGGCGGCTCGCGCCGACCGTCCTCGCCGCGCAGGCCGATCCCGCGGCGCTCCTGGAGGGCCTGCGGCAGATGGGGTTCGCGCCCGCCGCGGAGAGTCCCGAGGGCGATGTGCTGATCACCCGCGCCCACGCCCGCCGCACTGGGCCGCGCAGCGCCCCCGAGCCCGTCCCGGAGGGACCGCCTGTGCCGGACGGCACGCTCCTGACCGCCGCCGTGCGCGCGATCCGCGCGGGTGACCTCGCCTCCACGACGCCGCGCAAGCACGCGCCGGGCGAGCAGAGCGGGGCGCTTCCCCGCACCAGCGCGGCGGACACGCTGGCCACGATGCAGGCGGCCGTCCTGACGGGCGAGGCCGTGTGGATCGGCTATGTGAACGCGGAGGGCACCGCCAGCCAGCGCGTGATCGCCCCGATCCGGGTCGAGGGCGGGTTCGTCACCGCGTACGACCACACGGCGGACGAGGTGCGGACGTATCCGCTGCACCGGGTGACCGGGGTGGCCGAGCTGGAGGCCGAGGCCTGACCCCGGGGTCCGTGCCTCCCCCACGTCCCGTCGGCGGCCGACCGTACGCGGTTCGTACGCGCCATGCGGCACACTGGACGTTTGGCCCCGCGCCTCGCGGAGCGCGGTGGAAGGGATACATGTGAACGGACCGCTCATCGTCCAGAGTGACAAGACGCTTCTCCTGGAGGTCGACCACGACCAGGCCGACGCCTGCCGTCGCGCCATCGCGCCCTTCGCCGAGCTGGAGCGCGCCCCGGAGCACATCCACACGTACCGGCTGACGCCGCTGGGGCTGTGGAACGCGCGGGCCGCCGGCCACGACGCCGAGCAGGTCGTGGACGCCCTCGTCGAGTACAGCCGCTACCCCGTCCCGCACGCGCTCCTGGTCGACATCGCCGAGACCATGGACCGGTACGGGCGTCTGACGCTGTCCAAGCACCCGGCGCACGGCCTCGTCCTGACCACCACGGACCGGCCGGTCCTCGAAGAGATCCTCCGCTCCAAGCGCGTGGCCCCGCTGGTCGGCGCCCGCATCGACGCCGACACCGTCGCCGTGCACCCCTCGGAGCGCGGCCAGATCAAGCAGACGCTCCTCAAGCTGGGGTGGCCCGCCGAGGACCTCGCCGGTTACGTGGACGGCGAGGCGCACCAGATCGATCTCGCGGAGGACGGCTGGGCGCTGCGCCCGTACCAGAAGCAGGCGGTCGAGGGCTTCTGGCACGGCGGGTCCGGCGTCGTCGTGCTGCCCTGTGGCGCCGGTAAGACGCTGGTGGGCGCCGGCGCGATGGCCGAGGCCAAGGCGACGACGCTCATCCTCGTCACCAACACGGTCTCCGCCCGGCAGTGGAAGCACGAGCTGGTCAGGCGGACGAGCCTGACCGAGGACGAGATCGGCGAGTACAGCGGGACGAAGAAGGAGATCCGTCCCGTCACCATCGCCACGTATCAGGTGCTGACCACGAAGCGGAAGGGCATCTATCCGCATCTGGAGCTCTTCGACTCCCGCGACTGGGGACTCGTGATCTATGACGAGGTGCATCTGCTGCCCGCGCCCGTCTTCAAGTTCACCGCCGACCTCCAGGCCCGGCGGCGCCTCGGCCTCACCGCGACGCTGGTGCGTGAGGACGGGCGCGAGTCGGACGTCTTCTCGCTGATCGGCCCCAAGCGCTTCGACGCTCCGTGGAAGGAGATCGAGGCCCAGGGCTACATCGCGCCCGCCGACTGTGTCGAGGTGCGCGTCAATCTGACCGACAGCGAGCGGCTCGCCTACGCGACCGCGGAGGCCGAGGAGAAGTACCGCTTCTGCGCCACCACCGCGACCAAGCGGAAGGTGACGGAGGCCCTCGTGCGCAAGCACCAGGGTGAGCAGACCCTCGTCATCGGGCAGTACATCGACCAGCTCGACGAGCTGGGCGAGCATCTGGACGCACCCGTCATCAAGGGCGAGACCAGCAACGCCCAGCGCGAGAAGCTGTTCGACGCGTTCCGCAACGGCGAGATCTCCGTCCTCGTCGTGTCCAAGGTCGCCAACTTCTCCATCGACCTGCCCGAGGCCACGGTCGCGATCCAGGTGTCCGGCACCTTCGGGTCCCGGCAGGAGGAGGCACAGCGCCTCGGCCGCGTCCTGCGCCCGAAGGCCGACGGGCACGAGGCCCGCTTCTACTCCGTCGTCGCCCGCGACACCATCGACCAGGACTTCGCGGCCCACCGCCAGCGCTTCCTCGCCGAACAGGGCTACGCGTACCGGATCGTCGACGCCGACGAACTCCTCGCGGGCGAGCAGGGCAGCTGACGGTCGGCGACAAGGGCCCGTCCACCGTGTGTGGACGGGCCCTCGCTTTGCCGGTTGTCGCTACGCCTGCGGCCTGAAGTTCCTCAGGCGCAGGCTGTTGCCCACGACGAACACCGACGAGAGCGCCATCGCCGCGCCCGCGATCATCGGGTTCAGCAGGCCCGCCGCGGCCAGCGGCAGCGCGCCGACGTTGTAGGCGAACGCCCAGAACAGGTTGGTGCGGATGGTCCCCAGCGTCCGCCGGGACAGGCGGATCGCGTCCGACGCCGCCCTCAGGTCGCCCCGGACCAGCGTCAGGTCGCCGGCCTCTATCGCCGCGTCCGTGCCCGTGCCCATCGCGAGCCCCAGGTCGGCCTGCGCCAGGGCCGCCGCGTCGTTGACGCCGTCGCCGACCATGGCCACGGAACGCCCTTCGCCCTGAAGCCTCTTCACCACGTCGACCTTGTCCTGCGGCATGACCTCCGCGATCACCTCGTCGATGCCGACTTCGGCGGCCACCGAACGCGCCACGGCTTCGTTGTCGCCGGTGAGGAGGATGGGTGTCAGGCCGAGGCCCCGCAGTCGCCGTACCGCTTCCGCGCTGGTCTCCTTCACCGCGTCCGCGACTTCGAGGACCGCCCTGGCCTCCCCGTCCCAGGCCACCGCGACAGCCGTATGTCCCGCCGCCTCCGCCTGCGCCCCGGCCCGCTCCAGCTCCACCGGCAGCCGGATCTCCCACTCGCCCAGCAGCTTGACGCGGCCGACGAGTACGGCGTGGCCGTCCACGATGCCCTGCACGCCGAGCCCGGGAAGGTTCGCGAAGTCCTCGACGACGCCGAGCTCGCCCACCTTCTCGCGGGCCCCGTCCGCGATGGCCTGCGCGATCGGGTGCTCCGAGGCGTGCTCCAACGCCCCTGCGACACGCAGGACTTCACTCGTGTCCGTGCCGTCCGCCACGTGCGTGGCGAGCAGCGTCATCCGGCCGGTCGTGACGGTTCCGGTCTTGTCGAGGACGATCGTGTCGACCGCGCGCGTGGTCTCCAGGACCTCCGGGCCCTTGATGAGGATGCCGAGCTGCGCGCCGCGCCCCGTGCCGACCATCAGCGCCGTCGGTGTGGCGAGGCCCAGGGCGCAGGGGCAGGCGATGATGAGGACGGCGACGGCCGCGGTGAAGGCGGCCGTGATCCCGGCGCCGCTGCCGAGCCAGAACCCGAGCGTGGCCAGCGCGAGCCCGATGACGACCGGCACGAACACGGCGGAGATCCGGTCGGCGAGGCGCTGCGCGGCGGCCTTGCCGTTCTGCGCGTCCTCCACGAGGCGCGCCATACGGGCGAGTTGGGTGTCAGCGCCGACGCGGGTGGCCTCGACGACGAGGCGTCCGCCGGCGTTCAGCGTCGCGCCGGTGACGGCGTCCCCGACCGCGACCTCCACGGGCACGGACTCACCGGTCAGCATCGAGGCGTCGACGGCGGACGCGCCCTCGACCACGGCGCCGTCGGTGGCGATCTTCTCGCCGGGCCGTACGAGGAACCGGTCGCCGACCTTCAACTCGGCTACGGGGACGGTCTCTTCACGTCCACCCTCGCGCACGAGCGTGACGTGCTTGGCCCCGAGTTCGAGCAGCGCCTTGAGCGCCGCGCCGGCCTTCCGCTTGGACCTGGCCTCGAAGTAGCGCCCGGCGAGGATGAAGGCGGTGACTCCGGCGGCGGCCTCCAGGTAGATGTTCCCGGCGCCGTCGCTGCGGGCTATGGTCAGCTCGAAGGCGTGCGTCATACCGGGCATGCCGGCGGTTCCGAAGAAGAGCGCCCACACCGACCAGAGGAACGCGGCCGACGTCCCGACGGAGATGAGCGTGTCCATCGTCGCGGCGCCGTGCCGGGCGTTGGTGAAGGCGGCCTTGTGGAAGGGCCAGGCAGCGTACGTCACGACGGGTGCCGTCAGCGTGAGGGACAGCCACTGCCAGTACTCGAACTGGAGGGCGGGGATCATCGCCATCGCCACGACGGGTACGGCGAGTATGACGGCGGTGAGCAGTCGCTGCCGGAGCGGCGCGAGCGAGTCGGCCGACCCGTCCGATTCCGCCCCTTCCGCCTTCTCCGCCTTTTCCTCGAGGATCCGGGGCGGTTCCTGGGCCGTGTACCCGGTGGCCTCGACCGTCGCGATCAGGTCGGCCACGGCCACCCCGTCGGCGAAGGTGACCTTCGCCTTCTCCGTCGCGTAGTTGACGGTCGCCGCCACGCCGTCCATCCGGTTCAGCTTCTTTTCGATCCGGGCGGCGCACGAGGCGCAGGTCATGCCGCCGATGGCGAGTTCCACCTCTGCCGCCTGGGCGGCGGAGGGCGCGGTGGCGGCCGGGTGCGCCGACATGAGGCCTCCTCGGTTTCGGTCTGCTCCCGTACCCGGGGTGGGTATCGCTTACGAGATCCAATCTATACCCATGGGGGGTATCCAATGCAAGTGTTCCCTCACTTGACTTCATACCTCCCAGGGGTACGGCACGGCCACTGATCGTCTGTCGGCGCGGGCCGTCTGCGCGTAGGCTGGCCTATTGGACTAGACCTCTAGGGACCTGTTGTGACGACAGGCCCTGGGGCCCGGCCGCCACCGCATCCGCATCCGCCTTCGTAACCGACAAAGGGGTCCCATGAGCAAGCGTGCAGTCCTGGAGGTGATCGCGCTCGGCGCCGAGGACGCCGTCGCGGCCCAGGCGGGCGGCGCCGACCGCCTTGAGCTGGTCACCGACATGGCGGCGGACGGGCTCACCCCGTCGCGCGAGACGTTCGGCCGGATCCGCGCGGCCGTCGGCATCTCGCTGCGGGTCATGATCCGGCTCGAAGA
Source organism: Streptomyces sp. DS1-CR2 (assembly GCF_055760475.1). NCBI lineage: Bacteria > Bacillati > Actinomycetota > Actinomycetes > Kitasatosporales > Streptomycetaceae > Streptomyces > Streptomyces sp. DS1-CR2. The sequence continues at coordinate 4,168,950 of NZ_CM147085.1, forward strand.
CGGTTTCGCCGCGGGCGACCTGGACGCGCTGGCCGAGACCGCGCGCGGGCTGCGCGCGGAGGGGGCCGACGAGTTCGTGCTCGGCTTCCTCGACCCGGCGGGCGGCCCCGACCTCGCGGCGGTCGAACGGATCACGGCCGAGCTGGACGGCTGCCGCTGGACGTTCCACCGCGCCATCGACCGGACCGCGGACCGCGACGCCCTGCGCAAGCACCTCGCGCACGCGCCGGGCCTCGACACGTACCTGACGGCCGGTTCGCCGGACGGCGTGGACGCCGGGCTCGACGTCCTCGCGGCGGAGGCGGCCCGCTCGGGCGAACCTGGTTACGAGCAGCAGATCCTGGTCGGCGGCGGCCTCCGCCTCGACCACCTGCCGCGCCTGAAGGCGGCGGGCATCGACGCCTTCCACATCGGCGGCGCGGCCCGCCCCCGGGGCTGGACGGCCCCGGTGTCGACGGAGGCGGTCCGCACATGGCGCGAGGCGGTCGACGCCGGAGCCTAGGCGGTCGATGCCGGAGCCCAGGCGGTCGATGCCCGAGCCTAGGCGGCCGTCACACCGCCAGCTGCTCCGGCAGCTCCGCGGCGTGGACCACGACCAGACCGGATACGGCTCGGGTCAGCGCCACGTACAGACGCCGCAGTCCGGTCCGCTCGTCGGGTTCGCCGTCGACGACGGCGGCGGGCTCGTCGAGGACCACGTAGTCGTATTCGAGGCCCTTCGCGAGCGAGGCCGGTACGAGGGTGAGGCGGGTCTGAGCGGTGGTCTCCTCGCCGGGGCCCAGGTAGGTGAGCCCGGCGTCCGCGAGGGCCGCGGCCAGGTCCGGGACACGGGCGTCGGCGGCGATGAGGCCCACGGACCCCTCCCGCTCCAGCGCCTCGGCGCACGCGGCGACCACGTCGTCGGTCCCGCGCGCGGCCTCCCGGACCTCGAAGGCGCCGGGGTTCTCACGGACGGACGAGACGGGCGCGAGTCCGGGCGCGATGTGGGGCAGCAGCCGGGACGCGTACGCGATGACGTCGCGCGGCACGCGGAATCCGACGGTCAGCTCCTCGACCACGGCCTCCTCCTTGCCCAGATGCCGCAGCGCCTCGGCCCAGCTGCGCGTGGCCCAGGGCGTCGTGCCCTGCGCGAGGTCGCCGAGGACGGTGGCGGACCCGGTGGTGCAGCGACGCCCGACGGCCCGGTACTGCATGGGCGAGAGGTCCTGCGCCTCGTCGAGCACCACATGCCCGAGGGAGTGCGTACGGGCGACGAGATCGGTGACCTCGTCGATCAGCACGGCGTCGGCGGAGGACCACTTGGCGGCCCGCGCACTGCGCACCGGCCGCTCCCACAGCACGCACTTCTGCTCGTCCTCGCTGAGCACGCCCTCCGCGTGCTCGGCGAGGAACTCGGCGTCGGACAGCAGCCGCAGCACGAGCTTCGCGGGATCGACGGCGGGCCAGAGGACCTTCACGGCGGCCTTGACGGCCGCGTTCCTGGCCACGGCGTCCTGCACACGGTCGTCGGGCGCCTCTCCCGACCGCTCCATCTGTACGAGGACGGCATGGGCGATGCGCTGCGGAAGGGCGTCGCGGGCGGCGCCGTAACGCATGTCGCGCGCCATCAACTCCCGTACGATCTCCTCCAGTTCGTACGCGGGCACCCGCCACCGCCGGGACCCGCGCACGACCACGACGGGCTCCACGGGCAGCGTGATGTGCGACCGCACGGCCCGCCGCAGGACCTCGGCCATCCGCGCGTCGCCCTTGACCACGGCGGTGTCCGCGCCGTCGGCTCCCCGCACCTCCACATGGGCGACGAGGTCGTCGACGGTGGCCTGCTTGACCTCCAGCTCACCCAGCGCGGGCAGCACCTGCTCGATGTAGTGGAGGAAGGACCGGTTCGGCCCGATGACCAGGGTCCCGGTGCGGGCGAGCCGCTCGCGGTGGGCGTACAGCAGATAGGCGACACGGTGGAGGCCGACGGCCGTCTTTCCGGTACCGGGCCCTCCCTGGACGCACACGGACCCCGAGAGCCCGCTGCGCACGATCTCGTCCTGCTCGGGCTGGATGGTGGCAACGATGTCGCGCATGGGCCCGACGCGGGGGCGCTCGATCTCGGCCTGGAGCAGCGCGCTCACGACCTCGGCCTCGGCGGGGTCGGACAGCCGCTCGTCCTCGTACGCGGTGAGGTCCCCGCCCGTGTACCCGAACCGCCGGCGCAGCCCGACGTCCATCGGGTCCTTCTTCGAGGCGCGGTAGAAGGGCTGCGAGACGGGGGCGCGCCAGTCGATGACCATCGGATCGCCGGCCGCGTCATGAACATGCCGCCGCCCGATGTAGAACCGCTCCCCGTCGGCCCCTTCCGCCTGGTCGGCGCCGGGGGCGTGCAGGTAGTCGAGCCGCCCGAAGAACAAGGGGGTGTGCGACAGATCGGCCAGGGCCTTGATCCGGTCGCTGATCTGGCGCTGCAGAACGGCGGCGTTCACCCAGTTCGCGGTGACGTCGGCGATGTCGAGGGATTCCACGTCCTCGCGCATGGCGCGCAGGGCGGAACGGGACGACGTGAGGTGGGCGCGCTCGCGGGAGAGCGGGTCGTCGAGGGACACGGGCGAGCCTCCGGGCTCCGGGGGGTTCGGTTACACACGGCAGCCGGCCGGTTTCCGTCCGGGCGGCGGCGCTCCACGGAGGGAGGCGGGCAAGGCGGACCACCTTACTCCCGCCCCGACACACGGCCAACACATTTATTTCCCGTTTTCCCGGGGAGCCGTGAGGGCCCTGGGGGACGGAGTCACCCCCGGACGCAGGCCCGCCGCCGCAACCTACACCTCCGGACCGATGTGCACGGAATGTCCGTATTCCACCATGGAGGCATGACGGCCATGACGTTCACTCACGGTGCCACCGCAGCCACGGAAACCCACCACCCCCACCATCTCGGAAACGTCCTGCGCGCGGCCAAGGTCATCGTGACCTCGGCGCTCCGCGTGATCCTTCTGGGCGAGTACGACGAGGAGGCCGGCGTACAGAGACGATCAGGCCCGTACCGGCCTCCCCCGGACTACCCGTACCGGCCACCCCCGGACTAGGGGTGGAGACGGGGCCCGCCGACGAAGTTCACCGGCAGGGTCTAGGGTCGCCGCATGCGGGACGACCTGAGGAAAGCCTGGGCTGAGACACTCGCCGCGGCCCAGCCCACAACAGCCACACCCACCACCCCGGACGCCTACGCGGACGACCTCCTGGCCCGCTGGTCGGAGCCACAGCGCCGCTACCACACGACGACGCACCTCAAGGCGGTCCTGGACCACATCGACGTACTGGAGGACCACGCCGACGACCCGGCCTTGGTGCGCCTCGCGGCCTGGTTCCACGACGCGGTGTACCTCCCCGAGCGCTCGACGAACGAGGAGCGCTCCGCGCGCCTGGCCGAACGGGCCCTGTCGGAAGCGGGCCTGACGGGCCGGCAGATCGACGAGGTGAGCCGCCTGGTCCTGCTCACGGTGACGCACGACCCGGACGAGGACGACCACAACGGCGAGGTCCTGTGCGACGCGGACCTGGCGATCCTGGCGGCGGCCCCGGACGCGTACGCGGCCTACGCGGCTGCGGTCCGGGAGGAGTACGGCTTCGTACCGGACGAACCGTTCCGCGAGGGCCGAGCCGCTGTCCTGCGCCAACTCCTCGCCCTGCCCCGCCTGTTCCGCACCCCGTACGGTGCTGCGCACTGGGAGGAGCGGGCCCGCGAGAACCTCACGGCGGAGCTGGACCTGCTGACTCCCCAAACCGGTTGATCGGCGCGAGCGGCCGGCGCATCCTCGCCCCATGACACTCCTCACCATCGCGGCCGCCCGCGTACGCCTGCACGAGCTGTCCCTGGAGTCGGCCAGGGACCTGAACGCGGACAGCGGGTCGGGCGGCTTCACCTGGCTGGACGGCGACGCACCGGACGGCACCCGGACCGGCTCCGGGATCACGGTGAAGGCGCACGCGGCGGGCACGTACCGCGAGGGCTGGGGAACGTACGCGATCGTGCGGACCGAGGACGGGCGCGCGGTCGGCGGGATCGGCTTCCACAGCGCGCCGGACGAGGAGGGCCGCGTCGAGATCGGCTACGACGTGACCGAGGGGGCGCGCGGCCGGGGCTACGCGACGGAGGCAGTGCGGGCGATAGCGGCATGGGCGCTGTCGCAGCCGGGCGTCACCGCGGTGACGGCAAACACGGACCTGGACAACGGCTTGTCCCGACGGGTACTGGAGCGGGCCGGTTTCGTGCGGATTCCGACGACAAAGGACCTCTGCGCGTACGAACTGCTGGGAATGTGAGCAACGCTGCGTCGCGTTGTGTCACGTCGTGCCTGACTCCGCTCGAAAAGACGTCCTCCAAGGCGGGCCTCAGCTCCCCTCCGCAGGACGCCCCTTCGGCCTGCGCAGCCCCGCCTCGGTGAGCCTGCGCACCAGCTCCTTCGAGCCGATCTGCACGGCCCCGGCCCGCACCGCGTCCTCGTAGCGGTGCGACGGCAGGTCGTAGTGGTCGCGCTCGAAGGCGCGGGGCGGGATGCCGAGCCGGTCGGCGAAGAGATGGAGCTCGCCGAAGGAGACGTCGCTGACCAGGTGGGACCACATGCGCCCGTGTCCGGGCCAGGTCGGCGGATCGATGTAGACGGTCATCGCACGACGGTACCGAGGGACCCCACGGGCGCCACGACCACGCCCGCCTCGCTGCACACCCAGTGCGGGTCGGGGCCCAACTCCGGTTCCACATCGAGGGCGTGGGGTTCGCCGGAGCCGCACACCGGGCACAGGGGCCAGCGGCCGGAGCGTTCGAGGAGTCCGTCCTGGACGTCCTGCGCGACGAGCCCGGCGAGGTAGTCGATCCCTTCCGGCCACTGTTCGACCCACCAGCGGCGGTGCACTATCGAGTCCTCGACGAGGGACACGACGTCGGCGTGGGCGACCTCGCCGGAGACGAGGTCGGCGAGTACGAGGGCGCGGGCCGCGTGCAGCGCCTGTTCGAGGGGGCTGATCTCCATGTAGCCATTGTGCTCCCTCGGCGTACGCGCCCACGTAACCTTCGGCACGGCCGACCCGGGAAGACGTGCCGTAGGGCACAGCCGAAGGACTCTTGACGCCACACCCCCCTGAAAATATCTTTCAAATGTGACCAGCAACGTGAAGGAAATTTTCGCAGGCGACGCGCCGCCCGCCCCGGCCGCCCTCGCGGCCAAGGTGCGGACCCTCGCGCCGTCGATGACCCGCTCCATGCAGCGGGTCGCCGAGGCCGTCGCCGGTGACCCGGCCGGCTGCGCGGCCCTCACGGTCACCGGCCTGGCCGAGCTCACCGGCACCAGCGAGGCGACGGTGGTCCGTACCGCCCGCCTCCTCGGCTACCCCGGATACCGGGACCTGCGCCTCGCCCTCGCCGGGCTCGCCGCCCAGCAGCAGTCGGGCCGCGCCCCCGCCGTCACCGCGGACATAGCGGTCGACGACCCCATCGCCGACGTCGTCGCGAAGCTCGCGTACGACGAGCAGCAGACCCTCGCCGACACCGCGGCCGGACTCGACACCGTGCAGCTCGGCGCGGCCGTGAACGCGCTGGCGGGCGCCCGCCGCATCGACATCTACGGCATCGGCGCGTCCAGCCTCGTCGGCCAGGACCTCGCCCAGAAGCTCCTGCGCATCGGGCTCATCGCCCACGCCCACGGCGACCCGCACCTGGCGATCACCAACGCCGTGCAGCTGCGCGCCAAGGACGTCGCCATCGCCATCACACACTCCGGATCGACCCACGACGTGATCGAGCCGCTCCGCGTCGCCTTCGAGCACGGAGCCGCCACGATCGCGATCACCGGCCGCCCCGACGGCCCGGTCTCGCAGTACGCCGACCACATACTGACCACGTCCACGGCCCGCGAGAGCGAGCTGCGGCCGGCCGCGATGTCGTCCCGCACGAGCCAGCTGCTCGTCGTGGACTGCCTGTTCGTGGGCGTCGCGCAGCGTACGTACGAGACGGCGGCCCCCGCCCTGTCCGCTTCGTACGAGGCGCTCGCACACCGTCACACGCCGCGCGGCTCCCGCTAGACGACGCGGGCCGCGCTCCCTCTGAAGCCACCGCCGCACCGGACCCCCACCGCCGCACCGGAAAGAGCCGCACACGTCATGACCTCCACGACCGACGCCGCCGACAACTACGGCGAACTGCGCGCCCAGCTCGCCACGCTCACCACCGAGGCGTTCCGCCCGGAACTCTCCGAGATCGACCAGCTGTCGACGGTGGAGATCGCGCAGATCATGAACGGTGAGGACGCGAGCGTCCCCACCGCCGTCGCCGAGCAGCTCCCGCAGATCGCCGCCGCGATCGACGGCACGGCCGAGCGGATGGCCCGCGGCGGCCGCCTCGTCTACGCGGGCGCGGGCACGGCGGGCCGGCTCGGCGTCCTGGACGCGTCCGAGTGCCCGCCCACCTTCAACACCGACCCGAGCGAGGTCGTCGGCCTGATCGCGGGCGGCCCGAGCGCCATGGTCAAGGCGGTCGAGGGCGCCGAGGACTCCAAGGTGCTCGCGGCCGAGGACCTGGACGCGCTGGGTCTGACGGCGGACGACGTCGTGGTCGGCATCTCGGCCTCGGGCCGTACCCCGTACGCGATCGGCGCGGTCGAGCACGCGCGCGGCCTGGGCGCCCTCACGATCGGCCTGTCGTGCAACGCGGACAGCGCGCTCGCGGCGGCCGCGGACCACGGCATCGAGGTCGTCGTCGGCCCCGAACTCCTCACCGGTTCCACCCGGCTGAAGGCGGGCACGGCCCAGAAGCTCGTCCTCAACATGCTGTCGACGATCACCATGATCCGGCTCGGCAAGACGTACGGGAACCTGATGGTCGACGTACGCGCCTCGAACGAGAAGCTGCGCGCCCGCTCCCGCCGGATCGTCGCCCTGGCCACCGGCGCGGACGACGCCGCCATCGAGGCCGCGCTCGCCGCGACGGACGGGGAGGTGAAGAACGCGATCCTCGTGATCCTCGGCTCGGTCGACGGCCCGACGGCCGCCCGCCTCCTGACCGACAGCAAGGGCCATCTGCGCGCCGCGCTCCAGGCCTCGGCCACGACCCCGTAGCCCCGTCGTCCCGTAGGCCCGTAGCCCCGCAGTCCCGTAGCCCCGTATTGCTCCACCTCCCACGCACAGCAAGGCACCACGACCATGGCTGACTCCAAGAACCGCGCCATCGCCGCCGCGATCCTTCCTCTCGTCGGCGGCGCATCGAACGTCACGTCCGTAGCCCACTGCATGACCCGGCTCCGTCTCGGCCTCGCCGACCGTGCTCTCGTCGACGAGGACGCGCTGAAGGCGCTGCCCGACGTCATGGGCGTGGTCGACGACGAGACGTACCAGATCGTCCTCGGACCGGGAAAGGTCGCCCGGGTCACCCCGGAGTTCGAGGAGCTGGTGCAGGACGGCAAGTCGGCCGCACCGGAGCCGCACGCGGTGACCGCCGACGAACTCGCCGCCCAGGGCGCCGAGTTGAAGGCGGCCCGCAAGGCGAAGAACGCCACCCCGTTCAAGCTGTTCCTGCGCCGGATCGCGAACATCTTCGTGCCGCTGATCCCCGCGCTGATCGGCTGCGGCATCATCGCCGGCATCAACGGCCTGCTGATCAACCTGCACTGGCTGCCGGGCGTCACCGCCGCCCTGGCCGCCATCGCCTCCGGCTTCATGGCGCTGATCGCGGTGTTCGTCGGTTACAACACGGCGAAGGAGTTCGGCGGTACGCCGATCCTGGGCGGCGCGGTCGCGGCGATCATCGTGTACGCGGGCGTCGCGAACATCGAGGCGTTCGGCCAGAAGCTCTCGCCCGGGCAGGGCGGCGTGCTGGGCGCGCTGGGCGCCGCGGTTCTCGCCACGTACATCGAGAAGTGGTGCAGGAAGTGGGTCCCGGAGGCGGTGGACGTCCTCGTCACCCCCACCCTCACGGTCCTGGTCTCCGGCCTGGTCACGATCTTCGGCCTGATGTACGTGGCGGGTGAGGTCTCCACGGGCATCGGCACCGCGGCGAACTGGCTCCTCGACAACACGGGCGCGTTCGCGGGCCTCGTCCTCGGCGGGCTCTTCCTCCCCCTGGTCATGCTGGGCCTGCACCAGGCCCTCATCCCCATCCACACCACGCTCATCGAGCAGCAGGGCTACACCGTCCTGCTCCCCGTCCTGGCGATGGCGGGCGCGGGCCAGGTCGGCTGTGCGATCGCGGTCTTCAAGCGCCTCAAGCACAACAAGTCGATCCGTACGACGATCAAGTCCGCGCTCCCCGCAGGCTTCCTCGGCGTCGGCGAACCCCTGATCTACGGCGTCTCGCTCCCGCTCGGCCGCCCGTTCATCACGGCGTGCGTGGGCGGCGCGGCGGGCGGCGCGTTCGTCGGCTTCTTCTCGATGATCGGCGACAAGGTCGGCTCGACGGCGATCGGCCCCTCGGGCTGGGCCCTGTTCCCCCTCCTCGACGGCAACAAGGGCCTCGGCACGACGGTCGCGATCTACGGCGCGGGCCTCCTGGTCGGCTACATCGTGGGCTTCGCGGCCACGTACTTCTTCGGCTTCAGCAAGCAGATGCTGGTGGAGTTGAACGTGGACTCCCAGGCCGCCGCCGGCGAGTCCCCGGCCCCGGCCCCCGCGGGCACGACGGAACCGAAGGAGCCCGCGAAGGTCTGACCGGCCGCTCTCTCCCTCTGAGCCGGGGCCCGCACGGGCCCCGGCTGTCAGCTTTCCTGAACGTCGCCCCGCACCCGCGTGAAACGGAGCGACCCGGCGACGCCGGTCAGGCCGCGCAGCATCCCCAGCTGGTTCCACCCCATGCCGAACTCCGACCGGTCCACGGTGAATTCGGCGGCCAAGGTAACCGCGTCCGCGCCCTCTCCGGTCAGCCGCACGGGTACGGACACCGGCCTGCTGACACCGCGCACGGTCAGCTGACCGTCCACCTGCGCCGTGGCGTCCGCACCGATCTCGACACCCCGCACCTCGAAGGTGATCTCGGAGTGTTTCTCGACGTCGAAGAAGTCCGCCGAGCGCAGATGGGTGTCGCGCTTGGCGTTCTTGGTGTCGAGCGAGGCGACGTCCAGGGTCACGGTCCCGGTGGCGGTCCCGTCGGGCCGGACCTCACCGTCCCCGCCGACGACACCGAAGGCGCCCTTTACGGTGACGAGCCCCCACATGGTGCGGTGCTTGAGCGCGACGGTGGAGGCGTCGGCGTCGAGCTGCCACTGCCCCGTTTCCACGGCGACGGTCATGACTTCTCCCGATTGCTTATCACTGAGTTCGGATCACGGATCACGGATCACGGAGCTGAGTAATCCAAATTTGGACCACTCGCGCATCTCACGGTAGCCACTGATCCAAATTTGTACAACCGGTAGGGCAAATTTGGACAACCGGTAAACTCGGACCCCATGAGCGACGACGCGGCAGAACCCGACGAGAGCCCGTCCGGCTGTCCGGGCGGCGGCGCCGGCCTGCTGCCGCCCGAGCTGCGCGCATGGATGCTGCTGCTCGCCGCCACGGGAGGCGTGGAACAGCGGCTTCGCTCCGTCGTCAAGGAGCAACTCGGCGTCTCCCACGATGAGTTCCTCATCCTGTGCCTGCTCGCGGAGGAGAAGGGCGAGTCCACCGAAGGCGGCGTCCGCATGACCCGCATAGCCGACCTGCTCGGCCGCCCCAAGACCCGCCTCACCTACCAGGTGGCCCTGCTCCAGCGCGCCGGACTCGTCACCCGCGCCTCGACCTGTGGCGACAAGCGCGGCGTCGAGGTCGCCCTCACCGACAAGGCCCGCACCCTCCTGCGGCAGGCGTCGGCCGCCCTGGCCACCACGGTCACCGACGCCATCGCCCAGTTCGTCGGCGCCGCCCAGCAGGAGGCACTGCACAGCCTCATCCCCGCGCCTGAAGAGGCTCCTAACTGATCACGGCAGCCGCCCCTCCCGGTTCACCACCCGCACCCGCGCCCTCAGCTCCTCCGTGACGGGCGCCGGCTCCACCGCCTCCGGCGGACAGTCCCACTCGCGCCCGCCGCCGGGCGGCCGCAACTGCACGTAACCGCCCTCGCGCCCCATGATCTGCCCGACGCGTCCGTCCCGTACGTCGATCACGTACGCGCCGATGTTCACGCGCCGCGCCTGTCGTGCAGTACGGCGACCAGCCGCATCGCCGTATCGAGGTTCACGCACCCCAGGTCCACCAGCGGATAGCCGACCTCCCCCGCCGCCGACACGGGGTCGACCCGCAGGGACGGCAGCAGCACGCCCAACACCCCGAGTTCGGCCCGCAGTTGCGCGATGGTCTCCTCGACCACCCGCAGCCGCTCCGCGTCCCGCACCACCATCGCCCGCTCCTTCACGCCAAGTTTCACTTTCACCACCCAGCGTGACGGGATCAGCTCTACGCTTTCCAGAGCCACCGGCCCAACAAACCCTTTGTTGCTCTGGGAGTCGATGCACGTGACCGGACCGAAGGACCTCGACCCCGCCTCCCGCCGCGTCATGGTCGGTGAGGAACTCCGCCACGCGAGAGAGCGGGCGGGCCTGACCCAACAGGCCCTGGGCGAGCTGCTGTTCGTGAGCGGGTCGTACGTCGGCCAGATGGAGGCGGGCACGCGCAGAATCCTGCCGGACATGGCGGAACGGCTGGACGACGCGCTGGGGACGGCGGGGTTCTTCGTCCGGCATGGTGTGAAGGCGAACGAGTCGAAGCACCCCGAGCACTTCGCGGAGGCGGCTGAGGCGGAGGCCATCGCGATCGAGATCAGGCAGTACGAGTCGCTGCTGATCCCTGGCCTGCTGCAAACACCGGCCTACGCCCGCGCGGTCTTCCTCGCCTACCAGCCCACGGCCCCGGAGGAGGCGATCGACAAACTGGTGGCGGCCCGAATGGAACGCACCTGCCTCCTCGACGATCCAACAGAGCCCTTGTTGTGGGCAGTTCTGGATGAGGCCGCCCTGCGCCGGGAAGTGGGCGGACCTGCGGTGATGGCCGAGGCCCTGCGCCACATCGCCGCTCTGATCCGCAGGCGCCGGGTCATCGTCCAGGTGGTGCCGTTCTCGGCGGGGGCGCACGCCGCCTTGGAGGGCTCCCTCAAGCTCATGCACTTCAGGGACGCACCGCCGCTCTCGTTCGTCGAGGCCTCCAGCATGGGGCAGTTGACGGATGATCTGGCAACAGTTGCCCGCCATCAGCTGTCCTACGATCTGCTCAGGGCCGATGCACTTACTCCGAGGCAATCCCTGGCCCTGATCGAATCAGTGGCGGAGGATTACGCGCATGAAGATCACGCACCCGGAGCCTGACCTCACCTCGGCCACCTGGCACAAGTCCTCGTACAGCGGCGGCAGCGGCGGCGACTGCCTCGAAGTCACCCACGACCACCCCGGACTGGTCCCCGTCCGCGACTCCAAGAACCCCGACGGCCCGAAGCTCGTGCTCCGGGCGGACGCCTGGTCCGCGTTCATCACGGATCTCAAGGGAGATCGCTAGGGCGTGTCCACCCGCCCCGGCAGTGGCGCAAGATCACAAGCAGATTGCGTGGCTGGTGAGGGCGGGTGGTTGCGGGAGCCTCCATCAGTTTTCCGTTCGGCTGCGGACTGGTGGGGGCCGGCTTTCCCCAATGACGGTCAGTGAGTGGATACGAGTTCAGCAACCCGGTCTCCTTCGCGACAACGCAGACGACCAACCGCAAAGAAGAAGCGGCAGCAACAGGCAGGCGGGGGAGGCGGCGGTCGCGGCAGGGCGCGGGCGAGCGGGTTCTTGGGGTGGCAGAGGAGTTGCCCCGGAAGCGAGGCTGAGTTGGCCGGGATCCGCCAATCTCCCTGTCGGGGGCGGGGTCGGCCAGGGCCGGGCCCCGGTCCACCAGCCATCTGCGGCGGATCTCGGCGGGGTTTGGCAGATTCGGGCCACAAGCTCACTCGGAGCTCAAGTCGCCGGCCCCGAGCGCTCCTTTCAAGGAACGGGAGGCGGGTCTCAACCCGCCCTCCGGCCCACGGGGATGAACCGGCCTCAACTGCCGTATCAGAATGGCCCCATGAGCCACGACCGCGAACACCCGGACGACGACCGCGTCTTCGTCCGGAGCAACTGGGGCACGAACCGCTACGTCTACAACGCGCGCAACCCCGTCGGACGCGTCCTCATCGTCGGCTCGCTGCTGTTCGCGGCGGGTGCGCTCTACGTGCTGTACCACCCGGACCTCTTCCGGGGCGGCTGGGACGGTGACGACCTGCGGACCGCGGTGACGGGCGCGACGACGCAGCTGTCGCAGGAGAAGACCGGCCCGGGCACCGACACCGGCCTGTACGCGGACATCCTGAGGCAGGACATCGCGCGGCACGGGAAGGGCCCGGAAGACGCCCTCACCGTCACCCTCGCCTCCGACCCGCCCGAATCCACGATCTGGTACGGCGGCACCGAGGACGCCGACTTCTCGGTCGAGGCCCGCGGCACCGATACCGCCTTCTGCCTCCACGTCCATGCGGTGCAGCGGCCGAAGGCGATGGGCTACGACGCCGTGGACTTCACCGTCGACGACGGCAGCTGCCCCGGAGGGACCACCGGGGCGCCTTGACGGCGTCCGGCGCTCCACATGCGCCCGCGCGCACACTCGCGCATTCTGAAGTTATGGCTGAGAGCACGTTCTCGAAGATTTCCTGGACCGAGTTCCGTCCCGACCAGAGGCGGCTGACCACCGGTGCCGCGCTGACCGGGGCCGGGATGCTGGTCGCCGCGGCCGGTGTCGGCCTGCTCGTCTTCGAGCTGGTCCGCGCGGGCCGTACCTGGACCAGCAGCTGGGAGGTGCCGCCCGGCGAGCTCGCCGCCCGGACCCTCCACCAGGCGCAGACCGCCGCCCAGGCCGGGCGCGACGCGTGGCGCACGTACGAGGAGCAGGCCGTCTGACCACACGACGTCGGCCCCCGGGACCAGATGGTCCCGGGGGCCGACGGAGATGTACTTACCGATCCGTCAGGATCAGAAGTCCATGTCACCGCCCGGCATGCCGCCCGGAGCGCCGCCCGCGGCGGCCTTCTCCGGCTTGTCGGCGATGACGGCCTCGGTGGTGAGGAACAGCGCGGCGATGGACGCGGCGTTCTGCAGCGCGGAACGCGTGACCTTCGCCGGGTCGAGGATGCCCTCGGCGATCATGTCGACGTACTCACCGGTCGCGGCGTTCAGGCCGTGGCCGATGGGAAGGTTGCGGACCTTCTCCACGACGACGCCACCCTCGAGACCACCGTTGACGGCGATCTGCTTGAGCGGGGCCTCAAGGGCGAGCTTCACGGCGTTGGCGCCGGTCGCCTCGTCACCGTCGAGCTCGAGCTTCTCGAAGACCGCGGAGGCCTGGAGCAGGGCCACGCCGCCACCGGCGACGATGCCCTCTTCGACGGCCGCCTTCGCGTTGCGAACGGCGTCCTCGATGCGGTGCTTGCGCTCCTTGAGCTCGACCTCGGTGGCCGCGCCCGCCTTGATGACGGCCACGCCGCCGGCGAGCTTGGCGAGGCGCTCCTGGAGCTTCTCGCGGTCGTAGTCCGAGTCGCTGTTCTCGATCTCGGCACGGATCTGGTTGACGCGGCCCTGGACCTGGTCGCTGTCACCGGCGCCGTCGACGATCGTCGTCTCGTCCTTGGTGATGACGACCTTGCGGGCGCGGCCGAGCAGGTCGAGACCGGCGTTCTCCAGCTTGAGGCCGACCTCCTCGGAGATGACGGTGCCACCGGTGAGGATGGCGATGTCGCCGAGCATGGCCTTGCGGCGGTCACCGAAGCCCGGGGCCTTGACGGCGACGGACTTGAAGGTGCCACGGATCTTGTTGACGACCAGGGTCGACAGGGCCTCGCCCTCGACGTCCTCGGCGATGATCAGCAGCGGCTTGCCGGACTGCATGACCTTCTCGAGCAGCGGAAGGAGGTCCTTCACGTTGCCGATCTTCGAGTTGACGATGAGGATGTACGGGTCGTCGAGCGACGACTCCATACGCTCCATGTCGGTGGCGAAGTACGCCGAGATGTAGCCCTTGTCGAAGCGCATACCCTCGGTGAGCTCAAGCTCCAGACCGAAGGTCTGGGACTCCTCGACGGTGATGACGCCTTCCTTGCCGACCTTGTCCATGGCCTCGGCGATGAGCTCGCCGATCTGGGTGTCGGCGGCGGAGATGGAGGCCGTGGAAGCGATCTGCTCCTTGGTCTCGACATCCTTGGCCTGCTCGAGCAGGGCGGCGGAGACGGCCTCGACGGCCTTCTCGATGCCGCGCTTGAGGGCCATCGGGTTGGCGCCGGCCGCGACGTTGCGCAGGCCTTCCTTGACGAGCGCCTGGGCGAGGACGGTCGCGGTCGTCGTGCCGTCACCGGCGACGTCGTCCGTCTTCTTCGCGACCTCCTTGACCAGCTCGGCGCCGATCTTCTCGTACGGGTCCTCGAGCTCGATCTCCTTGGCGATGGACACACCATCGTTGGTGATCGTGGGGGCGCCCCACTTCTTCTCGAGGACGACGTTGCGACCCTTGGGGCCCAGGGTCACCTTGACGGCGTCGGCGAGCTGGTTCATGCCGCGCTCGAGGCCGCGCCGTGCCTCCTCGTCGAACGCGATGATCTTGGCCATATGAAGTGGTCCTCCCGGACGGGGTGGAAACGCAAACGGACCGTGCTGGTGCCCGCGACGGACGGCCTGCGTGCCGTGTGGTTCCTTGCCCCACCCGGCCTGCGAGCCTCACCGACCCGATCCAAGTTCTGTCACTCTCACCTTCAGAGTGCTAACGCAATGATTAGCACTCGACCTAGGAGAGTGCAAGCGCCTCCGGCAGACGCGCGGTCCCCGCGGGCGGTGTGCGCGGGGTGCGCGCGCACGCACGAGAGGCCCGTACCCCACGTGGGGTACGGGCCTCTCGGCGTGAGTGTGTCGGTGGCCGATCGCGCCGAGATCAGACGGCGAGCTTGACCATGTCCGCCTGCGGACCCTTCTGGCCCTGCGAGATCTCGAATTCGACTCGCTGACCCTCTTCAAGGGTGCGGTATCCGTCCATCTGGATGGCGCTGTAGTGGACGAATACATCCGCACCACCGTCGACCGCGATGAAGCCGTACCCCTTCTCCGCGTTGAACCACTTGACGGTGCCCTGAGCCATGTCTAACTCCCCTATTACTGGCCCTTGCACAGGCCCGCACTTCGCGGACCCGGGTCAGACCTCACCCCCCATTGGTTGGGGGTGTGCGCCGGAACGCGTCGACCGCGGCTGAATGTATCTGCCCAACTGCCGTCTGCAACAGGTCAATCGGACGAGAAATCTGGGCACGGCAGAGCGGTAAAAAGCGGCGGAGCCATTGGATTCCGGGGCAACTCGGGCCCGACAAATGCCACGAACACCCGATAAGGGCTGGGCACTTTGGCTGCTTCTTGTCGGACGGGGGCCGACTTCATATATGCGCTCGGCACAAGCGCGAAGCGCGGTTCCCAACTCTACCGCGCTCAACCCTGCTGAATTGCCCCCTCCGCTTCTCTCGCGGAGGGGGCAATTCAGGTAACTCTGTGTGGCCTCGTCAGGCCGGGCGATCAGCCGCCGGCACTGTGCTCGATGGTCAGCCTCCGGCACTGCGCTCGATGGTCAGCCTCCGGCGACGGCCGGGATGATCGAGACGCCCGCGCCCGCCGGCGTCGCCGTCTCGAGGCCCTGCTCGAAGCGCACGTCGTCGTCGTTGACGTACACGTTGACGAAGCGGCGCAGCTTGCCCTGGTCGTCCAGGACGCGGGCCGCGATGCCCGTGTGGTTCTTCTCCAGGTCGGTGATGACCTCGGAGAGGGTGGCGCCCTCGGCGGCGACCTCGGCCTTGCCGCCGGTGTAGGTGCGCAGGATGGTGGGGATGCGGACGTTGACGCTCATGGGGGCTGCAGCCTTTCCGTGCGGGTGTTCGCGGGGTTCGCGGGTCTTCAGTGGGCGAGGCCCGCGTCGCGGAACGCGTCCAGGCTCGGGCGGATGGTGGCGGTCGCCTGGGACGTCTCGGCGACCGCGTCGAGGGTCTTGAGACCGTCGCCGGTGTTGAGGACGACGGTCGTGAGCGTCGGGTCGATGAGACCGGCCTCGATCAGCTTCTTGGTGACGCCGACCGTCACACCGCCCGCGGTCTCCGCGAAGATGCCCTCGGTCTGCGCGAGCAGCTTGATCGCGTCGACGACCTGCTCGTCGTTGACGTCCTCCACGGCGCCGCCGGTGCGGCGGGCGATGTCGAGGACGTACGGGCCGTCGGCCGGGTTGCCGATGGCGAGCGACTTGGCGATCGTGTTCGGCTTCTGGGGCCGCACGACGTCGTGGCCGCCCTTGTAGGCGACGGAGACCGGCGAGCAGCCCTCGGCCTGGGCGCCGAAGAGCTTGTACGGCTTGTCCTCGACGAGGCCGAGCTTGATCAGCTCCTGGAGACCCTTGTCGATCTTCGTGAACTGGGAGCCGGACGCAATCGGGATGACCAGCTGGTCCGGGAGCTGCCAGCCGAGCTGCTCGCAGATCTCGTACGCCAGGGTCTTGGATCCCTCGCCGTAGTACGGGCGCAGGTTGACGTTGACGAAGCCCCAGCCCTCGCCGAGCGGGTCGCCGATGAGCTCGGAGCAGAAGCGGTTGACGTCGTCGTAGTTGCCCTCGATGCCGACGAGTTCGCCGCCGTAGACCGCGGCCATGACGACCTTGCCCTGCTCCAGGTCGTGCGGGATGAACACGCAGGAGCGGAAGCCGGCGCGGGCCGCGGCGGCGCCGACGGCGCCGGCGAGGTTGCCGGTGGAGGAGCAGGACAGGGTGGTGAAGCCGAAGGCGCGGGCGGCCTCGATGGCCTGGGCGACGACGCGGTCCTTGAAGGAGTGCGTGGGGTTGCCCGAGTCGTCCTTGACGAACAGCTTGCCCTGCTCGACGCCGAGTTCACGGGCGAGGTTGTCGGCCTTGACGAGCTTGGTCCAGCCGGGGTTCAGGTTCGGCTTCTCGGCGACGTCGGCCGGGACGGGCAGGAGAGGGGCGTAGCGCCAGATGTTGGCGGGTCCGGCCTCGATCTCCTTGCGCAGCGACTCGGGGTCGCCCGTCGGCAGGTCGTAGGAGACTTCGAGCGGCCCGAAACACTCGGCGCAGGCGAAGATCGGTCCGAGCGGGAAGCTGGTGCCGCACTCGCGGCAGGAAAGCGCCGAGGCGGGTCCGAGATCTACGGAAGTGGTGGTGGCGACAGTCTGCGCAGCCATGATGGCGAGGCCCTTTCTCCTCATCTTCCTCGCGGCGCATCTCGCCACGAGACGGAATTGGCACCTTCCCCACCTGGACCTCGGCAAGGTCGGCGGGAGGGTTGCCGGGACTTCAACGGGCCGTATCCCTCTGTCCCTCTGGATGAGCGCTATTCGGTTGTTGAGCTGACGCTTGATCACTCAAGCGCGGCGGCGACCCCGACATGCGATGGTCACCGGCGTTGTTCAAGACTGTAACCGAAGGCCTGGACGCTTGAGATAGTCGTCCGAACCGCGAGATGGATCACAGTTCGTGATCGGACAGTTCAGACAGTGAGGAGCCGCGCACCGTGCTGGAAGAAGTAGAGCGCTGGCTGAGCAGGCGTTCCTGGTCGGTGTCGGACCGCCCGCTCCCTCAGCTGATCGCCGCGAAGCGCGCCTCAGGCAGCTCGGTGAGCGTGGTACTGCCCGCGCTGAACGAGGAGGAGACGGTCGGCGAGATCGTCGCCGAGATCCGGCGCGCCCTGATGACGGAGCGGGTACCGCTGGTCGACGAGCTGGTGGTGATCGACTCGGGTTCGACGGACCGCACGGCCGAGGTCGCACGGGCCGCCGGGGCGCGGGTCGTGCACCGGGACGCGATTTTGCCGAGGATCCCGGCCGTGCCCGGCAAGGGCGAGGTGCTGTGGCGCTCGCTGCTCGTCACGAGCGGCGACATCGTCTGTTTCGTGGACGCGGACCTGAAGGAGTTCTCCGCGGACTTCGTCTCGGGGATCGTGGGCCCGCTGCTCACGGACCCCGGCGTGGACTTCGTGAAAGCGATGTACGACCGTCCGCTCGGGTCCGCCGCGGGTCAGGGCGGCCGGGTCACGGAGCTGGTGGCACGCCCGGTCCTGAATCTGCACTGGCCGCTCCTCGCGGGGTTCGTGCAGCCGCTCGGCGGCGAGTACGCGGCCCGCCGGTCGCTCCTGGAGCGCCTGCCGTTCCCGGTCGGTTACGGGGTTGAGCTGGGCCTTCTCGTCGACGCGCTGCACACGGTGGGCCTGGACGCGCTCGGACAGGTCGACGTCGGCGTGCGCAAGCACCGGCACCAGGACGGGCAGGCACTCGGGCGGATGGCCGCGGCGATCTACCGCACCGCACAGCTGCGGCTCGCGCGCGGGCACCTCGTACGTCCCGTGCTCACCCAGTTCGAGCGCGGAGAACAGGGATTCGAGCCGCGCACGCACGACGTGGACACCGAGGAACGCCCCCCGATGGCCGAAATCACCGAGTACGCGGAGCGCCGCGTGGCGTAGCCGGGGCAATCGTATGTTTTGCCTACATTGCCCTTTATGTGGCTCAGACAAGTTTCGGGTGGGCGACGGCTGCGCGCGGCCGCGACCCGCACCGCCGGGGTGCTCGTCGCCACGGCCACCGCGCTGACGGCGCTCGGCGCCGCGACCCCCGCCCCGGCCGACGTGGCCGCCCCGTTCGCCAAGCGCTACGACGCATCGCTGTACGGCGACTTCGTGACGATCGGCAACACCGTCATGGGCTGTCCGGCCGCGCCGGCCGACCTGGCGGCCCGCTGCGCGGTCGCCGCCGGCGGCCGGGGCAGCGACAGCAACGGCACGTTCGTGATGCGGCGCGTCAACACGGCCGGTACGACGGCCGGTTACGGATCGAGCTCCGGCCGGGTGACGATCCCGCCGGGCGCGAAGGTGGCGTACGCCCGCCTGTTCTTCGGCGGCAGCGACGGCACGTACAAGGGCCCGAGCGGCGCGCAGCTCGCGCGGTGCGACATCTCCGGCGCCGCTGCGGAGCCCTCGCCGAGCGCCCCGCTCGCCGCCGTGCCCGTGGTCGCCGTGAACGGCAAAGCCGCGGCGAGGGTCTCCACCGAGGACCTGGTCCGGGACCCGGCGGCCGCCGACGGCCCGCATTACTACACGGGCGAGGCCGACGTCACGAGCATGTTCGCCGGCGTCACCGGCACCGGCGCGCCCGTCCCCGTCGCGGTCGGCGGCGTCTGGGCGCCCAACGGCAAGGGCTGCGTGGCCGGCTGGTCGATGACCGTCGTCTACAAGTACGACGCCCCGAACTCCACGTATGCCCCGGACCGGCGCAAGGTGTACATCTACGGCGGGCATGTCCTCCAGCGCTCCGTCTCGCCCGCGGCCACGATCGGCGTGAACGGCTTCCACCGCGCGGGTGACGGCAAGGTGCGGGCGGGCGTCACCGCCTACGGGGGCGACCGGAAGACGCCGGGCGACCGGTTCCTGGTCGACGGCAAGAACGTCACCGAGGCCCACACCGGCAACACCGACAACTTCTTCATCAGCGAGGACGACGGCGCCGTCGCTCCGAAGACGGTCAACAACATGAGCATCGACGCGAAGGAGTTCGAGCTCCCCGACGGGACCGTCCCGCCGGGCGCCACCTCCACCGAGCTGACGTTCACCGCCAGGGGCGACACCTACGTCCCCTCGGCGCTCGCCCTGTCCGTCCCGGTCCCCGACCTGGAGGTCACCAAGACGGCGAGCCCGAAGGCGGCGGGCCCCGGCGACACCATCACCTACACGGTGAAGGCGAAGAACATCAGCTCGCTCGACCACCCGGACGCCAGGTTCAGCGACGACCTGACCGGCAACCTCGACGACGCGACGTACAACGGCGACGTGCGCACGGACCTCGGGCACGTCTCGTACACCGCGCCGAGGATCGGCTACACCGGCGACATCCCGGCCGGGAAGACCGCCACCATCACGTACTCGGTGAAGGTCCACGACCCGGTCCGTGGCGACGGGAAGCTGCCGAGCGGCGTCGAGGTGCAGTCACCCCGCTCCAACTGCGAGGCCGGCAGCACCGACCCGAGCTGCGGGAGCGCCCCCGAGATCGAGAAGCCGCCTCCCCCGGCGCCGCCCGCCCTGCACATCACGAACGTGCCGCAGCGGCCCGTGGTGCCGCCCTGCGAGGAGACCGTGAATACCCTCACGATCGAGGACTTCTCGGCCAGGAACCGCACCGGCGCCGCCGTCGAGTGGCCCGTGACGGCGGGCTCGGCCCCGGTCGCCTCCACCGGGACCGTCACGAAGCGGGGGTCCGTCTACGTCTGGAAGGGTGACGTAGTCACCCACGGCAAGGTCGTCATCACGCAACGTGTGAAGGCGTCGTGCACGACGGGCGGGATCACCGTGTTCACCGTGACGGCGGACGTGCCGCGCACCAACTGCCCGAAGGCCCGGCGCGGCGAGGGCGACCCGTGCACGTCGGTCATCACGGCCCGGCGGCAGCAGGCCCGCCCGGTCCCGCCGCAGGGGGCGCACGGGCCGGACCGGCCTTCGCACGGCGCGGAGATGGCCACGTCCGGCGACTCACACACGCTCCTGTACGGCGGTCTCGCGGCGGCCCTGTGGGGGCTCGGCGTCCTCGCGGTGGCGGCGGCGCGCAGCCGGCGCTACTGACGCGCGGGGCAGGTATCAGGACAGACGAACGGCGGATCGTATACGGCCGGACTCCCATGGAGTCCGGCCGTACGTTTGAGCGTTTACGGGTCGGGCTACGTTTGCCCGTATGGCTTCCACGCAGGGTGCACAGATCCTCGTCGCGTCCAACCGCGGTCCGGTCTCGTACGAGCTCGGAGCCGACGGGACGCTCGACGCGCGGCGCGGCGGGGGCGGGCTCGTCTCCGGGCTCTCCGCGATCGGGCAGGACCCGGACGGCGCGAGCGCGGTGTGGGTGTGCGCGGCCCTCGGCGCGGGTGACCGCGAGGCGGTACGGCGCGGCGTCGGAGAGCCGGGGGTGCGGATGCTCGACATCGACCCCGAGGTGTACGCCGACGCGTACAACGGCATCGCGAACTCGGTGCTCTGGTTCGTCCACCACATGCTGTACCAGACGCCTCTTGAGCCGGTCTTCGGGCCCGAGTTCCGTGCGCTGTGGGCGTCGTACGAGGCCTACAACCGGGCGTTCGCCGAGGCGCTGGCCGCGGAGGCCGGGCCGGGCGCGGCGGTCCTCGTGCAGGACTACCACCTGGCGCTCGTGCCGGGGATGCTGCGGGAGCTGCGCGACGACCTGCGCATCGGGCACTTCTCGCACACCCCGTGGGCGCCGGTCGACTACTTCCGGATGCTGCCGGACGACATCGCGGGGCAGCTGCTGCGCGGGATGCTGGGCGCGGACCGGCTGGGGTTCCTGACGCGGCGCTGGGCGGACACGTTCACGGCGTGCTGCGAGGCCGTGGTGGGCGGCACGTCCGGTACGGAGATCGGGGTGCACGGCCTCGGCGCGGACGCGGACTTCCTGCGGGAGCGCTCGCGCCGCCCCGACGTCGAGGAGCGCCTCGCCGCGCTGCGGGAGCAGATCGGCGGCCCGCACCGCAAGGTGATCGTCCGCGTGGACCGCACGGAGCTGTCGAAGAACATCGTGCGCGGCCTGCGCGCGTACGGGCTCCTCCTCGATGAGCACCCCGAGTGGCGCGAGCGGGTCGTGCACGTCGCCTTCGCCTACCCGTCACGGCAGGACCTGGCGGTCTACCGGGAGTACACCGACGAGGTGTCCCGGGTCGCCGAGGAGATCAACTCCCGCTTCGGTACGGAGCGTTGGACCCCGGTCGTGCTCCATGTGAAGGACGACTTCGCGCGCTCCCTGGCCGCGTACCGGCTGGCCGACGTGGCGCTGGTCAACCCGATCAGGGACGGCATGAACCTCGTCGCCAAGGAGGTCCCGGTCGTCTCCGACGAGGGGTGCGCGCTGGTCCTGTCGCGGGAGGCGGGGGCCTGCGAGGAGCTGGGCGAGGACGCGCTCGTGGTGAACCCGTACGACGTGTCGGCGACGGCCGAGGCGCTGCACGCGGCGCTGGTCATGGGCAGCGGGGAGCGCGGCGAGCGCGCGAAGCGGCTCGCCGCCGCGGCGACCGCGCTGCCGCCCGCCCAGTGGTTCCTCGACCAGCTGAACGCGCTGCGGGCGCTGGGGGGCTAGGGGGCTAGGGGGCTAGGGGGCGCTGATCGCGCGGGCCAGGTCCGACATGAGTCCCACCACTCCCTGCGGCCCGTCCACCACGACGTCCGCCCGTTCGGCCAGTTCCGTGACCTCCGAGCTGCCGCTGCACACCAGAAGGCCCGGCACCCCGTCCTTGCGGAGCTTGTCGACGGCGGCGAACGCGGGCAGGTCGCCGAGGTCGTCGCCCCCGTAGAGCACCGACGTCGCGCCCACCTCGCGTACGTACGACGTGAGCGCCGCGCCCTTGTCCATGCCGGGCGGGCGCAGTTCCAGGACGAGGCGGCCGGGCTCGACGATCAGGCCGTGGCGGGCCGCGAGGTCGGACAGGGGCGCGCGCAGCGCCTCGAACGCCGCCTGCGGGTCGCCCGCGCGGCGCGTGTGGACGGCGACGGCACGGCCCTTCTCCTCCACCCAGGTGCCGCGCCAGGCCCCCACGGACTCCAGGACTCCGGGCAGTTCGGCGCGGACGGCCGCGACGCCGGGGTGCGGGGCGGGGGCGTGGACGGTGCCGGTGACGGCGTCCCAGCGCTCGGCGCCGTAGTGGCCGAGAACCACAAGGTGTTCGAGGCCGGGGACGCCCGCGAAACCGCCGTGGCGCACGGCGACGCCCGCGGGGCGGCCGGTGATCACCGCGACGGAGGCGACCTGGGGTGCCAGCATGGCGAGCGCGCGGACGGCGTCCGGGTGCGCCCGGGCCTGTTCGGGGTCCGGCACGATCGGCGCGAGCGTGCCGTCGAAGTCGAGCGCGATCACGGCCCGCGCGGGGTCCGAGAGGAGTGCGTCGAGGCCGTCACGACCGGCGGAGGTCACAGGCGACGGCAGGTCGTGCTGCGGTGGGCTGCCCATGCGCCGAGCCTATCCGCGGGAGGCGGACCGTACGCCCGTTGCGCGGGGGCGGGTCAGCGCTCCTCGCGGCGGGCCTCGCGTATTCGGCGCAGCCGGTTGACCGTGACCGGGTCGTGGGCGAGGGCCCTCGGGTCGTCGAGGAGCGCGTTGAGGAGCTGGTAGTAGCGCACCGGGGCGAGGCCCAGCTCCTCGCGCACGGCGCGCTCCTTGGCCCCGGCCGACGCCCACCCGCGCCGCTCCAGGGCGAGAACGCCCTGCTCACGGGGAGACAGGCCGACGGGCGGCGCATCCTGTGCGTCCTCGGCGGGCGGTTCGGGCTCTGCGTACGGCGGTTCGCTCACGGCAGCGACGCTACTCCGCGTTCTCCGCCGCGTCGGCCGCCCGCTCCAGCCGGCCGAGGGTGGCGCCCGGGTTGCCGTTGGGGCCGACGGTCGAGCCGATCTCGCGCTTGACGCCGGCGCTGACCTGGGCCCAGGACGTCTTGCCGACGGGGTAGAGCTCCGAGTTCTGCAGTGCGCCGAGGAACTTCCAGAGCTTCTGGTCGCGCTTGTCGTCGGCCATCGTGTCCGACGCGGAGTTGGTGACCGGCAGGAGGTCGTACTCGCGGGAGAAGTCGAGGACGTTCTTCTCGCTGTAGACGTAGTCGAGGAACTTGCCGACCTGGTCCTTATGGCCGTTCTGCCGGAACGCCATCATCCAGTCGGCGACGCCCATGGTCGACCCGGCCCTGCCGTTGATGCCGGGCATCGGCACCGTGCCGAACTTCACACCCTTCCTGTCGGCCATCTGCATCAGCGTCGGGTGCCCGTTGAGCATGCCGACGTCACCGCGCGTGAAGGCTGCGAAGGCCTGCGCGCGGTCGAGCTTGGCGGGCGGCGTCGGACCGGTGAGCCCCTGGCCGACCAGGTCGTTCTTCAGCCACTCGAAGGTCTTGACGTTCTGCGGGGAGTCGAGGCTGTAGGTGCCGACGTCGTCGGTGTAACCGGAGCCGCCGCTCAGCATCCACATCATGGTCTCGGCCTGCGCCTCTTCGGGGCCCAGCGGCAGCGCGTAGGGGATCTTCACGCCGCGCGCCTTGAGGGCCTTGGCGTCGGCCTGGAGCTGGGCCCAGGTCTGCGGCGGGGTCAGGCCGGCCTTGTCGAAGAGGGTCTTGTTGTAGAACAGCAGCCGCGTGGAGGACGCGAAGGGCATGCCGTACTGGACGCGGGAGACCTCGCCGGCGGCGGCGAGCTGCGGCAGGAAGTCGGACTGCACGGGGATGGAGAGCAGGTCGTTCGCGCTGTAGAGCTTGCCGCTCGCGGCGTAGTCGGAGTACGCGCCGATCTGCGCCATGTCGGGCGCGTGGCCGTCCGCGACCATCTTCTTGACCTTGGCGTCGACGTCGCTCCAGGAGTAGACGCTGACGTCGACCTTGATGCCGGGGTTCTTCTTCTCGAAGGCGGCGGTCAGCTTGTCCCAGTACTTCTGGGAGCTGTTCGCCGGGGAGTCGCCGTAGTCGGCGGCCACCAGCTTCAGGGTCACGTCGTCGGAGCCGGGGCCTCCGCAGGCGGCCAGTGTCGCCGCCATGCCGAGCGCGGCCACCGCCGCTGTCAGACCTGTCATGCGCCGCTGCACAGCCGGTTTCCCACCCTCTTGAAGTCGCTCGTCCGGATTTCGGACCCGGATTGTTCACGAGGCCCGGACATAAGGTCTACACCACCCGGGTTTCGCGCCCGCAACGGGCCTTCGCCGGGAGAGCGGAAACGCGTCATCCGTACACATCGACGCAAGATCCGTGCAAGTGGACTAGACCTCTCGCGGGTTGAGGCGCGAGACTGTCTCCGTGAGACACGTCATCGCCCTCGATGTGGGCGGCACCGGAATGAAGGCCGCCCTGGTCGGGGCCGACGGCACCCTGCTCCACCAGGCGCGGCGCGCCACCGGCCGCGAGCGGGGGCCCGACGCGATCGTCGAGACCATACTCGGCTTCGCCGCCGACCTGCGCGCGTACGGCGAGAAGCACCTCGGGGAGCCGGCCGCCGCGGCCGGCGTCGCGGTGCCCGGCATCGTCGACGACGAACACGGCATCGCCCTGTACGCGTCGAACCTCGGCTGGCGCGACGTCCCGATGCGCAGGCTGCTGAGCGAACGGCTCGACGGCATCCCCGTCGCCCTCGGCCACGACGTGCGCACCGGCGGCCTCGGTGAGGGTCGGCTCGGCGCGGGCAAGGGCGCGGACCGCTTCCTGTTCGTGCCGCTGGGTACGGGCATCGCGGGTGCCATCGGCATCGGTGGCCGCATCGAACCCGGCGCGCACGGCTCGGCCGGGGAGATCGGCCACATCGTCGTACGCCCCGGCGGCACGGACTGCAGCTGCGGGCAGCGCGGCTGCCTGGAGCGCTACGCCTCCGCGTCGGCGGTCTCGCTCGCCTGGGCCGAGGCCACCGGCGACCCGGAGGCGGACGCCGCGGACTGCGCCAAGGCCGTCGAGTCCGGGGACCCCAGGGCGCGGCAGGTCTGGCTGGAGGCCGTGGACGCGCTCGCCGACGGGCTCGTCACGGCGCTCACTCTGCTGGACCCGCGCACGCTGATCATCGGTGGCGGTCTGGCCGAGGCGGGGGAAACCTTGTTCACACCACTGCGGGCCGCCGTCGAGGAACGCGTGACGTTCCAGAAGCTGCCCACGATCGTCCCGGCGGCCCTCGGGGACACCGCCGGCTGCCTGGGCGCGGGCCTGCTCGCCTGGGACCTGCTCGCCCAGTCCACCGATTCCACGGAGGTAGTCGCCTGATGGCCGCTCTGAATGTCCTCTCCGGCGCCCGCGTCGTCCTGCCGGCCGGCGTCGTCGAGAACGGACGCGTGATCGTGGACGGCGCGAGGATCGCCGGCAGCGCGCCGGCCGGCGCCCCCTCCACCGATCTGACCGGCCACTGGGTCGTGCCCGGCTTCGTCGACATGCACAACCACGGCGGCGGCGGGGCCTCCTTCACCTCGGGATCGATCGACGACATCCTCAAGGGCGTCCGCACGCACCGCCTGCACGGCACCACGACGGTCGTCGCGTCCTTCGTCACCGGCGCGACGGACTTCCTCACCCAGCGCGCAGGCCTGCTGTCCGAGCTGGCCGAGCAGGGCGAGATCGCGGGCATCCACTTCGAGGGCCCGTTCATCTCCCCGTGCCGCAAGGGCGCCCATGACGAGACGCTCCTGCGCGACCCCGACCCGGCCGAGGTCCGCAAGCTGCTCGACGCGGCGCGCGGCCAGGCCAAGATGCTCACCCTCGCCCCCGAACTCCCCGGCGGCACCGACTCCGTACGCCTCCTCGCCGAGCACGGCGTGATCGCCGCGATCGGCCACACCGACGCCACATACGAGCAGACCGTCGAGGCCGTCGACGCGGGCGCCACCGTCGCCACGCACCTCTACAACGCGATGCCGGCCATAGGCCACCGCGCCCCGGGCCCCGTCTCGGCGCTCCTGGAGGACGAGCGGATCACCGTCGAACTCATCAACGACGGCACGCATCTGCACCCGGCCGCCCTGGAGCTGGCGTTCCATCATGTGGGCAGCGGGCGCGTCGCGTTCATCACCGACGCCATGGACGCGGCGGGCTTCGGCGACGGCCGCTACATGCTCGGCACCCTGGAGGTCGAGGTGAAGGACAGCGTCGCGCGGCTCGTCGAGGGCAACTCCATCGCCGGTTCGACCCTCACCCTGGACCGCGCGTTCAAGCGCGCCGCCACCATCGACAAACTGCCCGTCGAGGACATCGTCCGTGCGATCTCCGCCAACCCGGCCCGCCTGCTCGGCGTGGACGACAGGGTGGGCTCGCTGGAGCCCGGCAAGGACGCCGACCTCGTCGTCCTGGACCAGGACTTCGACCTCAAGGGCGTCATGCGCAAGGGCCGGTGGATCGTGGAACCCCAGCTCGCGTGAGGTCTGGGCCTGCCGCCCGGTCTTTGGCATGATCAGGCCGCGTTACTGAAGGTAGTCCCGAACTGAGGGGTGGGCTGGGGTCTCGTGATCCTCACGGTCACACTGAACGCCGCGCTCGACATCACGTACGACGTGCCGGCGCTGCACCCGCACGCGTCGCACCGCGTCACCAAGGTCACCGAACGCCCCGGCGGCAAGGGCCTCAACGTCGCGCGCGTGCTCGCCGCGCTCGGCCACGACGTGACCGTCACCGGTTTCGCGGGCGGCGGCACCGGCCGCGCCCTCAGGGAACAGCTCCTGGACTCCCCCGGCATCCGGGACGCGCTCGTCCCGGTCTCGGGCGCCACCCGACGCACCATCGCCGTCGCCGACGCCACGACGGGCGACACGACCCAGCTCAACGAGCCGGGCCCGCTCGTCGCCCCGGCCGAGTGGTCCGCGTTCACCGAGGCCTACGAGGAAGTCCTCGGCTCCGCGTCCGCGGTGGCCCTGTGCGGCAGCCTCCCGCCGGGCGTTCCGGTCGGCGCGTACGCCCAGCTGGTCCGCGCGGCACGCGCCGCGTCCGTGCCCGTGCTGCTCGACTCGTCCGGGGAACCCCTGCGCCGGGGGCTCGCGGCCCGCCCCGACGTCATCAAGCCGAACTCCGACGAGCTCGCCGAGCTCACCGGCTCCCACGAGCCGCTGCGCGCCACCCGCGACGCCCGCCGCCGCGGCGCGCGCTCCGTGGTCGCCTCACTCGGCCCGGAGGGCCTCCTCGCGGTCACCCCGGACGGCAGCTGGCGCGCCCCGGCCCCGGACCGCGTGAAGGGCAACCCGACGGGCGCCGGCGACTCGGCGGTCGCGGGCCTGCTCTCGGGCTACGTGGAAGACCTGCCGTGGCCGGACCGCCTGGCCCGCGCGGTCGCCCTGTCCGCGGCGACGGTACTGGCCCCGGTGGCAGGGGAGTTCGACCGCGCGGCGTACGAGGAACTGCTGGGGCGGGTCGCGGTGACCCAACAGACGACGACAGCGGCCTAGGGCACGCCCCAGGCCGCTGTCGGCACGTCTGTGTCGCCGGCTGTGTCGCTCAGCCGTTGGTGCCCTTGACGAGCCACATCTGGTCGAAGTTGGCGTCGCACTGGTTGCCCTGCTCGCACGAGATCGTGATCGCGTTCGTGCCCTTGCTGAGCTGGACGACGGACCAGGTGTTGGACCAGCCCTTCTCCCAGTCGCCTTCCTTGGCGTAGGAGAAGTTCCCCATGTTGAGCGGGCGGGTCTGGGCCTTGCCGTTGACCGTGATGGTCGCGTTGGCGTCCTTGCCGGGCACGCCGTAGTTGACGCGCAGGCTGTACGCGCCGTCCTTCGGGATGCCGTTGACCGTCCAGGTGAGCTTGGCGCCCACCTGGTTGAAGCCCGCCACATACGTGCCGCCGTCGGCCTTGGCGCCCTTGACGTCCGATGCGGTGGCCGTGCCGCCCTCGAGCTTCAGCGCCTTGGCGTCCGTCTTCGGGAGGTCGACCGGCTTGTCGGGCTTCTTGGAGGCCCTCTCGCTCGGCTGGACCGACTGGGAGCCGCCGGACGGCTGCCCGCCCGCGTCGCCCTTCGCGTCGTCGTCCGAGTCGCCGCCAAGAACCGCGACGCCGATGCCGATGACCACGGCCGCCACGACGGCGAGCGCGCCGATCAGGAGGCCCTTGGTGTTGGGCCCGCGGCCCCGGCCGCCACCGCCGCCGTGCTGCGTGGGCGTCACCGTGGTCGGCGCGCCACCGGGCAGCGTCTCGGGGGCCGAGTAGTGCGCGTTCGGCCGGCCGTAGGCCTGGGGCTGCTGCTGCGGGGGGGCCTGCCCGTACGCGGCGGTAGGCGCCTGCTGCGGCTGCTGCCCGTACTGGCGCTCACCGACCGGCCGGACCTGGTGGTAGGACCGGGGACCCGGGTAGCCGTAGCCGCCGCCCCCGCTGGGCGGTGTCGCCCCGGCGGCCTGACCGTCGGCGTACAGATAGCCGAACGGATCGTCGTCCCCGGGCGTGCCCTCGCCGTTGTCAGCGGGCGCCATCCCTGATCACTCCCTACGTATCGCTTACCCGGCGAGCGTACCCGGTGGGAGGGGTCCGAAGCGGTGGCGTTGACCTCACCGATACCGGCGGAAGGAGATCATCCGGCCCGTCGGTGCTGCTTGGCACGCGACCGTTTCTCGATGTACATCCGCTGGTCAGCAGATTTCAACACCTCGTCGGCCGTCATCCCGCAGTGGGCCCAGCCGATGCCGAAACTCGCGCCCACGCGAACCGCTCTTCCGTCAACCCGGATGGGCGGAATGATCGCGTTCCGCAGACGGACGGCGAGGTCCTCTGCGTCGGCCCGGCCGAGCCCGTCGGCGAGCACGACGAACTCGTCGCCACCGAGCCTCGCGACGGTGTCCCCGTCACGGACACCGCTGGTCAGACGCCGTGCGACCTCGATCAGAACGGCGTCCCCGGTGTGGTGCCCGAACCGGTCGTTGATCGACTTGAAGCCGTCCAGGTCGCAGAAGAGGACTGCCAGGCCCTTCCTGCCGTCGTCGGTCTCCCCCTCGGGCGCGACGATGTGGACGTGGTGATCGAAGCCATAGTCGTCGTAGATCCCGCCGGAGGACCCGGACGTGCCGTTCTGCTGTCCGGCCGCGGCGGCAGCGGCGGCCCCCGCGAAGTCGAATCCGTGCCCGTTCGTGTCGTACGAGCCGCCGGTGCGGTCCCCGTACGCCGCGTCCAGGGAGTCCACGGCGCTCGGCTCGGGCAGCTGGGGGCGGCGGCACAGGCGGGCCGAGAGGCGGGAGCGCAGCTCCGCCGAGTTCGGCAGGCCGGTGAGGGAGTCGTGGGACGCGCGGTGCGCGAGGTGCAGCTCGCGGCGCTTGCGCTCCTCGATGTCCTCTACGTGGGTGAGCAGGAAGCGCGGCCCGTCGGCGGCGTCGGCCACCACCGAGTTCCGCAGGGACACCCACACATAGGTGCCGTCGCGCCGTCCGAGGCGCAGCTCGGCGCGGCCGCCCTCGGCGGAGGTGCGCAGCAGCGTGCCGATGTCCTCGGGGTGGACGAGGTCGGAGAACGAGTAGCGGCGCATGGCGGACGCCGGGCGGCCGAGCAGCCGGCACAGGGCGTCGTTCGTGCGCAGGAGCCGCCCGTGCTGGTCGCCGCCCATCTCGGCGATGGCCATGCCGCTGGGGGCGTACTCGAAGGCCTGGCGGAAGGACTCCTCGCTGGCGCGCAGGGCCTGCTGTTCGCGTTCGAGCCGGACGAGGGCGCGCTGCATGTTGGCGCGCAGCCGTGCATTGCTGATGGCGATGGCGGCCTGGAAGGCGTACATCTGCAGGGCCTCGCGGCCCCAGGCGCCGGGATGCCTGCCGTTGCGCGGGCGGTCGGCGGAGATCACGCCGAGGAGTTCGCCGCCGGAGCTCCCGGTGGCGTACATCGGGGCGAAGAGGCGGTCCGCGGGGTGCCACTCGTCCTCGAAGCGGGGCGTCGGCCCGTCGGTGAACCACTGCGGTACGTCGTCCTCGTCGAGGACCCAGCCCTCGGTGTGCGGGATGAACCGCAGGTCGCCCCAGGCCTCGCCCATGGACAGGCGGCGGTCCCAGGAGGCGCGGGAGCCGACCCGGCCGGTGATGAGGGCTTCGGCGGAGGAGTCGCCGGAGAAGGCGGCGACGACGAGGTCACCGTCGGGGCGTACGAGATTGACGCAGGCCAGCTCGAATCCGAGGCCGTTCACCACTCCGTCGGAGACCGTCTGCAGGGTGTCGGCCAGGCTGCGGGCGGTGTTCATGTCCGCCATCACCTGGTGAAGCTGCCGCAGGGTCGCAAGACGGACGTACGGCTCCGACTCGGTCTCCATGCTCAGCTCTCCCCGAGACCTCGACAGCACTCCAGAATTCTGATCGCCGATTCCGCACGTGCGTATGCACGCTCTTGTTGCAGTGTCTCCGCCACTGAATCACAGCGAGCTGTCCACCCGGTACACAGGGTCAACAAAATATGGCTCCTGTGACTCAAGTCACAGGAGGAGGTGAAGGGTTGAGGGGCACTCCGGCGCACGCCCCCTGCACTTCCTGAACGAACAACACCCTCGAACACCTCCATATCCGGACGAGATCCACCACAGGTCCTAGGACCGGCCTCGGCCCAAGGCCCGATGTGGCGGGCACGGCACCGAAGCTAGCGTCGAGACGTGCTGAAGACTCCCCCGCCGCTGAAGAATTCCCCGCTCTCCCCCACCGCCCGCACGACCCCCACGACCGCCACATCCCCCACTGGCGCTTTCGTCCCCGCGCCCGCCTCGGCCGGGCATGCTGAGGGGGTGAGCAACGACGAGTTCCGCGCCGCCATGTCCCGACTGGCCGCGGGCGTGGTCCTGGTGACCGCGCGCGAGGTGCCGCTCGACCCGGACGACCCGTCGGCTCCCCTGGGCGAGGACGTCGGCATGACGGCCACGGCGTTCCTGTCGGTCTCCCTCGACCCGCCGCTCGTCCTCGTCAGCCTGCGCAACGGCTCCCGCATGGACGACCTGCTCGACGAACAGCCCCTGTGGGCGGTGTCCGTACTCTCCGAGAACCAGCGCCACATCGCGGGCCGCTTCGCGATGAAGGGCCGCATCAGCGACCGCCTGCTCTTCGCGGACATCCCGCACGTACGCGGCGAGGTGTCCGGCGCGCCCCTGATGGGCGGCGCACTCGCGACGCTCGAGTGCCGCACGGAGCAGCGGGTGCCGGCCGGGGACCACACGCTGGTGATCGGCCGGGTGCTCACGGCGTCGCTGCCCAGCGGCGAGGGCGGACCGCTGGCCTACTTCAAGGGGAAGTACCGGCAGTTGGGCTGACGCACGACGCCCGGACCTTCTGAGGCCGTTCAGTCCCAGCCGCGCCCCGACCGACCCCGTTTCGTGTCCGACCGTGCCTTCTTGTTGCGCAGGCGGCGCTCGTTGATCCCCCGGGGGATGCGGGTCGCGCGGCGCGGCTTGGGCGGCGGGGCGGTGGCCTCCGCGAGGAGGGACGTGAGGCGTACGGCGGCGGTCTCACGGTTGCGCCACTGGGAGCGGTGCTCCGAGGACCGTACGGAGATGACGCCGTCGACGAGCCGGGAGGCGAGCCGCTCCAGGGCCCGCGCCTTCCACACCTCGGGAAGCGCCTCGGTCCTGGCGAGGTCGAACCGGAGCTCGACCTGGGAGTCGCTGGTGTTCACATGCTGGCCGCCCGGCCCGGACGAACGCGAGAATCGCCAGAGGAGCTCGGCCTCCGGAAGGACCACCGAGCCGCGGATGACGTAAGGACCGGACATGGGTTCCATGGTCGCGCCTGGACACGCACCGCGTCACCCCCTTTTCCCGGCGGCACACCCACCCAGGGTGGAGCGGCACACCCATCCCGGGGAAAGCGGGTAAAGAAAGTAAAGACACCTGGAACCCTGGATCCCCCCTTGGCGTTCATAGGGGTACGAGTAGCTTCGTCTACGAAGCGCACGCATCACTAACGAGGGAAGGACTCCCAACAATGGCAGTAAGCCTGTCCAAGGGTGGCAACGTCTCGCTCACCAAGGAGGCTCCGGGCCTGACCGCCGTCACCGTGGGCCTCGGCTGGGACGTCCGCACCACCACCGGCACCGACTTCGACCTCGACGCCTCCGCGATCGCGGTGAACCCGCAGGGCAAGGTCTACTCGGACGGCCACTTCGTCTTCTTCAACAACAAGGCGACGCCGGACCAGACCATCGTCCACACCGGTGACAACGTCACGGGGCAGGGCGAGGGCGACGACGAGCAGATCAACGTCAACCTGGCGGGCCTCCCGGCCGACATCGACAAGATCGTCTTCCCGGTCTCGATCTACGACGCCGAGAACCGCTCGCAGAACTTCGGCCAGGTGCGCAACGCGTTCATCCGCATCGTCAACCAGGCCGGCGGCACCGAGATCGCCCGCTACGACCTCTCCGAGGACGCCGCCACCGAGACCGCCATGGTCTTCGGCGAGCTGTACCGCAACGGCGCGGAGTGGAAGTTCCGCGCGGTGGGCCAGGGTTACGCGTCGGGCCTCGTCGGCATCGCGCAGGACTTCGGCGTGAACGTCTGAGGTCAACGGCTGACTGAGCGTCCGGCCTCGGACGCTCTCGCGTGGGACGCAGGAGGCGTGACGGCGTGACGGCGTGACGGCGTGACGGCATGACCATCTGACGTCCGCAGCAAGGCAGTAGAAGGGCCCCGGCCGGGGGATATCCGGCCGGGGCCCTTCTGTGTGCGCTCAGCGAGCACCCTCCCGACCGGCACTTCCCTGCCAAGCGGCAAATAACGGACAGTCACCACCCGCATTCGGACACGAACTGGCAAATCTTTGACGGCGCTCTGTCAAATACGACGCGCCCGGTGTCACTCTCTCCCCGCGCCCCCCACCCCGACGGGTCACCACCCACGGGTCGTTGGACACAGAAGGAGTCCGAGTGACACACCGCTCCCCCGCTCCCCGTACCGCCGGCCGCAGGACTGCCGCACGGGCCACCGCGCTCGCGGCGTCGGCCGCGATGGTCGTCCTGGCTCTGCAGAGCGGCACCGCGGCGACCGCCGCCGGCCGCAGCGCAAGCGACCGCACCGCCGGGGCCACCGCCCTGCCGCTCAGCGCCTCCCAGCGGGCCACGGCCCTCAAGGACGCACAGGCCGATGCCCCGGCGGCCGCCCGCCAACTCGGGCTCGGCAGCGGGGAGAAGCTCGTCGCCCGCGACGTCGTCAGGGACGCGAACGGCACGACCCACACCCGCTACGAGCGCACCTACGACGGCCTGCCCGTGCTCGGCGGCGACCTCGTCACGCACACCGCGAAGAACGGCGACCTCAAGGGCGTCTCCAAGGCGCACAAGGGGGCGATATCCGTGGCGTCGACGGACGCCTCCCTCGCTCCCGCCGCCGCCAGGAAGTCGGCCCTCGCCGCCTCGGACACCAAGAGCGCCGCCGCGAAGAACGTCCGCAAGGTCGTCTGGGCCGCCACCGGCACGCCGGTCCTCGCGTACGAGACGGTCGTGACCGGCACCCAGGCCGACGGGACACCGAGCGAGCTGCACGTCGTCACCGACGCCGCCACCGGCAAGAAGCTGTACTCGTACGAGGGCATCGAGAACGGCACCGGCACCAGCGAGTACAGCGGCACCGTCACGGTCGGCAGCACCGCATCGGCCGGCGGCGGGTTCGACCTCACCGACGGCGGGCGCGGCGGCCACAAGACGTACGACCTGAACGGCGGGACCACCGGCACGGGCACGCTCTTCCACGACGCCGACGACCAGTGGGGCGACGGGACGGTGACGAACCGGCAGACCGCCGCGGTCGACGCCGCGTACGGCGCGGCTGAGACGTGGGACTACTACAAGAGCGCGTTCAACCGGAACGGCATCGCGGGCGACGGCAAGGCCGCGTACTCCCGCGTCCACTACGGCAACGCCTACGTCAACGCCTTCTGGTCGGACTCCTGCTTCTGCATGACGTACGGCGACGGCTCGAACAACCAGCATCCGCTCACCTCGCTGGACGTGGCCGGCCACGAGATGAGCCACGGCCTGACCGCGGCCACCGCGAAGCTCAACTACAGCCGTGAGTCGGGCGGCCTGAACGAGGCCACCTCCGACATCTTCGGCACGTCGGTGGAGTTCTTCGCGAACAACAGCAGCGACGTCGGCGACTACCTCATCGGCGAGAAGATCGACATCAACGGCAACGGCACCCCGCTGCGCTACATGGACAAACCCAGCAAGGACGGCGGCTCCGCCGACTACTGGTCCAAGACGGTCGGCCGCCTCGACGTGCACTACTCGTCGGGCGTCGCCAACCACTTCTTCTACCTCCTGAGCGAGGGCAGCGGCACGAAGACCATCAACGGAGTCACGTACAACTCCCCGACCTCCGACGGCTCTTCGCTCCCAGGCATCGGCCGGGCCAAGGCCGAACAGATCTGGTACAAGGCCCTCTCGACGTACATGACGTCGACGACGGACTACGCGGCCGCCCGCACCGCCACACTCCAGGCGGCGGGCGACCTGTACGGCGCGAACAGCGCCGAACAGCAGGCCGTCGCGGCGACCTGGACCGCGGTGAACGTCAAGTAGCCCTCACCGCAGGAAAGTTCGGCCGGGCCATCCGGACTACGGGTGGTCCGGCTTTCCCTTTCCGTACAGCCAGTCGTCCCAGACCGGCTGCAGATCCTTGCCCGGGTTCTGCTTCTCCACGTACCCGGTGAAGTCGGCGGTGTCCGCGTTGCCGTAACGGTGCGCGGCGGGCCAGCTCTTGAGCAGCTCGAAGAACTTGGCGTCCCCGACCGCCTCGCGGATCTTGTGCAGCACCATCGCGCCGCGCTCGTACACGGGCGGAGCCGAGATGTGCGCGGCGCCCGACGGCTTGGCGGGCGGGAAGGCCCAGATCGGGTTGCCGCTGCCCTTCGCGTAGTAGTCGTCGAACGTCTTCTGCGCGCTGTCGCCGCCGTGCTGCTCCCGCCAGAGCCATTCGGCGTAGGTCGCGAAGCCCTCGTTGAGCCACATGTCGCGCCATGACTCCGGCGTGACGGAGTCCCCGTACCACTCGTGGGCCATCTCGTGGACGAGCGTGGAAAGAGGGGGGGTGCCGGGGAAGACGGGCCTGTTCTGGGTCTCCAGCGCGTACCCGGCGTCACCGTGCCGGTCGACGACGGCGCCGGTGGAGGAGAAGGGGTAGGGGCCGAAGGTCTTGGACTCCCACGCCATGACGGCCGGGATCCTGGCCAGGACCTTGGCGCTCGCGGCCGCCTCGGCCGGGTCCACGGCGGTGTACACGGGCAGCCCGTCGGGCGTCTTGTAGGCCTTGGTCTCGAACTTCCCGATCGCCAGCATCGCGAGATAGCTGGCCATGGGCTGCGGGACATGCCAGTCGAACGTCGTCCGCCCGCCGCTCGTCCGCTCCTTCGTCAACTCCCCGTTGGATACGGCCTTCAGGCCCTTGGGGACGGTGATGTGGAGGTCGTACGTCGCCTTGTCGGAGGGGTGGTTGTTCCCGGGGAACCAGGCCATGGACCCCGTCGGCTCGCCGAGCGCCAGGGCCCCGTCCTGCGTGGGGAGCCAGCCCTCCTCGGAGCCGTCCGGGTCGGTGATGGTCACGGGCTTCCCGGAGTACCGCACGACCGTGCGGAACGCGGAGCCCTTCCGCAGCGTCTCGGCCGGACGGATCGTCAGCTCGTGCCCGGCCCGCTCGAAACGGGCCCTCTGACCGTCGACGGTAACGCCGTCGACCGTGAGGCCCTTGAGGTCGAGATGGAACGCGCTGAGGTCCTGGGTGGCCTTCGCGGTGATGTCGGCTGTGCCGGTCAGCCGGTGCCGGTCGGTATCGAGGGTGAGGTTGTAGTGCATGGCGTCGTAGCCGCCGTTGCCCAGCTTCGGAAAGTACGGGTCCCGCACACCCGCGGCGCCGGGCGTGCCGTGCATCCCGGCGGCGGAACAGGCGCCGAGGGCCAGGACGAGGGCGAGCGCGGGGGCGGCGGCACTTCGTGGGCTACGGGGCACAAAGCGATCGTAGGGGCGAACGCCGTGGAGGCGCCTGCCGGCGGGCGGGCGCCCCCTCCCGCCCGTGACCGGCGCTCTCCCGCCCGTGACCGGCACCCTCCCACCCGTGGCACCATCACTTACGTGCTCGACATCGGCTACGCCCTCTCCCGTCGCTTCCCCGACCCTCCGCAGACGGACTTCCGTCGCGCGGACGTCCACGCGCTGCGGCACGACCTGTTCGCCGGCGACGTCTACCTCGCCGACACCAAGGCCGACCGGGAGCTGTCCACAGCCTGGGGATGGGTGCCGGTGCTGGACTTCGCGTGGGCGCTGTGCGACATCGTCGAGCAGCTGGACCGCGACCCGCGCGGCAGCCGCGCGTCCAGGCCGCAGTACGCCGAGCTCGACTTCACCGAGTCGACGGACCGGATGCTCTTCGAGCGCCGCTTCGGATGGGTCGACATCGAGGCCGACTGGATGGAGGCCGACGAGCCGCCCCTGACGTTCTCCCACACCGCGCTGCGCCGCGAGGCCCGCGACTTCCTGCACGACCTGATCGCCGACCTCACCGACATGCACGAGGACCTGGCGGACAACCCGGTGATCTGGGACCTGCAGGCCCGCTTCCCCCGCATCCCGGACGAGCGCTAGCCCCAAAAACGCACACAAGCCCCCGGCTACTCCACCCGCACCCCGATCTGCGCCGCGAACGCCGGTGCCAGGTCGAAGAGCTGGGCCGGGCTGATGACCGCCCCCGCCAGCCGGTCCACCCCGCGGGCGATCCCCAGCTCTGTCACGCCCCGCAGATCCACGTCAGCCATCACAGCGCCCGTGAAGTCCGCACCCCGCACGACACAGCCCT
The DNA here is from genome assembly GCF_055760475.1 of Streptomyces sp. DS1-CR2. NCBI lineage: Bacteria > Bacillati > Actinomycetota > Actinomycetes > Kitasatosporales > Streptomycetaceae > Streptomyces > Streptomyces sp. DS1-CR2. The sequence continues at coordinate 4,206,237 of NZ_CM147085.1, forward strand.
GGAACTCGACCCGGTCCAGACGCGCGCCCCCGAAGTCCGGCTCCACCAGCACGCACCCGTCGAAGACGACATCCTTCAGGCGCGCCTTGCGCAGATTCAGGTACTCGATCTTCCCGCCGCGCACCACGACCCGCTCCAGCACGCTCCCGTGCAGCTGGACCCCGCCGAGGCGCGCGTCCACCACCTCGACGTCCCGCAGCGTCGCCTCCGCGAGGTCCGTGCCCACACCCCGTATCCCCGTCAGCGTGGAATCGAGGATCCGGGCGCGGGTCAGCCGCGTCTCGTCGAGCCCGCACCCTTCGAGCGCGCAGTCCATGAAGCGGGCGCCCCCGCCGTCCTGCCCGGTGAAGTCGGCCGCCGTGAACTCCACCCCGTCGTAGTCCCCGTCCGGCTCGAGCTCACCGCCGGTCCAGGGCGCCAGCGGGGGCAGCCGCACCTCGGGCCGCCGCGCCTTCTTCACCGCCGCCGGTTTCGCCGACGACGACTTCGCCGACCGCACCACTCGTTTCTCCGCCATGCCCCCATGCTGCCCGCCGCCACTGACAATCGGTGACCGCCGCCTCTCCCCCCGCCCATGTCATATTCCGCCACTCGCAGCCGTCGTACAGAAAAGGCAGCCCGAAGGGAAGAGCGGTATGGCAACGACCAAGCCCGACCTCACCGTCATCGGCGGCGGTCGACCTGCCCGGCACGACCTGGCGGGACCGGCCCGCGATCGACCGCGGGGACGGCGTCTATCCGGCGGGTGACCAGGTCGCGGCGCCCGGCGTGCTCTCCGAGGTGTCGTTCAACAGCGCCATCGAGGCGACCATGCTCGCGCTCACCGCGTCCCGCCCGGGTCTGCGCGCGGCCTGGCCCTTGCGCTTGACCTCAAGTGAGCTTGAGGTTGAAAGGTGGTGCACACCCGGCCCAGCAAGAGGCCATACGCCCCAGGGAGCCCACCATGCACGCCGTACGACTGCACGCCTTCGGCCCCGCCGAGAACCTCACCTACGAGAAGACCGACGACCCCCTGCCCGGCCCCGGCCAGGTCCGGATCGCCGTGGCCGCGGCCGGCGTGCACCTCCTGGACACCGCCCTGCGCGAGGGCATGAAGGGCCCCGCGCCCGAGCCGCCCGCACTGCCCACCGTCCCCGGCCGCGAGGTCGCCGGCACCGTCGAGTCGCTCGGCGAGGGCACCGACGCCTCCTGGCTCGGCAAGCACGTCGTCGGCCACCTCGGATTCGCCCTGGGGGTCCCCCCAGGCTCTTCAAGCTCTGGGGGCGGCTATGCCGAACTCGCCGTCATCGACGCGGTCCGCCTGCACGAACTCCCGCCGGGCCTGGACTTCGCCGAGGCCGTCGCCCTGATCGGCACAGGCCGTACGACGATGGGGATCCTGCAGTTCGCGCCGCTCGGCCCCGCGTCGGTGGCCGTGATCCCGGCCGCGGCCGGCGGCATCGGCACCCTGCTCGTCCAGTACGCGAAGCACGCGGGCGCCACCGTCGTCGGCCTCGCGGGCGGCCCCGAGAAGGTGACCCGCGTCCGCGCGAACGGCGCCGACCTGGCCGTCGACTACACCGCCCCCGACTGGCCCGAACAGGTCCGCTGGTTCCTCAGCGGCCGCACCGCGACCGTCGTCTTCGACGGGGTGGGCGGCGACGCAGGCCTGGCCGCCGTCGACCTGCTCGGCCCCGGCGGCGTCCACGTCGTCTTCGGCTGGTCCGGCAAGGGCCTGCACGACGGCGAGCCCCTCACCTTCTCCGAGGACGAACTCACCCGGCGCGGCATCACCCAGGAACAGGTGCTCGGCCCGCCGATGATGCGGCGCGCGGGCGGCGACAACCCCATCCGCACGCTGGAACTCGCCGCCCTCAAAGAGGCCGAGGCCGGCCGCCTGCGTCCCGCGGTGACCCGCTTCCCGCTCGCCGAAGCAGCCGCGGCCCACCGCGCCCTGGAGAACCGCGCCACGATCGGCAAGGTGGTCCTGATCCCGTGACCCGCAGCCCAGGCCCAAGGACGCGCCGCGCCGGCCGGCCCCGGCGAGGCACGCGCTACGACCCGAGCCGCGCCAGCGCCCCGTCCGTCAACCGGTACACCGTCCACTCGTCCTGCGGCGCCGCGCCGAGCGCCTTGTAGAAGTCGATCGACGGCTCGTTCCAGTTGAGGACCGACCACTCCAGACGCGCGTACCCGCGCTCGACGCAGATCCGCGCAAGTTCGGTCAGCAGCGCCTTGCCGTGGCCGCCGCCACGCGCCTCGGGCCGTACGTACAGATCCTCCAGATAGATCCCGTGCACGCCGCGCCACGTGGAGAAGTTCAGAAACCACAGGCAGAAGCCCACAGGCTCACCCGTCGTGTCGTCCTCGGCGATGTGGGCGAACGCGGCGGGCCGCTCCCCGAACAGCGCCTCGCGCAGCTGCTCCTCGGTGGCCCGCGCCTCGTGCAGCGCCTCCTCGTAGTCGGCGAGTTCACGGACCAGGGCATGGATGACGGGGACATCGGCGGACGTGGCGGTACGAATCATGACGGCAGGCTAACCAGTCACCGCGAGACGGCCCGGACGGGGCGGATCACCAGTCACCGCGAGACCGCCCGGACCAGCCGGATCACCAGTCACCGCGAGACCGCCCGGACCAGCCGGATCACCAGTCACCGCGGCCCGCCCCTCACAGCCCCGCTCACCGCCCGAGCAGCCTCCGAGCCGTCTCCATATGGTCCGGCGCCAGGGGCCGCCCGTCCTCGATCTCCCACAGGGAGTCCTGAAGCACCCGCCCCAGAGTCCAGGCGCGCGCCCGCTCCCGGTCGAGCCCGAGCACCCCGCTCATCGCGTCGAACCGCCACACCACCTCGTCCGCGTCGAAGCGATTGTCGATGGCGGGCTTCAGGTCGAAGCCCGGATCACCCGCGAGCGGCTTCGGGTCGATGGCGAGCCACGGCTCCCGCCCAGCGGCCAGCACGTTCTCGAAGTGCAGATCCCAGTGCAGCAGCCGGTCGCCCGCCTCGCCGGCGACCTCGCGCACAGCCGCCGCGCAGTCCGCGAGCAGCGCACGGTCACCCGGACCGGCCACGGCCGCGAGCGCCGAAGGCACCCGGGCGAGCATGTCCGCCGCAATGTCGGCCAGCCGCCGCATCCCTTCCGGGGCGGGCCCGGACGTGAGCCGGGCAAGCAGCTCGGCGATGACGAGGACAGCCTCACGGGAATCCTCCACGCAGTCCAGCATCCGCCCGGAGTCGAGCCGTTCGAGGAGCATCGTGCCGGTGGCGTCGTCGTGGTCGAGCAGCCGGACGGCGCCGTCGCCACCCCAGACGCGCAGCGCGACCGGCTCGCCCCCGGTCTCCTCGTCGAGGATCTGGAACTTGACCGCGGCAGGCGTCCCGTCGCCCCGCACCACGGGCAGGACCAGGGCCGCCATGCCGTGCATCGCGGGCCCGTCGACGCGCAGATCCCAGCGTTCGACGAACTCCTCCACGCGCGCGGGAAGCCCCGCGATGAAGGCGCGACCGGGGTCACCCGCGTAGGTGTACTGGGACTCGACCAGGCCGTCCGGAATGTCGATCACCCGAACGACCCTACGTGCGTGCCTCAATGCAGTCCATGCGCCGATTCCTCCTCGCCGTGTGGTCGTACGTACGGCACGCCCCCGGCACCTACCTCTGGCTGGCCGCCCTGTTCCTCACCACAGTCGCCATGCACCACATGGACCCCCACTTCGAGCACGAGTTCCTGCGCCAGCGCTCCACAAACCTGCACGAACTGTCGACGAACCCGGTCCGCGTGTTCGTCGCCTCCCTGTTCTGGATCGACGACAGCAGCTGGTGGCCGTACGCCGTCCTCTACACGGTGTTCCACGCGCAGGCCGAACGCTGGCTCGACACCTGGCGCTGGCTGGCCGTCGCGGGGGCGGCACACGTCCTCGCGACACTGATCAGCGAAGGCGCGCTGCTCTGGGCGATCCGCGAGGGCCACGCGCCCGCCTCATCGGCCGACACCCTTGATGTAGGGGTGAGTTACGCGCTCGCGGGCGTCGTCGGCGTCCTCACCTACCGGCTCGCCCCGCCCTCGCGCTACATCTATCTGGCCGTCGTCCTGACCGTCTACGGCGGCCCGCTGCTCACCGGCCGCACCTTCACCGACCTGGGGCACTTCGTCTCGGTCCTCATCGGCCTGGCCTGCCACCCCCTGGCACGCGACCGGGGCGAGCCCCTGACCCCCCAAACGCTCCTGCGACAGGACCGGACAGCGACGCAGGGCGACCACCCCCAAACCCAGGAAGACCGCCGTCCCCCCTGCCCGAACCCCCCTCCGGAGCGCTAACGTCCGAGGCCATGAGCAGCAAGAACGGCACCCCCGGCACCCAAGCCACCATCAACGGCGGCATATCGTTCTGGTACGCGGACGACGGCATCCCCACCGCCCGCGAACCCCTGCCGGGTGACACGTCCGCCGACATCGTCATCGTCGGCGGCGGCTACACAGGCCTGTGGACCGCCTACTACCTCAAGAAGGCCGCACCCTTCCTCCGCATCACCGTCCTGGAGCAGAAGTTCTGCGGCTACGGCGCGTCCGGCCGCAACGGCGGCTGGCTCTACAACGGCATCGCCGGCCGCGACCGCTACGCGAAGCTGCACGGCCACGACGCGGCCGTCCGCCTCCAGGAAGCCATGAACGACACGGTCTCCGAGGTGATCCGCACGGCCGCCGAAGAGAAGATCGACGCCGACATCCACCAAGGCGGCGTACTCGAAATCGCCTACACACCAGCCCAGTTGGCCCGCCTCAAGGCCTTCCACGCGGCAGAGCTCGCGTACGGCGAGAAGGACCGCACCCTGCACGGCGCCCGCGAGACCGCCGAGCGCGTCCGCGTCTTCGGGGCCGTCGGCTCGACCTGGACCCCGCACGGCGCCCGCCTGCACCCCGCCAAACTCCTCAAGGGCCTGGCCGCGGCCGTCGAAGCCCTCGGCGTCACAATCCACGAGTCGACGCCCGTCACAGAGATCAAGCCCAAGCACGCCGTCACCCCGTACGGCACGGTCCGCGCGCCCTACATCCTGCGCTGCACCGAGGGCTTCACCGCGTCCCTCAAGGGCCAGCGCCGCACCTGGCTCCCCATGAACTCCTCCATGATCGCCACAGAGCCCCTCACCCCGGCCCAATGGGACTCCATCGGCTGGGAGAACCGCGAGACCCTCGGCGACATGGCGCACGCCTACATGTACGCCCAGCGCACCGCCGACGGCCGCATCGCGCTCGGCGGCCGAGGCGTCCCGTACCGCTACGGCTCGAAGACCGACAACGACGGCCGCACCCAGCAGGCGACGATCGACTCCCTGCACGCCCTCCTCACCCGCTTCTTCCCCCAGCTCGCAGGCGTCGCCGTGACCCACGCCTGGTCCGGCGTCCTCGGCGTCCCCCGCGACTGGTGCGCCACGGTCACCCTCGACCGCGCGACGGGCCTCGGCTGGGCGGGCGGCTACGTCGGCTCGGGCGTCGCCACCACCAACCTCGCCGCCCGCACCCTGCGCGACCTGGTCCAGCAGGACTCCGGCCAGTCCGGCCCCACCGACCTCACGACCCTCCCCTGGGTCAACCACAAGGTCCGCAAGTGGGAACCGGAACCCTTCCGCTGGCTGGGCGTCCACGGGATGTACGCCACCTACAACGCGGCCGACCACCGCGAACTCACCACGCACACGACAGACTCCTCCCGCCTGGCCCGAGCCGCGGACAAGGTGGCGGGCCGCGGCTGACAAGCCCCCCACGCACGACGAAGGCCCAGGTCATACCCGTGACCTGGGCCTTTGCCCCAACAGAGCCCCCTGTCGGATTCGAACCGACGACCTCGAGATTACAAATCACGCGCTCTAAACCGAACTGAGCTAAGGGGGCATCGCGTGCGACAACGACCGTACGCGAAGGCTGCTCCACCTTACACAGCCCCCGTTTGCCCCAGCCACGAAGTTGCCCACCACGCCTGAGATCACGATCCCCGCGTAACCACCCACGCACTCGTTCGTTTACCGAACAGACACACCGTTCCGACTATCGGACAACGGGACCCGGGGGACACATGAGGGATTCGGCGGCGCATGGACAGCCGGTGGCGCTGACCGGCGTCGAGGCCAAACGCGTGAAGCGCGAGGCACTCGGCATCGGCGATCGGGTCAAGCACCAGAACCGTCCAGCGACCCGCATGAGGAGCCGCGCCAAGCAGCCCGGCACTCAGCAGCGCGTCTACCGCTTCCGCTTCTACCCGACGACGGAGCAGGCCGAGCAGCTGGAGAAGACGTTCGGCGCCTGCCGGTGGGTCTACAACGAGGGCCTGGCGCTGCGGTCGGGCGCTTGGGAGCGGTATCGGGTGAATGTGGGGTTCGCGGAGACGTGCCGGGCGTTGACGGGCTGGCGGCAGGCCGCGGGCACTGCGTGGCTTCAGGAGGTGTCGTCAACGGTGCTTCAGCAATCGTTGCGGCATCTGGATCAGGCATATGCGCGGTTCTTCAAGGGGACGGCGAAGTATCCGAAGGGGAAGAAGAAGCGCAGGTCGCGGGATGTGGCGACGTATGTGCGGACGGGTTTTCGCTGGGTGGAGGATCCGGATCGGCCGGGCACGGGCCGTGTGACGCTGGCCAAGCAGTCGGGTCCGCTCGATGTGCGGTGGTCTCGCGCGCTTCCGGCGGGGGTGCTTCCTGTGCGGTTGTCGGTGACGCGGGACCGGGCGGGGCGGTATTTCCTGGCGGTGCTGGTGGAGGAGCGGGTCGCGGAGCTGTCCTCCGCGTTCGTGCCGGGTTCTCGGGAGCCGAAGGCCGTCGGGCTTGATCTGGGGCTCGCTTCGTTGGTCACGCTTGATGACGGAACGAAGCTGGATCACCCGCGTCTGCTGAAGCGGTATGGGGAGCGGTTGGCGCGGTTGCAGCGTGAGCTGCACCGGAAGGTGCGGGGTTCGCGGAACAGGGAGAAGGCCAGGCGGCAGATCGCTCGCCTTTACGCGCTCATCGGTGATGTGCGCAGGGACATGTTGGACCAGTTCACAACCCGCCTCGTGCGCGAGAACCAAGTGCTCGTTGTGGAGGACCTGTCCATCGTGACCCTGATTCCGGCGCGTGGCACGGGCAGGAAGCGGAAGGCGCGGCTGAATGAGGCGATCCGTGACGCGGGGTGGGGTGAGCTGTTGCGGCAGTTGCGTTACAAGTGCGAGTGGTACGGCCGGACGCTGGTGATCGTGGACCGTTTCTTCCCCTCCACGCGGCGTTGCTCGGCCTGTCATGTGAAGGGGCCGAAGGTGGAACTCTCGGTGCGGGATTGGGTATGCGCCGAGTGTGGCGCGGCCCATGACCGCGATGTGAATGCGGCGGTGAATCTGCGGGATGAGGGGATGCGCCTGTACTGGCTGGTGATGTCCGCCTTGCCACCGGGTCGTACGGCGCCGGCGGTGATCAAGGCGTCGGAGCTGCCACGCTCGGAGGGGTCTTTGCCTGCCGCGTAAGTGGCGCGGCAGGTGCAGTACGGACCGACGGGCCGTCGGCCGGAATGCCTGTGGAGTTCGTGTGAGTCCGTGCGCGATGACGGGGCAGCCCGTGTGTCCGTCGGCGACGGGCAGTGAAGCAGGAAGCCTGAGGGCGAGGTCAAAAGTGCGTTGCTCTGCCTGCCAGCCAGTCCGAACCCTCGAACTTCTCGAAAAAATTTCGTCGAAGGTCACTTCGCTCCGGCTACTGACAGACCCGACACCGGACAGGTACCGTCCAGAAACAGTTCACCCGTGTGGACTACACCACTGCGGCAGCGCCCGCGTTGGATCACCACCTTTACAACGGATCGTCCGGCACGTTCCTGCCGGTGAAGGGGGCTTAACAGCCATGGCAACTGTTTCGTTCGACAAGGCGACCCGGATCTACCCGGGCTCCACCAAGCCGGCCGTCGACGGCCTGGAGATCGAGATCGAGGACGGTGAGTTCCTCGTCCTCGTCGGCCCGTCCGGCTGCGGCAAGTCGACCTCCCTGCGCATGCTCGCGGGTCTCGAGGACGTGAACGGCGGAGCGATCCGCATCGGCGACCGCGACGTGACCCACCTGCCGCCCAAGGACCGGGACATCGCCATGGTGTTCCAGAACTACGCGCTCTACCCGCACATGTCGGTCGCCGACAACATGGGCTTCGCCCTCAAGATCGCCGGCGTGAACAAGGCCGAGATCCGCCAGAAGGTCGAAGAGGCCGCGAAGATCCTCGACCTGTCCGAGTACCTGGACCGCAAGCCGAAGGCCCTCTCCGGCGGTCAGCGCCAGCGTGTGGCCATGGGGCGCGCCATCGTGCGTGAGCCGCAGGTCTTCCTCATGGACGAGCCGCTGTCGAACCTCGACGCCAAGCTCCGTGTGTCCACGCGTACGCAGATCGCGTCGCTGCAGCGCCGCCTCGGCATCACCACCGTCTACGTCACCCACGACCAGGTCGAGGCCATGACGATGGGTGACCGTGTGGCGGTCCTCAAGGACGGTCTGCTGCAGCAGGTCGACACCCCGCGCAACATGTACGACCGCCCGGCCAACCTCTTCGTCGCCGGCTTCATCGGCTCCCCGGCCATGAACCTGGTCGAGGTCCCGATCACCGACGGTGGCGTGAAGTTCGGCAACTCGGTCGTGCCGGTGAACCGCGACGCGCTGAAGGCCGCCTCCGACGCCGGCGACCGCACCGTCACGGTCGGTGTCCGCCCGGAGCACTTCGACATAGTCGAGGCGGGCGGCGGCGAGGCCGCGCAGTCCCTTTCCAAGGACACCGCGGACGCCCCGGCCGGCCTCGCCGTCTCGGTGAACGTCGTCGAGGAACTCGGTGCCGACGGCTACGTCTACGGCACCGCGCAGGTCGGTGGCGAGGCCAAGGACCTCGTCGTCCGGGTCAACGGCCGCCAGGTCCCCGAGAAGGGCACCCAGCTCCACGTCGTGCCCCGCCCGGGCGAGACCCACGTCTTCTCCTCGTCGACCGGTGAGCGCCTCACCGACTGACAGCCCGCCTGCTGCGCAGTGGAGCCCCGCACTTCGGTGCGGGGCTCCTCGCGTTCCCGGCCGTTCCCCCACCCGGAACTCAGGCAGCGTTGTCGACAAATACCCCCGCGCATCTGCCATTTCGACCCTTGTACGTCAACACGCGTGAATCAAAACGGGATTGCCCATCCCTCGACCGAGTGACTAAATGTCGCCAAATCATCACCGACCGCTACGCTCACTCGCGTGACGCACTCCGCCAACCACACCCAGAAGCCGCGCCGGGGCCGGGGCCCCGCCCGCCGCGTAGGCCGCACCCTCGCTCTCGTCCTGCCGGTGATGCTGGTGCTCTCCGGCACACTCGCGGTCACCCGAGTGAACTGGTCCGGCAGTTCACCGGACTCGATCCTCACCGCTTCCTCGCAGAACGTCTCCGCGCGTGCCACGTCGCGCGCCCCCCAGGACGTCCTGCGCGACAAGCTGCTGCTGGAACTCCAGGACAAGGACCCCGGTATCGCCCTCACCCACCTCCAGCAGGAGATGCACGAGCGGCCGTCCCTCGCCAAGCACTGCGTCTCCATCGCCCGCGCCCTGGGCCGCGCCGCCGTGCAGGCCTACGGTCCCTCCCGCGCCCAGTCCTTCGCCCGCCCCGTCTGCGACACCGCGTTCGCGACGGGCGTCGCCACGGCAGCGCGCGGCTGACGCCCTCACGGCCGGCCGGGAAGGGGCCGACGTACAGTGCGGGCATGACGAGCGCCCAGGCCCCGGACCCGCACAGCCAGCACCACCCCACACAGGCCGTCGTCCTGGCCGGCGGCCAGGGCTCGCGCCTGCGGCCCTACACCGACGACCGGCCCAAGCCGATGGTCGAGATCCCCGGCACCGGGACCCCGATCATCGGCCATCAGCTTGCCTGGCTCGCCGAAGAGGGCGTGACGGACGCGGTCGTCTCCTGCGGGCATCTCGCCGAGGTGCTCCAGGAGTGGCTCGACGGCGCCGAACTCCCGCTGCGTGTCACCACGGTGGTCGAGAAGGAACCCCTCGGCCGTGGCGGCGGCCTCAAGTACGCCGCCGCGCACCTGCCGCATCCCGACCGGCCCTGGTACGCGACGAACGGCGACATCTGGACCCGGTTCTCGCTGCGCGAGATGGCGGACTTCCACGCCGAGCGCGACGCCACCGCCACCCTTGCTCTGGCCCGCCCTCGCATCCCGTGGGGTGCCGTGGAGACCGACGCGTTCGGCCACATCACGGACTTCGTCGAGGCTCCGCCGTCCCCGTATCTGATCAACGCGGGCGTCTACGTCTTCTCCCCCGACTTCACGGGCCTGCTCCCGGACCGCGGTGACCACGAGCGCACCACGTTCCCGCGCCTGGCCCGCGCGAAGCGCCTGGCCGGCTTCCCCATCCCGCAGGGCGCGTACTGGAGGGCCATCGACACGGCGAAGGACCTCACCGAGGCCGCCAAGGAGCTGGCCGCGCTGGGACGTTGAGCCCGCCGTTCCCGATGTCCTGTGTCCTGATGGCCTGATGTCCCGATACGGGAAGGGCCCGCACACAATGCGTGTGCGGGCCCGTTCAGGTTTCTACGGGGTGTGGTCAGCCGCCGAGTACTCCGCCGAGGAGGCCTCCCTGCTTGTCCCCGTCGCCGCCGGAACCACCCGACCCGCCGGTGCCGCCGCCCGTGCCGGTGCCGCCGCCCGTGCCCGTGCCGCCGCTGGAGGCGGGCCCGCTGCTGGACGCCGGGGGCTGCTGCTGGGCCGGCGGGGCCGACTGCGGGGGCGCCTGGCCGGTGCCCTGCGTCTGGCTGGGCTGGCCCACGCCGCTGGCGGTACCTGTAGCCGGGGCGGATCCCGGTGAGCTCGCGGCGCCGGACGGCTTCGCCGAAGTGGCGCCCTGCGTAGGGGCGTTGGACGCCGAAGGGCTCTGCGAGCGGTGCTGCTTGCGGCGGGGCTCCGACGGGAGCGGGGAGCCGGGCAGTTCGTTGCGCGGGGCCTCTCCGGGACTCGGGGCTGTGACGCGGCCCGCGTCGCGCACGGCGCCGCCGAGCAGTGAGCCGATGAGCAGAGTCAGGCCGACGGCGACGGTCGTCACGACGGTGCCGCGGCGCAGCACGTACCGCCGCAGTTCCCACAGTTCGGCGCGCGGGCCGAGCCGGCGCCAGGCGCCGCCCGCGAGGCGTCCGTCGATGGAGTAGACGGGCGCGCCCGCGATGATCAGCGGGGACCAGGCGGCCAGGTAGATGATGTCGGGCGCGTCGTAGGCGGGCACCGTCTTCCAGCTGACGGTGACGATGAGTGCGGCCGAGAGCAGTACGCCGAAGACGGCCGCGACGCGCTGCCAGAGGCCGAGCACGGTGAGCACACCGACGACGACCTGGAGGAAGGCGATGCACAGCCCGGCGCCGACGGGGTGCTGGAGTGCGAAGTCGCGCAGGGGTTCGGCGAGGGCCCACGGGTGCAGCGAGTTGAGCCACTTGACCATGGAGCCGCGGTCGCCGCCGTCGAAGTAGACGGGGTCGCAGAGCTTGCCCATGCCGGCGTACATGGAGATGAAGCCGAGGAAGACGCGCAGCGGGAGGAGGACGACGCCGAGGTTCATCCGGCGGCCGGGGTAGTACGCGTGCCGGACCGGGTCGGCAGCGTGCCGCCGGGACGCGTTGCTCCCGGCCCGGTCGTCGAACTCGTCGTCGCTGAACTCGCCGTCGCTGAACTCGCCGTCGTCGTACGGGGGTTCCACGTACAACGGCTCTTCGAAGGCGCTGCCGGACTGCCGCATCTGCGGGAGGAGGCGGGTGCCCTGTGCGGTGACCGTGGGCAGTTCGCCCGTGGCGTCGTCCCTGAGGTCGCTGTCGAGGTCGATGCGCGGGATGACCTGGGTGGCGCGGCCGCCCCCGCCCTCGAAGCCGTGCCGGGGCAGCGTGCCTTCGCCTGCTCTGCGGGCCGCCTGGAGGAGACCGGTGGCCCCGGGGTCGCCGGGCGCGGACCGGCCGCTCCAGACGACGGGGGCGCGGCGGCGCGCGGCGGCTGCGCCGACGACGGGGATGCGAGCGGTCTGGTCCAGCGAGCCCAGGTGCCGGGCGATGCGGGGGGACTGCGTCTGCTGCGCCCGGGGGAGCTGCACGCGGAAACTCGCGTGATTGACGACGACCTGCGCGGGATCGCACGGCACCTTCACCATGCTCAGCGCGGGACCGTCGTCGAATCCGGAATCGAATCCGGGGCCGAGTCCGGGCGAGCGGTCCCCCGTAGGTGTGCGGGGTGTTCTGGTGTCCACACTCATCTAACCGAGTGATGTGTGTTTAGGACACTGCCTCGAGCGCGTGCAAATGTCCGGACCGCGTCAAGATCGCGGCCCGGACATCCGGTCAGGAACGGCGGCGGGCCGCCTCGTACAGGACGACGCCTGCCGCGACACCGGCGTTGAGGGATTCGGTGCCGCCCGGCATCGGGATCCGCACGCGGTAGTCGCAGGTCTCGCCGACGAGTCGGGACAGGCCCTTGCCCTCGCTGCCGACCACGATGACGACGGGCCCGCCGAGGGCTTCGAGGTCACCGACGGTGTGCTCGCCGTCGGCCGCGAGACCGACGATGGCGATGCCGGCCTTCTTGTAGCCCTCGAGAGCGCGCGTCAGGTTCGTGGCGCGGGCGACGGGCGTACGGGCCGCGGCGCCCGCGGACGTCTTCCAGGCACCGGCGGTCATGCCGGCCGCGCGCCGCTCGGGCACGACGACGCCGTGGCCGCCGAACGCGGAGACGGAACGCACGACGGCGCCGAGGTTGCGGGGGTCGGTGACGCCGTCCAGGGCGACGATCAGCGGGTCCTGGCCCTGGTCGTACGCGGCGGCGGCGAGGTCCTCCGGGTGCGCGTACTCGTACGGCGGGACCTGGAGGACGAGGCCCTGGTGGTTGAGGCCGTTGGTCATGCGGTCCAGCTCGGGGCGCGGGGCCTCCATCAGGTGGATACCGCCGCGCTCACCGGCGAGCTGGAGCGCCTCGCGCACCCGCTCGTCGTTGTCGATGAACTGCTGGACGTAGAGCATCGAGGCGGGCACGCCCTCGCGCAGCGCCTCGACGACGGAGTTGCGCCCGACGACCATCTCGGACGTGCCCTTGCCGCCGCGGCTCTTCAGCGTCGCGGGGCGGCGGGTGGCCTGCTTGGCCTTGGCGCCCGCGATGCGGTTCTTCTTGTGTCCCTTGCGCATCTCGGCGGGCGGCGTCGGACCCTTGCCTTCGAGTCCCCGGCGTCGCTGGCCGCCACTGCCGACCTGCGCGCCCTTCTTGCCGGACATGCGGCGGTTGTTCGCGGCCATGATCTACCTGTCTGTGTGATGCGTATGTGCGTACGTATATGAAGTGTGCCGCCCGGAGGCCCGGGCGGCACATTCGCGCAGGTCGTCAGCGCGGGCCGAGCGTCCAGCGGGGGCCGTTCGGGCTGTCCTCGATGACGAGCCCGGACTGGCCGAGCCGGTCGCGGATGGCGTCGGCGGTGGCCCAGTCCTTGCGGGCGCGGGCGGACTCGCGCTGCTCCAGGACGAGCCGTACGAGGGTGTCGACGGCGCCGTGCACGTTTTTATTGAACACGGCCTCGCCGCGCTCGGTCTCGCCGGCCCAGTGCGGGTCGAGCGGGTCCAGGCCGAGGACGCCGAGCATCGCGCGTACCTCGGCGAGGCGGGCGACGGCGGCTTCCTTGTCGTCGGCGGCGAGGGCGCTGTTGCCCTGGCGGACGGTGGTGTGGATGATCGCGAGCGCCTGCGGCACGCCCAGGTCGTCGTCCATCGCCTCGGCGAAGGCGGGCGGCACCTCGTCGGCGGGGGCGACGACGCCCCCGGCCAGCTCGGTGACGCGCTGCACGAAGCCCTCGATCCGCGCGAACGCGGACTCGGCGTCGCGCAGGGCCTCCTCGCTGTACTCGATGGTCGAGCGGTAGTGCGGGGTGCCGAGGTAGTAGCGCAGCACGATCGGGCGCCACTCCTTGACCATCTCGGACACGAGGACCGAGTTGCCCAGGGACTTCGACATCTTCTCGCCGCTCATGGTGACCCACGAGTTGTGCACCCAGTACTTGGCGAACTCGTCGCCGAAGGCCTTGGCCTGGGCGATCTCGTTCTCGTGGTGCGGGAAGATCAGGTCGATGCCGCCGCCGTGGATGTCGAAGGCGGAGCCCAGGTACTTGTGGGCCATCGCCGAGCACTCCAGGTGCCAGCCGGGCCGGCCGCGGCCCCAGGGGGTCTCCCAGCTGGGCTCGCCGGGCTTGACGGCCTTCCACATGGCGAAGTCGCGCGGGTCGCGCTTGCCGGTCTCGCCGTCGCCGGAGGGCTGGCGCAGCTCGTCGAGGTCCTGGTTCGACAGCTCCAGGTAGCCGGGGAAGGAGCGCACGTCGAAGTAGACGTTCCCGTCCGCCTCGTAGGCGTGGCCGCGCTCGATGAGGCCGCGCATCATCTCGACCATCTCGGTGACATGACCGGTGGCGCGCGGCTCGTAGGTGGGCGGCAGGCAGCCGAGGGCGGTGTAGCCGTCGTTGAACGCGCGCTCGTTCTCGTACCCGATCGACCACCAGGGCCTGCCCTGTTCGGCGGCCTTCTTGATGATCTTGTCGTCGATGTCGGTGACGTTCCGCACGAACGTCACTTCGTAGCCGCGGTACGTGAACCAGCGGCGCATGATGTCGAAGTTGAGGCCGGACCGGATGTGCCCGATGTGCGGAGCGGCCTGCACGGTCGCGCCACAGAGGTAGATCGAGACACAACCCGGTGTCAGCGGGACGAAGTCACGGATCTTCCGGGCGCTGGTGTCGTGCAGGCGAATAGTCACCCCTCCAGGGTAGTGGGCCCGAGGCAGTGCCCCGCGACCCCTTTTGGGGACACGGGGCGCAACCGTGACGTTGTGACGTGCGTCAGGCCGCCGCTCAGACCCGGCCGACGACCTTGCGGGGGGTGATCCGCACGACGACGCGCTCGGCGTCTTCCGCGGAGCGGGGGTTGAACTCCGCGTACTTCTTGCCCGTGTACTTGAGGGACAGCTCGTCGATGAGCTCCTGGCCGCCCTCGGTGGTGAGGTCGGCGGTGCCGCGGATCTCGGCGTACGTGTAGGGGCTGTCGGCGGGCTGCACGACGACGGTGACGCGGGGGTCGCGGCGCAGGTTCTTCTCCTTGCGCCGGTCGACGGTCGTGGAGAACAGCACGTCGTCCCCGTCCCGCTTCACCCAGACAGGCGACACCTGTGGGCTCCCGTCGGGCTGGATGGTGGCGACCGTGATGAAGACGGGGGTGTCGAGCAACGCCTTGAGCTCGTCGGACAGCTGGGCGGACATGGAGCCTCACTCCTTGGGGGGATGCGTGTACGAGTACCCGATACTGCGCCAACATCCGCCCCCGGAGCGGTATTTCAGCCCGTCCTGACGACCAGTGCCGTGGCGATCGCCGCGAGGCCGTCGCCGCGGCCGGGGAAACCCAGGCCGTCGGTGGTGGCGCCGGAGACGGAGACGGGGGCGCCGGCCGCGTCGGAGAGCACCTTCTGCGCCTCCTCGCGCCGCTTCCCGATCTTCGGCCGGGGGCCGATGACCTGGACGGCGACGTTGCCGATGGTGAAACCCGCCTCGCGCACGATGCGGGCTGCCTCGGTGAGCAGGGTGAGCCCGGAGGCGCCGGACCACTCGGGGCGGCCTGTGCCGAAGTGGGCGCCGAGGTCGCCGAGCCCGGCGGCGGAGAACAGCGCGTTGCAGGCGGCGTGCGCGACGACGTCGGCATCGGAGTGCCCGGCGAGACCGGGGCCCTCGCCCTCCCACTTCAGTCCGGCGCACCACAGTTCGCGGCCCTCTTCGAAGGCGTGGATGTCAGTGCCGATGCCGACGACGGGGATGACCGGGAGCTCAGAACCCATCGTTGGCCCTCCTGCGGGCGAGTACGGCCTCGGCGAGCACGAGGTCGAGGGGGCGGGTGACCTTGAAGGCCTCCTCGTGCCCGGGCACGACGACGACCGGTTCGCCGAGCTGCTCGACCATGCCGGCGTCGTCCGTGACGTTGTCCGTGACGGTCTCGTGGGCGCGCACGAGCGTGGCGCGGTCGAAGCCCTGCGGGGTCTGCACGGCGCGCAGCCGGGCCCGCTCGGGCGTCGCGACGACGAGCTCGGGTCCGCCGCCGGTGCGGGCCTCGACCTGCTTGACGGTGTCGGCGAGGGGCAGCGCGGGGACGACGGCGGGGGCGCCTTCGCGTACGGCTTCGATGACGCCGTCGACCGTGTCGACGGGCACCAGGGGGCGGGCCGCGTCGTGGACGAGGACGATGTCGATGCCGGGCGGCAGGGCGTCGAGGCCGAGCTTCACGGACTCCTGGCGACTCTCGCCGCCGGGTACGACGACGAAGTCGGTCCTCTCGGGCAGGGCGTGGTCGGCGAGGAGCGTCTTCACCTCGGCGGCGGACGCCTCGTCGGGCGGGGCGACCACGACGACGAGGGAGACGGACCGCGAGGCGGCCATCGCCCGGACGGCGTGGATGAGCATCGGGGTGCCGTTGAGCGCGCGGAGTGCTTTGGGGGCGCCCGGACCGAGGCGTACGCCCCGGCCGGCGGCCGGAATCACGGCCGCGGTGCGCGAGGGCCGCGTTTCGTCAGACATCGCTTCCGTTCAGGTTTGTGTGCTCGACCGAGGTGGGTATGGCCAACACCAGTGCCGGGCGCGACGCCTTGACCGGACCCCTTCCGTGACATCCGGTCGAGCCAGCTGCCCGGGCCCGGCACGCCAGTGAGTCAAGCGGACAGGTACCGCGAGCAGGCACAGAGTGCGGGTACGAACATGCCGCAGCGCCCGGCGACACCATCAGGGTCAGCGGGCACCGCGGCATTATTCATGCGCCTGGGCTTTCACCCGGGACTTCTTGTCGCAGCCGCGTGCCGGTCAGGGCGCGCGTCAGGACGCGAGAACCTCGTCGAGCAGGGCCTCGGCCTTGTCCTCGTTCGTGTTCTCAGCGAGCGCGAGCTCGCTCACCAGGATCTGCCGTGCCTTGGCGAGCATGCGCTTCTCACCTGCGGACAGTCCGCGCTCACGCTCCCGACGCCACAGGTCACGGACGACTTCCGCGACCTTGATGACATCGCCGGAGGCGAGCTTCTCGAGATTTGCCTTGTAACGGCGCGACCAGTTCGTGGGCTCTTCGGCGTACGGCGCGCGAAGCACCTCGAAGACCCGGTCGAGACCATCCTGACCGACCACATCACGTACGCCGACGAACTCCGCATTGTCCGCTGGCACACGCACCGTCAGGTCACCCTGCGCGACCTTCAGCACCAAGTAGGTCTTGTCCACGCCTTTGATCTGGCGAGTTTCGATAGCCTCGATCAGCGCGGCCCCGTGATGGGGATAGACCACGGTGTCGCCAACCTTGAACGTCATGTGACAGGTACCCCTTCCGTGGCTATCCAGGGTAACACGGAAACGGCGTCTTCTGAATGACGTTTTCGCAGGTCAGGGCATATCTCGGGGCTTGACAACAACAACCGGAACGTGCTGCGGAGGGCCCGCGGAAGGGGGTATTCGCAGGTCGGAGCGGCTCTTCGGTGGGGACGAAACGCGCACCGTACACCTACCTGAAGAGGTCCGCAGGGGGCCGAACGTCCCGTTTTGCGCGGTTCGAAGCGCCGCACTTCCGCTACTCCGTTCGGTGACTCGCAGACGCGTGCGACCCGAATCCGGAATTGATCACCGTGAGGGGTGATCAATTTTCCGTACCGCCATGCATTCCTTACCGGAAATCCGCAGGTGCCCTCCCGGGGCACTTATGTGAATGGTGAACGGGAGGCCAATGCGGCCTGTCGTGTTTGGTGAGGTGAGAGGGGCCGAGGCGAGGCCGGCGGGTCTTCGGTGAGTCCGGTGAGTTCGGTGGGGGCGTGATCGGGAGGGTGATCGCGGGTACGGCAGGTGGTGCGCGGGCCGGTCGGAGCGGGAGATCGGCCGGGGCCGGGAACCATCCGAAACCCCCTAGGGGCGGGTCGGGTGCAGCGGCGCGCAAACGGCTCGGTAACCTAAGCCCGCTGACAGACCCTTAGGGCGGCTTTACACCCGCCCCGGGCGTCCAGACCCTTATCGCCCACGTTCAAGGAGTTGCCGCCGCCGTGAGCAGCAGCCTTCGACGCGGCACCCTCGCCGCCGCCGTCCTCGCGTTCTCGATCGCCTCGCTCGCCGCGTGCGGCGCCGGAAACAACGCCCAGACGCTGGAGGTCAAGCCCGACAACGCGGAGACCTCCGTCGGGGACATCCGGATCCAGAACGCCACCGTGATCACGCAGCCCGACCTGAAGTCCACGGGTCCGGCCGTCGTGACCGCGACGCTCTTCAACAATGGCTCCAAGGCCCAGACCCTCGACTCGATCGTGCTCGACGGCGTCGGCAAAAAGGCCGAGCTGTCGGCCGCCGACGGCAAGAAGACCGTGAAGATCCCGGCCGGCGGCTCCCTCGTGCTCGGCGGGAAGGGCAACGCGTCCGCGCAGCTGCCCAACAGCCGCACCGCCGACCTCGACGGTGACGTGAAGGCGCTGACCTTCACGTTCAGCACCACGGGCGCCGTCAAGATCCAGTCGTTCGTCGTGCCGGCCGAGAGCTACTTCAAGAAGTGGGGCCCGAGCGAGATCCCGGCCGTGCCCAGCACGGAGCCGTCGGAGTCCGCGTCCGGCTCCGCGACGCCCTCCGGGTCGGCCACCGCGTCCGGCTCCGCCTCGCCGTCCGAGTCGGCCTCGGGCAGCCCGGCCGCCGGGGCGTCCGGGCACTGATCACATACGTACGCAAGGCGAAGGGCGGGACCCCCGGTGGGGGTCCCGCCCTTCGGCGTTCCGCGGCTGGGCCACCGCCGTGACCCGGCGGTTTACGGCTCGAACTTGTACCCGAGGCCGCGCACCGTCACCAGGTAGCGCGGGGCCCCCGGGTCCGGCTCGATCTTGGCGCGCAGGCGCTTGACGTGGACGTCGAGGGTCTTGGTGTCGCCCACGTAGTCCGCGCCCCACACGCGGTCGATCAGCTGCATGCGGGTCAGGACGCGGCCCGCGTTGCGCAGGAGCATCTCCAGGAGGTCGAACTCCTTGAGGGGCAGGTCGACCTTGGAGCCGGAGACCGTGACGACGTGGCGGTCCACGTCCATGCGGACCGGGCCGGCCTCCAGGGCCTGCGGGGTGACCTCCTCGGGCTCGCCCCTGCGGCGCAGGACCGCGCGGATACGGGCGACCAGCTCGCGGGACGAGAAGGGCTTGGTGACGTAGTCGTCGGCTCCTATCTCGAGGCCCACGACCTTGTCGATCTCGCTGTCCTTGGCGGTCACCATGATGACCGGGACGTTGGACCGGCCGCGCAGCTGGCGGCAGACCTCGGTGCCGGGCAGGCCCGGCAGCATCAGGTCGAGCAGGACGAGGTCGGCGCCGTTGCGCTCGAACTCGTCGAGACCGTCGGGGCCGGTGGCCGCGATGGCGACCTCGAAACCCTCCTTGCGGAGCATGTACGACAGGGCGTCGGAGAAGGATTCCTCGTCCTCGACGACGAGCACTCGGGTCACGGAAGGACCTCCGGGGCGGCAGGAATGGGATCGTATGCGGTTGTCTCGTCGGGCCCGTCGGCGTCGTTGCCGACGTGGTGTCCGTATGCGTCGCCGCCTACGTGTCCTGGGCCGCGGTCGCGGGTCGCGCCTGCCTCCGGCAGCCGCAGGGTGAACGTGGAGCCCTGGCCTTCGGAGCTCCACACGGTGACTTCCCCGCCGTGCGAGGCAGCCACATGTTTGACGATGGCGAGGCCGAGGCCGGTGCCGCCGGTGGCCCTGGACCGGGCCGGGTCGACCCGGTAGAAGCGCTCGAAGATGCGCTCCTTGTCCTTGTCGGAGATGCCGAGGCCCTGGTCGGTGACCGCCACTTCTATGAGGTCCCCGCCGGGTGCGCTGACCCGGCGCGCGGCTATGCCCACGCGGGTTCGGGCCGGACTGTAGTTGACGGCGTTCTCGACGAGGTTGCCGAGAGCCGCGGCGAGCTGGCCGCGGTTGCCCCAGATCTGGAGGTCCGCGGTTCCTCCCGCGGCCATGGTGATCTGCTTCGTGCCGGCCTGGTGGCGGCAGCGGTCGATCGCCTCGGCGACGAGTTCGTCGACGCGGACCGGCTCGGCGTCCTCCAGCGGGTCGTCGTTCTGTACCCGGGACAGGTCGATGAGCTCCTGGACCAGGTTCGTCAGGCGGGTCGCCTCGATCTGCATCCTGCCTGCGAAGCGCTCCACCGCCTCAGGGTCGTCGGACGCGTCCATGACCGCCTCGGAGAGGAGGCTGAGCGCGCCGACCGGGGTCTTCAGCTCATGGCTGACGTTCGCCACGAAGTCGCGTCGGACCGCTTCGATCCTGCGTGCCTCCGTCAGGTCCTCCACGAGGAGCAGGACCAGGCGGGAGCCGAGAGGGGCCACACGCGCGGAGACCGCGAGGGCGTCCCCGCGGCCGGTGCCCCGGCGGGGCAGGTCGAGCTCGACCTGTCGTATCTCTCCGTCACGGCGGGTGTCCCTGGCCATGAGGAGCATCGGCTCCACGGCCAGCTTGCCGCCTCTGACCAGGCCGAGTGCGTACGCCGCCGAGCTGGCCTTGACCACGCTGTCCGCCTCGTCGAGGACGACGGCGGAGGAGCGCAGTACGGAGAGGACGGTGTCGACGCCGGGCGGAAGGACCGGGTCCGTGTGCAGGGAAGTGCGGGTGGGGCGTTTCTGGTCGCGTTCGCTCCAGCGAAACGCCAGCATGGCGATCACGCCGGTGCACACCCCGGCGATCGCTGCCGCTGCGGCGACCGCCGCGTTCACGTCCATGCCTCCAGGTTATGCGCCCTGTCAGCACCGCCCACAGCCGTCCGAGTGGTACCTCGAACACTCGTCGCCCAGAGTTCACCTTGGATACAGGGGTGATTCATTTGGGGTGCCGGAAACGGACGCGTACAGGGCTGAACGTGGGAGCGTGGGGCACAGCAGCCCCGCGCAGTGAGTGAGAGGGACAGTTGTATGCGTGACGCGTACCACGAGGAACTTGACTCGATCGGCGAGGGCCTGGTCGAGATGGCCCGCCTTGTCGGGTCGGCGATCGGGCGCGCCACCACGGCCATGCTCGACGCCGATCTGAAGCTGGCCGAGAGTGTCATCGCGGCGGACCAGAAGGTCGACGATCTGCAGCATGACCTGGAGGCGCGGGCGATCGCCCTGCTCGCGCGGCAGCAGCCAGTCGCCACGGATCTGCGGATCGTCGTGACCTCGCTGCGGATGAGCGCGGACCTGGAGCGCAGCGGTGACCTGGCGCAGCACGTCGCCAAGCTCGCCCGGCTGCGGTTCCCGGACCAGGCCGTTCCGCACGATCTGCACGCGACCGTCCTGGAGATGGGGCAGCTCGCGCAGCGGCTCATGGCGAAGTCCGCCGAGGTCATCATCACCAAGGACGTCGATCTCGCGCTCCAGCTGGAGCAGGACGACGACGAGATGGACCAGCTGCACCGGACGCTGTTCCAGCACCTGATGGACGACCGGTGGAAGCACGGCATCGAGACGGCCGTAGACGTGACCCTGCTGGGCCGTTACTACGAGCGCTTCGCCGATCACGCGGTCTCCGTGGCCAAGCGTGTGGTGTATCTCGTGACCGGTGAGCACGCCGACGAGATCCAGGCGCCTCAGCCGCAGCCGGTCGACGGCAGCTGACCCCTCTCGGGGTGACCTGTCTCGGGGCCCCGCACCTGTGTGGTGCGGGGCCCCGTCATGTCCCGTGATGTCAGCCCGAGCAGCCGCCGCACTGGCACGGCGCGCCCGACTGGCAGCCGCAGCCGCAGCCCGAGCCGCAGCCGCAGGCGCCTAGCAGGACCAGCCGGTGCGGCTGCGGGACTTCCGTGGGCTGCTCTGCGCTGGCTTCGGGGGTGGGGGACTCGGCCATGGTGTTCCCTCCTCGGGGCGAACTGCCTGTCCCCCAGTTCATGCCCAGCCCGGCGGGCGCGTCAACGGCGCACGCGCGCGCGGACCTTCGCCGCGCCGGCCACTGCGTGACCGATGGTGCCGATGAGCAGCAGGGCGACGACCGTGCCCAGCGTGAATGCCTCGAACGCCGTCCGCGACACCCCCCACGTGTCGTGGAAGTCGTACGTGATGCCCAGCAGCGCTTCCAGCGTGCCCGGGAACAGGGCCGCCCAGGAGCCGATCAGGATCCACGCGTACACCAGCGCCGCGCAGATCATGAACCCCTTTGTCCCGAACGGGACTTGGTACGGGCGCGGTACGTCCCTGTGGCGCAGGCGCAGGACCGCCAGGGCCGGGATCACCGTCAGGTACGAGAGCAGCAGCGTCGTCACCGCGACGGTCAGGACGACCGAGAACACCGCCGCCGCGTCGCCGTCCGCGAGCCGCATCGCGGCCACCATGAACACCGTCGCGATCGCCCCCGACAGCAGGTTCGTGCGCACCGGTGTGCCCAGCGTGGGGTGGAACGCGCCCAGCTTGCGGCTGAAGAAGCCGCCGTCCGCCGCCGCCATCGCCTGCATCCGGTCGCTGACGATCATCCAGGCGCTGCCCTGGGTGAGGAGCGCGAAGACGAAGAGGAGCGCGGTCGCCTTCAGGAGTGCGCCGCTTGCGCCTCCGTAGATCGTGAAGATGGTCTGGGCGCCCTCCATGAAGCCGCCGATGCCGGTCACCTTGCCGGGCGGGACCACGGAGAGGATCGCCAGGACGGGGAGCAGGTAGCAGGCCGCCGCGATCGCCGCGGAGCGTCCGAGGGCTGTGGGGACGTCGCGTTGCGGGTTGTGCATCTCCTCGCCCGCCGCGTTCGGGGCTTCGAAGCCCACGTACGCGAAGAGGAGTATCGGGACGAGGGCCAGGAAGCCGGCTGTCGTGGGGGTGAAGGTGGCGGTGGTGTTGTCCGCCGTTCCTGTCAGGCCCTGGAAGCCGTGCTGCAGTCCGTACGCCACTGCCGTCGCCGTGAACACGGTGAGCGCGAGGACCTTGGCCGCCGCGCCCGCCGTGGTGATCCATTTGCCTTTGCGCAGCGAGACCACCGCCGTGAGGATCGCCGTCCAGATGAACACCGTCTTGAACGCGTAGTCCGCGAACGTGCCCTGGCCCAGGCGGAACACGAAGCCGTCCCAGGTCTGGGCCGCGATGAACACGAGCGAGCCGCCCAGCCAGATCGGGTTCGTCACCCAGTAGAAGAGCGTCGTGATCGCCGCCGTCAGCCGGCCGAACGCCAGCTTCACCCAGACGTAGGGGCCGCCTTCCTGGGGGAAGGCCGCGCCGGTCTCCGCGAAGAGCAGCGCGTACGGGACGAGGAACGCGACCGCGATGACCGCCGTCCACGTCACCGCCTCTCCGCCGCCCGTCGCGATCTGGCCCACCGTGTCGAAGGAGATCACCGCGGCCACCGCCATCGCCGTGATGTCGAAGCGGCGGAGGCTTCTGTGGAGGTTGGGGGTGGAGGTGGGGGTGCTTTCTGCGTCCGCGGGGGTGGAGGTGCTTTCCGCGTCCGCGGGGGTGGTCGTGCTGGGTGGAGGTGCTGCTTGTTCTTTGTAGTCGGGCACGTCTGTGTCCTCGTGTGCTGGGGACGGGTGGGACTGTGCGGGTGGCTTGGGGCGCTCGGTGGTTCGTGGGGCAGGGCCCCGGGGGCTACTTCGTGATCTCGCCCGTCGGTGTCGTGCGCTCCAGGACCGAGCGCATCGCCGTCGCCGCCTCCTTCGCCTCCTGCTCCGTCATGATCAGCGGCGGGGACAGGACCAGGCTGTGGGCCGAGTCGCGGACGATCACGCCCGTCTCCTTGCGGATCACGTCGTGCGGCATGCGGGCCGGGTTCAGGGGGAGGGGGGTGCGGGTTTCGCGGTCCGCCACCAGTTCGACCGCGAGCATCATTCCTACGGAGCGGATCTCGCCGACGATCGGCAAGTCGCCCAGTTCGGTCACCAGTTGGTTGTGGAGGTGCTCGCCCATCGTGATCGCTCGGGGCAGGAGGTTTTCCCGTTCGATGATGTCCAGGTTGGCCAGCGCTACTGCTGCTGCCACGGGGTGGCCGTTGTACGTGTAGCCCATCGGGAAACCGTGGTCCTGGAGCAGCGCCTCGGTCACCTCGTCGGAGACCAGGAGTGCGCCGAGCGGTGTGTAGCCCGACGTGATGCCCTTGGCCGTCGTGATGATGTCCGGCTTCACGTCGAAGTGCTGGGCCGCGAACCATTCGCCCATGCGGCCGTACGCCGTCACCACCTCGTCGAAGATGAGGAGGATGCCGTGGCGGTCGAGGACCTCGCGTACGCGCGGCCAGTAGTCCGCCGGCGGGACGAGCATGCCGCCGACGCCCATGATGGGTTCGCCGATCATCGCCGCGATGTTGGACGGGCCGATCTGCGCGATCCGGGACTCCAGTTCGGCGATCAGGAAGTCCGTGGGGTCCTGGTTGTTGTAGAGCTCTGTGCGGTACGGCCACGGGGGCGTCAGGTGGCTGACGTGCGGCATCATCGGGGCGAAGCCCTCGTGGTAGACCGGGAAGCCGGTGGCCGAGCCGCCGCCGTAGCCGATGCCGTGGTACGCCTTGTCGCGGGCCAGGATCCAGGTGCGGGAGCCCTCGCCCCGGCGGTGGTGGTAGTAGCGGGCCATCTTGATGGCCGCCTCGTTGCCCTCCGAGCCGCCCGACGTGAAGTAGACGTGGTTGAGGTTGTCGGGGGCCAGCGTGGCGAGGCGTTCGGCCAGTTGGATCGCCTTGTCGTTCGAGAACTCCCAGAAGCTCGTGAAGTATTCGAGCTTCTGCATCTGCGCGTGTGCCACGTCCGCGATCTCCTTGCGGCCGTGGCCGACCTGGGCGAGCCAGAGCCCGCCGGTCGCGTCGAGGTAGCTGCGGCCTTCCGCGTCGGTGAGGCGGCAGCCCTTGCCCTCCGTCATCACCACGCGTTCCTCGGCGGTGCCGGGGAGGTAGGGGTGGATGATGTGCGCCCGGTCCGTGGCGGCGAGCTGCTGTGCGGGGGTGAGGGTCATGGTGTTCGTCCCTTCAGGATGCTGCGGGTGCTGTCATCGCGAGTGCGGTCAGGGCCAGGGTTTTCGCCGTGGCTACCAAGTCGCTGACCTCGATGTATTCGTCGATGGTGTGGAGGGTCGGGGAGCCGTCCGGGCGCGTGGCCGTCGGGCCGAGGCAGACCGCCGGGGTGTCCGCCAGGCGGGTGAGCGTGGCCGCGTCCGTCCAGGACGGTTCGCCGAGGATGCGCGGGCTGCGGCCGAGGCTCGTCACCGTGGCCAGGAGCGAGGCGACCAGCGGGTGCGCGCCGTCGACCTCCGCCGGCGGGAGTTCGGTGTCCCAGGCGAAGGCCGGGGGGTACGCGGTCAGCCAGGGGTCGGCCGCGACCGCCTTCGCCACGGCCGTCTCGATCTCCGCGCGGACCCCGCTCGCCCAGCCGCCGGCGTCTGCTTGGGCCGGTAGGTAGGTCACGTCCAGGGACACCTCGCAGGACGCCGGGTACGTCACCCACCACTCGCCGCCCTTGATCGTCGTCGGGACGATGGAGGGGGGAGGCAGGAGGGGGTGGTTGTCGGCCGGGTCCGCCAACCAGGTGGCCCGGAGGTTCTGCAGTGCTGTCAGGACCGGGAGCGTCTTCTCGATCGCGTTCACCGCGCCGCCCTTGCGCCAGTCCCCCGGCGGATACTCGGCGTGGCCCGGGCGGCCGGCCACCGTGACCGTGCCGCCGAGGATGCCGCGCTGGGCCGTGACCACGTCCAGGTCGGTGGGCTCCGGCACGATCGCGGCGTCCGCCCGTACGCCGTAGCCCACGGACGCGAGCGTGCCCGCGCCGTTCCACTCCTCGTCCGTCGCCGTGTTGATCAGGAGGTCGCCGGGGAGGCGGATACCCAGCGCAGCGAGGGTCTCGGCGGCTATCACCGCTGCCGCTATGCCGCCCTTCATGTCGCAGGTGCCCCGGCCGTAGAGGCGGCCGTCCCGCAGCGATGCCTGGAAAGGGTCCGACGACCACTGTGTTTTCGGTTCTGCCGATACGACGTCTATGTGGCCGTTGAAGAGCAGGCTTCTGCCGTTTCCCGTGCCCGGGAAGCGCGCGATCAGCTGGGGGCGGCCGTCGAAGCCGAGGCCCGGTGGTGTCTGGGGTGAGGGCGGCAGGTCGGCCGGCTTCGGGGTGAAGACGTCCGCCGTCGCGCCCGCCGCGCGCAGGCGGGCCGCCAGGTACTCCTGGAGGTCGGCCTCGTCGCGGGCGGGTTCCGACGCGTCGCCGCGGACCGTCGTGTCGAACGCCACCAGGTCCGAGGTGAGGGCGACCAGGTCGTCCGTGCGGCTCTCGATGGCCGCGAGGAGCGCTTCGGTTTCCGTGTGTACGTGGGTCATGCGTACGTGATCCACGTCGTCTTCAGGCCTGTGTACTTGTCGAGGGAGTGGAGCGAGAGGTCCCGGCCGTGGCCGGACTGCTTGAAGCCGCCGAAGGGGGTGAGCGGGCTCAAGGCGTCGACCGTGTTCACCGAGACCGTGCCGGCGTGCAGCGCGTCCGCGACCCGGTGGGCGCGCGCCAGGTCCCGCGTCCACACCGAGGCCGCCAGGCCGTACGGGGAGTCGTTCGCGGTCGCGGTCGCCTCCTCCTCCGTGGTGAAGGGGTGGACCGTGAGGACCGGGCCGAAGAGTTCCTCGCGGGCCAGGGGCGCGTCGGGCCGCAGGCCGGTGACGATCGTGGGCGTCACGTAGGCGCCGTCGCGGGTACCGCCCAGGATCACCTTGCCGTCCGACGCCTCGATCGCGCTCAGGACTCGGGTGGCCTGGGCCTCGTCCACCAGCGGGCCGAGGTTCGTGGCGGGGTCCAGCGGGTCGCCCGGCACGAAGCGCGCCGCGTGCTCCGCCACCCGGGCCGTGAAGTCGTCGGCGACCGAACTCTCCACCAGAAGGCGGGTGTTGGCCGAGCAGACCTGGCCCGCGTTGTACGAGAATCCCCAGGCCGCGCGCTCCGCCGCCGCCTCCAGGTCCGCGTCCGCGAAGACCACGTTCGGGCTCTTGCCGCCCGCCTCGGGCCAGACCTGCTTCATGTTCGACTCGGCCGCGTAGGACAGGAACAGCTTCGCCACCGCCGTCGAGCCGGTGAAGACGAGGGTGTCGACGTCCGGGTGCAGGCCCAGGGCGCGGCCCGCCGTGTCGCCGAGGCCGGGGACCATGTTCAGGACGCCGTCGGGCAGGCCCGCCTCGGCCGCGAGTTCGGCCAGGCGCAGTGCGGAGAGCGGGGACTGTTCCGCGGGCTTGAGCACGACGCTGTTGCCCGCCGCCAGGGCCGGCGCCAGCTTCCAGCTGGCCAGGTCGAGGGGGAAGTTCCAGGGGACGACGGCGCCGACGACGCCGAGCGGGGTGCGGCGGACCGTGGCCAGGTTGCCGGGGGGCGTGGGCGCGATCTCGTCGTAGAGCTTGTCGGCGGCCTCGGCGTACCAGGCGAAGACTCCGGCCGCGCCGGGCACGTCCGTGCCGTACGACTCGGCGATCGGCTTGCCCATGTCGAGGGTGTCGAGGAGGGCCAGCTCCTCGGCGTTGGCGGTGATCAGGTCGGCGAGGCGGAGGAGGGTGCGCTTGCGGGTCGCCGGGTCCGTGCGGGACCAGCGGCCGTCCTCGAAGGACGTGCGCGCGGCCAGGACCGCCGCGTCGATCTCCGGTGCCCCGCCGAGGGTGACGTGTGCGGTTGCCCTGCCCGTGGCGGGGTTGGTGGTGGGGAAGGTGGCCTGCGACTGCGCCTCGGCCCATGCGCCGTTGATGAACGCCCTTGTGCGCGGGGTCAGTTCGGCCGCTCGGCGCTGCCAGTCTGCGTAGGTGTTCATGCGGCTGCTCCTTCAGGTGCGGGTGTGGCCTTGAGGCGTACGGCGACGAGGTAGGCGGGGACGGTGACCACGAGGCCGGCGATCCAGCCGAGGTCCGTGTCGCCCAGCGCGTGCGCCAGCGGGCCGGTGTAGAGGGACTGCGCCATGAACGGGATCTCGGCGAGGATGCCGATCGCGTAGACCGTGAGCGCGGTGGCGTTCCAGCGGCCGTAGATGCCGCCGTCGCGGGCGAAGAACGACTCCACGTCGTACGCGCCGTGCTTGACCAGGTAGAAGTCGACGAGGTTGATCGCCGTCCAGGGGATCAGGACGTACTGGAGTACGTAGATCAGGTTGAGGTAGCTCGTCATGAACGAGTCGGCCAACGCCAGGGCCAGGACCACCGAGAGGGCCGTGAGTGCTGTCGCGAGGGCTGTGCGGCCTGGTGCTTTCGGGAGCCAGCGGTGGGCGAATGTCTGGATCGCCGTCACTGCGCACAGCACCGCCCCGTAAAGGTTCATGGAGTTCGTCAGCATCGTGACGAGGGCGAAGCTCCACAGGGTGAGCTGGCCGAGCGTCGTGCCGAGGAGGCTGTCGAGGGCGCCGATCGGGTCGCTGCCGCCGCTCGCGATGCCGATCGCCGAGCCGACCGCCATCGGGATCAGGCTGCCGAGGACGCATCCGGCGTAGGTGCACCACAGCGTCGAGCGGACGCCGGCGCGGTCGGCCGGCATGTAGCGCGAGTAGTCCGACACGTAGGGCGCGTACGCGATCTGCCAGAGGGCGCCCACGGAGACCATGCCCAGGAAGCCGGCGAGGCTGAAGCCGCCCTTGGAGAGGAAGCCGTCGGGCAGGCCGCCGAAGAACAGGTAGACGGCGCCCACCAGTTGGACCGCGCCGAACGCCCAGGTGGTGACCGAGCCGATGCGGTGCATGAGCCGGTAGCCGATGACGGCCACGACCAGGCTGACCAGCGCGCACAGCAGGACGCCAGTGCGCTCGTCGACCGGGGTGACCTCGGCGAGCGCCTGGGCGCCGACCACCAGGTTCGACGCGAAGAAGCCCTGGTACATCACGATGACTACGAGGACGACCGCCAGTGCTCCTACGCTGCCGAACTGGCCGCGGCTCTGGATCATCTGCGGTACGCCCAGCTGCGGGCCCTGCGCTGAGTGCAGCGCCATCAGGAAGCCGCCGCCGAGGTGGCCCACGAGGAGGGCCGCGAGGCTCCAGACGAACGAGAGGCCGAAGGCCGTGGGGGCGAGGGCGCCCGTGACCACCGTCAGCGGGCCCAGGTTCGCACTGAACCAGATCGTGAAGAGGTCCCGGGTGCGGCCGTGGCGCTCGTCGCGCGGGACGACGTCGATGGTCCGCCGCTCGATTCTCTCGCCGGGTGCGGTACGTGCACCGTCCATCGGACCTCCTTCGGGCGACCCGCCGACCTGTCCGTCGACTTCTTTGAGGTCGGATTCAAACAATGCGGTGCTGGGTCGTCAATGCCCTGAACACAGGGAACTTGATTTATTTGAATCGAGTAACAGAGAATTAACCCATGGGGAACAAGCCTGGGAGACCGAAGAACCAGACGGCGCGCCGCGAGGCCCTCGTCGACGCGGCGGGACGCGCCATCGCCGAGCGGGGCCTGGAGGGGCTGCGCATCAAGGACATCGCCGCCGAGGCGGGGATGTCTGCGGGGTCGGTTCTGTACTACTACCCGGAGATGGGCGAGCTGGTCCTCGAAGTGCACCGGGGCGCCGTGGAGCGCTATCTGGCCGCGCGGCAGGGGGCCGTGGACGGGGCGACCGGGGCCGCGGCACGACTGCGGGCCCTCGTGGGGAGCGGGCTGCCGGGCGGCTCGGGCGACGCCGTGCACGGACTGCTCTTCGAGCTGCACCGGCGCGCCGACCGCAGCTCCGGACACGCGACCTTGATGGCGTCGCTCTTCGCGCGCGAGGTCGCCCTGTACGCGACCGTGCTCGAAGTCGGCGCGGCCGTCGGGGAGTTCACGCTCACCGAGCCCGTCGCCGACCTCGCGCGCAACCTCGTCGCGCTGGAGGACGGCTACGGGCTGCACATCGTCAGCCGCAACGCCGAGCTGACGCCGGACGTCGCCCGGCGCCTGCTCCTCGGCTACGCGCGGACGGTCACCGGCTGCCCGGAGCTGTGAGCCGGGCCCGCTCCCGGTCGTCGCCCGCGAGGGCCACCGCGGTGAGCGCCATGCCCAGCGCGCCGTCGAGGACCGCCCGGTCCGCGTCCGGGGTGACGCACGCCGCCGCGAACTCCTTCTGGTGGTTGACCGCGGGCAGCGAGTTGATGCCCAGGTAGGGGTGGATGGCGGGCAGGACACGGGACACGTTGCCCATGTCCGTGGAGGCGCGGTTCATCCGGGCCGCCGGGGATCCGGAGCTGTCGAAGGTGCGGCCGAGGGATTCGGCCGCCTGCCGGTAGGCGGCCAGCATCGCGGCGTCGTTGCGAAACTCCGAGTACGGGCGGGACTCCGGCTCTATCTCGAGGTCGCAGGCCGAGGCGAGCGCGCCGGCCTCGAAGCATTTCTCGACGCGCGGCTGGAGCGCGGACAGCTCCTCAAGACTGCCCGCGCGCACGTACCAGCGGCCCTCGGTCAGCTCCGGAATCGCGTTCGGGGCCTCCCCGCCGCGCGTCACCATGCCGTGCACGCGCGTGGTGGACGGGAGCTGCTGGCGCAGGAGTCCGATGGCGACCTGGGCGACCGTGAAGGCGTCCGCCGCGTTGCGGCCCTGCTCCGGGTAGGCCGCCGCGTGCGCCGCCTTGCCGTGGTAGCGGACCTTGAGGTGCGCGACCGCGTACGGGTCGGCCTCGGCGACGTCCGCGGGACCGGGGTGCACCATCATCGCCGCGTGCACCCCGTCGAAGGCGCCGCGCTCCAGCATGAGGATCTTGCCGCCGCCGCCCTCCTCGGCCGGGGTGCCGAAGACGGTGACCTTGAGGCCCAGCTCGTCGGCCACCGGCGCCAGTCCGGCCGCGGCGCCCACCGCGGCCGCCGCGATGACGTTGTGCCCGCAGGCGTGGCCGAGGCCGGGCAGCGCGTCGTACTCGGCGCAGATCGCGAGGTGGAGCGGGCCGCTGCCGACGGTGGCGGTGAAGGCGGTGGGCAGGCCCGCGGTGCCGGTCACGACGTCGTAGCCGAGGTCGTTGAGGGCGTACGCGGTCCAGCGCGCAGCCTTCTCCTCCTCCCACGCCACCTCGGGGTTCGCGTGGATGCGATGGCTCAGGGCGAGGAGTTCGGGCGCCGCCTTCGCGACCGCCTCGCGCACGGGCCTCACTCGTCCCCCGGCACGCCGTAGTTCGGCGCCGCGTCCGGGGCGAGGGCCCGTTGCACGTACGCCTCCTGCTGTGGCTCCCACAGTTTCCACAGGTCCGCGAGCTCCGCGATCGGGTCGCCCTCGGTCCAGTCCACGCGCAGGTCCGTCACCGGCCACTGCTGTGCGTCGACGACGAGGAGCCCGGCCGAGTGGACGGGGCCCGCCTCGCCGCCCGCCGCCGCGCCCGCGGTCAGCGCGTCGACGAGGCGGCGGGCGAGTGGAGCCCGAGGGTCCGCGCCCGTGAACGCGTCGAGTACCGCCTGGGGGACCCCGGGGCCCGACAGCAGGTTCCCCGCGGCCACGGCGTCGGGGCCGACCGCCTCCGCGTACGTGCCGAGGGTCCGCGCGCCCGAGAAGACCGCGCCGGGACCAGAAGCACCGACGGCCGTCAACTGCCGCCATTCGGCGTGAGGTTGGGCGGCCACCTCCCGTACGGCCGTCTTCGCGGGCACCCCGGATTCCAGGAGGTCGAGCAGGCGGGTGCCGAGGCGCGGGTCGGTGACGTTCTGAGAGCAGACCGCGCCCACTCCGGGCCGTACGTGCGCGCAGCGCGCAGCGACGGCCGGCGAGGACGAGGTGACGGCCACCCCGAGCTGACCCGTGCGCGGACACCGCGCGGCGATCGAGAACGTCATCGGCGCTCCTTCGGGATGACGGCCGTCGCGTCGATCTCGACGAGCCACTCCGGGCGGGCGAGCGCCGAGACGACCAGGCCAGTGGAGACGTAATGGACGCCCTTCAGCCAGCGGCCCATGACGCGGTAGACGGGCTCGCGGAAGCGGATGTCGGTGAGATAGACGGTGATCTTGACGATGTCGTCGAGGCGGCTGCCGGACTCCTCCAGGAGCATCGCGATGTTCGCCATGGCCTTCTCGGCCTGGGCGGCGACGTCCCCGACGCCGACGTTCTCGCGGGTGTCGAGATCCTGGCCGATCTGGCCGCGCAGATACACCGTGCCGTCGGCGACGACCGCCTGCGCGAGGTCGTTGGACAGGTCCTGCTCGGGGTAGGTGTCCGCCGTGTTGAAGGAGCGGATGCGCCGGTGGGTCGTCACTTGGCCTTCCTCCCGAGCGTGCCGAGGACGTTGTCGGAGAGACCGGCCGCGTCCTTCACCAGGTCGAGCGGGCCCTCCCAGTCGAAGTTGCGGTACACCGCGCCGAGGTGCGCGAACGGCGGGGACTGCGCGAAGAGCTGGAAGGTCAGCCGGTGACCCGCGTAGTCCGAGTTGAGCAGGTCACGGGCGTACGCGAGGAGCTTGCGGCGGTCCTCGGCGACCCAGTGCTCGTTGATCGAGTAGAACTTGTCGAGCCAGGGCTTGGTGTCCGGGTGGTCGAAGGACGCCTTGTCGGGCGTGATGCAGATCTGCCCGCCGCACAGCTCGCGCGCGATGTGCATCATCTCGTGCAGCTGCGAGCAGGCCAGGACGCGGCCGGTGTACAGCAGCGACTGGTTCGGCATGAGGAGCCCGCCGGGGCTGGGCTCGGCCATGGCGATGGACGCGGTCAGGTGCGCGTTGATGCCCTCGCGGTAGCAGGCCAGCGTCGCCAGCTTCTCCTGGACGGCCTGCTGCTTCTCCAGGCCCGTCTGCTTCACGTTCCACAGCGCGGCGCCGATCATCAGGTCCGCGAGCCGCAGGTTGCGCTGCGTGAACGCGAACGCGCTGTAGCGGTGGAGCGTGGCGCGGATGAAGGTCGCGGCCTTGGTGTCCCGGTAGAAGAGGACGTTCTCCCAGGGGATCTCGACGTCGTCGAAGACCACCAGGGTGTCGACCTCGTCGAAGCGGCTGGAGACCGGGTAGTCGGCGGGCGGCTTGGTGCCGGCGAAGCCCGTACGGCAGATGTACTTCAGGCCCGGCGAGCCCATGTCGGCGATGAAACCGAGGGCGTAGTCGGAGAGTTCGGAGTCGCCCCAGTTCGCGATCGTCGGCTTCGTGAACGCCTGGTTCGAGTACGCGGCGGCCGTCTCGTACTTGGCGCCGCGCACGACGATGCCGCTGTCCGTCTCCCGCACGACGTGCAGGAGCATGTCCGGGTCCTGGTCCTGGGGGCGCTTGGAGCGGTCGCCCTTCGGGTCGGTGTTCGCCGAGACGTGGAACGGGTCGGCGAACAGCGCGTGGTCGATGTGCCGCTTGACGTTCTCCGCGTACGTCGGATTGATCGCGTTGAGGACGTCCTGGCCGTCGATGAGCGACCAGACCTCGCCGATCGTCTCGTCCCCGACACGGGTGACGACACCGCCGACGTCGCTCAGCACGGCGTCCGTCGCCGCCCGCTTCGCGTCCCAGTCCTCGCGGGTGCGCGGCGGCTTCTGCTGGATCGCGTTGACCTCGCCGGTCGACTCGTCCTTGTACGTCATCGAGTCCCGGGTCGCCGGGTCGTGCGCCATGTCGTAGATCCGGGCGCGTATGTCGACCAGCGGCTTGAACGCGGGGTGCGTGGTCACGTCGGTGACCTTCTCGCCGTTCATCCATACGTCGCGGCCGTCGCGGATCGACTCGCGGTACTGGTCTCCGGTGCGGATCATGCGCCGTGCTCCTTAAGGGAGTTGAGGGGGCTCGGGGTGGCGTACGTACGGGCGTGGTGGACGAGGGGGTGGGCGCCGGACGCCGTGGAGGCGACGACGGCGCCGAACAGGACCTGGTGGGTGCCCTGCGTGACGGAGTCGGCGAGCCGGCAGTCGAAGGCGGCGGCCGCGCCGCGCAGGACGGGCGCGCCGGTGGCGAGGACGTCCCACTCGGCGCAGTCGAAGTCGTACGGGCCGCTTCCGTGGGCGGGCCGGCCCGCGAACACGTCCGAGACGTGGGCCTGGCCGGCGGCGAGGACGCTCACGGCGATGACGCCGTTGCGCACAGCGGCCGCGGCGAGGGGGCTCCGCTCGTTCACACAGACCAGCAGCGAGGGCGGGTCGGCGGAGACGGAGCACATGGCGGAGACGGTCTGGGCGAAGCGACCGGCCGGTCCTTCTGTGGAGACAACGGTCACGCCCGTCGCGGCGTTCCCCATCGCGGCCACGAAGTCCTGGCGGGATGTGAGGAGTTGGTCCGGAGCAATGGTCATGAGCGGCCTCCCTCGGAGCGAGTGGGCTGTGGTGCGACCACTATGCGAGGAGGAGCCTGCATCCGTACAACAGATCTTTTCGTGTTACTGGATCTGTTTTGGAGATACTTTCGGATGTGCCGCCCTGAGCTGGGCTCTCAGGACCTGAGCGCCTCCCGGCACGCCGTCGCGAACGCCTGTGCGCGGCCCGTCAGCCGGACCCCGCGCAGCTTCGCCAGGACGACGGGGAGCGCGGGCAGCGGGTCGGCGAGCGGCAGGGCGACGACGCTCGAACCGTCGTACGTGCGGTCGTGCGCGGGCCGCTGGTTGAGCAGCGACCAGCCGTATCCGGCGGCGACCAGGGCGCGCACGGTCTCGTAGCTCCTCGTGCGGTGGCTGATGCGCGGCTCGACGCCGGCCTTGGCGGCGACGGAGCGGAAGTAGTCGCGGCTGGCGGGCAGGTCGAGCAGGATCATCGGCTCGTCCGCGAGGTCCGCGAGGCGGGCCTGGCCGCCGCCCGCGAGCCGGTGGCCCTCAGGGACCAGTGCGTAGGGCGGGGCCATCGCGAGGACCTCGCACTCGATGTCGGCGTCGAGATCCATGTCGTAGAGCAGTGCCAGTTCGCAGGCGCCCGTGCGCAGGCTCTCCTGCACGGCCGGGATGTCGCCCTCGACGACCTCGACGCGCACGGCGGGCTGGCGCTCGCCGAACTCCCGCAGCAGGCGCGGCAGATAGAACGGGGCGAGCGTCTGGAAGCAGCCGACCGCCAGCTCGCCCACGAGGTCGGCGCCCAGGCTCCTGGCCGATTCGGCGAGCTCGTCGGCGTGGGTGAGGAAGCCGCGCAGCTCGTGCAGGAACCGCTCCCCCGCGGCCGTCAGCTCCAGGCCCTTCGCGTGCCGGCGGATCAGGAGCTGCACGCCGAGCTCGCGCTCCAGGTGGTGCACGGCGGTGGAGACCGCGGACTGCGAGACGTTGATGCGGTGCGCCGCGGCGGTCATGCTGCCGAGCTCCGCGGCAGCGAGGAAGTACCTCAGCTGCACGAGGGTGAAGTTCGCGTCCTTGGCCATGGCGGGATTGTGCCCCGGGCGCCTGCGAGCTGTCTGCATCTCGAAAACAGATGTAACTCCCGTGAAATCGATGTTTGACCGGGGATTGCGAGGGTGGCGAGACTCCCCAACCAACCCGCACGCCCGAACACCCCCGCCCGCCCCCTCGTTTTCCGGACAAGGGAGTCCGTATGCCCGCCACACCCGAGGCGGCCCCGGCCGTCGAGCAGCACACCATCGACCACGTCCCCGAGAACGAGCGCCACGGCCGCGTCCGTGACCTGTTCACCATGTGGTTCGGCACGAACATCGCGCCGCTGCCGCTGGTCACCGGCGCCATGGGCGTCCAGGTCTTCCACCAGTCGTTCTGGTCGAGCGTCGCAGCGATCCTGGTGGGCCAGCTCGTCGGCGCCGTCTTCATGGCGCTGCACTCGGCGCAGGGCCCGCAGCTCGGCGTCCCGCAGATGATCCAGAGCCGGGCGCAGTTCGGCAGCGTGGGCGCGCTGCTCATCGTGGTCGTGGCGGCCGCGATGTACATAGGCTTCTTCGCCTCGAACATCATCCTGGCGGGCAAGTCGCTGCACGGCCTCGCGCCCGCCGTGCCGGTCGACGCGGGCATCGTGCTGGGGGCGCTCGGCTCGGCACTGATCTGCTGGGTCGGCTACCGCCTCATCCACACCCTCAACAAGATCGCGACGTGGGTGCTCGGGGCGGGCATCCTGGCCGGCCTCGCCGTGGTGGTCGCGCGCGGCCTGCCCGACGGCTTCTTCTCCGCGGGCTCCTTCACGTTCGCGGGCTGGCTCGCGACGGTGTCCCTGAGCGCCCTGTGGCAACTGGCCTTCGCCCCGTATGTCTCCGACTACTCGCGCTACCTGCCGCGCACCGTCCGTACGGCGTCGGCCTTCTGGGCCACGTACTGGGGTTCGTGTCTCGGCTCGACTCTGCCGTTCCTCGCGGGCACGGTGATCGGCCTCGCGTCGCCCGGCACGGACGACACGGTGGCGGGCTTCGACAGCGCGGCGGGCGGTTTCGGCCCGGTCGTGCTGCTCCTCTTCCTCTTCTCGGTCATCAACCACAACGCGCTCAACCTCTACGGCGCGGTGCTGTCCCTGATCACCGTCTGCCAGACGTTCCGCCCCGCGTGGACCCCGCGCCAGAGGGCCCGCGGCGTCGTCTCCGCGATGGTCCTCGTGGGCGCGCTGCTCATCGCGACGGCGCTGTCCAGCGACTTCGTCTCCAGCTTCGTCAACCTCGTCCTGGTCCTGCTCGTCGTCCTCGTCCCCTGGACGGCGATCAACCTCATCGACTTCTACCTCGTCCACCGCGGCCGCTACGCGCTCGGCGACCTCTTCGCGCCCGACGGCGGGCGCTACGGCCGCTTCAACCCGGTGGCCCTGACCTCGTACGCGATCGGCATCGCGGTCCAACTCCCCTTCGTCGCCACGTCGCTGTACACGGGCCCGCTGGTAGCACCCCTAGGCGGCGCGGACCTGTCGTGGCTCGTGGGACTGGTGGTGACGGCGCCGGTGTACTACGCGTGGGCGCGGAGGGTGGCGGTGCGGGGCGGGAGCGCGGTGGCGGAGGCCGAGACGACGGCGACGGAGTCCGCTTCTGCGACGGCGTGACCGCGGCTTGCCTGGCTGGCGGCACACCACGAACAACGCCTCGTCGGGCGACAATGCCGGGAAACAGCAGGCGCTGGCTGCCTTCGAGAAATCCGGTGGAAAGCCCGTCACCATCCCGGTGGAGACGCCTCCCCAGGGCTACACCCACAGTGACCGCAACTGGTATCTGGCGGTAGGCAGCGCGACGACGAACACGACCGGAGCCGTCACCGTCACACCGGGCGCGGACGGAAAGCCGAAGGTGTCGCTCGACTACCAGGTCAACGTCTGGGACCGGTACAACTGGGACCCGGGAAAGTCCACGCAGATCGGCCCGACCGAAGTGACCGACGCGGACATGGCGCGCCTCCACACGACGGGTCTGGCCAGGGAGTTCGACATGCGAGGCAGCGGTTCGGTGCAGCACTACGACCTGGGGTCGGGATCCTCGAAGCTTCCTGACCCGGCCGATCCCGGACGGGACGGGACCCGTACTGACATCGGACGCAATGGGGATGCACGATGAAGGCGAGGTCCGGATCGATGGTGCCGGTGCGGGGAGCGTCCGCCGGTGCGCTGTGCCTCGCGGCCCTCGCACTGCTCACGGCTTGCTCGGGCGGCTCCGGTGACGGCACCAGGACCGGCACCGGACGTGACGCGGACGCGGATACGCGCGGACAAGTCCCGGCCTGGAAGGCGGGAGTGACCCCCGCAGCGATCGGTGAGCTGATGCACGTGCGGATCCCTGCCGAGGCCATGGACCGGCGTGCCGCGTACCAGAACGGGTTCCAGGACGACGGCCTTCTTCTGGCCTTTACGGTGCCGACAGCGCGCGTGGACGCGTTTGTGAACCTACTCGCCCCCGAGCAGGAACTCACCCACCGCGCCAAGCCCTTGCAACAGTCGGTGAAGCCCATGACGCCGTTCGCGCACCTCGGGCTCAAGGAGCCGGAGACGCTTGCCGACATCCGCAGCGGACCCGTGTGCGCGCCCTGCGCCGGCGAGCTGAACTCCCTTGAGGTGACGGTGCATCCCCTCGATGCGCAGACCAGCCAGGTCTATCTACGTGGGGTCGACTGACCCGGCACCATCCACCGACCGGTGGACAGCCCGTTCCACCGGTCGGGGCTGCCGCGGGCACCGCCCCGCCGAGCAGCATCTTGGGCACCATGGTGATGCGCGCCGGACTGCTGGAGAGGCGCTGACCGCGCTGACGCCAGTGACCGCAGGGGGTGTGGTGGCTGGAGAGGCGGTGGGCGGGGCCCCGCCCTACGATGGGTCCGGGTTCTTCCTGTGGGTTCTTCCTCACATGGTGGGAGTCAGCTCATGACGCATTCGACCCGGGGATTGCGCAGGGGGGCTGTGACCGCCGCAGCGGTGGGAACGCTCGCGGTGCCGATAGCGGGTGGGTCCGCGTTCGGCACGCCGGCCTCCGTGTCCGCCGGCCCCAGCTCCGCCTCCGTCATCCGCGCCACCGCCCCGCCCTCCCCGTCCGATTCCGGGTCGACAGCTCCGGGGCAGGTCCAGAAGCTCACTCCCGCCGTGGAGAAGGAGCTGGACGCCGCCGTGCAGAAGGTCATGCGTGAGGCGAACGTGCCGGGTGTGACCTTCGGCGTGTGGACGCCGGACAAGGGCGAGTACGTGAGGTCCTACGGCGTCGCCGACAAGAGCACCGGCCAGAAGATGTCGCCCGACCTGCACATGCGTATCGGCAGCGAGACCAAGACGTTCACCGTCACGTCGATCCTGAAGCTGGTCGACGAGAAGAAGGTCGCCCTGGACGACCCGATCGGCACGTACATCGACGGGGTCCCCAACGGGGGCAAGATCACCATCCGCCAGCTGGCCGAGATGCGCAGCGGACTCTTCAACTACTCGGCGGACGAGGACTTCTACAAGGCGCTGACGTCCGATCCGAACCGGCCGTTCACACCGCAGCAGCTCCTCGGCTACTCGTTCAAGCACCCGGTGCTGTTCGAGCCGGGCAAGAAGTTCTCCTACTGCAACACCAACCTCATCCTGCTCGGCCTCGCGGTCGAAAAGGAGAGCGGCCGGCCCCTCAACGAGTACATCAAGGACAACATCCTCACGCCCGCCGGCATGAAGCAGACGCTGTTCCCGACCGGCGACGAGTTCCCGGAGCCGCACTCCCAGGGCTACACGAACCAGACCGCGAGCGGGAAGACCCAGGACTCGGCCGACTGGAACCCGTCCTGGGGCTGGGCGGCAGGCGCGATGATCTCCACCCTCAACGACCTGCGGATCTGGGCACCCACGGTCGCCACGGGCAAGTTCCCCGACGGTGACACGATGATCAGCCCCGCCACGCAGAAGCAGCGCCTCATCACCCCGAAGACCACGATCCCGGGCGCGGGCTACGGCCTCGGCATCTTTAACGTCCAGGGCTGGATAGGCCACAACGGCTCCCTGCCGGGCTACGAGTCCCTGACGATCTATCTGCCGTCGGCCAAGGCGACCCTCGTGGTGGTCCTGAACACGGACATCGACCACGACAACTCGGAGCCGAGCACCCTCGTCGGCCAGGCGATCACCAAGATCATCTCCCCGGACAACATCTTCACCCTCCCGGCACAGCCAGCGGCGCAGTGACGAACGTGCTCCGGGGCGGGCCATGAAAACGCCTCCCACCGGCGCCGTATGCGCAGGTGGGAGGCATGATCGTGAAGGTTACTTCTTCTTGCCCTGGTTCTTGACCGCCTCGATCGCCGCCGCGGCCGCGTCCGGGTCCAGGTAGGTGCCGCCCGCCTTCAGGGGCTTGAAGTCCGCGTCGAGTTCGTAGGACAGCGGGATGCCCGTCGGGATGTTCAGGCCCGCGATGTCGGCGTCGGAGATGCCGTCGAGGTGCTTGACCAGGGCGCGCAGGCTGTTGCCGTGGGCCGCGACCAGGACCGTCTTGCCGTCCAGGAGGTCCGGGACGATGCCGTCGAACCAGTAGGGGAGCATGCGGACGACGACGTCCTTGAGGCACTCCGTCTGCGGGCGCAGCTCCGGCGGGAGGCTCGCGTAGCGCGCGTCGTCGAACTGGGAGTACTCCGCGTCGCGGGCCAGCGGCGGCGGCGGGGTGTCGTACGAGCGGCGCCAGAGCATGAACTGCTCCTCGCCGAACTCGGCCAGCGTCTGTGCCTTGTCCTTGCCCTGGAGCGCACCGTAGTGCCGCTCGTTCAGGCGCCACGAACGGTGGACGGGGATCCAGTGGCGGTCCGCGGCCTCCAGCGACAGCTGGGCCGTCCGGATCGCGCGCTTCTGGAGCGAGGTGTGGACGACATCGGGGAGCAGGCCTGCGTCCTTGAGCAGCTCACCGCCGCGGACTGCCTCCTTCTCGCCCTTCTCGTTGAGATTGACGTCCACCCAACCGGTGAACAGGTTCTTCGCGTTCCATTCACTCTCGCCGTGGCGGAGGAGGATCAGCTTGTACGGTGCGTCGGCCATGGCTCCGAGCCTAATCCACGCCTCCGGCGCCCCGCGCGCCCGGCCACGGGCCGGACGGTACGGGCCGGGAGCGCCGGCCGACGATTGACGGCAGACGTCAATTGAGTGGCTGCGGCCGCCCTCCCCCACGTAAGTTACGGACATGGCCGGCGCCGCTTACAGGCCCCTCAGGCCACACCCACGCCGCACGCGCCCCAGGGGGGATCCGTCCCGATGTCCGTCACCGCTCTCAGACGGGCCGCACACGAGAGTGTGTCCGGTCTGCCGCGCCAGTTCTGGTGGCTGTGGACCAGCACCCTGATCAACCGCCTGGGCGGCTTCGTCCTCACGTTCATGGCGCTGTACCTGACCACCGAGCGCCACTTCTCCGCGTCG
Organism: Streptomyces sp. DS1-CR2; assembly: GCF_055760475.1. NCBI lineage: Bacteria > Bacillati > Actinomycetota > Actinomycetes > Kitasatosporales > Streptomycetaceae > Streptomyces > Streptomyces sp. DS1-CR2. The sequence continues at coordinate 4,246,809 of NZ_CM147085.1, forward strand.
TTCGCAGGTCTCGTCGCCGCGCTCATCGGGCTCGGCGGAATGATCGCGTCGGTGCTCGGCGGGGTGCTCGCGGACCGGATCGGGCGGCGCCCCACCCTCCTCGCCGCGCAGCTGGCGACCGCCGCGACCGTCGCCGTCCTCGCCTTCGTGCGCGACCCCGCCGGGATCGCGGTGACCGGCTTCCTGCTCGGCGTCGCCTCGAACGCGTCGCGGCCCGCCGTGCAGGCGATGATGGCCGACCTCGTCGCGCCGCAGGACCGCGTGCGGGCGTTCTCCCTCAACTACTGGGCCATCAACCTCGGCTTCGCCGTCTCCTCCGTCTACGCCGGTTTCCTCGTCGCCGCCAGCTACACCGCCGGCTTCCTCCTGGAGGCCGCGATGACGCTGGCCTGCGCGGTCCTGGTGTTCGTGAAGGTGCCCGAGTCGCGGCCCGAGCGCGCCGAGCCGAAGCCCGACGCGGCGCCCGTCGCCGACGTGACGATGCTGACCGTCCTGCGCGACGGCCGGTACATGCTGATGGTCGGCCTCTCGTTCCTCATCTCCGTCGTCTTCACGCAGTCCTCGTCCGGGCTGCCCATCGTCATGGGGCAGGCGGGGCTGAGCAGTTCGGACGTCGGGCTCGTCGCCGCCGTCAACGGCATCGTGATCGTGGCGCTGCAGATCCCGCTGACCCGTTTCATCGAGAAGCGCGACGCGGGCCGGCTGCTGACGGTCTCCTCGCTCCTGATCGGCTACGGCTTCGCGCTCACCGCGTTCGCCGGGTCGATGGCCGCGTACGCCCTGATCGTCGTCGTGTGGACCCTCGGCGAGATGGTCAACGCCCCCACGCAGTCCGGCCTGGTGGCGCGGCTCGCCCCGACCCACGGGCGCGGCCGCTACCAGGGCATGTACTCGATGTCGTGGTCGGTGGCGGCCCTGGTCGCGCCGCTCGCGTCGGGCGTGACGATCGACCGGTTCGGCGCGGGGTGGCTGTGGGCGGGCTGCGCGGCGATCGGGACGGTCGCGGCGGCCGGGTACTGGATCCTGATGCGGGGGCTGCCCGCGGAGGAACACCCTGTCGCGCCCGTCCCCAGCCCCGAGAAGACCGGGACCGAGCCCGAGCTCACCGCCTGACACTCACCGCCTGAAGCTCACTGCCTGACCGACGTCCGCTGCGCGTCGTACAGGTTCCGCGGCCGGACCGTGTCCGACACCCCGTCGCCGTACAGCTCGAGCCGCGACTGCAGATCCCCTGTGAAGTCCGGGACATCGATCTGGTCGAACTCGCGGACGGTGTTGACGGCGACGGTCGCGCTGTACGGCGCGAGTCCGTCGATGCGCATCAGCCCGGCGCGCTGATTCGTGACGCGGATGTTCCAGTGGACGAAGCGCGCGCCGAAGAGCGGTCCCGCCGACGCGTCGCCGCCGTGCCGGCCGTCGTTGTTCACCGTGATGTCGGTGCGTACGTTCGCGAAGGGCATGCCGCGGTGCGAGTCGAACGTGCCCATCTCCATCTCGCCGCGCGACCACACGTTGTACGACGACAGGCCCTCGACGTTGATGCCGTGCAGTTGCGTGCCCGCGGGGGCGGGGACGGTGCGCTGCTCGATCGTGAACGACTCGACGAGGTTGTCGTGGGAGCCCTCGCGGCAGAAGTACGGGTGGTGCGAGCCGCGGCCCGCGACGCGGGTGCGGCGCAGGGTGCAGGCGGACGCGGCGACCAGGCCGAAGCCGTTGTCGACGTGGCGGACGGTGACGTCGTCGGCCCAGCAGTCGTACGCGCACTGGAACGCGACGCCGTTGTAGCCCTTGTCGAGGAGGTGCTGGGACTGCGGGGTCTCGACCGCTTCGAGGGTCAGCGCCTCGACGCCCGAGCCGGTCAGGGCGCCGGCGTGCGTGGTCAGCCGCGGGTCCCACTCCGGGCGTACGTCGAGGGGGAGCGGGCGTTCGAAGGTGACGCGGCGGCCGTGCACGGATTCGATCCGTACGGGCCATTCGTAGGGGACGTATGAGGTCAGCTTGGTCTTGTCGTCCCAGAAGTACGCCTCGGGGCCGGGGCCGCCGCCCGCCATGTGTTCGAGGAGGGTGTGCCCGGGGTCGTCGGCGAGGCGCAGGAGGACCAGGTCGCCGCGCGAGAGGCCGGTCGCGTCGGCGACCGTCACCGACCAGGAGCCGCGGGTGGCCGGTTCGACCGCCGTCAGCGTGTCCCACTCGTCGCGCTTGTTGCCCGTCCAGCCCTCGAAGGGCCAGGCCTTCGCCCTGATCGCGTCGGTCAGGGTGCGGAAGCGGTCCTCGGGGCAGAGCCAGACCAGGCCGCCCGCCCAGGACCAGCTGGACTTGTCGCCGCCGTAGCGGGAGCCGTAGACGCCGACGAGTTCGGTGAGGCTGCGGGTCGCGTACAGCTTGGTGCGGGTGCTGCCCGCGCCGCGCAGGACGACGCCACTGTGGCCGATGTGGATGAGGTCGTCGATGCGGTACGTGCCCGGGGGCAGGTGGACCGTGCCCCCGCCGGCCCGTCCGGCGTCGGCGAGGGCACGGTTGATCGCGGGGGCGGCGTCGGCCGAGCCGTCGGGCCGGGCGCCGTAGTCGCGTACGACGTCGGCGACGACGCGGGGGCGGGCGAAGCCGTGCCGGCCCGCGCGGTATCCGGCCCGGCCGACGTACGGGATCTGCGGGTGCGTATAAGGGGTGCGGGTGAACTCGCGCCAGATGGGCGGCACTTCACCGGACCGGGCCGTGGCGGCCCGCGCGCCGGTTCCCGTCGCCGTCATGGCCGCCACCGCGATCGCGCTGCCCAACAACCCGCGTCTGCTGAGGTTCTCCACCGCCGCCACCCTCCACACGATTCCCTACGTTCAACTACGTGAACGCTGTTCATGTCTGCGTCGGCCGCGAGCATGCCACGGCGACCCCCGCGACGGAAGGGGGCGCGCAACAGTGAACGGACAGGAGAGAAGGGCTACTTGGCGGGGCGCTGGGTCAGACTCGTGAACGCGTCGAGGTTACGCGTGGACTCCCCGCGCGACACCCGCCAGGCGTACTCGCGGCGGATCGCGCTCGCGAAACCGAGCTCGAGGAGCGTGTTGAACGCGCCGTCCGCGGCCTCCAGGACCGAGCCGAGGAGGCGGTCGACCTCGTCCGGGGTGACGGCCGCGAGGGGCAGCTTGCCCGTGAGGTAGACGTCGCCGAGCTGGTCGACCGCGTAACTCACGCCGTACAGACGGAGGTTGCGCTCCAGGAGCCAGCGATGGACGCCCTGCTCGTTCTCGTCCGGGTGCCGGATCACGAACGCGTTCAGCGAGAGCGAGTGCTTGCCGACGAGCAGCGAGAGCGTCGTCGACAGCTTGCGCGTCCCGGGCAGCTTCACGACGTACGACGAGCCGGGCTCGGGGCTCTCCCACTCGAGCTCGGCCTCGGTGAGGACCTGCTCGATGACCGCCGCCGCGCCGGCCATGGTGCTGTCAGCCATGCAGCGAGGGTACGTGACGGGGGTGGCGGTGCTCGTAGGTGGCCGCCGTGTACACATCGGCCGTCGCGGAGGCCGCCGTGTCCCAGCCGAAGCCCTGCGCGTGCGCCGCCGCCGCGGCACCCATGCTGTCCACAAGCTGTGGATGGTCGGCGAACCGGCCGAGGCTGCGCGCGTACGCCGTCGGGTCGTGGCCCGGGACCAGGAAGCCGGTCGACTCGTCGCGCACGGCGACGGGCAGACCGCCGACCGCGGCCGCGATCACCGGCGTACCGGCCGCCTGCGCCTCTATGGCGACGAGCCCGAAGGACTCGTTGTACGACGGCATGACGAGGACGGATGCCGCGCGGAACCAGTCTGCGAGCTGGTCCTGCCCGACCGGCGGGCGGAAGCGGACGACGTCGGCGATGCCGAGCTTGGCGGCGAGCTTCTGCAGCCCCTCCGGCTTGGCCAGACCGCTGCCGCTGGGGCCGCCCACGACGGGCACGACCATCCGCGAGCGCAGCTCGGGCCGCTCGTCGAGAAGGACGGCGACGGCCCTGAGCAGGATGTCCGGCGCCTTCAGGGGCTGGATACGGCCCGCGAACAGCGGGATGAGGGCGTCCTGGGGCAGGCCGAGGCGGTGCCGGGCGGCGGCGCGGCCGTCGGCGGGGCAGAAGCGCTCCAGGTTCACGCCGGGGTGGACGACCGCGACCTTGCCGGCGTCGGCCTCGTAGTGGCGTACGAGCTCGTCGGCCTCCTCCGCGGTGTTCGCGATGAGGCGGTCGGCGGCGCGGACGACCTGGGTCTCGCCGATGACGCGCGCGGCGGGCTCGGGGGTGTCGCCCTCGGCGAGTGCGGCGTTCTTGACCTTGGCCATGGTGTGCATGGCGTGCACGAGGGGGACGCCCCAGCGCTCGGCGGCCAGCCAGCCGACGTGACCGGAGAGCCAGTAGTGCGAGTGGACGAGGTCGTAGTAGCCCGGCCGGTGACCCGCCCACGCCTGCATCACACCGTGCGTGAAGGCGCACAGCTGGGCCGGCAGCTCCTCCTTGGCGAGGCCCTCGTACGGGCCCGCGTCCACGTGCCGGACCAGGACACCGGGCGACAGCTCGACGGCGGGGGGCAGCGCGCCGGTCGTGGCGCGCGTGAAGATCTCGACCTCGATGTTGATCGCGGCGAGGCGTTTGGCGAGCTCGACGATGTAGACGTTCATGCCGCCCGCGTCGCCCGTGCCGGGCTGGTGGAGCGGTGACGTGTGCACGCTCAGCATGGCGACCCGGCGCGGTCTGCGGTGCGCGCCGGGGAACCTGAGCCGCTGGGACGAGGCCCCGGAACGGCGGAGCCTGGACACGTACTGGCTCACGTGGCGGTCCTCCTAGCTGCGGGCACGGCGGGGGGCCCGTAACCGCGGGCGCGGAGCCCGGGCGCAAACCCTCCTTCAGCGGCTGCAACACCGGACCCCTCCGCTCCATTTCCGTTTTGCCGAATCATTACCGTCGGGGACTCAACCCTGGGACCGCGGACCCGGGCGCATACCCTCGTAGCCATGAACCCGCGCCCCCCGTCCCGCCCCGTGGGAACGGTCACACGCGGGACCACCAACCCCAATCGCCTGCGCCGCATGGACCGCTGGATCGCGGCCACGCACGGCGCCGCCCTGCGCCGCGCCGACCACCCCGCCGCCGTCGACCTCGGCTACGGCGCCGCGCCCTGGACCGCGGTCGAACTGCTCCAACGGCTGCGCACCGTGGCGCCACGCGCGCGCGTGGTGGGCATCGAGATCGAGCCCGCGCGGGTCGCCGCCGCCCTCCCCTACGAACGGGACGACCTCACCTTCCGGCACGGCGGCTTCGAGGTGCCCCTCCCCCACGACCCGCTCCTGATCAGGGCCGCGAACGTGCTGCGCCAGTACGACGAGGACCAGGTCGCCGAGGTCTGGCGGCGGCTGACCGCGCGGCTCGCGCCCGGCGGGCTCCTGGTCGAGGGGACCTGCGACGAGATCGGCCGCCGCCACGTGTGGGTGGCGCTCGGGCCCGAGGGCCCGCGCACGGTCACCTTCGCGACGCGCCTCGGCTCCCTCGACCGCCCCTCCGACCTCGCCGAGCGTCTCCCCAAGGCGCTGATCCACCGCAATGTGCCGGGCGAGCCGGTCCACGCGTTCCTGCGCGACTTCGACCGCGCCTGGGCGGCGGCCGCCCCCTACGCCTCGTACGGGGCGCGGCAGCGCTGGATCCGGACGGCACGGTCACTGAGCGCGGACTGGCCGGTGCTCGACCGGCCCGTGCGGTGGCGGCAGGGGGAAGTGACAGTCGCCTGGGGGGCGTTGGCCCCGCGGGGCTGACGACGAACCTCCCGGAGCCGGAGGGAACGATCTCGCAGGGCCGTACGTCAGACGATGCGGGAAGAGGCGTACGGGGCTGAGGGGTCGGACCGGGAGCGGATGGGGAGTTGTTGCCCGGGTCTGTCACATTCGGCGCCGCCATGGCACCATCCCCAGGGCATCCGTAAGTTACTGACGGTAAATCAGTTCTGGTGAGTCTTCACTGCTTGGGGGCGGAGCGCGATGAGCAAGCGGAGCACGACAGTCATGGCGGCCGTGGCACTGGTCAGCGCGATGGCCGTACTGACGGCGCCGGGCGCCGCGTACGCGAGTCCCGCGCGGCCCGCGCCCCCGTCAACGGCAGACAGAGGCCCGGACCTCGAGGCGGTCCGCGCCAAGCTCGACGGGCTCTACCACGACGCGGCCGTCGCCACGGAGGCGTACAACGCGGCCGAGGAGAAGGCCCACAAGCAGTCGGGACAGATCGTCCGGCTGGCCAAGGACATCGTCGCCGGCCAGAAGAAGCTGGACCGTCTGAAGTCCCGCGCGGGCGCCGCGGCCCGCCAGCAGTACCGCAACGGCGGGATGCCGCCGGAGGCGCAGCTGATGCTCTCGGACAACCCCTCGCGGTTCCTGGACGGCGCGGACCGGATGCGGCAGGGGCAGCACGCCACCAAGGGACTCATGGGCGAGCTGACCCGGACGCAGGACGACCTGCAGACGTACGCCCAGGACGCCACGCGTAACTGGAAGAAGCTCGAGGCCAACCGCATGGAGAAGGCCCGGGCGCAGAAGAAGATCAAGAGCAGGATCGCGGAGGCCGAGAAGCTCGAGTCGCAGCTCGAGAAGAAGGAGCGGGAGCGCCTGAAGCAGCTGGAGCAGCAGGCCGAGTACAAGCAGCAGACGGCCTGGCTCAGCTCGGGGGTCCTCAAGGACATCAAGGGCAGCGCGTCGGCGCGGGGCAAGAAGGCGGTCGCCTTCGCCACCGGCCAGCTCGGCAAGCCGTACGTGTGGGGCGCCGAGGGGCCCGGCTCGTACGACTGCTCGGGCCTGACCTCGCAGGCCTGGTCGGCGGCCGGGCGGCCGATCCCGCGGACCTCGCAGGAGCAGTGGAAGCAGCTCAAGCACATCGACATCAAGGACATGCGTCCCGGCGACCTGATCATTTACCACGACGACGCCAGCCACGTCGGGATGTACATAGGGGACGGCGCGATCGTGCACGCCCCCCGGCCCGGGCGGAACGTCACGGTCGCGGGCGCGGGCTCGATGGCGATTCTCGGGGTCGTCCGCCCCGACGCGTAAAGGTCCGCGCGGGGCCGTCTGCCGTGAGCTGGGCCACGTGACCCACCGCACTCCGAGGCATCCGGTTGCAGTGAAACGACGTGACCTTCGTCATCCCCGAAAGGGCCGATGGGCCCTCTGGCGTGCCCAATTGCGTTAGCTGATACGGCATATGACAGTGGCGGTTTGCCTCTCACCATTCCGTTGCCGGGCCGCCTACCGCTAAGGTCCACCGTCGGTGGTGCGACGATCCTTCGCTCCACCACGCCCTCGGGGGGAGGGAAGGAACCGAGCGATGCCCGTACCCGTACCGCGGCAGAGAGCGATCCCGGCCGTGGAAGGTGGTCAGGCTCCGACTGTGCCGACGCCGCCCGTCACGCTGCCCCGGCAGCCCACGGCCTCCGGCGCCCAGAGCGGCGGAGGTGGCCCTCTGACGCTCCTCGTCATCGAGGACGACCCCACCGCCTCCCTCGGCGTGCCCGAACTGACCGACTCGGCGGGCAAGCCGATCCGCGTCCGTACCGCCCGCAACCTCACCGAGGCCGAGCGGCTCCTCACCGACGACGTCCACTGCATCCTGCTCGACCTCGCCCTGCCCGCGCCCGGCGCGGCCACGGACGCCGACGAGCTGGAGACACTCCGGCACGTCCTGCGCCTCGCGCCGCGGCACGCCGTCCTCGCCCTCACCGCGTCCGGCGACGCGGAGCGCGGCGCCGAGGCCGTGCGCGTCGGCGCCCAGGACTATCTGTTCCGCGACGAGCTGGACGGCCGCCTGCTGGGCCGCGCCGTCCGCTACGCCGTCGAGCGCATGCGCGCCGACGTCGCCCAGCGCAAGCTCGCCGAGTCCCGGCTGCGCGCCCAGGAGAACGCCCGCCTGGAGCGCGGCCTGCTCCCGACGCCGCTCCTGGACGGCTCACCGCTGCGCTTCGCGGCCCGCTACCGCCCCGGCCGCTCCCGCGCGCTGCTCGGCGGCGACTTCTACGACGCCGTCCGTACTCCCGACGGCACGGTGCACGCCATGATCGGCGACGTCTGCGGGCACGGCCCCGACGAGGCGGCGCTCGGTGTCGAGCTGCGCATCGCCTGGCGGGCATTGACGTTCGCCGGCCTGTGCGGCGACGAACTGCTCTCGACGCTCCAGCAGGTCCTCGAACACGAGCGGGCGGACGACGAGATCTTCGCGACGCTGTGCACGGTCGACATCTCCCCCGACGGCCGCCGCGCGGGCCTGTGCCTGGCCGGGCACCCGTCGCCGCTGATCTCCCGTCCGACGTACTCCCGGCGGATCCCCGGCTCCGTCCGCGTCCCCGGGACCCCGACCGCCGAGCTGCTCCCGTACGAGGACAACGGCCCGGCGCTCGGGCTGCTGCCGCGCGCCCGCTGGCCGCGCCGCCAGGTGGAGCTCGGCCCGACGTGGAGCCTGATGCTCTACACGGACGGCCTGATCGAGGGGCGGGTCGGCGACGGCAAGCAGCGCCTCGGCCAGGACGGCATGGTGGACATGGTGCGCCGCAGGCTGGCGGAGGGACTGCGCGGCGAGGAACTCATCGACGCGACGGTGAACGAGGCCCGCGACCTCAACGGCGGCGACCTCACGGACGACGTGGCCGTCGTCCTCCTGGACCGGGGGAACTAAGACAGGCCCCAGCCCCTGAACCGGGGCGCTGACCGCGCCCCGGGAGCCGGAGGGCTCAGCGGCCGCCGTTGTACGGCCCGTACGGGCCGTCGCTGCTGGAGCCGCCGCCACGGCGGCCCCGGCCGCCGCCCGACACCTGCTGGAGCGCGGGCCGCACGTCCACGAAGAAGACGATCGTCGCGACGAGCCCCGCGAGCTGGAGGAACAGCATCGGGATCAGGAGATTCACCGCGACCGCGATACCGAGGATGATCAGCCAGAACATCTTGTTCTGCTTGTCCGCCGCGCGGAACGCGTCCTCGCGCGAGAACGCGGCCATCACCAGGGCAATCACCGCGAGCACGAGCATGGCGGTGTAGAGCAGCCACATCAAGCCGCCGAAAGCCGACATCAGCACAACGCCCACCACCCGAGTCAGATCAGTCCTACGCGGTCACCGTACCCGGTGAACGGGCCGGACACTCGGTAAGTGCCCGGCCCGTCCCTCGGTACGTTCCGTACCGCTTTCCTTGCCCCGCCGTGCCGCTACTTCGCGGAGGGCGTGGTCTTCTTCACGGTCGTCGTCTTCTTGGCCGGGGCCTTCTTCGCCGCCACCGGCTTCGTGGCGGACGCGTCGGCCGGCTGGGGCTTCGCTTCCGGCTCGACGGCCTCGGCGACCTCGAGAATGTCGTCGGCCGCCTCACCGCGCCAGGCCCGCACGGTCTCCTCGCCGTGCTCGGCGACCTTCTCGTACGTCTCGCGGGCCTTGACGGCGTACTCGGCGGCGACGCCGACACCGCGCAGCGCGAGGTCCTGAGCGGTCTCGCCGATCTTCTTCAGGTCGGTGTCGAGGGTGCCGAGCACCTCGTTGACCTTGGCCTGGATGACCGCCTGGGCCTCCTTGGCGCGGCCGGCCGCCTTCTCCGATACGTCCTTCGGATCGGTGTTGCGCACGGCCTCGAACCGGGCCGGGGCCTCGGCACGCAGCTGCTCCACGATGCCGGGCACCTTCTTCGCCTGCTGGTAGGCGAGCTCGGCCGTGCCGGCGGCGAAGTACAGGGGGGTCGGGTTGCTGAGGGTCTTGCGCAGGTCGTCGGTGATGGCCATGGCGTGGTCCTCCCGGATCACATCGGCTTCAGCTTGAGGGTTCGGCACCGCTGTCCCCGGCCGTGCGGGGGCCGTCGGCGGGGTGTTCCTGACTGTTGTGCTGTGCCTCGGTCCCGTTCTCTTTCCTGAAGGACTCGTAAATCTGCAACAGCACTTGTTTCTGGCGTTCGTTGAGCGAGGAATCGGCGAGGATGACGGCGCGCGTCTCCACCTCTTCCCGGTCCCGCTCCGCATCGAGGATCCCGGCCCGCACGTACAGCGTCTCCGCGGAGATCCGCAGGGCCTTGGCTACCTGCTGGAGAACCTCCGCGCTCGGCTTGCGAAGACCGCGCTCGATCTGGCTCAGATACGGATTGGACACCCCGGCGGCATCGGCGAGCTGCCTGAGCGAGAGCTGCGCACTGCGGCGCTGCTCGCGCAGGTACTCACCGAGATTGCCGACGTTGAGCGATGCCATGTTCCGATAGTGCCTCGCCGGTGCTAACTATTGCAAGCGGCTGCTTGCAATAGTGCGCCACGCCACCCGGCAGGCGGCGCGATCCCCGCCTGCCCCGGACGAAGGGCCCTACGCGCGAGGGCCCGCTTCCGATTCTCCGTCGAGAACCCGCGCGCTGCCCACGGGGCCGTTTCTGACCGGCCGGGTGAGGATCTTGGCGACGCACGCGGGTATGACCGCGCCGGGCTCGTGACCGCGGGCCCGGTACGCGCTCGGGGTCTCGCCGACCAGCTCGGTGAAGCGCGAGCTGAACGAGCCCAGCGACGTACAGCCGACCTCGAAGCAGACCTCCGTCACACTCAGATCGCCCCGCCGCAGCAGCGCCTTGGCCCGCTCGACACGGCGGGTCATCAGATAGCTGTACGGGGTTTCGCCGAAGGCGGCACGGAAGCTGCGGGAGAAGTGGCCGGGCGACATGTGCGCGGCGCGCGCCAGGGCCGGGACGTCGAGGGGCTGCGCGTAGTCCCGGTCCATCATGTCCCGGGCCCGGCGCAGCCGTACGAGGTCATCGAGCGTCACGCTGCCAGCGTACGGCGGGGCCCGGTTCCCCGTACGGCCACTCGCCGTACCGTCCTACTCCGCGTATGCATCGCTCGGGTCGCCGTCGAGGACCGTGATGTCCAGGCGACGCAGGCGCTCCGGTTCCGCGATGACGTCGATGCCCGTGATCAGGCCGTCGGCGACCGCGAAGACGAGCACCAGGAACAGGCCGCCGCCGGGCGCCATCACGAGGCCGGCCGAGCCGTCGATCAGCGCGGGTCCCGTGAACAGGGCGCGGCCCGTCGCGGCCATCGCGCCCCGGGCCACCGTTGCGGCGCCGCGGACCACGACGGGCTCGGGGGTCGGGACGACCGTACGGTCCGCGTGGAGCACCACGTCCGGATGGAGCAGGGCGACCAGCGCATCGAAGTTGCCGCCGCGCGTCGCGGCCAGGAACGCCTCGACGACCTGGCGCCTGCGCGGCAGATCGCCGCCGGGCGCCGGGGCTCCGCCCCTGACCCGGCGGCGGGCGCGGCTCGCGAGCTGCCTGGTCGCGGCCGGGGTCCGCTCGATCAGCGGGCCGATCTCGTCGAACGGAACGGCGAACATGTCGTGCAGCACGAAGGCGAGCCGCTCGGCCGGGGTCAGGGTGTCGAGCACGACGAGGAGGGTGACGCCGACCGAATCGGCGAGTATCGCCTCCTTCTCGGGGTCGCGGCCGTCCTCCGGAGCGGCGTCCGGGTCGGGGACATACGCGTCGAGGGGGTCCTCGCGGCGGTTCTCGCGTGCACGCAGCATGTTGAGGCACACGCGCGACACGACCGTCGTCAGCCAGCCGGTGAGGTTCTCGATGCCGCCCGGCGCGTCCCGGTCCCCACGCTCCCCCTCCGGGGAGTTCGCGTTCGCCGTGCGGCTGAGGCGCAGCCAGGTCTCCTGGACGGCGTCGTCCGCCTCGGTCGCCGAGCCGAGCATCCGGTAGGCCACCGCGCACAGCCGGGTCCGGTCCTTCTCGAAACGCTCGGTCAGCGATGCGTTCTCGTCCATCGGTCACATTCCTCATTCGGCGCGGGTCATAGAAGCAGACGTCGAAAACCTACTGACCCGGGCGGGGCGCGAAGTCCCGGTCCGCGCAACCCACAGGAGTAGCCATGACTGCACCGATCCTGGTCACCGGCGGCACGGGCACGCTGGGCGGGCACGTCGTCCCCCTGCTGCGCGAGGCCGGCCGCACGGTCCGCGTCCTCAGCCGGCACGCCCGTGAGGCCGCCGACGGCGTCGAGTACGTGAGTGCCGACCTGCTCGACGAAGAAGACCCGGGGCTCCGGGCGGCGCTCGCCGGGACCGAGATCGTCCTCCACCTCGCGGGCGGCCCCAAGGGCGACGACGTGGCGACCCGGAACCTGGTGGAGGCGGCGCGGCAGGCCGGGGTCAAGCACCTCGTGTACATCTCGGTGACCGGCGCGGACACGGTCCCGGTGGCCTGGCTCAGGAACAAGCTGGCCGCCGAGCGGGCCGTCGCCGGGTCCGGCATACCGTTCACGACGCTGCGGGCCGCCCAGTTCAACGACCTCGTCCTGGGCGTGGTCGAGAAGATGACGAAGCTGCCCGTGCTGCCGGTCCCGGGCGGCCTGCGCTTCGAGCCGGTCGACTCGCGTGACGTGGCGGCCCGCCTGGTCGAGCTGGCACTCGGCGAGCCGGCCGGCCTGGTTCCGGACCTGGCCGGCCCCACGGTGTACGGGATGGCCGAACTGAGCGCCGGCTACCTCCGGACCAGGGGCAAGCGCCGGCCGAAGCTGCCGGTCCGCATCCCGGGGAAGGCGGGCCGCGCATACCGGGCCGGGGAGAACCTGGCGCGCGAGGGTGCGGCGAGGGGCGAGCGGACGTGGGAGGCGTTCGTTGCCGAACGGGTCGAGGTGACGGCGGGCCGGTAACCGACGGCTGCAGATGATCCGCAACAGAGCCTCGCTCGGCATGTCCGGGGCGAGCGAGGCCGACGCCGGGCTCGCCTCCGGCCTCTTCAACACCACCCAGCAGACCGGCATGGCCGTCGGCGTCGCCGTGCTCTCCACGCTCGCCGCGTCCCGCACCCGCTCGCTCACCGCGTACGGCGCCACCCGCGCCGAGGCCCTCGCCAGCGGCTACCGCCTGCCCTTCACGGTCGGTACGGGTCTGCTCGTCGCCACGTTCCTGATCGCTTACGTGGTGCTGCGCAGGCCCCGCGCGACGGCCTGATCAGCCCCACCCGCCACCACCGCAACACCCCGCGGCTGACGGCTCCCGGTCCCCTAGGGCCTGGCCGCTCAGGCCGCCGTGCTGAACGGCAGTGGCCGGCTGTGCACGATGTCGAGGCGGGACACGGCGCGGGTCAGGACGACGTACAGCCGGTGCAGGCCGCGGCGCTCGGCCCCGGCGACGGCGGCCGGCTCCACGGCGACGACATGGTCGTACTCGAGGCCCTTGGCGACAAAGGCCCCGAGGACGGTCACGCGAGCCCGCGGATCATCCGGACCGCTCACCTCAATACCCTTGTCGGCCAAGACGGTTCGCAACAGCTGCACCGTCTCCTCATCGGCCGCGACGACGCCCACCGACCCCTCGTGCGCCAGCGCCTCGCGCACGGCGTCGACGGCCTCCGCGACGACGTCGTCCGTCTGACGCATCCTCACCTCGCCGTCCTGGCGCAGGGAACGGGCGGGCGGCACGTCCACGTCGAGGAGTCCGAGGAGGCGGTTGGTGAGGGCGACGACCGCGCCGGGGACGCGGAACCCCGTCGTCAGGGGCGCGACCAGGGCGTCGGGCTTGCCCAGGTGACCGAGCAGCTCGCCCCAGGTGCGGGCCGCCCACGGGGTGGTGCCCTGCGCGAGGTCGCCGAGGACGGTGAGCGAGCCGTACGCGGCGCGGCGGGCAATCGACCGGGCCTGCATCGGGGAGAGGTCTTGCGCCTCGTCGATGACGATGTGCCCGTATCCGGCGGGGTGTTCGAGGAGCCCGGCGACCTCGTCGAGGAGTACGAGATCGGCCGCCGACCAGGAGGCCGAACGGAAGGAGCGCGGGGGCTTCGCCCACAGGATCGACCGCTGCTCGTCGGCGTCCAGGATCCCCTCCGCCGCGGCGGCGAGAGCGTCCGCGTCGCCGAGGAGCCCGGCGACGACCTCCTCCGGCCGCACCCTGGGCCACACCGCGTCGACGTACGCGCTCATCGGCCGCGCCCTGCCGACCTTCTGCAGCCAGAGGTTGTTCACCGGCCCCGACCTGCGTTCGGCCTGCTCCTGAAGGTGCCGCACGGCCCGGCTGCGGACGCGCTCCCGCCCGATCACGTACGGGGGCTCCTCCTCGCGTACGCCCGCCACGATCCGCCCGAGCACGCCGGCCGGCACCCGCCAGCGGTACGAACCGTCCGCAATGGCGAGGGCGTCGGCGGCGGCCTCCGGCCGTACGCGGGAGTAGAGGGCGCGGCGCAGGACATCGGCCATGCGAGCGTCGTGCTTCACGGCGGCCGCGTCTTCGGCGTCCTCGTACGTCCGCGCCCTGGCCACCGCCGTGCTGCTCTCCTCGACGAGGATCTCCTCGATGGTGGACTGCCGCACGCCGCTCTCGCCGAGCGCGGGCAGCACCTCGGAGATGTAGGTGAGGAAGGTGCGGTTGGGGCCGAGGATGAGGAGTCCGCCGCGCTGGACGCGCTGGGGGTGGGTGTAGAGGAGGTACGCGGCCCGGTGCAGGCCGACCGCGGTCTTGCCGGTGCCGGGGGCGCCCTGCACACAGACGGAGGTGCCGAGGTCGGCGCGGACGAGGTCGTCCTGGTCGGGCTGGATGGTGGCGGCGATGTCGCGCATGGGGCCGACGCGGGGGCGCTCGATCTCGCGGACGACGATACGGCTGCCCTCACCTGAGCCGGAAGCGGGAGCGGCACCGGACCCTTCCCCGGCCTCGCCCTCCACCGTGAGCCACTCGTCCTCCAGGCCGGTCAGATCGGCGGAGTCGCCCTTGCTTGCGGGGGCCCATCCGAAGCGGCGCCGGACCGCGACGCCTTGCGGTTCCTGGGGTCCGGCCTGGTAGAAGGCGCGCGAGACGGGGGCGCGCCAGTCGACCACGAGGGGCGGGGCCGCCGGGTGCTCACTGACGCGGCGCCGTCCTACGTGGTAGCTCTGCCCGGCTTGGTCGCCGTCACCGTCCGCGAAGTCGAGGCGCCCGAAGAAGAGCGGGACCTCGGGCAGTTCGTGCAGTTCCTTGGCCTTGCTGCGCAGCTGGTACCCGAGCACTTCGGCGTCGGCCCCGGAGGCGGAGGCGTTCTCGCCGACGATCACCTGTTCGTCGGCGCCTTCGATCATCGCGGCGAGGGCGGCGCGGCAGAGGTCGTGGTGGTGGCGTTCCTGGACGAGGGCACGGAGATCGGCGGAATCGGTCACCGAACGAGAATAACGTAACCGGGTAACATTTTTTACTAGCCCTCACAATTGCTGAGCGCCCCGAGCCCGCCCTCCAACTGCCGAAACCCCAGCTCGGCAGCGTCTACGGCGTCCGGCCACACCTCGTCGGCGCTCTCCCCCGCGGCGATCCGCCGCCAGTTTTCCATGGCGAGAACCCGCTGCACGGCAAGGATCTGCCCGGCTCCGAGCGCCGCCCCGACTCCCTCTCCGAGCGCGCCCGCCAGAATCTTCTCCGACCGCTCCTGATATCCGTAGGCCCGCGCGACCAGCGACGGGGTGCCGTAGAGCAGTCGGTGAAAGGCGAGCACCGCGGGGTGGTCGTTCAGCCCGGTCACCGGGTCGCGCCGCTCGAGCCCGTCGAGAAAGTGCGCCCGCAGCGCGGCGAGCGGGGTCACGCCCTCGCCCCGCCCGGCGACGACGCGCGCGGCCTCGTCCTCGTGATCGGCGAACCGATGGAGGACCAGGTCCTCCTTGGTGGGGAAGTACCGGAAGAGGGTCGGCTTGGAGATCTCGACGGCGGCCGCGACCTCGGCGACGGACACCTTGTCGAACCCCTTCTCCAGAAACAGCCCGATGGCCGCCTCGGAGATCGCCTGATACATCCGCCGCTTCTTCCGCTCACGGAGGCCCATCCCACCGGTGTCGCCACTCATAGGGCGAAGGGTACGCAGAGCCGGCGAGCCCGCCTCACCGCGCCGGCGTCACGGTCACTGCTGCCGCCAGGGCGGGAACGGAAACGAGCGTCCACAGGTCGTTGAAATGCTTGGTCCACATCACAACGCCCTCCGCACCGTCCGCGCCCTCCCGCAGCGACCGGACAGCCTCAGCGGCCGGTGAGCCAGCGAGCCAGCCCTCCGGCGATCCGGGCGACGGAGGGGACGGACTCCAGACCCAAGGGGACAGCCGCCGCGGACACGATGCCCCGCAGTTTGACGGCCGTGAGCCAGAGCAGCGATCCGTCGCGGGCCGGCGCGGCGCTGAGCTTCGTCGCGGACCTGATCACGTCCGTGTACACCGACTGCGCCCTCTTGAAGTCGATCAGGAGCGGAAGGTCCTTCTCCCAGCCCTGGGAACTTCCCTTCCTGACGTCCTCGACACTTCTGCGCCAAGAGGTGATGACGCCGGATGCCTGCGCCTGCGGGTACCGCATGAGATACAGATGTGTTGCGAGGTCGTACAGGGGATCACCGAACATAGCCAGTTCCCAGTCGATCGCCCACAGCCGCGACGACGGGTCCACGATCAGGTTCTCGCGGTGGAGATCCGCGTGCAGAAGACAGAAGGGCCGCTCCACCAGCCCCAGAACATGCTTCCGCAGGCGCGTGAAGGCTTCACCGTCCAGACCCAGGTGACCGAAGAGTCCGCCGAACCTCTCCAGGTTCTTTTCGTATACCTGTTTTTCGGTGAACCTGATCAGCCGCTCCAGGAATTCAGCGGAGTCCCCCTCCGGCGCCTGGTCCTCTTTTGTGCACTTTCTGGCAATGGAGAGCGAATCGGGTCGCACCTCGGCCATTTCGCGAAACAGGGCGCCCAGCTGTCCGCTCAGGTCCGGGGGCGCGGGCTCCCCCCTTTTCTCGAGGGACCCGAGCGTGCTGCCCTCGATGAACTGCTGCAGCCTGGCACCTTCGACCTCGACGACCTCGGGAATGCGTGAGACGCGCCCTGCCAGTGCGCCGAGCAGGGCTTCCTCCGATTCGAAGCACCGGCGGTCGAACCAGAAGAGGCCGCTGCGAGGCTCCCGGCACTTCCACCGACCGGTCCGGGACAGGTCACCCGTACACAGAAAAGGGAGGACATATGTTTCATGGTGGTGACCCTTGAGCGGACCTTCGATTGACTGTTCGCCACCACTCAATGCGACAGCCCGTTGCCAGGCTGTCGTGGTCGGGTCGGTCGCCATCGCCCATTCTTTCGCCAGGAGTAGCACCAGCGTTATTGAAGAGGAGGAGTACGGTACTCCGCCAGGCGGCAGCATCCCAGAACCCACTCACGTGCCGCTCGCACCGTCCGGGTGAGCCGTGCGTGGCAGACCGGCCGAATGAGGATCCGGCAGGACTCCGAGGGCGAGAGCCCGAACGCGTCAGCCCCGCTCCCGCAGCACTCCCAGCAGCGGTTCCAAGGACGGCACCACCACCTCCGCTCCCGCCTCCCTCAGCACCTTCGCCTTGCGTTCAATACCTGCGTAACCGAGGAACGCGATGCCGGCCGCGGTCGCCGCTTCGAAGTCCGACGGGGTGTCACCGATCATCAGGGACGTTTCGGGAGGCGCGCCCAGGGCGCCGAGGGCGCGTTGTATGCAGTGCGGGTGGGGCTTCAGAAGGTGGAGGTCCTGGGTTCGGCCGTAGATGTGCGGGGCGAAGCAGCCGGCGAGGCCGCGCGTGGCCAGGTAGCGGGACGCCACCGCCGGGGAGTTGTTCGTCGTGACGGCCAGGTGGGCGCCCATCGCAAACCATGTCCTGATCAGCGGGTCGGCGTACTGCGTGGGCCACGCCGAGGCCACCGCCGTGAGCTCCTGCTGGGTGAGTCGCTCTTCCAGCTCGACGACCAGGTCGCTGCCGGGGCGCCGGCGGTCGACGGCGCGCAGGACGGCGTGTGGGTCCGGTTCCGCGCGCTCCTCCTCGGTGAGCAGACCGTGCAGCCCGCGCTCCTCGAGCCACCGCACCTGTTCGACGGCCACCCGCTCCGCCGAGTGCCCCGCGAAGAGCCGGCAGATCGGCCCGTCGAAGTCGAAGAGCACGAAACGCGCCCTTGTGATCAGTTCACGCAGTGATTCCGTCGCTTCAGCCACCGGAACAGTCTGCTTCGTTGCATCAGAAGTCACTAGGAGAGTGTCAGGTCCGTGGTGATGGTTTCCCAGAGGGCGTCGAACCACTTCTGCGATTCCTCCACGAACGCCGTGTCCCGCTGCCCGGCCCGCTTCTCGAACGAGAACAGCAGCGACTCCGTGCCGAGCGTGTCGTACATGTCGAGCGTGCCGCTCTCGATCTCCTCCTCGCGCCGCGTGACCAGGTAGTACGAGAGGAGCGCCTCATTCCCGTTGAGCAGGTAGAGCTTGATCGGCGGAGTGAAGGGCAGCGCGCGGAACGTGACCCGTACGTCGATACCGTGCGAGGACCGCAGCGAGCGCAGATTGTGGCGCAGGACCTGGCCCTGCGCGTTGCGCTGGTCGAGCCAGCGCTGGTGCACGACGTCACTCTCCCCGGCTCCGGCGTCCTCGACCGATACGGGGAAGGCGAGATTGATGTCCCTGCCAGGCAGCAGGATGCGCACGTCGACCGAGTCGGGGCGCATACGGCCCTCGTGGATGAAGCGCAGCGGCTCGCCGAGCGCCAGCATCAGGGTCTCCGCGGTGAGGCAGACGGCGTCGATCCGCACCTGCGGCGACGCGAACGCCTCGGACAGGCGCGGCGCCAGGCCGACCATCGTGCGCTGCGGTTCGTCGCGGGCCGGGGCCTGCTCGGCGATCCTCGGCGGGCTGCCCTTGCTCACGTTGCTGAGCAGACCGTCCTCCTGGAGGGAGCGCAGGGCCTGCCGTACGGCGCCGCGCTCCACGCCGAACTCCTCGGCCAGCTCCGCCTGCGTCGGCAGCCGCTCGCCCGCGCGCAGCTCACCCGCCTTGATGCGCTCCCGCAGGACGTCGGCGATCTCCTGCGGTGAGGTCCTTCTGCTGCCGTTCACTGCAACGCTCTCCTGGGTCACAACCAAACGCTACAACTAACCATCATTTGGCGGGAGTTGTTGAGGAGTTGTTTATCCACCTTGACCAAGTGGGGACAACTTCATCGTAGTTGGTTACCAACTTGGAGCAAGATGGCCTAAGGAGGAACCACCATGCCCGTCCTCACCTTTTTCTCCGCCGTATTCGTGATCACTTTCGAGCAGCTGGTCCAGTGGCGCTACGGTCCCGTCGGGATCACCGGCCTGCTGCTCCTCACGATCGGCGTCAAGGAGAAGAGCCCCACCTGCAGCTCCGTCGGCGCCGTACTCCTGGCTCTGATGCTCGCCGGACCCGCGCTCTGACACAGGCGGGTCCCCGCGCCCTCACGGCGTGAGCGTCAGGTCCGAACTGATCGTGTTCCAGAGGCTGTCGAACCACAGATGAGACTGCTCGACGAACGTCGTCTCCCGCAGCCCCTGTCCCTTTCCCTGCCCCTGCCCCTGTTCGAACGGGAAGAGCATCGACCGCGTGCCCTGCACCCCGTACGTCTCCAGGTGCTCCTGGTCGATCTGCTCGTCCCGCCTCGTCAGTGTGTAGTACGCGAACAGCGCCTCGCCGCCGTTGAGCAGATAGAGCTTGATCGGTGGCGTGAACGGCAGTGCCCTGAACGTGACGTGGACGTCGATCCCGTGCGTGGAGCGCAGGGCGAGGAGGTTGTGGCGCAAGACCTGCCCCTGCGCGTTGCGCTGCGCCAGCCAGTTCCTTTGGAGCCGGGCGTCCGCCGTGCCCACCCGCGTCGGGAACGCGAGGTCGATGTCGCGGCTCGGCAGCAGGACGCGGACGTCGACCTTGGCCGGATTCGAACGGCCGGCGTGGATCTGACGGAGCGGCTCGCCCATCGCGAGCGTCAGCGAGACCGCAGTCAGACAGAGGGCGTCGATCTGGACGTGCCGGGCGCCGAACGCGCCGGTGACCCGTGGGCCGAGCCCCGCCATCGTGGGCTGGGGCGGCGCTCCCGGGCCGGTGAAGTCGGGGCCCGTGTGCCGCGCGACGGTGGCCGGGGCCCCCTTGGACACATCGGCGAGCAGGTGTTCTGAACGCAGGACGCGCAGGGCCTGGCGCACGGCGGCGCGCTCCACGCCGAACTCGTCGGCGAGGCGGGCCTGGGTCGGCAGACGTTCACCCGGCCGCAGCCGGCCCGCCCTGATCCGGGCGCGCAGTTCGTCGGCCACCTGGCGATACGACGCCGGCGGCTCCTGGTGGCCATTGACCGCGGCAGGTTCCGAACCCACGGACGAACCCTACAACTTCCCGCCATCTTTGGGGAGTTGAGGGAAAGGTGGTTATGAGTCGGCGTTGAGCGGAGATAAGTTCAGTGGAGTTGGTTGCCAACTTGAGCCACATGGTCGGACATCCTCAAGGGTTGGCCCGGTTGGTCATCGCTCCCGAACTGAAGGGGGACCAGACATGCCGTTCATCGCCATCGCCGTAGCAGCCCTCGCCATCGGGTTCGAGCAGCTGATCCAGTGGAAGTACGGGCCGATGGGCATCATCGCGTTCGTCGCGCTCTCCATCGGCCTCAAGGCCAAGAACAACCTCATCAGCGGCATCGGGGCCGTGATCCTCGTGATGCTGCTGGCCCAGAGCGGCTGACCGGGCTCCCTTCCGGAGGGGAGCCGGGAGCCCGGTCACGCCACGGCGTCACAGCGCGCCGGAGCACCGCAGCACACCTCAGTGAATGCACCTCACAAGACGCGTCTCAGCACACGCGCCTCAGAAGATGTCCGGGCACCACGGGCGCCTGGACGTACGCAGCAGGGTGTCGGCAACGGCGGCGGCGCCCACCCTCTCCTCCCTGACGCGGCCGAGCGCGGCGAGCCGCACCGCGGACTCGTCGCCCAGCCACAGCGTCCCCAACTCGCTCACGTCCAGCGTGAGTTCGGGTTCCTCCGAGGTCGGTGCGCACACCGCACCCCCGGGCTCCGCGTCCAGCCGGTAGCGGCCCCCGGAGAGGCCGGCCGCGTCGCCGACCTCGAGGACCAGCGATCCGGTCCCCGCGTACGTACGCGCCTCAAGTGCCCTGACGACATCCAGGATCCGCACCCACAGCCAGTCCGCGTGCGTGACGACGCGGGCCGCGCGCGGGTCGGGCAGCAGGTGCGGCAGCAGGTCGTCCGGGGGCCGGTAGCCCGTGCGGACGGTCGCGATCCAGTCGACCGAGCAGACGTAGTGCCACAGGGCACGCTCGGCGGCTGGGGTGACGGCGATCAGGTCGCGCACGGTCGCCGTGTTGTGCGGCTGCTTGGTGTCGCCCCAGTTGTCATCGACGGTATAGACGACCAGGCCCTCGGCCTCGCCGTTCGGCGCGCGGTAGACCGCGTAGAAGGGCTCCTTCCAGGGCTCTTCGGGGGTTTCGAGGAGTCCGGTGTTGCGGCGCCACCAGAACCCGTCGCGGTCCACGGCGCCGGGCCGGCTCGCGCGCAGCCGCTCGTGCAGCTCCGGGCCCGTCTTGCGGACGTCCTCGCCGTCGAGGAGATCGATACGGCCCCCGTCGTCCGGCACCGGCCGGCGCGGGTCGAGACCGGCGCGCGCCACGTCCACCGCCCACTCGGTGAGCGACGTGGCGGGCCCGAAGCCGAACCGGCCGTAGATCGGGTACTCGGCGGCGATGAGCGTCGCGACGATGTCGCCGCGGGTCTTCGCGTCGGCCAGGTCGGCCGCCATCATCCGGCTCAGCAGGCCGCGCCGGCGGTGGGTGGCGCTGACCGTGACGTTCGAGATCGCGTCGGCGGGGACGGCGGCGCCGCCCGGCACGGTGAGCTCCTGCGGGAACGAGCGGAAGGTGGCGACGCAGCGACCGCCGTCGAACGCGCCCAGGACCCGGGAGCCGCGGGACTGCTCTCTGCGCTTTTCGAGGGTTTCCCGCGAGTCGGGGGTACTGCGCAGGAAGCCGGTGTTCAGCGCGCGGGACCAGTCGGCAAACTCGTCATCTGTGATGGTCCGTACGTCGATGTCGTCGCGGGTCATCCCGTCACGCTAGGCGGGGGTCGCGGGGCGGTGCCACCCGATTACCGCGCGCCCCGCCCCCGGTGGCGACAGGGCCTAGAAGACCGCGCGGATCTCCCCCACGACGCCCCCGCCGCCGTGCAGCGGCGCCGAGCCGATGCGGGCCACGACCTCGCCGTCCACGCCCAGCATCCGCAGCGCGCGGGCCAGGACCGGGCCGAGCGCGCGCGTCGCGCCGTCGTCGATCTTGAAGGCGAGCGCCCGTCCGTCCGGGAGCGCCAGGGCCTGGACCGCCTCGGCGCCCATCTTCGACAGGGCGCCCGGCACCTCGCGCATCAGCCACGTGTCGGGGCGGCGCGTACCGGCGACGTACTCGGGGTGCGCGCGCATCGCGTCGGCGACCCGGCGCTCCGCCGAGCCCTCGGGGGCGAGCACGAAGTGCCGGAAGGCGCGGGCGAGGCCGGTGAGGCTGATGGCCATCAGGGGCGCCCCGCAGCCGTCCGTACCGACCGCGGCGACGGGCTCGCCCGCGGCCTCCTCCACGACCTCGTGGATGAGCTTCTGGAGCGGGTGGCCGGGGTCCAGGTAGGAGTCCTTGGGCCAGCCGTTCAGGTCGCAGGCGGCCAGCATCGCCGTGTGCTTGCCGGAGCAGTTCATCGTGACCCGGTCCCGTACGGCGCCCGCCGCCAGGTACGTCTCGGTCTCGACCGGGTCGAGCGGCAGGTCGGGCGGGCACTGGAGCGCGGCCGGGGTCAGCTCGTGCTCGGACAGCATCTTCCGGACGAGATCGCGGTGGAAGGTCTCACCGGAGTGGCTCGCGGCGGCGAGCGCGAGCCGCTCGCCCGACAGGTCGAGGCCCGCGCGCAGCACGCCCGCCGCCTGCATCGGCTTGTTCGACGAGCGAGGGAAGACGGGAGCGGTCACGTCCCCCAGGGCGAGCTCCACGATCCCGTCCGCGGCGAGCACGACCAGGCTGCCTCGGTGATGGCCCTCGACGAAGCCGGAACGGACGACCTCGGCGAGGACCGGGGGTATGGCGGCGGAGGAGGGGGACATCGGTGGCCTTCCGGGGCGGGTCCATGGCGGGCCATGGACAGACCCGCCCCGCAGCGGGCCACCGGGGTCACCGGTGCGGCCGCGTCACGCGAGCAGGTCGTCTACTTGTGCTTCGCCTTCACGGTACCTGCGGGCGATCTCGGCGCTGCAATCGTCGGCCGTCGACTGGAGCAGCTGACGGCGGCGCGAGACCTGCTGCTCGTAGCGCACGAGGCGGCCCATCGCCGTGTGCAGCTCGTCGTCCGTCCGGGCGTCCAGGTCCGACAGCTCGACCTCGGCGAGCATCTCGGCGGCCAGGCCCCGGTACTCCTCGCTGCGGGGTGTGCCGAGGGTTACATGGCGGGCGGAGGAGCGGGGCCCGGCGGCCTTGTCGGTGAGGATCTCCGAGAGCCGGTCCACGACCGGCGCCTCGGGGTCCCTGCGGCGGGCGGTCTCGGCCCGCAGGATGTCGATACGGCCCTGGAGCAGCCGTCGTACGTAGCTCAGGTCGGCCTCGTCCTGCTGGGCGTCGCGGCGCAGTGTGCGCAGCTCGGGAAGCCGGAGCGCGGACAGGTCGTGCCCGGGTGGCTCCGGAAGGTCGGGGCCGGCGACCCGCTGCTTCGGAGGGCGCGCCGTGCTGAGGCGGTTCGTACCGGTGATGCGACTGGCGTGCGTCAACGAAACGGGGGCCCCTGGAGGCTGCCCGATGCTCGATGTGTGGCTCATTGCGTCCCTACCGTCCCCTCGACCGGACCGACGCGGTGCACCGCGTGGGAGCAATCGTGCCACTCCGAGTGGCCGCTCTGTGCACGAGTGCCCCTAATCCGCCCCGGATGGGCGGTTCGGGCGCACGGCATGATGGTTCGTATGCGTGCAGTGGTGCAGAGAGTGGACGGCGCGAGCGTCGTCGTGGAAGACGAAGTCGTGGGCGAGATCAAGGGCGAGGGGCTGTGCGTCCTCGTGGGGGTCACCCACGAGGACACCAAGGAGAAGGCGGCCCAACTGGCCCGCAAACTCTGGTCCGTACGGATGCTCGCCGACGAGAAGTCGTGCAGCGACATCGACGCCCCGCTCCTGGTGATCAGCCAGTTCACGCTCTACGGGGATGCCCGTAAGGGCCGCCGCCCCACCTGGAACGCGGCGGCGCCCGGACCGGTGGCCGAGCCGCTGGTCGACGAGGTCGTGGCGCAGCTGCGAGCCCTTGGGGCGACCGTGGCGACGGGCCGGTTCGGGGCGCAGATGCGGGTGTCCCTGACGAACGACGGCCCGTTCACGGTGCTTCTGGAGATGTAGCCCGACCCCTGAGGCGTGTCAGGGCTCGACGACGACTTCCTGCGCGGCCGCGGTCGTGTCCACGATGAGGTCCGCGTCCACCGGCACGTTCCGCTTCACCAGGGCGAGCGCGATCGGACCGAGTTCGTGGTGGCGTACGGACGTCGTCACGAAGCCCAGCTTGCGGCCCTCGGGGCCGTCGGACGCGAGGCGGACCGGGGCGCCGTGCGGGGGCAGGTGCACATCGCTGCCGTCCAGGTGCAGGAAGACGAGGCGGCGCGGGGGCTTCCCGAGGTTCTGCACGCGGGCGACGGTCTCCTGGCCGCGGTAGCAGCCCTTCTGGAGG
The DNA here is from genome assembly GCF_055760475.1 of Streptomyces sp. DS1-CR2. Taxonomy (NCBI): domain Bacteria; kingdom Bacillati; phylum Actinomycetota; class Actinomycetes; order Kitasatosporales; family Streptomycetaceae; genus Streptomyces; species Streptomyces sp. DS1-CR2. The sequence continues at coordinate 4,271,282 of NZ_CM147085.1, forward strand.
TGGACGGCGGTGCCGATCCAGCCGAGCTCGTGCGGGATGGTGCGGTGGTCGGTCTCGAAACCGAGGCGCGGCCGGTGGTTCTCCACGCGGAGCGCCTCGTGGGCGAGGAGACCGATCGCGGGCCCGTTCTGCTCCGCGTACGCCTCCAGGTCGGCGCGCGGCAGGAACACGTCGCGGCCGTACGCCGTCTCGCGCACCGCGACGCCGTCCGGGACCTGCGCGATCGAACCGGCCGGCAGCTGGACGAGGGCGAACTCCTCGGTGCGGTCGGCGACTTCGACCCGGTAGAAGAACTTCATCGACTCCAGGTAGGCGATCAGCGCCTCCTGGGAGCCGGGCTCGACGTGCGCCCACGTGGTGGTGCCGTCGTCGACGATGTACAGGGCGTGCTCGATGTGGCCGTGCGCGGAGAGAACGAGCGCCTCGGTGGCCTGGCCGGCCGGGAGGTCGCTGACGTGCTGCGTGAGGAGCAGGTGCAGCCACGCGAGCCGGTCGTCGCCGGTGACGGTGATGACGCCGCGGTGGGAGAGGTCGACGAGGCCGTTGCCGTCGGCGAGGGTGCGCTGCTCGCGGAACAGGTCGCCGTAGTGCGCGGCGACGCCTTCGTCCACGCCCTCGGCGGGAACGGCGCCGGGCAGGGACAGGAGGGGGCTCTTCATGTTCACAGACACTACGACGAGCACACGGACGCGCTTATTCCTGAGGGGCGGCGGATTCCTTCGGGCCCTTCTGCTCCTTGGCGTCCTGGCCGTCCCGCTCGGAGCAGTCGGCGCAGCGGCCGAAGATCGCGAAGTGCTTGAGATCGGTGTCGAACCCGAAGGTGTCGCGCAGCTTCGCCGTGAACTCGGCGGCGACCTTGACGTCGGCCTCGATCACGTTCGTACAGTCCCGGCACACCAGGTGCAGGTGGTGGTGCCGGTCCGCGAGGTGGTACGTCGGCGCGCCGTGCCCGAGGTGGGCATGGCTGACGAGGTCCAGCTCCTCGAGCAGCTCGAGGGTGCGGTAGACGGTCGAGATGTTGATCCCCGACGCCGTCTTGCGCACTTCGCAGAGGATGTCGTCGGGGGTCGCGTGCTCGAGGGTGTCGACGGCCTCGAGGACCAGCTGACGCTGAGGCGTCAGCCGGTAGCCGCGCTGCCGCAGGTCGCTCTTCCAGTCGGTGCTCACCACATGGCCGAGTGTAGGTCTACTTGCCGGGGACGACTTCTGGACTGCTCGAAGAACGGGAACGGGACTGCCCGACGGGACTACTTGAAGAAGGCGATGCCGTCGTCGGGCAGGTCCGGCAGGTTGCGGGCCATCTCGGCCACGTCGTCCGGGGAGACGACCTTCTTCAGCTGGGCCGACATGTAGGGGCGCAGCTCGACCTCGGGGGTCTGCTTCTCGCCGACCCACATCAGGTCGCTCTTCACATAGCCGTAGAGCCGCTTGCCACCCGTGTACGGGCCCGCGGCCGCGGTGCGCGCGACGGCGTCCGTGACCAGGTCGATCTGCGGCTTCTTGTCGGCGAGCTCGCCGTACCAGACCTCGACGACGCCGTCGTCGCGGACCATGACGACCTCGACCTTGCGGTCCTTGTCGATCCGCCAGTACCCGGACTCGGACTCCAGGGGCTTCACCTTGTTGCCCTCGGAGTCGAGGATCCAGGTGTGCGAGTGGTACTCGAGGAAGTCCCGCCCGTCGTGGGTGAAGGAGGCCTCCTGCCCGAAGTTCGCCTTCTCGGCGCCGGGGAAGTCGGTGACACCCGCGCCCGCCCAGTTGCCGAGGAGGAACACCAGGGGGACGAGGTCGGGGTGCAGGTCGGACGGGATCTCGATCATGGTCTGCGAAAGCGTCTCTCTGGTGGGGGTCAGCGCTGGCCCTGGTACAGCTTCTTCACGGTCAGCCCGGCGAACGCGAGAACGCCGACGCAGACCAGGACGAGCAGAGCGGAGAAGAAGGCCTCAAGCACGGGGTGCTCCTCGGTGAGCGGTGGTCGGTACAGAGCCGGGCCCCACTTTAGACGGGTGGGGCCCGGCTCTCTCGATGAGGTCACCCAAGCGGGGCGCGGGCCGCACCGAGCCTGTGCCCTCGGGCTCTCAGCCCAGGAGCTGGCTCTGCAGGGCGACGGTCTGCTGGAAGGTGATCCGGGGCGGCAGGGCCGCCTTCCCGGACTGGATCACCAGGGCGATGACGTCACCGGCCTCGATGTAGGCGTATCGCACGGCCGTCCTCCCGTACGGCTTCGCCTCCGTGAAGACGTTCCGCTTCGTGTACTGGACGTTGGCCTCCTCCGCCCAGCCGCCGTACTCCTCGTCGGCGTACGGCGCGTCCGCCGGGGAGGCCACGCTGTCCGTCAGGTCGGCGTGGACGATCCGTGTGAAGGCCGCCGAGGTGAAGCGCAGCGCGTAGATCCGTGTGTGCGTTCCGTCGGGCGTGGTCCAGCCGCGGGCCGCGATCTGCCGCAGCCCGTCGTCCTTGAGCTGCTGCCCCAGGTCCTGGCGCGCGTCCTTCTCGTACGCGTCGAGGTACACGGACGTGGGCAGCCACCCGTCCTTCCCGGCCAGCGCCGCGTCCGGCGTGGCGCCCCGCGGCAGGGGCAGCACCAGCTTGCGCAGATCGGCGTAGTGGGTCTCGCTGTCGTTGCCGTCGGCGAAGGGGGCCGGGGAGCCGTCCGGCAGCGGGGGCTTCTCGATCGCCGGATAGGTCCACCGGCCGTCACTCTCGGTGGCCAGGCCCGGCAGGTCGGTGCGCCTCTGCTCCGTGACGCCGTACGCGGTGGCCGCGCCGATCACGCCGAAGACGGCGACGGCGGCGGTCCAGCGCAGGACGGCGCGCAGGACGCGCCGGTCCCTGGGGGCGGGCGGGGCAGCCTCGGCGGGGACGGGACCCGGCTGCTGCGGGGAACCGGCGGCAACGGCGTCCTGCTGCTGCGGGCCCTCGGCCGGCTGCGGCAACTCGGCCTGCCCCAGCATCCCAGCCCGCTGCGGCTCCTCGGCCGACTGCGGCAACCCGGCCTGCGCCTGCATCCCAGCCTGCTGCGGGCCCTCGGCCGGCTGCGGCGACTCGGCCCGCGGCAGCATCCCGGTCTGCTGCGGCTCCTCGGCCGGCTGCGGCGACCCGGCCTGCTGCGGCTCCTCGGCCAACTGCGGCAACCCGGCCTGCGCCGGCATCCCAGCCCGCTGCGGCTCCTCGGCCGGCTGCAGTGTCTCGCTCATACGAGCTGCCCTCCCTGCGACGTCAGACGGTCTAGCTGCTGGGCGAGCAGGCCGGCGACCTCGGTGGTGTTGAGCGGCTTGGGGCCGTAACCGGTGGCGGTGACCAGGACGTCGTCCTCGTACGCGCTGCAAAGGACCATTTCGAGCTTGTCCTTGCGGTCCTTGGGGGCGAGGAAACAGTCGGCGTTGCGATGACCCTTGACCTTCGGCCCCTTGGGGAACACGCCGACCGAGCGCAGAAACTCGCTGCGGAACTCCTTGAGCTGACGCCCGGCTCTGCGGTTCTGCATCTGGGCGAGCTGCATTTCGACGACGAGGGACTTCTGGTTGTCGTCCATCCCGAATCCTATGGAGCCGCTCAGCTGGTAGCTGCGCATGGCCATGCCCCTGACCTTCAGCTTGTCGATGGCCTTGTCCTGCGCCTCGCGCTGGCGGGACGGCAGGTTGCGCGCGCCCTTCTTGAGGCGGGCGGTGGCTTCGCTGCCGGTGAGGGTCTTGTCGTTGCCGTACTCGTCGATGTCCGGGCCCGGCCGGTACGCCTTGGGGACCGGGAGCAGCCGGGCGCTGAGCCCCTGGGCCTTGGCCCGGCCGGGCTTCGCCTGCTTCTGCTCCTTCGGCTTCGCCCACACCGTGGTGGGCGCCGAGCGGTCGGCGGCGTCGACCTTCATGACGGTGAGACCGGTGCCGGACCCGACGGCGAGCACGACGGCGCAGGCCACGGCCACGGCGGGCCAGCGGCGGGCCGCACTCCCCGCGACGGGAGCGGGAACCGGGGCGGCGGGGGCGGGATCCGGGGCGGGCCCGGGGGTGTGCCCGGGTTCGGGCAGCTGTGTGTCCAGGTCGCTCACAGTCGCTCCAACTGGCGCTTCGCGAGAGACATCACGGTCTTCTCGGGGATCGGCCTGGTGTCGTACAGCCGGATGTCCATGACGATGTCGCCACGGGCGGCGAGCGCCCTGGCCTGGTACATCGGGAGGTAGCCGGCCTCGGTGTGCGGCTTGTCGTAGACGTAGACGCGCCCGTTGCCGCTGCCGGTGAGCGGCACCCCCTCGTTGCCCGCCCAGTCGCTGTCACTCATGTAGCTCTGCTGGCCGTCCAGGAACTTGCGCGAGCCGGACTCGGTGTCGTCGCGGAACTGGCTGAGCTGGATCTCGGTCGTGGACTGACCGCGCCGCCAGGCCTCGACCGTGGCCCGGCGGAAGCCGCCTTCGGCGAGCTGCCCGAACATCCAGCGCGGATCGACGTAGCCGTTCGCGAAGTCGTACTGGTTCAGCCAGCCCTGCCGCGCGTCCGAATTCTGCGTCCCGGCGGGCCTGGGCGCGAGGAGCTTGCGCAGATCGCCGTCCTGGGCCCGGGGCGCCACCTCGGGCCCCTCGCCCTTCGCCTGCCCGACCACCGCCAGGGACAGCGGCGGCAGCGCCGTCGGCTCCCGGTCCGCCTGTACGACGTAGCCGGTGCACACGCCCGCGACGGCCCCGAGCAGGGCGGCGCAGGCGATCAGCAGGGTGGTGCGGCCGCGGCGCCGCGGTCTCTCCGGCACCGCGGGCACGGACAGGTCCGGCGCCCCCTGCGGTATTCGTTCGTCATCCAACGGGTCCCCCCACGGAACTCGAAGCGCGGATTCCGTATCCGCGCGCACAGGAGACCCACGGGCAACATCCCTGGTTGTACGGGAGTTGATTACGATTCAGCCATGGCGAACAAGCTCGTGATCAAGGTGACCGCGGGGGCCGATGCCCCCGAACGCTGCTCGCAGGCCTTCACGGTCGCGGCGGTGGCCGTGGCCAGCGGCGTGGAGGTCTCCCTCTGGCTGACCGGCGAGTCGTCGTGGTTCGCGCTGCCGGGCCGCGCCGCCGAGTTCGAGCTGCCGCACGCCGCGCCGCTGCCCGACCTGATCGAGTCGGTCCTGGCGGCCGGGCGGATCACTCTGTGCACGCAGTGCGCGGCCCGCCGTGAGATCACGGAGAAGGACGTCATCGAGGGCGTCCGGATCGCCGGCGCGCAGGTCTTCGTGCAGGAGGCGATGGCGGACGGGACGCAGGCGCTCGTCTATTGACGCGGAGCGGACCTAGGCTTGAAGCATGTACTCGCGGCGTCGTCACCTGTACTTCGCCATGATGGGCCTCTGCATCGGCCTGTTCGTCCTGGCCTGGGCCGTCGTGCGCCTCTGGTCCGTGCCCGCCGCCGTGGCGATGTGCATCGTGTCGATGGTGATTCCGCCCGTCGCCGCGATCGTCGCCAACCGCCGCGGCCCCGACGACCGCTGGTGGGACGACCCCTCCGGCGACGCGAAGTCCGACGAGTGGTGGGACGAGCTGGACGGCAAGAAACGCCCCCAGGACCCGTACGACCATTAGGCCACCCAAGGAGCCCCAGGACCCGTACGACCATTAGGCCACCCAAGGTTCCCTAGGACCTGTAGGGCCCTTAGGAGCCCTGGGCCCCCTAGGAGCCCTGGCCCCGTAAGGCCCCGAGGCGGCCCCTGGGAGCTCTCGGCCCCCTCGGCCCCGTCCCGGCCTGTGTGAAAGCTGGACGCAGCCGGAGCCACCGAAGCCATCGGTAAACCCGAGCAGCAAGCCCGAGACTTCGGTCCCCGGGTAGTTGGCTCCTGCTGGATGTAGACGCGGCTGACGTCGCCCTCGTGGGGCTTGGAGTAACGGTCGTCGGCGGCTGTCTCGAGATCACCGTTGCTGAAATCGTCCTCGCTGATCCAGGACGTGGTGCCCCACGGGTGTAGACCCGGAGCTTTCCGCCCTCCTGCCCGATGATCACCAGGCTGTGGCCGTGGCGGTTGCCGTCCTCGTCGACGCGCGTGATGTTGATGGGCACGGGCTTGCGCTCGGCGACGGACTTCTCGATGTCGGGCAGAACGCCGCGCCGGTCATCGGCGCTGTCCATCCCTTGCGTGTCGTACTTGTCACCGACGTGAGGGCCGAGCTCCTTGTCGGAGACGAGTCAGGTCCCAGCCTGTCAGGAAAATTAGCAGAGCAGCGCCATGTACACGCCCGTCAGTACAGGCTCCGCACAAAGCCGAGGGACCGCACCCCGATTCCGTAGGCGTCCAACCCCCGGAGGTGCGGCCCCTCGGCCGTATCTGCGCCGCCGTCACACGGCGAGCCGTGTCAGACGGCGATGGCGACCTCGGAGAGACCACCGGTCTGGGCGACGACCGTACGGTCCGCCGAGCCGCCGGGGACCAGGGCGCGCAGCGTCCACGTGCCCTCGGCCGCGTAGAAACGGAACTGTCCCGTCGCCGAGGTGGGGACCTCGGCCGTGAACTCGCCGGTCGAGTCCAGCAGGCGCACGTAACCGGTGACGGGCTCGCCGTCGCGGGTCACCTGGCCCTGGATGGTGGTCTCACCGGGCTTGATCGTCGAGGCGTCGGGGCCGCCGGCCTTCGCTCCACACATGTGCTTCTCCAAAAAGGTCGGTCAGGTCTGTCAGGGGGGTCGGGCGGGGTTACTTGTTGGCGCCGAGCTCGATCGGCACGCCGACGAGCGAGCCGTACTCGGTCCACGAGCCGTCGTAGTTCTTGACGTTGGCCTGGCCGAGCAGCTCGTGCAGGACGAACCACGTCAGGGCCGAGCGCTCACCGATGCGGCAGTACGCGATGGTGTCCTTGGCCAGGTCGACCTGCTCGTCCTCGTAGAGGGCCTTGAGCTCGTCGTCCGACTTGAACGTGCCGTCGTCGTTGGCGTTCTTCGACCACGGGATGTTGCGCGCGGACGGGACGTGGCCCGGACGCTGCGACTGCTCCTGCGGGAGGTGCGCCGGGGCGAGGAGCTTGCCGGAGAACTCGTCGGGCGAGCGCACGTCGACGAGGTTCAGGCTGCCGATCGCGGCGACGACGTCGTCACGGAAGGCGCGGATCGAGGTGTCCTGGGCCTTGGCCTTGTACTCCGTGGCGGGGCGCCGGACGATCTCGGCGACGAGGTCGCGCGAGTCGAGCTCCCACTTCTTGCGGCCGCCGTCGAGCAGCTTGACGCTGTCGTGGCCGTAGAGCTTGAAGTACCAGTAGGCGTAGGACGCGAACCAGTTGTTGTTGCCGCCGTAGAGGACGACCGTGTCGTCGTTGGCGATGCCGCGCGAGGACAGAAGCTTCTCGAAGCCGGCCTGGTCGATGAAGTCGCGGCGGACCGGGTCCTGGAGGTCCTGCTGCCAGTCGACCTTGATGGCGTTCTTGATGTGGTTCTTGTCGTACGCCGAAGCGTCCTCGTCGACCTCGACGATGACGACCTTCGGGTTGTCGAGGTTCGCCTCGACCCAGTCGGCGTCTACCAGGACGTCGCTGCGGCTCATGTTTTTCTCCTCCGGGGCAGTTGCGGCGGGGTGCGGGAGTGCGGGTGCGGTGCGGGCACGGTCCCTGCATGCAGACAGGGACGGCATTCGGCGCGCGCGGGGGGAGGCCTCAAAGGGGCCTGAGGAAGCGGGAGTTGCCGTCCCGCTCAGGCGGTGCGACAGAGCATGGCGGCGACGCGGCACAGGTCTACTGCCCGCCGCTTCGTGAGATCCGCCTGTCGCTTCATGCCACCGATCGTAGGTACGCACGGGCGGCCGTGTCACCGGCGTGTCGCATTCTGAGACGCGATCGTCCACGATGCGAGATGGGTGTGGCCCCGGAGCCGCTCACCCCGGGCTCCGGGGCCGCTGCGGCTCCGACGGTCACTGCTGTGCGGACGGCGTCGTCTCGCAGTGCGGACGCGCCGTTTCCCGGTGGCTACCCGACGAGGTCGAGTTTCGAACCCTTCACCGAGATCTCGACGCCGTCCTTGACCGCCTCGACCCGGTCCAGCTCGATCCCGGCCGGCAGGTCGTCGATCGCCTGCTGGAAGTCGGTGACGGCGCGGATCCGGCCCTCGGCCAGGTCGAGCGCGCCGGCCTTGGGCAGGCTGTCGGCACGCGCCGAGACCTTGCCGTCGGTGACCTTGACCGAGCTGAGGACGGTGGGGTGCAGGGTGCCCACCGGCGTGTGCACGGTGATCGCGACCTTGACCTTGTCGCCGCCGCCGTAGGAGAGGCCCTCGATCTGGGCCGTCATGCCGGGGGCGACCTGGGCGGCGTCCTGCTTCTTGACGGCCTTGAGCAGCTCGGCGTAGGAGATGCGGGCGGTGCCGGTGGCCGAGTCGGCGGTGGCGGAGCTGAAGCTGCTGTTGAACCGAACGTCGTGCATCTCGGCGTGCAGATCGGCGATCCGGATCGACTCGCCGCCGCTCTTCGCGTCGTAGTCCTTGATGCCGATCTCCACGTCGTCCAGGGTGCCGCCCGCGGCCTGGGTCAGGAACGGGAAGCCGTTGATGGACACGTCGGGCGTGCTGGCCAGGCCCTCGCTGGTGCGCACGCGGTCGGCCGCCTCGCCCTCCGCGTAGTTCACCGCGACCCGGTCGGCGATGACGAACAGGCCGCCCAGGATCACGACGACGATCAGAAGTATCCGCAGAGCACGCATGGCCCGGTGTTTCCCCCCACCTGGACGACAGTTCCTGATCGCGAGAGTACGGGCCGGACCCCCGCGAAGGGGGCCCGGCCCGATTCTTGTCGATCAGCTGTGACAGGCCGTGTGCCCGCCGGACGCTCAGCCCACGACCCGCCCGAGCAGATAGACGGCCGGGGCCGCGGCGGCCAGCGGCAGGGCCACGCCCGCCGTCATGTGCACGAAGCGGGACGGATAGTCGTAACTCGCGACGCGGTGGCCGATCAGCGCGCAGACACCGGCGCCGAAGCCGAGGAGCGCACCCTTGGATCCCATGTCGGTCATGCCGCCGGCGGCGATGCCGGCGCCCGCGGCGGCCAGCAGCGCGACGGCCACGGAGGCGGGCGTCGGCAGCGGGAGCGCCCGCGCGAGGACGGCGACGGCGACGGCCACGGCGCCGACGGTCACGGCGCCCGGGTCGGCCGCGAGGTGTCCGGTCGCGACGATGGCGAGCGCCGCGGAGGCGACCGTCGCCATCAGGCCGTACATGCGCTCGTCCGGGGCCGCGTGGCTGCGGAGCTGGAGGACGAGGGTGAGCAGGACCCACACACCGAGGGTGCCGAGGATCGCGGCGGGCGCGTTCTCCCGGCCGGTGACGAGCAGCGCGGCGTCGGCGGCGAGGCCGCCCGCGAAGGCGAGCGCGATGCCCTGCCGGGCGGGCCACATGCCGTTGAGCCGGAACCAGCCGGCGGCCGTGACGGCCTGGAGCAGCACGAGCGGCACGAGCAGCGCGTACTGGCCCACCGCGGCGCCGCCCGCGAGCAGCAGCCCGAGCAGCGCGGTCAGCGCGGCGGGCTGCATCCCCGGCTCTATGATCGGCGACCGCCCCTCCGCACGGGCGCGCTGCGCGTCGGTGACGCGGGCGTTGCCGGTGACGGTGGCGGGCCCGTAACCGGCGGCCTCCGGCTCGGCCACGGGCAGCGACTGGGCCGCCGCCACCGTCCCGAAGACCTGCGTCTGCTGATCGGCACCGGGCGCCCCGGGCGCCTGGCCGTACGCGGCGTGCGCGGGCGGCGGAGTCCGGCCACCGGGCGTCTGGACCGCGGGCCCCTGCCCGTACGGATCCTGCCCGTAGCCGTAAGCCTGCTGGTCACCGCCGTAGGCGTGCTGCTCAGCGCCGTACGCCTGCTGGGCGCCGTAAGCGTGCTGCTCACCGCCGGTCTGGCTCACCGGACCCTGCCCGTACGCGGCCTGGCCGTACTCGGCCTGCCCGTATGCGGCCCGGCCGGGCTCGAATCCCTGGGGCGGCGGATACGTCGACTGGGCCTGGGTGTCCCAGGTCCGGCCCTGCCAGCGCTGGGTCTGCTGGGGCGGCTGCTGCTGCCCGTACTCGTCTTCGTACGGCTCGTCACTCATCGCGGTCACCCTCCTGCGAACGGCGGGAGCACCTCGACCGTGCCGCCCTCGGCAAGCCGTACCGTCTCATGACCGCGCTTGCCGACGGGGTCACCGTCGATGAGGAACGAGGAACGCTGCAGGACGCGCACCAGGTCACCGGGGTGTCGCGTACGCACGCCCTCCAGCGCGTCGGCCAGCGTCTCGGCCTCGTACGGCTCCTCGGCGACACCGGCGGCCGCCTTGGCCGCGGCCCAGTAGCGGATGGTTCCGTTGGCCATGTGCGGCGTTCCTCCCATGCGGTCTGTCCCTGCGGATTATTCGGCGGTTGCCGTCGTCCATGATGCCGTGGCCCAGCCACCGATCCGCGCGAGGAGCCCGTCGTCCGCCGCGTGCTCGGCATGGCCCATGCCCGGTTCCAGCCACAGCTCGGCCCCGCCGGGCGCGGCCGAGACCAGCATGCGCGGGTGATCGAGGGGGAAGTACGGATCCCGGTCGCCGTGCACGATCAGGAGCGGCGTCGGCGCGATCAGCGGCACGGACTCGACCGGCGAGAGCGGCACCGGGTCCCACTCGTGCGGGTGAATGCGGGTGCGGAGCCCGATACGGCCCACCATCCGGCCGGCGGGCCGCGTCACCAGCCAGTGCAAACGCCGCATCGGCGCGGTCCCGCGGTAGTACCAGCGGGCCGGGGCACTGACCGCGACGACGGCGTCGGACCGCGCTTCCGTGCGCCCCCTGTGCAACGCGGCGTGCCGCAGGACGACGGACCCGCCCATCGAGAATCCGACCGTCACCACCTGTTCATGCCCGAGTGACCTCGCCCACTCCACGGCGGCCACCAGGTCGAGTACCTCCCGGTCGCCGACAGTGGACCGCCCGCCCGACCGCCCGTGCCCCCGGAACGAGAACGTGACCACGGCGGCACGCTGCGCGAACACTCCCGCCGCACGCCGGACATGCGGCCGTTCCAGATCGCCCGTGAACCCGTGCGCGACCACGATCACCGGGCCCCCGGCGGGCCCTGCCCCGGGCTCGTAGGCGGCCTCGATCGGCACACCGTCCCGCGTGCGCAGCATCACGCGCCGTGAGCGCGCAGTGATCGGCTGCACAGAAGATTGCGCGTCCTGACCTGCCCGACCGGTACTCATGTGGGCTATTCTCCTTGGCAGAGGATCCGGGCAGCGAAGCCCCCGGGTCCTTTTGTGCTTTCGGACGGCGTTGTATACGAACGCGGACCGCACGGCGCACAGGCCCCAGGGCGCGGGGCCAAAAGCAGTACGAAGCAGTACAGAAGTACGAACAAGCAGTACAAAGCAGTGCCGTAAACGTCCTCGCAGGGACCGAGGAGGAACCAGACGTTATGGGCGAGCGAAACGTGCACGACCGCAGGACGACCCAGGCAGGTGGGGCGCGATGAGTTCTTTGCTGCTCCTGACCAATGCCCTTCAGCCGTCGACGGAGGTGCTCCCCGCTCTCGGCCTGCTGCTGCACAACGTGCGGGTCGCCCCCGCCGAGGGCCCCGCTCTCGTCGACACCCCCGGTGCCGACGTCATTCTCATCGACGGGCGCCGCGACCTCCCGCAGGTACGCAGCCTGTGCCAGCTTCTGCGCTCCACCGGGCCCGGCTGTCCGCTGGTCCTCGTCGTGACGGAGGGCGGCCTCGCGGCGGTCACCGCCGACTGGGGCATCGACGACGTCCTTCTCGACACGGCGGGACCCGCCGAGGTCGAGGCGCGGCTGCGGCTCGCGATGGGCCGCCAGCAGATCGTCGCCGACGACTCCCCCATGGAGATCCGCAACGGCGATCTGTCGGTCGACGAGGCCACCTACAGCGCGAAACTGAAGGGGCGGGTCCTCGACCTGACCTTCAAGGAGTTCGAGCTCCTCAAGTACCTCGCGCAGCACCCGGGCCGCGTCTTCACGCGCGCCCAGCTGCTCCAGGAGGTGTGGGGCTACGACTACTTCGGCGGCACCCGCACCGTCGACGTCCATGTGCGGCGCCTGCGCGCGAAGCTCGGGCCCGAGCACGAGTCACTGATCGGCACCGTGCGCAACGTCGGCTACCGCTTCGTGACGCCGGAGAAGGTCGAGCGGGCGGCGGACGCGGCGAAGGCCAAGGCGGCCGCTCCGAAGCCGGACACCGCAGAGCACGCAGCACACACGGAAAAGGCCGACAGCACGGACTCCGGGGCCGATTCCCGTGCCGCGGCGGAGCCCGTCGAGCAGCCCGGGGCGGGCACTCACCAGGCCGCCACCGGACGCCCTGCCCAGCGGTAGGTCCATCCGCGTAGACTCCGCGCGTGGCCAAGGTGACTCGGGATGATGTGGCGCGACTGGCGGGTACTTCGACCGCGGTCGTGAGCTACGTCATCAACAACGGACCTAGGCCGGTTGCCCCGGCCACGCGCGAGCGTGTACTCGCCGCGATCAAGGAGCTGGGGTACCGGCCCGACCGGGTCGCCCAGGCGATGGCGTCGCGGCGGACCGACCTCATAGGCATGATCGTGCCGGACGCGCGCCAGCCGTTCTTCGCGGAGATGGCGCACGCCGTCGAACAGGCGGCGTCCGAACGCGGAAAGATGGTCCTCGTCGGCAACTCCGACTACGTCGAGGAGCGCGAGGTCCACTATCTGCGGGCCTTCCTCGGCATGCGGGTGTCCGGCCTCATCCTCGTCAGCCACGGCCTGAACGATCTGGCCGCGGCCGAGATCGAGGCGTGGGACGCGCGCGTGGTCCTGCTGCACGAGCGGCCCGAGGCGATCGACGACGTCGCGGTCGTGATCGACGACATCGGCGGCGCCCAGCTCGCCACCCGCCATCTCCTCGAGCACGGCCACACGTACGTCGCCTGTCTCGGCGGCACCGCCGAGACGCCGTCCGTCGGCGACCCGGTCTCCGACCACGTCGAAGGCTGGCGCCGGGCCATGCAGGAGGCGGGACTCTCCACCGAGGGCCGGCTGTTCGAGGCCCCGTACAACCGCTACGACGCGTACAAGATCGGGCTCGAGCTGCTCGCCGGGCCCCAGCGGCCGCCGGCGATCTTCTGCTCCACGGACGACCAGGCCTTCGGCATCCTGCGGGCCGCGCGCGAACTGCGGATCGATGTGCCGGGCGAGCTGGCCGTCGCCGGGTTCGACGACGTGAAGGAGGCGGGTCTGACGGATCCGCCGCTGACGACGGTCGCATCGGACCGCTCGGCGATGGCGCGGTCCGCCGTCGACCTCGTCCTCGACGACTCGCTGCGCGTCGCCGGGTCCCGGCGTGAGCGCCTGAAGGTGTTCCCCTCGCGGCTGGTCGTCCGCCAGTCCTGCGGCTGCCCCTGACCGCACACAAACGCGCGCCGGCCCCGAACCGCGGGACCGACGCGCGCGTGCCGCGTGTCACTCAGAACACGTGCTCAGAACATCAGGTTGTACTGGTTGAACCCGGTGCCGAGGCTCTTGCGCGCGCCGAAGACGTCGGAGGACGCCTTGTTGGTGCCCGGGTAGAGCCAGAGCGTGCCGCCCGAGTCGGGCTCAGCCCCAGCACCGCCGCAGACCCCCCTCCGGCGCACGGATCGTAGGTCCCACGGCCCCCTGAACACACGGCCTTCACAGCAGGCAGGTGAGAGTTGTTCCGGCGCCCTCCCGTATCTCATCCCCCGTCAACCCGCCGTTTGCCAGGGGCGCCTTTATTTCGGGCAAACAGGGTTCTCGCGGGACTCTCAGGACAAGCTCAGGCGGCTCTCATGAACGCGGCGCAGGCTTACCGCCATGACCGAGAGCTTCCGCCGAAGCGGCGAGTACCCCCAGGGCCAGCAGCAGCACTCGCAGTCCTCGTCTCCGGGGACCCCCGAGGCGGGCGGCGCGTTCCCGCCTCCGCCCGCGCACGACCCGCCGCAGCCGGCGAACGCCGCCCCGGGTTCGGCGATGTGGCCCGCTCCGGTACCGGAAGGCTCCCCCGCGCCGCCCGCACGCCGGCGGCGGGTCAGGGGCCCGCTCGGGCTGCTCGCCGCGGCCGCCCTCGCCGCCGCGGCCGTGGGCGGCGGCACCGCGTACGCCTTCCAGGAGCTGACCAGCAAGGACTCCACGTCCACCAGCGCCGGCGCGAGCGTCGTGCCGGCCAGCAAGAAGGGCACCGTCGCCGGTGTCGCCCAGGCCGTCAGCCCCGCCATCGTGGAGATCAGCGCGACCTCGAACGCGGGCAGTTCGACCGGCTCCGGCGTCGTCATCACGAGCGACGGCGAGATCGTCACCAACAACCACGTCGTCTCGGGCGCCTCGACGGTCAAGGTGCGCACGAGCGACGGCAAGACCTACACCGCCGACGTCGTCGGCACCGACGCCAAGAAGGACCTCGCCCTCATCAAGCTGAAGAACGCGTCCGGCCTCAAGACCGCGTCCCTCGGCGACTCCGACAACGTGAAGGTCGGCGACGAGGTCGTCGCCATCGGCTCCCCCGAGGGCCTGACCGGCACCGTCACCAGCGGCATCGTCTCCGCGCTCGACCGCGACGTCACCGTCTCCACGGACGAGGAACAGCAGCAGCAACAGGGCGGCGGCAGCGACGGCCAGTGGCCGTTCGAGTTCGGCGGGCGGCAGTTCAACGGCGACACCGGCTCGTCCAAGACGACGTACAAGGCCCTCCAGACCGACGCCTCCCTCAACCCCGGCAACTCCGGCGGCGCCCTCATCGACATGAACGGCAACATCATCGGCATCAACTCCGCGATGTACTCGGCCAGTTCGGACAGCGGGTCCGGATCGTCCGGCGCGGGCAGCGTCGGCCTCGGCTTCGCCATCCCCGTCAACACCGTCAAGGCCGACCTCGACTCGCTGCGCAGCGGGGGCACCTCCGGCAGCTGACCCCGGCCGCGCACCGCCGCGCCCACCCGTAGCGCCACCGTGCGAGGCTGATACCGGCCCCCACCACCGTCCGCACCCCCGAGGAAGCCCGCCCATGAGCCCCGCCGAAGGCGACCGCGAACCCCAGCGCATTCTCATCGTCGACGACGAACCCGCCGTCCGCGAGGCGCTGCGGCGCAGCCTCGCCTTCGAGGGGTACGGCACCGAGGTCGCGGTCGACGGCGCGGACGCGCTCGACAAGGCGGCCGCGTACCAGCCCGACCTGGTCGTCCTCGACATCCAGATGCCGCGCATGGACGGCCTCACGGCCGCCCGGCGGCTGCGGGCCGGCGGGTCCAGGACGCCGATCCTGATGCTCACCGCCCGCGACACCGTCGGCGACCGCGTGACCGGGCTCGACGCGGGCGCCGACGACTACCTGGTCAAGCCGTTCGAACTGGACGAGCTGTTCGCGCGGGTACGGGCGCTGCTGCGGCGCAGTGCCTACGCCTCGGCGGCGGGCCCGGCGGACGACGCCGGTGACGTCCTGTCCTTCGCCGACCTGCGCATGGATCTCGCGACCCGCGAGGTCACGCGCGGCGCGCGCACCGTCGAGCTCACCCGCACGGAGTTCACGCTCCTGGAGATGTTCCTCGCCCATCCGCGCCAGGTCCTCACCCGCGAACAGATCCTCAAGGCGGTCTGGGGCTTCGACTTCGAGCCGAGCTCCAACTCCCTGGACGTCTACGTGATGTACCTGCGCCGGAAGACGGAGGCGGGCGGCGAGCCGCGGCTGGTTCACACAGTGCGGGGTGTGGGGTACGTGCTGCGGGCCGGAGGCGGTGGGGAGTGACCCGGTTCGTACGGCGGCTGCGGGGGCTGCCCCTGCGGTCGCGCCTCGCGCTGCTGGTGACCACAGCGGTGGCGGTGGCGGTGGCCGCCGCGGCGACGGCGTGCTGGTTCGTCGTGCAGGGCGCCCTGGTCAATTCGCTGGACGACGCGCTGAAGGGCACGGCCCGGCTGAGCCCCGACGTCGTCGCCCGCCTCATCACCCCCGAAGGGGACTGCCGCCGCGTCGTCCTGAACCCGGACGACCCCGGGCTCTTCAAGCAGGTCATCCAGATCGTCGACCGGGACGGCAACAGCTGCGTCATCTACGGCAAGGAGTCCGTCGAGGTGACCTCCGCGGACGTCGGCGTCGCGGACGGCAAGACGTCGGACGCCACCCACGACGCGACGGCCGGTAACAGCTCCAAGTACCGGGTCTACACGTACCCGCTGCCCGAGTACCGGGCCGCGGTGTCCGTGGCCCGGCCGCTCAGCGAAGTCGACGACACGCTCGACAAGCTCGGCCTCATCCTGGCGCTCGTCGCCGGGATCGGCGTCATCGGCGCCGGCGCCGCCGGCCTGTGGGTCGCCCGCACAGGGCTCCGCCCCGTCGACGAGCTCACCGACACCGTCGAACACGTGGCCCGTACCGAAGACCTCACCGTGCGCATCCCCGTAGAGGGCGACGACGAGATCGCACGCCTGTCCGCGTCCTTCAACTCCATGACCGCCTCGCTCGCCTCGTCGCGCGACCTCCAGCAGCAGCTCATCGCCGACGCCGGGCACGAGCTGCGCACACCCCTCACCTCGATGCGCACCAATATCGAGCTGCTCACCCGCAGCGACGAGACGGGCCGCGCGATTCCGCCGGACGACCGCAGGGCGCTGATGGCCTCGCTCAAGGCACAGATGACCGAACTGGCCGCGCTCATCGGGGACTTGCAGGAGCTGTCCCGTACGGGACTGGCCGGCGGGGACGGCCCGCTCAAGGTCGTCTCGCTGCACGACACGGTCCGCACCGCGATCGAGCGGGCCCGGCTGCGCGGACCCGAGCTGACGATCACGTCCGAGCTCGCCCCCTGGTACGTACGGGCCGAGCCCGCCGCCCTGGAGCGCGCGATCGTCAATCTGCTCGACAACGCCGTCAAGTTCAGCCCGCCGGAAGGAACCCTGGAGGTCCACCTCATGCGCGGCCGGCTGACCGTGCGCGATCACGGTCCCGGCATTCCGGCCGATGAACTCCCCTACGTCTTCGACCGGTTCTGGCGTTCGCCGACGGCGCGGGCGCTGCCGGGGTCGGGCCTCGGCCTGTCGATCGTGGCCCGCACGGTGGAGAGCTGCGGCGGCACCGTCGAGCTCGGGCCCGCGGAGGGCGGCGGCACGGTCGCGACGGTGCAGCTGCCGGGCGCCCCGACGCCTCCGCCGGAGGTCCCCTGAGGGCCCTGGGCGGCCTACCGGCCGAAGCCCAGCCCCTCCCCCGTAAGCCCGACCCGGATCCCGTCCTTCTCGACCTTCACGCCGCTCAGCCGGACGCCGCCCATGCCGTCGCCCGGCAGTTTCGGCAGGCGGAACGCCAGGGAGAGGCGGTCGGCGAGTTCGGGGCGGGTGAGCCGGGTGAGGCCCTGGAGCAGTGCCGGGTCGAGGCCGAACTTCTTCAGGAGCGCCGGGTGCGCGAGCGCGAGGTCGACCAGGTTCAGGGACATCAGCTGGTGCACGAAGCGCGGTGAGCCGGTGAGCTCGCTCAGGCGCCGGTCGCTGCGCAGTGCCGCGCGTACCGCCGAGTCGGGCACGCCGAGCCGGTGCACGAGCGACGGCACGGACAGCAGGGCCTTCGCCTTGGCGGTCTCGGTCGCGAGGCGCGCCACCGAGCGGCGGCTCAGGTGCAGGCCCTCGGACGGGCGGGTGCCGGGCCGGTACGTGGCGAGGTCGCCGATGTCGAGCCGCATGCCGCCGATGTCGGTGGCGATGCCGGTGTCACCGATGCGCCGGATCGTGGCGTAGGCGCGCACCTTCAGGTCGTGTCCGGCGACGGGCAGCGTGCCGCGCGCGAGGACCCGGTCGCTGCCCTGTCCGCTGAACGTGACCTGGGAGGCGCCGAGTTCGCGGTTCAGATCGTCGAAGGAGAGCAGGACCTCGCCGGTCATGCCGCCGATGCGGGCGCCGCGCACATCGGTGAGGCCGTCTCCGTCGATCGTCACGTCGCGGATGGTCGCGGAGACCTTGGCGAGGGAGACGCGGCTCGCGGCGACGTCGGGGACGGTCACCTTCACCTCGTCCAGGCGCCGGTCGGCGAGCTGCGTGAGGAACGGGAAACCCTCGATGTCGACCTCGGGCGCGGCGCTCAGGTGCAGCTGGTCCTTGAGCCGGTCGGCGGCGCGGTGCTCGGCGTAGAGGAGGGCCCAGCGGTCGGCGAGGGTGACGAAGGCGGCGAGGACGAGGATCCCGACGACGGCCTTCGTGGCGAGCGGGAGCCCGGCGAACCGGTTGCGGCGGCGGCTGCCGCGGCGGTGGTTGGGCCTGGACCAGGGCTGGTCGTCCGGGTCCGCCTCGGGGTCTTCCTCGTGGAGGAACTCGTCGAGCGGGTTGTCCGCGAGGGCGCCCAGCTCGTCGTACGGGTTGTGCGGCACAGTGCCCGATGGAACGGATTCCTCCGTACGTACATCAGACAGTTCGGCGGACTCGGACGTGAACGTGGCTATGCGGTGGGGGGAACGCATCGTGAGATTTCACCACACGTCCCGACCTTACCGCTAAGCATTACTCCCAGTAAGGGACGGTTTAGGTCCCCGACCCGGCCGTGCGATACGTCACTTCCCGATCGCGATCCGGTCCGCCTTCGGGGGCGCGATCGGTGACGTGGCCGACGAGTTGGCCGTCAGAAAGTCGTCGAACGCCTTCAGGTCGTCGCTGCCGACCAGCGGGTTCTTGCCCTGGCCGAGCGCCGCGAAGCCGCCGCCGCCGCACGGTGTGCGGCAGGCCGAGGTCAACGCGCGTAGCACGCCAGGTGTTTGCCCGTTACCAGCTGATTGCCATCACCCGGCGGCAAGACCGGCGCGGGCCCGTCGCCGTACCCTCTTGTCCATGACCAGCGATGCCGTGCCCGCCGCCCCCGACCGCCAGATCGAGACGCTCACCGCCCTCACGCCCGACCAGGCGGAAGCCGTCCTGGAGATCCTCTCGGACGCCGCCCGCGTCGACGGGCAGCAGGCGGTGTCGGAGCAGGGCAGGCTGCAGTTGCGCGGCGGCCCCAGGGAGGGCGTGCGCCACTTCCTGCTGACCGTCGACGGCGAGCTGATCGGGTACGGCCAGCTGGAGGACACCGACCCGGTCGAGGCGCCGGCCGCCGAGCTCGTCGTGCACCCCGCGCACCGCGGGCACGGGCACGGGCGGGCACTCGGCTCGGCGCTGCTCGGCGCGTCCGGCAAGCGGCTGCGGGTCTGGGCGCACGGCGGCCACTCGGCGGCCCGGCACCTCTCGCAGGTTCTCGGCCTGACCCTGTTCCGTGAACTGCGCCAGATGCGGCGCCCGTTGGCCGAGGGGCCCCCGCTCGCCGAGCCGGTACTGCCCGAGGGCGTCATCATCCGGACCTTCGTACCCGGCGAGGACGACGCGGCCTGGCTCGCGGTGAACGCGGCGGCGTTCGCCCACCACCCCGAGCAGGGCTCGCTGACCCAGCGCGACCTGGACGACCGCAAGGCCGAGCCGTGGTTCGACCCGGCCGGTTTCTTCCTCGCCGTGCGGGAGGGCGACGGAGAGATCATCGGCTTCCACTGGACCAAGGTCCACGCGGAGGAGCAGCTCGGCGAGGTGTATGTCCTCGGGGTCGCGCCCGGCAACCAGGGCGGCGGCCTCGGCAAGGCGCTCACGGCGGTGGGCCTGCGGCATCTGGCGGCGTCGGGCATGCCGACGGCGATGCTCTACGTGGACGCCGACAACAAGCCGGCGGTCACGGTCTACGAGCGCCTCGGCTTCGTCACGCACGAGACGGACCTGATGTACCGCACGGAGTCATAGTCCGCAGGAGCGGAAAGCGACCGCAGGAACGGAAAGCGACCGGCAGGCACCCGAGGGGCAGTCGTCACTTGACACTGCCCCTCTCTTGCACCACCCTTTCACTACTTGATTAGTGAAAGGGTGGTGTTGAAGAACGTGGTCGAGTACCGGATCGACCGGCGCAGCGGCGTCGCCACCTACCTGCAGATCGTCCAGCAGACCCAGCAGGCCCTGCGCCTCGGCCTGCTGGAGCCGGGCGACAAGCTGCCCACGGCCCGCGAGGTCGTCGAAGCCACCGCGATCAACCCGAACACCGTGCTCAAGGCGTACCGCGAGCTGGAGCGCGAGGGCCTGGTCGAGGCCCGCCGCGGTCTCGGCACGTTCGTCCGCAGGACGCTCGGCGCGGCGGCCCCGGCCGACTCCCCGCTGCGGGCCGAACTCGCGGACTGGGCCCGCCGCGCCCGCGCCGCGGGTCTCGACCGCGAGGACGCGGCCGCCCTGTTCGGCGCCGTACTGGACGCAAACTTCCCGAAGGGGGACCAGTGAGTTCCACCAGCACCACCCCGGCCGTCGCCATCGAGGCGACAGGGCTCGGCAAGCGCTACGGCCGCCACGGCCGGACCGCCCTCGACATGTGCTCCTTCCGGCTGCCCGCCGGGCGGATCAGCGCCCTGGTCGGGCCCAACGGCGCGGGAAAGTCCACCCTCCTCGCCATCGCCGCCGGGCTCCTGCGCCCCAGCTCGGGGCACCTGACCGTCCTCGGCGCCGCCCCCGGCGTGCACCGCGACCGCGTCGCCTACCTCTCGCAGGACAAGCCGCTGTACCCGCAGCTCTCCATCGCGGACACCCTGCGCATGGGCGCCGAACTGAACCCGGGCCACTGGGACGCCGCGTACGCCGGCACGATCATCGAGCAGGGCGACCTCGACCCCGCGGCCCGGGTCCGCTCGCTCTCCGGCGGACAGCGCACCCGCGTCGCGCTCGCCCTCGCGCTCGGCAAGCGCCCCCAACTGATGCTCCTCGACGAGCCGATGGCGGACCTCGACCCGCTGGCCCGCCACGAGCTGATGGGCACGCTGATGGCGGACGCCGCCGAACACGGCACCACCATCCTGATGTCGTCGCACGTAGTCGCCGAACTGGCCGACGTCTGCGACCACTTGCTGCTCCTGGGCGCCGGGCGCATCCGGCTCGGCGGCGGCATCGACGACCTGACGGCCGCGCACAGCCTGGTCACCGGGCGCGGCACGGCCGCCGGTCTCGCCCCGCACACCGTGGTCGAGTCCCGCGCCGCCGGCCGCGGGCTGACCGCCCTGATCCGCCGCGACGGACCGCTCGACAGCGCGTGGGAGGCGCAGGAGCCGTCCATGGAGGAGCTGGTCCTCGCCCATCTGCGCAACCCCGGCGCCCCGGCGCTGATCACTCCGGGCACGGCCGCGTCCTCCGTGGCGGTGACGGCATGACCGCCACGACCCCGACCCTTGAACGCCCCGCCCGGCGCCGCATGCCCGGCCCCGACGGCCTCGTGTGGACGGTGCTGCGCCTGCACCGCACCGCGCTGTGGGTGTGGTCCGCCTACGTCGCCATCACCGTGGGCCTGCTCCTGTGGCTGTGGGGCCCCGGGGCGAGCGCGGCACAGAAGGCGTTCGACACGTTCGGCTACTCCGGGGCGCAGGACAACGCGTACCAGGGGTCGGCCCCGATCATCCTCATCGGCGGCTCGTTCGACTCGCTCTTCTACGCGCCGTCCTCGCTGATAGGCATCGCCTCCTGCGCGATCGCCGTGTTCGCCGCGGGACCGCTCATCGCGCGCGAACTGGAGCTGGGGACCGCCCGGTTGGCGTGGACCCAGTCCGTGTCGCCCGCCCGCTGGCTGGCCGCGAAGCTGGCCGTGCCCGCGGTGTTCGTCGGCGTCGGCACGGGCCTGATCGTCATCCTGTACCGGCTCGTGTGGAACGCGCACAACCACCTGCTGGTCGCGGGCATCGGCCCCCGCTCGTTCTCCTTCTCCATCGGCCCCGCCACCGTCGCGACCGCCCTGTTCGGCCTCGCGGTCGGCGTACTGGCCGCCCTTGTCCTGCGCCGCACACTGCCCGCCCTCGTGGTCGCCGGTGTCGTGCAGCTGCTGGCCGGCGCGCTGCGCGGCAACAACTGGCCGTTCCAGCACTCACCGTTCTCGCGTCTGCAGCCCGAACTGCCTGTGTACAGCAAGGCGATCACGTCCTCGGGCGCCAGGGTCCCGGACCCCGGCTGCTACCTGAGCCAGAAGTGCCTAGACCGCCACGACATCACCGGCTTCACCCGCAGCTACCTCCACTCGCCCGACTACTGGCCCCGCCAGCTCACGGAGACGGGCATCCTGCTCGCCCTGACCGCGCTCGCCGTCGTCGGCGCGTTCCTCGTCCTGCGCCGGTACCAGCCGAAGAACACCCACCGGCCGAAGAAGGAGTCCGCAGCATGAGCACCGCCACCTTCTCTCCGTCGACCGGCCTGACCTGGACGGTGCTGCGGCTGCACCGGCTCGCCCTGTGGGTGTGGGTCGCGTACGTCGCGCTGACCGGGGCGCTGCTGCTGTGGCTGCGGGGACCGGGCAGCTCCGGATGGCACATCACCGGAAAGTGCGTCGCGGGCGTCGTGAACGCCTGCACCGCCACGGGGCCGGGCGCCGGCACGTACACCAGCCTGCTCGGGCTCACCACGAGCCTGATCACGATCGTGCCCGCGATCGCCGCCGCCTTCGCTGGCGGGACGCTCATCGGCCGCGAGCTGGAGCGCGGCACGGCCGCCCTCGCCTGGACGCAGTCCGTCCCCCCGGCCCGCTGGCTGGCGGCGAAGCTCGCCGCGCCCGCCGCGTTCCTCGTCGTGGGCACCGGCATCCTCGTGGCGCTGCGCCGCCTGGTGGCGTCGGGGGCGAGCGGCCTGCCCGACAACCAGTGGTTCACCGACGGCGTCTACGGCGCCCTCGGCCCGACCGCCGTCGCGCTCCCGCTGCTCGGCCTGGCCCTCGGCGCGCTGGTGGCGTTCATCGCCCGGCGCGTGATCACGTCGATGTGCGTCTCGCTCGCCCTCACCGGCATCGTGATCACCGCGCTCGGCGAAATCCGCGGCCGCCTGTGGCCCTCCGTCACCGTCACCGGGAATGTCCGCGAGGGCTACCGCGGCTTCACCGGCCTCTTCCTCGACGAGGGCGCGGTCACCGGGAGCGGCGCCCACATCGCTGACCCGCTGTGCGTCGGGGACAGGAGCTGCCTGGCCCAGCACGACATCACTGGCTTCTACCGTGAATTCCAGCCGTCCTCCCACTTCTGGCCGCTCCAGCTCGTCGAAACGGGCATCCTCCTCGGCCTGACGGCACTCACGGTGACGGCGGTCTTCGCCCTCCTGCGCAGGAATCTGCGGCCGTAGGCGTTCGCGGGGCATGCCGGGGCGCCTCTGGACGTCCCCGGGACGCCCCGCCATGCCCCGCACGTCATGTCGCCGTAACCAACCATTCAGACGGGCTTGCCACCCTCACAGAATGCAGCCCGCCGCGCCCGACCCCACCGGGGCACCGGCGGAGCGCTCCCCGAACGGGAGACTCCGCCTCACACCCGCGCTCTCCGACGCGCCCATCGTGGTCCAGGCGCGGAAGAATGGGTCTATGAGCCAGCAGAACACCCAGGACCAGGCCTCCGAGCGGCAGGCGCAGCCGTCCGTCGGCTCCATAGCCGCGCACCGTCCGCACACCGTCGCAGGCGGTGACTTCACACCCGATCTCCCCGCGCTCACGGCCGACATCGACGCCGACCCCGACGAGTTCGAGGACTACAGCGCCGAGCTGCCCCAGGGCCGCTTCCTGGACCGGGAGCGCAGCTGGCTCGCGTTCAACGAGCGCGTACTCGAACTGGCCGAGGACCCGGACACCCCGCTCCTGGAACGGGCGAACTTCCTGGCGATCTTCGCGTCCAACCTGGACGAGTTCTTCATGGTCCGGGTGGCCGGTCTCAAGCGCCGTATCGCGACGGGCGTCGCCACCCGTTCGGCCTCGGGGCTCCAGCCCCGCGAGGTCCTCGAGCTGATCTGGAACCGCTCGCGCGAGCTCATGGCCCGGCACGCCGCCTGCTACCAGGAGGACGTCGCCCCCGCGCTCGCCGACGAGGGCATCCACGTGGTGCGCTGGGAGGAGCTCACCGACAAGGAGCAGTCCCGGCTCTTCACGCTGTTCAAGCAGCAGATCTTCCCCGTGCTCACGCCGCTGGCCGTGGACCCGGCGCACCCGTTCCCCTACATCTCCGGCCTGTCCCTGAACCTCGCCGTCGTCGTGCGCAACCCGGTCTCCGGGCACCGCCACTTCGCGCGCGTCAAGGTGCCGCCGCTGCTCTCCCGCTTCCTCGAGGCCTCGCCGCAGCGCTACGTCCCCATCGAGGACGTCATCTCGGCGCCCAAGCACCTGGGCGAACTGTTCCCCGGCATGGAGGTCCTGGAGCACCACATGTTCCGGCTGACCCGGAACGAGGACCTGGAGGTCGAGGAGGACGACACGGAGAACCTCCTCAAGGCGCTGGAGAAGGAGCTCATGCGGCGCCGCTTCGGCCCGCCGGTGCGGCTCGAGGTCGAGGAGACCATCGACCGGTACGTCCTCGATCTCCTCGTGCGCGAGCTGAAGATCAGCGAGTCCGAGGTGTACCCGCTGCCGGGCCCCCTGGACCTCACGGGCCTCTTCGGCATCTCGGGCCTCGACCGGCCCGAGCTGAAGTACCCCAAGTTCATCGCGGGCACCCACCGCGACCTGGCCGAGGTCGAGTCCGCGTCCGCGCCCGACATCTTCGCCGCCCTGCGCGAGCGGGACGTGCTGCTCCACCACCCGTACGACTCGTTCTCCACGTCCGTGCAGGCGTTCCTGGAGCAGGCCGCCTCGGACCCGGACGTCCTCGCGATCAAGCAGACGCTGTACCGGACCTCGGGCGACTCGCCGATCGTCGACGCGCTGATAGACGCCGCGGAGTCCGGCAAGCAGGTCCTCGTCCTCGTCGAGATCAAGGCCCGCTTCGACGAGCAGGCCAACATCAAGTGGGCGCGCAAGCTGGAGGAGGCCGGCTGCCATGTCGTCTACGGCCTCGTCGGCCTGAAGACGCACTCCAAGCTGTCGCTCGTCGTGCGCCAGGAGGGCGACACGCTGCGCCGCTACTGCCACGTCGGCACGGGCAACTACCACCCGAAGACGGCCCGCCTCTACGAGGACCTGGGCCTGCTCACCGCCGACTCGCAGGTGGGCGCCGACCTCTCCGACCTCTTCAACCGGCTGTCGGGCTACTCGCGCCGCGAGACGTACCGCCGTCTCCTCGTCGCCCCCAAGTCCCTGCGCGACGGCCTCATTTCGAGGATCAACAACGAGGTCCAGCACCACCGCGCCGGCCGCCCCGCCTACGTCCGCTTCAAGGTCAACTCGATGGTCGACGAGGCCGTCATCGACGCGATGTACCGGGCCGCGCAGGCCGGCGTGCCCGTCGACGTGTGGGTCCGCGGCATCTGCGCCGTGCGGCCGGGCGTCGCGGGCCTGTCGGAGAACATCCGCGTACGGTCCGTGCTCGGCCGCTTCCTTGAGCACTCCCGGGTCTTCGCCTTCGGCAACGGCGGCGAGCCCGAGGTCTGGTTCGGCAGCGCGGACATGATGCACCGCAACCTCGACCGCCGCATCGAGGCCCTGGTCCGGGTCTCCGACCCGGCTCACCGCGGCGCCCTGAACCGGCTCCTGGAGACGGGCATGTCCGACACCACCGCCTCCTGGCATCTGGGACCGGACGGGAACTGGGTCCGGCACGCCAAGGACGCGGAGGGCCGGCCCCTGCGGAACGTACAGGAGATGCTCATAGACGCCCGGAGGCGCCGGCGTGGCACAGCAACACCTTGAGACAACGGGAGCGGAGAGTTCCGCGGGCGAGGTCGTCGCGGCCCATCTGCGCGAGCAGGCCACGGAGTTCCTGCGCTCCCTGCGGCAGCACCGCGAGAGCGGCGGCGCCGCACCCGGGGGAACCGCCGAGGAAGCGGCCGACGCGGCGCGCGCCCTGCGCCGCTCGGCCCGCCGCATCAGCGGCACGCTCCACACGTTCCGTCCCCTCCTCGACCCCGAGTGGTCCGACGCGCTGCGCCCCGAACTGGCGTGGCTGTCGGGCACGTTGGCGCAGGAACACGCGTACGCGGGCCGCCTGGAGCGCCTGCTCTCCGCGCTGCACCGGCTCTCCGGCGCGCACGCGGTCCCTTCCCCCGCGGCCCTCGCCGGGCGGGTGGGCACGGCCCAGCCGGCGCGGGGCGAGAACACGGCCTCGGGAAATCTGACCGTGGGCGCGGCGAAGGCGGGCGCCCTCCTGGAGCGCCAGCTCACCCTCGCCCGGACCCGGGCCCACTCGACGGCGCTGCAAGCACTCGGCTCGTCCCGCTTCCACGCGGTCGCGGACAACGTCGCCGTACTCGCCAGCGAGGTCCCGCTGCGCGGCGCCCCGGCCGACCTCGACGCGCTGGCCGCCGCCGCGGAGTCCCGCCTCGCCGAGGCCGTCGCCGCGCTCCCCCTCCACCGGGCGGGCCACCCCTACAACGGTGAGGCCCTCGTCCATGGCCTCACCGCCGACACGGCGCCCCCGTCCCAGGACGCGCCCTGGCACCACGTACGCCTCCTGCTGCGGCTGCATCGCTACGCCCAGGAGGTCGTGACGTGCGGACGCGGCGGCGGGCCGACCGACGCGGAGACCGAGGCGGCCGCCGCGCTCGACCGGCACCGGGACGCCGCCGAGGCCGCGGCCGCCGCGGCCCACGCGGCCCGCACCCCGCGCATCGCCCCGGCGACGGCCTACGCGCTCGGCGTCCTGCACGCCGACCAGCGCCACGACGTGGAAGCGGCCCGTTTCGCGTTCCAGCGGGCCTGGCTGCACGAGGCGGTGGGCACGCGGTGACGCACAAGGACAGCAAAAACCACAAAAACCACAAGAACGGCAAGGAAGGCAAGGAAGGCAACGGCATCATCCACGCGGCGGGCTGCCTGCTGTGGCGACGCCCGCCCTCTGGCGACGGCATCGAACTTGCCCTTGTCTTCCGGCCGAAGTGGGCAGACTGGTCCCACCCGAAAGGCAAACTGAAGCGCGGCGAACCCGCTCGGCATGGGGCAGTACGCGAAGTGTCGGAGGAGACCGGCATGAGGTGCGAGCTGGGCCTTGAGCTGCCCACCGTCCGGTACCGGGTGGAGGGTCGCCCCAAGGAAGTCCGCTACTGGGCGGCCGAAGCCATCGGCGGCTCGTTCGAACCCAGCCGGGAAGTGTCTCGGCTGATCTGGCTCTCGCCCGCCGACGCACGTGACCGCCTCACCCAGGACAGAGACAAGGAACTGCTCGACGCCCTCCTCAAAACCCTTCATGCGACCGGGGAGATGGCATAAGAAGGCGCAGATGCTGTCCTCGATCAAGGATTGGCGGCGTCAGTGAACCTCGGTAACGTCTCGTGACGGTTCGTGATCTTCGTTCAGGCGGTGCGGCCGTGTTCCAGTTGGAGCAGGACGAGGACGGCTCGGGCGATCCGGGTGATGCCGCGGGTGCCGAGGCTGACGCGGCATATCTTGAACGCGACTTTGAGCAGGGCATTCGCACGCTCGGCGACGCTGTGGATGCCAGGGTCGCGTCGATCTCCCCGCCGACATCGAGCACAGCGGTGGATACCGGTCAGCGTGTAAAGCCTCTGGCTGTACAGAACTTGACCTTCGCAGACCCGTTCCTCCAGGGGCTTCACCCACACCTGACGCCAGGTCACCCGGCATGGGCGCCCCGCACGAGGTCACGCACCGCAACCGTCACGTTGCCGAGAAGACCTCAGTGTCCTTGCGCCACGAGACCTTGAGCAGATCGGGGTCGAATGGGGCCTTGTCGCTGACTCCCTCCGGGATCGGCAGGACAACGACGGAGGTAAGTACCTGCGCGATCACCTCGCGCCTCTCCTCCAGCCCCATTCGGCCCCACTTCCCTCGGCTCCACCCACGCAGAAGGTTCCTCTTCACCTCGGCCTTCAGATGATCCTGCTCTTCCTGCTCCAAGGTCGTGATGTTCCGGTTCAGCCGGGTGAGGAGATCGCGGACATCGCTCCAGTCCGCCTCCCCGGAGGCGACGGACTCATTGACGCCCCTGCGCTGCCTACGGAGATTGGCCAGCTTCTCCTTGCCGCGCCAGGGGACCGTCGTGACCTTGGTTCCGGTGAAGTGCTTGTCCAAGTGGGTCAGTATCAGCGTTTCCAGGAACTCATCCACCGGTGTCACCCTGCGGCCCACGCCCTTGCAATTGGCGTCTCCACATCGGTAGTAGTCGCCGTACTTGGCGTTCTTACCTGTGGCCTTGTTGCCCGTGAGCTTTGAGCGGCAGACCTCTTCGAAGTCATTGATGCGCCCACACCGGAGGGTGCCGGAGAACAGATACGTCCGTGTGCGCGGCTCTTCCTCGGTCTGCTGCGCCCACTCAGCGTGCTTAGCTCCCCGGTGCAGACGCTTCGCCTTGACCCCGGTCATGATGCTCTTCCACGTCTCGTACCCGACGCTGTCGGCCTCTGCATCAGCGTGGTCCCAGGTCCCGATCACCGGTTCGCCGCTCGTGCGATCCGTCACGACTTCTCCGTTGAGGACTCGGCCGCCCCACCACGCCGGATTGGTCACGAGGCCTTTTACTCCCTGCTCTGTCCATCGGCCGCCCCGTGCGGTCAGGACCTTCTTCCTGTTGATCTCGGCTGTGATTCCGCGCCACGACCTCCCCGTAGAGCGTGCCTTGACCATCTCGATCAGGTGCGGCCACTCCTCTGTGTTCTTGTGCTTGTTGCCGAGCCTGTACGGATCCTTGGACGCACCCAGCCAGCCGAAGCGGCGCGGTGCGCCGTAGGTCTTCCCTTCCTCCGCCCGGTCTGCAGCGTTCCGGACGGTGCGCTCGCGCAGCTTCTTGACTTCGGCCTCGCCTGTTCCCGAGCCGGCCAGGTCCCCGATGATCGTCCCGTCATCGTTGACCAGGTCCAGGAGGGTCTTGTCATCGATGAAGACGCCGTCACCGACCATGACAAGTGCGTCCTGGAAGGCAACGAAGTCGCGCGGAAGGCGGTACACCCGTTCCCTCTCCACGGCTACGCAACCGCGGACCGGTATGCCGGTCTCCTCTTCCTGACCATGCGTGATGTCGCTGCACATCCGCAGGAAAGCGGGGCGTTCGACGTCACGCTTGGCGGCGGTGACGTTGTTGTCCTCGTAGTGCAGGACAACCGCGCAGTCGTGCTGCTCTGCGTTCCTGGTGTTGTTCTTGTGCTGGCGGCCCACACCGATGGCATCGCCGTTCAATCGGTCGGCAGAGATGCGGGCGTAGGAGATCAGAGGGGTGCGTCCGTTCAGCCACTCGTCGACCTTTCCGCCGTCGTCCAGCCACGCCTGAAGGGCGGGTGCGACATAGGAGCGGGAGAACGTCTTGGAGGACCGCGCCGGGTTGCGTGTGTCGATCACAATTCGACGTTACATGCACCGCACTTTACGTTGCTACCGCTTTGGTAACACCCCAAGGGCAATCCCGGGCGGCGTCCGGCGCCAGCAGCAATCCATACTCCACGTAACGTGTCAGATGCACACTGCAACCCTTCCCCTAACCAGGCCGACCGCCGAGGTTCACCCTCCGTTCACTCATGCCCTTCGGCCGCTTCACCTGTCCTGCCTAATTTCGGCCTTACACGGTGCGAGTCGCTCACACGGGCGAACACCGCACCGCCTACCTGGAACGAACAGACTTCGCACGCCGTCCCGGATCTCCGACCGGCGGCTCCTGGAAGGAACATCCGAAAGTGAAGCTTCAGCGCAAGAACCGGCTCCGCGCCCTCTCCCTCGGCGCCATCGCCGTCTCCGGCGCCCTGGCCCTCACGGCGTGCGGCTCGGACGACACGAGTGCCAACGGCGGTTCGAGCAGCGGCCCGACAGCCAAGGCCGGCAGCATCAAGTGCGACGACGCCAAGGGCCAGCTCCTCGCGAACGGTTCCTCCGCGCAGGCCAACGCCATCCAGGCCTGGGTCAAGGCGTACACCGCCGAGTGCAAGGGCGTTCAGATCAACTACAAGCCCGAGGGTTCGGGCGCCGGTGTCACGGCGTTCACCCAGGGCCAGGTCGCCTTCGCCGGCTCGGACTCCGCGCTGAAGCCCGAAGAGGTCGCCGCCTCCAAGAAGATCTGCTCCGGCGGCCAGGGCATCGACCTCCCGATGGTCGGCGGCCCGATCGCGGTCGGTTACAACGTCCCGGGTGTCGACAACCTGGTCCTGGACGCCAAGACTCTCGCCCAGATCTTCGACGGCAAGATCAGCACCTGGGACGACGCGGCCATCGCCAAGCTGAACCCCAAGGCGAAGCTGCCCAAGACCAAGATCCAGGCGTTCCACCGCTCGGACGAGTCCGGCACCACGGACAACTTCACCAAGTACCTCAAGGCCGCCTCCCCGGCGGACTGGAAGTACTCGGGCGGCAAGGCCTGGCAGGCCAAGGGCGGCCAGTCGGCGCAGGGCTCCTCCGGCCTCGCCCAGCAGGTCAAGCAGACCACCGGCGCGATCTCCTACTTCGAGCTCTCCTACGCCAAGGACGGCATCAAGACGGTCGACCTCGACACGGGCGCCTCCGCGCCGGTCAAGGCCACCGTCGAGAACGCCACCAAGGCGATCTCCGAGGCCAAGACCGTGGGCACCGGCAAGGACCTCTCGCTCGAGCTGAACTACGCGACGAAGGCCGACGGCGCCTACCCGATCACCCTCGTCACCTACGAGATCGTCTGCGACAAGGGCAACAAGGCCGACACCTTCCCGGCCACCAAGTCCTTCCTCACCTACATCGCGAGCCAGGACGGCCAGGACTCCCTGGCGGCCCTCGGCTACGCGCCGATCCCCTCCGAGATCAACACCAAGGTCCGCGACACCATCGCGAGCCTGAGCTGACCCAGCGTGCGGCCCGTCCCCGATCGGGGGCGGGCCGCACCGTCCGGTGCACCGCCGCCTGGAGCCGCCCGACCGCGGCTCCGCAGACCGGAGAACCCCATGGATATATCCACGAAGACGACTGCTCCACCCGCCCCCACCGACCCGCCGACGCCCTCGCTCGACAAGCGCGCGGCCCGCGGCGCCACCCGCCCCGGTGACCGGATCTTCCTCGGTCTCTCGCGCGGCTCCGGCATCCTGCTTCTGGTGATCATGGCCGCCATCGCGGGCTTCCTCACCTACCGCGCCTCGATGGTGCTGTCCAAGAACGACGGCAACTTCCTCACGACCTTCGAGTGGAACGCCAACGCGACCCCGCCGGTCTTCGGCATCGCGGTCCTCGCCTTCGGCACGATCGTCTCCTCGGTCATCGCCATGGCGATCGCCGTCCCGGTCGCCGTCGGCATCGCGCTGTTCATCACGCACTACGCGCCGAAGAAGATCGGCGGCACGATCGCGTACGTCGTCGACCTGCTCGCCGCCGTCCCGTCCATCGTGTACGGCCTGTGGGGCGCCCTCTTCCTGGTGCCGCACCTCACCGGCTTCTACAGCTGGCTCGACGACTACTTCGGCTGGACCGGCATCTTCGAGTGGCAGGGCGGCGCCCCGCGCACCCTCCTCGCCGTCGGCATCCTGCTCGCGATCATGATCCTCCCGATCATCACGAACGTCAGCCGTGAGGTCTTCCGGCAGGCGCCCCTGATGCACCAGGAGGCCGCACTCGCGCTCGGCGCCACCCGCTGGGAGGTCATCCGCATGTCGGTGATCCCCTTCGGCCGCTCCGGCGTCATCTCCGCCTCGATGCTCGGCCTCGGCCGCGCGCTCGGCGAGACCATGGCCGTCGCGACGGTCCTCTCCCCCAGCTTCGAGATCAACGCCAGCCTGCTCGACCCGGGCGGCGGCACCTTCGCGCAGAACATCGCCGCGAAGTTCAGCGAGGCCACCGAGCAGGGCCGTGACGCGCTCATCGCCTCCGGTCTGGTCCTGTTCATCATCACGCTGGTCGTGAACGGCGCGGCCCGCGCGATCATCGCCCGCCGCAAGGAGTACTCGGGGGCCAACGCATGAGCAACGCAACCATCACCCCGCCGGCCCCCGGCACCAACTCGCTGAGCGCCGCGCGCCTGCCGCGCTGGTCCCCGTACGCCATCGCCGTCGGCTCCGTCGCGATCGGCTGCGCGATCGGCCTGGGCGCCGGACTCGACAGCCGGATCCAGTGGGGTCTGATCGCCGCGGTCCTGTTCGTGCTCGGCACGTTCGGCATCGCCACCGCCGTCGAGGGCAAGCGCCAGGCCAAGGACCGCGTCGCGACCAGCGTCGTGTGGGTCGCGTTCATCCTCGCCGTGATCCCGCTGGTCTCTCTGATCTGGGAGACCGTCTCGCGCGGCGTGAAGGTCCTCGACGGCTTCTTCCTGACGCACTCGATGGGCGTCGTCACCGACTACGAGCCGGGCGGCGGCATCTACCACGCCATCATCGGCACCCTGGAGCAGGTCGGCCTCGCCACCCTGATCTCCGTGCCGATCGGCCTGCTCACCGCGATCTACCTGGTCGAGTACGGCCGGGGCAAGCTCGCCAAGGCGGTCACCTTCTTCGTCGACGTCATGACGGGCATCCCGTCGATCGTCGCGGGCCTGTTCATCCTCAGCTTCTGGATCCTGATCCTCGGCTTCAGCTACTCCGGCTTCGCCGGGTCGATGGCCCTTTCCATCCTGATGATCCCGGTCGTCGTCCGCTCCACCGAGGAAATGCTCAAGCTCGTCCCGAACGAGCTGCGCGAGGCCTCCCTCGCGCTCGGCGTACCGAAGTGGCGCACGATCCTCAAGGTCGTCCTGCCGACGTCGATCGGCGGCATCACGACCGGTGTGATGCTGGCCATCGCCCGTATCGCCGGCGAGACCGCGCCCGTGCTGCTGCTGGTCTGGGGCAACCCGCTCATCAACACGGACCCGTTCCAGGGACCCCAGTCCTCGCTGCCGCTGTACATCTACCAGCAGTACCAGAACAGCGGCGGCAGCCCGGCGGCGTACGACCGTGCGTGGGCGGCGGCTCTCGTCCTCATCGCGTTCATCATGATCCTGAACCTGGTGGCCCGCGGCATCGCCCGCTGGAAAGCCCCACAGCACTGAATCTGCGGCTCCGCCGCGTGACCGGTCGCTGACGCGGCCAACAGCGACGTACTGGAAGTGAAGTAACCATCATGGCCAAGCGAATCGACGTAAGCGGACTCACCGCCTACTACAGCGCGCACAAGGCGATCGAAGACATCTCCATGACCGTGGAGCCCCGCTCCGTGACGGCCTTCATCGGCCCGTCCGGCTGCGGCAAGTCCACCTTCCTGCGCACCCTGAACCGTATGCACGAGGTCACCCCCGGTGGCCGCGTCGAGGGCAAGGTGCTCCTGGACGACGAGGACCTCTACGGCGCCCACGTCGACCCGGTCGCCGTGCGCCGCACGGTCGGCATGGTGTTCCAGCGCCCGAACCCGTTCCCCACCATGTCGATCTTCGACAACGTGGCGGCGGGCCTGCGCCTGAACGGCTCGTACAAGAAGAGCGAGCTCGGCGACGTCGTCGAGAAGTCCCTCAAGGGCGCCAACCTCTGGAACGAGGTCAAGGACCGCCTCAACAAGCCCGGCTCCGGCCTCTCCGGCGGCCAGCAGCAGCGTCTGTGCATCGCCCGCGCCATCGCGGTCGAGCCCCAGGTGCTCCTCATGGACGAGCCCTGCTCGGCCCTCGACCCGATCTCGACCC
The DNA here is from genome assembly GCF_055760475.1 of Streptomyces sp. DS1-CR2. Lineage (NCBI taxonomy): Bacteria > Bacillati > Actinomycetota > Actinomycetes > Kitasatosporales > Streptomycetaceae > Streptomyces > Streptomyces sp. DS1-CR2. The sequence goes on from NZ_CM147085.1 coordinate 4,304,673, forward strand.
TCGCCATCGAGGACCTGATCGGCGAGCTCAAGGAGCGCTTCACGATCGTCATCGTGACGCACAACATGCAGCAGGCGGCCCGCGTCTCGGACCGCACGGCGTTCTTCAACCTGTCCGCGGTCGGCCAGCCCGGCAAGCTCGTCGAGATCGACGAGACAGAGCGGATCTTCTCCAACCCGTCGGTCCAGGCCACCGAGGACTACATCTCGGGCCGCTTCGGCTAGACACCACCTGCTCCTTGCGGTGCTGCATGGCGGTGCCACCGCAAGGCAAAGGGCCCGCCCCCTGGCTCCCGGGGGGCGGGCCCTCTTTTCGTACGAAGACTGCGTACTGGCCGAACGCGTACGAAGACTGCGTACTAGCCGAACGCGAGATTCACGATCCAGTAGCTCCCCGCCGCGACCAGAGCGGCGGCCGGCATGGTGATGAACCAGCCGAGGACGATGTTCTTGGCGACGCCCCAGCGGACCGCCTTCACGCGCTTGGTGGCGCCCACGCCCATGATCGCCGAGGTGATGACGTGCGTCGTCGAGATCGGCGCGTGGAACAGGAACGCCGAGCCGAACATGATGGACGCACCGGTCGTCTCCGCCGCGAAACCCTGCGGCGGGTCCAGCTCGATGATCTTGCGGCCGAGGGTCCGCATGATGCGCCAGCCACCCGCGTACGTACCGAGCGACAGCATCAGGGCGCACACGAGCTTGACCCAGACCGGGATCGGGTCGCTGTAGGTCTCGTGCCCGGAGATGACGAGGGCCATCACCACGATGCCCATCGTCTTCTGCGCGTCCTGCAGACCGTGGCCGAGCGCCATGCCCGCCGCCGACACCGTCTGCGCGATACGGAAGCCGCGCTTGGCCTTGTGCGGGTTGGACCGCCGGAACAGAAAGAGGATCGCGCACATGACGAGATAGCCGACGATCAGACCGATCACCGGCGAGGTGAGCATCGGGATGACGATCTTGTCGAGCACGCCGGTCCAGTAGACGGCCGTCCCGCCGGCGAGCGCCGCGCCGACCATGCCGCCGAACAGCGCGTGCGAGGACGAGGACGGCAGGCCGAAGTACCAGGTGACCAGGTTCCAGATGATTGCGCCGACGAGCGCGGCGAAGAGGATGCCCATCCCCTTGTCACCCTGCGGCGTGGCGATGATCCCCTCACTCACGGTCTTGGCGACGCCGCTGCCCATGAAGGCACCGGCGAGGTTCATCACCGCGGCCATCGCGAGCGCCGCCCGGGGCGTCAGCGCACGCGTGGAGACCGACGTGGCAATCGCGTTCGCCGAGTCGTGAAAGCCGTTCGTATACGTGAATCCGAGCGCGACGCCAATCGTCACGATCAGTGCGAAGGTGTCCATGAGAAGGCCTCAGGACTCCTTGACGGCGATGGTCTCCACCGTGTTCGCCACGTGCTCGAAGGCATCCGCCGCCTCTTCGAGCACATCCACGATCTGCTTGAGCTTCAGGACCTCCATGGCGTCGTACTTGCCGTTGAAGAGGTGCGCGAGCAGCTTGCGGTGGATCTGGTCGGCCTGGTTCTCAAGGCGGTTGACCTCGATCCAGTACTCGGTGAGGTTGTCCATGGTCCGCAGGTTCGGCATGGCCTCGGCCGTCAGGACGGCCGCGCGCGCCAGAACCTCGATCTGCTGCTCCACACCCTTGGGAAGCTCTTCGACCTGGTAGAGGACGACGAGGTCGACGGCCTCCTCCATGAAGTCCATGATGTCGTCGAGGGACGACGCGAGCTTGTAGATGTCCTCGCGGTCGAAGGGCGTGATGAACGAGGAGTTCAGCTGATGGAAAATCGCGTGGGTGGCGTCGTCACCGGCGTGTTCCGCTGCCCGCATCCGCTCCGCGATCTCGGCCCGGGCGGAGGAATCCGCCCCGAGCAGTTCCATGAGGAGTTTCGAGCCCGTGACGATGTTGTCCGCGGATGCGGCAAACATGTCGTAGAAGCTCGTCTCCCTGGGGGTCAGACGAAAGCGCACGTGGGGTCCTCGGGGTGCTTTGGATTCGGTCAGGCTGATGCTAGGCGCATCATCCGGCCACGGCTAACCGGCAATACACCAGTGTCGCCCATCGGGCACTGTGGTCGGCACGGGGTCCCGCGAACCCGTCGGACACCTTCGGAATTCGGTACCATATACCCACTAGGGGTATGCAACGGGAGGACGCGATGACCACGGAAGCGACCGAGATCGTGACCGACCACGACGGCGAGACCGTGACGGACCACGACCGTGGAATCCACGGGTACCACCACCAGAAGGCCGAGCACCTCAAGCGCCTGCGCCGCATCGAGGGCCAGATCCGGGGCCTGCAGCGGATGGTCGACGAGGACGTCTACTGCATCGACATACTCACGCAGGTCTCCGCTTCCACCAAGGCCCTCCAGTCCTTCGCGCTCCAGCTCCTCGAGGAGCACCTGCGCCACTGCGTCGCCGACGCGGCGGTCAAGGGCGGCGACGAGATCGACGCGAAGGTCGAGGAGGCGACGAAGGCGATCGCGCGGATGCTGCGCACGTGAGACGCCCGGGACGCGCACCGCGCGCCCTGCCCCTGTGAGATACGTGACCCGGAGCCGGGGCGCGCCGGACGACCGGCCGCGCCCCTCACGGGTTCAGGACTCCCCGGGATCCTCGCCCCGGAGCTCCCGGGGCCACCGCTCCTCGGCGACCCTCAGCACCTCGTCGATACGGTCCGCACTGAGCCGGTCCTCATCCGCGGCGGACGCCGCGATGATCAATTCACCGCACAGCTCGATCTCGGCGAGGGCGACGTGGTCATGAACCGCCGTGCCGCCCACCGGAGCCACGTTCATCACCTCTTCCAGCCGTAAGCCGTAGCCGTAACCGACTTCCTAGAGTAGGGAGCGGCCTACGCGCTGCGCATGGCACGGACGGACCATTTCCGGACGGCTAATTCTCGGCGATCTTCCCGGCGAAAATGTCCTTTGTGTCGGGAAGTTCGATATTCGCCGTGACCCCGAAGCCGTAGAGCAGAGTGGTGGACGCCACATCGACGACGTCCCTTTTCCCGCTCTGCCCCTGCCCCTTCCCGTTCTCCTTCACCGCAGTCGTCGCCTTCGTATTCACGAAGCTGAACCGGTGCCGCACTTTCCTGATCCGGCCCTCGTCGTCGAGGTACACGTCGAACGGCACCTGGTCCTCGGCGAACCCTTTCGCCGCGGCCGCCAGGGACGGCCGGCCGGCCGGGGAGGCGGCGCGGGCGGCGGCCGCCATGTCGGCGGTCCCGCGGTAGTGCCGCACGTCCGTCCCGGCGAGCTCGCTCTCCCCCACATACGCCACCTTGCGCGCGCCCCGCAGCAGTTCGGCGGCGGCCAGCGGATCGGTGGCCCCGCCCGTGACCAGGTTCCCGTCCGACATGGTGGCCGTGTCGACCCGCACCCACTTGTCGGCGGGCACCCCCGCGCCCCGGTTCTTCATGTACAGGGCGCCGGGCGCGAGGAGTTCGATGATGGGCCGGTGCTCCTCGGCGCCGGAAGGATCCTGCGGAAGCACCACCTTCAACTGCCCGACGCGCGCCCGGTAGTCGTAGACGCCCTCGCCCCTGATCGTGACGCGGGTCCCGCCGCTCGCCATCTCCAGGGACGTACGGGCTTTGGAACTGCCCTCCCTGACCAGGCGGTCGGCCGCGTCGTGGACGGCGGCGGCGGAGTCGGCCGGGCTCTCGTTGTCCGCCTCGGCGGCGGCCGAACAGCCGGTGGTGAGGCCCATCACTCCGACCGCCGCGGCCGCTGCGACCGCTCGTGCTGCGCGTCCGTGCTGCACCATCGCCTGTCTGCCCCCAAGCCCTGTCAATCCGAGCGTCCGCGGCCCCTCTGTCGACCGGATAACGACAGTTGCCTGCGCCCGTCACGCGTACCGTTGAGCTGTGGCACACGAGCAGTCCGAACTCCCCGCAACTCACCGAACGACCACGGCCGAGCAAGGCCGCTTCTGCCTGGCCCGCTGCACCTGCGGCTGGCGCGGCCCCTCCCGCAGAGCCCGCTCGAAGGCGAGAAGCGACGCCGAGGAGCACACGGCCCGCCCCTGACCCCGAACCCGACCGCCCGGCGTGGAACCCCGCGCTCCCCAAAGACGTCTCGTACCCCGGGAAACAACGGGAGGCGTCCATGGATCGGCGTACGTTCATCGCAGTCGGCGCGGCCACCGTCACGGCGGGCGCGGCCACGGCATGCAGCACCGGCACGGCGGGGGCCGGCGGCGGGCGGGCGACGCCCGGCGCGACAACCAGCGCCCCCCTCCGCACCACCGGCGCGAGCGCCTCCGCCGCGGCGAACCTCAAGGCACTCGCCAAGGACCTCGACGGCACGCTCGTCACCCCCGGCCAGGCCAAGTGGGCGGCCGCGCGCCAGCTCTACAACACCCGCTTCGACAGCCTGAAGCCGACCGCCGTCGCCTACGTCGCCCACCCCGACGACATCCGCACCACGCTCGCCTACGCGCGGGCGCACCACGTCCCCGTCTCGATCCGCAACGGCGGCCACTCGTATGCGGGCTGGTCGTCCGGCGACGGCCGCCTGATCCTCGACGTGTCCAAGCTCTCCGCGATCCGGGCCTCCGGGGGCGAGGCCGTGGTGGGCGCGGGCGCCAAGCTCATCGACGTGTACCGCGCGCTCGCCGCGAAGGGCGTCACCATCCCGGCCGGGTCCTGCCCCACCGTCGGCGTCTCCGGCCTCACCCTCGGCGGGGGCCACGGCGTCGTCTCCCGTGCCTACGGCCTGACCTGCGACAGCCTCACCCAGGCCACGCTGATCACGGCGGACGGCAAGCAGGTCGTCGCGGACAAGAGCGAGAACAAGGACCTGTTCTGGGCCCTGCGCGGCGCGGGCAACGGCAACTTCGGCGTGGTCACCGAGCTCCGCTTCCGCACGCACCCCGCCCCGCAGGCCGTCTCCGCGTACATGACCTGGCCCTGGTCCAAGGCCACCGCCGTCCTGAAGGCCTGGCAGGAGTGGGGTCCCTCGCAGCCCGACGAGATCTGGTCGTCCTGCCACATGGCGAACGCCGTCGGAGGCCGGCCGACCATCTCGGTCTCCGCGTTCTCGCTCGGCACGTACCGCGAGCTCCAGAACGCCGTCGACCGCCTCGCCGACCGCCCCGGCGGCCCCGGCCCCGCGTCGAACGTCTCCCTCAAGCGGCGCTCCTACGAGGAGTCGATGGAGGTGTACGCGGGCTGCTCGGCATTCGCCGAGGACGCCCAGTGCCACCTGCCGGGCACCACCCCGGGGCGCAGCACGCAGGGGGCGCTCGGGCGCGAGACATACGCGGCCCGCTCCGACTTCTTCGACCGCTCGATCTCCTCGGCCGGCATCCGCGCCATGTTCGCCAAGTTGGAGAACGTCACCTCGGGCGCCGGCAGCATCGCGCTGACCGCGCTCGGCGGGGCGATCAACCGCGTCGACCCGACCGCCACCGCGTTCGTGCACCGGCGCTCCCGGATGCTCGCGCAGTACATCGTCTCCTGGCGGGCCGGAACGTCCGGCTCCACGGCCCGCGGCTGGCTCGATTCCGCCCACGCGGCGATGCGGCCGTACGCGTCGGGGGCGGCGTACCAGAACTACACGGACCCGACACTGACGAACTGGCGCAAGGCGTACTACGGCGACGCGGCCACACGCCTGGCGACGGTCAAGAAGCAGTACGACCCGAACCACTTCTTCACGTTCCCGCAGGGGCTGTGAGGGGCGACCTGATCTGAGCGCGCCCCTGATCCGCGCCTCTGAGGGGCGCGGGGCTGTGCCATTCTGCGGCTCCGCCGCGTGGGCACGACAAGCCCCCACCGGACCCGCAGCCGAAAGACCCTTAAGGGGCGCGGGGAACTGCGCAAACGCACGCCCGTTCCAGCGGTAAGCCCACACATACGGCTCAGCCAACACGCCCTCAAGTGGCCCAAAGCGAAGCGCAGCGTTCCGCTGGGACCATGAACAAGCCCCGAATACCCCGAATACCCCGAATCCCCCGCACAGTCGCCGTCCTCGCGATCGCCGCCGCTGCGCTCGCCCTGGGCGTCACGACCGCCGCCGTCACCGACGACGACTCGGAACACCCCGGCTCGGGCACCCTCGCCATCGCGTCCGGCGCCGTGGCGCTCGCCGCCGCGGGCGGCGGCGCCGTCCTCCTGTGCCGACGTGAAGCAGAGAGGGCTAAGCGGCCAGATCCCGCTCTTCGGACTCCCGAGGCTCAGGAATCTCCACCGTCTCCCGAGCCGGCGCCCCGCCGCTAGGCGACCACACCAGCCACCGCAGCCGCGTCGTCCGCCCGACGGCGCGCGCCAGCGGCGTGAGCAGCGCGGACGCGAGCGGCGACAGGAGCAGTGCCACCGCCGTGCCGAGGGCGAATCCGCCGACGACGTCGGTCGGGTAGTGCACGCCCATGAAGACCCGGCAGAACCCTTCGAGCACCGCGAGCCCGAGACCGATGAGCCCGAACTTGCGGTGGGCGACGAAGAGGCCGGCGCCGATGGCCATGGCGAGCGTCGCGTGGTCACTGACGAAGGAGAAGTCCGACTTGCCGTCGACAAGGACGTCGAGGCCCTCGTGGTCGGTGAAGGGCCTGGGCCGCTCCACGAAACCGCGGATCGGCACGTTCACCAGGACGGCGATTCCGGCCGCGAGCGGGGCCCATACGACGGAGGCGACGGACGAGGCGGCGTCGTCGAGCGAGTCCCGCTTCCGCACACCCCACCAGCACCACAGGGTGAGCAGCACGAGCGCGAGCAGCAGACCGTACTCACCGACGAACGCCATGGCGCTGTCGACCCAGCCGGGGGCGTCCTTCGCCAGGCCGTTGATGTCGTAGAGCAGACCGACGTCGGGGTTGGCCCCGGAGGCCCCGAGTGCCGAGAGTCCAGCCAGTCCAGCCATCTCGCCGCGGCCCCTTCGTCTTGCTGCTCAGTGGGCGCACACTGTCGTGCGCCGCTCGTCCACCCCCGTGGTCATAGATCCGCGGTCTTCGTCGATCCGCGATCGGCTCAGGAAAAGGAACGCACGACGCCCTCTCCTTCGTTCCGCACTCCACCGAATGATCACGCAGACGTTATCGAAGAGAGACACGAAGCCGCAGCTCAGGGCAGGGCTTTAACGGAGAGTTCCAGCCACGTCACACTTCGGAGTTCCCGGCCGGCCTCTCGCTCGGCACCGCCTTCGCACCATCCTCGGTCACCCGCGTCGCCCCGAAATAATCGGGTGTGTCGACCGGGTCGAACCGGATCACGGCACCCGGCCGCGGCGCGTCGATCATGTAGCCGCCGCCCACATAGATCCCGACGTGACGGATCGCGCGGCTGTTGGTGAGGTCGTCGGAGAAGAAGACGAGGTCCCCCGGCAGCAGCTCGTCCCGCTTGGGATGCGGCCCCGCGTTGTACTGGTCGTTCGCGACCCGCGGCAGCTCGATCCCGACCTCCCGGTACGCGGCGAGCGTCAGCCCCGAGCAGTCGAACCGCCCGCCCTGGTCGGCGGTCCCGTTCCCGCCCCACAGATACGGGGTCCCGAGCTTCTTCTGCGCGTAGTAAATAGCCCCCGCCGCCTGCTGCGACGGCTGCACACGCCCGACCGGCCGCGCGAAGCTCTTCTCCAGGTTCGTGATCGTCTTCACGTAGTTCTGCGTCTCGCGGTACGGCGGTACGCCTCCGTACTTGATGACGGCGTACGCGCCCGCGTTGTAAGCGGCGAGCATGTTCTCGGTCTGATTGCCCGGCGCGCCCTTCACGTACTTGGCGAGCGAGCAGTCGTACGAGGCAGCGGACGGAATGGCGTCCTTCGGATCCCAGATGTCCCGGTCCCCGTCCCCGTCCCCGTCGACCCCGTGCGCGGCCCACGTCCCCGGGATGAACTGCGCTATGCCGAGCGCCTTCGCGGGACTCTTCGCGTTCGGGTTGAACCCGCTCTCCTGATACAGCTGAGCGGCGAGCAGCGCCGGATTGATCGCGGGGCAGAGGTTCCCCCACTCCTGCACGATCGACTGGTACGCGGACGGCACGGCGCCCTTGGCGAGCCCCACGGCCCCCTTGCCGACCCCGCTCGCGAGAGAGCCGGCGGCCATGTACGTACCGACGACGAGCAGCGTCACGAACCCGGTCCCCCCGGCGGCGAGCGCACCCCCGACGACCCACGCCTTACGCACCGTCAACCGCCCCTCGAAACAAGGTAGTACGCCGGGCCTCAGTGTAGGTGGGCGGGTTTCTCACTGGCCCTCATGACGAGGACGCACCCCGGATTGTCCGAATCACGCACGCCGGACCCACGTCACCGGGCCCCCCTCGCCCCGGCCATCGCCCGCACCAGCTCGGCGACGATGGCGGCCCGCCGCTCTCCGCTCAACTCCGCGTCGGCGACGAGCCGCTCGGCCGCGAGGTAACGCAAGAACTCCAACGGCTGGTCGAAGTGTCGAAGTACGCCCGCAGATGCCCGGCGGCTCTCTCCTGCGACCTGACGAAGGTACGGCTCACAGACCCGGGCCCCTGTCGGGTAACCGCCATCTGCCGCACGCCGGTTGGTCACTCAGGACGCCCCAGCTTGGCGATCAGGCCCCCCACCGTCCACGGCTTCCCGCACACTCGGCCCACAGCAGCTTCCCGCCCTGCGCGTCACCGAGCGCATACGCGCCCCACGCGTCCGCGCAGGCCCGCACCAGGTGCAGCCCCCGGCCGCCCTCCGCACTTTCGGGCGGCACGTCCCCGTTACGGACGGGCCCGAAGCCGGACGGAATCCGGGGGTTCGAGTCCCATACGGCAACCCGGAGCCGCCCGGGGTCAACGGCGGCGGGAGCGAGTCGCAGGGCGTAAGGGCCGGTGGTGTGGAGGTGGGCGTTGGTGAGGAGTTCGGAGGCGAGGAGTTCGGCGTCGTCGGTGAGGTCGGTGAGGCCGTGGGCATCGAGGATGAGCCGGAGGGTGGCACGGGCGATGCCGGGGGCGCGGGGGTCGTGGGGGAGATGAAGGGCGTAGGTCCAGGGGGGCGGGGATACGGTGGTCAAGGAAGTCTCCGGGTGCGGTGGGGAGTTGGACTTCATGGATCCCAGTGACCAGGCCGCTCCGTCGAGCGGGGTGCTTCTGGGTGAGGCGCCTGCCATCAAGGTAGTGAACTCATTAACCGAACCCCAAAGATTGGGTGCACTGCCACTCATGTGAGTGAAGGAGACCTGGAAATCCGTGCGGACCAACCCGACGGGCCGTCAACTCCGATTCGGCACCGAGCTGCGCAAACTCCGTGAGCGGGCAGGCCTGACCGCGACCGAGGCCGGTCAACTCATGGGCATCAAGCAGACGCAGGTCAGCAACATGGAGGCCGGTCGCGTCGGAGTGAGCGCCGAGCGCGTACGCACGCTTGCCTGCCACTACGACTGCTCGGACAAAGCGCTCGTACAAGCTCTCAGCGACATGACCACCGACCGGACCAGGGGCTGGTGGGAGGAGTACCGCGAGACACTGCCCGCCGCACTGCTCGACCTCGCCGAGGTCGAGCACCACGCGAAGCGCATGCAGACCGCCATCACCATTCACATCCCCGGCCTGTTGCAGACCCGGGACCACGCGCGCGAGATCTTCCTTCAGGACGTACCGGAGATCTCACCGCCCGACATCGAGCACCGGGTCTCCTTCCGCATCAAGCGGCAGGCCGTCGTCTTCCGCAGCGACCCGACTCCGTACCAGGCGATCATCCACGAGGCCGCCCTGCGCATGCTGCTGGGCGGCGCGGCGGTGACCAAACGCCAGCTGCAACACCTCATTGACATGAGCGAACGCGAGCACATCACGATCCAGGTGATCCCCTTCGCCGCAGGCTCCTTCGCTGGCTCAGGGCAGTCGATCTTCTACTCCCACGGCCCCGCGCCCCTGCTCGATACCGTGCACCTCGACCAGTCCCACGGCCCCGCCTTCCTCGACGCCGAGGCCCAGCTCGCCAAGTACCGCGTACTGATCGCACGGATGGAAGCCATCGCCCTGAATCCCGAGGAGTCGAGGGACTTCATCCACAACATCGCCCACCACCTGTGAAGGGAAGAGGCATGTCCAACCTCACCTGGCAGAAGTCGTCCTACTGCGCCCAGGGCGACTCCTGCGTGCACGTAGCCGCGACAGCCGCAGCAGTCCATCTCACCGAAAGCGCCGACCCCAGCAGAGCGATACTCACCGCCGCCCCCGCCGCCTTCTCGCATCTGCTCCGCGCACTCAAGCAAGAGCCGAATGGCGACTGAGATCGCCGTGAAGGGACACACCATGCCCGACGTCACCTGGCAGAAGTCGTCCTACTGCGCCCAGGGCAACTCCTGCGTACACATCGCCCCCGGCCCCACCGGATCCGTGCTGCTCACGGAGTCGGCCGACCCGGCCCACTCCGTACTCACCGTCACCCCCGCCGCCTTCGCCGCGCTGGTGCGGCGGGTGCGGGTTACCGATCAAAAGCAGATTGGGTGGCTGGGGTAACTGGGTGGTTGCTGACGGCCTCCGTACGCCGTCCTTTTGTCTGCGGCTCGGTGGGGGCTGACTTTCGTCGGCTGAACTTCGTACGGGGCTGAAGGGGGAGCCGAATTTTCCTTCAACGCCCAACGGGCTCCGGAGCACCAAGACCAAAGACAAAAAGCAGGCAGCAACAGCAAGAAGAGCACGCGGCAGGTCCAGGGGCGGTCTGCTCTCTCGCCGGCGGCTGCGGCCCGTCGGTTGGGGGGGCAAACGACCCCTCTGTGGCCGAGATCTGCCACTCGCACCCCCCACGGACATCACACCCCGCCGACCTTCGACATATACGCAGCTCAGAGAACCGCCCCCCTGACAGCGCCCTCATGACTGGCAGATTCCGGCCAGTTCCGCTCCCACCGACAAAGAAGTCAGCGGCCCCGGCAGCTGCTCCACCCGCACCCACACCCCCGCACACGAACCGGCCCGCACCCGGCAATCCACCCCGCCCCTCCCCTCCCTCCCCGTAGCCGCCGTCTTTTCGTCTTTGGTCCTTGGTCGTCCGGAGCCCATGGGTGGTCTGAGCGGATGAGGAACCCCCCTCCCCCGTACGAACATCGAGCGACGAAAGTCAGCCCCCACCTGGCCGCAGAGAAGAGGACGGCGTACGGAGGCCGCCAGCAACCACCCACGGACCCCAGCCACCCCATTCGCTTTTCATCGGTGACCTCAGGAAGGACGACCCTTGCCCCACGACGAAACCCAGCCCCCCACCCGGCTCGACTGGACCCGCGCCGCCCCCGAGGACGCGACCGGGGACGGCCCCTGGATCGAGATCGCGTTCGGCACCGGCGACCTCGTGTACCTGCGCGAGACGTCCGCCCCGGACACCGTCGTCACCACGACCCGCGCGAAGTGGGACGCCTTCGTACTGGGCGTACAGGCAGGCGAGTTCGACCACTTCGCCGAGGGCCTCTGACGCGTGTGGCGATGGTCAGTGAGTGGCCAACGAACCGTCACCGTTCAGGTCACGGCACAGACCTGACGTTCATTGCCCGGAGTGACGCAGCGTGATACACAGAGTGATCGTACGTTCCTTCGTATACGCAACCATGTGAAGACGCAGGAACTCAGCCAAGGAATGGCGCCAAGTCGGCAGGCATCCGCGGCGATCTGGGCAAGAATGGGCCTGACCTCTGCGCTGCGGCGGGGGCGACAGAACTACCCACATGGGGCGGTGAGTTACACATGCTGCTGGCAGCCGGCAAAGGCAACATCGACACCATCATCGGCGGGATCGCCCCCGACTGGGGCCCATTCCAGAATCTGGGCAAGGAAGCTCAGGTGATGGTCGAGGTCGTGATGGCGGTGGCGATCCTGCTGTGCCTGGGCATCGCCATCTGGGGCGCGGCCAAGCAACGGATCGGCGCGACGGCCCTGCGCGACACATTCAGCGCCGAGCAGGGCAAGGGCCTCATCATCGCGGGCCTGACCGGCGTATTCATCATCGGCTCACTCGGCACGCTCTTCACCATCGTGTACGGCATGGCGATCTAGCCGCTGTTCCGCCCGCTCCGGTCTCACCTGCACTGAGGTTGCAACTCCCTGATGTCGAGTCACCACACCGCGCCCGCGCGGAAAGCAGCGCGGCTACCGTCGTACGTGGCGGTTCAGCACGAGCCTGAGGGGGCGTACGCGGGATGAGTCCGGGCGACGGCAACGACGACGACGGCCTCTACGGCGGCACGGGCCAGACCCGTACGCGCCTGCCCGACGGGGGTCAGGGCGACCTGTACGGGGGCGCTGCGCGCAGACCTGCCCGGTCCTCCTCGCGCAGTCTCATCACGGTGGTCGGGGTAGTGGTCCTCCTCGTCGCGGCGATCGCCTTCGCGAACCGGGGCGATTCCTCTTCGGACGACGGCGACGCGAAGAAGCCTGATACGTCTCCGACAGCCCCTACGGGGACCAAGGCTGTCGCGTCCGGCTTCGCCCATGACGAGCAGGGGGCGCAGAGCGCTGCGGCGAATTATGCGGTGGCCCTGGTTTCCGCCGACATCCTGAAGCCGGAGCGCCGGTCCGAGATCGTCAGGCAGCTCTTTGTCTCCGACAAGGTCGCCGGGCTGGAAGCCAAGTTCGACAAGGCGTACTCCACGGACTTCCTCAGCCGACTCGGGCTGGACACGAACGGCAACGCGCCGACGGGCCAGACCTATGTGTCACGGACCGTCCCGGTCGGGACCAAGACCACGGCGTACTCGGACGGCACGGCGACCGCAGAGGTCTGGTGCACGGGTGCCTTCGGCACAGCGGGTGAGAGCGCGAAGAACCCTGTCACGAACGACTGGTTCACGATGACTCTGAAGCTGCGGTGGACGGACGGCGACTGGAAGGTCGAGAGCTTCTCCCAGAAGGACGGACCGTCCCCTGTGAACGGCGACAACAAGATTTCGTCGGCCGACGAGATCGCCAAGGCCGTTGAGCAGTACGGAGGGTTCACCTATGCCCGGTAGTCGCCATCTGCTGAAGCTCGCCGGCGCAGCGGCAGCCGTCCAGACCGCAGCCGTCCTGCTGGCGACCCGTGCCTACGCGGCGCCCGGCGATGACAAGTGTGACCTCATCGTCGGACCCGCAAAGCAGTACTGCGAACGCGGCAACGGTAAATCCGGAGGCGGTGGAACCCCCGCCACACCCCCAGGCACCACCAACCCCCTGGACCCCCTCTCCTCCCTCGCCAAGGGCTGTGCCGACGCCGCGGCCTGGACCGTGGACATGCTCAGCAAGTCCATCAAGCAGACCGCCAGCGTCGACTTCACCAACCCCAAGTTCCTTCAGCAGTACGCCATCGTGTTCGCGGCGTCGGCGATTCTCACGTTGCTGCTGTGGCTGCTCGCCGTGGCCAAGAGGGCCGTCCGGGGTGTCCCCCTCGGTACCGCCCTCTCCGAGGCCATCGGTTTCCTGTGGCTCACCGTCATCGCGTCCGCGTTCACGCCGCTGATCCTCTACACCGTCGTATCCGCGACGGACGGAGTCTCGGATGTGCTGGCGAAGGCGACGGGGGATCAGACGGACGCGTTCTTCGGGACGTTCTCCGGTGCGCTGAAGAAGGGCGACGACATAGGGGGCGGGCCGATCATGCTGATCGTCGTCTCCCTCGTGTCGATTCTCGCCGCCGGCGTGCTCTACCTGGAGCTGTATCTGCGGGCCGTGCTGCTGTACGTGGGCGCGCTGCTCGGGGTCGTCGTCTACGCGGGGCTCGTCGACAAGAACCTGTGGGGACACGTCCGCCGCTGGGCCGGCGTGATGATCGCCGTAATCCTGGTGAAGCCGGTGATTGTCATCGTGCTGGGGCTCGCGGGTGCGTTGTCGGGGTCGGAAGGGCCCGACTCCCTCGCCGCCGTCGTGTCCGGTCTCGCCATCGTGCTGCTCGCGATCTTCGCCAGCGGCATGATCTACCGCTTCGTACCCGGCTTCGGCGACGAGATCGCCAACGGCCGTAACAACCGCATCATGCGCGGCGCCGAGAACAAGGCCGCCGCGGTCATCAGTTCACCCGCCGCACTCGTCTCGCAAGGCATCAAGACGCACAGCGCACGCGCCGACGGTGGCGGCGGCAGCGGTGGCGGCCAGTCCCAGGCCCGCCCCGCGAACCCCGTGTCGGGAGGCGTGGCCGCACACAGCACACGCCCCTCCTCCGGGGGCAGTGGCGGTGGCGGCGGATCTGTCCCCTCCGCCGCACCCCCGCCCCGTACGAGTCCCACGAACACGCCGCACGCGCGCAATACGCGTAACGGCGGGAACACCGGCAACAGCAATCGGCAAGGAGGTGCAGGGCGTTGACGACCCAGTCCCATGTGTCCCCCTCGGTCACGCCCCGCCGTACGTATCTGATCGGCCGTGCCCGGCCGAACGCCATCGTCGGCAGGAACCGCGAGACCGGCGAGATCGCCCTCATCATCGGGGGCGCTTTCCTGGGCATGATGTGCGGGCTTCTCGTCCCCGCCCTGTCCCTGCGCATCATGCTGCTCCTGGGCTTCCCGCTGATCGCGCTCGCGGCCGTCTACATCCCGTACAAGCACCGCACCTTCTACAAGTGGTTCGAGATCAACCGCAGTTACAAGCGGCAGCTGAAGCGCGGCACGACGTACCGGTCGCGGGCCATGGACGCGGGGGTGCGGCTCGACGGGCGCGAGGTGGAGATCGGGCCGCCGCCCGGCATCGGCCGGCTGACCTGGCTGGCCGCGCCGTTCGGGCCGGACGAGATCGCCGTGCTGCTGCACGCCGACCGGCGGACCGTCACCGCCGCCATCGAGATCGAGGGCCCGGGTGTCGGGCTGCGGGACAGCGAGGACCAGGAGGCGCTGGTCGACCGGTTCGGGACGCTCCTGAAGCACGTCGCGAACGGAGACGGGTTCGTCACGCGGCTCCAGATGCTCGCCCGTACGCTCCCCGCCGACCCCGACGCGCACGCCAAGGACGTCGCCGTGCGCGGTGACGACCGCACGCCGGGCTGGCTGCAGCAGTCGTACAACCAGCTCCAGTCGATGGTGTCGACCAGCAGCGAGCAGCACCGCGCCTACCTCGTGGCCTGCATGCACTACACGCGCGAGCTGGCCGCCGAGGCGCACGCCATGGCGCGCGCGGCCCGTCCCCACAGCGGCCGCAAGGTCGACCGGGACGCCGGGCTCGCGGTCGTCATGGCGCGCGAGCTGACCGACATCTGCTCGCGCCTCCAGGAGGCCGACATCCGGGTACGGCAGCCGCTCGGGCAGGGGCGGCTCGCCTCGCTCGTGCACTCCATGTACGACCCGGACCATCCGATCGACCACATTCAGGCCATGACCAAGCGCAATGCCTGGCCGGCCGAGCTGGACGCGATGGAGCCGACGTATCTGCAGGCCAAGACGCGCGAGTCCTCGACGCGCGCGCCCTGGTGCCACGCCACCGCCTGGGTGAAGGAGTGGCCGATGACGCCGGTCGGCGTGAACTTCCTGGCGCCGCTCCTCGTCCACACCCCCGACGTCATCCGCACCGTGGCCGTCACGATGGACCTGGAACCCACCGAGGTCGCCATCGAGCGGATGCTCACCGAGAAGACGAACGACGAGGCGGATGCCAGCCGCGCCGCCAAGATGAACCGGACCATCGACCCGCGCGACGTCGCCGCCAACACCCGCCTCGACCAGCGCGGCGAGGACCTCGCGAGCGGCGCGGCCGGGGTCAACCTCGTCGGCTACATCACCGTCTCCTCCCGCTCCCCGGAGAGCCTCGCGCGCGACAAGCGCACGATCCGCGCCTCCGCCGGCAAGTCCTATCTGAAGCTGGAGTGGTGCGACCGCGAGCACCACCGGGCCTTCGTCAACACATTGCCGTTCGCGACCGGCATCCGACGGTAGAGGCAGGGCTCTGAGATGCGGGATCCGCTGTCCATGGCCACGGACGCCTTCACCTCCTTCCTGTTCGGGAAGGTGGAGACGACCCGGCTTCCGGTCCGTACGTCGACGGGGCAGGCCCAGGCGGTCTACCTGCCGACGGCCGCCCCCGGCCTCGGCGACTCGGGCGTCATCATCGGCCGCGAGGTCTACTCCGGCAAGGGCTACATCTACGACCCGTTCCAGCTGTACGGGCAGCAGCTGCCCGCCCCGCACTGGCTGGTCCTCGGCGAGTCCGGCAACGGCAAGTCCGCGCTGGAGAAGACATACGTCCTGCGGCAGCTGAGGTTCAAGGACCGCCAGGTCGTCGTCCTCGACGCGCAGGGTGAGGACGGGGTCGGCGAATGGAACCTCATCGCCCAGGAGCTGGGTATCACTCCCATCCGGCTCGACCCCACGGCCGCTCTGGACATGGGGATCCGGCTCAATCCGCTCGACCCGGCGATCACGACGACCGGGCAGCTCGCCCTGCTCCGGACGATCATCGAGGTCGCCATGGGGCACGGCCTCGACGAGCGCTCCGGCTTCGCCCTCAAGGTCGCGCACGCCTACGTCAACGAGACCATCGTCGACCGCCAGCCCGTCCTGACCGACATCGTCGAGCAGCTCCGCCACCCGGAACCCGAGTCGGCGGAAGCGATGAACGTGGCCATAGACGACGTACGGGCGTGGGGACTTGATGTCGCTCTCGTCATCGACCGGCTCGTGGACGGTGACCTGCGCGGCATGTTCGACGGTCCGACGACGGTCGGCATCGACCTCGACGCCCCGCTGATCGTCTTCGACCTCTCCCACATCGACCGCAACTCCATCGCCATGCCGATCCTCATGGCGATCGTGGGCGTGTGGCTGGAGCACACCTGGATCCGGCCGGACCGCAAGAAGCGCATCTTCCTGGTGGAGGAGGCGTGGCACATCATCAACTCGCCCTTCGTGGCGCAGCTGTTCCAGCGGCTCCTGAAGTTCGGGCGGCGGCTCGGCCTGTCGTTCGTGGCGGTCGTCCACCACCTCAGTGACGTGGTGGACGGGGCCGCGGCCAAGGAGGCGGCCGCGATCCTGAAAATGGCGTCGACCAGGACCATCTACGCCCAGAAGGCCGACGAGGCACGGGCCACCGGTCTCGTACTCGGCCTGCCACGCTGGGCCGTGGAGATCATCCCCTCGCTGACACCGGGCATCGCGGTCTGGGACGTGAACGGGAACGTCCAGGTCGTGAAGCACCTCATCACCGAGACGGAACGGCCGCTGGTCTTCACCGACCGCGCCATGACGGAGTCCTCCGCCGAGACGCTCGGCGACGACGACGCGATGCGCGCCGCCGACCTGGAGGCGGAGGAACGGGCGGCCGCGTTCGTGGAACAGCACATGGGCGACCGCTACAAGGACTCGTCGGAGTCGACGGTGGCCTGAGGTATGAGGCCTGGGGTCTGGGGTCTGAGGCCTGGGAAGTTACTGGTGGGGCTCGGCGAGAGCGAGAGCGGGATGCGGCGGCACGACGCCTACGAGCGGGACGACAGGTACGGGGAGCGGGGCCGGGGTGGCCCCGCGCCGCGGGAACGGGAACGCGGCGTTCCCGACGGTCTGCTCCTCGGCGTGCTCGCGTTCCTGCTCGGCATGACCGTCATGGTGTGGACGGCGACGGGCCTGTCGGGCCTGTTCTCCAAGGGCACCTGGCCGGATGGCGTGACGATCCGCCACACGCCGGTGGCGATGCGCTCCCTCATCGGCCGCCCGCACGACCTGCCGAGCGCGTGGCCGGAGACCCCGGACGGGCAGCTCTCCGGGTACGGGCTGTTCTGGGGTCTGTTCATCGGCCAGGTGCTCGTGCTGATCGTGCTCGCGGTGTTCATCGCGGGGACAGTGGCCCGGTTGCGGGCCGTACGGCGGAGGGGCCGGGCGGTGGCCGCCGCCACTCCGTCGGCCGAACCGGCGCCTGCGGTCACGCCTACTCCCCGGGCCACGGTCTCGGAGGTCGTCCCGGCAACTGGGGCGGAACCCCCTGACAGTCACGCGCACGCCCAGCACGACCAGCGCCGCGCGCACGACCAGCGCCACGAGCACGACCAGCACCACGAGCATCTCGAGCACCTCGCGAGTCCCGTCGCCCCGGCCGCCGCCGTCCCTACGGCCGTCCCCGCCCCCCTGGCCGTCCCCGCCCCCCGAGGCCCCGTCGTCCTCGGCCCCGCCGAGACCCGCGCCCCGCGGGCCATTCAGGCCATCCGGGACGCCGAGGGTCCCGTCCTCGTCGTCACGTCGTCGGCGAGTGTCTGGGCCGAGACCAAGGACGCCCGGTCGAAGCTCGGCCCCGTCCTCGTCTACGACCCCACCCACCTGTGCGACACCCCGGCCCGCCTCCACTGGAACCCGGCGCAGGGCTGCGAGGACAAGCCCACGGCCGCGTCCCGGGCGGCAGCGCTCCTGGCCCCGATCCGGCCCACCGCCAAACTCGACATGGCCACCGCCGATACGGCCGAGACGCTGCTGCGGAGCTTTCTGCACGCCGCCGCCGTGGACGCGAAGCCCTTCCGGCACGTGCACCGCTGGGCGCAGGGCAGTCAGGTCCAGGAGGCCGTACGCATTCTGCGTACCAGCCCGAAGGCCGCGGCCGGCGCCGCGGGCGAGCTGGAGGCCGCGCTCACCTCGCATACCGAACGCAGGGACATGGCACAGGAGTTGACGGCACGCGCTCTGTCCTCACTGTTCTCCGTCCACATCCGCGAGGCCTGCACCCCAAACCGAACTGATGCGCTCACCCTGGATTCCTTCGTGAATGAAGGGGGCACGCTTTATGTGGTGGGTGAAGCCATCGAGGATCCCAAGGCGGACCCGGGCGCGATGCCCCTCCTCACGGCCCTCGCCTCAAGCGTGGTCGAGCGCGGCCGGCGCATGGCCGAACGGTCATCCGCCGGTCGGCTCGACCCACCAATGGCGCTCGTCCTCGACGATGTCGCCGCGGTGGCTCCGCTTCCCCAGCTGCCGGAGCTGCTGTCCACCGGAGCGGACCGGGGTCTGCCGACCCTGGCCCTCCTCCGCTCCCGGGAGCAGGGCCGGGCCCGCTGGCCGCACGCCGAACTCCCGGCTCCCTAAGCCTTCTTACCGACTCTCCAGCACCATCTCGTACTCGTACTTCGGCGGGTCCGACTTCGGCGGGTCCGACGGCATCGCCACGCTCGCCCCGGTGGGGACGAAGCCGAACCGCCGGTAGAACGCCTGCGCCCGCGCGTTGTCCTCGTGCACGTACAGCCGCACGCGCTCCAGGCCCTCCAGCGAGCGCGCCCACTCCACGGCCGCCAGGAACAGCGCCTCGGCCACGCCGCTCGCCCGGTGCTCGGGCCGCACGTACACGCCGACGAGATGTGCCTGCCGCACGTCGCTCGTCTCGCCGAACGCGAGCGGCGCACCGGCCTCCTCCACAAGCACGGTCACAGATCCCCACCACCGGCCGTCCGCTCCCTCGGCGACGAACTGCCGTGCGGAGCCGTCGAGTTCGAACCGTCCGGCCCGGTCCCGCCAGAACTCCTCGGGCCGCGCGAGCGCGGTCTCGTACGTCTCCAGGAAGGCGATCGACGCCGCCGGATCGCGCAGGGACGCGAGCCGTATCTCCCGCACCGCCTCCCACTCCTGTGACCGGACAGGACGTACGACGTACTTCTCGGCAGGCTCCATGGGGCGGACCCTACGGGACAGTCGTACCGGGGTACTACGCGTTTTCCGCAGCTCCGGACCGCGGTCGGACGCCCCGTCGTGAATCCGCGGCTTGCTTTATGGTCGGGAACGCAAAAAAGCCTCATTCCCCGAGTTTTCACTCGGGGAATGAGGCTTTTTATCAAAATTAGTTCGGCGGCTTCCTACTCTCCCACAGGGTCCCCCCTGCAGTACCATCGGCGCTGTGAGGCTTAGCTTCCGGGTTCGGAATGTAACCGGGCGTTTCCCTCACGCTATGACCACCGAAACACTATGAAACTGTCAACCGCACCGTACGTGACCATGTACGGGGTTGTTCGTGGTTTCAGAACCAACACAGTGGACGCGAGCAACTGAGGACAAGCCCTCGGCCTATTAGTACCAGTCACCTCCACCCGTTACCGGGCTTCCAGATCTGGCCTATCAACCCAGTCGTCTACTGGGAGCCTTAACCCCTCAAAGGGGGTGGGAGTCCTCATCTCGAAGCAGGCTTCCCGCTTAGATGCTTTCAGCGGTTATCCTTTCCGAACGTAGCCAACCAGCCATGCCCTTGGCAGGACAACTGGCACACCAGAGGTTCGTCCGTCCCGGTCCTCTCGTACTAGGGACAGCCCTTCTCAAGACTCCTACGCGCACAGCGGATAGGGACCGAACTGTCTCACGACGTTCTAAACCCAGCTCGCGTACCGCTTTAATGGGCGAACAGCCCAACCCTTGGGACCGACTCCAGCCCCAGGATGCGACGAGCCGACATCGAGGTGCCAAACCATCCCGTCGATATGGACTCTTGGGGAAGATCAGCCTGTTATCCCCGGGGTACCTTTTATCCGTTGAGCGACGGCGCTTCCACAAGCCACCGCCGGATCACTAGTCCCGACTTTCGTCCCTGCTCGACCCGTCGGTCTCACAGTCAAGCTCCCTTGTGCACTTACACTCAACACCTGATTACCAACCAGGCTGAGGGAACCTTTGGGCGCCTCCGTTACTCTTTAGGAGGCAACCGCCCCAGTTAAACTACCCATCAGACACTGTCCCTGATCCGGATCACGGACCCAGGTTAGACATCCAGCACGACCAGAGTGGTATTTCAACGACGACTCCCCCTGAACTGGCGTCCAGAGTTCACAGTCTCCCACCTATCCTACACAAGCCGAACCGAACACCAATATCAAACTGTAGTAAAGGTCCCGGGGTCTTTCCGTCCTGCTGCGCGAAACGAGCATCTTTACTCGTAGTGCAATTTCACCGGGCCTATGGTTGAGACAGTCGAGAAGTCGTTACGCCATTCGTGCAGGTCGGAACTTACCCGACAAGGAATTTCGCTACCTTAGGATGGTTATAGTTACCACCGCCGTTTACTGGCGCTTAAGTTCTCAGCTTCGCACACCCGAAAGTGCACTAACCGGTCCCCTTAACGTTCCAGCACCGGGCAGGCGTCAGTCCGTATACATCGCCTTACGGCTTCGCACGGACCTGTGTTTTTAGTAAACAGTCGCTTCTCGCTGGTCTCTGCGGCCACCCCCAGCTCATGAAGTAAATCCAATCACCGGTGATGGCCCCCCTTCTCCCGAAGTTACGGGGGCATTTTGCCGAGTTCCTTAACCATAGTTCACCCGAACGCCTCGGTATTCTCTACCTGACCACCTGAGTCGGTTTAGGGTACGGGCCGCCATGAAACTCGCTAGAGGCTTTTCTCGACAGCATAGGATCATCCACTTCACCACAATCGGCTCGGCATCAGGTCTCAGCCTTAATGTGTGACGGATTTACCTGCCACACGGCCTACACCCTTACCCCGGGACAACCACCGCCCGGGCTGGACTACCTTCCTGCGTCACCCCATCACTCACCTACTACAAGTCTGGTCCGTCGGCTCCACCACTTTCCTTTCCCCGAAGGGTCCGGAACGGCTTCACGGACTTAGCATCGCCTGATTCAATGTTTGACGCTTCACAGCGGGTACCGGAATATCAACCGGTTATCCATCGACTACGCCTGTCGGCCTCGCCTTAGGTCCCGACTTACCCTGGGCAGATCAGCTTGACCCAGGAACCCTTAGTCAATCGGCGCACACGTTTCTCACGTGTGTATCGCTACTCATGCCTGCATTCTCACTCGTGAACCGTCCACAACTCGCTTCCGCGGCTGCTTCACCCGGCACACGACGCTCCCCTACCCATCCCAGCAGGCGTTGGCCCTCACGCTGGAATGACACGACTTCGGCGGTACGCTTGAGCCCCGCTACATTGTCGGCGCGGAATCACTAGACCAGTGAGCTATTACGCACTCTTTCAAGGGTGGCTGCTTCTAAGCCAACCTCCTGGTTGTCTGTGCGACTCCACATCCTTTCCCACTTAGCGTACGCTTAGGGGCCTTAGTCGATGCTCTGGGCTGTTTCCCTCTCGACCATGGAGCTTATCCCCCACAGTCTCACTGCCGCGCTCTCACTTACCGGCATTCGGAGTTTGGCTAAGGTCAGTAACCCGGTAGGGCCCATCGCCTATCCAGTGCTCTACCTCCGGCAAGAAACACACGACGCTGCACCTAAATGCATTTCGGGGAGAACCAGCTATCACGGAGTTTGATTGGCCTTTCACCCCTAACCACAGGTCATCCCCCAGGTTTTCAACCCTGGTGGGTTCGGTCCTCCACGAAGTCTTACCTCCGCTTCAACCTGCCCATGGCTAGATCACTCCGCTTCGGGTCTTGAGCGCGCTACTAAACCGCCCTATTCGGACTCGCTTTCGCTACGGCTTCCCCACACGGGTTAACCTCGCAACGCACCGCAAACTCGCAGGCTCATTCTTCAAAAGGCACGCAGTCACGACTGCATGTGCAAGCACATACAGCGACGCTCCCACGGCTTGTAGGCACACGGTTTCAGGTACTATTTCACTCCGCTCCCGCGGTACTTTTCACCATTCCCTCACGGTACTATCCGCTATCGGTCACCAGGGAATATTTAGGCTTAGCGGGTGGTCCCGCCAGATTCACACGGGATTTCTCGGGCCCCGTGCTACTTGGGTGTCTCTCAAACGAGCCGCTGATGTTTCGACTACGGGGGTCTTACCCTCTACGCCGGACCTTTCGCATGTCCTTCGCCTACATCAACGGTTTCTGACTCGTCCTGTCGCCGGCAGACGACAGAAGAGAGATCCCACAACCCCACATGCGCAACCCCTGCCGGGTATCACACGCAAATGGTTTGGCCTCATCCAGTTTCGCTCGCCACTACTCCCGGAATCACGGTTGTTTTCTCTTCCTGCGGGTACTGAGATGTTTCACTTCCCCGCGTTCCCTCCACACTGCCTATGTGTTCAGCAGCGGGTGACAGCCCATGACGACTGCCGGGTTTCCCCATTCGGAAACCCCCGGATCAAAGCCTGGTTGACGACTCCCCGGGGACTATCGTGGCCTCCCACGTCCTTCATCGGTTCCTGGTGCCAAGGCATCCACCGTGCGCCCTTAAAAACTTGGCCACAGATGCTCGCGTCCACTGTGCAGTTCTCAAACAACGACCAACCACCCGTCACAACCCACCGAAGCAGATCTTTACCGGGGCCGGCACTGAAGGCGACCGTCTCGGCCGTACCTTCAGACACCCAACAGCGTGCCCGACACCCTTCCCGCTCCCCTCAACGTTCCACGCCCCGAAGGGGCAGTACTTGCAGGAGAAGACGATCAAGTGTGCCGAATAGTCAACGTTCCACCCTTGAGCAACCACCGCCGGACGTTTGCCGACGAAATGGCTCTTGGACCACCAGGTGAAACCCGGCAGCCAAAGTGCTCCTTAGAAAGGAGGTGATCCAGCCGCACCTTCCGGTACGGCTACCTTGTTACGACTTCGTCCCAATCGCCAGTCCCACCTTCGACAGCTCCCTCCCCACAAGGGGGTTGGGCCACCGGCTTCGGGTGTTACCGACTTTCGTGACGTGACGGGCGGTGTGTACAAGGCCCGGGAACGTATTCACCGCAGCAATGCTGATCTGCGATTACTAGCAACTCCGACTTCATGGGGTCGAGTTGCAGACCCCAATCCGAACTGAGACAGGCTTTTTGAGATTCGCTCCGCCTCGCGGCATCGCAGCTCATTGTACCTGCCATTGTAGCACGTGTGCAGCCCAAGACATAAGGGGCATGATGACTTGACGTCGTCCCCACCTTCCTCCGAGTTGACCCCGGCAGTCTCCTGTGAGTCCCCATCACCCCGAAGGGCATGCTGGCAACACAGAACAAGGGTTGCGCTCGTTGCGGGACTTAACCCAACATCTCACGACACGAGCTGACGACAGCCATGCACCACCTGTATACCGACCACAAGGGGGGCACCATCTCTGATGCTTTCCGGTATATGTCAAGCCTTGGTAAGGTTCTTCGCGTTGCGTCGAATTAAGCCACATGCTCCGCTGCTTGTGCGGGCCCCCGTCAATTCCTTTGAGTTTTAGCCTTGCGGCCGTACTCCCCAGGCGGGGAACTTAATGCGTTAGCTGCGGCACCGACGACGTGGAATGTCGCCAACACCTAGTTCCCACCGTTTACGGCGTGGACTACCAGGGTATCTAATCCTGTTCGCTCCCCACGCTTTCGCTCCTCAGCGTCAGTAATGGCCCAGAGATCCGCCTTCGCCACCGGTGTTCCTCCTGATATCTGCGCATTTCACCGCTACACCAGGAATTCCGATCTCCCCTACCACACTCTAGCCTGCCCGTATCGACTGCAGACCCGGGGTTAAGCCCCGGGCTTTCACAACCGACGTGACAAGCCGCCTACGAGCTCTTTACGCCCAATAATTCCGGACAACGCTTGCGCCCTACGTATTACCGCGGCTGCTGGCACGTAGTTAGCCGGCGCTTCTTCTGCAGGTACCGTCACTTTCGCTTCTTCCCTGCTGAAAGAGGTTTACAACCCGAAGGCCGTCATCCCTCACGCGGCGTCGCTGCATCAGGCTTTCGCCCATTGTGCAATATTCCCCACTGCTGCCTCCCGTAGGAGTCTGGGCCGTGTCTCAGTCCCAGTGTGGCCGGTCGCCCTCTCAGGCCGGCTACCCGTCGTCGCCTTGGTGAGCTTCTACCTCACCAACAAGCTGATAGGCCGCGGGCTCATCCTGCACCGCCGGAGCTTTCAACCCCCTCCCATGCGAGAGGGGGTGTCATCCGGTATTAGACCCCGTTTCCAGGGCTTGTCCCAGAGTGCAGGGCAGATTGCCCACGTGTTACTCACCCGTTCGCCACTAATCCACCCCGAAGGGCTTCATCGTTCGACTTGCATGTGTTAAGCACGCCGCCAGCGTTCGTCCTGAGCCAGGATCAAACTCTCCGTGAATGTTTTCCCGTAATCGGGACCACACCACGAGAGCGGAACCGCCGGGAGGAATAATCCCCACGATTCACTGCGTCCTCGCTAGTGTTGCCCCACCCCGGTGTCGGAGTGAGGACTTTTTCAAAGGAACCTCCAACCCACCAAAGATGGGCCGGGGTTGTCAATCTGGCGTTGACTTTTGGCACGCTGTTGAGTTCTCAAGGAACGGACGCTTCCTTTGTACTCACCCGAGAGACTCTCTCAGGCTTTCCTCCGGGCAGTTTCCCTTCGGTCTTGCGTTTCCGACTCTATCAGACTCTTTCGTGTCCGATTTCCTCGGTGCCTTTCAGGTTTCCGCTCCGGCCTTTCGGCTTCCGCGTTTCCCTTTCCGGCGGTTCCGACTCTATCAGATCCTTTCGGGCCTGATTCCCAGTCAGAAGGGCTTGTCTTCCCGGCTGTTGGGCCGTTCCGACGTCCCAGACTTTAGCGGATTCCCCCGGCGGCTCCTAATCGGGCCGCCGCACCGAAATCGAATTGAATTCGGGCACGCCGAATTCGATCCCGGAGGGACATCGTGCTGGTGGTGGGGTTGCCGCTTCAGCGGCGGAGTTGCTGTCGCAGAACCGTTACGGCTCCGTGGCAACTCGAAGAACCCTACGTATCGAGGAGGGGCATGTCAACACCCTCCTGGCAACTTCTTTTCAGTCGAGGTCCGTGAGGCGGCCGCCGGCATCCGGCTGGGCGTCCTCGACGCGGCGCAGCAGGCGGGTCAGGACCTCACCCAGGGCGCCCCGCTCGTCCGAGGAGAGGTCCTGGAGCAGGTCCTCCTCGAAGACGGTGGCGAGACGCATCGCCTCGAGCCACTTGGTGCGGCCCTCCGTCGTGAGCTCGACGATGACGCGTACCCGGTTGGACTCGTCGCGGTCGCGGGTGACCAGGCCCTCGCCGACCATGCGGTCGATGCGGTGGGTCATGGCGGCGGGGGTGAGGCCGAGGCGCTTCGCCAGGTCGCCGGGGCCCATGCGGTACGGGGCGCCGGAGAGGACGAGGGCCTTGAGGACCTCCCAGTCGGCGCTCGTGATGCCGAGGTTCGCGGTCTGGCGGCCGTAGGCGACGTTCATGCGCCTGTTGAGGCGGCCGAGGGCGGAGACGATGTGCTCGACCTGGGGGTCGAGGTCCTGGAACTCGCGCTGGTACGCGGCGATCTGCTCGTCGAGGGTCGGCTCACTGTCGCCGGGGTTGTCGCCCATGGCCCGCAGTATGGCACGGGCGGCTTGGCGTTGAAGTCCTTCGGTGTGTATTGTTTAGATTCTAACTTTACCTTCGAAGTCTTCACTTCTAACTCCTAAGGCAGGTGAAAGTGACCAGGGCGATGGGCGCAGCGATGCGTCGGATCCAGGTGGGCAGCGCGCTGAGTTCGTTCGGCGTCGGGTTCACGGTCCCGTTCCTCTATGTGTACGTCGCTGAGGTGCGTGGTCTCGGGGCCGGAGCTGCGGGCATCGTGCTCGCCGCCTTCGCCATGGCCGCTCTGGTCGTCCTGCCGTTCACGGGACGGGCCATCGACCGGCGCGGTCCTGTGCCCGTTCTGGTCGTCGCCACGATGGTGGCGGCGGTCGGTGCCGTCGGGCTCGGGCTCGCGGGCGGTCGGACGACTGCGATCCTGTCGGCGGCTGTGCTCGGTGCGGGCACGGCCGTGATCCAGCCGGCGCTCGCCACGATGATCGTGTGGACGTCCACGCCGGACACCCGTACGCGCGCCTTCGCCATGCAGTTCTTCCTGCAGAACCTCGGTCTTGGCATCGGCGGGCTCATCGGCGGCCAGATCGTCGACGAGAGCCGCCCGTCGAGCTTCACCCTGCTGTTCGGCATCGAGGCCTTGATGTTCCTGGTGCTCGCCGCTGTCGTCGGCTTCGTGCGGATGCCGTACGCGCCGACGATCGGCGGGGCCGTGCCGAAGGGTGGCTCAGGGACGGGCGGCGGGCTGCGGGCGCTGCTGCGGCACCGGGCCATGGTCCAGCTGTGCGTCCTCGGGTTCGTGCTGTTCTTCGCCTGCTACGGGCAGTTCGAGTCGGGCCTGAGCGCGTACGGCGTGGAGGCGGCGGGGATCTCCCCGTCGACGCTGGGCATCGCGCTCGCCGCCAACACCGCGATGATCGTGGTCGCGCAGTTCGCGGTCCTGAAGTTCGTCGAGCGGCGCAGGCGGTCCCGCGTGATCGCCGCGGTCGGAATCGTGTGGGCCATCGCGTGGCTCGCGGCCGGGTACGCGGGGGTGGGGCACGGCAGCATGGCCATGGCCACGGCCGCGTTCATCTCGACGTACGCGCTGTTCGGTCTGGGTGAGGCGATGCTGTCGCCGACCGTGGCGCCGCTGGTCGCCGATCTGGCGCCGGCCGGCATGGTCGGTCAGTACAACTCGGCGTTCGCGCTGGTCAAGCAGCTGGCGTTGGCCGTGGGACCGGCGGTCGGCGGGCCCATGGGTGCCGCGCTGCACGGTCCGTACATCGTGACCTTCGTGCTGTTCTCGCTGGGGATCACGTTCCTCGCGGTGCGGCTCGGGCGGCACCTGTCCCCCGTACAGGACCAGCCGTCGCTCGCGAAGAGCCGGATCGTGGCGGAGGGCGGGGCTCCGGTGGAGCCGGAGCCCGCGATCGCGTCCGCCTGAGACCCGGTCCGATTACGGCGTCGTACGCGGCAGGGCGAATTCGCACCAGACCGCCTTGCCGCCGCCCGGGGTGCGCCGGGAGCCCCAGTTCGAGGCGATCGTGGCGACGATGGCGATGCCCCGGCCCGCCTCGTCGGCGGGTTCGGCGCTGCGGCGGCGCGGGAGGTGGTCGTCGCCGTCGGTGACCTCGATGATCAGTCGCCGGTCGGTGCGGCGGAGCCTGAGGCGCATGGGCGGGGTGCCGTGCTGGAGCGAGTTGGCGACGAGTTCGCTGGCGGCCAGGACGCCCAGGTCGTGCAGCTCCGGTGAGAAACGCCAGCTGGCGAGGACGCCCGAGGCGAAGGCACGCGCGCGTGGGGCCGCTTCGACGCCGCCGAGGAGTTCCAGGGCTGCGTTGCGGAACAGCTCTCCGTCGGGTCCCGTGCGCGCCGGGTGCTGGAGGACGAGGACGGCCACGTCGTCGTCGTGGTCCGCGGTGACGCCTGCCGCGCGGATCAGTCGGTCGCACACGACCTGGGGCGTGCCGGTGGCGCCGGCGAGCGCGCGCTCCAGGGCAGCGACGCCCTCGTCGATGTCCTCGTCCCTGCGTTCGACCAGGCCGTCGGTGTACATGACGGCGGTCGATCCGGGGCCGAGCGGCACCGATCCGGAGGTGTGCAGCCATCCGCCGGTGCCGAGCGGGGGTCCGGTGGGCTCCTCCGCGCGGTGGATCGTGCCGCTCTCGTCGCGTACGAGGATGGGGAGGTGGCCGGCCGACGCGTAGACGAGGCGGCCCTCGTTCGGGTCGTGGACCGCGTAGACGCAGGTGGCGATCTGGTTGGCGTCGATCTCGATGGCCAGGCCGTCGAGGAGCTGGAGCACCTCGTGCGGCGGCAGGTCGAGGCGGGCGTAGGCGCGGACGGCGGTGCGCAGCTGGCCCATGACGGCGGCGGCGCGCACCCCGCGGCCCATGACGTCGCCGATGACGAGGGCGGTGCGGCCGCCGCCGAGGGTGATCACGTCGTACCAGTCGCCGCCGACCGCGGCCTCGGTGCCGCCCGGCTGATAGGTGGCCGCGATGCGCAGGTCGTCGGGCTGCTCCAGCTCCTGGGGCAGGAGGGAGCGCTGGAGGGTGACGGCGGTCTCGCGCTGGCGGCGCTCGCTGGCGCGCAGCCGCTCGGCGGCCTCGGCGTGGTCGGTGACGTCGGTCGCGAAGACGAGTACTCCGGAGCCGCCTGCCCGCTCCTGTCCCGTCCCCTCGTTGTCGCCGTCCGCTTCGCCGGCCGGCACCGTCACGGGAGTGCAGGTGAACGTGTACGAGCGGCCGCCGGCCACCTTGCGGGACTTGACCGTGCGTGGCTTGGCGCTGCGCAGGACCTGGTCGAGCAGCGGCAGCAGGCCGAGTTCGTCCAGCTCGGGCAGCGCCTCGCGCGCGGGGGCGCCGGTGGGGCGGTCGCCGAAGGCCGCGGCGTACGCGTCGTTCACGTACGCGATGCGGTGGTCGGGGCCGTGGAGGAGGGCGACGAGGGCCGGGACGCGGTCGAGGACCTCGCGTGCGGGCAGTTCGTCGATGCCGGAGGTGGGCGTGGGCGCGTCGTCGTCGGACGGGGGTTCGTGGCGGGCGGCGGGCACGGCGCCTTCCCCTCGCTGGCTTTGGGAGACGCCATGGTCGGACCGCGCTGCCGCGCGGCGCTGCGTTCCGGGGAGCCGGGCGCTCCAGCGCGTGAAGTTCACTGTGGGGAAAGCCTCGTGAGGTCGGGTGGGGTCTCCCCTGTCCGGCCGTGAGACCGGGAGCGCGGGGAAGGGCAACGTGGCGGTCGGTCCGCCCACGGTCAGGGGCCGGCCAGGGTCATGGACCAGTCTGACCGACCGGACCGACATCCGTCAGACGCCGGTCCTCGAGGGGGAGTTCCTGAGTCCGGTCAGGTCGACCCCTTCGGGTCCTGGGGCGGGTTCGCCGGGGGGCTGCCCGGCGGGTTTCCCCCGGCCGCGAGTTCGAATTCCGCACGCGGGCGTTCGAGCGAGCCGAGGGAGACGATTTCGCGCTTGAAGACCCCGGAGAGTATCCATTCGCTCAGGACACGGGCCTTCCGGTTCATGGTCGGCACCCGGCTCAGGTGGTAGACGCGGTGCATGAACCAGGCAGGGTAGCCCTTCAGCCTGCGCCCGTAGACGTGTGCGACACCTTTGTGCAGGCCAAGCGAGGCGACGGAGCCTGCGTATGTGTGCTCGTAGTCCGTCAGCGGCTCGCCGCGCAGGGAGGCCGCGATGTTGTCTCCGAGGACTCTGGCCTGGCGCACCGCGTGCTGGGCGTTGGGCGCGCACTCCTTGCCCTCCTCGTCGGCCGTGATGTCGGGGACGGCGGCCGCGTCGCCCGCGCCCCAGGCGTGCGGAGCGCCGTCGACGGCGAGCTGGGCGGTGCATGTGAGGCGGCCGCGTTCGTTGCGCGGCAGGTCGGTCGCGGCGAGCAGGGGGTGCGGTTTGACGCCCGCGGTCCACACGACGGTGCGGGTCGGGAAGCGGGAGCCGTCGTCGAGGACGGCGACCCGGTCCTCGCAGGATTCGAGCCGGGTCCGCAGGCGTACGTCGATGTTGCGGCGCCGCAGTTCGCTGACGGTGTAGCGGCCCATCTCCTCGCCGACCTCCGGGAGGATGCGGTCGCTGGCCTCCACGAGGATCCATTTCAGGTCGTCCGCGGTGACGTTGTGGTAGTAACCCGCGGCGTAGCGCGCCATGTCCTCGAGTTCGCCGAGTGCCTCCACACCCGCGTAACCGCCTCCTACGAAGACGAAGGTGAGGGCCGCGTCGCGGATGGCGGGGTCGCGGGTCGAGGAGGCGATGTCCAGCTGCTCGATGACGTGGTTGCGCAGGCCGATGGCCTCTTCGACGGTCTTGAAGCCGATGCCGTGGTCGGCGAGCCCGGGCACGGGCAGGGTGCGCGAGACGGAGCCGGGGGCCAGGACGAGTTCGTCGTACGTGATCTCGACGGCGCCCGTGCCCTCCTCCTCGGTGGCGAGGGTGGTGAAGGTGGCGGTGCGTTTGGCGTGGTCGATCGACCTGACCTCGCCGACGACGACGCGGCACCGGCCGAGGACGCGGCGCAGCGGCACGACGACGTGGCGCGGCGAGATGGATCCGGCGGCGGCCTCGGGCAGGAACGGCTGGTAGGTCATGTACGGGTCGGGGGTGACGACGACGATCTCGGTCCGGCCGCTTCTCAGTTCCGGTTTGAGTTTCTGCTGGAGGCGCAGGGCGGTGTACATCCCGACATATCCGCCCCCTACGACGAGGACGCGCGTACGCGGGACTTCCGGGGCCGTCCCCCGGGAAGAAGCAGTCTTCGGCATCGGCACCACCCCATGACGCATCGGCCACTTGAGTTTGTCCACAGCCCCGGCAAATTGTGTGACCGGCGGCCGCACCGGAAGCCGGTCGGGCGAATTGCCGGAGTACGGGACATGTCCGCAGGTCAGCGCGTGTGTGGCGAGTGAGGTGCAGGGGTGCAATCGGGGTGGAATCGCCGCGTACTCCGTTCGGGGGGCGCTCCGTGCGGAACCTGCCCCTTCTGAATTGACTCCGGCTCAACTATGTTCGTGTGCTGTCGGGGTGTCGGGGGATGCGCTGACGGATCCGTCGGACGGGTCCGTGGGACTGGCTTGTTCCTCACGCTCCGGTTGCCAATGGCGGGGAGAGTCTCCGGGGGGAGACGTCATTACCGGGGGAACACATATGCACATTCAGGACTCTCAATGGACTTCCGCGGCTTCCGCTTCGGCCGTGGCCGGCGGACCGGCCGCCACGGCGGGCGGTAACGGGCGCGGCGCGGGCGACAGTTCGCGTGCCGCGCCGCTGCGCGTGGATGCCCAGCGCAATCTGGAACACGTCCTGCGCGCGGCGCGTGAGGTCTTCGGCGAGCTGGGGTACGGCGCGCCGATGGAGGACGTGGCGCGGCGGGCCCGGGTCGGTGTCGGCACGGTGTACCGGCGCTTCCCGAGCAAGGACGTACTGGTGCGGCGCATAGCCGAGGAGGAGACCTCCCGGCTGACCGACCAGGCGCGGGCCGCCCTCGGCCAGGAGGACGAGCCGTGGTCGGCGCTGTCGCGATTCCTGCGCACGTCCGTCGCCTCCGGTGCGGGGCGGCTGCTGCCTCCGCAGGTGCTGCGCGTCGGCGTCCCCGACGAGCGGGCCGACGCGGCGGGTGGGGTCCGGGACGAGACGCGGGTTCCGCAGCAGCGGCACGCCGGCGTCCCGCCCGAGCTGCGTCTCGTGGAGCGGCGCACGGCCCCGGTCACCGAGGCCGTGCCGGCGGACGACGCGGGCGCAGCGGAGCTGCTCGAGGTCGTCGGGCAGCTCGTGGACCGGGCGCGCGCGGCGTCGGAACTCCGCGAGGACGTGACGGTGGCGGACGTACTGCTGGTGATCGCCACGGCGGCGCCTTCGCTGCCGGACGCCGCACAGCAGGCCGCGGCCTCGTCGCGACTTCTGGACATCCTGCTCGAAGGGCTGCGGTCGCGGCCCG
Organism: Streptomyces sp. DS1-CR2; assembly: GCF_055760475.1. Lineage (NCBI taxonomy): Bacteria > Bacillati > Actinomycetota > Actinomycetes > Kitasatosporales > Streptomycetaceae > Streptomyces > Streptomyces sp. DS1-CR2. Next base: position 4,336,659 of record NZ_CM147085.1, read on the forward strand.
CGTAAGGGCGGGCAGTACCGCGTAGGACCGGTGGAGCCGGGCGCACCGGGGGCGGGGCGGGTTCTGGGCGTGCGACCGACGCCTGGGGTGCAGCGGCGGCCTTCGGCGGGTGCGGCACCGGGTGATGCGCGCGGTGGCCGGCTGTGGGGACGGCCGCGGGTGGCACATGTGTGTCGCGCGCGGCCAACTCCCCTTTTTGACACGACTGTTGACCACTACCCGTACGAGTGAAAGCTAGTGCTTCGCTGTAGGAAGTTTCCACGGATGAGTGGTTGACGGCCACCGGCAGGTGGTGCGGGCCGCCCTTGTGGCACTCTTTCCCGCGTGTTCGGGTCTGAGTGTGTGGTCGGGGGCTTTCCGCGATGAGCGTTGACGGGCGGGACGAGCCACTCGAGAACAGTGGTGCGGGCGACACCGGGACCGGCGGGCTGCCCGCGCGGCAGGTGCCGAGCCAGGGAGGTCCACGCCGGGACGACTCGCCGGGCTCCGAACCCCCCGGTCCCCCAGCCTCCGCCGGCCCCTCCGACGCCCCGGGTGAGGACCGCTCCGACCTGAGCGTCCCGCAGCAGCGCGAGCACGGCGTGGATCCGGGCATCTCCGTCCCGCCGCCCCCGCGTGAAACGCCTCCGGCGGACGCCGACCTGATCGCCCGTATGCGGTCCGGCGACGACACCGCGTACGAGGAGCTGTACCGCCGTCACTCGGCTGCCGTTCACCGTTACGCACGCACCTGCTGCCGGGACGGGCACACCGCCGACGACCTCACCGCCGAGGTGTTCGCGCGCATGCTTCAGGCCGTGCGCGGCGGCCGCGGGCCCGAGCACGCGGTGCGCGCCTATCTGCTGACCACCGTGCGCCGCGTCGCCGCGGGCTGGACGAAGTCGGCGAAGCGCGAGCACCTGGTCGAGGACTTCGCGGTGTTCGCCCAGCAGGCCGCCCGCTCCAGTGAGGTCTCCGACGACGACACCCTGGATCTCGGCGCCGACGTCCTCGCGATGCACGAGGCCGAGCAGTCGATGGCCATGCAGGCCTTCCGGTCCCTGCCGGAGCGCTGGCAGGCCGTCCTGTGGCACACGGAGGTCGAGGACGAGTCGCCCAGCGACGTCGCCACGCTCTTCGGCCTCGACGCCAACGGCACGCGCGTGCTGGCCAAGCGCGCCCGCGAGGGCCTCAAGGAGGCGTACCTCCAGGCCCATGTGAGCACCACCCTCACCCAGGACGAGGAGTGCGCGCGCTACGCCGACCGGCTCGGCGCGTACGCCCGCGGCAGCCTGCGCACCCGGGCCGAGCGCGGCCTGCGCAAGCATCTGGAGGAGTGCGCCAAGTGCCGGCTCGCGGCCGGTCAGATCAAGGAAGTCGCCGGCGGGATCCCCGGTGTCGTGCCGGTCGCGGTCATCGGCTGGTTCGGTGCCGCCGGGTACGCGAAGGTGGTCGCGCTCATCGGCGGCGGCGCCGCGAGTGCGGCGGGCGCCGGTGCGGCGGCCGCGGCGGGCGGCGGTTCCGGAGGGGCCGCGGGCGGGGGCGCCGCGGCGTCCGAGGGGCTCGGCGCGCCCGTGAAGGCGGGCATCGCGGCCGGTGTGGTCGCGGCGGGCGTGGCCGTGGCGGTGGCGATCGCCCTCGCGGGCGACCCGCAGAAGCCCAGGCAGGAGGCGCGCAAGGAGAAGCCGGCGGTCTCGCAGCCCATCCCCCCGCCGAAGCCGACGCCTCCTCCGAAGCCGAAGCCCGAGCCGCCGGCCCCGCAGCCGACGCCTCCCCTCAGGCCCGCGCCGAAGCCGACGCCCACCCCGAAGCCGACGCCCAAGCCGACACCACCCCCGAAGCCGGCCCCGAAGCCGACGCCCGAGCCCACTCCGAAGCCCACGCCTCCCCCGCCCGCCCCCGCCGTCTACCAGCTGAACCAGCTGTCGTACGGCGGACTCGGCGACGGCACCGAGCCGGAGATCCGGCCCGGCGAGAGCAGCTGGGTGTGGCAGCGCTACGGCCTGCGCGTCGCGGACAAGCAGTACGCGAACGGGGTCACCGTCCACGCGAACTCCTCCGTGATCATCGACCTCAACCGCAGCTGCGCCGCGTACGACGCCTTCGCCGGTGTCGACGACTTGACGCTCGGCACGGGAGCGGTGCGGTTCTCCGTGTACGCGGACGGGGTGCGGCTGTGGAAGTCGCAGGTCCTCAGGGGCGGGGACTCGGCCGTTCCGGTTCATCTGAATCTCGCGGGGCGCACGGCGATCCGGCTGGTCACCGAGCCGCAGACGAAGCTCGACTCGCTCGCGGTCGGGGACTGGGCGGAGTCCCGTTTCAGCTGCCGGTGAGCTGCCTCAGCTGAGGAGGCTCAGTTGAAGCGGCGGACCCGTTCCGTCAGGAGCGTGACCGCCTCGGCCGTCGTGTGCCCCGCCCCCGCGGCGCGCGCGTCGGCGTACCGGACGGCGCCCAGCGCGGCCCCCGCCGCCGCCTCGAAGGCCTCGATCTCCGTGCGTTCGGGCAGCGGGCGCTCGGCGTCGCCGCGCCAGCCGTCGGACGCGGCCACCAGCTCGACCGCGCCCTCCGTGTCACCCAGCTGGGCCAGAAAGAGCGCCCCGCGGCCCGCGAGGTCCGCGCTGACGCTCTCCGCGCAGCGGTTCTCGACCGCGTACCGCAGGGCCTCGGTGAGGACCGCGAGGCCGCGCGCGGGCCCCGACTCGGCCGCCGTGATCCGCGCGTCGACACCGCCGACGAGCGCCGTGAACTGCGGTGGCGGGCTACCGCGCGACGACTCCGTAGCCGCGTCGTCGCACAGCGCGCGGGCCCGCGCCACCTCGCCGTCCTCCACCGCCATCAGGGCGTTCAGGAGCAGCACGTACGCGTGGGGATCCGGCACCCCGTACCGGTCGGCCTCCCCGATCGCCTCGGCCAGGAGCTTGCGCGCCGCGTCGCGTTCGCCGGAGCGGTAGGCGATCTCTCCGAGTCTGGCGATGAGGAACGGTGCCTCCGCGTACGCGCCCACCTCGTAGGCGAGGCGCAGCGCCTCCTCGAACTCGCCCTTCGCCTCGTCGAACCGGCTGCGCGCGACGGCCGCCTCCCCGGCGGCGCTGCACACCTGGGCGCGCATCCACCGGTCCCCGACGCGGCGGCTGATGGTCCGCAGCTCGGCGATGTCGTCGTCGATGTCCGTGAGGTTGCCCGTCCTGTCGACGGCCGTGTGCGTACGGAACATCAGGGTGACGCCGGTCTCCCACGCGCCGCCGTACACACGGCAGTTGGCGACGGCGCGGTCGAGGGCGGTGCTTACGTCCTCCGGGTTGTCCAGGAAGTACACGGTGAACGGCCAGATGATGCCGGGGAAGCGTGCCCCCGCGGGCCCGGGCCGAGCGAAGGCGTCGCGCACCCGCATGAGGTACTCCCGGTCGGCCTCCCCCCGCAGGGCGCTCTCGGGCAGGGTCTGGGCCACGAAGAAGATGTGCAGCAGCCGCAGCTCCATGAGCGGCCAGTACAGGGGGTCGTCCTCGTCCGCCAGATCGCCCACCACCGGGAACGTCCGGCCGTCGCGCGAGGGGACCCGGCAGTCGGACGGGGACGGGCGCTGGGGGCGTGGCGTCGGGAGCAGCTGCTCCAGGATGTGGCCGATCCACTCGGCGCCCTCCCTGCGGTAGTTGCGCAGCCACCAGAACCAGCCGGTGGACAGGGCGAGTTCGACCGCTGACTCGGTGTCGCCGGTGACCATGGAGCGGTGCAGGGCGGCGCGGAGGTTGTCGAGCTCCGTCTCCAGTCGCTCGATCCAGGGGAGTTGCTCGGCGGAGCGCAGGAGCGGGTCGGCATTCTCGACGAGGGCTCGGAAGCAGGCGACGTGGCGCCGCTCGGCCTCGGCGCGCAGCAGCGGTGTCTCGGCGGCGCGTTCGGTCGCGTACTCGTGGATCGTCTCCAGCATCCGGTACCGCATGCTGCCGTCGCCCGGGGTGGCCACCAGCAGGGACTTGTCGACGAGCGCTCCGATCAGGTCGGCTGCGGGGCCGGTGCAGACGGCCTCCGCGGCCTCCAGGTCCCAGCCGCCGGCGAAGACGGACGCCTCGCACAGGACCGTGCGCTCCTGCTCGTCGAGGAGGTCCCAGGACCAGTCGACGACCGCGCGCAGGGTCTGCTGGCGGGGCAGTACGGTGCGGCTGCCGCTGGTCAGCAGGCGGAAGCGGTCGTCGAGCCGGTCCGCGATCTGGCGGGGGGTGAGGAGTCTGAGGCGGGCGGCGGCCAGTTCGATGGCGAGCGGCAGGCCGTCGAGGCGGCGGCAGATCTCGGCCACGGCCTCGGGGTCGCCGGTGACGTCGAAGTCGGGGCGCACGGCGCGGGCGCGCTCGTCGAACAGGCGGTGCGCGGGGTCGGGCGGCAGGGGTTCGACAGGGCGCACGGACTCGCCGGGCACGCCCAGGGGTTCGCGGCTGGTGGCGAGGACCGTGAGGCCGGGGCAGTGGGTGAGGAGGGTCTCGGCGAGCTCGGCCGCGGCGCCGATGACGTGTTCGCAGTTGTCAAGGATCAGGAGCAGGCTGCGCTGGGCACAGTGCTCGACGAGCAGCGCCACGGGGTCGTCCTGCGGCGCCGAGTGCTCGCTGGTCATCAGGACCGTCTCGCGCAGGCCGAGGGCGCTGACGACGGCGCCCGCCACGGCCTCGGGCTGGTCGAGCGGGGCGAGCTCGGCGAGCCAGGCACGGGGGTGCTCGGCGGCGGCTTCCTCGGCGAGGCGGGTCTTGCCGGAGCCGCCGGGTCCGGTGAGGGTGACGAGGCGGGCCGCCTGCAAGTCTGAACGGATGGCGTCGAGTTCGGGTTCCCGGCCGACGAACGAGTTGAGGCGTGGCCTCAGATTGCCGGCGCGCTGCGGCTGCCGGGGCGGCGCCGGGCGGCCGCTGTCGCGGGCGTGGACGCGGGCGGGGTCCAGCAAGTCGGCGTAGAGGGCGGCCAGTTCGGGTCCGGGGTCCGCGCCGAGGCCGTCGGCGAGGGTGCGGCGGGCCGTCTCGTAGGCGGCGAGTGCGTCGGCGCCGCGGCCCGCGTCGCGCAGGGCGCGGATGAGGAGGGCGTGCAGCGGCTCGTCGTACGGGTGGGCGTGGGTGAGTTCGGTCAGCTCCGGTACGACGTCCGCGGCGCGGCCGAGCTGCAGATCGGCCTCCACGCGCGCGCGTGCCGCTTCGAGGCGCTGGGCCTCGGGGCGGGTCGCGGCGGTGCGGTCGGCGAGGTCGGCGAGTGCGGGTCCGCGCCACAGGGCGAGCGCGTCGCGCAGGGCGCGGGACGCGGTCGCCGGGTCGTGCGCCGTGAGGGCGGCCGTGCCCTCGCGGGCGAGGCGCTCAAAGACGTACAGGTCCACGTCGTCGGGGCGGGCGGCGAGGCGGTAGCCGCCGCCCGCCTGCGAAGTGACGGCGTCTTTGCCGAGGGCTCGGCGCAGTCGGCCGACGAGGGCCTGGAGGGCGGCGGTCGCGTCGGCGGGTGGCTCGTCGGCCCACACGTCGTCGATGAGCACGTCCGCAGGGGCGGTGCGGCCGGCGTGCAGCGCGAGCGACGTGAGCAGGGCGCGCAGGCGCTGTCCGCCCACGGGCAGGGGTGTGCCTTGATCGTCGTACGCCTCGGTGACGCCCAGGATTCGGTACCGCACGGGTCCATTCTCACGGGTCGGGACGGGCTCAGTCGCGCGGATTCCGGTTCGGAGCGCTGAGGACGACAGGGGCGCAATGCCTCAGCGCCCGGCTCCCAGTGCGCCCCGCTGCGGCGCGACGCTCCCTGTGGGGACGGCGCGCTGGCGGGCCGGGGTGCCGGTCCAGCAGGTGCCGCGGCGGGCGAGCAGGCGGCGCAGCCAGAGTTCGAGGGAGACGAGGTCGGCGAGGCCGTCCAGCGGCAGGGGCTCGCCGTCGGCCGCCGCGCGCAGGGCCTTGCGGACGACGCGGGCCTCGATCAGGCCGGTCTGGGCGAGGAGCGGGGTGTCGAAGAGCTGGATGAGGTGGTCGGCGCGGACGCGCAGGCCGGTGCGGGCCGCCGCGGCGGACGACGCGTGCGAGGGGGCGCCCCAGCCGGCGGGGAGTTCGCTGACGCCGGCGCCTTCGAGGACGGTACGCAGGATGTCGGCGCGGGCGCCGGGCCGGACGCGGAGCGCCTCGGGGAGGGCACGGGAGGCGCGTACGACCTGGTTGTCGAGGAAGGGGGCGTGCAGGCGCTGGAAGCGGACTTCGGCGGCCTGTTCGAGGACGCGCAGGTCGGCCGCGTGACGGGCGAGGGCGGCGCGGGCCCGGAACGCGCCGGGCCGCTGCCCCGGTCCTGGCCCCGGACGCGTCGCGCCGTCCTGGAGGCGAACCGATACTTCAGCGAGGGCCTCGCCCGTCAGCCAGCGCGCGGCAGGCCCCGGTCTCGCCCACGCGAGGGCCGCGAGCGATGCGCCGACGGCGCCCGCTTCACCGCCCGGGTCCTCGAAATTCCGCTGCAGCAGCCGCTCCGCGAGGCTTGCGATGCCCTCCTTGTACGGCGTGCGGGCCAGCTTGCGCGCCGCGCCGTACACGCGCGCGGGCACCAGCACGGAGCCGCCGTCCGCCTTGGCGAGCGCGGCGACCGGCTTGACCATGTGGCGCCGGCGCCGGTCCATGAGGAGGTCGGCAAGGCGGGCCGGGTGCGCGTCGATGACCTGGCGGGCGCCGTAGCCCGTGAAGTGGTCGGCACTCCCGGAGAGCAGGCGCGTGCGGTGGCGGGCGGCGGTGATCAGGGAGGGGCCGGGCTCGTCGGTGAGGGGGCCGTCCAACTCGGCGTAAGGGAGCGCCTCTTCGCCTGCGGTGACGACGACGTGGTGCAGCCGGGGGTTCGCGGCGATGGCGCCCGCGCGCTGGAGTTCGGCCTCGCGTCCTTCGGCGCCCGCGGACAGGTCGTTGAAGGTGACGGCGAGGAGGCGTTCGCCCGCGCCCGTGCCGTGGCCGAGGACCGTGCCGGGCAGCCCGGGCAGTCCCGCCGCGAGCAGCGCGAGAGTCCCGGACGCGGGTCCTCCGGAGAGGTCGGCGCCGATGCCGGGCACGGGCATGCCGCGGGCCGCGCGCCGCTCGGCGGGGCCCATGCCGGGGACGGGTCCCGGGTCGATGTCGGCGCCGGGGACGTGCCGGGGCGCGGCGAGCCGGGCGCGTACGGCCTCGACGAGCGCGTCGCGCAGGGCGTCCACGGCGCCGGCGGGGTCCGCGGAGGGCGCGGCGACGGCGAGCGACGCGACCGGTTCGTAGCCGGCGATCTCGCGGGCACCGGCGCGCAGGATCAGCGCGTGGCCGGGCGGGATGCGGCGTACGCCCTGGTACGGCGTCGAGTCGTGCAGGGCTTCGGGCACGTCGGGGGCGGCGAGCAGGGCCGCGAGATGGCCGATGTCGAGGTGGGCCTCGATGAGGTCGGCGAGCGGCAGGGCGGCCGTCGCGTACGCGGTGCCGCCGGCCCACGGTGTGTAGAACACGGGCCGTGCGCCCGCGAGATCACCGGCGATCATGAGGCGCCGGCCGACCTGGACGACCGCGGTGTAGCTGCCGGACCAGGCGGTGAGGTGGCGCAGTGCGCCGCCGCGCGCGGCGAACAGGCCGACCCGCAGCTGCTCGTCGGTGGCGCCGCAGGTGCCGAGTACGGCGATACGGGTCTGCTCGTCGGCGCTGACGATCCTGACCTCGTCCGGGCGCCAGTCGCCGACCGCCCACAGCGGATCGGGGTCACCCCACAGGAGCTGCGAGCCCACGGGATGGACGGTCTCCCCGTCGGGTCCGGTCGAGCCCGCGGACCCGAACCGCACGGGCCCGGCGGCGGTACTGCTCCACCCCACCAACCACCGCATCGCCGCCTCCACAGGCTGTGGACAGAACCTCGTCAGAAGGAATCAGAGGAAATCACAGGAACAGAGTCCCCATGCTGCCACGAAGGAGACGTACGGGAGAGGCGACCGGGCGGCACGTGCGCCACCGAATGCGCCCCTTTTGAGCGGTAGTTGAACCCCCCAGGGGCCGCTCGGGGGCATCGACGGTGCCGTACGGCACCGTCGATATTCGGCCAAATCGGCTGTGGATGGCCAGACCTGTGCACACCACATCGGCCACGGCGCGCAACGCACGGTCCGGGAGGCGCCCTGCACCTCCCGGACCGGTCCGCCGCCCGCGGGGATGAAGGCGGCGGTGTCCCCCAGCCCGCTGGATCCAGTACAGCGGGCCGACCCACGCACCATCCATGGAAGCGCTCCCCCCATGGCCGCAGAAGAGCGCACGCACAGGCGCACGGCCACACGGGCGGAGCACACCGTGACGGCGACGCCCCGGGCACGTACTCCCGTACGGACAATATTCCCGCCATCCGGAACTATGCCCCTTAACGCTTGGGATCCGGCGAACTACGCTGGGTGTACGAATGCCGCGCGGTTATGCCACCGCGGCAGCCGGCTGTGTCGAGGGGTGGCGCATGTCCAGGGAGCAACGCGGGCCGAACGAGAAACTCGGCACCGTTCTCGCCCTCGCGGGAATCAGCAACGCAGGCCTGGCGCGGCGGGTCAACGACCTTGGCTCGCAACGCGGTCTGACGCTTCGCTACGACAAGACCTCGGTGGCCCGCTGGGTCTCCAAGGGCATGGTGCCGCAGGGCGCTGCGCCGCACCTCATCGCCGCCGCCATCGGCCAGAAGCTGGGCCGGCCCGTGCCGCTGCACGAGATCGGCCTGGCTGACGCGGATCCCGCGCCCGAAGTGGGCCTCGCCTTCCCGCGCGACGTGGGGGCGGCGGTGAAGTCGGCGACAGAGCTGTACCGCCTCGACCTCGCGGGCCGCCGCACGGGCGGCGGCATCTGGCAGTCGCTGGCCGGATCGTTCGCGGTGAGCGCGTACGCGACGCCCGCGTCGAGATGGCTGATAACGCCGGCCGACTCGTCGGTCGCACGCGACGCGCAACCGCTGGAGAGCGGCGGGGACAACACGTCTCAGAAGGTCGGCCACAGCGACGTCCAGAAGCTGCGCGAGGCGGCCGAGGACGCGCGGCGCTGGGACTCCAAGTACGGGGGCGGTGACTGGCGTTCGTCGATGGTCCCCGAGTGCCTGCGGGTCGAGGCGGCCCCGCTGCTGCTCGGCGCCTACTCGGACGACGTGGGGCGCGCCCTGTTCGGGGCGAGCGCCGAACTGACGCGCCTGGCCGGGTGGATGGCGTTCGACACGGGCCAGCAGGAGGCGGCGCAGCGCTACTACATCCAGGCGCTGCGGCTCGCGCGCGCGGCGGCGGACGTGCCCCTGGGGGGCTACGTACTGGCGTCGATGTCGCTCCAGGCGACGTACCGCGGGTTCGGCGACGAGGGGGTGGACCTGGCGCAGGCCGCCCTGGAGCGCAATCGCGGGCTCGCCACCGCCAGGACGATGAGCTTCTTCCGGCTCGTGGAAGCACGCGCACACGCGCGCGCCGGTGACGCACACGCCGCGGGTGCCGCGCTGCGGGCCGCGGAGGGCTGGCTGGAGCGGGCGCGCGACGGGGACCACGACCCGTCGTGGCTCGGCTTCTACTCGTACGACCGCTTCGCCGCCGACGCCGCCGAGTGCTACCGCGACCTCAAGGCGCCCCGCCAGGTGCGGCGCTTCACGGAACAGGCCCTGTCGAAGCCCACGGAGGAGTTCGTGCGCTCGCACGGGTTACGGCTCGTGGTGTCGGCGGTCGCCGAGCTGGAGTCGGGGAACCTGGACGCGGCGTGCGAGCAGGGCACGCGCGCGCTGGAGGTGGCGGGGCGGATCTCGTCGGCCCGGACCACCGAGTACGTGAAGGATCTGCTGCACCGCCTCGAACCGTACGGGGACGAGCCGCGCGTCGTGGAGCTGCGGGAGAGGGCGAGGCCGCTCCTGATGGCGCCGGCGTAGGGCAGAGGTGTGAAGGAACCGGTCCGGCCGAACGGTCACCGCCCGGGTTTGAACGCGTTGTCAGTGGCGCAGTGCAGTATCGGGGGCGGGAGGTGAGGCACGGTGATGACGAGCGGGTACGACTGCGACGTGCTGGTGATCGGCGGCGGGATCGTCGGTCTGTCGACGGCGTACGCCCTCACGCGCGCGGTGCCGGGCACCCGGGTGACCGTCCTGGAGAAGGAGCACGGCCCCGCCAGACACCAGACGGGGCGTAACAGCGGGGTCATCCACAGCGGTGTGTACTACCGCCCCGGCTCGCTCAAGGCCCGCTTCGCGGTGCGGGGCGCGGCCGAGATGGTCAAGTTCTGCGCGGAGTACGGCGTCGCGCACGCGGTCACCGGCAAGCTGATCGTGGCCACCGAGCGCGACGAGCTGCCCCGCCTGCACGCCCTGGTCCAGCGCGGCCGGGAGAACGGGATTCCGGTGCGGGAGCTCGGCCCCGCCCAGATCGGCGAGTACGAGCCGTATGTACGCGGCCTCGCCGCGATCCACGTGGGCACGACGGGCGTCGCCGACTACGCCTCCGTGGCCCGGCATCTGGCCGAGGCCTCGGGCGCGGACATCCGGTACGGCGCGGAGGTGGTGCAGATCGACCGCCGCGCGGAGCGTGGTGTCGCGGTGCGCACGGCCGCCGGGGACGTCGTCCGCGGGCGCGCCCTGGTGAACTGCGCGGGGCTGCACTGCGACCGGATCGCCCGGCTCGCGGGGGACGACCCCGGCATGCGGATCGTCCCCTTCCGGGGTGAGTACTTCGAGCTGGCCCGCCCCGAGCTGGTGCGCGGCCTGGTCTATCCGGTGCCGGACCCGGCGTTCCCCTTCCTCGGCGTCCATCTCACGCGCGGCATCGACAAGAGCGTGCACGTCGGTCCGAACGCGGTGCCCGCGCTGGCCCTCGAGGGCTACGACTGGTCGACGGTCAGACCGCGCGAGCTCGGCGCCACACTGGCCTGGCCCGGCTCCTGGCGGATAGCGCGCCGGCACTGGCGGTACGGGGCCGGGGAGCTGCGCCGCTCGGTGTCCCGGGACGCGTTCACGGCAGCGGTGCGCAGGCTGCTGCCCGCGGTGACCGCGGACGACCTGGTGCCCGCGCCCGCCGGCGTCCGGGCGCAGGCGGTCCTGCGGGACGGGACCCTGGTCGACGACTTCCTGATCCGCGAGGCCCCGCGCACGGTGCATGTGCTGAACGCGCCGTCTCCCGCGGCGACGGCCTCGCTCCCGATCGGCCGCGAGGTCGCCCGGCGGGCCCTGGCCGCGCTCAAGACCTCACCTTGAGCCCCGCCCGGATCCGGCGTCTCGACCTGAGTTCCGGCGTCTAAAATCGACTTACTGTGTCTGAGTCACCCCACACTCCCGAAGCCCGCACCCCCGAAGCCCGCACCCCCGAAGCCCGCACCCCCGAAGCCGCCGGTCCCGAGGCCCCCGGTCCACAAGCCCCGGCTCCTGCACGCACCAAGGGCGAGCCGCGCTTTCCCGACGGGCCCGCGCCCGACCCCGCCGGTTCGCACTTCGAGCGGCGCATCCGCAGCTTCCAGCCCCGCCGCAGCCGCGTCACGGCGGGCCAGGCGGACGCCCTCCAGCGGCTGTGGCCCGCGTGGGGCCTCGACATCGACGGGCAGCGCGTCCTCGACCTCGACGAGCTGTTCGACGGCAGGAAGCGCGTCGTCCTGGAGATCGGCTTCGGCATGGGCGAGGCGACGGCGCAGATGGCCGCCGACGACCCCGACACCGGCATCCTCGCGGTCGACGTGCACACCCCGGGCCAGGGCAACCTCCTGGGCCTCGCCGAGCGGAACGGCCTGACGAACGTACGGGTGGCCAACGGCGACGCGATCATCCTGCTCCGCGAGATGCTCCCCGCCGCCTCCCTCGACGGGCTGCGCGTCTACTTCCCCGACCCCTGGCCCAAGAAGCGCCACCACAAGCGGCGCCTGATCCAGCCGGAGTTCCTCACCCTCGCCGCGGTCCCCCTCAAGCCGGGCGCCCTGGTGCACTGCGCGACCGACTGGGAGCCGTACGCCGAGCAGATGCTCGAAGTCCTGACCGAGCACCCGGACTACGAGAACACGCAGGCCGACGGCGGATACGCGCCCCGGCCCGCGTTCCGCCCCCTCACGCGCTTCGAGGGCCAGGGCCTGGACAAGGGCCATGTGGTCCACGACCTGCTCTTCCTGCGCGCCGAGCACGCACCGGCCACCGCCGCGGACTGACACCCCGTCGCGGCCGGGGCCGTCCCTCGTTAGGGTCAACGCTGTGGCGACCTATCCCTCGTATCCGAATGCGTTTCCGCACGCGCAGCCCGGAGCAGGCGCTCCGGGGCCCGGCACGCTGCGGCATCCGCGCTGGTGGGAGCGGAAGGCCGTGCACGCCTGGGCGCTCGTCTCGCTCCTGACGCTCTCCGGCCTGGTGATCCTCGCCCTCGTGCGGGAACAGACCGGCACCAAGGGGTTCCTGGTCGGGCTCTGCCTCGCGGTCCTGCCCGTCCCGCTGCTGATAGCCGCGTTCCGCTGGCTGGACCGGGTCGCGCCCGGGCCCTGGCGGAACCTGCTGTTCTCCTTCGCCTGGGGCGCCTGCGCCGCCGCGCTCATCGCGATCGTCGCCAACAGCTTCGCGACCCACTGGATCGCCACGAACTCGGCCGACCCCGCGAACGCCGACACCCTCGGCGCGACGGTCATAGCGCCCATCGTCGAGGAGTCCGCGAAGGCCTGCGCCGTCCTGCTCATCTTCCTGTTCCGCAGACGGGACTTCACCGGGATCGTCGACGGCGTGGTGATCGCCGGCGTCACCGCCACCGGCTTCGCGTTCACCGAGAACATCCTCTATCTGGGCAACGCCTTCGGCACCGACCAGCTCAACAGCGGCACCGGCATCGCCTCGGTGACCGCCGCCACCTTCTTCGTACGCATCGTCATGTCGCCGTTCGCGCACCCTCTGTTCACGGTGCTCACCGGCATCGGCTTCGGCGTCGCGGCCTGGACCGCGCCCGACCGCGGGCCGGTGCGGCGCGTGTTCCTGCCCCTCGCCGGGCTGCTGCTCGCGATGGGCATGCACGCCACGTGGAACGGCTCGTCGGCGTTCGGCCGGTTCGGATTCTTCGGGGTCTACGCGCTGTTCATGATGCCCGCGTTCGGGCTGCTGACCTGGCTCGCGATCGGAACCCGCCAGCGCGAACTGCGCACGGTGCGCTCCGAGCTGCCCGCGTACGCGGCGGCCGGCTGGGTCGGACCGGCCGAGCCGTTCGCCCTCGGCTCGATGCGCGCCCGCCGCCTGGCCCGCGAGTTCGCGCAGCACCACGGCGGCAAGGAGACGGCCAGGGCCGTCGCCCAGTACCAGCAGTACGCGACCTCACTCGCGCTCCTGCGCCACCGCGGGCGGCGCGGCCGGGCCGGGGCGGACTATGTCGTACGGGAGCGGGAGCTGCTCGACGAGCTGTGGGCGCGGCGCCACGCGGCCCGCCCCGCCCTCGCCTACGCGTCCCGCGCCACCGCGCCGCCCGTGTGGGTGCCGCCGATGTACGCGGGGCCGGTGCACGCGGGGCCGGTGCACGCGGGGCCCGGCGCCCAGTTCCCCGCGCACAGCGCCCACAACGCGTACAACCCGTACCGCTACTGAGAACGCCTCAGGCGGACGCCTCCGTGAGCTTCGAGAGCTCCGCGTCCGTCAGCTCCAGGTCGGCCATGGCCACCAGCGCCGGCAGCTGCTCCACGGTGCGGGCGGACGCGATCGGTGCGGCCACCGTCGGGCGGGACGCGAGCCAGGCGAGGGCGACCGTCGCGACCTGGGCGCCGTGCGCCTGCGCCACCTCGTCGAGGGCCTTGAGGACGCGCACACCGCGCTCGGTCTGCAGGTGCTGACCCGCGCCCGCGGCCCGCGGGCTGTCGACCTCGGTGCCCGGCCGGTACTTGCCCGTCAGGAACCCGGACGCCAGGGCGTAGTACGGGACGGCGGCGAGGCCGCCGCGGGAGGCCACCTCCTGGAGCCCGCCCTCGTAGGTGTCGCGCGAGACGAGGTTGTAGTGCGGCTGGAGCGCCGCGTAGCGGGCGAGGCCCTCGCGGTCGGAGAAGTCCAGCGACTCCTGGAGGCGCTCCGGGGTCAGGTTCGACGCGGCGATGGCGCGCACCTTCCCGGACTTCACCAGCTCGTCGAGGGCGGTGATGATCTCCTCGACCGGCACGGACGGGTCGTCGAAGTGCGTGTAGTAGAGGTCGATGTAGTCCGTGCCGAGGCGGCGCAGGGACTCGTCTGCGGCGGACTTGATGGTGTTCGCGGACAGGCCCTTGAAGTCGGGGTGGGAGCCGACCTTGGTGGCGATGACGACATCGGAGCGGTTGCCGCGCGCGGCAAGCCACTTGCCGATGACGGTCTCGGACTCGCCGCCCTTGTTGCCCGGAACCCACGACGAGTACGCGTCGGCCGTGTCGACGAAGTTGCCGCCGGCGGCGACGTACGCGTCGAGCACGGCGAAGGACTGCGCCTCGTCGGCGGTCCAGCCGAACACGTTGCCGCCGAGGGAGAGCGGGAACACCTCGAGGTCTGACGAGCCAAGCTTGCGAAGAGAAGTCATGGCTTGTTTTAACACCGATACGAAGCAAGATATTCCGGGCATGGCCGACCGGCAGCCCTGACGTCGGGGGGTTGCCGTCAGGACCGCCGGGGTTCGGAGAGTGACGAGCCTTTAGATGGTCAGACCGTTGGTGCGCAGCCACGGCGCGGGGTCGACCCCGGTCGCCTGGCCGCCGGGGTGGACCTCCAGGTGGAGGTGCGGCCCGGTCACGTTGCCGGTGGCGCCGACGCGGCCGATGACGTCGCCGCTGGTCACCTTCTGGCCGGCGCTGACGTTGAGGGACGACTGGTGGCAGTACCAGAGCTCGGTGCCGTCCGGCAGCTCGAGGACGGTGCGGTAGCCGTACGCGCCCGCCCAGCCGGCCTCCTTGACGGTGCCGGAGTGGATCGCCTTCAGCGGCGTACCCGTGGGAGCGGCGAAGTCGAGACCCGTGTGGTAGCCGGAGGACCACATCGAGCCGGGCTGACCGAAGGTGCCGGTGATCGTGTAGGAGGCGACCGGCAGCGTGAAGCTCTTGGCGAGCTCGGCGAGGCGCTCGGCCTCGGCCTTCTTCTTCGCGGCCTCCTCCGCCGCCTTCTTGTCGGCGGCGGCCTTGGCCTGGGCGGCGTCCTGCTCCTTGGCCGCGTCCTCGGCGGCCTTCTTCGCGGCGGCCTCCTCGGCGGCCGCGGCCTCGGCGTCGGCGGCCTGGTTCTGCTGCTGCTCGGCCTGCTGCATGATGCGGGCGCGCAGGGCCTCACCCGCGGTCGCGCCCTGCTCGGCGTCCGCGGTCGTGATGCCGGCGCCGGTCAGCGGGGTCGCGTCGCCGCCGGACGAGTCGTCATCTGCGGAGGCATCGGATATCAGCGCGCCCACGCCGGGCAGCGACTTGGCGTCGGGCAGCGAGTCCTTGACGGCGGAGAGGTCGGGCATCGAGATGTGTACGGGGGGCTTGCCGCCCTGCGCGGTGGCGATGCCGCCCGCGCCGACGGCCGCGATCACGCCGACCCCGAGAACTGTGGAGCTGCGCGCGAGACCGCCGCGCTGCTTGGCTACGCGGTGCCTGCCGCGTACGGGGCGGACGGACTCCTCGGTGGGATTCCACTCGTCCCAGGTCTGCTCGTCCGCTTCGCCGAACTCTTCGTCGATCGGCGCGTAGGAGAACTCTGGGGCAGGCCGGTTGGACGCCACTGGGGCGCGCTCCTTTCCTTCCTTCTCGCCTACCGGGTTAGCTGACGGGTTCGGAGCAGGAAGGTCTCCTACCGACGCCTTCCGCGAGGAAAGACGTCCGATTCACCCCAAGTTGGTGGTTCCCCGGCTCCCTTGCGGGATTAGGCGCGTGCGCACGGAGCCATCTCTTGTGACGGCTGGGACGACCGCGCTGCGTTATCGAACGTTAATAGACACCGGGGCCCGATTCCAAGCCGTTCCGACTGATCGTTAACGCCTTTGGCCTGGACTTATCGGGGCACGAGCGGGCGGAATCGGGCGAGTTGACCGGCCGTCGGAGCGGGCCGCCCATCTGACGGTTTGTCAAATGTTATGCGCAGCGACGTCATTCGACTACGGAAGGTGAAGACGGCGCTCACGGCTGCTTCACTGCTGCTTCACGGCCGCCTCACCGCGAGCAGCGCCATGTCGTCCGTCGTGCCGCCCCCGGTATGCCGGCGGACCTCGGCGGTGAGCGCGGCAAGCAGCGGATCGGGCCCCGAGAACATCCGCCCCGCGAGCCGGGCCGCCGGGTCGTAGAAGGTGCCCTCCGCGTCGCGCGCCTCCGAGAGGCCGTCGGTGTAGAGCAGCAGCGTCGCCCCGGACGGGAACTCCGTCTCGGACGCCCGGTCGGGCCAGCTGCCGAGGCCACCCATCCCGAGCGGCAGCGCGGGCTCCGGCGGCGACAGGACCTTGAGCGCCCCGTCGCCGCCCAGGATCAGGGGTTCCGGATGGCCGCGGTTGATGACCCGTACGAGGCCGTTGCCGTGCGGGATCTCGGCGAGCACGGCCGTGGTGAAACCCTCGAACTCGTCGAGGCCGTTGCGCCGCAGCCCCTCCCGCGCGAGCGCCCGCTCCAGGCGCTGCGCGACCGCCTCCAGGGTCGCCTCCTGTTCGGCCGCCTCCCGGAAGGCGCCGATGACGACGGCCACGGCGGACACCGCGCCCATGCCCTTCCCGCGTACGTCTCCCACGACGAGCCGCACCCCGTGCGGGGTGTCCTGCACCGCGTACAGGTCGCCCCCGATGAAGGCCCCCGCCTGGGCCGCCTCGTAGCGGGCCGCGATCTCCAGGCCGCCGATGCGCTCCGCGGGCTCGGGCAGGACGGCGCGCTGGGCCGCCTCGGCGATCTGGCGCACGGAGGTGAGCTGCTCACTGCCCCGCCGCACGACGCGGTTCATGACACAGGCGAGGACGGCGACGGTGGCGACCGTGACGAGTTCGGTGACGGCGTCGGTGTCGTAACTGCGGGTGTATCTGAGATGCACCCCGAGTACGACGGCGACGGTCGCGAGGCCGGTCAGCAAGGTGCCGCGGGGCGAGAAGAACGGGGCGGCGACCAGCGGGGCGGCGGTGAAGAGGGGCACGCCGGTGAACGTCGACGGCGTGACGTAGTCATAGATCGCCCCGACCACGATGAGCAGCACGACCAGCAGCCGCACGAAGAACCGCGCGCGGGACAGGCCCGGCTCCGCCTCTGACCTGTGTCCTCCTCGCTGCCCCACCGCTCGTCTC
Source organism: Streptomyces sp. DS1-CR2 (assembly GCF_055760475.1). Classification (NCBI taxonomy): domain Bacteria; kingdom Bacillati; phylum Actinomycetota; class Actinomycetes; order Kitasatosporales; family Streptomycetaceae; genus Streptomyces; species Streptomyces sp. DS1-CR2. The sequence goes on from NZ_CM147085.1 coordinate 4,353,802, forward strand.
CCGCCACCGTCCGCGTCGGTCCCGCGCCTGCGCACGCCGTCGGGCCCCACCCCAGGGTTCCCCCGGAAAAGGCGGCGGGCGACCTGGCGGGACCGACCGGGTGAAAGGGGCCCGAGGCGGCGGATCGCGGAACGCCGGGCAACCGATTCGCGTTCTGTCGCCGCAATGGCGTAGAGTCGTGTTTACCGACGCGGGGTGGAGCAGCTCGGTAGCTCGCTGGGCTCATAACCCAGAGGTCGCAGGTTCAAATCCTGTCCCCGCTACTGAAGACCGAAGGCCCGTAACCATTGGTTCCGGGCCTTCGGTGTATCCGGTCGCGTGGAGTGGAAGGGGCTTCGGGAGCAAGTCGGCTCCCCAATGGCTCCCAGCGTTCTTGCGTCGGCTCGAACCGGCATGCTCCGCGGTCGGAGAGGGCCGGGCGATTGACGCCAGTTCGACGGTGGCAGTTCTGGCCCATCGGCCTCGAAGCCGGGCGGGCCGTAATGTCTCTACGCTGTGAAGAAGTCGCCGAGCGCGTGGCCGATCCGGCCGGGCGCGTTCTCCGTGGGGATGTGATCCGCATGGGGGATACGGATGAGCGTGGTGTTCGGGATCTCCGAGGCGAACCGCTCGGCGAACTCCACCGTCTCGTGGAGGTCGTCCTCGCCCCAGATGAGCAACTTGGGTGTGGTGGACCGCCGCAGCGCGGGGACGAGTTCAAGGGTGTAGCGGTTGTCGGCCGCACCTGCCAGGGCCATCCAGGAGCGGCGAACCCGCGCATCGGTCCACGGGTCCACGTAGTCCGCGATCAACGGTTCGGTGGCGACACCGGCCAGCACTCTTGCCACCGCCTGCCGGCGGTTGTCGAGCACGCCTTCGGCCGTGTCCGCGCCCCGGAAGCTGGCCACATGGGGTGCCGGCCAGGAGTCGTAGAGGACCGAGTTGACCAAGGCAAGGCGGGACACCTCGAAGCGGTCGTGGGCGAGGATGTGCTGGGCGATGGCGCCGCCGATGTCATGGGCCCCCACCGCGATCGGTCCGGAGAGCTGCAGCGCGGACGCGAACCGCGTCACCCAGTCCGCGAGGGCCGGGACCGTGGCCGTTTCCGGGGTGAGCTCGCCTCCTGAGCGCCCCAGTCCGAGGAGATCGACCGCGATCGGCCGTAGCCCGGCGTCGGCGAGGTGGTCCAGCACGGGGAGCCAGACCCGGCTCCAGTACGTTCCGTGCAGCAGCAGCACCGGCCGGCCGTCCTGCCGCCCGGCGGTCAGGTAGCTGGCCGTTTGGCCGTCGACCTGGACTGCGCTCCTGACCACTGTCGTTTCGGTGGTTTCACTCATGGGACCACTGTGACCGGAGTAGATCTCCCTGCCGAGAGTCCTAAAAGACACCTGGGGGTACATTCTTGCCATGAGTCTTCACCGGGTGGTGGCCCTGCTCAATCCGCCGCAGTCGCCTTTCGAGCTCGGCTGCGCTGCCGAGGTCTTCGGCACCGTCCTGCCGGATGTTCCTGCCCGCTACAGCTTCCGGATCTGTGCCGAGAACCCCGGACCGCTGCGGACCACCATCGGTTACCCGATGCTCGTCGACGCGGGCCTTTCGGCCCTGGAGGAGGCAGACACCGTGGTCGTCCCCGGCTGGCAGCCACCCAGCGCGCCGGTGCCGCCGACCGTCATCGCGGCGCTGCGGGCCGCCCACCGACGTGGCGCCAGGATCGTCGCCATCTGTACAGGGGCGTTCGTCCTCGCCCGGGCCGGACTGCTCGACGGCCGCCGCGCCAGCACCCACTGGCGCCACGCGGACCGGCTCGCCGCCACCTTCCCCCAGATCGAGGTGGACCCTGACGTGCTCTACGTGGACCACGGCGACGTGGCCACCAGCGCCGGAACCGGCGCGGGCATCGACCTCTGCCTTCACCTGGTGCGCTGCGACCACGGCGCCGCCTACGCCGCGCAGATCGCCCGGAACATGGTCCTGCCTCCACACCGGGAGGGCAGCCAACTCCAGTACGCCGCACAGCCTGCCCCGGCGAGGGCGGACGAGTCACTGGCGCCGCTGCTTGAGTGGGCCACGTCCCACCTCGACTCTCCGCTGACCCTGGACCGGCTCGCCGAACGAGCCGGGCTGTCCACCCGGACCCTCGCCCGGCGCTTCACCGAACAACTCGGCGTCAGCCCGGGGCAGTGGCTGTTGCGCCAACGCCTCGACGCGGCACGGGTGTTGCTGGAGCAGACCGACCTGCCGGTCGAAGCCGTCGCCACCCGTGTCGGACTCACCTCGGCAGTCAACCTGCGCCGCCGCTTCCAGGCGCATCTGGGCACCACACCCGGCGCTTACCGGCGCACCTTCAGCCAAACTCGGGTGGCTGCTCGACGGACGGCGCCTCAGCGCAGGGCGTCAAGCGCGGCGATGATGTCGGCCGGTTCGGCGCGCTTGGTGTAGTCGGTGTCAGCGAACGCCCAGCGGACGGTGCCGGTCTGGTCGATGACGTATGTCGCGGGGAGCGGGAGGGTGCGCGGGTGGCCGCCGTTGACGCGGTGGAGGTCGAAGCCGAGCTTGTCGTAGACGGCGGCGAGGTCGTCCGGCAGGTCGAAGGCGAGGCCGTACGCCTTGGCGGTTTCGGATCCGACGTCGCTGAAGACGGTGAAGTCCAGGGCGTGCTTCTCGGTCAGGGACAGTGACTCGTCGGGGATCTGCGGGGATACGGCGACGAGTCGGGCGCCCCGATCGATGATGGCGGTGTGCTGCTGCTGGAGGGAGCGCAGCGCGATGTTGCAGTACGGGCACCAGGCGCCACGGTAGAAGGTGAGCACGACCGGGCCTTGGGCGAGGAGCCGGTCAAGGGTGATGGTCTCGCCGGTCGCGCAGGGCAGCGTGAAACGCGGGGCCTGCGCGCCGGCGGCGAGCGCGCGGTCGGCCTGGCCGGACGAGGCGAGTTCGGAACCGGCCCGCTGCATGCGACGACCCGGAGGTGCGGGCCGTCCTCGACCGGCACCACCAGGGGCTGTGCGACGCGCTGCGCTCCGCGCTCGAAACGGCAAGAAAGGACGGGCAGTTGGCAGCTTCCGCCGATCCGGCCTCGGCGGCTGAGCTGCTCGCGCTGCTCGCGTACGGGGTGAACGTGCGGTCGCGGGCGGGCGGCGACGCACGTTCCCTGAGCCGCACCGTCGATGTGGCTCTCGACTCGCTCCGGGCCCCGGACTGAGAGCGCTTCTTTATGGCCGCGCAGGTCAGACACCCCATGTCTTTCGGTGTCAAGCGGCGAGGGTGTGGACGTTCCGCCGCCAGGCCAGCGACACGTAGACCAGCGTGACGATTACCTTGCGACGCTGGTAGATCGCGAGAGTGGACCGCAGCGACGTGATCGTCTTGCGGGTGCGGTCGGAGGTCATGCCCGCCATGAGCAGCAGGGCTTGTGACCAAGCGGCGACGGCGTCGTCGGCGCGGGCCTGGGCGGCGAGGCTGTCGCCGAGGTCGGCGTAGGTCAGGGCGTGGACGCGCTTGTACTTCACGGGGCCCCAGCGGACCAGGGCATCGCGGTGCTGCTGTTGGGTGCCGACGTGATCGGCGAGGTCGGTCAGGGTGCGGGCGGTGTGGCTGGCCACGGTGCCGGCGGCCGGGCCGCTGACGCGGGAGTAGCCGGGCTGGGGGCCGTCGTCGCGCAGGAGGGCGTCTTCGGCGGCTAGCAGGACGCGTGCGGCTGCCGGTTTCTCGTCGGTGGCGGCGTATGCGCGGGCGTGAGCGATGTGGAGCAGTGCCTCGGTCTGGCCGTCGATGTGTCCGACCGATGGCGTCGATGACCTCGCGCAGGCGGGTGTTGGGGGCTCTCTGCGCTGCCACGATCGCTTCCAGTCCGCTCACGCATCGCTCACGCAAGCCCCCGAAAACGAAGCGGCGCCCGAGCCAGCCGAAGCCGACCCGGACGCCGCCTAGCAGGTCAGAGGGGGTTTCCCTCGCCTACTTCTCGTAGACCCTGTGGGACTCGAACCCACAACCAATGGATTAAAAGTCCACTGCTCTGCCAATTGAGCTAAGGGTCCACACGCCGGCCCGCGCCGACGCATCCCCGAGCATAGCCCGCCGGGGCCGGGAGGCCGATCGGGTATCGGCCTCCACGGCCTGTCGGATGTCACACGGGCGGCCGGAAGGCACGTCCACCGCTCACGGATCGACCGGTTCCGGCGCTCCCACGCGCCCCGCCTCACGCGCGACGGTCCGCGCGTGCTCCGGGTTGAGGAACCAGTGCCGGGCCGACACCAGCCACCACACGCCCGCGAACCCGAGGACCACAAGGACCGCGATCGGGGCGTAGTTGAACGTCTCCCATGTGACCGGCGAGACCTGCGGCAGCATGAAGAGGACCGTGATGACGGCGACCCACACCACCGCCACGATCCCGATCGGCCGCGACCAGCTGCCCAGGTGCCAGGGCCCGCGCTGGAAGTCGTCGCCCTTGCGCAGCCGCAGCAGGGTCGGGACGACGTACGCGATGTAGAGCCCGATGACGGCGATCGAGGTCACGGCCGCGTACGCCGTGACGTTGATGAGGTACGGCAGTCCGAGCACGAGCGCGCCGAGCGCCGCCAGCCACACGGCGGCGACGGGGGTACGGGTGCGCGGGCTGACGGTGTGCCAGATATGCGAGTACGGCAGCGCGCCGTCACGCGAAAAGGCGTAGATCATGCGGCTGTTGGCGGTGACGGAGGCCATGCCGCAGAAGAGCTGCGCGCCGATGACGACGAGCAGCAGCAGCTTCCCGGCGGTCGCCCCGAGCGCGTCGAGCAGGATCTGCGCGGGCGGCGCGCCCGTGGCCGAGCCGAGGGCGCCCTGGTACGACTGGATGGCGAAGGTGAAGCCGAGGAGCAGCACGAACCCGGCGATCCAGGACGTCCAGATGGACCGCACGATGCCCTTCGGCCCCGCGGTGGACGCGTCGTGGGTCTCCTCGGTCATGTGCGCGGAGGCGTCGTAGCCGGTGAAGGTGTACTGGGCCATCAGCAGTCCGATCAGGACGACGTAGAACCCGCTGCCCCAGCCGGTGTTGTTGACGAACTTCGTGAAGACGAAGGACGCGGACTGGTGGCTGTCCGGCGCGAAGGCGAGGGCGCCGACGATGACGGCGACGCCGACGACGTGCCACCAGACGCTGACGCTGTTGAGCAGCCCGACGATGCGCACACCGAAGGTGTTGAGGAGTCCGTGCAGCACGAGGATCGCCGCGAACAGCAGGATCGTCCGCCCCGGCGTCACCTCGAAGCCGAACTGGAGGTTCAGATACGCGCCGAGGAAGGACGCGGCGCCGAAGTCGATTCCGGCGGTCACCGCGACCTGGCCGAGGACGTTGAACCAGCCCGTGAACCACGCCCAGGCGGCGGCCGTCCGCGCGGGTGCGAGCCGGTGCGCCCAGAAGTAGAGGCCGGCGGAGGTCGGGTACGCGGAACAGATCTCCGCCATCGCGAGCCCGACGAACAGCGTCATGAGGCCGACCCCGACCCACCCCCAGGTGATCAGGGCGGGGCCGCCGGTGTTCATCCCGAACAGATACATCGTCAGGCACCCGGAGAGCACCGAGATGATCGTGAAGGAGACGGCGTAGTTGGAGAACGCCGACATCCTCCGGGCGAGGACCTGCGTGTAGCCGAGCTGGGCGAGACGTTCCTCGTCGGTCGATGGCGGCGGTTGCTGCGCCGCTGGATCACTTGTCATGCCCCCAGCGATTCCCGTACCGGGGGCAGGGCATGCGCGGGCGTTGGCCAAAAAATGCCTGCGGGTGAACGGCGGTACAGGAGCGCGAAAAGAAAGAAGGGCCCGGGAGACGTGATCGTCTTCCGGGCCCTTCTCAGGTCAGGCAGCAGTCAGGCCGTCAGGCCCTTCAGCCGTTTCAGCCGTTGCGCTTCCAGCGCGGCTTCTCGTCGCGGCGGAAGGAGGAACCGCCGGTCGAGCCGGAGCCCGCACCGCGGTGGTCGTCACGGCGGCCCTGCGGACGGTCGTGGCCACCGGAGCGGAAGCCGCCGCCGGCGGGACGGTCGTCACGACGGTCGCGGTTGAACGGACGGTCGCTGCCGCGGTGGCCGCCGGAGGGGCGGTCGTCACGGCGGAAGCCGCCACCCGAGGGGCGCTCGTCACGACGGTCGCGGTTGAAGCCGCCACCGGAGGGACGGTCGTCGCGACGGTCACGGTTGAAGCCGCCGGACGGACGGTCGTTGTCGCGGCGGAAGCCGCCGCCCGAGGGGCGCTCGTCACGACGGTCACGGTTGAAACCGCCACCCGACGGACGGTCGTCACGACGGAAGCCGCCACCCGAGGGACGCTCGTCACGACGGTCACGGTTGAAACCGCCACCCGACGGACGGTCGTCACGACGGAAGCCGCCACCCGAGGGACGCTCGTCACGACGGTCACGGTTGAAACCGCCACCCGACGGACGGTCGTCACGACGGAAGCCACCACGGTCGTTGTCACGGCGGTCACGGTTGAAGCCACCCGACGGACGGTCGTCGCGACGGTCGCGCTTCTCGTAGTTGCCCCGCTCGTCACGGCGCTGCGGGCGCTGCTCGTACGAGGACGAACGCTCCTGGCGCTCGGCCGGCGCGGCAGCCTGCTCCGGGACGGTCGCCTCGGCGGCCTTCTCGGCAGCGGCGGCGACGGCGGCGGCGACACCCTCGGCGTCCTCGCCGCGCTCACGGGCGGCACGCGCGGTGAGGCGGTCGGCCTCCTCGCGCAGCTCGCCGGCGCGACGCGTGGCCCGCTCCAGCTCCTTGGTGAGGGAGGTGACCTCACGCTCGGCCTGCTGCGCGGCGTTGCCCGCGGACTCGGCCTGGACCTCGGTCATGGACCGGGCACCGGTGATCTCGGCGACCTCCGGGTCGAAGGCCGCACCGCCCTGGATGATGTGGCGCGAGGCGTCGACGCCCGCGTCCTCCATGAGACGGAAGATCTGGCGGCGCTGGTGCGGCAGCGACAGGGAGACGACGACACCGGACTTGCCGGCACGCGCGGTACGGCCCGAGCGGTGCAGGTAGTCCTTGTGGTCACCGGCCGGGTCCACGTTCAGGACCAGGTCGATGCCGTCGACGTGGATACCGCGGGCGGCGACGTCGGTGGCGACGAGCGTGTTGACGTAGCCGTCCTTGAAGTCGGCGAGGACGCGGGTACGGGAACCCTGCGTCATGCCGCCGTGCAGCGCGTCGGCCTTCACGCCGGCGTCCTGGAGCTGCTCGGCGATGCGGTCGGCGCCCAGCTGGGTGCGGACGAAGATGATCGTGCGGCCCTTGCGGGAGGCGATCGCGGCGGTGACCGGCGCCTTGTCCTTGGGCTTCACGATCAGGATGTGGTGGGTCATGGTCGTGACGGCGCCCTGGGCGGCGTCGACCTCGTGCGTGACCGGGTTGGTCAGGTAGCGCTTGACCAGCGTGGAGATCTCGTTCTCCATCGTGGCCGAGAACAGCATGCGCTGGCCGTCGGACGGGACCTGGTCGAGCAGCTCGGTGACCTCGGGCAGGAAGCCCAGGTCGGACATCTGGTCGGCCTCGTCGAGAACGGCGATCTCGACGTTCGCGAGCGAGCAGGCGCCGCGGTTGATGATGTCGCGCAGACGGCCCGGGGTGGCGACGAGGACGTCGACGCCGCGCTCGAGGGCGTAGATCTGGTTGCCCATGGACGTACCGCCGCAGACGACCTTCATCTTCAGGCCGAGGACGTCGCCGTAGGGCTGGAGGGCGTCGGCGACCTGCATCGCCAGCTCGCGGGTCGGGGTCAGGATGACCGCGCGGGGCTTCTTCTTCTCGGTGTGACCGCCGGCGAGACGCGCCAGGGTCGGCAGGCCGAAGGAGAGGGTCTTGCCGGAGCCGGTGCGGCCACGGCCGAGGATGTCCTTGCCGGCCAGGGCGTCCGGGATGGTCGCGGCCTGGATCGGGAACGGCGCGGTCACGCCGTTCTGCGCGAGCTTGCGGACGATGCCCTCGGGCAGACCGAGGTCGCCGAAGGTCAGGGTGGGCTCGGCGGGGGTGTCGGTGTCGGCCTCGACCTCGGCGGAGGCGCTGTCAGCGGCCTCTCCGACGGCGACGGCCGTCACGTCCTCGTCGACGGCGAGAACCTGCACGGCCTCGTCGTTCTCGGGCATGACGGTGTGGTCAGAACTGGAAATGGACATGCGAAATGCGAAACCTTCCGGAGTCTCGGCACGCGCCCGTCAACTCCGTGAATTTCGCAATCGACCGCCTCAATGCGGTCCAGCCACGGCTGGGGAGAGAACGCGCCACGCGGCGCTCTCTTAACGGCGCCGGGCAAATGGGATCAAACGATCTACCACCATAGTCACCCACCACCCTCCAGCGCAAACCGATCCCCTGAGACCCCGCTCACACCCTCCCCCGAGGTCAGGCCTACGCAGGCGTGCCCGCCCGCGGCGCCGGCTCCCGGTCGGCCTGCACCCGGGCCGACGCCTGCTCGTGCGCCGACGACGAGGGCTCCGCGGTGGTCGGGTCCGGCGTCGCCGTGGGGGTGTCCGGGGCCGGCGTGGGCGTGTCCGGCGCGGTGCGCGTCGGGGTCGGCCGGGGCGGTGGCGTGGTGCGCCCGCTCGCCGAGGGCTTCGCCGGACCCGCCTCGCCCTTCGAGGGGCTCGCGGAGGGGGAGGCGGCATCCGAGGCCGCGTCGGACGCGGTGCCGCTCGGTGACGGCGAGCCCTTCGCGCCTTCCCGGCCCCCGGCCTGCTCCTCGCCGCCCCCGGGGACCACCGCCCCGCCGTCCGGCGCCGCCCGCCCGCCGTGCCGCCCCGCCGAGTGCGACGGGGCCGGCCCGCCCCCCTCGTGGGAGACGCTCATGCAGCCGGTGGTCGCCGCCGTGACGGCCACCACCGCCGCGGCCAGTCGGACCAGACGACGGGGTACGGACAGCTGGCGCACGGGCGAGCACCTCCGGGGCGCTGAAATGCTGGAGCTGAAGCGATACGGGAACCGCCGGAAAGACCGGCGTCACCGTTCCCAACTCCCGCCCCCCGCAAGAGGACACGCCCGCTCACGGCCCGGCCGTCACCCGTAGCCGAGGGCGTGCAGCCGCGCGTCATCGATCCCGAAGTGGTGGGCGATCTCGTGGACCACGGTGATCTCCGTTTCCACGACGGCGTCTTCGCGGGACTCGCACATCCGCAGCGTGGGTCCCCGGTAGATGATGATGCGGTCGGGCAGCACGCCCGCGTACCACTCACCCCGGTCGGTCAGCGGCGTCCCTTCGTAGAGGCCGAGCAGCTCAGGCTCCCCGGCGGTGGGCTCGTCCTCGACGAACACCGCCACGTTGTCCATGAGCCGCGTCAGCTCCGGCGGAATCCGGTCCAGGGCTTCGGCGACCAGTTCCTCGAACTCCTCGCGCGTCATCTCCAGCACACCGCCATTGTCGGCCACTCGCCCCCGGATCGACCTGTCCGTCCGGGCATACGGGACCATCCGCGTGGGCATACGGGACCAATGGCCCGCGTCCCCGCTGTCGCCGCCCTGTCCGCCCTGCGGAACATCCCCTCCGCGGTAGGCCGCCACCATCGCGCCCGCCGCCCCCGCCCCACCGGCGATCTCACCCTCCAGCCCCGCCCGTACCTCCGCGCCCTGGGCCTCGCGGCCGTCGTCCTCATGGGCGCATGGCTCGGCCTGCTCGTCGTGGGGAACGTCCGCGTCCCGGTGGGCCCGATGGACACCCGGATGACACTGCGCCCGTCCCTGACCGGCGGCACGAAGATCAACGTCTCGCCGCTCGGCTCCCTGGAACTCAAGTCGCACACGGCCCCCATCCGCCTCGACGTGGACGTCGACCGCCTCGACCCGGTCCGCTCCCAGGCCCTGGTCGACCACCCCGAGCGCCTCTCGGGCCTCCAGGACGAGGTCACCCGCGACGTCGAGCACGGCACCCTCGACCTGGCCCTGCGCTCCTGCGTCGCCGTCGTCTCCGGCGCCACCGCGCTCGGCCTCGCCGTCTACCGCCGCCCCCGCCGCGCGCTCGGCGCAGGCGGCCTCGCGCTCGCCCTCCTGGCGGCCTCGGGAGGGGCGGCGTACGCGACCTGGAACCCCAAGTCGGTCCTGGAGCCGAAGTTCTCGGGCCTGCTCTCCTCGGCCCCCTCGGTCGTCGGCAACGCCCGCTCGATCGTCACCGAATTCGACGTCTACCAAAAGGAGTTGGCGCGCCTGGTGACCAATGTGACCAAGCTCTACGACGTGACGTCGACGCTCCCCGCGTACCGGCCGGACCCGACCACGATCCGCGTCCTGCACGTCTCGGACATCCATCTGAACCCGGCCAGCTGGAAGATCATCTCCTCGCTCGTCGAGCAGTACGACATCTCGGTGATCGTCGACTCCGGCGACACGATGGACCACGGCTCGGCGGCCGAGAACCCGTTCCTCGACCCGGTCAAGGACCTCGGCGCCCCGTACATCTGGGTCCGCGGCAACCACGACTCGGCGACCACCCAGCGCTACCTCTCACACATCAGGAACGTCCGCGTCCTCGACAACGGCAAGGCGGTCACCGTCGCCGGGCTGCGCTTCGCCGGCACCGGGGACCCCCAGTACACGCCGGACCGCGCGGTCAAGGCGCAGGGCGACCCGGCCGAGCGCATGGCGGGCATCCGGCTCGCCTCCGCGCTGCGCGACCAGCGGGAGGCGGGCACGCCGGTGGACATCGCGATCGCCCACAACCCGGTGGCCGCCCGCGAGACGGACGGCACGGTCCCGCTGGTCCTCGCGGGCCACATCCACCACGAAGCGACCGAGGTGATGAAGCTGGGCACGCGGCTGCGTATCGAGGGCTCGACCGGCGGCAGCGGCCTGCGCGCCGTCGACGACAGCTCCCCCGACCCGGTGCAGGCGTCGGTCCTCTACCTGGACCGCGACACGCGCCGTCTGCAGGCCTGGGACGAGATCGAACTGGGCGGTCTGGGGCTGACAACCGCGCAGGTCAGCCGCCATCTGCCGAAGGAGAACCAGCCGGGCGCGACCCCCTCGCCGACGCCGCCCACGGGCTCGCCCGCACCCTCTCCCTAAACCGTTTTGGCGATCCCTCCCTGCATCCCATATGCTTCACACGTCCCCGACGCGCTGCGAAGCGCCCAGGCGGGCCAATTAGCCCTCATCGTCTAGTGGCCCAGGACGCCGCCCTTTCAAGGCGGTAGCACGGGTTCGAATCCCGTTGGGGGCACGCACAATCCTGTGCGAGACTTGTTCTCGCACAACAGCTTGGTCCTGTGGAGCAGTTTGGAGTGCTCGCCACCCTGTCAAGGTGGAGGCCGCGGGTTCAAATCCCGTCAGGACCGCTGCGATTCGTTCGCGAACCGCGTGGCTGGGTAGCTCAGTTGGTACGAGCGATCGCCTGAAAAGCGATAGGTCGCCGGTTCGATCCCGGCCCCAGCCACAAGATTCAGGCCCCGTCCCCGGACGGGGCCTGTTGCGTTTCCCCCGCCAGACCCTCCGGCCCAGCTCCCGAAGGCCGTGCCCGCGGCGAAGCCGCCATCGGACACAGCACATCCCGAGAGCCTCATCCCGAAAGCCCCATCCGAGATGGGGCTTTCGTCGTTTCCGGGCGCAGCCACCCGCAGCGTCGCCGGCGGGTCACGCCCCCGGCGCCCCCGCATCGGCCGGTTCCGTCGTTCGGCCGCCCGGGTGGCGGTGGCGACAGACCCAGAAGATCGTGCTCGACAGCAGGGCCCATGCCGTGAGGACCAGGAACGGGAACGCGTGCTGGTGTCCGCCGAAGTACACGGCCGTGTGCTGCGCGTTCACCGAGGCACCCGGCGGCAGCCACTGGCCGATGCGGCCGAGCGTCGACGGCAGCAGCGGCCACGACACCGCGCCGCCCGACGACGGGTTGCCGAGGAGCACCATCAGCCCCCAGGTCGGGATCATCGCCCAGCGGCCGAACAGCGTGTTGAACATCGTGAAGACCATCCCCGACGTGAACATCGTCAGCGCGAGGATCGCCCAGGACTCGGCGAACGGCAGATCGAGCGCGCCCAGCCACCAGTCCACGACCGCGGCGATCACGAAGGCCCCGAGCATCGCGTACACCACCGTGTACGCGATGCGCTCCAGCGGGTTCAGGGCGCGGGCGTGCACGCTCAGCTGGATGGCGCCGACGAAGCCGATGATGACCGCGGCCAGCGAGACGTAGAAGATCGCGAGGCCGCGCGGGTCGCCCCTCTGGAGCGGTTTGACGTCGGTCACGGTGACCGGGACCCCGAGTGCGGCGCCGACGTGCGGGGCGGTCTCGGCGAGGACCTGCGCCACCGAGGCGCCGGAGGCTCCCGAGACCTGGAGCGCGACGCGGTCCCCCTGCCGCACGTCGAGGATCGCGAAGACTTTCTGCTGGTTCACGCCCTCGACGGCCGCCGCGATGTTGTCGTACGGGTGCATTTCGAGGGACGTGTTCAGCGCCTTCTCCATGCCGGCCATGAACGCCGCCCCGTCGTGCTTCGCGTTCGCCGCGCCCACCACGGCCGTGGGAATCCGGTGCGGCGTCGGGTTCGCCATCGTGTACGTGTACGAGCCCGCGAAGAGCCCCGCGGCGGCCGCCAGGATGAACACGAGGACGGTCGCCGGCAGGAACGGCGACTTCTTGAAGTCCTCCCAGCGCTCCCCGCGCGTCGGCACGCGCCCGTGCGCGCCGTGGTCGTGCGCGCCGTGGTCGTGCGCGCCTTGGTCGTGCGCGCCTTGGTCGTGCGCGCCGTGATCGTCGTCGCTCGGCTCAGACATATGGACACGTTAAAACACCCATATCGGACCTTCAGTGCCAACTGCCCCCGTCTCCGCCGATACCGGCCCACGTCAAAACCATTCGCCACCCGTTTCCCGGAGGTGAGATCCTGGAGGACGTATGTCTACGCAGCCTGCCCCCGTCCTCGGCACCCTCGCCCAGCGCCTGTCCGAGCTGTCCCTGCGCGATGCGCACCGGCTCGGCCGCAGGCTCGAAGGCGCGCGCCGCATCCGCAAGCCCGAAGCCCGGTCCGCCGTACTCGCCGAGATCGAGGCGGAGGCCGAGAAGGCCGAGGCCCGGACGGCGCAGCGCCGCGGCCGGTACGAGGCGCTCGAGATCACGTATCCCGAACAGCTCCCTGTCAGCCAGAAGAAGGACGAGATCGCCGACGCGATCCGCGACCACCAGGTCGTGATCGTCGCGGGCGAGACCGGCTCCGGCAAGACGACCCAGATCCCCAAGATCTGTCTCGAGCTCGGCCGCGGCGTGCGCGGCATGATCGGGCACACCCAGCCCCGTCGGCTCGCGGCCCGGACGGTCGCCGAGCGGATCGCGGACGAGATGGACACCCCGCTGGGCGAGGCCGTCGGCTGGAAGGTCCGCTTCACGGACCAGGTCAGCCCGGACGCCACGTTCGTGAAGCTGATGACGGACGGCATCCTGCTCGCCGAGATCCAGACGGACCGCGAGCTGCGCGCGTACGACACGATCATCATCGACGAGGCCCACGAGCGGTCCCTGAACATCGACTTCCTGCTCGGTTATCTGGCGCAGCTGCTGCCCAGGCGCCCGGACCTGAAGGTCGTCATCACGTCGGCGACGATCGACCCCGAGCGCTTCTCCCGCCACTTCGGTGACGCCCCGATCGTCGAGGTCAGCGGCCGTACGTATCCGGTCGAGGTGCGCTACAGACCCCTGCTCGAAGAGGATTCGGACGACGCCGACCGCGATCAGATCACCGCGATCACGGACGCCGTCGAGGAGCTCCAGGGCGAGGGCAAGGGCGACATCCTCGTATTCCTGTCCGGGGAGCGCGAGATCCGCGACACGGCGGACGCGCTGGAGAAGAAGAAGCTCCGGTTCACCGAGGTCCTGCCGCTCTACGCGCGCCTGTCGCACGCGGAGCAGCACCGCGTCTTCCAGCGCCCCTCGGGCTCGCTGCGACGCATCGTCCTCGCGACGAACGTCGCGGAGACCTCGCTGACCGTCCCCGGCATCAAGTACGTGATCGACCCGGGCACCGCCCGCATCTCGCGGTATTCGCACCGCACGAAGGTGCAGCGCCTGCCCATCGAGGCGATCAGCCAGGCCAGCGCCAACCAGCGCAAGGGCCGCTGCGGCCGTACGTCGGACGGCATCTGCATCCGCCTGTACTCGGAGGACGACTTCGCCGCCCGCCCCGAGTTCACGGACGCGGAGATCCTCCGTACGAATCTCGCCTCCGTCATCCTCCAGATGACCGCGGCCGGGCTCGGCGACATCGAGAAGTTCCCCTTCATCGACCCGCCGGACCACCGCAACATCCGCGACGGCGTGCAGCTCCTCCAGGAGCTGGGCGCGCTGAACCCGGCGGAGAAGGACGTCCGTAAGCGCCTCACCGAGCAGGGCCGCAAGCTCGCCCAGCTGCCGGTGGACCCGCGCCTGGCCCGGATGGTCCTGGAGGCCGACAAGAACGGCTGTGTGCGCGAGGTCATGGTGATCGCGGCCGCGCTGTCCATCCAGGACCCGCGCGAGCGCCCCAGCGAGAAGCAGGCGCAGGCGGACCAGCTGCACGCCCGCTTCAAGGACGAGACGTCCGACTTCCTGGCGTTCCTCAACCTCTGGCGCTATGTGCGCGAGCAGCAGAAGGCGCTCGGCTCGTCCGCGTTCCGCCGCATGTGCAAGTCGGAGTACCTGAACTTCCTGCGCATCCGCGAGTGGCAGGACATCTATACGCAGCTGCGCACGGTCGCGAAGCAGATGGGCCTCCATCTCGAGGAGTCTTCGGCGGGTGCTGCCGCCCCCGAGCAGCAGGTGCACATCTCCCTCCTCGCCGGTCTCCTCTCCCACATCGGGATGAAGGACGTGAAGGAGTCCACGGACAAGGACCCCAAGCAGCGCGGAGGGCGGAACGAGTACCTGGGCGCGCGCAACGCCAAGTTCGCCGTCTTCCCCGGCTCCGCCCTCTTCAAGAAGCCCCCGCGCTTCATCATGTCCGCCGAGCTCGTCGAGACGTCGCGGCTGTGGGCCCGCGTCAACGCGAAGATCGAGCCGGAGTGGGTCGAGCCCCTCGCCGAGCACCTCCTCAAGCGCACGTACAGCGAGCCGCACTGGGAGAAGGACCAGGCGGCCGTGATGGCGTACGAGAAGGTGACGCTGTACGGCGTCCCGCTCGTCGCCCAGCGCAAGGTGAACTACGGGCGCATCGACCCCGAGGTGAGCCGCGAGCTGTTCATCAGGAACGCGCTCGTCGAGGGGGACTGGCGCACGCACCACAAGTTCTTCTCGGACAACCGCAGGCTGCTCACCGAGGTCGAGGAGCTGGAGCACCGCGCCCGCCGCCGCGACATCGTCGTCGACGACGAGACGCTCTTCGACTTCTACGACCAGCGGGTCCCGGACCATGTCGTCTCGGGCGCCCACTTCGACAGCTGGTGGAAGCAGAAGAAGCGGGACGAGCCCGAACTCCTCGACTTCGAGCGCTCGATGCTCATCCGCGAGTCGGCGGAGGCCATCACCAAGGACGACTATCCGGACTCGTGGCGCCAGGGTCCGCTGAAGTTCCGGGTGACGTACCAGTTCGAGCCGGGTGCGGACGCGGACGGTGTGACCGTCCACGTACCGCTCCAGGTGCTCAACCAGGTCACGTCCGAGGGCTTCGACTGGCAGATCCCGGGCCTGCGCGAGGACGTGGTCACGGAGCTGATCCGCTCCCTGCCCAAGCCGGTCCGCCGGCACTACGTCCCGGCGCCGAACTACGCGAAGGCGTTCCTGGAGCGGGCTGTGCCCCTCCAGGAGGCCCTGCCCACCACGCTCGCCCGCGAGCTCCAGCGCGTGGTCGGCGTTCCCGTCACCCCGGACGACTTCGACCTGTCCCGCGTACCCGACCACTTGAAGATCACGTTCAGGATCGTCGACGAGCGGCGCAGGGCCCTCGGCGAGGACAAGGACCTGGAGGCGCTCAAGCTCCGCCTCAAGCCGAAGGCCCGCAAGGCGATCTCGCAGGCGGCGGCGGCCACCGCCGAGCGCTCGGGCGGCGCGTCCGTGGAGCGCTCGGGCCTCGCGGACTGGACGATCGGCGCGCTCAGCCGTGTCTTCGAGACCCGGCGCGCCGGCCAGCCCGTCAAGGCGTACCCGGCGTTGGTCGACGACGGGGACACGGTCTCCGTCCGCCTCTTCGACACGGAGGCCGAGCAGCAGCAGGCGATGTGGAAGGGCACGCGCCGGCTGATCCTGCGCAACATCCCGGTCAACCCGGGCAAGTTCGCCTCGGACAAGCTGACCAACCCCCAGAAGCTCGCCCTGTCCGCGAACCCGCACGGCACGGTCCAGGCGCTCTTCGACGACTGCGCCATGGCCTCCTGCGACAAGCTCATCGCGGACTTCGGCGGCCCGGCCTGGGACGAGGAGTCGTACCGGAAGCTCTACGACAAGGTGCGCGCCGAGATCGTCGACACGACCGTGCGGACGGTGGGCCAGGTACAGCAGGTGCTCGCCGCCTGGCAGGCCTGCGAGCGCCGCCTGAAGTCCACGAAGAGCCCGACGCTGCTCGCCAACCTCACGGACGTGCGGACCCAGTTGACGGCCCTGATCCGGCCCGGCTTCGTCACGGACACCGGCCTGCGGCGCCTGCCCGACCTGGTGCGCTACCTGGTCGCGGCCGACCGGCGCCTGACGCAGATGCCGACGAACGTCCAGCGCGACACGTCGCGCATGGAGAAGGTCCACGAGATGCAGGACGAGTACGCGTGGCTGCTCGAACAGATGCCGCAGGGGCGTCCCGTGCCGCAGGAAGTCCTGGACATCCGCTGGATGCTGGAGGAGCTGCGGGTCAGCTACTTCGCGCACGCGCTCGGCACCGCGTACCCCGTCTCGGACAAGCGGATCGTGAAGGCGATCGACGCGGCGGTGCCGTAACGGCCCCAGCACACTCGGTGAGTTCGACCGCCAGGCCTGCGCTGCTGTACAGTCTCATCTCGCAGCACAGAGCAACACCAAGTGCCGCGAGCAAGGTCCTGTGGAGCAGTTTGGAGTGCTCGCCACCCTGTCAAGGTGGAGGCCGCGGGTTCAAATCCCGTCAGGACCGCATAGAAGAGTGAGGCCCGTATCCCGCGAGGGGTGCGGGCCTCAGTCGTGTGCGCGCCCGCCCGTGAGGTCCGGCCCCGCGCGTCCGCGCGCCTGCGCCCCGCCCCGGGCGTCTTGACTGCGCCCCGCTCCCCCGGTACTCAGACAGCAGGGATTCCCGACCCGGAGGTGGCGCATGGCGACATCCACCCGGCACGAGACGCGCGCCCTGCTGCGTGCCCACCTCTCCGCCGCCTCCGGCTACCGCCATCTGACCCGGCACTGCCCCATCTGCCACCAACTCCTGCGCCTCGCCCTGGAGCCCGGCAGAGAGCCCGCAGGACGCCGCGAGACGGACCGGGGGGTCGCGGAGGACGAAAGTCCCCCCACCGCGTGACCAAAGGCGCCGGACGGCGGCCCCGACCGGTGGGAGCCTGGGTGAGAACGACGGACACTGCCACGCGAATCCCCTCTAACCCAAGGGCCTGGCCAGCAACAAGTGTTCGAGCGTGTGACGGGCATCACGGGACCAGTTTTGGAAACAGCGTTTCTTACACCCGTCCTACAACACCTCAATTTAATATGTGCAATTGCACCATCCCCAAGGCCCGCCGGGGCACTGCCGAAGGCCCACCCCACGACCCTCCGACGGACCTCCCCCGACGACCCGCCGAGCACCCGCCGGCGCTCCCCGGCAGGCCGTCACCGGCACTCCACCAGGGACCCACAGGGACGCCCACAAAGCCACGCGCAGGCACCCCACAGACCGCCCGGCCCGCACGGATCCGCGCATAAAAAAATCGCGCTGGACCCGGCGGAGTCCAGCGCGATCGACGACGCACCCTTGAAGCATGAGCAGGCGTGGGCCCGTTGGGGCAGACCCGCGTCGTGTGGAGCTATAGGTTGGGCGCGAATAGGGCTGGGGGGCCCGGAACGCCCGTTTTATTCAGTTGTTCAGGCCTCGCTGCGCTGCTGCGGAATGCCCGCGAGCAGTGCACGGACCTCCGCCTCGCGGTAGCGGCGGTGCCCGCCGAGCGTGCGAATCGACGTGAGCTTGCCAGCCTTTGCCCAGCGCGTCACCGTCTTCGGGTCGACGCGGAACATCGTGGCGACCTCAGCCGGGGTCAGCAGCGGCTCGGCATCAGGGGTGCGAGCGGTCATGAGCGGCCTCCTCGGGAGAACCGAACCTTCTCGGTTCATTCCTCTAAATTCTGCACCTTGACCCGCGTTGCCCGAAATGGCGGACGCGGGTCGAGTCGGTTATAGGACGAACGGCTTGTCCTCGGCACTACAACTACACCATCCGTCCAGCCGCGTCGGCCAAACCGATGGAATTGCCCTCCCAGGTGTTCATCAGCGACGGAAGCCGATGGACCATGCCATAGCGGACAGTCACGCCACTGTGACGATCAGTCACAGTGGCGTCCAGGAGTCACGAGACCCCCCATAGCGTGCAATGCTGAGATTCCGGCTGAACGCGGACGAAAGCAGCCGGAGGGAGCCCTCCCCGGACTCCTTGTCCTATTTTGGCACGAGGAGGGGCGATGGGCGCAAGGGTGAAGTAAGTGCCGTCTATCACTCTTGGGGCAAACGCCCGGATCAGGACCTACGTCCCCGCACGTCTGTCCGGTCAGTTCGCGAACTGCCGGTCCCGCACCGCACGCCAACGTTCCATCAGCCGCGCGTAAGCCGCTTCGGCACCGTCGCCATCACCGCGCCGCAGCGCCTCGATGCCCTCCGCCACGTCCGCAGCGGAATGATCATCATCCAGATCCTCCGCGGACAGAGCGTGCACCAGGCCGCCGTAGTCGAGTTCTACGAATGAACGCGGGTGGAACTCTTCGAGCCAGCGCCCCACATCCACCAGGCCGTCGATCAGCGGCCCCTCGTCCATCGTGTCCCGCAGCGTGCGAAGCCCCCGCGCGACCCGGCGGCGCGCCTGCACCATCGGCGTGCGGTAGCGCAGCACCGGCGCCTCGCCGTCCGCGGTCCCCTTGCCGTACTCGCGCTCGTCGTCCGCGACGAGCACGAACCAGTTCAGCGGGATCTGCCAGGTGGACGTGCGGATCCAGGGGCGGGCGTCGGGGTTGCGGGCCAGCCAGCGCTCGTAGTCCGCGGCGGACTGCCGGCGGACCACCGGCGGGAGCACCGCGTCCAGCACGGGTGTCGGCAGGCGCCCCGGCAGCTCGTCCAGCGCCTGCCAGCCGCGCAGTCGCGTACGCCACGGACACACGCACACCACACCGTCCGCCTCGATGACGAACGCGTCGTCGCTCTCGTGGACCGGCACGGGCACCGGCGGCGTGGGCAGCAAGTCGGCCAGCGAGCGGCGCAGTTCGTCCTGGTAGGAGGGGCGCTCGCGGCGCTGCGCATAGCGCTCCCAGTGGCTCCGCTCAGGCTCGGGGAACGCCGCGAGGGGTTCGTACACGCGTAGATACGACGCGTAGGGCACGGTCACCGAAGACACCTTGGGCACGGCTGCTCCCTCCCCCGGACTGCGCCTGGAAAACACTGCAAATCGTCCCATGGCCGAAGGTGAACGCACCTGGCCGGACACGCGCGTACTCCGGGAGAGGGTGATCCCCGGCACTGCGCATCTGGCGGCTCGGCGCAGGCTCTAGTCTCTTGCCCAACGGGGCCCGCCACCCGTACGGGCACCCTCTCTCCAACCGCCGCTACTTGACCGGGAGTCACCACAGTGACCGACGTAACCGGCGCTCCTGCCGATGTTCTGCACACCCTGTTCCGGTCGGAACAGGGCGGCCATGAGCAAGTCGTGCTCTGCCAGGACCGCGCCAGTGGCCTCAAGGCCGTCATCGCCATCCACAGCACCGCCCTGGGCCCCGCCCTCGGCGGCACCCGCTTCTACCCGTACGCGAGCGAGGCGGAGGCCGTCGCCGACGCCCTGAACCTCTCGCGCGGGATGTCGTACAAGAACGCCATGGCCGGCCTCGACCACGGCGGCGGCAAGGCCGTGATCATCGGTGACCCCGAGACGATCAAGAGCGAGGAACTGCTGCTCGCCTACGGCCGCTTCGTCGCCTCCCTCGGCGGGCGCTACGTGACGGCCTGCGACGTCGGCACCTACGTCGCCGACATGGACGTCGTCGCGCGCGAGTGCCGCTGGACGACCGGGCGCTCGCCCGAGAACGGCGGCGCCGGCGACTCGTCCGTGCTCACCGCCTTCGGCGTCTTCCAGGGCATGCGGGCCTGCGCCCAGCACCTGTGGGGCGACCCGACGCTGCGTGGCCGCAAGGTCGGCATCGCGGGCGTCGGCAAGGTCGGCCACCACCTCGTGGAGCACCTCCTGTCGGACGGCGCCGAAGTCGTGATCACGGACGTGCGCGAGGAGTCCGTACGGCGGATTCAGGACAAGCACCCGTCCGTCCGGGCCGTGGCGGACACCGAGGCGCTCATCCGTACCGAGGATCTCGACATCTACGCTCCGTGCGCCCTGGGCGGCGCGCTCGACGACCACTCCGTCCCGGTCCTCACCGCGAAGATCGTCTGCGGCGCGGCCAACAACCAGCTCGCCCACCCGGGCGTGGAGAAGGACCTCGCCGACCGCGGGATCCTCTACGCGCCCGACTACGTCGTGAACGCCGGCGGAGTGATCCAGGTCGCCGACGAGCTGCACGGCTTCGACTTCGACCGGTGCAAGACCAAGGCGGCGAAGATCTTCGACACGACGCTGGCCATATTCGCTCGTGCGAAGGCGGACGGGATTCCGCCGGCCGCCGCGGCCGACCGGATCGCCGAGCAGCGCATGGCTGAGGCCCGCCGCCGCTGACGTTCGGGGTGCCCGGGAGCGGCCCGGCGGCGGACACGGGAGACAAGACTCACGCCCGTCGGCGGGTCGCCCGCCAAGAAGAGGTTAAAATCGCAGCTGACCAGCGAGGACAGGGCACCTTGCTGGTCCTGCGCCCAGGCGCGTCCTGCGGGCGACGTACCGTATGGCCGCGGGAGCAGGTACCGTGGATGCCCTAAGGACGGGTCTCTCCGCGGAGAGCCCGTTCGAGATCATGAACGCGTGTCAAGACTCTGGGGCCGTCGAGCCCCGTCACCGAGGGGGTCGAGCCATGGGGCGCGGCCGGGCAAAGGCCAAGCAGACGAAGGTCGCCCGCCAGCTGAAGTACAGCAGCGGCGGGACTGACCTGTCGCGTCTGGCCAATGAGCTGGGCGCTTCGACCTCGAATCAGCCGCCGAATGGCGAGCCGTTCGAGGACGACGACGAGGAAGACGACCCGTACGCCCAGTACGCGGATTTGTATAACGACGACGAGGATGACGAGGACTCAGATGAGTCCGGTCCCTCGTCGCAGCGCCGCGGCGCTTGACCTCGCAGTCCTGCAGTCTGCAGTCCAGCAGTAGTTCTTCGCAGTTCTCGTTTTCGTAGCGACTGCACTTCACCCGGTCCGGGGTGGTCACACCGCCGGACCGGGTTTTGTGCTGCCCTGTGGGCCTTACTTGCTGTAGTCACCCGTGAGCGCCGCGCCCGTGGTGTGCTCGCCGCGCTCGGTGATCTCACCGGCGACCCACGAGTCCACGCCGCGGTCGGCGAGCGTCGCGAGCGCCGAGTCCACCGCGTCCTGGGGGACGATCGCCATCATGCCGACGCCCATGTTCAGCGTCTTCTCGAGCTCCAGGCGCTCCACCGCGCCGGCCTTGCCGACGAGGTCGAAGATCGCGCCGGGCGCCCACGTGGAGCGGTCCACGGTGGCGTGCAGGCCGTCCGGGATGACCCGGGCCAGGTTGGCCGCGAGGCCGCCGCCCGTGATGTGGCTGTACGCGTGGACGTCCGTGGTGCGGGTCAGCGCCAGGCAGTCCAGCGAGTAGATCTTGGTGGGCTCCAGAAGCTCCTCGCCGAGCGTGCGGCCGAGCTCCTCGATGTGCTGGTCGAGCTTCAGGTTCGCGCGGTCGAAGAGGACGTGGCGGACCAGCGAGTACCCGTTCGAGTGAAGGCCGGAGGACGCCATGGCGATCACCGCGTCACCCGTACGGATACGATCCGGGCCGAGCAGCCGGTCGGCCTCCACGACGCCGGTGCCGGCGCCCGCGACATCGAAGTCGTCCGCGCCGAGCAGGCCCGGGTGCTCCGCGGTCTCGCCGCCGACAAGGGAGCAGCCGGCGAGGACACAGCCCTCGGCGATGCCCTTCACGATCGCGGCGACACGCTCGGGGTGCACCTTGCCGACGCAGATGTAGTCGGTCATGAACAGCGGCT
The DNA here is from genome assembly GCF_055760475.1 of Streptomyces sp. DS1-CR2. Classification (NCBI taxonomy): domain Bacteria; kingdom Bacillati; phylum Actinomycetota; class Actinomycetes; order Kitasatosporales; family Streptomycetaceae; genus Streptomyces; species Streptomyces sp. DS1-CR2. Next base: position 4,375,997 of record NZ_CM147085.1, read on the forward strand.
CGGCGCCGCACACCACGATGTCGTCCATGACCATCGCGACGAGGTCGTGACCGATGGTGTCGTACACGCCGAGGCGGCGGGCGATGTCGACCTTCGTGCCGACTCCGTCCGTGGCGGAGGCGAGCAGCGGACGCTCGTAACGCTTGAAGGCGGAGGCGTCGAAGAGGCCGGCGAATCCGCCGAGACCGCCGAGGCCGGCGACCTCGGGTCGCTGCGTCTTCTTCACCCACTCCTTCATCAGTTCGACGGCGCGGTCGCCCGCTTCGATGTCGACGCCCGCGGACGCATAGCTGGCACCAGGTGTCTCAGACATGGCTTGAGAACTTTCGTGTCGTACGACGGGGGTCTTACGGGCGACGGAGGGCGTCGGCGGCGGCGGTGTTCGCCGGTCCTGCCGCGAGCTCGGTCTCCAGGAGCTGCTTGCCGAGCAGCTCGGGGTCGGGAAGGTCCATCGGGTACTCGCCGTCGAAGCAGGCGCGGCAGAGGTTCGGCTTGTCGATGGTCGTGGCCTCGATCATGCCGTCGATGGAGATGTAGGAGAGGGAGTCGGCGCCCAGGGACTTGCCGATCTCGTCGATCGACATCCCGTTGGCGATCAGCTCGGCGCGCGTCGCGAAGTCGATGCCGAAGAAGCACGGCCACTTCACGGGGGGAGAGGAGATCCGGATGTGGATCTCTGCCGCGCCCGCTTCGCGGAGCATGCGGACCAGGGCGCGCTGGGTGTTGCCGCGCACGATCGAGTCGTCGACGACGACCAGGCGCTTGCCCTTGATGACTTCCTTGAGCGGGTTGAGCTTCAGCCGGATACCGAGCTGCCGGATGGTCTGCGAGGGCTGGATGAAGGTCCGGCCGACGTACGCGTTCTTGACCAGTCCCGCGCCGAACGGAATGCCGGAGGCCTCCGCATAGCCGATCGCGGCGGGAGTGCCCGATTCCGGCGTCGCTATGACCAGGTCGGCCTCGACCGGTGCTTCCTTGGCGAGTTTGCGGCCCATCTCCACGCGGGAGAGGTACACGTTCCGCCCGGCGATGTCGGTGTCGGGGCGGGCCAGGTACACGTACTCGAAGACACAGCCCTTGGGCTTCGCTTCTGCGAAGCGGGAGGTGCGCAGGCCGTTCTCGTCGATGGCGACGAACTCGCCCGGCTCGATCTCGCGCACGTAGCTGGCGCCGCAGATGTCGAGGGCGGCGGACTCGGAGGCGACGACCCAGCCGCGCTCGAGCCGTCCGAGGACCAGCGGGCGGATGCCCTGCGGGTCGCGGGCCGCGTAGAGGGTGTGCTCGTCCATGAAGACGAGGGAGAAGGCGCCCTGAACATCCGGAAGGATCTTGGTGGCGGCGTCTTCGATGGTCAGCGGCTTGCCGTCGTCGTCGACCTGGCCCGCGAGGAGCGCGGTGACGAGGTCGGTGTCATTGGTCGCCGCGAGCTGGGTGTTGCGGCCGTTCTCCTTGGGGAGGGCCGCGACCATCTCGGCGAGCTGCGCCGTGTTGACCAGGTTGCCGTTGTGGCCGAGCGCGATCGAGCCGTGCGCGGTGGCACGGAACGTCGGCTGGGCGTTCTCCCACACGGAGGCGCCGGTGGTCGAGTAGCGGGCGTGACCGACCGCGATATGACCTTGGAGAGAGCTGAGAGAGGTCTCGTCGAAGACCTGGGACACGAGGCCCATGTCCTTGAAGACGAGAATCTGGGAGCCGTTGCTCACCGCGATTCCCGCGGATTCCTGACCTCGATGCTGGAGGGCGTAGAGCCCGAAGTAAGTCAGCTTGGCGACCTCTTCACCGGGAGCCCAGACACCGAAGACGCCGCAAGCGTCCTGGGGGCCCTTCTCGCCGGGGAGCAGATCATGATTGAGTCGACCGTCACCACGTGGCACGCCACCAAGTGTAGGCGAGATCGACCACTGGTCCGAATTGGCGAACGTGATCGCGCGCTTGGTCGAGCCGGTGGCGCCGCCCGTGAAGCCTCTGTCCGGGGGTGCGCCGGCCTCCGCTCACCCCCTTCCGCCCGTCCCGGCCCTTCGGCGCGATCATGACGCTGACCTGGTTCTTCGTGTGCTACGGGCAGGGCTGGGCGGGCTCGGGTACGACACCGGCGGCGGGTGCGGGGCGGTGGGCGCCGGTGGGGGCGGCGCCGGGCGCGTGGGCGGTGGCGAGTGTGACGGAATTCGCTGCGGAGGCGGGGGCGGGTCGCGTTGCGGGTTGCAGGGTGCGGGCGCTGTCCGGTCAGTCCCGGCCCGCTCCCGCCGCGGCGCCGGTTCCGTCGGGGGCCGTCAGCGTCAGGGTGCGGCCCTGGACCTCGTACGACAGCTTCTGGGCGAAGAGCTTCAGGAGGGCGCGTTCGGTGTCCATGCGCGGGCCCTGGCAGAGCATGCGGGTGGTGACCGGGCTGCCGAGCGTGAGGTGGCCGTCGCGGAACTCGGCCTTCGCGCGGAAGCGGTTGCAGCCGAGGCTTCCGGTGGCGGTGCCCTCCTGGCCGTCCTTCTCGAAGGTCATCCTGGCGCGGCCCGCGACCTCCTTGGGCAGCGAGGTCGCGACGTCGTCGGACAGCAGGCTCGTGACGGTCCACTCGGTGCCGGTCAGCGGGGCCGGACGGTCCTTGACCAGGGCGATCGTGTCGCCGTCGTCGGTGGTGAGGGTGAGGTGGTCACCGTCGGTCCTGGCCCTGCTGCTGCCGCCGATGGCGCGGCTGAACGTCTTCTCGAAGTCCCGCTGCTTCTTGTCGGTGCACATCGTCATCGTCACGGCGGTCTTGCCGATACGGATCGTGTCGCCGTCGATCTCGGCCTGAGCGTCGAAGCTGTTGCAGCCGTTGTTGCCGCGCGCCCGGTCCGCCGAGGGGAACTCCACGTAGGTGCTCCCGGGGGCCTGTGTCGTTGCGCCGTCGACGGTGACGCTCTCGACGTTCCAGCGGACCCCGGTGACGGGCGTACCCGCGACGGACACGGTCTGTGATCCGCACGCTGCGACGGCCGCGAGGGGCAGGAGCGCGGCCAGGACGGTGAGGTTCCGGGATTGCTTGTGCATGGCGGTTGGACGGGCGGGGCGGTCGGATCGGTTCCCCCGATCCGCCATCGGGGTCAGCTCATGAGGGGCAGCAGCTTGCTGAGATCGGCCCGCTCGCCGCTCGCGCTGACCTTCGCGTCGTCCAGGGCGGCGCGCCACTCGACGCGTCCGGTGGCGAGGCGGATCCAGGTGAGCGGGTCCGTCTCGACGACGTTCGGCGGGGTGCCGCGGGTGTGGCGGGGACCCTCGACGCACTGGACGACGGCGAACGGCGGGATCCGCACCTCGGTCGACGCACCAGGCGCCTTCACGGCGAGGGCGTCGGCGAGCAGTCTCGTGCAGGCAGCGAGCGCCTGACGGTCGTAGGGGACATCGAGCCCCGGCAGCGCGTCATTCAGGTCGTCGGTGTGGACGACGAGTTCGACGGTACGGGTGACGAGGAAGTCGGCAAGGGTCATGGCGCCGAACCGCGTGGGGATCAGCCGGGTGTCGGGGGCCTCGGCGAGGGCCTCCTCGATACGGGCCGTCGTGCGCGCGAAGAGCTCCGACGGCTGCGCGCTCGCGCCGAGTTCACGGGTGCCGTCGGCGATGGCGGCGGACTCGGTGGCGGTCCCCGACGGCCACTCCAGGAGCGGGAGTTCATGCTTGGCCGGCTCGGGCATCTCCAGCCCCCTGGCCACCGCGCCGACCGCCATCGTCAAGTGCGCCGCCAGCTCCCGCACGGTCCAGTCACCGAGCCGGGTCGGGGCGCTGAGCTGCTCGGGAGTGAGGGAAGCCACCGCCTTCCGCACGTTCCCGAACTGGGCCAGGACGGCGGCACGGATCTTGGCGGAATCATAGGAGCGCGCACGCTTCTTGGCCGGAGACATGGGGGGAGCCTATGCCGCGACCGGCATCCGTTCCTCGCGAACGAGGGGGCCTACGGGGTGTCCGCAGGGAACGTCGAGGCCGGCGGGGAGCTTGACCCGTGAGCAGCCGCGGCGCTCGGTGACATCGGTGACGTAGGCGCGGAAGTCCTTCTCGAGGGCGGGGCCCTCAGCCCGTCGTAGGTGCGGCAGGCCGCCTCTGTCCCACGAACTCAACGCGAAGGCCCCACCCGGCAGTTCACAGCCGGGTGGGGCCTTCGCGTTCGTACGGGGACGATCGTCAGGCCAGCAGACCCGGGATCGTTGCCTCGTGGGCCTCGCGGAGTTCCGTGAGGGAGAGGGCGAACTCGCCCTGGACGTCGACCGCGTCGCCGTCGACCACGCCGATGCGGGTGGCCGGGAGGCCGCGTGCGCCGCACATGTCGGTGAAGCGCAGCTCCTCGCTCCGCGGGACGGCGACGACCGCGCGGCCCGCCGACTCGGAGAACAGGAACGTGAACGCGTCCAGGCCGTCGGGCACGATGAGCCGCGCGCCCTTGTCGCCGAGCATCGCCGACTCGACCACGGCCTGGATCAGACCGCCGTCGGACAGGTCGTGCGCGGCGTCGATCATGCCGTCGCGGGACGCCGAGATCAGGATGTCGGCGAGCAGCCGCTCCCGCTCCAGGTCGACCTGCGGCGGCAGACCGCCGAGGTGGTCGTGGACGACCTGCGACCAGGCCGAGCCGCCGAACTCCTCGCGGGTGTCGCCGAGCAGGTAGAGGAGCTGGCCCTCTTCCCTGAAGGCGACCGGCGTGCGGCGGGCGACATCGTCGATGACACCGAGCACGGCCACGACCGGCGTCGGGTGGATCGCCGCCTCGCCCGTCTGGTTGTACAGCGAGACGTTTCCGCCGGTCACCGGGGTGCCGAGGATCTGGCAGGCGTCGGCGAGACCGCGGATGGCCTCGACGAACTGCCACATGACGTCCGGGTCCTCGGGCGAACCGAAGTTCAGGCAGTCGGAGATCGCGAGCGGCTTGGCGCCGGTCGTCGCGACGTTCCGGTACGCCTCGGCGAGGGCGAGCTGCGCGCCGTGGTACGGGTCGAGCTTCGCGAACCGGCCGTTGCCGTCGGTCGCGATGGCCACGCCGAGCCCCGACTCCTCGTCGATGCGGATCATGCCCGAGTCCTCGGGCTGCGCGAGGACGGTGTTGCCCTGCACGAAGTGGTCGTACTGCGAGGTGATCCACTTCTTCGACGCCTGGTTGGGCGAGGACACCAGGGCGAGGACCTGCTGCTTCAGCTCGCCGCTGGAGGACGGGCGTGGCAGCTTGTTCGCGTCGTCGGCCTGGAGCGCGTCCTGCCACGCGGGGCGGGCGTAGGGGCGCTCGTAGGTCGGGCCCTCGTGGGCGACCGTGCGCGGGTCGACGTCGACGATCTTCTCGCCGTGCCAGAAGATCTCCAGGCGGTCGCCGTCGGTGACCTCACCGATGACGGTCGCGATGACGTCCCACTTCTCGCAGATCTCGAGGAAGCGGGCGACCTTGTCCGGCTCGACGACCGCGCACATACGCTCCTGCGACTCGCTCATGAGGATTTCCTCGGGCGAGAGCGTGGAGTCGCGCAGCGGTACGTCGTCCAGCTCGACGCGCATGCCGCCCGAGCCGTTGGACGCCAGCTCGCTGGTGGCGCAGGAGATTCCGGCGGCTCCGAGGTCCTGGATGCCGACGACGAGCTTCTCGGCGAACGCCTCCAGGGTGCACTCGATGAGGAGCTTCTCCTGGAAGGGGTCACCGACCTGCACGGCGGGACGCTTCGAGGGCTTCGCGTCGTCGAAGGTCTCGGAGGCCAGGATCGAGGCGCCACCGATGCCGTCACCGCCCGTCCGGGCCCCGTACATGATGACCTTGTTGCCCGGCCCCGACGCCTTCGCGAGGTGGATGTCCTCGTGCCGCATGACGCCGATGGCGCCCGCGTTGACCAGCGGGTTGCCCTGGTAGCAGGCGTCGAAGACGACCTCGCCGCCGATGTTCGGCAGGCCCAGGCAGTTGCCGTAGCCGCCGATGCCGGCGACGACACCGGGCAGGACACGCTTGGTGTCGGGGTGGTCGGCGGCGCCGAAGCGCAGCGGGTCCACGACGGCGACCGGGCGCGCGCCCATCGCGATGATGTCGCGCACGATGCCGCCGACGCCGGTGGCCGCGCCCTGGTAGGGCTCGACGTACGACGGGTGGTTGTGCGACTCGACCTTGAAGGTGACGGCGTAGCCCTGGCCGACGTCCACGACACCGGCGTTCTCACCGATGCCGACGAGCAGCGCGTCGGACTGCGGCGCCTTCTCGCCGAACTGGCGCAGGTGGATCTTGGACGACTTGTACGAGCAGTGCTCGGACCACATCACGGAGTACATGGCGAGCTCGGCGCCGGTCGGGCGGCGGCCGAGGATCTCCACGACGCGCTCGTACTCGTCCTTCTTCAGGCCGAGTTCGGCCCAGGGGAGCTCGACGTCGGGGGTCTGTGCGGCGTTCTCAACGGTGTCGAGGCTCATGAGGCGGCGACCAGCTTCTTGAGGATCGAGGTGAAGAAGGGGAGGCCGTCGGTGCGACCGGAGCCGACGAGCGGCTCGACGGCGTGCTCCGGGTGCGGCATCAGACCGACGACATTGCCCGCCTCGTTCGTGATGCCGGCGATGTCGCGAAGCGAGCCGTTCGGGTTGAAGTCGACGTAACGGAAGGCGACGCGGCCCTCCGCCTCCAGCATGTCCAGCGTGCGCTCGTCGGCGACGTAGCGGCCGTCCATGTTCTTCAGCGGGATGTGGATCTCCTGGCCGGCCGCGTAGTCGGCGGTCCAGGCGGTGTCCGTGTTCTCCACACGCAGCTTCTGGTCACGGCAGATGAAGTGCAGATGGTCGTTGCCGAGCATCGCGCCGGGGAGCAGATGCGCCTCGGTCAGGACCTGGAAGCCATTGCAGATACCGAGAACGGGAAGACCCGCCTTGGCCTGGTCGACGACGCTCTCCATCACCGGCGAGAACCGGGAGATGGCACCCGCCCGCAGATAGTCGCCGTAGGAGAATCCACCGGGCAGGACGACAGCGTCGACCTGCTTCAGATCCTTGTCCTTGTGCCAGAGGGCCACGGGTTCCGCGCCGGCGAGTCGGATCGCGCGCTGCGTGTCCCGGTCGTCGAGAGATCCGGGAAAGGTGACGACTCCAATACGAGCGGTCACTTTTCTGCCCCCACCGCGGGTTCTTCCACCTTCACGGTGAAGTTCTCGATCACGGTGTTGGCGAGGAACGTGTCGGCCAACTCATGGATACGGGCGAGGACGGCATCGTCAACGGGCCCGTCAACCTCGAGTTCGAATCGCTTTCCCTGACGTACGTCGGAGATGCCCTCGAAACCGAGGCGCGGCAGTGCACGCTGCACCGCCTGGCCCTGGGGGTCGAGGATCTCCGGCTTGAGCATGACGTCGACTACGACGCGTGCCACTGGCACTCCCGGTGTGTGGTGCTGAGCAGGTCCCTTCAGACTACCCGGACAAAATTTCTACTCGCGTAGACCGTAGGAAGCTACGAGAGCCGGATCACGTTACTGCAACAGCCCCGGTGACCCCGTGGAAAATCCGGGGAAAGATTTCGGAGACCCATTGCCTCCGGACACGCGGGGGGATTTAGTCGGTCTTCACAATGCAATGCCATGCAGGGTAAAAAGGAAATGGCGAAAGCTGGCAGTTCGCCTCTGCTTTGCCCCATAACAGCCGGACAGTCGACATCGGCGCACGTCAAGGTGCAGATGTCGCACGAAGGGACCGATATTCGTGGCGCAGCGTGTCGTGGTCACTCTCTCCGACGACATCGACGGCGGAGAAGCCGCAGAAACGGTCGTGTTCGGTCTCGACGGCAAGTCGTACGAGATCGACCTGAATCCAGCCAATGCCAAGAAACTGCGCAAGGCCCTGGCCCCCTTCCTCCAGGCCGGCCGCAAGCAGACCGGCTCGGGCAAGGGCGCCCCTGGGAAGACCGTCAGGAGCTTCAAGCACACGGCGGTGTCCGCCGACCCGGCGGCCGTCCGCGCCTGGGCGCGCTCGCACAAGATGGACGTCCCGCCGCGCGGCCGCATCCCCAAGCGGGTCTACGAGGCGTTCGAGGCGGCCAACTGACCCCCTCCGGCAGCCCGCAGAGCAGCCGACTTGCGCTGCACCCCTGTTGATCAGCTAAAGTCTGGAGCACGCCGAGGGGCGAGGCCGAAAGGCCGGACCTCACGGAGTCTTGCGGGTGTAGTTCAGTAGTAGAACATCCCCCTTCCAGGGGGAAGGCGCAGTGTGCAATTCCTGTCACCCGCTCTGCATCGCGTACCGACCACTCTTCGGAGTGCGGTAGGCTGGTGCTCGCACCGATCGATGAGAGTCGATCGGCGGCAGTGCGAACGTAGCTCAGTTGGTAGAGCGCAACCTTGCCAAGGTTGAGGTCGCGAGTTCGAACCTCGTCGTTCGCTCCAGTTGAAGGCCCCGGTCCATCGGACCGGGGCCTTCTGCATGTCCGCCCCTCTCTCATCTCCCGCGACGCACGTCCGCGCCCCGCGCGCATGATCGACGTCACTGATCTGCGACGCGTGTACGGGGGCTCGTACGAGGCTCTGGAGATGCCGGGCGCCGACGGTGTGAAGGTCGCCACAGCGCTGCGTGGTGAACTGCCCGTGTGCCGGGTCGTGATCGTGACCGGTCACGGGCGCCGGGGGCATCTGAAACGGGGCCTGTCCGCCGGGGTGCGCGCCTTCCTGCCGAAGACCGTGAGCGCCCAGCGGCTCGCCGAGATCATCAAGGCCGTGCACGCGGGAACCCGTTATGTGGACCCGGAGTTGGCGGGCGACTCCCCGCCGACCGCACGCGAGGCCGAGGTGCTCGAATTCGCCGCCGCCGGGGTGCCCGTGGCGGAGATCGCGGAGCGCGCCGCGCTCTCGCAGGGGACCGTACGGAACTATCTGTCTCCGCCGTCTCGAAGCTCGGGGCCGAGAACCGGCACTCGGCGGTGCGTCTCGCGCGGGAGCGGGGTTGGGTATAGTTGCTCTCGCGCCACGGCGCAGTGCGAACGTAGCTCAGTTGGTAGAGCGCAACCTTGCCAAGGTTGAGGTCGCGAGTTCGAACCTCGTCGTTCGCTCCACAGAAAGCCCCCGGCACCTCAGGTGCCGGGGGCTTTCGCGTATCTGCGGCGCCATGGTTACCAGCTGACGCCGGTCAGCCGCTCGTACGCCTCGATGTACTTGGCGCGCGTCGCGTCCACGACCTGCTGCGGAAGCGCCGGCGGCGGCTGCTCGCTCCCCCGGTCCCAGCCCGACTCGGCGCCCGTCAGCCAGTTCCGCACATACTGCTTGTCGAACGACGGCTGGGCGCGGCCCGGCTCCCACTCGGCGGCGGGCCAGAAGCGGGACGAGTCCGGGGTGAGGACCTCGTCGCCGAGGATCAGCGCCTCGCCGTCGAAGCCGAACTCGAACTTGGTGTCCGCGAGGATCACGCCGCGCTCCCGCGCGATGTCCCGGGCCCGGCCGTAGACGGCGAGCGTCATCTGGCGCAGCTGGGCGGCGGTCTCCGCGCCGACCTGGCGGGCCACCTCCTCGTACGACACGTTCTCGTCGTGCTCGCCGACCTCGGCCTTCGTGGCGGGCGTGAAGATCGGGGCGGGCAGCTCAGAGCCGTCGGTCAGGCCCTCGGGCAGTGCGAGGCCGCAGACCGTGCGCGAGGCGTTGTACTCGACGAGGCCGGAGCCCGTCAGATAACCGCGGGCCACGCACTCGACGGGGACCATGCGCAGCGACTTGCAGATGAGGGTGCGGCCCTGCCAGTCGGCGGGAGCGCCGGGCGGCAGCTCGGTCGACAGGACGTGGTTGGGGACCAGGTCGGCGAGCTGGTCGAACCACCACAGCGACAGCTGCGTGAGCACGCGGCCCTTGTCGGGGATGGGGGTGGGCAGCACCCAGTCGTAGGCGGACATGCGGTCTGAGGCGACCATCACCAGGTCGCCCGCCTCGTTCCGGTACAGGTCCCGCACCTTCCCGGTGTGGAGGTGTACCAGGCCCGGCACCTGCTGGGGTTCGGGCTTTTCGACGAATCCGGACACGGTTCCTCCCCGTGGATATGTACGAGTGCACCTGATTCTCGCTCATACGGGGATGAGTTTTGGCCACGGGCCCGGCGGGCGGCAGCGGCGGGGACGGGTCGGGGCGCGGCTGGTCAGCCGCGTTTGCAGATCCGGTCGAGGAGGTTGGCCGTCGCGCGCTGGATCCGCGGGTCGACATGGCCGGGGCGGTCGAGGGCCGGGGACCAGGCGAACGTGCCGGACGCGAAGACCAGCGATCCGGACGGCGCCCGGTACAGGGACGTCTCCTGGTGGCGCGGCGCCCGCTCGCTGTCGCGGTAGGGCGAGTGGGCGAGCAGGATGCGGTCCTCGTGCTCGGGCAGCGCGGTGCGCGGGTAGTAACGGTCGGCCTCGCCTGCGACCAGGCCGTCGATCTCGTCGCCCTCGTGCGCCCCGGTGGCCTCCCACAGCCAGTGGTCCGCGTTCCGCACGACGAGGGGGTGCGGCTCCGGGACCCGGCCCGCGTACTGGATGCCCATGAGCTGCTGCTCGGGTCGGTCGATCTCGCGCCACAGGGCGGACTTCCCGGGCGCTCTGCGCTTGTGGCAGGTGAGCAGCCGGTCCGGCACGCCGGACGGGGACGGGCCCAGCTCCACCTGCCAGTACATGGTGTTGGCGGAGAGGAACACGAGTGAGGTGCCGTGCTCGCGGGCCACTTCGGTGGTGCGGCGCATCGGCGTCGACCAGTACTCGTCGTGGCCGGGGAAGACGAGGCCCCGGTAGCGAGTCGGGTCGATGCGGCCCGCGTGCAGGTCGCGGGCGTCGGCGTACGCGAGGTCGTAGCCGTACCGCTCGGCCCAGCGGATGAAGTCGTAGGCGTGGCCGACGTGCAGGGGGAGGCCCGCGCCGGCGTACGGGCGGTCGAAGGAGACCGTCGTCGCGGCGTCGCCCTCGCCGAGCAGCCGCCCCTCCTCGTCCCACGCGTGGTAGAGGCTCGCGCCCGTGTGCCCGTCCTCCGGATAGAGGTTGTACGCCTGCCAGGTCACGTCCGGCAGGAGCAGGAGGAGATCGGCGGGCCGGCTGTCGCGGACCGTGAAGGGGACGTGCGAGCGATAGCCGTCGACGGTGGTGAGGACGGCCACGTACGCGCCCACGTTCCAGAACGACGGGATCTGCAGGCGCCAGGACAGCCACCAGTGGTGGCAGGAGACCGTACGGTCCGCGGTGAGCGGGGCCGGCTGGACGATGCCGGAGAGCCGCGGGCTGGTGATGATCTTGCGGGCGCCGTCGCCGCCGTAGTGACCGATGCGGTAGATGTCGACGCTGAACTGCTGGGGCGGGTCCACCGTGATGTGAAAGTCGATCGCCTCGCCGGGCGCGGCCGCTCCGGTCGACGTGAAGCCCTTGATCTGGCGGTGCACGTCGTCGGCCATGCGGGGGGCGCCGGTGCGGGGGCTGGGGATGCTGGTCGCGATGTTGCCGGCGATGTTGTTCGCGCCGGGCTGAGGGACGTGGTCGACGTACCAGGGGACGACCTGGCCCGTGTCGTCGAAGTAGTGCTCGCTGCCGCGCAGCCACGGCAGGGGGCCCTGGCCGAAGGGGTCGCTCACGGCGTGGGCGAGCGCGCCGGACTCCCAGCGGCGGATGGTGCGGGGTGACCGCGCGTGTTCCGGCCGTCCGGCCTTCTGCCCCTCCCGTTCCGGCCCCATGCCCGCTCCCCTCCCTCGCTCCCCCGAGCCTTCGTGCGCGCCGTTTGTCAGTGACCGGCCCCAGCACATCACATTACGCACGCACTCCGTCACCGTTCGTCGCGAATTGACGTGAACGGAACGTGGGCCTCCAGGGGATGGGGGTTTGAGCCGTGCGGATGCGAGGGGCGCGGGGTGCGCGTGTGCCGCGATTTCCGCCGGACGCCCCTAGACCAGGCGGACCGGTTTCTCGGGGCGGATGCCCAGGCGGGTGAGCCAGGCGCGCAGGGGTTCCGGGTCGCCCTCCTCCACGAGGCTCAGGACGCGCGGGGTCAGATCCTTGGCGCGCTCGCCGTGGACCAGGAGCGAGGGACCGTCCAGCCAGTCGAGGCCCGGGGCGGCTCCGGCCGTGTCCACGGCGACGCAGCACACCATCGCCGTGACGTGGTCGGCCACCAACTCCCGTCCCGTACGGGGTGGTTGGAGAGGGAAGAGCGGGAGCATGCCCTCGTCCCACAGCGCTTCGTCGGGCCCCTGTCCGGCGGCGGGCACGGGCGGGGCGGGACGCTCGCTCTCCTCCCGGGCCGACTCGGCACTGAGGCCGGCGGCGAGAAGAGCGGTGGGGGTGTCCTCGCGGTCCTCGGAGGCGTCCTCGGCGTCTTCGGCGTCCTCGGAGGCATCCTCGGCGATTCCGGAGGCGTCGTGGTGGGTGGTGGGGCCTTCCGGGGCCACGGAGTGTGCGGGGTCTACGAGCGCCGCGGTGTCTGCCGGGGATACGGGCCCTGCGGAGTCCCCGGCGCGCGTCGCCGTCGCGAGGTGGTCCATCACCCGGGCGAGTGTCGGGCCCTCCCGGTCGGGAGACGCGGGGTCCGCGGAGCCGCACACGCCCAGGGCGTCGAGAACGCGGTGCAGGCGCGCCGCGTCCATGCGCCACTTACGGTCCACGACCTCGTCCGGATACTCCTGCCAGTCGACCGGCGCCCAGTCGGGGCTCTGCTCGGCGGGGCCTCCATGGAACAGCCGGGCGGCGAGCAGCGACGCCGCCTCGTCCACCGTGCCCGGCTCCTCCAGCAGATCGCAGGCAGGCCGCTCCCCGAGCCGGGAGGCGAACCCCTCGGCGAGGCGGTCGCGCCGGGACAGTTCGGTGAGGGCGGCGACGACGCCCGCGTCCAGGCGGGAGGGCCAGCGCCCCATGCGCCAGGCGGGCAGCGCGACCCGGGTGAGCAGCCGGTCCCAGCCCGCGTAGGCCAGGCCGACCTGCTCCTGGGCGACGATCCGCACGCCGTAGTCCACCGTCTGTGCGCGCTCGGCGGCGGCCGCGGCGACCCCGCGCTCCATCTCGCCCGCGTGGCCCCGGCAGCTGCGCAGCAGCAGGCGCGCGACCCAGCCGACGCCGCCGAGTACCAGCCGCCCCAGCGGCCCGCGGCCGGGCGCCGCCGCGACGGCGACCGCAGCGTCCAGGCCGCGCACGAAGCGGCGCGCGGCCGCTATGTCCGGGTGCGCCGACGGCCCCGTACCGGCGACGACCGGGGCGAGTACGGCGCGCAGCTCGCCCACGCGCATCCACCACAGGAAGGGGGAGCCGATGACCAGGACGGGCGCGGTCGGCGCCCGGCCTCTGCCTGCGCCGCCCCGGATGCCCGGGTCGTCGGCGTCACGCGGGATCCGGCCCTCGTCGTCCTTGGGTCTGGGCGGTCCGTGCGCGGGATGCGTACGGTCCTCCAGCCAGCTGTCGCAGTCCGGGGTGAGCGCTATGGCGGAGGGGGCCGGGACGTCGAGCCGGTCGGCGAGATCGCGCACCAGCCGGTAGAGATCGGGGGCCCGCTCCTCGGCGATAGGCACCGTCGGGCTGACGGCCGGGCGGGCGCGGGCCACCACGAGGGCGATGCCCGCCGCGCACGCCAGGACGACCAGGGCGAGGACCGTCACGATCCACCGCGCCGTCCGCCAGCCGTCGCCGGCCATGTGCCCGGTGGCGGCGCCCGCGGCCAGCACGACCGCGAAGGCCGCGGGCAGCAGGGCGACGGCCAGCGCTCTGCCGCGGATGCGCAGCACCGCGAGAGCCCGGGAGCGCGCGGCCTGCGCGCCCATCTCCGCACCCATACCGGACACGACCGATGTCACCCCCTGCTGCCTATGTTTCCTGCACCCATGGCGTTGTCCACTCCCCCACTGTGGCACCCGTCACTGACATCGCAATGCCGGTGGGCCAAGTGCCGGAACGCTTTCGCCGCACCCTAGTTGGGGCTCAGGGCATCGTCAGCCGGATGGGCGAGCGGTCACTCGATGGAATGGCTTTGGGTAGAGGTGGATGACATTCAGGCCCCTGATCCGCTTCGGATCAAGGGCCTGAGGTTCACGCAGGTGAGGCTTGCGGTCAGGCCTCCGCGGCCGCCTTCGCCGCGATGTCGGTGCGGTGCTGCGAGCCGTCGAGGCCGATCCGCGAGACCGCCGCGTACGCGCGCTCGCGGGCCTGTGTGAGGTCCGAGCCCGTCGCGGTCACGGAGAGCACACGGCCGCCGGCGCTGACGACGGCGTCCCCGTCCCGCTTCGTCCCGGCGTGCAGGACGTACGCGTGGGGCGCGTCCTGCGCGGCCACGTCGGCGAGCCCGGTGATGGGGTCGCCGGTGCGCGGCGTCTCCGGGTAGTTGTGGGAGGCCACGACGACGGTCACGGCCGCCTCGTCGCTCCAGCGCAGGGGCGGCAGGTCCGCGAGCGTGCCGTTGGCCGAGGCGAGGAGGACGCCGGCGAGCGGGGTCTTCAGGCGGGCCAGGACGACCTGGGTCTCCGGGTCGCCGAACCGGGCGTTGAACTCGATGACCCGCACACCGCGCGAGGTGATCGCGAGCCCCGCGTACAGCAGGCCGGAGAAGGCCGTGCCGCGGCGGCGCAGTTCGTCGACCGTCGGCTGGAGGACCGTCTCCATGACCTCGTCGACGAGCTTCGGGTCGGCCCACGGGAGCGGCGAATAGGCTCCCATGCCACCGGTGTTGGGGCCCGCGTCGCCGTCGAGCGCGCGCTTGAAGTCCTGCGCGGGCTGGAGCGGGACGACGGTCACGCCGTCGGTGATCGCGAAGAGCGAGACCTCGGGGCCGTCGAGGAACTCCTCGATGACGACGCGGTCGCAGGCGTTGGCATGCGCGCGGGCGGCCTCGAGGTCGTCCGTCACGACGACGCCCTTGCCGGCCGCGAGCCCGTCGTCCTTGACGACGTACGGGGCGCCGAAGGCATCGAGCGCCTCGTCGACCTCGGCCGGGGTGGTGCAGACGTACGAGCGGGCGGTCGGCACGCCGGCCCCCGCCATCACGTCCTTGGCGAACGCCTTCGAGCCCTCCAGCTGTGCGGCTTCCCCGGAGGGGCCGAAGCAGGGGATGCCCGCGGCGCGTACGGCGTCGGCGACCCCTGCGACAAGGGGTGCCTCCGGGCCGACCACGACGAGGTCCGCGGCCAGCTCACCGGCCAGCCGGGCCACGGCAGCGCCGTCGAGGGCGTCGACCGGGAGCAGCTCGGCGACCTCGGCGATTCCTGCGTTGCCGGGCGCGCAGTGCAGCGCGGTGACGTCGGGGTCGAGGGACAGTGAGCGGCACAGGGCGTGTTCGCGGGCGCCGCTGCCGATGACAAGGACCTTCACGCCAGCCAGCATAGGCGGCGGGCCGGTGTGCTCTTGTACGGGCCGCCGAGAGCGGGTGCGGCGGGGGTTCGTGCGTTTCTCCATGGGACGGGGTGCCGGGCACCGGTTCCGGGGGCTTTACGGGGGCCGCATGGGCAGTGGCTGTGCTGCGTGGCCCGTGCTGTCCGGTCCCCGCTGCGGGGCCGCCTACTCGTTCGTGAATTCCTCGACGACCGTCGCCCCGAGCTCGCGAACGATCAGGTCGTGGCCGGAGAGGACCCCCGACTCGTCCAGGTCGGCGTCGTCGTCGGCCGGGATGTCGTCCTCGATGGAGACCGGGGGCGGCTCCGGGGCCGTCGGTCTCGGCGCGGGGGCGGGGGCGGATGCCTGCGGAGCGGACCGGTCCGGGGGGCGCGGCGCGGCAGGGGCCTGCGCCTGCGGGGCGGGCGGGCGCGGCGGAGTGGGTGCCGCGGGGGCACCACCGCCGCTCTGACCCGCGTAGCCACCGCCCTGGCCCGGGTAGCCGCCGCCCGGAGCGGGGGGAGGAGTCTGGCCACCGCCGCCGCCTGAGGGGTCGACGACCGCCTCGACCTTCCAGTGGACGCCGAACTGCTCGGCCAGCGCCGTCCGCAGGACCTCTTCGCTGCCGCTGCTCGCGAAGTTGTCCCGCGCTCCGGCGTTCAGGAAGCCGAGCTGGAGGGTCGTGCCGTCGAAGCCGGTCACCTGCGCGTTCTGGCTGAGCAGGATCCAGGTGAAGCGGCGCTTGTTCTTGACCACTTCGAGGATGTTCGGCCACAGACTGCGCGGGTCGAGCCCACCGGCGGCGGGCGGTGCCGCGGCGGGGGGCTGAGCGGGGGCCTGCGGCTGGGGCTGGGTCTGGGCGGGGGGCGGCGTGGGCGCCGCGGTGGAGGGCTGGCCCCCACCAGTGCCCCCACCGGTGCCTCCGCCGGCGGGCGCGGCCGTGGGCCACCCGCCGGGGCGCCTGCCGCCGCCGGCGGGGGCGGCAGTGGGCCACGCGCCGGGTGCGGCCCCGGCGGGCGGCGCCGCGGGCGCGGGTTCTGCCGGAGCAACGGGGGCGGCCGACGGCGCGGATACCTGAGGAGCCGGTGCCGGAGCAGGAGCAGGTGCCGAGGCAGGAGCAGGTGCCGGAGCAGGAGTGGGCGCTGGAGCAGCAGGCGCAGGCACCGCTTCCCCGCCCGGTCCCGGCCCCCGCACCGCGGCCCGGGCGGCGGCAGGACCGCCCCCCGCAGGGACCTGCGCGGCCGTACCGGGGTGGGCGTCGGGCGACGGCACGTACCCCATGGCCGGGCCGGAGCCCTGTCCCGCGGGTACGAAGTGGCCGCCGCGCTCCAGGCGGTCGAGCCTGGCCATCACGGAGCGGGCGTCGTCGTACGCGGCGGGCAGCAGCACGCGCGCGCAGATCAGCTCGAGCTGGAGGCGGGGTGAGGTGGCGCCCCGCATCTCCGTGAGCCCCTCGTTGACCAGGTCGGCGGCGCGGCTGAGCTCGGCGCCGCCGAAGACTCCGGCCTGGGCCTGCATCCGCTCGACGACGTCGACAGGAGCGTCGATGAGGCCCTTCTCGGCCGCGTCCGGGACGGCGGCCAGGATCACCAGGTCCCGCAGCCGCTCCAGGAGGTCGGCGACGAACCGGCGCGGGTCGTTGCCCCCCTCGATGACGCGGTCGACGACCTCGAAGGCGGCGGCGCCGTCACCCGAGGCGAATGCCTCGACGACGGAGTCGAGCAGCGAACCGTCCGTGTACCCGAGGAGAGACGTCGCCATGGCATACGTCACACCGTCCTCGGCCGCGGCGGCGAGCAGCTGGTCCATGACGGACATGGAGTCACGCACGGAACCGGCGCCGGCCCGCACGACCAGCGGCAGGACACCCTCCGCGACGGGGATGTCCTCCTTGCCGCAGACCTCTCCGAGGTAGTCCCGGAGCGTCCCGGGCGGCACGAGGCGGAAGGGGTAGTGGTGCGTACGCGACCGGATGGTCCCGATGACCTTCTCGGGCTCCGTGGTGGCGAAGATGAACTTGAGGTGCTCCGGGGGCTCCTCGACGACCTTCAGAAGGGCGTTGAACCCCGCCGACGTGACCATGTGGGCCTCGTCGATGATGTAGATCTTGTAGCGGCTGCTCGCGGGCCCGAAGAAGGCCTTTTCTCGCAGGTCACGGGCGTCGTCGACACCACCGTGCGAAGCGGCGTCGATCTCG
This sequence comes from Streptomyces sp. DS1-CR2, assembly GCF_055760475.1. Lineage (NCBI taxonomy): Bacteria > Bacillati > Actinomycetota > Actinomycetes > Kitasatosporales > Streptomycetaceae > Streptomyces > Streptomyces sp. DS1-CR2. The sequence goes on from NZ_CM147085.1 coordinate 4,393,437, forward strand.
ATGACGTCGATCGAACCCGGCCCGTTCCTCGCCAGGTCGCGGCAGGACTGGCACTCGCCGCACGGCGTCGGTGTGGGCCCCTGCTCGCAGTTCAGACACCGCGCGAGGATGCGCGCGCTCGTCGTCTTGCCGCAGCCGCGCGGGCCACTGAACAGGTACGCGTGATTGACCCGGTTGTTCCGCAGCGCCTGCTGCAGCGGGTCGGTCACATGTTCCTGCCCGATGACCTCGGCGAACGACTCCGGGCGATAGCGGCGGTAGAGCGCGAGAGACGACACGTATACGAGGTTATAGGCGCCCACTGACAACCATGGCCGCCACTGACAACCATGGCCGCCGGGGGCGACCGCGGCCGCCGGGGGCGAGCCGCCCCGGAACGCAAGACGCCCCTCACGCACCCGCCAGAGCCGACCTACCCTTGCTGCCTTCCGGCCCTGGGGGAGTTCAGTCAGATAGCGCCACGTGAGGGGCTGAGCTCCACAGTAGCGGATGCCCGGCCGGAATCACGAGCCCGGTCCACGGCCCGATCCCCGCCCCGGATCATGTTCGCGAGCACCCCCCAACGTCTTGTATTGTTTGCGGCGGAGGATTCGCCTAGTGGCCTAGGGCGCACGCTTGGAAAGCGTGTTGGGGGCAACCCCTCACGAGTTCGAATCTCGTATCCTCCGCCATTGCTCTCACCGGGCAATACGTCGAAGGGCCCCACCGCTTGCGGTGGGGCCCTTCGACGTTGTCTCAGCCCTCGTTGTCCTGGTCTTTGTCCACAGGGGTTATTTCTGGGGCTCCCCAGATCGCCGTACCGATCTTCTGGGCCACCTCCTTGAGTAGGTGGTCAGGTACGTGCAAGTACCGGGCTCGCATCCGCGCGGCGCCGCCCGGCTCCCAACCCATGATCTGGTCGATGACCCGGTCCGGGACGCCCAGCAGCATCAGCACCGTCCCGGCCGTGTGCCGGGCGTCGTGCAGCCGGCCGTCCCGAACCTTCGCGTCTTCGAGCAGGCGTTTCCAGTCGTGGTAGTCCGTGTTCGGGCTCAGCGGGCCGCCCTGCGGCTTGGTGAACACATACTCCGACTCGATCCACAGGTTGCCCGTGGCCTTACGCTCCCGCGCCTGCTCCTCTGCGTGGGAGCGGAGCATCACGACCAGCGGGCCCGGCAGCGGCACCGCACGGCGCCCCGCCCTCGACTTGGTGTTCTTCGTCTCACGCCGCACCTGTACTCGGTCAGGGCAGTACCCGGCCTTCCGTCCGCACGGTGCCGACTCCCCGCACCCGTGCTCGTACTTCGGGCGCAGACGGTTCCGTCGGAGTTTCAGGTACTCGTTCTCCAGGTCGACATCCGACCAGCGCAGTCCAAGCGTCTCGCCCTGGCGCAGGCCAAGCGCAAGGGCGAGCATCCACCGGGCGCTGTTCCGACGCTTGTTGACCTCCAGGAGCAGCCCCTGAATCTCCTCAACGGAGTAGGGCTCCACCTCCGTCTCCTCCTCTTCCATCCGTGGCGGCTTGGCCAACGCGGCCGCGTTCTTCATCGCGTGGCCGCGCCGGACTGCCTCGCCAAGAGCCGTTCGGGCCGTCCGGTGGGCCTGGTGCGCTGTACCGGCCTTGCTGCCGTTCGTCTGCATCCGGCGGTAAAGGCTCTCCAGGTGCTCCGGTTCCAAGCGGTCAATGCGGTGCTTGCCGATGCCGGGCACGAGGTGCACGCGGACCGCGACCTCGTAGCCGTCGTACGTGTTCTCGCTCACCACGGGCTTGGCGATGTTCTCCACCCAGTGCTCCAACCATTTCGCCACCGTCCAGGGCTTGCCAGGCTGGCGGGCCGAACCCTCGTCCCGCTGCTTTTCCAGGCGCCGGACTTCGTCCACGAGTTCCTTGCGCGTCGGACGGGTCAGGTGGCGGCGATAGGGCGTTCCATCGTCCTTGTAGCCCATGGGTACGCGGGCGTGCCAACGTTCGTCTTTGCCGAGGTAGATGGCCGATTCACCGTTCGCGCGGCGAGTGCGCTTCTTCTCTTCGGTCATGGGTAAGTCCTCTGGCCAGTGCGGGCAATCAAGGCCGGAGCGCCGCCCGTAGGTGGGCGGCGCTCCGGAAGTGCTGAGATCAGGCCGCGCACTGCGCAGCACGTCGACGTGCGACGTACGCGGCGGGAGCGTCGGCAGGAATGCGACGCAGGCTGCCGACGGGGACGGACTCCAGCTCACCGGTACGGATAAGCGCGTAACAGGTCGTGCGCCCGATGCTCAGGCGGCGGGCCGCCTCCTCAACGGTGAGCAGAACCAGGGTGTTGTCGACAACGGAGGTCAGTCCGGTGCTCATGAACGTCCCTTCGTGGTCGGCCCCTCCGGGGCCCCTCTGGAAGTCCGCTACTTCCGCTACCGCCGCTACCTCGCAGGTCAGACGGCCTGTCGGGGGTAGCGGACGGGGTAGCGGTAGCGGATAGGTAGCGGCAAGTGCGACGGCTTGCCGCTACCGCGTTGACGCAGGTCAGACCATGTTTTCGGTGCCCGGTAGCGGAGGTAGCGGACTTTCCGGGGGTGGGGGGCAGTAGCGCTGCCACGCGTCGTGAAGATCAGCGGCGTAATAGCCCTTGAGGACGCTCGCGCCGGCCTTGATGTTGCGGGACGCGATGGGCTCGTTGTCCGCCGTCATGTAGTCGGCGAGCATCTTGGACAAGCGCCGATTGTCGAGGGGCCTTCCGTTCAGGTCGGCCCACGGTGCGTCGTCCATGGAGTTGAGCCGATCCAGGATGGCGACGGTCGGCAGACGGTCGATGCCGCTCATGACGTGGTCGCGCAGGTCGGTCAGCAGCCGGACGCCGATGCTGCCCTTGTCGTTAGCGCGGGAGGCGGTCACGAGGGCCACGCACGCGGCGCGGGCACGCTCGGGCCAGTGGCCGCCCACAGCGTCAGCAATGGCGAGCAGCGGCTCCCACACGTCGGCCGGCCGGTCGGAGACTCCGTCGGGCATGTCCGGCCAGGCTCCCATGACAAAGCCACGGGCGTGCTCGGCCCATGCAACGAGCCGGTCGCGGAGCTTGTGGCCCTCGGCCTCGTGGACACGGGCGCGGAAGGGCTCCACCTTCTCGTTCCTTGCCCGGCGGCGCATTCGGATGATGACGGAACGGCTCAGGATCGTGTCCGGCAGAGAGCCGAGACCCGCAACGGCGACCGCGCAGTACGAGGGGAATGCCTGCACGGTCTGTTGTCCGCCGTCGCCAATGCACCGGTAGGTGACGCCGGTGCGGCGGTGTCCGGCGTTGAGGAAGCCGCGCAACTCCTCGTTGTCCCCGGCCTTGGGGCCGAAGACCGTGTCGATCTCGTCGAACAGGATCGTCGGCTTGCCGTTCCCGCTGGAGACGCTGCGGAACAGAGCGGCGGCGGAGGCGTTGACGGCGGTCATGGGCTGCGGCACGAGCGTTTCCACGATCTCCAGTGCCCGCGTCTTGCCCGACCCCGGGAGCCGACTGGATTCACCGACCTGCTGAAACGCGGATCGCGCCCGACAGGGTTCCCGAGTTGAGATCTGAGGGTTCCCGTGAACCAGGGATGGCGTGCGACCGGAGGAAGACGTGTCCGGCTCCTCGGTCGAGCCCGCATGGTTCGTGCAGTCCAAATAGGTGCGTTTGTTGGACTATTCGGAGGGCAGGGTGATCGCCCCCGATGCTGCGCTGCCTGGCCGGGGCAGCACATATGCGATCACGGGGTGCTCACGCCGCGCTGAGAGAACGAGGTGAGGGCGTACCCCTTTTCCGGACATGCGTGATGAAAGGCCAGGAGAAGCCAAATGCGCATCGAAGTAGGCAAGATCCTGCGGCGCCGCTGGGTGCGGCTGGCGACGGTAGCGGTGGCGGCAGGGGCAGCCAGCATGACCGGAGTGGTCCCAGCCGCGGCTGCCCAGGGAACTGTGGTGAGCTGCAACGCCAACCCCAATGCCCTGCAACCCGCCATCACCGCCGCTTCGCCGGGAGACACCCTGCTGGTGAGCGGGACCTGCACAGGCCCCTTCACCATCGGCAAGGACCTGACCCTGAGGGGCATCGGTCGGGCGGTGCTCGACGGCAACCAGGCAGGCTCCACCGTCACGGTCGGCAGCGGAGCCCAGGTTCACCTGGACCGCCTGATCCTCACCCATGGCAGCGCTGCGTCCTCCGGCGGCGGCGTCAACAACCAAGGCAGGCTGACGATGATCGGCTCCACGGTGAGAGACAACACGGCACCATCAGGCGCGGGTGGCGGCATCCACAATCTAGGTACGCTGACGGTGATCGGCTCCACGGTGAGGGACAACTACTCACTGGGCGCTGGCGGCGGCATCAACAACAACGGATACCTGACGGTGCGTGGCTCCAGTGTGTTCCGCAACTCCGGAGACAACGGCGGAGGCATCTTCAACTATCTCGCCGGCCAAACGGTCACGGTGATCGACTCGGCCGTGCACCACAACACCGCGAGAGTGAGTGACGGCGGCGGCATCGTCAACAACCTGGGCGAGGTAACGGTCTCCCGCTCCACGGTGTACAGCAACACCGCCCGCTTCGGTGGCGGCATCTGGAACAGAGGCACGCTGACGGTGAACCGCTCCACGGTGCTACGCAATACCGCGACGGGCGGCCCCGGCAGCGGCGGCGGCATCTACAAAGCCGGCGGCACCGTGATCCTCGACCAGTCCGTGGTTCGTCACAACACCTCGGACAACTGTGCTCCGCCCGGAAGTGTCCTGGGCTGCACAGGCTGAACACCGCCGTGCAGCCCTGGAGACACCGTCACCCACCCGCTTCGCCGCGTTCTTGACCCCGCCGTACATCACGTCCGTGGACGTGACCTTGACGTGAGCGGGTGACATCCACGCCTACCGCCGCGGCCGGCAACGTCATCAAGGCGTCCGGCCCGCCAACGTACGGCCAGCGTTGCGCGGTCGACGAGGCGGTCGGACAGCCTCGGAGCTGTGAGACGGGCTCTCTCTCCGCGCTGCTCGTTGTCCGTGTCTTTGTCCAGTGCACTGACGGCCGCCACCGTTCACCGCCGTACGCGTACCCCGTCTGAGCTGCCCCGCGAACCTCGCCGAACCCCCCTGAACGGCCACGCGCACAGTTGGAAAGCGTGTTGGGGGCAACCCCTCACGAGTTCGAATCTCGTATCCTCCGCCAGTGCCTCACCGGGCACGATGTCGAAGGGCCCTGCTGTTCGCAGCGGGGCCCTTCGCCGTGCGTGGTTGCAGTTTCTGAGCATTTCGGCCAACGGGTAACTGGATCTTGTGCTGCCGCTTGGCTCGTCTTGTCGGACATGAACCGCGGCGGCCCGGGAAGCGGCTCGGGATTCCCCTGCGTACCAATCTCCGTGCGGCATCCGCAGATCATGTAACTGCGCCATCGTTGAGGTCTGCGCCGAACCGTCTTCGGCCCGCCCGTGATGTTCCTGGTCTGGCGAGGTGTACCCCGCATGAAGTCCCGATCGACGCTTGCGACATGGCTGAGCGAACTCGACGGTTCCCGCCTGGCACGCGTGCTCTCCACACGCAAGGACGCCGCCTCCTCCCCGGAACCTCGTTCGATGGGGGAACTGGCAGACCGTCTCCAACGCCCGGGGTCCGTGGCGCTCGCCCTGCCACGACTCACACTGCCGTGCTTGCAGGCTACCGAGGCCCTGGCAGCCCTGGGAGCCCGGGCGACCCGGGACAGTCTCGCGGAGCTGCTCGGCGCGACGACCCCAGCGGCGGTACATGCGCGTCCGGTCGGCTGCCGACCGGACGCGCGCCATCGAGGAGATGCAACTGATCTTCGGCTGGGTTCGCGCCTACGACCGCGCCTACGACCGCGCTTGGCAAGTCCAGGAAGTGCTCACCAAGCAGGGGAGGCACCGAAGTGCGGGGGCGGTCGACCTCGTCGTCGCCGCGACGGCTGAACTGCAAAGGCTCACCCTGCTCCATCGTGATCACGACTTCGAGTGCATCGCCGCAGTCACCGGGCAACCTCTCCAGTGGTACGGCCCGGAGCGCGGCAAGTAGGTCAGCGGTGGTTGCAGTGCGGTGGGGCCCTTCGACGTTCTGTGGTTGTTCTGTGGTTGCGTAGCGGCTACTCGACTGGGAGGTCCTCACATGGCCAGTAAGTTCACCGAGCTTGCGATCGACTGTGCCGATCCCGACACTCTCGCCCGGTTCTGGTGTTCCGTCCTCGGCTACGAGGTGCACGACCAGGAGGACGGGCTTGTCATCATCGGCTCCCCCGAGGTGCCCGAGGGCAAGGACCGCCCCGGCCCGGTGCCACCGGCGCTCACCTTCGCGCGCGTGCCCGAGGGCAAGGCCGTCAAGAACAGGCTCCACATCGACGTCAACCCGACTGACAGGGAGCAGGACGAAGAGGTCCGTCGCCTGCTCGACCTGGGTGCCCGGCACGTCGACGTCGGGCAGGGCGATGTGAGCTGGGTCCCCCTTGCCGACCCGGAGGGGAACGAGTTCTGCGTCCTTGCGGGCCGCCGCCCCTGACCGGAGCGCGCGCGTCGTTTCCCGGCTCAGGGTTCGTCCGGGTTGGCGACGATGAGTTGTGCGGCCTCGGTGATGTTGTCGGGGAGTTCGGGGAGTGCGGCGCGGGCCATCGCGGCGCGGGCCGCTTCGGGCTCCGATTCGGGAGGCACGACCAGGAGGACGAAGAGTTCCTCGTCGCCGCGGGTGACGAGGGCGGTGCCGTCCCCGACCTCGTGGGCGTCGAGATGCACGACCCGGTCGTCGATGATCAGGCGCGTCGGCAGCTCTTCCCAGGCGGCGGAGTCGAGGCCGACGCGCGTGATGGGGCCGAGGTGCGAGGTCAGCTCCGCGACCAGGGCGGGCAGTTCGGCCGTGATGTCATGGGACCGGGGCCACCACGCGCCGTCCAGGAGGCCTTCGCGGGACTGGGTGGTCTCCAGCCTCAGCAGGGCCGTTGCGGGTTCCGCCTCCTGATGGGGGGCGTCCGGCAGAAGCACTGGGGGCTGGTGGGGGGTGTCGGATTCAGCCATGGTGGTTCGCCCGCCTCGGTCGTACGGCCGACGCCCACCGAGCGGCCCGTGCCGATGTCGGGGGGATGCGTCGACCGGCGCGATGCCGTCGTAGCTTTACGGTAACCCCGGTGGCCGCGCCCACGCTCGTCACGGCGGGCCGCGGGCTGCCGCGGCCGGAGTTAGGGTTAAAGCAGTGGAAAGCGGGAGGTGACGGCCATGGAGGCGATCATCCTCATCGGCGCCATCGTCCTCGTGACCCTCATGGGGATGCGCCTGATCCACCGGATCAACGCCCGGCACGACGCACGCGTCGCCACGCACACCTTCAGCGATCCCATGCCGGGTGTCGGCAGACGGAGCCGCAAGAACCACCGGCGGATCCCCGAAGACGCGTCCGGCCCGGCCGACCGCAGCTGACAGGGACGACGCACGTCCGTCATTCGTCCCTCCGCGGCGCCAGGTGTCCCACCACTTCTGTCAGGTCCCTGACCGCCTGTTCGATCTTCCGGCGGATGCTCTTCTGTTCGGTGACGATCGCCGCGAGCAGGAGGCCGGTGAGCGCGGCCGAGCCGTTGAGTGCCTGGAGGTTGAACATGACCTCGAAGAGGGTGTGGTCGGCGAACGGGCCGGCGCGGTCGGTGGCCGCGGAGATCCCCAGTACGGACACCAACAGCACGCACGGCGCCGCTCCCGCGAGCTGGAAGCGCAGCGCCGCCCACGTGAGCAGCGGGAAGACGAGGAAGAGCAGGGCGAGCGGGCTTCTCGTGGCCAGGGGTGTGATGACGGCCGCGGTGACCAGCAGGGCTACTGCCTCCGGCCACCGGCGGGTGTTCCAGGGGGGCCGGGCCCTGCTCAGCGTGATCAGCAGCGGGGTGCCGACGAGTACGCCCATGGTGTCGCCGGCCCACCACGCCGCCCACACCGGCCAGAACGCGCTCCACTGCAGACTGCCGCTGAGCACCAGCACGCACGTGCCCACGGTGGCGCTCAGCAGTATCGGCAGCAGTCCGCCCAGGAAGACCAGGGCGACCCCGTCCCGCAGCCGGTCCAGCGCGAGGCGGAAGCCCACCTTGCGCAGCAGCACGCAGGCGCACATCGGGGCGAGGGTGTTCGCGGCGACGATCGCGAGGTCGGACAGGCGGAACGGGTTGATCGAGTCGATGAGGAAGAAGGCGCCGAGCGCGATGCCCGGCCAGATCCGCAGGCCCATCCAGAGCAGGCAGGTGACGGCGACGCCCGTCGGGAGCCAGAGCGGGGTGACGACCGCGCCTTCGAGGGCGATCCGCTGCCACATGCCGAGCCGTCCGGTCGCGTAGTAGGCGGCGGCGACGGCGAGGATCCTCAGCAGGGCCTCGGAGAGGCGTCGGAGTTCCTCGGTGCGTACCACTGGATCACATAATCACTCCCGTCCTGTGGCGGTGCGTGACACGCGCTGCTGGGGACCCGCTGTCACCCGGGCAGGACGGGTGGCGGGCCGTGGCACAGGACGAGTACCGCGGAGTCGTCCTGGTGGCCGGTGCAGTCGGCGACCTCCATCACCGCGGCGGCAAGTTCCGCGGCGTCGGCGCCTGCCCCGGCCGCGACGACCCGGGCCACCCGCTCCAGGCCCGCCTCGATCGGGAACGAGGGCCCTTCGACCACGCCGTCGGTGACCAGGACGTACACCCCCGCCGTCGAGAGGCGGTGCCGGGTGACCGGGTACTTGGACCCGGGCAGCATGCCGAGCGGCAGCCCGCCCTCGTCCTCCGAGACGCCGTACCGGCCGTCGACCGTGGCCCAGATGGCGGGGACGTGGCCCGCCCGGGCGGACTCGAGGACCCAGGTCGTCGGGTCGAAGCGGAGGAAGCTGCAGGTGGCGAAGAGTTCGTGGCGCATCGACAGCAGCAGGTCGTTGGCCTGGGCGAGCGCCTCGCCCGGGTCCGGGGCGAAGGCGGCCACGGCGCGCAGGGCGATGCGGATCTGCCCCATGAAGGCGGCGGCCTCGACGTCGTGGCCCTGGACGTCCCCGATGGAGAACCCGAGGGCGCCGTCAGGGGTGGCGAACCCGTCGTACCAGTCCCCGCCGATGTCCAGGCCGTGGCGGGCCGGCGAGTAGCAAGCGGCGGTCCGCAGTCCCGGCAGGGCGGGCAGTGAGGCGGGGAGCATTTCGCGCTGGAGGGCTTCCGCCAGTTCGACCCGGGCGTGCTGGAGTTCCGCCCCGGCGCGTGCCTGTGCGGCAAGGCGGCCGAGCCTGGTCAGCAGGTCGTCGGCGCTCTCGGGCTGGCTGGGACGACGCTGCGTCATGGACCGCTCCGGATACGGAAAACCCCGGCTTCATCATATTTGCGTGGCGTCCGAACCGCCGCTCAGCTCCTGGACCTCGCCGTACGTCGGTGTCTCGGGGGCCACGTCCCGGCCCGCCCGTACGTCGAGCGCCGCCGTGACCGCGGCGCCCAGGGCCGCGCGGAACAGGAGTGAGCCGAGGCTGACGCGGCGGACGCCCAGGGCGGCGAGCTCGGGGACGGTGGGGCCGGTGGGGGAGTAGAGGATGTTGAGGGGGATGCGGGACGGGCTCAGGTGCGCCACCAGTGCGGTGATCGCGGCCGGGTCGGTCAGGCCCGGCACGAAGACCCCGTCGGCGCCCGCCTGCCGGTAGGCGTCGAGCCGGCGGCGGGTCTCCGGCTCCGGCGCGGTCCGCGGGTCCGGGAGCCAGTACGTGTCCGTGCGGGCGTTGACGAACAGGTCCGGTACGGCGGCCTTGACCGCGGCGATCTTCGCCGCGTGGACGGGGGCGGGGGTGAGGGTGCCGTCGGCCCTGCCGTCCTCCAGATTGATCCCCACCGCGCCCGCCCGCGCCAGCTCACGGGCGAGGCCGGCGACCTCGGCCGGGTCGTCGCCGAACCCGCCCTCCGCGTCCACGGACAGCAGGAACGCGCCCCCGCCCAGGCGGCGGGCCAGGCGCAGGGTCTCCTCGCGGGTGGCCGCTGCGCCGTCGGGCAGCCCGGCCGCGGCGGCCACCCCCAGGCTCGTCGTACCGATCGCGGTGAACCCCTGCCCGGCGAGGGCGGCGGCGGAGGCGTGGTCCCAGGCGTTGGGGAGGAGGAGGGGGCCGCCAGGGTCGTGGTGCAGGGCTTTGAAGGCTTCGCGGGCGGACTGGTTCATCGGGGGGTCGTCCCTTCGGGCGCTGTGGGCGCGACGGCCGGGACCGGGACCGGAACGAGGCAGGGGTCCGCCGGCGCCCGGCGCATGTCCTCGTACCGGTTGAACCGGTATCGCTGTGTCATGCGGCGCACGCTAGGCGCGGAACTGTTCGGCGCCGGCCGAAGCGTCCGGGGGCGGCGGGCGCCCCTCAGTCGTTGACCGCCGTAAGGAGCACCGCCGCGTCCGTGACCGCGCGCAGCCCGTGCCGTTCCTGCGGGAGCGCGTGGAGCCGGCCCTTCGTGAGCGTCACGTCGCCCGAGGCCGCCGTCAGCACGACCTCGCCCCGCAGCACCTGGAGCGTCGCGGCGGGCGGCGCGTTGTGCTCCTCCAGAACTTCGCCCGCCGTCAGGGCGATCACGCTTTGCCGGAGGGTCTCCTCGCGGAGCAGGAGGTGCGCGCTGCGGCCGTGGGGGGAGATCCGGGCTGCGGCGACGTGCTTGTCGGCGAGAGCGTTCAGGTCGTACGTCGTGGTCATGCTTCCAGCGTCCCCCGGGGACCCGTCCCCCGCCACAGGCACGAGACGTCTCCCCGGTCCCGGACCCCCGCCACCACCACGTGAAGCCCCTACCTCCCGCAGTGCTCCGCCACCAGGTCCGCGAAGGCTCTCGCCAGTGGGGTCAGCGTGGACCAGCGCCGGACCGCCCAGCCGACCGCGAGCGGCGGCAGGTCCGGTACGGGAACGAGGACCGGGCCGCCCGCGCGGTCGCCCTCGCGCCAGCCGGGCAGTTCGGGGACGAGCGCGTGGCCGAGGCCCAGTTCGGCGAGGTGCACGGCGGTGGCCCAGTCGGCGACGCCCGCGTCCGACCCGGCCGGCCTGACGATCCCGAGCCCGGTGAAGTGCCGGTCGAGGTGGGAGCGCGACGTGGACTGTTCGGGGGGCCTGATGAGCTGGGCGGCGGCCAGGTCATCGGGGCCGATCCGGGTCCGGCCGGCCAGCGGGTCGTCGGGGCGCACCGCGAGGACCCAGGGGAGTTCGACGACGGGGCGCTGCTCGACGCCGCGTTCCGGCGTGCCGATGGTGACCCACGCGAGGTCGAGGTCGTGCGCGGCAAGCGCCTCGTAGGCACTGTGGCTGGAGCTGACCGTCTGGAATTCCAGGCTCGCCTGGGGGTGGCGGCGCCGGAAGCCGACGATGGCCCCGGACATGAAGTGGCGCACGGTCGTCGCGCCCGTGGTGACGCGCACCGCGCCGCTCTCGCCGCGGGCCAGGTCGCGCAGGCGGCGCAGCGCGACATCGATGCCGCCGATGCCCTCGGCGGCCGCGGTCTGCAGGATGCGCCCTGCGGCGGTCGGCAGGACACCGCGGGCGTGCCGTTCGAGGAGGCTGACGCCCACCTCCCGTTCGAGGCGGCGGATGTGCTGGCTCACCGCCGACTGCGTGCAGTCGAGGTCGCGGGCGACGGCGCTGAGGCTGCCCGCCGCGCACACGGCGACGTAGACACGGAGATCGTCGAGGGTCACCGCGCCAACGTAGCCATCCGGCCCCTTCCAAGCCAGACCTTGGAAGTTCTCAAGAAATTACGAGGATTGACTTGGGTGTCGGGCTCCGAAACGATCTCGGATGTGGATGCACTTGAAGCAGTGGCCGTCGGAGCGGCCGGTGTCGCCGCCGGCGCGATCAACGCGGTGGTCGGCTCCGGAACGCTCATCACCTTCCCCACGCTCCTCGCGTTCGGCTATCCGCCGGTGCTCGCCAACGTGTCGAACAACATCGGCCTCGTGCCGGGCGTGCTCAGCGCCGCGTACGGCTACCGGCGCGAGCTGAAAGGGCAGCGCAAACGGCTGCTCCGCTTCGGCACGGCCTCGCTGATCGGCGGGCTGACGGGCGCGCTGCTCCTGCTGAAGCTGCCCGCCGACGCGTTCACGGCGGTGGTGCCCGTGCTCATCCTGGCCGCCTGCGTCCTCGTCGCGCTCCAGCCCCGGCTCAGCCGCTGGTCGAAGAAGCGCCAGGCCACGGCCACGCGCGCCGACGGCGGCGTCCCGATGTGGTTCGGGGTGCTCGGGACGGGTGTCTACGGCGGCTACTTCGGCGCCGCGCAGGGCGTGCTGCTCATGGGCATGTTCGGCAGCTTCGTCCACGACGACCTCCAGCGCCTCAACGCGGCGAAGAACGTCCTGGCCTCGATCGTGAACGGGGTCGCGGCGGTGGTCTTCATCGCCGTCGCCGACGTCGACTGGGTGGCGGCCGCGGTGATCGCCGTCGGCTCCACGCTGGGCGGCCTGACCGGCGCGAAGTTCGGCCGCAGGCTGCCCCCGGCGGTCCTGCGCACGGTGATCGTCGTGGTCGGCGTCACCGCCTCGGTGATCATGCTCGTACGAGGCTGAGCCCGCGGGCCGTCAGCGCTTGAGGAACGCGATCCGGGCGCGCTTCTGAGGGAGGAACACCTCCGGCAGGTCGATCTCCGGGAGCACGATCTCGGGGCCGAGTTCGAAGCCCGCGCGTTCCAGTAGCGCGACCGCCTTCGCGTTGCGCGCGTCGGGCTCGACCACGATCCGCCGCTTGCCGTGCCCTTCGAGCGCGTACGCGATGAGGACGGTCATGAGCGCTCCGGTGAAGCCGCGGACGGCGCCGTCCGTGGCCGGGGCGATCAGGAAGTGCACGCCGATGTCGCCGTCCTCGACCTCGTAGCACTCGCTGACCCGGTCGGCCTCGGGCTCGTACGTCTGGAAGAGCGCGACGGGTTGGCCGTTGAGGCGGACGAGGTGGGCGTGGTGCGTGGTGAGCTGCGCCCCGGCCCGCGCCGCGCGATCATCGACACATGGACGTCACTCTTCACCTCGCCCAGGAGCCGGACGCCGACGCGCTCCTCGGCCGCAGCCCCCTGGCCGCGCTCGTCGGCATGCTGCTCGACCAGCAGGTACCGATGGAGTGGGCGTTCGCGGGCCCGCACACGATCGCCCAGCGCCTGGGCGCCGACGATCTCGACGCGCACGAGATCGCCTCTTACAACCCCGAGGCCTTCGCCGAGCTGCTGTCCGCCAAACCGGCCGTGCACCGCTACCCCGGCTCGATGGCCCAGCGGATCCAGCAGCTGTGCCGGTACCTCGTCGAGCACTACGACGGGGACGCGAGCGCCGTCTGGGCAGGCGTCAAGGACGGCAGGGAACTCCTCAAGCGCCTGGGCGACCTGCCCGGCTTCGGCACGCAGAAGGCCCAGATCTTCCTGGCCCTGCTCGGCAAGCAGCTCGGGGTGCGCCCCAAGGGCTGGCGCGAGGCCGCGGGTGCGTACGGCGAGGCGAAGTCCTTCCGGTCGGTCGCCGACATCACGGGACCCGAGTCGCTCACGAAGGTGCGGGCGCACAAGCAGGAGATGAAGGCGGCGGCGAAGGCGGCCAAGGCCGCGGGGAAGTAGGACCCGAAGAAGGTCCCTCCGCGCGTCAGCACACGCCGCGTCCCGTAGCCCATGAGGGCGGATCTCGTCTGCGTTGATCGTCTTCGGGGCGCCACCCGGGGACATTTACCTCCATGAGCACGCGCGCCTCCCCAGCGGGCGCGGGCCGCCGCACCGCGCGACGGCCCGCGTGGGCCCGGACGTTGCTCGTCCTCCTCACCCTGCTCGGCGCGGCGTTCGCGTCCACGGTCCCGTGCGACGAGGCCGCGCCCGCGCACGCCGCTTCCTCCTCCTCCACCGAACCCGGCGAGCTCCACCAGGACGCCCCCGACACTGCGCTGCGCCTGCCGACGGGGCACGCGGCGCGTCCCCCCGTTGAACGCGCCACCCCCGTGCCCCGCGCGCGCCCCTCCGCGCCACCCGCGCGCCCCCGTGCGCCCCGCGCCACCCTCAACTCCCTGAACACCCTGCGCTGCGTCGTCCTGCGCTGCTGACAGTCCGGCTCCGCCCTCCCGGCGGACCGAGCCTGCACACCCCCCACGCACGACAAGGACGACACCCTCATGCCCATCGACCCTTACGCGGTCCTGCGCGCCCTCCTGCGCGCCGAAGCGGTACGCGACGGTCGCGCCGTACGCCGCGCCCGCCCCGCACGCGAGACCCCGAAGCCCACGCCCCCGACCGACGACAAGGCACAGGACACGGACCCGCAGGACCGCACCTGAGCCGCCCGCACAACAAAGGTCCCGGCCCCGCACCCGCGGGACCGGGACCACCACCGAGCCGGTTACCTCCGCCGCGTCCCGAACAGCGACCGCGAGATCTCCCGCCCCAACTGCGTACCGACCGACCGGGCAAGCGACTTGAAGATCCCGCTGCCCACCACCTGTTCCACGACCGACGCGTCCTCCTTGGGCTTCCCACGCCCCCCAGAACCCCGCGCCGCCGCCTTCTCCGCCTTCTCCGCCTGAGCGGCCTGCGCCTCGGCGTCCTTGCGCGCCTGCGTCGCGGCCTCCTGGGCCGTCAGCTTCTCGTACGCGGACTCACGGTCGACGGCGTTCGCGTAGCGCGAGTACAGGACCGACTCCTTCACGGCCTTGTCGAGCGCGGCCGCGTCGACGGGCCCCATCAGCGACTCGGGCGCCCGCAGCCGGGTCGCGGCGACCGGCGTCGGCGCACCCTTCTCGCTCAGCACGGTGACCACGGCCTCACCCGTACCGAGCGAGGTCAGCAGCTCCTCGAGGTCGTACGCGGAGTGGGGGAACGTCCTGACCGTCGACTTCAGCGCCTTCTGGTCGTCGGGCGTGAAGGCGCGCAGCGCGTGCTGGACCCGGTTGCCGAGCTGGGCGAGGACGTCGGGCGGCACGTCTTTCGGCGTCTGCGTCACAAAGAACACGCCCACGCCCTTGGACCGGATCAGCCGCACGGTCTGCGTGATCGCCTCCAGGAACGCCTTCGACGCGCCGCTGAAGAGCAGATGCGCCTCGTCGAAGAAGAAGACCAGCTTCGGCTTCTCCACATCGCCGACCTCGGGAAGGTCCTGGAAAAGATCGGCGAGCAGCCACATCAGGAACGTCGAGAAGAGATGCGGCTTGTCCTGCACGGCGGGCAGTTCGAGTACGGAGACCAGGCCGCGGCCGTCCGGGGCCGTGCGCAGCAGCTCGCTGCTGTCGAACTCGGGTTCGCCGAAGAAGTCGCCCATGCCCTGCTGCTCGAACGCGGTCAGGGCGCGCAGGATCACCCCCGCCGTCGTGGTGGAGAGCCCGCCGATGGTCTTCAGCTCCTGCCTGCCCTCGTCGGAGGTGAGGAACGTGACGACCGCGCGCAGGTCCTTGAGGTCGACGAGTTCGAGGCCCTTCTGGTCCGCGTAATGGAAGATCAGGCGGAGCGACTGCTCCTGCGTCTGGTTGAGCTGGAGGCACTTGGAGAGCAGGACCGGGCCGAAGGCGGTGATGGTGGCCCGCAGGGGGATGCCGGGGCCGATGCCGCCGAGCGCGTAGAACTCGCTCGGACAGCCGGTCGCCCGCCACTCCTGACCGACCTCGGCCGCCCGCTGCGTCACCCTGTGGCCCGGCTCGCCCGGGGCCGAGACGCCGGAGACGTCGCCCTTGATGTCGGCGAGGAAGACGGGGACGCCCTGCGCGGCCAGCTGCTCGGCGATGAGCTGGAGCGTCTTGGTCTTGCCGGTGCCGGTGGCGCCCGCGACGAGGCCGTGCCGGTTGAGCATCCCCAGCGGAATCCGGATCTGCGCGTCCGGCAGACACTGCCCGTCCCACACGAGCGCACCGAGATCGAGGGCGGGCCCGGCGAAGGCGTACCCGGCGGCGATCTCCAGAGCGGGGGCGGGGAGAGCGGGGGCCGTGGTGACGGGCTCGGGGGCAGTGGTCCCGGCGGAAAAACCCTCACCTGTCCCGCCCGGGGCTGAGGAAGCGGCGGTTCCGGGCGTCAACCCGGCGCCCGCGTCTACCCCTGATGAAGGCTTCGCATTCGCCGGCCCAGCCGGGATCGGCTCACTGTCACTCATTTCTGGCCCCTGTCCCCGGATTGAGTGTTCCCGGTTTGCCCATGTTTAGGGCGTCATTTCCCAGAGTCGCACTCCGTCTCCATGGCTGCGCCCGGAGAGCCGGGCCCGGTAGGCTTTCCGTGTGATCTTCAAGCGCATCGGAAACGGCCGGCCGTACCCCGACCACGGCCGGGAAAGCACCCGGCAGTGGGCGGACGTCGCGCCGCGCCCGGTCCGCCTCGATCAGCTCGTGACGACCAAGGGCCAGCTCGACCTCGAGACGCTCCTCGCCGAGGACTCGACGTTCTACGGCGACCTCTTCGCGCACGTCGTGAAGTGGCAGGGCGACCTGTACCTCGAGGACGGTCTGCACCGCGCCGTGCGCGCCGCGCTCCAGCAGCGCCAGGTGCTGCACGCCCGCGTCCTCGAGCTGGGCTGAGCCGCGGGCCGCGCGCCCGCGTTGACCCTTTCGGGTAGTCCCCGGCGTGGGCCAATGATCATTTAGTAGGAATCACCGCCGGGGCGCATTACGCTGCGCCCATGAGCATGCTCACTCCCCCCGGCATGGGCGGCAAGTACCGCATCACGGGAGACAAATACCCGCGTATGCGCCGGAGCCGCGGGCGCAGCAGGATCGTGCTCGCCGTCGTCGCCTCCGTCGTGGCGGTCGGCCTGATCGGCTGGGGCACTCTGCAGCTGATCGACGTCTTCACCGGCGGCGGTGACAAGGCCTCGGCCGCGGGAACCACCGGCGACTGCCGGACGAAGACCTCGGCGTCGCCCTCGGCGAGCCCGAAGATCCTGCCGAAGCCCGGCCAGGTCACGGTCAACGTCCTCAACGCCACGCCCCGCAGCGGCCTCGCCAAACAGACGGCGGACGAGCTGAAGAAACGTGGCTTCGCCATCGGCGACGTGGGCAACGCGCCGAAGGCGTACGACAAGAAGGTCAAGGGCCCCGGGCTGCTGCTCGGCGCCAGGGCCGCCACCGACGCGGCGCTGCCGGTCCTCGGCACGCAGCTCGCCGGCGCCGAGCTGAAGACCGACACCCGCGCCAAGCCGGCCGAGGTCGACCTGATCATCGGCACCGCGTTCAAGCAGCTCACGACGAAGGCGGACGCCGACAAGGCCCTGGCCGCGCTGGCCAAGTCCTCACCGACGTCCGCCACGTCGAAGAAGCACTGCTGAACTGAACTGAACTAACGAGATCCCTTACGGGGTGGCTACTCGGCCGCCCCGTACATCCGGTCGCCCGCGTCGCCGAGGCCCGGGACGATGTACCCGTTCTCGTTGAGCCGCTCGTCGACCGAGGCCGTCACGACCGTCACCGGCGTACCGGCGAGCTCGCGCTCCATGATCTCCACGCCCTCGGGGGCGGCGAGCAGCACCACGGCCGTCACGTCGTCCGCGCCGCGCTTGATCAGCTCCTGGATCGCCGCGACGAGCGTGCCGCCGGTGGCCAGCATCGGGTCGAGGACGTAGACCTGCCGCCCGGAGAGGTCGTCGGGCATGCGCGTCGCGTACGTGGACGCCTGGAGCGTCTCCTCGTCGCGCACCATGCCGAGGAAGCCCACCTCCGCGGTCGGCAGCAGCCGCACCATGCCGTCGAGCATGCCGAGACCGGCGCGCAGGATCGGCACGACCAGGGGCCGCGGGTGCGAGAGCTTCACGCCGGTCGTGCCCGAGACGGGGGTCTCGATGTCGACCAGCTCGGTGCGCACATCCCTGGTGGCCTCGTACGCGAGCAGGGTGACCAGCTCGTCGGCGAGGCGCCGGAAGGTCGGGGAGTCGGTGCGCTTGTCGCGCAGCGTGGTGAGTTTGTGCGCCACCAGCGGGTGGTCGACGACGTGAATGCGCATGTCCTCAACAGTAACCGGGCCCGGGACGCCCTCGTGCTGGCATCAAACCCGCCATCGGAGCGAAAGTCGGAAGGACCGGCCGGGGTGGTGCGTCTATGCCGGATCAGGCCCGGCACGACCGGGGACAGGACCCGGAGCCGGAGGGCGCCGAGGACGGGCGCAGACGGCGCCGAGCCCAGTTCCTGGGGGAACTCGCGCAGGCGCGGGGGCTGCGCGACCGGGTCCGGCCACGCCGTGCCAGGGCGGCACGAATGCGGCAGCAGATGCGCATGCGCACGTTCCGCTGGTGACGCCGCGCGAACACAGCGGGCGGAAGACCTCTCCTGAAGCGATGGTTTCTGCCACGATTCCGATTGGGCGGGGCTCGGAACTGCACACCCCGCCTCCCGAGTCCGCCGGGGGAACCCCAACCGGCACACCTGAGACCAGTGGGAGAGTCACGGTGTACTTCGCCGCACTGCTCGCGCGCACCGAAGACGGGTGGGAAGCGAGCGATACAGAGCTCGACGACGTGGAGGCCCTGTCGGATCTGACCGACCTGGCCCGTGAAGCCTCGGCCGGTGCCGAGGACGACACAGTGCTCGTCTTCATCGAACAGGAGGACGCCTGGTTCGGCGTCGTCCGTGTGGACGGCGAGGAGGACCCTCGCATCTACGTCTCCGACGCGGCCGCGGCCGCCCGGAGTTCGTACGGCGAGATCCTGCTCACCGACGAACTGCTCGGAAAGGATCCCGACCAGGACGAGCTGGACGCCCTGGATCTCGACGGGACCGAGGACGGCGAGCCCGACCCGGCCGACGAGGACGAGGCCGGGGACGACGACGCGGCGGATCCTGCCGCCGAGGCCGTGGCCCCGGGCCCGATCGGGGACCGGCTGATCCTCGCCGACCTGGGAGTCTCCGAGAAGGAGCTCCTCGCCCTCGACACCAACGACGCCCTCAGCGAGATCGCCGAGGTCCTGGGAGCGGCGGAGGTCCTCGAAACGGTCCGATAGGTCCCGCCCGTCCACCATCTGCCCATTTCTCCACGACGATGCCGGTGTCGGCCGCGGTCGGCTACATTCCGCCCGTGAGCACCGCAGACCAGACACCGGACCCCGTACGCGATCCCTGGCGGCAGGCCATGCGCCTCGCCGTCCGGGAGGCGCGGCTGGCCGCCGAGGGCGGTGACGTGCCCGTCGGGGCCGTCGTGCTCGCCCCGGACGGCACGACCGTGCTCGCCTCGGGGCACAACGAGCGAGAGGCGACCGGCGACCCGACCGCGCACGCGGAGGTGCTCGCGATCCGGCGGGCGGCCGCGGCGCTCGGGGAGTGGCGGCTCACGGGGTGCACGCTCGTCGTGACCCTGGAGCCGTGCACGATGTGCGCGGGCGCCCTCGTGCAGTCCCGGGTCGACCGGGTCGTCTACGGGGCGCGCGACGAGAAGGCCGGGGCGGCCGGGTCCCTGTGGGACGTCGTCCGCGACCGGCGCCTCAACCACCGCCCCGAAGTGATCGAGGGCGTACTCGCCGACGCGTGCGCGCAGCAGCTCACCTCCTTCTTCCGGGACCGCTAGGGGGTGTCCGGGCCCCTGGAAAGCGCTCCGGAGGGGCCTCCCGGATACGGATTTCAGACCACGGCCCAACTTGGGCTAGGATCTCTCTCGGTAGCGTGTCCGAGCGGCCGAAGGAGCTCGCCTCGAAAGCGAGTGTGGCGCAAGTCACCGTGGGTTCAAATCCCACCGCTACCGCTGACAACGCCCCTCTTCCCCGGGTCACCGGAGAAGAGGGGCGTTCTGCATGTCCCGCCATGTCCGGCCGCACGCAGACCGATCGGGCAAAACGCCCCGCCCGCCGGGCTGTTGGCGCCGAAAACCGGATAACCGGCTGAACAGATGTCCGGGATACACTCACGCCCGGCACAGGGGTCACACGGGATACGGGCAATGGGGAGGCCAGAGCGTGGTGCAGACGAAAAAGATAGGTCTCTTCGTCGTCGTCGTGTTCGTCCTCTACGTGATCATCACCGACCCGGCCAAGGCCGCGGACTACGTCCAGATAGGCTTCGAGGGCGTCTCGTCCGCCGCTCAGAGCATCGGCGACTTCATGACCTGGGTCGTCAACGGCGGCGGGAACTGAGCGACCTCGTCAGCGTCTGCAAGGAGTGTCCGTGATCCGCCATCTGGTCCTCTTCAAGCTCAATGAGGGCGTCCAGCGCGACGAGCCTCGCGTCGTCGAGGGCGTCAAGGCCTTCCGCGCACTCGGTGAGCAGATCCCGGAGCTGACGTTCTGGGAGTGCGACTGGAACATCACCGACCGCCCCATCGCCTACGACTTCGCCATCAACTCGGCGGTCGAGGACACCGATGCGCTGGGGCGGTACATCGAGCACCCGGCCCACCAGGCGGGTGTCGCGCAGTGGCGCGAGTTCGCCACGTGGGTGATCGCGGACTACGAGTTCTGAGCGAATCGCACGGCAAAGCGGCCCTTCACCGGAACGGTGAAGGGCCTTTCTGTGCCATATGCCCCAACTTGCCCTTCAACACGTAGTTATGCGGTGCTTGCACACAGTGCACCTGTCTTGTGATGCTATGACCGCTTTTGACGGATGAGTTGACGGACGAGCTGACAGAGACAGAGGTGGCGTTGACCGTGCCGGCCAGTACAGCGCCTCAAGCACCGCCCGCGAAGAACCGGGGCGCCGATACCCGTGCGCTGACCCAGGTCCTCTTCGCCCAGCTCAAGGACCTGCTGCCGGGGACCCCCGAGCACACCAGGGTGCGCGCCGCCCTCATCGAGGCCAACATCCCGCTCGTGCGGTACGCGGCGGCCCGCTTCCGCAGCCGCAACGAGCCGATGGAGGACGTCGTCCAGGTCGGCACGATCGGGCTCATCAACGCGATCGACCGCTTCGACCCCGAGCGCGGCGTGCAGTTCCCGACGTTCGCGATGCCGACCGTCGTCGGCGAGATCAAGCGCTACTTCCGCGACAACGTCCGCACGGTCCACGTGCCGCGCCGGCTCCACGAGTTGTGGGTGCAGGTGACCGGCGCGACCGAGGACCTCACCACGGCGTTCGGGCGCACCCCCACCACCGCCGAGATCGCCGAGCGCCTGCGCATCGGTGAGGACGAGGTGCTCGCCTGCATCGAGGCGGGGCGCTCGTACCACGCGACCTCGCTGGAGGCGGCCCAGGAGGGCGACGGGATGCCCGGCCTGCTCGACCGGCTCGGCTACGAGGACCCGGAGCTCGACGGCGTCGAACACCGCGATCTCGTACGGCATCTGCTCGTACAGCTGCCGGAGCGTGAGCAGCGGATCCTGCTGCTGCGCTATTACAGCAATCTGACGCAGTCACAGATCAGCGCGGAATTGGGCGTTTCCCAGATGCATGTGTCAAGACTGCTGGCCAGAAGCTTCGCGCGGCTCCGATCCGCAAACAGGATCGAAGCGTAACCGGAACGAGTGGAGTGCCTTTCTCGGCACTTCCCCGCCGAAATACGTCAGTTCCCCGACACACCCCCCTTTTCCTGCACCGATTCACCCCATCCATGTCGACATGTCACTACAGCGTGTTGCCGACATGTGACATTCTGCTGGAACCGCGTTTGCCGCAGTCCCGCTTCCGGTATTCAGGTGGAGGCTGCGTTCCTTCCAGACGGGAGCGCCCGCCGCGACCGTCCGCGACCTCAAGGGGGTGGCATGTCCGCAGTCCAGGGCAGCTCGAAGGTGCTCACGCTCAGCAAGAGCGCGTCAGCGCCCGACGTGCTTCACAGCCCGCCTGTATCCGGGGCTTCCGAAGCCATCGACACCCGCACCCTGTCCCGCTCCCTCTTCCTGCGGCTCGCCGCACTCGACGAGAACAGCCCCGAGCGTGGCTACGTACGGGACACCCTCATCGAGCTGAACCTCCCACTGGTCCGGTACGCCGCGGCCCGCTTCCGCAGCCGGAACGAACCGATGGAGGACATCGTCCAGGTCGGTACGATCGGCCTGATCAAGGCGATCGACCGCTTCGACTGCGAACGCGGCGTGGAATTCCCGACGTTCGCGATGCCGACCGTCGTCGGCGAGATCAAGCGCTTCTTCCGTGACACGTCCTGGTCGGTGCGCGTGCCGCGCCGGCTCCAGGAGCTGCGGCTCGCGCTGACCAAGGCGAGCGACGAGCTGGCCCAGAAGCTGGACCGCTCGCCGACCGTGCCCGAGCTGGCCGCGGTGCTCGGCGTCTCCGAGGACGACGTAGTCGACGGGCTCGCGGTGGGCAACGCCTACACCGCGTCCTCCCTCGACTCCCCGGCGCCCGAGGACGACGGCGGCGAGGGCTCGCTCGCGGACCGCCTCGGCTACGAGGACACGGCCCTGGAGGGCGTGGAGTACCGCGAGTCGCTCAAGCCGCTGCTCGCCAAGCTCCAGCCGCGCGAGCGCCGCATCATCATGCTGCGCTTCTTCGCGAACATGACGCAGTCGCAGATCGGCGAGGAGGTCGGCATCTCGCAGATGCACGTGTCGCGCCTGCTCACGCGGACGCTGTCGCAGCTCAGGGAAGGCCTGATCGCCGACTGACCCATCGCGCGCGCCGCCGGTGCCGTTGACAGGGTTCCGAATTGACGGACCGTCAGACACACTGGCGCGATGCGACGAGCATCGATACGCGGCCGCCGAGGCGCCCTGACGGGTGCGACGGCGGCCGTGGTCTGCCTGGGCGGTCTCCTTGCGGCGTGCGGGAGTTCCGGCGGCGGTGACGGTTATGTGGCGGTCGGCGCGGCCGGTGCCACGCCCGAGCGGACGCCGGGGCGCACGGTGGCGCCGACCGGTGATGTGGAGCTGGTGCCGCTGGACGGGGCCGACTCGGGTCCGTCGGGTCCGTCGGAGGGCGGGACGGGCAGCGCCGAAGGCGGCGGCGACAAGTCCCCCAGTGGCAGCGGCAGTTCAGGGGATACGGGCGCCGGGGCCGGAGCGCAAGCGCGTACCGACGGCGGCTCCGGGGCGTCCGAGGCGTCGGGGCCCGACGGGTCCGGGTCGCCATCCACCGGCGGCTCCGGCGGCGGCTCCGGCGGCGCTTCCGGCGGTGGGGCGACGACCACGCCGTCCGCCCCGGACACCGGCACCCCGAGCGGGCCCGCCGCCCTGAAGATCGGGGACCCGGAGCGCAAGGCCGCGGACAAGCGGTGGTGCGAGGACGTGACCCTGGACATGGTCAACACCGGTGGTACCGCGGTGCGTTCGGGCAAGGTGACATTCGGGACGCACGTCATCGGCGCCCTCGGCATCGACTGGGCCACCGTCGAGTCCACCCAGGACCTCCCCGTGCCGATCGACGCGGGGAAGCGGAAGAAGAAGACCTGGACCGTGTGTGTCGACGCCTGGCGGGTGCCGCTCGGCATGCACGTGGAGACGCGCGACGTCTCCGTCAAATGGAAGTGAACGGCTCTCGCGCGAGAGCCGCGATGACCTACTTGAGGGCCAGCCAGGCCACGCCGGCCACGATGACGACGGCGAGCACGATGCCGAGAATCAGACCGGCGCCGGGTCCCGACTTCGCCGGGGCGGCCTGCTGGCGCGACGGCGAGGCGGGTTCGTCGACGAAGGCGCGGAACATCTGGGTGCTCCCCGCGGGGTCGTAGTTGCCTTCGGGGGCCGGGCCCTGGGGGTTGTGTGCCATGGGGAAGGACCCTAGCGAATACGTGCGGGCGACGCCATACCCATACTGAGCTGCGACTTTACATGTGCAACCCCTCCCCTTTACCAGGTTTTTAGTCGCGTACGCCCCTTTTCGTTTGCCTGTGGCAACCAACTGTCTCTATGGTTGCCCTAAGCAACGAACGTAGGAGGTGCTGTGGCAGAGCAGAGTCAGTACGAAGAGCTCGCCCGACAGTTCAGTGCCTTCGGTGCCGTCAAACGAGACCTCCAGCGGTCCCTGCCGCACGACTGTCCGGCCGGTTCGGCCGCGGTTCTCATGCTCCTCGGCCGGTACGGCGAGATGCGGATGAGCCGCCTGGCGGAACTGCTCGCCGTCGACATGTCTGTGACCAGCCGCCACGTGGCGCACGTCGCCGACCGCGGCTGGATCGAGCGGTCGCCCGACCCCGCCGACAAGCGCTCCCGCATCCTCAGCCTCACCGATCCAGGCCTGAAGCAGATCGAGCTGCTCTCCGAGCGTTCGACCGAACTGCTCGCCTACCGGTTGAGCGACTGGTCCGACGACGAGGTCGGGCAGCTGATCGCGATGATGAGCCGGCTCCGCGACAGCTTCGGCGACTGCCGGTACACGCCGGGGCTCGTGCAGGCACTTCCGGACGCCACCGAAGAGACCACCCGTACACCCGCGTAAGTAAAGGAACACCATGGCAACAACCACACCAGCAGGTGTGCGGGGCAGCCACGCCAAGCATGGAGGCGCAGCCGCCCCCGGCAGCGCCGCTCCGATGACGCACAAGCAGATCATGGAGGCGCTGTCCGGGCTGCTGCTCGGCATGTTCGTCGCGATCCTGTCGTCGACGATCGTCACCAACGCCCTGCCCGAGATCGTCGGCGACCTGGGCGGCGGCCAGTCCGCCTACACCTGGGTCGTCACCGCCTCGCTGCTCGCGATGACCGCGACGACGCCCCTGTGGGGCAAGCTCGCCGACATCTTCAGCAAGAAGGCGCTCGTACAGATAGCCCTGGTCGTCTACGTGGGCGGCTCGGTCGTGGCCGGCCTCTCGCAGAGCCCGACCATGCTGATCGCGTGCCGCGTGGTGCAGGGCATCGGCGTCGGCGGTCTGTCCGCCCTCGCGCAGATCGTCATGGCCGCGATGATCTCCCCGCGTGAGCGGGGCCGCTACTCCGGCTACCTCGGCGCGACCTTCGCCGTCGCCACCGTCGGCGGCCCGCTGCTCGGCGGCGTCATCACCGACACCTCGTGGCTCGGCTGGCGCTGGTGCTTCTACGTCGGTGTGCCGTTCGCGATCATCGCGCTCATCGTTCTGCAGAAGACGCTGAAGCTCCCCACGGTCAAGCGGGACAACGTCAAGGTCGACTGGGCCGGCGCCTTCTTCATCACCGCCGCGGTCTGCACCCTGCTCCTGTGGGTGACCTTCGCCGACGACAAGTACGACTGGCTGTCGTGGCAGACCGGCGCGATGGTGGGCGGCGCCGTCGTCCTCGCGCTGATCTTCATCTTCGTGGAGACCAAGGCCGCGGAGCCGATCATCCCGCTGCGGCTCTTCCGCAACCGCACCATCACGCTCGCCTCGATCGCCTCGCTCTTCGTGGGTGTCGCGATGTTCACGGGCACGGTCTTCTTCTCGCAGTACTTCCAGCTGGCGCGCGGCAAGTCGCCGACGATGTCCGGTGTCATGACGATCCCGATGATCGGCGGCCTGTTCATCTCGTCGACCGTCGCGGGCCAGATCATCACCAAGACCGGCAAGTGGAAGGCGTGGCTGGTCTCCGGCGGCGTCCTCATCACGGCGGGCCTCGGACTGCTCGGCACGATCCGCTACGACACCCCGTACTGGCGCGTCGCGATCTTCATGGCGCTCATGGGTCTCGGCATCGGCATGATGATGCAGAACCTCGTGCTCTGCACCCAGAACCAGGTCGCTCCGGAGGACATCGGTTCGGCCAGCTCCACGGTCACCTTCTTCCGCTCCCTCGGTGGTGCGATGGGTGTCTCGGCACTCGGTTCGATCATGGCCACGCGCATCACGCACTACGTCAAGGACGGCCTCGCCGACCTCGGCCCCAAGGGCGCTGCCCTTGGCCACGGCGGCACCGGCGGCGGCGCCATCCCGGACCTCGACAAGCTCCCCGCGCCGCTGCGCTCGATCATGGAGAGCTCGTACGGGCACGGCATCGCGGACGTGTTCCTGATCGCCGCTCCGATCGCACTCCTCGCGCTCATCGCCACGCTGTTCATCAAGGAGATTCCCCTGCGTACCTCGAACTCCCAGGCTGTTCCGGCCGCCGAGTCCGAGTCCGAGGCGCCTGTGGCCGCGGCTGCGGCTGCCGGTGCTGCCGAGACGGAGGAGCTCGTTCCGGCCATGGCGGCCACGGTCTCCGCGCCCTCCTCGGACGGCTCGGCCCAGCGCCTCCAGGCGGTCGCCACGACGGCGGGCAGTGTCCCGGCGACGGCGTCCACCGGTGGCGGCACCCCGGTCCGCGGCTTCGTCCGCGGCTCCGAGAGCGCCCCGGTCGCGCGGGCCGCGGTCACGCTGATCTCGCTCGGTGGACGCCAGCTCGGCCGCGCGGTCTCCCAGGGCGACGGCGCCTACGGCCTCGACGCCCCCGGCGCTGGTTCGTACGTCCTGATCGCCTCGGCCGACGGCTACCAGCCGCAGGCCTCCACGGTCGTCGTCGGCGAGGAGCCGGTCGCGTACGACATCCTGCTCAGCGGCACCAGCGGCCTGAGCGGCGTCGTGAAGTCCGTGGACAGCAAGCTGCCGGTCCCCGGCGCCATGGTCATCGTGACCGACGTCCGCGGTGACGTCCTGGCCACCGGACTCTCCGGCGAGCAGGGCGAGTTCACCTTCGCCGAGCTGGTCCCGGGCGCCGTGACCGTCGCGGTCAACGCGGCGGGCCACCGTCCGCTCGCGCTGCCCGTCGAGGTCGGCGGCACCGGGGTCACCCGGGTCGAGATCGAGCTGCACTCCGGTGCGCAGGTCGCCGGTGTGGTCCGGGCCGCGGGCGGTGCGCTGAACGACGCGCGCGTCACGCTCGTCGACGCGGCGGGCAACGTGGTCGCCACGGCGACGACCGGTCACGACGGCGCGTACGCCTTCACCGACCTGGACAGCGGCGAGTACACGGTCATCGCGACCGGCTACCCGCCGGTGGCCACCGGTCTGACGGTCAACGGCGGCGGCGCCGAGGGCCACGACATCGAGCTCGCCCACCCCGGCGAGTGACGACCCCGGGCGGGGGCGCGCTTCGAGCGGAGACGCGCCCCGGCCCGGTAGTGGGAAAAGGACCCCGGAACCGGTGGCGGCACTACGGCAGGGGACGGCCGGCCGCCACCGGACCGGGGTCCGGCCCGTTTACGGGCCATCGACCAAAGGGGCCTCAGCCATCAATTGGAGGGCCCCAGCGGCGGGCGACCACGCCCGCGAGAGCGGCGCCGGTTTTCCGGCGCAAGGGAGAAGCATGGGACTGAGCGCGCGGATCCGTACCAGGGACGGATGGGCTCTGCCGCACGCCGTCGTGACGGTGACCGACATGACGGGTGCGCAGGTGCTGCGGGCCGAGGCCGACGACGAGGGGGCCGTGCACGACGCGGTGACCCTGACCCCGGGCCCGTACGTGGTGATCGTGACGGCGGTCGGTTACGCGCCGACGGCGTCCACGGCGATGGTGACGGCGAGCGGCCGTGCCGACGTCGGCACGGTGGTCCTCGCCCGGCAGGGCGGCGCCGAACTGCCGCCGCCCGGGCCGTGGACGATCGACCCGGTGCACTCCTCGGTGGGCGCGGTCGCGCAGCACCTCGGCATTTCGAGCGTGCACGGCCGGTTCACGGAGTTCGGCGGGCGCATCGAGATCGCCCAGGACGTGGAGAAGTCGCGGGTGGAGGCAGTCATCAAGGCGTCCTCCATCGACACGGGCAACGGCATGCGGGACGGGCACCTGAAGACGCCCGACTTCCTGGACGTCGAGACGTTTCCGGAGATCACGTTCCGCTCGACCGGCCTGGAGCCGGCCGGGTCCGACCGCTGGACGGTGCACGGCGAGCTGACGCTGCACGGTGTCGTACGGCCCGTGGACCTGAACCTCAGCTACCTCGGCACGGGCGCGGACCCGTGGGGCGGCACCCGGGCGGCGTTCCGGGCGACGACCGAGCTGAAGCGCGAGGACTTCGCGATGAACTACAACCAGGTCGTCCAGGCGGGCATCTCCGCGATCGGCACGACGCTGAAGGTGGAGCTGGACATCCAGGCCGTGCAGGGAGACGCGCTGCCTCAGAGTTGAGGGGGCGGCACGAAGCGCACCCGAGGGCTGAGCGGGGGTTCGAGCGCGGTTCAAGTCGTAGGGTGCTGGACATGGCACCCAGCATCGCGACCAACACCCGTGTCTCCCTGGACGAGTTGCTCGACTTCGTCCGCCCGCGCCACCGCGCGCTCCTGCTGACCGCCCGCGCCGACGGAACCCCGCAGGCCTCCCCCCTGACCTGCGGGGTCGACGACTCCGGGCGGATCGTCGTCTCCACCTATCCCGAACGCGCCAAGACCCGTAACGCCAAGCGGAATCCGCAGGTGAGCGTGGTCGTCCTGAGCGACGACTGGAACGGCCCGTGGGTCCAGATCGACGGCACCGCGGAGGTCATCGACTCGCCCGAGTCGGTGGAACCGCTGGTCGAGTACTTCCGCAACATCTCGGGCGAACACCCGGACTGGGACGAATACCGCGCCGCGATGCTCAAGCAGGGCAAGTCCATCATCCGCATCACACCGGATCGATGGGGACCCGTGGCAACCGGCGGATTCCCGGCATCCCTCGCCCCGAGCGAGTAGAGCCCGACGGACGGAGTCCGACACAGCGCCCCGAAGCCTGCGAAGCAGTGCAAGGGACGCAAAAAAAGAGGGGCCCGCGCCGCGATGCTCAAGCAGGGCAAGTCCATCATCCGCATCACACCGGATCGATGGGGACCCGTGGCAACCGGCGGATTCCCGGCATCCCTCGCCCCGAGCGAGTAGAGCCCGACGGACGGAGTCCGACACAGCGCCCCGAAGCCTGCGAAGCAGTGCAAGGGACGCAAGAAAGACGGGGCCCGTGGCGACCGGCGGGTTCCCGGCGCATCTCGCGTGAAGTCCTAGCCGGAGGCGCTCCGCTGGGTCGCGACCATCGTGTCGATGCCTGCCACCAGCAGGTCGAGCGCGATCTGGAAGTCGGCCTCGCGGATGTCCTCCACCTTGTGCCCCTCGGTGCCCGCCATCAGCGCCCGCGCGTTCTCGTAGTCCTCGGCCATTTCCGGGGCCAGTTCGCCGAAGGCGCCCATCGCGTGGTGGTAGTACTCGTCCTGGGTCATCCCGGCGTCCGCGCAGCGCTGCACGAAGTGGCCCTCGATGGTCCCGTACCCGTACACGAACTGGAAGACGGCGGCGATCGCGCCCCGCTGGCCCTGCGGGGTGAGGCCGGTGTCCTCGATGATGCGCTGCACCTGGCGCGAGAACGCCAGCGAGTGCGGGCCGATGTTGAGGAAGTGACCCGTCAGCGGGGAGGTCCAGGGGTGGCGCACCAGGCTCGCGCGGTACACCCTGGCGAGCTGCCTCAGCGGGGTGCGCCAGTCGCCGCCCGGCGCCGCCGGCTCGGGCAGTTCCATCTCGCCGAAGACGCGGTCGAGGGCCAGCTCCAGGAGGTCGTCCTTGGTGTCGACGTACCAGTAGACGGACATCGCGGTCACGCCGAGCTCGGCCGCGAGGCGCCGCATCGAGAACTTGGCGAGGCCCTCCGCGTCGAGGAGTCTCACCGTGGCCGCGGTGATCCGCTCCCGGTCGAGCGTGCTGGGCGCCTCGCTCCTGCGGGTACGCGGCGTCTTGCCCTCCAGCCAGACGCTCGTCCGCGCCGGACGCCCCGCGCGGTCGGCTGCCTTCGCCATGGCGCACCTTCCCAAAGTCCTCGTACCGGCCCGGTTCCGGCAGCGGACCGGAACGGCCCGGTCCGCCACCACCGATGCTAAGTGCAGCTACGCCGCGGCCTTCACCGCTGAGTCTGCCCGCTCCGCCCTCCTGAGCAACGCCGCGGCCAGCAGGCCGCCCACGAGCACGGCGACCGCGCCGACCAGCTGACTGGTCTCCAGACCCGAGGAGAACGCGTCGGCGATCCGCTCCCGCTCCGCCCCCGAATTCGCCGCGGCGAGCGCGGCCGGGAGCGAGGCCGCGGAGACGGATACGAGCGCGGCGAACCGGGAGTTCAGCACGGCGCCGAGAACGGCCACGCCGAGACCGTTGCCGAACTCGGCGAGCGTGCCGTTGACTCCGGCGCCGACGCCCGCCTTCTCCGGCGGGATCGCGCTCATGATGGCGTTCGCCATGGCGGGCATGGCGATGGAGATGCCCGCGCCCATCACGACGAGGCCGAGCAGCATGCCCCCGTACGAGTCCCCGCCGAGCAGGGCGATCGCGGCGAGACCGGCCGCGAGGCACGACATGCCGGTGGCGATGGTCGCGGGGGTGCCGAGCTTCGGCAGGATGCGCGCACCGACGCCGGTGAGGTTGAGGACGACAACCGTCAGGGCCATCGGCGCCGTGCGCAGACCGGCCTCCAGGGCCCCGTAACCGAGCACGAACTGGAGGTGCTGGGTGAGCAGGAAGAGTGAGCCGCCCATGCCGAAGGCGACCAGGATCGCGCCGGCGACGGCGCCGGTGAACTGCTGGTTGCGGAAGAAGTGCATGTCCAGCATCGGATACGGGATGCGCAGCTCCCACACGACGAACGCGGCCAGGACCACGAGGCCGACCAGCGCGGAGATGCCGACGTGCGCGGACGTCCAGCCGTGCTGCGGGCCCGAGATGATCGCGTAGACCACGCCCGTCATACCGACCGTCGACAGGAGCGCGCCGAGCAGGTCGGGGCGGTCGCCGAGGGTGCTCTTGGACTCCGGGACCAGTGCGATGACCGCGATCAGGCCGATCACCGCGACCGGAATGTTGATCAGGAAGATCGCGCCCCACCAGAAGTGGTCGAGCATGACGCCGCCGATGAGCGGGCCCGCGGCGAAGCCGAGGGAGTTCACGGTGGCCCACAGGCCGATCGCCCTGACCCGCTCCTTGTCGTCGAAGATCTGCACGACGACGGCGAGCGTGGTGGTCATCAGGAGCGCGCCGCCCACGCCCATGCCGGCGCGCGCGGCGATCAACTGCCCGGTGGACTGGGCGAGTCCGGCGACCAGCGATCCGGCGCCGAACAGGACGAGCCCGGCCGCGAGCATCTTCTTGCGCCCGTAGCGGTCGGCGGAGCTGCCCGCGGTGAGCAGCAGACCCGACTGGACCAGCGAGTACGCGTTGATCATCCACTGGATGTCGGAGGTCGAGGCGTCCAGCTCCCGGGTGAGGGAGGGGATCGCCACGTTCAGCACGGTGTTGTCGAGCAGCACGGTGAGCTGGGCGAGGCAGATGACGCCGAGGATCAGCCAGCGCTGGGGGTGGCCGCCGCCGGTGGCGGCCGTTGAGTTCTCGGCGGTCGTCGCCGTCATGTCCAGATTCCCCTATACGGTGTATGTCGAGTGACGTCGTACACCGTATAGCTCTTCCCGTGCGGCGGCCAAGTCACTTTTCGGCGCCGGACACCCGCTAGCGTTCTCCCGCTGAAACCTGATGAGTGAGGGGTCGGATGTCCAAGCACCGCCGCACACCGCACGTTCTGCTCGCCGCCGGGCTGTTGGGAGGACTCGCCGCCGCGCCGCCCGCGCAGGCCGCCGGGGGACCGCCACCCGTCCCGCTGCGCATCGCCACGTACAACATCCACGCCGGTTCCGGCATGGACAACGTCTTCGATCTCGACCGGCAGGAGGCGGCGCTGCGCGCCCTTCACGCCGATGTGATCGGACTCCAGGAGGTCGATGTCCACTGGGACACCCGCAGCCAGAGGCGGGATCTGGCACAGGAGTTGGCGGACCGGCTCGGGATGCATGTGTCGTTCGCGCCGATCTACAGCCTCGACCCGGTCGAGGAGGGAGGACCGCGCCGCGAGTACGGGGTCGCGATCCTGTCCCGGTATCCGGTCCGCGGCGCCGTCAACCACGAGATCACCCGCCTGTCGACGCAGGACCCGAACCCGGTCCCTGCGCCCGCGCCCGGATTCGGGGAGGTCGAGCTGAAGGTGCGCGGGGTGCCGGTCCAGGTGTTCGTGACGCACCTCGACTACCGGCCCGACCCCTCGGTACGGGCAGCACAGGTCGCCGACACACGCAGGATCATGGCCGCGGAACGTACGTCGCCCGGGGACCGCCAGATCCTGCTCGGCGACTTCAACGCGGTGCCGGA
Organism: Streptomyces sp. DS1-CR2; assembly: GCF_055760475.1. NCBI lineage: Bacteria > Bacillati > Actinomycetota > Actinomycetes > Kitasatosporales > Streptomycetaceae > Streptomyces > Streptomyces sp. DS1-CR2. The sequence continues at coordinate 4,425,206 of NZ_CM147085.1, forward strand.
CGCGCCCGAACTCGCACCGCTGTGGAAGGAACTGACGCCCGCCGACCCGGGGGCGAACACCTTCCCGGCGGCGGATCCGGTCAAGCGGATCGACTACGTCGCCGTGGGCGAGGGGGTCCGGGTACGCGACGCGGCGGTGGCCGAGACTCTCGCCTCGGACCACCGCCCGGTTGTCGCCGATCTGGCGCTGACGCGTAAGAGCGGTCAGCTCTTGGGCTTCGTCAGGTCGTAGAAGGTCGCGCTGCCCACGGTGACCTTCGTGTAGTTCTTCTCGACCCAGGACTGGATCCTGGAGGCGGAGCCGCTGCCCCCGCCCATCCCGCCCATGCCGCCACCGATGAAGTAGTGGATCTTCCCGTCCTCGACGTAGCTCTTGAACTGGGCGAGCGTCGGGGACGGGTCACTGCCGTTGAAGCCGCCGATCGCCATGACGGGCTTCCCGGTGGAGAGCTGGTAGCTCGCCGCGTTCTGCGAGCCGACGGCCGCGGCGGCCCAGGTGTGGTCGTCCGCGTTCTTCTCGACGAGGGCCTTGGCCTTGGCGCTGACCTGGGCGCCGTTGAGGAGACCGCCCATGCCGCCGCGTTCGCCCATGCCGGGGCCGCCGGGCATCATGCCGGTGCCGCCCTGCTGCTTGCCGTTGCCTGTGCCCTGGTTCTGGCCCTGGCCATTGCCCTGGCCGGGCATGCCGCCGGTCGGGGGCTGGCCCATACCGCCACCCTGCTGGCTCTGCCCGCCCTGGCCGGGCAGCTGGCCCTGGCCGGGCGGCTGCATTCCGCCGCCGCGCATGCCGCCTTCGCCTCCGGGGCCACCGGGGAAGCCGCCCCGGCCGCCCATCATGCTCGCCCCCGCAGGACCGGCCGTCACGATCGACCCGCTGTGTCCGGTGTCGAGCGTGCTGATGGTGTACGCGGTCGGCCCGGCCAGCGCGGTCACGAGGCCCAACCCGGCCGCACCGAGTGCCAGTTGACGGTTCAGCCGGCCCGCGACGGCGAGGCCGAGGCCCGCCGCGACGCCGCCGACGAGGATCGCCCAGCGCAGCCACGGCACGTAGTCGGGCGTCCGGTTCAGCAGGACGTACGACCATACGGCCGTCACCGCCACCGTGCCGCCGAGCGCGGCGGACGCCGTGAACCTGGCCCGTTCCTCCCACAGCACGCTCGCCCCCATGCCGACGAGCGCGGCCGCGTAGGGGGCGAGGGCCACCGTGTAGTACTGGTGGAAGATCCCGGCCATGAAGCTGAAGACGACCATGGTCATCACCAGCGAGCCGCCCCACGCGAGGAACGCGGCGCGTGCCGTGTCGGTCCGCCGCGCCTTACACGTGACGACGACACCGGCGACGAGCAGCAGCAGCGCGGCCGGCAGGAGCCAGGAGATCTGGCTGCCGATCTCGGAGTTGAACATCCGGTCGATGCCGGTCTCGCCCCACTGGCTGCCGCCGCCCATTCCGCCACCGCCGCCACCGACGCTGCCGGTCTCCTCGCCGTTGATCCGGCCGAGCCCGTTGTAGCCGAAGGTCAGTTCAAGGAACGAGTTGTTCTGGGAGCCGCCGATGTACGGGCGCGAGGACGCGGGCCACAGCTCCACGACCGCGACCCACCAGCCGCCCGCGACGGCCACCGCGAGTCCGGAGAGCAGCAACTGTCCGATCCGCTTGAGCGGCCTGCCCGGCGCGAACACCGCGTACAGAACGGCCAGGGGCGGCAGGATCAGGAACGCCTGGAGGGTCTTCGCGAGGAACGCGAGGCCGACGGCGACGCCCGCCCACACCAGCCACTTCGTCCGGCCGTTCTCCATGCCGCGCAGGACGCAGTAGACCGTGACGGTCATCAGGAGCGCGAGCAGGGCGTCCGGGTTGTTGAAGCGGAACATCAGGGCCGCGACGGGCGTGAGCGCGAACGCCGCCACCGTGAGCAGCCCGGCCGCCGCGCTGAACCGGCGCCGCACGGCCGCGTACAGGACGCCCGCCGTCGCCACGCCCATCAGGACCTGCGGGACGAGGATCGCCCAGGAGCTGAGGCCGAAGATCCGCACCGAGAGCGCCATCGGCCACAGCGACGCCGGGGGCTTGTCGACGGTGATGGCGTTGGCCGAGTCGAGCGAGCCGAAGAACATCGCCTTCCAGCTCTGGCTCCCGGCCTGCACGGCCGCGGAGTAGAAGGAGTTGGCGTAGCCGGAGGCGCTCAGGTTCCAGAGGTAGGCGAGCGCCACGACGAGCAGCAGCGCGAGGAACGCGGGGCGCGCCCAGCGCGGGTCGTCGGCCCGGCCGCGCCAGACCCGGGTGTGCGGGGGCCGCTTGGGGCGGCCGTGTCCCTGGTCCTGCACGGCCGGTGCGGCCGGGGGCGGTGGCAGCGCGGGTGCGCCGGCGGGGAGGTGGGGCAGGGTCATCGTCCGGTCCTCAGTTCGTGGTCGTACGTGGCTCGGGAGGCGTCCGGCGCACCGGGTACGGGCGGCGCGGGCGGGGCGGGCGGCTCGGGGAACACCCAGGCGCGGAAGAGCAGGAAGCGCAGCACCGTCGCCGCGAGGTTGGCGGCGACGAGCACCGCGAGTTCCGTGGAGTGCGCCGGGTCCGCGGAGGCGGCGCCGAGCGCGGCGAGCGAACCGCTGGTCAGGACGAGCCCGATCGCGAACACGACGAGGCCCTGCGCCTGGTGGCGGACGGCCCGGTCGCGGCCGCGGACGCCGAAGGTGAGGCGCCGGTTGGCGGCCGTGTTGGCGACGGCCGAGACGAGCAGGGCCAGTGCGTTGGCGACCTGCGACCCCGTGAACGTACGGAATCCGGAGTAGAGGAGCAGATAGACGAGGGTCGACAGGGCGCCCACGACGCAGAAGCCGACCAGCTGGCGGGCCAGTCCCCGGGGCACGCCCGGGACCTGGCGGTCGCGCGGGTCGTCGCCGAAGGGGCGGGCGAGCCGGTCCAGGGGGAGCGCGCCGACCGCGAGCGCCCGGCCCACGCGCCACACGCCCTTGAGGTCGTCGGTGGCCGTCTTCACGATGTGCACCGTCGAGTCCGGGTCGTCGACCCAGTCGACCGGCACCTCGTGGATACGCAGCCCGGCCCGCTCGGCGAGGACGAGCATCTCGGTGTCGAAGAACCAGCCGCTGTCCTCGACGAGCGGCAGCAGGACCCGCGCCACATCGCGCCGGATCGCCTTGAAACCGCACTGGGCGTCGGAGAAGCGGGCCTGGAGGGAGCCGCGCAGGATCAGGTTGTAGGCGCGGGAGATGAACTCGCGCTTCTGCCCGCGCACGACGCGTGAACTGCGCGCGAGGCGCGAGCCGATCGCCAGGTCCGAGTGGCCCGAGATCAGGGGCGCGACCAGCGGGAGCAGCGCGTTGAGGTCGGTGGACAGGTCGACGTCCATATAGGCGAGGACGGGCGCGTCGGACGCGGACCAGACGGTGCGCAGGGCGCGCCCGCGGCCCTTCTGCTCCAGGCGGGCGCTTTGCACCTCGGGGAACGCGGCCGCCAGGGAAGCGGCGACGTCCGGGGTCGCGTCGGTGGACGCGTTGTCCGCGATCGTGATGCGGAAGCGGTAGGGGAAGGTTCCGACGAGGTGCCGGTGCAGTCTGCGCACACAGGGACCGAGGTCACGCTCCTCGTTGTAGACCGGGATCACTACGTCCAGAACCGGTGCATCGCCCACGCCGGCCGGGAGGTGCTCCCGTGCCGGCAGCACCCCCAGGGAGGGGTCGGTGCCCGGAGAAGAGTCGGTTCGCATGACACCGACATTCGCCAACTGCCCTGTCAGGCCGGTGTGGTGAGACTGTGGCCCGCCTGTGAGGACGTGACGGGTTCGGCACAGGCCGGCAGATGGACGGTGAACACGGTCCGGCCGGGCACGCTGTCGACGGTCACGGCGCCGCCGTGCGCGGCCGCGACGGCCTGCACGATGGCGAGGCCGAGACCGGTCGAGCCGTGGGCCCGGGAGCGGGAGGTGTCACCGCGTGCGAACCGCTCGAAGACGTGCGGGAGCAGCTCGGGCGGGATGCCCGGCCCATTGTCCTGCACGTCCAGGCAGACCCACGGCCCGTACCGGCGCACGCGCGCGGTCACGGTGGTGCCCGGCGGTGTGTGCGTACGGGCGTTGGCCAGCAGGTTCACGAGCACCTGATGGATGCGCGGTCCGTCGGCGAGCACGAGGGCGGGGTCGTCCGGCAGTTCGAGCCGCCACGCGTGGTCCTGGCCGGCCGCGCGGGCGTCGCTCAGCGCGTCCACGACCAGCGGTGACAGGTCGGTCGCCTCGTACGACAGGGGGCGGCCGGAGTCGAGCCGCGCGAGCAGCAGCAGGTCCTCGACGAGTCCGGTCATGCGGTGGGCCTCGGACTCGATACGGCCGAGCGCGTGCCGTGTGTCGGGCCCGGTCTCCTCACGGCCGCGCCGGGTGAGCTCGGCGTATCCGCGGATCGAGGCGAGGGGCGTACGCAGCTCATGGCTGGCGTCCGCGACGAACTGGCGCACGCGCGTCTCGCTCTGCTGGCGCGCCTCCAGCGCTCCGTTCACATGGTCGAGCATGCGGTTGAGGGCGGCGCCGACCTGGCCGACCTCGGTGCGCGGGTCGGCCTCGGTGTCGGGAACCCGTTCGTGGAGGGCCACTTCGCCGCTGTGCAGGGGGAGTTCGGAGACGCGGGTCGCAGTGGACGCGACGCGGCGCAGGGGCCGCAGGGCTACGCCGACCATGGCGGCGCCGGCGAGTGACGCGGCGACGAGGCCGGCCGCGGTGACGCTGACCTCGACGACGATGAGGGTGCTGAGGGTGTCCTGCACCTCGGTCTCGGGCAGGCCGACCATGGTGTTGCCGCCCGGCTTCGAGGAGATCCGGTAGTCGCCGAGCCCGGGCACGCTGACGCTGTGCGGCTCCCCGTCCTGCGGCACGCTCTCCAGCGCGGTGATCTGCGTGTCCGACAGCGGGACGATCGGGTTGTCCCGGTCGGCGACGCTCTTCGCGGCCTCGGTGACGCTTCCGTCGGACTCGACGAGAGCGCCGATGGTGCCCGGCCTGCTCGGACCGCCGAGAAAGCTCAGGTTCTGCGCCTGCCGCTCCGGACCGGGTCCGCCGGTGGACTGGACGACCGCGCCGCGCACCTGCTTGTCGAGCTGGTCGTACAGATAGGTGTGCAGCGCGATGGTGGTCACCGTTCCGATGACGGCGCACACCAGGGCGATCAGTGCGACAGCCGTGATGACGAGCCGCTTGCGCAGACTGCGCGGCTGCCGCCGTCGGCTCATGACGCGACAGGCACCGCGGGCTTGAGGAGATATCCGGCGCCGCGCCGCGTGTGGATCATCGGTTCGCGCCCGGCGTCGATCTTCCGGCGCAGGTACGAGATGTACAGCTCCACGACGTTGGCCTGGCCGCCGAAGTCGTAGCTCCAGACGCGGTCCAGTATCTGCGCCTTGCTCAGGACCCGGCGCGGATTGCGCATCAGATAGCGGAGCAGCTCGAACTCGGTGGCGGTCAGATGGATGCCGTCCCCGCCGCGCGACACCTCGTGGCTGTCCTCGTCGAGCGTCAGGTCACCCACGACAAGCACGGACTCGCTGCGCCGGTCGGCGGCGCCCGAGCGGCGGATGAGGCCGCGCAGCCGGGCGACGACCTCCTCCAGGCTGAACGGCTTGGTCACATAGTCGTCGCCGCCGGCCGTGAGCCCGGCGATCCGGTCCTCGACGGCATCCTTCGCGGTCAGGAACAGCACCGGCACGTCCTGGTGCTCGCGCCGCAGCCGTCCGAGCACGGACAGGCCGTCCATGTCGGGCAGCATCATGTCGAGCACGATGGCGTCGGGCCGGAACTCGCGCGCGGTCTGCACCGCGCCCATCCCGTCCCCGGCACTGCGGATCTGCCAGCCCTCGTAACGCAGGGCCATGGAGAGCAGCTCGGTGATCGCCTGTTCGTCGTCCACGACGAGGACCCGGACGGGGGTCCCGTCCGGCCTCAGCAGTTCGGTACGCCCCTGGGGCGAGGTCGCGGTCATGTTGCACACCCTGCGCGCCCGCTCTGAGAACCGGCTTTCGACAACCTGTGAATTCCCTGAGAAACGCACAACGGCCTCTCAGGAGCGTTCGTCCAAGGTGCTACGCCGAGGAGCTACGCCAAGGGGTTACGCCAAGGGGTCGAGGCCGAACAGCCGAGCCCCGTTCCCGTGGCACACGGCCCGCAGCCACTCCTCCCCGAGACCGAGCCGCTCCAGGGCCTCCAGCTGGTGGACATAGGGGTACGGAATGTTGGGGAAGTCGGTGCCCAGCAGGATCCGGTCCCCGAGCTCGGCGAGCCGGGCGAGCTCGGCGCGCGGGAACGGGGAAAAACGCTCACTGAAATCGGTGAACGCCATCGTCGTGTCGAGGCGCACCTCCCCGTACCGCTCGGCCAGGCCGAGGAAGTCCGTGTACTCGGGCATCCCCATGTGGGCCACGATCACCGGCAGCCGCGGATGCCGGGCGAGCAGCCGGGCGACGGGCTCGGGCCCGGTGTGCTTGCCGGGGGCGGGCCCGGAGCCGCAGTGCATGACCACGGGGATACGGGCCTCGGCGAGCATCCCCCACACGGGGTCGAGCAGTTCGTCGTTCGGGTCGTACGCCCCGACCTGCACATGCGCCTTGAAGACGCGCGTGCCCGCCTCAATGGCCTCGCGCACGTACCGGTCGACGCCCGGCTCGGGGAAGAACGTCGACGTGTGCAGACAGCCGGGCGTCCGGCGCGCGAAGCCGGCCGCCCATCCGTTGAGCCACTCGGCCATGCCCGCCTTGTGCGGATAGAGCATGGAGGTGAAGGCCTCGACCCCGAACTCCCGTAGCCGCACGAGCCGTTGCGCCTCTTCCTCCCGGTACGCGATGGGCCAGGCCATCCCGGTCAGCGGCCCCGCCGCGTCGAAGTACTGCCAGACCTTCTTCAGGACCCGCTCGGGCATGAAGTGCGTGTGCACGTCGACGAGTCCGGCCAGGCCGTGCCGCTCCCGGAACCGGGCGACCCGATCAGCCTCACCGACGCCCGCCGTGTTGGTGTCCGCCCCGCCCTCCGCACTGTTCGCCGCGCCGCTCTCCGCGCCGCTCTCCGCGTTACTCTCCGCGATCAAATCCGTGACTCCGCTCGACCTTGGCGACATGGAGGGAGTAGCTCTCGTACCACTCGGCGCGCCCGCGCCGCTGGGCCTCCCGGTGCTCCCCGTTCCCGGCCCACTCCTTGAGCCCTTCCTCGTGCCGGAAGTAGGCGACGGTAATCCGCAGCCCGCCTTCCGAGACCGCGGAATCCTCCCCCAGAAACCCCGGTATCTCCCTGACCAACTCCGACATCCGCTCGGCGGTGGCCCCGTACCCGTTGTCTCCGGGCGTGCGCACCGAGGTGAACACGGCGGCGTAGTAAGGCGGTTCGAAGACGGGCACGGGCCGGACGGTACGGGCGGGACCGGAACTGCCCTCCGGCCCGACAGGTGCTACTCCGTGATCACTCATGTCCTCACGATGCGGTGCGGCGACGGACGGTGTCCACCCCCATTGCCTGACGGGAAGCGAGACTTGACCTTCCGGTCGACAAAGCCCGGCGCCCCCTCGCGCCTCCTCCTGGAACAGCCTCAGAACAGCCCTAGAACAACCCACCCTGCGGCGCGGGCACCTTCTTCACCGGTTTCACCGGCACGGACGACACCACGTCCGCCGCCTCCCCCTCCGACTTCCCCAACGCCTCCAGCTGCCACCCGCCGAGCAGCCGGGTGTCGACCACGAGCCGCCGCCCTTCCCCAAGCTCTCGGCTTCGCTCGAGCAGGGGAGACCCCATTCGCTCCACGAGATGCAGATCCGGCCCCGCGGCGGCGACCAGCGTCCCCACGACCACCCCGCCCTCGATCAACTCGCTCACGACGCCCCCCACGCCCCCGAGCCGCCCACCGCCTGCCACGCCGTCCACTCCGCCCTCGATCCCGAAGACCTCCGCGTGATCGACCACCTCACACGGCAGCCGCTCCAGCGACTCGGGCCACCCTGCGAGCGCGACGGCCGTGGCATGCGCCCTGGCCAGCTCCCCCGCCCGCTCACCGGCCGGGGGCAGCGCCGCCCGTACGGCCCGCTTCTGCGCGTACGGAATCCGGTCCGGAACGCCGAGCGCGCTGCGCAGCAGTTCCTCCGCACGCCGCGCCGCCATCAGCGGCCCGCGCCCCAACCACGTGAACGCGACGGCCCCTTGTTCGAGCAGCCGGGCGGACCCCCGCCCGACCCCGGTGATCCCCACCTTCACCATCCCGCTCCCGAACCAGGCGAGATACACGTGGTACGGCCTGGGGTCGTCCGCCATGGTGTCCGCGGCAACGGAGTGCGCCCGGTCGATCCCGGCGCACTCGGCACACTGCGCGCGCGTCCCCCGCCCGGACAGCACTGCCGCCGCCGGACACGGCGTACGCCGGCCGCCCCGCCACACCCCGAGACATCTGCGCCCGCCCACGGCCCGGAAAGCCAGCACGTCCCCGAAGGCGAGGGGACTCTCACGCTCCCCCTTCCCCTCCCCGTACCACCCCAGCGCGGGACCGCCCCCGACCCGCCACCGCACCCCGGTGCACCACCACGTCATGCTCAGGACGCTACTCCCGGGCACTGACATCGCCAGGGGCTGCGATACGTTCCCGCTGTTCGGGGACATGATCAGGGGTGGGGACCGTGGCGGCGCCGGGCTTCTTCTTCCTCACTCTGCCGTGCCTGGCGATCCTCGCCTTCACGGGTTTCGCCGCCTGCCGGGCACAGCGCCACAAGGCGTTCAAGGCCCCTGGCCGCCGTACTCCTGACCGCAGGCCTGGCCTGCGCACTCACACCGATCGGGATCATCATCTCGTTCATGACGCTCTGGCCTGAGCGCCGGCACGTCGGAAACCATGAGGCATGCGACCGTACGACTGGCACCTCACCGAAGACATCGACGACTTTCTCGCCCGGGCCGGAGACTTCCTGCGCTCACGCCCCGCCCTGCACACCACGCCGCTGACATCGACCGAGAAACTGCGCGCACTCGGCACAGAGGCATACCGTGCGCATGCCCCCGTCTTCGGCACCTTGGAGCGGGCGGGCGAGGTCCGTGCCGTCTTCTACCGCTTCACCCAGCACGGCCCCCTGAGCCTCACCCCTCTCGCCCCCGAGGACGCCGAAGCCCTCGCCGAGCGCCTGGCCGGCCTCGGCCACGTACTCCCCCTCGTGAGCGCGGCCCACGACACCTCCACCGCTTTCGCCGAGGCCTGGCAGCGGCACACAGGCGCGACGCCGACACTCAGCACGCGGATCCGTCTGTACCGCCTGGGCACGCTCACCCCACCGGAGCCGGTCCCGGCGGGCCGGGGCCGACGCGTGGGCGAGCAGGACCGCGAGCAACTCTTCCGCTGGCACCGCGAGTTCGCCGCCGACGTCGGAGAAGACGTCACCATCGACGCCGGCACCTGGGCCGACACTCGCTTCGGCGACAAGCACTACACGTTCTGGGAGACCCCCGACGGCACCCCGGTCTCCATGGCGGGCATGACCTCGCTGGTCGGCGGAATGGTCCGGGTGGACCCCGTCTACACCCCGGCTCACCTGCGCGGTCGCGGCTACGCAGGCGCTGTGACGGTCGAGGTGACCCGAGCCGCCCTGGCCGCAGGCGCCAAGGAGGTCGCCCTGTACGCAAACCCGGCCAACGCCACCAGCAACGCCCTCTACCAGCGAATCGGATACGTCCCACTGACCGAATGGGCCGTGTACGACTTCGCCGCCGTAGGGGCATAACGCAAGAGGCCCCCGGATCTCTCCGGGGGCCTCTCATCTGTGTGCACTCGGCAGGATTCGAACCTGCAACCTTCTGATCCGTAGGATCGGGCAGGCGCGCGTAGTGGTCCCCGACCGTCGCCTGAGTTGTTCGCTGAAGTCCGTGATCTTCAGCCTCTGTGTGCCGTCGTTGCCGTCAGCGCTGCCGTCAAACAACCGGCGCGGCACGACGCTGGATACCCCCTTCAGGAGCCTGATCCACAGGGGCACCCAGCCGCCTCGTGAAGGTGATCGGCAATGATCAGCGCATGAACCAGATCGTACTGATGTCAGATCCGAAGATTGCGGCGCTCCCGGTGGTTGACTGCGCTGAACCGCTCGTCGACGTCCGGCGCGAGGAATCCCTCGCCATCGACTCTCGCAAAGTCGATCATTCAGGGGCATTCGCGCATCTGCGAGAAGGAGTCCTGACGCGTCTCCTCAAGGCTCAGAAGCTGCTCCCAGATGGCATCCGTCTGCTGTTCGTCGAGGGGTACAGGCCGCCCACGCTGCAGCGCGCCTACTTCGAGCGCTACGCCGACGAACTGCAAGCCGGCAACCCGGGATGGTCGCCGACGCAGGTCCGTGACGCCGCAAGCCGGTACGTATCGCCACCGGAGATTGCCCCCCACAGCGCCGGCGCCGCGATTGACCTCACCCTCGTGTCTGCCGACGGGAGGGAACTCGACATGGGAACTCGGGTGAATGCCAGCCCTGAAGAGAGTGACGGTGCTTGTTACACGGACGCTGACAACGTCAGCAATGAAGCGCGGGCCAACCGGCGGGTGCTCGGTGACGCACTGACCGCTGTGGGTCTGGTGAACTACCCCACCGAGTGGTGGCACTGGTCCTACGGCGACCGGTACTGGGCCCTTGCTACCGATGCCAACAGTGCGATGTACGGGCCGCGGGAACTCGATTGAATTGAGCTGCGGATGATCCCCCGATCCGTCACGCACCCTGCGTGAACAACAGCACGGCGTAACCGGCCGTGCAGGCGCGTCTGCTCTCACCTCTCATGTGATGAGCGGCGGGCCGGCCCGAGCACGGGTACGGTTCCGTCACTGCCACACCAACGCGGCAACGCGGCGGAAATTTCCGCCCAGAATCGCGGCCACGGCATCGTGGGGGTATCCCCGCGCCAGAAGCACCTGCTCGACCGTCAACAACCCTTCCGGGGGCATGAATTTGATCGGCCCCCAACCCGTGTAGCAGTCGGGGAAAAGCTCAGGGCTCTGCTCAAGCATCGCGTTGAAGTCCTCGTGGTCGAACGGGTAGTCGCTCGAGACTCCGACGTGCTCCGGGCCGACGAGGTCGACCGCGTAGTCGATGTGCCGCACCAACGCGTCGACGGTGGCGTCGTTGGGACCAAGAAAGATTCCGACGCCGGTGATGCCGATGACACCGCCTGTGGCGGCACATTCCTTGGCCTGCTGGTCTGTGATGTTGCGGGGGTGGTCCCACACCGAGCGCATGCACGAGTGGCTGTAGATCACCGGCTGCTCGGAGACCTCGCACATGTCCAGGCCGGTACGGGCACCACAGTGCGATCCGTCCGCCACCATGCCGACCGCGTTCATCTCCCGAACCAGCGCCCGGCCATAAGCGGTGAGCCCTTCGTCGACCTCGTCCAGGCAGCCACCGCCCGCCGCGTTTCGGTTGTTGTAGCTGGGTAGCATCGTGCGGACACCGAGGTCATAGAAGTCGCGCACCCGGTCCAGCTGCCCCTCCAGCGGTCCGGAATCCTCGAGGTCGAAGGCGACCGCCACGCTCCCGGTGCGCCTGGCGGCCTCGATGTCTTCGATACTCGCGGCCAACCGCAAACGATCGTCCGCGGTGATCCGCTCCCGCCAGTCGGCGATCAGTCCGGTGACGTCATCAGTGCTGTGGGGCACATAGCCCGCGTTCACTGAAACGAAGCTGCCTCCCGGCCGACTGTAGCGGGCCAGTTCGCCTACATCCGCGTGCCGCTCCAACGGCAGACAGCAGTGCTGCTCCCACAGCAAGAGCGGGCGGCGCGGTCCTGAAGATTCATTCGGCACGGTACGCATCATGCCGTTGTCCCACCGGCTTCGGTAGCCGGGCCCGGAGGGTGAAGCCCGGGCAACGCCTTCCTGGCCCGTTTCCGGCGCCTTCTCTACGGAGTCTGGCGCCAGAGTCTTCTGGTGCGGAAACTTGGGGTGGAGCATCGTGAGGGGCATGGCCGGGGCTGGAGTGCACAGCATCGGCGCTCACCCCGTTGGGCACTCGTCGTAGTGCCGGTAGACGACGACCGGCGCTCCGGAGGGCCGGTCGAAGAAGCCTCTGCGAACCCGTTCCAGCGGTTTGATCACCTGCATACACGCGGGGCACGTCTCGCCCTTGGGGGCGAAGGTGACGTACTCCCAGCCCTTCGCGTCGGTCGTGTCCGCCGTCGTCCTCGCCGTCATGTGCCTGCCTCCCCAGCGTCGCGAGACTCCATGCTTACGCCGCTGGAACACCACTCCCATCTTTATGCTCGTGGTGGACTAAAGATCAGCGAAGGGCCTCCGAGCACTGCCTCAGGAACGCCCGAGCGTCATCGTCGAAGAGGGCCCGTTCCTCGTGGCCGAAGAACTCCTCAAGGTGTGCCGCAATGTCCCGGGGGTCGCGGAAGACCATCACCCCGGTCGACACCTCCACGGTCGCGATGCGATCGTCGTACACGGTGAAGGTATTCAACGGTGCCGGGCTCACGGTGCCGTTCATGGGAATCACGCCAAGCCGCACATTGGGCAGGTGCGTCAGCGACGCCAGGTGATCGATCTGGACGGCCAACGCGTCCGGCGCTACGAGCGGCCAGCGCACGGCCTGCTCGGTCAACAGGAACGTGAACCGCTTCGAGCGGTCGTACAGGGCTTGCTGGCGCTCCAGCTTCTTCGCGATGGCCTTGCTGTGGTCGCCAGGGACGTGGGCGAGGCTCGCCCTGATGTACTCCGGCGTCGACAAGAGACCGGTCACCATCGACAGCAGGAAGTACCGGAGCTCCCACGACGACGCCTCCAGGCCGGCGAGTTCGAGCTGCTTCTTGTCCAGCCCCTTGCGGCGCATGTCCCGCGCGCCCTGCCACTCAGTGTTCGCGATACGGGCAAGCGCCGTAGCTTCCGCGATCAGCCGCGGGGGCGCGTCAACGGCCCTGAGGATCTGCTCCACGTCCACGAGGGACGGCCGGACCTTGCCGCTCTCGATGCGGCTGATCTTGGATTGCGACATGTTGCAGCGCGCCGCGATCCGGACTCCGGAGAGTCCGGATCGCTTACGCAGCGCTTTGAGCAGGGCTGCCAACTCCTCGCTCGACTGCCCCAGTTGCTCTGGCTCGACACTCACCCGGCCGCGTACTCCGTCGCGTACTCCAAGAACGGCACCGACAACTCAACAGCGATCTGTTGGTACTCGATGAACGGCGCCAGGTCGCCCTCATACAGCTCGCGGCTGATCTGCTTACCGTCCGGCTGATAGTGCATGAGGACGACCGTGGTGCGGTCGAACATCCAGAAGTCCTGTACGTCGCCAGGGAGCGGGCTGGGCAGGTCGGTCACGTCGAGGATGCGGATGTCCTCCCCAACCGGAGCTTGGTGCTGGTAGTAGCGCTCGAACTCGAAGCGCAGGTAGTCGCTCAGCGGGCGGCGCACGAGGTGCACTCGGCCGACGCTGCCGCCTGTGGCGCGGGTCCTGGTGATCATCTCCGTCCACGCGTCCTTGTACGGGCCGGGGAACCGCGCTCCGGCCTTGAAGGCGGCGAACTCTTCGGCTTCCTGCGGCACGAGGTATTGCGGCAGAGTCTCAAGCCGCCAGGCTTCGTGCCGGAACTCGCGGAACTTGGCCTGCCACGCGTCACCATCCAAGAGCATCGAATGCCTCCCTGAGCACCGATTCGGGGATTTCCACGAGCCCTTCCCCAGCGGGCGGCGTGAAGACACCGGACACGTCGCCCTGGACGACGAACGAGCCGGAAGCGGTCCGGTAGACGTTGGGGCAGTCTCCCTGACCGCAAGGGCCTCCGTTCCCGTTGCCGTTGTCGTTCCCTGTAAGCCTGATCAGTTCCTCGCGCGCCATGGCGAAACCCCTTGGTCTGCTTACCTAGTTGGGTCGTTGAGCAAGACGGTACGAGGGCTTCCGGGGGACCGTCTATGCACACTCACGACTATGCGCGTTGTCGCATAAAGAGACCCCTCGTCGGACTCGTTGTGCGCGAGCCCAGTGAGTGGTGCTCGTACCCACGCGGACGGCGGTTGGGGTCTTTGGCCGGTGTCCTGTTCGGGTTGGGGTCGGGCATGGTCAGGGGGCCGTACGCTGGCCCGGCAACTCGGGCAGGCTGTGGACCTGCCCGGAATTAGCACGAGTGGCCCCCTGTCCTTGCCCGACGCGGGCCCCGGCCCGAACAGGTGGCTAAAGACCCCATCCGCCGTCCGCCCCAGCCACCGGGGCTCCGGCCCTGTGACCGGATATCGCTCGGGATGCGGGAATGCCTCACGAAGTCGGCGCTGGCCCTGGTAGTGGCCGTCTCGCCGGGACCGGTCGCCGCGTCGGCCGCGCCCGACTGGCTGCGGTCCGTGCGTAGTTCTCCCTTGAACCTGGCCGACCGCATACCGGCTTTGCGGCGCGAGCGGCGGTGGCGTCGCGGAGCAGGGCGGCAGACAGGAGCGGCGCGGCGTCACGGACGCCGCTCCGCGCGGCCCGCGCCAGCGGGCCGCCTTGATTCAGTAAAGAAACTTTGGACGCGCCGCTTGCCGGAGCTTGCCGGAGCTGCTTCGGCCCTGCCGCTGCGGATCGCAAGGGCGCCGCCCGCCTCGTTCTGCTCGTGGAAACCCTTGCTCGCCCTCGACTCCGCTAAGTCGTGCCTTTTGGTGGCTATTTGCATTAGTTAGGCATGGTCTGTGCGCGGGGTCGCAGAAATCTATCCACAGGCGAACCGTTCAAAGATGCTTTCGGGCGCCAACAGGCGTCCAGTCGCGAAAAGTTATCCACAGCCGGCTCTCGTGATTCATTACGCCCAACGGGGTCGACGACTCGTGCATAACGGTTGAAAAGGGGTGATGTGCTGAGCGCCATGACGAAGGGGCGGGTCCGACAGTCACGTTTCGGGCCGCTGCGCCCCTTGGGGGAATGACCACGGGGTGCTGGTGCGCCTGTAGCGCAGAACAGAAAGGAGATGGGCGCGATGCATCGGAAGGACCGCGCAGGCAGATTTCTTCGCCTTTCTTCACCGCAGGGCGGGAGTTCGCCGAATGCTCTCCCGTACTGCGGGATCGAGCCTGACCCAGACCCTCAAGAACAGGCAGATTGCCAGTGGTGGCCGCGATGGTGACTTACCGCGCCACCTACCACGGGCGTTGGTTCCGAACCGTGATCACGGTCGGGCTCATGTGGCGAGTGAGGTGGTGAGCCCTCGGGGCTTGCATGGCGGAGCAGACGAACGGCAGCGAACGACAAGGGGGGCACGTGGACGCGCAGGAACAGAGGATGATCGCGGCCGAGATCGCGGAAATCATCGTGGAAATCGCGGAGTTGAAGCGACTGGCTCTGGAAGTGGCAAAGAACCTGACGGCTACTTCCGAGGCTGCGTGAAGGCAGCGATCTGCTGGAAGATGCCACGCATTTCCTCGACTTGGTCCTTTAGCTCACGCACCTGCTTGGACAGCTCCAAGTATTCGGCGCTGTGTAGCTGTTCCTGCCGGCCTTCTTCCTGCTCCGCGGCGGAAGGCTCCGGTGGGAGAGGGTCCGCAACGAAGTTGCCGCGGCCAACCGCCGTGCGAATCAGTCCCTCGTCGACTAGCACGCGCAGTGCGCTACGCGCGGTCATGTTGGCGAGGCCGTACGCCTTCTGCAGGTCCCGGGAGGACGGAACACGTTCGCCCGGCTGATACTCGCCGCTCCTGATCTTGCGGCGCAGATCATCGGCGACCTGCCGGTACGCCGGATTCCTGGCCGCTTCGACAATGGATAGCCCGTAGTCGAAGCTCTCGCCTGAAACAACCATGCTCCGAGAGTAGCCCGCTTAGCGCACCCATCGCACTAGCCCTGCCAGAGCCACACCAGCCCCCCCCCTAGCATGCTAGCGGTGCGCTAGGAAATGTAGTGGTTGACGCACTGGCGGTCCGTCGTGCACCATCGGGCCTATCGAGACCGAACACGCGGTCGTCGAACACCTCTCCAAGGAGGCACGCCCATGCCCATCCGTGTTGGTTTCGCCCCCGGCGCCGTGCTCATGACGGGCACCGATGCGCAGCTCAAGGTCAACCCGGAGACCCACGCCCCGCAGACCGATCGGGAGACGAACGCCCCTCTCTTCACCGTCCAGTTGATGCTCATGGAGGAGGGCCGCGCAGAGCTGCTCAAGGTGACCGTTCCGGAGACCGGCCTGCCCAACGGACTCAAGCCCGGCGTGATGGTCACCGCCCTGGACCTTTTCGCCAACCCGTGGGCGCGGATCTTCAACGGCAACCTGTCGCAGGGCGTTGCCTACCGCGCCTCGGCCCTGACCCTGGTCCAGCCCGCTACCCCGGCTGCGGCGCCGGTGGCCGAGCAGCCCCCGGCAGACCTGGCGGCCGAACAGCTGAAGCAGACCAGGAAGGCCGCGTGATGCGACTCGGCACCTGCGCCTATCCGCTGGCCAATCCAGCGACTGAAGGGGGACCGCCTCTTCTGCCGCTCACGCTCCTGCTCCGGGTCGCTGCTGCGCTGGTCGCGCACGGTTACCCGGCCCCGGTCTACCGCGACGACCTCTGCGAGCTGGAGCTGTCGCTGGCCCTGTTCATGTACCCCGGCCACGAAAGGAGGGCGGCCGCATGAGTCCCGCCGAGATCGCAGGTCTCGCCCCGATTGCTGCCGGGGCGGGCCTGGCCCTCTTCCTCGTCCTGTTCATCGTCAATGTCGTCCGCTACGTGCAGGCCACCCCTGACATGCGCCGCAGCATCTGGCTGGCCGTTCGTATCCGGTTCCGCTGGGCCAGGCTCGCGCAGATGGCAGGCCTGTCCGTCACGGACAAGAAGCCCACGTTCTCCGCGCAGATCAGCCAGGAGTTCAGCAGCGACAAAACGCGCAAGATCGAGCCGCGCGTCCTGGTCCCCAAGGTCAAGGTGGTGCCGGACGAGTACGGGGTCATCGTCACCGCCACGTGCCTACCCAAAGTGTCCCTGGAGGAGTTCCAGAAGGCGGCCCGCTTCCTGGCTGACGCCTGGGGCTGCGTGCGTGTCTCTGTCACCCCTGCCGACAAGCCCGGACAGGTCACCGTCCGGGCCGTGCGGGAAGACCCGTTGGCCACCGCGACGACCCATGTCCCCACCGGAGAGCCGCCCAAGGACGTCACCCGCTGGGAACTTGGGCTGGACGAGTACGCCATCCCCGCCATCGTCTCCCTGGAGAACGTGCCGGGCATCACGGTGGCCGGCGGCACGGGCAAGGGAAAGACCTCGCTCCTCAACCGTCTGCTGTGCGACTTCGCGCCGTCCCCTCTTGTGCAGTTCGCCGTGATCGACGGCAAGGCATCGGCACCGGAGGAAGGTGACTATGCCTCGATCGCCCCGCGCCTGTTCCGCTTCGTCGGCGACGACCTGAATGCGGCGAACGCCTTCCTGCGGGAGATGGTTGACCTGCGGCGGCGCCGTGTCGCCTTGGTCCGGACCGTGTTCGGCACCGCGAACATCTGGCACCACGGGCCGCGCCCCGACTGGCCGGTGGTCTTCCTCATCGTGGATGAAGCGCACACCTTCCTGCGTGACTACAAGGGCAGCGATTCCGAGACCAAGAAGCTCGCGGCCCTTGCGGCGGAGAACGCGCGGCTGGTGGAGGACCTGGTGAAGAAGGGCCGCTCCGTGGGCCTGGTCACCATCCCCACCACACAGAAGCCCACCGGAGACGCGATCCCCACGTTCATCCGCGACATCTGCCCGGTCGGGCTGTCCTTCGCACAGCGCACCACGGATGCCGCCGTGGCCGCGCTCGGGGACGACATCCGGGACTGGGAGGACGCCAACCCTGTCAACCTCCAGCACCCCTCCTACGTCGGCGTGCTGGTGATGCGAGCCGATGACCGCCCCGGCTTCATCCGGGTGCGCACCCCCTACGTCTCCGACGCGGACACGGCCCGCATCGCAGCGATCAGCAAACACCTCGCTCGCGACCCCGTCGCCCTGCTGGCCAGCCTCGACGGCGGCCCGAACCTTCGCAACGACCACCCCGACGACCCGGATGTGGTCGGCGCCCTGGCCGCATGACGCCGCCTCGCTCCCAAGGTTGTTGAAAGGAGGTGACATATACATGGGTGAAGAACGGGTGACGCAGCGGACCGTAACCGTCGTCATGGCCACCATCGCCCTCCTTGCGTTCGTATTCAGCTTCGGCAACGTGTGGTCCCTGGCGCTGCGCCTGGGCGTGCCCCGCCCCATCGCCCCACTGATCGCCCCCATGGTCGACCTGTCGGTCGTCGGCCTCCTCGTGGGCCTGCGCTACCTGTCCCTTCGGGGAGTGGACGCGAAAAAGCTCAAGGGCGCGACCCGGCTCATGCACCTGTCCGGGCTGCTCACCCTCGCACTGAACATCGCCGAACCCATCGCCGCCGGACACTACGGCCGCGCCGCCCTGGACGCAGTGGCACCCCTGCTACTCCTCGGCTGGGGGGCGGTCGGGCCGCAACTGCTCCGGCACTTCCACACCCTCACCCCTGCCACCGACCCCGTCACCGAGCCTGCGCCGGACGCCACCCCTGTCCCGGCCCTGGTTCCCGACCCAGGCCCGGCAGCAGGCGAGTTGCTGCCCACCGTCGACACCCCGGCCGAACCCCCGGCCCCGGTCATCCAGGCCGACGCCCCGGCCCCCACCGCGGTCCAGGCTCTGGCCGTGTCAATCCCGCCCGCCCTGGTCGACGCGGCCCGCTCCATCGCCGACCAGCACCAGGCCGCCCACGGGCAAGCCATCACCCCGGCGCAGCTGCGAACCCGCCTCGGCGTCTCCCTGCCGCTGGCCACCGCCGCGCACGCTCAGCTCTGAACCTGAGCACCCCGCCGGCCTTCCACCCGGCGTGCCTCCTGACCGCTGGCCCCTGGCCACGGTTTCCCCTGCCCCGAGCCGCACGCGTGGCCACCCCTGCCTTCGTGCGGTTCGGGGCCCAACTCCCGCACGCTGCATTGAGAGGAACGCCACCCCCATGACTACGAACCTGGACCTGACCCACGTGGCGGACCCAGCCGTACGAGACCTCCTCCAACTCGTACAACTCCACGACTTCAACCGCATACAGGCACAGATCGAGCACCTGGCCGGATGCGCCCAACCCATCCAACTCACCGGATACAGCGCCACTCTGAACGGGGTCACCGGTGAAGCCCTGCACGTCTTCAACACCGACGACGAACCCAGCGGCCGCCTCCTGGTCTCCTGCGGCAACCGCCGCGCCTCGCGCTGCGCGTCCTGCTCACGCACCTACGCGGGCGACACCTTTCACCTGATCCGCGCGGGCCTATCCGGCGGCAAGGAAGTCCCGGAATCCGTAGGAACGCATCCGCGGGTGTTCGCCACCCTCACCGCCCCCTCCTTCGGTCCCGTCCACAACCGGCCCGGCGGCGCCAAGCGTCGAGCCTGCCGCTGCGGCGAGTGGCATATGAAGGACGACCCCGCCTTGGGCACACCCCTGGACCCCATCACCTACGACTACGCAGGCGCCGTGCTGTGGAACGCCCACGCCTCCGCCCTGTGGGCCCGCTTCACCACCTACCTGCGCCGCCAAATTGCCGCCCGCCTCGGCCTCTCACAGCGCGGCCTGGCCGACGTCCTGCGCGTCTCCTTCGCCAAGGTTGCCGAGTACCAAAAGCGCGGCCTCGTCCACTACCACGCAGTCATCCGCTTTGACGGACCCGACGGCAGCACCACACCCCCGCCGGCCTCCGCCACCACCAGCCTCCTCATCGACGCCGTGCAAGAGGTCGCCACACGCGTCAGCCTCACCCTGGAAACGGACGCGGTCGGGGAGCGGAAATTCACTTGGGGCCACCAGATCGACGTACGGGAAATCAGCGGCTTCGGCAGCGAAGCCGAACTCACCGACCAGGCTGTTGCCGCCTACGTCGCCAAGTACGCCACCAAAGGCGCCGAAGACTCCGGCACCGTCGACGCTCCCGTCTTCTGCACCATGTGCCAAGGCCGCGGGCGACGCGCAGGCGGCGACTGCCGCGCCTGTCACGGTACCGGGGAAGGCGTCCGGCTGCGGTTCCTTGCCATCACCCGGCACATGCGGCAGATGGTCCGAACCGCCTTCGAGCTCGGACGGCTCGCGGAGTTCGGCCACCTCAAGCTCTGGAAATGGGCCCACATGCTCGGCTTCCGGGGCCACTTCTCCACCAAATCCCGCGCCTACTCCACCACCCTCGGCGCGCTCCGCGACGTACGCCGAGCCTGGCGCCAGGCAAAGGCCCGCGCCCACCTCGGCCTGCCAGAGGGCGATACAGACACGAGTCTCGTCACCGAATCCGCCTGGGCCTTCCTCGACATCGGCTACAGCCCCGGCGAAGAACTCCTCGCCGCCCAGGTCCGCCACGAACGCGCATGGGCTCGAAAGCTCAAGGCGGAGGGAGGCGATCACGAATGACAACGGCCGTCCTGACCGTGGCCCAGGTCGCCGAACACCTCCACATCAGCCGCTGGAAGGTCCACGACCTGATCCGCTCCCGCGAACTCGCCTCCTTCAAGGTCGGTCGCTGCCGCCGCATCAGCGAAGCCGCCGTGCACGACTACGTGTCCCTCCGCACAGAACAGGAAGCCGCCTGATGGCCAAGCCGAAGAAGAACGCCAACAACGAGGGCACCATCTACCAGCGCAGGGACGGCCGCTGGGAGGGCAGCGCCTACGTGCTGGCGACCGATGGCACATACAAGCGGCGCAGCGTCTACGGCAAGACCTGGGACGAAGCGCACGAGAAGCTGACCAAGCTCAAGGCCGACTCCCTCAACGGCCTCCCGGTCGCCACCAGCAAGATGACGATCGCCGAGTATCTGGCGTATTGGCTGGCGAACGTTGCCCAGGGCAAGGTGCGCAGGACGACGTACGTCAACTACGAGTCCCTCGTCCGCAACTACGTCACCACGGAATTCGGCAAGAAGAAGCTGGTCCGTCTTACCGCTCGCGACATACGCGCATTCCTCGCCAAGACGGCCGCCACCTGCCAGTGCTGCGCGCAGGGCAAGGACAGAAAGCGACCGGAGCACAAGCGGCGCTGCTGCGCCCTTGGCAAGTGCTGCAAGAAGCTCGCCTCGGACCGGACCGTGCGCTTCCTACTGGTGATCATGCGTGCCGCTCTCCAGCACGCCGTGCGTGAGGACGAACTGCCCCGCAATGTGGCCCGGAACGTGGAGCTGAGCATGGGAACGAAGCGCGAGATCGAACCGCTCACGGCCAAGGAAGGGCGTCAGCTACTGACGACGGCCCGGGAAAACCGGCTGTGGGCCGCCTACGAGCTGGCGGTCCGCATCGGTCTGCGGCGCGGTGAACTGCTGGGACTGCGCTGGTCGGACGTGGATCTCCACGAAGGCGTCCTCACTGTCCGGCAGGCTCTACAGCGAGTCGGCGGCGAACTGCTGATCGTCGCGCCGAAGACGCAGCGCTCGGCCCGTCGCGTGGCCCTGCCGTCCGAGTGCGTGACCGCCCTCCGTGCTCAGCGCGCCCAGCAGATCGCCGACCGGAAGGGAGCGGGCGACGCCTGGAAGGGGACCGGCCATGGCCTCGTCTTCACCACCAGGAACGGGACCCCCATCGAGCCGCGCAACCTGAACCGCTCCTTCGAGGCGCTGAGCACCCGGGCCGGCGTCCGCAAGGTCCGATTCCACGACCTGCGCCACACCTGTGCCTCGCTCCTCCACGAACAGGGCGCCGACGCCCGCATGATCATGGAAGTCCTCGGTCACAGTTCGATCCGCGTAACCATGGACATCTACACCTTCGTGCGGCTCGACTCGCAGCGCTCGGCGTTCGATCGCGTAGGGGATGCCCTGAGGGGTGACGGCAACAGCCCGGACGATGACGACGGTGCGGCCGGTGTCCCGACAGCCGTCTGATTCGCTCCTGAAGGCGGTTGCCGTCAAACACTGCCGTCAAGACAAACGCCAGGGGCCCTGTGGATCGCTCCACAGGGCCCCTGGTCTGATGTGCACTCGGCAGGATTCGAACCTGCAACCTTCTGATCCGTAGTCAGATGCTCTATCCGTTAAGCTACGAGTGCTTGTTCTGTTTTTGCCTCGGTCCCGGCCCCTTCGGCCCGTTCCCGGCGACAGGAAGAACATTACATGACTGCCGCCGCCATGTGAAATCCGTTTGCCGCACCCCTTGTGAGCTGGGCAAACACCGTCTTGCGGGTCCGAAACGCCGAAGCCCCGGTCCATCAGGACCGGGGCTTCGGATCTTGGAGCGGAGGCGGAGGGATTTGAACCCTCGATGGGCTTGAAGGCCCAAACCGCATTAGCAGTGCGGCGCCATAGACCGGACTAGGCGACGCCTCCAGCACGACCCCCGCGCGAGCGCGAGTGGTGCGTCCAGATGATGACACAGCATCGCGCGGTGTCACCAATTGGCCCCCACGGTACTAGGCGTCCAGGCCGGAGAGCAAAGCCCTTCTGTTCGCCCTCGTGTCCTGGGACCCACCGCAACATCGCGGGCCGCCCGGCGTTAGACGCGGTGGAGCCGCTCGTGACGGTGCGGTTCCTCAGTCTTCCCTTCTGACTCATTCGTGGAGCCCTCATGTTGCTGCGCCGCATCGCCCTCACCGCCACCGCCTCCGCCGCCGCGCTCTGCGCGGTCCCCGCCGCCGCCCACGCCGACACGGGTCCGCTCGGCCTCCCTCAGTTGTTCGCCAAGCCCGCCGTCCAGGACCGGCTACGGGTCGCCGTCACCGGCACGGGTGACGGAAGGGACGGGACGTACGAGCTGGAGTGCGGACCCTCGGGCGGTACCCATCCCGAACCCGTGAACGCTTGCGCGCGGCTCGACGAGCTGTCCGCGAACGGCCGCGACCCGTTCGCGCCGAGCTCGTCGGGCTCCCGGTGCACGATGCAGTACGGAGGCCCCGCGACCGCCCGCATCACCGGAACGTGGCACGGCCGGCCCGTCGATGCGACGTACAAGAGGACCGACGGCTGTGAGATCTCGCGGTGGCAGGGACTCGTTCCCGTACTGCCCGCTACCGGT
The DNA here is from genome assembly GCF_055760475.1 of Streptomyces sp. DS1-CR2. NCBI lineage: Bacteria > Bacillati > Actinomycetota > Actinomycetes > Kitasatosporales > Streptomycetaceae > Streptomyces > Streptomyces sp. DS1-CR2. The sequence goes on from NZ_CM147085.1 coordinate 4,448,148, forward strand.
CCGTGAACGAGCGCGGGCCATTTGTGCGGGGAGCGTGCCAAGGTGCGGCGCGCCGCCGGACACCCTGTGACCAGGCATATGCCCCCGCATGCCCCGCCGTCACACGGCCGGGGAGGGCCTCGCCCTCACGCATCTTCATTCCAAGGGCACATCTTCCGCGTGCGACCTCCCTCTCATCCGGCGCCGCGAGCACAACCTCTGCCCGTAGACTCCCTCCCGTGACATGCCGCGAGCCACGTAGGAAGATGGCTCGCGCGGTCGGCAAAGTGCGGTAATCAGGGAGGAAGCGTCGTCGTGAGCAGCAGGCCATCCCGAGGCGCTGCTCGCCTCGCAGCCATACTCGACGCGCTCCCGGACGCGCTGGTGCTGGTCAACGCCAACGGGACCGTCGTCAACGCGAACACCATCGCTCTGGAGGCCTTCGAGGCCCCGGGCACCGCCCTCGTGGGGCGCGGACTGCTCGATCTACTGCCCGAGTTCGACTCGCGGCTCATCCCCGGATCGATGCGCAGGCCCGACACGACGGACGAGCGCGGGCGCACCAAGCCGACCCGGATGACGGCCCGCCGCACCGACGGCAGCGAGTTCCCCGTCGAGGTCACGAGCGCCAATCTCGCCGACGGCCGCGACGCCGTCGACGGCTACGGCAACAGCTCGTACGGGTCCTACGGCGGCGCGGCCGAGCTGCTGATGCTCGTCGTGCGCGACCTGTCGGGGACCGTCGACACCGAGGCCGAACTCGCGCGTTCGCAGCGCCAGACCGAGATGATCCTGCGCGCCGCCGCCGAGGGCGTCATCGGCACCGACACCGACGGCCGGATCGTGCTCGTCAACCCGGCCGCCGCGCAGATCCTGGGGTTCCGCGCCAGCGACCTGGGCGGGCAGGAGCTGCACGCGCTCGTCCTCCACTCCCGCGCCGACGGCGAGCCGTTCCCGTACGAGGAGTCCCCGCTCGCCGACACCCTGCGGTCCGGGCGCAAGCACCGGGTGCGCGGGCAGGTCCTGTGGTCGAAGAGCGGCGCGCAGGTGCCCGTCGACATGACGACGGCGCCCGTCCGCGACGGTGACCAACTGGTCGGCGCCGTGATGACGTTCACCGACCGGCGGCCCTACGACGAGCTCGTCCTGGCGCACGCGGAGGAGATCGACCGGCGCGACAAGGAGACGGAGCGAGTCGCCACGGAGCACGCGGAGACGCTCGCGCGCACCGTCGAGGAGCATGAGGCGCAGACCGCGCGTGCCGAAGAGGAGCACGCCGCCGAGCTCGCCACGATCACCGAGCAGCACACCGAGGAACTCTCCGCCGAGAAGGACCGGATCGCCGCGCTCGCCGAGCGCGAGAAGGACCGTTACGAGGCACTCGCGGCCCGGCACGAGCAGCTCCTCGCCGTCCTCGGCCAGTCGCTGCGCGGCCCTCTCGACGAACTGCGCGGCCAGCTCACCACTCTGGCCGCGGACGACGCGGGCCAGCTGTGGCCCGAGGCCAACCAGATCCTGCACCATCTCGCGGCCGGCTACAGCCGCATGACCACGCTCGTCGACAACGTGCTCGGCTACCAGCTCCTCGACTCCGGCGACGCACAGCTGACCCGTACGAATGCGATGCTCGACGCGGTCGTCGCCGCGGGCGTCGACGGGGCGGTCGAGCTGATCGGGCCCGGGCGCGCACAGTTCGCCGTGCACGCCCCGCCCATCGAGGCCGAGGTCGACGCGGCGCGCCTGGCCACCGCGCTCGCCCACCTCGTCGCGGACGTCGCAGGGATCGACGCCACCGGCAACGCGCGCGTGGGCTCCGTACCGACCAGCGGCGTCGGCGGATACGTGGACTCGACGATCGTCGTGGCGGCGGCGCTGCGCGGCGAGAGCGTCCGTATCGAGGTGCGCGGGCCCTACACGGGCGGCGACCCGGTGCACGAGCCCATCGTGCGCGGCATCGTGCGGGCGCACGGCGGCGTGCTCCAGACGCACGAGGTGCCCGGGATGAGCGGCAGCGCGTACGTGCTCGAGGTGCCGATCGGGGGCGGGGCCGGGGCGGTTCCGGTGGCTGATCCTTCGGGTGTTGTCGGGGCGGGTGTTGTCGGGGCGGCTGTTCCCGGTACGGCTGTCGAGGTCGCGTCGCAGGCCATGGCCGTGGCCGGAGCGGGGCTGCCCGAGCAGGCTTCGGGTACGCGCGGCGGGCGGCGGCGGGCCCGGCGGGCTTCGGGCGCGTCGGTGGACTCATTCTTGGAGAGCGGTGTCGCGGGGGCCGTGGGTGCCGTGCCGGACGCCGACGAGGCCGGGCAGGGTGTCGGTGGCTCGGAGGCTGCCGCTCCGACCGGGCGACGCAGGCGGCGGGCCGAGGAGGGCGCGAGCCCGGGAACGCCCGGGAGCGCTCAGGGGCAGCTGCCGGCGCAGGCCACGCAGACTCCGGCCGGCGGGACGCCTGCGGGTGACGCGGGCGCCGGGACCGGCACGGGGCGTCGGCGTGGGCGGCCCAATCCGGCCGAGGTCGCCGTTCCTGAGGGAACCGCTGGTCCCGGTGCCGCTGAGGGTTCCGTGATGACCGCTGCCGAACACGCCGCCGGAGCCCCCGCCCTGGGCGAGACCGTGCCGCCGCAAGGTGTGCCGGTCGGAGCGTCCTCGGGCCGGCGGGCCCGGCGCAACGCGGAGCCGGCCGCGCTGCCTGCCGGTGGTTCGGGTCAGGCCGGGGCTTCCGATGCGTCTCAGGCCGGGCAGAACGTCCCCGCCGGGCGTCGCGCACGCCGCACTCTCGGCAGCGCCCCGGAGCGGGAAGCCGAGCAGAGCAGCACCGCGCGCACCGTATTCGCGCTCCCGCCCGCTGAGGCCGACCGGACGACGCCTGAGCCGGATGCCGCTACGGACGCCGGTAGGGGTGCTGACGGCGAGCGGCACGACGCCGCGCAGGGTCACCCCTCCGACCACCACACTCCGCCGCAGCCGCACCCTGTCCAGACGGTTCCGGCGGCGCGCGCCGCGCTGCCGCCGGAGAACGGTGCCAGGCCCCGCGCCGCGCAGCCCCTCCCCGCCGAGGCCCCGTCGGCAGACCCCAACTCGAGTCAGGGCCGCGCCATAAGCGTACGAACGCTGGGGCAGGGCGTTCCCTTCGGACGTCAGATCGCCGAGCAGCAGCGCCCGCCGCGGCCCCAGCCGGCGGCCCCCGGCACGGCCCAGCCGCCGGCGAGCCCACAGCCCAGTTCACCGGCGGCCGCACAGCCGAACCGCGCGAACCAGCCCAGCCAGGCGAACCCGGCCAACCCGGCGACAGGCAAGCAGCCCGGTCCGCAGGCGAAGCAGGCGTCCGGCACGCAGGGCGGCGCGCAAGGCGGTCCGTCCGGCCCGAAGTCCGGGCAGCAGCCCGTTCAGTCAGCCGGCGGCAACCCGTCGCTCCAGGTCCCGCTGCCTCCCCAGGTCCCGCAGCCCGCGGCTGCCCCGCAGGAGCAGACGCAGCACACGCTCGGCGGCTCCGGTCGCCGGCGCAGGCTGTCCACCCGGCCCGATCCCGCCGGCACCCAGCCGGAGACCGCGGCCCGCCCGCACCCGCAGGCCCCGTCACAGTCGTCGCCGGCGCAGCCGAAGGCTCAGCCCCAGACGCCGTCCGGCCAGTCCCAGCCCGGTCAGCCCCAGTCACTTCTGTCGTCGTCATCGGAGGGCCGAGGACGTTCGTACGCGATCGGCGCCCCCGACCAGGACGCCGATGAGGGACCCGAGCCGCTGGACGGGCCCGGTGGCGCCGTCGAGCTGGCGGTCCGGCCCCAGCCGCAGCCGATGGACGACGAGCTGCCCCCGGAGCCGCTCGACAACCCGCGCCGGCTCCTGGTCTGGCCCGCGCCCGACGCCACCACGCAGCAGGCCCTGAGCGACCGCGGCTACCGCCCGGTGACCGTGCACTCACGCGAGGAGGTCGACGCGCAGATCGCGGCCTTCCCCGCCGCGCTCTTCGTCGACCCGCTGACCGGACCCATCACTCGCACCGCGCTCCAGTCGCTGCGCCAGGCCGCCGTCGCCGCCGAGGTTCCCGTCCTGGTGACGGCCGGGCTCGGACAGGCGACGCGCGAGGCCGCGTACGGGGCCGATCCCGCCGTCCTGCTGAAGGCCCTCGCGCCTCGGGACAGTGAGCAGCACCCCTCGCGTGTGCTGCTCATCGAGGAGCGCGAGGAGATCGCGCTCGCGCTCACCGCGACGCTTGAGCGGCGCGGGATGCAGGTCGCGCGGGCGGGTTCCGACGCGGACGCGGTGACGCTGGCCGCGCAGATGCGGCCGAACCTGGTGGTGATGGACCTGCTCCAGGTGCGTCGCAGGCGCGCAGGGATCGTCGACTGGCTGCGCGCGAACGGCCAGTTGAACCGCACGCCCCTCGTCGTCTACACCGCCGCCGTCGAGGAGGCCGAGCTGCCGCGCCTGGCCGCGGGCGAGACCGTCCTGTTCCTGGCGGAGCGTTCGACGAGCGACGAGGTACAGGGCCGGATCGTGGACCTGCTCGCGAAGATCGGCACCAACTGAGCACCCGCGACTGACACACCCACAACTGGCAAACAGGGGCGGCCCGTTCGGGCTGCCCCTGTTTCACGTGAAACCGTCGCTGAGCTGTGGGCTCAGAGCCGCGTGATGTCCAGCTCCCCTTCGGCGTACTGCTTGCGCAGCACCTTCTTGTCGAACTTGCCGACGCTCGTCTTCGGCACCGCGGTGATCACCGTCCAGCGCTCCGGGAGCTGCCACTTGGCGACCTTCTCGCCGAGGAACGCGCGCAGGGTCTCGAAGTCGGCGCTCGCGCCGTCCTTCAGGACCACGGTGGCGAGCGGGCGCTCGCCCCACTTCTCGTCGGGCACGGCCACAACGGCCGCCTCGGCGATGTCCGGGTGGGACATCAGGGCGTTCTCGAGGTCGACGCTGCTGATCCACTCACCACCGGACTTGATGACGTCCTTGGCGCGGTCGGTGAGGGTGAGGAAGCCGTCGGGGCTGATCGTGCCGACGTCGCCCGTCTTGAGCCAGCCGTCGTCGCTGAACTTGTCGCCGGGACGCAGCGGTTCACTGTCGGGGCCCGAGTAGTACGCACCCGCTATCCACGGCCCGCGGACCTCCAGCTCACCGGCCGACTCGCCGTCCCAGGCCAGCAGCTCGCCGTCGGGGCCCGAGAGCCGCGCCTCGACGCCGGCCGGGAACCGGCCCTGGGTGAGGCGGTACGCGAACTCCTCGTCGGTGCCGACCGCCGCGGCCGGCGGCCGGGCGACCGTACCGAGGGGAGACGTCTCTGTCATGCCCCAGGCGTGGCAGACCCGCATGCCGAGCTCGTCGAAGGCCTTCATGAGCGAGGGCGGACAGGCCGAGCCGCCGATGGTGACCTGCCCGAGCGAACTCACGTCGCGAGGCCTCGCGGTGAGCTCCGCGAGCAGGCCCTGCCAGATGGTGGGGACGGCCGCCGCGTGCGTGGGGCGCTCGCTCTCGATCATCTCGGCGAGCGGCGCGGGCTGGAGGAAGCGGTCCGGCATCAGCATGTGCACGCCGGTCATGAACGTCGCGTGCGGCAGACCCCACGCGTTCACATGGAACTGCGGCACCACGACGAGCGAGGTGTCCTCGTCGGTCAGGCCCATGGACTGCGTCATGTTGACCTGCATGGAGTGCAGGTAGATCGAACGGTGCGAGTAGACGACGCCCTTGGGGTCGCCGGTGGTGCCGGAGGTGTAGCAGAGCGCGGCGGCCTGGCGCTCGTCGAGCTGCGGCCAGTCGTACGTGACCGGCTTTCCGGCGATGAGCTCCTCGTACTCGTGGACCTGGGGGCGCGCTCCGTCGAGGAGCGAACGGTCGCCGGGACCGGAGACGACGATGTGCTCCACGCCTGTGAGGGACGGCAGGAGCGGCGCGAGCAGCGGCAGCAGGGAGCCGTTGACGATGATCACGCGGTCGGCGGCGTGGTTGACGATCCACACCAGCTGGTCGGCGGGAAGCCGCAGGTTCAGGGTGTGCAGTACGGCGCCCATGGAGGGGATCGCGAAGTAGGCCTCGACGTGGTCCGCGTTGTTCCACATCAGGGTCGCCACGCGGTCGTCGTCCACGATGCCGAGGTCGTCGCGCAGAGCGTGCGCCAGCTGGGCGCTGCGGTCGCCGATCTCGGCGAAGCTCCGGCGCTGCGGCCCGCTCTCACCGGTCCAGGTGGTCACCTGGGACGTGCCGTGGATCGTCGCCCCATGGGTCAGGATCCTCGAGATCAGCAGTGGTACGTCCTGCATCGTGCTCAGCACGGCGTCCTCCCGGTGGGCGCTACGGCGCAGTAATGTTCCGCCGATTCTCACTGCATACCAGTCGGTATGTCACTAGCCCCGGGAATGATCGATCAGAGAGTCGTCCAGCTCAGCTCCGAGCCGGGCGCAGTTCCGGGTCCTCGCGGAGCTTGCCGAGGGCCCGCGACACCGCGCTCTTGACCGTGCCGACAGACACCCCGAGCACCTCGGCCGTCTGAACCTCGCTCAGATCCTCGTAGTACCGCAGGACGACCATCGCGCGCTGACGGGCCGGCAGTTTCATGATTGCGCGCCACATCGCGTCGTGCAGGGCCTGGTGCTCAGCGGGGTCCGCCGCTGCCACGGTCTCCGGCTCGGGCAGCTCGTCGCAGGCGAACTCGTCGACCTTCCGCTTACGCCACTGCGACGTACGCGTGTTCAGCAGGGCCCGGCGCACGTAGCCGTCGAGCGCGCGGTGGTCCTCGATGCGGTCCCACGCCACATACGTCTTGGTGAGCGCGGTCTGGAGCAGGTCCTCGGCATCGCACGGGTTCGCCGTCAGCGACCGGGCGGTCCGCAGCAGCACGGGCTGCCGCGCCCGCACGTACGACGCGAACGACGGGTACGACTTGTGCGGTCCGTACGGCGTCGTGGGGGCGGCCGGCGTGTACGGCGCGGGGTGGGACGAGTGAGGCGTCATCGCGGCTCGCGGCGCGCTGCGCGTCGCGGCATCCGATGCACTGGAGCAGACAGGCGCCATGGTTGCGGTCATGGCTCCACGCTAGGAGCGCCCCCTACCCTCGCGGATCGGCCGGAGGTCCCGAAGCGGTGTCCGCCTCAGGTTGTAGGAGTGGTGGTATCCCCACCTCCTGAAGGTGGAGGACGCGGCACGCACCCCTGAGGGTTCATCCCTGAGAGCCATTCCATGGGCTTCGCTCCACCTGCCACTCCCGCGGACCGGGACGGCTCATCGGATGCGGGCCACCGGCGCGTGCACCAGATTCCGGTCGATGACGAGAGTCCGCCCGCCGTGCCGCTCCTTCACGTTCCCCACGTACTGGTGGATCCTGCGCTGCTGGCTCCAGGCGGATCGCCACAGCACGGGCTCCCGGGACAGCCGGGCCGCGTGTGCCAACGCGCGAACCAGATCACCGACGGCAGATCCCGCACCCCCGCCCGCGCCACGGCCCGCATGTGCGCCGCCCCGGAGTCGGCACCGCTGTAGAACCCGGCACGTACCCCGTCCCGCGCACCTGCCGGTCCCGGCCCGCACAAAGGCGAGCGTCGTGCGGGCGCACTTCTTCTGCCGGTACTCGGATGCCTCCATGTCGAGATAGAGCGGGCTGCCCGGCCGGATGCCGACGGCCCACGCCCTGCGTACGGCGTCCCGCCCCTCCCGCACTCCCTCGTTCCAGGCGTGCCGGCCGATGCGGTGGACCTTCTTGGGCCGCCCGACCGCACACGGCGACTGCGAACCGGCGTACACCGGCAGCACCCGCCACGCCAGCCGCTGAACCCCCTTCATCCAACGGGGCCCGAGCCGGGGCAGATGAGGACAGGTTCGCCCACGGCCCCCGTAGTACACGCCCGCCGCCCCGTACTTCGACGCCCGGCACCGCCGCATGGTGTCGCGGGACGGCGCCATGCAGGTGTCGAACGCCAGCCCGCGGAACGTCCGCGGGTTGGAGAGCGAGGGCGGCAGCAGGGGTTCGGAGAAGGGGCCACCGGCGGGGGGCCGGGCCGGGCGACCGGGGCCGGGGCCAGGGCCGGTTCCGGGACACACCCCGCGTTCAGCCGTCCGCTCCCAGAATCAGACCCGATGTGGGGACGCCGGTCCCCGCGGTCACCAGCGCCGTGGCGGCGCCGGCTATCTGGTTCACCGCCGTGCCCCGCACCTGCCTGACGGCCTCCGCTATGCCGTTCATCCCGTGCAGGTACGCCTCGCCGAGCTGCCCGCCGTGCGTGTTGAGCGGGAGCCGTCGCTCCGCCACGAAGTCCGCCGCCTCACCCGGCCCGCAGAAGCCGAACTCCTCCAGCTGCATCAGCACGAACGGTGTGAAGTGGTCGTAGAGGATCCCCACGTCTATCTCGCCCGGCGTCAGCCCCGCCGACCGCCACAACTGCCGTGCCACGACTCCCATTTCGGGCAGGCCCGTCATGTCGTCCCGGTAGAAACTCGTCATCTGCTCCTGGTTGCGCCCGGCCCCCTGGGCCGCCGCCGTGATCACGGCGGGCCGGTGCGGCAGGTCGCGGGCCCGCTCGACGCTGGTGACGACGATCGCCTGCCCGCCGTCGGTCTCCTGACAGCAGTCGAGCAGCCGCAACGGCTCCACGATCCACCGCGACGCCGCATGGTCCTCCAGCGTGATCGGCTTCCCGTGGAAGTACGCCGCCGGATTGGTGGCCGCGTACGCGCGGTCCATGACAGCGACATGGCCGAACGCCTCCGGGCCCAGGCCGTACGCGTGGAGATAGCGCTGCGCCGCCATCGCCACCCACGACGCGGGCGTGAGCAGCCCGAACGGCAGTGCCCAGCCGAGCGCCACCCCCTCCGCCGACGGCTCCCGATGCTGCACCCCGGAGCCGAACCTTCTGCCGGAGCGCTCATTGAACGCCCGGTAGCAGACGACCACTTCGGCCACCCCGGTCGCCACGGCGAGCGCGGCCTGATGCACTGTGGCGCAGGCTGCACCACCGCCGTAGTGGACCCGGGAGAAGAAGGAGAGATCCCCCATCCCGGCCGCCTGCGCGACGGTGATCTCCGGGCTGGTGTCCATGGTGAACGTGACCATGCCGTCCACGTCGGCGGGGGAGAGCCCGGCGTCGTCCAGCGCCGCCCCCACCGCCTCCACCGCCAGCTTCAGCTCACTGCGCCCGGAGTCCTTGGAGAACTCGGTCGCCCCGATCCCGACGATCGCCGCCCGCCCGCCAAGACTGTCCTTCGCCCGCACACTCATGCCGGCCTCCCCGACACCGAGGGACGGGACGGCGTGCTCGGAGGGCTCGGGGGGCTCGGCGTGCCCGGGAGGCTCGGGAGGGTGACTGTCACCGACCCGGTGACGTGCTTGCCCAGCCCGTTGGCCCCGACGATCCGCACCACCACCGTGGCACCCCTGCCCTCGGACTCGCTCCCGTGCCCGCTCCCGCCGGCGGCCCCCTCCTGGACGTCAGCCACCGTCCCGGTCAACACCATGGTGTCTCCTGGGTAGTTGGGTGCGCCCAGCCGTATCGCGACCTTGCGCAGAACCGCTGTGGGGCCGAAGTGATCGGTGACGTAACGGCCGACGAGTCCGTTCGTCGTCAGGATGTTCATGAAGATGTCGGGGGAGCCCTTCTCCTTGGCGAGCTCCGCGTCGTGGTGCACGTCCTGGTAGTCACGGGACGCGATGGCCCCGGAGACGACCAGCGTCCGGGTGACCGGAATCTCCAGCGGCGCCAGCTCCGTGCCGACCCCCACAGCTACCTCCGCCATGGCGACTTCCCCCTCCTCCTGATCCATTCCCTCCCCCTCCGCCTTCACTTCCGCGCCCACGTCATCTCCGCCCCCTTCGCACCGCTCCCGTCGTCTCCGGCAATCAAGTCGCCGAGCTCCGCGAGCAGTTCACCCCCGCATCCCAGATAGGCGTCGAGCTGTCGGCCCCACAGAAAATGCCGGTGCACGGGATGCTCCAGGTCGGCGCCCATGCCGCCGTGCAGATGCTGCCCGGCGTGCACGACCCGTCTGCCCGCCTCCGATGCCCACCAGGCCGCGGTCAGCGCATGTCCCGCGTACGGCAACCCCTCGTCCCGTCGCCATGCCGCCTCGTACGCGGTGACACGGATGGCCTCCGTATCCATATAGGCGTCAGCTGCCCGGAGTTGGACCCCCTGCTTAGCGGCGAGTGGTCTCCCGAACTGCTCCCGCTCGTTCGTGTACTCCACGGCCCGCGCCAGAGACCCCGCGCAGACCCCGGCCTGGAGCCCCGCGAACGCGGTCCGCGCCATCGCCAGCACATCGTCGTACGCACCGGCCCCGCCGAGCCTCTCCGCCGGCGCCCCGTCGAGAACGAGCCGGCCCGCCGACCAGGGCGCGCTGAGCTCGACCGCATCGCAGCCGGCATCGGCCGTACGCACTCTCCACAGACCCCGGTCGGCCGTCGCGACCAGAACCCAGGACGCGTCCCGAAGCCACGGAACCCAGGGCACCACCCCCGTGAGCCGCCCCGCGCCCCCACCGGTCCCTGTTTCCCCTGCTTCCCTTGCTTCCCTTCCCTCTCCTTCCTCCGCGCCGTCGACCCGCACTCCGGCCTGCGCCGGAAACGCCCCCGTGGCCACCTCCGTCCCGTCCCGCAGACCCAGCAGCAACCGGTCCCGCTGCTCGGAGGTGCCGTGCCCCGCCACCGCGAGCAGCCCGTACACGCAACTGGCGGCGAACGGCACCTGCGCCGTCGTCCGGCCCTGCTCCTCCAGCATCAGCACGAGTCCGAGCAGCCCGGTCTCCTCCACCGCCCCCGGCAGACCGGCGGAGCCGAGCGCCTTCCACAGCTCGGGGTCCGTGCCGGTGCCGGCCGCCGCGAGACGCTCGGGGGTCGACAGGTCACCGAAGATCCGCGCGGCCAGACCGGCGGCGGCCGCCTGGTCCTGCGTAGGCGTGAAGTCCACGTCAGCCCTCCCCTCCCGCAACGACACCCGAACCGTCGCCGGCCCGGAAGACCGGCAGCTCCAACTCCTCGTCCACCCGCAGAAATTCGAGCCGTACCGGCATCCCTATCCGGACCTTGTCGTACGGGACCCCGACCACATTGCTGATGATCCGGACGCCTTCGGCCAGCTCGACCAGACTCACCGCGTACGGCGGGTCGAAGGCCGGGAAAGGCGGGTGGTGCATCACCACGTACGAGAAGACGGTTCCCTCGCCGCTCGCCTCGACCGTGCCCCAGTCCTGCGAGGCGCATGCGCCGCACCCCGGCAGCCAGGGAAAGCGCAGCGTCCCGCACCCCTCGCAGCGCTGGATGAGGAGACGGTGCTCACGGACCCCTTCCCAGAACCCCGCGTTGTCCCGGTTCACCACCGGACGGGGCCGCAGGGCCCGCTGCTCCCGCGCTCCTCCCACCGCACGCCCTGCCCGCGCCGGGGGAGCGTACTTGAGGATCCGGAAGCGATGCGTCCCGGCGAGCTCGCCGTCCGCCCTGACATCCATGCGCGTCGTGACGAAGTGCCCCGTGCCCAGCTTCGTCGTCTTGCGGTCGGACACCGACTCGATCACCGCGTCGAAAGTGATCGTGTCACCGGGCCGCAGCGGACGCAGATACTCCTGCTCGCAGTCGGTGGCGACGACCGAGGTGTACCCCGCGCCGTCCAGCAGCGCGAACAGTTCGTCGTAAGCGCCGCTGCGCCCCTGGTGCCCGGAGAGCCCACCCATCGTCCAGGCCTGGAGCATGGTCGGCGGCGCTATGGCGTCGGGCCCCTCGTACGCGGGATTGGTGTCACCCATCGCCTCGCACCAGTGCCTGATCATCGGCACGTTGACCAAGTCCTTGCCGACCCCCGCGGTGGCCGCGGGCAGCCCTTCGAAGGCCTTCAGCGCCTTGTACGTCATCTCGCTCGTCACCGCCGCCCCCTCCTCATTCCGAGCCGCATCGTCGCGACGATCTCCCGCTGCACCTCGCTCACGCCGCCCCCGAACGTGTTGATCTGCGCCGCCCTGTTCATCCGCTCCAACTCCCCCTCCGCCGTCCCGCCCCGAGCACCACCGCCCGACCCACCACCGGCCCCAGCGCCCGCGTCCCCACCAGCCCCGCCCCCGAACGCCCCAGGCGACCCGGCTCGAACCAGCGCCGCGTCGCCCGCGATCTCCTGACACATCCGGTACACCTCGACCGCCGATTCGGTTCCCATGAATTTCACGCCGCTCGCGTCGCCCGGCGCGAGCCGCCCCGCCCCGACATCCCCCACCAAACGCCAGTTGAGCAGGCGCGTTGCCGCCAGACGGGCATGCACTTCGGCCAGTCGCGACCGCACCCACGGCAGGTCGATCCGGCGTTCCCCCGTCACCGGATCGGGTGAACGAACCGCTTCGAGCACCGCCGCATAGAAGTCCTCCGCCTGCATCCCGATCGCGGCGAGCGCGACCCGCTCATGGTTGAGCTGATTGGTGATGAGACCCCAGCCGCCGTTCTCGTCCCCGACGAGATGCGAGGCGGGAACGCGGATCCCGTCGTAGTACGTGGCGGTGGTGGTCAGCCCGCCGACGGTCTCGATGGGCGTCCAGCTGAAGCCGGCGGCGTCCGTCGGCACGAGAATGATCGAGATGCCCTGGTGCTTGGCGGCTTCGGGGTCCGTGCGGCAGGCCAGCCAGATCCAGTCGGCGTTCTGCGCGTTCGACGTGAAGATCTTCTGCCCGTCGATGATCCAGTCGTCGCCGTCGCGGACCGCCCGCGTCCGCAGTGAGGCAAGATCGGTCCCCGCCGACGGCTCGCTGTACCCGATCGCGAAGACCAGCTCCCCCTTGAGGATCCGCGGCAGGAAGTACGCCTTCTGCTCCTCGGTCCCGTACTTGATCAGGGTCGGTCCGACGGTGTTCAGGGTCACCATGGAGACCGGTGCGCCCGCGCGGTACGCCTCGTCGAAGAAGACGAACTGCTCGTCGGGGCCCCGGCCTCGGCCGCCGTACTCGACGGGCCAGCCGAGCCCGAGGAGGCCGTCGGCACCGATGCGGCGCAGCAGGCGCCGCTGGGCCGTTCGATCGTCGTGGGCGGGCGGCCCGTCCGGCATCAGTTCCCGGAAGTAGGCGCTCAGTTCGGCGCGGAGTTCATGCTGGCGCTCGGTGGGGGCGAGGTGCACGGCGGCGGCCCTCCCGGACCTCGTACGAACAAGGGTCTCTGACCGTCTGCTTCTGTCGAAGCTTTCTGACTGACCGTCAGATTCGGTACGACTGTCCGTCAGGTTCGGTACGGGTGTCAAGGGATCAGCACGCGCGCGTGAAGGGCCGCTTGGTGCCCGAAAACGCCTGTGCGGCGATGCCGAGGCACCGCCGCACAGATGTCACGCGCCCCTGGAAATGGCCCCCGCCGACAGGAGCCGGCGGGCTACCAGAGCTCGGTGAAGTTCACCGCGATGTTCTCGTTCGACTGGTCGACGGCCGTGAACGCGGAGCCGTTCACCTGGGCCGTGTTGTTCTGGTTCGAGGCGCCGGAGCCCACTGCCTGCTGCTGGCTGGTGGACGAGTTGCCGTGGTTGTTGCCGCCGACACCACTGCCGCTCACGGTCGCCACACCCGCGTTCGATCCGTCGTCCGCGAAGGACCCGTTGTCGGCCATCGCCACCCCCGAGAAGAGGGCTGCCGCGAGGGGCAGGGCGGCGATGGCGGCGAGGGCGCGGGCGGTACGGATGTGTGCCATGTCAATTCCTCCAAGTACCGGTAACTGCTGGTTGATCCAAGGCAGTTGGCCGACCGCCTCGGTCGTTGCTCACGACGTCGCGAGATCAGAATTGCCCACCGAATCCCCATCGAACCGGGCCGGAAGGTGGTATTCCCCCGCAAGCGTGAGGACATGTCGATAAACCTGCTTCGCTCCCTTAAAGGCCCAGCTCAGCCGGGATTGCGTCCCACCGGCACAGGACAGGGCAGCCGCCGCAGGGGCTGAAGCGTTTCGGCGCATTTTTGGTAAATACGCTCCACTCGGGCGAGTCCCCCTTCCTTTACTCGAACGTTCGTACGAACATGGAGGCATGGCCACCACCGACCGGCATGCAGTGCCCCTTGCGACCCTGGCCCTCGCCCACGCCCTCTCCGCCGCCGAGCGCGGACTGGCCGTGATCCCGCTCTCCCGCACGAAGCTCCCCGCCCTGCGCTCCCCGCACCGCGACGAACCCGACCCGGCCCCGTGCCACGGCGAGTGCGGCCGCCCCGGCCACGGCGTGTACGACGCCACGACCGACCCGGGCCGCATCCGTGACCTCTTCGCGGCGGCTCCCCGCGCCACCGGCTACGGCATCGCGTGCGGGCTGCCCCCGCACCACCTCATCGGCGTCGACCTCGACACCAAGTCCGGTACGGACTCCTCGGCCGCACTGCGCGAACTGGCGCTGCGCCACCTCTTCACGATCCCGGACACCGTCGTCGTGGCCACGCCCAGCGGCGGCCGTCATGTGTGGCTCTCCGGACCGCCGGACGTCGTGGTCCCCAACTCTGCGGGACGCCTCGCGCCGGGCATCGACATCCGTGGCGCGGGCGGCTATCTCGTGGGCCCCGGCTCCCGCACGGCCCAGGGCGTCTACAGCGCAGTCCCAGGAACCGCCCACCTGCCCGTCGCGCCCTGCCCGCCCGCGCTCCTTCGGCTGCTCACACCCCCGCCACGCGTGCACCACCCGTCGTCGGCACATGCGGGCCAACACGGCCACGGCCTGATCCAGTTCGTGCTCGCGGCACATGAGGGCCAGCGCAACACCCGCCTGTTCTGGGCCGCCTGTCGCGCCTACGAGAGCGACCTCGGCGACAGCCTCACGGACGCCCTCGTGGAGGCCGCGACCCGCACGGGCCTGACGGAACGCGAGGCCCGCTCCACGATCGCCTCGGCGGCCCGGATGACCCAGCGCAACGGCACGGAGGCGTAGACCGCCACGTCCTCCGGTCGAACCAGCCTCCCCAGGACACGCGTAAGGGGCGCCCGCCATAGCGAACGCCCCTTACAAACACCTACCTGCAAGCGGTGGGTGTGGGATTTGAACCCACGGTGACTCGCGCCACGACGGTTTTCAAGACCGTTCCCTTAGGCCGCTCGGGCAACCCACCCACGCCCCGCCGGTAACCGGCGGAGCGAGGACCAGGGTAGCGGGTTCGGCCGGGAGTTCGGTCAGCTGTCGCCCTTGCGCTCACCGAGGACCACGTCGACCGTGTGCTCCGCGCTGCCGCGCTTGTACGTGATCTTGACCGTGTCGCCCGGCTTGTGCGTCCAGATCTGGCCGATCAGGGTCGGACCGCTGTCGATCACTGTGTCGTCGAGCTTGGTGATGACATCGCCGGGCTTCAGGCCAGCCTTGTCCGCCGGGCCGTTCGCCGTGACCGCGGACGAGCCGCCCGCGCCCTGCTCGGTGATCTTCGCACCGTCACCCTGCTCGTCCAGCGCGACCGAGGCACCGATCACCGGATAGACCGGCTGGCCCGTCTTGATGAGCTGCTTGGCGACGTTCCGCGCCTGGTTGATCGGGATGGCGAAGCCGAGGCCGACCGAGCCCGACTGGCCGGAGCCTCCGATGCCGCCGCTGCTCCCCGGCTGGATCGCCGAGTTGATGCCGATGACCGCGCCCCGCGCGTCGAGCAGCGGACCGCCCGAGTTGCCCGGGTTGATCGAGGCATCGGTCTGCAGCGCGTTCATGTACGACGCCTTGCTGCTGCCCGAGCTGTCACTGGACGCCACCGGCCGGTCCTTCGCCGACACGATGCCCGTGGTCACCGTGTTCGACAGGCCGAAGGGCGCACCGATCGCGATGGTCGAGTCACCGACGGCGACCTTGTCCGAGTTGGCGAGCACCAGCGGCTTCAGGTTCGACGGGGCGTTCTTCAGCTTGATGACCGCGACGTCGTAGCCCTGGGCGCGGCCGATCACCTCGGCGTCGTACTTCTTGCCGTTCGAGAACGTGGCCGAAAGCTTTCCTCCGTCGGCGGCGGAGGCCACCACGTGGTTGTTGGTGAGTATGTGGCCCTGCTTGTCATAGACAAAGCCGCTGCCGGTGCCGCCCTCGCCGTCGCTGCCCTCGGCCTCGATGGTGACAGTGCTCGGCAGCGCGTTCGCCGCAAGGCCGGCGACCGAGGCCGGGTCACGCTTGAAGGCCGCCGGGTTGTCCGAGGCGGAGACCGTCGTCGAACCCGCGCCACCGTCGTCGTTGCGCGCGGCCGCCCAGTAGCCGATGCCACCGCCGACACCGCCCGCGATCAGGGCTGCCGCGACCACCGCGGCCAGCAGACCGCCACGCCGGCGGCCCGGCGTGGGCCCCGGAGCCTGGTAGGAAGCGCCCCAGGGGTGACCTCCGCCGCCGCCGTCCGCGTACGACGGAACGGCAGGCGGCGGAGGCGGCCAGCCACCCGTGGCCGCGTTCGCGGCCACGTGCTGCCCACCAGGTGTCGGCGCAGCCCCCGAGGCCGCGCCGACACCCTCGTGCGCCCCAGACGCCGCGCCCTCGACCGGCGGGATCACCGCAGTCGGCGCGTCGGCAGGCTCCGGAGGTGGTGCGGATCCGGCGGGTGCGGGAGTAGCGGGAGATTCCACCGGCACGGGAGGTGCGGACGGGGCAGGGGGTACCGAAGTGCCCTCGTTCTCGGTGCTCACAGCTCTTCTCCTCGATCCACGGCTGTACCAGCTGATTCCATCGGCATTGCTGTTTGTATGCGGTCAGCTTTTCCCACGGGACGTCAGGGCACCATAAGGCGTTCCTGTGTGTCCGGTGCCATCCTTTACGCCGGGCGAAACGGACGCATCCGCTGGGCGGCCCTACGCCCCGCGATGGCACCATGACGCGGTGACCCTCGCACGACAGCAGCAGATCCAGGTCGTCGCCCACCGCGGAGCCTCCGACGAGGCTCCCGAGCACACGCTGGCCGCGTACAGAAGGGCCATCGAGGACGGTGCCGACGCCCTCGAATGCGATGTACGGCTCACTGCGGACGGCCATCTCGTCTGCGTGCACGACCGCCGCGTCAACCGTACGTCGAATGGACGCGGTGCGGTATCGGCCCTGGAACTGGCGGATCTCGCCGCCCTCGACTTCGGCTCCTGGAAGAACAGCGAGGCCGGCCGCACCAGCACGGAGGGCCCCGACTGGGAAGACACCTCCGTCCTGACCCTGGAGCGGCTGCTCGAACTGGTCGCCGACGCAGGCCGCCGAGTGGAGCTCGCCATCGAGACCAAACACCCCACCCGCTGGGCCGGCCAGGTCGAGGAACGCCTGCTGATGCTCCTCAAGCGGTTCGGCCTGGACGCCCCCACCGGAGCGCCGGACGGGCCGCCCCCAGTGCGCGTCATGAGCTTCTCGGCGCGCTCCCTGCACCGCGTCCAGGCCGCGTCCCCCCACCTGCCGACGGTCTACCTGATGCAGTTCGTCTCGCCCCGCCACCGCGACGGCCGTCTCCCCAAGGGGGTGTCGATCGCGGGCCCGGGCATCCGGATCGTGCGCAGCAACCCCGGGTACGTGGAGAAGCTCAAGCGGGCGGGCCACCAGGTGCACGTGTGGACGGTCAACGAGCCGGAGGATGTCGACCTGTGTGTCGGCCTCGGCGTCGACGCGATCATCACCAACCGCCCCCGCGCGGTTCTGCGCCAGCTCGGGAGGGGCTAAATCCGGCCAACTCCCTCACAGGGTGTGCTCCGGCGCGTTCGCTCCGTATTCGATCGTTACGAGTGCGTCACTGCGCGTGGATTGGCCGGTTTCCGGTCCAGTCCATTGGGGCATTCACACCGTGGCGTGGGGCAAAGGAGGTCTCGGGGGTGGCGTTGGTGGTGGCACAGGAGGTGCCCACGTCGTCGAGCATGGCCGTACCCCATGGCCCTGCGGGCGTGGGCGAAGCAAGACACCGGATGCGTGATCAGCTGCGCGTCGGCGGGGTCTCGGAAGCGGTCATCGACGATGCCGTACTGATCCTGTCCGAACTGCTGAGCAACGCCTGCCGGCACGGCAGGCCGCTGGGCGACGACATGGCCGGGGACGGCGACGTCCGGGCCGCTTGGAGGGTCGACACGCGGGGCTGTCTCACCGTCGAGGTGACGGACGGTGGTGGTCCGACCCGCCCGGTTCCGGCCACGCCCTCGGTCACCGCGCACGGCGGCCGCGGGCTCAACATCATCTCGGCGCTCGCCGACGACTGGGGCGTACGTGACGACGCCCCCGGGGAAGTCACCGTCTGGGTGGTCGTGCACAAGGACGTGCGCTCCGAAGGCGGAGCACAGGGGCAGGGCGCCTTCGCTACGCGCGTGGCGAGCCGCGCGCCCGCGAGCATGTCCGACCTCGATTTCGCGGACGCCTTCGACGACTTGGGCTGAATCCCGCTCCGGCCCGACGCCCCGGCCTGATCCCCGCCCCCGGCCGTACGAGGGGCTAGGCTCGCGCCCGTACGTACGAGAGCCGTAACCGGGAGACACCCAAGATGGCCAAGAAGCGCCCCCAGACCAAGGGCAAGTCGCACGTCAGCAGCGGGGAGATCCCGGTCGTCGGCGCCCGTGAGCCCTGCCCCTGCGGGAGTGGCCGCCGCTACAAGGCCTGCCACGGCCGCGCCGCCGCGCACGCGGTGACCGAGCTGGTGCAGCGCCCGTTCGAAGGTCTCGCGGGAGAGGGTGACTGGATCGCGCTGCGCGAGCTGGTGCCCGCCGCGACGGTGCCGCTCACCCTCAAGGAGAGCCTGCCGGACGGCGTTCCCTCCGTGACGCTCGCGACGGTGCTTCCGATGGCGTGGCCCGCGCTGCGCCGCGAGGACGGCTCGGTCCTGATCGGCCTGCAGAACGACACCTCGTCCGGCGACCTGAGCCGCGACCTCGCCGACACCCTTCAGCGCGCGCTCACCGCCGAGCCCGGTACGCCGGTGCAGGCGCGGCGCGCACCCGCCGACGGCCCGCGTCTGCAGGATCTGCTCGACCCCGAGGCCGCCTTCGAGCCGGTCGTGCACACGGGATTCGAGTTCTGGGTGCCCGACTCGGAGAACGCGAGCCCGGAGGTCTCCGCCTCCCTGGAGCGGGCCAACGCGGCCGCCATCCCGACGGTGAAGCTGTCCGGTGTCGAAGGCGCCTACTGGTGCGAGACGCCCGACAAGAACCACCTGCGCTGGGTCATGCCGCACCCCGAGGAGCAGCTGCTCGACGCGCTCGCCCGGCTGCACGCGGCCGGCACGTCCTCGCTCGGCGAGGGCACGCGCCTGGTCGGCTCGTTCCGGGCGCACGGCCTGACCGTTCCGGTCTGGGACCTGCCCACCGGGGTGAGCGCCGAGGATGTCGAGAAGCCGGCCGCCGAGTTCGCCGAGCGGCTCGCCGCGGCCCTCGCCTCCGAGGCGCCGCTGACCGTCGAAGAGCGCCGGGCACGCGGCGGCCTCACCAATCGACAGGTGACGCTCAGCTGACCGACCGGTCAGCCACAGGAAGCCCTCAGAACGGGTGACTCCGGTCACAACTCCCCGTAGCGGCAGGTAAATCCGCATACGAATAGCCGAGATCGAATTTGCTAACGGCCGATCTCTTGTTACCGTTCGAGTAGCCCGGTTGCTGGTGCATCCCCCGTCGCCAGCAACCGGGTCCTTGTTTTTCCGGGACTTCCCCGTGGGCCTGCGCCCGGGAAATCGTCCCGCTCGCTCAGCGTCCGGCTGGCGTCGTCGCGTTGCTTCCCGACCTGAGCAGCAGCGGCCCCGCGTCCCCGGCTCCCGCGAACTCCGCCACCGCTGAGTAAGCGCTCGCCTCACCCGAAGTGCGCTCCCGAGGCGTGTCACACGTGCCCGGTTCGTCCTGGGTACCCACCGCGCAGTGCATCTGTACGGTGCGGCCCTCCGGAGCCATCAGCGTCAGGACGGAACTCAGCGGCCCCCCTGTCGCGTTCCTGTAGTAGGTCCTCGCCCACGTGTCCCGACCCTGGGTCAGTACGCAGGTCTGCGCCTCGATGCCGTCGGGAGAGGCGAGTTCAGGTCCGCACCGTGCCGTCGTGGCGATACCGAGACCGGCGAGCAGGGAAGTACCCGGCGGCCGCCCGTGGGACTTGCGCGCTTTGCCCGCCGCATCCGTCGCCGCGGTGTCCGCCGTGTCGCTCTCGCTCGCGCCCGGTTTGTCGTCGACCTTGTCGGCGCTGTCAGCGTTGCCCGTGGGCAGTTCGCCGGAGTTGGGGCTGTCCTCCGCGGCCGTGTCGCCGACGGGGCCCGCGGACGCGCCCGCCAGCGGGAGGAGAACGGTCAGGACCACGACCGCGAGAAGACCGAGCAGACGAAGGTGGGAATGGGGTCTCCCCTGCTCGATGCCGGTCGAGAGCTTGGGGAAGGGGGAGGGCATGCGCCGAAGATATCGGCGCCGCCCCTTCACACCCTCGCCGCGCGCCCAATTCCCCTACAACTCGGGCGCGCTCACACCCGTACGAGTGAGGGCATCCACCACCGCGTCCACCACGGCCTCCACATCGGGCACCCAGGGCGCCGCGGAGCCGGGCAGCGGTGCGCGCTCCCAGCGGACCTGGCCGAGGCCGGTGTCGGACGGAGGCAGTGCCAGATAGCCGCCCTCGCCGTGAAAGCGCAGGGACCCCGGCACCCAGTCCTGTGCGTAGAGCAGCTCGCCCAGCTGCTCCATGGAGTAGGGCGCCACAAGGATGAAGAGACGGTCCCTGGTGGCGACGACCGGGCCGAGCCTGATGTCCGTACGGTCGAGCGCCTTGAGGGCGCGGGCTCCGGCGACCGAGGGGAGGCTCACCGCGCAGGGTGCGCGGCCGCCACTCGCGCCCGCACCGGCCCCCGTGGCCAGCACGATCGGCGCCGTCGGACGGTTGGTCCACCACCAGCGGATCATGCGCTCGTCCGTGGTCGCGGCGAGCAGCCCGGGGTCGAAGGGGTGCGCGCCGGGCACCGTGCACTGCGGGTCGGGGCAGGCGCAGCTGACGCCGTCACGGCGCCCCGCCCCCACGAGCCCCACGCCCGGGAGCACGGGCCACTGCCATGCGGTCGCGAAGGTCAGGGCCGCGCTGAACTGATCAGACTTCCCGTTGTTTCGCCTGGACAGGAGCCTGCGTCGCCTTCCGAGGATCTCGCGCATGAGCGCTCGTTCCTTTCCGTAGACCGAAGAGAACGCTGTGGGCCACATCACACTGCGTGTCGAGCACTTCACTGAGCGTACATACTGGGAGCGCCGCACCCCAGCCTTGAGCAGGGGGAACCCCTATAGTCCGAGCGCCGGCCGCGTACTTGAAAAGCCTGGCGTGGGGTGGCGGCGCCTGGCGTTTGCCGTCGCGCGTGTTACTCGCCGTCTCCCCCACGGGAGGATGGGGCACGGTCGTCGGTGGTTAGGACGCCCGGGTCCGTCGCCAGGTTCCGGGTCGATCCCAACTGCCCCTGGCCTTCTCCGAGTACGTACCCATCACGACCGCTGTGACGCTCTGTCGAACAATGCCAGTCGACCTCAATACGCCCTTACCCGAGGCACTTTTCAGCCAAGTTCGATCAGAGATCACTAATGCCGCACGGGCCTCCTGGACACCAGGAATCCCAGCAGGACAATGCTGGACATCCCCTCATCGGTGCGTGTAGATGTGGAGACACTGCTGGCGGCGCAGAATCACATGGGGGTTTGCGATGCTATTGAGCAATACGCACCGGCCGGAAAGCCGGACGCCATGACAGCCCCGCACCTTCCGAAAGTGGCTGGAATCGATTCAACGGTTCCCCCACCGGCACACACTGTCGCGCCCGCGTCACCCGCGCCCGCGCACCCTTCCTCGGCTGGAGCGCCCGGAGCCCCCGGCGCCCCCGGAGCGCTGATCCAGGACCGGCTCGCCGGCTGGGTCTCCGACCTCACCACGCTGCACGAACTCACCGAGCGCCTGGCCAGGACGGCCGTCATGGACGACGCCCTGCACGAGGTGCTCCGCGCCGGTGCCGCCCTCGTCGGCGCGCGCCGCGGACTCGTCGTCCTGGAACCGGCCGACGGCCTGGGCCCCGACACCACCGTCGGACTCGGCCTCGCCCGCGCCGACCTCGGCCACATCGAGACGGTGCCGCGCGGCGCGACCTCGTACGGGAGGATCCTCGACCGCGCGGACGCGACCGGCGAGCCCGAGGTGCACGCGGATCTGCTGTCCGAGGACGGGCTCGACCCGCGCCACCGCGAGGTCGCCGCCCGGCTCGGCTACGCGGCGAGCTTCGCGGTGCCCCTCGCGACCGAGGCGGCGGGCCGGCTCGGCGCCGTGGTGTGGCTCTACGACGAGCCAGCCGAGCCCGTCGAACGCCAGCGCCATCTGGTCGGTCTGTACACGCGCTACGCCACCGAACACCTGGCGCGCCTGCTCGAACTGGAGCGGGCGCGCACCAAGTCCCGCACCATCGCGGAGGAGTTGCTGCCGCCGCGGCTCCCGCGGGTCGCGGGCGTCCAGCTCGCCGCACGGCGCCGCACGGGACCGCGCGGCGGCGGCGACTGGTACGACGCGCTGCCGCTGCCCGAGGGCGCGCTCGGCCTGGCCGTCGGCTCCGTCACCGGCTCCGGGGCCAGCGCCGTCGCCGCGATGGGCCGGCTCAGGGCCAGCCTGCGGGCGTACGCGGTGATGGAGGGCGAGGACCCCGTCGCCGTCCTGTCCGATCTGGAGCTGCTGCTCCGGCTGACCGAGCCCGCGCGCAGCGCCACCGCCCTCTTCGCGTACTGCGAGCCCGCCCTGCGCAAGATCGTCCTGGCCGGGGCCGGGCACAGCCCGCCGCTGGTCATCGGCGAGAGACGCACCGAGTACGTGGAGACGTCGCTGTCCGCGCCGCTCGGGATGCTGGCCTGCTGGGAGGCGCCGAGCGTCGAGTTCAGCCCGGAGCCCGGCGAGACCGTGCTGCTGTACACGGACGGACTGCTGCACCGCACCGGTGACCCGATGGACCGCGCCTTCGCCCGTCTGCACGCGGCGGCGGCCGGCGTCCCGCGCACGATCCGCGACGACCCCGGCGCGATCGCCGACCACGTCCTGCACACCGTCCTGCCGGACGGACTCGACGCTGCCGACAGCGACGAGGACGTCGTGCTGCTCGCCGCGCGCTTCGAGTGATCCGGTGACCGGGGCGGTACAGCCCGTAGCCCTTGATGTAACAGGTCTTCCGGCCCTGGGCCCCCTTCCGTACGACCGTACGATGGAGGGGGTCCATCGTTGTACCCAGGCCTCACCCAGGCCGATCCCAGGGCCGTATCTAGGAGGAAGACGTGTCGGAGGAGCTCACCCCGGAGAACCCGGAGATCGCTCAGACCGAGAGCGACGAGCCGATCAAGCAGCGCAAGAACGGCCTGTACCCGGGCGTGTCCGATGAGCTCGCCGAGAGCATGAAGTCCGGCTGGGCCGATACGGAGCTGCACGGCCTCGAGCCGATCGCGCAGGCGTCCGAGACGGCCGCCCGCCGCGCTGCCCTCTCCGCGCGCTTCCCCGGTGAGCGCATCGTCGTCCCCGCGGGCAACCTCAAGACCCGTTCGAACGACACCGAGTACGCCTTCCGCGCCTCCGTCGAGTACGCGTACCTGACCGGCAACCAGACGGAGGACGGCGTCCTCGTCCTTGAGCCGACGGTCTCCGGGCACGACGCGACGATCTACCTGCTGCCGCGCTCCGACCGCGAGAACGGCGAGTTCTGGCTCGACGGCCAGGGCGAGCTGTGGGTCGGCCGCCGCCACTCCCTCGCCGAGGCCGAGCAGGTCTACGGCATCCCCGCCTCCGACGTGCGCGACCTCGCCGGCCACCTGGCCGAGGCGAGCGGCCCGGTCCGCGTGGTGCGCGGACACGACGCCGGCATCGAGGCCGCCCTGACCGACAAGGTCACCCGCGAGCACGACGACGAACTGCGCGTCTTCCTCTCCGAGGCCCGCCTGGTGAAGGACGCGTTCGAGATCGGCGAGCTGCAGAAGGCCGTCGACTCCACCGTCCGCGGCTTCGAGGACGTCGTGAAGATCCTCGACAAGGCCGAGGCCACCAGCGAGCGCTACATCGAGGGCACGTTCTTCCTGCGCGCACGCGTCGAGGGCAACGACATCGGCTACGGCTCGATCTGCGCCTCCGGCCCGCACGCCTGCACCCTCCACTGGGTCCGCAACGACGGCCCGGTCCGCTCCGGCGACCTGCTCCTCCTCGACGCGGGCGTCGAGACGCACAGCCTCTACACCGCCGACGTGACGCGCACGCTGCCGGTCAACGGCCGCTACACCGAGCTCCAGAAGAAGATCTACGACGCCGTCTACGAGGCGCAGGAGGCCGGTATCGCGGCCGTCAAGCCCGGTGCCAAGTACCGCGACTTCCACGACGCCGCGCAGCGTGTGCTCGCCGAGAAGCTCGTCGAGTGGGGCCTCGTCCAGGGTCCGGTCGAGCGCGTCCTCGAGCTCGGCCTCCAGCGCCGCTGGACGCTGCACGGCACCGGCCACATGCTCGGCCTCGACGTCCACGACTGCGCCGTCGCGCGCACCGAGACGTACGTGGACGGCACGCTGGAGCCCGGCATGTGCCTGACCGTCGAGCCCGGTCTGTACTTCCAGGCCGACGACCTGACCGTGCCGCAGGAGTACCGCGGCATCGGCGTCCGGATCGAGGACGACATCCTCGTGACCGAGGACGGCAACCGGAACCTCTCCGCCGGCCTGCCGCGCCGCTCGGACGAGGTCGAGGCGTGGATGGCTCAGCTCAAGGGCTGAACCACGCGCGCGTAGAGACGCGTTTGCGAAGTGGCCGGGCACGGCGTGACGGTGCCCGGCCGCTGTCGTGCCCGGAGGGGACCAGGGTGTCGTGTCCGCACGGGGCAGCCCGTTCCGTCCGCACGGGGCAGCCCGTCGTGTCCGGACGGGTCAGGCTTTCGTGTCCGGACGGGTCAGGCTTTCGTGTCCGGAGGGGTCAGGCCGAGACCAGGGGCGCGTCCTCGCGCCACTTGAGCACCTTGTCGAAGCTGACCACCGCCCCGCCCCTGCCCGGTCTGTTGACGAAGTGGACGTGGTCCGCGAGCTCCTGGATGAGACAGAGTCCGCGGCCGTGCTCGGCGTAGTCGGGTGCGGGCTTGAGCAGCGTCGTGCCGCGGCCCCGCAGGGCCGGGAAGCCGGGACCGGAGTCGGCGACCTCGATGCGACAGGTCTCGCCCTCCAGGTAGGCCGTGACCCGGTACGCGCCCGCCGGATCGTCGGGGTCCGGATCGCCGCCGTGCTCGACGGCGTTGGCACAGGCCTCGGTGAGGGCGACGGACAGGTCGTACGAGATGTCGCGGTCCACGCCCGCGGTCTCCATGGTGTCGATCAGCAGGCGCCGGGCGAGCGGAACGCTCGCGGCCTCGCGGCGCAAGTGCAGAGACCACCAGATGCTCATGCTCCAGCCTCCAGGCCGCGGCTCGACATACCGATACGTATTGCCGCAACGGCCCCCGTGCAATCGCGTGTTTCGCGTGATATCGCCCATACGGCGGACGCGCGGACCGGTGGCGGCGGTGTACGGAGCCGGCTTCAGCGGTGTACAGAGTCGGCTTCAAGGGGGCGGGGCGGCAGATTCCGGACCTTGTGGACCTGCCGTATGAGGCGGGTAAGCCCAGTGCGATGATGAGCCCGCCATGTCTGCCCCCCACCAGCGCGAGGCGCGCACCGGAACGGATGTCCGGCTGCTGAGGGCCGCGGTGTTCACCGCGGTCTGCGTCGCGTTGTCCGCGGCCGGACATGTGCTCGCCTCGTGCGCCACCGTCCCGCTGTGGACGTTGGGCGTCGGGTTCCTCGCGGTGTTCGCCGTGGCGGCGCCGCTCGCCGGGCGCGAGCGCTCGCTGCCGGGCATCGCCGCCGCTCTCGCGGTCGGCCAGACCGGTCTGCACACCCTCTTCGGAGTGGGCCAGCAGGGCACCGTGCCGATGGCGCAGACCGCACAGGAGCCCTCGGTCGTGGAACGCGCGGCCCGGCTCATGTGCGGCTCCGGCATGGCGGCGATCAGCCCCGCGCAGGCGCAGAAGATCCTGTCGGACGCCGGCCTCGAACCCGGTTCCGGAACGGGCATGCACCACCACACCGCCACCGAAGCGGTCACCTCCATGCCGCTGCTGCCGTCCCTGCCGATGCTGCTCGGGCACCTGCTCGCCGCAGTCGTCGCGGGCTGGCTGCTGCGCCATGGAGACCTCGCGCTCGGCCGGCTCGTCCGCCTCTCGGCGAACTCGGCGCATGGAGTCGCCCAGGGGGCGCTCGTCCGTTCCCTGCGCGCCGCTCTCGCTCTCGTACGCGCCCTCAGGGCCGGTCTGCCCGGGGCTGCGGAACCGGCGCCCCATGTGGTGCCCACCGAGCTCCTCGCGCCACTGCCCCTGCGCACGACGGCACTTCAGCACTCGGTGATCAGGCGCGGCCCGCCCGCGGGTGACGCGTTCCGTCTCGCTGCCTGACACGACACACGTACTCCACGCGGGGCCCCGCACGGGTTCCCGCACAGCGCGGAGGAGTGTCGTGCGGCACGCGCGCGTGCCCCGTTCCCGGTGCGCGCACTCACCCGTTCACCTGATCCCGCTGAACCCGAGTGGAGTGGTTTTTGCCATGAAGAGGATTTCCCGCGTCGCCGCAGTCGGTGCCACCGCCGCGTCCGCCGTCCTGGTGCTCTCCGTCCCCGCCTTCGCACACGTGAGCGTGCAGCCTGAGGGCGTCGCCGCCAAGGGCGGATACGCCGTCGTGAACTTCAAGGTGCCGAATGAGCGCGACGACGCCGCGACCACCAAGGTCGAGGTCAACTTCCCGACCGACCACCCGCTGGCCTCGGTCATGCCCGAGCCCATCCCCGGCTGGACCGCCAAGGTCACCAAGTCCAAGCTCGACAAGCCGCTGGAGATGCACGGCGAGAAGATCGACCAGGCCGTCTCCCAGGTCACCTGGACCGCCGACGGCTCGGGCAAGGACAAGGGCATCCAGCCCGGCTTCTTCCAGAAGTTCCCGCTCTCCATCGGGCAGCTGCCCGAGGACACGGACGAGCTCGTCTTCAAGGCGATCCAGACCTACGACAACAAGGAAGTCGTGCGCTGGATCGAGCCGCAGGCCAAGGGCCAGGAGGAACCGGAGAACCCGGCGCCCACCCTGGAGCTCTCGGCCGCGACCGAGGACCACCACGGCGGCGCCGCGGCCGACGACACCGCCACGTCGGATGACGACAAGGCGGCCACGGCCTCCTCGTCGGACAGCTCCTCCGACGGCTCCTCCGACAGCGACACCACCGCACGCGCCCTCGGCATCGCCGGCATCGTCGTCGGCGCCGCCGGCGTGGCCTTCGGGGTGCTCGCGGGACGCCGTCGTACCAACAGCTGAACCAGCCGCGGGTGTGCACCGGGGCCGGCGCAGACGTCGGCCCCCGTGGCACCGGCCGACCCCGGTGCACACCGGCCCGCCTCACATCTGGGACATTTTTCTATGCGCTCTCCCCGTAAGACCCCGCACGCAGGTCCTCGCCGGGCCCTCCGTAAGAAGACGCTGCTCGCCGCCGGGCTCATCGCTGCGGCCTCGCTCACCCTCTCCGCCTGCGGCAGTGGCGACGACAGCAACAAGCCCGTGGCCGAGGTCTCCGCCGAGACCGGCTCGAACAAGGCCGCGACCGTTCTCGACTCGCCCTTCAAGAAGCCGGACCTCGTCCTCACGGACACCCACGGCAAGAAGTTCGACCTGCGCGAGCAGACCAAGGGCAAGCCCACGCTGATCTACTTCGGCTACACCCACTGCCCCGACGTCTGCCCCCTGACGATGAGCAACATCGCCGTCGCCAAGAAGGCACTGCCGAAGGCCGAACAGGACAAGCTCCAGGTCGTCTTCGTCACCACCGACCCTGACCGCGACACCGCGCCCGTCCTCGGCAAGTGGCTCAAGGCGCAGGACCCCGACTTCATCGGCCTGACCGGCGACTTCGCCACCATCCAGGGCAGCGCCCGCACCCTCGGCATCTCCATCGAGCCGACGGAGAAGGACAAGAACGGCAAGCTCGTCTCGATGCACGGCACCCAGGTCATCGCCTTCTCGCCGAAGACCGACGCCGGGTACGTCCTGTACGGCGAGGACGCCACCGTCGACGACTACACCAAGGACCTCCCCAAGATCATCAAGGGGGAGCGGCCGTGAGGCGTACACCGCTAGCCCTCGGCGCCACGGCGCTGGCGGCCGGACTCGCCCTCACGGCCTGCGGCTCCGGCGACTCGTCGGCCTCGGCGTCCTCCGGCAAGCCCGCGGTAAAGGTCGGCGGGGCGTTCATGCCGGCGCCCGCGGGCGCCGGCATGGCGGCCGGCTTCTTCATCGTGCGCAACAGCGGCGGCGCCGACACGCTCACCTCGGTGACCAGCTCCATCGCCCAGCAGGTCACCCTCCACTCCACGAAGGGCGGGGTGATGAAGGAGCAGAAGTCCTTCCCGGTCCCGGCCGACGGCGAGCTCGACTTCGAACGCGGTGGCAACCACCTCATGTTCGAAAACCTCAAGCAGACGCCGAAGGAGGGCGACAAGGTGTCCGTGGAGCTGCACTTCGCCAAGTCCGGCACCGTCACGGTGACCTTCCCGGTGAAGGCCGCCACCTACAACCCGACGGCCAAGTCGGCGCACTCGTCGATGTCGTCGGCGTCGATGGCATCACACAAGTCGAACCCGTCGCACACCTCGCACCCGTCGCACACGTCGCACTGAGGGGCTGACCGTTCGTGAAGACCATCGCTCCCCGCTTCCGGCATCTGTTGCTGCTGCTTCTCGCCGTCACCGGCGCCCTCCTCGCCGGCGCCGCGCCCGTCTCCGCGCACGCCGCGCTGACCGGGAGCGACCCGAAGCAGGGCGCGGTGGTCGAGCAGGCCCCCACCCGGGTGTCCCTGACCTTCTCGGAGGAGGTCGCCATGTCCCCCGGCTCCGTACGGGTCCTCGATCCGGCCGGGAAGCGCGTCGACACCGGCAAGACGACGGACCTCGGCGGCACGACCTACGGGGTCCCCCTCCACGCCGGGCTGCCCGACGGCACGTTCACCGTCGCCTACCAAGTCGTCTCGGCCGACAGCCACCCCGTCTCCGGGGCGTTCACCTTCTCGGTCGGCGCCCCCTCCAAGACCACCGCGGCACTGCCCGACCAGACCGCGGGCGGCGGCGTCGTCGGCGGGCTCTACGGCGTCGCGCGGTACCTCTCCTACGGGGGGTTCATCCTCACTGTCGGCGGCGCGGCCTTCGTCCTCGCCTGCTGGCCGCGCGGAGCGGGCGCACGCCCCGTGCAGCGGGTCGTGGTGGGCGGCTGGATCACCCTCACCGGCGCGACCCTGGCCATGCTCCTGATGCGCGGCTCCTACACAGGGTCCGGCGCGGTCGGTGACATCTTCGACCTGACCCTCCTCGGGCAGGTCCTGCAGACCAAGTCGGGCGCGGCACTGGTGTCACGGCTCCTGCTGCTGGCCGCCGCCGCCCTCTTCATCGCCGTGCTCTTCGGCGCGTACGAGAAGCGGACCGACCCCAAGGAGAAGAAGGACCTCACCTTCGGGCTCGCGATCGGCGGCGCGGTCGTCGCCGCCGGTCTCGCCGCCACCTGGGCGATGGCCGAGCACGCCTCCACCGGCATCCAGGCCGGACTCGCCATGCCCGTCGACGTCCTGCACCTGCTCGCGGTGGCGGCCTGGCTCGGCGGGCTCGCCACCCTGCTCGTCGCCCTGTACCGGGCGCCGTCGATCGAGACCACCGCTGTCCGGCGGTTCTCACGGCTGGCGTTCTGCGCGGTCTCCACGCTGGCCGCGACCGGGCTCTACCAGTCGTGGCGCCAGGTCGGCTCCTGGTCGGCGCTCACCGGCACGCGTTACGGGCAACTGCTGCTGCTCAAGATCGGGCTCGTCGCCGTCCTGGTCGGCGTCGCCTGGATCTCGCGTAAGTGGACGGGGCGCCTGTCGGAGGTCCTCACCCCGGAGGCCGCCGCAACCACTGTGATCGAGGAGCGCACGCAGTCGGAGGAGGCGGTGACGGTACCTACTGGCGGCGCTTCGAAGCGGTCGTCGTCCGGGGAAGGGGGTAGTGGCGAAGCGGGTTCTGGTGGCGATACGGGTTCCGGTGGCGATACGGGCTCCGGTGCTGGTTGCGATACGGGTTCCGGCTCCGATGTCGACGACAAGCGGTCCGCCCAGCTCGCCCGCCAGCGCGCAGCGCTCGCGACCGCTCGCGAGAAGCGGATACGCGACGCCGACCCGGGCCGCTCCGGACTGCGCCGCTCCGTACTCACCGAGGCCGGTGTCGCCGTCGTCCTGCTCGTCGTCACCACCGTGCTCACCTCCACCGAGCCGGGCCGCACCGAGGAGGAGGCCAAGGCCGTCACCGCGGCTGCCTCCCAGCGGTCGGGGCCGCTCTCCCTGAAGCTGCCGTTCGACACGGGCGGCCAGGACGGCAAGGGCACGCTTGTCCTGGACATGGATCCCGGGCGCACCGGCAGCAACAACATGCACGTCTATGTGGAGCGCCCCAACGGCAAGCCGTTCGACGTCCCCGAGGTGAAGGTCTCCTTCACCTTCGCCGCGAAGAAGCTCGGCCCCCTGCCGGTCGTTCCCGACCACATCGCCACCGGACACTGGAGCGCGAGCGGCGTACAGATCCCCGTGGCGGGCGACTGGAAGCTCGCGATCACCGTGCGCACATCCGACATCGACCAAGTGACCGTCAACAAGAACGCGAAGATCGGCTGACACCCACCATGGCTGACTCCGAGAACCGGACCGACTCCGGCATCTCCCGACGGCGGCTGCTCGGCACCGCGGGCGCGACGGGCCTCGCGCTGGGCTCCGTGGGCGGCGCCGCGGGGTACGCGACCGCGTCGTCGAACTCCCCCGACGCCGCCGCGTCGCTGACCTCCCTCGGCGCGGACCGCGTGATGTTTCACGGGAAACATCAGCCCGGCATCACGACCCCCACGCAGTCCCGCGGGCACCTGATCGCCTTCGATCTCGCGCCGGGCGCCGGACGCAAGGAAGCGGCTGCCCTGATGCGGCGCTGGTCGACCACCGCCCAGCGGCTGATGGCCGGGGAAGCCCTCGACGACTCCGACACCGACGTTGCCGGCGACGCCGGTCCTTCATCGCTGACGCTCACCTTCGGCTTCGGCCACAGCTTCTTCTCCCGTACGGGGCTGGAGAAGCAGCGCCCGGCGGCCCTCGACCCGCTGCCCGACTTCTTCTCCGACCACCTCGACAAGGCCCGGAGCAACGGCGACCTGTGGGTGCAGATCGGCGCGAACGACGCGCTGGTCGCTTTCCACGCCCTGCGCGCGGTCCAGCGGGACGCGGGGGAAGCGGCCAGGGTGCGCTGGCAGATGAACGGCTTCAACCGCTCGCCCGGCGCCACCTCCCACCCCATGACCGCCCGCAATCTCATGGGCCAGATCGACGGAACCAACAACCCGAAGCCGGCCGACGCCGACTTCGACAAGCGGATCTTCGTGCCCGCGTCAGGCGACCCCGCCTGGATGGCCGACGGCTCGTACGCCGTCGTACGGCGCATCCGCATGCTCCTCGACGACTGGGAGAAGCTGTCGGGAAAGGCGCAGGAGGACGTCATCGGGCGCAAGAAGTCCGACGGCGCGCCCCTGACCGGCGGCACGGAGACCACGAAGCCGGACCTGGAGAAGACCGGCGCCGACGGCAAGCTCGTCATACCCATCAACGCCCATGCGCGCATCACCCGGCCCGACCAGAACGGCGGCGCCGCCATGGTCCGCCGCCCGTTCTCGTACCACGACGGCATCGGCCACGACGGGGTGCCGGACGCCGGGCTGCTCTTCATCTGCTGGCAGGCGGACCCCCTGCGCGGCTTCGTGCCGGTGCAGCGCAAGCTCGACCGGGGAGACGCCCTGTCGGACTTCATCCGTCACGAGTCGAGCGGGCTGTTCGCGGTGCCCGGCGGGGCAGCAAAGGGCGAGTACGTGGGGCAGGCGTTGCTGGAGGCCTATTAGGGTGACCAATATGTCAGCCAGCTACGCGTATCTCGGCCCTCAGGGCACCTTCACCGAGGTTGCTCTGCGCACGCTCCCGGAGACCGCCACCCGGGAACTCGTTCCGATGGTGTCCGTGCCCGCCGCACTCGACGCCGTACGCAACGGCGAGGCCGAGGCCGCGTTCGTGCCGATCGAGAACTCCGTCGAGGGCGGCATCACGACCACGCTCGACGAGCTGGTGGCCGGCGAGCCGCTGATGATCTACCGCGAGGTGCTGCTCTCCATCACCTTCGCGCTGCTGGTCAGGCCCGGTACGCAGGTGTCGGACATCAAGACGGTGACGGCCCACCCCGCGGCTCAGCCGCAGGTCCGCAACTGGATGAAGGCGAATCTCGCCGATGACGTGACGTGGGAGTCCGCGGCGTCGAACGCGGACGGTGCGCGCCTGGTCCAGGAGGGCCGCTACGACGCGGCGTTCGCGGGCGAGTTCGCCGCGGAGCGCTACGGCCTGGTGCCACTGGTCACCGAGATCCATGACGCGGAGAACGCGCAGACGCGCTTCGTCCTCGTCGGCAAGCCGGCCCGCCCGGCCGCGCCCACCGGCGCGGACAAGACCTCCGTGGTCATCTGGCAGCGCGACGACCACCCGGGCGCGCTGCTCGAACTGCTCCAGGAGTTCGCGGTGCGCGGGGTCAACCTGATGCTGCTGCAGTCCCGGCCGACCGGTGAGGGCATCGGGAACTACTGCTTCGCCATCGACGCGGAGGGCCATATCTCGGACCGCCGCGTGGGCGAGGCGCTGATGGGGCTCAAGCGGGTCTGCCCGCAGGTGCGCTTCCTGGGCTCGTATCCGAGGGCCGGGGTCACCGTGGCGGACGTCCGGACTCCGCGGACGGGAACGTCCGACAGCGACTTCATGGCGGCCTCCGACTGGCTCGCGCGCTGCCAGGACGGCCGTTTCTGACGCCTTTGCGTTCCAGCTGGCGGCGCCTTCGGGCATGCGAGTTCCGGCGCCTTCGGGGGTTCTGACGGGTTTCCGGGGTCTTCGGGGGTTCTGGCGGGTTTCCGGCGTCTTCGGGCGCCGGATTTCGCCGTCCTCGGAACCAGTCCTACCTGCAGATTTTCGCCATCCACAGAAGTTATCCACAGGTGCGCTTCTCGACCTGGGGACAAGTCGACACCATCTCACTGCATGGTCGACAAATCGCCCTACAGCCCACAACTCCGTCCACAGATGCGCACGTCACCCCTCGTCCACTCTTTTCCTTTGATCAACTCTATAGAGCGAACCATTTCCACTCGAAAGTGCGTGTGAGATGGGTTTGGATCGGGAATCCTTCGCCGCCCATGCGGCTTTCGGAACGATCTCTTCCGGCATCCACAGATCTTTCGCACAGCCTGTGGATAACTTTTCGGGGAGTCGCATTCCTGTGGACAACCCCGCCGCAAATCTCGCCCCGCGCAAGGGGATTTGGTCAAGCGGCCGCGCCGCGTCTGCCCCGTTTCGGGGAATGGGATCCTTTTCATTGACCGGCGCCCACAGCGCCCGACCGGCCCCGAGAAGATCCATTTCGGCCACGAGCTTCGCCGCACGTCGACCGCCCATTGCCGAATTCATATCCGGCAAATCGGGCATAAGGTAACGCACGGGATATCGGTTCGTGCGGTGGAACCGCGCACCGGTAGCCTTGAGGGGTGATTGACCTTCGCCTGCTTCGTGAGGACCCCGACCGTGTTCGCGCCTCCCAGCGCGCCCGTGGAGAGGACGTCGCACTCGTCGACGCCCTGCTCTCCGCCGACGAGCGGCGCAGGTCGTCCGGGCTCCGCTTCGACGAGCTCCGTTCCGAGCAGAAGTCGCTCGGCAAGCTGATCCCCAAAGCCTCCGCCGACGAGAAGCAGGAGCTCCTGAAGAAGGCCGGCGAGCTCTCCGCCGCCGTCAAGAGCGCCGAGGCCGAGCAGCGCGAGGCCGACGAGGAGACCCAGCGCCTCGCCCTCCTGCTGGGCAACATCGTGCACACGGACGTCCCGGTCGGCGGCGAGGAGGACTTCGTCGTCCTCGAGACGCACGGCACGATCCGTGACTTCGGCGCCGAGGGCTTCGAGCCCAAGGATCACCTGGAGCTCGGCGAGGCGCTCGGCGCCATCGACGTCGAGCGCGGCGCCAAGGTGTCGGGCTCGCGCTTCTACTACCTGACAGGTGTCGGCGCGCTCCTCGAACTCGCGCTGGTGAACGCGGCGATCGCGCAGGCCACCGAGGCCGGCTTCATCCCGATGCTGACGCCGGCACTGGTGCGCCCGCGCGCCATGGAGGGCACGGGCTTCCTCGGCCAGGCCGCGGAGAACGTGTACCACCTGGAGAAGGACGACTACTACCTGGTCGGCACCTCCGAGGTCGCGCTCGCCGGGTACCACATGGACGAGATCCTCGACGCGGACAAGCTGCCGCTGCGCTACGCCGGCTTCTCGCCCTGCTTCCGCCGCGAGGCCGGTACGTACGGCAAGGACACCCGGGGCATCTTCCGCGTGCACCAGTTCGACAAGGTCGAGATGTTCTCGTACGTCGCTCCCGAGGACGCCGAGGCCGAGCACAAGCGGCTTCTGGAGTGGGAGAAGCAGTGGCTGACCGGCCTCGAACTGCCCTTCCAGGTCATCGACGTGGCGACGGGCGACCTCGGGTCCTCGGCCTCGCGCAAGTTCGACTGCGAGGCGTGGATCCCGACGCAGGGCAAGTACCGCGAGCTGACCTCGGCGTCGAACTGTGACGGCTTCCAGGCCCGCCGCCTGTCCATCCGGATGCGCGACGGCAAGAAGGTCCAGCCGCTGGCGACGCTGAACGGCACGCTGTGCGCGGTACCGCGCACCATCGTGGCCATCCTGGAGAATCACCAGCAGGCCGACGGCTCCGTGAGGGTGCCCGAGGTGCTGCGTCCGTACTTGGGGGGCCGAAAGATCCTGGAGCCGATCAACAAGTGAGCCACCCTGCTCCGCTGGATCACCCGTTCCCGTACAAACTCGTCGCGACCGATCTCGACGGGACGCTTCTGCGGCCCGACGACACGGTCTCCGAGCGGACGCGTGAGGCGCTCACCGCGGTCACCGCGGCGGGCGCCGCCCACATCATCGTGACCGGGCGGGCCGTGCCCTGGACCCGGCACATCCTCGACGACCTCGGCTACGAGGGCCTCGCGGTGTGCGGGCAGGGCGCGCAGGTCTATCACGCCGGCGAGCACCGGCTGCTGACATCGGTGACCCTCGACCGGCAGCTGGCCGGTCTCGCGCTCTCCAAGATCGAGGCGGAGGCCGGGCCGCTGGCTCTGGCCGCGAGCCGTGACGGCCTCGAGGGCGCGGTCGTCGTGGGGCCCGGCTATCAGGTGCAGGAGGGTCCCCTGCCGGTCATCCCGTTCACGGATGTCACCGAGCTGTGGGCGGCGCCGCTGAACAAGGTGTACGTGCAGCACCCGGGCATGACCGACGACGAGCTGGCCGCCGTGGCGCTGGCCGTGGCCGGTGATCTGGTGGGGGTCACGATGGCGGGCGAGGGCATCGTCGAGCTGCTGCCGCTCGGTCTCTCGAAGGCGACCGGTCTCTCGCTGGCCGCGCGCCGGCTGGGCGCGAAGGCGGCCGACACGATCGCTTTCGGCGACATGCCCAACGACATCCCGATGTTCGGCTGGGCGGCGCACGGCGTGGCGATGGCCAATGCCCACGCGGAGCTCAAGGCCGTCGCGGACGAGGTCACGACGTCGAACGCGGACGACGGCATCGCGGTGGTCCTGGAACGCCTGCTGGGCTGACGGTCTGCCGTCGCCGCGGCCGTCCGCGGGTGCCGTTCCCTCGGGGCGCGGCACTGAGAAGTATGGGTGGGCGGCCCGCGCACCCGGAAGGTGCGCGCTCGAAGCGGCCGCCCCGGGCAGCCTCCCCGTGAGCCGGCTCATACGGAGTGAGTAACTACTCCGGAGCCTGCCGTGGGCTGCCCTGCTGGGAGCTCGACGGAATCTTGACCGACATCGTCTCGCTCCTCTCCCAGCAGGCGGGCGCCGTGCGCGGCGCGCTTACAGAACTACTGTGCCCCTACTGAGAGTTGGGTGCCACCGAATAAAACGTGGCCAGGCGCGTGACTGGGCCTGTCCGGCCCAAACGAGAGGCCCCTAGCGCTTGCGCCACTTGCGGCGGCGGGCGCGGCTGAAGAACCAGCCCGCGGGCGGCTCGTCGGAGCGCCACGGCTGGGGCTCCGGGGAGTCGTTCCGCCACCGTGCGGCGAGCATGCGGGCCCGCGCGGACGGCTCCGTGGTCTCGGCGGACCGTATGAAGTCCTCGTCGAGGGCCACGCCCTCCCATGTCTCGTCCCGCTCACGCTCCGGCTCCGCCGTCATCTCCACTCCTCCTGGAACAGGTCACCTTTCTGGGACAGATCAGCTTCCTGGAAAACGGGGCGCTCTCCCGGAAAGCAGATCACCCTCCCGACCAGTGTCCTGATGGGAGGGTGAAGCCGCTGTCAAGAGCTGTCACTCCTCGCCGGCGAGCTTAAGCGTGCGCAGCTTCTGGCCCGCGTACCAGGTGGCGAGCACGGTGACCCCGGCGAGCAGGACGGTGGCGAGAGGGAGGCCGACGTCCGAGGTGATGAGGTCTCCGCCCGCCACCTTGTGGGCCACGGCGAGGGACCACTGCTGCACGCTGAGGGTGCGCGCACCGGCCACGAGGGACCCGAAGAGCGCTTCCCAGACCAGGGCGTAGACGAGGCCGAAGACCACCGCGTGGCGCGTGATCGTGCCGAGGAGCAGGAAGAGCGCGGCGTACGCGATGGAGGCGACGAGGGCCGCGATCGTGTAGGCGACGGCGATCTGCTGCCCGTTCCCGTTCAGGATCAGGCCCGCGATGAGGGTGGGGACCGCGGAGAACACCATGGTCACGGCGATGGCGACGATCAGCTTGGTGAAGATAATCGTCGGGCGCTTGATCGGTTTCGCCAGGAGGTAGACGACGGAGCCGTCGTCGATCTCGGGGCCGATCGCGCCCGTGCCCGCGATGACGCCGATGATCGGCACCATCGTGGCGAGCGCGAACCCGCCGAGCACGTCGGCGGCGATCTGGTCGTCCGCCCCGGTGAGGCCGCGCACGAGCGCGGAGATGGCGATGAGCAGGACGGGCAGGGCACACAGGATGAGGGCCCGGCGGCGGCCGAGCAGGGCTCGGTAGGTGAGCCGGGCGACAGTGGGGTCGTACATCAGGGCCTCCTACGCCGCGACCAGATACGAGAACACGGACTCGAGGGACTCGTCGGACGGCGAGACCGTGAGCAGTCTGATGCCGTGGGCCTTGGCGACCTGGGGCAGCAGGGTGGTGAACCGGCCGAAGTCGACGGCCTGGACACGCAACGCGCCCTCCTTGAGGTCGACTTCGATGCCCGCGGTGGACGGGTCCGCGATCAGCGCGGCCGCGAGGGCGCGGTCGTCGCTGGAGCGGATGAGGTAGCGGTGCGGACGGTCGGTCATCAGGCGGCGGATCTTGCGGAAGTCACCGCCGGCCGCGTGGCGCCCGGCGACGATCACCTCGATGTGGGAGGCGAGCTGCTCGACCTCTTCGAGGATGTGCGACGAGAAGAGGACCGTGCGGCCCTCGGCGCCCATGCGGCGCAGGAGGTCCATGAGCTGCATGCGCTGGCGCGGGTCCATGCCGTTGAACGGCTCGTCGAGCAGCAGCACGGACGGCTCGTGGACGAGGGCGGACGCCATCTTCACGCGCTGGCGCATGCCC
The DNA here is from genome assembly GCF_055760475.1 of Streptomyces sp. DS1-CR2. Classification (NCBI taxonomy): domain Bacteria; kingdom Bacillati; phylum Actinomycetota; class Actinomycetes; order Kitasatosporales; family Streptomycetaceae; genus Streptomyces; species Streptomyces sp. DS1-CR2. The sequence continues at coordinate 4,485,694 of NZ_CM147085.1, forward strand.
TTGGAGTACGTCGAGATCTTGCGGTCCTGCGCGTACTCCATCTCGACCGTGGCGAGCGCCTTCTGCGCCTCGTGCGTGCCGAGGCCCTGCAACTCGGCGTTGGCGACGACGAATTCGCGGCCGGTGAGGAAGTCGTACATCGCCTCGCGCTCGGGGACGATGCCGATGTGACGGTAGATCTGTTCGTTGCGCCAGATCGGCTCTCCGTCGAGGGTGACCGTTCCGTTCGACGGGGCGAGGAAGCCGCCCATCATGTTGATGAGGGTGGACTTTCCCGCGCCGTTCGGGCCGAGGAGGCCGGTGACACCGGGAGCGATCGTCATCGTGATGTCGTTGACCGCCACCACGTTGCCGAACCAGCGCGATACGTGGTCGATGTTGATCGTGGTCACAGTCCGACCTTCCGGTAGCGGCGCATCAGGAGGCCGTAGCAGCCCGCGATGAGCCCGAGCACGACGAGCAGATAGACGACGCCCTGGCCGGTCGAGGGGCCGTGTCCGCCGGGGAAGGCGGAGGTGGCGCCGAGGAAGGCGGTCTGCACGCCGTCGATGAGGGTGACCGGCGAGAAGAGGCCGAGCCATGTGATCGCGCCGCTGTTGTCCTGCGAGTCGGCGATGGCCTGGACGGTGGAGACCGCTCCGTAGGAGATGGTCAGGACGGCGATGACGGCGGCGATGCCGAAGCCGCGGCGGGGGGTGACTGCCGAGACGACGAGGCCGATGCCGGCGAAGAGCAGCGAGAGCAGGGCCACGGAGACCAGTCCCTGGGCGAATCCCTTGGTCTGTTCGGCGAAGTCGAGCTTGGCGAGCAGCGCGCCTACGTAGAGCACGATCAGCGGGGCCGCCGTAAGGGCGAAGAGGGCGGAGGTCATGGCCGCGAACTTCGCCAGGACGTAGTCACCGCGCTCGATGGGGCGTGAGAAGTACAGGGGGACCGTCTTGAAACGCAGGTCCCGCGAGACGGACTGGGGTGCCTGGGAGGCGAGATAGAGCCCGATGACGGCCTGCAGGAGGATCGCGTAGCGCGTGTAGTCGACGGGCAGGTCCTTCATCTTGGTGGTGACGGCCACCGCGACCATGATCAGCGCGGGGGTGCACATCACGACGAAGAGCAGCATCGGCAGCACTTTGGACTTGGCCGAGCGGCCGAGGCCGTAGGCGCCGCGCAGGCTCTGGGAGAAGAGCGAGCGGCGGGCGTAGGCGCGGCCGAGGCGCGGGCCGTCGTAGTGGCGGTACCCGATGTTGTGGATGCGGGTCTGCTCACCGGCCGGGGTGAGGGACTGTTCAACCGCCATGGGTGACCGCCTCCTTCCGCTCGTTGTCCGTCTCTGAGCGGAAGACTTCCGCGATGTGGTGCCTGCGCTGCTCCATCCGGATCAGCCCGAGGCCGAGCTCGGCGACGATGTCGCGCACGAGGTCGTAGGTGTCGTCGCTCTGGGTGGTGATCAGCACCGTGTGTCCGGCGCCGGGGAGCTCCCCGCCGGTCGTGGTCTCGATACCGCGCCGGGCGAAGGCCTCGCGCAACGCGCGCGTGCCGTCCGGGTGTTCGTCGGAGTCGGTGACCTCGATCGCCAGGGTCGTCGTGGTCTGGGTGAAGTCCGTGGTGGAACTGGAGCGCAGGAGCTTTCCGCCGTCGACCACGACGACGTGGTCGCAGGTGCGCTCCAGCTCGCCCAGGAGGTGCGAGGTGACGAGGACCGAGATGCCGAAGTCGGCGTGGACGCGGCGGATCAGGTCGAGCATGTCGTCACGGCCGACCGGGTCGAGGCCGTTCGTCGGTTCGTCGAGGAAGACGAGCTGCGGGTCGTGAACAAGAGCCTGCGCGAGCTTCACGCGCTGCTTCATGCCCGTGGAGTAGCCGCCGATGGGGCGGTAGCGCTCTTCGTAGAGGCCGACGTGGCGGAGGGTGTCGGCGGTGCGCTCGCGGGCCGCGGTGGGCGGCAGGCCCGACATGCGCGCCATGTGGACGACGAACTCGGTGGCCGAGACGTCGGGCGGCAGGCAGTCGTGTTCCGGCATGTAGCCGACGCGTTCGCGGATGGCGGCGCCTTCGGTGGCCACGTCGAGGCCGAGCACGGCGGCGCGGCCCTCCGTGGCGGGGGACAGACCCAGAAGGATCTTGATCAAAGTGGACTTGCCGGCTCCATTGGCTCCGACGAGTCCCGTCACACCGGGCCCGATGTCCATGGAGAGCCGGTCAAGCGCGGTCACCCGGGGGAACCGCTTGCTCAGGCTTTCGGTCGCGATCACAGTCACACCTCGAAGGTAGTGGCGCAGCCCACACGGGTCGTCAGACCAGGGGGTTGTCCCTGTCTCAGACTCGAGTACTACGGGTCCCTAGGGGTTCCTCCCTGAGTCGCCCTCCGTGAGCTCCCGGAGTTTTCCACAGGCTCCCGTGCACACCCCTTGACGCAGCCGCCAACCATTGTCACATTCATCAGTGTCAAGTTACGAGCGCGTACGGCAACGGACCGGACACGGACGGACGGTGGCATGACCCCAGCAGTGGTACGTGAACTCTCCGCGGAGCTGCGGGGGTTCAGAGAAGTCCAGTCCCTCGCGTACGAGTGCGCGGAGGCCGTCGCGGCGCAGCTCAAGCCGGGCGTGACGGAGCGCGAGGCCGCCCGGATGCAGCGGGAGTGGCTGCGGGAGCGCGGCGTGCGCGACTGGTTCCATCTGCCGTTCGCCTGGTTCGGTGACCGCACGGCGTTCGCCGGCTTCCGGATCCCGCTCCAGTTCTTCCCGACGAACCGGAAGCTGGAGGCGGGGATGCCGTTCATCCTCGACATGGCCCCGGTCTACAAGGGCTGTACGGCGGACATCGGCTACTCGGGCTCGCTCGGACTCAATCCCGTGCAGGACAAGCTCCTCGCCGACCTCGAGGCACACCGCGAGCTGATCGTCCGCGAGGTCCGCGAGCGCCGTTCCCTGCGGGAGATATACGAGGACGTGGACCGGCTCATGGTCCGTCAGGGCTACGCGAACCGGCATCGCGCCTACCCGTTCGGCGTGATCGCGCACAAAGTGGACCGGGTCAAGGAGCGCCGGATGTCCCCGACGCTGTTCGGCTTCGGCACGCAGTCTCTGAAGGGGCTCGCGAGCGACGCGATCCATGGGCACCGGGACGGCTGGTCCCCGCTGTGGTCGCCGTACAAGTTCTCCGACCATCCGCCGCAGCCGGGCCTGTGGGCGGTGGAGCCGCACCTCGGCTTCAGGGGTACGGGCGCGAAGTTCGAGGAGATCCTGGTCGTCACCGACTCCAAGGACCCCGAACAGAGCGCGTTCTGGCTGGACGACGATCTGCCGCACGTGCGGCGCTGGGCGGAGGGCATCTGATGACGGGACTCAAGGGGCTGGCCGGAGCGCGGGAGCGCTGGGTCAGCACAGGCGGTATCGAGCTGTGCGTGGCCGAGCTGGGCGACCCGGACCGGCCCACCGTGCTGCTCGTGCACGGGTACCCGGACTCCAAGGAGGTGTGGTCGGAGGTCGCCGAGCGGCTCGCGGACCGCTTCCATGTGGTCCTGTACGACGTGCGGGGCCACGGCAGGTCGACGGCGCCGACGCCGCTGCGCGGCGGGTTCACGCTGGAGAAGCTGACGGACGACTTCCTCGCGGTCGCCGACGCGGTCAGCCCGGACAAGCCGGTCCATCTGGTCGGCCACGACTGGGGTTCGGTGCAGTCCTGGGAGTTCGCCACGGTCAAGCGCACCGAGGGCAGGATCGCGTCCTTCACCTCGATGTCGGGCCCGTCGCTCGACCACTTCGGGCACTGGATCAAGAAGCGGATGGCGCGGCCGACGCCCCGTAGGGTGGGCCAGCTCCTCGGCCAGGGCGCCAAGTCCTGGTACGTGTACATGCTGCACACGCCCGTACTGCCCGAGCTCGCCTGGCGCGGTCCGCTCGGCAAGCGCTGGCCGAAGATCCTCGAACGCATGGAGAAGGTGCCGGCGGGCGAGTATCCGACGCCGTCCCTGCCTTCGGACGCCGCCCATGGCGCCTGGCTCTACCGGGACAACATACGGGCGCGGCTGAGCAGGCCACGCGCTGACGCATACGCGCACGTGCCGGTGCAGCTCGTCCTGCCCCTCGGCGACATCTTCCTGTCCGAACGGCTCTATGACGAACTGGAGCTGTGGGCACCGGGGTTGGTCCGCCGCACGCTGCCGGCCAAGCACTGGGTGCCGCGCACCCGGCCGGATCAACTGTCCGCGTGGATCAGCGAGTTCGTCCTGGCGAACGAGGAGCGGGAGGCGGGCCTGCCCGCACGGCGCACGAAGGCGACGGGCAAGCACGCCGAGCGCTTCGGCGGCCAGCTGGTGCTGGTCACGGGCGCGGGCAGCGGGATCGGGCGGGCCACGGCCTTCGCGTTCGCCGAGGCCGGCGCGCGCGTGGTGGCCGTCGACCGGGACACGGAGAGCGTGGCCCGCACCGCCGAGATGGCCCAGCTCATAGGCGCGCCCCAGGCGTGGGCCGAGACCGTCGACGTCACCGACGAGCAGGCCATGGAGAAGCTCGCCGAGAAGGTCGCCACCGAGTACGGCATCGTCGACGTGCTGGTGAACAACGCCGGCATAGGCCTCTCCGGGTCCTTCTTCGACACCACGCCGGAGGACTGGAAGAAGGTCCTCGACGTCAATCTGTGGGGCGTCATCCACGGCTGCCGCCTCTTCGGCAAGCAGATGGCCGAGCGAGGACAGGGCGGCCACATCGTGAACACGGCGTCCGCCGCGGCGTTCCAGCCCTCCAAGGCTCTGCCCGCGTACAGCACGTCCAAGGCGGCCGTCCTCATGCTCAGCGAGTGCCTGCGCGCCGAGCTGGCGGGCCAGGGAATCGGCGTCTCCGCGATCTGCCCCGGCCTGGTGAACACGAACATCACGGCGACGGCCCGGTTCGCCGGGGTCGACGCCGAAGAGGAGAAGCGCCGCCAGAAGAAGTCCTCGCGCCTGTACGGCCTGCGGAACTACCCGCCGGAGAAGGTCGCCGACGCGATCCTGTCCGCCGTCGTACGCAATCAGGCCGTCGTCCCCGTCACGCCGGAAGCCCGCGGCGCCCACCTCATGTCCCGCTTCACGCCCAAGGCCCTGCGCGCCGTCGCACGATGGGAGCCGCCGTTGTGAGCACCGAGGAGAGCGCCGGGCCCACCGGGTACTACGCGATCACCCCGCGCCGGGTCTCCTTCGACTGGGAGACGACGCCGCTGCACTGGATAACGGGCGAGCCCACGGCGACGCACGTCATCAATGTGCTGCACCTGCTGCTGCCGGCGGGGGAGCGGTGGTTCGTGAAGGTGTTCAAGGAGTGCCTGCCGCTCGTCGACGATCCCGAACTGCTCGGGGCCGTCAAGGGGTTCATGGGTAAGGAGGCCACGCACAGCGTTCAGCACGCGTACGTCCTCGACCATCTGGCAGCGCAGCGGCTCGACACCACGGACTTCACGAAGTACGTCGACTTCCTCTTCGAGAAGCTTCTCGGCGAGCGGCCGCCGCTGGGTGCCCCGGTCTCCACCCAGGAGTGGCTGCGCTTCCGGCTCTCCGTCGTCGCTGCGATCGAGCAGTTCACCGCGGTCCTGGGGAACTGGGTGCTGCACGCCGAAGGGCTCGACGCGGCGCACACGGACGAGGTCATGCTCGACCTGCTGCGCCGGCACGGCGCGGAGGAGGTCGAGCACCGCGCAGTCGCCTTCGACATGTACCAGCACTGCGGCGGCGGGGGCCTGCCCCGCTACGCCCGACGGCTCGCGGGCATGGCCGTCACCGCTCCCGTGATGCTGTACCTGTGGGCCTGGGGCGCGGCGTATCTCATACGTCACGATCCGCAGCTCGCCGGCCGCCTGCGCTACTCGCCGGCCGAGCACAACAGGGCGGTGCGCAAGGGGCTGCTGCCTAGCTGGCGGGAGCTGGGTGCGGCGATACCCCGCTATCTGCGGCGGTCGTACCATCCCTCGCAGGAGGGGTCGCTGCGCAAGGCCGTCGAGTATCTGGCGCAGTCGCCCGCGGCCAGGACGGCGGCGGGTGCGATCGGCCGGACCGCTCTGTCCTAGGGGCTTTTTTCGTTCGGTCCGGCCGCACGCGGTCGACGTCCGGAACACGGGGCGGCGCCGCCTTCCCACACAGCACGGCAGAGGGATGTGAAGCGTGACGGAGCAGGCTGTGGCCGAGTACCGGATCGAGGACCTGGCGCACCGCAGCGGCGCCACGGTCCGCACCATCCGCGCCTACCAGGACCGCGGGCTGCTCCCCCGCCCCGAGCGGCGTGGCAGGGCCAATGTGTACGGGGACACGCATCTGGCCCGGCTGCGGCAGATCGCCGACCTCCTCGACCGCGGGTACACCCTGGCCTCGATCAAGGAGCTGCTCGAGGCGTGGGACGCGGGGCGCGGGCTCGGGGGTGTGCTCGGCCTGGTCGCGGAGGTCGACGGGCCGTGGACCGACGAGAAGGCCGAACGGATCTCGCGCGCCGATCTCGCGGCACGGTTCGGGGGCAGCGAGGACGAGGCGGCCATCGCCGACGCGGTGGCGCTCGGGATCCTGGAACAGATCCCCGGACACGACGACGAGTTCCTGGTCCCGAGCCCTCAAGAGCTGGCCGTGGCCGCTGAGTTGCATGCGTCCGGCGTCCCCTTGCCCGCGATCTCCGGCCATCTAAGGGAGTTGAGGGGTCAGATCGAGCACATCGCCACGCGTTTCCTGGAGTTCACGACCGAGCATGTCTTCGCGCGCTATCTCGGCCCGTTGCCCCCGACGGACGCCGAGGCGGCCGAGGCGGCCTCGCTCGTTCGCAGGCTCCGGCCGCTCGCACAGCAGTCGGTCGACGCCGAACTGGCGCGTGCGATGAAGCTGTTCGCCACTCGGCACCTCCACCGGCACCTGTCGGAGGGACCGGTCACCTCGCCTGTGGAGGAGGCCCATTCGGTGGCTCTTCCCAGTGCCACGATCCGCGCGGTACAGAGCCTCGTTGGCGCTGAGAGTGTCCCCGAGTTCATCGCCGCCGCCACCGAACGGGAGGTACAAGCAAGGACATTGGACACTCTCACCGCAAAGCACCGCAAGTCACCCTGAGTTGGCCAAATGCGGCCAATCGCTTGATAGTTGTCCACAGAATCGCCAATTCCCCTGTGGATAACCGGACTTGGCTGTGGATCAAACCTGCGAACAGAAAAATCACATGCACGAGGAGTGAGACGCCCGCCACTCTGACGGGATGGATGAAAGACGCACCGTCAAGGTGTCGAAGTACCTCTCGAAGCATCTGCGGCATCAGCCGGAGCGGATCGGACTGACCCTCGACGAGGGCGGCTGGGTCGAGATCGGCACCCTGCTCGCCGCGGCCGCCGCCCACGGCTTCCGCATCACGCGAGACGAGCTCGACCACGTCGTCGCCGCCAACGACAAGCGGCGCTTCGCGATCGAGGGCTCCCGGATCCGCGCCAGCCAGGGCCACACCGTGGACGTCGACCTCGGACTGCCCCCGGCGACCCCGCCCGCGTACCTCTACCACGGCACTGTCGCCACGGCCCTGGACGCCATCCGCGCCGAGGGGCTGCGGCCCATGAGCCGGCACGACGTTCACCTCTCGCCCGACCGCGAGACCGCCACCCGCGTCGGTGCCCGCCGCGGCCGCCCCGTCGTGCTGTCCGTCGACGCGGGAGCGATGCACCGGGACGGCCACACGTTCCGCGTCAGCGCCAACGGCGTCTGGCTCACCGAGGCCGTCCCGCCTCGCTACCTGCGGTTTCCCGGCTGAGACCGACCGGACCCGCGTGACGCGGTCCCCCGCGGCGCCATCACCCCCGGCCCACACCCGGCGCGCGCCGCTTAGGCTCTGGGGCATGAGCGATCAGCCCCGTCAGCCCACGCCCGCCCTGCGCCTGAGCACCGTGATCCTGCCCTACCGCCGCTGGCACGAGGGCAGCCGAGCCGCGTGGCAGCGCGCCGAGGAGCTGGGCTTCCACACCGCGTACACCTACGACCACCTGGCCTGGCGGACCTTTCGCAACGGGCCGTGGTTCGGCGCCGTGCCGACCCTGACCGCCGCCGCGTCCGTCACGGAGCGGATGCGCCTCGGCACGCTCGTCACCTCGCCGAACTTCCGGCACCCGGTCACGCTGGCCAAGGAACTGATCTCCCTCGACGACATCTCCGGTGGCCGGATCACCCTCGGCATCGGCGCGGGGGGCAACGGCTTCGACGCGACGACGCTCCTGAAGGCCGGCGAGGAGCCGTGGTCCCCGCGCGAACGGGCCGACCGCTTCGCCGAGTTCGTGCCGTTGCTCGACCGGCTGCTGAGCGAGGACTCGGTGACGTACGACGGTGAGTTCTACTCGGCCCAGGAGGCGCGGAACATCCCGGGTTGCGTGCAGCGGCCCCGGCTGCCCTTCGCGGTGGCCGCGACGGGACCGCGCGGACTGAAGCTGGCCGCCCGGCACGGGCAGGCGTGGGTGACGACGGGCGACCCGAAGCTGTTCGAGACGGGCACCCCCGAGGAGTCGGTTCAGGCCATTCGCGGACAGGCGGCCAAGCTCGCCGGTGCCTGCGCCGAGATCGGCCGGGACGCCGCCGAACTCGACAAGGTCCTCCTCACCGGGTTCACGCCGGACCGCAACCGTCCGCTGGAGTCCGTGGACGCCTTCGTCGACTTCGCCGGCCGGCACGCCGCCCTGGGCATCACCGAGATCGTGATCCACTGGCCCATCCCCGACTCGGCGTTCGCCGCCGACCAGAAGGTCTTCGAAAGCATCGCCGCGGACGCCCTCGCCCAGCTCGGCTGAGGGACCGCAGCGACGCGGCACAACCGTTGGGGCGCCTGCGCGAGGAACGTACTCATCTGCGCGCCCCACCGCACGCCCGTGCGCGCATATGCGGGACAATGGCGCGGTGACCTCACCGACTCCTCGGCCCTGGCCCCCGGCCGCCAACGCCCCCGCGCCCCGGCTCGTCGCCACGGACCTGGACGGCACGCTGCTGCGAGACGACAAGTCCGTCTCGCAGCGGACGGTCGCCGCGCTCGCCGCCGCCGAACGGGCGGGCATCGAGGTCTTCTTCGTGACCGGCAGGCCGGCCCGCTGGATGGACGTCGTCAGCGACCACGTGCACGGCCACGGCCTGGCGATCTGCGGGAACGGCGCGGCCGTGGTGGACCTGCACGGCGGCCCTGGCCACCACCGGTTCATGAAGATCAGGGACCTAGCGCCCGAGATCGCCCTCGACGTCGTACGCATCCTGCGCGCCGCCGCGCCCGGCACCACCTTCGCGGTCGAGCGGACCGGCGGCCTCCACCACGAGCCGACGTACCCGCCGCCGCACCTGGAGGCGGGGGAGAGCGTCGCCGCCGCCGAGAAGCTCCTCGCCGACGGCTCGCCCTGCGCCGACCAGCCCGTCCTCAAGCTGCTCGCGTACCACGCGGACCTCGCCCCCGACGAGTTCCTCGCCCTGGCCCGCGCGGCCGTCGGCGACCGCGCGGCGATCACCCGCTCCAGCCCCAGCGCACTCCTGGAGATCAGCGGCCCCGGCGTCTCCAAGGCCAGCACCCTCGCGCTGTGCTGCGCCGAGCGCGGCATCACAGCGGCCGAGGTCGTCGCCTTCGGGGACATGCCCAACGACGTGGAGATGCTCACCTGGGCGGGCACCTCGTTCGCGATGGGCAACGCGCACCCGGAGGTGCTCGCCGCCGCGTCGGGCCACACGGTGCCGAACAACGAGGACGGAGTGGCCGCGGTCGTCGAGCAGATCCTGGCGGCGCGTCGGCCCTCCGGGGACGGCGCGTCGGCCGACTCCTAGAAGCAGACTCCTAGAAGCACGGGAAGAAACGGTCCTCCACACGTGGGTCCGACCCGCACATGAGTCCGGCCCGCACGTGGGTCCCGGCCCGCACACATACCGCCCCGCGCATAGCCCCGCCCCACGCCTGGTCCTCGCCCTTAGAGCGGCACCCCATGCTCCGCGAGCCACGGCACCGGGTCGGTCCCCGGCCCGAGGTACGGCGTGAGGCGGACCTCGAGTGCAGGTGCGGTCCGTCCTGAAACGCGGCCCGCTGACCTCGTATCAGATCCTCGGGGCCTCCTCGTAGAGCCGCGCGACCTCGACACTGGTCCCGGCCCCCTCAGCCCCCTCAGCCCCCTCAGCCCCGTCGGATCCTTCGGACGCCTGCGTGCGGGTCCCGGCGAACGCGATCAGCGCGCGCAGCAGAACCGGTACGGCAAGAGGACGACTACGGCGTTGGCGCATGTCTCGGATCGTGGCCCGGGCGTACGACGACGGCCTGATGGACTCGCCCCTCTAGGGGGAGCGGGCGCCCGGTACGGCTCAGATCCGTACCCCTGAACAGGGCCCGCGATATCTGGTCGCGCCCTCAGTGAGGCGCCTGCCAGATCACCGTCGTGCCGCCCCCGTCCTCGCCGATGCCCGGCCCGTACCAGCTGTCGCCGCCCAGGGAATCGGCCCGCCGCTTGAGGTTCTTGAGGCCGCTGCGCCGACCGCCCTCCGGGATGCCGACACCGTCGTCGGCGACCGTCAGCCGGACGCCGGGCCGCCCGTCGGGGAGCGTGACGTTCGCGTCGACGACCACGTCGATACGGGCGGCCTCCGCGTGCCGGAACGCGTTGGACAGCGCCTCTCGCAGGGCGGCGATGAGGTTCTTGCCGGTGAGTTCACCGACCACGGTGTCGACGGCGCCGGCGAAGTGGTGCGTGGGCTTGAAGCCGAGCGGCACGGCCGCCATGTTGATCTCGCGCAGGACCCGTGTGCGCAGGCCCGACGGCGCCTCGGCGGGCCCCTGCTGAAGCGCGAAGATCGCCGTGCGGATCTCCTGGATGGTGACGTCCAGTTCGTCGACAGCCCTGCCGACACCGACCTGCACCTCGGGCACGACGGACCTGCGCTGAGCGCTCTCCAGCATCATCCCCGTGGCGAACAGGCGCTGGATGACGAGGTCGTGAAGATCACGGGCGATCCGGTCGCGGTCCTCGTACACCGCGAGCCGCTCCCGGTCGCGCTGCGCCTCCGCCATCATCAGCGCGAGTGCGGCCTGCGACGCGAACTGGGTGGCGAGGGTGCGCTCCGCGTCGGTGAAGGGCCGGTCGCCACGCGCGCGTGGCGTGACGAGGGTGCCGAGGACGCGGCCGTCGCTCTGGAGGGGCAGCATCATCACCGGTCCGTATGCGTGCGCGAGATCGGTCAGTATGCGCGGATCGGTGGACGCGTCGTCGATGAACACGGCCGCGCCGCCCAGGAGTTCGGTGACGATCTCGCTCTCGGCCGGGATGATCACGCCGAGGGCCTGCGACGGCTCGTCCGACGAGACGGCGACGATCTCCATGCCGCCCTCCTCGGCCGGCAGGAGGACGATGCCGGCCGCCGAGCCCGACAGGTGTCTGGCCTGTTCGGCGACGACCTGGAGGGCATCCTCGGCGTCGCTGCCCGACAGCAGGGCGGTCGTGACGGCCACGGACCCGTCGATCCACCGCTCGCGCTGCCTGGCGGCCTCGTACAGGCGCGCGTTGCCGATGGCGATGCCGGCCTCCGTGGCGAGGACGCGGACCATGTTCAGGTCGTAGTCGTTGAACTCGGCCCCGCCCTGCTTCTCCGTCAGATAGAGGTTGCCGAAGATCTCCCCCTGTACGCGGATGGGGACGCCCAGAAAGGTCCGCATCGGCGGGTGGTGGGCCGGAAAGCCGCAGGAGCGGGGGTCGTCGGCGAGGTTCGCTAGGCGTACCGGGTCCGGTTCGTTGATGAGCGCACCGAGGAGCCCGCGGTGCCCGTCGGGCAGCCGTCCGATGAGCTCCGCCGTCTCGACGTCGACTCCGTGGAAGACGAAGTCCGAGAGAGCCTCGCCGTCCTCTGAGACGACGCCGATCGCCGCGTAACGGGCGTCGGCGAGCTCGGCGGCCGTCTCGCAGATGCGGTCGAGGGTGGAGTGCAGCTCCGGACCGGTGCCTACGGACCGCATCGCTTCGAGCAGTTGCGGCAACCGCGCGGTCAGCTCGGCGGACAGTCCCTGGAGCCCGCGCGTCGCCTGCGTCGCCGCCTCCAGCGCGTCGGAGGAGTCCCGCTCGCCGTCGGACGGCGGGGTGGCGCCGGGCACCGGAGCAGCTGACATGCCTTGAGACTAGTTAGTCCCATTTGCAGAGGAAAGTCGGGACGAGTTGGAGAGGAAAGTCGGGACGAGTCCTGCCCGGCCACCCGGTCCGCACGGCTACGCGCCCACCAGCAGCTCAGCCTCCCGCTCGCGTTCCCACAGCGCGCGCAACGGCCCCTCGACCGCGACCAGATCCTCGTACCTGCCGCGCTGCACGACCCTTCCCGCGTCGAGGACGATGACCTCGTCCACGGCGTCGAGGCCGGCCATCCGGTGCGTGATCAGCAGCGTTGTCCGGCCCTCCGTCGCGGACAGGAGGTCCGCCGTCAGCGCGTCCGCCGTCGGCAGGTCGAGGTGCTCGGCGGGCTCGTCGAGCACGAGGACGGGGAAGTCGGCGAGGAGGGCGCGGGCCAGGGCGAGCCGTTGCCGCTGGCCTCCGGACAGGCGCGCGCCGTGTTCGCCGACGAGGGTGCCGAGCCCGTCGGGCAGCGAATCGGCCCACTCCAGGAGGCGCGCGGCAGCAAGGACTTCGCGCAGTCCGTCGTCGGTGGCGTCCTTCTTCGCGAGGAGCAGGTTCTCGCGCACCGAGCTGTCGAAGAGGTGCGCGTCCTGCGCGCACAGCCCGACGAGCCGCCGCACCGCATCCCCTTCGAGCCCGTACGCATCCTGCCCGGCCAGGGTGTACGACCCCTCACTCGCGTCCAGGAACCGCAGCAGGACCTGCGCGAGCGTCGTCTTGCCGGACCCGGACGAGCCGACGACGGCGACCCTGCGGCCCCGCTCCAGCGTGAGGTCGACCCCGTGGAGGGCGTCCCGGCCCTGCCCGTCGTGGCGCGCGGCGAGACCGCTCACGACCAGAGGGAAGGGACCCTGCGGCGCCTGCGCGGGCGATTCCGGTTCCCGTACGGGGTCCGGCGCGTCCAGGACCTCGTGAACGCGTTCGGCGCTCGTCTTGACCCGCTGGCGGTACTGCACGGCGAGCGGGAGTCCCATGACGGCCTCGAACGCGGCCAGCGGCGTCAGGACGACGACCGCGAGCTGGACCCCGTCGAGGCGGCCCTCGCGCACAGCCTGCACCCCGGCGAGGGCCGCACCGGCCACGGTGAGGCCGGTGATCAGCGCGGTGAGTCCGTCGCCCAGCGCGGTGGCGGTGGCGGCGCGGGACGCGATCCGCGTCAGCACGGAGTCGGCGGCCTTCGCCTGCGCGGTCCGCGTGGAAAGCGCTCCGGAGACGGTCAGTTCGGCAGTGCCGGTGAGGAGTTCGGCCACGCGGGTGGCCAGCGTCCCGCGCGCGGGGGCCAGCCGGCGCTCGGCGCGGCGGGCGACGGCTCCGGAGAGCAGCGGTACGCCGACCCCCGCGAGCAGCAGGCCCGCGGCGAGCACGGCACCGGCGGAGGGCAGCAGCCAGGCGGTGAACGCGACGGAGGCGGCACCGACCACCGCGGCGGCCGACGCGGGCAGCAGCCAGCGCAGCCAGTAGTCCTGGAGGGCGTCCACATCGGCGACGAGCCGGGAGAGCAGATCACCGCGGCGCGTCGCGCGCATGCCCGCGGGGGCGAGCCGCTCAAGGCGCCGGTATACGGCGACCCTGGTGTCGGCCAGCATCCGCAGCACGGCGTCGTGCGACACGACCCGCTCGGCGTACCGGAAGCAGGCGCGGCCGATCCCGAAAGCGCGGGTCGCCGTGACGGCGACCATCAGGTACATCACGGGCGGCTGTTGCGAGGCCCGCGAGATGAGCCACCCGGAGGTCGCCATGAGCCCGACGGCGCTGCCGAGGGCGAGCGCTCCGAGCAGCAGCGCGAGGGCAAGGCGCCCCCGCCGCGCCCGCGCGGCGCCCCGCACGCGCGCGAGCACACTGGCCCGGCTCCCTCCGGAGTGATCGGATACGTGACGGTCCTCTACGTAGACGGGCACTTCGGCCGCCTCGACCGGCGGCACGGGTCGTACCGCAGGCTCCCCCGCCACCGCAGGGGAACGCGGTACGTCGAGACGCACCACCCGGTCGGCGACGGCCAGCAGCGCGGGACGGTGCACCACCAGAAGGACGGTCCGGCCGGCGGCAAGCCTGCGGACCGCCTCGACGATCCCCGCCTCGGTCTCGCCGTCGAGCGCGGCCGTCGGCTCGTCCAGCAGCACCACGGGCCGGTCGGCGAGGAATGCCCGCGCCAGGGCGAGGCGTTGCCGCTGCCCAGCGGAGAGCCCGGCCCCGTCCTCGCCGAGCAGGGTGTCCGCGCCGTCGGGCAGCGCACGGACGAAGTCCTGAGCCCCCGCCTCGCGCAGCGCCTCCTCAACCTCAGCGGACGACGCGTCGGGCCGCGCGAGCCTCACGTTGTCCGCGACCGACCCGGCGTACAGCTGCGGCCGCTGCGGCACCCAGGCCACACGCGCGTGCCAAGCCTCCCGGTCGAGACCGGCCAGATCGGCGCCCCCGACGAGGACCCGCCCCGCGTCAGGACGGACGAATCCGAGCGCCGCGCTCAGCAGCGTCGACTTGCCCACGCCGCTCGGGCCGACGAGTGCCACCGTCTCCCCGGGCGCGACCTCGAAGTCGGCCTCCGAGACGGCGTCCGTGGACCGGCCGGGATAGCGGACGGTCACTCCGTCGAAGGCGATACCGGTGGCCGCGGGCACCGCTCCGGCGCCGGACGGCGGCACCGGGGTCTCCAGGACGGCGAAGATCTCCTCCGCGGCGGCGAGCCCCTCGGCCGCCGCGTGGTACTGCCCGCCGACCTGACGCAGTGGCAGATAGGCCTCGGGCGCGAGGACGAGGATGACCAGTCCCACGTAGAGGTCCATGTCGCCGTGCACGAGCCGCATACCGATGGTCACGGCCACCAGGGCGACCGACAGTGTCGAGAGCAGTTCGAGGGCGAACGACGACAGGAAAGCGATGCGCAAGGTCCGCATCGTCGCCTGCCGGTACTCGCCGGTGATCCGGCGGATCGACTCGGCCTGCGCCTTGGCCCGGCCGAACACCTTCAGCGTCGGAAGCCCGGCGACCACGTCCAGGAAGTGCCCCGAAAGCCGGGACAGAAGACGCCACTGACGGTCCATGTGGGACTGGGTGGCCCAGCCGATAAGGATCATGAAGACGGGGATCAGGGGCAGAGTGCAGACAATGATCGCCGCGGACACCCAGTCCTCGGTGACGATGCGCGCGAGAACCGCCACGGGCACCACCACCGCGAGGCCCAACTGCGGCAGATAGCGCGAGAAGTAGTCGTCGAGCGCGTCCACACCCCGCGTCGCGAGCGCCACCAGGGATCCGGTCCGCTGCCCGCTGAGCCACCCCGGACCCAGCTGGGAGGCGCGCTCCAGGAGCCGTCCGCGCAGCTCCGACTTGACCGCCGCGCTGGCCCGGTGAGCGGCCAGTTCGGTCAGCCAGGAGACAACACCGCGCCCGGCCGCCACCAACGCCAGCAGCAAGAGCGGTGTGCGCAGGGCGAAGACATCAAGACCGTGCTCGAAGGCCCCCACCACCACCTCGGCGATGAGCATCGCCTGAGCGATGACCAGGCCCGCCCCGGCCACGCCGAGGACCACCACCGCGATCAGGAAGAGGCGAGTGGCCCTGGCGTACCGGAGCAGACGCTGGTCGATCGGTTTCACGTGAAACACACCTTTGTCATCAGGGGCTCAGTGTGCGGCGTCGGCGATGTGCTGCGTGCCGATCCGCTTGCGGAACACCCAGTACGTCCACGACTGGTAGAGCAGCACGATGGGCGTCGCCACCGCCGCGCACCAGGTCATGATCTTCAGGGTGTAGGGGCTCGACGAGGCGTTGGTGACCGTGAGGCTCCAGTCCGGGTCGAGCGAGGACGGCATGACGTTCGGGAACAGCGTCAGGAAGAGCATCGCGACGGCTGCCGCGATCGTGATGCCGGACAGCGCGAACGACCAGCCCTCACGCCCCGCCTTGATGGCGACGATGGCGCCGACGAGGGCGGCCACCGTGACGATCATCGCGATCAGCGACGAGCCGTCGCCCTTGTCGGCCTGGGTCCAGATCAGGAAGGCGAGCGCGAAGGCCGCAGCCACCGGACCGAGCCCCAGCGCCGTCTTCCGCGCCCGCACCCGGATGTCACCCACCGTCTTGAGCGAGGCGAACACCGCGCCGTGGAAGGTGAACAGCGTCAGCGTCACCAGACCGCCGAGGATCGCGTACGGGTTGAGCAGGTCCCAGAAGCTGCCCACGAACTCCTTGTGCGCGTCGATCTTCACGCCGTGCACGATGTTCCCGAAGGCCACGCCCCACAGCACCGCCGGGATCAGCGAGGTCCAGAAGATCGCGTGCTCCCAGTTGGTCTGCCACTTCTCCTCGGGCCGCTTCGCCCGGTACTCGAAGGCGACACCGCGCACGATCAGGCAGACCAGGATCATCAGGAGCGGCAGGTAGAAGCCCGAGAAGAGCGTCGCGTACCACTCGGGGAAGGCGGCGAAGGTGGCGCCGCCGGCCGTGAGCAGCCACACCTCGTTACCGTCCCAGACGGGTCCGATGGTGTTGATCAGGACGCGCCGCTCGGTGCGTCCGCGAGCGAGCACCTTGGTCAGGACCCCGATCCCGAAGTCGAATCCCTCCAGGAAGAAGTAGCCGATCCAAAGGATCGCTATGAGTACGAACCAGACGTCGTGAAGTTCCATGCCTCAGCAGCTCCTCAGTCTCAGTACGAGAAGGCCATGGGCCGGTCGGCATCGGAAGCGTCGCCGGAATCCGCTCCGGATCCGGGGCCGCCGATCTTGGTGGGCGGGTTGAGGTCGGCCTCGGTGAGCTCGGGCGGCCCCTGCTTGATGTACTTGACCATCAGCCTCACCTCGATGACGGCAAGCGCGGCGTAGACCAGCGCGAACACGATCAGGGAGGTGAGCACCTCGCCCTGCGAGACGCCGGGGGAGACCGCGTCCCTGGTCCTGAGCACGCCGTAGACCACCCACGGCTGGCGCCCGGTCTCGGTGAAGATCCAGCCCCAGGAGATGCCGATGACCGGGAAGATCAGCGTCCACTGGGACAGGCGCCACCACCAGATGCCCAGCTTCGGCATCAGCTCCTTGTTCTTGGTGAGCATCAGCTTGGGCACTTCGTCCTCGCCGGTGCGAAGCTCGGGCGCCAGCCAGAACCTGCGGCGGGTGAGCCACAGACCCGCCGTGCACAGGGCCATCGAGACCCCGCCGAAGCCGATCATCCAGCGGTACGACCAGTAGGCGGTGGGGATGTTGGGGCGGTAGTCACCGGGGCCGAACTTCTCCTGCTCCGCCTTGTTGATGTCGTTGATCCCGGGGATCTCGGCGTTGAAGTCGTTCTTGGCGAGGAAGGACAGCACGCCGGGGACCTCGATGGCGACCGTGTTGTGGCCCTTGGAGACATCGCCGTACGCGAAGATCGAGAACGGCGCCGGCTTCTGCGTGTCCCACAGCGCCTCCGCGGCCGACATCTTCATCGGCTGCTGCTCGTACATCACCTTGCCGAGCGTGTCCGCGCTGACGACGGTGAGGAGCGTGCCGACCATGGCCGTCACCAGGCCGAGGCGCAGCGACATCCGCATGGTGCGGATGTGCTGCTTCTTGCGCAGGTGGAAGATCGCTATGCCGGTCATGAACGCGCCACCGACCAGGATGGACGCGCTGATCACATGCCAGAAGTTGACGAGCACCGTCTCCTGGAAGAGCACGGCGGCGAAGTCGGTCAGCTCGGCGCGCTTGGTGCCGTCCCGCTCCACGATCCGGTAGCCGACCGGATGCTGCATAAACGAGTTGGCGGCCATGATGAAGTACGCCGACAGGATCGTGCCGATGGACACCAGCCAGATCGTGGCGCAGTGCAGCTTCTTCGGGAGCTTGTCCCAGCCGAAGATCCACAGACCGATGAAGGTCGACTCGAAGAAGAAGGCGATCAGCGCCTCGAAGGCGAGCGGAGCGCCGAAGATGTCGCCGACGAAGCGCGAGTAGTCCGACCAGTTCATGCCGAACTGGAACTCCTGCACGATGCCGGTCACGACACCCATGGCGATGTTGATCAGGAAGAGCTTGCCCCAGAACTTGGTCGCCCGGAGGTAGTGCTCCTTGCCCGTCCGCACCCAGGCCGTCTCGAGGATCGCCGTCAGGGCGGCGAGCGAGATGGTCAGGGGGACGAAAAGGAAGTGATAGACGGTCGTGATGCCGAACTGCCATCGCGCCAGAGTTTCCGGCGCCAGAGCCATCAACGTCGGGTCCACTGCGTCATCTCCTTAAGTCGCCGTGGTCCAGCGGCAATTTGCCCCTTTAATCCCACTGCTCTCCGGATCAACCGGGCACGCTTGTGAAAGCGTTCACATTCACAAGCATTATGTACTACCGGCTCCGGACAGCAGAAGGGGGGTCCCCCCTTACTCCGGGGAACCCCCACCGCGCCACAGAGCGGCCGCAGCCGCCCGGTCTACAGCTCCTTGCGGAACGCCGCCGCCGTGTTCAGGAAGACGTCGTTGGCCTCGGTCTCCGCGATCGTGGCCCGCATCCCCTCGCCGGCGAACGGCCGCACGACCACACCGGCCTGCTCGCACGCCGCGGCGAAGTCCGCCGTGCGCTCCCCCAGCCGCAGCCACACGAAGTTCGCGTGCGTCTCGGGCACGGTCCAGCCCTGCGCCCGCAGCGCCTCGACCACGCGGTTGCGCTCACAGACCAGCGAGCCGACCCGGCCGAGCAACTCGTCCTCGGCCCGCAGCGAGGCGACCGCCGCGTCCTGCGCGAGCTGACTCACGCCGAACGGCACCGCCGTCTTGCGCAGCGCGGCCGCCACCGGCTCATGGGCGATGGCGAAGCCGACCCGCAGGCCCGCGAGCCCGTACGCCTTGGAGAACGTCCGCAGCACGGCGACATTCGGACGGTCCCGGTAGATCTGGACGCCGTCCGGCACCTCGGCGTCACGGATGAACTCGCGGTACGCCTCGTCGAGCACGACCAGGACATCGCTCGGAACCCGGTCAAGGAACCGCTCGAGCTCGGCCCGGCGCACCACCGTGCCGGTCGGGTTGTTCGGGTTGCACACGAAGATCAGGCGCGTGCGGTCGGTGATCGCGTCGGCCATCGCGTCGAGGTCGTGGACCTCGCCGGGCGTCAGCGGCACCTCCACCGCCTTGGCGCCGCTGATCTGCGTGATGATCGGGTACGCCTCGAAGGACCGCCAGGCGTAGATGACCTCGTCGCCGGGGCCACTGGTCGCCTGGAGCAGCTGCTGCGCGACCCCGACCGAGCCGGTGCCCGTGGCCAGGTGCGTGACCGGCACCGCGAATCGTTCCGCCAGCTCGTTCATCAGCCCGGTGCAGGCCATGTCCGGGTAACGGTTGAAGGAACCGGCCGCCGCGACGGCGCTCTCCATCACGCCGGGAAGCGGCGGATAGGGGTTCTCGTTGGAGGACAGCTTGTATGCCACCGGCCCCCCGACCGCGGCAGCCTTGCCCGGCTTGTAGGTGGGAATACCCTCCAGCTCGGCACGCAGCTTGGGGCTCGTCTCGCTCACCGCAGTCCTCCTCGCGACCACCATTTCAATACTGCTCACCTTAAGAGGATTCGCGGCAGACCCCAATGGCCCGGGGCCCCCGACATCCCGAGTGGTCGTCCGACACCACCCCTGACTACGGCCACGGACCTTCCGTAGGCGTACGGAGGAGGGGGAGCGCTCCCCTTCTCAGCGCACGCCGGTAGCTCGCGCCGTGGCGCGCATCCCCCGTGAAGGTGAGTTGAGACCTACTCGCAACATCGCCGACTTGGCAGGCCCACGCGCGCCGACAAGTGACGTCCTGGCGTCGACACGCTCAACTCCCTTGATTTCCAAGGTCATTGACTCGCTCCGGCCATGCAGAAACGTGCCTGTCAACGCGTGCATATGCACGCACGCCACCCCGCCACATGAGCCCTACTATCGGCTCGCCATGACAGCAGCAGGGAAGCACCAGGTGAGCCGGGCAGAGACCACCCGCCGGGGCACCCGGCAAGTGCGGGCGGGCATCAGAGACGTTGCCGCCGCCGCCGGGGTCTCCATCACGACTGTCTCCGACGCGCTCAACGGTAAGGGCCGGCTCCCGGACGCCACCCGACGCCACGTCCGCGAGGTCGCCGACCGGTTGGGCTATCGCCCCTCCGCGGCGGCCCGAACGCTCCGTACCGGAAAGTCGGGCCTGATCGGCCTGACCGTCACGACCTACGGGGATGAACCTTTCACCTTCACCGAATTCGCGTACTTCGCGGAAATGGCGAGAGCCGCCACCTCGGCGGCGCTGGCCCGCGGGTACGCCTTAGTCATCCTGCCCGCCACCTCACGCCATGACGTCTGGTCGAACGTCGCTCTCGACGGCACTGTCGTCATCGACCCCTCCGACCACGACCCGGTGGTCACCGAGCTGGTCCGCCAGGGTCTGCCCGTCGTCTCCGACGGACGCCCCGCCGGCACGCTCCCCGTCACCGCCTGGGTCGACAACGACCACGAGGCCGCCGTCCTCGGCATCCTCGACCACCTCGCCGCCGCGGGGGCCCGCCGCATCGGACTGCTCACCGGCACGACCACGGACACGTACACCCATCTGTCCACCTCCGCGTACCTGCACTGGTGCGAGCGGATCGGGCAGGAGCCTGTGTACGAGTCCTATCCCGCGCACGACCCGCGCGCGGGGGCCGTCGCCGCCGACCGGCTCCTGGCCCGCCCCGACCGGCCCGACGCCGTGTACGGACTCTTCGACCCCAACGGTACGGACCTGCTCGCCGCCGCCCGCCGGTACGGCCTGCGCGTCCCCGAGGACCTGCTGCTCGTCTGCTGCAGCGAATCGACCGTCTACGCCACCACTGAACCGCCCATCACGACCCTCTCGCTCAAGCCCCGGCGCATCGGCACCGCGGTCGTCCAGCTACTGATCGACGCCATCGAAGGGGTTGAATCGGACCAGCCGGTCGAGCAGGTGATACCGACGGAACTCATCGTCCGGACCTCGTCACAGCGCCGTCCGCCCCGCACGACGGTCAGCCCGCCCCGCTCCCCGGGACACGGCTGAACAACGGCTTCCGGGTGGTCACCCCGAAGACCACCCGGAAAAGCCCGTACCAATTCGGGAGAAAAGCACGGTGAACAGCCACCCGGATCCGATTCACCACCCCTGGTGCATCACACAGCGCGAGCCGCATTCCTATGATGGGCGCACGACACCGCGGGCCGCTGCGACCAGGCAGTCCGATCGGGTGCAGAGGCGGCGCAATGGTGGTGGAGGGGTCGATGACTCAGGGGGCCGGTCAGGGACCCGAGGTGCGCACGGCGACGCTGCGCGACTTCCGCGTTCCGGCGTACGTCCATGACGTACCGGCGTACGTCCAGGAGCCCGGCCATGACCCCGCTCCGCCCGCCCCGGCCGTGCCCGCGCAGGCGGAAACGGATCCCGCTCACCAGGAGCCGTCCTACCCATCGGCGTCACGCCCGGATGCGTCGCACCCGGAGCCCTCTTACGCGGAGCCGTCCCCTCAGGACCCCGCGTTCGACCAGCCCGACGGGTACACGCCCACCCAGCGCGACCTGCCGGTCATCAACCGCGGTGACACGGTCCAGGTGCAGATCGACACCGAGCCGGCGCCCCGTCCCGCCGAGGGGCTCGGCCCGCTGTACGTCGTTGGCGACGTGCACGGCTACCTCGACGAGCTGATCGCGGCCCTGTACGAGCAGGGCCTCATCGACGCCGAGGGCAGCTGGTCGGCCGGCACCGCCCGGCTCTGGTTCCTCGGCGACTTCACGGACCGCGGGCCCGACGGCATCGGCGTCATCGACCTCGTGATGCGCCTGTCCGCGGAGGCCGCGGCCGCCGGCGGCTACTGCAAGGCCCTCATGGGCAACCACGAACTGCTCCTGCTCGGCGCCAAGCGCTTCGGCGACACCCCGGTCAACTCGGGCGCCGGCACCGCCACTTTCCAGGCGGCCTGGCTGCTCAACGGCGGGCAGAAGTCGGACATGGACCGCCTCCAGGACGTCCATCTCCAGTGGATGTCCCGGCTCGACGCGATCGAGCTGGAGGACGACCACCTCCTGATGCACTCCGACACGACCTCGTACCTCGACTACGGCGACTCGATCGAGGCGGTCAACGACACGGTCCGCGAGACCCTCACGCGTAACGACGCGGACGAGTGCTGGGACCTCTTCCGCAAATTCACCAAACGCTTCGCGTTCCGCGACGAATCCGGACCCGAAGCCGTGCGTGAGCTCCTCGACACCTACGGCGGTGCACGCGTCGTCCACGGCCACAGCCCCATCCCGTACCTCCTCGGCGAGGTAGGCACCGAGGACGCGGCGGACGGATCCGAGGACAGCCGCCCGCAGATCGAGGGCCCGCATGTGTACGCGGGCGGGCGCGCGATCGCGATGGACGGCGGAGTGACCATGGCCGGAAAGCTGCTGGTCCAGCAACTCCCCATGGATAGCTAGGCGTTCCCCGGGCAGGCGCACCGAACGGGGGCTCAGTCCGGCCACCGGGCCGAATTCGGGAAACCCCCTGTCACCGCGTGCCGTCACCGCTCTACCATCGGCTTATCCGTAGCAGGCTCCCCTCCGTTTCTGCCCGACGGCTCGTACCCATGCGAGCCCCCAAGCCCTACGGAGCATCGGGGGATGCACATGAACAGCGCTCCGCACCTGCTGAACGAGGACCGCCCCGAGTTCGAGCGGATCCTCGATGACGCGCTGCGTACCGCACCGGACCGCCCTGATCTCGCCGCAGTGGGTCAGCGGCTCAACCCCGAACAACTGCGCACCATGGCGCTCAACGCCACCGCACTGATCACGGCCGCCGCCGCGACCGAGTACCAGAACTACGTGAAGGTCCGCGCCGACCTGCGCGCCTCGCCCCGGCCCGTGCGTCCGCTGCGCGAAGGAGAGAGCGCGGCGGAATCCGGCGGCGGAGCGACCGGCCTGGCCGCCACCGTGGGCGAGGTGGCAGGGACCACCGGCGCCGGCGTCATAGCCGTCGTCGCGGTGCTCGCCCCCGTGCTCGCCGGGACGGCCGCCGCGATCTTCCTGCTCGTCGGCTACATCCTGAAGATGCTCGATCCGGAACCGGCGTTCGCCCAGACCCTGTTGACGGCCGGCTGGGTGTTCGGCGCGCTCACGGTGGCGGGCATCCTCGTCGCCGGAGTGGGTCTCCTGCTCACCGCTCTGCGTAACGGCTCGACGTCCTTGCAGGCCGGCGCGCACACCGAGTCGAACGAGGAGGTGGACCGGGCCAGGGAAGCCTGGTGCCTTGTGCTCCTGGAGCGCGGCATCCTGCCGTTCCTCCGGGAGGCACTCGCGGAACCACCGCCGGCCACCGCCCATCGCGGGGGCGGCCCCGGAGCAGCGGGCCGCATGCCGCACCTCGGGTACAACAGGCCCGGGTTCAGCAGCCCGGGCACCGACGGCGCCTCCCCTGCCGGCCCGCGCCCGACGTACTCGAGCCCGGACTTCACAAGCCCCGACTTCGGAGGCCCGGACCACAAGCCGGACTAGGTCCGACAGGGGTTGGTCCCGGAACACCCTGTCCACCGGCCTCGAAAGGCGACCGGTGGACAGCGCACGGCGCCCGCGTGGGCGTGGGCGAGGTCAGTCCGCGATCGGCAGATAGACCCGGTTGCCCGCGGCGGCGAACTCCTTGGACTTCTCCGCCATGCCCTCCTCGATCTCACTCTGCGTCCCGCCGTGCTGCCGGCGGATGTCCTGGGAGATCTTCATCGAGCAGAACTTCGGACCGCACATCGAGCAGAAGTGGGCCGTCTTCGCCGGTTCGGCCGGGAGCGTCTCGTCGTGGAACTCCCGTGCCGTGTCCGGGTCGAGGGCCAGATTGAACTGGTCCTCCCAGCGGAACTCGAACCGCGCGTCGGAGAGCGCGTCGTCCCACTCCTGGGCGCCCGGGTGCCCCTTGGCGAGGTCCGCCGCGTGGGCCGCGATCTTGTAGGTGATGACGCCGGTCTTGACGTCGTCCCTGTTCGGCAGGCCCAGGTGCTCCTTGGGCGTGACGTAGCAGAGCATGGCCGTCCCCCACCACGCGATCATCGCGGCTCCGATGCCGGAGGTGATGTGGTCGTACGCGGGGGCGATGTCGGTCGTCAGCGGGCCGAGTGTGTAGAAGGGCGCCTCCTCGCACACCTCCTGCTGAAGGTCGATGTTCTCCTTGATCTTGTGCATCGGGACGTGCCCGGGACCCTCGATCATCGTCTGGACGTTGAAGCTCTTCGCGATCGTGTTGAGCTCTCCAAGCGTCTTCAGCTCGGCGAACTGCGCCTCGTCGTTGGCGTCCGCGATCGAGCCGGGCCGCAGGCCGTCACCCAGCGAGTACGTGACGTCGTACGCCGCGAGGATCTCGCAGAGCTCCGCGAAGTTCTCGTAGAGGAAGCTCTCCTTGTGGTGCGCCAGGCACCAGGCGGCCATGATCGAACCGCCGCGCGAGACGATGCCCGTCTTGCGGTTCGCGGTGAGCGGGACGTACGGCAGCCGCACACCGGCGTGGACCGTCATGTAGTCCACGCCCTGCTCGGCCTGCTCGATGACCGTGTCCTTGTAGATCTCCCAGGTCAGCTCCTCGGCGCGGCCGTCGACCTTCTCCAGCGCCTGGTAGAGCGGCACCGTGCCGATCGGGACGGGGGAGTTGCGCAGGACCCATTCGCGCGTTGTGTGGATGTTGCGGCCGGTGGAGAGGTCCATGACGGTGTCGGCGCCCCAGCGGGTCGCCCAGGTCATCTTCTCCACCTCCTCCTCGATCGACGAAGTGACCGCGGAATTGCCGATGTTGGCGTTGACCTTCACCAGGAACCGCTTGCCGATGATCATCGGCTCGATCTCCGGGTGGTTGACGTTGGCCGGCAGGACCGCCCGGCCCGCGGCGATCTCCTCGCGGACGATCTCGGGTTCCACGTTCTCCCGGATGGCCACGTACTCCATCTCGGGCGTGATCTCCCCACGCCTGGCGTACGCGAGTTGGGTCACGGCCCGGCCGTCCCGCCCACGCCGAGGCTGACGGGGGCGGCCGGGGAAGACCGCGTCGAGGTTGCGCAGGCCGCCGCGCGGAGAGGTGTGCTTGATGCCGTCGTCCTCGGGGAGGACCGGGCGGCCCGAGTACTCCTCGGTGTCGCCGCGGCCGGTGATCCAGTTCGCCCGCAGCGGGGCAAGGCCCCTGCGGACGTCGGTGTCGACACTCGGATCGGTGTACGGCCCGGACGTGTCGTAGAGCGTGACCGCCGTGCCGTTGGTGAGGTGCACCTGGCGGACCGGCACCTGGAGGTCGGGGCGTGAGCCCGTGACGTACCCCTTGTGCCAGCCGATGGACTTCCCGGCCTCGCCCGTCTCTGCGGACAGGTTGGAGGCAGGCGTGCGTGCGTCCGATGTGGTCATGAGACCTACTCCCTACGCCGGCATTACCCGGTAACAGGTTCGGCGGTCGACGCAGCGGCTTCCGTCGGGCGATGTTTCATGTGAAACATCGCCGAAGCGGAGGTCAGCGCCCTCTCAGCCCGGTGCTCCGAGCTCCCGCGTGTGCAAAGGTGCCCCCACGCTAGCGTCATTTCTGGCGTGCTGAACAGAGGGCCCCTGCCGTTCTTGCGATGATCGGGCGGTGACCAGCACGCCGCAGCCTCCGTCCATGCCGCCGCAGCCGCCCCATGGCCAGGGGAGCGCCGAACACGGGCACTCCCACAGCCACGGCCCCGCCGCACCCGTTTCCAAGCACTTGCGCAAGGTCATCGCCGCGGTACTGATCCCGTTCTCCGTGGCGGTCGTGGTCGGCCTCGTGGTGCTCTGGCCCGGCGGCGCCCCGTCCCACGCCCGTACCGGTGTCGGCTTCGATCGCCAGACCCAACAGGGCACCGTCACCAAGGTCGACAAGGTCGACTGCAAGTCCGTCAACGCCTCCGGCGACACCCCCACCGGCGATACGTCGACCGCCGAGGGCCAGACCGCCGAGCAGCAGGCGAAGGGCACGTGCGAGAAAACCACGGTCCGCGTAGACAGCGGCAAGGACACCGGCCGTACGTTCACGGAGATCGTGCAGCCGGACTCACCACGGCAGTTGCACGAGGGCCAGAAGGTGATTGTGGCCTACGCGCCCGACGCGCCCAAGGAACTTCAGTACTCCGTCACCGATGTGGACCGCGGGCTCCCGATGGCGCTGCTCGCCGGGATCTTCGCGCTGGCGGTGGTCGTCGTGGGCCGGCTGCGGGGCGTCATGGCGCTCGTCGCGCTGGCGATCAGCTTCATGGTGCTGACCTTCTTCATCCTGCCCGCGATCCTGCAGGGCTCGAATCCGCTGGTGGTGGCGGTGATCGGGGCGAGCGCCATCATGCTGATCGCGCTCTATCTGTGTCACGGCCTGACGGCCCGGACGTCGGTCGCGGTGCTCGGCACGCTCGTGTCGCTGGTCCTGATCGGTCTGCTCGGCTCGCTGTTCATCGGCTGGGCGGCGCTGACCGGCAACACGGACGACAACACGGGCCTGATCCACGGTCTTTACCCGTCCATCGACATGAGTGGTCTGCTGCTCGCCGGCGTCATCATCGGTTCGCTCGGTGTGCTCGACGATGTGACGGTCACGCAGACGTCGGCGGTGTGGGAGCTGCATCAGGCGGACCCGACGATGGGCTGGCGCGGTCTGTACCGCGCGGGCATCCGGATCGGCCGCGACCACATCGCGTCCGTGGTCAACACGCTCGTCCTGGCGTACGCGGGCGCGGCGCTGCCGCTGTTGCTGCTCTTCTCGATCGCGCAGAGCAGTGTCGGGACCGTCGCCAACAGTGAGCTGGTGGCCGTGGAGATCGTGCGGACTTTGGTGGGCTCTATCGGGCTGGTCGCCTCGGTACCCGTGACGACCGCGCTCGCGGCCCTGGTCGTCTCGGCCGACCGGCCGGGATCCCCGTCCGCTGCCGCGGCCGGTCCGGCACGCGGAGGAAGGGGCCGGCGACGGAAGCGCTGAACCCCTGCGAGGACACCCCGAGGGCACCGGTCTGCTGAAGCGTTACGTCAGTTGATGGTCCGCGGACTCCTGGAGCCCGTCAGCCGGCGCTCTGCTCCTCGGCGAGGATCCGGTCGAGTGCCTCGTCGAGATGCGCCTCGAAGTCGGCGAGCGCCCGCTCCTGGCCGAGCGGTACCAGCTTGTCGGTGCGGTCGAGGAAAGCGACGAGGGGAGCGACGCCCGCCCGGAACAGCGCCTGGTCACCGCCCACTTGGAGCCTGATGTGCACCTCGCCCGGCATCTCGCCCGGTCTGCCGGCCAGTTCCACCGGCTCGATGCGCACATCGCCGTCGCCACAGGGACCGGCCACGCCGTCCACCAGAAGTTCTCGGCCGAAGGCCCAGGTCACCGGGGCGTCCCCGGGGAGGTGGAAGGTCAGCCGCACAGCGTAGGGATCAGCGGCGGCGTACCGCAGCTCCACCGGGATGCGGAACGAGAGTTCCTCGGAGACGAGGAAGCTCATCATGACCTCTGCTTGTACTGCCTGTACCGACTCGCGCATCGCCTACCCCGTCAATTTGCCGTCGATTGGCCGGGAATAACCTTCCCGGCACCCTTCGCATCTTGCTTAACGTACATGCGGGATCACAAGGAGTGAGTTTTCAGATGCTGATTGAGAAGGCGAGTGTCCTGACGAGTTTTCCGACTTCGTTCTGCAGCTGTCGTGCCGCGGGCAGCAGACGACCGGCCTGATGGGACGGGAGAGAAACCGCCATCGTGGCCGCGGTGGACCCGACGGTGATGGGAAACGCCGCGCAGACCGTGCCCAACGCGTACTCCTGGCGCTCCACCACCGGTTGCATGCGCCCCAGCCCGTTGAGGCGTCGTAGCAGCGAGCGGTCGTCACGCACCGTGTACGGGGTGATCGAATACGCGGGATAGCGGTCGAGGTGGTCGCGTCGGCTCTCGTCGTCGAGCTGCGCGAGGAGGCACTGGCCGATCGCGTGCGCGTGCCCCGTCTCGCGGAAGTCGGCCCATTCCGCGACCGCCGGATTCCCGGGCGTGTCGGCGACGGCCACCACCTCGATCTCGCCCTCGCGGTAGACGGAGAAGTACACCGGGACGCCGATGGCGTCGCGCCAGTGCTGCAGGGCGTTGGTGATCATGCCGCGACGATTCTGCTGCGCTGCGCTGCTACTCAGCCGCTCGGCCGCCGCACCCAGGACGAACATGCCCTTCTCCTTGCGGAGATAGCCGTCGTGGGCGAGCGTGCGCAGCAGGTGGTACGCCGTGGGAAGCGCGAGGCCGGCCTCCCGGGCGAGCTGCTTGGCCGGCGCTCCCTCTTCGTGCGACGCGACGGCCTCGAGGAGGCGCATCGCGCGCTGGACGGAACCGATGAGGGTGGGCGGGGCGCCGGTCGGGCCGCCCTCGGGGTGGGCCTCGGCTTGAACGCCGTCGTAGCTGTGCGAGCGACAGCCGAGGGGTGGGGGCATCGCGTGTGGTGACGTGGCGTCGGCAGACATGGTGTCGGGGGACGTGATGTCGGCGGACAACGGGGCGGCGGAAAGAGGTTCAGCCGTGGCCAAGGTTCACTCCCGAAGCGCGTGGGGTCCCCCCGCTTCTCGGGAATCACGGGGGTGCGGCCGTCGAGTTGTGGACTCTAGCCCTGGCCAGCACTTCGAGAGGGCCGCGCGAGGAAACTTCCCCCGCGCGAGCGAACCGTTGCCCAGAGCTACCAGTCGCTGCGTGAGGACGAGCCCGTTATGAACTTCCGTACGACGTAGATGAGTCCACCGACCAGAGCCACGAAGACCAGCACCTTGAAGAGCAGACCGATCACGAAGCCCACGACGCTGGCTATCAGTCCGCCGAAGACGACCAGGGCGATGACCGGCACCGCGACCCACTTAACCCACCACGGCATGCCCGCGAAGATCTCTCGCACTGCCATCGTCCTTACCTCTCTCCCGAGCCGTACCGCTTCGATACGGCTTCTGCATTCGATGCTGGCATGCCGAGGCGCCCTGTGGGGGCCGCGGACCCCTTGTCGTCCCCTGAGCGACCCCCTAGGGAACCCCGAGATCCGCCGTCAGCTCTCAGGCGGAGAGAACACCACCAGAACCCGCAGGTCCTCGCTGATGTGATGGAACTTGTGGGCCACCCCGGCCGGCACGTACACGACGCTGCCGCGCGCCACCTGGGTCGTCTCCATGCCGACGGTGATCGAACCGCGACCGCTGACGACGAGATACACCTCGTCCTGCTGGTGGGGCTGCTGCGGGTCCTGGGCCCCCGCGTCGAGGGCGTAGAGCCCGACCGACATGTTCCGCTCCCGCAGGAACTGCAGATACGCACCGTCGTTCGCGGCACGTTCCGCTTCCAGTTCGTCCAGCCGGAATGCCTTCATCCCACTTGTCCGCCTCTTGCCCGTGAGCGGCCTCGCAGGGCCGCTCTCATGATCCGGTCTCGTCTGCCACGATCAGACACATGAAGAATTTCGTAGTCAAGACGATCGCCAACGCGGGGGCCCTTGCTGTCGCGGTGTGGCTGCTCGACAAGATCACGCTGACAGGTGACAGCACCGGCAAGAAGGTCGGCACGCTGATCATCGTGGCGCTGCTGTTCGGCCTGGTGAATCTCCTGGTCAAGCCCATTGTGAAGCTCCTCACCTTCCCGCTCTTCATCCTGACGCTCGGCCTGATCACGCTCGTGGTCAACGCCCTGATGCTGCTGCTGACCTCGTGGCTGGCCGACCAGTTCAACCAGAGCTTCCATGTCGAGGGGTTCTGGACCGCCGTCCTCGGTGGCCTGATCATTTCGGTCGTCTCCTGGGCGCTGAACGTCGTCCTGCCCGACGACAAGGACTGACCCCGCCCCATGTCCTTCCGTGTGTGCTTCGTCTGCACCGGCAACATCTGCCGCTCGCCCATGGCCGAGTCGGTCTTCCGCGCGCGCGTCCACGAGGCCGGTCTCGCCGGTCTCGTGGAGGTGGACAGCGCGGGCACCGACGGCTGGCACGAGGGGGACGGTGCCGACCACCGCACCGTCTCCGTGCTGGCGGCCGGCGGCTATGAAAGCGGCCATACGGCCCGGCAGTTCAGCGCCTCGTGGTTCTCCCGGCTCGATCTGGTGATCGCCCTGGACGCCGGGCATCTGCGCACCCTGCGCCGGCTGGCACCGAACCCGCAGGACATCGAAAAGGTCCGCCTGCTGCGCTCGTACGACCCTTCGGCTGGGACAGACCTGGATGTACCGGACCCGTACTACGGCGGCATCGATGGCTTCGAGGAGTGCCTGAGAATGGTGGAGGCGGCGAGCGACGGTCTGCTCGACGCGGTACGCGTGGCACTGGAAGGGCGGGCGGCATGACGCAATCGACGCAGATCGGGGACGGCACAAGGGCAGTGCGGGCAGGGCTGCCCGAGGCCTCGAAGAACGATCCGACACTCCCAGGGCCTGTCTTCGCCGCACACTTCCACCTGCCGGGCGATGTCTCGGGGCCCTATACGTACGGCCGGGACGACAACCCGACGTGGACCCACCTGGAGCGGGCCATCGGCGAGCTCGAGGCACCCGGCCAGGAGGATGTCGACACCCTCGTCTTCGCCTCCGGGATGGCAGCCATCTCGGCGGTGCTGTTCTCGCAGCTCAAGGCCGGCGACGTGGTCGTTCTGCCGAGCGACGGCTACCAGGTGTTCCCGCTCGTCCGCGAGCAGCTCACGGCGTTCGGCATCGAGGTCCGCACCGCCCCCACCGGCGGCGACGCCCAGCTCGACGTCCTGGACGGCGCGAAGCTCCTGTGGATCGAGACGCCGTCGAACCCCGGCCTCGACGTGTGCGACGTGCGGCGGCTCGCCGAGGCGGCACACGCGCGTGGCGCCCTGGTGGCTGTCGACAACACGCTCGCCACGCCGCTCGGCCAGCGACCCCTGGAGCTCGGCGCTGACTTCTCCGTGGCCAGTGGCACCAAGCAGCTCACCGGCCATGGCGACATCCTGCTCGGCTACGTGACCTGCCGCGATGCCGAGCTGACCACGTCGGTGCGAGGCTGGCGCAAGATCGTCGGCGCGATTCCCGGCCCTATGGAGGCCTGGCTCGCCCATCGCTCCCTCGCCACGCTCCAGTTGAGGGCGGAGCGGCAGAACGCCAACGCTCTCGCGCTCGCTCTCGCCCTGCGCGACCGTGACGACATCGAGGGCCTGCGTTACCCGGGTCTGCCCGACGATCCGTCGCACAAGATCGCCGCTCAGCAGATGCGGCGCTTCGGGTGCGTGGTCTCCTTCACGCTGCCCACGCGCGCGCGTGCCGAGCGGTTCATGGAGTCCCTGACGCTGGTGGACGACGCGACGAGCTTCGGCGGCGTGCGGTCCACCGCCGAGCGCCGTCGCCGCTGGGGCGGGGACGATGTCCCGGAGGGCTTCATCCGCTTCTCCGCCGGTGCCGAGGATCCGGACGACCTGGTGGCCGATGTACTGCGCGCGCTCGACGAGGCGGCCATCTAGGGGCCCTCACGGGCCACTTCAGGCCGCCCGCGGCCTCGGTCTCATACCGGTTACGCACGATGGACGGCCCGAGCCTCCCCCCTCGTGGCTCGGACCGTCCCCGGTTCCTGCGCGCCAAGAACCGCGCGCATAAGGCTAGTTGACTCTGTGTCAGTGTCCAATCACGGTAGCGACAGAGACCTATCGACATATTTATAGTTGAGCCGACTCGAAGGCCGAGAGAGGAGGGCACCGCCATGGATCTCGCCCTGCTGCGCACGTTCGTGACCGTGCACCGGGCGGGTTCCTTCACACGGGCCGCCGCGCTGCTCGGCCTTTCGCAGCCCGCGGTGACATCTCAGATCCGCACCCTGGAGCGGCAGTTGGGCCGCCCCCTGTTCCTGCGCCAGGCGCGTGGCGTGACCCCCACATCCATCGGCGACGAACTCGCGCACAAAGCCGCTCCGCACCTCGACGCCCTCGTGGAGATCACCGAGACCGGCATCGACGAGGAGTCGCCGGTGCGCACGCTGCACCTCGCGGGGCCTCCGGAGTTCACCGCCGAGCGTGCGCTGCCCGCCCTCACCGCGCTCACCCGTGACGACGGCCAGAGCTTCGCCCTGCGCGCCTCCTTCGGCAACGCCGAGGAAGTCCTGGAGGGGCTCGGCGCCGGACATCATGATCTGGCCATCACGACAGCCCGCCCCCGCGGCGCCCTGCTCACCGCGACTGCGCTCTGCGACGAGGAGCACGTCCTCCTTGCCTCGCCGCGGTGGGCCGCCCGCATAGGGCCCGGCACCCTGCGCCGCAACGGCGCCGCCGCGCTGGAGGATCTGCCGTTGGTCGAGGCACACGAGTCGCTGCCGTTCGTCGCCCGCTACTGGGCCGCTGTCTTCGACTCACGCCCGGCCACGTCGGGCAGGGTCATCGTGCCGGATCTACGCGCGGTGCTCGCCTGCACCATCGCCGGTGCCGGGCTCTCGGTACTGCCGCGCTACCTCTGCGCGCCGGCCCTGGAGCGCGGCGAGGTCGTGGCCCTGCTCGATCCCCCGGTGCCCCCGCTGCGGACGTACTTCCTTGTTGTGCGCACGGGAACGCTCGCCATGCCGCACGTCGCGCGGGCGCACGAGTGGCTGCTGCGCACCGCCGTCGATTGGTGCTGATTCGCTCGTGGTGACCGATTCCTGGTGATCAACTAGCGCTGATCAGTTGGCCTTGGCCTGAGGCCAGGTCGGTACGGGATGTTTCACGTGGAACCGGCGGGGCCACATTTCTCCCATGACCGTCCGACCCGTGGTCAAGCGCACCGCACGCGCCGTCCTGCTCGACGGCGACGACCTGATCCTGATCAAGCGGACCAAGCCCGGCCTGGATCCGTACTGGCTGACCCCCGGCGGCGGGGTCGAACCCGAGGACGAGACCGTCGTCGACGCCCTGCACCGCGAGGTGCACGAGGAGCTCGGCGCCAAGATCCTCGATGTGGTGCCCTGCTTCGTGGACACCGTCGAGCACATCGGTGAGGACGGCGGCGCCACTGGCGTGAAGGTCCAGCACTTCTTCGTCTGCCGCCTCGAGTCGATGGACGACAGCCAGCGGCACGGCCCCGAGATCGAGGAGCCGTGCGGCGAGTACGAGATCGTGCGGGTGCCCTTCACCCGCGTCGGCATCGCCTCGGTCCATCTCGTCCCGCTGTCCCTGCGGCACTATCTGGACGGCAACATCGAGGGTGTACGGGCGATGCACGCGCCTGACCTGGGCTGACGGGGCGGGGCCGGGACTTCAGGGCTGGAGCCGCGGGCCTGGTCTGGTGGCGCCTGCTGGACGCGGCCTTCTTCGAGCCCGGCACTCAGCTGCCGACGTCAGTTGCCGGTCGCGACGAGCTCCTCCACGGAGTCGTGGCGGATCCGGTCCATCGGGATCCCGATGTCCCGCAGGGCGTCGACCCCGTTGCGGATCATGCCAGGGGGGCCCGACAGATAGGCGTCGTACTCGTTCCAGGGACCGTACTCGCGTACCGCGTCGGGCAGTTGCAGATGGGCCTGCTGATCGACGATCGGGCGGACCGCCAGCCACGGGTGGGTCTGCTGGAGACGCAGCATCGTGTCGATGTCGTACAGGTCGTGATCGGTGCGAGCCCCGTAGAACACCTCGACCCGGCGCCGCTGGCCATGCTCGGCGACGTCCTCGACGAGGGCCTTGATGGGCGCGATCCCGGTGCCTCCGCCGAGACAGAGCAGCCCGCTGTCGGAGCTGTGGTCCACCGTCATCGAACCGGAGGGCGGGCCGAGCCGGATCACATCGCCGGGACGGGCGCGGTGCACGAGTGCGTTAGAGACCCACCCCGCAGGGACGGCCTTCACATGGAACGAGAGCAGCCCGTCGGAGCGGGGCGCCGAGGCGAAGGAGTAGTGCCGCCAGATCCGCGGCCACCAAGGCGTCTCCAGGCTCGTGTACTGCCCGGCGAGAAACGGGTACGGCTGGTCGGGCCGGACCGTGACCACGGCGATATCCGGGGTCCTCAGGTCGTGGGAGACCACCTCGCCGTACCACCACGCGGGCGCGCGCAGCTCGTCCGCTGCCGACGCGTCGATCATGACCTGGGAGATCGTCGTGTACGTGCGCACCCAGGCCGCCTCCGTCTCCTCGTCCCACGTCGTCGTCGCGTACCGGGTCAGCGCGCCGATCAGGCACTCGCCGACCGCGGGGTAGTGCTCAGGCTGCGTGCCGTACTTGCGGTGCCCACGGCCCAGGTTCTGCAGGTACGGGACGAGGACGCTCTTGTTGTCGGCGTGCTCGGCCGCCGTCAGCAGGGCCTTGAGGAGCCTGTCGCGCTGGGTGTCCATCGAGGCGGGGAACAGGGGCCGCAGTTCGGGGTGGCGCACGAAGAGCAGCGCGTAGAAGTACGAGGTGACCTTGTCGGCGTCGGGGCCGACCTCCTCCAGCGTGCGGCGGATGAGCCGCGCGTCGGGGGAGGCTTCAGGCGCGGGTGCGGGGCGGGGGGTGGCCTCTGCCGTGGGCTCCGGTGCCGGTGCCGGTGCCGGAGGCGCGGAGTGCGGCGGGTGCCCGGGGCTCGACCCTGGTCCGTGCTGGGCGGCGTGGGGGCGCGCGGTCGCGTCCGAGCCGGGCTGGGTAGGGCGCGCGTTCCCGCCGGGGGCGGCCTGGCGGGGGCGCGGGCCGGGGGCCGACACGTGCTGAGGTACGGGTGCGGCCTCCGCCGCCGGGGCGGGGCTCTGCGCGGGCACCGTCTCCGCGTGGTCGTCCGATATTCGCTCGGGCCGGCCCACGGGCCGTATCGGCGTGACCTTGCGCCCCTCTGACTGCGTGTCCTGGCCCGTGCCCGGGCCGGTGGGCGGCGCCTTGCGCGGAGTGAACCAACCGCCCCCGCCGCCGGAACCGGAGTCGGCCGACGTAGTGGTCGGAGCGTCCATGCTGTGCCTCGCCTCGAACATCTTTCGGTCGGTCTGCGTACTCCCGCGATCGGAAGTCGCTCTTTCCCCGTTCTGCCGCGGCAGAATGCGGCGGCCCAAGTGAACCCGCATTCCGGTCCGCTACGGACAAGTAAGGGAGGAATGTGACATTGCCCGCAGTTCCTCACCGCAGCGTGCCATCCGGCGCGACCCCGCAAGCCGCATAGCGGAAATAGCAGGTCTTCGATCTCTCCGTCCCGTTAGGCTGTCTACTTGGCCTGCGTGCATGGCCCGGGATGCGCCGAGCGCGCCGGCCTCGGACCGGAGTCGACCATACCGGCAGCCGCCAAACACACAAGTCCCCCTTGCCCAGCAAGGAATTCGACAGGGGATATGCCCCTGCAATCCCTCAATTGGCGGGCGTGCCGCACCAATTCGCATGCCTCCCGCAGATCGCGGCCGGCATACGAGTGAGTCGCCAGACCCGCGACATGCTGATCCACATTGATCGCGACCGATACCGGCACGGCGCCGAACAGCTCCACATCGGAGAACGAGTCGCCGCAGGCAATGCAAGCGGCCCGTGGCACCCCAAACTTTCACAGATCCGGTCCGCGATCTTCACCTTCGCCGCGGCGCCGAGCAGGGCATGCACCCGCCGCGCGTACTCCGGCGGTCCGATGCGCTGCTCGCCGATCTCACGGTCCAGGGCCACCATCTCGGCCACGAGCCCCAGTTGACGGGAGATTTCCACGGGCACCGACGTCGTGCAGCAGCGTTCCGTCCAGATCGAAGAGCTGCAGCCTCGCCATGTACGCCGAGGCTAGTACCCGGGGTTACTCCCTCTGTCGGACGCCCTCGATGGGGCACTCCCGGCACTGTGTTTCACGTGAAACTACGCCGTCCCGCTCGCCGGGCCACCCTCGTCGTCCATGTGACGTCCTCCGCTTGCTGGCTGGGGCTCACACTCGGCCTGCTCGCGCTCGCCGTCACGGCGATCACCACGGGTTCCGACCCGATGGTCGAGGCCGCCTGCCGCGCCATGAAGGTCTTCACGGACTGGCTGGTGATCCCGCTCGCTCTGCTCACTCTGCTGAGCGGCCTGCTGCTGTCACTGGGCACCCTCTGGGGCCTCGCCCGGCACCGCTGGGTCTATGCCAAGTTCTGGCTCACGCTCGCCACAACCGCCGCCTCGATCTTCGCGCTGCGTCCCGGCGTCAACGCCGCGGTCGCGACGGTCATGGCAGGTACTCCGCTGCCCCAGCCGAGCGATCTGGTGGCCGGCCCCATTGTCTCCCTGACCGCCTATCTCTTCATGACGGTGATCTCGGTGCTCAAGCCATGGGGACTGACGCGACGTGGCCGAAAGCAACACGCTGCCCGCAAAGCGGTGGACGCGGACCGGCTGCGTCAGTCAGCCTGACCTGCGTGTCGACACCTCCCCTCTCCGATCTGCCCATCCGCCGGCTCACCCCGCGCGACCTCACGGCGTGCGCCGATCTCTCCGAGGACCGCGGCTGGCCCCGCGAGGAACACAAGTGGGGCCTGCTGCTCGCGGCCGGCACCGGCTACGGCATCGACGACCCCGACGGGGGCCTGGTGAGCGCCTGTGTGGTGACCGACTACGGCCCGCCGAACCGGCCCGCGCTGAGCGCCATCGGCATGGTGCTCGTCGCCGAACGCCACGCCCGCCGCGGCATCGGCCGCCGCCTCATGCAGTACGTCGCCGAGCAGGCGGACACCACACCGCTCACTCTGCACGCGACCCCGTACGGCCGCCCGCTCTACGAAGGGCTGGGCTTCAAGGTCACCGGGCGTGCGGAGATGGTACGGGGACGCTTCACCCCTGGTGGACCGACGCCGTCCGTGGCCACGCGCGCCGCGACCGCTGAGGATCTCTCGGCCATGCTTCGCCTGGACGCAGAGGTCTTCGGCCCCGACCGCACCCACGTCCTGACCCGCCTCCCGGCTTTCGCAGACCAGTTGCGCGTGGCCGAGGACAGAGGCGAACTCATCGGCTTCGCGGCCGCCTGGCCCAACATGGACACCCATGTCATCGGCCCGCTGATCGCACGCGACACCGAGACGGCGAAGGCGCTCGTCACCTCGCTCGCCGCCGGTACGGATCGCCCCCTGCGTACCGACATCGACGT
This sequence comes from Streptomyces sp. DS1-CR2, assembly GCF_055760475.1. Taxonomy (NCBI): domain Bacteria; kingdom Bacillati; phylum Actinomycetota; class Actinomycetes; order Kitasatosporales; family Streptomycetaceae; genus Streptomyces; species Streptomyces sp. DS1-CR2. Next base: position 4,522,724 of record NZ_CM147085.1, read on the forward strand.
GCGCCATGAGGAACTGCTGACGTGGATCAAGGCACGAGGCATGGAGTCCCAGGCCTTCAACGCTGTGATGACCTACGGCGCCCCCGAACTCCCCGGCGACTGGACGCGCCGTTTCGCGCCCCTGACGGTCGCCGCGGGCTGACCTGACCGGGCGGCGCCTGCGATGAAGTCCGCCCCTGAACACCGTGGGTTCACGGCGTCCAGGGGCGGACTTCTGTGTGGGGAGGCGCGTCGCGCTCAGGCCTCGTTGAGCGTCAGACGAGCTCTGCCACGGCTGCCGTGGCGAACCCGTGATCCTGCTCCGGTGCGCCGCCGCCGACACCGACCGCGCCGATGAGGTGACCGTCGCGATGGACGGGGATGCCGCCCGCGATGAAGAGCAACGGTCGGTCCAAGGCGGTGGGCAGGCTGTGGAACGGGCCGTCGGGCTTGACCAGGTCGACGAGGTCCGCGGTCGGGGCGCTCAACTGGAGGGCGGTGTACGCCTTGCGGGTGCTGGTCTCGCCGGAGATCAGCACGGCCCGGTCGTCGCGCCGGAAGGCGAGCAGGTGTCCGCCGGCGTCGAGAACGGTGACGCTGACGTTCACTCCGCCGGACTCGGCCGCACGACGGGCGGCGGTCACGAGGATCTCCGCGTCCTGGATGGTCAGCGGCGCGACAGCCGTGGTGGTGCTCATGAGGGATTTCTCCTTGCGGGGATGTGCGGTGGAACGGGTGCGGGGACGACGCTGGCCCCGGGGGTGGGGGTGAAGTGAGGGTCTGTGGGCCGCTCAGCTGTGAGCGGGTTCCGCCTGCCGGGCCCCTTCGGGAGTCGCGCTTGCGACGACCGGGCTCGAGGCCTTGGACTGGCGCTCAAGGCCGGCGGACACGACGGCCAGGACGAGTGCGGCGGCGGCGAGGACGGCGCCTACCCAGTTGGGGGCCGTGTAGCCGAGGCCGGCCGCGATGACGATGCCGCCGAGCCAGGCCGAGAGAGCGTTGCCGAGATTGAAGGCGCCGATGTTGACCGCGGAGGCCAGCGTGGGGGCGCCGTGGGCCTGATCGAGGACCCGCTTCTGCAGCGGCGGCACCGTGGCGAAACCGAGAGCGCCGATCAGCGCGATCGAGATCGCCGCCAGGACCTTGTTGTGGGCGGTCAGCGTGAACAGGGCGAGCACGACGGCCAACCCGCTCAGTGCGACGTACAGCATCGGCATCAGCTTGCGGTCTGCGAACTTGCCGCCGATCAGGTTGCCCACGACCATGCCGAGGCCGAACAGGACGAGGAGCCAGGTCACCGACGTGTCGGCGTAACCGGCGACGTTCGTCATCATCGGTGCGATGTAAGTGATGGCGGCGAAGACTCCACCGAACCCGAGCACGGTCATGGCCATCGCCAGCAGGACCTGGACGTTCTTGAAAGCGGCGAGTTCGTCCCGCAGGTGGACGCCTTCGGCCTTGGGCATGTCGGGGACGAGCTTGGCGATGCCGAGCAGTCCGATGACTCCGAGCGCCGCGACGGCCACAAAGGTGACGCGCCAGCCGACGCTCTGGCCGATGAGCGTGCCCAGGGGTACGCCGACGACGTTGGCGACGGTCAGGCCGGTGAACATCATGGCGATGGCTCCGGCCTTCTTCTCGGGGGCGACCAGCTCGGCCGCGACGACCGCGCCGATTCCGAAGAAGGCGCCGTGCGCGAGTGAGGCGACCACGCGGCCGATCACCATGACCAGGAAGACGGGCGCCACCGCGGAGAGCACGTTGCCCAGGATGAACAGGCCCATCAAGAGCAGCAGCATCCGCTTGCGCGAGATGCGGGTGCCCAGAATCGTCATGAGGGGGGCACCGAACATGACGCCGAGGGCGTAGCCGGTGACCAGAAATCCGGCCGTGGGGATGGAGACGCCGAAGTCACCCGCGACCTCGGGGAGCAGCCCCATGATCACGAATTCCGTGGTTCCGATCCCGAAGGCCCCGATCGCGAGAGCCAGAAGCGCGAGAGGCATAGGGTTCACCTTCCCAGACTGTTGCAGGTGCGCTTTGCGTGCGTTCACAATACTTGCAGACGCGCTCTACTTGCAAGCGCCGACAATTTCGCGTGTGGACTATCCTGGGTTCAGCCGCTTCGGGACGGAGGAACTAGAGCCATGACCGCCACAGACCCCGCACTCACCGCCCTGGCCCAGGGCTGGTGCGCCCTCTCCCTGCTCCACGGGAGGATCGAGACCCACATCGAGCGCGCTCTGCAGGCCAAGCACGACCTGAGCGTGCGGGAGTACTCACTGCTCGATGTCCTCAGCCGCCAGCACGACGGTGAAGGCGGTCACCTGCAGATGAAGCAGGTCGCGGACGCCGTTGTCCTCAGCCAGAGCGCCACCACGCGCCTGGTGACGCGTCTGGAGGACCGCGGTCTGCTCGCCCGATACCTCTGCCCCACCGACCGTCGCGGCATCTACACGGACGTGAGCGAGACGGGGCTGGCTCTGCTCGCCGATGCGCGGCCCACCAATGACACCGCCCTGCGCGAGGCACTCGACGAGGCGGCCAGGAACCCCGAACTCGCCCCGCTGGTCCGCGCGGTGGAAGCCGTACGCCTCCCCGCCTGAGACGACACCTCGAAGGGCCGTGGGACGCCCGGCGGTCCAGGACTGACGCACCATGGCCGCATAGGCTGCGGCCATGGGAGATCTTGAGATACGGCCTGCCGTGGCCGCCGACATCCCGGCCATCGTGGAGATGCTGGCGGACGACCCCCTGGGCGCCCGCCGCGAGTCCCCGGACGACCTCACGCCATACCTGGAGGCGCACGCACGCATCGCCGGGGACCCCAACCAGCACCTGGCCGTCGCCGTGCGCGAGGGGCGCACTGTCGGCACCCTTCAGCTCACCGTCATCCCCGGGCTCTCCCGGAAGGGCTCCACGCGCTCGATCATCGAGGGCGTCCGCATCCACGCGGACGAGCGTGGCAGCGGGCTCGGTACGTTGCTCATCGAGTGGGCCGTGGATGAATCCCGCCGTCAGAACTGTCAGTTGGTGCAGCTGACCTCCGACGCCACCCGGACCGACGCCCATCGCTTCTACGAGCGACTGGGTTTCGAGGCTTCGCATGTGGGCTTCAAGCTCCAGCTCTGACAACGCCGAGGGGCCGGGTGGTCGTCTGTTTCACGTGAAACAGACGACCACCCGGCCCCTTCACCATCCCGACCAGGAACTAGGCCGAACAGGAGCAACCCTGACTGGAAACAAGACCGGCTAGGGCCGAGGAAGCCCTCGCCAACCTTCCGGGTCCACGCCGCCGGGTACCGGCGCCCCCTTCTCGTACGGCTCACGCGTGAAGACGAACGATCCGAGATCGAGGTGGCTCACCGACCCGTCGGGCCGGCGCTCGACGCGCAAGAGTTCCCCCGCGTAGTAGCCGTCCAGCCCGGTCCAGGTGCCATCGCCGTTCGGGCGGAATCGCGAGTCCCGCGCCCCACCCGTCAGCGGTCCGAGCGAGACTCCTGCGTCGGCCGTCAGCCGCAGCACCGTGCTCTGCGTCCCCCAGTACCAGGGCCCGGCGAGCTCCAGCACCGTCGCATCGACGTCCGGCAGGGGCCGCCACGGCTCGGGGATGCGTGGCTCGGCCTCGGCGACGATACGGAGAAGGTCCGTGCTGACCGTCGATGCGGGCACGCCCGAGGTGCAGTTGGCGAGCGTGACCGCGGCCAGACCGTCCTCCTCGCTCAGCCACAGCCCCGCCACAAACCCGGGCAGCGAACCACCGTGCCCGGCCAGCACCCGGCCATTCCTCCGTACCAGCTGAAGACCGAGGCCGTACGAGGAGTCCCAGTCCCCCGACAGCGTGGGCGCGGCGGGCGTACGCATCTCACGTACGGACTGCGCACTCAGAACCCGGTCGTCGCCCTCCATCAGGAACACGGCGAACCGCCCCAAGTTCGCTGCCGTCGACCAGAGTTGTCCAGCAGGAGCCATCAGACCCAGATCCTCCGCGGGCTCCGGCATCATCACATCGGCCCAGGGATGCACGGCCCATCCACCGGCATGCGGGGTCTGCGGCTGCCCGCTCGTCCGGTCCAGACCGAGCGGCTCCAGGACCTCGCGACGCAGGACGTCCACCCACGCAGCGCCGCGCAACGCCTCGACCAGCGAACCCAGCAACGTGTAGCCGGGGTTGGAGTAGTGATGCTGTTTGCCGACCGGATGTCTGAACGGCTTCTCGCCCAGCACATCGGCGAGCTCGGGACGCAGCGAGGACGACGAACGCTCCCACCAAGGACCAGGAGTCTCGGCCGCCAACCCACCGGTGTGCGCCAGGAGTTCGGCAATGGTGACCTGGCCGGCGCCGGTGCCCGGCAGATGCTTCTCCAACGGGTCCCCGAGGTCGAGCACACCCTCGTCCCGCAGCCTCAGCACCAGCACGGCCGTGAACGTCTTGGTGATCGAGCCGATCCGGTACTGCACGTGCTCGTCCGGAGCATGCCCGTCCACACAGGTACGCCCACCGCTCCACACCAGCTCCCCCTCGCGAACGACCGCGGCCACCAGCGAAGGGGAACGGCCTTCCGCCTGAGCGGTGGCAATGCGGTGCAAGAGGGCTCGGCGCGTCGTGGGCAGCAGCTCTTCAGAGGATGTCGTCATGCCCCAAGTCCACCCCGCTGACCGCCAGGCGTCGACCGCTTTTAGGCCGGCAGCTGCAGGTCGCACGTCCATGCCGTGCGGTTGCGGTCGTGCGGGAGCAGGTCGTACGGGATCAGGTCTGCGCCATGTCCACGAAGCGCGAGTAGTGACCCTGGAAGGCGACCGTGATCGTTGCCGTCGGACCGTTACGGTGCTTGCCCACGATGATGTCCGCCTCGCCGGCGCGGGGTGACTCCTTCTCGTAGGCGTCCTCGCGGTGCAGCAGGATCACCATGTCCGCGTCCTGCTCGATCGAGCCGGATTCACGCAGGTCGGACACCATCGGTTTCTTGTCCGTGCGCTGCTCGGGGCCACGGTTCAGCTGGGAGAGCGCGATGACCGGCACTTCCAGCTCCTTGGCGAGCAGCTTCAGGTTTCGCGACATGTCCGAGACCTCCTGCTGACGGCTCTCGGAGCGCTTCGAACCACCGGCCTGCATCAGCTGCAGATAGTCGATGATCACGAGCTTGATGTCATTGCGCTGCTTGAGGCGACGGCACTTCGCGCGGATCTCCATCATCGACAGGTTCGGCGAGTCGTCGATATAGAGCGGTGCCGCCGAGACCTCGGGCATCCGGCGGGCGAGCCGGGTCCAGTCCTCGTCTGTCATGGTGCCGGAGCGCATGTGGTGCAGCGCGACCCGTGCCTCCGCGGACAGCAGACGCATCGCGATCTCGTTCCGGCCCATTTCCAGGGAGAAGATGACGCTGGGCAGGTTGTGCTTGATCGAGGCGGTCCGGGCGAAGTCGAGCGCCAGGGTGGACTTACCCATGGCGGGACGGGCGGCGATGACGATCATCTGACCGGGGTGCAGGCCGTTCGTCAGGGAGTCGAAGTCGGTGAACCCGGTGGGCACACCGGTCATCTCGCCGCTGCGGGAGCCGATCGCCTCGATCTCGTCGAGCGCACCCTCCATGATGTCGCCGAGCGGGAGGTAGTCCTCGCTGGTGCGCTGCTCGGTGACCGCGTAGATCTCGGCCTGCGCACTGTTCACGATCTCGTCGACGTCGCCGTCGGCCGCATATCCCATCTGCGTGATGCGCGTGCCCGCCTCGACGAGCCGGCGCAGAACCGCACGCTCGTGGACGATCTCAGCGTAGTACTCGGCGTTCGCCGCCGTCGGAACCGTCTGGACGAGGGTGTGCAGATACGATGCGCCACCGACCTTGGTGATCTCGCCACGCTTGGTGAGCTCGGCCGCGACCGTGATCGGGTCGGCCGGCTCGCCCTTCGCATACAGGTCGAGAACCGCGGTGAAGATAGTTTCGTGCGCGGGGCGGTAGAAATCGTGGCCCTTGATCACCTCGACGACGTCGGCGATCGCGTCCTTGGACAGGAGCATGCCACCGAGTACGGACTGCTCGGCATCGAGGTCCTGGGGCGGTACCCGCTCGAAGGACGGAGTTCCGTCGTCCCAGCCGCCGTCGCCACCGCGGTCGTGCTGCTCCTCGCGCCCCCGCCCGCTGCTGCCACGCTGGCGGGAGGCAGGCAGACGGTCACTGGGACCGCTGTCGGCCCAGGGGTCGTCCAAAGGCTCGGAGATACTCACCGGGCCACCTCCTCCAGTCCGCCGGGCGGACCTCGCCGTGCCCTCTTTCTTACGGCACGGCACTGACAAATACGGGGACCCGACTCGGGTTCTGACGCGTCGGTTCATGACGTTTCCGAGGCCTGAAATCGTGGCGGGCGCCGCACCACGGTAGGCCCCTCGGCACCTTCAGCCAATCTGGTTATCCACAGGCGGTGTGGATGAAGGGCCTCTCGCTGTGGAGAACTCTGCAAAACCTGTGCACGACACGGTGGACAGCCCTGTGAACAAGCCCTCAGGGAGCGCGCAGAAATGTGCCTGACCTGCTACTTTCCCGTCCACCGGCTGTGCAGGAAAAATACTTTCCCGGTCGACCCAAGATCGCTGTAAACGGTGCGTGACGCCACGCCCGAAGGGCACAGAAGTAAGGACCCAAAGGCGGTTGCATCTCTTACCTGTGGAAGATTACATTGGTGCTCATGACACAGGCTCCCGCGGCGACCAAGGCCGCCCGGCGTCGGCATGACCGCGAGATCGTCGCGCTGGCCGTCCCCGCTTTCGGCGCGCTCGTAGCCGAGCCTCTTTTCGTGATGGCCGACAGCGCCATCGTCGGCCATCTGGGCACCGCCCAGCTGGCCGGTCTTGCTGTCGCCTCGTCCCTCCTGATGACCGCCGTCAGTGTCTTCGTCTTTCTGGCCTACGCGACTACGGCCGCGGTGGCCCGCCGCGTCGGCGCCGGAGATCTGCAGTCCGCAATCCGTCAGGGCATGGACGGGATCTGGCTCGCGCTCCTGCTCGGTGCCGCGGTCATCGCCCTTGTCCTTCCCACCGCTCCCGCGCTCGTCGAGCTGTTCGGTGCCTCGCACACTGCGGCGCCCTACGCGATCACCTATCTGCGGATCTCCTCGCTCGGCATCCCGGCGATGCTCGTCGTCCTCGCCGCGACGGGAGTCCTGCGTGGCCTCCAGGACACCAAGACCCCGCTCTATGTCGCGGTCGGAGGCTTCGTCGCCAACGGCGCGCTCAACGCGGGGCTCGTCTACGGCGCCGGCCTGGGCATCGCAGGATCCGCCTGGGGCACCGTCATCGCACAGGTCGCCATGGCCGCCGTCTATCTTTTCGTCGTCGTACGCGGGGCCCGTCGTCACGGCGCTTCCCTGCGTCCCGACGCAGCCGGGATACGAGCCTGCGCCCAGGCAGGCGCACCGCTGCTCGTCCGCACCCTCTCGCTGCGCGCCATCCTCATGATTGCCACCGCTGTTGCGGCCCGGCTCGGCGACGCGGACATCGCCGCGCACCAGATCATCATCTCCCTGTGGAGCCTGCTGGCCTTCGCGCTCGACGCCATCGCCATCGCGGGGCAGGCCATCATCGGGCGCTACCTCGGAGCGGACGACGCCCAGGGCGCACGGGATGCCTGCCGCCGCATGGTGCAGTGGGGCATCGCCGCGGGAGTCGTCCTCGGACTCCTGGTGATCGTCTCCCGACCGCTCTTCATTCCACTGTTCACGAATGATCAGGTGGTGCAGAACGTGGCACTGCCCGCTCTCCTGATGGTCGCGCTGTCCCAGCCCATCTGCGGCATCGTCTTCGTTCTCGACGGGGTCCTGATGGGAGCGGGAGACGGTCCGTATCTCGCCTGGGCGATGCTCGCGACCCTGGCGGTCTTCACGCCGGTCGCCCTGCTGGTACCGGTCTTCGGCGGAGGGCTCACCGCGCTGTGGGGCGCTATGACTTTGATGATGACCGTGCGGATGGTGACCCTGTGGCTGCGTTCGCGCTCGGGCCGTTGGATCGTCACGGGCGCCACGCGCTGACCCGTTTCACGTGAAACGGTGACCGCGAAACGCGTTGGGCCGCACCCCGAGGGGTGCGGCCCAACGCTTGCTTCAGCTCTGCCAAGCGCAGTGCTTAGGCGGAGACGACCTCGACGCTGACCTTGGCGGCAACCTCGGGGTGCAGACGCACGGACGTCTCGTGGGCGCCCAGCGTCTTGATCGGCGAGCCCAGCTCGATGCGGCGCTTGTCGACCTCGGGGCCACCGGCAGCCTTGATCGCCGAAGCGACGTCGGCCGGGGTGACGGAACCGAAGAGACGACCGGCGTCGCCGGAGCGGACGGCCAGGCGGACCTTGACACCCTCGAGGCGGGCCTTGATCTCGTTGGCCTGCTCGATGGTCGCGATCTCGTGGATCTTGCGGGCGCGGCGGATCTGCGCCACGTCCTGCTCGCCACCCTTGGTCCAGCGGATCGCGAAACCACGCGGGACCAGGTAGTTGCGGGCGTACCCGTCCTTGACGTCGACGACATCGCCGGCGGTGCCGAGGCCAGAGACCTCGTGGGTAAGGATGATCTTCATTGTTCGGTCACCCTTTCCTTATCGCGCGGTGGACGTGTAGGGCAGCAGCGCCATCTCACGGCTGTTCTTCACGGCCGTGGCGACGTCACGCTGGTGCTGCGTGCAGTTGCCGGTCACGCGGCGGGCACGGATCTTGCCGCGGTCGGAAATGAACTTCCGCAGCATGTTCGTGTCCTTGTAGTCCACGTACGTGACCTTGTCCTTGCAGAAAGCGCAGACCTTCTTCTTAGGCTTGCGCACAGGCGGCTTCGCCATGGTGTTTCTCCTGTGTGATCAAGAAGTGTGGGTACGGCCCACCCCTTGGCCCTGAGGCCTAGAAGGGGGGCTCGTCCGAGTAGCCGCCGCCGGAGGAGGAACCGCCGGAGTTTCCGCCCCAGCCACCTCCGCCGCCCTGCTGGCCGCCGCCGGCCGGCGCACCGGTCGCCCAGGGGTCGTCGGCGGGAGCACCGCCGCCGCCCTGCTGCTGACCGCCACCGGAGCCACCGCCCCAGTTGCCGCCGCCCTGCTGGCCGCCGCCACCGCCGCCGTATCCGCCCTGGCCACCGCGACCGGTGGTCTTGGTGACCTTGGCCGTGGCGTTCTTCAGGCTGGCGCCGACTTCCTCGACGTCCAGCTCGTAGACCGTGCGCTTGACGCCCTCACGGTCCTCGTAGGACCGCTGCTTCAGCCGGCCCTGCACGATGACGCGCATGCCTCGCTGGAGCGACTCCGCGACGTTCTCCGCCGCCTGACGCCAGACCGAGCAGGTGAGGAACAGGCCTTCGCCGTCCTTCCACTCATTGGTCTGCTTGTCGAAGATGCGGGGAGTGGACGCGACACGGAACTTCGCGACCGCCGCACCGGAAGGGGTGAAGCGCAGCTCGGGGTCGTCGACAAGATTGCCTACGACCGTGATGACGGTCTCGCCTGCCATGGGGGAACCTCTCGGCGGGTTTGCTGCTGGCTGCTTGCTGCTACTCGAAACCCGAGTGCCGCTGAGCTAGGAAGCTCAGTGGGTCTCGGGACGGAGGACCTTGGTCCGGAGGACCGACTCGTTCAGGTTCATCTGGCGGTCGAGCTCCTTGACGACCGCAGGCTCGGCCTGCAGGTCGATGACCGAGTAGATGCCCTCGGGCTTCTTCTTGATCTCGTACGAGAGACGACGACGGCCCCAGGTGTCGACCTTCTCAACCTTTCCGTTGGCCTCGCGGACAACGGAGAGGAAGTTCTCGATCAGCGGGGAGACAGCGCGCTCCTCGAGATCGGGGTCGAGGATGACCATCACTTCGTAGTGACGCATGTGGAACCCACCTCCTTTGGACTCAGCGGCCACGGTCGTTCCGTGGCAGGAGGGTCGTGATGCGTACGCAACGGTATCGGCGACCACTGACAATCGGGCCCCGCTGGCGGGGTTTCCTGGTCAGGGCGTGAGCAGACACCGGTGCAGACGCTACAGACTACCCGCACCACGGCTTCCGGTTGAAATCCGACCGCGGGAGGGCACAATCTGTACACATCGGGTGTGTATGGCGCTACGATGCGCCGCCTTCCGCAGGAGGTGCCACATGGCACAGGCAATGCGACCCAACACCGCGACATCTCTCTTCGCCACGGACGGGAAGCCCCATCCCCTCCAGGACTCACTGGTCGCGGTGGCGATGGTTCTCGGGGCGATCGCCATCATCTCTTCGCTCTTCAGCAGCCTCCACCTGCTCAGCTCCTGGGCGGGGCTGATCGGCGTCGTGACCGCCGCATACGGCCAGTTCATCTCGGTGACGACGCGCGAGCGCTTCGGTCTCATCCTGGGCCTCGGCGCCTCGGCGATCGGCTTCTTCATCGGTATGGCCCACGGTGGTCTGTTCGGCGGTGTCATCGGCTGACGGCCCGCGAAGCTCCCATAGGCCCAGTCGGGGCGCTCCCAGGGCGCAGTAGGCTTCGGCGCGAGAGCCGGAGCCCTTGTACCCATGGGGACACACCAGCCCGAGGAGCGCCCCGAATGAGCCTGACCCTGAGGACCATCAGCCGAGAGCAGCATCTGGCATACATCCAGAGCCTGCCCTCGGCTAGCCACATGCAGGTCCCGGCATGGGCTGATGTGAAGGCGGAGTGGCGCTCCGAGAGCCTGGGATGGTTCGACGAGCGGAACGGCGAGATGGTCGGCGCGGGCCTGGTCCTGTACCGGCAGCTGCCCAAGATCAAGCGCTATCTCGCCTATCTCCCCGAGGGCCCGGTCATCAACTGGTTCGCTCCGAACCTCGACGACTGGATGCGTCCGATGCTGGCGCACCTCAAGCAGCAGGGCGCCTTCTCCGTGAAGATGGGTCCGCCGGTGATCATCCGGCGCTGGGAGGCCACATCGATCAAGAAGGGCATCCAGGACCCGGACGTCAAGCGCCTGCGCGACATCGAGGCCGACTTCATCGAGCCGCGCGCCTTCGAGGTCGCCGACAAGCTGCGCCGCATGGGCTGGCAGCAGGGCGAGGACGGCGGCGCCGGTTTCGGCGACGTACAGCCCCGCTACGTCTTCCAGGTGCCGCTGGCCAACCGCTCCCTCGAGGACGTGCACAAGGCCTTCAACCAGCTGTGGCGCCGCAACATCAAGAAGGCCGAGAAGGCCGGCGTCGAGGTCGTCCAGGGCGGCTACCAGGACCTCGCCGAGTGGCAGCGTCTCTACGAGATCACGGCTGTGCGCGACCACTTCCGGCCGCGTCCGCTGTCGTACTTCCAGCGCATGTGGACGGCTCTCAACAGTGAGGACCCCAACCGCATGCGGCTGTACTTCGCCCGCCACAACGGGGTGAACCTGTCGGCGGCGACGATGCTGGTGGTCGGGGGGCACGTCTGGTACTCCTACGGAGCCTCCGACAACATCGGCCGTGAGGTCAGGCCCTCGAACGCGATGCAGTGGCGGATGCTCCGCGACGCCTACGCGCTCGGCGCGACGGTCTACGACCTGCGCGGTATCAGCGACTCGCTCGACGAATCGGACCACCTCTTCGGTCTGATCCAGTTCAAGGTGGGCACCGGTGGGCAGGCTGCCGAGTACCTCGGCGAGTGGGACTTCCCGCTCAACAAGCTGCTGCACAAGGCCCTCGACATCTACATGTCGCGGCGCTGAGCCCCTCCCGGCCCACACGGCCCGGGCGGACCCTGCACACTTCACGTAGCTCCAAAGCTTCTTCATACCTCTGATACACCGCAGCCACGAGAAAGGTTCCGGGACCGGCCATGGCGCTCACGCTCTACGTCGACACCGCGCGCTGGCGGGCACACCACAAGCACGTGCTCGAGCAGTTTCCGGGGATAGTTCCCGTCTGCAAGGGCAACGGCTACGGCTTCGGCCATGAACGGCTCGCGGACGAGGCCACCCGCTTCGGCTCGGACGTCCTCGCCGTCGGCACGACCTACGAAGCCGCCCGGATCAAGGACTGGTTCAGCGGTGACCTGCTGGTCCTGACCCCGTTCCGGCGGGGCGAGGAGCCTGTGCCGCTGCCCGACCGTGTGATCCGCTCCGTCTCCTCCGTCGACGGCGTGCACGGCCTCGTCGGCGCCCGTGTCGTCGTCGAGGTGATGTCCTCGATGAAGCGGCACGGCGTGAGCGAGCAGGAACTGCCCCAGCTCCACTCCGCCATAGAGGACGTCCGGCTCGAGGGCTTCGCGATCCACCTGCCCCTGGACCGCACCGACGGCTCCGACGCCGTCGAGGAGGTCATCGGCTGGATGGACCGTCTGCGCGCGGCCAGGCTGCCGCTGCACACGATGTTCGTCAGCCACCTCAAGGCCCAGGAACTCGCCCGCCTTCAGCAGCAGTTCCCGCAGACCCGGTTCCGGGCGCGCATCGGCACGAGGCTCTGGCTGGGCGACCACGACGCCACCGAGTACCGCGGCGCGATCCTGGACGTGACCCGCGTCGCCAAGGGTGACCGCTTCGGTTACCGCCAGCAGAAGGTCGCCTCGGACGGCTGGCTCGTGGTCGTCGCCGGCGGCACGTCGCACGGGGTGGGCCTGGAGGCGCCCAAGGCGCTGCACGGCGTCATGCCGCGCGCCAAGGGCGTCGCCCGCGCGGGACTTGCGACCGTCAACCGGAACCTGTCTCCCTTCGTCTGGGGCGGTAAGCAGCGCTGGTTCGCGGAGCCCCCGCACATGCAGGTCTCGATCCTCTTCGTGCCGTCCGACGCCCCCGAGCCCCGGGTGGGCGAGGAGCTGGTGGCCCATCTGCGGCACACCACCACGCAGTTCGACCGGATCCTCGACCGCTGACCGAGGCTTGGAACAGGCCGGGGCGCACGGACAAACGGAAAGGGCCGGACACCATCACGGTGTCCGGCCCTTTTGGTGCGTTCGCTCAGAGCGAACGCTCTTCGTCCTTGTCCCAGCCCCAACTCACTTGCGGCCGCTGCTCGTTGTGCACCGCATGCCGCGGGGGATGGGCGGCGTATCCGAGCACGAACACGTCCGGCGCTCCGTCCAGGACACCGCCCGACGGGTCGTCGTCCCCGGAGCGTCTGACCACGTCCCGTTCCGGCATCAGGATGTCGCGCACGATCACCGCGCACAGATAGAGCGTGCCCAGCAGGTGGATGAGGATGACGAGGTGGTAGCCGTCCGTGGGCAGCCCCCGGTGCTTGTCACCGCTCGTGGTGTACGCGAGGTACATCCAGATCCCTAGGAAGTACGCGACCTCGCACGCCTGCCAGATCAGCAAATCCCGCCAGCGCGGCCGGGCGAGGGCCGCGAAGGGGATCAGCCACAGGACGTACTGCGGCGAGTAGACCTTGTTGGTGAGGATGAAGGCGGCAATGACCAGGAAGGCGAGCTGTGCAAGGCGGGGCCGACGTGGCGCCGTCAGGGCGAGAGCGGTGATGCCCAGACAGGCCAGGACCATCAGCACCATCGCGTAGGTGTTGGCGTCGTCGGGGCTGATCTGCGCGTCCCACCGCTGCTGGATGATGAGCCAGATGGACCCGAAGTCGACGCCGCGCTCCTGGCTGAAGCGGTAGAACTTCGACCAGCCCTCGGGGGCGAGCAGCATCACCGGCAGGTTCACGACGAGCCACGCGCCCACCGAGCCGGCCAGGGCCTTCCCGAAGTCGCGCCAGCGTCCGGCGCGCCAGCAGAGCAACAGCAGCGGGCCGAGCACCAGGAACGGATAGAACTTCGCGGCCGTGGCCAGGCCCAGCAGGACACCGAAGGCGACCGACCGGCCCCGCGACCACATCAGCATCGCGGCCGCTGTGAGGGCCACGGCGAGCAGATCCCAGTTGATGGTGGAGGTCAGCGCGAACGCGGGCGCAAGCGCGACCAGGAGGCCGTCCCAGGGGCGTCGCCGGTGGGTGCGAGTCACGCAGATGGCGATCACCACCGCGCAGATCATCAGCATCCCGGCGTTGACCATCCAGTACACCTTCTCCAGGTGCTGGATGGAACCGCCGCCCAGGGTCAGCCAGGACGCAACCTCCATGAACACACCGGTCAGCACCGGGTACTCGAGGTAGTCCATGTCGCCGGGCAGCTTGTCGAAGTACGGCACCAGGCCGTCGGCGAAGCCCCGCCCCTGATAGAGGTGCGGGATGTCCGAATAGCAGGCGTGCGTGTACTGCGAGCTGGCACCGAAGAACCACGCGCCGTCGTAGCAGGGCAACTTCTGCACCATGCCCAGCGCGAACATGCCGATCATCACCAGCGCGATGACGCGTACAGGGGTCCACCAGGAGCTCCCGAGCAGCGCCCATCGTCCGATGGGTCCGCCGATCAGCTCGCTCCCCGCTGCGGCGACCTCGTCCTCCTTGGTCGGCCGTACCGGATCCGGCTGTTGCACATGCGTGCGCGTCGTCTCTGCACTGGGCATGCCGCACATCCTGCCGTACGCGCCTGAGAACGGGGCGAGGGCCGCCGCACCTGATCGGTGCGGCGACCCTCACTTGGCGCGGATCACGCGCTGTTTCACGTGGAACACGCGGCGTTTCACGTGAAACACGCGGCGTGAGATCAGCTCCGGCTAGCCCGCCGGCCCTCCGAAGAGCCCTCCGTTGCCGTTTCCGTTGCTGCCGCCGTTGCCGCCCCCTGGGTCCGACGGCGAGCTGGTCACGCCACCGTCTGTGCCGCCCGTGGGTGTCCCACCGGTGCCACCGTTCGACGTTCCGCCGTTGTCGTTGCAGTTCCACGACCAGCTGCTGCAGGACTCGCTGGTCGACGGCGACGGGCCGGGGGAGGACTGGCTGGGCGACGGTTCCGACGTTGCCGACTCCGAAGGAGAGGCAGTGTCCGACGGAGTGATGCTCGGGCTCGGGGTGGCGCCGACGACCTGACCGATGGGCTCGGGAGTCGGGAACGGTACGGCCGGCTGTCCCTTGAGGGCCTCCGCCATGTAGTCGTGCCAGATCTCGGAGGGGAACGACGCTCCGTGGATCTGCTTTTGGTTACCCGTGCCGTACATCTCCAGGAACTGGCGTTTCTTGCTGTTCTCGTTGTCGTCCATCCGGTACATCGTGATGGCCGTCGACAGCTGCGGGGTGTACCCCACGAACCAGGCCGACTTGTTGCCGTCGGTCGTACCGGTCTTGCCCGCGACCTGGCGGCCGGGCAGCTTGGCGTTGGTACCCGTTCCCTTGTCGACGACCGTCTTCAGGACATCGGTGACGTTGTCGGCGACCGCCGAGTCGAAGGCCCTGACAGGCTTCTTCTCGTGCTGGTAGACCGTCTCGCCTTCGTGGTCGACCGACTTCACGGAGTACGGGTCGTTGCGCTGCCCACTTTCCGCGAAGGTGGCGTAGGCGCCGGCCATGCGGATCGCGCTCGGGTCGGAGGTGCCGAGGGAGAACGACGGATAGTTGGCGCTGGCGAAGCTGTTGTCCTTGATGCCCGCGTCCTTCGCCGCCTGCTTCACCTTGTTCAGGCCGACATCCATGCCGAGCTGCACATAGGCGGAGTTGACGGACTCACGCATCGCCTCACGAAGATCGATCTGGTACGTCGGCGGGTTGTAGGACTGGTGGCCGTCATTCTTCTGGAGCCACTCCTTGCCCTCCCGGTCCTGCCAGACCTGGCCGTCGTACTTCTTGATCTTGAGCTCGTTCTTGCCGCTGTAGAGGCTCTTCGGAGAGACCTTCGTCCGCGTGGTGTCGTCCTGATCCTCGCCCAGCTTGGGGTCGCGGATGCCGTCCCTCATCGCGGCGGCCAGCACGAACGGCTTGAAGGTGGAGCCGACCTGGGCGCCCGTCTGGTCGGCGTTGTTGGTGTAGTGCTTCGTCGCGTCGGCGCCGCCGTAGATGGCCTCGATCGCGCCGCTCTGCGGGTTCACCGAGGCACCGCCGAACTGGACGTACTTGTCCGTCTTCGGGCGGAGCTTCTCGTTGATGTTCTCCTTCTGGACCTTCTTCACGGCCGCTAGGAGCTTGTCCACCTTCGTCTTGTCGAAGGTGGTGTGGATCTCGTAGCCGCCCTTCTGCAGGTCGAGAGCGGTGATCTTGCCGTCGCTGTTGTTGATCACGTAGGCCTTCGCGAGGTCCACGAGATAGCCGGTCTGGCCGGCCAGCGAGGGGTTGGACCGCGGGCTCTGCAGCCTGGGGAACGACGTGTACTTCTTCCGATCCGCGGACCTCAGGCGCTTGTCCTTGACCTCCTCGTCGAGGATCCAGCGCCAGCGCTTCTCGGCCCTGGCCTGGTTCTTCTTGGCCGTCGCCTGCACCGGGTCGATCTCCGGGGCGCCGGCGGGGTCGAAGTACGTGGCGCCCTTGAGCACCGCCGCCAGGAACGCGCACTGGCTCGCGTTCAGATCCGAGGCGTCCTGGTTGAAGTACGTGCGGGCCGCCGCCTGAATCCCGTAGGCACCACGTCCGTAGTACGCGGTGTTCAGGTAGCCGGCCATCACCTTCTCCTTGGACTCCGTACGGCCCACCTTTATGGAGACGAACAGCTCTTTGACCTTGCGCGAGATCGTCTGCGACTGGTCGTCGAGCATCGCGTTCTTCACGTACTGCTGGGTGATGGTCGAGCCACCCTGCGTCTGGCCGCCCTTGGCCATGTTGACGAACGCGCGGGCGATGCCCATGGGGTCGACGCCCTTGTCCGTCTCGAACGTCTTGTTCTCGGCGGACATGACGGCGAACCGCATGGCCTCGGGGATCTCTTCGTACTTGATGATCTGCCGGTTCGTCTCGCCACCGGTCGCGACCATCTGCTTGCCGTTGGCCCAGTAGTAGACGTTGTTCTGGGCCTTGGCCGTGTCCGCCGTCTTCGGGAGGTCCACCATGGCGTACCCGATGCCCGCCGCGACCATGAGGCTGCCGCAGAGGCCGACGAACAGACCCGTCACCAGCCGCCAGGACGGCAGCCAGCGGCGCACCCCGTACTTGCCGGAGCGCGGGTAGTCGATGAACCTCTTCTTCTGCGGCGGCCGTGAGGGTCCGCGACCCCTGCCGCGCCCGCTCGATCCCTCGGGGCCGCCTCCGCCGCGCCGGCCGCCGCCTCCGCGGCCACCCCCGCCGTCGGGTGCCTTCCTGCGGCTCCCTCCGGCGCTGCGCTGTGCGGCTCGGCGCGCTTCCGCCCGGCCTCCGTACGGGCGGTCGTCGCCCGTGGAGCCGGACGATCCTGTGGACCCCGGTGTTCCATATGCATCAGAAGGTGATCCGGTGGCGTCACGCGGTGCCGCGCGACGGCCCGGCGATGCGCCGGACGTGCCGCGACGGGCCGCGGCACGTCCGCCGCCCTGTGGCTGCGGCGGTTTGCGACGGTGCTCGCTCATCGAACGACTACTCCTCGGGCAGGCGCTGACATACGCGCCTGGAAACGGCGGCTGGTTTCCGGTCCCCCCGAAATACGGATGCGCCCCTTCTGGCACTCACCCGCACTGCACCGGGGACAACGACGCCCACAGGCGTCACTTGGTTCCCGGCGGTCTGCATGGCGGACAGACTACGCACCGCCAAAACCCACCTAGGGGTGAAGTTCACCCCAAATCAGGCAACTTGCTTGGTATGAATCGGTGATGTGACGCCGTTCACCGTGATCCCTCTTGTCCCATCCGGGGGGCCGTTCTATCGTCGTGATGTATCGAGTCGATACATCAGCTCGGCATAAAGAGTCCGTAAGAGGTCGTGACACCGATCGCGGCAGAGGAGGAGGCGACGATGAGCCGACGTTCCGGCATCCTCGAGTTCGCCGTCCTCGGCCTGCTCCGCGAGTCCCCGATGCACGGCTACGAGCTGCGGAAACGGCTCAATACATCGCTGGGGGTCTTCCGAGCCTTCAGCTACGGGTCCCTCTACCCCTGCCTCAAGACGCTGGTCGCAAGCGGCTGGTTGATCGAGGAATCGGGGAGCACACCCGAGGACGCCCTCGCCGCACCCCTCGCAGGGCGTCGCGCCAAGATCGTCTACCGGTTGACGGCGGAAGGTAAGGAGCACTTCGAGGAGCTGCTCTCGCAGACCGGCCCGGACGCATACGAGGACGAGCACTTCGCTGCGCGGTTCGCCTTCTTCGGGCAGACCTCGCGTGACGTACGCATGCGCGTGCTCGAAGGCCGTCGCAGCCGTCTCGAGGAGCGCCTCGAAAAGATGCGCATCTCCTTCGCCCGCACCCGGGAACGCCTTGACGACTACACCCTTGAGCTCCAGCGGCACGGAATGGAATCCGTGGAGCGCGAAGTGCGCTGGCTGAACGAGCTCATCGAGAGCGAGCGGGCGGGGCGGGATCAGCGGCGATCCGACCCCTCCGACGCAGCTCAGCAGGACACATCTGGAGAGACGGGCGGCCTGCCCCGGCACCGGGACAGCACCCGGCCGGATCCGTCCGACGACACCGCCACGTGAGGCCCACTCGGGGTTTCACCGATACACACAGGGAGCAACCGGAATGGGTTCGGTTCGCGTAGCCATCGTCGGCGTGGGCAACTGCGCCGCCTCGCTGGTCCAGGGCGTCGAGTACTACAAGGACGCTGACCCGGACACCAAGGTCCCGGGCCTGATGCACGTCCAGTTCGGCGACTACCACGTCGGTGACGTCGAGTTCGTCGCCGCCTTCGACGTCGACGCGAAGAAGGTCGGCCTCGACCTCTCCGACGCCATCGGTGCCAGCGAGAACAACACCATCAAGATCTGCGACGTGCCGAACACGGGCGTGACCGTCCAGCGCGGCCACACCCACGACGGCCTGGGCAAGTACTACCGCCAGACCATCGAGGAGTCCGCCGACGCCCCGGTCGACATCGTCCAGGTCCTCAAGGACAAGCAGGTCGACGTTCTGATCTGCTACCTGCCCGTCGGTTCCGAGGACGCCGCGAAGTTCTACGCGCAGTGCGCCATCGACGCCAAGGTCGCGTTCGTCAACGCCCTTCCGGTCTTCATCGCCGGCACCAAGGAGTGGGCGGACAAGTTCACCGAGGCGGGCGTTCCGATCGTCGGTGACGACATCAAGTCCCAGGTCGGCGCCACCATCACGCACCGCGTCATGGCGAAGCTGTTCGAGGACCGCGGTGTCCGTCTCGAGCGGACCATGCAGCTGAACGTCGGCGGCAACATGGACTTCAAGAACATGCTCGAGCGCGAGCGCCTGGAGTCCAAGAAGATCTCGAAGACGCAGGCCGTCACCTCGCAGATCCCCGACCGCGAACTGGGCGAGAAGAACGTCCACATCGGCCCCTCGGACTACGTCCAGTGGCTCGACGACCGCAAGTGGGCCTACGTCCGCCTCGAGGGCCGCGCCTTCGGTGACGTTCCGCTGAACCTGGAGTACAAGCTCGAGGTCTGGGACTCCCCGAACTCCGCGGGTGTCATCATCGACGCCCTGCGCGCCGCGAAGATCGCCAAGGACCGCGGCATCGGCGGCCCGATCCTCTCCGCGTCCTCGTACTTCATGAAGTCCCCGCCGGTTCAGTACTTCGACGACGAGGCCTACGCGAACGTCGAGAAGTTCATCAAGGGCGAGGTCGAGCGCTAACCACACACAGTGCGGCGCGCACCAGTGGTAACGCGCCGCTCCTTGTGGGCTGTTGAGGTCCCCGGATGCACCTGGCGTGCACCCGGGGACCTTTCCCGTGTGTGAGGCTGTGCCCCATGGCTGTCGTCCGTGACCTGCGGGTACTCCTGCGCTTGAGAGACTTCCGGCGCCTGTTGGCGCTGCGGCTGCTCTCGCAGGGCGCGGACGGCGTCTACCAGGTCGCGCTGGCCACCTATGTGGTGTTCTCGCCGGAGAAGCAGACCTCGGCCGGCGCCATCGCCTCGGCCATGGCCGTGCTGCTTCTCCCGTACTCGGTCGTCGGCCCGTTCGCGGGCGTCCTCCTCGACCGCTGGCGCCGCCGCCAGGTCTTCCTCTACGGCAACCTCCTGCGGACCGTCCTGGCGACCGTAACGGCCGTCCTGATGCTCAGCGATGCCCCGGACTGGCTCTTCTACGCCTCCGCCCTGTGCGTCACCGCCGTCAACCGGTTCATCCTCGCCGGGCTCTCCGCCGCCATGCCGCGCCTGGTCGACGCCGAGCGCCTGGTGATGGCGAACTCCCTCTCACCCACGGCGGGTACCCTCGCCGCCACGCTGGGCGGCGGACTCGCGTTCGCCGTGCGGCTGCTCATCTCGGACTCCGACGCTCTCGTGGTGCTCGTCGGGGCGGCCCTCTACCTGTGCGCGGCGCTCGCCTCCCTGCCCATGTCCGCGGAAATGCTCGGTCCGGACCCGGAGTTGGTGCGGCCAGGCTTGCGGACAGCGCTCAGCGGTACGGCGCAGGGGCTGGTCTCGGGCATACGCCATCTGGCCGCCCGTCCCCCGGCCGCCCGCGCCCTGGCCGCCATAACGCTGATGCGGTTCTGCTACGGGGCGCTGACGGTCATGGTCCTCATGCTCTGCCGCTACTCCTGGTCGTCCACGGAGTCCGACGGACTGGCCCTGCTGGGTGTGGCCGTGGCGATCTCGGGGGCGGGATTCTTCGCCGCCGCCGTGGTCACGCCCTGGGCCGCGGGGCGGCTGGGCCCCGCCGGGTGGATCATCGTCTGCGCGGGGGCTGCAGCCGTCCTCGAACCCACCCTCGGGCTCCCGTTCGCGGCGGCCCCCATGATGACCGCCGCCTTCGTCCTGGGCCTGACGACCCAGGGCGCGAAGATCGCCACCGACACGATCGTGCAGTCCTCGGTGAACGACGGCTTCCGTGGCCGGATCTTCTCCGTTTACGACGTGCTGTTCAACGTCGCGTTCGTCGGCGCGGCCGCAGTGGCCGCGCTGATACTGCCTCCTGACGGACAGTCGGTCCCGCTGGTGCTCACCGTGGCCCTGATCTACGCGGCGATTGCTGGAACTATGTCCCGATTCGACACCCAGTAAGTGTCACATCAATGACACAGAGCCCCTCCCGACTTCAGAGTTGTCAGTCGGCACGGATAACTTACGGGCGTCTTATCCGCGCCATCGCGCCTAAGTTCGAGGGGGACCCCCAAAGTGACCACTCCGCCGCCGCAGGGCCAGAATCCGTTCGCCCAGGGCCAGCAGCCCTCTGGCCCGCCGCAGGAAGGTCCGTACGCTCCGACAGCCGGCCAGCCCGGGGTTCCTCAGCAGCCGTACCCGCCGCACGCCCAGGGCGCGCCCGTCCCGCCAGGCCGGCCGGCTGGTGGCGGTAAGAAGAAGGCCCTGCGCATAGTCGCGCTGATCGTGGTCGCCATCGCGCTCTACGGTGTGAAGTGGTACCTCGGCCAGAGCGACGCCGAGACGACCGCGGTCGGCAGCTGCCTGCACAACGACGGCACGACGTCCGCTCCGGACCTGAAGGACGTCGACTGCTCCTCGAGCGACTCCGAGTACAAGGTCATCGAGAAGTTCGACGGCACCAGCGACGTCGACAAGTGCAACTCGGTCAAGGGCACCGAGGTCTCCTACTACCAGAGCGGTGGCAGCCACGACGTGGTGCTCTGCCTGAAGGAAGCCAAGTAAGGCGCTGTTTCACGTGAAACAGCGCCCTTCGGCATGAGCGAACCGGGTTCATGTTTCACGTGAAACATGAACCCGGTTCGCTCACTCGGCGTTCTGCTGTGCCGCCCACCACTCCTTGAGCGCCGCCACTGCCGCGTCATGCTCCATCGGCCCGTTCTCGAGCCGCAGTTCCAGCAGGAACTTGTACGCCTGCCCGATCGCCGGCCCCGGCTTGATTCCCAGGATCTCCTGGATCTGATTGCCGTCGAGGTCGGGGCGGATCGAGTCCAGCTCCTCCTGCTCCTTGAGCCGCTCGATGCGCTCTTCCAAGCCGTCGTACGCGCGCCCCAGCGCGCTCGCCTTCCTCTTGTTGCGCGTCGTGCAGTCCGAGCGGGTCAGCTTGTGCAGGCGGTCCAGCAGCGGACCCGCGTCACGGACGTAGCGGCGGACGGCGGAGTCGGTCCACTCGCCGGTGCCGTATCCGTGGAAGCGCAGGTGCAGCTCGACCAGTCGCGAGACGTCCTTCACGAGCTCGTTGGAGTACTTCAGCGCCGTCATACGCTTCTTCGTCATCTTGGCGCCCACCACCTCGTGGTGGTGGAAGGAGACCCGGCCGTCGCCCTCGAAGCGCCGCGTCTTCGGCTTGCCGATGTCGTGCAGCAGCGCCGCGAGACGGAGCACGAGATCCGGGCCGTCCGACTCCAGCGCCATCGCCTGCTCGAGGACGATCAGCGTGTGGTCGTAGACGTCCTTGTGCCGGTGGTGCTCGTCCCGCTCAAGGCGCAGCTCGGGCAGCTCGGGCAGGACATGGGCGGCGAGGCCGGTGTCCACGAGGAGGGTGAGGCCCTCGCGCGGGTGTGCGGAGAGGATCAGCTTGTTCAGCTCGTCCCGCACCCGCTCCGCGGAGACGATCTCGATGCGGTCGGCCATGTCCTTCATCGCCTTGACGACCTCGGAGGCCACCTCGAAGTCCAGCTGCGCGGCGAACCGCGCGGCCCGCATCATCCGCAGAGGGTCGTCGGAGAAGGACTCCTCGGGGGTTCCGGGCGTACGCAGCACGCGCTCGGCAAGGTCGTCGAGCCCGCCGTGCGGGTCGATGAACTCCTTCTCCGGCAGGGCCACGGCCATCGCGTTCACGGTGAAGTCGCGACGCACGAGGTCTTCCTCGATGGAGTCGCCGTACGAGACCTCGGGCTTGCGGGAGGTCCTGTCGTACGCCTCGGAGCGGTACGTGGTGACCTCGATCTGGTAGCCGTCCTTCTGGCAGCCGACCGTCCCGAAGGCAATTCCGACCTCCCACACGGCATCCGCCCAAGGCCTGACGATCTTGAGCACATCTTCGGGACGCGCGTCCGTGGTGAAGTCCAGATCGTTGCCGAGCCTGCCGAGGAGCGCATCCCTGACTGAGCCGCCGACCAGGGCGAGAGAGAACCCCGCCTCACGGAATCGACGGGCGAGGTCGTCGGCGACAGGGGCCACCCGCAGCAGCTCGCTCACCGCGCGGCGCTGCACCTGGCTCAGGGCACTGGGATTGTCTTCATTGGCGTTCGGCACAACAGAAAAGGGTACGTGGCCCGAGCCCAGGGTTCCGCCCCGTTTTTCCTGGGTGTGCGCGAGCCGTGCCGGATGCCCCCTACCCTGTCTTCCGATCATGTGGAGCAGTCCGCGGCACTTCGCCACAGCGCACCTCGTTACCATGCGTGGACTATCCGACGACCACTGACGACGACGAGGGACGGGCGAGCGCGTGGCCGAGGCGGCAGACTTCCAAGGGATGACTCCCTCACCTGCCCGTCGAAGGTGGCGGCGCACGGGGGCGTTGCTCGCCGGAGCGCCTCTGCTGGCCGCCCTGACCCTGTTCGGCGGCTCCCCCGGATATGCCTCCCCGCAGGCGCCTGCGGCCGACGCGATCGGCACGAGCACCGTCGATGTCGCCGTGAACTCGCTCACTCCGAGCGCACCGGTGGACGGTGACACGGTCACCGTCACCGGCACGCTCACGAACGACGGCAAGCAGACCGTCTCGAACGCCCACGTGGCGCTCCGCCTCGGTTCCGCGCTCGGCGGGCGGTCCTCGATCGACAACGCCTCCCGGCACGCGGCAGGAGGAGTGCCGGACGGCACGGAGATCGGCGGCAAGTACGCCAAGAAGATCTCCAAGCTGGCCCCTGGAGCGACGCAGGGCTTCAGTCTCTCCGTCCCCGTCAAGGAGATGGATCTCGGCGCCGACGGCGTCTACCAGCTCGGTGTCGCGCTGACCGGCCAGACGGCGACGCAGCCGTACCAGCAGACGCTGGGCATCCAGCGGACCTTCCTCCCGTGGCAGCCCGAGGCCGCGGACACGAAGACGAAGACGACGTTCCTGTGGCCGCTCATCTCGCAGACCCACCTCACGGCGGAGACGGGATCGGACGAGCAGCAGACGCGCATCTTCCACGACGACAGCCTCGCCAAGGAGATCGCTCCGGGCGGGCGCCTCCAGCAGATGCTGTCCCTGGGTACCGCCCTCGACGTGACCTGGGTGGTCGACCCCGACCTCCTGGCCTCGGTCGACGCCATGACGCGGCCGTACAAGATCAAGGAGCCGGACGGCACCGAGATCAACGGCAGGAACCAGGCGGTCGCGAAGCAGTGGCTGAACGGCCTGAAGAACGCCGTCGCCGACCAGAAGGTCGTCGCCCTCCCCTTCGCCGACCCGGATCTCGCGTCGCTGGCCCACAACGGCACGAAGGTGACCGGTTCCCTCGGGCACCTCAAGGACGCCACCGATGTGGCCGCAAAGACCGTGGAGACGGTCCTGCACGTCAAGCCGGACACGAGCTACGCCTGGCCCGCCGACGGCGCGATCGACCCGAGCATCGTCAGTGTCGCCACGTCCGCCGGCGCCGACACGGTGATCGCCCGCAGCGACAGCCTCCAGGAGCGGAACAACCTGCCGTACACGCCGTCGGCGGCCCGCCCCATCGGCAGCGGCACGACGGCCGTGGTGACCGACGCACGGCTGTCGGAGGCCTTCCAGGGCGATATGACGAAGGCCGAGAACTCGACGCTCGCCGTGCAGCAGTTCCTCGCGCAGAGCCTGACGATCAACCTTCAGGAGCCGGACAACGAGCGCAACATCGTGGTCGCGCCGCAGCGCATGCCGTCCGCCAGCCAGGCGCAGTCCATGGCGCAGGCGCTCAAGGCCGAGCAGGGCAGCAGTTGGTCGGAGTCCGAGGACCTGGCCGCCGCCACGAAGGCGAAGCCCGACCCCGAAGCGACGACCCGGGTCCCCTCCTCCCGGTCCTACCCCTCGTACCTGCGCAAGCAGGAACTGCCCCAGTCGGCCTTCCAGGCAATCCAGGACACCCAGACCAAGCTCACCAATTTCCAGGTGATCCTCTCCGACCCGTCCCGCGTGGTGACGCCGTTCGGACGGGCCATGGACCGCCAGATGTCCACGTCCTGGCGGGGCCGCTCCGCCGAGGCGCAGGCGTACCGCGACGGCGTCGCCGATTACCTCTCGGCGCTCACCAAGCAGGTCAGGCTCATCGACAAGTCCGAGGCGAAGCTCTCCGGGCGCAGCGCGACGATCCCCGTGACGGTCCAGAACAACCTGGTGCAGGGCGTCGAGCACCTCGTCCTGCGCCTCACGTCGACGAACGGCACCCGCCTCAAGATCGGCGACGGGCCCTACCATGAGGAGCCGGTGAAGGTCGCCGGCGGGCACAGCCAGTCGGTGAAGTTCACGACCACCTCCAACGCCAACGGCAGGGTCCCGGTCTTCGCCCAGCTGTACACGGAGGACGGCCAGCCCTACGGCCCCGAGGTCCGTTTCGACGTGAACGTCACCGAGATCACGCCTACCGTGATGCTCGTCATGGCCGGCGGCGTCCTGCTCCTCGTCCTCGCCGGGTTCCGCATGTACACGCAGCGCAAGCGCGCCGCCGCGCAACGCGCCAAGGAAGAGCCTGACGACGGTGCGAACGGGGAGTCGGGTTCCGAGAGCGGGGAAGGCGACCCCGAGCAGCCGAGTGACCCGACACCGGACACCGCTCCGGAAAGCACGGACCCGTCCGGCACGGGTGAGAGAGTGGACCGTTGAGCGATGTCGTGGCCGTGGGCCCGGGGACTATGAGGTGGGGTAACCATGAACGCGCCGTACGACGGTGACCGTGGCCAGGACCCGGGCGGCTCAGCCTCGGCCGGGGGCCCGCCCCCTGGTCAGCAGGGAGCGCCCGGCCAGGTCCCGCCGCCCCACCCCGCCCCGGACGCGTATCCGCAGGACGCGTACTTCCAGGACGCCTACGACCAGGATCCGTACCGGGCCCAGGACCTCACAGCCCAGGATCCGGTGACGGAGGCGCTCTACGACCGCGCCGCGCACCCACCGCCGCCTCCGGGCACCTATGAGGCCCCTCAGCCGCTCTACGACCCGCCTCCCACAGCCCAGTACCCCCCGGACCCCCGCGTGTGGGCCCAGACGCCTGCTCCCGAGCCGGAGGGCCCGTCGCGGCTCCTTCCCTACGGCGACGACGCCAGGACCACGCAGTTCCTGGGCGTCGACGATCTGATGACGCAGGCGAGCGAGGAGCAGCACGAGCCCGACGCTTTCGCGCATCTCTTCCGTGACCAGCAGAGCAACGGCGGCGGCCGTCCGCCGGCCGACGCCCCCGGCGTTCCGGCGCCCACCGCCGGACCGGCGCAGCCTCCCGTCCAGGGCGGCACGCCCGCACCTGCCCCCGTCCCGGCGAAGGGGGGCCGCGCGTCGAGCCTTCTGAAGTCGAGTGCCGTCATGGCGGCGGGCACCCTGGTCTCACGCCTCACCGGTTTCGTACGCACCGTGGTCATCACCGCGGCCCTCGGCTCCGCGACGCTCGGTGACGCCTGGACGGTGGCGTACACCCTGCCGACGATGATCTACATCCTGACCGTCGGCGGCGGCCTCAACTCGGTGTTCGTGCCGCAGCTCGTGCGGTCCATGAAGGAGGACGAGGACGGCGGCGAGGCCTACGCCAACCGGCTGCTCACGCTCGTCATGGTCGCCCTCGGCGTGATCGTCGCCGCGGCGGTCTTCGCGTCGCCACTCCTGATCCGGCTGATGTCGACGCCGATCGCCAACGACGAGAACGCGAACAACGTCGCCGTCACCTTCGCCCGCTACTGCCTGCCCACGATTTTCTTCATGGGCGTGCACGTGGTCATGGGCCAGATCCTGAACGCCCGCGGGAAGTTCGGCGCGATGATGTGGACCCCGGTCCTGAACAACATCGTCATGATCTTCACGTTCGGCATGTTCATCTACGTCTACGGCACGGCGGCAGACTCTCAGCTGCACGTCGACACGATCCCCGCAGACGGGGTCCGGCTGCTCGGTATCGGCACCCTGCTAGGTCTGACGGTGCAGGCACTGGCGATGATCCCGTACCTGCGCGAGACCGGCTTCCGGTTCCGGCTGCGGTTCGACTGGAAGGGCCACGGCCTCGGCAAGGCGGTCAAGCTCGCCAAGTGGACCGTGCTGTTCGTCCTCGCCAACCAAGCGGGCGTCCTCGTTGTCACCCAGCTCGCCACCGCGGCCGGGAAGGCGTCCGGCAAGGACGGCGCGGGCATCATGGGCTACTCCAACGCCCAGCTGATCTGGGGCATGCCACAGGCCATCATCACCGTCTCCGTCATGGCGGCGATGCTGCCGCGGATCTCGCGCGCGGCCCACGACGGCGACCCCGGAGCGGTCCGCGACGACATCTCGCAGGGCCTGCGCACCTCTGCGGTCGCGATCGTCCCGGTCGCGTTCATGTTCGTCGCCCTCGGCGTCCCGATGTGCACCCTGCTCTTCGGGTCCAGCGGCACCGACGGCGCCCAGTCCATGGGCTACATCCTGATGGCGTTCGGCCTCGGCCTGATCCCGTACTCCGTGCAGTACGTCGTGCTGCGCGGCTTCTACGCGTACGAGGACACCCGGACGCCCTTCTACAACACGGTCATCGTGGCCGCCGTCAACGCGGCCGCGTCGGTGATCGCCTACCTCCTCCTGCCCGCCCAGTGGGCCGTGGTCGGCATGGCCGCCTCGTACGGGCTCGCGTATGCGATCGGTGTGGGCGTCGCCTGGCAGCGCCTGCGCAAGCGTCTCGGCGGCGACCTGGACGGCTCTCAGGTCATCCGTACGTACGCCCGCCTCGGCATGGCCGCGATCCCGGGGGCGATCGCCGGTGGCGTGGTCGGTTTCCTGATCACCGGGGCACTCGGCAGCGGCGCGGGGGGGTCGCTCGCGGCGCTGGTCGTGGGCGGGGCCGTACTTCTGGGCGTCTTCTATGTCGCCGCACGGCGCATGCGGATCGAAGAGCTCAACTCGATGGTCGGAATGGTCCGCGGGCGCCTCGGCCGCTAGCGGACCGGCGGGCCGCACAACCATCGCGGGCTGCCGCGTGTCGTGCTTATCGCCGGACTGTGGGCACAATTGGCTTTGGCGTCGCAGAGCGCGCAACGGATGGGGAGGCAGGAACGACGGTGGCGGAACGGAGTACGGCTGCCGTCGACGTGGCAGACAACAGTGGTGACGAGCCACTGACCGCGAAAGCGGAGCAGACCACGGCCGACGGGGTGGCCCAGACCCGGGAGCGGGACACGGCAGCGAACGAGGACGCGGAGGACACCGACGGGTCGACGAACCCCGGCTCGTCCACTCCCCCCGAGCTGCACAGCGGTCACAAACTCGCCAGACGCTATCGCCTGGAGGAGTGCGTCACCCGGCTGGACGGATTCAGCAGCTGGCGCGCGGTGGATGAGAAGCTCCGCCGGGCTGTCGGGGTGCACCTGCTCCCCGCAGACCACCCGCGAGCACGGTCCGTCCTCGCGGCGGCCCGCTCATCGGCGCTTCTCGGCGACCCTCGATTCGTCCAGGTCCTGGACGCGGTTGAGGAGAACGACCTTGTTTACGTGGTGCACGAGTGGCTGCCCGATGCCACGGAGCTGACCGCGCTGCTCGCCTCGGGCCCCCTCGAGGTGCACGAGGCGTACCAGCTCGTGAACCAGGTCTCCCAGGCGATGGCCGCCGCGCACCGCGAGGGCCTCGCGCATCTGCGGCTCACCCCGAGCGCGGTGCTGCGCACCTCGACCGGCCAGTGGCGCATCCGCGGCCTCGCCGTCAACGCCGCCCTGCGCGGCATCACCTCGGAAACACCGCAGCGCACGGACACCGAGGCGATCGGTGCCCTCCTGTACGCCGCCCTGACGCAGCGCTGGCCCTACGAGGACGACGCGTACGGCCTGTCCGGGCTGCCCAAGGACATCGGCCTCATCGCGCCCGACCAGGTGCGGGCCGGAGTGCACCGCGGGCTGTCCGAGCTGGCCATGCGTGCCCTCGTCAACGAGGGGGCAACGGCGTCGCGGCAGGATCCGCCGTGCACCACGACCGAGGACTTGGTGAAGGCCGTCGGCGAGATGCCCCGCATCCGGCCCCCGGAGCCCGTTTTCACGGCCCCCGCGGAGTACCAGCGGACGACCTACCAGCAGGGCACCTACGGCCGTCCGGCCCCGCGTCCCGGCGTGGCACAGCCCATGCCGGCCGCGCCTCCGCCGCCACTGCAGAGCCGGACGGGCAAGGCGCTCAAGTGGGCCGTGTCGGCATTGCTCATCGTGGCCCTCGGCCTCGGCAGCTGGCAGCTCGCGGAAGCCCTGATGGACCGCGGCACGTCGGGCGACGCCAACACGTCGCACAACACCGACGGCGACGACAAGGGCGACGAACACAAGCCGACGAAGCCGATGACCATCGAGGACGCCAGGGAGTACGTCGCCAAGGGCGAGGCACAGGCCCCGGGTGACGTGGCGAAGACCTACGACGGCGACAGCAAGACGTTCTGGCGTACCAAGACCTACAACGACGGCCCGAAGCTGGCGCCCTACAAGCCCGGCGTCGGTATCGTCTACGACCTCGGCTCGGCCAAGGACGTATCAGCCGCGTCGATAGCTCTTCAGTACGGCGGCGACCACACGACGGTCTCCCTGTACGCGACCGATTCGCTGTCGCCCACGACATCGATCGACTCCATGAAGAGCATCGGTACGGACACCACTACGGGCACCACCGCCAAGATCGAGGCCGACAAGCCGGTGAAGACGCGGTACGTGCTCCTGTGGATGACGGCCGTGCCGAAGTCCGGATCCGACGGTTACTACGGAGCGGGTTACAAGCAGGCTCTCACCGACGTGAAGTTCACCGGCTGAGGGCCCACCTGGGGGAGGGGGTTCGAAAGTGGACGACGCCGCCTACGGCGAAGCAAGCGATCAGGACCTCCTCACCCGCCATGTCGCGGGTGACAAGGACGCCTTCGGCGAACTCGTGCGCCGCCATCGTGACCGGCTCTGGGCCGTGGCCCTGCGCACCCTGGGAGACCGGGAGGAAGCCGCCGACGCCGTCCAGGACGCCCTGGTCTCCGCCTACCGGGCGGCGCACACCTTCCGCGGGCAGTCCGCCGTCACGACCTGGCTGCACCGCATCACCGTGAACGCCTGCCTCGACCGGGCCCGAAAGGCCGCATCGCGGAAGACCTCTCCGGTCGAGGACGCGGAGCGCCTGGAGCAGCTCCTCGAACCTCACGAATCAGCGGCCGCTCCCGCCGAACGCAACGACCTCCACCGCGAGCTCTTCGAAGCGCTGGGCACTCTTCCCGTCGACCAGCGGGCCGCGCTCGTCCTGGTCGACATGCAGGGCTACCCGGTGGCCGAGGCGGCCCGCGTTCTCGGCGTTCCCACCGGCACGGTCAAGAGCCGCTGCGCGCGCGGCAGAGCCAGACTCCTCCCGTTGGTCACCCATCTGCGGACCGACAACGGCGAGAGCGAGAGTGGCAAGACCCCGCCCCCGGAAGCGCCCGAAAGGAACCGGACGCAGGGGACATCCGTCCCACCGGCAGCAGGGCCCCGGGACGGGGCAGGACCAAATGATTCAGCTGCCGTGAAGGGCGGAGGTGGGCGAGCGTGACATCCACGACCGACACGGCCGAGCACCCCGAGATCGCCGAGATCTCCGAACTCACCGAGGGCCTCCTTTCCCCTTCCCGCACAGAGGAAGTACGGGAGCACCTGAACGGCTGCGAGCTGTGCGCCGACGTCTACGCCTCCCTGGAAGAGATCCGTGGCACGCTCGGCACGCTTCCCGGCCCGCCGCGCATGCCTGCCGACATCGCGGGCCGCATCGACGCCGCGCTCGCCGCGGAGGCACTACTCGACACGAAGGCACCGGCCTACACCGAGCACGAGGCCGAAGCGGAAGCCGAAGCACAGTCCGCGTCGCCTGTTTCACGTGAAACAACACCTGAGACGACGCCGGCCGACTCGCCGACCGCCCCCCGGGACCGCCCGTCCGGGCGTCCCCGTGCCACGACAGGTCCAGGGCGGGGCAGCCGGACGCGCACCCGGCGCCGTCGGGGCGCCGCGCTTGGAGCCGTCTTCACGGCAGCCGCGATCGGCCTGGGCGTCCTCCTCCTGCAGAACGGGGGCAGCACACCTACCGGCGCTCCCGAGAGCGGCACGCCCCGTCAGGCGAGCTCCGCACTCTCCTTCTCCGAGAACAAGCTCGAGAACCAGGTGCAGAGCCTTCTGACGGAGAAATCCTCCGCGCCCTCCGACTCGTCGACGTCCAAGCCGTCCCTCGACATCGAGCAGTCCGGACCGAAAACCCCCCGGACGAACTCCCCTATGCGAGGGAAGACCATCGTGGTGCCGGACTGCATACAGCGGGGCACCGGCCGTGAGACGCCCGCCCTCGCCATCGAGCGGGGAGACTACAAGGGCACCACCGCCTACCTCGTCGTGCTGCCTCACCAGTCGGATCCTGCCCAGGTCTCGGCCTACGTCATCGACGCGACCTGCGTGAAGCAGCCGTCCTCGGCTCCCGGCAAACTGCTGCTGACCCACTCCTACGCGCGGCCCTGACTCCGCACAGGGGCACACTTCGCGTGTGCTCCCGGACACGGTGGGAATGCGCGCCCCGTAGGATCCGTTGGGTGGGGTGAGAGTCCGGAGACGGACTCCCCCGGCAGTACGCAGCAGTCCCGCAGAGACGAGGAATCAAGCCGTGAGCGACGTCCGTAACGTGATCATCATCGGCTCCGGGCCCGCCGGCTACACGGCTGCCCTGTACACCGCGCGCGCGTCGCTGAAGCCGCTGGTGTTCGAGGGCGCAGTCACCGCGGGCGGTGCCCTGATGAACACCACCGAGGTGGAGAACTTCCCCGGCTTCCAGGACGGCATCATGGGCCCCGAGCTCATGGACAACATGCGCGCCCAGGCCGAGCGCTTCGGCGCCGAGCTGGTCCCGGACGACGTCATCTCCGTCGATCTGACGGGCGAGATCAAGACCGTCACCGACACGGCGGGCACCGTGCACCGCGCGAAGACCGTCATCGTCACGACCGGCTCCCAGCACCGCAAGCTCGGCCTGCCGAACGAGGACGCGCTCTCCGGTCGTGGCGTTTCCTGGTGCGCGACGTGCGACGGCTTCTTCTTCAAGGACCAGGACATCGCCGTGATCGGCGGCGGTGACACCGCGATGGAGGAGGCGACCTTCCTCTCCCGGTTCGCCAAGTCCGTGACGATCGTGCACCGCCGTGACAGCCTGCGTGCCTCCAAGGCCATGCAGGATCGCGCCTTCGCCGACCCGAAGATCAAGTTCGCCTGGGACAGCGAGATCGCCGAGGTCCATGGCGACCAGAAGCTCTCGCACCTGACGCTGCGCAACGTCAAGACGGGTGAGACCTCCGAGCTCCCGGTCACCGGCCTGTTCATCGCGATCGGCCACGACCCGCGCACCGAGCTCTTCAAGGGCCAGCTCGAGCTGGACGACGAGGGCTACCTGAAGGTCGAGGCCCCCTCGACCCGGACGAACCTGACCGGTGTCTTCGGTGCCGGTGACGTCGTCGACCACACCTACCGCCAGGCGATCACCGCGGCCGGCACCGGCTGCTCCGCCGCCCTGGATGCCGAGCGCTTCCTCGCCTCTCTCACCGACAGCGAGTCCGCCGCGGCCGCCACCGTCTGAGAACTCACACCCGCCCCACTGCATCACCAAAGTAGCTAAGGAGCCCGCCGTGGCCGGCAACCTCAAGAACGTGACCGACGCTTCCTTCGACGAGGACGTCCTCAAGAGCGACAAGCCCGTACTGGTGGACTTCTGGGCCGCCTGGTGCGGACCGTGCCGCCAGATCGCGCCGTCGCTGGAGGCGATCGCCGCCGAGTACGGCGACAAGATCGAGGTCGTCAAGCTCAACATCGACGAGAACCCGGCCATCGCCGCGAAGTACGGCGTCATGTCGATCCCGACCCTGAACGTCTACCAGGGCGGCGAGGTCGCCAAGACCATCGTCGGCGCAAAGCCGAAGGCCGCCATCGTGCGCGACCTCGAGGACTTCATCGCCAACTGATCCGCGATGCGGCTCCACGGCGGAGCGGCGATGTTTCACGTGAAACACGAACGGGCCAACCCAACCGGGTTGGCCCGTTTGCGTGACCGCCACAACGGATGCATCGAGACTCACAGAGGGCGGAGCGCCGGTTCCTTCTGCACCGCTCCGAGGAGCCGGTCCAGGGCGAGCTCGACGTCCTCCTTCCACGAGAGCGTCGTACGCAGCTCAAGGCGGAGGCGCGGATAAGAGGGGTGAGGACGCACGGTCTTGAAGCCCACGGCCAGCAGATGGTCCGCGGGCAACATGCAGGCCGGTTCCTTCCACTGCGCATCGCCGAATGCCTCGATCGCCCTGAACCCCCTGCGCAGCAGATCCTTGGCGACGGTCTGCACGATCACCCGGCCGAGCCCCTGCCCTTGATAGCCGGGCATGATCCACGCCGTCATCAGCTGCACGGCGTCGGGGGAGACCGGGCTCGTGGGGAAAGCGGTCGAGCGGGGGACGTACGCCGGCGGCGCGTAGAGCACGAAGCCGACCGGAACATCGTCCACGTAGACGACCCGTCCGCAGGAACCCCATTCCAGGAGGACAGCCGAGATCCAGGCCTCCTTCTCCAGCTCCGGAGTGCCTGCCTCTATCGCGGCTTGGCCACTGACCGGATCCAGCTCCCAGAAGACACACGACCGGCAACGCTTGGGAAGGTCCGGAAGGTTGTCCAGTGTGAGCGGTACGAGCCGACGCCCCATGAAGGCAGATCCTCACTTCCTTCGCCCGCCGCGTCACGGGCGGCTGTCAGAGCGCTCCGTTCCCTGAGCAGGCTGCCGACGAACCCGCCGACCGCGCCCAGCCCGAGACCCGCGGTCATCAGCCCGGCACGACTCACCGATTGCATGACCCGCCTCCCGTACGAGGTGACTTTGAGGGATGCGCTCTTCCCCGTCGCATCGTATCCACGAAGCGATTCCATCGATACCGACAGAAAGCAAAGAGCAGGTCGTGTTCCGGTACACACCGGACACGGCCTGCTCTCCTGAGACTTACGTCGAACGGGACCAACCCCCGTTCCCCTAGACCTCGTTCTCCTGGTCCTCGTCCTCCGTCGCTCCATGCTGGAGGACGGGCCCCTCGCCCGGAGCGAGCTGACCGAGAATGCGCTCCAGATCGTCCATCGAGGCGAACTCGACGACGATCTTGCCCTTCTTCTGCCCGAGGTCGACCTTCACCCGCGTTTCGAACCGGTCGGAGAGCCGCGTGGCAAGTTCGCTGAGCGCCGGCGAGACCCGAGCCCCGGCCCGCGGCCCCTTGGCGCGCGCCGTGCTCGTCGGGTGTGAGCCCATCAGGGTCACGATCTCCTCGACGGCCCGCACCGAGAGCCCCTCGGCGACGATCCGGTGAGCGAGACGGTCCTGCTCCTCCGAGTCCTCCACGGAGAGCAGGGCACGCGCATGCCCGGCCGAAAGCACGCCCGCAGCCACCCGGCGCTGAACGGCCGGAGAGAGCTTCAGGAGCCGCAGCGTGTTGGAGACCTGTGGCCGCGAACGGCCGATCCGGTCGGCCAGCTGGTCGTGCGTGCAGTTGAAGTCCTTCAGCAACTGGTCATAGGCGGCTGCCTCTTCCAGCGGGTTCAGCTGAGCGCGGTGCAGGTTCTCCAGGAGCGCGTCGAGGAGAAGCTTCTCGTCGTCCGTCGCCCGGACGATCGCCGGAATGCGCTCCAGACCGGCCTCGCGGCAGGCTCGCCAGCGACGCTCGCCCATGATGAGCTCGAAGCGCGACGAGCTCAGCTGCCGTACGACGACGGGCTGGAGAAGTCCGACTTCCTTGATCGAGGTGACGAGCTCGGCGAGAGCGTCCTCGTCGAAAACCTCGCGCGGCTGCCGCGGGTTGGGCGTGATGGCGTCAATCGGAAGCTCGGCGAAGTACGCTCCCGCCGACGTCTCCGGAGCTTCCAGAGAGCCGCCGAGCGAGTCCCCTGTTTCATGTGAAACCTGGGGCTGCGGAAGGGAGGCAACCTTCGCCGCCGCCACTCCGCGCTCCGCCGTCAGGACGGGCCCGGCGGAAGGCGAGCCGGAGGCACCCCCCATCGCGCTGGCCGGTGCCGTCTTGTCGGGGGTGGGGGCTGCTGGAATCAGTGCGCCGAGGCCACGGCCCAGTCCCCTCCGTCGCTCACTCACTGGATACCCTCCACCGTGCTGTGCTGGTCAAGTTGAGTGCCCGTATGGGCGTGCTGAGCGTCGTAGCGGATACCGACCCCGCGCAGCGCCATCTCCCGCGCCGCCTCGAGGTAGGAGAGCGCGCCACTCGACCCCGGATCGTAGGTGAGCACGGTCTGCCCATAGCTCGGGGCCTCGGAGATCCGCACGGAGCGCGGGATGCTCGTCCGCAGGACCTCTTCGCCGAAGTGGCTCCGGACCTCGTCGGCGACCTGCGACGCCAGACGGGTGCGGCCGTCGTACATCGTGAGCAGGATCGTCGACACATGCAGGTCGGGGTTGAGATGCCCGCGCACAAGATCCACGTTGCGCAGGAGCTGCCCCAGGCCCTCCAGCGCGTAGTACTCGCACTGGATCGGGATCAGCACTTCGGCGCCGGCGACCAGAGCGTTGACCGTCAGCAGGCCGAGCGATGGAGGGCAGTCGATGAGGATGTAGTCCAAGGGCTGCTCATACACCTGGATCGCGCGCTGCAGTCTGCTCTCGCGGGCCACCAGCGAGACCAGCTCGATCTCCGCGCCGGCGAGGTCGATGGTGGCGGGGGCGCAGAAGAGGCCCTCCACATCAACCACGGGCTGTACGACTTCGGAGAGCGGCTTGCTCTCGACCAACACGTCGTAGATCGAAGGGACTTCGGCGTGATGGTCGATTCCCAGAGCCGTAGAGGCGTTGCCCTGTGGATCCAGGTCGATCACCAGGACGCGGGCACCGTGCAGTGCCAGCGAAGCGGCAAGGTTGACCGTTGTGGTGGTCTTACCGACCCCGCCCTTCTGGTTGGCAACCACCATGACGCGGGTCTGCTCAGGTCGCGGTAGGCCCTCGCCTGCGCGACCAAGAGCTTCTACCGCCAGCTGGGCAGCACGACCGATAGGGGTGTCGTCCATCGGAGGCGGTGTTTCACGTGAAACATCCTCCCCCACCGACTCGGTACGGGGACCGGGGACCGGATCGGTCATCGGTCCCGCGATGTTGGCGTCGGACCGCAAGGATTCACTCTCCTCGACTTCAGGCTCGCAATGAACAGAGCCTCCCATGCTTTCGGGGTCGTGAACCAGCGAGGCCCTGTCTTCTGTGGAGGAAACGGCCTCTGTGGACAACTCTGTGCCCGATTCGAGGGATCCGAGAGGCCTACGGTCGCGGGGTGCAGCCGCGGCGCGACCGCGACTGATGATGCCATGCAGCAGTGAGCGACGTTTCACGTGAAACACGATGCACCGCAGCCCTGTCGGTACCCGTGCGACACCCCGACATACATACGTTTGGCAGGTTTCGCGGAGTACGAGTCGCCGTCGGGACGGATCAGTGCGGACGGATCAGCGCCAGTCCACTGACGCCCCTCGGAGTCAGCCAACCCTCGCTCCTCAGAGCCGACCGGAGTGCGAGCCGCCGACACGAGACACACGCCCCCAGCATCAGACGCAGGAGACCCACGAGACAAGCATCACCCAAAAAACAATGGCCGCTCAGGTCCCAAGGACCCGAGCGGCCATCACCGCAACAAACGAACTGTCGCCTAGAACACAGCAGACGCCTCGAAGACGCGGGGCAACGTCAGCGTCGACGCCGGACCCGCCCGACGCGAGCCGCCTTGGCGCGCTTCGCCGCGAACCGCACACCGCCGGGGCTCTCTCCGACCTCGACGCGCACCACGGTCGAGAGGGGATCCACCACGCCCTCACCGACATGCAGCACCGAGGTGGCCACCGCACCGAGCTTGCTCAGGGCAGTTCCCGCACTCTTGACCTCTTCCTCGGCGGTGTCCCCCTTGAGGGCGAGCATCTCGCCGTACGGCCGCAGCAGCGGAACGCCCCACGCCGCGAGGCGATCCAGCGGAGCGACAGCACGCGCCGTCACCACATGGACGGGAGTCAGCTTGCCGAGAACCTCCTCGGCGCGGCCGCGGACCACGGTCACATGATCGAGGCCGAGGAGCTCGACGACCTCGGTGAGGAAGGTCGTGCGCCGCAGGAGCGGCTCCAGGAGCGTGATCTTCAGGTCGGGCCTGACCAGGGCCAGCGGGATACCGGGAAGCCCGGCGCCGGAGCCCACGTCGCACACCGTGACGCCCTCCGGCACGACCTCGGACAGCACGGCGCAGTTCAGGATGTGCCGCTCCCACAGCCGGGGAACTTCCCGGGGACCGATGAGACCACGCTGCACCCCCGCGTCGGCCAGGAGCTCCGCGTACCGGACCGCGTCCGCGTAACGCTCGCCGAATACCGCTCGGGCCTGTTCAGGAGCCGGGGGAAGCTCTGCTGCCTCCGTCACGTGGACCGTCCTTCCGTACCGCGCTACCGCGTTGGGTGGCTGACTATCAGGCTGACAAAGATCGGCCCCGCCTGCGAACAGACGGGGCCGTAGAGCGACGTACCGCTCAGGCAGGGAGCACGACGACGAAGCGCTGTGGCTCCTCGCCCTCGGACTCGCTGCGCAGGCCGGCGGCCTTGACCGCGTCGTGGACGACCTTGCGCTCGAAGGGCGACATCGGGTCGAGCTTGACCGGCTCGCCGTTGCTCTTCACCTCGGCCGCGGCCTTGGCGCCCAGCTCGGAGAGTTCCGCACGCTTCTTCGCGCGGTAACCGGCGATGTCCAGCATGAGGCGGCTGCGGTCCCCGGTCTCCCGGTGGACCGCCAGGCGGGTCAGCTCCTGGAGGGCCTCAAGGACCTCACCGTCGCGGCCGACCAGCTTCTGCAGGTCGCGGGTGGACGCGTCGCTGACGATCGAGACGGCGGCGCGGTCGGCCTCGACGTCCATGTCGATGTCGCCGTCGAGGTCGGCGATGTCCAGCAGACCCTCGAGGTAGTCCGCCGCGATCTCGCCTTCCTGCTCGAGGCGAGTCAGGGTGTCGCTGCCCTCAGGAGCGGCGGAGGTGGTGCCTTCCGTCACGGGATGGACTCCTTCTTACTTCTTGGACGGGGACTTGGGCCGCTGCGGGCCCTTGCGCTGTCCGGACTTGGCTTTGCTGCGGGCAGGGGTGCCGGAAGCGGGCTTGCCACCGGCCGGCTTGGCCTCGGGCTTGGCGCCTTCCGCCTCGTCCTTCTTCTCGAGGGACGTGGGCTCCGGCTCGTCGGACTCGCCCTTGGCACTGCCCTGGGCGGTGCCGTGCTGGCGCTGCGACTTGGACTGGCGCTTGGGCTGCTGGCGCTTCGGCGTACCGCCCGTCGTCTGAGTCCCGTCCTCGTCCTCGGTCAGGGTGCCGGCCGCGCTCTTGATGACCGTTCCGT
This sequence comes from Streptomyces sp. DS1-CR2, assembly GCF_055760475.1. Taxonomy (NCBI): domain Bacteria; kingdom Bacillati; phylum Actinomycetota; class Actinomycetes; order Kitasatosporales; family Streptomycetaceae; genus Streptomyces; species Streptomyces sp. DS1-CR2. The sequence continues at coordinate 4,560,951 of NZ_CM147085.1, forward strand.
CGGCCTGGGCGGCGAGGTTGACCTTGGTCAGGCCGTTGATGAACTTGCGCTCGAACTCGTTGCGGTCGCGGCCCTTGGCGACGATCGCCTTCACGATGCCGCGCTCCCGACGGTTGCGGGTCTTCTCGGCGTGCGTGACGTGCTTGAGCAGGCGCTCCAGGTGAGCGGCCTGGGCCTTGCTGCCCGGGGTCGGGTTCTGGCGGATGACGTACATCTGCTGGCCCATGGTCCACACGTTGGTGGTCAGCCAGTAGACGAGAACACCGACCGGGAAGTTGATGCCGAAGACGGCGAACATGACCGGGAAGACGTACATCAGCATCTTCTGCTGCTGCATGAACGGCGTCTTGACCGTCATGTCGACGTTCTTCGTCATCAGCTGGCGCTGCGTGTAGAACTGCGACGCCGACATCAGGACGATCATGATCGCGGTGACGACGCGGACGTCGGTCAGCGTGGCGCCGAGCGAGGCGACCTTGTCCGCGGAGTCGGTGAACTTGGCCGCGAGCGGGGCGCCGAAGATGTGCGCCTTACGCGCGCTCGCCAGCAGGTTGTCGTCGATGACACCGATCGTGGTGCCCGTCGCGATGCCGTTGAGCACGTGGTACAGGGCAAAGAAGAACGGGGACTGCGCCAGGATGGGAAGGCACGAGGAGAGCGGGTTGGTACCCGTCTCCTTGTACAGCTTCATCATCTCTTCGGACTGGCGCTGCTTGTCGTTCTTGTAGCGCTCCTGGATCTTCTTCATCTCGGGCTGCAGCGTCTGCATCGCCCGAGTGGCCTTGATCTGCTTCACAAAGAGCGGGATCAGGCAGATACGGATCAGGATCACCAGGGACACGATGGACAGGCCCCAGGCCCAGCCCGTGTCCGGGCCGAAGATCGCCCCGTACAACGAGTGGAACTGGACGATGACCCACGAAACGGGTGTCGTGATGAAACTGAAAAAACCGGCAATCGTGTCCACTAATCAGGCTCCTTGAGCATGGGACGGGGTCTCGGCGGCGGGGCTCGAGGGGCTGGTGTGGCCACACTCTGAAGGCGCGCCGGCGGCGGAAGGCCCGCCCTTGCGTTCGCGCCAGGCGTTACGCAGCATTTCGTGCCACCGCGGACGCTTACGCGGCGGAACGTGGTCGACACCGCCGAGCGACCACGGATTGCACCGGAGGATGCGCCAGGCGGTGAGAGCTGTTCCCTTGATCGCACCATGGCGGTCGATCGCTGTGAAGCCGTAGTGGGAACACGACGGGTAGTACTTGCACACAGGCCCCAGCAGAGGGCTGATGGTCCACTGGTAGAGCTTGATCAAGGCAAGCAGCGGGTATTTCATCGCGCGCCCCCTCCCAGCAGCCGCTGAAGGGCGGCATCCAGGTCTCGGGCCAGCTGTGCATGGTCGGCGTCACCCGCGCCGGGCAACGCACGTACGACTACCAGGCTACCGGGGGACAACAGTGCGAGTCGGTCGCGCATGAGGTGGCGAAGTCTGCGCTTCACCGCGTTACGTACGACAGCTCCACCGACTGCCTTGCTCACGACGAAACCCGCACGCGTCGGGGGAACGCTCTCCCCAGGCGCGTGCGGGTCCGTTGCACCGCTACGTAGATGGACGACAAGGAGCGGGCGACCAGCCCGGCGTCCTCGGCGTACCGCGGTCGCGAAGTCTTCGCGCCGCCTCAGCCGATTCTCGGTAGGCAGCACGTCATGACCTGTACGCGATCAGGCGGACAGGCTGGCGCGACCCTTGCCACGGCGGTTCGCGAGAATCGCGCGGCCGGCACGGGTGCGCATCCGCAGGCGGAAGCCGTGGGTCTTGGCGCGACGACGGTTGTTCGGCTGGAAGGTGCGCTTGCTCACTCGGGGGCTCCAGAAATGATTGTGTGGTGGCGGGACATCGCCTGGCTGTCACCGTGCGCCCACGAGAAGCTCGCGTATACGCACCGAGTGCACCGCTTCACAATCACAGATCGTGATCTTTGCCCATCGGAGGCAGGCGGCAGCAGCCATCGACAACTCGACCTGGTCACGGTACGCGCGGCTGAGCCATCCGGTCAAACCGCCATCGGGTGAGGGACACTGTGCACAGCCTGTGGACAACAACTTGTACCGCAACGGTTGCCCTGACTACCGTGGCTGAACTCCGATTCGTTCCCTTCTCACCGCCCCACCCCGATTTTCTTCCGACCCGTCCCAGAACCACACCTTCGTGGGACCTGCGAGAGAGCGTGCCCTGTGGCTGACGTACCTGCCGATCTTGCCGCAGTGTGGCCACGAGTTCTGGAGCAGCTCCTCGGGGAGGGCCGTGGGCAGGGCGTCGAGACGAAGGACGAACACTGGATCCGGCGCTGCCAGCCTCTCGCGCTGGTCGCGGACACCGCGCTGCTCGCCGTTCCGAACGAGTTCGCGAAGGGCGTACTCGAAGGGCGGCTCGCGCCGGTCGTAGCCGAGACGCTGAGCCGCGAGTGCGGCCGGCCGATCCGGATCGCGATCACGGTCGACGACTCCGTCGGTGAACAGCCCGTCCCGTCCGCTCCCCCCGTACCGCAGCACCGCTACGAAGAGCCCGACCTGCCGCCGGCCCAGAGCCAGGGCCAGAACCAGGCCCATGAGCCGTACGACCCGTACGGCCGCCGGGCGGACGACCACGCGCAGGGCCCCCGCGGTGATCAGTCCCAGGGCGCCCGCGCCGACCAGCTGCCGACCGCCCGCCCCGCGTACCCGGACTATCAGCGTCCGGAACCGGGCGCCTGGCCGCGGTCGCAGGACGAGTACAGCTGGCAGCAGCCGCGGCTCGGCTTCCCCGAGCGCGACCCGTACGCGAACCCGCCCCAGCAGCCGCAGCACGACTACCGGCAGCAGGAACGCTCCCCCTACGAGCAGCAGAACGAGCGCTCCCCTTACGAACAGCAGCAGGAACGCTCTCCCTATGAGCAGCAGGAGCGGTCGCCCTACGACCAGCAGCCGGACCGCAATGGTTACGACCAGCAGGTCGAACGCTCCGGATATGAGCAGCAGTCCGAGCGGTCGTCGTACGAGCAGCAGATGTCCGACCGTCAGGGGCGGCACGGCCGGCACGAGCGCCGCGACCTCAACGACGGTCCGATGGGCGGCCGTCCCGGGCAGGACGGTGGCCGCGGACGCGGTGTCCCCAGTGGCGCCCCCGGACCGCTCGCCGCGCAGCCCGCGCCGGCGACGGGTCCTGGTGAGCCGACCGCGCGACTGAACCCCAAGTACCTGTTCGACACCTTCGTCATTGGTGCCTCGAACCGTTTCGCCCACGCGGCCGCGGTCGCCGTCGCCGAGGCGCCGGCGAAGGCGTACAACCCCCTCTTCATCTATGGGGAGTCGGGGCTCGGCAAGACCCACCTGCTGCACGCGATCGGGCACTACGCGCGCAGCCTGTACCCAGGCACGCGCGTGCGCTACGTGAGCTCGGAGGAGTTCACGAACGAGTTCATCAACTCGATCCGCGACGGCAAGGGCGACAGCTTCCGCAAGCGGTACCGCGAGATGGACATCCTTCTTGTCGACGACATCCAGTTCCTCGCGGACAAGGAGTCGACGCAGGAGGAGTTCTTCCACACCTTCAACACGCTCCACAACGCGAACAAGCAGATCGTGCTCTCCAGTGACCGGCCGCCCAAGCAGCTGGTGACCCTGGAGGACCGGCTGCGCAACCGCTTCGAGTGGGGTCTGATCACCGACGTCCAGCCGCCCGAGCTTGAGACCCGTATCGCCATCCTTCGTAAGAAGGCGGTGCAGGAGCAGCTGAACGCTCCGCCGGAGGTCCTCGAGTTCATCGCGTCCCGCATCTCGCGCAACATCCGCGAGCTGGAGGGGGCGCTGATCCGGGTCACGGCCTTCGCGTCGCTGAACCGGCAGCCGGTGGACCTCGGTCTGACGGAGATCGTCCTCAAGGACCTGATCCCCGGCGGCGAGGACTCGGCCCCCGAGATCACTGCGACGGCGATCATGGCGGCGACGGCCGACTACTTCGGCCTGACGGTGGAGGACCTGTGCGGATCGTCGCGCAGCCGCGTCCTGGTGACGGCACGCCAGATCGCGATGTACCTGTGCCGTGAGCTCACCGACCTGTCCCTGCCGAAGATCGGTGCGCAGTTCGGCGGCCGCGACCACACGACGGTCATGCACGCGGACCGCAAGATCCGGGCGTTGATGGCCGAGCGGCGGTCCATCTACAACCAGGTCACCGAGCTCACCAACCGCATCAAGAACGGCTGACAGCAGCCGTCAGACTCTCCGTACGCCGTCGAAGGGCGCCCCGGGACAGCTCCTGGGGCGCCCTTCTTCGTTGCTGCGGGACGGCGCGGCCGGACGCGTTGTTCGATTCTCGTCCCTGGTTACGGGTGTTCTCCACAGATGTGCGGACTTTCTTGCGTCCACACCCTGGGGACTGCCAAGTTGTCCAGACTGTGTCCACAGGGCCCCTCGCTGGATGACCATCAGACCAGGTCAGATGGCTGTGGATTCGTGGACAAAAGATCTCCACAGGCTGTGGACAAGATCTTCCTCCACAGGATGTGTATTTCGTTGTCCACCGTCGACCCACAGGTCAGAGGCCCTTGTGCACAGCTGGGAGCGGCTTCTCCACACAGCTGTCCACTGTTCGGCAACACAGCGCGCGAAATCACCGTGCCGAGTGAAAGGCGTCACATCAAGGGGTGTGGTTGGTCTGTGGGGAACCGGAAGAAAGCTGGGGACAGCCCTGGGGAGAAGTGGCCCCGGCCTGTGCATCGGGTGTGCAGAACTTTTCCTCGTCCACAGAGAACCCCGGTTGTCCACCGCTCGCGCCCACAGGCTCGGTGGACAAAAAACCGACTCTGACCTGCGAAAAGGCAGTTATCCACGGTTTCCACAGCCCCTACTACTACTCCCAACTAGAGAGAGCTGGGAATCAGGATCGAAGTGGGGGCTGTGCACAACTTGGGGTCCGGTGCCCGACAGCGGGTCGGCACGACTTGACCGCGAGCGGCAACGACTGTCAGCGCCGTACGTCAGACTGTTCCCCGGTGTCCTTCCCATGTGGCGGCTGAGCGACACCGAGTCACACGACGAAGACCGAAGACCAACGCAGGGCGAGAGCAGCCAGCAACAGCAGGAGGCGGCTTACGGTGAAGATCCGGGTGGAACGCGATGTACTCGCGGAGGCAGTGGCCTGGGCGGCGCGCAGCCTCCCGGCCCGACCGCCTGCGCCGGTCCTCGCGGGCCTTCTCCTGAAGGCCGAGGACGGCGCACTGAGCCTGTCGAGCTTCGACTACGAGGTCTCGGCGCGGGTCTCGGTCGACGCGGAGATCGACGAGGAGGGCACCGTCCTCGTCTCCGGCCGGCTCCTGGCAGACATCTGCCGTGCCCTGCCGAACCGTCCGGTGGAGATTTCCACAGACGGTGTACGAGCGACCGTGGTCTGCGGCTCCTCGCGGTTCACACTCCACACCCTGCCTGTGGAGGAGTACCCGGCGCTGCCGCAGATGCCGACCGCGACGGGCACCGTCCCCGGTGAGGTCTTCGCCTCCGCCGCGGCCCAGGTGGCCATCGCCGCCGGCCGTGACGACACCCTGCCGGTGCTCACGGGTGTGCGCATCGAGATCGAGGGCGACACGGTCACTCTGGCGTCCACCGACCGCTACCGCTTCGCGGTCCGCGAGTTCCTGTGGAAGCCGGAGGACCCCGAGGCGTCCGCGGTCGCCCTGGTGCCCGCCAAGACGCTCCTGGACACCGCCAAGGCGCTCACGAGCGGTGACACGGTCACCCTGGCTCTGTCAGGCTCCGGCGCCGGTGAGGGTCTCATCGGCTTCGAGGGCGCCGGCCGCCGTACGACGACACGTCTGCTCGAGGGCGATCTGCCGAAGTACCGCACCCTGTTCCCGACGGAGTTCAACTCCGTGGCCGTCATCGAGACCGCCCCCTTCGTGGAGGCCGTCAAGCGTGTGGCCCTCGTCGCCGAGCGGAACACCCCGGTGCGGCTCAGCTTCGAGCAGGGCGTGCTGATCTTGGAGGCCGGCTCCAGCGACGACGCACAGGCTGTGGAAAGGGTCGACGCCCAGCTCGACGGCGACGACATCTCGATCGCCTTCAACCCGACGTTCCTGCTGGACGGTCTGAGCGCGATCGACTCCCCGGTCGCCCAGCTCTCCTTCACGACCTCCACGAAGCCGGCACTGCTCAGCGGCAGGCCCGCGGTGGACGCCGAGGCGGACGACGCGTACAAGTACCTGATCATGCCGGTGCGGCTGTCGGGCTGACGCTCCACAGGGCATGGCCGCCGGGCGTTCGCCTGAGCGGCTATGCCCACAGGTGTGCGTGAGCTCCCCCTCTGCCCGAAAGGCGTGGGTGGTACCCCCAGGTTTAGGCTCGGAACACAGGTGCGGGAGTGCCTCACGCACCACCTCACGCCCCGTCGCAACTTAAGGAACCACCTGATGGAGCTCGGTCTCGTCGGTCTCGGCAAGATGGGCGGCAACATGCGCGAGCGCATCCGCCGCGCAGGCCACACCGTCATCGGATACGACCGCAATCCGGACCTCGCAGATGTCCACAGCCTCGGGGAGCTTGTGGACAAGCTCAAGGCCCCGCGTGTGGTGTGGGTGATGGTCCCCGCCGGCGGCCCGACCCAGGCCACCGTCGACGAGCTCGCGGACCTCCTCTCGCCCGGCGACGTCGTGGTGGACGGCGGCAACTCGCGCTGGACCGACGACGAGAAGCACGCCGTCGAGCTGGGCATCAAGGACATCGGCTTCGTCGACTGCGGCGTCTCCGGTGGCGTCTGGGGCCTGGAGAACGGCTACGCGCTGATGTACGGCGGCACCAAGGAGAACGTCGCCAAGGTCCAGCCGATCTTCGACGCCCTCAAGCCGGAGGGCGAGTTCGGCGCCGTCCACGCGGGCAAGGTCGGCGCGGGTCACTTCGCGAAGATGGTTCACAACGGCATCGAGTACGCCATGATGCAGGCCTACGCCGAGGGCTGGGAGCTCCTGGAGAAGGTCGACTCCGTCACCGACGTGCGTGAGGTCTTCCGCTCGTGGCAGGAGGGCACGGTCATCCGTTCCTGGCTGCTCGACCTGGCGGTCAACGCGCTGGACGACGACGAGCACCTGGACAAGCTGCGCGGCTTCGCCGCCGACTCCGGTGAGGGCCGCTGGACCGTCGAGGCGGCCATCGACAACGCGGTGCCGCTGCCCGCGATCACCGCGTCCCTCTTCGCGCGCTTCGCCTCGCGCCAGGACGACTCGCCGCAGATGAAGATGATCGCCGCCCTGCGTAACCAGTTCGGCGGCCATGCAGTCGAGAAGAGTTAATCCACAGAGCAAACCCACATAGCGTCCACGAAGCTCCACGACGAAGTAATCCACACCCGCTCCACACCTTGGGGGAGGTCGGCGAACGACCATGCATGTGACGCATCTGTCGCTGGCCGACTTCCGCTCGTACGCCCGGGTCGAGGTCCCTCTCGATCCGGGCGTCACCGCGTTCGTGGGTCCGAACGGACAGGGCAAGACCAACCTCGTCGAGGCCGTCGGCTATCTCGCCACCCTCGGCAGCCACCGGGTCTCCTCAGACGCGCCGCTGGTGCGCATGGGCGCCGAGCGCGCCGTCATCCGGGCCGCGGTCCGGCAGGGCGAGCGCCAGCAGCTCATCGAGCTCGAGCTCAACCCGGGCAAGGCGAACCGCGCCAGGATCAACCGATCCTCGCAGGTCAGACCGCGTGACGTGCTCGGCATCGTGCGCACGGTCCTGTTCGCGCCGGAGGACCTCGCGCTCGTCAAGGGCGACCCCGGCGAGCGCCGCCGCTTCCTCGACGAACTGATCACCGCCCGCTCCCCGCGCATGGCTGGCGTGCGGTCCGACTACGACCGCGTACTCAAGCAGCGCAACACGCTCCTCAAGTCGGCCGCGCTCGCCCGCAGGCACGGCGGCCGGTCAATGGACCTGTCGACCCTCGACGTGTGGGACCAGCACCTCGCGCGCGTGGGCGCCGAGCTGCTCGCGCAGCGGTTCGACCTGATCGCCATGCTTCAGCCGCTCGCCGACAAGGCGTACGAGCAGCTGGCGCCCGGCGGCGGCCCGCTCGCCCTCGACTACAAGCCGTCCTCGCCCGAAATCGACGGCCACGCGCGCGAAGAGCTCTACGAGCAGCTTATGGCCGCCCTCGAAGCGGCCCGCAAACAGGAGATCGAGCGGGGCGTCACCCTCGTCGGACCGCACCGCGACGACCTGATCCTCAAGCTCGGCCAGCTGCCGGCGAAGGGGTACGCCAGCCACGGCGAGTCCTGGTCGTACGCGCTTGCTCTGCGCCTGGCCTCGTACGACCTGCTGCGGGCCGAGGGGAACGAGCCGGTGCTCGTGCTCGACGACGTCTTCGCGGAGCTCGACGCGCGGCGCAGGGAGCGTCTCGCCGAGCTGGTCGCCCCCGGCGAGCAGGTCCTGGTGACGGCCGCGGTGGACGACGACGTGCCGGGCGTCCTGGCGGGCACGCGGTACGCGGTGTCCGAAGGAACGGTGGAGCGGGGATGACCGAGAACACATCAGGCGAAGCACCCCAGACCCCCGAGCCGTCCGGCGTCGATCTCGCGCGCGTGGCCCTGCGCGCCGCGAAGGAGCAGGCACGCGCGCGTGGAGTGGCCGACCAGCAGAAGAAGCAGGCCCGGCGAGGCGGCGGACTGAGGTCCGGGGCGCGCGCCGACGGCCGCGACCCGGTCGCGTTCGGCGCGGCCATCAACCGGCTGATCACCGAGCGCGGCTGGGAGGCGCCGGCCGCTGTCGGCGGTGTCATGGGCCGCTGGCCGGAGATCGTGGGCGAGGACCTCGCCAAGCACTCCGAGCCCCTGAAGTACGACGAGGACGAGCGTGTCCTGACCGTCCAGTGCGACTCGACGGCCTGGGCGATGCAGCTGCGTTACCTGGCTCCGACGCTGGTGGCGCGGCTCAACGAGGACCTCGGGCACGGCACCGTACGGCTTCTGAAGATCCTTGGGCCCAACGCTCCCGCACGCCGCTTCGGCCCCCTGCGCGCCCCAGGAAGCAAGGGTCCCGGCGACACCTACGGGTGATTCGGGGGAGCCGCCGGCCGGGGGTTGACACCCGGTTGACGCCCGGAAGCGCTGAGTGCCGCTGTGAGCCTCTTGGAGCCCCGGGACGCATATGGGGAGTCGGCAGAGGCCGGTTCAGGGCGGCACATGCGGACTCAGGTACCGGCAAACCCCCATCACTGTCGGCGCTACCGGTAGACTGAGAGCTAATCCCGCCCCACTTGTGGGACACACCGAGCAACGCTGACTATCGCTGAACGACGCAGCCGCTCCGGCCACCGCCGGGAGTTTGGCTTGTGCTGTGCCAGAAAGGGCGCTTCGTGGCCGATTCCGGCAACCCCAACGAGAACATCCCGTCCACTGCCGCCGACGCCGTCGGCCAGGCCCCGGCGGAGGCCAATCAGTCCTCCGGCGAGGTGACCTCGGCCTACGACGCCAGCGCCATCACAGTCCTCGAGGGTCTGGACGCGGTCCGCAAGCGGCCCGGCATGTACATCGGCTCGACCGGTGAGCGCGGGCTGCACCACTTGGTGCAGGAGGTCGTCGACAACTCCGTCGACGAGGCGCTGGCCGGCCACGCGGACACGATCGACGTGACGATCCTGCAGGACGGCGGTGTGCGCGTCGTGGACAACGGCCGCGGCATCCCGGTGGGCATCGTCCCGTCCGAGGGCAAGCCCGCCCTCGAGGTCGTGCTGACCGTGCTGCACGCGGGCGGCAAGTTCGGCGGCGGCGGCTACGCGGTCTCCGGCGGTTTGCACGGCGTGGGCGTCTCCGTCGTCAACGCGCTGTCCATGAAGGTCGCCGTCGAGGTCAAGACCGACGGACACCGCTGGACCCAGGACTACAAGCTGGGCGTCCCCACGGCACCGCTCGCGCAGCACGAGGCCACGGACGAGCACGGCACGTCGGTCACCTTCTGGGCCGACCCGGACATCTTCGAGACCACCGACTACTCCTTCGAGACGCTGTCGCGGCGGTTCCAGGAGATGGCGTTCCTCAACAAGGGTTTGAGGATCAAACTCACCGACGAGCGTGAGTCGGCGAAGGCCGTCGCCGGGGCGGACGAGGCGGGCGCCGACGAGAAGCCCGAGGTCAAGGCCGTCGAGTACCACTACGAGGGCGGCATCGTCGACTTCGTGAAGTACCTCAACTCCCGCAAGGGAGACGTGGTGCACCCCTCCGTCATCGACCTGGAGGCCGAGGACAAGGACAAGCTCCTGTCCCTCGAGGTCGCGATGCAGTGGAACAGCAGTTACACGGAGGGCGTGTACTCCTTCGCCAACATCATCCACACGCACGAGGGCGGTACCCACGAAGAGGGCTTCCGTGCCGCGCTGACCTCGCTGATCAACAAGTACGCGCGCGACAAGAAGCTGCTTCGCGAGAAGGACGACAACCTCACGGGTGACGACATCCGCGAGGGTCTGACGGCGATCATCTCGGTGAAGCTGAGCGAGCCGCAGTTCGAGGGCCAGACCAAGACCAAGCTGGGCAACACCGAGGTGAAGACCTTCGTCCAGAAGGTGGTCTACGAGCACCTGAACGACTGGCTGGACCGTAACCCCGTCGAGGCCGCGGACATCATCCGCAAGGGCATCCAGGCGGCCACCGCGCGCGTGGCGGCCCGCAAGGCCCGCGACCTCACCCGCCGCAAGGGCCTGCTGGAGTCGGCGTCCCTGCCGGGCAAGCTCTCCGACTGCCAGTCGAACGATCCCACCAAGTGCGAGATCTTCATCGTCGAGGGTGACTCCGCCGGCGGCTCGGCCAAGTCCGGCCGTAACCCGCAGTACCAGGCCATCCTGCCCATCCGAGGCAAGATCCTTAACGTCGAGAAGGCGCGGATCGACAAGATCCTGCAGAACCAGGAGATCCAGGCGCTGATCTCCGCCTTCGGCACCGGAGTCCACGAGGACTTCGACATCGAGAAGCTCCGCTATCACAAGATCATTCTGATGGCGGACGCCGACGTCGACGGCCAGCACATCAACACCCTGCTGCTGACCTTCCTGTTCCGCTTCATGCGGCCCCTCGTCGAGGCCGGCTACGTGTTCCTCTCGCGCCCGCCGCTCTACAAGATCAAGTGGGGTCGTGAGGACTTCGAGTACGCGTACTCGGACCGTGAGCGCGACGCCCTGACCGAGCTCGGCCGCCAGCAGGGCAAGCGGATCCGCGAGGACTCGATCCAGCGCTTCAAGGGTCTCGGCGAGATGAACGCCGAGGAGCTGCGCATCACCACGATGGACATCGAGCACCGCGTGCTCGGCCAGGTCACCCTCGACGACGCCGCCCAGGCGGACGACCTGTTCTCCGTCCTGATGGGCGAGGACGTCGAGGCACGCCGCTCGTTCATCCAGCGCAACGCCAAGGACGTCCGCTTCCTCGACATCTGAGTCGGTCTCAGCTGACCGCATCAGAAAGGATCTTCACCAGCAATGACCGACGAGAACACTCCCCCCACGCCTGAAGAAGGCGTCGAGATCAGCGTCAGCGTCGAAACGGTGCCCGAGGAGGGCGCTCAGCGCATCGAGCCCGTCGGGCTCGAGACCGAGATGCAGCGCTCGTACCTCGACTACGCGATGTCCGTCATCGTGTCGCGCGCCCTGCCCGACGTACGGGACGGCCTCAAGCCCGTCCACCGCCGCGTCCTGTACGCGATGTACGACGGCGGCTACCGGCCCGAGAAGGGCTTCTACAAGTGCGCCCGCGTCGTCGGCGACGTCATGGGCAACTACCACCCGCACGGCGACTCCTCGATCTACGACGCCCTGGTCCGCCTGGCCCAGCCGTGGTCGATGCGTATGCCGCTGGTGGACTCGAACGGAAACTTCGGCTCCCCGGGCAACGACCCCGCCGCCGCCATGCGCTACACCGAGTGCAAGATGGCGCCGCTGTCCATGGAGATGGTCCGTGACATCGACGAGGAGACCGTCGACTTCACGGACAACTACGACGGCCGCTCCCAGGAGCCGACCGTCCTGCCGGCCCGCTTCCCGAACCTGCTGATCAACGGCTCCGCGGGCATCGCGGTCGGCATGGCCACCAACATCCCGCCGCACAACCTGCGCGAGGTCGCCTCCGGCGCCCAGTGGTACCTGGAGAACCCGGAGGCCTCGCACGAGGAGCTCCTGGACGCGCTCATCGAGCGCATCAAGGGCCCGGACTTCCCGACCGGCGCCCTGGTCGTGGGCCGCAAGGGCATCGAGGAGGCGTACCGCACGGGCCGTGGCTCCATCACGATGCGCGCGATCGTCGAGGTCGAGGAGATCCAGAACCGCCAGTGCCTGGTGGTCACCGAGCTCCCATACCAGGTCAACCCGGACAACCTCGCGCAGAAGATCGCCGACCTCGTGAAGGACGGCCGCGTCGGCGGCATCGCCGACGTCCGCGACGAGACCTCGTCGCGCACCGGCCAGCGCCTCGTCATCGTCCTGAAGCGCGACGCTGTCGCCAAGGTCGTCCTGAACAACCTCTACAAGCACACCGACCTCCAGACGAACTTCGGCGCCAACATGCTGGCGCTCGTCGACGGCGTGCCGCGCACCCTCTCCCTGGACGCCTTCATCCGTCACTGGGTGAGCCACCAGGTCGAGGTCATCGTCCGCCGTACGAAGTTCCGCCTGCGCAAGGCCGAAGAGCGCGCCCACATCCTGCGCGGCCTCCTGAAGGCCCTGGACGCCATCGACGAGGTCATCGCGCTCATCCGGCGCAGTGACACCGTCGAGATCGCCCGCGAGGGCCTGATGGGCCTCCTGGAGATCGACGAGATCCAGGCCAACGCGATCCTCGAGATGCAGCTGCGCCGGCTGGCCGCCCTGGAGCGCCAGAAGATCGTCGCCGAGCACGACGAACTGCAGCTCAAGATCAACGAGTACAACGCCATCCTGGCCTCGCCGGAGCGCCAGCGCCAGATCATCAGCCAGGAACTCGCGGCGATCGTCGAGAAGTTCGGCGACGACCGACGCTCCAAGCTGGTGCCTTTCGACGGCGACATGTCCATTGAGGACCTGATCGCCGAAGAGGACATCGTCGTCACCATCACGCGCGGCGGCTACGTCAAGCGCACCAAGACCGTCGACTACCGCTCGCAGAAGCGCGGCGGCAAGGGCGTTCGCGGCACGAAGCTCAAGGAAGACGACATCGTCGACCACTTCTTCGTGTCGACGACGCACCACTGGCTGCTGTTCTTCACGAACAAGGGCCGCGTCTACCGTGCGAAGGCGTACGAGCTCCCGGACGCCGGCCGTGACGCGCGCGGCCAGCACGTGGCCAACCTGCTGGCCTTCCAGCCGGACGAGGCGATCGCCGAGATCCTCGCGATCCGCGACTACGAGGCGGCCCCCTACCTGGTCCTCGCCACAAAGGGCGGCCTCGTAAAGAAGACCCCTCTCAAGGACTACGACTCGCCCCGCTCGGGCGGCGTCATCGCCATCAACCTCCGCGAGACGGAGGACGGCTCCGACGACGAGCTGATCGGCGCCGAGCTAGTCTCCGCCGAGGACGACCTGCTGCTCATCAGCAAGAAGGCGCAGTCCATCCGCTTCACTGCAACGGACGACGCGCTGCGCCCGATGGGCCGCGCCACATCCGGTGTGAAGGGCATGAGTTTCCGCGAGGGCGACCAGCTGCTCTCGATGAATGTCGTCCGGCCGGGTACGTTCGTGTTCACCGCCACCGACGGCGGGTACGCGAAGCGGACCGCCGTCGACGAGTACCGCGTCCAGGGTCGCGGTGGCCTCGGTATCAAGGCCGCCAAGATCGTGGAGGACCGCGGATCGCTCGTCGGCGCGCTGGTGACCGAGGAGACCGACGAGATCCTCGCCATCACGCTGTCCGGCGGTGTGATTCGTACGCGAGTCAACGAGGTCAGGGAGACGGGCCGTGACACCATGGGCGTCCAACTGATCAACCTGGGCAAGCGCGATGCCGTGGTCGGTATCGCTCGTAACGCCGAGGCCGGTCGCGAGGCGGAGGAGGTCGACGGTGACGTCATCGTCGACGAGAACGTCGAGGTCGAGACGGCTGTCGAAACGGACGAGGGCACGGAGTCCACGGCCGAGTAGCGCGAGGAGTGAGTCATCGTGAGCGGAGCCACGGGCGCCGGATCGACCGGTACGGAAACGGACGGCGGCCGTGGCCCCGCCACTGAGTCGAACGACTCGCACGAGTCTCAGGGATCCCAGGGGGGAACTGTGACGGACACCCGAGGTCCGCAGACGCAGCAGTACGCGGCCGGCACGGACGGGGCGCTGCCCGGGGAGCGGCAGCAGCCCCCGCAGTCCTCGCAGCCGTACCACCCGCCGCAGGCCTACCAGGCGGCCCCGCCGGCCGGAGCGGTCCGCAGGCCGCGCACGGGGGCCCGCACGACGCCTCGTACGCGCAAGGCGCGACTGAGGGTCGCCAAGGCCGATCCGTGGTCGGTGATGAAGGTCAGCTTCCTGCTCTCCATCGCGCTCGGTATCTGCACCATCGTCGCGGCCGCGGTGCTGTGGATGGTCATGGACGCCATGGGCGTCTTCTCGACCGTCGGCGGCACGATCTCCGAGGCCACGGGTTCGAACGAGTCCAATGGCTTCGACCTTCAGTCGTTCCTGTCGCTGCCGCGCGTCCTGATCTTCACGTCGATCATCGCGGTCATCGACGTCGTCCTCGCGACGGCGCTGGCCACACTCGGCGCGTTCATCTACAACCTCTCCGCGGGTTTCGTGGGCGGCGTCGAGCTGACCCTCGCCGAGGACGAGTAGCTGCCGTTCGGCAGCCGAGCGGCAGCCGCTTCGGTCGCCGTGACACCTGTGGAGTGCATTCCCTGACGGGGTGCGCTCCACAGGCCTTTTGGCCGATGGGGCGGGGTCCCAGGTATCGATTTTGGGACTGGCCGGGTCGTGCGCTAATCTTCAGAGGTCGGCGCGCGGGACACACACCGCAAAGCGCGGCGGGGCTATAGCTCAGTTGGTTAGAGCGCATCCCTGATAAGGATGAGGCCACAGGTTCAAATCCTGTTAGCCCCACAGAAGCAGTACATGAAGAGAGGGCCTCTCCCCTGGTGGGAGAGGCCCTCTCTTCGTTTTGGCGTTTTTCTTGACTTGCTGACGGTCACTACGCGGCGCGGCGACTGACGGACTGGCCGTCGGCGGCGCCGAGCTCGATCCCTGACAGCTCTGGACCGCTACTGCCGGTGCGGACCGCGTCGGATGCTCGTCCCCGGGCATGGATGCCGCCCGTGACAGTGAGGGTGTTCAGCCGTCCGTCGATCTCGGGCGGTGGCGGCAGTTCGATCTGCTCGCCGCGTACGAGGCTGACGCCGGTACTCCCCGATGTGGTGAGCAGGGCACACGCCGAGAAGACCCTCAGCCTGTGGTGGCCGGGGTCGTGAAAGGTCGAGGGCGCGGGAGCGCGGTCCATCGATGGCGCGGTGGGCGCTTTGCCTGCCGTTCGGTGCCGTCTGGACCTGGATCCGGATCTGGAGTGCGGCGGGCAGGTTCGGGGCGTGGCTGCGCTGGTGAAGCGCTGCCTGGTGCCGCCGCCGTGGTTCTGCGGTGCCGCGCAGCTGTCGCCGTGGTGCGGGAAGTGCGTTGGCCTGTGGTGCTCGTGCTCGTACTGGCTGCTGAGCGGCGCTGTCGGATTGGGCCGATGAACCGTGCTGCCGGACGTTCTCTGCGGTGTGCCTGCCGGTGGTGCCTGCCGGTGGTACGTGTCGGTCTTCCTCACCGGCTGTTCTTGCGAGGGAGCTTTTGCTGCGATGGGTCTACTGCGAAGGGTCTGGTGCGGTTCTCCAGGGCCGGCCTTCTTGCCGTTGCCGCTTTCGCTGCCGCTGCTGTTACTGCTGGTAGAGCTTCGTCTTTACGTACGTCTGTTGCTACGGCTGCGCGTGGAGAGCGTTGATTCCTGCCGCGGTCTCTTCGAACTCGTTCTCGGACTCCGTGTCGACCGGCGGGCGGTGGCGGCAGCTGGGGGAGGAACCGTGGGCCTCGGCGCAGATGCGCTGCTTCATTGTGGGAGGCAGGGACCGTTTGAAGGCCCAGGGGGCTCGGACGGCGGTAGCGGCGGGGGTGCTCACCGCCGCGTTGCGGGTGCCCTCCGTCTGCTGTACGGGCGTGGCCGCGGCGGCCGGGGAGGTGAGGCCCATCGCGGTCAGTACCGCGAGGAAGGCGGTGATGAGGACGGTCCACAGCTTGATGACCTTGTTGCCGGCCATGATCCCTCACTTTCGGGTTGGGCGATTTGCGTACTTTCCTCATGATGTGTATGTGGGCTCTGTAGTGGGGGACCGACGCCCGTGGCGCGTCGATGTTCAGATGAACACCACTCGGATGGGCGCAATCGCACCGTGAGGCCGTCAATCACGCTGAATGTCACGTTCTGCGAAGAGTGATCGGAGCTCCGTGATCCGGTTCGACTGGTCGCGGGGGTGCGGGAGTTGGGCCCGGGTGCAGATCACTGATCGGTATCGACCGGTGTGTATAGTCGGGCGCCAGAGGTCCCCTACGTCAAAGAAGGACGAGGTCGCGCGGTGAAGAAGCTTCTCCTGGTCGCACTGGCCGCCATCGGCGGGCTCCTCGTGTACCGCCAGATCCAGGCGGATCGCGCCGAGCAGGATCTGTGGACGGAGGCGACTGACTCCGTACCCACGGGTTCGTGAGTATCGACGACAGTCTCTTCAGGGCCCCGATCGCATGCGCGGTCGGGGCTTTGTGCTGTCCGGGGTGAGATTGGGCATGAGGCCGCCCCGGGCTTCTTGTTCGCTTACGTAAATCATTTGCTTGCTTTGGTGAATGCCGGTGGGGTGTATGGGGCCCTGGCGGCAGGATGGTCGTCCGGCGATGAAGCGATGGCGGGGGCGGGGGCGACGAAGGGGCGCATGATGAGTCGGCGCGGAGGGCGGCGCGTGGTGCTGCGCGGGCGGAGACGGCCGGTGTCGGCGTTCACGGCAGCGATATGCGTGGTGGCCGTTCCGGCCGCGGTGGTGGTGCTGCCCGCGACCGCGGCGGCTGGGGACTCGGCTCCGTATGTCTTCGCACAAGGCGCAAAGACCGTCCAGGGTGCGGTGACCAGTACGGATGCGGCGGAGCTCAAGGCCGGGGAGACCTATCGGAGCTCCGTCGAGGCGGGGGTGAAGGGCGCCGGGCTCGGCAGTGGGTCGGGTGCGAAGGGGGCGGCCGGCACGCGCTACTACCGCGTCGACCTGGACGGATCCTCCGATACGCATGTCTCGGCGGTAGCGGTGCCGAAGGTCGGGGCGGACGTGAAGGTGGCGTTCAACGACAGCATTTCCGTGACCCTGCAGGATCGACAGGGCAATCGCTGTGACTCCGAGGTCGCGGCGTTCCGCTCCGCGGAGTACCCGAGGCCGATAGCCGCCACCGCGGAGCGGGTCGTCCGGAAGGGCGGCGGGCGCTGCCAGGATGCGGGCACGTATGACGTGGTCGTCGCGCGCAAGACCGCGCCTGACTCCACGCGGGAGCGCTGGGACCTGGAGCTGAGTGTCTCCTCGGAGCCCGCGCTCAAGTCGCCGCCTGCCGGCACCGGGCCCGGGGCCTGGCCGTCGGCTTCGCCGCGGCCGCCCGCCGGAATCCCTTCCGAACGCCGGGGCGGTACGGGCTTCAACGACGCGCGGAGCTTGCCGCAAGGCGTGTGGAAGGACCGGATCCGCCCGGGGCAGACGCTCTTCTACCGAGTGCCGCTGGACTGGGGACAGCAGCTCTTCACCGAGGCCGAGCTGGGCACTTCGGCGGGGGACACGCACCGTACGGGCTTTGTGCCGAGCGCCCTCAGTGTGGCGCTGTACAACCCGGCGCGGACGCAGGTCACTTCGAAGGACGCCTCGTACGCAGGGGAGCCCTCCGCGGCGGCCCTGGACTCCCTGCCTCCGGTCGCCTACGAGAACCGCTATCTGTCGCGCGCGGACGAAGCGGGCGTGCGGTTCGCCGGCTGGTACTACCTGAAGGTCTCCCTCACGCCGGAGATGAAGGGGACCTTCGGGAACAAGGAGTCCGGGCTGACGCTCCGTCTGACGGTCCGGGGGGACGCGGCTTCGGCGCCCGCGTATGTGCGGGATCCGGGGCCGTTCCAGGTCACTGACGCGGACCGGGCCGCCGCTGAGAGCGGGTCCGCGCAGGGCGGGGACTCACCGTTGCCCTCGGCGGGTGGGCACGGCGGCGGGCAGACCGCACAGGGCGGGTCCGGTCCGGCGAACCGCATGACAGTTGTCGGGATCGCCGGGATCGGCACGGGGTCCGTGCTGGTGCTGGGGCTCGGCGCATGGACGTACGTCGCTCGCCGGCGGGCGTCTGCTGGCTGGTAGGTGGGGCGAGCCGGGGCTCTCAGGTCTGGGTCAGCGCCCAGATGCCCACCGCGAAACTGACCAAGGCAACGAACAGCACCGGGATCGCCACCTTCGCGGGCGGTCCCGGCCGCCGTTTCCGCACCCGCCGATGAGGCGTCGGGCTCTGGGACGCGCCGCCGGGATTCGGGTGGCCGAGGAGTGGAACCTGAACGCTCTGGGCGGTGTACGTAGAGATAGAGGCGGGCGGAGGGGCCGCCGGTGCGGGAGCTGGAGCGGCGTAGGGGCGCTGCGTGGCCGGAGTCGTGGCCGGAGTGTGGGGGGAGGGCTCGTGGGGGTGCGGGCGGGTTGGCCGCGTTGGTTGTGGTGCCGGTTGTGGTGCGGTTTGTGCTGTGGGGTGGGGGTGTGGCTGGGCGGTGTACTCGGGAGCGTGGTGAGGCGCCGTGGTGGGGGTGATTGGCTGACGCTGGGGAGAGGTCTGCGCGAATGGCTGTGCGGGGGACTGCACGCGTGGCTGTGCGGGCGGCTGCGCGGGAGGAGGCGGCGGCAGGTGGAAGCTGCCGGTCTCGGACATGCTGGTGCCGGGCGTGACCGTTCCCGACGCGCGGGACCCAGGCCTGCCGGTTGCCGACGGGATCGTCCCGGTCCCGGGCGGGACGGGTTCGGACGGGGTGGGCCCGGGTGTGACGCTGGGCCCGCGCACGCCGGTCTGTGGTGCGAGGGGCTCCGGACCCTGGGGCGCGGCGGTGGCGGGGTCTTGGACGGACGAGTCCGCCAGTGGGACGTCCGGCACCGCGGGGGCATACGGCGGTGGCGGTGGCGCCGGTGTCGGGGACTCCGGTGGGAGCGCCGACAGGGACTCTCCCGGAGCGGGCTTCCGCGTCATGGAACGGCCGGTCGAGCCATGGTTCTGGGTCCGGTCGTGTATGAGACCGGGGGCGACCGCCCGGGAGGTCGTGATCGGGCCGGTCGGGGCGAACCCTGGTGGGAGCGCGCCGAGTTGGTCGAAGACCTCGACCAGTTCGTCGTCGGGTCCGGGCTCGGGAAGCAGCTCGGAGGCCGCCAGGAGGGCCTTGCGGGCGCCTGTCGCGGTACGGAAGCGCGCTTCCGGGTCAGGCTGCAGGAGGCCGGCCACGACGGTCCACAGAGGGCCGGGAATCCCCTGGGGCGCGCCAGGGGTGCCGTGATCGGTGAAGTGCTCGATCAGTGCCCTGGAGTCCGGCCGGGCGCCCTGGAGCAGATACAGGGCGACGAGACCGACGGCGAACAGGTCTGCGGGGAAGTCCGGCTCACCGCCCATCGCCTGTTCGGGGGCGAAGTAACCGGGCGTTCCCACCACATAGTCGGTCTCGGTGAGCCGGGGCTCGCCCTTGCGCATCGCGATGCCGAAGTCCGAGAGGCGCAGATGAGGCCGGGCGGTGCCGGTCGCCTCCAAGAGGATGTTGGCGGGCTTGATGTCGCGATGCACGACCCCCTCCGCGTGCACCGCGGTGAGGCCGGCGAGGAGCTGATCCAGGAGGAGGCACACGAAGGACGGTGGCAGAGGCCCGTAGTCGCCGATCAGATGCGCCAGAGAGCCGCCGGCGACGAGGTCCATGGTGAACAGGACCTTGTCGTCGTCCGCGGCCCAGCTGGCCGGGGCGAGGACGTGGGGGTGGTCGATCCGCAGTGCCTGTTCGCGCACGAAGCGGAGCAGGGTGTGGGCATCGCTCTGCAGCAGGACCTTGGCGGCCACATATCGGCGGCGCCGGTGGTCCCAGGCGCGCCATACGGCGCCCGTTCCCCCGCGACCGATCGGGTCGGCCAGTTCGTAGCGTCCGGCGAAGACCTCACCCATCGTGGTGCGTCGCTCCCCCCTCGGCCGTCACGACGCGTCCGGCCTCTCGGATGGTCCCGCGGCCCAGGACCGGCCGCGGGACTCGCGGCCGGCCCGATGTCGCTACGGTTCGGCCGGGATCAGCTCTGGTGCGCCTGATAGTGGGTTACGGCGTCGGAGGTGCGCCCGGCGCCGTAGACCCGGAGGAACTCTGCCAGTTCCGGGTGGCTCGGGGCGAGGGTGTCCGCCGCATCGATGATGTCCCCGGCCGCGGAGACGGAGCGCAGCAGCGACTGGATCTCGCGGACCACGCGCTTGACCGTGGGTGCGCCCGAACTGGTTGTTGTCTGCGCGGTGTTGGTGAGCACCGAGCCCCCCTGTGACTTCTTGATCTCGTCCATACGCTCAGTGGCCTCGGCGGCGCTGACGCTCCCGTCGGCGACCTGACCCGCCAGGTCCTGGAGCAGCTGGACACGCTGGACGACGGCCGGATTGCCTATCTTCGCGCGCTGACCGCTCATCAGCTGGGAGAGCATGGGCGCGGACAAGCCGAGAACCCCCGCGAGCCTGGCCTGGTTGAGGCCCAGATCATCGATGAGGCGACGGAAGAGCGCCCCCAGTGGCTCTCCGTACCAGTTTCGCTGGAGCTCCCGGGCTCTTGCGGTAGCTTCCTGCTGTGCGGCGTCCATTGCGTCTCCCCATCGCTTCCCCAATTACGGCGGTTCGCTGCCGCGAACCACGTGGGGCATCTTACGGAGAGTGGTCGTGGACCGGGAGCCCCAATCCTTTTGCGAGATCCGGGGGGTGACCCGGTACTCTGGTCTGCGATGCGCACCGGATCGCACTTCTTCCGGTTCGCCGCGTCGTTTTCGGGGCCTTAGCTCAGTTGGTAGAGCGCTGCTTTTGCAAGGCAGATGTCAGGAGTTCGAATCTCCTAGGCTCCACAGGTTCCACGTAGAACACGTGAACGCCGTAGGGCGGGAGACCACTGGTCTCCCGCCCTACGGCGTTACTGCTCGTTGGAGGCTCAGCCGCGGTCGTCGCGGTCGGCGGCGTCCGCCTCCGCTTCGGCCTGCTTGGCCTGGACCTCGGGGTCGAGCGCGCCCTTACTGCCGTCCACCGACGACAGGGGCGTGCTGTCCGCGACCTCGGTCGCGGCCGGCGGTTCGACCAGCCAGTCCGGGTTGGCCTGCTTGTCCCACCACTTCCAGGCGGCGAAGGCACCCCCCGCGAGGATGCCGACGACGAGGAAGCCCTTGGCGACGCGTCCCGCCCGCGCCCGCCGTTCGTGCTTGCGGACGAGCTTCTTGATCTCCTTCGGAGACACCTGCCCACGCAGGGCGGCGATCGCCGCGACGCTGCGGGCCGTCGCCTCCTCGCGGACGGGCTGGGCGGCGGCCACGGCCTGCTCGATCCGCGGCCTGGCGTAGACGGCGGCCTGGCGGGCTGCCTTCCGGGTGCGGACGGCAGCCCCCTGCGCGGCCTGGTCGACCTTTGGCGGCACATGGCTGCGGGCCTGTTCAAGATGCGGTGCGAGGTACGTGTCGTATTGGTCGCGGGTCTGCTGCGCAGCCTGCGACATCACGGGCGCGAGCCGTACGCGCGCTTCCTGCGCATACAGTGCGGCCCGGTCCTTGGCCGTCTCGGCGTAGGGCGCCACCACTTCCGCGGCGTGCAGCACGCTGTCCTTCGCCGAGCCGGTCGCGGCGCGCACGCTGTCGATGCGGGTCACGGGATCCTCCTCCTCGGTGGCGTATAGGTTTTCACCTTTCCACCCTTTATCGGATCATGCCTGCCCGGCGGCAGTGCGGCTTGCGAGGGCGGGCATTCGGGGCACAAGCCGCCTTTGGGTGTACCGGGGCACTCCGGGCAATAGCTGATCAATACGGTGCAATGGGAACTTTCGGACGACAATGCCACGGATCGCCCTGCGGCGCGCCTCTTCGGTGGCGACTCGGCCGGAAATTCTGCGGCTGCCGCCGGACGACGGGTCAACGGGGGCGTGCGAGGATCGGACCGTCACAGAAGGCAACGGAAGGCAGATCGTGGCTGAGCAGCTCTACGCCACCCTGAAGACCAACCAAGGCGACATCGAAGTCCGGCTGCTGCCGAACCACGCGCCCAAGACGGTCAAGAATTTCGTCGAGCTCGCTCGGGGCGAGCGGGAGTGGACCAACCCGGAGACGGGCGAGAAGTCCACTGACAAGCTCTACGACGGCACGGTCTTCCACCGGGTGATCAGCGGTTTCATGATCCAGGGCGGTGACCCGCTGGGCAACGGCACGGGCGGCCCCGGCTACCAGTTCGAGGACGAGTTCCACCCCGACCTCGCCTTCGACAGGCCGTACCTGCTGGCCATGGCGAACGCCGGCCCGGGCACCAACGGCTCCCAGTTCTTCATCACGGTGTCGCCGACGGTCTGGCTGACCCGTAAGCACACGATTTTCGGCGAGGTCGCCGACGAGGCCAGCCAGAAGGTCGTGGACGGCATCGCGACCGCGCAGACCAACCCGCGTACGGACCGGCCCGTCAACGACGTGGTCATCGAGTCGGTCGTCGTCGAGACCCGCTGACGCGAACCGGGCCGACGGGAACCAATACGCCCCGCTCATCCGTAAGGATGGGCGGGGCCATGTGTTGACCGCGCACGTTTCGTACGAGGGGATTCCGATGGATCAGGTGCCAGGCAGTCCGCAGAGCCCTCAGGACGCGCAGGGCACGCCCCGCTGCTATCGGCACCCTGACCGCGAGACCGGGATCCGCTGCGCCCGCTGCGACAAGCCCATCTGCCCGGACTGCATGGTCAGCGCCTCGGTGGGCTTCCAGTGCCCGGACTGTGTGCGGGGCGGTTCCGGTACGGGGCACGGCCCGGCAGCCAGCAGGCCGAGGACGATCACAGGCGGCACGATCGCGGCCGATCCGCGCCTGGTCACGAAGATCCTCATCGGGATCAACGTGGCGGTGTTCATCGCGGTCCATGTGTGGGACCGGCTGCTCTCCGACTTCGTTCTGATCGGGGCCTGGCCTCCCGCGCCCTTCGTCCCGGACCAGGGCGTGGCCGGCGGCGAGTGGTACCGCCTGGTGACTGCGATGTTCACGCACCAGGAGGTGTGGCACATCGCGTTCAACATGCTGGGCCTGTGGTGGCTCGGCGGCCCGCTAGAGGCGGCGCTCGGCCGGGCCCGCTACATCGCGCTGTACATGGTCTCGGGGCTGGCCGGCAGCGCGCTGACCTACGCGATCGCGGGGCCGAGCGAACAGTCCCTCGGTGCATCCGGGGCCGTCTTCGGACTCATGGGCGCGACCGCGGTGCTGGTGCGGCGCCTCAACTACGACATGCGCCCCGTCATCGGCCTTCTCGCGCTGAACCTGCTCTTCACGTTCACGTGGGGCAACATCGCCTGGCAGGCCCACGTCGGCGGGCTCGTCGCCGGTGTGGTCGTCGGGTACGCGATGGTCCACGCCCCCAGGGAGCGCCGCTCGCTGGTGCAGTACGGGACCTGTGCGCTCGTCCTCGCCGTGGTGGTCGTCACTGTGCTTGTGAGGACGGCCCAGCTCACTTGAGCTCGGTCTGTGGCCCACGTTGTCCACAGACGGTGCCGGATCCTGTGCACTCGGTGGGGAACAGGTGTGCCCCTTGTCGCTGGCCTGGGTTTCCCCAGCCAGGACAAGGGGCGAACATGTGGGCGAGCTGCGGTGCGTCAGTCACACCGGTGTCAACGCCCAGTGGGTTATCCACAGATCTTCCGACCTTTTCCCCAGTGTGGAAACAGCTGTGGATAACTCAGTGGATAGCTGGGGGCAGAGCTACTTCCACTGCGTGGAAACGCCGAAACCGGCCGCGATGAAGCCGAAGCCCACGACGATGTTCCAGTTGCCGAGCGCGTCCAGCGGCAGTGTGCCGTCGGTGACGTAGAAGACGACGATCCAGGCGAGCCCGATCAGGAACATCGCGAGCATCACCGGGGCTACCCAGCCCCGGTTGGTCAGCTTGATATTCGCCGCCTGCTTCGACGCCGGAGGCGGCGTGTAGTCGGCCTTCTTGCGGATACGTGACTTCGGCACGAGGGTCTCTCCTGTCGATGCGCTGCGTGGCCGCGCAGGGAACGTGGGCTGGCTCCGGGCAGCGTACAAGGGGAATCTCTGCGCTCCCCCGGGCGTCCGTTAGCGTAGTGCTTCCGCGGCGCTGAAGGAGATAAGGGTACGTTGAGCAATTCTGCCGACTCCCGGGAAGAGCCCCCCGGCGGAGGCCGCCCCCGCGTGCGCCTCCGTCCCGTGCGGCTGCTGACCGTGGCCGTGTTCGCCCTGGCCGGGCTGATCTTCTTCACCAGCTTCAACACCGCCAAGGGCACCAACATCCGCACGGACACCTCGCTGCTGAAGCTCTCCGACCTCATCCAGGAGCGCAGCCACAAGAACGGCCAGCTCGAGGAGTCCAACAGCGCGATCCGCGACGACGTCGACGCCCTCACCGAGCGCGGCGCCGGCACCAAGGCCGAGGACGCCAAGCTGTCCGCCCTGGAGAAGGCGTCCGGCACGAAGAAACTGCGCGGACAAGCCGTGTCGGTCACGCTCGCGGACGCCCCGCCGAACGCCACCGCCAAGCTCCCCGGCTACCCCGAACCCCAGCCGAACGACCTGGTCATCCACCAGCAGGACCTCCAGGCCGTCGTCAACGCCCTGTGGAACGGCGGCGCGCAGGGCATCAAGGTCATGGACCAGCGGCTCATCTCCACCAGCGCCGTGCGCTGTGTCGGCAACACCCTGATCCTCCAGGGCCGCGTCTACTCACCCCCGTACAAGATCACCGCGGTCGGGGACCCGGAGAAGCTGAAGCAGGCGCTCGCCGTCTCGCCCCAGATCCAGAACTACATGCTCTACGTCAACGCCTACGGCCTCGGCTGGAAAGTCGAGGACGACGGGGCGGTGACTCTTCCCGGTTACTCGGGCACAGTGGATCTCCACTACGCGAAGCCCGTGGAGTAGCCGCCTGGGGGAGCCTGTGTCGGTCCGAGTGGTCGTCAGGACGTTCAGCGAACTGTGCATCACGGTCGGCGCCCTGATCGTGCTGTTCGTCGCCTACGTGCTGTTCTGGACCGGCGTGAAGGCCGACGGCGCCATGGACCACCAGATCGACACCCTCCAGGACCAGTGGTCCAAGGGATCGGTGGCGGTCGAACAGCCCCGCCCTGGCCCGTCCCCGAGCCGGAGCCCCGCCCAGGACCAGAACCGGCCCCAGACGCCCTCGCCGTCCCCGTCTGCTTACAAGGACGGCAAGCCGTTCGCCGTCATGTACATCCCGCGGCTCGGTTTCACGTGGAACAAACCGGTGCTCCAGGGGACGGGCGTGGGCATCCTCAAGAAGGGCCTCGGCCACTACGCGGGCACGGCGCAGCTCGGGCAGAAGGGGAACTTCTCCGTCGCCGGCCACCGCCGCACCTACGGCGACCCGTTCAAGGACTTCCCCAGGCTGCGCCCCGGCGACGCCGTCGTCCTCACCGACGGTACGACCTGGTTCACGTACCGCATCGACACCAAGCCCTACAAGACGCTGCCCAGCGATGTCGCCGTCATCGACCCGGTGCCGCGCAAGTCCGGATACACGGAGCCGGGCCGCTATCTGACGCTGACGACGTGCGAGCCGGAGTGGGGTCACAGCCACCGGCTGGTCGTCTGGGCGCACCTTGATGCCACCCAGCCCGCGGAGGCCGGGAAACCGGAGGCCCTGCGCCGTTAGTCTGTTGCCGTACGGCGACGGAAGGGACGGCATGTACGGCTGGATCTGGCGGCATCTGCCGGGAAACACGTGGATCAGGGCTCTGATCTCGCTTCTGCTCGTCCTCGCGGTGGTCTACGTACTGTTCCAGTACGTCTTCCCGTGGGCCGAGCCCCTGCTGCCCTTCAACGATGTGACGGTGAACAACTAGTGGGCGCGAGCAGCCGCATTCTCGTGGTCGACAACTACGACAGCTTCGTCTTCAACCTCGTCCAGTACCTGTACCAGCTGGGCGCCGAGTGCGAAGTGCTGCGCAACGACGAGGTCGGGACCCGGCACGCGCAGGACGGCTTCGACGGCGTACTGCTGTCCCCGGGCCCCGGCGCCCCCGAACAGGCCGGTGTCTGCGTCGAGATGGTGCGGCACTGCGCGGAGACCGGCGTGCCCGTCTTCGGCGTCTGCCTCGGCATGCAGTCCATGCAGGTCGCGTACGGCGGTGTCGTGGACCGGGCGCCCGAACTGCTGCACGGCAAGACGTCCCTGGTGCGGCACGAGGGCAGGGGCGTCTTCGCGGGGCTGCCGAACCCGTTCACGGCGACCCGCTACCACTCGCTCGCCGCCGAACCGGACACCGTCCCGGACGAGCTCGAGGTCACCGCGCGCACCGACGACGGCATCATCATGGGCCTGCGCCACCGCGAACTGCCCGTCGAGGGCGTGCAGTTCCACCCCGAGTCCGTCCTCACGGAACACGGTCACCTGATGCTGGCCAACTGGCTGACCGTCTGCGGCGACAAGACCGCGGTGGCACGATCGGCCGGGCTCGCCCCGGTCGTGGGCAGGGCCTCGGCGTGACCGCCCTGCGCCCCGAGCGCGAGGGAGCCTCGTACGGGCAGGAACCGTACGAGGTTGCCGGTGCGTTCGAGGCGGCCGTTCAGCGGCTCGACGACCCGCTGAACGATCCACTGCCCGGGCAGCATCCCTCGCCCTGGTTCCGCGCCACGGACGAGCCTCAGGAGCCCCAGCCGTACGCGCAGCCGCAGCCGCAGGCTCAACAGCCGCTCCAGGCCCAGCCGTCGCCTCAGCCGGAGCAGGAGTGGTACGACCCTCAGGGCTACGTACAGGACTGGTACGGCGGCGAGCAGCAGGCTCCGCGGACACCGCATCCGCCGCAGGTACCGCAGGCGCGGCAGCCCGCGTACGTGCCGCCCGTCCGCGAGTACGAGGCGAGAGCGCCGCGGCCCGTCCCGGACGACGAGACCGTGGCCCTGCGCACCGCGGACACCCGGGCAGTGGCCGAGCCCGATACGGACGCATACACAGACGCAGACGCCTCCACGGGCGCAGAGTCCGACACCGAGTCCGACTCCGGCGCCCCTGAACGCGAGCGCGCCGCCGCGCCCGTGGTGACCGGTGGCCGGGCCGCGCGCAGGAAGGCCGCCAAGCATGGCGGCAGGCACTCGGCGGCGCCCGCGCAGACTCCGGAGCCCGCCACCCCGCCCCGCAGCCGTCTGGAGGCGCGCAGGGCCGCGAGGGCGAGCAGGCCGAGTACGGGCGAGGTCGCCAGCCGGGCGATCGGCGAAACGTTCATCACCATCGGCGTGCTGATGCTGCTCTTCGTCACGTACCAGCTGTGGTGGTCGAACATCCGGGCCCACCAGCAGGCGGGCAGCGCGGCGCACCACCTCCAGGACGACTGGGCGAACGGCAAACGCGAGCCGGACAAGTTCGCGCCCGGCCAGGGCTTCGCGATCATGCACATTCCGAAGCTGGACGTCGTCGTGCCGATCGCCGAGGGCATCAGCAAGACGAAGGTCCTGGACCACGGCATGGTGGGCCACTACGGCAAGGACAGCATCGAGACGGCGATGCCGAGCGCCAAGACCGGCAACTTCGCGGTCGCCGGGCACCGCAATACGCACGGCGAACCGTTCCGCTACATCAACCGGCTCCAGCCGGGCGATCCGATCGTCGTCGAGACGCAGGACACGTACTACGTGTACAAGATGACGAGCATCCTTCCGCAGACCCCGCCGAGCAACACGGCAGTCATCAATCCGATCCCGCAGGGCTCCGGGTTCACGGCTCCGGGCCGGTACATCACGCTGACCACGTGCACGCCGGAATTCACCAGTACGTATCGAATGATCGTCTGGGGCAAGATGGTTGAGGAACGGCCGCGCAGCAAGGGGAAGCCGGACGCGCTCGTGCAGTAGCGGGGCAAGTAGCAAGCAACAGGCACAGGTTCAGGGACAAGGACGGGGCACAAGCAGTGGCAGCGACGACCGACCACGACGAGCGGGCCGGCGAGGCGCCGCCCGCGCCACGACGCGGCCGCATCGTCGGCGCCGTCAGTCTCTTCGGTGAGCTCCTCATCACGGCGGGCCTGGTCCTCGGCCTGTTCGTCGTCTACTCGTTGTGGTGGACGAACGTGGTCGCGGACCGCGTCGCGCACCAGCAGGGTGACAAGGTGCGCGGCCAGTGGGCCGACCCGCCCCCCGGCCCGCTCGACACCAAGAACGGCATCGGCTTCCTGCATGTGCCGTCGATGAAGAACGGTGAGGTGCTCGTCGAGAAGGGCACCTCGTCGGAGATCCTCAACGACGGTGTCGCCGGCTACTACACCGACCCGGTCAAATCCGCGCTGCCGGCGGACGCGAACGGCAACTTCACGCTCGCCGCGCACCGGGACGGGCACGGCGCGAAGTTCCACAACATCGACAAGATCAAGAAGGGCGACCCGATCGTCTTCGAGTCGAAGGACAAGTGGTACGTCTACAAGGTGTACGACATCCTCCCCGAGACGTCGAAGTACAACGTGAAGGTCCTCGCCCCGGTCCCCAAGGAGTCGGGCGTGAAGAAGCCCGGCCGCTACATCACACTGACGACGTGCACGCCCGTCTACACGTCCACGTACCGCTACGTGGTGTGGGGCGAACTGGAGCGGATCGACAAGGTCGACAGCACTCGGACGCCCCCGGCGGAGCTGCGCTGACGGCGCCACCGGCACACGTAAGAACCCCGCATACGCAAGCTACCGAGCCAAGCCCCCGAACCACCGCACGACAGAACCCCGGCGCCGCCTCTGCGGTGCCGGGGTTCTGTCGTGACTGGCGGGCGCCTACTGGCCGGTGACGCCTCCGAAGAACCCGCCGCCGCCGTTGTCCCCGCCGCCGTTCTGGCCGGGCGGGGTGGTGAGCAGGGTGACCGTGTCGCCCTTGTTCACCTGCGAGTTGGGGCCGGGCTGGCTCGTCACGACCGTGGCGTTCGGGTCGTTGGAAGAGCCGGTCGCCAGAGCAGGGACGAGACCGAGGTCCGTCAGCTGCTTCTGTACGTCCTTCAGCTTCTTGCCGGCGATGTCACCGGGCACCGTGATCTGCTGGGCCGCCTTGGCGACCTTCAGGGCGACCGTGGAGCCGGGCTCGGCCTGGGATCCCGCCACGAGGCTTTGCGAGAACACCTTGCCGGCCTCGACCGTGGTGTTCTCCTCCTCGGTGCAGGTGCCCTTGAGGTTGTTGTCGGCCAGCTGCGCCTTCGCCTCGTCGCACGTCTTGTTGGAGACGTCCGGCACGGTGGAGAGCGTCTTCTTCTTGGCGACAGTCAGGGTGATGGTGCTCCCCTTCTGTACTTCCTTGCCGGAGATTGGGTCCTGGTCGAGGACCGTGCCCGGATCCGCGCTGGACTCCTTCGGCTTGGTCTCGACGACGAACTGGTAGTCGGGCCCCTCGAGCTTCTCCGTCGCTTCGTCGACGTTGTCGTCGATGACGTTCGGCACCGCGACCTTCGGCGCACCGGTCGACACCGTCACCGTGATGGTGTCGTTCTTCTTGACGCTGGCTCCCGCGGCCGGGCTCTGCGAGCAGATCTGGCCCTTGGGGAACTTCTCGCAGGGCGCCTTCTTCGAGGCGTCGAGCGTGAGGTGCGTGTTCTTGGCGGCGAGCCTGGCATCGGGGACCGTCTTGCCGACGAACTTGGGCGCCGCGAACGGTGTGTCGCTCCCGCTCCCGCTGTTGAACCACTTGCCGATCAGGATCGCGCCGATGAGGACGAGGACGCCCGCGAGCACGAGCAGGATCGTCGACGTACGGCTCTTGCCCTGGCTCTGACGGCGCCGGTCGGGGCGCTCGTCGTAGCCGTAGCCGCCGTCGTCCGGGCTGACCGGCGGCAGCATCGACGTCTGGCCGCCGCCGTTCTGCGGGTGCAGCATCGCCGTCTGCTGGTCGTCCGGGTGGCCGCCGTAGCCGACCGCGCCCATCGCCGCGGTCGCCGCGACCGGCTGCCCGTCGAGGCACGCCTCGATGTCGGCGCGCATCTCGTCCGCCGACTGGTAGCGGTAGTCCGGGTCCTTGGTGAGGGCCTTGAGGACGATCGCGTCCATCTCGGGGGTGATCTCGGAGTCGAAGACGCTCGGCGGCTGCGGCTCCTCGCGCACGTGCTGGTACGCGACCGCGACCGGGGAGTCGCCCACGAAGGGCGGCCGCACGGTCAGCAGCTCGTAGAGGAGACAGCCCGTCGAATAGAGGTCGGACCGCGCGTCGACCTGCTCGCCCTTGGCCTGCTCCGGGGAGAGGTACTGGGCGGTGCCGATCACGGCCGACGTCTGCGTCATCGTCATGCCGGAGTCGCCCATGGCGCGGGCGATGCCGAAGTCCATCACCTTGACCTGGCCGGTCCGCGTCAGCATGACGTTGGCCGGCTTGATGTCACGGTGGACGATGCCCGCGCGGTGCGAGTACTCGAGCGCCTGGAGGATGCCGATCGTCATCTCCATGGCACGCTCGGGCAGCAGCTTGCGCCCGGAGTGCAGCAGCTCACGCAGCGTAGACCCGTCGACGTACTCCATCACGATGTACGGGATGGAGGTCCCGTCGATGTAGTCCTCACCGGTGTCGTACACGGCGACGATCGCGGGATGGTTGAGCGAGGCGGCCGACTGGGCCTCCCGGCGGAACCGGGCCTGGAACGACGGGTCGCGCGCGAGGTCGGCGCGTAGCGTCTTCACCGCCACGGTGCGACCGAGCCGGGTGTCATGGGCGAGATAGACCTCCGCCATGCCACCACGGCCGAGCACCTGGCCCAGCTCGTACCGGCCGCCGAGGCGACGCGGCTCTTCCATGGTTACCTACCAGCCCTCTCCGTCGGTCCCGACCGTCACCCGTGCGGGGTCGGGCGGTGTGCTGTCCGGGCATACCGTACCCGGCCTGTCGTGCCTGACCTGCCCGAGACCGTCACCCGATACAGGACCGGTATCGCAACGTGCACCGATGTGAAGAACACGTGACCGGGCTCACTTCTTACTGTTGAGTACCGCTTCCATCACGCTCTTGGCGATCGGCGCCGCCAGACCGCCACCGGAGATGTCGTCACGGTTCGCGCTGCCGTCCTCGACGACCACGGCCACGGCGACCGGCGAGCTGCCGTCCTTGGCCTTCGCGTACGACAGGAACCACGCGTACGGCTTCTCGCTGTTGTTGAGGCCGTGCTGGGCGGTACCCGTCTTTCCGCCGACGGTATAGCCGGGGATCTGCGCGTTCGTACCGGTGCCTTCGCTGACGACCGTCTCCATCATCGACTGAAGGATCTGCGCGTTCTTCTCCGACAGCGGCCGGCTCATCTCCTTCGGCGTGTGGTGCTCGATCGTGTCGAGGTTCGGCGCCTGGAGCTCGCTGATCATGTACGGCTCCATGAGCTTGCCGTCATTGGCGACCGCGGAGGCCACCATGGCCATCTGCAGCGGCGTTGCCGCGGTGTTGTACTGACCGATCGACGACAGCGCCGTCTGTGACTTGTTCATGTCCTTGGAGAACACGGACGCGTTCGAACGGACCGGGGTGAACTGCTCCTTGTTGAAGCCGAACTTCTCCGCCGTCTCCAGCATCTTGTCGTTGCCGAGGTCGGCGCCGACCTTGCCGAAGACTGTGTTGCAGGAGTAGCGCAGCGCCACGCGCAGCGTCGCGTCCTCGCAGGGGATGTTGCCCTCGTTCTTCAGCGGCGTCGTGGTGCCGGGCATGATCCACGGCAGCGGCGTATCGGTCTTCTCGTCGGCGTCCGTGTAGAGGTTGTGCTCCAGCGCGGCCGCGGCGGTCACGATCTTGAAGGTCGAGCCGGGCGGGTACGTCTCGCGCAGCGCGCGGTTCGTGAGCGGCTTGTCCTTGTTCTTGTCGAGCTTGCCGAACGTGTCGCCGTCCTTCTGCAGGATGCCGGCGAACGACGACGGGTCGTACGAGGGCGTCGACGCCATCGCGAGGATCGCACCGGTCTTCGGGTCGATCGCGACGGCGGCACCCTTGCCACGGTTCTTCAGACCGTCGTACGCGGCCTTCTGCGCGTCGGCGTTGAGGGTGGTGACGACGTTGCCACCCTCCTTCTTCTTGCCGGTGATCATGTCGAGGGTGCGGCGGAAGAACAGCCGGTCGTCATTGCCGGTGAGGATGCCGTCCTCGATGGACTCGATCTGGCTCGCGCCGACCAGCTGCGAGGCGTACCCGGTGACGGGCGACCACATGGGCCCGTCCTTCCAGGTCCGCTTGTACTTGAGGTCGGTGCCGTCCGTCGCCACGGAACCCGTGATCGACTTGCCGTCGACGATGATGTCGCCGCGCGGCTGCGCGTACCGCTCGATGGCGACGCGCGGGTTCTGCTTGTCGGACTGCAGCTTGTCCGCCTGGGCGTACTGGAGCCAGTTGTCGCGGATCAGCAGGGCGAGGACGAGGAGCCCGCAGAAGATCGCGATCCGGCGCAGGGGCTTGTTCACGGTCGGACCACCTGGGTCATCTCGGCGTCGGGGCTGGGGGCGGGGGCCGGCGCCGGGCGGCGCGCGGTATCGCTGATGCGGATCAGGATGCCGATCAGTGCCCAGTTCGCGATCACGGAGGAACCGCCGTACGCGAGGAACGGCATGGTCATACCGGTCAGCGGGATGAGACCCATGACACCGCCGGCGACGACGAACACCTGGATCGCGAACGCGCCGGACAGACCCGCCGCGAGCAGCTTGCCGAACGGGTCGCGCGCCGCGAGAGCCGTACGCAGACCCCGCTCCGCGATCAGCCCGTACATCAGCAGGATCGCCATGATGCCCGCGAGGCCGAGCTCCTCGCCGAACGTGGCGAGGACGAAGTCGGAGTTCGCGGCGAACTTGATCAGGTCGGAGTGGCCCTGGCCGAGGCCCGTGCCGAGCACGCCACCGGAGCCGAACGCCCACAGCGCCTGCATGGCCTGCTCGGAGTGACCGCCGACGCCCTGCCTGCTGAGCATGTACTCGTGCATCGGGTCGAGCCACGCCTGGACACGGCTCTGCACGTGCGGCTCGAACGAGGCGACACCGACCGCGCCGACCGCCGACATCAGCAGACCGAACACGATCCAGCTGGTGCGCTCAGTGGCGACGTACAGCATCACGACGAACATGCCGAAGAACAGCAGCGACGTACCGAGGTCCGTCTCGAAGACCAGGATGAGGATCGACATCACCCAGACGACGATGATCGGTCCGAGGTCACGGCCACGCGGCAGGTACAGGCCCATGAAGCGGCGGCTGGCCAGCGCGAGCGCGTCCCGCTTCACCATCAGATAGCCCGCGAAGAACACCGCGATGACGATCTTCGCGAACTCACCGGGCTGGATGGAGAACCCGCCGATGCTGATCCAGATCTTCGCGCCGAACACGTTCATACCGAGACCCGGCACGAGCGGAAGCAGCAACAGGATCAGCGCGCCCACCATGGAGATGTACGTGTAGCGCTGCAGGATCCGGTGGTCCTTGAGCAGCATGAGCACGCCCACGAACAGGGCGATGCCGATCGCGGAGTACATCAGCTGCTTCGGGGCGTCCGGGCTGAACGACCCGTACTGCGCCTTGGCGAGATCCTGGAGGCGCTCCGACTGGTCGAGGCGCCAGATGATGACCAGACCGAGGCCGTTGAGCAGCGTCGCGATCGGCAGGAGCAGCGGATCGGCGTACGGCGCGAACCGGCGTACGACGATGTGCGCGACGCCCGCGAGCAGGCCGAGGCCGAGGCCGTAGCCCAGGAGCCCGGCGGGCAGCGAGCCGTCGATCGCCAGCCCCACGTTCGCGTACGCGAAAACGGGGATGACGACGGCGAACGCGAGGAGCGCGAGCTCGGTGTTGCGCCGGCTCGGCGCACCGATCGCGCCGATGGTCGACGTGTGTGTAGTGCTACTGCTCATGGCGTGCAAAGGCCCCCAACGGCTGCTTACTGCTTACCGCACAGCGGGACCAGCTTCTGCTCATCCTCCGAGAGGCTGGGGCCAGGTGTGGGCGACGGTGCGGTCTTGGACTTGGCCGTTCCGGACGGCGTGGGTGTCGGACTCGGCGCTGTCTTCGCCGAGGTGCGCGACGTGGTGAAAGACGTCTTGGTGGCGCCCGTGGTGCCACCCGCCTCGCCCTCGCCGGTCTTCGCGTTCTGCTCGTTCTCCGCCTGACGGCGCTCGGCGTCCTTCCTGCAGGCCGAGGCCTGCAGCGACAGCTCGCCGATCTTGTCCTTGGCGTCACCGAAGCTGCCCTCGGTGATCGTCGCCTCGACCTGCTTGCGCTGGTAGGGCGGCAAGTACTTGAGTTCGATCTCGGGGTGGTCCTTCTCGACCTCCGACAGACTCACCCACGCCAGGTCCTGGCTGATGCCGCGGTACAGGGCGACATGCGACTCGTTCGAACCGACGTAGTACTGCGTCTGCGTCCAGCGGTAGCCGCCGTACAGGCCACCGCCCACGACCGCCAGCGCCAGGACGAGGAAGAAGGATCTCTTGAACCACTTACGGCCGCGCCGCGGCTTGACGAAGTCGTCGTCCCCGTACGAGCCGAAGCTTCCCTCGGGAGCGTAACCGGCCGCGTCGCCGCTGCCGGGCGGGCCGAACTCGCCACCGCCGCCGCCCTGCCCGGGCACCTGCCTGCCCGACCCGCGGCCGAGCTCCGACGCACGGCCCGCGGGGGTCTGCATCGCACCGCCGTCGTGCAGCTGGTGCTGCTGGTTCTCGGCGACCGCGCCCACGATGACCGGAGCGTCGGACAGCTGACCGGCGAGCGTGTCACCGCTGTCGATGTCCAGGACGTCCGCCACGATCACCGTGATGTTGTCCGGGCCACCGCCGCGCAGCGCCAGCTGGATCAGGTCCTGCACGGTCTCCTGCGGGCCCTGGTAGCTGGCGAGGGTCTCCTCCATCGTCTGGTGGGAGACGACGCCGGACAGGCCGTCGGAGCAGATCAAGTACCGGTCGCCGGCCCGCACTTCGCGGATGGAGAGGTCGGGCTCGACATGGTCACCACTGCCCAGCGCGCGCATGAGGAGAGACCTCTGCGGGTGAGTGGTGGCTTCCTCTTCCGTGATGCGGCCCTCGTCGACGAGGCGTTGCACCCAGGTGTGGTCCTGCGTGATCTGCGTCAGCACACCGTCGCGCAGCAGATAGGCGCGCGAGTCGCCGACGTGCACGAGACCGAGGCGCTGACCCGTCCACAGCAGAGCGGTCAGGGTCGTCCCCATGCCCTCCAGCTGGGGGTCCTCCTCGACCATCATCCGCAGCTGGTCGTTGGCCCGCTGCACGGCCGTGCCCAGCGACGTGAGGATGTCGGAGCCGGGAACGTCGTCGTCGAGCGCGACGATCGTCGAGATCACCTCCGACGAGGCGACCTCACCGGCGGCCTGACCGCCCATGCCGTCGGCGATCGCGAGAAGACGCGGACCGGCGTAGCCCGAGTCCTCGTTCCCCTCGCGGATCATGCCTTTGTGCGATCCGGCGGCGAAGCGCAGTGACAGACTCATGCGCACCTCGCCCGTCGGCTCCGGGTACATCCGCACGGTGCCCACCCTCCGGTCGGGAGCGCGCTCAGGTCTTGGGTGACCGCGTCGGCTCGCTCGCTCCGCTGGCTCATTGTCGTACTACTTCCGCAGCTCGATGACGGTCTTGCCGATGCGGATCGGCGCGCCCAGCGGAATCGGTTGCGGGGTGGTCAGCCGGGCCCGGTCGAGATAGGTGCCGTTGGTGGACCCGAGGTCCTCCACGATCCACTGTCCGTCCCGGTCCGGGTAGATCCTGGCATGCTTGCTCGACGCGTAGTCGTCGTCGAGAACGATCGTCGAATCGTGCGCACGGCCCAGCGTGATGGTCTGGCCCTGCAGCGCCACCGTGGTACCCGTGAGGGTGCCCTCGGAGACGACGAGTTTCGTGGGGGCGCCGCGGCGCTGCCGCCCGCCTCCACCGCTGTTCTGCTGCTGGGCGCGCTGCTGCGGCGGCGGGGCCTGGCGGGCCGCGGCCTGCTGCTGGCGCCCGCTGTCACGACGCGACCCGCGCTGGGTGACGCGCGTGCCGAACAGGTCGCTGCGGATGACCTGGACGGCCACGATCACGAACAGCCACAGAACGGCCAGGAAACCCAACCGCATGACCGTCAGGGTCAGCTCTGACATTGCCCCCGCTTCACCCTTCGGCTTGCCGGTAAATGATGGTGGTACTGCCCACGACGATCCGCGAGCCGTCGCGGAGCGTAGCGCGGGTGGTGTGCTGCCCGTCCACCACGATGCCGTTGGTGGACCCGAGATCCTGGATCGTCGAGGGCGTTCCGGTCCGAATCTCACAGTGCCGGCGAGAGACGCCGGGGTCGTCGATCCGCACATCGGCTTCGGTGCTGCGGCCGAGGACCAGCGTGGGGCGCGAGATCTGATGGCGTGTGCCATTGATCTCGATCCAGTGACGCACCTGTGCGCCGGGCAGCGGTCCTGCCTGGTTACGCGGCCGGGCTCCCGCCGGGGCCTGCGCAGGGCGGCCCGGAGGCGGCCCGGCGGGCATCGGCGGCGCACTGGCCGGCGGCTGGCCGTACCCCGCGGCAGCGTTCGCCGCCGGCGGATAGCCGTAGCCCCCGCCCGCCGCCGGGGGCGCCGAAGCGGGACCCCGGCCGGGCTGCGGCGGCTGCTGGGAGGGCTGGGACTGCTGCTGGTTGGTGCTCGACGCGAGCGTGCGGCTGCGTACCCGGTACAGACCCGTGTCCAGGTCGTCCGCTTTCTCCAGGTGGACCTTGATCGGTCCCATGAAGGTGTAGCGCTGCTGCTTCGCGTAGTCGCGCACCATGCCGGACAGCTCGTCGCCGAGCTGCCCCGAGTAGGGGCTGAGGCGCTCGAAGTCCGGCGCGCTCAGCTCCACGATGAAGTCGTTGGGGACGACGGTCCGCTCACGGTTCCAGATCGTCGCGTTGTTGTCGCACTCGCGCTGGAGGGCGCCGGCGATCTCGACGGGCTGGACCTCGGACTTGAACACCTTGGCGAAGGTGCCGTTGACCAGACCCTCGAGACGCTGCTCGAACTTCTTCAGGACTCCCATGGGGCACCTCCTCCTTCGTTTTCGTCCTGGTACTGCTTACTGATCGTATCCACGCGCCGGGAAATCGGCTGGTTCCCCCTGTCAGCCCGGTCGATGAGTGTCGACCCTCACAGCTGGATCGTAGAGGGGGTCCCTGGACAGTGTCCCGCACGCGGCGGCGGAGCCGGGAGGGGACGGGGAAGGTGAGACGGAGGGGGCGCCCGAGTCCGGGGCGGCGGGAGTGTGGATGTGCGCCTTTCGCTGCGTCGGCGGCGGGGCTTGGGGCGGGGCTTCGGGGAGGGGCTCTGGGGTGGAGTGGATCTCTACGGGGGCTTCGGACCGCTGGTGGAGTGCTGTCGGACCACTGGCGGACTGTCAGCGGACTGCTGTCGGACTGCCGCGGGCTGCTGACTGTTTGCATCGGATGCGAGGTCAGCAGGGGTGGGCCTGCCCAGCAGGTGCCCGTGGAAACGGATGTGAATCCACCCTCGGCAGCGTGCTAATCTTCTGCATGTCGGAAGGCGCTCACCCCCAAAGGGCGAGGGACCGGAAGGCACACCCAATGCGCGGGTGGCGGAATAGGCAGACGCGCTGGATTCAGGTTCCAGTGCCCGAAAGGGCGTGGGGGTTCAACTCCCCCCTCGCGCACAAGGAAGAACCGACGAAACGGGTCTTCACCAGTGACGAAAGTCCTGGTGGGGGTCCGTTTCTCGTTGATCGGGCCGCTTGCTACGGCTCAGTAGTCAGCGAACAGCTCGCAAGAGTGGCATTGAACACACAAGAGCCCTCGCCTGTGACCGGTCGGTCGGGGCGAGGGCTCTGTTGTTGTCCGGCGGGTCCTTCGGATGAGCGCTGGATGCCTACGTTGTCGGTGATAGGTGGCCGGTCGGGGTCCAGGCTCCGAGCGGTTTGGTCGTCCGGCGGTGGTGGGTGCGCCTGCGCGGGCGCTGTCCGCTCAGCGCCAGGGTGTCGACCCAGTTTTTGATCTTCCGTTGGTTGGCATGAGCCAGTTGGAAGACGAGAAGCACGGTCTGAGCCGCGATGCCGCGGATCCGCCGGCCGCCGGCGGCTTCGATGGCTTCGGCGAGGGGACTTTTTGCGTAACCGTTGTACCCCTCGACGCTGTTGCGCAGCCGGAAGTAGACCTTCTGCCATTGCTCGCCCCCGTACTCGAGGGCCTGCCAGTGCTTGGATCCTTCGGCGGGAGCCAGGGTGATGCTGCGCTGGCGGCAGACCTTGAGCGGGCCCGCAGAGTTCGGCTCCGGGTCGATGAGCGGCAGCTGGACGCCTCTGCCCATGGACCGGCTCTTGATGGGGCACTGGACCTTACCGGCCTCTGCGGGACACATCACACGCTGATGGCCCTCGCTGTCCTCGTGCTCCTTGGGCACCAGGCGGTGAGCTCTGCGGGCCTCGATGAGCCGGATCCAGGTCTCGCGGTCGATACGGTCCGCGTACAGGTCGCGGGTCGCATCGATGAGCGGCTGCGGCATGGAGGGGCAGTACCAGGTCCCCTCCACCAAGATCGCGCCCTGAGTCTCGGCCTGCTTGCCGAGCTGGTCGGCGCGGTAGTCGTAGACCGGCTTGTAGCCGAGGGCGCGGATGGGCAGCTGCCACTCGCCGGGCTCGGAGTTGTTGTAGGCACGGTCCCCTGCCAGGAATCCCGGGCGGTAGCCCCGCTTGCTCAGGCGGGTGAGTGCCTTGAGCCCATTGTGGGCGGGCCGGTGGCCGGGCTTGTCGAGGGAGACGCCCAGGACGAGCGCCGGGAGGACGTCAGGGCTGGGGGTGCTGTCGTTGAGGAGAACTTGGTCATGGCGGGCGTCCGGGGTGACGACGAGCGTCGCGTCATAGCCGAACAGGTACTTCTTCTTGAGCGATGGTCTGCGTCCGGGCAGTGACACGGCGCGGCTTGCGCCCCATCATGAGTGAGTCATGGGGGGTTCGGTGCGTGTGTCCTGTCTGTGCCGTCGCGGCGGCGTGCCGCGTGTGGTGCCGGTCGCCGCTGTCCGGGCGGGTCTGTTCTCCGCCCTGGGGACCTCCGTGACCTTCACGGTCCACCACCTCGCGTTCGACTCGAGCCCTTCGTGGAGCGTGCGGCTCATCGCGGCGTTCTTGCTCTTCGCCGTTGCGTTGCCCGGATCGGGCCAGGACAAGTCCCTGGCGCGACAGTTGCTGCTCGCCTTCGGGTGTCAGGCGGTCGTGGGGTACTGGTTCGTGCGCGCCGACGGTGCCGTGTCCGTTCCTGCGCACGAAGTGTGGCCGTCGTCCGTCCATGCCGGGTGGCCGGTGGTGGCCGGCCATGTCGTGCTGACGGTCCTCGGTGCCGTGCTCCTGCACGGAATCGACACCTGCCGTCGCCGGGTGCTGTATGTGGCGGGGCGGGAATGGGAAGCGTTCCGTGCGCTGGTGCGCAAGCTGTTCGCGCCCGTCTGCACGCCGCTGGATCTGGCCGTCGCCGGCAGCGCCTGGACCTCCCGCTCCGGGCCGGGTCGTGCGGCGCCTTCCCGCACCCTCCTCGCTGACACAGTGGTCAGGCGAGGCCCGCCCGCTTCCCCGCCGCCTGCTGTCTGACGGCTGACTTCCGCTCCGCGCGCATGCGCGGTGCCGTCGTCGGCTGCCCGGCCGACAGCGGCGTTCGCGTGTGTGACCACCATGTCCATGCCGGTACGCGGCCCTCCGGACGGGTCGCGTCAGGGGGGAAGTCTCTTGTCTCGCACCATGCGTACAACTGGCGTCATGCGTAAGCCTCGTGGCGCCATCGCGCCGCATGCATCGCGCGCCGCCGCACCCGTCGTCGTCATCGAGGCTGGCCCGTACGGCCTGTCCACCGCCGCGCATCTCAAGGGGCGCGGCCTGAGTGTCAGGGTCTTCGGCTCGCCCATGGCGTTCTGGACCGAGAACATGCCCGCGGGCATGCTCCTGAAGTCGCCGCCGAGCGCGTCGGTGTTGTCCGCGCCGGAGCCCGGGTTCACGCTCGACGGCTATTGCCGGCAGGCGGGCGAGTCACGGCTGAGCGGGCACGACCAGGTGCCCGTCGAACTGTTCGTGCGCTACGGGCGCTGGTTCGCCGAGCAGGTGGTGCCCGAGGTGGAAGATGTCCGGGTGCTCGGGGTGGCCCGGCAGGCCGACGGATTCCGCGTCAAGCTCGCTTCGGGGGAGGAGGTGCGGGCGTCGTCCGTGGTGGTGGCCAGCGGAATGGACGGCTTCGCGCACGTGCCTCAGCCGCTGGCCTTGCTTGTGGCCGACGGCCTTGCCTCGCACAGCTCTCAACACGCTCACCTGAACGCCTTCGCCGGGCGCGACGTGGTCGTGGTGGGCGCGGGGCAGTCGGCGCAGGAGAGCGCGGCACTGCTGCGCGAAGCCGGGGCCAAGGTCCAACTTTTCGTCCGTGCGGAGAAGTTGGTGTTCGGCGCCGGACCGACTCCTGGTCCGCACTGGCAGCCGGACACGCCGCTCGGCCGGTCCTGGGGGCTGTACGGGGTCGTGCATCACGCGGCGGCCTTCCGTCTGCTGCCGGAGGCTGCGCGCCTGCGCCTGGTGCGCAAGGTGCTGGGTCCGTTCGGGTCGTGGTGGCTGAAGCCGCGGCTGGAAGGGGTCGTGCCCACGCATCTGGGGCAGCGCATCGCCGAAGCCCGGCGCGAGGGCGACGGCGTCGTCCTGACCACACGCGATGCACAGGGGCGCAGTCGCACCGTGGAGACCGGTCACGTCCTGGCGGCCACCGGATACCGGGTGCGCCTGGACGCGGTGGACTTCCTGGCCCCCGACCTGCGGGCTCGCCTTGCCCGCACCGGAGGATTTCCGCGTCTCGATGCGGGCCTGCGGTCGTCTGTTCCCGGCTTGTACTTCACGGGCATTCAGGCGGCAGGGACTTTCGGGCCTTTGCTGCGGTTCACCTGTGGAACGGAGTTCGCGGCACCCCGGCTCGCCGCCTCGCTCGCGGCGCGCTCCGGGTACTGACCGGCCGTGGCGGCTCAGGGGCGGAGGGCACGCGTCCGCCGCCCCTGAGTGGCGTATGTGACGCATCGTGATCAGTGCAATACGGTGTGCAGGTGATCGGACTGCGTATCGGCTCTGCGGTACCGGGGCGGCGGCGGGGCCGCACGGCCCTGCTGGTCGGCCTGGTGGTGCTGCTCGCGGCGCACTTGGCCGGCACGGTGCACGCGGCCTCCTTCGCCGGTCCGCACGTCGCACACGTCGTCGTCGGCTGTTCCCACCTCGGGGCCCATGGGGTGGACAAGACCGTCGTGCCGCGTCCCGGCCATGACCACTCGGCGGACGGTCACCTCGATCACGGGGTCGACCGGCCCAGGGCCAGTGCCGGTGACGCCACGGTCGCACCGGGCCACGAGGAGCTTGCGCCGCTCCCGGCCACGGCTGTGTTCCGACCCTTGGCCGTTGGTGCCACCGAGCGCGAGTCGTCGAGCCGCCGTCAGGTCACGGGTGGCCGGGACTCTCTCGCGCTGCACTGCGTCTGGCGTCAGTAGCCGCAGCTCCCGCACGCCTTCCTCCTGAGCCACGTCACGCCCCTGGCGTGCCGTGGCGCGGACGAGCGTGCCAGCG
Organism: Streptomyces sp. DS1-CR2; assembly: GCF_055760475.1. NCBI lineage: Bacteria > Bacillati > Actinomycetota > Actinomycetes > Kitasatosporales > Streptomycetaceae > Streptomyces > Streptomyces sp. DS1-CR2. Next base: position 4,602,680 of record NZ_CM147085.1, read on the forward strand.
CGCCACTGACCACAGCAATCGCCCCCTCAGCAGAGACGGGGCGTGAAGGAGCCGTACCCGCTCATGGATCTCTCCCTGCTCACCTCGGTCCCGCCGGACCTGGGTCCGCACGCCGTCGGGGCCCTCGCCCCGGCCCCCGCAACCGCCCTTCGTCCGGCCCAGCTCGTCGGCAACACGCCCGTGCTGTGGATCGACGAGCCCTTCGCCCCGGCCGGCCTCGGCTTCCACGCCAAGCTGGAGGGCGCGAACCCCGGTGGCATCAAGGACCGCCCGGGCCTGCACATGGTCTCCGAGGCCCGAAGGCGCGGGGACCTCGCGCCCGGCGCCCCCGTCGTCGAGTCCTCCAGCGGCACGCTCGGCCTCGGCCTCGCGCTCGCCGGTCTGACCTACGGCCACCCGGTGACCGTCGTTTCCGACCCCGGTATGGAACCGGCCATGGTCCGCCTGCTCACCGCCTACGGCGCCCATGTCGAGCAGGTCACCGACCCGCACCCCGAGGGCGGCTGGCAACAAGCCCGCCGCGACAAGGTCGCCGAACTCCTCGACCGCACGCCCGGCGCATACTGCCCCGACCAGTACCACAACCCCGACAACGTGGCCGCCTACCGCCCCCTCGCCACCGAACTGATCGCCCAACTCGGCCGTATCGACGTTCTGGTGGCAGCGGTCGGCACCGGCGGCCACTCCGCCGGCACCGCGCGGGTGCTGCGCGAGACCTTCCCCGGCATGGCGCTCGTCGGCGTCGACGCGGTCGGCTCTGCGATCTTCGGTCAACCCGCAGGCCCCCGCCTCATGCGCGGCCTCGGCTCCAGCATCCACCCCTCCAACGTCGACTATGCGGCCTTCGACGAGGTCCACTGGGTGGCCCCGGCCGAAGCGGTGTGGTCCTGCCGCCAGTTGGCGCGCCGCCACTACGCGTCGGGCGGCTGGAGCGTGGGCGCTGTAGCCATGGTCGCGGGCTGGGCGGCACAGGCGTATCCGCCCGGCACCCGGGTCGCCGCGATCTTCCCGGACGGGCCGCACCGATATCTGGAGACCGTCTACAGCGACGCCTGGTGCCAGGCCCACGGCCTGCTCGGCCACCGTCCGCCGAAGGAACCCGACGAGATCGCCGAGCCGGACGAGTGCGAGTTGACCTCCTGGACCCGGTGCAGCCAGGTCCGGGACCCCCTCGACCGCACCCCGGAGGCCGCAGCAGAGGCCAACCGATGAGGGCCCTCAAGGCGCAAGTCGCCTCCTTCGACCGCCCCGTACGCCTGTTGATGGCCAACCAGTTCGCCATCAACCTGGGCTTCTACATGCTGATGCCCTACCTCGCCGACCATCTCGCCCACGGCCTCGGCCTCGCCGCGTGGACCGTCGGCCTGGTCCTCGGCGTCCGCAACCTCTCGCAGCAGGGCATGTTCCTCATCGGCGGCACCCTTGCCGACCGCTACGGCTGCAAGCCCATGATCCTGGCCGGCTGTGCCCTTCGGACCGTCGCATTCGCCCTGCTCGGCCTCGTGGACTCGCTGCCCGCACTGATCGCCGCCTCGGCGGCCACGGGCCTGGCCGGAGCCCTCTTCAATCCCGCCGTGCGCGCCTATCTGGCAGCGGAGGCGGGTGAAGAGCGCCGAGTGGAGGCGTTCGCCACTTTCAACGTCTTCTACCAGGCGGGCATCCTCATCGGCCCGCTCGCCGGCCTCGCCCTCCTCGCTTGGGACTTCCGCGCGGTGTGCGCGAGCGCGGCACTCGTCTTCGGCGCGCTCGCCCTGCTCCAGTGGCGCGCGCTTCCCGCGCGGCCGCCGGCCGACCGGAGCGCAGAACCGGCCTGGCGGGTCGTCGCCGCCGACTGGCGCACCATCGCCGCCAACCGCCCCTTCCTGCTCTTCGCCGCCGCGATGACCGGCTCGTACGTCCTGGCGTTCCAGGTCTATCTCGCGCTTCCGCTGCGGGCGCGTGAACTCTTCGGAGAGCGGACCGGGCTGGTGACCGGGGCCATCTTCGCGGTGTCGGCGCTGGCCGCGCTGTCTGGGCAGCTGAAACTGACGGCGTGGGCGAAGCGGACCCTGCCGGGGGCACGTGCCATCGCGTACGGGCTCGCGCTGATGGGGGCAGCGTTTCTACCGCTGCTTCCGGGGCCGTACGGAGGCGCACTCGGGACAGCGGTGGGCATTCTCTCGCTCACCGCGTGCGCGGCCCTGCTGGCCTGGGGCGGCGCGCTCCTGTACCCCTTCGAGATGGACATCGTCGTCCGGCTGTCGGGCGACCGGCTCGTCGCGACGTACTACGGCGCCTACAACACCGCCTCCGGCGTCGCGATCTCCCTCGGGAACCTGGCGGTGGGGGCGCTCTTCGATACCGGGGTGCGCTGGCTGCCGTGGGCCGCGCTGGCGGCGACGGGCCTCGCGTGCGCGGCCGCGGTGAGCGGCCTGCACCGGGCCGGTTACCTCGCGCCGGACCGGGACCGGGCGGTATCGGCGCCGGTGTGACGGAGTGGGGGGCCGGATCGGGAAACCGTCGGCCCGGCCCCCGACACGCGCCCACCGGCCATGGCCGCCCCGGCGGGTGCGCGGGTCTACCGGCCATGGCCGCCCCGGCGGGTGCGCGGGTCTACCGGCCGCTACAGGTGCGGGTGCAAGCGGTCCGCCACCGGCCGGTGGCTGTGCCGCCAGCCGACCGGGACCCGACGGGCGCCGAGCAGATGGGGATGGCCGGCCGGCAGCCCGGCATGCTCGTGCGCCCCTCCGTCCCCTCCGTCCTCGGCCTTGATTTCGGCCACGTCCTGGCCGATGGCTGTCCCGGCGGGCCACAGCCGAACCGCCAGGAGCGACGACACCAGGGCGACCGTGCCGAGCGCGACCACCGCCCACTGCAGCCCGGCCGCAGCCCCCAGCCATCCGGCGAGCGGGTAGGTCAGCAGCCAGCAGCTGTGCGAGAGGGAGAACTGCGCCGCGAACGCGGCCGTACGCTCCCGGGGCGGAGCCGAGCGCCGGAGCAGGCGGCCGGTGGGCGTGAGAACCATCGAGCACGCTGCGCCGAAGGCCGCCCACGCCCCCAGCAGCGCGGGCCAGCGCCAACTCGCGGCCGGCGCGGCGGTGATGGCGCCGAGAGCGGCGAACACGAGCTCCAGGAGCAGAGCGCCACGCAGCATCACCGTTCGGTCGGCGACCTTGTCCAGGACACGCGGCAGCACGAGCGCCACGGCCATCGACCCGGCGCCGTACGCACCGAGAGCCAGCGGCACGGCACCGGCCGTGAGGCCGAGGAAGTCCCGTACGTAGACGATGGAGTTCACGGTGACCATGGCGCTGGCGGCGGCGACCGCGAGGTTCAGGGCGAGCAGCGCACGTAGTTGTGGAACTTCGAAGAAGAGGCGACTGCCCGCCGTGGCCCTCGCATACACGCTGCCGTTGCGTGGCGCGCTGCTCGCCGCCGGCTTGGGCAGCGCGGCGGAGACCACCAGAGCGCCCGAAGCCAGGAAGCCGACCATCGTTCCCGTGAACAGCCAGTTGTACGTGATCACCGACAGCAGGGCGGCCGGGAGCGCCGGACTGAACAGGCTCTCCAGGTCATAGGCGAGCCGCGACAGGGACAGCGCCTGCGTGTAGTCCCGCTCCTTGGGCAGTACGTCGGGGATGACGGCCTGGAAGGTGGGGGTGAACGCCGCCGAGGTCGACTGGAGCAGGAAGACCAGGACGTATACCTGCCACACCTGGTCGACGAACGGCAGGAACAGGGCCACGCCCGCGCGCGTCAGATCGGCGCCCACCATGAGGGCCCGACTCGGCAGCCGGTCGGCGACGGCACCGATCGCCGGGGCGATCGCCACGTAAGCCACCATCTTGATGGCGAGCGCGGTACCCAGCACCGAACCGGCGTCGGCACCCGCGATGTCGTAGGCGAGCAGGCCGAGCGCGACAGTCGCCAGGGGCGTTCTTGCCGTCACTCGGAAGAACCATTCATGGTGTGATTCGAATAGCATCACGGAAACGTTGGAGCATGAAAGGCACTGGTCCGGACGGCTGCGACGTGGTGAGCCCCGTCGTCATCGATTCGCCGAAGCGGCGCCTCTTGCTGATCCCGCATGTGACTGACCACGGAATTAGCTGGACGGTACCGACAGTTCCCATGCGGCCCGGAGAGACGAGTCGTCGTGCGGCAGCGCGCTATCTGCGTCACGTCGCGCACCTGCCGACCCTCCGACTTTCGTCCCTCATCGGCCGACTCCCGCGCGGGGATACGACGAAGGGCAGTCGGTAATCGACCGCTTCACCCAGGCCGACCGCTCCCGCGCCACCAGCGGCACCGGCCTCGGACTGGCCATCACCGCCGCCATCGCGCGAGCCGCCGACGGCGAATACGGGGCCTTCAACCACCCCGACGGAGGCGCCGTCGTATGGGTCACCTTTCCCACCCTTCCGTCCCCGCCCATGTCCGCTTGATGCACCCCAAGCGCCATGCAACCGCGGTTGCATCAAGGTGGACTGACTGCTGGGAGCGTCGATGGGCCTGACCACGTCCGATCACGCGCGACCGCGCACAAGCCGCCGTACGCGCCCTAGCCGACGACCAGGCGGCAAAGCTCTCGCAGCAGCACCGCAAGGCACCCGTAGGGCGACCCGCGCCGGGACCTCGCGGTCCGGGCAGCTGCGTGCCGCGCACCTGAAGGGCGGTGCGCGGTAGATGGCCCCTCCCTGCCCTGTCCGCCTGGGCCGGGAGGGAGGCGATCGACGCCAACTACCGCCTCCGCGACGGGCACCTGCGACGCCTGGTCATGGAGACGCTCAGCCACGCGGACCACCGGGTGAGCGGGACCGCTCCACAAGACTGAGTCGCCCTCGCCCCGTTGTCTGCGACGCCGTGCTGGTTTCCGGCGGTCCTGCTCACATGGCTGATACAGGCCGTGATCGACCAATCACGTCGAGGTGTCTGACTGTCGGCGCAGGACCGCCCAGCTGCCCCAGCCGGCCTCTGACTCGGTCGCATGCCAGGTGCCGGGTAGGGCTGCGGTGACGGCGGCGGCGGGAAGGTACAGCGGTCCGTCGGAGCCGAGCTGGTTGATCCACAGCAGGATGCCGTCTGAGGTCAAGACGCGGGCGATTTCGGCGGGGAAGAGCAGCATGTCGATCGCGGCGATCACGGTGACGGAGGCGTCGGGCAGCGGCAGGGCGCTCGCGTCGGCCTGGACCCGTAGCGGTGAGCGGCCCTGGGCCTGCTGCAGCATGGCCATCGACAGGTCCACGCTGATCACCTGCGAAAATGCTGCGCCCAGCACAGAGGTGAACAGGCCGGTGCCCGAGCCGAGTTCGAGACATCGGCCCTTGTGCAGCGGTCCGCCGCGGGCAAGCGCGTCGCGCACGGGATCGTCGCGACCGGTGGCGCGGGCGGTGTCCCAGTCGGAGGCCAGCTGGTCGAACTGGTCGGCGATGAACTGCGCTGTCTCGGCTGTCCAGGGCCGGCGGCCGGCGGCCAGATCCTGGGCGAAGGCCCGGAAGGCGTCTGCCGTGCCGGGCGTCGGGATGGGTTTGTCGGCCGGGCTGGGCAGGACGCGCGGCAAGGTAGCAGTCACAGAAATACTCCAGCATGTCCGTGGTGTCTGGCGGATCGGCCCGGGGGCGGAATGGGCCCTCCACCCGCAGGTGGAGCGCCGCCCTCAGTGGTGTCCGCCGTGGGTGTCCTCTGTGTGGTGTCCGTGCTGCATGTGGTCGGCGTGGTCGTGGCCGGTGTCGGGCGAGCCGCCCATCATGCGGAGCATGGACAGCCCGCCGGTGCGCCAGAAGCGCACCAGGAGCACCGCGGCCAGGATCAGGAAGGCGATGTTGAGCCAGGTGGTGTAGTTCCAGCTCACGCCCCCCATAGGGATCTTCGCATCGGTCTGGTCGGGGATCAGGCCAAGCCCCCCGAAGGCGAATTCGACGATGTACCCGGCGACGACCATCGCGAGATAGAACGTGCCGAGCAGGAAGGCGGCCGTCTTGGCGCCGTAGTACTTCCGGTAGATGTTGAGGATCGGCAGGATCAGCAGGTCGGCGAAGACGAACGCCACCACGCCGCCGAAGCTGATGCCGCCCTTCCACAGCACCACCGCTAGCGGCACGTTGCCGATGGAGCACACGAACGAGGCGATCGCCACCAGCGGGCCGACGATCGGGCCCCACAGCTTGGCGGCGAGAGGGTGGCCGTCGAAGAAGAAGGTGCGCCAGAAGGAATCGGGAGCCCAGGCGGCGATGGCGCCGGCGATGAGCAGACCGACGACCAGGTCGCGCAGGATCGCCGCCCACTCCATGACGAACACGTGCGAGGTCGAGGTGAAACCCTCGCGGGAGAACAGGCGCCGGGCGAAGGAACCCTTGCCTGCTACGGACATGTCCATCGCGGCGTGGCCCTCCATCGACCCGGCCAGCCCGCGTTCAGCCTGCTCGCGGGCGGCGCGCAGGAGTTTGTCGCGCAGGAAGATCCGGAACAGGATAGCCAGCACGGTGATCATGATGGGGCCGCCGACGAATTCGGCGGCGGTGAACTGCCAGCCCATCAGCAGGGCCAGGATGACGCCGAGCTCGACGACGAGGTTGGTGGAGGCGATCTCGAAGGCCATAGCTGCGGTGAAGTCCGCGCCCTTGCGGAACAGTGAGCGGGCCAGCGCCACCGCCGCATAGGAGCAGGACGAAGACGCCACGCCCAGGCCCGCCGCGACGGCCAGAGTGCGGGGCCGGTCGTCGCCGAGCAGGGAGACGACAGTGGACTTGCGGATCACGGCCTGGACGACGGCCGACAGCGTAAAGCCCAGGATCAGGGCCCAGGTGATCTCCCAGGTCATGGACCCGGTGATCGACAGTGCGTGCAGTACGGCGTGCATTCGTGAAGCCTTCCCTCGAAGGCGCGGCGTACGGCCGACGGACACGCCCTCGCGCTGGTTGAGGAGCGGCCTGTCGGTCCGGTCACGGGGCGCCGCCGCAAGGGCGGCGCCCCGCTTGGGTTCAGCCGACGTGCAGGGTCAGGGCGGCGGTGTGGAGCTTGCCGCCGGTCTGAAACTGCAGAAACAGCCGCCAGTTGCCGGAGGTGGGCAGTTCGGCGTGGAAGGCGAGGTCGGGGCCGCCGTGGTCGCCGGTCACCTTGGTGGTGGGGTGCAGGTGAGCGAACGCGGCGTCGCCTTCATGGAAGGCGGTCAGGTGAGCGTAGGTGTCCAGGTAGGGCTGCAGGTCGGTGACCGGCTTGCCGTCCTTGGCGATGGAGACGGTCAGCGGGTGCGCCATGCCGGCCATGGGCTCGCCCTTGACGGTGACGGTGTACCCGTCGACCTGCGCGCTGGTCGCGGGAGCGGGCAGTGGGGTCTTCGTGGCGCTGCCGGGCACGGTGACGGTGCGCGAAAGCACGAAGTCCTTGCCCTTGCCAGGCCCGGCATCGGGGGTGAAGGAGGCGAACAGGCGCCAGGAGCCCGGTGCGAGGGCGGCCAGACCAGCGGTCCAGGTGCCGTCGGCTGCCATGGTGGGGTGGATGTGCTGGAAGCCGGTGAGGTCGGAGCGGATGGCGTAGAAGTGCATCCGTTTGGTCTGGTCGAGGGCGAAGCCGGTGACCGGCTTGCCGTCCGGGCCCGTGATCGTAAACCGGTAGGCAGCCTGTTCGCCGGATGGCAGGGGCGCGTTCTTGGAGGTGAGGCGGTAGCCGTCCTGGGTGTCGGACAGGCCGTTGCTGGAAGCCATGTGGTCCATGCCCGGCATGTCACCCATGGCTTGCGACGCGCTGGGTGAAGAGGACGCAGAGGACTTGCTGCCGTGGTCCATGCCGGGCATGGACGAAGAGTCGCTGGAGGAGCCGCACGCGGCCAGCGTCAGCGCGAGTGCGGCTGCGGCGCCGGCCGCGGCGAGGCTGCGGCGGCGCGTGGTGAAACGGGAAGAGGTGACCATCGAAGTGGGATCTTTCCGGGTGGGCGCACCACACCGGTGGCGCGCGGAAACGAGCAGGACACGGTGCCGGTTTCCGGCCTGTGGCCGGGGTCCGGGGTGCGCCTGTCACGTCCGCGCGATGCACACCTGAAGCAGGAGATCTCGTCCGTCGGCCGCTGGCCCCCGCCGCCCCCTCCCCCTGGTCGCTGCCCGCAGTTGGGTCAGCGTCCCTGGGACGAATACGGCGGCGCCTGCGATGCCGAGCAGACCGGGCCCAGGCAGGGGGGTCCGCTCTTGGGCGGGGGTCGACACGCACAGCACTCCGGGAATCCCGGAGGCGTCGGCGGCCCGGTCGGCGGGGCCAGGATCGTGAGCGGTCCGCGCATGGGTCGGCAGCGCAGCCGTGTCGTGGCCGCCGGTCATCGGCGAGGCCGCGGTCATGGCGCTATGACAGCCCTCCCCGGCCGCGGCCGGGGCGCCGTGCATGAGGAACAGCCCGAACAGCACCGCGCACACCGCCAGCAGCCGGGCGATGCCCCGCCTGCCTGCCTGCGCGCTGTCCACGGCCATACCCTTTCCTTTTCGTTCAGCCTCGTCTAGCGACGATACCCCAGCCGGGTATCGCTTGCCTGGCGGAGGTGTCCTGCACGACGCGGCCTGCGTAGCGACTGACTGGCACCTCCACTCCCCGTCCATCGTGCGGATCGTCTCCGCCTGGGGCCGCGGGATCGTCAGCCGGTGGTTCCGTATCCGAGGCATGGGCAGAGCCCCGTCGCCCCTGCGCAGTGACTGAAGAGCTACATGTCGGCGCGCTTGCGATGTGACCCGACACCCCGGCCCACCTGGGCGGCGGGAAACGATCAAGCGCATCCCGGGAAACGATCTTCGGAGGCTGCGGGTAGGCACCGGCCAGCGCATATCGTCGGTTCCCCACAAGTTCAGAAGCCCCGCAGATCTCAGATCTGCGGGGCTTCTGCGTTTTCCGGATGTGAGCGGTCCTGTGGTGAGGACAATCACACTGATTGTTGAAGGGTCCCCGGCGACGTAGGGGACGTCCCGTACGGGAGTCCTACGGGACGGGTCGTAGGGGGCGGGGGACCCTTGGTGCCTCGGTGGCGGTGCGGAGCGTCAGGCGGCGTCGGCCGAGAAGCGCGCGGCGAGCTCCTTGGCTCGGGCGTCAGCGTCCTCCAGGGCCTTGGCGCGGGACGCCTCGGCGAGCGGGATGAGCTCGCTCATCGCCGGAGTCGTGTGCGCCAGGGTCAGTTCGGGAACGATGAAGGCCACGTCCAGGCCGAGCATCGTGCCGAGAAGGTCACGCAGATAGTTCTGCACGTACTCGAAGGGCTCGCGCGGGGTGCCCGGCGCGTAGGAGCCGCCACGGCTGGCGACGACCGTGACCGGCTTCCCCTTCGCTGACGGCGTCTCGCCGGCGGTGCGCCCCATGAGGATCACCTGGTCCAGCCATGCCTTCAGGGTCGACGGGATCGAGAAGTTGTACATAGGGGCGCCGATCAGCACCGCGTCCGCCTGCTCCAGCTCCTCGATGAGCTTCCGGCGCTCGGCAAAGGCCGCGGCCTGCTCCGGGCTGTGGGTGGCGGGATCGGCGAAACCGGCGGAGGCGCCGACCGTGTCCAGGTGCGGAACCGGGTTCACGGCCAGATCGCGGTAGATCACGGTGCCGTCGGGGTGCTGCTCCTCCCAGGTCTTGCGGAACGTATCGGCGACGGTGCGGGAAGCGGAGGCGGAGCCGGGCCAGACGGACGAGTCGATGTGAAGAAGGGTGGGCATGGGGGGCTCCAAAGGTGCGGGGTGGTCGGGAAGTAGGTAGGTGGCTCGGTAGGTGTAGTTCCGTTCGTAGCTACCGTATGAACAGTAACTTACTTTTATTTAGTCCCCTACGAGGGGGCAGTACTCTGAAGGCATGGCGGGCAACGGGGAACACGAGAGCGGCTCCGTACGCGAGGCGGGGGTCCACAACCCCGACGCGTGCAAGCGGGTCGACGGCGGCATCACCCGCGTCTTCGGCCTGCTCGGCAAACGGTGGACGGGACTCGTGGTCTCCGTTCTCCTCCAGCACCCCGTTCACTTCGCCGACCTGCGCCGGGCCATCCCCGGCATCAGCGAGCGCATGCTCTCGGACCGCCTCACCGAACTTGGCGCCGCCGGCCTCGTCGTACGCGAGGTCGACGAAGGACCCCCGCTCCGCGTCGCGTACCGCCTGACCGAAGCGGGCGCCGCCCTCGAACCTGCGCTGAAGGAACTCGGGCTGTGGGCCGAGGCGTATCTGCCTGAGGGGTAGAGCGGCTGGGCGAGGGAGGGCTGTGTGCCGGTTCCGTGCTCGGGCTCCGTGCTCGGGTTCCGTGCTCCGGTTCCGCGCTCGTTTTCCACAATCGCGGGGTTATCCACAGGCTCTGACGGGTTTCGGCCGACGGCGGTACGGTCGTTGCCAGTTGATGTTCAGAGACGGGGGAGGCGGTCCGCGTGACCGAGCTCGACACTGCGGTGCCGGCACAGCGTGAGGAACCGGCGGCTCGACGGCTGCCGGCCATCGAGGGGTTCGCGGCGCGCCCCTCCTCCGGATCACCCAAGCAGGAGGGCAAGGCCCTGCGCGACCGCGTACCACGCTCCGCGCAAGCGGCCCTCACCCTGCACCCCGCTCGCCCCGACGCCGTCAGGGCGGTCGAGGAGTCCAACCTCGGCCGGATCGAAGAGCTCACGCCCATACGCGTCGGCAGGATGGCGGCGACCCCATTCGCGTTCCTGCGCGGATCTGCCGGCCTCATGGCCCACGACCTCGCACAGACGCCCATAACCGGCATCGGCGCCCAGATCTGCGGAGACGCCCACGCGGCGAACTTCGGCCTTTACGCCGACGCCCGCGGCGGCCTCGTCATCGACCTCAACGACTTCGACGAAACGGTGCACGGCCCCTGGGAATGGGACGTGAAGCGACTCGCCACCTCGCTTGTCCTCGCGGGCCGCGTAGCCGGAGCCGACGAGGACACCTGCCGGGAAGCCGCGCACTACGCGGTGGGCGCGTACCGCCGCACCATGCGCCTGCTGGCCCGACTGCCCGCCCTCGACGCGTGGAACGCCATCGCCGACGAGGAACTCGTCTCCCACACCGACGCCCACGACCTCGTCGGCACGCTGGAACGCGTCTCCGAGAAGGCGCGCAACAACACCAGCGGAAGATTCGCCGCCAAGTCCACCGAACTTGCCGAGGACGGCACCCGCCGCTTCGTCGACGCACCACCCGTACTGCGCCGTGTACCCGACGCGGAGGCGTCCGAGGTCGCTGCCTCCCTAGGCGACTACCTGCAGACACTCTCCGAAGACCGCCTGCCCCTGCTCGGCCGCTACGCGATCCAGGACGTCGCCTTCCGCGTCGTCGGCACCGGAAGCGTGGGCACGAGGTCGTACGTCGTGCTGCTCCTCGACCACCGGGGAGAGGCGCTCGTGCTCCAGGTGAAGGAAGCCCGCCCCTCCGCGCTGCTGCCGCACCTGCCCGCAGTCGGATTCGATACGCCCGCGGCCGCCCATGAGGGGCGGCGCGTGGTCCTCGGACAGAAGCGGATGCAGGTCGTCAGCGACATCCTGCTCGGCTGGACGACCGTGGCCGGACGGCCCTTCCAGGTAAGGCAGTTCAGAAACCGCAAGGGAAGCGTCGACCCTGCGGCTCTCGCTGCCGATCAGATGGACGACTACGGCCGCATGACGGGCGCGCTCCTCGCCCGCGCACATGCACACAGCGCCGACCCTCGACTGATCGCCGGCTACTGCGGCAAGAACGAGGAACTGGACGAGGCCATCGCCCAGTTCGCGGTCACCTACGCGGACCGCACAGAACAGGACCACGCAGCCCTGGTCAGGGCTGTTCGGGCGGGGAGGGTGGGGGCTGAGACGGGGGTTTGAGGTGGGGCGGTGAAGGGGGCTGGCCTTCGGGGCAGGGGCAGGGGCAGGGGCAGGGGCAGGGGCAGGGGCAAGGGTTGGACGTGTGGGCCGGTTGGGTTGGGGTGGGGTGAGTCGGCTTGGGTCTGATTCAAGGGGGTGAGGGGGGCGGCTCGGGCTGGGGCCGGTTTTGGGGTGGGCTGAATTGAGTTGATCTGGGGTGGGGTGGGAGGGGGCGGGGGGGAGGGGGAGCCCCCCCCAGAACCTTTGAAATCAGGCGTCGAGCAATGCAGCCCGGACCGTGCCCTAGGCTGGACGGGTGACGACCCCGGAAGCCGAGTCGACCCCGTCCGAGGCCCCTGCCGCTGAGCCGCAGGGGCAGCCTGCTGCTGAGGGGCGGCCCGAGGAGCGGCTTGAGCGGGCTGTCCTCGCCGCCGAGCAGGCTCTGATCGAGTACGAGATCGCGGTGGAGACGTTCCGGGTCGAGGTGGAGAACTTCTCTCGGCTGCACCACCAGAAACTCGGCCCCATGTATACGCGCCTGGACGAGCTCGAGGCGCAGATCGCCGAGGCGGTCGCCGCGCGGAGCGGGGATCCGGAGGACCGGCGTAAGGCGGACGAGGCCAGGGCGCGTGTGATGCCCATGCCCGCGGTCGAGGAACTGTTCGACCAGTGGATGGACGGGGACGGTCTCTCGCCGGAGGCCTCCGCCATGCTCACCGATCAGCCCGTGCGGCCGCCGCAGCGTGTGCGGCCGAGCGACGAGGCGCGCAAGCTCTACCGGGAACTCGTCCGCAAGGCGCACCCGGATCTGGCGCAGGACGAGAAGGACCGGGCGCGGCGCGACGAGTTCATCGTGCGGGTCAACGCGGCATACGGCCGCGGCGACGAGGCCTTGCTGCGGGAGCTGTCCGACGAGTGGGCCGCGGGGCCTGTGCCCGAGGCGCGCAAGCCCAGCCCGAGCGAGGAGCTGTACGAGCGGCTCGAGTGGCTGGCGCAGCGCAAGGAGCTGCTGACGGCGGTTGCTCAGGAGCTGGAGGAGAGCGCGATCGGCGCGATGCTGCGGATGGCGCCGGACGACCCCGACCGGCTGCTCGAGGAGATCGCGGAGCAGCTGCTCGCGCAGGTCGCCGAGCGCGAGGCTGAGCTGGAGCGGCTGATGCGCGAGCAGGCTGCCGATAGCTGAGCGGGCTGGCGAGCACGCCGCTGGCGGTTGAGTGGTTGAGCGAGCAGGTTGCCGGTGGTTGGGCGAGCAGGCTTCTGGCAGTGAGCGGCTGAGCGAGCACGCTGCGGCGGCTGGGCAGCTGGGCAGCTGGGCAGCTGGGCAGCTGGGCGGCTGGGCGGCTGGGCAGCTGGGTCGGCCGGCCCAGCCGGTAGCTGGGTGTTTGCCCCCAGCCTGAGCGTCGTCGTTCCCACTCCGCGTTTCTGACGGTCGCCCGAGCCGCTGACCCGCCCCAGTGCCTGGCGGGTCAGGCCCCTGGGCGGGGTCGGGTAGCGTCGGGGGTATGCATTTCGGATCTGGTGTGCCCACGGTTGAGGTCGGCGAGCTCGTGGACGGGGACTTTCTCCTCGATGTCCGTGAGGACGATGAGTGGCAGGCGGGTCACGCCGAGGGTGCGTTGCACATTCCGATCAGTGAGTTCGTGGCGCGTTTCGGCGAGCTGACCGAGGCGGCTCCCCAGGACGGTCGGGTCAACGTGATCTGCCGGTCCGGCAGCCGTTCCGCGCAGGTGACGATGTACCTCGTGCAGCAGGGCATCGACGCGGTGAACGTAGACGGTGGCATGCAGGTGTGGGCCGCCGCCGGGCGTCCCGTCGTGGACGACAAGGGGCAGTCGGGCTTCGTTCTCTGACCCCTGGGTCAGCCGAGGGGATGGGCCGCCAGCAGGTCGCCGAGTGTCTCCTCGTGTGCGGCTGCCGGGCCGAGGGACAGTTCGAGCTGTTTGGCCCAGGCGTGGTAGCGGTGCAGCGGGTAGTCGGTGTCGGCGCCGAATCCTCCGTGCAGATGCTGTGCGGTCTGGACGACGCGTCGTACGCCTTCCGAGGCCCAGATCTTGGCGACCGCGATGTCGCCTGCCGTGGGGAGTGCTCCGGCTGCCTGCGTGCTGATGCGCCAGGCGGCCTGCCAGAGGGTGGCCTCCATGGCGCGCAGGTCGATGTAACGGTCCGCGGCCTGGACCGCGACCGCTTGGAATGTGGCCACCGGGTAGCCGAACTGCTCGCGCTTACTGGTGTAGTCGCCGGTCAGCTGCAGGACGCGTTCGCCGAGGCCCAGTGCCAGGGCGCAGGTTCCGGCGGTGAGGAGCTGGTGGAGCCGGTCCCAGGCCTCGTCGGTCTCGATGATCTGGTGGGGTTCGAGGCGCACGGAGTCGAGGTGGAGTTCGCCGAGGCGTTCGCCGGTCGTGGAGATCTGTTCGGCGAGGGTGAGTCCTTCGTGCGGATGGGGCAGTACGGCGATGACGGTGCGGCCCTGTGGGGTGTGGGCGGGTACGGCGATGTGGTCGGCGTTGTGCGCCCAAACCACGCCGGTTTGGATGCCGTCGAGGATCCAGGTGTCGGTGTCCGTGTCGCGGCGCGCGCTGACGGAGAGTTGGGCCGGGTCGTGGCCGGTGCGCCCCGCGGAGGCGGCGGTGAGGACGAGTTCGCCGCGGGCGGCCCGGGGGAGGATCTGCTTCTTCAACTCGTCGCTGCCGTGGGTCTGTACGGCGACGGCGGCCGCGGTGTGCTCCAGGAGCGGGACTCGGGCGAGTGCCTTGGCGGATTCCCGTAGGACCAGGCAGAGCGCGATGGCGTCCAGGCCCGCGCCGCCGTGTTCGGGGGCGAGCAGGAGGCTGAGCAGGTCGGCGTCGGCGAGTTTCGACCACAGGGCGCGGTCGAAGTCGTCTGCGACCGCGCCCTGGGTGAGGGCCGGGCTCGGCACGCTGTCGGGCGCTACCGGGCCGAACACGGCCTTGGCCGCCTCGACGGCCGCCTGCTGTTCTTCGGTGAAGGTGAAGTCCACTGCCCTGTCCCTCCGTGCACCGGTTCATCGTGGCGACCCGCCAGGATCTGACGGTGCGTCAAGGTAGAACAAGTTCTACGAGAAGGGAATACGCGGAGGGAATGCGCGGAGAATGCGAGGGCAGTGGCGCGGCTCGATCGGTCAGAGATCAGAGATCAGAGATCAGCGTCAGCGGTCGAAGTCCAGTTCCACCGTCTCCGTGGCCGGGTGGGACTGGCAGGCGAGTACGTAGCCGGCGTCGGTCTCCTCGGGTTCGAGTGCGAAGTTCCGGTCCATGCGCACCTCGCCCGAGACGAGGAACGCGCGACAGGTCCCGCAGACGCCGCCCTTGCAGGCGTATGGAGCGTCGGGGCGGTTGCGCAGCACGGTCTCCAGGAGTGATTCGCCGTCGTCGACGGGCCAGGTGCCGGAGCGGCCGTCGAGCTGGGCGGTGACCGTGGAGTGCGCGAGGGTCGGCGCGGGGCGCGCGGGTGCCGCTCCGTCGTCGACGTGGAAGATCTCCTCGTGGATGCGGGTTCTTCGTACGCCGAGGGCGCGCAGTGTGCGCTCTGCTTCCTGTACGAGTCCGAAGGGGCCGCACAGGTACCAGCCGGCTATGTCGTCTACGGGGAGCAGCGCGGGCAGGAGGGTCGTCAGGCGCTCCTGGTCGAGGCGGCCGGAGCCGAGGCCGGCCTGCTGCTCCTCCCGGGAGAGGACCGTGACCAGCTGGAACCGGTCGGGGTAGCGGTCCTTCAGGTCGGCCACCTCGTCCAGGAACATCGTCGAGGCGGC
Source organism: Streptomyces sp. DS1-CR2 (assembly GCF_055760475.1). Taxonomy (NCBI): domain Bacteria; kingdom Bacillati; phylum Actinomycetota; class Actinomycetes; order Kitasatosporales; family Streptomycetaceae; genus Streptomyces; species Streptomyces sp. DS1-CR2. Next base: position 4,618,208 of record NZ_CM147085.1, read on the forward strand.
GGTGCGATCGCTGCGGATGAGGCAGAACCGGGCGTGCGGTTCGCGGGCCAGCAGGGTGGCCGCGATCGACAGGACCGGGGTGATGCCGCTGCCGCCGACCACGGCGGCGTAGAGCCCGGGGGTGGGTTCGAGGATGAAGCGGCCGGCAGGGATCATGACCTCCAGGGCGTCGCCGACGGCGATCTCCTTGAGGGCATAGGTCGAGAAGGAGCCGCCTTCGACGAGGCGGACGCCGACGCGGAGCGTGCGGGGGCCTTCGGGGCCGGGCGCGGGTGAGCAGATCGAGTAGGTGCGTCGGATCTCGCTGTCGTCGGCCGGGCGGCGCAGGGCGAGGTGCTGGCCCGGCGCGTGGCGGAATTCCTCACGGAGGGCTTCGGGGACCTCGAAGGTGAGGGCCACGGAGTCGTCGGTGAGCCGGTCGACCGCCGCTACGCGGAGCTGGTGGAAGCGGGCCATCACAACTCCTTGAAGTGGTCGAAGGGTTCGCGGCAGTCGAGGCAGCGCCGCAGGGCCTTGCAGGCGGTGGAGGAGAAGCGGCTCAGCAGTTCGGTGTCCGTGGATCCGCAGTGCGGGCAGCGCAGGGGGGAGTCGCCGGCCTCGGGGGCGCCGAGGAGCGCGGCGGCGGCCGCGTCGCCAGCTGAGCGCGTGGGTGTGGTGGTGCGCGTGGGGCTCAGGGTGACGGTCACCGGTTCCTGGTCCTCCCGGACGGCGCGGGGTGGCGCTATGCCGAACTCCCGGAGCTTGCGGCGGCCCTCGTCCGTGATGTCGTCCGTGGTCCAGGCCGGTGCGAGCACCCGCCGGACGGTGACGTCCGGTATCCCGCGCTCGTGCAGGATGCGCTCGATGTCCGTGGACATGGCCTCGACGGCGGGGCAGCCGGTGTAGGTGGGGGTCAGCTCCACCTCGACGCTGCCCGGGGTGAGGCAGTGGACGGCGCGGAGCACGCCGAGCTCTTCCAGGGTGAGCACGGGCAGTTCGGGGTCGGGCACGGAGCCGGCGAGGCGGCGCAGCTCAGCTTCGAGCGGCGTCTCCGGTCGGTCGGCGGTGTCCTGAGGGAAGGCTTCGGGGGCTTTGGTCACCATGACGCCCCCGGGTGGCTGCGGTGGAGGTGCTGCATCTCGGCGAGCATCCGTCCGAACGGTTCCGTGTGCAGGCCCTGGCGTCCCGCTCCGGCGCTCCAGGCTCCGGTCCGCGGTCCCTCGGGGACGGTCAGGGTCGCCCGGTCCAGGATGGCAGTGACCGATGCGGTCCAACTGGCCTCCATCTCGGGCCAGTCGATGTCGATTCCGTCGATGGGCTGGAACATCTCTCCGGTGTGACGCCAGAGTGTGTCGCAGGCCTGCTGCATCCGGTCGTGGCTTTCGGCGGTGCCGTCCCCGAGGCGTACGGTCCACTGCTCGGCGTGGTCCTGGTGGTACGCGACCTCCTTGACCGCCTTGGCGGCGAGGCCGGCGAGCGGTCCGTCGGTCGCGGCGAGGCGGCCGTACAGGAGGCGCTGGTACGTGGAGAAGTACAGCTGGCGGGCGATGGTGTGGGCGAAGTCGCCGTTGGGCTGTTCGACCAACTGGACGTTACGGAACGCGCGTTCCTCGCGCAGGTAGGCCAGCTCGTCCTCGTCGCCGACGAGGGAGAGCAGGACCCGGGCCTGGCCGAGGAGGTCGAGCGCGATGTTGGCCAGGGCGACCTCTTCTTCGAGGACCGGGGCGTGTCCGGCCCACTCCCCCAGTCGGTGCGACAGCACGAGCGCGTCGTCGCCCAGGGCGAGCGCCGCGGCAGCGGTGAGGGTGCCGCCGGACGAGTCGGGGTTCAGGGACGTGGTCACAGGTGCTTCACCCCTTCCGGGATCTCGTAGAACGTCGGGTGCCGGTACGGCTTGTCGGCGGAGGGCTCGAAGAAGGGGTCTTTCTCGTCGGGCGAGGAGGCGGTGATCGAGGTGGACGGGACGACCCAGATCGAGACGCCTTCGCCGCGGCGGGTGTACAGATCGCGGGCGTTACGCAGGGCGAGCTCGGCGTCCGGCGCGTGCAGGCTTCCCGCGTGGGTGTGCGACAGCCCGCGCCGGGAGCGTACGAAGACCTCCCACAGCGGCCAGTCCTTCGCGTCGCTCATGCCGTCGCCTTCCCGTTCGCCCCGGAGTCTTGTGCCCCGGAGTGCTTCGCCTCGGAGCGTTTTTTCGCCGCGTGGGCCGCGGCCGCTTCCCTGACCCAGGCGCCCTCGTCGTGCGCCTGCCTGCGCTGGGTGATCCGCTGTTCGTTGCACGGTCCGTTGCCCTTCAGGACCTCCCAGAACTCCGTCCAGTCGATGGCTCCGAAGTCGTGGTGCCCGCGCTCCTCGTTCCACACGAGGTCCGGGTCGGGGAGGGTGAGCCCGAGGGACTCGGCCTGCGGGACGCAGATGTCGACGAACCGCTGGCGCAGCTCGTCGTTCGAATGGCGCTTGATCTTCCATTCCATCGACTGCGCGGAGTGCGACGACTCGTCGTCCGGAGGGCCGAACATCATCAGGGACGGCCACCACCAGCGGTCGACGGCGTCCTGCGCCATCGCATGCTGGGCCTCGGTGCCGCGGCTCAGGGCGAGGAGGAGCTCGTAGCCCTGGCGCTGGTGGAAGGACTCCTCCTTGCAGATCCGCACCATGGCGCGCGCGTACGGCCCGTACGAGCAGCGGCACAGGGGGACCTGGTTCGTGATTGCGGCGCCGTCCACGAGCCAGCCGATGGCGCCGACGTCCGCCCAGGTGAGCGTCGGGTAGTTGAAGATCGACGAGTACTTCTGGCGGCCGCTGTGCAGCTTGTCGAGGAGCTCGTCGCGGCCCGTGCCGAGCGTTTCGGCGGCGCTGTACAGGTACAGGCCGTGGCCGGCCTCGTCCTGGACCTTGGCCATCAGGATCGCCTTGCGCCGCAGCGAGGGGGCGCGCGTGATCCAGTTGGCCTCCGGCTGCATGCCGATGATCTCGGAGTGGGCGTGCTGCGCGATCTGGCGCACGAGCGTCGCGCGATAGGCGTCCGGCATCCAGTCGCGGGGCTCGATGCGCTCCTCCGCCGCGACGGCGGTGTCGAACGCTGTCTGGTACGCGGCGGTGCCCGAGGCTTGGCCCGGGGCGGTGCCGGTGGCGTCGGACGTGGCGTGGGCCGCCTGTGTCCGCGCCGCTTGGTGCGCAGCTGCTGTCGCCATCCCGGTCTCCCTCGACCTTGAGCGAATCTCCCGACCGATCGTTCGGTTCGTTGGATTCAATGGTGGGACGTGGCGCCGTAGGGTGTCAACCCTGCGAGGTCCGGCCTGTGGATAAGTCCCACTGCCAGTCCCATGGCTCTGTGCCTCGCGAGCGCGGCTGAGTACCGTGCCGGTGCGGCGGCGGGAGCGGGCCGCGGGGCGAGGAATCGGTTCGGCACACGCGCGGACCGGAGGCATCGGGAAACTCGGGGAGACGGGGCGGCATGGACGCGTACGACAAGGGCTCGACCGCCCGGCGTTCCGACCCGGAGCCGCAGCCGGGGCCGGAGCCGGGCCCTTCGCGCAGTCCGGCGCCGGATCAGGTACCCCTGCCTAACCACGAGCCCGACCCAAACCACGAGCCCGGCCCAAACCACGAGCCCGGCCCAAACCACGAGCCCGGCCCAAACCACGAGCCCGGCCCAAACCACGAGCCCGGCCCAAACCACGAGCCCGGCCCAAACCACGAGCCCGGCCCAAACCACGAACCTGAGTCGGATCTCCCGTCCCCACCCCTCGCGCCCCCGCCCCCGTCCGCCCCACCCCGTATCGGACTGTCGGCCCTCTCCCTCCGCTACCAGATCGCCGCTGCCTGCGCGCTCGTCGTGATCGCGCTCGGGGCGTGTGTGCACCTCGCGATGGTCTTTCTGCACGTTTCGCCGCCCAACACCGTCTCCAAGGAGTACGGCGGGGCCGTCGACGGCTGGATCTATCCGGAGTTCGAGCAGAACTGGAAGCTGTTCGCGCCCAACCCGCTTCAGCAGAACATCGCCGTGCAAGCCCGCGCGGAGATCCGTACGGCCGACGGCGGCACGCGTACGACCGGCTGGTACGACCTGTCGGCACAGGACGGCGCCGACATCGACGGGAATCTGCTGCCCAGCCACACGCAGCAGAACGAGTTGCGCCGGGCCTGGGACTTCTATGTGTCCGCGCACGACAGTGAGAACCGCCCGAACGGTCTGCGAGGCCAGCTCTCCGAGCGCTACATCCGCCGCATCGTCGTCCTGCGGCTGTCCCACGAGGACGGGCTGACGGTCGCCGGCAAGGCGGCCGCCGGCGAGAAGGCCACCATCGCCCGCGTCCAGGTCCGCTCGCGGACCACCAACGTGGCGCCGCCCCCGTGGAGTGACGAGAAAGTGGATCCCAAGCCTGTCTACCGGGAGGTTCTCTGGTGGACGGTGACGGCCGCGGACAGGGCACTCGACAGCAACAGCCAGAGCGAGAGCCGTAACGGCACCGGCACGCGCGCGCGTGCCGCCACCGACGGGACGGATGCCCGGTGAACCGCATAGACCGCATAGACCGGGTCACCGGGTCCGCCCTCGGCCCCTACCAGACCGCCGTCATCCGGATCGGGTTCTCCGCGACCTGGCTGCTCTTCCTGCTGCGTGAGTTCCCCAACCGCCACGAGCTGTACGGGCCCGACGGGCCGTGGAGCTGGGACATGGCGCAGCAGCTGATCGCCGGCAACGGCGCCTTCACCGCTCTGATGTGGTCGGACGGCCGCGTCTGGTTCGAGATCGTCTACGCCGCCGCGGTCGTGACCAGTGCGCTGCTGATGCTGGGCTGGCGTACTCGGGCCATGTCCGTCCTGTTCATGATCGGCGTGCTCTCGCTGCAGAACCGCAGCATCTTCATGGGCGACGGCGGCGACAACGTCATCCACCTGATGTCGATCTACTTGGTGTTCACGCGGTGCGGGCAGGTCTGGTCGCTGGACGCGCGGCGAGCGGCACGCGCGCGTGAGCACTCTGCGCGCGAGAGCGGCATCGGGCCGCCGGACCGGGTGGGGCCGGTGGCGTGGTGGCTCGCGGGGCTCGGGCTCTCCGTGATCACGTTCATGGGGGTCGTGAGCGGGGGCTGGCTGGTCGTGTTCTGGGGGCTGTGGGCCGTGCAGGGCCTGTGGTGGGCGGTGAACCGGAGGGACCCGTACAGCGAGCACCGACTGCTGCTCGACGTGATCGCGAACCTCGCGCACAACGCCGCTCTTCTCGTGATCATGGCGGAAGCGTGTCTGATCTACGCGACGGCCGGCTGGTACAAGATCCAGGGCAGTCGCTGGCAGGACGGGACGGCGGTCTACTACCCGCTCCACCTGGACTACTTCTCGCCCTGGCCGGCCCTGGGCGACCTGCTCGCCTCGCACGGGCTGATGGTGATGCTCGTGTCGTACGGGACGGTCGCCGTGCAGGTCGCCTTCCCGTTCACGCTGTTCAACCGGCGCGTCAAGAACGTCCTGCTGGTCGCCATGATGTGCGAGCACGCGGCGATCGCCGTCCTGCTCGGGCTGCCGTTCTTCTCGCTCGCGATGATCGCCGCCGATGCCGTATTCCTGCCGACGTCGTTCCTGAAGCGGCTGGGGGGATGGGTGGCACGCGCGCGCGGAGGCCTTATTTCCCGTACGGCCGGTGCTCCTGCGGTGCCGGGGCCTCGCGCAGCCGAGAGCCCCGAACAGGCCCACGTAGGCTTCTCGCCATGAGCAGGGCGAACAGCGTGGACAGGCGAGCATGAACAGACGAGCGGCATGAACAGGGTGGATGTCGCCGGCGTCGATGAATGGCGCGCCCGTGCAGAGGCGTCCGTGCTCCTCGACGGGTTCCACGCGCTCAAGCACGCCCTGCGTTTCGGCGCGCGCGTGCCCGTGGCTCTGACGACCGGCCGTGCCGCCGCGCTGGCCCTGGCCGAGGAGCTCGCCCCCGACGTGCGGGACGCCCTGGACGGGCTCCTGGTGGAGGTGCCGGAGGAGACGCTGCGCGCCCTGGTGCCGCGTCTGCATCCCACGGGGGTGGCCGCGCTGGCGGTGCGGCCAGACCGGGCGGAGAGCCTGGCCGCCGTGGCGCACCTGCCGAGGACCGCGCCCGTTGTCGTCCTCGACAACCCCCGCAACCTCGGCAACGCGGGCGCCGTCATCCGGCTCGCCGCGGGCTTCGGGGCGACGGGCGTCGTCATGACCGGCAGCCTCGACCCCTGGCACCCGACCGTCGTCCGCGGGGGCGCCGGCCTGCACTTCGCGACGGCCGTCGAGCGCCTGGCGGTGGAGGAGCTGCCGCCGGGGCCCATGTACGCGCTCGATCCGGAGGGCGAGGACATCCGGGGGACTGCGCTGCCGGACGACGCGCTGCTCGCCTTCGGCTCGGAGCGCAGCGGCCTGTCGCCCGAACTGCGCGCCCGCGCCGACCACTTGGTGTCGCTGCCGATGCGGGCGCAGGTCTCCAGCTACAACCTGGCGACGAGCGTCGGCATGACGCTCTTCCACTGGAGCACCTGCGGCACGCCGGGCGGTCCCGCGGGCCGCCCGGCCGCCTGAGCTGACGTCCCTCGGAGGCCTCAGGCCTCCTTGCGCACCTCCACGACCCGGAAGCGGTTCGCCACGAACGCTCCGTCGCACAGCGCCGCGTTGGCCGCGGGGTTGCCGCCGGAGCCGTGGAAGTCCGAGAACGCCGCCGTCTGGTTCACGTACACCCCGCCCGTGAGGTTGACGGACAGCTGGGCGCACTCTTCGAGGCAGACCTCTTCGACGCCTTCGGCGACCTCGTCGGAGGTCGTGTACGCGCCGACGGTCATCGCGCCCTCCTCGCGCACCGTGCGCCGCAGCAGGTCCAGCGCGTCCGCCGTGGAGTCGACGGCGACGGCGAAGGAGACCGGGCCGAAGCACTCGCTGAGGTAGGCGGAGTCGGATTCGGCGCCGTCCCAGAACTTCCGTGCGCCATCCTGCTTGACGATCATCGGCGTACGGACGACGGCACCGGGGAACTCCGGGTTGCTGATCTCCCGTGAGGCGAGGGCGACTTCGCCGAGGCCGGAGGCCGCCTCCAGGCGGGACTTCACGTCCGGGTTGACCAGGGCGCCGAGCAGCGCGTTCGCCCGGGCGTCGTCGCCGAGAAGGTCGCCGACCGCGGCCGCGATGTCGGTGACCACCTCGTCGTACGTCTTGGGGCCTTCGTCCGTGGTGATGCCGTCGCGCGGGATGAGCAGGTTCTGCGGGGTGGTGCACATCTGTCCGCTGTACAGGGACAGGGAGAACGCGAGGTTCGCCAGCATTCCCTTGTAGCGGTCGGTCGAGTCGATGACGACCGTGTTGACGCCGGCCTTCTCCGTGTAGACCTGAGCCTGCCGGGCGTGCGTCTCCAGCCAGTCGCCGAACGCCGTCGAGCCCGTGTAGTCGATGATCTTGATCTCGGGGCGCAGGGCGATGGTCTTGGCGATGCCTTCGCCGGGCTTCTCGGCGGCCAGCGCGACCAGATTCGGGTCGAAGCCGGACTCGGCGAGGACCTCGCGGGCGACCTGGACGGTCAGGGCGAGGGGCAGCACCGCGCGCGGGTGGGGCTTCACCAGGACGGGGTTGCCGGTGGCGAGGGAGGCGAAGAGCCCCGGATATCCGTTCCACGTCGGGAAGGTGTTGCAGCCGATGAGGAGCGCGATGCCGCGGCCGACCGGCGTGAACTGCTTGCCGAGGACGAGGGGGTCGCGCTTGCCCTGCGGCTTGGTCCACTCCGCCGCGTCCGGTGTGCGCACCTGCTCGACGTACGCGTACGCCACCGCTTCGAGCCCGCGGTCCTGCGCGTGGGGGCCGCCCGCCTGGAACGCCATCATGAAGGCCTGGCCGCTGGTGTGCATCAAGGCGTGCGCGAACTCGTGCGTACGCGCGCTGATCCGGGCCAGGATCTCCAGACATACGGCGGCCCGCGCCTCGGCGCCCGCCTCGCGCCACGCGCGCATGCCCGCGCGCATCGCGGGGAGCAGGACGTCCAGGTCGGGGTGCGGGTAGGTGACGCCCAACTCGACGCCGTACGGCGACATTTCGCCGCCCACCCAGTCGTCCGTGCCGGGCTGGCCGAGGTCGATCCGGGTGCCGGAGAGCGCGTCGAAGGCGGCCTTGCCCTCGGGCATGCTCAGGCTTCCTTGCTCTCCGTAGGCCTTGGGGTGCTCGGGGTGCGGTGACCAGTACGCGCGCGTGCGGATCGCTTCCAGCGCTTGGTCAAGGGTGGGCCGGTGCTTGGCGATCAGGTCGTGCGCAGTGGCTTCGGCGGCCATGACGGACCAACTCCTCGTCGAGGCGGCTCTTCGTCGAGCCGGCGAGCTGGGCAGGAACAGCTGGGCAGGAACAGCCAGACACGGTTAGAGTAACCGAACGATCGGTCGGGACAAGGGGGGTCCGTCGAACCTGTGGAAAACTTCGCGCCCGCCTCAGCGCCCCGACCCCCGGGACCCCGGCCGTCGCTGCGTGCGGGAGGATCGCGACCATGACAGCACCCGAGCTCGGCAGCCCCGAACGCCTTGTGGGCGTGGTGGGCACCGGCACCATGGGCCAGGGCATCGCCCAGGTCGCCCTGACCGCAGGTCACCCCGTCCGGCTCTACGACGCCGTACCGGGCCGCGCCGAGGAGGCTGCGGACGCTATCGCCGCGCGCCTGGACCGCCTGGTCGACAAGGGCAGGCTCGACGCGGCCGAGCGCGACGCCGCGCGTGCGCGTCTGAGTGCCGCCGGTTCCCTCGAGGAGTTCGCGGGGGCGGCGCTCGTCGTCGAGGCCGTACTGGAGCGGCTCGACGTGAAACAGCAGCTGTTCACGGACCTGGAGGAGATCGTCGCGGACGACTGTCTGCTCGCGACGAACACCTCGTCCCTGTCCGTCACGGCCGTCGGCGGCGCGCTGCGTCTGCCGGGCCGCCTCGTCGGCCTGCACTTTTTCAACCCCGCGCCCCTGATGCCGCTGGTCGAGGTGGTCTCCGGCGCGGCGACCGACGTAACGGCGGCCACGCGCGCGTACGAGACGGCCCGCTCCTGGGGCAAGACCCCCGTCGTCTGCGCCGACACCCCCGGATTCATTGTCAACCGCATCGCCCGCCCCTTCTACGCCGAGGCGTTCGCGGTCTACGAGGAGCAGGGCGCCCAGCCCGCCACCATCGACGCCGTCCTGCGCGAGTGCGGCGGCTTCAAGATGGGCGCCTTCGAGCTGACGGACCTCATCGGACAGGACGTCAACGAAGCCGTCACCCGCTCCGTGTGGGAGGCCTTCTTCCAGGACGTGAAGTTCCGGCCGGCCCTCGCCCAGCGGCGCCTGGTCGAGGCCGGCATGCACGGCCGCAAGACGGGCCGCGGCTGGTACGCGTACACGGACGGTGAGGACCGCCCGGAGCCGCACACCGCGCAGCCCGCCCAGGCGCCCGCGTACGTCGTCGCCGAAGGCGACCTGGGGCCTGCCGGCGAGCTTCTCGCGCTGATCCGCGAGGCGGGCATCCCGGTGCGCGAGGAGGACGAGGACAACGGCACGCGCCTGGTCCTTCCCGGCGGTGGCCAGCTCGCCCTCGCGGACGGCCAGACGTCCGTCGAGTACCGGGACGTCATCTACTTCGATCTCGCGTTCGACTATCGCGCCGCGACCCGGATCGCGCTCGCGACCTCTCAGGAAGCGTCCCCGCAGACCTTGCGCGAGGCCACCGGGCTCTTCCAGGCCATCGGCAAGGACGTCAGCGTCATCGGGGACGTGCCCGGCATGATCGTCGCGCGCACGGTCGCGCGGCTCATCGACCTGGCGCACGATGCCGTCGCCAAGGGAGTGGCCACTCCGGAGGACATCGACACGGCGATGCGCCTGGGCGTCAACTACCCACTGGGGCCCATCGAGTGGAGCAGGAAGCTCGGCAAGAACTGGGCGTACTCCCTCCTCGACGATCTGCACCTGCGCGACCCGTCCGGCCGTTACGCGCCCTCGCTCGCGCTCTACCGCCACTCGTACGCCTCCGACAAGCGGGAGGGCTCCGCATGACCACCGCAAGGCGCGACACCTATACGCCCGAGACCCTCCTGTCGGTCGCCGTGCAGGTCTTCAACGAGCGAGGCTACGACGGCACTTCGATGGAGCACCTCTCCAAGGCGGCCGGTATCTCCAAGTCGTCGATCTACCACCACGTCGCCGGCAAGGAGGAGCTGCTGCGCCGCGCCGTCAGCCGCGCGCTCGACGGCCTCTTCGGCATCCTCGGCGAGGAGCACGCGTGCGTGGGGCGTGCCGTCGAGCGCCTGGAGTACGTGACCCGGCGCATGGTCCAGGTCCTGATATCCGAGCTGCCGTACGTGACCCTGCTGCTGCGCGTGCGCGGGAACACCGACGCGGAGCGCTGGGCGATGGAGCGGCGCAGGGAGTTCGACCACCAGGTGGCCGAGCTTCTGAAGGCGGCCGCGGCCGACGGTGACGTGCGGGGCGACATCGAGGTACGGCTCGCGACCCGCCTCGTGTTCGGCATGATCAACTCGATCGTGGAGTGGTACCGGCCGGGCGGCCGGGGCATGGACGACCGCGAAGTCGCCGACGCCGTCGTGCAGTTGATCTTCGGAGGGCTGCGCAAGGAGGACTGACGTCCCCGGGGCGGTGGGCGCCTCAGGCGTCCGGCTCCAGGTCCTCCTCCTCGAACACCAGCAGCGTCCGCGTGCTCAGCACCTCCGGCATGGCCTGGAGCTTGGTGAGTACGAGCTCCCGCAGGGCCCTGTTGTCCTGCGTGTGCACCATCAGGAGCACATCGAAATCGCCGCTGACCAGCGCGATGTGCGAGGCCTCCGGGAGCCGGCGCAGCTGCTCGCGAACGGTGCGCCAGGAGTTCTGGACGATCTTGAGCGTGATGTACGCGGAAGCGCCCTGCCCGGCCCGCTCGTGGTTGACCCGGGCGCCGAACCCGCGGATGACACCGTCGTCGATGAGCCGGTTGATCCGCGCGTAGGCGTTGGCCCGTGACACGTGGACGCGCTCGGCGACGGAGCGTATCGAGGCCCGGCCGTCCATCTGGAGCATCTGCAGGATGTCGCGGTCGATGGCGTCCAGTGCGCGCGGCTGGTACTCGGGGCGGCTCTCGGGAGGGCGCGGCGGGGAGCCCGGGCGGCTGTCGGGGCCGCTGTCCGGGCCGCTGTCCGGGCCGCCGTCGGGCGCGCGGGGCGGAGTCTCGGGGTGGTCGCCGCCCGGGCCGTCGGCCATTCGTTCAGATGCCATGTCCCCCCGCCTCCCTACCATGGACGTACTGCGTCCATCCCAGGCTGTGGAGAACCGTTTGTCCACAGCCTGGAGGTGCCTGTAGCCAAAATGTGCTGACGACCGAACAATCGGTAGGTGGGGCGCATCACACCGTCGCGTCTCTCAGCCGCTTCCAACGAGGAGGTGCCGTCATGACGGTCATGGAGCAGCGGGATGCCTACCGGCCCACCCCGCCGCCCGCCTGGCAGCCGCGCACGGATCCCGCGCCGCTACTGCCCGACGCCGAGCCGTTCCGGGTTCTCGGCACCGACGCCGCGGCCAAGGCCGACGCCCGGCTCCTGCACCGGCTGTACGCGGAGGTGGTGCGCGGCCGCAGGTACAACGCGCAGGCGACCGCCCTGACGAAGCAGGGCCGGCTCGCGGTCTACCCCTCCAGCACCGGACAGGAGGCCTGCGAGGTCGCGGCCGCCCTCGTCCTGGAGGAGCGCGACTGGCTCTTCCCCAGCTACCGGGACACCCTCGCCGCCGTAGCCCGCGGCCTCGACCCCGTACAGGCCCTGACCCTGCTGCGGGGCGACTGGCACACCGGGTACGACCCGCGCGAGCACCGCGTCGCCCCCCTGTGCACGCCGCTCGCTACGCAGCTCCCGCACGCCGTGGGCCTCGCGCACGCCGCCCGCCTCAAGGGTGACGACGTGGTCGCGCTCGCCATGGTCGGCGACGGAGGCACCAGCGAGGGCGACTTCCACGAGGCGCTGAACTTCGCGGCGGTGTGGCAGGCCCCGGTCGTCTTCCTCGTCCAGAACAACGGCTTCGCCATCTCCGTACCGCTCGACAAGCAGACCGCCGCCCCGTCCCTGGCCCACAAGGCCGTCGGATACGGGATGCCCGGCCGCCTCGTCGACGGGAACGACGCGGCGGCCGTGCACGAGGTCCTCGCCGAAGCCGTGCGCCACGCGCGCGGAGGGGGCGGCCCGACCCTCGTCGAGGCGATCACCTACCGCATGGAGGCGCACACGAACGCGGACGACGCCACGCGCTACCGCGCCGATGCAGAGGTCGACGCCTGGCGCGACCACGACCCGATCCTGCTCCTGGAGCGGGAGTTGACGGATCGCGGACTCCTCGACGAGGAAGGCATACGAGCCGTGCGCGACGACGCCGAGAAGATGGCCGCCGACCTGCGCGAGCGCATGAACCAGGATCCGGTGCTCGACCCCATGGACCTCTTCCGCGACGTCTACGCCGAGCAGACGACGCAACTGCGCGAGCAGGCCGCCCAGTTGCGCGCCGAGCTCGACGCCGAGGCGGACGGGGCGGGCCGATGACCACCGTCGCCGCCAAGCCGGCCACCATGGCGCAGGCCTTCGGCCGCGCCCTGCGCGACGCCATGGCCGCCGACCCCTCCGTGCACGTCCTCGGCGAGGACGTCGGCACGCTGGGCGGCGTCTTCCGAGTCACCGACGGACTCGCCAAGGAGTTCGGTGACGCCCGCTGCACGGACACGCCGCTCGCCGAGGCGGGCATTCTCGGCACCGCGGTCGGCATGGCCATGTACGGCCTGCGGCCCGTCGTCGAGATGCAGTTCGACGCGTTCGCCTACCCCGGCTTCGAGCAGCTGATCTCGCACGTCGCGAAGATGCGCAACCGCACCAGGGGCGCCATGCCGCTGCCCCTCACCGTGCGCGTGCCCTACGGCGGCGGCATCGGCGGCGTCGAGCACCACAGCGACTCCTCCGAGGCCTACTACATGGCCACCCCGGGCCTCCATGTCGTCACGCCCGCCACCGTGGCCGACGCCTACGGCCTGATGCGCTCCGCCATCGCCTCCGACGACCCCGTCGTCGTCCTCGAACCCAAGCGGCTGTACTGGTCGAAGGACTCCTGGAACCCCGAGCACCCGACGGACGTTGAACCCATCGGACGGGCCGTGGTCCGCCGTACCGGCAGCAACGCCACCCTCATCACGTACGGGCCGTCGCTGCCCGTCTGCATGGAGGCGGCGGAGGCGGCGCGGGCCGAGGGCTGGGATCTGGAGGTCGTCGATCTGCGCTCCCTGGTGCCGTTCGACGACGAGACGGTCAGCGCGTCCGTGCGCCGCACCGGGCGGGCGATCGTCGTGCACGAGTCGGGCGGCTTCGGCGGCCCGGGCGGTGAGATCGCCGCGCGCGTCACCGAACGATGCTTCCACCACCTGGAGGCGCCGGTCCTGCGGGTGGCCGGGTTCGACATCCCGTATCCGCCGCCGATGCTGGAGCGGCACCATCTGCCGGGAGTCGACCGGATCCTGGACGCGGTCGCGCGGCTGCAGTGGGAGGCGGGCAGCTGATGGCACAGGTCCTCGAGTTCAAGCTGCCCGACCTCGGCGAAGGCCTCACCGAGGCTTCGATCGTCACCTGGCTCGTCCAGGTCGGCGACGTCGTGGCGGTGGACCAGCCGGTCGTCGAGGTGGAGACCGCCAAGGCGATGGTCGAGGTCCCGTGCCCCTACGGGGGCGTGGTCACCGCCCGCTTCGGCGAGGAGGGCACCGAACTGCCCGTCGGCTCGCCCCTCCTGACGGTCGCTGTGGGCACACCGGCCGAAGAGGAGGGTGACGACGAGGGGTCCGGGAACGTCCTGGTGGGATACGGCACCGCGGCCGCCCCCGCGCGCCGCCGCCGGGTCCGCCGACAGGGCGACCTCCCCGTGGCAGCGCCTGCGGCACCCACCCGTAATGCCCCGTCCGCCCCGGTTCCGAAGGCGCCGGCGCGGAGCGGACCCGTGCCGGTCATCTCCCCTCTCGTGCGCAAGCTCGCCCGCGAACACGGTGTCAACCTGCGCGAGTTGCCCGGGTCGGGACCCGAAGGACTCATCATGCGGGCCGATGTCGAGAACGCCATGCGGGAGACGGTGCAGGCGCGGGCCCACGTGGCGGAGGCGGAGGTCGCGGCCCCGGCTCCGGCCCAGGCCCCAGTGGGCGGGACCGCCGACGGCATCCGTGTCCCTCTGCGCGGCCTCCGAGGCGCCGTGGCCGACAAGCTCGCCCGCAGCCGCCGCGAGATCCCCGACGCGACCTGCTGGGTGGACGCCGACGCCACGGAGTTCATGCACGCGCGCGTGGCCATGAACGCGGCCGGCGGGGAGAAGATCTCCGTACTCGCCCTGCTCGCCCGCATCTGCACCGCAGCCCTGGCCCGCTACCCGGAGCTCAACTCGCGAGTCGACATGGCGGCCCGGGAGGTCGTGCAGCTCGACGCCGTGCACCTCGGGTTCGCCGCCCAGACCGAGCGCGGACTCGTCGTCCCCGTCGTGAGGGACGCGCACGTACGCGACGCTGAGTCCCTGAGTGCCGAGTTCGCCCGCCTCACGGACGCGGCGCGGGCCGGCCGGCTCACGCCAGGGGAACTCACGGGCGGCACGTTCACGTTGAACAACTACGGCGTCTTCGGCGTCGACGGTTCGACGCCGATCATCAACCACCCCGAGGCAGCGATGCTCGGCGTGGGCCGGATCATCCCCAAACCGTGGGTCCACCAGGGGGAGTTGGCGGTGCGCCAGGTCGTCCAGCTGTCGCTCACCTTCGACCACCGGGTGTGCGACGGCGGCACGGCAGGCGGCTTCCTGCGCTACGTCGCGGACTGCGTCGAACAGCCGGCGGTGCTCCTGCGCACCCTGTGAGGAGGGCCTGCGCGTCCTGTGAGCACGAGCCCGCGCACCCTGTGACCACGAACGGCCCGCCCCGCCCACCCCGATGTGACGTAAATCCTCGCGGGTGCGGGCCGTTTCCGGGGGTGGCAATGATCCTTCGTGCGCCCATACTCGGGGGATGAACGCTGCTCCCGTGCCGAGCCGCCCCGCCCACGACGCCGTCGTGCTCGCCGGCGGCGCCGCCAGACGGCTCGGCGGCGCGGACAAGCCCGCGGTCCGCGTCGGAGCCAGGCCGCTGCTCGACCGGGTACTGGCCGCCTGCGCCACAGCCGGCACCACGGTCGTCGTCGCCGAACCCCGACCCACCGCGCACCCCGTGCGCTGGACCCGCGAGGACCCGCCGGGCGGCGGACCGCTGGCCGCACTCGACGCCGGCCTGCGCGCCACCACGGGCGACCAGGTCCTCGTCCTCTCCGCCGACCTGCCCTTCCTGAGCGAGCAGACGGTACGGGGCCTCCTCGACGCCCTCTACGCGGGAACGGCGGACGGGGTCATGCTCACCGACGCCGACGGCCGGGACCAGCCGCTCGTCGCGGCCTACCGCAGCGCACCCCTGCGCCACCACCTCGCCGAACTCGCGGCCGCGCACGACGACGGCCTCTGGGGGCTCCCCCTGCGGATGCTCGTCGGCCGACTCGAACTCACCCGCATCACCGACCCCGTCGCGTCCTTCGACTGCGACACCTGGGACGACATCGCCGCCGCCCGGTCACGTATCAGGGAGCATGGGCACGTGTTGGATGAATGGATCTCCGCAGCCAAGGAAGAACTGGGCATCGAGCTCGACGTCGACACCGGCGTCCTGCTCGACCTCGCCCGCGACGCCGCGCACGGTGTGGCCAGGCCGGCCGCTCCCCTGACGACATTCCTCGTCGGGTACGCGGCCGCGAACGCCGGAGGAGGCCGCGAGGCCGTCGCCGAGGCCTGTGCGAAGGCCGCCGCGCTCGCTGACCGCTGGGCGAAGGAGGCCGCGGACGAGGAAAAGCCGGCGCCCGGGACGACGGGTGCCGGCCCGGCTGCCTCGTCCGACAGCCCCGCATCCGACAGCCCCGCATCCGACAGCCCCGCATCCGGCGGCGACTCACCCGGTGGCTCTGCGGGCGCGCGGCCGGACGCGTGATGAGCGGTCAGAGCGCGGAGTCGCTCGCCGCGCAGGCGCGCGCGGCCGAGGACGGCGCCGTCGACGAGGCGCTCGCCCTGGTCAACGAGGCCCGGGCGGCGGACGGCCGCGGCGCGGGCGGTGCGGGACGCTCCGGCGGGGCAGGTTCCGGTACGGGACGCCAAGGACGCGCTTCGGCAGAGGGCGCCCGGCGCACCGGACCCGCCACCCCCACCGACCACCCGGACCGCAAGGACCCCGCGCGCAACAGCACTTCCTCCAGCCACCGAACCGACTCCCGGCACCAGGCCGCCCCCTGGTCCGCTGCGCGGGCCGTCGCCGGGCGGGCCGGACGAGCGGCTGCCGCGCTCCGGGGAGGTGCGGCGGAGCGCCGCGTGCCGCTCGATCGGGCCCTGGGCCTGACGCTGGCCGAGCCCCTCGCCGCGCTCTCCGACCTCCCGTCCTTCGACACGTCCGCCATGGACGGCTGGGTCGTTGCCGGGCCGGGCCCCTGGGACGTACGGGCCGAGGGGATCCTCGCCGGGCAGGACCGGCCCGAGCCGCTGTCCGACGGTGAGGCCGTCCAGATCGCGACCGGAGCCCGGATCCCGAGCGACGCGACCGCCGTCATCCGCAGCGAACACGGCCGCACCGACGACAAGGGACGGCTGTTCGCCCTGCGCGACGTCGGCCACGGCCAGGACATCCGCCCCCGCGGCCAGGAGTGCCGCTCGGGCGACCAACTCCTGCCCACCGGAGCCCTCGTGACGCCCGCCGTGCTCGGGCTGGCCGCGGCCGCCGGATACGACGAACTGCTGACGGTGGCGCGGCCGAAGGCCGACGTGTTCATCCTGGGCGACGAGTTGCTGTCCGAGGGCCTCCCCCGCGAGGGCCTCATCCGGGACGCGCTCGGCCCCATGCTGCCGCCGTGGCTGAGGGCGCTCGGCGCGGAGGTCACCTCCGTACGGCGTCTCGGCGACGATCCGAAGTCGCTGCTCAAGGCCGTACGAGCGTCGAACGCCGACCTCATCGTGACGACCGGCGGCACCGCCTCGGGCCCGGTCGACCAAGTGCACCCGACGCTGAGCCGGGTCGATGCCGAGCTGCTCGTCGACGGTGTCGCGGTGCGGCCGGGGCACCCGATGCTGCTCGCCCGCACCAAGGAACGACAGCACCTCGTCGGCCTGCCGGGCAACCCTCTCGCGGCCGTCTCCGGGCTCCTCACGCTCGCCGAGCCCCTGTTGGGGATCCTCGCGGGACGGCCGGAGCAGGAGCCGTACACCGTGCCGCTCCAGGGGGCTGTGCACGGGCATCCACATGACACGCGGCTCGTCCCTGTCGTCGTGCGGGGGGATGTGGCCGTGCCGCTGCGCTACAACGGTCCCGCCATGCTGCGCGGGATCGCGGCGGCCGACGGGCTCGCCGTCGTCCCGCCCGGCGGCGCGAAGGCCGGGCGGGAAGTGGAGATCCTCGACCTGCCGTGGTCGTGGAGCCCGACAGGTGGCGACGGAGGCTACGGCGCTGCGGAGAGGTGTTCCACGTGAAACTTCCCGGCCATGAGGCGATGGCCCGCCTTGACGACGAGAAGGTCGTCGCCCGCCAGGTGAAGCTGCCCAAGCGGGTTGTCGAGCGGCCCCTGCGGCAGGTCGCCCGGCGACTGATCATGGCGCTCGCCGTGCTGGTCGCGACGGCGTTCATCGTCTGGATCGACCGCTCCGGCTACAGCGACAACTCCGACAGCAGCGTCGACCTGCTGGACGCGTTCTACTACGCGACCGTCACCCTCTCCACGACCGGGTACGGGGACATCACACCCGTCAGTGACGGTGCCCGGATCGTCAACATCCTCGTCATCACGCCGCTGCGTGTGCTGTTCCTGATCATCCTGGTCGGCACCACTCTCGAAGTGCTCACCGAGCGCACGCGGGAGGAGTGGCGACTGAACCGCTGGAGTCAATGCTTTGCCGGATGTACCACTGCTACCGATGGGTGTTTTGCCTGATCAGCGGATAGGGGCTGCCCGAATGACCGTAATTACGCGGTCTGTGAGCTGGAGATTTGCGGCCTGCGGGTCGGCGTAGTCCAACACCTTCTTCCCGCGCAAGACGGCCACGACAAGGTCGGAGCACTCGCGCGGGGACTGGCCCACCTCGTCCTTGGTCACCAGACGCTCGACGAGATCCAAGCCGCTGCCGTAAGTCATCAGGTCTTCGAGAGTGTCCGCGACATGAGGGCTCGCCGTGGATACGCCGAGCAGGCGACCGGCGGAACTGGAACTGGTGACCACAGTGTCCGCGCCGCTCTGTTTGAGCAGTGGCACGTTCTCGTCCTCTCGAACTGCGGCGACGATGGTCGCGCGCTTGTTGAGCTGGCGTGCTGTGAGGGTGACCAGCGTCGCGGTGTCGTCCCGCTGCGGCGCGATGATGACGTGCGCTGCCCGCGGCAACTCGGCCTTGAGGAGCGTCTCAGAGCGGGTGGCGTCTCCGAGGACTGACACCAGCCCGTCACCGTTAGCGACGTCCAACACCTTGCGTTGTGGATCGACGACCACGATCTCGTCTTTGGTGATGCCCTGGCCAAGAAGCGTTTGGATGGCGTGTCGCCCCTTGGTGCCGTAGCCGACAACGACCACGTGGTTCCGCATGCGTGAGCGCCAACGGTGGACGCGCACCTGTTGGCGTGTGCGCTCGGTGAGCACTTCGAGAGTCGTCCCGACCAGGATGATCAGGAAGAGCACGCGCAGAGGCGTGATGACGAGGATGTTGATGAGCCGGGCGGTGTCGCTGACCGGCGTGATGTCGCCGTACCCGGTCGTGGAGAGGGTGACGGTCGCGTAGTAGGCGGCGTCCAGGAAGTCGACGCTGCCGTCAGAGTTGTCGTTGTAGCCGGCGCGGTCGAGGTAGACGATCAGCGTGGTCACGATCAGTACCAACAGAGCCATGGCTAGACGTCGTAGAACCTGCTGGAGGGGCGGCACGGCCCCTTGTGCCGGCATGGTGATGGAGCGTCCGGCCTCCGCGTCGTCCAGCGCTTCGGTGCGGGAGCGGTACCAGAGGGACCGGTAGATCGAGAACCGCTCCGTCTTGGACGGTGGTTGCTTCTCGGCCCTCATCCTTTGCCCCCTACGGCGGTGATCCTGACAGTCAGCACGGTGACCATGTTCCCGGACGCAGTCGCACAGGTGTTGAAGCCGCAGAGTCCGGCACGCCGCCGTGTGAGCGCCACGGGGATGTGCTGGGGCAGGTTCTGCTCGATGAAGATTAGCCAATCCATCACAAGGCAGTTCGGTGGTACAGCGGCTGCGGGGGCGTCGGCCGAAGAGGTCGCTGAGGGGATGCTCCAGAAGTCGAAGGAGTTCGCGGCGAGCGGGAACCGGGTGTACCTGCCGATGGCGGACTGGTGCGGATGCAGGCGCTGTCCCGGTGGGGGCAGTGCTGTGCACTCGCTGTCTGGATCCGTGCCGACGCACTCACTTTGAGAGCATGCGGATGATCAGGAGCGGGCCGTAGACAGCCACGAGGGCGCAGAGGAGTCTTCTCCACTCGAAGGTCACGTCGAGCCGAACCGGGCCGTTGCCCTTGCCGCGGCGTGCCCGGAGCGCGGCGCGGTGGGCCTCCCTCAGAAGCCGAAAGGCTCTTTGGTGGGTTCGGTACCCCGTGTAGGTGCCCAGCAGAGAACTACCGAAGGCGATCGAGCCGATCGTGCGCCCGTCTCGCAAAGTGACGATCAGGCCATCCTCGACCGTCACCTGCGCGACATCTATCCAGGCGACGGTCGAGGTCACAAGGAAGTTGGTCATGGTCACGTGGTCGTCAGTGCTGCGGATCGCGGAGTCCCACCCAAGTGCCCAGAAGAAGATCGCCACCCCACCGAGGAGGAACGCTGCTTGCGGCTCCACATCCAGTGGCCCTATGAGCAGGGCGGCAAAGGCGTAGGTCACGATCGCGCCAGTCACCGGTAGCCACACATACACGGGCCGTCTGAGCACCCTCATCCGCATCTCGGATCACCCCCAAGTAAGGATGCTCTACACGTGACAAAGGCCGGTCAAGATCACGCAGGTGCAAGAGGGGGCCATCGGGACTCGGGACAACACCTGGGCAGCGTGGGGAGTGCACGTGGCCATCTGGGGTGTTGTTGTTCGGTGGTACGGCGGCTGCGGGGGCGTCGGCCGAGGAGGTCGCTGAGGGGATGCTCCAGAAGTCGAAGGAGCTCGCGGCGAGCGGGAACCGGGTGTACCCGCCGATGGCGGACCGAGCCGCTCGCTCAGGCGCGGTTCGAGGCCTCAAGTTATGGGGATCTCGGGCCGCGCCCGCTTCCCGGGTGGACAAGCCCCGCGTCGCGATCGGTACCGTCGTGTTCGTGTCCGGCGGCGTCGGGTTGGTCACCCGCAGACGTGCGCCGGTTGATCGCGTGCGACTAGGGGAGCTGGTTCGGGCATGGCGGTTGACGCTGCTCGGGGTTCGGGACAGGGGTTCACGTCGGCGAGTGCCACGCAGGTGATGGTTACCGCGTGCCGGGCTGCGGGGCTCGATGACAGAGGCGCAGAGTTGATCCGCCTTGGGGAGAACGCGTTGTTCCGGCTGGCTTCGACGCCGGTGATCATACGTGTGGCTCGTGGCGAAGAGTGGTTGCCGAAAGCGTGCGTCGAAGTGGCTGTCTCGCGCTGGCTGACAGATGAGGGGTTCCCTGCTGTTCGTGCCGTGGAGGACCTGGAGCAGCCGCTATTGATCGATGGTCACCCTGTGACCTTCTGGCATCTGATCGTTGAAGGGGACCGTAAGGCGACGTACAGCGAGCTCGGGGGTGTCCTGCGGGATCTGCACACCCTGTCGGTGCCGGAAGGACTCCAACTGCCCTCCTTCGAGCCCTTTGACAAGCAGGAGTTGCGGCTCAAGCGGGCCGTGATCCCGGAGGATGACAAGGTCTTCCTTCGGAAGCGGTGGCGGGAACTACGGGAGAAGTACACAGAGTTGAGGTTCGAGACCCAGAAGGGGCCCGTGCACGGCGATGCTCACGTGCAGAACCTCATGGTGGACGATCAAGGACAAGTGATCCTGATCGACTTCGAAGCCTTCTGCTTCGATCACCCGGAGTGGGACCTGATGGTCACCGCTGTCGAGCATCACAGCCTCGGGTGGCAGACCGACGAGCAGTACGCCGACTTCGTCGGCGCGTATGGGCGGGACCTGTACGACTGGGAGGGGTACGAGACGCTGCGTGGCCTTCAAGAGTTCGGCATGACGACGTGGCTCATGCAGAACGTGCAGGAGGACAAGAAGACCGCGGCCGAGTACCGCCGGCGCATCGCCGGGTTGCGGAACGAACACGGGCCGCGGGACTGGCGTCCCTGGTAATGGCCGTGGGCCGTGTTCTTTGTCGGCGAAGTCTGAATGCGTGTCATCCAGGGTGAGTAGCTGTACTCAAGACCGGTAGGGCCCCTCGCTGCACAATGAGTTCATGCACTCGTGGGTCATTGACGCTTTCGTGGCGGTCTGGATCACAACGCTCGATTTGCTCTTACTTGTTGGGTACTCGATCTATGAGGGCGTCAGGAAGTGGCCGTCCCAAAGGCATGCTCGTGCTCTGATGACCCGCCTGTGCCTGGTCCTGACGATCGGAGCTGCTGGCTTCGCCGTGGTTGGCTTCGGGTTCTACCAGGTGGATCTGGTAGGGGCAGCCGTTTCTCAACTGGTGCTGGCCGCGATGGTCCTCGTTTTTCTGCTGCTGGGGTTCGGCATTGAGTGCGCTCGCTGGGTCGGCCGACGCTCCAATCGTCATCGTCTTGTGCGTGAACGGCGCCTGATGCGGGTTGCTGAGACTGCTGCCACGCATCTCAGTTCCTGATGAGAGGTCCGTAGGGGTAACCCTCCGGCGTGAAGATGAGGACGAAGGTCTCTCCCACTCCGACGGCCACCTCCCCCAAGCGGACCAGGACATCTGCCTGGTCCGGAAGGTCGAGGCCAAGGGCTGCGGCGGCACGGTCTCGTCGCGCCACGAAGTCGGGCATGTCTTCCAGGTACTCAGCCGCGAGCTCGCTGCTCTCCTCGCCGGTGAACGCTTGGCAGTCGCGCCACCATGGGGCGACCAGCAGCAGCCGCAGGAGCTCGGGCAGGCCGATCGCAACCAGCGCCGCACCTCCTTCGGAGTCGGCGTAGAGGATTGGACGTTCTTCTCCGCCTTCACCGCAGAAGAAGTACGTGCCCCCGGCGCCATCGCCGGCGAAACCCTCGAGCACGGCGCCCGAGGCAAGGTGGACTTCTTCGACATGGTCGCCTCGGTCCAGGTCGAGGTCACCCGGCCAAGCGAGGAAACGGGCGGCTTCGTCCTGTTCGCGTATGGCAGCGATCAACGATTCCATGGGCCGCACCTAATGGCTCACCGCTTGACAAGGACGATGGGGAATCGGTCACACCCAGTGTGACTGAGCACCCCAGTTGGCACCGTTCGCCATGTGAAGTGCTCAGAGTGGGTGAGATGGACGTGCCCGTGACGGTACGCGACAGACCGGTCTTAACGCGGCCTTGACGCGTTCGGCCCAGCTATCCGTGGGCCCGGGGATCACTCTCTGCATACGCTGGCCCTGCCGTGTCCTCGATGGCCGGAAACTTTCGAAGAGCCGTACGTCAGGAGCACGCCGATGGCCGCCACGGACCACGACGCCCGCACGAGTCGCCTGCGTGGGTGGATGCTGGAAGGTCTGTCCGACATGGCCAAACAGGGGCAGCGGGCCGTCGAGCCGGAGCCCGTACACAAGGGGCAGCGCTGGTGGCGGGTAATGTGCCTGACCGGCGTCGACTACTTCTCCACTCTCGGCTACCAGCCAGGCATCGCGGCCCTCGCGGCCGGGCTGCTGTCCCCCGTGGCCACGATCGTGCTCGTCATAGTCACCCTGGCGGGCGCACTGCCCGTCTACCGGCGAGTTGCCGAGGAGAGCCCGCACGGCGAGGGCTCCATCGCGATGCTGGAGCGGCTGCTGTCCTTCTGGAAGGGCAAGCTGTTCGTCCTCACCCTGCTCGGCTTCGCCGCCACCGATTTCCTGATCACCATCACTCTGTCGGCGGCGGATGCCTCCACCCACCTCGTGGAGAACCCCCATCTGACCGCCACGCTTCACGACAAGCAGATGCTGATCACGCTGATCCTGGTCGCGCTGCTGGGCGCGGTGTTCCTCAAGGGGTTCCTGGAGGCGATCGGCGTCGCCGTCGTCCTGGTGGCGGTCTATCTCGGACTCAACACCGTGGTCGTGATCACGGGGTTGTGGCACGTGATGTCCGCAGGACATGTGGTCACCGACTGGTCCAACGCCCTGACCGCCGAGCACGGAAACATCTTCGCGATGATCGGTGTGTCCCTATTGGTCTTCCCCAAGCTGGCCCTCGGCCTCTCCGGCTTCGAGACCGGCGTGGCGGTCATGCCGCACGTCGAGGGCGATGCCACCGACACCGAGGAGAAGCCGACGGGCCGTATCCGCGGCACGAAGAAGCTGCTGACCACGGCCGCCGTGATCATGAGCGTGTTCCTCGTCTGCACCAGCTTCATCACCACACTGCTCATCCCGGAGAAGGAGTTCAAGCCCGGCGGCCAGGCCAACGGCCGCGCCCTCGCCTATCTGGCCCACGAGTACCTGGGCAGCGCCTTCGGCACGGTCTACGACATCTCCACCATCGCGATCCTGTGGTTCGCGGGTGCCTCCGCCATGGCCGGCCTCCTCAACCTGATGCCCCGCTACCTGCCGCGGTACGGCATGGCCCCGCACTGGGCCCGCGCCGTACGCCCCATGGTCATCGTCTTCACCCTGGTGGCGTTCCTGGTTACCTGGATCTTCGACGCCGACGTCGACGCCCAGGGCGGCGCCTACGCCACCGGTGTCCTGGTCCTGATGTCCTCCGCGGCGATCGCGGTGACCATCGCCGCGCGCAAGGCCCGCCAGCGCAACTGGACGATCGGCTTCGCCGTCGTCTCGGCGGTCCTCCTCTACGTCACCGTCGTGAACGTCATCGAGCGCCCCGACGGCGTGAAGATCGGCGCCTGCTTCATCGCCGGCATCATCCTCGTCTCGTTCCTCTCACGGCTCGCCCGCGCCTTCGAGCTGCGCGTCACCAGCGTGACCCTGGACGACATGGCGCAGCGGTTCGTACGCGACATCGCCAGCCGCCGGATCCGGTTCATCGCCAACGAGCCCGACAACCGCGACAAGGCCGAGTACCGCGACAAGATCGAGCAGATCCGCCACGACAACGACGTCCCGTCCCCGGAGGACTTCGTCTTCGTCGAAGTCACCGTCCTCGACGCCTCGGAGTTCGAGTCGGGCCTGACCGTCCGCGGCGAAGTCCTCCACAACCGATACCGGGTCCTGACTCTGGAGAGCTCCTCCATCCCCAACGCCCTGGCCGCCCTCCTCCTGCACGTCCGCGACACCACCGGCTGCACCCCGCACATCTACTTCGAGTGGACCGAGGGCAACCCCTTCACCAACTTCCTCCGCTTCTTCCTCTTCGGCCAGGGCGAGGTCGCGCCCGTCACCCGCGAGGTCCTGCGCGAGGCCGAACCCGACAGGGCCCGCCGCCCCCGGATCCACGTCGGCTGAGCCGACGAGGGCATCAAGGACGCGTCAGGAACGGGCGACACGGCATCAGAGTGCCATCAGCGCCGGATCCGCCGAGGCCAGAGCCGCCTAGCGTCTGTCATATGAAGCGAAGCGGCCCCCGGGACACAGCCGACGACCGCCACTGGCGCGGCAACGCCCGGTTCGCGCTCGGCTGCGCCCTCGCGGTCTGCGGCATGGCCACGCTGGTCGACTGGGACGGTGGCACCCTCACCACGCTCCGCGCGGCTATCTGGTTCACCCTGGCCGCCGCGGTGTTCACCGTGCTGCTCCCGCCACGTGTCACGGCAGGCGACGGCTGGCTGGCGGTACACGGGCTTGTCCGCCTGCGTCGGGTACGCACCGACGCGCTGGTGAGCGTACGTCAGTACGGCGGTGTCACCGCGCACCTCGTCCTGAGGGACGCGTACGGCCAGTGGCTGGAGCTTGACCCCCGCGTACTCGTCGCCAATCCGCTGCTCTGGCATGAACTGGACACCGGCGCCCACCGCTCCCGCGAGCGGGGCACGCTGCGCCACGGAACCGACGTGCTGCGCCAGCTGGGCGAACTGATCGACGACCGAACGGCACGAGAGGTCCTCTCCGCCTCTGGCCTGAAGCCCTGACTGACGCCACGAAGGCCCTTCTGTGCCTTGTGAGACAGGGCCATTCTTCGAACACTCCCATGCGCCGAACCTTGAGCGCGTGCCATCGAAGTTTGAGTGGTGCAGGAGGGGGCCGGGTGATCAGGCCCGGGGCGTGGCGGTGCGCTTTATGACGATCATGGCGGCGTCGTCGTTCAGGTGTCCGCCGACGTGGTGCATCAGGTCACGCCGCAAGCGGCCGAGGAAGGCGGCGGGGTCGTTCTCGGTCCAGCCGGTGATGCGCTCGGCGAGCGGGTAGAAGGTGCCGGTGGAGTCGCGGGCCTCGGTGACGCCGTCGGTGTACAGCAGCAGAAGGTCTCCCGCCTCGAACTGGAAGCTGTCGACGTGGTAGCGCGGATGCGCCAGTTCGCCCAGGCCCAGCGGGGGTGCGGGATGAAGAGTGTCCATCGTCGTCGGTCGGCCGTTGCGTTGGACGACCGGCGGCGGGTGTCCGCAGGCGACCAGCTGGACCCGGCCGCCGTGGTCGGGGATGTCCAGGATGGTGGCGGTGATGAACGTTTCTCCGTAGCGGCCCGTCTCGCCCGGCTCCATCAGGTCCCAGCACACGCTTTGGTCGAGGTAGGTCACCAGCTCGCCCAGGCTCGCCTGGCGGTGGGCAGCGATGCGGAACGCTCCGAGCAGCAGGGCGGCGTCGTTGACCGCGGTCATCCCCTTGCCTTGCACATCGCCGACGATCAGCCGGGTGCCGGAGGTGGTGCGCGTCGCCGCGTACAGATCCCCGCCGATCTGGGCCTCGGCCTCTGCTGCAAGGTAGAGGGAGGCGACGCGCAGCGGCCCGATCTTCTTGGGCAGCGGCGGCAGTACCACGCGCTGGGCGGCCTCGGACACGTACCGTACTTGCGCCATCACTTTTGCGCGGCGCTCCCGCACTACACAGAAGATCACCAGGCTCGTGCCGACCAGCACCAGGGCGATGATCTGTGCCTGGTGGTTGGACGAGAGCATCTCGTCAGGATCGCGCACCAGTCCGATGATCGTCTGCGCGATCACCGCCAGTGCAGAGACCAGGCCCACCGACCAGGGCCCTGCGAACAACGGCGTGATCGCCGGGGCCGCGACGAGCAGCGGACCCAGATGAATGTTGGGCGGGGCAAGAAGGTCGATCACGGACACCGCAACAATCCACGCGATCGGGATGGCGAGCAACGCCCGACCCTCTCGCACCGGCCGTCGAAGTCCTTCGCGGCGCTGCGGCATGACTCCTGTCTACACCGCCCTTGCTCGGCTCGCACCGGCGGAATCGGGCTGTGCGGTCGGCTGCCCCCGGCCCTGACGACCAGGAACTCTTGCCACTCAAACTTCAATGGCACGATTCCGACGACCGTCAAACTTCGGTGGCAAGGATCAATGTTCGGTGGCACAGGACACCCAGGACGTTTTCCGGCGTGTCTCGACGTGCGCAGAAAATCGAACACATGATCTACTGGACTCATGGTGCACAACGAACATCCCCCCGATATCGTGCAGGCCCAGCGCGACTGGAACCGCACCTACAGCGCCCTCGCAGAGGCCCCTGCTGGCAGCAACACGCGGCTGCGGCGGCGTCTGATTGATCTGTCCCGCCGTCTCGTCCAAGACGTCCCCCGGGAGCGGCTGGCCGACCTGCGTCAGAGGGCCGGGGAGGAATCGTGACTCGCGACCGGCGGTCTTGGGACGTGACTGAGAGGCAGCGGTCGGTGCTCGCCGTGATATGCGCCCACATCGCCGCTCACGGTGAGGCCCCCACCGTCCGGGAGATCGCTGCGGCCGTTGGCCTGGCTAGCCCTTCGTCGGCGTTGTATCAGCTGCGTCGCCTGGAGCAGGCAGGTGTCATACGGCGCGCTCGCGGTGCTGGCTCGCGGGACTATCGACTCAGGTGACGCCTGACGTGATGCGGGACGGCGCGCCTACTCGTCCTCCAGCCGGGCGAGCGCGTCATGCACCTGGTCGTTGAAGGCGGCCACGGTCGGGTTCGCCGAGCGGGTACTGACCTCGGTCTGGAAGTCGTTGACGTAGCGCTGGAAGCGGGCGGACTGGAGTGTTTCTCCGCCGTCCACAGCCAGACTCGCCGTCGTGACGGCGGCTTCCAACTCGCCGTTCAGTAGCTGGCTTTGGGCGAGCACCATGCGGCAGAAGCCGAGCTGCGGGCGTACTGGGGGTCGGTGCTGTCGACGGCCCGTTGTGCGTGCTCGACGGCCTCGCGGCGCTGCTTGAGGTCGCGGAAGCAGTGGCAGAACTCGCCCATCTGCTCGGCGGAGTCGAAGTAGCCCAGCCATTCGGGATCTTCGGCTGTATCGGCGCGTTCGAAGTGGCGCTCCGCCTCGTTCATCGCCCGGCCGGCGCCGATGGGGTCTCCCGCGTTGGAGAGGGCGCGGGCCTCCATCGCTGAGAACAACGACATGGCGCGGGGCGTGGCCCGGCCGTGGGCGCCTTCGACTCCTGCGCGCGCGAGCTGGATGGCCTGCGCGTGGTTGCCGAGGTAGTTCGCTTGGTGGCTGAGGTTCGAGAGGATGCGGGCGCCGAACATGCGGTCGTCGATGACCTTCGTCAGGCGGAGCGTGGACGTCAGGTAGCGGTGGGAGAGCCGGTGATTGCCACTGTCGTACGCCGTCCACGCGAGGAGCTGCGAGATCTCCGCGGCGGCGCCGAAGAGGGACGTGCCTACCTTTTCGCTGTAGCTGGCGCTGAGGAGTGGCAGAACCTCGTGGCGGAAGTAGTGCCGCAATGCCTTGTGGCCATGGCCGCCGCCGTACAGGAAGTCGAGGCGCATGAACATGTCGGCGGCGGTTCGTACGGCTCGTACGTCACGCATGCCGACCCGCTGGGAGGCCGGCCTGTCTGCCTGGATGCAGTCGGGGCGGCTCACCATCCATGAGAGGACGGTGACGCTGAGGTCTCCGTCGGCAATGATCAAGCTGCTGTTGCTCGTTGCCTCGGCTCGCTCCTGGGCCAGGGTGTCGAGCATCGACAGGGCGCCGGATAAGAGATCATCTCAATTGGTGAGTCTGCGGTAGCAGATGAGGGTGCAGGCGATGCTGGTGAAGGCCAGGAAGTGGATGGCCTGACGCTCGTAGCGACGGTGGAGACGTCGGCAGCCGGCGAGCCAGGCCATGGTGCGTTCGATGGTCCACCGGTGGCGCCCCAGCTTCTGTGACGTCTCAACTCCCTTGCGGGCGATGCGCGGTGTTATGTGGCGTAGGCGGAGCCATTGCCGCAGGTGACGGTTGTCGTAGGCTTTGTCGGCGTGAAGCTTGGCGGGGCGCCGACGGCGTGGACCGCGCCGGGATCTGATCGGTGGGATGCCGCGCACGAGCGGTTCGAGGGCCTGGCTGTCATGAAGGTTGGCGCCGGAGATGCCGACGGAAAGCGGCAGTCCGGTCCGCTCGGTGATCAAGTGGATCTTCGAGCCGTACTTGCCCCGATCTACAGGATTCGGACCCGTCAGGTCCCCTTTTTCAGGGCCCGCATGTTCACCGAGTCGATTGCGCATCGTGACCAGTCCAGCTCGCCTCGAGCCCCCAGCTCGTCCAGGACCAGACGATGCAGTTTCGCCCAGACCCGTTGTCGGCTCCACTCCATGAACCGGCGGTGAGCCGTGGCCCCCGATGGCCCGAACACGGGCGGGACCTGCGACCACGTGCACCCGGTCGTGGCCACGAAGACAATCGCCGCCAACACCTCACGGTCCCCATGACGGCGCCGGCCACCACCCTGCGGCCGAGTCGGCGCCTCCGGCACCACCCGCTGGAACAACTCCCACAGCCCATCTGGAACCAGACGCTCAGTCAGCAACACAGCACCAGACTACCGGCATCACCAATTGAGATGATCTCTAAGTACGTCACCAAGGGGGCGAGCGAGACAGGCGCCGGTGTCGACCACAGGCTCTCGGCCTGCGAGGACATCGACGCGTTCCCGTTAACCGAGCACGTCCGGACGCTGATGCTCACGTGCTGGCGCCTGGGTGGCCTGCCCGAATACGAGCCGCTGCGCTTGCGTGCCTGGGCTCACACCCTCGGGTACCGCGGGCACATCCTGACCAAATCCCGCGCCTACTCGACGACGTACGCGGCCCTGCGCGCCGACCGGGCCGAACACCACAGGAACGAAGACGTGCCCGGCGCAGTCTCAGACGCGCAGTGGCGCTACGTCGGCTCTGGGCATACCCCTGGTGCGGCGCTCATCGCGGCAGGCATCGCGGACGACCTAGTCCGTAATCGGGAGCACCTCCACGAGGAGCTGTCAGCGGTTGAGGGGCGACGGGCTTGAGGCTTCCCCTGGAGGGCGACGACGACTGGGCATGGGCGCGGGAACAGGCCCGAATGGCTCCCGCGTGGTCCGAAAGCGACTGGCGACGGGCCAACACGCTGCTGGGCCTGCCCGTCGCCTCTCCGCTGCCGGAGGTCACGCTTCGCCCGAAGAGTTACCTTGTCGATGGCCATGCAACCACTCGGGTGCGGCTCTTCCAGAGTGACCAAGGCGATCAAGTGTATCCGTCCAGCCCGCACGCATCGGCCTGACTTGTGACGGGCGCGGCCAAGTCGATCGACTGGTCTCGCAGCACGATCAAGACGTGCGCGGCCCCCCGGTCCTCACCGGCTGGATCGTCCTTGGCCATCCATTGGAGTGGCCTGGGCCACTCACCCCGCCAGCTCCGCCAGCCACGGATGTCCGGGGTGCACGAGCTCAAGCCAGTCACTAAGGGCATCCCGTCGCGCCCTGTCCAGCAGCGGCAGCACCCCGTCGAAGTCCGCCTGATCCTTGGGCCGTGCCGCCTTCGCTTTAAACAGCAGCACCAACTCCGGCATCAGGTAAGGGACCCCGTCCGCCGTTCGCTCAATGATCGCGTGGTACGGCAGCCGCAGCCTCTCGTTCCGCCGGCAGATCCAAGTCCCGCCTTCGTGCGGTTCACGGAAGACGTCAAACAGGAACTGACCGCACACCGGATCCCGCAGCCAGGTCTGGTGCGTGGCCGCCAGAGCCTCAGCTCCCGCCTCCGTCCAGACCCGCCCTGAACCCACCGCGTCAAACACGCACTCGGGGAAGCGGTGCCGAATCTCAGGGAACCCCGCTGCGGGCACAGCGATCTCCAGATCGCCGTGCGGTCGCGACTGTTCCCCGCGGAACAGATCCAGCGCCCACCCCGCAGCGATGCACCAGGGCGAACTGACGCCATCCAACCGCTCCGCGACTTGTTCCGGACGCCAGGCGTCAGCCCAGCGGGCCTCCAGTTCGTCCGCATCGAGCACAGCGCCGCCTGGCGGTAGGGATTCGGTCATCGGTACAAATTACTGCCCCAATCCGACCCGGGTACGGCTGCTTGCTCCGAAGCCGGATCGCCCTTCGGTCGCCACACCGGAGCCAAGCGATCCCGGACCGGCCTCCCGCGTCCGACTGCGGGCGAGACGAGTACGGCAATCAGCAGGTCCTCGACGTAGGCGCGCTGCTCGGTGAGCGTCAGGTCGTCCCACTCCTGCGCAAGGTCAATGGGCGCGCGCTTGGCTGCTGCCCGGTGACGCAGGACCTTGTTTCGCTCTGCCGTGAGCCGACGCTTCTCCGCCTCGTAGCCGGCAAGTTCGGTGAAGTACGTCTCTGCCGTGATGGTCCGGGACCTGCGCGCGCTCTTCAGGTCGTCGATGTCCTCAAGGACCCGGGTCAATTCCTCTTCCTTGTCCCAGGCGACCGGCTCCGGGGTCTCCTTGCGCTTGGCGGCCTCCTCCTGGTGCTTTGCGATCACCATCATGGAGACGGCCTTGTCGGTCTCCGGTCCGCCGATTTTCGAGCCTCCGCACCCGGCCGGAACGCTGCCGCTGCTCGGGCACACGTAGTAGAAGTACCCCTCCGGCTTGTTCCGGCTCTTCTCCGCCTTCATGACCCGGAGCGGTGCACTGCATCCATCGCGGTCGCATCGCAGAGTCCCGCGCAATAGGTACTTGCGGGCGTTGTGGCCTGGCCCGGGAGCGGGGTTGGAGCCCAGTAGTTCAGTGACGGCTTCCCACTTCTCCACGGAGATCATGCGAGTCCACTGACCCTTGACGGGCTTGCCTTCCTCGTCGAGGACGATCTCAAGCCGCGTGTTCTGCATGCCGGTGACTGGGTCGACGTCGATGACCTGGCGCGAGCGGTAGCCGCACATACGAGGGTTACGCATCACGACCTTGATCGCTTCGCGCGTCCACTCGTGCCCTGAAGCGGTACGGACTTCGCTGCGCTTCAGATCATTGATGATCGCCGAGATCGGGCGCCCGGCGAGCAGCCAATCAACCATCTTCCGGAGCCACTTGGACTCGTATGCGTCGAGGGTGCGCTTGTCGTCCTGCCAGCCGAAGGGGCGCCTACCGCCCGTCGGGATCCCGGCCTGCTGCAACGCGCGGTGCTTGCGGGCGACCCGGCGTGCGGTGTCGGCCGACTGCTTGTTGTTGGTCGCTGTCACGATGCGCGCGACGGTGCGGCCGTTGTCGGTGAGTAGATCCAGCGTGCCCGTGATGTCAATGATCGGGCGCCCGAAGTTCTGGACTACCTCGATCGCGTCTTCAAGGTGCCGGTTGTCGCGGGTGAGGCGGTCGATGTCGTAGACGATCAAGCCGTCGATGTGCTCGCCGTTCGGGGCGGTGCCTCGCTTCAGGTCCTCAAGCGCGCCTTCGAAAACGGGACGGATGACCCGGTATCCGATCTCCCCGTTGGGTAACCGCACCCGCTTGCGCTTCCACGCGCTCGTGTCCGGCTCCTCGTACGTGAAGACGTAGCGTCCTCCGCGCGACTCGACGAACGACCGGTTGTCCTTCTCCTGCTCGTCGCGGCTTCTGATGTCCCGCCCGGTCATGGGCCGGAACGCGGGCTTGGCCTCGGTGTTGCCGGTAGCGTCGTTCCCAGTGGTAGCGGGACCCTCGTCGACCTCGAAGGACAGTCGGACCAGACCGGCCCAGTTCTGGCCTTTGAGATCTCCCCAACGAGCGTGCTGCACAAGGTCGTTGTCCATGAACCTAGGTTACTTTCGCAAAAGCGCTGGAGGTCCAACTTGCGTGACCACACCGTAGTCGTCGGATTCGGCACGAAGGGCCGGTCGGCGATCCAGACCGTCTGCGCGACGGGCCTGAAGGCGGATCAGGTCGTGGTCGTCGACCCCAGTAGCAAGGTCATCGAGGCGGCCACGGCGCACGGGTTCGCCGGGGTCGTCGGCGATGCCACCCGCAGTGATGTGCTGTTGCGGGCCGAGGTGCAGCGGGCGCGGCAGATCATCATCGCCACCCAGCGGGACGACACCGCGGTCCTGGTGACCCTCACCGCCCGCCAGCTCAACCGCGCGGCGAAGATCGTGGCGGCTGTCCGCGAGGAGGAGAACGCCCCGCTGCTGCGGCAGTCGGGCGCCGACGCCGTCATCACCAGCGCCAGCGCGGCGGGCCGGCTGCTCGGACTCTCCGTGCTCAGCCCGAGCGCGGGCATGGTCATGGAGGACCTCATCCAGCAGGGCAGCGGCCTCGACATCGTGGAACGGCCGGTCATAAAGGCCGAGGTGGGGCTGAAGGTCCGCGAGACCGAGGACCTGGTGGTGAGCGTGGTGCGCGGGCACCGGGTGCTGGGTTACGACGACCGGGCCATCGGCACGCTCCAGTTGACGGACCGCCTGATCACGATCGTCCGTGCCACCCCCGGCACCCAGGCCGTCCCGGACACGCGACGGCTGCCGCGGGACTGACAGTTGGGGCTCGCGGGGACGGCCGGTTGGGGGCCCGGGAGGATGGGCAGTTGGGGCACGCGCCGACCCGTCTCCTCGATTGCTCCGAGGAGTAGCCTCGCCGGCATGTATGCGATCACGATTCCGCAACCCGGTGGACCTGAGGCGCTCGTCTGGGCGGAGGTCCCCGATCCCGTACCCGGTGACGGCGAAGTGCTGGTCGAGGTGGCGGCCGGGGCCGTCAACCGCGCCGATCTGCTTCAGCGTCAGGGCTTCTACAACCCGCCGCCCGGCGCGAGCGACATCCCCGGTCTGGAGTGCTCGGGACGCATCGTCGCCCTCGGCGCCGGCGTGTCCGGCTGGTCCGTCGGCGACGAGGTGTGCGCGCTTCTCTCGGGCGGCGGTTACGCCCAGAAGGTCGCCGTCCCGGCCGGCCAGCTCCTGCCGGTACCCGAGAACACCGACCTCGTCACGGCGGCCGCGCTGCCCGAGGTGACCTCGACCGTCTGGTCGAACGTCTTCATGATCGCCCACCTGCGCCCCGGCGAGACCTTCCTGGTCCACGGCGGCTCCAGCGGCATCGGCACGATGGCCATCCAGCTGGCCAAGGCCATCGGGGCAAAGGTGGCGGTGACGGCGGGCAGCAAGGAGAAGCTCGACTACTGCGCCGAGCTCGGCGCCGACATCCTGATCAACTACCGCGAGCAGGACTTCGTGGAGGAGATCAAGCGGGCCACCGACGGCGCGGGCGCGGACGTCATCCTCGACAACATGGGCGCCAAGTACCTGGACCGCAACGTCCACGCGCTGGCCACCAACGGCCGCCTCGCGATCATCGGCATGCAGGGCGGCATCCAGGGCGAGCTGAACATCGCCGTGCTCCTCAACAAGCGCGGCGCCATCACCGCGACCTCGCTGCGCGCGCGCCCGCTGGCCGAGAAGGCCGCGATCGTCGCTGCGGTACGGGAACACATCTGGCCGCTGATCGACTCGGGCCGTGTCCGGCCGATCGTCGACCGGAAGCTGCCGATGAGCGACGCGGCGCAGGCGCACCGGGTCCTGGAGGAGAGCGGGCACATCGGGAAGGTGCTGCTCACCGTCGAGTAGATCCATCGGCGGGCGGGGGCGTGGCCCAGGCGAGTTGATGGCCCCCCAGGCCCCCAGGCCCCCAGGCGGCCGGGCGGCGTGGCCGGAGTGAGTGGAGTGACACCAAGGTGCCGGAATTGTTGCGTCATGTGACGCTGATTCCGGGATTCCTCCGATCTTGGTGACTCGATTCCGGGAGGGGCGCGCGGAATGACTCCACGCCTCCGCACCACCGGCCGCCCGCTGCCGCTGCCGCTGCCGCTGCCGCTGCCGCCGCTGCTGCGGCCCCTGCTGTTCCTGGCCCTCCTCCTGGGACCGGCCACCTCAGGCACTTACGCGTACGCCGCCGAACCCGCGCCCACGCGCGCCCCCACCTCTGCCCCCGCCCCCGCCTCCACCTCTGCCTCCACCTCTGCCTCGGACGGCGAGGCACAGGACGGCAGCCACCCCAGCAAGGGCCGTACGCCGCCGGGGCGGGCCGAGTCCGAGCCGTCGGCCCACGACCGCCCCGAACAGAAGCCGCCCAAGGGCCGGCCCAGCGACGGGCACTCCGCGGCCAAACCCTCCGCGCCCGACACCGAGAAGCCCTCGGCGAGTGCCTCCCCCAGAAGGCCCAGCGCTTCCCACGCCAATCCGAAGGCCTCCCCCGCGAAGTCCTCCCCCGCGGACCCTTCCCGCAAGGGCCACTCCGCCGGAAAGAGCCACTCCGCCTCGGCGTCCGCCGCCGCGTCGCCGAAACGGTCAAGCCCTCCGCCGCCGGACCCGCCCCGCACCCGCCCGGCCCACGCCTCCATACCCGTGCACCCGGAAGAGCCGCAGGCCCGCGAGGACGGCTCCGACGAGCGGCAGGTCCAGCCGTCGGCCCGGCCCACCGGCGTCCCCGTGGACACCGCCGGCCGCACCCCGCGGCCGACGGTCGCCGAACCCGTGATCCCCGGCGTGGGCGTCCTGCCGCTGGGCTCCGGCCTGGTGCTCGTAGGCCTCGGCGTCGGATTCCTGGCACTGCGCCTGCGCCGCACGTGAGATCTGCGCCGCACGTGAAATCTGCCCCGCACGTGAGAGCTGCCCAGCACGTCACGTGAATTCTGCCCCGCACGTGAAATCGCCGCCGCACCTGAAATCCCGCCGCCCATGAAATCTGCCCCGAACGAGAAATGTCCGCCGCCCATGACATACGCCCCGCCCATGGCCCACGCGCTCCCCATGCCCCAGCCGCGACCACGCGCGCGACCCACGGCCTACGCACCCCCCACGCCCGACACCTCCCGCTCCGCCCAGTCCCGAGACCTCCCGTCCCGACCGGCCCGTGGCCCCCGTTCGACGCCCCGCCCGCCCCGCAAGCCGCCGCCCGCGTCGCGCAGACCCGTACGCGTCGGGAACACCGTCGCTCACGGTGGGAGCACGCCCGAACACGGTGGATCACCCTCGTATGGGGGCACTACCCAGGTGTGATGGTGCGGTGCGAGAGAATGGCGGCATGGAGATGCCGAGGAACGAAAGCTCGCCGCAGAGCCCCCAGGTCCTGGTCGTGGGCCAGGACGGAATGGCGCTCGGCGGCGGTGGAGACGACGACTCCCGCGAGGTTCCGGTGACGGAGATGGTGGAACAGCCCGCCAAGGTGATGCGCATCGGCAGCATGATCAAGCAGCTGCTCGAGGAGGTGCGGGCAGCTCCTCTGGACGAGGCGAGCCGGGTGCGGCTCAAGGAGATCCACGCCAGCTCCGTGAAGGAGCTCGAGGACGGTCTCGCGCCGGAGCTCGTCGAGGAGCTGGAGCGCCTCTCCCTGCCGTTCACCGACGAGGTGACCCCG
Organism: Streptomyces sp. DS1-CR2; assembly: GCF_055760475.1. NCBI lineage: Bacteria > Bacillati > Actinomycetota > Actinomycetes > Kitasatosporales > Streptomycetaceae > Streptomyces > Streptomyces sp. DS1-CR2. Next base: position 4,653,972 of record NZ_CM147085.1, read on the forward strand.
AGCGACGCCGAACTGCGGATCGCTCAGGCCCAGTTGGTGGGCTGGCTGGAGGGGCTCTTCCACGGGATCCAGACGACGCTGTTCGCCCAGCAGATGGCCGCGCGGGCCCAGTTGGAGCAGATGCGCCGCGCGCTGCCGCCCGGCGTGGGCGGCGGTGAGGAGGGCGACGACCCGCGGATCGCCGGCCGTTCCGGAGGCCCGTACCTGTAAAGACACAGGCGCCCCCACCCGGTACCTGTCGCAATCCGAATCGAACCCAGAACGCGAAGGCGCCCGGCCGGTCACCATGACCGGCCGGGCGCCTTCGTATGTCGTCTGCCGGGAGGGCGGCAGCTCAGGCCCCGCCGTCGGTGCCGCCCGGGTCGTTCCCGCCCGGGTCCCCGGCGGTGCCACCCGTGGGCGGCTCCTCCGTGGGCAGGCTGGGGTCGCCCGTGGGCGGCTCCTCGGAGGTCGGCTGGGTCTTGGACGGTGTCGGGTCCGACGGCTCACCGGTCGGCTCTGACGCGCTGCCGGACGGCGTGACGTCACCCGTGCTGGGCTCCTGCGACGGCGTGTAGTCGGTCTCCCCGCCGGTCCCGGCGCCCGGGTCCGTCGTGTCGTCCTCGGTGGCGGTGTCGTCGGAGCTCTCGGTGGGCTCCTTCTCCTTCTGGGAGTGCGACTGCGTGGGCGACTGGGTGGTGCCGGGGCCGCCCTCGTGATCGCCGCCCTTGGTCATCGCCCAGGCCGCGCCGCCCGCGATGGCGATCACGGCGAGGACCGCGAGGAGCCACATCTTGCCGCGGCCGCTGCCGCGGCCTCCGCGGTGTCCGCCGTCGAAGCCGCCGTCGTCGCTGCCCGGGGGCCGCAGCATCGGCTGGGCCGCGGTACCGCCGTCGGACGGGTGCGGCAGCGCCGTCGTGCCCGCGACGCCCATGGCCGGGGTGTTGCCGCCGCTGTGCATGTCGGCGGCGACCGGACCGGTGTTCCACGTGTTGGTGTGGCCGCCCTGGTCGTACAGCATCTGCAGCCCGTACTGGACGAGGCCGCGCATCTCCTCGGCGGTCTGGAACCGGTCGTCCGGGTCCTTGGCCAGCGAGCGCATGACGAGCCCGTCGAGCTCCGGCGGCACCACGTCCGAGACCTCGGAGGGCGGCACCGGGGTGTCCTGGACATGCTGGTAGACGACGGACAGCGGGGTCTCGCCGGTGAACGGGGGCCGCAGCGCGAGGAGTTCGTAGAGCAGGCAGCCGGTCGCGTACAGGTCGGAGCGGTGGTCGACGGCCTTGCCGAGGGCCTGCTCGGGCGACAGGTACTGGGGCGTGCCCATGACCATGCCGGTCTGCGTCATGGTCGACTGCGCGCCGTGCAGGGCGCGCGCGATGCCGAAGTCCATCACCTTGACCGCACCGGTGTTGGTGATGATCACGTTCGCCGGCTTGATGTCGCGGTGCACGATGCCGTGCTGGTGCGAGTAGGCGAGGGCCTCCAGGACACCGGAGACGATGATCAGTGCCTGCTCGGGTCCGGGCGCCTCGGCGTTCAGGAGGAGGTCGCGGATCGTGTGGCCCTCGACGATCTCCATCACGATGTAGGGGACGACCGAGCGGCCGACGGTGTCCTCGCCGGAGTCGTACACGGCGACGACCGCGTGGTGGTTGAGGCCCGCGACCGACTGGGCCTCGCGCGTGAAGCGGGCCTTGGAGACCGGGTCCTCGGCGAGGTCGGAGCGCAGGAGCTTGACCGCGACGGTGCGTCCGAGCCGGACGTCCTCCGCGGCGAAAACCTCCGCCATGCCGCCCCGGCCGAGTCTGTGGGTCAGCCGGTACCGGCCGTCGCCGACCAGCCCGCCGTTCCCCCACAACTCCGGCGCATCTGACATACCGCCGCCAGCCGCCTCGGGGTCGGACGGGCCCTGAGCGCGCTGCGTCTGTGCCATCAGTCCTCGCCGTCGTTTCTGTCCGCGTTCGTGTCCGCACTGTCGGATGTACGCGCGGTGGTCGTTACGGTCTCCGTCGGGCCACGCTACAGGCTTCGCCCGGCGCGCCGTCCCGAGATGGACCGGCCATCAAACCTTCTGCGGGCAATGCGATGCAAATCGTCTGGGCGGTTCCTGTAACGCTTCCGCGACGCTTCTTGCCCGTACGGTCACGGAACGGGCACCGAGCTTGACGTGTCAGTGCCACGGGGCAGACTTGGCCGGGAATAGTGGCAATCGATCACCGGTCGCGCCGATGGGGGACGTAGAAAACATGAGCCAGGACGGCGCACAGGGCCGGTACGCAGGGCGTGCTGTCGCCGGCGGTCGCTACCAGCTGCGTGATCTGCTCGGCGAGGGCGGCATGGCCTCGGTCCACCTCGCGTACGACTCGGTGCTCGACCGCCAGGTGGCGATCAAGACGCTGCACACCGAGCTCGGGCGCGAGCAGGCGTTCCGTGAGCGCTTCCGCCGCGAGGCCCAGTCCGTGGCGAAGCTCACGCACACGAACATCGTCTCGGTCTTCGACACCGGCGAGGACGACCTCGACGGGATGACCACTCCGTACATCGTCATGGAGTACGTGGAGGGCCAGCCGCTGGGCTCCGTGCTCGACGCGGATGTCGCGCACTATGGCGCGATGCCGACCGACAAGGCCCTGAAGATCACGGCCGATGTGCTCGCGGCGCTCGAGATCAGCCACGAGATGGGTCTGGTCCACCGCGACATCAAGCCGGGCAACGTCATGATGACGAAGCGGAACGTCGTCAAGGTCATGGACTTCGGCATCGCCCGCGCCATGCAGTCCGGTGTCACGTCGATGACGCAGACCGGCATGGTCGTCGGCACCCCGCAGTACCTCTCGCCCGAGCAGGCCCTCGGCCGTGGCGTGGACGCCCGCTCCGACCTGTACTCGGTCGGCATCATGCTGTTCCAACTGGTCACCGGGCGGCTGCCGTTCGAGGCGGACTCGCCGCTGGCCATAGCGTATGCGCACGTCCAGGAGGAGCCGGTGGCTCCTTCGTCGATCAACCGGTCGGTGCCCCCGGCCGTGGACGCGCTGGTCGCCCGCGCGCTGAAGAAGAACCCGAACGAGCGCTTCCCGAGCGCCGAGGCGATGCGGGACGAGTGCCTGCGGGTCGCCCAGTCCTTGCAGGCCGCGGCGCCCAGCATCGTGCCGGGCGCGCAGACGTCCAGCGGTGCGGGTGTCGGTTCCGCGGTGTTCCCGCCGGTCGACCAGTCGACGCCGGCGCCGACCGGACCGGTGCAGACGCCGTACCAGCCGGGCCCCTACGGGACGCCGGCGCCGGCCACTCCGGGCTACGGATATCCGCAGCAGGGCTATCAGACCCCGCCGCCCACCTCTCCGTACGCGCCTCAGCAGCACCAGCAGCACCAGCCGCTGCACCAGCAGACGCCTCCGCCGTACACCATCTCGCCCCAGACGACGCCGAGTTCGGCGGTCTCCGGTGGCGGTGGCGGCAAGCGGAACACCGGGGTGATCGTCGGTTCGATCGTCGTCGCGCTGATCGCGGTCGGCGGTCTGATCACGGCCCTGACGCTGAACGGCAATGACGAGAAGGGCGGCGGCGACGCGAAGAAGTCGCCGTCGGTCGTCGCCGGTCACAAGGGTCCTGATCTGACGAAGACGATGGAAGAGGACGAGTGCACGGAGCCTGACACGGGTTACAACGACCCGGACAAGGTCATGCTCCCGGACTTCACGTACAAGAACATCAAGTCGGTCAAGGCCTGTATGCAGGCCGCCGGCTGGAAGTTCGATGTCCGGGACGTCGATGAGAACACCTTCGGTGAGGGCACGGTCATCGTGCAGTACCCCAAGGCGCGCACGGAGATCGACCCGAAGAACCCCGAGTCGATCCAGCTCCAGGTCTCCACGGGCGACCCGGCGACGGGCTGACCCGGCCGGTCCGGCTCACTGACGGCCGCTCACTGGGCGAACGCGTCGCGCACCGCCCCGTACTCGTTCGTCCACCACACGGCGAGCGCCGACGCCGCGGGGAACTGGGGATCGGCGCGGGTGTCGCCGCGTTCGTAGCGCCAGCGCAGTATCCAGAAGTCGTTGAGCCGCTCCCACCACACACGGTGGACGGCGGCCGCGAGTTCGTCCGCGCCGGCGCCCGAGGCGCGGCGGTACGCGCGCGCGTAGGCCCGCACCTTCGGCAGGTCCAGGGTGCCGACGGGACGCACGAAGAAGATCACGGCGGCGCGTACGGCCTCTTCGGCGCGCGGCTGCACCCCGAGCCGGTCCCAGTCGACGATCGCGGCCGGTACGCCGCCTTGGTAGAGCAGGTTGAACGGGTGGAAGTCCCCGTGCACCCAGCCGGTCGCCGAGGCCTGCTCAGGCCGCCGCCCCGCGCAGGACTCCAGGAGTGCGCGGCGCTCCACGAGCCGGTGCCGCGCGAGCTCGTCGAACGCGTCGTGCGGGCGACGGCGGCGCACCCGCTCCAGCAGGGTGTCGATGAGCGCGAGGGTGTCCGCGGGATCGGCACTGGCCCGCCCACGCGCGGGCGCGGCCCCCATGACCTTCTCCAGACAGGCGTGTACGAGTCCCAGGAGCGCCCCGAGCGTGCGGCACTGGGCCGCCGTGAGCTGAGCGCCGCCCCGGTGGCGGCCCTCGACCCAGGGGTGCAGGGCGTAGCTGGCGCCGCCGATGACGGTGACGGTGCGGCCGTCGGCGGCGGGCAGGGGCGGGGCGACGGGGACGCCGAGTGCGGCCAGGCGTTCGGTGGCGTGGTGCTGGCGGGCGATGGCGGCCGGGTCGGCGGTCTCGGGGTCGAAGTGGTGCTTGAGGAAGTAGCGGCCGCGCGTGGTGGCGAGCCGGTAGCCGCGGTTGAGCAGGCCCTGGTCGACGGGTTCGCAGGCCAGCGGTGAGCCGGCGTCGTACTGCCGCAGCAGGGCGCGGAGCGGTGGGGCGGAGTGAGCAGATGAGCGCGGCACGCGCCAGATGTTAGGGCACCCTGGGTAGCTGGTGGCTACAGAACGTGGCGAAAGACCCGCTTCGGATGACGGGCGCCGCCCGTCAGCTCGTGCACGGTGACGAACTGGGGCTCGATCCGCAGATAGACGGGGTCGAACGGCTCCCCGTCGGCGAAGCGGGGAGCGGGGCCGAAGAGGCCGAGTTCGCCGGGGGTCGGTTCGACGGCCACGCAGGTGCCGACGAACTGGACTGACCACTGGCCGTCGGCGGGGTCGCCGTTGTTCAGGTTGTCGGCGCCGTATGCGACGACGCTGCCGGCGCAGGCCTGGTGGTAGCCGTAGCCCTTGTGCATACGCAGGATGACCCGGCCGTCCACCACGATGTGGCGGGCCGAGGCGAGGAAGGGGAGCGCGCGCATGCTGGTCGCCACCCGGCCGTAGTCCACGCTGCCGATGAGCTCGATGGCGCGCTGTTCCCGGGCGCGGTCTTCCTGGAGTTCGGAGGGCATGTTTCCACAGTGCGCCACCGGAAGCGGGCAGCAAAAGGGGCCGCGGCCCCCTGCGAAAGGGACGTAGGTCCCGAATTCAGTGGCGCTTCTCGGCCTGCAGCCGCGCGACATATGCGGCGGCCTGCGAGCGGCGTTCCATGCCCAGTTTCGACAGCAGGCCGGACACGTAATTCTTGATCGTTTTCTCGGCGAGATGCAGGCGTTCCCCGATGACGCGGTTGGTCAGGCCTTCGCCGATCAGGTCGAGGATCTTGCGCTCCTGCTCGGTCAGGTTCGCGAGCCGGTCGTCCTGCGCTCCGCCGCCGCGGAGTCTTTCGAGGACGCGGGCGGTGGCGACGGGGTCGAGCAGGGACTTCCCGGCGGCGACGTCACGGACCGCGTTCAGGAGCTCGTTGCCTCTGATGGCCTTCAGTACGTAGCCGGAGGCGCCCGCCATGATCGCGTCGAAGAGTGCCTCGTCGTCGGCGAACGAGGTCAGCATCAGGCACTTGACCGAGTCGTCCTGGGAGCGGATCTCGCGGCACACCTCGACGCCGCTGCCGTCCGGGAGCCGCACGTCCAGGACCGCGACATCGGGGCGCGTGGCGGGGATGCGGACGACGGCGTCGGCAGCCGTACCCGCCTCGCCGACGACTTCGATGTCCTCTTCCACGGAGAGCATCTCGTGCACTCCGCGGCGTACGACTTCATGGTCGTCGAGTAGAAATACACGAATTTTTCCGTCTTCGGGCACACGGTCAGTCTCACATACTGGCTCTTCCCGTGCCTGAGGTGACCGGGATAACGTGCCGGTGTTCCGGCTGCCTGCCAGGCTTGTGACCGGTGCTCCGAATGGTGCTTTGACCGCGTCTGACCAGCGAGTGTTCCGCAGTTGCTCGATTTACTTGGATATCCAAGCAAAATCGCAGGTCAGAGGGGTTTCGCAGATATGTGGGGCACTGGGTAACGTGCATCGTGCAGGGCGCTCGCCGGGGCACCTGTCACGCCTGTACCCGGCCGAGTCGCACCCACCCCGTGCGCGGGACGGACCAGGCGAGCCTCCCCAAGGCCCTTTATCAAAAGGGCTGGGGGGACCCCCAGGCCTCCCGGCGAACCCGGGGGCCGGACCGACGGAGGAGCACACGTGACCGTGGACAGCACTGCCGCCGCGCGTACGCCGCGCAAGCGCACCGCTGCGAAAAAGTCTGGGAAGAAGTCCCCGGGAGTGGGAGCGCCCGACCTCGTCCAGCTGCTGAGCCCCGAGGGCCGGCGCGTGGAGGACCCCGCGCACGCCGAGTACGCCGCGTTCGTCGAGGACATCACGGCCGACGAGCTGCGCGGCCTGTACCGCGACATGGTCCTCACCCGCCGCTTCGACGCGGAGGCGACGTCGCTGCAGCGCCAGGGCGAGCTGGGCCTGTGGGCCTCGCTGCTCGGCCAGGAGGCCGCGCAGATCGGCTCGGGCCGCGCCACCCGCGACGACGACTACGTCTTCCCCACCTACCGCGAGCACGGCGTCGCCTGGTGCAGGGGCGTCGACCCGACGAACCTGCTCGGCATGTTCCGCGGCGTGAACAACGGTGGCTGGGACCCGAACAGCAACAACTTCCACCTCTACACGATCGTCATCGGCTCGCAGACGCTGCACGCCACCGGCTACGCCATGGGCATCGCCAAGGACGGCGCGGACAGCGCCGTGATCGCGTACTTCGGTGACGGCGCCTCCAGCCAGGGAGATGTCGCCGAGTCGTTCACGTTCTCCGCGGTCTACAACGCGCCCGTCGTGTTCTTCTGCCAGAACAACCAGTGGGCGATCTCGGAGCCGACCGAGAGGCAGACCCGCGTGCCGCTCTACCAGCGCGCGCAGGGCTACGGCTTCCCCGGCGTCCGCGTCGACGGCAACGACGTGCTCGCCTGCCTGGCCGTCACCAAGTGGGCCCTCGAGCGGGCGCGCAGGGGCGAGGGGCCGACGCTGGTCGAGGCGTTCACGTACCGCATGGGCGCGCACACCACCTCCGACGACCCGTCGAAGTACCGGGCCGACGAGGAGCGTGAGGCGTGGGAGGCGAAGGACCCGATCCTGCGCCTGCGCACCTATCTCGAGTCCGAAACTGACACGGACGAGGGATTTTTCGCGGAACTCGAGGCCGAGAGCGAAGCGTTGGGTCTTCGAGTACGCGAGGTCGTGCGGGCCATGCCGGACCCGGACCGGATGGCCATCTTCGAGAACGCGTACGCGGACGGGCACTCGCTCGTCGACGAGGAGCGTGCCCAGTTCGCCGCCTACCAGGCGTCGTTCTCCGATGCCGAGGGAGGCAACTGATCATGGCGGTACAGAAGCTTCCGCTCGCGAAAGCGATCAACGAGTCGCTGCGCGTGGCGCTCGACACCGACCCCAAGGTCCTGATCATGGGCGAGGACGTCGGCAAGCTCGGCGGCGTCTTCCGCGTCACGGACGGGCTGCAGAAGGACTTCGGCGAGGACCGGGTCATCGACACCCCGCTCGCCGAGTCCGGCATCGTCGGCACGGCCATCGGCCTCGCGCTGCGCGGGTACCGGCCGGTCGTCGAGATCCAGTTCGACGGTTTCGTCTTCCCCGCGTACGACCAGATCGTCACGCAGCTCGCGAAGATGCACGCCCGCGCGCTCGGCAAGATCAAGCTGCCGGTCGTCGTGCGGATCCCCTACGGGGGCGGCATCGGTGCGGTCGAGCACCACTCGGAGTCGCCGGAGGCGCTGTTCGCGCACGTGGCGGGCCTGAAGGTGGTCTCCCCGTCGAACTCGTCGGACGCGTACTGGATGATGCAGCAGGCCATTCAGAGCGACGACCCGGTGATCTTCTTCGAGCCGAAGCGGCGCTACTGGGACAAGGGCGAGCTCGACACCGAGGCGATCCCCGGACCGCTGCACGGCGCGCGCACGGTGCGCGAGGGCACGGATCTGACGCTCGTCGCGTACGGGCCGATGGTGAAGGTCTGCCTGGAGGTGGCCGCGGCCGCCCAGGAGGAGGGCAAGTCCCTGGAGGTCCTCGACCTGCGCTCCATGTCGCCGATCGACTTCGACGCGGTGCAGAAGTCCGTCGAGAAGACCCGCCGGCTCGTCGTGGTGCACGAGGCCCCGGTCTTCCTCGGTACGGGCGCGGAGATCGCCGCGCGGATCAGCGAGCGCTGCTTCTACCATCTGGAGGCGCCCGTGCTGCGGGTCGGCGGCTATCACGTGCCGTACCCGCCGGCGCGCCTCGAGGATGAGTATCTGCCGGGCCTCGACCGGGTGCTCGATGCCGTCGACCGCTCGCTGGCGTACTGAGGAGAGGGCCGTGACGACGATGACAGACGCTGCGCTGGCCGAGTTCAAGATGCCCGACGTGGGCGAGGGGCTCACCGAGGCCGAGATCCTCAAGTGGTACGTCCAGCCGGGTGACGCGGTCACCGACGGGCAGGTCGTGTGCGAGGTGGAGACGGCGAAGGCGGCTGTCGAGCTGCCCATCCCGTTCAACGGGGTGGTGCGCGAGCTGCGCTTCCCCGAGGGGACGACGGTGGATGTGGGGCAGGTGATCATCGCGGTGGACATCGCGGGCGGATCCGGCGCTACGGCCACTGCTCCCGGGTCCGTGTCCGTGCCGGAGCCCGCGTCGCCCGAACCCGAGGCCGAGCCTCAGGGGCGGCAGCCGGTTCTCGTGGGGTACGGGGTGTCCGAGGCGTCGACCAAGCGCAGGCCGCGCAAGGGAGACGTGGCGGCGGCCCCCGCGGCGGTCACGCAGCCGGCGCCCGCTCCCGCTCCCGCTACCGCGCCGGAAGCTCCGGCGAAGGAGAACGGACGGCCGCTGGCCAAGCCCCCCGTGCGCAAGCTGGCCAAGGATCTGGGTGTCGACCTCGCGCAGGTCTCCCCCTCCGGTCCTGACGGCATCATCACCCGCGAGGACGTGCACGCGGCCGTCGCCCCGGCTCCCGAGCCGGTCGTGACGCAGGCGCAGGTACTGGCACAGCCGCAGGAGCCGGTCGCCGCCGCGCCGGCCGTAGTCCCGGACGGCGTCCGCGAGACCCGTATCCCCGTCAAGGGCGTACGCAAGGCGACCGCGGCCGCGATGGTCGGCTCCGCGTTCACCGCGCCGCACGTCACGGAGTTCGTGACGGTCGACGTGACGCGGACGATGAAGCTCGTCGAGGAGCTGAAGGCCGACAAGGAGATGCAGGGGCTGCGGGTCAATCCGCTGCTGCTCATCGCCAAGGCGCTGCTCGTCGCGATCAAGCGGAACCCCGAGATCAGCGCGTCCTGGGACGAGGCCGCCCAGGAGATCGTCCGCAAGCACTACGTGAATCTGGGCATCGCCGCCGCCACGCCGCGCGGTCTGATCGTGCCGAACATCAAGGACGCGCACGCCAAGACCCTGCCCGAACTGGCGGCGGCACTGGGCGAGTTGGTGTCGACGGCCCGCGAGGGCAAGACGTCGCCGGGCGCCATGCAGGGCGGCACGGTGACGATCACGAACGTCGGCGTCTTCGGCGTCGACACGGGCACCCCGATCCTGAACCCGGGCGAGCCCGCGATCCTCGCCGTGGGCGCGATCAAGCTCCAGCCCTGGGTCCACAAGGGCAAGGTGAAGCCCCGCCAGGTCACCACCCTGGCCCTCTCCTTCGACCACCGCCTGGTGGACGGAGAGCTGGGCTCGAAGGTACTGGCCGACGTGGCGGCGATTCTTGAACAGCCGAAGCGCCTGATCACCTGGGCGTGAGCGAACGACACGGGGCCGTCCCTGAGGGGCGGCCCCGTGTGGCGTACGTGTCACAGGGGATGACTTCGGTGATGGCTCCCGCTTCGGTTGTGAAGACGGCTTCAGCGTCCCCGAGGCCCGCGCAGGTGACGGCCAGCCGGTAGTGCTGCCCATGGTCCGCGGTCGGTCGCGAGTGCACCCCGTCCGCGATGCTCTCGATGCCGCCTTTCAGTAAGCTCCGGCAGGGCCGTCGCCGAGCGTTCCCAGTTGTCGATCCTGTCGCCGGCGGGGGCGCGCTCCGCGACGGAGGCCGGCGGGAAAGAAGGGCCCGTCGCAGCACGCGGCAGGCCCCTCCCATGCGGTGCGGGTTACTTCTTGAACCCGTAGTCCATAAGCTTCTTCGCGTCCGCCGTGCGGTTGGTCACGGAGGACGAGGCGAGGACGGTGCCGATGACCGTTTTGCCGTTGCGGGTCGCGGCGAAGACCAGGCAGTACTTGGCCTCGGGGCCTGAGCCGGTCTTCACGCCGATGGTGCCGGAGTAGCTGCCGAGCAGGTTGTTCGTGTTGGACCACGACATGTAGCGGTAGCCGCCGCTCTTCGTGGTGACCTTCTGCTTCGTCGACGTCGTCTTCACGACCGCGCGGAACGTGGAGTTCTTCATCGCGGACGAGGCGATCTTCGTCAGGTCGCGCGGCGTCGAGTAGTTCGCCCCGCTGCCGATGCCGTCGAACGAGTCGAAGTGCGTGTTCTTCAGGCCCAGGTCCGTGGCGGCCTTGTTCATCTTGCCGATGAAGGACTTCACGCGGGCGGCGCGCGTGCTGCCGGAGCCGAACTTGTCGGCCAGGGCGTACGCGGCGTCGCAGCCCGACGGGAGCATGAGCCCGTACAGGAGCTGGCGGACGGTGACCTTGTCGCCGACGATCAGACGGGCCGACGACGCGTTCTTCGCGACGATGTAGTCGCTGTACGCCTTCTGGATCGTGACCTTGGAGTCCAGGTTCAGGTTCGACTGAGCCAGGACGACCTTCGCGGTCATGATCTTGGTGGTGGAGCCGGTGGAACGGCGGGTGTCGGCGGCCTTGGTGAACAGGCTCGTACCGGTCCCGTTGTTCATCACGTAGCCGCCCTTGGCGACGATCGTGGGGGTGGGCAGCGTGGCCGCCTGCGCGGAGGTGGCGAAGACCCCGCTGGTCAGGACCGCAGCGGCGGTCACGGTGGCAGCGGCGGTTACGCGGCGAATGCCCTTAATGCGGGTTTTCAAGTTGAACGCTCCAAAAGCCCCTGGAATGCGGCCACATGAGGTGCCGCTCGCTGAAGAGACTCATGAGCACGGCGGATGGATGTGCCGGATTGCGGAGTATTTATGGCGAGGGGGCGGCCCCAGCCGTTCAGGGGTGCCGCGTCCGCATCCTGGACGGCCGCCGACGATGCGTACGTGTTGTATCTATGATGTGCGCATGCCTCCCGCGCCCCCGCCCCCCGCTGCCGTCAAGCGACCGCCGGCGGCCGACCGCGTCTACGACCACGTCAAGCGCAGCGTCCTCGAACGCCGTTACGAGGGCGGGACGTTGCTCACCGAGGGCGAGCTCGCCGAGGCCGTCGGAGTCTCCCGCACCCCGGTGCGCGAGGCGCTGCTCAAGCTGGAGGTCGAGGGGCTGATCAAGCTCTACCCGAAGAAGGGTGCCCTGGTCCTCGCCGTCTCCGCACAGGAGATCGCGGACGTCGTCGAGACCCGCCTCCTCGTCGAGGAGCACTCCGTACGCAAGGCGGTCCCCGCGCCCGCGAGCCTGATCGCCCGCCTGGAGGAACTGCTCTCGCTCCAGCGGACCCAGGCCGCCGCGGGCGAGTTCACCGACGCGGCCAGCACCGACCGCTGCTTCCACGCCGAGATCGTCCGCAGCGGAGGCAACGCGATCCTCTCCCGCCTCTACGACCAGCTGCGCGACCGCCAGCTGAGAATGGGCGTCGCCGTGATGCACTCGCACCCGGACCGGATCGCCAAGACACTCACCGAGCACGCGGAGATCCTCGACGCGCTGCGCGCCGGCGACGCCGAGGCAGCCGTCACCGTCGTCCGCCGCCACGTCGGCTGGTTCTCGAACCTGGCGCGGGGCGAGGTCCGATGAGCTCCGCAGGCACCGCGACGCTGCCCGGAGACCCGCCCGGCGGCCGCAAAGCCATCGCCGTCTGGTCCATAGGCGTCGCCGTCTACTTCGTCGCCGTCATCTTCCGCACCTCACTGGGCGTCGCGGGCCTCGACGCCGTCGAACGCTTCCACATCAACGCCTCGGCGCTGTCCACCTTCTCGATCCTCCAGCTGCTCGTGTACGCGGGCATGCAGATACCCGTCGGCCTGATGGTCGACCGGCTCGGCACCAAGCGCGTCCTGACGATCGGCGTCGTCCTCTTCACCATCGGCCAGCTCGGCTTCGCGTTCTCGCCCTCGTACGGGACGGCCCTCGTCTCGCGCGCGCTGCTCGGCTGCGGCGACGCGATGACGTTCATCAGCGTGCTGCGGCTCGGCACCCGCTGGTTCCCCGCCCGGCGCGGGCCGCTGGTCGCGCAGCTCGCCGGCCTCGTCGGCATGGCCGGCAACCTGGTGTCGACCCTCGTGATCGCACGGCTGCTGCACGGCGTCGGCTGGGAGGCCGCGTTCGCCGGCAGCGCGCTCGCCGGAGTCGTCGTCCTCGTCCTGATGCTGCTCTTCCTCAAGGACCATCCGGAAGGCTTCGAACCGGAGCCCGTGCGGCACACCGGCGGGGCCTTCGTCCGCGGACAGATCCTCGCGTCCTGGCGCGAGCCGGGGACACGGCTCGGCCTGTGGGTGCACTTCACGACGCAGTTCCCGGCGATGGTGTTCCTGCTGCTGTGGGGCCTGCCGTTCCTGGTCGAGGCGCAGGGCCTCTCGCGCGGGACCGCCGGTGAACTGCTCACCCTCGTCGTGCTGTCCAACATGCTGATCGGGCTCGTCTACGGGCAGATCGTGGCCCGGCACCACATGGCCAGGCTGCCGCTCGCCCTCGGCACGGTCGCCGGTACGGCCGTGATGTGGGCCGTGACGATCGCCTACCCGGGGGACCACGCGCCGATGTGGCTGCTGGTGGTGCTGTGCGTCGTGCTCGGAGCGTGCGGTCCCGCGTCCATGCTCGGATTCGACTTCGCGCGCCCGGCGAACCCGCCGGAGCGGCAGGGAACCGCGTCCGGGATCGTCAACATGGGCGGGTTCGTCGCGTCGATGACGACGCTGTTCGCGATCGGGGTCCTGCTGGACGCGACCGGCGACAACTACCGGATCGCGTTCTGCGCGGTGTTCGTGCTCGAGGCGCTCGGGGTGAGCCAGATCCTGCGACTGCGCCGACGCGCGGACCGGCGCGAGCGGGAGCGCCTTGTGGCCAGCCGGGTGGAGACGGTGCACGTACCGGCGTAGGCGGTCCTGGCGTTAGGCATACGCGGCTGAGGCGGTCCCGGCATGAGGCATACGCGGCTGAGGCGTACCCGTGCAATACATCCCCGCCCAAGATCTCCTCGCGTAAGACCTCCCCGCGTAAGCGACGGGCCCCGGTTGCCGTTTCCGGCACCGGGGCCTTGCCCGTCGCTCCGCCGCCCTGGCCCCCGTAAGGGCTACGGCGTCGTGGACAGCGAGTTCAGGATCGCCTGGGCGAGGTCCAGGTCGCCCTCCGTCTTGACCCGGTCGGACACCGCGTCGGGCGTCACACGGCCGCAGGCCAGCTTGACGAAGGTCTCCCAGTCGAGGGAGAGCGTGGCGGCCGGGCCCAGCGACGGGGCGCCGTCGACCGTGCCGCGCCCGTCCGCGTCGACGCGGACCGTGCGCAGGAACTCGACCGGCCCGTGCACATCGAAGACCACCGCCGAGTTCGCGGGCGCCGACGCGTCCTTCGCGACGACCTTCGGCAGGACGGCGAGCAGCATGTCGCGCGTGACGTACGCGCCCGGCGAGTCGAGGTTGCCGGGCCGGCCGATGGCCGCGCGCAGGTCCTGCTCGTGCACCCACACGTCGAACGCCCGCTTGCGCATGGCGAATTCGAGGGTCTCTTCCGTGCCGAGCGGCCCGCGCACCAGCGCGCCCGGCTCGCGCGACTCGTTGCGCAGCTGCCGGGAGCGCCGGATGATCGTGTACTCCAGCTCGGAGGTCATCTCGGGCGCCGTGTGGTGGCGCCGCACGTCGACCTGCATTTCCATGTACCGCTGGTGCTCGTTCTGCACGTGGTACAGGTCGCGCGGCAGCGTGTGGATGGGCCGCGGGTCACCGAGCATCTCGCAGTCGAGGCCGATGACGTGGGACACGATGTCCCGCACCGACCAGCCGGGGCATGGCGTGGCCCGGCTCCATTCGCCCTCCACCAGGGGCGTCACCAGCTCGGATATCGCTTCGATGGAATGCGTCCAGGCATCGGCGTAGGACTGAAGACTGGGGTGGAGACTCACGGAACGGGACCCCTCGGGCGGTTGTGGCGCGGGCAGTGGGTGTCTTGGAACGCGTCTGCGGGGGTCCGGGGGGAACCCCCGGAAATGCACAGTACGCTGCTGGCAGGCACCCCGGCAGTGCTTTCGTGTGACGATCGTAGGCCCGTGTAGACGGCTCGAATGCCAGGACGGTGGTAGTGTGCGCGCCTCGCTCATCCAGATCCGCGTAGATGATGACGAATCGCCCAATTCTCGTCGGCTGCGCGCCGCTTCGATGGTGCGGGATCAAGCCGGGTCCGCCGACCTCGTCGTCCTCCCCGAACTGTGGACCACCGGCGCCTTCGCCTACGAGGCCTTCGCGGCCGAGGCGGAGCCCCTGGAAGGCCCGACGTACGAGGTGATGGCGAAGGCCGCGAGCGACGCCGGTGTCTGGCTCCACGCGGGCACGATCCCTGAGCGCACCGTGTCCGACAGCGGCTCCGCCGCGGGCGACGGGCCGCTCTACAACACCGCGCTCGTCTTCTCCCCGGACGGCGAACTCGCTGCCGCCTACCGCAAGATCCACCGCTTCGGCTTCGACAAGGGCGAGGCCGTGCTGATGGGCGCGGGCGAAGAACTCGTCACCGTACGCCTGCCGGAGACCGTCCTCGGCGTCACCACGTGCTACGACCTGCGCTTCCCCGAGCTGTACCGGGGCCTCGTCGACCGGGGCGCGGAAACGCTTCTCATCTCCGCCGGCTGGCCCGAGCGGCGCCGCGCGCACTGGACGCTGCTCGCCCAGGCCCGCGCCGTCGAGAACCAGGCGTACGTACTGGCCTGCGGCACCGCCGGTACGCACGCGGGGGTGCCGCAGGCCGGGCACAGCGTCGTCGTGGACCCCTGGGGCCAGATCATCGGGGAGGCGGGCGCCGGCGAGGAGATCCTCACGGTCGAGTTCGACGGGGCCGCCGTCGCCGGGACCCGCGAGCGCTTCCCGGCCCTCAAGGACCGGCGGCTGGGGCTTGAGGCGCCGCGGCTGTGAGGAGGGCGGAGCCGTCAGCCCTCCCCCCGCTCCTTCTCCGCCAGGTGAATCACGCACACCGCGACGGCGATGATCAGCGCCGGGTCCGCGTCCTCGCGGATGACGTCGACGCCGTAGGTGTCGCGGACCCGTAGCCAGCGGCGGGAGATGTGGGCGAGCATCTCGCCGTCGTACTCTACGACGAACTCGCGGTCCAGGATCTTTCCGCTGACGTCGAGTTCGGTGCCGTCGATCAGTTCGACCCGGTAGTGGTTCCGTAGCAGCGACAGGCGCTTGCGCCTGATCTTGGCGAGGGCTTCGCCGCCGCGCGCGATGACCATCGTGTCGCGCAGGGCGAACATCTTCTCGTGGATGTCGATGAGCACCCGCCCGTCGGACCCCTTCAGCTCGAAGGTGTCCCGCAGACGCATCGCCTTGCCGTCGACGAGGAAGGCCTTGCGGCCCTGCTCGTCCTCGATCCAGTAGTCCTCGCCCACCGCGAAGAGCCGCTCTCGAACTTCGTATCTCATACGTCGAAGGGTGCCCGGCCCGCGCGAGAGGACTCTCCCCGCTCACCCGGGCGGCGGTGTTCCGAGGCGGCGGGCGAGGGGCCGTTCATGGGCGAGGACGTATCCGGTGGCGATCCCCACGCAGACGACCGTGAACAGCACGATGAGCCACGACAGCACGGTGAACACCATGCCGAGGGGGCCGAAGGCGGCCAGGGAACGGTTCAGCGTGCGCGGCATGTAGAAGCGCGACGCCCAGGCCAGGACGACCGCGCCGATGCCGGTCAGGACGGCGCCCGGCAGCAGGGGGAGCCACGCCACCCGGCTGCCGAGCAGCAGATGCTGCGTCCACCACCACAGCAGAATGCTCGACGCGCACGACAGGGGCAGGCCGAGCCAGGCACCCGCTCCGAACCCGTCGCGCACCAGCCCCTGGACCACGAGGGCGGCCAGCCACACCAGGAGCCACACCACCCACCGCCACGCGATGAGGCGCAGGCCCGCCGGGGGTAGGTGCCAGGAGCGCTCGCACACGCGTTGCAGGGCGCGGCTGCACGCGGTCGCCGACACCAGCGTGACGAGGACGCCGATGGTCCCGGAGGTCTCGCGAGTGGGGTCGTCGGTCGTCCCGAACGCCAGCTGGACCTGGTCGAGGGACGCCCCGGAGAGCCCGAGCGCGTAGGTGGCCGAGTCGATGAGCTGGTCGCGTACGGACGGCGGGGCGAACGCGGCGACGGCGATGAACACCGGGATCGCCGTCAGAAAGGCCTGTGCGGCGAGCCGGGTCGAGGAGTCCAGGAGGCTCACGTCGACCATCTGCCGGGTCAGGCTGGTGATGAACGGCAGCCGTTCGCGCAGTTCGGCCGCCCGCCCGGCGCCCCACCGCACGACCCTGGTCAGCTTGCCGGTGGGGCCGCCTCGTGAACTGTCGTCCGTCATAGCTGCCAAGCGTCGGCCACGCGCCACCCGCTCCGCCCGCAGACGCGCCGCCGGGGCCCGTGGCGCCTACAGGGATGCGGTCCCGGGGTGCGGCAGCGCGGGCTCCGCGGGCCCCCGGCCGAACCGCCTCCGGTACGACGACGGGCTCAGGCCCGTTTCCCGGCGGAGGCGGGCGCGCAGGTTTGCGGCGGTGCCCAGGCCGCTGCGCGCGGCGACCACGTCGAGGCGTTCCTCGCCGCGTTCGATGAGTCGGCAGGCGAGGGCGACCCGTTCGCCGGTGAGCCAGGCCAGTGGGGTGGTGCCGAGTTCGGCGCGGAAGCGGCGGTGCAGGGTGGCGGGGCTGACGGCGGCGTGTGCGGCGAGGTCCGCCACGCTCAGCGGTTCACCGATGCGTTCCTGTGCCCATGCGAGCAGCGGCGCGAGAGACTCGTCCGGTACCGCGGGCACGGGCCGTTCCACGAACTGCCGCTGACCGCCGTCCCGGTGGGCGGCGAACACGAGCCGCCGCGACACCGCGTTGGCGATCTCGGCGCCGTGGTCACGCCGTACGACGTGCAGCCCGAGGTCGAGCGCGGACGCGCTGCCGGACGCGGTGAGGATGTCGCCGTCGTCGACGAACAGCACGTCGGGTTCGAGGCGCACCGCGGGGAAGCGGGCGCGGAAGGAGTCCGCCCACATCCAGTGGCAGGCGGCCCGCCGCCCGTCGAGGAGCCCGGCCTCGGCGATGGTGAACGCGCCGGAGCAGAACCCGATGAGCCGTGCGCCCCGCGCGTGCGCCCGGCGCACGGCGTCGAGGACGGCGGGCCGCCGCGGCACGTCGGTGTCGGGCCGGTTGGGCACGATCAGCGTGTCCGCGGACTCGGCCGCGTCCAGGCCGGCCACGTCGGTCAGCGTGAAGAACCCGTCCCGCATCACCGTCCGCGTCTGCGGCGAGCACAGCCGGAAGTCGTACAGCTCACGGCCGAGTTCGGGCCGGCGCAGGCCGAAGACCTCGATGGCGCAGGACAGCTCGAAGGGGTTGGAGTTCTCGTCGACGATCACCACGACTCGGTGCGGCGGGCGGTGCGGCGCGTCCTGCGACGAGGGGCGCTGCGAGGATTCTTTCGCCATATGCGATTTCTAGCACTCGCCGCGGATCGGCGCCGGGCGCAGGATCGGCGTATGACCACTCGCGAGAACACGCCGATCGCCCTCGACGAGGCCCTGGCCTCCTTCGACGCCCTGTGGAGCCCCCGCATCGTCACCCGCGTCAATGACTACGACGTCCGCGTCGCGAAGGTCGAGGGGGACCACGTCTGGCACGTGCACGACGACACGGACGAGTTCTTCCTGGTCGTGGACGGTGAGCTGATCATCGCCCTGCGTGAGCCGGAGGGTGAGCGCGATGTCGTTCTGCCCCGGGGCTCGGTCTTCACGGTCCCGCGCGGTACGTGGCACAAGCCGCGCTCCCCGAAGGGCGCCTCGATCCTTCTCCTGGAGCCCACCGGCACCCCCACGGTCGGGGACCACCACGACGAGGTCCCCGATCACGTGGATGCCACTACGGGGCATGCGCTCGCTTAGTGGCACCCTTGACCCATGAACGATGTCGACCCCGCACCCCGTCGCGCCCGTGTCCGTGCCCCCGAACTCATCGGCAAGGGCGGCTGGCTCAATACAGGCGGCAAGCAATACACCCTGGCCGATTTGCGGGGACGCATCGTCATTCTGGATTTCTGGACATTTTGCTGCGTGAATTGTCTGCATGTCCTCGACGAGCTGCGTGAGCTCGAGGAGAAGCACCGGGACACCGTCGTGATCGTCGGGGTGCACTCCCCGAAGTTCGTGCACGAGGCCGAGCACTCCGCCGTGGTCGACGCCGTCGAGCGGTACAACGTCGAGCACCCCGTCCTCGACGACCCCGAGCTGGCGACCTGGAAGCAGTACGCCGTGCGGGCCTGGCCCACGCTCGCGGTGATCGACCCCGAGGGGTACGTCGTCGCGCAGCACGCCGGTGAGGGGCACGCCCACGCCATCGAGAAGCTGGTCGAGCAGCTGGAGGCGGAACACGGCGCGAAGGGGACGCTGCGCCGCGGCGACGGTCCGTACGTCGCGCCCGAGCCGGTCGCGACGGATCTGCGGTTCCCCGGCAAGGCGCTCGTGCTGCCGTCCGGGAACTTCCTGGTCTCCGACACGACCCGGCACCAGCTCGTCGAGCTGGCCGCGGACGGCGAGAGCGTCGTACGGCGGATCGGCTCGCCCGGCGAGTTCAACGAGCCGCAGGGCCTCGCGCTGCTCGACGACGCGACCGTCGTCGTGGCCGACACGGTGCATCACTCGCTGAAGGCCGTGGACCTCGCGAGCGGGGACGTCACGACGCTCGCGGGCACCGGCCGGCAGTGGTGGCAGGGCGCGCCGACCAGCGGTCCGGCCCTGGAGGTGTCGCTCTCCTCGCCGTGGGACGTCGCCGTCTTCGGCGGCAAGGTGTGGATCGCCATGGCGGGCGTGCACCAGCTGTGGACGTACGACCCGGAGACGAAGAGTGTCGCCGTGGCGGCGGGTACGACCAATGAGGGGCTCGTCGACGGGCCGGGCGCCGAGGCGTGGTTCGCGCAGCCGTCCGGGCTCGCGGCGACCGGGGAGCGGCTGTGGGTGGCCGACTCGGAGACCTCCGCGCTGCGGTACGTCGACCTGGACGGCGCCGTGCACACGGCGGTCGGTACGGGCCTCTTCGACTTCGGGCACCGGGACGGCGCCGCCGAACAGGCGCTGTTCCAGCACCCGTTGGGTGTGACCGCCCTGCCGGACGGTTCGGTCGCCGTCTCGGACACGTACAACCACGCCCTGCGCCGCTACGACCCGGCGAGCGGTGAGGTCACCACGCTGGCGACGGATCTGCGGGAGCCCAGCGACGCGGTACTCGTGGGTGGGGACTCCCCGGATATCGTCGTCGTCGAGTCGGCGCGGCACCGGCTGACGCGGCTGCGGCTTCCCGAGGAGGCCGTGCGGGTCGAGTCGGTCGCGCACCGGACGCAGCGCGCGGCGACCGAAGTCGCGGCGGGGAAGCTCCAGTTGGACGTGATCTTCCAGGCGCCGGCGGGTCAGAAGCTCGACACGCGGTACGGGCCCTCGACCCGGCTCCTGGTCTCCTCCACCCCGCCCGAGCTGCTGGTCGCGGGCGACGGTGCGGACGCGGATCTGGCGCGCGAGCTGGTGCTGAACCCGGAGGTCGCGCAGGGCGTCCTGCATGTTTCGGCGATGGCCGCCTCGTGCGACGACGACCCGGCCAACGAGTACCCGGCCTGCCACGTCCACCAGCAGGACTGGGGCGTGCCGGTCCGGCTCACCGAGGGTGGCGCGGACCGGCTGCCGCTGGTGCTCGCGGGCATGGACGACCGGGGCTGATCCGGGGCTGATCCGGGGCCGGCCGGTCGGGACAGGGGCGGCCGGTCAGCCGGCGTACGGGCGCCTGGTGTTCCAGGAGAGCACCTCGATGCCGTCGGCGCGCTTGCCGGCGTACTCCGCCTCGCCCGGCGTGGCCAGCCTGACGGACTCGGCCGAGTCGTCGGAGTTGTTCCTGACCAGGGACAGGCGGATCGGCTTGAAGTAGTCGCCCTCGGCTTCGCCCGGTGTCCTCCCTTGGCCCCCCGCACGGCAAAGGTCGAGTTTACCGCCGGGGGTCCCCGGGCGCCGCGGTACCGCCATGTGGGGAGGTCAGCCCTCCAGGAATGCGACGAGCGCGTTGGCGAGGAGGAACGGGTCGTCGGCGGCGCACAGTTCGCGGACGCTGTGCATGGAGAGGATGGCCACGCCGATGTCGACGGTCTTGATGCCGTGGCGGGCCGCCGTGATCGGGCCGATCGTGGTGCCGCAGGGCATGGCGTTGTTGGAGACGAACGACTGGAAGGGCACGCCGGCCTTCTCGCACGCGGCGGCGAACACAGCGCGGCCCGAACCGTCGGTGGCGTAGCGGTTGTTGACGTTGACCTTGAGGATGGGGCCGCCGCCGGCGCGCGGGTGGTGGGTGGGGTCGTGGCGTTCGGCGTAGTTGGGGTGCACGGCGTGCCCGGTGTCGGACGACAGGCACACCGTCCCGGCGAAGGCGCGGGCCTTGTCCTCGTACGATCCTCCGCGCGCGAACACCGAACGCTCCAGGACGCCGCCGAGCAGCGGGCCGTCGGCGCCGGTGTCGGACTGCGACCCGTTCTCCTCGTGGTCGAACGCGGCGAGGACCGGGATGCAGGGGAGGTCGTCCGAGGCCGATGCGGCGGCGAGTGCGGCCGTTCCGGCGTGCACGGACAGGAGGTTGTCCATGCGGGGTCCGGCGACGAGCTCCTTGTCGCGGCCGAGGTAGGAGGGCGCCTCGATGGGGTGCGTCATCAGGTCCCAGCCGGTGACGTCGCCCTCGGCGATCCCGTGCTCCTCCTCCAGGAACCGGATCAGGTCGCCCTCGTGGACGTCGTTGCCGAGGCCCCAGATGGGCTGCATGTGCTTCTGCTTGTCGAGCTTGAGGCCGTCGGTGTGGACGGAGCGGTCCATGTGGATGGCGAGCTGCGGCACGCGCAGCAGCGCGCGGTCGATGTTCACGAGCCGCGTCGAGCCGTCGCGCAGGGTGAGCCTGCCCGCGAGTCCCAGGTCCCGGTCGAGCCAGGAGTTGAGGAGCGGTCCGCCGTAGATCTCGACGGCGACCTGCCGCCAGCCCTGCGAGCCCATGTCGGGCAGCGGCTTGACGCGCAGGTTCGGCGAGTCGGTGTGCGCGCCGACGATGCGGAAGGGGGTGTGCGGCGCGGCGCCCTCGGGCACGTACCAGGCCACGATCGCGCCGCCGCGCGTGACGTACTTGCCGCCCGTCGTCCCGTCCCACGCGTCGGTCTCCGAGACCTTGCGGAATCCGGCCTTCTCCAGGCGCGCGGCGGCGTTCGCGACGGCGTGGTACGGCGAGGGGCTGGCCGCGAGGAAGGACATGAGGTCGTCGGTGTGACCGCGGTCGAAGCGGGAGGGGTTGCTCATGCGGGCCAGCCTAACGAGCCCCCGTCCCGGCGCGCGGGGAGTCCGCACGGGTGCGGTGGGGCGCCAGGCCGATCTCGATACGACAGCGCCGCCACCCGAAAGTGTCCGGGTGGCGGCGCCGATGACTACTGGCAGGCCGGAGGCTAGAACGCCGCCTCGTCCAGCTCCATCAGGTCCAGGTCGACCTTCTCGGCCAGGCGGCGCTCCAGGCCGACACCCGGCAGGACGTTCGCGGCGAAGAACTTCGCGGCGGCGATCTTGCCCTGGTAGAAGGCATGGTCCTTGGCGGAGGCGGTCTCCAGCTTCTCGGCGGCGACGGCCGCGCCGCGCAGCAGCAGGAAGCCGACGACCACGTCGCCGGAGGCGAGCAGCAGGCGGGTGGTGTTGAGGCCCACCTTGTAGATGTTCTTGGTGTCCTGCTCGGTGGCCGCGAGGTCGGTCAGCATGACGCCGACGATGGCCTCCAGCTCGACGGCCGCCTTGGCGAGCGCCTCGCGGGCCGCAGCGAGCTCCTCGCCGCCCGTGCCGACCGCGAGGAACTTCTTGATCTCCTCGGCGAGGCCGTTGAGCGCGGCGCCCTGGTTGCGGACGATCTTCCGGAAGAAGAAGTCCTGGCCCTGGATCGCGGTGGTGCCCTCGTAGAGAGTGTCGATCTTGGCATCGCGGATGTACTGCTCTATCGGGTACTCCTGGAGGTAACCCGAGCCGCCGAACGTCTGGAGCGACTGCGCCAGCTGCTCGTAGGCCTTCTCCGAGCCGTAGCCCTTCACGATCGGCAGGAGGAGGTCGTTGAGGGCGTTCAGCTGCGACGCGTCCTCGCCCGCTGCCTCCTTGACCGCGATGTCGTCCTGGACGGCGGCGGTGTGCAGCACGAGCGCGCGCATGCCCTCCGCGTACGCCTTCTGCGTCATGAGCGAGCGGCGCACGTCCGGGTGGTGCGTGATGGTGACCTTGGGGGCCGTCTTGTCCATGAACTGGGCCAGGTCGGGGCCCTGGACGCGCTCCTTGGCGTACTCGAGCGCGTTCAGGTAGCCCGTCGACAGCGTGGAGATCGCCTTCGTGCCGACCATCATGCGGGCGAACTCGATGATGCGGAACATCTGGCGGATGCCGTCGTGCTTGTCGCCGATGAGCCAGCCCTTGGCGGGGTGCTGGTCGCCGAACGTCATCTCGCACGTGTTGGACGCCTTGAGGCCCATCTTGTGCTCGACGTTCGTCGCGTAGACGCCGTTGCGCTCGCCCAGCTCGCCGGTCTCCCAGTCGAAGTGGAACTTCGGGACCAGGAAGAGGGACAGGCCCTTGGTGCCGGGGCCGTGGCCCTCGGGGCGCGCGAGCACGTAGTGGAGGATGTTCTCCGACATGTCGTGCTCGCCGGACGTGATGAAGCGCTTCACGCCCTCGATGTGCCAGGAGCCGTCCTCCTGCTGGACGGCCTTGGTGCGGCCGGCGCCCACGTCCGAACCGGCGTCCGGCTCGGTCAGGACCATCGTCGAGCCCCACTGCTTCTCGACGGCGATCTCGGCGACCTTCTTCTGCGCCTCGTTGCCCTCCTCGAAGAGGATGCCGGCGAACGCCGGGCCGGAGGAGTACATCCAGATCGCGGGGTTGGAGCCGAGCAGCAGCTCCGCGTAGGCCCAGATCAGGGAGCGCGGCGAGGTGGTGCCGCCGATCTCCTCGGGCAGGCCGAGGCGCCAGTACTCGGAGTCCATGAAGGCCTGGTACGACTTCTTGAAGCTCGCCGGTACCGGAGCGGTGTTGGTCTCCGGGTCGAAGACCGGCGGGTTGCGGTCGGCGTCCGTGAAGGACTCGGCCAGCTCGTTCTCGGCGAGGCGGGAGACCTCGTCGAGGATGCTCTTGGCGGTGTCGACGTCCATCTCCGCGAACGGGCCGCTGCCGTACAGCTTGTCGCGCCCGAGCACCTCGAAGAGGTTGAACTCGATGTCGCGGAGATTCGACTTGTAGTGCCCCATGGCGACGGCTCCGTTTGGCTGGTAAGCGGGATCTTCGTAAACACGCACTACTCGCAAGTAGTAAGTGCCTAAGATGATGCTACCCGTCGGTAATAAGACGCAACCCCTGATCCGCCAATGTGAGCAGGGTCTAACGGCGCCCGCGCTCCGGCCCCGCCTCGGTAGTCTGGCCCCCATGTACGGCTACGACCAGACCGCGGGACCCGGGCAGCAGTACGCGCCGCCGCAGCAGGGCATGCAGGGCGGGTACGGCCAGCAGGCGCCGCCGCTGTATCCGGAGCCGTCACCTCCGTCGTTGGCGGACGCGGTCCGCGCCTTCACCACGGGCTCGATGTCCGCCGAGGACTTCCAGCAGATCTTCGCGACGTCGAAGGTCTACTGCCCGCGCGGCGACAACCCCGGCTTCCTCGCGCTGCACAACACCCAGCAGCCGGTCATCCCGATGTTCACCTCCCTCAAGGAGCTGCGCAGGTACGCGGGCAAGGAGTCCAAGTACTTCGTGATCACCGGCGCCGAGGTGATCGACCTGCTCCCGACCGGGTACGGCTTCGTCCTCGACATGGAGGGCGAACACCGGATGGTCTTCGACGCCAAGGCGGTCGAGCAGATGGTCGACTTCGCGATGCGCCGTATGTACGGCTAGACGCCGCCACAAGCAGGCACCCGGGACGCCCGGAGGGAATTCCCTCCGGGCGTTTTGTTGTTCCAGGTGGCAGAAAGTTCTACGTTCAACTAAACTCGGAGCACAAGGAGGTCCCGACATGCCTGCAGTGACCGTCGAAAACCCGCTGACCCTGCCCCGTGTGGCCGCGCCCGCCGACGCCGTGGCCCGCCCCGTGGTGGCCGTGACGACCGCGCCCACCGGATTCGAGGGCGAGGGGTTCCCGGTGCGCCGAGCGTTCGCCGGGATCAACTACAAGTACCTCGACCCGTTCATCATGATGGACCAGATGGGTGAGGTGGAGTACGCGCCAGGAGAGCCCAAGGGCACGCCCTGGCACCCGCACCGCGGCTTCGAGACCGTCACCTACATCATCGACGGCACCTTCGTTCACCAGGACTCCAACGGCGGTGGCGGCACCATCACCAATGGCGACACCCAGTGGATGACGGCCGGCTCGGGCCTCCTGCACATCGAGGCGCCGCCGGAGGCGCTCGTCATGTCCGGCGGGCTCTTCCACGGCCTCCAGCTGTGGGTGAACCTCCCGGCCGCCGACAAGATGAAGGACCCCCGCTACCAGGACATCCGCGGTGGCCAGGTCAAGCTCCTCACCACCGCCGACGGCGGCGCCCTGCTGCGCGTCATCGCGGGTGAGCTCGACGGTCACGACGGCCCCGGCGTCACACACACGCCGATCACGATGGTCCACGCGACCGTCCGCCCCGGCGCCGAGCTGACGCTGCCGTGGCGCGAGGAGTTCAACGGCCTCGCGTACGTCCTCGCCGGCCGCGGCACCGTCGGCGCCGACCGCAGGCCGGTCCACATGGGCCAGACCGCCGTCTTCGGCGCGGGTTCCTCGCTGACCGTCCGCGCGGACGAGACGCAGGACTCCCACACCCCGGACCTCGAGGTCGTCCTCCTGGGCGGCCGCCCGATCCGGGAGCCGATGGCGCACTACGGTCCGTTCGTCATGAACACCCGCGACGAACTCCAGCAGGCGTTCGAGGACTTCCAGGCGGGCCGGCTCGGGGTCATCCCGGGAGAGCGGATCCCGCACACGTAAGCGGTATCTGATAGTCCGTCACTCGCGTGGCCCCGCCCGGAAGGTCGGGGCCACGCGCGCGTGATGCCCTGTGAGGGTGCACACAGGTACAGGTAAGCCGCTTCTTCCCGAACCAGCCCGCCGCACCGCCGCCTGGTGCGTTCTCGCCCTGCTCGTCACCGGGGTCGCGGCCGTTGGCATCTGGCTGTGCATCGTCTTCAAGACGGCCGTCACACCCCTGCTGCTCGCCCTGCTCGGCACGGCCCTGCTCGGGCCGGTGCACGGCTGGCTGATGCGCAGGAGGGTCAACCGGGCGCTCGCCGCCGCCCTCACCTGCGTCGCCCTCGTCGCCGTCGTCGGCGGCGCCGGCTACATCGTCGTCAAGACCCTCATCGACACCGGCGACCAGATCGTCGACTCGGTGCGGGAGGCCGGCGACTGGATCAAGAGCCACTTCGGGATCACCGCGGCCGACGACCTCGGATCCGCAGCCGGCAGCCTCAAGAACCTGCTGTCCAAGTGGGGCGCCAGCGCCGCGAGCGGGGTGATCGCCGGGCTCACCGTCCTCGGCTCGCTCCTCACGACCAGTGTTCTCGCCCTCCTGCTCACGTTCTTCTTCCTCAAGGACTCCGACCGGGCCGCGGGCCTCGCGCACAGCCTCGCGCCCGGCCGTGCCGGGGAAACCCTGGAGGCCATGGGGCGGCGTGCCTTCCAGGCAGTCGAGGGCTTCATGCGCGGGACCACGCTGATCGCGCTCATCGACTCGATCTGCATCACCGTCGGCCTGCTCATCCTGCGGGTGCCCGGCGCGGTCGGGCTCGGCTCCCTGGTCTTCGTCACCTCGTACATCCCTTACCTCGGGGCGACGATCTCCGGTGCGGTGGCCGTCCTGGTGGCACTCGCCGACCGGGGCTGGGTGACCGCTCTGTGGGCGCTCGGCGTCATCCTGGCCGTGCAGCAGCTGGAGGGCCACATCCTTCAGCCGATGATCCAGTCCCGCACCGTGCAGATGCATCCCGCGATGGTGATGCTGGCGATCACGGCGGGCGCCTCCGTCGCGGGCATTCTCGGGATGCTGCTCGCGGTGCCGGTGACGGCGGCCGCGTTCGGGGTGATCGGGGAGCTGCGCGAGCGCTACTCCGCAGGCGAGGGGTCGTCGGCGCCGTCGGGGGGTTCACGTGAAACCCCGGACGCGGGCTCGTAGAGCTCGAACCAGATGCTCTTGCCCTCGCCCTTCGGGTCCACGCCCCAGCGGTCGGCGAGCAGCTCCATCAGGACGAGGCCGCGCCCGGACGAGGCGAGCTCGCCGGGGTGGCGCTTGTGCGGCAGGTCGTCGCTGGCGTCGGCGACCTCGGCGCGCAGCCGCCGCGCGGGCCGGCCGTTGACCTCGGCGACCAGCAGCGCGTCGCCGTCCGTGTGGACGAGGACGTTGGTGAGCATCTCCGAGATCATCAGGACCGCCGAGTCGACCTGGTCCTCGTCGCTCCAGTCGTGCAGCAGCTCACGCAGTTGCTGGCGGGCGGCGGCGACCCGCTCCGGCTCGGCCTGGGCGACGGTCATCGCGGTGCGGCGCGCGGGCATGGGCGCCTCGGGCAGGCCCGTCCTGGCGAGGAGCAGCACCGCTATGTCGTCCTCGCGCCGGTCGGCGAGCGGGCCCCTCGTGTAGTGCGAGGAGGGGCCGTGCACGGCCCGTACGAGCGCGTCGGCAAGGTCCTCCAGGCGGTCGGGGTCGCTGGGCTGCTCCCCGTGCTCCCCGTGCTCCTCGAGGATGCCGCGGATGCGCGCCCAGCCGGTGTCGAGGTCGTGGCCGCCCGTTTCGATGAGGCCGTCGGTGCAGATCAGCAGGGTGTCGCCGGGTTCGAGGGTGAGCCGGGTCGTGGGGTAGTCGGCGTCGGGGTCGACGCCGAGGGGCAGCCCGCCCGCGGTGGGCCGCACCAGGACCGTCCCGTCGGTCATGCGTATCGCGGGGTCGGGATGGCCCGCGCGGGCGATCTCCAGGATTCCCGTTTTCGGGTCGGCCTCCACGTACAGACAGGTCGCGAAGCGCGGGTCGCCCGCCTCCGGGCCCTTCTCGATGTCCTTGCCGGGGCCGCCCGTGGAGCCGTTCGTGATGGAGTCGGTGACCCCGTACAGGAAGCGCGAGGCGCGGGAGAGGACGGCGTCCGGGCGGTGCCCCTCGGACGCGTACGCCCGCAGCGCGATCCGCAGCTGTCCCATCAGGCCCGCGGCCCGCACGTCGTGCCCCTGCACATCGCCGATGACGAGCGCGATGCGCCCGGTCGGCAGCGGGATCATGTCGTACCAGTCGCCGCCGACCTGGAGGCCGCCGCCGGTCGGGACATAGCGGGCGGCGACGCTCATCCCCGGGATGTCGGGGCCGAGCGCCGGCAGCATCGAGCGCTGGAGCCCGTCCGTCAGCTCCCGCTCCGACTCGGTGGTCCCGGCGCGCGACAGGGCCTGTGCCAGCATCCGCGCCACCGTCGTCAGGACGGAGCGCTCGTCGGGCGTGAAGGACACCGGGTAGGTGAACGCCGCCATCCAGGTGCCGATGGTGCGGCCGGCGACGATGAGCGGCAGGAACGCCCAGGACTGCCGCTGGAAGCGCTGGGCCAGCGGCCAGGCGGCCCGGTAGCGCAGGCGGTACTGCTCGGGCGACGACAGATAGACGGCGCGGCCGGTGCGCACCACCTCGGCGGCCGGATAGTCGGTGTCCAGGGGCATGTCCGTGAAGGGCGCCTCCTCGCCCGGCTCCTGCCCGTGGTGCCCGATGACCGTGAGCCGGTCGCCGCCGCCGCCGACGCCGACGCCGAAGACGGCGAGGCCGTCCGGCGAGAACCCCGGCATGGAGAGCCCGGCCGCGACCCGCAGGACCTCCTCGGTGGACCCCGCCTCGGCGAGCGCCCGCCCGGCGTCCAGCAGGAACGCCTCACGGGAGCGCCGCCAGTCGCCGGTCACGGGGGTGCGCGCGGCGGACCCGGGCGTGGGCTCGCTGACCTCCTGGAGCGTGCCGATCAGCTCGTACGCGTGCGAGTCGCCGTGCATGATCGGCTTGGAACGGCTGCGTACGGTCCGGATGACCCTGCCCTGATCGTCCATGATCCTCAGCCGGGCCTCGGCGAGGGTGCCCTCGGCGACGGCGAGCTGGACGACGCCGTCGATCTCGTTCCAGTCGACGGGGTGGAAGCGGGACCGTACGGCGGCCTCCGTCAGCGTCACCGGGCATTCGGGCAGGCCGAGCAGCCGGGCCGCCTCCGCGTCGAAGGTGACCAGCCCGGCCCGGTTGTCCCACCGCCACACACCGGTGTCGAGGGCGGCGAGAACGTCCCCCACGGGCGGCAGGGGGTCACCAGTGCGCATGGCCCCACTCTAAGAAGAGGTGATCGTGGACGGCCACCGAGACTATTCGCAGAGCGATCACGGGGCGGCCGGTACCCTGGGGCTTCGGGCATGCCCGGCCAATCCCCAATCGCAAAGACTGGATGAACGACGATGCATCGGTACAGGTCCCACACCTGCGGCGAGCTCCGCGCCTCTGACGTCGGATCCGACGTCCGGCTGAGCGGCTGGCTGCACAATCGGCGCGACCTGGGCGGCATCCTCTTCATCGATCTGCGCGACCACTACGGGATCACGCAGCTCGTCGCCCGCCCCGGCACCGCCGCCGCCGAGGTCCTCGACAAGCTGACCAAGGAGACGGTCGTCCGCGTCGACGGCAAGGTCGTCTCGCGCGGCGCCGACAACGTCAACTCCGAGCTGCCCACGGGCGAGATCGAGATCGAGGCCGCCGAGGTCGAGGTGCTCGGCGCGGCCCAGCAGATCCCGTTCACGATCAACGCGGACGACGGGGTGAACGAGGAGCGGCGCCTGGAGTACCGCTTCCTCGACCTGCGCCGTGAGCGCATGCACCGCAACATCATGCTGCGCTCGTCCGTCATCGCCTCCATCCGCTCCAAGATGGTGGCCCTCGGCTTCAACGAGATGGCGACGCCGATCCTCAGCGCCACCTCCCCGGAGGGCGCCCGCGACTTCGTCGTCCCCTCGCGCCTGAACCCGGGCAAGTTCTACGCGCTGCCGCAGGCCCCGCAGCAGTTCAAGCAGCTGCTGATGATCTCGGGCTTCGACCGCTACTTCCAGATCGCGCCCTGCTTCCGCGACGAGGACGCCCGCGCGGACCGTTCGCCGGGCGAGTTCTACCAGCTCGACGTGGAGATGTCCTTCGTCGAGCAGGAGGACGTCTTCCAGCCGATCGAGAAGCTCATGACCGAGCTCTTCGAGGAGTTCGGCGGCGGCCGCCACGTCACGTCCCCGTTCCCGCGGATCCCGTTCCGCGAGTCGATGCTCAAGTACGGCTCGGACAAGCCGGACCTGCGCGCCCAGCTCGAACTGGTCGACATCTCGGACGTGTTCGAGGGCTCCGAGTTCAAGGCGTTCGCCGGGAAGCACGTGCGCGCGCTGCCCGTCCCGGACACCGCGTCGCAGTCCCGCAAGTTCTTCGACGGCCTCGGTGACTACGCGGTCGAGCAGGGCGCGAAGGGCCTCGCCTGGGTCCGCGTCGCCGAGGACGGATCCCTCACGGGCCCGATCGCGAAGTTCCTCACGGACGAGAACGTCAAGGTCCTCACCGAGCGCCTCGGCCTGAAGGCCGGCCACGCCGTCTTCTTCGGCGCGGGCGAGTTCGACGAGGTCTCCAAGATCATGGGCGCCGTCCGTGTCGAGGCCGCCAAGCGCGCCGGGCACTTCGAGGAGGGTGTCTTCCGCTTCTGCTGGATCGTCGACTTCCCGATGTACGAGAAGGACGAGGACACCGGGAAGATCGACTTCTCGCACAACCCGTTCTCCATGCCGCAGGGCGGCCTCGAGGCCCT
Organism: Streptomyces sp. DS1-CR2; assembly: GCF_055760475.1. Classification (NCBI taxonomy): domain Bacteria; kingdom Bacillati; phylum Actinomycetota; class Actinomycetes; order Kitasatosporales; family Streptomycetaceae; genus Streptomyces; species Streptomyces sp. DS1-CR2. The sequence continues at coordinate 4,684,466 of NZ_CM147085.1, forward strand.
GGAGACCAAGGACCCGCTGGACATCCTGGGCTGGCAGTACGACATCGTCTGCAACGGCGTGGAGCTGTCCTCCGGCGCGATCCGGAACCACGAGCCCGAGATCATGCTCAAGGCCTTCGAGATCGCGGGCTACGACCGTGACACCGTCGAGGAGCAGTTCGCGGGCATGCTCCGCGCGTTCCGCTTCGGCGCCCCGCCGCACGGCGGGATCGCCCCCGGCGTCGACCGCATCGTCATGCTCCTCGCCGACGAGCCGAACATCCGCGAGACCATCGCGTTCCCGCTCAACGGCAACGCGCAGGACCTGATGATGGGCGCGCCCACGGAGCTCGACGAGACGCGCCTGCGCGAGCTGAACATCCAGCTCCGCAAGCCGGTGGCCGACAAGAAGTAGCGTCCGCCAGTCGTCCGAAGGGGCCGGAACCGTTGATCGGTTCCGGCCCCTTTGCTGTGCCGCTCGTTACGTTGCGTATCCGCCGGGCAACGCCAACCCGGGACCCGTACCGTGGTGAACGTGACCCGACCTTGTGAGGAGGCCGTCGTGAGCGTCGTAGAGGAGCAGTCCGCTGTGGTGCTGTCCCAGGAGGACTTCGAGGAGCTGGCCCGCCACGCCATACGGACGAACGAGGCGCTGCGGCTGGAGTTCGTCAAGGGGAATCTGGGGGTCAAGGCAGTGCCGGACGGCAATCACGGGCGGATCATTCAGTGGCTGAGCCGCTTGTGCATGCAGGCGGACGCCGGGTGGTGGCTGCACTCGGAGCAGGGTCTGCGGGTCGAGACGTACCGGAGGGGCAACGCCCGTCCCGACGGGTGCCTCGCACCGAGTGAGACCTTCGTCGGGCAGGGTGAGTGGGCCAGCGCCGACGGCGTCCTGATGGTCGTGGAGGTCACGTCCCGGGACCGGGGCACCAATCAGCGGGACCGGATCGACAAACCGCGTGCGTACGCGGAAACCGATATCCCGGTGTATCTGCTGATCGACCGGGACACCTGTGAGGTGAGGGTTCACTCGCGGCCCGACGGGACGCGGTATGAGCGGGTGGAGACCATTCCGTTCGGGAAGAGGGTGGAGCTGCCTGCTCCGGTAGGCATCGACCTGGACACCGAGCCGCTCAAGGACTGGGTGGGCTGACGGCGGGGCGATGGCCTCGCGTGTGCAGGGGCCCGGACCCGGTGATCGGTTGCGGGCCCTCTCGCAAGTCCGGACGCATACGCGTACGCCTACGTGTCGTAACGCCCGTCCCACGGTTCGCCGAAGCCGAGGCGGTCCGGGTAGAGCTCGGCCCAGCCGCCCTCGTCGTCGTCCTCGGCGATCAGGGCGAACAGGACGCGGTCCACGGCGAGCCGGAACGGGCGGACGGCGATGTCGCCGTAGGTGCGGCCGGGCAGGGCTGCCAGGAGTTTGTCCAGGTGGGCGTGGGCCTGGGCGAGTTCGGCCCCCTCGGCCCAGGTTCCCGCGCACCAGATCTCCGAGTCGCGGTACCCGCCCGAGGCGTCGAACGTGTGGAGCACCGCGTAGAGCCGCTTGTGCTCTTCCCAGCCGTCGTCGGGGCGGTAGCCCTCGGGGAAGGCGTAGGTCACCGTGGCCAGGAACTGGCCGTCCGCGTACCGGCCGATGGTGGCGGTGCGGTGGTCCGGCTCGTGGGCGATCGGGATGGTTGCGGGAACTGGCATGGCGAAACCCTAATCGCGGTCGTGAACATGCCAGTAACGGGGTACGGCAAAGGGGTGCGAGGGCCGGCCCTCGCACCCCTTTCCCGCGGAATGTCTTACTCCGGAGCGCCGCCGAAGCGCTCGCGGTAGGACTCCAGGTCCTCCTCGGTGATCTTCGCGAAGAGCACCGGCGGGACCGTGAAGGCCGTGCCCGCGGGGACGGTGTCCAGGGCCGCGGCCTGCTCGGCGGTGACCCACGTGGCCGTGTCGTCGGCCAGCGCGAACGCGCCGCGCATCGCCTTCGACGAGGCCGGGATGAAGGGCTCGGACACGACCGCGTACAGGTGAATGAGGTTCATCGCCGTACGCAGCGTGAGGGCCGCGGCCTCCGGGTCGGTCTTGATCTCCAGCCAGGGGGCCTTCTCCTCCAGGTAGGAGTTGCCCGCGGACCACAGGGCGCGCAGCGCGGACGCAGCCTTGCGGAACTGGAGAGCCTCCATCTGGGCCTCGTACTCGGCGAGCAGCGCGGCGATCTCCGTGCCGAGCTTCGCCTCTGCCTCGCCAGCCGCCTTGCCTGCGGGCACGTCGTCACCGAAGCGCTTGCGGGAGAAGGACAGGACGCGGTTCACGAAGTTGCCGAGGGTGTCGGCGAGATCCTTGTTCACCGTGGCCGTGAAGTGCTCCCACGTGAAGGAGGAGTCGTCGGACTCCGGCGCGTTGGCGATGAGGAAGTAGCGCCAGTAGTCGGCCGGCAGGATCTCCAGGGCGGCGTCCGTGAAGATGCCGCGCTTCTGCGACGTCGAGAACTTGCCGCCGTAGTACGTCAGCCAGTTGAAGGACTTGAGGTAGTCGACCTTCTTCCACGGCTCGCGCACGCCCATCTCCGTGGCGGGGAACATGACGCTGTGGAACGGGACGTTGTCCTTGGCCATGAACTGCGTGTACCGGACGTCGTCGGCCTCGTACCACCACGACTTCCAGTCGCGCTCCGCCGGGTTCTGGTCCGCCCACTCCTTCGTCGACCCGATGTACTCGATCGGGGCGTCGAACCAGACGTAGAAGACCTTGCCCTCTGCGGCCAGCTCCGGCCACGTGTCGGCCGGGACGGGGACGCCCCAGTCCAGGTCACGGGTGATCGCGCGGTCGTGCAGGCCCTCGGTCAGCCACTTGCGGGCGATGGAGGAGGCCAGCTGCGGCCACTCAGCCGCAGTCTGCGCGATCCACTCCTCGACCTCGACCTGCAGCTTCGACTGGAGAAGGAAGAGGTGCTTCGTCTCGCGGACCTCCAGCTCCGTGGAGCCGGAGATCGCCGAGCGCGGGTTGATCAGGTCGGTCGGGTCGAGGACGCGCGTGCAGTTCTCGCACTGGTCGCCGCGCGCCTTGTCGTAGCCGCAGTGCGGACACGTGCCCTCGACGTAGCGGTCCGGCAGGAAGCGGCCGTCGGCAGGCGAGTACACCTGGCGGATCGCGCGCTCCTCGATGAACCCGTTCTCGTTCAGCTTGCGCGCGAAGTGCTGCGTGAGCTCCGCGTTCTCCGGGGACGAGCTGCGGCCGAAGTGGTCGAAGGCCAGCTCGAAGCCCTCGTACACGGCCTTCTGCGCGTCGTGCGCCTGTCCGCAGAACTCGGCGACCGGCAGGCCCTGCTCCTTCGCGGCCAGCTCGGCGGGCGTGCCGTGCTCGTCGGTGGCGCAGATGTACAGGACGTCGTGGCCGCGCTGGCGGAGGTACCGGGAGTACACGTCCGCCGGGAGCATGGACCCCACCATGTTGCCCAGGTGCTTGATTCCGTTGATGTACGGAAGGGCGCTGGTGATGAGGTGTCGAGCCATCGGGGGCTGCTCCCAAGTCGCTGCGTGCGGTGAGGTGACGGTGTACGTCAGTCGAATCAAAGAATCCTAGCCGACACGGCGGGGCCGCCCCTCCCGGTATTTACGGGGTGGACGGCCCTGGGAGTGCGGCGCGTGTGCGAGCGCGGCGCGTGTGCGAGCGCGGCGCGTGTGCGGTGTCTAGCGGAAGTCGAAGACCAGCCGGGCCGTGACCCGGCCCGCCAGGATGTCCTCGATCGCCTCGTTGACCTCCTTGAGCCTGCGCTGCTCGCGGATGACACGGGTACGGCCGAGGCGGTGCAGCTGGAAGACCTCGGCGAGGTCCTGCCGGGTGCCGACGATCGAACCGATCACGCTCTTGCCGTCGAGCACGTGCTCGAAGACGGGCAGCTCCAGCTTGCCGCCGGCCGGCAGCGCGACCAGGACGAGCGTGCCGTGCCTGCGCAGCGAGCCGTACGCCGCCCGGAGCGACGAGTTCGAGACGGCGAGCCCGATCGCGACGTCGGCGCCGCCCAGCTGGCGCACCGCCTCGGCGACGTCCTGGCTGCGGGCGTCGATGACATGGTCGGCGCCCAGCTCGTGCGCGAGGCGCAGCTTGTCGTCAGTGACGTCCACGGCGACGGTCTCCGCGCCCGCGATCCGCGCGTACTGGAGCGCGAGGTGGCCGAGGCCGCCGATCCCGGAGATCAGCACGCGCTTGCCGGGCCCCGCGCCCGACACCTTCACGGCCTTGTACGTCGTCACCCCCGCGCAGGTCAGCGGGGCGGCGTCCAGGGGGTCGAGGCCGTCGGGGACCTTCACGACGTAGTCGCCGTGCGCGACCGCGTACTCCGAGAAGGAGCCGTCGACCGAGTAGCCGCTGTTGCGCTGCTTCAGGCAGAGCGTCTCCCAGCCGGACACGCAGTGGTCGCAGTAGCCGCACGCCTCGCCCAGCCAGGCGATGGCGACCCGGTCGCCGACGTTGATGTGGCCGACCCGCTCGCCCAGGTCCTCCACGATCCCGATGCCCTCGTGGCCCGGGACGAACGGCGGGTTCGGCTTGACCGGCCAGTCACCGGCGGCGGCGTGGATGTCCGTGTGGCACAGCCCGCTCGCCTCCATACGGACGAGGACCTGGTGCGCCGCCGGCCGCGGAATCACGCGGTGCTGGATCTCCAGGGGCCGGGTGAAGCCGGTGACTACGGCGGCCTTCATGGTGCGCGGTCCTTCCCTAGGTGCCGGAATTCAACCAGCTTCTCCCGATTCTGGGCGGACGGCGCGTGGGAACGACCGCGCCCCCTGTCCCGCCGGGGCGGTTCAGGGGGCGCGGTGTGGTGCGGGTCAGGCCTGCTGCGACTCCAGCCACCGCGGCAGGTCCGCGAGCAGCCCCTCGTACAGCTCGGTGTCCGTGAGCTCGCGGGGGGTGGGGCCCGCGTGGAAGAACGCGGCGTTGGGGGCCTTCAGCTTGCGCAGGTAGTCGAAGCCCTTGGCGTCGTGCTCGCCGAACGCGACGAACGAGAAGAACAGCGGGTGCCGGGCCGCGTCCGCGAGGGCCTGGTTGGCCGGGCCCTTCGCGTCCGGAGCGCCGTCCGTCTGGAAGACGACCAGGGCGGGCGTCTGCGACTGCGACTTCGCGTGGTGCGCCACGACCTCTTCGATCGCGCGGTGGTAACTGGTACGGCCCATGTGGCCGAGCGACGCGTGCAGCTCGTCCACGCGGCCCTCGTGCGCGTCGAGGGTGAGCTCGCCGGTGCCGTCGATGTCGGTGGAGAAGAAGACGACGTGCACGGTCGCCTCGGGGTCGGTGTGCGCGGCCAGCGCGAGCACCTGTTCGCCGAGTGCCTGCGCGGAGCCGTCCTTGTAGTACGACCGCATCGACCCGGACCGGTCGAGCACGAGATAGACGGTGGCTCGGACCCCCGCGAGGTCCTGCTTCTTGAGTGCACTCCCGGCGGCCTTGTAGGCAGTGGCGAGCCCGGGGGCCCGCGACTTGACCCGGGTGAGGGGGAGGGCGGGGGCCTCCGGCTCGGGGTCGGCGACGGTCTCCGGCGCGGCTGCGGCGACCGGCTCGACGACGGCCTCGGCCTCGGCCTGCGGCTCCGGCTCGGCGACAGCCTCCGGCTCGGCCTCGGCCTCGGCCTCGGCCTCGGCTTCCGGCTTGGTCTCGGCGACGGCCTCGGGGGCCGCGTCGGCCTTGGCCCTCGCCTTCGGTTCGGCGGCAGGCTCTGCGACAGACTTCGCCGCTGCCTCGACCACGGGCTCCGCGTCGGCCTCGATCTCGGTGACGGTCTCGGCTTCCGGCTCCGCCTGGGCGGCGGCCCCGGCTTCCGGCTTGGTCTCGGCGACGGGCTCGGGGGCCGCGTCGGCCTCGGCCCTCGCCTTCGGTTCGGCGGCAGGCTCTGCGACAGACTTCGCCGCTGCCTCTGCGACGGGCTCCGAGACAGCCTCGGCCTCCGCCTCGACCACGGGCTCCGCGCTCTCGGCGGCCGGTTCCGCCTCGGTCTCGACGACGGCCTCGGGCTCCGTCTCGGCGGCGGGCTCGGCGACAGCCTCCGGCGCGGCCTCGGCTTCCGGCTCCGTCTCGGCGACGGCCTCGGGGGCCGCGTCCGCCTCAGCCTTCACCTCTGTCTCGGCGACGGGCTCCGCGGCAGCCTCCGCTTCCGGCTCCGCCTCGGCGGCGGGCGCAGCGGAAGGCTCCGTCTCCGCCGCCGGCTCTGCGCGCACCGCGACCGGATCCGCTTCCGCCTCCACCTTCGCAACATCCTCCGGAGCCGCCTCGGCGACAGCCTCCGCCTCCGCGACACCCTCCGGAGCCGCCTCGGCGACAGCCTCCGCCTCCGCGACACCCTCCGGAGCCGCCTCGGCGGCAGCCTCCGCTTCCGTCTCAGTGACCGGCTCGGCGGCAGCCGAAGCTTCCTCCTCGTCCACCGGCGAAGACGGCTTGGGGACCTTTACGTTGTCGAAGGCCGCCGCCACCAGGTCGTCCGCCTCGCGCGCCGAGGGCGCGGTCGTCGGCTCGGTCGACTGTGCGGGCACTTTCGCCTTTGCCTCGGCGGGCGGCGCGGTCTCGCCGGCCGGTGCCGGGACCGTCGCCTCGGGTGCGGCGGTCGCCGCCTCGTCACCCCGCGAGGACTTCCGCGGCCTTCCGAACGCGTTCCGCAGGAGATTCCGAATGCCCATGTGCGCAACCCTTCGCATGAGTTGGTTTCCGTAACCCCTGGCCAGGGCGGACACGTAAGGTTAGCCGCCACGTTCCGTGATCTTGGGCAGGGTCGCCCACCCGGGCGAAGGGCGACCAACTGCCGCACGCCCGGCACAGGTTCACGCCTCGTTCACCCACCGTCCCCCTTCTCGCTCGACCACGCCCCCAGCGTCACGCCGGAGTGACCGTAAAGGGGAGGAAAAGAGTGCGTAAAACGCTGCCGCTTCTCGGCTCACACAACGGGGGCCGTGCCGCGCTGACCTGCCGGTTCCGTTGTGGGGACGCCTGATTTCAGGAGGTGCCCAACACAAGTTCCAACGAGTACGCCGGTGACGTCATCGCCGGTGCGCTGAGCCGCCGTTCCATGGTGCGCACGGCCGCGGTCGTGACCGTGGCCGCCGCGACGGCCGGCACGGTCGTGGGATCGGGCGCCCCGTAGCCGCCGCCGCCACGCCGTCGGGGGCGGCAACAGGCGTAGCGCACAAGGGTGAGACGGGGGCGCGTGGACTGCGGTTCACGCCGGTCGCGCCGAACACGGCGGACCGGGTCTCCGTCCCCGAGGGTCACGCCCAGAACGTCGTCATCAGCTGGAGCCAGCACATCCTGCGCGGAGGGCCCGCCTTCGATCCGGACAAGCAGTCCGCAAAGTCCCAGGCAGGACAGTTCGGTTACAACAATGACTTTCTGAGCCTCCTCCCCTTGCGCGGTGAGCACGGCCGTCAGGTCCTGGTCGCGAACCACGAGTACACGGACGAGATCCTGATGTTCAAGGGGTACGACCCCGAGAACCCGACGCGCGAACAGGTGGAGACCGCCTGGGCGGCGCACGGCCTGACGGTCGTCGTCGTGGAGGAGTCCCGGCGCAGCGGCGGGCGAGGACGGCTGCGACATCGGCGTCCGAACCGGCTCAGGCTGCTTCAGGTCGCCTCAGGCCGTCGCCGCGTCCGGCAGGCGCTCGCGATAGGCGGGTGCCTGCCGGGCCGCTTCCCAGTAAGCGTCCGCCAAGTCCCCGTAGACCGCGTCGAGTTCGGCCTCCGTGCGGGCGGCGAGGACGAGGCGTACGCCGATCGGGTCGCCGTCGAGGGGTCTTACGGCCATGTCGGGGCGGGCCCGTGAGGTCGGCTGGCACAGGGTGACGACCTCGCCCGTGGCGACCAGGGACGCCGCCGTGAGGTAGTCGCCGTGCAGGATCGGGGGGTTGAGCCCGGCGGCACGAAGCACCCGCAGGAGCCCGTGCCATTCGCCGTCCACGGTGGGGTCGACCATCCACCGGTCGTTCGCGAGGTCGGCGAGGCGCACGACGGGGCGGCGCGCGGCCGGGTGGTCGGCGGCCAGGGACACGTACTGCGGCTCGCGTTCGACCAGGACGCGGCAGCGCAGACCCGGCGGGACGCGCAGCGGGCTGCCCTCGACCTCGTGCACGAACGCCACGTCGAGCCGGCCGTCACTGACGAGCCGGAGCAGGGTGTTCGCCGAGACGTCCATACGGAGCGCGGGCTCGCCGCCGGAGGGGTGCTCGCGCTGCCGCAGCCGCCGCAGCCAGCCCGGTATGGCCCGGCTCGCCGTGGAGCCGATCCGCAGATGGGGGCCGCCGGCGGCGAGCGCGCCGGCCGCCCTGGTCTCCGTGACGAGAGCGCGCATGCCGTCGACGAGGGGCCGGGCGCGGTTCAGGACGACGCGGCCCAGGGGGGTCGCGCGGCACCCGGTGCGCTCCCGGGCGAAGAGCGCGCCGCCGAGCGTGTCCTCGATGCGCCTGAGCTGGGTGGACAGCGACGGCTGGGTCATGCCGAGCAGACGGGCCGCCTTGTGCAGGCTCCCGGTGTCGTCGATGGCACACAGCGCGCGCAGGTGCCTCACCTCGAGCTCCATGAACATCGAGCGTAAGGCGGTCACAGACGTCGCACCAGACGTCCAAATGCGAACCGAAACGGGCGAGTTGGGCGGGTGATAGCTCCGTCCTATCGCCAGTTGCCATCATCCCCAGGGGTCCCGGGCGCCTCCACACTCTCCCTCGTACCGAACCGTTCACGTAACCCCCACTCACGGAACGAGGAGGAGCCCCCCACATGAAGCTCTCCCTGCGCTACGCCTCGGTGGCGGCCGGCATGGCCCTGGCCGCCGGCGCGCTCGCCACCGCGGCCCCCGCGTCCGCCGCCCCGGCCCCGGTCGGCGCCGGCTACACCCACTACGCGGGTTCGGCCGAGGAGGCCGCCGCCAACAAGGCGTTCTTCCAGGCCGTCCTGAAGTCGGTCGCGCAAAAGCGCGCCGCGCACCCGGGCGCCGCGTCGGTCACCGTCACGTACGACGCGTCGGGCGCCCCGACCTTCGCGCAGCAGATAGCCAACAGCACGTCGATATGGAACTCCTCCGTGTCGAACGTGAAGCTCCAGGCGTCCTCGGGCGGCGGCGACTTCTCCTACCGCGAGGGCAACGACCCGCGCGGCTCGTACGCGTCGACGGACGGGCACGGCAGCGGCTACGTCTTCCTGGACTACGCGCAGAACCAGGAGTACGACTCCACCCGTGTCACCGCGCACGAGACCGGTCACGTCCTCGGGCTCCCCGACCACTACGAGGGGCCGTGCAGCGAGCTGATGTCGGGCGGCGGCCCGGGCCCGTCCTGCACGAACCCGAACCCGGACGCGAACGAGAGGTCCCGCGTCGACCAGCTGTGGGCCAACGGCTTCGCCAAGGCCATGAAGTCGCTGAAGCAGTCCGCCAAGACCGGCTGACCCTCACTGACTGACCGTCACTGACGTACTGGAGCCACCGGAACCACCCCCCACACCGATGCGGGCCGTCCCCTCCCCGGGGCGGCCCGCATCCGCGTCTCGTACCGGCGTCAGTGCGGTGAGGCGATGGCGCGGGCGGCCGCGACCTCCTGGCGTACGGGTTCCAGCACCCCGTCGCGGTCCGCCTCGCTGAAGTCGGCGCGCACCCCCTCAAGGACGTCGGAAGCGCGCAGCCCCTGTGCCAGCTCCCGCAGTTGCCCCGCGGCCTGCGCCACCTCGGCGGCCCCCGGCACCGGTGCCCCCTGCTTGACCCGGATCCGCGCCGCGGTCGTGGCATCCACGATGCGTTCCACGGCGACGACGAGCGGCCACCAGGCGGCGGCGCGGCGGCCGGTGGGCGGCGGTTCGGTCAGGGCGCGCTGGAACTCGCAGCGGATGACGGACAGGTCGCGGTAGAGCCGGCGGCGCATCCGCGCGCGGGCGGCCGGGACGTCCGGGTCCGCGGACGCCCCGAACGCGTGCTCCACGTACGTCGCGGTGTCCGCGACGGCGTCGGCGAGCCGGTCGCCGACGCGGGTGTGCCAGCTCTCGGGCCACAGCAGATATCCGGCGACCAGCGCGATGGCGCAGCCCATGAGGCTGTCCAGGAGCCGCGGCAGGACGAGCCCGATGCCCTGGTGGTTGAGGGTGTCGGACAGCAGCAGGATGGCCGGCGTGATGGCGGCGGTCTGATAGCCGTAGCCGCGCGGGGTGAGCGCCGGAATGAAGGCGGCGAGGGCCATCAGCACGGGCACGTCCCACCATCCGCGGGGCACCACGCCGAGGACCACCGTGGCGAGTACGAGACCGACCACCGTGCCGAGCGCGCGCAGGACGGCCCGCGAGAACACCGAGCCGAAGTCGGGCTTGAGGACGAACGTGATGGTCAGCGCCACCCAGTAGGAGCGCGGGACCGGCACCGTCGAGACGAGGACCTGGGCGATGCCGATGCACACGGCCAGGCGCAGCCCGTAGCGCCAGGAGGCGCCGGACAGCACGACGCTGCGCGCGGCGCGGACGGCGCGCACGCGCAGGGTGGCGGGACGGCCGAGGCGGTCGGCGTCGAGGGCGCGGTGGGGATCCGTGTTCTTGCTGGTGACGAGGTCGGCGGCGTGCCGCACCGCGTGGTCGACGGCGCGGGCGGCGGGTCCTTCGGGTGCGGGCAGGTCGAGGGGCCCCGCGTCGGTGCTGCCGGTGTCGACCGCGTCGGCGAGGCGTCGTACGGCGTCGGGGACGGCGGCGGGCAGCGGCACCCCGTGCTGGTGGGCGGCGGGCGCGGACTCGGCGATCGGGGTGAGCGCGTTCAACAGGGCGAGCAGGCGCACCAGTTCGGGGTTGCGGCCGTGGGCGAGGGCGCGCCGGGCGAGGACGAGGTCGTAGGCCTGGTTGAGGGACTGGGTGACGGCGTAGCGGGTCTCGACGTAGTTCTCGGGGTCGGCCGCCGATGCGAGCAGGTTCGCGACGGAGCGGTACGTGGCGGCGACGGCCGCGCGTTCCGGCACCCCGGACCGCAGCGGCCAGGCGAGCAGCGCGAGCGCGAGGACGAGGAGTCCGCCGCCCGTCATCAGGAGCGGCGCGAGCCACCACTGGCCCGGCAGGGGCAGCCCGGCGCCGATCACGCAGTTGAGCAGGAGCAGCAGCCCGGACACCGAAGCGACCGCGCCGATCGTCGAGATCATCCCGGAGACCAGCGCCACGCCCGTGACGGTGGCGACGGCAATCCAGCCGTGCCCGTACACGAGCGCACCGACCGTCACGCCGACCGCGCCGAAGAGCTGCGGCACGGCGATGTTGAGGATCCGCATCCGGTAGGCGTCGGCGGTGTCGCCGATGACGCCGGACAGGGCGCCCATGGAGGCGAGCGCCCCGTACGCGGGCTGCCCGGCGGCGAGCCCGATCGCGAGCGGCAGCGACAGCGCGAGGCCGGCGCGCGCGACGGCCGCCCAGGGGATCGGCGCGGGGTGCGGACGCAGGGTCCTGACCAGCCAGTCGGGCGGTGCGAGATGGCGGTCCGGGGACTCTGGGCGCATGCCGTCCATTGAACGCTACGGGCCCCGGTGCTCAGGACGTTGCCGGTCGGTGCATCGTCAGGTCGACCAGGAGGGCGCGGTGGTCGGTGTCGGCCAGCTCGACGAAGCGGGCGGAGTGCGCGGAGAAGTCCTCGCTCACGAGGACGTGGTCGATCTGGGTGCCGAGCGGCGGGCGGACGCGCGACGGCCAGCTCGGGGCGCGGGACTTCCCGGCGAGGCGGGCGCTGTCGTGCAGGCCCGCGTCGAGGATGTGCCGGAACGCGGCGTGGTCCTGCGTGGCGTTGAAGTCCCCGGCCAGGATGGTCGGCTGCGAGCGGCCCGCGGCGGCGAAGTCGCGCAGCTCGCCCAGCTCGGAGCGCCACAGGCCGACCTGCCGGGGCAACGGCGGCATCGGGTGCGCGAGCTGGAGCCGCACGTCGTGGCCCTTCACATCGGCGACGGCGCCTGGCATGCCCATGGTCCCCGGGATGCCCGCGGCGGCCTTGAGCGGATACCGGCTCAGAATGACCGACCCCTGTGAGCCTGACGCCTCCACGGCCTGCCGGTACGGGAAGTCGGCGCGCGGCAGCTCACGGCGCAGGCTGTCCTGGCACCCGTTATCGCACTCCTCGACGAACACCAGGCCGGGCCGCTCGCGGCGCACCGCGCCCACCAGCGACTCGGTGCCGCGCCCGAACTGGACGTTCGAGGAGAGGACCCGCACATCGGCGACCGGAGGCCCGCTCGCGTCGACGTCCTTGCCGTACGGCTCGATGTACCAGGCGAGGGCGCCGAGCGCCGCGACGCCCCACACCATGCCGATACGCCAGCGCGCGAGCGCCGTGAGCAGCAGCGCGGCGCCCGTCGGCGCGAGGAGCCAGGGCAGGAACGCCAGGAGCTGCGGGACGGGGGTGACCCCGTCCACGTCCGCGATCCGGCAGCCCACGACCGCGCTGACGCCGGCGAGGAGCAGGCCCGCGGTCCAGGCGGCCAGAGTGCGGCCCGGCCTGCGGTCCCGGTCGTCGTGGGGGAGGACCGGCGGTGGGCCGGGCTCTTGCGTCACTTGCTCCAAGGCCCGGGCCCGCCTTCCGCTCGCTCCGACACCCTCCGGCGCCGGATGCCGGAATCCTCCCTCAAATCCTCCCCCTCAAAGAAGGGGAGGCGCGGGGAACGGTTGCCCGCTTCAGGCGTGGGCGGAGCGCCTCGGCTCCTCGGAGGCCAGCGCCCAGATGACGAAGACGCCGATGGCGATCGCGATGAGCGACCAGAGGGGTTCGTAGGGCAGGAACATGAAGTACGCGATGACGTACAGCGAGGCGATGGCGATGCCGACGCCGCGCGCCCAGCCTTGGTCCTTGAGGATGCCGAAGCCGGTGACCGCGACGATGACGCCGATGATCAGGTGGATCCAGCCCCACGTGGTGAGGTTGAAGGCGTACGTGTAGGTGCCGAGGTGGGCGTACACGTCGTCCTTGGCGATGCCCGCGATGCCGTTCAGGATGCCCAGGATGCCGCTGACGATCATCAGGACACCGGCGAACACCGCGCCGCTCGTCGCCCAGCCGCTGCCCGCGCCGTCACCCCTGGTGGGGTCGGGCTCGGGGGAGCGGTGCTTGTCCGACCAGAGGCCGTGGCCGGCGTCGGGTCCGGGGGGCGGTGTCGGGGTGGTGGGGGTCTCGCTCATTCAGTCCTCCTCGGTGTCACTGGCATGCTCACCCCGGAAGCGGCAGGCCGCATTTCGGGAGGAACCGCAGGGGCCGCAGGGCGCGGCGGTGTCCTGCGGCGCAGGCGCTCCGACAGCCAGGCGCAGACGGTCACCGCGAGGGCCACGCTCGCGGTCCACCAGGACGCGGTGCGCAACGACGAGCCGAGGGCGTCGTAGGCCGCGCCCGCCGCGGAGCGGTCCACGTCCGAGGACAGGTTGTCGAGGGTGAGGGAGCGGCCCGTCGCGAGCGCGACGAGGAGCGCCCCCGCGGCCACCGCGACACCGAGCGCGGTCGCGGTCAGGGCCCGGCGCCGGCTCCGGGCGAGCGCGAGGCCCGCGGCGGCGAAGGCGACCGCGGCGAACGGGAGCCACAGGCCCGCCCGTTGGAGCAGGTGCAGCGACTGGCGCAGCCGGTCGAGGTCGCGCGCACTGATCACGGTGATGATGGTGTGCGTGACGGGGATGCGGTCGGCGAAGGGCACGCCGTCGTCGCTGAGCTGCTGCTTGACCTGCCCCGTGACGGGCGCGAGGTCGAGGGTGACCGGGCCGTCGGTGCCGTCGTCGATGGCCTGCTGCACGGCGTCGTGCGCGGCCCGGTTCGCCGTGTTCCACGCCTTCTGGAAGGCGTCGGTGCCGGTGAAGGACTCCACGGCGTCATGCACGAACGCGTCCACGGCCGACTGGATCGGCCCGGCGTCGAGTTGCGTCACGATGACGTTCGTGACGGCGCCGGCGACCGCGCCCCGCACGGCCGGTTCCGAGGCGAGCGGAGCCATCGTCGCGACGTACCGGTCACTGTCCCCGACCTCGTACTTCGCCCAGACGGAGAGCGTGCCGAGCGGCACGAGGAGGCAGGCCAGGGCCAGCAGGACGACGGACAGGGCTCTTCGCATCCTCCCAGGCAACGGGCGGACGGCGCAGGGCGCCAGCGGGGGCGGGGCAGATGGCGGCTTCTGCGGTGGAGGGCTCGGCCGAACGGGTGTTTACTGGCCGGTCAGTTCTCGCGGGTGTAGTAGCGGTAGAACATGGTCGCGAACACACCGGCGGCGACCGTCAGGGCCATGATCGTGGACCGCAGGACCGAGGCGTCGGTCAGGCTGTAGAGATAGCCGAACGCGATACCGGCCCACGCGGCCCAGGCGACGGCGCGCAGTTCGCGCGGCAGCCGGAACGAGGCCCGGTGCATCCCGAAGGTGACCACGGCGACGATGACACCCGTGAGGAGGCCGAACAGGACGTTGCCCGTGGTGATCGGGCTCGGACCGGCGTCGCGGCGGATGCCCGAGGCCCAGATGCCGTAGACGATGCCGAGCAGGAGAGAGAGCCTCATCGAGAGCCTGGAGCCGGCCGCCATGGAGCGCAGGCCGGAGGTTCCTGAGGCGGGTGCCGCGTGAGCCATGACGGCTCCTTTCTGCCTTTCCCCCCGCCTTCCATTGACCTCCGTCGCCTTCCGATCCGCAACATTGCGGCCGGTTCTGTGCCGCTCTGCGCCGCTCTATGCCGCTCTATGCCGCGGGGATACGGGCGAACCGCCCGGCGACGTGCAGATCGGCCTCGATGCGCGAGGCCGTGGCGAGCAGCGCGGGCAGGACCTCGTCCGTGACCTGGGCCAGGTCACGGCGGCTGCTGTGCGTGGCGACGTTCACCGCGGCGACGACCTGCCCGGCGAGGTCGCGCACCGGTACGGCGACGGAGCGCAGCCCTTCCTCCAGCTCCCCGTCCACGAGCGCGTGACCCCGTCGCTGTACGTCGTCCAGGAGCGCGCCGAGCCGGTCGGCGCCGGTGACGGTGCGCGGGGTGAGGGGAGTCAGGTCGGCGCGGGCGAGGAACGCGGCCCGCGCGTCCGGGGCCAGACCCGCGAGCAGGACCCGGCCCATGGACGTGGCGAAGGCGGGGAAGCGGGTCCCGACCGAGATGTTCACGCTCATCACCCGGCTCGTCGCGACGCGCGCCGTGTACCGGATGTCGTCGCCGTCGAGCACGGTCAGGGACACCGAGTCGTGCAGCTCGGCGGAGAGCGCCCGCATGTGGGGCGTGGCGATCTCGGCCAGCGTGAGGTGGGACAGGGGCGGGAAGCCGAGGGCGAGGACGCGGGGCGTGAGCCGAAAGCCCCGGCCGCGCGAGGCCACGTATCCGAGGTGCTCCAGCGTGATCAGGGCGCGGCGTGCGGTGGCCCGCGCCAGGCCCGTCGCCGCGGCGATCTCGGTGAGGTTCAGCTCGGCCCGCCCGGCCCCGAAGACGGTCAGCACGGCGAGCCCGCGCGCCAGCGACTCGACGAAGTCCCGCCCGAGCCGCTGTTTGACCTCGGCGGCCCAGGCGGCGTCCGGTCCCTTCGCCCGCGCTCCCGCCGGCGCGGGAGCGTCCGGCCCCGGACCGGGCGCAGGGCCGTCCGGCGCCGGTTCGCGCAGCGCCTCCTCCATCTCCGTGACAGCGGCCCGCAGCCGCCCCAGCATCGCCTCGCGCAGTGACGCGGCGGTGTGGCGGCTGGTGTGGCTGACGACGCTGACCACGCACGCGACGGCGCCCCCGGGACCCCGTACGGGCACGGCGAGCGCGACGAGGCCGGGCTCGATGAGCTGGTCGTCAAGGGCCCAGCCGGCGGCCCCGGCGCGCGCCACGCGCTCCTCGAACCGCTCCTTCTCCGGCGCCTGACGGGGCGGCACCGCGGGGAAGGCGCGGTCCTCGGGATCCGCGGCCCGCCGGGCCCGCCACCGCGCCCACATCTCCTCGTCCCACGCGCCCGCGAACAGCGGTCCCGGCGCGGTGCGTTCGGCGGGCAGCAGGTCGCCGATGCGGAAGCTCAGCGACATGGCGCGACGCCGCGTCGCCTGGTGGATGAAGCGGATCCCGTCCCCGTCCGGAACCGCCAGGGACACCGACTCGTCCAGCTCGTCCGCGAGCCGCTCGGCGCGCGGCCCGAGCAGCGCGGGCACCCGCAGAGCGCCCAGATAGGCGTTGCCCACGGCCATCAGCGGCGGCGCCAGCGTGGCGGCACGCCGGTCGAGGCGCAGGCAGCCCATGTGCGCGAGGGTCGCGCAGATCCGGTCGACCGTGGACCGGGCGAGGCCGGTCGCCCGCGCGAGCTCGCTGAGGCTCAGCGTGCCGCCGGCGTCGGTGAGCCGCCGCAGCACGTCGATGCCGCGCATCAGCGGCGCGACGGCCTCCGCGGGCGCCGCGACGCCGGGGTCGAGGGTGGGAACCGGTCCAGTGGACATGTGCGATGACTGCTCTCCGTGACGCATGCTCCGGCAACGGTAGAGGAATCCCCCGCCGGCCGGTTCCCCGCCCAGGCGCGAGCGCCCGTCGCGGGTGCGCTCAGCGGGCGAGGAGTTCCAGGATCCGGTCGAGCGCCGCGGGGGCGAGATGGCGGCGGAGGGACTCGACGACGTCTTCCGGGGTGCCTCGGCTGTCGATTTTGATTACGCCGTAATCGCGCCGGGCCTTCGGGACGGTCGGCGGGGGTGCGCCGGTGTCGCCGGGGAGCGCCTGCTCCTCCTGGGGGAGGCGGGCGATGCGGCGGGCGTCCTCGACCGAGACGCGTCCGTCGGCCAGCGCCTCCTGGAGGTCCTCGCGCAGCTTCATCAGGGACAGGCGCTGCGAGACGAAGCCCTGCGTCTTGCCGATGCGGGCGGCTACCTGGCGCTGCGAGTAGCCGTAGCTCTTGATGAGGCCCTGGATGGCCTGGGCCTGCTCCAGCTCGGTGAGGTCGTCGCGCTGGACGTTCTCGATCAGGGCGTCCTCGTCGGTGCGGGACGCGTCCTCACGCACCAGTACGGGCACCTCGTCCAGGCCCGCCATCCGGGCCGCGGCGAGCCGCCGGTGGCCGTGCAGGACGACGTACGGGGCCCGGCCCACGGCCGCCTCGTGGTGCGGGTGCGCCGCGACGAACACGGCACGGGGGACCACCCCGAGCGCCTGGAGCACCCCGCGCTCGCGCACCGTCTCGGCGAGCCCGTCCAGGTCGCGCAGCTCGTGGCGCGGATTGTCGGGGTTCTCGGCGAGGTCAGTGAGCGCGACGGTGACGGGGTGCGCGGCGTCGCGGGCAACGGGCTCGGCGCCTCCCCCCGACGGCGGCTCCGCGGCGGGGGCGGCGGCGCCGGAGGAGGACAGCAGGGAGGACAGATCGGTACGGCGCCCCATCAGACGTTCACCTTCCTGGCGCTCTTGGCGTTCTTGTCGGTCTTGTCGGTCTTGGTGTTCCCGGCGCTCTTGGCCTTCGTGCCCTTGGCCGCCGCAGGCTGCGCGCTCTTCTTCTTACTCGTACGGGTGCTGCTCGCGGAGCGCTTGGCGGGGGCCGGGATCGCGGCGAGGCCCACCTCCAGGGCGAGGCGGAAGAAGTCCTCGCGGGCCTGGAGCGCGACGCGGTTCGCGCCGTACTGGGTGACGACGAGGCCGTCCGCGGAGGCGCGCGTGTGCAGCTTGTAGTGCCGTACGACCGTACGGGCCAGCGGCCAGTCCTGGGCCTCGACGAAGGCGCGCGTCTGCTCCAGGTCGGCCTTGCCGTCGCGCGGGTCCCAGTTGTTGATGACCACGCGGTAGGGCAGGCCGCGCGGCTTCACGACGCGCTCGATGGTGCGCTGCGTGGGCTGGAAGCCGAGCGGTTCGGGCTCGATCGGCACGATCACGTCGTGGGCGTTGGACAGGACGGCGCGCAGCGCGTCCGCGGCGGCGCCCTTGCCGAGCGGGTCCTCGCCGGCGGACTCGGCGAGGTCGAGCCAGCCCGGGGTGTCGACGAACACGTGCTGGGCGGAGGGGATGCGGGAGAGCGCGGCGAGCCCGGCCAGGTCGTCGTGGGCCTGCACGAAGTCGAAGGGGAGGCCGCCGCCGACGCGCTCCGACCACCACACGGCGGAGCCCTGCGGGTCGATGGAGACGGCGACGACGGGCGGCCGGCCGCCCTCCGTCCCCGCGCCGAGCACGTCCGCGGTCACGGCGGCGAGGTTGACGGCGAGCGTGGACTTACCCACGCCGCCCTTCTGATTGAGGATCACGTGCACGTGGGCCATGCTCACCACACTCCCTGAGAGACCGGCGTAACGAACGAATCTGATGAAACGCGCGAAACGGGTGATTCTGTACCTGGTCACTGTGGCAGTGCGGGCAGGGGCGCGTGGAGCGAACACGCCGTGGACGGCGGGTGGTTACGCCCGGACATCCACTTGCGCGTACCCCACGGCCCGCCCCTCTGCGTCCGGGAGCCGCCCCATCACTTCACGGCGTGCAGGGCGACGGCCGGAGAACAGCCGTTCGAAACGTTGAGTGATGCGGTGCCTGCCCTGCGCACCGGCGCCGACAACTTCGCCGCCGCCGAGGGCCCGGTCACCGCGAACGTCCTGCTCGTGGCGAAGGACGGCGTTCCCTACAAGGACACGGATACAAGGACGCGGACGGCCTCGCAGCCTGAACCTCACCTGTCACACGAATGGACGCGGCCCACGGGCCGCGTCCATTCGCGCGCTATATCCACGAAGGAGCACATCACCGCATCTGTGGGGGGCTCGACCGCCCGGCGCGGCAGCGCGTCCGGGCCCCAGCGAGTGGAGGACCACTCATGCCCAAGCTCATCGACACCACCCCACTCGCCGTGGACTTCACGGGGGGCCTCAACGACGCCTGGTCGAAGGTGGCCCAGTTCGTGCCGAAGCTCGTGGGCTTCGTGGTCGTTCTGGCCATCGGCTGGTTCATCTCGAAGATGATCGCCCGCGTGCTCGACCGGGTCCTGCGCAAGGTCGGCTCGGAGAAACTCGCCGAGCGCTCCGGCTCGGCCCGCATGCTCGAGGGCTCCAAGTACGACATGACGGCGATCGTCTGCAAGGTCGTGTACTACGCGCTGCTGCTGATCACCCTGCAGATCGCACTCGGCGTCTTCGGCCCGAACCCCGTCAGCAACATGATCAACGGCATCGTGGCCTGGCTGCCGCGCGCCATCGTCGCGATCGTCCTGGTCGTCATCGCCATGGCCATCGCCAACGTCGTGCGCGACATCGTCACCAACTCCCTGTCGGCGGTCTCGTACGGCAGGACCATCGGCACGATCGTCTGGGCCTGCATCGTCGCGCTCGGCGTGATCGCGGCGCTCGGCCAGGCGGGCATCGCCACGGCGGTCACCCAGCCGGTCCTGATCGCGGCGCTCGCCGCCGCCGTCGGCATCGTCGTCGTCGGGGTGGGCGGCGGTCTCATCGTCCCGATGCGGCAGCGCTGGGAGCGCATGCTGAACACCGCCGAGCAGGAGACGGCCAAGGCCCGCGGCATCTCCCCCTACCAGGCGGGCCGCGAGGACGCGCTGACGAACCAGCCCGTCCAGGAGCGCGAGCGCACCGACGACATGTAATCGGTCCTACGCGAGATCGTGCCGTTTCACCAGCCAGCTGATGGCGGTGAGGCGGCACACCGCGTAGTCGTGTCCGACAGGCTCGCGCCAGCCGTTCTCCGCGAGGGCGTCGAGGAAGCCGAGCGCGTAGTCCGAGAGGACCTCACGGTCGGGGGCCTGCGGCAGCAGCGCGCCCCCGCCCGCCTCCAGCTTGTCCCGCAGTTCCGCGACATGCTGGTCGACGGCGGCCGTGAAGCCGGGCTCGAACGCGAACTCCGCGAAGCGCGGGGTGTACGAGGTGCTGATGCGGGCCAGGGGAGACATGCGCTCCACCGTAAAGGGGGCATAGTGTCCCGGAACAGGCCTTTTGTCATGTCATTGGTCACAGGCCCCGGGCGCGCCCGGAGGTGATCAGAAGCCGGGCAGCGAAGCCTGTACGGCGGCGGGGCCGTCCGCGCCGTAGCGGGAGATGTTGGCCGCGCCGGAGACGAGACCGAGCACCAGGAAGGCTCCGACCAGCACCTTCGCCCCCGCCCCCAGGAACAGGGGCCGCGTCGCGGACGGGCCCGCGAGGGTGCCGACGACGGCGTCCGGTGCCGACTGGTCGCCGAAGAGCCGCTTCGGGTAGGCGGGGGTCAGCAGCAGCAGGTACGCGCCGAGCCGCATCCGGTAGCGCAGGACCGCGGCCGTCGCCTCGAACAGCGGCAGCGGCATCCGGCCGAGGAGCAGCACGACGAGCCACGACAGCACGGAGACGGCCCACCAGCCTGCGGTGGCGATCGCCCCGACGAGCGCCGCGGGGATCACCAGGAGCAGCCGCAGGAGCACGGCCAGCCGGTTGAGGTGCACGGACTGGAGTACGCGCACCCGCACCGGGCAGCCCATCGGCTCACCGAACTCGAAGGGCGGATAGCGGCCGGTGAGGAGCATCGCGGAGGCGTTCACGCGGGTGTCGTAGCCGAGGAACCCCGCGAGATACCGCTCGAGCGCATCGGGCAGCCGCCCGATGAGCAGCGCCGCGAACCAGCCGGCGACCACCGCGAAGAACGCCACCACCGACCGCAGGGCGAGCACGACGAGATGCGGCAGGAGCAGCAGCAGCCGCACCAGCACGAAGAGCCGGTTCTGCCGCCCCGGCTGCGGGATGTCCAACTCGGGCAGGGCCTCGGCCCCCGGAACCAGCGGGACCGTGCCGTAGTGGGGTTCCATGCCGGTAACTCTGCCGAGGGGAAGGGGCACGGGCACCCCGGGTCGTCCGCCCGGGTGGACGGCGGCGGCCGGCACGCACGCTCGCGGCGTTGCCGGGATGCCCCGGCAGCTCCGGTGCAGCTCCGGTACGAGGGACATCCCGGCGCCTCGCGATCGCACGCACCGGCCGCCGCCGGGTGTGCGGATGACGGGACTTCACGAGGGGCCGGGGCCGGCCCGCCGCGGCGCCGGGGTGCGGCTCAGTTCACCCCCCGGTCCCGGCCCTCCCAATACGGCGCCCGCAGCTTGTACTTCTGGAGTTTGCCGGTCGCCGTGCGGGCCAGTTCCTCGCGGAATTCCACCGATGTGGGGGCCTTGAAGCCGGCCAGGCGTTCCTTGCAGTGGCGGATCAGTTCGTCCTCCGTGACCGTCGCGTCGGGGGACCGGACGACCAGTGCCTTGATCGTCTCGCCCCACTTCTCGTCCGGGACGCCGATGACGGCGACCTCCGCGACGCCGGAGTGGCTGAAGAGGGCGTCCTCCACCTCGATCGACGAGACGTTCTCGCCGCCCGTGATGATCACGTCCTTCTTGCGGTCGCTGATCGTCAGATAGCCGTCCTCGCCGACCGTGCCGCCGTCGCCCGTGTGGAACCAGCCGCCCGCGAGGGCCTTCGCGCTCTCCTCGGGCTGCTCCCAGTAGCCCTCCAGGATCACGTTCGAGCGGGCGAGCACCTCGCCCTCCTCGTCGGTGCGCAGTGTCACGCCGAGCGCGGGTGCCCCGGCCCGTACGAGCTTCCCGGCGCGCTCGGAGACGTCAAGATCGTCCCACTCCGCGCGCCCGCGATTCACCGTGAGCAGCGGTGACGTCTCCGTGAGGCCGTAGATCTGGATGAACTCCCAGCCGAGTTCGGACTCGACGCGGGCCACCGTGCGCGTGGGCGGCGGCGCCCCGGCGACGATGATGCGGACCCGGTCGCGCCCCGGGACCGCGCCCTTCCAGGAGCGCGCGGCGTCCAGGACGGCGTTGACGACGGCGGGCGCGGCACACATCACGGTCACGCCGTGCTCGGCGACGCGGCGCAGGATCTCGGCGCCGTCGACCTTGCGCAGCGCGATCTGGCGCACGCCGAGCGCGGACATGGCGAACGGCATGCCCCAGCCGTTGGCGTGGAACATGGGCAGCGTGTGCAGATAGACATCCCGGTCGGTGACGCCCGCGTGCAGGGCGAAGGTGACGGCGTTGACCCAGATGTTGCGGTGGGTGATCTGGACGCCCTTGGGCCGGGCGGTCGTGCCGCTCGTGTAGTTGATCGTGGCGGTGGCGTTCTCGTCGGGCGTCCAGTCGCTGGGGTCCGCGCCGAAGCGGTAGAGCTCGGAGTCGGCGGCTGCTCCGATGGTGAAGCGGTGCTTGGCGGGGACGTCGGCCAGGCGGTCGGTCAGTTCGGGGTCCACGAGGAGAACGTCGGCGCCCGAGTGGGAGACGACGTAGCTCACCTCCTCCGCGGTGAGGCGGAAGTTGACCGGCACGAGGACGCGGCCGTAGCCGCTCACCCCGAAGAACGACGTCAGCAGCCGCGCGCTGTTCGGCGACACGACCGCGACGCGCGCGCCGAGCGGCACCCCGAGGGCGTCGAGCCCTGCGGCCTGGGCCCGTGCCAGCTCGGCCACCCGGCGGTAGGTGAGGTCCTCCCAGGGTTCGGCCGGCTGGACCGGCTCGTCGACCACACCGATCCGGTCCCCGTAGACGGTGGCGGCACGTTCCAGAAAATCAAGGGCCCCGAACGGGACGAACATCCTGGCCTCCCGAGCACTGACGATGAACAACACATCTGGTTCTGTCCGACCACAGCATGGGTGAACCGGGCCGCTCCCGGCATTACCTCCGGCGTAATCGACCCCGGTCCGCCCGCCCGGCAGGCTGAAGGCATCCGGAACCCGGGCGGCGCACTCCTCCCGGGCTCCGGACCCTCATCCGACCTGGCTGGAGGCCGATTCGTATGTCCGTCATCTCTGTTCACGAAGCCGCAGTCGCCCGCTACTTCGAGGCGTGGAACGCCGAGGGCGCCGACGCCCGCGCCGAGGCCGTCGCCGCCGCGTGGAGCGAGGACGGCAGCTACACCGACCCCCTGGCCGACGTGTCGGGCCACGAGGGCATCGCCGCCGTGATCTCCGCGGCCCGCGAACAGTTCCCCGGATTCGCGTTCAGGCAGACCGGCGCCGTCGACGGGCACCACGACATCGCCCGGTTCACCTGGGAGCTGGTGTCCACGGCTGACGGCTCCGCGCCCGTCGCGGGGTCCGACGTGATCTCGCTGGCCAAGGACGGCCGGATCCGTACGGTGCAGGGGTTCCTGGACCGGATCCCGGCAGCGTGACAACTCCCTCTAGCGCAGCGTCACCGTGAAGCTCCGCCCGTATGCGTGGCGGGTGTCCACGTCCAGGCGGGTGCCGTCCGGGACGCGGGTCACCCGCACCTGCGGGTCCGCGGTGACCCTGCTCAGGGGGCGCCCGTGGAGCAGGACGCTCACGGTGTCGCGCTGGGTCGTCGGGTCCGCGACCGCGACGGTGGTCGGGTCGCCGTCGCGCCGCCCGCGCCGGACGAGCACCGACGCCGGGCCCTCGACGCGCAGGCCGGCGGTCTCGTGCCGGCCGGGCGTGAAGGTGTTGGCGGCGGTCAGACCGAGGCCCTTGTGGGTGACGGCCTGGAGGCGCGGTGTGTTCGCGTGGACGGTCAGGGGCCCGTCGGGGCGAGTGTACGAGCGCAGGGCGGCCGCCGCCGCGTTGGGTACCAACGCGTAGGCCAGGCAAGCGGGTTCGGCCCCCGCCGCTTGGTCGACCGTCACGCCGAGGACCTCGCGGGTCACCGCCGTGTCCGGGTTCGCCGTGCGGACCACGCGGCGGCTGCGGGTGACCTCGTCGAGGGAGACCCGCACGCGCGGAGTGTCGAGGAAGACATAGCCGAGCGATGTGCCGCGGGTCGTGTTGGAGTAGCGCAGCCAGTGCAGGTCGCCGGTGCCCGGGCCGGACCACGGACGGCCGTCACGCAGCGCTCCGGTGACCGCGGTCAGGTCGTCCGGCGCGGCCGTGCGGGAGTCGACGGTCGTCGTCACGGCACGCCCCGCCGCGTCGCCGACACCGGCCGCGAGGACCACGATCTCGTCGTCGAACAGGAACCACGACTTCGTCGCCGTCGCGTTGCGGTAGACCACGAAGTCGTCGGGCAGGATGCCCTTCTGCTTGTCCCGGTAGGCGACGTCGTCCGACTGCACCATGGCGGCCGCGCCGTACGCGCCGAGCACCGCGCCGCCCGAGTGCGGGCCGGTGCCGCACGGGAAGTAGACGTACGTGTTCTGCGACTCGGACGACGACGTGAAGTTCAGCGGGTGGCCCGGGTTGTCGTAGTACGGCTTCCCGTAGAGCTCGGGGACCGTGCGGCGCTCCTCGACCGGCGCGGTGACGCCGGCCAGCGCGTACGGCGGGACCGCCGTGAAGTAGTCGACGCCGTACGCCTGCGTCTGGTCCTGGCCGGACAGGTACAGGTAGTACGCGCCGTCGCCCTGGAACCACGGCATGAGGTTCTCGCCGCTCATGTACTCGTACTTGCTGATGCGGGACGAGCTGCGTGCGAGGGCGAAGGCGTAGCCCGGCCTGCGGTGCACGGTGCGGTCCATGGAGTTGAACGCGACCGTGCGCGACGCCGGGTTGAGATCCTCGGCGGGGACGGACACGTCGCCGGTGATGTCGGCGTAGCGCGCGATGCTCACCGGGGAGACGAACGAGGACGGGTCGAGGGCGGCGCGCGCGGTGGCCCGGATGTGTTTGACGTAGCTCTTGAGGGCCATGGCGCCGGCGCCTGCGGTGCCGTCGGCGAGTGACGCCAGATCCACGACCGCCTCGACGACGATCGCGACGTCGGTGTAGCCGGTGTCCGGGCGGGACACCGCCCGGCCCTTGACGATCTCCATCATCCAGCCCTCGAAGATGAGCGGCGCGAAGCCGTTGCGCACCCAGCCCACCACGGTCGGCACCAGCTCCCCGCCGTGCGCGAAGCCCGTGCCGTCGAGGATCTTGAGGGTCTGCACGACCCGCGTGAGCAGGCCCTTCCCGTACGACCCGGTGTAGGCGACGGAGGCGTGCTGGATGAACGAGCCGTCGGCGTAATACCCGTCCGTGACACCGTGGTTGAGGGCGTACGGGTCGATTGTCGCGAAGACCGTGAGCTGGTCGGTGAGGGCCTTGCGGATACGGGCCTCGCCGTCGGGGGTGCCGCCGCCGTCCGCGATGAGGAGGGCGCCCTGGAGGAGGCGGTTCGTGGTGATGTCGGCGAGGTTGGCGCCCGTGTGGAAGCGCGAGTCCAGGTTCACGTCGCCGTCGGTGCCGTTGCGCAGGTACGCGTCCATCGAGGCGACGTAGGTGCGCAGGAGGTCCGGACGGTAGGCCTTCACCTCGTCGGCGAGGAGGACGAGGGTCTTGCTGATGAACTGGGAGAGGCCGATCTCCCAGTAGAACCAGTTGCCGTAATAGCCCTTGGACTGGTCGCCGTAGTAACGCTCGTGCAGCCACACGAGACCGTCGATGACGCGGCGCTGCACCGCCTCGTTGCCGTACAGGTCCGGGGCCGCGCCCGGCGCGCGCGTCGCGAGGGCGATCTCGTACAACTGCTTGTACGCCGTGTTGAGTCTGCCCTCGTCGGTGCCGAGCACGAGCCCGGCGAAGAGTTCACCGGGGCCCGCCGCGTCCATCGACTTCAGGCTCGCGCGGGCGGCCTTGTCGATCGCGGCGCGCTTCGCGGCCGTCTCCGGCCGGGCGTTGGACTCGGCGCTCCCGGCGAAGACCTCCACGGTGTTGGCCAGGAGCCGCGCGCTGTCCGCGGCCGCGTCGGCGGCGCTCGCCCAACCGGTGGGGACCACCGTCATGAGACCGGCGGCTGACAGGACGGACAGCAGGCGTCTGCGGGTGATCTCCATGGCTTCCTCCGCCGCTGAGTTGGCGTGCTGGCGCGCGGAGTCAAGCAGATGGGCCCGAGGGCGACAAGAGGTTCACGGGCCCGGAGGGAAAGCGCGTACTGCCCCTGTCCTGTACGGGTCCTGTCCTTTACGGGTCCCTGTCACGTACGGGTCCCTGTCCTGTACGGGTCCGGGCGCGGCGTCACACGGGAAGCCAGTCGGCGCCCTCCCCCGTCCCGTCCGGGACGGCCTGGCCGAAGACGACGTCCGCGAAGTGGATGCCGAAGCCGAGGGTGCCCGGCTGCCGCAGTTCGCTGATCAGCCGGCGCCGGTGGCGCTCCGACTGGACCGGGTCGCCCTCCGACACCGTGAACCACTCGGGGTGGCGCACCTGGAGCGGCGAGTGCAGCGCGTCCCCGAACGCGAGCAGGCGGCGGCCCTGCGAGGTGATGGTGAAGCCGGTGTGGCCCACGGTGTGGCCGGGCAGCGCCAGCGCCCGCACGCCCGGGAAGATCTCCTCACCAGGGACGACAAGCCGCAGCCGCCGCTCCAGCGCGGCCAGGGCCCCGGCGGTCGGCCCCGTCACCTGATGCCGGTTCTCCCACTCGCTCTTCGGCACCGCGAACGCGGCAGCGGTGAAGACCGGCGGATCCGTGCACGCCCAGCCGATGTGGTCCCGGTGCAGATGAGTGAAGGCCACGACCTCTATCTCGTCGGGCCGTGCCCCGAGCCGCGCCAGATTGTCGGGCAGCGAACCGCCGTGCACTGCGCCGATGTACGGGTGCCCGGGGTCCTCCGGCACGGAGTGCGGACCGAACCCCGCGTCGATGAGCAGCGCCCGCCCGCCGAACTGGACAAGCAGCCCGCCGGTGTTGGCGACGAGATGGGCAGTGTCATTGAGATAGGCGCCACCGCCCCCTGCCCGAGGCAGCTCAGGGGGCTTGAACAGCATGGCGCCATCAGGCACGTAACTGACCTTCAGCTCACCCACCTGCACAGAACACACGGCCGAAGGCCGCCGCAATCGCCGGTCGTTCACGGTAGGTCTCCCAGGTGATGTTCAGAAGGGGCGCCGCTGAAAGCAGAACGGCTAGGCGCGCCTGCGCAGCACAGCCGCCGCGAGGCCCCCGCCCACCAGGGCGATGACACCCGCGGTGACCATTCCGGCGTGCAACCCCCCGAGCGTGGCGCCCGCATCAGAACCGGCCCCGCCCGAGAGGGCATTCGTGCGGGCAGCGGCAATCGAGCTGAGCCCGGCCACGCCGATCGCGGCGACGTACTGCGGGAGCTGCGAGAGGCCGCCGACAACGCCCTGGTCCTCCTCGCTGACGCCCGTGGTCATGACGGTGATGAAGGAGACGACGCCGAAGACGTGGCCGATGCCCATGATCGAGGACGTGATGACGAGCGGCGCGATGCTGCCGCTCTGCGGCAGGGTGAACATGGCGACGGTGCCGGCGCCCTGGATCAGCAGACCGGCCGCGAGGACCCGCTCGCCGCCGAACCGGCCGAGCAGCTTCGCGACGTACATGCCGCCGAGCATCGCGGCCGCGCCCTCACCGAGGTAGCTCAGACCGGTCTGGAGCGGGGTGAAGCCGAGGACGTCCTGCATGTAGAGGCTGAGCAGCACGGTCGTGCCGGCGCACATGCCGAACGTGACGACACCGAACAGGCCGGACCACTTGATGGTGGGGCGGCCCAGGACGCCGAGCGGGACCAGCGGCTCGGGGTGGCGCCGCTCGACCACGAGGAACGCGCCGAGCAGGACGAGGCCGCCGACGACGGAGCCGAGCGAGTCGGCACGGACCCAGCCCTTGTCGCCGCCGTTGGAGATGCCGAAGACGAGACCGAACAGGCCGAGCGTGGCGAGGACCGCGCCGGGGATATCCATGCGCTTGGCGGCGGCGGACTCCCGCATCGCGGGCAGCGCGAGTGCGCCGGTCAGGGCGACGGCGCCCATGACGCACAGCACGACCATCGTCCAGCGCCAGCTGAAGCCGCTGGTGATGACGCCGCCGCCGAGCGCGCCGAGCACGAAGCCGAGCGACATGACAGCGCCGTTGAGGCCCAGGGCGCGGGCGCGCTGCGGGCCCTCGGGGAAGTAGCCCGTCATCAGGGAGATGGCGGCGGGGGCGATCATCGCGGCGGCCGTGCCCTGGCCGGCGCGGGTGGCGATCAGGACGCCGGGGCCGCCCGCGAGGGCCGCGCCCAGCGAGAACAGGGTGAACAGGGCGACGCCGAAGGTGAAGAGCTTCTTGCGGCCCACCAGGTCGGCGACGCGGGCGAACAGCGGCAGCAGGCTCGCGGAGGGCAGCAGGCTCGCGGTGGCGACCCACTGGAGCGTGCCGGGCGAGGAGAAGCCGAGGCTGCCGCCGATGTCGGGCAGCGCCACGGTGACGATGGAGAAGTCCAGGCCGCACATGAACGTCGCGCAGCACAGCGTGATCAGGACCAGCAGCCCCCGCGTGCTGAACGAGCGGTCGGCGGGGCCGGCATCGGCGACCGGTGGTGGCGGGGCGAGGACGTCGGTCCCGGTCGGCGCAGAGGACTCGGTGACAGCCATCAAGGGGGCCTTTCGTAAGCGATCGGGCCTGACCAGCATCGAATCGGGGCACCTGCGCAACAAGAACGATCTGTGCAACGATCGATTCGCCGGGCTCATAGTTCGAGGTGAGCGGGTTGGCGAGGGGCACGAGGCCGGGGACGGGGACGACATGGAACGCCAGGAGATCGAGATCTTTCTGACGCTGGCGGAGGAACTGCACTTCGGCCGGACCGCCGAACGTGTGGGTGTCTCGCAGAGCCGTGTCAGCCAGTCCATCGCCCGGGTCGAGCGCCGCATCGGCGCGAAGCTGTTCGAGCGCAGCAGCCGGCGCGTGACGATGACGGCCATCGGGGAGCAGCTGAGGGACGGGATCGGCCCGGCCCAGCGCCGTATCGAGGAGGAGATCGCCAAGGCCACAGCGGCCGGCCGGGGGATCACCGGCACGCTGCGGATCGGCTTCTCGGGGGCGTTCACCGGCCATCTGCTGCACAGCGTCGCCGCGGTGTTCGCGCGCCGTCATCCGGGCGTGGACGTGCAGATACGCCAGGTGCAGATATCCGACCCGTACGGGCCGCTGCGCGCCGGGGACATCGACCTCCAGGTGACCGAACTCCCGGTGGCGGAGGCCGACTTGACGACGGGGCCGGTGCTGCTGTCGCAGCCGCGGGTGCTGCTCATGCCGTCCACGCATCCGTTCGCGCGGCGCGAGACGCTGAGCGTGGAGGATCTGGCGGAGTCGACGCTGCTGACGGTGACGAGGCCGGTGCCGGCCCACTGGCTGGACCATCACTTCCCGCGGCAGACGCCGTCGGGGCGGCCCATTCCGCACGGCCAGGCGATCACGCACTGGGAGGACGCGCTGTCGCTGGTCCTCGCGGGCAAGGGGGTGACGCCGGTCGCTGCGGCGGGCGTGCGGTACTACGCACGCCCCGGCCTGGCGTTCCGGCCGTTCAGTGATGCCCCCCGCATCGAGTACGCGTTCATCTGGCCCACCGACCACGAGACGGGCCGGCTGCGGGCGTTCGTGGGCGGCGCGCTGGACCATGTGCGTTCGCTGGGCGGGCCCACCAGGGCGCTGGAGACCCTGTGGGAGTCCGAGGGCGGCGGGTGAGGAGTTGTTTACGCCGGTACGCGCGAAGGCCCGGCCCGGGGGTCAGAACCCCGGGCCGGGCCTCGTTCGTTGCGGCGACGCTCAGCTGATGCAGAGAAGGCCGAGCACGCAGACGGGCTCGGGTGACGCCGTGGAGGGGGCGGGCGCGGGCGTCGTCGCCTGGTCCCCGCCGGACGACCCCGAACCCTTACCCGTACCCGAGCCGGAACCCGTACTCGTACCGCCGCCGGACTGGTCGGCCGGTGCGGGTGAGGAGGTCTGCGGGGCGGGGGCCGCGGGGGCGGCGGTGTGCGCGGCGGCCGGCGCGGAGGTGGTGTGCGGCGCGGCGCTACGGGCCGGGGCCGCGTGGCGCGGGGCTCCGGTCGGCGCGGCGGTCGCGGCCGGCGTAGGCGTGCCCGCCGGGCGGGCGTGGCGCGGGCCGGTGGCCTTGTGCGCGCGGTCGCTGCCGCTCCGCGAGGCACGGTCGTCCGGCGTGTCCGTCGCGGAGTCCGTGTTGGCCAGGGCCGGCGAGGTGGTCACCGGGTCCGGGGCCGCGGAGGCGTGGGTGCGGTCGGGGGAGGCGTCGTTCGGCAGCGCGGCGATGGTGAGCCCGCCACCGACGATGGCGACGGCGGTCGCGGCGACGACGCGGCGCTTGTTCTTCTTCCACTGCGCCAGCTTCCGCCGCCGGGCGGCGCGACCACCCTGCGAAGCGGCCACGGGCGCGGAGACGTCGGCCGCGGCGGTGGCGGCCTCACCGCCCGCGTCGTCCAGGTCGAAGGCCTTGGCGGCGGAGAAGGCGTCGAAATCGTCGAACGAGTCGGCGGGACCGGCGGAGCCGCCCCCGTGGCCCTGGTCGTCAGAGGGGGACACTCCGAAGAACGACGAGGAGGCAGAGGAAGCCGGATGCGGCGAGGCCGACGCATGCGGCGCGACCGACGAGAACGACGTCGTCGCGGGCGGGGCTATGTCGGGGGCGTACGCGCCGCAACCCGGGCACACCAGCGCTCCGTTGAGGGTCCGACGGCACGAGGAGCAGTAGTCCATCTTCGGTCTTTCTGTGGCTGACTGCGCCGCCGGGACGCCGGGCATTTGGTCACGTTCGTACGCGAGATCGAGCGGCCTGCAACGCTATCGACGCTTTCCGAAGGCAATGCGGGCACGATGTGATGCTCTTGCGAAGATGTGTGACGCCTGTGACGGAAGGGGTCCGGACCGTGGATGCGGCCCGGACCCGTCAGCTCAAAAGCTCGCTGTCCCTCCCCCCCTCAGACCAGCGCGTTCTTGTAGAAGATGCTGGAGCGCCGGTCGCCTTCCAGGCCGGAGGCGAAGCCGAGGAAGAGACGAGACTCACCCGCGTCGGTGCGGTAGATCGCGAGCCCCTCGGGCTCCCGGTACTCCAGGGTGGAACCCGCCTGGGTGAGGGTCGGGCCCTGGGCGATGGCACCGGTGTTGATGTTGATGCTGGTGAGGTACGTGTTGCCCGGGTCGGGGTTGGAGTCCGAGTAGGCGTCACCCGTGACGAAGTACATGTACGAGCCGTAGAGCGTGTATCCCTGCGGCGTGCCGGAGATGGCCGGCGGGGTGAACATGGCGACGGGCGAGCTGAAGTCGCCCTGGTCGGTGTCCGCGATGTCGTAGACGGCGATGTGCTTGGCGCCGTCCTTGTGGTAGCGGACGATCATGCGGTTGTAGACCGGGTCGATGGAGCAGGTGTACTCGGTGGCGCCGGAGACCGGCTGGAACTTGCCGAACCCCTGCGACGCGGCATCGACGGTGGTCCCGGGGTTGTACCCGATGAAGGCGAGCTTGGTGCCGTAACCGTTGCCGTTCGCGTCTGTCTCGATCCACAGATTGCTGGTGCTGCCGACGGGCCGCACGCCGAAGGCGACGCCGTGCCCGAAGCCGTTGAGGTGCATGTACGACACGTAGTTGCCGGCGAAGTCGAGCTGGCTGATGCACAGGTCACCGGCCGTCTCCGGGCTGTCCAGTCTCTTGGCGGCGACGAAGAGGCGCTTGTTGACCGAGTCGAACGCGAAGCTCTGCTGGACGCGGTTGCTGTGCAGGTTCTTGTCGCGGAACAGGTCGTACGACGGCTGCGACAGATCGAACCGCGAGGTCGTGCCCACCGAGGCGGCAGCACTCGCGGCCCCGTACCCGAGCCCGAGAGCGGCAAGCCCGATCCCGGTTCCGCCGCGCAGCAGCCCTCGACGGCTGAGGGACGTAGGGAAGTTGTGTTCCATGCAGGACTCCAGAAATGAGTGACCGACAAAGTCCCGGAGACCTTATGCAGCGATCCGGCACCCGGAACCAGGGGTACCGCCCGCAACCCATGAGGGGCCAAGGGCTGTCAGGGCGCGGGCGGGACGAAACGGTCCACCGGTTCCACCAGGCAGACCGTCACGAACGATCGACGCTAGAGGGACGCTAGAGGGCACTGTGTGGGGCCGTAGGTACGAGACCACCTGTTCGAGGCGGTCTCGTACCCCTCGCGGACAGGACCCGGAATACAAAGAACCCCCTTCGAACTACGTTTCCGCAGTTCGAAGGGGGTTCTCCACCATGTTGTCGCGGCGTCAGCTCGCCCCCGTTCCGTTGGAAACGCGGGGCGGGCCGGTCGCGTCAGCCGGCGCGAAGGGCTCTGACGCCGTTGGCCTCGAAGTCGTAGATGGTGTTATTGATCCGGAGGCCGTCGACAGCGCCGGCCCAGAGGTGGTCTCGGCCCTTGCCTACGGCGACCGTGAGGATTTTGGGTGCGTCGCCGCCGTCGTTGAGGGCGTCTTTCACGTCGGCGAAGTTGCACGACGCGGAAGCGGCGGTGCAGCGGGTGGCGGTGCCCTCGGCGCCGGTGAGGAACCAGTAGCCGGACTTGGTGGCGTCGATGTAGCCGCTCCACTGGTTGGTCACCGGAACCGCGTCCGGCACCCACACCAAGCTGGTGTAGTCGTCCGTCGACGGGTCTTTCAGGTTGGCGTCGATCTCCAACCTGATGTTCGGCAGGTTCCTCTCGCCCCCGTAGTCGACGTTCCCGCGGGTCTGGAACACGTGGAAGCCGAGCTTGTTCAAGCCCAGCACCGGCTTGTTGTAGAAGTCGACCTCATTGCCGAAGTCGATCCTCTCGGCGGGAACTGCCTGCGAGGTGGAATTGTCCGCCACCTCGATTCCGAGGCTGCCCACTCCGTAGGGCGGCCTGGCCTTGGCGGCCGGAGCGTTGTACGTGCCGAACGGGCCGTTCCGCAGCGCGGCGACGGGAGATCCGATCGTGTTGCGGGCGATCACGCCCCAGTGATCCGAGTTTTCGGTTCCGCCTGTGTTGGCGGACGCCGATCCTGGGAGGGTCGAGGCGACGATCGCGGCCAGTGCGGTGACCACGAGCTTCGTTCCCCGGCTCACGCCAAAGCGAGCGTTCAGACTCACTCCTTCTTGGTGGTTGAAGGGCCAGACATGCGCCTGGCTGAAGGGCCAGACATGCGCCGGCGCTCGGCCGACGCGACATGCGTCAACGTATATGACTCTCTGTAGTGAAAGGGGTCACGACGCACTCGTTATTTGCACCTATTCACGCGATAAGTCCTTTGGATAGTCCGGCTGGTGTTGCTCTCTGTGTCCGACGTGCGGACGTGCCGTCGACTGTCGGGCCGGGGGACGGTGTGCCATGCTTTCTCGCGGGCGACGGACACGGCTGTCTGTCCCGCGTCGCGGACAACATCGAGACCGTCCAACTCGGCATGGGCGCGGACCTTATGGACCACGTGGCCGACATCCGGCGGTTGGGCAGGAGGTGGCCGCGGAGGCCGCTGGGCGGTCCGGGGCCGGCGAGAAATGAGCCGTTCTGTGCGCCGCACCACCGCCGACGAGGTGACCGCCCCGTGACCGCGTTCGAAGTGCTCTCCGTCAGCACCGGCAACCTGCACCGCTCGCCGGTCGCGGAACGGCTGCTGGCCGCCGCGCTGCCGGAGCCGGACTTCCGGGTCCGCAGCGCGGGCACCGGTGCCCGGCCGGCGCCGATGGACCCCCTGACGAGCGCGATCCTCACCGAACTCGATGGCGACACACGGGAGTTCACTGCTCGGCTGCTGGAGGCCGGCCAGATCGAGCAGGCGGACCTGGTGCTCGGCCTGGAGCGGTGCCACTGGGAGGCGGTGGTGCGTCTTCGCCCCCTGGCGATGCGCCGCAGCTTCACCCTGCGGGAGTTCGCCCGGCTCACGGACGGGACGAGGTCCGGCACCCCGCACGAGGCGGTCCGGCTGGCCGCGTCTCGGCGCGGCACGGTAGTTCCCCGGCCGGACGAGTCGGACGATATCGCCGACCCGGTCGGCGAGCGCCCCGACGTGCACAAGGCGCGGGCCCTGGAGGTCCGCGACGCGGTCCGGTCGCTGGCCGGGATCCTGGCCACCTCGCCCTGACGTCCCGTCGCCGCTTCAACAAGTCGCTGCCGCGGCACCCGGTTCTCGGGCGCCGCGGCAGCGGCTGTTTTCGGTGGTGCTCAGGGACGGCACGGCTCCCCGTGCTTCACCGTGGTCCGCAGCGGAGTCACGAGCGCCTGTCGAAGAATCGTCGGCGGGCCGTCGGCCTCGGGCTCGCTGAGGTGAAGCACCAGCTTGCGGCTGGACTGCCGGGGAAGCTCCAGGTAGAGGGTGTACACCGGGTGGCCGCGTTCGGCACCCGGAATCAGCTTGACCGGGCGGCCGTCCAGAGTGGCCCGCGTCAGTACGGCCCCCTCACCGGCGTAGTAGGACACCAGCAGACGGTTGTCGCCGGGGCGGGTTCGGTAGGGCGGGGCGTCGGGTCGCTGGGTGACGTAGTGCGGGAGGCCCGAGGCCGGGGCCCGGTTGGTGAGCGTCACGGTTGCGGTGACCGACCGGCCGTTGTCCGTGCAGGCACCCGGCGCCCATACGAGGCTGCGGTCGAGGTAGTAGTCCAGTTTGGTACCGGCCGCGTTGTTCACCACGAGCCCGGCGAAGGGGCCGGGCTGCTGGGGGAGGACCCCTCCGAACGGCCGTGACGCCAGCTCCTGTTCTTCCGCCGAGTGCGCGCTCCACACTTGCATGCGGCCTTCTCGCTGGACCTCGTGCAGGGCACTCATAAGCGCTGGCAGCATCCGCGGGTCGTTGGTGGCGTTCATCAGTCGTCCGGCCACGGTGCGGGCGGCGTCGACGAAGAATGCCTTGCGCTTCCGGACATCGGCGTATTTGGCGTAGCTCACCCGCTCGGTGAGGTCCGTGGCGTTGTCGGCGGTGATGGCGGTGCCGTCGGCCATGCGGGCCGGTCCGGTGGCGCGCAGGAGAAGGCCGAGCGACCCGGGGTCGGTGGCGATCGCACCGTCCAGGCTCTGACCGGTCTTCGTGCGCCAGTACGAGGTCCACAGGCGTGCCGCGTTGGGGAAGTGCGGGCTCATGTTGGAGTTCACCCAGTTGCGCTCGGGCCCGTTGTTCCCGTACTGGGCCGCGAACTCGGCTCCCAGGTTCACTTTCGCGCGGGCGCCGTCCATGTCGTTGTCGTTGCCGAAACGCTCGAAGGACAGGCGGCCTCGGTCGGCCCGCAGCACGGCGAAGGCTCCTGGGAGGCCGCCGGTGCCCCGCGCCTCGGCCGTGTTCTGGAAGGAGAGGATGTAGCGCCGCGGCCCGTGCGCCCCCAGCATGGCGGGTCCCACACGGGCAGCCACGGCCAGGTCGTGGGCCTGCGGGACGAGACGGTCGAGCTGGTCCGACAACTGCGCACGGGCGCGGTCGACCGTCGGCAGCCAGGTGGAGCGGGGCAGGCGATGGGTGTCGTCCCGCACCTCGGCCGCGGCACTTCCCGCGCGGGTGAACGTGGGCGCCTGGCTCTCCAGTTCCGTGAGAGCACGCGGGATGCCGCCCGCGTGAGCGCCCGCCGAGAGTCGGGGGACGGCTCGCACCAGCGGCGGCAGCACCTCGCCGGCCAGTCCGTCCGAGGCCTGCGCGATACCGCGTACGGACTGCAGGGGGTCGCCGACGAAGGGGAGTTGGGCGGCGGTGAACCAGGCCGGTCCGGTGGTGAGGTGATGCGCGTGGGCGGCGTGCGCGGCCGCGGAACGCAGCAGCCGCTCCTGGTCGGACTCTGCCGGGGCCCCGGCGGCGGCCGCCGGGGCGGCGTCCCCCCCGACCGCGGTCGCGAGGGACTCCCGGAGTGCGTTCAGGTCGTGCTGGGCGGCGAGGAGCTCGGAGCGGGCGAGCCAGCCGGTGACTCCGATCCAGGCGGCCGCCGCCGCCGGAACGGCGGCGGCCAGCAGCACGGTCCTGGCCCGAGGGCCGAGGGCGCGTCGGCGGACCCGGCGGGTGTCCCGGGCACGCCCGGGACGCCTGGGGAACGCCATGCGCATTGCGGACAACCTCATGAGTTGTGGCGGCGGCGCACCACCATCAAGGTGCCTGCGCCTGCTGCGATCAGACCTGCCGCTGCACTTCCGAGGATCAGATTCTTCGTGTTGTCGTCACCGGTGTTCGCGAGGCGCGGCGGGCGGTGCCCGCCGTTGCGCCCGTCCCCATATCCCGGCCCGCCGCCGTTGTGCCCGTCCCCGTATCCCGGCCCGTGCGGCTTGTGCGGCTTGTGCGGCTTCGGCGGGTACTCGTGGTCCGGGTCGTGCGGCTTCGGCGGGTACGGGTGTGACGTCGAGTGCGGGGGATGCGGGTCCTGTGCGTAAGCGGCCCCAGCGGTTGCCAGTGGCGCTGCGACCAGCACGGTAGCCGTGGCGGCTGAGGCCAGAACA
This sequence comes from Streptomyces sp. DS1-CR2, assembly GCF_055760475.1. Lineage (NCBI taxonomy): Bacteria > Bacillati > Actinomycetota > Actinomycetes > Kitasatosporales > Streptomycetaceae > Streptomyces > Streptomyces sp. DS1-CR2. The sequence continues at coordinate 4,720,422 of NZ_CM147085.1, forward strand.
GAACCCCATCGCGGCGATTTCGTCATCTTCTCCACTCTCCTGGACTTGGGTAGGGGCCTGGCGTTAGCCCGGGCCGATCAAGGTCTACACAGAGGGATAGATAGGCAATTTGCAAGACAATTAACGCTTGTGCCGATATATGGCATCGGATGGGGTAGCGCAGATGCCGGTTGGCCGACGTTCGACGCTGAAGCCGGCGGTGCCCCCTGCCTTGACTCGGCGCGGGGGCGTCGGCGGTATCGAGCGCGGCCATCTTCAGTGCGGCGACGTTCTCCATGCCGGGCCCGGAGGCCAGCGGCCCTCTTGCAGGACCGCCGAAAACATAACTGTGAGAGTTCTTCTGCGGCACGGGATGGGTTGCTGCCAGGCTCGGCGCCGATGATCCGGCATGACTCGAAACATAACTGGCGCCCCGTCAGGGGCTGCCGTTCCCCCGAGATGTCTGCCGGACACGGGCGTCGGCCTGGCCCACCCGTTGGCTTGATCAGCAGCTTGTCCGCCTTGCGGCGTGACTCATCACAGTTCCGCCACGCGGTGACTCCATCCAGGCCGACGCCGACCACAGCCGTCCGCCCATCAAGGAGAACAACCGAGTTCGTCCGCGGTCGTCGGCCGCGAGTCGGACTCTGTGATTTGCAGGGGCCGAGAAGGACCTCGGTGAGTCGGTCGGCCGAGATCCCTCGTCGGTGGGGGCGGAGCCTGTCGCCTGCCGAACTGCGGTGACTCCGTCGTCTTGGTTCTGCTGCTCCTCCTCGCCTTGATGGAGCCGGGGCCTCGCGCATCGTTCGGACAGCCCGGCGCCAGCAGCCAGTGCAGGACGAAGCGAGGTTCCTCAACCATGGCGGGGCCGCAGGCCGTTGTGTGTCTGCGGCCCCGCTCGGGTGCCTGGGTCAGGACGGGTTGCCGTACTGCAGGCCGCGTCCGTTGGTGCCGACGTAGACACGGCCGTAGGTGTCGGGGTCACCGGTGATGACGCCGACGCCGCCGATGCTGCCCCACTGGTGGGCGTCGTCGTTGACGCGGAGCCAGGTGGCGCCCTTGTCGGTGGAGCGGAAGACGCCGGTGACGTCCTTGACGGTACCGATCAGGTACAGGGCCTGGTAGGAGGCGCCGGGCGCGGCCTTGCCGAAGCCGAGGGCGGAGGCGGACTGCACCGCTTTGAGCGTGGTGAAGGTGCGGCCGCCGTCGGTGGAGTGCAGCAGCCCCTTGGGGCTGCCGGCGATCCACAGATCCCCGGCGATGCCGGGGACGGCCGTGAGCCGGCCGTCGGGCAGGTTGCCGGCGCGGGCGGTGAAGGTCGCGCCGCCGTCGGTGCTGGCGTAGAGCGTGCCGCCGGCCAGTGAGTAGAAGGTTCTGGCCGAGGAGCGGTCGGCGACGACCACGGCGTCGGTGCCCAGGCCGCTGACCCTCGACCAGCTCGCCCCCTTGTCGGTCGAGCGGTACGGGGCCTGGCCGGCCTCGGTCCAGACGATGGTGGAGCCGTCCGCCGCGAGCGCGACATGGCCCATATCGGCGCCGCCCACCGGCTCTGCCTTGAAGCCGTTCCAGCTGCTGCCGCCGTCGGTGGAGTAGGCGCCGTTCTGCGTGCCGCCACGGCCGACGCGGACCATCATCGAGGGGTTGGACTGGGCGAAATCGATATCGGTGCTGCTGCTCATCAGCGGGTTCTTCAGCCGTCCGGCGGGCACCTCGGTCAGGGAGCCGTGGCGGAAACCGCCTTGGTCGCCCATGGCGGTGATGACGGTGGCGCCGCCGGGAGGGGCGATCGCGTCCGCCAGAGCGGTCTCCTCCAGCCCCCGGGCCCCCGCCGTCCAGTGGCTGGTGCCGCCGCTGTCGTTGGCGGTGACGTCCTTGCTGCGCCAGATGCCGTTGCCGGTGCCGTACAGCACGTGCCCGGAGTTGAAGGGATCGATGGCCAGGGCGGTCATCCAGTGCCCGATGCCGGTACCGACGTAAGGAGCGGCGGAGGCGTTCCGCACCGACTTCGCGGCCAGTGCCTTCCACGTCGTACCGCCGTCGGTGGTCCGATAGACCTCGTCCTCGGGATACCAGCGGTCGAGGGTGGTGACCATCACCGTGGACGGCTTGCGCGGGTCGACGGCCAGACCGGAGAACCCGTAACTGCCCTGGGACGGGGAGACGTTCTTCCACGCCCCGCGGGCCGGCGTGTACTTCCACACCGAGCCCGCCGTCACGCCGTTGGGTCCGAGGGTGTTGGTGTACGTCAGGTACAGCGAGCCGTCACCGGAGACCACGCCGTGCTGCGGCATCTGGCCGGTGGGCTGCCCGGAGACGGCCTGCCAGGTGCTGCCGCCGTCGGTGGAGCGGTACAGGGAAGTGGACTTGTCGCCGACGCCGACGTAGACCGTCTTGCTGCCGGCCGGGCCGTACGTCACGAAGGAGATGCCCCCGCCGCTGCTCGCCCCGTCCTTGACGGGGAACGAGGAGACCTGGCTCCATGTCACGCCGTAGTCGGTGCTGCGCCACAGGCCGTTCTTGCGGGTGCCAAGGAGCAGGGTGCCGTGGTGCGCGGGATCGATGACGAGCCGTTCGCCCGCCCCGCGGCCGTCCTCGTTGCCGCCCAGCTTGAAGGGCAGACTGGTGCGCTTGAAGGTGCGGCCCCGGTCGGTGGAGCGCAGGATCGCGCCGTTGCCGGCCCACTGGTTGGTGTAGGTGCCCGTCCCGAGGTAGAGCCGCTTGGGGTCGACGGGGTCGGTGGCCAGCGAGTCGATGCCCAGCAGGTTCCAGTCCTTCTCGCCGATCCAGTCGGTCAGCGGGATCCACTGCTCGGCCGCGGTGTCCCAGCGGTAGGCGCCGCCCATGTCGGTACGCGCGTACAGCAGGCCCTTCTCGCGCGGGTTGAACACCAGCCCGGTGACGTAACCGCCACCCGCCACCTGGGCGTTCTTCCACGCGTACGGTCCGGCCGCGGCCGTGGCCAGCGCTCCGCCGGCCCCGGCCGCCTGGGTCGCGGTCGTCTTCACCAGCTTCCACTGCTGATTGGTGCTGCCCCTGCCGGGATACTGGACGATTGCCGCGCCCTCGGCCGTGGAACCCCCGGAGACGTCCAGGACCAGGCCGCTCCTGCGGGAGGTGAAGGTGACGGCGTCGGAACCGCCCACATCCTTGATCTTCCACTCCTGGGAGGTGGAGGAGCTGTCGGTCTGCTGCTCGGCGACGGCCGCCTGTGCGGTCGAATTGCCCGCTATGCCCAGCACTTTGCCGCTGTTCCGGTTCACCAGCTCGTAGTAGCCGTCCCCGGTGGATTTCAGCTTCCACTGCTGGTTGGCGGTGTGCTGGTCGGTCCACTGCTGGATACGGGTGCCGCCGGCGGTGGAGAAGGCGTTGACGTCCAGCACCTTGCCACTGCGCACGGAGACCAGCTGGTAGTAGGCCGCGCCGTCGACCGTCGCGGCCTGCGATTCCTCCTGCGCGAACAGGAAATACGGCACGACGATGGCGGGCGCGCCGATCAGCAGACCGGTGGCGGTCCAGCGGCGGCGGTGACGCCCGCGGCGCCCGCCGTTCGTGGGGTTCTTCATAGGGAGGTGCTCTCCTTGCATATCACCGTGGATCGGGCAGGTCAGCGCTGCAGGGTGAGGACACCCGGCCGCCACGGCAGTTGGTCGTAGGGGCCTCCCGCGGTGGGGGACTTGCCCTGGTAGAGGAACTGCAGGTTGCAGGGGTCGATGGTCATGGTCTGGTCGGGGTTGTTGCGGACCAGGTCACCGTGGCTGATGTCGTTGGTCCAGCTGGCACCGCTGTTGGCCTTGCCCGCGAAGGGGCTGCTCTCGCTGGCGGCCTGCGGGGTCCACGAACCGCTCAGGCTGGAGGCCGTGAACGAGCGGAAGTAGCGCTGCTCATTCGCACCCCGAGCCTCGACGATCATGAGGTACTGGTTCTGGCCCTGGACCTTGTAGACCTGCGGCGCCTCGAACAGGTTTTTCGTCGTGTCGCTCATGACCGTCGTGTACGACGAGCCGAAGCTGCCCGGGAAGTTCCCGATCGGCATGCTGGTCTTGTAGATCTTGCCGTTGTCACCGGCGAAGAACAGGTACATGTTCTGGTCGTCGGCGATCAGGGTCTGGTCGATCGGGGCGGCGCCCGGAACGCTGCCGGTGAACAGCGGTTGCGGCGCGGACCAGCCGTTGGGGTTGGTGGGGTCGCTCGACGTGCGGTAGATGAAGGGCCACGGACCCCACTGGTACGCCAGCACCCAGATGTTCTTGGGTGCGAAGTAGAACAGCGTGGGCGCCACCGCGGACTGGCTCATCCCGGTCTGGCCGGCCGACGCCATGTCCGACCAGTTCGTGAAGGGCTTGAACATCATCGAGCCGTACGACGATCCCGACACGCTCGACGCGTAGACCAGGTGCTTGCCGTTGTACGTCACGCCGGTGAAGTCCTTCACCGCGGCCCACCCGTTCGCCGGCTGCGCCAGCGCACCCGTCGACGTCCATCGGTACGTCGACGGAAGAGCACACGTGCCGCCCGTCGGCGCGGGCGTTGTCGGGGTCGACGTCCCGGACAGGCCGGTCCACTTCTGGTTGCCGCCGGACCAGCAGGAGTGCAGCTGGATCTTGGTGCGGTTGGCGGTGGCCGCGCCGACGGCATCGAGGCACAGCCCGGACTGGACGCCGGCGATGGTGCCGTTGGTGTTGATGTTCCACTGCTGGCCGGCGCCGCCGTTGCAGTCCCCGATGACCACCGCGGTGCCGTTGCTGGTGCCCTTGGCTCTAGCGCCCAGGCACTTGCTGCCGTAGATCATCAGCTGCTTGCTGGAGGTGTAGGTCCAGCGCTGGTTGCTCTTCCCGTTGCAGTCCCACAGCTGCGCCTGCGTGCCGTTGGCGGTGGTGGAGCCGTTGATGTCGATACAACGACCGGAGGCGACGCCCTTGATTGCCCCGGTACCGGTCCCGCCGGTCGTCCCGCCCGTGGGGGTGGCGGGGGCGGCATTGAAGGCGTTCATGACGGCGGTGTAGGCGGCCTTGGGCTTGCCGTCGTTGTCGAACAGCAGGGGGCTCTCGCCGCCGCGCCAGGAGTCGCTGTCACGGATGCCCCATACCGTGATGCCGGTGCACCGGGCCACGGACAGACAGGCCTTGACGGTGTTGGCGTAGCCGGTGGAGGGCGCCTGGGCGATGTCGAGTTCGGTGATCTGGACGTCGACGCCCAGGGCGGCGAAGTTGGACAGCGTGGTCTGGAAGCTCGCCGGCGGCCCGCCGTTGCCGAAGTGGCTCTGGAATCCGACGCAGTCGATGGGCACACCGCGGGACTTGAAGTCCTTGACCATCTTGTAGACGCCCTGGGTCTTGGCGTCGGTCCAGTTCTCGATGTTGTAGTCGTTGTAGCAGAGCTTGGCCGCCGGGTCGGTGGCTCGGGCGGTGCGGAACGCCTCCTCGATGAAGCCGTTGCCGAGCACGTTCTGGAACACCGAGCTGCGGTGCCGGCCGCTGCCGCCGTCGGCGAAGGCCTCGTTGACCACGTCCCAGGCGTAGATCTTGCCCTTGAAGTGGTTCATCTCCGTGGTGATGTGGTTCTTCATCACGCTGCGCAGGGTGTGGGCGTCGCTGATGGAGCCGACCCAGCCGGGGAGCTGGGAGTGCCAGACCAGGGTGTGGCCGCGCATCCGCTGCCCATGCGCCGAGGCGTGGTTGACGATCTGGTCGGCGGGGGCGAAGTTGAAGTTGCCGCGAGACGGCTCGGTGGCGTCCCACTTCATCTCGTTCTCCGGGGTGATCATGTTGAACTCCCGGTCGAGAATGCCCGCGTAGGTGGAGTCGCCGAGCTTGCCGGCGGCCACAGCGGTGCCGAAGTACCTGCCCGACGGGGCCGCCTGCGTGCCCAGGGTTGCGGCTCCGGCGGAGCTGGGGAGGAGCGTCACGACACCAGCCACCACCGCCGCGGCCGACAGCCCTATCGTCAATGTCCGGCGACGCCGGCCGAGCCGGTGCAGGCCCTTCATGATTCTCCTCGGGGGGCGCGGGTCACTCTGGGTGCCGTGATCGTGCGCGCATCGGCCAGTGCGGCCTGATCTGCCGCGGTGTGGGTGCGGTGCAGGACGTGGAGCCGTTCCTGCGTACCGGTCGCCCGGGGTTCGTGGGTGTGTCGCGTCATCATTGGAGGGGCTTTCTTCAGGGGATACGTCAACGGGGGAAGCCGGGAAACCTGCCACGCCGGCACGTCATGGTGAGCGGCGGGAAGGGCACCCCCCGAAGTGGAGGCTTCCGAACTCGCGGCCTCGTAACAGAAAAGTCGTTCCGCCCGGACGATTGCTCAGTGATGCATCTCGCAGGCAAAAAGCGTTATGCCAAGCCCCGCGGTCTGGTCGTCCCTGTGGAAAGGGCGCGCCGCACTGATCAACAGTGAGGGTTTTTGGAGTGGTATCGGTGGCGGTTGCGGTGATCAGCCTTCAGGCCGGTCACGGCGAGGCAGCCCTCGATGAATGCGGATCGAAGCTGGATTCGGCGCAGCACTCGGCACGCTGCCAGGTTGAGAACGGCGTGGTGCAGGATCGTGGTGCGGGATCGTGCTGCAGGATCACCAGCTGTCACTGCGCGACTCGGTCCAAAATGCTCAAGGAGCGATTCTCAAGCCCAGGCCCTGCGCATGATGAAAGAAGCCTGGCCGGCGAAGGCCCGAGTGCCGTCGGAGCCATCGAGCCAGATGCCACCGTCGCGGTGGCGGAGGACCGATCCGGGATAGTTGTGCGCGTGCAGGGTCACCGACCCGGCGACCGCCCCGGGGCGCGGACAGAAGGTGGCGTCTTCACGGAACAGTGCGCTGCCGTCGTTGGTGCTCAGCCGTAGCCGCAGGTCACGATGGCGCAGATAGCGGCCGTCGGCGCCACGGAAGGTGACGCACCGTGTGTCGGCCAGACCCCGGACAACCGTGAAGGTGACCCGCTTGCGTGTCAGCGCGCTGTTGGAGGCGGAGACCCGGCCGAGCGTCGCGAAATCGCCGGCATACGTGACGAACAAGGCGGGCTCGTCCACGGACTCCAGTGACTGTGCGCCCAGCGGAACAGGGCCCGCGACGGCGGACGGACTCACCGGTGACGGTCCGGCCGACGGGGTGCGCGACGGGGTGTGCGACGGGATCGGCGTGGGATCGCCGTCCGTGGGAGCGGCGATGACGCCGGGCTCCCGATGCGCCGGTTCGGGCCAGGCCGCGTAGGTGGCGGTCCCGGCGATGAGCACCGCGCCGGTGGCGAGGCTCACCAGCGGATGAGCGGTCACCGCGTGGAGTTTGCCGATCAGTGCGCTGTGCAGACCGCCTCCCCCCGTCGCCGTGCCGACGGCGACGTGCGCCGTGGCCAGCCCGGCGGTGCTCACGGCCGTACCCGAGAGCAGGCCCTTGGCGGCCAGCGCGGCGATGAGTCCGGCCGGGACGGCCAGCGGCGCGAGGCTGAGGAGCAGCAGTTCGGCGGGAACCCGTTCTGTTGTCGTCGCCATGCAGACCGGGCAGCCACGGGTGTGCCGCGCGATCCGCTTGCGCCACACCGATGCACGGAGACCGTCCCAGCCGACGAGGGTCTCGTCCAACTGCGGACAGCGCGGGTCGGCCTCCAGCGCGGCGACGATCGTCCGGCTCAGTTCAAGCTGCTCGCGCATGCGTTGCAGGCGCACTCCGACGTGGGCGACCGTGAGCCCTGTCGCGGCGGCGATGTCGTCGCGGCTCAGCAAGCCGGCGCATTCCTGCCACCACAGCGACAGCAGCACCCGATGGTCCGGGTCAAGCCACCGGCCGGCTTCGACAACCCGACGGCGCTCGTCCGACACATGCAGCCGCAGGATCGTCACGTCCACAGGTTCGGCGCCGGCGTCCGGTATCTGGCGTGCCTCGTCGATGACCGTGGTCCGGCCGGCGAAGGCGCGTTGCCGGTGCCAGTGGGTATTGATCTGGCGGAGCGTGATCGACACCAGCCAGGACCGGAAGCTCTCCGGGGCACGCAGGGAAGGCAGGTCGCGCACCACGCGCAGCAGGGTTTCCTGGACGACGTCGTCGACGTCGGCATGTCCGCTCAGCGCTCGCCCGACGATGTTGTAGAGCAATGGCAGGTACGCGGCGATCAGCTCCTCGCGCGCCCGATCGTCACCGGCCTGAGCCGCGACAACCAGCCCTGCGTGGTCCGCATCCATGAGCCCCATTCCCACTTTCCTCAGGGAAGCGATCCGCCGAGTGCGGCGCCACACCTTAGCGTCGACAAAGGTATGCGGCCAAAGTCTCTGCCTTGGGTCAACGGACCGGCCCGTGCCGACTTGGAGGGCCCGGTACCGCGGGTGCGTTCGGGTAGCCGGCGGCCAACTCGTGGACGGCCCATTCAAGACGGATGATCTCGGAGGGAGACAACTCCGGACTCGGAGACGGCGTGCCGTGCAAAGGCCGTGGCCACGTCCACGGCGCGCAAACGCGTGGGACGCGGGTCGCAACGGTCGGGGCGTACGCCGTCGTCATCGTCTGGCTGCTCCACCTGCTCGACGACGCCACCCCGGCGATCGCCGAAGCCGCCCGGGTGCTGCGGCCCGGCTGGTGCTCGTCACGACCGTCGACAAGGAAGAGGCCGTCTTCCGAGCCGCGGGCGACGTCGCCGCGGTGACGGAGCCGCTGCGGCGGAGGTGTACCCGCGAGCGCGGCACTGTGGAGCAGGGCGGAGCACGGTCCGTGCTCACCGCCGCGCTCCGGGTTCGAAGCGCCGCGAAGATCCCGGTGAGGATCGACGGGGCGGGTGCCGCCCACGACCTGCTGGAACACCGGGAGGCGCCGAACACGGCCCGGCGCACCGTGCGTTACCTGGTCGGCTGGACGATCACCGAGGACGACGAGACGGCGATCGCGAAGCTGCCGGCCAAGGTGTGGGAGAGAGTTGACCGCCCTGAACACCCGGCCCGGCTGGCCGGTCGGCATGCGGCTGATCGTGCGCCGGGTCCGGCCTGCCGGGCGGCACCTGAAGAAGCTGACCGCGTTCGAGAAGCGGACCGGCCGGAAGTACTCGGTCATCGTCACGAACGTGCGGCACATGTGGGGGATCGCCGGCTCACATCAGCCGCAGTGGCTGGGCGCGCTCGCCCGCGCCCACGCCGTCGTGGAGGACTGGGTGAGGGTCGACAAGGCGATGGGGCTGCGGAACCTCCCAGCAAGTCGTGGGAGGTCAACCGCGGCTGGATGCTCGCCACGAACTTCGGCCAGGACCTGGACTGCTGGGTCCGCCTCCTCGCCCTGCACGACCGGGACGACATGGTGCGGGCCGAGCCCGACACCATGAGCTACCGGCTTTACCACCTTCCCGCCCGCCTCGCCTCGCCGCCCACGCCCGCCGCCGCTGGCTGAGGTCTTCGCCCTGGCCTGGCGCAGGCTCACCACGCTCCCGGCCGCCACCCGACGGTCGGCCGCCACCCCCTACGATCAGGACAGAGAGGAGTCCCGGGCGCATGGAACGAGTAATTGTCAAGAGTTGTGGGTCAGCAGCGGCTTACCATGATTCGCGGCGCAGGTGCACGAGACCTTGGATGGTGTCCAGGAGGGTGTGCAGGGTGGGCTCTGGGGCCGGGGTGTTGGTGAGCAGGAAGACCTGGGCCGCCGGGTGTTCCGGGGTGTAGAGGTCGTCCTGGCCGTCATTGCCGGGGATGGCGTTCGGATGGATCTCGATACGTCCGTAAGTGCCCTGGGCGAGGTGGTAGACGCCCCGGTAGTTGCTTTCGCGCTCGGTGAAGCCCACATTGAGGTGGCTGGTGACGAGGCGGACCAGTTCACTCGCAGTGTGAGTGCTGGTGCCGTAGGTGTCGTAGTCGGTCATGGTGGCCTGACCTTATGCCGCGAACGTCTCGGGGCGTTCGAGGAGCTCGCCGCGTTCGAAGCGGGCTCCGGCCCTCACCAGAGCGACGAGGTGGGGTGCGTTGACGGCCCGCCATCGTGCCTGGGCGGACTCGACGAGCTTGAACACCATCGCCAGGGCGGCCGCGCGGGAGCCGGCACCCTTGGTGACCTTCGTCCGCAGCCGCACGGTCGCGAAGGTCGACTCGATCGGGTCGTGGTCCGCCGGATCCACTTCCGTGCGGCGGCGAGCTCGGCTTCCACCGGGCCCGGGACCTGGGCCGGGGTGGCAGCCCGAGTCGGGGAGTGGGCGCCGGGACGCCGTCCGTCGTCGGCCCGGATCCAGTTGCGCAGCGTCTCGGTGTTGACCCCGAGGTCCTCGGCGACCGACTTGATCGTCGCTCCCGGCCTTGAGCGGTACAACGCGACCGCATCCGCCTTGAACTCGGCGGGGTAGTGCTTCATAGCCATCTGTACGGGACTCCATATCCACCCGGACCATCAAGATCCAAGTGTCTCTGGTGTCCAAAACCCGGGGTCAAGGTCCGGCCGCCTGGAGGGGCCAACCACATGTCCCGAGTCCCGCCGCCTTTCGGCCGCCGGCATCTGCTTCTTGGGCTTCCTGTCCCGCCGAGGGGTTCCGCCCCTCTTACGATCGGCCCACCGAGCCCAAGGCCCGGACCCGACGGGGGTTTCCACGTTCCGCGCACACGAGATACGGCCGGGGTGGGCGCCTCCTACACCCCGGGGCCAGCGGTGTTCCCACAACCGGTAGATCGTCACCGGTCGTCGCTCGCCGCCTCCTCCAGCGGCTAGGCCCTGCACTCTGGTCCTCGTCCCGTCTCCCAAGGCTTGGGCTCACGAGGCATCATCGGAGGTTCACTTGCGTTCGCCCGTCCGGCCTTCCCCTCGGCCGGTTGCTCCCCCGGACGGAGCGGGTGCCCTTGGGCTTCTTCCCTGGGCTTCCCACCCTCACAAGCGGGACCTGTGAACGCGCGCCAGGGCGGGGACTGATCTCGAACACTGATCAGGAACTACGCCACCGGTCTATAACCGGCCTCCAATCTGCGAGTTCACTCGAAATGCGCGACTTCGCGTCGCACCGATCAACGCCCACTGCTCGTCCGCTAAATCGCTCGGATACGGCTCTCGCTCCCTGCCCGCATCTCAACATGGACATGCCCAACAGGGGGCCCCTGCGCGACGATCAGTACCACGATCGAGCGATCACGAACCGAAGAAGATCGGACTTAACGTCGACTTAACGTCCACTGAGGCCCTCCTCAACGACCGTCACGCCAGCCACACACGGTGTAGTGGCCTGCTGCCTTGCACAGTTCGGCGTCGAGGCCGCCGCCGCACCTGTCCCCTCGGCGGACTGTCCTCGCCGAGGGGGCTGGCTACTGCCTCAACATCGGATGAGGGCGGGAACGCTCACTGGACATTACAAGCACGTTCCCGCCGGGCTACAACACAGGAAGGCCGTAGAGGGACAGCTTTCGGCCTCCGGCCGGGCCAGAGGCGAAGCCCATGCACAGGCGCGGCTCCCGAGACGCGGGCCCGTGCCACACGGCAAGTCCCTCGGGCTCGCGGTGCGTCAGCTCCTGCCCGACCTGGGTCCGCTGCTTTTGCACCACCTTGCCCGTGCGCAGGTCGATGCAGTGGAGGAGCACCGTGTTGTCCTGGTCCGTGGAATTCTCGGAGCCACGGCCGAAGCCCATCACCTGGTAGGCGTAGTCGCCGTACAGGGTCATGCCTTGAAAGGGCAGGCCAAGGTTCGTATCCGGCTGCGCGAAGTCGGCCTGCGGCTCGAACTCCCCGGCAGCGAACCTGTCCAGGTCGTAGAGCGCATAACGGCGGCGACTGGAGAGCGCGTAGCGCAGAAGCAGGCGACGGTTGGTCGGGTCGAGAGCGGCGGAGTTTGCGGTTGAGTCGGGGCGTGGGCGGTAGACGGTGACTCGGCGGTCGGTGCTGCGCAGCACGGTGTTCTCGGTGTACGGGAATCGGCCGATCGCTCGCCCGTAGCCGGAGGCCGAATTGACGTCGCACTCGACCCACAAGGTCACGTTCGAGGCGCCGCTGTGTTGGGCGGCCATCGCTGTGCCGTGGCCAAAGCCCTTGAGGTACATCCGGCCCAGCAGTTCACCGCTCATGGACAGTCGGTTCAGACACAGGTCCCCGGAGAGCTGCCGTTCGTCGTGACTGTAGGTGCGTGACTCACCGGGAAGCTGAACGCCGCCGGACACGACCTGGAGCGCGTAGATGTGCCCGCCAGTCTCGTCGAAGGCGAACGACTGCATAACCGTCGTGTGCTGCAGCGTTCGCTCGTGGATCAAGCGCGTGCCAGAGGCAGCCAGGTCGAAGCGAACGTTCGGAGCGGGAGCGCCCTGCGCACCGCTGCGACTGGCGGCCACGGCTTCCTTGGAGGCGCTGAACCCCGCTGCGAGCATCGCACCGCCGAGTCCCAACACAGCCCTGCGGCTCCGCGGCGCCAAGCTGTGTGACACCGTCGCTGAATCCTTTTCATGTCTCAGACGCATCTGGGCACTATCAACGAGCGACCTACCTGACTGTTCGGCAGGCTCGCCGTCATAGTGTGTAGTTCAGCCGAACGGCAGCGTCACCGGACCTTGACCCCGGGTTTTGGACACCAGAGACACTTGGATCTTGATGGTCCGGGTCGATATTGGAGTGAGCAATTGTCAAGACCTGTGGATGGGAGCCGCACCGACCCAGCGGTGATAGGCGGCTACGTCGACGTTGCTGCCGCACACGATGGTGACTACGTGTCGGCCGGCGAAGCGGTCACGGTCTTCGAGGATCGCCGCGATGCCGAGCGCGGCCGAAGGTTCGACGACGAGGCCGGCGTAGTTGAGGAGCATCCGCATACCGGCGATGATCGACGCCTCCTGGACCAGGACGGCGTCGTCAGCGACCAGGAGGAGGTCGTCCAGCACGGCCGGGATGGGATGCCGGCCGGCGACGCCGTCAGCGATGGTGTTGGTCGAGTCGGTGGTGATGACGCGCCGCTGGCGCCACGATTGTGTCATCGCCGGTGCGCCCAGCGGCTGGATGCAGATCACCTCGGCTTTGGGCGCCATGGCCTTCACCACATGACCCACGCCGGTGGCCAGCGCCCCGCCGCCGAGGGCAATCAGGACGGCGTCGAACGACGGGGAGGTGTCTACCAGTTCCAGGCCGATGGTCGCCGCGCCCTCGCAGGTCTCGACGTCCAGGCTGTCTTCGACCAGCCGGATGCCGTCGTACCGCGCGATGGCCGCCGCTCGCTCGCGAGCCATCTCATGGTCGCCGTCCACCAGTTCCAACCTGGCGTCCAGTGCGCGGATGCGATCAAGCTTGGCTGCAGTCGCGAAGCGGGATGCCACGACGGTGACGTCGAGCCCCCGGCCGCGACCGGACCAAGCGAGGGCTTGGCCGAGGTTGCCCGCACTGGCGCACACCGCGGCTCGCGAGCCATTGTCGGCGAGCAGGCTTGCGACTACCTCGGTGCCGCGGGCCTTGAAGCTGCGGACCGGGTTCGCCGTTTCGAGCTTGATACTCACCGTGCACCCGAGGTCGGGCTCCAGCGCCTCGCAGCGGTACAGCGGAGTGTCGAGAAACGTCGGGTCGATTACCCGGCGAGCCGCCCGGATCCGAGCACTGTCGAGGCGCGTCTCCTGCATGACACAGCAGCGTAGTGCCGCCGGCGCCGTTCCATTTGGGCGAATACCCGGCGGACCGGGGGTAATAGAGCAAGACCTGTGGGTCGGTTGAGGTTGTTCATGCCGCAGCGGGCTCGGGACGCTCGACGAGGTGACCGCGTTCGAAGAGGGCTCCGGCGCGGACGAGGGCGACGAGATGGGGTGAGTTCACGGCCCGCCAGCGAGCCTGGGCGGACTCGACGAGTTTGAAGACCATCGCGAGGGCGGCCACGCGGGAGCCGGCGCCGCGGGTGACCTTGGTCCGCAGGCGGACGGTGGCGAAGGTCGACTCGATGGGGTTGGTGGTCCGCAGGTGGATCCAGTGCTCGGCGGGGAAGTCGTAGAACGCCAGCAGCTCGTCCTCGTCATCGACAATCTTCTTGACGGCCTTGGGGAACTTCGCGCCGTACTGCTTGGCGAACACCTTCACGGCCCGGGCCGCGTGCTCGCGGTCTTCCGCGTTGTAGATGTCCTGGATCGCTTTCTTCGCCGCCGGCTGGGCCGACTTCGGGGAGGCTGTCGAGGACATTTGCGGTTTTGTGAAGCCGTAAAGAATCAAGGTGCTGCTTTACAGGTGCGGGCTCGTTGTCAGGGTATGGCCGTTCCGAAGGAGATCTGTTCCCAACTCCACTGCAGGTTCTCGGTGTTGTTGCCGCATTTGAACGAGCGGCAGCGGCGGCTGGCCCTGGCCACCGAGGCCCGGCTGATCGGGCACGGCGGTGTACGGGCGGTGGCGAGGATCGCGCAGGTCAGCGAGACCACCGTGCGCCGCGGAGTGTCGGAGCTGGAGGCTGGGGCCGGGCCGCTGCCGGACGGACAGGTACGTGCACCAGGCGGAGGCCGCAAGCGGGCCGAGGCCAACAATCCCGCCCTGCTCAAGGCGTTGTTGGGGCTGGTCGAGCCGGATGAGCGGGGTGATCCGGAGTCGCCGTTGCGGTGGACGACGAAGTCGCTGCGGAACCTGGCCGAGGAGCTGACCCGGCAGGGTCACCCGGTGTCTGCGCCGACGGTGGGCCGGCTGCTCAAGCAGGAGGGCTTCAGTCTGCAGGCGAACGTCAAGACCCTTGAGGGGTCCCAGCATCCCGACCGGGATGCCCAGTTCCGCTACATCAACGAGCAGGTCAAACAGCACCAGGGCGACGGCGAGCCGGTAATCAGCGTGGACACGAAGAAGCGGGAACAGATCGGACGGCTGCCGATGGCCGGCCGCGAGTGGCGGCCCAGGGGCGAGCCGGTCGAGGTGGAGGACCATCACTTCTTCTTCAGCGGCCCGGACGTTCAGCAGGCGATCCCGTACGGGATCTACGACATCGCCCGCAACACCGGCTGGGTCAACGTCGGTATCGACCACGACACGTCGGTCTTCGCGGTCGAGTCCATCCGACGCTGGTGGCGCTGTCGCGGCAGCCTCGACTACCCGAAGGCGTCACGGCTGCTGATCACCTCGGACGCGGGCGGCTCCAATGGCTACCGCTACCGGGTCTGGAAGAGCGAACTGGCCGCCCTGGCCGCCGAGACGGGCCTGACGATCACGGTGTGTCACTTTCCTCCGGGCACACAATGCCGTTGTTTGAAGGTTCATTGAGTTGGTAGTGACGGACTGAGCGTCGCGCCGTTATGCGGGGTGTGCATCCGTGGAGCGGGGTATCTGAGCGAGTGCGGCTGGGCTTGATCACACAGTGGGTGACGCCCGAGTTGGTGGACGAGGTCCTGTCGGAGTGTCGCAAACGGGACCGTCGGCCGGGAGCGTTGCCGGCGGGGTTCATGGTCTACTTCACACTCGCGCTTGCGCTCTTCCACCAGGACTCCTACGACGATGTCGCAGAACAACTGGTAGGTGGAATACAGGAGTTGAGCGAGCACATCCCGCACAAGGCGTCTTTCACCCGGGCTCGGGAGCGCCTGGGACCGGAGGTTGTCGAGCGGATCTTCCACCGTCTGGCCGGTCCGCGGGCCCCTGCGGGGCTGGCCGGGTCCTTCTACCGGGGGATGCGTCTCGCTGCGGTCGACGGGTTCCTGCTGGACGTGCCGGACAACGAGGCCAACCGACTCGCCTTCGGCGGCCCGAAAGACTCCAGCGGGAAACCGGGCGGGTTTCCGCAGGTGAGAGTCGTGACGCTGACCGAGACCGGCACACACTCTTCCATCGACGCCCGGGTGGGCGGCTACAACAGCGGTGAACGCGACCCAGCCGTGGCAATGGCTGCCTCGGCCTCCGGGATGCTCGTGATCATGGACCGGGGGTTCCCCGGGGTGGAGTTGTGGAAGGCCTACACCGGCGCCGGTGCCCACCTCCTGCTGCGGGCCCGCTCGTGTGTGGCACGCAGCCCAGTACGACACCTGCCCGACGGCACCTACCTGGCACGCATGAACCTCGCGGGGCAGAAGGGCGCCCATCCGGGCGGTGTGCTGGTGCGCGTGATCGAGTACCGCGTCGACGGGGGCGAAGTGATCCGCCTACTGACCGACCTCTTCGACCACGACGCCTACCCAGCAAGGGAGTTGGCGGTCTTGTATCACGAAAGATGGGAGGTGGAATCGGCCTATCGGCAGATCAAGACCTTCCAGCGGGGCCGGCAGGAAGTTCTGCGATCCACCGACCCACAGCTGGTGAGCCAGGAAGTGTGGGCGCACCTGGTCGTGCACCACTGCCTGACCGGCATCATCATGCAACTCGCCGACAACAACGGCATCGACCCGGACCGCATCTCGTTCGTCAAGGTCCTCAAGCACACCCGACGCAGCGTGGTCCGCCAGCTCGCCGACACCCCGCCGAAGATCCGCAGGTTCCTGACCGCGCTGGCGGCGAAGGTCCGCCGGAAACTCGACAGCGGCACCCGCCGACTGCGAGAGGCAGACCGCTTCCTGAAACGGCCCAACTCGCTGTACTCCTACCGGCCGAAGAACAAACCGAAAGCCCCACCACGCCACGTACCCGCCAGGACCATCACACTGCAGGCGACGATAGTTCAGTAGTCAAACAACGGCATTGGCCGGGCACATCGAAGTGGAACAAAATCGAGCACCGGCTGTTCTCCCACATCACCCACAACTGGCGTGGCAGGCCGCTGACCAGCCACGAAGTCGTCATTGAGACGATCGCCGCCACCCGCACCCGGGCTGGTCTGCGCGTCGAGGCCCACCTTGATCCCGGTGACTACCCCACCGGCATCGCGATCAGCAAGGACCGCTTCGCCGCGCTGCCGCTGGTCCGGCATGAGGTTCACGGCCAGTGGAACTACACCCTGCTGCCCGAACCCTCCGCGCCACAGGTGTCGCCCGCCGGCGAGGCACACGGCGTCGCCGACCGCCGCCGCGAGCTTCTCACCCGTCTCGCGGACCCGCGCCTGACCGGGCTGAGTGGCACGGAACTCGCAGATCTATGCGCTGAGTTGGCTCCGCTGCAGGCCGCCCGGGCCCAGGAACGCTACAGCGAGCAGCGCGGCGGACGCGCCCGGCGCGCAACCGGAAATCAGCGGGCCAAGCCGCTGTTCGACGACGCCACCCGGGTGATGCTCACCCTCCTCTACCAGCGCCAGGTCTGCTCGATGAAGCTGCTGGGCGACATGCTGGAGGTGACCCCCAACTGCATCGGCCACCTCGTCGCCGAGACCCGCCGAGTCCTGGAGGATCACGGCCACCAGCCCGGTTACGCCCCCAGCCGGTTCACCACGGCGGACGCGCTGATGGCCTTCCTCGACACCGCCGAGACCCCGACGCGCACCCGGATCATGGAGAGCCTGTCCCATCCGCGGCTTACCGGCATGTCCCGCGCGGAGCTGGATGCGCTCGCTCGCCGCCTCGCCCCACGCCAGGTTGCCCAGGTCGAACGTGCCTCCTACCAGCGCCGGGGCGCCGATCGCCAGCCGGGCAGCCGCGGCGGCGTCTTCCCGCAGAAGCTCGGTGACAGAGAACGCGTCGTCGTCGCCATCCTCTACCTGCGGAAACTGTGCACCCTGGACGTCCTCGCCGACGTGCTGGGGGACGTGAGCAGGTCCTCGATCGGGAACGTCGTCCGCGAAATCCGGCCCCTGCTTGCCGAAGGCGGACTCCTCCCACCTCCGGCCACCACCCGCTACCACACCGCCACCGAACTCCTCGCCGCCGCGGATGAAGAAACCGACACACCGACAAGTTGATTCCTTACGGCTTCAATGCGTGCGGCATCGCTGCCATGAAGCTCCGGGCAGAACGGCGCCGATCGCGGCGACGAGGCCGGTGTGGGCGTCGGAGACGACCAGCTGGACACCGGACAGACCGCGGGCGGTCAGCGAGCGGAGGAAGGCGAGCCAGCCCGCACCGTCCTCGGCCGTGGCGACGTCGATGCCGAGGATCTCCCGGTGTCCGTCCGCATTGACGCCGACCGCGATCAGCGCGTGGACGTTGATGATGCGGCCGCCCTCGCGGACCTTCTGCGTCAGCGCGTCGACCCAGACGAACGCATAAGGCCCGGCGTCCAGTGGCCGGTTGCGGAACGCGGCGACCTGTTCGTCCAGGTGCTTGGCCATCGCACTGACCTGGGACTTCGACAGCTGGGTGACACCGAGGGAGGCGGCGAGTTTCTCGACTCGGCGGGTGGAGACGCCCAGGAGGTAGGCGGTGGCCACCACCGAGATGAGGGCCTGTTCGGCCCGCCGGCGTCGCTCCAGGAGCCAGTGCGGGAAGTAACTGCCCCGGCGCAGTTTGGGAACGGCCAGTTCGACGGTGCCAGCGCGGGTGTCCCACTCGCGTGGGCGATAGCCGTTGCGGTGGTTGACGCGTTCGTCGCTGACCTGCCCGTATTCGGCGTTGCAGAGGGCATCCGCCTCGACAGACATGAGCGCGTCGGCGAACGTTTTGACCATCGCGCGCAGCAGATCGGGACTCGCCGCGGCGAGGTTGTCTTCCGCGAGGGCGTGCAGGGGCAGACTGTCTGGTGCGGTCATCGTGCTGATCTCCTTCGAGGCTTCGACACTTCGAAGATCAGCCGGTGGCCGTTCATCTATGCGGGCACCATCCCGATGCCGGAGCAAACCCCCGGATCAGGTCGAACCCGTACACCACTTCCCTGGACGTAACCCAACTACACCAATCCAACCAACGTCGACCCACGCGTGTACGACCCCGAGGTGCACCCGGGCGCTGTGGCCTGGTTCAAGTCGTCTGCCGAGGAACTGATCAGGCGCGTCGAGGGATACCTAGACCTGCTCGCTGCCCATGGTGTCGAGTGCCGCCGACTGGAGTCCCCGAACCCAGGCCGGGTCATCTACGAGGATGAGAATCAGATCGTTGTCATCCCGGCTGGGGGATCGAGCGTTTCTTGATCCCCCACAGGTGATTGCCCCCCTGCCCAACCCACCACTCTCCCCATCCAGCGCCTGTTCGTCGCCCTGGTCGTGCGCCCCGTGCACGACGCCGCCCACCGGCTCGGCTGGTCCGACTGGCGGCGACGTCAGCAGGCCCGGTCCCGAGCCGGCCACTACCACCGGCAAGCCGCGAACCAGACATGATGTGCCGAGCGCGCTGGTTGGCAGCTGAGCACCGCAGTTGGCCACTTCGGTGCTCAGCGGGCGAAGGGCATCTGTTCAGTCGAGGACCGCGGTGGCTTCGATCTCGACCAGATGGTCGGGAACGTCCAGTGCCGCAACGCCCAGCAGCGTGGCCGGCGGGACCGGGGTGGTGCCCAGCTTTGCGGCCGCCCGGGAGATCCCCTCGAGCAGCGGCGGCATCTTGTCGGGGGTCCAGTCGACGACGTAGAAGGTCAGTTTCGCCACGTCGTCGAAGGAGCCGCCAGCCTCGGCCAAAGCGGTGCCGATGTTGAGGTAGCACTGCTCGACCTGTGCGGCGAGGTCGCCTTCGCCGACCGTGATCCCCTCGGCATCCCAGGCGACCTGCCCGGCGATGAAGACCAGCTTCGACCCTGTTGCGATCGACACCTGCCGGTAGACATCGATCTTGGGCAATCCATTCGGGTTTACCAGGTTGACGGCCATGCTGCCTGCCTCCTTGTCCTGAGCGCCTGTGGGCTCGTGTCTGCCCGACGAGGGCGCCTTCGGTCTCTTGTGGTTACTCAGGAACCGTAGGAGAGTGGACGCTGACATGGAAGAACGCACTTTCCAGTGACTGGGGAACCCGATGGTGACCAAACAGATCAAGGGCCCATCCGAGGAAGCAGACCTCAGGCGCGCGGACTCATTGGCGCGAGAGATCTTCTCCGACGTTGCCAACAAGTGGGCATTCCTGATCATCGAGACTCTCGGTGAACGCACCCTGCGCTTCAGCGAGCTGCGGAACGAGATCGAGGGCATCAGCCACAAGATGCTCACCCAGAACCTGCGCATGCTGGAGCGCAACGGCCTGGTCGAGAGAAACGTGCACCCCACCGTCCCGCCGCGTGTCGAATACACCCTCACCGAGCCGGGCCAGGGCCTACGCGCAACCGTCGACGGAATGTGCGACTGGACGCACCGCTACTTCGGGCACATCGAGGCCGCCCGCCACCGCTTTGACGCCTGACAGCTGATCACGATCTACAGCTGGAGTATTAGTACTCCAGCCGTACTTCTCCATTACTGCTGGTCAACGGCCTGGGTCTGGGGAGTGTAGCGGGGTGGGTTTGGGTGCGGGGCGGTCCTGGCGGACCGTCCCGCGAACGTGTGACCGCGCCGCATGTAGTGACAGCAGACCGAGCAGTCCGTAGACGTGATCAATGATGTGCCCACGAGTGTCTGGGGCCGTGAACTTGAGAATCTGTTCCTGCGGGTCGGAGCCTGTTTCGTCCGGGTAGAGCCACGACGCCGGATGCGGGATTACGTGCGTGGGCTGCTGGGCCCGGTGGGGCGCAAGAACGGTTGGCAGCTCGCCGAGTACGCCGGCCATGCCACCCCGGACGGACTTCAGCACTTGCTGGCCCGCAGCCGTTGGGACGCCGACCATCTCCGCGATGACCTGCAGTCCTATGCAGCAGAGCAACTCGGAGCATCAGACGGTGTATTGATCATCGATGACACCGGCTTCGTCAAGAAGGGCACCACCTCGGCCGGGGTGCAACGACAATATTCGGGAACGGCGGGCCGGACCGAAAACTGCCAGATCGGTGTCTTCGCCGCCTATGCCACCACACGCGGCCACGGCCTGGTCGACCGAGAGCTCTACCTGCCCAAGTCCTGGACGAACGACCCAGATCGCTGCCGAGCGGCCCGGATCCCCGACGAGCGTGACTTCACCACCAAAAACGATCTCGCCCGGGCCATGGTCTGGCGGGCCCTGGAGTCTCCGCTCGTCTTCTCCTGGGTCACCGCGGATTCCGCCTACGGGCAGGATTCCCGCTTCCGCCGCTTCCTGGAAGACGCCGGCCTGTCCTACGTCGTCGCGGTGCCCAAGTCACAGCAGGTTCACGGCCCGCGCATCGACTACCTCATCGGCCAGGCGCCACCCGAGGCATGGCAACGCCTGTCCTGCGGCGACGGCGCCAAGGGGCCGCGCCTCTACGACTGGGCCGCCGCCCGGCTGCCCGCCGTCTGGGAGTTCGACGGCGACGAACCCACCCGGCAACGCTGGATGCTCGCCCGCCGCAGCATCACCAGGCCCGACGAGATCGCCTACTACCTGGCCAGTGCGCCGCTGGATGCCACCGTTGCCGACCTGGCCCGCATCGCGGGCTGCCGCTGGAAGATCGAGGAGTGCTTCCAGAGCGCGAAGAACGAGTGCGGCCTGGACCAGTACGAGGTCCGCCGATACGTCGGTTGGTACCGGCACATCACACTCGTCATGCTCGCGCACATTTTCCTCGCCGCGATGGCCGTCCAGGAGCGCGAAAAAGGGGTGACGCGGCCGACACACCCGACCTCGTGGATCTCACCCCGGCAGAAATCCGCCGTCTGCTGGCAGTTGAACCCCACCGCCGCGCTCCACGGCGCGAGCACGCAGTGAGCTGGTCGCACTGGAGACGCCGCCACCAAGCACGCGCCCGGCACTGTCACTACATGCGGCGCGGTCACACGTTCGCGGGACGGTCCGCCAGGACCGCCCCGCACCCAAACCCACCCCGCTACACTCCCCAGACCCAGGCCGTTGACCAGCAGTAATGGAGAAGTACGGCTGGAGTATTAGGGACACCCTTACGGGCTGGGCCGCGGGATTTGAACCTGCGGACTCATCCTTATCAGGTCGATCACGGGGAGACATCGCTCCCGGCCAACTGGCTTTGTGCCTCCACTGTCTGTCTATTGAGGTCCAGCGTCGGCTGCCGCTGTTCGCGCCTGTTGGTGTCAGGTGCTGATGTCAGGGACCGGGGTGCTCGGCGAGTTCGGGGTACTTGCACGCCGGATCATCTCTACAACGTGCACCGCCTGCTTCGGGTGGGCCCATAGCCGTACAGGCCCCACAGACGATTCGCACTCGATCACCAGCGCTCTGGTCGGGAGCTGCAACCTTTCGCGGAAGGTTGTTCGGCGTGCACGGATGTAGCGCAGATCTGTCGGGAGTTCACGCAGTCGCGTCCACGACCAGCGAGACTTCCATTGGAACTTGCCCCCAGCCCGCACCTGGCCAAGGCTGTATCGGCGCCCCTCATCCGGCAGGTTGGCCCCGACCTGGAAGAAGACTGCTTCCCCTGCTTCGGTCTGAACGGCTGTTCTCCGCGCTCGCCGTGCCACGAGAACCGTTCCGATCACCCCGCCGACGAAGGCAGAGAGCGCTGCCGTAATCATGCGCGAAGTAAAACAGGCGGCCAACTCATCGCCAAGAGTTCGGCGCACCTCGGGCCTCACATCACCCACCACCCGGAGCGGAGCGCAGCCGGGTGCTCGATCGCAGCGTGCGGAAAGCTCGCCGCTCCGTGTCACGGAAGCCGGATGATCAAGCATCTGGCACGGATGTGGCACGCGACGACTGAGCGAAACCGCACAGCAAAAAGGCCCGGGTCTCTGACCTGGGCCTTCTTCGTGGAGCGGGTGACGAGAATCGAACTCGCACTCTCAGCTTGGGAAGCTGATGTTCTACCACTAAACTACACCCGCGTAAGACGCCGGTTGAGCCGGAGTCGTAACGTCGCACACTCTACCCCACCTCGGGCCCCCGGTGCTTTCGCCGTGGGGTCCGGATGCGTTGTGCGTGCTGGAAGTGACTGCGGGTGAAGGGAGTTGGGGCGTACGGTGGGGCCGGCTTCGAGGGTCCTTCCGTGTGCGGAGTGCCGCCTGGAGTGGCGTCCCTTTCATCCCGTAATGTGACCCATCGTTGTCAGCCAGAAATGGCGTAGTGGCTCGTGGGGAAGGGACTCTGGGACTCGATGGAGCGCACATTCGTCCGTTGTGCCGAGGGGCACGTTTTCAGCACCGCTTCGTTCCCGATGCAGCAGGCCGACCGGCTCGGACCCGGCCGGCTGATCCGATGTCCGCGGTGTGCGCGGCTGAGGAACGCGGTTCCTGTGGAGTTCGAGAAGCGGTAGCCGGCGCATAGCCGGAAGGCGGGCGCGCGGGTGCGCCACAGTCGCGGTGCAATGGCCGGATTGTGGCGGGCCCGCGCGCTCTGCGTATCCTCGCTACGTGCTTCTCTCAGACAAGGACATCCGGGCCGAGATCGACGCCGGGCGGGTCCGCATCGATCCGTACGACGAATCCATGGTGCAGCCCTCGAGCATCGACGTGCGGCTCGACCGCTACTTCCGGGTGTTCGAGAACCACCGCTACCCGCACATCGACCCCGCGGTGGAGCAGGCCGACCTGACGCGGCTCGTGGAGCCGGAGGGCGACGAGCCCTTCATCCTCCACCCCGGCGAGTTCGTGCTCGCCTCCACGTACGAGGTCATCTCGCTGCCGGACGATCTCGCCTCGCGCCTCGAGGGCAAGAGCTCCCTCGGCCGGCTCGGGCTCGTCACGCACTCCACCGCCGGCTTCATCGACCCCGGGTTCTCCGGGCACGTCACGCTGGAGCTGTCGAACCTCGCGACGCTGCCGATCAAGCTGTGGCCGGGCATGAAGATCGGGCAGCTGTGCATGTTCCGGCTGAGTTCGCCCGCCGAGTTCCCCTACGGCAACGAGCGCTACGGGTCCCGCTACCAGGGCCAGCGCGGCCCCACGGCCTCCCGTTCCTTCCTCAATTTCCATCGAACGCAGGTGTGATCAGCAGCATGAGTGACGTACGCGAGAACCTTACGTACGAGAAGTTCGGCATAGCCGTGCGCGAGCTGGCGCAGACGATCGCCGACGACGGGTACGAGCCGGACATCGTGCTGTCCATCGCGCGCGGTGGCGTCTTCGTGGCCGGCGGGCTCGCGTACGCCCTCGACTGCAAGAACATCCACCTCGTGAACGTCGAGTTCTACACGGGTGTGGGAACGACGCTCGAGATGCCCGTCATGCTGGCGCCCGTGCCCAACGCGATCGACTTCTCGGACAAGAAGGTGCTCATCACCGATGACGTCGCCGACACCGGGAA
Organism: Streptomyces sp. DS1-CR2; assembly: GCF_055760475.1. NCBI lineage: Bacteria > Bacillati > Actinomycetota > Actinomycetes > Kitasatosporales > Streptomycetaceae > Streptomyces > Streptomyces sp. DS1-CR2. The sequence continues at coordinate 4,744,352 of NZ_CM147085.1, forward strand.
GACCCTGAAGCTGGTCCACGACTTCTGCCTCGACACCGTGGCCGAGGTGCGCTCCGCCGTGATCTACGAGAAGTCGCACTCGCTCGTGAAGTGCGAGTACGTGTGGAAGCGCACGGATGAGTGGATCAACTTCCCGTGGAGTGTCCTGCCTCCGGTACATAAGTCGGGAGAGGCGCCCAAGGAGAACAAGGAAGCGCTCTGATCTGCGCTTGAGGTCTTCGCGCGCTGTCGACGAAAAGGGGCCCCCTCGATGCCGAGAGGCATCGAGGGGGCCCCTACGTCATCTCGGGGGCCGGTTCACCGCTCCGGTCGATCGGGGCTGTCGGCTCCCGTTGCTGTGACCAGTGATGTCAGCTGATCTTGCGGTCGCCTGGGCTCAGCTCTTGGAGAGCGTGACCTCTGACTCCTGCTGTCCGGTGTCGACAGTCACCGGGTAGTCCCGGTCATCTGCTCGGGCCCTGCTGCGAATCGTCGCGGTGCCGGGCTGGAACGAGGTGCCAGGTTCCTGGCTGGTCAGCTCGACGGACCAAGGGACGGGCGCGCCCGGCGTGCAGGAGACGGTTGTCTCATAGGAAGCGCCCGGCGTCCCCTTCTTCTGGATCTGGAAGACCTGGCCGACGAGCGAGACATTCGCAGGCTTGTTGCACGTCACGGTGCCGCCGACGGTGATCTGACCGTCTGGGACGGCCACCGTGCCCGCGGAGTCGGTGTTCATCCCCATGGCGAGTTCAACCGGAGGTTCGGGCATGACCGCGTGAACCGCACCGTGCAGAGGCACTGTCGATCCGTTGCAGTACTGCTCGAACGTGGCATCGAGTGCGCGGACGTAGCCGTAGGGGCCGAAAGCGATGTGCTCGATGGTGAAGGAGCCGGAGTTGGTGTTACACCCTCTTTCGGTCCCGTTGTCGGTCCCGCTGAACACCAGTTCCGGATCCCCTTGCTGGGCGTAGGGCCATTGCTTCGCCCCGGTGTACGTGGTGCCCTCAGTCAGCTTCTGACCGTCGGGGGCGGCGACGATGAGACGCCAGAGCGTACCTTCGTCCGCATCTATCGCGACGGTGAGGCCGTTCTCGTCCCTGCTGCCCTGGACGTCGAACATCTGGACCGCTCCAGCCGTGTACTCGTACGACTGACCGCCTGAAATGTGCTCACCCGGATCGCCGCTGAAGCTCAGCGTTCCCGACGTCGCGCTGTAGGCCTGCGCAGTGCCCACCAAGGGCGCAGCCGTGAGCGCAACTGTCACTGCCGCGACAACGCCCACGGTGCGGGCCAGTATGCGTCTCGGCATGGTGCTTCTCGTCAAGGTTCCCCCCAAGGGAGTGTTTCGGGCTGGGCCAATCAGGTGCATGACATACGCACCATCAAGGGCCGAGTCGGATGAAACGCAACTTTTGTGGGGGCATCAAACCCCCCGCTATAGAAGCGCAAGATCTTTAGCTGGCGTCACAGCGGCCTCCGAAGTCCCGTTGGCCACAAGCCCCCAACGCACCCGGGCCGGGCAGGTTCTGGACGCCTGAGCAGGCCCCACGCGCTTTTCCGGCGGGCTAGGGCGTCGCCGAGCGGGGCTGGGTCGTCGGGATCCGTGAGGTGAAGAACATGGCGAGCAGCGAGGTGAGGGCGAGGACGGCGAGTGCGGCGCGGAGGCCGTCGAGCCGTGCTTCGTCGTTCGCGTCGAGCGCCGCCTGCGAGACCTCCGTGCTCGTGCCGGCTTCGTCGAGCGCGGTCCTGAGCTGAGCGTCCGACAGGAAGGGCGCGCCGCTCTGGAGCTCGACGGAGGTCCGGCTCTTGACGTCGGCCGGGACCGCCGGATTCTGCTCGATGCCGGTGACGAACGAGGTCGTGAGCGCGGCGATGAGGATCGACCCGGCGAGTGCCGTACCGAGCGAGGCGCCCAGGTTGGTGACGGCGTTCTGGACTCCGCCGACCTCCGCGCTCTGTGCCTGCGGTACCGCGGACACGGTGACCGACCCGAGCTGGGACGCCAGTGCGCCCATGCCGAGCCCGATCAGCAGGAGGGGGAGGGTGACGATCTCCGCACCGGCTCCCACGTCGAGTGCGGCCATCAGGGCCACCGCCCCGGCGAGCAGCGCGAGGATCCCGAGCCGCACCACCCGGCGCGGTGAGACATCCGGGAGGAAGCGCGGGATCAGGATCGCGGCCGCCAGCAGCGTCAGCGAGAGGGGCAGGATGCGGGCACCGGTCTTGAGCGCGGACAGGCCCAGGGCGACCGACAGATACAGCGGGACGACGAAGAACACACCCATCTGCACGAGGTACTGGAAGAAGAACATCGTCAGGCCGCCGGTGAGCTGCTTGTTCTGAAGCAGGGCCGGGTCGATGAGCGGCTCCTTGCGCTGCTCCACCAGGCGGGCCTCCCAGCGGAGGAAGAGCCAGATCAGCAGCAGGCCGGCCAGCGCCAGCCAGACGACCGGCGAAATACCGAGCCACGAAGGCGCGCCGGGTTTGGGCTGGAGCCAGCCCCATTCGTCCGAGCGGAGGACTCCGTAGACGAAGATCCCGAGGCCGAGGGCGGAGAGCACGCAGCCGAGGAGATCGATGCGAGAGCGTTCGCCGACCGGCGCGTCGGCGATGCGGCGGGCGAGCACGAGGATGCCGAGCACCACCACGACCTCACCGGCGAACACCCAGCGCCAGGAGAAGTACGTCGTCGCGACGCCTCCGACGAGCGGCCCTACCGCGATCGCCACGGCCCCTGCGGCCGCGACGAGACCATAGGCGGCGGGACGGCGTTCCGTGACGAAGTTGCCCGCCACGAGCGCCACGATCGCGGGCATGATGAGAGCGGCTCCGACCCCCTCGAGGAGCGCCCAGCCGAGCAGCAGTACAGGGAGGTTGGGTGCGAGCGCCGTGGTCAGGGAGCCGCAGCCGTAGATGACGCAGCCGGTCATGAACGCGGGTTTGCGGCCGATCAGCGCGCCGACCTTGCCGCCCGGGATCATGAACATCGCCATCACGAGGGTGTACGCCGTGATGGCGCCCTGGATCCCTGTCACGGTCGTGCCCACGTCCTCGGCCACGGTGGCGATCGAGACGTTCATGACCGAGCTGTCGAGAGCCATCAGGAACTGACCTGCTGCGAGTGTCAGCAGGACGAGTCGCGCCGTCGTCGAACTCCCAGCAGTGCCTGCCGCAGGTGCCATGGGCGCATCGTGGCAGCTGTCCCGGAGGCCGGTGCTCCGACCCGCCATCGGCGTCACCCGTTGGCGGCGACGGGGTGGCGGCGAACGCGAGTGGGGCCCGGCACTGTGTGTGCCGGGCCCCACTCGCGTGTCCCAGGTCTCTAGAACGTGCCCAGCTTGATGATCGACAGGAGCGCGATCAGCTGGATCGCGGAGGCGGCCAGCGCCTTCGGCCACGGGAGGTCGTGCGACCTGCCGACCATGAGCGTCAGCAGGAAGCCCGCGAGCGCCCACGTCGCCCAGCCGATGATCTGCACGAACGGGGCGTCGCCGCCGAGGAACATCGCGAAGAGCAGGCGCGGGGCGTCCGTGATCGCGGTGATCAGCATTGCGAGGCCGACCGTGGGCTGCCACGCTCCGTCACCGCCGAGCTGGCGGGCCAGCGTGTGCGTGACCACGCCGAGCACGAAGAAGCTGAGAGTGATGGCCACGCCGGTCGTGAGGACGTACGGGACCGCGGCCGAGAGCGTGGCATTGATCACGTCCTCGCGGGCCGAGTCGAAGCCGAAGATCGCGAGCAGCCCGTAGAGGAACGTCACGACGAGGGCGGGGCCCCACATCGCGTAGTCCCGCATCTGGAGGTACGTCTGTCCGGGGCGCAGGACGACCCCGGACAGCAGTTGCTTCCAGTGCAGCCGCGGACCGACGGGCGCGGCCGGGGCCGAACCCGCCCGGTACGTGTCGCCCTGGTTGTACGGGTCCTCGCCCACGGAGAACGCCTGGGTGTGCCCCGGGTTGTTCGCCGCGTACGGGTCGTAGCCCTGGCCCTGCTGACCGTGCCCCTGCGGGCCGTTCGGGTCGCCGAAGTACTCCGGCTCGCCGTGGCCTCCGGACTGGGGCCACTGCTGCTGACCGTACGGCTGCTGCGGTTGCCGGCCGCCGTACTGGTGCTGCTGCGGTCGCCCGTTCGGGGGCGCGGGAGAGTAGCCGTACGGGGCCTGCCCCTGGGGGGCACCCTGTCCGTACGGTCGCGATTGCGAGGCGCGGTTGTCCCGGCCGCGTCCGATCCTGAATCCAGCCACGTCATCGAACGTACCTGGTCCCGGGGAGTGAGGTGCCGGGCCCGGTGGATCGGGCCCGGCTTTGCTGCCGAGCTGTGACATCCCCTAAGGGGCGCCCGTGGTGGTGATTCCGGCGGCCGAGCCGGGCAGGCGGAGCGTGCCGACCGTGCCCGCCACGTACAGGTCGGCGTAGCCGTCGCGGTCGGTGTCCCGCAGCCGCACCGCGGAGCCGAACGGGTCGTCCGAGTTCAGCGCTCCGGTGACGCCGGGGCTGTTGCGGGCGAACCATTGGGCACGGGTGGGGTCCTTTCGGGGTCAGCCGCTGATGTGGTTGCCGAACATGGCCTGGTCGCCGTCGAAACCGAGCGCGGACGGGCCGAAGCTGGTGGCGCCGGACGTGGTGAGGCCTGTGCTGGATCCGCGCAGGTTCCAGACCGCCCCGGTGCCGCCGTTCTCGAAGGCCGCGCCGGTCGTGAGGTCGGCCCGGCCGTTCTTGTTGATGTCGCAGAGCAGGACGCCGGAGCCGAAGCTGTCGTTCTTCTCCGCTGCGCCCGGCACGCCGGACGTGCTCTGGGAGTACGCCTGGGCGCCGGTCACGGTGAGGCCGGCCGCGGAGCCGCGGAGCAGGACGACGGTGCCCGCGTCCGTGGCGGAGCCGATCGCCTCGCCGGGCGAGCCGATCGCCAGGTCGCCGTACCCGTCGGCGTTCGCGTCGCCCACGGACAGGGAGGCGCCGAAGCGGTCCATCGCCTCGGCGGTACCGGGAACGCCGGCCGTCGCCTGGGTGTAGCTCTTCTGGGCGGTCAGGGCGGGGCCCGTCGCGCTTCCGGGCAGGACGGTGACCTTGCCGCCGAGGGCGCCGCCCGGGTCGGACGTCTTGTCCAGGGGGTTGCCGAGGACGATGTCGCCGTAGCCGTCCTTGTTCAGATCGCCGACAGCGGCGGCGTACGCGCCGGGGAGCGTGATCGCGGACGGGGAGGTGACCGGCTGGAGGAAGAGGTACGTGGCCGCGTACTGGTCGTCGGCGCCTTCGCCGTAGGGCGCGTAACCCTGTACGACGAGGTCGTCGACCCCGTCCTTGTTGGTGTCGCCCGCGGCCAGGCCCCCGGATGTGGCGCCCGGGTCGAGTGCGGTCGGCACGGTCGAAGTGCCCCCGTACGTGCCCGACTTGGTGAAGCCGCCGCGGATGATGTCCACGGTGGAGCCGGTCGAGCCGACCGCGAGGTCGTCGTGGCCGTCGCCGTCGAAGTCGCCCACGGCGAGCGTCGCGCCGAAGTAGTCGTGCTTGGTGGGGCGCGGGTCGGTGACCGTGGTGCCGCCCGAGAGCCCGCTCGCCGAGCCCCACACGATGGTGACCGCTCCGGCGTGCGTGTCGGTGCCGGTCTTCTCGTTCGGGGCGCCGACGACCAGGTCGGCGTATCCGTCGCCGTTGAGGTCGCCGGTGGCGAGGGAGTCGCCGAAGGTGTCCTCGGTCTCGGGCGTGCCGGGAATGCCGGTACTGGCCTGGCTGAGCACCGTCCGCTTGGCGGTGTTCAGGCCGGCGGACGAGCCGTAGACGACGGCCGCGCGGCCGGCCATGTACGTGCCGGACACGGTCGCGGTGCCCGCGGTCAGGGCGATGTCGCGGTATCCGTCGCCGTTGAAGTCGCCGGGCAGCCCGGACGGCGCGGCGGACGCGGAAGTGGCGGGGAGGGCGAGAAGCCCCGTCGTGAGAGCCGTGGCCAGGAACAGGGTGCGCTTGCGCATGGGGATCCAGGGGTGCGTGGTCGGGAACGGGCCCGCACCGAAGCGGTGCGGGCCCAACGGGCGAACGAGAGGCCCTAGTTGGCCGCGTTGCCGCCCAGCTGCGGGTACGCGTCCGTCGAGACGGCGAGGGACGTCGCCGAGAAGGAGCGCGCGCCCGTCGTGGTGATCTTCGTGCCGTTGGACGGGAGGTAGGTCAGCGCGCCGTTGCCGCTGTTCTCGCCGTACGCGCCGATCGTCAGGTCGGCCTTGCCGTCGCCGGTGACGTCGGTGAGCTTGACCTCGTTGCCGAAGTAGTCCTTCGTCTCGTCCGAGCCGGGGACGCCGGCCGTGGACTGGGCGAAGAACTGGCTGCCGGACTGTGTGTTGATGCCGCTCGCCGAGCCGTACAGGACCGTCACGGAACCGGTGTCCGTGACGCCGCCCAGGTTCTCGCCGGCGGCGCCGACGACCAGGTCCTGGTAGGTGTCGCCGTTGATGTCGCCGAGGGACAGCTCGCCGCCGAAGTCGTCGCCGCGCTCGGAGTCGCCGGGCACGTTGCCGGTGTTCTGGCTGATGGCGGTGGTGGTGTCGGGGCCGCTCGCCGAGCCGTACGTGATGTTGACCTTGCCGCCGTCGGTCGATTCGGTCGGGTCCGGGGACCCGTCCGTGGGCTCGTCCCACTGCTGGCCGGTCACGATGTCGCCGAAGCCGTCGCCGTTCACGTCGCCGATGTCGGTGATGACGCCGGGCTTCAGCGTCCGCGCGGACGAGACGACGAGGCCGGACGCGCTGCCGGGGATGTAGTAGTTGGTGTTCCAGCCGTCGCTGGTGTTCGTCTCGAAGCCGTCGACCACGAGGTCGGTGGCGCCGTCGCCGTTCACGTCACCCGCGGTGAGGGTGAGCGGGCCGGTGCCGCTGCCGGACTGGATCGGGGGCTCGAGCGTGTAACGGCCGCCCGCTGTACCGGTCTTGGCGATGCCGCCCTTGTAGACGTAGATCGTGGCGGCGGAGGAGCCGACCGCGAGGTCGTCCTTGCCGTCGCCGTCGAAGTCGCCGGCGGCGAGGGTCTTGCCCCACTGGTCGTGGGAGGAGACGGCCGGGTCCGCGATCGTCGTGCCGCCGGTGAGGCCCGACGCCGAGCCCCACATGATCATGACGGTGCCGCCGTCGGTGTCGCCGTCCACGTCCTCGAAGCGCGCGGACGTGGCCAGGTCGTCGTAGCCGTCGTCGTTGAAGTCGCCGTACGTGCTGACCCAGCCGAAGCCGTCGTTGGTCTCGGCGGTGCCCGGGACGCCCGTCGTGTTCTGGCTGACGGTCTTGCGGGTGGCGGCGTTCAGGCCGTTCGCGGAGCCGTACAGGGCGACGAACTGGCCGGCGCCCTTCTTGCCGCCGACCGTCGACCAGCCGGCGGAGAACGCGACGTCCCCGATGTGGTCGCCGTTGAAGTCGGCCTCGTGGTGGTGGACGGAGTCGGCGGCGAGGGCCGAGCCCGTGGAGAGGGAGAGCAGCCCGCCCGTCAGCGCGACCGCGGCGGCCGAGGCGAGGGCGATACGTATGTGCTTGTGCATGCGGGGTTCTCCTGCGGCATGCGGGGATGCCTGGCGGGCATCCGCAGTCAATGGGGTGCGTTCCGCCGGTGTTTGCCGGGAGTTGTCCCAGGCGTTGTCCTGCGGTTGGCGAACAGGAGACTCGTAGTGGGGCCGGAGGGTTGTATGTGGTTCACAGTTATTTCCGGCAGCCCGAGTTTTCGGTGTTCCCAGGGCCCGTTCAGCGCAGGACCCTCCCGAAGGCGCGACCCGCTCCGCTCGTCGCCGTCCCGAAGTCCGCGCCGTTGAAGGACGTGGCGTACGACGTGGTGACGTACGGGACCGCGCCGCGCAGGACCCAGACGGCGCCCGCGTCGGCCGTACCACCTTGGGTTCCTGTTTCACGGGCCTCAGCGGCACGGAGTGCAGCGCACGCCGGCCCGCCCGCTCTCAGAACTCCGCTGTGGAGAAGGTGACTTGAGGCTTTCCGGCCAGGAGTGCGCCGTCCTCGACTCCGGGGTACACGGCGATCGTGTCCGTGCTCTCGCCGCGGTACGTGCGGACCACGAGGTCGGCGCGTCCGTCGCCGTCGAAGTCGGTCACCCCGAGGACCTGGGTGGTGCCGGCGGCCCCGGGGGTGACGGTCACGGCCGGCCTCCCGTTCGCGGGCAGGACCTTCGGGGCCTTCGACGCGCCGCCGGACACGACGAGTTCGGCCATGCCGTCCCCGTCGAAGTCACCCGCGGTGACGGCCGTTCCGGTGGCATCGAGGGCGGCGGCGCCCGGCCGCGAGAGGGTGACGCCGGAGGTCGTGAGCAGCGCGGTGTCCGCGCCGGCGCCCTTGGTGAAACGGCCCACCGCGAGGCCGAGGCCGGACGGCAGCGCGGCGCCGGAACGGGCCGGTCCCTGCGGGCCGCCCAGCACGATCCGCGACGGCGACGAGCCGCCGGAGGTACGGCGCACGAGGAGGTCGTCGTACCCGTCGCGGTCGACGTCGAAGGCGGGGCCCACGGGTACGTTGCCGGGTGCGGTCAGCGGCTCGCCGGCCGCGCGCGGGGCACCCTTGCGGGTGAAGGGGCCGCGCAGGAAGCTCAGCCGCCCGCCGCTCGCGTGGACCGTGAGGTCGACCGAGCCGTCCCCGTCGAAGTCGCCGCACACCGGCTGGTCCGGCCAGTCGTTGCCGAACCGCGCCTGGGCGGGGACGACGAGCTTCACGCCCCGGTGCGTGAGCCCGCCCGGGCCGCCGAACAGGATCTGCAGCGGCACCGGCGGCTGCCCCTGCCCGTCGAACGGCGGATCGGTCGACACCACCAGATCGGTGAAGCCGTCCTTGTCGAGGTCGCAGCTCGCCTCGGAGTCGAACGCGGCGGGCGTCTCGCCCTCGGTCGGCGCCGCGTACGTCGCGGGACGCAGCAACTGCCGCGCCCCGGGCACGAGTCCGTGCCCCTTCTTCCCGTACACGACCCCGATCCCGGCGTCGTCCCCGAGCCCGTCGTGCACGAGATCGTCCAGTACGAGGTCGGGGGCGCCGTCCCCGTTGAAGTCGTCCGGCACCTTGCTGCCGCGGCCGTGCGGGACGGGGAGCGCGGCGCCGGACTTGCCGGCCATGGACACGGGGCGGTGCTTGGTGGCGGCGGGCTTGTCGTCGCCACCGCAGCCGGTGACGGCGGCGACCATGAGCAGGGTGCACCCCGCCGCGGCCCTGCGTATCGCGGCGCTGCGGCCGCCCCGTTTGCCCACCATCGCCTCTGACCCCGCCCGCCTCATGCGCCACTTGACCCGTTCATGATGCCGCCGGGGTGAGGGAGGGGGTAGGGGCGGGGCCTGCCGGTCTGGTCACGGAGCGCGGCCCCTGTCCCGTAAACGCCCCTCCTGTGTCCTGTAAAGGGCCCCCTGTGTCCTGTAGACGGCCCCGCGAACGCCGAAGGGGCCGACCGGGTCTCCCCGGTCGGCCCCTTCGCGTACGGCGGTACGGAACTACGGAACCGCTACTTCACCGGCTCCGGCTCCGGCGCGTCCTCGGTCTCCTGCGAACCCGCCGGGTCGACCGGCGTCTTCACGGAGTCGAGGAGCAGCTGGGCCACGTCGACGACCGTGACGGACTCCTTGGCCTGGCCTTCGTTCTTCTTGCCGTTGACCGAGTCGGTCAGCATGACGAGGCAGAACGGGCAGGCGGTGGAGACGATGTCGGGGTTCAGCGACAGCGCTTCGTCAACACGTTCGTTGTTGATGCGCTTGCCGATCCGCTCCTCCATCCACATGCGCGCGCCGCCGGCGCCGCAGCAGAAGCCGCGCTCCTTGTGGCGGTGCATCTCCTGCTGGCGCAGGCCCGGGACGGCGTCCATGATCTGACGCGGGGGCGTGTAGACCTTGTTGTGACGGCCCAGGTAGCACGGGTCGTGGTAGGTGATCAGACCCTCGACCGGGGTGACGGGGATGAGCTTGCCCTCGTCGATGAGGTGCTGGAGCAGCTGGGTGTGGTGGATTACTTCGTAATCGCCGCCGAGCTGCGGGTACTCGTTGCCGATGGTGTTGAGGCAGTGCGGGCAGGTCGCGACGATCTTCTTCGCGGACTTGGGCTTCGCCGACTCGGCAACGACCTTGCCGTCGTCGTCGAGTTCCTCGCCGAACGCCATGTTCAGCGCCATGACGTTCTCCTGGCCGAGCTGCTGGAACAGCGGCTCGTTGCCCAGCCGGCGGGCGGAGTCACCGGTGCACTTCTCGTCGCCGCCCATGATCGCGAACTTGACGCCCGCCATGTGCAGCAGCTCCGCGAAGGCCTTGGTGGTCTTCTTCGCGCGGTCCTCCAGGGCGCCGGCGCAGCCGACCCAGTAGAGGTACTCGACCTCGGTGAGGTCCTCGATGTCCTTGCCGACGACCGGGACCTCGAAGTCGAGCTCCTTGAGCCACTCCAGGCGCTGCTTCTTCGCCAGGCCCCAGGGGTTGCCCTTCTTCTCCAGGTTCTTGAGCATCGTGCCCGCCTCGGACGGGAACGCGGACTCGATCATCACCTGGTAGCGGCGCATGTCGACGATGTGGTCGATGTGCTCGATGTCGACCGGGCACTGCTCGACGCAGGCGCCGCAGGTGGTGCAGGACCACAGGACGTCGGGGTCGATGACGCCGTTCTCTTCGAGGGTGCCGATCAGCGGCCGCTCGGCCTCGGCGAGAGCCGCGGCCGGAACGTCCTTCAGCTGCTCGGCGGTCGCCTTCTCGTTGCCCTCCATGTCCTTGCCGCCACCGGCGAGCAGGTACGGGGCCTTGGCGTGCGCGTGGTCGCGCAGCGACATGATCAGGAGCTTCGGCGAGAGCGGCTTGCCGGTGTTCCAGGCGGGGCACTGCGACTGGCAGCGGCCGCACTCGGTGCAGGTGGAGAAGTCCAGCAGACCCTTCCAGGAGAACTGCTCGACCTGGCTGACGCCGAAGACGTCGTCCTCGCCCGGGTCCTCGAAGTCGATCTCCTTGCCGCCACTGGTCATCGGCTGCAGCGCGCCGAGCGCGACGTCGCCGTCCGCCTCACGCTTGAACCAGATGTTCGGGAACGCGAGGAAGCGGTGCCAGGCGACACCCATGTCGGTCTTCAGGGCGACCGTGATCATCCAGATGAAGGAGGTCGCGATCTTCAGCCCGGCGAAGAAGTACGTGAGGTTCTGCAGCGTGGAGACGTCCATGCCGCGGAACCAGGAGACGACCGGGTACGAGACGAAGAACGAGGCCTCGTAAGCGTCCACATGGTGCTGGGCGCCCTCCAGGGCGTGCAGCGTGAAGATGCAGATGCCGACGATGAGGATGACGGCCTCGACGAAGTACGCCTGACCGGTGTTGGACCCGGCGAAGCGGGACTTGCGGCCCGGCCGGCCGGGGCGGCTCAGCTGCCGGATCACGATCAGCACCGCGATGCCGAGCACCGTCATCGTGCCGATGAACTCGACGAAGACGTTGTACGGCGCCCAGTCACCGATGACCGGCAGGATCCAATCGGCCTGGAACAGCTGGCCGAAGGCGTTGACGATCGTCAGCAGCAGCGAGAAGAAGCCCACCGCCACGAACCAGTGCGCCACGCCGACGATGCCCCAGCGGTTCATCCGGGTGTGGCCGAGGAACTCCTTGGCCACCGTCACCGTGCGCTGCACGGGTTCGTCGGTGCGGGTGCCGGCGGGGACGTTCTGGCCGAGCCGCATGAAGCGGTAGATCTGCGCGATGGCTCGGACGAACAGTGCGACGCCGACCACGATCAGGACCAGCGACACGATGATCGCGGCGAGTTGCATTCGGGGGCTCCTCGGGCCTGCGAGGGTGGATATTCAGCGATTACTAAGCGGTAACTTATTTCAGTCCATGCTGAGACTACCCACTTGTGTGGCCGCACTGTAGCCAGCCGGGCGGTGATCTGCGTCGCTGAGGCCACCCTGGGTCGACAGCGAAAGCGGATCGTGTTATTCACTCCATATTGCGACATAAGCGACTAGCTTATGAAGGTCTCCGACCGGGCGTGCCCCTCCGGTGTCACCCCGATACCGCAAACCGAGCTGACGGGACGTCCGCCGTGTCCTACGGGATCGCCGCCGCCGCGACCGCCCTGCCGGCGGCCTCCGCCCTCACCGCCCTGTTCCGTCTCGTCGCCCTTCGCACCGGATTCACCGTCCGGCGGGTGGGGCGCACGGGGCGGCGGACGCCGCGCCTGGGCGGCGCCGCCGTCGCCACGGTGACGGCCGTGGTCGCCACCGTCGGAGCCTGCACCGGACTCGTTCCGCTCGGCTCCGGCGCGCTGACGCTGCTGATCGCGGCCGGGGCCGTCGCCGCGCTCGGGTTCCTCGACGATGTGCGGCCGCTGGGGGCGCGGGCCCGCGTCGTCGTCGAGGCGGGGGCGGCGACCTTCGTCGTGCACACCGCTCAACTCGGCTTTCTGGTCGGCGCGCTGGCCGTCCTGTGGATCGTCTTCTTCACCAACGCCTGCCGGCTCTTCGACGCCTCGGACGGGGCGCTCGGCACCGTCGCCGTCGTGACCGCGCTCGGCCTGAGCGCCTGCGCCACCGCCCAGGGGCTCGGCCCGCTCGCCGCCACTCTCGGGGTGCTCGCGGCGGCGCTCACCGGGTTCCTCATGCACAACTGGTACCCCGCGCGGATGCACCTCGGGAGCTGCGGGTCCCTGTTCACGGGCTTCCTGCTGGCGTCCGCCGCGGTCCTGGTGAACGCGGGCCACGAGGCGCTGCCGGGCGCGGGCTCGCTGTTCGCCGTGACGGTCGTGGTGACGGCGGACGCGGCCCTCGTGGCGGTGTCGCGGCGGCGCGCGGGGCGGCCGCTCTTCCAGGGCGGCGCCGACCACATCGCGCACCGGCTCCGCCTGCTCGGCCTCACCCCGCGGGGCGTGGCGGTGGTGCTCGGCGTCGCGTCGCTCGCCGGTGCGGTGACCGGACTCCTGCTGCACGACGGGACGCTGGATCCGCTGACCGCGCTGTGGCCGCTCTGTGCGGCGGCCGGGGCCGTCGCCGGGCTGCTGCGGGTGCCGGTCTACGGGGTGCGGCGGCGGGTTCAGCGGCCCGTACGGACCGCTGTTGTGGACGTCGCAGGTTCATGACGAAGGTCCCGACGCGGTAGCTGACCTGCACGTATCCCCCTGGCTGCCGTAAGCGCTACATAAAAGTTGAGTCGGCTCGACTCAGCTCTGTTGACTGAACAGCGGCCGTCATGCATCCTTGAGCCAGATCCACTCAAGTAGTCATGCTGGAGGAATTGAAATGGCACGTGCGGTCGGCATCGACCTGGGCACGACTAACTCCGTCGTCAGCGTTCTCGAAGGCGGCGAGCCCACCGTCATCACCAACGCCGAGGGCGCCAGGACCACGCCGTCCGTCGTCGCCTTCGCCAAGAACGGCGAGGTGCTCGTCGGTGAGGTCGCGAAGCGCCAGGCTGTCACCAACGTCGACAGGACGATCCGTTCGGTCAAGCGCCACATGGGCACTGACTGGAAGATCGAGATCGACGGCAAGGGCTTCAACCCGCAGCAGATGAGCGCCTTCATCCTGCAGAAGCTCAAGCGTGACGCCGAGGCCTACCTGGGCGAGAAGGTCCAGGACGCGGTCATCACCGTCCCGGCGTACTTCAACGACTCCGAGCGCCAGGCGACGAAGGAGGCCGGCGAGATCGCCGGTCTGAACGTCCTGCGTATTGTCAACGAGCCGACGGCCGCTGCCCTGGCCTACGGTCTCGACAAGGACGACCAGACCATTCTCGTCTTCGACCTCGGCGGCGGCACCTTCGACGTCTCGCTGCTCGAGATCGGCGACGGCGTCGTCGAGGTGAAGGCCACGAACGGCGACAACCACCTCGGTGGTGACGACTGGGACCAGCGCGTCGTCGACTACCTGGTCAAGCAGTTCAACAACGGCCACGGCGTGGACCTCTCCAAGGACAAGATGGCGCTCCAGCGCCTGCGCGAGGCCGCCGAGAAGGCCAAGATCGAGCTCTCGTCCTCGACCGAGACCACGATCAACCTGCCCTACATCACGGCGTCCGCCGAGGGCCCGCTGCACCTGGACGAGAAGCTCACGCGCGCCCAGTTCCAGCAGCTCACGTCCGACCTTCTGGAGCGCTGCAAGACGCCGTTCCACAACGTCATCAAGGACGCGGGCATCCAGCTCTCCGAGATCGACCACGTCGTTCTCGTCGGTGGCTCGACCCGTATGCCCGCCGTCGCGGAGCTCGTCAAGGAGCTGACCGGCGGTCAGGACGCCAACAAGGGCGTGAACCCGGACGAGGTCGTCGCCATCGGCGCCGCCCTGCAGGCCGGTGTCCTCAAGGGTGAGGTCAAGGACGTCCTGCTCCTCGACGTGACCCCGCTGTCCCTCGGTATCGAGACCAAGGGAGGGATCATGACGAAGCTCATCGAGCGCAACACCACGATCCCGACCAAGCGTTCCGAGATCTTCACGACGGCCGAGGACAACCAGCCGTCCGTGCAGATCCAGGTCTACCAGGGCGAGCGCGAGATCGCGGCGTACAACAAGAAGCTCGGGATGTTCGAGCTCACCGGTCTGCCGCCGGCCCCGCGTGGTGTCCCGCAGATCGAGGTCGCCTTCGACATCGACGCCAACGGCATCATGCACGTGACCGCGAAGGACCTGGGCACGGGCAAGGAGCAGAAGATGACCGTCACCGGCGGCTCCTCGCTGCCGAAGGACGAGGTCGACCGGATGCGCCAGGAGGCCGAGCAGTACGCGGACGAGGACCACCGTCGCCGCGAGGCCGCCGAGACCCGTAACCAGGGCGAGCAGCTCGTCTACCAGACGGAGAAGTTCCTCAAGGACAACGAGGAGAAGGTCCCCGGCGAGGTGAAGACCGAGGTCGAGGAGTCCATCGCCGAGCTGAAGGAGAAGCTCAAGGGCGAGGACACCGCCGAGATCCGCACCGCCACCGAGAAGGTCGCCGCCGTCTCGCAGAAGCTGGGCCAGGCCATGTACGCCGACGCCCAGGGCGCGCAGGCCGCGGGCGGTCCCGAGGCCGGAGCCCCGGGCGACGAGCACAAGGCCGCTGATGACGACGTCGTCGACGCCGAGATCGTCGACGAGGACCGTAAGGACGGTGCCGCGTGACGGAGGAGACCCCGGGCTTCAGCGAGAGCGACAAGCCTGACGTCCCCTCCGGCGCCACCCCCGACGACGCCGAGCCGAAGGCCGCTCCCTCGCCCGACAAGGGCGAGGGAGCGGCCCCGGCCGGGGACGCAGCAGCAGGAGCCGCTTCGGCGGTTCAGAACGTAGGCCTGACGGCCCAGCTGGACCAGGTACGCATGGCGCTCGGCGAGCGCACCGCGGACCTCCAGCGGCTCCAGGCCGAGTACCAGAACTACCGTCGCCGGGTGGAGCGGGACCGGGTCATGGTCAAGGAGGTCGCGGTCGCGGGCCTTCTGACCGAGCTCCTTCCCGTACTCGACGACATCGGCCGGGCCCGCGAGCACGGCGAGCTGGTCGGCGGCTTCAAGTCGGTCGCCGAGTCGCTCGAGATGGTCGCCGCCAAGATGGGGCTCCAGCAGTTCGGCAAGGAGGGCGAGCCCTTCGACCCGACGATCCACGAGGCCCTGATGCACTCGTACGCGCCGGACGTCACCGAGACGACCTGCGTCGCGATCCTGCAGCCGGGCTACCGGATCGGCGAGCGCACCATCCGCCCCGCGCGGGTGGCCGTGGCCGAACCGCAGCCCGGGGCCCAGCCGGCCAAGGGCGAGTCCGCCAAGGGCAGGGAATCGGCTGCCGCCGACGACGAGGAGAGCGGTGGCCCGGACGAGGGCTGACGTCAGTAAGCAGCGAGAGGAGGGACGTCGAGGATGAGCACGAAGGACTTCATCGAGAAGGACTACTACAAGGTCCTCGGCGTCCCCAAGGACGCCACCGACGCCGAGATCAAGAAGGCGTACCGCAAGCTCGCCCGTGAGAACCACCCCGATGCCAACAAGGGCAACGCCAAGGCGGAGGACCGCTTCAAGGAGATCTCCGAGGCGAACGACGTCCTCGGTGACCCCAAGAAGCGCAAGGAGTACGACGAGGCCCGCACCCTGTTCGGCAACGGCGGATTCCGTCCGGGGCCGGGCGGGCCGGGCGGCGGCTCCTTCAACTTCGACCTGGGCGACCTCTTCGGAGGCGGCGCCCAGGGCGGTACGGCGGGGGGTGCCGGCGGGTTCGGCGGCGGACTCGGGGACGTCTTCGGCGGCCTGTTCAACCGGGGCGGCGCGGGCACCGGCACGCGCACGCAGCCGCGCCGCGGTCAGGACATCGAGTCCGAGGTCACCCTCAGCTTCACCGAGGCGGTCGACGGGGCGACGGTGCCGCTGCGTATGTCGTCGCAGGCGCCCTGCAAGGCCTGTTCCGGCACCGGCGACAAGAACGGCACACCGCGCGTGTGCCCGACCTGCGTCGGCACGGGCCAGGTCTCGCGCGGCGGCGGCGGCGGTTTCTCGCTGACCGACCCGTGCGTGGACTGCAAGGGCCGCGGCCTGATCGCGGAGACCCCCTGCGAGGTCTGCAAGGGGTCGGGCCGCGCGAAGTCCTCCCGGACGATGCAGGTCCGCATCCCGGCCGGCGTCTCGGACAACCAGCGCATCCGGCTGCGCGGCAAGGGCGCACCGGGCGAGCGGGGCGGCCCCGCGGGCGACCTGTACGTGGTCGTGCACGTGGACTCCCACCCGGTCTTCGGCCGCAAGGGCGACAACCTCACGGTCACGGTCCCGGTCAGCTACCCGGAGGCCGCGCTGGGCGGCGAGGTCAAGGTCCCCACGCTCGGCGGACCCCCGGTCACGCTCAAGCTGCCCCCGGGCACGCCGAACGGGCGGACGATGCGGGCCCGCGGCAAGGGCGCCGTCCGCAAGGACGGCACCCGTGGCGATCTGCTCGTCACGGTGGAGGTTTCGGTCCCCACGGATCTGACCGACACCGCGAAGGACGCCCTTGAGGCGTACCGAAAGGCGACTGCGGAGACCGATCCGCGGGCAGAACTGTTCCAGGCCGCGAAGGGAGCATGAGCGTATGGACGGCCGTCGACGACAGAGTTCCTTTGTTGGCAGGGCCTACGAGCTGACCGACGAGACTCCGGTCTATGTCATCTCGGTGGCCGCCCAGCTCAGCGGGCTGCATCCGCAGACCCTGCGCCAGTACGACCGTCTCGGCCTGGTCTCCCCGGACCGCACGGCCGGGCGGGGCCGGCGCTACTCGGCCCGCGACATCGAACTGCTGCGCACCGTCCAGCAGTTGTCGCAGGACGAGGGCATCAACCTCGCGGGTATCAAGCGCATCATCGAACTGGAGAACCAGGTCGCTGCGCTGCAGGCCCGGGTGGCCGAGCTCTCCTCCGCGGTGGAGGGCGCGGCCGCCGCGATGCAGCAGCGCGAGGCGGCCGTCCACGCCTCCTACCGGCGGGACCTGGTCCCGTACCAGGAGGTCCAGCAGACGAGCGCGCTCGTGGTGTGGCGGCCCAAGCGGCCGAAGGACTGACCTGTGTCCAGCTGACCTGTGTGCGTACGTGAAGGGGCCTGGAGGCCGCCGACAGTTGTCGGCCTCCAGGCCCCTTCACGTGTCCCTCGTGTCCCTCTGCGCCGCCCCGACGCCTCCCACACGGCGATGGCGAGGACCGCGCAGCCGCTCCGCCGAGAGGGAGGAGCGTAATGGCCGCATTCTGCCCATCGCCTGCCTATGTCCATCAGTTGTGCGGCCCTCGGCAGCGGTGTCACGAGATGACCTGCGCGTTCGTGAAGGGGGCAGCCGGGCCTGCTGTCCGGAGGGCAGTGAGGGGCAGATTTGGGACACGCTGCCGCGGGCGCGGGGCGCCGAAGCGGCGGTGGCGTGAACAGGGTGCGGAGGAGGCGTGGGGGAACCGTGACTTTGCTCACCGAAGGGGTCGGGCGCGGTCGGGGCGGACGGCTGTGACGGTTGTGGCTACTGGGGTTACCCGGGGTACGGGCGGGTTATATCTCCGGAACGCATGGACCCGATTACGAGTCGTTACGTATTCACCTCTTGACGCTGTGTTTAAGGCGGAGTTGGCTTCCAGCCACCTCGGCCGCAACGACGCGGTCACTTCAGGGAGGTAGGGAAAGTGAATCCGCGTACGAAGCGCGCCGTCGTTGCCGGCGTTGCGTCCGCCATGGCAGTGGCTCTCACCGGGTGCGGCAGCAGCTGGCTCGAGCCGGAGAGCGACTCCGCGGGCAAGGCGTCCGCCCGGCAGAACAAGGACCTGAAGATCGGCGTCCTCATGCCGGAGAAGGAGACTGCCCGCTACGAGAAGTTCGACTATCCGCACATCAAGAAGGAAGTCGAGGGCCTCACCAGCGGCAAGGGCCGTGTCCTCTACGCCAACGCGGAACAGAACGCGAAGCGCCAGGAGAGACAGGTCGACCAGATGATCGCCGACCGGGTCGACGTACTCATCCTGGACGCGGTCGACTCCAAGTCCATCGCGGGATCGGTCAAGAAGGCCAAGGACGCGGGCATCCCCGTCATCGCCTACGACCGCCTGGCCGAGGGCCCCGTCGACGGCTATGTGTCGTTCGACAGCGACCAGGTCGGCCATGTGCAGGGCATGGCGCTCCTCAAGGCGCTGGGCAGCAAGGCGTCCAAGAACAGCCGGATCGTCATGATGAACGGCTCGGTCACCGACCCGAACGCCGCGCTCTACAAGGACGGCGCCCTGGTCGAGCTCAAGGACCAGGTGACGATCTCGAAGTCGTACGACACCAAGGACTGGAAGCCGGAGAACGCGCGGGCCAACATGACCGCCGCCATCCAGGCCATCGGCGCGCAGAACATCGCCGGTGTGTACTCCGCGAACGACGGCATGGCGGGCGGCGTCATCACCGCCCTCAAGGCCGCCGGTGTCACCGACCTCCCGCCGGTGACCGGCCAGGACGCCGAACTCGCCGCTGTGCAGCGCATCGTGTCGGGCGATCAGTACATGACGGTCTACAAGCCGTACCCCGAAGAGGCGTCCACCGCCGCACAGATGGCCGTCCTCTACGCGCAGCAGCGCGACATCGAGTTCGACGCCCTCGCGAAGGACCGCGTCGACAGCCCGACCACCCCCAATGTGCCGTCGCTCCTGGTCCAGGTCGTCCCGATGACGCGGAGCGACATCAAGTCGACGGTGGTCAAGGACGGGATCTACAAGGTCGGGGACATCTGCACGACGAAGTACGCGGCGGACTGTGCGCGGATCGGGCTGAAGTAGCCGGCCGATCGCACGGCGCCCCTCCCGTTGGCGCGGGGCGCCGTGTCCGCTCAGCCGCGGGTGATCGTGAACCCGGCCGTGAGGGTCCGGGAGGCGCACGTCGATCGTGGTGACGGGCTCGTCCGCGTCGCCGATCGAGGCCGGCCACGCCGGGCCGGTTCGTCACACCGGCGTGGGCCTCGACCCGCAGTCTCGGAGCTGAGGTCAGCGATCGTGTTCCAGCATTCCGGACCGGCCGATGAGATAGCCCAGCTGGGCGCGGCTGTCGCTGCCGAGTGTGCTGGCGAGCTTGGCGATGTGGACGCGGACCGTGCGGATGTTCATGCCCAGGCGTTCGGCGATGACGGCGTCGTTGTGACCCTCGATCAGCAGCCCGGCTATGGTCCGCTGACGGGTGGGGACACCGCTCGTGACCGGGGTCCCCTGGCCCGTGTCGGGGAACATGGGGGTGGCCAGGCGCCACAGCCGTTCGAAGGTCGTGACCAGGTACGCGATCAGGGCGGGGTGCCGGATCTCCAGGGCGACCGTGCGGTCGGGGTTCGCCGGGATGAACGCGACGCTCCTGTCGAGCAGGATGAGCCGTTCGGTGACCTCGTCCAGGGTGCGGACCTCGACGTCGCCCTCCAACTGCTCGTAGTGGGCGAGCACCGCGGGCGAGTGACGGGACGTGTGCTGGTAGAGGGTGCGCATACGGCAGCCGCGGGCCAGCATGTCCTGTTCGCGCGGCAGGGCCGCGGCCAGGGGTGTCGGGGGGCGGTTCCCGCCGGGCTGGATGGTGAGCAGCTCCGCCTCGGACTCCGCCATGGCTTCGCCGATGGCGTCGTTGATGCGCTGGAAGCCGAGCAGCACCGTGAGCATGGGGGCGTGGGGGACGGCGGCGCGCTGTGCGTCGAGGGCCATCAGCGGCGCGAACGCCTCTGCCAGGCGAGCTTCGCGGCGGCGCTGCTGGGCGATCTCGTCTTCCATGGTGCGAAGGAGGCGGGGCAGGGCCACGGCCGGCGCGACGGGTGTGAGCCACTGGATGTCGTCGGCGGCGGTGTGCAGGAGACCGAATTCGAGAAGGCAGGGCGTGGGGTCGGCGTCCTCGCGGTGGATACGGCCTTCTCGCAGAGCGCGCGCGTACAGCTGTGAGCCGGCCGCGCACAGCTCCTCGACTCCATGGGGATGGACCTCGGCGGTCACGTGTGGCTCTCCTCCTTCGACATTCAGTGATCCTGGTCGAGGATTCCCGACTGCGCGATCAGAAAGCCGAGTTGCGCGCGGCTTCCGCTGCCCAGCGCGGCGGCGAGCTTGGCGATGTGGGCGCGGCAGGTGCGCACGTTCATGCCGAGGCGGCGGGCGATCGCCTCGTCCACGTGGCCTTCGATGAGCAGCTTGGCGATCGACCGCTGGACTCCGGTGATGCCGTCGGTCGGGGGTGCGTAGGGAGTCTCCTCCAGGAGGGGGACCCCGCGGCGCCACAGTTGCTCGAAGACCTTGGCCATGTATTCGACGAGGCCCGGATGCCGGAGTTCCAGGGCGACCGGGTGGTCTCCGGGGACCGGTATGAACGCGACGGTCCGGTCGAAGACCATCAGCCGCTCTATGAGTTCCTCAAGGGTGCGTATCTCTACGTTCCCCTTGGCCATGTGCTCGGCGTACACGAGAGTTCCCTGGCTGTGCCGGGCCGTGTGCTGGTAGAGCGTGCGCATCGTGATGCCGCGCGCGATGACCGCCTGGCCCCGTTCGAGCGCCTCCGTCAGGGAGTGCTCGCTGCGGCCGCCGCCGGGCTGGACCGTGAGGATCTCCGACTGGCACTCGGCGATGGCGAGTTCGATGGCCGCATTGATCCTGTTGATTCCTTCGAGCACGGTGACGGCGTGCGTCGTGGACAGATCCTGCGCACTGATGGCCATGAATGGCTCGAAGTATTCGGTCAGTTCGACCGCCAGGCTTCTTCGCTCCTGGATTTCCCGTTCGATGGGGTGGAGGCGCTGTGCCAGGGCGGCGGCGGGAGGAACCGGGCGGAGCCAGTGGGCGTCATCCGGGTCTGGGTGGAGAAGGGCGAAATCCATCAGGCAGGGAGCGGCCGTCACTTCGCTTCGGGCGATGCGGCCGGAACGCAGAGCACTGGCGTACAGCCGCCTGCCCTCGTCGCACAGTTCAGTCGTGGCATGAGGATGTGTCCGATATGCGTCATTCATGGTCATAGATCCACCCCCCAGGGTCCTGAACGTGCAGGAACATGATGCATCGATCCTGTGGTGTTTGGATGGCCGAATGAGCCATCGTCTAGTGAGTCGGGGGAGAGAAGCCATGGAAGTGAGGACGAAGCCCACTATGTGCAAGAAAATGCTTCGCTCGGTGATGGCTGTTGCCTTCTCCGCCGGTCTGGCTTTCGGTGTGCTCAGCACCCAGGACCTCTCCTGGAGTGGCACACCCGCCACTCACGCGTCCGCCGGAGAGAGCATCGCGCCTCCGGATCTTTCCTGGAGTGTCGCTCCCGTGGACGCGGCCGTATGACGACACCCCCCGACGACAGAACATTTCGCCGTGAGATGGCGACCGCCTACCGGTCCGGGTGGCATTTCATCGACCTCGCCACGGCGATTCCCCATCGCGGCGATTCGTTGATGGTCACCCTGTTCGGTGAGCCGATCGTCGTCGTGCGGGACGAGTTCGACGACGAGGAGATCCGGGCCTACCGGTGTCTTCGCCGCCCTCGGGGTGCCCCGCAGCCCGTGCGGTGCGCCATCAGGTACGGAATGGTCTTCGTCAACCTCGACCAGCGTGACCACCAGCTGGATCGGGAGGCGGGACCAGAAGTTCCGCGTACCGCCTCAGCCACCCCCCGCAGTGCCTGACGCGATTCCCCCGTCGTTGTAGATCGCGCAGGCGCTTCCCCCCGCAGCGGCGTCACCGTGGACCTGAACACGGTGGCGCCGCTGCAGCTTTGTGCCACCGTCACGAAGGCGACCCGTTTCCCGTCGCCCGCGTCAGCGTGATCTCGATGGCCACCCGGTCCGGGTTGGGCGCGGGCACGCGCTCGTAGCGCTCCGCGTACCGGCGTACCGCCTCCTCGACGCGGTCCGGCTCCGTGCGGACCACCGCGAGGCCCTCCAGCGTCGCCCAGCGCCGACCGTCGACCTGGCAGACCGCGACCCGGGCCCCGCCCTGAGCCGTTCCCGACCCCGCGAGCACGTGCGACACCTTCGCGCTCGACTTGTTCGCGATCACCCGCGCGAGGCCCGCCTCCGGGTCGTAGGTGACGCCGACCGGCACCACGTGCGGGGTGCCGTCGGGGCGCAGGGTCGTCAGCGTGCACAGGTGCCGCTCCCGCCAGAAGCCGAGGAAGGTCGGGTCGGGGTTCAGGGGGTCGTTCCGCTTGGCCATGCTCCGGAAGATATCCCCGTTCCAGGACATATCCCGCCCCGGGGTACCGGGCCCGTACCCTTGAGTGGAATCGACTCAACTTTGTGTATGCTGACAGGGTCACTGTGCTGGAGAGGTATACGCAAGGAGGAGAGTGCGCACGTGGACGCCGAGCTGACGAACCGGAGCCGGGACGCGATCAACGCGGCCACCAGTCGGGCCGTGTCCGGAGGGCATGCGGATCTGACTCCCGCGCATCTGCTTCTGGCGCTTCTTGAGGGCCGGGACAACGAGAACATCACGGATCTGCTGACGGCCGTCGAAGCCGATCAGGCCGCAGTGCGGTCCGGTGCCGAGCGGGTCCTCGGCGCGCTGCCCAGCGTGACCGGCTCGACCGTCGCGCCGCCCGGACCCAACCGGGAGCTGCTGGCGGTCATCGCGGACGCGGCGCAGCGCGCCGAGGAGCTCGGGGACGAGTACCTCTCCACCGAGCATCTGCTCATCGGCATCGCCGCGAAGGGCGGCACTGTCGCCGACGTACTGACGGAACAGGGGGCGAGCGCCGAGAAGCTGCTCGCCGCCTTCGAGAAGAGCAGGGGAGGGCGCCGGGTGACCACACCCGACCCCGAGGGCCAGTACAAGGCCCTGGAGAAGTTCGGCACCGATTTCACCGCCGCCGCGCGCGAGGGCAGGCTCGACCCCGTCATCGGGCGCGATCAGGAGATCCGGCGCGTGGTGCAGGTGCTGTCCCGCCGTACGAAGAACAACCCCGTCCTGATCGGTGAGCCCGGCGTCGGCAAGACCGCCGTCGTCGAGGGGCTCGCCCAGCGGATCGTGAAGGGGGACGTGCCGGAGTCGCTCAAGAACAAGCGGCTCGTCTCGCTGGACCTGGGTGCGATGGTCGCCGGCGCGAAGTACCGCGGCGAGTTCGAGGAGCGCCTCAAGACCGTTCTCTCCGAGATCAAGGAGAGCGACGGGCAGATCATCACGTTCATCGACGAGCTGCACACGGTCGTCGGGGCCGGGGCGGGCGGCGACTCGTCCATGGACGCGGGGAACATGCTGAAGCCGATGCTCGCGCGCGGCGAGCTGCGCATGGTCGGCGCGACCACGCTCGACGAGTACCGCGAGCGGATCGAGAAGGACCCGGCCCTGGAGCGCCGCTTCCAGCAGGTGCTGGTCGCCGAGCCGACGGTCGAGGACTCGATCGCGATCCTGCGCGGCCTCAAGGGCCGGTACGAGGCCCACCACAAGGTCCAGATCGCCGACAGCGCGCTCGTCGCCGCCGCGTCGCTCTCCGACCGGTACATCACGTCCCGTTTTCTGCCGGACAAGGCCATCGACCTCGTGGACGAGGCGGCGTCCCGGCTGCGTATGGAGATCGACTCGTCGCCCGTCGAGATCGACGAGCTCCAGCGCGCCGTCGACCGGCTGAAGATGGAGGAGCTGGCGCTCTCCAAGGAGACGGATCCGGCCGGCAAGCAGCGCCTGGAGAAGTTGCGGCGCGACCTCGCCGACAAGGAGGAGGAGCTGCGCGGCCTCACCGCCCGCTGGGAGAAGGAGAAGCAGTCCCTCAACCGCGTCGGTGAGCTGAAGGAGAAGCTCGACGAGCTGCGCGGCCAGGCCGAGCGCGCCCAGCGCGACGGTGACTTCGACACCGCCTCCAAGCTCCTCTACGGCGAGATCCCCACCCTGGAAAGGGACTTGGCGGCCGCCACGGAGGAAGAGGTGGAGGCGTCCAAGGCCGACACGATGGTCAAGGAGGAGGTCGGCCCGGACGACATCGCGGATGTGGTGGGGGCCTGGACCGGCATTCCGGCCGGGCGGCTCCTGGAGGGCGAGACGCAGAAGCTGCTGCGGATGGAGGACGAGCTCGGCAAGCGCCTGATCGGGCAGGGCGAGGCCGTACGCGCGGTGTCCGACGCCGTGCGCCGTACGCGCGCCGGGATCGCCGACCCCGACCGGCCCACCGGTTCCTTCCTGTTCCTCGGCCCGACCGGCGTCGGCAAGACCGAGCTGGCCAAGGCGCTCGCCGACTTCCTGTTCGACGACGAGCGGGCCATGATCCGCATCGACATGAGCGAGTACGGCGAGAAGCACTCCGTGGCGCGTCTCGTGGGCGCTCCTCCCGGCTACGTCGGGTACGAGGAGGGCGGCCAGCTCACCGAGGCGGTGCGCAGGCGCCCGTACAGCGTCGTCCTGCTCGACGAGGTGGAGAAGGCGCACCCGGAGGTCTTCGACGTCCTGCTCCAGGTGCTCGACGACGGGCGCCTCACGGACGGCCAGGGCCGCACGGTCGACTTCCGCAACACGATCCTCGTGCTCACCTCGAACCTCGGCAGTCAGTTCTTGAGCGGACACAGCCTGGTGGAGCCGACCACGAGCGAGGAGCAGAAGAAGCAGCAGGTCATGGACGTCGTACGGGCGACCTTCAAGCCGGAGTTCCTCAACCGGCTCGACGACCTCGTCGTCTTCTCCGCGCTGAACAAGGAGGAGCTGGAGCGGATCGCGAAGCTCCAGATCGGCCGGCTCGCCAAGCGGCTCGCCGAGCGGCGGCTCACCCTGGACGTCTCCGACGCGGCCCTGGCCTGGCTCGCAGAGGAGGGCAACGACCCCGCGTACGGCGCGCGGCCGCTGCGCCGCCTCGTGCAGACGGCGATCGGCGACCGGCTCGCGAAGGAGATCCTCTCCGGCGAGGTCACCGACGGCGACACGGTCCGCGTGGACGCCTCCGGCGACGGCCTGATCGTGGGCCCGGCCACCGGAAAGACGCTGTGACGCAGGGCGAACGCCGATGCCGGACCGAGTCGGGGCCACAACTCGGCCGATCCAACCGGTTGGGGGTTGTCACTTCCCACCCGGCATGGGGGAGGATGGCGGAATCCGTACGAAGGGACCAAGCACGTGAGCATCGACCCGTCCTCGATTCCGAACTTCGGGGGACAGCCCGAGCAGCCGCAGGGCTCAGGACCGGCGGGCCCCGTCGTCCCCGATCAGGACCTCGTCAAGCAGCTCCTGGAGCAGATGGAGCTCAAGTACGTCACCGACGAAGAGGGTGACCTCGCGGCTCCGTGGGAGGAGTTCCGCACGTACTTCATGTTCCGCGGCGAGGACGACCAGCAGGTCTTCTCGGTGCGGACGTTCTACGACCGCCCGCACGACCTGGAGACCAAGCCGGCGCTCCTCGAGACCATCGACGACTGGAACCGCCGCACCCTGTGGCCGAAGGTCTACAGCCACACCCACGACGACGGCACGGTCCGCCTCATCGGTGAGGCGCAGATGCTCATCGGCACGGGCGTCAGCCTGGAGCACTTCGTGTCGTCGACGGTCAGCTGGGTGCGCGCCGCCATCGAGTTCGACCGCTGGCTGGTCGAGCAGCTCGGCCTGGAGCAGGCCGTGGACTCCTCCGCCGACGACGAGAAGCCGTCCGACGACGAGTAGGCAGTTTCCGTAACTGCCTACAGGGCCCTGTGCGCGAACGCGACCAGATACGTCCCGTAGGAAAGTGAGAGCCCGGCCAGGGCGCCCACCACCAGGAGGGCGCTGCGCGGCCGGGCTTTCGCCGTTCGCGCCAGCGCGAGGGCCAGCGGCAGCAGCAGCGGGAACGCGGGCAGCAGGAAGCGCGGCTTGGACGGGAAGAAGCCGTCGCCGCCGAGCGCGATGAGCAGGAGTACGCCGCTGTAGACGACGAGTGGCAGCGGGGCCGCCCGCTCGGCGATGAGCAGCGCGAACAGCAGCACCGCGGCGGCGACGATCAGGACCGTCATGGGGAAGACGAAGCGGTCGCCCTTGAGCAGCAGATGCTGTACGACGCGCAGCGCGCCGGCGCCGAAGTCGAAGCGCGAACCCCAGTCCCGCTGCACGGCGAAGTAGCCGCCGAGCGGATCGCCCCGCTGGACACCGACCCACAGCACGTACCCGGTCCAGCCGAGCGGGGCGATCGCCGCTCCTGTCCACAGCCTGTGGGAAACGTTTCTGCCGCGCTTGCTGATCACCTCGTACGCCGCCGTGACGAGGATGGCGGCAGCGACCGCGAACCCGTTGGGGCGGGACACTCCGGCCAGCGAGGCGAGCGTGCCCGCCCAGATCCACCGGCCGGTCAGGACCGCGTACAGGGACCACGCGGCCAAGGCGGTGAGCAGCGGCTCGGTGTACGCCATCGTGAGGATCACGGAGTGCGGCAGCAGCCCCCACAGCAGGACGAGGAGGGCGGCGACCGGCCGGGAGTGCAGGCGCACCCCGATCGCGTAGATCCCGGCCGCGGCGGCCAGGGACGCGGTCCAGGCGATGAGCATCCCGGTGGCGCCGCCGCTGAGGGGGAGCACGGTCCGCACCGCGCGGACCAGGCCCGGGTAGAGCGGGAAGAACGCGAGGTCGTTGAAGGTGATGCCCGGCTTGTAGGGGATGGAGCGGCCGTAGCCGTCCGCGGCGATCCTGAGGTACCAGAGCGAGTCCCAGGACCGGCCGAGCAGGACGGTGGAGCGCTTTCCGGTCAGTGAGGCGGCGAGGCTCATCGCGGCGACGCCGGCGAGCCGGACCACGGCGAACAGGCCGAGTGCGGTGAGCAGGGGGGCGGCGGCCCTGAGCCGGGCCGAGCGGGAACGTGGTCCGGCGCCGGGCTCCGCGACGGGGACGGTGGCGGGGGCCGGGGCAAGTTGCTGCTGGGTCACATCTCCGCACCCTGCGGGCACCGCGCGGGGCGCGCGAGCCGGGAGGGTCCGCACGGGTGCCGATGGGGGACGGTCGGCGCGGCTGCGTGACAACGGGACGCGGGGAGGGCCCATGTCGGTCCGTCAGGAATGTGCCTCTGTACGACAGAAGCGGTGTAAGTGGCCGAGACGGGGACCCGTACCGCCGGAACGCATCAATTTCCCCACTGGGCACGCCAGTTGAGCACCTGGCCAACGGCCGGCCGCGGCACCGGATGCCGTCTCCCCCGGCCATGAATCGAACAATTCAAGCCTTGATGGCCACCGGGGCCCCTTTCGGCGCGGCTGACCACGGGCCACTATGGGAAGGAGGTGGGTCTGCGCCGCGGGGCCGCGAGCGGGAGCCGACAGGGGGAAGTTTGACGTGAGGACTTCTACGACTGACATCGAGACCGGTCTTGTCGATCTCAGCCGTTGGGGCCTTCAGGAGGCCATGGCACTGAGGGACCCGTTGGTGGCGGCGGCGCAGAACGCGCTGCTCGAGCATTTGACGGAGGACGCCGTCGGGCAGGTCGTGGCCGGCGGAGAAGGCAGTCCGCACTTCGGCGCGGAACAGCACGGCGGCACGGCCCCTCAGGAGCCACGGCACGAACACGGGCCGCCCGTGCTGTCCGGCCCCCTGTCCCCGTGCGACGGACCTGACGCGCCCGACCGGCCTGCCCTGCCGTGCTGACACGGCACCACGTGCCGGTCGCCGACCTGGAGGCCATCGCCACCGGCCGCGTCACCGCACCCACGGCGACCCGTATCGCGGCGGCGGAGCGCAGCCGGCGCATGCTCATGCTGCGGGCCCTGGCCGCCGCGGAAGCGGAACGCGGGACGGACGAGGGCGAGGGGCCGCTGCCCCCGCTGGGGCACGCCTTCGATCTGCTGGCCCGCGCGGAGGCCCACGATCCGCAGGCCGTGGCGAGCGTGCTCGGACATCCGCCGGTCGGGGTCTGGGCGGTCCGCCTGCTCGGGCGGCTGCGCAAGGGTGCCGAACCCGGGCCCGACGAGCCCCCGTTATGGCGTGAGGCGGGCTACGCGCACGCGCTCGCCGCGGCGGCCGCGCTGCGGGCGGGACTTCCCGCGCGCGTCCGCGTACCCGCCCGCGCGGGCAGGGTGATCCTGCCGACGGTGGGGCACGCCGTACTGGACGACGCCCCCCGCGGCCACGACGTCGCCACTGTGGAGATCGACGGGCGCGGCACGGCCCGCGTCACCCTCGGCCCGCACGCCCTCGAACTGCCCGCCGCCCCGCATCTGCCCGCCCCCGGCTGGCACCCTGCGCGCCTGCTGGGCTGGACCCCGCGCGAGCCGGGCCCCGGCGTCCTCCTGGACGACGCCGACCCCTACCGCGACTTCCGGTCCCCCTGGCCGCCCCCGGCCCCGCTCACCGACGCGGAGTCGGACACCTGGCAGCGGCATCTGCACGACGCGGCACGCCTTCTCGGGGCCCGTCACCCGGACGCGGCCCGCACGGTGCCGCTCGTCCTGAGCTCGCTCGTGCCCCTGCCGGGCACGCCCCGCTTCCGCGCCTCCAGCGCCTCGTACGCCGAGGCGTTCGGGAGCGCGCTGGTCTCCCTGCCGCGCGACGCCGTCGACTTCGCCGTCACCCTCGTCCACGAGTCACGGCACTCCGTGCTCAACGCCCTGAGCCACCAGATCCAGCTCGTCGACAGGGCGGCGCGCGGACCACGGCAGGACACGCTGCTCTACGCGCCCTGGCGCAGCGACCCGCGCCCGCCGTGGGGCCTGCTGCACGGCACGTACGCGTTCACCGGCGTCGCCGCCTTCTGGCGCACCGAACGGCACGCCCTGACCGGACCCCGGGCCGCCCTCGCGCACTTCGAGTTCGCCGTGTGGCGCGAGGCGGTGGCCATCGCCCTGCGCACGCTGTCCGCCCAGCCCGGGCTCACCCCGTGGGGCCGCCGCTTCGTCGACGGGATGGCGCGCCAGGCCGCTCCGTGGGCCGACGAGGAGGTACCGGCCGAGGCCCTCGCCCCGGCGGAGGCCGAACTCGCCGATCTGCGCGCCACGTGGTGCAGCCACAACCTCGCGCCCGACCCGGCCGCCACCCGCCTGCTCACCGACCACCGGCTCGGCGGCGGCCCCGGCGGGGAGGCGACCGCCCCGCTGTCCCGGCTGCGCGCGGACCCGCCGCCGCGCCTGCCCGAACTCCGGTGTGAGATGCGGCGGTTGCATCTCGCCGACGCAGGAACGTTCACCCCGGACACGCAAGCCCGGCTCTCCGGGGTGGACCGGTCCCCGGACCTCCTGGAGGCGGACATGTGCCTCCTGCGCGGCGGGCCGGCGAACGCGGCGCGGGCCGTCGACCGCTACCGCGCCGTCCTGGCCACTGCCCCCGGGACCCGCCCTGCCTGGGTCGGCCTCGGCCTCGCCCTGGAGGCATCCGGCGAGGACGCCCCGGCCACGGCCCTGCTGCACCGGCCCGAGCTGGTGCGGGCGCTCGCCCTGGACGCGCGGGCCCGCGGCGCGCGGACGCCCGACCCGCTGGAACTGGCCCGCTGGACCGCGCGGATCCCCGGACTCACCGCGCGGACCGCGACGGACGTGCCACAGCACTGACCCCGCCCGGAAGGGTCCCGGGCGGGGTCAGTGCGATGCAGCAGTCGACGTCACATCAGCAGCGGGTCGATGTCGCAGTTCGCGGGCCTGCCGTCCGCGGCCGCCGCCGTCGCCGGGTGGTCCTCGCCGAGGGTGCGTGCGTAACGCTCGGCCGTGTCGGCGTACAGCTCGTCCGCCTCGCCGTCACGCCGCAGCTGCCGCAGCCCGAGCGAGAGGTTGAGGGCCGTGGCGAGGGTGATGGGGTGGTCCTCGCCGAGGTGGGTGCGGCACAGGTCGAGCCCCCTCGTCGCGAGGTCCGCCGACGCCTGCATCTCGCCGAGCTCGAACAGGTCGGCGGCGAGATTCGCGGTGCAGGAAAGGGTGTTGGGGTGGTCCTCGCCGATCAGCTCGATCAGCTTCGCCCGCGAGTCCACGTCGCTCGCGCGGGCCTCCTCGGTCCGCCCGGCCAGGCGCAGACAGATCGCGTGGTTGACGCGTGCCGCCACGGAGTGCGGATGCCGCGCGCCGAGCAGTGCCTCGTACCCCTCGTACCCTTTCTGCCCGAGTTCGAGTGCGCGGGCGAGGTCGCCGCTGTGCCGTAGGTCGATGGCGTGCGAGGCGAGCGCGTTCACCGTCTGCGGGTACAGGTCGCCGTAGCGGGTCCGGAACATGACGAGGGACCGGCCGGACAGCTCCAGGGCCACGGCGTGCTGGCCGGCGCGCCGCTCGGCCACCGACAGGATCCGCATCGCGGAGATCGTGTTCGGGTGGCTGTCGCCGACGGTGTTGCGGAAGCGCTCCTCGACGTCGCGCGCCTGGTCGCGGGCGGCCAGGTACTCGCCGCCCTCCTGGAGGTCGACGCTCACCGCCGCCATGGTCGACAGCGTCGACACCGCGTTCTCGCCGAGCTCGGCGACCTTGCGGCTGTGCGTCAAGCGGTCGAGCGCGAGCGCCGCCCGGAAGTGCCCGATGAACCGCAGGTTCAGCGCGTGCCGGTGGGCGCTGAGGAGGGTGGAGGGGTCGTTGGGCCCGAAGAGGCGCTCGCAGGTCTCGAAGGCGTGCTTGTCGAGGTCGAGCGCCGCCTGGAAGTCGCCGCGCAGCCGCAGGTCCCAGGCGAGCATGCTGGTGATGTCGATCGTCGACTCGTGCTCGGGGCCGAGGACCTGGGTCATCCCGGCCAGCGTCCGCTGGTCGAGTTCGTACGCCTCCGAGTAGCGGCCCAGGATGCGCAGGGAGTTCGTGTAGATCCGGGCCGCGTTGAGTACGTGCTCGGCGGTGTCCCCGTCGGCCTCGCGCCAGGTGGTGTACGTCTCCCTGGCCAGGTCGAGGGAGCCCTGGTGGTCGCCCCAGTAGTACATGTACAGGATCTCGTTCAGGACGAGATTCCTCACCCACGGGTCCGTCGACTCGACGGCCCTGCTGTTGAGGACGTGCGGCAGCAGGTCGCCGTACTGCTGCCACCGGTGGGACTTGTCGGGCTCGCCCGCGTCGTCCTTGGCGAGCAGCCGGTGGGCGCCGGCGCGCATCTGCGACTTCAGCGGCTCCGTCATCTGGTTGATGAGGACGCGCTGGACCAGTCGGTGCAGCTGGATGGTGTTGGTCTCGTGGTTGATGCGCGCCAGCGCGTACCGGTTGATCTCGCGGATGGCGCGGCTGAGCCGGATCGGGTCACTGAGTGCCGCGCTGAGCTCCGGGGGCACGGGGGCGTCGCGGACGCCGGTGAGCAGACGCCGGGAGATCGGCTCGGGCGCGAAGAAGGCGCACATCTGCAGGAGTTGAAGAGCCGCGGGGTGGTGCTTGCGCAGCCGGTCCAGGGACACGTTCCAGGCCGCGGCGACGGACAGCGGATAGTCCACGGGCGGTTCGCTGACCATCAGCTCGTTGGCCTGCTGCTCGAACATGCGCAGGTATTCGTCCGCGGGCATGCCCGTCTCGGCCAGCCATACGGCGGCCTGCTCGATGCCCAGTGGCAGGTCGCCCAGCGTCTCGGCGAGCCGGTCCGCGGTCGCGTTGTCCAGGCTCGGTGCCCTCATCTGGAGCAGCGAACGGCTTTCCTCGCGGGTGAACACGTCGACCTCCAGGGGACGCGCCGACGAGGCCCACTGCGCGTTCCGTGAGGTGACGAGGATGCGGCCCGGACCGTTGGTCGGGAAGAACTCTCTTACGGACTCCGGGTCTTCCGCGTTGTCGAAGATGAGGAGCCAGTTCTTGAACGGCTCGCCGACGCGCAGGGCCTCGATGACGGCCGGCACCGCCGTGTTCGCCTCGCCACTGCCGACGTTCAGACCGAGCCGGCCCGCCAGCTGGACGAGGAACTGCCGGATCTGCTGCGGCTGTTCGGCGGGGATCCACCACACGATCTGGTACTCGTGCAGATGCCGGTACACGTATTCGACCGCGAGCTGGGACTTCCCGACGCCGCCCATGCCCTGGAGCGCCTCGGGGAGCACCGCCGTGGTCCCCTCCTGGAGCCTGCGGTGCAGGTCGTCCAGGAGCTGGACGCGGCCGGTGAAGGCACGGTTTCGGGGAGGGACGTTGCCCCAGACGGGGGGCGGCTTCTGCAGCGCGTCACCCCTTGCCCCGGCCTGGGTGGACTGCAAGCCGCTCACTACTTCGACCCTTTCTTCGTTGCCGTTGTCTTCCGGGGCGGTGGGCTCGGCCCCACCACCTAACCGACTGTGTTCTCCGGAGGTTGTGGTCACCCGGGGTGGAGGTTCGTCGAGGCGTGCCTCAAGCTCCCGGGCGGCGGTGGCGTGCGGTCCTGCCATGGCCGCGAATGCGGGCAGAATAGACGAAATCCATGGCCGTAAACCTTCCATGGAGACACTCCGCGCGCGATCCGGCTCGCGCAGAAGGGCGACGCCTTCCCCGTACGCCGGTACGGCGACCGCCAAATGGTCCAAGGCGAGCATCAGTGCGCGGGCCGTCTCGCCGCGCGTCCCGTCCGAGAGCAGCTCCCGCCGCACGCCGTCGTCGAATTCGAGCTCGACGCCCGGCCCGGCGGCCTCGTCCGGCTCCGCCTCCGTGCGCCGCAGCAGTCCGCTCAGAAGCAGCTCCGCCACGTGCCAGTTCCGCGCCCCGGGGATCAGCCCTTCCTGGAGCAGGCGCAGCACGTCGAGGTTGAGCGGGACGGCCGCGGAGAGGCGGGCCAGGTGGTAGGCGGTGGGGGAGAGCTGGGCCCGCACTGTCTTGACCTGGATGTCGGCGGGCAGCGCGGCGGCGGGCCTGCGCGCGACGGCTGTCTCGTCGCCGGGCGTCCAGTCCAGGACACGCACCGTGTAACCGCCCGTGCTGTCGTGCGCGAGGAAGCGGGCGAGGCCGCCGAGCCCTTCGGGGGTCAGCGTCACCACCGGCAGCCGCACCCCGTCGAAGCCGCCGGGCCCGTCGGCCTCGGCGGTGGGCAGGACCAGGCCCACGGGCTCGGCGGTCCAGGCGCTGTTGGGGGACGCGGGGCGCGGGCTGGTCAGCAGGAGGCTGCTGGTCTGTGTGCCCGCCCTCGCCCAGACGTGCTCCGGAAGCACATGGACGATCGCGACGGGCATCGTGCGGGCCCACCGGGCGAGCCTGCGCCGGGCGGTGCCGTCGCCCCAGTGGTCGGCGTGCAGATCGGTGAGGACGAGGACCAGATGCCGGCCGTCGGCGTCGCCGGCGACCTCGGAGCCCGCGCCGTCCTCCTGCCAGCGCACGGTCCGTACGTCGCGGAAGGCGCCGGAGCAGTGCAGGGTCTCGGCGAGGCGCTGCGCGGTGTGCGACCACAGCCGCATCGAGTCGCCGGAGTCCACGAGGAGCGTCACGGTCAGCCAGCGTTCCTGGCCCGGCTCCAGCTGGGGCAGCCACATGCCGGTCTCGGCGTGCAGCTCGGCGGTGGCCTCCTCGTTCAGGAAGACCTGGCTCCGGGAGGCGATGCGCCGCCGCAGCGGCTTCAGCGCCTTCTCGATCTCCCGCGACCGGTCGAGGGCGAAGCCGTTCCCGAGGCTCATGAGGAGCGAGTCCACATGGTCGCCGGGGTCCGGGGCCGGTCCGGACGGCCCGGGCGGGGGCACCGGCCGCTCTACGGGTTCCTCCGTGAGCTCCGGCACGGGGGCGTCCACGTCCTCGGGGCGCGGGCGCCCCTCTTCGGGCGCTTCGGGCAGCTCGGGCAGCGCGCCGGGCCGTGGCCTGCCGCGCCGGGCGTCCTTCAGCCGCAGCCAGCGCTGCGCGGCGAGCCACAGGACCTCGCCCGCCTCGTACCAGTGCGGCTGCGGGGACGCCTCGGCCAGCGATGCGGCACCCGGCCCGATACCGTCACCCGCCACGCCGCCGTGGGAGGGCGACCGGTTCATCCAGTGCCGACCTCGTCGAGCCGTCGCCACAGCGCGTGCAACAGCGTGCTCATGGACCCCTGGTCGGGGCCCGCGGGCGTGGTGCGCAGGAACTCCGAGTTGAGGAGCTGGTCCGCGGCGAGCGAGCCGCCGGTCCTCGCGTGGTTGAGGAAGTCGCGGATCATCGCCGTGCGCCCCTCGTCGTCCTGCGAGAGCTGCGCCGCCAGCATGGCGGCGAGCTGGCCCGCGTCGGGCGCGGGGAGATCGAGGTAGAGGCAGCGGCGCAGCAGGGCGGGCGGCAGCGTGCGCTCGCCGTTGCTCGTGATCACGACGACGGGGAACGCGGCGCAGCGCACCGCTCCGTGGTGGATGACCGCCGTGCCGTCCGGGTCGTCCGTGTGCACCTCGGCGTCGGGGAGCCTGGAGCGCACGCGGGCCAGTTCGGGGATGCGGAACTCGCCCTCTTCGAAGACGCTCAGCAGGTCGCCCGCGAGGTCAGTGTCGGACTTGTCGAACTCGTCGATGAGCAGGACGCGGGGGATCTCGCGGGGCAGCAACGCCGTGCCCAGCGGGCCCAGTTGGACGTAGTCGCCGAGGTTGTTCAGGCCGTCCGGGTCGGGTGCCGGATCGCCGGGGCCGGTGCCGGGCTGCGAGCCGCGCAGGGCGCCGCGGGTGGCCGCCTCCTGCACTCTGCCGATGGCGTCGTAGGCGTAGAGGCCCTCTTTGAGGGTGCTGCGGCTGGTGATCGACCAGCGCAGGACGCGGCCGAGGGAGAGTTCGCGGCTGATGCAGTGGGCGAGGCTCGACTTCCCGATGCCGGGAGGGCCCGCGACGATCAGCGGCCTGCGCAGGAACAGCGCGGCATTGACCAGATCGAGTTCCTGCTCGGAGGCCTTGCGGACGACGGCGCCGTCCGGCGGGCCGAGGCGGCGGGTGAACTCGTCCTCGTCGTCCGGGGGCGGACCGGAGATCAGGGGTGCGCCGGTGAAGCGGCGCCAGGGCGGGGGCGGAGGTAACTCGCGGGACACGGGGTCCTTGCCGCGGGGCCTCGCCGTGCCCCGGTAGATGCGCCATGCGCCGGGGTCGGCCGCGGCGCCGTCGGCCTGTGCCGGAACGTGCGGATCCCTGTCGGCCATCGACCGTTCCCCCTCACCCTGGTTCGTGCCCGGTCGGTGCACGTCCGTACTCCCCAACTGCCCTGCCCCGAACACCTGGTTGGACTGGAAGTCTTCAACTCGCTGATTCCGGTACTTCGGGAAGGCGGCTCGGATCGTCCCACAGCACAGCGATACGAGAGTCGATGGAACCCTCTGTCCCATCGT
Organism: Streptomyces sp. DS1-CR2; assembly: GCF_055760475.1. NCBI lineage: Bacteria > Bacillati > Actinomycetota > Actinomycetes > Kitasatosporales > Streptomycetaceae > Streptomyces > Streptomyces sp. DS1-CR2. Next base: position 4,779,746 of record NZ_CM147085.1, read on the forward strand.
CGCGTGTTCCGGGAGAGAAGCGCAAGCGCGTGACGGTCTCCAACAAGTCGTCCCAGGCACCCGTTTCGGCGACCCTGTGGAGTTCCGCGTGTTCGCTGTCGTCGAGTGGTCCCTGGTGAGCCCAGAGCAGCACCGGCAGGCCCGCCTGGAGGCCGAGCGTCAGCTCGCTGAGCCCGTGTTCCTCGTCCGGTGACGACCCCAGAGTCATCAGCACAATGGCCTGATTACGCTTCAACTTGGCGTAGAGCGCCTGCTGTTGGGACCCGGCGCCGGTTTCGCACCGGTGTACGTGCGCCTCGCCCCCGCTCCTCAGTACCTCCCAGCGCGCGTTCCACACCCGGTGCACCTGACGTGCTTCCATCCGCTCCAGACTGCGTATGACGACCTTGTAGTCCATGCCCAGCGGAGGGGTGTACGGGGTCGATCTGCCGAGGCCGGGCTGCCGCGGCCCGAAGGGGGTCGGCCGGGTCCAGTCCTCCACCGGTGTGTTCGCCATCGCCAGGGAGAGAATGAACTCGACGACGATGCCGCCGTGGTGGTTGCGCAGCCGCTCTTCCTCCCGGTCGACGAGGGTGGCGACCCAGCCGGGCACCTCCGTCAGGCGCAGTTCCCGGTCGTCCCGCTGGCGCGGCTCCCAGGCGTTGCCGGTGCTCGTCCAGCAGGTGAGTGCGACACGGTCGGGTGACTCGGTCAACGGCTGGAGCCGGATCACCAGGAAGGCTTCACGGCCGGGGTCTCTTCGCCAGGTGCCGGTGGAGGTGCGGACGGCGTCGAGCAGGCGCTGCCCCTCGACCCCCGCGTCGGCGAGGGAGCGGATGTGGCTGCTGAGCCAGACCCTGAGCGGGTCGCCGCGCTCCGGGCCGACCAGATACGCCAGTTCGTGCAGGAAGCGCACGCTCCTCGGTATCCCGTCCGGGGGAACGTTGCACTGCTCCAGGAGCTCGTACGCCTCGCGGGCCGTGCTGGTCGTCCTCGGCAGCGGCCCGAAGCTGTCCCCGGCCACATGGCGGAAGAGGTCGGCGAGCTCCGGCACGGAGCCCCGGTCGAGGCCGCTCAGGAGCGGGTCGAGCGCGGCCCGCTGCGCCGGGTCGCCGGCCGGCGGCAGCGGCGACTCCACGAGGGCGGACGCCTGGAGCGAGGCCAGATCGTCGTCCGCCAGATACCGGACGGCCTCCACCAGCCGGAGCCAGCCGTGGGGCACTGCGCCGAACACCCGGACCATTTCGACGATGTGCGGCTTCTTCTCGCCGAACTCGGTCACGGAGAGGCGCCGGCCGAGCCGGTGGAGCGCCCGGTCGACGCACATCCTGCGGCTGAGCCGGTCCTCCATGACGGACACCCGCATCAGCGCCTCCACGAGCTGCTCTTCGCTCGCGGGAAAGGCCGGGTACGGGGACGGGCGCTCAGGCATGGCCGTCGGAGCGGTTCTGCCACCGGGTGGCGTCCGCCGGATAGTTGTCCGCAGTTGGTCGAGCCACTTCCACGTGTCCCCCTCACGCGTCCCGCGGCAGCGGTCGTACTGTCGCTGCCCGAGCCAGCAAGGGTATGACGAAGAGCCGCGCGTGGGTACGGTCACAACCGTCCCATTTGGATCACGCGCGCATCGTGTTACTCCTCGGGAAGCGGGACCCGGCCGGCCTCAGGCGAGCTTCTTGAGGCGGTCGACCGCCTCTTCGAGCACCGCGATCCGCTTGCAGAACGCGAACCGTACGAAGGGGGCGCCCGCGTCGCGGTGGTCGTAGAACACCGCGTTCGGGATGGCGACGACGCCCGCGCGTTCGGGCAGCGCGCGGCAGAACGCGAAGCCGTCGCTCTCGCCGAGCGGGCGGATGTCGGTGGTGACGAAGTACGTGCCCGCGGGCCGGAACACCTCGAAGCCCGCCGCCGCGAGACCGTCCGCGAGCAGGTCGCGCTTGGCGCTCATGTCGGCGCGGAAGGCGTCGTAGTACGAGTCGGGCAGCGAGAGCGCCTCGGCGATCGCGTACTGGAAGGGGCCGGACGCGACGTAGGTGAGGAACTGCTTCGCCGAGCGGACCGCGGTGACCAGCTCGGGGGACGCGGTCACCCAGCCGACCTTCCAGCCCGTGAACGAAAAGGTCTTGCCGGCGGACCCGATGGTCACCGTGCGCTCGCGCATACCGGGGAGCGTGGCGAGCGGGATGTGCCCGGCGTCGCCGAACGTCAGGTGCTCGTACACCTCGTCGGTGATCACCAGGAGGTCGCGTTCGACGGCGAGGGCCGCGACGGCGGTGAGTTCCTCGCGGGTGAGGACGGTGCCGGTCGGGTTGTGCGGGGTGTTGATGAGCAGGAGGCGGGTGCGGTCGGTGACCGCGGCGCGCAGCTCGTCCAGGTCGAGCCGGAAGGCGCTGCCGTCGGGGCGCAGGGTGACGGGGACGCGGGTGCCGCCCGCCAGCGCGATGCTGGCCGCGTACGAGTCGTAGTACGGCTCCAGGGCGACGACCTCGTCGCCGGGTTCCACCAGGGCGAGCAGCGAGGCGGCGATGGCCTCGGTGGCGCCGGCCGTGACGAGGACCTCGCGGTCCGGGTCGAAGGTCAGACCGTAGCGGCGCTCCTGGTGGGCCGCGATCGCGGTGCGCAGCTCGGGGACGCCGGGGCCCGGCGGGTACTGGTTGCCGCGGCCGTCGCGCAGCGCCCGCACGGCCGCCTCGCGGATCTCCTCGGGGCCGTCCGTGTCGGGGAAGCCCTGGCCGAGGTTGATCGAGCCGGTCGCCGTGGCCAGCGCGGACATCTCCGCGAAGATCGTGGTCCCGAACTCGGCGAGACGGCGGTTGAGCAGGGGGCGCGCGCTGGAGGTCATGGCCGCCATCCTGCGCCGAACCTCTGGAGTTCCTCAACTCTGCTTTGACGGGGCGCGGGCCCGGGAATCCCCGAGTCACGCCCGACGGGGGCGTTCTCGGGGGAATGAGAGGAAGGTGGGGGCCGTGATCATCGGAGCCATCATCTTTGTGCTGGTGATCGTGGGCATCGTCGTGGCGGTGTCGTCCGCTGGCGGCTCGGGCAAGGCGCGGAAGACGTCACTGAGCAAGGGCCGGTCGCGGCGCTCCAGCGGCAGCTGGTGGGCCGGCGGCGGCGGTGCGGCGAGCGGGTACTCCTGCTCGTCCGGCAGCTCCGGCAGCTCCGGCGGACACCACGGGCACTCCTGCGGCGGCGGATCCTCGTGCGGGGGCGGCAGCTCCTGCGGCGGCGGGTCCTCCTGTGGCGGCGGCGGGGGCGGGTGCGGCGGCGGAAGCTGACCGCGACACCAGGACACGTACGGCCCACAGGGAGGCGGCTGACACGGGGCAGCCGGTCCGCGTGGGCCGTACGTATGTGTGAGTCAGTCGTAGAAACGGGCGACGAACAGGGCGCCATATGCGCCTGGAAGGGTCCGTTGCGCGGGAACGGTACGCAAGTTGCCGAGAGAAGTTGAACAGTTGAGCTGTGGGGTCCCCGAAGGGGATGGAAACCCGGCGAAGTTGGGTAAAAACGCTGTGGTGGCGCCACCGTTCATGATTCCCTCTTAACCGTCAAAAGCGGCCCTCGTACGTTCGCGTGGGCACGTGCCGGCCCTCCCCCTTCAGCGCCGGCCCCACCTCCATTTGTGTGTTAGCGGAGCCGACCCATGCTCACGACCCTGAACACCGCCTACACCGACACGCGCGCGGACGACCTGGCCTGGGCCCTCGGCCGCGAACCGCTGCCCGCACTCGCCACGCTCGATCTCGAACTCGCCGGTGCCCAGCTCCAGTTGAGACTCCTCGGTGCCTCGCACCAGGTACTCCTGGAGGAGGAGCGGGGCACCTGCTCCGAGACCGTCGCCTGCATCCCGGGCAGCAGCACTCCGCTGCCGCTCGGCGTCGCCAAGCGCATGGGCGACTGGGAGTACGAGTTCGCGGCACACGTCGAGACCCTCTCGAAGGGCGCGTTCGCGGGCCGCGCCCAGGAACTCATCGCGCTGGTGTCCGACCATCCCAACGGCCTCGCCGGGGTGTTCCCCGGCAGCACGCACGCCTTCACCGCACTGCTCGCCCACCGGCAGGAGGGTCAGGTGCACTGGCGCACCTGGCACGCCTATCCGCAGGAGGGTCAACTCGTCGTCACCCGGACCCGGGTGGGGGTGCGGACCCCGGCCGCGCTGCTGTGACGCCCGGGCCGCAATTCATGCGCGCACGGGCCCACTTCCACACCTGTGGGTGACTGGACGTATTTGTGAGGTGACGTAGCGTTCGTAACGTGATCGAGCCGCGCACCCCCGTCCCCTCCGGCGTCCGACGCGCCCGGAGCGAGGAGGGCAGGGCGCCCCTTCCCGTGGCCCCCCTCCCCGTAAAGCCGGCGACCGGACGGTTCCTCGTCCTCGCGGGCGTCTTCCTCTGCGCGGCCTGCGGACTCGTGTACGAACTCGAACTGGTCGCGCTCGCCTCGTACTTGATCGGCGACTCGGTCACCCAGGCGTCCGTCGTGCTGTCCGTGATGGTCTTCGCCATGGGCATCGGCTCGCTCGGGGCCAAGCGGCTGCGGCTGCGGGCCGCCGCCGGGTTCGGCGCGGTCGAGGCCGCCCTCGCGCTGGTCGGCGGGTGCAGCGCGATGGCGCTGTACGCGGTGTTCGCGTGGACCGGCGACTGGGGCGGGTCCTGGGCGGGCGGCTCGCGCTACATGCTCGTCGGGTTCTCCCTCGCCATCGGTGTGCTCATCGGCGCCGAAGTGCCCCTCCTGATGGTGCTCATCCAGCGGATCAGGCGGCAGGACGCCGGCGGCGCCGTCGCCGACCTGTTCGCCGCCGACTACGTGGGCGCGCTCGTCGGCGGGCTCGCCTTTCCCTTCCTTCTGCTGCCGATGCTCGGGCAGCTGACGGGCGCGCTGCTGACCGGCGCGGTCAACGCGCTCGCGGGCGGCGCCCTCGTACTCGGCCTGTTCCGCAGGGACCTCACCCGTAGGGGCCGCTGGACGCTGCTCGTGGCGAACGTCGTCGTGCTCGGCCTGCTCGCCTGCGCCGCGGCCCGCGTGGACGACTTCGAGCGGGCCGCCCGGCAGGCCATGTACGGCAGGGACGTACGCGTCGCCGTCCAGACCGGCGTACAGGAGATCGTCCTCACCGGCGGCAAGCACGAGCCGCTCGACCTCTACCTCGACGGGCGCCTGCGCGTCAGCGGCCGGGACGAGCAGCGCTACCACGAGGGCCTGGTGCGGCCCGCGATGACCGGGCCGCACGCGCGCGTGCTCATCCTCGGCGGCGGTGACGGCCTGGCCGCCCGCGAGGTCCTGCGCTTCCCCGGGGTGCGCCAGGTGGACATCGTGGAGATCGACCCGGGCGTCGTACGCCTCGCCAGAAACGATCCGCCGCTCAGCGCGCTCAACGGGCACGTGTACGAGGACCGGCGCGTGCGGGCCGTGACCGCGGACGCCTTCCAGTGGCTGCGCGGGCCCCACACCCCGTACGACGTCGTGATCTCCGATCTGCCCGACCCCGGGATCACGGCCAGCACGAAGCTGTACTCGCAGGAGTTCTACGGCCTGGCGGCCCAGGTCCTCGCGCCGGGCGGGCGGCTCGCCGTGCACGCCGGGTCGCTGTCGTCGCGGCCTCGTGTGTTCTGGACGGTCGACACGACGCTGCGCGCGGCGGGCCTGCGGACGGTGCCGTACTGGGTGGGCACGGGCGGACCCCCGGCCCCGGCCGGCCGGCGGCACGGGGCGTGGGACCGGCTCACCGGGATCGCCGACGGGCCCGACCGGACGCTCGACGGGACGCGGGCGCCGAGCGACTGGGGGTTCCTGCTCGCGGGCCTCGGGCCGCTGCCGGAGGGCGCCGTGCCGCGCGATCGGATGCGCGCGGCGGAGCGCTCGCGGATCACCGGACTCGCCCCGTCGACCTTGGTTCATCCGCGGTACGCCGACTGAGTACGCGCCGAACGCGGGACGCGTGGGGCCGGGCGTGGGTAGGCTCGGTCGGCATGGAGCATGAGGTGTTCGTTCCGGTTCCGGCGGAGTCGTTGAGGGGCGCGCTGGCAGCCCCCGAGTTGGTGGCGAGGGCGGTGCCCGGGCTTCAGCGGGAGGCCTCCGGCGACGGCGGCAGGCTGAAGCTCCGCATCGGCGGCCACACCATCACCTACCGCGGCTCCCTGCGCGTCACCGAGACGGAGAGCGGGGCGTTCGCGGTCGAGGGCGACGGCACCGAGGCGCGCGGCACCGGGTCCGTGAAGTTCGCGGTGACGGTGCGGGTCGCCGCCGCGTCCGGCGGCTCGAACGTCACGTTCGTCGCGTCCGGCAGCGGGGACGGCCGGGTCGCCGAACTCTCCGAGGACGCCGTGCAGTCCGCGGTGCGCCGTCTCCTGAGCCGCTTCGCGGAGGCGCTCGGCGCGGTGGCGGAACCGGGGACGGACCCCGGGGCGGAGGACGCGGCCCCTGCGGAGGACTCCGCCGGGGACACGGCGGACACCGCAGACACGGCGGACGCCGCAGACGCCGCGGACGCCACCGACGAGGACACCGAGGACACCGAGGACGCCGAGGACGAGGACCACACCTCCGTCTTCGAGACCGAGATCCCGCCGCCCTCGCTCGCCCCCTTCGCCGAGCTGGAGCCCGAAGCCGAGGCCGCCGCGCAGGACGCCGGGTTCGACGCCGAAGCGCCGCCCGCCGAGGCGGCCCACGCGCGCCGCACCATGATCGGCCGCAGCGCCGAGGAGGTCGACCACGCCCCGCCGCGCGGCCGGTACGCCCCCGTGCCCGCGCCCGAGACCACGGCGGCCAGCGCCACCCTGCGCTGGGCCGCGCCCGCCGCCGCCCTCGTGGTCGCGTCCGCGATCGTCGTCGGCCGGGTGCTGCGCCGCCGGCGCTGATCGAAACGTAAGGTCGGCCCGTGACTACCCAGGAAACGACGCTGACCGCGGGTGACGCGGAAGTGACCGTGCAGCCGGGCAACGGCTGCCGCGTGAGCAGCCTGCGGATCGGAGGCACCGAACTCCTCCGGCAGGGGGAACGCCACGGCTGCTTCCCGATGGTGCCGTGGTGCGGCCGTATCAGGGACGGCAGGTTCCGGGACGGCGGGCAGACGTACCAGATGCCCCTGAACTCGCCACCCCACGCCATCCACGGCTTCGCCCGCGACGCCGAGTGGACGACCGCCCGGGTGAGCGCCGACGAGGCCGTCTTCACGTACGACCTCGCCGAGCCCTGGCCCTGGACCGGCCGCGTCACGCAGCTGGTGCGCCTCGCCGAGGACTCGCTCACGCTGACGCTCGGCATCGAGACGTACGGCGACTCGTTCCCCGCGCAGGCCGGCTGGCACCCCTGGTTCAACCGGACCCTCGACGGCTCCGCCGACGGCGTGCGCGTCGAGTTCTCCCCGGCCTGGCAGGAGGAGCGCGGCGACGACCACCTCCCCACCGGCAAGCGGATCGACCGCACCGACGGCCCCTGGGACGACTGCTTCGGCATGCCCGACGGCGTGGACGTGACCCTGACCTGGCCGCAGCGACTGGAGGTCAAGGTCGCGAGCCGGGAGCAGTGGGCCGTCGTCTACGACGAGCAGGAGGCGGCCGTGTGCGTGGAGCCGCAGACCGGCCCGCCGGACGGACTGAACACGCTGCCCCGCCTCGTCACCCCGGTGGACCCCCTTGAGGCGTCGACCACCTGGACGTGGCGAGCACTCTAAGCTCGTAGCCATGACGAACGACGTGCGCGACGCGCTTCTCCAGCAGATCAAGGACAAGGCCGTGGTGCACGGCAAGGTGACGCTCTCCTCCGGTCTGGAGGCGGACTACTACATCGACCTGCGCCGCATCACCCTCGACGGCGAGGCCGCCCCGCTGGTCGGCCAGGTGCTCCTCGACCTGACCGCCGACCTCGACTTCGACGCCGTGGGCGGCCTGACGATGGGCGCCGACCCGGTCGCCGGCGCCATGCTGCACGCGGCCGCCGCCCGGGGCGAGCGCCTCGACGCGTTCGTGGTCCGCAAGGCCGCCAAGGCGCACGGCATGCAGCGCCGCGTCGAGGGTCCGGACATCAGGGGCCGCCGCGTCCTCGTCGTCGAGGACACGTCCACCACCGGCGGCTCCCCGCTCGCCGCCGTCGAGGCCGTGCGCGAGGCCGGTGCCGAGGTCGTCGGCGTCGCCACGATCGTGGACCGCGCCACCGGTGCCGCCGAGAAGATCACCGAGGGCGCCGGGGTGCCCTACCTGTTCGCGTACGGCAAGGACGAGCTGGGCCTCGACTGAGGCCGGTCGGCAACGGGCCGGACCCAGTACGCGACCAGTACTGGAGCTGCCTGGCAAGTCTGGAAAGATGGGGGCGACGATGACGTCGCCATCCGGGGCCGATCCAGACGAGAGGCCCCAGGTCAGGGTCTGACAGCACACACCCGCACATCCCAAGGAGCGGACACATGCCCATCGCAACCCCCGAGGTCTACGCCGAGATGCTGGACCGGGCGAAGGCCGGCAAGTTCGCCTACCCGGCCATCAACGTGACCTCCTCGCAGACCCTGAACGCTGCGCTGCGCGGCTTCGCGGAGGCCGAGAGCGACGGCATCATCCAGATCTCCACCGGCGGTGCGGAGTTCCTGGGCGGCCAGTACAACAAGGACATGGTGACGGGCGCCGTGGCCCTCGCCGAGTACGCGCACATCATCGCCGAGAAGTACGACGTCACCGTCGCGCTGCACACCGACCACTGCCCCAAGGGCAAGCTGGACGGCTATGTGCGTCCGCTGCTCGACATCTCCGCCGAGCGCGTCAAGGCCGGCCGCAACCCGCTGTTCCAGTCCCACATGTGGGACGGCTCCGCGGAGACCCTCGCCGACAACCTGGCCATCGGCCAGGAGCTGCTCGCGAAGGCCGCCGCCGCGAAGATCATCCTCGAGGTCGAGATCACCCCGACCGGCGGCGAGGAGGACGGCGTCAGCCACGAGATCAACGACGAGCTGTACACGACCGTCGACGACGCGATCCGCACCGCCGAGGCCCTGGGCCTGGGCGAGAAGGGCCGCTACCTGCTCGCCGCGTCCTTCGGCAACGTGCACGGCGTGTACAAGCCGGGCAACGTCGTCCTGCGTCCGGAGCTCCTCAAGGACCTCCAGGAGGGCGTCGGCGCCAAGTACGGCAAGACGGCCGGGTCGCAGCCGTTCGACTTCGTCTTCCACGGCGGCTCCGGCTCCACCGAGCAGGAGATCGCGACCGCGCTGGAGAACGGCGTCGTGAAGATGAACCTCGACACCGACACCCAGTACGCCTTCACGCGTCCGGTGGCGGACCACATGTTCCGCCACTACGACGGCGTCCTGAAGGTCGACGGCGAGGTCGGCGTGAAGTCGCAGTACGACCCGCGCACCTGGGGCAAGTCCGCCGAGGCGGGCATGGCCAAGCGCGTCTCCGAGGCCTGCGCGAACCTGCGCTCCACGGGCACGAAGCTCAAGTAGTACGAGGCTGGTCACCGGAGCCCGGCATCCCTCCTGGGGTGCCGGGCCTCCGGCGTACCCCGAGGGAGATGTGTGCGCTACGACTTCGACACCCGGGTCGACCGGCGCGGCACGTGGTGCGTCCAGTGGGACGGGCTCGCGATCACCGGCGTGGAAGGCACCGCCGGTCATGGCGCAGACTGGAACCCATGAGCCTTCACGAGAACCTTCTCGGGGGACCGCCCCCGACCGAGCTGCCCGACGATCCGGAGCCGCGCGAGCTGCTCGCGAGCGGCACGGCGCCCGCCGACGTCGCCGCGAAGTACCCGACCTCCTCCCTCGCCTGGGCGCGTCTCGCAGACGAGGCGTACGAGCGCGGCAGCGTCGTCGAGTCGTACGCGTACGCCCGTACCGGCTACCACCGCGGCCTGGACTCCCTGCGCCGCGCGGGCTGGAAGGGCCACGGCCCGGTGCCGTGGGAGCACGAGCCGAACCGCGGCTTCCTGCGTGCCCTGCACGCCCTCGCGCGCGCCGCGCAGTCCATCGGCGAGCAGGCGGAGTACGAGCGCTGCGCGCAGTTCCTCAAGGACTCCTCGCCCGCCGCGGCCCAGACCCTGGGCTAGATTCCCGCACCTCAGCAGGCCCGCCCGTGACGATGTGACCGGGCGGGCCTTGCCGTTTCGGGGGACGATTGCGGAGGATGCCCGTGGGGACCGGGGCCCCCGTGCCGGAATTCGGCAGGGGCGGACCGCTACCCGGAGTACGTTCAAGGAGACAGCGATGTCCCACGAGGCTCACGAGTCGAACGAGCCAGAGACGCCGTATCTCGACTTTGCGGGAACCACCCCTTACGAGGACTACGTCCAGGCCGACGTCCTCACCCACCTCCAGCACACCCGCTCCGACGACCCCGGAGAGATGGTCTTCCTGGTCACGACCCAGGTGATGGAGCTGTGGTTCACGGTCATCGTCCACGAGTGGGAGACCGCGTCGCGGGCCCTGCGCGGCGACGACGTGCCGACCGCGGTGGCCGCCCTGAAGCGCTCCGTGCGCGAGCTGGACGCGCTGAACGCGTCGTGGCGCCCGCTCGGCCAGCTGACCCCCGCGCAGTTCAACTCCTACCGGGCCGCCCTCGGCGAAGGCTCCGGGTTCCAGTCGGCGATGTACCGGCGTATGGAGTTCCTGCTCGGCGAGAAGTCCTCCTCCATGCTCGTCCCGCACCGGGGCGCGCCGCGCGTGTACGCGGAGCTGGAGAAGGCCCTGGAGGAGCCGAGCCTGTACGACGAGGTGCTGCGGCTGCTCGCGCGCCGCGGCCACGCCGTCCCCGAGGCCGTGCTCAAGCGGGACGTGGCGCAGAGGTACGAGCCGTCCCCCGAGGTCGAGGCCGTGTGGACCGCGCTGTACGCCGGTGACGAGGGCGACGAGCTCGCCCGCCTCGGCGAGGCCCTCACCGACGTCGCCGAGCTGGTGTGGCGATGGCGCAACGACCATCTGGTGGCGACCCGCAGGGCGATGGGCGCCAAGACGGGCACGGGCGGCTCCGCGGGCGTGGCCTGGCTGGAGAAGCGCGCGCAGAAGAACGTGTTCCCCGAGCTGTGGACAGCGAGGTCCCATGTCTGACGTCACTGCGCTTGCCGGTAAGGCGCTGGAGCTGGACACCGCCGACGAGCTGGGCAAGCTGCGCGAGCGGTTCGTCCTGGACGACACCGTGTACCTCGACGGCAACTCGCTCGGCGCGCTCCCCGCGCATGTGCCGGGGCGCGTCGAGGACGTCGTGCGCCGGCAGTGGGGCGAGCTGCGCATCCGTTCCTGGACCGAGTCGGGCTGGTGGACGGCGCCGGAGCGGATCGGCGACCGGATCGCGCCCCTCGTCGGCGCGGCCGGGGGACAGATCGTCGTCGGCGACTCGACCAGCGTCAATGTGTTCAAGGCGCTGGTGGGCGCGGTGCGCCTGGCCGGTGAGGGGCGCGACGAGATCCTCGTCGACGCGACGACGTTCCCCACCGACGGGTACATCGCCGAGTCCGCAGCCCGTATGACGGGCTGCACGCTGCGTCCGCTGACTCCGGCGGAGGTCCCGGGCGCGCTCGGCGACCGTACGGCCGCGGTGCTCCTCAACCACGTCGACTACCGCACGGGCCGTCTGCACGACCTGCCCGCGCTGACCGCCGCGGTGCGCGCGGCGGGCGCCGTGTCCGTCTGGGACCTGTGCCACAGTGCGGGCGCGCTGCCGGTCGGGCTCGACGAGCACGGGGTCGACCTCGCGGTCGGCTGCACCTACAAGTACCTGAACGGCGGCCCGGGTTCACCCGCGTACCTGTATGTGCGCAGTGATCTGCAGAGCCGTTTCGACTCACCGCTGCCGGGGTGGAACTCGCACGCCGAGCCGTTCGGGATGCGGCCCTCGTACGAGGCCGGGGACGGGCCGGTGCGGGGCAGGGTCGGCACCCCCGACATCCTGTCCATGCTCGCCCTGGAGGCGGCGCTCGACGTCTGGGACGGGGTGCCGGTCGACGCGGTGCGCGCCAAGTCGCTCGCCCTGACGGACTTCTTCCTGGAGTGCGTCGAGGCGTATGTGCCCGCGGGGCGGGTCGAGTCGGTGACACCGGCGGCGCACGCCGAGCGCGGCAGCCAGGTGGCGCTGCGCGCCGACGACGCCGGGGCCGTCATGGAGCGGCTGATCGCGGTGGGTGTGGTCGGTGACTTCCGCGCGCCGGACGTGCTGCGGTTCGGCTTCACCCCGCTGTATCTCGGGTTCGCCGAGGTGGAGCGGGCCGCACGGGTCCTCGCGGATCAGCTGGCGGCCGTGGCGGAGTAGACGCCCGCTTCCGCCGCCGCGACGGCGGCGTCGGCGGCCTGGTCCGCGTCGGCTTCGGTCGGCGCGGATCCGGCCGTCAGGAGCTGGTAGTACAGGGGCGCGGACACGGCCCGCACGACGGCCGCCGCGTCCGTGCCGGGCCTCAACTCGCCGCGCCGCACGGCCTGTTCCACGCACGGAGCCCACTCGGCGACCCGTACCTCGTAGAAGCGGCGCAGCGCAGCCGACGTCTTTTCGTCGCAGGTCGCGGCGGCGATGACGGCCCGGAACAGGGCGCCCTGGCGGGGGTCGGCCAGCGTGTGGCGCACCAGGCGGGCGTTGGCCCGCAGGTCGCCGCGCAGGGTCCCGGTGTCGGTGCGCGGCAGCGACTGCTCGGCCATGTCGGCGAGCAGATCGGCGACGAGCCCCGTGACCGAGCCCCAGCGCCGGTACACCGTCGTCTTGCCGACCTCCGCGCGCCGCGCGACGTCCGCCAGGTCGAGATGGGCGAAGCCCTGTTCGGCGAGCACGTCACCGGCGGCGTCGAGGACGGCGGCGCGCACCCGCGCCGTGCGCCCGCCGGGACGGACGGTGCCGGGCTCCGCCTGCACGGTGCCGGAGGCCGAAGGGGCGGTCCCGTGCTCTGCTTGTTCGGGCATACGGCCCAGGGTAACGGCACAGGGGAACCGTTTGTCCGGTTACGGTGTGTGTCCGCCCACGTCACCGGCCTGGTAGCGTCCGCATACTCCCATTCCGCCGTGACGCTGAGAGGTTGGAGCATGCCGGAGGACGCCGCCGCCCGCGACGAGGCCGAAGAGGCATCGGCCTTCTCGCACCCCGTGGTCCCGCCAGACGTCACCGCCACGTACGGGGATCACCCGGACCAGGTCGCCGACTTCTACGCGCCCCGCGACGGCGCGGAATCCGCGCCCCTGGTGGTGCTCCTCCACGGCGGCGCGTGGCGCGCGCCCTACGACCGGCAGCACCTCACGCCGTTCGCCGACTTCCTCGCGCGGCGCGGCTTCGCGGTCGCCAACATCGAGTACCGGCGCGGCAGTTCACTGCCCCAGCAGGGCGGTACCGCTCCGGTGGCGGGGCGCTGGCCGGAGACGTTCGACGACATCGCCGCCGCCCTCGACGCCCTCCCCGGCCTCGTACGGGAAGTGCTGCCGCAGGGTGACCCGCGGCGCACCGTCGTCGTGGGGCACTCGGCCGGCGGACAGCTCGCCCTGTGGGCCGCCGCGCGCCATCTGCTGCCCGAGGACGCGCCCTGGCGCACCGCCGCCCCCGCACCGCTGCGCGGCGTCGTCGCGCTCGCCCCGATCGCCGACTTCGTGACGGCCCGCGACCTCGACGTCTGCTCCGGCGCACCCGCCCAATTCCTGGGCGGCGAGGCCGTGTTCGAGAAGCGCCTGCCGTACGCCGACCCCGCCGCGCTGCTGCCTACGGGCATCGCGACGACGCTGGTGCAGGGACGGACGGACACGACGGTGCCGTACGCGGTCGCGGAGGCATACGCGGACGCGGCGGCGAAGGCGGGCGAGGTCGTGGGGCTCACGCTCCTGGAGGACGTCGGCCACTTCCCGCTGATCGACCCCGCCGCGGACGCGTGCGCCGTGGTGGCGGAGGAGATCGCCCAGCTGGCGTGGTGACGGCGCCGGCCGGCCTGCCGAGCCGGGCGGGCCCTGGCGGGAGCGTGTAGTACCTGCGACGGAGGGCCCAGGACCCTCCTCCCGTGGGACGCCTTCGGGGCGGGCCGCCGCTTACGGTCTGTACGTGACCGAGACCCAGACCCAGACCATGCCGGCGGGGGCCAAGACCCGCAGCCCCGAGTACCGTCTCGCCGCCGACGCGCTGAGCGGCCTGCGGCAGGACCTGTTCAAGGATCCCTTCGCCTACCGTCCGCTGCCGCCGTGGTCCCCGGACGGCCCGCTGATCGGGTGGCTGCCGGAGCGGCTGCGCCGCTACGCGGTATGGACTCCGCACGCCGTGGTCCTGGGCGCCGCCCTGTTCACGCTGCTGATCGCATTCGCCGTCGGCGACTCGATGGGCGGCGTGTACCACGCGCTGTCCGGGCTCGTCCCGGCCCTCGCCGTGGCGATGACGCTGCTCAGGCCGGTCGGCGCCTGGTGGATATCCCTCGTGGCGACGCCGTTCGTCGCGGTGCTCGGAGGGGACGGGCTCGGCGCTCCCTGGGCGCCCGCCGGCTTCTTCGCGCACGTGGTCGTGATGACGGTGGTCGCGGCCCGGACCAGGCCCCGCACGGCGGCCTGGATGTGGGCGGTCACGGCCGCCTTCGGCTTCTTCGCGTCGGTCTTCTGGTACAGCCTGGAATCGGACACCGCGCCGATGCTCTTCGTCTCCGCGCTCGCCCTCCTCGTCACCACGTCGGTGCACGTCAGGCGCGAGGCAAGGGTGGAGATGACCGCGCAGCGCCAGGTCACGGCCGTGGAGCGGGACAAGCGCACGCTCCTGGAGGAGCGCACGAACATCGCCCGCGAGCTGCACGACGTCGTCGCGCACCACATGTCGGTCGTCGCGATCCAGGCGGAGGCCGCGCCGTACCGCGTGGAGAACCCGCCGCCGGAGCTGGAGCAGGCCTTCGTCACGATCCGCGAGAACGCGGTGGCGGCGCTCACCGAGCTGCGCCGGGTTCTGGGCGTCGTACGGGCCGAGGATTACGAGGCGCCCGATGCCCCGCAGCCCACGCTCGCGGACCTCGGCCGGCTCCTGGAGAACGTGCGGGAGGCCGGGCTCCGGGTCGGGCAGACGGTCACCGGCGCGGTCCGTGACCTGCCGCAGGGCGTCGAGCTGTCGGCGTACCGCATCGTGCAGGAGGCGCTGAGCAACGCGCTGCGGCACGCGCCCGGCGCCGAGGCGCGCGTCGAGGTGTCGTACGTCCTCGGAGGGCTCGGCCTGCGCATCGTGAACGGCCCGCCGACCGGTTTGGTCAAGCCCTCGCCGGGCGCGGGCCACGGGATCACCGGCATGCGGGAGCGCATCGCGATGCTGAGCGGCGAGATGACGGCGGGCCCGACGGCGGACGGCGGCTACGAGGTGGCGGCGTTCGTGCCGGTGGCGACACCGGAGCCGGAGCCCGCGCCGCAGCCGACGACGGCGACGGACCGGTCGGGGGATCCCGCATGACCATCCGCGTACTGATCGCCGACGACCAGATGATGGTCCGCGAGGGCTTCTCGGTGCTGCTCAACGCGATGCCCGACATCGAGGTCGTCGGCGAGGCCGTCAACGGCCGCGAGGCCATCGCCCGGGTCCGTGAACTCTCCCCGGACGTCGTCCTCATGGACATCCGCATGCCGGAGCTGAACGGCATCGAGGCCACCCGCGAGATCGCCGCCATGGACCGCAGCGCCAAGGTGCTCGTCCTGACCACCTTCGACCTCGACGAGTACGTCTACCAGGCGCTGCGCGCGGGCGCCTCAGGCTTCCTCCTCAAGGACGCCTCGGCCCGCCAGCTGGCCGACGGCGTAAGGGTGGTGGCCCAGGGCGAGGCGCTCCTCGCCCCCTCGGTCACCCGCCGCCTGATCACGGAGTTCTCCAAGCTCTCCGAGATCCCGAAGCTGCCGGCGGTGGCGAACCCGGGGGCGTTCGGCGAGCTGACGGAGCGCGAGACGGAGGTGCTGGTCCTGATCGCCCAGGGCCTGTCGAACGCGGAGATCGCCGAACGGCTCGTCGTCGCGGAATCGACCATCAAGACCCATGTCAGCCGGGTCCTCGTAAAGCTGGGCCTGCGGGACCGCACCCAGGCGGCGGTCTTCGCGTACGAGGCGCGGCTGGTCAGGCCCGCGTAGGGGACGTCAGGTCCGGGGGCCGAGGTCGAGCGTCTCGCGGTGTGCGTGCCACCGCTTCATCAGGCC
The DNA here is from genome assembly GCF_055760475.1 of Streptomyces sp. DS1-CR2. Classification (NCBI taxonomy): domain Bacteria; kingdom Bacillati; phylum Actinomycetota; class Actinomycetes; order Kitasatosporales; family Streptomycetaceae; genus Streptomyces; species Streptomyces sp. DS1-CR2. Next base: position 4,795,812 of record NZ_CM147085.1, read on the forward strand.
CTTCAGCTCGCCGTCCAGGAACTCCATGAACGCCGCCGTCTCGGCGATGCGCAGGCCCGCGGGGCTGTCCGGGCCCAGTGATTCCACCCCGTCGCGCAGGACCCTCTCCCAGCGCGCGAGGAGCTGGTCGCGGCGGGTGAACGTCTCGAACCACAGGTCGTTGTGCAGCCGGTAGCGGTCGCGGCGCGAGCCGGGCTCCCGCTCGCGGCCGACCATGCCCGCCTGTGTCAGATAGCGCACGGCCCCGGACACCGCCGCCGGACTGATCTGCAGTCGTTCGGAGAGCTCGGCGGAGGTCAGCGCGCTCTCGTCGGAGGCGAGCAGCGAGGCGAAGACGCGGGCGGCCATCCGCTGCATCCTGGCCTCGGTCATCTCCGCGGCGAACCGCTCCACGAAGCGTGACACCGCCGCGTCGGCTCCGTCCTGGTCCGCCCCGGTGGCGCCGTCGCCGTCCTTCGTCGCGCTCATGTCCCGATCATCTCCCCTGGGTGACGTGCAGCCTCAAGTTTATACGCTTCCTTAACTTCACAAGTTTGTGAAAGTAGCGTACGTTCCGAAACATGACGAAGGCAATGACCGTCTCCGGACTGCACAAGTCGTTCGGCAAGACGCATGCGCTCGACGGCCTCGACCTGGATGTCGAGACCGGTGAGGTCCACGGCTTCCTCGGGCCCAACGGCTCCGGCAAGTCCACGACCATCCGCGTCCTGCTCGGCCTGCTGCGCGCCGACTCCGGCGCGGTGCAGCTGCTCGGGGGCGACCCCTGGGCCGACGCGGTGGAACTGCACCGCAAGGTCGCGTACGTCCCCGGCGACGTCACGCTCTGGCGCAACCTCAGCGGCGGCGAGGTGATCGACCTCTACGGGCGCCTGCGCGGAGGCCTCGACAAGACGCGCCGGGCGGACCTGATCGAGCGGTTCGAGCTCGACCCGACCAAGAAGGGCCGCACCTACTCCAAGGGCAACCGGCAGAAGGTCGCCCTGGTCGCCGCGTTCGCGTCCGACGTCGACGTCCTCATCCTCGACGAGCCGACCTCCGGCCTCGACCCGCTGATGGAGGAGGTCTTCCAGGAGTACGTCAAGGAGTCCGCCCGCGAGCGGGGCCAGACCGTGCTGCTGTCGTCGCACATCCTCAGCGAGGTCGAGTCGCTCTGCGACCGGATCAGCATCATCCGCAAGGGCCGCACGGTCGAGACCGGCTCGCTCAGCGAGCTGCGGCACCTGACCCGCACCAGCGTCACCGCCGAACTGGCCTCCGCGCCCGACGGACTCGCCCAGCTCCCCGGCGTGCACGACCTGGACGTCCAGGGCCTGCGCGTCAAGCTCCAGGTCGACAGCGACAAGCTCGACGCGGTGCTCCGCTCGCTCACCGGCTCCGGCGTACGGTCGCTCGCCAGCACCCCGCCCACACTGGAGGAGCTGTTCCTGCGGCACTACCAGGACGACGGTGCAGACGGGTCCGACGCCGCCGGTGCCACCGCCGAAGGGGCGATGTCGCGATGACCGCCGCCGTGGCCGACGCGCGGTTCGTCCCCCGCACCGCCGGGGCGCGCCAACTCGCGGGCACCGGAACCCTGTTGAGGCTCGCGCTGCGCCGAGACCGCGTCATGATCCCCGTCTGGGTCGCCGTCGTCCTCATGATGGTCCTGTCGATGCCGGGCTCGCTGAAGAGCGTGTACAGCACCGCCGCCGAGCGCGCCGACATCGCGCAGTCGATGGTCACGAACAGCTCGATGCGCGCCCTGTACGGTCCGGTGTTCGCCGACTCGATCGGCGGACTCACCGCGTGGCGCATCGGCGTCTACGGCGGGCTGCTCGCCGCCATCATGAGCCTGCTCATCGTCGTACGGCACACCCGTGACGAGGAGGAGAGCGGGCGGCAGGAGATGGTGTCGTCGGCGATGGTGGGGCGGCGTGCCCCGCTGACCGCCGCGCTGCTCGCGGCGCTCGTCGCCAACGCGGCCACCGCCCTGCTCATCACGGGCGGTCTCGCCTCCCAAGGGAGCGGCGGGGCACTGGCGTTGGGGCTCGCGATCGCGGCGACCGGCATGGTGTTCGCCACGATGGCGGCGATCGTCGCGCAGCTCACGGAGAGCGCGCGCCTCGCCAAGGGCCTCACGTCGGCGGTGCTCGGCCTGGCGTTCGTCCTGCGCGCGGCCGGGGACTCCGGTACGGCGGAGGGCTCGTCGGTCCTGACGTGGCTGTCGCCGCTCGGGTGGCTGGAGAACACGCGGGCGTTCGCCGGCGAGCGCTGGTGGGTGCTGCTCCTGTTCGTGGCGGGCGTCGCCGCACAGGGCGTGGTCGCGTACGGGCTCGCGGGGCGGCGCGACATCGGGATGAGCTTCCTGCCGAGCCGCCCCGGACCCGCCGAGGGCCGGCTCGGCACGGCGGGCGCGCTCGCCTGGCGGCTCCAGCGCGGCACCGTGTTCGGGTGGAGCGCCGGGTTCGTCGTCGCCGGAGTCGCGTTCGGCGGGATGACGCAGGGCGCGACCGATCTCGTCGGCGACAACCAGAAGACGCGCGACATCATCGAGCGGATGGGCGGCCAGTCCGGTGTCACGGACGCGTTCCTCGCCACGATGGTCGGCATGCTCGGCATGGTCGCCGCGCTCTACATCGTCTCGTCGGTCCTCCGCCTCAGCGGCGAGGAGACCTCGCAGCGCGCCGAGCCGGTCCTCGCGGCGGCGGTGGGCCGGCTGCGGTGGGCGGCGGGCCATCTGGTCATCGCGTTCGGCGGGGCCGCGCTGATCATGGTGATCGGCGGCCTCGGCCTCGGGATCGGCTACGGGAAGAGCTTCGGCCCCGTCCTGGGCGCCTGTCTCACGCAGGTGGCCGCGATCTGGGTCATCGGGGGCCTCGCGGTGCTGCTGTTCGGGGTGTTCCCGAGGGCGGCGGTGGCGGCCTGGGCCGTCGCGGGCATCGCGCTCCTGATCGGCTGGATCGGCCCGGCGTTCGACCTCCCGCAGTCGGTCATGAACCTCTCCCCGTTCGGCCATCTGCCGAAGCTGCCGGGCGGCGAGATGGCCTGGACCCCGGTCCTGACCCTGACGGCGATCGCGGTGGTCCTCGTCGCGGCGGGCCTGACGGGCCTGCGCCGCCGGGACCTGTCGAACTGACCGGCCGCGTCACTTGGGCAAGGTCAGCCCCCACGCACCCGCCCGTACCGTCCACGTGCGGGTGCGTACGGGGCCGGCCACCACCTGGTCCGCGCGGTAGCGGAAGTCCGGGCCCGACACCGTCACCGTGTGCGCGAGGACCCGCAAAGGCCCCGCCTCCGCGCCCACCGAGGACGGCCTGACCTCGACGCTGGCCCGGCCCGCCGCGTCGGGGGCCACGCTCACGCCCTCGACCGGCCGGTCCAGATCGACGAGCGTCACCCCGTCCGCCTCGACCCGCAGCCGCTGCGGCCCCGGGGCGAGCGCCGTCGCGCGCGGCGGGCGCGCCGCCAGCGTGCGGACGAGGGACTGGCAGGTACGCAGCCAGTGGTGCGCGGGGTCGGAGCCCAGCGCACCCGGGTGCGCCACGGGCGGGATCCGCAGATTCCCGAGAACCACGCCGTCGGAGTCGTCGACGAGCAGATCGAGCCGCCGCTCGACGCCCTCCAGGGCCGCCCGCGCCGCCGCCACCGCCCCGGTCGGCACACCGAGAGAGCGCGCCAGCGAAAGACTCTCCCCGACCGGGACGAACGAGAGAACGGAACCCGCCAGCTCGCGCTCGCGGTGCAGCAGAGCCACCGCGCGCAGCAGCGCCCGGTCGTCCCCGATCACCACCGGCCGCCGGGAACCCCTTCTGACCAGCGCTTTCGCGAATTCCTCCGGCCCGTCCGGCAGACACACCTTCACCGTCGCACCGGCGCCGAGAACGTCCTTCGCGATGCGTACCGACTCGCCGTCCGCACGCCGGGCGACCGGATCGACGACTACCAGTAGCTGGTCAAAAGCCGCCACCTCGGTCCTGCCTCGCTTCCTCGGGTAGCATCTTGGTGCAAGAGCCCCTTGCGCTATTGCGCCAGGGGCTTCGTCTATTCCGGGGCACACCAAGGCACACCCATACAGGCGGCTACGGCCCCTGACCTTGGTCTTGCCCCGCCCGGAAGGGGTGTACGCCTGTGCCCGCACTTGTGCTGCTCGGTGCTCAGTGGGGTGACGAAGGCAAGGGAAAGGCCACCGACCTGCTCGGTGGATCCGTGGACTATGTGGTGCGCTACCAGGGCGGCAACAACGCCGGTCACACGGTCGTCGTAGGCGACCAGAAGTATGCGCTCCACCTCCTCCCTTCCGGGATCCTCTCGCCGGAGTGCACGCCGGTCATCGGAAACGGTGTCGTCGTCGATCCGTCGGTCCTGCTCTCCGAGCTGAGTGGACTGAACGAGCGCGGCGTCGACACGTCGAAGCTGCTGCTCAGCGGTAACGCGCACATCATCACGCCGTACAACGTGACCGTCGACAAGGTGACGGAACGCTTCCTCGGCAAGCGCAAGATCGGCACCACCGGCCGCGGCATCGGCCCGACCTACGCGGACAAGATCAACCGCGTCGGCATCCGCGTCCAGGACCTCTACGACGAGTCGATCCTCACCCAGAAGGTCGAAGCGGCGCTCGAGGGCAAGAACCAGCTCCTCACCAAGGTCTTCAACCGGCGCGCCATCGAGGCGGAGCAGGTCGTCGAGGAGCTGCTCGGCTACGCGGAGCAGATCAAGGGCTACGTCGCCGACACCACCCTGATCCTGAACAAGGCGCTCGACGACGACAAGGTCGTCCTCTTCGAGGGCGGCCAGGGCACGCTGCTCGACATCGACCACGGCACGTATCCCTTCGTGACGTCGTCGAACCCGACCGCGGGCGGCGCCTGCACGGGTGCGGGCGTCGGCCCGACGAAGATCAGCCGCGTCATCGGCATCCTCAAGGCGTACACGACCCGTGTCGGCGCGGGCCCGTTCCCGACCGAGCTGTTCGACGAGGACGGCGAGGCGCTGCGCCGCATCGGCGGCGAGCGCGGTGTCACCACCGGCCGTGACCGGCGCTGCGGCTGGTTCGACGCGGTCATCGCCCGGTACGCGACCCGTGTGAACGGCCTGACGGACTTCTTCCTCACCAAGCTGGACGTGCTCACGGGCTGGGAGCAGATCCCGGTCTGCGTCGCCTACGAGATCGACGGCAAGCGCGTCGAGGAGCTCCCGTACTCGCAGTCCGACTTCCACCACGCGAAGCCGGTCTACGAGTACCTGCCGGGCTGGTCCGAGGACATCACCAAGGCCAAGACCTTCGCCGACCTGCCGAAGAACGCGCAGGCGTACGTGAAGGCCCTGGAGGAGATGTCGGGCGCCCCGATCTCCGCGATCGGCGTCGGCCCCGGCCGCACCGAGACCATCGAGGTCAACTCGTTCCTGTAGGCCCCGCGCCCCGGAACATCAGGCGCCCCCGCCCGGCTCGACGGAGCCAGGCGGGGGCGCCTGCGTCGGTGCACGGAGCGGTGGCTCAGCCGCGGCAGGCCGCGGAGCCGTCGGGGGAGGTGCAGGACAGGTGCCCGGCGCGGGCGATGACGCGGTTGGCGGCGCCCTGGGTGAGGAAGTCGAGGAAGCTGTCGGCCAGGGAGCCGTCCTCGGGGTTGCCGATCGTGTACGCGTACTCCACGGCGTGGAAGGGGTAGCCCTTCGTGATGTTCTTGCCGGAGGGGCCGAGGCCGTTCAGCTTCAGGGTGTGGGAGCCCTTGCGCGGGGTGCCCTCGGGCGGGGCCGCGTAGCCGATCGTGCCGTCGACCTGCGCGACCCGGTCGAGGAGATCGGGCGTGTTGTGCTCCTCGCAGCGCAGGACCTTCGAGGTGGGCAGCAGGTCCTTGGTGCGGCAGTCGCGCGACGACGTCGAGAAGGAGTCGGGGCGGCCGAGGACGCGGGCCTCGAAGGCACCGCGCGTGCCGGAGCTGCCGGTCCTGCGGACGGTGCGCACGGGCAGGTCGGGCCCGCCCACGTCCTTCCAGTTGGTGATGTCGCCGAGATAGAGCCGGCGGACCTGGGAGACGGTGAGGTCGGTGAGCGGCTTGCCGTCGACGACCACGGCGTCGTTGACGACCAGGGCGAACGCCATCGCGGCGACCTTCTCGTCGTGCAGTTTGCCCTCGGGGTCGCTCTCGGAGGTCGGGCCGTCGGAGAAGGCCATGACACTGGAGTGGTCGCCCGCCGTGTCCGAGGGGTCGGACTCCAGGAGCTGGCGGACGCCGGTGCCGCTCGAGCTGGTCGCCACGGTGATCTTCGCGTCGTCGCAGTCGCGCGTGTACGCGTCGCGCAGCGCCTCCATCGCGGGCCGGAACGCGGAGGACCCGGTGAGGGTGAGCGAACCCGAGGCGCAGCCGCGGGGCTGGGGGACCGGGTCCGGCAAGGTGGCGAGGACCAGCAGGATCGCCATGCCGGTGCCGAGGATTGAGACGGTCCAGCGGCCGAGCGCGCTGAACAGGGGCGGCTTGTCGTCCGGGTGGGCGCCCTGGTTGGGGTGGACGGTGCCGTCGTTGAGGCGGCCCTCGATGTCCACCTGGGTGCCCGCGCCGCCGCCGCGGAGCATCACGAGGAGCTTGTAGTAGTCGCCGCTGTTGAGGGCGACGGGCGGCAGGAGGAGGCTGTTCTCGCCGGGCGTGTAGACGGGCGGCGAGTCGAGCCGTATCTGCCGGGCGGTGTTCGAGGTGAGGGCGGGCTGCACCGGATACGCGTCGGTGATGCGACGCCCGGCGAACGTCACGGTCAGGCCCTTGGGATCCGAGATGTAGTCGCCGTCGGTGATCGTGGCCGCGCCGTCGTTCTCGATCCGCAGGAGGACCAGGGTGGTGTCCTCGGTGATGTCGCGGCGCCGGATCAGGCCGTCCGGGCCCGGCAGGTCCTCCGAGATGGCGCGGCTGAGCGGGATGTCCATCTGGATGCGATGGCCGATCCGCTTGCTGTGCTGCTTGCGCCGCTCGACGTACCACAGGGCCAGTGACGCGGCGATGGACAGCACCGTCGTGGCGATGGCGACGAGGTTCTGTGCGTCCTTGAGCCAGCCCATGGTGTACTCCCCCCGGAACCTGACGGTGGAGTCACCGTAGGGGCTCGTGCGGCGGCACGGCGGACGGCGGCCGAGGTGTCGACCGCTGTTCGCCACGCGTTCACCCCGGACCTCGCCGGAGCGCTCAACTTGCCTGTCCACAGGCCGACTTCAGGGCGGAGTGCGCCCGTCACCCCTTGCTGTACGTCAGCTCGTCGCCGTTGTTCATCGTGCGGCGCAGCTCGCCCGACGGGAGCACCTCGACCGAGCTCGGCTTGCCCGGACTGCACGAACCGGAGGGGCCCGAGACGACGTCCGTGGCGCTGATGCGCAGCGTCCCGCCGGACGCCGACACCAGCGTGCCCTGGAACACGCAGTGGTACGTGCCGCCGCCCTGGAGCGGGCCGTCCGCCGTCATCGACAGGACCGTGTCCCCGGGGCTGCCCTGCTGGATGCTCAGACGGCGGGTGTTGTGGCCCGTGCCGTTGTCGATCGAGGCGGTCCAGGTGCCGAGGAACTCGGTGGGCACGTCCCCGCCGGCGGGCGGTTCGGAGGAGCTGGGCGGCTGCGATGTCCCGGGGTCCTGCGAGCTGGGCCCGCCCGTCGTCGGTCCCTGACTCGTGGGCGCGCCGGACGTCGGCTGCTTGGGATCGTCGCTCTGGGAGGCCGTCTTGCCGTCGTCCTTCATCAGCGCGTACACCGATCCGCCCGCGCCGAGCGCCACGACGAGCGCCACCACGATCAGCGCCGCCGTGGAGCGCCCGCTGCGGCGCGGCTCCGGCTGAGGCGCGCCGATGGGGACGACAGCCGGGCCGTACGGGGGTGTGGAGCCGGGGCCGTAGGGCGGCGTCCCGCCCCAGCCGCCCTGCTGCGGGTAGCCGTAGACGGGTGCCTGGGGGTGGGGGTGCGGATACCCGTAGGCGGCGGAGGCGGGCGGCGGCGCCGGCGGGAGCGCGGGGGCGGGCGGGCCGGAGGGGGAGACCATCGTCGGCAGGTGGTTGACGGGGGTGGCGCCGGGCGTGCCGGGCGGGGGAGGGGTGGTCTCACCGCCACCGCCACCGCCACCGCCACTGCCGCCGTCGCCGCCGTCTCCGGTTCCGGCCGGCGGGGGCTTCTCCTTGTCGAGGCCGGGCGGCTCCCCGGAGGTCGCCCCGGTCGGGCCGTCAGGGTCCTCGTTGTCCAGCAACTGCACGGCGTGCCGCCCCAGTTGGGCCACGAGCGCCCCCGGCAGCCACGGGTCACGCGTGCGTCCGCCGTCGCCGAGCGTGTCCTCGGCGCCGGTCCGCTCCAGGAGCTGGTCCAGGGTCGGGCGGGCCGCGGGGTCCTTGCGCAGACAGTCCCCCACGAGCTCCTGGAGGCCCTCCGGGAGCGCGGCGAGGTCGGGTTCCTCCTGGGCGATACGGAACATCAGGGCGTGCACCCCGCTGTTGGCCGTGCCGAACGGCAGCTCGCCCGTCGCCGCGTAGGCGAGGACCGAGCCGAGGCAGAACACGTCGCAGGCCGGGGTGATCCGGTCGCCGCGCACCTGCTCGGGGGCCATGAAGCCGGGCGAGCCCACCAGGGCACCCGTTCTCGTGAGGCCGCCGTCCGTCACGGTCTCCAGGGCGCGGGCGATGCCGAAGTCGATGACGCGGGGCCCGTCGATCGTCACCAGGACGTTCGACGGCTTCAGGTCGCGGTGGATGAGGCCCGCGGTGTGGATGTCCTTGAGCGCGTGCGTGAGGCCCGCCGCGAGGATCCGTACGGAACGCTCGGGCAGCGCGCCGTGGTCGTGCGAGACGACCGTCTGGAGCGAGGGCCCCGCCACGTACCCCGTGGCCACCCAGGGGATGTCCGCCTCGGTGTCCGCGTCGAGGACCGGCGCGGTCCATGCCCCGCCGACCTGCCGCGCGGCCTGCACCTCGAGCCGGAACCGGTTCCTGAACTCCTCCTGCTCGGCGAGCTCCTGGCGCACCAGCTTGACCGCGACCGTGCGCCCGCGGTCCGAGCGCGCCAGATAGACCTGGCCCATGCCGCCCGCCCCGAGCCGCGCCAGCAGCCGGTACGCACCGATGCGCTGCGGATCTCCCGCCCCCAGCTTCTCCATGTCGCGCCACCCTCCCCCATGTGTGACCAACATCCCGAGAATAGTGGGCGGTTGTGACACTGGGCACGGGGCGGCGTCTACGGTTCCGTAACAGCGGGGACGGTGGGGGGAACCGCCAAGTACTGCGGCGGGCTCGCCGTGCTGCGGCCCGGACCGGCGGCCGGACCGTGGCAGGAAGCGGTGCGGACGCTGTTCCCCAAAGCGGTGCCTCCGGGCCAGGGCGACATTGTGTCGCGTCAGCGGCCGTCCCACAGACAGGACGCCGATGGTCTTCCACCATGCGGACATTTACCCTCGGGGCCATGACCCCTCAGCCGAATCCCCAGGTCGGCGCCGCCGTCAAGGCCGCGGACCGTGCGCACGTGTTCCACTCCTGGTCCGCACAGGAGCTCATCGACCCGCTCGCCGTCGCCGGTGCCGAAGGCTCGTACTTCTGGGACTACGACGGCAACCGCTACCTCGACTTCACCTCCGGCCTCGTCTTCACGAACATCGGGTACCAGCACCCGAAGGTCGTCGCCGCGATCCAGGAGCAGGCCGCCTCACTCACGACCTTCGCGCCCGCGTTCGCCGTCGAGGCCCGCTCCGAGGCCGCACGCCTCATCGCCGAGCGGACCCCCGGCGACCTGGACAAGATCTTCTTCACCAACGGCGGCGCCGAGGCGGTGGAGAACGCCACCCGCATGGCCCGGCTGCACACGGGCCGCCACAAGGTGCTCTCCGCCTACCGCTCGTACCACGGCGCCACCTCCACCGCGATCAACCTGACCGGCGACCCGCGCCGCTGGCCGAGCGACCAGGGCGCGGCGGGCGTCGTCCACTTCTGGGCGCCGTTCCTCTACCGCTCCCCGTTCTACTCGCAGACCGAGCAGCAGGAGTGCGAGCGCGCGCTCCAGCACCTCGAGGACACCATCGCCTTCGAGGGCCCGGCCACGATCGCCGCGATCATCCTGGAGACCGTGCCCGGCACCGCCGGCATCATGACGCCGCCGCCCGGCTACCTCCAGGGCGTGCGCGAGCTGTGCGACCGGCACGGCATCGTCTTCATCCTCGACGAGGTCATGGCGGGCTTCGGGCGCACCGGCAAGTGGTTCGCCGCGGACCACTACGACGTCGTGCCCGACCTGATGACCTTCGCCAAGGGCGTGAACTCGGGCTACGTCCCGCTCGGCGGCGTCGCCATCTCCGGCGCCATAGCCGACACGTTCGGCAAGCGCCCCTACCCGGGCGGCCTCACCTACTCCGGGCACCCGCTGGCCTGCGCCGCGGCCGTCGCCACCATCAACGTCATGGAGGAGGAGCGCGTCGTCGAGAACGCCGCCCACCTCGGCGAGACGCTGATCGGCCCGGCGCTGCGCGAGCTCGCGGAGCGTCACCCGTCGGTGGGCGAGGTCCGCGGCCTCGGCATGTTCTGGGCTCTGGAGCTGGTGAAGGACAGGGAGAGCCGCGAGCCGCTGACCCCGTACAACGCGGCCGGTGCGGCGAACGCGCCGATGGCCGCCTTCGGCGCCGCCGCCAAGAAGAACGGCCTGTGGCCCTTCATCAACATGAACCGCACCCACGTGGTCCCGCCGTGCAACGTCACGGAGGCCGAGGCCAAGGAGGGCCTCGCCGCTCTCGACGAAGCGCTGACCGTGGCGGACGGCTACACAGTGTAGCGAAATAGGTACTCCGCGTCACTCCCCGTAGTGCGTAGGCTGACCAGCTGACCAGGACAGCCTCACCAGCTGACGACGCACTACGGGGGAGGGACACCACGTGCCCGGAACCGACGGCGGAGCTGCCGTCCAGCGCAACACGCTGCGCCGGCAGATCGCCGACGCCCTGCGCGACGAGATCCTCGCGGGGCGGCTCGAACCGGGGCAGGAGTTCACGGTCAAGGAGATCGCCGAGCAGTACGGCGTCTCCGCGACTCCGGTCCGCGAGGCCCTGGTCGACCTGTCCGGGCAGGGTCTCCTGGACTCCGCCCAGCACCGCGGCTTCGCGGTCCACGAGTACTCCCTCGCCGACTACCGCGGCATGATCGAGGCCCGCAGCCTCGTCACCGACGGTATCTTCCGCGGCCTCGTCACGAACGCCGACGCGCACCACGCGACCCCCGCCGCCCTCGCCGGGGTCCGCCGCCGCGGTGAGGAGGCCGCCCGCGCGGCCACGGCCGGCGACCTGAATGTGCTGATCGGCTACGACCTGCGGTTCTGGCGCGAGCTGAGCGCCCTGTTCGGGAACCCGTACCTCTCCGACTTCTTCCATCGGCTGCGTGTCCAGTCGTGGATGTGCGCCGTCCCGTACCTGCGCCGGGTGGACGACCTCAGGGGCCACCTCTGGTCCGGGCACTGCGGCCTCGTCGACGCGCTCGCCAACCGGGACGCGCGCGCTGCGCAGGACATCGTCACCGCGTACAACGCGGACTCCCTGGCCCTCGTCGAGCGGCTGGCCGCGCGGTGAGCACGGAGCGGACGGACCGTCCTGTCATCGCGCGCGCGGGCGTCGTGGACCTCACCGTCGTCGTCCCCGCGTACAACGAGGAGCGCCGGCTCGGCCCCACCCTGGACGCGGTCACCGCGTACCTGGACGCCGGGGTCGGCGGGAACCGGTGGGGTGACTGGGAGATCGTCGTCGTCGACGACGGCTCCACCGACCGCACCCGCGAGATCGCGGAGCGCGCGGCAGCCGCCGCCCCCGAGGGCCCCGGCCGCACTCCCAGCATCCGGCTCGTCCAGAGCCCCCGCAACCGCGGCAAGGGCCACGCCCTGCGCCAGGGCGTCCTCGCCTCCCGGGGCCGCCGCGTCCTGGTCACCGACGCCGACCTCGCGGCGCCCATAGAGGAGCTGGAAGCCCTCGACAAGGCGCTCGGCGAGGGGCACGCGGCGGCGATCGGCTCCCGGGCAAGGCCGGGCGCGACGATCGCCCGCCACCAGCACCGGCTGCGCGAACTCCTGGGCCGCACCGGCAACTTCCTGATCCGCGCGACGAGTGTCCCCGGCATCAGGGACACCCAGTGCGGCTTCAAGCTCTTCGACGGCGACCGGGCCCGCGCCGCGTTCGGCGCCGCACGCCTGGACGGCTGGGGCATCGACGTAGAGATCCTGATGTACTTCCGCCGCTCCGGCTGGCCGGTCGCCGAGGTGCCCGTGCGGTGGTCGCACCAGGCGGGCTCGAAGGTCCGCCCCTTCGACTACATACGGGTCCTCGCCGAGCTGGTGACGCTCAGGGCGCGGGCGGTGCCGAAGGCCCACCTCCTCGTGGCGGCGCTCTTCCTCGTCCTGTCCGTCGCCCTGTACGCGGGCCGCTGGGCGGCGCCCGCCCACCGCTACCTCCCCGACTCCCTCCAGGACCAGAACCAGTGGGAGTGGTTCTTCGCGGTGACCGCGGACAGCGTCCGCCACCTCCACAACCCCTTGTTCACGACGCTCCAGGGCTTCCCGGACGGCGTGAACCTGATGGCCAACACCGCGATGCTGGGCCTGTCCGTCCCGCTCGCCCCCGTGACCTGGCTCTTCGGCCCCGCCGTCGCCCTGAACGTGGCGATGACGGGCGGCCTCGCCGCCACCGCGTTCGCCTGGTACCGGCTGATCCTGAAACGGCTCGTGCGGACCCCGTGGGCCGCCGCGACCGGCGCGCTCCTCGCCGCGTTCGCGCCCCCGATGATCAGCCACGCGCACGCGCACCCGAACTTCGTCGTCCTCTTCGTGATCCCGCTGATCATCGAGCGGGCGCTGCGGCTGTGCGAGGGCAAGCGCGTGGTGCGCGACGGCGCCGTCCTCGGTCTCTTCGCGACGTACCAGATCTTCCTCGGCGAGGAGCCGCTGCTGCTCGCCGTCATGGGCATGGGGCTGTTCGCCCTCGCCTACGCCGTCGTGCGCAGGGACGTGGCGAAAGCGGCCTGGCGCCCGCTCCTGCGCGGGCTCGGGATCGCCGCCGCGGTCGCCCTGCCGCTCGTCGCCTTCCCCCTGTACTGGCAGTTCCTCGGCCCGCAGAGCTACCAGAGCGTGCTGCACGGCGACAACGCGGGCAACAGCCCCCTCGCACTCCTCTCCTTCTCCGAGCGCTCCCTCGCCGGCTCCCGCGAGCGCGCCGCCACGCTCGCCGTCAATCCGACCGAGCAGAACGCCTTCTACGGCTGGCCGCTCGTCGCGCTCGCCTTCGCGATCGTCGTACGGCTGTGGAGCAGCGCCGCCGTGAAGGCGCTCGCGTTCACCGCGGTCGCGGCGGCCCTGCTCTCGCTCGGCCCGAAGTTCCGCATCCCGCTGACCGACGTCGTGCTGCCGGGGCCCTGGGCGCTGCTCGCCCACCGGCCCCTGTTCGAGTCGGTCATCGAGTCGCGGGTCGCGATGGTGTGCGCGCCCGCGCTCGGGATGCTGCTCGCCCTCGCGCTCGACCGGCTCGCCGCGGCGCGGGTGCCGTACCGGCTCCTCGGGCTCGCGGCGGTCGCCGCGGCGCTCGTGCCGATCGTCCCGGCGCCGCTCCGGGCGGTCGACCGGGCCGATGTCCCGGCGTTCGTCGCCGACGGCACCTGGAAGCGGTACGTCGGCCCCGGCGAGAGCCTCGTGCCGGTGCCGTTGCCCGACCCGGGCAACGCGGAGGCCCTGCACTGGCAGACCGAGGCGGGCCTCGGCTTCCGCCTCCCCGGCGGCTACTTCAACGGCCCCTACGGACCCGATCACGTCGGCATCTACGGCGCCTCGCCCCGCTGGACCTCCAACCTGCTGCGCGACATCCGCTACTCGGGCCGCGCCCCCGAGATCACCGACGCGTGGCGCGCCCAGGCCCGCCGCGACTTCGCGTACTGGCACGCCGGCGTCCTCGTGCTCGCGCCGCAGCAGAACGACATGGTGCTGCGGGCGACGGTCGACCAGCTGGTCGGCAGGGCCGGAACGTGGACCGCAGGAGTATGGATCTGGGATCTGAGCAATGTGCAGAGGGGGAGCTGAACCGGCTCCCCTCGCATTACGCTGCCTGTCCGCCGTTCATTACGGCTTTCCTACCGGAGGAGTCGCCTTGGCCTGTGACCTGTGGCTGGTCCCGCTCGTCGATGTGCTGTGCCACAGCCCCGACAACCCCTTCGCCGAGGAACTCGCGCTCTACGACAAGGCGTTGCACGAGGCAGGACTGCCGCCGGTGCCGGTCTACTCGTACATGCCCGGACTCTCCGGTGACGTGGCCCCCGTCGCCGGCTTCGACTACGACGCGCTGCACTTCCTGCGCCGCGCGTACCTCCTCCAGATGTGCGGCCTCGCCGTCACACCGGTCGACGAACTGGGCGGCGACTACGAGCAGCTCCTGGAGATGTTCGAGACGACGGCCCAGCAGTCGCACCTGGTCTGGCACTACGACCACGCGGGCGCGTACGTCCCTGTGGACTTCCCCGTCCCGCTGTCCAACGACGAACTCCTCGCCGGCGGCGGCCCTCTGGGCTCCTCCCACGCGCTGCTTCGGGAGCTGGAGTACGTGGCCGGGTCGATCGGCATAGACCCGGCCAACCCACCGGCGCCCCCGGTCCCGCCCAAGGGCCCCACGTCCCTGGAGGAACCGGCGGCCCCGGCCCCGGTGGACGACAGCCCCTTCGCCCGCGAACGCCACGTCTGGCTCGGCCTGCACGCGGCCGCGACCCGGAGCCTGGCCCAAGGCTCCATGATCATCTTCAGTTGACCTGGAGCCCGTGCCCGAGATGCGCCCCGCCCACGTCCTCTCGCACCGCCCCAGGCGTGACGCGGGGCGGGGCGGTCAGCGCGGCTCGGGCGGGCGCTGGCGGGGCATGTTCGGGCGGGCGCCCGGGGGGAGCGGGAAGCGGCCCGGCGGGGGTTCCACGGGGCGGGTGCCCGGGGTGGCGGAGGACTGCATCACCAGCGGCGCCGGACCCGAGCGAAACTCCACCATCCAGTCCGCCGTCTCCGCCCGCACCAGCTCCGTCACGTCATCCGTGAAGCGCCGCAGCACCGACAGGCACCGCTCGGCGGCCTCGCTGGCCGTGCCCTCCGTCGGGCCGAGCACCTCCCGCACGCTCTCCGACGCCCAGTCGAACTGGAGCACCTGGAGCCGCCGCTGCACCGCCTGGGCCGTGGCCACGTCCCTTATCCAGCCCGACGTGAGCCCGAAGTACCGGTCGCAGGCCACGCACGCCACCGCGAGCAGCAGCGCCAGATACCCCCAGGGCGCGACCCCGCCGAGAGCCCCGGTCAGATCGAGCAGCGGCAGCACCGCCCCCGACACCGCACCGGCGACCGCACCGCCGCGCAGTGCCCGCGCCCAGCGCCGCTTCCACACCCGGTCGGCGAGGTACCAGTTCGCCGTGTCGAGCGCCCCGCGCTCCACCCACCGGTAGAGCTCGTCGAGCCGCTCGGCGGGCTCGCCCCAGTCACCGACGGGGAACGTCCGCCCGGTCAGGTCGCCCGGCCGCACCGCGTCACCCGTGCCGTCACTGCGCTCGCCCCGCGCACCCCGCTCCTCCTGCGGCGGTCCCTCGGGCTGCATCTCCGGCTGGCTCACCCGGCACTCCCTACGACTGGTCCTGGTCACGGATGGGGCGTAGACCGACCGGCAAATGGGGGGCGGCGTCGCGGGGCTGGGCACGCACATCTGCGGCGTTGTCGTCAATCACCATGGCTCCGCCATGCCTCAATCCTCCGCCTTGCAGCTGCACGCACCCAGCCCCGCTCCTTCACCCACCCCCCATTTGCCGGTCGGTCTCATGTGCAAAGCATCTTCCTACCGCTCAATGGGTGGCCAAGGACTCGTTTTCGCGGTATTTCCGCCCGGAAGTGGGTCTTGATCAGGTATAGGCGGCGAGCCCGACTCACTCGAAAGAGTGCAGCGAAAGGTGCCGGAGCGGGCGACACCCCGACCACGTAGGCTCGTTCCAGGGCGGAGACCCCGCCCTGGAACGCAGGTCGAAACAGGACGCAACAGGAGCTGATCGTGATTCCCGGTGGTGGCCAGCCCAATATGCAGCAGCTGCTCCAGCAGGCCCAGAAGATGCAGCAGGACCTCGCCAAGGCCCAGGAAGAGCTGGCGCTGACCGAGGTCGAGGGCCAGGCCGGCGGCGGTCTGGTCAAGGCGACGGTGACCGGTTCCGGCGAGCTGCGTGGCCTCGTCATCGACCCGAAGGCCGTCGACCCGGAAGACACCGAGACCCTCGCCGACCTGGTTGTCGCGGCGGTTCAGGCGGCGAACGAGAACGCGCAGACGCTCCAGCAGCAAAAGCTCGGCCCGCTGGCCCAGGGCCTGGGCGGCGGAGGCATCCCGGGGCTTCCCTTCTAAGGAAGCCGCAGCGCAACTAACGTACGTACTACTCAGCGGCTGGCATGCTCAGCGGCACAGCATCACCAAGCAGAAGTCGGAAGGCACTCCGTGTACGAAGGCGTGGTCCAGGACCTCATCGACGAGCTCGGCAGGCTGCCGGGCGTCGGTCCCAAGAGCGCGCAGCGGATCGCCTTCCACATCCTGCAGGCGGAGCCGACGGACGTACGGCGTCTCGCGCAGGCCCTGATGGAGGTCAAGGCGAAGGTCCGCTTCTGCGCGACCTGCGGCAATGTGGCGCAGGAGGAGCTGTGCAACATCTGCCGCGACCCGCGCCGCGACCTCACGGTCATCTGCGTCGTCGAGGAGCCCAAGGACGTCGTCGCCATCGAGCGGACCCGCGAGTTCCGGGGCAAGTACCACGTGCTCGGCGGGGCGATCAGCCCCATCGAGGGCGTCGGTCCGGACGACCTGCGGATAAGGGAACTCCTCGCCCGTCTCGCCGACGGCACGGTCACCGAGCTGATCCTGGCCACGGACCCGAACCTGGAGGGCGAGGCCACGGCGACGTACCTCGCCCGCATGATCAAGCCGATGGGCCTCAAGGTCACCCGCCTGGCCAGCGGGCTCCCGGTCGGGGGCGACCTGGAATACGCGGACGAGGTCACGCTCGGCCGCGCCTTCGAGGGGAGACGACTCCTAGATGTCTGACGCCACACTGAACGCCGTCAAGGACCATCCGGACGACTTCGCGGTCCAGATCTCGGACCAGATCGAGTCCTTCCTCGTCGCGGTCGCCGAGGTGGCGAAGGGCGACGAGCCGGACTCGGCCGTCCCCTTCCTGCTCCTCGAGGTCTCCCAGCTGCTCCTCGCGGGCGGCCGGCTCGGCGCGCACGAGGACATCGTCCCCGACGAGCGCTACGAGCCTGATCTCGGCCCCGAGCCGGACGTCGACGACCTGCGCCAGAAGCTCGCCGCGCTCCTGGAGCCAATCGACGTCTACTCCGAGGTCTTCGACCCGTACGAGCCGCGCAAGGCGCCGGTCGCCTGCCGGATCTCGGACGACCTGGCCGACGTCATGGCCGATCTGCGCCACGGCATGGCCCACTACCGCGCGGGCCGCACGACCGAGGCCCTGTGGTGGTGGCAGTTCTCCTACTTCTCGAACTGGGGCTCCACGGCCTCCGGTGCCCTGCGCGCGCTGCAGTCCCTGGTCGCGCACGTCCGCCTGGACCAGCCGCTGGACGACCTGGACGGCCTCGACACCGACGAGGACCTCGCCGAGGAAGCCCTCGCCGAGGCGGCGGGCAAGGTCATGGCGGAGGAGATCGCGGGCCCGCTCGGGCTGCGTACGGCGAAATGACCCCGCACCTGTGGATACGTACCGGTGAAATGACCGCACCCGTGGGTACTCGCAGGTGAAATGACCGCCACCCGTGGGTACTCGCTGGTGAAATGACCCGGCCGGTGAAGTGACCCACCCCACTTTTCCGGTTGCCGGGCCGGGGTGCGGGCATGCGCCTGTCCGAGCGGCCGGAGCGTGAAGCCCCACCGGGTCCCAGTGCCCGGTGATCACTTTCTGAGCGGGACATCTCAGGATGTGGTATTCCCGGGGCTGATTTCGGCCGCTCGTTAGACTGAGCCGACCGAGACAAACTGAGCGAGGAGCGCACGTGGGCCTTGTCGTGCAGAAGTACGGAGGCTCCTCCGTAGCCGATGCCGAGGGCATCAAGCGGGTCGCCAAGCGAATCGTCGACGCCAAGAAGAACGGCAACCAGGTGGTTGTCGTGGTGTCCGCGATGGGCGACACGACGGATGAGTTGATCGATCTCGCCGGGCAGGTATCTCCGATCCCTGCCGGGCGCGAATTCGACATGCTGCTGACCGCCGGAGAGCGGATCTCCATGGCCCTGCTGGCCATGGCGATCAAAAACCTGGGCCACGAGGCCCAGTCGTTCACGGGCAGTCAGGCCGGCGTCATCACCGACTCGGTCCACAACAAAGCCCGGATCATCGATGTGACCCCGGGACGGATCAGGACGGCGCTCGACGAGGGCAACATCGCCATCGTCGCCGGGTTCCAGGGCGTCAGCCAGGACAAGAAGGACATCACCACGCTCGGCCGTGGCGGGTCCGACACGACCGCAGTCGCCCTCGCCGCGGCCCTCGACGCCGAGGTGTGCGAGATCTACACGGACGTCGACGGCGTGTTCACCGCCGACCCGCGCGTCGTGAAGAAGGCGCGGAAGATCGACTGGATCTCCTTCGAGGACATGCTGGAGCTCGCCAGCTCCGGGTCCAAGGTGCTCCTCCACCGCTGTGTGGAGTACGCGCGCCGCTACAACATCCCGATCCACGTCCGCTCGTCCTTCTCGGGACTGCAGGGCACCTGGGTCAGCAACGAACCGCACTTCGATCAAGGGGACCAGAAGGTGGAGCAGGCCATCATCTCCGGTGTCGCTCACGACACCTCCGAGGCGAAGATCACCGTCGTGGGTGTCCCGGACAAGCCCGGAGAGGCCGCGAACATCTTCCGGGCCATCGCGGACTCCCAGGTCAACATCGACATGATCGTGCAGAACGTGTCCGCGGCCTCGACCGGACTGACGGACATCTCGTTCACTCTCCCGAAGACCGAGGGCCGCAAGGCCATCGACGCCCTGGAGAAGACGAAGAGCGCGGTCGGCTTCGAGTCCCTGCGCTACGACGACCAGATCGCGAAGATCTCCCTCGTGGGCGCCGGTATGAAGACGAATCCGGGTGTCACGGCCGGGTTCTTCGAGGCGCTCAGCGACGCGGGCGTCAACATCGAGCTCATCTCGACCTCCGAGATCCGCATCTCGGTCGTCACGCGCGCCGACGATGTGAACGAGGCCGTGCGCGCCGTGCACACTGCCTTCGGCCTCGACTCGGACTCCGACGAAGCCGTGGTCTACGGAGGCACCGGCCGCTGATGGCTCAGACCGACAGGCCGACACTCGCGGTCGTGGGAGCGACCGGGGCCGTCGGCACGGTCATGCTCCAGATCCTTTCGCAGCACGCGGACATCTGGGGCGAGATCCGCCTGATCGCCTCCTCGCGCTCGGCCGGCCGCAAGCTGGCCCTGCGCGGGGAGGAGGTCGAGGTCATGGCCCTGTGCGAAGAGGCCTTCGACGGGGTCGACGTCGCGATGTTCGACGTACCCGACGAGATCTCCGCGCAGTGGGCTCCCGTCGCCGCCTCCAAGGGGGCGGTCGTCGTGGACAACTCGGCCGCCTTCCGCATGGACCCGGACGTGCCGCTCGTCGTGCCCGAGGTCAATCCGCACGCCGCTCGCGTGCGGCCGCGCGGCATCGTCGCCAACCCCAACTGCACGACCCTGTCGATGATCGTCGCCGTCGGCGCGCTGCACGCCGAGTTCGGGCTGCGCGAGCTGGTCGTCTCCAGCTATCAGGCCGTCAGCGGGGCCGGCCGCGCCGGCATCGACACCCTGCGCCAGCAGATGTCGCTCGTGGCCGGTACGGAGCTCGGGACCCACCCCGGCGACGTACGCCGTGCGGTCGGCGACAACACCGGCCCCTTCCCCGAGCCCGTGGCGCTCAACGTCGTGCCGTGGGCCGGGTCCCTGCGCGAGGACGGCTGGTCCTCCGAGGAGATGAAGGTGCGGGACGAGTCCCGCAAGATCCTCGGCCTGCCGGGCCTCCCGGTCGCGGTGACGTGTGTACGCGTTCCCGTCGTCACCACGCACTCCCTGACCGTCCACGCCCGCTTCCAGAGCGAGGTCACGGTCGACAAGGCACGCGAGATCCTCGCGACCGCGCCCGGTGTCGTGCTTTTCGACAATCCGGCCGCCGGCGAGTTCCCCACGCCCGCCGATGTGGTGGGCACCGACCCGACCTGGGTGGGCCGTGTCCGGCGCTCCCTCGACGACCCGGCCGGGCTCGAATTCTTCGTGTGCGGGGACAATCTGCGCAAGGGCGCGGCCCTGAACACCGCGCAGATCGCCGAGCTGGTGGCCCAGGAGTTCCCGCCCGCCGCGTGAGTTCGGCCTTTTCACCGGCCGGTAGCCGGACTTGGTGTTCCTTTTTCCGGCGCGCTTTATAAGATCTGTGAAGGACTTGTGGGCGATCGGTGGTCTTCACCACTTGAACGCGACGGTCCGCGCGCCCGAAGATTCGTCGAAGATCCCTCCCCGTTCCGTGCAACCGCGCACGGGACGGGGAGCGTCTTTGCGATCGCCTTTCGGGGGCGCCAGGCCTAGGGGCGCCAGGGGAATCTGGGGCGTAGGGGAAGAGCGGGTACGCATGAGGGCACTTGACGCAGCGTCATGGATGATGCCTGCCGCAAACAGGACGCCTGTCGCGTACAACCCTGACGGGGGGAAGCGTGTCCAACAGGCGTGGCAGAGGTACTCGATTTCACAGCGGTTCAGGCGAGGGGCGCGGTCCTTCGCCCGCCCCGGCGTCCCCGGATGTCCGGTTCGTCCGGCGGTATGCCGGTGATCGCCCCCATGCCGGCAGCGCGGCCTGCCCGCGTACCCGCTCAGCGCGAAGGCGCTGAGGAGACGATGGCAGCAGGCACCACGGTCGACCATCTCACCGAGACCTACCGCGCCCACTACCGGTCGCTTCTCGGTCTCGCGGCCCTGCTCCTGGACGACACGGCCTCGTGCGAGGACGTCGTGCAGGAGGCGTTCATCAGGGTCCACTCCGCGCGCAAGAGAGTGCGCGACCCCGAGAAGACGCTCGCGTATCTGCGGCAGACGGTCGTGAACCTCTCGCGCTCCGCCCTGCGCCGCCGCATCCTCGGCCTGAAGCTTCTGACGAAGCCGATGCCCGACATGGCGAGCGCGGAGGAGGGCGCGTACGACCTCCTTGAGCGCGACGCGCTGAAGAAGGCGCTGCGCGGGCTGCAGCGCCGCCAGCGCGAGGTCCTCGTCATGCGCTACTTCGCGGACATGACCGAGGCGCAGGTGGCGGAGGCCCTGGGCATCTCCCTCGGTTCCGTGAAGGCGTACGGATCCCGGGGCATAGCGGCGCTCCGCGTCGCCATGGAGGCCCCCGCATGAGCAGCGACGAGCACCGCAACGATCGGGATGGGCAGAACAGGCGTGTGGGATCCGGGGATGGAACTGTGAATCACGGCCCCGGCCAGGACGACGGCCTCTGTGGCGGTCCCGAGGATCCCTTCGGCCGCCCGGACTCCGCGGGCGTCGCGGACTCCGTCGACCCGCTGGACTCCCTCGGTGCTGACGAGCTGGCGCTGCGACGCCTGTTGCACGAGGCCGTGGAGGAGATCGAGCCTACGAACGGGACGCTCGAACATCTGCGCCGCGCGGTGCCCGCCCGGCGGGCCCGTAAGCGGCAGGCCGTCGTCGGTATGGCGGCCGCGGCCCTGTTCATCGGCACGGCGATCCCCGCGCTCGTCCATGTGACGGGCCAGAGCGGGTCGAACGACCGGCCGTCCATCGCCGGCAACAGCGAGGCGACACGCGGCGGTACGGGTTCCGGGAAGGGGCCCGACGGCGGCGAGAGCGGCACAGGGAGCCCCTCGGGCAGCTCCAAGTCCAAGGACAAGGACGGCAAGAAGGGCAAGCCCGGCGACAAGGGCAAGGGCGTTGGCGGTGGTGCCACCGGCGGCCCTGATCCCGCGAGCACGGCGGCCGCGAGCTCCCCGGTCTGCGGGGCGGCCGACCTCGGCAGCGCCTCGGCGAACGTCGGCGCGGCCGACGCGGGCGGCAAGGTCTACGGCTCCTTCCGCGTCACGAACGTCTCCCGGGCGAACTGCTCCGTGGACGCCCCCGGCGCCGTGTCCGTCCTCGCCCAGGGCGCGGCCGACCCGGCCAAGGTCAACGTCGTCGACCACACGGCGGGCGACGCCGCGACCGGGCTGCCCGACCCGTCGACGGAGCCCAGCCAGCTGATCCTCGAACCGGGCATGTCGTACGAGGTCCGCTTCGCATGGGTCCCATCCGCGGAGTGCCCGACCACGGGAGGCGGTGGCGACCCGTCGCCCAGCCCGACCCCGTCCGGCGGCACCACGGGCGACGCGACGGGCTCGAACCCGGACCAGGGCGGCCTGTCCACGCAGATGGTCGCCGAGGGCCCCACGGCCGACGGCAGCGTAGCGGTCTCCCACACAGCGGAAGGGGGCGCGCCCTCCTCCAGCGCGACCATCCCCAACGCGTGCTCGGGAACGGTGTACCGCACGGGGATTCTGCCGGCGTCATAGGGGGAGCCGTCTTAGGTCCTAGGGGGAGCCGTCTTAGGGGGAGCGGCGGGCCGAAACCCGGACTCGCCGGGGGCGCCTCGCACTCGCCCTCGCGCCGGAGGTGCCTCAGGTGCCGGACTAGCCTCGGGCCGCTTCGGGGCTCGCGGGCTCCGGGGAGTCTGCCGCGTCCGGAGCGTCATCCGATTCCGTGAGCCCCAGGGCAGCGTCCCGCGCGAACTCCGCCTCGCGGCGCAGCAGGCGGAACCACATGAAGACCACGAAGCCCGCGAAGACGAACCACTCGCCGGTGTAGCCCAGGTTCTGGAACGCCTTCAGGTCGAGGCCACTGCCCTGCGGCGCCGTCGCCGGTACCGCCGTCATCCCCGAGTCCGCCTTGTCGAGCGTGACCCACGCGTCGTAGACGTCGTACGGGACGAGGTTCACCAGGGACGCGGCGCTGATCGCGCCGAGCTGCCCGGCCGGCAGGCCCCCCGCGGCCGGCGCCCCGCCCGAGCCGGGGCTCTCGGAGGCCTGGAGCGCACCGGTGACGGTCACCTCGCCCCGGGGCGCGGCGGGAGCCTTCGCGGCGCTCACCGCGCCGGGCACCCAGCCGCGTACGACGGGCAGCGCCCGACCGGCGCCCCCCTCCGTGCGCAGCAGCGTCACCACGTAGAAGCCGGTCCTGCCGTCGAGTTCACGGTCGGGGACCAGGAGCTGCTTGCCGTAGTGCCCGGTCGCGGTGGCCCGCTTGCCGGACGTCTTCTGGTCCACGGGCAGCAGGGAGCCGAGCGGCCGGGGCGCGGCCTTCTCGTTCGCCGTCGACTGCGCCGAGGCGTCCTTGTGGCCCTGCACCCGGTCCTCGAAGCGGCCGAGCTGCCAGGAGCCCATGAAGACGCAGAAGGGGATGGCGAGCACGACGAACACGTTGATCCCCCACCACCGGGGGGTCAGGAGGAACCGGTACACCCTCCCCACGGTACGGCTCCCGCGCGGGGACCCGGGCCGCGGGGTGGGCCCGGCCCCGCGCGGGAGCGCCGCCGCGTCCGTCAGGTCAGATGCCGCGCCGCGAAGTCCAGCTCCAGTCGCACCTGCTTGATCCGCTCCTCCACGACGAGCGAACCGTGCCCCGCGTCATACCGGTACACCTCGTGCGTCGCGCCGCGTGCCGCGAGCCGGTCCACATAGTTGTCGATCTGGCGGATCGGGCACCGCGGGTCGTTGACCCCCGCCGAGATGTAGACCGGGGCCTTCACCTCGTCCACGTACGTGAGCGGGGACGAGGCGGTGAAGCGGTCGGGGACCTCTTCCGGGGTGCCGCCGAACAGCGTGCGGTCCAGCGCCTTGAGGGCCTCCATCTCGTCGTGGTACGCCGTGACGTAGTCCGCGACGGGCACGGCCGCGAGGCCCACCGCCCAGACGTCCGGCTGGGTGCCGACGCCGAGGAGCGTGAGGTACCCGCCCCACGAGCCGCCCGCGAGGACGAGCCGGTCCGGGTCGGCGAGCCCGGACGACACGGCCCACTCGCGGACCGCCGAGACGTCCTCCAGCTCGATGAGGCCGACGCGGTGCTTGAGCGCGTCCGTCCACTCGCGCCCGTATCCGGTCGAGCCCCGGTAGTTGACCCGGACCACCGCGTACCCGTGGTCCACCCAGGCCGCGGGTCCGGCCGCGAACGAGTCGCTGTCGTGCCACGTAGGCCCCCCGTGCACCTCGAACACGGTGGGCAGCGGCCCCGTCGTCCCCGCCGGCTTCTGTACGAGGGCGTGGATGCGGCCGCCGGGCCCCTCGACCCACACGTCCTCCACCGGCACCGACGCCGGTGCCTTGAGCCCGGGCGGATCGAGGACCACGCCGCCCGACGTGGACCGGACGACCGACGGCTCGGCCGCCGAGGACCACAGGTACTCCACGCTGCCGTCGGGCCGCGCCGTCGCCCCGGACACCGAGCCCGGCGGCGTCTCGACGCGGGTCAGCGCGCCCGGGCCGAACTCGTACCGCCACAGGTCGCTGCGGGCCTCGAAGCTGTGCGCGACCAGGAGGGCGGAGCCGTCCGGATACCACTCGGCGGAGACGTCACCGGGCAGGTCGAGGGCGAGATCGGTCTCCTCGCCCGACGCCACGTCCCACACCATCGGCTCCCAGCGTCCGCGCCGCTGATGCCCGACGAGGAGCCGGGTGTCACCGTCGACCGGAGCGAAGCCGAGGACCTCCAGGCCCAGCTCCTGCGTGCCGCCCTTGGTGTCGTCGAGCTCGGCGACCGTCGTCCCGTCGGGCCGCACCACACGCAGCGCCGAGTGCATGGCGTCCCCGTGCTCCGTGTGCTCGACGGCGATGAGGGTGCCGTCGTGCGAGAGGTCACCGACGCCGGCCGATTCGCGGTGCCGGTAGATCTCCTGGGGCGCGCGGCCGTCGCGGACGACATGGATCGTCGTGCCGTCCTCGTCCGTGGAGCGGCCCACGACCGCCGTCGAACCGTCCCTCCCGATGGCCAGGCCCGCCGGGTACGAGGCTTCGAGCCCGTCCACCGCGGGGACGTCGTCGCCCCCGCCGAAGGGCTGGCGCAGCCACACCCCGAACTCGTCGCCGTCCTTGTCGCTGAACCACCAGATCCACTCGCCGTCGGGGGACAGGACGCCGTCCGTCGTCCCGTTCGGCCGGTCCGTCGCTCTGCGCTGCTCGCCCGTCGCCCGGTCCCACGCGTACAGCTCGTACGTCCCCGTCGCGTTCGACACGAACAGGGAGCGGTCCGGCGCGTCCTCCGCCCAGTCGGGCAGGGACACCCGCGGCGCACGGAAGCGCTTCTCCCAGTCCGGCATGGATCCGCCGCCCGCCCCCCGAGGGGCCCCGTTGCTCTCAGTCATGGCCCCATAGTGCCTCCACCGGCCGACAATCCGCTGGCGAGGTTCCCCAGCCTGTGGATAACTCCGGCCTGTGGATGACTTCCCGGTCACACGGGCGGCTCGGCGGGGGCCGGGCCGAGGGTGGTGGTGCCGGGCGCGGCGCGGTGTCCGAGGCCCGTGCGGTACGTGTCGAGGGCGGCGTCGATACGGCCCGTGCGGCGGTAGAGGTCGCCGAGCAGGCGGCACAGGTCGGCCAGGTCGCCCGCCGCGCCGGCGCGTTCGAGCAGGCTCAGTGCGGTGACGTAGTGCTCCTCGGCGGCCTCGGCCGCCGCCGTGTCCTGTGGGTCGCCCGCGGCCCCCGACTCCTCCGCGATGATGCCGAGCAGCCGGTGCGCGCCCGCCGCGTGGACGGCGCCGCGCTCCGGATTCAGGTCGCCGAGCAGGGCCCGTAGCAGCGCGGCCGCCTCGTCGCTGCTCCCCCTGCGGCGCAGCACGTCGGCCAGCTCCACCTCGACCTGCGTCGTGTAGAGCACCGCTCGCTTGGCCGACAGCATGTCGCGCGCGGTTCTCAACTCCCTTTCCGCGTCGGCGAGCCGGCCGTCCTGCGCGTGCACATACCCACGCATCCAGTGGCAGTGCGCGAGTTCGGTGCGGATCTGGAGCCGCTGGTACAGCTCGGCGGCCTTGCTCAGGGAGGCGTCCGCCTCCGCGGCGCGGCCCTCGGCAAGGAGCGTACGGGCCACCGAGCGGTGCATCTTGGCGACGAGTACCGGGTCCCCGGCCTGCGGGGCCAGCGAGAGCGCCAGCTCGGCGGCCTGCGCGGCGCGCGCGTGGGCGCCCATGTCCATGTACGGGGCGATGGTCGCGGTGTAGAGCAGCAGCAGGGCGTCCGGGTCGTGCAGCCCGCTGGTGTTCAGCTCGTCGAGCGCGGACTCCAGGAGGTAGCACGCGTACCGCAGCTCTCCGGAGAGGTAGTGCGCGAGGGCACGCGCGCGCACGACGGGGGCGCGCTGGGGCAGTGGTGCGCCCACTGCGACGAGCAGCGCCTCGGCGGCCTCGAAGTGCCGGTGGGCGTCGGGGAGTTCGCCGGCCTCCAGGGCGCACTCGCCGAGGCCGAGTTCGGCGGCGGCCTGTTCGGCGGTGAGGCCGTGCCGCTCGGCCTCGGCGCGCAGCTTCTCGTAGAGGACGGCGGCCTCCTCGGCGGCGCCCGTGGTGAGCCCGCGCTGGGCCTCGGTGAGGCGCAGGCGCAGCCGGGTGGCGAGGTGGGCGGGCTGCCCCGTCGTGAGCTCCTCGTAGGTCACGCCGAGGCGCTCGGCGACATGCCGCAGGGCGGCCTCGGAGGGGCGGACGCGGCCCGCTTCCAGGGTGGAGACGTAGGCGGGCGTGTAGACGGGCTCAGCGACCTGACGCTGGGTCAACCCCCGTTCTGTACGCAGACGGAGGACGCGGCGGCCGATGGGTTCGTCGGCAGGTTCGGCAGGCTCGGCGTCCGGTGCGAGGCCGGGTTCCCCGTCCGGTATGGAGCCGGGGCCGCCCGCCTCCGGGGTGCTGTCGTGCGTCATCGTGCGGCGCGCCGCCCTTCCTGTCCCGCTCCGTGGTTCCGCACCCGCAACTGTCGTTCGTCGCAGGGCACTTGAGTCTCACCCCTTGTCAGCCGTCACGCCACCCCCTAGGTTGATCGATCGATTAAGTCTGATTAACCCAGCATTTATGTCTCCTACTTGAGTACCCGAGGTCCTCGTGCCGATACCCAAGTCCCCGCGCCGTCCCCTGCCCGCCGCGCTCCTGGCCGGCGTACTCGCGGCCGCCTGCCTCGGTGGTGCGGGCCTCGCCGGTCACGCCGACGCCGCCGAAGCCGCGGGCGGGCCCGGCGAGGGGACCCGTACGGTCGAGTACTTCGCCGACTCCCACGGAGAGGGCCGGCACGTCCGGGTCCCCGCCGCCGTACCGGCGAAGATCCGCAGGGAGAAGGCCGCGCCCGCGACGTCCGCGCCGGACGGCGAGGTCACCCCGCTGCAGAAGACGGGCCCCTCCGAGGGCCGCCTGGACCTCGTGATCATGGGCGACGGCTACACGGCGGACCAGCAGGTGGACTTCAAGCAGGACGCCGAGTCCAAGCTCGATTCGATTTTCGCGATCGAGCCGTACAAGAGCTACAAGGGCCTCTTCAACTTCTGGCTCGTCAACGCGGTCTCGAACGAATCGGGTGTCTCCGGGGACCCCACCCAGGAGGTCGTCAAGGACACCGCGCTCAGTAGTTACTTCTTCTGTGACGACGTCGAGCGACTGCTGTGCATCGACGAGAAGAAGGTCGACTCGTACGCACAGCGGGCCCCGGATTCCGACATCGTCTTCGTCGTCTCGAACGCCGCGAAGTACGGCGGCGCCGGTTACAGCGGCGTCCAGTCGACGGCCGGGCACACCGGCATCGCCACGATGTCCTCCGACAACGACCGCTCGTACCTGATCGGCGCCCACGAACTGGGCCACTCCATAGGCCTGCTGGCCGACGAGTACCAGTACGCGGGTTACGGCAGGTACCCCGGCGCGGAGCCCGTCGAGCCCAACACCAGCATCCTGACGGCGGACGGCATGTCCGGCGCCAAGGCCAAGTG
Organism: Streptomyces sp. DS1-CR2; assembly: GCF_055760475.1. Lineage (NCBI taxonomy): Bacteria > Bacillati > Actinomycetota > Actinomycetes > Kitasatosporales > Streptomycetaceae > Streptomyces > Streptomyces sp. DS1-CR2. Next base: position 4,823,787 of record NZ_CM147085.1, read on the forward strand.
GTACCGCTGGCTCGGCGAGAGCGACCCTTCCCCAAGCTCTCGGCTTCGCTCGAGCAGGGGAGGCCCCAATGGCGGGACCGTGGGCACGTACGAGGGCGGCGGCTACTACGAGTACGGGATCTACCGCCCCACCCAGAACTCGATCATGCGTGCCCTGGACACCGAGCAGTTCAACCTCGTCGGCCGCGAGGCGATGATCGCCGGTTTCTACCGCGACGCCGACGTGCTCACGGCCCGCACCCCCACCACCCGCACCCTGCGCCCCCAGGACCACATCCGCGTGGACCTGGCGCCGCTCGCCAAGGGCCTGTCCGACGTGCGCGTGCACTGGTCCGTCGACGGGGTCGGGGTCGAGGTGCGCCGCGCCGCCGCCGAGCACACCGTCACCGGCAAGGAGCTCGGCGCGCGCAAGGGCACGCACACCATCACCGCGACCGCCGTCGACAGCAGCGCGTCGCTACGGGACCCGGCGGCGATCCGGGCGGCGTCCAACAGCGTCAGCTGGACGGTGAAGACGGGCAAGTGACGGGCCACGCGCGCGAGGAGGCCGGGTTCAGCGGATTCTTGCGAGGAGCCCCGGGCGTTCACGCCCGGGAGGAATCGCATCCACGGGGTGCGACGCGGAGCGTCGCCGTGATGTGCCGCAGGCCATGACGGCCGCGGAGCGGCCCGGGGCGTTCCGGCGGAGCCGGGCCACGGCGGTGTGCGCGGCCAGGGCCCGGGCGGGTGTCGCTCGTTCGGGTGGGGCGGGGGCGAACGTGTGGTGGGTCTTCGTCCGGGTGTATAGGTTCGCTGCTCGTGAAGCTGGTGGTGCGGGTGAAGCTGCTGCCGACGCCCGTACAGGCGGCGGCACTTGAGGCGACCCTGCACGCCTGCAACGAGGCCGCCACGTGGGCCGCGTCCGTCGCATTCGAGGAAAACGCGCTGCGTCCGCTGGAGCTCCGCAAGCACACCTATGCCGAGATCCGGGTCAGGTGGCAACTGGGCGCGCAGGCCGCCCAGCACGCCGTCAAGAAGACCTGCGACGCCTACACCACTTTGAAGGCGAACCTGCGTAAGGGCCGGTACGGGCGGCCCGGGACCAGGCGGCACATTCGCGCGGCGGGCAAACCCATCGCCTTCCGGCCCCAGGCTGCGCAGCCGTACGACGACCGGATGCTGTCCTGGCAGCACGAGCAGCAAACGGTGTCGATCTGGACCACAGCCGGCCGCCTGAAGGGCGTGGAGTTCACCGGGCAGGCCGGGCAGCTGGAGGTCCTGGCTGTGCACCGCCGGGGCGAGTCCGACCTGGTGTTCCAGGGCGGGAAGTGGTTCCTGATCGCGACCTGCGAGATCCCCGAAGCCGCCCCGAACACCCACCCGGCCGGGTTTCTCGGCGTCGACCTGGGGATCGTGAACATCGCGGCCACCTCCGATGGCGAGCGCCACTGCGGCAGGCGGATCAACCGCAAGCGCGAGAGTGACCGGAAGCTGCGTTCCAAGCTGCAGAAGAAGCACACCAAGTCCGCCAGGCGGCGGGCGAAGAAGCATGCGGGCAGGGAAGCCCGGCGGAACAAGGACATCAACCACAAGATTTCGAAGCGGATCGTGGCGGAGGCTGAACGCACCGGTCGCGGGATCGCCCTGGAGACACTCACGGGCATCCGCGAGCGGGCACGGCTGAGAAAGCCCCAACGCACCACGCTCCACTCCTGGCCCTTCGCCCAGCTCGGCTCGTTCATCGCCTACAAAGCGAAGCGGGCCGGGGTGCCGGTCGTCTACGTCGATCCGGCGTACACCAGCCAGGAATGCTCGAAGTGCCATCACACCGAACGCGGAAACCGGCCTGCCCAGGCCGTCTTCGCGTGCCGGGTCTGCGGCTTCGTTGAGCACGCGGACCACAACGCGTCCCACAACATCCGCCAACGCGGCTGGATGGTGTGGGTCTGCGGGGCTCAGTCAACGGCCCCTGAACTCACCCTCATCGCGTGAGTCCTGGACGCAGCCGAACCCATCACAGCCAGTGATGACTCGAGCAGCAAGCCCGGTCGTTTCACGACCGGGTAGTTGACCGGCCGGTCTCTCCCTGGGCGACCTCCACGCCCGTGTGCAGGTCGTGGGCCGCGTCGGCGACCGCGCCGGCCGAGAGCGCCGCGCACACCAGGAGCGTGCCGGCCAGCGCGCGCCGCAGCGCCTTGCGCGGGCGGGCCGCCGTGGCGCTCGTGGTCAGCAGGGCGGTGACGCGCCGCGGCACCGGGCCCGCCGTGACGGCGAGCGCCGTACGGGGCCGTGATCCGGCCCCCGGGAAGCGGGCCGCGGCGAGAGCGGCCCGGCCGATCGCGCGCGCGGTGAGCGCCCGGTCGCCGGTCGCGGTGGCGGCGGACTCGTCCGCCCAGCGCTCAAGCGCGTAGGCAAGGGGTTCGCGCAGACCGCGCAGCATCGGGTGCAGGGTGACGGCCAGTTCGGCCGCCGCGAGGAACAGGTGGTGGCGGCCCGCGAGGTGGGCGCGCTCGTGCGCGAAGAGCACCTCGCGCTCCCGCGCGTCGAGGGACCGCAGCATCCCCGTCGTCACGACGATCCGGCCGGGGCGGCCCGGAAGGGCGTAGGCGTACGGGAGTTCGTCCGGCCGCACGCAGAGTTCGTCGGCGCCGGCGGACCCGGCGCGGGCCGCCCGCATCTCGCGCCGCTGCCGCAGCCCCGTACGGACCAGCGCGAACGCGCCCGCAGCCAACGCGAGCGCGGCGAGGACCGACGCGGGAACGAGTACCGGGGAGCCGTCGCCGAGGAGGGGTGGCGACAGACGCCCGAGGGCGGCCACAGGTGGCAGCCGCAGCGCCCCGGCGGAGGCGAGGAGCCCGAGAGAGGCCGTGCTGGACCCGGCGAGGACGACGGAGAAGCCCGCCAGCGTCCACGCCGCCGCGCGGGGCGGCAGCCACTCGGCGGCGCGCCGCGCGGCGGGCACGGCGAGCAGCGGCATGAGCAGCGGGATCCAGACGGCGAAGATCATCGGCCGGTACCTCCGCGGCCGCCGCTCCCTGTGCTGCCCTCGCTGTCGCTGTCGCTGTCGCTGTCGCCGTCGAGCAGCGCGCGCAGCATCTGCTCGTCCTCGCTGCTCAGCTCGGAGACGAAACGGGCCAGGACCGTGCCGCGGTCCTCGTCCTTGTCGAGTTCGGCGTGCATACGGCGGGCCGTGAGCCCGTGCGCGTCCTGCGCGGGCCGGTACGCGTAGCCGCGGCCCGCCCGGTCCCGGGTGACCGTCCCCTTGGCGTAGAGCCGGGTCAGGATCGTGGTCACGGTGGTGCGGGCCAGGCCGTCGGCGAGCGCCCGCTGCACCTCGCCGGGGGTGAGCGGCGTCTCGGCGGCCCAGAGCGCGGCCAGGACGCTCGCCTCCAGCTCGCCCGCGGGACGCCGTTCCTGCTCCTCGGCCATGGGAACGATCCTCCGCTCTTCTTCGTCTACAGTCGAGTAGACCGTCTACACGACTGTAGTCGCATGGTCGGCGCCCGCTCACGGGCCGCCGTCCAGCCCATTATGAGACGACTGAGAGAGGAGCGGCCCCATGGCCGTAGACCCCCTCGCCGCCGCGCAAGCGGTGAACGTGCTGGACGCGGGCTCCCTCCTGTCCGCCTTCGGCGCCCTCGGCGTGGCTGTCGTCCTGTTCGCGGAGACCGGACTGCTCGTCGGGTTCTTCCTGCCGGGCGACTCGTTGCTCTTCACGGCCGGCCTGCTCTGCGCGGGCGGCTCGCACGGGCCCGTCCATCTCTCGCTGCCGCAGGTCCTGGCTGCCGCCGTCGTGGGCGCGCTGGCCGGAGCGCAGGCCGGGTACGGGATCGGGCGGCGCGGCGGCCGCGCGCTCCTGGCCCGCAGCAGAGCCAAGCGGCTGCACGAGGGGGCGGCCCGCGCCGAGGAGCTCCTGGAGCGGTACGGCCACGCCAAGGCAGTCGTCCTGGCGCGCTTCGTCCCCGTCGTCCGTACCGTGCTCAACCCGCTGGCCGGAGCGCTCGGCGTGCCGGCGCGGGTCTTCACGGTGTGGCAGGTCGTCGGCGGCCTCGTCTGGACGGTCGGCCTGGTTCTCGCGGGGTACGGACTCGGCTCGTCGGTGCCGAACGTCGACGGTTACCTCCTGCCGATCGTCGTCCTCGTCGTCATCGTCTCCCTGATCCCGCTGGTCCTGGAGGTGTGGCGCTCCCGCTCCCGGGCACGCGAGCGCCGTGCCGCGGAGGAGGGCACTTCATGACGGCACCCCTCGCCTTCAGCGGCGCGTCCGTGGACGGTGCTCTCTATACGTGGGTGACCGACCTGGCGCACAGCACTCCGCACGCGGTGAACGCCATCGTGTCCGCCTGGTCGGACTACGGGCTCGCGCTCTTCGCCGTACTGATGATCACGGCCTGGTGGCGCGCGAGAGGCGAGGGCGGCGTCCGGATGGCCTGGGTCCTCGCGTCCCCGGTCGTCGTCGTGGCCGCCTACGCCGTGAACTCCGTACTCAAGTCGATCGTCGACGAACAGCGCCCGTGCCGCACGCTCCACACCGCCACGGTGGAGGCGTGCCCTGCGCTCGGGGACTGGTCGTTCCCCAGCAACCACGCGGTGATCGCTGCCGCGGCGGCCGTCACGCTGCTGCTTGCCGACCGCCGCATCGGCCTGATCGCTGTTCCGGCGGCGGTCCTCATGGGCGCCTCCCGGGTGTGGATCGGCGCGCACTACCCGCACGACGTCGCGGTGGGCCTGGCCATGGGCGCCACCCTGGCGCTCCTGCTCACCCCGCTCGCGACCCGGGCCGCCCCACTGGTGGACCGCCTGAGAACGACGCGTCTACGGCCACTGGTGTGCGCTCGATAGCGGAGGTGGCCCAGCGCGTACTGCTGCGTCCGGTGCCCCGCAGCGCCGGCCCGCTGCGGGTGGCGGTGTCGTACACATCGGCGGTGGCAGAGGCCCGGATAGGCGGCGATCTGTACGAGGTCGTGGCCTCGCCGGGCGGGCATACGCGTGATCATCGGCGATGTGCAGGGCAAGGGGCTCGACGCCGTCGAGACGGCGGCGCTCGTCCTCGGCGCGTTCCGCCAGGCCGCGCACGACGAGCCCGAACTGCTCGGCCTGAGCCGCCTGGAGCGCGCCGTCGACCGGGATCTGCACGGCGAGAAGTTCGTTACCGCGCTCCTCGCCGAGGTGCGGGGCGGTGGCAGCGAGGTCACGTTCCTCAACTTCGGGCACCCGGCCCCCATGCTCGTACGCTCCGACGGCTCGGCGCACTTCCCGCGCCCGCCGCAGTACGCGCTGCCGCTCGGCCTCGGCGTGCACGGAGCGGAGGGGCCCGAGCCGTACACCGTCGGTTTCGAGCCCGGCGATCAGATCCTCCTGTACACCGACGGCGTCACGGAGGCGCGGGACCGGGCCGAAGACTTCTACCCGCTCGGCGACCGCGCCTCGCTCCTCAAGCACCCGACCCGGAGGCCGCCCTCAAGGAGCTGCGCGCCGACCTGGTCGACCACGCGGCGGGCCCCCTGCACGACGACGCGGCCATGCTCCTCCTGCGCCACCGCCACGAAGAGCCACCCGGCACCGTGCCCTCCGTCCCGTAATGATTCGCGCACCGAATTACCGACGATTTTCGGCACTGGCTGCCGTGCGCAACAGAACTTGGCCGCCCTATTCCGCCGGGATCCCCATAAATCGGGGTCCGTCGGATGGATGTCGTTAAGGCCGTTACCTGGGCGGGGTGAGTCCGTTGAACCGGTATGCGGACGCGATCTCGCGGCCGTATCTGTCCAGCAAGAAGGAGAACGTGATGTCTCGCATCGCGAAGGCCGCCGCTGTCGCGCTCGGCACCGGCGCCGTGGTGATCAGCGGTGCCGGCCTGGCCATGGCCGACGCCGGCGCCCAGGGCGACGCCGCCGGCTCGCCCGGCGTCATCTCGGGCAACGTCGTCCAGGTCCCGGTCCACGTCCCGGTCAATGTCTGCGGCAACACCGTCGACGTCATCGGCCTGCTGAACCCGGCCTTCGGCAACACCTGCACGAACGGCGGCTGACACCGCGAAAAGGCCCCCGGCGGTGATGCGCGGGGGCCTTTTCTCATACACAGCGCCGCTTATGCGTACCGATACAAATGCCCATGCTCCAGCAGCGAACTCGGCTTCACTCTTCGCGGAGGCATCGGCTCGTCAATCGTCATCACGCGGCCCGTCCCCGTCGAGGTCCCCGCAGACAAATTGGCGTCGGAGCCGGGGTGTTTCCGGTGCCAGAGCGACCAGAGCAGCTCGGGCGCCTTCACATGCAGCGCGTTCTCCACACCGGTCAGCGGAACGGCTATGGGTACCTGCTCGCCCGCGACGGCGGTAGCGGCGCCCGCGCCCGCGGCGGCGAGGCAGCCGGCCAGTACAGCAAGCGTCTCTCTGGCAGTTGACTTCATGTCGGACACGGATCCTTTCGGGCTTCGCGGAACTTGTCACCGCGAAAGGAGTAGCGACCCGGCCCCCCGCCCGGCGCAACCGGCCGATGTGCGGCTCAGCTGGTCCAGAAGTCCCACCAGCGGGTCAGGATCAGCACCCCGATGATCCCGACGTGCAGCACGGGAAGGACCCACGTGAACTCGCCGAAGAACGACCGCAGCCAGGACGGCGCGGGCAGGAACCCGTTGCGCACGTTGAACGACGTCACGTACCAGAACATGACGATCGTGGCGACCCACGCCAAGGAGCACCACAGGCACAGCGAGTTGATCCGGTACAGCGACTGGAACTGCAGCCACGTGCAGAATCCGACCCCGAACAGCGTGCCCGCGTTGAACGTCAGCCAGTACCAGCGCGGGAACCGCGCCCGCCCCAGCAGGCTCATCCCCACACAGATCACGACCGCGTAGGCCGCGAGCCCCAGCATCGGGTTCGGGAACCCGAACACCGACGCCTGCTCGCTCTTCATGATGTTCCCGCAGGACACGACGGGGTTCAGACTGCAGCCCGGCGTGAAGTTCGGGTCCTCGAGCAGCTTGAACTTGTCGATCGTGATGACCCACGCCGCGAGCAGCCCCGCCGCACCGGTGATCACCAGCAGCAGCGCGAAACCCAGGAAACGGGACCCCGGAGCGGCACGCCAAGCATCAACAGAGGCTGTGCCGTGCCGAGTTGGACCGGACTGTCGCGGCATCCGGGCCGGGCGTCCCTCGGTGTTCGTGGTTCCCATGGGCCACTTCCTTCTCGTCAGACGCGCAGCTTGCGTACGGGGAGCAGGCAGTGGGCCGCGCCGGTCAGCGTCGCCTCGTCGCCCGCGAACGAGGCGAAGTCCTCCTCGGCGACCGGGCTGCCGGGCACCGCCGAGGTCCAGGGACGCGTGGTGAACACGAAGTACGCGTAACCGCGTTCGGCCGCGGCGGCCAGCCACTCGGGGGGCGCGACGCACTGGGCGTTGAGGTACGGCATGTTGACGACGGCCTGGCCGGCCTCGACGAGCAGCGAGACGGGGAAGCTGGGGTTGCCCGTGGCGTCCACGACCTTGCCGACCGGCAGGCCGTTGTTCTCCAGCAGGGCCCGTACCGCTTCGGTCGATGCCTCCTGCCCGCCCGCGCCGTCCCCTAGGGAGTAGGCCAGCAGGAAGGGCATGTCCCCTGCCTCGTCCGGGTGTTCGCCGCTCCACGCGATGACGGCGAGGGTGCCCAGATCGATGGCACGGAAGGCGCGGTTCTCAGTCGGCGTTGAAGTCACCACGGCAGCGTAGCCACGGCCGCCGGGCGCCCCGGCGATCTTTCACCCGCTTGGGGGAACGGCTCCCACTCGAACGAGAATGGGCGGAACACACCCGCGCAGACCGCTACTTGCCGAGGGGAAGGCCGCCGAGGAGACCGGCCGGGGCGCCCGCACCGGCATCGTTCACGTTGTCCGCCGTGTTCTGCACCGTGTTGAGGACCGAGCCGCCCCGCTCCGTGTCGAGCATGTTGGTGTGCAGCGGCTGGGCGTCGAGCACCGACTGGTGGCTGAGGGTCTCGATCGCGCCGTTGAGGCTCGTCGGCGTGAGGTCGGAGGCGAAGGCGGGTGCGGCTGCACCGGCGATGACCATGGATCCGGCGGCGACGACGGCGGCCTTCAGGGGATTCATCATGTTTCCTTCCTTGGGGTGACGATTTGTCACCAGCGACGGAATATCCAACGAGCGTCCCCGGCAACGGAAACTCCGAGGTCAGGGGATTTGCCGAACCCACTCGAATGAAGGGCCGTGGAGTTCTCATATGAGATTTAGGAAGAGGTGAATTGTCGGCGCAGGGCGCCGGATCAGGCACGGCCGGAACATGAAGAGCCCGCCGCGCGGGTGCAGGACCGGCCCGACGGGTCGTCGGGGGCGCCCGCTTCGCCGCGGGCGCGCCCCGTCGGTTGAGCAGCGCGGGAGCCCTGGGGAGCGCCGGCGTCTGCGGGAGCGTGGAGGTCGACGGGAGCGGGATCCCCGGGAGTGCGGGGAGCTTGGGTAGGCCCGGCAGCGTGGGCGCGGGCAGCCCGCCGCCGAGCAGCGTGGCGGCGAGCAGGTTCACCAGGGCGGTGACGGCGTTCGTGGCCGCCGTGGCGACGCTGGCGACGTCACCCGCGGTGGACGCCTTGAGCAGCGTCGACGGCGGTCTGGAGCGCGGTCAGGGCGTCGCCCCGCACGTCCATCCGGGCCGCCTTGGCGTCGTCGGGGGTGCCCGACTTCGGTGTCGTGGCGGTTGCGGGGACGGTGGCCTTGGCGGCGTCGATGGCCTCCTTGATCGCGTCCACGTACTTCTGTGCCGCCTCGACGGACGGCTTTCCCTCGTCGGCCTTGAGGACCTCGGTGAGCAGGTCCGTGACCGGCGTGATGACGGAACTCATGCTGCCGAGCGCCGACCTGGCCCAGCAGCGCATCCGCTCCGGGAACCGGTGCGCGCAGTGCCTCGACGCTGCTGGAGCTCCCCGGGTCGCTTTCGGCGGCTATCGCGGGGGCGGCGGTGCCGAGGAGAATCGTCGCGCAAAGAGCGGTGGTAGCAATGCGCCGTACGGCCTGATGAGGCATGTGCGATCACCCTTGGCTCTCGGTGTGTCGTGCCAGGTGGGGCGGTCGTCCGGGTGCCCGCGGGGGCCCTTCCCCCCATACGGCGCAGCACATGCAAGAACGGCCGCCCCGAAAGGGGCGGCCGCGGAAGGGTCCCGGGGGAGAACCGAATCAGGTGTTGGCGCAGGTGTTGCCGAACGTCGGGTTCAGCAGGCCGACCACGCTGACCGTGTTGCCGCAGACGTTCACGGGGACGTGGATCGGGGCCTGGACGACGTTGCCCGAGGCCACGCCGGGGGAGTTGGTGGCGGCACCCTGCGCGCCACTGTCGGCGGCGGCGACGCCGGCGGTGCCGGCCAGAGCGGCGGCGGCAACGGTGGAAAAGACAAAGGCCTTCGCGGTACGCGACATGGGGAATTGCTCCTCGGTCGGTTGATACGGCTCCGGGGCAGGCGCCCGGCTCGTGGATCAACGGGCGCCACCTGTGCGGGGTTGCGCATCCGATCGGGTGACCGCGTGGCGGAGACTTCACTTCTTCACCATTTCGACATACATATTGGGTTTCGCGGATAAATGCGCATCTGTCGCTACAGTGGCTCACCTCCCGGCCCGGTGAGGCGGGGCGCAGAACCGTTTCCCATCAAATGCGACTTTCACATTCTCATTTCCGTGATTCAGAAACTCTTGTCCCTGAACGGGAATCGGCCATGCGTCATCGCACGGGCTCGTTCCCGCGCCGTACGGCGGTGGGCGTCATTTCTCTTGCCGCGATTTCCGCGACCTGTGGCGCCGCGGCCGCGCCGCCGGCCCGCGGGGCGGAGAGCATCGCTTTCACCCAGCGCTACCGGGCGCTTCAGCACGGTGGCGTGGTCCGGGCGGCCAACACGGCGATCAGCTGCCGTACCGCGGCCGCCGCGGCCAAGGCGTCGTGTCCCGCGGCCCGTTCGGGCAGGGCGGCGGCCGACGGTGACTTCGACATGGTCGACACGGACATCGACCGCGACCCGAACACGTACAACTCCAGCAGCACGGAGGTCCGGCTGCCCGCCGGCGCGCGGGTCACATACGCGCGGCTTTACTGGGGCGGCAATCTCTGTGCGGGCGGGCAGAAGCGGCCAGAGACAACGGCCGTGCCTTGCTGCACGAGCCTGGCGGCAAGTACAGGGCAGTGCACGCGGACACCCTGATCGGGCACCGCGTCGCGGGCGGTGCCGATGCCTATCAGACGTCCGCCGATGTCACCCGGCTCGTGCGCGCGTGCGGCGGCGGGTCGTACACCGTCGCGCAGCTCAATGTGGCGAAGGGGCGCTCGGCGGGCGGGGCTTGGGGCGGCTGGACGCTGGTCGCCGCGTACGAAAAGGCGTCGGAGCCGCTGCGGCGGATCGCGCTGTGGGACGGGTTCGACTCCTTCGACGCGCGGCACCGTGACCGCACGGTCCACCTGGCCGGGCTGCCCGTCGGCGCCGGGGCGGCCGGACACGTCGGCATGGTCGCGTACAACGGCGAACGGGGCGTCAAGGGTGACGCGCTGAGTGTCTCCTCGGGGCGCCGGGCCCGGCCCGTCGCGCTCGGGAACGCCGCCAACCCGGCCGACGACGCGCTCAATTCGAGCATCAGTGAACCGGGGCGCGCGCAACCGCGAAGGGTCCCCGCATACGCCAACACCCTCGGCTACGACTCGGAGTCCTCGCGCTCGGCCGGGGCATCGGGCAGCGGGGGCCGGGACTCGACCTCCGTATGACGTCGCGGCGGGACACGGCCTGGATCAGCGTGTCCTCCGCAGCGGTCAACGCCAGGCCCTAGCTTGACTCTGACGCGTAAATAACTGCAGGTGAGTGGGGTTTCTGGCAGGGGTGTTGGCCCGGGCGTCGCACGAGCTGGAACCGCAGAAACTCGAACATGCTCTTGCATTCGATCAACGTCTCATCGACATCACAGAACACCAGATACGCGGGCCGGTGCCCCCGCCCTGTCTCGGTCACCGATGCGGTAGGTCAAGCCGCCCAACCCGTTCTGCCACATGGGCAGTAGTGACCGGTCCCATTGCCCACTGCGTGCTTCTGGACAAAAGCAGTCGCTTGCCATGCGCCATGAAGTGGGAATTTCTAGATATTCCGGCGTCGGTGACCTCCGGGGCCGGCGTCGCGCAGACAAGATTGCAGCGCCGGTCCCAACCGTAACCTCCCGCACGCCCGGACGAAGTTCCTTCTCGGGTCCGGCAGTTTCCAGGGTTCGCCCGGGCTCGGGCGCTCAGTAGGCACCGTCACCGCGCAGCACGGCAGGCAGGGTCCGGAAGAGGATCGCCAGGTCCAGCCTGAGCGACCAGGTGTCGACATAGTGCAGGTCCAGGCGCAGGGCGTCCTCCCAGGCCAGGTTGGACCGGCCGCTGATCTGCCACAGTCCGGTGAGCCCGGGCCGCATCTGCAGGCGATGGCGTGCATTCCCGGTGAACGCCGAGTCCTCGACCGGCAGCGGCCGAGGACCGACCAGGGACATCTGCCCCTTCAGCACATTGACCAACTGCGGCAGCTCATCCAGGGAATAGCGGCGCAACCAGCGTCCGACCGCGGTCACACGCGGGTCGTCACGGACCTTGAACAGGTGTCCGTCTGACTCGTTGCGAGCCGCCATGGCCTTCCTCAACTTCTCGGACCCGACTCGCATGGTGCGCAGCTTGAGGACCTGGAACTCCTTGCCCCGCCAGCCCGTTCGTCGCTGGCGGAAGATCAGGGGACCCGGAGTGTCGACCCTCACGGCGACGGCGGCCGCCAGGAGGATCGGTGCCAACAGCATGAGCAGGACGGCGGCCCCCACCAGATCGATGGTGCGTTTGACCGCTCGGCCTGTCCAAAGCGCGTGCCGGAACGGGGCCGGCCGATGGCGTGCCGTCTCTCCGACGAATACCGACATCTACTATCTCCTTTGGGCAGAACAGGTGAAATGCCCTTATCGAAGGGCATGTCAACCAACGTGATTTCTCAATTGACCCATAACTGAGTAATAGATAGAAACACGACATCGTCCTGATCTTCGGCAATGACACTGCAACTTGCCCCCGGCCAAGCGCGGCGTGGGGCGACCGAGAGGACCTGCATGCGTGCGGTAGTGACGGGTGGGGCCGGCTTCATCGGTTCCCACCTGTGTGAGCGGCTGATCCACGAGAACCACGACGTGGTCTGCGTGGACAACTTCCTGACCTCCGACCCTGACAACGTGGAACACCTCACGGACGACCCCCACTTCAAGTTGATGCACCGGGACATCAACCAGGGCCTGGACGTGCCCGGCCCGGTGGACGCCGTGTTCCACCTGGCGTCACCCGCCTCGCCCGCGGACTATCTGAGTCTGCCCCTGGAGACGCTTCGTGTGGGGTCGGCCGGCACCTGGCACGCCCTGGACCTGGCCGCCGCGAAGAGTGCACGCTTTCTGCTGACCTCCACTTCGGAGTCGTACGGCGACCCGCTGATTCACCCCCAGCCGGAGACCTATTGGGGGCATGTCAACCCTGTCGGCCCCCGCTCGGTGTATGACGAGGCAAAACGCTTCGGTGAGGCACTGACCATGGCCTACCGCAGAAACCGCGGTGTGGATGCCAAGATTGTGCGCATCTTCAACACCTTCGGCCCGCGGATGCGCGCAGACGACGGGCGCGCCATCCCCACCTTCATCAGCCAGGCACTGCGCGGAGAACCGATCACGGTCACCGGTGACGGCAGCCAGACCAGGTCGCTGTGTTACGTGGACGACTTGGTCGAGGGGTTGCTACGCATGCTGGCGAGCGACCACGGCGGCCCGGTCAATCTGGGCAACCCCCATGAGGTCTCCATGCTCGAGCTGGCACAGTGGATCAGCAAGCTGACCAGGGTCACCTCCGAGATCACGCTGATCCCGCGCCCCCAGGACGACCCGGAGCGGCGCCGTCCGGACATCACCAAGGCCCGCGAACTGCTGGACTGGGAACCCACGACTCCAGTGGAACAGGGGCTGTGCGACACAATCACCTACTTCCGGCGCCAACTGGTTTCCGGGGACTTCACCGAGGGCTGGGACCGCCCCCTCTCCCCGTCCCCGATCCCTCAAGCCCGCTCATGACGACCCCGACCCGTATCCAGCAGACCCCTGCGGCGCCCGCCGCGCCTGTGGTCGAGTGCCTGGGCGTGCCCATCACGGCGCACACGCGGGAGAGTGCGGCCTGCCATGTGCTGCACCTGGCCCGGCGGATCCGCGAGGAACGCTATGCCCAGCCCGATGCTTCGGAGGCTGTCACCGCCAGGCAGGGCAGCGACGTCCACCTCTCGAACGCCTACACGCTCGCTCTGGCGGACCGGGACGCCGAGCTTCGCAGCCTCCTTCGCTCGGCCTCCCTGAACCTCCCCGACGGACAGTCAGTCGTCTGGGCCAACCAACTGGTCCACCGCGGCACGCCGCTGCCCAGCACACGCGTGTACGGGCCCGACCTGCTTCTGGACGTCTTTGCCCTGAGCCAGAACACCGACGTGCGCCACTACCTCCTCGGCTCCACACCTCAGGTGATGGACGGGCTGCACCGGGAACTGCGCCGCCGCTTCCCCGGGACGCGGATCGTCGGCACATGCTCTCCTCCGTTCGGCCCGCTGAACGCCGAGGAACTGCGCCGCCAGGCCGAAGACATCCGCGCCGCCGATGCGGACGCCGTCTGGGTGGGTCTCGGCACCCCGAAACAGGATCGCTGGGCCGCCGACCTGTGCGCCCAACTGCCCGTGGTGGCCGTGGCCGTGGGCGCGGCCTTCGATTTCATCGCAGGCACCAAACGTCAGGCACCGCACTGGATGCAGAACAACGGGCTGGAATGGCTGTTCCGGCTCGGCTGCGAGCCACGTCGTCTGTGGCGGCGGTATCTGTTCGGCAATGCGTGGTTCGTGTGGAGAGTGACCCGGCAGTCAATGATGGCCCGGGCACGGCCCGGCAAGACGGCCCCAGCCGCCTTGCCCTCTGCACTGGACGGGCGAACCCGTTTGGGGCAGAGCGGACGGGCAGGAGAATCAGGGAGAGGACAAGCATGTCACTGATCGGCAAGGCGCGGTGGATCTTGGGACATCCAGCCTTCACGGCTCAGCCGGTCACCTCGCTGCTGCGACTGGTCACCTGGCGGGCACGGACCGCGGTACGCATCGGAGCCACGGTCCCGCTCGGGAACTCCGGAATGCGGATGTGGTGTCCGCCAGAGTGGCGGGGCAACGCGAAGCTGACGTACCTATGGCGCAACGCCTACGAATCCGAACTGGCCCAGCTCCACCGCTGGGTGAGCCCCGGTGACCACGTCGTGGACGTAGGGGCCCACTACGGCGCGTACGCGCTCCCCATGTCCCGGATCGTCACCGCCAAGGGACTCGTCACCGCACTGGAGCCCTCGCTGCATGCCCGCGCCGTGCTGTCCAAGAACATCCGGCTCAACAACGCGCGCAATGTACGGGTCCTGCCGGTCGCAGCTGGAAGGGACACGTCCCGGGGAACCCTGCACATCCACAGGGACCGATCCCGTTCCTCCCTGGCCGGGCTGTCCGATGGTGCGGCCGCCAAAGAGCCCGTCGAGGTGGCCCGGCTCGACGACGTAGTGCCGAGGGACCGCCGGATCGCGCTCATCAAGATGGACATCGAGGGATACGAGCAGTGGGCGCTGGAGGGGGCCAGGTCCATCCTCACCGAGGACAGGCCCGTGGTCATCTTCGAGTACACGCCGCCAGCTGCGACCGCCGCCGGGCTGCCTGTTCGGGGAGCCTGGGACGCCCTGGCCGCCTACGGCTACCAGATGCACCGGGTCACGGACGGCGGCGAAGTGCGCCCGGTGTCGGACCCCGACACCCGCTGCGGCACCACGGACAACATTGTGGCGATCCACTCGTCTAACGCGGGACTGGCGGCGTGACGGACAGAACGCGCAGGCAAGGCGTGGTCGTACAGCCGTATCTGCCGAGCTACCGCACCTGCTTCTTCGAGCGCGCGCGTGCCTGGACGCCCCGGGGTCAGGCTCGAGGTCGTCCACGGACCGCCTCCGTCGGGGCAGGACGCCAGGCGGGACGCGGCCTCCTGCTCCTGCGCTACCCGAAGTACCCACCGCGAGGCTGCTGACGGTGGGTGGGACCTCCGTGACCTGGCACCACGTCGACCGTCACGTCTCCCGACGCGGTGGCGCTCGAACAAGCGTTGCGCAGCCTGGAGGCGTTTCCGGTTGCGCTGCGCCAGTGGACGGAGCGGAAGCCACCGCCAGTCCCCGACCCTACTGGCGGTGGTTTGTTGACGGCGGGTCAGGGCCGTAGTAGGCCGGTAGCAGAGGAACGTCGCCTCGCCGCCTGGGAGCTGTGATGACCCGCCGTGTGCCGCGTCCGCCCGCTCCGGGCCCGCTGGAAGCCTACGCCGCACGCTTCGATGACCTGTTCTCCACGCTGGCACAGCGCCGCGGGTTCCGCGAGTACCTCGCGGGGCTGCTGCCGCGAGACCGCAACAAGACGCTGACCTGCCTGGCCGGCACCGAACCCATCGTAGGTGCCCAACATGCTTCGGCGCAGCGGCTGCAGTTCTTCCTGTCCGAGTCGACGTGGGACCACGAGCAGTTGAGATCACGGGATCGGGCAGATCACCACGCGTCATGACACCAGTCTTAACTGATCCGCGGACCCGCGGAGGGGGAAACGGCGAAACCGTGATCTAGACTCAGAACAGGCCCTAACCTTGATCGTTCATGAGTCTCCGTCAGTTTGCTGACGGAGACTCTGTGCTTGTGTGGTGCGGCTTTTCTGGGGTCGGGGCAGGCTGAGGGCCCGGCGCCCACCCGACGCGACAGCCGGGCCACCAGCCTTCCCACGACCAGCCCGCAACAGCAAAACGGTCCGACGGAAGGACCGACGGACCGTCATGCAAGATCGAGGCTAAGGGCTCGCAGAGAATCAACGTGTTGCTTTCCGTCCCTGGATTCGTTGGTGTGGTATGCGCATCCTGGACGAGACTCGTGCCCAACTCGCAGTGAAGTTCGCGGTGTTGTTCCCGCATCTGGACGAGCGGCAGCGGCGGCTGTTGATGGCCGCGGAGGCCCGAGGGCTGGGACACGGCGGCATCCGGGCCGTCGCGCGGGCGGCCGCGGCGAGTGAGACAACGGTCCGCAAGGGCGTGGTCGAACTC
The DNA here is from genome assembly GCF_055760475.1 of Streptomyces sp. DS1-CR2. Classification (NCBI taxonomy): domain Bacteria; kingdom Bacillati; phylum Actinomycetota; class Actinomycetes; order Kitasatosporales; family Streptomycetaceae; genus Streptomyces; species Streptomyces sp. DS1-CR2. The sequence continues at coordinate 4,839,914 of NZ_CM147085.1, forward strand.
GAGGCCGGAGAAGATCCGTTGGGACGGGTGCGGCGACAGGGCGGTGGCCGTAAGCGAGCGGTCGATGTCGACCCCGGGCTGCGGTCTGCGTTGCTGGCTCTGGTCGAGCCGGATGTGCGGGGTGACCCCGTGTCGCCGCTGCGGTGGACAGTGAAGTCCACCCGCACCCTCGCGAGGGAGCTAACCCGCGCCGGACACCAGGTCAGCGCCGACACTGTTGCCGACCTGCTGCGGGAGGAGGGCTTCAGCCTGCAGGCCAACGCCAAGACCATCGAGGGCACGCAGCACCCCGACCGAGATGCCCAGTTCCGTTACCTCAACGAGCAAGCCCGCGCGCATCGGGATGCCGGGCAGCCGGTGATCAGCGTCGACACCAAGAAGAAGGAACTGGTCGGCGAGTTCAAGAACCACGGCCGTCAGTGGCGGCCGGCCGGTGACCCGGTGCCGGTGCACGTCCATGACTTCGCCGACCCGCATCTGGGCAAGGCCATCCCGTACGGAATTTACGATCTGGCGGCGAACACGGGCTGGGTGAACGTCGGCACCGATCACGACACCGCCGCATTCGCCGTGGAATCGATCCGTCGCTGGTGGCATGGCCACGGCCAGGACGCCTACCCGCAGGCGACACGACTGCTGATCACCTCGGACGCGGGCGGCTCCAATGGCTACCGCTACCGGGTCTGGAAGAGCGAACTGGCCGCCCTGGCCGCCGAGACGGGCCTGACGATCACGGTGTGTCACTTTCCTCCGGGCACACAATGCCGTTGTTTGAAGGTTCATTGAGTTGGTAGTGACGGACTGAGCGTCGCGCCGTTATGCGGGGTGTGCATCCGTGGAGCGGGGTATCTGAGCGAGTGCGGCTGGGCTTGATCACACAGTGGGTGACGCCCGAGTTGGTGGACGAGGTCCTGTCGGAGTGTCGCAAACGGGACCGTCGGCCGGGAGCGTTGCCGGCGGGGTTCATGGTCTACTTCACACTCGCGCTTGCGCTCTTCCACCAGGACTCCTACGACGATGTCGCAGAACAACTGGTAGGTGGAATACAGGAGTTGAGCGAGCACATCCCGCACAAGGCGTCTTTCACCCGGGCTCGGGAGCGCCTGGGACCGGAGGTTGTCGAGCGGATCTTCCACCGTCTGGCCGGTCCGCGGGCCCCTGCGGGGCTGGCCGGGTCCTTCTACCGGGGGATGCGTCTCGCTGCGGTCGACGGGTTCCTGCTGGACGTGCCGGACAACGAGGCCAACCGACTCGCCTTCGGCGGCCCGAAAGACTCCAGCGGGAAACCGGGCGGGTTTCCGCAGGTGAGAGTCGTGACGCTGACCGAGACCGGCACACACTCTTCCATCGACGCCCGGGTGGGCGGCTACAACAGCGGTGAACGCGACCCAGCCGTGGCAATGGCTGCCTCGGCCTCCGGGATGCTCGTGATCATGGACCGGGGGTTCCCCGGGGTGGAGTTGTGGAAGGCCTACACCGGCGCCGGTGCCCACCTCCTGCTGCGGGCCCGCTCGTGTGTGGCACGCAGCCCAGTACGACACCTGCCCGACGGCACCTACCTGGCACGCATGAACCTCGCGGGGCAGAAGGGCGCCCATCCGGGCGGTGTGCTGGTGCGCGTGATCGAGTACCGCGTCGACGGGGGCGAAGTGATCCGCCTACTGACCGACCTCTTCGACCACGACGCCTACCCAGCAAGGGAGTTGGCGGTCTTGTATCACGAAAGATGGGAGGTGGAATCGGCCTATCGGCAGATCAAGACCTTCCAGCGGGGCCGGCAGGAAGTTCTGCGATCCACCGACCCACAGCTGGTGAGCCAGGAAGTGTGGGCGCACCTGGTCGTGCACCACTGCCTGACCGGCATCATCATGCAACTCGCCGACAACAACGGCATCGACCCGGACCGCATCTCGTTCGTCAAGGTCCTCAAGCACACCCGACGCAGCGTGGTCCGCCAGCTCGCCGACACCCCGCCGAAGATCCGCAGGTTCCTGACCGCGCTGGCGGCGAAGGTCCGCCGGAAACTCGACAGCGGCACCCGCCGACTGCGAGAGGCAGACCGCTTCCTGAAACGGCCCAACTCGCTGTACTCCTACCGGCCGAAGAACAAACCGAAAGCCCCACCACGCCACGTACCCGCCAGGACCATCACACTGCAGGCGACGATAGTTCAGTAGTCAAACAACGGCATTGGCCGGGCACATCGAAGTGGAACAAAATCGAGCACCGGCTCTTCTCCCACATCACCATGAACTGGCGCGGGCGCCCGTTGACCAGCCACGAAGTCATCCTGCAGACCATCGCGGCGACCACCACCCGCACCGGACTACGGGTGGAAGCCGCACTCGACACCAACGCCTACCCGACCGGCGTCCGCATTGGTGATGCGGAAATGGCTGCCCTGCCACTGACCCGACATGCCTTCCACGGCGACTGGAACTATGCCCTTCACCCCCAGCCCCGCCCCGCCATCTCTGCAGCACGAACCCCGGACGCACCCGAGACGGAGTGGAACCAGGCCCTGCTGTCGGATCCCGCGCTGACCGGGATGTCCCGGCAACAACTGGACGACCTCACCGAGGCCTTGGCCCCCGACGGCGATACCCGACGCGGCCGCCCGCCCCGGCTCTCCTTCCCCGAACAGGTCCTGGCCACCGTGCTCCATCTGCGAGTCGCCCTGGCCGCGGAACCCCTCGCCGTTCTGTTCGCCAGCAGCCGCACCGCCATGCATCGCACGCTCTTGAAGAACAGACGGTTACTCAAGTCGCACGGCATCGTCATCCCGCCCGCGACGACCCCACCCGCCGCCCTCCCAGCCCTCCAAGCCCGGGTCCACGATCAAGCCGGCACATCCATCAACAAGATCAAGACGACGTGTTAATAATCTGCAAGCCCTTTAAGGACTGTCCCGTAATGATCTTGACGTCGGGCAAGGTCCGCTGCCGTGCCGCCTGTTCGACTATCCGACGAGGGTGAGGTTGTGCAGACGGGCGATGCCGAGCATGGCGTGATGGACTCCATCGCCTCTCAGGCGGCAGTCGCGCAGGATCTTCCAGCCCTTCATGCGGGCGAAGGTGTGCTCGACGCGGGCTCGGACTTGTTTGTGGGAGCGATTGTGCTTCTCTTTCCAGGCCGGGAGTTCTTCGCCCTTGCGGCGGCGATGCGGGATGACGAGTCCGGTGCCCTGGTAGCCGCCGTCGGCGATGGTCATCGTGTTGCCAACGGCGGCTTTGGCTCCGGACTCCTCCCAGCCGCGGGAGTCGTGGCGGTTGCCGGGCAGGGGTCGGCCGACTACGACAACCAGGCGGCTGTCGGCATCGATGACCACCTGATGCGCCGTGGAATAGCGATAGTTCTTGGACTGCTCGGCCACCGTGTGGTCGCGGGTGGGCACCAGGGTGCCGTCGACAATGAGCACGGTGTCCTTGCGGAAGTGCTTCCGCTGACGGAACGCAATCATCGGACCGATGTGGTCGATGATCCGGTCTGCGGTCGACTTGGAAACCCCGAACAGCGGGGCAAGCTGGCGCATCGTCAAGTTCGTGCGCCAGTATGCCGTGACCAGCAGGACACGGTCCTCCAGCGACAGACTCCAGGGGCGGCCGCGTTGCTGATCCGCAGCCTGCTCGCGTCGCACCGCGGCTACCAACTTGGCGAAGCACCGCGAGCTCAGCCCGGTGAACGGGCCTATCCAGACACCTCAGGCGTGTAAGAAGTCAAGTTCGCAGCGCTGAGTCCGTGTGTAGCCTGTCGATCTGTTCGAACGGATGAGGGGAGCTGAGGGTGGACGCGGAACGACGGCGCGTGGGCATCCAACTCCCTGAGGGGTCCTGGTGGGACTGGGATGTCATCGCTTGGGACGCTGCTGAGCTGCGGCTGGCGGCCGGGCATGATCTCACCTACTACCACGGCTTGGAGCTGGTCTTCGGCGATCCGACTCTTGTCAGCTGCCCGGCGAAGTTTCTCGATCCGGTGTTCCGCGCGCCGACGAGCGAGGAGCTCGCGAGAGTCACCCGCCAGATCGGTGAAGAACCGCCTGTCCTTGTCGCCTTCGAGGCGGACGCGGGCGGGCTGGAGCCAGTCTCGTGTCTCATCGCGGCGGAGCGAACCGAGGTCGTGCAGGAGACCGTTCTGAGGTACTGGCGCGACGACGTAGCCCCTGGTCAGCGCTTCGCTCCGTGGGTGCGGCCGCCGACGCCGCAGGCGGGCTAGTGATCTGGTTTTGAGGTCGTGGGTCGCCACGTGAGGCGTCCCCTCTTTCAGTTTGCGGCGTTCTGCTGCGGCGGGTAGCGCGCTCGCGCTGTGCTGCGTGGATGGGCGATACCCGGCTGGAACCTGTCGTGTTGTCGGAGGCCGAGCGGCTGACGCTGGAGAGCTGGGCCAAGCGCCGCTCGACCGCCCAGGGACTGGCCGTTCGCGCACGCATCGTGCTGGCGTGCGCGAACGGCTGGAACAACACCGTGGTCGCCGCGCCACTCGGTGTCGGCAGAGATACCGTGCGCCGCTGGCGCACACGGTTCCTTGCCCGGCGACTGGACGGACTCGCCGACGAGCCGCGGCCCGGGGTGCCGCGGACCATCACCGATGCCCAGGTGGAAGAGGTCGTGGTCCGCACCCTGGAGCAGACGCCACAGGGCGGGACGCACTGGTCGAAGCGGGAGCTGGCCAAGGTCGTGGGGATCTCGCCGGCGAGCGTGCTGCGGATCTGGCACGCCTTCGGCCTGCAGCCGTGGCGGACTGAGACCTTCAAGATCTCACCCGACCCGTTCCTGATCGACAAGATCCGCGATGTCGTCGGCCTTTACCTGGCCCCGCCGGCCAATGCCGTCGTCTTCGCGATGGACGAGAAACCACAGATCCAGGCTCTTGGCCGGACCGCACCGGTCCTGCCGATGATTCCGGGAGTGCCCGAGCGGCGGAGTTTCGACTACGTCCGGCACGGGACCGTCGACCTGTTCGCCGCACTGAACACCGCCACGGGCAAGGTGATCACGAAACTGTCCGCCCAACACCGGGCCGTCGACTTCCGCGACTTCCTCGACGAGATCGACCGCCAGACCGACAAGAGCCTGGCGGTCCACGTCATCTGCGACAACCTCTCCGCCCACAAGGCGCCGGTGGTGCACAAGTGGCTGCTCGCGCACCCCCGCTTCCAGCTCCACTTCACCCCGACCTACTCGTCCTGGATCAACCAGGTCGAACGGTGGTTCGCCGAGCTGGAACGACGCTGCCTCACACGCGGGGTGTTCTGCTCACTCGACGACCTCAAGACCGCACTCGAAGAGTGGATCAAGGTCTGGAACGACGATGCCAGGCCCTTCAAATGGACCAAGACCGCCGACCAGATCCTCGACCGCATCTGCCGCTACTGCGACAGGATCTCCGAACCAGATCACTAGCCTCGCGCTTTCACGAGGTGGAGTGTCCGAGGCTTGATCAAATAAGCGGAGAGTGCTCCTGACCTGCAACGATGGGACTTGTCTAGGGTCCTGTTGGCTGCAGGGAAAGAAGCACTCTCCAGGTGAAGAAGCGTATCGGGTCGTACCCGCGTGTCCGCATCGAGGGCGGCGGCCGGGCGGTGGTCTCGCAGGCTGGGGGCGTGCTGCTGGTCGAGACCGTCCGCAAGGCCGGCCTGGACACCGCGATATCAGCGGCGCTGACGCCGTGGCGGAAGACTCGGGCGGTGCACGACCCGGGCAAGATCCTGCTGGACGTGGCCCTGGCGGTCGCGCTGGGCGGCGACTGCCTCGCGGATGTCGCCATGCTGCGGGCCGAGCCGGCCGTGTTCGGGCCGGTGGCCTCCGACCCGACGGTCTCCCGCCTCATAGACACCCTTGCAGCCTCCGGGGAGAAGGCCCTGCGGGCCATCCGTGCCGCGCGGGCTGAAGTCCGCCGACATGTCTGGCGGTTGGCCGACCGGGAAGCGCCTGATGCGGGCGGGACGGTGACCGTCGACCTCGACGGGGTGCTGGTGATCGCGCACTCGGACAAGGAGGACGCCGCGCCCACGTGGAAGCGAACCTATGGCCACCACCCGCTGATGGGGTTCGTCGACCACGGACCGGGCGGCACCGGTGAGCCCGTGGCGGCCCTGCTCAGGCCGGGCAACGCGGGATCGAACACGGCCGCCGACCACATCACCGCCGCCCGACTGGCCTTGGCCCAGCTGCCGAAGAAGTACCGGCGCGGGCGCCGGACGTTGATCCGCACCGACTCCGCGGGCGGCACCCACGACTTCGTCGCCTGGCTCGCTCAGCGGGGACGGTGGCTGTCCTACTCGGTCGGCATGGTGATCACCGAGGCGATCCACCAGCATGTGCTGAAGGTTCCGGCATCGGCCTGGACGGCGGCCGTCGAGGCCGAGGGCGGGATCCGTGACGGCGCCTGGGTCGCTGAACTCACCAGCAACGTTCTGGACGGCTGGCCGGAGGGCATGCGGCTGATCGTCAGGAAGGAACGACCGCACCCCGGTGCTCAGTTGCGGCTCACGGATGCGGACGGCATGCGGCTGACCTGTTTCGCCACCAACACCTCGGGCCGGCCGATCGCCGAGCTCGAGCTCCGTCACCGGCTGCGGGCCCGGGCCGAGGACCGCATCCGCGCCGCCCGGGCCACCGGCCTGCGCAATCTCCCTCTGCACCGCACGGCCCAGAACCGGATCTGGCTGGAGATCGTGCAGATCGCACTGGACCTGCTGGCCTGGATGCCGATGCTCGCACTGACGGGCAAGGCCAGGTGCTGGGAGCCCCGCCGACTGCGGCTCCGCCTGTTCACCGCGGCCGGACAGCTCGTGACCACCGGCCGTCGGCGAATCCTCCGCCTGGCCCGGCACTGGCCCTGGACCAGCCACATCACCACAGCCCTCGAACGGCTCGCACTCCTGCCGAACCCCGGCTGACCAACGGATTCCCGTCCCTACGACAGCAGCTCAACACCCGGAGCAGTGGAACCCGGCGCCACCCCGAGACGACACTCGGGTCCTGGGTATGCACAGCCTCAGCCGACGGCACGAAAACGGTCCACCGACTCCGTCGGCGGACCGTCACGAAACTTCGAGGCTAGGCGGCCACCACCACGGCAGACGCAAGTGGGAAGGCTACGGCCTCATCGAAGCGGCGGCCGTGCTGGAGGCAGTGGTAGAGCTGTCCGATCATGCGGTTGAAGAGGTTCCGCTGGGCGGCTGCGTGCCAGTCTCCCTGGTCCCGGCGGCGTCGGTAGTGGGTCTTGGCGCCGGGTGAGGCTGTGATCGCTGAGAAGGCCCAGAGGTAGCCGGCGTGGTTGAGACGGTCGTTCTTGACCCAGCGTCGGGTGATGCTGGACTTCTTGCCGGAGGCTCTCGTGACGGGCGAGGAGCCGGCGTATGCCTTCAGGCCGCGGGCGTCGGCGAACCGGTTGCGGTCGTCGCCGATCTCGGCGAGCACCCTGGCGCCGAGCTGGAGGCCGAGGCCGGGGAAGCTGAGGATGGTCTCAGCGTCCGGGTGCTGAGGGAAAGCCTCTTCCACCGCCTCGGCGAGCTGGTCAGCAGCAGAGCAGGCGGCCTCCAGCTGGACAAGGAGGGCGAGCATCTGCTTGCCGAGCGCGTCCTCGACCAAGGGCGGCTGGTGAGCCCATTCCACCCGGAAGACGTCACGAAGGCGTTCTGCTTCTGCCTCGATTCCGCGCTGGCGGCCGGCCCGCTTGAGTGCGGCCTGGAGTTGAGTGCGGGTGAGTTGGGCTGCGCGGGTCGGTGTCGGCGCGGCCCGGAGGAGTTCGCGGACCTCGGGCCGACACAGACCGTTCTTCCAGCCATCGGCCGCCGCCATGGCGGAGGGGTAGTACTCGCGCAGCAGCGATCGAAGCTGGTTGGCAGTCTGCTGCCGGTTCCAAGTGGCATCTTGTTGTGCGCGGGCGAGAACGGCGACGGCCCGGGCCAGGTCGCTGTCCTGCGGCAGGGGCCGGTGTGCGTGCATGTCGGTGCGAAGGATGTTGGCCAGGACAAGGGCGTCTCCGGGGTCGGACTTCTTCCGGGAGACAGAATGCCGGTCGCGGTAGCGGGCGGCGGCCATCGGGTTGATCGCGAACACCTGCCGCTTGCCGGTCCGCAGCACGGCGACGAGCAGGCCGCGGGAGGTCTCGATCGCGACTGGGATCGGATCCTCGGCGCTGTCGCCGTACTCGGCGAGCAGCTCCAGCAGGATCTTGTAGCCGTTGGCGTCGTCGGTGATGTGGCGCTTGGCGACGAGCTGGCCGGTGTCGTCGATGAGGGCAACGTCGTGTGTCTTCTCCGCCCAGTCGATGCCGCAGTAGATCAAGACCCCTCCCGGTACTCCTGTGCGTTTGTACGAGCTCATGAGGAACCACGCAGCGACCTAATCCCAGGACTCGACGCGAGGGCCGGTCCGCCACCTCAGTAGCTGTTCGTGGCACCAGCTCACCCCACGTGCCCCGGTCTGCGTTGGAGCTCAAGCGGCTCGGGTATATCGAGAGGTCACCGTGGGGCGGGCTCGCACCACCAACACCAACGAGTGATCAAGCAGGTGGTGTTGACGATGGTGGCGATCGCGAGGGAGCCGGACACCGCCGCTCTGGATAGAGGAATCAAGTGCCCGGACGGCTCAAGGCGTCAGTCCGGCGCCCACGTGACCGCCACCACGGCCATCGGACAGTGCTCGAACAGCCCGTTGGGAGCTACCCCCTGTGGCTGTCGCTATCACCGGATTAGGACGGCACCGACGCCGTGATCACACCAGCCACAACGTGATCGTTTCACTCGGGGAGAAGCAACCCTCGCCCCGTACCTTCTCTGTCTGAGCCGGTCCAGAATGCCGACATGGCCGAAGAAGAGCACAACGAGGCAGATGTACGCTCGTTCCTGTCATGCGCCACCGAGGTGGCGCGGCTGCTGAACCTCGGGAACACGGCCGGCGTGCCAGAGGCCAGCCGCGCGCGGCATCTGGCCCATGCGGCACGCAAGCCACTGCTCGAACGCACCCGTCTGCCCGAAGAGTTCTTCGCTCCGTTGATGGCCGCAGCCGTCTACGACCCGGACCCCAGCTTCTGCCGCTGGTTCGTCGAACCAGCTGTCTACGCATTCGGACGCCGCCGGGTCATGACCGCGCTGCTCGACTATCTACGGACAGGCACGGACGCGGAGCAAGCGGGCGCCAAGCGGGCCTGGTACTGCGCTCATGTGCCGCTTCGCGCGGACCGGTCCCCGGCCTACGCACCGGGCGGAAGTCGCGATCCCGACATGGATGAGTCCCGAGATGTGAGGACGAGTGGGGAGAAACCCTGCGGCGATCAGCCATGTACCCGGGCCGCCCTGAAGCCTGAAGGTGGGGGGATTCCCACCGCAGCGGAAACGCTGTCACGAAAGCGGCGCACACGTGGAATGTGCACCGGCGGAGATTCGGTGAAATACGCGTGGAGCGTCTCGTCCACCTGCGACGGACGGCACCCGAGGCGGTGAGCAAGCTCGGTGACCATCCCATGGGGGTGCGCCAGTTCCCGTACGACCGCCGTCACGTCCGTCCACCGAAGATGCGCGCCTGCTTGCACAAGGTAGTGAACAAGGTCGCGCAAGGGCTGATCCGCGAATGTCGCGGCCTCCCAGTCGACAAGGCCGATCCCCTGGGGAGTCCTTAGGACGTTCCAGGGTGCCAAGTCTCCGTGCGTGATGGAATCGCCGCCGGTATTCGCCGCCCCAAGGGCTTCGGTAATGTTCAGCAACTCACTCCGTGACAGCGGCCCCGCCAGGCGCGAATGGTTCCAGGCAAGGGTCACCACTACGAAGTGATCTCCCACTAGGTCCGCGTAGAGCAGTTCCGGAACATTGAAGGGTAGCCGCATCCCGGGGATCTTACTGAGAAATTCGGCTTCATTGCGGAGCGGGTGGTCGTCGACCTTCCCCATCTTCAGTACGTAGCGCGGACTTCCTCCCTTAGAAAGCGCGGCGACGCATCGTCCGGGCATGGAAGAGTGGATGAAAGCTACACCGTCCGCGTCGTTCAGCAGCGTTCGGACAGGCGGCTCCATGCCAGCCAGAGGGTTCGGGACTCTGGGGCCGATGCTCATGCGCACCACGAGCCTGTCGAGCAGGGCGGCCACACGGCCGATGGGCCGTGAGGGTCGGTCGATGACGCGGGCCGCTGCCGCGGCGTCGCGTCCTCCCGTGGTCCTCAGACCGATGCGCCGTCCCAGCGGTCCGGCGCGGAACAAGCCGCTGTGCCAAGAGACATGCTCTTCACCCACCTCTGTCACCCCACGGCTCTGGCAAAGTACAGCTGCTCGATCATCAGCCTCCTTGTGAGCCTCTGGAGGAGTGGTGAACCGGCGAGGGTATCCGCTCTCCGCAGGGCCGTCTCGGGAAGATGGCGGTGGAGAACTGACGGAAACATGGAGAAGCCGTGCCGACGCGCGGTGCGAAAGCCGGACGTATGCAACAGATCGACGATTTCTCGATGCCGCAGCTCGTTGGGACGCTGCTGCCTGGGCTTGGGTACGCGTACCACGAGTGACCGCAGGCTGGGACAGTGACCGTGATTGTTGAGCACGAGCAGGGCGCCCGGCTCCATGTGCTGTCTGATCTTACGGAGAATGGGGAGTCTCAAATCTTCGGGCGCGTTCAAGAAGAAGCGAAAGATGGTAACGGCCTCATAGGGGCCGCTCAACAGGTCATCGGTCAGTACGTCACCGGTCCTGATGGTGGATTTCGGGCTGGCAACCGCCGCGTGTTGGGTCATCTGGGCAGAGATGTCGAGGCCCGTCAGCTCGTCCGCGACCTCTTCCACTGCATGGAGAATGCGGCCGGTCCCGCAGGCGAAGTCGAGCAGGCGGAGACGGCCCTGTCTTTCGCGTTCTCTTCGCAGCGTCTCTACGAGGACGGGCCGCTCAAGAGACCAGATGTAGTCGTCGTGACTGCCGCTGTCGTAGAGACGATCGTATTCTTTCACGCTTTTCTCGTCGACGAACCGGGTTACGTAGCCATTCCAGCCTGAACTCGTCATGGTGGAGATCCAATCTTTTTGGCGGCAACGGAAAATTGCAATGCTGCACGCGGCACGGTCAACGAGACTAGACCCAGCGGCAGGAAAAGTGCAGGAAAAGTTTGCAGGGGTCACTCGCTTGGCCGTCATGGGCAGCGCTCCCGATGCGAACTGTCCGGTTCTGTGGCTCTGCTCCTTTCCCTTGCCTGTTGCCATTTCGGCCGAGCCAGCCGTTGTCCGCGAACCCCCGGTCGCTTTTTTCTGGGTGATGTCGGGCGATGCGCCGTGCGGGCAGTGCGGCAGGCGTCGTTCGCCATGGTCAGCGCCTCGGCGGCGGCCCTAGTCCAGCCGTGCGCGGCAGGGTCTGCGGCCGCGACCGCGTACGGGGCGCGCAGTAGGTGCTGACCGCACAGTCGCGCGGCCTTGACGGAGCGCCGAGGGGGAGGGACGGCCGTGCGGCAGGTCCATGTGCCCGCATTCTGCCCAACTGCGCCAAGTGGGTGGGCTCATTGGAGCATGTCACCCAATGTGTCGTGAACATACGCTGGTTGAGCAAATGTGTCTCTTGACCGAAGTGATCAGTGAACGCCGAGGAGCAAGCAGTGGCTGACATCGATGCGGTGGTGACGGGGGCCGGAGGGTTCATCGGCGGACATCTGACCCGGGTTCTGCTAGCCGAAGGACGCGGCGTGCGGGCCGTCGACCGGAAGCCGCTCCACGAGTGGCACCAGGTCCGCGACAGCGCGGAAAACGTGGTGAGCGACGCCTTACTGCGGGACACCTGCGCCGAGATCCTGGACGGCCGCGTCGGCGAGGTCTACCACCTCGCGGCGGACGAGAACAGCTAGGCCGCCTGCATGCTCTCCAGCACGTACATGCTGCTCGCGGTCAAGGAGGCTGACGTCGGGCGCTACTTCTATTCTTCGTCCGCATGCTTGTACGCCGCGTACAAGCAGGCGAACGCCGATGTGCTCCCGTTGCGGGAGGAGGACGCCTACCCAGCCATGTCCGAGGACGGCCATGGCTGGGAGAAGCTACTCGGCGAGCGTCTGACGGGCTGGATCCCCGCGCCGGAATCGGACGCAGTCGTCGCCACCACCAACGCTTCCGGTGCCGATCTGGTCTGGGTGGGGCTGTCGACACCGAAACAGGAACGATGGATGGCCGAACACCGCAACCGGCTTGAGGATTCGGCACTGTTCGGCCTCGGCGCCGCCTTCGACTTCCATGCCGGCCTCAAGCCCCAGGCGCTCGGCTGGCTGCAGCAGCGCGGCCTGGAGTGGGCCTACCGCTTGGCGAAGGAGCCGCGTCGCCTGTGGCGCCGCCGTCTCCGCAACAACCCCGCCTATCTGGCGCGGATCGCCCTTCGTCCTCCCCGTCTGACGACGACCAAAGGCGCCCTGTCATGAAGATCGCAGTAGTCCACAGCTTTTACGCGTCCGGACAGCCCAGCGGCGAGAACGTGGCCGTACGCGACCAGGTGCGCGCGTTGCGCGCGGCGGGCCACGACGTGAAGCTGTTCGCTGCTCACACCGACGAACTGGCCCGGGATCCCTTCTACCCGCTGCGGGCCGCGGCGCGCGTGGCGTCCGGTCGGGGACACAACCCCCTCGCCCGGCTGCGGGTGTACGCCCCCGACGTCGTGCACGTCCACAACCTGTTTCCCAACTTCGGACGTTCTTGGGTGCGGGAGTGGCAGGGGCCCCTCGTGGCGACGCTGCACAACTTCCGACCCCTGTGTGCTGCGGCGACGCTCTATCGTGCGGGCGCCGAGTGCACCCTCTGCCTTGACGGCGAGCGGTGGGCAGGCGTGCGGCATGGCTGCTATCGGGCCTCGCGCGTGGCGACGTTTCCGTTGTCGTGGGCGGGACGACACGGCGCGGCGGCCGACCCGCTGCTCGCACGAGCAGACCAGCTCATCGTGCTGTCTGCCCTCAGCCGCCGTACCTATGTCCGAGCTGGCGTGCCGCAGGAACGTCTCGCTCTTGTGCCCAACTTCGTCCGCGCACTGGGGCATGAGGTGGCGCCCGCCCCAAACGGACGCTGGCTGGTGGCTGCTCGTCTCAGGGCCGAGAAGGGCGTGCTGGAACTTCTGCGCCAGTGGCCGGAGGGCCAGCCGCTGGACGTCGCGGGCGATGGCGAGCTGCTCGCTGCTTGTAGGGCCGCAGCGCCCTCGTCGGTCCGTTTCCTCGGCCACCTCGATCGCGATGATCTACGCAGGCGGATGCCTTCCTGGCGCGGTTTGGTCTTTCCCAGCCGCTGGTACGAGGGAGCTGTGCCGCTGGTGTACATCGAAGGCCTGGCGGCGGGACTGCCGGTGATCGCCTTCGAGGGATCTGCGGTCGCTGAGGCAGTGCGCGACAGCGGCACTGGCTTCGTCGCACAGTGGGACAAGCCCCTCGACCGGCTCCTCGCTGAGGCCGTCGCCACGTTCCCGGAGCTGCGTGCCCACTGCCGTCACGTATACGCGAACCACTTCACGGAGAGGGCCTGGACCACCCGTATCGGCAGGACCTATGAGGCGGCAGCGCGCGTCACCAACCGCTGCATCGCGGGGGCTGTAGAAAAGGCAGCTGATGAGTCGACTTGTTCGTGAAGACGGGAGTATGCGTGCCGTACCCGAAAAGTGTGATGGCCGGATGTGCGGAAATGAGTCACCGTCCGTCTGAATCTCGTGGGTGCCCCCAAAATCCCGCCGTGGACCGTCAAATGATCGCCGGGGTCGCGGTGGTCGCCGTTCTGCTCACGGGGAGCCGTTGGATTTCATACGTGCCCGTGGGGCCGCTCTACATCAGTGATGTCCTGATGTGTGCGGCTTTTCTGCGTGTCGCCTGTTCAAGGTCGGATTCCCCTAAGCGGACAGGGCGTACCCGTGGGCCGGGAATCCTGGTCGGGCTGCTGCTTCTGATGACAGCGCTCCACCTGCTTGCCGTGCAAGCTGATGTACGGCTGGCGGCTCGTGATGCAGCACCTTTCGCCTATGCTGCGATCACCTATTTTTCTGCGAGCGCCTATCAAAGGGCGAGCGATCACGGCAGAGAGAGAACGGTTCAGTTGCTGCACGGCGGACTGCTCCTGCACTTCGGGTGGCTAGCGGTGGCCACGTTTGCACCGGAATTTGCCGCGACGATGCCTCAGGTAAGTGTCAACGCTAGGATGATGGGGATCAGAACCGATTTCGACGTGGCCGTGCTCGGTGTGCTGGCTGGCATGTCGATCGTTCGAATGAGGCGTGGGAGGGTCTGGGTCCACGCGACGGTAGCGACTGCCGCCCTCGTACCGGCCTTTGCCCTGCCCTCCAGAGCCGGCATCCTCGCGTGTTGCGCGTGCGTGCTCGTGGCCGTCCTGCTTAGGTCGGGAAAGGGTGGACGTCTCAACGTTCGCGCGGTGCTGGCCGCTGCCGCCGCCATCCTCGCCCTAGTGGCGGTGCTGCCGCTCACTCCTGGTGGCCAACGCCTTCTCGCCACCGACGGCGGCAGCGCGACGGCTCCCAGAGAGGTCGTGGAGGGCGCGGTGGGCACCAAGCGCGCACGGTTCACTGCCTGGAACCGAGTCATGACGTACACCCTGGACGACCCCGTCCGGGCGTCCATCGGGGTCGGCTTCGGGACCAACTTCATGGCGCTGTCCCGTGCCGATCTGCCGCTCCGAGGCAGAGGCGAGGACAAGGCCGACGGCGTGCGCTCACCCCACAACTTTCTGCTGACGGTGCTCGCCCGGCTCGGTTTCGCCGGCCTCACGGTGGTCGCCGCCTTGATCGCTGCTCTTCTTGTCGTCGTCGTCCAGACAGTGCGCAGTGGGCCGCCAGACGAGCTGACGTCGCTGTGCGTGCTCCTAGTGCTCTCGATTTTCATCGTGGCACTATTGGGTGTCGTATTGGAGTCACCTTTCGGTGCTGTCCCCTTCTTCTGGGCGGCTGGAATTCTGCTCGCGGGCCACCGGTCGCGGCGAGGTCGTCGGCGAAGGGAATCGGAAGAGAAAATCCTTCCCCGTACGGCTCGCGTGACGGCGGGCGTCGGCTGAAAGAGGTTCTTGGCTCTCCGCTCACCGTGCAGGGAAAGGGGCGGGCGGAGACCTGCCGAACGCCAACTTGAACCCTGGTCGGTGACGTGATGGCGGAGGATGCGCAGGGTGCGGGTGAAGAAATCCGGTCCGGATCATGGTTCGCTTGCCGGGCGGCCTGGTGCATCAGGTCCCGCAGGGCGTGGTGGACCAGCAGGAACGCGAAGATCTCTTGCTCCACCCCGCGGGGGTGCTGCGAGTGCAGGACGAGGTGGTGCCCTCCAAGATGGGTCTTGATCTCGTCCAGCGTGGTCTCCATCGTCCAAGCACACTGAGTCTTTCCCGGTAACGGGTCGTCGCTCGCTGTGATTGCGATACTGGGTGCTGCGCCCCCGCGAGCCCGAAGTCCGGGCAGGCGTAAGGCCCCTGGTAAGAATGATCTTGCGACAGATTGTTCTGACCGAGGGGCCTCACGTGTCGACCAGTGTCACATACACCGCCATGCTCTATGTGAAGCGGTCCACCGCCGAGCATCTGGCCCAGCTGCTGCGCGACCACCGCATCGCGGCCAGGACTCGCAAGGGGCGGCGTGCGCTGGGCTGCTTCCGGCAGGCGGTGCTGATCCTGCGCTGGTTCGTCGACGGTACCCGTTTCTCCCAACTCGCCTGCGACAACGGCATGTCGACGTCTACCGCCTACCGCTATCTCCACGAAGGGCTGACGGTCCTGGCCGCCGGGGCGCCAGACCTGGCGGCCGCCCTGGAGCGCGCGAAAGAGGCCGGATTGACGCACCTGAACCTCGACGGCACCGTGATCCGCACCGACCGCGTCGCCGCTCCCGGCCCCAACGGCGCGGACCTGTGGTGGTCCGGAAAACACAAGAACCACGGCGGGAACGTACAGGTCATCTCCACCCCCGGACGGCTGGCCGATCTGGGTCTCGCCGGTTCGCCCGGGCAGGGAACACGACACCACCTGCGCCCGCCACCACGGCCTGATCGACGCGCTCAACCGCATCGCCGCCGAGCTGGACATGCCGACCCTGGTCGACCTCGGCTACGAGAACGCCGGCAACGGCTTCCGCCACCCGCACAAGAAGCCCGCCGGAGGTGAACTGACCGAGGTCCAGCAGACCTACAACAAGTCATCCGCGGCATCCACGGCGTCTGCGAGCGCGCCAACTCCCTGCTCAAAACCACCTTCAAGGCCCTGCGCCGAGTCAACCTCGACATCAGCCGCATCACGAAGATCGCCGCCGCAGCCCTCGTCCTGCTCCAGCTCGAGTACGACCGCACCATCTGAACGATCACACAAGGTCGTGATCCATTACTGGGAAAGGCTCACTGCGCTTATGGATAGTCAAAGCAGCGAGGGGACACCGATAATTGGCCGTGAGGGTCTGCAGCGGTTGGTCGTTGTGGCCTTACGGTTGCGGGGCTGGCTGAGCGACGAGGGGAACAGGTCGTCATGCGCGACGACAGTGATGTCGGCCCCAGAGAACGATTTTGGTGGTGCCGGACGGGCAGGTGTGGGCAGCGCTGTCGGAGGCGAACCGGCAGGCGGTGGTAGGGCAGTTGGTGCGGCTGGCGAGCCGCGCGTTGGCGGCCGCCGCGACGGCGAGTGAGCGGAACCGACGATGACCTCGGTGATGCCGTGGGAGCGGCCCGGCAGCAAGATCGACGACCGTCACCTGCAGCGGCTCGCAGTGATCTACCTGTTGACTGAACTACCCGGGGAATTTGTGCAGTTCAGGGGATATGTGTGTGTCTGCGGGTCTACGGTCCCTGACCATGGCTGGATGGGACGGAAGGGAGCCCCGGGACCTCGCGGTGCTAACGGTTCCGATGGTGGGCTCGGTGGAGGAGACGGGCGATCCCTGGGAGCCGTACCGATTACTCGGCCCAGGCGGTGTGGTCGTCGCCTCGGTCGCCGAGCACCTGAAGGATCTGCAGGCGATCGGCCGACCGGAGACGCCACAGCGGTCGTACGCGCTGGCGTTGCTGCGCTGGTTCCGTTTCCTGTGGGCGGCGAAGGTCAGGTGGGACCAGGTCACTCGCATCGAGGCCCGCGACTTCTGCCGCTGGATGCAGATCGCCGACAAGCTGGACCGGGTCCACTGGCGGCACCAAGACCGGGACGCGGCCGCGAGCACGTCGCCCGCTGCCGATCGGGTCCCGGGAGCGGCCAATCCAGTGACGGGCAAGCGGTCGTCGGGCAGGAAGTACGCGCCGACGACGCGCGTGCGCAGAGAGAACGTGCTGCGGAGCTTCTACGACTTCCACCGTGACGCGGGCTCCGGGCCGATCATCAACCGCCGGGGTGGACGGGCCCACGTTCACCACAACCCGATGGATCCTTATCGCGCCGAGCGGAGCGGCCTCTACCGCCCCAAGGTCGCCACCCGGGCGCCCCGCAGGATCCCGGACGATAGTCGACGATGACTTCTCCGACATAGGCTGGCAGGGTACCGGGTCTTCCACGCCGTGATCACCGGTTCGATCAATGCCCACCGTTCATCGGACAAGTCGCTCTTGTAGGGCTTGCGGTGCTCACGCAACCACTTCAGCACGGCCCCGGGCCAGCGACCGGCCACGGGCCCGCGACGCCACACGTTCAGGCGACGGCAGAACAGATATAAGCTCACATACCGCCCTCTAGCAAACCACCGCTAGGACAGCCTCTCGGCGTCGATGCGGGAGAAGACGAGGTCACAGTTCTCCATGACAGGCCGCCGCCAGCGGGCGGGCAGCACGGGAGCGCCCAGGGCCTGTGGATAGCTACTGGGGTCGTAGTGGTTGTCGAGGCGGTAGAGGTGGAAGCCGCGCTGCAGCAGCGGGTCGATGACGTTGCGCACCGAATCGCCCTGTTTGGCCAGTCGTTCCGGGCCCACCTCGATAACCAGCTCCGCGTCGGGCCGCAGCCGGTCCAGCACGGGGGTGAGTCCGCGGACGACCGCGGCCTCGGCTCCCTCTACATCGATCTTGATGAGCCTCGCTCCGCGCAGTTCTTCCTCGGTGAGGATCTCCGGCAGGGGCTGCGCGGACATGTCGAAGGTCAGCTGAGCGGCCCTGGCCGGGCGGACGACGGTCGTCGCTCCGAGGTTGCTGGCGTCCTCCAGATAGAAGGTGAGGAGCTTGGCGGTGTCTGAGGCAGCGGTGTTCACGCTGCGGACGTTGGTGCACTCGTTAGCAAGCAGGTTCTCCGTCAGGACCTCGTGGAAGCGGGGGGAAGCTTCGATGGATACGACCCGACCGCGGGAGCCGACCTGGCGCGAGGCGAGTACGCTGAAGTAGCCGATGTTGGCGCCGACGTCGATGAAGGCGTCTCCGGGCCTCAGCCGTGCCTGCATCCAGTGCGTCAAGTGCGGCTCCCACACACCGAACAGATACAGGTACCTCTGGATAACGTCATGGGTGTCGACGGCGAAGACCGCGCCGAAACGGGTCCGGGCGGTGCCCGTGACAGGACGCTCTCGGAAGTCCCTGTTGAGCAGCTTCACCGTCTTTCTGTTCAGCCACTGCGCGACAGGGTGGTGTGGTCCGACCGCGCCCCGCCCGTAGCGCACGTACGAGTGCAGGAGAAGACGTCCTCGAGCAGGAATGGGAGGAATCACGCGGGCTCCTGGAATCGTGGGTGTGCGGGACTGCTGGAAGGTGGGAGGGGGCGATGGCAAGGGGGAGCGCACCCCGGGTGCACCCGCTGTTGGGTGACGCAATTGCGTCACGCACTGCGGAATACCTTGCGGAAACACGGGATGGTGATGCAGACCGTGTGCGAAGCAACGGACGCGACCACCGGGCCGGCCGGGCCGACTGCCCAGGCCAGGGGAACCGAGAGGGCCAGGCTGGCGAGGGCCATGAACACGTACCGGACGGCCAGGAAGCGCAGGGCAGCAGGCTGGGTCAGCCACATGGTCACCGGGCTGACGATGGCGTGTGCCAGGAGCAGTGCGGCGAACGCCGCCATCAGACCACCGCTCGCACCTGCGCCTCCATGGGTCATCCAGCCCGTCACGGAGGGGCCCACGGTCACCAGGCCGACGCCGACCAGCAGAGCACCTGAGCCGAACCAGAAGGACAGTCTCGCCAGTTCAGCCTTCGGCACCATGATGCTGTCGCGTCGCTGCCGTACGAACAGGTTCCACAGTGGCACCGCTGCGGCGTTGACCAGCGCCCAGGCAGGCGTGTACAGCTGGGCTCCCGCGGAGTAGACCGCGACGGCGGTCGCGTCGGCCGCATGGCTGAGGATGAGCCGGTCGGTGCCGTAGGCGCAGGCCGTGGTCGCGTTGATCAGCATCACCGGACCGGCCAGATGGACGATCCGTGTGCCAACCCACCCTGGTCGGAGGCTGGTCACGACGATGCGCAGCACCGGCATCCGAAGGATCCGCCCAGCGATGATGAGCCCGGCGAGACCGGCCATGCACTGCCCGAGGAATGCTGCCATGACGAAGCAGTACGTGGGGGCACCCCGGGCGGCGGAGAGCAGGACGAGGCCCAGAGCCAGGAGGTTGCCGCCCGCCTGCAGGAGCGCGGCCACGTAGGCGCGCCGGAGGGCGATGAGGGAAGCGCTACCCAGAGCCAGCGGCATGCTGCAGCCGATCAGCACGGCTGCCGCGGCGACGCATGCCCTGGCATCAGGGGCCGAGGTGGCCCCCAGCAGGGTGGCCTGCGCTCCGGTGCCGATCAGCGCCAGGCCCCCGGCAGCGATCAGTATGCCCGCGCACATCAGAAACCGGGCTCCCGAGGCGATGGTGCGTTCGATACGTCCGCGGTCGCCTGATCTTCCACAGTCGGCCTCAACCGCGTCGATGAGTGCTGCGCCGACGCCTAGGTCTCCGATGGGAAGGAGTGCGGGCAATGTCACGATGAGGGCGAACAAAGCATAGTCGGAAACCCCCAGCGTACCCACGATGGTATGGCCCGAATAGAGGGCGCAGAAACCCGAAACGGGCAATGCGGCGGCCCTCGCCAACAGAGAGGGAAGGGACGCACGCAGCAATGGAGAAGCCCCGAGGCCGGCTTCCCTCCGGAGAGGCGCCGACCGCCGCGCCAGTGAGACCAATGGAGTCTCCCTTCCTGGGTGGCGCCGCATTAGAGAATGTCGCACTCGGAGGGGACCAACAGATGGACGACGCCAAGTCAGCCCGGAACGAGGGTAACCAGAGCAGGGGGCCGACGCCCGGTAGCGGCACGACGTGAGTGCGGCCCGGGTCGGTCTCATGGAGGACCTTGGAAATTAACCTCGCGCTTTCACGAGGTGGAGTGTCCGAGGCTTGATCAAATAAGCGGAGAGTGCTCCTGACCTGCAACGATGGGACTTGTCTAGGGTCCTGTTGGCTGCAGGGAAAGAAGCACTCTCCAGGTGAAGAAGCGTATCGGGTCGTACCCGCGTGTCCGCATCGAGGGCGGCGGCCGGGCGGTGGTCTCGCAGGCTGGGGGCGTGCTGCTGGTCGAGACCGTCCGCAAGGCCGGCCTGGACACCGCGATATCAGCGGCGCTGACGCCGTGGCGGAAGACTCGGGCGGTGCACGACCCGGGCAAGATCCTGCTGGACGTGGCCCTGGCGGTCGCGCTGGGCGGCGACTGCCTCGCGGATGTCGCCATGCTGCGGGCCGAGCCGGCCGTGTTCGGGCCGGTGGCCTCCGACCCGACGGTCTCCCGCCTCATAGACACCCTTGCAGCCTCCGGGGAGAAGGCCCTGCGGGCCATCCGTGCCGCGCGGGCTGAAGTCCGCCGACATGTCTGGCGGTTGGCCGACCGGGAAGCGCCTGATGCGGGCGGGACGGTGACCGTCGACCTCGACGGGGTGCTGGTGATCGCGCACTCGGACAAGGAGGACGCCGCGCCCACGTGGAAGCGAACCTATGGCCACCACCCGCTGATGGGGTTCGTCGACCACGGACCGGGCGGCACCGGTGAGCCCGTGGCGGCCCTGCTCAGGCCGGGCAACGCGGGATCGAACACGGCCGCCGACCACATCACCGCCGCCCGACTGGCCTTGGCCCAGCTGCCGAAGAAGTACCGGCGCGGGCGCCGGACGTTGATCCGCACCGACTCCGCGGGCGGCACCCACGACTTCGTCGCCTGGCTCGCTCAGCGGGGACGGTGGCTGTCCTACTCGGTCGGCATGGTGATCACCGAGGCGATCCACCAGCATGTGCTGAAGGTTCCGGCATCGGCCTGGACGGCGGCCGTCGAGGCCGAGGGCGGGATCCGTGACGGCGCCTGGGTCGCTGAACTCACCAGCAACGTTCTGGACGGCTGGCCGGAGGGCATGCGGCTGATCGTCAGGAAGGAACGACCGCACCCCGGTGCTCAGTTGCGGCTCACGGATGCGGACGGCATGCGGCTGACCTGTTTCGCCACCAACACCTCGGGCCGGCCGATCGCCGAGCTCGAGCTCCGTCACCGGCTGCGGGCCCGGGCCGAGGACCGCATCCGCGCCGCCCGGGCCACCGGCCTGCGCAATCTCCCTCTGCACCGCACGGCCCAGAACCGGATCTGGCTGGAGATCGTGCAGATCGCACTGGACCTGCTGGCCTGGATGCCGATGCTCGCACTGACGGGCAAGGCCAGGTGCTGGGAGCCCCGCCGACTGCGGCTCCGCCTGTTCACCGCGGCCGGACAGCTCGTGACCACCGGCCGTCGGCGAATCCTCCGCCTGGCCCGGCACTGGCCCTGGACCAGCCACATCACCACAGCCCTCGAACGGCTCGCACTCCTGCCGAACCCCGGCTGACCAACGGATTCCCGTCCCTACGACAGCAGCTCAACACCCGGAGCAGTGGAACCCGGCGCCACCCCGAGACGACACTCGGGTCCTGGGTATGCACAGCCTCAGCCGACGGCACGAAAACGGTCCACCGACTCCGTCGGCGGACCGTCACGAAACTTCGAGGTTAAATGCAGGTTTATCTGCCAAATTCCGGGAGGTCGGCGTGTCCGGTTCGTCGTCCAGGGCGATGGCTGCACCATCCCTGTATGCGAGCTCTGAGAAGTGGCAATACAGTTCTACTCGGCATGCGCCCCGGAGCCGTCGTATGCACAGTGTCCTGATCGCCGTGCCGACTCTGGGACGGCGCCCACTGAACCCGCTGCTGACCGAGTTGTCCAGGCAGGCGGCCGAGGTATGTCCTCTGGGATATGCGGTCGAGATCGTGCTCTTGGACAACTCGGCCGACGGCTCTGTCGGAACCCACATCGCGGCCGTCCATGACGCCCACTGCCGACGCGTGTTCCGCCGCGGGTACTCCCAGGTGCGCAACGCCGCCCTCGACATGGCCGCCGAATATGACGCCCTTATTTTCATCGATGACGACGAAATTCCTCTCCAGGGCTGGTTGCAGGCCCTGCTCGAAGGTGCGGACCGGTACGGTGCCGACGTTGTCTGGGGGCCTGTCCGTGCGGTGGTTCCGCCGGGCTCTCCGCGCTGGGTGGCAGGCGGCAAGACACTGCGCCGCGCATGCCCGAGGCCCGACGGTCCTCTGTGCCGGGGTGTGGCCGGGTCGGGCAATACCCTGCTGCGCATGGCGGCGCTACGGGAAACGGGGCTGCGCTTCGAAGAGGACTTCGACCTGTCCGGGGGAGAGGACACGGTGTTCTTCTCCAAGGTGGCCCGCGTCGGAGCCTGCATCGTGTGGATCGGTGCGGCTTGGGTCGTGGAGACTCAGGACCCGGACCGGCTCACGCTCAGAGGACTGATGAAGCGTGGTTATCGTCGCGGTGCCGCAAGTGCCTGGGCACAGCGGGCACTTGAGGAAAGGTGGGGCCTTCGCCTATTCGCACGGCGTTCAGTGAGGGCGGCCCGGGGCGTTGTTCGCATCATCGGCGGTACGGCAGTGTTCAGGTCCTCGACTGTGGCCCTGGGAGCCGAGGATCTGGCCTACGTGAACGGGTGGGGTGCCACGGTGTTCCGTTGCCTCTTCCGAGCCCGTCGTGCGTCATTGACTACAGGCATGGCGCCTCTTCACGAGCGGGTGCCTCCTCATCCCTGAGTGGATGGATTCGTCTCCTATGCAGGCCTCATAGGGGCGACGTTTTGCGTTTGAGCGGCCCTCCGCCGTTCCTGGAATCATTGACCCGCGTTCCCCGTAATCGGGGGTTCTGGAAGCATGGGCGGGGTGAAGTTGTAGGTCAGTCCCCCTGATCCCTTTTGGGTACGCCTTGCTGGCGAGAAAACATGATCGCGGTGCCTGCCCGCCGGCCCGGATGTCTCGTTGGGACGTTGAGCCCGTAGGCCAGTCTGGCGCCGGGACCGCAGCGGGGCCACGCACTGTTGCCTTCGAGCACGCCTGTCAGATTCGCGTTCCCCCTGCGGTCCCACGGGCACAGGCATGATGCGTGCTCAGGTGGTGAGACCGAGTTCGCGCAGGGCGTCGGCGGGGGTGGTTGCGGTAGTGGTCGTGAGCGGCTGCGTGGTTGGTCCATCCGGCGAGGTGGGCGAGGCTGATCGCGAGGCTGCAGAAGGTGGCCAGGGTCCTGGGGAGGCTGCCGGTACGGGCCCTGCTGGCGTCCTCGGCGAAGGTCACGTCACGGACGACGTGCTGGGCCTCGATGGATCACTGACCGCGAACGCAGCGGGCGAGGGTGGCCGCGTGGGCTGCGTCAAGTGCGGTGGTGACGGCAAATTCGGCGACGGCGTGGGTTTTCCCGTCGCCTCTGCCGGTGGTGTACCGCTCGATGAGCAGGGCCTGCGTGGCGTGCGGAAAGCGGACCTGGCCTTCGGTGAGGGGCTGCACGCACACGGTATGGATCTCGTGGGTCCCGCTGTTGGCCTCCTTGGTGCGGTGCACGGTGATCGCGTCGTTGGTGTGTTCGTTCCCGTCGAGCGCATCCAGCTGAGTGAAGAGCGTGGGCCGGTTCTCCTTGACCGGGAAGAGACTGAAAGCGCCGCGTCGGTGGGCGGCGACGGTGTGCAGGGTGTCCGCGGTGACGATCACGCCGGAGATATCGGTGACCAGGTCCAGGGCCGGGGCGACGCGCAGGGTTTCGCGGGCTTGCGGCGCAACTCCCCCTGGGCGAGCATCACGCCGGGGTCGGTGAGGTAGACGCCCAGCAGATGCAGCTGGTGCCCGTCGGCGTCGCGGGCACCGCGCACGTCTTGCCGTCCGCCGCCAGTTGCAGCACCGGCACCTCGCCGGCGATTCCGGCCCGCGGGTCGGCCGCATGTGCCTTCATGAAACGCCCGACCGCGGCGTCCAGCGCGTCGTCGGCCGCACGGGCCAGTGCGCGGGTCAAGGCGGTGGTCACTGGCAGGCGGCCCGGATCGCCGCCGGGCACTTCCAGCGCCGTCAGGGCACCGGCCCCCTGGCCGTGGGCCCAGCGGATTACTCTGCGCACCGAGCGGCCCCTGCACAGCAGGGCGCAGCCGACCAGGCCGAGCAGTATCGGCCAGGCGTGAGTGACCAGGTGCGGTGCATGCGGGTCGGGCACGTCGCGGACCGCTTCCAGTAGCGGCGGGAGTCGCTGCGCAGCACACAACTCGTCTGGAGCGAAGCCGAGTTGATCGGCGAGTTGGCGCGAAGCAGGCAGGTTCGGGCTGCATGACACACGGGCGCGGCCTTCGTGATCACGCTGAGTGTTATCAAAGTGATCATGAACGGTCGCGCCCTTCGAAGTTCAACGACCCCTGCCCGCCCCCGACATATCGCGCAGCGAGCACGCATCAGGCCCGCGTTGTCAGTTGAGCATTGAGGGGACGGGAGCCGCTGCTCCGCCTCGTTCGGGGCGATCAACAGACAAAGCGGTAGCAGATGGTCTGTCGGTGGGAAGGATGGCGTAGTAGAGCTTTTCGGCGATCTCCGCTTTCGCCGCCCATGTATGTTTCCGAGCCCACGCAAGCGCTGCGCGTCCCATACAGCGGCGTGCTTGTTCGTCACTGAGCACACCACTGAGCGCGGACGCGAGACGCTGTGGTAGATCGGCTGGGCTGCCGAGGGGCACGGAGACTGCTCCACCTGGTGCGGAGAAATCACCGATGCCGTGGTGGCCAAGATGTACCACAGGTACGCCTCTGGCGCATGCCTCCAATGACTGCATGCTGGAGGAGTCTCGCAGGCTCGTCATCAGAAACGCGTCGGCATCATCGTAGACCGTGAAAACTTGGTTCCAGGGCAATCGGCCACGGAATTCGACGGATTCATTTACTCCCAGGTCCAGCGCGAGTTTTTCCAGGGCATGCCGCAGAGGCCCGTCGCCGAGGATCACGAGGCGCACATCGGGGTTTTCTGACCGCAGGTGCGCGATCGTCCGCAACGCTAGCTCGGGGGCTTTGATCGCGGTCAAACTGCCCACCCACAGAACGGTGGGAGGCCGGGCGGGGCGGGCCCACTCCTCCTCCGCCGATTCTCGGAGCAACGATTCGTGGATGCCGTCGGCAAGCATCAGACTGGTATCCGTACGGCCCAGGCGACGAGCCGCTCGTTCTGTGTCTCGGTTGGTGACCAGCACTGCCGCTGCCTCGCGGAGCGTCGCACGGCACAGCGGCAGGTGGCCGAGACAGCGAATCCGCAAGGACCGCAGGGATTCCTGGAAATATGCGTTGCCCAAGTAACGTCGGTGACTGTGCGGTGCTGTCTGGCCACCGCCGACCGGGCCGAACACCAAGGGCGGGCCCAAGCGCTGCAATGCACACCCGCCTTGCAGGGAACCATAGGAGACGTGGTGCACGAGGTCGGCCCCATCGAGTCCCTGGCTGCGGGCGTAAGCCAAGGCCCGGCGCTGCCAGCCGTCGTAGCGCCGGAATTCTGTGACCATGCCGCTCAGCCAGTCGGGCAGCATTGCGATCCAGGAAGGGATAGGCGGTACCGGGATGGCGTGCGGTTTGATCTGTTTTCCCGCCGGTCCCATTTCCTCTACTTGATGCATAATTTGCTGCGCGTTTCCGGCGTAGGTCAACACCTCTACTGTGTGCCCCCGCCTCGCAAGCGCTTCCGCCCAACCCCACCCAACGGCTGGTTCACTGCCACGCGTTGGATCGCAGGCGTACGCGACCAGCACGATACGCAGGCCTCTTGACGCGGTGTGTAGTCCCGAATCTGTCTGTCGCGTGCTGGTAGAAACTTCTTCGGCCCTCGCTGTCACGGGGCAGACCTCAAAGGGTCCGGCTTCGTTCACCTTTTTCTGGTGCATGAAGTCCTCTCCGCCCGCTGTGGGGCCTCTCGAGGCAGCGATGCGTGGGTGACAATAGAGTGGATGGTCGTCCCGAGGCCCGACCTGGTGTTTCAGAGTATGGTCTGGTGCAGCGGTAACCCGCCGTTCTCGTTTCATTTCGCGAAGCCGTTCCCCCGTTCGGCTCCTCGAAAGATGGTGCTTGCCATGCAAACTGATTGCCGACAAGGACGACGTCCCGAAGCTGACGACTGATGATCCCTGTGGTATGCCGTCTTCATGAGGTATGCGCAGGGCGGCGGACTGATCGCTGAACGCCGTCCGCTCAGTGAGGAGTTCCTGGTGAAGGATCTTGGCGCTGTGTCCGCCCTCATCCCAGCGTTGCTGTAGGTAGTCGAGGTAGGGGTCCAGGCCCGGGCGTACGTGCGCACCGTGCGGAGAAGGGAGCGATCCTGCGGGGCGTGCGCATGAACGGTTGTACCACTCGCACGTGATCGAGTGGCGCCAGGCCCGCGACGCCGGCGCCCTGGACGCCCTGACCGACCGGCGAACCTCTCCGGTCCGTCCGAAGAAGGCGGCCGAGCAGGCCGAACTGGAACGGCTGCGCAAGAAGGTCGCCCGGCTGGAGAAGGGCCTGGCCCGTCGGGGCGCGGCCCTGGCCGTCAGGGGACCGTCGTGTGACACGTGGCACCGGCCGACTGGTGCCGCCACTATGCCAGGTTTGGAACGGCGACCTGGTTCCGTGGCGTGGGAAGGCCATCTAGAGTCGCCAGTTCTGCGTCCACCATCAGCCTCGCAAGCTCTGGGGCGAGCACCCTCGGACGCCAGTCGAGCACGCGCTCGGCCTTCGATGCGTTGCCCACCAGATCGTCGACCTCCGAGGGACGCAAGTAGCGCTCATCGAAGCGGACATGATCGCGCCAGTGCAGGCCTACATGGGCGAAGCACTGCTCGACGAAGTCGCGCACGCTGTAGCTGGTGCCAGTGGCGAGAACGTAGTCATCGGGATGGTCCTGCTGCAGCATGCGCCACATCGCTTCAACGTACTCCGGTGCATAGCCCCAGTCGCGTCGAGCGTCCAGATTTCCCATGTAGAGCTCGCCCTGGAGACCCACCTTGATACGGGCGGCGGCCATGGCAACCTTCCGAGTGACGAATGTCGGGCCCCGGCGCGGGGATTCGTGATTGAACAGAATGCCGTTAACCGCGTAGATGCCGTAGGCCTCACGGTAGTTGCGGGTCACCCAGTAGGCATAGACCTTGGCGACTCCGTAGGGGGAACACGGGTGGAAGGGGGTGTGCTCGCTTTGGGGTGGCGGCGTAGCGCCAAACATCTCGGAGCTCGATGCCTGGTAGAAGCGGGATGGCAAGCCCGTCGCCCGAATGGCTTCAAGCAACCGAGTGGTGCTCAGGCCTGTGGTGTTGCCGGTGAATTCGGGCTCGTCGAACGACACTCGTACATGTGACTGGGCCCCCAGGTGGTAGACCTCATCGGGCTGCAGCCGCTCGAGCAGTCCCGCGATCCGGGTGCCGTCGGTCAGGTCGCCGTAATGCAGGAAGAGTCGAGCTTCCGGATCGTGCGGATCGCGGTAGAGGTGGTTGATACGTTGCGTGGTGAACGTCGAGGCACGGCGGACGATACCGTGTACGACGTATCCCTTTTGCAGCAGCAGCTCTGCCAGGTAAGAGCCGTCCTGTCCGGTGATGCCGGTGATCAGCGCTGTCTTGGCCGTCACGGATACTCCTTGTGCTGGGCTGTCGGGTCGGGAGACACAGCGGGAGGGGAGGGTGGTCGTGGCGTCATCGCTCTCTCCAGTGTGGTGATCATGCGCCAGCACATCACCAGTCCACGAGTTCCCTGAATAGCGGGAGCGGTTCACGAACTCACTTGATTTCGAGGCGAGAAGACTGGAGGCCAGTAGAGGTGTAGCGCAACCTGACTTTTCCGCCAACCCGGCCCGAACTAGGGTGAAACTGGGGCGCGTGCCGAACCTTTTGGCCAATTTGGCGGCGCACAGGAGCTGCGGCTCCACAGTGAATACCTCTGCTCCAAGCGCAAGGAAAACCGTGGTTCGGTTCCTCACGTTGGCGTCGACATAGATTACTAGGGCCCTTAGTTCCACAAAATCGCGGCAGATGGCCGTGCGCATTCTGAAATCTCGCCGACGAGTCGGAGAGGGGTTTCCTGCGCTGACTTCGCGTACGCATAGGTCCTCGACCGCTGCACGATTGCCTTGAGTCCGCTACTGGCGGATGGACTCAACATGCCGGCATCCTATTCCTGAGGAACGCAAGGTCGGCCGTCCTGGTTCCATCCGGCGCTGGTTTCATCCGTCTGCATGAAGCGCGTTCCGATATCTGGCCGAATTTCGCGATCCTTCGTACGTCGTCAGCGTGCGGTGTCGCAGCGATCTGTCAGGACATCCACGATGCCGAATCCCGGAGGGGGAAGATCAAGCAGCTGGCTGGTAAATCCACAGCCTGGCCGGAGAATCTCGCCGATGGGCCGAACGAAAGGTCGAGACTGCTGCGCGCGCCTCCCGCGCCGGTGATCAGCGGGCTGTGAGGCTCTTTGGGGGCTGTGAAGCACATTGCACAAGTGCATCTGTGCTTGGCTGCGCCCCGAGGCAGTGGCGGCGAAGAAGGAGTGAAGCCCATGACGACCTGTCCGAAAGTCGAGAGATACGGCGAACTGCGCACCAATTCGGCGCTGAGCGCCTTCGAAGTGGTAGCAGATGGGAAGGCCCACCGCCCCTTGGAGCACTCCTCCCGTGTTTTCGTGGCCGGGAGGAACGGGCTCGTTGGTTCGGCTGTGTGGAGAGAACTGGTCCGAGAAGGGTTCACCGATGTCATCGGCCCCGGCTCCGCCGAGCTAGACCTGCGTGACCGCCGGGCCGTCTTCGACTGGTTTGCGGCCGCGCAGCCCGACGTCGTCGTACTCGCGGCCGCACGAGTGGGCGGCATCAAGGCCAACGCCACCTGGCCCGCCGATTTCCTCTCTGACAATCTCCGCATTCAGGCGAACGTGCTGGACGCCGCCCTGGAGCACGGAGTGGAGCGGCTGCTGTTCCTAGGGTCCAGCTGCATCTACCCGAAGTTCGCCGATCAGCCCATCCGGGAGGAGGCACTGCTGGCGGGCCCACTGGAGCCGACCAACGACGCCTATGCCATCGCCAAGATCGTCGGAATTCTGCAGGTGCAGGCTGTGCGCCGACAGTACGGTCTGCCGTGGATCTCCGCCATGCCGACCAATCTGTACGGGCCCGGCGACAACTTCCACCCCGAGCACTCCCATGTGCTGCCGTCCCTGATCCGGCGCTTCCACGAGGCGAAGGAATCGGGAGCGCGGAGAGTGGTCAACTGGGGCAGTGGATCGCCTCGGCGCGAGCTCCTGCACGTCGACGACCTGGCCCGGGCGTGCCTGCACCTGCTGGACCACTACGACGGGGACGGCCCGGTCAACGTCGGCACCGGCACGGACCTGACCATCCGGGAGTTGGCGGAGTTGGTGGCGGAAGTCGTCGGATACCGAGGGAGTATCGAGTGGGATCCGACCCAGCCGGATGGTACCCCGCGCAAGCTCCTCGACCTCTCGCGGCTCACTGCGCTGGGCTGGGCGCCTCGTATCGAACTGCGAGAGGGGCTCACCCAGACGTACGCCTGGTACGTGGAGAACCTCGGATCCAACGCCCTGCGGCACTGACCGCCGCCGTTGGTTCCGGTTCGGGTTCGCAAGACGGATGGCACCAGCCTTGACCCTGCACACCATCCACCCTCGCCACCATTCGGCCCGGCCGGGGAGCGCGTTTTGTCGCGACGACGGACTCGGCCTCGCACCCGCCCTCGCCGGAGTGACGCGCAGAGTGTTCGCATGGCAGCGATCCTGAAGACCGCCGTCGAGGACACTCTTCACCCGGACGAGATCCTCGAACGGACCTCGGCCCCCGGCCGCACGACCACGTCGATCGTCTTCCCCGGTGCAGCGGAAGCCGCTGCTGCTGCCGCCTTTCCACCGGCATTGAGGGGCGCCGTTGTGTTGTGAGAACGCGATCACGGCGAAAGCCGGTACCGCTCGATTGGTACCGGCCTTCGCCTACTGTGCAGGGAGCGCTACTCAATGGCTCGGGCTCCGGCGCATCCTCTGGCTCCTCCGAACTGGTCGGGTCGACCGGCGTCTTGACGGAGTCGAGGAGCAGCCTGGGCGACGTCCACGACATGCTCCTCCGCCGCATTCCCGGTGTGCTCCGAAGGAGATGACCAAGCGGCGACTTATACAGTCCGTCTGAGAACTTCTGCCGCCGCACTGTAGCCGCGCAAGCGGTGATCTGCGTCGCTGTGGATCCCTCCCCCCGGATCAGCCGCCGGAGCGGCTCGCCCGCCCGGCCGGTACGAACGCGACCCGGAACATCCTCGGCCAGAACTTCCCGGTGATCAGGAACTGATCCGTGCCGGGGACCGCCGCGATGCCGTTCAGCGTGGCCTCCGGGACGAGTTCGTCGTCGCGCAGCAGGCCCGAGGCGTCGATGCTCGCCGTCACCGCTCCGGTGGCGGGATCGATGCGGACGATCCGGTTGGTGAGGAGCACGTTGGCGTACACGGCGGCGCTGACGCACTCCAACTCGTTCAGCTCCGACACTGGCCGGCCCCCTTCGGTCGCGGCGACCTGGCCCGTCTTCGCGAGCGTCCCGGGGTTACGGAACGTCAGCCGTGACGAGCCGTCGCTGGTCACCAGCCGGTGCCGGGCCCGCTGGACGCACACGCCCCAGCCGTCGTCCGGGTACGGGACGCGGCGCCGCTCCGCGAGCGTCCTGGCGTCGCGCTCGATGGCGGTCCGGTTCCGCCAGGTGAGCTGCCACAGGGTTCGGCCGAGCACGGTGATGCCCTCACCGGACAAGGGCGCGGGGAGTGCCGCGCGCACTGTGGGTTTCTTGCCCGGAGGCCCTGCCGGACCGGCCGGAGATGGCGGTGCCTTCGTAGAGCGTGTCGCCGACCATCTCAAGTCCCTGGGTGAAGGCCTGCGGGTCGTGCGGAAGGGTCTTGAGCACCTTGACCCGCAGGTGTTCGACCCGGTGCGCGGCGGCCTGCCGCCCACCCGAGGCCCGGCTTGCCGGATCGTCCAGGGCGCGCTCTTCCGTCGCGCACGAGGCGAGCAGCAGCACACAGGAGCACGGCCGCCCCGGTGCGGCGCCGGCGCTCAGACACGGCAGAAACCACCCGGTTTCAGTGTGGCTCGCAGCGGCGTCACCAGGGACTGCCGCAGAAGGACCGGGGCGCGGTCCGCGTGCGGCTCCAGCAGGTGCAGCACCAGCGTGCGGCGGGTGCGGGCGGGAAGCTCCAGGTCCAGCGTGTACACGGAGTGGCCGCGTTCGACGGCGGGCGCGAGCTGCGCCGGGCGGCCGTCCAGGGTGGCGCCGGTGAGGTTGGCGCCGACGCCCGCGTAGTACGACACCAGGAGCCGGTTGTCACCCGCCCGGGTGCGGTAGGGAGGGGAGTCCCCCCTCATGGTCACGTAGTCGGGCAGGCCGGAGGCCGGCGCCCGGTTGGTCAGGGTCATGGTCACGGTGACCGTGCGGTCGCCGCCGGAGCAGGCGCCCCCTTCCCAGGTCAGGCTGCGGTCGAGGTAGTAGTCCAGCTTGCCGCCGGCCGCGTTGTTCACCACCAGCCCCGCGAAGGGGCCGGGAGTGTCCGGGAGCGTGCCCGAGTAGGGGCGCGACTCGAGGAGGCGTTGCTCCGCCGGATGTGCACTCCACACCTTCAGCCGTCCGTCCCGCTGGATGTCGTTCAGGGCGACGAGCAAGGCGGGCAGTCGGCGAGTGTCGTCGGCCGTGGCGATCAGGGGCCCGGCGGCGGCGCGGGCCGCGGCGACGAAGAACGCCTTGCGCTGGGCGATGTCGTCGTACATCGCGTAGCTGGCCCGTTCGGTGAGGTCCACGACGTTGTCGGCGGTGAGCTCAGTGCCGTCTGTCATGCGGACCGGGCCGGTGACGCGCAGGAAACGGCTCAGCGTGGCGGGGTCGACGGCGAGCACGCCGTCCACGCGCTCGCCGGTGTGCTCACGCCACGCCGCTGCCCAGATGCGGGCCGCGTAGGGGAAGTGCGGGCTCATGTTGGAGTTGGGCCACACATGGGTGGGGTCGCTGCCCGCGTAGCGGGCGTTGAACTCGGCTCCGAGGTCGATGTCCGGCTTCGCCGTTTCCATCTCGGTGTTGTTGCCGAACCGCTCGAAGGACAGATGGCCCCGCTGGGCCCGCAGCACGGCGAAGGCCCCCGGCAGGCCTCCGGTGCCGCGTGCCTCGGCGAGGTTCTGGAAGGCGAGGAAGTAACGCCGGTCCCCTTGTGCGCCGAGCATGGGCGGCAGCACGCGGGCCGCCACAGAGGCGTCAGTCATCAACGGGGCGAGGCGGTCGAGCTGCTCCGCGAGCCCGGCACGGGCCCGGTCGGCAGCCGGCAGCCAGGTGGACCGGGGCAGCCCGTGCACGTCGGCCCGCACCTCGGCCGCTACGCGCGCGGCCCGGGTGACGTCCGGTGCGTGCCGCTGCAACGCCGTCAGGGCCTCGGACATCCCGGCGCCGTGGCCGTCCGGCGTGGGCTGGGGCAAGGCGTGCGCCAGCGGGTTCAGCACGTCGCCGGCCAGACGGTCCGCCGCGTAGGCGGCGCCGCGTACGGTCCTGACCGGGTCGCCGAGGAAGGGCAGGGCAGCGGCGGAGTACCAGGCCGGGCCAGTGGTGAGGCGATGGGCCCGTGCGGCGTGGGCAGCCGCGGAACGCACCGCCTGTTCCCGGGCCAGGGAGGAGGTAGGCGGCGCCCCGGCGGGGGAGCCGGGCGGCGACAAGGGTGCCATCGACTGCCGTAGCGCGTCGAGGTCCCGCTGGGCCGCCATCAGCTCCGAACGGGCGAGTAGTCCGGTGACACCGATCCAGGCGGCGCCGGCCAGAGGGAGTGCCGCGGCGGCCAGCAGGGCGTACCTGAGTGCGCGACGGCGGCCCGGAGCCCGGTTGCGGGGGGCAGCCGGGCACGGGGACGGCGTCCCGGCCGAGGCCCGGACGCCGTGGTACCACCGTAGGGAGGTTTCGCTCCGTCATGAACTGCGGCGACGACGTACGGCCATCATCGCGCCACCGCCCGCTGCGAGCAGCCCCACGGCGGCGCCGCCCAGCGCCAGGGCCCTCTCACTGCCGGTGTGCGCGAGGCCCGGATGGCGCTCGTCGGACTGCGATGCGCTGGATCCGTGGTGTGAGCCGGAGTCGCCGCGCCCGTCGTACCCCTTGCCGTGGTCGTATCCCCCGCCTTCGTGTCTACCGTCCCCGTCGTGCTTGCCCTCCTCGCGCCTCACCCTGATGCGGGCGGATGCCTCAAGCTCGGGGTTGTGCCCTTCCAGTTCGAAGATGTGGTACCCGGGCGCGGTTCGCCTGGGAATGGTCACCTTGCCCTTGACGGTTCCCCGTGAGTCCGCCCTGAACTTGCCCAGGACGATGTCACGCGAGTGCAGTTCCGCGACGACCCGCTGGTGGGGGGCGAAGCACGTGGCGCGGAATTCCAGCCTTTCTCCGGCGCGCACCAGGGTTCGGTAGAGGGTGAGGTGCGGAGGCCGCGGCGGATACGCTGGGCACGATCTCGGGGGGTAGGGGGGCTGGTAGGGCTGTGCGTAGGCGGCTTGCGCCCCCACCAGCGGTGCGGTTACGAGCACGGCAGCCGATGCCAGAGCAACCCGTCATCTGGGCGATGTCGTCATCTTCTCCACTCTCCTCGACTTCAGTTCGGCCGAGCTGCAGCGTCGGCCGTGAGCAAGATCTGGATACCAACACTTAGATACACCGAATAAATGGGATATATGTGCACCAACTTGCGTGACGGTGCCCAGAAGTCACCGGATGGTGTAGCGCTTGCTTTCTGACGGCCCACCCCGTCACCCCGACGGGGCCGTGTGCGTCACCGGGGTCATTTGGTGGGCCGACACAGGGGTGGCTCCCTCGGTTGAAGCGCATGAGTCCCTATCGTCGGCTGCGTACATAGGGAACAGAACCTTCTTCTTCGGGTGGTTCTCTCGGTCTCATGAGGGGTGCAGCTTGGATCTCCACGGATTCCTGAAGGCTCTTGCCAGACGCTGGCCGACCGTCGTGGTCTGTCTCGTTCTCGCGATCGGGGCGGCGCTCGCCGCGACGAGCTTGAGCACCCCGCTCTACGAGGCGAGGACCCAGCTCTTCGTCGCCACCCGTACCGGCGAGGACACGTCCCAGCTGAACCAGGGGCAGACCTTCTCGCAGGCGCGCGTGCAGTCCTACGCGGAGATCGTGACCACCCGTCAGGTGACCGGGCCCGTGGTGAAGGAGCTTGGGCTGCGTATGACGCCTGAAGAACTGGCGTCCCGGATCAACGCACAGGCCCCGCTCAACACGGTACTCATCGACATCACCGTTCAGGACACCGCGCCCGAGCGCGCGGCGTCCATTGCCAACGCCGTGGCGCAGCGGTTCAGCACGGTCGTCGAGCGACTGGAGTCACCCAAGCGCGCGCCCGGCCAGGAGTGGTCCGCAAAGAGAGACAGGGGCGACGGCACCTCGCCCGTCTCCCTGGGCGTCACCCAGGAGGCGGTCGCCCCCGTCGAACCGGTTTCGCCCCGCCCGCTGCTCAACCTGGCCGCAGGAGTGCTCGGCGGCCTGCTGCTCGGTGGCGGCGTGGTCGTCCTGCGCGAGACCCTGGACACCACGCTCAAGACGAGCGAGGCACTGGGCGAGTTCACCGTCCTGCCGGGCCTCGGCACCATCCCGTTCGACAGGAACGCCCCCCGGCAGCCACTCATCACCGCCGATGGGCACTCCAAGCGCGCCGAGGCCTTCCGAAAACTGCGCATCAACCTGCAGTTCTCGCAGGTCGATGACCCGCCCCGGATCATCGTGGTGACGAGTTCGCTGCCCGGTGAGGGCAAGACCAACACCGCGGTGAACCTCGCCCTCTCGCTCGCCGAGGCAGGCGTCTCCACCTGCCTGGTGGACGGCGACCTGCGCCGTCCCTGCGTGGCCACGGTCGCCGGCCTCGTCCAGGACGCCGGGCTGACCACGGTGCTGATCGGACAGGCCCGCATCGAGGACGTGATGCAGCAGGTCGGTGGCCAGCTCTCGGTGCTCACCAGCGGCGCCGTACCGCCGAACCCCGCAGAGCTGCTCGCCTCGGCGCGCATGGAAGACGTGCTGCGCGAGCTGGCGGACACCTACGAGGTCGTGATCGTCGACTCCGCGCCGGTGCTCCCGGTCGCCGACACTGTCGGACTCGCCTCGCTCGTCCAGGGTGCGCTGCTCGTGGTCCGCGCCGCGAAGACCAGGCGAGAACAGTTCCACACTGCAGCGGAATCGCTGGACCGTGTGGGCGTCCGCGTCCTCGGCACCGTCTTCAACATGGCGCAGACCCCCAGAGGTGACCGCTACGGCGCCTACGGGACGTACGGCGAGCTGCCCGCTCCTCGTCCGTCGGATCCCCGGGAGGAGGCCCTCTCGCCCGCGGCGGCGTATCCCGCAGGCGAGAAATGACCCGGGTCCTGTTCGTCTGCACGGGCAATGTGCACCGCTCAGCGCTGGCCGAGCGACTGTTGGCCGCGAGGCTTCCGCCCGGCTCGGCCGTGCGGCCAGAGAGCGCCGGCACACAGGCGTGGCCCCGGCCCGGCATGGAGAGCTCCACCAGGGCGGTGCTGGAAAAGCTGGGCGGTGACGGCTCCGGCTTCGTCGCCCGCCCGCTCACCGCACAGCTCGTCGCGGGAGCGGGGCTGGTCCTTGGTCTCGCGCGCGAACACCGGGAGGCGGCCGTGCGGCTCGCACCGCTGGCGATGCGGCGCTGCTTCACCCTGAAGGAGTTCGTGCGTCTCGCCGTGGGAGGCATCGACGAAGTGCGGGGCAGGGAAGCGGGCGGGGAACGTGCGGCGATCGCGCATTGGGGTGTGCCGTGCGGGGAAAGTCCGCAGGTCGTGGAACGTTTCGACGTCGTGGTCGCGGCCGTGGCCGGACGTCGGGGTGCCGCCGCCCCGGCTCCGCAGGCCGAGGACGAGGTCGCGGACCCGTGGGGCAGGCCGCACGCCGCGCTGTATGAGTGCGCCCGCGAGATCGACGGGGTGGTGAGCGCGCTGGCGCGGCTGCTGGGCGGCGGGGCGGGGGCCGGACCTCGGTAGGTCCTCACC
Organism: Streptomyces sp. DS1-CR2; assembly: GCF_055760475.1. Taxonomy (NCBI): domain Bacteria; kingdom Bacillati; phylum Actinomycetota; class Actinomycetes; order Kitasatosporales; family Streptomycetaceae; genus Streptomyces; species Streptomyces sp. DS1-CR2. The sequence continues at coordinate 4,876,156 of NZ_CM147085.1, forward strand.
TGCTACCTCCTGGTCCGGTCCGGGCGTGCCGTCGTTCGAGACGGATCACGTCATCGTGCGACCGGCTTCCGGGCGACCAACGGCCGCACGGGGATGCTCGCGCCGGCGCTGCGGGCCGGACTCGGCGCGGACGCGCAGGCGACGCCCCGCGTCGGCTCAGGCTTCGAGTCCCGCAGGCCGGGCTTCTCTTCGCGGACCTGATGACGGCGGCGGACTTCGGCCCCTCGATGCGCCTCGTGCACGGCGCGTCGTTCACCGCGCCGCATCTCGTGGACGGGGTCCGGCGGCGACTGCGTGGCGGGCGCCCATCGGGCGGCGTCACGCTGCCGGGCAGCACGTCGGCGCACGACCCGCCGGCTACGGCCGACCGCTGAATGGTCGGACAGGTGACCGGGACCGCCGCGGGTGCGTTCGCGCTCGTGGCGTCCTTTGGAGTGACGGTGCGGGCGAACGGGTGAATTGGTTCCGCAGCGGGGGCCGCCCGGTGGTGGACTGGTCCGGTTGCGAGACGGGCCCGGCTGCCTTCCCCGTCAGCCGTCGGCGATTACGCCGTGGGTTGGCAGCAAGCGGTTGAAGGGCCCTGTCCGCCGGCCGGGAAGAGTATGAACGTTGGCTCTTCCCGGCCTGGCGTGCGGCGATCACGTCACCGGGTGGCGGCACGTCCCCGCCGGTAGAGGACCGCGCCGCCGATCAGCAGCCCCGCACTCGCCGCCGCAGCGGCCAGCAGAGCCTGATCCGTCCCGGTCTCCGCCAACTGAGCGCGCCCGCCCGTGACATGGGCCTGCGGCACGAGCGCCTTCACGTCCGGGGGAGTCAGACGCTGCGTCGCCGGCGGCTGCACCGGGGCCGGGGCCGGGGACTCGACGGTACGCCCGGGCGGCGGAGGCACCTCGGAGATCTCCTCCGGGGTCGGCGGAGGCACCTCGGAGATCTCCTCCGGGGTGGCCACCGAGGAGGAACAGTGGTTGCCCATCGCGGGGTTGGCCGCGCCGACCACGTTCCCGGAGTTCCCGCATACGTTCACGGGAGTGTCCACCGGAGCCTGTACGGAGTTGCCCGACAGGATGCCGGGCGACCCCTGCGCGTCGCTCACGGCGTGGGCACCGCCCCCGGACATCGCGTCGCCGCCGCCGTACCCGTCGTCCTCCGCACAGGAGTTGCCGAAGGCCGGATTGAGTGCGGCGACGACGTCGACCGTGTTGCCGCACGCGTTCACCGGGACGTCCAGGGGGGCCTGGACAGTGTTGCCCGACAGAATGCCGGGGGAGTCCGCCGCCTGCCCGTCTGCGCCCGCCGCGGCGAACGCACTGGAGCCCGGCAGGGACAGAATGCTCGTCGCGGCCGCAGCCGCGACCATTCCCAAGTTCAGGGCCTGTCGCATCTCGTTGTCTTCCTGCTCGCAGATGAAAGCCGGCCTTGGAATGCGGGACGCGTTCAAGGCCGGCTGGAGCCGCGGCCCGATGGCCGCGGCGCTGAATCAGTCGTTGTTGGCGCAGGCGTTGCCGAGCGCCGGGTTCAGCGCGGCGATCACGTTGACGGTGTTGCCGCACAGGTTGACCGGGATGTGGATCGGGACCTGCACCACGTTGCCGGACAGGACACCCGGCGAACCGGTCGCGGTGCCCACGGCACCCGCGTCGGCGAACGCCGGAGCGGCCATGCCCAGGGCCAGCACCGCGCCGGCGACGATCGTCGCGCTCTTCTTGAGATTCACTCTCTCTACCCTTCTCTCGTCGTTCCTGACTGAGGTCATTACCTCGGTGTGAAAACGAGCCGTGAGGCGGAAGGGAACTGGGCCGTCCGCGTTAAAGAAGGGCCCTCAAGGCAAAGGAATCCGGGCTGCCGCGCCTCGGAAGGCGGACGGCCCGGATTCCCGGGGCGGGTCGATCAGCCGTTGCCTTGGCCGTTCGCGGACAGGACCGGGACGTCGTCCACGATGTGGGAGAGCGGCTCGTCGCCCTTGGCCTGCGTGGAGTTCTCCGCGCACTGCTGGTTCTGCGGTGCCGACAGGACCGAGACGTCCTGGACGGCGACCGGCACCAGCAGACCGAACAGCGGGCCCACGTTGCCCTTGACCGGCAGACCGATGCAGGGCTTGTTCAGCGAGCCCTGGACCGCGCCGAGCTGCGGGCTCTGGGCACCGTCCGTCGTGGAGTTGCCGTACGTCTGCTGGGCACCGACGCCGCTGTTCGACGTGGTGCCCGTGTCGTCACCGATGGCCAGCGCCTGAGGGGCGGCGGCAGCCGAGACGCCGACGACCGAAACGGCGACCGCGGCCGCTCCCATTGCCTTCTTAAGCATTTCGAGTTCCTTTTCGCACAGGCGCCAGTTAACGCTGCCCGGACAACAGGGCTCCGGTGGAAATGGTTGCGACCCTTCACTCTGACGGGTCGGGCTGCGCGTGCAGAGAATGATCCGCCGATAGTCATTTATTCGGCAACGCCCGGCTGGACCCGTCAGAGTGAACCCGGACAACCATGTGCGTAAATCGGAGTTGGGCAGGGGGCTCCCGAGTCGGGGGCAACGAGAAGGGAATTCATCATGATGAAGAAGGTCATGGCGGCTGCCGCAGTCGCCGCCTCGGTCGCCGGTATCTCGGCGGTCGCAGCCCCCCAGGCCATGGCGACCGGCAACGACAGTGGCACCACGTCCACGAGCGGCGTCGGCGCCCAGCAGACGTACGGCAACTCCTCCACGTACGGCAGCATGAGCCCGCAGATGGCGCTCATCCAGGGCTCGCTGAACAAGCCCTGCGTCGGCCTGCCGGCCAAGGCCAACGTCGGTTCGCTGGTTGGCGTCGTGCCGGTCTCCGTGCAGGACATCCCGGTCCTGTCGGCCCCGCAGAACCAGCAGTGTGTCGAGAACTCCACGCAGGCCAAGGGCGACGAGCCGCTCTCCCACATCCTCGAGGACATCCCGGTCCTGTCGGCCAACGGCACGGCCAACAACTGATCCGCGGCCTCATTCCGTTGGGTCGTCCGCCTGTCCGGCGGCCCAACGGCCCTGGCCGTCGCGGGGCCAGATGTCCCGGGCCGCGATCTCGTCCCACTCCCGGTCGGGCTGCCCGGGAAGCGTTCTGCCCCGCTGCCGCCAGTTGTCGAACAGCGCCCCGTAAAGGGGTTCGTCGACTCGGTATTCGGGCGACTCCCGGCTCTGCGGAATGAAGCCCTTGGGTGGTTGGCGGTTCTTGTTCTCCGGCACAGCTCTCCGCCTTCCTCTGGGGCGATCTCCGGCTTTCTGTTCCATCTTCTTCGGAAGCCGAAACAGTTCCCTTTAGGGCGAAAGAGTTACTTCCCGGCGGCGCGCGGGGCGGTCACCGTTCAAGTTATTTGGCTGGCATACGGTGCCGTCAGATCAGTCCCTCTGGTGCGGAGCGAATCAGGTGACGGAACGCCCTTCACGAATCAGCCGTCTGAGAAATGCCCGCCTGGGCGCGGCCCCCCTGGGTGTACTTCTCGCTACGGCGGTTTCCGCGGCGGCTAATTCTGTTTCCGCGCTGCCGGGCAGGATTCAGCGGGTCGATGTGTTCTGCGCCGCCGTGAACCGGCCTGCTGAGGGCCCCGGCACACATATTCTGCTCATGGGGACGGATGGCCGGGACACCATTTCGAGCCGGGAGAAGAAGAAGTTCCACGCCGGTGGCATCGCCTGCGGCTGCACCGATTCGCTGAAGCTGATCCATGTCTCGCAGCGGCGTGACCACGCCAGCGTGGTCAGCCTCCTCAGGAACTCGTTGGCGCAGATCCCCGCGCACCGGGACCCGGGCACCGGGGAGCAGTTCCCCGCCCACCCCGCGAAGATCAACGCGGCCTTCGCGGAGGGCGGTCCCGCTCTCTCGGTCCGCACGGTGGAGGCCATGACGAACCTCAGGGTCGACCACTATCCGCAGATCGACTTCAGGCGGTTCATCGACAGCGTGAAAGCGGTCGAGGGGGTAGACGTCTGCACCCCAAGGCGGCTGCCCGACTCTGCCACCAAGCTCGACCTCCGGCCCGGCCGGCACCGCCTCGGGGGCGGTGAGGCCTTGCAGTACGTCCGCTCGCGCCATGTGGACGCAAGCGCCGACCTGGGGCGGATCCAGCGCCGGCACCGTTTCCTGATCAGCGTCATGCACAGACTCGCCACCGGCGGGATCCTCGCCGATCCGGGCAGGGCGGTCGGCCTGGCGCGGAAGGTGCTCGGTGTCACGAAGGTCGACCAGGGGTTCACGCCGGAGGAGCTCGTCTGTCTCAGCAGCGACCTCAGCCGGCTGCCCGCCGCGCAGACCGAGTTCACCGTCGTGCCCATCGCCGGGTTCAACCCGGTCATCGAAGGCGTCGGCACGACGCTGGAGTGGGACGAGGCGGCGGCGGAGAAGACGTTCGTCACGCTCAGCCAGGACCGGACCCTCCCCGCCGGCCCCCGTGCATCAGGGTCGAAACGGCGGTGCGCGGGAACACGCCGGCCTGTTCCTCACTGTAAGTGCGCTGGGCCAATCGGGTTGCACCGCGAAACCGCATCAGCCCGGCTCAGTTGATGACCATGCGGCTCCGTGACCGGAGCCCGCCGATTGAAGGGATTCACCATGAAGAACCTGTGGGCAACCGCGGCCATCGCTGTCTCCGTCGCTGGTATGTCGGCAGTCGCCGCCCCCCAGGCCCTCGCCGTCGGGGACGACACGGGCACCACGTCGAACAGCGGCAACAACGCCCAGCAGTCGTTCGGCAACTCCTCGACGTACGGCAGCATGAGCCCGCAGCTCGGGCTCGTCCAGGGCTCGCTGAACAAGCCCTGCGTCGGCCTGCCGGCCAAGGCCAACGTCGGTTCGCTGGTTGGCGTCGTGCCGGTCTCCGTGCAGGACATCCCGGTCCTGTCGGCCCCGCAGAACCAGCAGTGTGTCGAGAACTCCACGCAGGCCAAGGGCGACGAGCCGCTCTCGCACATCCTGAGCGACATCCCGGTCCTGTCCGCCAACGGCGACAGCAACGGCTAGTAGCCATGGAAGCGGGGGCAACCGGATTCCGGTTGCCCCCGCTTTTTGCTTACCGGCTTCGCTAGCTCACCGACGGCAGAAGCCCCGTCACCGGGGCCACCAGGTCGGTGACCTGGTGCAGCTCGTTCAGCCGGTTCAGGCCGCCGAGCTGCTCGTTCACCGTGGGGATCTCGGCCCTGTGCTCGACCGGAATGCCGCTGGTGGTGAGGTCGTCGAGGCTGATCGGCTTCATGTTGCCGAGGGGACCTACGGGAGCGGCCTCGGCAGAGGGCATGGCGAGAGCCGAGGCGCCGGCGGCCAGAGTGACCGCGGCGAGAACATGTCGTGTGGAGATCATGCCTTCAGCAACGGCCGTCGGGCGCCGGGGGAAACGGGCGCGACGGCCCGGCCACCCGAGAGGCGTACCGAAGTCGTACGGAATCGCCCGTCCCGGGGCGGGCGATCGGGCGCGTGGCAGATCTGTACGCCACCGGCCTTCCCGCACACGGGCCAGGGGCGGGACATGGGGGAGGCTGGACTGGGCGTACTGACCCGTGAGCCCGATCGGCCCCCGCACCCGTACGGGTTCCTTCACCACGTCGAACCCGCCGACCGTGGCGCGCCCGGCGTCGGGCCGCATCAGCGTGGACAGGATCCGCACGGTGGTGGTCTTGCCGGCGCCGTTCGGCCCCGAGGACGGCGATCAGCTTCCGGCGGGCACCTCCAGGTCGACCCCGTCCAGCGCGACCATGCCCCCGTACCGCTTGACGAGCCCTTCGGCCCGGATGACGTATGACATCGCCTCTGCCTCCGTCTTCCTGTTCTCTGTCGGTTTGCTGTCGTCGTTCACGATGACTACGACGATGCCGAGCGCCGCTGGCAGACGGCGAACAGGCGGTTGAGAGGGACTGACGGGACCTGTCAGGGGCTGACGGGGAGGTTCGAGGAGGGGCGGCCGTGCGCCGGATGTACTCGGTACTCGGACACAGGTGAGTATCAGCGCTCTGGGCGGTCATGGCGTGGGCCGAAACACTTGGCCCATGGACACGAATGAGCGACTGCCGAAGCGAACGTTCCACCCTTTGGCGACCATCGCGCTGGCCGGGGTGGCACTGGCGGCGTGGGCCGGCTGGCTGGGCTGGGACCAGCAGCGTGACGTGCACCCCGACGGCTCGACGACCGGCCCGTACGAGGCGTGGCAGGTGATCGGACTCGTACTGACCCTGCTGCCACCGGTGTACTGGGCGGCATCCCGGCGCTACGCCGCAGCCGCGGTGCTCGGCCCGACGGCCGGTCTCACGGTGGCCGCCTACGTGGACTGGTCGGACGACGCGAGCGGCCTCTTCGTGATCGGCGTGGGTCTCGTCATGGTGGCGAGCCTGGTCGTGACCTCGGCGCTCTCCGCGGTGATCGCTGCGTTGGCCCGGGGGCCGGGAGGGCCGCCGCTGGTTAGCGTGCTGGTGAGGACCTTGGGTGCCTCAGCGGAGACGTCGATGCCGATCTCGCGAGCGTGGTGGCGCGCGGGTGATCGAGGCCGACTGCCTTGCCGAGGGCCAGGGACCGGCCCACATGACGGCGAAGTACACCAGCAGCGCAATGCTGGCGACGTCCAGCGGCCGGGAAGCGATCGCGTCGCCCTGGAGGGCGAAGAGCACGACGACGGTGAACGGCAACCGAGGCCGTCCGCTCTCACGGGCCCGACGTGTGCGTCGCCGAGTGGTCAGTCCCTGAGGAACGTCTCGCGTGCCGCTCGTGCCCAGATGCCTTGTTGGCGCGGGGTGAAGCCCATGCGGTTCCACTGGTAGAGGACGTGCCGGGCCAGGATGCCGCGTGTGCCGACCCCGAGCAGTCCTGCGTTCGCAGCGCGTGCGAGGGCCTTGCCGCCGTGCTGCATTCCGGCCGCCCAGTCCGCGTACGGCGCGAGCTGGTCGGTGTTCGTGTGGGCGTGGTCGGCATCCGTCGTCAGAAGGTCGTGGAGCGTGCTGGCCATGGCGGTGACACGGTCCACCGGAACGTCATCGGGCAGGGGCCGTTCCGCCTCGACGCGCGCCCATACGTCGCCCTGGTCGCTCCACTCCTGGCCGGCGGCGCGGAGGAAGTGGCTGATGACGAGAAGCGAGGTTGTCCTGGCGTCGGGTACTCCTGTGTCGGCCGCACTCGTTCGGTGCAGGTAGTCGAGGGCGCCGACGCTGTCGATATGGAACAAGTCGTGGGCGATCCTGATGCCCTCCAGGCCGCCGAATTCCGCGGTCTTCGGTTCGTACAGCGTTGACTGCCAGCGCCTGACCACGCCCCACGACACCGCACTGTCGAGAGCGCCGACGAGGTGCTCCGACAGTTCCTCGGCTGTGGCCTCTCGGCCGGGAGTGACTCGGAGGCACCAGCAGGGGTACTTGCGGATGAACCACCAGGATCCGACCATCCCCATGTCAGTCGCCTGCCGCAAGGGCGGCAGGAGGTAGGTGAGGAAGGTGAGTTCGGCGGTCGGGTAGTCGGCGAACTCGATGTTCACCTGCTGCCACCCCGACGGATCCGGCCGTGTGGTGAGGGCCGCGCGTCCGGCCGCGCGGTACCGCTCGGCGGCCCCGGCGAGATGCTCGGGGGAAGAGCGCGCCCAGTCGGCGGCCTCCACGAGCGGGGTACCGGTGAGGACGGCCAGTACGGCCTGCTCGGTCGTGCTGCTGTCGTGCAGGTCCATCCGAGTCCCTCCGATTCGGCGGTCAGATGATGGCGAGGTAGGCGTCCCAGCCGTGCCCACGCACGTCATGGAGCTGGGGCGCTGGTATCCACGCCCCGCGTGGCTGCGCCAGTGAGGTCTTCGTCAGAGGCGATGGGTAGGGGGAAGGGCCTCAGCCGGTGTCGGGGCATCGACCTTCGGGGGGCGCGTGTCAGGGTGATCTGGCGGACGGCTTGCTGGAAGCAAGCCAGAGAAGCGAGTCCCGGCAAAGCGGCCGCAGCGGTGTCGAGGAAGGTTTTCGGCGCCTGGACGACACACAAAAAGATCGCGATCGATGAAAAGAGGAGGACCACACACCACGAATGCACGGCGCGGCGCTGATGCAGTGCGGCCCGAAGGATGGAGAGTGACGCCACCAGCCAAGGCCCGTACACCAGCAGGGGCCACCACGCGACGATGCCGCCCCGTACGCGGGACGCAGCTACGACGTGCAGGGGATCGCAGGCGACCACTCCGCTGAGAAAACCCACCGCGGAGGCGATGACCGCCGCCAGCGCGGTAACGAGATAGCTGGTGATTTGGAGCGCGCTCAGTCGCTTGCGCTGACGAACCTTACGGTGACCAGGAGGAATACCCTGAACCGGCGGAAGTTCCGCCGTGATTTCCTGGAGGTTCCCCAGGGGCGTGCCAGGGGCCGGGTTGGTGACGGATTCCTCGTCCCGGGTCGCGGGGGTTCTCGGGACCTGCTCCTCCAGGGCTTCCTGGAGCATCCAGGCCAGTTCTTCCGCCGGATCCCAGGCCCCGTCCGGTGGCACCAGAGGCGCCGAGAAAACCTCGGTCGGGGCCCGGTGCCGGCCACTGCCCGTCTCGTTGCGCATCCCCAGGTCATCGGCGGAGCGCACTCGGTGTTGATCGATTCCTTCGTCGTGCATGACGCGGCCTGATTATTCCGATCCATGGGAATCGCATCGACCTTCGGATTTAATCCATAGTTGAGTGAGGTCAGCTTCTAGCGTCCTCATTACGTCCAGGAATTCCCGCAGAATGGAGTCAGCGGCCTTAGGTTCAACAGGAGGCTCGCCCATGGCGCGAGTCTCGTTCGCGGCGGATGATGAGCGCATGGGGGAGGGGCCGTATGTGCAGGGTCCCAGCGTCACCCGACTGGCGGCTACGCCCTCCCGCTCCTGATCCGCGAGGAGCCGAGGGCGCACTTCCCTGTCTTCCTTATTCATATCCCGACTAACGTCGCCCCTCTTCGACAGATGCGCGGCAAACGGGTGAAGGGATGCCTGGATAATGATTCAATCTAGGGGCCATTCAGGCTCCATATATCCCTGTACGAAAAACGTGTTGCAGCTCCTGGTGCTTGGCCTCGATCGTTCGTGACGCGTGACGGTCTGCCGACGGAGACGGCAGACCGTCACGCGTTCCGTGGCTGCTGGCGGGCAGGCCGGTAGCCCGGCTGACGTGTCGGGTGGGCGCGCCGGGTTCCACTGCTCCGGAGACGATGGTGCTGTTCGCAGCGACGGGAAAGGTCACGACCCGCGGGAGTGGTGCATCGACGGTCACTCGGGGATCTCGATTTGACGCTGTGCGGTCCTACCTTGTTCGTCGTGGGTTGGACGGGCCCGCCTCGGCGGCGAAGTCCGCGAGCTCGGCCTTCCATAACCGGTAGCGGCAGCTGTTGGAGCCGCCTGAGTCGGCGGCGATCAGGAGCCGGCTCGCGTTCGGGTAGTCGTGGCGACCACGGGCTCGCCACCAGCCGCGGATCGAAGCAACGGCGAAGGCCGAGGTGTTGTGATCGACACCGACGTGTACCCAGCCGCGGTCGGCTGTCATGTCGTAGACGCCGAAATGGATCGCGTGCGGGACGTCTGGTCCGGTGAAGAAGAAGCTGTGGTCCTCGACCTCGACCGGGTCGCCTTTGGGTCGCCACTGTCGTCCGGCGTTGGGCAGGTGGCCGAGTTGTTCCTTCTTCTTCGCATCGATGCTGATCACCGACTGCCCGGCTGCCCGGCCGCCTGGTGTGCTTTGACCTGCTCGTTAATGGAGCGGAACTGGGCGTCCCGGTCGGGGTGTTGTTTCCCTCAAGGGGCAGGGGATCCCCGTCGGCCTCCAGCTCGAACACCCCGTTGCGGACAGTCGTCTCGCTGACTTGAGCCGCCCGTACTCCGCCGTACCCCAACAGTCGGGCCTCCTGGGCAAGTACCAGCCGCTGCTGCCCGACACCGACGCCGTCCAGGCCCAGATGCGGCACGTCCTCGACGCGCTGGAGGCCAAGTTCCCCAAGGCAGCAGCCCACTTGGACGCCGCTCAGCACGAACTGCTCGCGTTCACCGCGTTCCCACGCGAGATCTGGCGACAGATCTGGTCGAACAATCCCCAGGAACGGCTCAACAAGGAAATCCGGCGCCGCACCGACGTGGTCGGCATCTTCCCCGACCGCACCGCCGTGATCCGGCTCGTCGGCGCGGTGCTGGCCGAGCAGAACGACGAATGGACCGAGGCCCGCCGCTACATGGGACTCGACCTACTCGCCAAGACCCGCCTCCACCCGGTCGAGCCAGAAACCGACGACACCACCCTGCCCACCGAACTCACCGCCTAGCGTCAAATCGAGATCCCCGAGTGACCGTCGATGCACCACTCCCGCGGGACGTGACAGGCCACCTCGGATCCGGCGGCTCCAGCTGCCCGAAGGGCTCGCAGCCTTACCTTCTCGCAACGACGTCGGGCGGTGCCTGCGCGTCATCACTAACTCCGCGTCATCACTAACTCCGCGTCACCTACGTGCTCACGGGCGACTAAACCCTGCAGATCGGCCACGACGCCGAAACTGTGAGTGTGGCCAACGACGAACCGCAGAGCCGGTAGCCCCGGCACGGAGCTTGCCCAAGTTGAGGGCGGGTACGGGCCAACCTACGCTGGTGCGAGTGGGTGAGTGAAATAACCCACGCTCGGCCAGCGTCCATCCATGTTGCCTGCCACGGCGGTCCTTTCGGAACCGGTGACCTGTCTCGAACCGGTGACCTGTCTCCTTGCCTGGCCGCGGCACTACTCCGGCTTTCTCAGCCAGGCTCGTCGACGCAGCGCACAAGCCTCGACATCCATTGGGTGCCGGCAAAGGAGAGTTTCATGCGAGGGAAAACAGCACTGAGCGCTGCCGTGATGACTGCGGTAGTCGGAGGAACGGCTGTCGGCATAGTGGAGCCGGCTTCCGCAGCCCCGAATCAGTCATGCCAGGTCGCTGGGGGGACCCTGACGGGCGAGGGTTTCGCTCCCAACGGAACATTCACCGTTTCGCCCGGAGGGGTGAGCGTGCCCTCCTCTTCTGACGGCCGTATCGGACCGACGGCTGTCACAGGCGCAGGGCCTTTCTCCGTAGGCTCCGCGTCCTGCGCGGGAGGAGGGGATTCCACAGGAGGTGCAGCTGGGGCGTCCGCTGTCGTGGCAGCCGGTACGAGCGCAGCGCAAGCGGCCATACGTGGAGGCGCCTCCCCCGCGCAGGCGAGGGCGCAGGGCACAGCCGCTGCACAAGCCAAGGCGCAGAGCCTCGGTCTGCCGGCAACGGTGGTCAACCAGACAATCAACCAAATCAACCAAATAATTGGTTCAACAATCAACGGGCCAGTCTGTCAGGGCAATCAGGTGGGTAACGCAAACATGACATGCGGTACTCCCACGGGCGGGACTGCGACGGGCGGTACTCCCACGGGCGGGACTGCGACGGGCGGTACTCCCACGGGCGGACTGCGACGGGCGGTACTCCCACGGGCGGGACTGCGACGGGCGGTACTCCCACGGGCGGGACTGCGACGGGCGGTACTCCCACGGGCGGGACTGCGACGGGCGGTACTCCCACGGGCGGGACTGCGACGGGCGGTACTCCCACGGGCGGGACTGCGACGGGCGGTACTCCCACGGGCGGGACTGCGACGGGCGGTACTCCCACGGGCGGGACTGCGACGGGCGGTACTCCCACGGGCGGGACTGCGACCGGCGGCACTCCCACCGGCGGGACTGCGACCGGCGGGACTGAGACGGGCGGTACTCCCACCGGCGGGACTGAGATGGGCGGGACTCCCACGGGCGGGACTGCAACAGTCGGGACCCCCACAGGCGGTATGTGAAACAGGAATGACTCGGGGGCCGTCGCCCGGGTCTGCGTCGGATCGCGCAGGCCCGGGCCAGGCTCCTCGTAACCAGCGCGCTCAGCCCGACAGGGAGCAGCGATGATTGTGCAGCCGTCCCTTTGCCTATGCATGATCGTAAAGAATGAGTCCGCCACCATCGAACGCTGTCTCGCGTCGGTCCGTGATCTCATCACCACTTGGGTGATCTCCGACACCGGGTCCACGGACGGCACGCAGAAGATCATTCGCAACGCACTCAGGGGCATCCCTGGCGAGCTCCACGAGGAGCCATGGGTCGATTTCGGTCAGAACCGCAGCCTGAACATCAGTCACGCTCGCGGGAAGGCCGATTACTTGCTCCTGCTCGATGCCGACCATGAGATCCGGCAGGACGATGCGCTGCCGCCGCTGACGGCTGACGCCTACATGTTGCGGCATGAAGGTGCTTTCGAGTACTGGATCAGGCGGTTGGTCAGGGGGGACATTGCCTGGCGCTACGAGGGTGTCACCCACGAATACCTCACCACCGACGGGCCGGCCGATCAGTCGAAACTCGACGCTCTGGTCATCGTGGACCATGCCGACGGAGGATCGCGTCACGACAAGTCCGAGCGTGACGCACGTCTGCTGAGCGCCGAACTCAAGCGAGACCCAGACAACCCCCGCACTGTCTTCTACCTGGCTCAGACCATGCGAGACATGGGCAGGAAGGAAGAGGCCATCGCCCTGTTCGAGGGTCGCGCCGCCATGGGTGGCTGGCCGGAAGAGGTCTACTTCTCGCAGTTCCAGGCCGGTGTCCTCAAGGCCGAGACGGGCGACTGGCCAGGCGCCATGGATGCGCTTGTGCACGCCTGGGAGACACGGCCCCAGCGGCTGGAAGCCTGCTACCAACTGTGCTCAAGGCTGCGTGCCATGGGCCACTACCGGGCCGCACATGCCTTCGCCTCCGCCGGTCTCAACCGGCCTGTTCCGGACGACCTGCTGTTCGTCAGCCCCTGGGTGTACCGATGGGGGATGCTCTTCGAGTTCTCGATCACTGCGTACTGCGTCGGGGACTGGGCGGGCTCCTACCAGGCATGCGACCGGCTCCTGGCCATGCCTGATCTGCCTGAGGACATTCGCGAGCAAACGCTTGCCAACCGCGAGTTCCCCGCCCAGCACCTCTCCAAGGTGTGGGCGTCCTTTTGGTCGATGGCACGCAGCTGCGGGAGCCTGGGCGGGCGTGAAGTTCCCCTCTGACTTTCATACGGCGACGATGGTTTCGGCCGGTTCATCACCGAGGTCTTCGACCGCGCGGGCGCCTTCCTGCTCGGCCGCCGCACGGACCGTACGGAAAGTGAGCTGCCCCGAGTTTCGTAGCGGCCGGTTTGTGTGTTTTCAGGCGGCGTTCGGGGTCGCCAGGGAACGGTGGTAGGTGGCCTCGAATCCCTCGGGTGGGAGGTAGTCGAGGGCGGAGTGCGGCCGCTCGGTGTTGTGCCAGCCGACCCACTCGACGACGGCGTGTTCGACATCACCTCCCCGAGGAAGCCGGTCATAGCGGAGCGGGCGGCCGTAGCGGTCGGCCCAGTCAGCGGCGACGAGAGTGGCCAACCACTCTTCGCCGTGGGCCATCAGCTCTTCGAGAGCAACCCGCAAGGTCTCGGCGACCAGTTCACCCCGGTTGAGGCGGCGTACTGCCGCAGGCACGTGGGTTGAGTCGGTGTGGATCCGGCCGCGGCGTTTGACCAGCCCAGCGGCCGCAAGACGTTCGACCATCACTGCCAGCAGCCGGTCCGCGCGGTCCCCTTCGGCCAGACGGTCGCGGAACTCGCTCAGTACCGAGAAGTCGAAACCAGCGTCATACAGCTCCAGGCCGAGGCAGTACTTCCAGTCCAGACGGCACCGGGTGGCCTCCGCCGCCTGACAATCGGTCAAGTTCTCCGTGTACTGCAGCACCGACACCAGCGCGAGCCGGGCTGGCGACAAGTCCCGGCGCCCGTCCGCCGGATACCAGGCAGCGAAGTCCTCGTCGACGGACAACTCGTCCAGGCGATCCCGCATCCACATCGCCGCGGTGCCCCGCGGATTGCTCGCCCGGGCCATCTTCACGGTCAGCGGCGGAACCACCCGACCCGAAACACACCCCATTGCCATCCCGGCCCCTCCGACCGGCAGAACCGCCCCGCTCGACAACAGCAGCACACCGCCGCGACCACGAACAGCAGGACGGAGGTGAGTATCGGGCCGGCCGAGTCGAAGGCGGAGTGGACGTCTGTCGTGGCGGTGATCTGCCGGAGCTGTCGGCTCACGGGGCCACCTCGCAGATGTCGGCGCCCAGGCCGCCGGGATACAGGGAGGCAATGGCTCGCGGCGATCGGCCGGTGGGCTGGGCGTCCTGGGCCTGGACGGCGAGGGTGTAGTCCTCGGCGTCGGCGGGCACGCCGAGCCCCCGCAGCGCGTTGACCAGGGGAGCGATGGCGTCGCTGCGAACGCCGAGGATGTGTGCGTTGCCGCCGCTCACCGCGACCGCGCAGGCCGGTGTGCCTGCCTCGATCTTGTCGCCGGGCACCCTCCAGGCGAGGGTGTCGTCGGAGACGGACCGAGGCGGCTGGAGCGTGAGGACGGTCTCGCTGATCCGGCCCTCCCACTCGGCGATCTTCAACGCCTTGACGACGCTGAGCACTTCGGGCGACAGGTTCGGTTGCCCCAGACGCAGCGGCCGTCCGACGGCGACCGCAGCATGCCAGGATCGGTCGTCCGAGGCCCCCGCCACAGGGCGGAACGGACACCTACGTGACACCAGGACGGGCATGCAGCACGACCACGACCATGACCACGGCCACGGCCACGACCTCGCCACCGCGCAACAGCACCACTGGCAGCACACGTACACCGCCCACCCGGGCATGTACGGCGAACAGCCCTCCGCGCCCGCCGCACACGCGGCCGAGGTGTTCCGTGCGGCCGGGGCCGAGAAGGTGCTGGAGCTGGGCGCCGGTCACGGCCGGGACGCCCTGTACTTGGCCCGCGAAGGCTTCACCGTCCAGGCCACCGACTTCAGCCCCGTGGGGCTGGGCCAACTCCAGGACGCGGCCCGGTCCCAGGGGGTGGCCGAGCGGGTGACCGCCGCGGTGCACGACGTGCGTGAACCACTACCGCTCGCGGACGCCTCCGTCGACGCGGTCTTCGCACACATGCTGCTGTGCATGGCCCTGTCGACGGACGAGATCCACGCCCTGGTCGCCGAGACCGGCCGGGTACTGCGACCGGGCGGCACCTTCGTCTACACGGTCCGCCACACAGGCGACGCCCACTACGGCACCGGCACGCCCCACGGCGACGACATCTACGAACACGCCGGTTTCGCAGTGCACTTCTTCCCCCGCACCCTGGTCGACACCGTGGCGGACGGCTGGTACCTGAAGGAGGTCCACGCTTTCGAGGAGGGCGCCCTCCCCCGCCGCCTGTGGCGCGTGACCCAAACCCTGCCCCGATAACCGCAGTCCCGAGACCGGCGCGGAACACCACGGCCCTGCCCGCCCCGCCCGCCCGACACGGCTGAGAGCCCTTCACGGGCGCGTGTCCTTTCCACGGTGTCGCCCGAGGGCGGATGCCGTGTGCTGTCCCTGCCGCCGCCGGTGACGTAGTCCCGCTGCGTGGACTTTGGCTGCCGTCACGGTGTGTTGACCTGCCGGTCCTGTGCTTATCTGTTCAGCTGCCCGGGGGCCGCGGAAGCCTGAACGGCCTCTCGATCCGGCACTTCCCCGCGCGCCCACCCGGCTGAGAAGGGTGACGGCGCAGGGCGGATGCACCTTTCAGCCTCAAGGAGACGGACACCACATGTCGGCACACGTCAAGGCCCGCTACGGGCACATGACTTCAGGTCGCGAACGACGCACCTTGCTGCGGATGCTGGCTTTGACGGTTGTGGTCGCGATGGCATGTCTCGCTGGTCCCCTGCTGATGGCCACGCCTGCGCACGCACAGACCGAATGCGGCACAGCCTCCGGCGACGGCACCGCGGGAATCACCGCCCGGACCAGCGGCGCCGCCGTCACCTTCGCCGCCGGCGCAAGCACCGCAGCCGCTCGGCCGACTCCGGCTTTCTCCTCCACGGGCGCTCCTCTCACCTGCGCCGACGCGACACCCACCATCGTGGTCTGACCTGGTGTTCCAGCTGTGTCGGGGTGGCGGGATTTGAAACCCTGACCTCATTCGTCCCGAACAAGGTCAGGGCACTGCGTGGAGCCCACTGGTCCGCGCCCGGTCAGAGACGCTCGCCCGGCTCAGTCGAGCAGGCTCTCCCCGAGCCGTGATCCGCTCGCGAGGCCGAAGTCGGTGGAGCTGAGGGACTTGGAACCGGAACCGGTGGGGCCAGATGAAGTGCCCGGCAGGGTCCACAGGCCTCCGCTGCGGTTGTTCTCGAAGGAGGCGGTCACCGCCAGGTCGGCCTTGCCGTTGTTGTTGTAATCGGCGATCCGGACCTGGGCGCCGAAGAGGTCGTCGGTCTCGGCGACGCCCGGAACGCCGGTGGTGTCCTGGGAAATGCGTACGACTCCGGACTGCGAGACACCGGAGGCGGAGCCGCGGAACACTGTCACGTCGCCGGCGTTCTTGAGGTTGCCGAGCCATTCGCCGTTGGCGCCGACCACCAGTTCGGCCTTGCCGTCGCCGGTGATGTCACCGATCGCCACCGAGGATCCCCAGTTGTCGCCGTCCTCGTCGGCGCCGGGCACACCGGTGCTGTTCTGATGCAGGGTCGTCGGGTCGCCGAAGCCCGTCCGGCTGCCGTACCGGACGGTCACGTAGCCGGAGCCGTTGCTCGGGTCGTCGACGGAGTAGGAGCCGGGCCAGGTGAGGGAGGTGGCCATGTCGTCGAAGCCGTCGCCGTTGATGTCGCCGAGGGCGACCGCGGTGCCGCCTTCGTCCACGCGCTGAATCCGGTTCGGACGGCCTTCCTGGCCCGTGTAGATGTCGGTGCCCGGGCGTCCGGTGCCGGGGTCGCCGGTCACGGCCAGGTCATCCTTGCCGTCTCCGTTGACGTCGCCGACGGCCGCCTCCCAATTGAGGAGCTGGGCACCCGGGACCGTCATGGTGTAGGCGGGGGTTGTCTGGCTCTCCCGGGAGTTGCCGCCCTTGTACATGACGACCGCGTCCGGCTCGATCACGGCGAGATCCGCGCCGCTGTCACCGGTGAAGTCCCCCACCGCCACGTCCAGGCCGTGACTCTGCCACTGGTGTGGGTTGTCCACCGTGGTCGTGGTGCTGCTGGTGAACGGCTTGGCACCGCCCCAGAGGATGGTCACGCTGCCTTGGCCTTCGTAGCTGCCTACATCCTCACCGTCGGCGCCCACGACCAGGTCCGCGTATCCGTCCGAGTCCAGGTCTCCGCCGGCGATCGACATACCGAAGTGGTCACCCTCTTCCGGTGTGCCCGGCACCCCCGCGGAACTCTGGGTGAGTACGACCTTCTGAGTGGTCAGGCCGGTGGCTGACCCGAGAGCCACGACCACACCGCCCGCAGCCGACGCACCGTTGATGGACTTGTACGGCGCGCCGATCGCGATATCCCGGTGTCCGTCGCCATTGAAGTCGTCGGCGTATTTGGCAGGGGCGGCGGACGCCGGTGTCGCGGTGACAGCGGTGAACAGGCCACCGGTCAGCGCAGTTACGGTCGCGGCGGCGACAGCCGTGCGGAATGGCAGGGGCATGACGATCTTCTCCTTGGAGCGGTGCCGGACGGTGCCGTAGACGACTCAAGGGGTTGAAGGGTTGTACGAGACTGGCCGTTCGGTTGCGCAGATGCGGGCGGACCTGCTCGCCAGCCTGACGGCGGAGTGGGAAGCGTCGCTCGATGCGCGGCTGGCGAGGTCGACCACGTCTCCGGTGGCGGTGCTCGATGGCCTCTTGCGGGAGCGGTTGAGGGCACGTCCGTAGAGCCCGTTCGGGAGAGAAATTCCAAGATCTTCTCTCAGATTGCTCCCAGGACTACCCGCACAAGCAGAAAGACCCCCTGCACTCAAGCGAGTGCAGGGGGTCTGACCTGGTGTTTCAGCTGTCGGGGTGGCGGGATTTGAACCCACGACCTCTTCGTCCCGAATGAGGTTCGGGTGGGATCCTGACCCGACGGTTTGCCATTTCGCCTGGTCGCAACGTGGGTGTGCGGCGGGTTCGGGCGGTGTCGCAGGGGCTTGGGGAGCAAGTCGGCTCCCAGATGGCTCCCAGGTGGGACATACCTACGGTGCCAACCGAGGGATCGTTCAATTTGTACAACTGCGGGCCGGACAGGCTGGGAGACAGAGCGGCCATCGGGCAGTCCGGCTCAGCCGCGTTCTTCCTCTTCGGCCTCCATGCGGCGGATTCCCTGGTGGGTGAGGGAGACCATCGCGGGTGTGTTGCCCGGTTCCCAGTCGACGGTGATCAGGTCCTCGCCGGCGAGGTAGGTACAGGCGGCGGCCAGGTCTTCCTCCGGGATGCGCAGGTCGTTTCGTAGCTTCCGCCCCGGGACTCCGAGGAGACGGTTTCCTTCGGTGGCTTCGTAGAGGGCGGTCAGGACCCGTTCGCGGTAGACCTGTCGCTCGCGGAGTGTCGCCATGATCGAGTCCTTTGGTTGATGCGAACACCCGCTGCTGCTCAGACTTCGTCGACGTGGGTGCCGGTGCGAGCGGACGGTCTGCTGGTGCTGAGCCAGGAGTGGGCGGGTTCCGCGGCGGTTTCGGTGTCGACGGTGAGGTTGAGCCGGGTGCCGCCTTCGGGGACGGGGTAGCTGCGCTGTTCCGTCCCGGCGAAGGAGCGGCGGATGACTTCGGCGACGGCGCGGGCGGCTTCGGGGGTGGCGGCGACGATGCGGATCTCGGCGTGTCCGGCCGGGGGCAGGGTCGCGGTGTCGGTGGGGTACAAGGGGCTGGTCCCTTCACGGGCGAGTGAGAGGCCGGCGGGTGGGTTGTCCCGGTGTCGGTGCCCCACCCGCGGCCTTCGGTCGGAGGAGTGGTCTGGGGTGGTCAGGGCCAGGTGCCCGTGACCCGGCGGCTGGAGGCTTGCCCGGTCGGCGTGGGGTGGCTGTGGCCGGGGGGCCGGCGAATGGCCGGGAAGGGGGCGCTGAAGTGGTGGGCCGCGATGCGTGCGTCGTGCTGGGTGTTGAGCCGGTGGATCAGGCGCGTGCCGAGCGCGATCAGCAGGGCGACTGCCGCGAGCGCGATCAGGGTCTCCATGGCGTCACCTCCGCGGGTTCCCGGGCAGCGGGATCATCCGCGCGCCGACGACCGGGTGCCGGAGCGGCGCCAGGAAGGACCCGCCGCCGGTCTCCCAGGCGTCCTCGCTGCTTCGGGCGTCCCACATACGGCGGCCGGTCGCGGCCTCGTCGGACATCAGGACACCAGCGGTGAGGACGCTGCCGGGGATGGCGGCGGCGGTCATGAGCCGGGCGGCTGCGGCGGGTTCGGTCTCGGGTGGGATCACCAGCAGGTCGTAGCGGCCGACGGTGTAGGAGAGCAGGATCACCTTGTCGGGATCCTGTTCGGTGAACCAGCCGACGTGCACGGTGTGCCCGGTGGCGGGAACCTTGTGGGGGACGACGGGCCAGCGGGTGGGGTTCACCGTGACGTGTGTGATGCGTCCGTAGCGCTGCTCCAACGCGTCGACCAGGGGAGGGAGTTCGGCGGCCAGGTCACGCGAGCGAGGCCACCAGGCGCCGTCCAAGAGGCCGGCGAGAGTGGTCTTTGGCGTCAGCGACAGGCGCGCCGAAAGTGTGGGTGCGGTCATGATCGCGGACCCGTCTCCGGGCCGCCCTGCAGGGCGGCCCAGTGTCTTGATCGCCGGAAACGACGTCCGCGTGGGAGCGGGTGCTCGAGTTACTCCCGGTAAGTTCAGCCTACTCCGCCCCGTGGCCAGGCGGGCCGTTCTGACCAGGTGATTTCCCGCAGGGAGCACCGCCCGGCCGATGACCGCAGGCACGCGGAGTACCGTGAGACCACGGCGGTATCTCGTCGGCCATGAGGTGTCGGCGGCCCCGCGCAGGCAGGCGGACCACCATGGCCGAATCCGACACTCCCACCCCTCGGAAGCTCCTTCCGGACGAGATCCACCGAGCGGTGAGTCCCGGCACGGCCCTGCTCCGGATGCAGACGACTCACTCCCGCGAAGGCGTCCTCGACGGAGCCTGGTGGCCCCGCTCCCGGGACGTCGCGACGGAGCTGCCCGACCTGATCCGGGCGCTCACCACGCACCTCGGCGCCATCACGCGCGTCGGCCTGGACACGGACGCCTGGGACGAGGTCCCGACTCGTGTGGTCGTAGACGACCGGGTCGTGCACCTCGACTCCTTCCCCGTCGGCGACGACACTGTCCTCATCACTCGTGGCGACAACGACCTCTTCGCCCTGTTGGTGGTCCCGCCGCACACCGAGGCGGATGCCGCTCGCGAGGCGATGGCCCGGGCGGTCGAGGCCGACAACGCCGCCCAGGCCGCAGAGATCCTTCTCGCCACGCTTCCCGAACCGGCGACCGAGGGCGACGAGTCGGCGTGATCCGGACAGCGCAGCCTCTTCCGCCCTGCGCGCCGCCGTGCCCGTACCGGCACCTCACGGCACGTCCCTCCGTCATCCGCGCCACTCGACCAGGACGAGCGTGGCATCGTCCGAAGTGGCTTCGCCGCGTGCCCGCTTGAGCGTGTGGGAAAGATCCCGCGCCACGGCGCGGACCGCCCGGTCCACCGCCTCCAGCTGGTTCACCCAGTCGATCAGCTGGCCCTCGCCGAACTGTTCCTGCCCGCTTCCGTGTTCCTCGACCAGCCCGTCGGTGAAGCAGAGGACGCGATCCCCCGGTTCGAGCGTCACTCCGCTGACCTGCGGCTGTGCTCCTCCGAAGCCGACAGGCAGGGTCGTGGGGCTGTCCAGGCGGTGAACGACGCGGTGCCTGCGGATCAGCATGGGAGCGGGGTGCCCGGCGTTGACCCACTGGAGGCGGCCGGTGTTCGTGTCCAGCCGCATCATCTGCGCGGTCACGAAGTGGTCGGGCGCGAACTGCTCGGCCACGGCCCGGTCCATGAAGAGGTAGATCTCGGACAGTTCGACGCTGATCCGGCGGGCGTGCCGGTACGCGCCGATGGCCACCGTGGCCATCGTGGCCGCGTCCAGGCCGTGGCCCATGGCGTCGATCATGGCGAGGTGGAAGGTGTCTCCGTTCAGGGCGTAGTCGAAGCTGTCGCCCGCCACGTCGTAGGCGGGCTCCAGAACGCCGGCGAGGGCGACGCGCGGCGTCACCATCGACAGAGGCGGCAGCAGCGACCACTGGATCTCGGCGGCGACGCTCATCGGTTCGCTGCGGCGGGTGCGGGAGAAGAGGTCGGTCTGGCCGTTCTTGGTCTGCATCATGTCGGCGATCAGACCGGCGATCCTGCGCAGGAGGCGGCGGTCGTCGTCATCGACGGCGTCCAGGGTGACGGCCAGGACGCCCGACTGGTCGCCCCTGTCCGGCAACGGCAGCAGGACCCGTACGCCGTCGGGCAGCGCGAGTTCGACCGGGCGCGAGGTGAGGAAACACCGGCCGGCTTCGGAGCGGTCGATGGACTGCGGTTCGCCGCCTGCCAGCCCTTCGCCCGGCAGGGGGACCAGGCTCTGTTGCCCGTAGTCCTGGAGCAGGATCTGCGGATTCCGTCCCCCCAGCCGGGCCACCGTGTCGGCGAGGACCGGCCCGACGAGATGAGGTGGCAGCTCGTGGGCATGGTCCAGCAGCCCGCCCAGCAGCCCCTCGCCGAAGCTCTCCGACCGATCCGGATCCCCGGGCGATGCGACGGTCATCCCGCTCCCTCCCGCAGGTCGGCGGACGGGCTGTGTAGCGCCTACGCTGCTTCTGCAGTCCGGCCCGTACGGGGCGGACGCCGCTCAGGGGCCGGCGCCGACCGGTGTCCGGCAGAAGGGCAGCCGGGCCCGCTACCGGCGGTCTCGTCATCAGGATGCGCCTCGTCGGCAGGGCACGCCACACGGGTGTTGCGTGAGGCCGGTACCTACCAGGCCCTGATGCGCGAGCACGGGGTGCAGATCCAGTCCTGGGGCGGCTTCGCCGAGGGCAAGAACGACCTGTTCACCAACCCGCTGCTCGCCGAGATCGGCAAGGAGTACGGCAAGTCGGTCGCGCAGGTCGTGCTGCGCCGGCTGACCCAGCGCGACGTCATCGCCATCCCCAAGTCGGTCCGCGCCGAGCGCATGGCCGAGAACATCGACGTCTTCGACTTCCGGCTCACCGACGAGCAGATGGCCCGGATCGCCATCCTGGACACCGGCAGCTCCCTGTTCTTCGACCACCACGACCCGGAGATCGTCACCTGGCTCGCCAAGCGCCGCCTCGACGCCTGACCGCTCCCGCTCTGACGGGCCTCGAACGTTTCCACGGGCTGTGGTTGCGGCGGTACAGTCCGGCAAGGTCGGATCGGTGACCAGGGGAGGGCCGGCGTGCTGGAGATTGTGGCACTGAGCGCACTGACTGCTTTTCTCACTGCTGCAGGGAACGGCGCTGCAGGGGAGATGGGCAAGCAACTGCTGCTGTCGACAGGGGCGTTGGCAAGAAGGACCCTGGGACGGGAGACGCCACTGCCGACCTGCCCGGAAGGATGGCAGACACTGGCGGGCCACATGCACGCGCGGCTGGGCCGCGACCCCCAGCAGGCCGATGAGTGGGCGCTACTCGTGCGCAGCCTCCCGGAGCAGGCCGCGGCCCTGACACCGGCAGCCGGGCTGCCTCCTGCGTCGAGGGCCTTCACCAATCGCCAGAAGGTCCTGAAGCAGTTGAAGCGGGAGGCGACCCGGCCCGCCGCGGGGCGGCCACGTGTCGCGCTGCTCCATGGGCCGCCCGGGGTCGGCACCTCCGCGGTGGCTCTGCACGCAGGCGCCGCCCTCTACGGCCAGTTCCCCGACGGGCAGTTCTACGTCGACTTGCGTGACGCCTCAGGGGGACATGGTCCGGAGCCGGCAACGGTTCTGCTCCGCCTGCTTCAGCAGATGGGAGTCGTGCCGGAGCGTATGCCGCCCACCGCCGCGAGCCGCGAACTGCTCTACCGTCAGCTCACCGCGGGCCGCAGAGCTTTGATAGTGGTCGACCACGCGTCGTCTCTCGCGCAGGTCCGTGGCCTGGTACCGGCCACGCCCGACGTCTTCCTGCTGGTGGTCGTGTCCGGCCGCCCCTTCGCTCTGGAGGCCGAACGCGTCACCGTTCCTCCCCTGAGCGACCGGTACGCGGTGCAGATGGTGAGGAAATTGGCCGGGGCCGAGAAGGTCGCGCGGGCCAAGGCCCGGATGCCGCAGCTCCTGGATCACTGTGCGGGCAACGCTTTCGCTCTGAAGGCTGAGGCGATGCGTCTACTGGCTGAGGAGACCGAAGCGGAGCGGAGAGCCGAAGGGCCAGGGCATCATCCGGTGCGTGACACTGCGCGGAACGCCTGCGCGAGTCTCCGGCCGGAAGCGGCGCGCCTCGTCCGGCTGACGGCACTGGGCGGCTGGCCCTCCATCGACGCCCAACTCGCCGCCGCAGCCGCCGGTGTCGTGCCCGAAGAGGCGGCTCGGATGCTCAACGAGGCGGCGGACGTCCAGCTGCTGGACCTCGTGGCTGACGACCACTACCGCTTCCGTCCTGAGGTACGGCGATACCTGGCTGACACCGCGGGCCCGGAGCACGGCAGCGCTGCATGTTCCGCCGCCGTGGAGCGCGTGCTCGACGCCCTGCTGGACCGTGCCCTGCGTGCGGCCCATGCCGCTCTGCCGCAAAGCTGGCGCACGGAGCCCGCACCGGAGGGCGGAGACGCGTACCGCGATGAGGCACAGGGCATGGCGGTGCTGGCGGCAGAGGCCGGCAATCTGGCCCGGGCGGTGACCGTGGCCGTTGAGCACCAGCACGTGACGACCGCGTTGCGGATGGCCCGCGCTCTGTGGCCGCTGCAGCTGAAGGCCGGACATTGGGACGAGGTACTGCCTGCGCTGCGTGTCGCGGCCAGGTGTGCTGACGAGCACCAGCCGCACTCGCGTACGGCGGCGGGGATCCACTTTCAACTCAGCCACTGTCTGGGCCAACTCGAACGGTGGGAGGAGGCCGAGCGGGCGGCGCGTGCCGCTCCGCCGAGAGCGAGCGCGCAGAGGGGCACACACGGGGCGAGGCATCGTCCGTCGAGCTGCTGGGCCTCTTGTATCTCTACCAATGGCGGTACGACGCTGCCTACGAGCAGTTCGTCGAGGCTGAGCACATCTACCGGCGGATCACTCCCGGCCAGGAGGGAGCGCCGGACGTGGCGCGCGCCCTCGCACTGGCCGAGCGCCATCAGGGGCGTGCTCTACGCGGCATGGGGCGTCTGACGGAATCGCAGCGCCTGCTTGAGTCCGCAACGGACTTCTTCAAGGAGCAGCGGGAGAGCTACAACCAGGCACGTGCTCTCACGGACCTGGCCGAGACCCTCCACGACGCGGGTGAGAACGCCCAGGCGCTGACGAAGATCACCGAGGCGGAGGGGCTGCTCCCTCCCGCGGCCGTCCCGCACCTGCGGTATCTCTCCGGGCTGCGACTGCGCTGCGAGGGCGGCCGCTAGCAGCGTTCCACGACCACCGGGTGCACGCCTCCAGCGACGTGCACCCGAAGCGTGATGCCTCCGGAAGGCACGCTGCCACCGCCCGCCAGCCACGCGTACAGCGAGGAGGCGTACGCCGCTGGATCGGCGTCTGCCCCTGGTCCCGCAGACAGCTGGAGAAGGCCGTGTTCCCGGCTGCGAACGGTACAGCCGTCAGGGCCGGTCATATACGCGGCGATCGCGCAGTGCGCATGCCGCTTCAGAACCTCGGCCGTCCACACCCCCGGGCCACCGAGGCGCGGGTCGTCCGCCGGCCCATCGCGCATGATCACGTCCGCCAGTTCCAGGCTGCCTGGATCCCGGGTGTCCTCGTGCACCGCGAGGTGCACGTCGCCGTCTGTGTCATAGGGGTGCTCGGTGGAACGCTCGATCACGACGTCGGTGTCGGTGAGACGCGTGAGTACGCGCAGCGGAGCTGTCCGCCGCGGCGGATCGTACGGAGGCAGAGGCAGCGGATCCAGCAGGGCGGGGGTGGTTGGTTCGGGAAGGTCCATCAACGTATAGAAATGCCGCCGCAGGAGTGCTGCTGAGGAGCCCGGCGCCGAGGTGACGAACTCGGCGGGATCGTTGGCCGGGCGGTGGCCGGCCAGCAGCTGTTCCACCTGCGGGCGCAACGGCCCGTGCGGATCCAGACGTGGTGCGTCCCGGACGAACGCGGCGAGCGGCGTCTCAGGGTCCAGCCGGTCCTCGCCGGTGGCGGCCAACAGCACGGGGATGCCCAAGGCGGATGCGTAGTAGGAAACCGCACCGAAGTCTCCGATGACGGCATCCGCCGCCAACAGAGCCTGCCGCCAGGCGTGAGCGGGGTCGATCAGGGTCAGTCCGCTGCGGAGAGCCTGGTCCAGCCAGGCACGGACCTGACCGGGACCGTGGCCGTACCAGATGTTCGGGTGCAGTACGACAGCCAGACGGTAGTCGTCAGCCGGCAACTCCGCCGTGAGCCGGGAGAGGAGACTCGGGAAGATGTCATGGCCGCCCCTGTTGCCGAAGAAACCCTCCGGGTTCCAAGTGGAGTTCAGTACGATGAGCCGTTGGCCTCGTCGCACACCCAAGGCCCGGCGGAAGCGGTCGTGGTACGGGCGCGCGGCGAGCATACGGTCGAAGCAGGGGTCGCCCGCAAGCACAGCGACGTCCACGGCCTCCGGGCAGGCGCGACGCAGCCGCTCCAGTTGTTCCGGATGCGACAGCACGAGGCCGTCCATGAACGCTTTGCCATCCTCCAGGAGCCAATCCGCTGACAGGCCGAACGTCGGCTCCCGGCCTGGCTAGCTTCTTAGTATATCCAACCCCATGTGAAATAATAGCCAATTTGCCTTGAATGGCGGAGATTTGTCCCCCGAAGCTTGCGGAAATCGCAAGATCCACCGGTGTTGAAAGAGCTTGATCCCAAGGCAGCACGGGGAGGCACAAGTCGGAGGAGAACTTGTCGACTCCGCCCTGAAAGGCAGAAGACCCCGTAGACGTGACGAGCAACTGCACGCGGAAGTCGTCATGAAACAGCGACAACACGTCCAGGAGTGTCGGCGACGGGTGAATCGTGACCCTCTGGCGCGCTTGGGTTCTAACGCTTGTCGCAACATTCCTTGATCATTAGGGGTGTGTTGATGGCGAGGCGGGGACGGAAGCGCAGGCTGGAACTCGAGGCCGAGTACTGGCGGCTGCTCGCGGCCGGGATGGGCTCGGTCGAGGCATGCAGACAGCTCGGGATCGGACGCAAGACCGGATACCGGTGGCGCTCAGAGAACGGCGGCCTGCCACCGGACTACCTGCCGGAGTCTTCCCGGTCGGGCAGGTACCTGTCCCTGCTCGAGCGGCGGCGTATTGCCTCGTTGCGCGAAGGCGGCCTGACGATACGGGAGATATCTCGCCGCCTCGGTCGCGCCCCGTCGACGGTCAGTCGGGAGCTTCGTCGTAACAGCCGACCGCATGACTATGGCCGGTACGACGCGGACCTGGCGCATCATCGCTGCCGGAGCGGGCTGTGCGTCCACGCCGAGCGAAGCTGGCCACGGACCTTGACCTGCGGGCGGAGGTGCAGGCCAAGCTCGATCTGGAGTGGAGCCCTGAGCAGATCGCTGCCCACCTGCGCAGACGTTGGCCGGATCGGCCCGAGCGACATCTGTGCCACGAGAGCATCTACCGCGCCCTCTATCAGGGCGCCAAGGGCGGTTTGAGTAGGACGCTGACCAGGAAACTCCGCACCGGCCGCCCACTGCGCAGACAACGCCGCCGTCCCAGCCAGCGCATGCCCCGCTTCGTCGCACCCGCCACCTTGATCGACCAGCGGCCGACGGCGGTCGAACTCCGCCAGCGCCTGGGTGACTGGGAAGGAGACCTGGTCGTGGGTGTCCGGAGCCAGTCCGCCGTCGCCACCCTCGTCGACCGCCGCACCCGCTACCTGCGCCTGGTCGCACTTCCCGAAGGACACTCAGCCGGCCACCTACGCGACGCGCTCATCACCGCGCTCACCGAGCTGCCCGAACTTGCTCGCCGGACTCTGACCTGGGACCAAGGTTCGGAGATGGCTCAACACCACGAGATCGCCGCGTACTTCACCGACGGCGTGTTCTTCGCGCACCCCGCCAGCCCCTGGCAGCGCGGCACCAACGAGAACACAAATGGTCTTCTTCGCCAGTACCTGCCCAAGCGCACGAACCTCGCGCTGCACTCCGCCGAGGACCTCCGAGCCATCGAGGAACGACTCAACAACCGACCCCGAAAGACCCTGGGTTGGAAGACCCCCGCCCAAGCATTCGCCGCCGCTCTGGCACCATGAGCCTGCAACGTTGCGACGATGATGCGAATTCACCGCGGATCAAAACTGACCCACTTCGTGGTCTTCTGACCAACCTGATCTTGATCGAAGGTCAGGAGAAGAGGGTGATTTCCGTGGAGGACTGGGCAGAGATTCGCAGGCTGCACCGGGCCGAGCAGATGCCGATCCGGGCGATCGCCCGGCAGCTGGGCATCTCGAAGAACACCGTGAAGCGGGCGTTGGCCACCAACCGGCCGCCGGTCTACTCCCGGCCGTCGAAGGGCTCGGCGGTCGACGCGGTCGAACCGCAGATCCACTGGGTAGGTCGGGAGTGGCATTTCCATGATCCACTCCCCGCTCACTCCCCGATGGGATGCAGAACGCAAATCAGGCCCGGCTTCCTGAGAAGGAAACCGAGCCTGACCTGGTATTTCGGCTGTCGGGGTGGCGGGATTTGAACCCACGACCTCTTCGTCCCGAACGAAGCGCGCTGCCAAGCTGCGCTACACCCCGATGTCGTTGCTCCACCGTCCCGCTGTTCTGCAGGTCGTGGCGACATCGATTACTTTAGCGGACCGGCGGCCGTAGACGAAATCCGGTTTTCTCAGGGTGCAGGGGTCAGGGTCAGGAGGGTCGCCTCCGGGGGGCAGGCGAAGCGGACCGGGGTGTACCGGTTGGCGCCGCAGCCCGCTGAGACGTGCAGGTAGGAGCGGTGGCCTTCGGACTCGTGGGTCGAAAGGCCCTTCACGCGGTCCGTGTCCAGGTCGCAGTTGGTGACCAGCGCCCCGTAGAAGGGGATGCAAACCTGGCCGCCGTGGGTGTGGCCCGCCAGTACCAGCGGGTAGCCGTCCGCCGTGAACGCGTCCAGGGCCCGCAGGTACGGAGCGTGCACGATGCCCATCGAGAAGTCGGCGCCCGCGTCCGGGCCGCCCGCCACGTGCGCGTACCGGTCGCGCTTGATGTGCGGGTCGTCCAGGCCCGTGAAGCCGATCTCCATGCCCTCGATCTTGAGGGCGCCCCGCGTGTTCGTCAGGTTCAGCCAGCCCGCCGAGTCGAACCCGTCGCGCAGGTCCTCCCACGGGTTGTGGACGACGCCGACCGCGGGGGCGTTGCCGTTGAGGCCGTGGGCGCCGCGGGCCTTCTCGAAGAGGTAGCGGACCGGGTTACGGAGCTTGGGGCCGTAGTAGTCGTTCGAGCCGAAGACGTACGCGCCGGGGAAGTCCATCAGCGGGCCCAGCGCGTCCAGGACCTCCGGCACGCCCTCCGGGTCGGACAGGTTGTCGCCCGTGTTGATCACGAAGTCGGGGCGCAGGCCGGCCAGGGAGCGCAGCCAGCGCTGCTTCTTGCGCTGGCCGCCGACCATGTGGATGTCGGACACCTGGAGGACGCGCAGCGGGCGCATCCCCGCGGGAAGCACCGGGACCGTGACCCGTCGGAGACGGAACGAACGGGCTTCGAACCCCGCCGAGTAGATCAGTCCGGCGGCGCCCGCCGCCGTGATGCCTGCTGTCACTTTCAGGGGAATCCCGTATCGCGCGCGCATACGCCCATCGTGTCAGACCCGGCAGGTCCCGGAAATCAAGGGGCATAGGGCATTGCGTACCTGCGACAATCGCTGCATGACCACGCTCAAGTCGAAGCTGCAGGAAGACCTCACCGCCGCGATCAGGGGGCGTGACGAGCTGCGCTCCTCGACGCTCCGGCTCACCCTCTCCGCCATCACGAAGGAGGAGGTCGCGGGCAAGACGGCGCGCGAGCTGTCCGACGACGAGGTGCAGAAGGTGATCACCCGCGAGGCGAAGAAGCGCCGCGAGGCCGCCGAGGCGTTCGCGCAGGGCGGCCGCGCCGAGCAGGCCGAGCGGGAGAAGGCGGAGGGTGAGGTGCTCGCCGAGTACCTGCCGAAGCAGCTCTCCGACGACGAGCTGCACGAGATCGTCGCCCAGGCGGTCGGGGAGGCGAAGGCGGCCGGCGCCGAGGGGCCGCGCGCCATGGGCCAGGTCATGAAGATCGTGAACCCGAAGGTCGCGGGCCTGGCGGAGGGCGGCCGCGTCGCCGCCGTCGTGAAGCAGCTGCTCGCCGGCTGAGGTGTCCGCCGGGGTGCTCGCTCGCTGAGAGTGCCCTTCGGGGTGGGGGAAGACGTTCCGGTCTCCTTCCGGTCTTCCGCCTCCTCACCCCTCACACCTACGCCGATGGGGCGCCCCCCATAGAGGGGGCGCCCCATCGGCGTACCGTCACCGTCCGAGCGGGACTCGCCCGAGTGGCATCCGCTTCAGCGGTGTCCGCCGCCGTGCCCGTTGCCGCCGCCGAGGATGTCCGGCGGGAGGGAGATGTCCGGCCACGGGCTGTCGCCGTTTCCGCCGCCGTTCTGGCCCGGCTTTCCGTCGTTCTCGTCCGGGTCCTCGTCATGGTCCCTGTCCCGGTCCCTGTCCTTCTCGGGGTCGGGGATGTTGATCAGGTTGAAGCCGGGGGACGGCTTGTCGGAGAGTGCGCCGACCATGGCGTCCCTCCAGATCGGTCCGGGGACCTGGCCGCCGAAGACCTTCGGCTGGTAGACGCCGCCGATGGTGATGTTCTGCATCTCGACGTTCTGCAGGGCGCTGCCGACCCAGACCGCGCCGGACAGGTTCGGCGTGTACCCCACGAACCAGGCGTTCTTACGGCTGTCGGTCGTACCGGTCTTGCCCGCGTTGGCCCGGTCGGTCAGACCGGCCTCCTTGCCCGTACCGGAGTCGATCACGCCGCTCAGCAGGGTGTTGATGCTGTCGGCGGTCTTCGTGGTCATCGCGCGCGAGCACGACGACTTCGGCACCGGCAGCGACTTGTCGCCGGGGGCCGTGATCGACTCGATGGCGACCGGCGTGCAGTACGTGCCGCGGTTGGCGAAGGCGGCGTACGCGCTCGCCATGGTCAGCGGCGAGATGCCCTTGGAGCCGAGGGCGATGGCCGGGACCTCGGGGAGCTTGTCGCCGTTGCCCTGGACGACGCCCAGCTTGTCGGCCATGTCCATCACCGGGCACATCCCGATGTCGCCGATCATCTGCACGAAGTAGGTGTTGATGGACTTGGCCATCGCCTCCTCCAGTGCGTACGGACCGCGCTCGGACTCGTTCTCGTTCTCCACGGTGGCGCCGCCGCTGTTCACCCACGGCTTGCCGCTGCACGTCTGGACCGAGCTCGGATACGGCATCCGGTACGGCGCCGGGTACGACTTCGTCACCGGGGTGCCCTGCTCCAGGGCGGCCGCGGCGAGGAACGGCTTGAACGTCGAACCCGTCGGGAAGCCGTAGTTCGACCCGCTCATCTTGCGGTCGACCGAGTAGTTGATCTGCGTCTCGTTCTTGCCGAAGCCGTACGGCTTCGACTGGCCCATGCCGAGGATCTTGCCGGTGCCGGGCTCGACGAACGCGGCCGCCGTCGCGACCTTGTCCGTCTGGTAGACGTGCTGCTTGATCGAGGCCTGCACCGATTCCTGCGTCTGCGGGTCGAGGGTGGTCTGCACCCTCAGGCCGCCCCGGTTCCAGAGCTTCGCCCGTGCTTCCTTCGTCTTGCCGAAGACCGGGTCGGTGAGGAACACCTCGCGTACGTAGTCGCAGAAGAAGCCCGCGCCCTTGACCGCCGTGATACAGCCGTTCTGCGGCTTGCTGATCTTCAGGCCGAGCGGCTTCTCCTTGGCGCGGTCCGCCTCGGCCTGGGAGATGTCGTGCGTCTCGGCCATCCGCTGGAGCACGACGTTCCGTCGCTTGGTGGCCTCCGCCTCGTCGTTGACGGGGTCGTAGCGGCTCGGGGACTGGACGATGCCGGCCAGCATCGCGGACTCCTCGATCGTCAGGTCCTTCGCCGACTTGGAGAAGTACCGCTGCGAGGCGGCCTCGACGCCGTATGCCTGCTCACCGAAGTACGTGATGTTCAGGTAGTTGGAGAGGATGCGCTTCTTGCCGAGCTTGTCCTCGAGCTGGATCGCGTACTTCAGCTCGCGGATCTTGCGGCCGATCGTCTGCTGGGTGGCCTGGGCGAGCTTGGTCGGGTCGTCGCCGGCCTCCTCCATGAAGACGTT
This sequence comes from Streptomyces sp. DS1-CR2, assembly GCF_055760475.1. Taxonomy (NCBI): domain Bacteria; kingdom Bacillati; phylum Actinomycetota; class Actinomycetes; order Kitasatosporales; family Streptomycetaceae; genus Streptomyces; species Streptomyces sp. DS1-CR2. The sequence goes on from NZ_CM147085.1 coordinate 4,907,312, forward strand.
CTTCACGTACTGCTGGGTGAGCGTGGACGCGCCCTGCGTGACGCCGCCGCTCTGCGCGTTCTCGTTGATCGCGCGCAGGATGCCCTTCAAGTCGACGGCGCCGTGTTCGTAGAAGCGCGAGTCCTCGATCGCGACGAGCGCCTTCTGCATGTACGGCGAGATGTCCTTGAGGGGCACCACCGTGCGGTCGCGGGAGTAGACGGTCGCGATCGCGCCGCCCTTGTTGTCCAGTATCGTGGTGCGCTGACTGAGTGGCGGCTGCTTGAGGTTGGCCGGGATCTCGTCGAATCCCTCGACCGAGCCCTTCGCCGCGAGGCCGAGCGCGCCCGCCGCGGGCAGCGCGATTCCGGCGAGGACGGCTCCCGCGAGGACACTGACACCAAGGAACTTGGCGGCCTGCTGAGTCGGTGACAGTCCACCGCCCGAGCGCTTCTTTCCCATGAGGGCAGCCTACGTTCTGATTCTCCGGACAGGCGTATATGCCTTGGCCTAAGCTGCACTCAACTGTCACAGCAGTATGGTCACGTATCAAGACGTCCGGCGAACCCGAATCGTTCCGGTAGTCATCTCACCACTCCTGCGCGATCGTTCCGTGGTTGGTGAGGGCGTGTCCGAAACCGCCTTGAGTGTCACCCGGTGTCCGCTGTGACTCAACTGAAACGCCCTGGTTTGCCGGGTTGGTTGCGAATGCCCTCGGCTCACTCCGTCGGGTGATCTGCCGCTTACGCATAGTCCGTTCGGGCCATTCAAGATTGGGCCCGAAGGGGGTGTTGCGCTGTGCCCACCTTCCGTAACGTCCTCAACTGGCGGCGGTGAATATGCCGCTGCCGCCGTGGGGGAGCCTCGATTCGGGAGAGGACGGCGCCGGTATGGGCTGGGTAACCGACTGGAGTGCGCAGGCGGCCTGCCGCACTACCGATCCAGATGAACTGTTCGTTCAAGGAGCAGCGCAGAACCGGGCGAAGGCGGTGTGCACCGGATGCCCGGTGCGGACCGAGTGCCTGGCCGACGCGCTGGACAACCGCGTCGAGTTCGGCGTGTGGGGTGGCATGACCGAGAGGGAACGCCGTGCGCTGCTGCGCAGGCGCCCCACCGTCACCTCGTGGCGCCGGCTGCTCGAGACGGCTCGTACGGAGTACGAGCGCGGTGCGGGCCTGCTGCCCGTGGACATCGATGACGACGCGACGTACGAGAGGTACGCCGCCGTGGGGTGAGGGAGCCGAGCTCCTTACCAGGGCGTCCGAGGGGTGCGAGCCGTGTGGTGGCCCGCGCCTCGGGAGGCGTCCGTACGGCTCACGCAGCTCCGGCCGGGTCCGTACCGGCCGCGAGCCGGTCCCCGATGCTCCTCAGGCCTGCCAGGTCGTGCACATCGCCGGGCAGGGCGCCGACCTCGGTGACCGCCACCTCCGGGTGGAGCGCCGCGAAGCGGTCGCGTGTGCGCTGCTCGCGTGCCAGCAACTGCATGCGTTCCGCGTGCAATCGCAGCAGGCCTGCCGTGAGTTGGTCTGTCGCTGCGTGGTGTGTGGCTGCGCGGTCTGTCGTGGTGCGGTCTGCCGTGGCGCGGTCTGTGGTCGTGGTGGCAGGCGTGCCTGTGACAGGTGAGTTGGGCGTGTTTGCGTGCACGGGTGTGCTATGTGGGGTTTTGTCCGGCATCTGGGCGTGCTCGTCGGCCGTGTCCCTTGCTGGGGCGGGGGAGCCTGCTTCGGGAGCGCTACGCAGCTCTACATTCCCGTCCCCCTGATCCACAATGCCGCGCTCGTCAAGATTTTCTGCGGCTGCGAGCGCCCGCTCGGCCGACAGCTGCGCGGCACCGCTGCCGTGCACCCGGTTCAGTACGAGCCCGGCCAGCGGCATGTCCTCCGCGGCGAGGCGCTCCACGAAGTACGCCGCCTCGCGCAGCGCGTCCCGCTCCGGCGCCGCCACCACCAGGAACGCCGTACCAGGGGCCTGGAGCAGCTTGTACGTGGCGTCGGCGCGCGTGCGGAACCCGCCGAACATCGTGTCCATCGCCGCCACGAACGTCTGTACGTCGCGCAGGAGCTGACCGCCCAGCAGTTTCCCGAGTGCGCCCGTCATCATCGACATCCCGACGTTCAGGAACTTCATGCCGGCCCGGCCGCCGACCTTCGCCGGGGCCATCAGGACCCGGATCAGCTTGCCGTCCAGGAACGAGCCGAGACGTTTCGGCGCGTCCAGGAAGTCGAGCGCGGAGCGGGAGGGCGGAGTGTCGACGACGATCAGGTCCCACTCGCCCTGGGCCCGCAGCTGACCCAGCTTCTCCATCGCCATGTACTCCTGCGTGCCCGCGAAGCCCGCCGAGAGCGACTGGTAGAACGGGTTGCCCAGAATCGCCTCGGCCCGCTGACCGTCCGCGTGCGCCTCGACGATCTCGTCGAACGTCCGCTTCATGTCGAGCATCATCGCGTGCAGTTCGCCGCCCGCCGTATCGTCGATCCCCTTCACCCGGCGCGGTGTGTTGTCCAGGCTGTCGATGCCCATGGACTGGGCCAGCCTGCGTGCCGGGTCGATCGTCAGCACGACGACCTTGCGGCCGCGCTCGGCCGCGCGCAGGCCGAGTGCCGCCGCCGTCGTCGTCTTGCCGACGCCGCCGGAGCCGCAGCACACCACGATGCGCGTCCTGGGGTCGTCGATGAGTGGGTCCACGTCGAGTACGTGGGTGTCCGTCGGGTTCAGGCTCAGGGACGACGTCATGTGTCTCTAGATCCCTTGCTTCCGCAGTTCCGTGGCCAGCCGGTACAGGCCCGCCAGGTCCATCCCCTCGGTCAGCAGCGGCAGTTCGTGCAGCGGCAGGCCTGAATCGGCCAGCACCGCCCGCTGGCTGCGCTCCAGCTCGTGCCGTTCCGCGTACTGGGCCGCCTGGTCGAGGAGCGGGGTCACCAGACGTTCGGCGTTGCCGCCTCTGCGGGCGCCGCCCAGGCCCGCCGCGGACAGGGACTTGGCGATGGCCGTCCTGGGCACGCCGCCCTGCGCCAGCGTCAGTTCGGCGTCGTCCAGGACCGCCGGGCGCACCATGTTCACGATGAGCCTGCCCACGGGGAGGTTCGCCGCCTGCAGCTCCGCGATGCCGTCCGACGTCTCCTGGACCGGCATCTCCTCCAGCAGCGTCACCAAGTGCACCGCTGTCTCCGGCGACTTGAGGACCCGCATGACCGCCTGCGCCTGGTTGTGTATCGGGCCGATCTTGGCCAGGCCCGCGACCTCGTCGTTCACGTTCAGGAAGCGCGTGATGCGGCCCGTCGGCGGGGCGTCCATCACCACGTAGTCGTAGGCGTATTTGTTCTGTTTCGTCTTTCGGCGTACCGCCTCGCAGGCCTTGCCGGTCAGGAGTACGTCCCTCAGGCCCGGCGCCACCGTTGTCGCGAAGTCGATCGCGCCCAGCTTTTTGAGCGCCCTGCCCGCGCCGCCCAGTTTGTAGAACATCTGGAGGTAGTCCAGCAGCGCCAGCTCCGGGTCGATGGCGAGTGCGAACACCTCGCCGCCCCCCGGGGCTACCGCGATCTTCCGTTCCTCGTACGGCAGTGCTTCCGTCTCGAAGAGCTGTGCGATGCCCTGGCGTCCTTCCACCTCCACCAGGAGAGTGCGCTTGCCCTCGGTCGCGAGGGCGAGCGCCAGTGCGGCGGCGACCGTGGTCTTTCCGGTACCGCCCTTGCCGCTGACGACCTGGAGCCTGCTCACGCCTTCGAGCCTAACCAGTCCGCGCGCGGGCTACGCAGGAGGCTGTCGGTCATCGTCGGTCCAGCGGCTACAGTCGGCCGTATGACCAAGTGGGAATACGCGACCGTGCCTCTTCTCGTGCACGCGACCAAGCAGATTCTGGACACCTGGGGCGAGGACGGCTGGGAGCTCGTCCAGGTCGTGCCCGGGCCGAACAACCCCGAGCAGCTCGTGGCCTATCTGAAGCGGGCGAAGGCATGAGCGGGGTCGTCGACGCGCGCCTCGCCGAGCTCGGCCTGACCCTGCCCGAGGTCGTGCCGCCGCTCGCCTCTTACCAGCCGGCCGTGCAGTCCGGCGTGTACGTGTACACGGCCGGTCAGCTGCCGATGGTGGACGGGAAGCTTCCGCTCACCGGGAAGGTGGGGGCCGAGGTCACCGCCGAGCAGGCCAAGGAGCTGGCCCGTACGTGTGCGCTGAACGCGCTCGCCGCGGTGAAGTCCGTTGCCGACGATCTCGATCGGGTCGCCCGTGTGGTGAAGGTCGTCGGATTTGTCGCCTCCGCGCCCGACTTCACCGGGCAGCCGGGTGTGGTGAACGGGGCCAGTGAGCTCTTCGCCGAGGTTCTCGGCGAGAAGGGTGTGCACGCCCGGTCCGCCGTGGGTGTGGCCGTTCTGCCGCTGGACGCGCCTGTTGAGGTCGAGGTTCAGGTCGAGCTCGTTTCGGGTTGAGTGGTTCGGTTCGGCTGAGAGTTCGGTTCGGCCGAGGCTTCTGCTTCGGCCGAGCCTTCTGGTTCGGCTGAAGGTTCGGGTCGGCTCGGGACCGGTGCGCTCCGTCTCCTGAGGGCGGGGCGGCGCCGGGATGTACGTGCTCGCTGTTCCAGGGGGCTTCGTCGCCGGGCCCATGCCACCCGCGTGTGGTGCTGGTGGCTCCGCGCGCACATCCCGGCTCCCCTCGCGCCTCGTACGCGGGCTGCCAGCCGGTGGGTGATGCGTCGGCCCGGTTCTCTCTCGCGGCTGCGGGGCGGTGGGTGATTCGTCCGTCCGGCTCTCTCGGGTATGGCCGCGGGGCGGTGGGGGTTCTTCGTGGTCTCCGTCGTACTTGATCGTCTATGGCTCTCGAACATCCGCTTGGTAGCGGATAGCCTCCGGCCATGGCGAATGGGCAGTGGTATCCCCCGGAGTGGCCCGAGCGGATTCGTGCGCTCGCGGCGGGTGAGCTGGCGGCCGCTGTGCCGCGGCGGGCCGCGACCGTCATGCTTCTGCGGGACGCGGTCGCCGGTCCCGAAGTGCATATGTTGCGTCGACGCGCCTCCATGGCTTTCGCCGGGGGCGCGTACGCGTATCCGGGCGGGGGCGTGGATCCCCGTGACGACGAGTCGGTCGTGCGGTGGGGCGGGCCCTCGCGCGCGGCGTGGGCGGCTCGGCTCGACGTGGACGAGAAGTCAGCGCAGGCGATCGTGTGTGCCGCCGTGCGGGAGACGTACGAGGAGGCGGGCGTGCTGCTCGCCGGGCCCGATGCGGCGTCCGTGGTGGGGGATACGACCGGTGAGTCCTGGGAGGCCGACCGGGAGGCGCTCGTCCAGAGGGAGTTGTCGTTCGGGGAGTTCCTCGGGCGGCGTGGGCTGGTTCTGCGGTCCGATCTGCTGGGGGCCTGGGCGCGGTGGATCACGCCCGAGTTCGAGCCCCGGCGGTACGACACCTGGTTCTTCGTCGCCGCTCTGCCGGAGGGGCAGCGCACCCGTAACGCCTCTACTGAAGCCGATCGGACCGTGTGGATCCGGCCCGAGCAGGCCGCCGAAGGGTACGACAAGGGCGAGCTGATGATGATGCCGCCCACGATCGCGACGCTGCGGGCGCTGGCCGGCTTCGACAGCGCCGAGGGGGCCCTCGTGGGGGCCGCGGCGCAGGATCTGTCCCCTGTGCTCGCCCGGGCCCGGCTGGAGGGTGGGGAGATTGTTCTGTCCTGGCCCGGTCATGATGAGTTCACCAAGCACATTCCGACCACGTCCGGGGGAGCCTCCGCATGACTGAAGCCGCAGCCCTTCCCGGACAGCCCCGTGGCGGGGTGCTGTCCGGGCCCGCCACCGCGCGCGCGGTCAACGTGCTGGCTCCGAACGCCTCCGCGATGACCCTGGACGGGACCAATACGTGGATTGTTTCCGAGCCTGATTCCGAGTTTGCCGTGGTGATCGATCCCGGGCCGCTCGACGACGTGCATCTGCGGAATGTTGTCGCGGTCGCTGAGGCTGCCGGTAAGCGTGTGGCTCTGACCCTTCTTACTCATGGGCATCCCGATCACGCGGAGGGCGCCGGCCGGTTTGCCGAGCTGACCCGGACCAAGGTGCGGGCCCTCGATCCTGCCCTGCGGCTCGGGGACGAGGGGCTGGCTGGTGGGGACGTTGTGGCTGTTGGCGGGCTTGAGTTGCGTGTTGTCGCCGCGCCTGGGCATACCGCTGATTCGCTCTGTTTCCATCTGCCCGCCGATCGCGCCGTGCTGACCGGGGACACCGTGCTCGGGCGCGGGACCACCGTCGTCGCCTATCCCGACGGGCGGCTCGGGGACTATCTCGACTCGCTGCGGCGGCTGCGGTCCCTCACCGTCGACGACGGGGTCGACACCGTGCTGCCGGGGCACGGGCCCGTACTCGAAGACGCCCAGGGCGCCGTCGAGTTCTACCTCGCCCACCGCGCCAACCGGCTCGCCCAGGTCGAGACCGCCGTCGAGAGCGGTTATGTCACGGCGTCAGAAATTGTTGCCCATGTGTACGCGGGTGTGGATCGGTCTCTGTGGCCCGCTGCCGAATTGTCGGTGCTGGCTCAGCTCGATTATCTGACGGAGCACGGGCTCATTTAGAGGGCCGCCCGGTCAGGCCTCGCGGGTCAGGCGCTGCAGACGGACCTCGTCCGCCAGGACGTTCAGTTCCGTGATTCTCGTGTCTGTGATCGTGAAGGACATCAGCGATGCCGGGCGGCCCTCGGGCAGCGCCAGGAGGCCGATCGCGCCGTTGACCAGCACAACGCGCACGTGCGGTGCCATGCGCTGGAACGTGATCGCCCCGGACGCCACCGCGTGAGCGCCTCGGACCAGGCGCGAGAGGTCAGTTGCCCCGGCGTCCGCCCGTAGCACTACGTTCGGGTCCAGGACCGCCAGCAGTCCCTCGAAGTCGCCCTCGCGGGCCGCCGAGAGGAACGCCTCGACCACCTCGCGCTGGCGTACCAGATCCGTCTGAGGCGGCGGGGCTCCCTGGACGCGGCGGCGCGCGCGGCTCGCCAGCTGCCGGGTCGCCGCCGGCGTGCGCTCCACGATCGGCGCGATGTCGTCGAACGGCACCGCGAACAGGTCGTGCAGCACGAACGCCAGCCGCTCCAGCGGCGCCAGCGAGTCCAGGACCACGAGCAGCGCCAGGCCCACCGAGTCAGCCTGGAGCGCCTGTTGTTCGGGGTCCGGGGTGTCGAGGCTCGTGACCAGGGGGTCGGGTACGTGGGTTTCCAGGGGCTCTTCGCCCCTTGCCTTGCGCGAGCGCAGCAGGTCCAGGCAGATCCGGCCCGTGACGGTGGTGAGCCAGCCGCCCAGGTTCTCGACGGCCGAGGTGTCGGACCGCTGGAGCCGCAGCCACGTCTCCTGTACGGCGTCCTCCGCCTCGCTGAACGAGCCGAGCATCCGGTAGGCCACGGCGCGCAAGTGCCCCCGTGACTCCTCGAACCGCTCGGCCAGGCTGTCCGTCGACGCTGAGCTCATCGGTGTCCTGCTTCCGGGTCAGGGGCGGGGGGCCTTCACTCCGTGCACGGCTTCGTATTCTGCCGCCAGCCACGGGCCCAGGTCCTCGGTGTAGGCCCGGAGGGTGTGCGGTGCGCCCACCGGTTCGTACGACGCCTCGGACGCCTGTCGCATCGCGTCCGCCCACTGCGGGTAGTACGTGCCGAACACCTCGGCCATCTGCGTCAGATCGCTGGTCCAGCCGTTCCAGCGGGGCATGACGAGCGTGAAGCCGGTGCGGACGAGGTGACGGGAGATCTGGCGGTCCAGGGTGCGCGGGTCGTCGCCTCGCGCGATGCGTTCGCGCCAGCGCGTCAGGAGCAGGCGCAGGTCGCCGTTGGTCTCCCGGGCCAGGAGGGAGTCGGGGCGGTAGCGCGGCAGGTATGCGGCCAGGTCCTCGCCGAGGAGCGGAGTGCAGAGGCAGGCCACGAACCAGCCGAGGTCGTGTCGTTCGAGGTCGCTGAGGACCTGGCTTCGGCTGAGGACCAGCAGGCCTACGCCGTCGATCTGGGCGAATTGTTTGTTCAGGTCTTCGGCCAGGGCGTTGGCCTGCGCCCTGTCGTTGTCCGTCGGCTCCTCGCGCAGTGCGAGGAGGAGGTCGAGGTCGCTGCGGCCGGGGCGGGCGGTGCCGCGCGGCACGGAGCCGTAGAGGTACGCGCTCGTCATCCGCGGCCCGAAGCCGGCGAGCAGACCGTCGCGCGCCGCGGACACCACGGGGCGGAAGTCCGGCTGGATCCGGCTCAGAGAGCCTTCGCGCTCGATGAATCCGCGGTCGTCCAGGCCGCGGGCGGTGGGGTCCATGGGCCCACTGTGCCGGGTCGGGCGGCTGCAGTCCCGGCATTTTCCGGGGCGGTGAACGCGTGATCCCGCCTCCCCGGAGGGAGACGGGACCCGTACGCGTGGAACGAAGGTGTCAGCGCGAGCGCTTCGCGAGGCGCTCCACGTCGAGCAGGATCACGGCGCGGGCCTCCAGTCGGAGCCAGCCGCGGCCCGCGAAGTCCGCGAGCGCCTTGTTCACCGTCTCGCGGGAGGCGCCGACCAGCTGGGCCAGCTCCTCCTGCGTCAGGTCGTGCACGACGTGAATGCCCTCCTCCGACTGCACGCCGAAGCGGCGGGAGAGGTCCAGGAGCGCGCGGGCCACGCGGCCCGGCACGTCCGAGAAGACCAGGTCGGACATCTGGTCGTTGGTCTTGCGCAGGCGCCGGGCGACGGCGCGCAGCAGGGCGGAGGCCACCTCGGGGCGCGCGTTCAGCCAGGGCAGGAGGTCGCCGTGGCCGAGGCCGAGCAGCTTGACCTCGGTGAGCGCGGAGGCGGTCGCCGTGCGCGGGCCCGGGTCGAACAGCGAGAGCTCGCCGATCAGCTCGCCGGGGCCGAGTACCGCGAGCATGTTCTCGCGGCCGTCGGGGGAGGTGCGGTGGAGCTTCACCTTGCCCTCGGTGACCACGTACAGGCGGTCTCCGGGGTCGCCCTCGTGGAAGAGGGCGTCGCCGCGCGCGAGGGTCACCTCACTCATGGAGGCGCGGAGCTCCGCGGCCTGCTCATCATCGAGCGCCGCGAAAAGCGGGGCGCGCCGCAGAACGTCGTCCACGAGTTTCTCTCCTATGTCGACCTGCATCCGGGGACCGGGTTCCCGCTCCCCATTTTGCCGGACGGTCCAAACAGTGTGATCAGTCACTCAGGCACAAGTCTGCCGCACGGGCGTCGCAAGCTGTCGGGGAGGGGGCCAATCGAGGACTGATCTGCGGGGTCCACGGCGGATGTCAGCGGCTGCCTCTAGGCTGGCCGAGTGTCCAAAACGCCGGTGAGAGCAGAGGCCAAGGGGGCTGGGACGGTGACCGCAGGACGTAATTCCGCTGTGGGCGAACAGGCCCCGGCCGCGCCCGAGAAAGCGGCAAAAGGGGTAAAGCGGGCCAGCGGTGTCGGGGATGGTGCCGGGGGTGCTGCGGCTTCCGCGGGGAAGGGCGCTGGTGGTGCCGGTGGTGCCGGTGGTGCCGCGGGTTCCGGAGGGAAGCGTGCTGGCGCGAAGAAGGCCGGCGCCGCCAAGCCCGTGAAGAAGGCCGCCGCCGCGACGTCGGACAAGCCTGCGAAGAAGGCCGCTGCCAAGCCCGAGCCCCGCACCGCGCTCGTCCGGCGTGCCCGGCGCATCAATCGTGAGCTCGCCGAGGTGTACCCGTACGCCCACCCGGAGCTGGACTTCGAGAACCCCTTCCAGCTGCTCGTCGCCACGGTGCTGTCCGCCCAGACCACCGATCTGCGGGTCAATCAGACGACGCCCGCCCTCTTCGCCAAGTACCCGAGCCCGGAGGACCTCGCGGCCGCGAACCCCGAGGACGTCGAGGAGCTGATCCGGCCCACCGGGTTCTTCCGCGCCAAGTCGAAGTCGATCATGGGGCTCGCGGCGGCGCTGCGGGACGAGTTCGGGGGCGAGGTCCCTGGGCGTCTCGAAGACCTCGTCAAACTGCCCGGCGTCGGCCGCAAGACCGCCTTCGTCGTGATGGGCAACGCCTTCGGGCGGCCGGGAATCACCGTGGACACGCACTTCGGGCGGCTCGTGCGGCGCTGGAAGTGGACGGAGGAGACCGACCCGGACAAGGTCGAGAAGGCTATCGGCGAGCTCTTCCCGAAGAACGACTGGACGATGCTCTCCCACCGCGTGATCTTCCACGGCCGCCGGATCTGCCACGCCCGCAAGCCCGCCTGCGGCGCCTGCCCGATCGCGCCGCTCTGCCCGGCGTACGGGGAGGGCGAGACCGACCCGGAGAAGGCGAAGAAGCTCCTGAAGTACGAGAAGGGCGGCTTCCCCGGCCAGCGCCTGAAGCCCCCGCAGTCGTATCTGGACGCCGGCGGTATCCCGGCGCCCCCGCTCGGCGCCACCGCGCCGCCCGCCACGGGGGAGTGACGCATCGCGGAACGAACGGCGGGGACGCAGGCGTTGTGTTCAGTTGGACGGGGGTGCCTATGACACATGCACACAGTGAGGCGCACGAAGAGCGCGTGACGAAGATCGAGCCCGTGCGGCTGAGCCGCGAGGGGCTGCCCGAGTGGCTCGACCCGGTCGTGAAGGCCGCCGATACGGTCGAGCCGCTCCAGCTGAGCCGCTTCCTGCCGCCCGAGAGCGGCGACGGGCGCCAGTCCGCCGTCCTGATCCTCTTCGGTGAGGGCGAGCGCGGCCCCGAGCTGCTGCTCATGGAGCGCGCCACATCGCTGCGCTCGCACGCGGGCCAGCCGTCCTTCCCGGGCGGCGCCCTCGATCCGCAGGACGGCGATCCGCGTACGGACGGGCCGCTGCGCGCCGCCCTGCGCGAGGCGGAGGAGGAGACCGGGCTCGATCCGCGCGGCGTCCAGCTCTTCGGTGTCCTGCCGAAGCTGTACATCCCGGTGAGCAGCTTTGTGGTGACGCCGGTCCTCGGCTGGTGGCGCACACCGACGCCGGTGCAGGCGGTCGACCCGGCGGAGACGGCCCGCGTCTTCACGGTCCCCGTGGCGGATCTCACGGATCCGCGCCACCGTGCGACGGCGGTCCACCCGAGGGGTCACCAGGGCCCGGCGTTCCTCGTCGAATCGGCTCTGGTCTGGGGCTTTACGGCCGGAGTGATCGACCGGATCCTGCACTACGCGGGATGGGAGCGTCCCTGGGACCGCAGTAAGCAGGTCCCACTCGACTGGCGCTCATGACAGGGTGGCCCACGTGAATGTGCTGGACATCCTGTTGCTCGTCGCCGCCGTGTGGTTCGCGATCGTGGGCTACCGCCAGGGCTTCGTCGTCGGCATCCTGTCGGTGATCGGCTTCCTGGGCGGCGGCCTCGTCGCGGTCTACGTCCTGCCCGCCATCTGGAGGGCGGTGACCGACGAGGCCAAGGTGAGTACGACCGCGGCCGTCGTCGCCGTGATCGTGGTCATCGTCTGTGCCTCCGTGGGACAGGCGTTCACCACGCACTTGGGGAACAAGCTGCGCCGGTACATCACCTGGTCCCCGGCCCGCGCCCTGGACGCCACGGGCGGTGCCGTGGTGAACGTGGTGGCGATGCTCCTCGTCGCCTGGCTCATCGGCTCGGCCCTGGCCGGTACGACGCTGCCCACGCTCGGCAAGGAAGTGCGCAACTCCAAGGTCCTGCTCGGCGTGTCCAGAGCCCTGCCCGCGCAGGCGAACACGTGGTTCGCGGACTTCTCCTCCGCGCTCGCGCAGAACGGCTTCCCGCAGGTCTTCAGCCCGTTCTCGAACGAGCCGATCACCGAGGTCCAGTCCCCCGACCCGAAGCTGGCGAACAGCCCGGTCGTGCAGACGGCCAGGCGCTCCATCGTCAAGGTGACGGGCCAGGCACCCAGTTGCGGCAAGGTCCTCGAAGGCTCCGGCTTCGTCTTCGCCGACCGCCGCGTCATGACGAACGCGCACGTGGTCGGCGGCGTGGACGAGCCGAACGTACAGATTGGCGGCGAAGGCCGGATGTACGCGGCGAAGGTCGTCCTCTACGACTGGAAGCGCGACATCGCCGTACTCGACGTGCCCACGCTGAAGGCGCCCCCGCTCCAGTTCACGTCCACGGACGCCGAGCGCGGCGCAAGCGCGATCGTCGCCGGCTTCCCGGAGAACGGCGCGTACGACGTCCGCCCCGCGCGCGTGCGCGGCCGCATCTCGGCCAACGGCCCGGACATCTACCACCGCGGCACCGTGCAACGCGATGTGTACTCGCTCTACGCGACCGTCCGCCAGGGCAACTCCGGCGGCCCGCTGCTCACGCCCGAGGGCAAGGTGTACGGCGTGGTCTTCGCGAAGTCACTCGACAGCGCCCAGACCGGGTACGCGCTCACCCGAGACGAGATCAGCCAGGACATCGACCGCGGCCGCACGGCCAACCAGCAGGTGGGCAGCGACAACTGCGCCCTGTGAGGTTCGGGAGGCGGTGAAGGCCGGGCCGGTGACGCGTCAGTCGCGCGTGTGCCGCAGCCGGGCCGAGACCCAGCGGGCCCGGCGGCGCAGGATGCGGGGAATGTTGATCCCCGGAGGGGTTTGGTCATGGCCCGGTTCCTGCGGGCCACCCCCCGGGTGACGGCTCAGCACCGTGGCTGAGCGGCGGTTGCGTGCTGCGTCACTGTAGTCGTGCGTCCAGCCCATACCCCGACGTGTGCCCGTGCCCCAAGGTCGGTAATCGCGCGCACGCCCCCCAATTGGCCTATGCGCCAGGCAATTGGCAGTTCGAGGGACAGTTGTTCCCGGACATGGCTCGAACGCGTCACCCGATCGTGCGAGGGCGACCGCGCGGCCGTCACCGGTCGGGCTCGGGGTCCTTCAGCCAGCTGACCAGTTCACTGGAGAACGCGACCGGGTCCTCCTCGTGCGGGAAGTGCCCCAGACCGTCGAACAGCCGCCAGCGGTACGGCGCTTCGACGTACTCGCCGGAGCCCGCCGCGCTGCGCGTACGCATCACGGGGTCGAGCGAGCCGTGCAGATGCAGCGTCGGCACCCGCACCGGACGCTTCATGCGCCGGTTGAACTGGATGCCGTCCGGACGGGCCATCGACCGCACCATCCAGCGGTACGGCTCGACCGAGCAATGTGCCGTGGACGGGATGCACATGGCGCGCCGGTACACGTCCACGGCCTCGTCGTCGGGCAGGCGCGGCCCGGACCAGTCCCGGATCAGCCGCCCGACCAGGGCGCCGTCGTCCGCGACGAGCTGACGCTCCGGCACCCACGGCCGCTGGAAGCCCCAGACGTACGAGCCCGCGGCGGTCTGCTTGACGTCGGACAGCATCGCCGAGCGCCAGCGCCGGGGGTGCGGCATCGAGGAGACCACGAGCCGGCGCACCAGCTTGGGCCGCATGACGGCCGCGGTCCACGCGAGATAGCCGCCCAGGTCGTGCCCCACGAGCGCCGCGTCGGGCTCGCCGAGGGACCGTACGACGCCCGTGATGTCGAGGGCGAGGTTCGCCGGGTCGTAGCCGCGGGGGGTGCGGTCGCTGCCGCCGACGCCGCGCAGGTCCATGGCCACGGCCCGGAACCCGGCGTCGGCGAGCGCCACCATCTGGTGCCGCCATGTCCACCAGAACTGGGGGAAGCCGTGCAGGAGCAGGACCAGTGGCCCGTCGCCCATCTCGGCGATGTGGAAGCGCGCGCCGTTGGCGGCGACGTCCCGGTGGGTCAGCTCGCCGCCGCCCGGGACGCCGATGCGTACGACCGAGGCGGGCTGAGCCGAAGGGGTGGCGGGGTCCGTCATGAAGACGAGCGTGCCACAGCCTCGACCGTGTCGCCGACTCGGTTCGCGGGGGCCACCTGACGGGGGTGCGGTTTGGCGTTCCCCAGTACGCCTGCCGTCTCCTTGACCGAGGCGGCGACCTTCTGCGGGCCCTTGCCCTTCTTGGCCTTCTTCGCGAAGACGACGCCGATCAGGGCGAGCAGCGCGGCCACCAGCACGTTCGCCGCGAAGGAGAGCAGGAAGCACCAGCCGAGGTTCCAGCCGCCCTCACCGTTGTGCCCGCCGGTCCAGGCCTGGATCCCGTAGGCGAGCGCGAAGCTCAGCATGGGCAGCGAGAAGAGCAGGACCACGCCGGCCGCCGAGAGGGCGCCGCCGCTGACCGCACCCCGCTTCACGTCCTGCTTGAGCTGGGCCTTCGCCAGGGCGATCTCGTCGTGCACCAGCGCGGACATCTCGGTCGTGGCCGTGGCGACCAGCTGGCCGATGCTGCGTTCGGCGCCGACCGGTGTGCCGTCGGGTGCGCTCATCGCGTACTCCCTCTTCTCTGTACGGGCATCTGTAGCAGACCTGCTGTCAGATCATGCCGGACGACTGCTTTCCTCGCTTGCCCCGCCCGTCACTTCGGCAAGCCTGCGGTGTTCGGCGGCCTTCTTCTCGTAGATCTCCGCCATCCGCAAGTGGTACTCCGGCTTGTCCTCCTCGTAGATGTCGGGGATGCCGTCTAGGTCGTCGTCCCGCTCCTCCTCGGCGCACATCGCGCGGTACTTGGCGTTACGGATCTTGAGCAGGACGCTCGACAGGACCGCCGCGATGAGGGAGCCCATCAGGACGGACGCCTTGATCTCGTCGGTCAGCAGCGGGTTGTCGGTGAAGGCGAGTTCGCCGATGAGGAGCGAGACGGTGAAGCCGATGCCGGCGAGGGACGCGACGGCGAACACGTCGGGCCAGGCGAGTTCGTCGGAGAGCGAGGCCCTGGTGAAGCGGGCGGTGAGCCGGGTCCCGCCGAAGATGCCGACCGCCTTGCCGACGACGAGGCCGAGCACCACACCGAGCGTCTCGGGCTTGGTGAACACGTCGGTCAGCGCGCTGCCCGACACGGCAACGCCCGCGCTGAACAGGGCGAACAGCGGCACGGCGAGCCCCGCTGAGAAGGGGCGCACCAGATGCTCGATGTGCTCGCCGGGCGAGTGCTCCTCACCGTCCCGCCGGGTGCAGCGCAGCATGAGGCCCATGGCGACACCGGCGATGGTGGCGTGGATGCCGCTGTTGTACATCAGGCCCCAGATCACGAGCGCGAGCGGCACGTAGATGTACCAGCCGCGAACGCCCTTGCGCAGGAGGAGCCAGAACACGGCGAGGCCGACGACGGCGCCTGCGAGGGCGGCGAAGTTGATGTCGTCGGTGAAGAAGATCGCGATGATCAGGATCGCGCCGAGGTCGTCGACGACGGCGAGCGTGAGCAGGAACGCGCGCAGCGAGGAAGGCAGTGAGGTGCCGATGACGGCGAGGACGGCGAGCGCGAAGGCGATGTCGGTGGCGGTCGGCACGGCCCAGCCGTCGAGCGAGCCGTCGCCCGTGATGTTGACCAGGAAGTAGACGAGCGCGGGGACCGCCATGCCGCAGAGCGCGGCGGCGACAGGCAGCATGGCCGCCTTCGGGTCGCGCAGATCGCCGGCGACGAGTTCGCGCTTGAGCTCGATACCGGCGACGAAGAAGAACACGGCGAGCAGTCCGTCGGCAGCCCAGTGCTCGAGGGACAGGTTGAGTCCGAGCGCGGCAGGGCCGATGTGGAAGTGGCGCACAGACTCGTAGCTGTCGCTGAGCGGGGTGTTCGCCCAGATGAGGGCGGCGATCGCGGCGACGAGGAGCAGAACGCCGCCGACGGTCTCGGCCCGCAGGGTGTCCGCCACGAACGTACGCTCGGGAAGGGAGAGCCGACCGAGGACCTTACGGCTGTTCTTGCTGGGGGCGGGCGCGGCCACGGGTGAAGACCTCCGGTCGGGTTCGGCTTTCGCGAACGCGCCGACGAGGGGTCGCCGACGGCGTTGCCGACCAGACTTCCCGGCACACCAGTTGAGGTCTCACCCTACCGGGTGTACGCGGGCCGTAGCTGGTAATCGTCACTTTACGCACGAAACGGGCACCCGGCGCGTTCGGTGCCGGGTGCCCAAATCGTGGTGTGCGGTGCGGTCAGTCCTCGCTCGACGCGGCCGGGAGCCGGGTCTGGATGAGGTCCATGACGGACGAGTCCGTCAGGGTCGTGACGTCTCCCAGCTCCCTGTTCTCCGCGACATCGCGCAGCAGGCGCCGCATGATTTTCCCGGAGCGGGTCTTGGGCAGCTCGGCCACGGGCAGGACCCGCTTCGGCTTGGCGATCGGGCCGAGCGTCGCGCCCACGTGGTTGCGCAGGTCGGCGACGAGGCCCTCGTCGTCGGCGGACGCCGTGCCGCGCAGGATCACGAAGGCCACGATGGCCTGACCCGTCGTCTCGTCGGCCGCGCCCACGACCGCCGCCTCGGCGACGGAGGGGTGCGAGACGAGCGCCGACTCGACCTCGGTGGTCGAGATGTTGTGGCCGGAGACCAGCATCACGTCGTCCACCCGGCCGAGCAGCCAGATGTCGCCGTCCTCGTCCTTCTTGGCGCCGTCACCGGCGAAGTACCTGCCCTCGAAACGGGACCAGTACGTGTCGATGAACCGCTGGTCGTCGCCCCAGATGGTGCGCAGCATCGACGGCCACGGCTCGGTCAGGACGAGGTAACCGCCGCCCCCGTCGGGTACTTCGTGAGCCTCGTCGTCCACCACCGTCGCCGAGATGCCGGGCAGGGCACGCTGGGCGGAGCCCGGCTTGGTCTCGGTGACGCCGGGCAGCGGCGAGATCATCATCGCGCCGGTCTCGGTCTGCCACCAGGTGTCCACGATGGGGCACTTGTCGCCGCCGATGTTCTTCCGGTACCACATCCAGGCCTCGGGGTTGATCGGCTCACCGACCGAACCGAGGACCCGCAGACTGCTCAGGTCGAACTTGGCGGGGATGTCGTCCCCCCACTTCATGAACGTGCGGATCGCCGTCGGCGCCGTGTACAGGATCGTCACCCCGTACTTCTGCACGATCTCCCAGAAGCGGCCCTGGTGCGGGGTGTCCGGGGTGCCCTCGTAGATGACCTGCGTCGCGCCGTTCGAGAGCGGGCCGTAGGTGATGTACGAGTGCCCGGTGACCCATCCGATGTCGGCCGTGCACCAGTAGACGTCGGTCTCCGGCTTGAGGTCGAACACCGCGTGGTGGGTGTACGAGGCCTGCGTGAGGTAGCCGCCGGACGTGTGCAGGATGCCCTTGGGCTTACCTGTCGTGCCGGACGTGTAGAGGATGAACAGCGGCTGCTCGGCGTCGAATGCCTCGGGGGTGTGCTCCGCCGACTGCTTCTGCGTGATCTCGTGCCACCACACGTCGCGGCCCTCGGTCCAGGCGACGTCCTGCTTGGTGCGCTGGACGACGAGGACCTTCTCGACTCCGTCGACGCGGCTGACAGCGTCGTCGACGGCGGGCTTGAGCGCGGACGGCTTGCCGCGCCGGTAGCCGCCGTCGGCCGTGATGACGACCTTGGCGTCGGCGTCCCGGATGCGGGCCGCGATGGCGTCGGCCGAGAATCCGCCGAAGACGACCGAGTGCGCGGCACCGATGCGCGCGCACGCCAGCATCGCGACGACGGCCTCGGGGATCATCGGCAGATAGACGGCGACGCGGTCGCCCTTCTGCACGCCCAGCTCGGTCAGCGCGTTGGCCGCGCGGCTGACCTCGTCCTTGAGCTCCGCGTAGGTGATGGCCCGGCTGTCGCCCGGCTCACCCTCGAAGTGGATGGCGACCCGGTCGCCGTTCCCGGCCTCGACGTGGCGGTCCACGCAGTTGTACGCGACGTTCAGCTTCCCGTCGGCGAACCACTTGGCGAACGGCGGGTTCGACCAGTCGAGGGTCTCGGTCGGTTCGGTGGCCCAGGTCAGCCGGCGGGCCTGCTCGGCCCAGAAGCCGAGCCTGTCAGCCTTGGCCTGTTCGTACGCCTCCGCGGTGACGTTGGCGGCGGCCGCCAGGTCGGCCGGCGGCGCAAACCTTCGCTCTTCCTTGAGAAGGTTGGCCAGGCTTTCGTTGCTCACGACATCTCCCTTACGGTGCTTTGCCGGGGCGCGACCGTTGTGTCCCAGGCCACAGCTCATCAGACGGCCCCCCTCGGTGACAAGGGGGGCCCGTAAAATGGTTTAGACCTGTTGAGCCTTGCGTGCGCGTGCCGATGGTTCACCCACCGGCACGTACGCCGTCACGGACGGGTTCAGGCAGGGCGCAGTTCACCCTCCGGCGCCACCTGGTCGAACACTTCGTCGGGCCGCTCGGTGAGCAGATAGGCCTGCGCCTCGCCCACGTGGAAGTACATCCCGTGCAGTTCGAGCGAGCCCTCCTGGAGGCGGCGGGCCACCGACTCGTGCGCCCGCAGATGCTCCAACTGCTGGACGACATTGGTCAGGCAGAGCTGCTCGACCGAGTCGGCGGGGGCGCGCCCCGCGAGCCGCGCCCAGGGCTGGTTCGCGGCCGCCATGCGGGCCAGGCTCGGCAGGCCGTGCCGCAGCCACCGCTTCAGGGGTGTCTGCGCGCCGCCCTCGGGCGGACTGTTGAGCAGCGCCTGCATGGCACCGCAGCCGGAGTGCCCGCACACGGTGATCGACTGCACCTTCAGTACGTCGACGGCGTACTCGATGGCCGCGGCGACCGAGTCGTCACCGCTCTCGGCGCCCGGCAGCGGCACCAGATTCCCCACGTTCCTGACGACGAAGAGGTCGCCGGGGCCGCTTGAGGTGATCATCGACGTCACGAGCCGGGAGTCGGCGCAGGTCAGGAACAGCTGGGTGGGCCGCTGCCCCTCACGGGCGAGCCGGGCGAGCTCGTCCCGCACATGCGGCGCCGTGTTCCGCTGGAACGCGCTGATGCCGCTGGCCAGTTGATAGCCAGCACCGCCGGCCGGGGGAGCGGCGGTCTCGGTCTGCGGGCGGTCGCAGTGGTGGTTGAGCCAGGGCGTCCACGGCCGGCAGCAGGAGTGCGACGCCGACGCGGGCTCGGCGATACGGGTCCCCGCCCGCCCGGTCACCTCGACCTTCCCGCCCTGCGCGACATGCGACTTCTGCCAGTCCTGCAGGGACTCGAACGCGGCGTGGTCCATGAAGGACCCGTCCAACTCCACGACGCAGCCGACTCCTTGGGGTACCTGGTGCAGTACGCGGCTGAGCCGGGGCACGGCGAGGAACGTCAGCTGCCCGCGCACTCGCACGTGATGCGTCCCGCCTCGGCTTTCGGCGCCCGCCGCGCCTGCTCTGTCTGCTCCGTCTGTTCTGTCCGTTCCGTCCACGGTGTGGGTGATCCGTGTGCGGGCGAGCCGGTGCAGGGCAACCGCGACGGCGACCGCGATGCCGAGGGCGACACCCTCGAGTACGCCGAGGGTGACCACGCCGAGCGTCGTCACGGCGTAGACGAGGACCTCGCGGTGGCGCGTGACCGTCCGGATGTGGTGCAGGGACACCATCTGGATGCCGACGGCCATGACCAGGGCGGCGAGTGAGGCGAGAGGGATCAGCTCGAGCACCGGGACCATCAGGAGCGCGGCCACTACTACCCAAACGCCGTGCAGCATCGTGGAGTTCCTGCTCTCGCCGCCCGCGTTCACATTCGCGGCGCTGCGGACCGCGACCCCGGCGACGGGGAGTCCGCCGAGGGTGCCGGAGACGATGTTGGCGGCCCCCTGGCCGAGCAGCTCCCGGTCGAGGTCGGAGCGGCGGGCCTCCGGCCGCAGGGCGGGCTTCGCGGACGCGAGCTTGTCCACGGCGACGGCGCCGAGCAGTGACTGCACGCTGCACACGAGCGTCACGGTCAGGACGGCCGCCACGAGGCCCAGTACGGGCCCTTCGGGCAGGCCGGCGAGGGCGTGGCTGCTCCAGGACGGCAGGTCGACCTTGGTCACGGTGATCCCGGCGAACGCGGCGGTCGCGGTGGCGCAGGCGACGGCGACGAGCGCGGCGGGAGCCCGGCGCAGGGCCCGTCCGGCGCGTCCGGGGATCCGGGGCCAGGCGAACAGGACCGCGAGCGTCAGGAGGCTCAGGCCCAGTGCGGCCAGGTCCACGTGGGTCAACTGGGCGGGCAGCGCACGGAGATTGTCGAGGACGGCGCTCTGGGGGGTGCCG
The DNA here is from genome assembly GCF_055760475.1 of Streptomyces sp. DS1-CR2. NCBI lineage: Bacteria > Bacillati > Actinomycetota > Actinomycetes > Kitasatosporales > Streptomycetaceae > Streptomyces > Streptomyces sp. DS1-CR2. The sequence continues at coordinate 4,927,156 of NZ_CM147085.1, forward strand.
CCGAGCACGATGTGCACCTGGGCGACCGCGATGGTGACGCCGATTCCGGCGAGCATGCCGTGGACGACAGCGGGGGACACGGCGAGCGCGCTGCGGGCCACGCGCAGGCAGCCGAGGCCGAGTTGGGCGATTCCGGCGATGACGGTGATCGCGCAGGTCGTCCGCCAGCCGTAGCGGTGGATGAGGTCGGCGGTGACGACGGTGAGGCCGGCGGCCGGGCCGCTGACCTGGAGGTCGGAGCCGCCGAGGCGGCCGGCCACGAGTCCGCCGACGGCGGCGGCGACGAGTCCCGCCTGGAGCGGGGCCCCGGTGGCGAGGGCGATTCCGAGGGACAGCGGCAGGGCGATCAGGAAGACCGCCCCGGACGCGGACAGGTCGGCGCCCGAGACGCGGAAGCGGCGGGGCGGCTTCGGCGGCGGGCTGTGGGGTGGATGGGTGCGGCTGGTTTCGTCGGTCCGTGTCGGATCGGCAGTGCGTGTGGGGACGCAGGCTGACATGTTCCCGTCTCCTCCGGGGCAGCGCGGTCGCGGAACGAGGGGGCCCCGTCTGTGGCGGGGCAGGGTCGCGGCCGTGGATCACGGCGTGCAGCGGCGGGATGAATCAACTCTCGGTAAATGAATCGTAATGCAGAGTAAAGGTTGTGGACGGATTTTCGGGTCAAATGGGGCAGTAATTCACCTCAGTGGGTGAATGGGGCCTTTCTTCGGCTTGTCGTATTAATCCTCCCCTGGGTCTCGTGCGACGTTGGCGGCGCCGTCGATAAATGCGGCATTTCAACACATTGATCCCGTCCTGACGTGAAGAGATCCGAGCCGAAGAGACCCAAGGAAGAAGGTGGGCGGACATGACCGCCACCAAGAAGCTCGCCGCGAGCTTCACCGCCGTCGCGGTGTGTGCAGCAGTCCTGTCCGGTTGCGCGATCGGTGACCACCAGGCGACCGGTCCCCAGAAGGGCGCTCCCCGCCCGAATGAGGCCGCCCCCGCCCCCGCGCCGGGAAGCGCGATCCGGCTGATCGGGGACGGCTCGACCGCCTTCACCGGAGGTCAGCCGCATCTGCCGAAGGCCGAGCGCCTCAAGGCGGGCCAGAAGCCGCCGCAGTTCGTGGTGTTCTCCTGGGACGGCGCGGGGGAGGACAGCCGGAAGCTGTTCTCGCACTTCCGCAAGGTCGCCAAGGAGAACAACGCGACGATGACGTACTTCCTCAGCGGCGTGTACATGCTCCCGGAGGAGAAGCGCGACCTCTACCGGCCGCCGCAGCACTCACCGGGCAGCTCGGAGATCGGCTTCAATGACGAGCAGGGGATCAAGGACACCGTGGACCAGCTCCGCGGCGCCTGGCTCGAGGGCAACGAGATCGGCACGCACTTCAACGGCCACTTCTGCGGCAAGGGCGGCGGCGTCGGCGAGTGGTCGGTGGCCGACTGGAAGGACGAGATCAGCCAGGCCAAGTCCTTCGTGAAGTCCTGGAAGACGAACACGGGCATGAAGAACGCGGCCCCGCTCCCCTTCGACTACGACAAGGAGCTCATCGGCGCCCGCACCCCGTGCCTGGAGGGCCAGAAGAACTTCCGGCGAGCGGCCCACGACCTCGGCTTCCGCTATGACACCAGCGGCGTCAACGACCAGATCTGGCCCACCAAGAACGACGGCCTGTGGGACCTGTCGATGCAGCTCGTGCCCTTCCCCGGGCACAAGAACGAGCAGCTCACCATGGACTACAACTTCATGATCAACCAGTCGGGCACCGCGACCCAGGGCGACGCCGACAAGCAGGAGTTCTGGGGTGACGAGATGCGCGACAGCCTCCTCCAGGGCTTCGACCGCGCCTACAGAGGCAACCGCGCGCCGCTGGTCATCGGCAATCACTTCGAGTCCTGGAACGGCGGCACCTACATGCGCGCCGTCGAGGAGACCGTCCACGCCGTGTGCTACAAGCCCGAGGTGCGCTGCGTCTCCTTCCGCCAGCTCGCCGACTGGCTGGACGCTCAGGACCCGAAGACCCTGGACCGGCTCACCAAGCTGCGCGTCGGCGAGGCCCCCAAGCAGGGCTGGGCGTCCTTCATCTCGACCAGCCCCGCCCCGGCACCCAAGGGGGCACCGGGAGCGCCGGCGGTGAAGCGGTAGCCGAGCCCAGTCGGGTGCGGCCGTGCCGGTCAGGCGGTGGCGGCCACGCTCTCCTGGAGGACGAAGGCGGGGTCGACCTGGGCCGCCAGGTCGGCGCCCGTCTTCGCGTTGCCCCAACTCTGCGCGTTCTTCAGGTGGAAGTGGACCATCTGGCGTGTGTAGCGCTCCCAGTCGCGGCCCGCGTAGGCCGCGTCCGCGGCGGACCGGAGCGTGCGCAGGGCGGCCGCGTTGGGCTCCTCCAGGAGGTCGAACCGGGGAGGGCGGCCCTTCTCCATGGCCCGTACCCAGTCGGAGTGCCCGACGGTGACGAGCAGGTCGTCTCCCACCTGTGCGCGGAGGAAGTCGAGGTCGTCCTGGCCCTGCACCTTGTTCCCCACGACCTTCAGCGTGATGCCGAAGTCCCGTGCGTACTCCTTGTACTGGCGGTAGACCGAGACCCCCTTACGCGTCGGCTCGGCGACGAGGAACGTCATGTCGAAGCGGGTGAACATGCCGGAGGCGAAGGAGTCCGAACCGGCGGTCATGTCGACGACCACGTACTCGTCGCGGCCGTCGACGAGATGGTTCAGACACAGCTCCACCGCTCCGGTCTTGGAGTGGTAGCAGGAGACACCGAGGTCGGCTTCGGTGAAGGGGCCCGTGACCATCAAACGCACGGCCCCGCCGTCGAGTTCCACGGGCCGGGCGCACGCGTCGTACACCGGGTTGTTCTCTCGTACCCGCAGAAGGCGCGAGCCCTCGCCGGGCGGGGTCGTCTTGATCATCGTGTCCGCGGAGGCGATCCGTGGATTCGAGCCGCGCAGGTAGTCCTTGATGAGGGGGAGGCGTGCGCCCATGGCGGGCAGTTCGGCCGCCTGGTCGTCGTCGAGCCCCAGGGCGGGCCCGAGATGCTGGTTGATGTCGGCGTCCACCGCGATGACCGGGGCGCCCATGGCGGCGAGGTGACGGACGAAGAGCGAGGACAGCGTGGTCTTCCCGCTGCCGCCCTTCCCCACGAAAGCGATCTTCATGTTCACCAAGGGTAGTGGAGTGATCGCTGTTCGTGTCCGCCCTGCGTGAAGAAGACCACTCCTTCGTGGGGCGGGGCCCTGGACTGCGTAGGGTCGTACCCATGAGTACGACAGCCGACCCTCTTGCCGCCCTCGGGGCCCTTCCGGGCGTGGCCGACTCCGTGGACTCCGTGCGCAAGGCCGTGGACCGGGTCTACGGCCACCGGGTCATGCGGCGTCGCAGCCATGCGGTCACCTCCGAAGCCGCGCTGCGCGGCGCGCGCGGCAGCGCGGCGCTGTCCGGTGCCGACTGGCCGCTCGAAGAGGTGCGCAGGCGCTCCGACTTCAGCGGCGCGGGCGGGGACGAGGAGGCGCGCACCGTCGGCGCCGCCCTGCGGCTGACGGCGGAGGCGGGCCAGCTCCTGTCGATCTGGCGGCAGTCCCCACTGCGGGTGCTCGCACGTCTGCACCTCGTGGCGGCCGCCGACAGCGGCGACACGGTGGGGCGCCCCCGGCAGGGTGGCGAGCCGGTCGACGAGCCGCTGGTCGAGCTGCCGCTGCCGGACGCGCAGGAAGTGGCGGGCCGGCTCGAAGGGCTCTCGGGGCTGATCATCGCGGGTGGCTCGGCTCCGGCCCTGGTCACCGCAGCCGTCGTGCACGGCGAACTGCTCGCACTGCGGCCCTTCGGTTCGCACAACGGGCTGGTCGCGCGCGCGGCCGAGCGCATCGTCCTGGTGGGCAGCGGTCTCGACCCCAAGTCGATCTGTCCGGCCGAGGTGGGGCACGCGGAGCAGGGTCGCGCCGAATATCTGGCCGCGCTCGAGGGCTATGTGTCGGGCACCCCGGAAGGGGTTGCCGCGTGGATCGCGCACTGCGGGCGGTCCGTGGAGCTCGGGGTCAGAGAGTCGACGGCGGTGTGCGAGGCGCTCCAGCGCGGAGCGGCGTAGGCGCAGGGACGAGTTACCGGAAAGTCCCTGAACAGGGTTGCGGCGGTACGAGTCCTCGTACCGCCGCTGGCATGTTCACCTGGTTACCAAGCGTCCTCGAAATATGCCCATCAGGTCGGGAACTTAGCCCGTGGCCTGGTGCGGCTGGCCCGTAATCGACGGGTCGACGTCGCGTGGGTGCCTGGTGTTCATGCTCGGTCCGTGGGGCCTTGGTTGCGTTTAAAGGTGATCCTCTCGGATGTCCCTTGGTCTCGCGGGCCGTTGCCTTATTTGTACTCCAGGTGTGGGGGAAGCGAAACCCCTGGCCGTACTTCTTTACTTTTAGGTTCAATTAGGTGCGAAACGGGCGGCCGGGTGACGGGCTTGCCTCCCGTCCGGGTGGCGGGGCCGCATAAAGGGGCCGGTCAGCCGACCGCGGCGCGTCGGCGGCTGGCGTACCAGACCAGGCCCGCGGTCGCCGCAGCGGCGCCGACGGCGGCGGCAGCGACAAGGGCCGGCCGCGACGGTGCGGACAGAGAGGGCAGTCGCTGCTTGAGCCGGACGGGCCGGTTGAAGTCGAGAATCGGCCACTCGCGCGCGATGGCCTCGCGGCGCAGCGCCCGGTCCGGATTGACCGCGAAGGGGTGGCCGACGGACTTCAGCATCGGCACATCGGTCGCCGAGTCGCTGTACGCGTAGCAGCGCGAGAGGTCGTACCCCTCGGACCGCGCGAGCTCCTCGATCGCCTCCGCCTTCGTCGGCCCGTACGCGTAGTACTCCACCTCACCCGTGAAGCAGCCGTCGTCGCCGACGACCATGCGCGTGGCCACCACGCGGTCCGCGCCGAGGAGTTCACCGATCGGCTCGACGACCTCCGCGCCGGACGTGGAGACGATCACCACGTCGCGCCCGGCGGTGTGGTGCTCCTCGATGAGCGACGCGGCCTCGTCGTAGATGATCGGGTCGATCAGGTCGTGGAGCGTCTCGGCGACGATCTCCTTCACCTGCTGCACGTTCCACCCGCGGCAGAGAGCCGAGAGGTACTCGCGCATCCGCTCCATCTGGTCGTGGTCGGCGCCGCCGGCGAGGAACACGAACTGCGCGTACGCGGTCCGCAGCACCGCCCTGCGGTTGATCAGCCCGCCTTGGTAGAACGACTTGCTGAAGGTGAGCGTGCTCGACTTCGCAATGACCGTCTTGTCCAGGTCAAAGAACGCGGCTGTGCGGGGCATCGAGTGCGTCAAGGAGTGGTTTTCCACGAGCCCGAGCATAGGCGCCCACCATTCGGCGTAAGCTTTGGCGCGTGGGTTTGCCTGAGAAGGCTCTCGGGTACACCATGGAAGTCACGGATCGTTCGCGACCGTGCTAACCCGGTCTGGCTCCTCCCCCCCCGAGTCGGACCGTGGGGACGACCCCCGCTCTCCCCCCCGGCGGGGGTCGTCGCATGTCCGGACCCACTTTGGGTCCGGACTTTTGCGTTCTCCACCCTGTTGCCGCCCCGCGCTGAGCTGCTGGCTCGCGGCTCTTCGCGCCCGACCTACGTCACTGAGTGTAGTCGAGGGGCTGCTCTGTGGAAGGTCTGGAGAGGGCAGCTGAGGTGTCGCCCTAGATGGCACAAGTGATGTCACCGGTATGGGTGATGGGGATATTCACAAGCACACTCTTGTCCACAGTAATTGACCAAGATCCACACGATTTCCGGGATCGCTGCACGGTGATTCCACTCGCGAAGACGGGACCGGTGTTCATTACCGGTTCCGTTCGCCGGTCGGGCAGTCGGAGGGCTGTCGGCCGGCCTGTGCTGCGCGAGGGGAGTGGCCGGCTCGCAGGTGCGAGCGGGACAGCGAGCGAGGGGGCGGAAATCGTGGCGGGAGCCATCACATGCGACCGGGCGCCGGTCGCCGACGGGCGGCGGCGGACACCGCTGATCGTGACGGAGGACGTGGATCTGCTGGACGACCTGCTGCGGCTGTGCGCCGCGGCCGGCGCGCGGCCCGAGGTCCATCACGGGGTGCCGGAGCGCAGAGGGAGCTGGGAATCGGCGCCGCTGGTGCTCGTCGGGGACGACGCGGTCGAGCGGGTACGGGGTGTGGCGCGACGGCGTGGTGTCGTGCTGGTGGGGCGTGACCAGGACGATTCGGGAGTGTGGCGGCGGGCCGTTGAGATCGGCGCCGACCATGTGCTGATGCTGCCGGACGGCGAGCAGTGGCTGATGGACCGCATCGCCGACGTGGCCGAAGGCGTGGGCAGGCCCGCGCTCACCGTCGGGGTGATCGGCGGGCGAGGCGGGGCCGGGGCGTCCACGCTGGCGAGCGCGCTCGCCGTGACCTCGGCGAGGACCGGGCGGCGCACCCTCCTCGTCGACGCGGATCCGCTTGGCGGTGGGCTCGATGTACTGCTTGGCGGGGAGGCTGCTGAAGGAATGCGGTGGCCCGCGTTCGCGGAGTCGCGGGGGCGGGTCGCGGGTGGCGCGCTGGAGGAGTCGCTGCCCGAGCTGCACGCACTGCGGGTGCTGAGCTGGGACCGGGGCGACACGGTGGTGGTCCCGCCTGAAGCCGTACGGGCGGTGCTGGCCGCGGCGCGACGGCGGGGCGGCGCGGTCGTCGTGGATCTGCCGCGCCGGGTCGACGAGGGGGCGGCCGAGGCGCTGGCCCAGCTGGACCTGGGGCTGCTTGTGGTGCCGCCGGAGCTGAGGGCCGTCGCGGCGGCGAAACGGGTTGCCTCCGGCGTGGGGATGGTGCTGCGGGACCTGCGCGTGGTGGTGGGGCCCTCGCGCGGGGGTGCGGCCGGCGGTCTCGATCCGGATGAGGTCGCACGGCTTCTCGGGCTTCCACTGGTCGGCGAGCTTCCGGCGGAGGGCGCGCTGTTGGCGGCCGATGGGGGCGGACTGCCGCCGGGGGCGCGGGGGCCGCTCGCGCGGTTCTGCGCGGCGTTTTGGGAGCGGGTGCCGGTTGTGGCGGCTGAGGGGGGTGGGGTGTGAGAGCGGGGGGCGGCATGTCCGGGTGGGCGTGGGTGTGAGTGCGGGTGAGGTGCGGGTGTGGCGAGTCGAGGGGGCGGGCTGTGAGTGCCGGTGTGGTGGGTGATGGCGGTGGGCGGCGTGTGAGCGGGGGTGCGGTCGGTGACGACGGTGCGCGGCGTGTGAGTGGGGTCGTGGGCGCACGCATGTTGGACGGGGTGCGGCAGTGGCTCGCGGAGAACGGTGCGGAGGCGACCCCCGCGCGGGTCGCGGAGGCGCTCCGGGCTCAGGGGAAACTTCTCGGGGACGCCGAAGTATTGGGTGCGGCCGGCCAGTTGCGCTCCGAACTCGTGGGCACGGGACCGCTTGAGCCCCTGCTCGCCGATCCGTCGGTGACCGACGTGCTGGTGTCCGCGCCCGACCGGGTATGGGTGGACCGGGGCGGTGGCCTGGAGCTGACGGGCGTGTCGTTCGAGAGCGCCTCATCCGTACGGAGGCTCGCGCAACGGCTCGCGGCGGTGGCCGGGCGGCGCCTGGACGACGCGAGGCCGTGGGTGGACGCCCGGCTGCCGGACGGGACCCGCCTCCACGCCGTCCTGCCGCCCGTCGCCGTCGGCTGTGCCTGCCTGTCGCTGCGGGTGGTCCGGCCGCGGGCCTTCACGCTGGAGGAGCTCGTGACGGCGGGGACGGTGCCACCCGGCGGGGACCGGGTGCTCAGGGCTCTTCTCGATGCCCGGCTGTCGTTCCTGATCAGCGGTGGCACGGGGTCCGGTAAGACGACGCTCCTGAGCGCGTTGCTCGGCCTGGTGGGGCCGGGGGAGCGGGTGGTGCTCGCCGAGGACTCCGCCGAGCTGCGGCCCGACCATCCACATGTGGTGCGGCTTGAGGCGCGGCCCGCCAACCAGGAAGGGGCTGGTCTCGTGGCCCTGGACGACCTGGTGCGTCAGGCGCTGCGCATGCGGCCGGACCGCCTGGTGGTGGGCGAGGTGCGGGGCCCGGAGGTCGTGGCGCTCCTCGCCGCGTTGAACACGGGGCACGAGGGGGGCTGCGGCACGGTCCACGCGAACGCCGCCCATGACGTGCCCGCCCGCCTGGAGGCTCTGGGGACGGCGGCCGGCCTCGATCGCGCTGCCCTGCACAGCCAGTTGGCGGCGGCCCTGTCGGTGGTTCTTCACCTCGTACGGGACCGGAGGGGCCGGCGTCGCATCGCCGAGGTCCATGTCCTGGAACGTGACGCGGCCGGCTGGGTGGTCACGGTGCCGGCGCTGCGGTGGGGCGAGGGGGAGTTCGTGCGGGAGCGGGGGTGGGCGCGGTTGCGGGGGTTGCTCGGGGAGTTCGTGGAGGGGGGGTAGGCGGGTTGGGGCTGGCGTGGGGCCGGTCGGGGTGGTTGGGCGGCGGCGGGGCGCTGGGTGGGGCGTGGGTTGGTACGAGGGCGATGTCCGTGGAGGGGGCGGTTGTTGTGGTTGGAGTTGGGGCGGTGGGGGTCGGTGTGGGGCCTGGTTGTGCGGCTCTGGTCTGTGTGGGGGCGGCGGCCTGGGTTGCCGGTGGTGGGCACGGGCGTGAGGCGCGGCGGGCGAGGGAGTTGCTGGGTTCGGGCGGTGGTGTGCTGTGGGGCGCGCAGGCGTGGCGTGTGGGCTGGGCGCGGTGGCGGGAGCGGTGGGAGTGGTGGGTGCTGGTCGTAGGGGCCGTGCTCGCGGTCCTCGGGGCTTCCGTGGTGCCGCTGGTGGTGGGTGCCGCGGGGGTGCCTCTGGCGGCGCGGGTGCGGCGGGACCGGGAGGTGCGACGGGTGCGGGAGCGCCGGGCGGACGAGGTGATCTCGCTGTGCGGGGTGCTGGCGGGGGAGGTGCGAGCGGGGCGGCAGCCGGGGGAGGCGCTGATCGTGGCGGTGCGTGAGGAGGGCGAGACGAGAGCGGGCGGCTCGGGCGCCGGCGATGGGGCGGTCGTGGCTGCTGCCCGGTTCGGTGGGGACGTGCCGGGGGCTTTGCGGGAGGCGGCGCGGGCGCCGGGGGCCGAGGGGCTGTTGGGGCTCGCGGCGTGCTGGCGGGTGGCGGTGGACCGGGGTGCGGGCCTGGCGGCCGGGCTGGAGCGTCTCGCGGACGCGCTGCGGGCCGAGCGTGACCAAAGGGCTGACCTACGCGCTCAGTTGGCCGGATCGCGGTCGACGGCGGTGATGCTCGCGGGGCTTCCCGTCCTGGGGCTGCTACTGGGGAGCGTGCTCGGGGCCCGGCCGTTGAGGGTGCTGCTGCACACCGGGGCGGGGTTCGGGTGCCTGCTGGTGGGCGGGGCGTTGGAGGGAGCGGGGCTGTGGTGGGCGCTGCGGATCGTACGCGGAGCGGAGGAGCGATGAGTGCTCGGGAAGCGGAGGGGCGATGAACGGTGTCCACAGGCTGGGGCTCGTGCTGTGTGTCGTGACGGGCTTGGGGTGGGTCGTGCATGAGGTGGCGGCACGGCGCAGGGAACGGGCGCTGCTGCGGAGGTTGAATGCCCTGCTGGAGGCGGTGACTGAGAAGCCCGCGAGGCGGGGCGTGGATGTGCGGGGCGCCATGGGCAGGTGGGGACCGTCAGCGGGGGCAGTCTGTGCCGGGTACGTGCTGGTGGGCGGGGTGGCCGGGCTGCTGTTGGGGCTGGTCGCGGCGTTCGGGGTGTGGAGGTGGAGGCGAAGGACCCGCGCGGCGGCCGACGTGACGGCGTCTTCGGAGGCTCAGGCGCGTCGGCAGCTGCCGTTGGCCGCCGATCTGTTGGCCGCGTGCATCGCCGCCGGGGCCGATCCCGTAGGGGCGGCGAGGGCTGTGGGGGAGTCGCTGGGTGGCCCGGTCGGCGAGGTTCTGGCGCGGGGTGCGGCCCAGGTGCGGCTCGGTGGCGAACCGCGTGCTGCGTGGCGGCAGTTGGCGTCGATACCGGGGGCCGGTGCGCTGGCCGGACTCCTTGAGCGGGCCGGTGATTCGGGAGCCCCGGCCGCGGAGCCGGTCGCGCGGCTGGCCGCGGAGGCCCGGGCCGAGCGAGGGCGTGCGACCACCGCGGTGGCGCGCAGGGCGGCTGTGCTGATCACGGCGCCGGTGGGGCTGTGCTTCCTGCCCGCGTTCGTGGCCATCGGAGTGCTGCCTGTGGTGATCGGGGTGGCCGGCGGGCTGTTGGGAGGTCGGTGAGAGGCCGCGGGGAGTCCCGGGCCGGTTCGTGGCCCGGCGCGAGTTCGGCGGACGTCGTGTGGACGTCAGTCGGTGACGAACTTCAGAGGAATTTCATGGGGGTTGAGATGTACGGAGTGATGCGGGCGCGTGCCGGGATGTGGGTGCGTCGGATGCGTGCGGTGAGGCGGGACGCGGGGATGGTCACGTCGGAGTATGCGATGGGGCTGATCGCGGCGGTCGGGTTCGCCGGACTGCTGCTGAAGGTGCTGACCAGCGGACAGGTGCAGGCCGCGCTTCAGGGGATCGTCGAGAGGGCGCTCCATGGGTAGGGCCGGCCGGCGCAGGCCACGGGCTGGTGAGCGGCAGGCCGGTACGCGACGCGCCGGTGACCAGGGTTTCGTGACGGCGGAGGCGGCCGTTGTGCTGCCGGTGCTCGTGACCTTCACACTGGCGCTGGTCTGGGCGCTGATGGCCGCGTCCGCGCAGATCCAGTGTGTGGACGCGGCGAGGGCGGGCGCCAGGGCGATTGCCCGGCAGGACCCGCAGGGGGCGGCCGTGGAGTCGGCGAAGAGGGTCGCGCCGCGTGGCGCGAAGGTCGCCGTGAGCCGGGAGGGCGACCTGGTCCGGGTCGCAGTCGAGGCCGCGGCACCGGGGCCTGGCGTGCTGAACGTCCGCCTACGGGCCGACGCGGTTGCGTTGGCCGAGGAGACGGTGGGGACGGCCGAGCCGGCCGACGTAGCCGGGACGGCGGAGGAGGTGGGTGATTCATGAAGCGGCGGAAGGCGTCTGGGGACCGGGGTTCCGCGACCGTGTGGGCCGTGATGGCGATGGCCGCGCTCGGGCTGGTCTTCGGGTGCGTACTGACCATGGGGCAGGCCGTCATAGTGCGCCACCGGGCGGGTGGGGCCGCCGACTTGGCGGCTCTCGCGGCCGCCGATCACTGGATGGAGGGCCGGAAGGAGGCCTGCGCCCACGCCGCCCGGGTGGCGGCCGCTCAGGACACACGGCTCGTGCGGTGCGCGGTGTACGGGGAGGTGTCTGACGTCACCGCGGTGGCCGGCGCGGCGCCGCTGACCGCGGAAGTCAGGGCCAGGGCGGGCCCCGCAGGACCCGTGGCGCCTGGGGTCCCGACCGACCCAGCTGGTCCGACGGATCCAGTCGGCCCCACGGATCCCGGGTGATGGGCCTCGCAGGATCAGTCAGCCGGCGTCCTGACCTGGTTCCTGATCCTGCGATGTCGGCCGCCCCTCGGACGCAGCCTCCAAAGATGCCGATGCCGATGTCGGGACCTCCGCCGATGGCGCGTCCCTGAGCAGGACCTTCAGCAGCCGTACCGCGCCGCGCTTGTGGAGAGGGTCGTTGCCGTTGCCGCACTTGGGCGACTGGATGCAGGACGGGCAGCCCGCCTCGCACTCGCAGGAGGCGATCGCTTCGAGGGTGGCCGTGAGCCACTCACGGGCCGTGTGGAACGCGCGCTCCGCGAATCCCGCCCCGCCGGGATGGCCGTCGTACACGAAGACCGTGGGCAGCAGGGTGTCCGGGTGAAGGGGGATGGAGACACCGCCGATGTCCCGGCGGTCGCAGGTGGCGAACAGCGGCAGCATGCCGATGGAGGCGTGTTCGGCGGCGTGCAGCGCGCCGCCGAGGATCTCCGGGTTCACGCGGGCCGCGTCGAGTTGGTCCTCCGTCACCGTCCACCACACGGCGCGGGTGCGGAGGGTGCGGGGAGGGAGGTCGAGTTTGGTCTCGCCCAGGACTTCGCCGGTGATGAGGCGGCGGCGCAGGAAGGAGACGACCTGGTTGGTGACTTCGACGGAGCCGTAGCACAATCGGCCGTCGCCCCAAGGGACTTCGATGTCCCTCTCCAGTACGGAGATGGCGGTGGTGTCGCGGGCGGTCGTCGAGTAGGTCGGGTTGGCCTCCTCGACGAGGGCGACCGAGTCCTCCAGGTCCAGGTGCTTCACGAGATAGGTGCGGCCCTGGTGGAGGTGGACCGCGCCGTCGTGGACGGTCGTGTGCGCCGAGCCGGCGTCCACGGTGCCCAGGAGGCGTCCCGTACCGGCCTCGACGATCTGTACGGGGCTGCCGCCGTCGCCGCGGATGTCCGTCAGATCGGCGGCGCGTTCGCGGCGGGTCCAGTGCCAGGCCTTGGTGCGGCGGCGCAGCAGCTTCGCGTCCTCCAGCTGGGGGAGCAGCTCGGCGGTGGTCGGGCCGAACAGGGGCAAGTCGTCGTCGGTGAGCGGGAGTTCGGCGGCGGCCGCGCACAGATGGGGGGCGAGGACGTACGGGTTGTCGGGGTCCAGGACCGTGGACTCCACCGGCTGGTCGAAGAGGGCTTCGGGGTGGTGGACGAGATACGTGTCCAGGGGGTCGTCGCGGGCGACGAGGACGGCGAGCGCGCCCTGCCCCGACCGTCCCGCGCGGCCCGCCTGCTGCCACAGCGACGCTCTGGTGCCCGGATAGCCGGCGATGACGACGGCGTCCAACCCCGAGACGTCGATGCCGAGTTCGAGGGCGGTGGTGGCGGCCAGGCCGAGGAGTTCGCCGGAGTGCAAGGCGCGTTCGAGGGCGCGGCGTTCCTCGGGCAGGTAGCCGCCGCGGTAGGCGGCGACGCGGCGGGCGAGGGAGCGGTCGATCTCGGCGAGGCGCTCCTGGGCGATCACCGAGATCAGCTCGGCGCCGCGCCGGGAGCGTACGAACGCGACGGAGTGGACGCCCTGCAGGGTCAGGTCCGTCAGCAGGTCCGCCGTCTCGGCGGTGGCGGTGCGGCGGACGGGGGCGCCCTTCTCGCCGTGGAGCTCGGTGAGAGGGGGTTCCCAGAGGGCGAAGACGAGCTCTCCGCGGGGCGAGGCGTCGTCGGCGATCTCGACGACAGGGAGACCCGTCAGGCGCTCGGCAGCGACGGCCGGGTCGGCGGCGGTGGCGGACGCCAGCAGGAACACGGGTTCCGAGCCGTAGCGGGCGCACAGGCGACGCAGACGGCGCAGGACCTGGGCGACGTGGGACCCGAAGACACCGCGATAGGTGTGGCACTCGTCGATGACGACGTACTTGAGCGACTTGAGGAAGGAGGACCAGCGGGGGTGCGAGGGCAATATCCCGCGGTGCAGCATGTCGGGGTTGGTCAGGACGTAGTTGGCGTACTGCCGCACCCACTCGCGTTCCTCGACGGGGGTGTCGCCGTCGTAGACCGCGGGGCGGATCGCCGTGCCGAGCGGTTGTGAAAGTTCCTTCACCGATCTGCACTGGTCCGCGGCGAGCGCTTTCGTCGGCGCGAGGTAGAGCGCGGTCGCGCCACGCCCGTTCGGGGCCTCGGATCCGTCGAGGAGCCGGGAGAGCACCGGGACGAGGTACGCCAGGGACTTTCCGGAGGCAGTTCCGGTGGAGACGACGACCGACTCGCCGTCCATCGCGTGCTCGGCAGCGAGTGCCTGATGGGCCCAGGGATGCTCGATTCCGGCCGACTGGACGGCGGCGAGGACCTCGGATCGGATGCGGTCGGGCCATACGGCATGACGACCCGGTCGCGGGGGCAAGTGCTCCGTATGAGTGATGCGCGAAGCCCGGCTCGGACCCGAGGCGAGTCGGTCGAGAATCGCCCCTGGAGAGGGGCGGGAAGCGGTGTCCGCCGCGGGTTGTCCGGGGCGGTGATTCTTGGCCATCGGCACCGAGTGTGTCACTGGCGTGACGGACAATGCTCCTAAGGCGTCGTGCACGCCTGCCGGTAAGTGATTGAATGCCATCGCGGCTGGCGATCCGTCCCGGGGGCTCTGCCGAGGTGTCCCGAGGGACGACCGCTCGATAGCAAGGTGCTGGAGGATCCGTGGACCTGTCCCTGTCGACCCGTACCGTCGGCGATCGTACGGTCGTCGAGGTCGGTGGCGAAATCGATGTATATACCGCGCCCAAGCTGCGAGAGCAGCTGGTCGAGCTCGTGAACGACGGCAGCTTCCACCTTGTCGTCGACATGGAGGGAGTCGATTTCCTCGACTCCACCGGGCTCGGCGTACTGGTGGGCGGTCTGAAGCGAGTGCGGGCCCATGAGGGCTCGCTGCGACTGGTCTGCAACCAGGAGCGCATTCTCAAGATCTTCCGTATCACCGGCCTGACCAAGGTGTTCCCCATTCACACCTCGGTCGAGGAAGCCGTAGCGGCTACCGACTGATCGGTCACCGGCCCACAGGCCGGTGGCTGAGCGGAAGTGGGGGCCGGGCCGATGGCCCGGTCCCTTCAGAGCACGCCCGTACATCCGAGGGGGATGCATGGCCACCGTCGAACTCCGATTCAGCGCGCAGCCCGAGCACGTCAGAACCGCCCGTCTGGTGGCGGCTGCGGTGGCGCGCAGGGCCGGAGTGGACGAGGCCGTGCTCGACGAGGTCAGGCTCGCTGTCGGCGAGGCCTGCAGCCGCGCCGTCGGTCTTCACCGGAGCAGCGGTATCGCTGCACCCGTTCGGGTCCTTCTCACCGAGGAGGAGAAGCAGTTCTCCATCGAGGTCGGGGACGAGGCTCCGCGGAGCGTTCCCGGCGAGCAGTCGTCCGGCGCGCCCGGCGGGTCGGACGATCTGGAGGCGGAGGGCGAGGACGACATGGGCCTCGCCGTCATCAGTGGCCTCGTCGACGATGTGGAGGTCACCGCGGACGAGTCCGGTGGACTCATTCGGATGACTTGGCCGACCACGCCGGCGACTCTTCCGTCCTGACGCGGACCCCCCGACGTCCACGCAACGCCCCCTGATCCACCCGTCCGTGGCTCCGCTCGGCGCTGCCCCCATGTGATCGTTTCTGGTTCCAGGCCCTGCCCTCACCCCGGTGAGCAGGGCCTATTTGCATTCCCTAGATCGTCGATCATAATTGGATCAAGCCTCAATGCTTTCAGGGCATTACTGCTTCTTGTGCGCCCATCGTGTTGGACGATCATTTGCCGGGTAGTAACGGATGGCAAATTCCGTTTCTCGCGCACTGTTTTGATCAGGCGCCGCTCCCTACAATCCGTCCACATCTTGAGCTCAGCCCAAGCGTCAAGGAGGACGAATGGCGGGGCTTTCTACCCCTCAAGCGTTTGACCACCCCTCAACCTTCGCAGCCGCGGTCCTGACCGACGACAACCGGCTCATCGTCATGGTGATCGGCATCGTCGCGCTCGCCGCCCTCGTGGTGGCCGCAGTGCTCGTACGCCAGGTGCTGGCGGCAGGCGAGGGCACCGACAGCATGAAGAAGATCGCGGCAGCGGTCCAGGAAGGCGCGAATGCCTATCTCGGGCGGCAGCTGCGGACCCTCGCGGTATTCGCCGTCGTGGTGTTCTTCCTGCTCATGCTGCTGCCCGCGGACGATTGGAATCAGCGAGCAGGGCGTTCGATCTTCTTCTTGATCGGCGCGGTGTTCTCGGCCACCACCGGATACATCGGAATGTGGCTGGCGGTGCGCAGCAATGTGCGCGTCGCCGCCGCGGCCAGAGAGGCCACCCCGGCGGAAGGCGAGCCGGAAAAGGATCTCACTGCTGTCTCGCACAAGGCCATGAAGATCGCTTTTCGCACGGGTGGCGTAGTCGGCATGTTCACGGTGGGGCTGGGTCTGCTCGGCGCCTCCTGTGTCGTGCTGGTCTACGCGGCCGACGCGCCCAAGGTCCTCGAAGGATTTGGCCTCGGTGCGGCGCTCATCGCGATGTTCATGCGTGTCGGAGGCGGCATCTTCACCAAGGCCGCCGACGTCGGCGCCGACCTGGTCGGCAAGGTCGAAAAAGGCATTCCGGAGGATGATCCGCGTAATGCCGCGACCATCGCCGACAACGTGGGCGACAACGTCGGCGACTGTGCCGGTATGGCCGCCGACCTCTTCGAGTCGTACGCCGTCACGCTGGTCGCCGCGCTGATCCTCGGCAAGGCGGCCTTCGGCGACTCCGGGCTCGCCTTCCCGCTGATCGTTCCCGCGATCGGCGTAGTGACGGCGATGATCGGAATCTTCGCCGTGGCGCCGCGCCGGTCCGACCGCAGCGGCATGAGCGCGATCAACCGCGGGTTCTTCATCTCTGCGGTCATCTCGCTCGCGCTGGTGGCCGCAGCGGTCTACACGTATCTGCCGGCGACGTATGCCGAGCTCAACGGCATCACCGACGCGGCGATCAAGGTGAAGGACGGCGATCCGCGGATCCTCGCCCTCGTCGCCGTGGCCATCGGCATCGTGCTCGCCGCGCTGATCCAGCAGCTCACGGGCTACTTCACCGAGACCAGCCGGCGCCCGGTGCGCGACATCGGCAAGTCATCGCTCACCGGACCCGCCACCGTCGTGCTCGCCGGAATCTCCGTCGGCCTCGAATCGGCCGTCTACACCGGCCTGTTGATCGGCCTCGGCGTGTACGGGGCGTTCCTGCTCGGCGGCACGTCGATCATGCTGGCGTTGTTCGCCGTCGCCCTCGCGGGCACGGGCCTGCTGACCACGGTCGGCGTCATCGTCGCCATGGACACCTTCGGGCCCGTCTCCGACAACGCGCAGGGCATCGCCGAGATGTCCGGCGACGTGACGGGATCGGGTGCGCAGGTCCTCACCGACCTGGACGCCGTGGGCAACACGACCAAGGCCATCACCAAGGGAATCGCCATCGCCACGGCCGTACTGGCGGCCTCGGCTCTCTTCGGGTCCTACCGTGACGCGATCGTCTCCGCCGCCCAGGAAGTCGGCGAGAAGGTAGGCGACGGCGGCCCGATGAACCTTGTGATGGACATCTCGCAGCCCAACAACCTGGTGGGCCTGATCGCCGGCGCGGCGGTCGTGTTCCTCTTCTCCGGACTCGCGATCAACGCGGTGTCGCGGTCCGCGGGTGCCGTGGTCTACGAGGTGCGGCGGCAGTTCCGCGAGCACCCCGGGATCATGGACTACACGGAGAAGCCGGAGTACGGGCGCGTCGTCGACATCTGTACGAAGGACGCGCTGCGGGAGTTGGCCACGCCGGGTCTGCTCGCCGTTCTCGCGCCCATCGCGATCGGCTTCACGCTCGGCGTCGGTGCCCTCGGTTCGTTCCTCGCCGGCGCGATCGGCACCGGGACGCTGATGGCGGTCTTCCTCGCCAACTCCGGTGGCGCGTGGGACAACGCGAAGAAACTCGTCGAGGACGGGCATCACGGCGGCAAGGGCAGTGAGGCCCACGCCGCGACCGTCATCGGCGACACGGTCGGCGACCCGTTCAAGGACACGGCCGGGCCCGCGATCAACCCGCTGCTGAAGGTGATGAACCTGGTGGCGCTCCTCATCGCGCCCGCGGTCGTCAAGTTCAGCTACGGGGCGGACGCGAGCGTGGGCGTACGGATCGCGGTCGCCGTGCTGTCGATCGCCGTGATCGTCGGTTCCGTTTACGTCTCCAAGAGGCGCGGCATCGCGGTCGGCGACGACGACAACTCCGACCACGTATCGAAGCGGGAGGCGGATCCGGCGGTGGTTTCCTGACCCCGGGTTTCACCTGGTCAGGTACGGCCGCAAGCTCAACGGGCGGGCGGGCAGCGCGTATTGGCGCGCTGCCCGCCCGCCCGTGTCAGGTGACGGCCCTTCAGTGAGGCTTATCTCTCTTGGTGCAAATGGCTACAAAAAGCCGATAAAGCACCCATAGCGGATGTCCGGCATGCGATTGTCGCCCACTTGGCGTGTATGTTCCGGGGCCGAGAGCCATGGAAGGGACCAATCCGGTGAACAAGAAGCTTGCAGCCGCACTGTCCAGCGGTGCGGTACTGGTGCTTGCGCTGTCGGGATGCAGCAGCGACGACGGCAACGAGAAGCTGGACTCCTGGGCCAAGACGGTCTGTGACGCGGTCCAGCCGCAGGCCAAGAAGATCGAGAACGCCAACGCCGCGATCCAGAAGGAGACCTCGGACAACAGCAAGCCCGCCGACGTCCAGAGCACCGACTCGCAGGCCTTCCAGGACATGTCCGACGCCTACAAGGCGATCGGTGCGGCCGTGGACAAGGCGGGGGCACCGCCGGTCGATGGCGGCGAAAAGAAGCAGAAGGACGCGGTCAAGGAGCTCAACGGGATCTCGGCCTCGTACGCGGATCTGAAAAAGCAGGTCGACAAGCTCGACACCAAGGACCAGGCGAAGTTCGCCGACGGCCTCAAGGGCATCGCGGGCGAGCTCGACAAGCTGAGCCAGAGCGGGAGCGACGCGCTCAAGAAGCTGGAGGAGGGCGACGTCGGCAAGGCGATGGCGAAGCAGGACAGCTGCAAGAGCGCGTCCGCTTCCCCGGCTCCCTCCAAGAGCTGACGCAGGTGAGCTGATTCCGGATGCCGGCCCAGGTGGACCGGCATCGGGAGTTGGCTCCGGGTGAGCCCGCTCCGGAAGCCTGCTCCACGCGAGCCCGCTCCACGCGGGCTGCCTCGGTGCGCTGACGTTTTCCCTCGTGTCCCCGGTGCCGTCTTCACACGGTGCCGGGGGCACGTCGTATGTGGGTGGCCATCGGGGGTCCGGGGTGACAATGGGGGCGTGAGTAGCTCCAGTCTGTCCAAGTTGCCGTCCATTGACCGTGACGATGTCGCCGCCCGGCTGCGTGAGTCCCTGCTGGGGGCCGAGTTCACCGCCGACGGCCTGCTCGAGCTGCTCGGGGCGCCGGCCTACGCCGCGCTCGCGCGGAGCGAGACCGTCCCCGCCCTGCGGGCGACCAGCGGGGACAGCCCGTTGGAGACGCTCGTACGGCTGTTCCTGTTGCAGCAGCCCGCGGAGTACGCGCGCGTGGCGGCCGTTCTGCCCGTCGAGGAGTGCCTGGAGAGCGGGTGGCTGACGCGCGCCGGCGATGACGAGGTCGCCGCGGCCGTCGACGTACGGCCGTACGGGGGGCCCGACGGCGAGGACTGGTTCATCGTGTCCGACCTCGGGTGCGCCGTCGGCGGCGCCGGAGGTATCGGCAGCCGCGCCGAGGGCGTCGTCCTGGGCGTCGGCGGCGCGTCCACGACGCTGTCCGGAATCACCGTGCGTACGCCCGTGGAGAGCGCCCTCGACCTCGGTACGGGCTCCGGGATCCAGGCCCTGCACGCCACCCGGCACGCCACGCGTGTCGTCGCCACCGACCTCAACCCGCGCGCCCTCCACATGACGGCGCTGACCCTCGCCCTCTCCGGCGCGGGCCCCGTGGACCTGCACGAGGGCTCGCTGTTCGAGCCCGTGGGCGACGAGGCGTACGACCTGATCGTGTCGAATCCGCCCTTCGTCATCTCGCCGGGTGCGCGGCTGACGTATCGGGACGGCGGGATGGCCGGGGACGATCTGTGCCGCACGCTCGTTCAGGAGGCGGGGGCACGATTGAACGAGGGCGGGTACGCGCAGTTTCTCGCCAACTGGCAGCACGTCGACGGGGAGGAGTGGACCGACCGGCTCCGGTCCTGGGTGCCGCGCGGGTGCGACGCGTGGATCGTGCAGCGCGAGGTGCAGGACATCACGCAGTACGCCGAGTTGTGGCTGCGGGACGCCGGGGATCACCGCACGGATCCGGCGGAGTACGCGGCGCTGTACGACGCGTGGCTCGACGAGTTCGAGGCGCGCAAGGTGCGCGGCGTCGGATTCGGCTGGATCACGCTGCGCAAGGCGCCGGAGGGCGTCGAGCCGTCCGTCACGGTGGAGGAGTGGCCGCACTCCGTCGAACAACCCCTCGGGGACACGGTGCGGGCGCACTTCGAGCGCCTCGACTATCTGCGCACGCACGACGACGCCGCCCTGCTCGGTGCCCACTTCAAGCTCGCGGGCGAGGTCGTGCAGGAGCAGGTCGGGCTGCCGGGGGCCGAGGATCCGGAGCATGTGGTGCTGCGCCAGCACCGCGGGATGCGCCGGGCCACGAAGGTGGACACGATCGGTGCCGGGTTCGCGGGCGTCTGCGACGGCACGCTCAGCGCCGGCCGGATTCTCGACGCCATCGCGCAACTGGTCGGGGAGGACCCGGTCTTGCTGCGGGACCGCACGCCGGCGCAGATCAGGATGCTCGTCGAGCAGGGGTTCCTGGAGCCGGCTCCGGTCTGACGCGCAGCGCTGATCGGATTCCGCTTTTCTTTCTGAAGATCTTCCGAGAGGCCTCGGGAGATCTCCCGAGATCTCAGGTAGCACTCTGAAGATCTTCAGAGAGACCTCAAAACATCTCCGGTGGCGCCCCGCGACATCGTTGCCAAAGGCATGCGTGGCGGTCGTTCACCCGGGGTTCGTCCTGTCGTCTCCCGCGCGTGTCAGCCTCACCGGCCTGGGGACCCAGCACCGGGAGGAAAAGCCATGGAGAGCGGATCAGCGATCTTCGCCGGGACCGTGTTCACGCTGTTCGGGGCAGGACTGCTGCTGTGGACCGGGGTGCGTGTCATGCACCGTGCACCCGTCGCCGACGGTGTGAACCCCGTCGCATCGGCGACGCTCGCCACCCTGGCCTCAGTGGCCTGTCTGGTACTCGGGGTGTGGTGCTTCGGCCGGTTCTGAGCGGCGTCCCGCAGGGGGTGTCCCGGGTGAGGGCCCGGTGGACGTCCCGGACACCCTGTGGGCACTCCGGGCGGCAGGATCGTCGGTAGTCGGGTTACCGTTCGAGTGGCCGTTGCGAGCTTTTCCCGTTTGACACGGGGGCGGGAGGTACCGTCACACTCCGCAGCGAGACCGCACGTACCGCAGTGCCGACCCCCACGTCCCGAGGGCGCGGGGGATCCCCAGCGCCGACCGGAGAGAAGAGCGAAGTTGTCCCCGACCAGCGAGACCGCACACGGCGGCCGCCGACTCGTCATCGTCGAGTCGCCTGCCAAGGCGAAGACGATCAAGGGCTACCTCGGCCCTGGATACGTCGTCGAAGCGAGCGTCGGGCACATCCGCGACCTCCCGAGCGGCGCCGCCGAGGTGCCCGAGAAGTACACCGGCGAGGTGCGCCGGCTCGGTGTGGACGTCGAACACGACTTCCAGCCGATCTATGTGGTCAACGCTGACAAGAAGGCCCAGGTCAAGAAGCTCAAGGACCTGCTGAAGGACTCCGACGAACTCTTCCTCGCCACCGATGAGGACCGCGAGGGCGAAGCCATCGCGTGGCACCTCCTCGAGGTCCTGAAGCCCAAGGTCCCCGTCCACCGGATGGTCTTCCACGAGATCACCAAGGACGCGATCCGCAGCGCCGTCGCCAACCCACGCGAGCTCAACAAGCGCATGGTCGACGCCCAGGAGACCCGCCGCATCCTCGACCGCCTCTACGGCTACGAGGTCTCGCCGGTCCTGTGGAAGAAGGTCATGCCGCGCCTGTCGGCGGGCCGCGTCCAGTCCGTGGCGACCCGCCTCGTCGTCGAGCGGGAGCGCGAGCGCATCGCCTTCCGCTCCGCCGAGTACTGGGACCTGACCGGCACCTTCGCGACCGGCCGCTCCGGCGACGCCAGCGATCCGTCGAACCTCGTGGCCCGCCTGAGCGCCGTCGACGGCAAGCGCATCGCGCAGGGCCGCGACTTCGACTCGGTCGGCCGGCTGAAGTCGGCGAGCGTGCTGGCCCTGGACGAGACGAACGCCCGCGCGCTCGCCGCCGCCCTGGAGAACACGAATTTCGCCGTACGGTCCGTCGAGTCGAAGCCGTACCGTCGCTCGCCCTACGCCCCGTTCCGTACGACGACGCTCCAGCAGGAGGCGAGCCGCAAGCTCGGCTTCGGCGCGAAGGCCACGATGCAGGTGGCCCAGAAGCTGTACGAGAACGGCTTCATCACCTATATGCGTACGGACTCCACGACCCTGTCCGACACGGCGGTCTCGGCCGCCCGTGCGCAGGTCACGCAGCTGTACGGCGCCGACTACCTGCCGGACAAGCCGCGCACGTACGCCGGCAAGGTCAAGAACGCGCAGGAGGCGCACGAGGCGATCCGTCCGTCGGGTGATCGTTTCCGCACGCCCGCCGAGACCGGCCTGACCGGCGACCAGTTCCGGCTCTACGAGCTGATCTGGAAGCGGACCGTCGCCTCCCAGATGAAGGACGCGGTCGGTAACTCCGTCACGGTCAAGATCGGCGGCACCTCCGCCGACGGCCGTAACGCCGAGTTCTCCGCCTCCGGCAAGACGATCACCTTCCACGGCTTCCTCAAGGCCTATGTCGAGGGTGCGGACGACCCGAACGCCGAGCTCGACGACCGTGAGCGCCGGCTGCCGCAGGTCTCCGAGGGCGACGCGCTGTCCGCCGAGGAGATCACCGTCGACGGCCACGCGACCAAGCCGCCGGCCCGCTACACCGAGGCCAGCCTGGTCAAGGAGCTCGAAGAGCGCGAGATCGGCCGCCCGTCGACGTACGCGTCGATCATCGGGACCATTCTCGACCGCGGCTATGTGTTCAAGAAGGGGACGGCTCTTGTGCCCTCCTTCCTGTCCTTCGCCGTGGTCAACCTCCTGGAGAAGCACTTCGGGCGGCTCGTCGACTACGACTTCACCGCCCGGATGGAGGACGACCTCGACCGCATCGCCCGCGGTGAGGCCCAGGCCGTGCCGTGGCTGCGGCGCTTCTACTTCGGCGAGGGCGAGGGCTCCGGAGGCGCCGCCGAAGCGGGCAACGGCGACGGCGACCACCTCGGCGGCCTCAAGGAACTCGTCACCGACCTGGGCGCTATCGACGCCCGCGAGGTGTCGTCCTTCCCCGTCGGCGAAGGCATCGTCCTGCGCGTCGGCCGCTACGGCCCCTACGTCGAGCGCGGCGAGCGCGACTCCGAGAACCACCAGCGCGCGGACGTGCCGGAGGACCTCGCTCCGGACGAGCTCACCGTCGAGCACGCGGAGGAGCTGCTCGCCAAGCCGAGCGGCGACTTCGAGCTCGGCGCCGACCCCGTCTCCGGGAACCAGATCATCGCGAAGGACGGGCGCTACGGTCCGTACGTCACCGAGGTGCTCCCCGAGGGAACCCCGAAGACCGGCAAGAACGCGGTCAAGCCGCGTACGGCGTCGCTCTTCAAGTCGATGTCCATCGACACGGTCACCCTGGACGACGCCCTCAAGCTGATGTCCCTGCCGCGCGTGGTCGGCGCCGACGCCGAGGGTGTCGAGATCACCGCGCAGAACGGGCGGTACGGGCCGTACCTGAAGAAGGGCACCGACTCGCGCTCCCTGGAGACTGAGGAGCAGCTCTTCGCCATCACGCTGGAAGAGGCGCTCGCGATCTACGCGCAGCCCAAGCAGCGTGGACGCGCGGCCGCCAAGCCGCCACTGAAGGAGCTCGGCGAGGACCCGGTCAGCGGGAAGCCCGTCGTCGTCAAGGACGGCCGCTTCGGCGCGTACGTCACGGACGGCGAGACGAACGCGACGCTCAGGTCGTCCGACTCCGTCGAGGAGATCACGCCCGAGCGCGGCTACGAACTGCTCGCTGAGAAGCGGGCGAAGGGCCCCGCCAAGAAGACGGCCAAGAAGGCCGCGAAGAAGGCTCCGGCGAAGAAGGCGCCCGCCAAGAAGACGGCTGCCAAGAAGACCGCCGCTTCGAAGACGACGGCTGCCAAGAAGACGACCGCCGCGAAGAAGACGACGGCCAAGAAGGCGACGGCTTCGAAGTCGACCTCCACGGAGGAGTAGTCATCTTGCGGTGGTCCTCTGCTGAGGTCCTTCTTGAGGTCCTTCTTGAGGTCCTTCTACGGAGGAGTGGGCACACAGCAGTGTGCACGCGCGCGTGAAGCGTGAAGGTCGTACGGCCGCCGGGGCGAGCCCCTGGCGGCCGTATGTTCGGGTGGACCCTCGGGGAGTCAGTGGGTCCGGATAGGCTGGACGAATGACGCGAGCCGAGCAGCCAACGGCCCAGAATCCGGCCCCCGACGACGCCCTGGTCGCAGATTCCCGGGAGCGCGCCGTCCGCGCCCTGCTGCGGGTGCCGCAGCTGAAACGACTGTGGAGCGCCCAGCTCGTGGGCGGCATCGGTGACGCACTCGGGCTTCTCGTGCTCGTGGTGCTGGCCCTTCAGACAGCAGTCTCCGAGGGCTCGTTCGGGGGCGGTTACCGGGGCGTGGCGTTCGCCGTCGCCGCCGTGTTCGGCGCGCGCGTCCTGTCGACGCTGCTCTTCGGAGCCGTGCTCCTCGGCCCGCTCACCTCGCTGACCTCCACGGACGGTCCCCTGGACCGGCGCTGGACCATGGTCGGCGCGGACGGCGTGCGGGCCGCGCTCCTCATCGTCGCGCCCCTGTGGATCGACTGGACCCCGGACAACGCGCTGGCGGTCCTGCTCGTCACCGCCTTCGTCGTCGGTGTCGCCGAGCGCTTCTGGACCGTGTCGCGCGAGAGCGCGGCGCCCGCGCTGCTGCCCGCGCCGCCCCTCGAAGGCGCGGCCGTACGCCCGCTGCCCGACCACATGGACGCACTGCGGCGCCTTTCCCTGCGCACCGGATTCGTGGCGCTGCCCGTCGCGGCCGCCGCGCTCGTCGCCGTCACTCTCGTGGGAAACCTGATCGGGGCCGGGGTCGACTGGTTCGGCCTGCACCAGGCCGCACTCGCCTCCTACGTGGCGGCCGGTCTGTTCGCCGCCTCGCTGTCCGTCGTCTTCTTCCTCGAACTGCCCGACACGCAGACCCCGCGCGCGCGGTCGCCGCTCGAGGGCATGCGCCGCCCCAAGACCGGCAGCGGTGTCGACAAGGGACGCACGGGCGCCATCCCGCTCCTCGTCCTCGCCTGCGCCGCCGTCGCCGCCGCGATCTCGGCGGCCGTCGCCGTCTCCGTACTGCACGCCAAG
Source organism: Streptomyces sp. DS1-CR2 (assembly GCF_055760475.1). Taxonomy (NCBI): domain Bacteria; kingdom Bacillati; phylum Actinomycetota; class Actinomycetes; order Kitasatosporales; family Streptomycetaceae; genus Streptomyces; species Streptomyces sp. DS1-CR2. Next base: position 4,951,938 of record NZ_CM147085.1, read on the forward strand.
GACCTGTCCGGTGGCCCGGTGACCTTCGGGCTGCTCGTGCTCGGGCTCACCGGCGGCACTGTCATCGGCATCCGCTCGGCGCCCTCCGTGCTGCCGTCGCTGTCGCGCCGCAGGCTCCTCGCGCTCGCGATCGCCCTGACCGGCATCGCCCTGCTCGCCGCGGGCCTGGTCCCCGACGTCACGAGCGTGCTGCTGATCGTCACGCTCGCCGGCGTCACCGCGGGCATCGCCGCCAACACCGGGCACACGCTCCTCGACCAGGAGGCCGAGGACTACCGGCGCGCCCGCACGACCGAGCACCTCCAGGCGGTCGTACGGGTGTCCGTCGCGGTCGCCGCCGTCGCGGCTCCCCTGCTCGCGGCCGCGATCGGCCCGCACCGACTGGGCAACGGCAAGTTCGTGTTCGCACACGGCGGCGCCGCCTTCACGCTGATGCTCGTCGGCGCCCTGCTGCTGCCCGTGGCCGCCCTCGTACTCGCGAAGGCCGACGACCGCAGCGGAGTGCCCCTGCGGCACGACCTGCGCGACGCGCTGCTCGGTGGGAACGACCCGGCGCAGGCCCCCGCAACCACTGGCTTCTTCATCGCCCTGGAGGGCGGCGACGGCGCCGGGAAGTCGACCCAGGCCGAGGCGCTCGCCGAGTGGATCCGCGGCAAGGGGCACGAGGTCGTCGTCACGCGCGAGCCGGGCGCGACCCCGGTCGGTAAGCGGCTGCGCTCGATCCTCCTCGACGTGTCGTCGGCAGGCCTCTCGCACCGCGCCGAGGCCCTCCTGTACGCGGCCGACCGCGCGGAGCACGTGGACACCGTCGTGCGGCCCGCCCTCGAACGCGGCGCCGTCGTCATCTCCGACCGCTACATCGACTCGTCCGTCGCCTACCAGGGCGCCGGCCGCGACCTGTCGCCGACCGAGGTCGCCCGCATCAACCGCTGGGCGACCGGCGGACTCGTACCGCACCTGACCGTCCTGCTCGACGTCGACCCGCAGGCGGCCCGCGAGCGGTTCACAGAGGCGCCCGACCGGCTCGAATCGGAGCCGGCCGAGTTCCACGCTCGCGTGCGCTCCGGTTTCCTCACGCTCGCCGCCGCCGACCCCGGCCGCTACCTCGTCGTCGACGCCGCCCAGGAGCCGGAAGCCGTCACGACCGTGGTCCGGCACCGGCTCGACATGGTGCTGCCGCTCTCCGAGGCCGAGGTGAAGGCCCAGGAAGAGGCCCGTAAGGCGGCGATCGAGGAGGCCCGCAGGAAGGCCGAGGAGGAGGCCGCCCGCAAGGCCGAGGAGGAGCGCGCCGAGCGCGAGCGGCTGGAACAGATCGCCAAGCTGCGCGCCGAGGAGGAGGAGCGCAAGCAGCGCGAGCTGGAGGAGGCCCAGCGGCGCGAAGCCGAGCGCCAGGCCGAAGAGGCCCGCCAGCGTGCCGAGGAATCGCGTATCCGCGCCGAGGCGGAGCGCGCCAGACTGCTCGCCGAGGAACAGACCAGGGCCGCCGAGGAGGAGCGCCGCCGTCGTGAGGCGGAGGAAGAGGCGCGCCTGCGCGCGGAGGCAGAGGAACGACGCCTGGAGAAGCAGCGCAAGGCGGAGGAGGCGCTGCTTCGGGCGGAGGAGGCACGGCGGCTCGCTGCGGCATCTGCGGCGGCTGCTTCTGCGGCGGCCGAGTCCGCCTCTGCCTCGTCTGCCTCTGCCGCTGGGGCGAGGTCTGGGTCGGCGAGTGCTGCCGGGCATCCGGTGGCCGACAACGAGACCACCGTTCCCACGCCTGTGGTGAAGCCCACGGGTGGGGCGACCGATGAGACGGCCGTGCTGCCGCCGGTCGGGGATGCCGGTATGGGGCCCGGGACTGGTGGGGCTGGTGCTGACGCCGGTCCTGCCGCTGCCGCCGGGGCTGGGCGTGGGGCTTGGCATGGTGGGGACAACGACGAGACGACTCAGCTGCCGGTGCCGCCGCGTCCCGCGCAGCAGCAGGGCGGGCCCGCCGACGAGACGGCGGTGCTGCCGCCGGTGCGTGATGACTCCGTGGGTAGCGGTGCCGGTGTTGCCGGCGGTGGACCGGCGGATCGGGTTCCGCCGGGGTACTTCCGTGATGAGCGCCAGGCGTCGGCTCCGTCAGCGGGTGCCGGTGCTGGGTCGAACGACCGTACGCGTGAACTGCCCCAGGTCGACGAGGAGGGCCGACCGCGACAGCGGCCGAGGCCCGACTGGGCGGAGGAGACCCCGCTGGACGACCTGCCGTCGCTGGCGGACGAATTGCTCGGCGGGCACGACGACGCCGGTGAGGGCGACGAAGGCGCGGGCGGCAGGCGCCGGGGCCGGCGCTGAGCCGACCGCGGGCAAGCTGTTGCCGTCCGGCGACCGAGGGCTGGATCGACCAGTGGCTCGGTCGCCGGACGGCGTTGTCAGTGGCGTCCCGCACAATGAATCCGGTAGAGCGAAGTGCCGGAGTTCGACGGTGAGGCGGTAGTCCATGCCCGTATGGGACGACCTGGTGGGTCAGGAGCGCGTGGCCGCGCAGCTCGACGCCGCCGCGCGCGACGCCGACGCGCTCGTCACGGCCAACGCGACGAACGCTCCGCCGCCCGAGGCCTCCAGGATGACGCACGCCTGGCTCTTCACCGGTCCGCCCGGCGCGGGGCGGGCGACCGCGGCCCGCGCGTTCGCCGCCGCGCTCCAGTGCGTCAGCCCGGACCGGGCGCTGGGCGGAGCCCCCGGCTGCGGATTCTGCGACGGCTGTCACACCAGCCTCGTGGGCACGCATGCCGATGTGGAGATCGTCCGTACGGATCTGCTCTCCATCGGCGTGAAGGAGACCCGCGAGCTTGTCCGCAGAGCACAGCTGTCGCCCGCGGTGGGCCGATGGCAGGTCATCGTCCTGGAGGACGCGGACCGCCTCACGGAGGGCGCGGGGAACGTACTTCTGAAGGCCGTCGAGGAGCCCGCCCCGCGGACCGTCTGGCTGCTTTGCGCGCCCTCCCTGGAAGACGTGCTGCCCACGATCCGCTCCCGCTGCCGCCACCTGACGCTGCGTACGCCCGCGGTCGAGGCGGTGGCCGACATGCTCGTACGACGCGACGGCATCGAGCCGGCCGTCGCCGCCGAGGCGGCCCGCGCCACGCAGGGCCACATCGACCGCGCGCGGCGCCTCGCCACGGACCCGCGCGCGCGGGCGCGCAGAGCGGCGGTGCTGAAGCTGCCCCTGCGTGTCGACGACGTCGGCGGGTGCCTCAAGGCCGCGCAGGAGCTGATCGACACCGCGGCGGAGGACACCAAGCAGCTCGCCGAGGAGGTCGACACCAAGGAGACCGAGGAGTTGAGGGCGGCGCTAGGCGGGCAGAGCGGCAGCCGGATGCCGCGCGGCACGGCCGGCGCCATGAAGGAGCTGGAGGACCGCCAGAAGCGCCGCAGAACGCGTACGCAGCGCGACAGCCTCGACCTGGCTCTCACTGACCTCACGGGCTTCTACCGCGATGTTCTCGCCCTGCAGCTCGGCTCCCGCGTGGCCCTCGCGAACACTGAGGCCCAGGACACCCTGGAGCGTCTCGCCCGCGCGGCCTCGCCCGAGGCCACGCTCCGCCGCATCGAGGCGATCGCCGCATGCCGTGACGCGCTCGACCGCAACGTGGCGCCGCTGCTCGCGGTGGAGGCGATGACGATGGCGCTGCGGGCCGGCTGACACACCTTCTCTTAATTCGATTAACTCGTACGGGGCGCGGTGGCCACACACCGCGACTGGTCGAACGCGGACAGTTAGGCTCGGCTGATGTACTTCAGGCGTCACCATTCCCCTGTCCGAGGCCGCCGGGCCTGTGGAACCCTGCTCGCCGCTGCCGGACTCCTCATGTCCGCCTGCTCACCAGGGAGTTCGGGAAGCACACGGACGGCGGACATCTCGCTGGCCGCGCTGCCCAGGGCGACCCCCGCCAACCTGTCGGCCTACTACGGGCAGTCGCTGACCTGGCGCGAGTGCGGCGTCCCCGGCTTCGAATGCACCACGATGAAGGCTCCGCTGGACTACGAGAAGCCGGAGGCCGGTGACGTCAAGCTGGCGGTGGCCCGCAAGAAGGCCACCGGCCCGGGCAAGCGCCTCGGCTCGCTCCTGGTCAACCCCGGCGGGCCCGGCGGCTCGGCGGTCGGCTACCTCCAGTCGTACGCCGCCCTCGGCTACCCGGCGGCGGTCCGGGCCCGCTACGACATGGTCGCGGTCGACCCGCGCGGCGTCGCCCGCAGCGAACCGGTCAAGTGCCTCGACGGCAAGCAGATGGACGCCTACACGCAGATCGACGTCACGCCCGACGACCAGGCGGAGACGAACGAACTGTCGGCGGCCTTCACGAAGTACGCGGCCGGCTGCGAGACGAGGTCCGGGAAGGTGCTGCCGCACGTCTCCACGGTCGAGGCGGCCCGCGACATGGACGTCCTGCGTGCGGCGCTCGGCGACGACAAGCTGACGTATGTCGGGGCGTCATACGGCACGTTCCTCGGGGCGACCTACGCGGGGCTCTATCCGAAGCGGGTCGGCCGCCTCGTCCTGGACGGCGCGATGGACCCGGCCCTGTCCGCGCAGGAGATGAACCGCGACCAGACGGCCGGCTTCGAAACCGCGTTCCAGTCATTCGCGAAGGACTGCGTACGGCGTTCCGACTGCCCCCTGGGTACGGGGAGTGTCGCCGACGCGGGCAAGCGCCTCAAGGCCTTCTTCGCCGACCTGGACCGCACCCCCATCCCCACCCGTGACCCCTCGGGCCGCAAGCTCGGCGAGGCCCTCGCCACGACCGGCGTGATCGCGGCGATGTATGACGAGGGGGAGTGGGCGCAGCTGCGCTCCGGGCTCAGCTCGGCGATCAAGAACAAGGACGGGGCGGACCTGCTCGCCCTCTCCGACAGCTACTACGAGCGCGACAGCGACGGCACGTACGCGAACCTGATGGCGGCCAACGCGGCCGTGAACTGCCTCGACCTGCCGCCGTCCTTCAAGAGCCCCGACGACGTGAAATCCGCCCTGCCGTCGTTCGAGAAGGCGTCCCCGGTCTTCGGCGACGGCCTCGCATGGATGGCACTGAACTGCGCGTACTGGCCGGTGAAGGCGACCGGCGAGGCTCGCCGCATCGAGGCGAAGGGCGCCGCCCCGATCGTCGTCGTCGGCACGACCCGCGACCCGGCCACCCCGTACCGCTGGGCACAGTCCCTCGCCGGCCAGCTCGACTCCGGCACGCTCCTCACCTACGAGGGCGACGGCCACACGGCGTACGGCCGCGGCAGCGACTGCATCGACTCCGCGATCAACGCGTACCTCGTGGACGGCACTCCGCCCAAGGACGGAATGCGCTGCTCATAAGGGGTGCGAGGGCATTTTCCGACGCCCCGGGACACCCGTCCCGGGGCCTGGGCAGGGGGTGTGCGGAGCACCCCCGAAAACTGTGTAGACTTGGCGACGTTGCTGACCGCACCATGGTGCAGACGGCGCGCCGCCTTAGCTCAGATGGCCAGAGCAACGCACTCGTAATGCGTAGGTCTCGGGTTCGAATCCCGAAGGCGGCTCTGTAGAAGCCCCAGAACTCACTCGCCGTGATCTGGGGCTTTTGCTTGTTCTGGGGGACGTGCTCGGGTTCTTGTCCTGCTGATGGCGAATCCGGTGCCGGCCGACGCGTCTTGTCCGGAGTCAGCGGCCGTGGAACAGGGACCACATCAGCTCGGGCGGCAGCGACGGATTGGTGGCTGCGGCCGCCGCTATGTGTGGGTCGTCGTCTGCAAGGAGTTCGGCGATGTCCGCCGGAGGCAGAGCCGGGTGGGGTGCGGCCAGGGGTCTCGCCCGGACGTCCGACAGGCAGGCCAACAGCGCCGGGGCGGTGGCGATGCGGTAGCGGGCTATCTCGCGGAGCAGCTTCTGCGCGGGTGAGCGGTGCTCGACCTGGTGTGTCAGGTAGGCCAGGACTGCTGCCAGCTTTTCCCGCTGCATGACGACGGAATCGGTTGCGAAGGCCCGGGCCCATGTCTCGCGACCGGCACCATCGTCCAGCAGGGCGAGCGAGGCGAGCGGCCGGGCCACAGGGGCGATGTCGTCGGCGGCCAGAAGGCCCGCGTATGCCAGCCGCACCGCTGCGTACTCGTCGAGGGAGGCCAGGGCGGAGGCCTGCGCGTGGGTGAGGTCGGGGCGGTCGGCGAGCTCATTGACGAGGTCGCTGAGCGAGTCACGCGCGAGCGCGCCGGCGGGGCTGCTGGAACGCGGCGTCGCTGAAACATCCCGTCCGCCTCACCGCATCTAAAAGGTGTGGGGCGATGAGGGGGAGGGCGCCTGATGAGGCGGACCAAGGAGAGTGGGTTCCGGGAGTTCGCGGAGGCCCGGACAGGACACCTGTTTCGTTCGGCATGCCTGTTGACCAGTGGCGATACGCACTTCGCCGAGGATCTGGTGCAGGAGACGCTGGGGCGGATGTACGTGGTGTGGGGGCGGTCGTCACGGGTCGGGAACCCGGCGGCGTATGCCCAGACCGTCCTCATACGTGCCTTCCTCGCGCACCAGCGGCGGCGTTCGGCGCAGGAGCGGCCCAGCGACGAGCTTCCAGAGACCTCGGACAGCACGCCGGGTGACGCCTCGCTGCGGATCACTCTTCTCGACGCGCTGCGACAACTTCCGCCAAAGGACCGGGCAGTGATTGTGCTGCGGTACTGGGAGGACCGGTCCGTGATGGAGACCGCGGAGATTCTGAACGTCAGCTCGGCGGCGGTGCGTACGCGGAGCACGCGGGCGCTGGCGCGGCTGCGGGAGCAACTGGGCGGCACCGTAGCTGAGTTCGCCGCGTAATGAACTTGACTCGATCTTGTGTGAGGAGTGGTGGTTCGGCATGTCAGGAACAGATGAAGACCGTGACCAGGAAGCCTTCGTGGGTGGCCTCGGGGAGGCTCTACGGATAACCGGTGAGACGTTCAACGCCGCGGGTGGGCCGCTGGTCGACGGTGGCGTGGCACGCGGCCGGCGCAGGTTGCGGCGCAGGCGGGCCGCGACCGTCACCGGGAGCTTCGCCGCGCTCGCCGCGGTCGGATTCGGCGCGTCGTACGCCGCTGGGGCCTTCGGGGCCGAGGCCGGGTACGGCAGCCCGGTGGCCGCGCAGCCCAAGCCGGGCAGCGTGACCAAGGGGAAGGTGAGCACGCCGGGTGAGGGGCCGCAGTTCTCGGCCAGCCATCTGATCAAGACCCTCGAAGGGCTGCTTCCCGACGGCAAGTTCAGCGGCGAGTCGGGCCGCGGTACGGAGGACGAGCTCGGGCCGCTCGCCTCGGTCGTCTTCGACGACGGTAAGGGCAAGGCGGCCATCGGGCTGAGTCTGGGCCGGGTCGACCCTGAGAGCACGAGGGTCGCGGAACAGCTCGCCTGCCCCGAGAAGGTCTACACGCCGTACGATTCCTGCTCGAGCAAGACACTGACCGACGGATCCAGGCTGCTGCTCCTGCGGGGCTACGAGTACCCGGACAAGCGCGCGGACACCAAGTGGTGGCACGCGTACGTGGTGACGCCGGAGGGCTTCACCGTCGATGCCAGCGAATGGAATGCGCCGGCGGAGAAGGGCGAACCCGTCTCCCGGGCCGAACCGCCGCTCAGTACAGCACAGTTGAAGGCTTTGGTGACCTCGAAGGAGTGGCGCCCGATACTGCGGGCACTGCCGAAGCCGCAGGGCGAGCCCGTGCAGCAGCCGGTCCCGCAGGCCGCGAGCGGCGACACCATCCTCGAGAACCTCACCTCGCTGCTGCCGAAGAGTGCCAAGGTGACGACCCGCCAGGGCGAAGATGGCTTCGCGTACGTGGTGGTGAACGACGGCAAGGGGGCGAGTCTCGTCCAGATCAATGTGCAGCCCAACATGTCGGATGTGGAGGGCGGGCTCTTCGGCTCAGGCGCGCAGCCCCTGCCGGACGGCACGAAGGTCGTCACGCATCAAGGGCCCGGCGAGAAGGGAGGCCAGGGCGTGGTGATGTGGACCGTGGACACGATCCGCAAGGACGGGTTCCGCGTGGTGATATCGGCGTTCAACTCAGGCACGCAGAACACCGCGGCCACGAGGGCGACGCCCGCGCTGACCATGACGCAGCTCAAGGCGATAGCCACGAGTGAGAAGTGGCAGGGGTAGGGCGGCGACGAGGGACGCTCTCGGGGTTTGGTCCTCGGTCCTTGGTGCTCGCCGACCGCCGACCGGTGAGCAGTATGTGTTGGTCAGTGATTGGAGATTGGTGATCGGTGGCCGCCGGGCTGTGAGCTCCGGGGTGGCGTGAGTGGCTTTGTGGAAGGACGTCACTTCGCGTCGGCGTAGCACGTCACCACTGCAGTGGTGAAAGGGAAGTGGACCGGGGTGTCGCCGAATGTGAGGTGGCCGGCCAGTTCTGCGGCGACGCGGATCGCCGCGGTCACTGCTTCCGCTTCCTCTTCCGGGCAGTGCACGATCACCTCGTCGTGCTGGAAGAAGACCAGTTCCGCCGCCATCCCGGTGCAGGACTGGCGCAGGGCGGCGAGCATCAGGTCGGCCCAGTCGGCGGCACTGCCCTGGACGACGAAGTTGCGGGCGAAGCGGCCGCGGGCGCGGGAGTTCGAGGAGGCGTAGCCGGGGGTGAACTCGGTGTCTCCCGATGCCTGTTCGGGCGTCGGAGCGTCCTGGGGAATACCGGCCTCGTCCTGGTCGCCGGCGCCGGCGACCGGTGGGCAGGTGCGGCCGAGCCAGGTCCGTACGAGGCGGCCCTCCTCGCCCGCGCGGGCGGCGTCGTCGACGTAGGCGACGGCTTGCGGGAAGCGGCGGCGCAGGGCGGCGAGGTTCTTGAGGCCGTCGCCGGACGTCTGGCCGTACACCGCGCCGAGCACCGCCAGCTTTGCCTTGGCGCGGTCGCCGGAGAAGGCCCGGTCGGAGACGGATTGATAGAGGTCGGTCTCCCGCCCGGCGACCTCCATCAGGCCAGGGTCGCGGGAGATGGCGGCGAGGACGCGGGGTTCCATCTGGTCGGCGTCGGCGACGACGAGGCGCCAGCCCGGGTCGGCGACGACGGCACGGCGGATGACCTTGGGGATCTGGAGTGCGCCGCCACCATTGGTGACCCAGCGTCCCGAGACGGTACCGCCTGGCAGGTACTCGGGGCGGAAGCGGCCGTCGCGGACCCAGTCCTGAAGCCAGGACCAGCCGTGTGCGGTGTAGATCCGGTACAGCTTCTTGTACTCGATCAGGGGCCGTACGGCCGGATGGTCGATCGACTCGATCTCCCAGCGGCGCGTGGACGTGATCTTGACGCCGGCCTGGGCGAACGCCTTCACCACGTCGGCTGGCAGATCGGGGCGTACGCGACGGCCGAACGCCTCGGAAACCTCGTCGGCCAGTTCGGTGAGGCGGCGCGGTTCGCCACCGCCCGCGTAGCGCTCGCCGAGCAGCTCGTGGAGTACGGAGCGGTGCACGTCGGCGCTCCAGGGGAGGCCCGCCGCGTTCATCTCGGCAGCCACGAGCATGGCCGCGGACTCGGCAGCGGTGAGCAGCCGCATCCGGCCCGGGTGAGCGGTGGCGTCGTGGCGGCGCTGCTGATCGGCGTACACCTCTATGAGGTCTTCGAGGGGGACATGGACGGGTTGTGGTTCGAAGAGGGAGGACTGGGAGCGGGGGGTCGCGGCTCGTTGAGGGGGATCCGGGGGGACGGCCGTGCCGTGGATCCTGGCCAGGGCGGCGGCCGCGGAGCGGGGTTCCCCGAAGCGGCCGGCGTGGCCGAGGAGGAGAGTCTCGGCGTCCTCGATGTCGTAGCAGCGTGGCACGCGGACGCCCGCTGCGAGCAGGCGGGGGTAGACGGCGGCTGTCGATCGCCAGATCCAGCGCGTGACGTCGGGGCGGGAGCGGACCGCTTCCGCGAGGCTGGGCTCCTGGCGGACCGGGGCGGCGGGTGCGCCGTCGGCACCGAGCGGCGCGAGCTGGGCTCCGCCGTCCTCGGTGGCCGCGATGGCCCACTTCTCGGTCATGTCGGTGAGTCTTACACCCGGCACTGACAGCGCCGGGGGCGTCGGGACAGGCGGGCCGGTGGTGATGCTCGTAGAGGTGACGCCCGGGCGCCCGCCCGGGCGGCGTGGGGGCTGGGCCGGGTTCCCGTCAGCTGTCGCCGCCCTCGTCGATCAGGCGGCGGACCTCGCGGTCGATCAGGCCGAGGCGGGCCTCCGCGACCAGGGGGACGACCCTGCGTTGACGGCGGGCCTCGTGGAGGTCGATGTCGATTGTCACCAAGCTCGGTTCCCACTTGGGGGCCTGGGCCACGACCGTCCCGCGTGGGTCGACCACGCGGGAGCCACCCCAGAAGGAGGCGCCATGTTCATTGCCGACGCGGTTCACGAAGACGACCCAGCACTGGAGCATCTTCGCGGTGTAGGCGAGGAGCGTGTCCCAGTACAGGCCTGTGTCCATGGCCTCCGGGTCGAGTGTCGCCGCGCTGTTCGCGGGGACGATGACGACCTCGGCGCCGTCCTGCACGGCGAGCCACGGCAGGACCGGCTGCCAGGCGTCGTTGCAGATGAGGGTGGCCGCGCGGCCGTGGCCGTGCGGCAGGTCGTACGCGCGCAGATGCTGGCCGGGGCTGACGTGCTTGCGCTCTTCCCAGGCCAGGTAGTTCGGCAGGTACAACTTGCGGTGGGAATGGAGGAGTTGACCACCCGCGTAGTAGGCGCAGGTGTTGTAGGCGCGCAGGCTGGTGTGTTCGTGCAGGCCGATCACGACATCCGCGCCGAGCGTCGAGAGGGCGGCCAGACGCGGGTCCGTCACCGGGAGGGAGACGTCCTGGCGCAGGGCGCCGAGGTGATAGCCGTGCAGGCTCAGCTCGGGGAAGACCACGAGGTCGGCGCCCTGGGCCGCCGCCTGCTCGGTCTGCTCCCGGGCGACGGTCAGATTCTCGTCCACGTCGCCGAGCACACAGTCGGTCTGCGCAAGCGCCACTCTCATCCCCCGAGCGTCGCAGTGTCCGGCGGAGTCGGCATCCGCAGGGGCGGGTGGCGTCACGGGTGGCGTCGTGGTTGGCGGAGGCGGGGTCCTCGTGGGCGGCGCGTGCCGGCGGCCCTGCGTGTCCCGGGCCCGCGCCGGCTCACCCCACGAGGATCACCAGGACCACCACCTGTCGCCTCAGCCCACCAGCAGCACCAGCTTGCCCCGCACGTGGCCCGTCTCGCTCAGGGCCTGTGCCTTGGCCGCGTCGCGGAGGGGGAACGTGTCGGCGATCGAGATATGGAGTTGGCCGTCCGCGGCGGTGCGGCGGACGACGGTGGCGGCGTTCTCGCGGATGAGGAGCCCGACCGCTCCGGGCAGCCGGACCAGCCGCACTACCGGGCGTACAAGGAGCGGGGCGAGCGCGGCCGCCGCCGTGATGAGGATCATCGGCTGGGTGGTGTACGTCTTGCGCTTCAGGAGCGCCGACGGGTCGGTCCAGAGGGGGTGGACCGTCAGACCGAGTCCCAGGGGCAGCAGTGCGGCGCCGACGATCCGGCGGCTCCACGGCATGATGTCCGTGTCCACGTCTGCGTCCCGCAGCGCTTCCGCCGGGCCGATGCGTCCGGCGCGCCACGACGCGGCCCACGCTCCCGTGATCGCCACGAACAGGCCGGTCCAGAAGGTGAGTTGGAACGGCCAGTAGGCCCAGTAGGCCCAGTAGGCCCAGTAGGCCCAGGAGGACCAGGAGGACCAGGAGGACCAGGAGGTCCAGGGAGTCCCGGAAGTCCGGAGCGCCGTGCCGCTGCCGCTCACGGTGAATCACGTGGGCGCGGTTCCGTTGTCGATCAGCGCCCGGGCGAGCAGTGGGGCACCCCAGGAGCCGAGGGCGCAGCCGGTGGCGCTCGCCGCGACCCCGGCCGCGAGGGCCTCGGTGACGAGCTGCCTCCGTACGCGCCCCGGCGTGGCGCCCGCAAGCCGCAGCAGCCCGAACTCCCGCCTGCGCAGGGCGACAACGAAGGCGAACGTCGACGCCGTGACGAAGACGGCGACGAACGCGGAGACTCCGCCGGCCGTGCCCAGCATCGCCCGCACCGCCATGACCGCCTGCGCGTCGCGCTCCGCGCCCGGGTATGCCAGGCGCCGTGCCGCGCCGGCCAGGACCTGCGCCCGGTCGCCGACCACCTTGCGTACGGCGGCGGCCGAGGCGTCTACGCCGACCGCGTCCGGCGCGAGATGATCACGGTGAACGGTGCCCAAATCGGCGAGCTCGCCCAGCAATTCTTTGTCCACAGGCTGTGGATAGGGAATCTTCTTCGCGTCCGGGGCGCGGTTCGGGCCCCGGTCGACCTCTACGGTCAGAGTGTCGTGCGGCATGACCACGACAGGCTGCGCGGCGAACCGCTGCGGCTTGCCCGGAGGCGGGTCGGCGGCCGCCGCGAGCCCCAGCCCCATGCTCGCGACCAGGGCCACCCCGAGCGCCACGGCGACGAATGCCCCCGCGAAGAGATGCCAGCGCGTGCGCAGATTCGCCCAGGTGGAGGTGAGTGTGGTCAGGATGCGTCTGCCTCCTTGCCGAGCGACGCGTTGTCGGTGTTACCGGCGGGCACGGAACGAATGCCGGTGGACGTGCCGCCCGCATCCCCTTCAAGCCCCGCACGCCCCTCAAGCCCTTCCGGCGCTTCCAGCCCCTCAAGCCCCTCCAGCCCCGTCATCCGTGCAGCGACCGTCTCCGCGTCCGGCGCCAGAAGCTCGTCCACGACCCTCCCGTCGACCAGGAACACCACCCGGTCCGCGCGGGCAGCGGCCACCGGGTCGTGGGTCACCATCACCGTCGTCTGACCCTCCCGGTCGACCAACTCCCCTAACAGGGTGAGGACTTGATGTCCCGTTGTCGTGTCGAGCGCGCCCGTCGGCTCGTCGCCGAAGAGGACGGCCGGCCGGGTGATCAGGGCGCGGGAAAGGGGCCACCCGCTGCTGTTGGCCGCCGGAGAGCTGTGAAGGGCGGTGTCCCGCGCGCTCGGCGAGGCCCACGCGGCCCAGCGCCTCGCGCACCTCCGCGCGCGAGGGCCGCCGCCCGGCGAGCCGCAGGGGGAGCGTCACGTTCTGCGCGGCTGTGAGCGCCGGCAGCAGGTTGAAGGACTGGAACACGAAACCGATCCGGTCCCGGCGCAGGAGCGTGAGTGCCCGTTCGCCGAGTCCGGTGAGGTCGGTCCCGGCGACGGTGACGGTGCCCGACGTCGGAAGGTCCAGGCCCGCGGAGCACTGGAGGAGCGTCGACTTCCCGGAGCCGGAGGGCTCCATCGCGGCGGTGAAGGTCCCGGCGTGGAAGTCGAGGTCGGCCCCCGGGACGTCCCCCAGTGCTCGTGTTCGCGGGGAGCCGCGGCGGTTGTGTTGAGGCATGACCACACCTGCTGTGCGGCTCACCGCCGTACGCCGCGAGTACCGCGGCGTCGCCGCCCTAGATGATCGATTCCAAGGGATCAGTGGTCATAGGCGGTCAGTGAGCGCAGGACGAGCTGGCCGGTGTGGTCGTTGTGCCAGATCGCGGCGGTCAGCGCGAGGATGCGCTGCATGACGCGGGCGATCACGCCGGCCGGTGTGCGGCCTCGGTGCTGTTCGAGGTTGAGCTGGCCCTTGAAGGTCTCGTTGACCGACTCGATGACCTGCCGCAACGGCTTGAACAGCGGGGCCCCGGGCCGTTCCGGCTCGCCCTTGCGGGCCGGCCGCAGCAGCCGGATGTCCTGCTCGGCCACCTGGTGCTCGAAGTCGCGGCCGAAGTAGTTCTTGTCGCCGATCAGCGTCTGTCCAGGCCGGGCAGCGACGAGGTGCGGTTCGGCGGCGAGCAGGTCCAGCAGGGTCTCGCGTTCGTCGGCCTTGGCCCCGGTCAGGGCGAAGGCGATCGGCAGGCCCTGCAGGGTACACACCAGGTGCAGGCGCAGGCCCCAGAAGAAGCGGCTGTGGCTGGCGCAGTACCCGTACTCGGCCCATCCGGCCAGGTCGGAGCGTTTGACGGTCTCGCGGGAGCGTCCGCACTCCACCGGCGTGGAATCCACGATCCACACGTCGTCGCTCCATACAGAGGTGTCGGTAGCCAGCAGCCGGGTCACCCGCCGCAGCAGCTCGGCGGCCTTGCGCAGGCGCTTGTTGTAGCCGGGCTGCTTCGGCAGGTAGGGGAAGAGATGCCGCAGGTGGGAACGGGCATGGCGAAGCCACTTGGCCTCGGAGGTGAAGCCCAGCATGGCCTGCACCATCGCGAGCGTGACCAGCTCGGCATCGGTCAGTCGCGGAGCGATCCCGACCGCCGGACGCCAGGGCGCCAGATGCGGCGATGCCTTCAGCAGGTCGTCGGTCTTCACATAGAGTGCGGTGGCGAGGGAGTCCAACTCTGTCTTCACACACTGACGTTGGGCTCCCTCCCCTTATGCGCGCAGCCGATCCCTTGGAATCGATCATCTAGACGGGGTGGCGAACTGTTGGGCTCTGAGCGTGCTCCACCGCGCAGGAGCGAGTGTGAGTGTGTGGGGGCGTCCGGTGGGAACACGGAATCCTGTGTCGAATGCGTGACCTCGGTCGGGTCGGGCTCGTTGGGCGGGTGGACCGATGATCGGATTGCGCGAGTGGCTCGCTGGACGGAGTGGGTGGGGTGACGGGGAAGGCGTTGCGGGTGCTGGCGGCTCCGTTCGTGGCTCCGTTGCCGAGTGGGGTAGCCGTGCGGACCCGTCTCAAGGGCCTGTCCGTAACCGATACCGAGGTGCTCGGTGTGGTGGGGCGGCATTTGGGATCGTTGGCCGGACGGGATCTGAAGGTCCGCAGCAGGGCTGGGCTCGGTCACGATGCCGGTCAATGGGCGGCGCGTAAGCGGGATGTGAGTGCCTCCTCATCGGCGCGGTGGGCGGGGTCGGTTACCAAGGCCTCGCATGACCAGTGGGCGCTGGCGCGCCGGTGCCTGGCCGCGCATGTCCGGGAGTTGGAGGCGGGCATCACCTGTATCCGGCAGCGCCTCGCGCTGGAGCTGGGTGCCAAGGGCGAGCGGGGCGTGCCGGGCGGGTATCGCTCCCGGCGTGAGTGGCATGCCAAGTCGCGCCGCCTGCGCGTCCTTGAGGTCCGTCTGGCCCGGGCGCGGGCGGATTGGGTGGCGGGCCGGGTGCGGGTGGTGCGTGGCGGCAAGCGGCTGGCTAATGCCCGGCATCACCTGGATGCGGCCGGGCTCAGCGAGCAGGGGTGGCGCGCTCGTTGGGAGGCGGCCCGGATGTTCCTGTCCGCTGACGGCGAGTCCGGCAAACGCCTCGGCAACGAGACCATCCGTCTCGATCTTGACGGGCAGTTGAGCCTCAAACTCCCCGCCCCGCTCACCCACCTGGCGAACGCCCCCAACGGCCGCTACGTGCTGGCCGCCCGGGCGGTGTTCGCGCACCGGGGCCAGGAGTGGGCGGACCGGGTGGTTGACCACCGGGCAGTTGCGTATCGCATCCACCACGATGTGGTGCGAGAGCGCTGGTATGTGACCGCATCCTGGCAACGCACCCCAGCCCCTCCCCTCACCCCGGAAGCCGCCCTGGCAGACGGGACCGTGATCGGCGTGGACACCAACAACGATCACTACGCCGCCTGGCGCCTCGACGTCCACGGCAACCCCATCGGGCGTCCGAAGTGTTTCTTCTATGACCTGTCCGGCAATTCCGCGCATCGGGATGCGCAGATCCGGCACGCCACCAGCCGCCTGCTCCACTACGCGCACCAGCGTGGCGCGAGCGCTATTGCGATCGAGGACCTCGATTTCGCGGACTCCAAGACGCGGGAGAAGCACGGCCGTAACAAGCGTTTCCGCCGTCTGATCTCCCGCTTTCCCACCGCACGGCTGGCTGCCCGGCTCATTTCGATGGCTGCCGAGCAGGGCATCAGCGTGATCGCGGTCGATGCCGCATACAGCAGCCGGTGGGGCGCCGAGCACTGGCAGAAGCCGACCAGCATCCCCACCCATCAGACCACCCGGCATGAGGCCGCGAGCCTCGTGATCGGACGGCGCGCCCAGGGATTCGGGGCACGACGACGGACGACACCGCCCCCACGCGACCGGAGCGATCGCGTGGGGCATCGGATCGCCCAGGCCGCACCCCGACACCCCGGACGTGAGGGAGACCGCCCACCCCGGACCGGACCACCACCAGCAGTGGTGACGCCACCAGGGAAGCGAAAGCGGCGACCCAGCCCGCCCAACACCGTTCGGGACGGGCGTAGCGAACGAGAGTGGATCTACGACTCACTCCCGCTCGCTATCTAGGAACGGTATGGCCAGCCCTACCCCCTCGTATCCGCCTGAGACCATGGAAGAGAAGACACGGCAGCCCGCATGACAGACCAGACAGGCACGGAGACGGCGCCCCCGCATGACGGAACGTACGACGCGGACCACGGTCGAGCGCGCCTTCGCGGCCGCCCTGTACGGGGAGGGCGCGGAGGCCGGGCTCGACACCGGCGCGTCCCTGCTCGCCGCCGACCCGTCCGCCGACACCCAACTCGCCCTGCGCGGCCAGGAGTTCGTGCGCCGGTCCTGGGAACGCGGCTGGCAGCCCGCCGACGTCATGCGCATCGTCGTACGTGACCTCGAAGAGAGTCCGCACGGATACATCGCGGCCCGTCTGATCCGCGCCGAGACCGCACGTTACGAATACCTGCCCGCGCGCTGGGACGCACAGCTCGCCGAGCTCCCGCAGGACCCGGGGCAAGCGTCGGGCCCCGGAACGCGGGGCCCCCGCCTCGACCGCTTCTCGTACGCCACCGCCGTCCTGGAGCTGTACAGACTCCTCCTGCGCCTCCCGCCGATAGAGGCCGTGGGGCCCGTGCCCGGCGAGTCCGTGGCGCGACCCGTCGCGGGGGAGCCGCGCGAGCTCGCCCGGATTCGCGCGCTGCTCGCCAAGGCCGAGGCGACCGGCTACCCGCCGGAGGCCGAGGCGCTGGCGGCGAAGGCGCAGGAGCTGATGACCAGACACAGCGTCGACGCGGCGCTCCTCGCGGCCCGTACGCACGCGAAGGACACGCCCGTCGCGTGCCGGATCGGCGTGGACGCCCCGTACGAGACGGCGAAGGCGGCCCTCCTGGACGCGGTCGCGTCGGCGAACCGCTGCCGCGCGGTGTGGAACAGCGGCTTCGGCTTCTCCACGGTTGTCGGCTTCGAGTCCGACCTGGAGGCGGTGGAGCTGCTCCATACGTCGCTGCTGGTGCAGGGCACGGCGGCGATGACGCGGGCCGAGGCCGAGCAGCGCGCCGGGGGACGCAAGCGGACCAAGACCTTCCGGCAGGCGTTCCTCGCCGCGTACGCGCACCGCATCGGCGACCGGCTCGCGGCCGTGGCGGAGGAGGTGACCGGCCGGAGTCAGGGGGGCGGGCTGCTGCCGGTCCTGGCGGCGCGCGATGTCGCGGTGGCCGGCCGGACCGACGACATGTTCCCGCAGACGGTGACGACCCGGATCCGGGGCGTCAGCGACGGCGCCGGCTGGGCGGAGGGCGTGGCCGCCGCCGACCGCGCCCGCGTCGCGGACCGCGCCGAGGTGCGCGGCGGCGCCACACACCGGTGAACCAGCCCTTGAACAAGCCCTGAACGAGCCCCTGAACAAGCCCTGAACCAGCCCCCAGGCCAGCCCCCGAACCGAACCACCCCAACCCATATGCCCGACTCACCCGTATTCTGACGGAGTGAGCTGGTTCCGGGCGCTGAAGGACACCACCCGCTCGGGCCTGAGTGTCGAGCGGAAACGTCTGGAACCCCTGATCGCGCTGCGCGGCGCCGCCGGTCTGGCCATCGTGATCACGATCAGTCTCACGTTCTTCGGCCCGGCGGTCGCGGCGAGCTCCGCGTTCGGCGCGTTCCAGGCGGCGATCGCCACGTTTCAGCGCAGCTGGCGCCCCCGCCCTGAGCTGGCCGTCGCCTCCGGCGCGAGCCTCGGCGTCTCGACGTTCCTCGGCTACCTCACCGGCGGCCACCTCGTCCTCTTCCTCGCGCTCCTCGTCCTGTGGACGTTCCTGGCGGGCCTCGCCTGGGCGGCGGGCCCGACGATCGGCATCATCGCGTCGTCGAACGTCGCGATGATGCTGGTCACGATCACCCTGCCGACCTCGGTCGCTGCCGCTGCCGGGCACGCCGCGATGATGGTCTTCGGCGGTCTCGTCCAGGCCGCCCTCGTGATCCTCTTCCCGGTACGCAGATGGGGCGCGCACCGCGACGCCCTGGCCGACGCGCTCGCCGCGGAGGCCGACTATGCGCGCCGGCTGCGCCACGACCCGGTCGCCCCGTTCGACGGGGAACCGCTGATGCTGGCGCGCAGCGCCGCCGCGCTCACCCCGCGCCAGGCCCGCACCCGCCCGGCCCAGCTGCGCGGCGCCCGCGGCATCGCCGAACGCATCCGCCCGGTCCTCGCCTCCCTCGCGGACCCGGCCGTCGGCGTCCCGGACGAGGGGCCCGAACGCGAGCGCGTGCGGGAACTCCTGGGCGCGGCGGGCTCGATGCTGGACGCGGCGGCGCGGGCGATCCGCCACGGGGCCCCGGTCAAGGTGCCCCCGGCGGCGGTCGCCACGTTCAAGACCCCCGACACGGGGGCGATCCTCTCCGGCCCGGCGAAGCGGGCGGCTGCGCGCCTCGGCTCGCTCCTGAGGGACGTACTGGAGACCGCCGGCGCCCGGACGGACACCCAGCATCCCGAGCCCCGCAACGAGAACGCCCAGCTCAGCCGACCCACCCTCGTCCGGCTGCTCCCCATCGCGGCCGGAGCGATGCGCAAGGAGCTGCATCGCGGGTCGCCGATTCTCCGGCACGCCATCCGGGTGTCGGCCGTCGCCGCGGTCGGCTACCTCATCGGCACCGCCCTCCCCTTCGGCCACGGTTACTGGGCGCCGATGGCCGCCGTCATGGTCATGCGCCCCGACTTCTCACAGACGTACTCGCGCGCGGTGGCCCGTTTCGGCGGCACGCTCATCGGAGTCGCCCTCGCCACCGGGCTCGTCCAGGTCACCCACCCGGACACCGCCCTCTCCGCGATGCTCGCCGTTATCTGCGCGGGCCTGATGTACCTCGTGATGCGCACGGGCCAGCTCGCCGCGCAGGCCTGCATCGCCGCGTACGTCGTGTTCCTGCTCGGCATGGACGGCGAGGCGTGGGACCAGACGGTCCCCGAGCGGGTCGTCCTCACGCTCGTCGGCGGCCTCCTCGCGATGCTGGCGTACGCGGTGTACCCGGCGTGGGAGACGCCCCGCCTGCGCACCCGCCTCGCGGACTGGCTGCTCGCCCTCGGCCGGTACGGCGCCGCCGTGATCGGCCGCTACGCGGAGCCCGGCGGCGGGAACCTGCCCGATGTGCGCGAGGCCCTGCTCGCCGCCCGCACGGCCGAACTCGCCTGGCAGGAGGCCGCATCCAGGGCGCGGACCGAACCGGTGCGCCACCGCGGTCTCTCCCGCGCGGCGGCCGACGACGCCGAACACGCCCTGCGGCACATCGGCCGGGTCGAGATGCTGATGGAGGCGCACCTCCCCGAACGTGACGCGACCCCGGTCCCGGCGGGCGCCCGCCTCGCGAAGGCGCTGCGCACCGCCACGGAGGACGGCGCGCGTGCGGTGCGCGAGCGCCGGGTGCCGCAGTGGCAGGGGGTACGGGACGCTCTCGCGGACTGGGACGGCGAGGACGTACCGGACCGGGTCGTACGCAGGGGCGCGGGCCTGCTCATCGAGGCCCTGGAAGAACTCTCCGACGCACTCGACACCGACGTACCCCCGATCACCCTGAAACCCGACGCATCGCCCGAGGACCGGAAACCCGACGCATCGCCCGAGGACCTGAAACCCGACGCGTCGCCCGAGAACCAGAAGCCCGAGAACCGGAAGCCCGAGAACCGGAAGCCCGAGGATCAGAAACCCGAAGGGCCGCCCGGTCCGGAGGATCGAGCGGCCCGGTAACGGGAGAGCGGCTTACGAGGCAGCCGCGAGGGAGAGAGAACCCGCCCGCGTCAGGACGTCGGCAGCCCCATCGTCGGGAACCCCGACGGCAGCTTCCCGTTGTCCGTCTTGCGGAACGTGTCGTCCCCGAAGCCTTCCCACGACACCTTCAGGGTCGTGGCGTCGACGGACTTGACCTGCCCCATGTTCCGGTCGGTGTTCCCGTCGGCGCACTTCAGGGTGAGCATCTGCATGCCCATCTCGTCGCCGGCCGTCCCGCTGCACACGTGCTCGCCGACCAGGGCCACCTTCTTGCCGCTGATGAGCAGGGCGACGCTCTTGCCCTGGGACGTGGTGACCCAACTGCCCTGAAGACTCCCGGACTTCCCGCCGGAACCGGAGCCGCCCGTGTCGCCTCCCGTGGACGCCGTGGCCGAGGCCTGCGGCGTCTCCTTGGGCGTGCCGCCGTCGCCCCCGTCGCCGCTGTCGCTGCTGCATCCGGTGATCACCAGCGCCGCGGCAACTCCCGCCGCGGCGGCACCGATCCGTACGCGCTTCAGCACAAGATCCCCCTACGTTGCGGATGTGACTGCCGGTACATGGCCCGGCCCGCAGCAAGCTACCAGCCGCCCCTCACGTCACCAGGAAGACTTCCGCACCCCGGGCAGGAAGCCCGCATGCGCCTGCTCGCGCAGGTTCACCCTGGAGAGGCCGAAAGCGCGCAGATATCCGCGCGGCCGGCCGTCGACGCTGTCGCGGTTGCGTACGCGCGTGGCGCTCGCGTCCCGCGGCTGACGTGCCAACTCCCTTTGCGCAGCGGCCCGTTCCGCGTCCGTGGACGACAGCCGGCGCACGATCTCGTTGAGCTCGGCCCGTCGCGCGGCGTAACGGGCGACGACCCTCCGGCGCTTCTCGTTCTTCGCGATCTTGCTCTTCTTGGCCATCAGATCCTCACCCCACGGGCACGAATCCTGGCGACGGCGGCCTCGACGCCGATCGCGTCGACGGTCTTGATCGCCCTGGTGCTCAGCCGCAGCCGTACGTGCCTGCCCTCGCTCGGCAGCCAGTAGCGCTTGCGCTGGACGTTCGGGTCGAAACGGCGCGACGTGCGCCGGTGGGAGTGGGAGATGCGGTTGCCGAAGCCGGGGGCGGCCCCGGTCAGCATGCAGTGCGCGGACAAAACGACGTACCTCTCTCATTGGCTGTGGTCCGTGATCCGGAGCTGTGACCCGAAGGCCGCGCGGCCCCGGGGTCCTGTGACCCGGATCATTTTGGAAACGGGATTCATTTTCATATACTAGCCACATGGCACGCAACGAACTCCGCCCAGTGATCAAGCTCAGGTCCACCGCGGGTACGGGCTACACCTACGTGACCCGCAAGAACCGCCGTAACGACCCCGACCGCGTGACCCTGCGCAAGTACGACCCGGTCGCAGGCCGTCACGTCGACTTCCGAGAGGAGCGCTGAGCCCCGTGCGCAAGGACATCCACCCCGACTACGGCCCGGTCGTTTTCCGTGACCGCGCCGCGAACCACGCTTTCCTCACCCGGTCCACCGCCACCAGTGACAAGACCGTCGAGTGGGAGGACGGCCAGACCTACCCCGTCATCGACGTCGAGATCTCGAACGTGAGCCACCCCTTCTACACGGGCAATGCGCGCGTCCTCGACACCGCCGGCCGCGTGGAGCGCTTCGAGCGGCGCTTCGGGAAGAGGGGCGGCCGGTGACCCGGCTGCCCGTAGTGATCGTCGGCGGCCTGCACGCGGAAGCGCGCCGGGCCGCCGTCGAGGAACTGCTCGCCACGGTCCCGGGCAGCGTCGCGCTCCACCACGACCTCTCAACTGCCGTACAGGGCAAAGTCGTACGGACCCTGCGCGATGCCACCGGGGTCCTCGGCACCGGCGAGGCGCCCCTCGTCAACGACTGCGCGTGCTGCGCCCTGCGCGAGGACCTGGTCCCCGAACTGGAGCGGCTCGCGGACGCCGGGCTCACCCGGCTCGCGGTCGTCGAACTGTGGGACTCCGTCGAGCCCAAGGCGATGGCCGAGGTCGTCGCCGCGCACGGCGGACCCGAGCTCCCGGTCACCGGCGTCATCACCGGCGTGGACCCCGCGCTCCTGCTGCCGTACCTCGGGAACGGCGACGACCTCATGGACGCCGGACTCGCGGCGGCCGCCACCGACCGGCGCACCATCGCCGACACCTGGGCCAGACAGCTCGAATACGCTCCCGTGCTGGCCCTCGTGGACTCCCTCGAGGCCGACGACGCGGACCGGGCCCTGCTCGCCCAGCTCCACCCGACAGCCCGCCGAGTCGCGATCGGCCACGGCGACCTGGCGGGCGCCGCGCTCGGCGGATTCGACGTGGAGGCGGCAGCGGCGGCCCAGCATCCGGCGTGCGCGCTGCTGCCCGCGGACGCGGACGAGGCGGGTGTCTCCACGCTCGTCTGGCACCGCGACCGGCCGTTCCACCCGGAGCGGCTCTACGCGGCCCTGGAGGATCTGACGTGCGCGGCGGCCCGCAGCCGCGGCCGTTTCTGGCTCGCCGACCGCCCCGACACGCTCCTGCACTGGGACGCGGCGGGCGGCGCGCTGTGCGTCGAGAGCGCGGGGCCCTGGCTGGTGTCCCTGCCGGACGCCGCCTGGGACATGGTCCCGCCGGTCCGCCGCGCGGCCGCCGCCCTGGACTGGCACCCGCAGCACGGCGACTGCTGCCAGCACCTCGTCTTCACGTCACCCGGACTCGACCGCGACGGCCTCGCCGAGATCCTCGAGTCCTGCCTGCTCACCGACGCCGAGTACGGCGCGGGCCGCGAGTCCTGGAAGGGCCTGCCCCGCGCCTTCGACACTCTCCTGGAGGTCTGAATGTCCCCGCGCCGGCGCCGGCTCACCGCGGCGGTCAAGAACGCGCGCGAGACGGCGCTGCTGCCTTACGGAACACGCTGACCCCGGCTGAGGCTCAGAAGGGGAACTGGCTCCGGCCGTGCTGCACGGAGATCCACTTCTGGGTGGTGAACGCCTCGACCGTCGCCTCGCCGTTCAGCCGGCCGAGCCCGGACCGCTTCTCGCCGCCGAACGCGACGAGCGGCTCGTCGTGCACCGTCCCGTCGTTGACATGGATCATCCCGGTGTCGATGCGCCGCGCGAACGCGACGCCGCGCTCCACGTCCCGCGTGTGGACGGCCCCGCTCAGCCCGTACGGGGTGTCGTTCGCGACCGCCACCGCCTCCTCGTCCCCGTCGAACGGGATGAGGAGCGCGACCGGTCCGAAGATCTCCTGCCGCAGCACCGGGGAGTCGGCCGGCAGGTCCGTCAGGACGCTCGGCTCGACCAGATTGCCGACGGCCTTGCCGTGCAGCAGTGCGGTCGCGCCCTCCGCGAGTGCCTGGTCGACGACGCCCGAAACGGCCTCCGCCTGTGTGGAGTTGATGACCGGACCGATGACGGTCGACGGGTCGCGCGGGTCGCCCACCTTGAGGGACCTGACCTTGGCGACGAACTTCTCGGTGAACTCCTTCTCCACCTTGCGGTCGACCAGGATTCGGTTGGCGGCCATGCAGACCTGGCCCTGGTGCACGTACCGGCTGAAGACCGCCGCGTCGACCGCGTAGTCGATGTCCGCGTCGTCGAGCACGGTCAGCGCGCTGTTGCCGCCCAGCTCCAGGACGGCGTGCTTGAACTGGGAGGCGCACACCGTCGCGACGTGCTGGCCCACCGCGTCGGAGCCGGTGAAGGAGATGACCTTCGGCACGGGGTGGGTGAGGAGCGCGTCGCCTATCTCGGCGATGTCGGTGATGACGACGTTGAGCAGACCGCCAGGCAGGCCCGCGTCCTCGAAGATTTTTGCGACCAGGGAGCCACCGCAGATCGGGGTGTTCTGGTGCGGCTTGAGCACCACGCCGTTGCCGAGGGCCAGCGCGGGCGCGACCGACTTCAGCGACAGCAGGAACGGGAAGTTGAAGGGACTGATGACGCCCACGACCCCGACGGGAACGCGGTAGAGCCGGTTCTCCTTGCCGTCGACTGGCGACGGGATGACCCGCCCCTGGGGGCGCAGCGCCAGCTGGATCGACTCGCGCAGGAACTCCTTGGCGAGATGCAGCTCGAACCCGGCCTTGAGCCGCGTACCGCCGAGCTCGTCGACGATCGCGTCGGATATCTCGTCCTCGCGCTCCTCGACCAGGCGCAGCGCCCGCTCGAAGACGAGGCGGCGCGTGTACGCGTTGGTGTCAGCCCAGCTCTTCTGCGCCCGCTCGGCCGCGCGGTAGGCCTCGTCGACCTCGTCGGCCGACGCCACG
Organism: Streptomyces sp. DS1-CR2; assembly: GCF_055760475.1. Lineage (NCBI taxonomy): Bacteria > Bacillati > Actinomycetota > Actinomycetes > Kitasatosporales > Streptomycetaceae > Streptomyces > Streptomyces sp. DS1-CR2. Next base: position 4,976,069 of record NZ_CM147085.1, read on the forward strand.
GTGATGGAGGCCAGCTTGTCACCGTTGTAGGGGTTGAAGTCGATGATGTCCCACGCCCCGTGGCCGGGACGCCATGAACCGTCGATGTATTGCTGGGCCAGTTCGGTGAAGTAGGACATGAGATCCCTTGCTGCTGCGGGCAGACACCTAATGGCTCGTCATCTTACGTCTGTACCAGTCGAGTTGTGGCCTGGCTGGGGCGCCCGCCCGATCGTCATCGATCGCAAGACGCGGCAGAAGCGGTGCTTCTCGGCCAGTCCCGGTCGGCCAGTCCCGGTCAGCCGTTCTTGGCCAGCAGGCCCCGGATGATGTCCACGCTCTCCTCCGGCGTCGGGCACTCCGACTGGAGCTGCTTCATCGACCGCGCGTACTGCGTGACGTCCTCGCGCTTGTCGAGGTAGAGGGCGCTGGTGAGCTGTTCCATGTAGACGATGTCGGAGAGGTCGGACTCCGGGAAGCTGAGCATCGCGAAGGCGCCGGTCTCACCCGAGTGGCCACCGAATCCGAACGGCATGACCTGGAGCGTGACGTTGGGCCGCTCGGAGATGTCGATCAGATGCCGCAGCTGACCCTGCATCACCTTCGGTCCGCCGTGCGGGCGGTGCAGCGCCGCCTCGTCGAGCACCACGTGGAACTCGGGGGCGTGCTCGGAGACGAGGAGCTTCTGCCGCTCGAGGCGCAGCGCCACACGCCGGTCGATGTCCGCCTTCGGCGCGTCCTTCATGCCCCGGGCGACGACCGCGTGCGCGTATCCCTCGGTCTGAAGGAGCCCGTGCACGAACTGCACCTCGTAGGCGCGGATGAGCGACGCGGCGCCCTCCAGGCCGACATAGGTGGGGAACCAGCCGGGCAGGACGTCCGAGTACGTGTGCCACCAGCCCGCGACGTTGGCCTCCTTGACGAGGGAGAGGAGCGCGCCGCGCTCGGCCTCGTCGGCGACGCCGTACAGGGTCAGCAGGTCCTCGACGTCCCTGGCCTTGAAGCTCACCCGTCCCAACTCCATGCGGCTGATCTTCGATTCGGATGCGCGGATCGAGTAGCCGGCCGCTTCCCGGGTGATGCCACGCGACTCGCGCAGACGCCTCAGTTGCGAACCCAGCAGGATGCGTCGCACCACCGAGCCGCTCGACTCTCCCGCACTCACGTCGCTCCACCCTCCCCTTCGCTTCAGAAGCCGAAGTCTGCCATTAAAACGCTCCGGCCCGTACTCGGTCGGTTACAGAAACGGAAAGGTTGCGAAAGGTCTCCACAAGAAGTCGTGGGAATAAATGAGCAGCAAGTGGTACGTGGGGGGACAGGCCGGGCGCGTGCACGTGCATCTGCCCTTGCATCTGCTGTACGCATTCGGAACGATGGCCCACGCACCACCGCTCCAATCGCTATGTACCGCGAATTCCGGGAGTGCCTCGCATGGGGACGAATGGACCGGCCATGCTCGAGCCGTTAAGGCAGGGGCTTCCGCCACTCGACCCTTCAGGCGTCTCCAGCTCCGCCTCCTGCGCACTTCCCGCACGGTATGAAGCGGTGGGCAGCGCCCGTAAGTTCACGCGCGGGACGCTCGACGGCTGGGGCGTGCCGGAGAGATTCGACGACGTCTGCCTCGTCGTCTCCGAACTCGTCACCAATGCCCTGCGGCACGGGCTGCCCTCGGACACCCCGCGCTCACAGGACCCGCCGGTGCGGCTGCACCTGATGCGCTGGACCTCACGCCTGGTGTGCGCGGTGCGCGACCCCAGCGACGAGAGCCCCGTCGCCCGCGAGACGGACGACGACTTCAACGCCGAATCGGGCCGCGGCCTGTTCCTCGTCGACTCGTTCAGCGACAGCTGGGGCTGGCATCCGCTGGCCGGCAGGCTGAACGGGAAAGTGGTGTGGGCGCTGTTCCGGCTGTGAGGGCGGGCGGGCAACTGGCCGCTGGTTACCCGCGACTGACGACTGGTTACCCGCGACTGACCACTGTCATCTGACGGCTGACATTTGTCGTTATCTGTCATCTGTCAGTTGATGTCCGTCAGTTGTTACCTGCCAGCCGTCACCCGTCAGTCGACAGCTGCTGCCCGTCACCGATCGCCCGTCACCGGTCACCCGTCGGCTATCAGATGGTCGAACTCCCCGTCCTTGACGCCCAGCAGCATGGCCTCGATCTCGGCGGGCGTGTAGACGAGTGCCGGGCCCTCCGGGAAGTTCGAGTTTCGCATCGCCACTCGGCCCCCCGGCAATTTCGCGAACTCCACGCAGGAGCCCTGCGAGTTGCTGTGCCTGCTCTTCTGCCAGGCCACACCGTGGAGCTCCGTGGCCGCCATGCCGTTGTACACGTGGTGCACAGGTCGCTCCCCGGTCGTGCTGTGGCCTACGAGGCTCATGTGGCCAGCGAGTCAGGTGTAGTGGTCAACTGTCCTGGATCATAGCTGCGTACACATGCCGATGCATGGGCAGATGCACGTGCACGGGGGGTGTTCCCACGGTTACAGCTCTTCGAGCGCCTGCCCCAGCGTTCGCATGACATGCGAACGCCAGCCCCCGTCCATGATCTTCCGCGCCATCATCTGTGCCGGATCGTCCGGATCGAATCCGTCGTGCACTAGGAAGAGACGCGTGCCACGGCCTTCTGGCTCCAGGTTCCACGTAATGGTCCAGTCCGCAGAATTGGCCGGATCCCGGTCCTGCCACCGGACGCTGAGCATCCGCTCCTCCTCGTACGCGAGGACCTCGACATCGACGGTGCCGGAGAAGCCGGTGTTGGGTCGCGGCACGGTCGTCATCACGTACCGGTGGCCCACCTCGAGGCGGAAGTCCTCACTGCCCGCCATCAGCCACTGGGCGATCAGCTCGGGTTCGGTGAGGGCGCGCCAGACCTTGGCGGGCGAGTGGGGGAAGAACTGGTCGACCGTGATGCTCGTCAGGCTCATGACTCGTCATCGTCGGGCATGCGGTCGAGGAGTCCGGCGAGCCCCTTCAGGCGGTCGCGCCAGAACCGCTCGTACGGATGGAGCCAGTCCTGCACCTCGGCCAGAGGGGATGCCTCGAGCCGGTAGATGCGCTGCCGTCCCGCGCGTTCCTCCGACACGAGGCCGGCCTCGCGCAGCACCTTGAGGTGCTCCGAGAGGCTGGGCCGGCGCATCGCGAAGTGGTCGGCCAGGGCCTGGACGGGCTGCGGGCCCTCGTCCCTGAGGAGGCGGAGCACCTCGCGCCGTGTCCCGTTGGCGAGCGCGGCGAACAGCCGGTCCTGGCCGGCGGTGTCGGTCGCGCTCGTCGTCGCCATCGGCGTCAGAAGCCTTCCTTCTCCGTGATGAGCATCAGCGAGTTGCCGTCCGGGTCGCTGAAGGCGGCCATGCGTCCCCACGGCACGTCGTCGGGGCCGGTGACCTCGGCTCCGGCGGCAGTGAGCCGCGCGCAGTCGGCGTCGACGTCGGTCGTCACCAACATGATCCCCCGCGTCGAACCGGGGGTGAAATCGCCCATGCCCGGACCGGACAGCGTGAAGACGGTCTGGGCGCCCGCCGGTGCGACCTGGAGCCAGCGGCCCGGTGGCATCTCGCGGTCGACGATGACGTCAAAGCCGAGTACGTCGACGTAGAAGCGCAGGGCGCGGTCCTGGTCGGAGACGGGGAGTGTGATGAAGGAGGCGTGCGTGATGTTCGTGTGGCTGCTCATGCCCGGACTATAGGTAGGGATTTCCCTACGCGTCAACGGTAGGGAAATCCCTACGCGACACGTTCCCGAGTTCGGGGTCCGGGTCGTGCCACTTGAGACGGGAGCTGACCGCAAGCGCCTCTACCTTCGTCAGTACAGGCAGCGAAAGACCTCAGGCAGCGAAACCGACGGAAGGCGGCTCACGATGACGGCTCACGGGAACGCGGAGGTCCGCGGCGACGAACGCGGCACCCTCCTGATCTGCCTCGCCGGGCAGCGCGGCGCCATCCGCCGGGCCGTGCTCGGGCTGAGTGACGAGCAGGCCGCGGCGACACCGAGCGCCAGCGCGCTGTCGCTGTCCGGGCTGATCAAGCACGTCGCCGAGACCGAGCAGGGCTGGGTGGCGCGGGCCGGGCAGGTCGCGCCCGACGCGCAGCGCACCGAGGCGAACTGGGCCGACAGCTTCCGGCTCGTGGGCGACGAGAGCGTCGAGTCGGCGCTCGCCTACTGGGACAAGGTGGCGCTGGCCACCGAGGAGTTCATCCGGTCGGTGCCGAGCCTCGACAACACGTTCCCGCTGCCCCGCCATGACTGGTCCCCGCACGAGGGCGAGGCGTCCATGCGGTGGATGCTGCTCCATCTGATCCGGGAGGCGGCCCGGCACGCGGGGCATGCGGACATCATCCGCGAGTCCCTCGACGGGAAGACGGCGTACGAGCTGGCCGCGATGGCTCAGGAGTGACGTCCTACGCTGGGGCCCATGTCAGCGATCCGTCTCCTGGTCCTCGGGGCCGTACGCCAGCACGGCCGCGCGCACGGTTACCAGGTGCGCAACGACCTCGAGTACTGGGGCGCTCACGAGTGGTCGAACGCCAAGCCCGGGTCGATCTATCACGCGCTCAAGCAGATGGCGAAGCAGGGATTCCTCGTCGCGCACGAGATCGCGCCGTCCACGGCCGGCGGCCCGCCGCGTACCGAGTACGAGATCACGGACAAGGGCACCGAGGAGTTCCATACGCTGCTGCGTGAGGCGCTCGTGACGTACGACCAGAAGCCGGACATCCTCTCGGCCGCGCTCGGCTTCATCGTCGATCTGCCGCGGCAGGAGGCGGTGGAGTTGCTGCGGCGGCGCGTGGACGGCATCGAGGAGTGGCGGCGCGCGGTCACCGAGTACTACACGCCCGAGGGCGGGACCGAACGGCTCGGGCACATCGGCGAGATCATGAATTTCTGGGTGCACTCGGCCGACGCGGGCGCGGAGTGGACGCGGGGCCTGATCGGCCGGATCGAGGGCGGCGCCTACACGTTCGCGGGCGAGGGTGAGCCCTTTGTCGGAGTGCTCGCCGAGGGGCAGGAGAACCCCTACGCCACGGGCGAGGCGCACCCCGGGGACCCTCGTTAGTCATCGCCGGCCTTCGCCGGTCATGTCATTGCCAGGCATCGTCAATTTTCGTTAATCAAGTTTGACTAATGGCCGGAGGCGGAGCTACCTTCGCGTTGTAGTCAAATTTGAGTACCGAGGTTCTCGGTGGGAGGAGCCGGATGACCGACGCGATCATCGTCGAGGGCGCACGGAAGAGGTACGGGGACAAACAGGCGCTGGACGGGCTCGACCTCGCGGTCGCCCGCGGCACCGTGCACGGGCTGCTCGGGCCGAACGGGGCGGGCAAGACGACGGCCGTCCGCACCATGACGACGCTGCTGCGGGCCGACGAGGGCCGGGTCGAGGTGGCGGGTTACGACGTGCGGCGGCAGGCGGGCGAGGTGCGCCGCCGCATCGGGCTCCTCGGCCAGCACGCGGCGGTGGACGAGGAGCTGGGCGGCTGGCAGAACCTGGAGATGTTCGGACGCCTCCACCATCTGGGTGCCCGGCGCGCGCGGGTGCGGGCCGACGAACTCCTTGAGCGCTTCGGGCTCGCCGGGACCGGGCGCAAGGCGGTCAGGCAGTACAGCGGCGGCATGCGGCGCCGCCTGGACCTGGCCGCCTCGCTCATCACGGACCCGGAGGTGCTCTTCCTGGACGAGCCGACGACGGGCCTCGATCCGCGCGGGCGCGCCGAGGTGTGGGGCGCGGTGCGCTCCCTCGTCGGGGGCGGTACGACGGTGCTGCTGACGACGCAGTATCTGGAGGAGGCCGACCAGCTCGCCGACCGCATCTCGGTCGTGGACCGGGGCCGGGTCGTCGCCGGGGGCACCGGCGACGAGCTCAAGGCCCGGCTCGGCGGTGACCGGATCGACGTCGTCGTGCGGGACGGGTCCCAACTGGACGAAGCGGCAAGGCTGTTGCCGGACGGTGCCACGGTCGACGCGGACCGCCGGCTGGTCAGCGCGCCCGTCGCCGACCGGATGGCCGCGCTCACGGAGGTCGTGCGGGCGCTCCAGGGCGCGGGTGTTGAGGCGGAGGACATCGTGGTGCGCAGACCGACCCTGGACGAGGTGTTCCTGCATCTGACGGGATCGGGACAGCCGGGACAGCCGGGACAGAAGGACACTGCGGAGCGCGGACACGTATCGGACCGGCCGGAGGTGAAGGCATGAGTACGCCGATGAGCTGGGCCGTCGCCGATTCGTGGACCATGACGCGGCGCGAGCTGGCGCACTGGGCGCGGCAGCCCACGCAGATCGTGGTCGGGCTGGTCTTCCCGGTGATGCTGCTGCTGATGTTCGGCTTCCTGATCGGCGGCGGCAAGGGAGTCGAGGGCGAGTACGTCGACTATCTGGTGCCGGGCATGCTCGCGCTGACCATGGCGTTCGGGCTCGAGGCGACGATGCTGGCGGTGACGCAGGATCTGAACAAGGGGGTGATCGACCGGTTCAGGTCGATGCCGATGGTCAACGGCGCGGTGCTGGTGGGCCGTTCGGCCGCCGACATGCTCCAGTCGGCCGCCGCGCTCCTCGTGATGGCCGGCGTCGGTTACGTGATCGGCTGGCGCCCACACGGCTCGGCCGGGACGTTCCTGGGCGCGCTCGGCCTGCTGCTCCTCTTCCGGTTCGCGATGCTGTGGATCGGCATCCACCTGGCGATGGTGGCGGGGAAGCCGGAGCTGGTGCAGGCCGTGCAGATCCTCGTGTGGCCGGTCGGATTCCTGTCGAACGCGCTCGCCGAGCCCGGCTCGATGCCCGGCTGGCTGGGCACGGTCGTCGAGTGGAACCCGATGTCGCACACGGCGACTGCCGTACGGGACCTGTTCGGCGGGCCCGGCGGGGAGCCGGGGCACCTGTGGGCGGCGGCGCTGTGGCCGCTCGCGCTGCTCGCGGTGTTCTTCCCGCTGGCGGTCCGGAAGTTCGCGGCACTCAGTAAGTAGAGGCCCATACGTAGAGGCCCGTAAGCAGTGTCAGTGGTGGAAGCTGGTCGCCGCGTCTTTGTCGCGGGTCAACGGGTGGGACTGCTGCCGCAGTTCGGGCAGCAGCCGCCCGAGGTCGGCGAGGAAGAGCGCGGCCAGGTCGGCAGAGAAGCCGTTGCGGCACACCAGCCGCAGCACGGCCAGGTCCTGGCGGTGCGCGGGGAAGGTGTACGCGGGTACGAGCCAGCCGTATTCGCGCAGGCGGCGAGATACGTCGAAGACGTCGTACGCCTTCACGTCGGGTGCTGTCGTGAAGGCGATGACGGGCAGTTGGTCGCCGCGCGTGATGAGCTGGAAGTCGCCGAGGGTCTCGATGCGTTCGGAGAGGCCCCGGGCGACGTCCCGCGTCGACTGCTGCACGGCGCGGTAGCCCTCGCGGCCCAGGCGCAGGAACGTGTAGTACTGCGCGACGACCTGGGCGCCGGGCCGGGAGAAGTTCAGGGCGAAGGTCGGCATGTCGCCGCCCAGGTAGTTGACCCGGAAGACCAGATCCTCCGGCAGATCGTCCGCCGTACGCCACAGGGCCCATCCGACGCCCGGGTAGACGAGGCCGTACTTGTGGCCCGACGTATTGATGGACGACACCCGCGGCAGGCGGAAGTCCCAGACCAGTTCGGGGTCGATGAAGGGCGCGATCATGCCGCCGGAGGCGCCATCGACGTGGACGGGGATGTCGAGACCTGTCTTCTCCTGGAGGGTGTCGAGGGCGGCGCACAGTTCCTCGATCGGCTCGTACGATCCGTCGAACGTCGAGCCGAGGATGCCGACGACACCGATGGTGTTCTCGTCGCACAGCTCGGCGGCGGCCTGCGGGTCGAGGTGGAAACGGTCGCCCTCCATGGGGACCTGGCGCGCCTCGACCTCCCAGAAGTTGCAGAACTTCTCCCAGCAGACCTGGACGTTGATGCCCATGACGAGGTTCGGGCGGGCCTGCTTGGACGGATAGCGGTCGGCGTTCCGCTTCATCCAGCGGCGCTTGAGGGCCATCCCGGCGAGCATGCACGCCTCGCTCGACCCGGTGGTCGAGCAGCCGACCGCGCCGTCCGGATCGGGCGCGTTCCACAGGTGGGCGAGCATCGACACGCAGCGCCGCTCCAGCTCCGCGGTGCGCGGATACTCGTCCTTGTCGATCATGTTCTTGTCGCGGCACTCGCCCATCAGGACGCCGGCCTGCGGTTCCATCCAGGTGGTGACGAACGTGGCGAGGTTGAGCCGTGCGTTGCCGTCGAGCATCAGCTCGTCGTGGACCAGCTGGTAGGCCGTGGAGGGCGGCATGGGGTTGCCGGGCAGCCGGTGCTTGGGCGGGGCGTCGGTCATGCCGCCGACCGGATCGGCCTCGCCGTAGAAGGGGTTGACGGCCATCGGGCTTTTGTCGTGCTGGTGGGGACCGTGGTGCAGCGGCATGGTCGCGGGCTCCCTCGATGCGCGGTCGTGGCCTCATCGCGAGGATGTCGTGGCCTCATCGCGAGGATACGGAGGAGTGGGGCGTACCGCCCGGCGACAGATCGGCGGACGGGCAGGGGCGGCCGCTCTCAGCGGACGGCCGTGCCGTCGTGGTGGAGCTGCATCTGGGGGCGTCCGGTGACCAGGAGCCAGGCCGGCAGCGAGGCGATGCACAGCAGGACGAGGATCGGCGGGGACGCGACGAGGACGGCCGCGATGAACAGGCTGACCCAGCCCTGCCGTGTGATGGCGAGCAGGATGCCGAGGACGCCCGCCGCGACGCCGACGGCGGGGTGCACGCCCGGCACGAGCGCGTGGGCGAGGAGGCCGAAGGCCGTCCCGATGAAGACCGCGGGGAAGATCCGGCCGCCGCGGAAGCCGCAGGAGGCGGCGATCAGCAGGGCCGCCAGCTTCACCACCGTCATCAGGGCGAACTGCCCGGCCGACCAGCCCTCGGGGTCCTGGGCCAGCGCGGCGACCTCATGGAGGCCCTTGAACAGCGTGAGATGTCCGCCGAGCGCGCCGAGCAGACCGAGCACGAGCCCGCCGACGGGCAGCATCAGCATGGGGTGCTTGAGGCGTCCGAACGCGGCGTGCGTGTAAGGGAAGGCGTAGACGGCCGCCATGCCGAGGACCGCGGCCGCGGAGGCGACCACCAGGACGCAGAGGAGGTCGCCCCAGCCCGGCCGGGGGAAGGCGGGCAGGCCGAGGTCGAAGCTGGGATGTCCGACGAGGGTCGTGGTCAGCGCGCCGGTGGCCGCCGCGATGAGCGGCGCGAACAGGGCGTCCCACAGCAAGCCCTTGATCGGCTTGCCCGCGAGGGCCTCGGAGATGACGAGGGCGGCGGCGACGGGCGTGCCGAACAGCGCGCCGAGCGTAGCCGCCTCGGCCAGGGTGCCCCACAGGACGGCGGGCATCGCGGGCAGGGCCTTCGAGCCGAGCCAGAACGCGAGGCCGACGTTGGCCGCGATGATCGGGTTCTCCGGGCCGAGGCTGGGCCCGCCGGCCAGCATCAGCGCGGTCGCGACGAGCAGCCCGGGCAGCACATAGGGCGGCAGCGGGTCGCTCTCGAGCCCGACGGTGGCCGGGTCGGGCCCTGCGTGACCGGGCGCCTTCCACACGACGAGGCCTACGAGGATGCCGGTCGCGGTCAGCATGACGATCATCCAGGCGGAGGAGTACCCGCCGATGCCGAGCGCGTCGGGCAGGTCCTCCCACAGCACGTGCTGGAGCTGCTCGGCGAGCTCGCTCACGCCGAGGAACAGCAGGCTGCACACGACGCCCACGACGAGCGCGGGGACGACCAGCGGCAGCAACGTCCGTGCCGGGGTGGTCTCCTGGGGCTCGGCCTGCGCGTCGGTGCTCACCGGCACACCATAAGCGGACGAAAGCCGCACAACACCCGGAGAAATTCCCGCTTGCACCTCACGTGGCGTGAGGCCGCACGCTGGGACCCGTACCGAACACGACAGGGAGGGGGCTGGAGCCGTGAGCTACTCCGTGGGGCAGGTCGCCGGGTTCGCCGGCGTCACGGTGCGCACGTTGCACCACTACGACGAGATCGGCCTGCTCACGCCGGTCGGGCGCAGTCGCGCGGGTCACCGGCGCTACAGCGACGCCGACCTGGACCGGCTCCAGCAGATCCTGTTCTACCGGGAACTCGGCTTCCCCCTCGACGAGGTCGCGGCCCTTCTCGACGACCCGGACGCGGACCCGCGCGCGCATCTGCGCCGCCAGCACGAACTGCTGACCGCCCGGATCGGCGAGCTCCAGAAGATGGCCGAGGCCGTGGAACACGCCATGGAGGCACGCAAGATGGGCATCAACCTCACGCCCGAGGAGAAGTTCGAGGTCTTCGGGGACAAGGATCCGGAACAGTACGCCGACGAGGCGCGGGAGCGCTGGGGCGGCACGGACTCGTACGCCGAGTCGCAGCGCCGCGCCGCCCGTTACACCAAGGACGACTGGAAGCGGATGCAGGCCGAGGTCGCGGACTGGAGCGAGCGCTACGACTCCCTGATGGCGGCCGGCGAGCCCCCGACCGGTGAGCGGGCCATGGACATGGCCGAGGAACACCGGCAGCACATCACCAAGTGGTTCTACGAGTGCGGCTTCGAGACCCACTGCGGGCTCGGCGAGATGTACGTGGCCGACGAACGCTTCAAGGAGTTCTACGAGTCCATGCGGCCGGGCCTCGCCGAACATCTGCGCGACGCGATCCTCGCCAACGCCGTCCGCCACGCCTGACGGGCGCCTGGCCCGGGGTCACTCCCGGGCCAGGACCACGGCCGTGCCGTACGCGCACACCTCGGTGCCCACGTCCGCCGCCTCGGTGACGTCGAAGCGGAACATCAGCACCCCGTTGGCGCCGCGGGAGCGGGCCTGCTCGACGAGCCGCTCCATCGCCTGGTTACGGGTCTCCACCAGTGTCTTGGTGAGGCCCTTCAGCTCGCCGCCGATCATCGATTTGAGGCCGGCGCCGATCTGGCTGCCGAGGTGCCTGGAGCGGACCGTGAGACCGAAGACCTCGCCGATCACCTTCTCCACCCGGTGGCCGGGCACGTCGTTCGTGGTGACGACGAGCACATCCGTCTGCGGATTCTGGCCGCCGCCGTAGTCTTCGATACCCATACACACAGGTTTGCCACAGTTGACGCACAGTGCATCCTGAGAGGGCCGCTGGAACCTGGTGCCGTCATCCGGCGTTGATAACTTTGCACCGCCATTGCCCTTGCTTCACCACCCCTCAGGAGTCCGGAACCGTGACGACGCTTGCTCTCGGACCAAGCTGGCTGGACCCGGACCACCTGCTCAACACGTTCGGCATCTGGGGCCTGCTCCTGATCGTGTTCGCGGAGTCCGGCCTGCTCATCGGCTTCTTCCTGCCGGGCGACTCCCTGCTGTTCACGTGCGGACTGCTGATCACCGCCGGCACGCTGGACTTCCCCCTGTGGGGTGCCGTCGGTCTGATCTGCGTCGCCGCGATCCTCGGTGACCAGGCGGGTTACCTCTTCGGCAAGAAGGTCGGCCCCTCGCTGTTCAACCGCCCGGACTCCCGCCTCTTCAAGCAGGAGAACGTGGTCAAGGCCCACGAGTTCTTCGAGAAGTACGGCCCGAAGTCCCTGGTCCTGGCGCGCTTCGTGCCCATCGTGCGTACGTTCACGCCGATCATCGCGGGCGTCAGCGGCATGAAGTACCGCTCGTTCATCACGTTCAACATCATCGGCGGCGTGCTCTGGGGCGCGGGCGTCACGCTCCTCGGCTCCTGGCTGGGCAACATCGAGTTCGTCCACAAGAACATCGAGGCGATCCTGATCCTGATCGTCCTGATCTCGGTGGTCCCCATCGCGATCGAGTTCCTGCGGGCGCGCAGCAAGTCGAAGAAGGCCGCGGCGTCGACGCCCCAGCCGCAGACGCCGGCGCCGGGCCAGCGCGGCCGCCACGCGAAGCGCTAGAACGCCACGGCCCCTTTTGCATGGAAGGCGGGCCCTAGAAGCCTCGGGTCCGCTTCGCCGCCCGGCGCCCTTCCGCGCCGGGCGAGCGCAGGAACAGCCGCGCGATCTCGGACCCGAGGTTCACCCCGATCGCGATGGCCATGGCGAGAGCCGCCGCCTTCGTGAGCGACACCAGGCCCGCGTCCACGTCGTTCTGCGCGATGGCAAGGAGACCGAAGTACGTCGCGGAACCCGGCAGCAGCGGCCCGATCGCCGCCGTCACGTACGGCAGCGCGGACGCGAACCGGTAACGCGAGAAGAGCTGCCCGAACAGGCCGACGAGCCCGGCCGCCGCCGCCGTCGAGGCGACCGGCGAGATCCCGCCGACGACGTGCATGGCCCCGTACACGACCCACGCCACACCGCCGTTCAGTGTCACCGCGAGCACGGTGGAGCGTTCCTGCTGGAGCAGGATGGCGAAGGCGAGCGAGAGCGCCATCGAGGCCGCGATCTGCCAGTAGGGGCGGTCGAGGACCTGGAGGGCCGCTTCCGGGTTCAGCTGCGCGTGCAGCTGCACGCCGAGATAGAGCACGACCAGGACGCCGATGACGATGCCGACGAAGAAGTACATGACTTCGAGCAGGCGCGCGGCCGCGGTGATGTAGTAGCCGGTCAGGCCGTCCTGCACGCCCGCCACGAGGGCCCGCCCCGGCAGCAGCGCGAACAGCCCACCGGTGATCACCGCGGAGGCGCGTACGTCCACGAGGTTGTGCGCGAGGGTCAGCAGGATCCCTATGGCGGCGGGCGGCATCGCGGCGACGGTGAACTGGTAGAACTCCGGCAGACCGCGCCCGGCGCACAGCCAGGCCAGCCGGTCGCCGAGGATCGCGCCGAGCGCCGCCGCGACGAAGACGATCAGGTCACCGCCGACGAGGATCGAGGCGCCGCCCGCGAGGAGCCCGGTCGCCGCGGAGAGCACCCAGCCCGGGTAGGGGTGGCGGTTGCGGCGGATCTCGGCGAGGCGCCGGTAGGCCTCCTCCAGGGAGACGTCGACCTCCGCGTCGCTGATGTCGTACACCAGCTGGAACACGGCCGCGAGGCGCGTGTAGTCGGTGCCGCGCCGGCGCACGGTGCGCGAGGAGGTCACCGGGTCGTCGACCAGGGACGGCTGGTACGAGATCGACAACAGCGTGAACGTCACCGTCGGCTCGCAGCGGTCGAGGCCGTAGGAGCGGCACACGGCGAACATCGCCGCCTCCACGTCCTCGGCGCCCTCACCGCCCGCGAGGAGCAGCTCGCCGATACGCAGGGTCAGGTCGAGGACGCGCGGAACGGCCGGCCCCTCCTCGTCGTGCTTCTGCACAGGCTCGGCCGCCGGGCGCTCGGCGACCGGCATGCGCAGCATCGTGCGCATCCGGTCCTGCCAGGGCGCCTCCTTGGTCAGTTTGACCATGGGGATGCCGTGCGCGGGGGTGAACGCGGGGGGCGCGTGCCGGGAGCTGTAGGTCTGCGGGGGAGTGAAGGCCGAACCGCTGGTCTCGGCGGGCGCGGCGGCCGGTGTGCTGAACCCGTCCGGGAGCGCGAACTCGGACGTCGTCTGCGACTCGTCCTGCTCGGGCACCGGGGTCTGCGGCACCACTCCCTGCGGCGGGGTGAAGGCGCTGCGTGCCTCGTCCGACTGCGGTTTGCGGTCTTCGGCCGCCTCCGGCTCCCGCTCCGTCACCAACTCGCCCTTCGTATGACGCTTGCGCACCTCCCGTACGCCTCAGTATGAGCACAGATACGCGAACGGGCCGCCCCGCCCCCGAAGGAGTCGGACGGCCCGTGCGTGGCGGGGGAGGTCAGTGACCGCCCTCGTCCTTGAAGCGCTTGTAGGACCGCTCGATCTCGGCCTCGGCCTCGGTGCGGCCGACCCAGTCGGCGCCCTCGACGGACTTGCCGGGCTCCAGGTCCTTGTAGACCTCGAAGAAGTGCTGGATCTCCAGGCGGTCGAACTCGGAGACGTGGTGGATGTCCCGCAGGTGCTCCACGCGGGGGTCCGAGGCGGGGACGCACAGCAGCTTGTCGTCGCCGCCGGCCTCGTCCGTCATACGGAACATGCCGATGGCGCGGCACTTGATGAGGCAGCCGGGGAAGGTCGGCTCCTCCAGGATGACCAGCGCGTCCAGCGGGTCCCCGTCCTCACCGAGCGTGTTCTCGACGAATCCGTAGTCGGCCGGGTAACTGGTCGAGGTGAAGAGTCGACGGTCCAGGCGGATCCGACCGGTCTCGTGGTCCACCTCGTACTTGTTCCGCGAACCCTTCGGAATCTCGATCGTGACGTCGAACTCCACCGGTGGCTCCTCCATGATCAACACATACGACTGGTGGTTAAGTGTCCCTCACGCAGGTGTGTGATCGCGAAAGGGGCTGGTCCGTGGTGCCCGAGCTCAAGGCTTCGCAGGCAGTTTCACAGGCAGTGAAGGTGCTTACGAAGGTCAAGACCTGGCAGCTCACAGCGGGCGCTGCCACCCTGGGCCTGGCGCTCTCGGCCGTGGCGGTGGCCTCGGCCGGTCCGTGGGACTCCAGCGGTCAGCGTACGGCGGAGGCGCGCCGGGCTGCCGCCCAGGAGGCCGGGGGTGGCGCAGATCACGGCCGCGACGGGCGCTCCGGGGAGCCGGACGCGGCCCCGAGCGCCCGTGCGGTGCTCGCGGCGCCGGGCGGCTCGGTCCCCGGCCCCACGAAGGGCGCGCTCGCCGACGTGCTCGACCCGCTCCTGAACGACCCGGCCCTCGGCAAGCGGCGCACCGCGGCCGTCGTCGACGCGGCCACCGGTCAGCGGCTGTACGGCAGGAGCTCCGGCGACGCACTGACTCCCGCCTCGACCACGAAGCTCGCCACGGCCGTCGCCGCCCTGTCGATGCCGGGGTCCGACCACCGCATCGACACGAAGACCGTCATCGAGCCCGACTCGCACGAGGTCGTCCTCGTCGGCGGCGGCGACCCCACGCTCACCGCCCGCAAGGACGCAGGACCGAACGCGAGCCTGCGCGCCCTCGCCGACGCCACCGCCAAGGAGCTCAAGGGCCGGGACACGGACGAGATCACCCTCTCCTACGACACCTCGCTCTACTCGGGGCCGCTCCTGCACCCCATCGGGCCGAACGAGAACATCGCGCCGGTCAGCGCTCTCATGGCCGACGAGGCGCGCACGGACGACTCGTCGAGCGGTCCGGCTCCCCGCGAGTCCGACCCCGCCGCGGCCGCCGCGCGGAAGTTCGCGGATCTGCTGCACGACCGCGGCATCAGGACGAAGGGCGAGCCGGGCCCCCGCCATGCCTCGGGCGACGCCGAGAAGCTGGCCAAGGTGTCGTCGCCGCCCGTATCGGCCCTGGTCGAGCGCATGCTGACGCACAGTGACAACGACATCGCGGAGGCCCTGGCCCGCCAGGTGGCCCTCGCCACGGACGGGACCGCGAGCTTCGAGGGCGGGGGCGAGGGGATCCGCAAGGAGCTGGAAAAGCTTCGACTCCCGCTCTCCGGAAGCCACTTCGCGGACGGCAGCGGTCTCGACCGCGCCGACAAGGTCTCCGCCGACCTGCTCACCCAGGTTCTCGCCCACGCCGTCGAGCGGGAGCGCCCGGGGCTGCGTCCCGTCCTCACCGGACTGCCCGTCGCCGGCTTCACGGGCACGCTGAGCAAGCGCTACACCGACGAGGCCGACGCGGCGGGCATCGGCCTCGTACGGGCCAAGACCGGCACGCTGACCGGGGTGAACACGCTGGCCGGCACGGTCGTGGACGCGGACGGGCGGCTCCTGGTCTTCGCGTTCATGACGGACGGCACGGTGAACCCGGGACAGGCCCAGGCGGCCCTGGACCGGCTCGCGTCGACGGTCGCGAACTGCGGCTGCCGCTGACCCGTCCCGGCCGCGTCCCCTAGGGGGCACAACCCGGGCGCCGTCCGGGGCCAAGGCCCTGTGCACCAGGACCCGAGCACGTACGGTTGACGCATGACGAGCATCGGTGGCGCTTCTGGGATGGTCGACTGGAATCTCGCGGTGGCGACCGCGACCCGACTCGTGCGGCCGGGCCCGGAGGTGAGCCGGGACGAGGCGCGGGCGATCGTCGCGGAGCTGCGCCGCCACGCCAAGGCCTCCGAGGAACATGTCCGCGGGTTCACGCGGATGGCCACCGAGGAGGTGCACGACACGCCCGTCCTCGTCGTCGACCGCCCCGGCTGGGTCCGGGCGAACGTGGCGGGGTTCAGGGAACTCCTCAAGCCCCTCCTGGACAAGATGGAGGAGCGGCGCGGCTCCGGCCCCGGCGGAGCGGTCCTCGGCGCCGTCGGCGGCAAGGTCACGGGCGTCGAGCTCGGGATGCTGCTGTCGTTCCTGTCCTCCCGAGTCCTCGGGCAGTACGAGACCTTCGCCCCCGCCACCCGGGACCTGCCGGCCGCGCCGAACGGCGGCGGAAGACTGCTCCTCGTCGCGCCGAACATCGTGCACGTGGAGCGCGAACTCGATGTGGACCCGCACGACTTCAGGCTCTGGGTGTGCCTGCACGAGGAGACGCACCGCACGCAGTTCACGGCCGTGCCCTGGCTGCGCGACCACCTCGAGGGCGAGATCCAGTCATTCCTCGCCGAGACCGATGTCGACCCCATGACGTTCCTGGAGCGCATTCGGGAGGCCGCCCAGTCTCTGGCGGGCGCGCGCCCCGAGGGCGAGCGGGGCGAGGGCGACGACGGCGGGCGTTCCCTGGTCGAGCTCGTGCAGTCCCCGGCCCAGCGCGAGATCCTCGCCCGGCTCACGGCCGTGATGTCACTGCTCGAAGGGCACGCGGACTTCGTGATGGACGGGGTCGGGCCCGCGGTGGTGCCGTCGGTGGGCGAGATCAGGGAGAAGTTCAAGGAGCGCCGCCAGAAGGGCGCGTCCCGCCTGGACCTGGCGCTGCGCAAGCTCCTGGGCCTCGACGCCAAGCTGCGCCAGTACCGCGACGGCGAGCGATTCGTGAGGACCGTGGTGAACGAGGTGGGTATGGACGGATTCAATCGCGTATGGACATCGCCGAACACGCTCCCTACCAAGGCGGAGATCACCAAACCGGCGGACTGGGTCGCGCGGGTGCACCGCAAGTCCGAGGGTGCACCGTAAGGCAGGGTCGTGAAACAAATACGGCCAACGGCAGGAGAACGCCCCCGTAATCACCCATCCGAGGGACCGTGGGCCGTGGGTAGGCGTGCAATGCTCGGGGAACGGCTCGGCTCTGTCACCATCGACACACTCTGAGTGACTGATATCGACGAGTCGCTGTTGAGTCACTGTCCGAGCCACACCCCCACCGAAAATTTCATGAAGGGAACCGGACATGGGTCCCCATCCTGCGGTCGCGGCGATACGCCTGGCGGTCCGCCGCGTACTCCACGACGTACTCAACGACCACAGCGCCCCCCGCAGGGCGCCAAAAGCCCCGCGCACCCCGCCCCTGGTGCTGGTTGCCTGCTCCGGGGGTGCCGACTCCATGGCGCTCGCCTCCGCACTCGCCTTCGAGGCCCCCAAGCTCGGCATCCGCGCCGGTGGCGTGACCGTGGACCACGGTCTGCAGCCCGGCTCCGATCTCCGCGCCGCCGAAGTCGTCGCGCGGCTCACCGCCCTGCGCCTCGACCCCGTCGAGTCCGCGGTCGTGCAGGTCGGCCGCGACGGCGGACCCGAAGCCGCGGCGAGGGACGCCAGATACGCCGCGCTCGACGCCGCCGCGGAACGCCACGGCGCCGCCGCGATCCTGCTCGGCCACACCCGCGACGACCAGGCAGAGACGGTCCTGCTCGGCCTCGCCCGCGGCTCGGGTATCCGTTCCCTGTCGGGAATGGCCGCGACCTCGGGGGTCGACGGCCGTTACCGCAGGCCCTTCCTCCGCCTCGACCGCCAGACCGCCCGCAAGGCGTGCATGGCCCAGTCGCTGCCCGTCTGGGACGACCCCCACAACACCGATCCGGCGTACACGCGCTCCCGGCTGCGCCACGAGGGGCTGCCCGCCCTGGAGAAGGCGCTCGGCAAGGGTGTCGTCGAGGCGCTCGCCCGTACGGCCCAGTTGTCCCGGGACGACGCCGACGCCCTGGACACGTGGGCCGCGCAGGCCGAAGCCGTGGTGCGGGACCCCGCAGGGCTCCTGGAGTGCGCCAAGCTCTACGCGCTGCCGCCCGCCGTACGCCGCCGTGTACTGCGCCGCGCGGCCATCGAGGCCGGCGCTCCGGCGGGCGCTCTGTTCGCCCGGCACATCGAAGAGGTCGACCGTCTGATCACCGGCTGGCGCGGCCAGGGGGAGATCAACCTCCCCGGCAAGGTCGTGGCTCAGCGGCAGGGTGGCAGACTGGTCATCCGGCAAGGCTGACGCGGGACGAGAGTCCTTGAGCGGCCGGTGGGACGACCGAAAGTGATGCGGGTGGACGCGAAAGACATGGGCACCGACCTCCAGTCGGTACTCATCACCAAGGAAGAGATCGACGCGAAGCTGGCAGAGCTGGCCGCGAAGATCGATGCGGAATACGCGGGCAAGGACCTGCTGATCGTCGGTGTCCTCAAGGGCGCCGTGATGGTCATGGCGGACCTGGCGCGTGCGCTGTCCACCCCCGTCACGATGGACTGGATGGCAGTGTCCTCGTACGGCGCGGGCACCCAGTCGTCCGGCGTCGTGCGGATCCTCAAGGACCTCGACACCGACATCAAGGGCAAGCACGTCCTGATCGTCGAGGACATCATCGACTCCGGCCTGACGCTGTCGTGGCTGCTCACCAACCTCGGCACCCGCGAGCCCGCGAGCCTCGAGGTCTGCACGCTGCTGCGCAAGCCGGAGGCGGCGAAGGTGGCCATCGACGTGAAGTGGACCGGGTTCGAGATCCCGAACGAGTTCGTCGTCGGGTACGGCCTGGACTACGCGGAGAAGTACCGGAACCTGCCGTTCGTCGGCACTCTGGCCCCGCACGTCTACGGCGGCTGAACCGTCGCCGAAGCGATGTGAGACGGTCGGGAACCCCTGCGGGTTCCCCGCCGTTGGAGCATGCGTAGGCGAGATTCCCAGTCGCCCGCTGCGGCTTCGGGTGACAATGCTGGGGTACCGTCCGAAGAACAGTCTTCAAAACAGCCTTTATCAAACTCACTATGGCAGGAGGGACGGGGCGTCATCGCTCCGTATGGATGGACGTGAAGCGATACTTCCGTGGGCCGGTCATGTGGATCGTGCTGGCCGTCCTTGCCGTGGTCGTGTTGATGCAGGTCGTCGGTTCGTCCGGTGGCTACAAGACGGTGGACACCGGCCAGGTCATTCAGGCCATCAACGACAACAAGGTGCAGTCGGCCAAGCTGACCACCGGCGACGAAAACAACATCAAGGTCGAGCTCAAGAACGACCAGAAGGTCCAGGGCAGCAGCAAGATCCAGGCGAGCTACATCGGCGACCAGGGCGTCGATGTGGCCAAGGATCTGCAGGCCAAGTTCGAGGACAAGCAGATCCCCGACGGGTACACCGTCGCCCCGACGAAGCAGAACGCCTTCGTGGGGATCCTGCTCTCCCTGCTCCCCTTCGTCCTGATCGTCGTCGTCTTCCTGTTCCTGATGAATCAGATGCAGGGCGGCGGCTCCCGAGTCATGCAGTTCGGGAAGTCCAAGGCGAAGCTCATCACCAAGGACACCCCGAAGACGACGTTCGCCGATGTGGCGGGCTCGGACGAGGCCGTCGAGGAGCTCCACGAGATCAAGGAGTTCCTCCAGGAGCCGGCGAAGTTCCAGGCCGTCGGCGCCAAGATCCCCAAGGGTGTGCTGCTCTACGGCCCGCCCGGAACCGGTAAGACGCTGCTCGCGCGCGCCGTCGCCGGTGAGGCGGGGGTCCCCTTCTACTCGATCTCGGGTTCCGACTTCGTCGAGATGTTCGTCGGTGTCGGTGCCTCCCGAGTCCGTGACCTGTTCGAGCAGGCCAAGGCGAACGCCCCGGCGATCGTCTTCGTCGACGAGATCGACGCCGTCGGTCGGCACCGCGGTGCGGGTCTCGGCGGCGGTCACGACGAGCGCGAGCAGACGCTCAACCAGCTGCTCGTCGAGATGGACGGCTTCGACGTGAAGGGCGGCGTCATCCTGATCGCCGCCACGAACCGGCCCGACATCCTCGACCCGGCGCTGCTGCGCCCGGGACGTTTCGACCGCCAGATCGCGGTCGACCGCCCGGACATGCAGGGCCGTCTGGAGATCCTCAAGGTTCACCAGAAGGGCAAGCCGGTCGCACCCGATGTCGATCTGTCCGCCGTCGCCCGGCGTACCCCGGGCTTCACCGGCGCCGACCTGGCGAACGTGCTGAACGAAGCGGCGCTCCTCACGGCGCGCAGCGACCTCAAGCTCGTCGACAACTCGATGCTGGACGAGGCGATCGACCGCGTAGTGGCGGGCCCGCAGAAGCGGACCCGGATCATGTCCGACAAGGAGAAGAAGATCACCGCGTACCACGAGGGCGGACACGCCCTGGTCGCGGCGGCTTCGCCCAACTCCGACCCGGTGCACAAGATCACGATCCTGTCCCGTGGACGGGCCCTCGGTTACACGATGGTCCTGCCCGACGAGGACAAGTACTCCACCACGCGGAACGAGATGCTCGACCAGCTCGCGTACATGCTGGGCGGGCGCGCGGCCGAGGAGCTGGTCTTCCACGACCCGACCACGGGCGCGGCGAACGACATCGAGAAGGCGACCACGACCGCGCGGGCCATGGTCACGCAGTACGGCATGACCGAGCGGCTCGGCGCGATCAAGTTCGGCGGCGACAACACCGAGCCGTTCCTCGGCCGGGAGATGGCGCACCAGCGCGACTACTCGGAAGAGGTTGCCGCGCTCGTCGACGAAGAGGTCAAGAAGCTCATCGAGACCGCGCACAACGAGGCCTGGGAGATCCTCGTCGAGAACCGAGACGTTCTCGACAACCTGGTCCTCGCGCTCCTGGAGAAGGAAACGCTGAACAAGGAGCAGATCGCCGAGATCTTCGCTCCGATCGTGAAGCGCCCGGCCCGCCCCGCGTGGACCGGTTCCTCCCGCCGTACTCCGTCGACCCGCCCGCCGGTGCTCTCCCCCAGGGAGCTGTCACTGACGAACGGTTCGAACGGCGCGGCAACGGGCGTCGAGTCCGGGCTGGAGATCGCTCCGACGGACAGCCCCGAGGTCTGATCACCCCGGAATGGATAACCGCGTCCCCCACGCCTTACGGTGTGGGGGACGCGGTTCTTTGTTCAAGGAAGAGGCACAGATGACCGACCCGGTGACGCTGGACGGCGAGGGTCCGATCGGCGAGTTCGACGAGAAGCGGGCCGAGAACGCCGTGCGCGAGCTGCTCATCGCGGTCGGGGAGGACCCGGACCGTGAGGGCCTCAAGCAGACGCCGGCACGGGTGGCGCGGGCGTACAAGGAAATATTCGGGGGCCTGTGGCAGAAGCCCGAGGACGTTCTGACGACGACGTTCGACCTCGGTCACGACGAGATGGTCCTGGTGAAGGACATCGAGGTCCAGAGCAGCTGTGAGCACCATCTGGTGCCGTTCATCGGCGTCGCCCACGTCGGCTACATCCCGTCGATAGACGGCAAGATCACCGGCCTGTCGAAGCTGGCCCGCCTCGTGGACGTCTACGCCCGGCGCCCGCAGGTGCAGGAGCGTCTGACCACGCAGATCGCCGACTCCCTGATGGAGATCCTGGAGCCGCGCGGCGTGATCGTGGTCGTCGAGTGCGAGCACATGTGCATGACGATGCGCGGGGTGCGCAAGCAGGGCGCGAAGACCATCACGTCCGCGGTGCGCGGCCAGCTGCGCGACCCGGCGACGCGCAACGAGGCGATGAGCCTCATCATCGCGCGCTGAGCCCCGGCAGGCGCGCGGCCGGCCCCCCGGCTGGTCAGGCCGCCGGTGCGGCCCCGCTGTGGTCCTCGTCGTCGTCCTCCGGGAGCTTGCAGACGCGCTCCAGGAAGAGGGCGGCCGCTATCACGGCGATGCCGGTGAGGACCGAGAAGCCGGCGTAGATGGCCTGGTCGCGGCGGGCCGGGACATCGAGGTGTTCGAGCAGGAACGCGCCCGTGCCGCCGTACATCCCCGCGACCAGCGCGGCCACCAGCGCGCTGGCCTGGCCGAAGACGAGGGCGCGGGCCGCCATCAGCGGGTCGACTCCCTTGGCGTCGGGGCTCCGCTCGCGCTGGGCGCGCAGCCGGGCCCGGATGGAGAGCGCGGTCGCCAGCAGGATGACGGCGATCACGGCGAGGACGATGGGCGCCGCCAGCGGGACCCGCGGCAGCGTGCCGATCGAGTCCCACAGTCGGGCGCCCGCCCAGCTCAGTACACCGGCGACCAGGAAGAGGCCGGCCAGTGTCCTGATGCGCAGTTGCTTCATTCCGGTGGTCGCCCCTCAGTCCCCGCGCTGTCTTCGTGTGCCCGCATGACCCTAACGACTATTCGGGCAGCTGGAGTTCCAGGTCGGCGCGCGGCGCGACGCCTTCGCGGGTGACCGCGGCGAGCAGCTCGGCCACGGGTCCGTGGCCCGGCAGTTGCGCCTCGGGCTCCACGTCGAACCAGGGGGCGAGGACGAAGGCCCGCTGGTGCGCGCGGGGGTGAGGGAGCGTGAGGACCGGGTCGTCGGAGACGACGTCGGCGTACGTGACGATGTCGACGTCGATGGTGCGGGCACCCCAGCGCTCGTCACGGACGCGGTGGAAGGCCTCCTCGACGGCGTGCGCCCGCTCCAGGAGGGAGGACGGGGGCAGGGTCGTGCGGAGCACGATCACCGCGTTGAAATACGCGGGCTGGCTGCCCGGCTCGACGCCCCACGGCTCGGTCTCGTAGACGGGCGAGACGGCTTTGACGCGGACGCCGGGGGTGTCCTCCAGGGCGTCGATGGCGCCCTGGATCGTCTCGAGGCGGTTCCCCAGATTCGAGCCGAGGGCGATCACCGCGTTCTTGGGGTTGGAGAGTGTGCTGTCGGCCGCGTCCACCTGTTCCACCACGGAGGCGGGCACCGGCTGTACGGTCGGGTCGCTGGGGCCCTCGGTGAAAGATGCAGTCATACTCGGCTCCGGGTGATGGTGACGGTCACATCGTCGAAGGGGACGGTGATCGGGGCGTCCGGCTTGTGGACGCAGACCTCGACCTCCAGGACTCCTTCGTGCTTCAGGCACGTCCCGGCGATGCGCTCGGCGAGCGTCTCGATGAGATCGACCGGATCGCCTTCGACGACGGTCACGACCTCCTCCGCCACGATGCCGTAGTGCACGGTCTTCGCCAGGTCGTCGTCGGCCGCGGCCGCGCGTGTGTCCAGTCCGAGCACCAGGTCCACGATGAAGGTCTGGCCTTCCTCGCGCTCCTTGGGGAAGACGCCATGGTGCCCGCGGGCCTTGAGGCCGCGCAGCGCGACACGATCCACGCGAATCACTCCTGCAATCGTCGGTAGCGGCGGGTTCGTACCGAGTGCGGTCGGCACACCAGCCTCGATCGAATCTACCTGCGGGCACCGACAGCGCTCGCCCGCGGGGGCTATGGACAGGGCGGCCCACCGCTGGTAGCCGCCCCTACCCACCAGCGCGCTCCGGCAATCCCGTGGGTCCCACGTGGACCCGCCTACCCCGTCAGGAGCCACTCAGGAGGGTGTCTCGTCGCTTTCTTCGCGGTCGTCGCCCTCGGTTTCGGACTCGGCGAGTACGGGCGACGCGTGGTGCGACCACAGTTTCCAGCCGTCACGTGTGCGACGGAACACATTCGTGGCGACGACGCGCTGGCCGACGAGCGGGCCGAGTTCGTCGCCCTCCGCGGGGGCCGGGCCGCCGCTGAGGATGTTCTCGGTGCAGGTGATCAGAGCGGTGTCGGCGACGATGCTGATGTGCACATCCGTGAGGAAGAACTGGATGTACTCGGTGTTCGCCATGATCAGCGCGTACGAGCGCAGAACCTCGCCGCGGCCGGTGAGTACGGGCCAGCCGGGGTGCACGCAGCTGATGGATGTGTCCTCGGCCTCGTCGGACTCCTCGCTGTACGAGACGTCCTCGGGGGCGAGCCAGAGCGCCGTCAGCAGTTCGAAGTCTGCTCGCTCCAGAGCCTCGTAGAAGGCGCGGTTGGCGCTGTCCACGGCCTCCGCGTCGGTGCGCCGGCCTGCCGCACCGCGCGGCTCGTCGGGCTCCCTCGGTGGGGTCACTGGGCTCCCTCTACGGCGCGGGCGACACGGACCGCGTCGGCCGTCGCGCGGACCTCGTGGACGCGGACGGCCCAGGCGCCCTGGTGGGCCGCGATGGCGGAGACGGCGGCCGTGGCGGCGTCGCGCTCGCGCGCCGGGGGCGGGGCGCCCTGCTCGCCGGCCAGGACATGGCCGAGGAACCGCTTGCGGGACGCGGCGACCAGCAGGGGGTGGCCGAGCGCGCGCAGCTCCTCCAGGTGGGCCAGGAGCTTCAGGTCGTGGGAGGCCTCCTTGGAGAAGCCGAGGCCCGGGTCGACGACGATGCGCTCGGAGGCGATGCCGCCCTCGACGACGGCCTCCACGCGCGCGTGGAGCTCGGCGACGACTTCGGAGACCACGTCCTCGTACGTGCCCTTGACGTTGCCTCCCTCCAGGAAGCCGCGCCAGTGCATGACGACGAAGGGGGCGCCCGCCGCGGCGACGGCGGGGATCATCGCCGGGTCGGCGAGGCCGCCGCTGACGTCGTTGACGAGGGAGGCACCGGCCGCCAGGGAGCGCTCGGCCACCGAGGCGCGCATCGTGTCCACGGACACGGCGACGCCCTCGGAGGACAGGCCCCGCACGACGGGGATGACGCGCTTGAGCTCCTCGTCCTCGTCGACGCGGGTGGCGCCGGGGCGGGTCGACTCACCGCCGACGTCGATCAGGTCGGCGCCCTGTGCGACCAGGTCGAGGCCGTGTTTCACGGCGGCCGTCGTGTCGAACCAGCGGCCGCCGTCGGAGAAGGAATCGGGCGTCACATTGACGACTCCCATGACCGCGCAGCGGTCCCATTCGGGAAGGCCTGTGACGTGGCCGCGACGGCCCTGCGACGTGCTCATGCCTTCAAGCCTAGGCCCGGCGGCCCGATGGCCGTGCCACGGCCGGACTGCGGACGGGCCTCAGGCGGCCCGCACCCTGCGCCGGCCTCCGTCGTGCGTGCTGTCGTGCCCGGGGTCGGCGGCGCGGTCGCGGCGCATCAGGTCGAGGGAGACGCCGTCGGTGCCCCACGGAACGAAGTGGAGTACGGCCTTCAGGTCGCCGTGCGGGCCGGCCGGGCCGTCGGCCTTGTGAGCCGTGGCGACCAGGCAGTCGCCGTCCGCCGCGTCGCCGATGCGGCCGAGCGCCATGGAGAAGCCGCGTTCGGTATCGGTGCGCGCCAGTCGTCGGCTGCGCGGCGGATCCGCTCCAGTTCCTGGCCGCCGAGGTCACGGATGCGCCGCACCCGGTTCTCGTAGCCATTGCGCGCGATCCTCTTGACCATCTGGCGTACGTTGCGCATCGCACGCCCGGCCAGGGAGAAATCCGCGGTGTCCACCACCGCCTCGTCGCCCAGTTCGAGTGCGCCGAGGCCGGTCTCGCGGGTCCAGACCTCGCCGCCCGTCTCGGAGCAGCCCATGACGGCGGGGGTCCATGAGTGGGCCTTGGCCTCGTCCATGAACCGTTCGATGGCTCCGGGCCACGCCTCCACGTCCCCGACGGGGTCGCCGCTCGCGAGCATCACGCCCGACACGACGCGGTAGCAGACGGCCGCCTTGCCGCTGGGCGAGAAGGCGACCCCCTTGTCGCGGCGGAGCGCGAAATGGCCGAGGGAGTCGCGGGCGCCGTGCTTGTCCAGGAGGGTGCGCAGCCGTGCCTCGTCGTCCTCGGTGAGGCGTGCGGCCGGGTGTTCGGGGCGGAACGCCAGATAGACGGTCGTCAGCGCGGTGAGCAGGCCGAGCGCGCCGAGCGAGCAGGCCACGGTCCAGGAGGTGCGGCCCGCGTAGTCGACGGGTCCGTCCATGCCGAACAGGCCGTACAGGACGTGTTCCAGACGGTCGGACAGGCTCGGGTCGCCCACCAGCTTCTCGGGGTGGGCGCTGACGATGGCGAGGCCGATGACGAGGGAACCGGCGCCCATGAGCACGAAGTTCGCGAGCGCCCGCCAGCGGCTGCGCGGGTCGGGCAGCGCCGCGAACTCACTCCGGTGGCGCAGCAGCAGCGTGAGGAGCACGAGCGGGATCAGCACACCGAACAGGGAGTGCCGGTACGCGAACTGCGCGAGCGCGCCGAGCGGCAGGAGCACCACGGCCGCGCGCCAGGCCCGCCGCTTGCGGCGGCGCAGCCCGTGCGCGACGAGGAGCAGCAGGACACCCGTACTGATGGCGAGCGCGGCCGCGAACGGGCCGAGGGCGCCGGGCAGGACCTCGGCCAGCGCGTGCATGCGGCTGTGCCGGAACCGCGGGAAGACGCCCGCCGCGACGTCGAGGAGTCCGAGGACGACGCAGGCGCGGGCGATCAGGACGGGGACGGCCTCGGGCCGGGGGCCGCGCAGTATCCGGCGAAGGTGCCGCGTCCTGCTCGGAACCCCGCCTGGCATATCGGCATCTATCCTGACAGACATCGCATCCCGTAGTTCCGCGAGAGGGCTCGAAGCCGGCCTCAATTCCGGCATCCGGTCACATTGCGCCCTCTAGGACGGGACTTGTGGGAGGCGGGTTCACTCGGCCAGGTAAACCGGCGGAAAAGGCTCAGTAAGCCAGAAAGCGCAGGCGGGTACAGCACGATGGGTCTCACGAGCAGCAAGGTCCTTGCGCTTGCGGTCTTTCTGGCCGTGCTCCTCTTCGCCGGGACGGTCTGGCTGTGGCCACGCCTGGCGCGCCGCACCTGGGGATCCGTCGCCGGGCGGGTGGGCCTGCTGTTCGCGACGCAGCTCGCGCTGTTCCTCTCGGCCGGACTGGCCGTCAACCAGGCGTTCGGGTTCTACGCCTCGTGGGACGACCTCCTCGGGCGGGAGCAGGGGCAGGGCGTGGTGGCCGACCTCGGAGCGGTCGGCACCCGGGGGCCACTGCAGGTGCTCGGCACGCGGGCCGTGAACGTGCCCGGCGGCTCACGGCCCGAAGTCGGCGGCCAGATCCAGAAGGTCGACATCGTCGGGAAGCGCTCGCACATCGCCACCTCCGCGTACGTCTATCTGCCACCCGAATACTTCAAGGGCCGCCACAAGACCCGTACTTTCCCCGCCTCGGTCGTCCTGACCGGCTACCCCGGCACCGCCGAGGCGCTCATCAAGGGGCTGCACTACCCGACCACCGCCCACGAGCAGGCCAGGGCGGGCGCCATGCGGCCGATGATCCTGGTGATGATGCGCCCGACCGTGGCGCCGCCGCGGGACACGGAGTGCGTGGACGTGCCGAACGGCCCGCAGACGGAGACGTTCTTCGCCCAGGACCTGCCCCGGATCATCTCGGCGCACTACAGGGTCAACAAGAGGCCGGGCGGCTGGGGCATCGTGGGCGACTCCACGGGCGGCTACTGCGCCCTGAAGCTCGCCGTCCACCACCCCCGTCTCTACGGCGCGGGGGCGGGCCTGTCCGCGTACTACAAGTCGCCGACCGACCCCACCACGGGCGACCTGTTCCACGGCGACGAGACGCTGGAGCGGCGCGCCGACCTGATGTGGACCCTGGAACACGGGAAGCCGCCCGCCACGTCGTTGCTGGTCACCACGAGCAAGCACGGCGAGAGCAACTACGGGAACACGATGAGGTTCATCCGCGAGGTGAAGCCGCCCACCGGGATCTCGTCGATCGTCCTGGACAGCGGCGGCCACAACTTCAACACCTGGCGCCGCGAGATCCCGGCCACGCTGGCGTGGCTGAGCGCGCGCATCACGGCGTAGGGGGGGCCGACGGCATCGGGCCTCACGCTCTGGGGCTCACGCGCCCTCAGGCCCCCGTCACCGTCTCCAGTTCGACCTCCGCGCGCGGGATGTCCCGGGCGTCCGCCGCCGTGGAGCGGCGCAGCGCCTCGTGCAGCCGCGCCGGGGTGAGGACGCCGAGGAAGCGACCCTCGCTGTGCTCGTCGATGACGGCGATCCAGCCCGCGTCGTGCTGGAGCATCGTGGCGAACGCCTGCTTGAGGGAGGCGCCGACGGGCAGCCACGCCTCCATGCGGCGGGCGTGCTCGCGGACCGTGCCACTCTGCACGCGCGCGTGCTCCGCGGAGATCCAGCCGTGCAGGTTGTTGTCGCCGTCGAGGACCACCGCCCAGGGGGCGTCGAGCCTCGCCGGCAGCGGGTCGTCGAGATGCACGACCGGCGGCTGCTCCAGGTCGCTCTCCTCGATGGGTGTGACGGACAGACGCTTGAGGCCGCGGTCCGCGCCGACGAAGTCGGCCACGTAGTCGTTCGCGGGCGCGCCCAGGACGGTCGACGGGGTGTCGAACTGCTCGATCCGGCCCTGCCCGTACACGGCGATCCGGTCGCCGAGCCGGACGGCCTCCTCGATGTCGTGCGTGACGAACAGGACCGTCTTGCGCACGGCCTGCTGGAGGCGCAGGAACTCGTTCTGCAGGTGTTCGCGCACGACGGGGTCGACCGCGCCGAACGGCTCGTCCATCAGGAGTACGGGCGGATCCGCCGCCAACGCCCTTGCCACGCCGACACGTTGGCGCTGACCGCCGGAGAGCTGGTCGGGGTAGCGGTCGCCGAAGGTGCGCGGGTCGAGGCCGACGAGGTCGAGGAGTTCGGCGGCGCGCTCGCGGGCCTTGGCGCGCTTGGCGCCGAGGAGGTGCGGGACGGTCGCCGTGTTGTCGAGGACCGTCTTGTGCGGGAAGAGGCCGACCTGCTGGATCACATAGCCGATGCGGCGCCGGAGTTGGACCGGGTCGATGCCGGATATGTCCTCGCCGTCGAGGAATATCCGGCCCTCGCTCGGTTCGATGAGCCGGTTGACCATCTTCATCGTGGTGGTCTTGCCGCAGCCCGACGGGCCGACGAGGGTGACGAGTTCTCCCTCGTTCACCTCGAAGGACAGGTCGTCGACGGCCGTTGTCCCGTCGGCGTAGCGCTTGGTGACGTGCTCGAACCGGATCATGGGTCCCCATTGTGCCGGGCAGCCGCCGCCTGTGGGCGGCCGCTGTGTGAAGGCCATGTTGCGTCGTGACGAGGAGTCTCGGCGATTGTCAGTGGTGGGGGCTAGGGTCGTCGGCAGTCGGAATCAGGCGCTCGCGCGAGCGGTTTCAAGACATATGTACGGGGATTCGGGGGAGGCGGGGCGGGTGAGCAGTCCCAATTGCATGGTGGCCAATGACTGGGTGTGCGGGGAATACCTGCGCACCCGCAGGCAGGAGCTGGTCGACGCCGTCGTCCAGCACATCGGCATCACGGCCGCTTCCGTCGTGATCGGCGTGCTGATCGCCTTCCCGCTGGCCCTCCTCGCCCGGCGCCGGCGCGCCTTCGCCGGCCCGGTGCTCGGGCTGACGACGGTGCTCTACACGATCCCGTCGCTGGCCATGTTCTCGCTGCTGCTCCCGCTGTTCGGGCTCTCCGCCTCGCTCGTGATCACCGGACTCGTCCTCTACACGCTGACGATCCTGGTGCGGAACTTCCTGGCGGGCCTCCAGGCCGTGCCGGACGAGGCGAGAGAAGCGGCCCGCGGCATGGGGTACGGGCCGGTCCGGCTGCTGTGGGAGGTCGAACTGCCGCTGGCGCTGCCCGCGATACTCGCGGGCGTGCGGATCGCCACGGTCTCCACGGTCGCGCTGACGACGGTCGGAGCGATCGTCGACTACGGCGGCCTGGGCACGCTGATCATGGACGGTCTCGACAGCGACTTCAAGGCCCAGGTGCTCACGGCGTCCGTGCTGTGCGTGCTTCTCGCCGTGGGCGCCGATCTGGTGCTGCTCGGCCTCCAGCGGTGGCTGACCCCCTGGACCCGCGTCGCGTCCGGGACGTCTCGGATACGCAGACGCACGGACCGCTCCGGCGGTCCGGACCGCGCGGGTGGCGGCTCCGGCGACGCGGAGCGACGTACGGAGAAGGCGGCGCAGGCGGCATGAGTGCGATATCGGGGGCCTACGACTGGCTGACGACGGAGTCCAACTGGCAGGGCGACAAGGGGGTGTGGCACCGCCTGGCCGAGCACCTGTACTTCAGCGGCGTCACCCTGGCCGTGTCCTGCCTGATCGCCCTGCCGCTCGCGCTGTGGCTCGGGCACATCGGCAAGGGCGGCGGCCTCGCGGTCAACATCTCGAACGCGGGCCGTGCGGTGCCCACGCTCGCGGTGCTCGTCCTGCTCACGCTGACGCCGCTGGGCCGGCACGGGGACCTGCCGACGTTCATCGCGCTCGTGCTGTTCGCGGTGCCGCCGCTG
Organism: Streptomyces sp. DS1-CR2; assembly: GCF_055760475.1. NCBI lineage: Bacteria > Bacillati > Actinomycetota > Actinomycetes > Kitasatosporales > Streptomycetaceae > Streptomyces > Streptomyces sp. DS1-CR2. The sequence continues at coordinate 5,006,258 of NZ_CM147085.1, forward strand.
CTGACCAACGCCTACATCGGGATGCGTGAGGTCGACCGGGCCGTCGTGGAGGCGGCGCGGGGGATGGGGATGAGCGGGGGGCAGGTGTTCCGGCGCGTCGAGCTCCCGCTGGCGTACCCGATGGTCGTGACCGGTATCCGGCTGGCGGCGGTGCAGGTGATCGCCACGGCGACGCTCGCCGCGATGGCGGGCAAGGGCGGGCTCGGGCGGATCATCACGGCCGGGTTCAACCTCCAGGACACCCCTCAGGTGGTCGCCGGTGCAGTCCTGGTGGCGTTGCTCGCACTGCTCGTGGAGGGCGTCCTGGCCGGTGCGGGGCGGGTGCTGAATCCGATGAAGGGCCGCTCCGGCGCGGCGGGCTGAATCCCGGCGGGTGCGGCGCGGCGGACGGCACTCCGACGGGCGCCCCGGCGGGCGGGACGCCGACTTGATATCTCGTTACGGCTTTTCGATCATTCCGGCATTCCGGCTTTCGATTGGGTGGACAACGATGAACAGCAGAACGCGAAGGATCGCCGTGGCGGCGGTCGCCGTCGGCGCGCTCACCACCGGGCTCACCGCGTGCGGCGGGGACAGCCTGGAGGGCGGCAAGAGCGACAAGGCGAACTCGGGCTCGGCGGGCGGCGGCAAGAAGGGCACGGTCGTCGTCGGCGCCGCCGGGTTCACCGAGTCGAAGGTGATGGCGGAGCTCTACAAGCAGGTTCTCGCCGACGCCGGATACTCCGCCTCGGTCAAGACCGTCGAGAACCGCGAGATCTACGAGCCGCAGCTCGCCAAGGGCGCGATCGACGTCGTTCCCGAATACGCGGCGACGCTCGCGGAATTCCTCAATCTCAAGAAGAACGGCGCGGACGCCAAGCCCGTCGCCTCAAGTGATCTTGATGCGACGGTCACCGCGCTGCGCGGACTCGCCGGGCCCGAGGGACTGACCGTGCTCGACGCCGGAGAGGCCGTCGACCAGAACGCCTTCGCGGTGAGCGCGGATTACGCGAAGCAGCACAGCCTCAAGACCCTTTCGGACCTCGGCAAGTCCGGCCAGAAGGTCAAGATCGCGGCCGGTGACGAATGCGAGAAGCGGCCCTTCTGCGCCCCGGGTCTCGAGAAGACGTACGGCATCAAGGTCAGCGGGATCGACCCCAAGGGCGTCGGCACCACGCAGGCCAAGCAGGCCGTCAAGAACGGTGAGGACCAGCTGGTCCTGACGACCACCACGGACGCCACGCTGAAGAACTTCGGCCTGGTGCTCCTGGAGGACGACAAGAAGCTCCAGAACGCTGACAACATCGTTCCGGTCGTGAACAGCAAGGACGCGGGCGACAAGGAGATAGCCGCCGCACTCGGGAAGCTGACCAAGACGCTGACGACCGACGATCTCGTCGAGCTCAACCGGAAGGTCGACGCGGAACGCCAGAAGGAAGCCGATGTGGCCAAGGAGTATCTCCAGTCGAAGGGCCTCCTGAAGAACTGAACGGTCCGCGGAGGAGCTGATCGGCAAAGGCGCCGAGTTCAGGGGTGAAGGGGAGTGGCGGGACAGAAGACCACGGGATTTTGGCTGCCGGGGCACCACGATTCGCCTACGCGCGGTAAGTTTCTGGCCATGCCACGTGGACGTCACCGCCATTCCCCACCCCTGCACAGGCTGCTTCCCCCCTCGGCGATCGCAGGCGTCCCGCTCGTCTGCGCGGCCGGCGCCTGGCTGACCGCGGAGCCCCTCGTGCTGCGCGGCCTGGCCGGTGCCGCCGCCTGCGCCGCCGTGGTGGGCGCGGTCGTCATGCGCCGCTGGGACCGGCTCGCGGGCAAGCGCGTCGCCGATCTGAACCGGTCGCGGGCGAGCGACGAGTGGCACCACGACGAGCGGGTCGCCGAACTCGAGACCGACCTCGAGGAGTCGCGTGAGCTGCGCTTCAAGATGGAGGCGAAGCTGCGCGCCAAGCGCACGGAGCTGGCGGCCCTGCGCAACGAGCACGCGGCTCTGCTGCGGCGCTACGCGACCGCGGAGACGGAGCGGGCCACCGCCCTGGAGGGTCGCAGGCAGCTCGCGATAGAGGCCTCGGCCCCGGCGCGTGCGCTGCCCGCGGCCGCCTCCCCGGCACCCGCCGCAGAGCTGGTCCCGGCGCAGCGCGCCACGTCGGCCGGCGCACCGGTGACGTCCCCGGTGCTCTATCTGCGGGCCAACGCCGCGCTCGACCGCATGGCGCGCGCCGCGAACCCCCCGCGGGGCGAAGGCCCGAAGGCCGAGGCTCCCGAGGGCGGTGAGCCGCAGGGGAAGCCCGAGGCGGCCCGCGCACAGGAGCACGAGCACGTGGCCGCCCTGCCGTCCGGCGTCTCCGGTCACTTCACCGTCCCGGCCGCTGCGGCGGTCGTGCCGCCCGCGGCGGTGCGGCGGCCCCTGGTCGAGGGCGGATTCGACTTCTTCGGCACGAAGGGCGTGGCGCCCGCGGCCCTGGAGGCCGTGCAGAACACGGACCTCGCGGACGTCGTCGGCGAGGAGGCGCTAGCGCTCCACAAGGCGGACACGGAGGCCGAGTTCAAGCAGGCCGACGCCACGGCCACGGGCGAGGGCGTCAGCCAGGTCATCGACCTGACCGCGCACGACGAGACGGAACAGATCGACGTGGCGGAGCTGCGATCGGCGATGCGGGCGTAAGTTCCGGCGGCGGGGACGTGGTTCCGGCGGCGGAGACGTCAGCACGTACGACCGACGTAATGGGGCGGGCCTCGGTGTGTCACACACCGAGGCCCGCCCCATCGTCATGCCGTCGCCCTCACGAGGCCATCCAGTCGCCCTCACGAAGCCATCCAGCGGTCCGGCCGTGCCACCTTCCGTCCCGTGCGTGAGCGGTCGGCCTGGGAGCGCAGGAGTTCCGCCGCCTCCCCGGCGTCCCGCAGCCGGGCCGTCACCGTCTTGTCGGCGCCCGTGTCCACATGGACGTCGGCCACGCCCCACAACCGCTCCCAGGGCCCTTGTGTGAGCCGCACACTCTGCACCTTCGCGTGCGGCACCAGCGCGAGCCGCCGCCGCACCAGTCCGTGCCGGGACGCGAACACGGCGTCGGTCGTCGCGAGCCCGTTGCCCCGCCACCACACGGGCATGCACCACGCCGAGCGCTTCAGCGGCCGGATGAACGCCTGCGCACCGGGCACCGTCACCCCCGGAAGCACCCGCTCCACCACGCCCTGGGCGACCTCGCGCGGCGCGACCGGCACGAGCACGGAGTTCGACGAGCCGGCCACGGCCAGTTCCACGCGCACCCAGCCGCGCCGCCGCCACAGCAGCGGCTCCACGATCCGAACGGTCTGCACCCGCCCCGGTGGCACCGTCTCGTGGTCGCGGTCGAGGAGACCGTGGTCGATGCGCAGGCCGTCCGGCGACTCGCCCACCGTCCAGTCGTACTCCTTGATGAAGCGGCCCACGCTGTTCGTGCCCGCGCCGCCCACGAGCGGGATGGCCACCGCGAGCACCGTCCACAGGTTGTGGGTGGCGAACCACAGCAGGGTCGGCACGACGAACGCGGCGAGCAGCATCGCCCAGGGCCCGCCGGTGAGCAGGAGCGCGACGGCGAGCATGCGGGGCGGCACGTGCAGGATCTGCTCGGCCGGTGCCTCGCCGACGTCCCGCACGGTCTCGGGCGCGAACCCGGCGGCGCGGGCGAGCAGTTCGGCGCGCAGTTCGCGGGCCTCCCGCTCGCCGAGATAGGCGAGTTCGTCCTTCTTGTCCGTTCCGACGACGTCCAGTTTGAGCTTGGCGACGCCCACGAAGCGGGCGAGCAGCGGCTGGGTGACGTCCACGGCCTGGATCCGGTCGAGCCGGATGTGGGCGGTGCGCCTGAACAACAGGCCCGTACGGATGCGCAGTTCGGTGTCCGTGACGGAGAAGTGCGTGAACCACCAGGTCAGGAACCCGTAGAGAGCGGCGGCCGGTATCAGTACGGCGACGCCGATGAGGAGGGTGGTCGCGGTGAGCTGGGCGAGCCGGCGCTGCGCCTCGTTCAGGTCGTGGACCGCCCAGCCGAGGACGATCGCGACGGGTGCCCAGGCGCGGCGCAGCGGGGTGACCGGGTGCAGGCGCCGCTCCGGCGCCCCGGCGGTCACGGCCTGGTCCCGTACGCCCTCGTGGACGTCCGGGGCCGTCACAGCCCCGCCGATCGGGCCTCGCCGAGTTCGGTGAGCCGGTCGCGCAGGCGCTCGGCCTCGGCGGGCGTCAGGCCGGGAATCGTGGCGTCGGTCGCCGCGGCCGCCGTGTGCAGCTGCAGGCTCGCGAGCCCGAACTTCCGCTCGAGCGGCCCGGACGTGACCTCGACGAGTTGCATGCGCCCGTACGGCACGATCGTTTCCTCACGCCACAGGACGCCCCGGCTGATCAGCAGGTCGTCGGCGCGCTCGGCGTAGCGCCACGAACGCCAGTTGCGCCCGAGCATCGGCCATCCCCACAGCAGCCCGGCGAGCGGCAGCAGCGCGAACGCCGCCCACCCGCCGCCGGCGAACACCCCGAGCAGCACCCCCACCGCCACCGTCAGCGGCACCAGCCACAGCACGAGCAGCAGCCTGCGTACCTTCAGCAGCCCCCTGGGAAGCCCGGTCCACACCGGCTCCGCCCCGGATCCCGCCTTCGGAACCGCCGTCCCCTCAGTCCCCGTTTCCATGCACCCACCCTACGTACGAGACACTGTTCCCATGACGCCCACGACGGAGACGACGGTCGGCATCGGCGGCGCCGCCGAGACCACCGACATGGTGCTCAACATCGGCCCGCAGCACCCGTCCACGCACGGGGTGCTGCGCCTGCGCCTCGTCCTCGACGGCGAGCGCATCCAGCAGGCCGAGCCGGTCATCGGCTATATGCACCGCGGCGCGGAGAAGCTCTTCGAGGCCCGCGACTACCGGCAGATCGTGATGCTGGCCAACCGCCACGACTGGCTCTCCGCCTTCTCGAGCGAACTCGGGGTGGTCCTCGCCGTCGAGCGGATGCTCGGCATGGAGGTCCCTGAGCGCGCGGTGTGGCTGCGCACCCTGCTCGCGGAGCTGAACCGGGTCCTCAACCACCTGATGTTCCTTGGTTCGTACCCACTCGAACTGGGTGGAATCACCCCGGTGTTCTATGCCTTCCGGGAGCGCGAGGAACTCCAGGGCGTCATGGAGGAGATGTCCGGCGGCCGCATGCACTACATGTTCAACCGCGTCGGCGGCCTCAAGGAGGACGTGCCGGCTGGCTGGACCACCCGCGCGCGTGAGTCGGTCGCCTCGGTGCGCTCGCGCATGGACGTGTACGACGACCTGGTCCTCGGCAACGAGATCTTCCGCGGCCGCACGCGCGACGTGGGCGTGCTGTCCCCGGACGCGGTGCACTCCTACGGAGTGAGCGGTCCGATCGCCCGCGCCTCCGGCGTCGACTTCGACCTGCGCCGCGACGAGCCGTACCTCGCGTACGGGGAGCTCCAGGACACCCTGAAGGTCGTCACGCGCCGCGAGGGCGACTGCCTGGCCCGCTTCGAGGTGCTCCTGGAGCAGACCCACAACGCCCTGGACCTCGCCGACGCCTGCCTGGACCGGCTCGCCGAGCTGCCGCCCGGCCCCGTCAACCAGCGCCTCCCGAAGGTGCTCAAGGCGCCCGAGGGCCACACCTACGCGTGGACCGAGAACCCGCTGGGGATCAACGGCTACTACCTGGTCAGCAAGGGCGAGAAGACGCCGTACCGGCTCAAGCTGCGGTCCGCCTCCTACAACAACATCCAGGCGCTCACCGAGCTGCTGCCCGGCACGCTCGTCTCGGACATGGTGGCGATCCTCGGGTCACTGTTCTTCGTCGTCGGCGACATCGACAAGTAGCAGGTCCCGCGCCCGTACGCCCACCGGCTGCACCAGCCACCCGAAGTCGCCGAGCCCGCCCGCAGCGGTCAGCTCGGCGGCCTCGCCGGCTCCGGAGAGGGCCCGCACATAGGCCGTCGGATCGCTGGAGGCGAGCGACAGCGGCGGACGGCCGCCGCTCACCCCGAGGGCGTGCAGGGCCGCGCGCTGCGTGAGGAGCAGGGCGCCCGGAAGCGCGCACGCGTCGAGCGCCACATGGGCCGTGATGTCGCACGAGCCGTCCGGCACCGGCGGGGTCTCACGGCCCTCACGGAAGCCCGTGAGCGTCCCGAAGGGCGGCCGGGCCTCCCGGGAGTGCGCATAGTCGACGGCGACCGCCGTGCCGCGCTCCAGCGTCCCCGTGGCAGCGGCCCAGGCGGTGTCCCTGGAGAGGCCGATCTCCGCGCGGAGCCCCGGTTCTCCGGCGAGCGGCCACCACCGTGCCAGCCAGTCCGCCTCCGGACCGTCGCCGATGGGCTCCCCGAGCTCCTCGGTCCCGTCCTGGTGTACGAGGACGTGGCGCGGCTCTCCGCAGGCGTCGGCCTCGACGACGTCCAGGGGGACGTTGTCGAGCCACTCGTTCGCGAAGAGGAGTCCGGTGACCCCCTTCGGGGGGTGTGCGCACCACTCGATGCGGTGGTCGAGGCCGGCGGGACGCTCCGCCCGCTCCACCGCGTACGCGCGCGTGCGGGCCGCCACGTCGGCGGGCAGCGCCCCCAGGACGCCCGTCACCAGCTCGCCGCGGCCCGCGCCCATGTCGACGAAGGCGAGCTCCGGCGGGGCCCCGAGCGCCTCGTCCACCCGGCACAGAAGCCGCGCGACGGCCCCGGCGAACAACGGCGACGCATGCACCGAAGTGCGGAAATGCCCCGCGGGTCCCTCGGTCCTGCGATAGAAGCCGCAGGGCCCGTACAGCGCCTCCTCCGTCGCCTCGCGCCACCCACGCCCCGCACCCCACTGCTCGTTCCTCACGCCGAAAGGCTAAGCGGAGGGGAGGGGGCGGCCTCCACCTTGGGGAGTACGCCGGTGGCACTCGGATCGAACCTCCGGTTGACCCCTGCACACTGCACGCTTCTTTACGCTGGGTTACGTGCAGCGCTTCTACGACTTCTTCCGCCGACACCCGACGTGGGTCGACAGCTTCTGGGCCGTCGTCCTCCTCGGGGTCTCCGGCATGAGTCTGGTCGCGGGGCAGCAGGACATGCAGGGCGACGCCCGCCTCCTGGGCATCCCCGTCGTCCTGGCGCTGAGCCTGGCCGTCGCCCTGCGCAGGCGTGTTCCCGAGCGGATGCTGATCCTCATCGCTGTCGTGGGCGTCTTCCAGCTCGTCGCGAACGTCCGCGTGCAGCCGGCCGACTTCGCCATGCTGGTGGTCATCTACACCGTGGCGGCGGACAGCCCGCGCTGGGCGTCCAGATTCGCGCTCGTCGGAGGCCTGTGCGCGGCGCCTCTCTCGCAGTTGCGCTGGCCGATGCACGAGACGAGCAGCGCGGGCAACGTGCTGATCACGGTCTTCCAGATGGTGCCGTTCGCCCTCGCCTGGGTGCTCGGTGACTCCGTCCGCACGCGACGCGCCTACCTGGCGCAGCTGGAGGAGCGCGCCGCCCGTCTGGAGACCGAGCGCGAGGCCCAGTCGAAGGTCGCGGTCGCCGCCGAGCGGGCCCGGATCGCACGCGAACTGCACGACGTCGTCGCGCACAACGTGTCGGTGATGGTGGTGCAGGCGGACGGCGCCGCGTACGTCATGGACACGGCTCCCGAGCAGGCCAGGAAGGCCCTGGAGACGATCTCCGGGACCGGCCGGCAGGCGCTCGCCGAGATGCGGCGCCTCCTCGGAGTGCTGCGCACCGGTGAGCACCAGGAGAGCAGCGAGTACGTGCCGCAGCCCGACGTCGAGCAGCTCGACGAGCTGATAGAGCAGGTGCGCACCGCGGGCCTGCCCGTCGACTTCAAGGTCGAGGGCACCCCGCGCCCCCTGCCCAGCGGCGTGGAACTGACCGCGTACCGCATCGTGCAGGAGGCGCTCACCAACACCCGTAAGCACGGCGGCGCGAACGCGGGCGCGAGCGTCCGGCTCGTCTACTTCGACGACGGCCTCGGCCTGCTCGTCGAGGACGACGGCAAGGGCGCCCCGCACGAGCTGTACGAGGACGGGGGCGCCGACGGCCGCGGGCACGGGCTCATCGGCATGCGGGAGCGCGTCGGTATGGTCGGCGGGACGCTCGACGCGGGACCGCGCCCCGGCGGCGGATTCCGGATCAGCGCGCTGCTGCCGCTCAAGCCCGCCCACTGACGCCGCACACGTACCGAACCCGACCCCGTACACGTACCGAAAGGGACTCCCCTCATGGCGATCCGCGTGATGCTCGTCGACGACCAGGTGCTGCTGCGCACCGGTTTCCGGATGGTGCTCGCCGCCCAGCCGGACATGGAGGTCGTCGCCGAGGCGGGCGACGGGGTCGAGGCCCTTGAGGTGCTGCGCGGCACGGCGGTCGATGTGGTCCTGATGGACGTCCGCATGCCGAAGCTGGACGGCGTGGAGACGACCCGGCGGATCTGCATGGAGGACAGCCCGCCGAAGGTGCTCATCCTGACGACGTTCGACCTCGACGAGTACGCCTTCTCGGGGCTGAAGGCCGGGGCGTCGGGGTTCATGCTCAAGGACGTGCCGCCCGGCGAGCTGCTCGCCGCGATCCGGGCCGTGCACAGCGGCGACGCGGTGGTCGCGCCGTCGACGACGCGGCGGCTGCTCGACCGCTTCGCGCCGATGCTGCCCAGCTCCGGGAAGGAGCCGCAGCTCGCCGAGCTCGGCCGGCTGACCGAGCGCGAGCGCGAGGTCATGATCCTCGTCGCGCAGGGCCTGTCGAACGGCGAGATCGCCGCCCGGCTCGTTCTGTCGGAGGCGACGGTGAAGACGCACGTGGGGCGCATCCTCACCAAGCTGAACCTGCGCGACCGCGTCCAGGTCGTCGTACTCGCCTACGAGACGGGGCTCGTACGGGCCGGCGGCGGGGCAGCCTGACGGCCCATGCGGGTCGGGCCTGATCCAAACGAAAGGCCCTGGGGGTACACCCCCCCCACCCCCTAGCGCAGTACGCCCTCGATGAAGTCGCTGCCCAGGCGGGCGACAGCCGTCAGATCCAGCTGGTGCTGGACGTAGCGGCCCCGGCGGCGCGTGGTGATCAGGCCCGCCTTCTTGAGCACGGTCAGGTGCCGGGATATCTCCGGCGCCGTCATCCCGTGCGCGTCGGAGAGCTCGCTCGTCGTGTACGCGCCGCGGGCGAGGTGGCGGCACAGGCGCATGCGTACGGGATGCGCGAGGGCCGTCATCCGGCGCGTGAGCTGCTCGACGGTGGCGGGTGTGGTGAGGCCGGGTGAGCCGACGGGATACGTGATCGCGGGCTGCCATCCGAAGCGGTGCAGCACCATGAGGTGCGGCCAGCCGAGGCTGGTCGGCACGAGAACGAGGCCGCCGTCCTCCGTGGTCGTACGGCCCACGGTGATCTTGTCGACCGTGATCAGGTTCGCCGGCTCGTCGAGCGTGACGACGGACGACACCGCCGTCAGCGCCTCGGCCAGGCCCTTGCGCCTCAGGAGCTCGGTCTTGTGCCGCGCGTCGGCGGCCAGCTGGTGGTGGATGCGGGCCCAGATGTCTGCGAAGAACGCCTCCTCGCAGTCCTCCACGAGCCTTCGGAACCAGGCGCGCACCGCGGGCGGGTCGTCCAGGAGCCGCTGGGTGAACTGGACCTGGGGCAGGCCGCGCGTGGCCGCGAGGTCCAGGGCGCGGCGGTGCATGTCCGGGTCGTCCAGCGGGTTGGCCTCGCGCAGCGCGTAGCTGTTCTGGCAGGTGAACTCCAGTGCCGCGTCCACGAACTGACGGTCGGTCAGCTTGTCGAGGAGGTCGAGCTCCTTGGCGAGGGTGGCGCCGGGCAGGGCGGCCCGGCCCGGGATCCCGGCGAACGGCGCGAACACGTCCGAGAACGTCGTCCGCCACAGGAAGTCCGCCTCGCACAGCCGGTCCGCGAGGCCGGGGTCGAGGCGCGCGGACACCGCCGTCGTCCAGCCCTGGAGCCCCGGGTGGTGCGCAGGCTCGGCCAGCGCGTGCAGTGCCATGCCCAGCTCGGACAGGGGCGAGGGCACGACGCTGATCCGCTCCGGGGTCAGCCCGCTGATGTCGATGCTCACGCTCATGAACCCATGGTGCACGCAGGGTCCGACAACCGAGTTCTCGATTGACGTCTCCCGTCAATCGACGTGACCGGGCGGGGCCGCCAGGCGGAGTCTTCCTTAGGTCGGACCGAAGCGGCAAAGCGCAATGAATGTCAGGCAGAGCCAATAAAGCCCTGCAAAACAAATAAAGCTCTCTGGACAGCCGCATTCCTGGTCATGACGTGACAATGAGAAGACCAGTGAGGGGTACGTCATGAGCGTCAATCAGCAGTACGCACTGGATGTCTACCGCGCCTCCCTGCACGGGGAGCCCGCCCCGCCGGCGCCGGGCCTCCACGACTGGGGCGCCATCCGCGAGGTGCGCGACTACCGCCGCTTCCGCGCGGTCATCGCCGGCCGCCCGGCACACGGCCGGATCCGGGCGGCCCTGGCCCGCCTGATCCACCCGCAGCGCCGCGCGGCGGGCTGCTGACCCGGCCGACCTCTGACGGACGCAGGCAGGGCGGCGCCGCTCAGGCGTCCCCGTCGGCGGTCTCCGGGGGGATCCGTGCCACGAAGTCCGCGACGGCCGCGCGGACGTCGTCGGCGGTCCATTCGAGCCCCCGCGCGGAGACCGTGACCTCGGTGACCGAAAGCCCCGGGGGACCCTGCTCCCACCAGCGCCGGAACAGCGACGTCCGGGTCTGTTCGGCCTGCGTCACCGACGCCTCGTCGAGCCGTTCCGAGGCGTACGGCAGCCAGAGGTGGAACTCGTGCGTATGCGGTACCTCGGGGTGCACCCGCACCCACGGCACCCCGGCCTCGGCGAACCCTTCGCGCAGTGCCTCGGCGACCACGCGCGCGTGGGCCACGTAGTCGGGCACGCGCGGCAGCTCCCGCTCCAGGCCGACCAGGGCCGAGAGCACCGCGGGGAACTGCTGGAAGAGCTGGCCGCCGTAGCGGTGCCGCCAGGTCTTCGCCTCTTCGACGAACGACCGGGGCCCGGCGAGCGCCGCTCCGCTGAGGCCGCCGAGGGTCTTGTAGAACGACACGTACACGCTGTCGGCGAGATCGGCGATCTCGGCCAGGGAGCGTCCGAAGTGAGTGGTGCACTCCCACAGGCGCGCGCCGTCGAAGTGCACGACGGCGTCCCGTTCCCTGGCCGCCTCGGTGACGGCGACCAGCTCCTCCCAGGTGGGCAGGACATAACCGGCGTCCCGGAGCGGCAGTTCGAGCATCAGCGCGCCGAAGGGCTCGGCGAAGTCGCGCACCTCGTCGGCGTTCGGCAGCCGCGGCTCGCTCGTCGGGTGGACGGTGCGCAGGCCGCTCAGGGCGCCGAAGGCACCGCGCTCGTGCCGCTCGGGGTGTGCCATCGGGTGCAGGGCGACCGTCGGGTTGCCCGTACGGCCCGCCCAGCAGCGCAGCGCGACCTGCTGCGCCATCGTGCCGGTGGGGAAGTAGGCCGCCGCCTCTGTGCCGAGGAGTCCCGCGACGCGCTCCTCCAGGTCGGCGACGATGCCGTCGCCGTACAGATCGCTGGTCTGGCCCGGGTCGGCGACCGACCACGCGGCCTCCGTGAGGGCCGTCAGGCGCTCACCGATGGTGGCGTCGAGGCCGTGCACGCCCAGGATCCGCTCCGCGCCCCGCACAGCCGCGGCGCGGCGGGCCCGCGCCTTCGTCGCGTCGTCCTCTGCGGTGTTCTCCCGCTCTTCGCTCTCCGTCATCCACCGATGATGTCGTACGCGCGTGCGGTTGCCCACAGCCTGTGTGCGGGCCGGAGCCCGCGGAGCAGATCGCGTTAACATGACGAGAAATCGTCCGGTACCCCGAGCGGACTGGAACGGAAGGCCGTCGTCCTGTGAACGCACCTCCTCGACCCGAACCCACCGACCCCAGGGACCGCCCCGCCCGGCTGACCGTCGGAGTGGTCGGCGCGGGCCGTGTCGGCCCCGCCCTCGCGGCCTCTCTGGCCCTCGCGGGACACCGCCCGGTCGCCGTCTCCGCGGTCTCCGAGGGATCCGTGCGCCGGGCCGCCCTCATGCTGCCCGACGTCCCCGTCGTGACGCCCGCCGAGGTCCTCGCGCGCGCCGAACTCGTACTCCTCACGGTGCCCGACGACGCGCTGCCCGGCCTCGTGGAAGGGCTCGTCGAGACCGGTTCCGTACGCCCGGGACAGCTGATCGTGCACACCTCGGGGCGCTACGGCACCAAGGTGCTCGACCCCGCGCTGCGGGCCGGTGCCCTGCCGCTCGCGCTGCACCCCGCGATGACGTTCACCGGCACCCCCGTAGACGTACAGCGGCTGGCCGGCTGCTCCTTCGGCGTGACCGCGCCCGAGGAGCTGCGGCTCGCGGCAGAGGCGCTCGTCATCGAGATGGGCGGGGAGCCCGAGTGGATCCGTGAGGAGTCGCGCCCGCTGTACCACGCGGCGCTCGCCCTCGGCGCGAATCACCTGGTCACGCTGGTCGCCGAGTCCATGGAACTGCTGCGGGCCGCGGGCGTCGAAGCCCCTGACCGGATGCTCGGCCCGCTGCTCGGCGCGGCCCTCGACAACGCCCTCAGGTCCGGTGACGCCGCGCTCACCGGGCCCGTCGCGCGCGGGGACGCGGGCACGGTCGCCGCCCATGTCGCCGAGCTGCGCGAGCACGCGCCCCAGACCGTCGCCGGGTATCTGGCGATGGCCCGCGCCACCGCCGACCGTGCCCTCGCGCACGGCCTGCTCAAGCCCGAACTCGCCGAGGACCTCCTGGGGGTTCTGGCCGACGGTGCCGAGGGAGACCAGCGATGACCACTGTGCTGCACACCGCCGATGAACTCCGCACGCGCGCGCGTGCGGGCCGTCGCGCCGTCGTCATGACCATGGGGGCCCTGCACGACGGCCACGCCGAACTGATCCGCACGGCGCGCTCGATCGCCGGCGCCGACGGCGAAGTGGTGACGACGGTCTTCGTGAACCCGCTCCAGTTCGGCGCGGGCGAGGACCTCGACCGCTATCCGCGCACCCTCGACTCCGACGTCAAGATCGCCGAGCAGGCGGGCGCCGACGTCGTGTTCGCGCCCTCCGTGGACGAGGTCTACCCCGGCGGCGAGCCCCAGGTCCGCGTCAGCGCGGGCCCCATGGGGGAGCGCCTCGAAGGCGCCTCGCGGCCCGGCCACTTCGACGGCATGCTCACTGTCGTCGCCAAGCTGCTCCACCTGACCGCGGCCGACATCGCGCTGTTCGGGCAGAAGGACGCCCAGCAGCTCGCTCTGATCCGCCGCATGGTGCGCGACCTGAACTTCGCCGTGGAGATCGTCGGCGTGCCCACCGTGCGCGAGCACGACGGCCTGGCCCTCTCCAGCCGCAACCGCTACCTCTCCGCCGACGAGCGGCGCACCGCGCTCGCCCTCTCCCAGGCGCTCTTCGCCGGCCGCGACCGGCACGCCGCCCAGGAGGCCCTGCGCGCGCGTGCCCACGAAGCGCCCTCCACGCACGCGCGTGCCGACGCCCTGAACGCGATAGGCGAGGCCCGTGCCGCCGCCGACGCGCACGCCGTCGCGAAGGCCTCGCCCGGCGGCCCCGAAGCCGTCCGCGCCGCGGCCCGCCAGGTCCTCGACGAGGCCGCCCGCGTCCGGCCGCCGCTCACGCTGGACTACCTCGCTCTCGTCGACCCGGCCGACTTCACGGACGTGCAGCGCGGCCACATCGGAGAGGCCGTGCTCGCCGTCGCCGCCAGGGTCGGCTCGACGCGGCTGATCGACAACATCCCCCTGACCTTCGGAGCTCCCGTATGAGTGCCACAGGGACCACAGCCACCGGCACGGCGACCGGCATACGCCTGCACGCGCCCGCGCCCGGCTGGTCCGTCTCCGCCGACGTCGTGGTCGTCGGCTCCGGCGTCGCCGGTCTCACCGCGGCCCTGCGCTGCCAGGCGGCCGGACTGCGGACCGTCGTCGTCACCAAGGCCCGTCTCGACGACGGCTCCACGCGCTGGGCGCAGGGCGGCATCGCCGCGGCGCTCGGCGAGGGCGACACCCCCGAGCAGCACCTCGAAGACACTCTCGTCGCGGGCGTGGGCCTGTGCGACGAGGAGGCGGTCCGCACCCTCGTCACGGAGGGCCCCGACGCCGTACGCCGCCTCATCGCGACCGGCGCCCACTTCGACGAGTCGGAGGACGGCGACCTCGCGCTCACCCGTGAGGGCGGCCACCACCGCCGCCGTATCGCGCACGCGGGCGGCGACGCCACCGGCGCCGAGATCTCCCGCGCCCTCGTCGAGGCGGTTCGCGCGCGGGGCATCAGGACCGTGGAGAACGCCCTGGTCCTCGACCTCCTCACGGACGAGGAGGGCCGCACCGCGGGCGTCTCCCTGCACGTCATGGGAGAGGGCCAGCACGACGGTGTGGGCGCCGCGCTCGCGCCCGCCGTGGTCCTCGCGACCGGCGGCATGGGCCAGGTCTTCTCGGCGACCACGAACCCGCACGTCTCCACCGGCGACGGCGTGGCGCTCGCCCTGCGCGCGGGCGCGGAGGTCTCCGACCTCGAATTCGTGCAGTTCCACCCGACGGTGCTCTTCCTCGGCGCGGACGCGGAGGGCCAGCAGCCCCTGGTCTCCGAGGCCGTACGCGGCGAGGGTGCCCATCTCGTCGACGCCGACGGGGTGCGCTTCATGGTCGGCCAGCACGAACTGGCCGAGCTCGCGCCCCGCGACATCGTCGCCAAGGGCATCACGCGCCGCATGCAGGAGCAGGGCGCCCAGCACATGTACCTGGACGCCCGGCACTTCGGCGCCGACATGTGGGAGAACCGGTTCCCCACGATCCTGGCCGCCTGCCGCGCCCACGGCATCGACCCGGTCACCGAGCCCGTCCCCGTGGCCCCCGCCGCCCACTACGCCTCCGGAGGCGTCCGCACGGACCTCCAGGGCCGCACGACGGTCCCCGGCCTGTACGCGTGCGGAGAGGTCGCCTGCACCGGCGTCCACGGCGCGAACCGGCTCGCCTCCAACTCCCTCCTGGAGGGCCTGGTCTACGCCGAGCGCATCGCGGACGACATCGTCGCGATCCATCGGGAAAACGGCCTCCACGCGCGCGTGCCGGCCCCCGTGCCGCACCCGGAGACCCCGACCCACCCCCTGATGCCGCCCGAGGCACGGTTCGCCATCCAGCGCGTCATGACGCAGGGCGCGGGCGTGCTGCGCTCCGCCGACTCCCTCGCCGAGGCCGCCGCGGGACTCGGCCGCATCCACGCCGAGGCGGCGGGCGCCCTCGCGGAGAACGGCAAGACCGCGGAGCCCGGCGTCGACACCTGGGAGGCCACCAACCTCCTGTGCGTCGCCCGCGTCCTCGTCGCCGCGGCCCGCCGCCGCGCGGAGACCCGCGGCTGCCACTGGCGCGAGGACCACGCCGACCGCGACGACGCACAATGGCGCCGCCACATCGTCGTACGGCTGAATCCCGACCGGACGCTGGCCGCGCACACCACGCCCACCGCAGAATTCCCCCCGACCCGCCCCGAGCGCCGTACACACCAGCAGGAGCAGTGAGAGACGTGAGTACCCCCCCCCTCGCCCAGAGCGGCGGCTGCGGCGACGGCTGCGGCTGCGGCGGAGCCGACGCCGACATGATGGAGTGCGGCCTCGACCCCGCCCTCGCCCAGCTCCTGGCCGACGCGGGGCTCGACCCCGTGGAGGTCGAGGACATCGCGCACATGGCCATCGCCGAAGACCTCGACGTGGCGTCCGGCGGCGTGGACGTCACCACGGTCGCCACCATCCCCGAGGACGCCGTCGCCACCGCTGACTTCACCGCCCGTGAGGACGGCGTCGTGGCGGGCCTGCGCGTCGCCGAGGCCGTGCTCTCCGTGGTCTGCACCGACGAGTTCGAGGTCGAGCGGCACGTGGAGGACGGCGACCGGATCACCGCCGGGCAGAAGCTCCTCAGCGTCACCACCCGCACCCGCGATCTGCTGACCGCCGAGCGCAGCGCCCTCAACATCCTGTGCCGCCTGTCCGGCATCGCGACCGCCACGCGCGCGTGGGCGGACGCGCTGGAGGGGACTACGGCGAAGGTCCGCGACACCCGCAAGACGACGCCCGGCCTGCGCTCCCTGGAGAAGTTCGCCGTCCGCATGGGCAGCGGCGTCAACCACCGGATGTCGCTCTCGGACGCGGCCCTGGTCAAGGACAACCACGTGGTCGCCGCCGGCGGCGTCGCACAGGCCTTCAAGGCCGTACGGGAGTCCTTCCCGGGCCTCGCCGTCGAGGTCGAGGTCGACACCCTGGACCAGTTGCGCGAGGTCGTGGAGGCGGGCGCCGACCTGATCCTCCTGGACAACTTCACGCCGGCCGAGACCCAGGAGGCCGTCGCGATCGTCGCCGGCCGCGCCCTCCTGGAGTCCTCGGGCCGGCTGACCCTGGCGAACGCGCGCGAGTACGCCGCGACGGGCGTCGACTTCCTCGCGGTGGGCGCGCTGACCCACTCGTCACCGATCCTGGACATCGGCCTCGACCTGCGCGCGGCGGAGTAGTCGCCATGCTGCTCACCATCGACGTAGGCAACACGCACACCGTCCTCGGCCTGTTCGACGGGGAGGAGATCGTCGAGCACTGGCGCATCTCCACCGACGCCCGCCGCACCGCCGACGAACTCGCCGTGCTCCTCCAGGGCCTGATGGGCATGCACCCGCTGCTCGGCGACGAGCTCGGCGACGGCATCGACGGCATCGCCATCTGCTCGACCGTCCCCTCGGTCCTGCACGAACTGCGCGAGGTCACCCGCCGCTACTACGGCGACGTCCCCGCCGTCCTGGTCGAACCCGGCATCAAGACCGGCGTCCCGATCCTCATGGACAACCCCAAGGAGGTCGGCGCCGACCGCATCATCAACGCGGTGGCGGCGGTCGAGCTCTACGGGGGGCCCGCCATCGTCGTCGACTTCGGCACGGCGACCACCTTCGACGCGGTCTCCGCGCGCGGGGAGTACGCCGGCGGCGTCATCGCCCCCGGTATCGAGATCTCCGTGGAGGCGCTGGGCGTCAGGGGCGCCCAGCTCCGCAAGATCGAGATCGCCCGTCCGCGCAGCGTCATCGGCAAGAACACCGTCGAGGCCATGCAGTCCGGCATCCTGTACGGCTTCGCGGGCCAGGTCGACGGCGTCGTGACCCGTATGGCGCGCGAACTCGCCGACGACCCGGACGACGTGACCGTCATCGCCACTGGGGGCCTTGCGCCCATGGTGCTCGGGGAGGCCGCGGTGATCGACGAGCACGAGCCGTGGCTCACCCTGATCGGCCTGCGCCTGGTCTACGAGCGGAACGTCTCCCGCTCCTGACGCCCCTTTCGGCGACGCGCCCTTTCGGCGGCGCTCCAACTGCCCCTTCGCGCACGGACTTTCGACAAGGCGTGCGCGAAGGGCGCAACCGTTCGTACGCTTCGCTCGTCTCCGCAGAGACGGGGTACGAGTCGGCATGCGATGGACGTGGGGCGAAATGTGGCGTAAGGGCAGACAGCTGGCGGCTGCGACGGCGGCGATCGCGCTGACCGGGGTCGGTCTCACCGGTGCCACGGCCTGGGCCGCAGACCCCACGCCTCCCACACAGTCCTACGCCGTCATCACGGCGCCCGTACAGATAGCCGTCCCGGCGTCGGGCACGTCCATCGCCCCCGGGGTGGGCTACGGCTTCGCCGACGACGGCGTGGACGGGCTCCCACTGCCGGAGAACGCCAAGCTGGTGATCGACGCGAGCGGCCTCGAGGGCATCGCCACGATCAAGGCCAAGAACGACCAGTGCACGGCGGTCGGCGCCGTCGTCACGTGCCTGGACAACGGCAATCTGCACGGCCCGTTCGAGCCCTTCACGCTCAGCGCGGTCGCGGGCACGAAGCCCGGTGACACCGGAACGCTGCGCTACGAGGTCACCGCGGACAAGGCCACCCCCGACACCGAGACCTCCAAGGTCGTCGTCGGCTCCCCGAAGATCCAGGTCGCCGCACTGCCCGCCAGGTCCGGCCTGACGCCCGGCCAGTCCGTCGGCTACCCCGTGGTCCTGCGCAACACCGGCGACCTGCCCACCGAACAGATCACCGTCCGCCTCACCGGCAGCCCGGGCGTCACGTTCGCGGGGAAGCACACCAACTGCCTCTACCTGCCCGGCGACTTCGGCAGGGACGACGCCGACGTGACCTGCGTGTTCAAGACGGCGATCGCCCCGGGTGACACGGTTGGATTCTCCAACCCGCTCGAAGGGTCCCTCGGCAAGGACGCCTTCCACACCTGGACCGACATCACCGCCGAGGCCCTACCGGCCTCCTCCGGTACGGACACCGGCGGCACCCCCGGCAAGGGCGCCGAGCTCACCCTGACCCCCGCCACCGGCAAGGACTTCGCCGACAGCCACCGGGTGACGTACGACGCCGACAACGCCGCCGACTTCCTCGCGGTCGGCGCCGTCCTCGTTCCCGGCAAGAAGGGCTCCACCCACCCGCTCGCCTTCGGCCTGCGCAACGCGGGCCCCGCCGTGGTCGCCCACCCCGACGGCAAGCCCGTGGCCTACGCCGAGGTGAATCTCCCCAAGGGCGTCGTCGCCAAGAGCGTGCGCGTCGACGAGGAGCCCGACGACCAGGCGAGCGGCGACTGCTACACGTACACCGGCGGCAAGACCTCGCCCTTCGAGCCGGGCCACCGCCGCTACCTCTGCCCGGACACCGTCTCCGAGGAGAGCGGCGACGGCCAGATGTACCGCTTCCAGGTCAGTTACGAGAAGGACCTCGCCGCCGGCGCCGCCCGCGGCACGGTCACCGTGCGCCCCGGCGACGGGATCGTCCTGAACGACCCGGACCAGTCGAACGACGAGGCGGCGATCACCGTCGGTGAGGCGTCCTCCTCCCCGTCTCCGCCACCGTCTCCGTCGGCCTCGGGCGGCACCGCGACCCCCTCGCCCTCCGCTTCCGCCACGGTCTCCGTGACGTCGGGTGGCTCGGGGACCTCGGGCATGTCCGGGTCCATGGCGGCGACGGGTGCCGGGTTCCTGCCGTGGCTGACGGCAGCCGCCGCCGCGGCGCTCGGCGTGGGCGCGATCGTGTTCGCCATGTCACGGCGCCGGGCCGAGTGACCTGGATGCCCAGGGGCGGCTGGCCGCGCCCGGAGCCACGCCGCAAATTGGCGGTTAAGCGGATTTTGTCCGTTGTGCTGCGTATCGTCGGCCCATGCCCACGCCCTACGGAAACCGCGGCGGCATGGCGTTCGGTGCTGAAGAACTGCGTGTGCTCCGACGCGCCCTTGCCCTTGCCCTTCACCCGAGTCCCGTCTCCGCCGAGGACATCCAGGACTGCCTCCGGCTCGCCGAGTCGGTCGCCGAGGCGGCCGACGAAGGCGCCCGTATCCGCGCCTTCCTGCTGGCCGACCTCGCCCGCTACCGGGCCGCCCTGCCCGGCACCGCCACCGGCTACCTGGAGCTGCTGGACGAGTCGCTCGCGGCGGGCTATCAGCCCGGCGCCGACGACCTCGCCGCCCTGCGCGCCCTGCGCGGCAACTCCTCCGCCGCCACCCTCCTCGAACGCTGCCGCACGCTCACCGAGCGCGACGTGCGGGCCAGGCTCGAGGGCACGGTGTCCGTGCGCCGGGAAGTGTGCGTCGCGCAGCCCCGGGTACGGGCCTCCCGTACCCGGCTGCTCGCCCTGCCCGGGGGTCTCGCCGCCGCCGGGAAGCCGGCATCCGCCCCCAGGCCCCCGGCGAACCCCCCGGCCCCGCCGCGCCCCATGCCCACCCCGGCCGAGGTCTTCCCGCCCAAGCGCCGCCCCGCGCCCCCCGCGGCCCCGCCGCAGGAGCTCGCCGTCGGATAGCTACTCTGGGGGGCATGGACTACGTCTCCGCGCTCGTGCCCCCCGTAGTGATGGCCGTCTTCTTCCTCGGTCTCATCGTGACGATCGTGAAGTCCCAGGGCGGCGACAGGAAGGCCAAGGAAGACGCGGCCGTCGACGCGGCGATCGCCCGCGCCGAGGCGGCCCGCCAGGCCGGGCCGCAGCCCAGCGACATCTGAGAAGGGCGCCCCACCGGGCGCCCTTTTTGTCGTTATTGGGCGCTTTTTGCCACGTCCGGCGCCCCATTCCCGACTTCTGCCACTAGTGTGCTGCTCGTGCCGCGCCCATTGGGAGAACTCGAAGACGCAGTGATGACACGGGTGTGGAAGTGGAACCGCCCCGTGACGGTTCGCGAAGTCCTGGAAGACCTCCAGCAGGACCGGTCCATCGCCTACACCACGGTCATGACCGTTCTGGACAATCTCCACCAGAAGGGCTGGGTGCGCCGCGAAGCGGAAGGCCGGGCCTATCGATATGAGGCCGTCTCCACTCGCGCCGCCTACTCCGCCGCGCTGATGAACGACGCATGGTCCCAGAGCGACAACCCGGCGGCGGCTCTCGTCGCCTTCTTCGGCATGATGTCGCCGGAACAGCGCCAAGCACTGAGCGATGCCGTGCGCATGGTGCAGGGACCTCAGGCGCAGACCCCCACGACTCAAGAGCCCGAAGCATCTGAAGACTCCGAAGGGCCCGAAGCATCTGAAGGGCCAGAGGGGCCTCAAGGACCCGAAGGCACTGAAGGACCCGAGGAACCGGACCCGGACGCCGGGCGATAGCGTCCGCTCATGCCAGCACAGCTCCCCGAAGTCACCGCAAAAGCAGTCACCGTGCGCAGGGCGAGGACGGCCGATGTGCCGTCCGTGCGCCGACTCCTCGACGCGTACAGCCGCGAGGGGATCCTGCTCGACAAAGCCACCGTGACGCTTTACGAGGACATCCAGGAGTTCTGGGTCGCGGAACGGGACGACAACGCGGAGGTCGTCGGCTGCGGCGCCCTGCATGTCATGTGGGAAGACCTCGCGGAAGTCCGCACCCTCGCCGTGAATCCGGTGGTCAGGGGCGCGGGCGTCGGTCATCAGCTGCTCCAGAAGTTGCTTCAGACCGCGCGCTGGATCGGTGTTCGCCGGGTTTTCTGTCTCACCTTCGAAGTGGAGTTCTTCGCGAACCACGGCTTCGTGGAGATCGGAGAGGCACCCGTCGATACCATCGACACCGATGTCTACAGCGAGCTCTTGCGTTCCTATGACGAGGGTGTCGCGGAGTTCCTCGGTCTCGAACGAGTGAAACCGAACACCTTGGGCAACAGCCGGATGCTTCTGCATCTGTGATCGCCCCCCCGGTATTACTGAGCAGCTGCCTGCCCAGGTGCCCTATGTCCGAAACGCGCATCTTTCCGGGCTTCTCGGGGCGCTTGATCTCTCCTGGATCTCTCCCAGGGGTTTGTGTTTTTCCAGCAAAAGCGGTTTGCTTTCCGACGTACTGCGTACTGCATATAACAAGGGGACGGCGAATCAACGACTGAGGTCGTGGAGTCCGGCCCTACAGATATCGATGAAAGGAAATCCGGTGGCACAGAAGGTTCAGGTCCTTCTTGTCGACGACCTCGACGGTGGCGAGGCGGACGAGACCGTGACGTTCGCGTTGGACGGCAAGACCTACGAGATCGACCTCACCACCGCCAACGCGGACAAGCTCCGCGGACTTCTTGAGCCGTACCTCAAGGGTGGTCGTCGCACCGGAGGCCGTTCCGCCGGCGGACGCGGCAAGGCGCGCGCAGCGGCGGCCGGCGGCAGCCAGGACACGGCGCAGATCCGCGCCTGGGCCAAGGAGAACGGTTACGAGGTCAACGACCGCGGCCGTGTCCCGGCGTCCATCCGTGAGGCCTACGAGAAGGCCAACGGCTGAGCGCAGGCACGTCGCAGCCGGATCCGGTGGCACTGAGTCGCCGCCGTTTCCACCAGCCGTACGAGACCGGGGGCGCCCCCACCGCCCCCAACGGCCGAAAGCGCCGTCAGGGCCGGAAGTGTCGGCTCGACGTCGCATCCGGGCTCGGGGGGCCGCACCCAGACCGCGGCCTCCTGCGGGTCCGGCACTCCCGGGGGCGCGGGCGCGTCGATCCGCCCGCCCGCACCGGCCACGGTGAGATCGAGGGGCAGCGCCCCCCACTCCAGCCAGTCGAGCAGCCCCGGCAGCTCCTCCGCGCTGCCCGCGGCCACCAGCAGGCGCATCGTCTCCCCTTGCAGGGCCACCGGACACCCGGGGTCCAGCCGCCGCAGCACGGCATGTCCCGCCTCCGCGGGCAACTCCAGTACGTCGAAACGCAGCCCCGTCAGCAGCTGAAGGCCCTCGGGGCCCGGCGCGGTGGCCCAGCCGAGCGCGTTCTCGTACCACTCACGCACCGGGTCGCCCGCGTCGAGCGGCCGACGGGGCAGGGGCACGGTGGGCACGATGGAGACCATGTCCGGAGCAACCGCCGGGAACCCTCGCGGGTTACGCAACGTTGTCAGACGAGTGCACAGAGTTTCTCGAATGGGGGCGCGCGGAGCTTTTCGGGGGCGCAAGGATGTTCGCCCGTAGCGGAGGAAACCAGGGCGCGCCGCATGGACTGTCACTGCTAGCGGGTAAGACATCCCTAGTGAGGAGGGGCGACACGTGGGTTCGGGCCGTCTTGCGTTCGCCATCGGCGTACTGATGGTGGGGGTAACTGCCTGGCCTGCGGGAACATCGTCTCGCACCATCGGTGTTGGAGCAGTTGTCGGCGTTCGGGTCAGGAGAACCTTCGAGATGGGGTCCGGGTGTCGGCAGTTGGAATGAGCGGTCCCCGCTTGCGGGACTAAGCTGCGGAAGGACAGGGAGGGGAGCGTCCCCTTACTGCCTGACCGCTCTGAGGAGCGATTAACGATGTTCGAGAGGTTCACCGACCGCGCGCGGCGGGTTGTCGTCCTGGCTCAGGAAGAAGCCCGGATGCTCAACCACAACTACATCGGCACCGAGCACATCCTCCTGGGCCTGATCCATGAGGGTGAGGGTGTCGCCGCTAAGGCCCTGGAGAGCCTCGGGATTTCGCTCGAGGCGGTCCGCCAGCAGGTGGAGGAGATCATCGGCCAGGGCCAGCAGGCCCCGTCCGGGCACATCCCCTTCACCCCCCGTGCCAAGAAGGTCCTGGAGCTGTCGCTCCGCGAGGCCCTTCAGCTGGGCCACAACTACATCGGCACGGAGCACATCCTGCTCGGCCTGATCCGCGAGGGCGAGGGCGTCGCCGCCCAGGTCCTGGTCAAGCTGGGCGCCGATCTCAACCGGGTGCGGCAGCAGGTCATCCAGCTGCTCTCCGGCTACCAGGGCAAGGAGACCGCCGGCGCCAGTGGCGGTCCTGCCGAGGGCACCCCCTCCACGTCCCTGGTCCTCGACCAGTTCGGCCGGAACCTCACGCAGGCCGCCCGCGAATCCAAGCTCGACCCGGTCATCGGGCGCGAGAAGGAGATCGAGCGGGTCATGCAGGTGCTGTCCCGCCGCACGAAGAACAACCCGGTCCTCATCGGCGAGCCCGGCGTCGGCAAGACCGCCGTCGTCGAGGGCCTCGCACAGGCCATCGTCAAGGGCGAGGTGCCCGAGACCCTCAAGGACAAGCACCTCTACACCCTCGACCTGGGCGCGCTGGTCGCCGGTTCCCGCTACCGCGGTGACTTCGAAGAGCGCCTGAAGAAGGTCCTCAAGGAGATCCGCACCCGCGGCGACATCATCCTGTTCATCGACGAGCTGCACACGCTGGTCGGTGCGGGTGCCGCCGAGGGCGCCATCGACGCCGCTTCGATCCTGAAGCCGATGCTGGCCCGCGGTGAGCTGCAGACCATCGGTGCGACCACGCTCGACGAGTACCGCAAGCACCTGGAGAAGGACGCCGCTCTCGAGCGCCGCTTCCAGCCCATCCAGGTCGCGGAGCCGTCGCTGCCGCACACGATCGAGATCCTCAAGGGTCTGCGCGACCGCTACGAGGCCCACCACCGCGTCTCCATCACGGACGAGGCCCTCGTCCAGGCGGCGACGCTGGCCGACCGGTACATCTCGGACCGCTTCCTGCCGGACAAGGCGATCGACCTGATCGACGAGGCCGGTTCCCGGATGCGCATCCGCCGGATGACCGCGCCGCCGGACCTGCGCGAGTTCGACGAGAAGATCGCGGGTGTGCGCCGCGACAAGGAGTCGGCCATCGACTCCCAGGACTTCGAGAAGGCAGCTTCGCTCCGCGACAAGGAGAAGCAGCTGCTCGCCGGGAAGGCCAAGCGCGAGAAGGAGTGGAAGGCCGGCGACATGGACGTCGTCGCCGAGGTCGACGGCGATCTGATCGCCGAGGTCCTCGCGACCGCGACCGGCATTCCCGTCTTCAAGCTGACCGAGGAGGAGTCCTCGCGTCTGCTGCGCATGGAGGACGAGCTCCACAAGCGCGTCATCGGCCAGAAGGACGCCGTCAAGGCGCTCTCGAAGGCGATCCGCCGTACGCGTGCCGGTCTGAAGGACCCGAAGCGCCCCGGTGGCTCGTTCATCTTCGCGGGCCCGTCCGGTGTCGGTAAGACCGAGCTGTCGAAGGCGCTCGCCGAGTTCCTCTTCGGTGACGAGGACGCGCTGATCTCCCTCGACATGTCGGAGTTCAGCGAGAAGCACACGGTCTCGCGTCTCTTCGGTTCGCCCCCCGGTTACGTGGGCTACGAAGAGGGCGGCCAGCTGACGGAGAAGGTGCGGCGCAAGCCGTTCTCGGTGGTCCTCTTCGACGAGGTCGAGAAGGCCCACCCGGACATCTTCAACTCGCTCCTTCAGATCCTGGAGGACGGTCGCCTGACCGACTCCCAGGGCCGGGTCGTGGACTTCAAGAACACGGTCATCATCATGACGACCAACCTCGGCACGCGGGACATCTCGAAGGGCTTCAACCTCGGCTTCGCGGCCCAGGGCGACACGAAGTCCAACTACGAGCGCATGAAGAACAAGGTCTCGGACGAGCTCAAGCAGCACTTCCGCCCCGAGTTCCTCAACCGTGTGGACGACGTCGTCGTCTTCCCGCAGCTGACCCAGGACGACATCCTCCAGATCGTCGACCTGATGATCGGCAAGGTCGACGAGCGCCTCAAGGACCGGGACATGGGCATCGAGCTCAGCCAGTCCGCGAAGGAGCTCCTGGCCAAGAAGGGTTACGACCCCGTGCTCGGCGCGCGTCCGCTGCGTCGCACGATCCAGCGTGAGGTCGAGGACTCGCTCTCCGAGAAGATCCTCTTCGGCGAGCTGCGTCCGGGCCACATCGTGGTCGTCGACACGGAGGGCGAGGGTGACGCCAAGACGTTCACCTTCCGCGGCGAGGAGAAGTCCACGCTGCCGGACGTCCCGCCGATCGAGCAGGCGGCCGGCGGAGCCGGGCCGAATCTGAGCAAGGAGGCGTAACCCTTCGGGGACGCGCTGAGACGAAGGGGCTGCCCCGGGACTTCGGTCCTGGGGCAGCCCCTTCGTCGCGCTCCCGGTCAGCGGCCCCACCGGTGGAGGTGACGTCGGCCTGCGGGAAGAGGCCGGCGTACACGTCGTCCGGTGCCGGTGCCGCGTCCTCGGCGAAGTAGAGGCGCACCTCGTGCGCGCACGGGACGTGGTGACGCGGTTGTGGCGCTGCGCGAGGTGGGGTGCGCGTGATCAGCGCGTCCACCTGGGCGGTCAGCTCGGACTGGGCGCGGCTCTGCTCGACCGGCGTGCGGGCCACGAACGTGGAGCGCTGGGTGAAGAAATGCAGGATGTGCAGGCAGGCCCACTCCGTGACCGAGTCGAGGAAGTAGACGGTGCCGGCGGTGAGGCCAGGCGCGGGGGCCGAGTCGCGCAGGCTGCGGGCCGGCTGCCGGCTGCCGGTGGCCGATGCGCCGCCTGGAGGCCGTCCATGTCCAGGTCGCCGAGGGCGAGGAGCCTGCGGGGCGAGGGCGGCCGTGAGCGCCTCCTGCTCGTCCGCGGAGAACGGGAGCTCGCCCGGAGGATTGCACGGCCTCCCGCACCAGACGGGCGGCCAGGTGCCCGACCTCCTTCTCCCCGAGGGTCCGCTTCTCGCCGCGGAAGGTGACGAGGTCCGAGAGGCGTACGGGCTTGTCCACCACGCCCGCGCCGGGGCCGTCGCGGGTGAGGAGCTGCTTCACCAGAGAGGCGAGAGCACGCTCGACGCCAGGCGCGTGCCGAGGACTGCGGGAGCCATCTGTGTTCCCCCCCCCGAAGGCCGTGAAACCAGGCGTTTCAGCGTAGCCCGCGTCACATTCGCGGGGCTTTGGATCTTGCCTCCCGGTGACATGGCGCACAGGCGTTTTGTCCGGTACTAGCCGCAATAGTGGGTGCGTTGTGTGGGTGGGGGGTTGTCACGGCATCGATGGGTTATGCCGAAATGTCCGTTTCTTGGATCTGTGGGGTGCGCGTCCGGTGGGCCTTGGGACGCAAGGGCGTGAAGTGGCCCTAAACCCGGAATCGGGGCATAAAACCGACAGATCGCAGGGAGTCTTCGGGGGCTGTCAAGAGGTTGAAGTCCTGACCTTTTGGTACGGCTTTGGGTAGTAGATGGGCCCTTTGAGTCGAGATGGGGTCCCGGGTTACCAATGAACAGCCAGCCCGGCACGTCACCAACGAGTGCCGGTCTGTCCCTGTCATCAACGCGGAGGTAATCCCCGAATGTCGAAGCGCACCATGACTCTTTCTTCTGGCTCGTCCCTGCTCCGTACTCGGGCGGCCGTCGTGACCGTCGCCCTGGGAGCCACGGCGCTGCTGGGGGCCGGGGCCGCGGTCGCCGCCGAAAGCACTCAGGGAAGCGTCGCGCTGCCCGGCGTCACCGCGGCTTCCGTCGAGGCGCAGGCCAAGGCGCAGGCCAAGGCCGCCGACCAGGCGAAGCAGCACGCCGCGACGGTCAAGAAGACCGCCGCGAAGAAGGCCACCAGCTGGATGGACCCGGTCAAGAACTACAAGCTGTCCGCGGGCTTCGGCCTCGGCGGCAACATGTGGTCGCACAAGCACTCCGGCCAGGACTTCGCCGTGCCGGTCGGCACGAACGTCATGGCCGCCCACGGCGGCACCGTCGTCAAGGCCGGCCCCAACGGCGGCGGCGACGGCCCGGCGTACGGCAACGCCATCGTGATCAAGCACGGCAACGGCACGTACTCGCAGTACGCGCACCTGTCCCGCATAGACGTGCGCATAGGCCAGACGGTCTCCACCGGACAGCACATCGCGCTCTCCGGCAACACCGGTAACTCCAGCGGCCCGCACCTGCACTTCGAGATCCGCACGACCCCGAACTACGGTTCCGCGGTCAACCCGGTCAACTTCCTGCGCTCGGTCGGCGTCACCGTCTGACCTGCACAAGCGAGCTCATCTGCGTAAGCGAGCTCACCCGCGCGAAGAGCACAACTGCATGACAGAACTCAGGCGCCCCGCTGCGCCTGGGTGATGAGATCGGTGGCGACCTCGAGGATGGCCTTGCGCTTTTCCTCGGGGTCGCCTTCGACGTCCTTGAGGACGAACAGGCCCGCGTGCATCGAGAAGATCGCGCTGAAGCAGCGGACCCGCTCCGTCAGGGTGGCGTCCTGGGGCAGGAGCTGGTCGAGGAGCGCCTTCATGCGGTCCTTGAAGAGCTCGCCGATGCTCAGCTCGCGCATGGTCGCCTGGTTCTCCTGCATGAAGCGGAACAGCGGCCCCGCCCCGTGCAGCGCCAGACTGTAGCGCTCCATGAGCTCCTGCTTGGTCTCCAGGGTCCTGGGCTGCTCCCGGCCCCACTCGATCAGCTCGTCGATGGGCCGCGTCAGATCCTCGAAGAGGCTGACGACGATGTCTTCCTTGGTCTTGAAGTGGTAGTAGAGCGCTGCCTTGGTGACGTCGAGGTGCTCGGCGATCTCGCGCAGCGAGGTCTTCTCGTAGCCCTGCTCGGCGAACAGTTCCAGCGCCACGTCCTGGATGCGCTGCCGCGTGTTCCCGCGGCGCTGCTTGCTGCTGCCCATCTGTGGCTGCTCCTTCGTGCTGGTGGCGGGCCTTGGGAGAAAACTTACTTGACGCCCGGCTAGTTAGCGCTCTATCTTCCCTCAGTGTAGTCAGCTTGCCGGGCGGCAAGTAAGTATCGGCAGGTAAGTAACCGGGGAGTGGGGATCATGGCGGAGACCGGAACAGTGGCGGCGGTGGACACCGGCGGGGGCGGCGAGGCGGCCACCAAGGAGCGGCAGCCGCGCAGCGTGCGTGTCGTCCTGATGGCATTGATGATCGCGATGCTGCTCGCGATGCTGGACAACATGATCGTCGGCACCGCGATGCCCACGATCGTCGCCGACCTGGGCGGCCTCGAACACCTCTCGTGGGTCGTGACCGCGTACACGCTCGCGACCGCCGCCTCGACCCCCATCTGGGGCAAGGTCGGCGACATGTACGGCAGGAAGGGCGCCTTCCTGACCTCGATCGTGATCTTCCTGATCGGCTCCGGGCTCAGCGGCATGGCCCAAGACATGAACCAGCTCATCGCGTTCCGCGCGATCCAGGGTCTCGGCGCCGGTGGCCTGATGGTCGGCGTCATGGCCATCATCGGTGACCTGATTCCGCCGCGGGAACGCGGCAAGTACCAGGGCATGATGGCCGGCGTCATGGCGCTCGCCATGATCGGCGGACCGCTCGTCGGCGGCGCAATCACCGACAACTGGGGCTGGCGCTGGTCCTTCTACATCAACCTGCCGCTCGGCCTTGTCGCCCTCGCCATGGTCACCGCGGTCCTGCACCTGCCGAAGAAGCGGTCGAAGGGGAAGATCGACTACCTCGGCGCCGCGCTGCTCACCGTCGGCATCACCTCGATCGTGCTCGTGACGACCTGGGGCGGCTCGCAGTACGCCTGGGGCTCCGCCGTGATCATGGAGCTCGCCGCGATCGGTGTCGCCGCGCTCGTCGGCTTCCTCTTCGTCCAGACGAAGGCAGCCGAGCCGATCATGCCGCTGCACATCTTCCGCAGCCGCAACTTCACGGTCATGTCCCTCATCGGCTTCGTCACCGGCTTCGTGATGTTCGGCGCCGTGCTCTTCCTGCCGCTGTACCAGCAGACGGTGCAGGGTGCGAACGCGACCAACTCCGGCCTGCTGCTCCTGCCGATGCTGCTCTCGATGATGGTCGTCTCGCTGGTCGCGGGCCGGGTCACCACCAACACCGGCAAGTACAAGGTCTTCCCGCTGGTCGGCAGCGTCCTGATGGTGGGCGGACTCTTCCTGCTCGCACAGATGGACACGGACACCACGCGGTTCACGTCCGGCCTCTACATGGCCGTGCTCGGCGCGGGCATGGGCTGCCTGATGCAGATCACGATGCTGGTCGCGCAGAACAGCGTCGAGATGAAGGACATGGGCGTCGCCTCGTCCTCCACCACCCTGTTCCGTACGCTCGGCTCCTCCTTCGGCGTCGCGATCATGGGCGCGCTCTTCAACAACCGCGTCCAGGACGTGATGGCCGAGCGGGCCGGGGCGCTGGGCGGCAAGGTCACGCAGGAGTCCACGCAGCTGACCGCCGAGGGCCTGGCCAAGCTGCCGGCCGTGGCGCGTGACGCCTACCAGCACGCGGTGTCGGCCGGTACGCACTCGGCGTTCCTGCTCGGCTCGATCATCGCGGTGGCGGCGCTGATCGCGGCGGTCTTCGTGAAGGAGGTGCCGCTGCGGGGCGCGGGCCCCGCCAAGGCGGCGCCGGGCTCTGCCGAGGCCGCGGGTCCCGCGGACGCGGAGCCGGTCGACATGGCCAAGGCCGCTGCGGCTGCGGACGGTACAGCTGAGACCGGTACCGCCACGGCCGACGCGAAGCCGGTCGAGGGGGTCGCGGCTGGGGACGCCGCGGCGGACGGCAGGACGGTCTCCGAGACCGTCTGAGCGGGTCGTCCCGATCCTCCTCGGCTTGATGAAGGCCTCCGGTGCGCTGATGTACACCGGGGGCCTTCGCCGTGCCGGGGCTGTTGCCGACTCGGAGCGGGGCCGTTGTCGGTGGGGCGTGCCAGCATCGACGGCGTGGAGAAATTGCGGCAGCTGCGGCTCGCCAAGGACGCGATGGACCGCGACTGGGCCGAGGCGGACCTCGACCTGGACGCGGTGGCGGCGCATGCCGGCTATTCGCGCTACCACTTCGTGCGGTGCTTCAAGGAGGCGTACGGGGAGACGCCCGGGCAGTATCTGACGCGCCGCCGGATCGAGCGGGCGGAGGAGATGCTGAGAACGGCGGACCTGTCGGTCACGGAGATCTGCGGCCTGGTGGGGTTCAGCAGCCTCGGCACGTTCTCGTCCCGGTTCAAGAGACAGACGGGCCTGACGCCGAGCGAGTACCGGGCGAAGCATGTGGGGCGCGGGGCGGCGCTCATCCCGGGGTGTTACGCGATGTTGTGGGCCGGCGGCTTCCCCGGCAGGGGGCCTTCCGGCGGTACGGGTCCGGCGGCCGGCGAGGAGCGCAATTCTGGAGAAGCGGGGGCGGTGGGTGACTGCCTACGGTGACAGGGCACGGCCGGACTCCCCGGCGCGTGGCCCGAACTACGCGGAGCGCATCATGATCAAGGGACTCGCCATTTCCACCGTCTGGGTTCTCGACCAGGACCGGGCCAAGGAGTTCTACACCGAGAAGCTGGGGCTCGAGGTGCGCACGGACATGACCATGGGCGAGGGCGGTATGCGCTGGCTGACCGTGGGCGCCAAGGACCAGCCGGACGTCGAGCTGACGCTGATGGTGCCCGGGGTGCCCGCTATGGACCCCGAGTCGGCCGAGGCCGTGAAGAAGCTGGTCTCCAAGGGCATCCTCGGGGCCGGCGTCCTGGTCACGGACGACATCCACGGGGACTACGCGAAGCTCAAGGAGCGCGGGGTCCAGTTCCTCCAGGAGCCGAAGGAGCGCCCGTACGGGACCGAGGCGATCTTCCGCGACGACTCCGGCAACTGGTTCTCGTTCACGCAGCGGAACGAAGGGCTCGACCTCGAGAAGGAGTGGGCCACCAGCTAGGGGCATCCGGCGGATCATGGCCGGGACCTCCCGTTCGGAGCCGCCCTCAGTCCGGCAGCCGCAGCATCGGGAAGCTTCCCGTGTCTGTCGGCGCGTGTTCCGGCAGCCACAGCACGGCGACCGCGCCCTCGGCCGGAGTCTTTGACGGAGCGCCCGGCGGGCGCACGTTGCGGAACGTGAGGCGGGCGCCGAGTACGCGCGCCTGGCCCGCCGCGATCGTCAGGCCGAGGCCGTGCCCGTGGCCCGCGCGGTCCGCCGCGCCCGTACGGAAGCGGCTCGGCCCCTCGTCGAGCAGCTCCTCCGGGAACCCGGGTCCGTGATCGCGCACGCGCACCACCCGGCCCTCGACGCTGACCTCGACCGGCGGCCTGCCGTGCTTCGCGGCGTTGTCAAGGAGGTTGAAGAGGATGCGTTCGAGGCGGCGCGGGTCGGTGGTGACCTCCGACTCGTGCACCACGCTCACCCGTACGTCCGCGTGGCGCGCGCCGATCCGCCGCGTCACGAACTCGCCCAGCAGCAGGTCCTGGAGTTCGGCCCGCTCGGCCGCGCTGTCCAGACGCGCCACTTCGAGCACGTCCTCGACGAGCGTGCGCATCGCCTGGGCCCGGTCCTTGACCAGCTCGCTCGGGCGTCCGGGCGGCAGCAGCTCGGCCGCGGTGAGCAGCCCGGTCACCGGCGTACGCAGCTCGTGCGCGATGTCCGCGGTGACCCGGCGCTCGGCCTCAAGACGCTGCTTCAGGGCGTCGGCCATCGCGTCGACGGCCTGTGCGAGATCGTCGGTCTCGTCGCGTACGACGCCGCCGATGGCGTCCCCGACCCGTACGTCGGTCCGCCCCTGCGCGACCTCCCGGGCCGCGAGCGCCGCCTTGCGCAGGCGCCGTGACACCTGTCCGCCGATCAGTACTCCGAGGGCGCAGCCCCCGAAGACCACCGAGATCGAGCCGATGATCAGGGCCTGGTCGAGGTCCTTCATGACGGTGGCGCTGCGGTCGGTGAAGCGGGTGTGCACGGACAGCAGGCGCCCGTCGCCCAGCGGGACCGCGGCCCAGATGTCGGGTACGCCGCCGCCCTGTTCGGAGACGAAGGTGGCGCGCCGGCCGGCCATCGCCCTCTTCCGCAGGTCAGGGGGTATGCCCGGGTCGTCGACCTTGAAGCCGACGGGGAGGCCGCGCCCGGTGGCCTCGTACTGGCGCGCCACGAACTGGATGCGTTCGTCCTGCACGTCGCGCGCGTTGTCCAGCATCGAGACCCGCGCCGCGTTGTGCACGACCAGGCTCAGGGCGAGAGCGACGAGCGCTCCCACCAAGGCGATGGCGACGCTGATCTTCCAGCGCACCCCGGTGTGCAGTGCCGGGCGCAGCCGTCTCAGCGGCAGCCGCATCGGCTGCCCGAGCCGGGCGCGCACGGTCGCGGCGGCCCCCCTCATATCCCGATCCCGTTCCTCGTCGGACAGTGAACGACCCGGCCGGCCCATGGACCGGCCGAGTCAACGGTTCTCCCGACACCCCGCCCCGGCACGGCCCGTCAGGCCTTGAGCTTGTAGCCGAAGCCGCGGACCGTCTCGATCCGGTCCTGGCCGATCTTCGTGCGCAGCCGCTGCACATGGACGTCGACGACGCGGGTGTCCCCGCCCCAGCCGTAGTCCCACACGCGCTCCAGGAGCTTGTCGCGGGAGAGGACGGTGCCGGGCGCGGACGAGAACTCCAGGAGCAGCCGCATCTCCGTCGGCGTCAGCGCGACCGTGGCCCCGTCCTTGCGGACCTCCATGCCCTCGGTGTCGATCTCCAGATCGCCGAACTGCAGGACACCGCCGTTCCCGGCGGAGGCGTCGGGGACGGCCGGCGCCGCACCGGACGCCGACCCGCTCGCATGCCCGAAGCGCCGCAGGACGGCCCGGATCCGCGCCACGAGGACAGCCCCGTCGAACGGCTTGGTCACGTAGTCGTCCGCGCCCGCCTCCAGGCCGAGCACCACGTCGATCGAGTCGGCCCGCGCCGACAGCATGATCACGGGGACGGTGGACTCGTCCCGGATGCGGCGGCACAGGCTCACGCCGTCCAGGCCCGGCACCATCACGTCGAGCAGCGCGATGTCGGGCCGGTCGGCGCGGAACGCATCGAGGCCCGCGAGGCCGTCGGGCATGGCTGTGACCACGAAGCCGTCCCGCTCCAGGGCGAGCTGGGTGGCCTCGCGGATGACGTCGTCGTCCTCGACGAAGAGGACGTGGGTGTGCTCTGCCATCCGAATCCGCTGCTCCTGTCACGTCGTCCGCGTGGTGAAAGTGTCCGTCATCCGCATGGCCGGGGCTGCCCGGCCCGGCCGCTCAGTTGTCGGACGGCTCGGGCGTGTCCCCGTTCACCGCGTTGCTGTAGTCGTTGTGCGTCCTGGCCTGCTCGACGAACCGGCCGGTGGTCCAGCGGTACGTCAGGACGTCCTCACCCGAGGGATACGCCACCGAGTCGCCCTTCTCGTACACCTGCTTGGTGACGACGAGGTCGCCCCGGTCTATCTCCGCGTACACCGGAGGCTCCTCGGCCTTGAAGACGTTCTCGTACTTCCCACCGGTGTCGCGGTACACGTAGCTGCCGATGCTGACGGCGTCTCCGCAGGTCATGACGTTGACCACGACGTCGCTCGACGTGTTCCCCGTCAGGTTCCCGTAGGACACGTCGACCGGGTACTCCTTCCCCACGCACGGCTTGAGGTCGCGCTTGACCTCCGGGCTCACCGCCGGGTCGTCCTTGACGAGCCGGACGGCGTTCACCTGCTTGGGCGCGGGCGACGAGGCCGGGGAGGACGGCAGGGCCTTCGGGGCGGCCGAGCCCACCGCGTCGGAGCGGGCGGGCCCCTCGTCGCGGGCGCCGGTGCCGCCGGCCGAGCAGGCGGTGAGTGCGCCGAGGGAAAGGCCGACGGCGGCGAGCGCGGCCACCGCCGTACTCCCCGCCTTCAGGACCCGAGCGGCACGTATGCCTAGGCCGCGCAACGCTCCGTCTCCTCCCGTTCGAGCGCGCGGTGGCCGGACTCGTGGCGGTTCCGGCTCTCCAGCTCCTCGCGGAGCCGGGCCAGCGCCCGGTGCAGCGTGCTCTTCACAGTTCCGGCCGACATGCCGAGTGCGGCGGCCGTCTCCTCTGTGGACATCTGCTCCCAGTGTCGCAGCACCACGACACTGCGCTGCTTGGGAGCCAGCACCTTCATGATGTCCATGAGGAGCGCGCGGTCGGCGTGCTGCTCGGTCGAGTCGTCGATGCTCGCGTCGGGCAGCTGCTCGGTGGGCACCTCTTCGAGCTTGCGGGCGCGCCACCACTCCGTACGCGTATTGATCATGACGCGGCGCAGATAGGCGTCGGCGAGACGCTTGTCGGCTATGCCGTCCCAGCGGCCGTACGTGCGCACCAGCGCGGTCTGGAGCAGGTCCTGGGCGTCGACGGGGTCCGGCACGAGACGCCGGGCGCTGCGCAGCAGGGCGTCCTGCCGAGTGCGGACGTACTCCTCGAACTCGAGCACCTCGCCGTGCGCCATGCCAACCGCCTCCCGTTCGCGAACCGTTCGCGCTTTCCCTGTCCGTCACCTGTAGGTGATCGGTACACGGGAGAAGCTACGGAGGCGTTGTCACGGGGTTGTCCGCTTCAGCCTGCGGCGGGCGCACGGCTGTCCGTCGGTTGTGTAACAGACGTAAGACGTGGGTAAACCCGTACGCCCGTCAGTTCAGCGGCAGCCGGTAGAAGCCGTCCGGCATCGGCTCCACGAGCCCGTCCGCCACGAGCCCGTCGAGGGCGCGCGCCCGCTGCACCGGCTCGTCCCACACGCGGTCCAACGCCGCCTGGGGAACGGGCGAGACGGCCTCCCGCAGCACGGCGAGCAGCTTCCCGCGCACCTGCCGGTCCGTGCCCGCGTACGTCTGCCCGCGCCGGGGCGGACCGACGTGGTCGGGCTTGCCGGCGAGCCGCCAGGCGCACTGGGCGGCGATGGGACAGCGGTGGCAACTCTCGTTCTTCGCCGTGCAGATGAGGGCGCCGAGCTCCATGGAGGCCGCGGCCCAGCGCGAGGCCGTCGACTCCTGCTCGGGCAACAGGGCGCGGGCGAGTTTGCGTTCGGCCGCGGTCGTGGCGTTCGGGGGGTACTGCACACCGCTCACGGCGCGCGCGAACACACGCCGCACGTTCGTGTCGAGGACGGCGTGCCGCTGCCCGTACGCGAAGGAGGCCACGGCGGCGGCCGTGTACTCACCGATGCCGGGCAGCGCGAGGAGCTGGGCGTGAGCCCTGGGTACGTCGCCGTTGTGCCGCTCCGTTATGGCGACGGCCGCGCCGTGCAGCCGCAGGGCGCGGCGCGGATAGCCGAGCCTGCCCCAGGCGCGCACGGCCTCGCCGGGCGCCTCCTTGGCCAGATCGGCGGGGCGCGGCCACCGCGCGAGCCACTGCTCGTACACGGGAAGGACGCGGCTCACCGGCGTCTGCTGGAGCATGAACTCGCTGACCATCACACCCCAGGGACCCGCGTCGGGGCGGCGCCACGGCAGGTCGCGGGCATTCTCCGCGAACCAGTCGATGACGGGGGCGTGCAGGGACTCGGTGCTGGTGTTCGTGGGCGCAGTCATGGCAGGACGATCCTGCCACGGGGAGCGGGGACGGCGCGGACACCCTGCGAGGCAAACGGGTTGGCTCGGCCTCGCGCGCTTGACGCCCGCCCCTGACGATCGGCAGGGGCGGCGCGACGACCGCGCTGCACCGCACCTGGTCGAGGGCACGGTGAAGGCCTACGTCAGCGCGGTCCTGGAGCGCTTGGAGGTCGAGAACAGAGTGCGGGCGGCCGTCGTGGCGTACGAGACGGGCCTGGTCTGGTCACGCCGATGACCGCCAACGGTGCTGGAACCACGACGGAGTGCCGTGGGCGAAGCCGGTGATGTCGCCATAGAGGCCGGAGTCGAAGATTTCCATGTCACGGACGGTACGTAAGGCCCGTACACGGTCACATCCGGCGTTGTCCTCGTCCCGTACCTGACGAAAGACAGGGGTTGTCCCCGCGCGGGAACGGCCGCCCGGGACTATGATCCGCAAAACTCGCGGGCCGTGGCGGCGGGTGGGGGCGGGAGAACGGACGGATCTCTCGTACAGTTTGCGCCGTGGGATCTCTGCGCAATCCGATCGGGCCGCTTCCCTCCACCATTTACTGGCGACGGAGGGCCGTTCTGCTGTCCATGGTGGCGCTGCTCGCGCTGCTGATCGTATGGGCCGTCAACTCCGGTGGCGGAGGCGGCAGGAGCAGCGCCGGTGGCTCGAACGGCAAGGACACCGCGCCCTCTTCCATCACGCCCGGCCCCTCCGGGTCGGGACCCGCGATCAGCGAACACCCGGGCGGCCGCGACGAGTCGGGCGGCGGTGGTGGTGACGGCGGTTCCTCGGACGGCGACAACGGTGACGGCTCAGGCGCGGACACTGCCGGCTCAGGGGCGGGATCCGATGACGACGCGAAGGGCGGCACAGGCGCGGGCGACCGACTCCCCGCGGGCTCGAGCCTCCCCGACTGCACGACAGGCGGCGTGACCCTGACACTGCGCAGCGTCCACAACTCGTACGCGCCCGGAGATAAACCGAAGTTCGAGCTGACGGCCAAGAACACGACGGCGAAGGACTGCAAGGTCGATCTCGGCCCGAAGAACGCGGTCCTGACGATCACTCAGGCATCCAGCGACGACGAGATCTGGTCCTCCGGCGACTGCCCCAAGGGCTCCGGCAGCCTCCTGCTCCGTGTGCCGGCAGGTGCCCACATCACGCACACGACCGAATGGGACCGCAAGGCAAGCGCCCCCCAGTGCGCAACCCCGACGGCAGGCCCGGCAACGCCGGGAACCTACCTGGTAGAGGCAAAGGCAGCCCAACTCCCGAAGGCCCAGGCATCTTTCGTACTGGCCAAGGACTAATAGGCACAGCCGCCTGACGGGCCCCACCGGCGATCAGTCGCGCACGAAACGGGAGGGGCCGTGGCGGGATGTGCGCGCGGAGCCACCAGCGCCACGCGCAGGTAATCAGCTGGGTGACGAGGCCCCGTAGAACAGCGAGCACGTACAACCCGGCGCGGCCCCGCACCTGAAGACGGCGATGCGCCTCCACACGCGAAGACGGCGATGCGGCCCCGCACCTGAAGACGGCGATGCGCCCCCGCATCTGAAAATGGCGATGCGCCCGCCCCCGAAGACGGCGATGCGCCCGCCCCCGAAGGAAGCGGCGAAGACCCCCACACCCCAGCCGGCGGCAGCCTAGACGTACCGCTCCAGGATCGAAGACTCGGCCAACCGCGAGAGCCCTTCCCGTACGCTCCGGGCGCGAGCCTCCCCGACGCCGTCCACAGTCTGCAGATCATCGACGCTGGCGGCGAGCAGCTTCTGCAACCCGCCGAAGTGCTCGACAAGCCGGTCAATGATCGCCCCAGGCAGCCGGGGCACCTTCGCCAGCAGCCGGAACCCACGAGGCGAAATGGCCGAGTCGAGGGTCTCCGGAGACCCGGTGTACCCCAACGCGCGTGCCACGGTGGACAGTTCAAGAAGCTCGGCATGCGTCAGCGCATCGAGCTCGAACAGCGCCTCATCAACGGTCCGGGACCGCTTGGCAGTGGGCTCCGGCACATAGTCCCGAACGACGAGTTCCCGCTCGGGTTCGACGCCGGCGATCAACTCGTCGAGCTGAAGGGCGAGCAGTCGCCCGTCCGTCCCGAGCTCCACCACGTACTCGGCGATCTCGGTGGCGATGCGCCGCACCATCTCCAGCCGCTGCGCGACCGCGGTCACATCGCGCACGGTGACGAGATCCTCGATCTCGAGCGCGGAGAGCGTCCCGGCCACCTCGTCCAAGCGGAGCTTGTACCGCTCCAGAGTCGCCAGCGCCTGATTCGCCCGGGAGAGAATCGCGGCCGAGTCCTCGAGAACGCGCCGCTGCCCGTCCACGTAAAGGGCGATCAGCCGCATCGACTGCGACACGGAGACCACAGGGAAGCTGACCTGCTTGCTCACGCGGTCCGCCGTGCGGTGCCGCGTGCCCGTCTCCTCCGTGGGGATCGTGGGGTCGGGCACCAGCTGGACGCCCGCCCGCAGGATCTTGGTGATGTCCTTGTCGATGACGATGCCGCCGTCGAGCTTGCACAGCTCGCGCAGGCGCGTCGCGGTGAACTCGACGTCCAGGATGAAACCGCCGGTACACATCGACTCGACGGTCTTGTCCCAGCCGAGAACGATGAGTCCGCCGGTATTGCCGCGGAGGATTCGCTCGAGGCCGTCACGCAGCGCCGTACCGGGCGCGACGGCGCTCAGTGAGGCGCGCATCAGCCCATCGGCACCGGAGCTCCCGCCGGACTTGCCGGAAGCTGCTGCCCGGTCGTTGGCTCCCACTGCACTCCTCCGGTCGCAGATGTCACAGATATTGCAGACATCTATTGCAGACATCGCAGATGTCACAGATGTCGCAGATCCTGCGGAACTTGCAGATCTTGAATGCCCAGGGTTCGTACGCACGGGCGAGACCAGGGCAAAGTCTACCGGCGCTCCTCCATCTCCTGTGGGGCCTCTCGGCGACGACTCCTGGGCAGCACGCGCAGAGCGTCCCCTATGTCAGCGACTTCGGTGACCTTCATACCGGCAGGCACCTTGCCGGGATCGCTCGGCACGAGGGCGTGGGTGAAGCCGAGCCGGTGCGCCTCGGCGAGCCGGCGCTGCACGCCGGTCACCCGTCTGACCTCGCCCGCGAGGCCCACTTCACCGATCGCGACGAGGTTCTTGGGGAGCGGGGTGTCGCTGGCGGCGCTGGCGAGGGCGAGCGCGATGGCGAGGTCCGCGGCGGGCTCGGAGAGCTTCACGCCGCCGACGGTCGCGGAGTAGATGTCCCGCTTTCCCAGGGCGCTGATCCGCCCGCGCTGCTCGAGCACGGCGAGCATCATCGAGACGCGAGAGGTCTCCAGACCGGACGTCGTACGCCGGGGGGACGGGATCTGGGAGTCGACGGTGAGGGCCTGGACCTCGGCGACAAGGGGCCGCCGCCCCTCCAGGGTGACCGTGAGACACGTCCCGGGAACGGGCTCGTCGCGGCGGGTGAGGAACAGCCCGCTGGGGTCGGCGAGTCCCGTGATGCCCTCGTCGTGGAGCTCGAAGCAGCCGACCTCGTCGGTCGTCCCGTACCGGTTCTTCACACCGCGGACGAGGCGCAGGCGCGCGTGCCGGTCGCCTTCGAAGGAGAGGACGACGTCCACGAGGTGTTCGAGGAGGCGGGGTCCGGCGATGGCGCCGTCCTTGGTGACGTGGCCCACGAGGAGGGTGGCCATGCCGCGGTCCTTGGAGGCCCGGATCAGCGCGCCGGCGACCTCGCGGACCTGGGCCATTCCGCCGGGGGCGCCGTCGATCTCGGGGGAGGCGACGGTCTGCACGGAGTCCATGATCAGGAGGCTGGGCTTGACGGCGTCCAAGTGGCCGAGGACCGCGGACAGATCGGTCTCGGCGGCGAGGTACAGATGGTCGTCGATCGCCTTGATGCGGTCGGCGCGCATCCGGACCTGGCTGGCCGACTCCTCGCCGGTGACGTACAGCGTGCGGTGCTCGTCGCTGGCGGCCTTGGCGGCGACGTCGAGCAGGAGGGTGGACTTGCCGACGCCGGGCTCGCCGGCGAGCAGTACGACGGCGCCGGGGACGAGGCCTCCGCCGAGAACCCGGTCGAGCTCGGGCACGCCGGTGGAGCGGGCGGTGGCCTGCCGCCCGTCGACCTGGCCGATCGGGACGGCGGACGTCGTGACCCGGCCGGGCGCGGTCGTCCGCACGGCGGGCGCGCCGTACTCCTCTACCGTCCCCCACGCCTGGCACTCGCCGCAGCGACCCAGCCATTTCGCCGTCTGCCAGCCGCACTCGGTGCAGCGGTAGGACGGCCGTTCCTTGCCGGATTTCGTACGGACAGCCATGCACCGAACCGTAACCGAGACCACTGACAACCCGGCGCCGACCACCATCCGCCC
The DNA here is from genome assembly GCF_055760475.1 of Streptomyces sp. DS1-CR2. Lineage (NCBI taxonomy): Bacteria > Bacillati > Actinomycetota > Actinomycetes > Kitasatosporales > Streptomycetaceae > Streptomyces > Streptomyces sp. DS1-CR2. The sequence goes on from NZ_CM147085.1 coordinate 5,046,073, forward strand.
CCTCGGGGGAGACCTGTGCGCCGGGTGTGCGCCCATGCGCCCCGGCGCACAGAAATGCGCCGAGCACATGTTCCGCGTACGGAATTTGGTATTCCCGTCCCCCTTTGAGGGATCGTTTCACCCGTACGGATTAAATGTCCCCAAGGGGGAGGAAGGGTGCGGCGCCATCCGCCTACGGTCGCACGGGTGATGACCAGCAGGCCGGAAACACCCACGCAGACCACCGGCGCACACCGGGCGCACCGCGACGGGCGCGGTCGACCTGCGCCGCGGACCGTACCCCAGCGCCCGACATCGCGCTACGAGCCTTATCTGGACGGCCTGTTCACGTACTGCCTGTCCGTCCTGTGCGATCACGACGACGCCCTCGCGGCACTGGGCGACGCCCTCGCGCTCGCCGAACGCCGCGGCTCCCGCGGCCCCGAATCCGAGAGCGACCGCAAGGCGTGGCTGTACGCGCTCGCGCGCTGGTCGTGCCTGCGGGCGCTCGCGGAGGCGAAGCGCCGCAGACAGGGGACGCACGCATCGGGCAGGCCCCACCCCGAAACCCCGCCCGCCAAAGAGGCTCCCTCCGAAGAGATCCAGGCGCAGCGCCGCCGAGAGCTGGCGCTCCTGGCCTGGCCGGAGGCGGCCGGTACGACGCCCGAGCAGCGCGAGGCGCTGGAGCTGGCCGTACGGCACCAGCTGTCGCCCCGAGAGGTCGCCGCCGCGCTGGGCACGGACCCGGCGCTCACCCGCGAGCTGCTCGCCTCCGCCGCCTGCGAGGTGGAACGCACCCGCGCCGCGCTGGCCGTAGTGGAGACCGGCACCTGCCCGAGCGTCGCCCGCCTCACCGGGGACAACCAGCTGCTGCTGAGCTCTGCCCTGCGCCGCGAGCTGGTCCGGCATGTCGACGACTGTCCCCGCTGCCGCCGCACCGCCGAGCGCGCCACCCCCGGCGCCTGGCCGGGCACCACGGTCACCCCGGCCGCCCTGCCCCTCGCGACGGCCCCGCGCGCGGCCCTGCACCGGGCGATGGCCCATGGTGACCGCCCCCAGCGCGGCGCGGCCCCCCGCTTCGACCGGCGCGGCTTCCCGATGGACCCCAAGGACCGCGCCGCCCGCCGCGACCAGCTACGCGCGCGTGCCGTCACGACGACGGTCGTCGCCACCGTCGTGGCCGCTCCGGTGCTGGCGCTGTGGGCGGCGTACCGGGGAGCGCCGCAGACGGGCGAGGGCCAGGACGGGCGCTCGATCAGCGCGAGCGAGGCCGGCGACCCGGGCGGGCTCGACGGCAACCGCGTGGACGGCGCCTACGAGAACGCGGGCAACGCGCGCACGACCCCCGACCCCCGTTTCACCGCAGGCAGCCGCTCCCCGGACGTCTCCGTGGAGGTCGTCAGCCCCGGCGGACCCTCGCACTCGGGCCCGGGCCGGCTCACCGTGGAGGCGCAGCCGAGCGGCTCCGCGACCCTCATCACGCTGACGGCGTCCGGGAGTTCACCGGTCCACTGGTCCGCGCGCACCGGAGCGAGCTGGCTCTATCTGACGAGCACGTCGGGAACGCTGCGGCCCGGCGAGTCGTTCACGATCCGGGTGTACGTCGATCACGACCGGGAGCCCGCCGGTCACTGGTCGGCGCGCATCGGCATCGGCCCCTCCGGGGCCGTCATCTCAATAGAGGGACACGGGAGTTCGGGCCCCTCGGACCCGGGCCCCAACCCGTCGAACACGGGCAACCCGGGCCCCGGCCCGTCGGACCCCACGCCGTCCGACCCCACGCCGTCGGACCCCGGCCCGTCCGACCCGGACCCCACTCCGTCCGACCAGAGCCCCACGCCGTCCGAGCCGTCACCGAGCCCGTCGGCGCCCACGGACTCGGCACCGCCGCCGAGCGACGGCGGCGGCGCGAGCCCGAGCGGCAGCTAGGCGGGGCGCCGGCCGGCGCGGACAGGCCCTAGCTAGGAAGCGGTGGCGGGATCCGCCGGATGCGGCGCGAGCAGCGGCAGCTGGGAGGCCAGGCGTTCCTCGCACAGCTCGGCGAGGCGGTCGTAGCCCTCCTTGCCCATGAGCTCGGTCAGCTCGGGCCGGTAGGAGACGTACACCGGGTCGCCCGCGCCGTGGGCCGACGTCGCCGAGGTGCACCACCAGTGCAGGTCGTGGCCGCCCGGACCCCAGCCGCGGCGGTCGTACTCACCGATGGACACCTGGAGCACGCGGGTGTCGTCGGGCCGGTCGATCCACTCGTAGGTCCGGCGGACCGGGAGCTGCCAGCACACGTCCGGCTTGGTCTCCAGGGGCTCGCGGCCCTCCTTGATCGCCAGGATGTGCAGCGAGCAGCCCGCGCCGCCCTTGAAGCCTGGGCGGTTCTGGAAGATGCACGAGCCGTTGTACGGGCGGGTCTGGCGCTCGCCGTCCTCGTCCTTGGAGACCCAGCCCGTCTCCGTACCGACCTCGTGGTTCTGCCAGACGTCGGGCGTGAGCCGCGCCACGAAGCCGGCCACGCGCTTCTCGTCGTCCTCGTCGGAGAAGTGGGCGCCGAGCGTGCAGCAGCCGTCGTCCGCGCGGCCCGCCTGGATGCCCTGGCAGCCGCTCCCGAAGATGCAGCTCCAGCGCGAGGTCAGCCACGTCAGATCGCAGCGGAAGATCTGCTCGTCGTCCGCGGGGTCGGGGAACTCGACCCAGGCGCGGGCGAAGTCCAGACCCTTCTCGTCCGGGACGGAACCTTTCGCCGAGCCCTTGGAAGACGAGTCCTTGGAAGACGAGCCCTTTGAAGCCGAGCCCTTCGCGGACGACCCCTTTGAGCCCTTCGAAGATGCCGTCTTCGCCGATGACTCGTTCAGTGGTGACCCCTTAGTTCCTGATTCCTTCGACTTCGGCGCCTTCGACGGCTTGGTGGCCGACTTGGCTTCCTTGTCGCTCTTACCGCGCTTGTCGCTCTTGTCGGCGTTGACCTTTTTCGTCTTTGGCACGGTTCCAGGGTAAGCGCGCTGTGGTGCCCTCGGGGACTGACGCCCGCCGCAGGCGCAGTAGCGTTCCGTATATGAGACTCGGTGTCCTCGACGTGGGTTCGAACACGGTGCACTTGCTTGTGGTGGACGCACACCCGGGCGCGCGACCGCTGCCCGCGCACTCGCACAAAGCGGAGCTGCGGCTCGCGCAGCTCCTCGACGACCGCGGCGCCATCAGCCCCGACGGCGTGGCCCGGCTGACCGCCACCGTGCTCGACGCCCTGGAGGCGGCCGAGGACAAGGGCGTCGAGGACCTCGTCCCCTTCGCCACCTCCGCCGTACGCGAGGCGAGCAACGCCGACGAGGTCCTCGCCCGGGTCAAGGAGGACACCGGCGTCGAGCTGCGCGTCCTCACCGGCGAGGAGGAGGCCCGGCTCACCTTCCTCGCGGCCCGCCGCTGGTTCGGCTGGTCGGCCGGGAAGCTGCTCGTCCTGGACATCGGCGGCGGCTCCCTCGAGATCGCGTACGGCATCGACGAGGAGCCCGACGCCGCGGTGTCGCTGCCGCTCGGGGCGGGGCGCCTGACGGCGAGCTGGCTGCCGGGCGACCCGCCGGACGCCGCGGACATCAAGGCGCTGCGCCGGCACGTGCGGGCGCAGATCGCGCGCTCGGTCGGGGTGTTCACGCGCTTCGGCAAACCCGATCACGTTGTCGCCACGTCCAAGACGTTCAAGCAGCTCGCGCGCCTGGCCGGAGCGGCCCGCTCCACCGAGGGGCTGTACGTCCAGCGGGACCTGAAGCGCAAGTCCCTGGAGGACTGGGTGCCGCGCCTCGCCGCGATGACGGAGGCGGAGCGCGCCGAGCTCCCCGGGGTCTCGGAGGGCCGAGCGGGCCAGCTGCTCGCGGGCGCGCTGGTGGCCGAGGGGGCCATGGACCTGTTCGCGGTGGAAACCCTGGAGGTCTGCCCCTGGGCGCTCCGGGAGGGCGTGATCCTCAGGCGGCTCGACCACATGCCGGGGGTCTGACGGGACGCTCCGCCGGCCGCGGCCGGGCCGCGGTCACGGGCACCCGGGCCGCGGCGGCTCCCGCCACTGCCCGGGGCCGCCAGCCGGGGCCGCCGAATTGAGGCGCACCCCACAGCGCCCGCCCGCCGACCACCACCCCGGGGCTGAGCCGGGGCCCGTACTCTGTCTCCGTGGCAGAACCAGTGGTGCGCATCCCGGATGCGAAGGTCGCCCTGTCGACGGCCTCGGTCTATCCGGAGTCGACGGCGACGGCCTTCGAGATCGCGGCACGCCTAGGCTACGACGGCGTCGAGGTCATGGTCTGGACCGACCCCGTCAGCCAGGACATCGAGGCCCTGCGCCGGCTCTCCGACTACCACCAGGTCCCGATCCTCGCCGTGCACGCGCCCTGCCTGCTGATCACGCAGCGCGTCTGGTCCACCGACCCGTGGACAAAGCTCCAGCGCGCGAAGTCGGCGGCCGAGAAGCTCGGCGCGTCCACGGTCGTCGTCCATCCGCCCTTCCGCTGGCAGCGCCAGTACGCACGTGACTTCGTCGACGGCATCTGGCGCATGGCCGACGAGACGGATGTCCGCTTCGCTGTCGAGAACATGTACCCCTGGCGCTACCGCGACCGCGAGATGCTCGCGTACGCCCCCGACTGGGACGTCACCAAGGACGACTACCGGCACTTCACGATCGACCTCAGCCACACCGCGACGGCCCGCACCGACGCGATGTCGATGATCGACCGCATGGGCGACCGCCTCGGCCATGTCCACCTCGCCGACGGCGGCGGCTCCAGCAAGGACGAGCACCTGGTCCCCGGCCGCGGCACGCAGCCCTGCGCCGAACTCCTGGAGCGCCTCGCCCTGACCGGCTTCGACGGGCACGTCGTCATCGAGGTCAACACCCGCCGCGCCATGTCCAGCGCCGAACGTGAGGCCGACCTCGCCGAGGCACTCGCCTTCACCCGCCTGCATCTCGCGTCGTCGGTCCGGGTCCCCCGCTCATGACCGACCCGGACGCCCCGGACGTCCCTCCCGTACGCCGCAGGGGACGGCCCTCCCGTACGCAGACGCAGGCGGCCGGCCCCGCGACCCGCGACCGCATCCTGGAGGCGGCCCGCGCGGAGTTCTCCGAGCGTGGCTACGAGAAGACGTCGGTACGCGGCATCGCCAAGGCGGCGGGCGTGGACGCGGCGCTGGTGCACCACTACTTCGGTACGAAGGAGCAGGTCTTCGAGGCATCCATCGAGGTCGCCTTCGCCCCCGCCCTGAACGCGCCGGCCGCCATCGAGGACGGCCCGACGGACGGCGTCGGCGAGCGCCTCACCCGCTTCATCTTCTCCGTGTGGGAGAACCCGGCGACCCGCGCCCCGCTCCTCGCGATCGTCCGCTCGGCCGTGAACAACGAGACCGCGGCGGCCGTCTTCCGGCGCCTGATCGCCGGACAGCTGCTGCGGAGGATCGCCGCGCAGCTCGACCTGCCGTCCGAGGAGGCCGAGCTCAGGGCGGAGCTGGCGGCGGCGCAGCTCGTGGGGGTCGCGATGCTGCGGTACGTGATCAGGATGGAACCGCTGGCGTCGGCCGACATGGAGCGGATCGTCGAGCGGGTGGCGCCGGTGGTGCAAGGGCATCTGACGGGGGAGTGACGAGGCCTCCGGCGGGCTGAACGGGACATACAGCGAGACGCCCGTCCCGCATTCCGGACGCCCTGTCCGGATCCTGGATCGGCGGCGTAGGCTCGATAGCAGCCATATCTGCCGCACGGGCCCGTATGCGGGCCCTCGAAGGAGCGAGCGACGATGCCCGAGCTGAGGTCCCGCACAGTCACCCATGGACGCAACATGGCGGGCGCGCGCGCCCTTATGCGCGCCTCCGGGGTACCCGGTGCGGACATCGGCCGGAAGCCGATCATCGCCGTGGCCAACTCGTTCACCGAGTTCGTGCCCGGCCACACCCATCTGCAGCCGGTCGGCCGCATCGTCTCCGACGCGATCACGGCGGCGGGCGGCATCGCACGCGAGTTCAACACGATCGCCGTCGACGACGGCATCGCGATGGGCCACGGCGGCATGCTCTACTCGCTCCCCTCCCGCGACCTGATCGCGGACAGCGTCGAGTACATGGTCGAGGCGCACTGCGCCGACGCCCTGATCTGCATCTCGAACTGCGACAAGATCACGCCCGGCATGCTGATGGCGGCCCTGCGCCTGAACATCCCGACGGTCTTCGTCTCCGGCGGCCCGATGGAGTCCGGCCGCGCCACCCTGGTCGACGGCACCGTCCGCACGCTCGACCTGGTCGACGCGATCTCCGACGCCGTGAACGACAAGATCTCGGACGAGGACATCCTCCGTATCGAGGAGAACGCCTGTCCGACCTGCGGTTCCTGTTCCGGCATGTTCACGGCCAACTCCATGAACTGCCTGACGGAGGTCATCGGCCTCTCCCTCCCCGGCAACGGCTCGGTCCTCGCGACGCACACGGCCCGCAAGGCGCTGTACGAGAACGCGGCCCGCACCGTCATGGACATCACGCGCCGCTACTACGAGGAGGACGACGAGTCGGTCCTGCCGCGTAACGTCGCCTCCTTCGCGGCCTTCCAGAACGCCATGGCCCTGGACATCGCCATGGGCGGCTCCACCAACACGATCCTGCACCTGCTGGCCGCCGCGCAGGAGGCGGGCGTCGCCTTCGGCCTGGACGAGATCAACGAGGTCTCGCGCCGCGTGCCGTGCCTCGCCAAGGTCGCGCCGAACGTGGCGAAGGACCGCACGTACTACATGGAGGACGTGCACCGCGCCGGCGGCATCCCCGCCCTCCTCGGCGAGCTGTACCGGGCCGGCCTCCTGAACGAGGACGTCCACTCCGTCCACAGTCCGTCGCTGTCCGACTGGCTGAAGACGTGGGACGTGCGCGGGGGGTCCCCGTCCGCGGAGGCCGTCGAGATGTGGCACGCGGCGCCCGGCTGCGTCCGCTCGGCGGAGGCGTTCTCCCAGTCGGAGCGCTGGGAGGCGCTCGACGTGGACGCCGAGAACGGCTGCATCCGGTCCGCCGAACACGCGTACTCGAAGGACGGCGGCCTGGCGGTCCTCAAGGGCAACCTGGCGGTCGACGGCTGCGTCGTGAAGACGGCGGGCGTCGACGAGTCGATCTGGACCTTCGAGGGTCCGGCGGTCGTCTGCGAATCGCAGGAGGACGCCGTCGACAAGATCCTCAAGAAGGAGATCACGCACGGCGACGTCGTGGTCATCCGCTACGAGGGCCCCAAGGGCGGCCCCGGCATGCAGGAGATGCTCTACCCGACGTCGTTCCTCAAGGGACGCGGCCTCGGCAAGACCTGCGCCCTGATCACGGACGGCCGCTTCTCCGGCGGCACGTCGGGCCTGTCCATCGGCCACGCCTCGCCCGAGGCGGCGTCCGGCGGCACGATCGCCCTCGTCCAGGACGGCGACCGCATCCGCATCGACATCCCGAACCGCTCGATCGAACTCCTCGTCCCCGACGCGGAGCTGGCCACCCGCCGCGAGGCCCTGAACGGCGTCTACGCCCCGGTCGCCCGGGAACGCAAGGTCTCGGCGGCGCTGCGCGCATACGCCGCGATGGCCACGAGCGCGGACAAGGGCGCGGTGCGGGACGTCTCGAAGCTGGGCTGAGGACCGGCTGCCGCCGGATGAGGCGGTGGCGTGACTCTGTCTGAGCCCGCCAGGCGGCGATTTCGCTGCCGGGCGGGCTCATGTCTGTACGGCGACTGTCCTCATATCTGTATGGCGACCGTCCTTATGCCTGTACGGCGACCGTGCCTGACCTGAGTGGTGCCCCGGCCCATGTCACCAGCGCCCGGGCTCCCGCCCGTCCACCCCGAACACACTCCCGTCCGGCGCACTCCCGTAGACGCGCCCTCCTTCACCCGCGACGGGCGCGGGCAACTCCCCGACCACCCGCCCGGGTTCACTCCCGAGCCGGGGGCGCGTCTGGCCCAGGGGCTTGCCGGTACGGGCGTCGGTGGCGAGGAGGCGGCCGTCGGGGGCGGTGAGGTAGAGCGACCGGTCCGACACGACGGGCCGCGAGGGGCGGCTGACCGAGGTCTCCAGGCGCCAACGGACCGCGTCCTGCGGCCTCGTCGCCGTGGTGTCGACGGCGACGAGTGAGCCACCGGCTCCGTATACGTAGGCGATGCCGCCGCTCTCCGTGGCCTCGGCCTGGTCCGCGGGCGTTGTCAGGGGGAAGCGGTGTGCGGTCCGGTCGCCGGTGCCGAGCTGTACGACGGCGTCCACCAGGAGGTCCGTGTCGGTGGACAGCAGGTACACGGCTCCGTCCGATGCGCCGAAGGGGCTGAGGCTGCCCGCTGCCCGGACGGTCCACCGCACGGCGCCCCCGTGGGCGTCGACCGCACTGACCGACGTGGTGCCTCCGTCGGCGGACGCCGTTACGGCGAAGAAGTCGCCGCCGCCCGGTCCGGCGATCCACTGGGTGCCGAGGCCTCCGACGCGCTTCGTCCACCGCGGCTCGCCGGTCGCGCTGTTCAGGGCGCGCACGGTACCGCCCGATCCGATCAGCAGCGTCGTGTCCCCGCCGTGCTCCACGGCCTCGTACGCGGACGCGTCGACGTCCCAGCGCTCCTCGCCCGTACGGGGATCCAGTGCCCTGATCCGGCCGTCGTCGACCAGATGCAGCAGCCCTCCGGACAGCGTGGGCGCAGCCGGAGTGGACCGCTGCGCGGTCGTGCCGGAGGGGTGCCGCTCGCGGGGCGCGGCCGAGGCCCACACGACGTGGCCGTTCAGCGGGTCGAGCCGCGTTGTTCTGCCGCCGCCGCTGACGCAGTAGAGGGCGCCCGGCCCGGAGGCGCACGCCGGGGCGGTGTCGCTCGCTCCACCGAGGTTCTTGTGCCAGGGCTTGAAGGATCCGGCTTGCCGCACGGCCGTTCCGCCGGAGTCGGTCCCGTCACCGCCTTGCGCCGTGTGCAGCGCGATGCCTGCGCCGACCGCTGCCAGCGCGAGTACGGCTCCTGCCGTCAGTGCCCGGCGGCGGCGGTGCCGCGATGACTTCGGCGTGGCTCTCTCGCTCGGCCGCGGGTGGGTGGGCTGGTCGGCCCGGGACGCGGGGGAGTCCTGGCCGGCGGGTGTGGAGGTGGGCGAGGGCCGGTCCTGGCGGCGGATCCGCCGGGTCCACTGGGCGCTCTGTTCACGTGCGCCGTCCGCGTTCGGCTGCCTGTCCGCGTCCCGCTGCCCGCTCGGGCGCCGCTGGGCGGGTATGAACGCACCGGCCTCAGAACCCGCTGCCCCAGCACCGGTCCCGGTTCCCGTCCCGGCCGGGGAAGGCTGCCGCAGCGCCTCCATGATCTCGGCGGGCAGAGGCCGCTGACCGGGTTCCTTCGCGAGGCAACGCCTGATCAACGGCGCGAGGTCCTCGGGCACCCCCGCCAAGTCCGGCTCGTTGTGGACGACTTGGTAGGCGACGATGTACGGGCTGTTCGAGTCGAAGGGCCCACGCCCCGTCGCCGCGTGGGCCAGCACGGCGCCCATGGCGAACACATCCGCGGCGGGCCCCACTTCACGCGGCCGCTGGAACTGCTCGGGCGCCATGAACGGCGGCGAGCCGATCAACTTGCCCGTCTCGGTCCGCAGATCACTGTCCGTCGGGCGGGAGATGCCGAAGTCGATGACTTTCGGGCCGTCGGCGGCGAGGAGTACGTTGCTCGGCTTGAGGTCGCGGTGCACGACGCCGACACGATGGATGTCGCGCAGCGCCTCGGCGAGGCCCGCCCCCAGCCTGCGTATGTCGTCGGACGCCAGCGCGCCGTTCCGCTTCACCCGCTCGGCGAGTGTGTCGCCGGGGATGAACAGCGTGGCCATCCACGGCAGTTCGGCATTCGGATCGGCGTCGACCACCGGCGCGGTGAAGGCGCCGCTGACCCTTCGCGCGGCGTTCACCTCCTGCCGGAAACGGGCCCTGAACTCGGGATCCGCCGCGTACTCGGCATGTACGACCTTGATGGCGAGACGCAGTCCCGAAGCGGACGTCGCCAGGTGCACCACACCCATGCCGCCCGCGCCGAGGCATGACTCAAGACGGTACTGCCCGGCGTACTCCGGATGTTCCGCTTCCCGGCCCGGCCCGGTGCTGCGCAGCGGCGGCATCGCCCACCCCCGTGTCTGTGTCCGCAAGCGCGACGCACGGAGCCTAGTCGATGGTGCGTGCGATGTCGGAGGGGCTTGCTAGCCTGCGCGGGTCGCGCGACACGTACGCGTGTTCAGAGATGTCAGAGAACGTCAGAGTGATCAACGGGGGAGACCGGCATGGCTGTTGAGGACGGGGCGGGAACGGTTGAGGGCATCGCGGCGGATGAGGCCGGGGGCACGGCACAGGAGCTGAGCGCCGACGCGCTCGCCATCCGCTACCCGGTCGCCCCCGGAGTCCGCCTGAAGGTACGCAGCGGACCCGGCACCCACTACCAGCTGGTCAAGGTCCTGCCGCTCGGCGCCCGCGTGCCGATCAACTGCCAGAAGCCGGGCGAGAGCATCAGCGGCACCTACGGCACGACGAACCTGTGGGACAACATCGCCAATGGTCAGTACGTGTCGGACGCGTATGTAAAGACAGGCAACGACGGTTACGTGGCCCCGCGCTGCGCGTAGCGGACGGCGGGCGGGGGCCTCCGGCTCCCGCCCCTCAACCGGCCTGCCTACCGCTGCTCACCGCCCGCCTCCTCAAGAAGAATCCGCGCCAGCTCCCGCGGCCGGGAGAACATCGGCCAGTGCCCCGTGTCCATCTCCCGCAGCCGCCAGCCCTCGCCGCGCAGAAGCTCGGCCACGTCATCGCTCGGCTCGGGCCCGTCGAGCAGGCACTTGATGTACGTCGCCGACAGCTCACCCAATGGGCGGGACAGCACGGCCGGCTCCGACAGGGACGCCCCCGGGTGCGGCGTGGCCCCGCTCACGAACCGCGCGATCTGAGCGTCGTCGAGCTCCTGCCCCTCGCACTCGGGCGCAGTCAGCGGCGGCCAGTGACCATCGTTCGCGGCGAGTACGGCCTCCAGCGCCGCCGGCCCCTGCCACCACGCGGACACGAAGGACTCCCCGTCCGCCGGAACATTCGAGTCGACGAACACCACGCGCCTCAGCCGGTCACCGATCCGCTCGGCGGCCTGACCGACCGGGATGCCCGCGTAGCTGTGCCCGACCAGCACGACATCACGCAGTCCGAGGCGCTCCACCTCGTCGACGATGTCCTGGACATGGGTCTTCTGCCCCGCCGGAACGCCCTGCTTGTCGGCGACCCCGGTGAGCGTCACGGCGTGCGCGCCATGCCCCGCCGCGCGCAGGTCAGGCACCACGTCGTCCCACGCCCACGCTCCGAGCCACGCCCCTGCGACCAGTACGTAATCCGTCATACGGGCAATGTAGGGGAGGGGTCTGACAATCCGCGGGACCCGTCTGGCGCCACCCAAGCGCCACCCAAGCCCCACTCAGGCCTGCGGCCCTGGCCCCACCCAAGCCGACCACCGCACCCGAAGCCGCCGCCGGAGCCCGCCATAATCGACTTGTGAGCGACGAATCCGGCACCCCCGCCCCCGACACCCCGGAAGCAGCCGACGGCAACCCCGCAGGCCCCCAGCCCGAGGAGATCCGTTTCTTCGGCAGGACCTGGGTCGAGCACGACGGCGGCTACACCTGGCGCCGCGCCGCGGTCGCCGCGGGCGCGCTGGTCGGCGCGGCGGCCGGCTGTTTCGTGCTGCGCTTCGCGTACGAGGGCCTGGCCATCGCCGACGTCGGCTCCTTCGTGAACGTACTCGTCGTCCTGATGTTCGCGATCTGCAGCGCCCTCGCCTTCCGCCGCACGTGGGACGGCTTCTCCAAGCGCCCGGACCCCGAGGCGCAGGCGTCCCTGCGCGGCTTCATGTCGATCGGCTTCGTCGGCGTACTGCTCGCGTACTGCCTGCGCTGCTTCTTTGAGGCCCCGGGCGAGAAACTCCGCAGGCAGGAGTACGCGACCGCCCGCGAACAGTACGAACGCCGCAGCACCCGCCGCACCGGCAACCCGTCGAAGAAGAAGCGCAAGGGCTGACACCCCCTAGGCGTAAACACAGCCCCCCACGCACGGACGGGCGATGAGGCACCGCCCGAGCCGCACACCACGTACTGACGAGAGTCCCCGGCGCAGGACAGGATGGCGGCATGGCCACCGTCTCGCGCGCCCACTCGTTCAACATCGCCGCCGCCCAGTACGCCGCGAACCGCCCGTCCTACCCGCCCGCCCTCCTCGACGCCGTCGAGGAAGCCGCCGGACGGCCCCTCGCCGGCGCCCGCGTGGCCGACGTAGGCGCGGGCACCGGCATCTCGACCGCGCTCCTGCACGCGCGCGGTGCACGCGTGGTCGCCGTCGAACCGGGCGAGGGCATGGCGGTCGAGTTCCGCCAGGCGCTGCCCGGCGTGCCGATCGTGCGGGGCGACGGCAATGCCCTCCCGCTCGCCGACGCCTGCCTCGACCTCCTCACCTACGCCCAGTCGTGGCACTGGACCGAGCCGGCCGGCTCGGCCCCCGAGGCGATGCGGGTCCTGCGCCCGGGCGGCGCGCTCGCGCTGTGGTGGAACACCGTTGCCCTCGACGTCCCGTGGATCGCCGCGCAGCACGAGCGCATCGCGCGCCACGTGGGTGTGGAGACGGGCGCCAGGCAGCGCCCCGACGAGGCCCGCGCCCTTGAACTGGCGGGCCTTGCGGGCCTGCCGGGCCGGGGCGAGGTCACGCTGCGCCATGTGCGGTGGAGCCGGCACGTCCCGCTGGACACGCACCTCGCGAACATCGGCAGCCACTCGGCGTTCCTCGTCCTCGAAGAGGGCGACGCGCAGGCCTTCCTCACCGAGGAGCGCACCCGCCTGCGCGAGCTCTTCCCGGACGGCACGGTGGAGGAGACCTACGTGGTCGAACTCCTGGTGGCCATCCGCACCTGATCCACCCCTCACGACTCCGGAAGAGCCGGCGCACCTACGGCCCTCACGACATCGTCGTCCACACCCGCCCCGCCACCCACCCCTCCAACGCCGTGGCGCACGCGTGATCGAGATGCCTCAGCCCGTCCAGCTCCAGCCGCACGTCCCGGTCGGCAGGCAACGCCTCCAGCGCGTCGAGCAGCTTCGGCAGCCGCAGAAACGTGGCGTTGCCGGCCACCCGTACGACCAGCCCGGCCGCCGCCCCCGGTCCTCGGTCCGGCAGGGGGCAGACCCCGGCACTGAAATCCCTTGTCCAGTAAGGGAGTCGAGGACGGGCCGATGCCGAACTGCCGTGACGCCCTGATGTCCCCTGAAGCGCGGAGTCACCCGCCCGCGGACGTCCCGCTTCCGGTCGACCCCACGAGCGCCGGCGGCGCCCATGCGCCCCAAGACGCTTGACGGCCCGGTCCCATCGGAGCAATATTCATCGCATGATGAATATTGCCGAGGGGTCATCCTCCCCGGAACCCTCCCCCTCTCCCGCCGCTTCGCCGGAACCCCCGGCGGCCGCCGTACACGCCGCCGGCCTCACCGTCGTCCGAGGCCCACGCCCCGTCCTGCGCGCCCTGGACTTCGCTGTGCCCCGAGGTCAGATCACCGGCCTCCTCGGCCCCTCGGGCTGCGGCAAGTCCACGCTCATGCGGGCGATCGTGGGAACCCAGGCCAAGGTCACCGGCACACTCACTGTCCTCGGCCACCCTGCGGGCTCCGCGGAACTCCGCTCCCGCATCGGATACGTCACCCAAGCCCCCTCCGTATACGCCGACCTGACGGTCCGCCAGAACCTGGACTACTTCTCGGCAGTACTCCAGCCCGGCCGCGCCGCCGCCTCCCACCGCCGCGACGACGTCGCCCGCGTCATCGCCGAAGTGGACCTGACCTCCCACGCCGACGCCCTGGCAGGCAACCTCTCGGGCGGCCAGCTCAGCCGCGTCTCCCTCGCCGTCGCCCTCCTCGGCACCCCCGAACTCCTCGTGCTCGACGAACCGACCGTCGGCCTCGACCCCGTCCTGCGCCGCGACCTGTGGAACCTCTTCCACTCCATCGCCGCCGAGCGCGGCGCCACGCTCCTCGTCTCCTCCCACGTGATGGACGAGGCCGAACGCTGCCACCGCCTCCTCCTCATGCGCGAAGGCGAGATCCTCGCCGACGACAGCCCCGACGCTCTGCGGGCTGCCACCGGCGCCGACACAGTCGAAGACGCCTTCCTCCACCTCGTCGACCAGGCCGACACCCTCCAGCGGAGCCCCCGATGAACGCAGCCCGCACCCTCGCCACCGCAGCCCGAGTTCTGCGCCAGCTCCGCCACGACCCGCGCTCCATCGCCCTGATGCTGCTCGTCCCGTGCGTGATGCTCTTCCTGCTCCGCTACGTCTTCGACGGCAGCCCGGGCACCTTCGACTCCATCGGCGCCTCACTCCTCGGTATCTTCCCGCTCATCACGATGTTCCTGGTCACGTCCATCGCCACCCTGCGCGAACGCACCTCGGGCACCCTCGAACGCCTCCTCGCGATGCCCCTCGGCAAGGGCGACCTCATCGCCGGCTACGCCCTCGCCTTCGGCGCCCTCGCGGTCGTCCAGTCCGTCCTGGCGACGGCCCTCGCCCTGTGGGGCCTCGGTCTCGACGTCACCGGCTCCGCCTGGCTCCTGCTCCTGGTCGCTCTCCTCGACGCCCTGCTCGGCACCGCCCTCGGCCTCTTCGTCTCCGCCTTCGCGGCCTCCGAGTTCCAGGCCGTCCAGTTCATGCCGGCGGTGATCTTCCCCCAGCTGCTCCTGTGCGGCCTGTTCATCGCGCGCGACAAGATGCAGCCCGTCCTCGAAGCGATCTCCAACGTCCTGCCCATGTCGTACGCCGTCGACGGCATGAACGAAGTCCTCCGCCACACCGACCTCACGGCCGACTTCATCCGCGACGCGGCCGTCGTCGCAGGCTGCGCCGTCCTCGTCCTGGCCCTCGGCGCCGCGACGCTCCGCCGCCGTACGGCCTGACCGCCGCCGATGCGAGGATGACCCCGACGGACGCAACCGCACCGACCCCGCGCCCCGAAGGGTGGCCTCCATGCCCCAGCAGCACGTCGCAGTCCTCGGCACCGGAAAGATCGGCGAGGCCCTGCTCAGCGGAATGATCCGAGCGGGCTGGGCCCCGGCCAACCTCCTGGTCACGGCCCGCCGCCCGGAACGCGCCGAAGAGCTCCGCACCCGCTACGGCGTCACCCCCGTCACCAACGCGGAAGCCGCCAAGCAGGCCGACACCCTGATCCTCACGGTCAAGCCCCAGGACATGGGCACGCTCCTCACGGAACTCGCCCCGCACCTCCCCGCCGACCGCCTGATCATCAGCGGCGCGGCGGGCATCCCCACCACCTTCTTCGAGGAGCGCCTGCCCGAAGGCACCCCCGTCGTGCGCGTCATGACGAACACGCCCGCCCTCGTCGACGAGGCCATGTCCGTCATCTCCGCCGGCTCCCACGCCACGGCCGCCCACCTCGCCCACGCCGAGGAGATCTTCGGCGCCGTGGGCAAGACGCTCCGCGTCCCCGAGTCCCAGCAGGACGCCTGCACCGCCCTGTCCGGCTCGGGCCCGGCGTACTTCTTCTACCTGGTCGAGGCCATGACCGACGCGGGAATCCTGCTCGGCCTGCCCCGCGACAAGGCCCACGACCTGATCGTCCAGTCCGCGATCGGCGCCGCGACGATGCTCCGCGACAGCGGCGAGCACCCTGTCAAGCTCCGCGAAAACGTCACCTCCCCCGCCGGCACCACGATCAACGCCATCCGCGAACTCGAGAACCACGGAGTCCGCGCGGCCATGATCGCCGCCCTGGAAGCCGCCCGGGACCGCAGCCGAGAACTGGCCTCCGGCAACAGCTGACCCACCGGCGTACGCCCTCCACCGCCGCCCGCGCCCGAGTGCTTGCGCGGGCGGCGTCGTGAGAAAGACGGGCGATGCGACAGCAGCCCTCACACGGCGCTGCGGACCATCAGTGAGAAGAACGCGTCACCGCGGACGACCTCGAAGGAGTCCTCCAGCAGTGCGGCGAGGTCCGCGATATCGCTCGGGGTCCAGTCCCAGGCGTTGATCGTGGCGGCGATGAACATCGGCTGCGACGGGTCCCGCCCCTCGATGTGCCGGAGCAGCGCGTCGCGGAACTCCTTGCCCTTCCCTTGCGGGTAGAAGTTGCCGATCACGGGGATCCCGGCCGGCCGCACCTGCAGGTCGCCGGTCTCCCGAGGAGCGCCGGTCCGACGACCTCGCGCCACTTCACCCCGTCCCCCTCGCCCACCTCGAACTCCGGCCCCCCGGCATGGATCTCACCGAATCCGGAGAAGCGGGCAGGCGCAGCACGCGGGCAGGCGCAGAAGGCAGGCAAGCGGGCAGGCAGGCTGCCCATTGACGGGCGGGTCGATGCAGAGCGGTGTGCACAGGGTCCGTACTCCGGTCCCGGCAACGAGGACTCCGGTGCCGACGGGACGCCCCCGCGTGCGGACACCGCTCCCTGTACGCGTCCGTGGGCGCTGCGCAGCGACAGTGCGGGCGTCGCGTGGAGCGCGCGGACACCGGGTGAGCCGGTCGCCTCCGGAGGGTGGTGCGGGCCGGGCGGGATCGTGGCCGATGCCGGACGACGTGTGGAGCGCGCGTGCGGGCAGAATCCGCCGGCTGGGCTCGAGGCCGGGGATCTGGTTCCGGCTGAACCACTCTTGACTGCTGATCGGGCTTCGTTGGGGCGCCGTCTGGCGAAGGGCGCAGCGGTGCAACCCCAGTGGAGAGACTCGCAGTACCAGCCCCGCGCCCCTCGCTCCCGCGAACCACTGGCTCCGCGAATCACACGGGCACCGCGATGGGCCACACCGTCACGGCAACGACCCGCACCGGTGCGACGGCGCCCCCCGGCCGGCACCACGCCACCCGGCACCGATCCTCACCGGCACGGATCCCTCACCCGCCCCTGACCTGTCGCGGCCGAGGCGCCGGCCCCTGATTCGTCACCGCCGAGGCACCGGCCCCTGACCCGTCACGCCTGAGGCACCGGCGCCCGACCCTCACACGCGAAGCACCCCCGCCCAAGCCACGACCTCCGTCGTCGTGACCACCCGGGCGAAGCCGCCCCCGTGGAGTGTGACCGCCGAGGCCTGAGCCAGCTCCTCCGCTGTGCGGCGCCAGCCGAACGGGCCCTCCAAGTCGAAGGTGTACGTCGCGTCCAGCGCGAACAGCACCTCGTAACCCAGATTCCCGCCCATCCGCGCCGTTGTCTCCGCGCACATGTTGGTCTGGATCCCGGCCACCACGAACTGCCTGATGCCGGCCGCCCTGAGCCACGCGTCCAGGTCCGGCGTCCCGTAGAACGCCGAGTTCACGGACTTCGTCACCAGGAGCTCCGCCCCGTCCCCCTTCCCACGCCGCTCCTCCACGTACTCCTTGAAGCCGTTCCCGGCATACCCCGGCCGCAACGGTGACTCCGGCTTCGACGAGTCATGCCGCACGAAGACGACCGGCCGCCCTGTCGACTGCCACGCGTCGATCAGCGACGCGATGTTCTCGTCAGCCCCACGGTTGTTCCGCGGCCCCCAGAACCCCTCCTCCTCGAACCCCTTCTGCACGTCCACCACGATCAGCGCTGCGTTCTCTGCGATCTCCATGCCCACGATGTTCCCGCCCGGAGCGCGCCCGCCCCAGAGGTACAGAAGACAGCGATCGATGGTTTACTGCCACCGTGCCGCACGCAGACCCGCACTCACCCCCGCACCCCACCCAGCGCATCGCCCTCCTCGCCTTTCCCGGCATCCGGGCCTTCGACGTCTCCGTCATCACCGAGGTCTGGGGCACCGACCGCACCGACCGCGGCGTCCCTGCCTTCGACCTGCGCCGCATCGCCGAAGACCGCACGCCCGTCCCCATGCGAGGCGGACTCACCCTCACCCCCGATCGCACCCTCACCTGGCTGACACGCCTCGCGCCCGCCACCGATCTGCTCGTCGTCCCCGGCCTCGATGACCACCTCACCCCCGCGCCCGAACCGGTCCTCGAGTCCCTGCGCCGCGCCCACGCCCGCGGCGTCACCATCGCCGCCCTCTGCGGCGGCGCCTTCACACTCGCCCAAGCCGGCCTACTGGACGGCCGCCGTGCGATCACCCACTGGAACCTCGTCGACCTGCTCCGCGCCCATCACCCCCTAGTCACCGTCGAACCCGACGCCCTCTTCATCGAGGACGACAACATCTGGACCGCCGCAGGCACAGCAGCCGGCATCGATCTCTGCCTGCACCTCGTCCGCAGGACCCACGGCGCGGAGACCGCCGCCACCATCGCCCGATCGATGGTCACGGCCCCCTTCCGCACCGGAACGCAGGCCCAGTTCATCGAGCACCCCACGCCACGAGCCGACCGCGACGCCGATGCGCTCACCTCCGTACGCGCATACGCACTCCAGCACCTCCAGGAACCGCTCACCGTCGCCGGCCTCGCCGCCCGCGCCGGCATGTCCCCGCGCTCCTTCGCCCGTCACTTCACCGCAGCGACCGGCACCACCCCGCTGCGGTGGCTCCTGGATCAGCGCATGGCGGCAGCGCAGAAACTGCTCGAACGCACCGACCTCCCTATGCCCGAAGTCGCACGCCGCGCGGGCTTTGGCAGCGAGGTCACGATGCGTCAGCACTTCGCATCGCGCCTCGCCACCAGCCCACGTTCCTACCGGGCCTCATTCGCCCAGCGGCCCGTCACCCACTCCTAAGAACATCCCTCCGAAGAACCGCCTCCTAAGAACGGCCCTCCTCAGGACGTCCCTATATCCCCTATATAGGGATGCTTAGGCAGAGGGAAGCAGTCCGATCGCCCGATAGGCGGCGTCCACGGTCGGCTTAGCCATCGCCCTCGCCCGCTCAGCACCCCGCCGCAACACCTCCTCTACATACGCGGTATCCGCAACCAGTTCCTTGTGCCTCTTCTGCAGGGGCGCCAGAAGCTCCACCACGGCCTCCGCGGTCGCCTTCTTCAGCGCGCCATACGACTCATATACACCGCTCAGGCCCTCCGGGTTCCCACCCTCACAAGCGGCCAGAATCTCCAGTAGATTCGACACCCCGGGCTTGGCCTGGCGGTCGTACTCGACCTCCGCGCCGCTGTCTGTCACCGCCCGCAGGATCTTCTTCCGCACGACGTCCGGCTCGTCGAGGAGATAGACGATCCCGGCGACGTTGTCGTGCGACTTCCCCATCTTGGAAGTCGGGTCCTGCAGATCCATGACCCGCGCCGCGACAGAGGGCGGCGTCGCCCGCGGCACCACGAAGGTGTGCCCGTACCGGTGGTTGAACCGCACCGCGAGATCCCGGGAGAGCTCGACGTGCTGCGTCTGGTCATCACCCACAGGAACCTCGTCCGCCCCATAGGCGAGGATGTCCGCCGCCATCAGCACGGGGTACGTGAGCAGCGACAGCCGAACACTCCCGCCCCGCTCCCGCTCGCGCACGGACTTCTCCTTGTACTGGATCATCCGCCGCATCTCGCCATCCGTGGCGACGCACTCAAGGAGATACGACAGCCGAGCGTGCTCGTCCACATGACTCTGTACGAACACGGTGCACACCTCGGGATCGAGCCCCGAGGCAAGAAGCAGCGTCGCCGCCTGCTTACTGAGCCGGTGCACTCGCCCGGGATCGTGGTCCACGGTCAGCGCGTGCAGATCGACGACGCTGAACAGCGCGTCAGCTCTGTGCTGATCGACTTCTGCCCACTGCCGTACGGCGCCCAGATAGTTCCCCAGCGTCAGATGCCCGGTCGGCTTGACCCCGCTGAAGATTCGCGTCATCACTCCACCTCCTGGTGAGGACCGCCGCTACCCGGCTGCCGGGCTCCGTGGTCTCCAGGAGGGAGATACAAGAACGGCCGCCGAAGCGGCGGCCGTTGGGTGCATGCTTGTGCCGGCCGCCGTCAGGCGGCCCACCACTGCTGGGTGTGCGCATGCGTAGTCACGAGCCCAAGAGTAGCCGTCACAGGCGTGAAGTTGACACACCTGGGCCCGGTACGTAGTGTTCTCCGAGTTGCCCGA
This sequence comes from Streptomyces sp. DS1-CR2, assembly GCF_055760475.1. Classification (NCBI taxonomy): domain Bacteria; kingdom Bacillati; phylum Actinomycetota; class Actinomycetes; order Kitasatosporales; family Streptomycetaceae; genus Streptomyces; species Streptomyces sp. DS1-CR2. The sequence goes on from NZ_CM147085.1 coordinate 5,066,046, forward strand.
CGTGAGCTCCGGTCCCTGACCGGTCCCCGGGTGGCCATTCCGCAAGAACCATTCAACGATCGATGTCGTGTCTCTCTGAGATGCGCCACGGCTTGTTTTCATGCGTCTTTGCGAAATGAGGAATCCGCGTTCGAAGGAACGCCCCCGATTAGCTCGGGAGGCAGGACTCCGCTAAAGTCTCACTCGTCGGAACGGCCCAACAGCCGGGAAGACAAGCCCTTCTGACTGGGAATCAGGCCCGAAAGGATCTGATAGAGTCGGAACCGCCGGAAAGGGAAACGCGGAAGCCGAAAGGCCGGAGCGGAAACCTGAAAGGCACCGAGGAAATCGGACACGAAAGAGTCTGATAGAGTCGGAAACGCAAGACCGAAGGGAAACTGCCCGGAGGAAAGCCTGAGAGAGTCTCTCGGGTGAGTACAAAGGAAGCGTCCGTTCCTTGAGAACTCAACAGCGTGCCAAAAGTCAACGCCAGATTGACAACCCCGGCCCATCTTTGGTGGGTTGGAGGTTCCTTTGAAAAAGTCCTCACTCCGACACCGGGGTGGGGCAACACTAGCGAGGACGCAGTGAATCGTGGGGATTATTCCTCCCGGCGGTTCCGCTCTCGTGGTGTGGTCCCGATTACGGGAAAACATTCACGGAGAGTTTGATCCTGGCTCAGGACGAACGCTGGCGGCGTGCTTAACACATGCAAGTCGAACGATGAAGCCCTTCGGGGTGGATTAGTGGCGAACGGGTGAGTAACACGTGGGCAATCTGCCCTGCACTCTGGGACAAGCCCTGGAAACGGGGTCTAATACCGGATGACACCCCCTCTCGCATGGGAGGGGGTTGAAAGCTCCGGCGGTGCAGGATGAGCCCGCGGCCTATCAGCTTGTTGGTGAGGTAGAAGCTCACCAAGGCGACGACGGGTAGCCGGCCTGAGAGGGCGACCGGCCACACTGGGACTGAGACACGGCCCAGACTCCTACGGGAGGCAGCAGTGGGGAATATTGCACAATGGGCGAAAGCCTGATGCAGCGACGCCGCGTGAGGGATGACGGCCTTCGGGTTGTAAACCTCTTTCAGCAGGGAAGAAGCGAAAGTGACGGTACCTGCAGAAGAAGCGCCGGCTAACTACGTGCCAGCAGCCGCGGTAATACGTAGGGCGCAAGCGTTGTCCGGAATTATTGGGCGTAAAGAGCTCGTAGGCGGCTTGTCACGTCGGTTGTGAAAGCCCGGGGCTTAACCCCGGGTCTGCAGTCGATACGGGCAGGCTAGAGTGTGGTAGGGGAGATCGGAATTCCTGGTGTAGCGGTGAAATGCGCAGATATCAGGAGGAACACCGGTGGCGAAGGCGGATCTCTGGGCCATTACTGACGCTGAGGAGCGAAAGCGTGGGGAGCGAACAGGATTAGATACCCTGGTAGTCCACGCCGTAAACGGTGGGAACTAGGTGTTGGCGACATTCCACGTCGTCGGTGCCGCAGCTAACGCATTAAGTTCCCCGCCTGGGGAGTACGGCCGCAAGGCTAAAACTCAAAGGAATTGACGGGGGCCCGCACAAGCAGCGGAGCATGTGGCTTAATTCGACGCAACGCGAAGAACCTTACCAAGGCTTGACATATACCGGAAAGCATCAGAGATGGTGCCCCCCTTGTGGTCGGTATACAGGTGGTGCATGGCTGTCGTCAGCTCGTGTCGTGAGATGTTGGGTTAAGTCCCGCAACGAGCGCAACCCTTGTTCTGTGTTGCCAGCATGCCCTTCGGGGTGATGGGGACTCACAGGAGACTGCCGGGGTCAACTCGGAGGAAGGTGGGGACGACGTCAAGTCATCATGCCCCTTATGTCTTGGGCTGCACACGTGCTACAATGGCAGGTACAATGAGCTGCGATGCCGCGAGGCGGAGCGAATCTCAAAAAGCCTGTCTCAGTTCGGATTGGGGTCTGCAACTCGACCCCATGAAGTCGGAGTTGCTAGTAATCGCAGATCAGCATTGCTGCGGTGAATACGTTCCCGGGCCTTGTACACACCGCCCGTCACGTCACGAAAGTCGGTAACACCCGAAGCCGGTGGCCCAACCCCCTTGTGGGGAGGGAGCTGTCGAAGGTGGGACTGGCGATTGGGACGAAGTCGTAACAAGGTAGCCGTACCGGAAGGTGCGGCTGGATCACCTCCTTTCTAAGGAGCACTTTGGCTGCCGGGTTTCACCTGGTGGTCCAAGAGCCATTTCGTCGGCAAACGTCCGGCGGTGGTTGCTCAAGGGTGGAACGTTGACTATTCGGCACACTTGATCGTCTTCTCCTGCAAGTACTGCCCCTTCGGGGCGTGGAACGTTGAGGGGAGCGGGAAGGGTGTCGGGCACGCTGTTGGGTGTCTGAAGGTACGGCCGAGACGGTCGCCTTCAGTGCCGGCCCCGGTAAAGATCTGCTTCGGTGGGTTGTGACGGGTGGTTGGTCGTTGTTTGAGAACTGCACAGTGGACGCGAGCATCTGTGGCCAAGTTTTTAAGGGCGCACGGTGGATGCCTTGGCACCAGGAACCGATGAAGGACGTGGGAGGCCACGATAGTCCCCGGGGAGTCGTCAACCAGGCTTTGATCCGGGGGTTTCCGAATGGGGAAACCCGGCAGTCGTCATGGGCTGTCACCCGCTGCTGAACACATAGGCAGTGTGGAGGGAACGCGGGGAAGTGAAACATCTCAGTACCCGCAGGAAGAGAAAACAACCGTGATTCCGGGAGTAGTGGCGAGCGAAACTGGATGAGGCCAAACCATATGCGTGTGATACCCGGCAGGGGTTGCGCATGTGGGGTTGTGGGATCTCTCTTTCATAGTCTGCCGGCTGTGAGACGAGTCAGAAACCGTTGATGTAGGCGAAGGACATGCGAAAGGTCCGGCGTAGAGGGTAAGACCCCCGTAGTCGAAACATCAGCGGCTCGTTTGAGAGACACCCAAGTAGCACGGGGCCCGAGAAATCCCGTGTGAATCTGGCGGGACCACCCGCTAAGCCTAAATATTCCCTGGTGACCGATAGCGGATAGTACCGTGAGGGAATGGTGAAAAGTACCGCGGGAGCGGAGTGAAATAGTACCTGAAACCGTGTGCCTACAAGCCGTGGGAGCGTCGCTGTATGTGCTTGCACATGCAGTCGTGACTGCGTGCCTTTTGAAGAATGAGCCTGCGAGTTTGCGGTGCGTTGCGAGGTTAACCCGTGTGGGGAAGCCGTAGCGAAAGCGAGTCCGAATAGGGCGGTTTAGTAGCGCGCTCAAGACCCGAAGCGGAGTGATCTAGCCATGGGCAGGTTGAAGCGGAGGTAAGACTTCGTGGAGGACCGAACCCACCAGGGTTGAAAACCTGGGGGATGACCTGTGGTTAGGGGTGAAAGGCCAATCAAACTCCGTGATAGCTGGTTCTCCCCGAAATGCATTTAGGTGCAGCGTCGTGTGTTTCTTGCCGGAGGTAGAGCACTGGATAGGCGATGGGCCCTACCGGGTTACTGACCTTAGCCAAACTCCGAATGCCGGTAAGTGAGAGCGCGGCAGTGAGACTGTGGGGGATAAGCTCCATGGTCGAGAGGGAAACAGCCCAGAGCATCGACTAAGGCCCCTAAGCGTACGCTAAGTGGGAAAGGATGTGGAGTCGCACAGACAACCAGGAGGTTGGCTTAGAAGCAGCCACCCTTGAAAGAGTGCGTAATAGCTCACTGGTCTAGTGATTCCGCGCCGACAATGTAGCGGGGCTCAAGCGTACCGCCGAAGTCGTGTCATTCCAGCTATAGGGCCAACGCCTGCTGGGATGGGTAGGGGAGCGTCGTGTGCCGGGTGAAGCAGCCGCGGAAGCGAGTTGTGGACGGTTCACGAGTGAGAATGCAGGCATGAGTAGCGATACACACGTGAGAAACGTGTGCGCCGATTGACTAAGGGTTCCTGGGTCAAGCTGATCTGCCCAGGGTAAGTCGGGACCTAAGGCGAGGCCGACAGGCGTAGTCGATGGATAACCGGTTGATATTCCGGTACCCGCTGTGAAGCGTCAAACATTGAATCAGGCGATGCTAAGTCCGTGAAGCCGTTCCGGACCCTTCGGGGAAAGGAAAGTGGTGGAGCCGACGGACCAGACTTGTAGTAGGTGAGTGATGGGGTGACGCAGGAAGGTAGTCCAGCCCGGGCGGTGGTTGTCCCGGGGTAAGGGTGTAGGCCGTGTGGCAGGTAAATCCGTCACACATTAAGGCTGAGACCTGATGCCGAGCCGATTGTGGTGAAGTGGATGATCCTATGCTGTCGAGAAAAGCCTCTAGCGAGTTTCATGGCGGCCCGTACCCTAAACCGACTCAGGTGGTCAGGTAGAGAATACCGAGGCGTTCGGGTGAACTATGGTTAAGGAACTCGGCAAAATGCCCCCGTAACTTCGGGAGAAGGGGGGCCATCACCGGTGATTGGATTTACTTCATGAGCTGGGGGTGGCCGCAGAGACCAGCGAGAAGCGACTGTTTACTAAAAACACAGGTCCGTGCGAAGCCGTAAGGCGATGTATACGGACTGACGCCTGCCCGGTGCTGGAACGTTAAGGGGACCGGTTAGTGCACTTTCGGGTGTGCGAAGCTGAGAACTTAAGCGCCAGTAAACGGCGGTGGTAACTATAACCATCCTAAGGTAGCGAAATTCCTTGTCGGGTAAGTTCCGACCTGCACGAATGGCGTAACGACTTCTCGACTGTCTCAACCATAGGCCCGGTGAAATTGCACTACGAGTAAAGATGCTCGTTTCGCGCAGCAGGACGGAAAGACCCCGGGACCTTTACTACAGTTTGATATTGGTGTTCGGTTCGGCTTGTGTAGGATAGGTGGGAGACTGTGAACTCTGGACGCCAGTTCAGGGGGAGTCGTCGTTGAAATACCACTCTGGTCGTGCTGGATGTCTAACCTGGGTCCGTGATCCGGATCAGGGACAGTGTCTGATGGGTAGTTTAACTGGGGCGGTTGCCTCCTAAAGAGTAACGGAGGCGCCCAAAGGTTCCCTCAGCCTGGTTGGTAATCAGGTGTTGAGTGTAAGTGCACAAGGGAGCTTGACTGTGAGACCGACGGGTCGAGCAGGGACGAAAGTCGGGACTAGTGATCCGGCGGTGGCTTGTGGAAGCGCCGTCGCTCAACGGATAAAAGGTACCCCGGGGATAACAGGCTGATCTTCCCCAAGAGTCCATATCGACGGGATGGTTTGGCACCTCGATGTCGGCTCGTCGCATCCTGGGGCTGGAGTCGGTCCCAAGGGTTGGGCTGTTCGCCCATTAAAGCGGTACGCGAGCTGGGTTTAGAACGTCGTGAGACAGTTCGGTCCCTATCCGCTGTGCGCGTAGGAGTCTTGAGAAGGGCTGTCCCTAGTACGAGAGGACCGGGACGGACGAACCTCTGGTGTGCCAGTTGTCCTGCCAAGGGCATGGCTGGTTGGCTACGTTCGGAAAGGATAACCGCTGAAAGCATCTAAGCGGGAAGCCTGCTTCGAGATGAGGACTCCCACCCCCTTTGAGGGGTTAAGGCTCCCAGTAGACGACTGGGTTGATAGGCCAGATCTGGAAGCCCGGTAACGGGTGGAGGTGACTGGTACTAATAGGCCGAGGGCTTGTCCTCAGTTGCTCGCGTCCACTGTGTTGGTTCTGAAACCACGAACAACCCCGTACATGGTCACGTACGGTGCGGTTGACAGTTTCATAGTGTTTCGGTGGTCATAGCGTGAGGGAAACGCCCGGTTACATTCCGAACCCGGAAGCTAAGCCTCACAGCGCCGATGGTACTGCAGGGGGGACCCTGTGGGAGAGTAGGACGCCGCCGAACTATTTTTGAAGAAAACCCCCGTAACGGATGAGAATCCTGTTACGGGGGTTTTCTGCGTTTAGGGTCGAGCTATGCGATACGACCTGGTCATCTTTGACAATGACGGAGTTCTCGTCGACAGCGAGCCGATCTCCAACAAGCTTCTCGCCGGCTATCTCACTGAACTCGGGCACCCCACCTCGTACGAGGAGTCCCTCAGGGACTACATGGGCGCTGCCATGCACCGCGTACATGATCTTGTGGAAGAGCGGACCGGTCAGCGGCTGCCCGAGGACTTCGACGATGTATTTCACGGGCGAGTCTTTGCCGCTTTTGAGCGGGAGCTGGAGCCGGTGCCCGGAGCCATCGAGGTTCTGGAGAAGCTGGCCGCCGACGGAGTGCCGTACTGCGTGGGCTCCTCCGGGAGTCACGAGCGGATTCGCGTCGGGCATCGTAAGACCGGGCTCGACAAGTGGTTCGATGACGGGCGGATCTTCAGTTCGCAGGACGTAGGGCGCGGCAAGCCGGCGCCGGATCTTTTCCTGCACGCGGCCCAGTGCATGGGTGTGGCGCCGGAGAGGTGCGTGGTCGTGGAGGACAGTCCGCTCGGCGTTCAGGCCGCGGTGGCTGCCGGGATGGATGTGTACGGGTTCACGGCCATGACGCCCGCGAGCCGCCTGAACGCGGTCACCGAACTGTTCGGTGACATGCGGGAGTTGCCTGACCTGCTGATGTGACATCTCCGTACGGTCCGCCCTGACATTTGTCACCGCGAGCTCCGGACGATCGTTTCTGTTGGGCGGTGGAGGTCCTCCACGAAGCTGAGTACATCGAGAACGGGACGTACGCAGTGACGACGGAGGGAACCCGATCATGAGCCAGCTCGTTGCACAGACACCGGTCAAGTCCGCTGAGGCGGCTGCCGCCTCGCAGAGCGACCGTGCGGCCCTCCTGGGAAGCCTCAGGCCGCTCGTCGTGGACGTGGTCGTGCCGATGGCCTCGTACTACGTGCTGAGCAAGGGGTTCGGCATGAGCACGCTGGCCGCTCTGGGGTGGAGCAGTGTGCTGCCGGCGCTGCGGACCGTGTGGGGGGTGCTGCGGGAGCGGCGGCTCAATGTGCTGGCCGGGGTCATCCTCGTCGTGAACATGGTGGGGCTGCTGCTGAGCACGGTGACGGGTGACCCTCGGCTGATGCTGGCCAAGGACAGCGGGATCAGCAGTGTCGTGGGCATTTCGATGCTGGTGTCGGTCGTGGCCGGCAAGCCGCTCCTCACGTCCGCGCTCAAGCCCTTCGTGACGAAGGGGGATGCCGAGCGGACTGCGGCCTGGGAGCGGCTGTCAGCGGGGCCGGGTCGCTTCGTGCGGGCCGAGCGGATGTTCACGGCGGTGTGGGGTCTGGCGCTGGTCACCGAGTGCGTGGTGCGGATCGTGGGGGCGTACACGTTGCCGGTCGACACGATGGTCTGGCTCGGAAATGTGATCATGGCGGGCGCCCTGGTCCTTGCCTTCCGGGTCGGTGGGCGTCTGGCTGTGGTGCCGATGGAGCGCATGGTCGAGGAGGAGCTGGTGAGGCACCGGGGTCAGGTGGAGCGCGTCGCCTGACGCCCCTCCGTAGCTCACGCCCTCTTCCCGGTCGCCCGATGACGGCGGCCGGGAACTTTCGTTCGAGATGCATCGAGATCCATCTACCCACCGGTAGATCCGGGGCATACGCTGTGCGGCCATGACAGAAGTGCTGCGGCGTGGCAGAGGTTCGCTGGCGTTCAGTTTCTTTGTGCAGGGTGCCGCCTTCGCGCTCCTGGTGACTCGAATACCGGCGATTCAGGATCAGTACGGCATATCAGATGGGCTGTTGCCCGTCTTTCTCGCGGCGGTGCCGATCCTGGCCGGGGTCGGGAGCGTGTGTACCGAGAAGCTGGTCAAGCGGGTGCGGCCCAGCCGGGTTCTGCGGTGGTCGCAGCCGGTCGTGCTGCTGGCGCTGCTCGGGGTCGGGGCGGGGGACTCGCTGTGGCAAGCGGCCCTGGCGCTGGGGGCGTTCGGGCTCGCGGTGGGTGCGCTTGACGCGTCCATGAACATGCTCGGGGTGAGCCTGCAGAGGGCGTACGGGCGCAGCATCATGCTCGGGTTTCACGCGGCGTACAGCCTGGGCGGGATCGTGGGGGCGTCGCTCGCGTGGGTGGGGGCGCACGGGGACCTGTCGCTGTTCGTGTCGTATCTGCCGGTGGTGGTGCTGCTGTTGCCGGCGGCGTTCGTGGGGAGTCACTGGTACGTCGACGGGGACAGCGGCGCCGGTGCGGGCGCGCAGGGAGCCGCGAGTGGCCCGGTGGTGTTCAAGCTGCTGTTGCCGCTGTGCCTGGTGATGACGTTCGCGTACATCGGGGACTCGACGGTCTCCAACTGGAGCGCGAAGTACCTCCAGGACGTGCTGGGGAGTTCGGAGCAGCTGTCGACGGTTCCGTACAACGTCTACATGGTGATGACGCTGGTGGGGCGGGCGCTCGGGGATCTTGGGGTGCGGCGGTTCGGAGCGGTCGTGGTGGTGCGGTTCGGGGCCGTGGTGGCGGCGCTCGGGTTCGCGGTCGTGGCGGTGGCGCCGGGGCCCTGGGTGGGGATGCTCGGGTTCACGCTGCTGGGGCTCGGGTTGTGTGTGATCGTGCCGCAGACGTTCGCCGCTGCGGGCAGGCACGCTTTTGAGAACTACGGTCCGAACGCTTCGGATTCGGCGATCGCGCGGCTGAATGTCTTCAACTATGTGGGATTTCTGATCGGTTCGCCCCTTGTGGGCGCTCTGGGCGATGCGTGGAACTACCGGGGGGCGATGCTCGTTCCCATGGTGTTGGTGCTCGTGACACTCGTGTACGCCCGTTCTTTCGCCCCTGCAGCGGACCGATACGGTGACGGGCATGAGCGGCCGCGCACAGCTGATGTGGGACGAGGCAGTAACGGGCTATGACTTCGGCCCGGATCACCCGATGGATCCGGTCCGGCTGGCCCTGACGAGAAGTCTCGTCGGGGCTCTTGGGCTCGACCGTGAGGTGGACGTCGTCGCCGCCAAGCGGGCGGGTGAGTCGACGCTGCGGCTCGTGCACCGCGAGGACTATGTGGAGGCGGTCAAGGCCGCGTCCGCCGATCCGGCTTCGGCGGACGGTACCTATGGGCTGGGGACGGTCGACGATCCGGCCTTCGCCGGTATGCACGATGTGTCGGCGCTGATCGCAGGGCAGTCCGTGGGCGCGGCGGAGGCCGTCTGGCGGGGTGAGGCGCTGCATGCGGTGAACTTCGCGGGCGGGCTGCACCATGCGATGCCCGGGGGTGCTGCCGGGTTCTGCATCTACAACGACGCGGCACTGGCCGTCGCTCGTCTCCTTGAGCTGGGCGCCGAGCGGGTCGCGTACGTGGATGTGGACGTGCATCACGGGGACGGTGTGCAGGCGGCGTTCTGGGAGGACCCGCGGGTGCTCACCATTTCGCTGCACGAGCATCCGCGGACTCTGTTTCCGCAGACCGGGTGGCCGGAGGAGACGGGGGCCGACGGCCCGGCGGAGGGGTCGGCGGTCAATGTGGCGCTGCCGGCGGGGACCGGGGACGCGGGGTGGCTGCGGGCTTTTCATGCCGTCGTGCCTGAGCTGCTGGCGGAGTTCAGGCCGCAGGTGCTGGTGACACAGCACGGGGCCGATACGCATTTCGAGGACCCGCTGGCGCATCTGGCGGTGTCGCTCGACGCGCAGCGGGCCGTTCAGGTCGCCTGCCATGAGTGGGCGCACGAGCATGCGGATGGGCGTTGGGTCGCGCTGGGCGGTGGCGGGTACGCGGTGGTGGATGTGGTGCCGCGGTCCTGGTCGCACCTGGTGGGGATCGCCGCGGGGCACGAGGTGGCGCCCGAGACGGTGATTCCGGAGAGCTGGCGGCAGGAAGCGTTCGCCAGGACACGGCAGTTGGCTCCGACGCGGATGACGGACGGGCGGTGGCCGGTCTCGTACAAGGAGTGGGAGTTGGGGTACGACCCGGCGGACCGGCTCGACCAGGCGGTTCTGGCGACGCGGCGTTCGGTGTTCCCGCTGCGGGGGCTGTTGCCGTAGCAGCGTGGTGGCGGGCGGCCGGTGAGAGTACGGGGCGTTACGCCAAGTGTGGGGTGTTTTCGGCGTTTTAGGGGTGGCAGGGACCTCAATGCGCCAGCATCACATGGGTGTTGAGCACCGGAGCGCTGCGTGCGCATCTGCTGGCCGCCCATCTGGCCGGGCCCGTGGCGACCTCCCGTGAGGTGAGTCTGCGCAGCTATCGGCTCTTCGCGGCGAGGGATCCCCGGATACTTCTGGGCCTGGACCCCGAGTGGAGCTGGGGTCAGCGGGATCTGCTCGCCCTGATGGCCGACAAGTGCGGGGTGTCGAGCGATCCGGGGGAGACCTCGGGGTGCGACGTGATCGACCCGGAGCGGACGCTGGCGGCGCTCGACGCGTTCGCGAAGCGGCTCGGTGAGGCTGCGTGGGGTCGCGTCCCGGTGCTTTTCGGGACGGGTCACCCGCATCGACTCCTCGGTTTCTACGCCGCGTTGGCGGACGCCCTGTCGGCGGCGGGATGTCCCGTCCTCACCCCCGCGCAGGGTGAGAGTGTCGACATAACGACCCGGTTCGGTCTACGTACGTACGACCTCGACTACGTCCGTGGGGTCGCGCTGGTGCGGGAACCCGGCGCGCGTGAGCCGGGGAGTGAGACCGGCGCACATACCCACTCACCCCTCCCGGTTCGCACGGCGCTCGAGGCCGCGGCGCAGGCCGGCGGGCTGCTGCCGGAACTGGTCGTGGGTGACCATGGATGGGTCTGCGGTGCAGGTCAGTTGGGGTTCGATGCGATCGGACTCGCGGATACGGATGATCCCGCGTTGTTCGTGGGGGAGGCTGAGGGGCAGGTGTCCGTAGTCGTTCCGCTTGATGACGCTGTGCGGTCTGATTACTACCGACCGCTTACTCGCTATGTACTCAATCGAGCGTGTCTGTCACAGTAGGCGGCCATCCGCTGCTCCTCTTCCCCACTCGCACCACACGCCCCTACTCTGGGGAGTGAGCACGCAACGACGTTGAGTCACCGGAAGGGGAAGCCGGTGGCCGTCGAGTGCGGAAGGTTCAGGTGTGTCATGGCTGCTGGTGAGAGTAGGCCTCTGAACGAGGTGCAGTTCCTGACCGTGGCGGAAGTCGCCTCGGTGATGCGAGTCTCGAAGATGACCGTGTACCGGCTGGTGCACAGTGGTCATCTGCCCGCGATCCGGGTCGGACGGTCTTTCCGAGTCCCGGAACAAGCGGTTCACGAGTACCTCCGCGAGTCCTACGTGGGGGTGGAGACAGCCTGACGGCATCCTCCGGGATCCCTCGATTACAGGCTCAGCGCTGGGCCGGGTAGGCTAGGCCGACGTAGGTCGTGTGGGCCCAGACGCCCCGCACCGAGTGAAGAGAAGTGAGCGAGGGTAGTCGTGGGCTCTGTTATCAAGAAGCGGCGTAAGCGGATGGCCAAGAAGAAGCACCGCAAGCTGCTGAAGCGCACCCGCGTGCAGCGTCGCAACAAGAAGTAAGCGACCGCTGCATCAAGCGCGCTCTGTGGCCCCTCCACCGTCCGGTGGAGGGGCCACAGTCGTTCCACGGCCCTTATGGCGCCGCTTTCGTGGGCTCGTGTGGGAACGTAGGGCCACGTCCCGGCGACCTCGGTCTGTACGTACGTCTGTGGCTGTCGTCACTTCCTGCATCGCGCGGTCATCACAGCGCAACATCGAACCGCTAACGTGGCGGCGAGAGCCGGGCGGTGCGGAACTGGGGCGCGGCAGGGCTGCGACGGAAGGTAGGCGCTGATCTTGGGCAAGGTCGTGCTCGTGACCGGGGTGGCCCGGCAGCTCGGGGGCCGTTTCGTACGACGCATACAGCGTGATCCCGAGGTGGACCGGGTGATCGGCGTGGACGCGGTGGCGCCCGCGCATCATCTGGGGGGTGCCGAGTTCCTCCAGGCGGACATAAGGCAGCCCGCGATCGCCCGGCTGCTCGCGGAGCACTCGGTCGACACGGTCGTCCACCTGGATGTCACGGGTACCCCGCTGGCCAGCGGCGGCCGGGGCTCCGTCAAGGAGACCAACGTCATCGGCACGATGCAGCTGCTCGGCGCCTGCCAGAAGGCGCCGGCGGTCAAGCGGCTCGTGGTGAAGTCCAGTACGAACGTGTACGGGTCCGCGCCGCGCGACCCGGCCGTGTTCACCGAGACGACGCCGCCCAAGTCGCTGCCCAGCGGCGGCTTCGCCAAGGACACCGTGGAGGTCGAGGGGTATGTGCGCGGGTTCGCCCGGCGCCGGCCCGATGTCGCGGTGTGCGTGCTGCGGTTCGCGAACATCCTCGGTCCCGCCGCCGATTCGCCGCTCGCCGAGTACTTTTCGCTGCCGGTCCTGCCGACCGTCCTCGGCTATGACCCGCGGCTGCAGTTCGTGCACGAGGACGATGTCATCGAGGTGCTGCGGATCGCGTCGCACGAGCCGGCGCGGGGGACGCTCAACAGCGGCACGTTCAATGTCGCGGGTGACGGCGTGCTGCTCCTGTCGCAGTGCTCGCGCCGGCTCGGGCGGCCGACGGTGCCGGTGTTCCTGCCGGCCGTGACCTGGGTGGGATCGGCCCTGCGTACGCTGGGCGCGACGGACTTCTCGCCCGAGCAGATCAGGCTGCTCACGCACGGGCGGGTCGTGTCGACGGCCCAGATGCGCGAGACACTGGGCTATCGGCCCGAGTACACGACGGCGGAGACCTTCGCGGAGTTCGTCCGTGGCCGCGGGCCCGGACTCCTGCCGCCGGAGGCCCTCGCGGGGGCCGTCGACCGGCTCGCCTCGCTGCCCTTCCTGGGCGGCGGTCACCCCCCGACGCAGAGCGCCAGCTGAGGAGCGCATCAACGATGGCGGATGCCAAGGTCATTCCGTTCGACGACGACCGCTCGCGCACCGGCGCCGGCAAGGTGGTTCCGCGCCGCCGTGGCGCGAGCGGCCGGCGCAAGGGCGAGCCCGCGGCCGTACGCGGGGTCGCGCCGCTGCCCGAGCAGCAGGACCACGAGCCGACACCGCGCGCCGCCGCGCGGGAGCCGGAGCCGCGGGAGCGGCCGCAGGCCGGCGGTGGCCTGGACCGGCGCATCGCGGGCGGCCTCGCGTTCCTGCGGCGGCGCCTGACGGGCGATTACGACGTCGACGAGTTCGGCTACGACAAGGAACTCACCGACCAGGTCCTGATGTCCCTGGTGCGGCCCCTGTACGAGAAGTACTTCCGGGTCGAGGTCAAGGGCATCGAGAACATCCCGGCGGACGGCGGTGCGCTGATCGTCGCCAATCACTCGGGGACGCTGCCGCTGGACGGCGTGATGATGCAGGTCGCCGTGCACGACAACCATCCGCAGAACCGGCATCTGCGGCTCCTGGCCGCGGACCTGGTGTTCATGCTGCCGGTGGTCAACGAGCTGGCGCGCAAGGCCGGCCACACGCTGGCCTGTGCGGAGGACGCGCAGCGGCTCCTGGAGCAGGGCGAGCTGGTCGGGGTGATGCCGGAGGGGTTCAAGGGCATCGGCAAGCCGTTCAGCGAGCGGTACAAGCTCCAGCGGTTCGGGCGTGGCGGGTTCGTCTCGACGGCGTTGCGCGCCGGGACGCCGATCGTGCCGTGCTCGATCGTCGGGGCGGAGGAGATCTATCCGATGATCGGCAACGCGAAAACGCTGGCGCGGCTCCTTGGCTTCCCGTACTTCCCGATCACGCCGACGTTTCCGTGGCTCGGGCCGTTGGGTGCGGTGCCGCTGCCGACGAAGTGGACGATCCAGTTCGGCGAGCCGATCCCGACGGACGGCTTCCCGCCGGAGGCGGCCGAGGACCCGATGCTGATGTTCAACCTGACGGACCAGGTGCGAGAGCAGATCCAGCACACGCTGTACAAGCTGCTGGTGCAGCGGAGGTCGGTGTTCTTCTGACGTCGGCTGGTGTCCGGGCCGACGGGCGGAGTGCGGCGCAGACCTCCGAAGCCCGCGGAGCGGTGCGAGGGCGGCAGTCGGGAGGGGCCAAGCTGCTGGTGCAGCGGAGGTCGGTGTTCTTCTGACGCCGGCTGATGTCCAGTGAGCGTTCCGCCAAGGACATACGTGAAGGGGGCGGCCACCAGATCCGGTGGCCGCCCCCTTCACGTAACACGTGACGAAGTGGCTAGTTCGCGTCCTCGCTGTCGATTCCCAGGCCGGGCAGCAGGCCTGGGAGGAGGGGCGGGAGCGTGACGTCGGGCTTCGGGGTGGTGTGTTTGCCTTCGGACGGGGTGGGGCTGGTGTCGTCCTCGGGCGGGCCGAGGAGACCGCCGGCGGTGTCGCCGAGGAGGCCGTCGTCGTGGGTGCCGGAGGAGGACGGCCGGGGTTTGCCCGAGCTGTCCTGGTGGGCGCCCGGCGCTCCGCCGGCCGTTGGGGTGGAGCGGTCCTCGCCGGAGGAGCCGGGCGTCCGGTCGTGCACGCCGGGCTGTCCGCCGCTGCGGCCGTCCTGCTCGGGGGCCTGCGGGAGCAGGGACCGCAGCGGGTCGACCTCTTGGTCTATGGCGTCGAAGACCGAGCTGACCTGCGCGCCCACGTCGCCGAGCTGCACAGGCAGGCGGTCGCGCAGCGCGTCCCAGTTCTCACGGTGGGACCGGCTGAACGACGACAGGGCCTGGATGGGGCCGAGCGAGCCGTCCCTGCGGTAGGCCTCGAAGAGCAGGCGGTGGCCCTCGGAGGCGTCGTACTGGACGCCGGAGAGCGTGCGCCTGACTTCGCCGAGGGATTCGTGGTCGAGCTGTCCGCTGCGGCCGCGCTCCATGAGCCGGCGCGCTTCGCTGAGGCGGGTGGAGGCCTGGTCGAGATAGATCCGGCCGCGGTCGGAGTCGCCGTCGGCCATGCCGAGTTTCAGGTCCTCCATCCCGCGTTTCAGTCCGTAGAGATGGTCACCGGGGAGGGCGTCGGAGCTGGCAGCGGCGACACCGCCGAAGGCTCCCGCGGCGACACCGACGGTGAGGCCGCCGGCCGCGATGCCTTTGGACAGGCGTGAGCGGGGTCGCAACTTCCGCAGTGGGCTCGCCCGGTGAGCGCCCTTGCGCGCGCGCTGCTCGGGCACGGAAGGGCCTGGCCCCGCACCCCCCGCAGCCGTGCCCTCGAGCAACATGGCCTCCATGGCGGCCACGAGCTGGGCTCGTTGAACCACCTTGACCTCGGGGTCAAGCTCAGGCTTGGGAAGTTCGTCCAGTCCGGTCACCAGCGCCAACAGCTTGCCCTGCTCGCCTTGTTCGGCGGGGGGCTCTTCCTGCTGTACGGCCGCCGCTTCCCGGTCGGACTGCTCCTCCAGGGCCTGGGCGAAGGCGTTCGCCCGCCGGTGTGCCGATACGTTCGCGATCACTGGCGGCACCTCCTCTCGTCATGACGGTCGACTCCCCAGGGGGTCCTGAGGGTTGCACACCCTGAGTACTTCCACACGATCGAGTGAGTGGAAGTAGTCGGGGAGTGACCACAGGGAGCCTGCATCCCGCATAACGAGCGACGCGGCACTTGGGTTACGGACGGCGGATGATCGGACCGCGATCCCATCTGCCCCTCACAGAAGGTGAGTTGACGGCTACGGAACGACGCGGCGGGTGGGGTGGGCCCCACCGGTCGCTAACGGGCGTCGTCCGGGAGCAGGCGCGCCAGCGTACGTACGGCGCGGTACTGGAGGGTCTTGATCGCGCCCTCGTTCTTGCCCATGACCTTGGCGGTCTCGGCGACCGAGAGGCCCTGCAGGAAGCGCAGGGTCACGCACTCCTGCTGCTGGGGGTTGAGCCGGTGCACCGCGTCGAGCAGGGCCGCGTTCGACAGGGATTCGAGGACGGAGTCCTCTGGGCTGCGCTCGACCTCGTTCGCGTCGAGCATTTCGCCGGTGGTCACTTCGAGGCGGAAACGGCTCGACTTGAAGTGGTCGGCGACCAGGTTCCGCGCGATCGTGACCAGCCAGGCGCCGAAGTCGCGCCCCTGCCAGGTGAAGGTGCCGATGCGGCGCAGGGCCCGCAGGAAGGTCTCGCTGGTGAGATCCTCGGCCGTCGCCTTCCCGCCGACGCGGTAGTAGATGTAGCGGTAGACGGTGTCGCTGTACTGGTCGTAGAGACGGCCGAACGCGTCTGCCTCGCCCGCCTGGGCGCGCTCGACGAGTTCCATCATGCGGGCGCTGTCGCTGTCCGCGGCGGGGCGGCGTGCGGTGGACGTACCGGCGGAACCGGATCGGGCTCGTCTTCCGACCGTGGTGCTCCCGTCAGCCAGGGCATAGCAAGGACCGGTAGGGCCGTTCGCGGCGGGTGCCGCGACGGCGAGGGCGGGGACGGCGTACGCGGTGGGGACGAAGCCGCGCAAGCGGTCGGAGACCGTTGCGCGCAGCGTAGCCAGGCCCGAGGCGTCAACCCCGACGTGTGGGTACACGGGACTCCCAGAGGCAGAGCTTCCATCACGTGCAGTGCGGGACCGTTCACTCGTCGTGTTGACGTGTGGGTACCGGTTTGCGTCTGAGGAGAATAACGCTTCGTGCAGGGAGCGCTACACCCAGTTGCTCAAATCACCGATTACGTCGCTTCCGTAACTGAACGGAGTCGGTTCGAGTGCCGAAGAGTGACCGCTTGTTGATCGGATTAGGTCATGTTCCGTCTGAGCGCGGGGCGTGTTGTGGCCGAGTTGAACCAACGGGACTGGCGGGAGCCGTGCGGGGGTAAGGGGATGCGATTGGCGCTCGCGCCCGGGAGTGCCGCGGGTCAGCGGCGACGGCGGTGCAGGGCCACCGCGGCGGCCGTGCCGCCGGCCAGTGCGCCGACTCCCGCCGCGGCCGGGATGCCGACCTTCGCGGCCTTGCGGCCCGTGCGGTAGTCGCGCAGCCGCCAGTCACGTTCGCGTGCGTGCTTGCGCAGTTTGGTGTCCGGATTGATCGCGTACGGATGTCCTACGAGCGACAGCATCGGGATGTCGTTGTGCGAGTCGCTGTACGCGGCGCAGCGGCCCAGGTCGAGGCCCTCGGCGGCGGCGAGGGCGCGGACGGCCTCGGCCTTCGCGGGGCCGTGCAGGGGTTCGCCGACGAGCTTGCCCGTGTAGACGCCGCCGACGGACTCGGCGACCGTGCCGAGGGCGCCGGTCAGGCCGAGCCGGCGGGCGATGATCGTCGCGGTCTCCACGGGGGCGGCGGTGACGAGCCACACCTTCTGGCCCGCGTCCAGGTGGGCCTGGGCGAGGGCGCGGGTGCCGGGCCAGATGCGCTCGGCCATGTACTCGTCGTAGATCTCCTCGCCGATGGACATCAGCTCGGCGACGCGGTGGCCCTTGACGATGGACAGCGCGCTGTCGCGTGCGTCCTGCATGTGCTCGGGGTCCTCGACCCCGGCGATCCTGAACCAGGCCTGCTGCCAGCCGAACTTGACCAGCTCGCGGCGCTGGAAGAACTTCCGTTTGTAGAGGCCGCGGCCGAAGTGGAAGATCGCGGCGCCCTGCATGACGGTGTTGTCGAGGTCGAAGAAGGCGGCGGCCTTGTCGTCGCCGACGACAGGGAACTCCGTTTCCGGGGTGCCTTCATCGGGCTGTGTCGCCTCGCTGAGCTGTTCCAGCTCCTGCGACGACTTGCGGGCGGCCTCGGCCGAGGCCTCGCCAGCCAATACGCTCCGCGCGGTGGCGGAGCGCCTACGGGGTGTGAGCCATCCGAGAGCGGCCATGTCGTGAGCATAGCCAGTCTGTTCGGTGGTTCCGGAGTCGTGAGGATTCGGCGCTGTGAACTCTCCGCGACCGAGTCGTTAAACAACTGGCGGGAGAGGTGCGCCAGGAGGCGCCGGCGGAGCGAGAATGGCCGGTATGAGCCCCATTTTTCGCCGGAGCGAGAAGAAGATCCCCGAGGAGCGTCTGGTCACCCTGATCGGGAAGCCCGGCTGCCATCTGTGTGACGACGCGCAGGAGGTGATCGAGAAGGTGTGCGGCGAGCTCGGTGCGTCCTGGGAGAAGAAGGACATCAACCAGGACGAGGAGCTGTACCGCTTGTACTGGGAGCAGATCCCCGTGGTGCTCGTGGACGGAGCACAGCATGACTTCTGGAAGGTGAACGAAGATCGACTTCGGCGTGCCCTGACGGGCTGATGTGCCGGTGGCCCGCGCGCGAGTAGCGACCGTCACTGACTGAGCAGTCCAAGTGGTCCGGAAAGTCGCCTAGGATCGGGGGCGGTTTTGGTCTCGGGGGCGCGGATCGTAGAGGAGAGTGTACGGTTTTGCCCCCTTCCTACAGGCAACGAAGCGGCTTGCGCGCCGGTTCCATATGCGCGCGCCAGGGGCGCGTGACCCCGGTCACGTTGCCCGGGCAAATCGGACACTATCTTTGTGCACGCGTTCACAAAGACATAGCCTGCATTCGACGGGGCGGTCCTGGGACGTACGACCGCCCGCAGCCCCGCTCTACCCGCAGGAGCACCGTGGCAACTGGCCGAACTCACCGACCGGCGACCCGCAGCCGAGGAATTCCCGAGGCCACCGTCGCCCGCCTTCCGCTGTACCTCCGGGCCCTCACCGGCCTGTCGGAGCGCTCGGTTCCCACGGTCTCCTCCGAGGAGCTCGCGGCCGCCGCGGGGGTCAATTCCGCGAAGCTGCGCAAGGACTTCTCGTACCTCGGCTCCTACGGCACCCGCGGTGTGGGTTACGACGTCGAGTACCTCGTCTACCAGATCTCCCGCGAGCTCGGCCTCACCCAGGACTGGCCGATCGTGATGGTCGGTATCGGTAACCTCGGCGCCGCTCTGGCCAATTACGGCGGCTTCGCCTCGCGTGGCTTCCGTGTCGCCGCCCTGATCGACGCCGACCCGGCGATGACCGGCAAGTCCGTCGCGGGCATGGCCGTGCAGCACGCCGACGACCTCGAGAAGATCATCGACGACAACGGCGTCTCCATCGGCGTCATCGCGACGCCCGCGGGCGCGGCCCAGCAGGTCTGCGACCGGCTCGTCGCCGCCGGTGTCACCTCGATCCTCAACTTCGCGCCGACCGTCCTGTCCGTGCCGGACGGCGTCGACGTGCGCAAGGTCGACCTCTCCATCGAGCTCCAGATCCTCGCCTTCCACGAGCAGCGCAAGGCCGGCGAGGGCCAGGACGACACGGTGGACGAGGCCGGCACCGAGCCCCCGGCCGCCGCTGCGGCGAAGCCGGCCCGCAAGGGACCCGACGGGGATGTCCCCGCCGTGATGCCGGCATGAGTCTCCTCGTCGTAGGCCTGAGCCACCGCAGTGCTCCCGTGAGCGTCCTCGAGCGCGCCGCGCTCTCCGCGGACGCCCAGGCGAAGCTGCTCCAGGACACGCTCGCCGCGGAGCCCGCCGCCGAGGCCTCGGTGCTCTCGACGTGCAACCGCATCGAGCTGTACGCCGACGTGGACAAGTTCCACGCGGGCGTCGCCGAGCTCTCGACGCTGCTCGCCCGGCACAGCGGCGTCGGTCTCGAGGAGCTCACTCCTTATCTTTATGTGCACTACGAGGACCGGGCCGTTCACCACCTGTTCTCGGTGGCGTGCGGGCTGGACTCGATGGTCGTGGGCGAGGGCCAGATCATCGGCCAGATCAAGGACGGCCTCGCGCGCTCCCAGGAGCTGCACACCGCGGGCCGCCTCCTCAACGACCTGTTCCAGCAGGCCCTGCGGGTCGGCAAGCGGGCCCACTCAGAGACCGGGATCGACCGTGCCGGGCAGTCCCTGGTCACGTTCGGCCTGGAGCAGCTGGCCGCAGGGCGCCCTGTAGATGTATGGGCCAAGGACAAGTGTGCGCTGGTGATCGGCGCGGGCTCGATGTCCTCGCTGGCCGCGGCGACGCTCGCGCGCGCCGGTGTCACCGAGATCGTCGTCGCCAACCGCACGCTGGAGCGCGCCGAGCGGCTCGCACAGATCCTGAGCGAGCCCGGCGGCACCTCAGTGGCCGCGCGCGCGGTTCCCATGGACGCCGTCGGCGACGAACTGACACGTGCCGATGTCGTCGTCTCCTGCACCGGAGCGACCGGACTCGTGCTGAGCGAGGCCGAGATCCTGCGCGCCACCGAGCGACGTACGGGCGGCCTCGCGCTGCTCGATCTCGCGATGCCCCGTGACATCGACGGCGCCGCGCACCGCATCGGCGGCGTGCGCTTCGTCGACATCGAGTCCCTCGCCGAGGCCTCGGCCGACGCGCCCATGGCCGCCGACGTGGACCAGGTGCGGGGCATCGTCTCCGACGAGGTCGCCGCGTTCGGCGCCGCTCAGCGCGCCGCGACCATCACGCCGACCGTCGTCGCCCTGCGCACGATGGCCGCCGACGTGGTCACCGGCGAGATCGCGCGGCTCGACGGGCGCCTGCCGGAGCTCGACGAGAAGCAGCGCGCGGAGATCACCCAGACCGTTCGGCGCGTGGTGGACAAGCTCCTGCACGCGCCGACCGTACGGGTCAAGCAGCTGGCCGCCGAGCCCGGCGGTGCCGGGTACGCGGACGCGCTGCGGACCCTTTTCGACCTCGACCCGGAGGCGGTGGCCGCCGTCTCGCGGGCCGATCTGAACGAGCTGAACGAGCCGGTAGCCAAGAATCGAGGCCGGGCATCATGACGGACAGGGCACTCAGGCTCGGGACCAGGCGCAGCAAGCTCGCCATGGCCCAGTCGGGGCGCGTGGCTGAGGTCGTACGGCAGGTGACGGGACGGCCCGTCGAGCTGGTCGAGATCACCACGTACGGGGACACGTCCCGCGAGCAGCTGGCGCAGATCGGCGGTACCGGCGTGTTCGTCGTGGCGCTGCGCGAGGCGCTGCTGCGCGGCGACGTCGACTTCGCCGTGCACTCCCTCAAGGACCTGCCGACCACGCCTCACCCGGACCTCACGCTGGCGGCCGTGCCGCTGCGCGAGGATCCGCGCGACGTACTCGTCGCCCGCGACGGACTGACCTTCGCGCAGCTACCCGAGGGAGCGCGCATCGGTACCGGTGCGCCGCGCCGCATGTCGCAGCTGAACGCGTACGCGCGCAGCCATGGCATGCACATAGAGACCGTGCCGATCCGCGGGAACATCGACACCCGCGTCGGTTACGTGCACAACGGGGAGCTCGACGCCGTCGTGCTCGCCGCCGCCGGACTGAACCGGATCGGCCGCATCGGGGAAGTCACGGACTTCCTCGCGGTCGACACTGTTCTTCCCGCCCCCGGCCAGGGGGCACTGGCGGTCGAGTGCTCCGCGTCCGACGCGGACCTCGCCGCCATGCTCGGAGAGCTCGACGACTCGTTCACGCGAGTCGCCGTGACCGCCGAGCGATCCCTGCTCGCCGCCCTGGAGGCCGGCTGCAGTGCACCTGTGGGTGCCCTGGCCGACCTGCTGGCCGACGGGCAGATTGCCAACGAAATGCGCCTGCGGGGTGTCGTCGGTACGACCGACGGCTCCGCGCTGGTGCAGCTGTCCACCACCGGTCCCGTGCCCGAGACAGAAGACCAGGCGCTGGCGCTCGGTCGAGAACTCGCTGCCGAGATGCTTGCCAAGGGCGCGGCCGGTCTGATGGGGGAGCGAGCACTTTGAGCCCCACCACCTCTGACCCTTCGGCCACCTGGGCAACCGGGCACGTCACCTTCCTCGGTGCCGGTCCCGGAGATCCAGGACTACTGACGCTGCGCGCCGTGGAGGCGCTCGCCCGAGCGGATGTGCTGATCGCCGAGCCCGAAGTGCTCGATGTCGTCCGCACACACGCGAAGGCGGGCGTGACCGTCCTCGGCGCGGAGATCCCGGGCGCACCGGGGCAGGCGGCTGCTGACGATGCGTCAACTGCCGCCGTGGTCCCCGCGTTGAGGGACTGCGCCAATCTTGTCATGGAGGCCGCGCGGGGCGGCAAGCGGGTCGTACGTGCCGTCAGCGGCGACCCCGGACTCGACACCTACGCGGCCGGGGAGATGCTGGCCTGCGCGGCCGACGGGGTCTCCTTCGAGGTCGTGCCCGGCATCGCGGCGGCTGTCGGTGTGCCCGCGTACGCCGGTGTTCCGCTGCGGGACGCGCAGGGCGCGGACGTGCGGTTCGTCGACGCCCGCACCGCCTCCGAGCGCTGCTGGACCGAGGTCGGCGCGTCCGACGGCACGGTCGTCGTCTCGACGACGCTCGACGCGGTGGCCGCGGCCGCCGGCGAGCTGGTCGCGGCGGGCCGCAAGCCGGACACCCCGCTGACCGTCACGGTCGCCGGTACGACGACGCGCCAGCGGACCTGGTCCGCGACGCTCGGCACGATCGCCCAGACCTTCAAGCAGGCGAAGGTGCTGCCCTCCCCGGAGGGCGGTCGCCCCGTCATAGCCGTGGTCGGGGAGCGCTCCGCGGCCGCACAGCGCGACCAGCTCTCGTGGTTCGAGTCCAAGCCGCTGTTCGGCTGGAAGGTGCTCGTACCGCGGACCAAGGAGCAGGCGGCGTCGCTCTCCGACCAGCTCAGCTCGTACGGCGCCGTGCCGCACGAGGTGCCGACGATCGCGGTCGAACCGCCGCGCACGCCCCAGCAGATGGAGCGCGCGGTCAAGGGCCTCGTCACCGGACGCTACGAGTGGATCGCCTTCACCTCGGTGAACGCGGTCAAGGCCGTGCGCGAGAAGTTCGAGGAGTACGGGCTCGACGCCCGTGCCTTCGCCGGGATCAAGGTCGCCGCGGTGGGCGAGCAGACCGCCGCCGCGCTCGTCGCGTTCGGTGTGAAGCCCGACCTCGTGCCGAGCGGTGAGCAGTCCGCCGCCGGTCTCCTCGAGGACTGGCCGCCGTACGACCCGGTCTTCGACCCGATCGACCGTGTCTTCCTGCCGCGCGCCGACATCGCCACCGAGACGCTCGTCGCCGGGCTCATCGAACTCGGGTGGGAGGTCGACGACGTGACCGCCTACCGGACGGTACGGGCGTCGCCGCCGCCGGCGGAGACGCGCGAGGCGATCAAGGGCGGCGGGTTCGACGCCGTGCTGTTCACGTCGTCGTCGACTGTGCGGAACCTGGTGGGTATCGCCGGGAAGCCGCACAACGTGACCGTGATCGCGTGCATCGGCCCCGCGACGGCCAAGACCGCGGAGGAGCACGGGCTGCGAGTGGACGTCATGTCCCCGGAGCCGTCGGTGCACCGGCTGGCGCAGGCGCTGGCCGACTTCGGTGCGCGGCGGCGTGCCGCCGCGCTCGAGGCGGGCGATCCTGTGTCCCGGCCGAGCGAGCGGCGGCCCGGGGCCCGGAGGCGTCGGGCGGCGCCGTAAGGTCGAGCGGTCGTGGGCACAGCCCGGCGTACAGATCGACGTGGAGTGTTGGTGTGACTGAGTACGGATCCTTCCCGGGTGCGCGGCCGCGGCGGCTGCGCACCACCCCCGCCATGCGGCGCATGGTCGCGGAGACGCGGCTGCACCCGGCCGACCTGATCCTTCCCGCGTTCGTGCGGGAGGGCATCAGTGAGCCGGTCGCGATCGGGTCCATGCCCGGTGTCGTGCAGCACAGCAGGGACACCTTGAAGAAGGCGGCGGTCGAGGCGCTGGAGGCCGGGGTCTCCGGGATCATGCTCTTCGGTGTGCCGGACGACGCGAAGAAGGACGCCCTCGGGACGGCCGGTACGGACCCCGACGGCATCCTCCAGGTGGCGCTGCGCGACGTGCGCGCCGAGGTCGGCGACGACCTCATCGTCATGTCCGACCTGTGCCTCGACGAGTTCACGGACCACGGGCACTGCGGTGTCCTGGACGCCGAGGGGCGCGTCGACAACGACGCGACGCTGGAGCGTTACGCGGAGATGGCGCAGGTCCAGGCCGACGCGGGCGCCCATGTCGTGGGCCCCAGCGGCATGATGGACGGGCAGGTCGGGGTCGTCCGCGAGGCGCTCGACACCATCGGCAAGGAGGACGTCTCGATCCTCGCCTACACCGCGAAGTATTCGTCGGCGTTCTACGGGCCGTTCCGCGAGGCCGTCGGTTCGTCGCTGAGCGGCGACCGCAAGACGTACCAGCAGGACCCGGCCAACGTGCGGGAGTCCCTGCGGGAGCTGGCGCTCGACCTCGAGGAGGGCGCCGACATGGTGATGGTCAAGCCGGCCGGACCCTACCTCGACATCCTCGCCAAGGTCGCGGAGTCGGTGGACGTGCCGGTGGCCGCGTACCAGATCAGCGGCGAGTACGCGATGATCGAGGCCGCCGCTCAGCGCGGCTGGATCGAGCGTGACCGGGCCATCCTGGAGACGCTCCTGGGCATCAAGCGGGCCGGCGCGAACATGATCCTCACGTACTGGGCGACGGAGGTCGCGCGCGGCCTGTGACCGCCCCCGACCCTCGAACTTCCGCTGCCCCGCCGGTATGTGACCGGCGGGGCAGCTTTTTGCGTTCACCGTTTGCCAGGTCAGGGCGTCTTACCAGGTCAGGGCGTCGCTCATCGACTGCTGCCAGTAGGTGACCTTGAGCGAGTCGTCGATGTAGACGCCCTTCGCGGGCAGCGCGGCCTCGGCGCCGGGGCCGCCGTCGTTCGTGTCGCGGCCCTGGAAGAACACCTCAAGTGTGTTCTCCGTGCGCCCGTTGGAACCGCCGCCGTCGTCGCCGCCGGAGAGTGCGACGCCCGCGTAGGCGGACTGGCCCGGCGACAGGGACACCACCGCCTGCGGCTGCGAGTCGTCGATCACCGGCGGGACCGACTGGGCCTCGCCGAAGCGGACGGCCGGGTAGCCGTACAGATCGCAGCGCTTCGAGCCCGTGTTGGTCACCGTCAGGAGCATGTGGTTGACGGGGCGCGTGACGGACTGGGCGGCGACCTTGACCGTGGAGCCGTTGCACGTGACGCGGGCGGTGGAGGCGGTGGGGTTGTTCTTGCCGGTGGAGGCGGGCCGGGGCTTCGGCTTGGCGGTGGCGGCGCTGCCGGTGCCGGAGCTCGTGCCGGTGCCTGTGCTGGAGCCTGTCGTCGATCCGGCGTTCGCGTTCTTGCCGTTGTCGCCGTCGGCCGGCGCCGAGTTCGAGGGGTGCTGCGACGCGCCCTCGTCGCGGACCCCGTCCCCGTTGTCGCAGGCGGTCAGGGAGAGTGCGGCCAGGGCGACCGTGGCGGCGGCCGTGAGGAGGCGGACACGGGAGCGGGTGGGTGCGGCGATGGACACGGATGATCCCCTTCGGAAGCGGCGTGCTTGGATGACCAGAGCTTGTGCGGTGATCCGTCCCCATCGCCAGCACCGCAGGACCACTTGGGACGCTGGAACGTTCGTACCGGCTCTGACCTGGGGAAACGACCGTGCCCTGGAACGCCGGACTGGGATGAGGGGGGTGGGGAACGGTGGCTGAAGCTGACGGGGCGGCCGAGTTCGCGGCGTGCTTGCGAGGGCTGAAGGAGCGCTCGGGGCTGAGTTACGGCGTACTCGCGAAGCGGCTGCACATGAGTACGTCGACGCTGCACCGGTACTGCAACGGGGACGCGGTGCCGGTCGACTACGCGCCGGTCGAGCGGCTGGCCCGGCTGTGCATGGCCGGTCCCGAGGAGCTCGTCGAGCTGCACCGGCTGTGGGTCCTCGCGGACGCGGCGCGCAGGACGAAGCCGGCGGCGGCATCGGAGGAGCCGGCAGCCCTAGCGGTGGAACCAGCAGCCGTAGCGGTGGAACCAGTGGCCGTAGCGGTGGAACCAGTGGCGCCTGTGCCCGATGCGGAGCCCGTACCCGCTCCCGGGAAGCGCCGCTCGCGGCGCGCGGTCGTGCTCGCCGCTGCCCTCGCCGTCGTCGTGGCCGGGGGAGCCGGCGCGTTCGCCGTGCACCTCGCCGGAGACGATGGTGACGGCGGCGGCGACCGGAAGGACCACGCCGGGGTCACGTCGTCCGTCACGCCGGGAGCGCGCTCCGCGGACCCGTCGGGCAAGGCGTCCCCGTCAGCGGGCCACCAGCGCAAGCCTTCCGCGAGCCCGTCCCGCAGTGACAACCCGGCCGGTGACGCGCCGGGCAGCCCGTCCGCCCCGGCGGCAGGTGCTGCCACCGGCACCCCGCTGACCGTCGCCACCACCCCGTACGTCTACGAGAGCCCCTGCAGCCAGCACTTCCTGATCGACCGGCCGCCGGCCCGTGTGCCCCCGCCGCCCCTCGAACAGGACGCCCCGAACTGGGTCGGCGCGATCGGCGCAGTCGCGTCGGGGGAGCAGCTGATCAAGCTCACCGTTCAGGGGACGGGCAGCGACACCGTGGTCCTGGAGGACATGGACGTCCGTGTCATGAAGTCCGGTGCGCCGCTCGCGTGGAACGACTACTCGATGGGCGTGGGCTGCGGGGGCAACGTGGAAACGAAGTCGTTCGGCGTGGATCTCGACGCGCCCCGCCCGGTCTCCGCGCCGAAGAACGGGCAGCGCGACTTCCCGTACAAGGTCAGCGAGAGCGACCCCGAGGTCTTCTACATCAAGGCGAACACCAAGGCCCACGACGTCAGTTGGGTCCTGGAGCTGAAGTGGTCGAGCGGCAGTCGCCACGGTGTCCTGAAGGTCGACGACCAGGGGCGGGCGTTTCGCACCAGCGCGGATGTCGGCCGTCCGGGCTACGACTACCCGATCGGGTCGGGCAGCTGGGGCGAGCGCGGCGGCGCCTAGCGGCCGGCCCGAACGGCCGTGCCTGAACGACTGTGCCCCGCCGGGGACTTCCGGCGGGGCACAGTCGGCGTATCGGGCTACCGAGTGTCGGAAGGCCGAGGCCGGGTCAGAGGCGCTCGGGCGTCCTGATGCCCAGGAGCGCCATGCCCTGGTGCAGCGTGCGGGCCGTCAGGTCGCACAGGAACAGCCGGTTCTCGGCGACCTCCGGCGCGGGCGCGGGCTTCACGACCGGGCACTGGTCGTAGAACGTCGTGTACAGGGACGCCAGCTGGTACAGGTACGCGGCCAGCTTGTGCGGCTCGTACGACGACGCGACCTCGGCCAGCGTCTCGCCGAACTGGTCCAGGTGCAGACCGAGCGCCCGCTCCGCCGGGGCCAGCTCGAGCTCCGGGTGCGCGAGAGGCCTGCGGTCGCCCGCCTTGCCGAAGATCGAGCGGATCCGGGCGTACGCGTACTGGAGGTACACGCTCGTGTCGCCGTTCAGCGACACCATCTGGTCCAGGTCGAACTTGTAGTCGCGCACGGCGGAGGTCGACAGGTCGGCGTACTTCACCGCGCCGATGCCGACGTACATGCCGTTCTCGACGATCTCCTCCTCGGTCAGGCCCACCTTCTCGGCCTTCTCGCGCACGACGGACGTGGCGCGGTCGATCGCCTCGTCGAGGAGGTCCACCAGGCGTACCGTCTCGCCCTCACGGGTCTTGAACGGCTTGCCGTCCTTGCCGAGGACCGTGCCGAAGGCCAGCTGGTGCGCCTTCACGTCCTCGTTCAGCCAGCCGGCGCGGCGGGCCGTCTCGAAGACCATCTTGAAGTGCAGCGACTGCCGGGCGTCCACGACGTACAGGAGCGTCGACGCCTTGAGGTTCTGGACGCGGTCCCGGATCGCGGAGAGGTCGGTGGCGGCGTAGCCGTAGCCGCCGTTCGACTTCTTGACGATCAGGGGGACCTTATTGCCGTCGGGGCCCAGGACGTCGTCGAAGAAGACGCACAGCGCACCCTCGGAGCGGACCGCGACGCCCGACTCCTCCAGGATCCGGCAGGTCTCCTCGAGCATGGCGTTGTAGCCGGACTCGCCGACCACGTCCGGGTCGTCGATCTGCATGTCGAGCTTGTTGAAGACCGAGTAGAAGTAGATCTTCGACTCGTCGACGAACCGCTGCCACAGGGCGAGGGTCTGAGCGTCCCCGGCCTGGAGGGCCACGACGCGGTCCCGCGAGCGGGCCTTGAACTCCTCGTCGGAGTCGAAGAGCGCGCGCGAGGCCTTGTAGAGCCGGTTCAGCGACGACATGGCCGCCTCGCCGTCCTCCTTGCCGCCCTCGTGGTCCAGCTCGTGCGGGTGCTCCAGGAGGTACTGGATGAGCATGCCGAACTGGGTGCCCCAGTCGCCGATGTGGTGGCGCCGGACGACCTTCTCGCCGGTGAACTCCAGGATCTCGACCATCGCGGCGCCGATCACGGCGGAGCGCAGGTGGCCGACGTGCATCTCCTTCGCCACGTTCGGCTGGGCGTAGTCGATGACCGTCGTGCCCGCGTCCTGCCGAAACGGCACGCCGAGGCGGTCGTCGGCGGCGCGGGCGGCGAGGGTCTCGATGATGGCCCTGTCGGCGATCGTGATGTTCAGGAAGCCGGGGCCCGAGACCTCGATGTCCTTGATCACGTCGCCTGCCGGGAGCGCGTCCAGGACGGTCGCGGCGAGCTCGCGCGGGTTCGCCTTCGCCTTCTTCGCGAGGGCCAGGATCCCGTTGGCCTGGAAGTCGGCCCGGTCACTTCGTCGCAGCAGCGGGTCGGCGGCGCCGGCCTCCGGCAGGGCGGCCGAGAGGGCGTTCGCGAGACGCTGGTGGACGGAAGCGGTGAGGGACGTGACCGAGGCCATGGGTGAGGTGCCGTTCTGCTCGGGTGCCTGGGTTTCTCCATATACAGAGAAGCTCAGTATCCCACGCGGTGAAAAGCGGTTTTCGCGGATGGGGGCGCAGCTGGGAGAATGGAACGGTCAGGCGTCCCTGACGCACACCACGTATGAGGAAGAAGGACGTGCCGATCGTGGCTCAGAGCACAGAGACCACCGACTGGGTCTCCCGTTACGCGGACGAGGTCATTGCCGAGTCGGAGCGTCGTGCCCCGGGCAAACCGGTCGTCGTCGCGTCCGGACTCTCCCCGTCCGGCCCCATCCACCTGGGGAACCTGCGCGAGGTCATGACCCCGCACCTGGTCGCCGACGAGGTCCGCCGCCGCGGGTACGAGGTCCGGCACCTGATCTCCTGGGACGACTTCGACCGGTACCGCAAGGTCCCGGCCGGTGTCCCCGGCGTCGACGAGTCCTGGGCCGATCACATCGGCAAGCCGCTCACGTCGGTCCCGGCGCCCGCCGGGTCGGCGTTCCCGAACTGGGCGGAGCACTTCAAGGCCGCGATGACCGGGGCGCTCGGCGACCTGGGCGTCGAGTTCGACGGCATCAGCCAGACCGAGCAGTACACGTCGGGTGTCTACCGCGAGCAGATCCTGCACGCGATGAAGCACCGCGGCGACATCGACGCGATCCTCGACCAGTACCGGACCAAGAAGGCCCCGCCGAAGCAGCAGCAGAAGCAGCAGAAGCCGGTCGACGAGGCCGAGCTGGAGGCCGCCGAGGGCTCCGGCGCGGCGAACGAGGACGACGGCAGCGGCGGCGCGGGCGGCTACTACCCGTACAAGCCGTTCTGCGGCGAGTGCGGCAAGGACCTCACCACCGTCACGTCGTACGACGACGAGACGACGGAGCTGTCCTACACCTGCACGCTCGACGGCCACAGCGAGACGGTCCGGCTGAGCGAGTTCAACCGCGGCAAGCTGGTCTGGAAGGTCGACTGGCCGATGCGCTGGGCGTTCGAGGGCGTGATCTTCGAGCCGTCCGGTGTCGACCACTCGTCCCCGGGCTCGTCGTTCCAGGTCGGCGGGCAGATCGTCGGGATCTTCGGCGGCAAGCAGCCGATCGGCCCGATGTACGCGTTCGTCGGCATCAGCGGCATGGCGAAGATGTCGTCCAGCAAGGGCGGGGTCCCGACCCCGGCCGACGCGCTCCAGATCATGGAGCCGCAGCTCCTGCGCTGGCTGTATGCGCGCCGCCGGCCCAACCAGTCCTTCAAGATCGCCTTCGACCAGGAGATCCAGCGGCTCTACGACGAGTGGGACAAGCTCGCCTCCAAGGTCGCCGACGGCTCCGTCCTGCCGGCGGACGCCGCCGCGTACACGCGCGCCGTGGGCACCGCGGCCGGTGAACTGCCGTGCACCCCGCGGCCGTTGCCGTACCGCACCCTGGCCTCCGTCGCCGACATCACCGCCGGCCACGAGGACCAGGCCCTGCGCATCCTCAGCGAGCTCGACCCTCAGAACCCGGTCACCACGCTCGACGAGGTACGGCCGAGGCTGGACCGGGCCGAGGCATGGATCAGCAAGTACGTGCCCGCCGAGTCGCGCACCGTGGTGCGCGAAGAGCCGGACACACAGGCGCTGGCCGCGCTCGACGACGAGGCCCGCGAGTCGCTGCGGCTCCTCCTCGACGGCCTGGACTCGCACTGGTCCCTCGACGGCCTGACGCACCTCGTCTACGGCGTGCCGAAGGTCCGGGCGGGCTTCTCGCCGGACGCGACGCCGAAGGAGCTGCCGCCGGAGATCAAGTCGGCCCAGCGCTCGTTCTTCGCGCTCCTGTACGACCTGCTCGTCGGCCGTGACACCGGGCCGCGGCTGCCCACGCTGCTGCTCGCCGTGGGCGCGGACCGGGTGCGCAAGCTGCTCGGCGCGTAAGCGGGGAAAGGGCCGCACCGGATGCTCCGGTGCGGCCCTTTCACGTATACGGCGGGTCAGGTTCACGTATACGGCGGGTCAGGCGATGTGGTCCTCGATGAACTCGCTGTTCAGGCGCTGCATGAACGCCTCCATGCAGCGCTGCAGTTCACGCGGCTCCAGATTCAGCCCGTACGTCGCCTCGACGTTCGCGTGGAACGTGCCGGGCGTGGGGCCGCCTTCGCCGTCTATCGACTTCCGGAACACCTGGTAGAGGTCCTCGTCGCTCGGCGCCGCGTCGCCGGTCTCCGTGATCCCCTCACCGAGCTGGCGCGTGCGGCCCGGCCCGGACGGAACGGGAAACTCCGGCTCCTGGACCGACTGCGCAGGGATGAAGGCCTCGGCCGGAGGCTGCTCCTCGTACCACTGCTCGTACTGCTGCTCGGGGTCGTATGTCGGGTCGTAGCCACCGTCGTACGACATCGCCTGCGGCGGGGGCGCGAACCACGGGCTCGACTCCTCACCGGCGGCAGCGGCAGCGGCGGCCGCCGCCTCGGCCGGAGTCCCGGGCTCCACGGGAGCCGGCTGCGGACCGGTGGCCGCCGCAGCGGGACGCTCCAGCTCGGGAACGGGTGCGGGAGCGGGGGCGGCCGGTGCCGGGGCCGGGGGCAGCAGCGCCGGCTCGATGCCGGCGGCGGCCAGGCCCGAGGGGGCGGTCTGTGCGAGCGGGACGCCGTAGCGCGCCAGGCGCAGCGGCATCAGGGACTCGACGGGAGCCTTGCGGCGCCAGGCCCGGCCGAAGCGGGACCGCAGCCGCGCCTGGTAGACGAGCCGCTCCTGCTCCAGCTTGATGACGGCCTCGTAACTGCGCAGCTCCCACAGCTTCATGCGGCGCCACAGCAGAAACGTGGGCAGCGGAGAGAGCAGCCAGCGCGTGAGGCGCACGCCCTCCATGTGCTTGTCGGCCGTGATGTCCGCGATCCGGCCCACCGCGTGCCGCGCCGCCTCGACCGAGACGACGAACAGGATCGGGATGACGGCGTGCATGCCGACGCCGAGCGGGTCCGGCCACGCGGCCGCGCCGTTGAACGCGATCGTCGCGGCGGTCAGCAGCCACGCCGTCTGGCGCAGCAGCGGGAACGGGATCCGGATCCAGGTCAGCAGCAGGTCCAGGGCGAGCAGTACGCAGATACCCGCGTCGATGCCGATCGGGAACACATAGCTGAAGTTCCCGAACCCCTTCTGGAGCGCGAGTGAGCGAACGGCCGCGTACGAACCCGCGAAACCGATGCCGGCGATGACCACCGCACCGGCGACGACCACGCCGATGAGTATGCGGTGCGTCCGTGTCAGCTGTGGCGCGGCCACACGTGCTCCCCTCCCTGTACGCCTTGTTGCGCGCAACAGCCTCGCACATCGGCGTGGCGGCGCGTGGCCGGGTACGGCGGGAGCCCGGCCCCATAAGGGACCGGGCTCCGCAAAAGGCGTGACCGGCACGTGAGTTGAGGCCTGCCGGATGCCGACCGGTGGCCACGGAGGGCCACTTGGCGGCCGGATGCCTACTCGGTCACGACTTCGAGGACGCCTTGTCCGAGGGCTCGTCCGAAGACGTGGCCGACGGCTTCGAGGAAGTCTTCGCGGAGGACTTCTCGGACGGCTTGGCCGAAGGCTTCGAGGAGGTCTTGTCCGACGGCTTCGCCGAGGCGGAACCGGCGGTGTCCGAGCCACCCGCCCCGTTCGCCGCGACGACCGCCGCGACGGCGTCCTTCGCGGCCTTCTCGGCGTCCTTCACCAGCTCGTCGGCGCCCGGCGTCTTCTCGCCCGCGAGACCCGCACCGTTGTAGTCGATCGTCACGACGACGTTCTCGACCCGCGCGACGACCGTCTGCTGCTTGAAGGTGCCTTCCTTCTTCTTCAGCTCGTACGTCACCGCCGTCGCCTCGTCGCCCGTGCCGCTGACCGGCTCCGACTTCGGGGACTTCGCGCCGTCCACGGACTGCGCGTCGGTCACCTGCTTGGTGAAGTACGCGTGGGCCAGCTTGTTGCCGCTGCCGCGCGCCGCGTCCGAGTCGAAGCGCGTCAGCGACGCGTTCAGCCAGCGGAACTGCGAACCCTTCACGCCCTTGTTGTCGAGGCTCGACCAGGAGCAGGTGCCCCGCACCGACTCGTCGTCGGAGGAGCCCGCCTTGCCCGACTTCGCCTCCGGCACGAGGGAGTCGAGCGTCTTCTTCGAGATCGCGGCACACGGCTGCGGCAGCGAGTCGTACGCCGCCGCCTTCACCTTGGCCGCCGCGTCACTCGCGGACGCCGACGCCTTCGAAGCGCCCTTGTCGGCCCCGTCGCCGGAGTCCGAGCCGGAGGAGCAGCCGGATGCCACGAGGATCACCGGCACGGCGGCTGCGCAGACAAATATGCGGGTGAGTCGCTTGGTCGGTCGGTGCATGGTTCCTTATTCTCCGGTTTGCCTGGTACGTACCCGAGAGGTGCGGCCCGGGTCCGATGGGCCACCGTACGCCCAAGCCGGGCCGCGCGGCTCCGCTTCCGCGGACCCGCGCGCCCGCCGTACCACCGGTTACTCGCTCAGCGTCCCGGCCAGCTTGCGGGCCAGTTCCCGCGTCCTGTCCTGCATTTCCTTGCTGTCCGGCACCTGTGCGGAGGTGCCAGGCTGCTGCTCGTACTCGACGGTCACGATGACGTTGGACGTGCGGAACACCACAGTCACCGTGCGGTGGCCGCCCGCGGACGCGGACGCCGTCAGCTGGTCGTTGAGGAACGCCTCGTCGGCCAGTCCCTCGAGAGCGCGGGGCTGCAGGTCCGCGCCGGGCACGGAGTCGTCCTCCGGGCTCGACGAGGCGTCGGCCGATGCCTCTTCAGAGCCCCCTTCGTCCGGCTTGTCCGAGTTCTTCTCCTCGTTCGCCGTGCCCTTCCCGGTGCCGTTCTCGGCGTCCGCGGTGTCCTTGTCGGTGCCGGCGGAGGAGGAGTGGGACGTGGTCGGCGACGTCGGGTCCGTGGGGACGGGGTCCGGCAGATGCGCCTCGGTCTGCTTCGAGGCGAAGACCTGGCCGGCTTCCGTGTCGTCGCTCACCGCGTCGTCGTAGGACACGACCCGCTCGAAGTCGATCAGCAGGAGATGCGTCGCGTCCGCCCCGTCGTCCTTCCAGCGGCAGCCCACGCGCCGGTCCGTGTCGTACGTGACCGTGGCCGCGCCCTCGTACGCCTTGTCGCGCTGGTCGCCCTCGGGGAGCTCCTTGATGCCGGGCAGCATCTTGTCGAGGGTGCCCTTGTCGGGCTGTCGGCACGGCTCGGGCAGGGTGCGGTACTTGCCGGGCCGGGCGGCCGCGGCGGTGGTGCCGACGTCGCCGGGCTTGGAGTCGGTCGCCTCACCGGTGGCACCCGAACCTCCGGTGCAGCCGGTGAGCAGCGCTGCGAGGAGCGCGGCGACGCCGGGTACGTACGCCTTCCGCTGCACGGTGATGGCCCCTCTCGACAAGGTGACACGTCGTCGGACGCGCATATTCGGTTGCCGCCACAGGGCGGCCGATGGACACAATGTGTATCGCACGCACTGCTGTGAACGCCGGTCCGGTATCCCATTCGTCGACCTTGGCGCCGGTATTTGCGATTACTGACTTTTAATCAAGTACGCAAACGTACGGGCGCGTACGGGGGAAACGAGGACACTGTGTCGTATGTAGAGGTTCCGGGGGCGAAGGTCCCGATCCGGATGTGGACGGATCCGGCGTCGGTCGAGGACGTGGCGATGCAGCAGCTGCGCAATGTCTCGACGCTGCCGTGGATCAAGGGTCTGGCAGTGATGCCCGATGTGCACTTCGGCAAGGGTGCGACGGTCGGTTCGGTCATCGCGATGCACGGCGCGGTCTGCCCGGCGGCGGTGGGCGTGGACATCGGCTGCGGCATGTCGGCGGTGAAGACGTCCCTGAAGGCGAACGACCTGCCTGGCGACCTGTCCCGGCTCCGCTCGAAGATCGAACAGGCGATCCCGGTGGGCCGCGGCATGCACGACGACCCGGTGGATCCGGGGCGGCTGCACGGCTTCGGCATCGGGGCCTGGGACGACTTCTGGGGCCGGTTCGAGGGCATCGCGGACGCGGTGAAGTTCCGCGAGGAGCGCGCCGCGAAGCAGATGGGGACGCTCGGCGGGGGCAATCATTTCTGGGAGTTCTGCCTCGATACGGACAACTCTGTCTGGGTCATGCTCCATTCGGGTTCGCGGAACATCGGCAAAGAGCTGGCCGACCACCACATCGGCGTTGCGCAGAAGCTCGCGCACAACCAGGGTCTGGTCGACCGCGATCTCGCGGTGTTCATCGCGCAGACCCCGCAGATGGCGGCGTACCGGAACGACCTGTTCTGGGCGCAGGAGTACGCGAAGTACAACCGCGCGATCATGATGGCGCTCTCCCTGGACGTGATCCGCCGCGAGTTCAAGAAGGCGAAGCCGACGTTCGAGCCGGTCATCTCCTGCCACCACAACTACGTGTCGGAGGAGCGCTACGACGGCATGGACCTGCTCGTCACCCGGAAGGGCGCGATCCGTGCGGGCTGCGGTGAGTACGGGATCATCCCGGGCTCGATGGGCACGGGCTCGTACATCGTGAAGGGCCTCGGCAACGTGGCGTCCTTCAACTCGGCGTCGCACGGCGCCGGCCGCAGGATGAGCCGGAACGCCGCGAGGAAGCAGTTCTCGACGAAGGACCTGGAGGAGCAGACGCGGGGCGTGGAGTGCCGTAAGGACTCCGGCGTCGTGGACGAGATCCCGGGCGCCTACAAGCCGATCGAGAAGGTCATCGACCAGCAGCGCGATCTGGTCGAGGTCGTCGCGAAGCTGAAGCAGGTCATCTGCGTCAAGGGCTGAACCGCCCTCGGCCCGCGCGCCTACTTCGCGTGCGTGACCGCGTAGATCATGACCAGGGCGACCAGGTGGATGCCGAAGAGGAAGTAGGCCAGGTACCACCACATGTGGCGTTCGCCGCGCTTTTCCTCCGCGCGGCGGCGCTCGTCCGCCTCGCGCTCCAGGATCTCCAGCGGGTCCGGGGGTTCCGTGGGCATCACAGCTCCCTGTGGACCTTGGTGTTGGAGGCCTGGGCGCGGGGGCGGACGACGAGCAGGTCGACGTTCACGTGGCTGGGGCGGGTGACCGCCCAGGTGATGGTGTCGGCGACGTCGTCCGCCGAGAGCGGTTCGGCGACGCCCGCGTAGACCTTCGCGGCCTTCTCGGTGTCGCCGCCGAAGCGGGTGAGGGCGAACTCCTCGGTCTTGACCATGCCGGGCGCGACCTCGATGACGCGGACCGGGGTGCCGACGATCTCCAGGCGCAGGGTCTCGGCGAGGACGTGCTCGGCGTGCTTGGCGGCCACATAGCCGGCGCCGCCTTCGTACGTGCTGAGGCCGGCGGTGGAGGAGAGGACGACGACGGTGCCGTCGCCGCTCGCGGTGAGCGCGGGGAGCAGGGCCTGCGTGACGTTCAGCGTGCCGATGACGTTCGTCTCGTACATCTGGCGCCACTCGGCGGGGTCACCCGTCGCCACGGGGTCCGCGCCGAGCGCGCCGCCCGCGTTGTTCACGAGGACGCCGATGGTCTTGAAGGCCGTGGCGAACTCGTCGACCGCGGCGCGGTCCGTGATGTCGAGCGCGTAGGCCGCGGCCTGGTGGCCCGCGTCGTTGATCTCCGCGGCCAGCGCCTCGATACGGTCCTTGCGGCGCGCGGTGAGCACGACCCGGTATCCGGCCGCCGCCAGCTGACGTGCGGTGGCTGCGCCGATTCCGCTGCTCGCGCCGGTGATGACGGCGATGCGGGAGGCGGCTGCGGGCGCGGCGGCGGTCATGGCTTGTCTCCTCGGACGGGCGGTCGACTCCCGCCAGGATAGGCAGGCGGCGCGCGGTGGTGTTACCGGCCGCCGCGGGGCGCGTACATGATCACGGCCATGCCGGCCAGGCAGATGAGGGCTCCGGTGACGTCCCAGCGGTCCGGCCGGTAGCCGTCCGCGACCATGCCCCAGGCGATCGAGCCCGCGACGAAGACGCCTCCGTACGCGGCGAGGATGCGGCCGAACTCGCCGTCGGGCTGGAGCGTGGCCACGCATCCGTAGACGCCGAGGGCGATGACGCCCGCGCCGATCCACGCCCATCCCCTGTGTTCGCGTACGCCTTGCCAGACGAGCCAGGCGCCGCCGATCTCGAAGAGGGCGGCGACGGCGAAGAGGAGCGCGGAGCGGGCGACGAGCATGCGGGACAGGCTGCCATGGCGCTCGTGCGCGGCCGGCACACCGTCACCTGTTGGACGGCGCCTGCGGGGCGGGATGCGTGGGATACATCAGGAGACCCGCCTGACCGTGACCGGTGATGCGTGACCGGTGACTCGTGGTCGGTGACTCCTGGTCGGTGATCTGCGGCGGTGGACGAGAGGGCGGAGAGAACATGCTGGTGAGGCGTGGAATTGGGCGTGGAATTTGGCGTGGAATCGGGCTTGGATTTGGGCGTGGTGCAGGCCGTGGAGCCGGGCGTGGGCTCGGGGTTGTGGGGCTGAGCGCTGTCGCGGTGCTGGGGGCTGGTCCCGCCGTTGCCGACGGGCGTGTGCCGCGGTCCGTTCCAGAGGTCGATCTGGCGTATCACGGGCAGGTCACCATGTCCCGGGGCCGGGTGGAGACCCGGCTGATCCCGCAGAACCACGGTCCGTCGGCGGTGACCGACGCCACGGTGCGGCTGCGCTGGTCGGCGCCGGTCGCGGACGCGCGGTGGCTGCCGCCGATGTGTGTGCGGGCGGGCGCGCAGACGGTGCTGTGCCGTACGGGCGCGCTGCCGGCGGACAGCAGGGGCGGGCGGATCAGGGTGCCGGTGCGGCTGGTGGGGGCGCCTTCGGAGGTGACGGTGCGGATCGACACGGTGTGGAGCGGCGGGTCGGCGGACCACAATCCGCAGAACAGCACCCATAAGGTCCTGGCCCTGGACACAGGGGACGTCTACTACTTCTGACACTCCTGATACTCCTGACACATCTGACACACATGGAACTTGTGAGCTGGTGTCGCTTCTGAGACAGGGGTGTGGGGTCCGGGACGGGGCTCCTATCGTTCGGGTATGAAGATCACTGACATGGGGCCCGGCGATCCGCGCCTCGGCGCCGAGGTCCTGCCCGTGCTCCAGGAGCTGCGCCCGCACCTGACCCGCGAGCTGTTCTCCGAGGTGTACGCAGAGGGGTATCCGCAGGGGCTGCGGTTCACGGCCGCGTACACCGACGACGGGTCGTGCGCGGGCGTCGCGGGGTGGCGCGTGGCCGCCAACACGAGCGCGCTGCGCAAGCTGTACGTCGACGATCTGGTGACCGCCGAGCGGGCCAGGTCGGGCGGCGTGGGCCGGGCGCTGCTCGCGCATCTGGAGGATCGGGCGCGCGAACTGGGCTGCCGCACGCTCCAGTTGGACTCGGGGACGCGCCGGACGGACGCGCACCGCTTCTATCTGCGGGAGCGTATGGACATCACGGCGTTCCACTTCACGAAGAAGCTCGGCTGAGGGACCGCAGGTCGAGGTGCCAGTCGTGGCAGCGGATCGCGCGGCCCTTCGGGTACTCGAGGTCGCAGGGGCCGCGCAGGGTGAAGCCCGCGCTGCGGCAGACGCCGTTCGACGCGGGGTGGTCGACGGGCGGGAACGCGTGCAGATGGCGCAGGCGCGCCCGGTCGGCGGCCGCGTGGGCGGCGACGAGGCGGGCGGCCGCGGCGGCGATGCCGCGGCCCTGGTAGCAGGGCAGGACGCCCCAGCCGGTCTCCCAGACCCGTTCGCCCTGCCACGGTGTCGCCCAGTAGCCGATGGAGCCGGCCGCGGGAGCGTCGGGTCCCGCGGTGATGCGGAACATCCGGCCGTGCCCGTCGAGCGTGGACAGGGCGAGGTAGCGGCGGTGGCGGTCCATGAGCTGGTCGAGGGTTTCGGGGCCGCCGAGGTGGGCCGTCATCTCGGGCGCGTTGTTCTTGAGCAGGAGATCGAAGTCGTCGTCCGTCCAGGGCACGAGGCCTATGTCCGTCATCTTTTCCGCGGCCGTCCTGTGTTCGGTGCTGTGCGTCATCGGCTCATCGGTGACGAGCCGGATCGTATGTCGCCGTTCTTCAGGACGGGCCGGGTTCCGGCTCGTAGCTTGGCGGCATGAATGACATCCGCGAGAACAACGAGAGTCACGACAACAACGGGAGTCACGACAAAAACGGGAGTCACGAGAACAACGACAGTCAGGAGAACCCGCGCGGCATCGGTGATCTTCTGGCTGTGGCCGCGGAGCGGGCCGTCCCGGTCGTCCGCGCCCTGCCCGACGACCGTCTCGAAGCGGCGACGCCGTGCGCGGAGTACGACGTGAAGGACCTGGTCAACCACGTCTTCCAGGTGATGGAGCAGTTCCAGCGGCTGGCCGCGAAGCAGGACTCCGACTTCACGCATTCCGCCGCGGACCGGGTGGCCGAGAGGCCCGACTGGCGTGAGCGGTTCGGTGAGGAGGCCCGGAAGCTGGTGGCGGCCTGGGCGGCGCCGGGTGCCGAGGAGGGGAAGACCGGGGCGATGAACATGCCGGCGGCCACGGTCGGGTCCATGGTGCTGCTCGATCTGACCGTGCACATCTGGGACCTGGCGCGGGCGACGGGGCAGGAGTACGTGCCCGAGGGGGAGGCGCTCGCCGTCGTGGAGCGGCTGGCCGGGACCGTCGCGGAGCTGGCGCCGACGGCGCGGTCGATGGGGGTGTTCGGGGAGGCGGTGCCGGAGCCCGCGGACGCGTCGGCGTTCGAGCGGCTGCTCGCGGCGACGGGCCGGGATCCGCGGTGGCCCCGCCCGCGCCCTGAGGGCCTGGGGAAGGCCCATGCGCCGAGGTCGGGGAAGCCCGTGCGCCGAGGTCGGGGAAGCCCATGCGCCGAGGCCCGGGAATAGGGGCGGCACCATCACCGTTCGGAGGTATAGTTGAATCATCAACAACCTCGAAGGGTGAGCGCCATGCAGTTCGGGATCTTCAGCGTCGGTGATGTCACAGCCGATCCGACGACGGGCCGTACGCCGAGTGAGCACGAGCGCATCAAGGCGATGCTCGCCATCGCGCTGAAGGCGGAGGAGGTCGGGCTCGACGTCTTCGCGACCGGCGAGCACCACAACCCGCCGTTCGTGCCGTCGTCGCCGACCACGATGCTCGGCTATATCGCGGCGCGCACCGAGAAGCTGATCCTGTCCACGTCGACGACGCTGATCACGACGAACGACCCGGTGAAGATCGCCGAGGACTTCGCGATGCTCCAGCACGTCGCGGAGGGCCGCGTCGACGTGATGATGGGCCGCGGCAACACCGGCCCGGTCTACCCCTGGTTCGGCAAGGACATCCGCGAGGGCATCAACCTCGCCTTCGAGAACTACGCCCTGCTGCGCCGCCTGTGGGACGAGGACGTCGTGACGTGGGACGGCAAGTTCCGTACGCCGCTGCAGTCCTTCACCTCGACGCCGCGCCCGCTGGACGGGGTCGCGCCCTTCGTGTGGCACGGCTCGATCCGCTCGCCCGAGATCGCCGAGCAGGCCGCGTTCTACGGCGACGGGTTCTTCCACAACAACATCTTCTGGCCGATGGAGCACACCAAGCAGATGGTGAACCTCTACCGCCGGCGCTTCGCCCACCACGGGCACGGTGCCCCCGAGCAGGCGATCGTCGGGCTCGGCGGCCAGGTGTTCATGCGCAAGAACTCGCAGGACGCGGTGCGGGAGTTCCGCCCGTACTTCGACAACGCGCCCGTCTACGGACACGGCCCCTCCCTTGAGGACTTCACCTCG
Organism: Streptomyces sp. DS1-CR2; assembly: GCF_055760475.1. Taxonomy (NCBI): domain Bacteria; kingdom Bacillati; phylum Actinomycetota; class Actinomycetes; order Kitasatosporales; family Streptomycetaceae; genus Streptomyces; species Streptomyces sp. DS1-CR2. Next base: position 5,105,958 of record NZ_CM147085.1, read on the forward strand.
CAGACCCCGCTGACCGTGGGATCCCCGCAGCAGGTGATCGAGCGGACGCTCGGCTTCCGGGAGCACGTCGGTGACTACCAGCGCCAGCTGTTCCTGATGGACCACGCCGGTCTGCCTCTCAAGACCGTCCTGGAGCAGCTCGACATCCTCGGCGAGGAGGTCGTCCCGGTGCTGCGCAAGGAGTTCGCGAACAGCCGCCCGGCGAACGTGCCGGACGCGCCGACGCACGCGTCGCGCGTCGCGGAGGCGGAGCTGAAGGCTCAGCAGGAGAACGAGAAGGAGGTGCCGTCCGTATGAAGCTCGTCGTCGTGTCGGCGGGGCTGAGCTCCCCGTCGTCGAGCAGGATCCTCGCGGACCGGCTCACGCAGGCGGTGACCTCGCAGGTCGCGGGCACCGATGTCGATGTGACCGTCGTCGAACTGCGTGACCTGGCCGTCGAGATCGCGCACAACCTGGTCACCGGGTTCCCCGGGCCCGCCCTCAAGGAGGCGCTCGACGCGGTGGCCGGGGCGGACGGCCTGATCGCCGTGTCGCCGGTGTTCTCGGCCTCGTACAGCGGTCTGTTCAAGTCGTTCTTCGACGTGCTCGACAAGGACGCGCTCACCGGGAAGCCGGTGCTCGCCGGGGCGACCGGCGGGACGCCACGGCACTCGCTCGTCCTGGAGCACGCGATGCGCCCGCTGTTCGCGCATCTGAGGGCCGTGGTCATGCCGACCGCCGTGTACGCGGCGTCGCAGGACTGGGGAGCGGAGGGGCTTGAGCAGCGCGTCGAACGGGCGGGCGGTGAGCTCGCGCGGCTCATGACCGGCCTCGCGGCGGCCCGCCCGGCGCCGGCGGAGTGGGGCGACGACGTCATCCCCTTCGAGCAGCAGCTTGCCGCGCTGCGGACGTAGCAAGAAGTAGTTACGGGCCCTGCGGGACGGCCGGCGCGAGCCAGGCCGTCCAGCCGCGGGTGTGGTGCAGGGGGTACGGCGTCCAGTCGCGCGCATAGTGCGGTGGGCGCTGTCCCTTTTTGGTGAGGACGGCGGTCGGCACCTCCGCGGCGCGGCCGAGGATGCCCGCGACGGTCGTCGAGACGTTGTTGCCGTCGATCTGGGCGGAGGCGCAGCCCGCGTCGTAGGCGATGGGGAGGGCGCGCGGGCCCGAGACCAGGCAGGGCGGGCGCAGGCCGAGGGTGCGCAGGCTGTCGGCGGCGGCGCGGTAGCGCTGGTTCGTGGCGGCGGTCGCTGCGGTGACCTCGGTCAGGACTGTGGCCTGCGAGACGAACTGCGCCGCGACGATCACCCCTACGAGGATGAGGGCGCGTCGCGAGGTCAGACACGTGACCAGGCTCGCGACCGGCAGGGCGAGGAGCGCGTAGGCCGGGAGCAGGAAGCGCGGGGCCGAGTAGTCGATCATGAGCAGATACGGCACGGCGAGCGCGGCGGCGACGGCCACAGGGAGCGCGGTCGCCAGGAGCCGGCGCTCGCGCACCGCGTAGGCGAGTGCGGCGGCGGCGAGGACGGGCAGGGCCAGCCACCACAGGGTGAGGCCGGGGGAGTCCAGGGTCGCCGCCGTGCACGGGCGGCACAGCAGGGGGCCGTTGAGGCTGGACCAGGCGTTGTCGAAGTTGAGGTGCAGGCCCATGTCGCCCTCGGTGGCGCTCGACACGTGCAGCCGTTCCCGTACGGAGCCGAAGCGGATGTACGCCTCCGCGACCCACTGGGCGAGGCCGATCGCGAGTCCGCCGACCAGGTAGGGCAGGGTGCGGCGGCCGCGGAACAGGGCCGTGGCGATCAGGGGCAGGGCGAGCCAGACGGCGTCCGGAGCGCGGAACAGGGCGGTCACGGCGACGCAGCCCGCGAGCCACCGGTTCGCGCGGGGTTCGCGCCGGATCACCGCGCGCAGGAACCAGCCCGTGGCGGCGACCGAGCCGAACGCGACCCAGAGGTTGGGCATGGCCTGCGGCCCGGAGATCTGGGTGATCCACAGCCCCGCGAACAGCAGTGCGGCGAGGGCGGTGGTACGGGCCCCGACGACGGGACGCCATACGCGGAACGCGCCGTACAGGGCGGCCGAGGAGAGCAGCGTGAGCGCGATGCGCAGGACGGGCACGGACGGGGTGACCGCGATGAACGGCGCGGTCAGGAAGCTGATGCCACGGGAGCGCGGCGCGCTGAAGAAGGCGGCGGGGACGCGCGGGTCGTACTGCGACACATACACGGCCTCGTCCCACCCGAGCGCGTGCGCGAACGCCGGCACGACGAGCAGGAACTGAACGAGGGCGTAGACGAGAGCGACGAGCGCTAGCCAGGGAGTGGTGCGGGGGCGCCGCTCGCCGGCGTCAGATGTGGTGGCGGAGGAGGACGGGGGGTGGGAGATGGCGGTGGCGCCGGTGGGGGCGGCGGCGCCGGGTGCCGCTGTGGTGGCTCGGGGGCTGGGGCTGGGGCTGGGCTCGGTGTGGCGGCTGTGGGCGGTAGCCGGCGTGTCGGTCGCGGGCTGGACAGTGGTGGCTGCCGTGTTGTCGGTCTCGGGCTGGCCGGTGGTGGCTGCCGGATCCGTGTTCGGGTGCGGGTCGGGGTGTGGTCGGGGTGTGGTGGGGCTTGGTGTGGAGGGGTGCTTGGCCCAGGTCAGGGCCGCGGCTTCGGGCTCGGGCCGATCTGTCCCAGGCTGGGCGGTGGTGGCTGCCGGGTCCGTGTTCGGGTGCGGGTCGGGGGGTGGGGCCGGATGTGGTCGGGGTGTGGTGGGGCTTGGTGTGGAGGGGTGTTCGGCCCGCCTCCGCGCGGTGGTTCCGGGCTCCGGTCGACTCGCCTCCGGTCGGGCAGTCGTGGCTGCCGTACCCGGCTGGGGGTCGGGCCGGGGGGCGGGCCGCCGCCGGTTTTGGTCGGCCCGCCTGCCCCGGCCCTCGGTGGCCCGGTCCCGTTTGGCTCCGGGGGCCTTGGGGCCTTGCGGGCGGGCCGGTTCTGGGGTGTCGAGTTGGGTGTCGTTGGTCGTCATGTGCCTTCCCGCTCGTGCGTCACGTGGGGCGTGGGTCCGGGCGGGCGCCGCGCGCGGACGCGGCCGGCGCCGGGCCGTGGGTCGAACGGGCCGTGCGGCGGGCCCAGTTCGCCGCGCGTGAGCGCAGCCGCTGCCACGACCGCAGGCGCCGCGTCTCACGGAGTTCGGCGAACAGGAGCTCGTACCGGGCGATGATCGGATCGGGGTCGTAGCGGCGGGCGGACGCGAACGCGGCGCGGGCCATGGCGTGCCGGCGCGGCGCGTCGTGGATGAGGCCGACGAGCGCCTCGGCGAGGGCCCGCGCGTCCCCGACCGGCACGAGCCGGCCGTCGACGCCGTCGGTGATGATCTCGGCGGGGCCGAGCGGCGCGTCGGTGCTGACCACCGGAACCCCGCACCGCATCGCCTCGACGAGCGTCATCCCGAAGGACTCCGCGTCTGACGCGGACACCACGATCGAGGCCTTCGCGAACTCCGGCTCGATGGGCGAGCGCGCCCCCATCAGGTGGGCGCGCCCGGTCAGTCCGAGCCCGGCGATGAGATCGCGCAGCTTCGCTTCCTCGGGCCCGCCGCCGTAGATCCGCAGCTGCCACTCGGGTTCCTGCGCGGCGACGGCCGCGAACGCCTCCAGGAGCAGGTCGAAGCGCTTGCCCGGCGCGAGACGCCCGGCGCTCGCGATGACCTTGGCGCCGCCGTCGGACGGCGGGCAGGGCGCCTCGGGCACGATGTTGGGGACCGACAGGACCCGTACGCCCGGCAGGGCCATGCGCGCCCGGTACACCTCGGCGTCCGCCTCGGTCATGGTGACGACGGCGTCGAGGGAGCGGTAGTGGCGGGCGAGCACCGCCCGGAGCTGCTTGCTGTGCGCGTCGTGGCGCAGGTGCTCCTGCCCGATCCGCAGCGCGGTGCGCGGGCCGTACATCGCCAGATAGACGTTGATGCCGGGGCGCGTACCGATCACGACGTCAGCGTCGCAGCGCTCCAGATACCCGCGCACGCGCAGATCGTGCAGACGGGTGTACTGCTTGTGCCGCTTCTCGGCGGCGGGAAAGTCCCGCGCGGGCTCCTCGTACGCCGCGTACCGCGTGTCGACGCCGCCGATACGCGTGTCGACGAGTGGGACCAGTGAGACGGCGGGATCGACCGTGAAGCGCGGCACCTCGCGATGCCGGGACATCGACACGATCTCCACCTCGTGGCCGCCGCGCCCGGCGAGCGCCGCGGCGAGGTTGAGCGTGGTGCGCACGGTTCCGCCGATCGCGTACGCGTTGTGCAGCAGGAACACGATCTTCATGGACAACCCTCCCGGCGGGCGCTGTGCCCGCAACATACGGCGGCAGCCTGGTCCAGCCGGGTAAGCCACCGTTAGCGCCCGGGTGAGAGGCGGGTAAGAAGGCGTGGGGCGGGCCCCTGGGCAGGGGGTATGCCGCCGGGCGCGGGGGGCACACTGGACCGCGTGTCCCCTACCGCTGCGTCCGCCACGCCCCGCGCCGCGTCCCCGACCGTGCTGCTCGCCGAGGACGACCGTGCCATCCGCCATGCCCTGGAGCGGGCCCTGACTCTGGAGGGTTACGAGGTCACGGCCGTCGCCGACGGGGTGGAGGCGATCGCGCAGGCGCACCGCAGCGCGCCCGACATCCTCGTCCTGGACGTGATGATGCCGGGCATCGACGGTCTTCAGGTGTGCCGGGTGCTGCGCGCCGAGGGGGACCGCACGCCGATCCTGATGCTGACGGCGCTCGTCGAGACGCCGGACCGGATCGCCGGCCTGGACGCGGGCGCCGACGACTATGTCGTGAAGCCGTTCGACGTGGACGAGGTCTTCGCCCGGCTCCGTGCCCTGCTGCGCCGCAGCAACGGCGCCTCCTCCGACGACGGGAGCGGCGGGCGCGATGCGTCGCCCGAGCCCGACGGCCAGGTCGCGGCGGCCGACCTCAGAATGGACCCGCAGGCGCGGCGGGCCTGGCGCGGGGAGCGCGAACTGGAGCTCACCCGTACCGAGTTCGACCTCCTGGAGCTGCTCGTGCGCAACGCGGGCATCGTCCTCGACCACGCCACGATCTACGACCGCATCTGGGGCTACGACTTCGGTCCGGGGTCGAAGAACCTCGCCGTCTACGTCGGCTATCTGCGCCGCAAGGTCGACGAACCCGGTGCCACCTCCCTCATCCACACCGTGCGCGGCGTCGGCTACGTGCTGCGGGAGGACTGAGGATGCCGCGCCGCCGCCTGCGCGCGTTCCTGCACGGGCGACCGCGCGCCCGGTCCCTGCGGACGACGTTCGCCGTGTCGTTCGCGGCCGTCGCGGCGGCCGTCACCGTCCTGGTCGGCTTCCTCTCCTACGACGCCGCGGCGCGGCTCGTCCGCGTGGACCAGCAGGCAGTGTTCGACGAGGTCGTCACCGATCTGCGGCAGCAGGTGAAGGCGGCCGAGCTCACCCCGTACGACTTCGCGTCGGGGGACCCCGACCACGACGGGCCGCGTGACGACCTGATCCGGCCGGCCCGTACGGACGTCCAGGTGCTCGGGCCCGGCGGCCGGGTCGTCGACCGCGGCAGCCCGCGGCTGCCGGTCAACGCGGCGGACCGGCGCACCGCCGACGAGACGCACGCCGGTGTGACGGAGGAGGCCGACGGGGCGGAGAAGGGCGGCTCGCGGCGCGATGTGGAGATCGGTGGGGACGAGTACCGGATGACGGCCGTGTCGCTGGGCGGCGGGCGCGGCGCCGTGCAGGTCGCGCAGGAGTTCAGCGACACGGAGGACCTGCTGCGTGAACTCCAGCAGCGCACGGGCCTGTTGGCGGGTTCCGTGATCGTGGCGGCGGGACTTGTCGGCTGGTGGCTGGCGCGCCGGATCACGGGGCGTCTGGTCAGGCTCGCGGAGGCGGCGGAGGACGTGGCGGGGACGGGGCGCCTCGATGTGCGGGTGCCGGTCACCGGGGGTGACGAGGTGGGTAGCCTGGGGCGCTCCTTCGACCGGATGCTGGGGCGGCTCGCGCGGTCGATGGAGGACCAGCGCCGCCTGGTGCAGGACGCCGGTCACGAACTGCGCACGCCGCTCACCTCACTGCGTACGAACATCTCGCTGCTGCGCCGTATCGAGGACCTGCCGCCCGCCGCCCGCGAGGAGCTGATCGCCGACCTGGCGCAGGAGTCGCGTGAACTGACCGATCTGGTCAACGAGTTGGTGGAGCTGGCCGCGGGCAAGGAGGACGACGAGCCGGTCGTCGAGGTGGCGCTCGCCGAGACCGCGCAGGACACGGCGGTCCTCGCGCGCCGCCGTACGGGCCGCACGGTCACGGTGCGTTCGCGGGGCGACACCGTGGTCCGGGGCCGGCCGGCCTCGCTCCAGCGCGCGGTGTCGAACCTGGTGGAGAACGCCGCCAAGTTCGACCGCGACGGCACGGAGCCGATCGAGATCGTGGTCACGGGAGGCCTCCCGGACGGCGTGCGCGTCGAGGTGCTCGACCGGGGTCCCGGCATCGCGGACTCGGATCTGGACCGGGTCTTCGACCGCTTCTACCGCGCGCCGGCTGCCCGCAGCCTGCCGGGCTCCGGCCTCGGCCTGTCCATCGTCCAGGAGGTGGCCGCGGCCCACGGGGGCGCAGCGTTCGCGAAGGCGCGTACGGGCGGGGGAGCGGCGATCGGGTTCACGGTGCGGGGTGTGCTGCCCGACGAGGAGTGAGGGTCAGGGCCAGACGAGGCAGTAGGCCTGGTGTCCCGCGTCGTGCAGCCGGTGGCTGAAGTCCTGCCATTCGTGCAGGAGTTGGTACACGTAGAACGCGTCGCGCGGGCCGCCGCGGTCCGGGACCGTCGACCAGATGAACGCCGCGGCGCCCACGGCCTCCTCGCCGACGCCGCGCAGCGGGTCGACGACCGTCATGGGCAGCTTCACGACCGCGTAGTCGGGATGCAGGACGACCAGTTCCAGCGGGGGGACCTTGTGCAGCGGTATGCCCTCGATGCCGGTGAGGACCATCGCGGCCATCGTCTCCGGCTTGATCTTGGTGAACATGCCGCCCATGCCGAGCTCGTCACCGCCGAGTTCCTCGGGGCGCATCGAGATGGGGACACGGGCCGCCGTGGCGCCGTCGGGCGCGCCGAAGTATTTGTACGTCACCCCCACCCGGCCACCATTCCTGCTCCCGGTCCCGCTCAGTGCCTGCCCGGCATCCGTGTCTCCCGGGTCCCCCGCTGCTGCCGCTGCCGCCTCCGCGTCGCGCCGGTGCTTTCCCCGCCGGGCACGCCGGGGGCCCAGGTCGTCGGTCCCCTCGCCCAGTCCGCCACCGCGATGCATATCTCCACCCGACTGCTTTTCCAGGGCGCCTGGCCCCTTTTCTAGGCCGCGCGGCCACCACCGCGCAACCCGATCATCGTGTCAGTGACCTCCCCCACGGTCACTCGCCGAAACGTGCGGTGAACCACCCGCGCGGGCCGGGGAGCGCACCCCGTGCCGGCGTGCAGCGTGAACTGTCCGCGAGCGGCCCGTCCCCCTGGGAGTTTAGGTAGTCGGTTCCCGCCGTGGCCAGAGAAGCAGGGGATGAGCCGGGGTCCGGAGAGCCTGCCCGTACGCTGAGAGGCATGGCAGAGGCGAACAACATCCCCGGGTCCGCGGCGCCGCCGTCGGGCGCGACCGCACCGTACCCCTATGAAGCACCGGTCTCGCAGGGTCTCTTCGACCGCGCGGCTCTCGTGACGCCGGGCGGCGTGAACTCGCCCGTACGCGCGTTCCGTGCCGTGGGCGGTACGCCCCGGTTCATGGTGTCCGGTACCGGTCCGTACCTCACGGATGCCGACGGTCGCGAGTACGTCGACCTCGTCTGCTCCTGGGGGCCGATGATCCTCGGCCATTCCCGTCCCGAGGTCATCGCGGCCGTCCAGGAAGCCGTCGCGCGCGGTACGTCCTTCGGTACGCCGGGTGAGGGCGAGGTGGCCCTGGCCGAGGAGATCGTCGCGCGGATCGCGCCGGTCGAGCAGGTGCGACTGGTGTCCAGTGGCACCGAGGCGACGATGTCCGCGATCAGGCTCGCCCGTGGGTTCACCGGGCGCGCCAAGGTGATCAAGTTCGCCGGCTGTTACCACGGGCACGTGGACGCGCTGCTCGCCGCGGCGGGATCGGGCGTGGCGACCTTCGGGCTGCCGGACACCCCGGGTGTGACCGGTGCCCAGGCGGGCGACACCATCGTCGTCCCGTACAACGACCTCGACGCCGTGCGGGCCGCGTTCGCCGCGAACGAGGGCCAGGTCGCCTGTGTCATCACCGAGGCGTCGCCGGGCAACATGGGCGTCGTCCCGCCGCTCGAAGGCTTCAACCAGGGACTCGCGGACCTGTGCCGGGAGAACGGCGCGCTGTACCTCTCCGACGAGGTCATGACCGGCTTCCGCACGTCGAAGGCGGGCTGGTTCGGCGTCGACGGCGTGGTGCCCGACCTGATGACGTTCGGCAAGGTCATGGGCGGTGGCTTCCCGGCCGCCGCGTTCGGTGGCCGCGCGGACGTCATGGAGTACCTCGCCCCGGCCGGACCCGTCTACCAGGCGGGCACGCTGTCCGGGAACCCGGTCGCGACGGCGGCCGGCGTCGCGCAGCTGCGGCTGCTCGACGACGCCGCGTACGCGAAGATCGACGCGGTCTCCGAGCAGCTGCGCACCCTGGTGAGCGCCGCGCTCACGAAGGAGGGCGTCGCGCACCGCGTGCAGAGCGCCTCCAACATGTTCTCGGTGTTCTTCACGGAGAACGAGGTGCGCAACTACGAGGACGCGAAGGCGCAGGAGTCCTTCCGCTTCACCGCGTTCTTCCACTCGATGCTGGAGCAGGGCGTCTATCTGCCGCCGTCGGCCTTCGAGTCCTGGTTCGTCTCCACTGCCCATGACGAGCGGGCGGTCGAGCGCATCGCCGCCGCGCTCCCCGGTGCCGCGCGCGCGGCTGCGGAGGCCACGCAAGCATGACCACTGCCGGCAAGTCCGACCAGGACATCACCGTCGTCCACGTGATGCGGCACGGAGAGGTGCGCAACCCGGAGGGGATCCTGTACGGGCGCCTGCCCGACTACCACCTCTCCGAGCTCGGCCGGCAGATGGCCGACCGGGTCGCCGAGCACCTGTCCTCGCGTGATGTGACCCATGTCGTGGCCTCCCCGCTGGACCGGGCGCAGGAGACGGCGACGCCGATCGCGAAGGCGCACGGGCTCGACCTGGCGACCGACGACCGGCTCATCGAGGCGGGCAACGTCTTCCAGGGCAAGACGTTCGGCGTCGGCGACGGCGCGCTGCGCAAGCCGGAGAACTGGAAGCACCTCGTCAACCCGTTCAAGCCGTCGTGGGGCGAGCCGTACGTCGAGCAGGTCGTGCGGATGATGGGCGCCCTCGACGCGGCGAAGGACGCGGCGCGCGGTCACGAGGCGGTGTGCGTCAGCCATCAGCTGCCGATCTGGATCGTGCGCAGCTTCGTGGAGAAGCGGCGGCTGTGGCACGACCCGCGCAAGCGGCAGTGCACGCTCGCCTCGCTCACGACGTTCACCTATCGCGGGGACAAGATCGTGTCCGTCGGCTACACGGAGCCTGCGCGCGATCTCGTGCCCGCCCATCTCCTCGCGGGTGCCAAGCCCGTGAAGGGGAAGGACAAGGCGTTCGGCGCGTAGCGCCTTCGGTCCCGAGCGCCTTCGGTCCTGAGCGCCTGCGGTCCTGAGCGCATTCGACGCTCGGAACATTCGGCGCAAAGCAGTCGGCATTGCCCAACTTTGTTCTCCGTGCCGGAACCGCGGTGTTCGTCGCGCCCTCTAAGGGGGTGCCCGTCTCGTACGGGAACGGGGCGCGACGAATGGGGACCAGGAAATGCCGGACATCACGCGAAGGGGCCTGATCGGGCTCGGAGCGGGGGCGGCGGCGGCCGCCGCGCTCGCCGGGTGCGGTACCAGTAACGGGCAGGGTGGCGGGGCGTACGTGCCGCCGGGCGGCAAGGGCGAGGGCGGCGCCGGTAAGCCCGACAAGCCCGCGGCCCGGCCGATCGGCGACGGCTCGACGTCGTACACCGGCAAGCAGCCGAACCAGCCGGGCAAGCCCGTCCCCCTCGAACCCGGCGAGACGCCGCCGCAGTTCGTGATCTTCTCCTGGGACGGCGCGGGCGAGGTCGGCAACGGCCTCTTCCCGCGCTTCCTCGAACTGGCCGAGAACCACGGCGCGCACATGACGTTCTTCCTCTCCGGCCTCTATCTGCTGCCGGAGTCGAAGAAGCGGCTCTACCGCCCGCCGAACAACGGGGTCGGCGCCTCCGACATCGGCTATCTCACCGATGCCCACATCAAGGAGACGCTGAAGTACGTCCGCCAGGCCTGGCTGGAAGGCCATGAGATCGGCACGCACTTCAACGGCCACTTCTGCGCGGGCACCGGCACCGTCGCCAACTGGACCCCGGCGCAGTGGCGCAGCGAGATCGACCAGGCCAAGTCGTTCGTCAAGGAGTGGCGCACGAACACGGGCTGGCACGACCTGCCCTCGCTGCCCTTCGACTACGAGAAGGAACTGGTCGGCGGCCGTACGCCCTGTCTGCTCGGCCAGGACCATCTGCTGCCCACGGCCCGCGAGCTCGGCTGGCGCTACGACGCGTCGTCGCCGGGCGGCCGGCAGCGCTGGCCCTCCAAGCGCGGCGGGGTGTGGGATCTGCCGCTGCAGGCCGTGCCGTTCCCCGGGCACAGCTTCGAGGTCCTCTCGATGGACTACAACATGCTGGCCAACCAGTCGGTGAACACGACCAGGGCGCCTGCCTACAACTACCCACGCTGGCGCAAGCAGTCGGCCGAGGCCTACATAGCCGGCTTCGACCGGGCATACGAGACGAACCGGGCGCCGTTCTTCATAGGCAACCACTTCGAGGAGTGGAACGGCGGGATCTATATGGACTCCGTCGAAGAGGCGCTCAAGCACATAGCCGGCCAGAAGGATGTACGCCTGGTCTCCTTCCGGCAGTTCGTCGACTGGCTGGACGTCCAGGACCCGCAGGTCCTCGACAAGCTGCGCTCGCTCGACGTCGGAGTGCGCCCCGACGGCGGCTGGAAGAGCTATCTGAAAGCCGCGGCGTGAGCCTCGCGCCGCACCCTGAATGACCCCTCCTGAAATGGGGTTTTCCGTACGCAAGGGGGGTGCGGAAGATCCCCTAAACAGACATGCGAAACTTTTCACATGAGTGCCGACTGCCGCGTTTCCCCCCTCGCTGCATCCAAGCGCCGTACCGCCCTCCTCGCCGCGGGAGCCGCGGTCGCTGCGCTGACGCTCTCCGCATGCAGCTCCGGCGGAACGTCGGGCGGCGGCAACAACACCAACTTCGTGACGAACTCCGGCGGCATCTCCACCGTCGACAAGGGCGACCGGCACGACGCCCCGAAGCTGGACGGCAAGGATCTGGAGGGCAAGCCCCTCGACCTCGCCGACTACAAGGGCAAGGTCATCGTGCTGAACGTGTGGGGCTCCTGGTGCCCGCCGTGCCGCGCCGAGGCCAACTACTTCGCCAAGGTCGCGAACGAGACCAAGGGCAAGGACGTCCAGTTCATCGGGATCAACACCCGTGATCCGCAGACCGAACCGGCCCTCCAGTTCGAGAAGGACCACAACATCCCGTACCCGAGCTTCTACGACCCCTCGGGCAAGCTGATGCTGCGGTTCGACAAGGGCACCCTCAATCCGCAGTCCATCCCGTCCACGCTCGTCATCGACCGCGACGGCAAGATCGCCGCCCGCTCGCTGCGCGCACTTAGCGAGGACAAGCTGCGCAAGATGGTCGACCCCGTGATCGCGGAGAAGTGAGCGACGGTGCACGCCACGCTCACCGCTCTCGCCGCTGAAGGCGGAGTGAGCAACACCGTCGAGAGCGGTGCGCTCCTGCTCGCTCTGCCGATCGCCGTGCTCGGCGGCCTCCTCTCGTTCTTCTCGCCCTGCGTCCTGCCTCTCGTGCCCGGCTACCTGTCCTACGTGACAGGGGTGAGCGGCACCGACCTGGCCGACGCGCGACGCGGCCGGATGGCGCTCGGCGCCGGACTCTTCGTCCTCGGCTTCACCGCCGTCTTCGTCTCCGGCGGGGCCCTCTTCGGCTACTTCGGCCAGACGCTCCAGGAGTACCAGGACACCCTCACCAAGATCCTCGGTGTCCTGATGGTCCTCATGGGGATCTTTTTCATGGGCATGATGCCCTGGCTCACGCAGCGCGAATTCCGCTTCCACAAGCGGCCGGTGACCGGGCTGATCGGCGCTCCGGTGCTCGGTGCTCTGTTCGGTATCGGCTGGACCCCCTGCATCGGTCCGACGCTCGCCTCCGTGACCGCCCTGTCGTTCAACGAGGCGAGCGCGGGGCGCGGGGCCATACTGACCGTTGCGTACTGCGTCGGGCTGGGTGTCCCCTTCGTGCTCGCCGCGGTCGCCTTCCGCAAGGCGCTCGGCGCCTTCGGCTGGGTCAAGAAGCACTACGCCTGGGTGATGCGCATCGGCGGCATCATGATGATCTTGACCGGAGTGCTGCTGCTCACAGGAGCCTGGGACACCCTCGTCCAGCAGATGCAGTCCTGGTCCAACGGCTTCACGGTGGGAATCTGATTCATGAGCACGACTGAATCCGGCAAGACCGGCGAGGTGAGCGGCGACGAGCTCGGCGCGGCCGGCTCGCATCTGTCCACCGCACCGCAGGAGGACCGCGGCCCGAACCTGCCCCGCCTGGGGGTCATCGGCTGGGTCCGCTGGTTCTGGCGGCAGCTCACCTCGATGCGCGTCGCGCTGATCCTGCTCTTCATGCTCTCGCTCGGGGCGATCCCCGGCTCGCTGATCCCGCAGTCCGGGGTCGACGAGATGAAGGTGCAGACGTTCAAGGACGCGCACACCACGGTCTCGCCGGTCTACGACAAGCTGGGCCTGTTCCACGTCTACAGCTCGGTGTGGTTCTCCGCGATCTACATCCTGCTGTTCATCTCCCTCATCGGCTGCATCGTCCCGCGCACCTGGCAGTTCGTCGGGCAACTGCGCGGCCGCGCCCCGGCCGCCCCCAAGCGCTTCACGCACCTGCCCGCGTCCGCGACCTGGCGCACCGACGCCGAGCCCGAGCAGGTCCGCGCGGCGGCCCTCGAAATCCTCCGCAAGCGCCGCTTCCGCGCCCACTCCCCCGAGCTCTCGGCTTCGCTCGAGCAGGGAGGGGCCCCCATCGGCGCCACCGTCGCCTCCGAGAAGGGCTATCTGCGCGAGGCCGGCAACCTGATCTTCCACATCGCGCTGATCGTGATGCTGATCGCCTTCGCCTGGGGCCAGCTCTTCAAGTCCGAGGGCGGCAAGCTGATGGTCGAGGGCGACGGAGGCTTCTCCAACGCCCTGCCGATGTACGACGACTTCAAGTCGGGCAACCTCTTCAACTCCGACACCGACCTGACGCCGTTCAGCTTTCAGCTCGACAAGTTCGACGGGACGTACGAGCGCAACGGGCCGAACAAGGGGAGCCCGCGCGTCTACCGCGCGAACGTCACCTACAGCGTCGGCGCGACCGGCAAGGACCAGAAGAGCGCGATCGAGGTCAACACGCCCCTCGACATAGACGGCACCAAGGTCTATCTCAACGGCCACGGCTACGCGCCGACCGTCACCGTCCGGGACGGCCGCGGCAAGATCGTCTCCCGGCAGGCCGTGCCGCTGCTGCCCATCGACTCGAACGTCACCTCCACCGGTGCCGTCAAGGTCATGGACGGCTACCGCGACAAGAACGGCAAGCGGGAACAGCTCGGCTTCAACGCCTTCTTCGTGCCGACCTTCGCGGGGTCCGGGAAGGGCAACATGTTCTCCCAGTTCCCCGCGCTCGACTACCCCGTCCTCGCGCTGTCCGCGTACCACGGAAGCCTGGGTGTCGACTCCGGTATCCCGCAGAACGTGTACCAACTGGACACCTCCAAGATGAAGAAGTTCACGGACTCGAAGGGGGAGCTGCTCAAGACGCGGCTGCGGCCCGGCGAGACCATGAAGCTTCCGAACGGTGCCGGGTCGATCACGTTCGACAAGGACATCAAGCAGTGGGCGAGCTTCCAGATCACCCACCAGCCCGGCGACGGCTGGGCCCTCGCCGGAGCGCTCGCCGCCATCGCGGGCCTCGCCGGCTCCCTGTTCATCCAGCGCCGCCGCGTCTGGGTCCGGGCGACCCCCGGAGCCGACGGAGTCACCGTCGTCGAGATGGGCGGTCTCGGCCGCAGCGAGTCCTCGAAGGTGGCCGAAGAACTCGGCGACCTGGCCGCACACCTCCACGAACAGGCGCCCAGCGCCGCCGATCCCCGACCTGCTGTTCCTGCCGAAGGGGCTGAGAAGTGAATCTCGCCGCCGCAACCAACGAGAATCTCGCGCACATCAGCAATGTGCTGATCTACTCGTCGATGGCCGTGTACCTCCTGGCCTTCTTCGCGCACATGGCCGAGTGGCTTTTCGGCAGCCGCAGCAAGGTCGGCCGCACCGCTGCCGCGCTCACGCAGAAGGCCACCGCGCCGGCCGCGGCCGGCTCCGTGAAGGTGCAGGTCAAGGAGAAGAACGGCGGCACCGCCGTCCTGGAGCGGCCCAGCGTCGTGACGCGCGCCGTCTCCGGCACGCGTGACGTGCCGGACGGCCCCGGCGCCTCCGGCGGCGACGAGCAGGGCGACCTCTACGGCCGTATCGCGGTGTCCCTCACCGTGCTCGCGTTCCTCGTCGAGGCGAGCGGTGTGCTCACCCGCGCGCTCTCCGTGCAGCGCGCGCCGTGGGGCAACATGTACGAGTTCAACATCACCTTCTCCACCGTCGCCGTCGCTGTGTACCTCGGCCTGCTCGTGGCGAAGAAGAACATCGGCTGGCTCGGCCTCCCGCTGGTCACCACGGTCCTCCTCGATCTCGGCCTCGCTGTCACTGTCTTGTACACCGCCAGCGACCAGTTGGTTCCCGCCCTTCACTCGTACTGGCTGTACATCCACGTCTCCACGGCGATCTTCTGCGGCGCGGTGTTCTACGTCGGCGCGGTCAGCACGCTGCTCTACCTGTTCCGCGACTCGTACGAGAACAAGCTGGCGAACGGCGGCAAGCCCGGGAAGTTCGCGACCTCCGTCATGGAGCGCCTGCCCGCCGCGGCCTCGCTCGACAAGTTCTCCTACCGGGTGAACGCGGCCGTCTTCCCGCTGTGGACGTTCACGATCATCGCGGGCGCGATCTGGGCCGGCGACGCGTGGGGCCGCTACTGGGGCTGGGACCCCAAGGAGACCTGGTCGTTCATCACCTGGGTCGCGTACGCCTGCTACCTGCACGCCCGCGCGACCGCCGGATGGAAGGGCCGCAAGGCCGCCTACCTGGCCCTCATCGCCTTCGCCTGCTGGCTGTTCAACTACTACGGCGTGAACATCTTCGTCACCGGCAAGCACTCCTACGCCGGCGTCTGAGACCGCGACAGTCACCGACGGCCGACCCTTTGTGACGCGAGTCACAAGAGGTCGGCCGTCGGCGTACGGACGGACGGGGAGCCTGGGCGGGCCCGGCGGAGCACAGATCCCGGCGCCCAAGGGTGCGCGAAGCGCGCGGGCGCGCCAGCCTGGAGGTATGACCGAATCCAGCCAGCCCACCGAGTCCGCGGCACCTGCCACACCCGTCGCGCCCGGCACGAGCCGGACCGAGGGTCACACCCACACTCTGCACTTCACGATCCCTCTCCCGCATCCCGTGGAGGAGGTCTGGGCGGCGGTGGCCACCCCGGAGGGTCTGCCGGGGTGGCTGGCCGCCGCCGATGTGCTCGAACCACGGCTCGGCGGCGCGGTCACGCTGCGGTGGCTCAACAACGGGCGCGCCCACCAGGGCCGGGTCACCGCGTGGGACGGGGAGCGCGTCGCCGAGTACACGCTCGACGGCCCGCACGGCCGCATGCGCTTCCACCTGGAGCCGACGGCTCCCGACGCGACGACCCTGCGGTTCACCAGTGAGATCGACGGCGACGACGCGGCGCGCCTGGACTACCTGGCCGCCTGGCACGACCACTTCGAGCACCTGGCCGCCGCGCTCGACGGGCGCCCGACGGACGAGCGGGCCTGGGCGGCCTGGACCCCCTCCCGATGGCAGGCGCTCCGGGACGGCTATCTCGAGGCTCCACAGTGATCGGGTATGCAGTGATCAGACGCCGCAGTGATCAAGGCCCACAGTGATCAAAGCCCACAGTGATCAAGGCTCCACGGTGATCATGTCCAGCTTCGCCCGCAGATACGTGTGCGAGTCGACCGGCTCGTGCGCGACCCGGCCCTTCGGCGCGGGCAGGGACTCGACGGTCGTGCGCGGGTCGCACTCGTAGAAGTAGACGAGCGACATCAGCTCCTCGGCGGGCAGGTCGGCCGGGGGCGGCAGGACGCGGTGGCGGCCGGAGCGCCAGCGGTCGCCGGTCCAACGCGCCATCAGGTCACCGATGTTGATGGTGAACGCGTCCGGGTCGAACGGCGCGTCCTGCCAGCCGCCCTCGTCGGTGTAGACCTGGAGCCCGCCCTTGCCGGCCTGCCGGTCGAGGACCGTGACGGTCCCGAAGTCGGTGTGCGGGCCGATGCGGAACTGGCCCTCCTCGGGCCCGCCCACGACGTCCGTTCCCGGGTACCAGTTGATGTTGAAGCCCCAAGTGGGGTGCGTGGTGTGCCGGGTGAAGAAGTCCTCCTCCTCGCCGAGCGCGACCGCGAGGAGTTCGAGTAGCAGGTCGGACAGCTCCCGCATCCGCCCGAGATACGTCTCGACGAGCGCGCGCAGCTCGGGCGTCTCGGCGGGCCAGGTGTTGGGCAGGAACCACTCCGCGTCGATCTCCGCGTCCCCGGTGGGCAGTTCGCAGGCGTACGACAGGGACTCCTTGAGGTCGGGCGGGGTCTCGGTGCCCTCCGCGTAGCCGTTCGCCTCGGCGCCGGGGCCCAGCCAGCCGCGCCCGCCCACCTTCACGGCGTACGGCTCCTTCACCGCGGGCGGCAGCCGGAAGAAGCCGCGCGCCGCCTCCCGGATCCGGGAGCGCAGGCCCGGGTCCACGCCGTGCCCGGTGACCAGCAGGAATCCGGCGGTCCGCAGCGCCTCGTCGACGGTACGGGCGATCCCGGCGCGCGCGTCCGGACCGCCGGAGAGCCAGGGCCGCAGATCGATCGTGGGGATACGGGGCTGTGGCGCACGGGGTTCCGTCATGACCCCACTGTGGACGCGGCGCGGCACGCGGGCAACGACGCCCGGCCGGTCGGACACCCCCTACTCGCCGATGTCCTCGTTCCACAGCTCGGGGCGGGCCGCGATGAACTCCTCCATCATGGCGACACACTCGGGGTCGTCGAGGACCACGATCTCCACGCCGTGCTCGGCCAGCCAGTCGTGGCTTCCGTGGAACGTCCGGGCCTCACCGACGACGACCCGCGAGATGCCGAACTGCCGCACCAGGCCGGAGCAGTACCAGCACGGCGAGAGCGTCGTCACCATCGTGGTGCCCTTGTACGAGCGCTGCCGGCCCGCGTTGCGGAAGGCGTCGGTCTCGCCGTGCACGGACGGATCCGCGTCCTGCACACGGCGGTTGTGCCCGCGCCCGAGGACCTTCCCGTCCGCCGAGTAGAGGGCCGCGCCGATCGGGATGCCGCCCTCGGCGAGCCCCGCCCGCGCCTCCTCGACGGCGGTGGCCAGCCAGGTCCGCGCCAGTTCGGGGTCGAAGGCACTCATGCCTGCTCCCCGCCCTGCTCGCCCTCGCGCTTCTTGAGCTCCTCCTCGCGGCGGCGCAGATCGGCCTCCCAGTCCTTGAGGAGCGACTCGTCCTTTACTTCTTTAGAAGACGCAGCCTCCTCGCGCAGGGAGTGCAGGAACTCGGGGTTGTCGTCGGGTGCGACGAACGTGGTGCGGTGGTTGCGGTGCCACTCGGACGGCGTCGACCCGCCCGCGGGCGCATGGCGCACCCTGCCCGCGACGAGCCAGGCGATCGGGCCGACGAGCACCTCGCCGAAGAGCAGGATGATGATGACCCACACGACCTTCGGCAGGCCCCTGACCTCCTCCTCCGGAGTGTTCAGGCAGTCGATGAAGGCGTAGATCCACAACGCCAGGACCAGCAGGAACGGCAAGTAGCGGAGCATGGTGTCGCGATCCCCCAAGGAGCGGCGTGGGGGCGACGCAGGCCCCCCGGTGACCGGGTCAGGGTAGCCGGTGCTCGATACTGGGACGCATGGCTTACGACGATCTTCGCTCCCTCCTGCGGGCGCTGGAGCGCGAGGGTGACCTCAAGCGCATCAAGGCCGAGGTCGACCCCTATCTGGAGGTCGGTGAGATCGTCGACCGGGTGCAGAAGTCCGGCGGCCCCGCTCTCCTCTTCGAGAACGTGCGCGGCTCCTCGATGCCCCTCGCGATGAATGTGTACGGGACCGACCGGCGCCTGCTCAAGGCGCTCGGCCTGAAGTCCTACGAGGAGATCAGCGACAAGATCGGCGGCCTGCTGCGCCCCGAGCTGCCGCACGGCTTCGTGGGCGTGCGCGAGGCGTTCGGCAAGCTCGGCTCGATGGTGCACGTGCCGCCGAAGAAGGTGAAGGACGCGCCGGTGCAGGAGGTCGTCCTGCGCGGCGACGACGTGGACCTGGACCAGCTCCCGGCCCTGTTCACCTGGCCCGAGGACGGCGGCTCCTTCTTCAACCTCGGCCTCACGCACACCAAGGACCCCGAGAGCGGCATCCGCAACCTCGGGCTCTACCGGCTCCAGCGCCACGACCGGCGCACCATCGGCATGCACTGGCAGATCCACAAGGACAGCCGCAACCACTACCAGGTGGCCGCCAGGAAGGGCGAGAAGCTGCCGGTCGCGATCGCCTTCGGCTGCCCGCCCGCCGTGACGTACGCGTCGACGGCGCCGCTGCCCGGGGACATCGACGAGTACCTCTTCGCCGGGTTCATCCAGGGCAAGCGGATCGAGATGGTCGACTGCAAGACGGTGCCGCTCCAGGTGCCGGCGAACGCCGAGGTCGTCCTCGAGGGCTGGCTGGAGCCCGGGGAGATGCTCCCCGAGGGCCCGTTCGGCGACCACACCGGTTTCTACACGCCGCAGGAACCCTTCCCCGCGCTGACGATCGACTGCGTGACGATGCGCAAGCGTCCGCTGCTGCAGTCCATCGTGGTGGGGCGCCCGCCGACGGAGGACGGTCCGCTCGGCCGGGCCACGGAACGCTTCTTCCTGCCGCTCCTCAAGATCATCGTGCCGGACATCGTGGACTACCACCTGCCCGAGTCGGGCGGCTTCCACAACTGCGCGATCGTCTCGATCGACAAGAAGTACCCGAAACACGCGCAGAAGGTGATGCACGCCGTGTGGGGCGCCCACATGATGTCGCTGACCAAGTTGATCGTGGTCGTCGACTCGGACTGCGACGTGCACGATCTGCACGAGGTCGCGTGGCGGGCGCTCGGGAACACGGACTACGCCCGTGACCTGACGGTCGCCGAGGGTCCCGTCGACCACCTCGACCACGCGTCGTACCAGCAGTTCTGGGGCGGCAAGGCGGGCATCGACGCGACGAAGAAGTGGCCCGAGGAGGGCTACACGCGGGACGGCGGCTGGCCCGAGATGGTGCTGTCCGACCCGCAGACGGCGGCGACGGTCGACCGCCGCTGGAAGGAGTACGGCCTGTGACCAGCGCTTCCGCCGCGATCCCGCAGCCGGGCCGCACCAAGGCGTTCCTGCGGCTCGTCATGATCGAGCACTCGGTGTTCGCGCTGCCCTTCGCGTACATCGCGGCGCTCACCGCGATGTTCCGGATGGACGGGAACATCCACTGGTGGCGGCTGCTGCTCGTGACGATCGCGATGATCGGCCTGCGCACGTTCGCGATGGCCGTGAACCGGATCATCGACCGCGAGATCGACGCCCGTAACCCGAGGACCGCGCACCGCGAACTCGTCACGGGCGCGATGTCCGTGAAGTCCGCCTGGACCGGCGCGCTCATCGCGCTCGTCGTCTTCCTCGGCGCGGCCGCCCTGCTCAACCCGCTGTGCCTGGCGCTCGCGCCCATCGCGGTGATCCCGATGGTCGTCTATCCGTACGGCAAGCGGTTCACGAACTTCCCGCAGGCCATCCTGGGTCTCGCCCAGGCGATGGGGCCGGTCGGCGCCTGGCTGGCGATCACCGGCGAGTGGTCGTGGGACGCGGTGATCCTCGGGCTCGCGGTCGGCATCTGGATCGGCGGCTTCGACCTCATCTATGCCTGCCAGGACGTGGAGACGGACCGCGAGGTCGGCGTGATGTCGGTGCCGGCCCGCTTCGGAATCCCGGCGGCGATCTGGGGAGCGCGCGGCTGCCACACGCTCACCACGGCGCTGTTCGTCTGGTACGCCCTCGCCACGGACGCGGGTGCGTTCTTCTGGTTCGGCCTCGTCATCGTCGCGGGCGCCTTCCTCTACGAGCACACGATCGTGCGGCCGCGCGACCTGTCCCGGCTCAACCGGGCCTTCTTCCAGGTCAACGGCTTTATCGGGATCGCCCTGTTCGTGTGCGCGCTGCTCGACCTCCTCGTGCGCGGGCTGACTGTCTGACCGCGGCCGGGTGCCGGATAGGCTCGACGGCATGACCGCAGGAGAAATTGGGCGCCGGCCTTGGATCGTGGGGGTGTCCGGCGCGTCGGGGACCCCGTATGCCGCCGCGGTTCTGCGCGCGCTGCTCGACGCGGGGGAGAGCGTCGACCTCGTCGTCTCGCGGGCCTCGCGGCTGACGCTGCTCGATGAGACGGGCATCGCGTTCCGGGACGCGCACTGGCACGAGGACCTGGGTGAGTGGCTGGCGCGCGGGGCGGACGGGAAGCCGGACACGTTCGCGGCGGGCGACCGGCTCGACCAGGTCAGGTACTGGTCCGCCGGGGATCTGGCGGCGGGACCGTCGTCCGGGTCGTATCCGGCGAAGGGCATGATCATCGTGCCCGCGTCCACGGCGTGCGTGGCGGGCGTGGCGCTCGGCCTGTCGAAGGATCTGCTCCAGCGCGCGGCGAGCGTGACGCTCAAGGAAGGGCGCAGGCTGGTCGTCGCGGTGCGCGAGACACCGCTGAACGGACAGACGCTGAAGCATCTGGTGGCGCTGGACGAGGCGGGCGCCGTGGTGCTGCCCGCCTCTCCGGCGTTCTACGCGGGGGCGACGCACATCCAGGATCTGGTGGACTTCGTCGCCGGGCGGGCGCTCGACGCGGCGGGGGTGCCGCATCGGCTCTACCGCCGGTGGCAGGGAGAGCTCGGGGGCGGCTCTGTGGACCGTTAGCGCTTCTTGGTGCGCGCGGCCCGCTTCTCAGCGGCACGCGCCTCGACGGCGGACTGGTGGGCACGCGAGCGGTTGGCCTGGTCCTGCAGCTCGCGCATACGGGCGTAGGCCATCTCGATCGTGTACACGGTGGCAACACTCCTGAATGATCGTCTTTGATCGGTAGTCGAAGATCGCTTGGAAGGTCAGCCGAAGGTGAAACCGGGTTTCGGCTGAAAGATTCACAGGGTCAATGCCCTGCACGCCTTGGATTCTACACGTAAACTCGCTTCAACGCGGAATAATGAAAGGCATGGACCTATGGACGCCGTGGACAGGCAGCTCATTCAGGCTCTGCGCGAGAACGGCCGCGCCTCGTATGCCGAGCTGGGACGCCTCGTAGGCCTGTCCGGGCCCAGCGTCACCGACCGCATCAACCGTCTCGAAGCGGCCGGCGTCATCACCGGCTACCGCGCGACCGTCGACTCGCCCTCGCTAGGCCTCGGCGTCACCGCCCTGATCGGCATCTCGCTCTCCGACGCCGCCGACCACGAGGACGTGGCGCGCCGGCTCAAGGACCTGCACGAGATCGAGGACTGCTGGTTCATCGCGGGCGACGACTCGTACATGCTCAAGGTGCGGGTCGGTGACGTGGACGGCCTGGAGCGCACCATCCGCCGGCTCAGCGGTACGAAGGGCGTCTCGCGCACGCGCACCACGATCGTGCTGTCCACCAAGTGGGAGAACCGGGTGGGGGAGCTGCCCGAGGAGGAGTAGAGGCGGGCACGACGTGCCTGATAGGGGCCCCTCCCGCCCGAAGGGCGGGGGAGTACGGTTGGCCGCAGTCTTTGGTGAGGAGCAATGGCAATGGACGTAGGGCTCAAGCGCGAGCTGGAGCAGAAGGTGCGGGACGGCGAGCGGCTGTCCCGTGAGGACGGCATCGCGCTGTACGAGTCGGACGACCTGGCCTGGCTGGGCGGGCTCGCCCACGAGGTGCGCACGCGCAAGAACGGCGACGTCGTCCACTTCAACGTCAACCGCCACCTCAACATGACGAACGTGTGCACCGCGTCGTGCGCGTACTGCTCGTTCCAGCGCAAGCCGGGCGAGAAGGACGCGTACACGATGCGCATCGAGGAGGCCGTCCGCCTCGCCAAGGCGATGGAGAACGAGAACCTCACCGAGCTGCACATCGTCAACGGGCTGCACCCGACGCTGCCCTGGCGTTACTACCCGCGCTCCCTGAAGGCCCTCAAGGAGGCGCTGCCGAACGTCGCGCTGAAGGCGTTCACGGCGACGGAGATCCACCACTTCGAGACGATCTCCGGGCTCTCCGCCTCCGAGATCCTCGACGAGCTGATCGACGCCGGTCTTGAGTCGCTCACCGGCGGCGGCGCGGAGATCTTCGACTGGGAGATCCGTCAGCACATCGTCGACCACGCCACCCACTGGGAGGACTGGTCGAGGATTCACCGCCTCGCGCACGAGAAGGGTCTCAAGACCCCGTCCACGATGCTGTACGGGCACATCGAGGAGCCCCGTCACCGCGTCGACCACGTGCTGCGCCTGCGCGAACTCCAGGACGAGACCGGCGGTTTCCAGGTCTTCATCCCGCTGCGCTACCAGCACGACTTCGTCGACATGAAGGACGGCAAGGTCCGCAACCGCCTCCAGGCGCGTACGACCATGGCGACCGGCGCCGAGGCGCTCAAGACCTTCGCGGTCTCCCGGCTCCTGTTCGACAACGTGCCGCACGTGAAGTGCTTCTGGGTCATGCACGGCGTGCAGACCACCCAGCTCGCGCTCCAGCACGGCGCCGACGACATGGACGGCTCGGTCGTCGAGTACAAGATCACGCACGACGCGGACAACTACGGGACGCCGAACAAGCTGACCCGCGAGGACCTGCTCGACCTGATCCGCGACGCCGGCTTCCGGCCCGTCGAGCGGAACACCCGGTACGAGATCATCCGCGAGTACGACGGCCCGGACCCGGCGCGCCGCGAGACGCCGCAGGCGATGCGCGTCTGAGGCACCTGTGAGATGAGCGAAGCCCCGGCCGCCGGCCGGGGCTTCGCTCATCTCACAGGTCAGGCCACCGGCAGCAGCATCGTGATGTCGTCACGGTCGTCGCCCGGGGCCACCCGGATCGCACCGGGGACGCGGCCGACCTCCTTGTAGCCGCACGCCGCGTAGAAGCGGTCGGCGCCGGTGCCGCCGCGGCAGGTGAGACGGATCGCCTCGATGCCGTCGAAGGCACGGGCGGCGTCGGCCGCGGCGGCCATCAGCTCCCGCCCGTACCCCTTGCCCTGGTACCGCGGGTGGACCATCACCGTGTACAGCCAGATGTAGTGCTTCTGCAGGCGGTGCTGGTTGTACGTGAAGAAGGCCGTCGCCGCGACAGCGCCCTCTTCGTCGCGTCCGACCAGGAGCCGGGTGCGGCCCTCGGTCATCGCGGCGAGGTGCCTGACCAGCTCGGGGCGGATGTCCTCGGTGGTGACGGGCGGGACGAAGCCGACCGCTCCGCCCGCGTTGGACACGTCGGCCCAGAGCGCGAGGACGTCGTCCCGCAGCGCCGGATCTATCGGCGGGTCCAGCTGAAACGTAAGGGCCATTGGGTCACTCTAGCCATTACTTGCGGTACCGCTCAATGCCCTTCCGGGGCCGCATGCTTCACTGGGTGGTGCGTAGGACCGATTCGGAACGGAAGAGTGGATTGACATGCTCCGCTACACGCTGATGCGCTTCGGGATCTTCGCGGGCTGTTTCCTTGTCGTCTGGGGCCTCGCCTCGACAGGCATCGTGCCCCGCGGCGCCGGCGGCTCGTACTTCCTGTGGATCGCCCTGCTCGGTCTCGTCATCTCCGCGCCGATCAGCTACGTCGTGCTGCGCAAGGAGCGCGACCGGGCCTCGGTCAAGATCGTCGAGCGCGTCGACCGCACGAAGGCCAACTACGAGCGCAACCGCACGCAGGAAGACGTCGCGGACGACACGGCCCGCGCGCAGAGCGCCTCGTAACGCGACGCGTCCCCGAAGTCCCGTGTAAGGGACTCGTAAGCTTCGTCACACCGCAGGTGGCTCCGGCATCGCTCGATGCCGGAGCCACCTGCGTTTTCCAGGCCCAAGGTTCATGGAGCGGGTCATTTCTTTCTCAAAGAACCCCTTTGATGTTCTCAAAGCATGAGTGTTAACGTGATTGCCATGAAGACATTCGCAGCCCGCATGCCCCTGAGCGTTCCGCTCGTGGCGCGCCTGCATGTCGACCTCTGCCGTTGCATGTCCGCGGCCTGTCGCCTCTGAAGCGACTCCCCCCGATGCAGCGGCGCCCCTGGTTCTTCCTCCCGCGGTGGCCGCTTCCTTACGTCCGACCCCACCCGCGCGTCATCACTGGAGTGTGTCCGTGTCCGCGAACACCGCGTCCGCGTCCGAGAAGCAGAAGCCCCGCTTCCGGATACCCATCCCCTTCTGGGCCCAGGTCCTGCTCGGCCTCGTCGTCGGCCTCGTGCTCGGCTACGTCGCCCGCACCTACGACGTGTCCTGGCTCGGCACGACCCTCGACAAGGTCGGCGGCATCTTCATCCAGCTCCTGAAGCTGGCCGTGGCCCCGCTGGTCTTCTTCGCGATCCTGGTGTCCATCACCAATCTGCGGAAGGTCAACAACGCCGCGCGGCTCGCCAGCCGCACCCTCCTGTGGTTCATGATCACCTCGCTGATCGCGGTCGTCATCGGCCTCGCGATCGGCCTGATCACCAACCCGGGCAACGGCTCGAACCTCACCCCGGCCGACGGCTCCAAGCCCGACCACGCCGGCTCCTGGCTGGACTTCCTGACCGGCATCGTCCCGACCGATGTCGTCACGCCGTTCACCCAGCTCAACGTCCTGCAGATCGTCTTCATGGCGGTCGTCGCCGGTGTCGCCATCCTGAAGATCGGCCCGAAGGCCCAGCCGATCCTCTCCCTGTCCGAGTCGGTGCTCGAGCTGCTGCAGAAGGCCCTGTGGTGGGTCATCCTGCTCGCCCCGATCGGCTCCGCCGGCCTCATCGGCCGCGCCATCGTCCAGTACGGCTGGGACCTCCTCGGCAACTACGCGACGTTCACGATCGACATCTACGTCGGCTGCGCCCTGGTCCTCTTCGGCGTCTACCCGCTGCTCCTCGCAGTGGTCGCCAAGCTGAACCCGCTCCAGTTCTTCAAGGGCGCCTGGCCCGCCATCCAGCTGGCCTTCGTGTCCCGCTCCTCCGTCGGCACGATGCCCGTCACCCAGCAGTCCGCCGAGCGCCTCGGCGTCCCGCGCAACTACGCCTCCTTCGCCGTGCCGTTCGGCGCGACGACCAAGATGGACGGCTGCGCCGCGATCTACCCGGCGATCTCCGCGATCTTCGTCGCGCAGATCTTCGACGTACAGCTCGGCATCAAGGAGTACCTGCTCATCGCGTTCGTCTCGGTGATCGGCTCCGCCGCGACCGCCGGACTGACCGGCGCCACGGTCATGCTGACGCTGACCCTGTCGACGCTCGGCCTCCCGATGGAGGGCGTGGGCCTGCTCCTCGCCATCGACCCGATCCTGGACATGATGCGCACCGCCACGAACGTGGCCGGACAGGCGCTCGTGCCGGTCATCGTGGCCGCCCGCGAGAACATCCTGGACCGCGTGAAGTACGACAACGCCACCGCGTCTCCCGTCGAGGAGTCCGTGGTCGAGAGCCGGCACGAGGACGAGCCTCAGGCGGTGGGTGCCGCCGCCTGAGTCCCCAGGCTCGTACCCGTCCGCAC
Organism: Streptomyces sp. DS1-CR2; assembly: GCF_055760475.1. Lineage (NCBI taxonomy): Bacteria > Bacillati > Actinomycetota > Actinomycetes > Kitasatosporales > Streptomycetaceae > Streptomyces > Streptomyces sp. DS1-CR2. The sequence goes on from NZ_CM147085.1 coordinate 5,131,926, forward strand.
CCCGCACCCGCCGGTTCCCTCCGGTCGTGGTGCGGGGTGTGTGCGTTGTGGTGGCTACGCTTGCGGGCGGACGCGGTGTGGAGAGAGGCGGGCGGCCGGGGTGGGCGAAGTGAGGGTCAAGCGGATGCCGCGGGCCGTGCGGGAGCGTCAGATGCTCGACGCGGCGGTGCGGGTGTTCGGGGAGCGTGGCTACGGCGCCGCGTCGATGGATGACATCGCGGAGCTCGCCGGAGTGTCGAAACCGCTGGTGTACCTCTATCTGAACTCCAAGGAGGAGCTCTTCTCGGCGTGCATCCAGCGCGAGTCGGCGGCCCTGATCGCGGCGGTGCGCGCGGGTGTGTCCGGCGGCGGGGGAGCCGACCGGCAGCTGTGGGACGGGCTGCGGGCCTTCTTCGCGCACACGGCGCAGAACCCCGACGGCTGGGCCGTCCTGCACAGTCACGCACCGGCGGGCGGTGAGCCGTTCGTCGTCGAGGTCACGGCCATGCGGGAGGAGGTCGTCGCGTTCGTGACCGGGCTGATCGCCGAGGCGGCCAGGGAGGCGCACGATGATCCCGCGCTGCCCGACCGCGAGGTCGCCGGGCTCGCGCAGGCGCTGGTCGGGGCCGCGGAGTCGCTGGCCGGCTGGGCCAGCACGGACCCGTCGGTCACGGCCAAGGAGGCCGCGGCCACGCTGATGAACTTCGCCTGGTCGGGCCTCGGGAACCTGATGGAGGGCCGGCGCTGGTCACCCGCCCCCGGCGCGTAGCACCTCGCCCGTGACATGGGTGCGCGTCGCCGAGCAGAGCTCGAAGGCGGGCCCCCGGGACGCGTACGTCACGCTCGCCGGCAGGGATACGGGTGCCTCGAACGCGGCGCGCACCTGCAGGAACGGGCCGAGATGGAACACCCTGCGCGCCCTGCGCGCCCTGCGCGCCCGGCGCGCCCGGTGCGCGGGGATGCTCGAACGGGGCTGAGGCGTAAGGGAGTTCAGGACTCCCGGCGGTCCGGGCGGGCCGCCGGGTCCAGGCGCAGCATCGCCGCCTCGTCCGGGCTGCCGGGCTCGGCCTGATAGGTGACGAGGCGCTGCCCGCCCGTGCGTGCCAGCTGCATGACCTCGAACGTGAGGGTCATCGCGCCGACCTTGGGGTGCGCGAACGTCTTGGTGCCGCCGCCGCGCTCCAGAACCTCGTAACGGTCCCAGAGCCTCGCGAACTCCGGTGACTTCAGGACGAGTTCACCGACGAGGGCGGCCAGCTCCGGCGAGTTCGGGTCCTTGCCGCCCACCGCGCGCAGGTGCGCCACCGACTGCGCGACCGTCTCCTCCCAGGGGACGTAGAGCCGGCGGCCCACGGGGTGCAGGAACAGATACCGCGTGATGTTGCGCTCGTCGTCCGGCCAGTCCCACAGGCCGGGCAGGAGGCGGCGGCCGGCCGGGTTCGCCGCCAGCACGTAGTTGTGCGGGCTCACCACGTAGGCGGGCAGCGGACTGAGCGACTCCAGGACCCGCAGGACCGAGTCGCGCACCGTGCGGTCGGTCGTGGGGTGGGGCTCGGTGAGACGGCCCGAAGCCAGCTCGGCCAGGTCGTGGAGGCGCTCGTGCGCGTCGCCGCACAGCCGCAGGGCCCGGCTGATGGCGTCGATCACGGCCGTGGAGGGGTTCGTCTCGCGGCCGCGCTCCAGCCGCGTGTAGTAGTCGACGCTGACGCCGGAGAGCGTCGCCAGCTCCTCGCGGCGGAGGCCGGGCGTCCGCCGGATCCCCGCGCCCGCGGGCAGCCCCGCGTCCGCCGGGCTCACGAGCGCGCGCCGCGCCTTGAGGTACCTGCCCAGTTCCGTGCCGTCCTGCGTCGCTCCACCAGCCATACCCCCATTCTCCCTGCTCGGCGACGTCTGTGGGGGGCCGTGTCAGGACCAGGAACAGCGCGCCCCGGTGAACGGCGCCCTGCCACCTCGCGCCAACTGAGCGCAGAGTGGATCCCGGTGCGGGCGGCCCGGCCACCGCGGACCCAGGGGGTGCACGGCACCGGGCCGCGGACGCGGTCGCCGGAGCCGCCCGCACGAAGCCCTGCCGGGGAGGAACGACGGACCACGTCGCCCACCCGTTTCTCCACCCGAGGAGCCCCGAACATGCCGTCCGCCGCCACCCGCCCCGACCAGCGGAACCCGACCCGTGCCCCCAGCCCGGCGGCCGGTGCGCCGGCTCCCGTACGGGTGTCCGGTTACGCCCTCGTCGCCGCGCTCCTCGGCTTCACCGTCATCTCCATCGATGTGTCCGCCGTGAACATCGCCCTGCCCGCCATCCGTACGTCGCTGCACGGCGGCATCACCGGGCTTCAGTGGATCGTCGACGCGTACACCCTGATGTTCGCCGCGCTCATGCTCTCCGCCGGTGCGCTCGCCGACCGGGCCGGTGCGCGGCGGGCCTACGCCTGGGGTGTCGGACTGTTCACCCTGGCCTCGCTCGCCTGCGCCCTCGCACCAGGCATCGGCACGCTCGTCGCCGCCCGTGTCGTCCAGGGCGGCGCCGCTGCCATCGTGATGCCGGCCTCGCTCGCGCTGATCCGCCAGGCCTACGACGACGCGCGGCACCGCGCTCGTGCCATCGCGCTGTGGACGGTGGGCGGTTCGGTCGCCATGGCCGTAGGCCCTGTCCTCGGCGGCCTGCTCACCGAGGCCGCCGGCTGGCGCGCCGTCTTCTTCCTGAACCTGCCCGTGGGCGCCCTGATCCTGGCCCTCCTCGTCCGCGTCCCGCGCTCCCCGCGCCGTCCCGCCCCGCTCGACCTGGCCGGTCAGGTCACCGCGGTCCTCGCGCTCGCCGGGCTCGCCTTCGCGGTCATCGAGGGCGGCCACACCGGCTGGACCGCCCCGTCGGTCCTCGCGGCACTCGCCGTGGCCGTCGCCGGGGCGCTCGCCTTCCTCGCCGCCGAGAAGCGCCACCGCGCGCCCATGGTCCCGCTGCCCCTGCTGCGGCGGCGCGACGTGAGCGTGTCCCTCGCCATCGGCTTCGCGGTCAACGTGGCCTTCTACGGCGCGATCTTCCTGCTCGGCCTCTACTACCAGCAGCTGCGCGGCATGTCCGGCACCGAGGCCGGCCTCATGTTCGTACCGCTGGCGGCGATCATCACGTCGACCAACCTGATCTCCCCGCCGATGGCCGAACGCTTCGGCCGCCGTCCCGTCATCGTGACCGGACAGGCCGTCCTCGCCCTCGGCATGTTCTGCCTCCTGCCGCTGGCCGCGCACACCCCGGTCTGGCTGATCCTTCTCCTGCTCGTCCCGACGGGCATGGGCGGCGCGTTCGCGGTCCCCGCGCTCACCGCCCTGCTCATGGACAGCGTCCCGGCAGCCCGCGCGGGCACGGCCTCCGGCCTCCTGAACGCGTTCCGCCAGACCGGCGGCGCCCTCGCCGTCGCACTCTTCGGCTCCCTCATCGCGGGCGGCGCGAGCGACGGCTTCTCCCTCGGAGGCATGCGTACGAGCCTGATCGTCGCGGGCGGGCTCCTGTGCGTGACGGCGGCGCTGGCGGCCTGGGCCCTGCCCAGGAAGCAGGGCTAGGAGGGCTAGGACGGGGAGGCCGCGTTCCGCAGGCAGTGCGCCAGGCAGCGACGCCGGAACTCGGCGTCCTCGCCGAGCCGTTCCAGCAGATGCTTGCCGTACGCGCGCGTGGCGGCCGTCATGCGGAAGGCCCCGGGTCCCGACGGCTCGGGTGTGATCAGGCGGTGGGCCGCGAGCCCCTCGAAGGCGCGGGCGAGTTCGTCGGGCGGCAGCCGGTCGTCCGCGCACACCGTCACCGTGTCGGCCACGGTGAAGGGCCCGGTGAAGACGGAGGCCCGCGCCCACAGCAGCCGTTCACCGGGCGGACACAGCCGCTGGCTCCAGCGCAGCGAGGCGCGCAGCGTGCGCAGCCGGTGCGGCAGTCCGGGCATCGGGGCGGGCAGGTCGAGCAGGCGCTCGGGGCGGCCGATGAGCGACAGCAGGTCGTCGGCGTCGTGGCGCTTCAGCTGGCCCGCAGCGATGCGCAGGGCCAGCGGCAGACCGCCGAGCGCCGCGCAGATACGCCGGGCCGGTTCGGGGTCCGGGTCCCGCGGTGCGCCGAGCGCCCGCGCGGCCGTCGTGAGCAGACGGGCGGCGCCGCCGGGGGTGAGCGGGGGCAGCGGGAACGTGACCGGGGTGTCCAGCGGGACCCTGCTGGTGGCGAGGACGCGCAGCTCCGGGCACGCCTGTACGAGGTGTAGCAGCGTGGCGGCGCACTCCGAGGCCTGCCGCTCGCAGGTGTCGACGACGAGAAGCACGGGGCGCCGCCCGATCGCGGCGGCCAGCGCCGGGAGCGGAAGCACCGCGGGATCGCCGTCGAGGCGCAGGGCGCCGGCGAGCGCGTGCGGCACGAGCCCGGGGATGTCGAGCGTGGCCAGGTCGGCGGTGCCCTTCGCGGACCAGGGTTCGCGGCGCATGCGCCGTACGACTTCGGCGGCGAGCGCGCTCTTGCCGACGCCGCCCGGCCCGGCGATCGTCACCAGGCGCTCCGCGCGCAGCAGCCCTTCGAGCGCGGCCGCGGCGCCACCCCTGCCGACGAGTCCCGCGGCCCGGGTGTGCAGGAGCTCCGGCATGTTCTGGTGCCTCCGTCGTGCTGCGTCGGCTTGCGTTCCGGTCGGATGCGGCCGGCATGTGCCGGGCGGGCGGTCCCCGGCATCGGCGCGGGCGCGGAAATCGGTACACCTGTCCTCTGCGCCGGGTCCGGTCGGTGACGCGGGCCGATCAGAGTAGCGGCGGTTCCCGCGAGGCCGGTCCGTGCGACCGGACGGGTCCGCTATCCGTCCGTACGTTGCCGAATCGGCCCGTCCGGGAGCGGTCGGAGGCGTTACTCGCCCGATCGGGAGCGGTTTCCCGTACACGCAGGGGCCGTTACGACACGCCCGCGAGCCGCAGGAGGCCCGTCGTCGCGGCGGCCACCACGACGACGACGGCGAAGGGCGCCTTCCGCCACGCGAGCAGCCCGCCGGCCAGCACCCCGGCGGGCCGGGCCCACCCGGCGAACCCGCGTCCCTCGGTCAGCGCCCCCGCCGCGAGCAGCGCCACCAGCAGCACGGTCGCCCCGACGGCCGGCAACTCCTCGTCATGCAGTACGCGTGAGCAAAAAGGCAGGAGCCCCGTCTCCGCCTCGTGCCGGGGCACTTGGCGGAGCGGGGCTCCTTGGGTACTGCATCCGTTCCGGAGTCACGACGTCCCAAGGGCAAACCTGGGGACGCCCCACTTACATGGGGGTGACGTTCTCCGCCTGCGGGCCCTTCGGACCCTGCGTGACGTCGAAGCTCACGGCCTGGTTCTCCTCGAGGGAGCGGAAGCCGTTTGCGTTGATCGCGGAGTAGTGGACGAAGACGTCCGGGCCGCCGCCTTCCTGGGCGATGAAGCCAAAGCCCTTTTCAGCGTTGAACCACTTCACGGTTCCGGTAGCCATAAGCCCTCCTTGGGCCAAAGGGTCGCCCTGCTCCAGAACCTGCAAATGCACTTGCGAACAACTGCAAAAGTCTGAATACGACGAGAGCCCGCGGTCACATGCTCCGCAGGCTCTGTACTGCAAGGGAAACCAAACTGCAACTTGCGGGCGAGCCTAGCACGCAGGCACCGGAATGCAATAGAGGGAAAGATCACGTCACCCGGAGGTTTGACACGGGGCGTCAAAGGGTTGACAGGGCCGACTCGGGGACCCTGAAGCCTGCACCGTACCGCATGGGGTCTAGCCTCGCGATGTGGACAATTCTCCCGAGACCCCGCAGCGCAACCGGCCACGAGTCGGCCACATCCAGTTCCTCAACTGCATGCCCCTGTACTGGGGACTTGCCAGGACGGGAACGCTCCTCGACCTCGAGCTCACGAAGGACACCCCGGAGAAGCTCAGCGAGAGCCTCGTCCAGGGCGACCTCGACATCGCGCCCATCACCCTCGTCGAGTTCCTGAAGGCCGCCGACCAGCTCGTCGCCTTCCCCGACCTCGCGGTCGGCTGCGACGGCCCGGTGATGTCGTGCGTGATCGTCTCGCAGGTACCTCTCGACCAGCTCGACGGCCGGCGGGTCGCGCTCGGCTCCACCTCGCGCACGTCCGTGCGCCTCGCGCAGCTGCTGCTCGCCGACCGTTTCGGCGTACAGCCCGACTACTACACGTGCCCGCCCGACCTGGGCCTGATGATGCAGGACGCGGACGCGGCCGTGCTCATCGGGGACGCGGCCCTGCGCGCCAACCTCCACGACGCGCCGCGACTCGGGCTCCAGGTCCACGACCTGGGCGCCCTGTGGAAGGAGTGGACGGGACTGCCGTTCGTCTTCGCCGTGTGGGCCGCCCGCAAGGACTACGCGGAGCGCGAGCCCCTCATCACCCGCAAGGTGCACGAGGCGTTCCTCGCCTCGCGGGACGTGTCCCTGGAAGAGGTCACCAAGGTCGCCGAGCAGGCCTCCCGCTGGGAGGTCTTCGACGAGCAGGTCCTCGAGCGCTATTTCACGACGCTCGACTTCCGCTTCGGCGCACGGCAGCTGGAGGGCGTCACGGAGTTCGCCCGCCGGGTGGGCCCGACAACCGGCTTCGCGGCCGATGTCCGGGTCGATCTGCTGCAGCCGTGACGCGGTAGCTCCGCCGCCCCCGGAAGGCGTACGGGAATTCCCCAGCGGGAATTCGCGTACGCCTTCTGCGTGCCGTCTCTCTCGCGCACGGGGCAATTCCGGCTATCCGGAAACAACGGGCTGTTCGGTGACGATCGAGTGTGAACGTATGGAATTTCACCGGTGAACGTTTTGAATACACGGGGCGCGCGGATATCGGAGGGATGCGTTCCGCGAGGCGGCGACTACGGGAAGGCGTGACAGGGGAGGTCTACCCTGGCCCGACTGGAGCGTGGGCACAGGGGGAGGCCAGGCCATGCAGTCGCTGGAAGCCGGCGAACCGACCACGATCGGGCCCTACCGGCTGCTCGGAAGGCTCGGTTCCGGCGGAATGGGCCGCGTCTATCTGGGGCGCAGCGCCGGAGGCCGCACCGTCGCGGTGAAGGTCGTCCATCCGCACTTCGCGCTCGACGAGGAGTTCCGGGCGCGCTTCCGGCGCGAGGTGGACGCCGCGCGGCGGGTCGGAGGCGCCTGGACCGCGCCGGTCCTCGACGCCGACCCGGAGGCGTCCGTGCCGTGGGTGGCGACCGGTTACGTGGCCGGCCCCTCCCTCGCGCAGGCCGTGAAGGAGCGCGCCCTGCCCGACCACTCCGTACGGGTCCTGGGTGCGGGCCTCGCCGAGGCGCTGGCGGCGGTGCACGGCCTCGGGCTCGTCCACCGCGACGTGAAGCCGTCGAACGTGCTGCTCACCGTGGACGGCCCGCGCCTGATCGACTTCGGTATCGCCCGCGCCACCGACGGCACCGCCTCCCTCACCTCCACCGGGGTCTCGATCGGGTCGCCCGGATACATGGCGCCCGAGCAGATCCTCGGCAAGGGCGTCACGGGCGCCGCCGATGTCTTCTCCCTCGGCGCGGTCCTCGTCTACGCGGTGACCGGCACGTCCCCGTTCCCCGGCGACTCGTCGGCCGCGCTCCTCTACAAGGTGGTGCACGAGGAGCCCGAACTCGGCCTGGCGCGCGGGGAACTGCGCGACGTCGCCGCCGCGTGCCTGGCGAAGGACCCGGCCGCGCGGCCCACACCCGAAGAACTGGCGAGCGCTCTCGCCCCGCAGGGCGCGGCCCGGCTCGTGGCGGCGGGGTGGCTGCCGGGCGCGCTGGTGGAGCAGGTGGGGCGCAGCGCGGTGGCGCTTTTGGACCTGGAGGGCGCGGCGCCGGCGGGTGCCGCGGAGCGTTCGGGGCCGGTCGGATTCAGCGAGCCGTCGGTCGACTGGCCGTCGGACGCGGCGGGGGCGCCCGCCGGGGTGTTCGGGCCTCCCGATCCCGCGTACGGACCGGTCGTCCCGCCCGTGCACACGCCCGCCGACTCTGCCCCCGCCCCCGCCCCCGCCCCCGGCGACGCCGCCGTCCCCGCGCCGCGCACCGAGGTGCCGGGCGCCGGGAAGCTCTCCGTCAGTGTGGCCGCGACATCCGCGCCGGGCGCGGGCGGTCGCGGACGCAGGATCAGCTGCACGGTCGCGGTCGGTGTCGCGGGCGCGCTCGCCGCCGTCACCCTCGGCTCGGTGTTCCTCTTCGACCTGCTGCCCGGCTCCTCGAAGGGCGGGAGCGACACCGCGGGCGGCCGTCCACCCGCGGCGACAGCCTCCGCCTCCGCGCCGAAGGGCACCGTCCCCGCCTCCTTCGTGGGCACGTGGGAAGGTCCCGGCACCGGCCTCGGCGGCACGCTGCCGATGGGCACGTTCCGCGTCACCGTCGAACAGGGCCGGATCGGCGAGGAGTTCGGCACGTTCCACCAGACCGACCCGATCGGCGCGGTCTGCGAGGACGTCCTCGTCCTCAAGCGGGTCGAGAAGGACCGGATCGTCGCCACGGGCATCGCCAAGAAGTCGAACGGCGGGCAGTGCACCACCGGCCGCCACGAAGTCCGCCTGATCAAGTCGAAGTCGGGCGACCGTCTCACCTACGAGACGGACAACCCGCGCGCGGGCGACCCCGTCGCTACGATGCGGCGCGCCGGCTGACGCGGCCGAGACGCAGGGGTACGTCGACGGCGTCAAGTCGTATGTGCCACAAGCCGGTTGGCTCGACCGGCGGCTCGCGTTCGCGCTGGCGGTGCTCGGCCGGTAGGCGACGCCGGTAGGTGCGGGGGAAGGGGCGAGGATGGTGGATCTGTTGCTGGTCGTGGCCGGGGCGGTCTGGGGTGCCGTGGCCGGGCTGTTCGTGCCGCGGGCCGCGTACCGGTTGTCCGTGGAGCCGGACGACACCTGGCGGGCGAGTTGCCCGGACGGGCATCCGCTGCCGGGCGGTGTGCGCGGATGGCTGGGGCGCGGGCGGTGCGGGGAGTGCGGCAGGGCGCTCGGCCCGGGCGCCCTGATGCCCGTACTGCTCACCGCCGCCGTCTGCGCCGCCCTCGCCGCCGCCACCGGCATCCGCCCCGAACTGGGCGCCTGGCTCCTCCTCGTCCCGCCCTCGGTGCTCCTCGCGGTGGTCGACGCCCGTGTGAAGCGCCTGCCCGACGTCCTCACCCTGCCCCTCGCCGCGGCCGCCCCCGTCCTGCTCGGCCTGGCGGCGCTGCTGCCCGAGCCGGGCGGCGACTGGCCGACGGCGCTGCTCGGCGCGGTCGCGCTCGGCGGCGGCTACCTCGTGCTCTTCCTCATCCACCCCCAGGGGATGGGGTTCGGAGACGTGAAACTGGCGGTCGGCCTGGGGGCGGTGCTCGGCTGGTACGGGTGGGGGTTCCTCTTCATCGGCACGTTCGCCGGGTTCCTGTTCGCCGCGCTGTACGGCGCGGGTCTCGTGACCGCCCGGCGGGCCGGCCGCAGGACGGCGATCCCGTTCGGGCCGTTCCTTCTCGCGGGCGCGCTGGCGGGCGTGCTGATGGGCGCGTACGCCGCCTGACGTCGGGCGGCAGGATGTGCTGGCGTACGCTGAGACGGTCTGTCCACAACCCCTTACGAACGAAACGAAAGGGACGCCCGGTGACCGAGAAGGCCGACCTTCAGACCGTCCTCGACCGTGCCGCCGCGGGTGGACGCATCACCCCCGAAGAGGCGCTCGACCTCTACCGCGACGCTCCCCTGCACGCGCTCGGCGCGGCCGCCGACGCCATCAGGCGCCGCCGCTACGCCGGCACCGAGCACATCGCGACGTACATCATCGAGCGGAACATCAACTACACGAACGTCTGCGTGACGGCGTGCAAGTTCTGCGCCTTCTACGCCGCGCCCAAGGACACCGCCAAGGGCTGGACGCGCGACCTCGAAGACATCCTGCGCCGCTGCGCCGAGACCGTCGAACTCGGCGGCACCCAGATCATGTTCCAGGGCGGCCACCACCCGGACTACGGCGTCGAGTACTACGAGAAGCACTTCTCCGCCATCAAGCAGGCGTACCCGCAGCTGGTCATCCACTCCCTCGGCGCGTCCGAGGTCGAGCACATGGCCCGCATCTCCGAGGTCTCCGTCGAGGAGGCCATCGAGCGGATCCACGCGGCCGGCCTCGACTCCTTCGCCGGCGCCGGCGCCGAGCTCCTCCCGGCCCGCCCCCGCAAGGCGATCGCCCCGCTGAAGGAGTCCGGCGAGCGCTGGCTGGAGATCATGGAGGCGGCCCACCGCCTCGGCGTCGAGTCGACGTCCACGATGCTGATGGGCACCGGCGAGACCAACGCCGAGCGCATCGAGCACCTGAGCATGATCCGCGACGTACAGGACCGCACGGGCGGCTTCCGCGCGTTCATCCCGTACACGTACCAGCCGGAGAACAACCACCTGAAGGGCCGTACGCAGGCCACGCTCTTCGAGTATCTGCGCATGATCGCCATCGCGCGGATCTTCCTCGACAACGTGGCCCACATCCAGGGCTCCTGGCTGACCACCGGCAAGGAGGTCGGCCAGCTGTCGCTGCACTACGGCGCCGACGACCTCGGTTCGATCATGCTGGAGGAGAACGTCGTCTCCTCGGCCGGTGCCAGGCACCGCTCGAACCGCCTGGAGATCATCGACCTCATCCGCAAGGCGGGCCGCGTCCCCGCGCAGCGCGCCACGACGTACGAGCACCTCGTCGTGCACGACGACCCGGCGAACGACCCGGTCGACGACCGCGTCCAGTCGCACATCTCGTCCACCGCGATCGAGGGCGGCACGGCGCACCCCGAGCTGAAGCTCGTCTCCACCAACTGAGGCTCTTTTGCTGACGATTCACGTGGCCGAGGCCTCGCCCGAGGCCGCGGTCCTGGTCGACGGCGCGTCCGTCGCCGCCCTCGGCCCGTACGAGGACCTCGCCGCCGTCCGCCCGCAGGCGAGGGTGCGGCGGTGGCCCGGCATCCTCACGCCCGGCCTGCTCAACCCGTACGGGCCCGAGATCCTCGAAGGCACGTACCACCCGGACCCGCGCGAGGCCGACGAGTTCGGCACGCGGCCGGTCGTCGGGGAGCGCGCGCGGGAGATCTTCCGCGCCGATCCGTCCCGGGTCGGGGCCAGCGCGCGGCGCGGCATCCAGCAGCTGTTCGCGCACGGCACGGTCGCCGTGGCCGGGGAGCTGCGCTCGCGCGCGGTGGTGGACGCGGTGCGCAGGGCCGGGCTCGCGCTCGGGCAGCGCCCGCCGAACCAGCCGGGGCCGGTGTCCTTCTCGCCGGCGCCGCTCGTCCTGCTGCCGCCGCTGACCGTGGGCGGACCGGCCAGGTTCGCCGTGTTCGACGTGCCGGACCGCGCCTCGCTCGCCCGGCTCGGCCCGGCCACCTGTGTGGCCACGGTCGTCGAAGGGCGCCTGGTGTACAGGCGCCGCTGACGTCTGCCCGGGGGCGTACTGCCACAATGGACGCGTGACCCGCGCATCCCTGGACAAGCAGCCGCACGAAGTCGCTTCGATGTTCGACGACGTGGCGGACCGGTACGACCTCACCAACGACGTGCTCTCGCTCGGCCAGGCCCGGCTGTGGCGCAAGGAGGTCGCGAAGGCAGTCGACGCGCGGCCCGCGCAGAAGGTCCTCGACCTCGCGGCCGGTACGGCGACGTCGTCGCAGCCGTTCGCGCAGGCCGGCGCGTACGTCGTGCCCTGCGACTTCTCGATCGGGATGCTCCAGGTCGGCAAGAAGCGGCATCCGTGGATGCCGTTCACCGCGGGCGACGCGACGAAGCTGCCGTTCAAGGACGACACGTTCGACGCCGTGACCATCTCCTTCGGCCTCAGGAATGTGCAGGACACGGACACGGCGCTGCGCGAGCTGTACCGGGTGACGAAGCCCGGCGGGCGCGTCGTGATCTGCGAGTTCTCGCAGCCGACGTGGGCGCCGTTCCGCACCGTGTACACCGAGTACCTGATGCGCGCCCTGCCTCCGGTGGCCCGCGCCGTGTCCTCGAACCCGGACGCCTACGTCTACCTCGCCGAGTCGATCCGCAGCTGGCCCGACCAGCCGGCGCTCGCGGCCCGCCTCCAGAAGGCCGGCTGGTCGGACGTGGCGTGGCGCAACCTGACCGGTGGCGTCGTGGCGCTGCACCGGGGCGTCAAGTAGCCCGAGGCTTGGATGATGGGCATCGAGTAGCCCTCCACGCCTGTCCGTTGTGACGGTTCCCCGCCACGGGAAATCGGCCACGGCAAATTCGCCTAACCGCCCAAGAGCCCTCGATCCCCTCACTTATCGGGGCCCGGCACCCGGTCCTCACCAGGTTCATTCAGGGAAGTGGGCTACCCCTTCTCTCGTATATACGACAACATCCTCAACGTGACTCCTCCACCCCGCGGAAGGGACGGCTTCTCGCTAGGCCGGTTGGGCTTCGCGACGGACCAGCCCGGCCCGTAGGACATTGATTGCTCCGACCGTGTCTGCGTGCGCGGTGTGGCCGCACGAGACGCAGCGGAACTTCTCTTGCGTGGGCCGGTTCTCCTTGGCGGTGTGCCCGCATTCCGGACACTCACGGGAGGTGTTGCGGGGGTCCACGGCCATCACTTCCCGTCCGGCGCTTTCAGCCTTGGCGGTAAGGATCGCGAGGAACACCCCCCAACCGGCATCAGTGATCGACCGGTTCAATCCGGCCTTCGCGCTTGCCCCGTTGGGCAAGAAAGTGCCCGGCTTGTCAGGGGCTGGCTTGGGTGCGGGCGTCCGGCTCATATCGCGGATCTTGAGATCTTCGTGCGCGATGAAATCATGCGCGCGCACGAGGTCGACGGCCGTCTTATGAGCGTGGTCGAGCCGCTGGCGACGGACCTTGCGGTGCAGGGCTGCGACGCTATCCACGGTTTTGCGGCGACGCTTGGAGCCGCGCTTGCAGCGGGACAGCGCCTGCTGAGCTTCTTCAACCTTCGTGGCGGCGGTACGCCCGTGGCGCGGGTTGGCTACGAATCCGCCGCTGGAGTCGGCGAGGAAGTGAACGATCCCCAGGTCGATACCAGCAACGCTGCCGGTCGCGGGCAGCGGCTCGGGGGCGGTCTGCTCGGCGGTAAGGATCACGTACCAGCGCGCGCCCTCGCGCTTTACCGAGACCGTCTTGACCTTGCCGAGAACGGGTCGGTGCTGGTGCACCCTGACATGCCCGACGCCCTGAAACCTGACACGGGTGACGGGGGTGTGCGGAGTCGCATCCCAGCGGCAACCGTCGCCGTCCTTAGGGAAGTCCACCGTGTCGAACCGCCCTAGCCCACGAAAGCGCGGATAGCCGGGCTTCTCGCCATCCTTGAGCCTTCGGAAAAACGCGGCGAACGCCTTGTCCAACCGGCGCAGGGTGGCCTGCTGCGAGGAAAACGACCAACGCCCCTGACATTCCGGGTCGAATGCCCGGATCGCCTTCAACTGCGCGGACTGCTGCCCGTACCGCACGGCGGTCTTGGAGGTGTGCCACCAGGCGTCCCGGCGTTCCTGCAACGCCCCGTTGTAGAGCGAGCAGTGATCACGCAACATCTCACCGAGCGCCTGGCGCTGCCGGACGGTGGGCCGGAGGAGGAACTTGTATGTACGGATCATCCCGCCCACCCCCTCAACATTCATCCCGCAGGATCTATATGACCATCACAACGAATGTGAGGCGGGTTGGTCACTCATCCGTCAGGCGAACTCTTGTTCGTCACTTTCAGCGCCCGCAAGTCCTTGTGATCCCCACGGCCGAGGGGCGGCGCCGCGCGCCCAGGGCATACGCCGTGCACGAGAGGCAGCAGGACGTCTGGACGGACCTGAAGAAGACGTACCGGACCGGCCTGGAGTCCTGGCGCCTGACGAACTGACCCCGGCCGGGCACTGAGTGCCGAGCGCTACATGCCGACTACCGAGTACGTCTCGCCCGGTTCGTCCAGTTCGCGCTGCAGCCCGCCGCCGCGCGGTCCCGGCATACGGGGCTCGTTCACCCCGGAGCCGCCGTGGCCCTCGCCCTCCGCCAGGTCGAACCAGACGGTGACGACGGAGCCGCGGGGCACCTCGGTGTCGGGCGGTGGGTACTGGCGTACGACGTAGTCGACCACGGTGAGATGGAAGTCGGGGCGGTCGGGTGCGGCCAGCTGCACGCCGCGCGCCGTCGCGGCCTCGCGCGCGTCGACGGCCATGAGGCCGACGAACTTCGGTACGCGCACTTCGGGCGTCTTGGGTGTAATACGCACAGACTTCACCCCCAGGTACCCGAAGGGTAGCTCCGCCGGACCCCCGACCGGAAGCGGCAGGGCTTACAAGGCGAGCCTGAAGCAGAGGCCCCTGCGCGTGTCACCCGGGACGGTGAACGTTTCGGCGGGTTCCATGCCGAGGCGCCGCGCCACCGCCACCGAGCGCTCGTTGCGCGAGTCGACCATCGCCACCACGCTCCGTACACCCGCGGCCCGTACGCGTTCCAGCGTCGCCTGCGCGGCGGCCGTCGCGTAGCCGCGGCCCCAGTGCGCGCGTCCGAGCCGCCAGCCGATCTCGATCTCGCCCGCCGGACCCCAGGCGTGCGGCCAGGGCTGCGCGCCCGTGAAGCCGATGACGTCGCCGTCCGGGCCGGTCATCGTCCACAGGCAGAAGCCGCGCTCCGCGTCGTGCCGGCGCTGCCGGGCGGTCAGCTCCTCGTACACGGACAGCTCGGCAGCGACCCCGCCGTGGAACTCCATGACCTCCGGGTCGTCGAAGGCGCGGTGCCAGGCGAAGGCGTCCTCGTCGGTGGGGACACGCAGCTGTACATCAGGCAGAGCTCGGTTCACAGGGCGGCCCTTCGGCTGGGTGATCAGTACCGCTGCATAGACTGCCCATATCCGGTGCCGCGCGGCACGCAGATTTCGAGTCTTCGGGAGAACCCGCCGTGACCGAGCCCCTCTCCGAGCACAGCGCAGATGTGATCGTCGTCGGGGCCGGGCCAGCCGGTTCGACGACCGCGTACTACCTGGCCAAGGCCGGACTCAACGTCCTCCTTCTGGAGAAGACCGCGTTCCCCCGGGAAAAGGTGTGCGGCGACGGCCTCACCCCGCGCGCCACCAAGCAGCTCGTGTCGATGGGCATCGACATCTCCGAAGAGGCGGGCTGGCTGCGCAACAAGGGCCTGCGGATCATCGGCGGCGGCGTCCGGCTCCAGCTGGACTGGCCGGATCTCGCCTCCTACCCGGACTACGGACTCGTCCGCAAGCGTGACGACTTCGACGAGCAGCTGGCCCGGCAGGCGCAGAAGGCGGGCGCGCGCCTGTACGAGCGCTGCAACGTCGGCGCCCCGATCATCGACGACCGCACGGGCCGCATCACCGGCGTCAACGCCAAGCTCGGCGAGGAGAAGCGCGAAGTCACCTTCCACGCGCCCCTCGTCGTCGCCGCGGACGGCAACTCGACCCGGCTGTCCCTCGCGATGGGCCTGCACCGGCGCGACGACCGCCCGATGGGCGTCGCCGTCCGCACGTACTTCACCTCGCCCCGCCACGACGACGACTACCTGGAGTCCTGGCTGGAGCTGTGGGACCGCCGCGGCGCCCAGGACCGGCTGCTGCCCGGCTACGGCTGGATCTTCGGCATGGGCGACGGCACGTCGAACGTCGGCCTCGGCATCCTCGACTCCTCCGCCGCTTTCAAGGAGCTCGACTGGCGCGAGGTCCTGAAGGCCTGGTGCGCCTCGATGCCGCAGGACTGGGGCTACACCCCGGACAACATGACGATGCCGATCCGCGGCGCCGCCCTGCCCATGGCCTTCAACCGCCAGCCGCACTACACCAAGGGTCTGCTCCTGGTCGGCGACGCGGGCGGCATGGTGAACCCGTTCAACGGCGAGGGCATCGCGTACGCCATGGAGTCCGGCCAGATCGCGGCCGACGTCATCGTGCAGGCGCACGCCCGCGCGACCGACGCCCAGCGCGAACTCGCCCTCCACCGCTACCCGAAGGTCCTCAAGGACACCTACGGCGGCTACTACACGCTCGGCCGCGCCTTCGTGAAGCTCATCGGCAACCCGAAGGTCATGAAGATCGCGACGCAGCGCGGCCTGTCGCACCCGGTGCTCATGAAGTTCACGCTGAAGATGCTCGCCAACCTGACCGACCCGACGGGCGGCGACGCGATGGACCGCATCATCAACGGCCTGAGCAAGGTGGCGCCGAAGGCGTGAGCGGCCCGGACGCGCGCGGCCGGTGGTCTCGCCGGCCGCTGTCGCGTTCCGTGGCGGGCTGCGGGCTGCGGGCTGCGGGCGTTCACGGCGCTCCTGAGCCGCCCGGCGCGCGCTGCCGCGTGGACCCGGTTTTTTCCGGCGCTCCCGCAATCGCGCGCGCCGAACTGGCCGTGCGGGGCGGCACGGAGCACCCTGGCTGCATGATTTTCGTCGCCGTGAAGTTCACCGCCCGGCCCGAGTACGCCGACTCCTGGCTGGAGCACACCGCCGATTTCACCCGCGCCACGCGCGCCGAGGAGGGCAACCTCTTCTTCGACTGGTCCCGCAGCGTCGAGGACCCGAACCAGTACGTCCTCCTGGAGGGCTTCCGGGACGGGGACGCGGGGGCCGCGCACGTGGGCTCCGACCACTTCAAGGCCGGCCTGGAGACGATGTCCGGTCTGATCGCCTCCGTACCGGAGATCATCAATACGGAGATCCCGGGGGGCAGTTGGGGCCCTATGGGTGAATTGTCGCCGAAGGGCTGATAGGCAAGTTGCGCGGGATTTGCTGGTTATACGGCAAAGGGCCATCACCCCCGAGCGGGGAGTGATGGCCCTTTGCCATGAATTCTCAGAGAACGCGGACCGCACCGGTCGCCGGGTAGCCGGACAGGTCCTGGATGACGACGCCCTTGGAGGGGTTCGCGGCGTCCAGGTACTGGCCGTTACCGATGTAGACACCCACGTGGTACGCCGAGCCCGCGGAGCCCCAGTAGAGGAGGTCGCCGACCTGCAGGCTGTCGAGGGAGACCGGGGTGCCGGCCGTCGACTGGTCCTGCGAGACGCGCGGCAGGCTGATGCCGGCCTGCGCGAACGCGGCCTGGGTCAGGCCGGAGCAGTCCCAGGAGTTGGGGCCGGTGCCGCCCATGACGTACGCGTCGCCGAGCTGCGCCTTCAGGAAGGCGATGACGGACGCGACGCTGCCGCTGGCGGGGGCCACGGCGTCGGACTTCGCGGAGGAGGCGGAGAGGGTCGTGCGCTCGGCGGAGCGCGACGCACGCGCTTCCTCGGCCTTGCGCTTCGCCTCGGCCTCGGCCTTCTTCTTGGCCTCCGCCTTCTTCTCGGCGAGGGCCTGGTCCGACTTGGCCTGCTTCGCGGCCTTTGCGACGGCCTGGTCCTGCTCGGCCTGCAGCGCATAGGAGTTCGCGGCCTGCTGGGTGGCGTCCGCGGACTGGGCGACCTGAGCGGAGAGGTCCGCCGTGATGGTCGGCATCTCGATGGTCTCGGTCACCGGCTCGGCGGCAAACGCCGGGCCGGACGCACCGGCCACTGCCAGGGTGCTGAGTACGCCACCGGCAACTCCGGCGCGCAGGGCGATTTTCGACGCGCTGCGACGGGGCTTCCGGTGGCTGGGTATGTGAGCGGTGTGGGACATGAGTACAACCGCTATCAGGGCCTCCATGGTTCCTTCAAGAAACGTGTGGTGCGCCACAGTTGTCGTGAGAACGTTTGAATCCCGGGCGCGGCGGCCTTTATTGACGCCGTAACGGGCAATACGGACAGGGCCGATCAAGCCTGTGATCATGGGCTTTCTGTAATACGCCCGAATTGCCCTCGACTTACCACTCGTTGATACCGATGGCCAAGCCCGGTTTCCAACCGATAACGGGCGGCGTGACGCAGGTCACAAAGGGGCCGCCTTCGCGGTCGGTCGCTCCTCGTGAGCGCGTGCCCGCGTCCACTTACGTCCACACCTCTCCCTCTGATGTGTGAACGGCGCTCACTATCAGCCAGTTCTGTCCAGCGCCAATTTGCCTGGATGTGCCGCCTCTTGATACTGGGCCAGCGCTGCCACCTGGGGTAACGCGCCAAGATGTCACGTCTGGTGATCACTCAGGCGCTTCGCGTGTGAAGATCACCGCTCATCCGACTTCATGATCCTTCGTCAGGTGGTGGAGATCACAAAGCTGTTGGCGCACCCCGTGTCGCAGATCACAGACCGGCAGGCATAGGATGCGGGGCAGTTGGGCTTGTGACCTGCTTCACATGTGAGCGATCTTCGTGCAACCGGGGGTGGCTTCGCGGGGAGCGGGAGGCGGGCCCACGTATCCGCCAGCAGTCAGCGCCGACTGAGAGGAGCGAGGAGCGGTGAACGCGTATGCGCCCATCCTCGTACTGGGAGCCCTCGGGGCAGGCTTTGCGATCTTCTCCGTGGTCATGGCCACGCTTATCGGTCCAAAGCGGTACAACCGGGCCAAGCTCGAGGCCTACGAGTGCGGTATCGAGCCGACCCCCACGCCGGCCGGCGGCGGGCGCTTCCCCATCAAGTACTACCTGACGGCGATGCTCTTCATCGTCTTCGACATCGAGATCGTCTTCCTCTACCCCTGGGCCGTCACCTTCGACGCCCTGGGTGTTTTCGGGCTCGTGGAGATGCTGCTCTTCGTGCTCACCGTCTTCGTCGCGTACGCGTACGTATGGCGGCGCGGCGGCCTGGAATGGGACTGAGGGGCCTTAAGCCATGGGACTCGAAGAAAAGCTGCCGAGCGGCTTTCTGCTGACCACCGTCGAGCAGGCCGCGGGCTGGGTGCGCAAGTCATCCGTCTTCCCGGCCACGTTCGGCCTGGCGTGCTGCGCCATCGAGATGATGACGACGGGCGCCGGCCGCTATGACCTGGCGCGCTTCGGCATGGAGGTCTTCCGCGGCTCGCCGCGGCAGGCGGACCTGATGATCGTGGCCGGGCGCGTGAGCCAGAAGATGGCGCCCGTCCTGCGGCAGGTCTACGACCAGATGCCGAACCCCAAGTGGGTCATCTCCATGGGCGTGTGCGCCTCGTCGGGCGGGATGTTCAACAACTACGCGATCGTGCAGGGCGTCGACCACGTAGTCCCTGTGGACATCTACCTGCCCGGCTGTCCGCCGCGGCCGGAGATGCTGATGGACGCGATTCTCAAGCTCCATCAGAAGATCCAGTCCTCCAAGCTCGGCGTGAACGCCGAGGAGGCGGCCCGCGAGGCGGAGGAAGCGGCGCTCAAGGCGCTCCCGACGATCGAGATGAAGGGGCTGCTGCGGTGAGCGACGCGGACAGCAACGGGGTCAACCCCGAGAAGGACCTCAGCGCGGCCAACCTCCCGGGGCAGCGCGGCGACCAGGGCGAGGAGATCCGCGTCCAGCGCGGCATGTTCGGCGCCAACAACGGCGGCGACACCTCCGGTTACGGCGGCCTCGTGCGCTCCGTACGGCTGCCGGGCGCCGCCACGCGGCCGTACGGCGGCTGGTTCGACGAGGTGGCCGACGAGCTGGAGGGGGCCCTGGAGGAACAGGGCCTCGTCCCCGAGAACGCCATCGACAAGACCGTCGTCGACCGCGACGAGCTCACGTTCCACATCGAACGCGAGTACCTGGTGCGCGTCGCCCAGACGCTGCGCGACGACCCGGCCCTGCGCTTCGAGCTCTGCACGGGCGTGAGCGGGGTGCACTACCCGGACGACAAGGGCCGCGAGCTGCACGCCGTCTACCACCTGCGCTCGATCACCCACAACCGGCTGATCCGTCTCGAAGTCAGCGCCCCCGACGCGGATCCGCACGTCCCCTCGCTGGTCGCCGTCTATCCGACGAACGACTGGCACGAGCGCGAGACGTACGACTTCTTCGGTCTGGTCTTCGACGGCCACCCGGCGCTGACGCGGATCATGATGCCGGACGACTGGCAGGGCTTCCCGCAGCGCAAGGACTACCCCCTCGGCGGCATCCCCGTCGAGTACAAGGGCGCCCAGATCCCGGCTCCGGACCAGCGGAGGTCGTACTCCTGATGTCTACTTCTTCTGCCTCTGCCTCCTCCGCGTCTCCCCGCGAGACGACCGAGGGGACTGTATACACGGTCACCGGCGGCGACTGGGACGAGGTCGTCCAGTCCGCGGCCAAGGCCGACGACGAGCGCATCATCGTCAACATGGGCCCGCAGCACCCGTCCACGCACGGCGTGCTCCGGCTGATCCTGGAGATCGACGGCGAGACGGTCACCGAGGCCCGCTGCGGCATCGGCTATCTGCACACGGGCATCGAGAAGAACCTCGAGTACCGCACGTGGACGCAGGGCACCACGTTCGTGACGCGCATGGACTATCTGACGCCGTTCTTCAACGAGGCGGCGTACTGCCTGGCCGTCGAGAAGCTCCTCGGCATCGAGGACGAGATCCCCGACCGCGCGACCGTCATCCGGGTCCTCCTCATGGAGCTGAACCGGATCTCCTCGCACCTGGTCGCCATCGCCACCGGCGGCATGGAGCTCGGCGCCACGACGATCATGATCTACGGCTTCCGTGATCGTGAACTCATTCTCGATATCTACGAGCTCATCACCGGCCTGCGCATGAACCACGCGTACATCCGGCCGGGCGGACTCGCCCAGGACCTGCCGCCCGGCGCGGTGGACCAGATCCGCGAGTTCGTGAAGAAGATGTCGAAGAACCTTCCCGAGTACGACAAGCTGGCCACCGGGAACCCCATCTTCAAGGCCCGTATGCAGGACGTCGGCTATCTCGACCTCACCGGCTGCATGGCCCTCGGCGCGACCGGGCCGATCCTGCGCGCGGCGGGCCTCCCGCACGACCTGCGCAAGGCGCAGCCGTACTGTGGATACGAGAACTACGACTTCGAGGTCCCGACCGCCGACAGCTGCGACGCCTACGGACGCTTCCTGATCCGCCTGGAGGAGATGCGGCAGTCGCTGCGCATCGTCGACCAGTGCCTGGACCGGCTCGCCCCGGGCCCGGTCATGGTCGCCGACAAGAAGATCGCCTGGCCGGCGCAGCTCGCGCTCGGCCCGGACGGTCTCGGCAACTCGCTCGACCACATCAAGCAGATCATGGGCACCTCCATGGAGTCCCTTATCCACCACTTCAAGCTGGTGACCGAGGGCTTCCGGGTCCCCGCCGGGCAGGCGTACTCCGCCGTCGAATCCCCCAAGGGGGAGCTCGGGGTGCACGTCGTGTCCGACGGCGGCACCCGCCCCTACCGGGTCCACTACCGAGACCCCTCCTTCACCAACCTTCAGGCCATGGCGGCGATGTGCGAGGGCGGCCAGGTCGCCGACGTCATCGTCGCCGTCGCGTCCATCGACCCCGTGATGGGAGGCGTCGACCGGTGACCACCACTCCTTCCGAGCAGGGCCAGGGCGTCAGCCTGGGCATGCCCCAACTGCCCGCGCCCGACTACCCGGACGACGTCCGAGCCCGGCTCGAGACGGACGCGCGCGAGATCATCGCCCGCTACCCGGGATCGCGCTCCGCGCTCCTCCCTCTGCTGCACCTCGTGCAGTCGCAGGAGGGCCATGTCACGCGTACGGGCATGAAGTTCTGCGCCGACATGCTGGGCCTGACCACCGCCGAGGTCACCGCCGTCGCGACGTTCTACACGATGTACCGGCGCAAGCCGAGCGGTGACTACCAGGTCGGGGTCTGCACGAACACGCTGTGCGCCGTGATGGGCGGCGACGCCATCTTCGAGGCCCTCCAGGAGCACCTGGGCGTCGGCAACGGCGGGACGACCGAGGACGGCAAGGTCACCCTCGAGCACATCGAGTGCAACGCGGCCTGCGACTTCGCGCCCGTCGTGATGGTCAACTGGGAGTTCTTCGACAACCAGACGGTGGGCAGCGCGAAGCGGCTGGTCGACGACCTGCGCGCGGGCGCGGAGGTCGAACCCACCCGCGGCGCCCCCCTGTGCACGTACAAGGAGACCGCGCGGATCCTCGCCGGCTTCCCTGACGAGCGGCCCGGCGCCGTCGAGGCGAGCGGCAGCGCGGGACCTGCCTCGCTGATCGGCCTGCGCCTCGCCAGGGGCGAGGCCGCTCCCGCGCGCGTGGTCCATCCGCGCGACGGAGGTCCCCAGCGGGACGCCGGCGACGCACCACCCCAGGACGCGTCGTCCGCCGAGCACCTGAGTTCGCACGACGCCCCGCAGGACACGTCGTCCTCCGATCCGGCCCACCCGGCGGGCCCTGTCGCCGAGGAGGGGGAGTGATGACCTTGGCAGCCGAGATCAACAACGACACCAGCCCCGAGAAGCTGCTCGCGCCGGTCCTTTCGGCGTTCTGGGACGAGGACAAGTCCTGGTCCCTCGACGTCTACCGGAGGCACGACGGCTACGAGGGTCTGCGCAAGGCGCTCGCCATGTCGCCGGACGACCTGATCGCCTATGTGAAGGACTCGGGCCTGCGGGGCCGCGGCGGCGCGGGCTTCCCCACCGGAATGAAGTGGCAGTTCATTCCGCAGGGCGACGGCAAACCGCACTATCTAGTTGTCAACGCCGACGAGTCGGAGCCCGGGACCTGCAAGGACATCCCGCTCCTCTTCGCGAACCCGCATTCCCTCATCGAGGGGATCGTG
Source organism: Streptomyces sp. DS1-CR2 (assembly GCF_055760475.1). Classification (NCBI taxonomy): domain Bacteria; kingdom Bacillati; phylum Actinomycetota; class Actinomycetes; order Kitasatosporales; family Streptomycetaceae; genus Streptomyces; species Streptomyces sp. DS1-CR2. The sequence goes on from NZ_CM147085.1 coordinate 5,154,398, forward strand.
ATCGCGTGCTACGCGATCCGCTCTTCGCATGCCTTCATCTATCTGCGGGGCGAGGTCGTCCCCGTACTGCGACGGCTCCACGAGGCCGTACGGGAGGCCTACGCGGCGGGCTACCTCGGCGAGAACGTCCTGGGCAGCGGGCTGAACCTCGAACTCACGGTGCACGCGGGCGCGGGCGCGTACATCTGTGGCGAGGAGACCGCACTGCTCGACTCGCTGGAAGGCCGCCGTGGCCAGCCGCGGCTCCGTCCCCCCTTCCCCGCGGTCGCGGGGCTCTACGCGTGCCCCACTGTTGTCAACAACGTCGAGTCCATCGCGTCGGTTCCCGCGATCCTGAATCGCGGCAAGGACTGGTTCAAGTCGATGGGCAGCGAGAAGTCCCCGGGCTTCACGCTGTACTCGCTCAGCGGGCATGTCACCAACCCCGGCCAGTACGAGGCGCCGCTCGGCATCACGCTGCGTCAGCTCCTCGACATGAGCGGCGGCATGCGTCCGGGTCACCGCCTCAAGTTCTGGACGCCCGGCGGCAGTTCTACCCCGATGTTCACCGACGAGCACCTCGACGTGCCCCTCGACTACGAGGGCGTCGGCGCCGCGGGATCGATGCTCGGCACGAAGGCGCTCCAGTGCTTCGACGAGACGACCTGCGTCGTGCGGGCGGTCACCCGCTGGACCGAGTTCTACGCCCATGAGTCCTGCGGCAAGTGCACACCGTGCCGTGAAGGGACGTACTGGCTGGTGCAGTTGCTGCGCGACATCGAGGCAGGCAAGGGCTCCATGAGCGACCTCGACAAGCTGAACGACATCGCCGACAACATCAACGGCAAGTCGTTCTGCGCGCTCGGCGACGGCGCCGCGTCCCCGATCTTCTCCTCGCTCAAGTACTTCCGCGAGGAGTACGAGCAGCACATCACGGGCAAGGGCTGCCCCTTCGACCCCGCCAAGTCGACGGCTTGGGCGGACCAGCGCACGGAGGTGAACGCATGACGGTAACCACAGGCGCTCCCTCCGGGGGCGGTGAGGCGGCGGTGCCGCCGGAAGATCTCGTCTCGCTGACGATCGACGGCATCGGGATCAGCGTGCCCAAGGGCACGCTGGTGATCCGCGCCGCCGAACAGCTCGGCATCGAGATCCCCCGCTTCTGCGATCACCCCCTGCTCGACCCGGTCGGCGCCTGCCGCCAGTGCATCGTCGAGGTCGAGGGCCAGCGCAAGCCGATGGCGTCCTGCACCATCACCTGCACCGACGGCATGGTGGTCAAGAGCCAGCTCAGCTCGCCCGTCGCCGAGAAGGCGCAGCGGGGCGTGATGGAGCTGCTCCTCATCAACCACCCGCTGGACTGCCCGGTCTGTGACAAGGGCGGCGAGTGCCCGCTGCAGAACCAGGCCGTGTCGCACGGCCAGTCCGACTCCCGTTTCGACGGGAAGAAGCGGACGTTCGAGAAGCCGGTCCCGATCTCGACCCAGATCCTGCTCGACCGTGAGCGCTGTGTGCTCTGCGCCCGCTGCACGCGGTTCAGCAACCAGATCGCCGGTGACCCGATGATCGAGCTGCTCGAGCGCGGCGCGCTCCAGCAGGTCGGCACCGGCGAGGGCGACCCCTTCGAGTCGTACTTCTCCGGGAACACGATCCAGATCTGTCCGGTCGGGGCGCTGACCTCGGCGGCGTACCGATTCCGCTCCCGTCCCTTCGACCTCGTGTCCTCGCCCTCCGTGTGCGAGCACTGCGCGGGCGGCTGCGCGACCCGCACCGACCACCGGCGCGGCAAGGTCATGCGGCGCCTCGCCTCGAACGACCCCGAGGTCAACGAGGAGTGGGTCTGCGACAAGGGCCGGTTCGGGTTCCGCTATGCGCAGAAGCCCGACCGGCTGACCACGCCGCTCGTCCGTAACGCGGACGGTGTCCTCGAGCCCGCTTCCTGGCCCGAAGCCCTGGACGTCGCGGCTCGGGGCCTGCTGTCGGCCCGCGGCCGCGCCGGGGTCCTGACCGGTGGCCGGCTCACCGTCGAGGACGCGTACGCGTACAGCAAGTTCGCGCGCGTGGCGCTCGACACGAACGACATCGACTTCCGCGCGCGCGTGCACAGCAGCGAGGAGGCCGAATTCCTGGCGGCGCGGGTCGCCGGACGCGGGCGTGACCTCGACGGTGTCGGGGTCACGTACACGTCTCTGGAGAAGGCGCCCGCCGTCCTCCTCGTCGGGATCGAGGCCGAGGAGGAGGCGCCCGGCGTCTTCCTGAAGCTGCGCAAGGCGTGGCGCGGGCACGGCCAGCGGACGTTCGGGCTCGCCCCGTTCGCGACCAGGGGCCTGGAGAAGGCGGGGGGCACGCTGCTGCCGGCCGCTCCGGGCACCGAGACGGAGTGGCTGGACGCGCTTGCCTCCGGCTTCGGCCTGGAGGACGGTGGCGCCGAGGCGTCCGAGGCGCTGCGCGCCGAGGGTTCGGTCATCGTGGTCGGTGAGCGGCTGGCCGCCGTGCCGGGCGCGCTGACCGCGGTCGTACGGGCCGCCACGGCGACCCGCGCCCAGCTGGTGTGGATTCCGCGCCGGGCCGGGGAGCGCGGCGCGATCGAGGCGGGCGCCCTGCCGTCGCTGCTTCCCGGCGGACGTCCGGCCACCGACCCGCGCGCGCGGGAAGAGGTGGCCGCCGCCTGGGGAGTGTCCGAACTCCCGCACCGCTACGGGCGCGACACGGGCCAGATCGTCGAGGCCGCCGCCGGCGGCGAGCTGCGGGCCCTGGTCGTCGCCGGGGTCGAGGTCGCGGACCTGCCGGACCCGCCGCGCGCGCGTGAGGCGCTGCACGAGGTGGCGTTCGTCGTCTCCCTGGAGCAGCGTCCCAGCGAGGTCACCGACCACGCGGACGTCGTGCTTCCGGTCGCCGCGGTCGCCGAGAAGGCGGGCACGTTCCTCAACTGGGAAGGCCGGGCACGCCTCTTCGAGGCCGCGCTCAAGCCCGACCAGATGACGCGCTCCGTGGCGACCGCCGACGCGCGCGTCCTCCAGATGCTCGCGGACGCCATGGACGTACATCTGGGACTGCCGGACCTGCGGGCCGCGCGGGGGGAGCTCGACCGCCTCGGCGGGTGGAGCGGGCCCCGCGCGACGGACTCGCTGGAGACGGCCTCGCAGCTGCCGCGGCCCGCGTCCGGTGAGGCCGTCCTCGCGGGGCACCGGCTGCTGCTCGACCAGGGCCGCCTCCAGGAGGGGGACGACGCGCTCGCCGGCACGCGGCACGCGGCACACGCGCGTGTGTCGGCCGCCACGGCTGCCGAGGCGGGCGTCAAGGACGGCGACGAGCTCGCCGTCACCGGACCGGTGGGGACGACCCGACTCCCGCTCCAGGTCACGGAGATGCCGGACCGTGTCGTGTGGCTTCCGCTGAACTCCACCGGCGGGGGCGTGGCCTCCGACACGGGGGCCGTGCCCGGCGCACTCGTCCGGATCGGTCCCGCGGGCATCGACGAGGCCAAGGAGGTGCAGTCATGATCCCGCTCGCTCTCGAAGACCTCTCGCTGTTCGGCCGCGATCCCTGGTGGCTGGTCGTGGTCAAGGCGGTCTTCTGCTTCGCCTTCCTGATGGTGACCGTGCTCTTCTCCATCGTGTGGGAGCGCAAGGTCGTCGCCTGGATGCAGCTGCGCATCGGCCCCAACCGGCACGGCCCCTGGGGCATGCTCCAGTCGCTCGCCGACGGCATCAAGCTGATGCTGAAGGAAGACGTCGTCGTCAAGCGCGCCGACAAGGTGGTCTACATCCTGGCCCCGGTCGTCGCCGCCATCCCGGCGTTCATGGCGATCGCCGTGATCCCCTTCGGACCCTCCGGCAACGAGGTCTCGATCTTCGGCCACCGCACCACGATGCAGCTCACCGACCTGCCGATCGCGTTGCTCTACATCCTCGCGGTCGCCTCGGTCGGCATCTACGGGATCGTGCTCGCGGGTTGGAGTTCCGGATCGACCTACCCCCTGCTGGGTGGTCTGCGGTCCTGCGCCCAGATGATCTCGTACGAGATCGCGATGGGCGCGGCCTTTGCGTCGGTGTTCCTCTACTCCGGGTCGATGTCCACCTCGGAGATCGTCGCCCAGCAGCACGACCGCTGGTACATCGTGCTCCTGCCGGTCTCGTTCCTGATCTACATCGTGACGATGGTCGGCGAGACGAACCGCGCGCCGTTCGACATGCCGGAGTCCGAGGGCGACCTCGTCGGCGGCTTCAACACCGAGTACTCGTCGATCAAGTTCGCGCTGTTCATGCTCGCCGAGTACGTGAACATGGTGACGGTCTCGGCCGTGTCGGTGACGCTCTTCCTGGGCGGCTGGCGGGCCCCGTGGCCCGTGTCCACCTTCTGGGAGGGCGCGAACCACGGCTGGTGGCCGATGCTCTGGTTCGTCATCAAGGTCCAGCTGCTGCTGTTCTTCTTCATCTGGCTGCGCGGCACGCTCCCGCGCGTGCGTTACGACCAGCTGATGAAGCTCGGCTGGAAGGTCCTGATCCCGGTCTCCGTGGTCTGGCTGATGCTCGTCGCCACCGTGCGGACCCTGCGGAACGAGAACTACGACTTCGCCTCCATCGCCCTGTACGTGGGCGGCGGAGTCCTCGCCCTGCTGCTGCTCTCGTTCCTCGTCGACATCTTCAGGGACCGCGGCGGCAGGGAACGCGAGGCGCAGGAGGCGGCCGAACAGGCCGCGGCCTTCGACCCGATGGCAGGCGGCTTCCCGGTCCCGCCGCTGCCCGGCCAGACCCCGCCGGCCGTGCCGCGCCGGCGCCCGCGGGGGGAGCGGGAGTTGATTGTCAGTGGCGGACCGGATACTGACAGTGACGGAACCGGTGAGGGTCCCAGTGACGGAAAGGAGGCGTCCCATGGCTGAGGAGTCGACGGAGGGCGGGCAGACCAAGCCCGGCTTCCAGAATCCCGTGGCCGGCTTCGGCGTGACCTTCAAGGCCATGTTCAAGAAGCGGCTGACGGAGCAGTACCCGGAGCAGCCCAAGACCACGGCCCCGCGCTTCCACGGCCGGCACCAGCTCAACCGTCATCCGGACGGCCTGGAGAAGTGCATCGGCTGCGAGTTGTGCGCGTGGGCCTGTCCCGCGGACGCCATCTATGTGGAGGGCGCGGACAACACCGACGAGGAGCGCTACTCGCCGGGCGAGCGGTACGGCCGCGTCTACCAGATCAACTACGCCCGCTGCATCCTGTGCGGCCTGTGCATCGAGGCGTGCCCCACGCGCGCGCTGACGATGACGAACGACTTCGAACTCGCCGACAGCAGCCGCGAGAACCTGATCTACACCAAGGAGCAGCTGCTCGCCGGGCTCGAGGAGGGCATGGTCGAATCGCCCCACTCGATCTTCCCCGGCACGGACGAGCAGGACTACTACCGGGGTCTGGTGACGGAGGCCGCGCCCGGCACGGTGCGTCAGGTCGCCGTCTCCAAGGGCGAGAAGCCGCAATCTGAGGGGGCGGAGGCATGAGTCAGCTCGCCGCCGCAGTCACTCTTTCTGCGGGCACGTCCACCGGTGAGGCCTTCCAGTTCTGGGTCCTCGGTACGGTCGCCGTCATCGGCGCCCTGGGCACGGTCCTGATGAAGAAGGCCGTGCACAGCGCGCTGTGCCTCGCCGGGACCATGATCATCCTGGCGGTCTTCTATCTGGCCAACGGCGCGTACTTCCTGGGCGTCGTCCAGATCATCGTCTACACCGGCGCGATCATGATGCTGTTCCTCTTCGTGGTCATGCTCGTCGGTGTCACCGCGGCGGACTCCTTGAAGGAGACCATCAAGGGGCAGCGCTGGCTGGCCCTGCTGTGCGGACTCGGCTTCGGGATACTGCTCCTCGCGGGCATCGGGAACGCCTCGCTCCACCAGTTCAACGGACTGGGCAAGGCGAACGCCGGGGGGAACGTGGAAGGGCTCGCCGCCCTCATCTTCACGAAGTACGTCTTCGCCTTCGAGATCACCGGCGCCCTGCTGATCACGGCCACCCTCGGAGCCATGGTGCTCACGCACCGGGAGCGCATCGAGCGGGCCAGGACGCAGCGGGAGATGTCCGAGCAGCGCGTGCGCGAGGGCAAGCACCTCCCGCCGCTGCCGGCCCCGGGTGTCTACGCCCGGCACAACGCGGTCGACATCGCGGGCCTGCTCCCCGACGGCACCCCGTCGGAGCTCACGGTCATGCAGACGCTGCGCGAGCGCGGCCAGATCCGCGACGTGTCGGACGAGGCGCTCGGTGACCTGAAGGCCCTGGAGCAGCGCTCGGCCGAGCGCCTTGAGCGGACCGAGGAGGCGTCGAAGTGAATCCGGTCAACTACCTGTATCTCGCCGCCCTGTTGTTCACGATCGGCGCCACCGGCGTGCTCATCAGGCGGAACGCGATCGTCGTGTTCATGTGCGTCGAGCTGATGCTCAACGCGTGCAACCTCGCGTTCGTCGCGTTCTCCCGGATGCACGGCAATCTCGACGGCCAGATCATCGCCTTCTTCACGATGGTCGTCGCCGCCGCGGAGGTCGTGGTCGGGCTCGCGATCATCGTGTCGCTGTTCCGTTCCCGCCACTCGGCTTCGGTCGACGACGCCAGCCTGATGAAGCTGTAAGGGGTCGCTGCACAGTGGAAAACCTGATTGCGCTGCTGGTAGCGGCGCCACTGCTCGGAGCGGCCGTACTGCTGTGCGGCGGACGGCGGCTGGACCGTGCGGGCCATCTGCTCGGCACGCTGTTCGCGGCCGCCTCCTTCGTCATCGGTGTCCTCCTCTTCGCCGACATGCTCGGCAAGGGTGTCGACGACCGCTCTTTCAGCCAGCACCTGTTCAGCTGGATCCCGGTCGAGGGCTTCCAGGCGGACGTCTCGTTCCAGCTGGACCAGCTGTCGATGACGTTCGTCCTCCTGATCACCGGTGTGGGCACGCTGATCCACATCTACTCGATCGGGTACATGGAGCACGACGAGCGGCGCCGCCGCTTCTTCGGCTACCTGAACCTGTTCCTCGCGGCGATGCTGCTCCTGGTCCTCGCCGACAACTACCTGCTCCTGTACGTCGGCTGGGAGGGCGTGGGCCTCGCCTCGTACCTCCTGATCGGCTTCTGGCAGCACAAGCCCAGCGCGGCGACCGCGGCGAAGAAGGCCTTCCTGGTCAACCGCGTCGGCGACATGGGCCTTTCGATCGCCGTCATGCTGATGTTCACGACGTTCGGGACATTCGCCTTCGGGCCGGTCCTGAAGGCGGCGGAGGACCACCAGGGCGGCGGCGCGACACTGACGGGCATCGCCCTGATGCTGCTGCTCGCCGCGTGCGGCAAGTCCGCCCAGGTGCCGCTGCAGTCCTGGCTCGGTGACGCGATGGAGGGCCCGACCCCGGTCTCGGCCCTCATCCACGCCGCGACCATGGTGACCGCCGGTGTCTATCTGATCGTCCGTTCCGGCGCGGTGTTCAACGCGTCGCCGGACGCACAGCTCGTCGTCGTCATCGTGGGTGCGGTCACGCTCCTGTTCGGTGCGATCGTCGGTTGCGCGAAGGACGACATCAAGAAGGCGCTGGCCGGCTCGACGATGTCGCAGATCGGGTACATGGTGCTGGCCGCGGGCCTCGGCCCCATCGGCTACGTCTTCGCGATCATGCACCTGGTGACGCACGGCTTCTTCAAGGCGGGCCTCTTCCTCGGCGCCGGTTCGGTCATGCACGGCATGAACGACGAGGTGGACATGAGGAAGTACGGCGCCCTCAGGAAGTACATGCCGGTCACGTTCGTCACGTTCGGGCTCGGCTACCTCGCGATCATCGGCTTCCCCGGTCTGTCCGGCTTCTTCTCCAAGGACAAGATCATCGAGGCGGCGTTCGCGAAGGGCGGCACGGAGGGCTGGATCCTCGGCTCGGTGGCCCTGCTCGGCGCGGCCATCACCGCGTACTACATGACGCGCGTGATGATCATGACCTTCTTCGGTGAGAAGCGCTGGCAGCCCACAGGGTCTGACAGCGGCTCCGCCGCGGGCTCGGGCCACGAGCCGCACCCGCACGAGTCGCCCAGATCCATGACGATCCCGATGATCGTGCTGGCCGTCGGATCGGTCTTCGCGGGTGGCTTCTTCAGCATCGGCGACCGCTTCCTGCACTGGCTGGAGCCGGTCACCGAGCACAGCCACGGGGACTCCCCGATCAGTGCCACGACCGTCACCACAGCCACGATGGTGGTCCTGGCGATCGGCGTGGGCCTGGCCTACCTCCAGTACGGCCGCCGCCCCGTCCCGGTCACCGCCCCGCGCGGCTCGCTGCTCACCCGGGCCGCCCGCCGTGACCTCCTCCAGGACGACTTCAACCACGTGGTCCTGGTCCGCGGCGGCGAGCACCTCACCCGCTCCCTGGTCTACGTCGACCACACCCTGGTCGACGGCGTGGTCAACGGGACGGCGGCCTCGGTCGGCGGGCTCTCCGGCCGGCTGCGCAAGCTCCAGAACGGCTACGCCCGCTCGTACGCCGTCTCGATGTTCGGCGGTGCGGCACTCATCGTCGCCGCGACCCTGCTGATGAGGGCGGTCTGATAGCAATGTCCTTTCCTCTGCTGACAGCGACGGCGGTGCTCCCCGCCGTGGGAGCCATCGCCACGGCTGCCGTACCGGCCGCGCGGCGCACGGCGGCGAAGTGGCTGGCGCTGCTCGTCTCGCTCGCCACGCTGGTGCTGGCCGCGGTCGTGCTCGTGCGCTTCGAGCCCGGCGGTGCCCGCTACCAGCTCACCGAATCCCACTCCTGGATCAAGGACTTCGGGGTGCGGTACGAGCTGGGCGTGGACGGCATCGCGGTGGCGCTCATCGCGCTCACCGCCCTCCTGATCCCGTTCGTGATCCTCGCGGGCTGGCACGACGCCGACCCGCAGGAGACGGGAAGTTCGAGGTGGCGCCCGACGCAGGGCTTCTTCGCCCTGATCCTCGGCGTCGAGGCGATGGTGATCATCTCCTTCGAGGCCACCGACGTCTTCCTCTTCTACATCTTCTTCGAAGCCATGCTCATCCCGATGTACTTCCTCATCGGCGGCTTCGGGGACCGCGCCCACGCGGGCAGCGACGAGAACGCGGCGGCCCAACGCTCGTACGCCGCCGTGAAGTTCCTGCTCTACAACCTCGTCGGCGGCCTCATCATGCTGGCGGCCGTGATCGGTCTCTACGTGGTGGCGGGGAACTTCTCGCTCCAGGAGATCGCCGCCGCGCGGGCCGACGGCTCGCTGCACATGGCGACCAGCACCGAGCGCTGGCTCTTCCTCGGCTTCTTCTTCGCCTTCGCGGTGAAGGCGCCGCTGTGGCCGCTGCACACCTGGCTGCCGAACGCGATGGGGGAGGCCGCCGCCCCGGTCGCCGTCCTCATCACGGCGGTGGTCGACAAGGTCGGCACGTTCGCGATGCTCCGCTTCTGCCTCCAGCTCTTCCCGGAGGCCTCGAAGTGGGCGACGCCGGTCATCCTCGTACTGGCCCTCATCAGCATCGTCTACGGGGCGCTGCTCGCGGTCGGCCAGCGGGACATCAAGCGCCTGGTGGCGTACGCGTCGATCTCGCACTTCGGGTTCATCGTCCTCGGCATCTTCGCGATGACGAGCCAGGGCCAGTCGGGCGCGACGCTCTACATGGTCAACCACGGGATCTCGACGGCCGCCCTGATGCTGGTGGCGGGCTTCCTGATCTCGCGCCGCGGCTCGCGCCTGATCGCGGACTACGGAGGCGTGCAGAAGGTCGCCCCGGTGCTCGCCGGCACGTTCCTGATCGGCGGCCTCGCGACCCTCTCGCTGCCGGGCCTCGCGCCCTTCGTGAGTGAGTTCCTGGTCCTGGTCGGCACGTTCTCGCGCTACCCGGTGATCGGGATCATCGCGACCTTCGGCATCGTGCTCGCCGCGCTCTACACGCTCGTCCTCTACCAGCGGACGATGACGGGCCCGGTGAAGCCGGAGATCTCGGCCCTGCCGGACCTGCGCGTGCGGGAACTCGCGGTGGTCGTCCCGCTGATCGCCGCGCTGATCTTCCTGGGCGTCTACCCGAAGCCGGTCACCGACCTGGTGAACCCGGCGGTCAAGCACACCCTGTCCGACGTACACAAGAAGGACCCGAAGCCAGCGGTGGAGGCGGCCAAGTGAGCGCAGCAGCCGTCCACAGCCTGTGGACAACGGCGGCCACAGCGCCGTTTAAAGATCAAATTACCAAGATCGACGCGCCGAAGATCGAATACGGCCAATTGTCGCCCACCCTGATCGTCATCGGTGTGGCGGTCCTCGGGGTCCTTGTCGAGGCGTTCGTGCCGCGCAAGTCCCGCTACTACGTCCAGGTGTTCCTCGCCGTCGTCGCCCTGGCCGCCGCGTTCGCCGCGGTGGTCGGGCTCGCGGCCGGCGGGTACGGCACCACGAAGGCGCACATCGCGGCCATGGGCGCCATCGCCGTCGACGGCCCGGCCCTGTTCCTCCAGGGCGTGATCCTGCTGACCGGCCTCGTCGCGATCTTCACCTTCGCCGAGCGCCGCCTGGACCCGGAGGCGCATGGCAATCGCGTCGACTCGTTCGCCGCGCAGGCCGCGTCCGTGCCCGGCAGCGACAGCGAGAAGGCCGCCGTGAAGGCCGGGTTCACCACCACCGAGGTGTTCCCGCTCGCGCTCTTCGCGATCGGCGGCATGCTGGTCTTCCCCGCGGCGAACGACCTGCTGACGCTGTTCATCGCCCTGGAAGTCTTCTCTCTCCCGCTCTACCTCCTGTGCGCCCTGGCCCGCCGCAAGCGGCTCATGTCGCAGGAGGCCGCGGTCAAGTACTTCCTCCTCGGCGCCTTCGCCTCGGCGTTCACCCTGTTCGGCATCGCCCTCCTGTACGGGTACGCGGGCTCGGTGACGTACGCGACGATCGCCGATGTTGTCGACGGATCGATCCAGAACATCGACCCGGCGCTCGCCGACACCATGGGGAACGACGCGCTGCTGCTCATCGGCGTCGCCATGGTCGTCATGGGCCTGCTGTTCAAGGTCGGCGCCGTGCCGTTCCACATGTGGACCCCGGACGTCTACCAGGGCGCGCCGACACCGGTCACCGGCTTCATGGCGGCCGCCACGAAGGTCGCCGCCTTCGGCGCCCTCCTGCGGCTCCTGTACGTCGTCCTGCCCGGCCTGCGCTGGGACTGGCGGCCGGTCATGTGGGCCATCGCGATCATCACGATGCTGGGCGGCGCGATCGTCGCGATCACCCAGACCGACATCAAGCGGCTCCTCGCGTACTCGTCGATCGCGCACGCCGGATTCATCCTCGCCGGTGTCATCGCCACCACGCCCGACGGCATCTCGTCCGTGCTCTTCTACCTGGGCGCGTACTCCTTCGTGACTGTCGGCGCGTTCGCCGTGGTGACGCTGGTCAGGGACGCCGGCGGCGAGGCCACGCACCTGTCGAAGTGGGCGGGGCTCGGACGCCGCTCGCCACTGGTCGCGGCCGTCTTCGCGGTGTTCCTGCTCGCCTTCGCCGGCATCCCGCTGACCTCGGGCTTCGCCGGAAAGTTCGCCGTGTTCAAGGCGGCGGCGGAGGGCGGGGCCGGTGCGCTCGTCGTGGTCGGTGTGATCTCGTCGGCCATCGCGGCGTTCTTCTACATCCGGGTGATCGTGCTCATGTTCTTCAGCGAGCCGAAGGCGGACGGCCCGACGGTCGCAGTGCCCTCGCCGCTGACCATGACCACGATCGCGGTGGGTGTGGCGGTCACGGTGGTGCTGGGCCTCGCGCCGCAGTACTTCCTGGACCTGGCGAACCAGGCGAGCGTGTTCGTGCGGTAACCACGTCACGCACGGTCGTCACCGCCCGGTGTCCCCGCGAGGGGGTGCCGGGCGGAGGCGTTCCGGGACCCCCGGCCGGGAGGTGACCTCGCCCCCAGCCTGTGGGCTGTGACTTCCCGGGGGACGACCCCCGGACCCCCAGCCGGGAGGTGACGTTGCCCCAGCCTGTGGATAACTTTTCGGGCTGTCGGTGCGGAGCCCTATCGTGGCAGCAGTGGTCGAACCACAAAGTATGGACGTACGGGGGACAGGGCGATGAATGGGATCGGTGGCATGAGCGAGGTGACGGAGCCCGGCGTGGCGACGGCGATGCGCGGCGGCGCGCTGGAGACGCTGCACCGCGTCTTCGGATATGACGCGTTCCGCGGCGAGCAGGAAGCGATCATCGACCATGTCGTGGACGGCGGGGACGCCGTCGTCCTGATGCCGACCGGCGGCGGCAAATCCCTGTGCTACCAGATCCCGGCCCTGGTCAGGCCCGGCACGGGCGTCGTGATCTCGCCGCTCATCGCCCTCATGCAGGACCAGGTGGACGCGCTGCGCGCGCTGGGCGTGCGCGCCGGGTTCATGAACTCGACGCAGGACTTCGACGAGCGCCGCACCGTCGAGGCCGAGTTTCTCGCGGGCGAGCTGGACGTCATCTATCTGGCGCCGGAGCGGCTGCGCCTCGACTCCACGCTCGACCTGCTCTCCCGCGGCAGGATCTCCGTCTTCGCGATCGACGAGGCGCACTGTGTGGCGCAGTGGGGGCACGACTTCCGCCCCGACTACCTGGCGCTCTCCGTCCTCGGCCGGCGCTGGCCGGACGTGCCGCGCATCGCGCTCACGGCGACGGCGACGCACGCCACGCACCAGGAGATCACCCAGCGCCTGGGCATGCCGGACGCGAAGCACTTCGTGGCGAGCTTCGACCGGCCCAACATCCAGTACCGGATCGTGCCGAAGGCGGACCCGAAGAAGCAGCTCCTCAGCTTCCTCAAGCAGGAGCACGAGGGCGACGCGGGCATCGTGTACTGCCTGTCGCGCAAGTCGGTGGAGGCGACGGCCGAGTTCCTCAGCCGCAACGGCATCGAGGCGGTCCCGTACCACGCGGGCCTGGACGCGGGCACCCGCGCGACGCACCAGTCCCGGTTTCTGCGCGAGGAGGGCCTGGTCGTCTGCGCGACCATCGCGTTCGGCATGGGCATCGACAAGCCCGATGTCCGGTTCGTCGCGCATCTCGACCTGCCGAAGTCCGTCGAGGGGTACTACCAGGAGACGGGCCGCGCCGGCCGTGACGGGCTCGCGTCCACGGCCTGGATGGCGTACGGGCTGCAGGACGTCGTCCAGCAGCGGAAGCTGATCAACATGGGAGAGGGGGACGAGGCGTTCCGGCGCCGGGCGGGGTCCCACCTCGACGCGATGCTGGCGCTGTGCGAGACGGCGCAGTGCCGCAGGTCCCAGCTCCTCATGTACTTCGGCCAGGAGCCGCAGGCGGCAAGCTGCGGCAACTGCGACACGTGCCTCTCGCCGCCGGAGACCTGGGACGGCACCGTCGCCGCTCAGAAGATCCTCTCCACGGTGGTGCGTCTCGACCGGGAGCGCAGGCAGAAGTTCGGCGCGGGTCAGGTCATCGACATCCTGATGGGCAGGCGCACGGCCAAGGTCATCCAGTTCGACCACGACCAGCTCTCCGTCTTCGGCATCGGCGAGGACCTGAGCGAGGCCGAATGGCGGGGCGTGGCACGGCAGTTGCTCGCGCAGGGGCTCATCGCGGTCGAGGGCGAGTACGGGACACTGGTGCTCACCGAGGAGAGCGGGAGCGTCCTCGGGCGCCGGCGGGAGGTGCGGCTGCGCAAGGAGGCGCCGCGCCCCGCCACGTCCCGGTCGGCCTCGCGGGACCGCAAGGCGAAGTCGCCCGCGGCGGACCTGCCGGAGCAGCTGCTGCCCGTGTTCGAGGCGCTGCGCGCGTGGCGCGGCGCGCAGGCGAAGGAGAACGGGGTCCCGGCGTACGTCATCTTCCACGACGCGACGCTCAAGGAGATCGCCCTCCAACACCCGACGTCCGTCGGCCAGTTGGGCGCGATCGGCGGCGTCGGCGAGAAGAAGCTGGCGACGTGGGGCGAGGGGGTGCTCGCCGTCCTGGCGGGCCTGGACGGCGCCGGTTCCAGCGCCCCGGCAGCCCCGGCAGCCCCGGCCGGCTCCGCCGCCGGGGAGGCGCCGGAGCCGGATCCCGGCTGGCCCGAGGACGAGCAGGAGCCCGAGGACATCGACTGGTGACGGTGGTGGCGCCGCCCTCAGGCCACTGACGGCGCCGCACCCAGGTCTCTTACACTGCGGCGCCCGCCACGATCCGCCCCGTCACTTCGCCGAGGCCCACGCGGGTGTTGTCCGGGCCCTGGGCCCACGCCGTCATCGTGACCACGTCACCGTTCTCGAGGAACGTTCGCTTGCCGTCGGGGAGTTCGATGGGGTCGCGGCCATTCCAGGTGATTTCGATGAGGGAGCCGCGTGCGTTCTCCGAGGCGCCGCTGATGGTGCCGGAGCCGTACAGGTCGCCCGTGCGCAGGGAGGCGCCGGCCACCGTCATGTGCGCCAGCATCTGCGCCGCCGTCCAGTAAAGGGAGGCGGAGGAGGTCTCGGAGATGACATGGCCGTTGAGGGTGACCGTGATGTGCAGGTCGTAGCCGCCGGGCTCGTCCGCGATGCCGTCGGCGGAGGGCGCCGAGTCGTCCAGGTACGGCAGCAGCGGGTATGTGCGCTCCGGGGGCGCCACGCGCGCCTCGTCCAGCGCGTCCAGCGGGGTGATCCAGGCCGAGACCGAGGTGGCGAACGACTTGCCGAGGTGCGGGCCGAGCGGCACGGTCTCCCAGGACTGGATGTCGCGCGCCGACCAGTCGTTGAGGAGGCAGAGCCCGAACACGTGGTCGCGGTACGCGGACAGCGGCACCGGCGTGCCCTGCGCGGACGGCGTCCCGACGACGAAGCCGAGCTCCGTCTCGATGTCGAGCCGCACCGACGGGCCGAAGACCGGGGCCGGGTCGGCCGGGGGCTTGCGCTGGCCCGAGGGGCGGACCACGTCCGTGCCCGAGACCACTACCGTGCCGGCGCGGCCGTGGTAACCCACCGGCAGATGCTTCCAGTTGGGCTTCAGGGGCTCCTCGTCCGGGCGGAACATCCGGCCCAGGTTCCGGGCATGGTTCTCCGAGGCGTAGAAGTCGACGTAGTCCGCGACCTCGAAGGGGATGTGCAAGGTGACATCGGCGAGCGGGTGCAGCAGGGGGCGCACGGTCTCGCGGTGGGCCGGGACCGTGACCCAGGCCGTGAGCGCGCGGCGCACGTCCGACCAGGCGGTGCGGCCCGCCGCCATGAGCGGGTTCAGGGTGGGACGGGCGAGCAGGGAGACGTAGGGCGAGCCGAGCGCGGCCGCCGCGGCGCCCGCGTCCAGCACGTACGAGCCGAGGCGCACGCCGACCCGGCGCGCTTCCACGGCCTCCCCCGGCAGGGAGAACACCCCGTACGGGAGGTTGTGCGGTCCGAAGGGGTCACCTTCGGGGAGGTCGAGGGGGGTGAGCGGGGTCTGCTCGGACATGCGTACCTGCCTCGCTTTCCATGTGGGTGGGCCACACGTTACGTGGGAGCGGCGCGTTGGGGCAGTGCCTAAAGAGTTCGCAATGTCCGGATAAGCCTTGCTGGAGTGGTCAATTCCGGCTTAGCGTCCTATCGGGGGACGCGGACGGGGTGGGTCCGGGTCCGAAGGGGGACAGGACACGTGGGGGGACCCGTGGCCAGGAGCGCCAGCAGCGTGCCGTTCGCATGCGATCGGGACGTGCCGGGCCTGATCGTCAAGTTCGGTCACTATCCACTGCATCACGGAGGAGTGGGAGCAATCCGCAGCCTGGGCCGCCTCGGCGTGCCCATGTACGCGATCACGGAGGACCGTTACACGCCCGCGGCGTCCTCGCGCTATCTGCGCCGGGCCTTTCCCTGGCGGACCACCGGGGCCGAGGAACCGGAGCGGCTCGTCGAGGGCATGCTGCGCGTCGCGCGCCGGATCGGCAGGCCCGCAGTCCTGATCCCGACCGACGAAGAGGCGGCTGTCCTCATCGCCGAGCACCAGGAAGAGCTGGCGGACGGGGGGAAATTCCTGTTCCCCCGCGTCGAGCAGGACCTGCCGCGCCGCCTCGCCAGCAAGCAGGGGCTGCACGAACTGTGCGTGGAGCACGGCGTCGCGTCGCCGGCGGCCTCGTTCCCCGAGTCGTACGCCGACATCGAGGAGTTCGCCGAGTCGGCCCGCTTCCCGGTGGTCGCCAAGAACCGGGAGGCGTTCACCCGCCGCAAACAGCCCGCGGTGAACGGCACGACGAAGATCGCCACCCCCGAGGGCCTGCTCGAACTCGCCCGCGACTGGGGCGGGCGGCCCGGCGTGATCCTCCAGGAGTATCTGCCGAGGGAGCAGGCCGAGGACTGGATCGTGCACGCGTACTTCGACGCGGACTCGACACCGCTGGCCCTGTTCACCGGCGTCAAGGTGCGCTCCTGGCCGCCGCACGCGGGCATGACGGCGAACGCATACGTCGTCGACAATCCGGAACTCGCGGACCTCGCCGCGCGTTTCATCAAACAGATCGGCTTCACCGGCGTCATCGACCTCGACCTGCGCTTCGACCGGCGCGACGGCCAGTACAAGCTCCTCGACTTCAATCCGCGCATGGGCGCCCAGTTCCGGCTCTTCGAGAGCGAGTCCGGGGTCGACGTCGTCCGTGCCATGCATCTCGACCTGACCGGCCGCGCCGTCCCGGAGGGGGAACAGCGCGCGGGCCACCGGTACGTGGTGGAGAACATCGACCTGCCCGCTCTCATCGCCTACCGCCGCAGCGGCTACACGACCCCGCACGCCCCCGCCCGCGCCACGGGCACGGAGCTCGCCTGGCTCGCCACCGACGATCTGCGGCCCCTGTTCACGATGCTTGCCCGCTTCGCGGGCCCAGGAGCCCGCCACCTCCACCAGCTGTGGCGGACCAACCGCCGAGGCAGCGGCACGACCGGGACCAGGACCAAATAGCGCACGACCACCACTGAGTACCAAGTACCCAGCACCAAGTACCAAGTGTCAACGCGAAGTAGGAAGCAATTGTTCTTCCCTGGGGAGGGGACTTCGTGATTCATCCGGTAGCTGTCATCGGAGCGGGCCCGTACGGCCTGTCGACCGCCGCCCATCTGCGGGCACGCGGCATTCCGGTACGCGTCTTCGGCGACCCCATGGTGAGCTGGCGCTCGCACATGCCCGCGGGAATGCTCCTGAAGTCCGTGCCGTCCGCCTCGAACATCGACGCCCCGCAGCGCGGCCACGACCTCGTCGACTACTGCGACGCCGCAGGGATCCCGCGCCTCGTGACGGACGAGGACATCGTCCCGGTCGAGACGTTCGTTGCCTACGGGGACTGGTTCCAGCAGAAGCTCGTGCCCGACCTGGAGCGGGTCAGGGTCGTGTCGGTGGACCGGCGCGGACACGAGAACTTCGAGGTCAAGCTGGACTCCGGCGAGCAGTTCACGGCCCGCGCGGTCGTCGTCGCCACCGGCCTCTCGGGCCTCGACCACCTGCCGCACGAGCTCGCCGCGGCGGCGCCCGACGGCCCCGCCCCCACAGGACCTGTCTCCCACAGCTCGCAGCACCACGACCTGTCCCGTTTCTCCGGCAGGGAACTCATCGTCGTCGGCGCCGGGCAGTCCGCCCTGGAGACCGCCGCGCTCGCCGCAGAGGCCGGGGCGAGCGTGCGGATCGTGGCGCGCGGCCAGGGCTCCGTACGATTCGGCGCGCCGCCGTGGGAGCAGCCGAAGCTGCGCCCCGAGACGCCGTTCGGCCGGGCCTGGTCGCTGTACGCGCTGACGTACTACCCGCACCCGTACCGCCGTCTCCCGCCGCAGGCACGGCACTTCCTCGTCCGGCGGGTGCTCGGGCCGCTCGGGGCGTGGTGGCTGCGCGAGCGGTTCGAGGACAAGGTGCGGGTGCGCGAGGTGGAAGGAATCGTGGGGTCCGCCGCGGCGGACGGAGGCGCGGCCCTCACGGTGCGGGCCCCCGGCGGGCGCCGCGAGGAGCTGACCGCGGACCACGTCATCGCCGCGACCGGCTACCGCGTGGACCTCGCCGCGATGGACTTCCTCGGCGACGGTCTGCGGACCCGCATCGCCGCCAGCCGGGGCACCCCCAAGCTGGGGGCGGGCTATGTGTCCTCGGTGCCGGGGCTCTACTTCACGGGCATGCTGGGCGGGTCGTCGTTCGGGCCGGTGATGAGGTTCGTGTGCGGCACCGAGTTCGCGTCGCCGCGGCTGGTGAAGCATCTCGCGGCGGCACACGCGTGAGGCGCCCCGCGCTGGGATGAACGGGAGGGGCGCCGGAGGGAGCGACCGGGCGGAGTGACCCGGCGGAGCGGTCCGTATTCTCTCGATCATGCCCGCTCCGTTGCGCTCCGCTCCGTTCGAACTCATCGCCACAGACCTGGACGGGACGCTGCTGCGCGGCGACGACACGGTCTCCGAACGGACGCGCGACGCCCTCGCGGCCGCGGCAGCCGTGGGGGCCCGGCACCTCGTGGTGACGGGACGGCCCGCGCCGCGCGTGCGGCCGCTGCTCGGTGAGCTCGGCGGCACCGGCCTCGCGGTCTGCGCCCAGGGCGCCCAGTTGTACGACGCGGCGACGGACCGCATCGTGTGGTCCCTGACCCTCGACCGCGACCTCGCCGAGCAGGCCCTCGGCAAGATCGAGGCCGAGGTCGGCCAGGTCGACGCGGCGGTCGATCAGGACGGTAGGGACGGTCTGACGCTCATCGAGCCGGGCTATGTGATGCCGCACCCCACGCTCCCCGCCGTGCGGATCGAGCGCCGCGAGGAGCTGTGGGCCGAGCCCATCAGCAAGGTGCTGCTCCGTCATCCCCGGCTGAGCGACGACGAGTTGGCGACGGCGGCCCGGGCGGCCGTCGGCGATCTGGCGACGGTCACCATGTCGGGCCCCGGCACCGTGGAGCTCCAGCCGTGCGGCGTCACCAAGGCGACGGGGCTCGCGCTGGCCGCCGAACGGCTCGGTGCGACGCCGGAGCGCACGATCGCCTTCGGTGACATGCCGAACGACCTGCCGATGTTCGCGTGGGCCGGCCACGGCGTCGCCATGGCCAACGCCCACGCCGAACTCAGGGCGGCGGCCGACGAGGTGACCCTGTCCCATGAGGAGGACGGGGTCGCCGTGATCCTCGAACGCCACTTCGTACGACGCTAGCCACGCGCCCCGTCGGCCCGGCGCCGCACGCTCACCCCGCCGTACGCGGAATCCGCTGCTCCCATGTCCGGTGGAAGACCACCTCGCCGCCGTCCCGGCACACCACCTCGTTGCTGGTGATGAAGTCCGTCGCGTCGCAGGCGATTTCGGAGCGGGTCTTGACCGTCACGTCCCATGCCAGCTCGGGCCGGTGCAGGCGGATCGACCAGTCGGAGCGGGTGCGCGCGCTGAGTGGGTCCGCCTCCTGGATGACGTACGTCTCCACGGCGTCCTCGGTGAATTCGAGGCCGTCGGGGTAGACCCGGGTGCCGCCGTAGCGCGGGTCGACCTCGAGGCGCCATTCGCCCTTGGCGACGTCGCGGACGCACAGGCGCTCGGGGCGCTGTTCGTCCAGGGTGGCCGGGTAGACGACGCCCATCGGCTCGGACTGTTCGGGCCGCTCGAAGCCGATGTCGGCGCCGTTCTCTGCGTCGACCATCCTGACCGGCAGTTCGAGGGTGCTGCCCGCCGGGTCGAGGGTGAAGCCGGCCTCGGATCCGGGCTGCGGCCAGATCCACGGCCAGTACGCGGACGACACCGCGAGCCGGATGCGGTGCCCGGCCGGGAAGGTGTGGCCGATGCCGTTCAGCTCGAAGTCGACCTCGTCCGTGGTGCCGGGGGGCCAGTCGACGGCCTTGTCGCGGCCCTCGCGCGAGGACAGGTTCAGGACGCCGCGTGTGACCAGCGTGGACGAGCCGTCGGGCGCCACGTCGCACACCCGGACGGCGACCTGCCCGCGCGGTACCTCGCTGGTGATCCGCAGCGACACCCGCGGCCGGCCGAGGACCTGCAGCTCCGCGGGCACCTCGAACTCGAAGCACGCCGACTTCGCGTCCTCGTCCCGCTGGTCCGGCGGCAGGTCCGCGTCGTTGCCGAAGGGGAAGAAGCGGCCCGCGTCCAGGCCCGTCTGCTGGGGCGACTTCACGATCACGGGCGGGCCCTGAAGGGCGTACGCGAGGGGCGCGACGTTCGGGGACGGCCAGGACGGGTCGCCGACCCAGTGGCCGGGCAGCGTCGGGTGGACGGTGGCGGGCGGGTGCGAGTCGCTGATCCAGGAGCGGAGTTTGGGCTCCGCCATGACGCCGTTGTCGGCGCCCTTGAGGTGGTGGTCCCACCAGCGGAGGGTCTCCTGGAGGAAGCCGATCGCGGGGCCCGGCGGCAGGCCGCGGTCCGGGTACTGGTGCGACCAGGGGCCGATGATGCCGCGTACCTGCTGGTCGGGCAGGTTCTCGACCAGGCGCAGGACGGTGTCGCGGTACGGGTCGTGCCAGCCGCCCACGGCGAGGACGGCCGCGCGTACGGCGGTGTAGTCCTCGCAGATGCTGCCGTGCTGCCAGTAGGCGTCGCGCGTCTGGTGGCCGAGCCAGGTGTGGATGAAGGGGTCGACCGCTTCGAGGCGCTTCAGCCACATGTCGCGCCAGCCCTCGCCGACGAACTGGGGGTCGGGCGGCCGCGACACGAAGGCGAGCATGGTCGCCGCCCACGCGTGCATGTCCACCGCGAGGACGGAACCTCCCATGTAGTGCACGTCGTTGTCATAGCGGTCGTCTGTCGAGCAGACCGTGACGACCGCCTTGAGCGGCTCGGGTGCGAGGGCCGCGATCTGGAGGGAGTTGAAGCCGCCCCAGGAGATGCCGAACATGCCGACCTTGCCGCTGCACCAGGGCTGTGCGGCCAGCCAGTTGACGACGGCGACCCCGTCCGCGAGCTCCGTCGAGTCGTACTCGTCGCCGGGCAGGCCCTCCGAGTTGCCGTGCCCGCGTACGTCGACACGTACGGAGGCGTAGCCGTGGCCCGCGTACCAGGGGTGGCGCTGCCAGTCGCGCGGCGCCGTCCAGTCGCTGAGGCGGTACGGGAGGTACTCGAGGATGGCGGGCACCGGCTCGTCGGTCACCGGACGCCAGATGCGGGCGAACAGTGTGGTGCCGTCCGGCAGGGGTACGCGAACGTCCTCGCGGGTCGTCTCGTAGGGGAAGGAGGTGCGGATGGTGATGGCCGGGGTTTCTGACATGGGAGTTACCTCAGTGAACGGGGTGCATGGTCCTGCGCAGCCACGGCGCGAGCGCGATCACGGCCAGGCCGAAGACGACGGCGATGGCGCCGTTTACGCCGAAGTACGCGGGATTGGAGACCTCGCCGTAGAGCTTCACTGTCTGTGCCTGGATGCCGTTGGCGAGGGCGAGCGACAGGAACCAGAGGGACATGGTCTGGCTGGAGAATGCCTTCGGGGCGAGCTTCGTCGTCGCCGACATGCCGGAGGTCTCCAGAAGGATGTCGCCGAGGCCGAGCAGCAGATACGAGCCGACGATCCACCAGGCGGCCATCTTGTAGGTGTCCCCGCTGTGGCCCGAGGTGGGGATGACCATGAGGAGGAACGACAGACCGCCCAGGATCACACCGAACGCGATCTTGTTGGAGGCATGCGGCTGGCGCGGCCCCATCCGGGCCCACAGACCGGCCACCACGGGGGCGAGCGCGACCTCGAAGGCGCCGAGCGCGGACGCGTACCAGCCGGCGGGGAAGTGGAAGCCGAGGATCTCGGTCCTGGCGTTCGTCGAGGCCAGCAGGATCATCGTCGAGTACGCCTGGAACAGGATGAAGTTGAAGACCACGGAGGCCAGGAAGAGCACGACGTACGGCTTGAGCCTGCCGCGCTCCTCGGCGCTCACGCGAGGGCTGCGGAACATGACCGCGAAGTACACGACCGGCGCGATGACCGAGATGACCGTGAGGACGTCCACGAAGCGGCCCATCGTCAGCCAGCCGGCCCGGACGAGGATCACGGCGAGTACGGCGACGACAGCCGCGCCCGCGATCATCATCCGGACGGCGCGTCGCATCCCTTCGGGCGGCAGCGCGTACTCGGCGGCGTGTTTGCGCCCGGCCAGGTGACGTCGCCCGGCGACGTACTGGACGAGTCCGAACGTCATGCCGATCGCGGCGGCCGAGAAGCCCCAGTGCCAGCCCTTGTGGTCGCCGAGCCAGCCGGTGACCAACGGGCCCGCGAAGGCGCCGATGTTGATGCCCATGTAGTACAGCGCGAAGCCGGCGTCGCGGCGCTCGTCGGCGGTGCGGTAGAGCTTGCCGACCATGGTGGCGACATTGGGTTTGACCAGGCCGGTTCCCGCGCTGATCAGGCCGAGGCCGACCCAGGTCATGGCCGCCGTCGGCACCGCCATCGCGTAGTGGCCGCAGGCGATCAGAATGCCGCCGTACAGGACCGCGCGGTACGAGCCGAGGATCCGGTCGGCGAGCCAGCCGCCCCCCACCGAGACGAGATAGACGAGAGTTCCGTAGGCTGCCGATACGGACGCCGCCGTTCCCGCGGACATGCCCAAGCCGCCGTGTGCCACCGTGTCCGCGAAGTAGAGGACGAGGATGGCCTGCATGCCGAGGAACGAGAAACGCTCCCAGACCTCGAGGCCCGACAGCGTGAGCAGGCCGCGCGGCTGGCCGAAGAACGCGTGGTCGTCGCCCGGCGGCGGCTGGTCGGTCAGCGGTTCGTTCGGATCGGCCTCGGCCGTGGTGCGGGACAAAAGCGGGACTCCCGGTCTGCTCGGTCGTATGAGCTGATCAAGAACATACCGGGGGTGTTCGTGGGTCGCTCGGCCCGGTCTGTGCGGGCAGGCCCCCACTGTGATCGAAACGCGACCGGATACGCTGACTTGAGTGATGGCAGCGACACATCGACAAACCGTGTCATCGACCAAATGATCGACCGAGTTCGCCATGTGATCGTCAGCAGACAGGAGAACCTCTCGTGACCGTCGTCGGGACTTTCGGTCTTAGCGTGCGGGACCAGGCTCTCGAAGCCGATGTCCAGGCCGGGTTGGCGGCTGTCGAGGAGGGTCTGCTCGAGGCAACGAAGAGCGGGGTCCCCTTCATCACGGAGGCCGCGCAGCATCTCGTCCGTGCGGGCGGCAAGCGCTTCAGGCCCCTCCTCGCGATGCTCGCCGCGCAGTTCGGCGATCCGTACGCGCCGGGTGTCGTGCCCGCCGCCGTCGTCGTCGAGCTCACGCATCTCGCGACGCTCTACCACGACGACGTGATGGACGAGGCCGACGTGCGCCGCGGCGTCGACAGCGCCAACACCCGCTGGGGCAACTCCGTCGCGGTCCTGACCGGCGACTTCCTGTTCTCGCGCGCCTCGCACATGCTGGCCGACCTCGGGCCCGAGGCCGTCCGCATCCAGGCGGAGGCCTTCGAACGCCTCGTCACCGGGCAGATCCTGGAGACGGCCGGACCGCGCGACGGCCGCGACCCGGTCGACCACTACCTCGACGTCCTGGGCGGCAAGACCGGCTCGCTGATCGCCGTGGCCGTGCGGTTCGGCGCGATGATGTCGGGCGCCGACGAGCGCATCGTGGACGTCCTCGCCCAGTACGGCGAGCGGCTCGGCGTCGCCTTTCAGCTCGCCGACGACGTCCTGGACATCGCCTCCGACTCGCACGAGTCCGGCAAGACCCCCGGCACCGACCTGCGCGAGGGCATCCCCACGCTGCCGGTCCTTCGGCTGCGCGAGCGCGCCGAGCAGCTCGGCCTGCCCGAGGACCGCGCCCTGTGCGAGCTCCTCGACTCCGACCTGACGGACGACGCGCGCCACGCCGAGGCGCTCGCACGACTGCGCGTCCACCCCGCCCTGGAGCAGGCCCGCAAGGACACGGTGCGGTACGCGGAGGAGGCGCGGGCGACCCTCGCGCCGCTGCCCGAGTGCGACGCGAAGGCGGCTCTCCTGGAGCTGTGTGACGCGGTGGTGCACCGGGCGGGCTGACGCCCTCCCGCCTCACCGGGCCGCCGCGCGCGGGCCGGTGAGGTCAGTGGCCGTTGCTGCTCGACCCCGGGACCGTGGTCCCTTGCGGGGTTCTCGCAAGACCCTGCTCATCAGCAGGACCCCGAACGGCGACGGGAACATCCCTGAGCTGGACCTCAGGGCCACGCAGACCGGCAAGCGGCACGGGCTGCTCTCCGGCACCGCCGAGATACCGCGCCTGAACACGGTCGGCTCAGTCGCCCCGGCGGGCAGCTGCGACCCCGGCACGGTCGTCGGCGTGCCGTACCGGGCCGACCACGTGTTCGTACAGCGCTGACCGACCCGCGGAACCTGCGGCATCTCCCCTACGGGATGGGGGAGGCGCCGCCCTCTCGTGTCATACCGCGGGAGTACGCGGAGTTGATCCTGGGGTCTGACGCTTCCGCCCGGACGATTTGGTCAGATTGATAGCACCACTCCCGACCAGTTCGGGTGAGAATGGCGGCTTGGGGTGGACAGACGAGCAAGGACGGTAGGCCGCCGCCCAACACGGAGGTAGGGCAACAACATGGCACCGTACGAATCCGAAAGCGCCGGTCGTCGCAAGGCGACCCGCTATGTGGTCCCGGTCGCGGTGGTGGGGGTGGCCGCGGCGACGATCGGGCTTGTCCCCGCGCTGGCCGACTCCGGCAACCCCGATCTGCCGAAGCTCAGCGCGCAGCAGCTCATCGAGAAGATCGCCAAGTCGGACGTGCAGCAGATGTCCGGCACGGTGAAGATCTCCACGGATCTCGGACTCCCGTCCCTGGGCGGTATGGCGGGCGGCTTCGCCCCGGGCGCCGGCGGCTCCTCGGACGGCGGGGACGGCAAGGCGGGCTCGTCCGCCGACCCGCAGTCCAAGCTGATGGAGCTCGCCTCCGGCACGCACACGCTGCGCGTCGCGGCGGACGGCCCCGACCGCCACAAGCTGTCGGTCCTGGACAACGCGGCCGAGTACAGCGTGATCCACAACGGCGACGAGGTCTGGGCCTACGACAGCGCGTCGAACGAGGCCTACCACGCCAAGGACGCCGCTGCCGGCGGTGACCGGGCCGAGAAGCACCGCAAGGGCGAGGCGCCGAAGGGCGTCCCGGCCACGCCCAAGGAGCTCGCGGACGAGGTCCTGAAGGCGTCCGGCAAGACGACGTCGATCTCGGTGGAGGGCACCTCGCAGGTCGCGGGGCGTGACGCGTACAAGCTGCTCGTCAAGCCGAAGCAGGCCGGTTCGACGGTCGGTGGGATCACCGTCTCGGTGGACGCGAAGACCGGTGTGCCGCTGAAGTTCACGCTGACGCCCGCGGGCGGCGGCAAGGCGGTCGTGGACGCGGGCTTCACCAAGGTGGACTTCGCCAAGCCGGCCGCTTCGACGTTCGACTTCACCCCGCCGAAGGGCACCAAGGTCACCGAGGGCGACGACCTCAAGGCGCAGGACAAGTCCCACGCGCCGAAGGACCTGCCGAAGGACCTGCCCAAGGACCTGCCCAAGGGAATGCCGAAGGACCTGCCCAAGGGAATGCCCAAGGAGCTGAGGGACGCTCAGGGCGGTGGCATGGACGACATGAAGGTCATCGGTGAGGGCTGGACGTCCATCGCCGAGCTGAAGCTGCCCGGCGGGCAGGGCCTGCCGACGGGCGGCTCGGGCTCGGGCGACGTCCCGCCGGAGGCGCAGAAGTTCATGGACGCGCTCGGCGACCATGTGACGGGCAAGTTCGGCTCGGGCACGGTCTTCTCGACCCGCCTGGTCAATGCGCTGATCACGGACGACGGCAAGGTCTACGCGGGCGCGGTCACCAAGGACGCGCTCGTGAAGGCGGCGAACGCGGCGCAGTAGCCGTACGCGGCACGAGAGTTGGCAGGCAGGAGTGGAGGCGCCGGTCCCGGTGCCTCCACTCCCGCACTCCACCAGAACCGACGGGCACGATGGGCACGAGGGGAGTGAGATGGCGGCGAGCACTGCCGAGGAGTCCGTGATCGAGACGCGGGCCCTCACCAAGCGCTACGGCGGCGACCAGCCGGCGGTCGACGGCCTCGACCTCACCGTCCCCGCCGGCAGCGTCTTCGGCTTCCTCGGGCCGAACGGCTCGGGCAAGACCACCACCATCCGCATGCTGATGGGCCTGATCGAGCCGACGTCCGGCGCGGCCGTCGTCCTCGGCCGCCCCATGCCCCGAGCGGCCCGCACGGTCCTCCCGCACGTCGGCGCGCTCATCGAGGGCCCTGCCCTGTACGGGTTCCTGTCCGGCCGGGACAACCTGATCCGGTACGACTCCGCCGACCCGGCCGCCGACCCCCGCACCCGGCGCGCCCGCGTCGCCACCGCCCTCGACCGGGTGGGCCTGACGGCCGCCGCGGGCAAGAAGGCGAAGGCGTACTCGCTCGGCATGAAGCAGCGCCTCGGGCTCGCGGCCGCGCTGCTCCAGCCCCGCAAGCTCCTCGTGCTCGACGAGCCGACGAACGGCCTCGACCCGCAGGGCATGCGCGAAATTCGTTCCCTGGTACGGGAGTTGGCGTCGGACGGCACGACCGTCTTCCTCTCCTCACACCTCCTCGACGAGATCGAGCAGGTCTGCACGCACGCGGCTGTGATGACGCGCGGCCGGCTCATCACGCAGGGCCCGGTCGCCGAGCTCGCGGCGGGCACCCGCGGCCGGCTCGTGGTCACGACCCCGGACCCCGGCGACGCGGCGCGCGTCCTGAAGGAGCGGGGCATCGCGGACCTGACCGTGACGGACGATCAGGTGACGGGCGAGCCGCCCGGTCCCGGCATCGACCTCGCCGAGCTGAACGCCGCACTGGTCACCGCGGGCGTCCGCGTCCGCGGCTTCGGACTCGAACGGGCGTCGCTGGAGGACGCGTTCGTGGCCCTGACGGGAGAGGGATTCGATGTCGCGGGCTGAGACCACGACCACGACCACGGCCGCCACCGTCACCGCCGCCGAGGACGCGGCGCCCGTGCGGAAGAGGATCTGGACGCTCGGCCTGTTCCGCAGCGAGCTGGTCACCACGTTCCGCCGCTGGCGCACGATCGCCCTGCTCGGGGTCCTGGCCGGGGTGCCGATCCTCGTCGGGATCGCCGTCAAGATCGAGACGAGCGGCGGTTCACAGGCCGCGGGCGGCGGCGGGGGAGGGCCCGCGTTCATCGCGCAGATCACCAACAACGGCCTGTTCCTGGTCTTCACCTCGCTCGCCGCGACGCTCCCGTTCTTCCTGCCGATGGCGGTCGGGGTGATCGCGGGCGACGCGATCGCCGGCGAGGCGAACGCGGGAACGCTGCGCTATCTGCTCGTCGCCCCGGCGGGCCGCACCCGCCTGCTGCTCACCAAGTACGCGACCACGATGACGTTCTGCCTGGTCGCGACGTTGGTCGTGGCGGCGACGGCGCTCGCCACGGGCGCCCTGCTCTTCCCGCTCGGCGACCTCGTCACGATCTCCGGCACGCGGATCGGCTTCGGCGAGGGTCTCGTACGGGCCCTGCTGATCGCCCTCGTCGTGGCCGCGTCACTCGTGGGGATCGCCGCGCTCGGACTGTTCGTCTCGACGCTCACGAACAGCGGGATCGCGGCGATGGCGACGACGGTGGGCCTGCTCATCACCGTCCAGATCCTCGACCAGATCCCCCAGCTGCACGCGATCCAGCCGTATCTGTTCTCGCACCACTGGCTGTCCTTCGCCGACCTGATGCGCGAGCCGGTCTACTGGGACGACCTGCTCAAGAACCTGGGCCTCCAGGGCCTGTACGCCGCCGTGTTCGGCTCGGCGGCGTGGGCGCGCTTCACGGCGAAGGACATCACGGCGTAGGGCCGGCCCGGCCCCAGCTGACCAGCGTCTGGCAAGAAATTTCCTGGAGGCGCCATCCCGTGCGCGCTCTCGGACGTATCCCTCATGGGGGATGCATCCAGGAGGGAACTTATGGCGATCTTCAGTCACCTCATTCCCGCAAAGCGCCGTGACCACAAGAAGGACAGGACCTCAAGGCACGACGACACCAGCGGCAAGCGCCGTCACCGTCGTCACCACCGCCATACCCGTGACGATCGTCACTGGTAACGCACACGGCTGAGTGGGCCGGAGCCGGCAACTCCGGTCCGCTGAGCCCGCGATCTTCTAGGAACCCATGCCATGGCGCGTGTCCCCCGGCATGTCCTGCGGCGTCTGCTGTCGGTGGGTGAGGATTCCGATGCCGTCGTCGCGGCCGCACCACCGGTGCCCCTGAGCGGGGTCTTCCGGCGTTTCTGGCCGTATACGCGCGGGGGCAGGCGCTGGCTGGTCGTCCTTCTGTGCTTCAGCCTGATCGGGCCGGTGCTCGACGGGGCCGAGGTCTGGATTTTCAAGATCGCGGTGGACGACGTGCTCGTCCCGCGCGACCTGAGCCCGTTCCTCTGGATCGCGCTCGCCTACCTGGGGCTCATTATCGGTTCCGGCGTGCTGGGCTTCGCCGACGACGTGACGTCCACCTGGGTCAGTGAGCGATTCCTGCTGGCTCTGCGGGCGGATGTGTTCCGGCATGTCCAGAGCCTCTCGCTGGGGTTCTTCGAACGCCGGCGGCTGGGCGACGTGCTGTCGCGTGTCACGGGCGATGTCGACGCGGTCGAGACGTTCCTCCTGTCGGGCGTGGCGAACGCCCTCTATTACGTGGTCGAGGTGGGCGTCTTCCTCGGTCTGCTCTTCTACCTGCAGTGGGATCTGACCCTCCTCGCGCTCGTCATCGTGCCGCTGTTCTGGAGTGCGGCCCGCCACTTCTCCCGACTGATCAAGGACGCGTCACGGGAGCGTAGACGCCGGAGCGGTTCGCTCAGCGCGATCGCCGAGGAGTCGCTCGGCAACGTCGCACTGGTACAGGCGTACAACCGGCAGGGCTGGGAGGAGCGCCGGTTCGAGCGCGAGAGCGTGGGCAAGTTCCGGGCGGCGATGACGTCGGCACGGATCCGCGCCGTCTACGGGCCGATCGTCGAGATCATCGAGGTGAGCGGCGCGCTGGCCGTCATGGCGCTGGGTACGTGGAAGCTGGCGCAGGGGCAGCTCACACTGGGCGGCTTGCTGGTCTTCCTCGCGCTGATCAGCAAGCTCTACGGTCCGCTCCGCGACCTGTCCCAGCTCAGCAACACGTTCTACGCGGCGTCCGCCTCCGCCGAGCGGATCATCGAGTTGCTCGACCAGCGCCCCCAGGTCGTCGAGGCCGCCGGAGCCCGGCGGCTCGGGGGTGCCCGCGGAGATGTGGAGTTCGAGGGCGTCTCCTTCCGCTATCCGGGCACGTCCCGGTGGGCACTCGCAGGCGTGTCGTTCCGAGCGGCGCCCGGCGAGACGCTGGCGCTGGTCGGGCCGAGCGGTGCCGGCAAGTCCACCGTCGCGAAGCTGCAGCTGCGCTTCTACGACCCGGATCAGGGCACGGTCCGCATCGACGGAACCGACCTCAGAGACCTGCGGCTGTCCGAGGTGCGGGAAAGCGTCGCGGTGGTCCTGCAGGAGACGCTGGTCTTTCACGGCACCGTGCGGGAGAACATCGCCTACGGCCGCCCGGAGGCGACGGAGGCGGACATCGTCGCCGCGGCCCGCGCCGCCGACGCCCACGAGTTCATCCGGCTGCTTCCGGAGGGCTACGACACCGTGGTGGGCCAGCACGGCCGAACGCTGTCCGGTGGGCAGCGCCAGCGCCTCGCGATCGCCCGCGCGATGATCAGGGACGCTCCCGTGCTCCTGCTCGACGAACCGACCACCGGCCTTGACGCCCGGTCGGGTCGGCGGATCATGGAACCGCTGCGCCGGCTCATGGCCGGGCGGACCACCATCGTCATCTCGCACAATCTGCTCACCGTGCGCGACGCCACCCGCATCGTCGTGCTCGACCACGGCCGGGTGGTCGAGCGCGGAACACACGAAGACCTGCTGGCGCACGGCGGGACCTACGCCCAGCTGCACCGCCTGAACGCGGGGACCGACCACAGCACCTTCGCCGCCTCCCCGCCCGCCGAGAAGGTGCGGTCATGAGCCGGGCCACCGCGCCACCGCCTCCGCCCCTGATTCCCGGAACGAAACCCGCGCCGGGCTTCGAGATCCTGGCGCACCTGGCGCGGACCGGCTGGCTCGACCTGTACGACGCCTGGAGCGAGGAACGGGACTGCCGGTGCGTCGTCAAGGTCCTCCGCCCCGACCGCCGCCACGAGGAACGACTGCGTGAGCGGCTGCTGCGTGAGGGCCGCTGGCTCCATGCCTTCACCCATCCGCACCTGGTCCGCGCGTACGACACCTTCGAGTTCCCCGAGCCGCTCGTCGTACTGGAAACCCTGACCGGTGAGACGCTGTCCCACCTCATCCACCGGTTGCGGCGCCGGCCGGCCTCCGAGGACGTGGCCCTCCTCGGCGTGCACCTGTGTTCCGCGATGCACTACCTCCATGGTCAGGGCCTGCTGCACCTCGACCTCAAGCCGTCCAACGTCGTGGTCGACTGCGGGCACGCCAAGGTCCTCGACCTGAGCGTCGCACGGCCGCCCGGCATCGCTCCCGCGGGCGTCGGCACGTTCTGCTATCTCGCACCCGAGCAGGCGCACGGCGGGCCGCTGACGGCCGCCGCCGACGCATGGGGCATCGGTGTCACGTTGTACGAGGTCGCCACCGGCGGCCTGCCGTACGACTGCGGTGAGACCGGGGACGGGGACGGGGAGGGGGCGGAGACGGGGGCAGAGGCTGGAAGCGGGACCGTAGACGACACGACCGGCCGGGACGACTGGTATCCGCAGCTCGAGGAACCTGCCTCGCCGATCCGGTCCCGCCGACGCCTGCCGCGGGACCTCGCCACGGCCATCGACGGCTGCCTGCGGCCCGATCCGGCAGCCCGGCCCACCATCGGGGAACTCGCCGCCGCTTTCGACGCGGCGCTGCCGTGGCATCGACGCCAGGTGCCATAGGCATGACGGATCTGCGGGGGCGCGCCAGTGCCGTCACGTCACCGGTCCGACGGGGCGCAGCCAGGACTATGTCGCCTCTTCGAAGTGCGCGGTGGCCAGGACGGCGCCGTCGGCGGTGGTCAGGCGAGCGCCGGACAGAGTGGACGGATCCACCGGTACCGGGACTTCCCAGGAGCCGTAGCCTTCGTACGGGGCGAAAGTGCCCACGCGCACGGTTGTGCCGTCCGTCCGCTCCAGCAGACAGGTGACCTTCCCGCCGTACGTGATCCTGGCGTCGCCGAGATCGATGGCCATGTACACCCAGCCCGGCGATCCGGGACGGGCGAAGACCTTACCGACCGAGTGGCCGTGAGCGCCGGGTGTCATCAGATCCGCGGCCATCAGTTCCGTCCCGGCCTCGACGAGCCGCGAAGGGGCGGCCGCGTTCTCGACGACCGTGCCGACGGCCCAGCCGCCGAACCCGGCGGCGAGCGCCAGGGCGGCGACGGCGGACGCGACCCGCAGCCGCACCCGCCCACGGAACCCCTTGCGCACGCGACCTTGCCCGCGCGTGTGCTGGCGACCGTCGTGTGCCGAAGCGGACTGGGCCAGCGACCGCGCCACCCGGGTCTCGAACCCGACCGGCGGTTCGCTGCCCGGCAGCAGGCCGACCAGCCCGTCGCCGACGAGAGTCAGCTGCCCGACGTACTCCCGGCAGTCCGCGCACCGGTCCAGATGCGCGACAGCCTCGGCCCGCTCCCGGCCCGGGAGAACGCCCAGAGCCAGCTCGGCACCGATCTCCTGCAGCTTTTCGCAGGTCACGTCCTTAGACATCGTCGCCTCGTTTCGGAGACGTGAGGGTGGTCCGTAGTCTCCTCATCGCTGTTCTGATCCGCGTCTTGGCCGTGCCCAGAGGGATCTTCTCCCGGTCGGCGATCTGCTGAGCCGTCATTCCGTAGATGCCCGCCATCACCAGGGCCCGGCCCTGTTCGCGCGGCAGTCGTGCCACGGCGGCCCGCAGCCCGGACGACGCCTCGTCCGCGAGCGCGAACCGCTCGGGAGTCTCGGTCACGACACCGAGGAGCGCGTCGAGATCTTCGGGTGCGAGCGGCTCCGGCCGACGCGAGCGGACGGCGTCGATGGCGAGATTGTGGGCAATGGTCCTCAGCCAGGTCCTCATCGAACCGCGGCGGGAGTCATAGATCTGCGCGTGCCGCCACGCGCGCTCGAACGTCTGCTGGGCGATGTCCTCGGCGAGCTGCGGATCACCGACGACAGCTACGGCAACGCCGAAAACCGTGTGCTGGAACCGCCGTACGAAAGCAACCGCGAGTTCTGGGTCGCCAGTGGCCAGTCCGGACAGCAGAGCCTCGTCCGGAAGGCGGCCTACTGGGAGCCGAGAACCCTTCATATCCGTATATACGGATCATTCCGGTCAGGGGATTGCCTGGCGGCGACGGAAGATCGCCTTCCCATTGTCCTCCATGACTACCGCCCAATCCATTGGACCCGGCGGCCCGTACCCCCTATGAGCCCTACGAGCCCCTTGCGAGACGCAACGCTTTGGGCAGCGGCGGCAGTTACTGAGCCTGGAGGCCCCGACCGCCGGTACCGCAGCCGAAAACCTGGAGTCACCATGAACCCGACCGAGACCACCCTGACAGGATTGGCGGTGTGCTGTGCCGTCGGCAACGCGGTGCTGCACACTCTCCTGATCCCTGATCACCTTGAGGAGAAGTTCTACATCGGCCTCGCCTTCGCCGTGGGCAGTGCCGTCATGCTGGCCGTGGCAGTGGCACTCGTCGTCCTCACGCGGCCCCTGGTCGCGTGGCTCACCGGGGCGCTCGTCAGCTTCGGCATGATCATCGGTTTTCTGCTGTCGCGCACCGCGGGCCTGCCGGACGGCTACTACGAACCCGGCTGGGAGCCCCCGTACGGCCCCCTCTCCCTTCTCGTCGAAGGGCTCTTCATCCTCTCCTTCCTCACCTGGCTCGGAGTAAGGGCCGCTCCTCCCGGACCGCCGGACACGGCGGATCACGCGGAGATCGCGGCGGAGCGAGGCGTCCCCTCCAGCCGAAGCGGTCCGTCCCGGCCACCGGCCGGCGGATGACGGACTGCTTCGCGAGGTGCGCGCGGAATGCGTAACAGCCCGTGATGGCCCGTAGGCGGCCGTGTTCGGCCGGTCGGGGCCGCGCCGGTCAGGCCTCGTACGGGAAGCGCGCGAGCTCCGGCTGCCGCTCGGGCGCGAAGAATGTCTTGGCGCGCAGCAGCGCCTCCTCGTCCTTGAGCACGTCGCCGGGCTTGCTGCCGTTGCCGAGCAGGACGCCGCCGAAGCGCATGCCCATGTACGCGGCCGAGTTGCGCAGCGTGCCGACCAGCGGGTCCGCGACGACCTGCTCCTCGTGGGCGAGCGCCGTCACGCCCCACAGGGTGCGCCCTTCGAGTGTCGCCTTGAAGTCGACGCCGGGGGTGCGCAGCCAGCCCGACCAGTAGTCGAGGTAGCGCTTGGTGGAGGCCGAGACGGAGTACCAGTAAAGCGGCGACGCGATGACGATGTCGGTGGCTTCGAGCGTGGCGTCCAGGAGCAGCGCCGTGTTGTCGCCGGCGGGCCGGGTGTGGTCGCTGTCGTGACGCAGGTCCTCGAAGTCGGGGAGGGGGTGCGCGGCGAGGTCGATCCAGCGCTGCCCGACCTCGGGGGAGAGCTGCTCGGCGGCCTTGCGGGCCAGGGTCTCGGTGTTGCCTTCGCCGCGGCTGCTGCCGAGGAGGAAGAGGAACGAGCGGGACATGGGGGCACTCCGGGGTCGGTTGGTCGCGCCGAATGAAGAGTTGGCGCCGATTACCTGCACGTGCAGTTTATGCACGCGCAAGCAATCGGGTCCAGGCCCCGCGTCCGGCAGCCCCTACTGCACCTCGAACTCGTTTCCCTCCGGGTCCGCCATCGCCACCCACTCGCCCGAAGCCTCCTTCACGCGGTGGATCACGCTCGCGCCGGGGCCGAGCAGGTGGGTGATCAGGGTGCTGTTTGTTGCGTGGCGTCAGCGCGCCGCGGCCGTCGCCTCGTCGGCCGACCGCGCGTCGTAGTCGGCGCGGGCCGCCGCGATCTCGGTCTGGTGCCGCTCGGTCCAGGTCACCAGGGTCTGGATCGTCTGGTGCAGGGTGCCGCCGAGCGGCGTCAGCTCGTACTCGACCCGGGGCGGCACCACCGGGTGCACCGTCCGCTTCACCAGGCCGTCCCGCTCCAGCTGCCGCAGCGTGACCGTCAGCATCCGCTGGCTGATCCCGTCGATCTCGCGGCGCAGCTGCGTGAAGCGCAGGCGGCGGTGTTCGAGGAGGGCGATGACGAGCAGGGACCACTTGTCGGCGACCCGGTCGAGTATCTGGCGCACCTCGCAGTCCTCGCGCGTGTCCCACTGGAAGGGGTCCGCGTCACCGTAGTCCACGGCGCCGGAGGCGGTACTCGCGCAGTTACTCGGTGACTTCGAAGTGCCTACTTCCATGCCTGCCGATGCTGCCGCAGGATCGAGGTGGTTACAAGAGGGAACCGACCCTCATTCGCGTAACCACCCATCCCTTCATGTGACTTGAGGAGCCGACCCGTCATGGGCACTCGCGCCTGGGCACTGCTGTTCGTCCTCTGCGGAACGATCTTTCTGGAGGGGATCGACGTCGCCATGCTCGCCGTCGCGATCCCCTCCATCCGGTCCGATCTGGAACTCGGCACCGGCACGGCCGCGTGGGTCATGAGCGCGTACGTCCTCGGCTACGCCGGATTCACGCTGCTCGGCGGCCGGGCGGCCGATCTGCTCGGCCGACGCCGGATGTTCCTGTTCTGGCTGGCCGTCTTTCTGGCCTTCTCCGGGCTCGGCGGCTTCGCGACCGAGGGCTGGATGCTCATCGTCGCGCGCTTCATCACCGGCGTCTCCGCCGCGTTCATGACGCCGGCCGCGCTGTCACTCATCACCACCTCGTACGCGGAGGGGCCGCAGCGCAACAAGGCGCTCCTCGTCTTCGCGGGCACGGCCGCGGGCGGCTTCTCGCTCGGGCTCGTCATCGGCGGGCTGCTCACGGAACTCGGCTGGCGGTGGGTGTTCTTCGCGCCCGTGCTGCTCGCCGGGGCGATCCTGGCCGCCGCGGTGCGGCTGATTCCGGCGCAGGCCGCGCCCGGGCGGCGGCGCGGCGGCTTCGACGTGGCGGGAGCGGCCGCGGCGGCGGGCGCCATGCTGCTGGTCGCCTACGGCGTCGTGCGGCTCGAACACGGGCTCGCGGAGTGGCCGCTGACGGCCGCCGCCGTCGCCCTGGGGCTCGCGCTCGTCGGCGTCTTCGTCGCCGTGGAGCGGCGCAGCGCGGCGCCCCTCGTGCGGCTCGGTATCTTCCGTACGGGGACGGTGGTCCGTGCCGACCTGGGGGCACTGCTGTTCGTCGGCGCGTTCTTCGGGTTCCAGTTCGTGCTGACCCTTTATCTCCAGGAGCTGCGCGGCTGGTCGTCCCTGCAGACGGCGGTCGCGCTCGTCGTGATGGGCTGCGACGCGGTCCTCGCGCCGACGCTCACCCCGCGCCTGGTCGAGCGCTTCGGCAACGCGCGCGTCGTCCTCGGCGGCTTCCTGCTGGCGATCCTCGCGTACGGGCTCTTCCTGCCGGTCGGCATGGACTGGACGTACGCCGCCATGTTCCCGACCCTGGTCCTCGCCGGGACCGCGTTCGCGCTCGCCTACGGTCCGCTGACCATCGCGGCGACGGACGGGGTCGCGGAGGAGGAGCAGGGGCTCGCTGGCGGGCTGCTCCACACGTCGACGCAGTTCGGTTCGGCGCTCGGCATCTCGGCGGTGACCGCGGTGTACGGGCTCGCCTCGAACGGGGCCGGCGCGGACACGCTCTCCGCCTTCCGCGCGGCCCTCGTGGTGCCGGTGGTGATGGTGACGCTGGGCGCGCTCGTGTCGGCGCGCGGGATCAGGCGGCCGGCTCGCGCCGCGGATCCGTCTGCGGCTGCGGCTGGGTCTGTGCCTGAAGATTCGTCGTCGACTCCGGCACCGTCTCCGCAGCCGTCGCTCGCGTCTCCTGCTCGGCAAGCGCGATCCGCCCCCGCCGGGCCGTCCGCAGCGCGTCCCACGTCAGGAGCGTGAGCGCCACCCATACGAGAGCGAAGCCCGCCCAGCGTTCGGCGGGCATCGCCTCGTGGAAGTACAGGATGCCGAGCAGGAACTGGAAGACAGGCGCCAGGTACTGGAGCAGCCCCAGCGTCGACAGCGGTACGCGGATGGCGGCGGCGCCGAAGCAGACCAGGGGGATCGCGGTGACCAGGCCCGTCGCCGCGAGCAGCGTGGCGTGGCCCGCGCCGTTGGCGAACGTGGACTCGCCCTGTGAGCCGATCCACAGCAGATAGGCGAGCGCGGGCACGAACTGGATCGCGGTCTCGGCGGCGAGCGACTCCAGGCCGCCGAGGTTCACCTTCTTCTTCACCAGACCGTACGTGGCGAAGGAGAAGGCGAGGCAGAGGGAGATCCAGGGCGGCTGCCCGTATCCGAAGGCGAGGACGAGGACCGCGGCGAGGCCGACGCCGACCGCCGCCCACTGCGCGGGCCGCAGCCGCTCGCCCAGGAGCAGGACGCCCATGGCGATGGTGACCAGCGGATTGATGAAGTAGCCGAGTGACGCCTCGACGACATGGCCCGCGTTCACGGCCCATATGTAGACGCCCCAGTTGACCGTGATGACGGCCGCGGCGACGGTGACGAGCGCCAGCCTGCGCGGGTTGCGCAGCAGCTCACCGGCCCAGGCCCAGCGGCGTACGAGGAGCAGGGCGATGCCGACGACGGCCAGCGACCACACCATGCGGTGGGCGAGGATCTCACCGGCGCCGGCGGGCTTGAGCAGGGGCCAGAACAGGGGCACCAGGCCCCACATGCCGTAGGCCGCGATGCCGTTCAACAGTCCTGTGCGCTGTTCGCTCCTCGACTGCCCAGCCTCCACGGCCCCTCCTTCACACACGCGGACGCCCCGTGGCGGCCACTGAAGAAGGTAGCGCCGCGGGGCACCTGCTGTCATGTCCGTATCTCTATACGGTCATGACAGGCCGTCCGTGCGGGTGGGAGGCCGCCCGTTCCTAGGCGAGTGCGGCCTTGATCGCGTCCGCGAGCGGGGTCGTGGGGCGGCCGGTCAGCCGGGACAGGTCGCCGTTGGTGGAGGCGAGCAGGCCCTGCCCGATGGCG
Source organism: Streptomyces sp. DS1-CR2 (assembly GCF_055760475.1). NCBI lineage: Bacteria > Bacillati > Actinomycetota > Actinomycetes > Kitasatosporales > Streptomycetaceae > Streptomyces > Streptomyces sp. DS1-CR2. The sequence continues at coordinate 5,191,325 of NZ_CM147085.1, forward strand.
GTGTCGACGCCGACGAAGATTTCGGCGACGGGCGCGGGCAGTCCGGCGCCGAGCAGGATCTCCCGGTTCTGCTCGGGCGTGACGGAGTTGTAGGCGATCGTGCGGCCGGTCTGCCTCGACAGCTCGGCGGCGTACTCGGCGAAGGACCAGGCGACATCGCCGCTCAGCTCGTACACCTGGTTCTCGTGGCCCTCGCCGGTGAGGACGGCGACCGCGGCGGCGGCGTAGTCGGCGCGGGAGGCTGAGGCGACGCGGCCCTCGCCCGCGGAGGCGGTGACGGCGCCGTGTTCCAGGACCGGGGCGAGGTTCTCGGTGTAGTTCTCGTGGTACCAGCCGTTGCGCAGGAACGTGTACGTCAGGCCGGAGTCGAGGATCGCCTGCTCGGTCACCTTGTGCTCGGCCGCCAGGTCGAAGTCGGCGGCGGGCCCGCCGAGGACGCCGGTGTACGCGAGCAGCGCGACGCCCGCGCCCTTCGCGGCGTCGATCACGGCCTGGTGCTGCGCCACGCGCTGCCCGACCTCGCTGCCGGAGATCAGCAGGACCCTGTCCCCGGCGGCGAAGGCTCCGGTCAGCGTCTCGGGCGCGCTGTAGTCGGCGATCCGCAGCTCGACGCCGCGGGCGGCGAGGCCTGCGGCCTTCTCCTTGTCGCGGACGACGGCGGCGATGCTCTCCGCCGGGACGCCGGCGGCAAGGAGGCCGTCGATGACGAGACGGCCGAGGTGTCCGGTGGCTCCGGTGACGACGATGCTCATGTCTGAAATCTCCCTCAGTGACTGGTTATGGCACTGAGCCTACGCCGGGCGCTAACTATTGGAAAGTACCCACTTTGAAGTAAGGTACTGGCATGGCAGTACGTAAGGGGAGTTCCGGCGGCGAGGACATGTGCCCGTACCGGCTCGTGCTCGAACACGTCACCAGCCGCTGGGGCGTCCTCGTCCTGATCGCCCTTGAGGAGCGCTCGTACCGGTTCAGCGAGCTGCGAAGAGAGATCGGCCGTGTCAGCGAGAAGATGCTCACGCAGACGCTCCAGACCCTGGAGCGCGACGGCATGGTGCACCGCGACGCGAAGCCGGTCATCCCGCCACGCGTGGACTACTCGCTCACCCCCCTCGGCCGCGAGGCGGCGGAACAGGTCAGAACGCTCGCGACGTGGACGGAGCGCCGCATGGAAGCGGTGACGGAAGCCAGAGCGGCATACGACGAAACCCGCGCCCCCTAAGGGGCGCGGGCTGTGTCATCGGGCGATCCGCCTAACCGACCACGGTCCAGGTGTCGCCCCCGGCGAGCAGCGCGCCGAGGTCGCCCTTGCCGTTCTGCTCGATCGCCTCGTCGAGCTGTTCGGACATCTGCACGTCGTAGACGGGCCGCTCGGCGGAGCGGAAGACGCCGATGGGCGTGTGGTGCAGGGTGTGCGGGTCGGCCAGGCGGGACAGGGCGAACGCCGTCGTGGGCGAGGCCGCGTGTGCGTCGTGGACGAGAATCTGCGACTGGTTGTCCTCGGTCACGTCGACAACCTCCAGGTCACCGGTCTGCGGGTCTCGCACGACGCCCCTGGCGAGGTCGGTGCCGAAGCGGATCGGCTGCCCGTGCTCCAGGCGGATCACCGCCTCCTCGGCCTGCTGCTTGTCCTTGAGGACTTCGAAGGCGCCGTCGTTGAAGATGTTGCAGTTCTGGTAGATCTCCACCAGGGCGGTGCCCGGGTGGGCGGCCGCCTGGCGCAGCACGTCGGTGAGGTGCTTGCGGTCGGAGTCGACGGTACGGGCCACGAACGACGCCTCCGCGCCGAGCGCGAGGGACACCGGGTTGAAGGGCGCGTCGAGAGAGCCCATCGGTGTCGACTTGGTGATCTTGCCGACCTCGGAGGTGGGCGAGTACTGGCCCTTGGTGAGGCCGTAGATCCGGTTGTTGAAGAGGAGGATCTTCAGGTTCACGTTGCGGCGCAGGGCGTGGATGAGGTGGTTGCCGCCGATGGACAGGGCGTCGCCGTCACCGGTGACCACCCACACGGACAGGTCGCGGCGGGAGGAGGCCAGGCCGGTCGCGATGGCCGGGGCGCGGCCGTGGATGGAGTGCATCCCGTAGGTGTTCATGTAGTACGGGAAGCGGGACGAGCAGCCGATGCCCGAGACGAAGACGATGTTCTCCTTCGCCAGGCCGAGCTCGGGCATGAAGCCCTGGACGGCCGCCAGGACCGCGTAGTCGCCGCAGCCGGGGCACCAGCGCACTTCCTGGTCGGACTTGAAGTCCTTCATGGACTGCTTGGCCTCGGCCTTGGGTACCAGCGAGAGCGCCTCGACCGTGCCCGTGCCTTTCGTGCCGCTGTCAGCCATGGATGGCCTCCTTGAGAGCCGTGGCGAGCTGCTCCGCCTTGAACGGCATGCCGTTGACCTGGTTGTACGAGTGGGCGTCCACCAGGTACTTCGCCCGGACGAGGGTGGCGAGCTGGCCGAGGTTCATCTCGGGGATCACGACCTTGTCGTAACGCTTCAGGACCTCGCCCAGATTCCGCGGGAACGGGTTCAGATGGCGCAGATGGGCCTGCGCGATGTGCTCGCCCGCGGTGCGCAGCCGGCGTACGGCGGCGGTGATGGGTCCGTAGGTCGAACCCCAGCCGAGGACAAGGGTGTCGGCCTCGCCCGAGGCGTCGTCGACCTCCAGGTCCGGGACCTCGATGCCGTCGATCTTGGCCTGGCGGGTGCGGACCATGTGCTCGTGGTTGGCCGGGTCGTAGGAGATGTTGCCCGTGCCGTCCTGCTTCTCGATCCCGCCGATACGGTGCTCAAGACCCGGCGTGCCCGGGATCGCCCACGGGCGGGCCAGCGTCTGCGGATCGCGCTTGTAGGGCCAGAACACCTCGGTGCCGTCGGCCTCGGTGTGATTCGGGCCGGAGGCGAACTGGGTGCGCAGGTCGGGGAGTTGGTCGATCTCGGGGATGCGCCACGGCTCCGAGCCGTTGGCCAGGTAGCCGTCGGAGAGGAGGAAGACCGGGGTGCGGTACGTGATCGCGATCCGCGCCGCCTCGATCGCCGCGTCGAAACAGTCGGCGGGCGTGCGTGGCGCGACCACCGGAACCGGCGCCTCACCGTTGCGCCCGTACATCGCCTGGAGCAGGTCCGCCTGCTCCGTCTTGGTGGGCAGCCCGGTGGAGGGGCCGCCGCGCTGGATGTCCACCACCAGCAGCGGCAGTTCGAGGGAGACGGCCAGTCCGATCGTCTCCGACTTCAGGGCCACGCCGGGGCCGGAGGTGGTCGTGACGGCGAGGCTGCCGCCGAACGACGCGCCGAGCGCCGCGCCGATCCCGGCGATCTCGTCCTCCGCCTGGAACGTGCGCACGCCGAAGTTCTTGTGCTTCGACAGCTCGTGCAGGATGTCCGAGGCCGGCGTGATCGGGTACGAGCCCAGATACAGCGGCAGGTCCGCCTGCCGGGACGCGGCGATCAGCCCGTAGGACAGGGCCAGGTTCCCGGAGATGTTGCGGTAGGTGCCGGTCGGGAACGCGGAGGACGCGGGCGCGACCTCGTAGGAGACCGCGAAGTCCTCCGTCGTCTCACCGAAGTTCCAGCCCGCGTGGAAAGCGGTGATGTTCGCCGCGGCGATCTGCGGCTTCTTCGCGAACTTCGACCTGAGGAACCGCTCCGTGCCCTCGGTGGGCCGGTGGTACATCCACGACAGCAGACCCAGCGCGAACATGTTCTTCGAGCGGCCCGCGTCCTTGCGGGACAGCTCGAACTCCTTGAGCGCCTCGATCGTGAGCGTCGTCAGCGGCACCGGATGGACGTGATACCCGTCCAGCGAACCGTCCTCCAGCGGGGAGGTCTCGTAACCGACCTTCTGCATCGCCCGTTTGGTGAACTCGTCCGTGTTGACGATGATTTCCGCGCCGCGCGGCACATCCGCGATGTTCGCCTTCAGTGCGGCCGGGTTCATCGCCACCAACACGTTCGGCGCGTCGCCCGGCGTGAGGATGTCGTGGTCCGCGAAATGCAGCTGGAACGAAGAAACGCCCGGCAGTGTCCCTGCGGGCGCTCGGATCTCGGCGGGGAAGTTCGGCAGCGTGGACAGGTCGTTCCCGAACGACGCAGTCTCCGAGGTGAACCGGTCACCCGTCAGCTGCATCCCGTCGCCCGAGTCACCCGCAAAGCGGATGATCACCCGGTCCAGACGCCGTACGTCCTTGTCGTTCGCGTGTTTGCGCTGCTCTCCGACCACTGCCCCATCGGCCTGCTCGGCCGGGCTACTGACCTGGCTGGTCACTGAACTGGACCTCCCTCGAGGCGGCTCTGCGGGAGCGGCCGGCCGACCGGCCTCTCCATGGCCCACCCTACGTCGGTAAGGGTCGCCTTCCCTGGATGGTTCGCATGGTGGACGCGACAATGAGACACCCTGATGACCTTGTTTGTCATGATTCACCCACCCCCATGGTCCCCTGTTCGAAGACGCGCCCACTCATCCTTTGGTTCTAGGACCGGATCCGGACCGGATCCGGGCCGAATCCGGTCCGAATCCGGTCCGAATCCGGGTCGACTCCAGGTCGACTTCGAGTCGACCCGGAAGCCGGTCCCGGAGCGCCCCGGAGTCCGCCGACGGATTCCCGCCATATCTGACAGGGTGTCAGGTCGTCACGAGTTCAGGTAGGTGAGCACCGCCAGAACACGCCGGTGATCCCCGTCACTCGGGGACAGGCCCAGCTTCAGGAAGATATTGCTGACGTGCTTCTCCACCGCGCCGTCGCTCACGACCAGTTGACGCGCGATCGCCGAGTTCGTCCGGCCCTCGGCCATCAGGCCAAGGACCTCGCGCTCACGCGGAGTCAGCCCCGCCAGTACGTCCTGCTTACGGCTGCGCCCCAGGAGCTGGGCCACCACCTCGGGGTCGAGCGCCGTACCGCCCTGGGCCACCCGCACCACCGCGTCCACGAACTCGCGCACCTCGGCCACCCGGTCCTTGAGCAGGTAGCCCACGCCGTGGCTGGAACCGGCGAGCAGCTCGGTCGCGTACCGCTCCTCCACGTACTGCGAAAGGACCAGCACCCCGAGCCCCGGGTGCTGCTTGCGCAGCAGGACCGCGGCGCGCACGCCCTCGTCCGTGTGCGTCGGCGGCATCCGCACGTCGGCGACCACCACGTCCGGCAGCGCGTCCTGCACGGCCAGGTCGGTGATGGTCTTGACCAGCGCGTCCCCGTCGCCCACGCCCGCCACCACGTCGTGCCCGCGGTCGGTCAGCAACCGGGTCAGGCCCTCCCTGAGCAGCACTGAATCCTCGGCGATGACCACTCGCACTCTGTCCTCCATGTTTCTCGGCCCCCCACAGCCCGTCCCACCCGTTCAACGGTCACCAGCATCCCAGCATCCGGACGGTCCTGGGCAGTGGTGCCGGGATTGGCCGGGAAGAGGGAGGACACGCGTGTGCGGTGCGCCCCGGGAAGGGTGCACCGCACACGCGGGAGCTGGTCGTCAGGCACGCCGCCAGGGCAGTTCGGCCGTGATCCGCGTCGGGCCCGCCGTCGGCGAGTCCACCAGGAGGATCCCGTCGACGGCGTCGAGCCGCTCGGCGAGCCCCGCGAGGCCGGAACCGGCCAAGGCGTCGGCGCCGCCCACGCCGTTGTCCGTCACCTGGAGCATCAGCCGGTCCTCGACCCGCCACACGTCGACCGTGGCGCGGGTCGCCCGGCTGTGCTTGCTGACGTTCTGCAGGAGCTCGCTGACCGTGAAGTAGGCGATGCCCTCGATGGCCGGCGCGGGCCGCGCGGGCAGGTCGACCTCGACCTGTACCGGGACCGTGCAGCGCGAGGCCACGGAGGACAGGGCCGCGTCCAGGCCGCGGTCGGTCAGGATGGCCGGGTGGATGCCGCGGGCCAGGTCTCGCAGCTCCTGGAGTGCCGTCTTCACCTCGCCGTGCGCCTCGTCCACCATGCGCGCCGCCGCCCGCGGATCCTCCGTCAGCTTCTCCTTGGCGAGACCCAGGTCCATCGCGAGGTTGACCAGGCGGGCCTGTGCGCCGTCGTGCAGGTCGCGCTCGATGCGGCGCAGGTCGGCGGCGGCCGTGTCGACGACGACGCCGCGGTCCGACTCCAGCTCCACGACCCGCGCGCTGAGCCGCGAAGGGCCGAGCAGCCCGCTCACCAGCGCCCGGTCCACGGAGGCCAGCGCCCTGATGATCCACGGCGTCGCGAGCGTGACCAGCAGGCCGACCGCCGCGGTGACGGTGATCTCGAAGGGGTTGTCCAGGTACACGTTGTGCGCGCCGTCGCCGTAGAGCTGGATCCCGCCCTGGCCGGTGTACATGGGGAAGACCCACTGCCACAGCGGATACGTGAGCAGGGACCAGCCGACCGTCCAGAAGACCAGCGCGACGTTGAACGCGAAGACCGCCCACGGGAAGTGCACGACCGTGTACAGCAGGTTGCGCCAGGACTCGCCGCTCTTGAGGAGGGCGCCCGTCCACGCCATCGGGCCGTGGGCGCGGGGCCGCAGCGGAGCCGGGGTGCCGACGTCGATGCCGAGCAGCGCGCGGGCCCTGGCCCGCTCCATCGCGGCGAACCCGCGCGCCCCGGCGAGAGCGCCGGCCAGCACGGGGATGCCGAGGAACGTGATCAGCAGGCCGGCGCCGAGCGACACCATCGTCACCGCGTACACGAACGTGATGATGCTGATCGGGAGGCTCAGGAGCAGATAGCCGAACTCGCGGAACGTACGGCCCTCGAACGGCGCGCGCAGCCCGGCCGGGAGACGGTGACGCCGTTCCCCGGCCACCGCGTCGTCGCGGTAGCCGTGTCCCTGTCCGTACTGCGTGGGCGTGATCATCGGTGGGGTCCGTCCGTTCTGCTCGTCCGCCTGGTACGTCCAGACTCCTCGCGGCGGCGCCTCGCGGCCATGGAGCCGGTCGGCGTCTTGGACCGGGGGTTTTCCCTACCCCCGCGGTGCCTCTTGGGCAGGTGTGCGGTCGCGCCAGGGCAGCTCGGCGGTCACTGTCGTCGGGCCGCCCTCCGGCGAGTCCACGACGAACAGGCCGTCCACCGCGCCGAGCCGGTCCGCGAGGCCCGACATGCCCGTGCCCTTGTCGAGGCTCGCGCCGCCGTGCCCGTCGTCCCCCACCTGGATCAGCAGCCGGTCCCCGGAGCGCCACACGTCGACCGACGCCGACCGCGCCCCGCTGTGCTTGCTGACGTTCTGGAGCAGCTCGGACACCGTGAAGTACGCGATGCCCTCGATCGCCGCCGCGGGCCGCTGAGGCAGGTCAGCCGTGACCTTCACCGGGACCGTGCAGCGCGAGGCCACGGAGGACAGGGCCGCGTCCAGGCCGCGGTCGGTCAGGACCGCCGGGTGGATGCCGCGGGCCAGATCGCGCAGCTCCTGAAGGGCCAGCTTCACCTCGCCGTGCGCCTCGTCCACCATGGCGGCAGCGGCGTCCGGGTCCTCGAGCAGCTTCTCCTTCGCGAGGCCGAGGCCCATCGCGAGGTTGACCAGGCGGGCCTGTGCGCCGTCGTGCAGGTCGCGCTCGATGCGGCGCAGGTCGGCGGCGGCCGTGTCGACGACGACGCCGCGGTCCGACTCCAGCTCGGCGATCCGCCGCTCCAGCTCGTCCGAGGGCGACAGGAGCGCCCGCGCCATCGCCCGGTCCGCGTTGGTCAGCCCCCGCACGATGAACGGAAGCACCGGCCACAGCACGAAGAGCCCGGTCAGCGTGATCGCGAACGTGAGCACGCCCCACGGCAGCCGTATGAACTCGTACAGCATCGCCCGCCAGCCCACCGGGTCCTTCAGGCCGGACCACAGCCGGCCGAAGAAGCCCTCGTCGCGCCTGCGCGGCAGCGGGCTCGGCTCCTCGATGCGCAGCCCGAGCAGCGCGCGGGCCCGTCCGCGCTCCGCCTTCCCGAGCTGACGCGCGCCGAGCAGACCGGCCGCGAGCACGGGCAGGCCGATCACCGTCACGGCCAGGCCGACGCCGGTGGCCAGCATCGTCACGACATACGTGAAGCCGAGCACGGCGACCGGCAGATTGCTGAGGAGATACGCGATCTCCTTCCAGGTGTGCCGGCCGAAGGCGAAGCGCGGGGCCGGCGGGCGGTCCGCGTCCGGCTCTGTGGTGACGATGCGAGCGGTCATATGCGACAGCGTGCCCGGCGCGGCGACGGGGCGCCATGAGGAGGGCTGCCGGACCCGACGGGGGATAACCCCACCTCAACCCTGGACTCAACCCTGGACGCCTGCTTACCGTCTCTTTAACAGGCCCTAGACTCCCGTGCGTACAGATCGTCGAACACCACGGAGCGAGGGGCGGACGTGCCGGAACCGACCATGATCGCTGCGGACTACTTCCAGACGTACTCCGTCGTCGGCGTGCTCGCCGTCGTGGGCGTCCTGTTCGTGGCCGTCGCCTTCGGTGCGGGACGGCTGCTGAGGCCGGTGGTCCCGACCCCCGAGAAGCTCCTGACGTACGAGTGCGGTGTCGATCCCGTCGGCGAGGGCTGGGCCCACACCCAGGTCCGCTACTACGTCTACGCCTTCCTCTACGTGATCTTCGCCATCGACTCGATCTTCCTCTTCCCGTGGGCGACCGTCTTCGCCGATCCGCAGTTCGGCGGGGCGACGCTCGTGGAGATGTTCATCTTCCTCGGCTTCCTCGCCGTGGGCCTGCTGTACGCATACAAGAAGGGCGTCCTCACATGGACGTGACCCCCTCGGAGCCCGTGCTCCTGCCGGATCCCGTCAGCCCGAAGAAGCTGGGCGTGCTGTCCCGCCTGGCCCCCGAGCCGATGAAGGTGGTCCTCAACTGGGGCCGCCGCTACTCGCTCTGGGTCTTCAACTTCGGCCTGGCCTGCTGTGCCATCGAGTTCATCGCGGCGTCCATGGCGCGGCACGACTTCATCCGCCTCGGCGTCATCCCCTTCGCACCGGGCCCGCGCCAGGCCGACCTGATGGTCGTCTCCGGCACGGTCACGGACAAGATGGCCCCGGCCGTGAAGCGCCTGTACGAGCAGATGCCCGAGCCCAAGTACGTCATCTCGTTCGGCGCCTGCTCCAACTGCGGCGGCCCGTACTGGGACTCGTACTCGGTCACCAAGGGCGTCGACCAGATCATTCCGGTCGACGTGTACGTGCCCGGGTGCCCGCCCCGGCCAGAGGCGCTGCTCCAGGGGATTCTGAAGCTTCAGGAGAAGATCGCGCGTGAGTCGCTGGGCGAGCGGTACGCGTCGGCTGACGCCGCGGCCGGGCGGCCTTCGGCGGCCGCGCTCAGCAGCGCTCTCGTGAAGCCGCCGGTCCCCACGCGCGACGACTCCGGGGAGGGGGAGCGGTGACCGGCTGGCTGCCCCGACCCGTCGAGGAGCTCTTCGGCCCGGACGCCACGGCCGAGGAGTCGTACGAGGTCCTCACCGTCGACGTTCCCGCGGACACGTGGATCGCCGCCCTCGAGACGGCCCGCACCACACTGGGCTGCACCTACTTCGACTGGCTGAGCGCGGTCGACGAGCCCGGCACGGGCTTCCGCGTCTGCGCGCACGTCGTCGCCCTGTCTCCGGTACGCCGCCTGCTCCTGCGCACCACCGTGCCGCACGACGCCCCTGTCCTGGCCACCGCGGTCGACGTGTACGCGGGCGCGGGCTGGCACGAGCGCGAGACGCACGAAATGTTCGGCGTCCGCTTCGAGGGCCACCCGCACCTGGTGCCGCTCCTCCTTCCCGACGGCTTCGAGGGCCACCCGCTGCGCAAGGACTTCGTGCTTGCGGCGCGTGTCGTGAAGGCGTGGCCGGGAGCCAAGGAGCCGGGGGAGCCTGCGGCGGGTGCGGGGCACGGTGGGCCGAAGCGGCGGCAGATGCTGCCGCCGGGTGTTCCGGATCCGAACGAGTGGGGTCCGCTGAAGGGTCAGCTTCCGCCCGCCCCGGCCCGCCCGGCCCGTGGCGCGGGCCGCGCGGCGGGCGACCGTCCGGTGCGGCGGACGCGCACGGCGGGGGAGGGGTCGGCAAGTCAGGCCGCCGCGCCGGGCACGGATGCGGCGGCTGCCGCGCCGCCGAGACGTTCGCGGAGTGCGTCGCAAGGGTCGGCCTCGCAGACGCCAGCGACTCCTGAGACATCTGCGACTCCTGAGGCACCTGCAAGTCCTGAGGCGCCTGCGGCGCCCAAGCCGGACGCCACGGGCAAGCCCGGCGCCACCGGCGACGCGCCCTGGCACCACGCCCGCCCGGCCTTCGACGAGCCGAAACCGGCCGCGCCGGAGGAGCCGAAACCGGCCGTGCCGCAGGAGCCCACGCCTGAGGCACCGAACGCCCCGGAGGCACCGGCCACCCCCGAGACGGCACCGAAGGCACCGGCCACCCCCGAAACTCCGGATGCCGAAGAAACCCCCGACACCCCCGACACCCCCGAAACCCCCTCAGGAGGAACGGAGTGAACGACGTGCTCGACGTCGCTCAGCGGCTCATCGTCGTCTTCGTCGCCTTCCTCGTCCTGCCCCTAGTCGTCGGCCAGACCGAGCACAAGGTGATGGCGCACATGCAGGGCCGCCTCGGCCCCATGTACGCGGGCGGCTTCCACGGGTGGGCCCAGCTCGTCGCCGACGGCGTGAAGTTCGCGCAGAAGGAAGACGTCGTTCCCGCCGACGCGGACCGCCGCATCTTCCAGCTCGCGCCCGCCGTCGCCCTCCTGCCGTACCTCCTCGTCCTGCTGGCCATCCCCGTGGGCCCGAGCGAGGGCGCGGTCGGCCAGGTCGTCGACGCCGGCATCTTCTTCGTGCTCGCCGTCATGGGCGTCGGAGTGCTCGGCTCGCTCATGGCGGGCTGGGCGTCGGCCAACAAGTTCTCCCTCCTGGGCGGCCTGCGCACCGCCGCTCAGCTCCTCGCCTACGAACTGCCGATGCTGCTCGCCGCCGCCTCGGTCGCGATGGCCGCGGGCACCGTCTCCCTGCCCGGCATCGTCGACGCGTTCGAGTGGTGGTGGGTGCCGTGGCAGATCGTCGGCGCCCTCGTCTTCTTCGTGGCGGGCCTCGCCGAACTCCAGCGCCCGCCCTTCGACATGCCGGTCGCCGACTCCGAGATCATCTTCGGCGCGTACACCGAGTACACGGGCCTGCGCTTCGCCCTGTTCCTGCTCGCCGAGTACGCCGGGATCGTCGTCCTGTGCGGCCTCACCACCGTCCTGTTCCTGGGCGGCTGGCACGGGCCGTGGGGTGCCGACGGCCTCGGCTGGGTCTGGACGCTGCTGAAGGCGGCCGTCCTCGCGTTCGTCGTGATCTGGCTGCGCGTCACCTACCCCCGTCTCCGCGAGGACCAGCTCCAGAAGCTCTCCTGGACCCTCCTCGTCCCCCTCGCACTCGCGCAGATCGCGCTCACCGGAATCGTGAAGGTGGCGATCAACTAGTGGCTCCGATCCCAGGCGCAGGTCTCGCCAAGGGCCTCGCCGTCACCCTCCGCACGATGACGCGTAAGACCGTCACCAAGCAGTACCCGGACGTCCAGCCCGAACTGCCGCCCCGCACCCGTGGCGTCATCGGCCTGTTCGAGGAGAACTGCACGGTCTGCATGCTGTGCGCCCGCGAATGCCCCGACTGGTGCATCTACATCGACTCCCACAAGGAGACGGTGCCGGCCGCCGTCGAGGGCGGCCGCGAGCGCAGCCGCAACGTCCTCGACCGCTTCGCCATCGACTTCGCCCTGTGCATGTACTGCGGTATCTGCATCGAGGTGTGTCCTTTCGACGCGCTGTTCTGGTCTCCGGAGTTCGAGTACGCGGAGACGGACATCCACGAACTCACCCACGAGCGCGACCGGCTGCGCGAGTGGATGTGGACGGTCCCGGCCCCGCCCGCGCTCGACCCGGCGGCCGAGGAACCCAAGGAACTCGCCGCCGCCCGCAAGGCCGCCGAGAAGCTGGCCGCCGCCGAGGCCGCAGCCGCCCAGGCGCCGGCCTCGGAAGCACCCGCCTCCGCCTCCGAAGAACCCGCCCCCGACGAACCCGCCCCCGGAGAGGAGGGACCCGCGTGACCCCCGTCGCAGCGGCCGCCACCGCGGCCACGCAGACCCACGGCTTCCTCTCGCCGACCGGCGTCGAGATCGCGTTCCTCCTCGTCGGCCTGGTCACCTTCGGCGCCGCGATCGTCTCCGTCACCACCAAGCAGCTCGTGCACGCGGCCCTGTGGCTGGTCGTCGCCCTCGGCGGCCTCGCCGTCGAATACCTGCTGCTCACCGCCGAGTTCATCGCCTGGATGCAGGTCCTCATCTACGTCGGCTCCGTCGTGGTCCTCCTCCTGTTCGGGTTGATGCTCACGCGGGCGCCCATCGGCCGCTCCCCGGACGCCGACTCGGGCAACCGGTGGGCCGCGCTGACGGTCGCCGTCGCCGCGGCCGCCGCCCTCGTCTGGGTCGTCGCGGACGCCTTCCGCACCACCTGGGTCGACCTCGACGGCGCTCCCCAGGGCACCACCGCGGTGACCGGATCGATCCTCTTCCAGCACTGGGTGCTCCCCTTCGAGGCCCTCTCGGTCCTGCTCCTCGCGGCCCTGGTCGGCGCGATCGTCCTCTCCCGCAGGACCGCCAAGGCACAGGACATGAACTCCAAGGCCCGGGAGGGGAACCGCTGATGCACCTCGCCTATCCCGCCGTCCTTTCCTCCCTGCTCTTCTGCACGGGCCTGTACGGAGTGCTGGCCCGCCGCAACGCGATCCTGGTCCTGATGTCCGTCGAGCTGATGCTCAACGCCGTCAATCTCAACCTCGTCGCCTTCGACGTCTGGCTCAGCAGGGCGGCCCGCGACACCCTCCACTCCGGCCAGGCGCTGACCCTCTTCACCATCGCCATCGCCGCGGCCGAGATCGGCATCGGCCTGGCGATCGTGCTCGCCGTGTACCGCGGCCGCGGCACCTCCGACATCGACAAGCTCCGCGACACCGCCGAATCCCCGGACGACGGCGGACCCGACGGCTCTGCACCGGACGGATCCGCAGCGGACGCCGGAGCCGGGGCCGCGACGGACGAGAAGGCCGAGGCCACCGCGTGACCACCACGACCCTCGCCGTACTCGTCCCCCTCCTCCCGTTCCTCGCCGCCGCGGCGGGACTGCTCCTGGGCCGCACCGCCCCCGGCTTCGTACGGCCCCTCGCCGTACTGCCGACCCTCGCGGCGCTCGCCCTCACCGTCCTCGTCGCCGTGCGCCAGGGCGGCGGCCGGAGCATCGACGCGGCCACCGAACTCACCCCGACGGGCTCGGTTCCCATCGAGCTCGCCCTGCACATCGACGGCTTCGCCGCGCTCGTCGCCGTACTGGTCTGCGTCGTCGCGTCGTGCGTGCAGATCTACTCGACGGCCTACCTGCGCGACGACCCGCGCTACCCCTCGTACGCCGCGCTCGTCTCGCTCTTCACCTCCGCGATGCTCCTCGTCGTCTACTCGGGCGACCTGATGGTGCTGCTCGTCGGCTGGGAAATCATGGGCATCTGCTCGTACTTCCTCGTCGGTCACTACTGGGAGACCCCTCAGGCGCGCGCCGCCTCCCTCAAGGCGTTCCTGGTCACCAAGCTCGGCGACGTCCCCTTCCTGATCGGCCTGTTCGCGCTCGCCGTGGACGCCGGGTCCTTCCGCATCACGACGGTGCTCGGTGCCGTCGCGAGCGGCAGCCTCGACCACCCCACGCTGATCGCCCTGCTGCTCCTCGCGGGCGTGGCGGGCAAGTCCGCGCAGTTCCCGCTGCACACCTGGCTGCCCGACGCGATGGCCGGCCCCACGCCGGTCTCCGCGCTGATCCACGCCGCGACGATGGTCGCCGCCGGTGTCTACTTCGTCGCCAGGCTCCTCCCCGTCTTCGCCGCCTCCGGCGCTGCTCTGGTCGTCCTCGCCGTCATGGCCGCCGTCACGATGACCGGCTCGGCGCTCGCCGCCCTCGCGCAGGACGACATCAAGCGCGTCCTCGCGTACTCGACGATCGGTCAGCTCGGCTACATGACCGGCGCCCTCGCCGTCGGCGACCGCGGCGCCGCCGTCTTCCACCTCCTGTCGCACGGCGCCTTCAAGGCGCTGCTGTTCCTCGGGGCGGGCGTGGTCATCCACGCCGCCGGCACGAACTCGCTCGCCGCCATGTCCCGCATGAAGGACCTGCGCGACCGCGTCCCCGACGCCTACTGGACGATGACCGTGGCGCTCCTCGCGCTCGCCGCGATCCCGCCGTTCAGCGGCTTCTTCTCCAAGGAGGCCGTCCTCGGCTCCGCCGAGCACGCGGCCACCGGCCACGCCGCGGCGATCCCGTCCTCCGCGGGCTGGATCGTCCTCGTGTCCGGCCTCCTCACGGCCCTGCTCACCGCCGCGTACGCCACACGCCTGTGGCTCCTGGCCTTCCGGGGCCACGGAGCCGAGGCCCCGGACCACGGCAGGCAGCCCGTCGCGATGAACGCCGTCCTGTGGGTCCTCGCGATCCCCTCGCTCGCCTTCGCCCTCACCGTGGGCGTCCTGCCCGACTGGTTCGACGGCCGCCCGCTGACCCCGACCCTCACCACCTCCGTCCTCGGCACGGGCGTCGCCCTCGTCGGCGGGATCGTCACCTACGCGGCCTGGCGCCACACCACGGCCCTCGCCGCGCGCGTCCCGCTCGGCGCCGTCGCCGCCCACCCCGAAGCGGACGGCGGCCTCGTCGAGGCCGAGGCCATCGCCACCCACACGGCCGCGTACGGGGACATCGCCTACGCCCCCGACCCGGCGGACCCGGGCCGTCTCCTGCTCGGCCCGCTGCACCGGCACGCGGCCGCCGGCTTCCACCTGGACGCCGTCTACGCGGCCCTGTTCGTCCGGCCCGTCCTGGCCGCGGCCTCATTGGTCCGCTTCCTCGACCGCGAGGTCGTCGAGACCTATGTGCGCGGCGCCGCCGCCGTACCCAACTGGCTGGGCCGGGCCGTCCGCCGCGCCCAGACCGGCAACGTGCAGACCTATCTCAGCGCCCTGCTCGCAGGGACCGTCGTCCTGGCGATCGCCGTCGTCCTCGTCGCCACCGCCGGAGCGTGAGCAGCCGTGATCGATATCAGCGAATCCGTGATGCAGTTCCTTCTCGCACTGATCGTCGTCGGCCCGCTCATCGGCGCCGCCGCCGCTCTTCTCCCGGCCCCGCCCGGGCTGAAGGGGAAGTCCCCGGACCAGGCCGTGCTCCGCCACGGCGTGACCGTGACCGGCGTGATCCTCATCGCCGCGATCGTCCTCGCGCTCGGCTTCGACCATGACCACCCGTCAAAGATGCAGGCCACGACCGACATCAGCTGGATCCCCGCACTCGACGTGCGCATCCACCTCGGCATCGACGGCATCTCGCTCCCCCTCCTGGTCCTGACCGCGCTGCTGACCTTCCTCTGCGCGCTGTACAGCCTTTTCAAAATGCCAACGGGCCCGTCCCCCAAGGCATTTGTCGCGCTGATCCTCGTCCTCGAGTCCGGCACCCTCGCGACCTTCGCCGTGCTCGATCTGCTGCTGTTCTTCCTCGCCTTCGAGATGGTCCTCATCCCGATGTACTTCCTCATCGCCCGCTGGGGCGGTGAGCAACGGGCCAAGGCGGCCTGGAAGTTCATCCTCTTCACGCTCCTCGGCTCCGTCGTGATGCTGCTCGGCCTCCTCCTCATCGGACTCAAGTCCGGCACATTCGACATGGTGGCACTCGCCTCTGACAATGGCCGGGGCCTGAGCACGTCCGTGCAGGTCACCGCCGTTCTGGCGATCGGGATCGGGCTCGCCGTCAAGACGCCGATGTGGCCGCTGCACAGCTGGCTGCCCGACGCCCACACCGCCGCGCCCACCGTCGGCTCGGTCCTCCTCGCCGGCGTGCTGCTGAAGATGGGCACGTACGGGTTCGTGCGGATCCTGCTGCCGGTCACGCCCGACGGCATGCACACCTTCGCGCCGTACCTCGCCGCGTTCGCCGTCGTGGGGATCATCTACGGATCCCTGGCCTGCCTGGCTCTCGCACGGCCCGGCGCCAAGGGCGACCTCAAGCGCCTCATCGCGTACTCGTCCGTCGGGCACATGGGCTTCGTCCTGCTCGGCATCTCGACGATGTCCCCGACCGGCGTCAACGGCGCGCTCTTCGCGAACATCGCCCACGGCCTCATCACCGGCCTGCTGTTCTTCCTCGTCGGCGCCCTCAAGGACCGCACGGGCAGCACGGACCTGGACACACTTGCCCAGCAGGGCGGCATGGCGCTCTACGGCAAGGCGCCCCGCCTCGGCGGCCTCCTCGCCTTCGCCGCCGTGGCGTCCCTCGGGCTGCCGGGCCTCGCCGGGTTCTGGGGCGAGATGCTCGCCCTGTTCGGGGCGTTCAAGCCGGCCGCCGACCTGAGCCGCCCCGCGTTCCTCACGTTCATGGCGATCGCCGCGTTCGGCACCCTGCTCACCGCCGCGTACATGCTCGCCGTCGTCCGCCGGGTCTGCATGGGCCCGCACGAGGCCGAGACGCCGAAGCTCGCCGACGTCCAGGGCTACGAGTTCGCCGCCTGGACCCCGCTCGTCGCCCTCACCGTCGTCGGCGGGCTCTGGCCCGCGGCCCTGATCGGCCTCACCGACCCGGCCGTGCAGAAGCTCCTCGCAGGAGGCATCCAGTGACCGCCGTCGCCGCGCCGTCCGTGGCGTCCCTCGTCCAGTCCGTCGACTGGCTCGCGATCGCGCCGCCCACCATCGCGGCGGTCGTCGCCCTCGTGGTGCTCATCGCGGACCTGTTCCTCGGCGAGCGCAGGAAGGCGCTGCTCGGCTGGGTCTCCGTCGCGGGCCTCGCCGCCGCCGCGCTCGCGCTGCTGCCGCTCCTGGACGGCGACCGCTCGACCTTCTGCCTCAAGACGCTCAAGGGCGAGCAGGCCGCGTGCAGCTACACAGCCGACCACTTCACGCTCGTCATCCAGTTTCTCGTCCTGGCCGGCGCCCTGCTGACCGCGCTGCTGTCCGTCACCGGCATCAAGGACGCGAAGAACACGCCCAGGGCGCTCCCCGAGGGGGAGTTCTGGTTCCTGCTCCTGTCCTCCGCCGCGGGCGCCGCCCTGCTGCCCGCCTCGCGCGACCTGGCCACCCTCGTCGTCGCCCTGGAAGTGGCGTCCCTGCCGGCGTTCGCCCTCGTCGGCATCAAGCGTGACGACCGGCGCTCCTCCGAAGCGGCCCTGAAGTTCTTCCTGTCCTCGGTCACGGCGACCGCGGTCACCCTCCTGGGCGTGAGCTTCGTCTACGCGACGACGGGCACCCTGCACCTCACGAGGATCGCCACCGCCCTCACGCACGTCGACGGGCAGTTCCACACCTTGGCCCAGGCGGGCGTCGCCCTCACTCTCGTCGGCTTCGCCTTCAAGACCGCCGCCGCCCCCTTCCACTTCTGGGTGCCCGACACCTACGTAGGAGCCCCCCTCCCGATCGCCGCCTACTTGTCGGTGATCGGGAAGGCGGTCGGCTTCTCCGGGATCATCCTCGTCACCGTCGTCGCCTTCCCGTCCTACGCCGACGTGTGGGGTCCGGCGCTGGCCGCGCTGGCCGCGCTCACCATGACCGTGGGCAACGTGGCGGCCCTGCGCCAGCAGGCCACGCGCGCGTACAGCGCGGTACGCCTGCTCGCCTGGTCCTCGGTGGGCCAGGCCGGCTACCTCCTCGTCCCGATCGCGGCGGCCGCCTACTCCAAGGACGCCGACAAGGCCATCGGCTCCACCGTCGCGTACGCCCTCATGTACGCCGCCGTGAACCTCGGCGCCTTCGCCGTGGCCGCACTCGTCGCCCGCACGAAGCCCCTGAACCGCATCAGCGACTACCGCGGGCTGTACCGGTCACGGCCGCTGGCCGCCCTGGTCCTCGGCTTCTTCCTGCTCTGCCTCGCGGGCCTGCCGCCCGGCATCATCGGCCTCTTCGCGAAGGTCACCGTCTTCTCTGCGGCCGTCGACGCGGGCCTCGGCTGGCTCGCCGTCGTCATGGCCGTCAACGTCGTGATCGCCCTCTACTACTACCTTCAGTGGACGGCGACCTTGTTCCGCTCCACCGAGGGCGAGCAGGCGGTACAGCGGATTCCGGCCCCGCTCACCGCCGCGATCGGGCTCACCGCCGTCATCGGGGTCGTCCTGTCGGGCGCACCTCAGATGGTGCTCCGTTTTGCCTCGACGGGCCTCTTCTAGGCACCCTCATAGCGACCCCCCAAACGTCGTACACCAGGGAGACACTGCCGTGCTGAGCGGGTTCAAGGACTTCATCCTTCGCGGGAACATCGTGACCATGGCGATCGGCCTCGCCGTCGGTTCCGCCTTCACCGCCGTCGTCACGGGCTTCAGCACGGCGTTCATCGCCCCGCTCATCGGCCTCGCGACGAGCTCGACCGGCGACTTCAGCAAGGCGCACTTCCAGGTCGAGGGCACGGACTTCCCGTACGGCAAGTTCGTCTCCGCGGCGATCGCCTTCGTGATCACTGCCGCGGTGCTCTACTTCCTCGTCGTCGTCCCGATGATGAAGCTCCAGACCCGCCTCGACCGCGGCAAGCCGGTCGACATCAAGGCCGCCCTGCGCGACTGCCCGCGCTGTTTCAGCCAGATTCCCGCGGTCGCCACCCGCTGCTCCCACTGCACCAGCGAGCTCAAGGCCGACCCCGAGGCCCTCGCGCTCGCCGGGCTCCCCGAACAGCGCTGACCCCCGCCGGCGGGGCACCGTCCCACCCGTACGGCCCACGCACCCTCCGCGCGCACAAGGGAACTCGTCCTCCTCGTCTGGCGTTGACCAGTACGGGAGGGTCCACTGGACCGTGGAAGCACCCAGCACCAGCAAGCAGAGGGTTCCCCTGCCGCACCACATGGAGGGCGTACCGTGCACCGCCGGCACAACGGGCTGAAGACCGCCGTACTCCTCGGGGGACTGTCCGCCCTCATCATCGTCATCGGCAGCTTCTTCGGTCGTACGGGGCTGATCGTGGGCCTCGGCATCGCCCTCGCGACGAACGCGTACGCGTACTGGAACAGCGACAAGCTGGCCCTGCGCGCGATGCGCGCGCGCCCCGTGAGCGAGTTCGAGGCCCCTGCGCTCTACCGCATGGTGCGCGAGCTGTCGACGCAGGCCCGCCAGCCGATGCCCCGTCTGTACATTTCGCCGACGGAAGCCCCCAACGCCTTCGCGACGGGACGCAATCCGCGTAACGCCGCGGTGTGCTGCACCGAAGGCATCCTGCGGATCCTCGACGAGCGCGAGCTGCGCGGTGTCATCGGGCACGAGCTGAGCCATGTCTACAACCGCGACATCCTGATCTCGTCGGTCGCCGGCGCCCTCGCCTCGGTGATCATGTTCCTGGTCAACTTCGCCTGGCTGATCCCCATCGGCCGGTCGAGCGACGACGACGGCCCGGGCCTGCTCGGCATGTTGATGATCATGATCCTGGGCCCGCTCGCGGCCACGGTCATCCAGCTCGCCATCAGCCGGTCCAGGGAGTACGAGGCGGACGCGTCGGGCGCCCAGCTCACCGGCGACCCGCTGGCCCTGGCGAGCGCCCTGCGCAAACTCGACGCGGGCACGAAGCAGTTGCCCCTGCCCCCGGAGCCGCGGATCGAGACCGCAAGCCACATGATGATTGCGAACCCTTTCCGTCCCGGGCAGGGCATGTCCAAGATGTTCTCCACGCATCCGCCCATGGCGGAGCGCATCGCCCGGCTCGAGCAGATGGCAGGTCGTCACTCGTGAAGACAATCCTCAACATCATTTGGCTAGTGCTGAGCGGCTTCTGGCTGTTCCTCGGCTACATGGTCGCGGGCCTGATCCTCTGCATCACGATCATTGGAATCCCGTTCGGCATCGCGGCGTTCAGGATCGGCGTGTACGCGCTGTGGCCGTTCGGCTATACGACGGTCGAGCGCCAGGACGCGGGCGCCCCGTCCTGTATCGGGAACGTGCTGTGGCTGGTCCTGGCCGGCTGGTGGCTCACCCTCGCCCACATCGTGACGGGCATCGCGCAGTGCATCACGATCATCGGCATCCCCCTGGGCATCGCCAACTTCAAGCTGATCCCGGTCTCCCTGATGCCGCTCGGCCGCGAAATCGTCCGCACGGACCAGCCGTTCGCATCGCGGTAGCCGGGGGCGTATGCCGGACGTCCGCCCCCGGACGTCGAGGGTGGAACCTGCGCTGACCGTGTGGGTTCTGCCGCAGCAACAACCTCCAGTGCCTTGTGGCCGGTGGGACTCCAGTCCCACCGGCCTCGCACCGGGAGCGGCGGCAGACCATCACGTCAGGGCAATTCCCCCTGCTTCAGTGACAGTTGCGGTAACCCGCTGTCCTGACCTGCTGTTCTTACCGGTAGTTCACGAACTGCAGCGCGAAGTCGAAGTCGTGGCCCTTGACCAGCGCCTGCACGGCCTGGAGGTCGTCGCGGCTCTTCGAGCTGACTCGCAGCTCCTCGCCCTGGACCTGTGCCTTGACCCCCTTGGGGCCCTCGTCACGGATGAGCTTCGCGACCTTCTTGGCGTTGTCCTGCGAGATGCCCTCCTCGATGGAGGCGAAGATCTTGTACTCCTTGCCGGAGAGCTGCGGCTCTCCCGCGTCCAGCGCCTTCAGCGAGATCCCGCGCTTGACCAGCTTGGTCTGGAAGACGTCGAGGATCGCGTTGACGCGGTCCTCGGAGTTCGCCTCCATCAGGATCTTCTCGCCGGACCACGAGATCGAGGCGCCGACGTTCTTGAAGTCGTAGCGCTGCGAGATCTCCTTGGCGGCCTGGTTGAGGGCGTTGTCGACCTCCTGCCGCTCGACCTTCGAGACGATGTCGAAACTGGAGTCGGCCATGTCCTGTGGCTCCTTGTATCGGGTGGTGAAACGGCTTGCGTCTGGATGCGTCATCCACGGCCCTGGCTCCCTGGGCCGCATCCGCAAAGCCTAGCCACCACCCCGCCCCCGGGTGCCGATCAATCGGGTGGCGAAGCACCCCCGTCCATCAGGTATCGTTTACGTCGTTGCCACGGAGCACCGCCCCACAGCGGAGATCCAAAGCAGCAAACCCATGGCGGTGTGCCCGAGCGGCCAAAGGGAGCAGACTGTAAATCTGCCGGCTCAGCCTTCCCAGGTTCGAATCCTGGCGCCGCCACATGGTGGAGAACCCCCTCCGAACTGCGGAAACGCAGTTCGGAGGGGGTTCTTTGTATTCCGGGCCCCGTGCGCGAGGGGTACGAGACCGCGTTGAACAGGCGGGCTCAGGCCGTCTCAAGCGATCTCAGACGGTCTCGTACCTACACGGCCCCCACACAGAGCCCTCTAGGGCGCGATGGGGAGTTGGCGCTTGTGGTCGGTGAGGCGGTAGCGGTGGACGATCGTCTCGAAGGCCCGCCCGTCGACCGGCTTGCCCTCCAGGAAGTCGTCGATGTCGTCGTAGGTGACCCCGAGCGCGTCTTCGTCGGCCTTGCCCGGGTCGAGGGTCTCCAGGTCGGCCGTGGGGACCTTCCATACCAGCTCGACGGGCGCCCCCAGCGATTCCGCGACGGCGCGCACCCGGCGCTTGGTCAGGCCGGTCAGCGGGACCAGGTCGGCGGCGCCGTCGCCGAACTTCGTGAAGAAGCCGGAGACGGCCTCGGCGGCGTGGTCGGTGCCGACAACCAGGCCGTTGTGCGCGCCGGCCACCGCGTACTGTGCGACCATGCGCTGCCGGGCCTTGATGTTGCCGTGCACGAAGTCCTGGTGGCCCTCGTCGCGGAAGCTCACGGCGGCGGCCAGTGCGGCCTCGAGCGCGGCGTCGCTGGCGGGCTTGATGTCCACGGTCAGTACGTGGTCGGCCCGGATGAAGGAGAGCGCGAGCTGGGCGTCGTGCTCGTCGGCCTGAATCCCGTAGGGCAGCCGCATCGCGTAGAACCGCGCCTCGTGTCCGGCGGCCCGGGCCCGCTCCACGGCGAGCTGGCACAGCCGCCCGGCGGTGGTGGAGTCGACACCGCCGCTGATGCCGAGCACGAGGGAGCGCAGGCCGGCAGAGGTCAGCCGCTCGGTGAGGAAGGCCACCCGCCGCTCGATCTCACGCTCGGGCTCGAAGGTCTCGGCGACCTGGAGCTCCCGGGCGATCTCCTGCTGCAGGTCGTTAGACGCCGACTCGCTCACGTCTGCTCCTTGCTCCGGTTCATGAGGTGTTGTCGCGCCCACCCTACTGGGGGTGCCCGGGGGACCAGGGGGCGCGGGATGCGCCGGGACGAGGCGTGGACGAGGCGTGGACGAGGCAGGCTGTGCCCGGCGCCGCCGCATGGCGGGAACCCCCCGGGGAAGCTCCAGGGAAGCCCCCGGGGAAGCCCCGACCGTGACATCGCCGTCCGGAGGGGGCTTCTTCGGATCCTCGGACACCCCGTGGCGCAGACTGATCCCCATGTCCGTACCGTCGGCGTCTCGCCGCAGAAACTGCCCCGAGTGCCGCCGCGACATCGCCGTCGTGGCCGGCCGCTTCGCCCGCCACGACCCGCCCGGGGCCCGCAGCGCGGGCGAACTCGTGTCCTGCCCCGGCTCCCGCAGGCTCGCGCAGCTCGGCGCCGCGCAGCCGTTCCTCGACGGCTACGTGGTCCCGACAGCGCCCGGCCAGCTCCCGCTCTTCTGAACCGCGCTCAGTTCCCGGCGACCGACTTGACTGCCACCATCACCGGCGTCGACCCGGAGATCAGCTCCAGCGTCAGCCCCGCGGTGGCGGGCGTGTCCACCAGCTCCGCGAGCACCGCCGCCACATCGTCCCGCGGCACCGGCCCCCGCCCGGTGGACGCCTCCAGGCGAACGAGTCCGGTGCCCGCGTCGTCCGTGAGCATCCCGGGACGCAGGATCGTCCAGTCCAGGCCGGACCGGGCCCGCACTGACACGTCCGCCTCGCCCTTGGCCCGCAGATACGCGTCGAAGACGTCGTCACCCTGATGGGCCGGGTCCGCGCCCATCGACGACACCACGACGTACCGCCGGACCCTGGCCCGCTCCGCCGCGTCCGCGAACAGCACGGCCGCCCCGCGGTCCACCGTGTCTTTGCGTCCGGCCGTGCTGCCCGGCCCCGCGCCGGCCGCGAACACCGCCGCGTCCGCGCCCTCCAGAAGCCCGGCGACCTCCTCCACGGACGCCGATTCCAGGTCGCACACCAGGGGCTCGGCCCCGGCCTCCCGCAGGTCGTCCGCCTGCTCGGCGCGGCGGATGATGCCCGCGACCTCGTCTCCGCGTGCGGCGAGCAGACGCTCGAGCCGCAGCGCGATCTGACCATGACCACCAGCGATGACAATGCGCATGTTTCCGACCGTACGCCGGGCCGCCCCCGTTCGCCGCGCAACCTTGCGGGTGCCTCGTGGGTCTCATCAGCGACCCGTGCCGCCGACGGCCGCCGGGCCTCTCATCGGACCTCTGCGGGAGACAGACATCAGCGCCATACGTACCACCACCCTCACCGCGGCCGGCTGCGCCGCCCTGCTGCTCGCGACCACCTCCGCCTGCGGCACCGTCGAGAACTTGACGGCCGGTCAGAAGATCGACAAGGCCGCCGACAAGCTCGGCGAACAGAAGTCGCTGTCCTTCGAGTTGGGCCTCGACGCGAAGCCGGACGCGCTCATGGAGCTGGCCGGCGGACAGGGCGACGAGGCCGTGCCGCCGACGGTCGCCAAGGCGTTCGCCGGTGCCCACGTCACCTTCTCCGTACGGTCGAAGAAGCCGCTGTCCGAATCGGGCGAGAAGGACTTTGTCGGGATGGGCGCGAAGGTGTCGGTCCAGGGCGGCACCCTGGCCGAGTACCGGCTCGCCGGAGACTTCGTCTACTTCCGCCTCGACATGCAGAAGACGTCGCAGCTCATGGGCTTCCCTCTCCCCTCGCCGAGGGACCTCCCGAAGGGCGAGGAGGGGCTCGCGAAGGCCCTCGAAGGCGAGTGGGTCAAGGTGGATGTCTCGGACGCCAGGAAGAACGCTTCAGGCGAGGGTCCCAAGGGTTCCGGCGGCGTGGACGAGCGCACCCAGCGGAAGGTCCTCAAGGCCCTGCGCGGCGTCATCGCCGACGACGTCACGCTCCGCAGCGCCGGCACCAAGGACGGCACGGAGCGGATCGTCGCCAAGGCGTCCTTCCGCGAGCTCCTGACGGACCTCTTCGACAAGCTCGGCCCCCTGAAGGACGAACTGCCGCCCGGCGCCGGATTTCCCACCGCCAAGGACCTCAAGGGCGCCCCTGCCAAGAAGGTGGCCGTCGACTTCTCCCTCACCAACGGCACGCTGTCGAAGATCTCCTTCGACCTTGCGACCCTCGCCGACGGCAAGAAGGGCGCCAAGGTCCCGCTGGTGCTCAAGTTCGGCAAGGCGGGCGACATCAGCGCCCCGTCCAGCGCGACCGAGGTCCCGCTCGGCGAGCTCGCGGGCGGCAACCCGTTCATGATGGGTACCTCGATGGGCGGCTACTGACAGTTGGTCAATGCCCCGGGTGAGGGCGGCAGATGGGCTGAACAGGAGTCAAGGGGTCCCGTGTGCGGGCGGGCCCTTTCACTCCTGCCCGCAGCCGCCCCCCTCCATCGGCATCCCCGCTCGCCCCTGCCGCGGCAGATCGAGCGCCGACGAGTCGCAGTACTCCCGCACCGCACTGACGCGCGCCACCACCCGCCCCTGGTGCACCACGATCCGGCTGTACGCGAGTGAGAGCGCACCCGCGAGCCGGTCGCCGCGCACGGCGATGAGCTCCGCGGGGAAGCCCGCCTCCACCCGCACCTCGGGCAGCCCGAGCGCTGCCCGCGCAGCCCCGCTGACGCAGTCGTACGCCTCCTCGGGGCGCAGCCCGTAGCGCGAGACCAGCAGGTGCGCGGCCTCCAGCGGATCGCCGCGCCCCACCGGGTTCGCCATGTCGCGCAGCGCCCCGCTGCCCGCCGCGACCCGCACGCCGGCCGCACGCAGGAGCCGTACGGGAGCCGTGCCGCGACGGTCGACGCCCGCGCAGCCGCCCTGCGGCAGGCAGACCACCGTGACGCCCGCGGCGGCGAGTCGGTCTGCGGTGCGTGCGGCGACCTCGCGCGGCAGCCGTCCGAGCCCGCCGCACGGCCCGATCGTGACGCCGGGCCGCAGCCCTCCGGCCATCGTCGCGATCCGCCCGAGCCGTGCCGGATCACCGCCGTCCGTATGCAGATCCACCGCGCAGCCGTGCTCCGCCGCGACCTCGAGGACCGCCTCCACGTAGCCGGCCGGGTCGGGGTCGAGATCCGGGCACCCGCCCACCGCGGACGCGCCCATCTTCACCGCGTCCCGCAGCATCGACAGGCCGTCGGCCCCCGCGAGGCCCGTCAGGAGCCGGGGCATCGCCACGGTCCGCAGATCGGCCAGGCCGCGCAGCGACCGCCACGCCTGGAGCACCGCCTCCATCGGGCCGAGGCCCTGCAAATCCCCGATCCGCACATGCGCGCGCTGCGCGGTGGCCCCGTGCCCGAGCTGGAGCAGCGCCGCCTCGGTGGCCCGCCGCTGCACGTCGGGCCCGTCGTACGACACCGGCCCCTCCGTCTCCTCGGACAGCGCCGTGTCGCCATGGGCGTGGGGTTCGGCGGGGGCAGGGAGCAGGAGGTAGCCGCCGAGGTCCACGCGCGCGGAGGGGGCGGTGAGGCTGCCGGCCGTGCCGACGGCCTCGATGCGCTCGTCGTCGAGCCGCACGTCCACGGTCCGGCCGTCGGTGAGCCGGCCGCCGCACAGGAGGAGGGCGGTGCTCTCGGCGGCGGAGTCGTTGCCGGGGGAGCGGGGGTGCTGCGGCTGGCTGTCGGGCATCGCGCTCCTGGAGTTCGGGGGCGGCGGCCGCGTGGGCGGGGGCCGCCCCGGACCGGAGGCGGGCCGGAAGGGGCGTACAAGATCACGCAGCGCGGGTCGAGCCTAGAGCTGTGGCAGGCCCGCTTCGCGGAGGAGCGCAATAGTCGTACTGGTGTGGTGCGTGGTGCCGATGAGGCGGTCGTGGGCGGTTGTTGCGGCTCCGGAACGGCCGTGGTCCTGCCCCTGGGGGCGCCCGCGAAACGGATTTGGGCGATCGGCGGGCGAGCGTGTAATGTCTTCATCGCTCGCCCCAATAGCTCAGTCGGTAGAGCGTCTCCATGGTAAGGAGAAGGTCTACGGTTCGATTCCGTATTGGGGCTCTGGTGTGAAGTTCCCTCACCTTCGGGTGAGGGGCATCGCATCAAAGCGGTGTAGCTCAGTCGGTAGAGCAAGCGGCTCATAATCGCTGTGTCACCGGTTCAAGTCCGGTCACCGCTACACACAGTAGCCGATTGTGGGGTCGGTCCTCCGGTCGGCTACTATTCATGCGTTCATCCGTCAACCGTCCGTCCAAGGAGCACTCACGTGGCTGCCACCGACGTCCGCCCGAAGATCACGCTGGCCTGCGTGGAGTGCAAGGAGCGGAACTACATCACCAAGAAGAACCGGCGTAACGACCCGGACCGTCTTGAGATGAAGAAGCACTGCCCGCGCTGCAACCAGCACACGGCGCACCGCGAAACGCGCTGACTCAGGCTCGTACATGAGGCCGTCCCCTTCCGAGGGGGCGGCCTCATGTCGTTATCGCGTGCGGGCGGCCGGCCGTAAGATCCGGCAACATCCGGCAACAGTGCAAATCCAGGAGGTGCCGAGTCCATGGCGCTCGACCAGTCCTTCGTGGGACGGTCCTACCCGCCCACCGACCCCTATGAGGTCGGCCGGGAGAAGATCCGTGAATTCGCGGAGGCGGTGCGGGACACCAATCCCGCCTACGTCGATCCGGAGGCGGCCAAGGCGCTCGGCCACCCCGATGTGATCGCTCCGCCGACCTTTGTGTTCGCCATCACGTTCAAGGCCGCGGGCCAGGTGATCGAGGACCCGCAGTTGGGTCTCGACTACAGCCGCGTCGTGCACGGCGACCAGAAGTTCGCGTACACGCGCCCGGTGCGCGCCGGTGACCGGCTCACCGTGACCTCGACGATCGAGGCGATCAAGTCCCTGGCGGGCAACGACATCCTGGATATCCGCGGCGAGGTCCACGACGAGGCCGGCGAGCACATCGTGACCGCCTACACCAAGCTCGTGTCGCGCGCGGCCGAGGAGGCGTGACCATGACGACGACGATTCAGTACGCGGATGTGGAGATCGGCACGGAGCTGCCGGCCCAGACGTTCCCCGTGACCCGCGCCACGCTCGTGCAGTACGCGGGCGCCTCCGGTGACTTCAACCCGATCCACTGGAACGAGAAGTTCGCGGTCGAGGTCGGGCTCCCGGACGTCATCGCCCACGGCATGTTCACCATGGCCGAGGCGATCCGCGTCGTGACCGACTGGGTCGGCGATCCGGCCGCCGTCGTGGAGTACGGCGTGCGCTTCACCAGGCCCGTCATCGTCCCGAACGACGACAAGGGCGCGACGATCGAGGTCAGCGGCAAGGTCGCCGCCAAGCTCGACGACGGCCGCGTCCGCGTCGACCTCGTCGCGACGAGCGCGGGCCAGAAAGTGCTCGGCATGTCGCGGGCGGTTGTGCAGCTGGCGTAACGGCTGCTCCGTAGGAACCTGAGTAAGGGGCACCATTGCGGGGTGCCCCTTACTCGTAGGTATCAGGACACGCATTAGTCGTAGGCATCAGGACCCGCATTACTCGTAGGCATCAAGGCGCGTACGCCTTCGCGGCAGCCGAGATGTGGCGGTTGACATAGGTAGTGATTGACCACTAACTTAATCCCATGGTCAGGATGAGCGCAGACGAGCGACGTGAGAGCGTCATTCGCGCGGCGATGAGCGAGTTCGCCAGGGGGGGTTACTACGGCACCTCTACTGAGGCGATCGCCAAGCGGGTGGGTGTCTCGCAGCCGTATCTGTTCCGGCTCTTCCCGGGAAAGAAGGCCATCTTCCTTGCGGCGGCGACCCGTTGCGTGCAGGACGCGACGCGGCTCTTCGCCGAGGCCGCCGAAGGGCTGGAGGGCGAGGAAGCCCTGGACGCCATGGCGAACGCGTACACCGACGTCATCGCCAAGGATCCCGAGCGGCTCATGATGCAGATGCAGGTGTACGTCGCGGTCGCCGCCGCCGAGGCGGCCGGTGACCACGAGTTCGGCGAGGCGGTCCGCGCCGAGTGGATGAAGCTCTGGGACGCGGCGCATCTGCCCCTGGGGGCGGACGTGAACGAGACGACGACCTTCATGGCCTACGGGATGCTGATCAATGTCCTGGTCTCCATGGGGTTCCCCCCGGAGCACCGGATCTGGGAAGGGCTGTATCCATCGGCTCGCACCGAGGGGCGCCTGGAGCACTAGCGGTAGTCAGCAACTGAGCACGGGGAATCAGGGGTGGGTGTCCGTGGAGGTTCCTGGCCTCTTCCCGCCCATGAAAGTTAGTGATCAATAACTAGCCACCGTTCTGGGGGAACGATGTCACAGCAGACAGCACGCCGCGGGGGAGCCGTCTGGGCCCTCGTCATCACCAGCGTCGCCGGATTCATGGCGGCCCTCGACAACCTCGTCGTCACCACCGCGCTGCCCTCCATCCGCAAGGACCTCGGCGGCGCGCTCGACGACCTGGAGTGGACGGTCAGCGCCTACACGCTCACCTTCGCCGTGCTGCTGATGTTCGGCGCGGCCCTGGGTGACCGGTTCGGCCGCCGCCGGCTCTTCCTCGTCGGCCTCACCGTCTTCACCGGCGCGTCCGCCGCCGCGGCCATGGCACCCGGCATCGACTCGCTGATCGCCGCCCGCGCGGTCCAGGGCGTCGGCGCCGCGATCACGATGCCGCTGACCCTCACCCTGCTCACCGCGGCCGTCCCGGCGGCGAAGCGCGGGATGGCGTACGGGATCTGGGGCGCCGTCAACGGGCTCGCCGTCGCGAGCGGGCCGTTGATCGGCGGCAGCCTCACCGAGCACGTCTCCTGGCACTGGATCTTCTGGCTGAACGTCCCGCTCGGCCTCGCTCTTCTACCGCTCGCCCGGCTGCGCCTCAGCGAGTCGTACGGCACCGGCGCCCGGCTCGACCTGGTCGGCACGGTGCTCGCCAGCAGCGGCCTCTTCGGCATCGTGTACGCCCTGGTCCGCGCGCCCCGCGACGGCTGGACCAGCGGACTCGTCCTGCTGGGCCTGTTCGCCGGCGGCGCCCTGCTCGTCGCCTTCGCGCTGCACGGCACCCGCGCCAGGAACGCGATGCTGCCGATGCGCCTCTTCCGCTCCCGCGCCTTCGCCGGGATCAACGCGGCCAGCCTGCTGATGTTCCTCGGGATGTTCGGCTCGATCTTCCTGCTCAGCCAGTACATGCAGGGCGTCCTCGGCTACTCGCCCACCGAGGCGGGCCTGCGGATGCTGCCCTGGACCGGCATGCCGATGCTCGTCTCGCCGATCGCGGGGTACCTGTCCGACCGGATCGGCGGCCGCCTGGTCGTCGCCACCGGCCTCTTCCTCCAGGCCGCGGGGCTCGCCTACTACGCCTCCGTGGTCGCCGCCGACGCCTCGTACACCGCGCAGCTGCCCGCCCTGATCATCAACGGCATCGGGATGTCCCTCTACTTCGCCCCCGCGTCCAACCTGGTCATGTCCAGCGTCCGCCCGCAGGAGCAGGGCATCGCGTCCGGCGCGAACAACGCGCTGCGCGAGGTGGGCGGAGCACTCGGTATCGCCGTGATGTCGTCGATCTTCGCGGCGCAGGGCGGCTACGACTCCGCGCAGACCTTCGTGGACGGCATCCGGCCCGCGCTGTGGGTGGGCGCGGCCACGGTGGCCGTCGCCGGAGCCGCGGCCCTGTTCATCCCCTCCCGCCGGCGCGCGGCCGAGAGCCCCAGGAGCGAGCCCGAGCCCCGATCCGCCCCTGTCCTGGAGACCGCCTCGAACTGAGATCGCCCCGCATCGAACCGGCACTCTTCGAAGGAGCCCATCATGCCCACACTGCCCTGGACCGTCCCGAACACCCCGCCCGCCGGCGCCGAGGCCCACGTCATGGCCTCCCGCTTCGAGACCCGCACCCTGTGGGGAGCCCTCCGCTTCTTCGCGAAGACCCCCTCTGTCTGGCGCCAGGTGAGCATGGCGCCCGGCGCGTACGGAGCCTCCGTGAAGGCGGCGCCCCTGCGGCGGACCTTCTGGACCCTGTCCGCCTGGGAGTCGCCCGACGCGCTGAAGCGCTTCGCGGGCTCGGCGCCCCACGGCCCGACGGCTGGTGGTCTGCGCTCACAGATGAAGGACGCGAAGTTCGTGCGCTGGCAGACCACCACGGACGAGCTGCCGCTCGACTGGGCGGAGGCGCTGCGGCGCCTGACGTGAGCCGTGAGGTGAGCTCGCCAGGTGTCGAAGGAGAAGACTCGCCAGCTATGGAACGTGCCAGGTATTGAAGGAGACGAACGGCCCCGCCACGACCGGCGGGGCCGTTCTCGTACTCTTGAGCGCGTGCAGGAACTCCACGACGCCCCCCTCGCCCCCCTGACCACCTTCCGTCTCGGTGGCCCCGCGGCCCGGCTGCTGACGGCGACGACCGACGACGAGGTGATCGCCGCCGTCCGTGAGGCCGACGCGGCGGGCGTCCCGCTGCTGATCGTCGGCGGTGGCAGCAACCTGGTCATCGGCGACAAGGGCTTCGCGGGCACCGCCCTGCGGATCGCCACGAAGGGCTTCTCGCTCGACGGTACGAACCTTGAGCTCGCGGCCGGCGAGGTGTGGACCGACGCGGTCGCCCGCACCGTCGAGGCCGGTCTCGCGGGTATCGAGTGCCTCGCCGGAATCCCGGGCTCCGCCGGCGCCACGCCGATCCAGAACGTGGGCGCGTACGGCCAGGAGGTCTCGTCGACGATCACCGAAGTGATCGCGTACGACCGGAGGGCCGACGAGACGGTCACCATTTCGAACGAGGAGTGCGCGTTCTCGTACCGGCACAGCCGTTTCAAGGCGGATCCCGACCGCTTCGTGGTGCTGCGGGTGCGGTTCGGGCTCGAGGACGCGGGCGGCATGAGCGCGCCCATCAAGTACCCCGAGACCGCCCGCACCCTCGGTGTCGAGGCGGGCGACCGGGTCCCCGCGGCCCTCGCCCGCGAGACCGTCCTGAAGCTGCGCGCGGGCAAGGGCATGGTGCTCGACCCCGAGGACCACGACACCTGGTCGGCCGGGTCGTTCTTCACCAACCCGATCCTGACCGAGGAGGAGTTCGCCGCCTTCCACGCGCGCGTGGCGGATCGTCTCGGCCCCGGCACCGCCCCGCCCGCCTTCCCGGCCGGCGAGGCCCGCGTGAAGACCTCGGCGGCCTGGCTCATCGACAAGGCGGGCTTCAGCAAGGGCTACGGCAGCGGGCCCGCGCGTATCTCCACCAAGCACACGCTCGCCCTCACCAACCGCGGCGAGGCGACCACCGACGACCTCCTCGCGCTCGCCCGCGAGGTCGTGGCCGGCGTCCACGACGCCTTCGGCGTGACCCTGGTCAACGAGCCGGTCACGGTGGGCGTGACTCTCTGACCCCCTGACCCCCTGGGTCTCTGACCCGGCGACCCGCTAATAGGCGACCCCCACGCCCTGCTTCACCGTCGCCGGGTCGTCGATCATCGCCAGCATCGCGTGGGCCACGTCGGCCCGCGAGATGCTCCGTCCGCTGCGCGGATTCCCGCCGACCACGGTCCGGTACGTGCCCGTGAGCGGCTTGTCCGTGAGCTTCGGCGGGCGCACGGAGGTCCAGTCCGTGGCGCTGGCCGCGAGCTCGCCCTCCATGGCCCGCAGATCGTCGTAGACGGGCTTGAGCAGCGAGCTGATGACGCCGGTCATGGCGCGGTCGAGGAGCGGTGAGCGCTCCGGCTCGGGGCCGACCGGCGCCGCGCTGACGACGAGCAGACGCCGTACGCCCTCGGCCTCCACCGCGCCCAGCACCGACCGGGTCAGCTCGGCCGTGATGCCCGCGTCCGCGCGCTTGCGGGCGCCGAGCCCGGACAGGACCGCGTCCCGCCCGGCGACCGCGGGGCGCAGCGTCTCGAGGTCCCGCACATCCGCCCGGAACACCTCCAGGTCCGCGCCCGTCACGGTGAACCGCGCGGGGTCACGGACCACCGCGGTGACCTGATGACCCGATGCCAGTGCCTGCCGGACGATTTCCTGGCCGATACCGCCGGTCGCTCCGAAGGCAGTGATCCTCATGGCAGACCTCCTAGGGTGGGTAAGTGTTCACTCACCTACTAGAGTGAGTGGATACTCACCTGCTCGTCAAACTCGGTTGGAGTCCGCATGCATCAGAAGCCGGCCCGCGTCCGCATCGTCGACGCCGCCCATGAACTCATGCTGAGCATCGGCCTCGCCCGCGCCACCACCAAGGAGATCGCCAAAGCGGCGGACTGTTCGGAAGCGGCGCTCTACAAGTACTTCGCGAACAAGGAAGAGCTGTTCGTGACCGTTCTCAGCGAGCGGCTGCCCAAGCTCGGACCACTCCTGACCGAGCTCACCAGGGAACCGGGCGCGAAGAGCGTCGAGGAGAACCTCACGGAGATCGCCCGCGAGGCCGCCCTCTTCTACGAGCAGACCTTCCCGATAGCCGCCTCCCTGTACGCGGAACCCCAGCTCAAGCGCCGTCATGAGGAGGCGCTGCGCGAGATGGGCACGGGCCCCCACCGCCCGATCCAGGGTCTGGACGCCTACCTCAGATCCGAGCAGGACGCGGGCCGCGTCAGCCGCGACGCCGACACCTACGCCGCCGCGTCACTCCTCCTCGGAGCCTGCGCCCAGCGCGCGTTCGCGTACGACATGGCCCCCGACCGCAAGCCCCCGCAGCCGTTGGACGAGTTCGCCGCGGGCCTCGCCCGCACCCTGCTCACCGGGATCGCATAGAGTCCCCCTTCTTTCAGGGGAGGGGCAAGATCATGCTGCGTGGAAGAGGGCGCCGGGGCGCCATATCGGTGCTGGTGGCGGTGCTGACGGGAGTACTCGCTGCGGGGTGCGGCCGGGGAGCGTCCGGCGGGGACGCGAGCGACGCCAGGAAGCCCGAGCGGTTCGCGAGCTCCGGGCAGCTGCCCGAACACCTCGCGGCCGACGGCACGACGGTCGTCGTCGGGTCATCGAAGACGGACACCGTCGTACGGCTCTACGAGGACCTGCGCTGCCCCGTCTGCCGTGACTTCGAGGAGGACGGCGGCGCCGGCGCGCTGCGGAAGATGACCCTCCACGGCGAGGTCAGGTCCGAGTACACCCTGGCGTCGTTCCTCGACGACCGGCTGGGCGGCAAGGGCTCGAAGAAGGCGGCCAACGCGCTGCGGGCCGCGCTGGAACAGGGGAAGTTCGTCGAGTACCACGACCTCCTCTTCCAGGAGCAGCCCGAGGAGACCGCCGACGGCTACACCGACGCGTTCCTCCTCCGCATGGCCTCGCGGGTGAAGGGCCTGCGCGGCGCCGAGTTCGACGCGGCGGTGAAGGGCATGAAGTACCGCTCCTTCGTCACCGCCTCAGAGAGGGCCTACGAGGCCGACAAGGCGCCCGGCACCCCGGCCTTCGCGGTGAACGGCACCCTCATCAGCGAGGACCGGTGGAACCTGATGTTCGACCCCGAGTACGTTCCGCTGGCGATCAGGACGTCGACCCTGCCGGAGTGACACACGCACCGGCACTGCTCAGGGGGCGGCGGTCAGCCAGTCGTCGACCCCCGACAGCAGCTTCGCCTTGATGTCCTGCGGCGCCGCCGAACCGCGCACCGACTGCCGTGCCAGCTCGGCCAGTTCGGCATCGTCGAAGTCGTGGTGACGGCGCGCGATCTCGTACTGGGCGGCCAGACGCGAGCCGAACAGGAGCGGGTCGTCGGCGCCGAGCGCCATCGGCACCCCTGCCTCGAACAAAGTGCGCAGGGGTACATCCTCCGGCTTCTCGTAGACGCCGAGCGCGACATTGGACGCCGGGCAGACCTCGCAGGTCACCTGCCGGTCCGCGAGACGCTTCAGGAGCCGGGGGTCCTCGGCGGCCCGCACCCCGTGCCCGATCCGCGTCGCCTCCAGGTCGTCCAGACAGTCACGTACGGAGGCGGGCCCGGTCAGCTCGCCGCCGTGCGGCGCGGCCAGGAGCCCGCCCTCCCTGGCGATGGCGAACGCGCGGTCGAAGTCCCGCGCCATGCCCCGCCGTTCGTCGTTGGAGAGCCCGAAGCCGACGATGCCGCGGTCCGCGTACCGCACGGCGAGGCGGGCCAGAGTGCGCGCGTCCAGCGGATGCTTCATACGGTTCGCGGCCACCAGGACCCGCATGCCGAGACCCGTGTCGCGCGAGGCGGTCTCGACGGCGTCCAGGATGACCTCCAGGGCCGGGATGAGCCCCCCGAGCCGCGGCGCGTACGACGTCGGGTCGACCTGGATCTCCAGCCACCCCGACCCGTCCGCGAGATCCTCGAGCGCGGCCTCGCGCACCAGCCGCCGAATGTCCTCGGGCTCGCGCAGACAGGACCGCGCGGCGTCGTACAGCCGCTGGAAGCGGAACCAGCCGCGCTCGTCGGTGGCCCGCAGCTTCGGCGGCTCGGCCCCGGTCAGGGCGTCGGGCAGCCTGACCCCGTACTTGTCGGCCAGTTCGAGCAGGGTCGAGGGCCTCATCGACCCGGTGAAGTGCAGATGAAGATGGGCCTTGGGCAGCTGCCTTACATCACGTGGTACGCGCTCCATTCGAGGATCTTGCCGCACACACCCGCCGCGCGGGAAGCGGCTTTCCCCCTTCGTGGCCTTGCCCGAACGAAGATCCGACCGAAGAACTGACCGAAGAACTGACCCAAGGTCCGGACGAAGGTCCGGACGAAAAGCGGGCCGCCCCCGGGAATCCCGGAAGCGGCCCGCACCACGCGGAAGACGCGTCAGTCGCGCGCCTCGGCGAGCAGCTTCTGGATCCGCGAGACACCCTCGACCAGGTCCTCGTCGCCCAGGGCGTACGACAGACGCAGGTAGCCCGGCGTGCCGAAGGCCTCACCCGGGACGACCGCGACCTCGGCCTCCTCCAGGATCAGCGCGGCCAGCTCGACGGAGTCCTGCGGACGCTTGCCGCGGATCTCCTTGCCGAGCAGCTCCTTCACCGACGGGTACGCGTAGAAGGCGCCCTCGGGCTCGGGGCAGAGCACACCGTCGATCTCGTTCAGCATCCGCACGATGGTCTTGCGGCGACGGTCGAAGGCCTCGCGCATCTTCGCGACGGCCGTCAGGTCACCGGACACGGCGGCGAGCGCGGCGATCTGCGCGACGTTCGACACGTTCGACGTGGCGTGCGACTGCAGGTTGGTCGCGGCCTTCACGACGTCCTTCGGGCCGACGATCCACCCGACGCGCCAGCCGGTCATCGCGTACGTCTTGGCGACGCCGTTCACGACGATGCACTTGTCGCGCAGCTCGGGCAGGAGCGCCGGCAGGGACGTGAACTTGGCGTCCCCGTAGACCAGGTGCTCGTAGATCTCGTCGGTGAGGACCCACAGGCCGTGCTCGACGGCCCAGCGGCCGATCGCCTCGGCGTCGGCCTGGCTGTAGACCGCGCCCGTCGGGTTCGACGGCGACACGAACAGGACGACCTTGGTGCGCTCGGTGCGCGCCGCCTCCAGCTGTTCCACCGAGACGCGGTACCCGGTCGTCTCGTCGGCGACGACCTCGACGGGGACACCACCGGCGAGACGGATCGACTCGGGGTACGTCGTCCAGTACGGCGCCGGGACGATGACCTCGTCGCCCGGGTCGAGGATCGCGGCGAAGGCCTCGTAGATGGCCTGCTTGCCGCCGTTGGTGACCAGGATCTGCGAGGGGTCGACCTCGTAGCCGGAGTCGCGCAGCGTCTTCGCGGCGATCGCGGCCTTCAGCTCGGGCAGACCGCCG
The DNA here is from genome assembly GCF_055760475.1 of Streptomyces sp. DS1-CR2. Taxonomy (NCBI): domain Bacteria; kingdom Bacillati; phylum Actinomycetota; class Actinomycetes; order Kitasatosporales; family Streptomycetaceae; genus Streptomyces; species Streptomyces sp. DS1-CR2. Next base: position 5,226,996 of record NZ_CM147085.1, read on the forward strand.
GCGGGTGTGTACCGGTGGTACTTCGGGTTCTTGCAGGCCTCGATGGCCGCTTCGACGATGTAGTCCGGGGTCGGGAAGTCGGGCTCGCCCGCGCCGAAACCGATGACCGGACGCCCGGCGGCCTTGAGGGCCTTGGCCTTGGCGTCGACGGCAAGGGTCGCGGACTCGGAGATCGCGCCGACACGGGCGGAGACCCGGCGCTCGGTGGGCGAGGGGGAAGGAGTAGCAGCAGCGCTCATAACCCCATCGTTCCAGACCGGAAACCCGCCCGGCACACGGGTTTCGCGGACGATCAACGACCGGCCCGCTTCTTTCTGTTCGACGGAGGGCCGTGGAGCACGTACACTCACTGCTCGTTGGCCTTCACCGGCCGCTCTCTCCCGGCAGATAACGTGCAGTCGGAAGGATGCGGTACGTTGGGGCAGACAAAGGGTCGTAGCTCAATTGGTAGAGCACTGGTCTCCAAAACCAGCGGTTGGGGGTTCAAGTCCCTCCGGCCCTGCTACACACTCCTTCGCCAGGACGTGTGCGCATGTACGTACTGCAAATGCACCGCCGTGCGGCTCAACCGGGCGCGGCACGGCCACGACCCGGAATTCAGGTGAGGACGCGTGACGGACGCCGTGGGCTCCATCGACATGCCTGATGCCCAGGATGAGGCGCCGGAGTCCCAGAAGAAGCCCCGTAAAGGTGGCAAGCGCGGAAAGAAGGGCCCGTTCGGCCGTCTCGCGCTCTTCTACCGCCAGATCGTCGCGGAGCTCCGCAAGGTTGTCTGGCCGACTCGGAACCAGCTCACCACCTACACCAGCGTGGTGATTGTGTTCGTCGTCATCATGATCGGTCTGGTGACCGTGATTGACTATGGCTTCAACCACGCCGTCAAGTACATCTTCGGCTGAGCCGAGAGCGAAGGGCGCCGTACCCGGCGCCCCTATTCGCGTGTTCCACCCCTATGTATCCAGGAAGAAGCAGCCACAGTGTCTGACCCGAACCTGAACGAGGCGATCGAGCCCGTCGAGTCCGCTGAGGACGAGCTCGACATTGTCGAGGCGGCGGACGCCGAGCACGCCGAGGACACGGTCCAGGCCGAGGCTGACGACGAGGCAGCCACTGAGGCTGACGGGCACGCCGAGGACGAGGTCGAAGCCGCCGAGGAGTCCCTCGAGGACGACGCCGACGAGCCGTCCGACGAGGACGCCCCCGAGGCCGAGTCCGACGAGGAAGCCGCCGAGGAGTCCGAGCCGGTCGACCCGATCGTCGCCCTGCGCGAGGAACTGCGCACGCTGCCCGGCGAGTGGTACGTCATCCACACGTACGCCGGTTACGAGAACCGCGTGAAGACCAACCTCGAGCAGCGCGCCGTCTCGCTGAACGTCGAGGACTTCATCTTCCAGGCCGAGGTGCCGCAGGAAGAGGTCGCGCAGATCAAGAACGGCGAGCGCAAGACCATCCGTCAGAACAAGCTCCCCGGCTACGTGCTGGTGCGCATGGACCTGACGAACGAGTCGTGGGGCGTCGTCCGCAACACCCCCGGTGTCACCGGCTTCGTGGGCAACGCCTACGACCCGTACCCGCTGACCCTGGACGAGATCGTCAAGATGCTCGCCCCGGAGGCCGAGGAGAAGGCCGCCCGCGAGGCCGCCGAGGCCGAGGGCAAGCCGGCTCCGTCCCGCAAGCTCGAGGTCCAGGTCCTGGACTTCGAGGTGGGCGACTCGGTCACCGTCACCGACGGCCCGTTCGCGACGCTGCAGGCGACGATCAACGAGATCAACGCCGACTCGAAGAAGGTCAAGGGCCTCGTCGAGATCTTCGGTCGCGAGACCCCGGTCGAGCTCAGCTTCGACCAGATCCAGAAGAACTAGCCCCTTCCGGCACTTTCTGGAACAAGCACTTCCGAACAGGTCAGACGGGCTCTCGCAGCCTGTCTGACCTGCTCGGTTTTTAGCCGCACACGGATACCCGTTATCGTTGTGCGGTATGCCTCCATCCGGACGACCGGGTGGTTGGCTGAAAACTCTCACTAGGACCCGGAGAGAGCAATGCCTCCCAAGAAGAAGAAGGTCACGGGGCTTATCAAGCTCCAGATCCAGGCCGGTGCCGCCAACCCGGCCCCGCCGGTTGGTCCCGCGCTGGGCCAGCACGGCGTCAACATCATGGAGTTCTGCAAGGCCTACAACGCCGCGACCGAGTCGCAGCGTGGCTGGGTCATCCCGGTGGAGATCACGGTCTACGAAGACCGCTCCTTCACCTTCATCACCAAGACGCCCCCGGCCGCCAAGATGATCCTCAAGGCCGCGGGCATCGAGAAGGGCTCCGGCGAGCCTCACAAGACCAAGGTCGCGAAGATCACCGACGCGCAGGTCCGCGAGATCGCCACCACCAAGATGGCCGACCTCAACGCCAACGACCTGGACGCCGCGGCGAAGATCATCGCCGGTACCGCGCGCTCCATGGGCGTCACGGTCGAGGGCTGATCCTCACCCCGTTTGACCTTTCTGTGGTAGGGCCAGCGCTGGTCCGCACCACGAACTCCATACCTGAACTCCAGGAGTAGAAGTGAAGCGCAGCAAGACTCTCCGCGCTGCGGACGCGAAGATCGACCGGGACAAGCTCTACGCCCCGCTCGAGGCCGTCCGTATCGCCAAGGAGACCTCCGCGACGAAGTTCGACGGCACCGTCGAGGTCGCCATGCGTCTGGGTGTCGACCCGCGCAAGGCCGACCAGATGGTCCGTGGCACCGTGAACCTCCCGCACGGCACCGGCAAGACCGCCCGGGTCCTGGTCTTCGCGACCGGTGACCGTGCTGCGGCCGCGGAAGCCGCTGGCGCCGACATCGTCGGCTCCGACGAACTCATCGACGAGATCTCCAAGGGCAACCGCCTGAACGAGTTCGACGCCGTTGTCGCCACCCCGGACCTCATGGGCAAGGTCGGCCGCCTCGGCCGCGTGCTCGGCCCCCGTGGCCTCATGCCGAACCCGAAGACGGGCACGGTGACCCCGGACGTGGTCAAGGCCGTGAACGAGATCAAGGGCGGCAAGATCGAGTTCCGCGTCGACAAGCACTCGAACCTCCACTTCATCATCGGCAAGGTGTCCTTCGACGACACCAAGCTGGTGGAGAACTACGGCGCGGCCCTGGACGAGATCCTTCGTCTGAAGCCGTCCGCCGCCAAGGGTCGCTACATCAAGAAGGCCGCCATCGCCACCACGATGGGCCCCGGCGTTCCGCTCGACCCGAACCGCACCCGCAACCTCCTCGTCGAGGAGGACCCGGCTGCGGTCTGAGCCTGACAGCTCAGCCAAGTCGGCTCGGGCCCCGCACCTTTCGAGGTGCGGGGCCCGTTCCCGTTTTCCCGCTAACCCCTCCGGGCCCCGGTGGGCTCCGCTAGCGTGCGGGGTCGACCTGGGGCTCGGCGGGGGAGCGTATGAACGGCAGGACATGGGTGCGGCACGCGACGGTCTGCCTGGCGGTGGCCGGCCTGGTGTCCTGCGCCGGCCACGAGGCGCCCCAGGGCGACACGAGCGTCACCGGGGCGCTGCGGGCCGCCCGCTCGGAGGTCGCCGCCGCCGGGTCCGCGAGGATCGAGGCGACCAGCAGTACGGGCACCAGCCTGTCGTCGCGGAGCGTGGGCGTCCTGCGCTGGACGGGCGGGCTGCGCGGCACCCTGAGGGTGACAGCGACCGGCGGCTCGATGGCCTCGACGACCCGGCTCATGGGCGGCTCCCCGTCCCAGTCCCGCTTCCTGCCGGACGCGTACTACACGCACATGACCGACAAGTTCGCCGCGCTGTCGGACGGCAAGCACTGGATCCGATACCCGTACGCCCCCGGGGCCGACCTCTCACCGGCGGCCTCCCTGAAGCTGCTGCTGTCCTCGGGGAACGCGCGCGAGGTGGGCCGGGAGACCGTGCGCGGCGTCCGCGCCACGCACTACACGGGCACGGCCGACGGGCAGCGCGTCGACGTCTGGATCGACCGCGGGCACCTCCTGGTCAAGCGCGTCCAGCGGGCCCGTACGGACTCCGGAGCCTTCTGTGGGACCGTGCACTACGCCGACTACGGCGCCCGCGCCTCGGCCGAGCGCCCGCCGGCGCGGGACACGGTCGACTTCAAGGACGTCGTCAGTCGAAAGCCCACTGCATGACCGTGAAGAGGGCAGACGGCCAAGGCGAGCGGACCGCGCGCGACCAGCGGTCGAGTGCCCCGGCGGGGGGCCGACAAGGGCGGATTTGCCTGAGGCGGACCCCGTCACGTAATCTCCTCAGGAAGCCAAAGACCGCTGGTCGTTGCCGTGGCCTCGCAAGAGGAACCGGCGACCGAAGGATCTGCTGAAAGCGGACGACCTGCGCAGGTGACTGTGGAAAGTTCCCGGACGCTGTTCTTCAATGAGCACAGCCGGTCGAGCTACGCCCCGTGCGCCTGCGCCGGGGCGTTTTGTTTTGTACAGCCCCTTCTGAGCGGTCCTCATCACCCGGAAGGAGGCCGACGCTCTATGCCGACGCCCGACAAGGCTGCCGCGGTAGCCGAGCTCACGGACAAGTTCCGCAGCTCGAACGCCGCCGTGCTGACCGAGTACCGGGGTCTCACCGTGGCCCAGCTCAAGCAGCTGCGCCGTTCTCTCGGTGAGAACTCCGAGTACGCCGTGGTGAAGAACACGCTGACCAAGATCGCGGCCAACGAGGCCGGGATCAACACGCTGGACGACCTGTTCACGGGTCCGACAGCGGTTGCCTTCGTCACCGGTGACCCGGTGGAGTCGGCGAAGGGTCTTCGTGACTTCGCCAAGGACAACCCCAACCTCATCATCAAGGGCGGTGTCCTTGACGGTAAGGCGCTGTCCGCCGATGAGTTCAAGAAGCTCGCGGACCTCGAGTCCCGCGAGGTTCTGCTCGCCAAGCTGGCGGGCGCCATGAAGGGCAAGCAGACTCAGGCTGCTCAGGTCTTCCAGGCGCTCCCGTCGAAGTTCGTCCGCACTGCGGAGGCGCTTCGCGTCAAGCGCGACGAGCAGGGCGGTGCCGAGTAACTCGGCTCGCGCAATGATCGCTGCCCGCCAGGGCGACGGTCGCAGCGGGCCGAACGTACGCCCGCCTACATGTAACTCCGGCACCTGCCGAATTAGTGGAAGGACGCCATCATGGCGAAGCTGTCCCAGGACGACCTGCTCGCGCAGTTCGAAGAGATGACCCTCATCGAGCTCTCCGAGTTCGTGAAGGCCTTCGAGGAGAAGTTCGACGTCACCGCCGCCGCGGCCGTCGCCGTTGCCGGCCCCGCCGCCGGTGGCCCGGCCGCCGAGGCTGCCGAGGAGCAGGACGAGTTCGACGTCATCCTCACCGGCGCCGGCGAGAAGAAGATCCAGGTCATCAAGGTCGTGCGCGAGCTCACCTCCCTGGGCCTCAAGGAGGCCAAGGACCTCGTCGACGGCGCTCCGAAGCCCGTCCTCGAGAAGGTCGCGAAGGACGCCGCGGAGAAGGCTGCCGAGTCCCTCAAGGGCGCCGGCGCCTCCGTCGAGGTCAAGTGACCTCGGGAGTCTGCTGACTCCTTGCTGAGCGGCTCTCGCGTAGGGCTGTAACGCGAACGTACTGAAGGGCGATCACCCAACTGGGTGGTCGCCCTTCAGGCTTTTCGGATGGCCGCTCGGCGTTCCAGTTCGGCTGCCTTGCACTGACGGTCCCGACGAGTATGGTGATCTTCGTTGTGCCTGGAACCGGTGCCTGGAGCCGGTGCCTGCGGGTGCCTGCTGGTGAGTGCGGGGGTCGGGGCAGCCCCGTTCGCACAGGAGGGGGCCTTGACGAACCGCACGCAGCGCGCAATTCTCAGGACGCGTCGTCACAACGATCCGGATCCGAGGCATGGATCGACGACGAAGAGGGCAGTAAGGATGTGCGCGCCACGAGTGACGTGGTGACGTGTTGCAGCTGTTGAGAACAACGAGGGTCTGACGAGGGTCGTTGAGGACAACGAGGGTCTCAAAAAACCCGCACTGGACATCAGTGAGCCAAGTGGCTACACTGACCCTTTGCGCTGCCTGTTAGCTGCTCCCTGCCCGTCACCAGGGGCATGCCCTCGCTCCAGCACCGTGGACTGAAGCCCACCTGACCTGGCCCTCACCGGCCGATTCGGGAAGCTTCTGCCTCCGTGCCAGCTTGGGACCGGTACGCGCGTAGTGAGTCCGAGCCCTCGGAAGGACCCCCTCTTGGCCGCCTCGCGCACTGCCTCGACCGCGAATACGAACAACGGCGCCAGCACCGCCCCGCTGCGCATTTCCTTTGCAAAGATCAAGGAGCCCCTCGAGGTTCCGAACCTTCTTGCGCTGCAGACCGAAAGCTTCGACTGGCTGCTCGGCAACGACGCGTGGAAGGCTCGTGTCGAGGCGGCTCTGGACAGCGGACAGGACGTCCCCAGGAAGTCCGGTCTGGAGGAGATCTTCGAGGAGATCTCCCCGATCGAGGACTTCTCAGGGTCGATGTCCCTGACGTTCCGCGATCACCGTTTCGAGCCGCCGAAGAACTCTATCGACGAGTGCAAGGAGCGCGACTTCACGTTCGGCGCCCCGCTCTTCGTCACCGCCGAGTTCACCAACAACGAGACCGGCGAGATCAAGTCCCAGACGGTCTTCATGGGCGACTTCCCGCTCATGACCAACAAGGGCACCTTCGTCATCAACGGCACCGAGCGTGTCGTTGTGTCGCAGCTCGTCCGCTCGCCGGGCGTCTACTTCGATTCCTCGATCGACAAGACGTCCGACAAGGACATCTTCTCGGCCAAGGTCATCCCGTCCCGGGGTGCCTGGCTCGAGATGGAGATCGACAAGCGCGACATGGTCGGTGTCCGCATCGACCGCAAGCGCAAGCAGTCCGTCACCGTTCTCCTGAAGGCTCTCGGTTGGACCACCGAGCAGATCCTCGAGGAGTTCGGCGAGTACGAGTCCATGCGCGCCACCCTGGAGAAGGACCACACCCAGGGCCAGGACGACGCGCTCCTCGACATCTACCGCAAGCTGCGTCCGGGCGAGCCGCCGACCCGTGAGGCCGCGCAGACGCTGCTCGAGAACCTCTATTTCAACCCGAAGCGCTACGACCTCGCGAAGGTCGGCCGCTACAAGGTCAACAAGAAGCTGGGCGGCGAAGCCCCGCTGGACGCCGGCGTCCTGACCGTCGAGGACATCATCTCGTCGATCAAGTACCTGGTGAAGCTGCACGCCGGTGAGACCGAGACCGTTGGCAACAGCGGTGCGTCGATCGTCGTCGAGACCGACGACATCGACCACTTCGGCAACCGTCGTCTGCGTAACGTCGGCGAGCTCATCCAGAACCAGGTCCGCACGGGTCTGGCTCGTATGGAGCGCGTCGTCCGCGAGCGCATGACGACTCAGGACGTCGAGGCGATCACGCCGCAGACCCTGATCAACATCCGGCCGGTCGTCGCCTCCATCAAGGAGTTCTTCGGCACCAGCCAGCTGTCGCAGTTCATGGACCAGAACAACCCGCTGTCGGGTCTCACCCACAAGCGCCGTCTGTCGGCGCTTGGCCCGGGTGGTCTCTCCCGTGAGCGGGCCGGCTTCGAGGTCCGTGACGTGCACCCGTCCCACTACGGCCGTATGTGCCCGATTGAGACGCCTGAAGGCCCGAACATCGGTCTGATCGGTTCGCTGGCTTCCTACGGTCGCGTCAACGCGTTCGGCTTCGTCGAGACGCCGTACCGCAAGGTCGTCGAGGGTGTCGTCACCGACGACGTCGACTACCTGACCGCGGACGAGGAAGACCGCTTCGTGATCGCCCAGGCCAACGCCGGCCTCGGCGAGGACATGCGGTTCACCGAGAACCGCGTCCTGGTCCGCCGTCGTGGCGGCGAGATCGACTACATCCCGGGCGACGACGTCGACTACATGGACGTCTCGCCGCGCCAGATGGTGTCGGTCGCGACCGCGATGATCCCGTTCCTCGAGCACGACGACGCCAACCGTGCCCTCATGGGCGCGAACATGATGCGTCAGGCCGTGCCGCTGATTAAGTCCGAGGCGCCGCTCGTCGGCACGGGCATGGAGTACCGCTGCGCCACTGACGCGGGCGACGTGCTCAAGGCGGAGAAGGACGGTGTGGTCCAGGAGGTTTCCGCGGACTACATCACCACCGCCAACGACGACGGCACGTACACCACGTACCGCCTCGCGAAGTTCTCGCGCTCCAACCAGGGCACCTCCGTCAACCAGAAGGTTGTCGTGGACGAGGGCGCCCGCGTGATCGAGGGCCAGGTTCTGGCCGACGGTCCCGCGACCGAGAACGGCGAGATGGCGCTCGGCAAGAACCTGCTCGTGGCGTTCATGCCGTGGGAGGGTCACAACTACGAGGACGCGATCATCCTGTCGCAGCGCCTCGTGCAGGACGACGTCCTCTCCTCGATCCACATCGAGGAGCACGAGGTCGACGCCCGTGACACCAAGCTCGGCCCGGAGGAGATCACCCGGGACATCCCGAACGTCTCCGAAGAGGTCCTCGCCGACCTCGACGAGCGCGGCATCATCCGTATCGGTGCCGAGGTCGTCGCCGGCGACATCCTCGTCGGCAAGGTCACGCCCAAGGGTGAGACCGAGCTGACGCCGGAGGAGCGCCTGCTCCGCGCGATCTTCGGTGAGAAGGCGCGCGAAGTGCGCGACACCTCGCTGAAGGTGCCGCACGGTGAGATCGGCAAGGTCATCGGCGTCCGCGTCTTCGACCGTGAAGAGGGCGACGAGCTGCCGCCGGGCGTGAACCAGCTGGTTCGTGTCTACGTGGCGCAGAAGCGCAAGATCACGGACGGTGACAAGCTCGCCGGCCGCCACGGCAACAAGGGTGTTATCTCGAAGATCCTCCCGATCGAGGACATGCCGTTCCTCGAGGACGGAACTCCGGTCGACATCATCCTCAACCCGCTGGGTGTGCCGTCCCGAATGAACCCGGGACAGGTCCTGGAGATCCACCTCGGCTGGCTCGCCAGCCGCGGCTGGGACGTCTCCGGCCTCGGTGACGAGTGGGCCCAGCGCCTGCAGGCCATCGGCGCCGACCAGGTCGCCCCCGGCACCAACGTCGCGACTCCGGTCTTCGACGGTGCCCGTGAGGACGAGATCTCCGGTCTCTTCGAGGCCACGATCCCGAACCGCGACGGTGACCGTCTGGTCCAGCCGTCCGGCAAGGCCAACCTGTTCGACGGCCGCTCCGGCGAGCCGTTCCCGGACCCGATCTCGATCGGGTACATGTACATCCTCAAGCTGCACCACCTGGTCGACGACAAGCTCCACGCCCGTTCGACCGGTCCGTACTCCATGATCACCCAGCAGCCGCTGGGTGGTAAGGCTCAGTTCGGTGGCCAGCGATTCGGTGAGATGGAGGTGTGGGCGCTTGAGGCTTACGGTGCCGCTTACGCCCTCCAGGAGCTCCTGACGATCAAGTCCGACGACGTGACCGGCCGCGTGAAGGTCTACGAGGCCATCGTCAAGGGCGAGAACATTCCCGAGCCGGGCATTCCCGAGTCCTTCAAGGTGCTCATCAAGGAAATGCAGTCGCTCTGCCTCAACGTGGAGGTGCTGTCCTCGGACGGCATGTCCATCGAGATGCGCGACACCGACGAGGACGTCTTCCGCGCGGCGGAGGAGCTCGGTATCGACCTGTCCCGGCGCGAGCCGAGCAGCGTCGAAGAGGTCTGACGGGCCTGGCCGGGGGCTCCCACAAGGAGCCCCCGGCCATCCCCGGGACCGTTCAGACCATGATGAAGCGCCTTACTTCGCTAACGCGAGGGGCACAACCCCGAAAGAGGGATTGACGCACAGTGCTCGACGTCAACTTCTTCGACGAGCTGCGGATCGGCCTTGCCACCGCGGACGACATCCGGACCTGGTCTCACGGCGAGGTCAAGAAGCCCGAGACCATCAACTACCGCACCCTCAAGCCCGAAAAGGACGGACTCTTCTGCGAGAAGATCTTCGGTCCGACCCGGGACTGGGAGTGCTACTGCGGTAAGTACAAGCGTGTCCGCTTCAAGGGCATCATCTGCGAGCGCTGCGGCGTCGAGGTCACTCGCGCCAAGGTGCGTCGTGAGCGGATGGGTCACATTGAGCTGGCCGCCCCTGTCACGCACATCTGGTACTTCAAGGGCGTTCCGTCGCGCCTCGGCTACCTGCTTGATCTCGCCCCGAAGGACCTCGAGAAGGTCATCTACTTCGCGGCGTACATGATCACGTTCGTGGACGAGGAGCGCCGCACCCGCGACCTGCCCTCCCTCGAGGCGCACGTCCAGGTGGAGCGTCAGCAGATCGAGAACCGTCGCGACTCCGACCTGGAGGCCCGCGCCAAGAAGCTCGAGACCGACCTGGCCGAGCTCGAGGCCGAGGGTGCCAAGGCCGACGTGCGCCGCAAGGTGCGCGAAGGTGCTGAGCGCGAGATGAAGCAGCTGCGCGACCGTGCGCAGCGCGAGATCGACCGCCTCGACGAGGTGTGGACCCGCTTCAAGAACCTCAAGGTCCAGGACCTCGAAGGTGACGAGCTGCTCTACCGCGAGCTGCGTGACCGCTTCGGCACGTACTTCGACGGCTCCATGGGTGCCGCTGCCCTGCAGAAGCGCCTGGAGTCCTTCGACCTCGAGGAGGAGGCCGAGCGCCTCCGCGAGATCATCCGTACCGGCAAGGGCCAGAAGAAGACCCGTGCGCTCAAGCGCCTCAAGGTCGTCTCCGCGTTCCTGCAGACCAGCAACAGCCCCAAGGGCATGGTGCTCGACTGCGTGCCGGTCATCCCGCCGGACCTGCGTCCGATGGTGCAGCTGGACGGTGGCCGCTTCGCGACCTCCGACCTGAACGACCTGTACCGCCGCGTGATCAACCGCAACAACCGCCTGAAGCGACTCCTTGACCTCGGTGCCCCCGAGATCATCGTGAACAACGAGAAGCGCATGCTTCAGGAGGCCGTCGACGCGCTCTTCGACAACGGCCGTCGTGGTCGCCCGGTCACGGGCCCCGGCAACCGTCCGCTGAAGTCGCTGTCCGACATGCTCAAGGGCAAGCAGGGTCGTTTCCGTCAGAACCTGCTCGGTAAGCGAGTCGACTACTCGGCGCGTTCCGTCATCGTCGTCGGCCCGCAGCTGAAGCTGCACCAGTGTGGTCTCCCGAAGGCCATGGCGCTGGAGCTCTTCAAGCCGTTCGTGATGAAGCGCCTGGTGGACCTGAACCACGCGCAGAACATCAAGAGCGCCAAGCGCATGGTCGAGCGCGGCCGCACGGTTGTGTACGACGTCCTGGAAGAGGTCATCGCCGAGCACCCGGTTCTGCTGAACCGTGCGCCGACGCTGCACCGCCTCGGCATCCAGGCCTTCGAGCCGCAGCTGGTCGAGGGCAAGGCCATCCAGATCCACCCGCTCGTCTGCACCGCGTTCAACGCGGACTTCGACGGTGACCAGATGGCCGTGCACCTGCCGCTCTCCGCGGAGGCGCAGGCCGAGGCCCGCATCCTGATGCTGTCCTCGAACAACATCCTCAAGCCCGCCGACGGCCGTCCGGTGACGATGCCGACCCAGGACATGGTCCTCGGTCTGTTCTTCCTCACCACCGACGGTGAGCTCCGTGACACCAAGGGCGAGGGCCGTGCGTTCGGCTCCGTCGCCGAGGCGATCATGGCGTTCGACGCCGGCGAGCTCGCGCTGCAGTCGCGCGTGGACATCCGCTTCCCGGTGGGCACCATCCCGCCGCGCGGCTGGACCCCGCCGGTTGCCGAGGAGGGTGAGCCGGAGTACCAGACGGGTGACAGCTTCCGTCTGCGTACGACGCTGGGCCGCGCGCTCTTCAACGAGCTGCTGCCCGAGGACTACCCGTTCGTCGACTACTCGGTCGGCAAGAAGCAGCTCTCCGAGATCGTCAACGACCTCGCCGAGCGCTACCCCAAGGTCATCGTGGCGGCGACGCTCGACAACCTGAAGGCGGCCGGCTTCTACTGGGCGACCCGTTCCGGTGTCACCGTGGCCATCTCCGACGTCGTCGTGCCCGAGGCCAAGAAGGCCATCGTCAAGGGCTACGAGGAGCAGGACGAGAAGGTCCAGAAGCAGTACGAGCGCGGTCTCATCACGAAGGAAGAGCGCACTCAGGAACTCATCGCGATCTGGACCAAGGCGACCAACGAGGTTGCCGAGGCGATGAACGCGAACTTCCCGAAGACGAACCCCATCTTCATGATGGTTGACTCGGGTGCCCGAGGAAACATGATGCAGATGCGTCAGATCGCGGGTATGCGTGGTCTGGTGTCGAACGCCAAGAACGAGACGATCCCGCGTCCGATCAAGGCCTCCTTCCGTGAGGGCCTGTCGGTCCTTGAGTACTTCATCTCGACCCACGGTGCTCGTAAGGGTCTCGCTGACACCGCTCTGCGTACCGCCGACTCCGGTTACCTCACCCGTCGTCTGGTCGACGTCTCCCAGGACGTCATCATTCGCGAGGAGGACTGCGGCACCGAGCGCGGTCTCAAGCTCGACATCGCCACGCGCGGCGCCGACGGCGTCCTGCGCAAGGCGGACGACGTCGAGACCAGCGTGTACGCGCGCTGCCTGGCCGAGGACATCGTCGTCGACGGGAAGGTGCTCGCCCCGGCGGGCGTCGACCTCGGTGACGTGCTCATCGACCAGCTGGTCACCGCGGGCGTCGAGCAGGTCAAGACCCGTTCGGTCCTGACCTGTGAGTCGGCCGTCGGCACCTGCGCCATGTGCTACGGCCGCTCGCTGGCCACCGGCAAGCTGGTCGACATCGGTGAGGCGGTCGGCATCATCGCCGCCCAGTCCATCGGTGAGCCCGGTACCCAGCTGACGATGCGTACCTTCCACACCGGTGGTGTGGCCGGTGACGACATCACCCAGGGTCTGCCCCGTGTCGTCGAGCTCTTCGAGGCTCGTACGCCGAAGGGTGTCGCCCCGATCTCGGAGGCCAAGGGCCGCGTCCGTATCGAGGAGACCGAGAAGACCAAGAAGCTCGTCGTCACCCCGGACGACGGCAGCGACGAGACGCCGTTCCCGATCTCGAAGCGTGCCCGTCTCCTGGTCGGCGAGGGCGACGCGGTCGAGGTGGGCCAGAAGCTCACCGTCGGTGCCACCAACCCGCACGACGTGCTGCGGATCCTCGGTCAGCGCGCGGTCCAGGTCCACCTGGTCGGCGAAGTCCAGAAGGTCTACAACTCGCAGGGTGTGTCGATCCACGACAAGCACATCGAGATCATCATCCGGCAGATGCTGCGCCGCGTGACGATCATCGAGTCCGGCGACGCGGAGCTGCTGCCGGGCGAGCTCGTCGAGCGCTCGAAGTTCGAGACCGAGAACCGTCGTGTGGTCACCGAGGGCGGTCACCCCGCCTCCGGCCGTCCGCAGCTGATGGGTATCACCAAGGCCTCGCTGGCGACGGAATCCTGGCTGTCGGCCGCCTCCTTCCAGGAGACGACCCGAGTTCTGACGGATGCGGCGATCAACGCCAAGTCCGACAGCCTCATCGGCCTCAAGGAGAACGTCATCATCGGTAAGCTCATCCCGGCCGGTACGGGTCTGTCCCGCTACCGCAACATCCGGGTCGAGCCGACCGAAGAGGCCAAGGCCGCGATGTACTCGGCCGTCGGCTACGACGACATCGACTACTCGCCGTTCGGCACGGGCTCCGGCCAGGCCGTTCCGCTGGAGGACTACGACTACGGTCCGTACAACCAGTAAGGCGTACGTCTGACGAAGGGCGCCCACTCCGCTTTGGCGGGGTGGGCGCCCTTCGGCGTTTCCAGGAGCGCTCGGCCGTGCTCGGCGGACCGGCTGTTATGGCTTGTTGGATGTCACCGAAGCAGCGCAGCGGCCGGCCCGGGGAGGGTGGCGGCGGGGCCGGGCAGGGCGTCGGGGGTGCTCATGCGTTGCCCGCTTCAGGGTCGGACCCGCCCGAGCCGGGTGCCGGGGGCACTGCGGGGGAGGGCCCGGTGGCTGCCTGGGGCCGCCCGTAAGGGGCCTCGGGCGCCTGCTGGGGGACGTACGGGCTGCCGGGCGTGGGCGGCACGTACGGGTTCCCCGCGCCGCTCCCTCGAGTACAGGCGGCTTCTGCTGCTCGATCAGGCTGCTGACAACCGGCAGCAGCGAGCGGGCGGACTCCGTCTTCTGGAAGTCCTCCGGCGAGTCCCCGGCGATCAGCAAGCCGGTCGCCGACGATGAACAGGACGTGCGACGACGGCTCGTGCTGGTGCAGGGCTCGATGCTGGGCGTGAAGCTCAGTTCGTGGCCGAGCGCGAGAGCCGCTCGAAGCGAGTGGTGCATGAACGTAGATGGGCCAGGATCGGGCCACGAATGGACGGTTCGGGGGTGCGAGAAGTCCGGCGTGTCGCGGTGGACTGCATTTGTTTTGACCGAACCCGATGAGGTAGGTACGCTCAGACCTTGTGCCTGGGGTGTGCCTGGGCTCCTGTGCGTGTCGTCAGCCGCTGCGGGAGTCCGTGACGGGCCGCCGTAATCTGCGCCCTTCCCGCTTGGCGGCGGGAGTTCACAGTATTCGACACACCCGACCGCGTGGGTCGGGAAATGTTCCAGGTTAGCTTTACTACTCGGCACACAGAAACCGGAGAAGTAGTGCCTACGATCCAGCAGCTGGTCCGGAAGGGCCGGCAGGACAAGGTCGAGAAGAACAAGACGCCCGCACTCGAGGGTTCGCCCCAGCGTCGCGGCGTCTGCACGCGTGTGTTCACGACCACCCCGAAGAAGCCGAACTCGGCCCTCCGTAAGGTCGCGCGTGTGCGTCTGACCAGCGGCATCGAGGTCACGGCCTACATCCCGGGTGAGGGACACAACCTGCAGGAGCACTCCATCGTGCTCGTGCGTGGCGGCCGTGTGAAGGACCTGCCTGGTGTTCGTTACAAGATCATCCGCGGTTCGCTCGACACCCAGGGTGTCAAGAACCGCAAGCAGGCCCGCAGCCGCTACGGCGCCAAGAAGGAGAAGTAAGAATGCCTCGTAAGGGCCCCGCCCCGAAGCGCCCGGTCATCATCGACCCGGTCTACGGTTCTCCTCTGGTGACCTCCCTCATCAACAAGGTGCTGCTGAACGGCAAGCGCTCCACCGCCGAGCGCATCGTGTACGGCGCCATGGAGGGTCTGCGTGAGAAGTCGGGCAACGACCCGGTCATCACGCTGAAGCGCGCGCTGGAGAACATCAAGCCGACCCTCGAGGTCAAGTCCCGCCGTGTCGGTGGCGCCACCTACCAGGTGCCGATCGAGGTCAAGCCCGGTCGCGCCAACACGCTCGCGCTGCGCTGGCTCGTGGGTTACTCCCGCGCCCGCCGCGAGAAGACCATGACCGAGCGCCTCATGAACGAGCTGCTCGACGCCTCGAACGGTCTTGGCGCTGCCGTCAAGAAGCGTGAGGACACCCACAAGATGGCCGAGTCCAACAAGGCCTTCGCGCACTACCGCTGGTAGTCGCTACCCACATCGAGACCGAGAGAAGACTGAGCCGATATGGCTACCACTTCACTTGACCTGGCCAAGGTGCGCAACATCGGCATCATGGCTCACATCGACGCGGGCAAGACGACGACCACCGAGCGGATCCTGTTCTACACGGGCGTGTCGTACAAGATCGGTGAGGTCCACGACGGCGCCGCCACCATGGACTGGATGGAGCAGGAGCAGGAGCGTGGCATCACGATCACCTCTGCTGCCACCACCTGTCACTGGCCGCTGAACGATGTCGACCACACCATCAACATCATCGACACCCCGGGCCACGTGGACTTCACCGTCGAGGTGGAGCGTTCGCTCCGCGTCCTCGACGGTGCCGTGACGGTGTTCGACGGCGTTGCCGGTGTTGAGCCCCAGTCCGAGACTGTCTGGCGTCAGGCGGACCGCTACGGCGTGCCGCGCATCTGCTTCGTCAACAAGCTCGACCGTACGGGTGCAGAGTTCCACCGCTGCGTTGACATGATCGTCAACCGCCTCGGTGCGACTCCGCTCGTCATGCAGCTGCCCATCGGCGCCGAGATGGACTTCCAGGGTGTCGTCGACCTCGTCACGATGAAGGCGTTCGTCTGGTCCGCCGAGGCGGCCAAGGGCGAGGCGTACGACATCGTCGACATCCCGGCCACGCACACCGAGGCTGCCGAGGAATGGCGCGGCAAGCTGCTCGAGGCCGTCGCGGAGAACGACGAAGAGATGATGGAGCTGTACCTCGAGGGCACTGAGCCCTCGGTGGACCAGCTGTACGCGGCGATCCGTCGCATCACCATCGCCTCCGGCAAGGGCGGCGACACCACTGTCACCCCCGTGTTCTGCGGCACCGCGTTCAAGAACAAGGGCGTTCAGCCCCTGCTCGACGCCGTCGTGCGCTACCTGCCTTCTCCCCTGGACGTCGAGGCCATCGAGGGCCACGACGTCAAGGACCCGGAGACGGTCGTCAAGCGCAGGCCGTCCGACGAGGAGCCCCTCTCGGCGCTGGCGTTCAAGATCATGAGCGACCCGCACCTCGGCAAGCTCACCTTCGTCCGGGTTTACTCGGGCCGCCTGGAGTCCGGCACCGCCGTGCTGAACTCCGTCAAGGGCAAGAAGGAGCGCATCGGCAAGATCTACCGTATGCACGCGAACAAGCGTGAGGAGATCGAGTCGGTGGGCGCCGGTGACATCGTCGCCGTCATGGGTCTGAAGCAGACCACCACGGGTGAGACGCTCTGTGACGACAAGCAGCCGGTGATCCTGGAGTCCATGGACTTCCCGGCGCCGGTCATCCAGGTCGCCATCGAGCCGAAGTCCAAGGGCGACCAGGAGAAGCTGGGTGTCGCCATCCAGCGCCTCTCGGAGGAGGACCCCTCCTTCCAGGTCCACTCGGACGAGGAGACCGGCCAGACCATCATCGGTGGTATGGGCGAGCTTCACCTCGAGGTGCTCGTCGACCGCATGAAGCGCGAGTTCCGCGTCGAGGCGAACGTCGGCAAGCCGCAGGTCGCTTACCGCGAGACGATCCGTCAGGCCGTCGAGCGTCACGACTACACCCACAAGAAGCAGACCGGTGGTACCGGTCAGTTCGCCAAGGTGCAGATCGCGATCGAGCCGATCGACAGCGGCGACGCCACGTACGAGTTCGTGAACAAGGTCACCGGTGGCCGCATCCCCCGGGAGTACATCCCGTCGGTGGACGCGGGTGCGCAGGAGGCCATGCAGTTCGGCATCCTGGCCGGCTACGAGATGACTGGCGTCCGCGTCATCCTTCTCGACGGTGGCTACCACGAGGTCGACTCCTCCGAACTCGCGTTCAAGATTGCCGGTTCGCAGGCCTTCAAGGAGGCCGCGCGCAAGGCCAAGCCCGTGCTGCTCGAGCCGATGATGGCCGTTGAGGTCACCACGCCCGAGGACTACATGGGTGACGTCATCGGCGACATCAACTCCCGCCGTGGCCAGATCCAGGCCATGGAGGAGCGCAGCGGCGCCCGTGTCGTGAAGGGCCTCGTGCCCCTCTCGGAGATGTTCGGCTACGTCGGCGACCTCCGCAGCAAGACGTCGGGTCGCGCAAGCTACTCGATGCAGTTCGACTCCTACGCCGAGGTTCCGCGGAACGTCGCCGAGGAGATCATCGCGAAGGCCAAGGGCGAGTAACTCACCCGAGTTCACGCTTTAGGCTTGACACCGACCGCTGGGGTTCGTAACCCCGGACCCCGGCGGCGGGTTTCCCAGCAAAGATCACCTGGCGCCGATGAAGCAAGGCGTACAGAACCACTCCACAGGAGGACCCAGTGGCGAAGGCGAAGTTCGAGCGGACTAAGCCGCACGTCAACATCGGCACCATCGGTCACATTGACCACGGTAAGACGACCCTCACGGCCGCCATTACCAAGGTGCTGCACGACGCGTACCCGGACCTGAACGAGGCCTCGGCCTTCGACCAGATCGACAAGGCTCCTGAGGAGCGCCAGCGCGGTATCACGATCTCGATCGCGCACGTCGAGTACCAGACGGAGACGCGTCACTACGCGCACGTCGACTGCCCCGGTCACGCGGACTACATCAAGAACATGATCACGGGTGCCGCGCAGATGGACGGCGCCATCCTCGTGGTCGCCGCCACCGACGGCCCGATGCCGCAGACCAAGGAGCACGTGCTCCTGGCCCGCCAGGTCGGCGTTCCGTACATCGTCGTCGCCCTGAACAAGGCCGACATGGTGGACGACGAGGAGATCCTGGAGCTCGTCGAGCTCGAGGTCCGTGAGCTCCTCTCCGAGTACGAGTTCCCGGGCGACGACCTGCCGGTCGTCAAGGTCTCGGCGCTCAAGGCGCTCGAGGGCGACAAGGAGTGGGGTCAGTCGATCCTGAACCTCATGGCCGCCGTCGACGAGTCGATCCCGCAGCCCGAGCGTGACGTCGACAAGCCGTTCCTCATGCCGATCGAGGACGTCTTCACGATCACCGGTCGCGGTACGGTCGTCACCGGCCGTATCGAGCGTGGTGTCCTCAAGGTCAACGAGACCGTTGACATCGTGGGCATCAAGCAGGAGAAGACCACCACCACGGTCACCGGCATCGAGATGTTCCGCAAGCTGCTCGACGAGGGCCAGGCCGGTGAGAACGTCGGTCTGCTCCTCCGTGGCATCAAGCGCGAGGACGTCGAGCGCGGCCAGGTCATCATCAAGCCCGGTTCGGTCACGCCGCACACCGAGTTCGAGGCCCAGGCCTACATCCTGTCGAAGGACGAGGGTGGCCGTCACACCCCCTTCTTCAACAACTACCGCCCGCAGTTCTACTTCCGCACCACGGACGTGACCGGCGTCGTGACCCTCCCCGAGGGCACCGAGATGGTCATGCCGGGCGACAACACTGAGATGAAGGTCGAACTCATCCAGCCCGTCGCCATGGAAGAGGGCCTGAAGTTCGCCATCCGTGAGGGTGGCCGGACCGTGGGCGCCGGCCAGGTCACCAAGATCGTCAAGTAATTTCCCTGACGGTTTGACCTGGTAGCTCCAGCGAGCACCAGAAGGGGCCCGTACGACTTCGGTCGTACGGGCCCTTTCGCATGCGCGCTTCTTCTCTTTCGGGTTCCTTTTTCGGGTTCCGTTTTTTGGGGGCTCAGATTTTGCGGGCGGTGCCGGTTCCCGTACCGGTGGCGCTGTCCGGGCGCCACAGCCATGGCCGGGCGGTGGGGGAGAGGCCCGCGGCCACGGGGCCGCTCGGGGTGGCGCGCAGGGCGGGGCCGTCGAGGGTGACCAGGTCACGCGTGGCCCGCTGGATCCGGCCGCGGTGCAGGAGCTGGAGCGTGCCGGCGGTGTCCCGGCCCAGGAGGTACGGCCCGTCGGCGGTCACCGGGCCATAGCCCGGGAAGTCGACCGGCGGACCGGCCGTCGCCGTCAGCGCGGACGAGGCGGGCGCCCGGTAGTAGAGCCGGCCGCCCGTGGCGGCGACCGCGTCGGCGGGGACCGGCAGCCCGGCGAGCGGCGCGGGCCCCTCCGGCGTCCAGTGGTGCACCGTGTCGCGGCCCGGCGCGTACACATGGACGCCGCCGTCCTCGCCGACGACCGCGGTCAGGCCGTCCTGCACGGGCCCGCCGCCGAGGGAGAGCCACGGCGACCAGCGCCCGTCGAGCCCACGCACCCGCGTACTGATCCCCTGCTCAGCGTCCCTGACGAAGAGATGGACCTGGCCGTCGCGGGCGGTGACGGCGACGGGGACGCCGATGCGGCGGCCGCGCACGGGGTCGGTCTCCGGGTTGCCGAGACCGGTCCAGGCGCCGAACTCCCCGCCGGGGGCACGCTGTTCGAGAACCACGATCTCACGCAGGTCGGAGCCGCCGCGCCCTTCCAGAGCCGCGAGCCGGAGGCCGAGGAGCAGCTGCCGGCCGTCGCGGAGCGTGGCGGAACCCAGGGCCGGTGCGAGCGGGCCGCCGCCGAGGTCCGTCGGCCGGCCGAAGACTCCTTGTGTGGTCTCGCGCCACCGGACGGCACGCATGCCGAGCACGCCGTAGCCGGACAGCCTGCCGTCCGGTTCCTGGGCCAGGGCGATCCGTGGGCCCGGGTAGCGGTAGTGCGTCGAGCGGACCCAGCCCTTGCGGTTGGTGAGGGGGCGGTCCCCGCCGACGTTGTAGTCGCCGCAGCCGGAGGGGTTGCCGCACTGCCAGTCGGGGGCCGCGCCGTACGGCATCAGGTGCGCGGCCTTGGCGTGCAGCACGGCCTCGGGGAGGTTCGCGGGCCAGTGGTGGTTGTAGTAGCCGCGGAACGCGGTGGCCGCGAACGGGGGCGGCCCGCCCGCCGCGGTCTGCGACCAGCGGATCAGCGCGGCCCAGGTGAAGGCGGCCACGGCCGTGTGGTCGGCGTGGTCGGAGAAACCGGGCTGTTCGCTGTCACGTATCCGCGTACGCAGATCGCTGTCCTGGATGTCGGGGTCCGGGTCGAGCGTGTGCACGAGGGTGGGCCGGTAGCGCTCGAGGAGGGCCACGAGTACGTCGACCAGGCCGTCGTAGTCGTACATCTGTGCCCGGCGCAGCGGCGACCCGGCGACGACGACCGTACGCAGCGGCAGGCCGCGCTCCCGCCACAGCGCCGGGGCTCCCATGTGGCCCGCCGGAGTGTGCATCGCGAGGTCGAGGAAGACCAGTTCGACGCGGCGGCCCCGGTGCTCCAGGGTGTTCACCTCGGCCTGGTGCCCGCCCGGGAGCGTGGTGACCTCGGTGCGCCAGCCGCTGAAGACGGGCAGGCCGAGCTGGGTCGCGTAGGACTGGCGGAGCCCTTGGTGACGGGCGGAGGCGTACGCGGACCTGTCGGCCGGGAGATGCGGGCGGCCGGGGATCTTGTTGACGCCGTCGGCCTCGCCCGCGGTGACGTACACGCAGACCAGGGGGACGCCGGCGGCGACGGCCTGGCTGGTGTCCGGGTTCATGAAGTACAGGTCGTCGTCGGGGTGCGCGAGGACCTGGAGCAGCAGGGCGTGATCGCCCTCGGCGGCGGGGCGGCCGGAGGCGGGGGAGGGGGCGGTGGCGCGGGCCGGGGGCGCGGTTGCGGCCGTGTGGCCCACGACGGCGGCCGCGGTGGCGGCGGCGACGGCGGCGCCCCCGATGAGCACGGCCCGGCGCCCGTGCACACTGGGCGCCGCCGGGAGGCCCTCGCCGGCTATTCGCCCGCTGCGGCCGTCCTCTGCGGTCCGATCACGCTGGTCCTGCCCACGTCCGCGTCGCACGCGTCGCCCTCCGTCCGCCGTACGCAGCGGTCGGAATGTGCGCTGCTTCTCGGTGCTTCAGCCGAGAAGAGGCTTGTCAGTGGGGTCAGGTTCCATGCACGGACATGTTCTGTTCACACGTTTTGGGACTCTTGGGAAGCTCTTGGTTTGCCGCCGCCGCCACGCCGCCGCCACCGGCACGCCACCGGCACGCGCCTTCAGCCGCCGACGGCCCACCGCACGGCGGCGGTGACGCCGAACGCCATGGCGGGCACGATCCACCCCCACCCCACGACCCGCCGCACCGACGGAAGCACCCACAACGCGGCAGCCGACCCGGCGGCCGCGAGGGTGACGACGCACGACAGGACGATCCCCCCGTACGCGTCGTCGTCCCAACTCCCCGACGGCCGGATGGTCAGAGCCGTCCAGCAGAAGTAGGCGGCGATGAGAGTGAGCACGGTCAGGGGCACGGCGAGGACGAGGCGGAGGCAGCCGCGGTCGTCGCGGTCGTCATGGCGCGCGGGACCGGCGGGGCGGGCGGGATCTGTCATCAGCGCAGCGCGTTCCTTGCGTCGTCCAGGTTGTTGTTGAACCCGCGGCCGTAGGCCTGGGCGTCGTCACTCTGCCAGTACGGACCGCCGTTGTAGCGGGCGGCGAGCTCCTGGTACTGGGCCGGGGTCATCTCCTCCGCCGGTACGTCTGCGAACTCGCTCTCCGCCTTCAGCTGGGCCAGGTACTCGGAGGCGATGTCACCGTCCTGCCACGAACGGGGGTGCCTGGCCGGGTTGTTGGCGGAGGCTGACGGCCTGAGCTCAACTCCGCACTGCCTTCATTGCCTCGTTCAAGACCACGCTCAGCTCGCGAAGGGCTTCATGGGCGACGGCCGCGTCTTCGTGTTCCAGATCCCGCGTGGCGCGGGTGTGCCGGGCGGCCAGGTCGGCGCGGCGCGAGATCTCGATGTCCCTGGCCCAGATGAGAACCCAGCTCTGCACCGGGCTGAGGGACTGCCATTCGAAGGCCTTGGCGAAGGCCTCGTCCTTGGTCCGCTGCATCTCCGGCAGGCGGGCGGGGGAGACGACGGCGAGGGCTGCGCGAAGGGCGTCCGGTGTCTGCTCCGGGCGGGGAACCACCTGGTCGGTCAACATGCCGATGGTTCTACTGCCGCATCGCTTCCGGTGCCGTCGGCTGCCATGCGGCAGTCGCGGCAGGGGCCTGGTTCCGGGGCGCGGAAAGCGCGGTCGCAGGTGTCGCAGTTGCGGAGAGGGTGCCGGACGGTGGGTGGTGCGGAGGCCGCCGGGGTGCGGAACGGGGGTGGCGGCGGCAACAGGGCTGACAGGCGGTGGGCGAGGAGAGCGGCGGGTCGTCGTACGCCCTCTGGCGGCAGGTCGTGGGTGAGGGCGTGGCGTACGGCGGCGGGGGCGGCGTCGCGTTCGAGCCAGGCGGCGACCCCGGGGGCCAGATGGGCGGTGTCGTGAGCGGAGAACAGGAGGCGGGGGTCGTGGCGACGGAGGGTGGTGAGCAGTTCGGCGGCCTGCTCCAAGAGCGCGGGGCCTGAGCAGGAGGGGTGCGGGACGGCTGGGAGGGGGCGGTCTTGTTTGCCGGGCGGAGAAGGCGTGACCGCTTCGCGGGGCGGGGACGGCGGGGCCGACGGTTCCGGCTGCTTGCTTGTTTCGACGGGTGATGTGGGAACTGGCTGCCGCCGGGGGCCGGGCGCCGCGTGCGGCTGGTTGCAGGAGACCGTGTGCGTGACGATGCGGCCGTCGGCGGCACGGCGGCGTTCGCGGCGGAGGTAGCCGTGGGCCTCCAGCTCGCGCAGGGCGGCGGCGATACGAGTCGCCCCTTCGGGGAACCGGGCGGTGAGGGTCTTGATGTCCACGCGGGAGCCGGTCGGCAGGGACTGGATGTGGACGGCCAGTGCGATGGCGACGAGCGAGAGCTCGCGGTGCTGGGCGAGATGGTTGCCGATCACCGTGAAGCGGGTGGTGTGGCGGGTGTTGACGTGGGTGATGCCGACGGGGCGGGGCGGTGGAGTCCGGCGCGGGCCTCGGTTCGGGTGGGCTTTACCGGCAACGCGGGACTGGGCGCGCGGGGGCGCGCTAGGGTTCTGGGTACCCATCGGGAAGCTCCTACTTCCTCGGTGGTCAGGCCCTCGATCGGGATTGCGAGTCCCGGCCGGGGGCCGTCGCATGTCTGCGGTTGTTTGCGTGTTTGGGTCTCGCGCTGAGAGTAGGGCAGTCAACGGGCTCTTTGGCCAGTGGAGTTGGCGATGTTCACCGATGTGAGTGAGTGGCCTCGCCGGCGGCCGGGAGCGGGGCGGGTGGGGCTTGGCCCGGTTCCTTTTGCCCGTCCGTTCCTTTGAGGTAGTCGCGTGGGCCACCGGAGCGCGCGTTCACGTGCTCCGGTCGTACGAGATCCTTCGACGTACGAGGCATCACGACCGGGCGGTCCGAGCGGATCCGACGGAAGAATGCGGACACGTGGGCGGCGATGGGCCGCCTCGACGGGTCTCCGACCGTCTTCGGGGCCCGGGGCCACCTGCGATTCCTGGGCGCGCTCATGGCAGTCGCCGGGCTGGTGATGCTGCTCGTGACGTGCGCCCTGTGGCACCTCAACTGATCACCCGAGGCGCTATGACCTGCACGACATGCCCCTCACAGGCCCCCGCGCACGCGCGCTCGTCGCCGCGCGGGCCTGCCGGTTTGACCTTCGTCACTCCGGGGGTACTCTCTACGGCTCGATTGGCCAGGCATGGCCGCACTGTGGCAGACTGTCGGGGTTGCTCGGTTGAGTGCCGATGCTGCACGCCTCCCGCCGGGAGGACCGGAAGCGAGTCCCACAGTACTCGTCGCCCCATCTGCCAGAAGATCGAAAGATCTGCAGGCAGCGCTAGGGCGGACGTACGGGAATCTTCCGGGAAGTGCAGCGAGGTGGCTCAGCCAGGCACCCGGTGGGTTTCTTCCCCCGGCTTCGCGGTTCTTGGGCCGCAGTCCCTCGCAGGGAAATCCGTATGGATATTTCCGTCAGTGAGACTGCGACACGCCCGACCGCGTGGGTCGGAGGAGGGCGGAATAGGACCCCCCAGGTTCCAGAGCGTTACGAGAGACAGGACTACTGAGTAGCCATGGCGGGACAGAAGATCCGCATCCGGCTCAAGGCCTACGACCACGAGGTCATCGACTCCTCGGCGAAGAAGATCGTCGAGACGGTGACCCGCACTGGTGCGTCGGTCGCAGGCCCGGTGCCGCTGCCCACTGAGAAGAACGTGTACTGCGTCATCAAGTCGCCGCACAAGTACAAGGACTCGCGCGAGCACTTCGAGATGCGCACGCACAAGCGCCTGATCGACATCCTCGACCCGACGCCCAAGACCGTTGACTCGCTGATGCGCCTGGACCTTCCGGCCGGCGTTGACATCGAGATCAAGCTCTGAGAGGCGCGGAAGAGATGGCTAAGCAGATCAAGGGC
This sequence comes from Streptomyces sp. DS1-CR2, assembly GCF_055760475.1. NCBI lineage: Bacteria > Bacillati > Actinomycetota > Actinomycetes > Kitasatosporales > Streptomycetaceae > Streptomyces > Streptomyces sp. DS1-CR2. The sequence goes on from NZ_CM147085.1 coordinate 5,251,611, forward strand.
ATCCTGGGCGAGAAGCTCGGCATGACCCAGGTCTGGGACGACAGCAACCGTGTCGTCCCGGTCACCGTGGTCAAGGCCGGTCCGAACGTCGTGACCCAGGTCCGTACGAATGACACCGACGGCTACGAGTCGGTCCAGATCGCCTTCGGCGAGATCGACCCGCGCAAGGTGAACAAGCCCCTCAAGGGCCACTTCGCCAAGGCCGACGTAACCCCGCGCCGCCACCTGGTGGAGCTCCGTACCTCCGGCGCCAGCGAGTACACGCTGGGCCAGGAGATCACTGCCGAGGTCTTCGAGGCCGGCGTCAAGGTTGACGTCACCGCGAAGAGCAAGGGCAAGGGCTTCGCCGGTGTCATGAAGCGCCACAACTTCAAGGGTGGCAAGGCGTCCCACGGTGCCCACCGTGTGCACCGCATGCCCGGTTCCATCGGTGGCTGTGCCACCCCCGGCCGTGTCTTCAAGGGCATGCGCATGGCGGGTCGCATGGGCAACGAGCGGGTCACCACCCAGAACCTGACCGTTCACGCCGTTGACGCGGAGAAGGGTCTGCTCCTCATCAAGGGCGCAGTCCCGGGTCCGAACGGTGGCCTCGTCCTGGTCCGTACCGCGGCCAAGGGGGTTTGAGGAACCGATGAGCACCATTGACATCCTTTCGCCGGCAGGCGACAAGGCCGGGACGGTCGAGCTCCCCGCGGAGATCTTCGACGTAGAGAAGATCAGCATCCCGCTTCTCCACCAGGTCGTCGTCGCCCAGCTGGCCGCTGCCCGTCAGGGCACGCACAAGACCAAGCGCCGTGGCGAAGTCCGCGGTGGTGGCAGGAAGCCGTACCGCCAGAAGGGCACCGGCCGCGCGCGCCAGGGTTCGACCCGTGCGCCGCAGTTCGCCGGCGGTGGCGTCGTCCACGGCCCGCAGCCGCGTGACTACTCGCAGCGGACCCCGAAGAAGATGAAGGCCGCGGCCCTGCGCCACGCCCTCACCGACCGGGCCCGCAACGCTCGCATCCACGTCGTCACCGGCGTGGTCGAGGGCGGAGTCTCCACGAAGGCCGCGAAGTCGCTGCTCGGCAAGATCAGTGAGCGCAAGAACCTGCTCCTGGTCATCGACCGTGCCGACGAGGCCGCGCTGCTCTCGGCGCGCAACCTGCCCCAGGTCCACATCCTGGAGCCGGGCCAGCTGAACACGTACGACGTTCTCGTCTCGGACGACGTGGTCTTCACTCAGGCCGCCTTCGAGTCCTTCGTGTCCGGCCCGAAGGCCACTGACACCGAAGGGAGCGAAGCCTGATGGCTACGCGTCACCCGAGCATTGCCCCCAAGGCGGCCAAGGCCGCCAAGGCCGCGCGCGTCGCCAAGGCGAAGCGCCACGAGGCCGAGGGCAAGAACACCGTTGAGACGCCGCTGAGCAAGAGCTTCACGGACCCCCGTGACGTCCTCCTCAAGCCGGTCGTCTCCGAGAAGAGCTACGCGCTCCTCGATGAGGGCAAGTACACCTTCATCGTTGACCCGCGTGCCAACAAGACCCAGATCAAGCAGGCCGTCCAGGCGGTCTTCTCGGTCAAGGTCACCGGAGTCAACACGATCAACCGCCAGGGCAAGCGCAAGCGGACCCGCACGGGCTTCGGCAAGCGTGCCGACAGCAAGCGCGCGATCGTGACCCTCGCTGAGGGCGACCGTATCGACATCTTCGGCCAGGCCTCCTAACGGAGCGCCCTGGTCCGAATATCGGACGAGGACTGAGAAATGGGTATCCGCAAGTACAAGCCGACGACGCCGGGCCGCCGTGGCTCCTCCGTCGCCGACTTCGTCGAGGTCACGCGGTCCACGCCGGAGAAGTCGCTGGTCCGCCCGCTGCACAGCAAGGGCGGCCGTAACAACGCCGGTCGTGTGACCGTTCGCCACCAGGGTGGCGGACACAAGCGCGCCTACCGAGTGATCGACTTCCGTCGTCACGACAAGGACGGCGTGCCGGCGAAGGTCGCGCACATCGAGTACGACCCCAACCGCACCGCGCGCATCGCGCTGCTGCACTACGCCGACGGCGAGAAGCGTTACATCGTCGCTCCGCGTGGCCTGTCGCAGGGTGACCGCGTCGAGAACGGTCCCGGGGCCGACATCAAGCCGGGCAACAACCTGGCGCTCCGCAACATCCCGGTCGGTACCACGATCCACGCGATCGAGCTCCGTCCCGGTGGCGGTGCCAAGTTCGCCCGCTCCGCAGGTGCCTCCGTGCAGCTGCTGGCGAAGGAGGGCCAGATGGCCCACCTGCGCATGCCGTCCGGCGAGATCCGCCTGGTCGACGTCCGCTGCCGCGCCACCATCGGCGAGGTCGGCAACGCCGAGCAGTCGAACATCAACTGGGGCAAGGCCGGCCGCAAGCGCTGGCTCGGCGTTCGTCCGACCGTCCGCGGTGTGGCGATGAACCCGGTTGACCACCCGCACGGTGGTGGTGAGGGCAAGACCTCCGGTGGTCGCCACCCGGTCTCCCCGTGGGGTCAGAAGGAGGGTCGTACTCGTTCGCCGAAGAAGGCTTCGAACAAGTACATCGTCCGCCGCCGCAAGACGAACAAGAAGCGCTAGGAGCGGGTTTAGATGCCGCGCAGTCTCAAGAAGGGACCCTTCGTTGACGGCCACCTCGTAAAGAAGGTGGACGCTCAGAACGAAGCCGGTACCAAGAACGTCATCAAGACCTGGTCCCGTCGCTCGATGATCATCCCGGCCATGCTGGGTCACACGATCGCGGTGCACAACGGCAAGACCCACATCCCGGTGTTCGTCACCGAGTCGATGGTCGGCCACAAGCTCGGCGAGTTCTCGCCGACGCGCACCTTCCGGGGTCACGTCAAGGACGACCGGAAGTCGAAGCGCCGCTAAGGCGGGGTGGAATCGACTATGACGAACACTGAAGGGACAACCATGGAAGCCAGGGCCCAGGCGCGGTACATCCGCGTCACGCCCATGAAGGCCCGCCGAGTGGTGGACCTCATCCGTGGCATGGATGCCACGGAGGCTCAGGCGGTCCTGCGTTTCGCCCCGCAGGCCGCGAGCGTGCCGGTTGGCAAGGTGCTGGACAGCGCCATCGCCAACGCTGCACACAACTACGACCACACCGACGCCAATTCGCTGGTCATCAGCGAGGCGTACGTGGATGAGGGCCCGACCCTGAAGCGGTTCCGTCCGCGTGCTCAGGGCCGTGCCTACCGGATCCGTAAGCGGACCAGCCACATCACCGTGGTCGTCAGCAGCAAGGAAGGAACCCGGTAATGGGCCAGAAGGTAAACCCGCACGGGTTCCGGCTCGGTATCACCACGGACTTCAAGTCCCGTTGGTACGCCGACAAGCTGTACAAGGACTACGTCAAGGAAGACGTAGCCATCCGTCGCATGATGACCTCCGGCATGGAGCGCGCCGGTATCTCGAAGGTTGAGATCGAGCGCACCCGTGACCGCGTGCGTGTGGACATCCACACCGCTCGTCCGGGCATCGTCATCGGCCGCCGTGGCGCCGAGGCCGACCGCATCCGCGGTGACCTCGAGAAGCTCACGGGCAAGCAGGTCCAGCTGAACATCCTCGAGGTCAAGAACCCCGAGACCGACGCTCAGCTGGTTGCCCAGGCCGTTGCCGAGCAGCTGTCCTCCCGCGTCTCCTTCCGTCGCGCCATGCGTAAGAGCATGCAGACGGCGATGAAGGCCGGCGCCAAGGGCATCAAGATCCAGTGTGGTGGCCGTCTCGGCGGCGCCGAGATGTCCCGCTCGGAGTTCTACCGCGAGGGCCGTGTGCCCCTGCACACGCTCCGTGCGAACGTCGACTACGGCTTCTTCGAGGCCAAGACGACCTTCGGCCGTATCGGTGTGAAGGTCTGGATCTACAAGGGCGACGTCAAGAACATCGCTGAGGTCCGCGCCGAGAACGCTGCGGCCCGTGCGGGTAACCGCCCGGCCCGTGGTGGCGGCCAGGACCGCCCGGCCCGCGGCGGTGGCCGTGGTGGCGAGCGTGGCGGCCGCGGCCGCAAGCCGCAGCAGCAGACGGCTCCGGCCGCCGAGGCCCCCAAGGCTGACGCGCCCGCCGCTGCCGCTCCGGCTGAGAGCACCGGAACGGAGGCCTGACCGAAATGCTGATCCCCCGTAGGGTCAAGCACCGCAAGCAGCACCACCCCAAGCGCCGCGGTCAGGCCAAGGGTGGTACGACGGTTGCGTTCGGCGAGTACGGCATTCAGGCCCTCACGCCGGCGTACGTGACCAACCGCCAGATCGAGGCGGCTCGTATTGCGATGACCCGCCACATCAAGCGTGGCGGCAAGGTCTGGATCAACATCTACCCGGACCGTCCGCTGACGAAGAAGCCCGCCGAGACCCGCATGGGTTCCGGTAAGGGTTCCCCCGAGTGGTGGGTCGCGAACGTTCACCCGGGTCGGGTGATGTTCGAGCTGTCCTACCCGAACGAGAAGATTGCGCGTGAGGCGCTTACCCGCGCTGCTCACAAGCTTCCGATGAAGTGCCGGATTGTTCGGCGCGAGGCAGGTGAGTCGTGATGTCGGCCGGTACCAAGGCGTCCGAGCTGCGCGAACTGGGCAACGAGGAGCTCCTCAACAAGCTCCGCGAGGCCAAGGAAGAGCTGTTCAACCTCCGTTTCCAGGCGGCGACCGGTCAGCTCGAGAACCACGGTCGGCTCAAGGCCGTCCGCAAGGACATCGCGCGGATCTACACCCTCATGCGTGAGCGCGAGCTGGGCATCGAGACGGTGGAGAGCGCCTGATGAGCGAGAGCAATGTGACTGAAGAGACTGCCGCCCGCGGCTTCCGCAAGACCCGTGAGGGTCTGGTCGTCAGCGACAAGATGGACAAGACCGTCGTCGTCGCTGTCGAGGACCGCGTCAAGCACGCGCTGTACGGCAAGGTCATCCGCCGTACGAACAAGCTCAAGGCGCACGACGAGCAGAACGCTGCCGGCGTCGGCGACCGCGTCCTCATCATGGAGACGCGTCCGCTGTCGGCGACCAAGCGCTGGCGCATCGTCGAGATCCTCGAGAAGGCCAAGTAGGTAATTCCCGTAAGGGAATTCCCATAGATACAGTCCGAGGGGGTTTCCCCTCGGATCAGTTCCGCCAGGCTCGACAGGGGCCAACTCCCGTAAGGGACAAGGCCCCTGTCGGGAACCGGCAGACAATCAGGAGATAGACGTGATCCAGCAGGAGTCGCGACTGCGCGTCGCCGACAACACGGGTGCGAAGGAAATTCTCACCATCCGTGTTCTCGGTGGCTCGGGTCGCCGCTACGCGGGCATCGGTGACGTCATCGTCGCCACCGTCAAGGACGCGATCCCCGGCGGCAACGTGAAGAAGGGTGACGTCGTCAAGGCGGTCATCGTTCGCACCGTCAAGGAGCGCCGCCGTCCGGACGGCTCGTACATCCGCTTCGACGAGAACGCCGCCGTCATTCTGAAGAACGACGGCGACCCTCGCGGCACCCGTATCTTCGGCCCGGTGGGCCGTGAGCTGCGCGAGAAGAAGTTCATGAAGATCATCTCGCTCGCGCCGGAGGTGCTGTAAGCATGAAGATCAAGAAGGGCGACCTGGTACAGGTCATCACCGGTAAGGACAAGGGCAAGCAGGGCAAGGTCATCGCGGCCTTCCCCCGCGAGGACCGCGTCCTGGTCGAGGGTGTCAACCGGGTCAAGAAGCACACCAAGGCCGGCCCCACCGCCAGTGGTTCGCAGGCCGGTGGCATCGTCACGACCGAGGCCCCTGTCCACGTGAGCAATGTTCAGCTCGTCGTGGAGAAGGACGGCAACAAGGTCGTCACGCGTGTCGGTTACCGCTTCGACGACGAGGGCAACAAGGTTCGCGTTGCCAAGCGGACGGGTGAGGACATCTGATGGCTACCACCACGACTCCGCGTCTCAAGACGAAGTACCGCGAGGAGATCGCGGGCAAGCTGCAGGAAGAGTTCTCGTACGAGAACGTCATGCAGACCCCGGGCCTCGTCAAGATTGTGGTCAACATGGGTGTCGGCGACGCCGCCCGTGACTCCAAGCTCATGGACGGTGCCGTCCGTGACCTGACCACGATCACCGGTCAGAAGCCGGCCATCACCAAGGCCCGCAAGTCCATCGCGCAGTTCAAGCTGCGCGAGGGTCAGCCGATCGGTGCCCACGTCACGCTCCGTGGCGACCGCATGTGGGAGTTCCTGGACCGCACCCTGTCGCTCGCGCTTCCGCGCATCCGCGACTTCCGCGGTCTGTCTCCCAAGCAGTTCGACGGCCGTGGCAACTACACCTTCGGTCTCACGGAGCAGGTCATGTTCCACGAGATCGACCAGGACAAGATCGACCGCGTCCGGGGTATGGACATCACCGTGGTCACCACGGCGACCAACGACGCTGAGGGCCGCGCGCTCCTTCGTCACCTCGGCTTCCCGTTCAAGGAGGCGTAAGCGAGATGGCGAAGAAGGCTCTTATTGCCAAGGCTGCTCGTAAGCCGAAGTTCGGTGTGCGTGGCTACACCCGCTGCCAGCGCTGCGGCCGCCCGCACTCCGTGTACCGCAAGTTCGGCCTGTGCCGCGTGTGCCTTCGTGAGATGGCTCACCGTGGCGAGCTGCCGGGCGTGACCAAGAGCTCCTGGTAATCCCCTTCTGTCCTTAGGGACTTGGGAATTACCGGACGCTCTCGGTAAGTACTTGGACGGCGGGAGCCCCCCTTCACATGCCGTAGGCTTGTGGGGTTGGGCGCCCGCCGCCCATACCGACTTACTACGCCGTAGGTCCCCGCACCGCACCCGTCCCACCTCTGTGTGGGGAGAGGGATGGCGCATACAGGAAACCCCGGCGAGAGAGGCCGAAGGCCAATTCATGACCATGACTGATCCGATCGCGGACATGCTGACTCGTCTGCGTAACGCGAACTCGGCGTACCACGACACCGTGGCGATGCCGCACAGCAAGATCAAGTCTCACATCGCGGAGATCCTCCAGCAGGAGGGCTTCATCACGGGCTGGAAGACCGAGGACGCCGAGGTTGGCAAGAACCTCGTCCTCGAGCTCAAGTTCGGCCCGAACCGTGAGCGCTCCATTGCGGGCATCAAGCGGATCTCCAAGCCCGGTCTCCGGGTTTACGCGAAGTCCACCAACCTGCCCAAGGTCCTCGGTGGCCTCGGCGTGGCGATCATCTCCACGTCGCACGGTCTTCTGACCGGCCAGCAGGCAGGCAAGAAGGGCGTAGGTGGGGAAGTCCTCGCCTACGTCTGGTAGTCGGGAACGGAGGAATAGCTAATGTCGCGTATTGGCAAGCTCCCCATCACGGTTCCCGCCGGCGTGGACGTCACCATCGACGGTCGTACGGTCTCGGTTAAGGGCCCCAAGGGTTCCCTCAGCCACACGATCGTCGCTCCGATCGTCATCACGAAGGACGAGGACGGCGTGCTGAACGTCGCCCGTCCCAATGATGAGCGTCAGAACAAGGCTCTGCACGGCCTGTCCCGCACGCTGGTGGCCAACATGATCACCGGCGTGACCGAGGGTTACGTGAAGAAGCTCGAGATCAGCGGTGTCGGTTACCGCGTCCTGGCGAAGGGCTCCAACTTGGAGTTCTCGCTCGGCTACAGCCACTCGATCGTGATCGAGGCGCCCGAGGGCATCTCCTTCAAGGTCGAGTCGCCGACCAAGTTCTCGGTCGAGGGCATCGACAAGCAGAAGGTCGGCGAGGTTGCGGCCAACATCCGCAAGCTGCGCAAGCCCGACCCGTACAAGGCCAAGGGCGTCAAGTACGAAGGCGAAGTCATCCGCCGCAAGGTCGGAAAGGCGGGTAAGTAAGCCATGGCATACGGTGTCAAGATTGCTAAGGGCGACGCTTACAAGCGTGCTGCCATCAAGCGCCGTCACATTCGTATCCGTAAGCATGTTTCGGGTACGGCCGAGCGTCCGCGCCTGGTCGTGACGCGTTCGAACCGCCACATCGTGGCCCAGGTCATCGACGACGTTAAGGGTCACACCCTCGCGTCGGCGTCGACCCTGGACACCTCGATCCGTGGTGTCGAGGCCGACAAGTCCGCGCAGGCCGGCAAGGTCGGCGCCCTGGTCGCCGAGCGTGCCAAGGCCGCGGGCGTCGAGGCTGTCGTGTTCGACCGTGGTGGTAACCAGTACGCCGGGCGCATCGCCGCTCTGGCGGACGCCGCCCGCGAAGCCGGTCTGAAGTTCTGATCCGGTTCCGTAGCTAGCGGAAAACGAAGAGAGGTAATTCCAATGGCTGGACCCCAGCGCCGCGGAAGCGGTGCCGGTGGCGGCGAGCGGCGGGACCGGAAGGGTCGCGACGGTGGCGCTGCTGCCGCCGAGAAGACCGCATACGTTGAGCGCGTTGTCGCGATCAACCGTGTCGCCAAGGTTGTCAAGGGTGGCCGTCGCTTCAGCTTCACTGCGCTCGTCGTAGTGGGCGATGGCGATGGCACGGTAGGCGTCGGTTACGGCAAGGCCAAGGAGGTGCCGGCCGCCATCGCCAAGGGTGTTGAGGAGGCCAAGAAGCACTTCTTCAAGGTCCCCCGTATCCAGGGCACCATCCCTCACCCGATCACGGGCGAGAAGGCTGCGGGCGTCGTCCTGCTCAAGCCGGCTGCTCCCGGTACCGGCGTTATCGCCGGTGGCCCGGTGCGCGCCGTGCTCGAGTGCGCCGGCGTTCACGACATCCTGTCGAAGTCTCTCGGCTCGTCGAACGCGATCAACATCGTGCACGCGACCGTGGCGGCCCTCAAGGGCCTGCAGCGTCCCGAGGAGATCGCGGCTCGCCGTGGTCTGCCCCTCGAGGACGTCGCCCCCGCGGCTCTGCTTCGTGCACGTGCGGGAGCGGGTGCGTAATGGCTCGCCTCAAGATCACGCAGACGAAGTCGTACATCGGCAGCAAGCAGAACCACCGCGACACCCTGCGTTCGCTCGGGCTCAAGCGCCTGAACGACGTGGTCGTCAAGGAGGATCGTCCCGAGTTCCGCGGCATGGCTAACACCGTGCGGCACCTCGTGACGGTCGAGGAGGTCGACTGATCATGGCGGAGAACAACCCGCTCAAGATCCACAACCTCCGTCCCGCCCCGGGCGCCAAGACCGCGAAGACCCGTGTGGGTCGCGGTGAGGCGTCGAAGGGTAAGACGGCCGGTCGTGGTACCAAGGGCACGAAGGCCCGTTACCAGGTTCCGGAGCGCTTCGAGGGTGGCCAGATGCCCCTCCACATGCGTCTCCCGAAGCTCAAGGGCTTCAAGAACCCGTTCAAGACCGAGTTCCAGGTCGTGAACCTCGACAAGCTGAGCGCGCTGTACCCGGAAGGTGGCGAGGTCACCGTTGAGGGTCTCGTCGCCAAGGGTGCCGTTCGCAAGAACAGCCTCGTCAAGGTGCTCGGCCAGGGTGAGCTCACCGTGGCGCTGCAGGTGACGGTTGACGCCGTCTCCAACTCCGCCAAGGAGAAGATCACCGCCGCCGGCGGTACCGTCACCGAGCTCGTCTGACCTTTTCAGACGTCTCGATGACATGAGCGATTCCCAGCCGGGGATGCCCCAGATTTGGGGCATCCCCGGTTGGTCGTTCCAAGGGGGGCATGGTCGCCGGTATGGTGGCCTGCACTGTGCTGTATCCGTCTGGGGCTGACGCCCCGGGCCGGGCGGTGTGTCCTGAAGACGACATGTCTGAGGGATCTTCACCCGGTGCTTGACTGTTACGCATTCCTTCACTCATCGAACCTCAAGACCGTCACCTCTGACGCACGTGCGCGGGGGTCGCAGGAGGCACCGTGCTCACCGCGTTCGCCCGGGCGTTCAAGACGCCCGACCTGCGCAAGAAGCTGCTCTTCACGCTCGGCATCATCGTGGTCTACCGCATCGGTACGCATGTGCCGATCCCGGGAGTCAGCTACTCGAACGTCCAGACATGCGTGGACGCGAACAAAGGCACGCAGGGGCTGTTCGGTCTCGTCAACATGTTCAGTGGTGGCGCGCTCCTGCAGATCACGATCTTCGCGCTCGGCATCATGCCGTACATCACCGCGAGCATCATCCTGCAGCTGCTCACTGTCGTGATCCCGCGGCTCGAGGCCCTGAAGAAGGAGGGTCAGGCGGGTACGGCGAAGATCACGCAGTACACCCGTTACCTGACCGTGGCGCTCGCCATCCTCCAGGGCACCGGCCTCGTCGCGACCGCTCGCAGCGGCGCCCTCTTCCAGGGCTGCCCCGTCGCGAACCAGATCGTCCCGGACCAGTCGATCTTCGTGACGATCACGATGGTCATCACGATGACCGCCGGTACCGCCATCGTCATGTGGCTCGGTGAGCTCATCACCGACCGCGGCATCGGCAACGGCATGTCGATCCTGATGTTCATCTCGATCGCCGCCACCTTCCCGAGCGCCCTGTGGACCATCAAGACGACCGGTGACCTCGCCGGCGGCTGGATCGAGTTCGGCGCCGTGATCCTGGTGGGCCTCGTGATGGTCGGCCTGGTGGTGTTCGTCGAGCAGGCGCAGCGCCGCATTCCTGTCCAATATGCGAAGCGCATGATCGGTCGCCGGTCTTACGGCGGTACGTCCACCTACATCCCGCTGAAGGTCAATCAGGCGGGTGTGATCCCTGTCATCTTCGCCTCGTCGCTGCTCTACATCCCGGCTCTCGTCGCGCAGTTCGCGGGAGGCAATTCCGGGTGGAAGACCTGGATCAACGACCATCTGACCAAGGGAAATCACCCCTATTACATCGTTTCGTACTTCCTTCTGATCGTGTTCTTCGCGTTCTTCTACGTGGCGATCTCGTTCAACCCCGAGGAAGTCGCGGACAACATGAAGAAGTATGGTGGCTTCATCCCGGGCATCCGGGCCGGCCGGCCGACCGCTGAGTACCTGAGCTACGTACTCAACCGGATCACGTGGCCGGGTTCGCTGTATCTGGGTCTGATCGCTCTCGTACCGACGATGGCGTTGGTTGGCTTCGGGGCAAGCCAGAACTTCCCGTTCGGCGGGACCAGCATCCTCATCATCGTGGGTGTCGGTCTGGAAACGGTGAAGCAGATCGAGAGCCAGCTTCAGCAGCGCAATTACGAAGGGTTCCTCCGCTGATGCGTATCGTCCTCGTCGGGCCGCCCGGTGCGGGCAAGGGAACGCAGGCCGCGTTCCTTGCCAAGAACCTGTCGATTCCGCACATCTCCACGGGCGACCTCTTCCGTGCCAACATCAGCCAGGGCACGGAGCTGGGCAAGCAGGCAAAGGCGTACATGGACGCCGGCAACCTGGTTCCTGACGAGGTCACCATCGGGATGGCCAAGGACCGCATGGAGCAGCCGGACGCCGTGAACGGCTTCCTGCTCGACGGCTTCCCTCGCAACGTCTCGCAGGCCGAGGCGCTCGACGTCGCCCTCAAGGCGGACGAAGTGAAGCTCGACGCGGTCCTGGACCTCGAGGTCCCCGAGGACGAGGTGGTCAAGCGCATCGCTGGCCGCCGCATCTGCCGCAAGGACTCCGCGCACGTCTTCCACGTGTCGTACAAGCAGCCGAAGCAGGAAGGCGTCTGTGACGTCTGCGGCGGCGAGCTGTACCAGCGCGAGGACGACAGCGAGGACACCGTTCGCAAGCGGCTCGAGGTCTACCACACGCAGACCGAGCCGATCATCGACTACTACCGGGCCCAGGGCCTGGTGCGGACGATCTCGGCGCTCGGCAAGGTCGACGAGGTGACCGCGCGGGCCATGGAGGCCCTCAAGAGCGACAAGTAAACCGTTACGCTGCTCCGGCCGCGGTGCCCGTACAGGGCGCCGCGGCCGTAGTGTTGTCCAGGTAAACCCGTAGTACGGAAGACGGAGAGCGCAGGCCCCCATGGTGCAGATCAAGACCCCCGAGCAGATCGCCAAGATGCGTGAGGCGGGGCTGGTCGTCGCCGCGATCCACGCGGCGACGCGTGAGGCCGCGGTGCCCGGTGCCACCACCCGGGATCTGGACGAGGTGGCGCGCAAGGTGCTCGACGAACACGGGGCCAAGTCGAACTTCCTCGGTTACGGGGGTTTCCCCGCGACCATCTGCACCTCGGTCAACGAGGTCGTTGTCCACGGCATCCCGGACGACAAGACCGTCCTCAAGGACGGCGACATCATCTCCATCGACTGCGGCGCGATCATCGACGGCTGGCACGGCGACGCCGCGTACACCGCGTTCGTCGGGACCGGCCACGCTCCGGAGCTGATCGAGCTCTCGCGGGTGACCGAGGAGTCGATGTGGGCCGGCATCGCCGCGATGAAGAACGGCAACCGGCTCGTCGACATCTCCCGCGCCATCGAGTCCTACATCCGCCGCCAGCCGAAGCCGGGCGGCGGCAAGTACGGCATCGTCGAGGACTACGGCGGCCACGGCATCGGCACCGAGATGCACATGGACCCGCACCTCCTGAACTACGTCGAGCGCCGCCGCGGCAAGGGCCCCAAGCTCGTCCCCGGTTTCTGCCTCGCGATCGAGCCGATGGTCTCCCTCGGTACCCCGCGCACCGAGGTTCTCGAGGACGACTGGACGGTCATCACCACGGATGGCACCTGGTCCTCGCACTGGGAGCACTCCATCGCGCTGACCGAACAGGGCCCGCTGGTCCTGACGGCGCCCGATGGCGGCAAGGCGAAGCTGGCCGAGCTGGGTGTTATCGCTGCTCCGGACCCTCTTGCATAATGATCTTGAGCGTGGGGCAGACTTCCCCGATTCGTCTTTCCATGGGCCCTGACGTAGACTGACTCGTCGGCTCTCGTGCACACGCATGCCTGCATGTATGTGTTGAGTCGATCAAGGTAGTCGATTCGAAGGGCAAAGCGTGGCCAAGAAGCAAGGTGCCATCGAGATCGAAGGCACTGTCGTCGAGTCTCTCCCGAACGCCATGTTCAAGGTGGAGCTCCAGAACGGCCACCAGGTCCTGGCTCACATCAGCGGCAAGATGCGTATGCACTACATCCGCATCCTCCCTGACGACCGGGTCGTGGTGGAGCTGTCTCCGTACGACCTGACGCGTGGCCGGATCGTCTACCGGTACAAGTAGATCTTGCCCGCACCCCGCCTCGCGCGGGGTGGTGGCACTGACCCGGAGAACCTCACCCAATGAAGGTCAAGCCGAGCGTCAAGAAGATCTGCGACAAGTGCAGGGTGATCCGCCGTCACGGCCGGGTCATGGTTATCTGCGACAACCCGCGCCACAAGCAGCGCCAGGGCTGACGCACTACTGCAGTTCGCAGAGTTTCGCGCGACGCAAGTAAGCACACATGCAGGACCCGTCCCTCTTCAGATCCATCGGTAATGGAGGGCGACACCCCCGGTCGGAGGCCGGGGACCCAGGATGTACCTCGTACGGCACCTGGGAACGGTTCTGCTGAAGACCTCCGAGAATCAACAGGAGCCTTGAATGGCACGCCTTGAAGGCGTTGACCTCCCGCGCGACAAGCGCGTAGAGGTTGCCCTCACCTACGTGTTCGGCATTGGCCGCACGCTGTCCCAGCAGACGCTGGACGCCACCGGTGTGGACCGCAACATCCGCGTTCGTGATCTGTCCGAAGAGGACCTGATCAAGATCCGCGAGTACGTGGACGCGAACATCCAGACCGAGGGTGACCTCCGTCGCGAGATTCAGGCCGACATCCGCCGCAAGGTCGAGATCGGCTGCTACCAGGGTCTTCGCCACCGTCGTGGCCTGCCCGTCCGTGGTCAGCGCACCAGCACGAACGCTCGTACCCGCAAGGGCCCGCGTCGCGCCATCGCCGGTAAGAAGAAGCCGGGCAAGAAGTAGTCCTCGCTCAGCGGTCTATCGACAGCTGTCGCTGCAGGACCGACCACCTCCCGTAGGAGTAATAGATGCCCCCCAAGGGTCGTCAGGGCGCTGCCAAGAAGGTGCGCCGCAAGGAAAAGAAGAACGTCGCTCACGGGCACGCTCACATCAAGAGCACGTTCAACAACACGATCGTGTCCATCACGGACCCGACCGGCAACGTGATCTCCTGGGCCTCCGCCGGCCACGTCGGCTTCAAGGGCTCGCGCAAGTCCACTCCGTTCGCCGCGCAGATGGCCGCCGAGTCGGCCGCGCGTCGCGCCCAGGAGCACGGCATGCGCAAGGTTGACGTCTTCGTCAAGGGCCCGGGCTCCGGCCGCGAGACCGCGATCCGCTCCCTCCAGGCCACGGGCCTCGAGGTCGGTTCGATCCAGGACGTCACGCCGACCCCGCACAACGGCTGCCGTCCGCCCAAGCGTCGCCGCGTCTGACCTGACGTACGACTGCTTGGTCTGAGGTTTTCGGGCGGTACGGCTCTTAGGGGCCGTATCGCCCGTACCCTTGTTACTGCATCGACACCGGGCGACCACCCGGTGGCATCAGGGCATCAAATAGTGGGTGCCCCTGACTGAAGGATTCCTTCATGCTTATTGCTCAGCGCCCGTCGCTGACCGAAGAGGTCGTCGACGAGTTCCGCTCCCGGTTCGTCATCGAGCCGCTGGAGCCGGGCTTCGGTTACACCCTCGGCAACTCGCTTCGCCGCACCCTCCTGTCGTCGATCCCCGGCGCTGCTGTCACCAGCATCCGTATCGACGGTGTCCTGCACGAGTTCACCACCGTGCCGGGCGTCAAGGAAGACGTCACCGACCTCATCCTGAACATCAAGCAGCTGGTCGTCTCCTCGGAGCACGACGAGCCGGTCGTGATGTACCTGCGCAAGCAGGGCCCGGGTCTGGTCACCGCTGCCGACATCGCGCCCCCGGCCGGTGTCGAGGTGCACAACCCCGACCTCGTCCTCGCCACGCTCAACGGCAAGGGCAAGCTGGAGATGGAGCTGACCGTCGAGCGCGGTCGCGGTTACGTCTCCGCCGTTCAGAACAAGCAGGTCGGTCAGGAGATCGGGCGCATCCCGGTCGACTCGATCTACTCGCCGGTCCTGAAGGTCACGTACAAGGTCGAGGCGACCCGTGTCGAGCAGCGCACCGACTTCGACAAGCTGATCGTCGACGTCGAGACGAAGCAGGCCATGCGTCCGCGTGACGCCATGGCGTCGGCCGGTAAGACCCTGGTGGAGCTGTTCGGTCTCGCCCGCGAGCTGAACATCGACGCCGAGGGCATCGACATGGGCCCGTCCCCCACGGACGCCGCCCTGGCCGCCGATCTGGCGTTGCCGATCGAGGAGCTCGAGCTCACCGTCCGTTCGTACAACTGCCTCAAGCGCGAGGGCATCCACTCCGTGGGTGAGCTCGTCGCCCGCTCCGAGGCGGACCTGCTCGACATCCGCAACTTCGGTGCGAAGTCGATCGACGAGGTCAAGGCGAAGCTGGCCGGCATGGGTCTTGCGCTCAAGGACTCGCCTCCCGGGTTCGACCCGACCGCTGCCGCCGACGCCTTCGGCGCCGACGACGACGCGGACGCCGGCTTCGTGGAGACCGAGCAGTACTAGGCGCTCCGCGAGGACGCCGGATTTTCGGCTGCGGGTCCGCTTCGGCTGGTCGCGCAGTTCCCCGCGCCCCTTACGGGGCGCGGGTCTCCGACGGGCATCCGCCCGCTCGGATACTGACCCTGGTACCTGATACGGCCGGGGCAGACACCTAGGAGAAACACCATGCCGAAGCCCGCCAAGGGTGCCCGTCTGGGCGGCAGTGCTGCGCACGAGAAGCAGCTTCTCGCGAACCTCGCGAAGGCGCTCTTCGAGCACGGCAAGATCACGACGACCGAGGCCAAGGCCCGTCGTCTGCGTCCGTACGCGGAGCGCCTGGTCACCAAGGCGAAGAAGGGCGACCTTCACAACCGCCGTCAGGTGCTCACGGTCATCACGGACAAGAGCGTCGTCCACACGCTCTTCACCGAGATCGCCCCGCGCTACGAGAACCGTCCGGGTGGTTACACCCGTATCACCAAGATCGGTAACCGCCGTGGCGACAACGCGCCCATGGCTGTCATCGAGCTGGTCGAGGCGCTGACGGTTGCGCAGCAGGCCACTGGTGAGGCCGAGGCCGCCACCAAGCGTGCCGCCAAGGACGCCGAGGCTGCCGCTCCGGCCGCCGAGGTCGTCGAGGACGCCGCAGCGGTCGAGGCCGCTGAGGAGTCGAAGGACGCCTGAGGCTCTGCCTTGATGTGAGCGGGTCCGCCCTTCGGGGCGGGCCCGCTTTCGTATTGCCTTCGCCTGAGAGGATCTGTGTGTGAGTGACGAGGTAGAGCCCGGGTTCGTGCGGGTGCGGCTTGATGTGTCGTACGACGGCAAGGACTTCTCCGGGTGGGCGAAGCAGGCCAGCGGCCGGCGGACCGTACAGGGTGAGATCGAGGACGCGCTGAGGACCGTGACCCGGTCCGCGCAGACGTACGAGCTGACCGTGGCCGGGCGGACCGACGCGGGGGTGCACGCGCGCGGGCAGGTCGCGCATGTCGATCTGCCGGAGGACGTCTGGGCCGAGCACCAGGACAAGCTGCTGCGCCGGCTCGCGGGGAGGCTGCCGCACGATGTGCGGGTGTGGAAGGTGGCCGAGGCGCCGAGCGGGTTCAACGCGCGGTTCGCCGCCGTGTGGCGGCGGTATGTGTACCGGGTGACCGACAACCCCGGTGGCGTCGATCCGCTGTTGCGCAGTCATGTCCTGTGGCACGACTGGGCGTTGGACATGGACGCCATGAACGCGGCTGCGGAGAAGCTGCTCGGGGAGCACGACTTCGCCGCGTACTGCAAGCGGCGGGAGGGCGCCACGACGATCCGTACGCTCCAGGAGCTGCGCTGGGAGCGGTCACCCGACGGGATCCTCGAAGCGACCGTCCGGGCGGACGCGTTCTGCCACAACATGGTGCGCTCGCTGGTCGGCGCGATGCTGTTCGTCGGTGACGGGCACCGGCCGCCGGACTGGCCCGCGAAGGTGCTTGCCGCCGGTGTGCGGGACTCGGCGGTGCACGTGGTGCGGCCGCACGGCCTGACGCTGGAGGAAGTCGGCTACCCCGCCGACGAGTTGCTCGCGGCGCGCAGCCTGGAGGCGAGGAACAGGCGGACGTTGCCGGGGGCGCCCTTCTCGGAACCGGGGTGCTGCTGAGCCCCTACTGGGGTGCCTCGGCCGCCGCCGAGGCCTGCGCCTCGCCGCGCCGGGTGATCTGGCGGAACGTGAACTCGGCGAGGTCGTCACCGGTGGTGAAGACCGCGCGGTCCTTGGTGGTGACGTCCCGGCCGCCGCTGGTGAACCCGGCGGTCGTGAAGTACGCGTAGCGGCCGTACGAGTTGGTGGTCGAGCGGCAGACCGTCGTACGGCAGAACGCGGGGACACCCGAGCCGGACAGGGAGGTCACGGTGCCCTTGGTGTACTGGTTCTTGGCCTTCGTGGCCTGGGCCTCCGTGTCGAAGACGGCGACGCCGACGGTGACCGCCACGCCGTCCTTCGCGTAGGTGGCGCGGATCAGGCGCGTGCAGTCGTTGCCCGTCAGGACGCCGCCGAGCGCGCCCTGGGTGGCCGAGGCGCAGCTCTTCGTGCCGGCGGTCGCGCCCTTCTTGTAGACGCGGTCGCTCACCGTCAGCTTGGTGCCGGGGAAGAGGGTGTCCGCGCTGAGCGGGGCCTTGTCCTTCTTGGCGCTGGAGATGAAGTCCTTGGGGTCGAGCGGGGGCGGCGGCGTGGTCTCGGCGAACGTCGGGTCCGCCGGCGTCGTGTCGCTCGGGATGTCCGCGGTCGTGGGCAGCTGGTCGGCGGGCTTGTTCGAGGCCGAGCTGTTGCCGTTGGCGGAGACGATCGCGAACGCGACGGCCGAGCCGACGGCGACCGTGGCGAGCGCGCCACCGCCGATCATCAGCCAGCGGCGGCGCCGCTGGCGTGCCTCGGACGCTTCGGCGAGTGCCGCCCAGTCCGGTCCCTGTGAACCACCACTGCCCCCGGGACCCCACTGAGGTCCCCCCTGCCCAAAGCTCATGGGGCGCATCTTAGACCGACGCGCAGGGGGTGCTGCGGCGCGGTGGGGAAGGGTGTGCGCAGGGTCTGGCCGGTCTTGTGTGTGCCTTGTGTGCGCCTGCCGTGTGCCGGGGGTCACGCTCGTACGGCGCTGCCTGCGGCGACGTGCGGTTACCCTGGTAGACGGCAGGGCCGCCCAGTGCGGCGGATCCGGCGGTGCCGGTGTCCAGGGCCGTGTTTTGACCCGTACGGGGAAGCGCGGGTATCCTGCGGTTCGTTATGTGTATTGGCTTTCTCATTCTCACGTGAGGGGCTATGCACAGGTTCCCTGGAGCAGTTACCAGTGGGCGGCATACGGGCGCTGAACCCGGCACTGTCGTCCCCAGCTGCACGATCGCTTCAGTGATGCCATTTTCAGCACCCATCCACTGAAGAAGAAGGCTGCTAAGTGCGTACGTACAGCCCCAAGCCCGGCGACATCACTCGCCAGTGGTACGTCATTGACGCCCAGGATGTCGTCCTGGGTCGTCTGGCGACCACTGCCGCGAACATCCTGCGGGGCAAGCACAAGCCGATCTACGCCCCCCACGTCGACGCTGGTGACTTCGTCATCATCATCAACGCGGACAAGGTGCACCTCTCCGGCAACAAGAAGACCCAGAAGATGGCGTACCGCCACTCCGGTTACCCGGGCGGTCTGCGTTCGGTTCGTTACGACGAGCTGCTGGACAAGAACCCCGAGAAGGCCGTCGAGAAGGCCATCAAGGGCATGATCCCCAAGAACACCCTGGGCCGTCAGGTGCTCTCGAAGCTGAAGGTCTACTCGGGCGACCAGCACCCCCACGCTGCCCAGCAGCCGGTGCCGTTCGAGATCACCCAGGTCGCGCAGTAGTTCCGGCCACCCCCAAAGACGAAAAAGAATCTGAGGAGAATCGTGGCCGAGACCACCGTTGAGCAGCCGGTCGAAGAGACCGAGATTGTCGACGTCGAGCAGTACACCACCGAGTCCGAGGTCCCCGTCGAGGGCGAGTACACCTCGGAGTCGAACGCCGCGCGCTTCGGCGAGCCGCAGCCGGCCGCCGGCCTGGGCCGTCGCAAGAACGCCATCGCGCGCGTCCGCATCGTGCCCGGCACCGGCAAGTGGAAGGTCAACGGGCGCACGCTCGAGGACTACTTCCCGAACAAGGTCCACCAGCAGGAAGTCAACGAGCCCTTCAAGGTGCTCGAGCTCGACAACCGCTACGACGTCATCGCCCGCATCTCGGGTGGCGGCGTCTCCGGTCAGGCCGGTGCGCTCCGTCTCGGTGTCGCCCGTGCGCTGAACGAGGCCGACGTCGACAACAACCGCGGCGCCCTCAAGAAGGCCGGTTACCTCAAGCGTGACGACCGTGCGGTCGAGCGCAAGAAGGCCGGTCTCAAGAAGGCCCGTAAGGCCCCGCAGTACAGCAAGCGCTAAATCGCTGCTGCTCGTTCGTTTCGTTCGCCCCGGCGGCACGCTGTGTGCCGCCGGGGCGTTCGTCTATAGCGGCGCTGGGCGTATAACGGCACAAGGTGCTCACAAGTTTGCATGCTCGGATGATTTCCGACGCTTCTTCGAGAATTGCGAAAGTTCGGAGGACACCAGTGGGACGACTGTTCGGCACGGACGGCGTACGAGGTGTCGCCAACGCGGATCTGACGGCCGAGCTCGCGCTCGGACTCTCCGTGGCGGCGGCTCATGTACTCGGCGAGGCGGGGACGTTCGAGGGGCACCGTCCGGTGGCCGTGGTCGGTCGTGACCCGCGGGCCTCGGGCGAGTTCCTCGAGGCCGCGGTCGTCGCGGGTCTGGCGAGCGCGGGCGTCGACGTCCTGCGGGTCGGCGTGCTGCCCACCCCCGCGGTGGCGCATCTCACCGGCGCGCTGGGCGCCGACCTCGGCGTGATGCTGTCCGCCAGTCACAACGCGATGCCGGACAACGGCATCAAGTTCTTCGAGCGCGGCGGCCACAAGCTCGCCGACGAGCTGGAGGACCGGATCGAGCAGGTCTACGAGCAGCACCGCACCGGTGCGCCGTGGGACCGCCCGACCGGTGCCGGCGTCGGCCGTGTGAACTCGTACGACGCGGGTTTCGACCAGTACGTCGCGCACCTCATCGGTGTGCTGCCCAACCGCCTCGACGGCCTGCGGATCGTCCTGGACGAGGCGCACGGCGCGGCGGCCAAGGTCTCTCCCGAGGCGTTCACGCAGGCCGGTGCCGAGATCGTCACGATCGGCGCCGACCCGGACGGCCTGAACATCAATGACGGCTGTGGCTCCACCCACCTCGACCTGCTCAAGGCCGCCGTCGTCGAGCACGGCGCCGACCTCGGCATCGCGCACGACGGTGACGCCGACCGCTGCCTGGCCGTCGACCACACGGGCGCCGAGATCGACGGGGACCAGATCCTCGCCGTGCTCGCCCTGTCGATGCGGGAGCACGGCGGCCTGCGCCAGGACACCGTTGTCGCGACCGTCATGTCGAACCTCGGCTTCAAGCTGGCCATGGAGCGCGAGGGCATCCAGTTCGTGGCGACCGCCGTCGGCGACCGGTATGTCCTGGAGTCGATGAAGGAGCACGGCTACGCGCTCGGTGGCGAGCAGTCCGGGCACGTGATCATCCTCGACCACGCGACGACCGGCGACGGCACGCTCACGGGTCTGCTGCTCGCGGCCCGCGTCGCCCAGACCGGCCGCACCCTGAAGGACCTCGCCTCCGTCATGGAGCGCCTCCCGCAGGTCCTGGTCAATGTGCGCGACGTCGACAAGTCCCGTGTCACGACGTCCGCCGAGCTGGCCGCCGCCGTCACCGACGCCGAGCGCGAGCTGGGCGCGACGGGCCGGGTGCTGCTGCGTTCGTCCGGCACGGAGCCGCTGGTCCGCGTCATGGTCGAGGCCGCCGACATCGAGCAGGCCCGCTCGGTCGCCGGGCGCCTCGCCGATGTCGTCAAGTCCACGCTGGGCTAAGGCAGTTCGTTCGTCGGCTGCGCCGGTCCGGCGGCAGGAGTGGCACGCTTGCGCTGCTTCGCCCAGAACCATTTCTGGGCGAGCAGGGTGAGCGTGCCGGCCAGGACGATGCCGCCGAGGTTCGCGAGGAGCTGGCCGGCCGAGCCCCACGTCTGGCCGTAGTCGCTGTACGCGAACGCCACCGCCGCGTTCGCCGCGGCCGGGACCGTCGTCACCGAGATGGCGACGCCGATCAGGGCGCCCGACTTCGCCGACGTGAGGGACAGCGTCCCGGCGATGCCCGCGAGGAACGCCACGACGAACGACATCCAGTCCGGCTTCCAGATGAACGACGTGTTCGGCCGGTCCGCCTCGACCATCGAGCGCGTGAACAGGCCGAACAGGTCGAGCAGCCAGCTGAATCCGGCCGTGAGCACCATCGCGGCGGCGAATCCCGCCAGCAGCGCCCACAGCGATCGCCACACCAGGCGCGGAGCGCGCTGCACCAGCGCCGTGGAGATCCCGGCGAGCGGCCCGAACTCGGGGCCGACGGCCATCGCGCCGACGATCAGGATCGCGTTGTCCAACATCACACCGCACGCCGCGAGCATCGTCGCGACGGCCAGGAACGCCACGTAGGTGACGTTGAGCGTCGACTCCTCGTGCGTCGCGTCCGTCAACTGCTCCCACAGGACCGCGTCCGCGCCCTCGCCCGGCGCCTCGTCCTCCGCCCTGTCGGCCAGCCTCGACAGCGACAGGTCGATGTTCTCGACGGCGATCGAGCCCGTCGTGTCGATATGGAGGCCGCGCAGCCCGCTGATCAGCTCGTCGCCGGCCTCCCGGGCGACGTCGCACATCACGACGTCACCCTTGGGGTCGCGGGCCGCGCCCGGCACCACCACGAGATGCGTGGTGCCGACGGTCCTCTCGATCAGGCGGGCCACCGCGTCGGTCTTGTCGGCCGGGGTGATCAGTCGCAGGTGCAGCATGCGCGAAGCGTAGCTTTCCGGCTTTCTACAGCTTCCGCAGGCTCAGCCGCTGCACCTTGTGGTCGGGGCCCTTGCGCACGACGAGCGTCGCGCGCCCGCGCGTGGGCGCCACATTCTCCAGCAGGTTCGGCTTGTTGATGGTCCGCCAGGTCGTGCGCGCGTAGTCGAGCGCCTCCTCCTCGGAGACCTGCGTGTACTTGCGGAAGTACGAGGACGGGTTCTGGAAGGCCGTCTGGCGGAGCTTCTTGAACCGGTTGAGGTACCAGCTCTCGATGTCCTCGGCGCGCGCGTCCACGTACACGCTGAAGTCGAAGTAGTCGGCGAGGCCGACGCGGGTGCGGCCGTCCTTGCCGGGCATGGCCGGCTGGAGGACGTTGAGGCCCTCGACGATGAGGATGTCGGGGCGGCGGACCGTGAGCTTCTGGCCGGGCACGATGTCGTAGATCAGGTGGGAGTAGACGGGCGCCGAGACCTCGTCCTTGCCCGCCTTGATGTCGGCGACGAAGCGGGTCAGGGCGCGTCGGTCGTACGACTCGGGGAAGCCCTTGCGCGACATCAGGCCGCGCCGCTCCAAGTCCTTCGTCGGCAGCAGGAAGCCGTCCGTGGTGACCAGCTCCACGCGCGGGTGCTCCGGCCAGCGGGACAGCAGCGCCTGGAGGAGGCGGGCGACGGTCGACTTGCCCACCGCCACCGAACCGGCGACCCCTATGACGAAGGGTGTGCCCGACTGGGACGCCTTCTCGACGGTCTCGCCGAGGAAGGTGTTGAGGGTGCCGCGCAGGGTGTCGGTGGCGCCGACGTAGAGGTTGAGGAGGCGCGAGAGCGGGAGGTAGATGTCCCGGACCTCGTCGAGGTCGATGACATCGCCGAGGCCGCGCAGTTTCTCCAGCTCATCGGCGGTGAGAGGGAGCGGCGTCTTGTTGCGCAGCGCGCTCCACTCGGTGCGGGTGAGGTCGACGTAGGGAGTCGCCTCCGGCTTGTGCCGGTGGGCGCTCCGGGGTGCCGTCGGGGGCACGGAGACCGAAGAGATCACAGTCCATTGTTACGGCTGTGTGGACGGGGTGGGGGGTGGGCTGCGTCACCTTGGGGGCGGTGAGGTGCGGCGGGTGGGGGTGCGGTGGGCTTTGTGTGCGTGGTTCGTGCCGGAATTCGCGGGTTTCCGTGGTCACAGGTCTGGACCGGGCGGGGGAACGGAGATACGTTCCCGGCACCCGGCGCCGAGCCGCGCCGTCCGGGTGGGAGGGAACCGTTATGGCCGTGCCCCGATTGCGTGACCTCGTCCGGCGCAGACCCGGGCTCGTTGAGAACGACTTCGCCGGTCAGGTGCGCAGCGAGCTCGCCCTCGACCTGCCCGACGAGGACCTGCGCGAGGATCTCGAAGACTGTCTCGACCTCTACGAGATGGGCAGCAAGCCGCGCTGCGAGGAAGTGGAGTACCTGCGTCTGCTCGAAGACGCGCGGGACCGGATCGTCGGGGGCTGCTGACCGTGCGGCCTTAGGCTGCCGCCATGTGCGGAATCGTGGGATACGTCGGATCTCAGTCGGCGCTCGACGTCGTGCTCGCCGGGCTGAAGCGGCTCGAATACCGGGGTTACGACTCGGCGGGGGTCGCGGTGCTCGCCGACGGCGGCCTCGCCTCGGCCAGGAAGGCGGGCAAGCTCGCCAACCTGGAGAAGGAGCTCGTGGAGCGGCCGCTGCCGGCCGGGGCCACGGGCATCGGCCACACCCGCTGGGCCACCCACGGCGGCCCCACCGACGCGAACGCGCATCCGCACCTGGACAACGCCGGCCGCGTCGCCGTCGTCCACAACGGCATCATCGAGAACTTCGCCGAACTGCGCGCCGAGCTCGCCGAGCGCGGGCACGTCCTGGAGTCCGAGACCGACACCGAGGTCGTCGCGCATCTGCTCGCCGAGGAGTTCTCCGTTTGCGCGGACCTCGCAGAGGCCATGCGGCTCGTCTGCCGGCGCCTCGAAGGGGCGTTCACGCTGGTCGCCGTGCATGCCGACGAGCCCGACGTCGTCGTGGGCGCCCGGCGCAACTCGCCGCTCGTCGTGGGCGTGGGGGAGGGCGAGGCGTTCCTCGCCTCCGACGTCGCCGCCTTCATCGCCCATACGCGCTCCGCGATCGAACTGGGCCAGGACCAGGTCGTCGAGCTGCGCCGGGACGGCGGACAGGACGGGGTGACCGTCACCGACTTCGACGGGCGGCCCGCCGAGGTGCGGTCGTACCACGTCGACTGGGACGCCTCCGCCGCCGAGAAGGGCGGCTACGACTACTTCATGCTCAAGGAGATCGCCGAGCAGCCGAAGGCGGTCGCCGACACGCTGCTCGGGCGCATCGGCGTCGACGGGGCGCTGACGCTTGATGAACTCCGTATCCCCGCAGCCGTGTTGAAGGGAGTCAACAAGGTCGTGATCGTGGCGTGTGGGACGGCGTTCCACGCCGGTCTCATCGCCAAGTACGCCATCGAGCACTGGACCCGGATCCCCTGCGAGGTGGAGCTAGCGAGTGAGTTCCGGTACCGGGATCCCATTCTGGGCGGGCGCTCGCTGGTCATCGCCATCTCTCAGTCCGGCGAGACCATGGACACGCTGATGGCGCTGCGGCACGCTCGTGCGCAGGGCGCGACCGTCCTCGCCATCTGCAACACGAACGGTTCGACCATTCCCCGCGAGTCCGACGCCGTGCTCTACACGCACGCCGGGCCCGAGGTCGCCGTCGCCTCCACCAAGGCGTTCCTCACGCAGCTCGTCGCCTGCTACCTCGTGGCCCTGTACCTCGGGCAGGTGCGCGGCACGAAGTGGGGGGACGAGATCCGTGCGGTGATCCGGGACCTGGCCGACATCTCCGGTGAGGTCGAGCGCGTTCTGGAGACCATGGAGCCCGTGCGGGCGCTGGCCCGGTCGCTGTCCGACAAGCGGACCGTGCTCTTCCTGGGGCGGCACGTGGGCTATCCCGTCGCCCTTGAAGGCGCCCTGAAGCTCAAGGAACTCGCCTATATGCACGCCGAGGGCTTCGCCGCCGGTGAACTCAAGCACGGGCCCATCGCGTTGATCGAGGAGGACTTGCCCGTGGTGGTCGTCGTGCCGTCGCCCAAGGGGCGGTCCGTCCTCCACGACAAGATCGTGTCCAACATCCAGGAGATCCGGGCCCGCGGGGCGCGCACCATCGTGATCGCCGAGGAGGGCGACGAGGCGGTCGTCCCCTACGCCGACCATCTCGTACGGATCCCTGCCACCCCTACGCTCCTTCAGCCGCTGGTTGCGACGGTGCCGTTGCAGGTGTTTGCTTGCGAGCTGGCCACTGCGCGGGGGAACGAGGTCGATCAGCCTCGGAACCTTGCCAAGTCCGTGACGGTGGAGTGACGGGCTGGATCTGATGACTAGGGGCTGGCTTTGATTATTGGGGTCGGGATCGACGTTGCCGAGATCGAACGGTTCGAGGAGTCGCTCGCGCGTACGCCCGGAATGGCCGAACGGCTCTTTGTCGAACGGGAGTTGCTGCTGCCCAGCGGGGAGCGGCGGGGGGTTGCCTCTCTTGCTGCGCGGTTCGCCGCCAAGGAGGCGCTGGCCAAGGCGCTGGGGGGGCCGGCCGGGTTGCGGTGGACCGATGCGGAGGTCTGTGTCGAGGACAGTGGGCAGCCGCGGTTGCGGGTCATCGGGACCGTTGCCGCCGCTGCCGAGGAGCTTGGGGTGCGGTCCTGGCATGTGTCTCTCAGTCATGATGCCGGGATTGCGTCTGCTGTTGTGATCGCTGAGGGGTAGGGGCCCGGGGGGTCGGGGCCGGGGGGGGTTGTCTCGGCTTCGGGGTCGGCCTCGGTTCTGGGGCCGGATCCGGTTTGGGTGTGCGCTTCGCGCGCTGGGTTCTTCTTTGCGGGAGACTCGGTTTTATGCGTACTGCCTACAGCGTGGACACCGTACGGACCGCCGAGCGCGCCCTCATGGCGCGGCTCCCCGAGGGCGCCCTGATGCAGCGTGCCGCCGTCGGGCTCGCCGTCGTCTGCGCCGAGCTCCTCGGCAAGGTGTACGGGGCCCGGGTCGTGCTCCTCGTCGGGTCCGGGGACAACGGGGGGGACGCCCTCTACGCCGGTGCCCGGCTTGCCCGGCGTGGCGCCGGGGTTGCCGCGGTACTTCTGGACTCCGAGCGGGTGCACCGTGCCGGGCTTGCCGCCTTCCTTTCCGCCGGGGGGCGCGTCGTCGACAGCGGTGAGCGGGTTCTTGCCGGGGCCGATCTCGTTGTCGACGGGATCGTGGGCATCGGGGGGCGGGGCGGGCTTCGAGCGGGTGCTCTGCCTGTTGTCCGTGCCGCCCTGGATTCTCGTGCCGTTGTCGTTTCTGTGGATCTGCCCAGCGGCGTCGACGCCGATACGGGGCAGGTCGACGGGGAGGCCGTCCGCGCCGATGTGACCGTCACCTTCGGTGCGTACAAGCCCGGGCTTCTTGTTGATCCCGGGCGGGAGTACGCCGGCGCCGTCCGGCTTGTTGACATCGGGCTTGAACCGGTGTCCGGCGAGGGGGATTTGGAGGCCCTTCAGCACGATGACGTGGCCCGGCTGCTGCCTGAGCCCACCGGTGAGAGCGACAAGTACCGGCGCGGTGTCGTGGGCATCGTCGCCGGGTCCGCCCGGTATCCCGGCGCCGCCGTGCTTGCCGTGGCCGGGGCCTTGCGGGGTGGGGCCGGGGCCGTTCGCTACGTCGGGCCTGCGGCCGGCGCCGTCGTCTCCCGGTTCCCGGAGACTCTGGTGTCCGAGGGCGCGCCCGGGAAGGCGGGGCGGGTGCAGGCGTGGGTGGCCGGGCCCGGTCTTGGTGATGACGCGTCCGGGCTCGCGGATGTCGTGGGGGCCGACGTGCCCGTTCTGATCGACGCCGACGGGTTGCGGCTCGCTGATCCTCAGGCCGTTCGGGGGCGGGGCGCGCCTACTTTGCTTACGCCTCATGCGGGGGAGGCCGCCGCGTTGTTGGGGGTTTCCCGGGAGGAGGTGGAGGCGGAACGGCTCGCCGCTGTACGGGAGTTGGCCGGCCGGTTCTCCGCGACCGTTCTTCTGAAGGGATCCACGACCCTGGTTGCCGGGGGTGGGGGTTCCGCCGGGGGCGGGGGGCAGTTGGTGCGGGTCAATTCCACCGGTACCGCGTGGCTGGCCACCGCCGGTAGTGGTGATGTTCTGTCCGGGCTTGCCGGGTCGTTGCTCGCTGCGGGGCTCGGGGCTCTCGATGCCGGGTCTGTGGGGGCCTATCTGCATGGGCTTGCTGCTCGGCGGGTGTCCGGTGGGGCGCCTGTTGTCGCTCAGGATGTGGCGGGGGGGATTGCCGGGGCCTGGGCCGATGTTCGGCGCGGGTTCTAGGCGGGGGCTCAGGGTTCGGCTCGGTGGGGGCGTCCTCCCGTCCGGGCGTCGGGCGGGTGGCGGGCGGTTGTGGTTCTTCGTTGCGGGGTGGCTGTTGGCCTGGCGATTTGGATGGGTGTGGGGGGTTTGGGGGGTGGTGGTCACGTGGGGGTGTCGGGGGGCTCTGAGACACTGGGCGCACGATGACTGAGAGAGCACCTGCCGTGGGCCGTGCCCGGGCCGAGATCGATCTGGCCGCTCTGCGGGCCAATGTGCGGTCCCTGCGCGCTCGTGCGCCCGGGGCCGAGTTCATGGCTGTGGTCAAGGCTGACGCCTACGGCCACGGCATGATCCCCTGCGCGCGCGCCGCGCGGGAGGCCGGTGCCACCTGGATCGGTACGGCCACGCCCGAGGAGGCTCTCGCGGTGCGTACCGCGGGGATCGAGGGGCGCGTCATGTGCTGGCTGTGGACGCCGGGCGGACCCTGGCGCGAGGGCATCGAGGCCGATCTCGATATGTCCGTGAGCGGCATGTGGGCTCTGGACGAGGTGGTTGCCGCGGCTCGGGTGGTGGGGCGTCCCGCTCGTATTCAGTTGAAGGCCGATACCGGGCTCGGACGTAATGGGTGTCTGCCTGGTGACTGGCCCGAGCTGGTGCGTTCTGCCGTTGCTGCGGAGCGCGAGGGGCTTGTCGTTGTTTCTGGGCTCTGGTCCCATTTCGCGTGTGCCGATGAGCCGGGGCATCCGTCGATTGCCGCTCAGCTGGATCGCTTTCGCGAGATGGTCTCCTTTGCGGAGAGGGCTGGGGTTCGGCCCGAGGTACGGCATATTGCGAATTCGCCGGGGACTCTGACTCTGCCCGAGACCCATTTCGATCTGGTGCGGCCCGGCATCGCGATGTACGGGATCTCGCCCAGCCCCGAGATCGGCACCCCCGAGGACTTCGGGCTGCGGCCCGTCATGACCCTGTCGGCCTCGCTCGCCCTGGTGAAGCACGCCCCGGGCGGGCTCGGCGTCAGTTACGGGCATCACTACGTCACCCCGGGCGAGACCACCCTGGGGCTTGTCCCCCTCGGGTACGGGGACGGGATTCCCCGGCATGCCTCGGGGACCGGGCCCGTACTCATCGGGGGCAAGCTGCGGACCGTCGCCGGACGCGTCGCCATGGACCAGTTCGTCGTCGATCTCGGCGGCGACGAGCTGAGGGCCGGGGACGAGGCCGTGCTGTTCGGTCCCGGCGACCGGGGCGAGCCGACCGCAGAGGACTGGGCGCAGGCCGCCGGCACCATCGCGTACGAGATCGTCACCCGGATCGGGGCGCGTGTTCCGCGCGTCTATGTGGACTCAGGAGCGGCACGTGAGTGAGAGCAGCGCCGAGGCCACGGCGGCCGTCGCGAGCTGGCGGGTGGCCGGGCTCGCCGGCGCCGCGATAGGCGTCGTCGCGGCCGGTGCCGCTGCCGGTGTCGCCGTCGAGCGGCTCACCGTCGGCCGCGGCATGCGCAGGAAGGCGCGGCTCGCGCTGGATGCCTCCGGGCCGTTCGGCTCCCTGCGCGGCACCCCCGGCAAGGCCTGCGCCGAGGACGGCACCGAGCTCTACTACGAGGTCGAGGAAGTGGAGTCCGAGGGCGGTGCCGCGCCTCGCAGGCGCCGGCTCTTCGGTCGTAAGGCGCCCGCGCCGGTCACCGTCGTCTTCAGTCACGGGTACTGCCTCAACCAGGACTCCTGGCATTTCCAGCGTGCCGCGCTGCGCGGGGTGGTGCGCTCCGTCTACTGGGACCAGCGCAGCCACGGGCGGTCCGGGCGCGGGGTCGGGCAGGCCGACGGCGGGCCCGACGTCACCATCGACCAGCTCGGGCACGACCTGAAGGCCGTCATCGACGCCGCCGCCCCCGAAGGGCCGCTCGTCCTCGTCGGGCACTCCATGGGCGGCATGACCGTGATGGCGTTCGCCGACCAGTTTCCCGAGGTCGTGGCCGAGCGCGTCGTCGGCGTCGCTCTCGTCGGGACCTCCTCCGGCAGGCTCGGCGAGGTCAGCTACGGGCTGCCCGTGGTCGGCGTCAACGCCGTGCGGCGCGTGCTCCCCGGCGTCCTGAAGATTCTGGGCCAGCGCGCCGACCTGGTGGAGAAGGGGCGCCGCGCCACCGCCGACCTGTTCGCCGGCATCATCAAGCGCTACTCGTTCGCCTCGCGTGACGTCGATCCCGCCGTCGCCCGCTTCGCCGAGCGCATGATCGAGAGCACGCCGATCGACGTCGTCGCCGAGTTCTACCCCGCCTTTCAGGAGCACGAGAAGACCGAGGCCATCGAGCGGTTCGCGCAGCTCCCCGTCCTCGTACTGGCCGGCGACCAGGATCTCGTCACCCCCAGTGAGCACAGCGAGGCCATAGCCGGGCTGCTGCCCGACGCCGAGCTGGTGCTCGTGCCCGACGGCGGGCACCTGGTGATGCTGGAGCACCCCGAGGCCGTCACCGACCGGCTGGCCGACCTCCTCGCGCGCACGGGAGTGGTTCCCGCAGGGGCTACCGTGGGAAGTTATGGAGACACCGCACAGCCCGGCAGCTGACGCCGCCACCGCCTCGATCACCGTCAACTCGCCCGCCCATATGGGGGATTTGGGCCGTCGCCTGGCCAAGCTGCTGCGCCCCGGCGACCTCGTGATGCTCACCGGCGAGCTGGGCGCGGGCAAGACCACGCTGACCCGCGGGCTCGGCGAGGGCCTCGGTGTGCGGGGCGCCGTGACGTCTCCGACCTTCGTCATCGCCCGCGTCCACCCGCCGCTCGGCGACGGGCCCGCCCTGGTGCACGTGGACGCGTACCGGCTGGGGGGCGGGCTCGACGAGATGGAGGACCTCGACCTCGACGTCTCGCTGACCGACTCCGTGATCGTCGTCGAGTGGGGCGACGGCAAGGTGGAGGACCTCGCCGACGACCGGCTCCATGTCGTCATCCACCGCGCCACGGGGGACACCGACGACGAGGTGCGCTCGGTGACGTTGCGTGGCCTCGGGGCGCGCTGGGCCGGTGCGGGCCTGGAGGCTCTGGCCGCCTGACTCTCGTACCTTCACCCGAACGTTCCGACATGGCGTCGGCAAAATGTTGCGCGGCGCGCGCTCCGCGTGGTCACATGGATACCAGTCCTGGTTAGGTCTACCTAACTTTGCTGCCCCCGGAGCCCAGGAGGCATCCATGTCGGCTTCAGAACGTGACGTGCCGCAGCAGCCCCGCGTGGCGCCGGGGCGCGGGGACATCTCCGGGATCTCCGCCTCGGGGCTGTCCATGAGTGATCTGCTCGCGTCCTGCGCCGCCGCGTCCGCCGTCTCCACTCCGCCCGTTGAGCAGGGGGAGGGCAGGGGGGAGGAGGCCGGTGAGGAGCGGCGTGATGCCGCGTGAGCGTTTCTGTGGCGTGGGTCAGGTGACGGAGGGTCCTACGGGACCACGACGATCTTCTTGCCGATCGTCGCGAACTCCCACATCGCGTCGCCGTCCGCCCGCCTCTCGCGGATGCCGCCCGTCTTCTTGGCCGGGTCCGGTGCCGGCATCGAGCCGTCGACCGCCGCGCTGAAGCCGATCGTGACGCCGTCGACATTCGCGAACCGCACCACGTGCTCGATCGGCACGCCGTCGCTGCCGGTGATCGCCGCCGAGCGCGACGTCACCAGGTACTTCCCGGCCGGCGGGTTCACGGTGCTCGGCGTCACCTTGAAGGTGCGCTGCGCCTTGCCGCCCTCCGCGACCAGCCACACCCGGTCGTCGCTCACGGAGTAGACGACCCGCTCACCGGCGCCGGACTGCTCGGGTACCTCTGTCCGGTCCTTCTTCTCCTCGGGGGAGTGGGACGCGGCCGTGGAAGGGGATTTCCCGGTCTTCGGCGGGGCCAGGCTGTCCGGCGCGCTGGCCGACGCCTGGTAGGTGAGGAAGCCGACCACGGCGAGCGCCGCCGCGGTGAGCCCGGCCACGAATCCCGAGCTGCTCCGTGCCACCTGTGTGCCCACCTCTCCTGCCCGTACGTCTTTGTGGTGACGGTAGCAGCAGGCGTGCGGCTCACCGGGGCGGCAGTGGGCGGGGCGCCGGAGCCGTAGGCTGTTTGTGTGCTGCTGCTCGCGCTGGATACCGCCACCCCCGCCGTCACCGTCGCCCTGCACGACGGCTCCTCCGTCGTCGCCGCATCGAGCCAGGTGGACGCCCGTCGGCACGGGGAGCTGCTGCTGCCCGCCGTCGACCGAGTACTCGCCGAGGCCGGCGTCAGACTCGACGCCGTCACCGGCATCGTCGTCGGCGTGGGCCCCGGCCCCTACACCGGCCTCCGCGTCGGCCTGATGACCGCCGACACCTTCGGCCTCGCGCTCGGTGTGCCCGTCCACGGTCTGTGCACGCTGGACGGGCTCGCGTACGGCGCCGAGGCCGCCTCTTTGGACGGTCCCTTCGTCGTCGCCACGGACGCGCGGCGCAAGGAGGTCTACTGGGCGCGCTACGAGGATCCGCGCACCCGGGTCACCGAGCCCGCCGTCGACCGCCCCGCCGACATCGCCGAGCAGGTCGCGGGCCTTCCCGCGGTCGGCGCCGGTGCCGTGCTGTACCCGGACACGTTCCCGGACGCGCGCGCCCCCGAGAACGTGTCGGCGGCCGCCCTCGCCTCGCTCGCCGCCGAGAAGCTCGCCGCCGGCGAGGAGCTCGACGCGCCGCGCCCCCTGTATCTGCGCCGGCCCGACGCGCAGGTGCCCAAGAACTACAAGGTGGTCACCCCGAAGTGAGCGCGGCTCTGCGCGAGATGCGCTGGTGGGACATCGAATCCGTGCACGCGCTCGAGAAGGATCTCTTCCCGGACGACGCGTGGTCCCGCGGCATGTTCTGGTCCGAGCTCGCGCACGCGCGCGGCGCCGGGTCGACCCGCCGTTATGTCGTCGCCCACGACGGCGACCGTCTCGTCGGGTACGCGGGCCTCGCCGCGTCCGGCACGGACTACGAGGGCGGCTCCGGCGTGGGGGCCGACGTGCAGACCATCGCCGTCGCCCGTGACCAGTGGGGCACCGGGCTCGGTGCCCGGCTCCTCACCGTCCTGCTGCGCCACGCGACCGACCTGGAGTGCTCCGAGGTGACGCTCGAGGTGCGGGTCGACAACACCCGGGCGCAGAAGCTCTACCAGCGCTTCGGCTTCGAGCCCATCGGCTTCCGCCGCGGCTACTACCAGCCGGGCAACGTGGACGCGCTCGTGATGCGTCTGACCGACCCCTCGACCTCCGTGACACCCGTACAAGGAACCGAAAATGGCTGACGAACCGCTCGTCCTCGGCATCGAGACCTCCTGCGACGAGACCGGCGTGGGCATCGTCCGCGGCCACACGCTGCTCGCCGACGCGGTCGCCTCCAGCGTCGACGAGCACGCCCGCTTCGGCGGCGTCGTCCCCGAGGTCGCCTCGCGCGCGCACCTGGAAGCCATGGTGCCGACCATCGAGCGCGCCCTGAAGGACGCCGGGGTCGCGGCCTCCGACCTGGACGGGATCTCCGTCACCGCGGGCCCGGGGCTCGCGGGCGCTCTCCTCGTGGGCGTCTCGGCGGCCAAGGCGTTCGCGTACGCGCTCGGCAAGCCGCTCTACGGCGTGAACCACCTCGCCTCGCACATCTGCGTGGACCAGCTGGAGCACGGGCCGCTGCCCGAGCCCACGATGGCGCTGCTCGTCTCCGGCGGCCACTCGTCCCTGCTGCTCTCCGCCGACATCACGTCCGATGTGCGGCCCCTGGGCTCGACCATCGACGACGCGGCGGGCGAGGCCTTCGACAAGATCGCCCGGGTGCTGAACCTCGGATTCCCCGGCGGTCCCGTCATCGACCGGTACGCGAAGGAGGGCGACCCGAACGCGATCACCTTCCCGCGCGGGCTCACCGGGCCCCGTGACCCTGCGTACGACTTCTCCTTCTCCGGCCTGAAGACGTCCGTCGCGCGCTGGATCGAGGCGAAGCGCGCCGGCGGTGAGGACGTTCCGGTCCGGGATGTGTCGGCGTCCTTCCAGGAGGCCGTCGTCGACGTGCTGACCCGCAAGGCCGTGCGCGCCTGCAAGGACGAGGGCGTCGACCACCTCATGATCGGCGGCGGTGTGGCCGCCAACTCGCGGCTGCGGGCCCTGGCCCAGGAGCGGTGCGAGGCCGCCGGGATCCGGCTGCGCGTGCCCCGGCCCAAGCTGTGCACGGACAACGGAGCGATGGTCGCGGCCCTCGGCGCCGAGATGGTTGCGCGGGGCCGGTCCGCGTCCGCCTGGGACCTGTCGGCCGACTCGTCGCTGCCGGTGACGGAGACGCACGTGCCGGGGCCCGCGCACGACCACGACCATGTGCACGAGGTCGCGAAGGACAACCTGTACTCATGACTGTCGCGTTGATGTGGGAGGCCCGGGCCGCCGACGGGCGGGGCGAGGAGCTGCTCGCCTGGGCGCGGGGGCAGGTCCTCGCGGCCGAGCCGCTGCGGCGCGAGTTCTTCCGCGCCCCGCAGGACCGGGTCCTCGTCATCACCTGGTGGAACGCGGCGTACGACGCCGAGCTGCCCGAACTGCCCGAACCCGAGGGCGAGTTGGTGACCCGGGCGGTGCATCGGTGGCGGTTCGAGGCGGTCGCTCCCGCCTGAGGCGGTCTCGCTCCGGGACGTGAGAACCGTCTGAGATTCCCGGATAACGGCGTCTTACTGGTTTACCGTTGTAATAATTACGACTTATGTTCGCCCCGTGAAGCGAATACAGCGCCGTCGTGGGCGTTTGGTGAAGACCGCAGGTGCCGTGGCCGGTTGCGTGCTCGTCCTCACCGGGGGCGGGGCCGCGTGGGCGTACTGGCATCTGGACCACAACATCCAGGGCGTCGACATCGACAACGCGCTCGGCGACGACCGGCCCCCGAAGCCGGCCCCGGTCACTGTGGCGCCCTCGGCGACCGCGCCGCCCGCCGGGGCGCTGAACATCCTTGTCCTCGGCTCGGATTCGCGCAGCGGCAGCGAGAACTCCGCGCTCGGCGGCGGCCACAGCGAGGGCGCCCGCTCGGACACCGCGATGGTCGTCCATCTCGCCGCCGGCCGCTCGTCGGCGACCGTCGTCAGCATCCCCCGCGACACTCTCGTCGAGCGGCCCGCGTGCCCGGCCTCGTCCGGCGGCACCACTCAGGCCGCTTACGGCGCCATGTTCAACAGCGCTTACTCCGTGGGCGGTCCCGTCTGTGCCGTGAAGACGGTGGAGAAGCTCACCGGCGTCCGCATGGACCACTATCTGGAGATCGACTTCTCCGGCTTCGCCTCGGTCGTGGACGCGCTCGGCGGTGTGAACGTCACGACCACCGAGGACATCGATGACGACCTGAGCCACCTCCAGCTCGACGCGGGCTACCGCCACCTCGACGGCAAGCAGGCCCTCGCCTTCGCCCGCACCCGGCACGGCATCGGCGACGGCAGCGACCTCGGCCGCATCAGACTCCAGCAGCAACTGGTCAAGGCGCTGGTGGAGAAGGTCTCTCAGAGCGATCTCCTGACGAACCCGGCCCGCCTCTACAAGGTCGCCGACGCCCTCACCGGAAGCCTCACCACAGACACCGGCCTGGACTCCCTCGGCGAACTCCAGGGCCTGGCGGGCAGCTTGAAGGGGCTGTCGGCCGATGAGGTGAAGACAGTGATGATGCCGGTGCTCCCGGCGCCGTCCGACCCCAACCGTGTCGTCGCCGACGAGCCGGAGGCCGGAAAGCTGTGGGCCTCGCTCCGGTGACGCGTCAGGCGTTGTACGTCAACAGGTAGCGCCAGAGCAGGAGTTGACGTACCTGGCTGCCGGGGAGGAGGCGGGTGGCCTCGGTGCGGATGTCGGTGAGGGACATGTCGGGCCGGCGCACGGGGGCCTGGAGAGGAGGCGGTGCGGCGCCGCGTAGCCGTTCGCTCACGTGGACCGTGGCGCGGGCCACCGCGTTCGCGGGGACGGCCGCCAGGTCCCACCAGGTGATGCCCGCGTAGCAGCCGAGGACGAGCAGGACGCCGCCCGGAGCGAGGCCCTCGCGCAGCCGCGTCACCGTCGCGAACGGCATGTGGTGCAGGCTCGCCAGGCAGGTGATGACGTCGTAGTGGCCGCGCGGCAGGTCCGTCGTCGTCACGTCGGCGCGGCGGTAGCGGGGACCCCCGCCGATCGACTCCGCCGCGGCCACGACCTGCGGCGACGGGTCGAGCGCGTCGACCTCGTAACCGCGGCCGGCCAGGCGCCGTGCGAAGCGGCCGGTGCCGCAGCCGACGTCGAGGGCGGTACGGCCGCCGCTGGGCAGGTGGCGCAGCAGGAGGCGGTGGTAGTGATCGTTGTGGTCGAACGGCATGGGGCGCGATCCTGGCACGGGGCGTGTAGGTGGCATGTGAAGGAAAGTCATTCCCTTCCGGTCACCTGCGCCGCTACAGTGACGCAGCTGTCGTACAGGAACGTGAGGTTTCCGTTCCGCGTCGGGGAGACGAACGACGGTCCTTCGGACACTCTTGTGGGGGCACATGAAGATTCGCAGATGCCGCGTGCTCGCGGCATTGGGCACCACCGTCGCTCTGGCGGCGGGCATGGCGGCGCCGGGGGCGGCCGCCGCCGAGCCGGTCACGTGGCAGGCCACGGACGGCACGCTGATGTTCCTCAACGGCGCGCTGAACGTGCTGCAGACGCACGAGCTCGGCACCAGCACGTACACCGACTTCCTCGCCGGCGCGGCGGAGCCCGCGTGGTCGCCGGACGGCAGCCGGGTCGCGTACGTGAAGGACGGCAGGGTCGAGACGCGCCGCTACACGGGCTCCACCTTGGTGAAGATTCCTGAGCGCGACAGCTCGGTGCGCGGCGTGGCCCACCCGACGTTCCTGTACGGCGGCGGCACCGTTGTCTACTCGGGCGACGGCCGGCTGCGGTACGCGCCGTCCGACGGCTCCGGCTACGGGCAGCCGCTGTTCTCCACGACGGAGGACGGCTGCGACCGCGCGCCGAGCGCCTCGGTGAACGGCCTGATCGCCTTCGTCCGTACGGGCGACACCTGCGGTACGACGACCGGTTCCGCGATCTGGCTGTACGACGCGAACACCGGCGGCTTCACCAAGCTCACCGACGTCGGCCAGGACCCCGCGATCTCGCCCGACGGCACGCAGGTCGCCTTCGTGCGGGAAGCGGGCGGGCTGACCAGGCTCTTCGTCATCGGCGTCGACGGTACGGGCGAGCGCCAGCTCACCTTCAGCGACGCCGCCTACACCCCGTCCTGGTCGCCGAGCGGCACGCGCATCGCGTTCAACAACGGCTACGACGAAGACGCGTCGGCGACCCGCATCGTCGATGTGAAGAGCGGCGACGTCACGACGATGCCGAACCCCTCCAGCACCTCGTCCACCACGGACATCGCCTGGCAGCCGCTGCGCCACAACGACACCGCGCGGGTGTGGGGCGCCGACTCGCCGGGCACCAACGCCGCCGTGTCCCGCTGGAGCTGGAACAGCGTCGGACAGAGCGAGCCCGGCCTCGTCGACGCCAGGACGGCCGTGCTGGTCAGCCAGGACAGCCCGTCCTACGCGCTCACGGCCCAGTCGCTCGGCGGCCAGAAGCAGGGCCCGGTCCTGATGACGCCGAAGTCGTCGCTGTCGACCGCGGTCCAGAGCGAGCTGAAGCGCACGCTCAAGCCCGGCTCGACCGTCTATCTCGTCGGCGGCACGGACATCCTCTCCAGCGCGGTGGCCACCAAGGTCACCTCGCTCGGCTTCACCCCGAAGCGGCTGGCGGGCACCTCGCGCTACTCGACGTCGGTGGCCGTGGCGAAGGCGGTCACCGGCGCGCCCAAGTACGTGTTCCTCGCCACCGGCACGGACTACCACTCGGCGATCGCGGCCTCGGTGGCGGCGGGCGCGCTCGGCTACGGCGGCAAGGGCACCGTCGTCCTCAACGACGGCAACTCGCTGACATCCTCGGTGAAGTCGTACCTCAACTCGCTCGACCCGGACACGACCATGGTCATCCCGGTCGGCGCGTCGGCGAAGTACGCGCTCACGCACACCGCGTTCTCCCACTGGCCCGACCGCTGGTCGTACTACCCGGTCTCGGGCAGCGGCCACGACGGGACCTCGGTGGCGCTGGCCAGGTTTTGGTGGTCCTCGCCGCACCAGGTGGGTCTCGCCTCGACGAGCAGCTGGCGCGGCGGGGTCTCCTCGGCCACCGGGCAGCTCTGGTACGGGCCCGTGCTGTGGACCGACGAGACGACCCTGACGGACGCGGACGCGACCTATCTGCGTTCGCAGGCCGCCGGTCTCCAGCACGTCATCGCGTACGGCGGCACCGGTTCGGTGTCGGCGTCCGAACTCGCGGCCGCCGGTTCCGCGGTCAGCGCGAGAAGCTCGCTCGTGGACTACTTCCCGTACTACAAGGGCGTGGCTCCGGCGGGAACGGCGACGACGCGGCAGTCCGAGCGGCCGGCAGCCTCCGTGGCGCCGCAGCCGCAGCCGCAGGCCCGCTCGCTGAAGACCACCGTCGAATAGGCATCACAGCAGGTCGCAGCCCCGGGCGGACACATCCGCTCGGGGCCTGCGACCTGC
The DNA here is from genome assembly GCF_055760475.1 of Streptomyces sp. DS1-CR2. Lineage (NCBI taxonomy): Bacteria > Bacillati > Actinomycetota > Actinomycetes > Kitasatosporales > Streptomycetaceae > Streptomyces > Streptomyces sp. DS1-CR2. Next base: position 5,289,289 of record NZ_CM147085.1, read on the forward strand.
CGGAGAAAATTCCCGAAGTGAATGCGGCGCGCGTGTCGATTCGCCGGTCTCCCGTTCGACGCGTAAGTGAGAGCGGGGAGAAGCCCCGACCGCACCGAACGAGGAGTCCACCATGCCGCGCTACATGACCTTGGTCCGTATCGACGAGAGCAAGGCCCCCGCCGAGGGCCCCAGCGAGGCTCTGATGCAGCGCATGGGCGAGCTGATCGAGGAGATGACCAAGGCCGGCGTGCTGCTCGACACCGGGGGCCTCCACCCGTCGTCCGAGGGCACCCGCATGCACTACGAGAACGGCGAGATCACCGTCACCGACGGGCCCTTCACCGAGTCCAAGGAGGTCATCGGCGGCTACGCGATCATCCAGGCCAAGGACCGGGCCGAGATCCTGGAGTGGACCAAGCGCTTCCTGAAGGTGCACGAGGAGCACTGGACGGTCACCTCCGAGATCCGGGAGATCGCTGAGGGCTGAGCCACGCCGGACAGGCCCTTGGCCGCCGTACGGCCGGGGGTGTCTGATGGTGGGCCGTGACAGCAGAACGTACTGCCGAAGCGGCCCACGCCATCGAGACCGTCTTCCGTCTGGAGGCGCCCCGCATCATCGCCGGCGTCACGCGCATCGTCCGGGACGTGGGGCTCGCGGAGGAACTCGCGCAGGACGCGCTGGTCGCCGCCCTGGAGCAGTGGCCGGACGAGGGGGTTCCCGACAACCCGGGCGCGTGGCTCATGGCCACCGCCAAGCACCGGGCGATCGACCTCGTGCGCCGCAAGGAGCGGTACGCGCGCAAGCTCGCGGAGGTCGGCCGCGGCCTGGAGGCCGCGCCGACCCGTCCGGACGAGCCCGCGGACCCGGACGACATCGACGACGACCTGCTCCGCCTCGTTTTCACGGCCTGCCACCCGGTCCTGTCCGCCGAGGCCCGGGTCGCGCTCACGCTGCGGCTGCTCGGCGGCCTGACCACCGCCGAGATCGCCCGCGCGGTCCTGGCCCCCGAGGCGACGGTCGCCCAGCGCATCGTGCGCGCGAAACGCACCCTCGCCACGAAGAACGTCGCCTTCGAAGTGCCCTACGGGCCCGAGCGGGCGGCCCGCCTCGGCTCGGTCCTCGAGGTCATCTACCTGATCTTCAACGAGGGGTACGCGGCCACGGCCGGCGACGACTATCTGCGCCCCGGCCTGTGCGAGGACGCGCTGCGGCTCGCCCGGCTCCTGGCCGGCCTGATGCCGAAGGAGCCCGAAGTGCACGGCCTGGCCGCCCTGTTGGAGCTCCAGGCCTCGCGCTCGGCCGCCCGTACGGGGCCTTCGGGCGAGCCCGTCCTGCTCAGGGACCAGGACCGTACGCGCTGGAACCAGCTCCTGATCCGGCGCGGGTTCGCCGCGCTCGGCCGCGCGGACGCCGTGTCCACGGGGGGCGGGCCCGGGCCGTACGCCCTCCAGGCCGCGATCGCCGCCAGCCACGCGCACGCCCACACGTACGCGGAGACGAACTGGGAGGGGATCGCGACTCTGTACGGGCTGCTCGCCGCCAGGGCGCCGTCCCCCGTCGTCGAGTTGAACCGGGCGGTGGCGGTGTCCATGGCCGAGGGGCCCGCGGCCGGTCTCGCCCTGGTCGACGCCCTGGCCGGCGAACCGGCGCTGCGCGACTACCACTTGCTGCCGAGCGTGCGCGGAGACCTGCTTGAACGGCTCGGGCGGTACGAGGAGGCGCGGGCCGAGTTCGAGCGGGCCGCTTCGCTGACCCGGAATGAGCGGGAGCGGGAGCTGCTGCTGGCTCGGGCGGAGGGGTGCCGTTAGGGCGTCGCTCCGCGCCGGGCGGCGGTGGGTTCACCCGTGGCCGGCTGCGCGGGCGCGCCCAGCAGCATCGTCGGGGCGCCCGCGACGCGGGTCAGGAAGACCGTCAGCGCGTTCGGGCCGTGCCGCTTCGGCAGGGCCTTGCGGCGCAGCTCCTCCGGCTCCACCGCCGACCCCCGCTTCTTCACCGTCAGGATCCCGACCTCGCGCTCCCGCAGCAGCGCCTTCAACTTCTTTACGTTGAAGGGGAGTTGGTCCGTGATCTCGTAGGCCGTGGCGTACGGCGTCGCGCGCAGCGTGTCGGACGTGACGTAGGCGATCGTCTCGTCGATCAGCCCGCCCCCGACCTCCTGGGCCACGTCGGCGACCAGGTGGGCGCGGATGACGGCGCCGTCGGGCTCGTACAAGTACCGCCCCACGGGCCGTACTCCGGGGTCGGGGAGGCCGTGGCCGGTGAGTGCGCGCGGCCCGGGGAGCAGCGTCGCCCGCATGCGGCCCGGCTCGGTGCCGAACCAGAGCACGGCCTCCTTCACGTCCCCGCCGTCCGAGATCCACTCGGCGTCGGCCGCGCCGGGGATCGCTTCGTGGGGGATGCCGGGCGCGATCTTCAGGGCCGCGTGCCGGGCCCCGAGCGCCGCGCCGACCGCCCAGGACAGGGGTGGGGAGTACGCCTCCGGGTCGAAGATCCGGCCGCCTCCCTTGCCGCCGGCCCGGCGCGCGGGGTCGACGAACACGGCGTCGTACGGCTGCGTGTCGACCTCGGTGACATCGGCCTCGCGGACCTCGATCAGCCCGTCGAGGCCCAGGGCCTGAGCGTTCGCCCGGGCGACTTCGCAGGTCAGGGGGTCGCGGTCGACGGCGAGTACGGAGATCCCGGCGCGGGCCAGCGCGATCGCGTCGCCGCCGATGCCGCAGCACAGATCGGCGACGGAGCGCACCCCGAGCGCCGTGAACTCCTGCGCGCGGTGGGTGGCGACGCTCGTGCGGGTCGCCTGTTCGACGCCGTTCGCCGTGAAGTACATGCGGGGGGCGTCCGCCTCGCCGAACTTGGCCGCGGCGCGCTGGCGCAGCCGGGCCTGCGCGATGGCCGCCGAGACGAGCTCCGCCGGGTGGTCGCGGCGCAGCCGGGTGGCGACGGCGAGCTCCTGGCCGGGGGTGACGTCCCGTACGTCGTCGAGGAGCGCCTGGCCCTCCGCGGAGAGCAGCGAACTGAAGGAGGCGAGGTCGTTCACCAGGCCCATTGTGGGCCAGTCGGTGGACGGTGCGCGCCCGGCCGCGGTGTCGGGCTCTGATCGGCGCCGTGAGCTGCGAGGATCCGGCGCCATGCGACTTGTACGACAAAACGACGAAAGGGCCATGAAGGGGACGTCGGGCCGAGGGGTCCGGCACGGCCGTACGCGGGCCGGCCTCGCCGTGCTCGCCGCCTGCGCGGTCGCCTCCGGGTGCGCCGGGTCCGTCGGCACGGAGGCCGTCCGGCCGACGCCCGGCCGGCAGCCCCTCCACGGGCCGCCTGCCCGCGCCCTCGACTCCTACGGGGGCAAGCCGGGCGCCGCCCAGGCCGCCCGGGTCGCGATGGCCAAGAAGTGGCGCCTCGCCGAACCGCCGCTCCTCGCGCCGCCCCCGCCTGCCCGCAAGCCGGTGATCAGGGCCCGCAAGGGCTTCGAGGTCCCCGGTCAGGAGGATCTGCCGCCCGTCTTCACGACCGTGCCCACCAAGGACAAGGTCGTGTTCCTCACCATCGACGACGGCTCCGAGAAGGACCCGGCGTTCCTGAAGATGATGAGCGACCTGAAGATCCCGTACACCGCCTTCCTCAGCAACTACCTGGTGGAGGACAACTACGGCTACTTCAGGAAGATGCAGTCCCGCGGCGTCACCCTGAACAACCACACGCTGACGCACCCGTACCTGCCCGGCCTGTCCTACGCGGGGCAGAAGCGCGAGATCTGCGGCATGCAGGACATCATGGAGGAGGAGTACGGCAAGCGGCCCGTCCTCTTCCGCCCGCCCTACGGCAACTACAACCGGGACACGCTGCGCGCCGCCAGGTCCTGCGGCATCAAGTACGCGCCGATCTGGAACGAAGAGGTGTTCGTCGACCACGTCGAGTGGCGCGAGGTGGACCAGGACCTGCACCCCGGCGACATCATCCTGACCCACTTCCGGGGCCGCGAGGAGTGGGAGGGCACCATGCCCGACATGGTCCGCCGGCTCATGAAGTACGTCACCGACAAGGGGTACGCGGTGGCCCGGCTGGAGGACTACCTGTGAAGTCCGTGCGGGCGCGACGGGCCCCCGCGCGCACCTGGCCCCGGCGGCTGCTCGCCGCCGCCCTGGCCGCCGGTGTCCTCGCACCCGCGCTGCTCACCGGGTGCGCCCCGTCCGTGGACCCGATCGAGCGGCTCAGCAGGAAGGCGGCCGAGAAGGTCCAACACTCGCGCCACCCGGCACCGACGGCCACACCGGCCATCGGTGTGGGGCCCGGGTCGTCCTGGGGTGCGCTCGGCGCCGGGGAGGCGGCAGCTGGAGGGCCTGCTCACGCCGCGCCTCTCAACTCCCCTCAGGGCGGCGCCACTGCGGACGCCTATCGCCGCTGGGGGCTCTCCGCGCCGCTCGCCCCGGCGCCCGGACCTCCGGCACGCCACGCGGCCGGGACCGGCCCGGGCTCGTACACACTCCCGCCCGTCGTGGACCACGTCCGGACCAAGGACCGCGTCGTCTTCCTGACCTTCGACGACGGCGTGGACCGCGACCCGCACTTCGCCGACATGGTCCGGGACCTGAGGCTGCCCGTCAGCGTCTTCCTCACGGACGGCGTGGCGGGCCCCGGCCACGACCACTTCGGCACGCTGCGGGCCCTCGGCGCGGGCGTGCAGAACCAGACCCTGAACCACCACTTCCTGCCCCCGCTCCCGTACGCCGAGCAGCACGCCGAGATCTGCGGCCAGCAGGACCGGCTGAAGAACCGCTTCGGCACCCGCCCCCGCCTCTTCCGCCCGCCCTTCGGCGCGTACGACCAGGACACCTTGCGCGCGGCCGTCACGTGCGGGATCGACGCGGTCGTCCTGTGGCGCGCCTCGACGCGGGGCGAGGACCTGAGTTACGTGGGCGGGCACCGGCTGCGTCCCGGCGACATCGTCCGGGCCGGGTTCAGTGACCGTGCCGGGCCGCGCGGGGCGACGCTCACCGGGGTGACGGCGCGGCTGCTGCGCCGTATCCAGGCCCAGGGGTTCACGGTGGGGAGGCTCGAGAACTACCTGTGAGGGAGGGGCCGGAGGGGCTTTGGCGGACGGGCCGCGGGGGCCGTGCGGAGGACTCGCCCTCAGTGAATTGGCACTCCGCTTGACCGAGTGCTAATCGCAGTCATAGTCTCAGGCCTGGCACTCCCCACTGGAGAGTGCCAATAGCGACGGGCAGGTCCGGCACCCGCGACGACGGATCCACCTGGTCGCCACCTCAGACAGTTAACCCCGTGATCTCCGAAGGGGGAGGTCGGATCGTGACGACCACCAGCTCCAAGGTTGCCATCAAGCCGCTCGAGGACCGCATTGTGGTCCAGCCGCTCGACGCCGAGCAGACCACCGCCTCAGGCCTGGTCATCCCGGACACCGCGAAGGAGAAGCCCCAGGAGGGCGTCGTCCTCGCCGTGGGCCCGGGTCGCTTCGAGAACGGTGAGCGCCTGCCGCTCGACGTGCAGACCGGCGACATCGTGCTGTACAGCAAGTACGGCGGCACCGAGGTGAAGTACAACGGCGAGGAGTACCTCGTCCTCTCGGCTCGCGACGTGCTCGCGATCGTCGAGAAGTAATTCACCCACTGTTTTAGTTCTGCGCCCCTGGCACCCCGCTACTCAGCTGCGACTTTTCTCAGCATGCCGGGCGTCGGGGGCGCAGTTCGTTCGAGAGGACTAACAGCTCCATGGCGAAGATCCTGAAGTTCGACGAGGACGCCCGTCGCGCCCTCGAGCGCGGCGTCAACAAGCTTGCCGACACGGTCAAGGTGACGATCGGCCCCAAGGGCCGCAACGTCGTCATCGACAAGAAGTTCGGCGCTCCCACCATCACCAACGACGGTGTCACGATCGCCCGTGAGGTCGAGATCGACGACCCGTACGAGAACCTCGGCGCCCAGCTGGTGAAGGAGGTGGCGACCAAGACCAACGACATCGCGGGTGACGGCACCACCACCGCCACCGTGCTCGCCCAGGCCCTGGTCAAGGAAGGCCTGCGCAACGTCGCCGCCGGCGCCTCCCCGGCCGCTCTGAAGAAGGGCATCGACGCCGCGGTCAAGGCCGTGTCCGAGGAGCTCCTCGCGACCGCCCGCCCGATCGAGGACAAGGCCGACATCGCCGCCGTCGCCGGTCTGTCCGCCCAGGACTCGCAGGTCGGCGAGCTCATCGCCGAGGCGATGGACAAGGTCGGCAAGGACGGTGTCATCACCGTCGAGGAGTCCAACACCTTCGGGCTCGAGCTGGACTTCACCGAGGGCATGGCCTTCGACAAGGGCTACCTGTCTCCGTACTTCGTGACGGACCAGGAGCGCATGGAGGCCGTGCTCGAGGACCCGTACATCCTGATCAACCAGGGCAAGATCTCCTCCATCCAGGACATGCTGCCGCTGCTGGAGAAGGTCATCCAGGCCGGTGGCTCCAAGCCGCTCCTGATCATCGCCGAGGACGTCGAGGGCGAGGCCCTGTCGACCCTGGTCGTGAACAAGATCCGCGGCACGTTCAACGCCGTCGCCGTCAAGGCGCCCGGCTTCGGTGACCGCCGCAAGGCGATGCTCGGCGACATGGCCACCCTCACCGGTGCCACCGTCATCGCCGAGGAGGTCGGCCTCAAGCTCGACCAGGCCGGTCTGGACGTGCTCGGCACCGCCCGCCGCGTGACCATCACCAAGGACGACACCACGATCGTCGACGGTGGCGGCAACAAGGCCGACGTCGAGGGCCGCGTCAACCAGATCAAGGCCGAGATCGAGAACACGGACTCCGACTGGGACCGCGAGAAGCTCCAGGAGCGCCTTGCGAAGCTCGCCGGCGGCGTCTGCGTCATCAAGGTCGGTGCCGCGACCGAGGTCGAGCTCAAGGAGAAGAAGCACCGTCTGGAGGACGCCATCTCCGCGACCCGCGCCGCGGTCGAGGAGGGCATCGTCTCCGGTGGTGGCTCCGCTCTGGTGCACGCCGTCAAGGTCCTCGAGGGCAACCTCGACAAGACCGGCGACGAGGCCACCGGTGTCGCGGTCGTGCGCCGCGCCGCCGTCGAGCCGCTGCGCTGGATCGCCGAGAACGCGGGCCTCGAGGGCTACGTCATCACCTCGAAGGTCGCCGAGCTCGACAAGGGCCAGGGCTTCAACGCCGCGACCGGCGAGTACGGCGACCTGGTCAAGGCCGGCGTCATCGACCCGGTCAAGGTCACCCGCTCCGCCCTGGAGAACGCCGCGTCCATCGCTTCGCTGCTGCTCACGACCGAGACCCTGGTCGTCGAGAAGCCGGCGGAGGAGGAGTCCGAGGCCGCCGGCCACGGGCACGGCCACTCCCACTAGTGCACTGAGCACTTAGGGGCGCCGGTCGCACTGGCGTCTGTTCGTACGAGGCCCGGTTCCGCGCTTGTCGCGGGGCCGGGCCTCGGCGTTGCGTCCCGCGACACGGCCGCCGGTCAGCTCTCGAGTTCGTCGAGCGCGCCGAGCTGGGCCATCAGCCCCAGCCGGTCGTTGTGCCACCAGCCCTCGGCGATCTTCCCGTCCTCCTGGAACCGGAAGATGGTCGCGCCGGTCATCGTGACCTGCTTGCCCGTCGCCGGGATCCCCATGAAGTCGCCGTTGTGCTCGGCGCTGAAGGTCCACCGTGTGCACACCCGGTCGCCTTCGGTGATCTGGTCGTCGACGGTGAACTCGAAGTCGAACCCGCCGCGGTACATCTCGATCTCGCGCCGCATCGCGTCGAGACCGATGGTGTCCGTCACGTTGCCGGGATCGTGGTCGTGGTAGTCCTGCGCGAGCAGGCCGTCGAGCGGCGGCAGTTCACCCTCGGTGGCGACCGTCTCGAAGAACCGGCGAGCGTTGCCCGCGTACAACTGCTCGTCCCGCACCACGTCCAGATCGGTGAACGTGGGCATCTCGTCGCAGAGGGCGACCATTTCCCGGAAGATCGTGTCGGTCTCGGGAAGGTTCGAGTTCCGCATGGCCTCCTCGTACGACGGGAACTCGACGATCTCGATGAAGTGGGTGTCGTCGGACCGGTCCTTGCCGATGACGCTGTGCGTCGCGGTCCGCTTCCCGTGGGTCTTCTCCGCCCATGTGTCCATGAGCTGGTTCATCTCGTCGAATCGGCTGGTCTTGCAGTCGATGACCTGTACAAACGTCATGACGCCGCCTCCGGCCCCCCTGCGCCCCCCTGCGTAAGGTCCGGACAGCTCCATCTTCCCACCGCCGTGTAACGAGCCGGCGGGAACGGGCGAGGAGCCGAGGCAGCCCTGCCCCGGCCCCGAACTCGCCGCGCGCTACTGAGGCCCGTACTTGCGACCCGTCTTCGCCGTGACCCCGCCGAGCAGCCCGCGCGGCGCCAGCTTCACGACGCCCATCAGCGTCTTGTACCGCGGATCCGGGATCGACAGCGACTTGCCGCGCGCCAGGTCGGCGAGCGCCGCCGCCACCAGCTTGTCGGCGTCGAGCCACATCCACTTGGGGATGTTGTCGGTACCCATCGCGGCCCGCTCGTGGAACTCCGTACGGACGAAGCCCGGGCAGAGCGCCATCAGCCGCACACCACTGCCGGCCAGGTCCCGCGCCGCGCCCTGCGTGAACTGCACGACCCACGCCTTCGACGCGCCGTACGTCCCGCGCGGCACGAACGCCGCCACCGACGCCACGTTCACCACGCCGCCCCGGCCCCGCTCACGCATCGGCGCCACCGCGGCGGACGTGAGCCGCAGGACCGCCTCGCAGTGCACCTTCAGCATCGTCAACTCGTCGGCGAGCGGGACCTCCAGGTACTGGCCCTTGTTCCCGAAGCCCGCGTTGTTGACCAGCAGGTCCACCGGACGCTTACGGTCGCTCAGCCGTGCCTCGACCGCGCCGATGCCCTCGTCGGTGGCGAGGTCGGCCGTGAGCACCTCGGCCTCGATGCCGTGCCGGTCGTGGAGCTCGGTGGCCTGCTCCCGCAGCCGCTTGGTGTCACGCGCCACCAGGACGAGGTCGTGGCCGTCCGCGGCGAGCCGGCGCGCGAACGCGGCACCGATCCCCGAGGTGGATCCCGTAATCAGAGCGGTAGTCATGGGGCCAGGTTAGGGGTGTCCGGCCATGATCCGCCGGACGCCCCCCAGCGATCGCCGTGGACATGACCACGCTCGAGAGCCCCCCGCGTTGTCCCTACGAGTGTCGCAACCGCCGTGCGGCGAGGACCACAACCGCCGTGCGGCCCACGCCCGTTACCGCCACGCGGCCCACGCCCGCTCTACCCCTGCGTCGCGTCGCCGGCCGCACCCCCGTCTCCGTACTTGGCCACGTACAGACGAGCCGTCTCGACGGCCTCGGGGTCGAGCGCGTCCGCTGCGACGAGCAGCCGCGGCAGCAGCTCCCGCTCGGTCGTGACGGCGCGGAACTGGAAGGCGACGGTCACCCCGTGGTCGGGCCGGTGCACGATCTCGATCGTGTCGCCCGCCCGGATCGCGCCCGGCTCGATCACCCGCAGATACGCGCCCGGTGCGGCCCGTGCGGTGAAACGCTTGACCCACCCCTTCTCGCCGAGGTGGCCCTGGAACGTGCGGCAGGGGATCCGGCCGGAGGCGACCTCGAGGATCAGGTCGGAGCCGATGCGCCAGCGCTCGCCGATCTTCGCGCCCGTCACGTCGACACCCTCGGTCGTGAGGTTCTCGCCGAACGAGCCGTTGCGCAGATCGTGTCCGAGCGCGCCCTGCCACTCGTCGAGGTCCTCGCGGGCGAAGGCGTAGACCGCCTGGTCGTCGCCGCCGTGATGGCGCATGTCGCACACGGCGTCCCCTTCGAGTCCGCTGGCGCCGACCCCCTTGGGCCCGGGCGCCGCCACCCGGACGGGGCCCGGCACCGGCTGCTTGTCGATTCCGGTCACGCCCTCGGCCTGGTCGGTGTGCTCGCTGGCCTCGGGGCGACCCACATTCAGAGACAGAAGCTTCATGACGGCACGCTAAGCGACGCGGCGCCAAAGCAGCGACGCAATATTTCCCGTTGCATCCAAGGCTCCCTTATGCTTGAGGAATGATCGAGGCCCGTCACCTCCGTGTCCTGCGCGCCGTGGCCGCCACCGGCTCCTTCTCGGCGGCCGCCCGCGAGCTCGGCTGCACCCAGCCCGCGGTCAGCCAGCAGATGAAGGCCCTCGAATCCTCGGCGGGCACCCCGCTCCTCATCCGCACCGGCCGCGAAATGCGCCTCACTCAGGCGGGTGAAGCCCTGGTGCGGCACGCGGCGGGAATCCTGGCCGGGCTGACCGCGGCGGAGGAAGAAGTCGCCGCCATCGCGGGCCTGCGCGCCGGCCGCGTCCGCCTCGTCTCCTTCCCGAGCGGCAGCTCCACGCTCGTCCCCACCGCGCTGGCCGCCCTGCGCGCCGCGCACCCCGGCACCCGCGTCTCCCTCGTGGAGGCGGAGCCGCCGCGCTCGGTCGAGATGCTGCGCGAGGGCGACTGCGACGTGGCCCTGGCCTTCCGGTACGAGGGGCGGCGCGAAGCGCCTCCGCAGAGGGGTGGTGGCGGGAGACGGGAGGGCGAGGGGCGGCGCGAAGCGCCTCCGCAGAGGGGCGGTGGCGGGAGACGGGAGGGCGAGGGGGCGCAGGCCGCGGAGGACTGGGATGACCTCGTCGTACGTCCACTGCTCGCCGACCGTCTGGTCGGTCTCGTCCCGGAGGGGCACCGTCTCGCCACGTCGGACGCGGTCTCCATCGGCGAGCTGGCCGATGAGCCCTGGATCGCGGGCTGCCCGCGCTGTCGCCGGCAGCTGGTGGAGGTCTGTGAGGGTGCGGGATTCACTCCGCGCATCGACTTCGCGACCGACGACTATCCGGCGGTGATCGGTCTGGTCGGCGCGGGCCTCGGTGTGGCGGTCCTGCCGGAGCTCGCCATCGAATCCGTACGCCCCAAGGGTGCACGCACAGTGACGGTGGAGCCGCCTGTGCAGCGCGAGATCGTCGCCCTCACACTGCCCGACCTGGCCCAGGTGCCGGCCGTGGCAGCCACGCTCGACCACCTGGTGCGGGCCGCGGCCGCTGATCGGGCCCTGACGAACCCGTGATCGGGCCCTGACAAGCCCGCGGGCACGCCACTGCGTGCCCACCGTGAAGAAACGTTTCCGTCAATTGTTCGCCACGGGCGGGGCGCCGCCCGCCGACGCCGGCGCGGCGGCGACGAGCCGGTTGCGGGCGCGGCCCATGAGCTCCTCGCGCTCGTCCTCGGTCAGCCCGCCCCACACGCCGTACGGCTCGCGCACCTGGAGTGCATGAGCAGCGCACTCCGCGCGCACCGGACACCTCATGCAGACCTCTTTGGCCGAGTTCTCGCGGGCACTGCGCGCCGCTCCCCGCTCCCCCTCCGGATGGAAGAAGAGCGAGCTGTCCACCCCGCGGCAGGCCGCGAGGAGCTGCCAGTCCCATAGATCTGCGTTCGGTCCGGGAAGGCGGGAGAAATCTGCCATTGCTGTGTCCCCTTGTAGCCGTTCTGACGCGGATACGGTGCCCAAGAACCGTACATCTACTGTCTAAGGAGATGAAAATATGACTCATTGCGAATCTAGCCGCAGACACCACTGAAAGTGAAGAAAAACGGCTAAATGGGGCATGCCTTGTGGCGAAACCTTGTGGGTCGCTTGCGCCGACTGCTCTGTATCCGGTCCCTCACGTAGAGTGCCGAAGCAGACCGCCGAACCCGTAACTCTTTCGGGTGACCGTCGTTGAGAGTGCGGAGGCGGTTGAAAGAACAAGCGCTCGGGCATGTGTCCGAGAGCGTCGACCGCACAGGTGACGATTCGTACCAGCCTGGAGGCCCAAGGTGACGCGCATCAGCTGCGGAGGACGGTCATGACATCCGTCCTCGTCTGCGACGACTCCCCGCTTGCCCGAGAAGCGCTCCGCCGCGCGGTCGCGACCGTCCCCGGCGTGGAGCGCGTGACGACCGCGGCCAACGGCGAGGAAGTCCTCCGCCGCTGGGGCGCCGACCGCTCGGACCTGATTCTGATGGACGTACGCATGCCCGGTCTGGGCGGCGTCGAGACGGTCCGGCGGCTGCTGTCCGCCGATCCCGGTGCGCGCATCATCATGCTCACCGTGGCCGAGGACCTGGACGGTGTCGCGCTCGCCGTCGCGGCCGGTGCCCGCGGCTATCTGCACAAGGACGCATCGCGCGCCGAACTGCGTGCCACGGTCACGCAGGCGCTCGCCGACCCGACCTGGCGGCTCGCGCCGCGCAGACTGCGGTCGGCCGAGATGGGTGCGGCGCCGACGCTCACGGCGCGTGAGATCCAGGTGCTCGAGGGCATGAGCCACGGCCGGTCCAACGCGGAGATCGGGCGCGAGCTCTTCCTCTCCGAGGACACGGTCAAGACGCACGCACGCCGCCTCTTCAAGAAGCTCGGCGCCTCGGACCGCGCGCACGCCGTGGCGCTCGGATTCCGCTGGGGCCTTGTCCGCTAAGGCCCACGATGCGCCGTCGCGGGGGCACAGCGATCCCCGTCCGCCCCAGGGCGGACGGGGCTGCGGACGGCCGCCGGTCCTCGTTTCACCGGACATGCCGCATCCTTGAGTTGTGGAGTTCCTCAGGGGCGAGTCGGTCGAGCGGAAGGGGAGGGCGCACGAGATGAGTTCCGGCGCACCTGCTCATAACGCTTCAGTGCACAACTACGGACGCGGTGCCACGGACCGGACGCCGCCAAGGCACCATGGACCGATGCGCGACGACGAGGCAGCCGGCCGAGGAGCCATCGGTGCACTGGTCCACAGCGCCGTCGAGGGCGACGAGCAGGCCACGCACGACCTTCTCGCGCACGTCCACCCCCTCGCGATCCGCTACTGCCGCAGCCGTCTGACTCGACTGCCGGGTGACGCACGGCACTTCGTGGAGGATCTCGCGCAGGAAGTCTGTGTCGCGGTGCTCCTCGCGCTGCCGCGCTACAAGGACACCGGGCGCCCCTTCGAGGCGTTCGTCTTCGCCATCGCCGCGCACAAGGTCGCCGATCTGCAGCGCGCCGCCATGCGGCATCCCGGTTCCACCGCCGTGCCCTCCGACGAGATGCCGGAGCGGCCCGACGACTCGCTCGGACCGGAGGAGCGGGCCCTGCTCAGCAGCGATGCGGAGTGGGCGAAGAAGCTCCTCGCCAACCTTCCGGAGAACCAGCGCGAGCTGCTGCTGCTCCGGATCGCCGTCGGCCTCACCGCCGAGGAGACGGGGCAGATGCTCGGCATGTCGCCGGGCGCCGTCCGCGTCGCCCAGCACCGCGCACTCAGCCGGCTGCGGGCGCTCGCCGAGCAGTGAGCCGAAACGGCGAGCCGATTCAGCGAGCCGATTCAGCGAGCCGAATCAGCGAGCAGAGCAGTGCTTTAAGCAGCGCCGTGAGGTGACCCGATGAGTGAGACGCGCCACGCGCGCGTGGGACTCCCCCTGTGCAGGGCGCAGGGCCGCGGACGTGTGAACGTACAAATCCGCTTGGTGATCTTGATCGTGGAATGAGACACCTCCGGATCCCGTTAGCATGGACATCCGCACCGATCAAGGCCATTTGGGGAAGGTGTCATGACTGCAAACGTCGACGGAGTGCCCGAGAAATTCGCGACACTCGGGCTGACCTACGACGACGTGCTGCTGCTGCCGGGCGCGTCCGAGGTCCTCCCGAACGCGGTCGACACCTCGTCCCGCATCTCCCGCAACGTGCGCGTGAACATTCCGCTGCTGTCGGCGGCGATGGACAAGGTCACCGAGTCCCGCATGGCCATCGCCATGGCGCGGCAGGGTGGCGTCGGCGTGCTGCACCGCAACCTGTCGATCGAGGACCAGGTCAACCAGGTCGACCTCGTGAAGCGTTCCGAGTCCGGCATGGTGACCGACCCGATCACCGTGCACCCGGACGCGACGCTGGCCGAGGCCGACGCGCTCTGTGCGAAGTTCCGCATCAGCGGCGTCCCGGTGACCGACCCGGCGGGCAAGCTGCTCGGCATCGTCACCAACCGCGACATGGCGTTCGAGTCCGACCGCAGCCAGCAGGTGCGCGAGGTCATGACGCCGATGCCGCTCGTGACCGGCAAGGTCGGCATCTCCGGCGTCGACGCCATGGAGCTGCTGCGCCGCCACAAGATCGAGAAGCTTCCGCTGGTCGACGACGCGGGCGTCCTCAAGGGCCTCATCACGGTCAAGGACTTCGTGAAGGCCGAGCAGTACCCGAACGCCGCGAAGGACGCCGAGGGCCGCCTCCTCGTCGGCGCCGCGGTGGGTGCGAGCCCCGAGGCCCTGGAGCGCGCGCAGGCGCTGGCCGAGGCGGGTGTGGACTTCCTCATCGTCGACACGTCGCACGGACACAACAGCAACGCGCTGAACTGGATGGCGAAGATCAAGTCCAGCGTCGGCGTCGACGTCATCGGCGGCAACGTCGCGACGCGTGACGGCGCGCAGGCCCTGATCGACGCCGGTGTCGACGGCGTGAAGGTGGGTGTGGGCCCCGGCTCCATCTGCACCACACGCGTGGTCGCCGGTATCGGCGTCCCGCAGGTCACCGCGATCTACGAGGCGGCTCTCGCCGCCCGTGCCGCCGGTGTCCCGGTCATCGGTGACGGCGGCCTGCAGTACTCCGGTGACATCGGCAAGGCGCTCGCCGCCGGTGCCGACACGGTGATGCTGGGCAGCCTTCTCGCGGGCTGTGAGGAGTCCCCGGGTGAGCTGATGTTCATCAACGGCAAGCAGTTCAAGTCGTACCGCGGCATGGGTTCCCTCGGGGCGATGCAGTCCCGCGGGCAGGGCCGGTCGTACTCCAAGGACCGCTACTTCCAGGCCGAGGTCGCCTCCGACGACAAGCTCGTGCCCGAGGGCATCGAGGGTCAGGTGCCTTACCGCGGCCCGCTGGCCAACGTGCTGCATCAGCTCGTCGGCGGCCTGCGCCAGACGATGGGCTATGTGGGCGCCGCCTCCATCGACGAGATGGAGACCAAGGGCCGGTTCGTCCGGATCACGTCCGCGGGCCTCAAGGAGAGCCACCCGCACGACATTCAGATGACGGTCGAAGCGCCGAACTACAGCCGCAGCAAGTAGTCGCCGACAGTCGAAGACAGGGCCAGGGGCGGCCCCGGGGTTCCCGGGGCCGCCCCTGGCGCGTACGTCGGGGATACTGGAAGGCGCTGAAACGCAGAGGGAAAGGCCACACACGTGACTGAGATCGAGATCGGGCGCGGCAAGCGCGGCCGCCGGGCGTACGCCTTCGACGACATCGCCGTCGTACCGAGCCGCCGTACGCGCGACCCGAAGGAGGTCTCGATCGCCTGGCAGATCGACGCCTACCGCTTTGAGCTGCCGTTCCTGGCCGCTCCCATGGACTCGGTCGTGTCGCCGGCCACCGCCATCCGGATCGGGGAGCTCGGTGGCCTCGGCGTGCTGAACCTCGAGGGCCTGTGGACCCGCTACGAGGACCCGCAGCCGCTCCTCGACGAGATCGGCGAGCTGGACACGGAGAGCGCCACACGCCGCCTTCAGGAGATCTACGAGGCTCCCATCAAGGAGGAGCTGATCGGGCAGCGCATCAAGGAGGTGCGCGACTCCGGTGTCGTCACCGCCGCCGCGCTGTCGCCGCAGCGCACCGCCCAGTTCTCCAAGGCGGTCGTGGACGCGGGCGTCGACATCTTCGTGATCCGGGGGACCACCGTGTCCGCCGAGCACGTCTCCGGTGCCGCCGAGCCGCTGAACCTGAAGCAGTTCATCTACGAGCTCGACGTGCCGGTCATCGTGGGCGGCTGCGCCACGTACACGGCCGCGCTGCACCTGATGCGCACCGGCGCGGCCGGTGTGCTCGTCGGCTTCGGCGGCGGCGCCGCGCACACCACGCGCAACGTGCTGGGCATCCAGGTGCCGATGGCGACCGCGGTGGCCGATGTGGCCGCCGCCCGCCGCGACTACATGGACGAGTCCGGCGGCCGGTACGTGCACGTGATCGCCGACGGTGGCGTGGGCTGGTCCGGCGACCTGCCGAAGGCCATCGCCTGCGGCGCCGACGCCGTGATGATGGGCTCCCCGCTGGCGCGCGCCACGGACGCGCCCGGCAAGGGCCACCACTGGGGCATGGAGGCCGTCCACGAGGACGTGCCGCGCGGCAAGAAGGTCGACCTCGGGACCGTCGGTACGACGGAGGAGGTCCTCACCGGGCCTTCGCACACCCCGGACGGATCGATGAACTTCTTCGGCGCCCTCAAGCGCGCCATGGCGACGACCGGCTACAGCGAGCTCAAGGAGTTCCAGCGGGTCGAGGTCACGGTGGCGGACTCGCAGCACCGCCGCTGACGCAGTTCTACGGAGATGGGGCCCGCACCGGTTCGGTGCGGGCCCCATCTCCGTAGAGGGCCACTACAGGTCTCCGTAGAGGGCCGTTGCAGCTCTTCGTAGAGGGCCTCTACAGGCGGTGGGCCGCGCCTGTCGGGGTGGCACCCCTGGTGTCCAGGAGGAGCTGGGCCTTCACGGACAGGCCCTGGAGGTCGTACGTGCGGTGCGGCTGAAGCAGGATCGTCAGGTCGGCGTCGGCGGCCGCCTCGTAGAGGGAGTCCGCGCGGGGGACGGGGTGGCCGAGGACGTTCCACGACGGGATGTGCGGGTCGTGGTAGCTGACCGCCGCGCCCAGCTGCATCAGCCGGGTGGCGATTTCGTGGGCGGGGGTGCCCTCCAGGTCGGCGACGTCGGGCTTGTACGTGACGCCGAGGAGCAGGACGCGGGCGCCGCGGGCCGACTTGCCGTGTTCGTTGAGGAGGGTGGCGGCGCGCTGGATCACGTACTGCGGCATGTGGTGGTTGACCTGCTGGGCCAGTTCCACCATGCGCAGGGGGCGGACCGGGAGGGGCGGGCGTGAGAGGTCCTGGGGGACTCCGTGGCCGCCGACGCCGGGGCCGGGGCGGAATGCCTGGAAGCCGAAGGGCTTGGTCTCGGCGCAGCGGATGACGTCCCACAGGTCGACGCCCAGGTCGTGGCAGAGAACGGCCATCTCGTTGACCAGGGCGATGTTGACGTGGCGGTAGTTGGTCTCCAGGAGCTGGACGGTCTCGGCCTCGCGTGGGCCACGCGCGCGGACGACCTTGTCGGACAGGCGGCCGTAGAAGGCGGCGGCGGACTCGGTGCAGGCGGAGGTGAGGCCGCCGATGACCTTGGGGGTCGTGGCGTACGCGTGCGTGCGGCTGCCGGGGTCGAGGCGGCCGGGGGAGTAGGCGAGGTGGAAGTCGCGGCCGGCGCGCAGCCCCGAGCCCTCCTCCAGGAGGGGGCGCAGGACGCCTTCCGTGGTGCCTGGGGCGACCGGGGTCTCGATGATCACCGTGGTGTGGGGGCGCAGGCGGGCGGCGAGGGCGCGCGTGGCGTCGGTGAGCTGCGCGAGGTCGAGGGAGCGGTCCGCGCCGAGTGGCGCGGGGGCGCAGATGACGGCGGTGCGGACGCGGCCGAGTTCGACGGGGTTGCCGGTCGGCCGGAAGCCCCCCGAGAGCATCCGGCGGATGTCGGCGGCGGTCAGGGTTCCCTCGGCGCCGTCGCCGGGGAGGCGGCCGGCCGCGAGGTCGGTGGCGCGTGCGGGGTCGTAGCCGATGGTCGCGATGCCGGTGGCGACGGCGGCCTGGGCGAGGGGCAGGCCGAGGTGACCGAGTCCGATGACGGCGAGATCTGCGGGCATGGAAGTGGGCCGTCCTTCCCAATAGCCGGAGCGGGAGGGGAGCGCAAGTCCTGTGGACAAGATGGACGAGCGCAATGTCAGACTAGGAGTAAATATGACCGTTATGCGGTATTGCGGGGCCGGGAATCCGGGAGTGTTGTCCACAGGCTGCGGGTGAGTGGTGGCTGAAGTCGGGCACGGCGGTCAGAATCGGTGAATGGGGGATGAGAGCCGGGGCGCACCGGACAGGTGACGCCGGTGGGACCGACTGGACCGACGCCGACTGACCGACAGCGGGAGGTAGCAGTGAGGACAGCGACACTGGGACCGGCGGAGCGTGCCGAGGCGCTCGCGGGAATGGCCGAGCGGGAGCTGGACATCCTGGTCGTGGGCGCGGGGGTGGTCGGCGCGGGAACCGCGCTCGATGCCGCGACCCGCGGTCTGTCCACCGGCCTGGTCGAGGCGCGGGACTGGGCCTCCGGCACATCGAGCCGGTCGAGCAAGCTGATCCACGGCGGGCTCCGGTATCTCGAGATGCTCGACTTCGCGCTCGTGCGCGAGGCGTTGAAGGAGCGCGGGCTGCTCCTTGAGCGGCTCGCCCCGCACCTCGTGAAGCCGGTCCCGTTCCTGTATCCCCTCCAGCACAAGGGCTGGGAGCGGCTGTACGCGGGCTCGGGCGTCGCCATGTACGACGCGATGTCGATGGCGCGCGGGCACGGGCGCGGCCTGCCCATGCACCGCCATCTGAGCCGGCGTCACGCACTGCGGGTCGCGCCCGCGCTCAAGAAGGACGCGCTCGTGGGCGCGCTGCAGTACTACGACGCGCAGATGGACGACGCGCGGTACGTGGCGACGCTGGTGCGGACAGCCGCGATGTACGGGGCGAAGGTCGCCAACAGGGCGCGTGTGACGGGGTTTCTGCGCGAGGGCGAGCGGGTCGTCGGCGCCCGCGTCGAGGACGTGGAGGGCGGCGGGGAGTACGAGATCCGCGCCCGCCAGATCGTGAACGCGACGGGCGTGTGGACGGACGACACACAGGCGATGGTGGGCGAGCGGGGCCAGTTCCACGTCCGCGCGTCCAAGGGCATCCACCTCGTCGTGCCCAAGGACCGGATCAACTCGACGACCGGGCTCATCCTGCGCACCGAGAAGAGCGTCCTGTTCGTGATCCCGTGGGGGCGCCACTGGATCGTGGGCACCACGGACACGGAATGGGACCTCGACAAGGCGCACCCCGCGGCCTCCAGCGCCGACATCGACTATCTGCTCGAGCATGTGAACTCGGTGCTCGCGGTGCCCCTCACGCGCGACGACGTCCAGGGGGTCTACGCGGGCCTGCGGCCCCTGCTCGCCGGTGAGTCCGACGCCACGAGCAAGCTCTCGCGCGAGCACACGGTGGCGCACCCCGTGCCGGGGCTCGTCGTCGTGGCGGGCGGTAAGTACACGACGTACCGGGTCATGGCCAAGGACGCCGTCGACGAGGCGGTGCACGGGCTCGACCAGCGCGTTGCCGACTGCGTCACCGAGGACATTCCGCTGGTCGGCGCCGAGGGCTACCACGCGCTGTGGAACGCGCGGGCGAGGATCGCCGCGCGGACCGGGCTCCATGTGGTGCGGGTGGAGCATCTGCTCAACCGGTACGGGTCGTTGGCGGAGGAGTTGCTCGACCTGGTGGCCGCCGACCCCGGGCTCGGCGCGCCCCTCACCGGCGCCGACGACTATCTGCGGGCCGAGGTCGTGTACGCCGCCTCGCACGAGGGGGCGCGGCATCTCGACGATGTGCTGACGCGGCGCACGCGGATCTCGATCGAGACGTTCGACCGGGGGACGCGGTGTGCGCGTGAAGTGGCGGAGCTGATGGCTCGGGTGCTCGGCTGGGACACGGACCAGATCGAGCGGGAGGTTCAGCATTACGAGAAGCGGGTGCAGGCTGAGCGGGAGTCTCAGCGTCAACCTGATGACCTCTCGGCCGATGCGGCGCGATTGGGGGCGCCGGATATTGTGCCGCTCTGATGTGTGCCGCTCTGTTTTGTGCCGGGAGGATGGGTGGGCCGGGGTTGCGCTGGGGGCTGTGCCCCCAGGCCCCCCTTCGCCTTGACGGCTCGTCCTCAAACGCCGGACGGGCTGGTGGGGTGGCGGGTGGGTCGGCAGAACTCTGATGTCAGGATGCGGCGTTCCAGTTGGGCGGCGTGGGACAAGGTGTCCGTGTTGGTGCGGAGCGTTATGACCTTGGAGCCCGATCTCGTCGCCGCCGTGCGGACGTAGCTGCCCGCGATGCGGCCGTTGTGGCCCCATATCGTCGTCCCGCAGGGGAGCTTCGTGGGGTAGAGGCCCATGCCGTAGCGGCCTTGTGCGGTACGGGTGTTGAGCATCGTGCTGAGTTCACGTGGCGGGAGGATGCGGCCCTTCAGGAGGGCCGCGTAGAAGCGGTTCAGGTCCGTGAGGGTGGAGATCAGTTCGCCTGCGGCGCCGGCCACGCGTGGGTTCAGGGTGGTTATGTCGCGGCCCGCAGCGTCGTACGCGCGGCCGTGCGGGGTGGGCAGGTCGGTGTGGGTGCCGGGGAACGACGTGCCGGTGAGGTGGAGCGGTTCGATGATGCGGCGGCGGGCCTCGGTCGCGTACGAGTGGCCCGTGACCTGGCCGATGACCATGCCGAGCAGGACGTAGTTCGTGTTCGAGTACGACCAGTGGCCGCGGGGCGTCGGCGGGTCGGCCTCGGCCAGGCGTACGGCGGTTCTGGGGGACACCGGGATCCTGCCGTGCGTGTGCGCCGTGAAGTCGGGCAGGCCACTGGTGTGGGTGAGGAGCGAGTGGAGCGAGACGGCGTGGTCACGTAGGAGACCCGGGAGGTGATCGTCAACCGTGTCCGACAGGCGCAGGCGGTGTTCGGCGGCGAGTTGCAGCACGACCGTCGCGATGAACGACTTCGTGATGCTCCCGGCCCGGAAGTGGTCGGTGCGGCGGATCGTGGGGCCGGTGCGTACGAAGCGCGTCGTCCTGCCCTCGCGGGCGAGCAGCGCCGCGGCGGGGGCCTTGCCCTCCGTGACCAGCAGCGGAAGAGTGGCGTCCGTGGCCGGGGCCGCGAGTTTCGTGGAACTGCCCGGAAACATACAGAACAGGGCTGCTGCCAGGGGTATCGCCAGCAGTGTCCGAAGTACGGGCATGACGGTCCCTCCCTGTGTGCGGTCCATCATGCGGGACGGCCGACCCTGGGCGTGGAGTGGTCCCCGGGTAAGGGACAATGAAGGCTCTGTCAGGGCGGGTTGCAGAGGGGACGCATGTCGGAGGCGGAGCAGGCGGGCACAGCTCGTCAGGACAAGAGTGCACGTCTCCTCGCCGGGCGCTACCGGCTGGGAGAAGTCCTCGGCCGCGGCGGCATGGGCACCGTGTGGCGGGCGAAGGACGAGACGCTCGGCCGGACGGTCGCCGTCAAGGAGCTGCGGTTCCCGTCGAGCATCGACGACGAGGAGAAGCGGCGCCTGATCACGCGTACGTTGCGTGAGGCGAAGGCGATCGCGAGGATCCGGAACAACAGCGCGGTGACGGTCTACGACGTGGTCGACGAGGACGACCGGCCGTGGATCGTGATGGAACTCGTCGAGGGCAAGTCCCTCGCGGAGCAGATCCGCGAGGACGGTCTGCTGGAGCCGCGGCGCGCCGCCGAGGTCGGGCTCGCAATCCTCGACGTGCTGCGCGCCGCGCACCGCGAGGGCATCCTGCACCGCGACGTGAAGCCGTCGAACGTGCTGATCGCCGAGGACGGGCGCGTCGTCCTCACGGACTTCGGCATCGCCCAGGTCGAGGGCGACCCCTCGATCACGTCCACCGGCATGCTCGTCGGCGCGCCCTCGTACATCTCGCCGGAGCGGGCACGCGGGCACAAGCCCGGCCCCGCAGCCGACCTCTGGTCGCTCGGCGGACTCCTGTACGCGTCGGTGGAGGGCGTTCCTCCGTACGACAAGGGGTCCGCCATCGCGACCCTGACTGCCGTCATGACCGAGCCGGTCGACCCGCCCAAGAACGCCGGGCCGTTGGAGACGGTCATCTACGGGCTGCTCGCCAAGGACCCGGAGCAGCGGCTCGACGACGCCGGGGCGCGGGCGCTCCTCAACGACGTCCTGCACGCTCCCGAGCCCAAGGACGAGGAGCCCGAGCCGGTCGACGCGACCAAGGTCGTGCCGCTGCCGCCCATTCCCGAGCAGACGCCCAAGGCGCCGAAGGCGTCGAAGACGCCCAAGGTGCGCTTCGGTAAGGGGAGTTCGGGAGCGGGGGCTGCTGCGGGCGCCGGGTCTTCGGCTGCTTTCGTGAGCCCCGCGGACGCCGGTGACGGCGCCGGCGCGGGCAAGAGGGGCGAAGAGGCCGCCGAGAAGCTGCGCGGTGCGCTGCGGTCGGTGCGGAAGGCCGCTGCTGCGGCCACCGCCGCGACGGCGGCCGGCGCGGCAGGCAAGGGGGGCGCAGAAGCGGCCGCCACTACGGTGGAAGCCTCCGCGCATCCCGAGGTCGGGCAGGGCGGTTCGGGTGTTCCGGCGCAGCCCGCCGGGCCGCCGCGTACGCCGGCGACCAGGGCCTCGCTCACGGACGTGGTCCCGCGGCGCACCCTCGTGATCGTGGCGGTGCTCGTCGCGCTCGCCGTGATCGGCACCGTCATCGGCATCGCGTTCAGCGGTGGCGACGGCGGCAGTGCCGCCAAGGGCGGCGACAAGGCCGCCTCCGCGGGAGCGACCGGAGGCAGCGGCAGCGGCGGTGGCGGTAGCAAGGACAAGGGCAGTGGCTCCGGCGGCGGCAACGACGCGGCGCAGGACGGCGGCAAGGGCTCCGACAAGGGTGGCGACAAGGACGGCGGCGCCGGCCAGGGGGCATCGCCCGACAGCACCAGCGGCGGCAGCGGGATCCCCGGCGGCAGCGGCGCCGCCTCGACGTACAAGCACGACCAGGGCTTCTCCATCGGGCTCCCGAAGGGCTGGAAGTACAGCTCGACGAGCGCGGCGGGGGCCCGCTTCACGGGTCCCGACGGGCAGAAGCTGCTCGTCGGCTGGACGACGACGCCCAAGTCGAACCCGGTCCAGGACTGGCGCAACCAGGAGCAGTACATGCGCCGCGCCCAGTACGACCGGATACGCATAGCGGCCGTCGACTTCCGCGGCTGGAACACGGCGGACTGGGAGTTCACGTACGTCGACGGGGGCACCAAGTACCGCTCGGTGGACCGCGGTTTCGTGGTCAACAGCCACCTCGGCTACGGCCTGATGTACACGGCCAAGGCCGCCGACTGGGACGGTGCGCAGCGCAAGGCCGCCTGGCAGACGTTCACCAAGACGTTCAAGCCGAAGTCCTGAGCCTGACCGCGGTCCGGCACGTATCGTGAGTGCTTGCGGACCGTGCGCAGCCGCATCGGCACGTATCGCTGCGCACAACAGGGCGCAAAACGAACGGAATTGACCACCGGGCGGACAGGGGGACGCGTCGTGGAGGACTACGCGGGGCGCGTGCTCGCCGACCGCTACCGCCTGCCGCTGTCGCCCGCCGACGCGTACGAGTTCGCATCGACACGGGCGTTCGACACCTACAGCGGCCAGGAGGTCCTGGTCAGACAGGTGCCGTTACCCGAGGTCGTCGAGGCCGAGGTGCTCGACGCCGAGGGGCTCCCGGACGGGTTCGTGCCGCGCGAGTCGCGTGACCGGCGCGAGCGGGGGGACGCGGCGCGGACCACGCGCAGGCCGACGGATCCCGCGGTGCGCCGCGCCATCGAGGCCGCGCAGGCCGCCGCCCAGATACCCGACCATCCACGGCTCGACCAGGTCTTCGACGTGTTCGCCGAGGGCGGCTCGCTGTGGATCGTCAGTGAGGTCGTCTCCGCGCGGCCGCTCGCCGCGCTGCTCGCCGAGGAGCCGCTGTCCCCGTACCGGGCGGCGGAGGTCGCGTCCGACGTCCTCACCGCCCTGCGCGCGCTGCACGCCCACGGCTGGGTCCACCGGAACATCACCGCCCGCACGGTTCTCGTGTGCGACGACGGCCGGATCGTGCTGACGGGACTCGCGGCCGGTGCGGCGGAGGAGGCGTTGTGCGGCTATGACCCGACGCCGACGCCGACGCCGACGCCGCCCGCGGCCGTGGGACCCTCGGAGCCGCAGGACCCGCAGTCTTCGGCTCCCGCGTCCCCCCGCACCCCTCCCGCTCCCTTCGCCCCCGCGCCGTCCCGGCCCGCCGCCCTGGAGGCCGGGAGTGACCCGCGGGCCGCGCGCGCGGGGGCGATAGCCGCGTACCGGGCCGGTGCGCGGGCCGCCGCGCGCGGGGGCGTGGACACGGACGGGACGCCGGGGCCGCCGCAGCGCGGGCCGGGCGGGGAGTCCGGGGGCGAGTCCGGTGCCGGGGCGCAGAGTGGCGACGCGCAGTCCGGCCGGATCGACGACCCCTACGGCGTACGCGGTTCCGCCGGACGCCCCTGGCACGGGGCTGTCCCGCGGCCCGGCACGGAACAGGCCGGGCCCGCCGCTCTTGAGGCGCCCGACTCCGCCCCAAAGACCACGCGTTGGGACCAGCTCATTCCCGCGCAGCAGACGGCGCCGACGGCCGGTCGAGGGCCGGCCACCGCCCTCGCGGCCGACCGTGCGCGGCAGGCGCGGATGACCGTCGTCGGGCCCGTCACCGAGCGCTGGGCGCCCGAGCAGGCGGGGCCCGTCCACGAGAACTGGCAACTGGCCGCCCCGATCGGCCCGGCCACCGACCTGTGGGCGCTCGGCGCCCTCCTCTTCCGGGCGGTCCAGGGTCATGCCCCGTACCCGGAGGAGAACACCGGCGAGCTGGTGCAGATGGTGTGCGCCGAGCCGCCCGCGTTCGCCGAGGAGTGCGGGCCGCTCCGGCCCGTCGTCGAGTCGCTGCTGCGTCAGGACCCCACGGAGCGGCTCGACTTCGAGGAGCTGCGGGGGTGGCTCAGGTCGCTGGTGCGGTCCGCGCCGGAGCCTGACGCGGGCGCGAACGTCGTGGCCGCACCCCCGTTCGACGCCACGCGGCTGCCGGTCGTACGGCGTCGGGGCGAGCTCGTGCGCAGGCGCCGCCGGCGCTTCTCCGCCCAGGCCGGAGCCGGGCCCGGGCATGCGCGGCACAAGCGGGCCAAGGCGCAGCCGCAGCAGGCGGAGCGGCGCACGAGGCCGGAGCGTGACCTCCAGCCGGAGCGTCGCCTCCAGTCGGAGCGCGGCCCCGGGAAGCCCCGTTCGCTCGGCCGCACCCTGCTCGTTCTCGTACTGCTCGGCCTGGCCGCCGCGGTCGCGTATGCCGTGGTCTTCATGCCGAAGGCCGAGCCGAGCGGCGGCACGCCGGGTGACGGCGCCAAGGATCACGCGGGCGCCACCGGCGGAGGCCGACCCGCGCCCGAGGGCGGCAGGTCCACGCCGGCGCCGGGCGAATCCGCCGAGGGCCAGGGCAAGAACGGCGGTAAGAACTCGTCCGCCCCGTCCGCCACCGAGCCTCAGAACGACTCGTCCGAGCCCGAGGTCGCCCAGGGTTTCACGCTGCGCAAGGACCCCGAAGGGTTCCGGGTGGCCGTCGCCAAGGGCTGGAACCGGCAGGGCAGGAACGGACAGGGCCAGGTCCTCTACACGCACGGCGACTTCGAACTCGTCGTCGTGCCGGGGCGCGACAGCACGTCCGCGTACGGCAGCGACCCGATGACGTACCAGCGGGAGAAGGAACGCGAGTTGCAGCCCTTCCGCGACTCGACGTGGGCGACGTCCTCCGGGATGCGCCGGATCGACGTGGGCGGTCGGGCCATGGCCGAGGGCCAGTTCACGTGGCAGAACCCGGCGGGACGCGAGACGTACGTGCGCAACCTCGCGATGATCGTGGGCGGCCGCTACCACGTGGTGCAACTGCGGGGCCCCGAAGCCGAACGCGACGAGGTGACGCGCCTTTACGAGCAGGCGTCGGCGACGTATCAGAGCACGGGCTGACGTATCGGAGCACAGGCTGATACAACGCCAGACGTCGTACTGGCGTACTGAATGCACCCAGTTGATGACCTGTCGGCTCCCGTCCCGGCAGGGGACAAGCGTCACAGTGCGGTCTCCGTGCCACCCCGCCGGTTCCCTGCGCCTCGGCCGCTCCCTAATGTGGCTCTGTCAAGGCCATGAGAGGCCCTGGCACGACCAATGCGCCTGCGGGGGAACGTGAATCAGATACAGGGCCTGCTCCTCGCGGGCCGCTATCGACTCGGTGATTCGATCGGGCGCGGCGGCATGGGCCGGGTGTGGCGCGCGCACGACGAAGTACTGCACCGGGCCGTGGCCGTCAAGGAACTGACGGCGGCCCAGTACGTGCAGGAGGCCGACCGCGCCGTACTGCTCGCGCGGACGCAGACGGAGGCGCGGGCCGCCGCGCGGATCAACCACCCGGCGGTCGTCACCGTCCACGACGTGCTGGAGCACGACGACCGGCCGTGGATCGTGATGGAACTCGTCGACGGCCCCTCGCTCGCGGACGCCGTGAAGGAGGCGGGCCGCATCCAGCCGCGCGAGGCCGCCCGCATCGGCCTGTGGACCCTGCGGGCGCTGCGCGCCGCGCACGCGGCCGGGGTGCTGCACCGCGACGTCAAGCCGGGCAACGTCCTGCTCGCCCGCGACGGACGGGTGCTGCTCACGGACTTCGGGATCGCGCAGGTCGAGGGCGATTCGACGATCACGCGGACCGGCGAGATCGTCGGCTCGGTCGACTATCTGGCGCCCGAGCGGGTCAGGGGCTCGGCGCCCGGGCCCGCGTCCGACCTGTGGGCGCTCGGCGCCACGCTGTTCACGGCCGTCGAGGGGAAGTCCCCGTTCCGGCGTACGTCGCCGATCAGCACGATGCAGGCCGTCGTCGAGGAGGAGCCGGGCGGACTCATGCACGCGGACGCCCTCGCGCCCGTCATCCAGGCGCTGCTGCGCAAGGACCCGGCCGCGCGTCCGTCCGCCGACGAGGCCGAGTCGATGCTCGCCGAGGCCGCCGAGGGGCGGCGGTCCAGCGCGGCGCAGGCCTACGTACCCACGCAGGTGCATGCTGCGGCGCCGCCGACGCCCACGGAGCAGTCGACTGCGATAGGCGTGCGACAGCCGGTGACGCCCGCGGCCCGCGCCTCCGGTAGCCGCAAGTGGCCGCGTGTCGTCGCCGTGGCCCTGGCGGCGGCTCTCGTCGGCGGCGGTGGCGTGTTCGCCGCGAACCACTATCTGAACGACCGGACCGCGTCGAACGCGAACTCCGGCAAGGGCGGGACGCCGAGCGCATCGGCGGGTTCGGGCAACGGCAAGCACAGGTCCGGGAGCATTCCCGACGACTGGATCCGCCAGCGCGACGTCGAGGGGTTCAGCCTCATGCTGCCCAAAGACTGGAAGCGGCAGGCCGACGGCAACCAGGTCGACTACACGCCGGACCGCGGCGCGCACTTCGTACGGATAGCGGTCGACAAGTCCCCCGACTGGCCCGACTCGTACCACCACCAGCTGGACCTGGAGCGGCAGGTCACGAAGCCGCCCGGGCTGCCCGACTACCAGCAGGTCAATCTGCAGCCCAACACCTACCGCGACCGGTCGGGATCCCTGTGGGAGTTCACCTGGACCGCGGGCAACAAGGACACGACGTCGGGCCCGCGGCACGCGATCGAGCAGACGTACGTGGAGAACGACGGCACCGAGTACGCCATCTATCTGTCCGTGCCGGAGGCCGACTGGGACGAGGGGCGGCAGCAGTTCGACGCGATCCTGCGGGGCTGGGAGCCCTAGGGCCTGTCTTCACATTCCCGCCTGCCCAGCGGCGTCTGGCACGCACATCTGCGGCGTTGTCGTCGGTTGCCGACTCCCCCAAGCTCTCGGCTGCGCTCGAGCAGGGGGGACCCCCATCGCGTCGACGCCCTCCTCCGCCTTGCAGCTGCACGCACCAGACGCCGCTGGGCCCGCCCTCCGGGCGGACGACGGGAATGTGAAGACAGGCCCTAGGCGCCCGTGGCCGGCGGGCGCCGGCCCTGCGGTTTCGTTGATCCCTTGACGGCCCGGAGCACGCCCCTCCGGCGCCCGTTCCGTGCGGCATGATGGAACGCATGGGGACCGAGGGGGAGGACAACGTCCGTGTGATCGCCGGGCGTTACCGGCTGGAGGCGCGCATCGGCCGTGGCGGAATGGGCGTCGTGTGGCGCGCCTGCGACCAGCTGCTCGGGCGGCGCGTCGCAGTCAAGGAACTCGTACTCGACGAGACGCTCTCCGCCGACGAGGCCCGCCGCCAGAAGGACCGCACCCTGCGCGAGGCCCGCGCGGTCGCCCAGCTCAGCCACCCGAACGTCATCGTCGTCCACGACGTCGTGGAGCACGGCGAACGCCCGTACATCGTCATGGAGTTGATCGAGGGCGGCTCGCTCGCCGACCGGCTCTCGCGGACCGGGCCCGTCGACGCGCGGGAGGCGGCCCGGATCGGGATCGCGCTCCTCGGCGCGCTGCGGGTCGCGCACGCGGCGGGGGTGCTGCACCGCGATCTGAAGCCGGCGAACGTGCTCGTCGAGGCGGGCAGTGAGCGCGTCGTGCTCACGGACTTCGGGATCGCGCAGGTCAGCGGCGCGACGACGCTCACCGAGACGGGTTCCTTCGTCGGCTCGCCCGAGTACACGGCGCCCGAGCGCATGTCGGGGGAGCGGACCGGTCCCGAGTCGGACCTGTGGTCGCTGGGCGCGATGCTGTGCGCGGCCGTGACGGGCGAGTCGCCGTTCCGGCGCGACTCGCTGGGCGGGATCATGCACGCCGTGGTCGTCGGCGAGATCCACCCACCCGCCGAGGCCGAGCCGCTGCTGCCCGTCGTACGGGGGCTCCTTGAGCGCGATCCGGAGCGCAGGCTCGGCCTGGACGAGGCCGACCGGCTCCTTCGCGCGTACGTCGCCACGGGTACGACGCCGCGGTCCATCGGCGGCTACACGCCCACTGCCAGGAACAGCCTCACGGCGCCCGCTGCCGCGCCCCCGCAGAAGCGTTCCGCTCGCGTAGTCCTCGCGGCCGCCGCGCTCGTCGCCGCGATGGCCGGGGCCGGCGTCTCCGCGGCCGCGCTGCTCGTGAACGGGGGCGACGGCGGGGGCACCCACCGCCCCACGGCGTCCGCGCCGGGCCCCACGGGCGACACGGCCTCGCCCTCGGATTCGGCGCCGGAGCCCCGACCGACGGTCACGGTCACGGAACAGCAGACAGGGACACGGCCCGCGTCCCCCGCCGGTTACCGCACGGCCGTCGACCCGGAGGGCTTCTCCCTGGCCGTGCCGGACGACTTCAGCAGGAAGCCCGACGGACCCCGGATCTTCTACATGTCGCCGGGCGACACGTTCAGGATCGGCATCAAGGAGGCGGCCCCCGACCCGGGCGGGCCCGGCGCCGTGCAGCGCCGCTCCGACGCGAAGGGGCCCGCCAACAACCCGGGCTACCGCGACGGTTCGGTCACCGACACCACTCACGGCGGCCGGCCCGCCGCGCTCTGGCGGTTCACGTGGAACGGCTTCAGCACGGCGGAGGGCGCGAGGCACACGTACGACCTGTGCTGGGAGCAGGGCGGCCGGATGTACGACGTGTGGGTGTCGGCGCCGGTCGGCCGGATCGCGGAGGCCAAGCGGTACTTCGACACGGCGGTCGCCACCTTCGTGCCCTCCGGGGGCCGCTGAGGCATCGGGGCGGTCACAAGTGAGTGACCCGAGTGGATCCGGAGGCGTCCCGCACGGTAGGCATGGAGGCATGAGTAACAACGGGGGACCCGCCTACGGTCCGAACGATCCGACGAGCTTCGGACTCCAGCCGCCGCAGCAGCCGCACACGCCCCAGCAGGGGAACCCGTACGCCCAGCCCCCCACCGCGTATCCGCAGCCGCACCCGCAGCCCCCGCACCAGCCGCCGCCCACCCAGGTCGTGCCGCCGCAGCAGCGTGCGGAGCCCGAGCCGGGTGCCGGGCGCCTCATCGGGGGGCGCTACCGGCTCCTGAGCAAGCTCGGGCACGGCGGCATGGGCACCGTGTGGCGGGCCAAGGACGAGACGGTGGACCGCGAGGTGGCGGTCAAGGAGCCGCGCGTCCCCGACCATCTGCCGGAGCGCGAGCGGACCACCGTCTTCGAGCGGATGCGGCGTGAGGCGCGCGCGGCGGCCCGGCTCGACCACCCGGCCGTGGTCAACGTCCACGATGTCGCCGTCGAGGACGGACAGCCGTGGATCGTCATGGAGTTCGTGCAGGGGCGCACGCTCGGTGACGCGCTCCAGGAGGGCACGCTCAGCGCCCGCGAGGCGGCGCGGATCGGCCTCGAAGTGCTCGGCGCCCTTGAGGCCGCGCACGCCGGGGGCGTCCTGCACCGCGACGTGAAGCCCGACAACGTGATGCTCGGCCGCCACGACCGCGTGGTCCTCACCGACTTCGGCATCGCCCAGATCGAGGGCGAGACCAATCTGACGGACACCGGCGGCTTCGTCGGTTCGCCCGAGTTCATCGCCCCGGAGCGAGTCCTCGGTCAGCGCCCGGGCCCCGCGTCCGACCTGTGGTCCCTCGGCGTCGTCCTGTACGCGGCGACGGAGGGCGTCTCGCCGTTCCGCCGCAACAACACGCCGGCGACGCTCCAGTCCGTGATCAACGCGACCCCGGCGGCGCCCGCCGCGGCCCAGGGCCCGCTCGCCGAGGCCATCAACGGCCTGCTCGCCAAGGACCCGGCCCGGCGCCCGAACGCGGCGCGCGTGCGCGACCTCCTGGAGCGCGCGGCCCACCCGCCGCAGCAGCCGCCCACCCAGGTCGTCCAGCTCGCGGGCCCCGGCGGCAAGGGCGTCAGCCTCAGCCGCAAGACGCTGCTCGGCGTCGGCGCCGCGGTCCTCGCGGCGGCGGTGGTGGCGTACCTGGTGGTCGCGAACCCGTTCGCGGGGCCGCTGCCGGACGGGTGGCAGGACCATCAGGAGAAGACGCTCGCGGCGACGTTCGCGGCGCCGCCGCAGTACGTGCGGTCCCAGGTGGACAACAGCACCCTGAAGACCGAACACTGGGTCTCCTACCGGGATCCGAGCTACGCGGTCTCGATCACCCTCTATCTCAAGAAGAAGTCCGAGGACAGCCTGAACGGGATCGCGAGCTCCGCGTCCGCGCAGGCGTACAAGGACTCCGACGAGATCAACAAGGGCGACAACACGGATATGGCGGAGAAGCCCCTTCCGCACAGCCGGACCGTCAAGACCACGTACAACGACCGTGAGTCCGCCGAGAACACGGTCACCTACACGGATGACAGCGATTCCGACGAGCTCAAGCCGCGCGAGGCGAAGGTTTTCTACTACAAGGCCAAGTCGGGCGACATGTACCAGCTCTGGATCGACTACCCGGGCAAGGGCGACTTCACCGAGCGCGGCCGTGAGGTGGCGAAGCAGGCGATCGCCAACCTCCACATCGACAAACTCTGACCGAAGGCCTGACAACGCCCTGATCAGGAGCTTTGTTGCCAGCGATCGCTGGCGGCGTGTGAGTGCTTGGTGAAACCTCGTTACCCGTGGGTACCCAAAACGTTGACGGGAGCCTACGCTCGCGCCATGACGGACTCGCAGGCCATCGCCAAGGACCGTACGGACAAGACCGGCACGAACCCGGTCGCCCCCGCCCCGCAAGGCGCGCGCACCGCGGCCGACGTGGTGACGCCCGAGCTGGTCGCCCAGCTCACCAAGGGTGTGGCCGGCTCGGGCCGGACCGCCAACCACACGCCGTTCACCGGCGAGAAGCTGGCGGACCTGCCCGAGTCCACGCCCGAGGACGTCACGGAAGCCTTCGAGCGGGCCCGCGCCGCGCAGGCCGTCTGGGCGAAGGTGCCCGCGCGGCAGCGCGCCGCCGTGCTGCTGCGCTTCCACGACCTGGTGCTCGCCCGCCAGGCCGAGGTCCTCGACCTGATCCAGCTGGAGACCGGCAAGGCGCGCCTGCACGCGCACGAAGAGGTCCAGGCCGTGGCCGTCGCGGCCCGCCACTACGGCCGCAAGGCCCCCGCCTACCTGAAGCCGAAGCGGCACACGGGCGCCGTACCGACCCTCACCAAGGTCACCGAGTTGCGCCAGCCGCGCGGCGTCGTGGGCCAGATCGCCCCCTGGAACTACCCGTTCGAGCTGTCCGTCGGTGACGCGCTCCCGGCGTTCGTGTCCGGCAACGCGGTCGTCATGAAGCCCGACACGGAGACCTGCCTGACGGCGCTGTGGGCGCGCGACCTGCTCATCGAGGCAGGGCTGCCCGCCGAGGTCTTCCAGGTCGTCATCGGCGAAGGCCCGGTCGTGGGGCCCGAGTTGGTCAAGCACGCCGACTACGTCTCGTTCACCGGCTCCACCCGCACGGGCCGCGAGGTCGCGCAGGGCGCCGCCGCGCGCCTCGTCGGCGTCTCGCTCGAACTCGGCGGCAAGAACGCGATGCTGGTCCTGGCGGACGCCGACATCGACAAGGCGGCGGCCGGCGCGGTCCGCGCCTGCTTCTCCTCCGCGGGCCAGCTCTGCATCTCCATCGAGCGGCTCTACGTCCACGAGTCGGTCGCCGACGCGTTCGTCGAGCGGTTCGGCGCGCGGACCAAGGCGATGCGCCTGGGCACGTCCCTCGCGTACGGCGCGGACATGGGATCCCTCGTCGGCGAGCGGCAGTTGGAGACGGTGACGCGGCACGTCGACGAGGCCGTGGCCAAGGGCGCGAAGCTCGTGGCCGGTGGCGTCGCGCGCCCCGACATCGGCCCCTACTTCTTCGAGCCGACCATCCTCGACGGCGTCGAGGCGCCGATGGCCGTGTGCAACGAGGAGACCTTCGGCCCGGTCGTCTCCATCTACCGCTTCACGGACGAGGACGAGGCCATCGCGCTGGCCAACGGGACGCCGTACGGCCTGAATTCCTCGGTCTGGACGAAGGACGCCAGGCGCGGTCACGACGTCGCCTCCCGGCTGCGCACCGGCACGGTGAACATCAATGAGGGCTACGCGCCCGCGTACGGCAGTGTCCAGTCGCCGATGGGCGGCATGAAGGACTCGGGCCTCGGCCGCCGCCACGGCTCCGAGGGCATCCTCAAGTACACCGAGGCGCAGACCGTCGCGCACCAGCGGATCATGCCGATGGCGCCGTCGTTCGGGATGACCGACGAGAAGTACGCGGCGTTCATGAGCCGCAGCCTGAAGGCGATGAAGACCTTCCGTCTTCGTTAGCGCACCACCCGTTCTCAACGAGGAGAGCCAGTGTCACAGGAGAACTCTGTCCGGAGTGAAGCCGGGAGCGCCGACGACGCCGCGTACGACTACGACGTCCTCGTCGTGGGCTCCGGCTTCGGCGGCTCCGTGTCCGCCCTGCGCCTGACCGAGAAGGGCTATCGCGTCGGCGTGCTCGAAGCGGGCCGCCGCTTCGAGCCCGGCACGCTGCCCAAGAACTCCTGGGACCTCAAGAACTACCTGTGGGCGCCCAAGTTCGGCATGTACGGCATCCAGCGCATCCACCTCCTCGGCAATGTGATGGTCCTCGCCGGGGCGGGCGTCGGCGGCGGCTCGCTGAACTACGCCAACACGCTCTACGTGCCGCCGAAGCCGTTCTTCGAGGACCCGCAGTGGAAGGACATCACCGACTGGCAGGCGGAGCTGAAGCCGTACTACGACCAGGCGCAGCGCATGCTGGGCGTGCGGCTCAACCCGACCATGACGCCGGCCGACGTCCACCTCAAGGCGGCGGCCCAGGACATGGGCATCGGCGACACGTTCCACATGGCGCCGGTGGGTGTCTTCTTCGGTGACGGCAAGGACGCCTGCGGCGAGGACGGGGCCGGTTCGGTGAAGGCCGCGCCCGGCACGCAGGTCGACGACCCGTACTTCGGGGGTGCGGGCCCGGCCCGCACGGCGTGCACCGAGTGCGGCGAGTGCATGACGGGCTGCCGCCACGGCGCGAAGAACACCCTCAACGAGAACTACCTGTACCTCGCCGAGAAGGCGGGCGCGGTCGTGCACCCGATGACGACGGCCGTCTCCGTCACCGACGACTCGCAGGGCGGCTACGCGGTCCAGACGCTCCCGACGGACAACAAGAAGAAGGGCGCGGGCCGTACGTTCAAGGCTCGGCGCGTCATCGTCGCGGCCGGCACGTACGGCACGCAGACCCTGCTGCACCGCATGAAGGCGGGCGGCCAACTCCCGTACCTCTCCGCCAGGCTGGGCGAGCTGACGCGGACGAACTCCGAGGCGCTCGTCGGCGCCCAGACCAACAACCGCCGCTACAAGAAGCGTCACGGCAAGCCCAAGGTCGACTTCACGCAGGGCGTCGCGATCACGTCCTCGGTCCACCCGGACGAGAACACGCACATCGAGCCGGTCCGCTACGGCAAGGGCTCGAACGCGATGGGCGGCATGACGATCCTCCAGGTCCCGTACGCGCAGGGCTCGTCCCGCGTGGCCGGGTGGCTCGCCAACGTGGCCAAGCACCCGACCCTGCTGGCGCGTTCGCTCTCCAACCACCGCTGGTCCGAGCGGACCATCATCGGCCTGGTCATGCAGTCACTCGACAACTCGCTGACGACCTATCTGAAGCCGGACGGCGTCGGCAAGGGCCTGCTCACGGCAGAGCAGGGCCATGGCGCGCCCAACCCCAAGCAGATCAAGGCCGCCGTGGACGCCGCGTCGACGATCGCCGCCGAGATCAACGGCTTCGCCGGGTCGAACATCGGCGAGTTGATGGGCACCCCGCTGACCGCGCACTTCCTGGGCGGCTGCCCGATCGGCGACTCCCCGCAGACGGGCGTCATCGACCCGTACCACCGCCTCTACGGACACCCGGGCATCTCGGTCGTCGACGGCGCCGCGGTCACGGCGAACCTGGGCGTGAACCCGTCACTGACCATCACGGCCCAGGCCGAGCGCGCGATGTCGTACTGGCCCAACAAGGGCGAGGAGGACCCGCGTCCGGCGCAGGGCGTGGCGTACGCGCGGCTGTCGGCCGTGGCGCCGAAGAACCCGGCGGTCCCACAGGACGCGTTCGGCGCGCTGAAGCTGCCGTTCCTGGGAATGCCGGCGGTTCCGCCGAAGCCGACCGGGAAGTAGTCCCGGACACACGTAAGGACCTGCGCCCCCCTCCGAGCGCAGGTCCTTTCGTGTGTCCCTACGGGGTGTTACGCGGTGGCGCCGGCCTTGCGGCGACGCACGGCGAACACGGCACCGGCACCGGCGACGACGGCGACGCCGCCGATCAGGCCGATGGTCGGGACCATGGAGGACGAACCGGTCTCAGCGAGGCTGCCGGTCACCTCCTGGGTGTTGTTGTCGTTCGGCTTCTCGGCCGGCATCGGGACCTTGCCGCCTTCCTGCGGCTTGGTCCCGTCGGTGGGCGTGCCCGGCTTCACGATCTCGATGACGTAGGCGGCGGAGCTGTCGCTGATGCAGTCCAGCTCGTCGTCGTTGTAGAAGCCGCCGCCGATGGTCAGGCCGGAGCCGATCGGGGCGCTGGCCTTGACGTTCAGGCGCAGCTGGTAGTTGGTGGACTTGCCGGCCTTGATGCCCGACAGGTCGAGGAAGCCGAACGAGTGGCCCTCGCCGTCGTCGATGTCGACCCAGGTGCCGTCGACCTTCGCCTGGAGGTGGACCTGGCTCGTCTTGAACGCGTTCTCGGCGTTCTCGTCGTTCGGGCCGACACCCGCGTAGAAGATGGCCTCGTCGAGGTCGGACTTCGTGGGGTTCTTCACGTTCAGCGTGAAGTTGTGCCAGCCGCTGCCCGCCGCGATCTTGCCCGGCAGGCCGTTGAGCGAGACGGCCAGCTTGGACTGGTAGTCCTTGTTGTCCTCCTCGCAGATGCCGGTCGGCTCGGACGGCTCGTCGCTCGGCGTGGGTGACGCGGACGGCGAGGCCGAGTCGGTCGCCGTGGCCGACGCGGAGGCGGCGGGGGTGGTGCTGTCCGCAGCGGGGGTGGTGCTGTCCGCGGCGGGGGTGGTGCTCGCGGCCTCCGAGGGGGTCGTGGTCGCGGGGGCCGGCGTGGTGGTCTCGGAGGCCGGGGTGGTCGTCTCGTCGGAAACCGCGGTGGGCGGCGCGGGCGGCTCGCCGTCGGCGAACGCGGCCGGCGCCGACAGCAGCGCGATCGGGGCTATGGCAGCCGTCGCGGCCGCGGCGGCCAGGGCACGGCGAAGCTTCATGAAGACCTCGGAAAGTCCGGCGTACTGCGGCGCAGTACGAGCTGGGAGGCCTCCGCGTCGTGGGGTCGCGGGTGTGGCCGTTGGTTCCGCACAAGTGACCAGCAACCCCGGGAAATGGTTGCCCTCGACTTCACACGATTCTTATGTGAGCTGGGTCACCCAGTGCCCCGTACAACCTTTGCGGCGATCTCCGATCGTTACGCAAAGCGCTGGCAAAGGAGGCTGGTGGCGGGCTTGGATGGCGCCTCGGTACGGGCCGCGTGGCGCCGTGCCGCAGAGGACGAAGGTGGGAATGTGAACTCAGGTGTGAGGCGTGCCGTGGCGGCCGCAGCCGTGGTCGCGGCGCTGGGTGTGACGACGGCGTGCGGGGGGTCCTCCGAGACCACCGACGACGCCAAGAAGCAGGCGAAGCCGGCCGCTTCGGAGAAGACCACGGCGCCCGCGAAGCCCGCCGAGGAGGGCGCGAAGGCGCTCACGGCGGCCGAGCTGGAGAAGGCCGTCGTCGCCACGGGCGACGTCAAGGGCTACAAGGTCGAGAAGGTGGGCAAGGACGACCTGCCGCCGACCGAGAGCGTCGCCGCGAAGCCGGCCTCGTGCCAGCCGCTCGCCGACATGTTCATGTTCTCGACGCGGCCGACGGCGAAGGACCGGGTCGTGCGCACGCTCATGGCGACGGACGAGCTCGACCCCAAGGTGACCTCGCTGGCGCTGCTCGCGCACGACGGTGCCGACGCCGCCAAGGTCATGAAGGACGTGCGCACGGCCTCGAAGAGCTGCACCGCGTACGAGCACGTCGACTACAAGTACAGCGGGGTCAAGGAGCGGCCCGCGCCCGACGCGGGTGACGAGGCGGTCTCGTACGACGTGAAGGGTGTCATCGACGGCGACAAGGTCCCGATGACCTTCACCGTGGTGCGCAGCGGCTCGACGGTCGTGGCCTTCTACACCATGAACATGCTGGACTCGAGCAAGACCGACGTGCCGCAGGTGATCGTCGACGCGCAGCTCGCGAAGCTGGAGAAGACCGCCTGACCTCGGCTGTCCGTACCGGGGCAGGTTCGGTTTGGTCCGGTGAGCACAGCGAAGGGCCCCGCGGACGCATCCGCGGGGCCCTTGGCCTTCAGCACCGACGTCAGGGCGGCGTCGGTGCCGGGGGAGCGGCGCCGGGGGGTTGCGCCGCTGGTACGGGTCTGCCAGGGGCCGCCACCCCGGCGCGCGGTGGCGTGCGGATGGGGCGGGCCTGCGGCAATTCACTTGTGAAGCCCGGGGCCGGGGCTCTGTGGGGGTTTCTCCGCATCGTGCTCGCGGGTCTGCCGTGCGCGCAACCGTTTCGACCGACCGTTTCGACCACAGGGGCGAAGGGGTTCTGCTGGGAGGCCGACCGGCCCCGGGCGTCCCCGGGACCGGTCGTTCTCTTGGGTGACCGGGCTGCTGTCCCCTGCCGTCCGGTCACAAACGCTGGAGCGAGGTCCCACGACGTACGGCATGGATCCCTACGTCTCATCGCTCCAGCGAAGCCACGCGTGGATTGAGCGGCCCGCCCCTGGCTGGCACGGACATCGGGACCAACGAAGGGTGCCGCGCACCGGTCACGCGCCGTACGGGTGAGAGCGGATCCGAACGTGGGTACGTCGAGTAGGCATCAGGCCCGGCCCCGGCACAGCTCCAGGAGCGTCATCGCGAGGCCGGTGCCGGGCTTGCCGAGGGCGTCCCTGTAGTGGCCGAGGACCTCCAGCTCGCGCGCCAGGTTCACGCGGCGCCCGCCCGAGGTGATGCGCGCCTCCTGGATGACGGCCGAGACGGCCATCCGTTCCTGGATCAGGCCGATGATCCGGTCGTCGAGCGAGTCGATGCGCTCGCGGGCGCCGGTGATCACGTCGGCGGCCTCGGAGGTGTGGGCGCCGGTCTTTTCGCTGGGGGTCGCGGTGGTGGTCATCTTGGGGCTCCTCGTCGTAGGGGGACGGGTGTCCCGGAGTGGCAAGGACCGGAGATGACAGGACGCCCCGGGCCTTGTCGGCCCGGGGCGCCCGGTAAGTCGCTTGTCAGGTGATCAAGCAGCTCGACCATGGCAGCCGGCGGGCCGGTTGCCATAGGTAAAGAGGAAGTCGATGCGGTGCTTGGTCACAGGGCCAGTATGCCCCGGCCCGGTGGCCCCGGCCACCGCGTCCGTGGGATGAGACGAAGAGCGTCCGTCCGGGCCCGTTAGAATCGACAAAACAGACCCCTGCTCGTGTTCCACCGCCGGAAGGCCGCCGCCGTGCCATCAGCGTCCCCCGCTGCCGCCCCTGACACCGTTCTGGTTGTCGACTTTGGTGCGCAGTACGCCCAGCTCATCGCCCGCCGCGTCCGCGAGGCCCGCGTCTACAGCGAGATCGTGCCGAGCACCATGCCGGTCGAGGAGATGCTCGCCAAGAACCCGAAGGGGATCATCCTCTCCGGCGGCCCCTCGTCCGTGTACGCGGAGGGCGCCCCGCGCCTGGACCGCGCCATCTTCGAGGCCGGCGTCCCCGTCTTCGGCATGTGCTACGGCTTCCAGCTGATGGCCACGACCCTTGGCGGCACCGTCGACGACAACGGCGCCCGTGAGTACGGCCGCACGCCGCTGACCGTCTCCCGCCCCGGCTCCACCCTCTTCGAGGGCACCCCGACCGAGCAGCCCGTGTGGATGTCGCACGGCGACGCCTGCTCGGCCGCGCCCGAGGGCTTCACCGTCACCGCGTCCACGGACGTCGTGCCGGTCGCGGCCTTCGAGAACGACGCCAAGAAGCTGTACGGCGTGCAGTACCACCCCGAGGTCATGCACTCCACGTACGGCCAGCAGGTCCTCGAGCACTTCCTCTACCGGGGCGCCGGCATCGAGCCGACCTGGACCACGGGCAACGTGATCGACGAGCAGGTCGCCGCGATCCGCGAGCAGGTCGGCACCAAGCGCGCGATCTGCGGTCTGTCCGGCGGCGTGGACTCCGCGGTGGCCGCGGCCCTCGTCCAGAAGGCCATCGGCTCCCAGCTGACCTGCGTGTACGTCGACCACGGCCTGATGCGCAAGGGCGAGACCGAGCAGGTCGAGAAGGAGTTCGTCGCCTCGACGGGCGCGAACCTCAAGGTCGTCGACGCGAGCCAGCGCTTCCTGGACGCGCTGGCCGGGGTCTCCGACCCCGAGGCCAAGCGGAAGATCATCGGCCGTGAGTTCATCCGCGTCTTCGAGCAGGCGCAGGCGGAGATCGTCGCCGAGGGTGCGGCGGACGGCGAGGACGTCGCGTTCCTGGTCCAGGGCACGCTCTACCCGGACGTCGTCGAGTCCGGCGGCGGCACCGGCACGGCGAACATCAAGTCCCACCACAACGTGGGCGGCCTCCCCGAAGACCTGGAGTTCGCGCTCGTCGAGCCGCTGCGCCAGCTCTTCAAGGACGAGGTGCGCATGGTCGGCGCCGAGCTCGGCCTGCCGGACGACATCGTCCAGCGCCAGCCGTTCCCGGGCCCCGGCCTCGGTATCCGCATCGTCGGCGAGGTCACCAAGGACCGGCTCGACCTGCTGCGCGAGGCCGACGCCATCGCCCGCGAGGAGCTGACGGCGGCCGGTCTCGACCGTGACATCTGGCAGTGCCCGGTCGTCCTGCTCGCGGACGTCCGCAGCGTCGGCGTCCAGGGCGACGGCCGCACCTACGGCCACCCGATCGTCCTGCGCCCCGTCTCCTCCGAGGACGCCATGACGGCGGACTGGACGCGCATGCCGTACGACGTCCTGGCGAAGATCTCGACCCGCATCACGAACGAGGTCGCGGACGTCAACCGCGTCGTGCTCGACGTGACGAGCAAGCCGCCGGGCACCATCGAGTGGGAGTAGTCGCTCCCCGACACCGTGTGTGAAGGCGCCGCCCACTGCCGCATGGAGTGGGCGGCGCCTTCATGTCCGTGGGGCGGCGCTCAGGTGCGCTTCAGGGTGCGTACTGGCTCGCCGTCCGGCTTCCACACCTGTACGACCAGGTACTTCTCGTCCTCGATGAAGGTGCGGGTGACCTCGGTCAGCTCGGTGCGGAAGAGGTGGAAGTCGTCCGGGTCGGGGACCTGGACCGAGTCCGTGTACGAGGCGATGACCTCGGGGTCCTCGACCAGCAGCGCCCGTCCCGAGATCCGTACGTCCCCGCCGCCCATGCCGGTGCCGTCGCCCGGGTTGGCCTGGACGGCGAAGCGCGGATCCCGGAGCAGATCGCGCGCCTTGAGCGAGCCCGGCATCATGCCGAGCCAGAACTCCCCGTGCAGGAACCGCACCTCCAGTCCGCTCGTGCGCGGCGAACCGTCGTTGCGGAGGGTCGCCAGGACGTGGTGCTGGAACCGACCGAAGCGCTCCTCGACCGTCTTGGCGAGGTCCGGTTCGGCCGTGGTGAAAGTGGCCCAGTTCGATGTCATACGCCGAGTCTGGCGCGGATACCCGACACCTGCTGTCCGGTATGCGCGGCGTCGCCCCCGACGAGTTCGGCGCACTCTCTTCACCGCCCGCCTCTGTCCTCCTGCGCTCCTCGGAGGTAACTTCCGCTCCATGTCCACGCAGACGCCGCCGCCGGTGCCCACCGAACACCTCCAGTTCGCGATGCCCCCCATCCATGACTCCCCGGCCGACGAGCGTCGGCACCGCATGGAGCGGCTCGCGGGCGCGCTGCGCATCTTCGGGCGTCTCGGCTACGAGGACGGGGTGTCGGGGCACATCACGGCGCGGGACCCGGAGTACGACGACTGCTACTGGGTGAATCCCTTCGGGATGCCGTTCAAGCACGTCACCGTGTCCGACCTGGTCCTCGCCAACGGGGACGGGCAGGTCGTCGAGGGACGCCGCCATGTGAACCAGGCCGCGTTCACCGTCCATGCCCAGGTCCACCGGGCGCGGCCCGACGTGGTCGCCGTCGCGCACTGCCACTCGCTGTACGGGCGGGCGCTGTCCACGCTCGGCGACTTGCTCGACCCGATCACCCAGGAGGCATGCGCCTTCTACGAGGACCACGCGCTGCTCGACGAGTACACCGGCGTGGCCGTCGACCCGGACGAGGGGCGGCGGATCGCGGCCGCGCTCGGCTCGTACAAGGCGCTCATCCTGCGCAACCACGGGCTGCTCACCGTGGGCGACTCCGTCGACTCGGCCGCGTGGTGGTTCCTGTCGATGGAGCGCTCCTGCCAGGTGCAGCTCGCGGCGCGGGCCGCCGGCCGCCCGATTCTGATCGACCACCGCCAGGCCGTGGCGTCACGGGACCAGCTGGGCGGCGACCTGGTGGCGTGGATCAACCTTCAGCCCCTGTGGCAGGAGATCAGCAGCGCGGAGCCGGATCTGCTGTCCTGAGCGGAGGGCCGGTGTCGTCTTGAGCCGGGGCGGTGCCGTCTCGCGCCGGGGCAGCGGTGCCTTGAGCGGGGGCAGCGGTGCCTTGAGCCGGGGCCGTCGCGCTTGAGCCGGGGCTGTGGCCTCGGGGGTCAACGCCGGCGTTCACTGTTCACCCTCTCTGACCGGACCTGGCGGCCCTGGACGGCGTGGCGTACGGCACAATTCCCATTCATTACACGGAAGTTGACGCGAGGCCGTTCGGGTCGGGCGGGCTCCGGATGGGAAGGCGGGCGTACCGGGTGGCGGTCCAGGAAGCGCGAGAGGGAACGCACAGCGGGGGCTGCACCTGCGGCGACTGCCCGCACGGAGCGCGCGAAGGGCACCGCAGGGCCGTGGCCGCGTTCCTCGCGAAACGGGACGAACTGGCGGCCGGGCAGGGGCTGCCCGCTGCCGTCGCGCACTCGGCGGGCGCATCCCGCCAGTGGGTCTCGGACGAGCTGACCCAGTCCGCGCGGGGCATGGCCGATCGCGGGCGCGCCGAGGGCGACGCGTGGCTCGCCGGGCTGTGGCCGCGCACGGTCGCCGTGGTGTGGGGCGGGTGCGCGCTGCTCCTGATCGTGCAGGCGCTCACGGCGATCGGCGCGGGCTGGACACCGGCGCGCACGGCGGGACTGCTCGCGGCGGTCGTCGTGGGCGGCCTCCTGACCGGCGCGGCCTACGTCCACCGGGCGGCCGGCGGGGTGCTCGCTCCGGTCGTCGGCGAGGACAACCGCCTGTCCACCTCCCGGGCCGTCGCCGCCTGCTGGGTCCTCGTCATGGTCTACGTGGTGCTCGTCCTGGCGGGCGAGCTGGCCGGCGCCTCCGGCCACCGCGAACGGGACGCGCTGATCTCCGGCCTTGAACTCGCCCGGGGCGCCGGGGTCGTGACCGTCCTGGCTGTCGTCTGCGGGGTCGCCGTTCTGGTGCGGCGGGTCGTGGGGGTGCGCGTGCTGGGCCAGCGCCTGCAGAAGGTGCGCGCGGACCGGCCGCGCGCCGCCGACCTCCTCACGGACGACTCCGGACGTGGCACCTTCGCCGACATCCAGTACGTGCTGATCTCGGCCGTCGCGCTCGTCTTCGTAGCGGTGCGCCTCGCCCGCCGCCCCGGACAGCTGCCCGATCTGCCGTGGGGCCTCGCCCTGCTGGTCCTGGTCTCGGCGGCCACCTACCTCGCGGCCAAGTACGCGGAGGGCGGCCGGCCCGTGATCCTTTCGGTCGTGCGGTCCCGTGAGGCCGGGGACCTGGATGCGCCGATCCGCACCGGCGACGACATCGAGATCCGCGGGGCCGGCTTCGTTCCGCCGGGCGCGGCCACCGCGGACCGGCTCTCCCGGATGATCGTCCGCATCGGTCCCGTGCACGTTCATGTGCCTCTCGTCCCGGTTCAGGGCGGTTTCATCAACCCCACCGACTCGACCCTGACGGTCCCGGTTCCCGTGGACGTCGAGCCGGGGCGGGTCGACGTCCAGGTCGTCACCGCGGCGGGCGTGGAGACGAACCGGTGCGCGATCGACGTTTCGGACTGAGCGCCCGCGTCCGGCCTGCGGCAATAGCTGAACGTTACTGAGCAGTCGCGCCCGCTCGTACGTATCGTCTAGTGACGGGCAATTCTGCGGGCACCGATGCGGGTGCGAGAGGCGGCGGACAGGCGATGACTCATGGCATGCGGACGGACATCCATACCGGTTATGTCAACGGCAGGGGCAGCTGGCGGGACAGCGCCCAACGGTTTGCACTCCTTCCCTTGCGGATCTTCCTCGGCGTCACCTTCATCTACGCAGGGCTCGACAAGCTGACCGACAGCGCCTTCTTCCACGCCACCGGATCGGGGTCGATCGGTGAGCAGATGCGCGGAGTGCGGGACATCTCCGCAATCCCCGCCTTGGTCGACCTGGCACTCAAGAGCCCGACCGGCTTCGGTTACGCGATCGCCTTCGGTGAACTGGCCGTCGGCATCGGCACGTTGATCGGTCTGCTCGCCCGGCTCGCCGCCGTGGGCGGCATGCTGATCTCGCTCAGCCTGTGGCTGACGGTGAGCTGGGCCACCGAGCCGTATTACCTCGGCAACGATCTTGCCTATCTGATGGCGTGGCTGCCGTTGGTGCTTGCGGGGGCTTCGGTGTTTTCGGTGGATGCGATGCTTGCGGCTCGGCGCCGGGCCCGGCGTGGGCTTGGCTGACGGGTTTCTCTGCGCGGCGGTGGCTTTGGGGCCCGTGTCGCGGTTTTGGCTGCTGGGCGTGCAGTTCCCCGCGCCCCCTGGCAGGCGCCCGTGCGCCGTTTCCGGACTTACGGGGAGCCGGAGTCCGTCGGGTGGGGTCTTTGGCGGCGGCGGATTGCGTAGGTTGCTGTGCCCGCTACTCCGGCCAGGACCAGGCCGGCCGTGACCAGGGGGATCACGGCGAACCACTCCACCTCCCAGCCGCCCAGCGCGGCGCCCAGGTAGAGGACTCCGGCCGTGGTCAGGAACAGGCCCGCGATCAGCTTTCCCGGCTGGAAGTCATGGCGTGGCACGGGCCACCTCCGCCTGTCCGACACCGACTTCGAGCCGCAGCTCGACCGTGCCGCCGGCCTTGCTGCCCACCGGTGGTGTGAGGGTCACCCTTTGCTCCTGTCTCGGACGGATGTCCACGTCCTGTGTCTTTTCGTCCGGCAGCCGGACGTCACCGACGCCCACCTCGGCCCGCAGCACGACCGTTGAGTCCTTCGGCACGATGACCTTGAGCTGCCCCGCCCCGACCTCCGCTCTCGTCGTCAGTGTCTTGCCCTTGCCGAGATCGATCCCGCTCAGATCGAGCGTGCCGACGCCCGTTCCCAGCTCGTATGTCGGCTCCACCTGGGCGACCGAGGCCGGGGACCAGTTGGTGCGCATCCAGTGGGTGGTGATGTTGGAGGGGAGCGCGGCCGACGCGGCGAGGAGGCCCGCCGTGATGACCGCGAGGATGATCGAGCCGGCGCCGGTCCGTCCGACGACTGCGCTGAGCGCGATGCCCAGACCGAAGACGACGAGCGCGCTCGCGAGACCGGCCTGGAGGGCCGTGCCGAGCGGGTGGCCGTCCCAGGTCGCCGCCGTGCCCGCGCAGCCCGCGGCCAGCGCGAGCAGGAACGTCCAGCCGCCGATCCAGCGCGGCCCGCGCTGCTTGGGTGCCCCGCCTTCCGGGCCGCGGACGTCAGGGCCCCAGGCCGTCCGGTGCCCGTGCGCCGTGGGCTCGTACCGGATGTCGACGCCGCTGTCGGGCCCCCAGAAGTACCCGGTCCCTCCGACGTGCGTGCCGTCCTTGACTATCGGGTCCCGCCACCAGGACGGCGCCCCGGCGACGGGCGGAGCCTGCGCCTCGGGCGGCGCGTCGGCCACGGTCTGCGCGGCCAGAGGGTCGGGGTCGGCCGCTCGTCGCTGCTGGGACCAGTACC
Source organism: Streptomyces sp. DS1-CR2 (assembly GCF_055760475.1). NCBI lineage: Bacteria > Bacillati > Actinomycetota > Actinomycetes > Kitasatosporales > Streptomycetaceae > Streptomyces > Streptomyces sp. DS1-CR2. Next base: position 5,333,790 of record NZ_CM147085.1, read on the forward strand.
CCGCGCCCGCGAGGAGCAGGGCGAGGACGGCGGCGAATGTGAGCACTCCGCCGTTGTTCAGCATGGAGAGGAAGAGCCCGCAGCCGACGAGCGCGAAGAGCACGGCCGTCAGCGCCGGGCCGTCCACGCGGCCGGAGAGGAGCTTGCGCGCCTCGTTCTCGTCCTCGTCGTCGTACGGGACGAAGAGCCAGGCGAAACCGTAGAAGATCAGGCCGAGCCCGCCCGTCGCGGCGAGCACGGCGAGGCCGATCCGGAAGATCACCGGATCCATGTCGCAGTGCCGGCCGAGTCCCGCGCACACTCCGCCCAGCGTCCCGTGCCGCCGGTCGCGCCGGAACTTGCTCGGCGGCGCGGGGACGCCGGGCTCCAGTCCCGGTGCGGGCGGCGCGGACGCACCGCCGGAGCCGCGCCCGGGCACCGCGTCCTGCGGCTGCCCGGCCTGCGCTCCCGTCGAGGCGTGCTGGTGATCTGTCATGCGTCCATCGTGACGGGCCGAGGTCCGCCGCGGCAGTCGGGACGACCCTGGACCAACCCTGATATTGCCCCTGACGGCGCTCGGGGCCGGGCCGGAGATCAGGGGAGTATCCGGGCTGAACCCTGATGCCCGGGGTCCGCCCCACGTGTGACCATCAATGGCATGCCGGAAGCCGCAGCACCACCCATTGACGTCCCGCGGCCGCCGCGCAAGCTCTACCGCTCCAGCGACGGGCGCTGGCTCGGCGGAGTGGCGCGGGGGCTCGCCGGGCATCTCGGCCTGCCCGTGATCTGGGTGCGGCTCGTCTTCGTGGGCCTGTTCATGGCGGACGGCCTCGGCGCTCTCCTGTACGCGGCGTTCTGGTTCTTCGTCCCGCTCGGCGTCGGAGGCGTGGGCAGCGAGCGGACCCCCGCCTTCACCACGGAGACGGCTACGGACGGGCGGCGCAGACTCGTCGCCCGCAAGCCGGACAAGGGGCAGATCGTCGCCCTGCTCCTCATGGTCGTCGTGTCGATGGTGTTCGTCGGCAATGTGAATCTGGCGGGGAACGCGAAGGCGTATCTGTGGCCGACGCTCCTCGTCGGTGCGGGCGTGGCCCTCGTCTGGCGACAGGCGGACAATGCGCGCCGGGCCCGCTGGATGGAGGCCGGCCGCCGCAAGCGGACGCTGAATCTGGCGCGGGCCGCGGCGGGTGTCGTACTCGTCGGGGCCGGTGTCACCGGGATCTTCGTGCTCCAGGGGTCGGCCGAACACCTCGGCTCCATCCTTCAGGCCGCCCTCGCCGTCCTCGTCGGCATCGCTCTCCTCGCCGGCCCCTATCTCGTGCGCATGACGCAGGATCTCTCCGAGGAGCGCCTCATGCGGATCCGCGCGCAGGAGCGTGCGGAGGTCGCGGCCCATGTCCACGACTCGGTCCTGCACACCCTCACGCTGATCCAGCGGAACGCGGAGAGCGCGAGCGAGGTGCGGCGCCTGGCCCGCGCACAGGAGCGAGACCTGCGGGCCTGGCTCTACAGACCGCAGGGGAACGGGAAGGACGAGGCACAGGAGCCCGGCACGGTCGCGGAGGCGGTCAAGCGCAGCGCGGCCGAGGTCGAGGACAAGCACGGGGTGCCCCTCGAGGTGGTGGTGGTCGGCGACTGCCCGCTCGACGACGGTCTCGCGGCACAGATGCAGGCTGCGCGGGAAGCGATGGTGAATGCCGCCAAGTACGGTGGCGAGGGCGGTGCGGTCCAGGTCTACGCCGAGGTCGAGGAGGAGACGGTGTTCGTGTCCGTACGCGACCGGGGCCCTGGTTTCGACCTCGACTCGATTCCCGCGGACCGGATGGGCGTACGAGAATCGATCATCGGCCGGATGGAGCGCAACGGCGGCACGGCGCGGCTGCGCGCGGTGCCGGACGGCGGCACGGAGGTCGAACTGACCATGAAGAGGGCGGAGAAGACCCCATGAGTGACGAGCAGGTCAAGCCGGACGCGACCGCGGCGGGCGAGCCGGAGACGGAGCCGGTCGGCCGTCACGCACGCGTGGTCCTTGTCGACGACCACCGGATGTTCCGCACCGGCGTCCAGGCGGAGATCGGCCGCACGGAGACGACGGGCGTCGAGGTGGTCGGCGAGGCCGCGGACGTGGACCAGGCGGTCACGGTCATCACGGCCACGCGCCCCGAGGTCGTCCTCCTCGACGTGCACCTTCCCGGTGGCGGCGGCGTCGAAGTCCTGCGCCGCTGCGCCCCGTTGATGGCGGCGGCCGACAACCCGGTCCGCTTCCTGGCCCTTTCCGTGTCGGACGCCGCGGAGGACGTCATCGGCGTCATCCGCGGTGGCGCCCGCGGGTACGTCACCAAGACGATCACCGGCACGGACCTGGTCGACTCGATCTTCCGCGTCCAGGACGGCGACGCGGTCTTCTCGCCGCGTCTGGCGGGCTTCGTCCTCGACGCGTTCGCGTCCACGGACGCCCCGCCGGTCGACGAGGACCTCGACCGCCTCACGCAGCGCGAGCGCGAGGTCCTGCGCCTCATCGCCCGCGGCTACGCGTACAAGGAGATCGCCAAGCAGCTGTTCATCTCCGTCAAGACGGTCGAGTCCCATGTGTCGGCGGTCCTCAGAAAGCTCCAGCTGTCGAACCGCCACGAGCTGACGCGGTGGGCTACGGCGCGGCGCTTGGTGTGACGGGCGGTGACGACGCGTCTTCCGCAGTCCGCGCTGAGCAGCGGCACCATATTCCACCTCGTCGTTCTCGCGGCCGACGCGGCCGAATGGGGTGATCCGCTGGAGTGGCAGGTGCTGCGCTACCAGCGCATTCAGGGCCGCGGCCGGCTGCGGCGGTGCCACTCTTCTTGCCGACGAGGTGGCGAGTACTACCGCGACCGCGGTCGCGGTGAGGGCCACAGCACGCGCCCCGCCCGGGACAGTCCACAGCGCCGCGCGAGCTCGCTGTCAGAGGTGCGCGCCGCCCCGCGCCGGCGCCGGACTCAGCCTCCGCACCACCCAGCGGTAGTGGCCCAGCGCCTTCTTCGCGCCGATGAGACCCGTGAGCCAGAGAATCACGCCCGCGCCCATGCCGAAGGCGACATCCACGTAGGTGTCCCGCCCCGGCTCGGCGTACGCGGCAGCGCTGAGGGATGCCCATAGGCCGAGCGCGCACACCACGAGGGACGACAGGCACCAGGTGAGGCTGGTGCCTGGGGAGCGCAGCCGGGCGTCGGTCGCCGGATGGGTGTCCAACGCGAGCCAGGCGTCTGTGAGTTCGCGTATCTTCCGGTCGCGGCGCAGGCCGAGGACGACGCCGATGACCGCGGGGACGAGGGCCGCCAGGCCGAGGATCGCGAAGACGGGGCCCATGACGAAGACCAGGGGATCCTTGTCCTCGAACAGCTGGTTCACCAGGGACAGCAGGGCCCAGCCGAGCAGCGCGCCCGCCCCGCACAGCCACAGCAGCAGGAGCCGGTGCACCCCGAGGTGCGACCTGCGCAGCTCGTCGAGGGCCATGCCGCGGTCGGTGAGCAGCGTCTGGTGGTCCGGCCACGTACGGAGATGGGCAGGGGGCGCAGGCGGCGGCAGCGCACGGCTAGGCATGAGCCTGACATTACCGGCAGCATCGCACCGGCTCACGCCACCCGCGTAGCCCCCGCGAACGGTATCTCGTCGATCGGGGCGATGCGGACCGGGGCGCTCGGGTTCGGGGCGTGGATCATCTTGCCGTCGCCGATGTAGAGACCGACGTGGCTGATGCCCGAGTAGAAGAACACCAGGTCGCCCGGCTGCAGTTGGGAGCGTGGGATGCGAGGGCCCGCGTTGATCTGGGAGTACGTGGTGCGCGGCAGGGAGATGCCCGCCGAGCGGTACGCGGCCTGGGTGAGGCCGGAGCAGTCGAAGGCGTTCGGGCCCGTGGCGCCCCACACATAGGGGCTGCCGAGGGCGCTGTAGGCGTAGGCGATGGCCGCCGCCGTGCGGGAGTCCGGGGCCTTGGGCAGGGCGCCGGACGGCACCTCGCGGGAGGAGTCCGAGCGGGAGGCGCGGCCGGCCGCGCCGCTGTCGCCGGCGCCTGCCCCGACGCCGGTGCGCTCGGCCGCAGGCAACTGGCCGAGCAGACGCTTCGCCTCGGCCAGCTTCCCGGTGACCGTCTTCTTCTGCTTCTTCAGCTCGCCCTGCCGCTTGCGCAGCTCGGCGAGCCGGCCGTCGGCCTCGGAGCGCAGCTGGTCGATCTGCCGGAGTTCGCGCTGCACGCGCCCGACCGCGGAGGCCTGCCGGGTGCCGAGCCGGTCGGCGAGCGCCGCGTTGTCGAGGTACCGGGCGGGGTCGGAGGACAGGACGAGCTGGACCGCCGGGTCGAGGGCGCCGGTGCGGTACTGCGCGGCGGCGGCCGAACCGAGCGCCTCGCGCTGGGTGTTGAGCCGGTCCGTCCTGCGGGCCGCCTCGTCCCGCAGGGAGCCGAGCTTCTTCTCGGCCTTGTCCGCCTTCTCCTTGGCGCCGTTGTACTTCTCGGTGGCCTTCTCGGCCTGCTGGTAGAGCTGGTCGACCTTCGCCTTCACCTGGCTCGGGGTGAGCCGGGGATCCGCGTGCGCCGCGCCGTCCAGGGCGGTGGCGGTCGCCGCGGAGGCGAGAGCGAGGGTCGCCGCGGTGCGGGCCGTGGGGCCGGTGAGCGAGCGCTGTCGGGGCTTGCGGTGCGCTGCCGACACGAGGGGCACGTCCTTCCGGTACGTACTGCTTACGCGTCCGGCGGCGGCCCGCACAGGGGAAGCGGGCCGCCGCCGGACCTTTCTCGGCGGTAGGTGCCCGACTGCGCCCGTGAGCGGGGCGGGGGTGGGAAGCCGGTCACCTGAGGAAGGACGCTAAACCTGGCCGTCACGGGTTGGTGATGGATTGTCCGCAACTGGTCCTTGTGTTCTGGGTGTGACCGTATGTGACCGGCGCGGGACCGGTGCGGGCCGGTTCAAGGAGGCAGTGAGGCCCCGGCTAGGCTCGCCGGTCATGGACGTACTCATCCACCTCTTCGTCGGCCTGCACATCATCGGCATCGCCTCGCTCCTCGGTGGGTTCCTCACCCAGATGAAGGCGATGGGCAAGGGAACGGCCCGGTTCGTCCCGGCGATGCTGCACGGCGCGCTGACCATGCTGGTCACGGGTGTCGTCCTGGTGGGCCTGAACCAGGCGGACGACAACACCGTCAACAACATCAAGATCGGCGTGAAGCTCGCGCTGCTGATCGTGATCCTCGGCCTCGTGTACGTGAAGCGGGACGACGAGAAGGTGGACAAGGGGCTGTTCGGCCTCGTCGGCCTCCTGACCACCGCGAACATCTTCATCGCGGTCCTCTGGACCTGAGCCGTCACGGTCGTCCAGATCTGAGTCAGGCGGGTGTTCGGGACCTGAACGTCCCGAACAGGGTGGCGAGCCACGCGGCCACCGCGATCCACACCAGTACTTGCCCCGGCCCCTTGAGCCAGGGCACATCGGCGGCGGCGCTCACGGACAGTGCCGCCGCCGCCGTCATTCCCATCGGGAAGACCGTCGACCAGCGCCGCACGTCGTAACGTGGCCTGGACCACCGCACCTCCGCCAGCGCCAGCACGATGTACCAGGTCACATCGAGCGCGAGCAGCAGGAAGCTCATGGTGCGCAGGACGTCTGTGTCGTCCCTGTTCCACAGACCCGTCGCGACGAGCTTCGACGCGGCGAGTGCGGAGATGGCGAGCGCGCCGCCCGCGACCCAGTGGTCCCCGGCGCCGGAGGCCACCTCGCGCAGGTCGAAGTGGAGCAGCGCGAAGCAGTACAGGATGATCCCGCCCCAGAAGAGCACCATCCCGGTGAACGCGAGCCAGTGCGCGCCGACCGCGGGCGCGAGCGTCGCCGCCAGGACGACGAGGCCCTGCGTCGCGACACAGCCGAGGAACACGGCCCCCGGCATCCGCGGCTTCCAGTGCCGTGCGACGTTGATCAGGAGCACCGGCCAGACGAGCGCGGACAAGGCGAGGAGCGCCTCGGCCAGGGTCTGCCAGCCGAACATGGAGATCCGGGTGCCGAGGACGGCCGTCGCCGCGACCGCGGTGAGCGCGGCCGGGGTGTCCGCTTCGGATTCCCAGCGGTCGCGCTCCCGCACCAGTCGTTTCGCGAAGTCCGCCGCGAGGACGAGCCAGAGGGCGGCGGCGAGCACCAGCATGATGCCGCTCAGCACCGAGTAACCGGTCAGTCGCAGGCCGACCGAGATGATGCCGGTGGCCATGACGGCGGCGCCGGCGGCCGGCGGGAGCTGGGACCACGTGGGTCCGGGACGTGGGGTTGCGTTCGGGCCGCGCACCGCCCGAACGTAACCCCACGAAGGCGGTCAGGCCGGGCGCACCACGCTGTGGATCGGCATGTAGTAGATCGACTCGACGCGGACGTTCGCGCCCGGCTTCGGCGCGTGGATCATCTTGCCGTCGCCTATGTAGATGCCGACGTGGCTGATGTCGTCGTAGAAGAAAACCAGGTCACCGGGCTGGGCGTTGGCCGTGGTGACGGTCGTGCCGACCTTGACCTGGTCCCAGGTCGTGCGCGGCAGCGTGATGCCGGCCGCCTTCCACGCGGCCTGCGTGAGGCCCGAGCAGTCGTACGAGTCCGGGCCCGTGGCGCCCCACACGTACGGCTTGCCCATCTGTGACTCGGCGAAGTCGATGACCTTCGCGGCCTTGGTGGCGTAACCGCCGCTGGTGCCCCCGGAGCCCGTACCCGTACCCGAACCGGTGCCGGTGCCCGGGTTCTCCTGCTGGCGCGCCTCCTCGGCCGCCTTGCGCTTGGCCTCCGCCTCGGCCTGCTGACGAGCCAGCTCCTCCGCCTTCTTCCTGGCGGCCTCCTGCTTCTTCTTCTCGATCGCCGCGAGCCGCGCCTTCTCCTCGGCGGTCAGCTTCGACAGGAGTTCGCGGGCGTCACCGAGCTTCTGCTGGACGTCCCTCTTCGTGCTCTTGAGCGTGGCCTGCGAAGTGGTCAGCGTCTCCAGGCTCTTGGCCGCCTCCGTGCGCTTCTTCGTGGTGGCGGCCTGCTCGGTCTGGTAGTCGTCGACGGCCTTCTTCTGGCGGCTCGTGAGCCGGCTCATCAGCTGGTCCTGGTCGAAGTAGTCCTGCGCGTCGTCGGCGAGGAGCAGCGTCGCGGTGTCGGAGACGGCGCCCGTGCGGTACTGGGCCGCGGCGAAGGTGCCGAGCTCCTGGCGGGCCTTGTTGAGCTTCTCGGTGCGCTGCGCGACGTCGTCGAGCAGGTCGCCGACGCGCTTCTGCTGCTTGGTGGTGCGCTCCTTGGCCGCGTTGTACTTCTCCGTGGCCACGCCCGCCTGGTGGTAGAGGGTGTCGACCTTCTTCTGGACCTCTTCCAGGCTCGGCTTCGGCGGCGCGGAGGGGGCGGCGTTCGCGGTCTGCGAGAGCAGGGCGATGGAGGTGAGGGCCGCCGTGGTGATGCCGACGACGGGGGCCGTGCGGGGGCCGGCTGTTCTGGTGCGCGGCTTGCGGTGCGACGCCAAGGGTCGCGTCTCCTTCCCATGACCGCCTACCGGGTTAGCTGTCGGGTTCGGGCGGAGATTCGGAAGGCTGCCCTACGGCCGTGCCCTGACGGGTCGTCGGCCGATTCACCCCAAAGGTCGTGGGTCCCCGGTTCCATGCCTCTCGGCGTACTGAACTCAGCGGGGGCGACCCGCTCGCGGCGCGGTTGCCGGCGGGGGGACGGGCGGCCCGCGGAGCACGGTAGCCAACTCGTGTGGCTGCTGTGAAGGTTGATGTTCGATATGCCCGATACATTTTCGTGACCTTCGGCAATCTTGTTCGCGACCTCCGGTAATCCTCACTGGGGGTAATTACTGCGCTACAAGAGGTGGCTGGGGCCGCGAAGTCGGGGGAAGTTTCCGGGACGGCCGTGGGTGTCAGTGGGGCGGCCTAGACTCGTAGAGCGATGAGCAGCCTCTTTGACGACAGCTTCCTGGCGGACCTCACGGCTTCGAAGGCCAGTGAGGAGCATGCCCCGCCGCCGCCCGAGGACGACACGGCTCCGGAGCACGTTCCGGACGACCTGTTCGACGGGAAGTTCGACGTGCCCCCGGCCAGGGACGAGTACTACCGGGACGGCGCCCCACGCCCGGCGCTCGACCCGGCGGCGCTCCTCGACGGGCTGAACGAGAACCAGAAGGCGGCCGTCGTCCACGGCGGCTCCCCGCTGCTCATCGTGGCGGGCGCGGGGTCCGGCAAGACCCGTGTGCTCACGCACCGCATCGCGTACCTCCTCGGCGAGCGCGGTGTGCACCCCGGCCAGATCCTCGCGATCACGTTCACGAACAAGGCCGCGGGCGAGATGAAGGAGCGCGTCGAGTCCCTCGTCGGCCCGCGGGCGAACGCGATGTGGGTGTCGACGTTCCACAGCGCCTGCGTCCGCATCCTGCGCCGCGAGTCGAAGAAGCTCGGCTTCACGTCGTCGTTCTCGATCTACGACGCCGCCGACTCCAAGCGACTCATGGCCCTGGTCTGCCGTGACCTCGACCTGGACCCGAAGAAGTTCCCGCCGAAGTCCTTCAGCGCCAAGATCTCGAACCTGAAGAACGAGCTGATCGACGAGGAGGACTTCGCAGCTCAGGCCGCCGACGGCTTCGAGAAGACCCTCGCCCAGGCCTACGCGATGTACCAGTCCCGCCTCCGCGAGGCGAACGCTCTGGACTTCGACGACCTGATCATGACGACGGTGCATCTCCTGCGCGCCTTCCCGGACGTCGCCGAGCACTACCGCCGCCGCTTCCGCCACGTCCTGGTCGACGAGTACCAGGACACGAACCACGCGCAGTACGCGCTGGTCAGGGAGCTGGTGGGGTCGGCCGACAGCGGCCGCGGGGAGGACGAGCCGCCTCGCGCGGACGACCTCCCGCCGGCCGAGCTGTGCGTCGTGGGTGACGCCGATCAGTCGATCTACGCGTTCCGCGGAGCCACCATCCGGAACATCCTCCAGTTCGAGGAGGACTACCCCGACGCGACAACGATCCTGCTGGAGCAGAACTACCGCTCGACGCAGACCATCCTCTCCGCGGCCAACGCGGTCATCGAGCGCAACGAATCCCGCCGCCCCAAGAACCTGTGGACGAATGCGGGCGCGGGCGCGCAGATCACCGGCTACGTCGCGGACACCGAGCACGACGAGGCGCAGTTCGTCGCCGACGAGATCGACCGGCTCACGGACGCGCGCGACGCGAAGGCCGGCGACGTCGCCATCTTCTACCGGACGAACGCGCAGTCCCGTGTCTTCGAAGAGATCTTCATCCGCGTCGGCCTGCCCTACAAGGTCGTCGGCGGAGTCCGCTTCTACGAGCGCAAGGAGGTCAGGGACGTCCTGGCCTATCTGCGGGTGCTCGCCAACCCCGAGGACTCCGTCCCCCTGCGCCGCATTCTCAATGTGCCCAAGCGCGGCATCGGCGACCGTGCCGAAGCGATGATCGACGCGCTTTCCCAGCGCGAGAAGATCTCCTTCCCACAGGCGCTGCGCCGCGTCGACGAGGCGTACGGCATGGCGGCCCGCTCGACGAACGCGGTGAAGCGGTTCAACACGCTGATGGAGGACCTCCGCACGATCGTCGAGTCGGGCGCGGGCCCGGCCACGGTCCTGGAGGCCGTGCTCGAACGGACCGGCTACCTGGCCGAGTTGCAGTCGTCGACGGACCCGCAGGACGAGACGCGCATCGAGAACCTTCAGGAACTCGCGGCCGTGGCCCTGGAGTTCGAGCAGGAGAGCGCGACGGCGGAAGGCGCGGCCGAGGGTGCGGGCGAGGCGAGCGTCGGTACGCTCTCCGAGTTCCTGGAGCGGGTCGCGCTCGTCGCCGACTCCGACCAGATCCCGGACGAGGAGGACGACGGCTCCGGCGTCATCACGCTGATGACCCTGCACACGGCCAAGGGCCTCGAGTTCCCGGTCGTCTTCCTGACCGGCATGGAGGACGGCGTCTTCCCGCACATGCGCTCCCTCGGCCAGGTCAAGGAGCTGGAGGAGGAGCGCCGCCTCGCCTACGTCGGCATCACGCGCGCGCGTGAGCGCCTGTATCTGACGCGCTCCACCCTGCGCAGCGCCTGGGGCCAGCCCTCGTACAACCCGCCGTCGCGCTTCCTGGAGGAGATCCCGGACACGCATCTGGAGTGGAAGCGGACCGGCGCCATGGCGCCCGCCAAGTCGGCGGGTCCGACGAGCGGGATCGCCGCGTCCCTCTCGTCGTCGCGCTCACGCTCGACACCGGCGTTCGCCACGCGCCGGGCGACGGAGAAGCCGGTCGTCGCGCTCTCCGTGGGAGACCGGGTCACGCACGACCAGTTCGGCCTCGGCACGGTCGTCGGAGTCAAGGGCACAGGGGCGAACGCGGAGGCGACCGTCGACTTCGGAGAGCCCAAGCCGAAGCGCCTGCTGCTGCGGTACGCGCCGGTGGAGAAGCTGTAGCTCTGTAGGCCGGTGGAAAAGCTGTAGCTCTGTAGGCCTGTGGGGAAACTGCAGGAGGCTGCCGCCGGGAGGCTCGGCCCTGCTACGTCGGGTCGAGCCCGTGGCTGCGGAGCCACGGGAGCGGGTCGACGGCCGAGCCGCCGCCGGGACGCACCTCGAAGTGCAGGTGCGGACCGGTGGAGTTGCCGGAGTTCCCGGAGTGCGCGATGAGGTCGCCGGCCTTGACCGGTCCGCTCATGACGGCGTGGCTGGAGAGGTGGCAGTACCAGGTCTCCGTGCCGTCCTTCGCCGTCAGGATCGCCATGTTCCCGTACGCGCTGTTCCACTGTGTGCGGATGGTGCCGTCGGTCGCGGCCATCACCGGGGTCCCGTACGAGACGGGGAAGTCGATGCCGGTGTGTACGGACATCCAGTTGATACCGGCCTGCCCGTAATACGCGCTCAGCCCGCGCTGCTTGACCGGGAGGACGAACTTGGGCCGCAGCCGCTCCTTGCGCGCCGCTTCCTCCGCCGCCTGCTTCCGCTCGGCCTGCTGCTTGGCCCTGAGGTCGATACGTTCCTGGGTGCGGCTCGCCCGGTCGGCGAAGTCGCCGGCGTCCGCGGAGAGGTCCGCGAGCTGGGTGTCGAGCTTGTTGTTGGCGACGGAGGGCTTCACGGCGGTCGCGTCCGGTGCCGAGGCCGCCGTCGTGTCCTTGCCGGCGTCGCCGCCGAGCCCGCCGACGGAGGCCGCGGCTACTCCCGCGACACCCATCACGCACACCGAGGGCACCGCGACGGTGAGCAGCGCGGAGCGCTTGGCGGGGGAGCGGCGGCGGGAGCGGGCGCGCTGGGCCGGGGTGACCGGGGCGGGCCGCTCGTCGCGGGCGACGGTTTCCTCGACGTCGTCGAGGCCTTCGCTGTAGCTGTCGTGGTGATCGTCGTTGTGGCTCAACTCCGGCTCGGGGGCGTCGGGTTGGCCGTGGCCGTGCCGTGCGTCGAGGTCGTTGTCGTCGCCTTCGGCGCCCGCGGAGTTCCACGCGGTGGCGTCGTACGCGCCGGTGTCGAAGGTGTGCGCTTCGAAGGTCTGTGTTGCGAAGGGCTGGGCCTCGAACGCCTGCGTCTCATAGGCCTGAGCATCGAACGCCTGGGTCTCGAAGCCCTGCGCGTCGAAGGTTCCGGTCTCGTAAGTCCCGGTCTCGAAGGCCGCCGGCGCCTGGAAGGTCTGCGTGGCGAACGCGTCCTGCGTGGTGAATCCCTGCGCCTGCGCCCCGAAGGCGTTCGCGTCCCACTGCCCGGTCTGGCCGGCCCACGCGCTGTTGTCCCACTGGCCGGAATGGTCCGGTCCGGACTGGGCCGGAATACCGCCGAGTTGATCGTGAGCGGCGGCCCCCCAGACAGCGGTGGTGTCGTAGCTGCCGGTGCCGTACGCGGTGGCGTGGTGCTGCGCCGCGTACGGGTCGTGGTGCTGGGGGTCCTGCGTCGTCAGTGTCTGGTGCGCGCCGGTCGCCCACTGGCCGCTGTCGTACGAGCCGGTGCTCTGCGCGCCGGGAAGGTCCCCGAAGAGGGGGTCGGCCGCGAAACCGCCGGTGGCGTGGCCGTCGTAACCGGTGTAGTCGCCGTACTGCGCGCTCTGCTGGTCATACGGAGCGTAGGGCGCATAGTCGGCGTCCTGAGCCGGGGCCGGGGAGGTCTGAGTCCCCGACGGGTGACGGTCGTTCACCAACTTCTCTTTCGCCTCGACAACAGGGGCTGCCAGAGCAGTGCGGTGACTGTACCCGGCGGTACGCGGGCTCGACAATCTTCGGCAGGTTTCCCGTTCGCAGGAAACGGGCATTCGGCTGTCTTTCGGCGGACTGTGGGCAGAGCTTTGGCCCTGCGTTCGAGAATCGTTCGACGTTTGGCCAGTTCGGAGACCGTTCCGGGGGCACGGTCAGGCCGCGGTCACGCCACCGTCAGGCCGCCCACCGCGTCGGCGGCGCGCGCTCCTTCCGTCTCCTCGGCGTCGAGTGCCTGCCGAATGCCGGCGGCGACAGCCGGGTGGACGGGGAGCGCGAGGTGTCCGACGCCGGTGACGCGGACGTTCTGCGCGATGAGGTCGGGGTGGTCGACGCAGGCCGTCTCCAGCGGAACCATGATCTGGTCGAGGTCGCTCCAGAAACTCACGAAGTGGGTGCGGCAGCCGGGGGCGGGCCGGGACAGCTCCTCGATGACGGTCGAGCCGGGGCGCATCTGCCGGACGATCGGGTGCGCGTCCATCAGCGGCGCGACCGTGGTCCCGCTGTGCGGGGTGCCGAGCGACACTAGGGTGCGTACGCGCAGATCGCCTCCCAGGCACTGCACGTAGTAACGGGCGATGAGTCCGCCGAGGCTGTGCCCCACGACGTCCACGCGGTCGTGGCCCGTGCGCTCGCAGATCTCCTCGACGTGGCGGGCGAGCAGCGCGGCGGCGGTGCGGATGTCGTAGGTCAGCGGCGAGTAGTTCAGCGACTCCACGTGGTGCCGGCCGTGCTGGGCGAGGGAGCGGCGCAGCAGGAAGAAGACGGAGCGGTTGTCGATGAAGCCGTGCAGCAGGAGAACCGGCGGCTTGTTCTCGGCGACCGGCAGGCGGGCGCTGAGGCTGTCGGGGGTGCCGTGGGCGTTCTGGTCCTCAGACTCCGGCAGCGTGGTGCTCTCCGTCAGGTACGAGGTGTCGTCGGCGCCCTCGTCCAGGCCCTCCGGGGCGGGGGCGTAGCCGAGCGCAGGGAGCTCCGGGGCGGCCCTGCGCTCCTGGATGATGCCGGATGGGTAGAGCAGGAGGTGCCCGGCGAGGATCGCGACCTCGAGAGCGGTCGCCTTCAGCAACGAGACGGAGACCCCGACCAGCCTGGGGGGGAACACCAGTCTGGCGGGGAACAGCTGACAGAGCGGGCGAAAGGGCAGGATGCTCGTGACCTTCATGGCCGACCTCCCGTCGGCACCCGGGAAAACGGCTCTGTCTCCCGTGTGCCCTCATGGGAAGCATGCGCCGAGGTGGCCGACGATGCGCGTCGTACGCGGGCTGTGATGAGTCGATGCCCGTGTGTAACCGTCGCGGTGCGTTACGAAAACTCCGTACGTACCGCGGCGCCGATACGCCCTGTCGCCCCGCCGCGCGGCGGCGGCGGTGTGGTGGTGCGGCTTCTCTCTTTGCGGCTCCCCTTGCGCCAGAGGCCCCCGTATGCGGCTTCTGAACCGCCTGCGGCGGCCGTGGCGCGCAGTGAACGTGTCCCAACGTGTGATTTCCCCCTCGCTCCGCACCGCGAAACGGCCGGTTGCGGGATGCTGTCGATAACGTTCGTTCACTTCCCGGGTACGCATCAGGTCAGGTATCGGGTAGAAGTCGCTTCATGGAGGCAGTGATGGGTGTGGCAGCCGGTCCGATCCGCGTGGTGGTCGCCAAGCCGGGGCTCGACGGTCACGATCGCGGGGCCAAGGTGATCGCGCGGGCTCTGCGCGATGCCGGTATGGAGGTCATCTACACCGGCCTGCACCAGACGCCGGAGCAGATCGTCGACACGGCGATCCAGGAGGATGCCGACGCGATCGGTCTCTCGATTCTTTCCGGGGCGCACAACACGCTCTTCGCCCGCGTCATCGAGCTCCTCGTGGAGCGCGACGCCGCGGACATCAAGGTGTTCGGCGGCGGGATCATCCCCGAGGCGGACATCGCTCCGCTCAAGGAGAAGGGCGTCGCGGAGATCTTCACCCCGGGCGCGACGACGGCGTCGATCGTGGACTGGGTCAACGCGAACGTCCGTCAGCCTGCCGGGGCTTGATCCCTCCAGTCCCTCCCAGGTGATGACGCACGGGTGCCGGTTCGGTGCGCGGTCTTTTCTTCGCCCGAACCGGCCATTCCCCTTTGCCCTGCCTCACCCCGTACTTATTGCGCTTGCACCCCTCTCAACTCGTCCCGCATCGCCTGCCGCAGGCGCAACGTGCTGACCAGGCGCTGGAACGCTTCCGACCAGTAGCCGCCGGCGCCGGGGGCCGCGTCTTCCGGTTCGTCCGGGATGGCGGTGAGGCCTTCGAGCCGGGACGCTTCCGCGGGGTCCAGGCACCGTTCGGCCAGGCCCATGACGCCGCTGAAGCTCCACGGGTAACTGCCCGCGTCCCGCGCGATGTTCAGCGCGTCGACCACGGCCCGACCGAGCGCCTCGGCCCAGGGCTGGGCGCAGACCCCGAGCAGCTGGAACGCCTCGGACAGGCCGTGCGTCGCGATGAACCCCGCCACCCACTCGGCGCGTTCACCGTCGGGGAGGGCGCCGAGGAGTCTCGCCCGTTCGGACAGCGATACGGCGCCCGGGCCTGCGGCGTCCGGTGACGCGGGTGCGCCCAGGAGCGCGCGCGACCATGCGACGTCCCGCTGGCGCACAGCGGCCCGGCACCAGGCGGCGTGCAGTTCGCCCTGCCAGTCGTCGGCCACCGGCAGCGCGACGATCTCTTCCGGCGTGCGACCGCCGAACCGCGCGGTCCAGCAGCCGAGCGGCGTCGCCTCGACCAACTGGCCCAGCCACCACGACCGTTCACCCCGGCCCGTCGGCGGTACGGCGACGACGCCGTCCCGCTCCATGCCCGCGTCGCACTCGTGCGGTGCCTCGACGGTGAGCGTCGTCGCGCCCTGAGTGCGGTCGACGGCGACGCAGGAGGCGGCGCGCGACGCCATCCGGGCTGCCAGCTCCGAGCCGGGGAGTGCGGAGAGCAGCTCGGCGGCCGTGGCTCTGACGTTGCGGCTGCGGTCGGACAGTGCCTGTTCCAGGAACGGCTCGTCCGCGTCGCCGAGCCCCGACCGCAGTGAGTCGAGGAACATCAGCCGGTCCTCGGCCCGCTCGGCGGGCCAGGTGGTTGCGAGCAGTTCCCGCGCCGCGTCCGGGTTGTGTGCGCGCACCCGGGCCAGGAGCGCGACCCGCTCGGCGAACAGGCCCTCCTCCCACAGGCATTGCACGTCTGCCCCGTCCTCGGGCGCCGGGAGTGCCGTGCCGCCGCCGGGTGCGGCACGGAGCGCGAACTTCCAGTCCGGGTTCAGCCGGGCCAGCCACAGTGCGCGCGGGCCGGCGAACGTGAGGGCCTGCGGCCGCAGATCCGTGCGCCCGCGCGCCGCGTCAAGGAGTGCGGGGAGGAGATCCGGAGGGGCCGCGTACCCCTTTGCGTTGGCCCCGGCCAGCCACTGGGGCAGCAGCTCCATCAGGTCGGGGGCCGTGCCGCGGCGGCCGCCTCCGGTGCCGGGGCGGTCGGTGAGCAGCATCGCCAGTCTGCGTCGCGCGGGGGCGGGGAGCGGGGGCCGCGGGTCGTCCGCCGCCCGTGCCGGAAGCGCGGCAGCGGGTGCGGGCCGCAGTCCGGCCCGCCGTCGTACGGTCTGTACGGCGGCGGCGTCGAGCAGCGCGGTGGGTGCGTCGGCGCCGGCCGAGTGGCCTGGCGGCGTCCGCCGGTCCGTTCCGAGCAGGGCGACGGTGACGAGCTCTTCCCATGGGTCACCCGTGGCTGCGCTGGTGGGCGTGGCGCCGGCGGTCGAAGGTCCGTTCATGTCACTCCTCCCCAGGGGACGGGTCCGCGTAGTCGTTTCCGTCGTCTCTTTCGTCTCGCTCGTCAGCACAGCTCCACCGCTTCTCCCGGGCCTTCGGGCCAGGCCGTGAGAGGGGTGAAGCCCCGGTGGCCGCATTCGCCGAAGACGGTGACCGGGGCACCGCCGGACAGCGCCGCCAGCCGCCACAGCCCGGGGCCCGAAGCGGCCTGCGGCGTGATCGGGAGCGCCAGCCGCTCCGAGGCCGGTCGCTCCGGATGCGGTCGTGCCAAGTCATCGTCAGCATCCGCCAGTTGCCAGCCGCTGCCGCTGTCGCTCGCCTCATCCGGCGTGGGTATGACCCGACGCAGCGTCACCGGCCACGACTCCAGCCATGGGTCGCGGCCCAGCGCGTCCCCGTACCGGGCCGCCGCCTCCGCCACACCTGCCCCCTTGGGCCGTACGGGACTTGGGGCGGGCGCCGTGAACTGTTCGCCCAGGTCGACGCGGAGCTGCCCGTCGCCCGGGTACGCGCAGAGCTCGGCGTCCAGCGCCAGTCCGACCGGCAGTGAGAGTGCCGGGGTGCGGCCCCCCGCCCCGTAGGAGAGGAGGAGCGCCGTGTGGCCGGACTCCGTCCCGTACAGCCATATCCGGCGTGTGGTGAGCCGGCTGTCGGCCGCGTCGTACTGCGCCAGGACCAGCCATCGGTCCCGGGCCGGCCGCCCTTCCGCCGACAACGGCAGCCCGATGCGGGAGCTCACCGTCGAGGCGAGTGCGGCGGGGAGCAGGTCGCGGCGCAGCCAGCCGCTGTCGAGGAGGTGCAACAGCGCGCATTCCTCCAGGAGCCGTACGGGCCAGCCGGGGCCGGAAGCGGGTATCGACCCCAACTCCCTTACTCGCGCGGCCAGTCCGGGCGCCTGTGCGTCCACCATGCGGGCCGCGGTCTCCTCCCACATCCCGTAACCGGCCTGCTCGGCCGAGGCGAGGCCGCCGCGCAGCAGGTCCGCGAGCCGCTGCTCCAGCTCGCTCGCGCCCCCCGTGACCCGCTCGGCGCGCCGCTCGGCCCTGCGGCGCGCGGCCTCGGGATCAGCGGCGGCGCCCCCGGCCGCATCCGTCTCCCGCTTGGTCTGTGCCCGCTTCCTGCGCCCTTCGGCCCACTGCTGCCCCCAGTCCGGAAGTGTTTGCGTGTCCGGCACCGAGCCGTCCGCCCCCGCCCACAGGAGGAGGAGCCCGAGGGCGTGCTTGCACGGGAACTTACGGCTCGGACAACTGCACTTGCAGGCCGGGCCCGCCGCGTCCGCGACATCCACGACCGTCTGATACGGCTTGCTGCCACTGCCCTTGCAGAGCCCCCACACCATCCCCTCGCCCGAACTTCCCGCCTCCGACCAAGGTCCGGCGACGCCGAGTTTGCTTCCCGCCTTGCGTGACGGGGCGTCAGGCGCCAGTGCCAGCACCTGGTCCGCCGTCCAGCGCACCCCCTGCTGAGTCATGTTCTCGAAGGTAGGTCCCGCCACTGACAATCGGCCGTGGCGCGGGTGTTCGCGCAGGTCAGCGGCGTACGGCCGGTGATTGTCAGTGGCGTGGTGCACGGTGGAGTCACATCCCGGCCGAGTGCTCGGGATGTGCCGGACGTGCCGGCCGAGCCCGGCCGAAATCGAGGGGGATCGCCATGACCGTGTCCGTCGAACCGACCGAGAAGAGCGCCGCGTCCGCGGGGGACCAGGGCGCCGCGCAGGCGCTGCGGCCGCATGCCGAAGACGCCTTCGCCGCCGAACTCGCCGCGCTGGCGGCGCAGGACGGCCGGCCGCGCCCGGAGCGCTGGCGCCTCTCGCCGTGGGCCGTCGCCACGTATCTGCTCGGCGGGACGCTGCCCGACGGGACCGTCATCACGCCGAAGTACGTGGGGCCGCGCCGCATCGTCGAGGTCGCCGTCACCACGCTCGCCACCGACCGCGCCCTGCTGCTGCTCGGTGTGCCGGGCACCGCGAAGACCTGGGTCTCCGAGCATCTCGCGGCCGCCGTCAGCGGCGACTCGACGCTGCTCGTGCAGGGCACGGCGGGCACCCCCGAGGAGGCGATCCGCTACGGGTGGAACTATGCGCGACTTCTCGCGCACGGCCCGAGCCGGGACGCCCTCGTGCCCAGCCCCGTCATGCGCGCCATGTCCGAGGGTATGACGGCCCGGGTCGAGGAGCTGACCCGTATCCCGGCCGATGTGCAGGACACGCTGATCACGATCCTGTCGGAAAAGACGCTGCCGATACCGGAGTTGGGCCAGGAGGTGCAGGCCGTCAGGGGTTTCAATCTGATCGCCACGGCGAACGACCGGGACCGGGGGGTCAACGACCTGTCGAGCGCGCTGCGCCGCCGCTTCAACACCGTCGTGCTTCCGCTGCCTCAGAGCGCTGAGGCGGAGGTCGACATCGTCTCGCGCCGCGTCGACCAGATCGGCCGTTCCCTCGACCTGCCTGCCGCTCCGGACGGCACCGATGAGATCCGCCGCATCGTCACGGTCTTCCGGGAGCTGCGGAGCGGCGTCACCGAGGACGGGCGTACGAAGCTGAAGTCGCCGAGCGGCACGCTGTCCACGGCCGAGGCGATCTCGGTCGTGACGAGCGGGCTCGCGCTGGCCGCCCACTTCGGGGACGGGGTGCTGCGGCCGTCCGACGTCGCGGCGGGCATCCTCGGGGCCGTCGTCCGTGACCCGGCCGCGGACCGGGTGATCTGGCAGGAGTACCTGGAGGCCGTGGTCCGCGAGCGGGACGGCTGGAAGGACTTCTACCGCGCGTGCCGTGAGGTGAGCGTATGAGCGAGCGGGTGAGGGGGCAGGGGCCGCTGATGCTCGGGGTGCGTCACCACGGCCCTGGTTCGGCCAGGGCCGTCCGGGCCGCGCTCGACGCGGCGGGTCCGAGTGCGGTCCTGGTCGAGGGGCCGCCCGAGGCGGACGCCCTGGTGGCGCTCGCCGCCGACGAGGGCATGGTGCCGCCGGTCGCGCTGCTGGCGCATGTCGTGGACGAGCCGGGGCGCTCCGCGTTCTGGCCGCTGGCCGAGTTCTCCCCGGAGTGGGTCGCGATCCGGTGGGCCCTGGAGCGGGACATTCCGGTCCGCTTCATCGACCTGCCGGCGGCGCACAGCCTGGCCCTGCGCGACCAGGGCCAGGCGCCGGACGACTCCGAGGGGGACGGGGAGCAGGGCGAGGAGGATTCCAGGGAGGCGATGCGCGTCGATCCGCTCGCCGTACTCGCCGAGACCGCGGGGCACGACGACCCGGAGCGCTGGTGGGAGGACGTCATCGAGCACCGGGGCGCGTCGGGGGACGCGTTCGCGCCGTTCGAGGCGCTCGCTGAGGCGATGGGGGCGCTGCGGGAGGAGTACGGCGACGGCGGGCATGAGCGAGACCTCGTACGGGAGGCCTATATGCGCCTTCAACTGCGCACCGCACAGAAGGAGTTCGGGGAAGGTGTCGCGGTGGTGTGCGGAGCCTGGCACGTTCCCGCGCTGCGTGTGAAGACCACGGTCGCCGCCGACCGGGCCGTCCTCAAGGGGCTGCCCAAGGCCAAGGTCGACATGACCTGGGTGCCCTGGACGCACCGCCGGCTCGCCCGGGCCGGGGGATACGGAGCGGGTATCGACTCGCCCGGCTGGTACGGGCATCTGTTCAGCGCCCCGGACCGGCCCGTCGAACGCTGGATGACCAAGGTCGCCGGGCTGTTCAGGGACGAGGACAGGATCGTGTCGTCGGCGCACGTCATCGAGGCGGTGCGGCTGGCCGGGACGCTCGCCGCGATGCGGGGCCGCCCACTGGCCGGGCTGACCGAGACGACGGACGCGATCCGCGCCGTGATGTGCGAGGGGTCGGACGTACCCCTGTCGCTCGTCCACGACAAGCTCGTCGTGGGGGACGTGCTCGGCGAGGTCCCGGACGCGGCGCCCGCCGTGCCGCTGCAACGCGACCTCACACGGCTCCAGCGCTCCCTGAGGCTCAAACCGGAGGCACTGGACCGGGAGTTGGAGCTCGACCTGCGCAAGGAGACCGACGCGGCGCGCAGCCGGCTCCTGCACCGGCTCCGGCTCCTCGACGTCGGCTGGGGCGAACCGGCACGGTCCACGCGTGCCTCCACGGGCACGTTCCGGGAGACCTGGCGGCTGCGCTGGGAGCCCGAGCTGTCCGTGCGCGTCGCCGAGGCGGGAGTCTGGGGGACGACCGTGCTCTCGGCGGCCACCGCCAGAGCCGAGGCGGACGCGATCGGCGCGCCGGCCCTCGCCGACGTCACCGCCCTCGCGGAGCGCTGCCTCCTCGCCGGACTCCCGGATGCGCTCCCGGTGGTGATGCGTGTGCTGGCCGACCGCGCCGCGATGGACGCGGACGTCGGCCATCTCGCCCAGGCCCTGCCCGCCCTCGTCCGCTCCGTGCGCTACGGCGATGTGCGAGGGACGGACACCCAGGCGCTGAGCGAGGTGGCGGCCGGTCTCGCCGAGCGCGTCTTCGTGGGCCTGCCGCCCGCGTGCGCGGGGCTCGACGGGGACGCCGCGGCCGAGATGCGCGGCCATGTGGACGCGGTGCACGCGGCGGTGGGGCTCCTGGAGGACGACGGGACGGCCGGACACAGAGGCCGCTGGCACTCCGTGCTGCGGGTACTCGCCGCACGCGACAGTGTGGCCGGCGTGATCCGGGGGCGGTGCGCGCGGCTGCTCCTCGACGACGGACAGCTGGCCGAGGGCGAGGCCGCGCGGCTGATGGGGCTCGCCCTCTCGCCCGGCACCGGGCCCGCCGAGGCCGCCGCGTGGATCGAGGGGTTCGTGGGCGGCGGATCCGGCGGCGGGCTGCTCCTCGTACACGACGAGCGGCTGCTCGCACTCGTCGACGACTGGCTGACGGGAGTGTCCGCTGACGCGTTCACGGACGTACTGCCGCTGCTGCGCCGCACGTTCTCCGCCTACGAATCCGGTGTGCGCCGCACGCTGGGGGAGCTGGTGCGGCGCGGGCCCGCGGGGGTGGGACCCACGGCGGCCGTGGGGACGGCGCCGCCGGGGTTCGCGCCCGGTCTCGACCAGGTGCGCGCGGACGCGGTGCTGCCGGTGCTGCGGCTGCTGCTCGGGACGGTCGACGCCGTCGCCGGATCTGACGCGGGAACCGGCTCCGGCCGGGGTGACAACGACCTTGTGGGGGTGGCCTGATGACGGCCGACCAGGTGGACGAGCTCAGCGGGGGAGCCCGGGACGAGCGGATGCGGCGCTGGCGGCTCGTGCTCGGCGGGGACGAGGCGGACGGCACCGGATGCGCGCTCGGCGGCCAGGACGCGGCGATGGACGGCGCCCTGACCGCGCTCTACGGGGGAGGTGACAAGGCCGAGCGGGGGCGTCGCCGCTCGGCCGGCCTCGGGGCGTCCGCGCCGTCCGTGGCGCGCTGGCTCGGCGACATCCGGACGTACTTCCCGTCCTCCGTCGTCCAGGTCATGCAGCGAGACGCCATCGACCGCCTCGGCCTGTCCGCGCTCCTGCTCGAACCGGAGATGCTGGAAGCGGTCGACGCCGACGTGCACCTCGTCGGCACGCTGCTCTCCCTCAACAAGGCGATGCCGGAGACGACGAAGGAGACGGCACGCGCCGTCGTGCGGAAGGTCGTCGAGGACCTGGAGAAGCGCCTCGCCACGCGGACCCGCGCGACGCTCACCGGCGCGCTCGACCGCAGCGCCCGTATCAACAGGCCCCGCCACCACGACATCGACTGGAACCGCACGATCGCGGCCAACCTCAAGAACTACCTGCCGGAGTACCGCACCGTCGTCCCCGAGCGGCTCATCGGATACGGCCGCGCGTCCCAGTCGGTGAAGAAGGAGGTCATCCTCTGCATCGACCAGTCGGGTTCGATGGCTGCCTCCATTGTCTACGCCTCCGTGTTCGGCGCTGTGCTGGCCTCGATGCGGTCCATCAACACCAGGCTCGTCGTGTTCGACACGGCCGTCGTCGACCTCACCGACCAGCTCGACGACCCGGTCGACGTCCTGTTCGGCACGCAGCTCGGCGGCGGCACCGACATCAACAGAGCGCTCGCGTACTGCCAGTCGCAGATCACGCGCCCCGCGGAGAGCGTCGTCGTCCTCATCAGCGACCTCTACGAAGGGGGAATCCGGAACGAGATGCTGAAGCGGGTCGCCGCGATGAAGTCGTCAGGAGTGCAGTTCGTCACGTTGCTCGCGCTGTCCGACGAAGGGGCACCCGCGTTCGACAGGGAGCACGCGGCGGCGCTCGCGGCCTTGGGAGCACCGGCGTTCGCCTGCACGCCGGATCTTTTCCCGGAGGTGATGGCGGCGGCGATCGAGAAGCGGCCGCTGCCGATACCGGACTCGGGGAACCCGGCGAACGGGGCGTCGTAGGTGCGGGACGTCGTAAATCCGGACATGACTACCCATCGGTAACAGGGGGCTTGCGCAACCTCGGGCGTCCCGTGCAAGGATCGGCGCGGCTCTTCTCATCCCCGCGCTCACGCGTCCCGCGTCCCCGCGCCCCTCGTACGGGAGGGTTCCCCACCTTGACTTCCCCGGTCGCTCTGCCTGTTGCCGCTCTGCG
Organism: Streptomyces sp. DS1-CR2; assembly: GCF_055760475.1. Classification (NCBI taxonomy): domain Bacteria; kingdom Bacillati; phylum Actinomycetota; class Actinomycetes; order Kitasatosporales; family Streptomycetaceae; genus Streptomyces; species Streptomyces sp. DS1-CR2. Next base: position 5,356,261 of record NZ_CM147085.1, read on the forward strand.
CGTCGTGCGCGCAGCGGCCGGGCGGCGTGCGCTGAACGTGGCGCTCCGGGTGATGTTCCTTGCGGGGGGCCTGATCGTGTTCGGCCTGCTGTGCGGGGGAAGGGCGCATGCGGCGGAGGGAGTTCTGCCGCCGACGGAGGCCGCGGGCGAGCAGGCGGTTCACACAACGGCTCAGACGCCGGTTCACGCACCCGTCCCCGCGCAGGCGGCGCACGGCACGTCTCCCGCCGGCGGTTCCCGAGCCGTCGGGGCCGTGCGGGAACAGGCCGTGGAGCCCGCCCGGAATCGCGTGGTCGAGCCCGTCCGGACCCACGTGACCGAGCCGGTCCGCACTCAGGTCGCCGCACCCGTCGTACGAGGAGTACGCGACGTGCGGGGAACGGCCCAGGGAGCGGTGCGGGAAGAGGTCCGGGAAGTGGGGGAGTTCGTCGGCGGGCTCGCCGCCGAGGCTCCGCCGCGGTTCCTGCCGGGTCCGCCGTCGACGCCAGGGCTGCCCGGCATCCCGGGGCAGATCGGCGCCCCCGGTCAGCCCGGGAACGGCGCGCACACGGCACCGGCTCCGAGCGCCGGGGTCCATGCGGCCGCCGGGCACAGTGACGGCGCGAGGCCCGGCAAGCGAGAAGCAGCCGTGCCCGTGGGCGACGTGTTCGCCTCGGCCGGCGACAACGCCGTACCCGCGCCAACCCCGGCCACAAAGACGGCCGGCAGTCCGACTCCCGCCCCCGCACCCGCGTTCCCGAGTGGCAGCGCGGTCGGTCAGTCGGCGGGGGACGGCAGCACGACGCGGCACTCCGATCTCGCCGCGGCAGCGTTCGGCAGCGGCGCGACGGCCCGGCTGCTGCCCGGAGCGACGGCGTCCTCCCACGCCGCCCCCACCCGCGACAGACACCGAGACATCCCCGAATTCCCCGGCTAGGGCAGCCCGTTTCCCCGCACGTGACCTGCCGCGCGGGGGCGGCACAGGTCTGCCCGCCGGCCGGACCACTCCGGCCGGACGCCGCCGGCCCATCGCTGGACCTCCAGCGCGGGACCGGACATGAGAATTTGAAGGATCTGACGCAAGCATGAACAAGAACATCCGCCGTTCCATCGTGATAGCCGCCGGCGTCTCCGGTGCGTGGGCGCTCGGCTCCGCCGTCGCCAGCGCCGACGAAATGCCCGCCCACTCCGTGGCGGTACCGGACCTGGCCGGTGACGTGGTCGCCGACGTCGAGGGCACGGTCTCCCACGTCCAGGGCACCGTCGACGACGTCACGCAGGGCACCGTCGGCTCGGTCACCGACAAGGCCCAGGACACCGTGGCGGGCGTGACCGGCCAGACCCGGACGACCGCGTCCGGCGCGGTCTCCAACGTCTCCGGAACCGTCTCCGGCACCGCCGCCGAGGCCGCGCCCCAGGCCGGTCCCGCCGTCGCCGGGGCCCACGGCGCGGTCCGCCACACCGACGCCCGGGTCGAGGCCGCCGCCGCACACGCCAAGCAGCAGGCCCGGACCTACGTCGAGGGCGTCACCGGCGTCGCCGACACCGCCCGCACCGCCGCCGCCCGCGCCGCACACGCCCGCACCGCCGGGGTCCCGAACGTGTCGGCCGACGCCGTCGCGCAGAACGCCGGCGCCCGGGCCGGAGCCGTACAGGACGGCGCCACGCAGGAGATCGACTACCTGTTCGGCCCCCTGGCCGCGTTCGCCCCCGACGTCGACCGCACGGTGACCGGCGCGCAGGGCCACGTCCAGGGCGCCACCACCCAGGCCGAGGGCATCGCCGCCCAGGCGTACGGCACCGCGGCGCAGGTCCCGGGCTACGCCCAGAACGTCCCGGCCACCGCCTCCGGCACCGTCGGCGCAGTGACCACGGCCGCCGGTCCCGTCGTCGACGAGACCTCCGCCGCGGTGCTGCCCCCCATCGCCGCGACCGCCGTCCACGGCGTGGTCCCGGTCGCGGGCCAGGCGGTCGGTGACGTCGGCACGCTCGCGGGCGGTGCGGTCGGCGGCGTGACGCCGTTCGCCGGTGGCACCGTCAGCCACGTCACGCCGTTCGCGGACGGGGTCGCGGGCCAGGTCCAGCCCTTCGCGCAGTCGGTCGTCGCTCACGACGTGCAGCCGTTCGCGGGCGGGGTCGTCGGCGCGGTCCAGCCCTTCGTGCAGGCCGTGTACGACCAGGTGCAGCCGGTCGTGCAGGGCGTCGGCGGCAGCGCGGAGTACCTGGCGCAGGGCGTCGTGGGCGACGTGACGCCGTTCGCTGGTGGTGTGGTCGGCGACGTGACGCCGTTCGCGGGCGGGGTCGTCGGTGAGGTCTCGCCGTTCGCGCAGAACCTGACCGGTACGGTCGGCGCCGACGCGCAGCCGCTCGCCGGGAACGCGGTCCAGGGCGTCCAGGGCGTGGCCGCCTCGGTCGCCCCGAGCTACCTGACGAACGCCACGGACGCCGCCGCCAACAGCATCGGTATCTGAGGCGCCGCGGACGCTCTCCGTCCGAAGTCCGTATCTGCAGTCCGTATCTGCAGTCCGTATCTGCAGTCCGTACCTGTAGTCCGTACCTGTAGTCCGTGTCTGCAGTCCGTCCGGCGCAGCCGCGGCACGCGTCGGCGGACTGAAGCGGACTGAATACGTCGTCTGCGGGCAGCCGGGGACCGGAGTGACAAGCCGGGCCCGGCCCGGCAGATGGCGGCGGGTGGTCCCCATTGGGGTGAGGATCACCCGCCCGGGCCCTTCCCAGCCCGGCGGCAGGGCCCTCCAGGTTCTCCCACCGGGTCTTTCAGGGGCTCTCAGGGGCCCCACCGGGCGCACCCCAGGCCGGTGGGGCCCCGATCTGTGACTGTTATCACCGCCCAGGTGTGATCTGCGATTTAGGGACCCCGGGCGAGCGGCGATAACCTGCGAGACGGACATGCCGCGTACCGGACTCCGTCCTACGCCTCCCCTGTGACAGCGCAGTCACGTTGCCCTTCGCGGCACGCCCACGCAGACAGCTGACCACAAAGCAGCGAGATCGCAGCGAGATCACGGAAAAGGGACGGACGCGCGTGGACCTGTTCGAGTACCAGGCGAGGGACCTCTTCGCCAAGCACGGTGTACCGGTGCTGGCCGGTGAAGTCATCGACACGCCTGAGGCGGCGCGCCAGGCCACCGAGAAGCTGGGCGGCAAGTCGGTCGTCAAGGCGCAGGTGAAGGTCGGCGGCCGTGGCAAGGCAGGCGGCGTCAAGCTCGCCGCCACCCCGGACGAGGCCGTCGCCCGCGCGACGGACATCCTCGGGATGGACATCAAGGGCCACACGGTCCACAAGGTGATGATCGCCGAGACCGCTCCGGAGATCCTCGAGGAGTACTACGTCTCGTACCTCCTCGACCGCACCAACCGCACCTTCCTCGCCATGGCGTCCGTCCAGGGCGGCGTGGAGATCGAGGTCGTCGCGGAGGAGAACCCCGACGCCCTCGCGAAGGTGCCGGTGGACGCCAACGAGGGTGTCTCCAAGGAGAAGGCCCAGGAGATCGTCGCCCAGGCGAAGTTCCCGGCCGAGGTCGCCGACCAGGTCGCCGACATCCTCGTCACCCTGTGGGACACCTTCATCAAGGAGGACGCCCTCCTCGTCGAGGTGAACCCGCTCGCCAAGGTCGCCTCCGGCAAGGTCATCGCCCTTGACGGCAAGGTCTCCCTCGACGAGAACGCCGACTTCCGCCAGCCCGAGCACGAGGCGCTCGAGGACAAGGACGCAGCCAACCCGCTCGAGGCTGCTGCCAAGGCCAAGAACCTCAACTACGTCAAGCTCGACGGCGAGGTCGGCATCATCGGTAACGGTGCCGGTCTGGTCATGTCGACCCTGGACGTCGTCGCGTACGCCGGTGAGAACCACGGCAACGTGAAGCCGGCCAACTTCCTCGACATCGGTGGCGGCGCGTCCGCCCAGGTGATGGCGAACGGCCTGGAGATCATCCTCGGCGACCCGGACGTCAAGTCCGTGTTCGTCAACGTCTTCGGCGGCATCACCGCCTGCGACGAGGTCGCCAACGGCATCGTGCAGGCCCTGGCGCTCCTCGCCGACAAGGGCGAAGAGGTCACCAAGCCGCTGGTCGTGCGACTCGACGGCAACAACGCGGAGCTGGGTCGCCAGATCCTCAGCGACGCCAACCACCCGCTCGTCCAGCGTGTGGACACCATGGACGGCGCGGCCGACAAGGCCGCCGAGCTCGCCGCGGCTGCGAAGTAAGGAAGAGGGACTCAGACCACCATGGCTATCTTCCTCACCAAGGACAGCAAGGTCATCGTCCAGGGCATGACCGGTGCCACGGGCATGAAGCACACCAAGCTCATGCTCGGTGACGGCACGAACATCGTCGGCGGCGTGAACCCGCGCAAGGCCGGCACCTCCGTCGACTTCGACGGCACCGAGGTCCCGGTCTTCGGCACGGTCAAGGAGGCCATGGAGAAGACGGGCGCCAACGTCTCCGTCCTCTTCGTGCCCCCGGCCTTCTCCAAGGCCGCCGTCGTCGAGGCGATCGACGCCGAGATCCCCCTCGCGGTCGTCATCACCGAGGGCATCGCCGTCCACGACTCCGCCGCCTTCTGGGCGTACGCGAAGTCGAAGGGCAACAAGACCCGCATCATCGGCCCGAACTGCCCCGGTCTCATCACCCCGGGCCAGTCGAACGCCGGCATCATCCCGGGCGACATCACGAAGCCGGGCCGCATCGGCCTGGTCTCGAAGTCCGGCACGCTGACGTACCAGATGATGTACGAGCTCCGTGACCTCGGCTTCTCGTCCGCCGTCGGCATCGGTGGCGACCCGGTCATCGGTACGACGCACATCGACGCCCTCGAGGCGTTCGAGGCCGACCCCGACACCGACCTGATCGTCATGATCGGCGAGATCGGCGGCGACGCCGAGGAGCGTGCGGCGGACTACATCGCCAAGCACGTCACCAAGCCGGTCGTCGGCTACGTCGCGGGCTTCACCGCCCCCGAGGGCAAGACGATGGGTCACGCGGGCGCGATCGTGTCCGGCTCTTCTGGCACCGCACAGGCCAAGAAGGAGGCCCTCGAGGCCGCCGGCGTGAAGGTCGGCAAGACGCCGACCGAGACGGCCAAGCTGGCGCGTGAGCTGCTCTCGTAGTTCCGCCACCTGCCTGACATCAGTGGGCCCGCACCCTTTCGGGGGTGCGGGCCCACTGTCGTTGCGTCTGTAGAGGAAGAACCCTGTACGGGAACCCTGTACGGAACCCTGTGAGAGAACCACGTGCGGGGAGTGCGTCCCGGAGCCTGTCCGGGAAGCCCGTCGGGGCTCAGTCGGCCGCGGGGGCGAGGCGGTGGGGGCCGTTTCGTGTCGACTTGTGCAGCTTGTCGCGCAGCTTCTTGTCCGCCTGTGTGAGCGGTCCCGACCCTGTCCGCGGCGGTACTCCGGTGATCATGGAGCCGGGGGCGGGGACCGGTTCGTAACGGGTCGGCGCGGTGCGCAGCGTGAGGGTCGTCGCGCCGATGATCAGGACGGTGAAGGCGATGGCCGAGCGGGTCCAGAAGCGGGTCCGGCGCTCGCCCTCCGTGCGGACCAGGGTCGACTTGGGGGCCTGGAGCTTCTCGGCGCCCGCGAGTTCGGTCAGGCGCCGGTGGAGCTGGTCGGGTACGGCGAGGGCGGGCAGCCGCTCGGCTACGGCCTCCCGCGCGTGGAGCAGCCGCTTCGCCGCAGCGGGCGTGGTGGCCTCCGTCTCGGCGGCGGTCTCGGGCAGATCGAGCCCGACCCCGTCGTAGAGCAGGAGGGTGCGACGGTACGTGGACGGCAGGCTCAGGAGTACGTCGAGCAGCGCGCGGTGGTCGGCGTCGGCGGGCGGCGCCTCGGGGTGCCGGTGGCTCGGGCGGAGCCGGTGCCAGGGCGACATGGCGTACTCGTACGCGGCGGACCTGACCCAGCCGACGGGATCGCGGTCCACGGCGACCTCGGGCCAGCGCTGCCAGGCGAACTGGAAGGCGCGCTCCACGGACTCCCTGGCGAGGGTGCGGCGGCCGGTGAGGAGGTAGGCCTGGCGGACCAGGCCGGGGGCCGCGTGGGTGTAGAGCCGGTCGAAGGCCTCGGTGGCGTCCTCAGGGGACTGCGCCGGGCTCGGGCTCCCGCCCGCTTCGGCTGTGGCCGCGGGCCGCCCCCACTGTCCGCCGCGCTCCTGGCCCCGGTCGAGCGGGGCGGAGTCCCAGCGTCCGACGGAGCGTCTGGTCCGGGCGGGGGATGTCGTGGAGGTGGCTGCCGCCTTGGCGGTGACCGTTGTCCTGGCGGCCGGCGCTTGTCTCTCCGCCTCGATGTCCGCCAGGAACGTCGCGTACGCCTCCCCCTTGCGGCCCCTAGGGGTGGTCCGGCCGGATTCCCAGGAGCGGACCGTTTCGCGGGTGACGCCCAATTGCGCGGCGACCTGAGCCTGAGTCAGGGACTTCGACTCGCGGAGTTTGCGGCGCTCGTCGGGGGCCGGCAGCGGGGAGGCGGGGCTCTGCGTCATAGGGGACTCCACACACCCTTTCGCATGAATAAGTACATAAACGTATCTTGAGCGACACTTCCGGTCTTCGCCTGTTACGCGAATAAAACGAGCATCGTTGGGAGCATGGCCGCGTGACCCAAATGACCGACCGTGGCCTGTCGTTGCCGCTCCTGCTCTCCCGCGTGCGTGACCGCTCCCCGGGGCCCGCCGCCTGCCTGCTCGGCGGGGTCGTCGCGGCCGGCCTCGGACTCGGTTCGTCCGCCGTGCTCGTCATGGTGCTGTGGATCAGCTCGCCCTACCCGGACAGCGGTCCCGGCGGGGCCCTGCACGCCGCCGCAGCCCTGTGGCTGCTCGCGCACGGGGCCGAGGTCGTCAGGACGGACACGCTCTCGGGGACCCCGGCGCCGATCGGCGTCGCGCCACTGCTCCTTCTGGTGATTCCGGTGTGGCTGCTGCACCGCGCGGGGCGTGACGCGGTGGAGGGCGCCGACGACGGGGACGCGCCGCAGACGGCCTGGCGGACCGCGTGGTGCGGGGTCGTGATCGGGTATCTGCTGGTGGGGGGCGGAGCCGCGTTCTACGCGTCGGGTGGTGAGCTGCGGCCGTCCTGGCCGAGCGTCACCGCGCATTTGACGGTCGTCGCCGTGGCCGCCGCGGGCGCCGGTATCTGGACGGCCCACGGCCGCCCGGACATCCCGCTGCCCGCGCTCCTGCGCCATCGTCTCGACGCCGTCCAGGACGGCGAGCGCGAGGTGTTCGTACGACGTCTGCTGCCGGTCGCCGCGCGGGCCGCGGCCGCCGGGGCGCTCGTGCTCGTGGCGGGCGGCGCGCTGGTCGTGGCGGCGTCGACGGTGTGGCACGCCGAGGCGGTGCGGCATTCGTTCGAGCAGCTCACGGACGTGTGGTCGGGTCGGGCCGCGGTGCTCCTGCTGGCCGCCGCGCTGGTGCCGAACGCGGCGGTGTGGGGCGCCGCGTACGCGCTCGGTCCCGGCTTCGCGCTCGGCGGGGGGAGCGTGGCCGGGCCGCTCGGGGTGTCGTCGGGGCCGCTGCTGCCCGCCTTTCCGCTGCTCGCGGCGGTGCCGGAGCCGGGCCCCGGGTCGACGCTCAACTGGTCGGCGGGAGCGGTGCCGGTCGTGGCCGGGCTGACGCTGGCGTGGTTCGTGGCGGGGGCGGCGGCGCCCCGGCACGGGGAGCGGGACGAGGCGTGGTCGCGGGGGCGTACGGCGATGGCGGCGGGCGTCGCGGCGTTGCTGTGCGGGCTGGCCTTCGCGGGGCTCGCAGGGGCGGCCGGCGGTCCGATGGGCGTCGCGGGGCTCGCGGAGTTCGGGCCCGTCGGGTGGCTGACGGGGCTCGCGGCGGCGGGGTGGACGGCGCTGGTGGGGGTGCCGGTGACGGTGGGGCTGCGGGCGTGGCGGGTCAGGGTGCCGCGCGATGAGCGGGTCGGCGAAACGGGCGGGGAACGGGCCGGGGAATCGGCTGAGGAGCGGGCCGAGGAATCCCTCGAGGAGCGGGCGCCGTCGTGGTGGCGGCGCCCCCGGATCCCGTCGCCGAGGAACTGGCTGCCGCGACGGCGCCGGGAGGGGGCGGCGCAGGCCGGTCAGGCCCCGTCGGGCGACGCCGCGTTCGAGCTGTACGACTTCTTTCCCGCGGACCCGTTCTCCGCCGACCCCTTCTCCGTAGACCCCTTCCCGGGCGGGCCCGTCCGGGTGGGCGACGCCTGGCCGGGCGAGGCCACCAGGGAAGCGCGCTGGGCAGCGCTCAAGGAGGCGTCCGACACGAGCAGGGATACGGAATCCGACACGAGCAGGGACACGGACCCGGAGGCGGGCGCGAGCAGCACCCTGGGCGCGGACAGCAACCCGGGCGCGGCCCCCGAAGAGCCCCGCCCGCCGGACACTCCCTAGGGGGTCCCTAGGGGGCGTCCCTAGTCGCGCGTGCCGAGCAGTGTGCGCAGTTCCTTCGGGAGCTTGTCGTCGCACGCCTTCTGGGACGTGCTGGTCAGAGCGTCGTTCACGCACGTGTAGTAGTCGCTGTAGACCAGCTGGGCCGTGAACGTGGCGGCGACCAGGGCCAGGGCGAGGGAGCCGGTGACCAGGCCGCTGACGGCCGCCGTGGTCTGCGGTCTCGAACCGGCGGCGGGACCGGTGGGCGCCGGGGCGTCCGGGTTCGGCGTGCGGGGCTTGGCGCGCAGAGCGGTGATGCCCCAGTACAGGGCGAGCGCGCCGAGCAGCAAAGCCACGTAAGGCCAGCTGAACAGGGCGAAGAAGAAGCCCCACATGCCGGAGAGCAGTGCGAAGCGAGCGCGGCGCTGGGCCGGGTCCGTCGGATCCCAGCGCATGCCGGAGCCGGGCCCCTGGGGGCCGTCGGGTCCGCCCTGACCGCCCGGACCGCCGCCCTGGCCGGGACGGTCGCCGAAGCGGCCGCCCTGGGCGCGGCCAGGCTGCCGGTCGCTCCACTGGCCGCCCCACGAGTTCCGGTCCCCGCCAGACCCCTCGCCCTGGCCGTCCTGACCACCCTCGGGGCGGCGCGGCTGCCATGGGCGGTCGGGCGAGCCCTCCGGCGGCGGCGCGAACGGGTTGTCGTCCTTGGAAGGCTTGGAGGGCTGGGACGGCTTGGAGGAATCGGAGGGCTGGGGCGGTGTGTCCTGGGGCGGAGGAGGCGTGGGACGGCCTTCGCGCAACAGGGTCGAGCCGGCGGGCAGCAGCGGCAGGCGGAGGCTTCGGTCCGGCATCAGGTGTGCGTCTTCCCCTAGATCGATCGTGGCGCGGCTGCGGGCGAGCCCGTCCTGAAGTGAACGTCCCGCAAGCGGGCGGCGTTCCTTCGGTGGCGAATCCGCCACAGACGCTACCTTCCGGCCGCGCCCCCGTCCCGTGGGGGCCGCTCCATGTGCCGGTATCGTTGCTGACGGTCGACCGCTTCGTAGAGTTCCCCGTATCGGGAACCATGAAGCCTTTGTGCGACCCTACAAACGCACTCCCGAGAAAGGCCCTCGCTGTGGCCAAGCGGCTCGTCGTGCTGGTCTCCGGATCAGGCACGAATCTGCAGGCTCTGCTCGACGCCCTCGCGGCCGAGGGCGCGGAGGGTTACGGCGCCGAGATCGTGGCCGTCGGCGCCGACCGTGACTCCATCGCCGGGCTCGAGCGCGCCGAGCGCGCCGGGCTGCCCACCTTCGTCTGCCGGGTGAAGGACTTCGCCACCCGCGAGGAGTGGGACCGGGCGCTCGCCGAGGCCACGGCGGCGTACGAGCCGGACCTCGTGGTCTCGGCCGGTTTCATGAAGATCGTGGGCAAGGAGTTCCTCGCCCGGTTCGGCGGGCGGTTCGTGAACACGCATCCCGCCCTGCTCCCCAGTTTTCCCGGAGCCCATGGTGTGCGCGACGCGCTCGCGTACGGCGCCAAGGTCACCGGATGCACCGTCCACTTCGTCGACGACGGGGTCGACACCGGCCCGATCATCGCCCAGGGCGTGGTCGAGGTCCGGGACGAGGACGACGCGAGCGCTCTGCACGAGCGCATCAAGGAAGTCGAGCGCAGGCTGCTCGTCGATGTCGTGGGGCGTCTGGCCCGCAACGGCTATCGCATTGAGGGACGAAAGGTAGTTATCCAGTGACCGCCGAGAGCAACAAGCGGCCCATTCGCCGGGCGCTCGTCAGCGTCTACGACAAGACCGGTCTGGAAGACCTCGCGCGTGGGCTGCACGAGGCGGGCGTGGAGCTGGTGTCGACCGGCTCGACCGCTGCGAAGATCGCCGCCGCCGGGGTGCCCGTCACCAAGGTCGAGGAGCTCACGGGCTTCCCCGAGTGCCTCGACGGGCGTGTCAAGACGCTGCACCCGAAGATCCACGCGGGCATCCTCGCCGACCTGCGCCTGGAGGACCACCGGCGCCAGCTCGACGAGCTCGGCGTGGAGCCCTTCCAGCTCGTCGTCGTGAACCTGTACCCCTTCAAGGAGACCGTCGCCTCGGGCGCCACTCCCGACGAGTGCGTCGAGCAGATCGACATCGGCGGCCCCTCGATGGTGCGCGCCGCCGCCAAGAACCACCCGTCGGTGGCCGTCGTCACCAGCCCCGCCCGGTACGCCGACGTCCTCTCGGCCGTTCGCGACGGCGGCTTTGACCTGACCGCCCGCAAGCGCCTCGCCGGCGAGGCCTTCCAGCACACGGCGGCGTACGACGTCGCGGTCGCGTCCTGGTTCGCCGACGGTTACGCGGCCGCCGACGAGAGCGGCCTCCCCGAGTTCCTCGGCGCGACGTACGGGCGCAAGAACGTCCTGCGCTACGGCGAGAACCCGCACCAGGCCGCCGCCCTCTACGTCGACGGCACCGGCGGTCTCGCGGAGGCCGAGCAGCTGCACGGCAAGGAGATGTCGTACAACAACTACACGGACACGGACGCCGCGCGCCGTGCCGCGTACGACCACGACGACCCGTGCGTCGCGATCATCAAGCACGCCAACCCGTGCGGCATCGCGGTCGCGTCGAGCGTCGCCGAGGCGCACCGCAAGGCGCACGCCTGCGACCCGATGTCCGCGTTCGGCGGCGTCATCGCCGTCAACCGGCCGGTGACGAAGGAGATGGCAGAGCAGGTCGCGGACATCTTCACCGAGGTCATCGTCGCGCCCGAGTACGAGGACGGCGCGCTCGAGGCCCTCACCAAGAAGAAGAACATCCGCGTGCTGCGCGCCCACCAGGGCCCGTCGGCGACCGTCGAGACGAAGCAGATCGACGGTGGCGCGCTCCTCCAGGTCACCGACCGTGTCCAGGCCGACGGTGACAACCCGGCGAGCTGGACCCTCGCGACGGGCGACGCGCTGTCCCCGGGCGAGCTCGACGAGCTGGCGTTCGCCTGGAAGGCGTGCCGCGCGGTGAAGAGCAACGCGATTCTGCTGGCCAAGGACGGCGCCTCGGTCGGCGTCGGCATGGGCCAGGTCAACCGCGTCGACTCCTGCAAGCTGGCCGTGGAGCGCGCGGGCGCGGAGCGGGCGCGTGGCTCCTTCGCCGCGTCGGACGCGTTCTTCCCGTTCCCGGACGGGCCGCAGATCCTGATCGACGCCGGTGTGAAGGCGATCGTCCAGCCCGGCGGCTCCATCCGTGACGAGCAGGTCATCGAGGCCGCGAAGAAGGCGGGCGTGACGATGTACTTCACCGGCACGCGCCACTTCTTCCACTGAGCCCCGTTCAGCGGCACACCACCGCGGGCCGTGCCTTCCCCCGTGAAGGCACGGCCCGCGGTCGTTCCCCGTGGCGCTGCGGCTGTCAGGCTCCGCAGGGCTGGAGGGACCAGATCGGGCCCCACGTCGCCCGGCCGGACTGGTAGGCCGCGGACGTCCAGCGGACGCTGCCGTCCTTGTTGCAGAACTTCGCGACGGTGCGGGGCGTGTGGTTTTTGATGAACGGGCAGTCACCGGTCCGTTCGTGGGACGTGGACGTTTCCCCCGTTCCCAGTGCGAGGGGACGGCGAAGGGCCGCGCTCCCCTTGTGACGGGAGAGAGCGGCCCTTACGGGTGAAGGGAGCGAAACGCCTGGTTCGCCGCGAACGCGATGGTGACGCGATCAGTTACGTGATCAGTAACGCGATCAGTAACGCGGGCGGTTGAACCAGGTGGAGGCGGCGCTGTTCACCATGGAGCCGAGGATGATGCCGGCGATGGCGAGCGAGATGAGTCCACCGAAGGTGCCCGAACCGCCGGCGCCGTTGATGGTGTTCACGAGACCACCGATGATCATCAGCGACGCGTAGACGATCGTCGTGATGCGGATGCCGGAGCCGCCGTTCTTGAACTTGACGCCCAGGAAGATCGACAGGGCGCCGAGGGCCACCAGGAGCCCGGCGACGAGGAAGCCGAGCCCGGCGAGGGTGTCCGTGCTGTCACCCGAGCCGACGCCGTTGGACACGTCCTGGACCGCGCCGATGGTGACGCCCGCGATGATGCCGAACAGGAGCTGGAAGCCGGCGAGGATGAAGAGGAGCACGCGCGCGGTCTTCATCAGGCCGGGCATCTCGATCGGCATCTGGTTGCCGCCGGGGAAGCCGGGGTACGCGGGCTGGCCCTGCGGGTAGCCGTAACCGGGCTGCTGCGGGGGCTGCTGGGGCTGCTGGGGCTGTCCCTGCGGGTACCCGTAGCCGGGCTGCTGCGGGGGCTGGCCCTGCGGGGCCTGGGGCGGGTAGCCGGGCTGCTGGCCCTGCGGCGGACCGTAGGGGTTGTTCGGGTCGCCGAAGCTCATGGATTTTCCTCCGTTGCCTTAGTGCGGGGACAACGCGCAACACCAAGCGGAGGAAAGTTCTACAGAGCGGTCGTCCCCCCGGTACTGCCCGCGGCACTGTTGCCGCTCATCGTTCTTTAGGTGCGGCTTATTTGTCCAGCCGCATTCCGTATGCGTTGTGGAAGTGCAACAACGGTGATCAAGCTGGGACGCCCGGATTGGAACCAGGACGGTGCCATCCGCGAAGATGGGGGCATGACCGCCCAGATTCTCGATGGCAAGGCCACCGCAGCCACGATCAAGTCCGATCTGTCCGCCCGCGTGGCGGCCCTGAGGGAGAAGGGCGTCACGCCCGGCCTCGGCACCGTCCTGGTCGGTGAGGACCCGGGCAGCCAGAAGTACGTCGCGGGCAAGCACCGCGACTGCGCCCAGGTCGGCATCGCCTCCATCCAGCGCCACCTGCCGGCCACCGCCACGCAGGAGGAGATCGAGGCGGTCGTCCGCGAGCTCAACGAGGACCCCGCCTGCACCGGCTACATCGTCCAGCTCCCGCTGCCCAAGGGCATCGACGAGAACCGCATCCTGGAGCTGATGGACCCGGCCAAGGACGCGGACGGCCTGCACCCGATGAACCTCGGCCGCCTCGTCCTGAACGAGCCGGCGCCGTTGCCCTGCACCCCCTTCGGCATCATCACGCTGCTGCGCGAGCACGGCGTGGAGATCAACGGCGCGGAGGTCGTGGTCGTCGGCCGCGGCGTCACCATCGGCCGCCCGATGCCGCTGCTGCTCACCCGCAAGTCCGAGAACGCGACGGTCACCCAGTGCCACACCGGCACCCGTGACCTGGCCGCCCACCTCAAGCGCGCCGACATCGTCGTGGCCGCCGCGGGCGTCCCGCACCTGATCAAGCCCGAGGACATCAAGCCGGGCGCCGCCGTGCTCGACGTCGGCGTCTCGCGCGACGAGAACGGCAAGATCGTCGGCGATGTGCACCCGGGCGTCACCGAGGTCGCCGGGTGGATCTCTCCGAACCCGGGCGGCGTCGGCCCCATGACCCGTGCCCAGCTCCTCGTGAACGTCGTCGAGGCCGCCGAACGGAACGCGAACGGTGTCGGCTGACGCCGGCACCGGCACCCCGGAAGGCGCCGAGGGTGCGGTGACGGCTCCGGGCGCCGAAGGGGAGCCGCGGCGTGCCTCGCGCCGGTTCCCGCGCTTCACCAGGGACACCGCGCGCCCCGAGGGCGGCGGCCGCGCGGCGCCGGGTGACGCCCCGGCCCCGGCGCGCCAGTGGCCGGTCCTCGCGGTGATCTCGCTGGTGGGCGTCGGACTGCTGCTCACCGCGTTCGACCTGTTCCGCGTCGGGACGCTGCTGATCGGCGTCGCCCTCATCGGCGGTGCGGTGCTGCGCTGGACGCTCCCGTCCGTGGGCATGCTCGCGGTGCGCTCCCGTTTCACCGACATGGTGACGTACGGGTTCCTGGGTGTCGTCATCGTGCTGCTCGCGCTGATGGTGGAGCCGAATCCCTTGCTGGTCATCCCGTTCCTGGACGACACGCTGCACTTCACGATCAGCTGACGCCCGCAGCGCGCACAAAGGCGGCGCCCGTCCTCTCCCCCGAGGGAGGACGGGCGCCGCCGTTCTTTGGGGCCGGAGACTTTCCGAGGAGAGCTCCCTGCCGTGGTCATCAGAGTCATGGACGCGTCAGGTGGGCTTCAAGGTCGAGCGGGCCGCTGTGGCACGGAAGTGACCATTCCGCCACGGTGTGCGAGGACGGCAACGAACGGTCTGCCGGGGGCTTCCCGTAATGCGCTATTCCTCCTGTGCCGAAGTGTGTTGATGTAACGACAAGTTCATGGATTTACCGTCAGCTGCCTCAACGGCGGGGCTAACGTGGGCAATCGGGACGGTCCGGGGCGACCCAGGCGCTGAGCCGGGGCGTTCGGGGTTCCGCGAGGGGGGTGGGGGACCCCGGTGGGACACTGGACCGTGGGCCTCCGGTCGTGCAACGGTGCACGCCGGTGGGCCGAACGCCGTCGAATGCCCCCGTGCGCCCCCGCCTCCGGAACTGACATCCTGACTTCGCGCATCCCACTGGGTAGCCAGAGTGGGCCGGTGAAGCCAACGCCGGCCGAGGGCAGCGCGAGGGGTGCGGTGCGGCGCGGGGGATCAGGGCACGTACGGGGGGAATAGGGGGAAGCAATGCCTCGTTGGAGGGCGCTACCGGATGAACTCGACCCGCAGGTCAGGGAGTTCGCAAGCCAGCTCCGCAGGCTCGTCGACCGCAGCGGTCTGAGCATCGCAGCGGTCGCGGACCGCACCGGGTACAGCAAGACGTCCTGGGAGCGGTATCTGAACGGCCGGCTGCTCGCGCCCAAGCGCGCGATCGTGACCCTGGCCGAGGTGACGGGCACCAATCCGGTCCATCTGACCACCATGTGGGAGCTCGCGGAGCGCGCCTGGAGCCGCTCCGAGATGCGTCACGACATGACGATGGAGGCGATACGGATCTCCCAGGCGCGCGCGGCGCTCGGGGAGTTCGGACCGACGGCCACGAAGAACGGCAAGAACGGCAGCGGGGGCGCGGGCGGCGGCAGCAGGACGGCGGCCAGGCCGTCCGGCGGCGGCGCGACCGGCGTCGCGGGGCCCGCGGGCGTCGCGCCGACCGTGCCGCCACAGGGGCAGGCTCCCCTGGCGGACTCGGTGCCGTACGGGAGCGAGAGGGAGCAGGGGTTCCGTCCGGGGGAGCGCGCCGGGGAAGGCGTTCCGTACACGAACGGGGCGGGGGCCTACGCGCCCGCGGGGGCCCCCGCGGGCGGCGGTGGCGGACGGGCCGGGCAGCCGGGGGCGGGCGGCGGTTCGCCGGACCGGCAGCGGCGCAAGCGCCGGCTGACGATGTTCCTCGCGGGCGTCGTGGGCGCGCTCGTCGTCATCGCCGCGGCCGTGTACCTCACGGACGCGGGCAAGGACGGCAAGGACGACGACGCGAAGCCGGAGGCGACGCCGACCAGCAGGGCCCCCGAACTGCCCGCGGGAGTTCAGTGCAGCGGCAAGGACTGCACCGGCAAGGACCCCGAGGCGATGGGCTGCGGCGGTGAGTTCGCGCGGACCACGGACTCCGTGCTCGTCGGCCAGGCCAAGATCGAGGTCCGCTACAGCAAGACGTGCGGGGCCGCGTGGGCGCGCATCACGCAGGCGGCGCCGGGCGACGAGGTCCGTATCCAGCGGGCCGGAACGACCGGAACGACCGGGGCGCAGAAGGGCACGGTCAACGCGGACCTCGACGCGTACACCCCGATGGTGGCCGTCACGAAGGCGAGCGAGGCGAAGGCCTGCGCGACGCTGAAGGCGGGCCGGCAGGGCTGCACGCAGTAGGGACAGGCGCGGCGCAGGACCGTGGCGGAGGTGCCGCGGAATTCTTTGCGAGATGGGGGCATGCCTGCCCCGGACCGGGGCAGGCGGAGGAGTACCCCCACGGGAGCAGTCACCAAGTGGCGCCCCCCACAGGCGGCCGTCTGCCCACCTCTCCCGAGCAGGCGGCCGCCTGCCGTTGCGTCACCTCTCGCTCCGCGTCACCTGTTTGGTCGACGGGAGCGGGTGTTCTGTGGGGCGGGCCACATGTACCCGGAGGTGCGGGGGGTCCGGGGCGCGATAGCCTGACGGGCGGATCTCTTGATGCCGAGAGATCGATCAAAAAAGCCCTGCTGTCATACGGAGAACGCCATGACCCGCACTCCCGTGAACGTCACCGTCACCGGCGCAGCCGGCCAGATCGGCTACGCACTGCTCTTCCGCATCGCCTCCGGCCAGCTGCTCGGCGCGGACGTGCCGGTCAACCTGCGCCTCCTGGAGATCACCCCGGCGCTCAAGGCCGCCGAGGGCACCGCCATGGAGCTCGACGACTGCGCCTTCCCGCTGCTGCAGAACATCGAGATCTCGGACGACCCGAACGTCGCGTTCGACGGCGCCAACGTCGCCCTCCTCGTCGGCGCCCGCCCTCGCACCAAGGGCATGGAGCGCGGCGACCTGCTCTCCGCCAACGGCGGCATCTTCAAGCCGCAGGGCAAGGCGATCAACGACAACGCCGCGGACGACATCAAGGTCCTCGTCGTCGGCAACCCGGCCAACACGAACGCGCTCATCGCGCAGGCCGCCGCCCCGGACGTACCGGCCGAGCGCTTCACGGCCATGACGCGCCTTGACCACAACCGCGCGCTCACGCAGCTCGCGAAGAAGACCGGCACGACGGTCGCGGACATCAAGCGCCTCACCATCTGGGGCAACCACTCCGCCACCCAGTACCCGGACATCTTCCAGGCGTCCGTCGCCGGCAAGCCGGCCATCGAGGCCATCGGCGGCGACGAGCAGTGGCTGGCCGACGCCTTCATCCCGACCGTCGCCAAGCGCGGCGCCGCGATCATCGAGGCCCGTGGCGCGTCCTCGGCCGCCTCGGCCGCGAACGCCGCGATCGACCACGTCCACACGTGGGTGAACGGCACCGCCGAGGGCGACTGGACCTCCATGGGTATCCCGTCGGACGGCTCCTACGGCGTCCCGGAGGGTCTGATCTCCTCCTTCCCCGTCACCACCAAGGACGGCAAGTACGAGATCGTCCAGGGCCTGGACATCAACGAGTTCTCCCGCGCCCGCATCGACGCGTCGGTGAAGGAGCTCGAGGAGGAGCGCGCCGCGGTCCGCGAGCTCGGCCTCATCTGATCCACGCGTCCCGCAGGTACCCCCTGGTCACCTGCACGCGGCTTCACCCGCGCCCCCGTCCGTCCGGTCGATCCGGACAGGCGGGGGCGCGGTGTTGGTGCGCGGCTTGTCTGTACAGGGCATGTTTGCATGGGCCATGTACCCCGAGTAGCGACGCCAATGGTGACATTTCGGACTTACTCACCATGTATGCCGTGACACGGACCACTTTCGGCCACGGGTTGTGCATGCTTTCCGATCCCAGGGGCAGGGGCTTCCGACGTCGCAGGCTCTCCGTGAAAAGGGAGTTCCGCGATGTTCAGGGGGACTGTTCGGGAACGGAAGGCAAAACGGGACGTGTCTGAAAACCAGAGCATTTTTGTGGATGGAGAGTGGCGCAGCGCCGCCTCCGGTTCCACGCGCGAGATTCTCGACCCGGCGGATGCCCAGCCGTTCGCACTGATCGCCGAGGGCGGCACGCAGGACGCGGACGCCGCGGTGGCCGCCGCGCGTCGCGCCTTCGACGAGGGAACCTGGCCGGCGACGCCCGTCGCCGAGCGCGCCGCGCTGCTGCGCCGCGTCGCCGATCTCCTCGTACGCGACCGGGAGAAGATCGGTCTGCTCGAGAGCCGCGACGCGGGCAAGACCGTCGAGGAGGGGCGCGTCGACGTCGACTGTGTCGCCGACGCCTTCCGGTACTTCGCCGACCTGGTCGTCTCAGAGGGCGGCGGGCGCGTCGTCGACGCCGGATCCGACGAGATCCACAGCGTCGTCGTGCACGAGCCCGTCGGCGTCTGCTCCCTGATCACCCCGTGGAACTACCCGCTTCTCCAGGCCAGTTGGAAGGTCGCCCCGGCCCTCGCCGCCGGAAACACCTTCGTCATCAAGCCGAGTGAGATCACGCCGCTGACGACGGTGGTCCTCATCGAGCTCCTGGCGGAGGCCGGCCTTCCCGCGGGCGTCGCGAACATCGTGACCGGGCCGGGCCACACCGTGGGCGCCCGGCTCGCCGAGCACCCGGACGTCGACCTCGTCTCCTTCACCGGCGGCCTGATCAGCGGTACGAAGGTCGCGCAGGCCGCGGCCGCCGACGTGAAGAAGATCGCCCTCGAACTGGGCGGCAAGAACCCGAACGTCGTCTTCGCCGACGCCTGCGAGACCGAGGAAGGCTTCGACACCGCCGTCGACCAGGCGCTGAACGCCGCCTTCATCCACAGCGGCCAGGTCTGCTCCGCCGGCGGGCGGCTCATCGTCGAGGAGTCCGTGCGCGAGCGCTTCGTCGCCGAACTCGCCCGCCGCGCCGAGAAGATCAGGCTCGGCCGCGGCACCGAGGACGGCGTCGAGTGCGGCCCCCTCGTCTCGGCCCAGCAGCGCGACAAGACCGAGTCGTACGTGGCGTCGGCCCTCGCCGAGGGTGCCGTCCTGCGCAGCGGCGGCAAGCGGCCCGAGCCCAGTGAAGTACGGCCCGCCGACGGGTACTTCTACGAGCCCACCGTCCTCGACCAGTGCCACCGCGAGATGCGCGTCGTCCGCGAGGAGGTCTTCGGACCCGTTCTGACGGTCGAGACGTTCCGCACCGAGGACGAGGCCGTCGCGCTCGCCAACGACACCGAGTACGGGCTCGCGGGCGCCGTCTGGACCGCCGACGCGGGGCGCGCGCGGCGCGTCGCCGGACGCCTTCGCCACGGCACGATCTGGATCAACGACTTCCACCCCTACCTCCCGCAGGCGGAGTGGGGCGGCTTCGGCAAGAGCGGGATCGGCCGCGAGCTGGGCCCCGCCGGGCTCGCCGAGTACCGCGAGACCAAGCACGTCTACCAGAACCTGGCGCCGAAGCCCGTGCGCTGGTTCGCGGGCTGACCACCCACCGCTCGCACCGGGCTGACCACCCGTTTCTTCCGCGCTGGGCCGGCCAACCGCACTTCGCACCGCCCATTACGCGCAGAACCTTGGAGTTGACGTATGCCTGAGAAGTCCGTGAACACGTACGACTACGTCGTCGTCGGCGGCGGCACCGCCGGGTCCGTCATAGCGTCCCGGCTGACCCAGAACCCCGACGTCACCGTCGCCGTCATCGAGGGCGGCCCGAGCGACATCGACCGCGACGACGTCCTGACCCTGCGCCGCTGGCTCGGCCTCCTCGGCGGCGACCTCGACTACGGCTACACCACCACCGAGCAGCCGCGCGGCAACTCGCACATCCTGCACAGCCGCGCCAAGGTGCTCGGCGGCTGCTCGTCGCACAACACGCTCATCTCGTTCAAGCCGCTGCCCGGCGACTGGGACGAGTGGGCGGCGGCGGGCGCCGAGGGCTGGGACCACAAGGCGATGGACCCGTACTTCGGCAAGCTGCGCAACAACATCGTGGCGGTCGACGAGAAGGACCGGAACGCGATCGCCCGCGACTTCGTCGACGCCGCGCAGACCGCCACGGGTGTGCCGCGCGTGGACGGCTTCAACAAGGCGCCGTTCAAGGACGGCGTCGGCTTCTTCGATCTCGCGTACCACCCGGAGAACAACAAGCGCTCCAGCGCCTCCGTCGCCTATCTGCACCCGCACATGGAGGCCGGTGACCGGCCCAACCTGACGCTCCTCCTTGAGACGTGGGCGTACCGGCTCGAGATGGACGGCACGCGGGCGCGCGGTGTCCACGTACGGACGAAGGACGGCGAGGAGCTGCTCGTCGAGGCGCGGCACGAGGTCGTCGTGTGCGCCGGCGCGGTCGACACGCCCCGGCTGCTCATGCACTCCGGCATCGGGCCGAAGGCCGACCTGGAGAAGCTCGGGATTCCGGTCCTGCACGACCTGCCGGGCGTCGGCGAGAACCTGCTCGACCACCCCGAGTCCGTGATCGTGTGGGAGACGGACGGACCGATCCCCGACAACTCCGCCATGGACAGCGACGCGGGCCTCTTCGTGCAGCGCGATCCGGAGGCGAGCGGGCCGGACCTGATGTTCCACTTCTACCAAATCCCGTTCACCGACAACCCGGAGCGCCTCGGCTACGTCAGGCCGGAGCACGGGGTCTCGATGACGCCGAACATCCCCAAGCCGCGCAGCCGCGGCCGCCTCTACCTGACCAGCGCGGACCCGGCTGAGAAGCCCGCCCTCGACTTCCGCTACTTCACGGACGAGGACGACTACGACGGCCGGACGCTGGTCGACGGAATCAGGATCGCTCGGGAGATCGCGAAGACCGAGCCGCTCGCCGGCTGGCTCAAGCGCGAGGTGTGCCCCGGCCCCGACGTCGTGGGCGACGAGGAGCTCGGCGAGTACGCGCGTAAGGTCGCGCACACCGTCTACCACCCCGCCGGGACCTGTCGCATGGGCGCCAGGAATGATGAACTCGCCGTGGTGGACCCGGAGTTGAGGATCCGGGGCCTGGAAGCGATCCGCATTGCCGACGCGTCCGTCTTCCCGACGATGCCGGCGGTGAACCCGATGATCGGGGTGCTCATGGTCGGGGAGAAGTGTGCCGAGCTGTTGGGTGGTGATGCGTGATGAGTACGAACACGATGTCGAACGCTGAGGTGGCGGACGCGCAGGCGGGTTCGCCGGTGTTCTCCGTGAACAGCCTGTGGAAGGTCTTCGGGCCGAAGGCCGACCGGGTGCCGGGCGACGCGGAGCTGGCCGGCCTGAGCGCCGCCGAGCTGCGCGCCCGCACCGGGTGCACCGCCGCCGTGCGCGACGTCAGCTTCGATGTGCGCAAGGGCGAGGTCTTCGTCGTCATGGGCCTCTCCGGCTCCGGCAAGTCCACCCTCGTACGCTGCCTGACCCGGCTCATCGAGCCGACCGCCGGACGGCTTTCCATCGACGGCGAGGACGTCCTCGGCATGGACAAGGGGCGCCTGCGCGAACTGCGTCGGCACCGCGCCGCCATGGTCTTCCAGCACTTCGGGCTCCTTCCGCACCGCACCGTGCTCGACAACGTCGCGTACGGCCTGGAGATCCAGGGCGTGGGCCGCGCCGAGCGGCGCGCCAGGGCGGCGGAGGTCGTCGCGAAGGTCGGCCTCGACGGCCTTGAGCAGCGGCGGCCCGGGCAGCTGTCCGGCGGTCAGCAGCAGCGTGTCGGGCTCGCGCGCGCCCTCGCGGTCGATCCCGAAGTGCTGCTGTTCGACGAGCCGTTCAGCGCCCTCGACCCGCTGATCCGCCGCGACATGCAGGAGGAGGTCATCCGGCTCCACCGCGAGGAGGGCCGGACCATGGTCTTCATCACGCACGACCTCAACGAGGCGCTGCGGCTCGGCGACCGGATCGCGCTGATGCGCGACGGCCGGATCGTGCAGCTGGGCACGCCCGAGGAGATCGTGGGCTCGCCCGCCGACGACTACGTACGCGAGTTCGTGCGGGACGTGCCGCGCGAGCAGGTCATGACCGTGCGCCGCGCGATGCGGCCCGCCGACGCCGACGAGCAGGATCGTGGCCCCGCCATCGCGCCCGGCGCGACCGTGTCGGAGGCGATCGAGGCGGTCGCCAGGACCGGGTTCGCGGTGCGGGTCATGGACGAGGGGCGGTGCCTGGGGGTCGTGGACCATGCGCGGCTGCTGGGTGTGGTGGCGGGGACGGAGACGGGGGCCTCCGTAGACGGGGGTGTGGCCGGATCCGACTCGGGCGGCACCTCCGGTTCCGGTCCCGATGCGGCCGTGGCCGACGCGCCCGCGCCCGTCACGCCGCCGGGCGAGGAGGTCGCCTGATGGCTGCAGCCAGTACCGCCACCGCCCCCGCGGCGGACACCCCGCGCTTCGGCGCCCTTGTGCGCAACCGCGCCCTCGGCAAGCTTCTGCTGCTCGCCGTCGTCGCGGCCGTCCTCGTACCGATCGTGAACGCCAAGTGGGCGAGCGGCAGTTGGCCGCACGCGCTCACCGTCGACCTGACCGAACCACTGGGCAAGACCAGTGACTGGATCATCGACAACCGGGACAGCCACCCGCTGTTCCTCTACTTCTTCGGCCACATCAGCAACGCCGTCGTCCTGAGCGTGCGCGGCGCGTACCTGGTGCTCCTCGCGGCCGGCTGGGCCGGCGTCACCGCCGCGGCCGGGCTCATCGCCTGGCGCGTCGCGGGCCTGAAGCTCGCGGCGGCCGCCGTCGCCGCGTTCCTCGTGTGCGGCTCGTTCGGCATGTGGGTGCCGACCATGCAGACCCTCGCACTGATGATCGTCGCGGTTCTCGCCTCGGTCGTGCTCGGCATGGTCCTCGGACTCGCGGCCGGACTCTCCGACCGCACGTACCGTGCGCTGCGGCCCGTCCTCGACACGATGCAGGTCTTTCCCGCGTACGCGTATCTGCTGCCGGTCGTTCTCGTGTTCGGCATCGGCGTGCCCGCGGCCGTCCTCGCGACCGTCGTCTACGCCGCCCCGCCGATGGCCCGTCTGACGGCGCTCGGACTGCGCGGCGCGGACGGCGGCGTGATGGAGGCCGTCGCCTCGCTCGGCGCGACCGCGCGGCAGCGGCTCCTGACGGCCCGGATCCCGCTCGCCCGCAAGCAACTCCTCCTCGGGCTCAACCAGACGATCATGATGGCGCTCTCGATGGCCGTCATCGCGTCGGTGATCGGCGCGGGCGGCCTCGGCGACCGCGTGTACCAGGCACTGGCCTCCGTGGACGTCGGCGCGGCCCTCGCGGCCGGCATCCCGATCGTGCTGCTCGCCGTGATCCTGGACCGTACGACGGCCGCGGCGGGAGCGCGCCTCGGCGCCGCCGAACCCGACGGCCGCCGCCTGCACGGCCCCTACGGCTGGGTCGTCGCCGCCGTTCTCACGGTGGCCGTCGCCCTCGTGGCCCGCCTCGCGGACCGCATCGACTGGCCTGACACCTGGACCGTGAACATCGCGGACCCGGTCAACAACGCCGTCGACTGGATGACCGACCACCTCTACTCCGGTGTCCCCTACATCGGCGGAACCGCCGACTGGGCCGGGCACTTCACCACCTGGGTTCTCGACCCGATCCGCGACGGGCTGCAGTGGCTGCCCTGGTGGTCCGTCCTCCTCATCGTCGCCGCGCTGGCCTGGCTGATCGGCACCTGGCGCACCGCCGTGACGGCCGTGCTCGCCATGGCCGCCATCGGCGTCCTCGGTGTGTGGAAGCCGTCCCTCGACACGCTGTCGCAGGTGCTCGCGGCCGTCGCCGTGACCCTCGTCGTCGGCTTCGCCGTCGGGATCGCGGCCGCGCGCAGCGAGCGACTCGAACGCGTGCTCAGGCCCGTGCTCGACGTCTTCCAGACGATGCCGCAGTTCGTGTATCTGATCCCGGTGGTCGCGCTGTTCGGCGTCGGCCGTGCCCCCGCGGTCGCCGCCGCCGTCGTCTACGCGCTGCCGGCCGTCGTCCGCATCACGACGCAGGGGCTGCGCCACGTCGACGCGGCCGCCATGGAGTCGGCCCGGTCGATGGGCGCGACGAGCGGGCAGCAACTGCGCCAGGTCCAGCTGCCGCTGGCCCGGCCCGCGCTGCTCCTGGCCGTGAACCAGGGTGTCGTCCTCGTCCTCGCCGTCGTGATCATCGGCGGTCTGGTGGGCGGTGGCGCGCTCGGTTACGACGTCGTGTTCGGCCTCGCCCAGGGCGACCTGGCGACCGGGCTCGTCGCCGGCGCGGCGATCGTGTGTCTCGGCCTCATGCTCGACCGGGTCACCCAGCCGACCGAACGCCGCGCGAAGAAGGGAGCGTGATCGCGATGCGAGCACTTCGATCTTTCCGCCCGGTGCGGGCACGCAGGATGACCATGGGGCTCGCGGCCGCGGGCACCCTCCTGGTGGCGACCGGTTGCGGCGCCGCCGACATGACCAAGCAGTCCTCCCCGTACGCCAACGCCCAGGGCGCGAAGACGGTGACCCTGTCGGTCCAGTCCTGGGTCGGCGCGCAGTCCAACATCGCGGTGGCCCAGTACCTGCTCAAGCACGAGCTCGGTTACCGCGTCGACACCGTCCAGGTCGACGAGGTCCCCGCGTGGGACGCGCTCAGCCAGGGCCGCGTCGACGCGATCATGGAGGACTGGGGCCACCCCGACCAGGAGCAGCGGTACGTCAAGGACAAGAAGACGATCGTGAACGGCGGCGACCTCGGCGTCACCGGGCACATCGGCTGGTTCGTCCCCACGTACTTCGCCAAGCAGCACCCGGACGTCACGAACTGGAAGAACCTCAACAAGTACGCGTCCCAGCTGCGCACCGCCGAGAGCGGCGGCAAGGGCCAGCTCCTCGACGGCTCTCCGTCGTACGTCACCAACGACAAGGCGCTGGTCAACAACCTGAAGCTGAAGTACCAGGTCGTGTTCTCCGGTTCCGAGGCGGCTCAGATCACCCAGATCAAGCAGTTCGCCAAGGCCAAGAAGCCGTTCCTGACGTACTGGTACCAGCCGCAGTGGCTGTTCAAGAAGGTGCCGATGACGGAGGTGAAGCTGCCCGCGTACAAGGAGGGCTGCGACGCCGACCCGAAGAAGGTGGCCTGCGCCTATCCGAAGACGCCGCTGCAGAAGTACCTCAACGCGGACTTCTCGAAGAGCGGCGGCAAGGCGGCCGCCTTCCTGAAGAACTTCAAGTGGACGACCGAGGACCAGAACGAGGTCTCTCTGCTCATCGCCGATCAGAAGCTGTCGCCGGACGAGGCGGCGAAGAAGTGGATCGACGAGCACGAGTCGACTTGGCGGTCCTGGCTGCCGAAGTAGCCGTAGGGCTCCTCCCCGCGCGCGTGCCGGGTGCCTTTCCTGACGGGGGCACCCGGCACGCCTGTGCGCGGGCTTCTACGGGTGGGGGCATGGGCGGCACGTCACCACTGCGGTCCGCCGGGCACGATCCGGCGGCTCACCATGAGCCGGTTCCAGCTGTTGATGACGGTGATCACGCCGAGGAGATGGGCGAGCTCGGCCTCGCCGAAGTGCTTGGCCGCCGCCTCGTACGTCTCGTCCGGTACGAAGCCGTCGGTGAGGACGGTGACGGCTTCGGTCAGCGCGAGCGCCGCCTGCTCGCGCTCGGTGAAGTGCTCGGGGGCCTCCGCCCAGGCATTGAGCAGCGCGATCCTTCCCCAAGCTCTCGACCTCGCTCGAGCAGGGGATACCCCAACTGCACTCTCGCCGTTCTTCTCGACGGCGAGGTCCACGTGCATGTCCAGGCAGAACGCGCACTCGTTGATCTGCGAGGCCCGAATCATCACCAGCTCGGCGAGAACGGGGTCGCCGAGCCCCTTCTTCGCGGCGGCGCCGAGCGCGATCATCGCGTCGCGCACACCCATGTCCAAGTGCGTCGTACGGGCTGTCACTTGAAGTCGCCCGCGGTGTAGTGCCCGGGCGCCATCCGCGTCGACACACCGAACCGGTTCCACGCGTTGATCACCGTGATCGCGGCGATCAGCTGCGTCAGCTCCTTCTCGTCGTACAGCTTCGCCGCCTTCTCGTACGTCTCGTCCGGCACGAACCCGTCGGTGAGCACGGTGATCGCCTCGGTCAGCTCGATCGCCGCGATCTCCCTCGGCGTGTAGAAGTGCTGCGACTCCTCCCAAGCGGCCAGCTGGATGATCCGCTCGACGCTCTCGCCCGCGGCGAGCGCGTCCTTGGAGTGCATGTCGAGGCAGAACGCGCAGTGGTTGAGCTGCGAAGCACGGATCTTGACCAGCTCCAGCGTCACCGGGTCGACGCCCTTACGGGCCTCCGCGTCGAGCCGGATCAGGGCCTTGTAGACCTCCGGAGCGTGCTTGGCCCAGGTCAGCCGGGGCGCGTGCTCGTGGACGTACTCCTTGGTGGTCCGGCCGGCGTCGGTGGCCGGGCCGGTGCTGTCGGTGGTGTTCTCATTCGTCGTCATGACATTGACCCTACGAACGGAGTAGCCCACGGGTATGGTCCATTTCCATGGTGAAATCCTGGGCCACTTCGCCCTCCGGCCAGGCGCTCGGTATCGATCTGCACGTCGAGCCGACCGGCTCCGGCCTGCGCAAAGGCCTGACCGACGCGCTCCGTGACGCCGTACGCGGCGGACGCCTCGCCCCAGGCGTCCGCCTCCCTTCGTCCCGCACACTCGCCGCCGATCTGGGCATCGCCCGCAACACGGTCGCCGACGCCTACGCCGACCTCGTCGCCGAGGGCTGGCTCACCGCGCGCCAGGGCTCGGGGACGTGCGTCGCACAGCGGCCGGTCGAGGCGCCCCGGCCGGCCTCGACCCGGCGCCGACGCGCTCCTGCCGGACTCCACCACGACCTGCAACCCGGCACCCCCGACCTCTCCTCGTTCCCGCGCGCCGAATGGCTCAAGGCCTCGCGCCGCGCCCTCAACGCCGCCCCGAACGACGCCCTCGGCTACGGCGATGCCCGCGGCCGCATCGAACTGCGCACCGCTCTCGCCGGCTACCTCGCCCGCGCCCGCGGCGTCCACGCCGACCCGGACCGCATCGTGATCTGCTCCGGCTTCGTCCACGGCCTGATGCTGCTCGGCGAGGTGCTGCGCAACAGGGGTGTGCGCGACGTGGCCGTGGAGACATACGGGCTCGACGTCCACTGGGGCATCCTGACGCGGTCAGGCCTGCGCACCCATCCCCTTCCCCTCGATCAACTCGGCACCTGCACAGATGAGTTGGCGACCGGCGAACCGGATGTGGGCGCCGTCCTCCTGACCCCCGCCCATCAGTTCCCGGTGGGCGGGGCCCTGCACCCCGACCGCCGGACCGCTGTTGTCGACTGGGCTCGCCGCACCGGCGGACTGATCCTGGAGGACGACTACGACGGCGAGTTCCGCTATGACCGTCAGCCCGTCGGCGCCCTCCAGGGCCTCGACCCCGACCGCGTCGTCTACTTCGGCACGGCCAGCAAATCCCTCGCACCCGGTCTGCGCCTCGGCTGGCTGGTGCTGCCGCCCTCCGTCACTGGGGAGGTGATCGAGGCGAAGGGCGTCGTCGACTGGTCATGCGGCGTCCTCGACCAGCTGACCCTCGCGGAGTTCATCGACTCGGGCGCCTACGACCGCCATGTCCGCGGCGCCCGCCTGCGCTACCGCCGCCGCCGCGATCAGCTCGTCGCCGCCCTCGCCGAACGCGCCCCCGACGTCCGCGTCACCGGAATCGCCGCCGGACTGCACGCCGTCCTCCAACTCCCGCCCGGCACCGAACAGTCCGTGGTCCGCGCCGCCGCCTGGCAGCGCCTCGGAGTTGCCGGCCTCTCCAGGTTCCGTCACGAAGCGGCCCCCGCCGCACCACGCCTGGACGCCCTGGTGGTCGGCTACGGAACCCCACCGGACCACGCCTGGACCAGCGCGCTCGAGGCGTTGTGCCGGGTGCTGCCTTAGGGGCGGGCATCAGGCAGTGGACGGCCCGGGTTGCGCGTCTCGGGTTGCGCGTCTCGGGTTGCGCGGCCCGGGTTCGGGTCGGGCGGCCAAGGGGGGCGGGTCGGGGCGGGGGCAGCTCAGGATCCGGTCGGGTCGGGTCAGAACAGGTTCGGGTCGGGTGGGATTCGGGTCAGACCCGGGCCGGCGCGGGCGCGTCCCCCACCGGCGCCTCCCCGAAGCGCGCCAGCGCCAGCGCCCCCGCCACGGCCACCACGAACCCGAGAGCCGCCAGCCAGGCCAGCCCCTCGCGCGTGCGATCCCCGAGCCAGATCACCCCGACGAGCGCCGGCCCCACCGTCTCGCCCACGACCATCCCCGCAGTGGCCGTGGTCACCGACCCCCTCTGCAACGCCGAGGTCAGCAACAGAAACGCCGCACCCCCACCGAGCAGCAGCGCATACGTCGCCGGATTGCTCAGCAACGCGCCGGGCGACACATCGTCGATGAGCCGCACCGACACCTCCACCACCCCGAACCCGAACCCCGAACCGAGCCCCAGCGCGAGCGCCCGCCCCTTCCCAGGAAGCTGCCCGGCCACCGCCCCGATCAACAACACGCCCAGCGCTGTCCCCAACATCGCGTACCGCAACGCGTCCGAACCGGCCTTGTCTCCCTCCGTCCCCGACGCCAGCCCCAACATCGCAAGCCCCGCCACCACTACTCCGACGGCGCCCCACTCAACACCGCTCAACCGCACATCCAGCAGCCGCGAGGCAACTACCGCCGTCACCGCCAGACTCGCGGCGAGCGCCGCGCCGACGGCATAGATCGGAATGGACCGCAGCGCCGCGACCTGCAACACGAACCCGAGGAGGTCGAGTCCCAGCCCGGCGACATAACGCCACTGCCGCAGCGCCCGCAGCAACAATGCGGCGTCGACGCCGGACCCCGACCCCGGCTCCGCGGCCCGCGCGGCCATCGCCTGCAACACGGAAGCCGTACCGAAACAGACCGCAGCCCCGAGCGCGCAAACCATTCCAAGAAGCACAAAGCGACTGTAGAGGGTGCCCCGCACCAGCCGGTCCGCGGGCGGCCCACCCTCCGGGGGCGCTCCCGTGAACGGCCGGACCACGAGCCGGCGGCCCCTGCCAGAGGCGCACCACCGTCAGACCGTCAGGACCGCCCGAAGCTGGTCGAGCCCCCAGTCCAGGTCCTCCTTGCTGATGACCAGAGGGGGAGCGAGCCGGATCGTGCTCCCATGGGTGTCCTTGACCAGGACGCCCTTGTCCATCAACTTCTCCGAGATCTCCCTCCCCGTTCCGTACGACGGATCGATGTCGACCCCCGCCCACAGCCCGCGTCCCCGCACCTGCGTCACCTTGCCCGTGCCCACCAGTAGCCTGAGCTCCGCGTGCAGGTGCTCGCCCAGCTCCGCCGCCCGCTGCTGGAACTCCCCGGTGCGCAGCATCGCGATGACCTCGAGCGCCACCGCACAGGCCAGCGGGTTCCCGCCGAACGTCGACCCGTGCTCACCCGGCTTGAACACCCCCAGCACCTCGCTGCTGGACACCACCGCCGACACCGGCACGACCCCACCGCCGAGCGCCTTGCCCAGTACGTACATGTCGGGCACCACGCCCTCGTGCTCACAGGCGAATGTCCGCCCGGTCCGCCCGAGCCCCGACTGGATCTCGTCGGCGATGAACAGCACGTTCCGCTCGCGGGTCAACTCCCTTACCGCCGACAGGTATCCGGCCGGTGGTACGAGGACACCGGCCTCGCCCTGGATCGGTTCGAGCAGCACCGCGACGGTGTTCTCGGTGACAGCGCCGCGCAGTGCCGTCAGATCGCCGTACGGCACGATCTCGAAGCCCGGCGTATAGGGACCGAAGTCCGCGCGCGCCTCCAGGTCCGTGGAGAAGCTGACGATGGTCGTGGTGCGCCCGTGGAAGTTGTTGCCCGCCACGATGATCTTCGCCCTGCCGTCGAGCACCCCCTTGACCTGGTACCCCCACTTTCTCGCCGTCTTCACGGCGGTCTCCACTGCCTCCGCCCCTGTGTTCATCGGCAGCACCATGTCCATGCCGCACAGCTCCGCGAGCTGGGTGCAGAACTCGGCGAACCGGTCGTGGTAGAAGGCGCGGGACGTCAGCGTCACCCGCTCCATCTGCGCCTTGGCGGCCTCGATGAGCCGCCGGTTCCCATGGCCGAAGTTGAGAGCCGAGTAGCCCGCGAGCATGTCGAGGTACCGGCGCCCCTCGACATCCGTCATCCACGCCCCCTCCGCCGTGGCGACCACAACGGGCAGCGGATGGTAGTTGTGCGCACTGTGCGCTTCGGACGCGGTGATGAAGGTTTCCGTTACGGCATTCGGAGGAGTCACAGCAGTCACGGGATCTCCGTTCTTACGGCTCTTATGACGCGAAGACGTGGGCCTGTGGCCCCTTCCTATCGTCGCTCGCATCGTGGACCGGGACACCTCGCCTCCCGGCGCGCCCGGTAGGGTGGCCCGCAGGGCCGTGACTGGCGCGCTGGGATGGGACCGACCATCGGGGAGCGGCCTGTGAACTGTGTGCCGTGCGCCTGGGCCGACCCGTGAACCTCCCGCTCTCGACTTCGCTCGGGCAGTGGAGGTCCCATCCGTCCGGAGGTCCGTCATGTCAGAGCCCACCCTCTCCACCGAATCCGTAGCGTTCCGCAGCGCCCTCGACGTGATCCGCGCGGTCGAGCCCCGCGTGGCAGACGCCATCGGCCAGGAAATCGCCGACCAGCGCGAGATGCTCAAGCTGATCGCCAGCGAGAACTACGCCTCCCCGGCAACCCTCCTCGCGATGGGCAACTGGTTCAGCGACAAGTACGCCGAGGGCACCGTCGGCCGCCGTTTCTACGCCGGCTGCCGCAACGTCGACACCGTCGAGGCCCTCGCCGCCGAACACGCCCGCGAGCTCTTCGGCGCCCGCCATGCCTATGTCCAGCCGCACTCCGGTATCGACGCCAACCTCGTCGCCTTCTGGGCCGTCCTCGCCCAGCGCGTCGAGGCCCCCGCCCTGGAACTGGCCGGCGTCCGCAACGTGAACGACCTCTCCGACGCCGACTGGGCCGAGCTCCGTCAGGCCTTCGGCAACCAGCGCATGCTCGGCATGTCCCTCGACGCCGGTGGCCACCTCACCCACGGCTTCCGCCCCAACATCTCCGGCAAGATGTTCGACCAGCGCAGCTATGGCACCGACCCGCAGACCGGCCTCGTCGACTACGAAGCCCTGCGCGCCACCGCCCGCGACTTCAAGCCGCTGATCATCATCGCCGGCTACTCCGCGTACCCCCGCCTCGTGAACTTCCGCATCATGCGCGAGATCGCCGACGAGGTCGGGGCGACCCTCATGGTCGACATGGCGCACTTCGCGGGCCTCGTCGCCGGCAAGGTCCTCACCGGCGACTTCGACCCGGTGCCGCACGCCCAGATCGTCACCACCACGACGCACAAGTCGCTGCGCGGCCCGCGCGGCGGCATGGTGCTCTGTGACGACTCGCTCGCCGACCAGGTCGACCGCGGCTGCCCGATGGTCCTCGGAGGTCCGCTGCCCCACGTCATGGCCGCCAAGGCCGTGGCCCTGGCCGAGGCCCGCCGCCCCGAGTTCCGCGA
This sequence comes from Streptomyces sp. DS1-CR2, assembly GCF_055760475.1. Classification (NCBI taxonomy): domain Bacteria; kingdom Bacillati; phylum Actinomycetota; class Actinomycetes; order Kitasatosporales; family Streptomycetaceae; genus Streptomyces; species Streptomyces sp. DS1-CR2. Next base: position 5,387,495 of record NZ_CM147085.1, read on the forward strand.
CTACGCCCAGTCCGTCGTCGACAACGCCCGCGCCCTCGCAGAGGGCCTGACCCGCCGCGGCGCCACCCTCGTCACGGGCGGCACGGACAACCACCTCAACCTCATCGATGTCGCCACCTCCTACGGGGTCACCGGCCGCCAGGCCGAGAACGCGCTCCTCGACTCCGGCATCGTCACCAACCGCAACTCCATCCCCTCCGACCCCAACGGGGCCTGGTACACGTCCGGCATCCGCATCGGCACCCCCGCTCTGACCACCCGCGGCCTGGGCATCGCAGAGATGGACGAGGTCGCCGGCCTCATCGACCGCGTGCTCACCGCCGCCGAACCGGGCACCACCAGCAAGGGTGCGCCTTCCAAGGCCCAGCACATCCTGGACGAGAAGGTCTCCGACGAGGTCTCCACGCGAGCGTCCGACCTGCTGAGCGGCTTCCCGCTCTACCCGGAAGTCGACCTCACCTGATCGCTTGACCTCCTAACCCTGCTAACCCTGTGATCTCCTGACCGGCCCGTCACCAGCCGCACCCACGGGCCGGTCAGTGCGTACTCGCAGCCGTGAGAGCTGAAGGGCGACTCTCAGGAGTCGACCAGCTGCTGCCGTGGTCCGGTGTCCGGCGGGGTCTCGCCCGTCCCGCGACGACGCGGCAGCCTGCCGGCCTGCGGCCGCAGTACCAGAGCCAGCGCGGCACCCGCCGCCAGCCCCGGTATCGCCCACCACCAGTCCGTCCCCTCGCCCGCCCGGGCTGCTGAGGCCCGCGCGCCTGTGGACTGCCCAGCATCGCGACTGTCGGCTGCCGGAGCCGGAGCTTTACCGAGCGCTTCCTTCGACCGGTCGGGCGACTGCCACGGTGCCGGGAAAATCGGGCTCCCGCCCTTTTGGGACCGCTTGCCCATGACTCCGAGGTCCTTCAGCAGCGCGCGCAGCTCCGCCGGCTTCTGCGCCTTGTGCCAGTACCCGTTGTAGGAGTCCGGCACGTGCGTCGCTGTGTGTATCCAGACGTCCTTCGTGCCCGGCGAGTCCGGATAGACCCGGTCGACCCGCCACGGCAGCACGTCGTGCACCAGCCAGGTGACATTGAGCTGACGTCCCGCGCCTATACCCAAGCCGGGAGGCTCCTCCCGTCGGCCCAGGTCCGGCTCGCCCAGGAGGCTTTCCAGCGGCCCGTACTTCTGGTCACTGAAGTAGAGCGACGCGCTCTGGCCGCTCTCGGGCGACACCACCAGAACGCTCGTCGGTCCGCCGGCCGACGCCCCTGACGCGCTCAGCAGCATCGCGGCGAGTGCCGCCGTCAGTGCCACCGTCAGCGCGGCCAGCCTTCGTAGTGTTCGCATGCGTTCCCCGTTCCCCCAGCTGGTCCCGGCGCGGCCCGCCCGTGCCGATTCACTTCTGGTACACCGCTCGACCTGACCGGGTTCCCAACTTTGGCGCGTGAGTTCTCTGGTGTGCGGGAGCCCGCCGGCTCAGCCCGCGGACATCAGCGGACGGCGTCCGGCTTCCGTGTCGACCGTGCGATCTCCATCGCCCGCTGCTGGGAGTCGATTCCCTCCAGGCGGAGGGTCACCTGCTGCCGACGGGTCCACAGGAGCGTCGGGCCCGCGGTGCGTTCCGAGCGGGTCCACCGGTCGCCATTGCCGTCGAGCATCCAGAAACTGAGCAGATGGGGCTGGGCAAACCACAGCCCCGTATCCGGGCCGAGGTCGACCCAGCGCGGCTGCATACGCACCGATTTCGTGTACCCGATGTCGAGCTGGGCCGGGTACTCGTCGAGTCGGATCGTGTGCCCGTCCTCGCGCCAGCACAGCGTGATCAAGAATCGCGATTTCGGTTCCCGCGTCACCGTGACGGCGTCCGGCATCCCCAGCTCGTCCGGCACCAGGGGTTCGAATCCGGCTTCTCGTCGGGCCTCACCCAGCGAGAGCGACGTACCGCACCCGGGGACATGAGCACCGGACGACGGCAGGGCCGAGGGGTCGTACCGGACCTCCACCCCGCCGAAGCCGAACCAGTCGGCGACCGCGGCCCGCACCGGAGGCGTGAGCACGAGCACGGTCAGCACTCCGCACATCCCCGCAGTGAGCATCCGCCACCGCTTCCGTATCCAGCGGCGCGCCAGTCGCACCCGGGCAGGGGCCGCCCCCGGCTCGGCCACCGGCGCCGGAACCGACTCGGCGAGTATCTGCGCCAGTACCCGCTCGGCCATCGACTCGCCGCCTGGGCCCAGACCGTCCAGGGACCTGCCCAGCGCCCGCAGCTCATCCGGCAGCCCACGACCCGCGCGGGGCCCGGGCTCCTTGCCGGGGCCGTGGCTCCCGTCGTCCTCGTGGCGCGGCTCACTCATGCTCATCACCTCCCTCCCGCGGGTCCAGCTCGGCCGGAAGAATCCGCTTCAGCTTCCGCAGCGCGCGGCTGAGCCTCGACTTCACTGTGCCGCGCGGCCAGCCGAGCGCCTCGGCCGTCTCCGCTTCGTCCATCTCCAGCAGATACCGGTACGTGACGACCAGCCGATGCTCCTCGCTCAGCTCCTCGAGCGCGGCGAGCAATGCCGTCCGTCGCTCGTCGTGGACGGCCGCGACCGCCGGATCCGTGGTCTCCGGTATCAGCGGCTCGGCCTCTATCAACGTCGCTTCCCGCCCCACGACCGAACGCTGTCGCACCGCCGAGCGCACTGTGTTCCTCGTCTCATTGGCGACGATCGCGAGCAGCCACGGCTTGAACGACGAGTCGTCCCGAAACTGTCCCAGGGCGCAGTAGGCCTTGAAAAAGGCCTGCTGCACCACGTCCTCCGCGTCCGCGCCCGCCCCGAGGGCCCGGGCCGCCCGGAGCGCCAGCCCGGTGAAGGCGCGCACCAACGCCGCGTACGCCTCCACATCTCCGGCGCGCACGCGAGCGACCACCGCACGCTCGTCGTCGACGACGCGGCCCCCCTCCAGGACCTCCCCCTGTGTCCTCACATCGTTGATACACCGCACCCCGCGCATCGGTTCCCACCCGTCGCACAGGTTTTTCCGAACTCGCTCCGCAGGCAGGTCCGAAGGGAGATCTCGGAGCCAGATCCCGGCGACACGCCGGGCAGGGTGGGCGACGGCTCTCCGTACAGGCTTTCGGCACTTGTCGTGGACCCGTCGCCCACCTGTTTCCAACCAATGAGAGACACCTGAGACAATGAGGAGCATGGCCTCTGATCGTCCACGCGTGCTCTCCGGAATCCAGCCCACCGCAGGCTCGTTCCACCTCGGCAACTACCTCGGCGCGGTCCGCCAGTGGGTGGCGCTGCAGGAGTCTCACGACGCGTTCTACATGGTTGTGGACCTGCACGCGATCACCGTGCCGCAGGACCCGAAGGAACTCCGGGCCAACACCCGGCTCGCCGCGGCGCAGCTCCTCGCCGCCGGCCTGGACCCGGACCGCTGCACGCTGTTCGTGCAGAGCCACGTCCCCGAGCACGCGCAGCTCAGCTGGGTCATGAACTGTCTGACGGGCTTCGGCGAGGCCTCCCGCATGACGCAGTTCAAGGACAAGTCCGCCAGGCAGGGCGCCGACCGCGCGACCGTCGGCCTCTTCACGTACCCGATCCTCCAGGTCGCGGACATCCTGCTCTACCAGGCCGACCAGGTGCCTGTAGGAGAGGACCAGCGTCAGCACATCGAGCTGACGCGCGACCTCGCCGAGCGCTTCAACGGCCGCTTCGGTGAGACCTTCACGGTCCCGGCGCCGTACATCCTCAAGGAGACGGCGAAGATCTACGACCTCCAGGACCCGTCGATCAAGATGAGCAAGTCGGCGTCGACGCCGAAGGGGCTCGTCAACCTTCTCGACGAGCCGAAGATCACCGCCAAGAAGGTCAAGAGCGCGGTCACCGACACCGACACCGTGATCCGGTTCGACCCGGAGAACAAGCCGGGCGTCAGCAACCTCCTCGCCATCTACTCCACCCTCACCGGCACAGGTATCCCGGAACTGGAGCAGAACTACGAGGGCAAGATGTACGGTGCGCTCAAGACGGACCTGGCAGAGGTCATGGTGGACTTCGTGACACCGTTCCGGACCCGTACCCAGGAGTACCTGGACGACCCGGAGACGCTCGACTCGATCCTGGCCAAGGGCGCGGAGAAGGCGCGTGCTGTCGCCGCCGAAACCCTCGCCCAGGCATACGACAAGGTCGGGCTGCTGCCCGCGAAGCACTGAGCCCCAGCCCGGCCTGAACGGCCTTACCGCCACCCGCCCACCGCACGACGACAGGAGTACGACGTGGGGACCGTAACGATCGGCGTTTCGATCGCGGTCCCGGAGCCACACGGCAGCCAGCTCCAGGAGCGGCGCACGGGCTTCGGTGACCCCGCGGCGCACGGCATCCCCACGCACGTCACTCTGCTCCCGCCGACCCAGGTTGAGGACGGGTCGCTGCCTTCGATCGAGGCCCATCTCGAGGAGGTCGCCGCCGCGGGGCGGAACTTCGCGATGCGGCTCGCGGGGACGGGAACCTTCCGTCCGCTGTCTCCTGTTGTGTTCGTACAGGTCGCGGAGGGCGCCGAGGCCTGCACATGGCTGCAGAAGCAGGTACGTGACGCGTCGGGTCCGGTCGCGCGCGAGCTGCAGTTTCCCTATCACCCGCACGTCACGGTGGCGCACGGCATCGCGGAGGAAGCGATGGACCGGGCATACGAGGACCTCGCCGGATATGAGGCGGCCTGGCAGTGCACCGGATTCGCGCTGTACGAGCAGGGCGCCGACGGTATCTGGCGCAAGCTGCGCGAGTTCCCCTTCGGCGGCCCGGCCGTGCCCGCGCAGGGTCCCGACCGTTCGAAGCGGGGCCGACAGCCGGCTCGCTGAGGCGAAGCGAGTCGTCCGTCCGCTGTCCGACGCGGCTTACATCGGCAGGCGCCGGAACACCGGACGCGGAACATGCCTCAGCGCCGACATCACCATGCGCAGCGCCCCCGGCACCCACACGGTCTCCGACCGGCGCCTGAGCCCCGTCTCGATCGCCTGCGCGACCGCTTCCGGCGTGGTGGCCATCGGCGCTTCCGTCATGCCCGCCGTCATCTTTGACCGTACGAAGCCGGGGCGCACGACCATCACATGCACGCCGGTGCCGTGGAGCGCGTCGCCGAGGCCCTGCGCGAAGGCGTCCAGACCGGCCTTGCTCGACCCGTAGATGAAGTTGGACCGGCGCGGCCGCTCACCCGCGACCGACGAGAGCACCACCAGCGAGCCGTGGCCCTGGGACTGCAGAGCGCGGGCGCAGATGAGGCCCGCCGATACCGCGCCGGTGTAGTTGGTCTGCGCGACGCGCACCGCGGACAGTGGCTCGTCCTCGTCGCGGGCCTGGTCGCCGAGGATCCCGAACGCCAGCAGCACCATGTCGATGTCGCCCTCGGCGAACACCTTGCCCAGCGTCACCTCGTGGGCTTCGGAGTCGAGCGCGTCGAAGGCGACGGTACGGGCGTCGGCGCCCATGTCGCGGAGTTCGGCCGCCGCACGGTCGAGGGCGGGGGACGGGCGGCCGGCCAGCCACACCGTTCGGGTCCGCCGCGCCACGAGGCGTCGGGCGGTGGCGAGGGCGATCTCGGAGGTGCCGCCGAGGACGAGCAGGGACTGGGGGGTGCCGAAGGCGTCCTTCATGAGAACCGAACTCCAAATAGGCGGGACTGAAATCGGTGGGGGCGGGATGGGAACCCGGACGGCCCGAGCGGTGTACCAAAGGTGAATCGGTGCGGAGGGGCCGTGCCGGGCGAGGGGAGTACGACGTGCGCGCGATGTGGGGGAGCGATTGCCGGGATGTGCGAGGGCCCTGGTCGTGGCACTCGTTCCCGATCCATTCAGAGTCCGAGGCGCCGGGACAGATCCGAGCGAAACACGCCTCGCGGGTCCAACTGGGCTCGCAGGGCGCGGAATTCGTCGAGTCGGGGATACATCGTCGAGAGCAGTTCGGGCCTTAGCCGCGCGTCCTTGGCGAGGTAGACGCGTCCGTCCGCCGCGGCCACCTCCTCATCTAGTTCGTCGAGGAACGTGCCGAGTCCCGGCAGGTTCGCGGGAATGTCGAGGGCCAGCGTCCAGCCGGGCATGGGAAAGGAAAGCCAGCCGGGATCCCCGTCGCCGAAGCGCTTGAGGACTGCCAGGAAGGAGGGGCACCGCCGCTCGGAGATGCGCTGCACGATGCGGCGAAGCGCTTCCTCCTGGCCGTATCCGACGACGAATTGGTACTGGACGAATCCACTGCGCCCATAGATGCGATTCCAGTGCGGTACGCCGTCGAGAGGGTGGAAGAACGAGGAGAGCTTCTGGATCTCGCCGACGCGTGACGTAGGGGCCTTGCGGTACCAGAGCTCGTTGAAGAGGCCGACGGTCCTCCGGCCCAGGAGCCCCTCGGGCACGAATCCGGGCGGTGCTGGGAGCTGCCCGGGGTGAAATGCCAGTGGCGCCTTGCGGGCCCGTGCGGGAACGGCGTCCAGCGGGGCGTGATCACCGCGTGTGAGTACCGAGCGGCCCATCGAGGCGCCGCGGGCCAGGAGGTCGATCCAGGCGACTGAGTAGCGGTAGAGGTGATCGGTCTCGGTGAGGCGGGCCATCAAGTCGTCGAGGTCAACGACACGTTCGGTGTCGACCGACATGAACGAGGTTTCGACAGAGAGGAGTTGGAGGGTGACGGTGAGGATGATCCCGGTGAGCCCCATGCCGCCGGTCGTGGCGTCGAAGAGCTCGCTGCCGCGCTCGACGATCCGCACCTCACCGTCGGCCGTGAGCAGTTCCAGGGCGAGGACGTGGCGAGAGAACGAGCCCGAGACGTGGTGGTTCTTGCCGTGGATATCGGCGCCGATCGCGCCGCCGACCGTGACGTAGCGGGTTCCGGGGGTCACGGGGACGAACCAGCCCAGAGGGAGGAGGACTTCCATCAGGCGGTGCAGCGAGACGCCCGCGTCGCACAGGACGGTCCCGCCGGACGCGTCGATCGCATGAATGCGGTCCAGGCCGGTCATGTCCAGGACGCTGCCGCCGGCGTTCTGTGCCGCGTCTCCGTAGGCCCGGCCCAGGCCACGGGCGATGTTGCCCCGGTGGCCCGGCGTCCCGCACGCACGGACCATGGCTGCCGCTTCAGCGTAGGAGCGGGGGCGCACGATGCGGGCGGCGGTGGGGGCGGTGCGGCCCCAGCCGGTCACGGGGACGGTGTCGAAGATACCGCCGGAGGGACCGTCGTGGGCGGCGTCGGGGGGAGGCGAAGCGGTGGGGGGAGCGCTGTGTGCTGGGACGGCCGGGGAGACGGGCGCAGGCGTGGGTGCAGGGGTGAGAGGCACGGCTGGGGCGGCTGGGCCGGGGGGTGTGGCGCCGGGGGCGGCGGTGGGTGTGCGGGCAGCGGGGGGAGTGGGATCGGCAGCCATGAATGCGACCGTATCGCCCATAGATAGGGCTTTCGCCCCAAACGAACCAAGCTCTCACCGAAATGGGTGATTGAGTGGATGTCACACCAAATTGTCTGAGTTATGGGGGCTCTGGCCCGCAGAGTGAGCCTCGTGGACGACATGGACCGCCGATTGCTGTCGGCATTGCGCGACTGCGGTACGGACCGGCGCGTGGCAGTGGCCGCGCGCGCACTGTCCTGGAGCGGGGAGCACGGGGCGCTCTGGCTGGGCGCGGGGCTGCTGGGTGCAGCGGTCGACCGGGAGCGGCGAGAGGCGTGGCTGCGCGGTACGGCGCTGACCGCCGCGGCGCACCTGGCCAGCATGGGGGTCAAGCGGGTCGTCCGGAGGCCGCGGCCGGGCGCGGAGATCGGTGTGGAACCACTTGTGCGGACGGCGGGGCGGCATTCCTTCCCCAGCTCGCACGCGGCTTCGGCCGCCGCTGCGGCGGTGGCGTACGGGGCGTTGAGGCCGGTGGGGGCGCGGCTCGTCCCGCCTTTGGCGGCGGCGATGTGCGTCTCGCGCATGGTCGTCGGGGTGCACTACCCGTCGGACGTGGCCGCGGGGGCTGCACTCGGGGCGGTCGCCGCGCGGCTCGGCGCTCATTGGGTGGCCGGGGGTATTCGGCGATGACGGAACGGACTGAGCGAAGAGAAGGGGTGGGGAACGCGATGGACGCGGGGGCGGGGAGAGCGGAAGACGGGACGTCGTTGGCGCATGCCTCCGAACAGGCGCGGCACGGGGCGCCCACGACGTTGTTGGACCGGCCGCGGGGGCAGTCGGTGCCGGGGCCGCGCGCGGCGACGAAGCTCGGCCTGCCGGCCGGCTTGTTGAAGACGGCGAGGCCGCGGCAATGGGTGAAGAACGTGCTCGTTGTGGCCGCGCCCGCGTCGGCCGGTGAGCTGTTTTCGTGGCATGCGGCGGCACAACTGGTCATGGTCTTCCTGCTGTTCACGGCCGCTGCCTCCGCCGTGTATTTGATCAATGATGCGCGGGACGCCGAGGCGGACCGGGCGCACCCGGTCAAGCGGAACAGGCCCGTGGCCGCAGGGCACGTTCCGGTGGCGATGGCCTATGCGGTCGGGGGCGGGCTCGCGGTTCTCGCGCCGCTGGTGGCCGCGGCCCTGTGCACCCCGATGACGGCGGTGCTGCTGACCGCCTACGTCGGGATGCAACTGGCGTACTGCATCAGTCTCAAGCACGTTCTCGTCGTCGATCTTGTCGTGGTGACCACCGGGTTCCTGATGCGGGCCATGATCGGCGGGCTCGCGCTGGGGATTCCCCTGTCGCGGTGGTTTCTGATCACGACGGGGTTCGGGGCGCTGTTCATGGTGTCGGCCAAGCGGTACTCCGAGGCCGTGCAGATGGCCGGGAAGGCCGGGATGACGCGGGCGTTGCTGTCGGAGTACACGACCGGCTATCTGCGGTTCGTCTGGCAGCTTGCCGCAGGGGTGGCCGTTCTCGCCTACTGCCTCTGGGCCATGGAGGAAGGCGGGGCGGCGAGAACAAGTCTGCTGCCGTGGAGACAGCTGTCGATGGTGGCTTTCATTCTCGCCGTCCTGCGCTACGCGGTCTTCGCCGACCGTGGCACGGCGGGTGAGCCGGAGGACGTCGTTCTGCGGGACAGAGCACTGGTCGTGATCGGCCTGGTGTGGGTGGCGATGTACGGGCTCGAGGTCGCCAACTGGTGAGTGTCGAGCGAAAGCGTGTCGAGTGAGGGCGTGTCGAGCGAGAGCGTGCTGAGGGAAGGCCTGTCCCGGGAGGGCGGGGCACGTGGGGGCGTGGGGGAGGAGCGGTCATGGTGGGTTCGGGGACGGTGGTGGATGAAGAGCCTTGGGCGCGAGCTGGTGGGGTTCGCGGTTGTGGGGGGCTGCGCGTACGTCGCCGACCTGGGGATCTTCGTGTGGCTGAGAGGGCCGGTGGGGTGGGATCCGATCGCCGCCAAGTCGCTTTCGTTCCTTGCCGGTTGCACGGTCGCGTACGTGGGGAACGCGCTCGGTACCTATCGCCGGGCGGTGGCCGAGGTGTCACGGGTGCGGCAGTACGGGGTGTTCTTCGCGGTCAATGTTGCGGGGGCTCTGGTGCAGCTGTTGTGTATCGCCGTGTCGCACTACGGGCTGGGGCTCACGTCGCAGCGCGCGGACACGGTGTCCGGGGCGGGGGTGGGCATGATGCTGGCCACGGCTCTGCGGTTCTGGGGTACTCGGACCCTGGTCTTCAGGGCGGCGATTCCGGCGAGACGTGCGAGAACGGTCAGGGAGGGCAGGCTCGGATCATGGACTGGCTGAAGAGACTCCCCGGCGTCGGGCCGATCGTCGTACGGCTCATGCGTACGCACGCGTGGTGCGCCTACGAGCGGCTCGACCAGGTGCACTGGACGCGGCTCGCGGCGGCGATGACGTTCATCAGCTTCCTGGCGCTGTTCCCGCTGCTGACCGTGGCCGCGGCGATTGCGGCCGGCACACTCAGCGCGGAGCGGCAGAAGACGCTCCAGGACAAGATCGCGGAGCAGGTGCCCGGCATCTCCGACCAGTTGGACCTCGGGTCGCTCGTCGCGAACGCGGGCACGGTGGGTCTGGTGGCGGGGGCGTTGCTGCTCTTCACCGGCATCGGGTGGGTCGGCTCGATAAGAGAGTGCCTGCGCGCCGTCTGGGAGCTGGAGGCCCCGGACGAGAACCCGGTCATGCGCAAGGTCACGGACGCCGGGGTTCTGGTGGGGCTGGGTGGGGCCGGGCTCGCCTCGCTGGCGGCGTCGATGCTCGCCTCGACCGCAGTGGGGTGGACGGCGGGCCAGCTCGGCATCGTCCATGACGGATGGGGCGGGGCGCTGCTCAGGGCGGTGGCGTTCGCGATCGCTGTGCTCGCGGACTTCCTGCTGCTGCTCTATGTCCTGACGTTGCTGCCGGGTGTTCACCCGCATCGGCGGGAGCTGTTGACGGCGGCGCTGATCGGGGCGGCGGGGTTCGAGCTGCTGAAGCTGTTGCTCGGCAGCTATATGAAGGAGGTGGCTTCGAAGAGCATGTACGGGGCGTTCGGTACGCCGGTGGCCCTGATGCTGTGGATCAACTTCACGGCGAAGCTGCTGTTGTTCTGCGCGGCCTGGACGGCCACGCGGGGGAGGCCCGATTCGGAGGTACTGGACGAGGCCGAGCCGGGGGCGCAACCGCCGGGGGTGGCGCGGGCCGGCGCCGCCTGAGACAGACGGCGCCGGTGCACTTGAGCGGGACAGAGGGGGCGCACCGGGCGGGCCCGTCAGCGTCGGGGGAGGCGGCGTACCAGTTCGGGCAGGGGCCAGCGGCGGTTGACGAGGAAGGCGGCCGCGGCCAGGAGGAGGAGGGCGCCGCCTGCGATGGCCAGGGCGGTACCCACGCCGCTGGAGCCGTTCTGGACGGAGGCGTGGGCGGTCGACGCCTTGCCGGGTGCCGCAGCTCCCTTGTCGCCCTTCGGGCTGGCGGAGGAGCCGTCGGAGCCGCCGGTGTCGGCGCTCTGGGGCGCGACGAGCTGTCCCACCGGGGTGACCTTGCCGTCGGCCTTGAAACCCCAGTCGAGGAGACGGGCCGTCTCCTGGTAGACGGCCTGGTTCTCGCCGGAGTCGGGGTTCATGACGGTGACGAGGAGGACCTTGCCGTTGCGTTCGGCGACTCCGGTGAAGGTGGCACCGGCGTTGGTGGTGTTGCCGTTCTTGACCCCGGCGATGCCCTTGTAGGGATCGAGGCCCATGTCGCCGGTGATGAGCCGGTTGGTGTTCTGGATCTGGAAGGAGCTGGTGGTCTTGCCCTTCTTCTGTGACTCGGGGAACTTCGCGGTCGCCGTCGCGCAGTACTCGCGGAAGTCCTTCTTCTGCAGGCCCGAGCGGGCGAAGAGAGTGAGGTCGTAGGCGGAGGAGACCTGGCCGGGGGCGTCGTAGCCGTCGGGGCTGACCACGTGGGTGTCGAGGGCCTGGAGCTCGTCGGCGTGGGACTGCATGTCCTTGACGGTCTGCGGGACACCACCGTTGAGGGCGGACAGGACGTGGACCGCGTCGTTGCCGGAGCGGAGGAACACGCCGAGCCACAGGTCGTGGACGGTGTAGGTGTAGTCCTCCTTGACGCCGACCATGCTGGAGCCATCGCCGATGCCGGCCAGGTCGGAAGGGACGACCTTGTGCGTCTGCGTCTTGGGGAACTTGGGGAGGACCGTGTCGGCGAAGAGCATCTTGAGGGTGCTGGCGGGGGGCAGGCGCCAGTGCGCGTTGTGCGAGGCGAGTACCTGGCCCGACTCGGCGTCCGTGACGATCCAGGAGCGCGCGCTCAGATCCTTGGGCAGGACGGGGGCGCCGTTCGCCAGATTCACCTGTGTGCCCGGCTTGCCCAGCTGGGCGCCGCCCACCGTCGACATCGAGGCCGGCGGCTTCGCCTTGCCCTTGGAAGACCCCGGCTTGTCGTCTGCCAGTGCGGGCGATCCGCAGCAGAACGAGACGAGAGTGGCGGAGGCGGCGACCGTGGCGGCTGCGGCGGACCAGCGCCGGGCACGCCGAGGGCCGGAACGCTTCAGACCGGAACGCTCGAAACGAGACTCGGTCTTGGCAGAGGCGGTCGTGAAATACGACTCATTCGAGGCAGGCACGGTCGTGAACGTACATGGCTGGGGCCCGTAGGTCTGCGCCGAGGTGTCCTGTGTCTCCTGCTCCCCACCCCGGCGGCGGTGCGGACGGAGGACTGGCGATACTGAGGGTATGAAGCTCAGCCGCCCCGTCTCCTGGTTCCTGCTCGCCTTCGGTGTCTGGAGCTGGGTCATCTGGGTCACTTTCGTCAAGAACCTGTGGAAGGACGGGAGCGGGCTTGCCTTCGACGACGCCGGCGACCCGACCGCCTACTTCTGGGTGCATCTGACGCTCGCCGTTGTCTCCTTTGTCTTGGGGACGGTGGTTGGGGTCATCGGGTTCCGCGGACTGCGCGCCCTGCGTCGGGCGTGACGTGAAGAACACCGCAACGGACACCGCGATGAACGCAACGGGGGGAGCGGCGTCGTGATCGCCGTATTAGTGATCGCAGGGCTTGCGTCGCTCGCGGCGTTCGCCGGTCTGCACTGGTACGCGTGGCGCCGCCTGGTGCGCGACACCACGGCTCGGGCTGGTCTCGCGCGGCGAGTGGGCACGGTCGTGTTCGTGTTGGGGCCGTTGCTCATGTTCGCGGCGGTGGCGAGCGAGCGGGCCGGTGCGCCGTTCTGGCTGCAGCAGGTCCTGTCCTGGCCCGGGTTCCTGTGGATGGCCTTCTCCATCTATCTGGTGCTCGCGGTCCTGGTGGGTGACGTGGTGCGCCCCCTGCTGCGGCGTTTCCTCGACCGCAGGTCCGCGCCGGGCGGCGCGGAGGCGGGGCCCTTGCCGGAGCCCGTACTGGTTCCGACGCGCGAGCCAGACGAGCCAGCCGCCGCGTCGTCGCCCCCCACCAACGCCAACGCCAACACCAGTGCCAACGCCAACACCAGTGCCAACACGCCCAAGCCCGATGCGTCCCCGGGCGCGCCCGAGCCCTCGCGTCGGCTCTTCGTCTCTCGCGTCGTCGGTGGTGCCGCGGTCGTCGCGGCCACCGGGATCGTCGGGAACGGTGCGTACGGCGTGCTGCGCGGGCCCAAGGTGAAGCGGGTCACGGTTCCGCTGGCCCGGCTGCCGCGTTCGGCGCACGGGTTCAGGATCGCGGTCGTCAGCGACATCCATCTGGGACCGGTTCTGGGGCGGGGGTTCGCCCAGAAGGTGGTCGACAGGATCAACTCCACGCAGCCCGACCTCATCGCGGTCGTCGGAGACCTGGTCGACGGCAGTGTCGAGGACCTGGCGCCGGCCGTCGCGCCGCTCGCGGGACTGCGGGCCCGCCACGGCACGTACTTCGTGACGGGCAACCACGAGTACTTCTCGGGTGCCGAGCCGTGGGTCGAGCACGTCCGTGAGCTCGGTCTGCGGCCTCTGGAGAATGCGCGTGCAGAGATGGGCGCGTTCGACCTGGCCGGTGTGAACGACGTGACGGGCGAGAACTACGGCGACGGGCCTGACTACGACAAGGCGCTCGGCGACCGCGACCCCGGCCGCGCCGTCGTTCTCCTCGCCCACCAGCCCGTGATGATCCACGAGGCGGTGAAGCACGGCGTCGACCTCCAGCTGTCGGGTCACACCCACGGCGGCCAGCTCTGGCCGGGCAACTTCATCGCCGACGCAGCGAATCCGACGCTCGCGGGCCTGGAGCGGTACGGCGACACGCAGTTGTACGTGAGCCGGGGCGCCGGCGCGTGGGGCCCGCCCGTCCGGGTGGGCGCGCCCTCGGACATCACGGTCGTCGAGCTGGCGTCGAAGCAGGCGTGAAGTGGGGGGCCGGGGAGAGCTCTCCCCGGCCCCCCAAAAAAGCCACAGCCCCGAAAGCCCGCCGCCCCCCCAAAGACGCCTGCCAGCCTCCCCCCCCCCGTCCCCCCAGAAGACCCCGCCCCGAAACAGGCTCGAAACCCCCTTGCCCACAAGTTGCTCACAGGTGGCCTCAAGGTCTTCAAAACCTCATCACCTCCTCTTCCCACAGCTCAAACTCCTGTGATTCAGTGATCCACGTCACTGGGGAGGGGCGCGATGCGGTCGATTCGCATGCGGGTATGTGCCACGTTCATAGTGCTTGCCGCCGCCGGAGCCGGCGCCTGGCAGCTGCTTCCGGAACGGGACGAGCAGGGGAAGACGATCAGCGTCGGGACGACCGACGCCGTGACGTCGCTCGATCCGGCCGGTGCGTACGACGCCGGGTCATGGGCGCTGTACAGCAACGTGTTCCAGTCACTCCTCACGTTCGACGCGGGTGGCGCCACGCCCGTGCCGGATGCTGCGAAGCACTGCGGTTTCGTCGGCCAGGGGCTGCTCACCTACCGTTGTGAGCTGCGTGACGGGCTGAAGTTCCCGAGTGGTCGCGCGGTCACGGCCAAGGACGTGAAGTTCTCCTTCGACCGGGTCAAGGCCATCAACTCGCCGGTGGGCCCCGCCACCCTGCTCGACACGCTCGGCAAGGTCGAGACGAGCGGGGCGCGGACGGTGACCTTCCAGCTGTCCTCGCCCGACGCGACGTTCCCGTTCAAGGTCGCCACGGGCGCCGGTTCCATCGTCGACAGCACCCAGTACCCGGCGCGCAGCCTGCGCACCCGTACCCGCGTCGACGGCACCGGCCCCTACAGCCTCAGCTCGTACACGCCGGGCAAGCAGGCGAAGCTCGTCCCCAACTCCCACTACCTGGGTGCGGTCCAGAGCGTCGGCAAGCCCACCACCCTGCGCTACTTCAAGGACTCGGCCGCCCTCGAATCCGCCTGGAAGGCGCGTTCGGTCGACGTCGCCGCTCGGCAGCTGCCGCCCGCGCTGCTCGCCTCGTACACGCCGGGTAACAAGGGGGAGCGGCTCACCGAGGTCGACAGCGCGGAGACCCGGAATCTCGTCCTCAATGTGCGGACGGGCCGCCCGTTGCACGACCGCCGGGTGCGACAGGCCCTCGCCACGCTCCTCGACCGGGACCGTCTGGTCGCCTCGACGTACCAAGGCACCGTCGACTCCCTCTACTCCCTGATCCCGCGCGGCATCACCGGGCACACGACCGCGTTCTTCGACGCGTATCCGAAGCCGGACGCCGCCCGTGCGCGCACGCTGCTCCAGGAGGCCGGGGTGAGCGCGCCGGTCCGCTTCGCGTTCGCGTACTCGCGCGGCGCCGCGTCCGCGTCCGAGGCGAAGGAGATCAAGCGGCAGCTGGAGGCGAGCGGGCTGTTCAAGGTGAGCCTGCGCTACTACGAGTGGACCGACTTCCAGACGCGGTACGCGAGCGGGAAGCTCGACGCGTACGCGGTGGGCTGGCTGCCGGACTTCCCCGATCCGGACACGTTCACCGCGCAGCTCGTGCGCACCGGGTCCGGCATGCACAACGGATACAGCAGTAAAGAGGTCGACGGCCTGATCCAGGCCAGTCAGCAGTACGAGGACCGCAGCCGCACCATGGGCGACTTCCGCAAGCTCCAGGAAGCGGTCGCACGCGACGTCCCGATCATTCCCCTGTGGCAGCGCAAGGAGTACGTGCTCAGTACGGAGGACGTCACCGGCGGGCAGTATCTGTCGGACGGGACCGGGGTGTTCCGGTTGTGGCAGCTCGGCTGGATCTGACCGGCTCCGACGAGACACCACCCACAGGAACCCCCTCAGCCACAGCCTCACCCACGGCCTCACCCACCGCCTCATCGACAGCTTCACCCACCGGCCCCCCGCCCCCCGGCAGCACCACAGTCACCCGCACCCCCGCCCCCGGAGCCGTCCGCACCGACACCTCGCCGCCGTGCGCCGACACCACCCCCTGCACGATCGCCAGGCCCAGACCGCTGCCGGCACCCCCGCCCGCACGGAAGAAGCGGTCGAAGATCCGTGCCGCGTCCTCCTCGGCGAGCCCGGGCCCCTCGTCGGCCACGCTCAGCCGCACCGTCCCGTCCGCGCGTTCGAGGCAGACGCTGACGGGGGCGTCCTCCGGCGTATGGGTACGTACGTTGGCGAGGAGGTTCCCGAGGATCTGGCGCAGGCCCGACTCGTCGGCGCGCACGAGCAGCGCGCCGTCCGCGGCGACGTGGACCGGGCGGTCCGGCTGCTGTACGCGCAGGTCGTCGGCCGCCTCGCGGACCAGCCGGCTCAGGTCGACGTTCCGCAGACGCAGTTCGGGTCCCTGGTCGAGGCGGGCCAGGGTGAGGAGTTCGTCGACGAGTCGGCCCATGCGGTCGGCCTCGGCGTGGACGCGGCCCAGGGCGCGGGCGCGTTCGGCCGGGTCACGGAGCATCCCCTTGTCGTAGAGCTGGAGGTAGCCGCGGATCGCCGCAAGTGGGGTGCGCAGTTCGTGGGAGGCGTCGGCGACGAACCGCCGGAGCTGGGCGGAGCTGCGCTCGCGGGTCTCGAAGGCCGTTTCGACCTGGTGGAGCATGGAGTTGAGGGCGAGCCGCAGCTGTTCGACCTCCAGGGCGGTGTCGTGGTGCGGCGGCACGCGCCGTGCGAGGTCGCCGTCGGCGATGGCCGACGCGGTCTCGACCATGTCTTCGAGGGGCCGCATCCGGTGGCTGACACCGATCATCGTGAGGACGGCGAGCAGCGCGAGCAGGCCCGTGCCGAGGGCGATGTCGAGCCTGAGGGCCTTGTGGATGCCGGTCTGGACGCTGGCCGTCGAGGTGGCGAGCAGCACGGTCGTGCCGTCGGCGAGTCGGGCGCCCACCGCGCGGTACGGGTCGCCGTGCACGGTGACGTCGCGCGGCTCGTCGGCGGTGGCGAGCGCCTTCGGATCGTCGACCGCGGAGGCGAGATCGCGCTGGCGGGCGGTGGGGCGCAGGGTGCCTACGGTGATGGGCTCGCCGGCCCGGTCGACGGCCACGAACACGGTTTCGTTGCGCGGCAGTGAACTCGCCCCGGAATCGGTGGAGTGGGGGCCCGGGGAGAGTTTGTCGAGGGCGATGCCCAGTTCGCTGAGCGACTCGATCTGCTTGAGGGTGAGACCGGTGCGCTGGAGCGAGGTGCGGGACGACGTCAGCTCGGCGTCGACGTTCGCGAGGAGGTAGTGGCGCATGCCCATGAGGCTGACGGCGGTCGCGGCGACGATGCCGAGGGCGAGCAGCGCCACGTTGACGAGGGTGAGTTTGGCGCGCAGGGAGTGGAACCGCCGACTCCGACCAGGCACGTGCCCCCGCCCCCGCCTCACGCCCCACCCGCAAGCCCGTACCCGACCCCCCGCCGCGTCGTGATCAACGGCGGCCCCAGCGCTTCGAGTTTGCGCCGCAGGTAGCTGATGTACGTCTCGACGACGGTCGACTCCGCGGTGTGCTCGTACTGCCATACGTGACGCAGGAGTTGTTCCTTGGGTACGACGCGGCCGCCGTTGCGCACGAGGAAGCGCAGGAGCGCGTACTCGGTGGGCGTGAGCTGGACCGTGCGGCCCGAGCGGTGCACGGTGTAGGCCGTCTCGTCGAGTTCGAGGTCGCCGTAGCGCAGCGGGGGGCGTTCGGGCAGGACGTCGGCGGGCCGGGTGCGGCGCAGGACGGCGCCCAGCCTGGCCACGACCTCGTCGATGTTGAACGGCTTGGTGATGTAGTCGTCGCCGAAGCCGAGCGCGCCCACGATCTCGGCGGGTGCGTCGCGCGCGGTCAGGAAGACGAGGGCCAGATCGGGCCTGCGGGCGCGCAGTTCGCGCCCGAGGGCCCGGCCGTCGCCGTCGGGGAGCATCACGTCGAGGAGCGCGGCGTCGGGCCGGGTGCGTGTGGCGAGGGCGAGGCCCTCGCGGACGGTGCCCGCGGTCATGACCTGGAAGCGGTGGTAGCGCAGGGCTATCGCGAGGACGTCGGCGATGCTCGGCTCGTCCTCGACGATGAGCACGGTGGCTCCCACGGGGTCTTCCGCGTTGTTCACGGGCCCAGTGCTCGCGGGCCCAGTGCTCGCGGGCCCAGCACTCACGGAACCGGCGTCCGCGTGCCCCGAGTTCACGGGCCCCGAGTTCACATGCCCAGCACTCATACCCCCAGCGTTCATACGTCCAGTATCGGCGGGCCCGCCCCCGCTCGGACCTGTTCGCCCCCTTGGAGTTCCTTGAGAGTCATGGCCACGCCGTCCCGCCGCGCGCCCGCGTCCCCGGATGCTGAGGCCGAGGAAGGCCCGGGGGAAGACCGAAGGAGTGGCAATCGTGACGGCATTGGCACGGTGGTGCTACCGGCACCGCCTGGTGGTCCTGGTGCTGTGGGTGGGGGCACTGTTCGGCCTGGGGGCCGCGGGCACCTCGGCGGGCACCGACTACTCGAATGTGTTCTCCCTCCCCGACACGGACTCCAAGCAGGCGTACGACCTGATGACGAAGGCGTTCCCGCAGAGCTCGGGCGACACGGACACCGTGGTGTGGCGGGCGTCGTCCGGCGACGCGGGGCCGGTGACGGACGCGGCCGTGCGGTCCCGGATCGAGCCCGCGCTGAAGGAGATCGCCGGAATGCGGGGCGTCGGCGAGGTCGCCGGCCCCTACGAGAAGACCGGCGCCGCGCAGATCAGCCGCGACGGCCGCACCGCCTACGCGCAGATCACCTTCACCGACCAGGCGAACGAGGTGCCCAAGGACCTCGTTCAGAAGGTCGTCGACACGGCTCAGGGCGCAGAACGCGACGGACTCCAGGTCGAGTTGGGCGGCCAGGCCATCACCCGTATCCAGGAGCCGCCCACCGGCGTCTCCGAGGTGGTCGGCATCGCGGCGGCGGCCGTCGTGCTCTTCCTGGCCTTCGGCTCGCTCTTCGCGATGCTGCTTCCGATCGTCGTGGCGATCGTGGGCGTAGGCAGCGCAATGATGGCAACGATGCTGCTCAGTCACGTGACGAACGTGCCCGAAGTGGCCCCGCTGCTCGGCTCGTTGATCGGTCTCGGGGTCGGCATCGACTACGCGCTCTTCATCGTCACCCGGCACCGGCGCGGCATCCAGCGAGGGCTCGAACCGGAGGAGTCGGCGGTGCGCGCCCTCAACACGTCGGGGCGCGCGGTCCTGTTCGCGGGCGCCACTGTGTGCATCGCGCTCGCCGGAATGCTGGTGATGAACCTGCGCTTCCTGGACGGTGTCGTCATCGCCACGTCCCTCACTGTCGTGCTCAGCGTCCTGGCGGCGGTCACCCTCCTGCCCGCGCTCCTCGGCCTGCTCGGGCCGCGCGTCCTCAGCCGCAAGCAGCGGCGCAAGCTCGCGGCGGCGGGGCCCGATCCCGCCGAGGCGAGCGGTCCCGCGGCGCGCTGGTCGGCGTATGTGCAAAAGCGCCCGCGCTCGATCGCGGCGATGGCGCTGGTGGTCATGGCGGTCCTCGCGCTGCCCGTACTGTCGCTGCGGCTCGGCGCCACCGACCAGGGCAACAACCAGGAGTCGACGACGACCCGGCAGGCGTACGACCTGCTCGCGGAGGGCTTCGGGCCCGGCTTCAACGGACCGCTTCAGGTCGTCGTGCCGGGCGGCGCCGACACGACGGAGCTGGTCAGGACGATCCGTGCGACGGACGACGTCGCGCAGGCCGCCGCGGCCCCGCCCGCCGGGGGCATCACGGTCATCCAGGTCGTGCCGAAGACGTCACCGCAGTCCGTCGGGACGGACCGGCTCATCGACCGGCTGCGGGACGATGTGATCCCGGAAGCCGGTGTCGAGGCGCATGTCGGCGGGGTGACGGCCGTCTTCAAGGACTTCGCGTCGGTGACCGGCGACCGGCTGCCCTACTTCGTGGGCGCCATCATCGGGCTCGGCTTCCTGCTGCTCCTGATCGCGTTCCGCTCGTTCGTCGTGCCGCTCACGGCCGCGCTGATGAACCTGATCGCGGCGGCCGCGTCGTTCGGCGTCCTGGTGGCGGTCTTCCAGTGGGGCTGGGGGACGGAGTTCCTCGGCATCGGGAAGGAGGGGCCGATCACCGCGTTCCTGCCGGTGATCATGCTGTCGCTGCTGTTCGGCCTCTCGATGGACTACCAGGTGTTCCTGGTGAGCCGGATGCACGAGGAGTGGGTGCACACCGGGGACAACGCGCGGGCCGTGCGCGTCGGCCTCGCCGAGACGAGCCGGGTCATCAACTGCGCGGCCCTCATCATGATCTGCGTGTTCTCCGCGTTCGTCCTGAGCGGCGACATGGAGGGCGCGATGGCGGGCATCGGGCTGGCCGCCGCGGTCGCGCTCGACGCGTTCATCCTGCGTACGGCGCTGGTCCCGGCGGCGATGCATCTCCTCGGCCGCTCCAACTGGTGGCTGCCGGACTGGCTGGACCGCCGGCTCCCGCACCTGGCCGTGGAGGCGGCCGAACCGCCCGCCGCACCGCCGACCGAGCCCGTCAAGAGCGCCGGCCTCATCAAGACCGCGGAGCCCATGGAGAGCAGCGGCACCGGCGGAGCCACGGTGGTCCACGGATTCCTGCGCACGCCCGACGGCGCCCCCTTGGCCGGCGCCTCCCTGACCCTCGTCTCCAGGGGCGGCCGCCAGATCGACCGCGTCACGTCCCTCGCCGACGGCTCGTACATCGTGTCGGTGCCCGCGCCGGGGGCGTACGTCCTGGCGGTGACGGCGCACGGAGTGGCGCCGCGCGCCCGCCACATCACCGTCGGGGACGGTCCGCTGGTGTACGACGTGGAGCTGACGGACGACGGTGCGGATCTGGTGAACTGACGTCTGCGGCAGGGGCGTTGGCAGGGGTGTTCAGCGTGAACTGCCGCACGCCGGGCACCCCCGCCGTGGCCACGCAGGCCAGGCCCACGGCCGCCGCCGCGATCCACAGCGGGGTCGCCTCGCCCCAGGCGTCGGCGGCGAGCGGGGCGAGGACGTAGCCGAGGGGCATCGCGGCCAGCGAGAGCAGCCAGTCGTACGAGGTGACGCGGGCGAGGACCGCCTCGGGAACGGCCGTCTGGACCACGGTCTCCCAGAGGGGGTTGAAGAAGCCGAGGGCGACGAGGGCGACGCCGAAAGCGGCGGCGACCGCCGGTGCCGGGGCGTGCAGGGCGAGCAGCGCCAGCGGCAGGACGTACGTGGTCAGGGCCAGGTTGCCCGTGAGGACCGGGCGGCGGGGGCGGGCCCGACCGGACAGGAGCGATCCGAGGAGGAGGCCGACGGCGCCGGCCTGGGCGATCATGATCCAGGCGCCGTCGCCGCCGAGTTCCTTGACGGCGATGACAGGCCCGAGGGTGGCGAACACGGCTGCCCCGCCGTTCCAGGTGGCGTGGGCGACGAGGCTCGTCCAGTACCAGCCGCGCGAGCGCACCTCGTGCCAGCCTTCGACGAGGTCGGACCGAAGGGAGCGGCGTTCTTCGGCGGGTGCCGTGGTGCGGCTGAGCCGCAGCGTGGCGAGCAGGGCGGCGCTGACGGCGAACGAGGCGGCGTCGAGGATGAACGCCCACCCGGGGCCGGCGGTCAGGACGAGCAGCCCGGCGAGCGCCGGACCGCCCGCAAGTGTGCCGCTGCGCACCACGCCGAGCGCGGAGTTGGCGGCCTGCCGGTCCTTCTCGCCGACGATGCCGACGATCAGTGAGGCGAGCGTCGGCATGGCGAAGGCGGAGGCGGCCCCGCCGATCGCCTCGGCGACCGCGATCTGCCACAACTCCGGCGTACCGGAGAGGAGCTGGACGCCGACGAAGAGCTGTCCGGCGCAGCGTATGAGGTCGGTGGCCAGGGCGACGGTGCGCGGGTTGAAGCGGTCCGCGATCACGCCGCCCAGGGGGAGGAGCAGGAGTCGCGGGACCATCGCGCAGCCCAGGACCAGCGCGAGCGCCGAGCCGGAGTCGCCGGTGGCGTCCAGCACGGCGAGGGCGAGGGCGGAGGGGATGACGGCGTCGCCGACCAGGGAGAGGAGGCGGCCGAGGAAGAAGCGGCGGAAGCGGGCGTTGCGTAACAGCGGGTGGCGGAGGCTGGGGCGCGGCATGCAGGCGAATCTATTTCGTCATCGAACTATTCGTCAACGAACTATCGGGTATCAAAATATCTGGTGACGAAATATCTGACGCCGAAGGAGTTGGCCGTAAACTGCCCCCATGGAACGCGACTCGACCGATGGGCATCTGGCCCGCTGGCTGCCGCTCATGCCGGACCTCGACCCGGACATCGAGGGCGCGGTCACGCGCGCGGGCGCGCTCACCCGGCATCTGCGCAAGGTCCGTGAACAGGCCCTGGTGGACGTGGAGCTGGAGCGGTTCGAGTACGACACGCTGCACAAGCTCGCGGGGCGCGGCGGACGCGCGGCGCCCTCGGAACTCGCCTCGGACCTGGGCCTCGCCCCGGCCTCCGTCACGGGCCGCCTCGACGGCCTCGAACGCCGCGGCCTTGTTGTCCGTACGCCGTCCAGGACCGACCGGCGCCGGGTCGACGTGGAGCTGACCGATGCGGGTCACGCGATCTGGCGCAAGGCTATGGACCGGCTCGGGGGCGAGGAGCACCGGGTGCTCGGCGCGCTCGACGCGAAGGAGCGCCGGCTGCTCTCGGACTTGCTGCGGCGGGTGATGGTGGCCGCCGAATCGGACCCGGGCGGCCGCCGGTCCTGACAGGACCCACCCATCGGCGTCAGCCCCGACGCCGCCTGCGCCCGCCCGGCCGCTCCCGCTCCCTCCGCCGCAGCGCCAGCAGCCCGCCACCCGCGAGCATGGCGACCGCCGCCGAGCCGCCGAACGCCCAGTCGTCCGTGTGGGACGTGGCCGACGCGGCGACGGGAGCGCCCGCCGCGCCCGCGCCCGCGGCACCCGGCTCAGCCGCCGCCGCACCCTTGGGCTGCTCACTCAGCGGCGTGACCAGCGTGCCGACCGGATCCGCCGTGCCCACCGCCGCGAACCCCCAGTCGAGCAGCGCCGCCGTCTCCTCGTACACCGCCTCGTACCCCGACCTGGGATGCATCACGGTGACGAGCAGGGTGCGCCCGCCGCGGGTCGCCGCGCCGGTGAACGTGTTGCCGGCGTGCGAGGTGTAGCCGTTCTTGACGCCGATGAGCCCCTGGTACGCGGCCACGCCCTGCCCGGTGAGGAGGCGGTCCGTGTTCTGGATCTGGAACGTCTTCTTGCCCCCGGCCGGGAAGTCGGCCGTCTTCGTGGCGCAGTAGCCGCGGAAGTCCTCGTTCTTGAGCCCGGCGCGCGCGAACAGCGTCAGGTCGTACGCCGACGACACCTGCCCCTTGTGGTCGAAGCCGTCGGGGCTGACCACATGCGTGTCGTTCGCCTGGAGGTCCTTCGCACGGGCCTGCATCTGGCGGACGGTCTCGCTCACCCCGCCGTTCATGCTGGCGAGCACGTGCACCGCGTCGTTCCCGGAGCGCAGGAAGACGCCCTGCCACAGCTGCTCGACGGTGTACGAGGTCCCGGCCTGGACGCCGACGAGACTGCTGCCGTACGGGATCCCGGCGAGATCGGCGGCGGTCACCTTGTGGACCGAGGCCCGCCCGAACTTCGGCAGGACCGTGTCCGCGAACAGCATCTTGAGCGTCGACGCCGGAGGCAGCGCGCGGTGCGCACCGTACGAGGCGAGGACGTCGCCGCTGTCGTGGTCGGCGACGAGCCACGCCTGCGCGGCGAGCTTCGGCAGCCGGGGCGTGCCGGACGCCACCTGGACACCGGACCTGCCGAGCCGCTCCCCGCCGACGGCGGAGACCGCGGCCGCGGCGCGCGGCCCCGGCAGGGTGACGGAGGCCGCGGCGCCGAGACCGAGGGCGAGCGCGGCGCGACGGCTGACGTGGTGCGATGAAGAGGAGCCGGGCATCGGACGACCGTACAAGCCGCGCATGAACCAAAGGTAAGAGGCCCCCGGCCCACCCCTGTGCACCAGCCGGTCGGCGCCCCTCACCCTTAGGTCACCCCTTCTCCCGCGCCGCCGTGGACGCCTGCGTCATCCCCGGCAGGAAGTCCGTGAACAGCTCGTGCACCTCGAGGACGAGCGGCCGCAGCACCCGGAACCGGGCGAGGGCGACCCCGCGCGTGGTCAGGCGTGCCCCCCGTTCGGCGAGGCGCCGGCTGCGCTCCCGGTCCTCGGAGCTGTCGAAGACCCAGTACAGGACGAGCCCCATCTGGGAGAGCCACATCAACTCCGGCAGGATCGCGGCGAGTTCGGCCGGAACCTTCGTCTTCGAACCGGCCAGCACCTCGCGGTGCACGTCGATCGCCGTCTCGCGGGCGTGCTCCGACTCGGGCGAGAAGGGGCTGAGCGGGCTGGTCGGGTCCGCCGCGGTCTTGAAGAACTGGGCCGCGAACTCGTGGTACGGCTCCGCGATCTCCAGCCAGGCGCGCAGCACCCCGGCGAGACGCTTCTCCAGGTCGGTCTCCCGGTCGAGCACGGGCCGTACGGCCGCCCGGTGTTCCGCGGAGATCTGGTCGTAGAACCCCTGGATGAGGTGTTCCTTGCCCCCGAAGTAGTAGTACGCGTTGCCGACGGAGACCCCCGCCTCCTTGGCGATGGCCCGCATCGTCGTCTTGTCGTAGCCCCGCTCCCGGAACATCCGCATCGCGGTCTCCAGGATCAGCGCCCGCGTCTGCTCACTTTTGGCGGGACTCTTGGCGGCGCTCTTCGCGGGGCTCTCGGGGGTCTCTTTCTCTGCTGGCACGCTCAGAGCCTAATCGGGCACGTGGCAGCCGCTGTCGCAGGCCGCGGAGCCGTAGTACGTCCAGCCGTCGACACGGTCGTACACCCAGCCGTCCGCCCTGCGGTAGGAGCCGCCCCCGGCCTTCCTGACCTGCTGGTCCCGGTGCGCCTGGCGGTACTTGGCGGCGCCGAGGACCGCGGCGCGCGCGAGGCGGGCGCCCGCCGGGGTGCTGAATCTGTGGGACAGGGGCCGGTACTCGGACAGTGCCCACAGGGTGACGACCCAGGCGGCGGGCCCGCGGTAGATCTGGCCGCTGTCGCCGACGAGCGTGATCTCCGAGAGCGTGGAGATGTGGTCGATCCCGGGGCAGCGGCGCCGGGCTTCTTCGGAGCCGGCCGGCACCAGGTCGAGCGGGACGAGCTGCCGCTGCCGGGCGAGCCAGTTCCGCAGGAATGTGCAGAGCGGGCACTGGGCGTCGTAGAGGAGGACGAGCCGGCGGACCGGGGCCCCCGTGGTGCCCCGGTCCGCGACCCCGCTCATCGCCGTCACGCCCCGGCCACCGGCGGCGCGGCCCAGCCCTGCGGGGGGACGGGCGGCTGCTGCTCCCGCTCCATGACCCCCCGCCGCCGGATCTTGTTGAGCACCCACACGTTCCCCAGGTGCATGACCCCCAGCACGAGGAGCACCACGCCGAGCTTCGTCGACAGGGCCTCGAAGATGCCGCGGGTGTCGGCGATGGCGTCGTCCCCGCTCAGGTAGAGCGCCACGAAGCCGAGGTTGACGAGGTAGAAGCCGACCACCAGCAGGTGGTTGACGGCCTCCGCGAGCTTCTCGTTCCCGTGCAGCACGTCGGCGAGGAAGATCCTCCCGTTACGGCTCAGGGTGCGCGCCACCCAGACGGTCAGGCTGATGCTGACGACGAGGTAGACGACGTATGCGACGACTGTGAGATCCATTCCCCACCCCTCCTTGAACGCGTTCAAAAACGCTGTCGAGAAGGACTGTAGACCTGTTTTTGAACATGTTCAAGCGAGGGCCTGCCGACAGGAACCGGCGAAGCTGGATATCAACTCCGCGCCAGTCCGGGCCGCTTGAGATAGTCCGTGAGGCCGATGACGTTGCCCCACGGGTCCGCGATCTCCACGACGTGACCGGTGGAGGTGGAGAACGGCTGATCGATGGGTGGGATCCCGGCCTCCGTCAGCGCGCGGGCCGCCGCCTTCGCGTCGCGCACCTCCAGCCATACGCGCGGCCCCGGCCGCGGAGGAGGCTGGTGGCCGAAGTCCTCCTCCGCGCGCAGCAGTACGCCGGGTGTCTCCTTGCCGGCTTCGAGGAGCGCGATCCCCGCCTCGTCGAGGCGGAACTTCACGCGGAAGCCGGCCCTCTCGTAGAAGGAGACCGCCTCGCCGAGATCGCCGACGGGGAACAGCACGTTGTCGAAGCCGAGCAGCTCAAGCTCAAGTGACATACCGTCAGATTAGCCATGCTGAGGGCGAACCGGACAGCACATCGTCGGCGGCGGATACGTGGCGCGCCGGTCACGGAGGTCATCAGGCAGTGCAGGGACGTCGTCGCGGTGATGAAGAGGATGTTGTTCTTGCGGCCGCCGAAGGCGACGTTCGAGACCGGCTCCGGGACGTTGATGCGGCCGATCCGCGTGCCGTCCGGGTCGTAGCAGTGCACGCCGCCGTGCAGGGCGGCGGCCCACAGCCGCCCGCCGTCGGTCCGCGTCACGCGTCGGCTCTCGCGGTCCAGGGTGTTGCAGTTGGCGTTCCCGGCCTACTGGTCGGCTTCGGCCCGCTGGGTGGCGTCCTTGAGGACCGCGGACACATCGAGGGCGACCTCGGCTCCGACGGACTTGGGAAGGGTGACAGTCTCGCCGGGGGCGTGCACTTGATGGTTGTCGTAGTCCCCGCCCTCGGGCTCGGTCAGCACGTGCAGACGCTGGTGCCTACGGTCCACGATGACGTAGACCGGTACTTTGGCGTCGGCATACGCGGCGACCTTGGTGCGCAGGTCGGTGCGGTAATTGCTGGAGGTGACCTCTAGGACCAGGCGGAAGGCGATCGGGTCGTAGCAGTTGTTCTCGATGAGGTGGCTCTCGAAGTCCGCCTCGACGATCGCCAGGTCGGGGATGGCGAAATCCTCCGTGCCGGTGGGGAGCCAGAGGCCGATGGCCTGGACGACTGAGGTCTCCGCGTCGTCAAGACCGGCTGCGATGAACGGGCGCATGAGCTTGGTCAGGGCGCGGGCATGCGCGCCATCAGCAGGCGGGGTCACGAGGAGCTGGCCTCCGATGATCTCGACGCGATAGCCCGGAAGGCGGTCCATGAGCCGGTTGGCCTCCGCGGTCAGCGGACGGTCGCCGGCGGGCCGCTCGACGGATGCTGCGGACATCACGTGCCTCCCAGTTGGCTGGTGTCGAGGCCATCATCGTAGCCAGGTCAGGACCCGAACGCCCCTGTCCGAGCCGTTCACCGATACGGCTGAGGGCCCCGCCCCCCACCGGAGAATTCCAGGGGGAACGGGGCCCTCAAAGCCCTACGGGCGAGGAAGGTCAGTAGCGTCGCGTGATCAGCGCGCGCTTGACTTCCTGGATCGCCTTGGTGACCTCGATACCGCGCGGGCAGGCGTCCGTGCAGTTGAACGTCGTGCGGCAACGCCACACGCCGTCCTTGTCGTTGAGGATCTCCAGGCGCTGCTCGCCCGCCTCGTCACGCGAGTCGAAGATGAAGCGGTGCGCGTTGACGATCGCGGCCGGGCCGAAGTACTGGCCGTCGTTCCAGAACACCGGGCACGAGGACGTGCACGCGGCGCACAGGATGCACTTGGTCGTGTCGTCGAAGCGCTCGCGGTCCTCGGCGGACTGCAGACGCTCGCGCGTCGGCTCGTTGCCCGTCGTGACCAGGAACGGCATGACGTCCCGGTAGGCCTGGAAGAACGGGTCCATGTCGACCACGAGGTCCTTGAGGACCGTGAGGCCCTTGATGGCCTCGACCGTGATCGGCTTCTCCGGACTGATGTCCTTGATCAGCGTCTTGCAGGCCAGGCGGTTGCGGCCGTTGATGCGCATGGCATCCGAGCCGCAGATGCCGTGCGCGCAGGAGCGCCGGAAGGTCAGCGAGCCGTCGAGCTCCCACTTGATCTTGTGGAGGGCGTCGAGGACACGCTCCTTCGGATCGATGTCGAGCTGGAAGTCCTCCCAGACCGCGTCCGCGGAGACCTCCGGGTTGAACCGGCGGATGCGGAAGGTGACCGTGATGAGGTGCGAGCCGTTGTCCGCCTCGAGAGCCTCGAGCTTGTCCATGGTCGGGGTAGCCATCAGTACTTACGCTCCATCGGCTGGTAGCGGGTCTGGACGACCGGCTTGTAGTCCAGACGGATGGACTCGGAGCCGTCGTCGCCGACCTCGCGGTACGCCATGGTGTGGCGCATGAAGTTGACGTCGTCGCGGTTCGGGAAGTCCTCGCGGTAGTGGCCGCCGCGGGACTCCTTGCGCGCCAGGGCGGAGGTTGCCATGACCTCGGCCAGGTCGAGCAGGTTGCCCAGCTCGACGGCCTCCAGGAGGTCGGTGTTGAACCGCTTGCCCTTGTCCTGGATCGAGACGTTCAGGTACCGCTCGCGCAGCTCGGCGATCTTCGCGACCGCCGTCTTGATCGTCTGCTCGGTGCGGAACACCATCACGTTGGCGTCCATGCACTCCTGGAGCTCGTTGCGGATGACCGAGACCCGCTCGGTGCCCGTCGAGTTGCGCAGGCGCTCGACCTGGGCGACGACGAGGGAATCCGGGTTCTCCGGGAGCTCCACGTAGTCGTTCTTGGCCGAGTACTCGGCGGCCGCGATGCCGGCGCGCTTGCCGAAGACGTTGATGTCGAGCAGCGAGTTGGTGCCGAGGCGGTTGGCGCCGTGCACGGAGACGCAGGCGACCTCGCCGGCGGCGTACAGACCGGGGACGACGGTGGTGTTGTCCGACAGGACCTCACCCTCGACGTTCGTCGGGATGCCGCCCATGGCGTAGTGCGCGGTCGGCTGGATCGGGATCGGGTCCGTGTAGGGCTCGATGCCGAGGTACGTGCGCGCGAACTCCGTGATGTCCGGGAGCTTGGCGTCGAGCTGCTCCGGCGGGAGGTGCGTGAGGTCGAGGTAGACGTGGTCGCCCTCGGGACCGCAGCCGCGGCCCTCACGGATCTCCGTGTAGATGGAGCGGGACACGACGTCACGGGACGCGAGGTCCTTCATGACGGGCGCGTACTTCTCCATGAAGCGCTCGCCGTCCTTGTTACGGAGGATGCCGCCCTCACCGCGGGCGCCCTCCGTGAGAAGGATGCCCATGCGCCAGATGCCGGTCGGGTGGAACTGGAAGAACTCCATGTCCTCCAGCGGCAGACCGCGCCGGTAGCAGGCCGCCTGGCCGTCACCGGTCAGGGTGTGCGCGTTCGACGTCACCTTGAAGAACTTGCCGGTGCCGCCCGAGGCGTAGATGACCGCCTTGGCCTGGAAGATGTGGATCTCGCCGGTCGCCAGCTCGTAGGCGACGACACCGGCGGAGTGCTTGACGCCGTCGATCTCGGTGATGAGCTGGTCCAGGACGTAGAACTCGTTGAAGAACTCCACGCCCTCCTTCACGCAGTTCTGATACAGCGTCTGAAGGATCATGTGGCCGGTGCGGTCCGCGGCGTAGCAGGACCGGCGGACCGGGGCCTCGCCGTGGTTGCGCGAGTGGCCGCCGAAGCGGCGCTGGTCGATGGTGCCGTCCGGGGTGCGGTTGAACGGCAGGCCCATCTTCTCCAGGTCGAGGACGGAGTCGATGGCCTCCTTCGCGAGGATCTCGGCGGCGTCCTGGTCGACCAGGTAGTCACCGCCCTTGATCGTGTCGAAGGTGTGCCACTCCCAGTTGTCCTCCTCCACGTTGGCGAGCGCGGCGGCCATGCCGCCCTGCGCCGCGCCCGTGTGGGAGCGGGTGGGGTAGAGCTTCGTCAGGACCGCGGTGCGGCTGCGCTTCGTCGACTCGATGGCCGCGCGCATGCCCGCGCCGCCGGCGCCGACGATGACGGTGTCGTACTTGTGGATCTTCATGAGTGGTTGCCTCAGCCCCGTGCCTATCGGATGTTCGGGTCGAAGGTGAAGATCACCAGCGTGCCCAGCAGGATCGTGAACACCGTGGCGGTGTACAGGAGGCCCTTCAGCCACAGGCGCGTGTTCGGGCGCTCGGCGTAGTCGTTGATGACCGTGCGCAGGCCGTTCGCGCCGTGCAGCATCGCGAGCCACAGCATCAGGAGGTCCCAGCCCTGCCAGAACGGCGAGGCCCAGCGGCCGGCGACGAACGCGAAGCCGATCTTGCTCACGCCGCCGTCGAGGACGAGCTGGATGAGCAGGTGGCCGAGGACCAGGACGACGAGGACGACGCCGGACAGGCGCATGAAGAGCCATGCGGCCATCTCGAAGTTGCCGCGCGTCGAGCGCGGGGTCTTCGAAGTGCGCTTGCGGGGGGCCTCGATGAGGGGCGCCGGGTTGTCTACGTCGTAGACGGCGACGCCCTCGACGGGTCCGACGCCGGGCGTCTTCGCAGGGGTGGTGTCAGCAGACATGTCTGGCGTCAGCTCCCGAAGAGTTCACGGACGGCGTGGCCGAGGACCGGGTACAGCGCGCCCACCATCAGCACGACCCAGATGCCGACGACGGTCCAGAGCATCTGCTTCTGGTAGCGCGGGCCCTTCGACCAGAAGTCGACGGCGATGACACGCAGGCCGTTGAGCGCGTGGAAGAGGATGGCGGCGACGAGGCCGTACTCGAGGAGAGCGACGATCGGCGTCTTGTAGGTGGAAACGACGTCGTCGTACGACTCGGGGGAGACGCGGACGAGAGCGGTGTCCAGGACGTGTACGAACAGGAAGAAGAAAATGAGGACACCGGTGACTCGATGAGCCACCCACGACCACATGCCTTCCCGGCCGCGGTACAGCGTTCCAGCCGGCACGGAAGAACCCTCCGGGAGCGGGGATTGGGGCCGCGCCGCCAGTCTTCTCGCTAAAAAAGAAACTGCTCTGTCGGTCGGGCCCGGCCGGGTACGGTCCACCGGCCGCTCGTCATCGTATCGACGAGTTGTCGGCTCGCTCGCCCGGGGGGCGCCGGTGTGATCAAACAGGCAATCAAACAGCCACGTACGGGCTATCGGACGCGCTGTCGGGGCGCCCGGAATCCGCTGATTCCTGCGGGTCTATCGCCTCCTGGGGCTCTGTCCGGGCATCGAGCGACCGTACGAGCCGGGCGAGTCGTCCCCGGGCGAGTCGTCGCAGCTCGTCCCAGGACAGGACGCGCTCCTCCTCGGGATCGTTGCCAAGGCGTGACCGGATTCCGGCCAGGAGCTGGTCCAGGGCCTCGTCGGGCCCGTAGCCGTCGAGGCAGATCACGAACGCGTGACCGAAGCGGCTCTCGTACGCGCTGTGCGCGGCGCCGAGCGCGGTGTGCGCGACGGAGTACGAGCCGTGCGGGGCCAGGGGGAGCGACTCGCGGGACAGGGCCTCGTCGAGGTCGGCGGGCGCGAAGTCGTAGACCGCCTCGTCGGCGGCGGCGAGCAGGGCGTCCAGGTCCGGGTAGGGCCGGTGCGCGACGAGGCGGCGGGCCCAGTGGAGTGAACCGCAGCAGGCCAGGAGGGCGCGCTCGGCCTCGGCCGAGGGCAGCGCGTTGAACCGCGTGAGGCCGTGCGGGGACGACTGCACGGGCGACGAAGGCCCGGGTGAGGACTGCACCGGTATGGCGGCATGCCCGGGGAGGCGGGAGAAACGATGCGAAGGCAGCGTGTGCTCCTCGGCGAGACGTGGGACGTGACTGGCCTGACACTGGGACGAGACGTGAGTCAGGAGTGCCACGGGACATGTGGTGAGGGTGTGACGGTTATGCGTACACGCTAGCGATCCGTGTCAGGAGCTGTCTGGCGGATGCACTGATTTCACCCGGACGGGAGAGTTTGGGGCGTGTGGTGGACGGGAGGCCGGGGGAACGGGACCGTACGGTCGCCTCCTAGGACGCGGAATCCGATGTCGAGGTTGCTGTCGAAACCGGAAGGCGGGCACTGATGGGTACGCGGAGTCGATCGAGGGCCGGCGCGGGAGTCGTCACGGCGGGGACACTCGCGCTGACCATGGTCCTCGGCGGCTGCGCCGGTGACGGGGGCGGAGCCGGCGCCACCCGTGCCGAGCGCCCCTCGGCGGAGCCCTCGCCCTCGAAGTCGTACGCACTGTCGAAAACCCCGCAGACCATCCCCTCCGTGCGCGAGCACACGGCGGCGCGCGGGCCCGGGTGGCGCCCCGCCGGCGGCCGTGTCGTCATCGGGGACGCGAAGCTCTCCGACGAGGGCAAGCTCATCGCCGGCGAGCTGAAGCTGAAGTACGCGGGCAGGGTCGAGGCCGGCGCCGGTGATGTGGAGCTGGCGCTCGGCGGGAGCGGGAACCCGGAGTCGTACACGATGACCGTGAAGGACGGCCGGGTGCGGATCGTGGGGCCGGGTGACGCGGGCGTCTTCTACGGCACGCGCACGCTCAAGCAGGAAGTGCACGGCGGGGGGACCGCGCCGGAGGGCGTGGTGAGGGACGCGCCGGCGAAGCCGCAGCGCGGATTCATGCTGGACATCGCGCGCAAGCCCTTCACGGCCGGGTGGATCAAGGACCGGATCCGGGAGATCGGCGACCTGAAGTACAACCAGTTCGGTCTGCACTTCTCCGACGACCAGGCCTTCCGCATCCAGTCGGACTCGCACCCCGAGATCGTCTCGCCCGACCACCTCACCAAGGCGCAGGTCCGCGAGATCGTCTCGCTCGCCGCCGAGCGGCACGTCACCGTGGTCCCCGAGATCGACTCGCCGGGACACCTCGGCGCGGTGATCAACGCGCACCCCCGGCTCCAGCTGCGGAACACGGCAGGTGTCGCGACGCGCGGCGCCGTCGACATCTCGAACCCCGAGTCGGCGAAGATCGTCGACGATCTGCTGCGTGAGTACGCTCCCCTCTTCCCCGGCGCGTTCTGGCACCTCGGCGGCGACGAGTACCAGGCCCTGACGGTGAAGAACCCCGAGGCGTCCTTCCCGCAGCTCGCGGCCGCCGCCCAGAAGAAGTACGGGGCGAACGCGACGGTCGAGGACCTCACGACGGGCTGGCTGAACGACCGGGTCGCCACGATGAAGCCGTTCGACCGCTCCCTCAAGGCGTGGAACGACGGGTTCTTCCGGGGCGGGGTCGTCCAGGCCGACAAGAGCCTCGAGGTCGCCTACTGGACCGGCAAGGAGATCGGGGCGCGCCCGCCGGAGGAGTATCTGAGCGCCGGCCGCAAGATGACCAACTACAACGACGAGTTCCTCTACTACGTCCTCGGCCAGCCCAACGACTTCGTGTACCCGACCGGGCAGCGGATCTACGAGAGCTGGACCCCGCTCGTCGTGCGCGGCACGACGCCGGTGCCCGAGAAGTACGACAGCCAGATCCTGGGCGGCACGTTCGCCGTGTGGTGCGACCTCCCGAACTCGCAGACGCAGGCGCAGGTCGCGCAGGGTATCCGCATGCCGCTGCGGGCGACGATCCAGAAGCTCTGGTACCCGGGCAAGCCTCCGCTGACGTGGCCGCAGTTCGTCGCGCTCGCGAACCGGTTGGGGTCCTGAGCGGCTGAGCAGTCGGTCTTCGAGCGGCTGAGCAGTGGACAGCGCGGTGGCCTGATCCGGGTTTTCGGTGGCGCGTTCACGGATGGCTGTGGTGTATTCGGCCCGAGCCGAGATCAGCCGTTTTCGAAGGCACCGGGGGGACACCGGCATGGGTTACTGGGGCTATTACGTCGTGGCCAGGAGCGAGCGGCCACTCGTCGAGCTCGCCGCGCTGGACGGGGCGCGTGACGCGCTCACCCTCCTGGAGCGGCGGGCCGACGGCTGGCAGGTCTGGGAGTGCCCGGACGGCGGGGACCGGCGGCACGACGTCGGCAGCATGAACGCGCTGGCCGCCGAGACAGGCGCGCCCGCCCTGTTCGGCTACGTCATGGACAGCGACTGCGTCGTCATCGAGGCGGCCGCGCCTCAGAGCGGCGCGTGGACGACGTGTCTGGCGCGCGACGCCATGGCCGGATACCTCTCCACGGACGAACTGACCCTGGAGGACTACTTCCTGGAGCCCGCGGACGCCGCGCGGCGCGCGGTCGCGTGGGCGCAGGAGTGCGGACGCACCGTCGAGCAGGGTCCGCTCGCCGACGTCCTGGGCCAGGACCCCGACCCGTTCGCCGAGCCCCTCTTCTTCCGCTTCCTCGACCGGCTGGGCGTCGCGCCGCTGTGACGTTCCTGCGCCCCGGCACGCAGAGATCCCCGTAGGGACGAAGTGCCGGGTGGGCTGGGAAAGGGCGTACTTCATGAGCCTGGTGGAGCTGATCGCGCAGGCCGACGAGCGGGGTCTCGCGGCCAGCGGTCTCGCCTGCCTCGACCGCTGCGTGCCGCTGCTGGGCGCCGAGGACGACGAGGCGCTGCGCCCGCTGTGGGGAAGCCTCGCCGAGGGCGGCCCGGAGTGGGGCGAGTGCCTGGCGCAGGCGCGGGCCGCGTTCCCGGCCGGGCCGGACGACGACGCGGACGAGGCGTCCGGGCTCGCCCGGCGCATGCTGGCCGCCGTGCCGGACACCCCGTCGGCGCCCGCGCTGCGCGAGTGGGCAGACGCCTGCTCGGTCGGCGCGCTCCAGATCCACCGCATGCTGGACACGATGGAGGACGGCGCGGGCTCGGTACGGTCCCGGCGCGAGGGCAGCACGGACGGCATGTCCCCGCTGGTCGCGGCCGAACTGCGGCGCCAGATCAGGATCCTTGAGCTGCTCGCGGGCCGGGGCGCGGGCGGCCTGCGCCAGGCGCTCGACGTGTCGACGGAAGGCCGGCGCATCCTGCGGGCCGTCGTGTCGCGGCGGGCGCGGGGCCGCGTCTGATGCACGGAATCTCCGGGCCCTCCCCGCGGGCCTGGGCGGCGCTCGCGCTGCCGGTCGCGGCGGCACTCGTCGCGCTGGCCGCACACCGGGGCACGCCGGACGATCCGACGGGCCAACTCCACGTGTTGCCAGGAGTGTTGAAGGATGTCGCGCTGCCCGACGGCAGCACGGCGGCGCTGGCCGGGTGCGGTGCGCCGGGTCCTGTGAGGCCCGTGCCGCGCGGCGAGGGCGAGCAGGCCCCCGCGCCCGCGCTCGTCCTCGCCTCTTACGGGTACTCGCGTTCGGGGCCGGACTTCGAAGGGCCGTATGCCTTCACGGTCAGCGCGGTCATCGACCCTGGACCGCGGCCGCTGAGGCTGACCGCGCCGGTGGGCGGGCGGCGCATCACGGTCGACGTGTACGGGCCGCACGGTGAGGGCCGTATCGCGTCGGCTCGCGGGCTCACGGCGAAGGTGACGAAGGGGGCGAAGCGCCGGTCCGTGCCGCCGACTTCGGGCGCCTACCGCTTCACCGACATCGGGAACCTGGATCTGGAGATCGAGCTGCCCGAACGGGCGGTCTGTCCGGGACATACGCGGGCGGACATCGGCAGCTGCGCGCCCTCGCACACGAACCGGATCGAGGACTGCCCCGTCGTCGCGGTCACGCTCGCCGACGAGGCGGTCCGTGCGCAGCGCGCGCTGGTCGAGGGGGCCAAGAGCCTCAAGCGGTACAGCGACCGGCTCGTGGCGGTGTCGTTCGAGGAGAACGCCGCCGGGGTCTGAGCACACGGATCCGACGACACAGACCCGAACGGACCTGAACGGACCCGAACGGAACCGGGCCCGGCCGCCCCCTCCTGCGGTCGGGTCCGCTTCCGTGGAAGGTAGTGAGTAACCCATCCGGGCGCGGCGGCGCAAGTACGGGCGCAAAGCGGGCATGGCCGTCGGGGGCCGAAACGGCTCTCGCCGCGCGGTTGCCCGAGAGTGTCGGGAGCCGCGCGGCGAGAGGTTCTGGCGCCTGCAGAGGTGCCATGGGGTCGTACAGGTGGTACGGGTGGTGCCTACGGGGCCAGCGTGGTGCCCAGGCGGGCGCCGGTCGGGGTACCGAGCTGCGTCAGTCCGTAGTACGTGGACGTCGACAGGCCGAGGCCCGTGCTGTTGCTGGGGACGTACAGGAGCGTGCCGTTGCCGGCGTCCTCGCCCGCGGCGCCGATCACCAGGTCCGCGCGGCCGTAGCCGGACAGGTCGGTGAGGGAGACGGCGGAGCCCAGGGTGTCGTCGGTCTCCGTGGAGCCGGGGACGCCGGGCTCGTCCTGCGAGATCGCGAGGGCGCCGGTGCCGGTGAGACCGGTCGACGAGCCCTTGAACAGCAGTGACGTACCCGCGTTGGAACGGTTGCTGGTGCGGGTGATGTCCTCGTTCGGGGCGCCGGCCAGGACGTCCGCGTAGCCGTCGGCGTTGTAGTCGCCGACCGCTACGGAGCTGCCGAGGGCGTCGCCGGACTCGGCCGCGCCCGGGACGCCGGAGGTGGCCTGGTGGATGACCTTGGCGCCGGTGGCGGTGAGGCCGCCGGGCGTCGTGGACGTGATCTTCGAGCCGTAGACCGCGGTGACCTGGCCGCCCGCGTAGGCGCCGGACTCGGCGGTGTAGGGCTGGCCGACGACGATGTCGTCGACGCCGTCGCCGTTGAGGTCGCCGGAGGCGATGGAGCGCCCGCCCTTGACCGTGAGCGTGCCGGCCTTGGTCAGACCGTTCCTGCCGCCCTTGAACCAGACGACCCGGCCGATCGAGGTCGAGTCGCGGTAGTTGAGCGCGACGTCCGCGTAGCCGTCCTGGTTGAAGTCGCCGGAGGTGGCGGCCTCGTAGGCGAGGGCCTTGTCGCCGCTGGTGATGTTGGAGCTGGACTCCTGGCCCTCGGCGTAGCGCGCGGTCCAGGTGCCGCCGGTGCCGGTGGAGGAGGCGAAGACGTCCGCCTTCCCGTCGGCGTTGAAGTCGCCGACCGTCACGGCGGAGCCGTACTTGGCGCCGTTGGCGTAGAAGCCCTCGTCGAGGTTCATCTGCGCGCCGGTGTTCAGGGCCGGTCCGTACAGGATGGTGACCGCGCCGCGGTCGGCGTGCCCGGAGGTGTCGTCCTCGCCGGGCTGGCCGATCGCGAGGTCGGCGTAGCCGTCGCCGTTGACGTCACCTTCGGCGACGGAAGCGCCCCACTGGTCGCCGGGCTCGTTCGAGCCGGGGACACCGGTGCTTGACTGGGTGAGGGTCTTCTTCGCCGTGTACACCGGCCCGTTCGTGCCGCCCGGCACGACGGTGATGGAGCCGCCGGAGGACGCCTTGGGGGTGCCGGCGACGAGGTCGGGCAGGCCGTCGCGGGTCGTGGCCGTCGGCGCGGCGGACGAGTAGATGTCCGACGTGGCGAGGGCGTGCGAGACGCCCGGGGCCGAGGCCAGGGTCCGGATCGTGGAGAGCTGCTTGTACAGGTTGTCACCGGGGCAGAGCGTGGTGCCGGTGTCGCGGTGGCCGAAGACGCGGTCGAGGGTGATCGACTGGCCGAGCGGGATCTTGTTGTCGGACACGCCCTGGTCACCGTTGGACGTCAGCGTGACCTTGCTGTTCGCGGTGATGCCGTACTGGCCGAACTTCCAGGCGACGACGCGGGCGATCGAGTTGAGCGCCGCCTTCGTGGGCTTCGCCGACATGAAGTTGCCGATGTACGAGATGCCGACCGTGTCGGTGTTGAAGCCGTAGTCGTGGGCTCCGTGCACCGGCAGGTCCATGCCGCCGCTGCGGCCCTCGAATATCTGGCCGCACCGGTCGACGAGGAAGTTGTAGCCGATGTCGTACCAGCCCTTGGCCATGTGCTCCTGCTGGATGGTGTGCACCCGCTGGCGCGACTGCGAGCAGGGCACCGTGTTGTCGGGGTCGACACCGGTGTGGTGGATCACGGCGGCCTTGATCGAGTCGTCGTACTCGGGGGTGCCGTTGTACTCCGTGTCCGCGCCCCACTCAGCCTGCGTGATGATCGGCGGCTTGACGACCGTCGACGGGCGGGCGGCCGGGACCGTCTCGGACGGCTCGGGCGACGCGGACGTGCTCGACGACGGGTCGGCGGAGGCCGAGGAGGACGCGGGCGCCGAAGGCGTCGCGGAGTCCGACGCGTCAGCGGCCGGAGCGCTGCTCGCGGGGTCCGCGGACGGGGAGTCGGTGGCGGCGGGAGGTGTCGTGTCCTCGGAGAACGCGGCGGGCTGGGCGGCGCCCGCACCCTTCGCGGGGGCGAGCGTGCCCGGGTCGAGCAACTTGACGTCCATGCCGGACGGCAGGTCGGATGCCGTGCCGTCCTTGGCCACGACCTTCACCTCTACGGCGTCGGAGTCACCGGTCCACACGGACTCGGTGCCGCCGCGGACGCCGCCGTCGGCCTTGGTCTCCTTGCCGTCGGTGCCCAGCTGCTCGACCGGCATGGTCAGCCAGTCCGTCCAGTCGCCGGTCGCGACGTTGCGTCCCCGGACCTGGGCGGTCCCGTCGAGTGTGGTGTGCGGGTTCTTCCACGTGATGACGACGGCGCTGAAGCGGTCCGTCGACTTCTGCGGGACGACCTTGCGGTCGGCGCCCTTGGCGGTGAGCCCGAGTGTGTGGATCGCCGACGCCCGGCGCGGCTCGCCCTGGGGAGACGCTCCGTCGCCCGGGTCGGCCATGGCGTAGGTCATGACTCCCGCCCCGCCCAGGACGACGGCCCCCACCGTCACCCAGGCCCTGCGCTTGAGACTCAGCGGTTTGTACGCATGTGATCTGCGCGCACGCGAATTACGCGGGCTCAAATGCCCCACCCCTCGAAGAAGTTCACAAATGCCACACCCGTCACGCGGGTAGGTGCTCTATTCAGCGATCGACCATCGGGAAACGTCACTGGTTGTGCTGGTGTGCTGTAACTCACCTGGAAGTCGCCTGGAAGTTGCCTGGCGGTCACCTGGTCAGTTCCCTGCCGATACCGGCACCGGCTGTCGTTCCGAGAGCGGTCGGCCCGTACGAGGCTCCCGTTCTGCCGCTCACGGTCATCACGGTCCCGTCGCCCGCGTTCTCGCCCTCGGCGCCGATCGCGAGGCCGGCGACGCCGTCCCCGGTGAGATCGGAGACAGTGACGGCGGAACCGAACCGGTCACCGGCCTCGGCCGCGCCCGGCACCGGGCCCGAACCTTGGACGTACGCGACCGCACCCGCCACGCCCAGCCCGTCCGCGCCACCGCGCAGCAGGAACGCGCGGCCCGCACCGGAGTCGTCACCGGGCGCACCGGCGAGCACGTCGGCGTACCCGTCGCCGTCCGTGTCGCTCACGGCCACGGAGGCACCCAACTCGCCCCCGCCGTACGCCCCTTCGAGCTCGCCGCGGGCGACGACGCCCGCACCGGTCGTCGTGAGGCCGTCCGCCGAGCCGTGGTACGTGGCGATCTCTCCACCGTCCGCCACGTCGGGCCGACCCACGACCAGGTCGGCGAAGCCGTCGCCATTCAGGTCGCCGGACGAGAGGGAGCGTCCGCCCGCGCCCGCGAGGACGGAGGGCTCGGACGTCCGCAGGCCGCTCGACGACCCGCGCAGCACGACGAGCGGCCTCTCGCCGGCCGCCGAACGGAACGTGATCGCCGCGTCCTCGAACCCGTCGTGATCGAAGTCCCCAGTGGCGACGGCCGGTTCCTGCACGGGCCCGTCCGAGAGCGCGACGGGAGAGGAGAAGGTGCGGTCGGAGCCGTCGACGGTCCAGGCGCGCCCGGCGCCGGGCGAGACCGCGAGGATG
Organism: Streptomyces sp. DS1-CR2; assembly: GCF_055760475.1. NCBI lineage: Bacteria > Bacillati > Actinomycetota > Actinomycetes > Kitasatosporales > Streptomycetaceae > Streptomyces > Streptomyces sp. DS1-CR2. The sequence continues at coordinate 5,426,639 of NZ_CM147085.1, forward strand.
TCGTCGCCGCCACCCCCGTCGAAGTCGCCGGTGGCGAGCGCGGCCCCGAACCGCGCGCCGCTCGTGCGCACCGCGGCCGGCTCGTTGATCATTCCGGCCTGTCCGGTGAGCCCGTTCGCGGTGCCGCGCAGCACGCTCACGCCGCCCTCGTCGCTCGCGCCCGCGGTGACCTCCTCGCCGGGCGACGCGACCACGAGGTCGGTGTACCCGTCGTGGTCCAGGTCGCCGTACGCGGTCGCGGAGCCGAAGCCGTCGCCGGCCTCGGAGCCGCCGGGCACGCCCTCGGACTCCTGCGTGACGACGGCCTTGTTCGCCGCGTAGGGGGAGGTCCGGGCGCCGGGTACGACGGTGACCTGGCCGGCGCCGGCCAGGTTGTTCGCGGTCGCTTTCGGGATGCCGGCGGCCAGGTCGGCATGGCCGTCCCCGTTCACATCGGCACCCTTGGCGGGCGAGTTCTTCGACGCCGCGAGCGTGCGGATGGCGGGCAGGTCGCCGTAGAGGTTGTTGCCGGGGCACTCCGTCGGGTAGCCGTCGCGATGCCCGGAGATCCGGTTCATCGTCACCAGCTGCCCTTGCGTGAACTTCCCGTTGTCCGCACCGGCGGCCATCACGACGCTGCCCGCCGGATTGATCCCGTACAACCCGAGCTTCCAGGCCGCGAGTTGGGCGATCGCGTCGCGCACCCCGGGGGTGGAGGTCGCGGTGTTGAAGTCGCCGAGGACGGCGACACCGCTCGTGTCCGTGTTGAAGCCGTAGGTGTGGGCGCCGTAGACGGGCTTGTCGACGCCGCCCGCACGCCCCTCGAACACGTTCCCGCACTTGTCGACGAGGAAGTCGTAGCCGATGTCGTTCCAGCCGTTGCTCTTCACGTGGTACGTGAGAATGCCGCGGATGATCGACGCGGACTCGGCGCACGTGTAGTCGTTCGTCCCGGCCGTGTGGTGCACGAACACGGCCTTCGTGTCGGTCGTGTACGTCGGCGGGTCGGCGACGATCGACTCGTCGGCGCCCCAGCCGGCGCGCGAGGTGATGTCCGGCTGCCCGGCCGCCGAGGCGGTCTTCTCCGTCGATTCCGCGGAGACCCGTGCTCCGGCGTCGGGGTCGACGAGGTCCACGCGCAGCCCGGCGGGCAGCTTCGCGCCGGTGACGCGCGCCTCCACGCCGTCGGACGTGCCGACCCACAGGGGCTGGGTCCCACCGCGCACGCCGGCCTTCGTACGGTCGGGGCCCGACTCCGGTGCGTGGACATCGAGTTCGAGCGTGCGCCAGGCCGACCAGCGCCCGGTCTCCGCGCTGCGGGTACGGATCTCGGCGCTGCCGTCACCGAGCGTGGCGTCGGGGTCGGACCAGGTGACGCCGAGCATGCTGAACGGCTCGGTCGAACGGGCGGTGAGGACGCCCCTGCCGGGGTCGGTCCCGTCCGGTACGGCGACGGTGTGGACGGCTCCCTTGTGCACGGTGGCATGCGCGGCGGCGGGCTGCGACCGCCCCGACAGGGAGACGACGCTGAGCACGACGGCGGCGGCGAGCGCGGTACGGGCGGCCTGGTGGCCGAGACTCGGGTACATCATTGCTCTCCCTGCGCGCTCGCCGGGGATTCGGAGACCTCGGGCGCTGGCAGCTCGCCCTGGCACGTGGCGCGGCCGAACTTGCCGTAGGCGGTGGCTGTTTGGACGTGCTTGCCGCGGACAGCGAGCTGGCAGCTGGCCCGCCCGCCCTTCTCGCCGAGTGTGATGGTCACGATGGGCGGCTTGCCGAGCGGCACGCGCACCGTCTTCTTCCACGGCAACGTGACGCCGCGCGCGGCGACTGCCTTCCCCGACTCGCTGCGGGCCTGCCAGGTGAGATCGGCGGTGCCTTCGCCACTGACCTCGTACGTCACAGAGGCGGTGGGGACGTGACGCTCGGGCTTCTCGTCCGTGTCGAGCACTCCGTAGAGCACGAGTCCGGCACAGGCGGCGACGAGAACACCGCAGACGGCAATGCCGCGCCGGTCAACTCCCTTGTCACTCTTGGCTTCGTCCGCGTCCTCATACTCGTCCGAGGGTTTCGCCTCCTTCGCTCCCGCAGTGTCCTCAGTGTCCTTGGTGCCCGCGGCTTCGTCGTGCGCCTCGGATTCTTCGGTGGACGCTTCGGCCGTGTCGGTGGATTCGGTCGGCTCTGGCTGTTCGGACGACGATGGCATGGGCCTGGCTTTCGTGAGGCGAGCATTCCTCGCGCGAATGCGTCGCGCTCGGCGGAGAACCGGGCGGTTATACCGCATGCGGGAGCGGCCGTTCCAGTGTCCGGAACAAGCGGGCGAATGGGACGGAGCCCAAACGTACTCACAACGCCCCTCGCAACGCCTCGCGGAACGACCCGAATTGTGCCCGCAGTTGACCCGCCCCCGTTTAGGTGAATAGAAACCCCGCCATCGTTTATCCCCTTCGGAATGGTGAACATGACCAGTCGTCATCAGGCTCTCCGGGTGGCCGTCGTCACGGCCGCTGCCGCGGGCGCGCTCGTCCTCTCGGTGCCGCAGTCCTTCGCCGCCGCGGCGGCCCCCACGGCCGACTTCAACAAGGACGGCAAGGCCGACCTGGCCGTCGGCATCCCCGCGTACACGGACGGCGCCGCGACCGGGGCGGGCGCCGTATCCGTCGTGCCCGGAGCCGCTTCCGGCCCGAACGGTGCCTCGAAGATCTTCCTCACCCAGAACAGCACGATGGGCGGCACGGCGATCCCCGGCACGTCGGAGACCGGCGACAACTTCGGCTCGGCGACCGCGTACGGCGACATCAACGGCGACGGGTACGCCGACCTGGCCGTCGCGGCCTCCGGCGAGGACGACACGACGGGCCACAACGACATCGGCGGCATCACGCTGCTGTACGGCTCCGCGTCCGGCTTCACCGCAGACCCGACGATGTACCACCTGCCGACCGCACTGCGATACAACGGCCAGTCCTGCGGCACGAAGATGTCGATCGGCGACTTCAATGCCGACGGCAAGGCGGACGTGCTCGCCTTCTGTGCGGGCAGCAACAGCGTCATGACGATCGACGGCGCCACCAAGGCCGTCCGCACCAACGCCGTTCAGCCGTCCCAGTTCGGCAACCCCCTCGAAGGGTCCGACGTCGCGGCGGGCGACGTGAACGGCGACGGGTACGTGGACGCAGTAGTCACGTACATGATCAACGACGGCGGGCAGTACCTGAAGGTCATCCCCGGTACGGCGACCGGTCTCAACTTCGCCGGGATCACCACGGTTCCGAACGCGTTCGGCGCCAACTCGCTCGCAACGGGTGACGTCAACGGCGACGGCGTGGACGACGTGGTCGCGGGCATGGTCGGCGGCAACTTCGGTGGCCAGGTCGTCGCGTACTACGGCGCCGCGACCGGCCTGGACGCGTCCCGCTCGACCGGGCTCAGCCAGGACAGCGACTACGTGCCCGGCTCGGCGGAGTCCTCCGACAACCTCGGCGCGTCGGTCGCCGTGGCGGACACCGACGGCGACGGCATCGACGACGTCCTGGCCGGCGTCCCCGGCGAGGACCTCAACGAGGCCGACCCGTATGACGCCGACCAGGGCGACGTCCTGCTCCTCAAGGGCTCGTCCAACGGCCTGACCGGGGATGGCTCGGCCCTGTACAGCACGGACACCGCCGGTGTTCCCGGTGCCGCCGAGGCGGGCGACGAACTCGGTGCCGCCGTGGGCCTCGCGGACTTCACGGGCGACGGCCGCGTGGACCTCGCCATCGGCTCCCCGGGCGAGAACACCGGCGACGGCACGGTGCTCACCCTCAACAACAGCGCCACCGGACCGGTCACGACCTCTGGCCTCTACTTCGGCCCCGTGACCCTGGGCATGACGACCGGCAGTGGATTCGGCATCGGCCGGGTCCTGGCCCCCTGACCGGCTGAATTCTCCGGCTGTATACCGGCCCGGCACGCGCGTGGAGCGGGTGCCGGGGCTAGATCATCTCCGGATGATCCGACCCGTGACGGGCCAACTGCCCGATTGATTCCCTCTGTTGACATGACCATGTGCGCCTGATTAGAAATCGTCCGCCCACGAAGGAGAAAACCAGAAACCGACCGACGCATGCCCGGAAGGCCTCTTCGGCCATGGGCCTTCCGGACCTACGTCGGTCAATCCGCGCTGCCCAGATGCCGACCCTCCCGAGTGGCACACACACCAGACGTCCGGACGCAATCGCCGTTCGGAGATCAGGCGTGCCCGCATTACGTGCGCAGGGAATACCGCACGGAAGGCGGGCGTGCCGCAAAGGAAAGGGCACAGGACGTGAAAGTCCGCTATGGGAGATTGATCTCCTGCCTTGTGGTGTCGGCGGTGGCGAGTACCGCACTGCCGCAGATCGCCTACGCCTCCGCGCCGGGTTCCGGCAAGCACGGAGACGACAAGGGCGTCTTCGACACGGTCAAGGGCTGGTTCTCGGACGACGACGGCGAGGATCAGGCCAAACCGCCGACGGGCGGGAAGCTGGAGATAGCCAGTCGCGAGAAGCTCCCGAAGGGCAAGAAGGCCGCTAAGCCCAAGCGGGTCAAGGAGCTGACGTCCCGCCGCACGGAGCACGCGCGCTTCTGGCAGCTGTCCAACGGGCAGATCCAGGCCGAACTCTCCCAGGTGCCGACGGCGTACCCCACGGGTTCGGGCAAGAAGAAGTCGTGGAAGTCGATCGACACGGGTGTCGGCTCGACGAAGGCCAAGGGCTTCGACTTCGCCAACACGTCCAACTCTGGGCGCAGTTGGTTCGGTTCGGACCCGGACAAGCTGCTGAAGTTCCAGGCGGGCGCGGACGGTCCGGCGGTGACGCTGGGTCTCAAGGGTGCCGCGAAGTCCGTCGATCCGGCGGCCAAGGGTTCGACCGTGGTCTACAAGGACGCGGCGACCGGCGGTGCGGACCTGGAGTACCGGGTCGGTCCTGGCCGGGTGAAGGAGAACATCGTCCTGGCGAAGGCGCCGGACGGACCCGTCTCCTACACCTTCACCCTCGACACGGACGGTCTGACGCCGAAGGCCCGCAAGAACGGCTCGATCGAGCTGTACGGCGAACTGCCGAACACGCCGGTCATGACGATCCCGGCCGCGTACATGTCGGATACCCGCAAGGACGCGGACTCCCCGTACGGGGTGGCGTACAGCCCCAAGGTCAAGCAGAAGCTGAAGCGGGACGGCAAGAACTGGACCATCGAGGTCACGCCGGATGCCAAGTGGCTGGCGTCGCCGAAGCGGCAGTACCCGGTGTCGATCGACCCGACGATCACGATCACGCCGACTCCGTCGCAGTCGCAGGACACGATGGTCCTCTCGGACCAGCCGACGGCGAACTTCAACAACACCTGGAAGATGTCCGTCGGCAAGACCGACACGGGTATCGCGCGGTCGCTGATCCAGTTCCCGCTGGACGAGATCCCGGCGGGGACGAAGATCGACTCGGCGCGTCTGGGCATGTACTTCGACCAGGCGCACACCACTAATGCCAATGACGTCACGATGGAGGTCCACCGGGCCACCGGGCCGTGGACCGAGTCGGACGCCACCTGGTCCAAAACCAGCACGCTGTCGGGTGAGCTCTCCGGCACCACCGTCCAGATCGATGACGGCGACACCGGTACGGCCGCCGTCGGCGAGTGGCCCCGGGCGACGACGACCGGCGGCGCGGCGACCAACGACGACTTCGCCTACAACAAGAACAGCCTGACCGGCGAGACGTACACCTGGCAGCCGCAGATCGCGGAGACGGCGTCCTACCGGGTCGAGGCGCACTTCCCGCCGGCCTCGGACGGGGCGACAGCGGCGCCGTACACGATCACTCATCGGGACGGCACCGGGACCGGGACCGTCAACCAGTCGGGCACGGCGGCCGCGTGGAAGACGGTGAACAGCACCCAGTTCTACTTCTCCAAGGGCAACGCGGGGAAGATCGTTCTGGGGGACACCGGCAGTTCCACGACCCGCAACATCGCCGACTCGATCCGCCTGGTGAACCCGGCCCAGATCGTGAAGGACACGGGCGAGTACAACCAGTGGCACGACTTCGCGGTGACGGACACCGTGCAGAAGTGGGTCTCGGGCACGGCCACGAACAACGGCTTCGTGATCCAGGCGAAGGACGACACGCTGGCCGCGACGCCCACCGGTGGTCCGCGGTACGAGTCCGGTGACGGCGACTACGGCGGCGAGACGTCCTCGTACCCGCGCCTGACCGTCACGTACGGCAAGGTCGGCTCGGCACTCAACTCGCCGACGATCGTGCACGACACGGGCCCGGAGCTGTCCTGGTCGAAGTACACCAACTCGACCGGCGACACCGGCCAGGACATCGTCGAGTACCAGCTGCACCGCTCCACGCAGCAGGTCTTCACGCCGAGCGCGGCCACGCTGGTGGCCCCGGTCGACAAGGCGACCACGGCCTACACCGACACCACCGCGACACCGACACCCGACTCGTCCACGGACGAGATCGGCCGCTTGTACTACTACCAGATCGCGGTGAAGACAAAGGACGGCTCCCTCATCGGGTCGCCCACACGCATCGTCGGCGTGCCGAAGGCCGGCCGGACGATGAAGCTGATCCAGGGCACGGCGGGCGGCGTCACCGACACCACCCTCTCGTCCCAGCAGCCGACCACCAACGAGGACACGATCCTCTCGTACACGCCACAGAAGTGGCTGAGCGTCGGCAACAACTCGGGCACGTACGGCAAGACGCGTTCGGCGCTGAAGTTCCCGACGAGTTCGATCCCGGCAACGGCGACGGTCCTCGACTCCAAGCTCTACATGTGGGGCGCCGAGACGACGACCGACACCGACGGCGCGATCTATGAACTCCACGGCCTGAACAAGGACTTCGACGAGACGGCGGCGACCTGGAACAACGCCACGTCGACCACTCCGTGGACGGCGCCGGGCGGCGACTTCTCCGCCACGGTGTCCGACACGGTCGCGCAGGTCTCCGAGGTCGGCCGGCATTGGTGGGACGCCACGTCGCTCACGCAGGGCTGGGTGAAGACCCCGTCCAGCAACAAGGGCGCGATGGTCAAGCTGGCCAACGAGGCCACCGGGCCCCAGGAGCGCACCCTGTTCCTGTCATCGGAGACCGCCGACCAGCAGCTCGGCCCGCTGCTTCGCGTGATCTACGTGGACGCCACGTCGGAGAACACGTACTACGCGCCGCAGACGCCGGCCCGGATGACGCCGAACTCCACGTACACGGTGGACGTGACGGTCACGAACACGACCGGTACCGAATGGCTCGCGGGTGAGCGGCAGCTGTCGTACACCTGGAAGCTGCCCGACGGCACGGATGTCACCAACGGCGGCAACCAGCTGTCCACGGCGATCCCGAACCTGAAGCCGGCCCAGTCGGCGACGGTGCACGCGCAGGTCAAGACGCCGATCAACTCGGACGAGGGCAACAAGCGCACGGACTACGTCCTCGGCTGGGACGTCAAGAAGGTGTCGGACGGCAGCTGGCTGTCCGCGGGCACCGGTGGCATCCCGTCCCTGAAGCAGAACGTGGCGGTCGAGGACCCGACGTCGAACTCGCTGGGCCTGGAGAAGTTCTACTCCTACACAGGCAAGAACACCGGCGCCGGGTCCACGGTCATGAACAACCTGTCCTCCGGCAACGCGGTCTGGTCGTACAACGCGTTCACGAACCCGGGCCGCGGCTTCAGCACCTTTGCCCGGTTCTCGTACAACTCGCTCGACACGTCGGACACGGTGCTCGGCGCGGGCTGGTCGGGGCAGGCGGCGGGGCCCATTCGCCTCGGCGCGCCGCTGGACTTCCACCCGAACCCGAACCCGACGGAGATCCGTCTCCCGGACGGTGACGGCACCACGCACGTCTTCGCCAAGCAGGGCGACGGCACGTGGAAGGCCCCTGCGGGTGTCCACTACAAGGTCACGATGAAGTCGGGCCTGGACTGCACGCCGAACAAGGACCCGATCCCCGACGCCTGGACGCTCACGCGCCCCGACGGGACCCGGTTCCTCTTCGGTTGCGACGGCTACATGACGTCCGCGATCGACAAGAACGGCAACACGCAGACGTACACGTACGAGACGCACAAGGCGGGTGGCAAGCCGACCAAGTACCTCGCGTACATCACCGACCCCGCGGGCCGGCAGACGCTGACTGTCACGTACTTCGACAAGTCGACGGCGCCGTTCCCGAAGGTCGCCGACCACGTCCAGTCGATGACCGACATCTCGGGCCGCAAGGTCACCTTCGAGTACTCGGACAAGGCGCTGCTGACGAAGATCACTGACGGCGCGGGTTCGTCCCAGTCGAAGGTGTTCGGCTTCACCTACGACGCCACGCAGGGCAACAAGAACGTCAAGCTGGTCCAGGTCGACGACCCGCGCGGCAAGGCCACGAAGCTCGACTACTTCGCGCCGAAGACCGGCGATGACCCGAAGTACCACTGGTGGACGAAGACGATCACGGACCGTCTCAACGGGACGACCGGCTTTGCGTATGCGGTGAACGCCACGAACGCGAAGTTCGTCGACACCACGGTCACGGATGCCGAGTCCCGCGCGATGAAGTACACGACGGATGATTTCGGGCGTCCGGTGCAGACGACTAACGCCAAGTCGCAGGTCACCAAGATGAGTTGGGACGCGGACAACAACGTCACGTATCTGGAGGAGGACAACGGGGCGAAGACCGCTTACTGCTACGACCAGAAGACGGGCTACCCGCTGTGGTCGCGGGACGCGGAGAACAACAAGGGTGGCGTGCCGCCGTCGTCGGACTGCGCGCCCGGTACGTATCCGGCGAACTCGGCGCAGTACACGTACCAGACGCGCCTCGACGGATTCTCCGCCGACCTGTTCACCAAGACCTCCCCGGAGGGGCGTAAGTGGCAGTTTGGGTATGACTCGTTCGGGAACCTGAAGACGGTCACGGACCCGAAGGGTGTCGCCACGACTGGTACGTCGGGCGACTACACCACGTCGTACGAGTACGACGCCTACGGTCAAATGAGCAAGGCGACCGACGCCAACGGCAAGGCGACCGTGAACAGCGGCTTCGGGCCGACCGGATATCCGGCGACCATCACGGACGCGCTGAGTAAGTCGACGGCGTACGTGTACGACGAACGCGGTCAGGTCTCCGAGGTGACGGACGCGCTGGGCAAGAAGACCACCCAGACCTACGACGTCTTCGGTCGACCACTGGTCAACACCGTGCCGAAGGACCAGAACGCGGGGGTGCTCATCACCACCCCGGCACCGGTCTACGACGAGAACGACAACATCACCAAGACGACGGCACCCAATGGTGCGGTCTCCACAGCGGTGTACGACGAGGCTGACCAGCTCACCTCGGCGACGGCACCGGCGAACAACCAGACCGACCCGCGCAAGACGGTCTACGGGTACGACAAGGTCGGCAACCTGAAGACGACGACGGAGCCCAAGGGCTCGCTGACGTCGTCCGACGCCACCGACTACGTGACCACCAATAACTACAACGAGATCTACCAGCTCACCTCGGTGGTGAACTCGGCGACCGACAAGATTTCCTACGCGTACGACAACGTCGGCAACGCCATCAAGGTCGTCGACCCGAAGAAGAACGCCACCAGCGACCCGGACGACTACACGACCAAGACCGACTTCGATCTGAACCACCGGGTCACCACGGTCACGGACGCGGCGGGCAAGTCGTCCTCGCGGACGTACGACAAGGATTCCCTGGTCATCCAGGCCAAGGACACCGAGAACAACGTCTCGTACACGGACTACGACGAGCGGGGTATGAAGAAGGAGGTCCGGGTCCCGTACTCGGGAACCACCTCGATCACATACCGCAAGACGCAGTTCGAGTACGACCAGGTCGGCAACACCACCAAGGTGATCACGCCGCGGGGTACCGCGACGTCCGCCGCGGACGACTTCACGCAGCGCACCGAGTACGACGCCCTGAACCGTCCGGTCAAGCAGTTCCAGCCCTATGACCCGGCGGACGGGCGCTACAACGACCCGAACGTGTACACGCGCACCGACTTCGACGCCGTGGGCCGGGTGTCGAAGACGTCGCTGCCGCCGTCGGAGGGTGAGACGGTCCGCAACGACACGTCGTTCGAGTACTTCGACAACGGCTGGACGAGGAAGTCCACCGACCCGTGGGACATCTCGACGACGTACGAGTACGACAACCTCGGCAAGCAGACGAGCCGGACGCTGTCCTCTGCGGGCGGGTCCTCGGATCGGACCATGTCCTGGTCGTACTACGCGGACGGTTCGCTGAAGTCGAAGTCCGACGACGGTGTGCCGGTGGGCAAGTCTGTGGTCCTGGTCGACAACTCGGACACCCAGAACACGTCATCGACGGGTACGTGGGCGAAGGGTGACATCACTGGTCAGCAGGGTTACGACCACCGCACACACGCGGCGGGCGTGGGCACGGATGCCTTCACGTGGACGCTGAACATTCCGAAGGACGGCACGTACGCCGCGTACGTGAAGTTTCCGACGGTGACCGGCGCCGCGACGACGGCGAAGTACACGCTGACGCACGGTGCGACGACTGAGCCTTCGGTGACCAAGGACCAGAACGCCAACACCGGTACATGGGTGTCGCTGGGCTCGTACAGCCTCAAGCAGGGCGAGGACGCCAAGCTGAAGCTGGACCAGAACAGCGGCGGCATCGCGGTCGCCGACGGTGTGAAGCTGGTGCGCGACACCGCAGGTGATCCTGCCGACACGGAGAAGAAGAACTTCGTGTACGCCTACGACGTCAACGGCAACACGACGTCGATCGACGACACCTCGTCCACCGCGAAGATCGACGCCTATACGGTCGCATACACGGGCCTCAACCAGGTTCAGAAGGTGACCGAGACATCGGCCGGTCAGGAGAAGAAGGCGACCTCCTTCACCTACGACGCCAACGGCCAGCAGGACACGGTCACGCACCCCGACCAGTTCTCCAAGTACACCTACGACCTGCGAGAGTTGGTCAAGACGGTGTCGGTCGGCAAGTCCGCCACGGACGCCTCGCCGAAGGTGACGTCCTACACGTACACAGACCGCGGCCAGGTGCTGAACGAGACCAAGGCCAACACCAACACCGTGGACTACGGCTACTACCTGGACGGCTCGCTGAAGACGACCACGGAGAAGAAGCCGAACGGCACGCTCGTCGCCTCGCACACGTACGACTACGACCCGAATGGCAACAAGGCGCAGGACGTCGCGAAGAAGATGAACGCCGATGATCACGCGGCGTATCTGTCCTCGACGACGGACTACACCTACGACCCGGTTGACCGGCTCGCCAAGTCGGTCAAGACCGGAACCGGCGCGGGCACCGAGTCGTATGTCCACGACTCCAACGCCAACGTAATCAGCCAGAGCGTTCAGGGAACCACCAGTAACTACAACTACGACCGCAACCGGCTCCTGTCAGCGACCACCGGGAGTTCGACGGCGAAGTACACCTACGACCCGTACGGCCGCCAGGAGTCGGTCATGGCCGGCGGAAAGGTGGTCGAGCGGAACGTCTACGACGGGTTCGACCACGTCGTCGACGCGCAGAAGATGGACGGCTCGGGTGCGCTGAAGTCGACGAAGTACACCTTCGACCCGCTGGACCGCACGGCCTCCAAGACGGCGGACGGCAAGACCACCGACTTCGAGTACCTGGGCCTGTCCGACGAGGTCCTGGACGAGAAGGTCGACGGCACGCTGTCCAAGTCGTACCAGTACAGCGCGTGGGGCGAGCGTCTGTCGCAGGTCAAGCACAACGCCGACGGCACCACAGAAGACGGCTACTACGGCTACAACGGCCACACCGACGTCGAGACTGTCACCGACAAGGACGGCGACACCAAGGCGACGTACGGCTACACGGCCTATGGCTCGGACGACAAGTCCGAGTTCACCGGCATTGACAAGCCCGACGCCATCGACCCCACCAAGGAGGCGTACAACCCGTACCGCTACAACGCAAAGCGCTGGGACGCCCAGTCCGGCACGTACGACATGGGTTTCCGCGACTACAACCCGGGCCTCAACCGATTCACCACCCGGGACATGTACAACGGCGCCCTCGCCGACATGAACCTCGGCAGCGACCCGTACACCGGAAACCGTTACGCGTTCGCGGGCGGCAACCCGACCTCCTCGGTGGAGATCGACGGACACTTTGCCGTCGGCGGTGTCATCGACACCATCGAGTCCGTCGCGAAGAGCACCTTCCAGGAAGCCACGAGCGGTGGAGTCAAGGGATTCTTCAAGTTCGGGTTCAAGACCGTCGGGAAGCGCAACCTCGCCAGTGCGGCCATCAGCGTGGTGGCTGATATCGCCGGGTTCGAGAGCCCGTCGGACATGGCAGTCGACTGGATCGCCGACCAGGTCTTCGGGGACGACGACAAGGTCGAGAAGCACTGGGTGGATATCGACCGCGGTGCGAACCGGCCACCGCTGCTGCCCGATACCTCGGGAGGCGCGTGCAACCAGCCGCGCAGTGAGCGGTACAACTATCAGCCGCTTGTGGACGGTGCCCCCACGGGCGCCACGGCAGTCATCTGCCCGCAGGACCTGAAGCCGCCGAACTCACGAGGGAAGCGTCAGGGCTCCTGGAACCCGCCCGGCTATGTGGGCAAGCGTGACAAGGACAACAACTGGATCTTCAACCGGTCTCACATCATCGGTGACCGGTTCAACGGAGCCTGGGTGCGCGAGAACATCTTCACCGGCTTCCGGGAGATGAACGACCCCGGCATGAAGCGGTGCGAGAACAAGATGGCCACTGCCCTGGAGTCGGGACAACCAGTGCTGTACTCGGGGCAGCTGCAATATGGTAATGGCAGGGAGAACATCCCGACCGGCATCACGATGACAGCCACGACCCCGAACGGTGTGCTATTCGCCGGTGTGACGGTGCAGAACGTACCAGGAAGCCAGGTGACCTGTTGAGCCTCCAGCAACTAGAGGAAGCGCTGCCGGAGCTTCTGGACATCCGGGCGGACGAGCCGAGGGGGGTCGACTGGAACTTCCTCGCGGAGGAGACAGGGGTCGTCTTCCCTGCGGACTTCGTCGAACTCGCCGAGGCGTATCCACGCTTCACCGTCGACGAGTTCCTGGGGCTTCACATCCCGACCCCCGGCGAGGAGGAAAATTTCGTCCGGGGAATGAAGGGACTGCTCCGTAACTTGGAAGAGCTACGGGACTCCGGAATGTCGCACGGAAACGTGCCATATCCGGAACCAGGTGGTCTCGTCCCCTGGGGCGACTCCTGTGACGGAGACGTCTTCTTCTGGCGCGCAAATGGCGCGGACCCGCAGTCCTGGACGATTCTCGTCAGCGGTCACAACGACGACTGGTGTGAATTCAAGGGAACCTTGACGGAGTATCTGGCCGGCCTGGTCACGGGGGCAGTGGCGCCTGACGGCCTGCCGCCGGACTTTCCGAGTGCGACACCGGACATCGAAGCCGACTGATCGAGTCGGCAGCGCGTAGACGGGACCGGCCCGCGGGAACATTTCCGCGGGCCGGTTCTCGGTCTGCCCGTGCGGCTGCTGGTGCGCGTGCGTGATGAAGATCGACCAGAGGGTGGGGGCGGAGATGAAGGTGGGGGCGTTCCAGTGTTCTTGGAGTCGCGTACGTGGATTGTGGTCGCGGCGGGCGCCGTTGCTATTTCTACGCAGGCCTCGCCCTCTCCGTCGCTGTACGTCGACTTCCGCCACTCCAGAGCGACTTCGAGGCACTCCTCAAGCACGAACGTCAGTCGGCACGCGGGTGCCCTGGTCAGCAAGGTCTGCGTGGCCAGGCGCGCCTGGACCGAGCGCTCGATCGCCTCGTCCACCATGCTCGGCCTCACTGAACGGAACACCACCCGCGCATACGCCTCTGTCTGCAGCAGCCCATGCAGGACGACATGCTGAGAGTCGAAGAGCTGGAGGCCGCGCTTCCGTCGATGACGCAGTGGCGTGTGCCGGCGGGGCGCAGCATGGACTGGACTGCCCTCGAAGCGGACCTGGGTACGGCGCTGCCGTCCGACTACCGGTCCTTGGCGGAGGCGTATCCGGCGCTGGTCGTCGACGACTTCCTCTTCGTGTCCGTTCCGCGGCCCGGGGTCGAGACGGCATGGGCGTCCGGGGCCAGGGAGTCGGCCGAGATCCTCCAGGATCTGTACGAGATGGGCGACACCGAGGACTACGTCCCCTACCCGCAGCCCGGTGGTCTGTTGCGCTGGGCGGAGTCCAATGAGGGGGACTACCTCTACTGGAGGATGAGCTCACCCGACCCGGACTCCTGGCCCGTGGTGGTGCGTGGAGCCAACGGCGACTGGTCGGAGTTCCCGGTTGGTGCCGTGGAGTTCCTGGCCGGCGTGTACCGGCGGACCATCGACGTGCCGGGCCTGCCCGAGGGCTTCCCGAGTGACGACCCGAAGGTAGTGGCCTGAGCGGTCGCATCGACTGATCGGCGGCTGATCCACAGGCGCATGTGAACAGCGATCGCCCCCAGGGTTCCTGAGGACGATCGTCACTCAGCAGGGATGGGGCCCAAGTTGAACATCAAGCTGTCCTACGAATTGCAACCGAACGAGCTCAGACGTGCCCTCTTGAGGATGGCCCGGCGAAGGCGCATCATCCTGTGGGCCGTCACCATTGTGCTTCTAGTCCTCGGCCTCACTGCCCTGACGCTGGGGGACGGTGACCACGGCCTGGATTCCCCCGGCTCCCTTTGCATAGGCGTCGGGGTGGCGCACGTCCTGCTGCTGACGCTCGTCACAAGAATGCGCGTCAAGAAGCAAGCCTCTCGCCTGTGCAAGCCCACGCAACTTCTTCTCACCGCACATCAGTTCACGATCGAAACGGACCTTGAGCGTGGTGAATTCAAGTGGGCCGCCATCATCAAGATCCGCGAGACGAGGGAAGCTTTCTTGCTTCACTGGTCAGCGCGAATGGCCATCGTGATACCCAAGCGCGCGTTCGCCCCCGGGCAGTTGACTGAGTTCTCGGCATTCGTCGCTGGGTCGGGTGCGGTGCCCTTCAACGGCGCTCCAGTTGCCGGGACCGTGTCTCAGTAGCCGTCGGTCCGCTTGCGTAACCCCAGCCATTGGGTATCTCTGGCCGCAGCGGAGCAGTGCTGAGACTGTTCTTCCGGCTGGCCTCTGAGGTGGCCTCTGAGAGAAGGGAAGCGTGAGCTCGGTGAAGGAGCGCTTTGCACCTCGGCTGGTGGCGACCGCGTGCGTCGCCGCCTTCGCTCTCCTGGGCGCTTCGTGCTCACCCATGTGGGACCACCGCTATGAGCCGAAGCCGGCGCCGGTGGTGGTGAGCGCGGGGGCGGTGACCGGGGACTGGGAGGGCTGGCAGGGCAGCCGGATTACTCTGAAGCGCGGGGGTCGGGCCGAAGTGAAGCTTCTGGACGGCCAGGAGTGGGGCTTCGACGACGGGTGGCGCATGACGGGGAGCGGGCGCTGGAAGCTCGAGAAGGCGAAGGGGGACGATGTGGACGGCCGCAGGCGCGACCAGATCCGGATGTCGATCACGGCGGAGGAGATCGTGATGCGTCGCGAAACCCCTCAGGCGTCCGCCCCGTCCACTGGCGAGGAGCCCTTTACGAAGCCGCCCAGGACGTACGAGTGGGTGATCGACGTGGCGAAGAGGGAAGACGAACTCAACCTGTATTTTCTGACGGGGGATCCGGATGTCCGTGATTACTACCTGCTCAAGCCTTGGGTGGGCGGGGGCAGTTGAGGCTGAGGAGGCTGGGTGTGCTGGCTGACTTCCTCAAGGACTACGCGACGCCCGAATTGAAGCCGCTCGGCATCAAGAAGGGGAGGGGGTTGGAGTATCGGCTTGAGGCAGACTCTGGGGACGTCGCATTTCTGGCCTTCTCGCCCATGCACATCGACCCCTGCGCCGTGGTGTTCTACGCCGAGTGCTCGCTGGTTCCGCAGCCGTACTGGCAGTGGCTGAACAGGAGGCACGCCGAGGCGGGACTGCCTGCGCCTCATCCCTCCGGAGCCCTCGCTTCGTTCCCCGTGGTCCCGCCGGAAGCGGCGGCGCATGCCGCCGATGCGACGGGACTCGCGCGTACCCGATGGGCCTTCAGCGAATGCACGCGTCCGAGCGTCGGCCGTGTTCTTGGTGACGCGCTGGTGTCCGAAGTCGTGCCGAGGCTCCGACAGTTGCTGGTGCGGGAGAACCTTCTGGCGGCCATCCAGTCACCGGCCAGGCCTTCGCTTCGCCGCTGGGGGGTCGTCCAGTCGGAGTTGGTGCTCATGGTTGATGAATATCCGCGTGAGCGGGTGGATGCGCTTCTCGACCAGATCGATGGGTCCTGTCCCATCGTGGACGAATTGATTAAGTGGGTCGCCACGAGACGCGGACGCGTATACACGGACGAGCATCTGTAACGGCCAGAACTGGCGTGAGGTGCGAGACGTGGCCATGGTGCTCAAGCTGCCTCTCTCCGCCCTGGTGACTCGCAGGCCGCCAGCGGATTGGGCGATATGGGATGGGCGGGGGCGAGGACTGTTCCCGGGGGATCCCCGGGTTCCGGTTGTCGGTCACTCACCGGTGCGGGCCCCCCGACGCCTCCACCAGCACCTCCCCGGCCGCCGTCCGCATGTACAGCACCGACCGCCCGGCACGCCATCGCTCCACAAGACCCGCGTCCAGCAGTACCCGCAGGTGTCTGCCCACCGACCCCAGCCCCTGCCCGGTCACGGCGACCAACTGGGTCGTGCTCATCGGAGTCTCAAGGAGGACCAGCAATCCGGCCCGCGTGGTCCCGATGAGCGCGCCGAGCCCGGCCGGGACGGGTCGTCGGTCGTGGTCCTCGGCGAGCACCCCGAGGCACGGGTAGACGACGGCGTACCGTTCCCGTCCCTCCCATGACACCCAACTCGTCCTCGGCGTCACCGGCATGAACAGCAGGTCGGCCCCGGCGGCGATCTCCCGCGGCGGATTCATGTTCAGGTTGACCTGGAACCGGCTCTCCCCGAGCCACCGTGTCCCCGGCTTCAGCGAGTCAAGGACGGCCGCCCAGCCGCCCTGGCTCACGCGCGTGGTCCGCGCGACCATGTCGGCCTCGAGAACGCGCCGCCGCCGCTTCCAGTACGGGCGTACGGTCTCCTGCCAGACGTACGTCAACAGCGCGGTCGCCCGCTCGGGCAGGTCGTCCCGCTCCAGGGTGGCGGGGAGGGGGCCGTCGAGGCACACCCGGAGGTTGGCGCGCGCTTCCCCGGCCCCGGCCGCCCGCACCCGGGCCACGGTCTCCTCGAAACGCTCGCCCTCGCACGAGGTGGGGCAGAAGAAGTCGGCGATCCAGGACGTGCCGATGGCCACCTGTACGAGGAGTGCGGCCACCGGGTCGGCCGTCAGGCGCGCACGGTAGCCGGGCAGGTGCGTGCGCAGCCAGGCATCCTCGCCCGGATGGGAACCTGTCCCCGCGTGCAGCAGCCTCAGGCTCGCGAAGGTCTCGGCGAACGGCGAGAGCACGAACCGGCTGCGGGCGAGGCTGTCCGCGTCGATCTGCCACAAGCCCATGCGTACGTACGACCTTTCGCGTGTCGGCGAAACATTAAACACGACCCCCAGTCCGCTCCCAGACTTCGATGCATGCGCAGCTACCGCACCCTGTTCCGCACGCCGGAGTTCGCCCCGTTCCTGCTCTCCTTCGCCGCTTTCGCCGCCGCCCAGACGATCGGCGGCCTGGCCCTGGCCACGCTGGTCTTCCGGGCCACCGGCTCCCCGTTCCTGTCGGCGGTGAGCATGTTCGGCCCGCAGCTGGCCCAGTTGCTCGGGGGCGCGTTCCTGCTCTCGGGCTCCGACCGCCTGCCCCCGCGCGCGGTCCTGTCCGGCCTCGCCCTCGCCTTCGCGGCCGGCACGGCGGTCCTTGCACTGCCCGGCCTGCCGGTCTGGGCGGTGTTCGTCGTCGTACTCGGGCAGGGCTTGGTCGCGTCGCTGGGCGGGGGTGTGCGCGGGGGGCTGCTCAACGAGATCCTGCCGAAGGACGGCTATGTGCTCGGCCGTTCGATCTACAACATGCTCTGGGGCCTGACGCAGATGGCCGGTTTCGCGACGGGCGGCGTCCTGCTTGCGCTCCTGTCCCCACGGACCTGCCTGCTCCTCGCGGCAGCGCTGTACGTGATGTCGGCCCTCGTCACCCGCTTGGGCCTCACGGCGCGGGCACCGCGCTCCTCCGGCCGCCCGTCCGTCGCGGCGACCTGGCGCACCAACGCCCTCCTGTGGTCCTCGCGCCCCCGCCGCCTGGCGTACCTGGGCCTGTGGGTCCCCAACGGCCTGGTGGTAGGCAGCGATTCGCTCTATGTCTCCTACGCTCCCGGAGTCGCTGGCACGCTGTACGCGGTCGGGGCGCTGGGCATGTTCGTGGGTGACATGGCGGTGGGCCGCCTGGTGCCGCCCGGGGTGCGCCCCCGTCTCGCGACCCCGCTGCGACTGCTCCTCGCGGCTCCCTACCTGTTCTTCGTCCTGCGGCCGGGAGCGGCGCTGTCGGCGGTGGCCGTCACCGTCGCGTCCGTCGGTTTCGCCGCGAGCCTGGTCCTGCAGGAACGTCTGTTGTCCCTCACCCCGGACGACCTCGCGGGCCAGGCCCTCGGCCTGCACGCCACCGGCATGGCCGCCCTCCAAGGCGTCGGCGCCCTCCTCGCGGGCACGCTGGCCCAACTCACCTCCCCTGCCGCGGCGATGACGCTGATGGCGGCCGGTTCGGTCACCGTGACGCTGGCTCTCGCGACGCTGGGCAGGCGCGAGGAGCGACGGCCGGCCGTCCCCGGTACGCGCCCGGACGTCCTGCCGGAACCCGCCGTCACGGACTAGGTCGTTGCTCCCAGACGCCCTGATGCGAGGAGCGCGCCGCACGCGTAGCGATGTCCGAAAGCTCCGGTCGCTCGCGCGCTGAGGGTGGCGTGCTGTAGAACCGGCCCGGTTTCCCCGAGGAGAACCGGAGGAGTCGCTCGTGAATCGACTGCTCGGCTACGCCATGTGCTGGGTGGCACTCATGGGGGCGATCACTTTCGGGGCCGGTGAGGACCTGAGCGACCGGCTGGCGGCCCTCGTCGCGACGCTCCCCGCGTGGGGCTACATCGGATTCCGCATCCGGCGGGAGGTCCGGGCGATCAAGGAAGACAGCAGACTCGCACGAGGCGAGCGCAGGAGGCGGGAGGCGGTCATGGAACCGGATGAACTCGTTGATGCTGTAACGCGGTTGGTCGGCAAAGGCGCTCGGCGCTTCGAGTGCTGCGAGGAGGGGCACGGCTCGGGACACGTATGCCTCGCCCTCTCCGAAGAGCTCGACCTCCTCGATCTGATCGAGGGGATCAGTAACCGCTACGGGGCCTCCCGCAACCTCGCCATGCGCGGCTATACCGATCCCACTGTCGACGCGACGACCGGACGGCCCGTGCTCACGCCCTTCGGTGCTGACGTGATCAACATGCGGGCCTGGGCCCATGCCGACCAGTGGATCGGTGCCGGGACGGTCCGGGTGGGGGGCGACATACGGCACGTCGTTCTCGTCGCCGAGCGGGACGTGCCCGTTGTGGAGGAGCTGTCCGACGACGCCACGTGGGTCGAGCGGGTCGTGGCCGTGACCGGGTGGGCCGGTGAGGCCCGTACGGTCGACTGGGATGCGGTGGAGGAACGGCTCGGCACCCGGCTGCCCGCGGACTTCAAGCAGCTTGCCGAGATCTTCGGATGTGGCGCCTTCGACGGCTTCCTCACCCTCTACGTGCCCGAGTCCGACGTCCCCGGCATGGACTTCGTGGAGAACGCGGAGCATCTGGCCGGGTTCGCGGCCCGCTCGGGCACGAGCCTGTGGAGGCCGTACGGCATCCATCCGGCGCCCGGCGGACTCCTGGAGTGGGGGTCGTCCGAGCAGGCGGACCAGTACTACTGGCTGACCGAAGGCGACGACCCCGACCGCTGGCCCGTCCTCGCGTCGCAGGACATCGCCGACACCTGGACACGCTTCGACGGCACCGCCGCCGAGTTCGTCTTCCGCATGCTCACCGAGCGTTCGCACCCCCACTCGATCGCCCGGTACTACGACACCCACTGGTTCCAGAGTTACGAGGACGAGGAGTAGGCCGGAAAGTGAAGAGATTTCGTCTGGGATATCTGACGGCTATAGCGCCCCTGTGCGTCGTGTTGGCCGGTTGCGGCGTGGGGGTGGGTGGCCCGGACGCGGCCAGGCCCACCGCAACGAAGCAGGCCGACGCGAAGGTGCAGGAGAAGGTGAAGGGAGAGGGGAAGACCTCCGCGCCCACCACCCCCGCCGACTTCCTCGACCTCGCCGACAAAGCCATGGCCGCCGAACCCGGCTGGACCTTCGCCGTGGAGGGCGAAGAGGCCCTCACGCTCCAGGAGCAGGAGAGCGGCGCGTCCTACGAGGCCACCGTGTCGCGCACCGGGAAGCCGGAGGCCCTCCGTTCGCAGGGTGTCATCACCAGCAGCAAGGGTGTGCAGAAGGCGGAGAAGGTGTTTGTCGTCGGCGGTACGACCTACGTCAAGGAGGGGGCCGCCGCCTGGAAGAAGGGCGCCTCCACCGACCCCGCGATGGAGAACAAGGTCGAGGACTCGGTGGCCGCCATCGACGCGTACCGGGGTTATCTCAAGGCGGGCAACAAGGACGTCACCGCAGTGAAGAAGGGCGACACGGCCGAGCTTCAAGTCAGGCTTCAGCCATCGAGGTTGAAGGATGTACAGGACCGCGCCTACGTGAAGACCGCCGTCCGCGAGCTCGACCCCGTCCTCACCCAGCTCCAGGGCGCCGGCATCACCATCAGCAAGTCCCAGATCACGCTCGCCCGGCTCAACGAGACGCTGACCCTGGACGCCAGGACCGGGCGGATCAAAGCCCATCGGCTCGGGTTCACCTTCCTCATTCCGCACGACGGCGGGTACATCAACTACCGGCAGGACGTGGGCGAGGTGAATGGCGGGGTGTTCAAAGAGAGCATCAGCCTGCCCGCGGGCGTGAACTGACGGCAATTCAGTCCGAGCTGAGGGGTTCCGTCCTCCTCGGCGTGTCACCGGAGCCCGGTCGTGGCAGGGCTCCGGTGACACCAGAGGGAACTGTGGTGCCGGGGGTAGGTGAAGGCCGGGGCTACGGGCAGCTCACGCGTCCGTCGCCGGGGTCGGTCGTGCAGGTGTCGGTGCCGAGGCCGCCGTTGGCGGTGTCGTTGCCGGAGACGTTGTCGACCGTGTTGAGCCGGTCGTTGCCGAAGTAGCCGGTCAGGGTGTCGTTTCCGGGGCCACCGATCAGGGTGTCGTTGTCGAATCCACCGTCGATGTTGTCGTTTCCGGGGCCGCCGTAGACGGTTTCGCTGCCGTAGCTCGCCCGGACGGTGTCGTTGCCGCTCAGGGCGCAGATCACGTCGTTCCCCCAGCCGCCCGTGAGGGTGTCGGCGCCGCTGGTGCCGGTGATCGTGCAGCCGTGCGCGTTGTTCACCGTGCTGGTCGCCGTCGCCGAGTTGTTGGCGGGTACCGGGTCGGTCTGCGTGGCGGTGACCGTGGCCTTGTCGGACAGGGTGCCGGTGGCGGTCCTGGGTTCGGCGACCACCTTCACCGTGGTCGAGGCACCCGCGGCGAGGGAGCCGAGCGCGCAGTTGGCGCTGGTGGACGTGATGGTGCAGGTGCCCTGGGCGGGCGTGGCCGACAGTACGGTGCCGGGTCCGGAGAGGACGTCCGTCAGCGTGACGCCGGTGGCCGCCGTCGTGGTGCTCTTGTTGGTCACCGTCACGGTGTAGGTGGCCTGGTCACCAGGCTGACGGTGGCCGGTCCGGTCTTGGTCACGGACAGGTCCACCCCGGTCGGGGGCGGCGTGCCGGTGACCTGGTAGCGGACCAGACCGCGGTCGTCGCCGGTGTTGCCGGAGGCGACGATCTTGCCGTCGGCCTGCACCGCCACCGCGCTGGCCGTGTCGAAGTAGCCGAAGGTGGACACGTCGGTGGTCACCTTGCCGCCGGTCCCGAATCCGCCGTCGAGGCTTCCGTCGGCGTTGTAACGGGCCACCGCGAAGTCGGCCTGGCTGATGCCGGCGGCGACGATCTTGCCGTCGGACTGCAACGCCAGGTCGGAGCTCCCGTCCAGGGTGCCGGCCCCGAAACTGGTGGCGACCTTTCCGTCGCCGGAGAATCCGGGGTCCAGGCTGCCGTCGGGGTTGTAGCGGGCCAGCGCGAAGTCGAAGTCACTGGTTCCGGCGACGACGATCTTCCCGTCCGTCTGCACCTTCACCCCGGCGGCGATGTCGGCGTCGGCGAAGGGGGTGGTGACCTTGCCGTCGCCGTCGAAGCCGGTGTCCAGGCTGCCGTCGGAGTTGTAGCGGGCGAGCGCGAAATCGGAGGCGTTCGCCGGGAAGTTGTACCCGGCGCGGCCGGTGACGACGATCCTGCCGTCGGACTGCATCGCCACGTCGTAGGCGGACGCGCTGCCGCCCGCGAAGCCGGTGGTGACCTTGCCGTCGCCGTCGAAGCCCGTGTCGAGGCTGCCGTCGGGGTTGTAGCGGGCGAGCGCGACATTGGCGCCGCTCTCGCCGACGGCGAC
This sequence comes from Streptomyces sp. DS1-CR2, assembly GCF_055760475.1. Lineage (NCBI taxonomy): Bacteria > Bacillati > Actinomycetota > Actinomycetes > Kitasatosporales > Streptomycetaceae > Streptomyces > Streptomyces sp. DS1-CR2. The sequence goes on from NZ_CM147085.1 coordinate 5,449,181, forward strand.
GATCGCGCCGTTGGCCTGCATCGTCACCGCGAAGGCCTCCTGCGCGCCCGTTCCGAAATCGGTGCGCGCGATGCCGTCGCCGTCGAAGCCGGTGTCGAGGCTGCCGTTGCTGTTGTAGCGGACGACCGTGAACCGATTGCCTCCGCTCACGGGGTCCACACTGCGGCCGACCACGACGATCTTGCCGTCCGGCTGCACCGCCACACCGTTGGCGATGTCCTCGTCGCCCCCGCTCACGTCGGTCAGGACCAGGCCGTCGCCGTCGAAGCTGGTGTCGAGGCTGCCGTTGGTGTTGTAGCGGGCCAGGGTGAAGTCGGCCGCGTCGCCTTGCGGAGAGTTGTTGAGGCCGACGGTGACGATCTTGCCGTCCGCCTGCAATGCCATGTCGCGGCTCTCGTCGTAGCCGCCGAAGTCGGTGACGACTCTGCCGTCGCCGTCGAAGCCGGGATCGAGGTCGCCCGGCGCGGCAAGCGCGGCTCCGGGCGCGGTCAGGACGAGCGCGAGGCCGGTGGCCGCGGCAGCCCCGGTTCGTCCCAGCGTTCTTCGCAGACCAGTAATGAGTGTGGGCATGGAGACCCTTCCGCCTCTCATCGCCGAGCAGCGGGCCGCTGCTTCCCTGTGGCAGGCCACAGCCTGTTGATACCGCCGGGGCCAGACCCCAACGGCTGGCCGCGCTGGGCCCACCGGATACCTCGGGGTTCACTTCAACGGGTGCGCCGCGGCATGCCTCAGCCGCGCAAATCAGTGGCGGGGGCGGGCCGCCACCGACGACCATGCGACGTATGACTGACCAACCCGCACGATGGAGCCAGGCGTCTGTCTACCCCGACATGTGGGCGGACCCGGACGACGACCCCCGCAGCAGCGAGGGAGTCAGCGCGGACGGCGAACTGGCGACGCTCCAGACTTTCCTGACGGACTACCGCCTGACCCTGCGCATGAAGTGCGAGGGCCTGGACCCGGAGCAGCTCGCCCGGCGGTCGGTGCCGCCGTCGACGATGTCGCTGCTCGGCCTCCTCCGGCACCTCGCCGAGGCGGAGCGGGACTCAGGGGCGCGAGCGGTCGGCCGCCTTCACCGCACCGAGGAACGCCGTCCACGCGCCGCTGGTGAACACGACGGCCGGACCGTGAGGGTTCTTGCTGTCACGTACGGGGACGTGGGCGGCGCAGGCGTGGTCGTTGACTTCGAGGCAGTCGCCGCTGGTGCCGCCGCTGTACGTGGACTTGCGCCAGGCGTCGCTGACTTCGAGGCACTCGCCGCTGCTGCCTCCGCTGTAGCTGGACTTGCGCCACATGGTCAGGGTCGATGCGTCGGTGACGCGGATGTGATGCCGCTGCTGCTCACTGCTGCTGTGCGTCATGTGCGTAATCCTCCGCGACGGACCTGATCAGGGCCAGCGACTTACCGTGCGACAGCGCGTCGCCCATGGCGTGATCGTAGACGGCCTGGCATTCACGTACCACGGACGGGAGTTCAAGGACCCGGCCCGTCTTTAGGCCCTCGACGTACGCGACCGGAGGCAGGTCCTCGAACCACATCAAGGAGACGAACCCCTCCAGGAGGGCATGCAGGCCTACCGAGAGCGGCAGCACGTGCACGCGAATGCGGCGACGTTCGCCCAACTCGGCGATGTGACAGAGCTGCTCGCACATCACGGCCGGGCCGCCCACCGGGCGTCGTAGCACCGCCTCGTCGAGGAGATACCAGGCAACAGGCGAAGCGAAGTTGTCCAGGATGCGCGCCCGGTCCAGTCGTGTGACAACGAGCCTGTCACGTTCCTCATCCGTCTTCGGCGGGAAGCCGGACTGGAGGACTTCGCGGGCGTACGCCTCCGTCTGAAGGACGCCCGGGACAAGCTTCGGCGCATACTCCCTGATCACTGTCGCCTGTCGCTCCAACTCCAGTGCTTCCGCGAAGTGTTCGGCGACGCTTCCCTCTCCCTGCGTGGGCAGGAAGTTCTCGAAGACCCCGCCCGTCTTGAATACTTGATCGAGACGGCGGGCGTCCTCAAGTGACGGCCGGCGGCGCCCCGCCTCGATGTGCGCGATGTGCGTGCGGGACATGATCGCCCGCACGCTCAGCTCTTCCTGTGTGAATCCGGCAGCCTCCCGGCGCCGCCGCAGCTCATCCCCGTAACTCGTCCGGGAACCGGGATTGTCCTCGATCGCCATCCGCAACTCCCGTATGTGCGACTTGCGTTGTCACGCTCGGACCACTGGCGAGCCTAACCGTGGCGACCTCACTCTGTGACCGAATTCCTACGCAGAGCGAGATCGAGAGGCAGTGTCGATGCAGCACGGGGAAGGCGCGTTCGTCGCCCACACCGGTACGGACGTCTACGGGCCCGGCAAGGTGCTCGGCGTCGACGGGGAATCGCGGCGCGTGCGGTTCGTGTACTTCGTGGCGACGATCGCGGCGCGAGACCTGCGGCCGGCCTCGGAGAGCGAAGAGGTCTGGGTGCGGGCGTGGCTGCGGGAGCGTGCGCAGAGATACGGCGGGCAGTGGTGATTACGTCAAGTGACCGTTCGCATATGCAAGTTGCGATACGGTGGGCGCGACAGCACGCCTCACATGAGGCGGCCCTCAACGCTGGTTCGCACCCAGCGAAGAGGGCCTTCATCACCAGTGGAAAGCGCCACCGGAAAATGCTCCGTCATGCTATCGCGCCTGCCCGTTTCTTCAGCCAGGTGCCGAACGAAATCCTCCGCCATCCGCGCCTCTCGTCGGACGCCGTACGGCTGTTGACCTGGCAGTTGTCGCTCCCCGACGACGCCAGGGACCCGTTGTCGAAAACCGCCCGTCAGGCCGGGATCGGCAAGTGCGCGTTCAACCGCGCTAAGAGCGAACTGAAGCGCGAGGGCTATCTGCACGAGTGGCGCCAGCAGGGTGGCCGTGGACTGTGGTCGACCGTGCAGCTCGTCTCCAATGTGCCGCTGAAGCCGGAGCAGGCGCTCGCCTTACGGGTCGGGGCTCCGACGGGCGGAAACCCGGCCGCCGGTGAGCCGACCGGCCGGACCGTCGGCCGTCATCCAGAAAAACCCGTTTTTGAGAACACCCCCCACCATCCCGAGACGCCTCCCGAGACAGAGGCGCCCGAGACTCCGGTGGCCACGGATGCCGGACGCCAACTCATCGCCACCGTCCTGGACTTGGAGCCAAGGCTCCGCGTGCCGCGCGGCATGCTGCCGGAGCTGGCGGCACTGGCCAGCGCCTGGCTGGAGGCGGGGCACGCACCCGGTGGCGTACGGGCGCATGTGCAGCGCAGCTTGCCGGGGCCTAAGCAGCCGATCCTCAAGCCGGGCGGCCTGCTCCGGTACATCCTGAGCGACGTACCACCGGCCCCTGTCGAGGAAGAGTCCCGCCGTCCCGAACCCGTACAGCCACGCGTCGCGCAGCTGCGGGAATGCGAGGGCGTGCATACGCAGGAGCGGTTGTTCCGGCCGGAGGGTGACGAGGAGTTCTGCGACGAGTGCCTGCGGGGGCGGGTGGCTGACGGCGCGGCCCGGCTGTAGAGCGGCTCCGGGTGGCCGGTTTGCCGGAATGCGGAAACCGGTACCTCCCGCGGACTGCCGTCCGACCTCGTTGTGTGCCCGTTTCCGGCTCACGGAGGATGGGGGCGGAGGGGGTGGGTCATGACGGTACGGGCGAGGGCTACGGCTCAGGGCATGGGCGGGCGGCTGGACAAGGGCGGTGCCCGTCGGCGGTCGCCGGGCTGGACCCGGTTCGTTGGCGTGCTGCTGATCCTGCTGGCTCTGGTATCGGCGGTGCTCTGCTACATCGCGTTCGCTTGGTGGTTGCCCTCCGACCGGGACCGCTACCGGGACTACGTGGCAGCCGAGCCGTGCCCCGCCCGGGCGACGGCCCAGGCGCAGAAGGACTGCCTGAGCACCTGGCATTTCACCGTCGTGAAGACGGTGATCAAGAACGGCGGGAAGAGTTCCACCTATACGGCGACGCTGAAGGACGGGCACTCCTGGCAGGGAGTCGTGGACTTTGGTGACCCGGGGCCGCTCCTGGAGCGGCTGGAGACCGGCGACCGGGTCACGGCCACCGTCTGGCGCCGCGACATCGTCGTACTCAGCAAGGGCGGCGTCCGGCAGAACAGCTCCGAGGCACCCCGCGACGAGCTCCAGATGAACGCGGCCATGGGCATGCTCGCCGCGTTCTTCGCGGCTCAGACGTTCGCGTTCGGCGCGGTGCGCCTTGTCATGCCTCGCGCCCACGCACCCTTCACCTGGGACCCGTACGGCAGGCGGCTGCTCTTCACCGGCATCGCTGTCTGCCTCGGGGTGGGGCTCCCGGCGGTGTGGACCGGCATCCCGTGGTGGACCGTGCCCGCCGTCGGACTCCCGGCCCTGGCGTGCGCGGCGGCGCTGATGTACCCGCGCCCGGGGCGCACGACCGCGGGCGGGGGCAGGTGACCGGATTGTTCCGTCGCTCGCCCATGACGGGTGCCATGTTGTAGAACCGGGCTTCACGGCGCCGTGCACGTGTGCCTTGCCGTCTCCGAAGAACTGCTTTGAGGGGAACGGGTGAGGCGAGAAGTGAGTTCGACAGGGGTGCAGGAAGCGGCGGACGGCTCCGGGCGCGAGCAGGCCGGCCCCACGGCTTCCGCGCTCCTGCGGGACCTCCTCTGGGAGTGCTATCCGGAGCAGCGGGAGGCGATCCTCGCGCTGGAGGAGGACGAACGCGAGTATGCCGATCCGGTGAACCGGCCTGCTGCCGAAGTGGGGGCTTACACCCTGGTCAGCGATGTTTTCGTTGATGAGGTGTTGAGGCCGCTCCTTGAGACCGTTCCCTTGGACGAGAAACGGGCGAATCGGTGTGCGTCCTTCCTGGAGCGCCTGCTGGCGCTCGGAGAGCGCAGCCCTTTCATCAAGGAGATGACCAGCATCCGGGTGACGGATCAGCTGCTGGGCTATCCGGAGAACTGGAAGAAGCTCCACCCGCACGCCGGGGAGCTGTTGCGGCGTGAAGTGCGGGAGCGCCAGATCTACTACACGGGTCCGTTCCCTGAGTGACGGCCCAGGGCCCGCCGCGCGACCGCCGCGCGGCGGGCCCTTTCGTGATCCGCGAACGAAGAGAGGTGCGGTGTGCCCGACATCGGCAGACACCAGATCCCCGGTCTCCTCCTGATCATGGTTCCGGAGTCCCGGGCCGGTATCGAGGCCGCGGCGGGGATGTCCGCGGAGCAGGCCGTCTCCGGGGATCTCGACTGGTTCGATCTCTACGACTTCCTGCGTGAGGTCGTCTTCCGCGACATGGTGCGGCCGGAGCTGCTCATGCCCGAGGCGGAGCGTGACAAGGAACTGCTCGGCCGATGCGCGGAGTTCACCGAGAACCTGCTCATGAACTCGACCCAGTCCGTGGCGTCCGCCGCGTTCTATCAGTTGGTGGAGCCGCTGTACGAGAGTGAGGAACTCCTTGTCGCCGCGATTCCCCTGATGCAGCCGGAAACGCTGCGCGTCACGCTCGAGGACATGGCAGTGGACCGGCTCTCGGCGCCGGCGCGCGCCGCGCTGGCGGATTACCTCCACTGATCGCCGGGTGGAGGATCTGGGCGGATTCTGAAAGGTGCGCCCGGAATGTCTTCCGGGTCGCGGGCGGGTGCGGGGCTCCTATATAAACGGGCCGCCTCCCCACACCAGCCCATTCGAAGGGTCTCTTCGTGCTGCCCGTTTCCCGTTTTCGTACCGGACTTACCGCCGCAGGGGCCGTGATTCTGCTGGCCGCCACCGCCGCGTGCGGGCACCAGGACAAGCCGGCGTCGTCCGGCGCCGACCAGGTGCGGGCCGAGGACGCCGGTGCCGCGTCCGCCCCGGCATCCACGTCCGCCTCGCCTTCCGCATCGAAGAAGTCGAAGAAGTCGAAGAAGTCGAAGAAGTCGAAGAAGTCGGAGAAGGCGAGCCCGAGCGGCTCCCCCTCCGCGTCCGCCTCGAAGTCCGCCTCGGCTTCGGCGGGCGCCCCGGCCAAGTCCGCCGGCGTCCCGTCCAAGGCCCCCGCACCCGGCTCCGCGCCCGACTTCCCCGTGCCCGTCGAGGTGGGCAACGCCACCCAGGTCATCACCGTGAAGTCCAGCGGTTCGTACGCGACCGTCACCGCCTGGGCCAAGGGGTCCGCCGGGTGGAAGTCGGTCGTCTCCACCAGCGCGGGACGCGTCGGATCCAACGGTGTCGTCCCTGGTTCCACGCGGCGCCAGAGCACCTACACGACGCCCTCGGGCACGTACACCCTCACCGAGGGGTTCGGCGTCGAGGCGGGCGGTACGAACATGCCTTACACGCGCGTCGACTCCGCGCAGTGGTGGGTCGAGGACCCGGAGTCGAAGTTCTACAACTCGATGCACACCGCGGCCGGCGCGGACTTCCCGCTCACCGAGAGCGGTGACCGCGGCAGCGAGCACCTGATCAACTACCCGACGCAGTACGCCAAGGCGCTCGTCATCAACTTCAACCGCTGGCCCGCCGTGCCGGGGCGCGGCGCGGGCATCTTCCTCCACGTCAACGGCTCGGGCGCGACCGCGGGCTGCGTCTCCGTGCCGCGCGCCACCATGGACCGCATCATGAGCTGGGTCCAGCCGGGCGCGCATCCGCGCATCGCGATCGGCTGACGGCCAGGGCCCCGAGCCCCGGTCCATGGCCCAGACCTCGTGGCCGCCCCTCGGCATTCCGGTCACGCACGACGCACAACCGCCTCAAAGGTTGTACGGCCTTTGCGAATTGGTCATGTGAGAAGCGACATGCGTGTGACGTGTGATGTTTGTGTGGCGTCAACCGCTGGGCCGGGCGGGGGAGTTGCGCAGGCCGCTCCTCGTACCGGATGAGGGGCGGACGTCATGGGAGTGGGCCACAAGCCTGAGCCGAACGCGGCGGAGATGCGGCGGCACGCCGCCGGATTTGTCGCGCACGCCACCGCGCGCAACCGGCTCCCGCTCGACTACACCGTCGCCAGCCTCCGCGTCGCGGACTTCCTCATCGACGGCCTGCGTAAAGGCACTTCGGACCGGGCGTCCGTCACGGGCGCCCTGTTCGGCATCGGCGCGTACGTGGGGGAGGTGCTCGTGCGGCGGGCCGGGGCCGTCTGGGTCGGCTTCGACGCCGCCCAGCGCGCCTACTTCGGCCAGCCCGCCGGCGTCCGCATGCCCGACGGGCGCGTGTGGAACCCCCTGGGCAAAGTCGTCAACCGCTTCGAACTCGGCCGCGAGGAATCCCTCCTGACCTTCTATCTGACGCTCCACGGGCGCGGCGGCGACCGCGGCAAGGGAAAGACCTGCGCCGCCCTGTGACATTTCTGTGGGCCGGGACGCTGATGACCGTGGGGGCATGGACACGATGACCTGTGTCGCGTCGGGCGGGTACGCGGACGTACGAAGAGGACAACGGTTGGGCCAGGTGGGGGAGCCCCGTCGCGCGCACGCGCGTGACGAGGAGCTGGGCACGGCCGTGGCGCGGGCGCAGGACGGGGACGAGGCCGCGTTCGCGGTCGCGTACCGGCTCGTGCAGCCGGGGCTGGTCGGCTATCTGCGCGGCCTCGTCGGCGACGAGGCCGAGGACGTGGCCGGTGACGCCTGGCTGGAGATCGCCCGCGATCTCGGCCGCTTTCGCGGCGACGGCGCAGGGTTTCGCGGCTGGACCGCGACGATCGCCCGGCACCGCGCCCTCGACCTGCTGCGCCGCCAGAAGGTGCGCCCGCGCACCTCGGGCCTCGAACAGGACATGCTCGAACTCCCCGGCACCCACAGCACGTCCGACCAAGCCCTGGAGACGATCTCCACCGAAGCGGCGCTGAGGCTGATCAGCGGCCTCCCGCGCGACCAGGCCGAGGCGGTGCTGCTGCGCGTCGTCGTCGGGCTCGACGGGCCGTCCGCCGCGCGCGTCCTCGACAAGCGTCCGGGCGCCGTGCGGACCGCCGCGTACCGGGGCCTCAAGAAGCTTGCCGCACAGATGGGCGCACGAGGTGTGACGGATGACGGCCCCACAACGCTGGGTGAGTCGAGATGACTGAAAACCCACTTGTGTCCGAGGGCGAGCCGGCCGGCCCGGCGGCTGCCGGAGGCTTCGAGGCCCTGCTCGCGGCCGCGGTGCGTTCCGCGAGGCCGCGGGATGACGCCGAGGAGCAGGCCGTCGCCGCGTTCCGCGAGGCCCGCGACCAGGGAGCGCACTCGGCCAGGACGCGGCGCCGCGACGACTGGCGTCCGCGCCGGCGCGGTCTCGCTCGCTGGTCACTGCGCACCACCGTGGGCACGCTCGTCGCGGGTGTCACGCTGGGCGGCGTCGCGATGGCCGGGATGGGCGCGGCCGGAGACGCCTCGGGTGATGACGCCGAACAGCGGCCGACGTCCCGGCGGAGCGCCTCCAGCACCCCCGGGCGGTCCACGCCCGACCAGGTCCGGCCGTCCGCCACGATGCCCGCCGGATCAGGGCCCCACGCGGGTCGGTCAGGCGGTCACCCGGACCAGGCCGGGGACACCCTCGCCAAGTGCCACGCGTACGCATCCGTACGGGACCGGGGCAGGGCGCTCGACTCGCCCGCCTGGCAGCGTTTGCTCGCGGAGGCGGGCGGAGAGGCCTCCGTGGACGCGTACTGCGCGGCGGAGCGGGCCCGTCAGGAGACCGGCAGCGGCATCAAGGGCAGCGACAAGGCGGCCGACGGGAAAGCCGACGGTCAGCAAAACGGGCACCCGAGCCCGAAGCCGAGCCGGTCGAAGCATTCCGGGAAGTAGCCGAATCCCGGCAAGCAAGGCTGCGCGGGCGGCACCGGCACGCCTCGGCGCGCTCGCCCCGAAGAGCACCGCCGGGACGGCCGAGGCCGCCACCCCCCACAGGAGAGGCCCCGGCCGTCGCGCGGTACGGGCCGCGCGGCGGCCCGTACTACCTTCAGCGCCGCGCGTGCGCTTTGTGTCACACCGCGCTGTGTCACGTGCTAGTTGCGGGTTGTACCAAACATGGACGGGAGCCGTATCAGCCCGTAGCGTGCTGATTCGCGTCGGTGAGCGGCGCAGGGTTTAAGCGCAAGGGTGGCGCAGTGCTGGGGGACGACGCGGAGCTGACGGCCGCGGTGCATGCAGCGCAGGACGGGGACGAGACCGCGTTCCGGACTGTGTACCGCGCGGTGCATCCACGCCTGCTCGGGTACGTACGGACACTGGTCGGTGAACCGGACGCGGAGGACGTCGCGTCCGAGGCCTGGCTGCAGATCGCCCGGGACCTCGACCGGTTCAGCGGGGACGCCGACCGCTTCCGCGGCTGGGCCGCACGCATAGCCCGTAACCGCGCCCTCGACCACATACGCATGCGGGGACGCCGGCCCGCCATCGGCGGGGACGAGACCGAGCTCACCGGCCGGCCCGCGATATCCGACACCGCCGACGAGGCGATGGAACTCCTCGCCACCGGCGACACGCTGGCGCTCATCGCCCAGCTTCCGCAGGACCAGGCCGAGGCCGTCGTCCTGCGCGTCGTCGTCGGGCTCGACGCGAAGAGCGCCGCCCAGACGCTCGGCAAGCGTCCGGGCGCCGTCAGGACGGCCGCGCACCGCGGGCTCAAGCGCCTCGCCGAGCTGCTCGGCGCGGAGGGTTCGCATGCGCAGACGGCGCACGCGGGTCTCGACGCCGTACCGCCCCCGAGAGAACCGCGCGGGCACGCGGAGACGTCCGCCGGTGTGACGCATTCGCGGACGCGGACGCAGAAGGACATGTGATGGCCGACGAGCACAACAAGTGGCTGGACCGGGACGCGGTCGAGCGTCTGCTGCGCGGTGAGCCCCTGGAAGCCGTCGACGCAGTCACCCGCGCCCGGGCCGCCCGTCTGGCCGAGACACTCGACGCACTTGCAGTGACACGCGTAGACGGAGGCGAACTGCCGGGCGAGGCAGCCGCGTTGGCCGCGTTCCGCAAGGCGCGCGAATCCGGCGCGCAGGAGCCCGGCGCCGTGCCCCTGAAGGCACGCCATGCCCGGTCCCGGGGGGCGCTCGCCCCGGTCTCCTCGCTCCACGTTCCCGTGGGCCGGGAGAACGACGCGAACGCGAACACGAACGCCGGGACCGGCGGGCACGCCGGTTCCGACGTCGGCAGTGTCCGCCTCGCGAGACCCGACGCGCGGCCCGTCCGCTGGGGCCGCCCGGTGCGGTTCGGGATGGCCGCCGCGCTCGCCGGATGCATGATCGGCGGCGTCGCCGTCGCGGCCGGAACCGGAGTGCTCCCGTCGCCGTTCGGCGGCCGCGGCGAACCGGGCCCCGCCGCCAGCGTCTCCGCCGCCGCTTCTCCCGAACAGCCCCTCGCCTCCCCGTCGCCCGACATCTCGGGGGCCGACGGCGGACGCTCGGGCAGCGCCGTGCCCGACGGCGACTCGTCCGGGCCCGGCTCGGACGCCCCGTCCCAGGACGGCACGGCGGACCGGCCCGGCCCGGCGGCGACGCGGCCCGGCACCGGCCTGCGCGAATCGGACGCCGCGGACCAGGAGGCCTCTCGGCAGCGCATGGCCGACACCTGCCGCAAGTACCGCGACGGCGGCCTGAACGACTCCCAGACGGAGCGCCTCAAGGACGCCGCGAAGCGCATCGCCACGAACAAGCGGGACCGTGACCCCGACCGGTTCTGCGCCCGCGTCCTCGGCGAGTCCGACGACACCCTCAGCGGCGACGACGGCAACGGCGACAACGGCGACGACAAGAACGGCGGCAAGGACGGCGACGAGGACAGCCAGAACGGCGAGGACTCGGGCGTCAAGGGCGCCGTGCCGACCGCCTCGTGGGTCCCGTCCGAGCCCGGCGGCGACGCCTCGGACACCGCGCCGACGACGCCGTCCACGACGGCCTCGGCCTCGGCCTCGTACAGCGCCGCGCCCGCACAGTCCTGAGCCTGTTCTCAGCCATTCCTGAGCTCGCCCAGACTTGCTCAGACCTGCTCCGAACCGCCCTGACCTGCGGAGACAAAGAATTTCCGAGGCGGGTGTGACGTTTTTGGACGGCGGGGCGCAGTAACAAGTGAGCCGACTGGTCATCGGCCGTGCACGAGCCGCGGGTTCCCCCCGTACCTTCGGCTCTGTGCCACTGGCACGGGCGGGACACGTTCCCCCGGTCCCGCCCGCGCCCCACTCCACTTCTCAGCAGGTCACCAGTAGACGACGACCTTGTCGCCGTTGCGGACCTGCGCGAACAGCGACGCGATCTCCCCCTCGTCCCGTACGTTCACGCACCCGTGCGACGCCCCGCTGTAGCCGCGGGCCGCGAAGTCCGCGGAGTAGTGCACCGCTTGGCCGCCGCTGAAGAACATCGCGTACGGCATGGCCGTGTGGTAGATCGTCGAGACGTGGTGGCGGGACTTCCAGTACACGCTGAAGACGCCCTCGCGGGTGGGCGTGAACTGCGAGCCGAACCGCACGTCCGTCGTCATCAGGGCCTTGCCGTCGATCATCCACGTCAGCGTGCGGCTGGTCTTGCTGATGCAGACGACGCGGCCCGTCATGCAGCGCCGGTCCGGCTTCGCCGCGGGCTGCCCGCCGGACGCGTACAGCTCGTCGCGCGTCGGGGTGTGCGTCATCTTCACCAGCCGCGCCCAGGTCACCGTGTCCGTGTTCCCCGTGCGCGGCAGGCCGCGTTTGCCCTGGAATCCCTCGACCGCCTTGGCCGTCGCCGGGCCGTACTTTCCGGTCGGCCCTTCGAAGAGCCACGCGATCTGCCGCAGCCTGGCCTGCAGTTCGCGCACCTTGCCGCCGCCGGCGCCACGCGCCATGAGGATCTTCGGCGGCGGCGTCGGTCTCACCGACGGGGTGCGGGAGGCGCTTGGCTTCTTCGCGCCCGGCTCCTTCGGGTCGTCGGAGGGGGCCGGTGACGCCAGGCCGTCCGCCCTCGGCGGCGGCTGCTTGCCCCCCGTATCGACGGCTTGTGTCCTGCAGCCGCCGGCCAGGGCGATGACCCCGGCGACGGCGAGTGATCCACGCATGACGGTCGCACGCATCCGGGCCCCCGCAGTCTCGTCACTCGTCCGATGTGCCAACAGAGATGGTTCCCGCGCGCGTCCGGTTGCGAACTCGGCGTAAGTGCCGCGCATTGTGGGATGGACTAAAGGTGAAGGACGGGCTGTGAGCAAGGTCCCAGCCTGCGGCTCTCCATCGCGAGCAGGCGCGCCGCTACAGTCCGTCGCGAGGGTCGACCCAACTGGCAAGTAACACCCGAGCTGGAGGCACAACCATGGCGCGCGAGTCTGAGTCAGGACTGCCCATCGAGCCGGTCTACGGCCCTGATTCGCTGGCCGACTGGAACGCGGCCGACAAGCTCGGCGAGCCCGGCAAGTACCCCTTCACGCGCGGCGTCTACCCGTCGATGTACACCGGCCGCCCCTGGACGATGCGCCAGTACGCCGGCTTCGGCACCGCCGTCGAGTCCAACGCCCGCTACAAGCAGCTCATCGCCAACGGCACGATGGGCCTGTCCGTCGCCTTCGACCTGCCCACCCAGATGGGCCACGACTCGGACGCCCCGATCGCGTCCGGCGAGGTCGGCAAGGTCGGCGTGGCCATCGACTCGATCGACGACATGCGGATCCTGTTCGGCGGCATCCCGCTCGACAAGGTGTCCACGTCGATGACGATCAACGCCCCGGCGGCGCTGCTCCTGCTCATGTACCAGCTCGTCGGCGAGGAGCAGGGCGTCCCCGCGGACCAGCTGACCGGCACGATCCAGAACGACGTACTGAAGGAGTACATCGCGCGGGGCACGTACATCTTCCCGCCGAAGCCCTCCCTGCGGCTGATCGCCGACATCTTCAAGTACTGCCGGACCGAGATCCCGAAGTGGAACACCATCTCGATCTCCGGCTACCACATGGCCGAGGCCGGTGCCTCGCCCGCGCAGGAGATCGCGTTCACGCTCGCGGACGGCATCGAGTACGTGCGCACGGCCGTCGCGGCCGGCATGGACGTCGACGACTTCGCGCCGCGCCTGTCCTTCTTCTTCGTGGCCCGCACGACGATCCTCGAGGAGGTCGCCAAGTTCCGCGCGGCCCGCCGGATCTGGGCCAAGGTCATGAAGGAGGAGTTCGGCGCGAAGAACCCCAAGTCGCTGATGCTCCGCTTCCACACGCAGACCGCGGGCGTGCAGCTCACCGCCCAGCAGCCCGAGGTCAACCTCGTCCGCGTCGCCGTGCAGGGCCTGGGCGCCGTGCTGGGCGGCACGCAGTCGCTGCACACGAACTCCTTCGACGAGGCCATCGCGCTGCCGACCGACAAATCCGCGCGCCTCGCCCTGCGCACCCAGCAGGTCCTCGCCTACGAGACCGACGTGACCGCCACCGTCGACCCGTTCGCCGGCAGTTACGTCGTCGAGAAGATGACGGACGACGTGGAGGCCGCAGCCCTCGAACTCATGACGAAGGTCGAGGACCTCGGCGGCGCGGTCAACGCCATCGAGCACGGCTTCCAGAAGAACGAGATCGAGCGCTCCGCCTACCGCATCGCGCAGGAGACCGACTCCGGCGAGCGCGTCGTGGTCGGCGTCAACCGCTACCAGCTCGACGCCGAGGAGCCCTACGAGCCGCTGCGCGTCGATCCGGCGATCGAGGCCCAGCAGGCCGAGCGCCTCACGAGGCTGCGCGCCGAGCGCGACCAGGCGGCCGTGGACGCGGCGCTCGCGGCGCTCAAGAAGGCGGCCGAGGGCGAGGACAACGTCCTGTATCCGATGAAGGACGCCCTGCGCGCCCGCGCCACCGTCGGCGAGGTCAGCAACGCGCTGCGCGACGTGTGGGGCACGTACATCCCGACCGACGCCTTCTGAGGCCGCGTATCACCGTCTGACCAGGGAGTGTCGTATGGCCATATAGGCGTGCGACACTCCCTTTCATGCTCGGTGTCATCAATCTCCCGACCTATCTGGCCGGTCTCGTCCTCATCGTCCTGCTGCCAGGACCGAACTCCCTCTACGTGCTCTCCGTGGCCGCCCGCAAGGGCATACGCACCGGATACGCGGCCGCGGCCGGTGTCTTCACCGGGGACACGGTCCTGATGACACTGGCCGCGCTCGGAGCGGCCTCCGTGCTGCAGACGACGCCCCTGCTCTTCCTCGTCGTGAAGTACGCGGGAGCGGGCTATCTGACGTGGATGGCGATCGGCATGATCCGGTCGGCGCGGGCGCTGTGGAAGCAGCGCGGTGAGTCGGCGGTGGAGAGCGAAACCGAGCCGGTGACCGGGAGCGGTGACGAGCACCCGTACCGCCGCGCCCTGATCGTGAGCCTCTTCAACCCGAAGGCGATCCTGTTCCTGATCTCCTTCTTCGTTCAGTTCGTGGATCCCGACTACGCCTACCCGGCGCTGTCGTTCGTGGTCCTCGGCGGGCTGCTCCAGGTCCTGAGCTTCCTCTACCTCTCCACCCTGATCTTCAGCGGTACCCGCCTGGCCGGCGCCTTCCGGCGCCGCAAGCGGCTCTCGGCGGGCGCGACCACGGCGGCGGGCGTGCTGTTCCTGGGCTTCGCGGTCAAGCTGTCCCTCGCGGGAGTCTGAGGCCCCGGCCCGCCCCGGACGACAGTCGTCAGCCCCTGCGGGCGCGGCGCACGGCCCGGGTGATGACCGGCGGCGTCAGGTCCACGGCGATCCGGCGGGCGCGGCTGCGTCCCCGTACGGGAGCTTGAACCGGGGCGGAGGGCGCCTTCGGTTCCTCCAGGTGCTCCACATGGTGGCGGGAGCGCGGGAACGCGGGCGCCTTGACCGCCTTCGACTTCGTGCGGACCAGGCGGTGACCGGCCGCCTGCTGCACGCTGAGGGCGATGTCGTCGCGCTCCCTGAGCATGCCGAGGAGCTCGTCCTGGAGGGGCTCGGGGTCCTCCCATGTGGCGTACAGCTTCTGGGTGCTCAGGCAGAGCGGGCGCAGGCCGCGGTTGAGTACGGCCTCCCACGCGGCGACGGAGACGCCCGGCGTGTGCTCGGAACGGAAGTCGTCCAGGACGACGATGCCGTCGGCGCCGAGCAGTTCGCGGGCGGCGCCGATGTCGCCGTACACATGCTCGTAGAGGTGCGAGGCGTCGATGTGGACAAAGCGGCAGGTGCCCGGGGCGACCTCGCCGGAGATCACGGAGCTGGGCGCCTGGACGACCTTCGGCAGTTCGTCGTGGAACGAGAGGTAGTTCTCCTCGAAGGCCTGCCGGGTCAGTGAGGCGTACGACTTGGTGGATTCGGCCTGGTTCGCCTCGTCCGGGGCGTCGCCCTCGAACAGGTCGCACACGGTGAACTTCTCGGTGTCGTGCAGATGCTGCCCGAGGAGGACCGCGCTCTTGCCCATGTAGACGCCGAGTTCCAGCAGATCCCCGCGGACCTCCCGCCGCGCCTGCCGTTCGAGGAGCCAGGTGAACAGGAGTTGGTCGAGCGGGGGGAACCAGCCGGGGACGTCGTCGAGGTCGATCGGGCGCCGGGCGGTGGTGTGCACAGCAGTCATGGGACGCGAACCTATGAGCTTCTGATCGACAGGGTCAAGGCGCTCAGAGATCGCATCCGCCAATCGGGCAGCAAACTCCGCCGGGCATGAATCCTCAGTGAATCCTGGCGGGCGTGGGGTTCAGCCGTTTGCGCAGGAAAGGTGCAAGCGGCTTCTCCACGAAGCGGTTCAGGAGCCATGCGAGGGTGAGCATCGCGGCGAGGGTGAGGGTGAACGTCACGGCGGACGGCAGTCCGAGACGCCGGTGCAGCACCTCGATCACCACCCAGCCCAGATGCTCGTGGACCAGGTAGAACGGGTACGTCAGCGCACCGGCGACCGTCAGCCATCCCCAGTTGATCCGGTTCAGCAGCCCGAGCGCGATCGCGCCCACCGCCACGAAGCCGAGGGTCACTGTCAAGATGATCGAGCCCGACCCCCGGTACGAGAAGAAGTGAGGGTTCGGTGCATGCCACAGAGCGGCCACCGCGTAGTGCTGACCGATCAGCCAGCTCACGAGGACTATGCCCCACGCGGTCATGTCGCGGCGGTTGAGGTGGAGCAGATACAGGCCGACGCCGCCGATGAAGTACGGCGCGTACTCCGGCATCAGGATGACCTTGAGGGCCGGCTCGCCGGACGCCTGGGTGATCGCGGCGGCGAGTGTCCACACGGCGCAGAACAGCACGACGCGGCGCCGGTTCGCGCCCGGCAGGACGATGCACAGGGCGAACAGCGCGTAGAAGCGGACCTCGGCCCACAGGGTCCAGCAGACGCCGAGGACCCGGTCCACGCCGAGCGGCTGCTGAAGCATCGTCAGATTGAGGAGCGCGTCACTGGGCGAGACGGCCTTGTACGCGACCACGGGCAGCGCGAAGACTGCCGTCACCAGGATCACGGCCGCCCAGTAGGACGGCAGCAGCCGGGACGCGCGGGAGGCGAAGAAGGAGCGCAGGGGCTTGCCCCAGCCGCTCATGCAGATCACGAAGCCGCTGATGACGAAGAAGATCTGCACCCCGAGGCAGCCGTAGGCGAACCACTGGTGCAGTGACGGGAACTGGACCTTCGGTGAGGTGCCCCAGGCCCGGGACACCTCACCGTCACGGCCGCCGTAGTGGTACGCGGCGACCATCAGGGCGGCTATGAGGCGCAGGCCGTCCAGGGCTCTCAGCCGCGGTGCGTGCGCGCGGGGGCGCGCGCTTAGCACCGTGGGGTCCGCTCCCGGGGAAAGCTTGGGGAGCGTCGTCTCCGAAGTACTCATCCGAGGGCAGCCCGCTTGAACGAGCGCGCGCGGCGGGCGACCCGGCGCACCGTCGCGTTGCGCGGGATGAACGCGAGCTGGGCCGGGACGGCGCCAGGCAGCGCGAGGGACGTGAGCCTGCGGCGCTTGAAGTAACGCCACGTGTGGTCGTTCAAGTGCGTCGAGAGATAGCGCTCGGCCGCCGCCCGCAGGTCCGGATAGATCTTCGGCTGCATCGCGAAGCCGACCGCGCGCACCAGCTGGTTCAGTTCGGCGTTCGCCGCGCCGGACTCCTGCGCGGTCACGGCCGCCTGCTCCGACAGCTCCGGCAGCAGCGCGTCCACGATCGTGACCGGGACGCGGTTGCTGTTCTGGTACGGCGCGAGCCGGTCGAGGAGGGTGCCGGTGCCGATGCGGGCGACCGGGATGCCGTAGAGCGCGGACGCGGTGAGGAGTGCCGTCGAGAAGCAGCCGACCACGAGAGCCGGGCGCATCCGCTGGTACAGGACCTCGGCGAGTACGGGAGTGTCGAGGACGGTGAGCTCGGCGCCGAGCTTCTCCGCCTCCGCCTCCAGTGTGCGCGACCAGGTGGCCGGCGCCGTCGGGTGGGGCTTGAAGACGATCCGCGTGTGGCCGAGGGCGACCGCGCCGCGCATCATCCGCACATGCAGGTCCTCCTCCTCCTGTGCGGTGAGGATGTCGAGCGCGGACAGGTACTGCCCGAGCAGCACGGCAGGTTCGGGCCCGACGGGCGGCAACTCGCCGCTCACATCGCCCAGTTCGGCAAGCACCTTCACGAAGACGTCCGTCGGCACGACCTCGGGCTCCACGCCGAACTCCGTGAGGAGCAGCGGCTTCAGGCCCGGTACGAGGTCCAGGTGCAGCAGCCGCCGCACGCGGGTGCCGACCAGCGGGTCGATCTTGTTGCGGGTCGGGCCGTAGCTCATCAGGCCGTCCGCGTACACGTCGACGGGGACGCCGGTGAAGATCTGCGCCACGGCCATCGCCGGGTTGACCTGGATCGACTCCACGGCCAGCTCGACGTCGTCGTCGCCCAGGTCCCAGGCGAGACGCAGATGGCGCTCCCACAGCGGTACGTCGTCGGGGCGCGGGGACCAGCCACCGGGGTGGAACGGCGCGATGGTCTCGTTCCACGACACGACGTCGTCGAAGCGGCCGCGCAGCCGCTCGAAGCCCGGCATCTCGTCGACGGCGGGTGTCGTCTCCGGGGTCGCCGCGTTGTTGGCGACGAGCAGGATGCGCCGGTCCGCGGGCGCGTAGCAGTCCGCGTCGAGGGCGGCGGCGAGCGTCGCGGTCCCGTACAGCGTGGAGGCGAGGAAGATCTGCGTGGTCACGCGGCAGCCACCCCCGCCGCGGCGGGGCGGCGCCGCAGCCGGCGCAGGCGCGTCGCCCGCTGCGCGTCCATCGAGTCGAGCGCGTCGTCGAGTACGTCCTGCGGCATGCGCTTCAGCGCCGCGGAACTCAGTGTCTTCAATTTGCGCGCCACTGCCGGTTCGAACCTTTCGATGGATCCCAAGTGGTGGGAAATAATCGCGCAGTACGTACGGACGGCCTTCGGCAGAAGTTTTTCCGCGTCCTGGTCCTGCGCCGTTTCGGCCACCACCTGGTCGAACGCCTTGATGAAATCGAGCTGCCGCACATCGCCGATCTGCGTCAGCGACGAGGCGACACCGCGCCGGTAGAACACGCCGAGAAGTCCCACCGCGGCAAAGGATTTCGCCTCGCGGTGCAGCCGCCAGATCCACGGCCTGTCCTCGGCCGTGCGCAGGCCGTCGGTGAAGTGGAGGAGGCCGGCGTCGGCGAGCCGCCGGTGGTACATGCCGGCCCACGCGTACGCGTAGTCGACGGACGTCGAGCGGTCGGCGGGCAGGATCGCCTCGCGCGGATCCATCACGACACCGCGCCTGCCGGTCGGCACGCGGTGGACGGTGCGGGCCCGCGCGGTGCACTGGACATGGTCCGTACGGACGAAATCGCAGCCCAGGCCTTCGATGGAGGCGAGCAGTCGCTCGTAGTATCCAGGGGCGAGCCAGTCGTCCCCGTCCAGGAATGTCAGGTACTCACCGCGCGACGCGTCGAGTCCGGTGTTGCGCGCGGTGGCCAGGCCTCCGTTCTTTTCGTGTCGGACGTATCTGACACTGCCGGCGCCGGGCAGCTCGCGCTCGGCGCGCGCGAGAATGTCCGGGGTCTCGTCCTTCGAACAGTCGTCGACGAGAATGAATTCGAAGTCGTCGCGCGCGTTGGCACGAAGACTTCTGAGGGTGTCGGGCGCGTATTGCTGCACGTTGTAGAACGGCACGATGACGGAGAGCTTGACCACGTGAAGGACGCTAGGCGGCGGCCCGGCATTCGTCTTGACCGATGGTGAGATGTCAGGTGAACGACGCGTGGCGGAATAGTGAACCCGCATGCTTCCCGGGCACTTCCCGGCCGGATTCCCCATTCGTCGGTGCGCTGTTAACCGTTTGTTGCACTCCGGTTGGGCCGTCGATCGGAATGGCTTCCTAGCTTCTTCGGTGTGCCAGCAAGTACCTCTGAGACCCCACGGGTCGCCGTGCTCGCGGACTCCGACACCCGGTGGAAGTGGGGCGCGCTCACCGCGCGCCGCCTTAACCCCGACGAGAGTCTGCTCAACGGATTCCTCCTGCGCGGCCGGGCCACCCCGACACCCCGCCAGCTCGACGAAGTCGGCGTCCGCGCCGACAGCCTCGACGAAGTCACCGCCGTCGAATTCCTGCGCCGCATGGAGCAGGACGCCGACCGCTACGACGTCGTCGTCCTCGCCCTCGTCGGCGGCGCCGTCCAGGCCATGCTCCACGGCCTCGCGCGGGCCTGGCAGGGCAGGGCCAAGCGGCCCGTCGTCGTCACCGGCTACGTGGGAGTCGTCTACGAGAAGCTCGCCGACGGGCTGCTCCTGCGGCACGGCGCCGACCTCGTCCTCGCCAACTCCCGCCACGACGCGGACCGTTTCCGCGCCGTGTACGAGGGTGTGGACGCCGACGCCTCCTCGGTGACCGAGTGCGCGCTGCCGTTCCTCGGCGGCACGCCCTACGAGGAGGAGCACGCCCCGTACACGGTCGTCTTCGCCGCGCAGCCCTCCGTACCGGACACCCCCGCCGACCGCGCCTACCTGCTCAAGCGGCTCGTCGGACACGCCCGGCTGCACCCCGAGCGCGAGGTACTGCTCAAGCTGCGCAGCAAGCCGGGCGAGCACACCACGCACATCGAAGAGGCGCCCTACCAGAGGCTCGCCCAGCGGATCGACGGCGGACTCCCCGCCAACTGCCGCCTCGTCTACGGGCACATGGGCGAGGTGCTCGACCGCACCGACCTCCTGGTCACCGTCAGCTCGACGGCTGCGCTCGAAGCCCTGCACCGGCGCATCCCCACCGCGCTGCTCACGGACCTCGGGGTGCGCGAGGCGCTCGGCAACCACCACTTCACCGGCTCCGGGTGCCTCGCCTCCTGGGACCAGCTCGACGCGGGCCACCTGCCGAAGGCCGACGAGGAGTGGGTGGCACGCCAGGGCGTCGCGGCCGACGGCACGTACGACACCGCCTTCGACACGGCCCGCGCCCGGGTCACCGGCCTGACCGGAGCCGACCGGCTCCCGCCCCTGGCCCCCTACTACAGCCTCACCACCGCCCCCGGCTACCTGCCGCGCATCCTCGCCCGTCACCACCTCGCCCCCGACGGGACGCCGCTGCCCGGCGCACCCGCCGCCGGCAAGGAGCCCGGCCCCGTCCGGCAGATCGTGCGCCGCGCCGCCCGTGGCGCCTACCGGCACGGAGTGCAGCGCGTGGCGCCCGTCATCCGGCGGATGGGCGAGCTGTGAACGCCCGTACCCCTCAAGGAGACCTGATGACCAACCCGGAAGCGGGCACAGCGGCACCGGTCCGCCGCGTCCTCGCCGTGATCCCCGCCCGTGGCGGCTCCAAGGGAGTGCCCGCCAAGAACCTCGCCCCGGTCGGCGGCGTGCCCCTCGTGGCCCGCACCGTCCGCGAGTGCCGCGCCACCCGGCTCGTCACGGACGTCGTGGTCTCCACCGACGACGCCGCGATCGCCGCCGCGGCCCGTGAGGCGGGAGCCGAGGTCGTCCTGCGGCCCGCCGCGATCGCCGGCGACAAGTCGAGCTCCGAGGCGGCCGTGCTGCACGCCCTCGACGCCCACGAGGCCCTCCAGGGCGCAGCGGTCGACGTCGTGCTCCTCGTCCAGTGCACCAGCCCCTTCATCGTCCGCGAGGACATCGACGGCGTGGTCAACGCGATCGTCGAGAAGGGCGCCGACACGGCCCTGACCGTCGCCCCCTTCCACGGTTTCGTGTGGCGCGACGCCGATGACGAGCCGGTCGCGCCCGCGGTCGAGCGCGCCGCCGTCGAGGGCGGCACCGACACGCTGGTCGCCCCCGCCGCCACCAGCGGCGGCTACGGCGTCAACCACGACAAGTCCTTCCGCCAGATGCGCCAGGACCGCCCCCAGGACCTCCTGGAGACCGGCGCGGTCTACGCCATGGACGCGAGCGGCTTCCGCCAGGCCAAGCACCGCTTCTTCGGCCGCACGGAACTCGTCCGCACCGACCCCGCGCGGGTCCTGGAGATCGACGACCCGCACGACCTCTCCCGCGCCCGGGCCCTCGCGCCGCTCTTCGACGCGAACAGGCCCGGCGCCCTCCCGACCGCAGATGACATCGACGCGGTCGTCCTCGACTTCGACGGCACCCAGACCGATGACACGGTGCTGATCGACTCCGACGGACGGGAGTTCGTCACCGTGCACCGCGGTGACGGCCTCGGCATAGCGGCCCTGCGCAAGTCAGGCCTGCCGCTGCTGATCCTGTCCACGGAACAGAACCCGGTCGTCGCCGCCCGGGCCAGGAAGCTCCAGATCCCGGTCCTGCACGGCATCGACCGCAAGGACCTCGCACTGAAGCAGTGGTGCGAGGAACAGGGCATCGCGCCCGAGCGCGTGCTCTACGTCGGCAACGACGTCAACGACCTCCCGTGCTTCGGCCTTGTCGGCTGGCCCGTGGCGGTCGCGAGCGCCCACGACGTCGTACGAGGCGCCGCGCGCGCGGTCACCACTCTCCCCGGTGGTGACGGTGCGATCCGAGAGATCGCCACCTGGATCCTCGGCCCTTCTCTCGACTCCCTCAACAAGTAAGGAAACCCCTCAGTCATGAGCTCTGTGATCTCCAACTCCCGCCTGCGCACGTTCGGTTCGAAGACCGCCGGCCCCGGTAACCCCGTCTACATCACGGGTGAGATCGGCATCAACCACAACGGCGACCTCGACAACGCCTTCAAGCTGATCGACGTGGCCGCCGAGGCGGGCTGCGACGCCGTCAAGTTCCAGAAGCGCACGCCCGAGATCTGCACCCCGCGTGACCAGTGGGACATCGAGCGCGACACCCCCTGGGGTCGCATGACGTACATCGACTACCGCCACCGCGTCGAGTTCGGCGAGGACGAGTACCGCCAGATCGACGAGCACTGCAAGAAGCGCGGCATCGACTGGTTCGCCTCCCCGTGGGACACCGAGGCCGTCGCCTTCCTGGAGAAGTTCGACGTCCCGGCCCATAAGGTCGCCTCCGCGTCGCTCACCGACGACGAGCTGCTGCGCGCCCTGCGCGCCACCGGCCGCACGGTCATCCTCTCCACGGGCATGTCGACGCCGAAGCAGATCCGTCACGCGGTCGAGGTCCTCGGCTCGGACAACATCCTCATGTGCCACGCCACGTCGACCTACCCGGCGCAGGCGGAGGAGCTGAACCTCCGGGTCATCAACACGCTCCAGGCTGAGTACCCGAACGTCCCGATCGGCTACTCCGGCCACGAGACCGGCCTGCAGACCACGCTCGCCGCCGTCGCCCTCGGCGCCACCTTCGTCGAGCGTCACATCACCCTCGACCGCGCCATGTGGGGCTCCGACCAGGCCGCCTCCGTCGAGCCGCAGGGCCTCACCCGCCTCGTGCGCGACATCCGCACCATCGAGGCGTCCCTCGGTGACGGCGTCAAGAAGGTCTACGAGTCGGAGCTCGGCCCGATGAAGAAGCTCCGCCGCGTCGCGGGCGTCGTCGCCGAGTCGGAGATCGCCGTCGCCGCGGGCGAGCCGGTCGGCGTCTGACCGTCCGACGTCCGCCCGTGTGGGCCGGCGCCGACCCGGCGCCGGCCCACGGGCCCCAACCCCCCCACTGGTCCCTCGGAGGGCCCATGCCGTCCCAGTCGTCTCTGTCGCCCATGTCAGCAGCACGTTCCGGACGCTCCGGACGTTCCGGAACCATGTGTTTCGTGGAGAGCCCCGTCCAGCTCCTCAACGTCCTGGAATGGGCGCACCTCGCCGAGAGCACGGACGCGACGGACCGGATCACCCTGGTCGTCCTGTCGCCCACGGACCCCATGACCCGTGGCCAGCTGCGCCGCATGGCCGAACTCGCCCGCGACGAGGGCCACACCGTGCGCTGGGAAGAGGCACGTGGCGGCCCCATGGCGCCCTTCCACACCATCGGCGGACTCGCGGGCGCGCTGCGCAAGGCCGCCCGGATCGTCATAGGCGACCCGTTCTCCCGCTACGTCCAGCTCCTCCTGACGATCACGCGGGCCGCCGAACTCGTCGTCGTCGACGACGGCACCGCGACCATGGAGTTCGTCTCCCAGCTCGCCCGCGGAGAACGCCTCCAGCGCTGGCACCGCCGCGGCGGCCGCCCCGGACCGCGCGACATCGTCTTCGCCCCTGTCTCCGCCGCCGCCCGCCGCCGCCTCACCCCCGACGGCGACCGCCGCACCGTCGAGGTCTTCTCGGCCATGCCGATCGACTCGGTCCCCGACGGCGTCCGCGTCACCCGCAACGACTTCACCTGGACCCGCGACCGATTCGGCCCGCCCCGCATGACGAAGGGCGCCGACCTCGTCGGCACGTCCCTCGTCGAGACCGGCGTCGTCGACCCGGACCGCTACCTGGAGGCCGTCCAGGCCCTCGCGCACACCCACGGCGCGACCCGCTACTTCGCGCACCGCCGCGAGAGCTCCGACAAACTGCACCGCCTGGCGGTCGAGACCGGCCTGGAGATCGTCCGCCCGGACCTCCCTCTCGAACTGATCGCCCGCCGCGGCCCCATCGGCCGTACGATCCTCAGTTTCCCCTCCACCGTGGTCCACACCCTGCCCCTGGCCCTCGCCGGCACCGAGGTCCGCGTCGCCGTCTGCGACATCGACCCGGCCTGGCTGACGGAGAACGCCTCACCGCGCGCGCAGGGCTTCCTCTCGGGCGTCACCGGCACGGCACGCGACGTACATCGCCTGGCCTCGGTGGCCCCGGCGATGTGAGCCCCGGCCTCCGGGATCTTGACGAGACCTTGGTGATCGCACAGGCAACTCGGCGGGGTGCGGGCCGGTCAAACCCACCGCACCCCCCACTCCGTATCGGTACAGAGCGCCAGAGGAACCCGTGACGCACCCACGACACCGTCTGTCCAAGAGACGCCGCTACCTCGCCATGTCCGCCGCGGGCGTGGCACTGGCCGCCACCGGAGCGATCGTGGCCCAGTCCGCGACAGCCACCACGCTCCCCACGGCCAGGACGTACACAGGCCGCGCCTTCGACACCTGCACGGCCCCCTCCCTCTCCGCCATGAAGGCCTGGAAGACCGGCTTCTACGGCGCCGCGGCCGTCTACGTGGGCGGCAAGAACCGCGGCTGCTCCCAGCCCAACCTCACCGCGTCCTGGGTGAAATCGGTCAACGCCTCGGGCTGGAAGCTGATCCCGCTGTACGTGGGCGCCCAGCCGCCGTGCCAGTCCGGCTCGAACCCCGAGAAGATGACCGCGAGCACGGCCGCGACGCTCGGCGCGACCGACGGCGCCGACGCCGTGGCCAAGGCCGCCGCCCTCGGCATGAAGGCCGGCTCCCCGCTCTACCTGGACATGGAGTCGTACGACACCACGAACACGTCCTGCAACAACGCGGTCCTCGCCTACGTCCGCGCCTGGGACAAGGCCGTGCACGCCAAGAGCTACCGGACCGGCTTCTACGGCTTCCGCAGCTCCAGCGCGAAGGCGGTAGCCACGGCCACGGACCGCACGAACATGCCGGACATCCTCTGGTACGCCCTGTGGGACAAGGTCAACACCACGACCTCCGACTGGCCTTTCGCCTCCACCCTGTGGACGGGCCACCGTCGCGCCCACCAGTACATGGTGAACAGCAAGGAGTCGCGCGGCGGTTACACGATCACGGTGGACCGGGATGCGTGGGACGCGCCGGTGGCGATCGTGGGCTGATCACCGAGATCGTGGAGGCGGGGGGCGTACCCGGGACGTGGTGGCGGGA
The DNA here is from genome assembly GCF_055760475.1 of Streptomyces sp. DS1-CR2. Taxonomy (NCBI): domain Bacteria; kingdom Bacillati; phylum Actinomycetota; class Actinomycetes; order Kitasatosporales; family Streptomycetaceae; genus Streptomyces; species Streptomyces sp. DS1-CR2. Next base: position 5,474,165 of record NZ_CM147085.1, read on the forward strand.
AACAGTCCGTCCGCGCGCTGGGGCTGTCGCGTTGAGTTACTTCGTCCGGGTGGGTGCGGATACGGGCCGGGCCGGGATCGCTACCCGGCGCTACGGTGGACGTAGCGATACGCCCTGTAAGCAGCGGAGGACCGCGGTGACCAGCATGATCGAGCGGCCGATGGACATAGAGGCGACCGCGACGACCGGAGCGTTCAAGGATCTGCTCCGCATCGTCGAGGGGCTGGACACGCCTGACGGCTACAAGGCTGAGCTCATCCGGGGGAAGATCGTCGTGTCACCGTGGTCGAAGCTGCGCTACCTGCGCCCCATGCGCAGCCTGCGAAAGCAAGTGGAGTCCCACGCCCCGGAGGGGACGGTCGCGGAGACCTCTCCGTTCCTTTTCACGTTTCCGTCCGTCGAGCGTGGCTTCGGGCCGGATCTCTTCGTCGCCGACGAGGCCGCCTTCGAAGCGGAAGGCCGTCACGCCGACGGCGCCGCCCTCTCCCTCGTCGCCGAGCTGACCTCCGCGTCCACCAAGGACGTCGACTGGCTCGACAAGCTCGATACGTACGGCCGCATCGTCCCCGTATACCTCGTCCTCGACATGCAGGCCGAGGAGATCACCGCGTTCTGGGACCCGTCCCCGAAGGGTTACCGCTCCCGTACCACCGTCCCCTTCGGTCGCCCCCTGCGCGTGCCTGCTCCGTTCGGCTTCGAGTTGGATACCTCAGGATTCGCCACACCGGAGTAAAAGAACCGTCATACCCACCCAGAGCGGCGCGCATGCGCTCCGCGGCCACATTTCTTACCCCAATCCGGTTGAACTTTTGTTGATCGTAGGGCGGCTGCCCCCTGCTCCGGCCTACCCTTCAAAGGGTGAACCAATTGATGTCCCGAGAGTCCGAGGCCGGTCAGCCCGGGGAAGTGGTCCCCTCCGGAGCGCTGCCCGGCACGCTGTCCGAAGAGCTCCGTGCCGAACTGGTTGCCTTCCGGCGTGACTTGCACATGTACCCCGAGCTCGGCAACCAGGAGTTCCGCACGACGGCGGCGATCAGGGCCCGCCTGGAGAAGGCCGGGCTTACGCCACGCATTCTGGACATCGGCACCGGACTCGTCTGCGACATCGGCACGGCGGAGGGGGAGTGGCGGGGCGGGCCCCCCATGCTCGCCCTGCGCGCCGACATCGACGCGCTCCCCATCCCGGACACCAAGGCGAGCTGCACCTACCGCTCCACCGTGCCCGGCCGCGCCCACGCCTGCGGTCACGACGTGCACACGACGGTCGTGCTCGGCGCGGGCCTGGTCCTCGCCGAGCTGCACCGGCAGGGCCGGCTCCCGCACCCCGTGCGCCTGATCTTCCAGCCCGCCGAGGAGGTGCTGCCCGGCGGCGCCCCCGACGCCATCGAGTCGGGCGTGCTCGAAGGCGTCGGGAAGATCATCGGCGTGCACTGCGACCCGAAGGTCGACGCGGGCCGGATCGGGCTGCGGCACGGCGCGATCACCTCGGCCTGCGACCGGCTCGAGGTCGCGCTCGACGGGCCCGGCGGGCACTCCGCGCGCCCCCACCTCACCACCGACCTCGTGACCGCCGCCGCGAAGGTGGCCACCGAGGTCCCCGCGCTCGTCGCCCGCCGCATCGACGCCCGTTCGGGCCTCGCCGTGACCTGGGGACGTATCGAATCCGGCCACGCGTGCAACGTCATCCCGCAGCACGCCGAGCTGTCCGGCACCGTCCGCTGCCTCGACCTCGAAGCGTGGCGGCAGGCCCCCGATCTGGTGCACGGCGCGATCCAGGAGATCGCCGACCTCTACCGCGCCAAGTCGGAGATCAACTACATCCGCGGGGTGCCGCCCGTGGTCAACGACCCGGAGGTCACCGACCTCCTGACCGCGGCGATGACCCTGCGCCGGGGCGCCCACTCCGTCGAGGACACCCAGCAGAGCCTGGGCGGCGAGGACTTCTCCTGGTATCTGGAGCACGTCCCCGGCGCGATGGCCCGCCTCGGGGTGCGCACCCCCGGCGAGCGTGGCGGACGCGACCTGCACCAGGGCGACTTCGACGCCGACGAGTCGGCGATCACCGTGGGAGTGGAACTGTTCACGGCGGCGGCGCTCATGGAGGGGGCCGCACGGGGGCAGGGGGCGTAAACCGGTGCGGGGAAAGGGTCGGTGTGGGCGGCACGTAACCCACCCGACCCACCCTCGTAACGCCCCGTAGACCGGACGGCCGGGCGGCGTTCGCGTCAATCCGATAACGGCTGCGGAACGGCCCTTTATCTGACATCTACGCGCGTTACGATCCGTCCGAAAACCAGCGCCGGGAGCCCGGCGCTCAGGTCAGGTCGAAGGAGCCTCCCTTGCGCCGGGTAGCCAAAATCTCTGCTGCGTGCATAGCCACCGCGGCACTCGCTCTCACCGCCACCGCATGTGGCGGCACTTCCTCGGACAACGAGTCCTCGGGCTCGTCGGACTCCGGCAAGAAGGGCGGAGTCAAGATCGGCCTCGCCTTCGACGTCGGCGGCCGTGGTGACCACTCCTTCAACGACTCCGCCGCGCGCGGTGCCGACAAGGCCAAGAAGGAGTTCGGCGGTGACCTCAAGGAGCTGACCGCCAAGACCTCCGACACCGAGGCCGACCGCGAGCAGCGCCTGTCCGACCTGGCCGACGCCGGCTACAACCCCATCATCGGGGTCGGCTACGCGTACGCCACCTCGATGACCAAGGTCTCCGCGAAGTACCCGAAGACCACCTTCGGCATCGTCGACTCCGTGGTGAACGCCAAGAACACCGACTCCATCGTCTTCACCGAGGAGCAGGGCTCCTACCTGGCCGGCGTCGCCGCCGCGCTGAAGACGAAGAAGGACCACGTCGGCTTCATCGGCGGCGTCGACGTCCCGCTGATCAAGAAGTTCGAGGCGGGTTATGTCCAGGGCGTCAAGGCCACCAACCCGAAGATCAAGGTCGACGTCCAGTACCTGAGCCACGGTTCGGACACCTCCGGCTTCGCCTCCCCGGACAAGGGCAAGGAAGCCGCCCAGGGCATGCTCGACAAGGGCGCCGACGTCGTCTACTCGGCGGCCGGCTCCTCCGGCAACGGCGCCATCGAGGCCGTCTCCGGCACGAAGGGCGCCTGGGCGATCGGCGTCGACTCGGACCAGTACAACATCCCGGGTCTGGCCAAGTACAAGTCCTCGATCCTGACTTCGGTCGTCAAGAACGTCGACATCGGCGTCTACGACCTGATCCAGTCGGTCAAGAACGGTTCGCCGAAGACCGGCACCAACACCTACGCCTTGAAGGACGGCGGCGTCTCGCTCGCCACCTCCGGCGGCTACATCGACGACATCCAGGCCAAGCTGGACGCCGCCAAGGCGAAGATCGCGAGCGGCGAGGTCAAGGTCAAGACCACCCCGTGATCTGAGGGCCGCGAGGCCCGGGCTCGGCGCAGGGGGAGTGGCGAAAGCTTCCCCTCGCCGAGCCATAACAATGTGTCAACTCTACGCGTGTAGCTATGGGTTGGCGTATTACCGTCGCCGACGCGCCCCCGCGCGGCTCCGCGCGACCGTTCACCCCTTCCGTACGTACGTCCTGTCCCCCGAGGAGAGTGCGCCATCAACGCGTCCAGCCCTCCCGCCGTCGAACTGCGCGGCATCACCAAGCGCTTTCCCGGCGTCGTCGCCAACCGCGACATCGACATCACCGTACGGCGGGGCACCGTCCACGCCCTGTGCGGTGAGAACGGCGCCGGCAAGTCGACCCTGATGAAGATCCTCTACGGCATGCAGAAGCCGGACGAGGGCACCATCGCGGTCGACGGCACCCAGGTCACCTTCGCCACGCCCGCCGACGCCATCGCGCGCGGCATCGGCATGGTCCACCAGCACTTCATGCTGGCCGACAACCTCACCGTCCTGGAGAACGTCGTCCTGGGCGCCGAGAAGCTGCACGGCATCGGCGGCAAGGCACGTACGAAGATCCGCGAGATATCGGAGGCGTACGGCCTCGGCGTGCGCCCCGACGTCCTCGTCGAGGAGCTCGGGGTCGCCGACCGGCAGCGCGTCGAGATCCTCAAGGTCCTCTACCGGGGCGCCCGGACGCTGATCCTCGACGAGCCCACCGCGGTCCTCGTGCCACAGGAGGTCGACGCGCTCTTCGACAACCTGCGCGAGCTCAAGTCCGAGGGCCTCACGGTCATCTTCATCTCCCACAAGCTGGGCGAAGTGCTCTCCGTCGCGGACGAGATCACGGTCATCCGGCGCGGGACCACGGTCGGCACGGCCGACCCGAAGAACACGAGCACCAAGCAGCTCGCCGAGCTCATGGTCGGCAGTGAGCTGCCGTCGCCGGAGACCGAGGAGTCGACGGTCACCGACACCCCGATGCTCCACCTGGCCGGGGTGCGCCTCACGCAGACCGACCTGGACGGCGTCGAGCGCGTCATCCTCGACGACGTCACCTTCACCATCCGCCGTGGCGAAGTCCTCGGCATCGCGGGCGTGGAGGGCAACGGCCAGTCCGAACTCGTCGAGGCCATCATGGGCATGCGTACCGCGGACCGCGGCACCGTCGCCCTGAACGGCGCCGACGTCACCCGGACCCCCACCCGCAAGCGCCGCGAAGCCGGTGTCGGTTACATCCCCGAGGACCGGCACCGTCACGGGCTGCTCCTCGAAGCGCCGCTGTGGGAGAACCGGGTCCTCGGTCACGTCACCGAGCGACCCAACTCCAAGGGCGGGCTGCTCGACCTCAAGGCCGCCCGCGCCGACACCGAGCGCATCGTGCGCGACTACGACGTGCGCACCCCCGGCATCGAGGTCACCGCGGCCTCCCTGTCCGGCGGCAACCAGCAGAAGCTGATCGTCGGCCGCGAGATGAGCCACGCGCCCAAGCTGCTGATCGCCGCCCACCCCACCCGCGGTGTGGACGTCGGCGCACAGGCCCAGATCTGGGACCAGATCCGCCGCGCCCGCCGCGAGGGTCTCGCCGTGCTGCTCATCTCGGCCGACCTGGACGAGCTGATCGGCCTGTCCGACACCCTGCGGGTGATGTACCGCGGCCGCCTGGTCGCCGACGCCGACCCCGCCACCATCACCCCGGAGGAGCTGGGCTCCGCCATGACAGGTGCGGCCTCTGGCCACCTCGAGCACACGGAAGACGCCGAAGGCGGGGACGCCCGATGAAGACACTGATATCCCGGGGCAGGTCCCGGATCGACAAGGAGCGGCTGATCCTCGCGGTCGCCGCTCCGCTCCTGGCGATCATCGCCGCACTCGTCGTCACCGCCGTGATCATCGCGGTGACCGGCAAGGACCCCTTCGCCGCGTTCAGCGACATGGTGACCTACGGCTCCGCGAGCGACAGCCAGGTCTACATCCTCAACAAGGCGACGACGTACTACCTCGCGGGTGTCGCGGTGGCCATCGGCTTCCGCATGAACCTGTTCAACATCGGTGTCGACGGCCAGTACCGGCTCGCCGCGTTCGTCGCGGCCGTGCTCGGCGGGGCGCTCACGCTGCCCGGCTGGCTCGCGATTCCGCTGATGCTGCTGGCCGCCATGGGAACCGGCGCCCTGTGGGCCGGTATCGCGGGCATCCTCAAGGTGACGCGGGGCGTCAGCGAGGTCATCGCGACGATCATGCTGAACGCGATCGCCACCGCGGTCATCGCCTACTTCCTCCAGCCCGGGAAGCTCGGCCAGCTCGACGAGGCGGGCACCCTGGTCTCCACCAAGCCGCTGCCCGCGTCCTCGTACCTCTTCAACTTCGACACCGGCGCCTCGGGCCAGCTGAACGGCTTCATCGTGATCGCCGTGCTCGTCGGCGTCGCGTACTGGTTCGTCCTCGGGCGCACCCGCTTCGGCTTCGACCTCCGTACGGTCGGTCAGTCCGAGTCCGCGGCCGCCGCGAGTGGTGTCAGCGTCAAGAAGATGGTCGCCACCAGCATGATCATCTCGGGTGTGGTGGCCGGTCTCGTCGGCATGCCGACCCTGCTCAACGAGAGCCACCAGTTCGACAACAGCTTCCCGGCGGGCCTCGGCTTCACGGGCATCGCGATCGCGCTGCTCGGCCGCAACCACCCGGTCGGCATCGCGCTCGGCGCCCTGCTGTGGGGCTTCCTGGAGCGCACCACCAACCACCTGGAGTTCCAGGGCTACGACAAGGAGATCCTCGGCGTGATCCAGGGCGTCATCGTCCTGTGCGTCGTCATCGCCTACGAGGTCGTACGCCGCTACGGGCTCAAGCGCCAGCAGCAGCGGGTCGGCGCCGAGCTCGCCGCGCAGGCCGCCGCCGTCCGCACCGACAAGCAGGAGGTGGCCGGATGACCGCCACGACGACCGACACCCCGCCGCCGGCGGCCCCCGCGGTGAGCGGCGCCAAGAAGGCGCGCGGCCGGCTCTCCACGGGCCAGACCCTGATGATCGTCGTCGGCGCGCTGTTCCTGGTCTCCGCCGTCCGCGTCATCACGGGCGCCGACCAGCTCACCTCCGGCGGCCAGATCAGCGCCGCGCTCGGACTCGCCGTGCCCATCGGCCTCGCGGCCCTCGCCGGCCTGTGGTCGGAGCGGGCCGGCGTGGTCAATATCGGCCTCGAAGGCATGATGATCCTCGGCACGTTCGGCGCCGGCTGGCTCGGCTGGCAGACCAGCCCCTGGCTCGGCCTCGTCTGCGGCATCGGCTTCGGTGTGCTGGGCGGTCTGATCCACGCCGTCGCCACCATCACGTTCGGCGTCGACCACATCGTCTCCGGTGTCGCCGTCAACCTCCTCGCCCTGGGCGCCACCCAGTACCTCGCCAAGCTGTTCTTCGCCGAGGGCGAGCCCGCGACCAAGGGCGGCAACCCCAAGCAGTCGCCGCCCGCCGAGTCGCTCGGCGACGTCACGATCCCGGGCCTGTCCAGCGGTCTGCACTCCATCGAGCAGCACCACTGGTTCCTGGTCTCCGACCTCGCCGGCATCCTCGGCGGCCTGGTCACCAACGTCTCCGTGATCACGATCCTCGCCGTGCTGCTCTTCGTGGGCAGCTGGTGGGTGCTGTGGCGCACCTCGTTCGGCCTGCGCCTGCGCTCCTGCGGCGAGAACCCGGTCGCGGCCGAGTCCCTCGGCGTCAACGTGTACGCGCACAAGTACGCGGCCGTCGCCATCTCCGGCGGACTCGCGGGTCTCGGCGGCGCGTTCCTCGCGCTGGTCACCTCGCACAGCTACCTGGAGGGCCAGACCGGCGGGCGCGGCTACATCGGCCTCGCCGCCATGATCTTCGGTAACTGGCGGCCGGGCGGACTCGCCATGGGCGCGGGCCTGTTCGGCTTCTCCGACGCGCTCCAGCTGCGCAACGGCGGCGAGACCGTCCACGCGCTGCTGCTCCTGCTGGTCGTGCTGCTTGCTCTGCTTGCGGGCTGGAAGGCGTACCGCAAGGCCATGATCCAGGCCACGATCAGCGCGGTGATTGCCGCGGTTGTCCTGGTCTGGTACCTCCTGACGGATGAGGTGCCCGGCGACTTCGTCGGCGCCACCCCGTATGTCGTTACCCTCCTGGTGCTCTCGCTGTCCGCGCAGCGGCTGCGGATGCCCAAGGCCGACGGCATGCGCTACCGGAAGGGCCAGGGCAAGTGACAGAAGCCGACTGGGAAGCACTCAGGGAGGCGGCCCGCGAGGCCATGTCCCGCGCGTACGTGCCGTACTCGGCCTTCCCGGTCGGCGCCGCGGCCCGCGTGGACGACGGCCGCACCGTGTCGGGCTGCAACGTCGAGAACGCGTCGTACGGGCTCGGCCTGTGCGCCGAGTGCGGGCTCGTCTCGCAGCTCCAGCTCACCGGCGGCGGCCGCCTGACGCACTTCACGTGCGTGGACGGCAAGGGCGAGATCCTGATGCCGTGCGGCCGCTGCCGCCAGCTCCTCTACGAGTTCGGGGGCACCGAGCTGCTCCTGGAGACGACGTCGGGGATCCGCCCGCTCGGCGAGATGCTCCCCGACGCCTTCGGACCCCAGCACCTCAACTGACCTACGGCCCCGCCCGGTTGGGCGGGGCCGCTTTCAACGGGTCGCTCTATGCGCGTAGAGTCGGCCTGCTGCCACCTGTGGAAGGACAACGCCATGGACGTCATCTCCGTCATCCGGACCAAGCGGGACCGAGGCGAACTCAGTGACGAGCAGATCGACTGGGTCATCGACGCGTACACGCGCGGCGTCGTCGCGGACGAGCAGATGTCGGCGCTCGCCATGGCGATCCTCCTCAACGGCATGAACCGTACGGAGATCGCCCGCTGGACCGCCGCGATGATCGCCTCCGGCGAGCGCATGGACTTCTCGTCCCTGTCCCGCCCGACCGCCGACAAGCACTCCACCGGCGGCGTCGGCGACAAGATCACGCTGCCGCTCGCCCCGCTGGTCGCCGCGTGCGGCGCCGCCGTCCCGCAGCTCTCCGGCCGCGGCCTCGGCCACACCGGCGGCACCCTCGACAAGCTGGAGTCCATCCCCGGCTGGCGCGCCCTGCTCTCCAACGACGAGATGCTGAACGTCCTCGACACCGTCGGCTCCGTGATCTGCGCGGCCGGCGACGGGCTCGCCCCCGCGGACAAGAAGCTCTACGCGCTGCGCGACGTCACCGGCACCGTCGAGGCGATCCCGCTCATCGCCTCCTCGATCATGTCGAAGAAGATCGCCGAGGGCACGGGCTCGCTCGTCCTCGACGTCAAGGTCGGCACCGGCGCGTTCATGAAGACGATCGAGGACGCCCGCGAACTCGCCTCCACCATGGTCGAGTTGGGTACCGACAGCGGCGTGCGCACGGTCGCCCTGCTCACCGACATGTCGACGCCGCTGGGCCTCACCGCCGGCAACGCGCTCGAAGTCCGGGAGTCCGTAGAGGTGCTGGCGGGCGGCGGCCCCTCCGATGTCGTCGAGCTCACCCTCGCCCTGGCCCGCGAGATGCTCGACGCGGCGGGCATCAAGGATGCCGACCCGGCGAAGGCCCTCGCCGACGGCTCCGCGATGGACGTCTGGCGCCGCATGATCGCCGCGCAGGGCGGCGACCCGGACGCCACGCTCCCCGCCTCCCGCGAACAGCACGTCGTCACGGCGCCCGCCTCCGGCGTCCTGACCCGCCTCGACGCGTACGGCATCGGCGTCGCCGCCTGGCGCCTCGGCGCGGGCCGCGCCCGCAAGGAGGACCCGGTCCAGGCCGCCGCCGGCATCGAACTCCACGCCAAGCCGGGCGACCCCGTCACCGCGGGCCAGCCCCTCCTGACCCTGCACACGGACACCCCGGAGCGCTTCGAGTACGCCCTTGAGTCCGTCGAGGGTTCCTACGACATCTCGGCCCCGGGCACGGCGTTCGAGCCCACGCCGGTCGTGCGGGAACGCATCGGCTGACCTGGGGTTTCCCCGTACGGGTGAACGGGATCGGCAGACCTGTGCCGGTCCCGTTCGACTCACCCCAGCAACGCCGCGACCATCACCAGCGCCGGCACCGACGCCAGCGTCGACAGCAGGATCGACTCTCTCGCCAGTTTCTCCGCGACGTTGTAGCGCGAGGCGTACGCGAAGAGGTTCTGCGCGGCCGGGAGCGTCGACGTCACCACCACGTCCAGGAGTGACGCGCCCCGCAGGCCGAAGACGCCCGCCGCGAGCACCCACGCCACCGCGGGCTGGCCCACCGACTTCAGGGCCACCGACAGCAGCACCGGCACCCGGTCGGAACCTCGCCGGGCCGGCAGCGAGCTCCCGCACAGCGAGATCCCGTACGCGAGCAGCACCACCGGCACGGACATCTTGCCGATCAGTTCGACGGGGTTGAAGACAGGACCCGGCACCGTCCACCCCGTCGCCGCCACGATCACGCCCGCGAGCGCGCCGACCGCGATCGGGTTGCGCAGCGGCGTGACGATCCGCTGCCACAGGGGCCGCGTCTGACCGGCCTCCGAGAGATCGAGGACCGTCATCGCTATCGGCGTCACCACGATCTGCTGGAAAAGCAGCACGGGCGCGACCAGCGAGGCGTCGCCGAGGACGTATACGGCGATGGGGATGCCGAGGTTGCCCGAATTGACGTAGCTGGAGCACAGGGCGCCGATCGTCGTCCGCCCCACGCCCCACCGGCGCGCGACGCCCACCGCGATGAACACCCCGGCGGCGGCCGCCGTGCTCAGCGCCGTCACCAGCAGCCGCGGCGACAGGATCACCGAGAGGTCGGCCTTCGCGAGCGTGGTGAACAGCAGCGCGGGCGTGGCGACATGGAAGGCGAGCTTGGTGAGGACCTCGCGGCCGTTGTCCCCGAGATAGCCGCGCTTGCCGATCAGGAAGCCGACGGCGATGACCACCGCGATGACGGCGAACCCGTTCAGCACCCCTGCCACGATGCCCCCTGCCGGCGTCGTGCGGACGGCTGAGCAGGTACGCGATCAAGGGGCATCCCCACAGCCTCGGAGGCCACCCGGCACAGGGTCAACGTGATGCGCGCGACACCAGGGCACCGTGATGCACGGCACTGGGCGCGCGGCCGGACCGCCGATGAGTTCGCGCCGCCGCGCCGGTCTCCCTAGCGTGGCAGCTTTCCGACTTCCCGACCTGGCTCCCGCCGGCCCCCTGCGCCGCTGCGACGTGCCGCACCTGTGCGACCAGGTGCGCACGGCGTGCGCCCGCGCCCCCGCTCGCGACATCGTCTGCGACCTCGCGGCCGTCACCACGGCCGATCTCGCCACCGTCGACGCGCTCGCCCGGATGCAGCTCGCCGCCCGCAGAGCCGGGTCAGGACTGCGGCTGCGCGATCCGTCCCCGGCTCTGTGGGCCCTGCTTCAGCTGGTCGGCCTGCCCGGCCTAGGCGGGCTGGTCGTCGAGGTGGAGCGGCAAGCCGAACAGCGGGAAATAGCGGGCTGTGTCCAGGAAGCAGTGGAGTCCGGTGATCCGGCCCTCTGAGACCTCAAGGACCTGGACGGCCCACGGCGAGAACCCGCCCTTGTCCGGGTCGGGCTTGTAGTGGGCGAACGCGGGCGAGCCGTTGGCCTCGACCGGCACCAGCCGGCTGTCGGCACACGAGGCGCCGATCGTCGTCATGAAGCCCGTGATGTCCGGCGTGCCGCGCAGCCACAGGTCGAACGGCGGCATCGTCATGACGGCGTCCTCGGCGAGCAGCGCCGTGAGCGCCTTCATGTCGTATCCCTCGAACGCGGCGACATAGCGCTCGAGGAGCGCCTGGTGCTCCTCGTCCAGCTCGTCGTCCGCGCTCTTCTTCTCGGCCGGGACCTCGGCGAGCGTGGCGCGGGCCCGCTGGAGCGCGCTGTTCACCGACGCCACCGAGGTGTCGAGGAGCTCGGCGACTTCCTGCGCCTTCCAGGCCAGGACCTCGCGCAGGATGAGCACGGCCCGCTGCTTGGCCGGGAGCTGCTGGAGCGCCGCCACGAACGCGAGCCGCACCGACTCCCGCGCCACCGCCGCCTCCGCCGGGTCGTGCACGGACGGCAGCACGCGCGCGTCCGGCACCGGCTCCAGCCACACATTGTCCGGCCGGGGTGTGAGGGCCGCCTGCGCGAGCGGCGCCGCCGCCGTCAGGTCCATCGGCCGGGCCCGCTTGTTGCCCGCGTTCAGCATGTCCAGGCAGACGTTCGTCGCGATGCGGTACAGCCAGGACCGCAGGCTGGAACGGCCCTCGAATTTGTCGAAGCTGCGCCAGGCGCGGACCATCGTGTCCTGCACCGCGTCCTCGGCCTCGAAGGCCGAGCCCAGCATCCGGTAGCAGTACCCGGTCAGCTCGACCCGGTACTTCTCGAGACGGACGTCCAGCTCGGTGGTCGTCCCTGCGATGTCGCTCATGTCCACACCCCGCCCTGCGGCTTCTGGCAAGTCCCGAAAGTCCATGCAAGTCCCAGCACTTCGGAAGCTACAGCAGCGCACTGACAGCGGCCCCCGGACCGGCGAATTTCGCTGGTCCGGGGGCCGCTGTCAGTGCGACCGGAACGGGGTCAGTGCGCCGCCACGAGCGTCTGCCGCTGCTGCACCCGCGCCGCGTGCGAGCCCCACAGGGTCACCGACACGACGCCGAGCACCGCCACCAGGCCGAGGAGCACGGTCCCGGCCCAGCCACCCGCGTGGAAGGCCACCGCGCCGAGCGTGCCGCCCACGCTGGAGCCGATGTAGTACACGGACTGGTACAGCGCGGACGCCTGCGCCCGCCCGTGCGTCGCCGTGTGGCTGACCGAGGACGAGGCCACCGCGTGCCCCGCGAAGAAACCGGCCGTGATCAGGACGAGGCCGAGCAGCACCATGACGATCGCGTCGCCGAGCGAGAGCAGCAGCCCGGACGCCGTCGTGCCCACCGCCAGATACAGCGCCCCGCGCCGCCCGAGCCGCGCGACGAGCTTGCCGGCCGCGGCCGAGGAGACCGTACCCACCAGGTACACCAGGAAGATCGAGCCGATGATGCCCTGCGGGAGCGAGAACGGGGCGGCCGTGAGCCGGTAGCCGATCACCGTGTAGACGGCGCCGAAGACCGTCATGAACAGGGCGCCGATCACGTACAGACGGCACAGGAGCGGGTTCGCGAGGTGGCCGCGCACCGTGCGGGCCAGGACCCGCGGCCGCAGCGAGCCCGGGGTGAAGTGCCGGGGCTGCGGCAGCAGCAGCCGGAACGCGACCGCGCACGCCACGGCGATCACGCCGATCGTGGCGACCGCCGCGCGCCAGCCCCACTCCTGCGCGACCCACCCGGTGATGACCCGGCCGCTCATCCCGCCGATGGAGTTGCCCGCCACGAACAGGCCGATCGCGGCGACCAGTGCCTTGGGCCGCACCTCCTCCGCGAGATACGCCATCGCGGAGGCCGGCAGACCGGCGAGCGCGGCGCCCTGGAGGGCCCGCAGCGCGATCAGCGCGCCGAGCGAGGGAGCGAAGGGCACGAGCAGGCCGACCGCGACCGCCACCGACAGGGACGCCGTCATCACGGTGCGCCGTCCGAACCGCTCCGACAGGGCGCTCAGCGGCAGTACACACAGGGCGAGCGTGCCCGTCGCGCCGGAGACCGTCCAGCTCGCGGCGCTCGCGCTGACGCCGAAGTCGGCGGAGACGAGGGGGAGCAGGGCCTGCGTGGAGTAGAGGAGGGCGAAGGTCGCGACCCCGGCCAGGAAGAGGGCGAAGCTCATCCGGCGGTAACCGGGTCCGCCCGGGTTCAGACGGGTGTCGGGGGCTTCGGGGGACGACGGCTTACGGGCGGCGACCGCGTGGGTGGCGGCCGCCCCGCTACTGGCAGGAGGCATATGTCGAAGGTAGGCTTCCGTGTTTCATGCGTCCAATGCATGGAAACGCCATAATCGATCCCATGGCGCATAAGCAGAGTTCAGAGACGCGACTGTCACCGTCCAGTGACACAGAAGACATCGTGACGACGCTCGCGCCCAGACTGTCGTACTTCGCCGCGGCCGCCCGCAGCGAGCACGTCACGCGGGCCGCGCACGAGCTGGAGATCCCCCAGTCGACGCTGTCGCGCGCCCTGGTCCGCCTCGAACAGGACCTCGGCGTGGAGCTGTTCGCGCGCCACGGCCGCACCGTCTCGCTCACCCCGGCGGGCCGTACGTTCCTCACGTCCGTCGACAGGGCGCTCGCAGAGATCGGCCGCGCCGCCGAGTCCGTACGGGCCGACGCCGACCCCGCGTCGGGCAAGGTCGCCTTCGGCTTCCTGCACACCATGGGCTCCGAGACCGTCCCCGGCCTGATCCGCGCCTTCCGCGCCGACCACCCCCGTATCCGCTTCAGTCTCGTCCAGAACTACGGCGAAGCGATGCTGGAGCGCCTGCGCGCCGGCGAGCTCGACCTCTGCCTCACCTCGCCCGTCCCCGACGCGCCCGGCCTCGTCGCGCGCCGCCTCGACGAGCAGCGTCTGCGCCTGGTCGTCCCCGACGACCACCGCCTCGCGGGCCGCAAGCGCGTCCGCCTCGCGGAGGCGGCCGACGAGACGTTCGTGACCCTCGAACCCGGCTATGGGCTGCGCCGCATCACCGACGGCCTGTGCACGGAGGCGGGGTTCAAGCCGCGCATCGCCTTCGAGGGCGAGGAGACGGAGACCCTGCGCGGCCTGGTCGCGGCGGGCCTCGGCGTGGCGCTCCTGCCGCCACCCGCCGTACCGCGCCCGGGAGTTGTGGAGCTGACCGTGACCGGGCAGCGGGCGGTGCGCGAGATCGGTGTGGCCTGGCTCGACGGCCATCCGGACACCCCGCCCGTCGCGGCGTTCAAGAAGTTCCTGCTCTCCCGGCGCGGCAAGCTGCTCTCCGAGTGGACGCGCGCGCAGGAGTAGTCACCGCGCGAGCGACCTGCCGAAGCCCGAGGCCAGCGGCATCCGCAGCCCCAGCGGCGGCGGCGCGGCCAGCGCGTCCTGCAGCGGCCGCGAGAACGCCCGGCCGAAGAGCGAACCGAGCACGAAGTCGCGGGCCAGGGCGTGGACTTCGGTGCGGTGCTGGTGGAGCGCGTGGCCGTCGGAATGCACCTCGAAGCGGCAGATGTCGCGGTTGGACTTCTTCGCGCGGGCGGCCAGGCGGAACGACAGCTCGGGATCCGTGCGCTCGTCGTTCGTGCCGTGCACGATCAGAACGCGGCGGCCCGTGAGCTGTTTCACCGGTTCGGGGGGCGCGGCGACGTCCTCCTCGGGCAGCCAAGGGGCAAGCGCGAGCACTGAGTTGACCGCGCTGTGCCCGCCCGCGTGCAGCGCCGCGCGGGCACCCATGTCGACCCCGACGAGGCAGACGGGGATGTCGCCGTAGCGCCGTACGGCTTCGTCCGCGGCCCAGTCGGCGTCGCGCGCGAGCTGTGCCTGCGCGCCGTTCCAGCCGCGGCCGCGGTAGTGCACGACATGCGCCGCAAGGCCGTCCCGCCGTCCCTCGCGCACGAGGGCGCGCCCCAGGGTCCGTACGGCCGCCGAGGCCAGCGGTGACGGCCTGCGCGCGGAGGTCTCCTCACCCGCGGGAAGCAGCAGGACCACACCGCTCACCGTCGCGGGGACGGGCCCCATCGCCTTCCCGAGCCGGACCTCACGGACCGTCGTCGCTTGCTGTCCCATGACAGAACAGTGTCAGAAGGCCCGGTGTACGCCACCCGTCCGCAGGGTCACCGTTACGTATCGACAGGCGGACGTCACCGAGTATCTACGCGCGTAGGCGTTAGAGTGCGGAAATGACGAGCCAGACCAGCGGAAACTCACAGATTCCGACCCCCGAGCAGATCGTTCGCGCCCCCAAGGTGCTGCTGCACGACCACCTCGACGGCGGCCTTCGCCCCGGCACCATCGTCGGACTCGCCCTGGAACAGGGCTACGAGAACCTCCCGGAGACCGATCCCGACAAGCTCGGCATCTGGTTCCGCGAGGCCGCCGACTCCGGCTCCCTCGAGCGCTACCTGGAGACTTTCGCCCACACCTGCGCCGTCATGCAGACCCGCGAGGCGTTGTTCCGGGTCGCCGCCGAGTGCGCCGAGGACCTCGCCGAGGACGGCGTCGTCTACGCCGAGATCCGCTACGCCCCCGAGCAGCACCTCGAACACGGCCTCACCCTCGAAGAGGTCGTCGAGGCGGTCAACGAAGGCTTCCGGGAAGGCGAGCGCCGCGCCAGGGCCAACGGCCACCGCATCCGCGTGGGCGCCCTGCTCACCGCCATGCGGCACGCGGCCCGAGCCCTGGAGATCGCCGAACTCGCCAACCGCTACCGCGACACGGGCGTTGTCGGCTTCGACATCGCGGGCGCGGAGGCCGGCTTCCCTCCCACCCGTCACCTCGACGCCTTCGAGTACCTCAAGCGCGAGAACAACCACTTCACGATCCACGCGGGCGAGGCCTTCGGCCTGCCCTCCATCTGGCAGGCCCTCCAGTGGTGCGGCGCCGACCGCCTCGGCCACGGCGTGCGGATCATCGACGACATCAAGGTCGAGGACGACGGCACGGTCACGCTCGGCCGTCTCGCCTCCTATGTACGCGACAAGCGCATCCCCCTGGAGATGTGCCCCAGCTCCAACCTCCAGACGGGCGCCGCCGACTCCTACGAGGCCCACCCCATCGGCCTGCTCCGCAAGCTGCACTTCCGCACCACGGTGAACACGGACAACCGCCTCATGTCCGGCACCAGCATGAGCCGCGAATTCGAGCACCTGGTCGACGCATTCGGCTACACGCTCGACGACATGCAGTGGTTCACTGTCAATGCGATGAAATCAGCATTCATTCCTTTCGATGAACGACTGGCCATGATCAATGACGTCATCAAGCCGGGATATGCCGAGTTGAAATCCGAATGGCTGTTCCGTCAGACTGCCTCGACCAGGGGTTCTGTCGCGCGGTAGCGCCTCTTTGTGCGCATCCGAAGCGGCCGGGAGCATGAACTCCCGGCCGCTTCTGCGTGTATTTCGCTGGTTGCGACGCGCCCTGACACATGTTTACGGTCGTGAACCGCTCTAGCCCCCGTTCACGAGGACTCATTTCACAATGAAGCAGTCTGCTGTCAAGACCCTCGGTGTCGCCGCCCTCGGTGCCGCCTTCGCCGCCGCGGGCGCCGGTGCCGCGTCCGCCGCCCCCGCCCTCCCGGACGCGGGCTCCGCCCTGGACACCGTGACCAGCACGCTCCCCGCCGAGCAGGTCGCGCAGGTACTGCCCGCCGGTGGCACCGAGTCCCTGGCCGCCGGCAAGAACGCCGTCGCCGGTGGCCTGAACGCCGCCGCGCCCGCCGTCCAGAAGGTCCTCCCCACCGACGGCAGCGACCCGGTCTCCGGGCTCCTCGGCGGCCTTCCCATCAAGTCGCTGCCCGCCGGCGGCGCGCTGCCCGTCGGCTGACCCGCCCGACACGGCACGGACAGGGACACGGACACACAGGAGGGGTGCACCCGCTCGCGCGTGTGCACCCCTCCCTTGCCGTACGTCACTGTCTTGTCGCACATCAGCCTGCGGACCCCGTCGTCACCACGCCTGGCGGACCTTGCCCTCGCTCGGCAGCAGGATCCACAGCGCGATGTACAGCAGGAACTGGGGACCGGGAAGCAGACACGAGAGCACGAAGATCACGCGCATCGTGGTCGCGGAGGTGCCGAAGCGCCTTGCCAGCGCTGCGCACACTCCGCCGATCATCCGTCCGTTCGTGGGGCGGGCAAGGGCGGTCATGGTGGGCTCCTTCGCGAACCGTAGCGGTGAGGCGCCCCCTTGGCCGCGGCGGCCAGGACGTCTCCGATGGCTCCAAAGCTACGGTGACGAACCGGGCGAAGCGTCAGCTCACGGGGCGATGCCGACCCTGGAAATCGTCGGGGTCCGCCCCTGAGAGGGCTCCTCCCGGGGGAGGGCGGTGACCTCGGTCCTGCGGCGGAGCCTGCCCCTGAGAGTCGGCACCACGGCCGCGTGCGCGAGGGCCACGCCCAGCGTGTTCAGGAACAGCGAGTCGATGTCCACGACCTGCCCCGGCACCCCGGTCTGCAGCAGCTCGATGCCGAGCGAGAGCAGCGCTCCGGCAGCGACCGTACGCACCAGCGAACCCAGCGGCGAGACGACGAGCCGCCCTCCGGCGATCGGCAGCAGCACGCCCAGAGGCGCGAGCAGCACCAACCCCTTGCCGATGCGCCGCACCGCCTGAGCCGGACCGAGCGCGAGATCCGCTCTGATCCCGGCGAACGGATGCAGGTTCGCGGCGCTGACCCACGGCACGTCCAGTGGTCGCAGCGTGATCCAGCAGACGAGAAGCAGATGCGCGGCAAGGAGGACTACCCCTGCCGTACGGAAGCGGATGGCGGCCTTGGAGCCGCCCGGGCGATGGCGCTGCACGCCCCCCTAGACGCGGACGGCGGGACGATCGGTTCCGCGCCGCCGGCGCCCGCCCGCGACAACCGCGCCCGCCCCGTCAGCCGACCGTCTCGGCGGGCGCCGGTACGAGCCCCGGCCGCGTCCGCATCTCCGGGGAGCATTCGTACGCGCGCAGAGCGTCGTCATCCGGCCCGCCGAGCACGACCTTGTCGTCCTTTGCCGCGGCCCCGCCGTTCGCATACGTACACACGATCTGGGCCAGCGCGTACGGCGAGAGGTCGTCCGGCGGGACGCTCAGCCGCAGCGCATTGTCCGGGTCACCCTTGCCCGGCCCCGAGACGGTCATCCCGGGCCTGACGTCCGTCGTGTACCCTGCCTGCCGCTCGGCGCCGCCCGGAGACTGCTCCAGCTCGTCGAGCAGCGCCTGCGCGAGCCGCACCCGGTCCGAGGCGCCCCGCCCCTTCGGCAGGGTCACCGTCCGGTCGACACTCACCAGCTGCGAGGTACAGACCAGATACACCTGCACGGCGAACTCGCCGCCCGCGCGCGACTCCAGATCCGGGTCCGACAGCGTGCACGGCACCCGCGACGGCGCGGCCCCGAAGTCCGTCGGCACCTCCGTCGGCCTGATCCCGCACCCGGCGAGCAGCGCGGCGAGCACCGCCGCGCCCAGCAGCGCGTAACCCCGTCCTGTCCTGCGTGCGGTCATCGCGCGCCGCCCTCCTCACCGGAACCGCCACCGTCGGCGCCCTCGGCCCCTTCTTCATCGGGTGGCAGCGTCAGCGGTGACGCGTCGAGCGGCAGCCGGAACGTGAACACGGCGCCGCCCTCAGGGGAGTTGGCGGCCGTGATCTCGCCGCCGTGGATGTGCGCGTTCTCCAGGGCGATCGAGAGCCCGAGCCCGCTGCCCTCCGAACGCGGCCGCGACGCGCTCGCCTTGTAGAACCGGTCGAAGACGTGCGGGAGCACGTCCTGCGGGATACCCGGCCCGTGGTCACGGACCTCGATCACCAGCTCCGAGTCCGCAAGCCGCACGGACACCCGCACCGGCGAGCCGCCGTGCTTGAGCGCGTTCCCGATCAGGTTCGCCATGATGACGTCGAGGCGGCGCGGGTCGATGCGGGCCATGATGCCGCGCTCCGCGTCCAGGTCCACCGCGTCGAGCCAGGCACGGGCGTCGATGCAGGCCGTGATCTGGTCGGCGATGTCGACCTGGTCGAGGACGAGCCGTGCGGTGCCCGCGTCGAAGCGGGTCACCTCCATGAGGTTCTCCACCAGGTCGTTCAGCCGGCGCGTCTCGCTCACCACGAGGCGTACGGCGGGCTCGATCATCGGGTCGACCGAACCGGTCTCCGCGTCGAGCTCCTCCTCAAGTACCTCCGTCACGGCGGTGATCGCCGTCAGTGGCGTACGCAGCTCGTGCGACATGTCGGCGACGAAGCGCCGCGAGGCCTCCTCGCGCGCACTCATGTCGGCGACCTTCTTCTCCAGATTCTCCGCGGTCCTGTTGAACGTCCTGGAAAGATCGGCCAGTTCATCCGTACCGGACACGCGCAGACGCGTGTCCAGCTTTCCTTCGCCGAGCCGCCGCGCCGCCCTCCCGAGCCGGTGTACGGGCTTGAGCACCGTCGTCGCCGCGGCCTGCGCGAGCAGCGCCGAACCGATCAGCGCGAGCGCCGTCGCGATCCCGAGCGACCAGGCAAGGGAGTTGAGATCCTTCGCCTCCGGCTCCAGGGACTTGAGCATGTAGCCCGTCGGCCCCCCGTCGATCACCCGCGCCCCACCGACCAGATACGGCGTGTCATTGCTGATGATCCGCTGCCAGTACAGGTGGTACGGGTGCTTGTTGCCGTCCGTGAGGGGCTGCTTCCTGTTCACCGCGTCCCGCAGCGAACGCGGCACCTCGGCCAGCGTGATCGCGTCCAGATCGGAGTTCCCGGCGATCCGCCGGCCGACGCTGTTCTCGGGGTTCTCGGGGTTTTCGGAGTCCTCGCTGATCAGCAGCACGCTGAAGTGCTGGCTGCTGCTCGCCATCAGGTTCGCCGCGTGCTGCAACTCGCCCTGCGTCGGATGCTCGGGCAGCGCCGCGGCCCGATTCTGCATCTCCTGCTGGAAGTCGCTGAGCGCCGCGTCCTGCGCCCGGGTCAGCACCGCCTCGCGGTTGAGCCAGTACGCGATCCCGGACGCCGACACCGCCGCGGTCAGCGCCACCAGGGCGAAGACGACGACGAGCCGCAGCCGCAGGCTCGTGAAGCGCAGGCCGGCGAGTATCGCCTTCTTCGCCGCGGCCCACCCCCGCAGCCGGTCGTGCGCATCGCTCACTGAGGCGTGTCCAGCCGGTAGCCGACCCCGCGCACCGTCCGGATCAGCGTCGGCGACGACGGCACGTCCTCGACCTTCGCGCGCAGCCGCTGCACACACGCGTCGACGAGCCGCGAGTCACCGAGGTAGTCGTGCTCCCACACCAGACGCAGCAACTGCTGCCGCGACAGCGCCTGTCCCGGCCTGCGGCTCAGCTCGAGGAGCAACCGCAGCTCCGTGGGCGTCAGTTGGAGGTCCTCGCCGTTCTTCGTGACCGTCATCGCGGCCCGGTCGATGACGAGACTGCCGAACGACGCGGCGTCGTTGGCCTCCCGCTCGCCCCGCCGGAGCACCGCCCGGATCCGGGCGTCGAGTACTCGCCCCTGCACCGGTTTCACGACATAGTCGTCGGCGCCGGACTCCAGCCCGACGACCACGTCGATGTCGTCACTGCGCGCCGTGAGCAGGATGATCGGCAGCTGGTCCGTGCGCCGGATGCGCCGGCACACCTCGAACCCGTCGATGCCGGGCAGCATCACATCCAGCACGATCAGGTCCGGCCGCTGCTCGCGCAACAGCTTCAGACCGTCCTCGCCGGTGGCAGCGGTGGCAACCCGATGACCCTGGCGCGTAAGGGACAGCTCCAGGGCCGTTCGGATGGCGTCGTCGTCCTCGATCAGCAACAGGGAAGGCACAGACGTCATTCTGTCCCATGGCACGGCTCAAGTTCGACCGTTGGAGCGCTCCCAAGCTCGTAATCAGGGGGCTTCGGGCCCCATCCACACACGACTCGCACACGCCCGGGCCCTGTGACAGGTCTGTGACAGTCGGCGGACACCGTCATGAAGTGGCCCGGGCAAGCTTTTGGACATCGCAAGGACGCAAGTCCTTGACGACCACGGGAAACCGAGACTCCACGACGGGGGGCGCGAGATGAACACGCTGCACAGCACCACCACTGGCGCAGTTGTCACACGTCTTCATGACGCTCTCGTGCGGAGTCCCGGTTCCGGGAAGCACGAGCTGTCCGGTGCCGTGAGCGGGCGGGGGTGCGCTCGCGGCACCGGGCGTCAGCACACCACGTACATGACGGTGGTTGACGCGAACCAGGCGGTATCCGACGGGGGAGCCGCGTACGGGGAGGAATCGGGGGAGCGGAAGAAGTCCCTGTCGGAAACCGCAGATGCCGAAGCGGCGTTTACGGCCTACGTCAAGGAACGCCGCGCCTCCCTGTACGCAACCGCCTACCACCTCACCGGTGACCGGTTCGAGGCCGAGGACCTGCTCCAGAGCGCCCTCTTCTCGACGTACCGCGCCTGGGACAGGATCAGCGACAAGGCGGCGGTCGGGGGCTACCTCCGCCGCACCATGACCAATCTGCACATCAGCGCGTGGCGCCGCCGCAAGCTGAACGAGTACCCGACCGAGGAACTGCCGGAGACGGCGGGCGACACGGACGCGATGCGCGGCACGGAGCTGCGCGCGGTTCTCTGGCAGGCCCTGGCCCGCCTCCCCGAACTGCAGCGCACGATGCTCGTCCTGCGCTACTACGAGGGTCGTACGGACCCCGAGATCGCGGACATCCTCGACATCAGTGTCGGCACGGTGAAGTCGAGCATCTGGCGCTCCCTGCGCCGGCTGCGCGAGGACGAGGTCCTCAGCTTCGGCCGTGACCTGGAGGAGTCCTTCGGCGAGCTGGTGGCCTGAAGGCTGGGGGCGGGCCGTCGCTCCGGGGGGACGCGACGGTGGTACGGGGGAGCGGTACCGAGGGGGATCACGGGGGATCTTGACGGGGGAATGAAGCGGGACCGGAGGGCCGGGGGGTCTCTCCGGTCCCGCTTTCATGTGTACGGGGTGTACGGGGTGGGCGGGGCGTGCGGGGCGCTCACGCCTGGGCGCGGGCCTTCACGCACCGGCCCGCGGCGGCCGCGGCCAGGCGGCCGAGGGCTTCTTCCTTGCCGCACGGGTGCGCGCCGAGCGCCGTCTGGCGGGCCACGATGCCGCGCTCCGCGCGCATCAGGCGCCAGCCGCGGCGCAGTAGGAACGGCACGGACTTGCGGCCCTCCCTGAGGTCCCGCAGCAGCCGGCGGCGGAACGTCGTGGACGGGCGGCCGCGCAGGCACAGCGCGTCGGCCAGCAGCCCGAGGTCCCGGCAGCGCTCCACGATGTCCGCGGCGAAAATGCCCTCCGCGATGAACAGGGGCGTGCGCTCGATGTCGAGCGTCTCCTCGCCCACGCGCGCGCTGATCGCGATGTCGTAGACGGGAACACGGGTGCGGCCCGTGCGGCACAGCTCCGCGATCGCGGCAACGGCCGTCTCCGTGTCCCAGGAGCGGGGCGAGTCCCAGTCGATGTCCGAGCTGCCCGGCACCTGCGGCAGCGTCGGGTCGTCGGCCTCCTTGTAGAAGTCGTCCAGGCACAGCACGGGAAGCCCGGAGCGGGACGCGAACGACGACTTGCCGGAGCCGGAAGGACCTGCCAGCAGGACGACCCGGGTCGGTATCGGGGGATGGGAACTCACGAGACACCAGTGTGCGGCATCCCCGCCCCCGGTGGACCCCGCGGGTCGGCCTTTGTGGCACGGCCGCGCCTCAACTACTCTGTGTACGCGTACGATTACTCGATCTGCGGCGGCGGGCCAACCGGCCGTCGGTAACGGAAACGGGCGGCACTTCATGGCACGACACACAGCGAAGAAGTCCTCGGCGGCCCAGCGTGCGCTGCTGCGCGCGGGGCTCACCCTCACCGCCGCGGGGGCGGCGGTCGGCGGGGGTGCGGTGAGCGCCGGTGCGGCGGAGCCCGCCGCCGCGCCTCTCGCCTCGCCGGTCGGCGACCTCGACGCCGCGGCGGCCGGGGGAGCGGTGACGGGGGCGCTCGGGACCGCTTCGGCCGAGGGTCTCGCCCCGGTCAAGCATCTGAGGCTCAATCCGCTCTCCGGCACCGGGGTCGATCCGCTCGACAACGCGATCGGTACGCAGATCGCCGACTTCAAGCCCGTGACCACGGCCGTCGCCACCGGCCCCCTGGCCAAGGGCGGCGCCCTCGCCGACCTCCCGCTGGTGGGACCGGCCGCCTCTCTGCTGCCGGGCTAGGACGCCTGCGTCCGCAGGGGGACCTCGCGGATCAGCCAGGCCGCGGCGAACGCGACCACGCACAGGGCGGCCGTGTCCAGGGTCACGGGCTCGGCGCCGCCCACAACGACGATCCCACCTGGGAGTTCGACTTCGGCCTCAACTGCATCCTCGACGGGATCGCTGCGCGGCTCGGGGGCTGATCCGTGTGCGGATCCGTGCGCTGAGGGGCAGCGGGGCATGACGAAGCCCCGCCCCTCCTGGACGGAGGAGGGGCGGGGCTTCGGGTTCGGGTTGGGCTTTGGGTCTGGGTTCTGGCTCGGGCTAGTACGAAGAGCCCGATGCGCCGAGCGAACCCGTCGGGTGCCACACCGTCTTCGTTTCCAGGAACGACGTGAGCCGGTCCGTGCCCGGGTCCGTCGTCCAGTCCGTGTCCACAGCCTGGGGACGGCGCACGCGCTTCAGGTTGTCCGCCGCCGCGATCTCCAGGTCACGGGCCAGGTCGGCGTCCGCGCCCGTCAGGTCGATCGCGTTCACGTCCTGGTGCGCGGCCAGCGGCGCGGCGATCTCCGCCGTCCTGCCGGACAGCACGTTCACCACACCGCCCGGCACGTCGGACGTGGCGAGCACCTCGCCGAGCGACAGCGCCGGCAGCGGGGACGTCTCGCTCGCGATCACCACGGCCGTATTGCCCGTCGCGATCACCGGGGCGATCACCGAGACCAGACCCAGGAACGACGACTTCTGCGGGGCCAGCACGGCCACCACTCCGGTCGGCTCGGGCGTGGACAGGTTGAAGAACGGGCCCGCGACCGGGTTCGCCCCGCCCACGACCTGGCCGATCTTGTCCGTCCAGCCCGCGTACCAGACCCACCTGTCGATCGCCGCGTCCACGACCGCCGCCGCCTTGGACTTCGACAGGCCCTCGGCGTCCGCCACCTCTTGCACGAACTGGTCGCGGCGGCCCTCCAGCATCTCCGCCACGCGGTAGAGCACCTGCCCGCGGTTGTATGCCGTCGCGCCCGCCCAGCCGCCGAACGCCTTGCGCGCCGCGACTACCGCGTCACGCGCGTCCTTGCGGGACGACAGCGGGGCGTTCGCCAGCCACTTGCCCTTCGAGTCCGACACCTCGTACACCCGGCCGCTCTCGGAACGCGGGAACTTCCCGCCCACGTACAGCTTGTAGGTCTTCAGGACTGTGAGTCGCTCAACCGTGCTCATTTATCGCGTGCCCTCCGGGCTCGACGGGGCGAGGTATGCCTCCAGGCCGTGGCGGCCGCCCTCGCGGCCGTGCCCCGACTCCTTGTAGCCGCCGAACGGCGAGGTCGGGTCGAACTTGTTGAACGTGTTGGCCCAGACGACGCCCGCCCGGAGCTTGTTCGCGACCGCGAGGATGCGCGAGCCCTTCTCCGTCCAGATGCCGGCCGAGAGCCCGTACTGTGTGTTGTTCGCCTTCGCCACCGCCTCCTCCGGAGTGCGGAACGTGAGGACGGACAGCACCGGGCCGAAGATTTCGTCCCGCGCGATCGTGTGCGCCTGCGTGACGTTCGTGAAGAGCGTCGGCGCGAACCAGTAGCCGTTGTCCGGGAGTTCGCACGGCGCCGACCAGCGCTCCGCACCCTCGGCCTCGCCCGTCTGCGCCAGCGCCTTGATCCTCGCGAGCTGCTCCGCGGAGTTGATCGCGCCGATGTCGGTGTTCTTGTCCAGGGGGTCGCCCAGGCGCAGCGTGGTGAGGCGGCGCTTCAGCGCGTCCAGTACCTCGTCCGCCACCGACTCCTGGACCAGGAGGCGCGAGCCCGCGCAGCAGACCTGGCCCTGGTTGAAGAAGATGCCCGTGACGATGCCCTCGACCGCCTGGTCGACGGGCGCGTCGTCGAAGACGATGTTCGCGCCCTTGCCGCCCAGTTCGAGCGTGACCTTCTTGTCCGTGCCGGCCACCTGGCGGGCGATCGCCTTGCCGACTGCCGTCGAGCCGGTGAAGGCGACCTTGTTCACGTCGGGGTGTGCCGTGAGGGCCGCGCCCGCGTCTCCGTAGCCCGGGAGGATGTTCACCACGCCCTTGGGCAGACCCGCCTGGCGGCAGATGTCCGCGAAGAACAGGGCGGACAGGGGGGTCGTCTCGGCCGGCTTCAGGACGACCGTGTTGCCCGTCGCCAGTGCCGGGGCGATCTTCCACGCCAGCATCAGCAGCGGGAAGTTCCACGGGATGACCTGGCCCGCGACGCCCAGCGGCGCCGGGTTCGGGCCGAAGCCCGCGTGGCCGAGCTTGTCCGCCCAGCCCGCGTAGTAGAAGAAGTGCGCCGCCACCAGGGGGAGGTCCGCGTCGCGCGTCTCCTTGATCGGCTTGCCGTTGTCCAGCGTCTCCAGGACCGCGAGCTCGCGGCTGCGCTCCTGGATGATCCGCGCGATCCGGAACAGGTACTTCGCGCGCTCCGCGCCCGGCAGCGCCGACCACTTCTCGAACGCCTTGCGGGCGGCCTTCACTGCGCGGTCCACGTCCGCCTCGCCCGCCTGGGCGATCTCGGAGAGGACCTCCTCCGTCGACGGGCTCACCGTCTTGAAGACCTTGCCGTCGGCCGCCTCGGCGAACTCTCCGTCGATGAACAGGCCGTAGCTGGGGGCGATGTCGACGACGGAGCGGGACTCCGGTGCGGGTGCGTACTCGAACGTCATGGGTCAGTCCACCGTCACGTAGTCGGGGCCGGAGTAGCGGCCGGTGCTCAGCTTCTGACGCTGCATCAACAGGTCGTTGAGCAGGCTCGAAGCGCCGAAGCGGAACCAGTGGTTGTCCAGCCAGTCGCCTCCGGCGGTCTCGTTGACCAGCACGAGGAACTTGAGCGCGTCCTTGGTCGTCCGGATGCCTCCGGCGGGCTTCACGCCTACCTGTACGCCCGTCTGCTCGCGGAAGTCACGTACCGCTTGCAGCATGAGCAGGGTGTTGGCCGGGGTGGCGTTCACCCCGACCTTGCCGGTCGACGTCTTGATGAAGTCCGCCCCGGCCATCATGCCCAGCCAGCTCGCCCGCCGGATGTTGTCGTATGTCGACAGCTCGCCCGTCTCGAAGATGACCTTCAGGCGTGCGGCGCCCGAGGCCCCCTTCACGGCGACGATCTCCTCGTACACCTTCAGGTAGTGGCCCGCGAGGAACGCTCCGCGGTCGATGACCATGTCGATCTCGTCCGCGCCGGCGGCGACCGCCTCGCGGACGTCCCCGAGCTTCACCTCCAGGGCGGCGCGGCCCGCCGGGAACGCGGTGGCCACGGAGGCGACCTTCACGTCACTCCCGGCCACGGCCTCCTTGGCCGTCGCCACCATGTCCGGATAGACGCAGACGGCGGCTGTGCGGGGAGTCGTACGGTCGGTGGGGTCCGGGTGCACGGCCTTCGCGCCGAGCGCGCGGACCTTGCCGGCCGTGTCGGCGCCTTCGAGGGTCGTCAGGTCGATCATCGAGATCGCCAGGTCGATGGCGTACGCCTTGGCCGTGGTCTTGATCGACCGCGTGCCTAGGGACGCGGCGCGAGCCTCCAGGCCGACCGTGTCGACCCCGGGCAGCCCGTGAAGGAAGCGACGCAGCGAACGGTCCGAAGCGACCGCGTCGGCGAATGCGGGTGCGGGTGCAGTGGGCATGGTCACGAGGGGAGCATATCTACGCGCGTAGCTGCTGTACAGGGGGAGGGTGGTTAGCGGTCGGTTCGTGGTGGGGGCGTGTGGTCGGGTGCGGGTCTCGGGGTTGCCGCTGGGGTTCGTTTTGGGTGCGGGTCTCGGGGGCTTGCCGCTGGGGTGCGTTTTTGGGTGCGGCTCTCGGGGGGCTTGCCGCTGAGGTGCGTTTTTGGGTGCGGCTCTCGGGGGGCTTGCCGCTGAGGTGCGTTTTTGGGTACGGGGCCGCGGGGGCATGTACGTGCTCGCTGTTCTACGGGTCTTCGTTGCCGGTCCCATGCCACGGAGTGTGGTGCTGGTGGCTCCGCGCGCACATGCCCCCACGTCCCCTCCCGTCTCGTGCGCGGCTGACCGCCGGTGGGGCTTCTCGCTCCGGTTCCCGTCTCGTGCGCGGCTGACCGCCGGTGGAGCTTCTCGCTCCGGTTCTCGTCTCGTGCGCGGCTGACCGCCGGTGGAGCTTCTCGCTCCGGTTCCCGTCTCGTACGCGGCTCAGTGCCGGTTCGTTCCGTCGCCCGTACTGACTGTTCTTCTCGGCGTCAGGCAGAATCGGTGTATGAAGACCCCGGAATCCCAGCCCTCCGTCACGGAACCCGTGGCCGCCGAGCGGGCCTACCGTTCTCCCGCCGGCATCGCCGGCGGCGTTCTGTTGCTCGTGATGGGGGCCTGGCTCGGTTTCGACGCCGTGGTCAACGGTGACGCACGTACCGCCTGGCTGGCCGTCGCGGGGCTGCTTTTCGTCGTGCCGCTCGTCGTCGCGTTCACGGTCCGGCCCGCGGTGTACGCGAATGAGGACCGGCTGCGTATTCGTAATCCTTTCCGCGTGATCACCCTGCCCTGGGCCTCGGTTGCGGACCTGCGGGCCAGTTACTCCAGCGAGGTCTTCACCGAGGGTGGGGACAAATACCAGCTCTGGGCCATTCCGGTCTCCATGCGCGCTCGTAAGAAGGCCAATCGGCGCACGGGTGGGCGTAAGGACAAGGGGCTGGTCGGGGCCGCCGATTCCGTGCCCCGCAAGGCCGCCGGCGACCAATCGTTGGACGAGCTTCGGGAGCTGGCCCGGGAGTGTGCCGGCAAGCCGTCCGCGCAGGGCGAGCCTTCGATCCGCTGGGCCTACGAGATTGTTGCGCCTGTCGTTGTGGGGGCGGTCCTGATGGCCGTTCTGCTGGTGATTGGCTGAGCTTGAGCTCAGGTACCGGACAGGTACGGGAAAGGCCGGGGTCGGTTTTCGACCCCGGCCTTTCGCTTGCCCTTTTTCAGATTCCCGCCGCTGTCGACAGGTCTTGCTTGATTGCGTTCAGTACCCGCGTGCCCTCTGCCCGGGCGGAGGGGAGGTCTGAGCGGTTCGCCACGGGGATTACCGCTTCCAAGTAGCACTTCAGCTTGGGCTCTGTGCCGCTCGGGCGGACGATGACCCGGGCTCGGTACTCGCCGTCCAGCGTGTAGCGCAGGCCGTCCGTGGGCGGGAGGGTGCTTGTGCCGTGGGTCAGGTCCTCCGCCCGTACGACGGAGAGCCCTGCCAGTTCGGCCGGCGGGGTCTCGCGGAGTGTGCGCATGGCCTTCGCGATGATCGCGAGGTCGTCGACCCTCACGGACAGCTGGTCCGTGGCGTGCAGGCCGTGAGCCATCGCCAGGTCGTCCAGCGCGTCCAGCAGGGTGCGGCCCTGCTCCTTGAGCGTCGACGCCAGTTCCGTGACGAGCAGCGCCGCCGTGATGCCGTCCTTGTCGCGTACGCCCTCGGGGTCGACGCAGTAGCCGAGCGCCTCCTCGTAGCCGTAGCGCAGGCCGTCCACCCGGGCGATCCACTTGAAGCCGGTCAGGGTTTCCTCGTAGGGGAGGCCGGCTGCTTCGGCGATGCGGCCGAGCAGGGAGGACGAGACGATCGACTCCGCGAACACGCCCCTTGCTCCTCGTGCCACCAGGTGGGCCGCCAGCAGCGCCCCCACCTCGTCGCCTCGCAGCATGCGCCAGTCTTCGTCGTCTTTCACGGCTACCGCGCAGCGGTCCGCGTCCGGGTCGTTCGCGATGATCAGGTCGGGGGCGGCTTCGCCGGCTGTCGCGAAAGCCAGGTCCATCGCGCCCGGTTCTTCCGGGTTCGGGAACGCCACCGTCGGGAAGTCCGGGTCCGGGTCCGCCTGCTCGGCCACGAGAGTCGGCTCGGGGAAGCCCGCTCGTGCGAACGCGGCGAGCAGGGTGTCCTTGCCGACGCCGTGCATCGCCGTGTAGACCGTGCGCGCCGTGCGCGGGGAGTCCGGGGACAGGACCGCGTCCGTGCGGGCCAGGTAGGCCTCCAGGACGTCCTCGCCGAGCGTTTCCCAGCCGGAGTCCGGGCGGGGTACGTCGTGGAGGGTGCGGATCGCCGCGATCTCGGCCGCGATCCCGGCGTCCGCGGGCGGCACGATCTGGGAGCCGTCGCCCAGGTAGACCTTGTAGCCGTTGTCGCGGGGCGGGTTGTGGCTGGCCGTGACCTCCACGCCCGCGACCGCGCCCAGGTGCCGTATGGCGAAGGCCAGGACCGGGGTGGGCAGCGGGCGCGGCAGCACCGCGGCGCGCAGGCCGGCGCCCGTCATGACGGCCGCCGTGTCCCGAGCGAAGTCCGCCGACTTGTGGCGCGCGTCGTACCCGACGACGACCAGGCCGCCCGCCTCGCCCTTGCTCCTGAGGTACGCCGCGAGGCCCGCCGCCGCGCGGATGACCACGGAGCGGTTCATCCGCATGGGGCCCGCGCCGAGCTCGCCGCGCAGACCCGCGGTGCCGAACTGGAGCGTGCCGGCGAAGCGCTCGGCGAGCGCAGCGGTGTCGGCGCTCCCGATGAGCTTCGCCAGCTCCTCGCGGGTCTCCGGGTCGGGGTCCTCGGCCAGCCAGGCCTCGGCCCTGGCGAGCAGTTCGGTGTCCTGCAAGGTCACGGTTCGTCCAGCCTCTCGCGTGTCTCTACGGGATCAGATGCGGTCCAGGACCTTGCCCAGGAGCTCGCCCATGCGGGTGGCGGAGTCGCGGCCGGCCTGGAGCACCTCTTCGTGGTTGAGGGGCTCGCCCGTCATGCCTGCCGCCAGGTTCGTGACGAGGGAGATGCCGAGCACCTCGGCGCCCGCCTCGCGGGCCGCGATGGCCTCGAGAACCGTCGACATGCCGACGAGGTCCGCGCCGATCGTGCGGGCCATGCGGATCTCGGCGGGCGTCTCGTAGTGCGGGCCGGGGAACTGCGCGTAGACGCCCTCTTCGAGGGAGGGGTCGATCTCCTTGCACAGGGTGCGCAGGCGCGGGGAGTACAGGTCCGTGAGGTCGACGAAGTTCGCGCCGACGATGGGCGACGTCGCCGTGAGGTTCAGGTGGTCGCTGATCAGGACCGGCTGACCGGGGCGCATGCCCTCCCGCAGACCGCCACAGCCGTTGGTCAGCACGATGGTCTTGCAGCCCGCGGCGACGGCGGTACGGACGCCGTGCGCGACGGACGCGACACCGCGGCCCTCGTAGTAGTGCGTGCGGCCGAGGAAGACGAGGGCGCGCTTGTCACCGATCTTGTACGAGCGGATCTTTCCGCCGTGGCCCTCGACGGCCGGCGGCGGGAAGCCGGGCAGCTCGGTGACGGGGAACTCGGCCTCGGGGGTGCCGAGGGCGTCCACGGCCGGTGCCCAGCCGGAACCCATCACGAGGGCGACGTCGTGGGTGTCGGCGCCCGTGAGCTCGCGCAGGCGCGAGGCGGCGGCGTCGGCGGCGACCCGGGGATCGAATCGGGTGGCGCCCTGGATGTTGTCCGGAGTAACAGATGCGTTCACGCGATCGAGGGTAGCCGGTTCGGTCCTACGCGCGTAGATGACAGACCTCACGGGAACGCGATCGTTGTCTTGTCGTTTCCGACGAAGCCCGCTCAGCAGGGGTGCTTGCGCAGTTCCATCACGTAGTCGTGCGGGGCTCCGGCCGACTCCGCCGCGTCCGCCAGCTCGCCGAGATAGCGGGCCGAGGGGAAGCCGCCCTCGTACCCGTTGAGCACGTACACCCAGGCGGGTTCCTCACCCTCCAGAGTGTCCACGCGTACGCGCATGCGCCGGTAGATGTCGAGCCCCACGCCCTCCCAGCGGTCCATGGAGTCCTCGTCCATCGGCGCGATGTCGTACAGCGCGACGAAGACCTGCGAGCGGGGCGCCTCGACGAGGGTCGCGAGCGCGCCCTCCCAGCCCATGTGCTCGCCCCCGAACGTCAGCCGCCAGCCGCTGAGCCAGCCCGTCGCGCGCATCGGCGAGTGCGGTGCGCGGCGCGTCATCAGCCGCGCGTCGAGATTGCTTGCGTATGCGGCGTAGAGCGACATGTGGTCGAGGGTACGGCAGGTGCGGCCGGGGTCTCTCCTGTAACACAAGACCCCTCCGACGTGGGACGCGCACGGACGGAGGCCCCGGGGGCGAAAGCACTTGAAGCGTGCGGGACAATGGAGTACGTGACTCGGATCGTGATCATCGGTGGCGGACCTGGCGGATATGAGGCGGCCCTCGTGGCTGCCCAGCTCGGCGCGGAGGTGACCGTCGTCGACTGCGACGGCCTGGGCGGGGCGTCGGTGCTCACCGACTGCGTCCCGTCCAAGACCCTGATCGCGACGGCCGAGGTGATGACCACCTTCGACTCGTCGTACGAGGAGCTGGGGATCATCGTCGCCGACGACACCCCGCACATCGACAGCCCCGCGCGGGTCGTCGGTGTGGACCTCGGCAAGGTCAACCGGCGTGTGAAGCGTCTCGCGCTCGCCCAGTCCCACGACATCACCGCGTCCGTCACCCGGGCCGGCGCCCGCGTGATGCGCGGCCGCGGCCGCCTGGAGGGCCAGCAGGCCGCCGACGGCTCCCGCAAGGTCGTCGTGCGCACCGCCGACGGCACCGAGGAGACCCTCACCGCCGACGCCGTCCTGATCGCCACCGGCGGCCACCCGCGCGAGGTGCCCGACGCCCAGCCCGACGGCGAGCGCATCCTCAACTGGACCCAGGTCTACGACCTCGACGAGCTCCCCGAGGAGCTCATCGTGGTCGGTTCCGGTGTCACAGGCGCCGAGTTCGCCGGCGCCTACCAGGCCCTCGGCTCGCGCGTCACCCTCGTGTCCAGCCGCGACCGCGTCCTGCCCGGCGAGGACCCGGACGCCGCCGCCGTCCTCGAGGACGTCTTCCGCCGCCGCGGCATGAACGTCATGGCCCGCTCGCGCGCCCAGTCCGCCAAGCGCGTCGGCGACCGCGTCGAGGTCACCCTCTCCGACGGCCGCGTCATCTCCGGCACCCACTGCCTGATGGCTGTCGGCGCCATCCCGAACAGCAGCGGGATGGGCCTGGAGGAGGCCGGGGTCAGGCTCAAGGACTCCGGGCACATCTGGACCGACAAGGTCTCCAGGACCACCGCGCCCGGCGTGTACGCCGCCGGTGACGTGACCGGCGTCTTCGCGCTCGCCTCCGTGGCCGCCATGCAGGGCCGCATCGCCGTCTACCACTTCCTCGGCGACGCGGTGGCCCCGCTGAACCTCAAGACGGTCTCCTCGAACGTCTTCACCGACCCCGAGATCGCCACGGTCGGCTACACGCAGGCCGACGTCGACGCCGGCAAGATCGACGCCCGCGGGGTGAAGCTGCCGCTGCTGCGCAACCCGCGCGCCAAGATGCAGGGCATCCGCGACGGCTTCGTCAAGATCTTCTGCCGGCCCGGCACGGGCATCGTGGTGGGCGGTGTGGTCGTCGCTCCGCGCGCGAGCGAACTGATCCATCCCATCTCGATCGCGGTCGACAACAACCTGACGGTCGAGCAGATCGCGAAGGCGTTCACCGTGTACCCGTCACTTTCGGGCTCGATCGCCGAGGTGGCGCGTCAACTGCATACGCGGAAGACGGCCGACGAAGCCTGACGGCCGCGCTTTCACCGGACACGATCAACTTCCCGCAGGTCACAGCCTGTTGCCGCCCATGCGGCGGGCATAGGCGCGGGAGATAGGCGTCTATACCACTTCCTGTCATGCCGTGCGAACAACTTCTGTAATTCGGCGCAAACTGCTGAAAGCAGACGGTCGTTGGGGTTACTGTCAGTTTCGTGTTCGCTGCAGAACGTCGTCAATTGATCCTCGAAATGGTGCGGGCCAATGGAGCGGTATCGCTCCGGGAGCTCGCCCGCGTCGTCCAGACCTCCGAAGTGACCGTACGGCGGGACGTGCGCGCACTGGAGGCAGAAGGACTCCTCGACCGCCGGCATGGCGGTGCGGTATTGCCGGGCGGATTCACGCGGGAGTCCGGCTTTCCGCAGAAGTCACATCTCGCGACCGCAGAGAAGACGGCCATCGCCGACCTCGCCGCGGGCCTCGTCGAAGAAGGCGAAGCCATTGTGGTGGGAGCGGGTACGACCACGCAGGAGCTGGCCCGTCGGCTCGCGCGCGTCCCCGGGCTGACCGTCGTCACCAACTCCCTTCTGGTGGCACAGGCGTTGGCCCATGCCAACAGGGTCGAGGTCGTCATGACGGGCGGCACTCTGCGCGGTTCCAACTACGCACTCGTGGGCAGCGGGGCCGAGCAGTCCCTCCAGGGACTCAGAGTCACCCGCGCCTTCCTCTCCGGCAGTGGTCTGACCGCCGAACGCGGCCTCTCCACGTCCAACATGCTGTCGGCCTCGGTCGACCGCGCGCTGGTGCAGGCCGCGGCCGAGGTCGTCGTCCTCGCCGACCACTCCAAGCTCGGCACCGACACGATGTTCCAGACGGTGCCGACCGATGTGATCACGCGTCTCGTGACGGACGAACCGCCCGGCCACGACGACCGCGCCGTCACCGAACTCCAGGCACTCGCCGACCAGGGGGTGCAGATCGCGATCGCCGGAGCCTCGGCGACCGGAACCGGGCCGGCGGGGGGAGATCCCGTCCCGGCGCGGCAGGCGCGCCGGGACGTACCTCTGCCGGGCCAGCGCCGCACCCAGCTCCCGGGCGGTCCCCAGCTGCGCAGCGCTTCCGCCCTCGACCAGGCACCTGAGCGCGCGGCAAGGGTGGCCGACCTCCGGCGGCGCTGAGCAGCACTCCGTGCGGGGCTGAGCCCTTCTGGGTATGGCTGCGTGTTGTCGGGGCCGGTCGACGGCCGCGGGGCGCAGTCCTAGCCCGCTGTGATGCCTCGCAGCGTCAGCCGTAGCAGCCGGTCTGCCAGCTCCGGGTCGTCCGGGGTCTCCTCCGCCGCCAGCGCGATCGCGTTGGTCAGCTGAAGCAGATCGCCGATCGACACGTCCGCGCGTACGGCACCTGCCCGCTGCGCCCTGGACAGCAGGGCCTGGCCCGCCTCGCGCATCGGCGTACTGCACCGCGACAGGGCCGAACCGGCGTCGTGCGACGCCGACATGAGGGCGCGTGAGAGCCCGCGGTACTCACCCGCATGAGTGATGATGTCGCGCAGCCATGCCACGAGCGCCGAGCATGGCTGCGGGTCCGCGAGCAGCGCCCGCGAGCGTGCAAGGAGATCATTCACCGCGTCCTCGAAGACCGCGCTCATCAGCGCGTGCCGGTTCGGGAAGTGCCGGTAGAGCGTCCCGATGCCGACGCCCGCGCGCCGCGCCACGTCCTCCAGGGACGCGCCCGTGCCGTGCTCCGCGAACGCCGTACGCGCCTGTGCGAGCAGTCGCTCGTAGTTCCGGCGTGCGTCCGCCCGCATAGGGCGTACGGAAGGGGCCGGGCGTGGCCGGTCCGTCTGGTCCGTGCCGGTCGTCATCGGTCCTCCCTGGTCGTGCGCGCGCTCTCCAGGATGCCTGATCGCGCGACGGCCGGACCACGGACCGGAATAACGCGAACGCCCGGTGGACCGTCTTCCGGTCCGCCGGGCGTTCGCGTCAGGTGCTCTGACAGCAGATCAGGGTCAGTCCTTGATCTCGCAGATGGTGGCGCCGGAGGTGATGGAGGCGCCGATCTCGGCGCTGAGGCCCTTGATGGTGCCGGTGCGGTGGGCGTTGAGGGGCTGTTCCATTTTCATGGCTTCGAGGACGACGACGAGGTTGCCTTCCTTGACTTCCTGGCCTTCTTCGACGGCGATCTTGACGATGGTGCCCTGCATGGGGGAGGCGAGGGTGTCGCCGGAGGCGGCGGGGCCGGACTTCTTGGCGGCGCGCCGTTTGGGTTTGGCGCCGGCGGCGAGGCCGGTGCGGGCCAGGGACATGCCGAGCGAGGAGGGCAGGGAGACCTCGAGGCGTTTGCCGCCGACCTCGACGACGACGGTCTCGCGGCCGGTTTCCTCGTCGTGGTCGGTGTCGGGGGTGGCGGCGAAGGGCTTGATCTCGTTGACGAACTCGGTCTCGATCCAGCGGGTGTGGATGGTGAAGGGGTCGCTGGTGAAGGCCGGGTCGGTGACGACGGCGCGGTGGAAGGGGATGGCGGTGGCCATGCCCTCGACCTCGAACTCGGCCAGGGCGCGGGCGGCGCGTTGCAGGGCTTGTTCGCGGGTGGCGCCGGTGACGATCAGTTTGGCGAGGAGGGAGTCCCAGGCGGGGCCGATCACGCTGCCGGTCTCGACGCCCGCGTCGAGGCGGATGCCGGGGCCGGTGGGGGGTGCGAAGCGGGTGACGGTGCCGGGGGCGGGCAGGAAGCCGCGGCCGGGGTCTTCGCCGTTGATGCGGAACTCGAAGGAGTGGCCGCGCAGGGCGGGGTCGTCGTAGCCGAGTGCTTCGCCGTCGGCGATGCGGAACATCTCGCGTACGAGGTCGATGCCGGCGACTTCTTCGGTGACGGGGTGTTCGACCTGGAGGCGGGTGTTGACCTCGAGGAAGGAGATGGTGCCGTCCATGCCGACGAGGAATTCGACGGTGCCGGCGCCGACGTAGCCGGCTTCCTTGAGGATGGCTTTGGAGGCGGTGTAGAGCTGCTCGTTCTGGGCCTGGGTGAGGAAGGGGGCGGGGGCTTCCTCGACGAGTTTTTGGTGGCGGCGCTGCAGTGAGCAGTCGCGGGTGGAGACGACGACCACGTTGCCGTGGGTGTCGGCCAGGCACTGGGTCTCGACGTGGCGGGGTTTGTCGAGGTAGCGCTCGACGAAGCATTCGCCGCGGCCGAAGGCTGCGACGGCTTCGCGTACGGCGGAGTCGTAGAGCTCGGGGACCTCTTCGAGGGTGCGGGCGACCTTGAGGCCGCGGCCGCCGCCGCCGAAGGCGGCCTTGATGGCGATGGGCAGGCCGTGTTCGCGGGCGAACGCGACGACTTCGTCGGAGCCGGATACGGGTCCGGGGTGCCGGCGACCAGGGGGGCGCCGGCGCGCTGGGCGATGTGCCGGGCGGCGACCTTGTCGCCGAGGTCGCGGATGGCCTGCGGGGCGGGCCGATCCAGATCAGGCCGGCGTCCAGGACGGCCTGGGCGAACTCCGCGTTCTCCGACAGGAATCCGTAGCCGGGGTGGATGGCGTCCGCGCCGGAGTCCTTGGCGGCCTGCAGCACCTTCGCCATGTCGAGATAGCTGGTGGCCGGGGTGTCACCGCCCAACGCGAACGCCTCGTCCGCCGCCCGGACATGCGAAGCGTCCCGGTCCGGTTCCGCGTAAACGGCAACGCTCGCGATACCGGCATCCCGGCACGCCCGGGCCACGCGGACAGCGATTTCGCCACGGTTGGCGATGAGCACCTTGCGCACGATGGCTCCCTCCTTGAAACAAGCCGAGTTTAGGGACTGCCGACACGGGCTTTCGACCCGTCCCCATGAGTGAGCTTGCCCACACGGAGTGCTATTCGAGGCGCGCTCAAGTGGTGAAACCCCTTGTTGCGCCCGGGTACGCAGCCTTCCCTCTTCGAACCCTAGCCCGCCAGAGTGGGCTAGGTCTCTGTGCGACGGCGCTGCGGCACTCCAGGATTCTTTGTGGAGTCCCTACGAATGGCCCAATGATTCTTTGCCTTGGGCAGACCCCTTGTCCCGCGGTTTACCCGTTAGTAGCGTTCGCGTTGTCCCGGACGTACTAGGGGTAACGGCAGTCGAAAGTGGGTGGGGTTCCGGTGGCACGCAGACCGGTGGCATGGGTGGCCGCGATCGTGCTCTTCGCGGAGGCGATCGGCATCGCCCTGCTCAACTGGTTCCTGGGGCTGGTCGTCGACCGCCAGGACATGTCCCTGGCCGGGCTCGACCCCCGCGCCATGTCCGTCTCCGCCTGGATAGCCGGCGCGCTCTTCGGCCTCTATCTCGCGCTGTGCGCGGTCGTCCTCGTACGCATCGCCGTGCGTGACCGCGGGCCGGCCGGCTTCGGCCGCATCCTGCTGATCAGCGCGGCTGTCGTGCACGGGCTGCTCGGGGCGTTCAGCGTCGGCCTGGTCGGCTGGCTCGCGTTCGTCTTCATGATGGTCGTGCTCGGCCTCATCGTGCTCACCCTGGTCGCTTATGACCGCAAGGAGCAGGGGGAGGGCGCGGGAGCGGGTGCGGGTGACGCCCCTGCGGGTCCGGCCGAGGGGGGCGGGGCGCCTCAGCCCGTCTGAGCCGGGTGGGTGTGGGCGGTCAGTCCGCCCACAAGTCCGTGATGTTCACGCCCAGTTGGGCCAGCAGGCGGCGCAGCAGCGGCATCGACAGGCCGATCACGTTCCCGTGGTCGCCGTCGATGCCGTCGATGAACGGGGCCGAGCGGCCGTCCAGCGTGAACGCGCCCGCCACGTGGAGCGGCTCGCCCGAGGCCACGTACGCGGCGATCTCCGCGTCGCTCGGCTCACCGAACCGGACCACTGTCGAGGCCGTCGCCGACGCGTAGCGGTTCACCGCCGTGTCGTACACGCAGTGGCCCGTCTGCAGGGTGCCCGCGCGGCCCCGCATCGACTTCCAGCGCGCCGTGGCCTCCTCGGCGTCCGCGGGCTTGCCGAGTGCCTGGCCGTCGATGTCGAGGACCGAGTCGCAGCCGATCACCAGCGCGCCGTGCACCTCCGGCTTCGCCGCGACCACGGACGCCTTCGCCTCCGCGAGCGCCAGGGCCAGTTCGGCCGGGGTGGGGGCGGACACGGCATCCTCGTCGACCCCGCTGACCAGCACCTCGGGGGCCAGGCCCGCCTGGCGCAACAGGGCCAGTCTGGCCGGGGACCGGGAGGCGAGGACGAGACGGCGGCGGGTGCTCACGGGGGTGCTCACGTGGGGATCACTCATGCGGTCAGGGTTCCACATATGGGCAGGCGGGCGCGCTCGGTCCGGGGCAACTACACGATTCCCAGGACCAGCATCGCAATCACCATCGCCACCGCGAGCACGAAGCCCGCTCGGCGGAGCATCGCCTCGGTTTCGCGCAGCTCCTCGGGGGGCTCGTTCTCGGGGTCTGACCACAGCATGGATTCGATACTGCTGCCCCGCCGCGCGGTGCGCCTGAGTACGCGTACTCAGGCGCACCCCCACCTGCGGACTACGCAGGCCAGTACGTGCGCGCCCAGCTCGTGGGGCCCGGGGACGGGCGGCGCGCCTGCGCCAGCCTTGCCGGGTCCGCCCATGCGTCGCGGGTGGCTGTCGCGCCGGGCGGGGTGGTGGTCGCCGCCGCGGCGCGGGCCTGGACCACCGCCAGTGCGGCGGCCAGCTCCTCGGGGGTGGGGTTGCCCCTGACGACCTTGATCATCATTGGTGGGGTCCTTTCGGGCGGCTCTTTCGGCGGCTCTTTTTGGCGGCTGGGTCCTGGGGCTAGAGCGGGATGTTGCCGTGCTTCTTGGGCGGGAGGGTTTCGCGTTTGGTGCGGAGCTGGCGCAGGCCGCGGACGATGTGGGCGCGGGTGTCGGCGGGCATGATGACGGCGTCGATGTAGCCGCGTTCGGCCGCGGTGTAGGGGTTGAGGAGGGTGTCCTCGTATTCCTGGATGAGGCGGTGGCGGGTTGCTTCCTGCTCGGTCTCGGGGGCGGCGGCGATGGTGCGGCGGTGCAGGATGTTGACCGCTCCCTGGGCGCCCATGACCGCGATCTGGGAGGTGGGCCAGGCCAGGTTGAGGTCGGCGCCCAGGTGTTTGGAGCCCATGACGTCGTAGGCGCCGCCGAACGCCTTGCGGGTGATCACGGTGATGAGGGGGACGGTGGCTTCGGCGTAGGCGTAGATGAGTTTGGCGCCGCGGCGGATGATGC
This sequence comes from Streptomyces sp. DS1-CR2, assembly GCF_055760475.1. Lineage (NCBI taxonomy): Bacteria > Bacillati > Actinomycetota > Actinomycetes > Kitasatosporales > Streptomycetaceae > Streptomyces > Streptomyces sp. DS1-CR2. The sequence goes on from NZ_CM147085.1 coordinate 5,512,950, forward strand.
CGGTGTGTTCCTGGTCGACGCCGGGCAGGAAGCCGGGGACGTCGACGAAGGTGATCACGGGGACGTTGAACGCGTCGCAGGTGCGTACGAAGCGTGCTGCTTTTTCGGAGGCGTCGATGTCCAGGCAGCCGGCGAACTGCAGGGGCTGGTTGGCGACGATGCCGACGGGGCGGCCCTCGACGCGGCCGTATCCGGTGAGGATGTTCGGGGCGAACAGCGGCTGTGTCTCGAAGAACTCGGCGTCGTCCAGGACGTGCTCGATGACGGTGTGCATGTCGTAGGGCTGGTTGGCGCTGTCGGGGACGAGGGTGTCGAGTTCGTCGTCCTCGGGGGTGCGGGCCAGGTCGGCTTCCTCGGGGAAGGCCGGTGGCTCGGACAGGTTGTTGGAGGGGAGGTAGGACAGGAGGGTTTTGACGTATTCGATGGCGTCTTTTCGTCGCCTGCCATGTGGTGCGCGACGCCGGAGGTGGTGTTGTGGGTGCGGGCTCCGCCGAGTTCCTCGAAGCCGACGTCCTCGCCGGTGACGGTTTTGATGACGTCGGGGCCGGTGATGAACATGTGGCTGGTCTGGTCGACCATGACGGTGAAGTCGGTGATGGCGGGGGAGTAGACGGCGCCGCCGGCGCAGGGGCCGACGACGAGGCTGATCTGGGGGATGACGCCGGAGGCGTGGGTGTTGCGGCGGAAGATCTCGCCGTACATGCCCAGTGCCATGACGCCTTCCTGGATGCGGGCGCCGCCGGAGTCGTTGATGCCGATGACGGGGCAGCCGGTTTTGAGGGCGAAGTCCATCACCTTGATGATTTTCTGGCCGTAGACCTCGCCGAGGGCTCCGCCGAAGACGGTGAAGTCCTGGGAGAAGACGGCTACCGGGCGGTTTTCGACGGTGCCGTAGCCGGTGACGACGCCGTCGCCGTAGGGCTTGTTGTCGTCCAGGCCGAAGGCGGTGGAGCGGTGGCGGGCGAATTCGTCGAGTTCTACGAACGAGCCTTCGTCCAGGAGCAGTTCGATGCGTTCACGGGCCGTCAGTTTGCCCTTCGCGTGCTGCTTCTCCACCGCGCGCGCGGAGCCGGCGTGTGTGGCCTCTTCGATCCGGCGCTGCAGGTCCGCGAGCTTTCCCGCGGTCGTGTGGATGTCGATGGCGCTGGACACGTTGGGCTCTTCCGGAACGGACATCGGGATGCGGCTCCCTGGCTGCTCAATGGGGACGTGAGGACGGTGCGGGGCGATGTGGCGCGGCGGTGCGGTGGGGCGGCGAGGCGGGGGTTGAGGCCTGACCCTGTGGCTACTGGCTCGTAGCGTAGTGGCGTGGATACCGTTCGGCAGTGCGGCGTTTACCACACCTAGGGTGGGTTGCATGACGCCCCGAAATGCTTCAGACGATCCCTCCGACGCGAACGACGGTCAGCAGTGGTCGGACCTGGACCGGCCGCCGTTGAACGCCGCCGCCCTGCGGCGCGCCCTTGTGCGTGGCGGGCTCTGGTCCTCCGTCGATGTTGTGCCCGCCACCGGGTCCACCAACTCCGATCTCGTTGCCCTCGCCCTGGCCGGCAAGGCCGAGGAAGGGGCCGTCCTCGTCGCCGAGTCGCAGAGCGCCGGGCGCGGGCGGCTCGACCGGCAGTGGACCGCTCCTGCGCGGTCCGGGCTCTTCTTCTCCGTCTTCCTGAAGCCCGGCGCCGATGTGCCCGTGCATCGGTGGGGGTGGCTGCCGCTGCTCACCGGGGTGGCCGTCGCGACGGGGCTCGCGCGGGCCGCCGGGGTCGACACCGCCCTCAAGTGGCCCAACGACCTGCTGGTGAATGTCGGCGACGAGGAACGCAAGGCCGGGGGCATCCTCGCCGAGCGGGCCGGGGACGGTGTGGTCGTCGGGATCGGGCTCAACGTTTCGCTGCGCGCCGACGAGCTGCCTGTGCCGGGGGCCGGGTCGCTTGCCCTGGCCGGGGCCGTTTCCACCGACCGGGACCCGTTGCTGCGGGCCGTTCTCCGGTCGCTGGAGGAGCGGTTCGTGGACTGGCGCGCCGCGGGTGGGGATCCTGCCGTGTCGCGGCTTCAGGAGACCTATGCGGCGGGGTGCGCGACGCTCGGGCGGAAGGTGCGGGCCGAGCTTCCTGGGGGGCAGGAGCTGGTGGGGGAGGCGGTTGCCGTTGACGGGGACGGGCGGCTGGTCATCGCCTCTGAGGGCGGGGTGCAGCAGCCTGTGGGGGCGGGGGACATCGTTCATCTGCGGGCGGGGGGCTGACGGGGCTCTTCCGGTGCGGGCCGGGGGCAGCGCTGGGGTTCGTTTCGGGTGCCGACTCGGTGGGGGGCTGGTCGGCTTCGTTGCCGGGTGCGGGCTCGGTGCGTGCTCGCCAGGTGCGTTTTTGGGTGCGGGGTCGCGGGGCATGTACGTGCTCGCTGTTCTACGGGTGCACGTTGGCGAGCTGATTGCCTGTACGTGGTGCTGGTGGCTCCGCGCGCACATGCCCCCACGTCCCCTCCTGTCTCGTCGGCGCCTGGCCGTCCGGTGGGGCTTCGCTGTCTTGGGCCCTGTCACGTACGCGACTGATCGCCGGTGGGGGCTCCAGGCCTCCGGTGCGGTGGGGCGTGTCCTTTCGGTTTGTACTTGGGTGGGGGGCGGGACTCGTGTGTGCTGGGGGGAGTGAGCTGCGGCACACCTGCCGTAAAGTTGAGGCCGGTCGATACATGACCGTGGCAGATCGGAAGGGCAGCAGGCGTGACCGTCGACGACTCGGGCTCCGGCGCGGGCACCCCATCCGACATCGAGTCTGTCGAGGACGGTGCCGGCGGTGAGGATCCGCTTGCCCTCCGGCTCGAGGGGCTCATTCTTGGGGCGGAGCGGCGGTATACGCCGTTTCAGGCCGCCCGCAGCGCCGGTGTGTCCATGGAGCTCGCCTCCCGGTTCTGGCGGGCCATGGGTTTTGCCGATATCGGGCAGGCCAAGGCGCTGACCGAGGCCGATGTGCTCGCCCTGCGGCGGCTTGCCGGTCTTGTCGAGGCCGGGCTGCTCAGCGAGGCCATGGCCGTGCAGGTCGCCCGCTCCACCGGACAGACCACCGCCCGGCTCGCCGAGTGGCAGATCGATTCCTTTTTGGAGGGGCTTACCGAGCCTCCCGAGCCCGGGATGACTCGTACCGAGGTCACGTATCCCCTGATGGAACTGCTCCTGCCCGAGCTGGAGGAGTTTCTCGTTTATGTGTGGCGGCGGCAGTTGGCCGCGGCCACGGGGCGTGTGGTGCAGGCCGCCGATGACGAGGAGATGGTGGATCGGCGGCTTGCCGTCGGGTTTGCCGACCTTGTGGGCTTCACGCGGCTCACCCGGCGTATGGAGGAAGAGGAGCTCGGGGAGCTCGTCGAGGCCTTCGAGACCACTGCCGCCGATCTTGTTGCCGCCAATGGCGGGCGGTTGATCAAGACCCTGGGCGACGAGGTGCTGTACGCCGCCGATGACGCGGGGATCGCGGCCGAGATCGCTCTCCGGCTCATCGAGACCATGGCCAATGACGAGACCATGCCCGAGGTGCGGGTGGGGATGGCCTTCGGGACCGTGACGACCCGGATGGGCGATGTCTTCGGGACGACCGTGAATCTGGCGAGCCGGCTCACCTCGATAGCTCCTCGGGATGCCGTGCTGGTCGACGGTGCGTTTGCCGAGGAGCTTCAGCGGGCCGGTGTGGCGCCCGTTTCCGAGGCCGAGGCCGCCGCTCTTGCCGAGAAGGAGGGCGAGAGCGCGCCCTCGTACCGCTTTGCTCTGCAGCCCATGTGGCAGCGGCCCGTGCGTGGGCTCGGCGTCGTCGAGCCCTGGCTTCTGACGCGGCGGCCCCTCTAGGATTCTGCCGTTGTTAACTGTCGTTAACCGGGAGGGTCTGTGAGCGAGCGGTTCGGAGAGTTCGTCGAGGTGCGGCGGCACGGCTTTGTCGCCGAGCTTGTCCTCGACCGGCCCCAGGCCATGAACGCCGTGTCCAGCGCCATGGCGGTGAGCGTGGGGGAGGCCTGTGCCTCTCTGGCGGGTGATGGCGGCGCTCGGGTTGTCGTTCTTTCTTCGTCTGCCGCGCGCGCCTTTTGCGTGGGGGCCGATCTGAAGGAGCGGAACTCCTTTTCCGATGCCGAGCTTCTTCGGCAGCGGCCTGTGACCCGGGGGGCCTACGGGGGTGTTCTCGAGCTTCCGATGCCTGTCATCGCCGCCGTGCACGGGTTCGCCCTCGGCGGCGGGTTCGAGCTCGCTCTCGCCTGCGATCTCATCGTGGCCGACGAGACCGCCGTCGTGGGGCTGCCCGAGGTGTCTGTGGGGGTGATTCCCGGTGGGGGCGGTACGCAGTTGTTGCCCCGGCGGGTGGGGGCTGCGCGAGCTGCTGAGCTGATCTTTTCCGCGCGGCGTGTCGAGGCCGCGGAGGCCCTGGAAATCGGGCTTGTCGATCAGGTCGTGGGGGTGGGTGACGATCGTGAGGCCGCCCTTGAGCTGGCGGGGCGCATCGCCGCCCATTCGCCTGTCGGGCTTCGCGCCGCCAAGCGCGCTCTGAGGGTGGGGTACGGGCTCGACCTGCGGGCCGGCCTCGAGGTCGAGGATGCCGCCTGGCGGTCCGTAGCCTTCTCCGGCGATCGGGCTGAAGGTGTTGCCGCCTTCAATGAGAAGCGGGCGCCCCAGTGGCCCGGTGAATGACTATTCCTCGCCTCGTATGGGTCCTGAATGTATCGACTTGGGCTTTTCTTTCCTAACCTTGGCCTATGGGAGAGGAAGTCCGGTTGCGGGCCGTAGTCGCGATGGCGCAGGGGATGGCCGCGGCGCAGTCTCCGCGTGAGTCCTGGCGGGCCGCCGCCCTCGGGGCCTGCCGCGCTCTGTCCGGCACCTTCGCGGCTCTGTCCGTGTGGGAGCGGGAGCGCGGGCGGCTGCGCGTGCTCGTGAACGTGGGGGAGCGCGCCGAGGGCGAGGCCGAGTTTCCCGAGGACGAGGCCTATCCCGTGCACCAGTTCCCCGAGATCGCCGAGTTCCTGCACGAGCAGTGGGTGGGAGGGGGTGCTCCGCGCGCCTGGGTCGAGACCGCCGCCGGGACCGTGGAGGGCGGCGGCTACTGCCATCAGCGCGTCGCCGCCCTGCGCCGGCGCGGGCGCGGTTGCTGTGTCGTCGCGCCGATCGTGCTCCACGGGCGCGCCTGGGGCGAGTTGTACGTCGCCCGGCCCGTGGGCGCCGAGGTCTTCGGCGCCCACGATGCCGCCTTCGCCACCGTGCTCGCCGCTGTTGCCGCTGCGGGCATTTCCCAGACCGAGCGGCTCGAGGAGGCGCGGCGGCTTGCCTTCACGGATGCCCTGACCGGTCTCGCGAATCGGCGTGCCGTTGATATGCGGCTCGATGAGGCCATTGAGCGGCACCGGGTCGGGGGCGATGTCGTTTCTCTTGTCGTGTGTGACGTGAACGGGCTCAAGCGCGTCAATGACTCATTGGGGCATGCGGTCGGGGATCGGTTGCTGGAGCGGTTCGGGTCCGTTCTCTCGTTGTGCGGCGCGATGTTGCCGGGTGCCCTGGCCGCGCGGCTCGGGGGTGACGAGTTCTGTCTGGTGGCCGTGGGTCCCGACGCCGATGACGTGGTGCGGACGGGGGAGGAACTGTGCTTGCGCGCCTCCGAGTTGGAGCTGGGCGAAGGGGTTGCCTGTGGGATTGCTTCTACCGGCGATCCGATCGGGGAGGTGCTCAGTGCGCGGCGGCTCTTCCGGCTTGCCGATGCCGCCCAGTACCGGGCCAAGGCGCTGCGGGCCGTGAAGCCTGTGGTGGCCGGGCGGGACGGTCCCGACGATCCCGTTGTGCGCCTCGCCGACTCTCCTCCGGCCCCCGTCGGCGACGGTGAGCGGCGCCGGCTCCGGGGGCGGGGCGCGGGGGCGTAAGGGGTCCATCCCGAACTCGGTCGTGACATTGAGCTCTTCACCTCGTACGCTCCTGAATATGGATATGCACACTGTGGTGGTGGGGACGTCCGGCGTCAGCGCGGCCGATGTCGTCGCCGTGGCGCGGGCGGATGCCCGGATCGAGCTCTCCGAAGAGGCGGTGGCCGCCCTCGCCTCGGCCCGCGCGATCGTGGACGCGCTGGCCGCGAAGCCCGAACCCGTGTACGGGGTATCCACCGGGTTCGGCGCGCTCGCCACCCGGCACATCAGCCAGGACCTGCGGGCTCAGTTGCAGCGGAACATCGTCCGCTCGCACGCCGCGGGAATGGGCCCGCGCGTCGAGCGGGAGGTCGTACGGGCGCTGATGTTCCTGCGCCTGAAGACCGTCTGCTCCGGACATACCGGTGTGCGGCCCGAGGTCGCGCAGACCATGGCCGACGTGCTCAACGCCGGGATCACGCCCGTCGTGCACGAGTACGGGTCCCTCGGGTGCTCCGGCGACCTCGCACCGCTCAGCCACTGCGCTCTCACGTTGATGGGGGAGGGCGACGCCGAAGGGCCCGACGGTGTTCTCGCCCCTGCCGGCGAGCTGCTCGCCGCCCACGGCATCGCGCCCGTCGAGCTGCGCGAGAAGGAGGGCCTCGCCCTGCTGAACGGCACCGACGGCATGCTCGGCATGCTCGTCATGGCGCTCGCCGATCTCGAGAACCTGTACAAGTCCGCTGACATCACTGCCGCCTTGTCGCTCGAAGCGCTCCTCGGCACCGAGAAGGTCCTCGCCCCCGAGCTGCACGCCATCCGGCCGCACCCTGGGCAGGGCGCCAGCGCCGCCAACATGCTGGCCGTGCTGAAGGGTTCGGAGCTCACCGGGCACCACCAGGACGACGCGCCGCGCGTGCAGGACGCGTACTCCGTGCGCTGCGCCCCGCAGGTCGCCGGCGCCGGGCGGGACACCATGGCCCACGCGCGGACCGTCGCCGAGCGCGAGCTGGCGTCCGCCGTGGACAACCCTGTCGTGCTGCCTGGGGGTACCTCCCAGGCTTTCGGCTCTGGGGGAGGGCGTGTGGAGTCCAACGGCAACTTCCATGGCGCGCCCGTGGCTTACGTGCTCGACTTCCTCGCCATCGCAGCCGCCGACCTCGGGTCCATCGCCGAGCGGCGCACCGACCGCCTGCTCGACAAGAACCGGTCCCACGGCCTGCCGCCGTTCCTCGCCGACGACGCGGGCGTCGACTCCGGCCTGATGATCGCCCAGTACACGCAGGCCGCCCTGGTCAGCGAGATGAAGCGGCTCGCCGTGCCCGCCTCCGCGGACTCCATCCCGTCCTCCGCCATGCAGGAGGACCACGTGTCCATGGGCTGGTCCGCAGCCCGCAAGCTGCGTACCGCGATCGACAACCTGACGCGGATCGTCGCCGTCGAGCTGTACGCGGCCACGCGCGGCATCGAGCTGCGGGAGGGCCTCACCTCCGCTCCCGCCTCGCGTGCCGTGATCGATGCCCTACGGGCCGCGGGAGTTCAGGGTCCCGGCCCCGACCGGTTCCTCGCGCCCGACCTCGCGGCCGCCGACGCCTTCGTGCGCGGCGGGCACCTCGTTGCCGCCGTGGAGCCCGTCACGGGGCCGCTGGCTTAGGGGGTGTCCGGCTAGGAGTTACAGAATCACGAGCCGGGCCGCACCCCCGGGGCGCGGCCCGGCTCTTGTGTCCTCAGAAGGCCGCGGCGCGGCTCTTCCTGGCCGAGTACGTCAGGAAGCCGGCGCCGATCCCGAGGAACGTCGAGCCGCCGATCACGTACGGCGTCGTATCGACCGTTCCCGTGTCGGCCAGGCGGAGTTGGCCCTCGGCCTGTGTGTGTACCGCTGTCGCGGTCTGCTGCTGATCTGCCTCCGCTGTCTTCTCGGGCGTCGCGGTGGCGGACGGAACGAACCACAGAGCAGCCAGGAGTGTCCCGGCGGCAGTGGCGGTGAGCAGCGATCGTCGTGCGACGGACACGGAAGCGATCCCCCTTGTGGAGCTGGCGAATTGGCCGTGTGAGGCGATGTTAGTGAAAGGTGCGGGTCACAGGAAAGTCACGGGTGGGGTGAGGCATACGCTCCGTCGTATGAGCACCCCTGAGACATCACGATTTGTTCGGCTCCGCGTGGAATTGGTCCTGGAGATCGAGGACACCGCCGCCCTCACCGGGGCCGCGTTGCAGCGCATCGCCGAGGACGATGACATGCCGGCCGACGAGCGCTCCCATGCCGAGGCAGCCGTCAACGACGACGAGGCGGAGGCACTCGCCTATCTCGTCGACCCGTTCGACCTGGTCAGCGAGGTGCCTGGGACGGACCTCGTACAGGCCTCCTGGTCCAGCGAGCAGGTCGACTACGATCCCGATTCGCCCGACTGGGACCTCGACGTGGATGATGACGAATCCGGCGACGCTCTCGACGCGGACGACTAGTGCCGGACGCCGCGGGGCAGGCGGGAAGGTGGAGACGGGCCCCTGGGGTGCGATGCGGGGCCAGCTCGGACCGCGCGGACTCGGGGCTCCGGGTGGCAACCGCCGGCCGGGGTTTTCCCGTCCCACAGGGGGTATCGGGAGGGTTCTGTTACCACGGGTGCATGCCTGGTCACGGCAGTTCGGGCGTGGCATCCCCCACATCGGGGACGGAATTGGAACGGGACGAACCGGTCATGGCGTTACATGGGCTGTGGGGATTCCTGCATGGCGGGATCGTGGCCCACAGGGCCTTCGGGGTTGTTGGGAAATCGGCGACGATGGAGATGCGTGTGATGACGGACAGTAAGCGGCGCAAGGGTCTGATGGCCGCGTCCGCTCTGGTCGGAGGAGTGCTGGTGCTCTCCGCGTGCAGCGGAAGTGGCAGCGAGGCCCGCGGTGCCGATGGCGGCGGCACGAAGTCGCAGGCCGCCGTCGACGAGGCCGCTGCTCAGAAGACGTCGGAGGCGCTGATCAAGATCGCGCCGAAGGACGGCTCCGACAACGCCAGCATCAACAACGCCGCTGCCGTCACCGTGAGCAAGGGTTCGCTCACGAACGTGAAGATGACGACCGCCGAGGGCGCGGCGGTCCAGGGGCAGATATCCGCTGACAAGAAGAGCTGGAAGCCCGCGGGCCAGCTCCAGCGCGCCACCGTCTACAAGATCGCCGCCGAGGCCAAGGACTCCAGCGGCCGCGCGGCCCACGAGAACGCCTCGTTCACGACGGTCTCGCAGGCCAACAGCTTCATCGGCAACTTCACGCCCGAGGACGGCTCCACCGTCGGCGTCGGCATGCCGGTCTCGATCAACTTCGACAAGGCGATCACGAACAAGGCCGATGTCCAGAAGGGCATCACCGTCTCCTCCAGCAGCGGCCAGGAGGTCGTCGGCCACTGGTTCGGCAACCAGCGCCTCGACCTGCGCCCCCAGGACTACTGGACCGGCGGCTCCACGGTGACGCTGAAGCTGAACCTCGACGGCGTCCAGGGTGCGGACGGCGTCTACGGCGTGCAGCAGAAGACGGTCACCTTCAAGATCGGCCGCAACCAGGTCTCGACCGTCGACGCGGCGACCAAGACCATGACGGTCACGCGGGACGGCAAGGTCGTCAAGACCATCCCGATCTCGGCCGGTTCGCCGGAGAACAAGACGTACCAGGGCCAGATGGTGATCTCCGAGAAGTTCAAGGAGACCCGCATGGACGGCTCGACGGTCGGCTTCAAGGACGACGACGGCAAGGGCGAGTACGACATCAAGGACGTGCCGCACGCGATGCGTCTGTCGAACTCCGGCACCTTCATCCACGGCAACTACTGGGGCGCCAAGTCGATCTTCGGCGGCGCCAACACGAGCCACGGCTGCGTCGGCCTGTCCGACGCCAAGGGTGCCGATGACCCGAACACACCGGGTGCCTGGTTCTACGACAACTCCATGGTCGGTGACGTCGTCGTCGTGAAGAACACGGGCGACAAGACCATCCAGCCCGACAACGGCCTCAACGGCTGGAACCTGGACTGGGCGCAGTGGACGGCCGGTTCGGCCGCCTGACGGCCCTGAGTCCGACAGTCCTCGCAGAAGGCCCGCACCCCGGCGACGGGGTGCGGGCCTTCGGGGTTTCCGCGAGTTCTCATCGGTCTCTTGTCCCGGGCTTATCCGAACATGGACGTGCTCGAGGCCATGTGGAAGGAGCACGGGCTGACCTTCATCATGGTCACCCACGATTCGTCGATCGCCCGCAAGGCGCCCCGGCTCGCCACCATCCGCAACGGCCGGATCACCATCACCGGAAACTCAAAAGCTGTCTGATTTCGATCGCTTCGGTGCACAACCGATGACCCCCCTGCATCATCTCTCTGCAGGGGGGTCCGCTCGGGTCTCCCACCGGTGAACTACCGTCATCAGGGGGAAAGTTGCACAGACAGGCACGAATAACCTCGAAGAGACTGAGCGCCACGACCGTGGCCGCCGCAGCGGCCGTCGTCCTCACCGCGGGTCTGACCACCCCGGCCGTGGCCGCCGCCCCAGCGGCGCAGTCCGGCGAGACGGCGAAGGCCTCGCCCGGCCAGCACATCACGCTCATCACCGGCGACCGCGTCACCCTCGACGCGAAGGGGAAGCCGGTCGGCTATCAGCATGCCAAGGGCCGCGAGCACATCCCCGCGCAGACGCGCACCGTCGCCGGCCACACCCTCGTAGTGCCGGCCGACGCACAGCGGCTGGTCGCGAGCGGCAAACTCGACCAGCGGCTCTTCGACGTCACCGAGCTCTCCAAGTCGGCCAACCGCAAGGCGCAGAAGCACGGCCTCAAGGTGATCGTCGGCTACAAGGGCACCGCGACCGCCGCACGGGCCGACGTGCGCGACGCCGGTGACACCACGGTCCGCAGGACCCTCAAGTCGCTGAACGCGGACGCCGTCACCACGCCCAAGCAGGACGCCACCCGCCTCTGGGACGCCGTCACGACCTCCCGGGGCTCCGCGGCCTCCGGCATCAGCCGCATCTGGCTCGACGGCGTGCGCAAGGCCAGCCTCGACAAGTCGGTCCCGCAGATCGGCGCCCCCAAGGCGTGGGCGGCCGGCTACGACGGCAAGGGCGTCAAGATCGCCGTCCTGGACACGGGCGTCGACGCGACCCACCCCGACCTCAAGGGCCAGGTCGTCGCCGAGAAGAACTTCTCCACCTCCGCCGACGCGGTGGACCGTTTCGGCCACGGCACGCACGTCGCGTCCATCGCCGCCGGTACGGGAGTCAAGTCCGGCGGCAAGTTCAAGGGCGTAGCCCCCGGAGCCAAGCTCCTCAACGGCAAGGTCCTCAGCGACGACGGCTACGGCGACGACTCCGGCATCCTCGCCGGCATGGAGTGGGCGGCCGACCAGGGCGCCGACGTCGTCAACCTCAGCCTCGGCGGCGGCGACACCCCCGAGATCGACCCGCTCGAGGCCGAGGTCAATAAGCTGTCCGCCGAGAAGGGCATCCTCTTCGCGATCGCCGCGGGCAACGAGGGCGAGTTCGGCGACTCGACCGTCGGCTCCCCGGGCAGCGCGGACGCGGCCCTGACCGTCGGCGCGGTCGACGGCAACGACAAGCTGGCCGAGTTCTCCAGCCGTGGCCCGCGCATCGGCGACGGCGCCGTCAAGCCGGACGTCACCGCCCCCGGCGTCGACATCACGGCCGCCGCCGCCCCGGGCAGCGTCATCGACAAGGAGGTCGGCGAGAACCCGCCGGGCTACCTCACGATCTCCGGTACGTCGATGGCGACCCCGCACGTCGCGGGCGCCGCCGCGATCCTCAAGCAGGAGCACCCGGACTGGAAGTCCGCCCAGCTCAAGGGCGTCCTGACGGGCTCCGCCAAGGGTGGCAAGTACACGCCTTTCCAGCAGGGTTCGGGTCGCATCCAGGTCGACAAGGCCATCCAGCAGACCGTGTTCGCCGAGCCCGTCTCGGTGAGTCTCGGTGTCGCTCAGTGGCCGCACACCGACGACACCGCGATCACCAAGAAGGTGACGTACAGGAACACCGGTGACAAGGACGTCACCCTCGACCTGACGGCCACCGGCACCAACCCCAAGGGCCAGGCCGCCCCGGCCGGCTTCTTCAAGCTCGGTGCCGCCAAGGTGACCGTCCCCGCGGGCGGCACCGCCTCCGTGGACCTGACCGCGAACACGAAGCTCGGCGGCACGGTCGACGGCGCGTACTCCGCGTACGTCGTGGCGACGGGCGGCGGCCAGTCCGTGCGCACCGCGGCCGCCGTGCAGCGCGAGGTCGAGTCGTACGACGTGACGCTCAAGCACATCGGGCGCGACGGCAAGGACGCCCAGGGCTACGAGACGTCCCTGGCCGGCATCGGCACAGACGCGTACTTCGACGCCTACGATCCGAACTCGGGGACCGTCAAGGTCCGTGTTCCCAAGGGCAGTTACATCCTGAACGAGTACCTGGCGGCCGACCCCGAGGACTTCTCCAAGGGCGCCGACTGGCTGGTGCAGCCGAAGCTGGACGTCACCAAGAACACGACGGTCACGCTCGACGCCCGCACCACCAGGCCCGTGTCCGTGACCGTCCCCGACGCCGCCGCCAAGGGTGTCCTGGCCGCGCCGGAGTTCACGGTCGACACCGCTGACTCCTCGTCCAGCTACGGCTGGCTCCTGGACTCGTACACCGACTTCCGCACCGCCGGCATCGGCCCGGAGCCGACCGGCATCAAGCTCCAGCAGCAGTGGACCGGCGTGTGGACGAAGGGCGCCGACACCGAGTACGACACCGTCTCCGGCGGCACCGTCAAGAAGCTCGCCACCGGCTACACCAAGCACTACACGGCGAGCGACCTGGCCACGGTGAAGGTCGGCCTCGGCGGAGCAGCCAAGGACAAGACCGGCTCCATCGGCGCGACCGGCATACTGCCCGCCAGCTCCGGTGGCTGGTCCGCCGCCGTCGACCAGAAGCTCCCCGGCACCCGCACCCTGCACCTGTCCACCGGCGACAAGGTGAAGTGGGGCCTGGAGTTCTCGCAGAACGGCCCCGAGGACAGCGACGGCTTCCCGACCGAGGAGGCCTCCTACACGCTCGGCACACCCCAGTTGTTCCAGGGCGGCAAGGCGTACGAGAAGACGTTCAACACCGGCGTCTTCGGCCCCCGCATCGGCGGTGGCTACGGCGTCTTCCGCGACGGCAACGAGATCTACGGCAACCTGCCGATGTACGCCGACGGCAAGACCCACGCCGGCTACTCGCAGTACCTCTCCGTGAAGACCACGCTCTACAAGGGCAGCACCAAGGTCGGCGAGAACGACGACCCGCTGGTCGGCGAGAAGCCCTTCAAGGTCACCTCCGGCGACGCCGAGTACAAGCTGTCGACGTCCATCAAGCGCAGCGTCAAGATCGCCGCGGCCTCCACCCGCGTCGACGCCAGCTGGACGTTCCACTCGAAGAAGCCGGCCTCGTCGGCCGAGTCGACCAGGCTGCCGCTGTCCACGGCCCGCTTCAACGCGGCCGTCGGCCTCGACAGCACCGCCCCCGCCGACAGGACCCAGTCGGTCCCCGTCACCGTCCAGGGCGCGGCCGCGGGCAGCAACCTCAAGTCGCTGGCCGTGTACGTCTCCTACGACTACGGCCAGACGTGGAAGAAGCTGGACGTCAAGAACGGCAAGGTCACCGTGAAGAACCCGGCCAAGGGCAAGGCCGTCTCCTTCCACGCCAAGATCGCCGACAAGAAGGGCAACAAGTCGACGATCTCGATCTACAACGCGTACTACGGCAAGTAGCCGCGACGCGTGGCGTGGCGTAGGCGCGCTACGCCCGCGGGCGTAGCGACGGGCATGGCCCGTTACGCCCAGCGCTGACAGCCCAGGTGGCCCGTCCCGACCTCATGGCCGGGGCGGGCCACCCGTGTTGTGATGACTGCCATGACGACGCAGACAGTCGAGTACATCCGCTACCGGATCCCCGAGGCTCAGTCCGCCGAGTTCCTCGCGGCCTACACGCGCGCCGCCGACCGGCTCGCCGCGGCGCCCCAGTGCGTCGACTACGAACTGGCGCGCTGCGAGGAGGACTTCGAGCACTTCATCCTGCGCATCACCTGGACCTCGACCGAGGACCACATCGAGGGCTTCCGCAAGTCCGACCTCTTCCAGGACTTCCTCGCCGAGATCAGGCCGTACGTCGGGAACATCGACGAGATGCGCCACTACAAGCCCACATCGGTGCGCGGCACCGGCGCGTCCGTCCCGAGCCTGTACGACTGGGCCGGCGGCGCCGACGCCTTCGCGCGGCTCACCGACGTCTTCTACGCCAAGGTCCTCAAGGACGACCTCCTCGGCCCCCTCTTCGCGGACCTCCCGCCCGAGCACGCCGGGCACGTGGCCCTGTGGATCGGCGAGGTCTTCGGCGGGCCCGCCACCTACTCCGAACAGCAGGGCGGCCACAGCCACATGGTCGCCAAGCACGTCGGCAAGCACATCACGGAGCCGCAGCGCCGCCGCTGGGTCAACCTGATGCAGGACGCGGCGGACGAGGCGGACCTGCCGGCCGACGCCGAGTTCCGCTCCGCGTTCAGCGCCTACATCGAGTGGGGCACCCGGCTCGCCGTCCACTTCTCCGGCCCCGACGCGGCCCGGCCCGCCGAGCAGCCCGTACCGCTGTGGAACTGGGGGGCGGCGCGGCCCTGTCAGCAGTAGGACCTTGCGATACGGGTGCGGGTGGGCCTTTCGTCAGCGGTCGGGGTGGATACCGAGATTCTCGCCCAGGCCCGCCCGGACCGCGTCCGTGCCCCAGCTCGCGAGGAGGCGCAGCGCCTCGGCCGACGGGGAGCCCGGCTCCGCGTGGTAGACCACGAGATACTGCTCGTCGTCGTCGGGCAGGTTCATGGTCTCGTAACTCAGGCTCAGCTCACCCACCAGCGGATGCCGCAGCCGCTTCACGCCGTGGCTCTTCTCCTTGACGTCGTGCGTCGCCCACAGCCGCCTGAACTCCTCGCTCTTGACGGAGAGTTCACCCACCAGCGCCGACAGCTCCGGGTCGTCCGGGTGGCAGCCCGCGTACAGCCGCAGATAGCTGACCATGTCGGACGCCTTCGCATCCCACTCCACGAACAGGTCGCGGTAGGCCGGGGCGAGGAACACCATCCGCGCCCAGTTCCGCTCCCGCGGCGGCAGCTCGCTCCAGTCGCCGAAGACGGCCGCGGCCATCCGGTTCCAGGCGAGCACCTCGGAGCGGCGGCCGGACACGTACGCGGGCACGCCCTCCAGGCTGTCGAGCAGATGCCGCAGCGCCCCGCGCACCTGCTGCTGCTCCCGCGAGGCCCGCTTCTTCTTGTGCTGTTTCGGCTTCGCGAGATGCGTCAGATGCGCGTGCTCCGCGTCCGTGAGGCGCAGGGCGCGCGCGATCGCGTCGAGCACCTCCGCCGACACGTTCCGCCCGTTCCCCTGCTCCAGACGCGTGTAGTACGCCACCGACACACCGGCCAGCTGCGCCAGCTCCTCGCGGCGCAGGCCCGGCACGCGGCGGTGCCGCCCGAAGTCCGGCAGCCCCACGTCCTGCGGCTTCAGCCGGGCCCGCCGGGTGCGCAGGAACTCGCTCAGCTCGGCACGCCGGTCCAGCGGCTCGCCGGCGGCCGGGGTGGCGCGAATCCCGTCATCGTCCATGCCTCAAGTATCGCCGGGCCGCCACAGTCGTACGAAGGTGATCCTGACCCCGCCAGTAGTAGGACCAGTGGGCGTACGCAAAGCGGGGCAAGGCCCTGAGCTCGGAGGATGCCTCCGGCTGGGGCAGGCTTGACGCATGACCTCAGAGATCACCACCGTCAGCGCCTACGCCGCACTCTCCGCAAAGGCCCCGCTGGAGCGCACCACCATTCCGCGCCGCCCGGTGGGCGAGTCCGACGTCCTGATCGACATCAAGTTCGCCGGCATCTGCCACTCCGACATCCACCAGGCCCGCGACGGCTGGGGTGAGGGCATCTTCCCGATGGTCCCCGGCCACGAGATCGCCGGCATCGTCACCGAGGTGGGACCCGGCGTCACCAAGTTCGCCGTCGGTGACCGCGTCGGCGTCGGCTGCATGGTCGACTCCTGCCGCGAGTGCGACAACTGCAAGGCGGGCCTCGAGCAGTACTGCGCGAAGGGCAACGTCGGCACGTACAACGCCCTCGACAAGAACGGCGAGCCCACCTACGGCGGCTACTCCACCCACATCGTCGTCGACGAGAACTACACCGTCGGCATCCCCGAGGGCCTCGCCCTCGACGAGGCCGCGCCGCTGCTGTGCGCGGGCATCACCACGTACTCCCCGCTCAAGCACTGGAACGCGGGCCCCGGCAAGAAGGTCGCTGTCCTCGGCATGGGCGGCCTCGGCCACATGGGCGTCAAGATCGCGCACGCGCTCGGCGCCGAGGTGACCGTCCTGTCGCAGTCCCTGCGCAAGCGGGAGGACGGCCTCAAGCTGGGCGCCGACCACTACTACGCGACCAGCGACCCGAAGACCTTCGAGGAGCTGGCCGGCACCTTCGACATCATCCTTTCGACGGTCTCGGCCCCGCTCGACTTCGGCGCGTTCCTCTCGCTCCTGAAGACGGACGGCGCCCTGGTGAACGTGGGCGCCCCCGAGGAGCCCATC
Organism: Streptomyces sp. DS1-CR2; assembly: GCF_055760475.1. Lineage (NCBI taxonomy): Bacteria > Bacillati > Actinomycetota > Actinomycetes > Kitasatosporales > Streptomycetaceae > Streptomyces > Streptomyces sp. DS1-CR2. Next base: position 5,529,416 of record NZ_CM147085.1, read on the forward strand.
TCCCTCAACCTGTTCTCCGTGATCGCGGGCCGCAAGTCCCTCTCCGGCTCCGGCATCGGCGGCATCCAGGAGACCCAGGAGATGCTCGACTTCTGCGCCGAGCACGGCCTGGGCGCCGAGATCGAGCTGATCGAGGCGAGCCAGATCAACGAGGCGTACGAGCGCGTGCTCGCGAGCGACGTGCGGTACCGGTTCGTGATCGACACGGCGACGATCTGATCCTGCGGGCCCTGTCCGAGGCTTTGTCCGGGGCACTGCCCAGGGCATTACCTGAGGCGTAATCGACGGTCCGTCCGTCCCCCGGCAGGATCGAGTCATCGAACCGATCCTGCTGGGGAGGACCCCATGACCGCCTACGCCATCGCCGCCCTGCGCAACACCACCGTGCCGAACGAAGAGGTCTTCGACTACATGGAGCGCATCCAGTCGACCCTCGACCCGTTCGGCGGCCGCTTCCTCGTGCACGGCGCGCAGCTGGAGGAGGTCGAGGGCTCGTGGCCGGGGGGCGTCGTCGTCATCTCGTTCCCTGACAAGGCCGCGGCCCACGGCTGGTACGACTCCGACGCCTACCAGGAGCTCATCCCGCTGCGGACGCGGAACCTGGACGGCGAGGTGATCTTCGTGGAGGGGGTTCCGGAGGGCTACGACCCGTCGAGTACGGCCGCGCGGATGCGGGCGGAGGCGGGACGGGGCGTATGAGGCGGGGCGTATGACGTGGGGGCATCGTTTTCTGCCGCGGGCAGAACGATGTGCCGCACGGCGTGCGCCGCTCCTACGCTGAACCCGTGAGCAGCCACGCGTCGAACCAGGCCCGCGTCATCCCTCTGCGCCCGGACCTGCGCCCGGACCTTCGCCCCGCCCCGGCGGAGCCCGCCGGGGCGCCGCCCAAGGAGCCACTCTGGCGCGACATCGTGGGTGATGTCCTGCGCCGCGAGCGTCTCGCCCAGGAACGCACGCTGAAGGACGTCGCCGACGCGGCCCGGATCTCCCTCCCGTACCTCTCCGAGATCGAGCGCGGCCTCAAGGAGGCGTCGTCCGAGGTCCTGGCGGCCGCGGCCCACGCCCTGGGCCTCGGCCTCGCCGACGTCCTGGCCCTCGGCCGGTCCGAACTGCTCCGCCTCGCGACTGCGCCCGCCGGCCACACCGTCCGCCGGGCCGCCCCGCGCCAGGGCGAGGTACGCCTCGCGGCCTGAGGACGCCCCCTCGGACACTCGCGTACGAGGATCCCGTTGTCAGTGGTTGCTCTTACGCTGCGAGAGCGGCTGTGACGGCCGCCGGGCGTACGGGCATCCGACGTGCGGGGACGGGTAGTTGGGGAGTGGGGGCGGGGAGCGCGATGTGGGTTGCGGTCATCGGGGTCGTCGGGGCAGTCGTGGCGGCGGCCGTCGGCGGGGTCATCGCGGCGTGGGCGACGCTGCGGGCCCTCAGCCCTCGTCCTTCGCCACGCCGATCGGGCGCGGAATCGCTGGGAACCCTCACACGTTGAGGACAGTGGCCGTGGGATGGGTGTGCGAGCCGAGTAACCGAGCTGACAGATGTTGGAGGGACCACGATGGCTGGGCAGACGCAGAGGGCCGTGCTGGCGGGTGGATGCTTCTGGGGGATGCAGGACCTGATCCGCCGGCTCCCGGGCGTGACGGCGACCCGGGTCGGATACACCGGGGGTGACGTGCCGAACGCGACGTACCGTAACCACGGAACGCACGCGGAGGGCATTGAGATCCTTTTCGACCCTGCGAAGACCGATTTCCGCGCGATCCTGGAGTTCTTCTTCCAGATCCACGACCCGAGCACGGAGAACCGTCAGGGCAACGACATCGGCGTCAGCTACCGCTCGGCGATCTACTACGTGGACGACGAGCAGAAGCGGATCGCCGAGGACACGATCGCGGACGTGGACGCCTCCGGACTGTGGCCCGGCAAGGTCGTCACCGAGGTAGAGCCGGTGGGCCCCTTCTGGGAGGCCGAACCCGAGCACCAGGACTACCTGGAGCGTTACCCGGACGGCTACACCTGCCACTTCCCGCGCCCGGGATGGCGGCTGCCGGCCCGCGCGGAGGGGTGACCGCCGACGTCGTTGCCCTGACGGAAGCCCTGCGTCGGGCGAGCGGCCCGGAATTCCGGGCCGCTCGGGGTGGTCAGTGGCGCAGCGTCGCCGGGCTCCCGCCGTTCGCCTCGTAGCCCGCGACCGCGAGCGCCCGGTACACCGCGTACTCCGCCGCCGGGTCCGAGCCCGTCGTCCACGGGAGCGCGCCGACGTGGCCGTCGACGTGGAGCAGCTGCTCCATCGCCTCGGCCCAGCGCTCGCAGCGGACCAGGAAGAACACCAGGAGGTGGCGGACGTGGGCGAGCATCGGGTCGTCCGGGCGGGCGGCCTGGACGGCGAAGAGCGCGCCGTGGATCGACTTGGTGACGACCTCGCTCTGGTAGAAGCTGCGCACCAGATTGACGTCGGGCAGGTGCTCGTAGAGTGCGAAGAGGGGGAGCGCGGCGAGGAGTGAGCCGCGCGGGGCGCGCGCGGCGGCGGCCTCGGCGAAGGAGAAGGCGAGCTCGCGCGAGCCGTGCCACTTCTCGCACCAGTACCGCAGGCCCGCCAGGTGGGCGCCCATGTGGCCCGGCGCCGTGTCGAGGATCTTGAGCCAGAGCTGCTCGAAGTCGTGCTGGGAGTACCCGAGGCCGCGGGCCACGGCGAGATGTGTGATGTGGGGGACCGGGTCGCCGGGGGCCAGGAGCGCCGCGTCCTCGCAGGCCGACCTGGCCTCCTCCAGGATGATCCGCCGCTCGTCGGCCTGCGCTTCACCGCCCGCGTTCCGCCAGGCCTGCTGGACGAGGAACTCCGCGAAAACCTGCGCCCCGCCCGCGTCCTTGGGGTCCTGGGCACGCCACGCGTGGAGCCACCCGGCACCGAGCCGCGGCGTCTGCGCGAGCTCCAGGGCGGCGGCGCCGGCGATCGCCTGCACCCGCTCCCAGCGCTGCTCGCTCTCCTTGCCCGTGCCGGCGAGGAGCTGCTTGGCGGCGGTGAAGTCCTGGTTGCGCTGGACCACCGACATCACGTTCAGCAGGTCCTGGTCGGGGCCCGGGAGCCGCACGTCCAGGTCCTCCTGGCGCATGAAGCCGTACTCCGCGGGGTCCGCCGCGTCCGGTGAACCGGGCGCGACCTGGCGTATCCCGCCGCGCCTGCGCAGCACGTACGGGCCCAGCACCGCCCCCAACATGACCACTGCCATCAGGACCCAGAGAATTCCCATGCGTACAAGCGAACCAGAAGGGTCGGACAATTGGCGAATGAGGCCCGGTAGGGCAGCCGCGCGGCCCGTGCGCGCACTACGCTCTGGCCGCATGAGCGACACGCACAACAGCCAGAACGCCCACGGCGGTCACGGGTTCGAGACCGTGGCCATTCACGCGGGCAACACGGCCGACCCCCTGACGGGCGCCGTTGTCCCCCCGATCTACCAGGTCTCCACGTACAAGCAGGACGGCGTGGGCGGGCTGCGCGGTGGCTACGAGTACAGCCGCAGCGCCAACCCGACCAGGACCGCCCTGGAGGAGAACCTCGCCGCCCTCGAAGGCGGCCGCCGCGGCCTCGCGTTCGCCTCCGGGCTCGCCGCCGAGGACTGCCTTCTCCGTACGCTGCTCAGCCCCGGCGACCACGTGGTCATCCCGAACGACGCGTACGGCGGCACGTTCCGTCTGTTCGCGAAGGTCGTCACGCGGTGGGGCGTGGAGTGGTCGGTCGCCGACACCAGCGACCCGGCCTCCGTGCGCGCGGCGCTCACGCCGAAGACCAAGGTCATCTGGGTCGAGACGCCGTCCAACCCGCTGCTCGGGATCACGGACATCGCCGCCGTCGCGCAGGTCGCGCGGGAGGCGGGGGCGCGGCTCGTCGTCGACAACACCTTCGCGAGCCCGTACCTCCAGCAGCCGCTGGCGCTCGGCGCCGACGTCGTCGTGCACTCCCTGACGAAGTACATGGGCGGTCACTCGGACGTCGTCGGCGGTGCGCTGGTCGTCGCCGACCCGGCGCTCGGCGAGGAGCTGGCGTACCACCAGAACGCGATGGGCGCCGTCGCAGGGCCGATGGACGCGTGGCTGGTGCTGCGCGGCATCAAGACGCTGCCCGTGCGCATGGACCGGCACAGTGAGAACGCGACGAAGGTCGCCGACATGCTGTCCCGGCACGCGCGCGTGACGCGTGTTCTGTACCCGGGCCTTCCGGAGCACCCTGGTCACGAGGTCGCCGCCAAGCAGATGAAGGCGTTCGGCGGCATGGTGTCGTTCCAGGTCGAGGGCGGCGAGGAGGCCGCGGTCGCGGTCTGCGACCGGGCGAAGCTGTTCACCCTGGGCGAGTCCCTGGGCGGTGTGGAGTCCCTGATCGAGCACCCGGGACGCATGACGCACGCCTCGGTCGCGGGCTCGGCGCTCGAGGTGCCCAGCGATCTCGTACGTCTCTCCGTGGGCATCGAGTCGGCCGACGACCTGCTTGCCGACCTCCAGCAGGCGCTCGGCTGACACCGAGGGCGGCCGTCGCGATGAGGTGCGCGGTCACCAGCGCGTGAGGTCACCAGCCCGTGAGGGGTGGAGTCGTCCCGGACGGCGGCTCCACCCAGGGCCTGGCCAGCAGGGCCCATACGAAGAACGCGGTCATCGCCAGGCACAGCGCGTGCCACATCAGGCGGCGCAGCACTCTCCTGCGGCGCAGGATCCGCCCGCCCCGGCGCACCGCCTCGGTGTGGATCCCGGGCGGCAGCGCTCCCTGAGCGGCCTCCAGGACCGCGCGGACCTCGCGTTCCCTGTGAGCCTGTGCGTTCATGACGGCACCTCCTCCAGGGACGGCGCGTCCTCGAGGGCCGGGGCGGGCCCGCGCGGCGGGTGCAGGACGAGCGCCATGGCGCGCGCGTGGATCACGTGTACGCGCTCCATGGGGAGCCCGAGCAGCGCGGCCACCTGCTCCTCGCCGACCCCCTCGTAGACGCGCAGCACCAGGATCAGCCGAGCCTGCGGTCCGAGGTGGCGCAGTACGCCGCCGTACCCGCGGTGCTGGTGCCAGGCCGCGCGGGCGAAGCGCAGGGCGAGTTCCTTGCGGGCGCGGTCGTAGGGGTCCTCGCCGCGCAGCCGGTCCCAGGAGGCGTACGTCTGCGCGAGCGCCGCGACGAGCAGCTTCCGCGCGCGCGGGTTGCCGTCGGCCGGCTCCGTGGTGAGCAGGGTCGCGGCATGGAGCAGCCGCCCTGCCGCGCCCGCGACGAACGACTCGAACTCCCGGGCCCGGCGGGCGTCCTGGAACGCGCGCCGTTCTCGCACCGCACCTCCAGCCGGGCCGCTCGGCGGCCGGTCGCTGGGACGGGACGGGCCCCGGCCGCGTGCGACAGGGGCCCGGTCTCATATGAGGGCAGGTGCGGGCCCGGGGTCAAGAGCCGGGAGCGGCTTCCCCCGAGGGGGCGGGCTGGCCCGCCTGCCGCGCGGACAGCGCGGTGTTGAAGCGCGTGAGGAGCGTGCAGAACTGTTCGCGCTCCTGCGGGGTCCACTCCTGCGTCAGCTCGGCCATCAGGGACTGCCTGGACGTGCGGACCTCGTCGAGCCGGGCGAGGCCGCGCGGCGACAGCTGGAGGACGACCGCGCGTCCGTCCTCCGGGTGGGACGTCCGCTTGACGAGGCCCGTGTCGACGAGCGGCGCGACCTGACGCGTCACCGTCGACGAGTCGATGCCCATGCTCGCGGCGAGCGCCTTGACGCCCATCGGGCCTTCCTTGTCCAGGCGGTTGAGCAGCAGATACGCGGCTCGGTCCATCGAGTTGCGCACCTGCCCGACCCCGCCGAGCCGGGTCTGTTCGGCACGGCGGGCGAAGACCGCCACCTCGTGCTGGAGCGTTTCGAGGAGGCCGGTGTCGCCGGCGGTCGTCATGTCCATCGTTTCCGGTGGTGTGGGCATGGCCGGGGGCTCACTTCATGCGGGGGTGGTGGGTTGGGGGACAGGGTACGCGGCCGGAAGGCGGGTCGTACCGACGCTGCGCAAACCAGTCTCGGAGCGTGGTCATACCAGGAGCCGTACGGCGTGAGCTGCGAGACTTGCCGTCATGAGCTACAGCACGGCTGACTCCTTGCCGACGGTGACCCTGGACGATGTGCGCGGCGCGCAGAAGATGCTCTCGGGGGTCGCGCGGATGACGGCGATGGAGGGCAGCCGGTATCTCTCGGGGCTGGTCGGGGCGCCGGTGCACCTCAAGTGCGAGAACCTCCAGCGGACCGGCTCCTTCAAACTGCGCGGCGCTTACGTCAGGATCGCGGGCCTGCTTCCCGAGGAGCGCGCCGCGGGCGTGGTCGCCGCGAGTGCCGGAAACCATGCGCAGGGTGTAGCGCACGCGTCTTCTCTCCTCGGCGTACGCTCCACGGTCTTCATGCCGGTCGGCGCGCCCCTGCCGAAGGTCGCGGCGACCCGTGACTACGGCGCGGAGGTGCGGCTGCACGGGCAGGTCGTCGACGAGACGCTGGCGGCGGCGCAGGAGTACGCGCGCGAGACGGGCGCCGTGTTCATCCACCCCTTCGACCACCCGGACATCATCGCCGGACAGGGCACGGTCGGCCTCGAAATCCTGGAGCAGTGCCCCGAGGTGCGCACGATCGTCGTGGGCATCGGGGGCGGCGGGCTCGCCGCGGGCGTCGCGGTGGCGGTCAAGGCGGTGCGCCCCGATGTGAAGGTGATCGGCGTGCAGGCGGCGGGCGCGGCGGCGTACCCGCCCTCACTGGAGGCCGGGCGGCCGGTGTCGATCCCGTATCCGGCGACGATGGCCGACGGCATCAAGGTGGGGCGACCCGGTGACGTGCCGTTCCAGCTGGTCCAGGAGCTGGTCGACGAGGTCCGTACGGTCTCCGAGGACGAGCTGTCGAGCGCGCTGCTGCTCTGCCTGGAGCGGGCCAAGCTGGTCGTCGAACCGGCCGGGGCGAGCCCGGTCGCGGCGCTCCTGAGCGACCCGCACTCCTTCGAGGGCCCGGTCGTGGCGCTGTTGTCGGGCGGCAACGTCGACCCGCTCCTGATGCAGCGGATCCTGCGCCACGGCATGGCCGCCGCCGGCCGTTATCTGTCGTTCCGGCTGCGTCTGACGGACCGGCCGGGCGCCCTGGCCACGCTGCTCGGGGTGCTGTCGGGCGTCGACGCCAACGTCCTCGACGTGGGCCATGTGCGGACGGATCCGCGGCTGGGCCTTACGGAGGCGGAGGTCGAGCTGCACCTGGAGACGAAGGGGCCGGTGCACTGCGCCGAGGTGGGCGCGGCGCTGCGGGACGCGGGTTACCTCGTCATCGACTGACCGGCGGAGCCGGGAGATTACGGAAAACCAGTTGATGAGACGCGATGTATCGCGATACCTTGTGGTGCATGTCACCAATCCGTCGGGCGTGCCCAGACGGACCTACCTAAGCTTTCCTGAGCAAGGCAACCGAACAGGTCACCCACAACCCATGGGGGGAAGCCACATGCCAGGCGCCATCTACGCCGAAGGTCTGGTGAAGACCTTCGGCGACGTCAGGGCTCTGGACGGCGTCGATCTCGATGTCCCGGAGGGCACGGTCCTCGGCCTGCTCGGTCCGAACGGGGCGGGGAAGACCACTGCCGTGCGCTGTCTGACGACGCTGCTCACACCGGACAGCGGCAAGGCCGTCGTCGCGGGCATCGACGTTCTCAAGCATCCGAACGAGGTGCGGCGCTCGATCGGACTCTCCGGCCAGTTCGCCGCGGTCGACGAGTATCTGACGGGTCGTGAAAACCTGCAAATGGTCGGCCAGTTGTACCAGATGAAGGCCAAGGAGGCGAAGGCGCGCGCGTCCGAGCTGCTCGAGCGGTTCAACCTCGCCGACGCCGCCGACCGGACCTCGAAGACGTACTCCGGAGGCATGCGCCGCCGACTCGACCTGGCCGCCGCACTCGTCGTCTCACCGCCCGTGATGTTCATGGACGAGCCGACGACGGGACTCGACCCGCGCAACAGGCTGCAGCTGTGGGAGGTCATCCAGGAGCTGGTCGCCGGCGGCACGACACTGCTGCTCACCACCCAGTACCTCGAAGAGGCCGACCACCTGGCGCACGACATCTGCGTGATCGACCACGGCCGCGTCATCGCGCGCGGCACGTCCGACCAGCTCAAGGCCCAGACCGGCGGCGAGCGGGTCGAGCTCGTGGTCCACGAGCGGGAGCACATGACACCCGCCGCCGAGGTCCTCGCCGGGTTCGGCAAGGGCGAGACCACCGTCGAGCAGCACACCCGCAAGCTCACCGTCCCCGTCTCCGGCGGCGCCAAGCTCCTCGCCGAGGTCATCAGGGAGCTGGACACCCGCGGCATCGAGATCGACGACATCGGTCTGCGCCGGCCCACGCTCGACGACGTCTTCATCTCCCTGACCGGCCACGTGGCCGAGGAGAAGGAGGACGAGAACGGCTCGGGGGCAGGCGCCGCCAGGCAGTCCCAGCGGAAGCAGGAGGCCGTCAAGTGAGTGCCGTCACCCAGACCCTCGCCCCCCGCCCCGCGGGCGGCCCCGTGCAGTCCGCCAGGGACTCCCTCGTCGTCGCCAAGCGCAAGCTGATCCGGATGACGCGGATCCCGGATCGTGTTCGCCCGTCTCGGCTAGATTCCACCTCGGGCATCCGGCGGTCCAACGCCGGGAAGGAGCAGGCGAAGTGAGCGCTGTATCTGACACTCGACCGCTCCTGGCGCCTCGCCCTAACGGCGGCATCGGCCAGTCGGTCAGGGATTCGCTGGTCGTGGCACGCAGGAACCTGATCCGCATGACCAGGATTCCCGAGGTCGTCATCTTCGGGCTGATCCAGCCGATCATGTTCGTGGTGCTGTTCAGCTACGTGTTCGGCGGCTCGATGAACATCGGGGGTACCACCGACCCCGCGGTCTACCGCGAGTTCCTGATGGCCGGCATCTTCGCCCAGACCGTCACGTTCGCCACGGCGGGCGCCGGCGCGGGCATCGCCGACGACATGCACAAGGGCCTCATCGACCGCTTCAGGTCGCTGCCGATGTCCCGTGGCGCCGTCCTCACCGGACGCACCCTCGCGGACCTCGTGCAGACGGCCCTGACCCTGCTCGTCCTCGCGACCGTCGCGCTCCTGGTGGGCTGGCGCATCCACGAGGGCGTCCCGAAGGCCCTCGGCGCCTTCGGCCTGCTGCTCCTCCTCGGATACGCGTTCACGTGGATCGGCGCCCTCATCGGCCTGTCCGTACGCACCCCCGAGGCGGCCACGTCGGGCGGGCTGGTCTGGCTCTTCCCGGTGACGTTCATCTCGAACGCGTTCGTGGACTCCAGCCAGATGACGCCCTGGCTGCGCCACATCGCCGACTGGAACCCGTTCAGCGCCACGGTGCAGGCCTGCCGCGAACTGTTCGGCAACCCGGGCGTCGCCGACTCCCCCGCCTGGCCCATGCAGCACCCCGTGTGGGCCTCGCTGCTCTGGTCCGTCGTGATCATCGTCGTCTTCCGGACGCTCTCGGTCCGCAAGTACCGCAACGCGACGGCCTGACGGCCACGACTGACGGCTACGGCCCCGAGCGCGACCACGCGAAGGCCCCCGGCGCACGCGCCGGGGGCCTTCGCCATACGGTCGGTTAGCCGTTGTACGGCTTCTCAGCCGTTGTAGGGCTTCGCCGCGAGGATCTTCACCGAGGCGAGCTTGCCGTTCGGCAGCTCGTACTGGGCGTCCTCGCCGATCTTCTTGCCGTTCACACCGGAGCCCAGCGGGGACTGCGGCGAGTACGTCTCGATGTCGGCGCTCGCGTACTCACGCGAGGCGAGCAGGAACGTCATGGTGTCGTCCTCGTCGCCGTCGAAGGCGATCGTGACGACCATGCCGGGGGCGGCGACGCCGTCCGCGGCAGGCGCCTCGCCGACCTTGGCCTTCTCCAGGAGCTGGGTCAGCTGGCGGATGCGGAGCTCTTGCTTGCCCTGCTCCTCCTTGGCCGCGTGGTACCCGCCGTTCTCGCGCAGGTCGCCCTCCTCGCGTGCTGCCGCGATCTTCACGGTGATCTCGGCGCGCGCGGGACCAGACAGGTACTCCAGCTCGTCCTTGAGCTTGGTGTACGCCTCCTGCGTGAGCCAGGTGACGTCTTCGCTGGTCTGGGTCACAGGTGCTCCTCGTAGGTACCGGGAATACAAAGCATCGCCCTACCCAGAAGCATGTGCCTTCACGGGTGGGCGAAACCACAAGCCTAACAATTCAGGTGCCGAAGGGGGAGGACATATGCCATCAAGAATTCGTCACCGCAGGTCAGGCGCCGAAAACCGTACGGCCGCAGTACGGCCGAACGTACGGCCGCCGTGCGGTCACCCCGCGTGGCAGCCGTGCGGTCACCCCGCGTGGCAGCCGAGCAGCTCCGCGCTGGTGCCGCGGGCCGTGGTGCGCAGCGTCACGACCTTGTCGATCCGGCTCTCGCGCTGGTCGAAGCGGAAGTCCGCGCGGCCCACCTCGGCGCCGTCGGCGGACTGCGACCGGAGGGTGCAGTAACCCTTGGCGTCGCTGTCCTTACGGACCTCGAGGTGCACCTTGACCGCCGCGTCGGACGCCTTGAAGGTGATGACCTCGGCGCTGATCTTCGTACCGAAGACGTAGTGGTAGCCGAACCAGCCGATCAGGACGACGAGCAGGGCGCCGAGCGCGGCGCCGACGATCTTCAGGGTGCGGTCCGCTCGTTCGTCGGCGGAGCGGGAGCGGCCGTAGCGGCCGTCCGGGAGCTGCTCACTCACCGCACTCATGATCGTTCCTCTCGCGCGGGGCGGGTCGAGGACCGGCCCCGGACAGACTGCCGGAATTTTCCGCCCCCCGGTTCCGTCACTATAGAAGCCGCCCAATGCGCTGTATGACCGAGGGCGCCTTATTCACCGAGTCATTCACTGAGGATCTTGTCTTGACTGAGCAGCTGCGACTGATGGCCGTTCACGCCCACCCCGACGACGAGTCGTCGAAGGGCGCGGCCACCATGGCCAAGTACGTGTCCGAGGGGGTGGCCGTCCTTGTCGTGACCTGCACGGGCGGGGAACGCGGCTCCATCCTCAACCCGAAGCTTCAGGGGGACGCGTACATCGAGGAGCACATCCACGAGGTACGCAAGAAGGAGATGGACGAGGCGCGCGAGATCCTGGGCGTCGACCAGGAGTGGCTGGGCTTCGTCGACTCGGGCCTGCCCGAGGGCGACCCGCTGCCGCCGCTGCCCGAGGGATGCTTCGCGCTCGAGGACGTCGACAAGGCGGCGGGGGAGCTGGTCAGGCAGATCCGCTCGTTCCGTCCGCAGGTCGTCACGACGTACGACGAGAACGGGGGCTACCCGCACCCCGACCACATCATGACCCACAAGATCTCGATGGTGGCTTTCGAGGGCGCTGCGGACACCGAGAAGTACCCGGAGTCCGAGTACGGCGCGGCCTACCAGCCGCAGAAGCTCTACTACAACCAGGGCTTCAACCGGCCGCGCACCGAGGCGCTGCACCAGGCGATGCTCGACCGCGGCCTGGAGTCGCCCTACGCGGAGTGGCTCAAGCGGTGGGACGAGTTCGAGCGGGTCGAGCGGACGCTGACGACGCACATTCCGTGCGCCGACTTCTATGAGATCCGCGACAAGGCGCTGATCGCGCACGCCACGCAGATCGACCCCGACGGCGGCTGGTTCCGCGTCCCGATGGAGCTCCAGCGGGCGGTGTGGCCGACCGAGGAGTACGAGCTCGCGAAGTCTCTCGTCGATACCTCCCTCCCCGAGGACGACCTCTTTGCGGGCATCCGCGACAATGCCTGACATGAGCGCAAGCGCAAGCCTGGCAATGACGCATCTCGTCCCCCTCGCCAAGGAGGTCGACGAGAACAAGGTGACCCCGGGCGTCCTCGGTTTCATCGTCTTCGCGGTGATGGCCGTCGCCGTCTGGGGCCTGATGAAGTCGATGAACCGCCACATGGGCAAGGTCGACTTCAAGGAGAAGACGGACGCCGCCGCGGACCCCGCGACTGGCTCCGCCGGCTCCCCGGCCTCGCCCGCCAAGGGCTGACGGCCTACTGAACGGAACGCGCTCGGCACGGCAGTGAGCCGCGCCGAGCGGTTTCGCGCTGCGCCGGTACGCTGACGCGCCCGCAGCACCCTCGCGTCACGCGGCGCTCCACGCCGAGCAGGCTCGCGTCACGCACCGCCCCGCAGTGCCGTGCCCCTCAGCGCCCCGCTCCCACCTCCACGCCCATCACGTCGCGGGTGTGGCGCTTGGGGACCATGCCGAGGCGCCAGGCCTGCCAGCCTGCCTCCAGGTCCGCGCCGCGTTCCAGGAGGAGCTGGTAGGCCTCCACGTAGTCGTCGAGCTTGGCGTCCCGGCCGGCGTGGGTGGCGCGGGCGAGCTGGGACAGCTCTTCCTGCGCCACGGCCGTGCCGATCTCCGAGCCGCCCGGGGACGCGTACGGCAGCAGCGTGCACCGCAGGAAGATCGCCCAGTCCTCGCCGCGGCGGTCGCCGTACGACGCGAACAGCGCCGCCGCCTCCTCGCACAGGGCCAGGGCCTGGGCCGCGCGCCCGTTGCCCGCGTCCACCACCGCCAGTTCCAGGCACGTCCACCCCTCGCCGTGCGCGACGCCGATGCGCTGGAAGTCGGCGCGGGCGTCGACCAGGAGCTGGCGCGCGAACCCGGAGTTGCGCAGCGAGCCCGTCTGCGCGGCGCGCTGGTCACGCGTGACCCGGGCCGAGTGGTGGCGGGCGCAGGCGAGCCCGTACACGTCGCGCATCCGCGAGAACATCGTGCGGGAGCGCTCCAGCTCGCGTACCGCCTGGTCGAGGTTGCCGCTCTCCTCCAGGGCCTGGCCCAGGTAGTAGAGCGTCCAGGCCTCGCCGCGCGCGTCCTCGTTGTCGCGGTGGCGCGAGGCGGCCTGGCGCAGTCCGTCGACGGCCGCCGACGCATCGCCGTCCACCAGGCGCACCCGTGCCAGCTGCGTGAGCGCCCACGCCTCGCCGCGGCTGTCGCGCGTACGGCTGTACAGGTCGAGGGCGGCGCGCAGTTCACCCTCCGCGCCCGGCATGTCGCCCATCCGCAGGCACAGCTGCCCCAGCTGGAAGTGCGCCCACGCCTCGCCGTGCACGGACTCGTTCTCGCGGTGCAGGGCCAGCGCCGAGGTCAGCAGATCGAGCGCCTCTTGTACGTGGGCCCGGTCGCGCTGCACCGCGGCGAGCGCATGCAGCGTCCAGCCCCGGTCGCCCGCCGTCTCCTCCGTGATCTGGAGGTCGAGGGCCTCGCGGAGCTTCGCCGCCGCCTCCTTGAGCTGGCCCTGGTGGTGCAGCGTGATGCCCAGCGAACACAGGGCGCGGGCCGCGCCCGCGTTGTGGTGCGCCTCGAAGTAGAGGTCCACCACGGACGCCAGCGTCGTACGCGCCTTGTCGAGCTCGCCGAGCTGGCGCGCCGCGATACCCGTGCGCCACTGGACCGAGCGCATGAGAAGCCCCTGGTCGACGGCCTGGGTGAGCTCGCTGATCTCGCCGAGTCGGTAGAGGTCGCCGCGCAGCAGGCAGTAGTCGCACAGGGCGCCGAGCAGATTGAGTACGGCCGCCTGGTCGACGCCCTCCGCGCCACGCAGCGTCGCCGTGATGAAGCTGGACTCGTCGTCGAGCCAGCGCAGCGCGGCGTCCAGCGAGGTGAAGCCGTGCGGGCCGACCTGGCCGGCGCGCGTCGACATCTTGCCGTCGACGAGCCGGATCACCGAGTCCGCGAGCTCCGCGTAGCTCTGGATGAGGCGTTCCTGAGCGGCCGTCCGCTCGGCCGGTTCCTCCTCGTCGAGGAGGCGGGCCTGCGCGAAGGAGCGGACGAGGTCGTGCAGCCGGTACCGGCTTCCCCGCACGTGGTCGATCAGCCCGGCGCGTGACAGCGCCGTCAGATGGCGGGAGGCCTCCGACTCGTCCGTCGCGAGGAGTGCGGCCGCCGCGGCCGCACCGAGCGAGGCCCGCCCGGCCAGCGCGAGCCGCCGCAGCAGCCGTCGGGACGCCTCCGGCTGGTCGGTGTAGCGCAGCCACAGCACCCGCTCGACCGGCTCCACGGGCCCGTACGCGCCCAGGTCGGACGCCAGTGCGCGCGTCGTACGCGGCCCGATCGCGGAGCCCGCGATGCGCAGCGCCAGCGGCAGGCCACCGCACAGCTCCCTTACTGTGTCCGATGATTCGGAGTCATAGGGCCCCGAGTCGTCCTCCGCGGACTCGCGCAGCAGCTCCTCCGAGCCCGCCGCGTCCAGCGCGTCCACCGGCACCTGGTGCACCCACGCCGGGACGTCCGCCGGCAGGTCGAGCGGCTTGCGCGCCGTCACCAGGACGAGGCTGTCGGACCGCTCGGGGATCAGCGTGCGCACCTGCTCCGCGTCGTTCGCGTCGTCCAGGACGATCGTGACCGCAAGCCCCGTCAGATGCTGGTGGTACAGCTCGCTCAGGCGCCGCTCCTGCTGGTCCTGCGAGGAACGCTCCCGGAAGAGCAGCTGCTCGCGCGGCGCGCCGAGCCGGTTCAGCAGATGGAGCAGCGCGTCCCGGGTCGACAGCGGGGCCTCGGGCGCGTCACCCCGCAGGTCCACGACGCACGCGCCGCGGAACTGGTCGCGCAGCTCGTGCGCCGCCCGCACCGCGAGCGTCGTGCGGCCGGAGCCGGGCGCGCCGTGCAGCACGACGACGGTGGGCCGGGTCTCGGTGCTCGCGCGCGCCGCGTGTACCCACTGGGCGATGCGCTGCATCTGCGCCCTGCGGCCCGCGAACGGGCCGTCCGGCTCCGGGAGTTGGCCGAACGACTGCTCCAGTACGTTGCGCCGCCTGGCCGCCGCGCTTTTGTCGGTACGGCGCAACTGCGGCGTCGGCTTCTTCGCGCCGGTCCCCGCGGTCGCGGCGAGGACGCGCTGCTGATCGAGGAACGGCCGGATCCCCCGCACGTCGAGCGCCGTCAGCCACTGCAGTCTCAGCTGTTCGGGTCCGCCCGGCTGGCTCCTCGCCCCGGCGCGGCGGCTCGCGGCGGGCACATGAGAGGCCGTCACCTTCGCGACGGTCGTGGCGGCGCCCAGTACGGCGACGGCCGCGCCCGCGCCGACCGCGGTCCCCGCGCCCGTACCGAGCAGCAGGTCGGCCAGGCAGGCCCCGACCGCGGCAACGGCCGTGACCAGCAGGGGAGTAGATCCCCGCTCCTGGGTGAAGCGCTGCCCGAACGACATCTGCCCGGCCTCGGCCTCGTCCAGGGCGTGTGTGAACTGCGTGTACTCCTCGGCCGCGGTCTCCGCCATGGCGTCGAGCGCACCGCGCGCACGGGACAGCAGTACCCCGCCGTCCGTACGCCCGCCCGAACGCCGTACTTCCTCCTCCACGGCCCGGGCCAACAGCCCCTCGGCTTCCGCCCGATGGCTGTCTCGCATCTCAGGTCCCCCTCCGGCGGCAACGGTTCCGCGTCAAGTGTGCTGCGTATGGGGTCGCGGCGCGAGAGGCCGGGGATCAAAGGGCCGATCGGCGACCGGCGTGCGCGAGGATGGGGCGCATGCCGAACCGACTGGCCCATGAGACGTCCCCCTACCTTCTCCAGCATGCCGACAACCCCGTCGACTGGTGGCCCTGGTCGGCCGACGCCTTCGAGGAGGCGCGGCGGCGCGGGGTCCCGGTGCTGCTCAGCGTCGGATACTCCAGCTGCCACTGGTGCCACGTCATGGCGCACGAGTCCTTCGAGGACGAGGCGACCGCCGCCCTCATGAACGACCGCTTCGTCAGCATCAAGGTCGACCGCGAGGAGCGCCCCGACGTCGACGCCGTCTACATGGAGGCCGTGCAGGCCGCCACCGGCCAGGGCGGCTGGCCCATGACCGTGTTCCTCACGCCCGAAGCCGAGCCGTTCTACTTCGGCACCTACTTCCCGCCCGAGCCGCGGCACGGAATGGCGTCCTTCCCGCAGATCCTGGAGGGCGTGGCGCAGGCGTGGGCCGAGCGCAAGGACGAGGTCGCCGAGGTCGCCGCGAAGATCGTGGGCGATCTGGCCGGGCGCGAGCTGCCGTACGGGGACACGCAGATCCCCGGCGAGGGCGAGCTCGCGCAGGCGCTGCTCGGCCTGACCCGCGAGTACGACGCGGCGAACGGCGGATTCGGCGGCGCCCCCAAGTTCCCGCCGTCGATGGTGATCGAGTTCCTGCTGCGCCACTACGCCCGCACCGGCGCCGAGGGCGCGCTCCAGATGGCCGACGACACCTGCGAGCGGATGGCGCGCGGCGGGATCTACGACCAGCTGGGCGGCGGCTTCGCGCGCTACGCCGTCGACCGCGAGTGGGTCGTGCCGCACTTCGAGAAGATGCTCTTTGATAACGCCCTGTTGTGCCGCGCGTACGCGCATCTGTGGCGGGCCACTGGGTCCGAGCAGGCCCGGCGCGTAGCTCTGGAGACCGCGGACTTCATGGTGCGGGAGCTGCGGACGAACGAGGGCGGGTTCGCGTCCGCGCTGGACGCGGACAGCGAGGACGCCGAGGGCCGCCACGTCGAGGGCGCGTTCTATGTGTGGACGCCCGGGCAGCTGCGCGAGGTGCTCGGCGACGCGGACGCCGAGCTGGCCGCCCAGTACTTCGGCGTGACGCAGCAGGGCACCTTCGAGGAGGGCTCCTCCGTCCTCCAACTCCCGCAACAAGAAGCAGAGTTCGATGCCGCGCGGGTCGAGGACATCCGGCGCAGGCTGTTCGCCGCGCGCGCCGAGCGGCCGGCCCCCGGGCGGGACGACAAGGTCGTCGCCGCATGGAACGGCCTGGCGATCGCCGCGCTCGCGGAGACCGGCGCGTACTTCGACCGGCCGGACCTGGTGCAGGCCGCGCTCGCCGCCGCCGACCTGCTCGTACGGCTCCACATGGACGCGCGGGCGCGCATCGCCCGTACCAGCAAGGACGGCCGGGCCGGCGCGAACGCCGGCGTCCTCGAGGACTACGCGGATGTCGCCGAGGGCTTCCTCACGCTGGCGTCCGTGACGGGCGAGGGGGTCTGGCTGGAGTTCGCCGGGTTCCTCCTCGACCACGTCCTCGACCAGTTCACCGACGCGGAGTCCGGCGCGCTGTACGACACGGCGGCGGACGCGGAGCAGCTGATCCGCAGGCCGCAGGACCCGACCGACAACGCCACGCCCTCGGGCTGGAGCGCGGCGGCGGGCGCGCTGCTCTCGTACGCGGCTCAGACCGGTTCGGAGCCCCATCGCACCGCCGCCGAGCGTGCGTTGGGTGTGGTGCGGGCGCTCGGGCCGCGTGCCCCGCGTTTCATCGGGCACGGGCTCGCCGTCGCGGAGGCGCTGCTCGACGGGCCGAAGGAGGTCGCCGTCGTAGGCGAGACCGGCGGCGAACTTCACCGCGCGGCGCTGCTCGGCACGGCGCCGGGCGCGGTTGTCGCGGTGGGCGAAGCGGGCTCCGGCGAACTGCCGTTGCTGGCGGACCGTCCGCTCGTCGACGGCCGCCCGGCCGCGTACGTGTGCCGCAACTTCACCTGCGACGCCCCCGTCACCGACGCCCAGGAGCTCGCGGCGAAGCTGCAGGACTGAAACGCGCCGGACGCCGTCGGGCCCTGCCGGGTGCCAGGGGTCCGGCCCCTACAGACCGTTCCTGAACGTCTCCAGCGTCCGGTCCAGCAGGTCGCGCAGCTCTTCCCGGTGGCCGTGCTCGGCCCAGTACAGCGTGGTCTCCATCAGCGCGCCGACCAGCGCCATCGCGTAGACGCGGACCTCCAGACCGTCCGCGTCGCGGCCGGTGCGCTCGCCGATCACCCGGCACAGCAGCTGCCCGGTGACGGACATGGACTCCATCATCCGGGAGCGCACCGCGGGCACCTCGACCTGGAGCCTGGTCCGCAGCCGTGACACCTCGGGATCGTCGTCGAACCCGAGGTGCACGGCTTGCGCGATCACATGCTTCAGGGAGTCGACGATCGACTCGTCCACGGGCCGAGCACGCAGCTCGGCCTCCAGCATCGCGTCGTACTCGTCCGTGAGGACGATGTCTTCCTTGGTGGGGAAGTACCGGAACACCGTGGACGGTGACACCTCGGCGGCCTCTGCGATCTGCTCGACCGTCGTCGCGTCGTACCCCTGCTCGGTGATCAGGCGGTACGTCGCGTCCCGGATCGCCACGCGGGTCTTGAGCTTCTTGCGTTCGCGTAGGCCCATCCCGGGGTGGTCGGCGGCGGGGGTGGAGCGTGCGGAGGCGGCCATGGGGCTCATTCTCGGGCATCACCGGGGGCCGGGGCCACGTCGGCGGACGGCGCGGTACGGGGGAGCAGGGCGGCCGCCAGCAGGGCGGTGACCAGCGACGCGACGCCCACGACGAGCAGCACCACGCCCATCCCGTGGACGTACGCGGCGTTCGCCGACGTGGCGCTGCCGACGAATGTCCTGCGCCGATTCCCGCTTGGTGGCAGTCAAAAAAATGGCCGCGGCTCGGAAGCCGCGGCCAGAAGGATGAAAGGCGAGATCAGGCGTGCTGGTACGCCACCAGCGAGATGCCGACGTAGTGCACGACGAACGCCGCGAGCGTGAGCGAGTGGAAGACCTCGTGGAAGCCGAACCAGCGCGGTGACGGGTTCGGGCGCTTGATCCCGTAGATCACGCCGCCCGCGCTGTAGAGAAGCCCGCCGACGATCACGCAGACGAGCACGGCCGTGCCGCCCGCGTGCAGGAAGTCGGGCAGGAAGAAGACGGCCGCCCAGCCCATCGCGATGTAGCAGGGGGTGTAGAGCCAGCGGGGGGCGCCGACCCAGAAGACGCGGAAGACGATGCCGGCCGCGGCGGCGGCCCAGATGCCCCACAGCAGCCACTGGCCCTTGGCCTCGGGGAGCAGCAGCATCGTGAGCGGCGTGTAGGTGCCCGCGATGATCAGGAAGATGTTCGCGTGGTCGAGGCGGCGCAGCACGCCGTCCGCGCGCGGGCCCCAGTTGCCCCGGTGATAGAGCGCGCTCACGCCGAAGAGCAGGCAGGCTGTAAGGACATAGATCCCGCAGGCGATCCGGCCGCGGGTGGAGTCCGCGAGCGCGGTCAGCACCAGGCCGGAGACGACGACTGCGGGGAACATCCCCGCGTGCAGCCAGCCGCGCAGCCGGGGTTTCACCGGAACGGGCTCTGTCGCGGTCACTTCGGATGGCGTGGCGGCAGTCATGTGCCGCATCGTACCTACGGGGCCGTAAGTAACGAATACGAGTGACGATCAGTGACGCATACGAGTGGCGATCCTCACTTCGCTCAGCTGTGAGGCCCTCTGGACATATGGGCGCCCGCGTCGGATGATCATATGAGTGCGGTCGGCACCGGATGAGCGCCAGAGGGATCAACACGTGAAGCATCCGGGTCGCAGCCCCCAAGGGGCAACAACACCAAAACCCCTCATTTAGGAGCAATCGTGGCGCGCGACATCGCGGCTCCCGTTTCTTTGGGCAATGTCCCCACCAAGCACCAGGAACTGATCTCGTGGGTCAACGAGATCGCTGAACTGACGCAGCCGGACCGTGTGGTCTGGTGCGACGGGTCAGAGGCCGAGTACGAGCGCCTCGCCGAGGAACTGGTCGACAAGGGAACGTTCAAGAAGCTCGACCCGATCAAGCGCCCGAACTCGTACTACGCCGCCTCCGACCCGACCGACGTCGCGCGCGTCGAGGACCGGACGTTCATCTGCTCCGAGAAGGAGCAGGACGCGGGCCCCACCAACCATTGGAAAGCCCCCGCGGAGATGCGCGAGATCTTCCAGGGCGACAAGGGCAACGGCGGCATCTTCCGCGGCTCGATGAAGGGCCGGACGATGTACGTCGTCCCGTTCTGCATGGGCCCGCTCGGCTCGGAGCTCTCCGCGATCGGCGTCGAGATCACCGACTCCGCGTACGTCGCCGTTTCGATGCGCACCATGACGCGCATGGGCCGGCCCGTCCTCGAGGAGCTCGGCACCGACGGCTTCTTCGTGAAGGCCGTCCACACGCTGGGCGCGCCGCTGGAGGAGGGCCAGCAGGACGTGCCGTGGCCCTGCAACTCCACCAAGTACATCTCGCACTTCCCGGAGAGCCGCGAAATCTGGTCGTACGGCTCCGGCTACGGCGGCAACGCTCTGCTCGGCAAGAAGTGCTACGCCCTGCGCATCGCGTCCGTGATGGCGCGCGACGAGGGCTGGCTCGCCGAGCACATGCTCATCCTCAAGCTGACCCCGCCGCACGGTGAGTCGAAGTACGTCGCCGCCGCCTTCCCGAGCGCGTGCGGCAAGACCAACCTCGCCATGCTGGAGCCCACGATCTCCGGCTGGACCGTCGAGACCATCGGCGACGACATCGCCTGGATGCGGTTCGGCGAGGACGGCCGCCTCTACGCGATCAACCCCGAGGCCGGCTTCTTCGGCGTTGCGCCCGGCACCGGCGAGCACACCAACGCCAACGCCATGAAGACGCTGTGGGGCAACTCCGTCTTCACGAACGTCGCGCTCACCGACGACAACGACGTCTGGTGGGAGGGCATGACGGAGGAGACTCCCGCCCACCTCATCGACTGGAAGGGCAACGACTGGACTCCCGAGTCCGCCCAGACAGAAGATGGATACCGTCCCGCCGCGCACCCGAACGCGCGCTTCACCACCCCCGCCTCGCAGTGCCCGATCATCGCGCCCGAGTGGGAGGACCCGAAGGGCGTGCCGATCTCGGCGATCCTCTTCGGCGGCCGCCGGGCCTCCGCCGTGCCGCTGGTGACCGAGTCCTTCGACTGGAACCACGGCGTGTTCCTCGGAGCGAACGTCGCCTCCGAGAAGACCGCGGCCGCCGAGGGCAAGGTCGGCGAGCTGCGCCGCGACCCGTTCGCGATGCTCCCGTTCTGCGGCTACAACATGGGCGACTACATGGCCCACTGGGTCGATGTGGCCAAGGGCAAGGACCAGGCGAAGCTGCCGAAGATCTACTACGTGAACTGGTTCCGCAAGAACGACGCGGGCAAGTTCGTGTGGCCCGGTTTCGGTGAGAACAGCCGCGTCCTGAAGTGGATCGTCGAGCGGCTGGAGGGCAAGGCCGAGGGCGTCGAGTCGCCGATCGGCATCCTGCCGGCGCGTGACTCCCTCGACACGGACGGCCTCGAACTGGCCGACTCCGACCTCGACTTCCTGCTGACGGTCGACAAGGAGGTGTGGCGCGACGAGGCCTCTCTGATCCCCGAGCACCTCAACACCTTCGGTGACCACACGCCGAAGGAGCTGTGGGACGAGTACCGGGCGCTGGTGAAGCGCCTGGGCTGACGCCCCTCGGAGCACGACAGGTGACAGGGCCCGCACAACGGCGTGCGGGGCCCTGTCACTGTGTGTGCCGTTGGTGGGCGGTTGACGCGCGGCCTCGAGGGTGGCGCGTCAACCGCCGTCAGGAGGCGACCGGCTGACCGGCCGCGGCGTGCGCCTCCATGCGGCGCGCGGCGAGGATCGCTGCGGCCGTGTCGGCGCGGGACGCCGCTACGACCAGGGCGCGGCCCGCGAGGGCGTGCGCGCGCTGGTGCAGGGCGGCGATGTGGGGCTCCTGGCCGGCGTCGGCCACGGACGCGCGGGCCGGCGGCAGGCCTCCGCGCAGCCGGGCGACCTGGTGCGCGAGGTCGTCGGCCGCGGCGTCGAGATCCGGGTCGGGGGCGAGGGCGCGCAGCTCGTCCGTGAGGGCGAGCAGGGCGGCCAGGTGCCCCGCGAGCTGGATGTCGAGCTCCTCCTCGCGGGAGCGGTGCGGAAAGTCGCCGGGGTCGGCCATGGCACAGACGGACCTGCGGGAAGGCCCCGTGCGGATCGGCTCGTACATGGGATGGCCTCCAGGCGGGTAGCTTGAAGGCCATCCTAGCTTAGATTCAGTCTAAAGTTGAGTCTTGTACCCGAAAGAGGGACAGGCGGCCGTCAGGGCTGGCTGTAGCCGTCCAGGAAGCGGCTGATGCGGGTCACGGCCTCCGTGAGCTGGCCGACCGTCGGCAGCGTGACCACCCGGAAGTGATCCGGCTCCGGCCAGTTGAACCCCGTACCGTGCACGACCATGATCTTCTCGGCGCGCAGCAGGTCGAGGACCATCTGCCGGTCGTCCTTGACCTTGAACACCTTCGGGTCGAGCCGCGGGAAGAGGTACAGCGCGCCCTTCGGCTTCACGCACGTCACGCCCGGGATCTGCGTCAGCAGCTCGTACGCGGTGTCCCGCTGCTCCATCAGGCGGCCGCCGGGGAGCACCAGGTCGTTGATCGTCTGGCGTCCGGTGAGCGCCGCGACGACGCCGTGCTGGCCGGGCATGTTCGCGCACAGGCGCATGTTCGCCAGGATCGTGAGGCCCTCGATGTACGAGTCGGCGTGCGCGCGCGGTCCGGAGATCGCCATCCAGCCCACGCGGTAGCCGGCCACCCGGTACGCCTTCGACATGCCGTTGAAGGTGAGGGTCAGCAGGTCCGGGGCGATGGCGGCGGTCGGCGTGTGCGTCGCCCCGTCGTAGAGGATCTTGTCGTAGATCTCGTCCGAGCAGACCAGGAGGTTGTGGCGGCGGGCGATGTCGGTGAGGCCGCGCAGCATGTCGTCGCTGTAGACGGCGCCCGTCGGGTTGTTCGGGTTGATGATCACGATCGCCTTGGTGCGGTCGGTGATCTTCCGCTCCACGTCGGCGAGATCGGGCATCCAGTCGGACTGCTCGTCGCAGCGGTAGTGCACGGCGGTGCCGCCGGAGAGGGAGACCGCGGCCGTCCACAGGGGGTAGTCCGGCGCCGGGACGAGGACCTCGTCCCCGTCGTCGAGCAGGCCCTGCATCGCCATCACGATCAGCTCGGAGACGCCGTTGCCGATGAAGACGTTCTCGACGTCCGTCTCCACGCCCAGGGTCTGGTAGTGCATCATCACCGCGCGGCGGGCCGCGAGCAGGCCCTTCGCGTCCCCGTAGCCGTGCGCGTCACCGAGGTTGCGGAGCATGTCCTCGAGGATCTCGGGCGGGCACTCGAAGCCGAAGGCGGCCGGGTTGCCGGTGTTGAGCTTGAGGATGCGGTGGCCCGCTCTCTCCAGACGCATCGCCTCCTCGAGCACCGGGCCCCGGATCTCGTAACAGACATTGGAGAGCTTCGTCGACTGGATCACCTGCATGTCCGTGAGCTTACGGGCGGCTGTCGCGGGGCGCTCCGTGTTTTCGGACACGTGGGGCGGCGCGGGCGGGCGTCGTAGCGGGTGGGCGCGGGGGTCCGCGCCCGGCCAGGACGTCCGGGGCGGTTACGCCGTCCTGCGGACCGACCGCCCCGCGATGACATCCGTGCGGTGCCCGTCCTCGATCACGAACTTCCCGTCGATCAGGACGTGCGGGATGCCCAGGGGAAGGGTGCGCGGGGCCTCGAAGGTGGAGCCCGCAGCGACCGTCTCCGGGTCGAAGAGGACCAGGTCGGCACGGTAGCCCTCGCGGACCAGGCCGCGGTCGGCCAGGCGCAGGCGCGCCGCGGGGCGGGACGTGAGGTGGGCGACCGTCTCCTCCAGCGACATGATGCCGAGCTCGCGCGCGTACCGGCCGAGGTAGTGCGGGAATGTGCCGTACGCGCGCGGGTGCGGCTTGAAGCCCTGGAGGATGCCGTCGCTGCCGCCCGTGTGCACGGGGTGCTGCATGATCGCCCGGACGTTGTCCTCGTGGCCGACGTGCTGGAGGATCGTCGAGCCCAGCTTGTCGTTGATGAGCAGACGGCGCGCGGTCACCCACGGCGCCTCGCCGCGCAGGTCGGCCGACTCCTGGACCGTCCTGCCGACGCAGGACGCGAGCCCCGGGTCGGACACACCGGAGATCTCGATCGCGTCCCACTCGATGGGCACACCGTGGCAGCCGTCCGCCCCGATGACCTCCATGTGGTGCCGGATCTTCTCCGCGGTCGCGTCGTCCTGCAGCCGCTTCATGATCTCGTCGGGGCCGCCCTCACTGGCCCAGCTCGGCAGCATCGCGACGAGCGTCGTGCTGCCGGGCGTGTACGGGTACGTGTCGAGCGAGATGTCGGCGCCGTCCGCGAGCGCCGTGTCGAGCAGGGAGATCAGGTCGGGTGCCTTGCCCTTGTTCACGCCGAAGTTCATGGTGGCGTGCGCGAGATGGAGGGGGCAGCCCGCCTCCCGGGTGAGCTCCACCATCTCCCGGTACGCGTCGAGCGCCCCGGCGCCGTACGAGCGGTGGTGCGGGCAGTAGTAACCGTCGTACGAGGCCACGACCCGGCACAGCTCGGTGAGTTCGGCGTCCTTCGCGTACATGCCGGGCGTGTAGGTGAGGCCGGACGACATGCCGACGGCGCCCTGTTCCATGCCCTCGGCGACGAGCTGCCGCATGCGGTCGAGCTCCTCGGGCGTCGCGTCCCGGTCGTCCCAGCCGACCGCGTACATCCGTACGGTGCCCTGGGGGATCAGGTACGCGGCGTTGACCGCGATGCCGCGGTCGAGGCGGTCCAGGTACTCGCCGACCGTGCGCCAGTCGAAGTCGATGGACGTGTCCCCGGGCGCACCACCGTTCCAGCCGGTGATCGCGCGGCGGACCTCCGCGAGCGTGCGGTCGTCCACAGGCGCGTACGAGAGGCCGTCCTGGCCGAGGACTTCGAGCGTGACGCCCTGCGCGGCCTTCGCGCTGTGGTCCGGGTCGCGCAGCAGTGCCAGGTCGCTGTGGGCGTGCATGTCGATGAAGCCGGGGGACAGGGCGAGGCCGTGCGCTTCCAGCGTTCTCCGGGCGGAAGGGCGGGGGCCCGCGTCTCCTTCCCGGTGGATCGTGGTGACGCGGCCGTCCTGGACGCCGACGTCGGCGCGATAGGAGGCACCTCCGGTGCCGTCGATGACGCGTGCGTCGCGGATGACCAGGTCCATGGGGGTGCCTCTCTTGGTGCGGGTGTTCGGGTGCGGGTGCGTTGTGGCTGGTCGCGCAGTTCCCCGCGCCCCTGAAGGCTTGCGGCTTCGCCCGCTCAGCCTTCATCGGGGAAATGCCGCCCGCAGGGCGTGCATTTCAGGGGCGCGGGGCTGTGACATCAGCGGCTCCGCCGCGGGGCGCGAACAACCCCCACCGGAGCCGCAGAAGACCACGACCCGATGGCCTACGGCGCTTAGAAGAACGTCCGGACGAAGTCCCGCACCGTGCCGTCCGCCTCGACGAGAGGAATCAGCTGCCACTTGTCGAACGACGTGCACGGGTGCGACAGGCCCATGCCGAGCCAGTCGCCCACCGCCAGGTCCTCGCCCCCCTCCGTACGCACCCAGCCGTGCTGGTCGGAAAGCCCCGTCACCGTCACACCGGTGGCCTCGCGCACCTCGCCCGTACGGGCGTCCCGCACGACCTGCGCCTCGGGCAGGTCAAGGTCGTACGCCGCGTCGCGCTTGCCCGCGTTCGTGAACGCCTGCTCCGCCGTCGGGCGCGAGACGACCTGCGCCCACAGCCGGAACGCCGGGTGCAGAGCGCCCTCCTCGGGGACCCGGTTGAACGGCGTGAGGTGCTTGTAGTGGCCGTCGTCGTGCGACACGTACGCGCCCGAGCGCAGCAACTTCAGTACAGGAGCGGAGAGTTCGGGCAGTTCGGCGAAGACCTCGGCCACCGCGTCGAACCAGGCGCTGCCGCCCGCGCTGACCACGATCTGGTCCAGGTCCGCGAAGCGGTTCGCCTTGTCGAAATCGACGAGCAGCGCGGTCAGGCGGCGCAGCCAGGCGCCCACGGTCTCGGGCGACGCGTCCGGCACCTCGCCCTCGTAACCGGCGATCCCGACCAGGCGCAGCGTGTCCGCCGCGGCGACGGCGTTCGCGATGTCGAAGCACTCGGCCTCGGTCCGCACGCCCGTGCGCGCGCCGTCGCCCGCGCCCAGCTCCACGACCAGGTCGACCGGCCGCGTGGCCCCGGCCTCG
Source organism: Streptomyces sp. DS1-CR2 (assembly GCF_055760475.1). NCBI lineage: Bacteria > Bacillati > Actinomycetota > Actinomycetes > Kitasatosporales > Streptomycetaceae > Streptomyces > Streptomyces sp. DS1-CR2. The sequence continues at coordinate 5,555,247 of NZ_CM147085.1, forward strand.
GCGAGGGCGGCGTCCATCAGCTCGACGGCGCGCACCGAGTCGACGTAACAGATGAAGCGGAAGCCGGGGTCCCGGTCGAGTTCGCCCGCGAGCCAGCGCAGGGCCGCCGCGTCGACGAGCTCGTTCGCGAGGAAGATCCGCTGGATGCCGAAGGCGCGCGCGATCCGCACCTGGTGCGGGACGGCGAGGGTGATGCCCCACGCGCCGTGCTCGATCTGGCGGTGGAAGAGCTGCGGCGCCATCGACGTCTTGCCGTGCGGCGCGAAGGCCAGGCCGTGGCGCGTGGCGTATGTCTCCATGAGCGCGAGGTTGTGCTCCAGGCGCTCGGCGGAGAGGGCGAGGACCGGGGTCGTGAAGCCACCGGTGAAGAGGTTGCGGCGCTCGGCCGCGAGCTCGCCGACGGTCATGCCGTCCGCGTCCGGGGGCAGCCCCTTGAAGCGGTGGTCGACCCGCTCGAGATCCAGATCCCTGAGCCGGGCTACGGCGTTGACGGCGCTGTCGGCGGCCATGGAGCCTCCTCGTAAGAAGGCCGTTGCAAATGATGCAACGGTCATTGCGTATGTCGCTTACTGCTGTCTAACATCCGAGCCAACGCCGGGTCAACGGAGCCGTTGACCTTCCCGGCATGAGCCCAGAGATCCCACGAGGAGCCCGAACCACCGTGACCGCCACCGGACCCGCCGCCCCCGCGCACCACGCACCCGTGGATGTCGTCACGCTCGGCGAGTCCATGGTCACCTTCGTGCCGTCCGTACCCGGGCGCCTCGCCGACGTACCGTCCTTCGACCGCGGTATCGGCGGAGCCGAGTCCAACGTGGCGTGCGTGCTCGCCGCCGCCGGACACACCGTCCGCTGGGTCAGCCGCGTCGGCGCCGACGGCTTCGGCGACCACCTGGTCGACACGATCGGCGCGTACGGCGTCGACACCTCCGCCGTACGCCGCGACCCCGCCCGCCCCACCGGCATCTACTTCCGCACCGCGGGCGACCGCGCCACCGACGCCCACGAGGTCGCCTACTACCGCGCCGGATCCGCCGCCTCCGCGATGACCAGCCAGAACATGGACCTGGCCGCGATCCGCTCCGGCCGCGTCCTGCACCTGTCCGGGATCACGCCCGCGCTCTCGCCCGGCTGCCTCGACCTCACCGCCGACCTCACCGTCCGCACCCCCGCCGGCCGGCCCCTCGTCTCCTTCGACGTCAACCACCGCCCCGGCCTGTGGCCCCGCCCCGACGACGCCCGCGTCCTGCTCGACCTGGCCCGCGGCGCCGACCTCGTCTTCGTCGGCGAGGACGAGGCCGAGGACGCCTGGGGCATCACCGGCGGCCCCGACGCCATCCGCGCCGCCCTCCCCGAACCCGCCACGCTCGTCGTCAAGCGCGGCGCCGACGGCGCGGTCGCCTACGACGAACACGGCGTACGCCACACCGAGCCCGCCCCCCGCGTGGACGTCGTCGCCGCGGTCGGCGCCGGCGACGCCTTCGCCGCCGGCTACCTCTCCGGCGCCCTGCGCGGCCTGCCCGTACCCGCCCGCCTGCGCCACGGCCACCTCATGGCCGCCGCCGCCCTCACCACGCCCGGCGACCTCGCCGCACCCCCGAGTCGCGCCCACGCCGACCGCCTCGCCGACCTCGACGACGCCTCCTGGGGCACACTGCACCTCGGCCCCGGCTGGACCGCCGACGGGGCCGTGGAGGAGGTACGTAGGCCATGAGCCAGACAGTCGACCGAGCGCTGAGCATCCTGCCGCTGCTCGCCGAGGGCCCCGCCGACCTGGGCCAGGTCGCCGACCGCCTCGGCGTCCACAAGTCCACCGCCCTGCGCCTGCTGCGCACCCTCCACGAACACGGCCTGGTCTACCGCCAGTCCGACCAGCGCTACCGCCTCGGCGCGCGCCTGTTCGCCCTCGCCCAGGAAGCCGTCGAGAACCTCGACGTCCGCGAGATCGCCCACCCTCACCTGACCGCGCTCAACGAGAAGTGCGGCCACACGGTCCACCTCGCCGTGTACGAGGAGAACGAGGTCCTCTACATCGACAAGGTGGAGAGCCGCTACCCCGTCCGCATGTATTCCCGCATCGGGAAGCCGGTGGCCATCACGGTCGCCGCCGTCGCCAAACTCCTCCTCGCCGACCTCCCCGAAGCCGAGCGCCGCGCCATCGCCGAGAAGCTCGACTACCCCACGTACACGGCCCGTTCGACCCCGAACGCCGGCGCCTTCCTCAAGGAACTCGCCGTCGTCCGCGAACAGGGCTGGGCCACCGACCTCGGCGGCCACGAGGAGTCGATCAACTGCATCGGAGCACCCATCCGGGGTGCGGACGGCCGAGTCGTCGCCGCCATGTCGGTCTCCGCACCGAACGTGGTCGTCACGGCCGAGGAACTCCTCACCCTGCTCCCGCTGGTCCGCCGCACGGCCGACGCGATCAGCCGGGAGTACTCCGGAGCCGTACCCGGCTCCAAAGAGGCCACCACCAAGGCCAGCACCAAGGCCACCAGCAAAGAAGCCCCCACCAAGGAAGCCACGTCACGATGACCGAGAAGACCGCGCTCACCCCCGCCACCCACACGACCCCGCCCGCGAAGTTCTCGCACGGCGTCAAGAAGGGCAACATCCTTCAGGTCGCGGGCCAGGTCGGCTTCCTGCCGGCCGTTGAGGGCCAGGCCCCCACCCCCGCGGGCCCGACCCTGCGCGAGCAGACCCTCCAGACCTTCGCCAACGTCAAGGCGATCCTCGAAGAGGGCGGCGCCACCTGGGACGACGTCATGATGATGCGCGTCTACCTCACCGACGTCGACCACTTCGCCGAGATGAACGCGATCTACAACGCGTACTTCGAGGAGCAGGGCCTCAAGGCCCCCGCCTCCGCCCGCACCACCGTCTACGTCGGTCTCCCCAAGGGTCTCCTCATCGAGATCGACGCGCTCGCCGTCCTGAGCTGACGCCTTCGCAACACCCGTAACCCCGTACGTCATCACGGTGCGGCGCCGATCCCCGAGGCGCCGCACCGCGATTCCCCCTGCCCCGAAAGCCGCATGGAATTACGAGGTCCCCCCTCATGTCCCTCCTGCCACTCGCCGCGACCGCCCCCGCCCCGGTGCCACCACCCCACACCGGCGGCCTCCTGACGATCATCGGCGGCACCGCGGGCCTGCTCACCTGCGCAGCGCTCGGCATCGTCCTTCTGCTCTTCCTGATCATCAAGGTCAGACTCCAGCCCTTCCTTGCCCTCCTGACGGTCTCCATAGCCGTCGGCCTCGCGGCCGGCCTCTCCGTCACCGAACTGTTCGGCACCGTCCAGAAGTCCGACGCCGTCTCCCTCATCGAGTCCGGCATGGGCGGCACCCTCGGCCATGTGGCGATCATCATCGGACTCGGCACCATGCTCGGCGCGGTGCTCGAAGTCTCCGGCGGCGCCGAGGTGTTGGCGTCCCGCCTCCTCAACCTCTTCGGCGAGAAGCGCGCCCCCCTCGCCATGGGCCTGACCGGCCTCATCTTCGGTATCCCGGTCTTCTTCGACGTCGGCATCTTCGTCCTCGCGCCGATCGTCTACGCGGCCGCCAAGCGCGGCGGCAAGTCGATCGTCCTCTACGCCATGCCGCTACTCGCCGGCCTGTCGATGACCCACGCGTTCCTGCCCCCGCACCCCGGCCCCGTCGCCGCCGCCGGACTGCTCCACGTGCAGCTCGGCTGGGTCATCCTCATGGGCCTCATCTGCGGCATCCCCGCCGTGCTCGCCGCCTGGGTCTGGTCCGCGTGGATCGGCAAGCGCATCTTCGTGCCCGTCCCGCAGGACATGGTCGAGGCCGCCGACGAGGCGAAGGCCGCGCTCGCCGAGGAGCAGCGCAAGGCCGGGGTGAAGCCGACCGAGAAGCCGGTCCCCCTCGGCACCGTCTTCACGATCATCGGCACCCCGCTCGTCCTGATCCTCCTGGCCACGTTCTCCTCGATCGCCTTCGACCCCTCCACGGTCCGCTCGGTCATCGAGTTCTTCGGCCACCCCTTCGTCGCCCTGACGATCGCCCTGCTCCTGGCCTACTACCTGCTCGGCATCCGCCGCGGCTGGTCCCGCAAGTCCCTGGAGACGGTGTCCACGGCGTCCCTGAAGCCGGTCGGCAACATTCTCCTGGTGGTCGGTGCCGGCGGCATCTTCGGCGCGGTCCTCAAGGGCAGCGGCGTCGCACAGGCCCTCTCCGACACGTTCAACGACGTGGGTCTGCCCGTCATCGTCCTCGCCTACCTGATCTCCCTGGTCCTGCGCGTCGCCCAGGGCTCGGCCACGGTCGCGATCGTCACGACGGCCGGCATCGTCTGGCCCCTGATCGAGGCGGGCGACTACTCCCAGCCCTTCACGGCCCTCGTCATCATGGCCATCTCGGCGGGCTCCATCTTCGCCTCGCACGTCAACGACGGCGGCTTCTGGATGGTCGCGAAGTACTTCGGCATCTCGGAACGCGACACGCTCAAGACCTGGACGGTCCTGGAGTCGGTCCTGTCGGTGGCCGGCTTCGCGGTGGCGGCGGTGATCAGCCTGTTCGTCTAGAACACGGGCTGTGCACTGACGGCTGAGGCGTCGGACCGACGGAGCAACGCTCCGCGGGCCCGACGCCTCACCGCGTGAGGCCCGCGATCCCGGAACAGTCGTAACCCCCGAACTCACCGGCACACAGGAGACGGCGCGCGGTGACGACGACGTTCCGCAGGGCTGAGGCTCCCGCCCCACAGGCTCGTCCGCCATACTTCGCTCCGTGGAGCAGCGCATAGACACTCAGAAGGTCACGCCCGTAGACGCCGCCGGCGCCGACCCGGCCTCCGTCCCCGGCCTCATGCCCCCGCGCCAGGCCGCGGAGGAGAACGGTCTCTCGCTGGACAAGGCGGAGCCGACGGAGCCGACGGAACCGGCGGATGAGCCGGACACGGAGCCGGAGCCGGAGTCGGTCTCCGAGACCGAGGCTGAGCCCCAGCCCGAGGCCGAGACCGAGGACGAGCCCGCCGCGGACCCGGCCGACGCCCCGACCGACCCCACCTCCGCTGACCCGGCTGACCCGTCCGACCCGGACTTCACCGCCTCCGACCGCCGAGGCTCGATCACGGCGGACGCGACCGGCGTACGCCTCCGACTCGACGACCAAGAGGCCGAGTTCCGCTGGGACGAGATCGGCGCGGTCGAGGTGGGAACGTCCCGGCGCCGCCTCACCGTCACGGTCCACACCCCGGACAGCCGCTGGTACCCGAACGACGTGGAGGCCCCGGACAAGGCGCGCGCCCAGGAGTGGGCGGACGAGCTCGACAAGGTCCTGGACGCGTACTTCGAGGACTGACCGGCACAAGTTCCCGCAGGCCCCCTTGCCCCCTGCCGCGCTTTACGCTTCCTTGACGGTATGGCGGACACCTCGGGCACCACAGGAACGGGCACCGGCACCACAGGCCTCAACACGCAACCCCGCAAGTCGAGTTGGAAGTACATCGGCCCCGGCATCGTCGTCGCCGCGACGGGCGTCGGCGCCGGCGACCTGGTCGCCACGCTGATCGCAGGCAGCAACTTCGGCTACACGCTGCTGTGGGCAGCAGTGATCGGCTGTCTGGTCAAGATCAGCCTGGCGGAGGCGGCGGGCCGCTGGCACCTGTCGACGGGCCGCACCCTGTTCGACGGCTGGGCGAGCCTCGGCCGCTGGACGACGTACTTCTTCGTGGTCTACGTCGTCGTCTGGGGCTTCGTGTACGGCGCGGCGGCGATGTCGTCGAGCGCGCTCCCGCTCCAGGCGCTGTTCCCCGACGTCTTCCCGGCCGACTGGTCGATCAAGCCGTGGGCGATCCTGTGCGGCCTGATCGGCCTGGCCTTCGTCTGGTTCAACAAGTACGCCGTCTTCGAGAAGGTCATGACCGTCCTGGTGGGCGTCATGTTCGTCGTGACGGTCTACCTGGCGATCCGGGTGACACCACACCTCGGCGACGCGTTCGCGGGCCTGCTCCCGGTCCTGCCCGACGAGAAGGACTCGGTGCTCAACACGCTCGGCCTGATCGGCGGCGTCGGCGGCACCATCACGCTTGCGGCGTACGGCTATTGGGTCAACGCGAAGGGCTGGACGAACGCGGGCTGGATGAAGGTCATGCGCCTGGACAACCGGGTCGCGTACATCACGACGGGCATCTTCGTAGTGGCGATGCTGTTCGTCGGGGCGGAACTCCTCCACGCCTCACACACGTCCATCGCGTCGGGCGACAAGGGCCTGATCGACCTGACAGCCACCCTGCAAACCCAATACGGCACAGCCACAGCGAAGCTCTTCCTGGTCGGTTTCTTCGCCACGTCGTTCACGTCCCTGATCGGCGTGTGGCACGGGGTGAGCCTGATGTTCGCGGACTTCGTGGAGCGCTACCGCCGCACCCGCGTCCGCGCGGACCGGGTATCAGTGACGGGGGAGGACGTGGCGACGGGCCAACGCGAGAAGGGCTGGCCGTTCCGCGCCTACCTGCTCTGGCTCACCTTCCCCCCGATCGTCCTCCTCTTCCAGGGCCAGCCATTCCGCCTGATCATCCTCTACGGAGTACTGGGCGCGGCCTTCATGCCCTTCCTGGCCCTGACCCTGATCTGGCTCCTCAACTCCTCCCGCACGCCCCGAGAGTGGCGCAACAGCTGGCTCAGCAACGGAATGCTGACGGTGGCGGGCCTGCTCTTCGTAGTCCTGTGCGCCCAACAAATCTGGGACCAGCCCTGGTCGGAGTTCTTCTGAGGTCTCTCCGGGCACGGGCTAGGCTCCCGCGTCATGCCGAACAAACGTGCATCGCCGCGTGACGCCGACCGGTTGTGGGGGGCCTTCGGGATTGCCCTCGTGGCCACGTTCGTCGTGTGGCTGGTGTCCTGGCTCGTCACCGGGATCTCCGAGCAGGAGGAGCGGTGCGCCCAGGGGATGATCGGCCCGGGTGGCAACTTCCGCCTGGAGGAGAGCAGCTTCCCGCCGGACGTGAGCTGCGTGTACGAGGATGGCACGACCCTCTCCAGCGCCGGCGCCGTCGTCTGGATCTTCTGGGCGGCGGTCGTGGTCCTGATGGTGTCCGGCCTGGGCGCACTCGCCCTGGAACTCACCGGCATCCGCGGCGCGAAGGCGGCGTCCCGCCTGAGCAAGCTGGCGATCACCGGCGCAGCCGCACTCGCCGCCGTCTACGCCCTCGCGTTCTTCACCACCGGCTCCCCGAAGAGCGACCCGCTCCAGACCTGCTCGGCGTTCACCACGGGCATCTACGAACGGGCGGAGTCGGTCCACCGCACGCCCTTCCCCGCGCAGACGACATGCGTCTACGCGGACGGCAAGACGCACGACTTGGTCCCGGGTTGGATGGCGACCCTGGAATGGACGCTGCTGGCGGCGACGTTCGTGTGCGCGGTGGGGGCGGTACGGGCGGGCCGCTACGCCGCGCCACGAGTGGCGGAGCCGGATCAGAGCAGGTGATCGGCCTTGCCCGCCTTGATCCCGAGGATGAGCGCGCGGAGCGCTTCGCGGGTGTCGGTGAGGCGGGTTTCTTCGTCACCGGCGAGAGAGATGTAGGCGTTGCCGTCGGCGTCGGTACCGAGGCGGAAGCAGGAGTTTCCCTCGCCGCAGAAGGGGTCTTCCCAGGTGATGGTCGTCGGCACGGTGACGTCTCCTAGGGGGATTGGAAGATTTGGGCCAGCGGACGGCCTCGGTGGCGGGGGAGGGGTGGCCCAAATCCTCCGATCATCACCGGTGGCGTCAGAGGAGGTGGTCCGCCTTGCCGGACTTGATGTCCAGGATCATCGTGCGGAGCGCCTCGCGGGAGTCGGTGAGATACGTTTCTTCGGCTCCGGCGACGGTGATGTAGGCGTTGCCGTCGGGGTCGGTGCCTAGGCGGAAGCAGTTGGCGCCCTCGCCGCAGAAGGGGTCTTCCCAGGTGATCGTCGGCACGGTGACTTCTCCTAGACGAGGTCGTCGGCGAGCGTTCGGATGAGATCACGGGACGCCTCGGGCGGCAAGGCCACCGCCTCCAGCGCACGGAACTGAGCACGGTACTTGTGCAACTGCATCGCGGAGTCGATGAATTCCGGCCCGTGGGTGGCATCGAGTTCCACGGTGTCGAGATCGGCCACTGGCCCCTCGGCGTATACGACCGACTGCCCCGCTCCGGGGAAGCCGCCGGCCTTGAACGGCACTACCCGTACGGAAACTTCAGGGCGTTCGCCCACGCTCAGGATGTGCTCCAGCTGAAGCCTGGCGACGCCGGGGCCTCCGAACTGCATACGGAGCGCTGCCTCGTGCATGGTGAGCTCGAGCCGGGGTGGATCGGCTCTGTCCAGGACTTGCTGGCGCTCCATTCGGTGAGCGACCCGTACGGCGATGTCGTGCTCGGGCAGGCGTGGAATGACGTGCTCGAAGACGGCGCGCGCGTGCTGCGCTCGCAGAAGGAACTGAAGGCGGAGGTCAGTTCGGCATGCCCGAGTTTGATACCGGAAAGGGCCATGCCGTCGAAGCCGCGCCCGGCGCCGGCCATGCCCACCATCCCGATCTCCTCCAGCTCGGCGAGCGCCTGCGTGATCCCTTTGGAGATCTGGACAAGGCCTCTGACCTGGAGGTCTTTTCCGCTGTCAGTCACGGCTCGCGTCCTCTCCGTACGCCCCCATGTCGACGGCAGTCCGATCCGGTACGACCCCTGCCACGGGCGGGAACAAGACCTCGTCACCCGGGCTTGCCACATCGAGGGCCACGCCGCACGGCACGCCCAGCGCGGGTATCACGGCGTCGAGGAGCCGGGCTCCCAGAACCCGGTCGAAAGACCACTCGCGGGCGCCCTCGCCCCTCGCGATTGCGAACCGCGCGAGTGCTGCCTCGTGGGAGAAGGCGTAGAGCCAACGGACTCCGCCGATCTCCGCGGTGAGCGGGAGACCGTCGCTGTTGCCGTCGCTGTCGCCGTCGTCGCTCAGTGGCAGGAGCAGCGCGGTGCGTCTGAACTCACCGACCAGAGCCCGGAATTCGTGACGTGCAGGCGCGGAAGATTCGTGACGTGCAGGCACGGAGGAATCGTGCGCTTCGTGTGCTTCGCGCGGGTGGGGCGCAGCGAGTGAGGCCGACGAACTCGCTTCCGTGTAATCCCGAAGTCGCGATCTCGGTATGCCCCCGGCCGCTGCGCCGCCCCCGTTGTCAGCCATGCCGGGCATCATCACATCCGAATATTGCCGAATGCAACGCGGATGTATGGCTGCGGTACTGGGATGGCTTGATTGCTCCGGTGCCGGTCGGCCAGGCCTTGGTCCTTGGCCTTTGGGCCTTGGGCAGCGCCGGGTTCGGGGTTCAACGCGCCCGCCCACACCGCAGCGCCGCCGGGGGAGCGGCGGCGCTGCGGTGTGGACGGGCGCGTGATTGTTCAGGCCGGGCCGGGGGCTGTGGTCAGAGGCCGTGTACGTGCGGGCCCACCGTCGAGGACCAGCCGTTGCCCGTCGACGCGTCCCAGTTCGTGGACCAGGTCATCGCGCCGCGCAGGCCGGGGTAGGTCTTCGACGGCTTGAAGGAGCCGCAGTTCGTGCCCTTGGTCAGGCAGTCCAGGGCCGCGTTGACCACGGACGGGGACACGTAGCCGCTGCCCGCCGCGCTGGTGGAGGCCGGTACGCCGAGGCCGACCTGGGACGGGGCCAGGCCGCCCTCCAGCTGGATGCAGGCGAGCGCGGTCAGGAAGTCGACCGAGCCCTGGCTGTAGACCTTGCCGTCGCAGCCCAGCATCGAACCGCTGTTGTAGTACTGCATGTTGACGACCGTCAGGATGTCCTTCACGGCCAGTGCGGTCTTGAAGTACTCGGCCGACGTCGACTGCATGTCTATCGTCTGCGGGGCCATCGTCAGGACGAAGCCCGAACCCGCCTTTGCGGCAATGGACTTCAGCGCCTGCGACATGTACGTCGAATTCAGGCCGTTCTCGAGGTCGATGTCGACGCCGTTGAAGCCGTATTCCTGCATCAGTGAGTAGACCGAGTTCGCGAAGTTCGTCGCGGAATTCGCGTCATTGATGGAGACCGTGCCGTTCTGGCCGCCGATCGAGATGACGACCGCCTTGCCGGCGGCCTGCTTCGCCCTGATGTCGGCCTTGAACGCGTCTTCCGTGTAGCCGCCGAGGCCCGCCGAGTCGAGCGTGAAGTCGACCGCGCCCGGCGTCGTCGTCGCGTCCGCGAACGCCACCGCGATGATGTCGTAGTCGCCCGGTACGTCGCTGAGCTTCTGGACCGTCGCGCCGTTGTTGAAGTTCTGCCAGTAGCCGGTGACGGCGTGGGCCGGGGGTGCCGCGACCGCTCCTGCGGGGTCCGCGGTGGCCGTCGCCGTGCCGGTCAGGGCCAGGGCCAGAGTGGTCAGCGCCGCCGCTAGGAATGAACGCTTCCGCGCGGGTTTTTCCGTCGCACGTGCCATTGCTGCCTCCGGTTCAGATGTGGGGGGAGGGGCAGTTGCTGGATGTACAAACTGGTCCAGACCATTTGGGTTGTCAAGACCTCTGGAATTACTGGTTCCTGGCCAGGCCGCGACGGCCGCCCGGGCAACCACCCGGTGAACACCGGGAAGTTGGGTGTTGAGCGGGCAATGCGCGGATATGGTGCTGAGACAGGAGTGCACAGAGACCGGGGGGTGTACGAGCGTGCCGACCGCGATAGCCGTGACCAGCCCTGACCTGGTCCTCGCCGCGTCCGACCGGCATACGCCATCCGCCGCCGTGCTGCATTCGGCCGAGGACAAGGGCGGCAGGGCGGAGCCGTACGACCTCGATCGCGCGATCGTAGAGATGCACACCCTGATCGAGCACCACGGCTATGTGATCGCCCTGTGTCCGGCCTCCGTGCCGGACCTGGTCGTCCACCGGCTGCACGCGGTGCGTTCCGTGCTGGAAAGTGACCGGATCGCCATCCTCCGGCCGGACCTGCCGCCGCTCGGCCTCGCCGTACTCGTGCTCCAGCTGCGGCAGTTGACCATGTGCGACTTCAGTCCGGGGGTGCTCGCCTCCGCCGCGCGGCTCCTCGCCCACTACATCTACGCCGGTGCCGTGCTGGGCTCCGTCGCCCGCCTCGACCGCGTCCCCGTCAGCCTCACGGCGCACGCCAAGTCGTGGGTGCCGGGTGCCCAGTTCGCCGTACTCGCCACCCCGCAGCCCGAACTCGTACGGCTCACCGGACCCGAGCCGCCCCGGCTGAGCGGGCCCGCCTTCGGCACCCGTATGTATTACGCCGCCGGGCAGCAGCCCACCGACTGGATCACCGGCACCCTCGCGCCCGCCTGGCAGGTGCAGGGCGCCGTCGAGACCCGGCTGCCCGCCGAGTCGAGGCGCTGGTGGGCCACCGGGAAGCCGGGAAACCCCGGAAAGCTCGCCGAGTTCGCGGCCGCCATCCCTGACATCTCCGTGCTCTACCAGCTCGTCTCGTCCGTCCGGCGCGAGGCGTGCCACTGGTGCGGCCTCGAACTCATCGGTGACCGCTGCGGCTTCTGCGCCGCGCCGCTCGCCGATCCGCCCGCCCTGGCCGCAAAGCCCCCCGGCGGCCGCGGCCGCGGCAGTGGTCTCGCGCCCGCCGCCGGCCTCACCCCCGCCACCGCCCTGGCCCCCGTCACCGGACCGGCCCGCGCCGCCCTGCCACCCGCCGCCCGATCCTGACCCCCAGAGCGACCCCCAACGAGATCCCCGAAGCGATCCCCAACGAGATCCCCACGAGGTAGTCCGGTCCATGAACTCACGTCAGCGTCGCGGCGTCATCCTGATGGTCATCTCGGCCCTGTGCGCCGTCGGCGCCTTCGCCGGGGTCCTCTCGGTGATCCGCGACATGAACTCGAAGGTGGGCCCGGAAGTGGCGGCGTACCGGCTGAAGGACGATGTCGCGCCCTACAAGGAGCTGACCGCCGACCGGTTCGAGAAGGTCGAGATGCCCGAGCGGTGGCTCTCGAAGACCGCCGTCACCAGCCTCAGCCAGATCCGCGGCAAGATCGCCGTCACGACGCTGAAGAAGGGGTCCCTGCTCCAGACCGACATGATCGTCGCCCGGCCCCGACTCAGGGACGGGCAGCAGGAGATCGCCATCATGATCGACGCGGAGACCGGGGTCGCCGGGAAGATCACGCCGGGGTCGAAGGTCAACATCTACGCCACCTTCAAGGCCGCCAACGAGAAGGCCAAGGACCAGTCCAAGGTCATCGTCGAGAATGCGGAGGTCATGGACGTCGGCAAGCTCACGCCCATCGACGAACAGGGCGGCGACAACGGCCGGCGCCGGCAGGGCGAGGCCGTGCCGATCACGTTCGCCCTCAACCCCGCCGACGCGCAGCGCGTCGCGTACGCGGAGTCGTTCGCGACCCACGTCCGGCTCGCCCTCGTCGCCGCGGGCAGCGACGCGGCCGTCCCGCCGGGCGACCGCTCGTACACCCTCGACGAGGACAAGTAGTCCAGCGACAAGTAGCCCAGCGACAAGTAGCAGAGCGACAAGTAGTCCAGCGAAAAGCAGACCAGCGACAAGTAGTCCACCGACAAGTAGTCCAGCGAAAAGCAGACCAGCGAAAAGCAGACCAGCGACAAGTAGTCCACCGACAAGCAGTCGAGCGAGAAGTAGTCCAGCGACAAGCAGACCAGCGACAAGCAGACCGGCAAAGCCGACAAATAGACTCAGAGAGGAGGCGAGCCGCCTGTGAGCATCCGTATTCTTCCCGCGGTGGGAGAGCTGGACGCCGCCCGGTCCCTGGTCACGCTGCTCGGGCAGCTGCCCGACGCCGAGCCCGCGCCGCCCGTCGCCGACTCCACCGCCCTCCTCGACACCCTCGCCCGGCTCGCCGCCGAGTCGCTCGACGAACTGCCCGAGGTCGTCCTCGTCCACGAGCGCATCGGGCCCGTGCCCGCCCTCGAACTGATCCGGGACCTCGTCCTGCGCTTCCCGGCCGTCGGCGTCGTCCTCGCCACCGCCGACACCAGCCCCGCCCTGCTCACCGCCGCGATGGACTCGGGCGCGCGCGGCATCGTCGGGTTTCCGCTCGGATACGACGCGCTCGCCGAGCGCGTGCAGGCCGCAGCGTCCTGGTCCAGCGGCATGCGCAGGCACCTCGGCAGCGGCGCCGAGCTGGCGATCACGGCCGGTACGTCCGGCGGCCGCGTCATCACCCTCACCGGCGCGAAGGGCGGCGTCGGCACCACCGTCACCGCCGTCCAACTCGCCCTCGCCGCCCAGGCGTCGGGCCGTTCGGTCGCGCTCCTCGACCTCGACCTCCAGTCCGGTGACGTCGCCTCGTACCTCGACGTCCAGTTCCGCCGCTCCGTCGCCGACCTCGCCGCCATCCGCGACATCACCCCGCGCGTCCTCCAGGACGCCGTCTTCACGCACGAGACCGGCCTCGGCCTTCTGCTCGCGCCGTCCGACGGCGAGCGCGGCGAAGAGGTCACCGACCGCGTCGCCCGCCAGGTCGTCCAGGCGCTGCGCAGCCGCTACGACCTCGTGGTCGTCGACTGCGGTACGCAGATGGCGTCAGCGAACGCGGCGGCTGTCGAACTCGCCGACCAGGCCGTCCTGTTGGTCACCCCCGACGTCGTCGCCGTACGCGCGGCGAAGCGCATGATCCGTATGTGGGACCGCCTCCAGATCCGTAAGGCCGAGGAGACCGTCACCGTCATCAACCGTCACGCGCGCGGCTCCGAGATCACCGCGTCCCTGGTGGAGCGCGTGACGGGCACCCGGGTCGCGCGTGCCAGCGTGCCCGCCGGGTTCAAGGAGCTCCAGGGCGCGGTCGACGCGGGCCGTATGCAGGACCTCGACAGCCGGTCGACGGTGAAGCAGGCGCTGTGGGGGCTCGCGGGCGAGCTCGGCCTGGTCGACGCCGCCGCGCCGGAGTCCGGCCGCCGCGCCCGGCGCCGCGGCGGCGACAAGGGCGCCGTCACCCTGGAGTTCGCGGGCATGTTCCCGCTGCTGCTTGTGGTGATGGGCCTGCTGTGGCAGTGCGTCCTGTACGGGTACACGTACTCGCTCGCCGGGAACGCGGCGGACGAGGCGGCCAGGGCTGCGACCTCCGCCGAGGCCGGGACGGGCGACACGGCGGGAGCGTGCCAGACCGCCGGCGAGAAGAATCTGCCCGGCGCGTGGCAGGGCGCCGCCATCACCTGCGTACCCGACGGGTCGGTGATGAAGGCGACCGTGCGCGTCGAGGTCCCGGTGTTCTTCCCCGGGATCGACGCCGGGTGGACCGTCCAGGGCGAGGCGGGCGCCGCGAGGGAGGACGACCAGGGGGGCACGCCGTGAGGCGCCGGCGCTCGGGCGGCGCATGGGGCCGTCTCCGGCTGCCCACTCGGACGGGAATCGACGGCACCCGGCGCCCGCGCACGGAAAACGCGCCCCGCCGCAGCCTGCGCACCGACGACCGAGGCGTCTCCATCCTGGAGTTCGCCGGCTTTCTGCCGTTCCTCCTGCTCATCGGCATGGCCGCCATCCAGCTCGGCCTCGTCGGATACAGCGCGAACCAGGCCGGTTCCGGCGCCCGGGCCGCCGCCCGCGTGCAGTCCCAGGGTGGCGACGGCACCGGCGCCGGGCGGGCCGCGATGAGCGGCTGGCTCGACGCGGACATCGACGCCGGGGGCGGTGGCGGCGACACGACCACCGCCACCGTCACCGTGCACGTCCCGGTCCTCGTCCCGTTCCTGGACGACCGGTGGGACATACAGCGCACCGCCACGATGCCGAACGACCGCGACCCGGAAGGGGGTTGAGCCGGAACATGAGCCTGCGATCACGGGTGACGGTCCGCGAGGAGCCCGGCCCTGCCCGCGACGACGGCCTCGTCGCCGTCTACCGCGCGAAGCTCCTGGAGGAGATCGACCTCGCCGAGATGTCGTCGCTCGCGGCGGCCGACCGGCGGGTCCGTCTCGAACGCGTCCTCGGCCACATCATCAGCCGCGAGGGCCCCGTCCTCTCCTCGTCCGAGCGCAGCCAGCTGGTCCGCCGCGTCGTCGACGAGGCGCTCGGACTCGGCGTACTGGAACCTCTCCTCGCCGACGCGTCCATCACCGAGATCATGGTCAACGGCCCGGACGCGATCTTCGTGGAGCGCGCCGGGCGCGTGGAGCAGCTTCCCCTGCGCTTCGCCTCGCAGGAACAGCTCATGCAGACCATCGAGCGCATCGTCTCCACGGTGAACCGGCGCGTCGACGAGTCGAACCCCATGGTCGACGCCCGCCTGCCCACGGGCGAGCGCGTCAACGTGATCATCCCGCCGCTGTCCCTCACCGGCGCCACCCTCACGATCCGCCGCTTCCCGCGCGCCTACACGCTGCCCGAGCTGATCGGCCTCGGTTCGCTCGACGAGCAGATGCTGATGCTGCTGTCCGCGTTCGTCCGCGCCCGCTTCAACGTCATCGTGAGCGGCGGTACGGGCTCCGGGAAGACCACGCTCCTCAACGCGCTCTCCGGCCTCGTCCCACCCCACGAACGCATTATCACCATCGAGGACTCGGCCGAACTCCAGCTCCAGCAGGACCATGTGATCCGCCTCGAATCGCGGCCCCCGAACGTCGAGGGCAAGGGCCAGATCACCATCCGCGACCTCGTCCGCAACTCCCTGCGCATGCGACCCGACCGCATCATCGTCGGCGAGGTCCGCGGCGGCGAGACCCTCGACATGCTCCAGGCCATGTCGACCGGCCACGACGGCTCGCTCGCCACCGTCCACGCGAACGCCGCCGAGGACGCGCTCATGCGCCTGCAGACCCTCGGGTCCATGTCCGAGGTGCAGATCCCGTTCGAGGCGCTCAAGGACCAGATCAACTCGGCCGTCGACGTCCTCGTCCAGCTCACCCGGCACGCCGACGGCTCGCGCAAGGTCACCGAGATCGCCCTGCTCGTCTCGCACGGCCGCGAACAGTTCAGGATCTCGACGGTCTCCCGCTTCGTGCCGCACCCCCTCGGTCACGACCACCGCGTGCGCGGCACCTTCGAACATCTGCCGCTGCCGCGCCGCGTGGCCGAGCGCCTGTACGCCGCGAACGAGCCGGTCCCGCCGGCGTTCGGCGTGCTGGACGGCATCGACGGACGCAACACGAGGGAGGCCATCGGATGAGGACCGAGCGACCCGTCGGCGAGGGGGGCGGATCATGAGCGACCGCGCCCTCATCGCCCTCGGCGCCACCATCCTGACCTGCGCACTCGCCGTCGCCGGCCTCCATGCGTACGCGTCAGGGCGCGCCCAGCGCCAGGCCCTCGTCGACCGCCTCGACGGCCTGTCGGGCGCGGGGCCGCACGGCGCCTCCGGCCGCGTACGGCGCTTCGCCACCGTCGACCGCAGGCTGCGCCGCACCCGGCTCGGCCGCGCCATCCATCTCCGCCTGTCCGCGACGGGGCTGGACCTGACGGCGGGGGAGTTCTTCACGTACGTACTCGCCGTGGTCGTCGCCCTCTGGCTGATCGCGTCCGCCGCCCTCGCGCCCTTCTTCGGGCCGATCGCCGGGCTCGTCGGCGTGTGGAGCGCGGTGATCTTCCTCAACTGGCAGCGGCAGAAGCGCATCGAGGCGTTCATCAACCAACTCCCGGACGTGGCACGCCTCCTGGCCAACGCCACCGCCGCCGGGCTCGCCCTGCGCACGTCCCTCGCGATGGCCGCGGAGGAACTGGAGGCGCCCGCGGGCGAGGAGCTGTCCCTGGTCGCCGACCAGCTCGCGCTCGGCCGCACCATCGACGACACCCTCGGCGAGCTCGCCGAACGCCTGCCGTCGCGCGAACTCGTCGTTCTGGTCACGACCCTCGTCCTGGCCAACAAGGCGGGCGGCTCGGTCGTGTCGTCCCTGAGGAACCTCACCCAGACCCTGGAGGACCGCAAGGAGACCCGGCGCGAGATCCGCACGATGCTCTCCGAGGTCAACGCGACCGCGTTCACCGTGCCGCTCCTCGGCCTCGGCTCGCTGCTCCTGATCAACTCGTCGAACGAGGGCGCGCTGGCCAGAGTGACGGGATCGCCGGTCGGCCAGGCACTGATCCTCGTCTCGCTCGGCCTGTACGGGATCGGGTTCTTCGTGATCCGCCGGCTCGGGAAAATCGAGGTCTGACATGGGCGTCCGGCATCCGGCCTACGGCAAGCGAGGCAGGTAGGTCATGAGTACGGGTCTGATCGGGCTGCTGCTCGCCCTCGCGATGGGCCTCGCGGTCCTCGGGATCTTCCTGGGTATCCGCATGTACCGCGCGGAGGCCAAGCTCCCCGGCGATCTGGCCATCGCCCTGGAGGTCGGTGCGACGCGTGTGTCCCCCGCCGGATCGGCGGTCGACCGCCTCGGCATGCGATTCGCACCCCTCGTCCTTCGGGCCATGGGGCCCCGCCGCGTCACCTCGAAACGCCGCAAGATCGACATGGCGGGGAACCCGGGCGGCCTCACCATCGACCGCTACGCCGCCCGCCGCGCCGTCTACGGGATCTTCGGCGTCGTCCTCGGCCTGGTCTTCCTCACCAACGGCCAGACCCTGTTCGCCGCCCTCACGCTCGCCTTCGGCCTCCTCGCCGCGGACGGTCTGATCTGGCAGGCCACACGCGAGCGCAAAGAGGTGATCGACCGCACGCTCCCCGACTTCCTCGACGTCCTCGCCGTCGTCGTCAGCGCGGGCCTCGGCTTCCGGCAGGCGCTCGACCGGGTCGCCGAGAAGTACGAGGGGCCGTGGGCCGACGAGTTGCGCATTACGCTCCGGCAAATGGACATGGGCGTCAGCCGGCGCCAGGCGTTCGACGAACTGCGCCGCCGCAACGCGTCCGAACAGGTCGCCCAGTTCGTCTCCGCGCTTCAACAGGGCGAGGAACTCGGCTCACCCATCGCCGAGACCCTCATCCAGATCGCCACGGACATGCGACGCACCGACGCCCAGAACTCCCGCCGCCGGGCCGCGAAGACGATCCCGAAGGCCACGATGGTCACCCTTGTCTTCATGCTCCCGGCCACGATGATCCTCATCGCGACTGGCATGTTCCTCGGATCCGGGTCCAACTTCGGCTCGATTCTGGGACGTTGAAGGACTGCGGTGTAAGGCATCGACTGGTTACAGTGGTCTGAGCGATTAGTTGGCAGTTGCGAATTTGGCAACTGCGGACGACTCGCTGACGGGGGATCACATGTCATTCGAAGGAGACGGTCAAGTATCGGGGCGTCCCCGCCGAGCTGGTCACCACGGGCAACTGGACCGTCAACCTCCGCGACACCACCCTCGGCGCGCAGGCCGCCCGCGACCTGCGTGGAGTCGTAGTGGCGTACGACGGGCGGTGAGGGGCATGACAGGAAGCGACCAACTTCCGGTCAAGCGCGCACCGTTAATGTGCGAAACACGGCACAGAGGGTTGCAGTTCCCGTACGTTGCGTATGGTGCCCGGGTGGTTCGGGGCGGCGAAGTCGTGCGGGAACGAAGGGGAAACCGTGCTGAAGGAACGCGTACTCGGGGTGTGGGTGAAGTGGACCGTGACGGTGGGGGACCGCGTCCGCGGGCGGGAACGGGATTCCGGGGCGGGGTTTGTGGAGTATGCGGGGTTGATGATTCTGATTGCCGGGATCTTTACGTTGATCGATCAGTTGGGGTTGGACGGGTTGATCTCCGGGGCGATCGGCGACGCGGTCGACCGGGTCATCGGCGGCTGATCATCGCGCGGCTCTCCGGAGATCGCGGTCAGACCCTGCCCATCTACATCTGGCTTACGGCGATCCTGCTCTTCGCCGCCTTCGCGTTCTTCGCATTCGCTCAGGCAGCCTCCGCGCGCAACGGTGCCCAATCTGCCGCGGATGCGGCCGCTTTGGCAGCTGCCCAGGACTCGAGGGACGAATTGATGACCGGACTGGGGAAGGCCATCGGCACGGGCGACGGCTGGCTGGACTGGCTCGCGGGCGACAAGTTCACTGGCGACGGGGCCCGGGGCGCGGCGGACGACCTGGCTGCGGGCAACGATGCGCGCGTCGTCGGGTTCGGGCCGTCTGAGGTGAACGGTTATCCGGGCTACTGGGCGAAGGTGGAGGCCAGCGGCACGGTCGGCGATTCCGTCATTCCCGGTACGGAGTCGAAGCACGCAACGGCCGAGGCCACTGCTGTCATCGAACCGCGCTGCGAGATAGCTCCGTCCGCCGATCCGGAAAAGGTCGTGGAATTCGACTGCGACGGTGGCGATTCCTTCGATTTCGACCCGGATGACTTCGAGGTGGGCGATCTGCCCGATCCCTCCGTCCTCTTCTCCGTACACCTGGCCGACTGACACATCACGAGAGGGAAGCCGCAGCAATGAATCTTCGGCGCACCATGACGACCCGCCGGGCACTGGCTGCGGTGGCGATCACTTCAGGGCTGGTCCTTACGGTGGCCGGCTGTGGCGGCAGTGATGACAACGGTGGTCCCAAGGCCGAATCCTCGTCGTCGGCCCCCGTGGGAAAGGGGAGCGACGACAAGCAGGACGCGTCGCAGGCCCCGTCCACTGACAAAGTCCTGGCGGAGAGCAAGGGCGGCGACGTCTCTGTCGCGATCAATTCCGCGACACGGGACCAAGGCGGGTTCGTGACTGTCTCGGGAACCGTGCGCAACGACGGATCCGGCTCATGGCTAGGAGCCGATTGGCAGAGCGACGAACGAGAACTCGCCGCCAACGGAGGGTCATTGTCCGGCGCGAGTCTCGTGGACGAGCAGGGCAAGAAGAAGTACCTCGTCCTGCGGGACACCAACGGCCGATGCCTCTGCACGAAATTCAGCCGACTCAGGTCCGGGGAGAGCGCCACCTGGTTCGCCCAGTTCCCGGCGCCCCCGGAAGGCACCACAAAGGTCAGCTTCCAAGTAGGTGCCATGCCCCCCGCCGCCGTAGAAATCTCCGAGGGCGAGTAACCCCATGCCCCTCACCCACCGCCTCGTCACCCTCACCACCGTCGCCCTGATCACTCTCAGCGGCAGCGTCGCGTACGCCGATGACACGGATCCCTCCGGTGCTCCGCCCGGGAGTACCACCACCTCCCCGCCCCCGGAGGTCGACGCCAACAGTCCGGGGCTGAAGCTCGCCGACGGCGCCACGCTCGCGCCGGCCAAAGTGCTCGACATCAAGTCCGTCGTCGAAGACCTGTCCGGTGACGAGTGGCGCGAGGACACCAACCAGGACGTGAAGTTCGCGCTCCAGGCCGAGGTGCTGTTCCCGAAGGACAGTGCAAAGCTCAATCCGAACGCCAAGTCCCGGATCCAGGCCATCGCCGACGAGATCAAGGCGCAGAACGCCACGAACGTCCGCGTCTTCGGCTTCACGGACGACCTCGGCTCGTACGCGCACGGGCTGACGCTCTCGAAGAAGCGCGCGGAGGCCGTGCACGACGAGCTGGCGGCAGCCCTCGGTTCACAGGACCAGGACGTCACGTTCGCGGTGCGCGGCTACAGCGAGGACTACCCGATCGCCGACAACAACAGCGAAGAGGGCCGCAAGAAGAACCGCCGCGTGGAGGTGTCGTTCCCGAAGGGGTCGGCCGCGGACTCGGCCGGCTCAACCGGCTCGGGCCAGTAATCCGTTAGCCGAGCCGGACCGGCAGTGAGTCCACCCCGTACACGATCGACAGTTTGCGGAATTCCAGGTCGCGGGGCTCGACGGCGAGCTTCAACTCCGGGAAGCGGCGGACCAGTTGAGGGAAGGCCGCGCGGAGTTCCATCTTGCCGAGTTCGGCGCCGATGCAGCGGTGGATGCCGTAGCCGAACGCGAGGTGGGAGCCGGTGACCTGGCGGGACGGGTCGAAGCGGTCCATGTCCTCGCCGAGGCGCGCGTCGCGGTCGGCCGCGCTGAGGGAGACGAGGACTATGTCCCCGCCGGATATCTGGACCCCGCCTATCTCGACGTCCTCGCGCGCGAAGCGCGGGAACGCGGTCTGGACGACGGTCAGATGGCGCAGCAGCTCGTCGACG
Source organism: Streptomyces sp. DS1-CR2 (assembly GCF_055760475.1). Lineage (NCBI taxonomy): Bacteria > Bacillati > Actinomycetota > Actinomycetes > Kitasatosporales > Streptomycetaceae > Streptomyces > Streptomyces sp. DS1-CR2. The sequence continues at coordinate 5,576,131 of NZ_CM147085.1, forward strand.
AAGGGCGCGGCGACGGCCTCCGGGTCCTCCGCGTCGCGCAGCGCCGCGAAGTGCTCGGGGTTCTGGAGCAGGATGAGCGTGCCGAGCGCCAGCATGCTCGCGGTGGTCTCCAGGCCGCCGGTGAGGACGCCGTCGGCGAGGCCCGTGAGCTCCTCGTCCGTGATGGAGTCGCCGTATTCGCGTACGAGCATGCCCAACAGGCCGTCGCCGGGGTTGCGGCGCTGCTCGGCGACGATCCCGCGCAGGTAGTCGAGGGACTGCGACACGGCGCTGAACGACGCGCCCGCGCCGCCGAACACGTCGAAGCGGGCCACGGAGAACTGCTGGAAGTCGTCCCGGTCCTCATAGGGGACGCCGAGCAGTTCGCAGATCACCAGCGCGGGCACCGGCATCGCGAAGTGCTCGACGAGATCCACGGCGCCGTCGCCGTCCGCCGCCTTCGCGAGGTCGGCGAGGCGCTCCTCGACGATGGCGTGGATACGGGGCGTGAGCCGGGAGAGCCGGCGCATCGTGAACTCCGGCGTCAGCATCTTCCGCAGCCGGGTGTGGTCCGGCGGGTCGGTGAAGCCGAGCCCGCCCGGGTTCTGGTCGTCGGTGACGCCGGTGTTGCCGACCAGGTTCCGGAAGTCGTTGCTGAAGGCGGACCCGTGGCCGAGTACGGCCTTCGCCTCGTCGTAGCCGGTGACCAGCCAGACGGTCATGCCGGGGATGGGCAGCCTGCTGACCGGCTCCCGGTCACGCAGCTCGCCGATCTCGGCCACCGGGTCGAGGCCCTCGCGGCGCAGCGGAAGGAGCGCGGCGTCGGGCAGCTTCGAGAGGACGGAGAGGTCGAGCCCGCCCTTCTTCCGGAGCCGGGCGAAGTAGAGGCGGGTGAGCCAGGCCGCTATCGCTGAACGGGCAGAACGAACGGAGCGGAGGGAACGATCGGACATGTGCTCGCATTTCGGCGCGGGACGGACGGTGCCGTTACCTGTGTCGGGCAGCGGTGCCCGGAGCGGATCCGCCCAGGGTACGTGCAGAAGCCCCGTGGGCCGAGGCCGGGCGGACGGTGGCCTCCCCCGCCCACGTCAGAGGGCCGACCGTGAAGCGGGCGGGAGTTCGTGCAGAGCCGGGCGACGGCACGCGGCAGCCGCCCGACAACCCAGCGCCCGGTCTCGGTCGGAGCCCGGCGACGATCGCGCCGCCGCCACCCACAAATGCCGCCGCCACCCGCAAATCCAGCCCCCGACACCCCCCGATCACGCCGCCGCCACACGCAAACCAGCCCCCGACACCCCCCGATCACGCGGCCGCCACCCACAAATGCCGCCGCCGCCCGCGAATCCAGGCCCCGACACCCCCCGATCACGCAGCTGCCGCCCCGCAAATCCAGCCCCCGACACCCCCGATCACGCAGCTGCCGCCCCGCAAATCCAGCCCCCGACACCCCCGATCGCCCAGCTGCCGCCCCGCAAATCCAGCCCCCGGCGACCCCGATCGCCCAGCCGCCGCCCCGCAATCCATCGCCCGGCACCCGACGATCACGCCCGGGACGTCCCCTGGTGATCGCCCGCCGCCCCGTCGATCAGTTCCCGCAGGATGTCGATGTGGCCAGCGTGCCGGGCCGTCTCCTCCAGCATGTGGATGAGCACCCACCGCATCGACACCTTCTTGCCGTCCCACGACGTGCCGGTCTCCTCGAGCCCGACCTCGTCGATCACGGCGTCGGCCGCGGCCCGCGCCCGGCCGTAGAACGCGGTGATGCTCTCCGTGGACTCCTCGGGGCCGACCCGCAAGTCGTCGTCCGTCTCCGGGTCGAACCACAGAGGCTCCACCGGCCGCCCGAACGTCTCGCAGAACCAGCCGTACTCGACCGACGCCAGATGCTTGACCAGGCCGAGGAGGCTGTTCCCCGACGGCGCCATCGGCCGCCGCACCTGCTCCTCGTCGAGGCCCTCCAGCTTCCAGAGCACGACATCGCGGTGCCGGTCGAGCGCCGCCAGCAGACTTTCCTTCTCGCCCCCGGTGTAGGGCACGTGGATTCCCATGCCGGGGAACGTAGCAGCGCCCGCCGACAACACACCCTCCCGAGGAGCGCCGAAGCAACGGGCGGCGCGGCCAGTACAAAAAGCACGTGCCGTCGCGGGAACGGCGCTGCAAACATGGCCCCATGAGCGCACCCCCCACCCACGCCGGCCGCCCCTTCGACGAGCTCGTCACGGAGGCGGCCGCCGCGCCCGTGGAGGGCTGGGACTTCTCCTGGTTCCAGGGCCGGGCCACCGAGGAGCGGCCCTCCTGGGGTTACGCGCGTGCCATGGGCGAGCGCATGGTCCGCGCCTCGGCGGGGCTCGACCTCCAGACCGGCGGCGGCGAGGTCCTGGCCTCCGCCCCGAAGCTGCCGCCGCTGATCGCCGCCACCGAGGGCTGGCCGCCCAACGTCGCCAAGGCCTCCGCGCTGCTCGCCCCGCGCGGCGTCGTGGTCGTCGCCTCGCCGGAGGGGGCGCCGCTGCCGTTCGCCGACGGCACGTTCGACCTGGTGACCAGCCGCCACCCCGTGAAGGCCCCGTTCGCCGAGATCGCCCGGGTGCTGACGCCCGGCGGTACGTACTTCGCGCAGCACGTCGGCCCGAGCAGCGTCTTCGAGGTCGTCGAGTTCTTCCTCGGCCCGCAGCCGGAGGAGGTCAGGAACGGCCGTGACCCGGAGGGCGAGCGCGCCGAGGCCGAGGCGGCCGGCCTCGAAGTCGTCGACCTGCGCGCCGAGCGTCTGCGCGTCGAGTTCTACGACGTCGGGGCCGTCGTGCACTTCCTGCGCAAGGTGATCTGGATGGTCCCGGGCTTCACTGTCGAGGCGTACCGGCCGCAGCTCCTGGAACTGCATGAACGAATCGCGGAGGAAGGGCCGTTCGTCGCCCACAGCACCCGCCACCTCATCGAGGCCCGCAAGCCGATCGCAGGGTGATTCATGGCAATTGGTGTGCAAGCGGGCGGAGTTCGGGGCACCTTTGCCAGGCCCTCCGTCCAACCGATCCCGCATCGTTATCGACAAGGGCTCGCTACACGTGTCACCGTCACATAGGTTCAGACCAAGGTAATTCGCGTAAGCAAAGCTGCGCGGCGGCACCGTGCAGCGGAGGGGGCTGCGCGGTGCCGCATGCCTCCCCCTCATCTACGGTCACTGGACCTCCCGCGATCACCGGACCATCCCGCGAGACGCGAGACGCGAGACGCGAGACGCGAGACGCGAGACGCGAGACGCGAGACGCGAGACGCGAGACGCGAGACGCGAGACGCGAGACGCGAGACGCCGTCACCGCCCCAGCACCGTCACCCGCGCCCCCGGCCGCACTCCCCACCGGGCCATCGTCCCCGCCTCCGACTCCAGGACACGCCGGGCGCGCAACCGGGGGAGGCCGATCCGGCCCGGCCGCATCGTCCGCACGGCGAGCACCGTGCCACGCCGGTCCAAATACGCCACATCTATGACGAAGCGCATCCCCAGGGTGTGTACGCTTGACGACGACGTCAGCAGGAGCGCGCCGTTCACCCCGTCCCGGCCGAGCAGCCCGCGTCGCCGCGCCCGCCCCGACTCCGCGATTTCCAGCGGCAGTTCGGCCTCGAGTCCCGGCACGGTGAAGGTCGCCATGGGTGCGCAGCCAACCTCCGGGCCGCTCCGGCGTCAAGCCCGCGTTCATCGCGCGACTCACCCATGAGGGGGACGCCCCGCGCGGGCCGCAAGCCAGGAAAAACCGTTGCGAAACCCTGCGCGAAGCGGCCGGAAACATACCTCCAGCCGTTGCCGGGCGACTTCGGAGAGTAGTTGTGGCACGCCGATGCGCCCACCATCACTTACGAAGGGTTATGGTGGAAACCCCCCCTCGGGCCGGTCCGTCTCCCCCCCACGGACCGGCCCGTTTTTTGTCTCCGGCCGGGCCGCGCGCGTGCGCCCCCCGGGTCGTGGCGCCGGGATCAGAGTCCGCGGCACGCCGAACGACCATCCGCACCAGGCGCCGCCCACCGCTCCCGGCCCGTACGGCGGCAGGGGCCAGGGGAGCGAGCCAGGCGGGCGCCGGCGAGTGGTTCCGCAGGCCGCGTACCCCCGACGCCCAGAGGGTGTCCTGGCGCGAGGGCCGCGGCCCGCGGGACGGAACGGGAGGAGTCAGCTCCGCCCGGCCCAGATGTTCGTGCCCGGGGTCGACACCGCGAACGAGTCGATTTCGGACAGCTCTTCTTCGGTGAGCTTCGGGCCCGACAGAGCCGCCACGTTCTCCTCCAGCTGCCGCACGCTGGAGGCGCCGATCAGGGCCGACGTCATCCGCTCGTCCCGCAGCACCCAGTTGAGCGCGAGCTGCGCGAGGGACTGGCCGCGGCGCTGGGCGATGTCGTTCAGCCCGTTCAGCCGGCGGATCACCTCGGAGTCACCCGCGAGGCCCGGGTCGAGGGACTTGCCCTGCGTGGCGCGCGACCCCTCCGGGATGCCCTTCAGGTACTTGTCCGTGAGCAGGCCCTGCGCGAGCGGCACGAAGGAGATGCAGCCCATGCCGGCCGTCTCCAGCGTGTCCAGCAGGCCGTCGTCCTCGGTCCAGCGGTTGATCATCGAGTACGAGGGCTGGTGGATGAGCGCCGGGACGCCCATCTCCTTCAGCAGGCGCGCCGCCTCGGCGGTCTGCTCGCTGTTGTACGAGGACACACCCACGTACAGCGCCTTGCCCTGCTGCACGGCGGACGCGAGCGCGCCCATCGTCTCCTCGAGCGGGGTGTCCGGGTCGAAGCGGTGCGAGTAGAAGATGTCGACGTAGTCGAGGCCCATCCGGGACAGGGACGCGTCGAGGGACGACAGCAGGTACTTGCGGCTGCCCCACTCCCCGTACGGGCCCGGGTGCATGAGATAGCCCGCCTTGGTCGAAATGATGAGCTCGTCCCGGTACGGGGCGAAGTCCTGGGCGAACATCTTGCCGAAGTTCAGCTCGGCGGAGCCGGGGGGCGGCCCGTAGTTGTTCGCCAGGTCGAAGTGAGTGACACCGATGTCAAAAGCGCGGCGGAGGATCTCCCGCTGTGAGTCCAGGGTGCGGTCGTCACCGAAGTTGTGCCACAGGCCGAGCGAGATCGCGGGCAGCTTGAGACCGCTGTGGCCGGTGCGCCGGTACTCCATCGAGTCGTAGCGGTCCGCGGCGGCGCGGTACGAAGACATGTCGTTCATGGGTACGAAGCTACGTCAGAGCACCGGCGGTCCACAGCGCCGGAGCGCAGACACCCCACAATGAGGGCGACGCCCAGCAGCGGTAGGCTTCGCCCTCGGGGACTGCCGTCTGCACGGAGGGGCTGAAAGACAGTGAACCTGCGCGACCTGGTGTACGGACTTTACGCACGCCGGGTGGAAGGCCGCCTCGACCACGATCAGGTGCCCAAACACATCGGGGTCATCCTCGACGGGAACAGGCGCTGGGCGAAGGCCTCCGGTGGCACTGCGGCGCAGGGCCACCAGGCCGGTGCGTACAAGATCGAGGAGTTCCTCGGCTGGTGTGCCGAGACGGACGTCGAGGTCGTCACCCTCTGGATGCTGTCGACGGACAACTTCGACCGTCCCGAGGAGGAGCTGAGGCCGCTCCTCGGCATCATCGAGGAGACCGTCCGCAGCCTCGCCGTCGACGGCCGCTGGCGCGTCCACCACGTCGGCACCCTCGACCTTCTCCCGGCCCGCACCCAGACCGTCCTCAAGGAGGCCGAGCAGGCCACCGCCGACAACGCGGGGATACTCGTGAACGTCGCGGTCGGCTACGGCGGCCGCCAGGAGATCGCCGACGCGGTGCGCTCCCTGCTGCTCGACCACGCGGACAAGGGCACCAGCCTCGAGGAGATCGCCGAGAGCGTCGACATCGACCAGATCTCGAAGCACCTCTACACCAGCGGGCAGCCCGACCCGGACCTCGTCATCCGCACGAGCGGCGAACAGCGCCTGTCCGGATTCATGCTCTGGCAGTCGGCCCACTCCGAGTACTACTTCTGCGAAGTTTTCTGGCCCGCCTTCCGCAAGGTGGACTTCCTGCGCGCCCTGCGCGACTACGCCGCCCGCCATCGGCGTTACGGCGGCTGACCCCGGGGACGTACGTCACCAGGAGTTAACGCGCGCGCCGTCATATGCCGTGGCATGGCCGCGCGTGTTCGAGGGAATAAGCCTTCCAGGTCGATGTCCGATTCACGGACGTCGAGTCTCAGCGGACGGCACGGGGCTGTCCGCCCGGGAGGCCCTTTGCGCCACGACGACCACGCGGGGAGCACGTGCTCCGCTGGAGAGGCTGGGGGCCGGTCCACGGCCCACGCATGGCGGCCGTCGACCGGCGGGTACCCCCCGCCCCGCCCGGCCCTGGATCCCTCTGTCGCTCCCCGACCTCATCCGAGGGGGTACGTCCTTCCGTGGTGACCAGCAACAAGCGCCAGCCCGACCGGCGCACTTATGTTCTCGACACCAGCGTCCTGCTGGCCGACCCGAACGCCCTGACCAGGTTCGACGAGCACGAAGTGGTGCTCCCGATCGTCGTGGTCACGGAACTGGAGGCCAAGCGGCACCATCCGGAGCTCGGATACTTCGCCCGGCAGGCCCTGCGCCTGCTCGACGACTTCCGTATCCGGCACGGACGCCTGGACGCCCCGATCCCCATCGGCGATCTGGGCGGGACCCTGCGCGTCGAGCTCAACCACTCGGATCCGGGCGTTCTCCCGGCGGGTTACCGCCTGGGGGACAACGACTCCCGCATCCTCGCCGTCGCCCGCAACCTCCAGGCCGAGGGGTACGACGTCACCGTCGTCTCCAAGGACCTGCCGCTGCGCATCAAGGCGTCGTCGGTGGGCCTGCTCGCCGAGGAGTACCGCGCCGAGCTCGCCATCACGGACTCCGGCTGGACCGGAATGTCCGAACTGCGGCTCTCCGGTGAACAGGTGGACCTCCTCTTCGACGAGGAGAGCCTGTACGTACCGGAGGCGGCGGAGCTGCCCGTCCACACCGGCCTCACCATCCACTCCGAGCGCGGCAAGGCGCTCGGCAGGGTCACGGCCGAGGGCAACGTCCGTCTGGTGCGCGGCGACCGCGAGGCGTTCGGCATCAAGGGACGCAGCGCCGAGCAGCGCATCGCGCTCGATCTGCTCCTCGACCCGGACATCGGGATCCTGTCGATGGGAGGCCGGGCCGGCACCGGCAAGTCGGCGCTCGCGCTGTGCGCGGGCCTCGAAGCGGTGCTCGAACGGCGTCAGCACCAGAAGGTGATGGTCTTCCGCCCGCTGTACGCGGTGGGCGGCCAGGAGCTCGGCTATCTGCCCGGCACCGAGGCCGAGAAGATGGGGCCGTGGGCGCAGGCGGTCTTCGACACGCTCGGGTCGGTCGCCGGCAAGGCCGTCATCGAGGAGGTCACCGCGCGCGGCATGCTGGAGGTCCTGCCGCTCACCCACATCCGCGGGCGCTCCCTGCACGACGCGTTCGTGATCGTGGACGAGGCCCAATCCCTCGAACGGAACGTCCTTTTGACCGTTCTGTCGAGGATCGGGGCGAATTCACGGGTTGTGCTCACGCACGACGTGGCACAGCGCGACAACCTCCGGGTCGGCCGGTACGACGGAGTGGTCGCCGTCGTCGAAAAGCTGAAGGGGCACCCGCTGTTCGCGCACGTCACGCTCACGCGGTCGGAGCGTTCGCAGATCGCGGCCCTGGTCACCGAGATGCTGGAGGACGGCCCCCATTGAGGAGAGAGCGAGCGAAGCGCCCCATCTTGTAGGGGTTACGCGGTAGTTGGCGCCGCCCGGCGAAGCGCAGGAGCTTAGCCGGGCGGCGTTGTGCCGTGCGCTTGTTTCCGTGAAACCGCCGGGGCAAACGAGGTGTGAGCTTTCCCACTTGGATGAGAATTGCCTTGAGGCGACCGCGTCCGGCAGAGTCTCAGTCCTGTCAGGCCCCGCATACGACACTTGTGCATCCTCAGCATGACGAGCACCACGGACACCAGAACTTCACAGAGGCCGTCGTATGCCGCCCGTGCACCACGTGGCTCTCCCTTAGCGGGAGTTGCCCATCGGGCCCGTGTCTCCCGTGACCCCGCAGTTGGGAGGCCAGCGCCAGGGGCACGATTGCGTCCGCGAGGGTCACCTACAGCGGGCGATGCTGGAAGGAAACCGTGTGAGCCGGATTTCGGTCCGGGGATTCGCAGTGGCTTCGGCCACCGCGGTCACCACAGTCGGCGCAGTCGTGGGTGTTGCCTCGGGCAGCACCGCTCAGCCCTCCAACAACGAGGCTGAAGCCACGGCGAGCGACGCGACCCTCCTCGCCGACATACCCGCGGGCCAGCAGGCCCAGGTGCAGACCGCCACGCTGACGCAGCAGGCGGAGACGCAGGCCATCGCCGCGGACAACGCCGCTCAGAAGTCGGCGGAGGAAGCAGCCCGTAAGAAGGCCGCCGAGGACGCCGTCGCCAAGCAGCAGGCGGCCGCCGATGCCAAGGAGAAGGCGGAGAAGGAAGCCAAGGAGCGTGAGGAGGCCAAGAAGGCCGCCAGCCGCTCGGCCACCCGCGACGCCTCCAGCTTCGCCACGCAGGCCTCTTACTCGACGTCGCAGATACAGGCGATGGCGCGTCAGATGGTCCCCGCCGGGCAGTTCCAGTGCTTCAGCAACATCGTGGACCACGAGTCCAGCTGGAACTACCGGGCGACCAACGCCTCCTCCGGCGCCTACGGTCTCTTCCAGGCGCTGCCCGCGTCCAAGTACTCCACCGCGGGCGCCGACTGGCAGACCAACCCGGCCACCCAGATCAAGTGGGGCCTCAACTACATGGACAGCCGCTACGGCAGCCCGTGTGAGGCCTGGAGCTTCTGGCAGGCCAACCACTGGTACTAGAAGCCGGTACAGCTTCCTGACGGGCCCTTGGCCCGTCAACCTTCCTGAGCCCCTTGCCGTCCTACGGTGAGGGGCTCAGGCATGTACGGTCGGAGCCGACGACTCCGGGGGGAGTGGTGAGAGAGCACGGGGGAAGAGGACGGATCATGTCGCGAGTTCCAGGATGGCTCGGCCGGCTCGGCAATGAGCTCAGCCGGATGGGGGAGCGGTTGGACGAGCGCCGCGCCGAGGCCGAGCGCGACGACCGCGGGGACGACTCCGCTCCGGATGCCGCCACCGGGTCCGCCCCTCAACCCGCCCTTCAACCCGCCCGTGATGCGGCTCAGGCACCCGCGCATGCGGCCGCCGAAGTGCCCCAAGTGCCCGTCACCCGGCCGGAGAACGGCGGCGGCGACCACGTACCCCCGCCGCCCGCGTACGCGCCCGCGATAGCGGCCAGGCCCGACCCCGTCGCGGCCGTGCCGTGGGGGATGCGCGTCGCGGCCGAGGCCGGCTGGCGGCTGCTCGTCCTGGCGGGCACCCTCTGGGTTCTGATGAGGGTCATCAGCGAGGTGCAGCTGGTGGTGTACGCGTTCGTCGCCGCGATGCTCATCACCGCGCTCCTCCAGCCGACCGTGGCCCGACTGAGGAGGCACGGCGTGCCGCGCGGCCTGGCCACCGCACTCACCGCGATCCTCGGCTTCGTCATCATGGGACTTGTCGGCTGGTTCGTCGTCTGGCAGGTCCAGGAGAACATCGACAACCTCTCGGACCAGATCCAGGACGGCATCGACGAGCTGCGCAACTGGCTCCTCAACAGCCCGTTCCATGTGACCGAGAGCCAGATCAACGACATCGCCAAGTCCCTGCGCGACGCGGTCGGCGCCAACACCGACCAGATCACGTCCGCGGGCCTCGAAGGCGTCACCGTCATCGTCGAGGCGCTCACCGGCATCCTGCTCACGATGTTCTCGACGCTGTTCCTGCTCTACGACGGCCGGCGCATCTGGGAGTGGACCACCAGGCTCGTCCCGGCGCAGGCCCGTCCCGGTATCGCCGGTGCGGGGCCACGGGCCTGGCGCACGCTCACCGCGTATGTGCGCGGCACGGTGATAGTGGCGCTCATCGACGCGATCTTCATCGGGCTCGGGATCTTCTTCCTCGGGGTCCCGATGGCGGTGCCGCTCGCCGTCTTCATCTTCCTGTTCGCGTTCATCCCGCTGGTGGGCGCGGTGATTTCAGGAGCGCTCGCGGTGGTGGTGGCCCTGGTGACCCAGGGCGTCTTCACGGCCGTCATGACGCTCGCAGTGGTACTGGCCGTGCAGCAGATCGAGGGCCACATCCTCCAGCCGTTCATCCTGGGCCGGGCCGTGCGGGTGCATCCGCTCGCGGTGGTGCTCTCCGTCGCGGCCGGGGGCCTGGTGAACGGGATCGGCGGGGCCGTGGTGGCGGTGCCGCTCGTGGCCGTGACGAACACGGTCGTCGGCTATCTGCGCTCGTACTCGCGTGAGGCGGCGCTGCGGCAGTCGCCTCCGCCGCACGGGGCGACCGCCGTCGACGTGGCACCGGTCGATCCGACGGGCGGGAAGACCTAGAAGCCGGGTTAGGCGAGAGCGCCGGGCACACGAGAACGTCGGATACGCGAGAACGCCGGGCGGGCTGAATTTCCTTCAGCCCGCCCGGCGTTCGCGTATGCGCTTACCGGGGTGATCCGTCCGTCAGGACAGGACGTCCTCGGAGTCCAGCGTGACGCCCACGGCCTGGATGACCGCGGCGATCTTGAACGCTTCCTGGATCGTCTCGCGGTCGACGCCCGCCTTGCGGAGCACCTGCTCGTGCGAGTCGAGGCACTGGCCGCAGCCGTTGATCGCGGAGACCGCGAGGGACCACAGCTCGAAGTCGACCTTCTCGACGCCCGGGTTGCCGATGACGTTCATCCGCAGGCCGGCGCGCAGCGTCCCGTACTCCGGGTCGGAGAGCAGGTGGCGCGTGCGGTAGAAGACGTTGTTCATCGCCATGACGGCGGCGGCCGACTTGGCGGCGGTGTACGCCTCCGGCGACAGGTTCGCCTTCGCCTCGGGCTCCAGCTCGCGCAGGACGCGCGGGGAACGGGACGCGATCGCGCAGGCGAGCACGGTGCCCCACAGCTGCTGCTGCGGCAGGTCCGAGTTGCCGATGACCGAGCCGAGGTTCAGGCGCAGGTCCTTGGCGTAGTCCGGGACGGCGGACTTCAGTTCGTCGAGAGCCATGTCAGATCACTCGCCCGACAGGAGCGCGACCGGGTCGAGGGTGTTCTCGCCCTTGGTCCAGTTGCACGGGCACAGCTCGTCGGTCTGCAGGGCGTCGAGGACCCGCAGGACCTCCTTGGGGTTACGGCCCACGGAACCGGCGGTCACCATCGTGAACTGGATCTCGTTGTTCTGGTCGACGATGAAGACGGCGCGCTGCGCGAAGCCGTCCTCGCCCTCGATGCCGAGGTCGCGCATGAGCTCGTGCTTCGAGTCGGCGAGCATCGGGAAGGGAAGGTCGGTCAGGTCCGGGTGGTCCTTGCGCCAGGCGTGGTGCACGAACTCGGAGTCGCCGGAGAAGCCGAGGATCTGGGCGTCACGGTCGGCGAACTCGTCGTTCAGCTTGCCGAACGCGGCGATCTCGGTCGGGCACACGAAGGTGAAGTCCTTGGGCCACGCGAAGACGATCTTCCACTTGCCCTCGTAGGTCTTGTGGTCGATCTGCTCGAACTCCTTGCCCTTCTCCAGGGAGACACAGGCAGTCAGGTCGAACTGGGGGAACTTGTCACCGACAGTGAGCACGCACTACTCCTTGCAGCATGGAGGGGCCCTTTTTGGGGGCTTTCCAAGGGGGTTGGACTGGGCCCGATCGTGGCACAGGGTGCATTGATTATGGAAATAGCTAGACTCGGTTGTGTTGATCGGACCCAGCTATCAGTAGCCCTAGGTAAGGGGAGTGACCGTGGCCAGCACCAAGCGGCGACAGCCGAGCCTCGCGCAGCTGCGAGCCTTCGCCGCCGTCGCCGAGCATCTGCACTTCCGGGACGCCGCCGCCGCGATCGGCATGAGCCAGCCCGCGCTCTCCGGCGCCGTGTCCGCCCTGGAGGAGTGCCTCGGCGTGACCCTGCTCGAACGCACGACCCGCAAGGTGCTGCTCTCGCCCGAGGGCGAGCGGCTCGCGGTGCGCGCGAAGGCCGTGCTCGACGAGGTGGGCGCCCTGATGGAGGAGGCCGAGGCGGTACGAGCGCCGTTCACGGGAGCGCTCCGCCTCGGCGTCATCCCCACCGTCGCGCCCTACCTCCTGCCGGCCGTCCTGCGCCTCGTCCACGAGAGGTACCCGGACCTGGACCTCCAGGTCCACGAGGAGCAGACGTCGTCCCTGCTCGAAGGGCTCGCGGCGGGGCGGCTCGATCTGCTGCTTCTCGCCGTGCCGCTCGGGATGCCCGGCGTCACCGAACTGCCCCTGTTCGACGAGGACTTCGTGCTCGTCACGCCGCTCGACCACTGGCTCGGGGGCCGCGAGGGCATCCCGCGCGAGGCGCTGCGCGAGCTGCGGCTGCTGCTGCTCGACGAGGGGCACTGCCTGCGTGACCAGGCGCTCGACATCTGCCGCGAGGCCGGCCGCGCGGACGCCCCGGTGACCACGACGGCGGCCGGCCTGTCCACGCTGGTCCAGCTGGTCGCGGGCGGGCTCGGCGTGACGCTGCTGCCGCGCACCGCGCTCGCCGTGGAGGCCAGTCGCAGCAGCCAGCTGCTCACCGGGTTCTTCGAGGACCCGGCGCCGACCCGCCGCATCGCCCTCGCCATGCGGACGGGCGCCGCGCGCGGTGCGGAGTACGAGGAGCTGGCCGCGGCCCTGCGCGAGGCGGTGCGGCCGCTGCCGGTACGGGTGCTGTGACCCCAGCTCTTGGGGGCAAGTCCCCTACCGGCAGGGAGTGTTACTCGGTGCGCAGGCCGTCCGGCCGCATCATGGTGACCTGCTCGCGAGCAGATTGCTGACCATGGCCGCCTTGCGCTCCTCGTCGAGCGCCACGAAGTGTTGCTCCGTGAACCGGGCGCTGGAGCATGGCGAGGCGATCTGGGGGGGGGCTCAGTGCTGTGGTGTGACGGCGGTGGCTGCCGAGAGGACCTCGGTCACGTCGAGCGTGACCTCGGCGCCGAGGGATTCCGGGAGCGTGACCTGCTGGCCGGGAGCGTGGAGGCGGTGGCTGCCGTATCCGTTCTCGATGGGCTCGGTCAGGACGTGCAGGCGGTTGTGCTTGCGGTCGACGATCACGTAGACCGGGACCTTCGCGTTGCCGTAGGCGACGACCTTGGTCTGGAGGTCGTTGCGGTAGTTGCCGGAGGTCACCTCGAGAACGAGGCGGAAGGACACCGGGTCGTAGCAATTGTGTTCGACCAGGTGATCCTCTGCGTCCGCGTCGATCACGCAGAGGTCCGGTACGGCGAAGTCCTCGGGGCCGTCCGGGAGCCACAGGCCGACGCCCTCAAGGAGCTCGGTCTCGCCGCCGTCCAGGCCGGCCGCGACGAACGGGCGCCTGAGGCGGGACAGAGCCCTCGCGTGGGCGAGGTCAGGGGGTGGGGTGACAGTGAGCACGCCTCCGAGGATCTCGACCCGATAGCCAGGGAGCTGATCCGTGAGCTTGTCGGCCTGCTCGAGCAGCGTCAGCGGACGAGGGGTCGACTGGGGCTCGGGGCAGGTGTACTCGACAGGTGCTGCGGACATCTCGCGCCTCCCATGGACTGGTGCTGCGGACATCTCGCGCCTCCCATGGACTGGTGCCGAGGCCATCATCGTAGGACGCGCGAACCCGTACTGTCTGGTGCGATCCGGTTCACACGATCGAGAATCACGCAACCATCCGAGCCCCTCGCTCGTCGGTTCCCATGGGGTAGGTGCTGATTGTCACGTCCGGAAATGCCCGGATCGACATCCTTTTGCCCTTAGGTGCGGTGTTAGCTTCATGAGCTGATTCAGCACCGATGAGTGTGAAGTGCGCCGTGGGCGCGCGGACGTGTCAGCGACTAGAAGCGGAGTACCGGGAGCCATGGGTCGAGCGGACGAGAGACGAGCACGGCAGCGCGGCGGCGCGCGCCGGGCGGCGCGCGGGGGCTCGTCCACCCGGCGGACAGGCATACGCCGCTTCTTCACCTGGAAGAAGATCCTGGGGGCGTTCTTCGGGTTTGTGCTGCTGTGCATGGGCGCGTTCATCGTGCTCTACCTGGTGATCGACGTCCCCGAGGGCAACCCGGACGCGATGCGGCAGAGCAACGTCTACAAGTACAGCGACGGCACGACCATGGCCCGTGTCGGCCAGGTCAACCGCGAGATAGTGGACCTCTCCGAGGTGCCCACGGGCGTGCAGCACACCTTCGTCGCCGCTGAGAACAAGACGTTCTACAAGGACAAGGGCATCGACCTGAAGGGCACCGCCCGCGGTGTGATCAACACGGTCACCGGCAAGGGCAAGCAGGGTGGTTCGACGATCACCCAGCAGTACGTGAAGAACTACTACCTCACGCAGGACCAAACCGTCACGCGCAAGCTGAAGGAACTGGTCATCTCGCTGAAGGTGGACCGCAAGAAGTCCAAGGAGGACATCCTCGCGGGCTACATCAACACCAGCTTCTACGGCCGCAGTTCGTGGGGCATCCAGGCCGCCGCCCAGGCCTACTACCACGTCGACGCCAAGAAACTCACCGTGGAGCAGGGTGCGTATCTCGCGGCGCTGCTCCAGGCCCCGAACCAGTACGACTGGGGCGTCGCCTCGGACACCGGCAAGAAGCTCGCCAAGGCCCGCTGGAACTACGTCCTGGACAACATGGTCGACATGCACTGGCTCAGCGCGAGCGAGCGCAAGGGCATGACGTTCCCCAAGCCGAAGGCGCCGAAGGCCGCCGCAGGGCTCGAGGGCCAGGAGGGCTACCTCTACACCGCCGCCAAGGCCGAGGTGATGAAGGACCTGAACCTCACCGAGGCGCAGTTCGACGCGGGCGGCTACGCGGTCACCCTCAACGTCGACCGCAAGAAGCAGAAGCAGCTGGAGAAGTCGGTCAGGCAGCAGTTGACCGACAACCTGAACCCGAAGAGCAAGAAGGCCGACTCCCGGGTACAGGCCGGTGCCGCCTCGGTCGACCCGAAGACTGGCAAGGTCCTCGCGCTGTACGGAGGTGAAGGGCTCAGCAAGCACTACGTCAACAACGCGACCCGCACCGACTACCAGCCGGCGTCCACCTTCAAGCCGCTGATCCTCGCGGCCGCCCTGGAGAACAACGCCACGACGCAGAACGGGCAGTCGATCAAGGCGAGCACGATCTACGACGGCACCAACAAGCGGCCGGTCGTCAGCGACGGACAGAAGGTCGGCTTCGCCCCGCCGAACGAGGACGACCACAGCTACGGCCCGGTCACCGTGCAGACCGCAATGAACAAGTCCATCAACTCCGTCTTCGCGCAGATGGGCGTCGATGTCGGCATGGACCAGGTCATGGCGACGGCCAAGAAGCTCGGCATGGACGACGCCGACCTCAAGCCGTACCCGGCGCAGACCCTGGGCACCATGGGCGCGAGCCCGATGGAGATGGCCGGTGTCTACGCGACGCTCGACAACCACGGCAAGCAGGTCACTCCGCAGATCGTGAAGTCCGTGTCCAAGCAGGGCCAGGACGTCCCGCTGCCGGACGCGATCGGCAACCAGGTGATCAGCCGCGGTGCCGCGGACTCCGTCACCTCGGTCCTGACCGGCGTGGTCGACGACGGTACGGCGAAGACCTCGGTGCGTGACAATCCGGCCCGCGACGGCCAGAAGGTGGCGGGCAAGACCGGTACCTCCGACGACAACAAGTCGGCCTGGTTCACCGGCTACACACCGGATCTGGTCACCTCGGTGGGCCTGTTCGGCGAGGGCGCGCTGAAGACCTCGGAGGCGGGCGCGCACGTCTCGATGAAGGGCGCCGGCGGTCTGCCCCGCGTCGACGGCGGCAGCTTCCCGGCCCGCATCTGGGCCCAGTACACCTTCAACTCGACCAGCCCCACGGCCGAGTTCGACCTCGACACGGACATGGGCGCGGCCGTCGAGGTGCCGTCCACCCCGCAGGACACGCCGAGCACCGAGCAGTCCACCCCGTCGTCGGACACCCCGAGCACCCCGGAGTCCACTCCGCCGACGACGCCGAGCGCCCCGGAGTCGACCCCGCAGACCACCCCGCCGACCGACGAGCCGTCAGGCGGCGTCACGCCCCCGACGGATCCCTCGTCGCCGACCTTCGGAGTCCCGGAGAACCCGGACGACTCGGGCAGTCACAAGCCACGCGGCCTGACCGGCTGACAGTGACGCACGCGAGTGGGCCCGGAGCCGTACGGTTCCGGGCCCACTCGCATATCCAGGTTCAGGCGGTGCCGTTCCCGTGCGGCAGCTCGAACCACACGACCTTCCCGGTGCTCAGCCGCGTCGCGCCCCAGCGCCGCGCCAGCCTGTTGACCAGATACAGGCCGCGCCCGCCCTCGTCGGTGGCGCGGGCCTGCCGCAGCCGCGGCAGCTGCGGCACGTCGTCGCCGACCTCGCAGCGCAGCACATCGGTCCGCAGCAGGCGCAGCGTGACGGGCCGGGACGCGTACCGCACGGCGTTCGTCACGACTTCGCTGACGAGGAGCTCCACCGAGTCGGTCAGCTCTTCCAGGCCCCACCGGGCGAGCGCGCTGCGCGCCAGGCGGCGGGCCCGGCCCGGCGCCGCGTCCTCGGGCTCGAGCAGCCAGTACGCGACGTCGCTCGGCGCGATCCCGTCGAACCGCGCCGCGAGCAGCGCGATGTCGTCGTCCCGGTCGCCCGGGCCGAGCATGTCGAGGACCTCGTCGCACAGCGCCTCAAGGGGCGGAGGATGGTCGGGGCCGGTCAGCTGGGCCGTCGCGGCGAGCCGCTCGCGCAGCTGCTCTATCCCGGTCCACACGTCCCGCAGCCGCGACTCGACCAGACCGTCCGTGTAGAGGAGGAGCGTCGCGCCCGCCGGGGCGTCCAGCTCGACCGCCTCGAAGTCGACCCCGCCGACACCGATCGGCGCGCCCGGCGGGACGCGCAGTACCTCGGCGCGGCCGCCCAGATGCAGCAGGACCGGCGGCGGGTGGCCCGCGTTGGCGATGGTGATGCGGTGCGAGACCGGGTCGTAGACGGCGTACAGGCAGGTCGCCATGCGGTCGCTGCCGAGGCGCTGGGCCTGCTCGTCCAGGTGGTGCAGGACCTCCTGCGGCGGCAGGTCGAGGCCGGCGAGGGTCTGCGCGGTCGTACGCAGCTGGCCCATGATCGCGGCGGACGTCATGGAGTGGCCCATGACGTCGCCCACGACGAGGGCGACTCGGCTGCCCGGCAGCGGGATCGCGTCGTACCAGTCGCCGCCCACGCGCGCGGTCTCCGCGGCCGGCAGATACCGGGACGCGAGGCGCACGCCCGTGGGCCGCGGCAGCGTCTCGGGCAGCATCGTGCGCTGGAGTTCGTCGGCGATGTACGCCTCGCGGCCGTACAGGACGGCCTTGTCGATGCCGAGCGCGCTGTGCGTGGCGAGCTGCCCCGCGACCAGCAGGTCGTCGTTCTCGAACGCGTGGCGCTCGGGGCGGCGCAGGAAGACGGCCGCGCCGATGACCCGGCGGCGCCCGCGCAGCGGCGCGAGGATCGCCCGCTGCCCGGTGGGCAGGGCGAGGTCCGGGTCCTCGCCGAGCAGCTCCGGCAGCGCGGCCAGGGCGGCGGGCGAGTCCGCGAACACGGGCCGTACGCCCCGCAGTACCTCGGCGAGCGCGCCGCCGGTCCGCACTTCGCACAGCTCGGCGGTGACGGGGTCGCCCTGGGCGGTGCCGGCCGCCATCGTCAGGAGTCCGCCGCCGTCGGTGTCCGGATCCTCGGCGCCCTCCTCGATGAGGCGCAGCCGGTCCGTCCTGCGCAGCCGCAGCACGACGGGCCCGCTGGGCCGCTCGTCGCCGACCGGCAGCGGGTCCCGCAGATAGACCAGGATCACGTCCGAGAACGTGGGCACGGACGCGCGGCACAGGCCCATGACGATCTCGTCGAGGTCTATCCCGCGGGCGATCCGCCGGGTCGCGGCGCCCACGAAGCGCAGCCGGTCCCCGTCCCGCCGCATCGGGACGGGTGTCCCCGGCGGGCGCGGCTGTCCGCTCCGGCGGTCGGGCACGGGCCTCGGCCGGTGGGGATCGTCCGGTCCGGCGTCCGACAGGGCGTGTTCGGGCACGCTGCCGGCGTCCCCGGAAGCGGAACCGGGCTTGCGCCGCCCGGGCACGCCACCGCCACTGCTCTCACGACGTGGTGGCTCGGGTGCGGGCGCTGCTCCGGAGTGCTCGGGCGCGGCGCCGCGCGGTGCGGAGGCGCCCGGCGCGGGCGCCCGGCGCGCGGGATCGGCGTCGTCGGCGGACGCGGTCGCTCCGGGGCGCCCCTGTTGTGCGGGGAGCGCGTCGGAGGCGCGCCTCAGGGCCCCGCGGGGGTCCGCGGGGGCGGCGGGGCGGGCGGCCGGCCGGCGGCCCTCGTGGGAGGTGGGGTGCTCCGTCACGCGTTTCGAATCCGTCCGTCCTGGGCTGCGCGCCTAACGACGTGCCGCTTCACTTCCCGGCACGCCGGCAGTTGAAGAACAGCTGGTGTTCGGGTGGTACTTCGGTGCTCGCCGGAGCGTACGCGTACGTGTGCTCGCCGGTGATCTCCAGTCCCGCGTCGCGTACGGCCTGGCGCAGCTCGTCCCGCAGGAGTCCCGATACCCGGATTGTGTGCCCCAGGAACGGAATTTCGGCGTCGTCCAGATCGGCCTCGACCATCGACAGGGCGAGCAGCCCGCCCGGCCGGAGCATCGAGCGCAGCAGCCGCAGCGCTGCGGGGATCTCGGTGCGCGGCAGCATCAGCAGCGTGAAGAAGCAGGTGACGGCGTCGAACTCGCCCAACTCGCCCTGCTTCTGGCCCCGTTCGGGTCTCAAAGAGGCGAGGTCCAGCTGATGGAACTCGGCCTCAGGGACATTCTTGCGGGCGAGTTCCAGCATGCCGGCCGACAGGTCCACGCCGACCACAAAGTGCCCCGCGTCGGCCAGTTGACGGCTCGTCGGAACTCCGGTGCCGCAGCCGACCTCGAGCACGCGCGAGCCGGGTGCCAGGCCTGCGAGCAGCGCGTCCACCGCGGCCAACTGGCCCTCCTTGTGCGGGAAGGCGTCGTCGTAGCGGGCGCCGATGGCGTCGAAGGCCTCGGCCTGGCCCGTACGGTCCGGCGCCGGGGTCCGGCGGCCGCTCCCGTACGTCTCGTACCCCTCGCTGCCGTGACTCACGGTCCCGCCGCCCCTCGATGACCTCGTTGACATCGTGTCAGACCTGCTGCAAGCACGAAGAGTTGTACCTGTGTGCACTTGCGGAGGACGATCCTACGTTTGAACCACGGGGGCGCATCAAGGGTCTCATGAGGACACATGCGCGGGCGTACGGTTCCAGTCACCCGGAAGCGCGGGAACCGGCCACGCAGGATCGGGCCGCCAGTGCTGCCAGCCATCGGGGAACGGGTGCCCCCAGTCCTCGATCACCTCGACCGCGGCGCGCCCCGCTCTGCGTACGGATGCGGCCTGCGCCGCGCTCATCAGGCCCGCGATCTGCGCCTGCGCGAACTCGTCCTCGTCGTGCCAGCGCCAGGTGCGGTCCGCGTAGACCGACAGGTCAAGGAAGTGATCTTCGGAGTCCACGCCGCCGGCCCACCGCACCCGCGGCTGCTCCAGGTTCACGTACCAGTTCCTGAACCGCCAGCCCGGCTCCCAGAACAGCCACACCGACCAGGGCTCGCCGGGCCGCGCCAGCTTCAGGACGCCGGTGCCGAACCACCGGTCGCGCAGGACGGTGCGCGGCTTCGTGTACCGGGTGGCCAGGGGCTCCTCGTGCACCGGTGTGCCGTCGGCCAGGACCGGTCTCACGCACTCGGTGCCGGGTGCCAGCCACACGGCGAGCAGCTCGGCGCTGTCCTCGACGACCGTGACGGGGCGGCAGATGTGGAAGCCCTCCCCGCCGTTCGTCCGGTACCGCCACAGAATCCGGCTGCCGGGCGCCCAGCGCCCAACGCTGCCGTCGGTCTCACCTGCCAGAATGCTCGTCCGGTCCGTCATGGACAGATATTAGGTGCCCCCGACACGTGACGCCGCGGTGCGCGTCACGAATTCGGTCAGTCGCCGAACCCTGTTACGGGCGCGTCATCCGCAGGACATCCAGCGCCTCGTCGAGCTGCTCGACCGTGAGGTCGCCGCGCTCCACGTAGCCGCCCTCCAGGACGACCTCGCGGATCGTCCTGCGCTCGGCCAGCGACTTCTTGGCCACCTTCGCGGCCTCCTCGTAGCCGATGTACTTGTTCAGCGGGGTCACCACGGACGGCGACGACTCGGCGTACTCGCGGGCGCGCTCGCGGTGCGCGGTGACGCCGTCCACGGTCCGGTCGGCGAGCAGGCGCGCGACGTTGGCGAGCAGCCTGATCGACTCCAGGACGTTCTTGGCGATGACCGGCAGCATGACGTTCAGCTCGAAGTTCCCCGCGGCGCCCGCGGCGGCGACCGTCGCGTCGTTCCCCGTGACCTGGGCGGCGACCATGAGCACCGCCTCGGGAATGACCGGATTCACCTTGCCCGGCATGATCGACGAGCCCGGCTGGAGGTCCGGCAGGCTGATCTCGGCCAGTCCGGTGCGGGGTCCCGACGCCATCCAGCGCAGATCGTTGGCGATCTTCGTCAGGCCGACGGCGATGGTCCGCAGCTGCCCGCTCGTCTCCACGACGCCGTCGCGCGCGCCCTGCGCCTCGAAGTGGTTGCGCGCCTCGGTCAGCGGCAGGCCCGTGGTCCGCGCCACCTCCGCGATGACGGCGGCCGAGAACCCGGGCGGCGTGTTGATCCCCGTGCCCACCGCCGTTCCCCCGAGCGGCAGTTCGGCCAGGCGCGGCAGCGAGGCCTGCAGGCGCTCGACGCCGTACGCGACCTGCGCCGCGTACCCGCCGAACTCCTGCCCGAGGGTCACCGGTGTCGCGTCCATGAGGTGCGTGCGCCCCGACTTCACGACGTCGGCGAACTCCTCCGACTTGCGCTCCAGGGCCCCCCGCAGATGGCTGAGCGCCGGGATCAGGTCATGGGTGACGGCGGCGGTGGCCGCGATGTGGATCGACGACGGGAAGACGTCGTTCGAGGACTGGGACGCGTTCACATGGTCGTTCGGGTGGACGTCGCGGCCGAGGCGCTCCGTCGCGAGAGTCGCGAGGACCTCGTTGGTGTTCATGTTGGACGACGTGCCGGAGCCGGTCTGGAAGACGTCCACGGGGAACTGGTCGTCCCAGCGCCCGTCGGCGACCTCGCCGGCCGACTCCGCGATCGCCTGCGCGATGTCCTTGTCCACGACCCCGAGCTCGGCGTTCACATGGGCCGCGGCCGCCTTGATGCGGGCGAGCGCCTCGATGTGGGCGCGCTCGAGGCGCTGGCCCGAGATGGGGAAGTTCTCCACGGCCCGCTGCGTCTGGGCCCGCCATTTGGCGTTCGCGGGGACCCGTACCTCGCCCATGGAGTCGTGCTCGATCCGGTACCGGCCGCTGTCGCCGCCGTCGTCATCCATCGCCGTCGTCATCGTCATCCCTCCGTATCCCTCGTGAAACGTGAGCACTTGTCTTGTTCTCGCTATTCCCAAGTCTCTTACTCGCCAGTAAATACCTCGGGTAACACCCAAACCGGGGAGGCGTCATGAACGTCCTGCACCGCACCAGACCCAGCATCAGATGCGCCGTCGCCGTTGTCGCGGCGACGGCCGCCGCACTCGTCGGCCTGACCGTGCCGACCGCGTCCGCGGCACCCGTCGCCGCGGCCGCCGGCCCGCTCCCGCCGGACCTGGAGAAGATCCGCGCGGCCGAGGCCACCAAGCTCTACGGGGACCCGGCCGAACGGCCCCTCGCCGACCGCAGGACCGCCCTCATCTCGCTCGGGGACAGCGAGATCTCGGGGGAGGGCGTCGGCACGTACGAGGCCGGCACGAACGGCCCGGACAACTGGTGCCACCGCTCGCCCGACTCCGCCATCCACCGCACCGGGATCCCGGCCGACGTGACGTACAACGTCTCCTGCTCGGGCGCGTACACCGGCAACATCCGCATCGGCGGCAGCAAGCAGTACGCCGACGAGCTGGTGCAGAGCGACAACCTGGCCATCAAGGCGCGCAACACGAAGATCAAGATGATCGTGCTCGTCGCGGGAGCCAACGACGACCTGCAGTTCGGGCCCGTCATGACCGACTGCGTGACCCGCTACCTCACCCTCCAGGGCCCGTGCGAGCCCAAGTACGCGCCGGGCTGGCAGGCCAGGGTCGACGGGCTCGTGCCCAAGGTCGAGGCGACCGTCGCCGACCTGAAGACCGTGATGCGCGGCGCGGGCTACGCCGACAGCGACTACAAGCTCGTCGTCATGGGCTACCCCAGCCCCATCGGCCCCGACATCCACGACAACCCCGGCTTCCCCGGCAAGCTCCCCGGCGGCTGCCTCGGCTACGACTCCGACGCCGCCTGGGGCCGCAACGCCGCCGTGCCCGCCTTCGAACGCGGCATGCGCAAGGCCGCCCAGGAGTCCGGCGCCGTCTACCTCGACAACTCCCGACTCTTCCACGGCCACGAAGTCTGCATGGAGGACACCTGGGCCCGCGGCCTCTACGTGGACATCTCCAACCCGTTCCCGCCCGACTCCAACTCCGTGCGCCAGTCCTTCCACCCGAACGTGCGCGGCCACGGCGCCTTCGCCTCCTGCCTCACCCAGCTCTACAACTCCGGCTACCAGGAGGCAGGTTGCGCCGATCCGGCCGGCACCGGCACCCCCAAGCTCTACAAGGGCGGCTGGGACGACGCGTACCGGCCACTCAAGAACGCGGGCACCGGCACGTGCGCCGACGCCAAGGGCGCGAGCAGCGCGAACAACACGGCCGTCATCGGCTGGGACTGCTCGGGAACCCGTAACCAGGGCTGGTGGTACGACACGGCCGGCCGGTCCCTGCACTCCGAACTCACCCAGGACCGCTGCGTGGACGTCCCCGGCAGCGCCTACCAGGCGGGCACGGCCCTCGTCCTGTGGAACTGCCACGGCGGCACCAACCAGCAGTTCGTCCGCCAGGGCGACACCCTGCGCCCGGCCGCCTCGACGGGCCTGTGCCTGACCCTCGCCTCGGCGAAGGACAACGTACGGCTCCAGAACTGCGACGGCTCGGCGGGCCAGCGGTTCGCCTGACCTTCCGGCAGACAGCACAAGGGCCGCCCCGCCGTGAAGTCGGCGGGGCGGCCCTTGCGCCGTGCGTCAGGTGTTACGCGAGGCCGGGGCCGCGCACCGGGATGCTGGTGAACGTCGGGGCCGGGGCCGGGTCCTTGAAGAAGTCGTTGCCCTTGTCGTCCACGACGACGAACGCCGGGAAGTCCTCGACCTCGATCTTCCAGACGGCCTCCATGCCGTCCTCCTCGTTGTCCAGGACCTCGATCTTCTTGATGCAGTCCTGCGCGAGGCGGGCGGCCGGGCCGCCGATGGAGCCGAGGTAGAAGCCGCCGTGTGCGTCACAGGCGTCGGTGACCTGCTGGGAGCGGTTGCCCTTGGCGAGCATCACCATGGAGCCGCCTGCCGCCTGGAACTGCTCGACGTAGGAGTCCATGCGGCCGGCCGTCGTCGGGCCGAAGGAGCCGGAGGCATAACCCTCGGGGGTCTTCGCCGGGCCGGCGTAGTAGACCGGGTGGTCCTTCAGGTACTGGGGCATGTCCTCGCCGGCGTCGAGCCGCGCCTTGATCTTGGCGTGGGCGATGTCGCGGGCCACGACCAGGGGGCCGGTCAGGGAGAGGCGGGTCTTGACCGGGTACTTCGTCAGCTCGGCGAGGACGGCGTCCATCGGCTGGTTCAGGTCGATCTTGACGACGTCCTCTTCGGAGGACAGGTGCTCGTCCGTGGTCTCCGGCAGGAAGCGCGCCGGGTCCGTCTCCAGCTGCTCCAGGAAGACGCCCTCGGCGGTGATCTTCGCGACGGCCTGGCGGTCGGCCGAGCAGGACACGGCGATCGCGACCGGGCAGGACGCGCCGTGCCGCGGCAGGCGCACCACGCGCACGTCGTGGCAGAAGTACTTGCCGCCGAACTGCGCGCCGATGCCGATCTTCTGCGTCAGCTCGAAGACCTTCTCCTCCAGCTCCTTGTCACGGAAGCCGTGGCCGAGCTCGGAGCCCTCGGCGGGGATCTCGTCCAGGTAGTGCGCGGAGGCGTACTTCGCGGTCTTCAGCGCGTACTCGGCGGACGTGCCGCCGACGACGATCGCCAGGTGGTACGGCGGGCAGGCCGCCGTACCGAGCGAACGGATCTTCTCCTCCAGGAACTTCATCATCGAGCCCTCGTTGAGGACCGCCTTCGTCTCCTGGTAGAGGAAGGACTTGTTGGCCGAGCCGCCGCCCTTGGCCATGATCAGGAACTTGTAGGCGCCGCCGTCGGCCGCGTACAGCTCGATCTGCGCCGGCAGGTTCGAGCCGGTGTTCTTCTCGTCCCACATGTTCAGCGGGGCCATCTGCGAGTAGCGCAGGTTGAGGTTCTTGTACGCGTCGTAGATGCCGCGGGAGAGGGCCGCCTCGTCGCCGCCCTCCGTGAGGACGTTCTGGCCGCGCTTGCCCATGACGATCGCGGTGCCGGTGTCCTGGCACATCGGGAGCACGCCGGCCGCCGCGATGTTCGCGTTCTTCAGCAGGTCGAGCGCGACGAACTTGTCGTTGCCCGACGCCTCCGGGTCGTCGACGATGCGGCGCAGCTGCGCGAGGTGGGCCGGGCGCAGGTAGTGCTGGATGTCGTGGATCGCCTCTTCGGCGAGCTTGCGCAGCGCCTCCGGCTCGACCTTCAGGAACGTACGGCCGTCCGGCCCCTCGGCGGTGGAGACGCCCTCCGTGGTCACCAGTCGGTACGGGGTGGTGTCCTCGCCCTGGGGGAGCAGATCGGTGTACGCGAACTCAGGCATCTCGCCCATTCCTCTTTCGGCCGGTGGCAGCTGGCATCCGTTGGCAGCGCCAACCAGCGTAGAACCTGACGGCACGGCCGAGCCTGTGAGGTAAGGCTCAGTTCGCGCTGCCGCCCTCTAGTCGCGATCTATCGCGTTTGGGTACGCTGGCCCGGTGGACCTTGAGAAGCGCTCCGAGCAGCCCGCGCCGCAGACCGATCTGCGTGCCTCCGATGCCGACCGCGACCGCACCGCGGAGATCCTGCGCGAGGCCCTGGCGGAGGGCCGGCTCACCGCTGAGGAGCACTCCGAGCGGATCGACGGGGTGTACCGCGCCAAGACCCACGCCGAGCTGGAGCCGCTCGTCAGAGACCTGCCCGGCGCCCACACGCAGCACCGGCCCGCGATCTCGTCGCCGGCCCCGAACCGCCCCGCCACGGGCGCGGTCCCCGCGGTCGCCGACGAGAACCTGGTCGCCGTCTTCAGCACCTCGGCCCGCAAGGGCCGCTGGCGCGTGGGCCGCAGGACGCACGCGTACGCCGTCTTCGGGAACATCGAGATCGACCTCAGCGAGGCGATCTTCGAGTACCAGCAGGTCGTGATCAAGGCCATCTCCGTCTTCGGGAACGTGGAGGTCCGTGTTCCGGAGAACATCTCGCTGCGCGGCAGCGGCGGCGGTGTCCTCGGCAACTTCGAGGTGCACACGCTCGACTCGGCCGACCCGGACGCGCCCGTCGTGTACGTCGACGGCCTCGCGGTCCTCGGCAACATCGAGGCCAAGCCCAAGCGCGGCAAGCGCCTGCGCGATCTGCACGACCGCATGCGCAAACACCTCGACGGCTGACCCGCCTCCGGGACGGCGGACGCGCGAGGGGCGCGCGGCACAAGCACGGCGGCCGGTGGCCGGGGAACTCCCGTCCTTCGGAACTCAGTGCATAGGCGCGCACACAGCGGGTAGAGGTTGCTGCATCGTCGCTCGCTCGCGAAGCCGTCGTCAGGAGTAGGCCGTGCTGCATCCGCCGCATCAGTCCCTGCAGGTCGCCGCCGTCCCCCCGCAGCGGGGGCCAGTGCGAGATCGGGACCAGGACGCCCCGTGGCATACGGAGGCCGTGTGCAGGCGCGACGAAGCCGGCCTTTTCTTCGCCCCGTCCAAGGAGCCGACCGCGGCCCGCCTGTCCCGCGAGGAGGCGGCCAAGCGCGTCTGCGCCCGCTGCCCCGTGATGGTCGAGTGCCGCGAGCACGCACTCCTTCAGCCCGAGCCCTACGGGGTGTGGGGCGGCCTCACCGCCGCCGAGCGCCGCGTGGTGCTCGCCCGCAGGCGCCGGCGCGAGGTCGAGCTCCAGAAGGCGACGAGCGCGGTCGACCAGATCCGCGCGGCCGGCTGACCACCCTCCCGATACGCGAATGGGGCGCCCCTCCGCACAAAGGGCGCCCCGAACGCATAGCGGAAACAACCTGCCGCGCGTGACCTACTTGGCGCGGTCGAAGTCGATCGCACTGTACGCGCGCAGCTTCGACAGCCGGTGCTGCGAGTCGATCTGACGGATCGTGCCCGACTTGGAGCGCATCACCAGCGAGGACGTCGTGGCGCTCTCGGCGCGGTAGCGCACACCGCGCAGCAGCTCGCCGTCCGTGATGCCGGTGGCGACGAAGAACACGTTCTCGCCGGATACCAGGTCGTTCGTCGACAGGACCCGGTCCAGGTCGTGGCCCGCGTCGATCGCCCGCTGGCGCTCCGCGTCGTCCTTGGGCCACAGCTTGCCCTGGATGACACCGCCGAGGCACTTGATGGCGCACGCCGAGATGATGCCCTCGGGGGTGCCGCCGATGCCCAGGAGCAGGTCGACGCCGCTGTCCTCGCGCACCGCGAGCACGGAGCCCGCGACATCGCCGTCGGAGATCAGCTTGATCCGGGCGCCGGCCTCGCGGACCTCCTTGATGATGCCCTCGTGGCGCGGCCGGTCCAGGATGACGACCGTGACGTCCTCGGGGGAGGCGCCCTTGGCCTTGGCGATGCGGCGGATGTTGACCGCCACCGGGGCGTTGATGTCCACGTAGTCGGCGGCCTCGGGGCCCGCGACCAGCTTGTCCATGTAGAAGACGGCGGACGGGTCGAACATGGTGCCGCGGTCGGCGGCGGCCAGGACCGCGACGGCGTTCGGCATGCCCTTGGCGCAGAGCGTGGTGCCGTCGATCGGGTCAACGGCGATGTCGACCTCGGCGCTCGTCCCGTCCCCGACGCGCTCCCCGTTGTAGAGCATCGGGGCTTCGTCCTTCTCACCCTCACCGATGACGACGACGCCGTTCATCGAGACGGTGGAGACGAGGGTCCGCATGGCGCGCACGGCGGCGCCGTCCGCCCCGTTCTTGTCGCCGCGGCCGACCCAGCGGCCGGCGGCCATGGCCGCGGCCTCGGTGACCCGGACGAGTTCCAGGGCGAGGTTCCGGTCGGGAGCCTCCGCGGGGACTTCGAGTTCGGACGGCAGCTGGTGATGCTCGGTCATCGAGACGCACCTTTCTGATACGACGACGGCCGGATGAGGGTGATGCCCAGACTCTATCGTCAGGCTGACAAAATGAGCAGAGGGCCCCACGTTTGAGCAGACCGGGCCCACGTGCGGTGATCGCTCACGTACCTGCGACGATGGGGGCGTGGCAGGTACCAAAGGCAAGAAGACCGTGGGAAGTCTGGTCCTCTCGATGGGCGCGACCGTGCTCGCGGCGGCAGGCATCTACATGTTCGTCCCGCACGACGACTCCGGCACTCCGCCGGTGAAGCGCGTGGACTACCGCGTGGAGCTGCTGACGGCGCGGCGCGCCGCGCCGTACCCGGTGGCGGCGCCCGAGGGGCTGGCGAAGTCCTGGAAGGCGACGTCGGTGCGGTTCCAGGGCTCGGACTTCGACGCCTGGCACCTCGGCTTCCACGACGCCGACGGCCAGTACGTGGGCGTCGAGCAGTCCACGGAGAAGGCGTCGGCCTTCATCGACCGGGCCAGCCAGGGCGCCACCGAGACCAGCGAGACGCAGCGCATCGGCGGCGAGACCTGGCGGCGCTACAAGGGCGGCCAGTACGACGCCCTGGTGCTCAAGGGCGACAAGTCGACGACCGTCGTGACCGGTACGGCGTCGTTCGCGCAGCTGACGAAGATGGCCGGGGCGCTGCGGACGAAGTAGGTATTCCAGGGATCCCGGCGCACGGGATTTCGGGGTTTTCAGGGCTTTCAGGCACTCCGGCGCATGGGAAAGGCCCCTCGGCTGTGGCCGGGGGGCCTTTCTCGTCACGCGTGCGGGAGCACTCGGAGGGAGTGCTCGGCGGGAGCACTCAGACCGTGGTGATGACCTGGTCGTGCTCCAGGCGCGGGGAGCGCGGGAACCAGGCGTCGTCGCCCGGCTTGCCGATGTTGATGACCATCAGCGGGGTGTGGTCGTCGTCCAGGAACTCCTTCTGGACACCGGCGAAGTCGAGGCCGGTCATCGGGCCCGCGGCCAGGCCGGCGGCGCGGACGCCGATGATGAAGTACGCGGCCTGCAGGGTGGCGTTCAGGGCGGCGGCACCCTCACGGACGGGGCGCTCCGCGAAGAAGACGTCCTTGGCCTGCGGGAAGTGCGGGAAGAGCGCCGGGAGCTCCTCGTGGAACTCGTTGTCCGCGGAGAGGATCGCGACCAGCGGGGCGGAGGCCGTCTTCGGCTGGTTGCCCTCGGCCATGTGCCGCACGAGGCGCTCGCGGGCCTCGGGGGAGCGGACCAGGGTGATGCGCAGCGGCGACTGGTTGAACGCCGTCGGACCGAACTTGACCAGGTCGTAGATCGCCTGGACCTGCTCGTCGGTCACCGGCTCGTCGGTGAAGGTGTTCGCGGTGCGGGCCTCGCGGAACAGCAGGTCCTGGGCGGCGGGGTCAAGAACGAGAGACATGGATCAACCTTCTCGATACGTATGTGCTGGGGGTGCGGGCGGTCCGTCGCGACGCTGCGAACGGATCGGCCGATGCACACGACAGTACGTCGGCACCGTTTAACTTTCAACCAAAACCGGAACCCCGTGACCCGCTTCACAAACCCGTGACGCCGCGTCTCGGCCCGCTCACCGTCCGCAGGTCCCCGCCGCTCACTCCTGCCCGCCGCTCACTCCTGCCCGCCGCTCACTCCTCCCCGTCGCTCACTTCTCGTCGTCCGCGCCCCCGTCCGGCCCGGTCTCCGCCAGCGCCGCGTCCAGGCGCGCCCGCGCGCCGTCCAGCCAGCGCCGGCACACCTTCGCCAGCTCCTCGCCCCGCTCCCACAGCGCGAGCGACTCCTCCAGTGACGTGCCGCCCGCCTCCAGCCGCCGGACGACCTCGATCAGCTCGTCCCGCGCCTGCTCGTAGCCGAGCCCGGCCTCGTCGGTCTTCGTGGTCATGCGCTCTCCTGGTTCCCGGTCTCGACCCGTACGGTGAATTCGCCCTCGGCGACCCGCGCCCGCAGCACCTCGTCCGCCGCCACGTCGTCCGCGGCGCGCACGACGTCCCCGTCCGCCTTCTGCAGCACCGCGTAACCCCGCTTGAGGGTCGCGGCGGGTGACAGGGCCACCACGCGCGCGTGCGTGTGCGACAGCTCCGACTCGGCGCGGTCGAGGAGGTGCCCGAGGGTGCGCCGGCCGCGCTCGGCCAGCGCCGTCACCTGCTCCTCGCGCACCTCGATCATGCGGTGCGGGTCCTCCATGACCGGCCGGGCGAGGGCCTGCCTGAGCCCGCGCTCCTCCCGGTCCACGAACGACTCGACGCTGCGCCGCGCCCGGTCCCGCAGCCACTGCACCCGCTCGTACTCCTCGCCGACGTCCGGCACGACCTTCTTCGCCGCGTCGGTCGGTGTGGAGGCGCGCAGGTCCGCGACGTGGTCGAGGAGCGGGTTGTCCGGCTCGTGGCCGATCGCCGAGACGACCGGCGTACGGCAGGCGGCGACCGCCCGGACCAGCTGCTCGTCCGAGAACGGCAGGAGGTCCTCCACGCTGCCGCCGCCGCGCGCCACGATGATCACGTCGACGTCGTCGAGCGAGTCCAGCTCCTTGACCGCCTGCACCACCTGCGGCACGGCATGCACGCCCTGGACCGGCACATTGCGCACCTCGAAGCGGACGGCGGGCCAGCGGTGCCGCGCGTTCTCCAGGACGTCGCGCTCGGCGGCCGACGCGCGACCGCACACGAGCCCGATGAGCTGCGGCAGGAACGGCAGCGGCTTCTTGCGCTCCGGGGCGAAGAGCCCCTCGCCGGCCAGGGACTTCTTCAACCGCTCCAGCCTGGCGAGCAGTTCACCGACCCCCACCGGTCTGATCTCGGAGGCCCGCAGCGACAGCTGGCCGCGCGGCGCGTACCACTCCGGCTTCGCCTGGACGACGACGCGCGCGCCCTCCGTCACGACGTCAGCGACCGCGTCGAACACCTGCCGGTAGCAGGTGACGCCGACCGAGATGTCGTGCGACGGATCGCGCAGCGTCAGGAACACGACGCCGGCGCCGGGGCGCCGGGACAGCTGGGTGATCTGTCCCTCGACCCACACGGCACCGAGCCGGTCGATCCACCGCCCGATGAGCCGCGACACCTCCCCGACGGGCAGCGGGGCGTCCGCGGACGTATTCACAGCCATGCCGGTGAGCGTAGCCGCACCCACCGACAACGCTCCGTGACGCGAAGGACGTACGGAGGGCGTACGAGGGCGTACGGGGATGGGGCGGAGCCCGGGGGTACGGGGAGGGGGCCGGCGCCCGTACGCGCACCGCAGCCGGACGTCCCGTCAGACCGCCCGCGTGCCCCGTCAGACCACCCGTGCGCCCCGCCGCCCCCTCTGCGCCACCAGCACCACGAGCCCCACCGCCAGCCAGATCGCGCCCACCACCTGAGCCGTGCCCGACGCCTCCACGATCACGGCGACCGTGATGGCCGCGCCGAGCACCGGCACGATCAGATGCCGCCACCAGCTGAATGTCCCCGCGCCGCACACCACGAACCAGCCCACCACGCTCGCGTGCAGCAGCACGAACGCCGTGAGAGCGCCGATGTCGACCACCGAGACCAGATGGTCGAGGCCGTCGTCCCTGCGGGCCGCCCAGACCGCCGCCACCAGCGTCACCACCGCCGCGCACAGCAGCGCGACCCGCGGCACCCCGGAGTCCGTCCGCGACAGGGCCTTCGGCAGCCGCCGGTCGCGGGCCATCGCAAAGAGCAGCCGCCCGGCCGCCGCCTGCCCGGCCAGTGCCGCGAACGCCGCGCCGATCGCCTTGCTGAGCGCCACCAGGTCGTGCAGCCACCTGCCGACCGACACGTCGATCGCGTCGTAGAACGCGGACCCCTGCTTGGCCGGGGCAGCGGCGAGCTCCGCCGACGACACCGGTTCGAGCAGCGCCACGAGATACGTCTGCGCGATGAACAGGACACCCGCGAGCGCCAGACAGAACAGCACCGCCCGCGCCACCTTCGCCGAGCCGCCCGTGACCTCCTCCGCGAACGACACGATCGCGTCGAAGCCCAGATACGACAGCACGGCGACGGACACCGCGCCGACGACCGCCGACAGCGCGAACGCGCCCCGCGAGCCGTCCCCTGTCAGCGGCGACAGCCAGCCGCGCTCCGCCCCGTCGCGTACGAGTACGACGATCGCCGACGCGAGGAACACGAGCAGCACGACGATCTCCATCGCCAGGACCGCGAAGCCGACCCGGGCCGCCGCCCGCACGCCCCACAGGTTCAGGAGCGTCGTGATGATCACGGCAAGCGCCGTCCACACCCAGCGCGACACCGACGGCACCAGCGCGTTCATCGCGATCCCGGAGAAGAGATAGGCGACCGCCGGGATGAGCAGGTAGTCGAGCATCGCCATCCACCCGGCGATGAACCCCGGCGCCTCACCGAGCCCCACGCGCGCGTAGGTGAAGACCGAGCCGGCCTGCGGGGCGACCCGAACCATCTGCGCGTAGCTGAACGCGGTGAACGCCATCGCGACGGTCGCGACGACGTACACGAGTGCGACAGCGCCGTGCGACTTGGCGTCGAGGGTGCCGAAGACGCCTACGGGGGCCATCGGGGCGATGAACAGGAGCCCGTAGACGACGAGGTCCCGGAAGCCGAGGCTGCGCCGCAGCGTGTCCTCTTCTGCGGGAGGCTGTCCTTCTTCCCCGGCTGGTGGAGCGGTGTGGGCGGACATCGGGCCTCCGTTTGTCGCGCACGTCGTCGCGCACGGGCCTCCAGTCTCGCCAAACGGTGGATCTCTGACCTGTTGGACGCGGCCTTACGATGGTGGGCATGACTGCTACGACTGGCCCCCGCCGCGTCCTGCTCGCCGCCCCCCGGGGCTACTGCGCCGGTGTGGACCGTGCCGTGATCGCCGTCGAGAAGGCCCTTGAGCAGTACGGGGCCCCGATCTATGTCCGCCACGAGATCGTCCACAACAAGTACGTCGTGCAGACCCTGGAGCGGAAGGGCGCCATCTTCGTCGAGCGGACCCAGGAGGTCCCCGAGGGCTCCATCGTGATGTTCTCGGCGCACGGCGTCGCGCCCGTCGTCCACGACGAGGCCGCGGCCGGCAAGCTCGCCACCATCGACGCGACCTGCCCGCTCGTCACCAAGGTCCACAAGGAAGCCGTCCGCTTCGCGAAGGAGGACTACGACATCCTCCTGATCGGCCACGAGGGACACGAAGAGGTCATCGGCACCTCGGGCGAGGCCCCCGACCACATCACGCTGGTCGACGGCCCGGAGGACGTGGCGAACGTGGAGGTGCGGGACGAGTCGAAGGTCGTCTGGCTCTCCCAGACCACGCTCTCCGTGGACGAGACCATGGAGACGGTCGACGCCCTCAAGACCAAGTTCCCGAACCTGCTCTCGCCGCCCAGCGACGACATCTGCTACGCCACGCAGAACCGCCAGATCGCGGTGAAGAAGCTGGCCGAGGACGCCGAGCTCGTCATCGTCGTCGGCTCCAAGAACTCCTCGAACTCGATCCGCATGGTCGAGGTCGCCCTGGAGGCCGGCGCGCCCGCCGCCCACCTGGTGGACTTCGCCGCCGAGATCGACGAGACCTGGCTCGAGGGCGTCACCACGGTCGGCCTCACCTCCGGCGCCTCGGTCCCCGACGTGCTGGTGGACGGCGTACTGGAGTGGCTGGCCGAGCGGGGTTACGCCGACGTGGAGACCGTGAAGACCGCCGAGGAGTCCATCACCTTCTCGCTGCCGAAGGAACTCCGCCGTGACCTGCGCGCGGAGGCCGCCGCCCTCACGGGAGACGGCTCTTCCGAGGAGTGACGTTCAGCCACTCGTCGTAACGTGGTGTCCATGCAGATCTTCGGCGTGGACATCGGCGGATCAGGGATCAAGGGCGCACCCGTAGACCTGGACCGCGGAGACCTGGCACAGGAGCGGTTCAAGGTCCTCACCCCGCACCCGGCCAC
Organism: Streptomyces sp. DS1-CR2; assembly: GCF_055760475.1. Taxonomy (NCBI): domain Bacteria; kingdom Bacillati; phylum Actinomycetota; class Actinomycetes; order Kitasatosporales; family Streptomycetaceae; genus Streptomyces; species Streptomyces sp. DS1-CR2. The sequence continues at coordinate 5,609,359 of NZ_CM147085.1, forward strand.
CCCCGACGGCGTGGCCGACGGGGTGAAAGAGGTCGTGGAGCACTTCGGCACCCGGCCCGACCGGGTCGGCATCACCTTCCCCGGCGTCGTCACGGGCGGCGCCACGATCCGTACGGCAGCCAATGTCGACAAGTCGTGGATCGACGTCGACGCCCGCGCCCTCCTCGGCGAGCGGCTCGGCGGGCTCCCCGTGACGGTCCTGAACGACGCGGACGCGGCGGGCGTCGCCGAGATGCACTTCGGCGCGGGCCGCGGCCGCAAGGGCGTGGTCCTGCTCCTCACCTTCGGCACCGGCATCGGCAGCGCCCTGTTCTTCGAGGGACAGCTCGTCCCGAACACCGAGCTCGGCCATCTGGAGCTGCACGGCCACGACGCCGAGAAGCACGCCTCGACGAAGGCGAAGGAAGACCACGACCTGACCTGGGAACACTGGGCACACCGGGTCCAGAAGTACCTGGCGCACGTCGAGATGCTGTTCTCGCCCGAACTCTTCATCATCGGCGGCGGCGTCAGCCGCAAGGCCGACAGATTCCTGCCCCTGATCAAGGGCATCAAGGCGGAAATCGTCCCGGCGCAGCTGCAGAACAACGCGGGGATCGTGGGGGCGGCCATGGCGGCGGCGCAGCAGAAGTAGAGGTATCAGAGGCAGAGGTAGCAGAGGTAAGGGGCGCGGGACCCCTGGCCTTCAGGCCGTATGCCGCCGGGGGCGCGGGGCCGAGGTCACCCTTTGTGCCGGCGTGCCGGGGGAGCCGGCGCGGGCGTGGGCGAGGGCCCGGCGGCGGGCCGCGCGACGGGCCATGTGGCGGATGCCGCGCACGGTCACGACGAGTCCGGCGACGAGCGTGCCGCCGTAGAGCCAGCCGGCGTGCATCGCCAGGGCCGTCACCAGCCCCATCACCTGCCCGCCGAGCCCGCCCGAGCCGTCAGCCACCGGCAGGATCCCGACGGCGAAGCCGATCGGCACGGCGACGGGCGCGGCCACCAGGTCGGCGGGCCGCACCCACCTCGCGGTGAGCGTGCTCACCAGCAGGAACAGCACCCCGTACACGATGATCGAGCCGCCGAACAGCAGTGCGTCCAGGCAGGCGAGCGCGAACATCGAGGCCGTGCAGAACAGCCCGCTGCCCAGGCCGGTGAGGCGCGGATCGGGGAAGCGGCGCAGCGCGAGGACGACCGGGGGCGCGGGGCGCGGCGCCGTGCCGCCGCCCTTGCCCGACGCCCGGTACACCGTTCCGGAACGGGGCCCGGAGGGCCCGTCGCGTCCGTCGCTGCCGCCCTGCGCCTGCGGGGGGAGCGGGGGCGTGCGGCGGGTCCGGTTCTGCGGGACGCGCGGCGGAGTGCGACTGGGTTGTTCCACCGCACCAACTTAGGTCGGGTTATGTGTGGAATCCGCTCCGGGACACGCGGTTTCGCCGACCTTGGCCAAGCGTTCGATACGGCGCCGGGGGGTGGCGCGGCACGCCGTAGACTAGGGGTCCTCCATCCTCACGTACGGGAAGTCGCAACGTGTCGCTCACGATCGGAATCGTCGGCCTGCCGAATGTCGGCAAGTCGACCCTTTTTAACGCCCTGACCAAGAACGACGTGCTGGCGGCCAACTACCCGTTCGCCACGATCGAGCCGAACGTGGGCGTGGTCGGTGTCCCCGACCCCCGCCTCGCCAAGCTCGCCGAGGTCTTCGGCTCCCAGAAGATCCTCCCGGCGACGGTCGACTTCGTCGACATCGCGGGCATCGTGCGCGGCGCCTCCGAGGGTGAGGGCCTGGGCAACAAGTTCCTCGCGAACATCCGCGAGTCGGACGCGATCTGCCAGGTCATCCGCGCCTTCAAGGACGAGAACGTCGTGCACGTCGACGGCAAGGTCTCGCCCAAGGACGACATCGAGACGATCAACACCGAGCTGATCCTCGCGGACCTCCAGTCCGTCGAGAAGCAGGTCCCGCGCCTCCAGAAGGAGTCCCGCCTCCAGAAGGAGAAGGTCGCGGTGCTCGCCGCGGTCGAGGAGGCGCAGAAGATCCTCGAGTCCGGCACGACGCTCTTCGCCGCGGGCATCACCGCCGGCACGGAGAAGGGCCGCCTGCTCCACGAGCTGCACCTCCTCACCACCAAGCCCTTCCTCTACGTGTTCAACGTGGACGAGGACGAGCTGGTCGACGAGGACTTCAAGAACGAGCAGCGCGCCCTGGTCGCCCCCGCCGAGGCGATCTTCCTCAACGCCAAGATCGAGTCCGAGCTGATCGAGCTCGACGACGACGAGGCGCTCGAACTCCTCCAGTCGATGGGCCAGGAAGAGCCCGGCCTGGCCACGCTCGGCCGCGTCGGCTTCGACACTCTCGGCCTCCAGACGTACCTGACGGCAGGCCCGAAGGAAACGCGCGCCTGGACCATCAAGAAGGGCGCCACGGCCCCCGAGGCAGCCGGCGTGATCCACACCGACTTCCAGAAGGGCTTCATCAAGGCGGAGGTCATCTCCTTCGGCGACCTGATGGAAACGGGCTCGGTCGCGGAGTCCCGCGCCAAGGGCAAGGCGCGCATGGAGGGCAAGGATTATGTGATGCAGGACGGGGACGTGGTGGAGTTCCGCTTCAACGTGTAGCGGGTGACATCTCACCACGTCGCTGATCTGGCAAACATGCAGGTCAGAGAGGGTCCGACTCTTCGGGGTCGGGCCCTTAGTTTTTTCCCGTGCTGGGATGGTGCTGGGATAGCTGGCCCCTCGTCACCTGTCATGACCGCACGGCCCACCGCGTGCTCGTGCACCCGCTTGGGCTGGAGGTGATTCGAAGCCGTGGCCATGAGCGACAACCGGCGATGGTTAGATGCTAACCTAAATGTTAGTAACATCGTTGTTGGTGTCATGCGCGGAGGTCGGCGGACATGGTTGATTTCGTAGGCCGTCGCCAGGAGCTGGCGACGCTGGAGCGAGAGCTGCAGAAGGTGGCGGCAGGGGTTGGCGGGGAGCGGCCCGGTCGGTGCGTGATGTTGCGTGGGCGGCGCCGGGTGGGCAAATCGCGATTGGTCGAGCGGTTTGCGGAGCGCTCCGGAGCTCCGTTCTTGTTCTATGCGGCGACCGGTGCGTCCCCCAGGGATGATCTGGCACGGTTGGCCCGGGACGCCCAAGCATCGACGCTGCCGTTGGCGGGGCTGGTGGCCGCCGCACGGCCGGAGAGCTGGGACGCCGCGTTCGATGTGCTGGCTGCTGCGCTGCCCGCCGACCGGGCGAGCGTGCTGGTCATCGACGAGGTGCCGTACCTGATGGACGCCGATGGCGCCTTTGAGGGGATGCTGCAACGGGCCTGGGACCGGGTACTGGAGACCAAGCCGGTGCTGCTGGTCCTCATCGGCTCCGATCTGTCGATGATGGAGGCACTGAACAGCTATGGACGACCCTTCCATCAGCGCGGCCGGGAGATGGTGCTGGGACCGCTGAACCCCGCCGAAGTGGGGCAGATGCTCGGCCTTGATCCGGCGGAAGCCTTCGACGCCGCGCTGGTCACCGGCGGGCTGCCGCTGATCTGCGCGGAGTGGCCGCGAGGCGCAGGGCTGTGGGACTTCCTCGGTGAGGCGCTGAGCGACCCGGTCTCGGCCCTGCTGGTGTCGGCCGAGCGTTCGCTGGCTGCCGAATTTCGCCCGCAGGCTCAGGCGCGTACGGTGCTGGCGGCTATCGGCAGTGGTGAGCGGACCTTCACCAACATCGCTCGTGCAGCCGGCGGAATCGGGGCCACGCCGCTGCAGCGAGCGCTGGAACTGCTCACGGATAAGCGGATCGTCGCTGCGGAGCTGCCCGTATCGCTGCGTCCGTCGAAGGATCGCCGCTACCGGGTGACGGATCCCTACCTGCGGTTCTGGCTGCACCTGCTCGGCCCCTCCATGGAGGAGATCGAGCGCGGGCGGGGCGATCTGACCTTGGCGCGGATCCGGGAGAACTGGACCAGCTGGCGCGGCCGGGCCGTCGAGCCCCTTGTCCGCGAGGCCCTGGCGCGGATGCTGCCCGACGATCGGCTGCCCGCGGCCCCCGCAGTGGGCGGCTACTGGACCCGTACCAACGACGTCGAGATCGACATCGTCGGGGCGGATCGCGCCCCCATTGCCAAGGAGCTGCTCTTCCTCGGCTCCATCAAGTGGCTGGAGCAGTCGCCCTTCGACCGGCACGACCTGGCAGCTCTCCATCGACACCGGGCCGCCCTCACCGACGAACCTGTTCCAGTCGTGGCGGTTTCGCGCAGTGGGGTCGACTGTCCGGGACTTGACGCCACCTACGGTCCCGGCGATTTGCTGACCGCCTGGCCGCTGTGAGTGGCGGATGGCAGGCGCGGCACGGGAGTTGGGGAGTGTGATCAGGCTGAACAGACGTTGCGGAGAAGTCCTTCGGACCTCCGCCCCTTGCCGGCGCTGTTGCGTAGCGGCGTTGGCGATCCTGAGCCCTCTCGTACTTTGTCGCGGAACCCGTGCCGGGATGGTGCTGGGTTTTCTGAAAGACCGTCACTGTTTATCTGATGGTCCGTCACCCATTTGGCTTCGCTGGAGTCGCTGTGAGCGCAGCCGCAAGGCGCTCTTTCCGCTGAGCAAGAAGGCCGACGATGATCACGAGGCCATCGAGATCGTCTCCAGTCACGGCAACGCTGTGCTCGTCTCGGCCGAGGATTCGGAAGTGGCCGTCCTGCCCGGAGCGAGCTCGCGCAGGAGCATGAGCAGGACCTGTGGCCCGGGAGCTTCCGGTGCGGGAAGCTTCGTATTCCTTCCTCTGGTCGGGAACGGCATGGGGCAGGTGGCCGGGAACCGTCGGATGTGGGTGGGACGTGTTTCCTGGGAAGACTCGTTGTTGCCGATGCCGGGGGAGGCAATGAAGTGGGTGACGGGAATGCGCTCGCCGAGCAGATCGCCGAGCGGCGGGCGGGAGCGGGTGATCCACGGGCGCTCCTCGGGGAGCTGAGGCGGGCCAGGATGCTCGTGCCGCTGGACCGGGGCGGTCTGTGGACGGGGCATCTCGGCGGTGTGCGCTGGGTGTTCGCGTTCACCGGCGAGGAGGCCCTGGCCCGCTTCGCGCAAACGCGGGCGCGGGAGTCCGGGAGCGGCCAGGACAGCGCGAGACCCTGGGAGTTCGCCGAACTGCTCGGCGCCCGGCTGCTCGACGAGATCGTCCCGGCGATGGGCGAACCCGCGGGCGTCGCCGTCGATGTGGCGGACCCCGACGGGTCCATGCTCTTCCCGCCCGCCATGGGCATTGTTCCGGACGCAGCCGCCGTCGACACACCGGACAAGCTCGCCGGCGGGACCGCAGGGGGTGCCGTCTGATGGGCGACGGGGCGAAGGATCTCGGTGTCGACCACTTCACCGTCCAGCGGCTCACCCAGGGCATAGGCGACGCGATCGGTGAGCTGAAGGAGATCGGCACGAGCACCGGAGGGGTGCTCGGCAAGGGCTTCTCCGAAATGGCGATGACCGGCATGGAAGCCGGGCACCACGGCCTGTCCGTGGACTTCGAGGACTTCTGCGAGCGGTGGGAGTGGGGCGTGCGGGCGCTGGTTCAGGACGCCAGCGCCATCGCGGCGAAGCTCGGCCTGGCCGCGGGCGTGCTGTGGGAGGAGGACCGGTACGTCGAGAGCGCGCTGAAGTACGGCGTCAACTCGATCGCCGGCGGCAGCCCGTACGCCTCCGAGGAGGACATCGCCAAGCAGGGCTGGGGCGACGTGCTCACACCGGACGCGCTGAACCCGGACTGGAGCGCCCAGTCATGGGACCACGCCGGTGACGAGATGGGCCAGACCTGGAAGGACACCGGGCGCGCGCTGGTCACCGAGGGGCAGGGCGGCGAACAGTCGCGCAGGCTCAACGACCTCTTCGGCATCGACCAGGACGACTTCGACAAGGCCGTCGACGACACCTTCGGGCCGTCGCCCGAGGAGCGGGCCCAGCAGCAACAGCAGCAGAACGACACCGGGGGGAACTGACGTATGGGCATCGGGGACATCGTCAGTGATCTCACGCCGGACGTCGTCGAGGACGCGGTCGAGGACGGCGTCGAGTGGGCCGGCAACCGGGTGGAGGACGCCGGCAACTGGACGGCGGACCGGCTCGATGACGTCGGCTGGGAGTCCGGTGCGGACTGGGTGCGCGAGCAGTCGCGTTCCCTGGCGAACCGGATGGGTGCCGAGGTCGACGAGATGGACCTCGGGCAGACCGAGGACAAGACCAAGCTCATCTACGGCTCGCCGGGCAAGCTGCGCTCCACCGCGTCCCACCTGCGTGACTTCACGAATGCGTTCAACGACGTCGGGCTCGGTCTCGAAGGGCTCGAGTCGGACTCGCTGCAGGGTGAAGCCGCGGAAGCGTTCCGTAAGACGGTGAAACTGGAGCCGCGCAAGTGGTTCAAGGGCGCGGACGCGTTCGAGGACGCGACGAAGGCGCTGGAGTCGTTCGCGGACACGGTGACCTGGGCACAGGGCCAGGCGCAGCTCGCGATCGACAAGTGGAAGGAAGGCACGAAGTCCTCGGCGGACGCCCTGGACGCGCACAAGAAGAAGGTCGACGACTACAACAACGCCGTCGACAAGTACAACGCGACGCCCGACGACAAGCGTGATCCCGCCACCCTGCCGGCGAAGCCGGGCGAGTTCTCCGACCCCGGCAAGGGGTTGATGCAGGAGGCGCAGGACATCCTCACCGAGGCGCGCAAGCAGCGGAACTCCGCCGCCGAGACCGCCCGCAAAGCCGTGCAGAAGGCCCGGGACGCGGCCCCGCCCAAGCCCTCCTACAGCGAACAGCTCAAGGACGGGCTCGACGAGTACGAACTGATGAAGACCCACTTCACGATGGGTGTGGTCAAGGGCGCCACGGGCATCGTGAACTTCGTCCGGGGCCTCAACCCGCTGGACCCGTACAACATCACGCATCCCGCCGACTACGTCATGAACCTCAACAGCACCGTCGCCGGACTCGTCCAGGTCGCCAACGACCCCTGGGGCACCGGCAAGCAGATGCTGGACGATTTCATGAAGGACCCGGCGGAAGGGCTCGGCACGATGGTGCCGGACGCGATCCTCACCGCCGCGACGGGCGGCGCCGGAGCCGCCGCGAAGGGCGCGAGGCTCACGGACGAGCTCGCGGACGCCGCCAGGGCGCGCCGTGCCAAGAGGCTCAGGGAGACCGTCCGCAGGCCCGACGGCAAGCGGTGCGGCCGTGAGCCCGTCGACTTCGCGACCGGCCGCATGTTCCTGCCGCAGGAGGACGTACTGCTGCCGGGCAGCCTGCCGCTGGCGTTCCGCAGAGACTTCGAGTCCTCGTACCGGGCGGGCCGCTGGTTCGGCGAGAGCTGGTCGTCGACGATCGACCAGCGCCTGACCGTCGACCCGATCGGTGTCGTCTTCCACGGTGAGGACAACCTGCTCGTCCCGTATCCGCACCCCGCCCCCGGCACCCCGGTGCTCCCCGAGGCGGGGCCGCGCTGGCCGCTGGAACGGCACACCGACGGCAGTTACTCGCTCACCGACCCGGACACGGGCATCGTCCGGCACTTTCTCGCCCCGCCCGGCACGGAGCCGGGAGACAACGGCTGCGCGCCGCTCGCCGAGATCGCCGACCGCAACGGGCACACGATCATCGCCGAGTACGACGCGGAGGGAGCCCCGCTCGCCCTCACCCACTCGGGGGGCTACCGCCTCACGTTCACCACGGAGAACCGCCGGATCACGTCGCTGAGCCTCGGCGGCACCGAGATCGCCAGGTACGGATACAGCGAGGAAGGCCATCTCGCCGAGATCACCAAGTCCTCCGGCATCCCCACCCGGTTCGCCTACGACACCGAAGGCCGCATCGTCGCCTGGACCGACACGAACGACTCCAGCTACAGCTTCGTGTACGACGACCGGGACCGGTGCGTGTCCCAGACCGGCGCCGAGGGGCACCTGGCGTCGGAGTTCCACTACAGCGACCCGCACCCCGACACCGGCCTGACCACCACCACGGTCACCGACTCCCTCGGCCACACCTGGCGCTACTCGGTCAACAGCCACCTCCAGGTCGTCGCCGAGACCTGGCCCACGGGCGCGACGATCCGCTACGCCTACGACCGCGACGACCGGCTGCTGTCCCGTACCGACCCCCTCGGCGCGCGCACCGAGTTCCGCTGGGACGACGAGGGCCGTCTCGTCTCGACGACCTGTCCCGACGGCAGCGTGCAGACGGCGGCCTACAGCGGCGACGGCCGCCCGGTCGAGCTGGTCCAGCCGGGCGGGCTGCGCTGGAAGCAGGAGTTCGACGAACGCGGCAACCGGGTCGCGGTCACCAACCCCGCCGGGCGCACCACCCGTTACACCCACGACGCGCTCGGCCACATCACCTCGGTCACCGACCCCCTCGGCGCCACGACCCTGCTGCGCCACAATGCCGCGGGCCTGCTCATGGCCCAGACGGCCCCGGACGGCGGCACGACGGCGTACGTGCGGGACGCCTTCGGCCGGATCACCGAGCGCACCGGACCGAGCGGTGCCGCCGCACGCTTCGAGTGGACCACTGAGGGCCGGCTCGCGCGGTTCACGGGCCCGGACGGCGCCGTGGAGTCGTGGACGTACGACGGCGAGGGCAACTGCCTCCGCCACACCGACCCCGAGGGCTCCACCACGACCTTCGAGTACACCCACTTCGACCTGCTCACGGCCCGCGCCGACCCCGACGGCACCCGCCACGAGTTCACGCACGACACCGAGCTGCGCCTCACCGAGGTCCGCAACCCCCTGGGCCTGCGGTGGAGTTACACCTACGACCCGGTCGGCCACCTCGTCGCCGAGACCGACTTCGACGGCCGCACCCTCGCCTACGACGTCGATCCGCTCGGCCGGGTGCTGACCCGTACCACCCCGCTCGGCGCGGCCGTCCGCTACGAGCGGGACCTGCTCGGCCAGGTCGTCCGCAAGGACGCCGGCGGCGCCGTGACGACGTACGAGTACGACCCCGCGGGCAGGCTGCTGCGGGCCATCGGGCCCGACGCGGAGCTGACGTACGCGTACGACCGCCGGGGCCACGTCAAGACCGAGTTGACCGACGGGCGTGCGCTGTCGTTCTCGTACGACGCGGCCGGGCGTCGCACCCGGCGCGTCACCCCGGGCGGCCATGTCACCTCGTACACGCACGACAGCGCGGGCCGTGCCGCCGCGCTGACCGTCGCCGGCCACGACATCGTGTTCACGCGTGATGCCGCGGGGCGCGAGCTGACCCGCAGCGTCGGGGAGACGCTGACGCTGACGTCGGACTGGGACGACGCGGGCCGGCTCACCGCCCAGGAGATCGCGCGCGGCGGCCACCGGCTGAACCTGCGGACGTACGCCTACCGCGAGGACGGTCATCTCGTCGCGGTCGACGACACCCTGCGCGGCCCGCGCCGAATCGGCCTGGACGCGACGGGCCGCGTCACCGCCGTCACGGCCGACCGGTGGAGCGAGTCCTACGCGTACGACAGCGGCGGAAACAACATCTCCGCCGCCTGGCCGGACCGCCACGCCAGTGGCGACGCACGCGGTGAGCGCGCCTACACCGGCACCCGGATCACGGAGGCCGGGGCCAACCGCTACGTGCACGACGACGCCGGCCGGCTGATCCGCCGCTCGAAGACCCGGCTGTCGAAGAAGCGTGACGTGTGGACGTACGCGTACGACGCCGAGGACCGGCTCACCGAGGTCACGACCCCGGACGGCACCCTGTGGCGCTACCGGTACGACCCGCTCGGCCGGCGCATCGCCAAGGAGCGCATGGCGGCCGACGGCGAGGCGGTGGCCGAGCGCACGCGCTTCGTCTGGGACGGTCCCGTGCTCGCCGAGCAGACCACGGAGCTCCCCGGCGAGCTGTCGCACCACACCACGCTGAGCTGGGACCACGAGGGCCTGACCCCGGTCGCCCAGACCGAACGGCTCACCGACGCGGCCACCCTGGGGGAGATCGACGCGCGGTTCTTCGCGATCGCGACCGACCTCATCGGCACTCCGACCGAGCTCATCGACGAGGACGGGCGCATCGCCTGGCAGAGCCGCACCACGCTGTGGGGCATCACGACCTGGAACGCCGACGCGTCCGCGTACACGCCACTGCGGTTCCCCGGCCAGTACTTCGACCCGGAGACCGGCCTCCACTACAACCACCACCGCTACTACGACCCGCAGACTGCCCGGTACACCACGCCCGACCCGCTGGGCCTCGCGCCCGCGCCCAACCCGACGGCGTACGTGCACAACCCGCACCGGTTCAGCGATCCGCTGGGCCTCGCGCCGTACGAGGACAACGGGGGGCTCGGCGATCTCCACGAGGTCAACAAGCCCGACCCCGACGCGGACAAGCTCGCCGAGAAGCTCGGCGGAGAACCCCGCAGGAGGTTCGCGAACGACCCGGACGGACGCGAGTTCGACGCGATCAGCGACAAGTACGTGGCCCAGGCGAAGCCCGCGGACTTCACCCTGAACAAGAAGTTCCGCAAGCAGGCGCAAGCCACCTTCGAGGCGGCGATCCAAAGTGGCCGCACGCCGTACTTCCAGTTCGACGGACCGCCCGGACCAGGCGTGATCGATAAGCTCCAGGAATACGGGCGCCGGTACGGCGTCGAGCCGGTGATCGACACGACTCCGCTGGAGTGAGGGCATGTACGAGTTCCATGGCTGGTTCGGGATCTCCGAGGACCCGTACGAGGACGACGCGCAGTCTCTGAGGTCGGGCGTCGAGGAGCTGCGCGCACGGATCGACGCGGTCCAGTGGTCCTCCAGCTGCAAGGTCGTGCTCGACGTCTTCAACGGGCTGCCCGTCGTCACCGCCACCGGCCAGACCAACCACAAGGGCTACGAGGCCGAGCAGCTGGACGAACTGGTGGCCTACATCGCCCGGCGCTTCCCCGGCTCGTGGGGCCTGCTCCACGACCGCTCCGACGAAGCCGACATCCCGAACGCCGAGAACGCGTTCCGCGTCCGCGTCATACGCAGGGGCCTCGTCGAGGAACGCCTGGACCCGTTCCTCTCCCCGTGCAATCCGGTGATCGAGGACTGAGCCCTACGAGGCGCGCCGGGAGCCTCCCGGGAGAGGGGCCGGACCATCGGCCGCCGGGTACCGTCGCGCGGTGTGAGGCCGCGCACGGCGCCCGGCCGCCTGGGGCCCTGCCGGTCGGCGGCAGGGCCCTACCTCACCCTCAACTCCTTGACGGGTTCGGGCCTTTCGCCATCCTCGGTGACCCGTACGAACCGGGCCGTCCGCCCCGGCGTGAAGGCCCGCCACGTCGCCCCGTCGGCGGACGTCGTCACCGCGTACGCGCGCGTGCCCGTCACGTCGACGCCGGAGACCTTTCCCGTCCGGCCGAGGTCGACCGTGAGGGAGGCGTGCGCGGTCGCCGGCTGCCAGGCGGTGACCGGGTTGCCGTCCACCGCCGCCTCCGCGTACAGGCCCGGCTCCTCGGACGTCGCCGTCGCGGCGCGGCAGCGGGCCAGGTCGGAGGTGGGTTCGAGGTCGGGGCGCCGGGTGCGCAGGACGAGCCCGCCGCGGTCGACCGTGGCGCGTCCGGTGGGCGTGACGACGGGGAACGGCTCGCCCGCGGTCAGCCTGACCGTCGTACGCGCCGGCCCGATCGCGATGTCGTACGTGCGTCCACGCCAGGTCAGCCCGCGCAGCGTCACGCCCCTGCCGAGCTGCGGCGGCAGCGACGGGTCCAGGCGCAGGGCGTCCTCCTCGAGGCGCAGGCCGGTCAGGCCGTGCGTGAACACCTGGAGGAAGCCGCCCTTCCCGGTCAGGAAGTCCTGGGCGGGCGTGCCCGCGAGCGGGTCACTGGATCCCGCCTTCGTGCCGCGCGCCTCCGAGAACAGCCCGAACGGCTCACGGAAGAACGGCTTCGAGGCGCGCCGCAGGAACGTGTACGTGGCACAGCCCGGCTCCCCGATCGACGCGGAGGCCACGGCGTGCACGGAGTCCGTCATCGCGGGCCCGTCCGGGTCGGTGTGCGCGACGTAGTAGTCGAGGGTCGCCGCCGCCGCGCCCTTCGGCATCGGCTTCCAGTCCAGCGGGTACAGCAGCAGGACCGCGTCGGCCTGCTTGATCGTCGAGCCGTTGTAGCCCTCGTACTGGAGGAAGATCCTGCGCTTCGGGTCGTACGGGATGCGGAGCCCGTCGGCGATGGCCGTCCACGCGGCCGGGGGCGCGGCGCCCACGAGCCGGGCGGCGCGGGCGGCGGAGCGCAGGGCCGTGGCCGCGACGGCGTTCGTGTAGACCCCGTCGTCGACGCCGTTGCTGTACTCGTCGGGGCCCGCGACGTCCTTGATGGAGTACGAGCCGTCGGCGTTCTTCGTGACGCGTGAAGTCCAGTACTCCGCAAGGCCCTTGAGGAGTGGCCAGCCGCGCGAGCGCAGCCAGGCGCGGTCGCCCGTGGCCAGGTAGTACTGCCAGGCGGCGAGCGCGATGTCGCCCTGGAGGTGGTTCTGGGTGACGCAGTGCGGCGGCTGCCAGCTCTGGCACTCCGTCCACAGGGCGCCGCGGCTCGCGCTGGTCCACGGGTACATGAGGCCCTTGACCGACGTCTTGCGGGCGTTGTCGGCGGCCGCCTCGCGCGTGCGGTAGCGGTATTCGAGGACGGGGCGCGCCAGGTCGGGCCGGTCCGCGAGCAGCGCGGGGAACATCCACGTCTCGGCGTCCCAGAAGATCATGCCCGCGTAGGCGTCGCTGGTGAGCCCGGCGGGCGCGATGCTGTCGCGGCCACCGGCGCGCACCGCCGTGAGGAGCCCGTACCGCGCGGCCCGCACCTGCTGCTGGATCTCGGGCCGGTCCGGCACCTCGATGTCCGATGTCCACAACGTCCGCCAGGCCGCGGTGTGTTCGCCGAACAGCTGGTCCCATCCGGCTGCGGCCGCCTGCTGGGAGGCGCCGACGGCCGAGTCGTACGGGGTGCGAGAGGTGAGGGCCGTGTCCACGCCGACGTACTTGGTGACGGTGTACGCGCGGCCGGTGTCGACGGAGAACGTGGCGGACTGTTGGTTCGTCAACGTGCCGGTGTGGCCCGCCGGGTGGGTGCGGCCGGGTGCGCGCAGGGTGGAGGCGACGACGCCGTCCTGGCGGGTGCCGTCCGTGCGGAAGCCCACCGCCATCGTGCGCTTGCCCGCGGGGCCGCCGCCGGTGGGCGCGATCCGGCGCGCGCCCCGCCCGTCGATCCGGTCGGTGACGGTCGCCTCACCGCTCCAGTGCGGCGTGACGCGCAGCCGCACCGCTCCGGTGTGCGCGTGGGAGCGGTCGGCCAGCACGTCGTACGTCAGATCGGTACGCCGGCCGTCCTTGTGCGTCCAGGTCAGCGACGTACGCACGAATCCGCAGCGCAGGCTGAGGGTCTGCCGGTAGTGCGAGATCCGGCTCGTCGGGCCGTACGTCTCGTCGCCCACCGTCAGGTCGAGCGCGGTCCAGTTCGGCAGCGCGGCGATGGCCTCGCGGTGCGCCGTGTTCTCGGGCCCGCGCGCGTAGAGCCCGGTGGCGAACGCCCCGTCGTAGCGCGGCGTGTAGAGCGGCCAGCCGGTCCTGTCGCCGGGCTCGGCGTAGCCTGCGCCGGACGGGGGGACGCGCACGCCGAGATATCCGTTGCCGGTGTACGCGTGAGAGGTGTTCGCGGGGTCGATACGGGTGGCGGCCGGGGCCCAGGCGGGGTCGCCGGTGCAGGCTGCCTCGGAGGCCTCCGAGGGGGAGCCCGCGGGCACGGGGGCGGGTGCGGCGGGTGCCGGGCCGGGGCCGGGCGTCGCCAGGGCCGCGCCCGGTGAGGCGCCGAGCACCGCGAGCGCGAGGAGGACGGTGAGGCGGGCGGGGGATCGGCGGGGTCGGGTCACGCAACCGACGATGCGGGCGGCCCCGGCCGGGAGTCGGGCAACCCGCGATGGAGGTCCCACGGATGGCGGGGGTGTCGCATGCCGCGCCCTGCCTCGACGGAAGGTCGACGGAAGGTCGACGGAAGGTCGACGGCCGGTCGAGGATTGCTCGACGCCAGGGTGTAAGGATTCCCTTACCGGGAGAAACTCCCTGCGTAAAGGCCTGCGGCCGCGCATGTCATCACTTCGAGTGATTCTTTGGCCTTTGCTTGCGGCGTACAACCCAGGGTTGCGACGCTGTTGCTGTCTGTCAATCTGATGGGTCACCATGGGTCGTAGGGAGTACAGCCAGTGACATTCGGTGAGCAGCCGGCGTATCTGCGCGTCGCGGGTGATCTTCGCAAGAAGATCGTCAATGGATCGCTGCCACCGCACACCCGCCTCCCCTCACAGGCCAGGATCCGCGAGGAGTACGGCGTCTCGGACACCGTCGCCCTCGAAGCCCGCAAGGTGCTGATGGCCGAAGGACTCGTCGAGGGACGCTCGGGGTCGGGCACGTATGTGCGCGAGACGCCGGTCCCGCGCCGCGTCGCCCGCTCCGGATACCGGCCGGTCAGCGGCTCCACGCCCTTCAAGCAGGAGCAGGCCGACGAAACGGCGCGCGGCACCTGGGAGTCCCGCAGCGAGCAGGCCGAGGCGAGCAGCGCCATCGCCGAGCGCCTCGGCGTCCGCGCCGGAGACCGCGTGATGTGCACGAAGTACGTCTACCGGGACGCGGGAGAGGTCATGATGCTCTCCACCTCCTGGGAGCCCCTGGCGGTCACGGGGCGCACCCCCGTGATGCTCCCCGAGGAAGGCCCCCTCGGCGGCTGCGGCGTCGTCGAGCGCATGTCCGCCATCGACGTGATCGTGGACAACGTGACGGAGGAGGTCGGCGCCCGCCCCGGCCTCGCCGAGGAGCTCATGGCGCTCGGCGGAGTGCCCGGCCATGTCGTCCTCGTCATCCAGCGCACGTACTTCGCGTCGGGCAGACCGGTCGAGACGGCGGACGTCGTCGTCCCCGCCGACCGGTACCGGATCGCATACCACCTGCCCGTGAAGTGACCGATACGCGAACGCCCTGTCCGCGAGGCGTGACCACGACTTAACGTGCCGCCGCCTCCCGTAACGCCGGGGTAATCACCGGCTGACCCGCATTGTCATGCACGGCTCCTAACTTCCGTCCGTACCCGCAATCGGCCGGACGACAGGAACCCTCATGACGGACACGGTCACCCGTGACACCGAGGCAGCCGCGCCGCGGCGCAGCTACGCCAAGCTCGCCGCGGACGAGAGCCGCGAGGACTTCTCGCTGCGCTACGCGCCCCACTCCTACCGGCGCTGGTCACCGACCATGGTCGCGTCCACCGCGCTCGGCGGCATCGCCTATCTCGCCGACTTCGCGATCGGCGCCTCCATCGTCTTCACGTACGGCTTCACGAGCGGGCTCGCCTCGATCCTGTGCGCGGCGGCGATCATCTTCCTGACCGGCATCCCCATCGCCCGCGCCTGCGCCAAGTACGGCCTGGACATGGACCTCATCACCCGGGGCGCGGGCTTCGGCTACTTCGGCTCGACGCTCACGTCCCTCATCTACGCCTCGTTCACCTTCATCTTCTTCGCGCTCGAAGGCTCGATCATGGCGCAGGCCATGCACGAGGTCGTCGGACTGCCGCTGCCCGTCGGCTACTTGCTGACCACGCTCATCGTCATCCCGATCGTGTTCCGCGGCATGGGCGCGCTCGCCAAGGTGCAGGCGTGGACGCAGCCGGTCTGGCTCATCGGGCTCGTCCTGCCCTTCGTGATCCTGGCCTTCCACTCGCCGGGCTCCTTCGGCGACTTCACCCACTTCGGCGGCACGGAGGGCGCGGGCAGCGGGTTCTCCTGGCTCGGCTTCGGCCTCGGCACCGGCGTCGCGCTCTCCCTCATCGCGCAGATCGGCGAGCAGGCCGACTATCTGCGATTCATGCCGGCGAAGACCGAGCAGAACCGCAAGCGATGGAATCTGGCCGTTCTCGCGGCCGGACCCGGCTGGGTGATCATCGGCGCCGCGAAACAACTCGGCGGCGCGCTCCTCGCCTTCGTAGCCCTCGAAGCGGTCGGCAGGACCCACGCGCTGGAACCCATCGCGCCGCAGGTCGAGGCCCTCAAGCCGTGGCTCGGCTCGGTCGCCCTGCCCGCCGCCGCGCTCTTCGTGGTCGTCTCCCAGATCAAGATCAACGTGACCAACGCCTACAGCGGCTCGCTGTCCTGGTCGAACTTCTTCTCCCGCATCACCCACCGGCACCCGGGCCGCGTCTGGTACATCTTCCTCAACCTCGCCATCGCGCTGACGCTGATGGAGATGAACATGTTCGCGGCCCTGAACAAGCTGCTCGGCTTCTACTCGAACGTGGGCATCGCCTGGATCGCGGCCGTCGCCGCCGACCTCGTCATCAACAAGCGGGTCGGCTGGAGCCCCAAGTACATCGAGTTCAAGCGGGCCTATCTGTACGCCGTGAACCCGGCCGGCTTCGGCGCCATGGTGATCGCGTCGACCGTCTCGATCGTCGCGTTCTTCGGAGTGTTCGGTGAGTACGCGGAGGCCTTCTCGACGTTCATCGCGGCCGGACTCGCCCTGACGCTCTGCCCGTTGATCGCCTGGGCCACCAAGGGCAAGTACTACCTGGCCAGGCCCAACCCCGTGAACGGCCCCGACGTCGAGATCGCCGACATCACCGCGACCCACACGTGCAGCGTCTGCGAGACGGCGTACGAACTCCCCGACATCGCGGACTGCCCCGTCCAGTCGGGCCCGATCTGCTCGCTGTGCTGCTCGCTCGACGCGGAGTGCGGCGACGTCTGCCGCAAGGAGCCGCAAGAGGGACCGGTGCTCATGCCGATGCCGACGGTGCGTACGGGCTGACGCCCGGAGCGGGGAAGCCACGGAACGTCCAGGGGGCGCACTCTTCGGAGTGCGCCCCCTGCGGATTGGCTGGTTGCGTATCTCTTTGTGCCAATGCGTATCCGCTGCGTGAAGGTCAGGCGTACGCTCGGGCATATGCGGAGTGGGGTTTCCTCAGAAAGCGGGGCGCTGTGCGAGCCGGGGTCGGGGAGTGGAGGGGCGACATGAACGAGGGCACGACCACGCTTGTGTGGCTCGTCATACGCCAGGACGACAACGGCAACCGCTATCGCGTCGGCAGGTACGCGACCAGGGCGGAAGCCCAGCAGATCGCCGACAGTCTCGATGACCGCGGCCACAAGCAGCTCTACTGGGTCGAGCGTCTCGGCCAGGCGCAGAACGGCACCGCGCGCTGACGTTCCCGTCCGCGGCCGTAGGCTCCGGCACATGACTGAACCGACCGTCGTCGTCGCGGCGGCCCTCCACGACAGCGGCCGCCTGCTCGCCGCACGACGCAGTGCGCCCCCCGAACTGGCGGGCCGCTGGGAACTCCCCGGCGGCAAGGTCGAATCCGGCGAGGACCCGAAGCAGGCGCTCGTACGGGAACTGCGCGAGGAGCTCGGGATCGGCGCCGAGCTCGTGGCGCGCGTCCCGGGGGAGTGGCCCCTGAAGCCCGGATACGTGCTGCGGGTATGGACCGCGCGCCTGCTGTCCGGCCGGCCGCGCCCCCTGGAGGACCACGACGACCTGCGCTGGCTCGGGCCCGACGAGATCTGGTCCGTGGGCTGGCTCGACCAGGACGTGCCGGCGGTGAAGGCGGTGCTCGCGGCGCGGCAGCCGTGATCCGTACGCCGGGTGACCTCTCCGCAGAGCCCGCCGCGCCGCGGGTTGTGTCACCTGTCGTGCCGCCGGCCGGGCGCCCCGCGTGCTCCGTTCGCGGAGTGTTCGCGTGAGACGGTAGCCCCTACGCCCACCCGGGTATATCCCGATTAACCCTACGAAATCGGACGTGATCCGAAGGGGTGGACGGGGGGTTCTACTGCTGCCTGGGAAGTGATCGGCGTGATCGACACCGAC
Organism: Streptomyces sp. DS1-CR2; assembly: GCF_055760475.1. Classification (NCBI taxonomy): domain Bacteria; kingdom Bacillati; phylum Actinomycetota; class Actinomycetes; order Kitasatosporales; family Streptomycetaceae; genus Streptomyces; species Streptomyces sp. DS1-CR2. Next base: position 5,627,160 of record NZ_CM147085.1, read on the forward strand.
GGGGAGTGCGCCGAGTGGGTCTTCCCCGAGGAGCCGGGCGCAGTCCGTTCCGCTCGTGCCGCGGTCCGCGGCCAGCTCGGCGTCTGGGGTCTCGATTCGCTCGGCGATGTCACCGAACTGCTCGTCAGTGAGCTGGTGACCAACGCCCTCCGGCACGCTTCCGGCCCCATCGGCGTACGTCTCCTGCGGTCGGCGGAGCCGGCGCACACCCTGCGGGTGGAGGTCTCCGATCCTCTTCCGGATCCGCCACTGGAGCGGGTCGCGGGACCGGACGAGGAGAGCGGACGGGGACTCCAGCTGGTCGCGGGGTCCGCGCGGCGGTGGGGCACGCGGCCCGGTGACGCGGGCAAGACGGTGTGGTTCGAACTGTCGCTGCCCGGTTGGCACTGAGGGCGGCCATAACAGCGGCTGGACCCGGCGGCCGGAAACAGCGGCCGGATCCGACGGCCGGAAACGGCGGCCGGAAACAGCGGCTGGACGCGGCGGCCGGAACCGGTGGCGTCGCGCCGGTTAAGAGGAACCCTCCCTGGTTAGGAGACAGGGAGCATGCCGACCGGCGACGAGGCCGGCCAGGAAAAGTCACGGAACAGTCGCGGATCTGGTTGTCGTCCTGTTACGCGCGGACGGGCCAAAAAGCGTCGGGACCGTGGTGTGATCGTGAACACCGTGTTGCGCGGCTCCGTAGTGCTGGATACTGCGGGCAGCTGCCCCGGTGACCGGTGCCGGACGCGGTGAGCTGGAGGGGACGGTTCGCGTGAGCGAGATACCAGCGAAGGCCACGTCGTCCGGGGACACCTCGGGCGGGACGGCCGCGCGCGATGCGGCAGCCCCGCCCCGGGCCGAGACATGGCAGACCAGTCCGCCCGGCTCCATGTACGACTACATCAAGGTGGCCTCCTTCTCCATCGGCCCCGACGGCCTGATCGACCAGTGGAGCCGGCGCGCGACGCAGCTCTTCGGCGTCCGTGCGCAGGAAGCCGTGGGCAAGGACCCCATCGAGGCCTTCGTCTCCACGGAACTGCGCGAGCGCGGCCACCGCAAGATGGCGGAGATCCTCGACGGCCGCGAGTGGACCGGCGTCGTCCCCTTCCGGATGCCGAGGGGCCGGGCGTCGGACTCGGGCGGTGCCGGGTCCGACGAGCGCGATCCGCGCGTCCCTGATCAGCACAGCCCCGGCCGGCACCTCCCCGAGCCCTATACGGAGGGGATCGCCGAGGTCTATGTGATGCCGACCGAGACGGAGTCCGGCGAGCGTGCCGCCGTCTGCATCGTCGTCGATGTCCGCGCCCTGCGCCGTATCGAGACGGACCTCGCCGCTTCGCAGGCCATTTTCGGCCAATCTCCCTTCGGCTTCCTGCTGTTCGGCACCGACCTGAAGGTGCAGCGGGCCAACCGGCCCTTCGCCGCTGTCTTCGGCGGCCGGGCCGACGACCACCGCGGCCGCACCGTCCACGACTATCTGCCCCGCGGCGAGGCCGACCGCGTGCAGGCCGCGCTGCGCCGCGTCCTGGAGACCGGCGATTCCGTCACCGACATGCAGCTCGTCGGGCCCGCGCCAGACTCCGCCGAGCGTCGCCACTGGTCGATCAACCTCTACCGTGTGCACAGCGGCAGCGGCCGGCCCATCGGCGTCGCCGGGCTCGCCACCGACGTCACCCGGCGGCACGCCGCCGCCCGCGAGGCGGCCCACGCCCGCCGCAACCTCGCCCTCCTCAACGAGGCGGGCGCCCGCATAGGCAACTCGCTCGACCTGGAGACCACCGCCCGCGAGCTCCTCGACGTCGTCGTCCCCGGCTTCTGCGACCTCGCGTCCGTCGACCTCTACCAGGGCCTCCTCGCGGGCGACGAGTCGGCGCTCAACAGCCGCAGCCTCGCCGACGGCAGCGCCGAGCTGCGCAGGGTCGCCGCCGCGAGCGCCGTCGCCGACGTGCCGTACCTCGAAGCAGCCGGCGGTGACGGGGTCGTCGAGGTCGGGGCCGTCCACCGCTACTCCTTCAACTCGCCCTGCGCGGACGCCCTGCGCACCGCCCGCCCCCAGTTCGTCCCCGCCGCGTCCGGCGGCCTCGTCCAGTCCACGCTGGCCGTGCCGATGGTCGCCCACGACACCGTCGTCGGCCTCGCGCGCTTCGCCCGTACGAAGGGCAGCGAGCCCTTCAACGACCGCGACCGCGCCCTCGCCGTCGAACTCGCCGCCCGCGCCGCCGTCTGCATCGACAACGCCCGCCTCTACCGGCGTGAGCACGAGCGCGCCCTGATACTCCAGCGGTCGCTGCTCCCGCCGGACGACCCCGAGGCGTCCGGCCTCGACATCGCCTGCCGCTACCTGCCGGGCAACGCGGCCACCGAGGTCGGCGGCGACTGGTTCGACGTCATCGAGCTGCCGGGGCACAGAACCGCGCTCGTCGTCGGCGACGTCATGGGCCGCGGCCTGCGCGCCGCCGTCGCCATGGGCGAACTGCGCACCGCCGTACGGACCCTGGCCCTCCTCGACCTCGAACCCGCCGAGGTGCTCTCCGCGCTCGACGAGATCGCCCGTGGCCTCGGCGCGCCCGGCGGCCCGTCGTCGCCGGCCCTCGGCCCCCGCGGCGGCGTCCAGCAGGCCACCCGCGCCGCCCGCAGAACCGGCGACGCCGACCTGTCCGAGGTCTACCTCGCCACCTGCGTGTACGCGGTCTACGACTCCGTGACCCGGCGCTGCACCTTCGCCAACGCGGGCCATCTGCCGCCCGTCCTGGTCGAGCCCGGCGAAGGCGCGCTCATGCTCGACGTACCCCCGGGGATGCCCCTCGGCGTCGGCGGGGAACCCTTCGAGGAGGTCGAGGTCGAGCTGCCCGAGGGCTCACTCCTCGCCCTCTACACCGACGGGCTCGTCGAGTCCCGCGACCATCCCCTCGACGAGGGCCTCTCCGCGTTCCGCAGCGCCCTGGACGATCCCTCGCCCGCGCTCGAAGACGTCTGCGACCACGTGCTGGCCACGCTCGACACGCACCACGGCGAGGACGACATCGCGCTGCTCATGGCCCGTGTGCAGGGCCTGCCGGCCGACGCCGTCGGCGACTGGACGCTGCCGCGCGAGCCGCGCTCGGTGGGCCGCGCCCGCGAGTTCACCCGCGCCAAGCTCACCGAATGGGACCTGGAGCCCCTCGTCGACACGACGGAACTCCTGGTCAGCGAGCTGGTCACCAACGCCCTGCGGTACGGCGAGGGCGACATCAGGCTGCGCCTCCTGCTCGACCGCACCCTCGTGTGCGAGGTGTGGGACGCGGGCCTCGTCCAGCCGCGCCGCCGCCGCGCCCGCGACACGGACGAGGGCGGCCGCGGGCTTCAGCTCGTCGGGCTGCTCAGCGCGTCCTGGGGCTCGCGCAGGACGCCGCGCGGCAAGACCGTCTGGTTCGAACTCCCGCTGCCGGACGGCGACTCGGCGGCCGTGGACCCGACGGAGGCGCTGCTCAGCCTGTACTGACCGGGCGCGCCGCCTTCCCGCCTTTACGCGGACGTCTTGAGCGCCGCCAGGCGCGCCTCGATCTCGGCCGTGTCGCCGAGGCCCTCCAGCTGCTCGAACTGCGCGTCGAGCGACGAGTCGGCGAGCTCCTGCTTGCCCAGCGCCCTGGCCTCCTCGCGGCGCACCTTCTCCTCGAAGCGGCTCAGCTCGCTCGTCGGGTCGAGGACGTTGATGTTCTTGGCGGCGTCCATCATCTGGTTCTGGGCCTGCGCCGTCTTCGAGCGCGCCACCAACTGATCGCGCTTCGACTGGAGTTCGATCAGTTTCGTCTTCATCTGGTCGAGGCCGGACTTCAGCTTTCCGACGACCTCGTTCTGTGCGGCGATCGTCGGCTCGGCGTCCTTCGCCCCCTTCTCGGAGCTCAGCTGCCGCCCGAGCGCCACCTTGGCGAGGTGGTCGAACTTGTCGGCCTCCGCCGCGCTGCCCGCCGTCCGCAGCTCGTCGGCCTTCTTGCTCGCGGCGAGCGCCTTGCCGCCCCACTCGTCGGCCGCCTCGACGTCCTCCTTGTGGTCCTGCTCCATCATCCGCAGATTGCCGATGGTCGCCGCCACGGCCCGCTCGGCCTCGGCGATGTTGTTCGAGAAGTCGCGGATCAGCTGGTCGAGCATCTTCTGCGGGTCCTCGGCACCGTCCAGAAGGGCGTTGACGTTCGCCTTCGCGAGCTGGGCGACGCGGCCGAGAACGGTCTGCTTGGTCATGAGAGTGCTCCTTGTGCAAGGGAGTTACGTGGGAACTGGGTGAATGCCGCCGGGTCAGAACCGTCCGCCACCGCCCCTGCGGCCACGGGTCCCGCCCCCGCCGAAACTCCCCGGACCGCCGCCGCCGAACCCGCCCCCGAAGCCCCGGCCCCCGAAGCCCCCGCCCCCGCGCCCGCCGCCCAGCAGTTCGCCGAGGATGATCCCGCCGAGCACCGCGCCTCCCATGCCCCCGCCGCCGCGCCCGCCGCCGTCGTACGGATTCCCGAAGGACCGCACATCCTGCTCGGCGAGCTGCTGCGCCTGCCGGGCCAGTGCGTCGGCCCGCTGGGCACCGGCCAGGGCGGCCGCGGGATCCGCCTGTGCCGTCGTCGTGACGTACTCCAGGTGCCGCTGCGCCTCCGCCAGGCGCGTACGGGCCTCGCTGCCGACCGCCCCGCGGTGCGTGGTGATGAAGTCCGACGCGGCGCCGGCGCTGCTGCGGGCCGTGAGTTCCGCCTGGTCGAGCAGGGAGCGCGCGCGGGCCGTGCCCGACTCGCGTTCGCGCGCCTCGTCGAGGGAAGCGTCGAGCGCCGAGTCGGCCTCCTCCACGCGGCGCAACGCGTCGATCGGGTCGTAGGGGCCGGCGGCCATCTCCCTGCGCACGCCAGCGGCGACGGTCTCCACGCGAGCGATGCGCCCGCGCAGACCGGCCGTGGACGCGCCTTCGGTCGTCCCTTCGAGCAGTCCGTGGGCGTCCGCGAGGTCGGAATCGGACTCGGTGAGCGCGGCCGGCAGCTTCTCGGCGGCCTCGGCCAGCTCACGGCCGCGCCGGTCGATCGCGTCCACGAAGGTGCCCGCCTGGTCGAGGGCCGACTCGGCGGCCCGCAGGAACACCGCGGCCCTGCCGTTGTCGCCCGCGTCGACGCCACTGCGCGCCTGTTCGAGGTTCGTCGTGGCGAACACCAGCCGGTCCTTGGCCTGCTCGATGTGGCCCGCCACGGGAAGCAGCGCGGACGGCGCGTAGCGGGCGCCGAGCGCCGTCAGCGTCTCCTCGGCCGTCGTGGTGCGGGCGGCCAGGTCGAGGGAGGCGAGCTCCGCGTGCGCGAGGGCCTCGGGAGCCGTGCGCTCCAGGGCCCGCAGCCGGTCGAAGTCCGCGGCCTCGGCGTCGAGCCTGCGCCCCGCCTCGGTGCAGCGGTTGATGATCTCGTCCAGCATCAGCCGCTTCGTCGCGTCGTCCTCGGGGTACACGTCGTCGAGCTGCTGGCGCAGTCGGAAGGCCGCCGTCAGCTCCGACTGCGCATACTCCACCGCCTCCGTGAACGGCTTGACGGCCTCCTCGCCGAACTGCGCGGTGGCGAAGCCGAGTTCCTCCGTACTGGTGCGGATCGAGTCGTCGCTCTCCACCAGCATCTGCCTGGCCTGCTTGTCCAGCTCGGGCAGCGGCGTGACCCGCGATCCTGTGCCCCCGCCGCCCCAGCCGCCGCCGGGGGTGGTGCGGGTACGCGTACGCCTCCTGCGCCGGGTGTACGCGAACGCCGCGACGGCGCCCGCGCCGCCGACCGCGATGAGGGGCAGGGCGAGGTCGGCGGCGCTGGGACCGGTGTCCGAGCCGCCGGGGTCGGCCGGGCCCGGGGTGATCGCCGGGGTGGGGACGGGGCTGCCCGCGAGGGTGGCGGAGATGCCGCCCGCCGCGCCGATCGCGGCGCCCGCCCAGTCGTTCCTGCGCAGCGCCGGTTCGATCGCGGTCTGCGCGACGTCCTTGAGCTGCGCGTCGGTGAGCTGGGAGTCCTGGTCGACGGAGTAGGCGTACTGCCGGTCGTGCGTGGCCACGGCAAGGAGTACGTCGTTGAGGCCGAGGCCGTTCCTGGAGGCCGTGTCGTCGGCCCAGTCCTGGGCGGAGCGGCCGGAGAAGTCGCGTACATAGACCACGAAGAGCTGGGTGTTGCGCTTGCGGTCGAGCGAGTCGAGGGCCGAGGCGACATCGGGCTCACGGTCTCGGAGGGCGTCCACCTTGTCGGTGATCTGGCCGGCTCTCGACAGGGTGACGGGGTCGTCGGCGCGGGAGGCCGTGGCGGGCAGCAGCGCCCAGCAGAGCGCGAGCACGGCGGCCACGGCCGACCGCGCGGCTATCCGTACCGGACGGGGGCGACTCGGAGGCGGCGTCACAGTTGGGAGCGTATGACCGGATCTGGGGTACCGCGACCGGGATCGGCACGGTCCGGTTGTGGCGAATCCGCATGGTTATCGCCGGCCCTTCCGGCAAAACCGCTGCTCAACGTAGGTTTCCGGCATGGAAGACGGACCCTGGCCCGCAGGCGGCGCGATCAGCGAGCCGGAGCGGCGTGGTGTCCGAACCCGCCGGCTCCACGGTCCGGCGTGAGCGCCGGACCGTCCGCAGGGCGCGTCACGCCGGAGCGGCTGCGGCCGCTCGTGGCGGGGGACGCCGCCGCGCTGATGCGCCGGGTCGGCTCGTCCTGGAGCAGCCTCAGGGGGACGACCTCCGTCGGATCTTGTTCCCCAGCCAGACCACCGGGTCGTATTTACGGTCGACCGCTCGCTCCTTCAAGGGGATCAGGGCGTTGTCCGTGATGTGGATGCCCTCCGGGCAGACCTCCGTGCAGCACTTCGTGATGTTGCAGTAGCCGAGGCCGTGGTCCTCCTGGGCCGTGCGCTTGCGGTCGAGGCCGGAGTCCGACGCCGCGTCGAGAGGGTGCATGTCCAGCTCCGCGACCCGCATCAGGAAGCGCGGGCCCGCGAACGCCGCCTTGTTCTCCTCGTGGTCGCGCACCACGTGGCACGTGTCCTGGCACAGGAAGCACTCGATGCACTTGCGGAACTCCTGTGAGCGGTCCACGTCCTCCTGCTGCATGCGGTACTCGCCCGGGCCGACCCCGGCCGGCGGGACGAAGGCCGGGATCTCACGGGCCTTCGCGTAGTTGAAGCCGACGTCCGTGACGAGGTCGCGGACCACGGGGAAGGCGCGCAGTGGCGTCACCGTGATGACGTCCTCGCGGTCGAAGACCGACATGCGGGTCATGCACATCAGGCGGGGCCGGCCGTTGATCTCCGCCGAGCACGAACCGCACTTGCCCGCCTTGCAGTTCCAGCGGACCGCGAGGTCGGACGCCTGGGTCGCCTGGATCCTGTGGATGATGTCGAGGACCACCTCGCCGTCGTTCACCTCGACGGAGAAGTCCGTCAGGCCACCGCCCTCGGCGTCCCCGCGCCAGACCCTGAAACGCGCATCGTACGAACTCACTCGTACAGCTCCTCTTCGGCGAGGTACTTGACCAGCTCTTCCTTCTCGAAGAGGGCGAGCAGGTCCGGGCGGATGGGCTCGGTGGTGTCGCGCACGAGGTCGATCTGGCCCCGGACCGGATCCGTGGCCGCGAGGCCGCCGGTCGGATCGACGAGCCGGCACAGCAGGTTGGTGCGCCGCCAGTCGCGGTCCATCGTCGGGTGGTCCTCACGGGTGTGGCCGCCGCGCGATTCCGTGCGCTCCAGGGCGGCGCGCGCGATGCACTCGCTGACGAGCAGCATGTTGCGCAGGTCGAGCGAGAGGTGCCAGCCGGGGTTGAACTGACGGTGCCCCTCCACCCCGGCCCGTCGCGCCCGCAGCCGCAGCCCGGCGAGCCGGTCGAGCGCCTCGGCCATCTCCTCCTCGCGGCGGATGATGCCGACCAGATCGTTCATCGCCTGCTGGAGCTCCTGGTGGAGCGTGTACGGGTTCTCGGCGACGCCCCCGTCCGCGGGACCCTCCGCGGAGAACGGGCGCAGCGCCTCCGCCGCCGCCGTGTCGACCTGGACCGCGTCGATGGCGGGCCGCTCGTCGAGCCCGGCCGCGTACTCGGCCGCGTGCAGCCCGGCGCGGCGGCCGAAGACGAGGAGGTCGGAGAGCGAGTTGCCGCCCAGGCGGTTCGAGCCGTGCATGCCGCCGGCCACCTCGCCGGCCGCGAACAGGCCGGGCACGCCCCGTGCCGCTGCCGTGTCCGAGTCGACGGCGATGCCGCCCATCACGTAGTGGCAGGTCGGGCCGACCTCCATCGGCTCGGCCGTGATGTCGACGTCCGCCAGCTCCTTGAACTGGTGGTACATCGACGGCAGCCGGCGCCGGATGCGCTCGGCCGGCATCCGCGTGGAGACGTCGAGGAAGACGCCGCCGTGCGGGGAGCCCCGGCCCGCCTTCACCTCGGAGTTGATGGCGCGCGCCACCTCGTCGCGGGGGAGCAGCTCGGGCGGGCGCCGGTTGTGGTCCGGGTCGTCGTACCAGCGGTCGCCCTCGTCCTCCGACTCGGCGTACTTCTCCTTGAAGACGTCGGGGACGTAGTCGAACATGAACCGCTTGCCCTCGGAGTTGCGCAGGACCCCGCCGTCGCCGCGCACCGACTCCGTGACGAGGATGCCCTTCACCGACGGCGGCCAGACCATGCCCGTCGGATGGAACTGCACGAACTCCATGTTCAGCAGCGGCGCCCCGGCGAGCAGCGCGAGTGCGTGGCCGTCGCCCGTGTACTCCCACGAGTTCGACGTCACCTTGAAGGATTTGCCGATGCCGCCCGTCGCCAGCACCACGCTCGGCGCCTCAAGGACGAAGAACCGGCCGCTCTCGCGCTCGTAGCAGAACGCGCCGGACACGCGGTCGCCCTCCTTGAGTACGCGCGTGACCGTGCACTCCTGGAAGACCTTGAGGCGCGCCTCGTAGTCACCGAACTCCTTGAAGTCCTCCTGCTGGAGCGCCACGATCTTCTGCTGGAGCGTGCGGATCAGCTCCAAGCCCGTGCGGTCACCGACGTGCGCGAGGCGCGGGTACTCGTGCCCGCCGAAGTTGCGCTGCGAGATCCGGCCGTCCGCCGTCCGGTCGAACAGGGCGCCCCAGGTCTCCAGCTCCCAGACCCGGTCCGGTGCTTCGCGCGCGTGCAGCTCGGCCATCCGCCACTGGTTGAGGAACTTGCCGCCGCGCAGCGTGTCCCGGAAGTGGACCTGCCAGCTGTCGCCGGAGTTCACATTTCCCATGGCCGCGGCGATGCCGCCCTCGGCCATCACGGTGTGCGCCTTGCCGAAGAGGGACTTGCAGATCACGGCCGTACGCGCGCCGCGCTCGCGCGCCTCGATCGCCGCGCGCAGGCCCGCACCGCCCGCCCCCACCACGACAACGTCCCACTGCTGCCGCTCCACTTGAGACATCAGAAGTGCCACCCCATCTAGAAGAAGCGCGGATCGTCGAAGGCGCCGGACGACAGCAGGAACACATAGAAGTCGGCGAGCGCGACGCTGATCAACGACGCCCAGGCGAGCAGCATGTGACGGTCATTCAGCTTGCTGACCCACTGCCACATCCGGTAGCGCACCGGGTGCTTGGAGAAGTGCTTGAGCTTGCCGCCGACGATGTGCCGGCACGAGTGGCAGGACAGGGTGTACGCCCAGATCAGCGTGATGTTCAGCAGGAAGACGAGCGTGCCGAGACCCATGTGGCCCCACTCGTACCTCTCGTTGCGGAACGAGAGCACGGTGTCGTACGTCAGGATTCCCGCCACGAGGATCGCCGCGTAGAAGAAGTAGCGGTGGATGTTCTGCAGGATCAGCGGGAAGCGGGTCTCGCCCGTGTACTTCTTGTGCGGCTCGGCGACCGCGCAGGCGGGCGGAGACGCCCAGAACCCGCGGTAGTAGGCCTTCCGGTAGTAGTAGCAGGTCAGCCGGAAGCCGAGCGGGAAGATCAGGATGAGCAGCGCGGGGGACAGGCCCCACCAGCCGCCGAATACCTCCCAGTTGGGGCCCGCGTGCATCGGCTTGCAGTTCTCCGCGATGCAGGGGGAGTAGAACGGCGAGACGTACGGCGCGTGGTAGTAGTCCGTGTTCGCGAAGGCCCGCCACGTCGAGTAGACGATGAAGGCGAGCAGCCCCGCGGCGGTACTGGCGGGCGCCAGCCACCAGCGGTCGGTGCGCAGGTGCCCGGACGCGATCGCGGCGCGCGTCCTGTCCCGGACGCCGTGCGCGTCCGATGGGGGATGGGGTTCCGTGCCGGTGGCCAACGAAGCCTCCGCTCAGAGGGTCAGGGGGTGTCCGGTGGATCAGGGTCGGATAGGTCGCGGCGTCTGGTGCGGTGCATCGCAAGGCGCCGGAGCGTCCTAATAGCGGAGCTATTCGGGCGTTTTGGCAACGCGGCGAGGTGCCGTGCCAGACGCCGTGGCCCCGGCCCTGATCCACCGGACACCCCCTAGGGGGCGTGCCGGTCCCGGGCGCCGAGTCCTTCGTCGTCCGAGTCGGTCCAGAGCGAGCTGTCGTACGGGGTGTCGGGGATGGGCACGAGCTCGGGCCGGCGCGCTGGCGGGGCGCCGGCCGCGGCTGCCCGCAGCAGGGCGACGCTCTCGCGCAGATGGTCGGCGTCGGTGCGTACGCGCCGTACGTCGAGGCCGCTGTCGAGCTGCCGCTCGAGGCGCCCCACGGTCCGGCACAGCTCGTCGAGGCAGCGCTCGGCTGCCGCCAAGTCGTCGTTCAGGGACATGACTTGCCCTCGATTCCGCTGGTGCGGCGGAGATGCTCATGCGCCTGCGAGTGTCGCGCGTCACATCACGCCTTGTGAAGGGATCTGCGCGGATTCCTGAAGCGCGCAGGGGCGTGCGCCCCTGTTTTGCGCTCTCTGGGGTGGCGGGGTCCTGGTATGTCGTCGGCTGCGCTCCCTAAGGGGCGCGGGGAACTGCGCGACCGGTCGACGACCACCTGCACCCGCCCACGAGACAGGCCCCAGGCGCCACAATGGGCCGCACGAGTGGGGTTCCGGGCACACATGGTCGTGTCGCCTCCTGCCTGCTGGACCCGTCCTCTTCAGTGGGGCCATAGATGTGATCAGCACCATATACGGCCAAACGTGATCAAACCCGGCCCTGTCCTGGTAGGCGGGCGGCCGGGCTAGCCCCGGAGGTTCCCGTGATGTCCCATGACGGCGCCACATCGCGCCTCGCCAGGCGTCCCGCGCGGCGTCCCGTCCTGCGCTCCGCCGCGTTCCTCGTGTCGGGGGCGCTCGCGGTGTCGGCCCTGGCCGGCTGCAGCCCGGGCGATGACGAAGAAGAGACCAGCCGTCCGGCCGCCGCCCAGGACATCGCGCCCGCGTCCCGCGGCGACGTCGCCGACGGCGGCACCCTGCGCTGGGCGGTCGACGCCCTGCCGGTGACCCTCAACTCCTTCCAGGCCGACGCCGACGCGGGTACGACCCGTGTCGCCGGCGCCGTGCTGCCCTCCATGTTCCGGCTCGACAACCAGGGCAGGGCGGTGCGCGACCCGGACTTCCTGGAGAAGGCCGAGGTCATCGAGCGCGAGCCCAAGCAGGTCGTCCTGTACAAGCTCAACCAGCAGGCGGTGTGGAGCGACGGCCGCGAGATCGGAGCCGCCGACTTCGCCGCCCAGTGGCGTGCCCTGTCCGGCAAGGACTCCGCGTACTGGACGGCCCACAACGCGGGCTACGACCGCATCGAGAAGATCGAGCGCGGCAAGAACAACCTGGAGGTGCGGGTCACCTTCGCGAAGCCGTACGCGGACTGGCGCTCACTGTTCTCGCCGCTGTACCCCAAGGACGTCATGGGGACCCCGGACGCCTTCAACGAGGGAGCCCGGCGCGAGCTCAAGGTCACCGCGGGCCCCTTCGCGCTCAAGGAGGTCGACCGCGACGCCAAGGACGTCACGCTGGTGCGCAGCCCGCACTGGTGGGGCCGCCAGGCCAAGCTCGACCGGATCGTCCTGCGGACCGTGCCCCGCGCGGAGCGCGCCGACGCACTTGTCGCGGGGAAGGTCGACCTCGCCGCCGTCGACCCGGAGGACGCGTCCCGCATCTCCACCGCCGGCCGTGACAAGGGCAGCTCCGGCCCGCTCGCCCACGGCCCCGGCGCCGCGCTCACGCCCGCCGAGTCGATGCGGTCCTGGGCCGTCGCGCACGGCGACGACGAGAAGGCGGCCGACAAGGAACTCGACGCCCGAGAGAAGACCCGTGCGGCCGTCACGAAGTACAAGAGGGAACAGTCGCGCCTGGACGGTTACGTCCTGCGCAAGTCCCTCGAACCCGCCTTCACGCAGCTCGCGCTGAACGGCGCCGAGGGTCCGCTGGCCGACGAGCGCGTGCGCCGCGCGGTGGCCCGCGCCATCGACCGCAAGAAGCTCGCCGAGGTCGTCCTCAAGCCGCTCGGCCTGCCCGCGCACACGGTCGGCAGCCATCTCGCCCTCGCCGGGCAGCAGGCGTACGCCGACAGCAGCGGCGCCCTCGGCAGCCAGGACACCAAAGAGGCCCGGGCGCTGCTCGCGGACGCGGGCTGGGTGCCGGGCGGTCCTGTGAAGGACGAGTCCGGGAAGACCAAGCCGAAGACGGCGGGAGGTGAGTCCGACAGAGACAAGGAGGGCGCCAAGGACAAGAAGCGCACGGAGGACAAGAAGGGGGCCGCCTCCGAGGGCTCCGACGACGGCACGGACATCGTCGGCGAGAGCGACCAGAAGCCGGGCGACCGGCAGAGCCCCTTCTTCGCCCCCGCGCGCACCGCCGCCTACCAGTACGGCGCGCTCCTGCACCAGGCCGACGCACAGCGGCTGCGCGAGGCCGACAAGGAGAAGAAGCACGCCGATCAGTACGCGAAGGAGGCCGCCCAGGGCGGCGCCCCGGGCGCGTACGCCCCGAAGGGGACGGCCGCACCCGCCGGCGCCCCCGCCGGACCGCTCGCCAAGGACGGCAAGCCGCTGAGCCTGCGCTTCGTGCTCCCGTCGGGCCCCGGCTCGGACTCGCTGCGCGCCGTCGCCGACCGGATCTCGCAGATGCTGCAGAAGATCGGCATCCGCACCGAGACGTCGAAGGTCGCCGACGCCAGCTACTTCAAGGATCACATCGCGTCCGGGCAGTACGACCTGGCGCTCTACTCGTGGCCCGTCTCGGCCTTCCCGGCCACCGACGCCCGCCCGATCTACGCCAAGCCGGTACCCGCCGCGGACGGCTCGCTGACCGTCGAACAGAACTACACCCGGGTCGGCACGGACCACATCGACCAGCTCTTCGACCAGGCGATCGGTGAGCTCGACGAGGGGGAGGAGCGCTCCCTGGTCAAGCAGGCCGACGCCCGTATCTGGGCCGCTGCAGGATCGATTCCTCTCTATCAGCGCCCGGAGCTGGTGGCCGCCCGTCGCACCGTCGTCAACGCGGGGGCCTTCGGCTTCCAGGAGCCGAATTACGAGGACATCGGCTTCCTGAAGCCGGGCGCGCGGCCGGGTGCCCGGCCGAACGTCTCCGGCTCGGCGAGCTCGTCCGCCAGCCCGGCAGCGAACCCGTCCGGGAAATCGTCCGAGAAGCCGTCCGCGAGTCCGTCGGAGAAGAAGTGACGCACATCGCACCCTGAGTGCGCCGAAGCGGCCCTGAGCGCCCTGGGGGAGAGTCCCGAAGATCGCCCAGCTCAGATCTCGCTCAAGTCCCTTGCCCGCCGGCCCCTCCGGCGGGCAAGGTTCGTACCACCGCTGACCTGCGATTTCTCCGGGGCGTCCCCCACGCCCTTCCACGACGTTCACTCACTGTGCATCCCTGACCCCAGAGCCCCAGAAGGCCTACCCGGCCGAAGCCCCGTACGATGGGGTGAGGCCGTGGCGTGTCCAGCCCGGCAGGGCGCGCGTACGAAGAGACGTACGCGCAGCCGTCCACTCACTCCGGGAGTACGCCGCAATATGGCCACGCGCCACGACATCCGTAACGTCGCCATCGTCGCCCACGTCGACCACGGCAAGACCACGCTGGTCGACGCCATGCTCAAGCAGGCCGGCGCCTTCGCGGCGCACGCCGCCGAGTCGCTCGACGACCGCATGATGGACTCGAACGACCTGGAGCGTGAGAAGGGCATCACGATCCTGGCCAAGAACACGGCGGTCAAGTACCACCCGAAGGATGGCGGCGACGCCATCACGATCAACATCATCGACACCCCCGGCCACGCCGACTTCGGTGGTGAGGTCGAGCGCGGCCTGTCGATGGTCGACGCGGTCGTGCTGCTCGTCGACGCCTCCGAGGGCCCGCTGCCGCAGACCCGCTTCGTGCTGCGCAAGGCGCTCTCGGCCAAGATGCCGGTCATCCTGTGCATCAACAAGACGGACCGCCCCGACTCCCGGATCGCCGAGGTCGTCGACGAGACGTACGACCTGTTCCTGGACCTGGACGCGGACGAGGACCAGATCGAGTTCCCGATCGTCTACGCCTGCGCCCGTGACGGCGTCGCCTCGCTGACCAAGCCCGAGGACGGCACCGTCCCGCAGGACAGCGAGAACCTCGAGCCGTTCTTCAACACGATCCTGTCGCACGTCCCGGCCCCCGAGTTCGACGAGGACGCCCCCCTCCAGGCGCACGTCACGAACCTCGACGCCGACAACTTCCTCGGCCGTATCGCGCTCTGCCGCGTCGAGCAGGGCGAGCTGCGCAAGGGCCAGACCGTCACGTGGATCAAGCGCGACGGCACGATGTCCAACGTGCGCGTCACCGAGCTCCTCATGACCGAGGCGCTCACCCGCAAGCCGGCCGAGAAGGCGGGCCCGGGCGACATCTGCGCCGTCGCCGGTTTCCCGGACATCATGATCGGCGAGACCCTGGCCGACCCCGAGAATCCGATCGCGCTGCCGCTCATCACGGTCGACGAGCCGGCCATCTCGATGACCATCGGCACCAACACCTCGCCGCTCGTCGGCAAGGGCGGCAAGGGCCACAAGGTCACCGCCCGCCAGGTGAAGGACCGCCTCGACCGCGAGCTGATCGGTAACGTCTCGCTCCGTGTCCTCGACACCGAGCGTCCCGACGCCTGGGAGGTCCAGGGCCGTGGTGAGCTCGCGCTCGCCATCCTGGTCGAGCAGATGCGCCGCGAGGGCTTCGAGCTGACCGTCGGCAAGCCCGAGGTCGTCACCAAGCAGGTCGACGGCAAGACGCACGAGCCGATCGAGCGCATGACGATCGACTCCCCCGAGGAGCACCTCGGCGCGATCACTCAGCTCATGGCGACCCGCAAGGGCCGTATGGAGACCATGACGAACCACGGTTCGGGCTGGATCCGCATGGAGTGGATCGTCCCGTCCCGCGGCCTCATCGGCTTCCGCACGGAGTTCCTCACGCAGACCCGCGGCACCGGCATCGCGCACTCGATCTTCGAGGGCCACGAGCCGTGGTTCGGCGAGCTGCGCACCCGTCACAACGGCTCGCTCGTCGCGGACCGTTCGGGTTCGGTGACCCCCTTCGCGATGGTCAACCTCCAGGAACGCGGTGTCATCTTCACCGAGGCCGGCACCGAGGTCTACGAGGGCATGATCATCGGCGAGAACTCGCGCGCCGACGACATGGACGTGAACATCACCAAGGAGAAGAAGCTCACCAACATGCGTGCGGCTTCCGCGGACACCACGGAGAACGTGGTGCCGGCCCGCAAGCTCTCGCTCGAGCAGTCCCTCGAGTTCTGCCGCGACGACGAGTGCATCGAGGTGACCCCGGAGACGGTCCGTATCCGTAAGGTCGTCCTGGACCAGAAGCAGCGCGGCCGCACGGCCTCGCGCGCCAAGAACGCCTGATCCCGGGACAGCTGGGCCCGGGTCCCCTTCGGGGGGCCCGGGCCTTTGTCGTATGTCCTGTGCCGCTGTCATATGTCCTGCGCCGCGAGGTCCGCGCAGGAGTTTTTACAGGATCGTCGCCCGCAGCAGGTGGTACTTCACTACCCTCGTGGCATCCTGGACGCCATCGCCCGCGATCCACGCGCGTTGATTCGTCCGCCGAGAGTCTTCCCACAGCCCTGCGCAACGGCTCGTGATGTGCAACTCGTTTTCCAGAGGCGACTGTCCGGAATCCGGACTCTATTGACCGATAGATGTGTAACGAGTCCGTTTCGCAGGGATCTATCTAGGATCAGTTTGTCCGGATTTTGGGCTAAGTACGCTTCAGGTGTGATCGAACCGAGACCAAAACACTGTGGTCGGTCCGATTCTGATGCCAGATAGTTGAGCGCGTAGAGCTCGGGTCAATGGGTCACGCGCTGTGGGGAGTGCGGACTCGCGAGCACACTGAGGCACGTTCAATCCTCGCCGTCAGGGGTGTCGGTCAGGTGGCATGTGCCTCCACTTGTAGTGAACAAAAGTGGACTCATGAGGAGGAACCCATGCGAGGTGCCACAAGCGCCATATGGGTCGCGTCGTCCCCGATGACAGGTACAGGACTCGCGGGCAGTAGTTCCGTGGTCGGCACGGCGCTCAAGCGCCGCGACAGTCTCTGACGGCACGGCCTGCCCGGTCAGGTCAGGTTCCCCCGGGGTGAGTTCACCCCAGTCGTAGCTCAACCGCGCGCATCCGGCCTCGGGTTGCCGTGTACCGCCCGTAGGTCGTCGTACTCCCTGGTGGGAATCCAGCTGGAGTGGCGTAGGCCGTGCGACGGCCGTCGGTCCGGTGCTCCGTCCCAAGGGAGGAGCCCGCCGTGTGCCGACGACCTCCAACACCTGTGAAATGGACGAATCATGACGAGTCCAATCGAGATTGAGGGCGCCGAGACCTCTTCCGCCTTGGACAAGGACAGCGCGGCGCAGGCTGACGCGAAGGAGCCCAAGAAGCTCGAGGGGCGCAGCCCCGGACAGCTGATGTGGCGTCGCTTCAAACGGGACAAGACGGGCGTCATCTCCGCCTTCATCGTCCTGTTCTTCTTCCTGATAGCCGCGCTCGCGCCGGTCATCTCGAAGCTGTACGGCAAGGACCCGTACACCTTCTACGGCCAGGACGACCCCACACTCCTCAACGAGTTCAACCTGCCGGCCGGTCCCAACGGCGGTATGTCGCCCGAGCACTGGTTCGGCATCGACCCGAACTACGGCCGCGACGTGTTCTCGTACCTGCTCTACGGCATGCGTACGTCGCTCTACACGGCGCTGCTCGCCACGATCGGCATCGTCATCGTGGGCGTGCTCATCGGTCTCGTCTCGGGGTACTTCGGCGGCAAGATCGACTACTGGCTCGGGCGTCTGACCGACTTCATGCTCGCTCTGCCCAACCAGCTGTTCATGGTCGCGGTGATGCCCGTCGTGGTCACGGTGTTCGTGGCCCCCGACGAGGAGACCCCGGTCTACATCCGCTTCCTCGCCATCCTCGGCGTGATGTGGCTCCTCACCTGGATGAGCCTGTCCCGCCTGGTCCGCGCCGTCACGCTCTCCCTGCGTGAGCGCGAGTTCGTGGAGGCGGCGAAGGTCGCGGGCGCCTCGCCCTGGCGGATCATCCGCAAGGAGCTGCTGCCCAACCTGATCACGCCGATCATCGTGCAGGGCACGTACCTGCTCCCCAGCACCATCCTCTCGGTCGCCTTCCTGTCCTTCGTCGGCGTCGGGTATCAGGACCCGACCCCCGACTGGGGACTGATGTTCGCCACCGGCGCGAACATCTACGAGCAGGACCCGACCTACATGTTCTTCCCGGGTGTCGCCATGGTCGTCTTCTTCGTGGCGTTCAACCTCCTCGGGGACTCCGTCCGGGATGCGTTCGATCCCAAGACGGGCCGCTGAACCCAACTCATCCGAGGGGGAGCTGCCACCCGGGCGCCGGCCCACACCGGATGCGCCAGGCAGCACCAAAGGATCACTACTCACAGGCAGGTGGATCTAACTCCATGAGCATCCTTCGTTCGCGCACGGCGCAGGCAACGGTCGTCGCGGTGACCGCCGGCGCGCTGGCACTCACCGGCTGCAGCAGTGGCAGCAAGAGCTCCGACAAGCCCGCGGGCAAGTCCCAGAAGGACGCCCTCGCGCAGGCCAAGCCGGTCATCGTCGGTACCGCCGCGCAGTCCGTCGGCCCTGCCAAGGAGGTGCCGGGATCCCGTAAGGGCGGCACCGTCCAGGTGTACCAGGAGACCGACTTCTCCCACCTCGACCCGGGCCAGATCTACGTCTCCGACGGCGGCCTGCTGTCCAAGCTCCTCTACCGTGGCCTGACCACGTACGTCGAGGACGACAAGGGCAACCAGACGGTCGTCGGCGACCTCGCCACCGACGCGGGCAAGTCCTCGGACGGCGGCAAGACCTGGACCTACACGCTGAAGGACGGCGTGAAGGACCAGAACGGCAACGTCATCACGTCGGCCGACATCCGCCACACGTTCGAGCGCCTGTACGCCTCGTTCGAGACGGACGGCCCGACCTACGTCCAGCAGTGGCTGTCCGGCGCGGGCACCAAGTACCGCAAGGCGTACGCCGGTCCGTACAAGGGCAAGCACCTGCCGGACTCGGTCCTCGCGACGCCGGACGACAAGTCGATCGTCTTCCACTTCCAGCAGGCGCACACCGACGTCCCGCAGGCGTTCGCGATGGCCGCCTACTCGGCCGTCCCGAAGAAGACGGACACCAAGGAGAAGTACGACCAGGCGCCCGTCGCCACCGGTCCGTACAAGATCGCCGACTACAAGTCCGGCAAGAGCATGAAGCTGGTCCGTAACACCAACTGGGACCCGAAGACGGACCCGATGCGTCACCAGTACGTCGATGGCTTCAACATCGACTACAACCAGGACAAGGCCACGCAGACCAAGACGATCCTGGCCGACCGCGCCGAGGCCAAGAACGCCATCATGTTCACCGGCCAGATCGACGCCACCCAGCTGCAGAAGATCACCACCGACAAGGCGGTCATGAAGCGCACGGTGCAGGGCTACGCCCCGTACGTGTGGCAGCTGAACTTCAACATGCAGCGCGTCACGGACAAGCGGATCCGTGACGCCATCGCCTACGCGATTCCCGGCACCTCGGCCGGCCGCGCCGACGGTGGCGCCTACGGTGCCGACGTCGCCACGTCCCTGATGTCGCCCACCACCCCGGGCTACGACAAGACGTACGACCCGTTCGACCGCACCAAGCACCCGAACGGCGACCTGGCCAAGGCCAAGAAGCTGATCGACGAGGCCGGCGCCAAGGGCAAGAAGCTCGTCTACGCGTACGCCAACACCCCGGTGCGCACCACCCAGGCGAACCTCATCATCAACAACCTGAAGAAGATCGGCCTCGACATCCAGAAGAAGGAGGTCGACGCCGCCACCTGGTACGAGCAGATGGGCAAGGTCAAGAACGGCTTCGACCTCTACATGACCGGTTGGGGCCAGGACTGGGCCGACGGCAACACCGTCTTCCCGCCGTCCTTCGACGGTGCGCAGATCCAGGACGGCGCGTCCAACTACTCGCACACCAACGACAAGCACGTGAACTCGGAGCTTGCCCGCATCCAGGCCATCCCGGACGCGGCTGAGCGCGCCAAGGAGTACGCGACGCTCTCGAAGTACATCACGGAGAAGATCAACCCGGCTGCTCCGATCTACTACACCAAGGTGTTCCAGATCGCCGGCTCCAACGTCGGTGGCCTGCGGTACTCGAACGTGTCGAGCTACACCGACCCGACGTCGGTCTACCTCAAGAAGTAGTCGGTAAAAGGCAGTTCCCGGGGATGAGGGCGCGGCGGTGCCCTCATCCCCGGGTCGCCGGACCTCCTCCTGGCCTCCACCGCCGCCGTCCTGAGAGCAGCTCATTGCCATGCTTCGATTTCTCATACGCCGGACGCTCGGCGCAGCACTCATCCTTCTGCTGATCAGCGCCTTCACGTACTTCATGTACTTCGCCATCCCACAGGACCCGGCGACGCTCGCATGTGGCAAGAACTGCACTCCGGATGCGCTGGCGCTCATTCACAAGAACCTCGGCCTCGACAAGCCGGTCCCCGTGCAGTACTGGGACTACCTCAGCGGCATCTTCGCCGGACGTGACTTCGCGGTGGGCCACTGCCCCGCACCGTGTTTCGGCGTCTCGTTCCGGAACAACCAGATGGTGTGGTCCACGATGATGGACCGTCTCCCGCTGACGCTTTCCCTCACCTTCGGCTCCCTCATCGTCTTCCTCATCGCCGGTCTCGGCGCCGGCCTCATGGCCGCCCGCTTCCGCGGCACCTGGCTCGACAAGACCTTCAGCGGCGCCTCGCTGGTCACCAGCTCGTTCCAGATCTACTTCATCGGCCCGGTCGTCATGGGCCTCCTGGTCTTCAGCACCGGCTGGCTCGACAAGCCCAACTACGTGCCGATCAGCGAGAACCCCTGGGGCTGGTTCATGGGCCTGCTGATCCCCTGGATCGTCATGGCCACCATCTTCACGGCCAACTACACACGTATGGCCCGCTCGTCGATGATCGAGCAGTTGCAGGAAGAGCACGTCCGCGCTGCCAAGGCCAAGGGCATGAGCAGCCGTTACGCGTTCTTCCGCTACGCCTGGCGCGGCTCGCTCATCCCGATCATCACCATCCTGGGCATGGACATCGGCGCTCTGCTCAGCGGTGGCATGGTCACCGAGCTGACCTTCGGCCTCGCCGGCTTCGGCCGTCTCGCCCGTGACTCGGTCATCGGCAAGGACCTCCCCGTCCTCATGGGCGTCATGATCCTCAGCGCCGCCTTCATCATCGTCTGCAACATCATCGTGGACGCTCTGTACGCCGTCATCGACCCGCGCGTGCGTCTGTCCTAGGAGAACGACCGTGACCACACTCACCAAGACCGAGGACGCCCCGGCCCCCACCGGCGGCGACGCGTTCCTCTCGGTACGCGACCTGAAGGTGCAGTTCTCCACCGAGGACGGCATCGTCAAGGCTGTGGACGGGCTCTCCTTCGACATCGAGCGCGGCAAGACGCTCGGCATCGTCGGCGAGTCGGGCTCCGGCAAGTCGGTGACGAACCTGACCGTGCTCGGCCTGCACAACCGCAAGAGCACCCACGTCGAGGGCGAGATCGTCCTCGACGGCAAGGAACTGATCACCGCCACCGAGCCCGAGCTCGAAAAGCTCCGCGGCAACAAGATGGCGATGATCTTCCAGGACTCGCTGACCGCCCTGTCCCCGTACTACACGGTGGGCCGGCAGATCTCCGAGCCGTTCCGCAAGCACACCGGGGCCAGCAAGAAGGAGGCCCGGGACCGGGCCATCCAGATGCTGGAGAAGGTGGGCATCCCCCACCCCAAGCAGCGGGTGGACGACTACCCGCACCAGTTCTCCGGCGGTATGCGCCAGCGCGCCATGATCGCCATGTCCCTGGTCTGCAACCCCGACCTGCTGATCGCCGACGAGCCGACCACCGCGCTCGACGTGACCGTCCAGGCGCAGATCCTCGACCTGCTCAAGGACCTCCAGCAGGAGTTCGGCTCCGCGATCATCATGATCACCCACGACCTCGGCGTCGTGGCGAACATGGCCGACGACCTGCTGGTGATGTATGCGGGCCGGGCCGTGGAGCGCGGCTCCGTGCGCGAGGTGCTCAAGTCGCCCGAACACCCCTACACCTGGGGGCTGCTCGGTTCCATGCCGCGCCTCAACTCGGACGTCGACGAGCCGCTGCTGCCGATCCCCGGCTCGCCGCCGTCGCTGCTGAACCCGCCGAGCGGCTGCCCCTTCCACCCCCGGTGTGCCTTCACCGACAAGGTGGAAGGCGGCAAGTGCAAGGGCGACAGGCCCTCGTTGCCGAGCGGCCGCGGCTCTGCCTGCCACCTGACGGCAGATCAGAAGCAGCAGGTGTTCATCGAGACGATTCAGCCCCGGCTGGGCTGAGCTGAAACCGGCGACTGGGGCATGACCATGAGCGAGAACAACCAGACCACCACGGCGGTCGCCGAAGCGATCCCGCAGCAGCGGGACGCGGACAGCGCACCCCTCCTCCAGGTCAAGGACCTGAAGAAGCACTTCCCGATCAAGGGCGGCTTCCCGATCCGGCGGACCATCGGCGCCGTCAAGGCCGTCGACGGCGTCTCCTTCGACGTCTTCCGGGGCGAGGCCCTGGGCCTCGTCGGCGAGTCCGGCTGCGGCAAGTCGACGACGGGCCGCATGCTGACCCGCCTGTACGAGCCGACGCACGGCACGATCACGTACAACGGCCAGGACATCAGCACGGCCAACCGCAAGCAGCTGGCGCCCATCAGGTCCGAGATCCAGATGATCTTCCAGGACCCGTACGCGTCGCTGAACCCGCGCCAGACCGTCGGCTCGATCATCTCCGGGCCGATGGAGATCAACGGCATCAACCCGCCCGGCGGCCGCGAGGCGCGCGTGCGGGAGCTCCTTGAGATCGTCGGCCTGAACCCGGAGCACTACAACCGCTTCCCGCACGAGTTCTCGGGCGGTCAGCGGCAGCGCATCGGCGTGGCCAGGGCCGTGGCCCTCGAGCCGAAGCTGATCGTCGCGGACGAGCCGGTCTCGGCGCTCGACGTGTCGATCCAGGCCCAGGTCGTCAACCTGCTGCAGAAGGTGCAGCGGGAGATGGGCATCGCGTTCGTCTTCATCGCCCACGACCTGGCCATCGTGCGGCACTTCTCGCAGCGCGTCGCCGTGATGTACCTGGGCAAGATCGTGGAGATCGCCGACCGTGACTCCCTCTACAACCGCCCGCGTCACCCGTACACGCACGCGCTGATGTCGGCCGTGCCGGACGCGGACATCGACGCGGTGAAGAAGGAGCGGATCCGCCTGGAGGGCGACGTCCCCTCGCCGATCTCGCCGCCGTCCGGCTGCCGCTTCCGCACCCGGTGCTGGAAGGCGCAGGACAAGTGCGCCACGGAGGAGCCGCCGCTCGTACAGATCTCCGGCAGCCGCGAGGGTCACCTCACGGCCTGTCACTTCCCGGAGGACCCGACGACCGAGGACCGCGGCGAGGACATCGTGCTCGACCCGGCCCTCGCGGCCCTCGAAGGGGAGTCCGGCCAGGACGCCTGACCGTCCGCGCTCCGGCCGACCACGGCCCGTCACCGGTGACACGCCGGTGCCGGGCCGTCGGCGTATCGCGGGCCGGCGGTCGTGGCGGCCACGGTGTGGGCGATGATCCAGGAACGAGCGGGCGAGGAGAGGGGCCGTCATGCTGGACGACCTGGAGGCGCGGTGCGCGCAGGCGATGACGGAGCACGGGTGCCCGTCCGTCTCGGTCGCGGTCGCGATGCACGGAGAGGTGATCCTCGCCCAGGCTCATGGGCTCGCCGACACCGGCGCGGGGACCCCCGCCGCCGTCGGCACCCCGTACGCCCTCGCCTCCGTCACCAAGCCGGTCACGGCCGCGGCGGTCTGCGTCGCGGCCGACGAGGGGCTGCTCGACCTGGACGCGCCGGGACCCCTCGGCGCGACCCCGCGTCAGCTCCTGCGGCACCGGGGCGGGCTCGGCGCGCACTACGACTTCCACTACGGCGAGGAGGGCGAGCCGGCCATCGACGCGGAGCCGTACACGCGGCTCCAGCGCGCGCCCGGCTCCGGCTTCGAGTACGCGAACCTCGGCTACCGGCTCCTCGGCCGGCTCCTGGAGGACGCCACCGGACAGGACCTCGCCACGTACGCCCGGGAGCGCGTCCTCGGGCCGCTCGGGCTCGACGGCTTTTGCATCGCCACCCGCCTCTCGGGCGCCGCGACCCGCTACACCCCCGACGGGCGTCCCTATCCCCAGGGCCTGCGCACCAGCCATCCCGGCGCCACGCTCGGCTGGGCGACGGCACCTCAGCTCGCCCTCTTCGCCCAGACCTGGCCGCGGCTCCTGAAGCCGCAGACGGCCGCCGCGGTCCTCGACGCCGTCCCGATCGGCGAGCACCTCGGGTACGGCCTCGGCTGGTGCGTCTCGCGCGGCGAGGGGCCGCTCCTGGTGAGCCACGGCGGAGGCATGGGCGGCGTGGCCGTGATGGCGGTGTCGGCGCCGGAACCGGGCCTGTCGGTGGCGGTACTGACGAACACGACGGCGAAGGCGGCCCGTGACGCGGTCGTCGCCTACGTCCTGGGCGAGCTGGTGCCCGAGTTCAGGCCCGAGCTGATCTCACCGGTGTTCTCCGTGCCCGCGCGCCCGCTGACCCTGGAGGAGGGGGAGTGGGCGGGCCACGCCTCGACGCCGGAGGGCGAGGTCCCGCTGCGGCTACGGATCCTGCCGGGCGCCCGGGCCGAACTTGCCACCGGCGACGAGAGCGCCACCGCCTCCGTCGAAGCCACGGCCACTCTCGCCCTGCGCGGCTCCTTCCCCGTACAACTGCCCACCGCCGACGCGAGGGTCAGCGGTCCGGTGCTCGGTCTGGAACTGCGTCTGGACGAGGGGCGGCTGACCGGGGTGGCCCGTGTTTACAAGGAGGGCGACCGGGAGGGGCTGATCGGCAACCTGCTGACCCACCCGTGCGAACTGGGGCTCGTACGGGCGGGCTGAAAGTGCGTTACGCGCCTTTAAGGATGATATTTGGGCCTAAGTGCCGTAAGGCATGGACCCAGAAGCACTCCGAGGAGGCAGTTCATGCGCGGAGCCACGCACGCCAAGTGGGCCGTATGCGCGGTGGCCGTCGCTCTCGCGGCGACGGCCTGTGGTGGTGGGAGCGACAGCGGCGGCAGTGGTGGCGATGGCTCAGGGA
This sequence comes from Streptomyces sp. DS1-CR2, assembly GCF_055760475.1. NCBI lineage: Bacteria > Bacillati > Actinomycetota > Actinomycetes > Kitasatosporales > Streptomycetaceae > Streptomyces > Streptomyces sp. DS1-CR2. Next base: position 5,651,732 of record NZ_CM147085.1, read on the forward strand.
TCGTCCGTTCGTCCTGGGGTGACCCGCAGAACCCGCTGGAACCAGCGAACACGAACGAGGTGCAGGGCGGCAAGGTCCTGGACATGGTCTTCCGCGGCCTGAAGAGGTACAACGCGAAGACCGGCGCCGCCGAGGACATGCTCGCGGACAAGATCGAGACGACGGACTCGGTCAACTTCAAGATCACGGTCAAGGACGGCTGGACGTTCTCCAACGGCGAGAAGGTCACCGCGAAGTCCTTCGTGGACGCCTGGAACTACGGCGCGGACCTGAAGAACAACCAGAAGAACGCCTATTTCTTCGGCCAGATCGACGGCTACGACAAGGTCCACCCCGACTCCGGCACCCCGAGCGCCACCAGTCTGTCCGGGCTCAAGGTCACCGGTCCCCTCACCTTCTCGGTCAAGCTCAACCAGAAGTTCTCGCTGTGGCCCGACACCCTCGGCTACGCGGCCTTCGCCCCGCTCCCCAAGGCCTTCTTCGACGACCACGCCGCGTGGGTGAGCAAGCCGGTCGGCAACGGCCCGTACACGATCGACAGCTACACCAAGGGCTCCCAGATGTCCCTGCGCAAGTGGGACGCCTACCCGGGGACCGACAAGGCGCAGAACGGCGGCGTGGACCTGAAGGTCTACACCGACAACAACACGGCGTACACCGACCTGACGGCCGGCAACCTCGACCTCGTCGACGACGTCCCGGCCTCGCAGCTCAAGAACGTCAAGGCCGACCTCAGCGGCCGGTACATCAACTCCCCCGCCGGCATCATCCAGACGCTCGCCTTCCCGTTCTACGACCCCGCGTGGAACAAGGCGGACAGCGACAAGGTCCGCAAGGGCCTGTCGATGGCGATCAACCGCAAGCAGATCACCGAGACGATCTTCCAGAAGACCCGGACCCCGGCCACGGACTGGACCTCGCCGGTCCTCGGCAAGGACGGCGGCTTCCAGGACGGGCTGTGCGGCGACGGGTGCGACTACAACCCCGCCGAGGCCAAGAAGCTGGTCCAGGAGGGCGGCGGCATCCCCGGCGGCCAGGTGAAGATCGGCTACAACGCCGACACCGGCAGCCACAAGGAGTGGGTCGACGCCGTCTGCAACAGCATCAACAACGCCCTGGGGAACGACAAGGCCTGCGTCGGCCTGCCCACCGGCACCTTCGCCGACTTCCGCAACAAGATCACGCAGAAGAAGATGACGGGCCCGTTCCGCGCGGGCTGGCAGATGGACTACCCGCTCATCCAGAACTTCCTGCAGCCGCTGTACTACACCAACGCCTCGTCCAACGACGGCAAATGGTCCAACAAGGAGTTCGACAAGCTCGTCGACCAGGCCAACGCCGAGTCCGACCGCGCCAAGGCCGTCAAGATCTTCCAGCAGGCCGAAGGCGTCGTCCGGGACAACATGGCGGCCATCCCGCTCTGGTACCAGAACGGCAGTGCCGGCTACTCCGACCAGGTCTCCCACGTCGCCCTCAACCCGTTCAGCGTTCCGGTCTACAACGAGATCAAGGTCAAATGACGCCCGGGGAGCGGCAGTCCGGGGACTGACGGGCGGCCGCTCCCCCCGATTCCGGAGCCCCGTATGGGACGTTATGTGATCAGGCGTCTGCTGCAGATGATCCCGGTCTTCTTCGGCGCGACGCTGCTCATCTTCCTGATGGTCAACGTGATGGGCGACCCCATCGCGGGACTGTGCGGCGACAAGCAGTGCGACCCCTCCACGGCCGCTCAGCTCGAGAAGGAGTTCGGTCTCGACAAGCCCGTCTGGCAGCAATACCTGATGTACATGGGGAACGTCTTCACCGGCGACTTCGGCACCGCGTTCAACGGCCAGAAGGTCACCGAACTGATGGCGGCGGCCTTCCCCGTGACGATCCGCCTGACCGTCGTGGCGATCCTCTTCGAGATCGTCATCGGCATCACGCTCGGCGTCGTCACGGGGCTGCGCCGCGGCCGTCCCATCGACACCACCGTGCTGCTGCTCACCCTGGTCGTCATCTCCGTCCCGACCTTCGTCACCGGCCTGCTCCTCCAGCTCCTGCTCGGCGTCGAGTGGGGGATCATCAAACCCGCGGTGTCCACCGAGGCGACGTTCTCCGAACTCATCGTCCCCGGCCTCGTGCTCGCCTCGGTCTCCCTCGCGTACGTCACCCGGCTCACCAGGACCTCGATCGCCGAGAACCGCCGCGCCGACTACGTCCGTACGGCCATCGCCAAGGGCCTCCCGCGCCGCCGCGTCATCGTCCGGCACCTGCTGCGCAACTCGCTGATCCCGGTCGTCACCTTCATCGGCACCGACATCGGCGCCCTGATGGGCGGCGCCATCGTCACGGAGCGGATCTTCAACATCCACGGCGTCGGCTACCAGCTCTACCAGGGCATCCTCCGGCAGAACACCCAGACCGTCGTCGGCTTCGTGACCGTACTCGTCCTCGTCTTCCTGGCGGCCAACCTGATCGTCGACCTCCTGTACGCCGTACTCGACCCGAGGATCCGCTATGCCTGAACCCGAGCCGCCGGAGCCCTACTCGTCGGGCGGTGGCAGAGCCCCGGAGAACGGAGGAGCCATCGCCGCGACGGGCGCGGGCGGGGCCATGGACCTCGCCACGAGCGAGGGGACGACCCTCCGGAAGGTGCCGGGCGGCCCCGAAGGCACGGGCCCCGCGGGCAAGCCGAGAAGCCTCTGGTCGGACGCCTGGCGCGATCTGCGCCGCAACCCGGTCTTCATCATCTCGGGTCTGATCATCGTCTTCCTCGTGATCATCTCGCTCTGGCCCTCCCTGATCGCCTCCGGCAACCCCCTCTCCTGCAACCTCGCCAAGGCCCAGGAGGGCTCCCAGCCAGGCCACCCCTTCGGCTTCAACGGCCAGGGCTGCGACGTCTACACGCGCACCGTGTACGGCGCCCGGGCCTCCGTCACCGTCGGCGTCTGCGCCACCGTCGGCGTCGCCCTCCTCGGCAGCGTCCTCGGCGGGCTCGCCGGGTTCTTCGGCGGGGCGTGGGACGCAATCCTGTCCCGTATCACCGACGTCTTCTTCGCCATCCCGGTCGTGCTCGGCGGCCTGGTGCTCCTGTCCGTGGTCACCAGCTCCACCGTCTGGCCGGTCATCGGGTTCATGGTGCTGCTCGGCTGGCCGCAGCTCTCCCGCATCGCCCGCGGCTCCGTCATCACGGCCAAGCAGAACGACTACGTGCAGGCGGCGCGGGCGCTCGGCGCCTCCAACTCCCGGATGATGCTGCGGCACATCCTGCCCAACGCGATCGCGCCGGTCATCGTCGTCGCCACCATCGCGCTCGGCACCTACATCTCCCTCGAGGCGACGCTCTCGTACCTCGGCGTCGGCCTGAAGCCGCCCACCGTGAGCTGGGGCATCGACATCTCCTCGGCGTCCCAGTACATCCGCAACGCCCCGCACATGCTGCTCTGGCCCGCCGGCGCCCTCGCGGTCACCGTGCTCGCGTTCATCATGCTCGGCGACGCGGTGCGCGACGCCCTCGACCCCAAGCTGAGGTAGGCGCCCATGCTGCTCGAAGTGCGCGATCTGCACGTGGAGTTCCGGATGCGCGACGGGATCGCCAAGGCCGTCAACGGCGTCAGCTACACCGTCGACGAGGGCGAGACCCTCGCCGTGCTCGGCGAGTCGGGATCCGGCAAGTCCGTGACCGCGCAGGCGGTCATGGGCATCCTCGACATGCCGCCCGGGAAGATCACCGGCGGTGAGATCCTCTTCCAGGGCACCGACCTCCTGGGGCTCAAGGAGGACGAGCGGCGCAAGATCCGCGGCGCCAAGATGGCGATGATCTTCCAGGACGCACTCAGCTCCCTCAACCCTGTGCTGTCCGTGGGTGATCAGCTCGGCGAGATGTTCACCGTCCACAAGGGGATGTCCCGCAAGGACGCCAGGGCCAAGGCCATCGAGCTGATGGACCACGTCAGGATCCCCGCCGCCAGGGAGCGGGTCGGCCAGTACCCGCACCAGTTCAGCGGCGGCATGCGCCAGCGCATCATGATCGCGATGGCGCTCGCCCTGGAACCGGACCTGATCATCGCCGACGAGCCCACCACCGCCCTCGACGTCACCGTCCAGGCCCAGGTCATGGAGCTGCTCGCCGACCTCCAGCGCGAACTCAGGATGGGCCTCATCCTCATCACCCACGACCTCGGAGTGGTCGCCGACGTCGCCGACAAGATCGCCGTCATGTACGCGGGCCGTATCGTCGAGACGGCTCCTGTGCACGAGATCTACAGGGCGCCCGCCCACCCGTACACCAAGGGCCTGCTCGAATCGATCCCGCGCCTGGACCAGAAGGGCCAGGAGCTGTACGCGATCAAGGGCCTGCCGCCCAACCTGATGCACATCCCGCCCGGCTGCGCCTTCAACCCGCGCTGCCCGCTGGCCAAGGACGTGTGCCGCGCGGACGTTCCCCCGCTCTTCGAGGTGAGCCCGACGCGCCGGAGCGCCTGCTACTTCTGGAAGGAGACGCTCGATGGCTGACCTGGCGAAGGAGGCGCAAGCCGGCGCCCCCGTGCCGGCCCGTGAGCCGATCCTCGAGGTCAGCGGCCTGGTCAAGCACTATCCGCTCACCCAGGGGATCCTGTTCAAGAAGCAGGTCGGCGCGGTCAGGGCCGTCGACGGCGTCGACTTCGTGCTCGGCCAGGGCGAGACCCTCGGCATCGTCGGCGAGTCCGGCTGCGGCAAGTCGACCGTCGCCAGGATGCTGGTCAACCTGGAGCGGCCGACCGCCGGGCAGATCAAGTACCGGGGCGAGGACATCACCAAGCTGTCCGGGCGCGCGCTGAAGGCCGTACGCCGCAATATCCAGATGGTGTTCCAGGACCCGTACACGTCCCTCAACCCGCGTATGACGGTCGGCGACATCATCGGAGAGCCGTACGAGATCCACCCCGAGGTCGCTCCCAAGGGCGACCGGCGCCGCAAGGTGCAGGACCTCCTGGACGTGGTCGGGCTCAACCCGGAGTACATCAACCGGTACCCGCACCAGTTCTCCGGCGGCCAGCGCCAGCGCATCGGCATCGCGCGCGGCCTCGCCCTGCGCCCCGAGATCATCGTCGCCGACGAGCCGGTCTCCGCACTCGATGTCTCCGTGCAGGCGCAGGTCATCAACCTGCTCGACAGCCTCCAGAACGAGTTCGACCTCTCCTACGTCTTCATCGCCCATGACCTGTCGATCGTCCGCCACATCTCCGACCGGGTCGGCGTCATGTACCTCGGGCGGATCGTCGAGACCGGCACCGACGAGCAGATCTACGAACACCCCACGCACCCCTACACCCAGGCGCTCCTGTCCGCCGTGCCCGTCCCCGACCCTCAGGCGCGCGAGCACCGCGAGCGGATCATCCTCACCGGCGACGTGCCGTCCCCGGCCAACATCCCCTCGGGCTGCCGCTTCCGCACCCGCTGCTGGAAGGCGCAGGAGCGGTGCGCACTGGAGGTGCCGGCGCTCGCGGTGCCCGCCGAGTTCCGCATCGGGGAGTCGCCGGCGAAGCACGACTCGGCCTGCCACTTCGCCGAGGAGAAGCACGTCATCCCCAGCGAGTAGGCGTACGTGTCGTGACAAATGCGCACCAACTGCGTTAACACGCAGGCAACTTGACCGTCGCGGCACCGATATACGAACGCGTCAGGCTGAACAGCGTACGGCCGTGCGGGTGCCGTAGACCGGCCGGGGCGCGCCATGTCACCCCGGCCGGTCGCATGTCCGGACCCGGCTAGACGAGGCCGAGCGAGCGCTTCAGGAAGTCCACCTGGAGCAGCAGCAGATTCTCCGCGACCTGCTCCTGCGGCGTCATGTGCGTCACGCCCGACAGCGGCAGCACCTCGTGCGGCCGGCCCGCGGCGAGGAGCGCCGACGAAAGGCGCAGACTGTGCGCCACCACGACGTTGTCGTCGGCCAGGCCGTGCACGATCATCAGCGGCCGGTGCTGCTCCGCCGCCTCGGCCAGACCGTCGTCGGTGACCAGCGAGTTCTTCGCGTACACCTGCGGCGCGGCGTTCGGGTCGCCCAGGTAGCGCTCCGTGTAGTGGGTGTCGTAGAGCCGCCAGTCCGTGACCGGGGCGCCCGCGATGCCCGCGTGGAAGACGTCCGGGCGGCGCAGGACCGCGAGCCCCGCCAGATAGCCGCCGTACGACCAGCCGCGGATCGCCACCCGGTTCAGGTCGAGCGGGAAGGCGTCCGCCAGCGCGTGCAGCGCCGTGATCTGGTCGTCGAGCGTGAGCGTGAGGTCGTCGCGGATCGCCTTCTCCCGGGCGGGGGAGTGGCCGGGGGTGCCGCGGCCGTCCGCAACGACCACCGCGAAGCCCTGGTCGGCGAACCACTGCGACGTCAGATGCGGATTGTGCGCGGCGAGCACCCGCTGCCCGTGCGGGCCGCCGTACGGGTCGAGCAGCACCGGCAGCGGCCCGTCGCCCTGCTCGTACGAGGACGGGAGCAGGACGGCGCACGGGATGCCGGCCGCCTCCGTGAGCGTCAGGCGGGGGCTCAGCGAGGGGCGCTCGGCGTGCGAGGCGACCGTCGCGATCTGCTTGCCGTCCCGCATCACCCGCACCCGCGTGCCCGGCTCGTCGGTGCACGCCGACGCCAGGACGGTCACGCCGCCCGCGCGCACCGCGGAGTGCACGCCCGGCTCGTCCGAGACGCGCTCCACGCCCAGCTCGTTCACCCGGTACACATGCACCTCGCCGGTCTCCCGGACCGCCGCGGTCGAGCCCGCGGACGCCGAGATCAGCACGTCGCTCTCGCCCACGTCCAAGACGGCCCGCACATGCAACTGCGGCCCGGTCAGCGGCCGTTCGCCGACCGCCAGGACCCGCGCCCCGCCCTCGTCCGCGATCCGCACGAGCTGTCCGCTCGGCGACCACGACGGCACACCGGGGAACAGCTCCAGCCACTGCCCGTCCTCGTCCGCGTGCACCATCCGCGTCGAACCGTCACCGACGTTCACCGCGAGATACAGCTCACTGAGCTGGTCACGGGCCTGTACGAGGATCAGCGGCGCTCCGTCGGCCGACCAGTGCACCCGCGCCAGATACGGGTACCTCGCCCGGTCCCACGACACCTCCGTGCGCGCCCCGTCCAGACCCATGACGAAGAGCCGCACTTCCGCGTTGGGCGTGCCCGCCGCCGGGTACGCGTTGCGGGCAGGCACCCGGTCCGGGTGCGCCGGATCCGCGATCCACCAGCGCCGCACCGCCGCGTCGTCCGCCCGGGCCACCAGCAGCCGGTCCGATTCGGGCGACCACCAAAAGCCCCGCGAGCGCCCCATCTCCTCGGCCGCGATGAACTCCGCGAGCCCGTACGTGACGGTCGACGCCTCGTCCTCACCCGGAGCGGCGAGGGCCCGGTCGCCCTCGCCGTCTGCGCCGACGACGCGCAGGGCACCCCCGGACACGTACGCGACATGGCGGCCGTCCGGAGACGGGCGGGGGTCGATCAGCGGGCCATGACGTGCGGGCTCGCGGAGTTCGCGGGTCGTGCCCGCGCGCAGCTCCGCCGTGAACAGCCGGCCGGACAGCGCGAACGCGGCCAGCTCCACGGCCACGTCCGTCGCATAGGCGACGATGCCCGTGGCGCCCTCGCGGCTGCGCTCGCGCCGCGCGCGCTCCTCGTCCGACAGATTCTCCTCGGCACCGCCCAGAAGGGCCCGGGGATCGGCGGCGATCCGCTCCTTGCCGGACGTGACATCCAGGACCCACAGGGCGTTCGCCCGATCGGTACCGGATCCGGACCGCAGGAAGGCGACGCGCTTGCCGTCGGGCGCCACCGTGAACGCCCGTGGTGCGCCGAGCGTGAAGCGCTGGGTGCGGGCGTGCTGGCGCGGAAAGGAGAGAGGCTCGGTGGTCATCCCCCGACCCTATGGGGCCGTGCCGCCGTGCGCCCCCCTTGCTGCCATGCACCGACTCATGCGGCGGGACGGATAGTTATGATCCATAGCGCTGTGTGGGCAAGAACCGGTCGGCTCCCGTGCGGCGTACGGCAGTTGGACTCGGATCACTCGGATCAAGGGAGGTGGACCGCTGTGGCACTCTCGATTTCGGCAGTGGTGCTGTTCGCGATCATCGTCTTCATTCTGATCAGGAAGTCGGGTCTGAAGGCCGGACACGCGATCGTCTGCGTCCTGCTCGGGTTCTACCTCGCCAGCTCCTCCATCGCCCCCACGATCAGCGAGCTCACGACGAACGTCGCGGGCATGATCGGCGAGATCAAGTTCTAGGCCGAGTCATGACGTCCTAGGCTGGGGCGCATGACGGAACTGCCCGACCGGCGTCTGCTCCTCGTGCACGCGCACCCCGACGACGAGTCGATCAACAATGGCGCCACCATGGCCAAGTACGCGGCCGACGGTGCCCACGTCACCCTGGTGACCTGCACCCTCGGCGAGGAGGGCGAGGTCATCCCGGACGTTCTCGCGTACCTCGCCCCGGACCGCGAGGACATCCTCGGCCCGCACCGCATCGGCGAGCTCACCGCCGCCATGAAGGAGCTCGGGGTCACCGACCACCGCTTCCTCGGCGGCCCCGGACGCTTCCGCGACTCCGGGATGATGGGCGCCGAGCAGAACGAGCGGCCCGGCGCCTTCTGGGCCGCCGACCTGGACGAGGCCGCAGCCCATCTCGTCGAGGTGATCCGCGAGGTCCGCCCCCAGGTCCTGGTCACCTACGACCCGGACGGCGGCTACGGCCACCCCGACCACATCAAGGCCCACCGCGTCGCCATGCGCGCCGCCGAGCTCGCGGCCGAGCCCGCGTTCCGCCGGGACCTCGGCGACACCCACACCGTCGCGAAGATCTACTGGAACCGCGTGCCCCGCTCCGTGGCCGAGGAGCGCTTCCGCTGGCTGGCCGGTGTCCTCGGCTCGACCCCGTACGGGACCGCGGCCGGGATCGGCGACGTACCGGGCGTCGTCGACGACGAGCGGGTCACCGCCGAGATCGACGGCAGGGCCTTCGCCGCGGCCAAGTCCGCCGCGATGCGCGCCCACGCCACCCAGGTCGAGATCGCACGCGGCGGCGAACCGGTCTTCGCCCTGTCGAACGGGCTCGCCCAGCCGGTCTTCGACGTGGAGTATTACGAGCTGGCGCGGGGCGAGGCGGGGGCGCCTTACGAGACGGACCTGTTCGCGGGAGTGGTGGCGTGATGAGTGGCGCGGGAAAGTCGGGCAACCCGGCCAAGTCCGGGCGGGCGGCGGCGTCGAGCGGCGCCGCGAAGCCTCCGGCCGGCCCGGCGGTCCAGCCGGTGGGGACCGGCCCCGACGCCGGGCGCATCGCCGTGCTGGTGGGGCTCCTCGTGCTCGGCGCGCTGGTCGGGGTGGCGGGTTCCCTGGTCCAAGGCGGCCTGTTTCCGGGCGGGTTGCTCCTCGCGCTGCTCGGCGCGGCCGGCGCGTTCCTCGGCGGGGCGCTGGCGACGGGCACCCGGGGCGGGGCCGTCGCGCCCGCCGTGGGCTGGGCCGTCACGGTCATCCTGCTCACGTCGACCAGGCCCGAGGGCGACTTCCTCTTCGGCGCGGGAACCGGCTCCTATCTGTTCCTTCTCGGCGGGATGGCCGTCGCTGTGATGTGCGCCACCCTTGGTCTTCCGCGGCAACCACCCCGACCCGCCGCCCGACTTGGGAAGTGACGTACCACTTCGGCCCGTGCCCCGTACGGGTTTCGTCGGCGGTCACCGGATGCGTTCCGGCCGCGGCCAGTATGGTGGTGCGCGCCGCCGGGCAGCCCGCGTGAGGTCGAGACGGGCGGCGGAGCCAACCGGGAGAACCTGCTTTGAGCCGTGAAACTGACAGTTCGTCCTCCGGGCCCCAGGGGCGCGGCGGTGCCGCGTACCCCTCAGGGACGCCTCCGTACGGCACCCCCGCCCAGGGCGCCGGGTCCGGCGACGGTGCGCCCGGCGATGCCGGGCGGCCCGCCGAGGGCCGGCCGGTCCCCGAGGAACGCAAGACGGAGACCACGCTGACGACGCGGATCCGGATCAACATCCCCGGATCGCGCCCCATCCCCCCCGTGGTGATGCGCACGCCCATGAGCGACGTGGACGCGGGACCCGCCGCCCCGGACCCGGCCGCCGCGCCGGCCCCGGCACCCGAGCCCCCCGCTCCCCCTGCTCCCCGGTCCGCTCCTTCGGGTGAGGGCCAGGGCGCACCGGCCGCGGAGGAGAAGACGAGCGACTGGTTCGCGCCGCGCAGGTCGGGCCCGCCCCAGCGGGGCGCCTCCGCCGACGCTCCCGCTCGGGGCAACTCCGGTGCGGTGCCCGGCCCGTCGGGCGGCGCCACCGCGCCGCACGGCCGCCCGCCGCAGTCCGGGAGCTCCGGCGACCCGCACCGCGGTGACCTGCCCTACTTCGCCGGGAACGCCGACGGCACCGGCCCCGGCGTCCCCCCGCGCGGCCCCGCGGGACCGACCACGGGACCCGTCGGCGGCAACAGCCCCATGGCGCGCCCCGGCGGCGACAACCCGATGGCACGCCCCGGCGGACCTGTCGGCGGCCCGCCCGGAGGTCCTGTGGGCGGCCCTATGGGCGGACCCGCAGGCGGCCCTCCCGGCGGTCAGCGGCCGCCGCAGATGAGCGACGACACCGCGATCCTGACGCCGCAGAAGCCCGCGCCCGAGCCGGGCCCGGGCGGCCATGTCTCCGGCGAGACGCTGACCAGCGGCATCCCGGTCGTCCCGGCGGGCCTCGGCGGACCGAACGCGCCGTTCGCGCCCGGCTCGCGCCCCGAAGGCCCGCTGCCGCACACCCCGCCGAAGCTCCCCGACCCGGTCGGCCAGAGCGCCCCGGCCGCGCCCCGCAAGAAGAAGGGCCGCAACAAGCTCGTCCTCGTGGGCGCTGGCGTCGTGGGCCTCGCCGGTGTCGCGTACGGCGCCGGTCTGCTGATGAACCACTCGGACGTGCCCAAGAACACGACCGTGCTCGGCGTCGACATCGGCGGCGGCACCCGTGACGAGGCCGCGGCCAAGCTCGACACCGCGTTCGGCAAGCGCACCACCGACCCGCTCCAGCTGTCGGTCGACGGCAAGTCCGTGCCGCTCAGGCCGGACCAGGCGGGTCTGAGCCTGGACAGCACGGCGACGGTGGCGGCGGCCGCGGGCAGCGACTACAACCCGGTCTCCGTGATCGGCTCGCTGTTCGGCAACGAACGCGTCGTCGAGCCGGTCATGCCCGTGGACGAGGAGAAGCTCCGGGCCGCCCTCGAACGGGCGGCAGGCGACGCCTCCACGGGCGACGGCACGATCAAGTTCGTCCCGGGCAAGGCCATCGCCGTGTACGGAAAGACGGGCAAGGGCATCGACGTCGCCCGTTCCTCCTCGTCCGTCGAGGAGGCGTACCGCGCGCACGTGGAGACGGGCGCCGCGCGGGCCGTGCCGATGGCGACGACGACCCGCAAGCCCACTGTCTCGAACGCCGAGGTCGACCGGATGATGAAGGAGTTCGCCGAGCCCGCCATGTCCGCGAACGTCGTCATCAAGGCGGGCAACGCGCAGATCCCGTTCGGCCCCGCCAAGTCGCTGCCGCAGATCCTCGGCGTCAAGGCGGTCAACGGCAAGCTCGTTGACGTCTACGACCTGCCGGCCCTGAAGAAGCTGTACGGCAACACGTTCGACGGCGTCCTCATCATGCGCGCCACCGGCAAGAAGACGCCGGTGACGCCCACCGATGTGGCCGGCGCGATGCGGCAGGCCCTCAAGGGCAAGACGCCCGCCGAGCGCATCGGGGTCATCGACACGAACCCCGGATAGCCGGTACGCACGCCGTACTCCGGGCGGGTCCCCTCGTGGGGGCCCGCCCGGAGTCGTATCCGCGGACATGACATCTGTCATCCCGGACACCGGCCTCCCGACACTGCCGGGCACCCGCCCCCGCCCGCCACCATGGGTTCCATGACAACGACAGCACAGGCCACCGAGGTGGTCAGCTTCGAGCGGGTGAGCAAGAGCTACGGGGACGTCAGGGCCGTGGACGGGCTCACACTCGAACTGCACCCGGGCGAGACCGTCGCCCTCCTCGGCCCGAACGGCGCCGGCAAGTCCACCACCCTCGACCTCCTCCTCGGCCTGCGCCCGGCGGACACCGGCTCCGTCCGCGTCTTCGGCACCAGCCCCCGGGACGCGATAGTCCAGGGCCGCGTCGGCGCCATGCTGCAGAGCGGCGGCCTGATGGACGAGGTCACCGTGGCCGAGCTCGTCAAGCTCGCCTGCGACCTCCACCCGAGGCCCTACAAGGCGAGCGACGTCCTCTCCCGGGCCGGCATCGCGCAGATCGCCGACCGCAAGGTCAACAAGCTCTCCGGCGGCCAGGAGCAGCGCGTGCGCTTCGCCCTCGCCACCGCCGGAGCCAACGACCTCATCGTGCTCGACGAGCCGACCACCGGCATGGACGTCTCGGCCCGCCAGGCGTTCTGGGCCACCATGCGCGAACAGGCCGACCAGGGCCGCACGGTCCTCTTCGCCACGCACTACCTGGAGGAGGCCGACGCGATCGCCGACCGCGTCCTCGTCCTGCACCGCGGCCGTCTCCTCGCCGACGGCACCGCCGCCGAGATCAAGGCCAAGGCCGGCGCCCGCAAGGTCGCCTTCGACCTGGAGGGCGACATCGACGAACCGGCCCTGCGCGCCCTGCCGTTCCTCACCACCCTCGACGTGTCGGGCCGCACCGTCCGCCTCCAGTCGAGCGACGCCGACGCCACCGTGCACGCCCTGTACGGACTCGGCGTCTACCCGCGCAACCTGGAGGTCGCGGGCCTCGGCCTGGAGCAGGCCTTCCTAGCCATCACCACGGCCGAGGAGGCCAGGACGTCATGAACAGCCTGATCAAGCTCGAGATCACCCGGGCACTGCGCAACAAGAAGTTCCTGTTCTTCTCCGTCGTCTACCCGTCGGTCCTGTTCCTGCTCATCGCGGGCAGCTCCGACAGCTCGACCATGGTCGACGGCACCGGCCTGAACCTCGCCGCGTTCATGATGGTGTCGATGGCGTCCTTCGGCGCCCTGACCGCCGTCCTCATGGGCAACAGCGAGCGCATCGCCAAGGAGCGCGAGAGCGGCTGGGTGCGCCAGCTGCGCCTGACGACGCTCCCTGGGCGCGGCTACGTCCTCGCCAAGACGGCCGGCGCCGCAGTGGTCAGCCTGCCGTCCATCGTCGTCGTCTTCGTCGTCGCCGCCGTCACCAAGGGCGTACGTCTCGACGCCTGGCAGTGGCTCGCGCTCGTCGTCGCGATCTGGGCCGGCAGCCTCTGCTTCGCCGCGCTCGGCGTCGCCATCGGCTACCTCGCGACCGGCGACGCCGTCCGCCCCATCACGATGATCGTCTACTTCGGCCTGTCGATCCTGGGCGGCCTCTGGTTCCCCTCCACAGGCTTCCCGCAGTGGCTCAGCGACATCGCGTCCTGGCTGCCCACACACGCGTACGCTGCCCTTGGCCAGGCCATCGAGCTGGGCAACGCCCCGCACGCCAAGGACGTCACGCTGATCGTCGCCTACTTCCTGGTCTTCGCCGGCGGCGCGGCCTGGCTGTACCGGAAGGACACCCTGAAGGCGTGAACGCCAAGACGCCGGACGAGATCAGGCTCACCGGCATGGGGCAGTCGCCCCGCAACCGCCGTGAGGCCCTGCGCAAGCTGCTGTGGATCGGCATCTGGCTGGTCTTCATGGCGGATCCGATCGACGACCTCGTCAACGGCGGCCACACGGCCTGGGCCACCGCGCTCGGCTGGTTCGGCCTGGTCGCCTTCGTCGGCGTCTACCTGGCCCTCGTCTTCCGCCACACCGCCCGCGCCATGGGCCTGGGGCGGCTGGCCGCGATCCTCGGGGCGCTCGCCGCGGTCGCCGTCGTCATGTCCCTCACGCTCGGCGCCCCCTGGCTCGTCCTGTTCGTGTACGTCTCCGTGTCGTGCGGGGCGGTGCTGCCCATGCGGTACGCCCGCTGGTCGATCGTCGCGGTCACGGCCGCGATGGTCCTCCTCGGGGTCCCGCTCGGCCGCGGCTGGGACCTCGGCCTCGTCGTGCCCGCCCTCCTCGGCGGCTTCGCGATGACGGGCGTACGGCAACTCGTGCGCACGACCGTCGAACTGCGCAGGGCGCGCGCCACCGTCGCCCAGCTCGCGGCCAACGAGGAGCGCCTGCGCCTCGCCCGCGACCTGCACGACCTCCTCGGCCACTCGCTCTCCCTGATCACGCTCAAGAGCGAGCTCGCCGGCCGCATGCTTCCCGACCAGCCCGAGAAGGCGGCCCAGCAGGTCGCCGACATCGAGCAGGTCAGCCGCCAGGCACTCGTCGACGTACGGGAGGCCGTCTCCGGCTACCGCCGCGCCCGCCTCGGCACCGAACTGGCCGGAGCGCGCGCCGCGCTGGCCGCCGCCGGCATCGAGGCCGACGTCCCCGCGGACTCGCCCGACGACCTGCCCGCCGAACAGGAGGCCGCCCTCGCCTGGACCCTGCGCGAGGCCGTCACCAACGCCGTACGGCACAGCGGCGCCCACCGCTGCACGGTCGGCATCGCCCTCCGCCAGACCCTCGGCGGCCCCGTCATGGAGCTGACGGTGGAGGACGACGGGGGCGGTGCCGCGGCGGGCGGCAGCGGCATACCCGGCAACGGCCTGACGGGCCTGCGCGAACGCGTCGAGGGCGTCGGCGGCACTCTGGACGCAGGGCCCGGGCGGGACCGCGGGTTCCTGCTGGTGGCCCGGGTGCCGGTGGGCTCCGTAGGATCCGGCGCATGAGCGCTCAGATCAAGGTCCTGCTCGCGGAGGACCAGTCGATGGTGCGGGAGGCCCTCGCGGCGCTCCTCGGCCTCGAACCCGACATCGAGGTCGTCGCCCAGGTGGCGCGCGGCGACGAGGTCCTCGATGCGGCCCGCGCCCACGGCCCCGACGTGGCGCTCCTGGACATCGAGATGCCCGGCATGACCGGCATCGAGGCCGCCGCCCAGCTCAGCGAGCATCTGCCCGCCCTCAAGGTCGTCGTCCTCACCACGTTCGGCCGCCCCGGCTATCTCCGTACGGCGATGGAGTCCGGCGCCCACGCGTTCCTCGTCAAGGACGCCCCCGCGGCCCAACTCGCGGACGCCGTACGCAAAGTGCTCGCCGGTGAGCGCGTCATCGACCCCACTCTCGCAGCCGCCGCGCTCGCCGAGGGCGCCAACCCACTGACCGACCGCGAACGCGAGATCCTGCGCGCGGCGGCCGACGGCTCGACCAACGCCGAGCTGGCGGCGGCCCTGCACCTGTCCCAGGGCACGGTCCGCAACTACCTCTCGACGGCCATCCAGAAGCTCGCCGTGCGCAACAGGGCGGAGGCGGTACGGATCGCCCGCGAGAAGGGGTGGCTGTAGCCGGTCAGTTCAGCATCGCCCGGGCCGCCCGCGCCTGCGCGCGTACGGTCTCGGCCGCCGGGGCGTCCACGGCGCCCACCACATCCGCGTACGCGTCCAGCTCCGCCGCCCCCGCGAGGAAGTCCCCGCTGCGGACGAGGAGTTGGGCCCGCTCGTAGCGCAGCCGGGCCGGGTGCGCGGGCAGCAGCAGCGACAGCTCGACCGCCCACATCGCCACGTCCGAACGCTCCGGCCGCGCCGCCGCCCACGCGCGGATGTTGTTCAGGATCCGCAGCACGACGTCCAGCGGATCGGCCGGCTGCAGCATCGACGTGTTCAGCGGCGCCCCCGTCGCACCGGCCACGAGCAGCTCCGCATCCGCCCCGGTCAGCACCTGGCCCCCGTCGAACGGATCGGCGAGCACCTGATCCTGCGCGGGTCCGAACCCGACCACGAAGTGCCCCGGCAGCGCCACCCCGTACACCGGCGCCCCGGCCCGCCGCGCGACCTCCATCCACACCACCGACAACAGGATCGGCAGCCCCCGCCTGCGCCGCACCACCTCATGCAGGAGCGAGGACTCCAGCCGCTCGTAGTCGCCCGGCGTGCCACGGAAACCACAGCGGGTGCCCAGCAGCTCGGCCAGCGCCGTCGCCCACGCCCGCGGTCCGCCGGGACGGAACGGCACCTGCCCGGCGAGCCGGTCGAGGTCCATCTGGACCGCGTCCATCCCGGCCTCGTCGAGCGAGCCGTCCGCCTCGGCGGCCACCAGCAGGCACAGCTGCGACAGATCGGGCCGCTCCGCCCGCGACTCCTCGGCGAACCGCCGGCGCAGCTCCTCGGAGCGGGGTGAGATGTGGGGGGACATACGTGCCTCGCTCAGTGTCCGGCCGAATCCGGGTCCCGGTCCGGTTCCGGGGCGCGATAGTGGTGGTACGCGTGGTGCGCGGCGAAGCCGAGCCGCTCGTACAGCGCCCGGGCCCCTTCATTGTCCGCCTCCACCTGGAGCCAGGCCGCCGAGGCGCCCTCCTCAAGGGCGCGGCGCGCGAGCGCCGTCATCACGGCCGACGCCAGGCCCTCGCGCCGCCGCGACGGAGCCACCTCGACCGCCGCGAAACCGGCCCACCGCCCGTCCACGACGCACCGCCCGATCGCGTCGGGCTCCCCGCCGTCTCCCGGCACGGTCGCGAACCACACCGAAGGCCCGGTGGTCAGCACTTTCAGGGCCACCTCGCTCGCGCCCTTGCGCTGATACCGGCCGAGCCATGCCTCGTCCGGCTCCCGCGTCAGCCCTACCCGGTCGCCGAGGTCCACGCCGTCCGCGACCGGCGCGAGAGCGCCGACCCAGATCTCCGCGGTCACCTCCCGCACCCACCCCCGCGCCTCCAGCTCCGCGCACAGCAGCTCCTGCGTGCCCTCGGCGCCGGTCGCGGTCTGGATGTACGCGGGCAGCCCGCGCCGCTCGTACCAGGCACGGACGCGCGTGAGCGCCTCGTCGAGGGGGAGCCCCGGATCGCCCAGCGGCAGCACCGAGTTGGCGCGCCGCGTGAAGCCCACCCGTCGCCCGACCGCCGCCCCCCTGGGACGCGCTTCGAGCGGCCCCATCTGCACCGCGGCCCGCAGCTCCCAGCTGCCGAGCCGCTCGCTCTCCACCGGTTGCCACGCGCGCGCGGCAACCCGCACCAGCTCCTCGTACGACGCGGCGGGCCCGTGGCGCCGGGCGGGCGCGGCCGGCACGACCTTGCCCGCGACCAGCGACGATTCCGGAATGCGGACCTGCTCTCCGTCCCGTTTTGTGATGAGCAGCACACCGGCGTTCCACGATGTGAGAACTCCGACCGTGTCGGTGAACTTCGCACCCGGCGAGCCGACCTCGGTCAGCTGCCGCACAGAGACGCGTTTTCCCACGTCAGAGGCTGTCAAGCGAAGCTCGAGCCGTCCGCCCGCAGTGAATTCCACAGCTCGGTCCACCCCTCCTGTTCGGATCATGCCCAGGAACGGAGATACTAGGTGCGGGCATCGACGACGCCGCGCTCCCGCGCGCCACGCGGACGAGCCGCAGATCGGCCCGCCGCGCCCTACCGAGGAGGAACGACAGCGTGACCTACGTCATCGCGCAGCCTTGTGTCGACGTGAAGGACAAGGCGTGCATCGAGGAGTGCCCGGTCGACTGCATCTACGAGGGCTCCCGGTCCTTGTACATCCACCCGGACGAATGCGTCGACTGTGGAGCCTGTGAGCCGGTCTGCCCGGTCGAGGCGATCTTCTACGAGGACGACACTCCCGAAGAGTGGAAGGACTACTACAAGGCGAACGTCGAGTTCTTCGACGAGCTCGGTTCGCCCGGCGGCGCCAGCAAGCTCGGCCTGATCGAGCGCGACCACGCCTTCATCGCCGCGCTTCCGCCGCAGAACCAGTAAGCGGCCGCATATCGCACCGCCCCGGTCCCGTACGGCACACCCGCCGTACGGGACCGAGGCGTGTACCAAGTACGCATGCACGTACGAGAGACACGTACGAAAGAAGTGAGTCAGGTGTCCGCAGTCTCCGACCGCCTTCCCACGTTCCCCTGGGACAAGCTCGAGCCGTACAAGAAGACGGCCGCCGCCCATGAGGGCGGGATCGTCGACCTCTCCGTCGGCACGCCGGTCGACCCGGTGCCCGAGCTGATCCAGGAAGCGCTGATCGCGGCCGCGGACTCGCCCGGCTATCCCACGGTGTGGGGCACTCCCGAGCTGCGGGACGCGCTCGTGGGCTGGAGCGAGCGGCGCCTCGGCGCGCGCGGGTTCACCCACCGCAACGTCCTGCCGGTCGTCGGCTCCAAGGAGCTCGTGGCCTGGCTCCCGACGCAGCTGGGCCTCGGCCCCGGAGACAAGGTCGCCTACCCGAGCCTGGCCTACCCGACGTACGAGGTCGGTGCCCGCCTGGCCCGCGCGGACCACGTCGCCTACGACGACCCGACCGAGCTCGACCCGACGGGGATCAAGCTCCTGTGGCTCAACTCGCCCTCGAACCCGACCGGCCGCGTCCTGTCCAAGGACGAGCTGACGCGGATCGTCGCCTGGGCGCGCGAGCACGGCATCCTCGTCTTCTCCGACGAGTGCTACATCGAGCTCGGCTGGGAGGCGGAGCCGGTCTCGGTCCTGCACCCGGACGTCTGCGGCGGCTCGTACGAGGGGATCGTGTCGGTCCACTCGCTCTCGAAGCGGTCGAACCTCGCGGGCTACCGGGCCGCCTTCCTGGCCGGTGACGCCGCCGTCCTCGGCGACCTGCTCGAGATCCGCAAGCACGGCGGCATGATGACGTCCGCCCCGACGCAGGCGGCCGTCGTCGCGGCCCTCGGCGACGACGAGCACGTGCGGGCCCAGCGCGGGCGCTACGCCGCCCGCCGCACGGCCCTGCGCCAGGCCCTGGTCGAGCACGGCTTCCGCATCGAGCACAGCGAGGCGAGCCTCTACCTGTGGGCGACGCGCGACGAGTCCTGCTGGGACACCGTGGCGCACCTGGCGGAGCTGGGGATCCTGGTCGCGCCCGGCGACTTCTACGGGCCCGCGGGCGACCGCTTCGTCCGCGTGGCGCTGACGGCGAGCGACGAGCGCGTGGCCGCGGCGGTTGAGCGCCTGAGCCGGGGCGCCTGAGCCGGGGCGCTTGAGCCGAGGCGGTTGAGTCAGGGTGCTTGAGCCGGGGCGGTTGAGGCAGGGCGCCTGAGCCAGAGCTCACGGCACAGCGAAGGGGGCGGGGAGCCTGTGACGACAGGCTCCCCGCCCCCTATCACTGTGTGCCGGATGCTCAGCCGAGCGGCAGGCCCTGCGTCGGCAGCTCGCCCGTGGCGGGGAGCGCGCCGGTGGGCAGGCCGCTGCCGAGCGCGTCGGTCGGGAGGCCGCCGTCGGTGGCCGTGCCCGCGGTCTGGCCGACCACGTCACCGGCGCTGCCCGCGACGTCACCGGCCGCCTTCTGGGCGGCGGGGGTGGCCGTCCTGGCGCTCCGGCCCACGGCCTTGCCGACGGTCGGCACGGCCTTCTTCACGGCCTTGCTGCCCGTGTCGCCTGCGAGGCCGCTGACGTTCTGGGCGGCGCCGTCGACGGTGTTGCCGACGTTCGCGCCGTCGAGTGCGGTGAGGCCGCCCACGTTCGGGGTGGCCGGGAGGTCTACGGCGCTCGCGGATCCGGCCGCTCCGACCACGGGAGCCGCTCCCGCTGCGATCAGCAGCGCGGCACGGGCGATCCGGCGGGTCAGGGGGAGGGACATTGATGCTCCTTAGACGGGAGAGAACGGTGGTGTCCGGCGTCGGTGCCCGGCGCTCGGACGCAGTGACTACCGCTCGAAGGTCGCGAAGGTTTCGCCCGCACAACGTAAAGAGTTGGCAATGTGTCGCATTATCATCTGCGGCGAAAAACGGGCAAACGCCACGCGCTCCGCGAGGTCGTAAAACGCGTACGCCCCTTTGCCCGCAAGGGATTTCCGCATATGCCCACGGGTCCTGCGAAGAACCGCGAGGGGCGTCGACCTCAGCTGACGTACATCGCCCGATCGAGCTATCAACCGCACTACTGCGCGGTGACGATCCGGACCTCTCCGAGGCCCTTCTCGGCCCCCGCCGCGGCCTGCGCCACCGCCCCGCTCCACTTGCCGCCGGCGTCGCCCGCGATCCAGTCGCGGCCCGCGTAGGACACCCGCTCGATGCGCAGCGCCGAAGAGTTGGCCACCGCCCAGTGCGCCAGCTCCCAGCCGCGCTGCCGCTCCCCGCCCTCGGCCGAGTCCACCGTGGCGGGCACCGGGACGGTCACGTCGTGTCCGCTCGCACCGGCCGCCGACGACACCCCGCGCCCGAAGTCACGCACGAGCGCCGCCCGCACCTTCGCCGGATCGCCCGGCTTCCTGACCTCCGTGCCGCTCGGCCGCCCCTCGCAGGTCAGCGAGGCGCCCGCCCGGCCCGTCAGCGCCGCGGCGAGCAGCGTGGCGTCCGGCTCGTGCTTCGCGTACGCCTGCGGATAGCCGCTGCGCTGCACCCGCTGCGCGGCAACCGTCAGGGGCAGCCGCGAATAGCCCGGGATCTTGCCCAGGTACTCGTAGAACCGCCCCGCCGCGTACACCGGGTCCATGATCTGCTCCTGCGTGCCCCAGCCCTCCGACGGGCGCTGCTGGAACAGGCCCAGCGAGTCGCGGTCGCCGTGGTGGATGTTCCGCAGGCCCGACTCCTGGAGCGCGGTCGCGAGCGCGATCGTGACGGCGCGCTCGGGCATGCCGTGCGAGGTGCCGACGGCCGAGATCGTCGCCGCGTTCACCGCCTGCTCGGAGGTGAACTCGTAGGACGCGCCGTCGCCGTTCCCCGAGACGACCGTGCAGCGCGGGGCCGGTCTGCCACCCGAGACGTACTGGACGATCAGATACGCGGCGACAGCGAGCAGCACCACGACGGCCGCCCCGATACGGAGGAGACGGCCGCGCCGGACGAGGGTGGGGGGCTCAGGCACGCGTCCAAGGTACTGGAGGCCACCGACAGGGCCTCGGGGTGTGTCCGCAAAGTCCCGCCTGCCGGGCGGCGTCTGGCACGCACGCTCGCCGCGTTGCCGAAAAGTCCTGGTAGCTCCGCTACGAGGACTCCCCGGCGCCTTGCGATCGCACGCACCAGACGCCGCCCGGCCCGCCCTCCGGGCGGACGACGGGACGTTGCGGACACGCCCCGGCCGCCGGGCATTAGGGTCGACGCCATGGACCTCACCGCCCTTGACCTCACGCGGGACGCCGCGCTGCTCACCGCCCAGCTGGTCGACTTCGCGTCGCCGAGCGGGCAGGAGAAGCCCCTCGCCGACGCCATCGAGACGGCCCTGCGCGCCCTGCCGCACCTCACGGTCGACCGGTACGGCAACAACATCGTCGCGCGGACGAACCTGGGGCGCGGCGAGCGGGTCATCCTCGCCGGGCACATCGACACGGTCCCGATCGCGGACAACGTCCCCTCGCGCCTCGACGAGAACGGCGTCCTGTGGGGCTGCGGCACCAGCGACATGAAGTCGGGCGTCGCGGTCCAGTTGCGCATCGCGCAGACCGTCACCGAGCCCAACCGCGACCTCACGTTCGTCTTCTACGACAACGAAGAGGTCGCCGCACACCTCAACGGTCTGGGACATGTGGCCGAGGCCCACCCCGACTGGCTGGAGGGCGACTTCGCGATCCTCCTGGAGGGCACCGACGGCGAGGTCGAGGGCGGCTGCCAGGGCACCCTGCGCGTCATCCTGACGACCAAGGGCGAGCGGGCGCACTCCGCGCGCGCGTGGATGGGCTCCAACGCCGTCCACAAGGCCGCCCCCATCCTCGAACGCCTCGCCGCGTACGAGCCCCGCAAGCCCGTCGTCGACGGACTCCGGTTCCACGAGGGCCTCAACGCCGTGCGCATCGAGGGCGGCGTCGCCACCAACGTCATCCCCGACGCCTGCTCCGTCACCGTCAACTTCCGCTACGCGCCCGACCGCAGCGCCGAGGAGGCCGAGGCCTTCGTCCGGGACTTCTTCGCCGGCTGCGACATCGACGACTACGTGGTCGACGACCACACCGGCGGCGCCCGTCCCGGCCTCGACCACCCGGCCGCCGCCGCGTTCATGGCGGCCGTCGGCGGCAAGGCCCGCCCCAAGTTCGGCTGGACGGACGTCTCCCGGTTCAGCGCGCTCGGCGTCCCCGCCGTGAACTACGGCCCCGGCGACCCGATCTTCGCCCACAAGAGGGACGAGCACGTGGACACCCGCAAGATCCTCGCCGCCGAGGAACGCCTGCGCTCCTGGCTCACGGGCTGACACTCCGAGGTCCCCCGCGCGTAACCCGCGTAGACCTACCCTTGCTGAACGTACGCAGTGGAGGGAGCAGCGAATGAGCAACCCCGAGGGCAGGAAGCGTCCCAAGGAGCAGCGGCTCGGCCCGGTGATCCGTCGCCACGACCAGGTCCAGTCGAGCACCACCGACCAGCGCCTCCTCGACTCCGAAGGTCCCTCCGAGTGGGTGCACACCGATCCCTGGCGGGTCCTGCGCATCCAGTCGGAGTTCATCGAAGGCTTCGGCACGCTCGCCGAACTCCCGCCCGCCATCAGCGTCTTCGGCTCGGCCCGCACGCTGCCGGACTCGCCGGAGTACGCGGCGGGAGTGGCCATCGGCAGGGCGCTCGTCGAGGCCGGGTTCGCGGTCATCACGGGCGGCGGGCCCGGCGCGATGCAGGCCGCGAACCAGGGCGCCGTCGAGGCCAAGGGCATCTCCGTGGGCCTCGGCATCGAGCTGCCCTTCGAGCAGGGCCTCAACCAGTACGTCGACCTCGGTCTGAACTTCCGCTACTTCTTCGTCAGAAAGACGATGTTCGTGAAGTACGCGCAGGGCTTCGTGGTCCTGCCGGGCGGCCTCGGCACCCTGGACGAGCTGTTCGAGGCGCTCACCCTCGTCCAGACCACGAAGGTCACGCGCTTCCCGATCGTCCTGTTCGGTACGCAGTACTGGAGCGGCCTGGTCGACTGGCTGAAGAACACCGTCATCGCCCAGGGCAAGGCCTCCGAGGCCGACCTGCTCCTCTTCCACGTCACGGACGACGTGGAGGAGGCGATCTCCCTCGTGACCAAGGAAGTTCGGTAAGTGAGGCCCTGAGAACAGGCGCCTACGCGAGCCCTCGGCGGGCGACCGCCGGGGGCCGGTGGCCGGCGATGGCGGCGACCATGTCGAGCACCTGCCTGGTCTCGGCCACCTCATGGACCCGGTACACCTGCGCGCCCAGCCACGCCGACACCGCCGTCGTCGCCAGCGTCCCGATCACCCGCTCCTTGACCGGCCTGTCGAGCGTCTCGCCGACGAAGTCCTTGTTCGACAGGGACACCAGGACCGGCCAGCCCGTCTCCACCATCTCGCCCAGCCTGCGCGTGGCCTCCAGGCTGTGCCGGGTGTTCTTGCCGAAGTCGTGCCCCGGGTCGATGAGCACGGACTCGCGCGGCACCCCCAGCGCGACGGCCCGCTCGGCGAGCCCCACGGTCACATCCAGGATGTCCGCCATCACGTCGTCGTACGTGACACGGTGCGGGCGCGTACGCGGCTCGGCGCCGCCCGCGTGCGTGCAGACCAGGCCCTTCCCGTAACGCGCCGCGACCTGAGCCAGCCTGGGGTCGACGCCGCCCCACGCGTCGTTCAGGACATCGGCGCCGGCCTCGCAGACCGCCTCGCCCACCTCGTGCCGCCAGGTGTCGACGCTGATGACGACGTCCGGGAAGCGGCGGCGCACCTCGGCCACGAAGCCGACCGTGCGGCGCGCCTCCTCCCGCGCGCTCACCTCGTCGCCGGGGCCCGCCTTGACCCCGCCGATGTCGATGATCGCGGCGCCCTCCGCCACGGCCTGTTCGACCCGGGTGAGAGCGGGCTCGTCGTGGAACGTCGAACCCTGGTCGTAGAACGAGTCAGGGGTCCGGTTCACGATCGCCATGATCACCGGCTCGTGTGCGCCGAACTCGCGCGGGCCAAGCCTGAGCATCCCCTGTGACTCTCCTTGCGGCTGCTGTGAAACCTGTCGACCGGTCGCCTGCGACCTTAACTGTCACACCCTCATGGCACGATCGGACCCTGACAGTTTCCGGACCGGGTATCGGGACCGGATCCGGGCTTCGAGCCAGGGGACAGCGAAGATGGTCATGTTCTTGTTTCTGGTCGTCGCGCTCGTCGTGGTCGTCGGCGCGGTGACGCTCGCCGTGCTCGGCGGCGGCGAGGGCGGGGCGCTCCCGGAGGCGCCGCCCGAGCAGTTCACCGACCCGCTGCCCCACGACCGGCCCGTCGGCCGCGCCGACGTGGAGGCCCTGCGCCTGCCCGTCGCGCTGCGCGGCTACCGCATGGCGGAGGTGGACGACGCCCTCGGGCGGCTCGGCGCCGAGCTCGCCGAGCGGGACCAGCGGATCTCCGACCTCGAGACCGCCCTGTCGGGCGCGCGGGCCCAGATGCGACCCCAGGGACCCGGTTTCGGCCGGCACCCCGGAGAGGGCCACCAGTGAGCGACGAGAGCGCCGGCGGCGCCGTACCGGGCCCGGACGGGGCGCTGCGCTGCCCGTGGGGCCTGTCCACCGAGGACTACGTGAAGTATCACGAGGAGGAGTGGGGCCGCCCCGTCCACGGCGACGACGCGCTGTTCGAGCGGGTCTCCCTGGAGGCGTTCCAGTCCGGCCTGTCCTGGATCACGATCCTGCGCCGCCGCGAGGGTTTCCGCGCCGCGTTCGCCGGGTTCAAGATCTCCGACGTGGCCGCGTTCACGGACACCGACCGCGAGCGGCTCCTCGCCGACGGCGGCATCATCCGCAACCGCGCCAAGATCGACGCGACGCTGGCCAACGCGCGCGTGCTCGCAGACTGGCCCGAGGGCGAGCTCGACACCCTCATCTGGTCGCACGCCCCGGACCCGGCCGCCCGCCCGGCGCCGCGTGTCATCGCAGACGTACCCGCGATCACGGACGAGTCGACGGCCCTGTCCAAGGCGCTCAAGAAGCGCGGCCTGCGCTTCGTCGGCCCGACGACGGCGTACGCGCTCATGCAGGCCTGCGGCCTGGTCAACGACCACCTGGTGGACTGCACGGCCCGCAAGCGCTGAGGACGGACCTCACACACGCCACGGGCCACGCACGCGCCCTACCGGCCCAGGTACTTGGGCTTCTCCTTGGCGATGAACGCCTGGACCGCGATGGTGTGGTCCTCCGACGCGCCCGCCCTCGACTGGAGTTCGTCCTCCTTGTCGAGGGACTCGTCCAGGGTGTGACCCGCCGCGAAGGCGAGGGACTCCTTCAGCGCCGCGTACGCCAGCGTCGGACCCTCGGCCAGCGAACGCGCCAGCTTCCGCGCCTCCTCGGCCAGTTCGGCCGCGGGCACGACCCGGTTCGCGATCCCGAGCTCGTACGCCTCCTGCGCCTTCACCGAGCGCGGGAACAGCAGCAGGTCGGCGGCGCGCCCGGGGCCCACGACGCGCGGCAGTGTCCAGGACACCCCCGAGTCCGCGGTCAGGGCGACGCCCGCGAAGGACGTGTTGAAGGCAGCCGTGTCCGAGACGATCCGGTAGTCGGCGGCGAGCGCGAAGCCGAAACCGGCCCCCGCGGCCACACCGTTGACCGCGGCCACGACGGGCTTCGGCATCTGCGTCAGGGCCCGCAGGATCGGGTTGTAGTGCTCGCGCACGGTGTTCATGGTGCGGCCCGTGCCCGCGTCGCGGTCGGCCATCAGGGAGCCCACGTGCTCCTTCAGGTCCTGGCCCACACAGAACGCCCGGTCGCCCGCGGCGGTGAGCAGTACGGCCCGTACCGCACCGTCCGCCTCGGCCGCCTGCGCCGCGTCCCGGAAGGCGACCTTGGACTCGGTGTTCATCGCGTTCATCGCCTCGGGGCGGTTGAGCGTGATGGTCGCGAGCCCGTCGTTCACCTCGTAGAGAACGCTGTCGGCCATGGAACCCTCCAACTGGTGCGGCTCGGTCGTCGTCAGTGCTCAGCATGACGGAGATCACGGTCTGCGGCAGAGCCCGCGCATGTGACCTGCGTCAAAGAAATATGTCTCCGCGGGGTCGTGAAGGAGGCGCAGTATCGCAGTCACATCTCCGAATTGAGTGGTTTTGCTCAAGCGCGTTGTGCAAGCGATGCAGACCGAAGTTGGTCATCGGGTCCTGCGATGCGGGATAATGGCCAGGAAGCAATGTGTTCGATGCCGGTGACACCTGGGTTGTCGGCTGCGATGAGCTGGTTTCAGGAAGGGGAACGAGCATGGCGGCCATGAAGCCGCGGACGGGCGACGGCCCGCTCGAGGTGACCAAGGAGGGGCGGGGCATCGTCATGCGCGTTCCGCTCGAAGGCGGCGGTCGGCTTGTCGTCGAGCTGACTCCGGACGAGGCCGATGCACTCGGCGATGCCCTCAAGAAGGTCGTCGGCTAACGCGGAAGCGACCATACCTGTCGACTGCCCCGGTACCGCAAGCGGTGCCGGGGCAGTCGTGTATCCACAGGTCAGGGCATGCATGGAAGATCATTTACGGGGCTGGGGGCGCGGTGTCAGCGCTTGACGGCGCAGAGCAGCCCGTCGCCGACCGGGAGCAGCGAAGGCACCAGATCCTGCGCCTCACGCACCGCCCGCAGCAGCTCCCGCATCCGCAGGACCTCCACCGGCTGGGGACCGGAATCGACCGTCCGCCCGTCGGCGAAGACGCCCTCGAAACAGACGAGCCCGCCGGGACGCAACAGGCGCAACGATTCAGCGAGGTAGTCGAGGCACTCGGTGCGGTCGCCGTCGCAGAAGACGAGGTCGTAGCCGCTGTCAGCGAGCCGCGGCAGCACGTCGAGGGCCCGTCCGGGGATGAAACGCGCCCGATTGCTCGCGAATCCGGCGGCGCGGAACGCCTCCCGGGCGAACTGCTGCCGCTCCGGCTCCGAATCCACCGTGGTCAGGACGCCGTCGGACCTCATGCCGTGCAGCAGATGGATTCCGGACACCCCGGTCCCCGTGCCGATCTCGGCCACCGCCTTGGCGCCCACGGTGGCAGCGAGCATCCGCAGCGCGGCGCCCGCGCCGGGGGACACCGGGCGGGTGCCGGCCTCACGGGCCCGGTCCCGGGCCCAGCGCAGCGCGTCGTCCTCGGCGACAAAGGCGTCGGCGAACGCCCAGCTCGTCTGCCGGTTGCCGGTAATGGCCCTCTCCTGTCCCCGTGGTTGCCTGCGCGTGACTGTATCCGTTGGTGGCGGGAACTCGCAGATGGGACCGGGCGTTTAAGAGGAGCAGGAGAGAACGGCACGGGAAGGGCGCGGGGGTGGCCGGTGGACCGACAGACCGAACAGCGCAGGCGAAGCGCCCGGCGCCCTCAGGCAAATCTCAGTAAAAACGCTTATCCGGAGCTAACGGGCGAGGTGGCTATGGTAGGGGCTCGACTGGACACCACCAGAGCCGATAGGGGAGGTGCGGCTGCGCCTGTGGATCGGAGAGGAGTGCTGCGGCGCTTCCTCAGGTCGGCGGGTGAGCCGAAATCCGTGACCAACACTGCTGACCATTCCAACGCCGCCCGTCCCGCGCAGACCGCGACCTTCGCCGCTGATGCGGAATCGCAGGCGTGGACTCCCCCGACCTGGGAGGAGATCGTCAGCACGCACAGCGGCCGGGTCTACCGCCTCGCCTACCGTCTGACGGGTAACCAGCACGACGCCGAGGACCTCACACAGGAAGTCTTCGTCCGCGTCTTCCGCTCGCTGTCGACATACACGCCCGGCACCTTCGAGGGCTGGCTGCACCGCATCACCACGAACCTCTTCCTCGACATGGTGCGCCGCAAGCAGCGCATCCGCTTCGACGCCCTCGGGGACGACGCGGCCGAGCGCCTGCCGAGCCGCGAGCCGTCGCCGCAGCAGGTCTTCCACGACACGCACTTCGACGCGGACGTCCAGCAGGCGCTGGACACCCTCGCGCCCGAATTCCGTGCGGCCGTCGTCCTGTGCGACATCGAGGGCCTCTCGTACGAGGAGATCGCCGCGACCCTGGGCGTCAAGCTCGGCACGGTCCGCAGCCGGATCCACCGCGGCCGCTCGCAGCTGCGCAAGGCCCTGCAGCACCGGTCGCCCGAGGCACGCGCCGAGCGTCGCTCGCTCGCGGCCACGGGCGTTCCCGCGCTTGGAGGAGGGGGCGCGACCGCGTGAGTGGATCACGTCCGGACCCCGCCGAGCGGCAGCTCTCCGAGCAGCATCTCGGAGACCGGCTCGCCGCCCTTGTCGACGGCGAGCTGGGCCATGACGCCCGCGAGCGGGGACTCGCCCATCTGGCCACCTGTCCGAAGTGCAAGGCCGAGGCCGACGCACAGCGGCGACTGAAGAGCGTCTTCGCCGAGGCGGCACCGCCGCCCCCCACCGAGAGTTTCCTGGCCCGCCTCCAGGGGCTCCCCGGGGGAGGTGACGACTCACAAGGCGGCGGCACCCCGTTCGGCGGGGGAGGGCTCGGCGGCAGAGGTTTCGGGAACGGAGTCTTCGGAGTAGACCCCGACCCCTTCGGCTACGCCCCGCCCGGCCGCCACAACGCACTGCTCGCCAGCGCCCCCGCCGCGGAGCGCGGCTTCCGCATCCATGAGGTCGGCCGCGGTGACATCGACCGCGCGGCCTCCCGCGGGCGCCGCTTCGCGTTCGCCGCCGCCGGTGCCGTGTCGCTCGCCGCGATCGCGCTCGGCGGCGTCTCCACCGGCGTTCCCGCCGACGCGGGCGGTGACGTCCGGGGCGGCGGTTCGGGCAGCAACGCGACGCCACTGCGCACCCAGAGCGCCGGCGTCGCCGCGGCGGCCGAATCACAGCGCCGCCGGAACATGTCGCCGATGCTCGGACAGCGGGCGGGCGGCGCGCTGAACGCGCCGGTCGCCGCCACGGAGTCGGGCGCACCCCTGCTGTCCGGCGTGGCCACGCAGCCGGGCGCGCAGAGCGCCGTCTACCCGCTCGCGGCCCCGCTCCTCAGCGGGACCCAGACGCTGTCTCCGCTGATACGTCCCGCCGCATCCGTCCCCGCAGTGCCCCTGTCCGGCGTCGGCACCGGTTTCGAAAGCCCCGGGCCGGGCCCGGAGTCCAGCTCCGGGTCAAGCCTCGCGGCTGCCCCCGCGGCGTCGCCCTCCGGCACGCCCACGGCCTCCGCCCGCTGACCCTGCCCTCTGCGCGCCGGTCCGCGAACCTGGTTGAATCCATGGTGAGCGGCCGCGCCCGCCGGGCGATCCCGGAGCGCGGCGCCGACAGGCGGTCCGACTGGGGCGATCGCTGTGTGGCTGCCCGCGGGTCGTTGCCGCGGGCCAGGTGTGGGGAGAGCGGCGGAAGATGGACGAGGGGAAGCCCACAAAGGCGAAGTGGTGGAGCCGCCCCCGGCCCGACGGGGGCGCTCCGCGCGATGACGGGGACTTCGAGCTGGCTCAGCCTGCGGCGATGCCTGCGGCGGGCTCGGGGAATGTGGGGGCCGAGGCCGGGGCCGAGTCCCGGTCGGGAGCCGGTACCGCAGATGTGCTCGTCGGGAGTGGTGAAGCTTCGGGTGACGGGCCGTCGATTGCGGGCGCTGGTGCTGGTACTGGTGAGGGTTCTGGTGACCGCGGTGCCGTTGCCGATGTCCCGGCTGCCGAAGATCCCAGTGATCCCATTCCGGTTGCTGATGCGGTTGTGGCCGAGGGATCTGCTGGGGTGCCCAGTGAACCCGTAAGGGTTGATCAGGGTGCCGTGCCGCAGGCGCGGCGGCGTCCTCTGCATGCGCCGGATCCCTACGGCACGCCGCCTTACGGTGAGCCCGGGCCCTGGGCGCCCGCGCCGCCGGTGCAGCACCCGGCCGCCGCCACGCCCGCTCAGGGCACGGCCGTGCCGTCCCCTGCCCACGGGACGCCCGTGCCGCCGGAGCACGGCACACCGCCGCCGTACGCCGGCGGACCGATACCCCACGCCGCCCCGTACGCCCCGCACCCTGCCGCAGCAGCCGCTCAGCCCGGCCCGCACCCGGCAGATCACGCACCGGTAACTGTGGAACAGCAGGCGCACCATGGGGCGCCGCCGCTCGCAGGTGGCCCGGAGGGGCCCGGGTTGGTACCCGGCGGACCCGGGACCAACCCGCCCCCGCCCGGAGGGCCCTGGCAGCGGTACGACCCCTGGAATGCGCCCGCGCCCGTGGACGGCCGGCGGCGGGGGACCAAGCGGGGGCGGCGGCTGCTGGTCGTCTGGACCGCCGTGGTCGCGCTCGTCGCGGGCGGGATCGGTGGCCTCGTCGGCACGTATCTGGAGCGCGACGGCTCGTCCGCCGACGTGGAACTGCCGCAGGCCGACGCCGAGTCCGCGAAGCGCGACCCCGGCAGCATCGCCGGAATCGCGGCCCGCGCCCTGCCGGGCGTCGTCACGATCCACGTCAGCGGTTCCGGCGCCCAGGGCACCGGCACCGGGTTCGTCCTCGACGCCCAGGGCCACATCCTCACCAACAACCACGTCGTCGAACCGGCCGGCAGCAGCGGTGACATATCGGTCACCTTCAGCGGAGGCGAGACCGCCAAGGCCGAGGTGATCGGCCACGACTCCGGCTACGACCTCGCCGTCGTCAAGGTCACCGGCGTGCGCGGGCTCAAGCCCCTCGCCCTCGGCAACTCGCAGAACGTCCAGGTCGGCGACCCCGTCGTGGCCATAGGCGCCCCCTTCGACCTGGCCAACACGGTGACCTCCGGGATCATCAGCGCCAAGGAACGGCCCATCACGGCCGGCGGCGAGAAGGGCGACGGCAGCGACATCAGCTACGTCGACGCGCTGCAGACCGACGCACCCATCAACCCGGGCAACTCGGGTGGCCCGCTGGTCGATTCGCAGGGCCGCGTCATCGGCATCAATAGCGCCATCCGCTCCGCGGACAGCGGCTCGGACCTGGAGGGCAGTCAGTCCGGCTCGATCGGCCTCGGCTTCGCCATCCCCATCAACCAGGGCAAGCGCGTCGCCGAGGAGCTGATCAACACGGGCCGCGCGACCCACCCTGTGATCGGCGTCACGCTCGACATGGACTACTCGGGTGACGGAGCCCGTGTCGCCGCGAAGGGCAACAACGGCGGCTCGCCGGTGAATCCGGGCGGCCCCGGTGCCAAGGCCGGGATCAAGGGCAGCGACGTCGTCACCGCGGTGGACGGGACGCCTGTCCACTCCGCCCAGGAACTCATCGTCAAGATCCGTTCCCACCGGCCCGGGGACCGCCTGGCCCTGACCGTGGAACGGGACGGCAAGGAGCGCGAGGTGACCCTCGTCCTCGGCTCCGCGGACGGCAGCTGACGGGCAACTGACGGCGCTCGGCAAGCGCTCCGCCACGGCCCCGACCCGACCTCCGGCGGGGCCGAGCCGGGGCCGAGCCGGGGTCAGGTCGAGGCCGGGCCCGGGCCTCGTCGGGGCCATGTCGCGTCCCTGCCGGAGCGCCGGCCGCAAGCGCTTGTGCGACGGCTGAGCCCAGACGTAGCCCAGTGGCTACCGGACGGACAGCAACGCCGGGTACCGTGGACCCGGTCCGGAACCCGGAAGACCTGCCACGGAGACCTGCTGCGGGCCTGAGGACACGCTAGGAGCGCAAGGTGTTCAACGACATAGGCCCACTCGAGCTGCTGACGCTCGTCGTTCTTGCCGTGCTCGTCTTCGGCCCGGACAAGCTGCCGAAGGTCATTCAGGACGTGACGCGCACGATCCGTAAGATCCGCGAGTTCTCGGACAGCGCCAAGCGGGACATCCGTGAGGAACTGGGCCCGGAGTTCAAGGACTTCGAGTTCGAGGACCTCAACCCGAAGACGTTCATCCGCAAGCAGCTGGACAACGACGAGCTCGGGCTGAAAGAGATCCGTAACGGCTTCGACCTGAAGAAGGAGATGGCCGAGGTCACGGAGGCCGTGCAGAGCGCGGACGAGTCCTCGTCCGGCTCCGGGTCCGCCGCCGCGTCGTCCGGTTCGGCTCCCGCCAAGATCGACATGCAGAAGAAGCCGGAGAAGCCGGCGGCGGACGACCACCCGCCGTACGACGCCGACGCGACCTGACGCCGACGCGACCTGACGCCTACGGAACCTGACGCCTACGGAACCTGACGGCGTCGCGACTCGCCGCCCGCCGCCCCGCCCAAACGCCCCGGCGACCCGCCCCGCGCACCTGCCGGAACCCGGGGCGCCCTGCCCGGGTGTGGCATCCTGCCTTGTTGTTGCGCGGATCGGTGGCGAGGACGCCCGAGGGGGGTGGGCCGCCGCGGTCCGACTGAGCGAGGAGGCGGCCGGGTACATGGAGACGACGAGTCGGGTAGGCGCGCAGGCGCCCGCGGCGGAAGGGGCCCCCGAGGTCCTGACGGCCCGGCGCACGGTCGACGGCTACCTGCTGGCGCCCTTCCCGTGGTACGGCCTCGACGAGGCGTTCACGGGACCGCGGTGGCTCATGCAGGTCGGCACCTCGGCGGAGGGCGCCGTTGAGCACGGTTCCATCGGGCACGGCGATGAGCCCACTGTGCGGAGCGAAGGCGCGGAGGACAAGGAGCGGTTCGCGGTCGTGGTGACCGTGGCGGCCAGCCCCGTGCGGCGCAGCGCCGACGGTACGGGTGTCCTTGAGGCGACCTCGGTCTCCTCGGCGGCCTGGCTCGCCGGAGTCGGCCTGCTCAACGTCACGTGGCCGGGGCAGATGGACCACACCCTGCGCGACGACTGGCTGGACCAGCAGACCGAGACGGCGTGGACCCTCGCGGACGACCTCGGGAGCGCGGACTGGACGTCGCTGTCCCTGCCGGTGGACGGCGTCCCGATGCCGTTCCACTACAGGGAGTCGGAGTTCGGCTGGGTCCTCGCCGGGTCGACGCAGGGGGGCGTGCACCTGGGGGCGTACGGGCGCGGCATGAGCGCGTACGGCCTCGGATTCTCGGTGATCAAGGACATCGGCGCCTACGAGGCGTAGGGGCTCCGAGTATGCCGATGGGGCACGGTCGCGATGACCGTGCCCCATCGGCTTAAGCCCAGCGGGTCAGAACTTGTTGCGCGGGGTGATTCCCAGCGACATGCCCGACAGGCCGCGCGCGCGGCCGCCCAGCTTGCCGGCGATGGCGCGCAGGGCCGAGCCCGCGGGGGAGTCGGGGTCGGTGAGGACCACCGGCTTGCCCTCGTCGCCGCCCTCGCGCAGCCGGACGTCGATCGGGATGGAGCCGAGCACCGGGACGTTCGCCCCGGTCGTCCGCGTGAGGCCCT
Source organism: Streptomyces sp. DS1-CR2 (assembly GCF_055760475.1). Classification (NCBI taxonomy): domain Bacteria; kingdom Bacillati; phylum Actinomycetota; class Actinomycetes; order Kitasatosporales; family Streptomycetaceae; genus Streptomyces; species Streptomyces sp. DS1-CR2. The sequence continues at coordinate 5,684,750 of NZ_CM147085.1, forward strand.
CGGCGACGCGCTCGCCGCCGCCCGTGCCGAACACGTCGACCATCTCGCCGCAGTGCGGGCACGGCAGCCCCGCCATGTTCTCGACGACGCCGACGATCTTCTGGTGGGTCTGGACCGCGATGGAGCCGGCGCGCTCGGCGACCTCGGCCGCCGCCTGCTGGGGCGTCGTGACGACGAGGATCTCCGCGTTCGGCACGAGCTGCGCGACGGAGATCGCGATGTCGCCCGTGCCCGGCGGCAGGTCGAGGAGCAGGACGTCCAGGTCGCCCCAGAAGACGTCGGCGAGGAACTGCTGGAGCGCGCGGTGCAGCATCGGGCCGCGCCACACGACCGGCGCGTTGCCCGGCGTGAACATGCCGATCGAGATGACCTTCACGCCGTTCGCCGACGGCGGCATGATCATGTTCTCGACCTGGGTGGGACGGCCTTCGGCGCCCAGCATGCGCGGCACGCTGTGGCCGTAGATGTCGGCGTCCACGACGCCGACCTTCAGGCCGTCGGCGGCCATCGCGGCCGCGAGGTTCACCGTCACCGAGGACTTGCCGACGCCGCCCTTGCCGGACGCCACCGCGTACACACGGGTCAGCGAGCCGGGCTTGGCGAAGGGCACCTCGCGCTCGGCCGTGCCGCCGCGCAGCGCGGCGGCGAGCTCCTTGCGCTGCTCGTCGCCCATCACGTCCAGCGTGACGTCGACGCGCGTGACGCCCTCGACGGCCGCGACCGCGTCGGTCACGTTTTTCGTGATGGTCTCGCGCATGGGGCAGCCGGAGACGGTGAGGTACACGGTGACCGCGACCGCGCCATCCGCGCCGATCTCCACAGATTTGACCATCCCCAGCTCGGTGATGGGTCGCTGGATCTCGGGGTCGTTCACCGTCGCCAGTGCTTCGCGCACCGCGTCTTCCGTAGCCATACGCCGATAGTACGGCGCGGTAACCCCGGTCCGGAAAGCCCTGTCAGCGGTCGTCTACGTCACGTCGGTGAGCCGCGGCGGCAGAAGAGCCCGCCGGGAAGGTGACGCGCTGGTCCTCCAGCTCCTTGAGAAGGTCCTGGAGTTCGGAGCGGATCCAGTCGCGGGTGGCGACCTCGCCGAGGCCCATGCGCAGGGCGGCGACCTCGCGGCTGAGGTACTCGGTGTCGGCGATGGACCGCTCGTTCTGCTTGCGGTCCTGTTCGAGGTTGACCTTGTCGCGGTCGTCCTGCCGGTTCTGCGCGAGCAGGATGAGCGGAGCGGCGTACGAGGCCTGGAGCGAGAGCATCAGGGTCAGGAAGATGAACGGGTACTGGTCGAAGCGCAGACTGCCCGGCGCCGAGACGTTCCACACGACCCACGCGATGATGATCACCGTCATCCAGACGATGAACCGGCCCGTCCCCAGGAAGCGCGCGATCCGCTCCGAGAGGCGTCCGAAGGCCTCCGGGTCGTAGTCGGGCAGCAGCTTGCGGCGCGGGGGGCGCGGCAGGTCGAGCCGGAAGCGCGGCGCCCGCGCGGCCTCGGGACGGCCGTCCCGCTCAGCCGGCGCCATGGCTCACCTCCCCGTCGGCCAGGTGGAACTCCTGCTCGCGCCAGTCCTGCGGCAGCATGTGGTCGAGGACGTCGTCCACAGTGACCGCGCCGAGCAGCGAGCCGCTCTCGTCGACGACGGGCGCCGCCACCATGTCGTAGGTCGCGAAGAACCCGGCGACGACCGGGAGCGCGGCGGACGGCGCGAGGGCCTGGAGGTCCTCGTCGAGCATCGAGGAGACGAGCGTGTACGGGGGGTCGCGCAGCAGCCGCTGGAAGTGCACCGTGCCGAGGTACTTGCCGGTGGGCGTCTCGTCCGGCGGCCGGCACACGTACACCTGCGCGGCCAGCGCGGGGGAGAGGTCGGGGTTGCGGACCCGGGCCAGCGCGTCGGCGACGGTCGCGTCGGGCCGCAGCACGATCGGCTCGGTCGTCATCAGACCGCCCGCCGTGTTGTCCTCGTACGCCATCAGGCGCCGCACGTCGGCCGCGTCCGAGGGCTGCATCAGCGCGAGCAGCCGCTCCTTGTCGTCCTCCGGCAGCTCACCGAGCAGGTCGGCCGCGTCGTCCGGGTCCATCTCCTCCAGGACGTCGGCGGCGCGCTCCTCCTTGAGCTTGCCGAGGATCTCGATCTGGTCGTCCTCGGGCAGCTCCTCCAGGACGTCCGCGAGCCGCTCGTTCGAGAGGGCCGACGCGACCTCGGCGCGGCGCTTGGGGGAGAGGTGGTGCAGGACATTGGCCAGGTCGGCCGGGCGCAGCTGCTCGAACGTGGCGAGGAGGTTCTCGGCGCCCTGCCCGTGCTCCTCCAGTGAGAACCCGTCGACGGCCGACCACTCGACGGTGAGCGTCTCGCCCTTGGCACGGCGGAACGCGCCGCCGCCCTTGCCCTTCCGTACGAAGACCCGGTCGATCTCCCAGTCCCTGCGCGCCGGCAACTGCTGGACGGAGACGTCAAGGACCGTCACCTCCTCACCGGACTCGACGAGCCGCACCCGCCGGTCGAGCATCTCGCCGAGGACGAGCCGCTCGGTGGGCCGCTGCTCGAAGCGCCGCACGTTCAGTACGCCGGTGGTGATGACCTGGCCGGACTCGATGCCGGTGACGCGGGTCATCGGCAGGAAGATGTGGCGCCGCGTGGAGAGCTCCACGACGAGCCCGAGCAGCCGGGGCGGGCGGCGGCCGACGCGCAGCATGGCGACGAGATCGCGCACGCGCCCCACCATGTCGCCGTTGGGGTCGAAGACGGCGATGCCGGAGAGATGCGACACGAAGATCCTGGGGGCGCCTGCCGCCATGCGCCGCGCCTCCTTTACATCCGCATGTGTCCTGAAGGTGTGTTTCAGGCTAGCCCGTCCCGGTCAGGTGCGCCTTTGCGCTGCGTCCGGACGGACTGGCTCCGTTCACCGCAGGTGACACGGGTACGCTGCCGTTCTGCCGCCGAGCAAGACGTCGTACGAGAGGTAGCGCGAGCCGTGACCGTACTTCCCCTGGCCCGCCGTTCCCCTGGGATCTTTCTGGTGGGAGTGATGTGCCTCGGGCTCGCGGCGTGCAGCAGCGAGGATCCGGACGCGGGCACGAACGGCGTCGCCAAACTGACCGCCCCGAAGATCCAGAGCCGCACCGTCAAGGCCGCGCAGGGTGCCGGGGCCGTGCATCTGTCCGGCACGGTCGTCAGCAGCGGACACTCGTACAAGATCGACATGCGGCTCAAGGACGAGGGCGGCACGGGATCCGTCACGACGGGCGGCCGGACCTTCCAGCTGCTGCGGGTCAAGGAGCATCTGTTCCTCAAGGCCGACGCGGACTTCTGGACGCACCAGGACAGCAAGGGTTCAGGCAGCACGGCGCAGGGGGACTCGGCCGCCGCGGACAAGCTCGACGGCAAGTACGTCAAGGTCCCGCAGGGCGACCCGGCCTACAAACGCCTGAGCGGCTTCACCGTCAAGGGCGCGCTCCTGGACGGCCTGCTCACGCTCCACGGCAAGGTGGAGAAGGGCGACCGGGGCTCGTCGGACGGCGTACGCACGGTCGAACTCACCGGCGACAAGGGCGCAGGCGGCACGCTCGACGTCTCCCTTGAGGGCACCCCGTACCCGCTGCGTCTGGAGCGGGCGGGCGGCGCCGGCACGCTCCAACTCACCGACTGGGGCAAGGACTTCACGCTCCGCGAGCCGGGCAAGGGCGAGATGGTGGACTACGGGGCCCAGCTCCCGACGTCCTGAGGCCCTCTTGAAACGGCCCTTACTTCCCGCGCCGCTTGCGGCGGAGCAGGAGGTGGGGGAGTGCCGCGGGGGCCTCGCGGCGGGTGGTTGCCGTGGTGGCGAGCGGTGCGGCGGCCAGCGCGTCGGACGACGGCGGGACCGTGGACCCCGTCGGCTCCAGGCGGAGCACCCGGCACTCGCGTGCCCAGCGCTCCGGCATCGCCTCGCCGTCCGGCGCGTTCAGGCGCTTGCCCTTCAGCTCGGCGACAGCCGCCTCCCAGCCCTCGGAGTGCGGGGCAAGCTCGACGACGCCGGCCGTCCAGCCCACGAGGCGCCCGCCCTTGTCCTTGCTGCGCACGGTGACGGTCGCCACCCCGCCGTCGGTGAGGCCGGGCAGCGGCTGCTCGCCGGGCCCGTCGCCGACCAGGTTCGCCGCGCCCTCGTGCCACACGTGCCACAGGGCGCGCTCGGGGCCGGAGGCACCTCGTACCCAGATGAGGCCCGACTTCTTGGTGGCCTCCTCGACGAGGGCCCGGTCCATCAGCAGGGATGCCGCGGAGCGGCTCGTCGAGGGGTGGTGGTCGGGAGAGGGGCTGGCCTGATCCGTCATGGCGTCAGCCTATCCGTGCGGTTCAGAGCCACCCGTTCCGCTTCAGGATGCGGTGGATCGCGAAACAGGCGCCGACCGTGACACCGAGGACGAGCGGGTAGCCGAACCGCCAGTGGAGCTCCGGCATGTGCTCGAAGTTCATCCCGTAGACGCCACAGACCATCGTCGGTACGGCGATGATCGCCGCCCAGGAGGTGATCTTGCGCATGTCCTCGTTCTGCGCGACGGACGCCTGGGCGAGGTTGGCCTGGAGGATGGAGTTGAGCAGTTCGTCGAAGCCGACGACCTGCTCCTGCACGCGCGCGAGGTGGTCGGCGACGTCACGGAAGTACTTCTGGATGTCCGGGTCGACGAGCCGCATCGGCCGCTCGCTCAGCAGTTGCATGGGCCGCTGGAGCGGCGCCACCGCCCGCTTGAACTCCAGGACTTCGCGCTTGAGCTGGTAGATCCGCCCGGCGTCGGTGCCGCGCGGAGCGCCCTTGCCCGTCTGCGAGAAGACGTCCGTCTCGACCTCGTCGATGTCGTCCTGCATCGCGTCGGCGACGGCGAGATAGCCGTCGACGACGTGGTCCGCGATGGCGTGCAGGACGGCGGACGGGCCCTTGGCGAGCAGCTCGGGGTCGTCCTGGAGCCGGTGCCGCAGCGCCCGCAACGAGCCCTGGCCGCCGTGCCGGACGGTGATGAAGAAGTCCCGCCCGGTGAAGCACATCACCTCGCCGGTCTCCACGACCTCGCTGGTCGCGGTGAGTTCGGCGTGCTCGACGTAGTGGATGGTCTTGAAGACGGTGAACAGGGTGTCGTCGTAGCGCTCCAGCTTGGGGCGCTGGTGGGCGTGGACGGCGTCCTCGACGGCGAGCGGGTGGAGCCCGAACTCGGCCGCGATACCGGCGAATTCGGACTCGGTCGGCTCGTGCAGCCCGATCCAGGCGAAGCCGCCCTCGCGGCGCGCCTTGCTGATCGCGCCGCGGGGCGTCAGGCAGTCGTTGTCGCGGACGCGGGCGCCGTCGCGGTAGACGGCGCAGTCGACGACGGCCGTGGACGTCGACGGGTCGCGGGTGGTGTCGTACGGGGCTGACGTGCTGCCGGTCTCGCGCGGCGCGGGGCGGACAGCGGCACGCAGGTCACGGATCATCGACATGGGCAGGCTCCTTCGCGGGCGGGAGCCGCCGTGTGGCCATACGGGTCGGCGCTAACCGGAATGAGGACGTCCTGACTGCGGATCCTGTGTGCACGTCCACAAAGCGGGGAGCACCGCGACCGGCGCGGTGGCGGCTTCGCTACTGATTCAGATCAGGCGGAAACGAAGTGCTCTTCCGTGGTGCGCAGAAAGACTGGAGCGTGCGCGGAAAGCCGGGAAAATGCGGCTCAGTGGCCGGAAGAGCGGGTAGTACTGCACGGTCGACTTCGATCCATTGCAGCCCCACCTCCTCCAGCCGGTCCCCCGTGAGGGACGACGTCTCATCCCTCGCAGGGGACGCATATAGGTCAGGGGCTTGAAAGCAACGCTTGGCGTGCTGCCCCTGCCAGCGGCCAAGACTATCAGCCGACTGAAGAAGCGAGCCCACCCTCTACCCATGGGATGCGAGTTCTATGCTCGCGACATGGGAGATGTTCTTGCTCTGGTCGAGGCCCGACTCCGTACGGCCCTCGGTGAACCGGACGCGCGCGCCGCGGTCACGTTCCTCGGCACCGACCGCATCGAGGTGCTGCGCTTCACGGACGCGGCGGACACCGGCCTCGCGCGCTACGCCACGCTCGGTATGTCGGCCGCCCCCATGGCCGACCCGACGTCCGCGCTCGCCGACCCGCTCAAGGGCCCGCGCGCGGAACTCGTGCTGTCGGTGCGCACCGGCCGCGCCGACACCGACAAGGTGCTGCGCCCGCTTGCCGTACTCGCCGCGTCGCCGCAGGTCGAGGGCGTCATCGTGGCCGCGGGCGCCTCGCTCGACGTGGGTGAACCCCTGTGGCCCGGCGCCCCGTTCACGTCGGTGCTCGTCGCGGAGTCAGGGGGCATGGTGGAGGACCTGGAACTGGACGATCCGCTGGATCCCGTACGGTTTCTGCCGCTGCTGCCGATGACGCAGAACGAGGCGGCGTGGAAACGGGTGCACGGCGCTGCCGCCCTCGAGGAGAAGTGGCTGAACAGCGGAACGGACCTGCGCGATCCGCTGCGCAAGTCCGTTCCGCTCGACCAGTGACCAGCCCGCGTAGTTCGCACGGAGAGCGCTGACCTACACACGCAATCACCCACGCAATAAATTAGCCCAGCTAACTACTGCATACTGCATCTAATTTTTCCGAGAAGGTGCTGCGCGGTCCCGCCCCCGGAAGAGTGATCGTCCTTGACGGAGTGGGAGTCGGGGAGGACCGTTGGGGCTTATGAGGGGCGAACCCAGTTGCCCGAAGTGTGGTGGCCGGGTCAGGGCTCCCGGCCTCTTCTCCGACTCCTGGCAGTGCGACGTACACGGGGCGGTCCATCCGCTGCAGCCCGTGATCCCGCCCAGCGTCGAGGCACTCAGCGTCGTCGTGCACCGCACCCAGGTGCCGGTGTGGATGCCCTGGCCGCTGCCCGTCGGGTGGCTGTTCACCGGAGTGGTCAGCGCGGGCGACGACCGCACGGGCGGCAGGGCGACCGCGGTGGCGTGCTCGGGCCCCGGACCGCTCGGCGGCGTGGGGGAGATGCTGCTCGTCGCGGAGGAGCTCGGCGTCGGCCTCGGCGCCCGGTACGCGGGCATCGACGGCCCCGACCCCGGCCCGTACATGAACGTCGAGAAGCCGCCCCAGGTCAAGCTCCTGGCCGCCGGACGTCCGACCCCGATGTGGCACGTCGCCGGCACCCCCGACGACCGCGCGGTCTTCGCGGGCGAGGCGCGCGGCCTGTGGGTGTGGGCGATCGTGTGGCCCGAGCAGACCGGGCTCCTGATGTACGACGAGCTGGTTCTGACCGATCTGCGCGACGTGGGCGCCGAGGTCGACCTGGTGCCCTGCGGCGCGCTGTCGCCACGCATCCTCACGTAAGGGGTCATACCGGGGGACGACGGTGACAGGAGCGCTCCGGATCCCCGTTATCCTTGAGCGTCCCCTTCCGTCCGTTCAGAGCCTGGAGTACGCGCGTGCGCATCGATCTGCACACCCACTCCACCGCCTCCGACGGCACGGACACCCCGGCCGAACTGGTCCGGGGCGCGGCCGCCGCCGGTCTGGACGTCGTCGCGCTCACCGACCACGACACGAGCCGCGGGTACGCGGAGGCCGTCGCCGCGCTGCCGGCCGGACTCACGCTCGTCACCGGCGCCGAACTCTCGTGCCGTCTCAACGGCGTGGGCCTGCACATGCTGGCCTACCTTTTCGACCCCGACGAGCCCGAGCTGCTGCGCGAGCGCGAGCTCGTACGGGACGACCGGGTGCCGCGCGCGCAGGGCATGGTCACCAAGCTCCAGGACCTCGGCGTGCCCGTGACCTGGGAACAGGTCGCCCGCATCGCCGGCGAGGGGTCCGTCGGCCGCCCGCACGTCGCGCAGGCCCTCGTCGAACTCGGCGTCGTCGGATCCGTCTCCGACGCCTTCACGCCCGACTGGCTCGCCGACGGCGGCCGCGCGTACGTCGGCAAGCACGAGCTCGACCCCTTCGACGCGATCCGCCTGGTCAAGGCCGCGGGCGGGGTCACCGTCTTCGCGCACCCGGCGGCCGTCAAGCGCGGACAAGTGGTGCCCGAGTCGGTGATAGCGGACCTGGCCGCGGCCGGACTCGACGGCATCGAGACCGACCACATGGACCACGAACCGGCCACGCGGGCCCGCCTGCGCGGCCTCGCCGCCGACCTCGGCCTCCTGGCCACGGGCTCCTCCGACTACCACGGCAGCCGGAAGACGTGCGTACTCGGCGAGTTCACCACCGACCCCGAGGTGTACGGGGAGATCACGCGCCGGGCGACCGGGGCGTTTCCCGTGCCGGGGGCCGGCGGATACAGGGGCTGACCCCTGAGCCACCCGTACGGCACCCGGTACCGGGGCTGTGCCCACCCGTTCCGCCGTGGGGAACGCCTGCCCACAGCTGGGGAGATCCCCGCTGCATCCACCTCCCTCTCGCAAGGCCACCCGTGTTCGATGTCGCTGTTTTCGGATCCCTTTTTCTCACGCTGTTCGTGATCATGGACCCCCCTGGGATCACCCCGATCTTCCTCGCGCTCACCGCGGGCCGGCCCGCCAAGGTGCAGAAGCGGATGGCCTTCCAGGCCGTCTGTGTCGCCTTCGGCGTCATCGCGGTGTTCGGGCTCCTGGGCCACCAGATCCTCGACTACCTGCATGTCTCCGTCCCCGCGCTCATGATCGCGGGCGGGCTGCTGCTGCTTCTCATCGCGCTCGACCTGCTCACCGGCAAGACCGACGAACCGAAGCAGACCAAGGACGTGAACGTCGCGCTCGTGCCGCTCGGCATGCCGCTGCTCGCGGGCCCCGGCGCGATCGTGTCCGTCATCCTCGCCGTGCAGAAGGCGGACAGCGCCGCGACGCAGGTGTCGGTGTGGGCGGCGATCGTCGCCATCCACGTCGTCCTGTGGTTCGTGATGCGCTACTCGCTGCTGATCATCCGCGTCATCAAGGACGGCGGCGTGGTCCTGGTGACGCGCCTCGCGGGCATGATGCTCTCCGCGATCGCCGTGCAGCAGATCATCAACGGCGTGACGCAGGTGATCCAGGGCTCCTGACGCCGAGCCCCCGCCCCGCGCACGCAAAAGAGCCCCCGTACGGATCGATCTCGTACGGGGGCTCTGAAGCGTGTTATTCGATTACGTACGGTGCATCAGGAGTCGTCGTCGCGTTACGAGGCCGGCGACTCGGCCGGGCGGATGTAGAGGCGCTGCCCTATGGCAGCCGCCTGCTGAACGATCCGGTTGACGGAGGCGGCGTCCACGACGGTGCTGTCCACGGCGGTTCCGTCGACATCGTCGAGTCGCATGATTTCGAAGCGCATACCCGCTTCTCCCTTCGTCTGGTCATCCTCCTGGAGGAGAACTACTGGTACGGGGCAACAGTCTTGCCCCGACGAACGGCCAGGCGGTTGCCTGACCGTTAAGAGTGGATTGCGTGGCTTCAGCGCCCCGCGTTCTATAGGGATCAACGGGTTGCCTCCAGCAAACATTCCCTACGCTAAGGAAATTTTTCGCGAGGCTAATTACCCGCGGGTAGCGGGACCGGTTGTGTTCGCAGCGTGACGGCCGGGACAATGGGCCGCATATGAACGACGACCTGACGGCCATCCGCGCGGAGCTCGACCGTACGAACGAGCTGCTCACGCGCATGCTCGCCGAAGTGGCCAAGACCCCGTCCACCCACGCGATCTTCGTGGACGCCGGATACCTCTACGCCGCCGCCGGCCGCCTCGCCACCGGGACCGAGGACCGCAGAGCCTTCGACCTGGACGCCGAAGGGATCGTCGACGCCCTCATCGACAAGGCCCGCACGATCTTCGCGGACAGCCGGCTGCTGCGCGTCTACTGGTACGACGGCGCCCGGCGCCGCATCCACACGAACGAGCAGCAGTCGATCGCCGAGCTGCCCGACGTGAAGGTCAGGCTCGGCAACCTCAACGCCAACAACCAGCAGAAGGGCGTCGACTCCCTGATCCGCACGGACCTGGAGTCGCTCGCCCGGCACCGCGCCATCAGCGACGCCGCGCTCATCGGCGGGGACGAGGACCTCGTCTCCGCGGTCGAGGCCGCGCAGGGCTACGGCGCACGCGTCCACCTGTGGGGCATCGAGGCGCCCGAGGGCCCCAACCAGGCGGACCCGCTCCGGTGGGAGGTCGACAGCCAGCGCACGTTCGACCTGGCGTTCTTCAAGCCGTACGTGTCACGGCGCACCGCCACGGCGACGTACGAGAACGCGGGCACGCCCCGCCCCTCGCGGGAGGACGTGCGCTTCGTCGGCGCGCAGGTCGCCGCGAAGTGGCTCGCCGCGCGCGGCAGGGAGGCGCTGGTGGAGCTGCTGCCGGGGCACCCGTATCTGCCCGGGCCCGTCGATCAGGAGCTGCTCGTCGAGGCGGAGGCCCTGCTGCAGTACTCGCTGCGGGGGCAGTCCGATCTGCGGCGCGCCCTGCGGGACGGCTTCTGGAGCCATCTCCAGGCGCAGTACTAGTACGGCGGCGGCCGCCGGCTGGACCTCGGCTAGACCACGGGCGGGTGCAGGTCCCAGAACTCCGCCAGGGCCGCCGCGGTCGCCTGGGGGCGGTCCGTGTTCGGGGAGTGCTCCGCGTCCGCGATGACGGTCCTGCGGGCCGTCAGGCGTACGGCCATCGAGTCGAGGAGCTGCACCGGCCAGGTGTCGTCGCGCTCGCCCGACAGCACGTGCTTGGGCAGCCGGACGGCCGCCAGCTCGTCGACCAGGTCGGGCTCTGTGCACAACTGGCGGCCGGTCGCGATGAGCTGCGCCGGACTGTTGAGCAGCCAGCGGTGCCGCAGGGCGGCGTCGTCGTCCGCGCCCGCTCCCGGGGCGTCCGTATCCTCCGGGGCGTCGAGCGCCTGCATCGCGTCCCAAACCCGCGCCATGTCGAGCACGGCGAGCGCGTCCCGCAGCAGCTTGACGCGCTCCTGCTGCGACGGCGAGATCTGGGCCGGGCCCGAGGACATGAGGGTGAGCGAGGCGAACGGCGTCGCGTCGATCAGCACGGCGGCCCGGGCGATCTGCCCGCCGAGCGAGTGCCCCACCAGATGCAGCGGCGTCCCGTCGTCCACGGCGGCTGCCTGTGCGAGCACATCGCGGGCCAACTCCCGCTGTGCGTAAGGGGATTCGTCGTCGAGCGGTCCCGTCGACTCGTACTGCCCGCGCCCGTCCACGGCGACCGTGCGGTACCCGGCGGCGGCGAGCGGTATGTGCAGGGCGATGAAGTCCTCCTTGCTGCCGGTGAACCCGGGCAGCAGGAGGGCGGTGCCGGTGTGCCCGGCGTCCTGCGGACCGGCACTGATGGCGGCGAAGTCGCCGCGCTCGGTCCGAAGAACGTGGGCGACGGCGCCGGGCGGCGGGACGAAAACGGGAGGCCGACTCATGCGACGAGGCTAACCGCAGCGCCGCCGCGGGTCATTCGGGGCGGGGCGGGGCTCTTTGCGGCCTCCGTGACCGTGAACACCAATGGCCCGGCACCCGCTTTCGCGGGTGCCGGGCCATTGGCTTGCTACGTGGTCCTGCTCAGCTCTCCGTCGGCTCCGCGGCCTTGCGGGTGCGGCGGCGGGGCTTGGCGGGCGCCTCCTCGGCGGACGCGTCGGCGGTGGCCTTGGGGGCCGCGGCCTTGCGCGTGCGCTTCGGCTTCGTCTCCGTGACCTCGGCAGCCGCGTCGGCGGTCGCCTTGGGGGCGGCGGCCTTACGGGTGCGCTTCGGCTTGGTCTCCGCAGGAGCTTCGACCGCCTCGACCGTGTCGGCGACAGCCTCCGCGGTCTTGCGGGTGCGGCGGCGCGGCTTGGTCTCGGCCTCCTCGGCGACGACCGCGTCGGCGGTGGCCTTCGGGGCGGCGGCCTTGCGGGTGCGCTTCGGCTTGGCCTCGGCGACCTCCGTCGCCTCGACGGTGTCCGCCACGGCCTCGGCCTTGGGCGCTGCCTTGCGGGTGCGCTTCGGCTTGGTCTGGGCAGGAGCCTCGACCGACTCGACGGCCTCGACCGTGTCGACGACGGCCTCCGCGGCCTTGCGGGTGCGGCGGCGCGGCCTCGGGACCGTCGCCTCGACGGTCTCGGCGGCCTCCTCGGAGACGGCCGCCTTGGGGACGGCGGCCTTACGGGTGCGCTTCGGCTTGGTCTCCACGGCCTCGGGCGCCTCGACCGTGTCGACGACAGCCTCGGCCGTAACGACGGCGGCGGACTCGACGACGGCCTCCGGCGCGGCGCCCGAACGGGTGCGACGGCGGCGACGCGGCGTACGCGGCTCCACCACCGTGGCGTCCACGGCCTCGGAGGCCGCGACCGCCTCGGCCGGAGCCGTCTTCGGCTCGTTCGCCGTCGGGGCGGCCACCGGCTCGCCGTTACGGATACGGCGACGGCGGCGCGGCGTCGTACGCGCCGGACGCGGCTCGCGCTCGCGCTCCTCGACGGGAGCCGGAGCGGCCGTGCGGCCACCACGGCCGCCGCGCCCGCCACGGCCACCGGTCTCGCCGAGGTCCTCGACCTCTTCGGCGGCAAGGCCGGCCCGGGTGCGCTCGGCGCGCGGCAGTACGCCCTTCGTGCCGGCCGGGATGTTCAGCTCCTCGTACAGGTGCGGAGACGACGAGTACGTCTCGACCGGGTCGGGGAACTTCAGGTCCAGCGCCTTGTTGATCAGCTGCCAGCGCGGGATGTCGTCCCAGTCGACCAGCGTGATCGCGATGCCCTTGGCGCCGGCGCGGCCCGTACGGCCGATGCGGTGCAGGTACGTCTTCTCGTCCTCGGGGGACTGGTAGTTGATGACGTGCGTGACACCCTCGACGTCGATGCCGCGAGCGGCGACGTCGGTGCAGACGAGCACGTCCACCTTGCCGTTGCGGAACGCCCGCAGGGCCTGCTCACGCGCGCCCTGGCCGAGGTCACCGTGGACGGCGCCGGACGCGAAGCCGCGCTTCTGCAGCTGGTCGGCGATGTCCGCGGCGGTCCGCTTCGTACGGCAGAAGATCATCGCGAGCCCGCGGCCGTCGGCCTGCAGGATGCGCGCGACCATCTCCGGCTTGTCCATGTTGTGCGCGCGGTAGACGTGCTGCGAGGTGTTCGCGACCGTCGCGCCCTCGCCGTCGGGCGACGTGGCGCGGATGTGCGTCGGCTGCGACATGTAGCGACGGGCCAGGCCGATGACGGCGCCGGGCATCGTCGCGGAGAACAGCATGGTCTGGCGCTTCGCCGGAAGCATGTTGATGATCTTCTCGACGTCGGGCAGGAAGCCCAGGTCGAGCATCTCGTCGGCCTCGTCGAGGACCAGGGACTTGATGTGCTTCAGGTTGAGCTTCTTCTGGCCCGCGAGGTCGAGGAGACGGCCCGGGGTGCCGACGACGACGTCGATGCCCTTCTTGAGCGCCTCGACCTGCGGCTCGTAGGCACGGCCGCCGTATATGGCGAGGACGCGCACATTGCGCACCTTGCCGGCGGTCAGCAGGTCGTTCGTGACCTGCTGGCACAGCTCACGGGTGGGGACGACGACGAGCGCCTGCGGGGCGTCGGTCAGCTGCTCGGGCTGCGCCCGGCCCGCCTCGACGTCCGCGGGCACGGTGACGCGCTCGAGGAGCGGAAGCCCGAAGCCGAGCGTCTTGCCGGTGCCGGTCTTGGCCTGGCCGATGACGTCGGTGCCGGAGAGCGCTACGGGGAGCGTCATCTCCTGGATGGGGAAGGGATTGATGATGCCGACGGCCTCGAGGGCTTCGGCGGTCTCGGGAAGGATCCCAAGGTCTCGGAACGTAGAAATCTGCTGCGTAGTCAGGGTGTTGCCTCTTCTGTGAGACGCGGTGCGAGGCGAACGCGGGGGTCGTGACCGTGCCGATTGATCGCCGGTCGCCAGCGAGAGGCGGGCGGGCCGGGTGACGCGGGACCACTGCCGACGCTCGAGCGCTCGTACCGCTGAGGGATTCCCTCCTCTTGCCGTACGTCGTGTGACGTACCGCCCGGAGGGCTGTCGGGTCGGAGCCGATCGGGCCACCGACCGGGCATCCTCATTCATGAAGCCCGTCGAAACGCGTACAAACAGACGCGTAAAAGTGCTGCTCGTACCCGGCGGGCTCTTTACCACCATACCCCGGAATCGCGCATGTGCGATGGCCGAATTGGTCACGTAGTCGTCGTCACAGTCATTGACCAGGGACTTCCGAGCGGCGGTCGGCGGGCTATTGTGCCGTTCATGGAGACGCCTGACACCGCCGCCGCAGCCGACGAACCCACCGGAATCGCCGCCCAGGACTGGGCGAAGGCATCCGTCGACCCCCATTACCGCGCAGCGGTCGTGGATCTGCTCGGCGCACTCGCGTACGGAGAGCTGGCCGCCTTCGAGCGGCTCGCCGAGGACGCGAAGCTGGCGCCGACGCTCGGAGACAAGGCCGAGCTCGCGAAAATGGCGTCCGCAGAATTCCACCACTTCGAGCAGCTGCACGACCGGCTCTCGGCGATCGGCGTCGCGCCGACCGAGGCGATGGAGCCCTTCGTCGCCGCGCTCGACGGCTTCCACAAGCAGACCGCGCCGTCGGACTGGCTGGAAGGCCTGGTCAAGGCGTACGTCGGCGACTCGATCGCCAGTGACTTCTACCGCGAGGTCGCCGCGCGCCTCGACTCGGACACCCGCTCCCTCGTCCTCGCCGTCCTCGACGACACCGGGCACGCCAGCTTCGCCGTGGAGAAGGTGCGGGCCGCGATCGAGGCCGAGCCGCGCGTGGGCGGGCGGCTCGCGCTGTGGGCGCGACGCCTGATGGGTGAGGCGCTCTCGCAGTCGCAGCGGGTCGTCGCCGACCGGGACGCCCTGTCGACGATGCTCGTCGGCGGCGTGGCCGACGGTTTCGACCTCGCGGAGGTCGGCCGGATGTTCTCGCGGATCACCGAGGCGCACACCAAGCGGATGGCCGCGCTGGGGCTCGCGGCCTGAGGCCGCCTCACCGCCGGTCGGTCACGGCCTAGGCCGGCGCCGACCGGCGGACCGGGGCAGAGGGGCGGAGCAGCAGCGACAGGAGCGCCACGCCCACGACGACCGCTCCGACGAGGGTGGCAAGGGCGTGGCCGGAGCCGAGCGCGGTGTGGGTCAGAAACGCCCCGAAGAGCGCACCCGCGATTCCTGTCGGCAGCACGAGCGCCCGGGGCGGGAGCCGGCGGGGCAGGCGGACAGTCGCGGCCCAGGCGAGGCCGAAGCCGAGCAGGGCGGAGCCGAGCGCTTCGAGGAGCATTGTGTGGGGTCCCTCCCGCATTGGCCGTGGTGCAAATCGGTCGTGACCGGTGTACCCCCAGGCCGCGGAATGCAATCCTCCCCGTATGGCTTCGCTGTGCTCGCGCTGTGAAGGGCGGGGCGTCGCGGACAGGCACGGGAAAGGCCCGGTGGCTGTTGCCACCGGGCCTTTCCCGTATGTCTTCCGTGCCGCCGTACGTGTGGTTACACCGGGCCGAAGCCCACCTTGCGTACCGTCGGCTCACCGATCTCCACGTACGCCAGGCGCTCGGCCGGCACCAGGACCTTGCGGCCGTGCTCGTCCACCAGAGTCAGCAGCTGCACCTTGCCGGACAGTGCCTCGGACACCGCGCTCTCGACTTCCTCGGCGGTCTGGCCGCTCTCCAGAACGATCTCGCGGGGCGTGTGCTGCACGCCGATCTTGACCTCCACGGCCTTGTCCCTCCGACGATCCGTGATGTGCGCGGACGACCGCGCCGTACCCACCACACATTAGCCCGGTGAGGGGACGTACCCGGCGTCCAGGCTGCACGCCAGGAGCGAACAAGACCGTAAACGCCGCGCGCCGTGCGCCGCGCCTCGTCAGTGGTGGTCGGTGCCGTGCAGCGGGAAGCCGGCGATGCCCCGCCACGCCAGGGATGTCAGGAGCTGCACGGCCTTGTCGCGGGGCATCGTCGACTTACTGGAGAGCCAGTAGCGCGCCACGACCTGCGATACGCCGCCCAGGCCGACGGCGAGCAGCATCGACTCGTCCTTGGACAGGCCGGTGTCCTCGGCGATGACGTCGGAGATCGCCTCCGCGCACTGCAGGCTGACGCGGTCCACGCGCTCGCGCACCGCGGGCTCGTTCGTCAGGTCCGACTCGAAGACCAGGCGGAACGCGCCGCCCTCGTCCTCCACGTAGGCGAAGTACGCGTCCATCGTGGCCGCGACCCGCTGCTTGTTGTCGGACGTGGAGGCCAGTGCCGTGCGCACGGCCAGCAGGAGCGCCTCGCAGTGCTGGTCGAGCAGGGCAAGGTAGAGGTCGAGCTTGCCGGGGAAGTGCTGGTAGAGCACCGGCTTGCTGACGCCCGCGCGCTCCGCGATGTCGTCCATGGCCGCCGCGTGGTATCCCTGTGCGACGAATACCTCCTGGGCCGCGCCCAGGAGCTGGTTACGTCGGGCACGGCGCGGCAGGCGCGTGCCCCGAGGGCGCGCTGCCTCTGTCTGCTCGATGGCTGTCACGCCGCCTCCCAAGATTGTCCGTTGCGGTGTGCGCCGCTTCGCCATCGTACTTTTCGGTAACCGTGGTGTGCGCGGTGCGAACGCACAATTTCACGGACCGGACAGCTATGGAAACCGTCCGCATGCGGGCAAATACGGGCAGGTCACCGATAGTCGTCCTCGTCCAGCTCCACCACGCGGGCCTGTTCGGCACGGTCCGCCTCGTTCGCGGCGTCCGGGTCCGCGTCCGACGGAGGCTCGTCCCGGTGCGGAGCGAGCTCCGTGAGCTGCTCGGCCGCGTCCGCCTCGGGGGCCTCGACGCCGAACTCCGTGTCATCCTCCTGCGCCTCGAATGTCTCGGGGTCGGATGGGTCGACCGTCATGGCGGCTCCCTTCCCTCATGTGTCCTTGCCGTCCTCATGTGGGCGGGTGCCCAGATCCGAGCGTAGGAGACACCAGAACCGGGCGCGATGCGATCTGTGACGGCGAACACACGATCCAGTGCGTGATCGTCTCGTAACATATCCCGCATGTCTTCGACCGAGTCGCCGCGTGTGCCCGCCGCTGTCGCGGCCGTGGGGCCCAAGCCGGCCACCGTCAGGGTCGCGGAGGGCGAGCGGCTCGGCTCGGTCGGCCTTCCGGGGCTCACGCTCACCATCCGTTCCCGCCCCGGCACCCGCGCAGGGCTGCCGCCCGCGCTGTACGTGCACGGCCTCGGCGGCTCCTCCCAGAACTGGTCGGCCCTCATGCCGCTCCTGGAGGACGTCGTCGACGGCGAGGCGCTCGATCTGCCCGGCTTCGGCGACTCACCGCCGCCGGACGACGGCGACTACTCGGTGACCGGGCACGCCCGCGCCGTCATCCGCCACCTCGACGCGGCGGGCCGCGGACCCGTCCACCTCGTCGGCAACTCCCTCGGCGGGGCGATCACGACCCGGGTCGCGGCCGTACGGCCCGACCTCGTGCGCACCCTCACGCTCGTTTCGCCCGCGCTGCCCGAGATCCGCGTGCAGCGCACGGCGGTACCGACCGCACTGCTTGCCGTACCGGGCGTGGCCTCGCTCTTCACTCGCCTCACCAGGGACTGGACCGCCGAACAGCGGGTTCGCGGCGTCACGGCGCTCTGCTACGGGGATCCCGGCCGGGTCAGCCCCGACGGGTACCGGGCCGCCGTCGAGGAGATGGAGCGACGGCTTCAACTGCCTTATTTCTGGGACGCGATGGCCCGTTCGGCGCGTGGCGTCGTGAACGCGTACACCTTGGGCGGGCAGCATGGGCTCTGGCGTCAGGCCGAACGTGTCCTCGCGCCCACGCTCCTCGTCTACGGTGGACGCGATCAGCTCGTGTCCTACCGGATGGCGGGGCGGGCCGCGCGGACGTTCCGTTCCTCGCGGCTCCTGACCCTGCCGGACGCGGGGCACGTGGCGATGATGGAGTATCCGGAGACGGTCGCCACGGCGATGCGTGAACTCCTCGCGGATGCGGGGGAACTGACCGAAGGCGACAGGACGAGCGGGCGGGGAGCTGAGGCGGCGAGTGGGACGACATAGCCGCCGGGGGCCGGCACCGGCACCGACGCCCGCACCCCTGGACGACGCGGAGCCGGTCGCGGCAGGCCGCGGCCGTCGCCGACGCGGCGCCCCCGATGTCCCACGCCCCACCACGCCGGGACCCCAGGCGCAGCAGGGCGCCCCGCGCGGGCAGGCCCAGCCGGGGCCGGCCCCGTACCGCGGCGCACCGCCGAACGCCGGGCCGCCGCGCGGGTTCTCCGAGGCGACGCCCGCGCACGGATTTCCGCAGGCGACTCCGCCGCGTGGTTTCCCGCAGGCGACCCCGCCACGCGGCTTCCAGCAGGCGGCTCCGCCGCAGGGGCCCACGTCGCGTGGGTTCTCCGAGGCGACCCCCGCACATGGCTTTCCGCAGGCGACCCCGCCGCACGGTTTCCCGGCGCAGGGGACTCCGGCTCAAGGGTCGCCCCGTGTGACGCCGTCCCATGGATTTCCGCAGGGCACGCCCGCGCACGGCGTTCCGCATGTGCGGGGTGGGCATCCTGAGCAGTTCGAGGGGGGTGCCCGGGGCGAGACCCGGACGGGCGTCGGGTACGCGGCCGCGCCGGTCGTGCCGGCGCCGCGCAGCAGGCCGCGGCAGGAATACGTAGACGCGTTCGCCCAGCCGCCGCGGCCCCCGCAGCCCCGGCACCCCTCCGACCCGTACGGCGACGTCACCGACTGGGACGTGAAGGGCGGCGAACCCGACGAGGCCGCCGCCGGCTCTGCCGAGGACGAGGAGCCGGGTGACAAACGGCGCAAGGGCCGTACGTACACCGGCATCGCGGCCGCCGCTGTGACCACTGTGCTCGCGGTCGTCGTCGCCGGACATGTCGTCGAGGGGCGCGGCGACAAGGCCGACACCCAGGCGCAGCCCGCGGGAGGGCCCGACAAGCGGTTGACGAACGGGTCGGCGTCGCGTTCGGACGACCGGGCCACCCCCGGGGGCAAGGCGCGGCCCGTCACCCCGCTGACGTACGACCAGAAGATGGGCAAGACGTATCCCCTGTCCGCCAAGCTCAAGGGTTCCGGGAAGTTCACGGCGGTGCCCGGATTCGACAGGGCACCGGGCAAGGGGCAGAAGTTCCGGTACCGGATCGACGTCGAGAACGGGCTCGGGCTCGACGCCGGGCTTTTCGCGCAGGCCGTGCAGAAGACCCTGAACGACGACCGCAGTTGGGCCCATGACGGCGGCAGGACTTTCGAGCGGATTTCCTCCGGAAAGCCCGACTTCGTGATTACGCTCGCCAGTCCGGGGACCACCGGCGTCTGGTGCGAGAAATCCGGGCTCGACACGACCGAGGACAATGTGTCCTGCGATTCCGCCGCCACCGACCGCGTCATGATCAACGCCTATCGGTGGGCGCAGGGATCGACGACGTACGGGAACAAGATCCATCTGTACCGGCAGATGCTCATCAATCACGAGGTCGGGCACCGGCTCGGGTTCAACCACGTGACCTGCACGAAGAACGGCGCGCTCGCGCCCGTCATGCAGCAGCAGACCAAGTTTCTGACCTTCGACGGAATCACCTGCAAGCCCAACCCCTGGGCCTTTCCCGAGGGTTGATCCGCGGGGCGCGTGGCGCGGGGCGCGCGTGGCGCAAGGGGCGCGTCGTCGAGTGCGGCACCGTGTACGGGTTCTACGGCGCGCCGCAGGGCCGTACGCCCGGCAGCCGCTCGCCGCCGTGCCGGCGCGCGATCCGCCCGTCGCCGCGCGGCGACGCACCGCGCGCAGGGAGCTGGCCGCAGCATGACACTCCGTAACTGAATGGGCGTGTAGCGCGACAGAACGCCACCCGCACGGGAAAGTTACGGCCGTTCACCCCTTTTGGTGGCGTGATGGACAACCGTCCATCACGCCACCGGCATGTCCGCATACGTTCGTCCCGCTGAGCCACCGGACCAACGGCGGCTCCCCAGACGGGAGATCGGGGGTGTACTCGTGCGCATCGGACTGCTTACGGAGGGTGGCTATCCGTATGTGAGCGGTGAGGCCAGACTCTGGTGCGACCGGCTCGTGCGCGGGCTCGAGCAGCATGAGTTCGACCTCTACGCGCTCAGCCGCAGCCAGGACCAGGAGGACCGCGGCTGGATCGAACTGCCGCCGCAGGTCAGCCGGGTGCGCACCGCTCCGGTGTGGACCGCCGACGACGACGGCATCGGCTACGGGCGCCGCAGCAGGCGGCGCTTCGCCGACGCGTACGCGGAGCTGGCGGCGGCCGTCTGCACGGGCGCTTCCCCTGAGACCGCCGGCCTCGCGGGCGTGCCCGCCGACTCCTCGAGCGCCGAGGCGGACCGTTTCGGCAACGGGCTGTACAAGCTCGCCGAACTCGCCCGTGACGAAGGCGGACTCGTCGGCGCCCTGCGTTCCGAAACCGCCGTGCGCACGCTGGAGCGCGCCTGCCGCGCACCGGGCGCCCTGCGCGCGGCTCGCGCCGCCCGCGTCCCCGACCTCCTCGCCGTCGCCGGACACATCGAACGCGCCCTGCGCCCGCTCTCCCTCGACTGGTACGGCGACGACGGCCTCGGCTCGGTCGACCTGTGCCACGCCACCTCCGGCGGCCCCGCCGCCCTGCCCGGACTCGTCGCCCACCACTTCTCCGGCGTCCCCCTCCTCGTCACGGAGTACGGCGTACAGCTGCGGGCCCACTACATCGCGGCCGGCGACGCCGAACTGAGCGCCCCCGTACGGGCGATGCTCGCCGCCTTCCACGGCCGCCTCGCCGCCGAGACCTACCGGCAGGCCGCGATCATCACCCCGGGCAACACGCACGCCCGGCGCTGGCAGGAGCGGTGCGGCGCCGACCGCGCGAAACTGCGCACCGTCCACCCCGGCATGGAGTCCTCCCGCTTCGCCGAGATCGGCGAGCGCGAGGAGCCGGGGGAGCCCGGCACCCTGGTCTGGGTCGGCCGCATCGAACCCTCCAAGGACCTGATCTCTCTCCTCCACGCCTTCGCGGAGATCCGCAAGGACGAGCCCAAGGCCCGCCTGCGCCTCGTCGGAGCACCCGCCGACGGGCCCGAGGCGGCCGCCTACCTCGCCCACTGCAAGGCCCTCGCCGCCCAGCTCTTCCCCGACGAGGCGGAGGGCGCCCACGCGATGGGCGACAACCCCGTCTCCTTCGAGGAGATCGGCGGGCCCGAGACACCCGACCTCGCGGACGCGTACGCCGCCGGGAGCGTCGTCGTCCTGTCGAGCATCGTCGAGGGGTTCCCGATCAGCCTCGTCGAGGCGATGTTCTGCGGACGCGCCACGGTCTCGACCGACGCGGGCGCCGTCGTCGAGGTCATCGGCGGCACCGGCCTGGTGGTCCCGCCGCGCAACCCGCGGGCGCTCGCCGAGGCCTGTGTGTCGCTGCTGCGGGACCCGGGGCGCCGCGAGCGCCTCGGCGCGGCCGCGCGGGCACGGGCGCTCGAACTCTTCACCGTCGAGCAGAACATCACGGCATTTCACGGCATTTACCTGGAGATCGTTTCCCACTGCCCCGTGCGCCGTGAACCCGTGGACGACGCGGGCGAACCCCTGCCCTTCGCCAACCCTCCGGAGGCCCATGTACCGGGCCGCTGGACCGCACCGACGAGCGAGTCGGGCGGGGGTTTCGGGACGTGGCTGGCGGGGCGCTCCGCTTCTGGGGGCGCGCCTGGTTGGGCGGAGGGGGAGGGGGAGGCCGCCGGCTCGGGCAGGGCCGGCGGTTTGGGCGGGGGCGTTGGCTCGGGTGAGGGGACCGGCTCGGGCGGAGCCGTCGGTTCGGGCGGTGGCGGGGAGCGGCCGGCCGGTGAGCACGGGCAGTTGGCCGGGGCGTTTCCCGGTGGGGAGGCGGACGCGTGAGCGGGCGGGAGTTGGGCGAGACGGTCGTGGGCGCGGGCTTGGACGCGCCGCAGGTGCCGGGTGGCGCGGACGCGTGGGGGACGGGGTCGCAGGAGGCGTTGGGGGAGGCTGGGCCTGGGGCAGGCGCTGAGTCGGGGCTGGCTCGGGGGCCTGAGACGGGGTTGGGCGTTGGGCCGGGGCCGGGTGCTGAGCCGGTTGCGGGGCCGGACGGTGAGCCGGAATCGGGACGGCGGGCGGAGCCGGGGCCGGTGCCGGGGGCTGGACCGGGGTTTCCGGCCCGGGGACTCGACTCCGTGCCTGCCGACGAAGCCTTGCTGAACGAACCCGCGGCCTGGCGCGCCGACGCCGCATCCGCATCCGCGCCAACGGGCAGCCCGCTCCCCGATACGCCCCTGGCGCCGGCCTCCCCTCCCTCCGGCACCGCCCACCCCGGCAGCCTCCCCAAGGCAGACGAGGCCAGCGGCGGCAGTCGGCGCCGTACGGGCGTGGACCCTGTGAAAGCCCTGATGCACCGGCACCGCGAGCTCTGCGAGCGTGCCGTCGACCCCCTGGAGATCGCGGCCGGTCTGGAAGCCCACGGCCTCACCGACCGGACCGCTGCCCGCTTCCGGCACCGCGACGTCTTCTCGCTCGCCGAAGAGATGCACGCGCGCATGCCCCGCGGCAGCGACATCGAACCGGAAACCCGGCACGCCGCATCCGACACACCTCACGGCCGGCGCCCCGTCTGGGCCGTCCTCACGCTGCTGCCCGGCGCGCTGGGCGCCCTCACCCTCGTAGGACTCAACTTCACCGAGGGACGGATGCGACTCGCGGTCGGGGCCGGCGGCGTGCTCGCCGTCTCCGCCGCACTCCGCGCCGCCCTGCGCCGGGGCCCGCTGCGCGCCACCGCCCACACCGTGCCCGCCGCCCGCGCCTGGACCTGTTGGCTCCTCGCCTATGCCCTCCTCGGCGACGGACTCCTGACAGCTGCTGTCGCGGGCGGCCCCGACGAGGCCTGGGCCCCCGCCACCGCCCCCCTCCTCGCCCTGGCCTTCGCCGTCGCGCCCGGCGCCTGGTGCGCCCAGCTCTTCGGCACAGTCGCCCGGCGCAGGCTCGCCTCCAGCCGGGGCCTCGAAGAGTTCGCCGCCTCCGTGCGCCCCCTCCTCCTCGCCGTCTTCGCGCTCTTCCTGTGCGCGCTGTGCGCCCTCATCGGGGTGGCCGCCGCCGTACTAGGCCAGGACGCCGCATACGCCGGCGCCGGAACGCTCGGCGCGCTCCTGCTGCTCGCCCGCCTGCTCACGGCGCACGGCCGTACCCACGCGCCCGCCGTCGTCCTCGGCGCGGCCGCCGCGGCCGAGGCGCTCGCCGTCTCCACCGTGTTCGCAGGACGCCTTCCCGGCTGCGGCTTCCTCGCCGTCCCCGTAGAGACGGCCGTCGACGCCTGGGGGCCCGGCACCGTACCCGCCCTGGCCTGTGGCGCCGCCGTGCTCACCCTCCTCGTCCACGCGGCCCGCACCCTCACCCGGGCCTCCGCCCACGCGCCCACGGACGCCGCCCCGTGACCGCGCCCGACGCCGTACGACCACACGAAGCGGCCGGCCGGCCGCTCCCCTCCCGCGGGGCCGACACCGCGGGCCTTCCGAAGACCCACGGCAACACCCCTAAGGAGAACGCGAGATGACCATCCCTCCCCCTGGAGGCCCCGAACCATCCGGACACCCCGGGCGTCCAGGACTTCCCGGAGAACTCGGAGAGCTCACCCGGGGAGCCGCCCGATGAGGGTGCTGCTGATCGGAGCCAACGGATACCTCGGCCGCTTCGTCGCCGACCGCCTGCTCGCCGACCCCGCCGTGCAGCTCACCGCACTCGGCCGGGGAGACGACGCGGACGTACGGTTCGACCTCGCCACCGGAAGCCCGGGCGCACTGACCCGCTTCCTCGACGCGGTCCACCCGGGAGTCGTCATCAACTGCGCGGGAGCCACCCGCGGCGGCGCCCGCGACCTCACCCGCCACAACACCGTCGCCGTCGCCACCGTCTGCGAGGCCCTGCGGCGCAGCGGCTGCGGCGCCCGCCTCGTCCAGATCGGCTGCGGCGCCGAGTACGGGCCCTCGCAGCCCGGCTCCTCCACCGCTGAGGATGCCGTGCCGCGGCCCGGCGGACCGTACGGCGTGAGCAAGCTCGCCGCGACGGAACTCGTCCTCGGCTCCGGCCTCGACGCCGTCGTCCTGCGCGTGTTCTCCCCGGCCGGGCCCGGCACCCCCGCCGGCTCGCCCCTCGGCCGTCTCGCCGAGGCCATGCGCCGCGCCATGCAGTCCGGCGACGGCGAACTCAAGCTCGGCGGACTCGGCGCGCAGCGCGACTTCATCGACGTACGCGACGTGGCCCGCGCCGTCCACGCCGCCTCGCTCTCCGCCGCGCAGGGCGTCATCAACATCGGCTCGGGCCGCGCCGTCCGGCTGCGGGACGCGGCGTCCGTGCTCGCCCGCGTCGCCGGCTTCGGCGGCGCGCTCCACGAGCTCGACTCACCCGGCGGCCCCGTCCGCCCGACGCTCGGCCACCCCCGCTCCGACCCCGACCACATGGCACCCGCCGCGTACCCGTACCCGGACGGCTGCGGCAGCTGGCAGCAGGCCGACGTGCGCACCGCACGCGACCGGCTCGGCTGGCGCCCCCGCATCAACCTCGAGGAATCACTCGCCGACATCTGGATGGAAGCGGCATGCCGTATCTGACCCCCACCGCCCCCGGGACCGCGAGCACCGACATACGGCTCGGCTTCGGTATCCCCGGCTACGCACACCCCCTCATGGCGCCCGTCGAATGGGCCGAACTCACCCGTCCCGGCGCTCCCTTGCACTGGGTCGTCCTGAACGTCGCGGACGGCCCCGGGGCCCGCCCCGACCCGCACTGCCTCGAAGCCGCGGGCAGGCTGCGCAACCGCGACGTACGGGTCCTCGGGCACCTCGATCTCACCTACGGCGCCCGCTCGTTCGGCGAGGTCGTCTCCGACGCCCACCGCTATCTCGACTGGTACCGCGTCGACGGGTTCTCCCTCGACCGCTGCCCGACCGAGCGGGCCGCCCTCCCCGAGATCCGCCGTATCGTCACCACGCTGCGCGCCCTGTGTGAGGACGCCCACATCGTCCTCGGGCACGGCACGCACCCGTATCCCGGCTACGCCGAGACCGCTGATCAGTTGGTGACCTTCTCCGGGCCGTGGAGCGACTACCGCTGGTCCCAGGTCGCCGAGTGGACGGCCGACTACCCGCCCGAGCGCTTCTGTCACCTGGTGCACGGCGTGCCCCGCGGGCACCTCGACGAGGCGCTGCGCATCGCCCGCTGGCAGGGCGCCGGGACGATCTACTTCACCGACCGCACGGACCGCGGCGGCGCCGCCGACCCCTGGGAGGCCATGCCCGGGTACTGGGACGACATCGTCTCGCGGGTCGGAACGGGTGTCTCGGAATGAAGAGGGGCGTGGCAGTGTTGACGGAATCACCACTGTTCGGAAATGACGATCAACGGAGCCCCCGTGTCGCTGCCACCCCTGGTAGAGCCAGCTGCTGAGCTCACCGTAGACGAGGTCCGCAGGTACTCCCGCCACCTGATCATCCCCGATGTCGGGATGGACGGGCAGAAGCGGCTGAAGAACGCCAAGGTGCTCGCCGTGGGCGCCGGCGGCCTCGGTTCGCCGGCGCTCATGTACCTGGCCGCGGCCGGTGTGGGCACGCTCGGCATCGTCGAGTTCGACGAGGTCGACGAGTCGAACCTGCAGCGCCAGATCATCCACAGCCAGGCCGACATCGGCCGCTCCAAGGCCGAGTCCGCCAAGGACTCCGTCCTCGGCATCAACCCGTACGTGAACGTGATCCTCCACGAAGAGCGGCTCGAGGCCGAGAACGTGATGGACATCTTCAGCCAGTACGACCTGATCGTCGACGGCACGGACAACTTCGCGACCCGCTACCTGGTCAACGACGCGTGCGTGCTGCTCAACAAGCCGTACGTGTGGGGCTCGATCTACCGCTTCGACGGCCAGGCCTCGGTCTTCTGGTCCGAGCACGGCCCGTGCTACCGCTGCCTCTACCCGGAGCCCCCGCCCCCCGGCATGGTCCCCTCCTGCGCCGAGGGCGGCGTCCTGGGTGTGCTGTGCGCGTCCATCGGCTCCATCCAGGTCACCGAGGCGATCAAGGTCCTCGCGGGTGTCGGCGAGCCGCTCGTCGGCCGCCTGATGATCTACGACGCCCTGGAGATGCAGTACCGCCAGGTCAAGGTCCGCAAGGACCCCGACTGCGCGGTCTGCGGCCCGAACGCCACCGTCACCGAGCTCATCGACTACGAGGCCTTCTGCGGCGTCGTGTCCGAGGAGGCCCAGGAGGCGGCGGCCGGCGCGACGATCACTCCCAAGCAGCTCAAGGAGTGGATCGACGACGGCGAGAACATCGAGATCATCGACGTCCGCGAGCCGAACGAGTACGAGATCGTCTCGATCCCCGGCGCCCGGCTGATCCCGAAGAACGAGTTCCTCATGGGCACCGCCCTGGAGAGCCTCCCGCAGGACAAGAAGATCGTCTTGCATTGCAAGACGGGTGTCCGCAGTGCGGAAGTCCTCGCCGTTCTGAAGTCCGCGGGCTTTGCGGACGCCGTGCACGTCGGCGGCGGCGTGATCGGCTGGGTCAACCAGATCGAGCCCGAGAAGCCGGTCTACTAGACCGCCCGTCGGCCCGCGCGGTCGACGCCGGTCTGGGGGCAGCTTTTCCGAACGGGTCCCGCACCTCGCGTGCGGGTCCCGTTCGTCATAGAGCACCGCATAGGGCGCGTCGGCGTCCGTCTCAGGAGCAGACCTTCCCGTCGCGCGGTATTCGGCCCTCCAGGAGATAGCCGTTCACCGCCGAGTCGACGCAGCCCGACCCGCTGCCGTACGCGCCGTGCCCCTCGCCCTTCCAGGTGAGCTCGACGCCGACACCCTTGCCGAGCTCGTCCGCCATCCTGTGGGCGCCCTCGTACGGGGTCGCCGGGTCGCCCGTGTTCCCCACGACGAGGATCGGGGCGGCGCCCGGCGCGCTGACCTCGGGCGTCTCGTACTGGCCCGGCACCGGCCAGTCATGGCACCAGCCCGCCGTGTCCCAGGCCATGAACTCCCCGAAGACGGGCGAAATCCCGCGGAACGACGCGAGACGCTTGCGCGCCTCCTGCGGCGACGGCCGTTCCTTGTCGTCGAGGCAGGAGATCGCCCGCTGCGCATGGCTCTGCGAGCTGTAATGCCCGGAGGGACTCCGCTCGTTGTACGCGTCGGCCAGCGCGAGCAGCGCCGTTCCGTCCCCCTGCTCCGCCGCCTCCAGGCCACGCGTCAGCGCGGGCCAACTGTTCTTGCTGTACAGGGTGACGGTGATGCCGATCGTGGCGAGCGACTGGTTGAGCACGCGGCCACCCGAGGCCGGCAGCGGCTTCGCGTCGATCCGCTTCAGCAGCGCGGCGATCTTCCGGGAGCCCTGATCCGGGTCCTGGCCGATGGACTCGAGGTAGTTGTCGAGGGCCCGCTGGAAGCCCCTCGTCTGGTTCTCCGCGTGGCCCACGGTGTCCGCGGCCGGGTCGACCACGGCGTCCAGGACGAGCCGGCCCACCTTGCCGGGGAACAAGTGCGCGTACACGCCGCCCAGTTGGGTCCCGTACGAGACGCCCATGTAGTGCAGCTTGTCGTCGCCGAGCGCCTGGCGCGCCAGGTCCATGTCGCGGGCCGTCTCGTCCGTCGACACGTGCCCGAGCAGCTTGCCGGCCTGCCGCGCGCAGCCCGCGCCGAAGTCGGAGGCGTCCTTGAAGTACGCCCGCTCCTCGGCGGGGGTTTCCGGCGTGAGGTCGACGGACTCGGCGGCCTGGATCGCCTTGTCGTCGCGGCAGCGCACCCCCTCACTCGCGCCGACGCCGCGCGGGTCGAAGCTCACCAGGTCGTAGCGCTCGCGCAGCTTCGCGTAATCGGGTGCGAAGGCGGGCAGCATCGAGACCCCCGAGCCGCCCGGCCCGCCGAAGTTGAACAGGAGTGAGGCAGAACGTCCGCTCCCGCCCGTGGACCTGGCGCGGATGAGGGCGACGCCGATGGTCTCCCCGTCCGGCTTCGTGTAGTCGAGCGGCGCCTTCAGCGTCGCGCACTGCCAGTCGGAGCCGGGCGCGGGGCCTTCGTCGGTGGCCTTGCAGCGGCCCCAGTCGAGCCGCTGCGAGGTGAGCGCGGTGGGCAACCGGGGCAGCGCGCCGGGGACGGCCTTGTCCGAGCGGGGCGGTGACGACGGTGAGGGCGGCGACGAACGCGGTGGCTGTGGTTGCCCCTTTCCCTCGCCGTGCCCGGCCTTGTCTCCCGGCCCGCCGCAGCCCGCGGCGGCCCCCGCCACCAGCAGCCCCGCGGCCAGCAGCGCGAACGAACGAACATGACGCGACACAGGCACCTCCCCCTGGCGATCCCCCTCGCCTGCCCCCGGTCCCGAAGACAGTCAGACCATCCTAGGCAGCGCCACTGACAATCACCTGCGTCAGAGCGCGTCGGCGACCGGGCGTGCGAGCCGAACACCCGTACCCCGCGGCTACTTGCAGACCGTGCCCGCCTTCGGCACCGTCCCGTTCAGCAGATAGTTGTCCACGGCACCGCGCACACACTTGTTCCCGCTGTCGTACGCGCCGTGCCCCTGGCCTTCGTACGTGACCTGCACCCCGACACCATCGCCGAGCGCGCCGACCATCTTCTTCGCACCTTCGTACGGGGTGGCGGGGTCGCCCGTGTTGCCGACGACGACGATCGGCGCCGAGCCGGTCGCGCTCACGTCGGGGTGGTTCGCGGCGCCGGCGACCGCCCAGTCCGTGCAGCTGAGCATGCTCCACGCGAGAAAGTCGCCGAACAGGGGCGAGGCGGCCCGGAACTCGGGGAGCTTCGAGCGGACGTAAGCCGGCGTGTAACGGGGCTTGTCGTCGGCGCAGTTGATGGCGACGTTGGCGGCCTGGAGGTTGCTGTACGTGCCGTCCTCGTTACGGCCGTTCATGGAGTCCGAAAGCAGCATGAGGATCTTGCCGTCACCCTCGTAGGCCTGGGCGAGGCCCTCGGTGAGGTACTCCCAGAAGTCCTTGGAGTACAGCGACTGCGCGATGCCGTTCGTCGCGGCGGTCTGCGTCAGCTCGCGCGGGAAGACCCCCGGGATCGGCTTGGAGTCGAGGTCCTTGAGCAGCTTCGCGATCTTGGCCTTGACCTCCGCGGGGGTGTCGCCGACCGGGCAGTCCTCGACCTTGGAGGTGCAGTCCTTCGCGTAGTTGTCGAGGGCGAGCTGGAAGCCCTTGGCCTGGCCGAGCGAGCTCTCCTCGGCGTTCTGGGTGGGGTCGACGACACCGTCGAAGACGGCGCGGCCCACCTTCTTCGGGAACAAGTGGGCGTACACGCCGCCCAGTTCGGTGCCGTAGGAGATCCCGAAGTAGTGCATCTTGTCGTCGCCGAGCACCTGCCGCATCAGGTCCATGTCGCGGGCAGCGTCGGTCGTGGCGACGTGCGGGATGACCGTCCTGGAGTTCTTCTCGCAGGCGTTGTTGAACTGGGTGACGTTGCTGACGAGCTTCTTCGTCTGGGCGGTGTCGTCGGGGATGGCGTCCTGCTGGAAGTACTTGTCGAGCTGCGCGTCGTTCTCGCACTTCACACCGTCGCTGCGGCCGACGCCGCGCGGGTCGAAACTCACCAGGTCGTAGCGGGTGCGCAGCTTTGTGTACTCGCTGCCGAACGCGGGCAGCGTGGTGACCCCGGAGCCGCCGGGGCCGCCGAAGTTGAAGATGAGTGACCCGATGCGCTTGTTTTTGGCGCCGGAGGACTTGGCGCGGATGAGCGCGAGGCCGATCGTGTCGCCCTCGGGCTTGTCCCAGTCGAGGGGCGTCTGCATGGTGGCGCACTGCCAGGTGGCGCCGCCGGGCAGTGGGGAGGGCGCGGGGCCGCCGCCCTCCGACTCCGAGGGCGCGGGGCAGTCCTTCCAGCTGAGGGACTGGGACCTCACATCCACGTCATGCGTGTCGCTGCCGCACGCCGCGAGGGCGGAGGCCAAGAGGACGGCGGTGGCGGCCAGGGCAGCGGCACGCGGCCGGGTCGGATTGGGCATGAACCCATCCTGCGGCGACGGCCCACGGGGCGCTCGGGGCGTGGGCCGTGCGGGTGAGCGACGACGACGGCTACGGGGGCGGGCTCTACGGGGAGCCCGTTCGGGAAATGTGCCTCTACGGGGAGCCGCCCGTTCGGGAAATGTGCCTCTACGGGGAGCCGCCCGTTCGGGAAACGTGCCTCTACGGGGAGCCGCTCTGGGAACGTGCCTCTACGACGAGGACGCCTCCCCGCAAACGCGTCCCTACAGGGAGCCCTTCCGGGAGAGGTGGTTGAAGAAGAGCCAGCCCGGCAGGACCGGCAGCCACAGCGTCATGAGCCGGTAGAGCAGCACGGCCGGGGCCGCGACCTCCTTGGGCAGGCCGACCGCGATGAGTCCGACCGTCAGGGTCGCCTCGACGGCGCCCACACCGCCCGGTGTCGGCGCGGCCGAGCCGAGCGCGTTGCCGGCGAGGAACACGACCGCGACGCTGGCCAGGCTGAGCGTCGTCGTCTCGTCCCCGAAGGCGCGGATCGACGCGTCCAGGCACATCACGAAGCAGGCCGTCAGGAGGAGCATGCCGCCGATGCCGGTGAGCAGCTTCTGCGGCCGCTGGAGCACGTCCAGCATGCGCGGTACGACGCCGGCGAACAGGGACCGTACGCGCGTGACGACGAACTTCCGCAGGAAGGGGATCGACGTCACCACGAGCACGAGGACCGCCACGGTCAGCAGGCCCGCGATGACCGTCCGGGACGGCGACAGGGACGGGGTCTTCTCCGTGCCGGTCAGATAGCCGAAGGTCAGCAGCATCATGATGTGGGCGCCCAGACCGAAGAGCTGGGAGGCGCCGACGCTGGCCACCGCGAGCCCGGGGCGCACGCCCGAGCGTTGCAGGAAGCGGGTGTTGAGCGCGACACCGCCTACGGCGGCCGGTGCCACGATCTTCACGAACGAGCCGGCGACCTGCGCCGCGACGGTCCGCAGGAAGGGGACGCGCTCCGGGACGAACCCGAGCAGGCTCATCGCGGCGGCGAAGTAGCTCAGCGCCGAGAACAGGACGGCGGCGGCGACCCAGCCCCACTGGGCCTCTCGGAACAGCGTGCCGAACTCGATGTGCGTCAGCTGCGACAGGAGGAAGTACGCGCCGATGGCGCCCGCGATGAAGCTCACGAGGGTGCGCGGTTTGACGCGCTCCAGGCGGGCCGGTTCGACGGGTGCCTGCGGCCGGATGCGGAGCACCTGGTGGCGGATCTGGGTGAGCAGATCCTCCTCGCGCGCCTCGTCCAGGGCTTCGTCGATGGCCTTCTTCTCGGCCTGCCGCTCGGCTTTCTCCGTCTGCCGTTCTGCCTTCGCGGAGGTCTTGGCCGACGGGGGCGCCGCGTGCTCGGTGACCGTCTCGGTAGGCGTTGATCTCCCGGCCGGAGAGGCCTCGGCAAGGGAGGCCGCAGCCTGGGAGGCCTCGTCCAGGCGGGCCTGCTTCGCCCTGCGCGAAGCCTCGAGCACGGCCTCGCGCTCGCGTTCGGAACGCTCCCTGCCGAGCCTGCGCAGCGTCGAGCGCGTATTACGGCTCAGGGCGATGGGCTGGAGCAGCGGCAGACAGTCGGCGATCGCGTCGGGGCCGAGCACGCCCACGGCCGACGCCACGGCCCGCTCGGCGCCCACGCGCAGGCCCAGCGTGGCCAGGAGCTGGGCGATGTCCATGCGCAGGATCAGGTCGCCGGCCGCGATCTCGCCGCCGCGCAGATCCGTGAGGATCACCGTGCCGGAACGATCCACCAGAATCGCGTCGCCGGTGAGCCGCCGATGGGCGATACGCCGCGACTGGAGCGCCTGCACCTGGTGCCAGGTGTCGCGCAGCAGCTCGTCGGTGATCTCCTCGTCCGGCACCGAGTCCAGCGAACGGCCGCCCGCGTGCTCGTACACGAGCATCACCGCGTCGGGGCCGAGCTCGGACGTCGCGATCAGCTTCGGGGCGTTGGCCCCGGCCGCGATCGCCGCGTACGCGAGAAGTGCCTCCTGCTCCAGAGCCTGGCGCAGGGACTGGAGACTGCGTCCCGTGGTGATGCCCCGCAGCGTCAGCTGGCGCCACACGCGGTAGAAGAAGCCCTGGGCCTGCTGCTCACGGTCGACGATGGTGACGTCGAGCGGGGGGCCGTCCTCCAGGGTGACGAAGTAGCGCCTCCCTCTGTCGCCGTTCTCCGTGGTGCTCTCGTGGGCCTCTTCGCGGGCCGCGCTGACAGGGTGGAAGCCGACGTGCCGCAGGCCCGCGAGGAGCGTCTGACCAGTGGGACGCACGTTCGGCGAACCGACCGTGTAGAGCGTGCCGTAGGCGACCGTCCAGCCGATCAGGACCGTCAGGATGATCGAGAACGGTGTCGTGTAGCCGGTGACCAGCATCGCGAACGCGTCGAGCAGCAGCACCACCCACAGCACCACGCGCCAGCGTGGTCTGCGGGACATCCCCACAGCCGTCATATAGGCGATGACGGGCGCGAGATAGCCGTGCACCGGATCTGTCAGCGCGTGGATGTCGCCCGGCGACGGGCGGGTGAGTGCGTCCTGGATCGACGACGGGGCGCCCTGGGCGACCCACAGGTCCGTCGCCAGCGTCACCCCGTGCGCGAGGACGGCCGCGAGTACACCGTCGGCGATCCGCAGCCCGTCGCGTTTGATCAGCCGCTCGATCGCGAAGGCGACCGGTACCAGAAGGATTGCGATGCTCGACGCGAGCCCCGCGAACTTGATCATGAGGTCGGGAGCGGCGCCCGTGCCCTTGCTGATGTCCTGCTGAAGGCCCGACGTCGTGCCGTGGGCGAACGCGGCGATCGACAGCAGCACGGCGATCGCGAGCACGCCCACCAGGAGCCGCATCAGGTCGGAGGGGCGGTGCACGCGCGCGGGGAGGAGGGGTTCGTCGCCGTCGACCCGCTCGGCGTGCGCGTCGGCGTCGATGCACTCCGGGTCGACCAGAGGGACCTCGGTCCGCTCGGGCCCGGCCTCCACGGCCTTCGCGGGCACGTCCGCCTGTGGCGCCGCCGCCCGGTGGCCACGGCGCTCGGTCACGGGGGAGTGGTCGGCCTCTTCGCCGTCCGGGCGCGCCGAAGCCCCAGAGGTGCCTTCCGCCTTATCGGGATGCACGCCCTGCTGCTCCGTCGTTTCTTCTTGGTCTCGTATCACCGGTCACCGCCCGCACGATGGTGGCACGTCCCACTGACACAGGGGGGCATCAGGGTGCAATGCGGGGGAGCAAAGTATCCCGCAACCGCGGATTCGTGCTTCTTCATATGCCTCTCCACGCCCCGTGACCGGGCCGTCACAGTGTCGGTGGGGTGCGGCAGGATGGGTCGGATGAGCGAGGAGAGCGGTGCGGCGGGAGAGCTGCCGGAGTACGCGGAGCGGGTGCTCGAGGTCGCGGAGCTGATCCCGCCCGGGCGCGTCATGACCTACGGGGACGTCGCCGAATGGCTCGGTGAGGGCGGCCCGCGCCAGGTCGGCCGCGTGATGGCCCTCTACGGAGGAGGCGTTCCGTGGTGGCGCGTGGTGCGCTCCGACGGCGTGCTGCTGCCCGGCCACGAACTGGACGCCATGGCGCACTACCGCGCGGAGAGCACCCCCCTGCGCGAAGCCTCCCGTACGTCCGAGGGGCACGTCCCGCGCCTCGACATGAGGCGCGCGCGATGGGACGGCGAAGAACGCGCGGAATCTCACACCTGACAGCTTCCGCCATCGCGCCCCCGTTCGAACGGCCTGTGGCCCGTACGGGGGAAACGGGGCGAGAGGGGCACTTCGCCACCACCGCGTACGTTCGTGAATCGCGGCACACCCGTGCGGCACGGGACCCTGCGAAAGCCCGGCTTCCGCCACACTCGACGGCGTAGCGTCGACGGCGCACACCTCCCTCACCTCGCAGCCACCGCCACGCCCCGACGACGCGGACGGCCGACTGCCTCCCAGTTCCCCCAGCACACCCACCAGGACCAGCGATCCACGTGAGCTCCTCTTCCTCCACCCGGAACCTGTCGCACCGCCAGGTACGACAGGGGATCCCCGGCGCGTACCGACTGGTGCGTACCCCGCCGGCCCAGGTGGACCCCCCTCGTCTGGACGCACGCCAGCGCGCGGTGGTTGACCACCCGCACGGCCCGCTGCTCGTCCTCGCGGGACCGGGCACGGGCAAGACGACCACGCTCGTCGAGGCCGTCGCCGCACGCATCGCCAAAGGCACCGACCCCGAGCGCATCCTGGTCCTCACCTTCAGCCGCAAGGCAGCCGTCGAACTGCGCGACCGCATGGCCCTGCGCATAGGCGCCGCCCACGCACCACAGGCCACCACGTTCCACTCGTTCTGCTACGCCCTCGTCCGCGCCCACCAGGACGCCGGCCTGTTCGAGGAACCCCTGCGCCTGCTGTCGGGACCCGAACAGGACGTCGCCGTACGCGAACTGCTCGCCGGCCAGATCGACCTCGAGCGGGCCGGCCTCGCCCACGTCCGCTGGCCCGACGAACTGCGGGCCTGCCTGACCACCCGCGGCTTCGCCGACGAGGTCCGCGCCGTCCTCGCCCGCAGCCGCGAACTGGGCCTCGGACCGGCCGCACTCGACGCCTTCGCCCGCCGCATCGGCCGCCCCGACTGGAAAGCCGCCGCCACCTTCCTCGCCGAATACCTCGACGTCCTCGACCTGCACGGCGTCCTCGACTACGCCGAACTCGTCCACCGCGCGGTCCTCCTCGCCCACCGCACCCCCGTCGCCGACGAACTCGCCACCCGCTACGACGCCGTGTTCGTCGACGAGTACCAGGACACCGACCCGGCCCAGGTCCGGCTGCTGCACGCCCTCGCCGGCCACGGCCGCACCCTGCTCGCCTTCGGAGACCCCGACCAGTCGATCTACACGTTCCGCGGCGCCGACGTGAACGGCATCCTCGAATTCCCCGACCAGTTCCCCCGCGCCGACAAAAGCCCCGCCCCCGTAGAGGTCCTCACGGCGTCCCGCCGCTCCGGAGCACACCTCCTGGACGCCACCCGCCGCATCACCCGGCGCATGCCCCTGACCCGTCTGCCCGCCGACAAGGTCCGCGCCCACCGAGAGCTGACCCCCGCGCGGGACGGCGGCCGCGTCGAGGTCTACACGTACCCGACCTCCGGCACCGAACTCGACAACATCGCGGACATCCTGCGCCGCGGCCACCTCGAGGACGGCATCCCCTGGAGCGACATGGCCGTCCTCGTCCGCGCCGGCACCCGCTCCATCCCCGCGATGCGCCGCACCCTCACCGCAGCGGGCGTCCCCCTCGACATCGACGGCGACGACCTGCCGCTGCGCCACGAACCGGCCGTCACGCCCTTGCTGACCGCGCTCAGGGCCGTCGCCCTCAGCGTTGCGCAGGACATCCCCGAACCCGACGGCGACCAGGACCAGGAACCGCCCGTCTGGCTCGACACCGAGACCGCCCTCACCCTCCTCGCCTCACCCCTCGCCGGCATGGACGCCGCCGACCTGCGCCGCCTCGGCCGCGCCCTGCGCGAGGAGGAACGCGCCGCCGGCAACCACGTACCGCCGCCCTCCGACGAACTCCTCGCCCGCGCCC
Organism: Streptomyces sp. DS1-CR2; assembly: GCF_055760475.1. Lineage (NCBI taxonomy): Bacteria > Bacillati > Actinomycetota > Actinomycetes > Kitasatosporales > Streptomycetaceae > Streptomyces > Streptomyces sp. DS1-CR2. The sequence continues at coordinate 5,720,185 of NZ_CM147085.1, forward strand.
TCGCCCAGCCCGAACGCCTCGCCGCCCACGACCCCGCCCACGCCCGCGGAGCCCAGCGCCTCGGCGCCCTGCTGCGCGCGGCCCGCGACACCCTCACCTCCGGAGGCACCGCCGAAGAAGCCCTCTGGCAGCTGTGGAACGGCACCTCATGGCCCCAGCGCCTGGAACGCGCGGCCCGCCGCGGCGGCGCCGCAGGACGCAACGCGGACCGCGACCTCGACGCCGTATGCGCGCTCTTCGCGACCGCGTCCCGCGCAGAGGAACGCACCGGAGGCCGCGGCGCCCTCAACTTCCTCGAAGAGGTCGAGGCCCAGGACATCGCCTCCGACACCCTCGCCGGACGCGCCGTACGCCCCGACGCCGTACGCCTCATGACCGCCCACCGCTCCAAGGGCCTCGAATGGCGCCTCGTCGTCGTCGCGGGCGTACAGGAAGGCCTGTGGCCCGACCTGCGCCGCCGCGGCTCCCTCCTCGAAGCCGACCGCATCGGACGCGACGGCCTCGCCGAACCCCTCACCCCCGGAGCGCTCCTGTCCGAAGAACGCCGCCTGTTCTACGTAGCCACCACGCGCGCGCGTGAACGCCTCGTCGTCACTGCGGTCAAGGCACCCGCCGACGACGGCGACCAGCCGTCCCGCTTCCTCACCGAACTCGGCGTCGACCCCCAGGACGTCACCGGCCGCCCCCGCCGCCCCCTGTCCGTCGCCGCGCTCGTCGCCGAACTGCGCGCCACCACCGTCGACCCCCGTACCTCCGCCACGCTGCGCGACGCCGCCGCCCGCCGCCTAGCCCGCCTCGCCGCCCTCACCGACGACGACGGCCGCCCCCTCGTACCCTCCGCGCACCCCTACCGCTGGTGGGGCATGGACGACCCCACCGAGAGCAGGATCCCCCTGCGCGACCGCGACCAGCCCGTCGTGCTCTCCGGAAGCGCCCTCGACCAGCTCGCGAACACCTGCTCCCTGCAGTGGTTCCTCGGCCGCGAGGTCAAGGCCGACGCCCCCGCCACCGCCGCCCAGGGCTTCGGCAACGTCGTCCACGTCCTCGCCGACGAGGTCGCCTCCGGACGCACCCCCGCCGACCTCGCCGTCCTCATGGAACGCCTCGACTCCGTCTGGGACGCCCTCGCCTTCGACGCCCCCTGGAAGTCCGCCCAGGAGAAGGAGCACGCGCGCGTGGCGCTCGAACGCTTCCTCCGCTGGCACGTCGACTCCAGCACCGTGCGCACCCCCGTCGCCAGCGAACACGCCTTCGACGTCACCCTCGAAGCGGGCTCCTACGAAGTACGCATCCGCGGCTCCATGGACCGCGTCGAACGCGATACCGAAGGCCGCGCCTACGTAGTCGACTTCAAGACCGGCAAGCAGGCGCCCTCAGCCGCCGACGTCGCCCGCCACCCCCAGCTCGCCGTCTACCAGCTCGCTGTCCGCGAGGGCGCCGTCGACGAACACTTCGACGGCGAACGCCCCGGACCCGGCGGCGCCGAACTCGTCCAGCTGCGCCAGGGCGCCGCCAAGAAGGACGGCGGCGACGCCCTCCCCAAGGTGCAGTCACAGCAACCCTTGGGGGACGTCGCGGACGGCGGCGAGGGGGAGTGGGTCGGCGACCTCCTCGCGACCGCCGCCGGCAAGGTCCTCGACGAACGCTTCAGCCCCACCACCGGACAGCACTGCACCCACTGCGCGTTCCGCGCCTCGTGCAGCGCCCGCCCCGAGGGCAAGCACGTCGTCGAGTGACGTGCGCCTCCACTGCGCCAGATCCGTCCGGATCGGGCCGGCGCTGTCGGTGGGGCCGGTTAGCCTCGATGAGGTGACCACGCGCCTCACCGATCCCGAGCAGCTCAAGGAGCTCCTTGGGATCCCGTTCACCCCGGAGCAGACGGCCTGCATCACCGCGCCGCCCGCCCCGCAGGTGATCGTGGCCGGAGCCGGATCCGGCAAGACGACGGTCATGGCCGCCCGCGTCGTATGGCTCGTCGGCACCGGACAGGTCGCCCCGGAGCAGGTCCTCGGCCTCACCTTCACCAACAAGGCCGCCGGCGAACTCGCGGAGCGCGTCCGCAAGGCACTGATCAAGGCAGGCGTCACCGACCCCGACGCCATCGACCCGGACAACCCCCCGGGCGAGCCCGTGATCTCCACGTACCACGCCTTCGCCGGCCGCCTCCTCACCGACCACGGCCTGCGCATCGGCCTCGAACCCACCGCGCGACTCCTCGCCGACGCCACCCGCTTCCAGCTCGCCGCCCGCGTCCTGCGCGAGGCCCCCGGCCCCTACCCGGCCCTCACCCGCTCCTTCGCCGACCTCGTCAGCGACCTCCTCACCCTCGACGGCGAGCTCGCCGAACACCTCGTCCACCCCGACGAACTCCGCGCCTACGACACCCGCCTGCTGCACGCACTCGAAGGCCGCAAACTCACCAACGCCGACCTGCGCAAGGTCCCCGAGGCCGCCGCCGCCCGCCTCGACCTCACCGGCCTCGTCACCCGGTACCGCGAAGCCAAGCGCGCCCGCGACCTCCTCGACTTCGGCGACCAGATCGCCCTCTCCGCCACCCTCGCCCGCACCCGCCCCGAGGTCGGCGCCATCCTCCGCGACGAGTTCCGCGTCGTCCTCCTCGACGAGTACCAGGACACCTCCGTCGCCCAGCGGATCCTCCTGGCCGGCCTCTTCGGAGCGGGCACCGGCCACCCCGTGACCGCCGTCGGCGACCCCTGCCAGGCGATCTACGGCTGGCGCGGCGCCTCCGTCGCCAACCTCGACGACTTCCCCGAACACTTCGCCCACGCCGACGGCCGCCCCGCCACCCGCCTCTCCCTCAGCGAGAACCGCCGCAGCGGCGGCCGCCTCCTCGACCTCGCCAACGGCCTGGCCCAGCCCCTGCGCGCACTCCACGCGGGCGTGGAAGCCCTGCGCCCGGCCCCCGGCGCCGAACGCGACGGCATCGTCCGCTGCGCCCTCCTGCGCACCCACGCCGAGGAGATCGACTGGCTCGGCGACTCCCTCGCCCACCTCGTACGCACCGGCACCGCCCCCGGCGAGATCGCCGTCCTGTGCCGCACCGCGACCGACTTCGCCGCCATCCAAGGCGCCCTCGTCGCACGCGACATCCCCGTAGAGGTCGTCGGCCTCTCCGGCCTCCTCCACCTCCCCGAGGTCGCCGACCTCGTCGCCGTCTGCGAAGTCCTCCAGGACCCCGGCGCCAACGCCTCGCTGGTCCGCCTCCTGACCGGCCCCCGCTGGCGCATCGGCCCCCGAGACCTCGCCCTCCTCGGCCGCCGCGCCCGCCTCCTCGTCGCCCACGCGCGCGGGGGCCAGGGCGACGACCCCGACCGCCGTCTCGCCGAAGCCGTCGAGGGGGTCGACCCCTCCGAAGTGATATCGCTCGCCGACGCCCTCGACACATTCCTCGAGACCCCCCTCGACGAACCGGGCGACGACAAGCTGCCCTTCTCACCACAGGCCCGCGTACGCTTCGCGCGCCTCGCCACCGAGCTGCGCGACCTGCGCCGCTCACTTGCCGACCCGCTGATGGACGTACTCCACCGCGTCCTCGCCGTCACCGGCCTCGAAGTCGAACTCGCCGCCTCCCCGCACGCCCTGGCCGCCCGCCGCCGAGAGACCCTGTCCAACTTCCTCGACATCGCCGCCTCGTTCGCCGCGAACGACAGCTCCGCGACCCTCCTCGCCTTCCTCGGCTTCCTGCGCACCGCCGCCCAGTACGAAAAGGGCCTCGACAACGCGCTGCCCGGCGGCGAGAACACCGTGAAGGTGCTCACCGCCCACAAGTCCAAGGGCCTGGAATGGGACGTCGTCGCCGTCCCCGGCCTCGTCACCGGGACGTTCCCCAGCGCCCAGGGCCGCGAGAAATGGACCGCCCAGAGCAAGGTCCTTCCGCACGAACTGCGCGGCGACGCCGCCACACTGCCCGACATCGAAGCGTGGGACTCCAAGGGCATGAAGGCCTTCCACGAAGAGATGAAGGAACACCAGCGCACCGAGGAACTCCGCCTCGGCTACGTCACCTACACCCGCCCCCGCACCCTCCTCCTCGGCTCCGGCCACTGGTGGGGCCCCGCCCAGAAGCGCCCCCGCGGCCCCTCCGACTTCCTCCAGGCGCTGTACGACCACTGCGCCGCCGGACACGGGGAGATCGAGGCCTGGGCCGACGAACCGGCAGAGGACGAGGAGAACCCCGCGCTCCAGGAGGCATCTGCCGAACACGCGTGGCCGCTCCCGCTCGACGACGAGGCCATGGAGCGCCGCCGCGCGGCCGCGGCCACGGTCCTCGCCCACCTCGAATCCCCGGCCGACGACCACTCCCACGAGATGGCCCACCCGGCCACGTACACCGACCCGGACTGGCCGGCCCCGCCGGACGAAGAGGCGCTCTACGAAGATGAGCCCTTTTACGAAGATGAGCCTCTCAATGAAGAGGGCGATTTCTTCAGCCCGCCGGAGGACGGACCCGGACCGGCCTGGGACGAGTGGGACGACTGGGACGCGTTGCCGCACGAGCGCCCCACGCTTCCGCATCCGACCGGCACCCCCGCGCACGAGCAGCCCGCGGCCGACGCCCCGCACAACGACGCGCACCCTCACCCGGACGACGCCCGCCCCACGCCCGGCGCCCCGCCCGCGCCCGTGCACGACGCCCCGCACGCGCCCGCCGACGCGCACCCCCTGGGTGCCATCCCGCACCCCACCCCGCCCCAGGACGCCGACCCCCGCCCCCACCCGGCGCCCACAAAGACCGCGCCTCCGGAGCGGCACCTGCTCACTCCGGAGGAGACCCGCACCCTCGCCTCCTGGGATCGCGACCTCGACGCCCTCACCGGCGAACTCCTGCGCTCCCGCCAGGCCGTCCGCGACGTCCCCCTCCCCACCACCCTCACCGCCTCCCAGCTCCTGCGCCTGGCCGCCGACCCCGACGGCTTCGCCCAGGACCTGGCCCGCCCCATGCCCCGCCCGCCCCAGCCTGCCGCCCGCCGCGGCACCCGCTTCCACGCCTGGGTCGAATCCCGCTTCGAAGAGCTCCGCCTGCCCATGCTCGACCCCGAAGAGCTCCCCGGCAGCGAGGCCGACATCGCCGACGAACGCGACCTCGACACCCTCAAGGAAGCCTTCGACCGCACGCCCTACGCCCACCGCACCCCCCACCGTGTCGAAACGCCCTTCCAGCTCGCCATCGGCGGCCGCGTCATCCGCGGCCGGATCGACGCCGTCTACAAAGAAGGCGACGGCGACGACACCACGTACGAGATCGTCGACTGGAAGACCACCCGCGGCCGCACAGCCGACCCCCTCCAGCTAGCCGTCTACCGACTCGCCTGGGCCGAGCAGCACGGCCTCGCGCCCGAGGCAGTCAAGGCGACGTTCGTCTACGTACGCGACGGCGAGACAGTCACCCCCCGCGACCTCCCCGGACGCGCCGAACTGGAACGCCTCCTCCTCGAAGACCCCACCTCCGGCACCGGCGACCGGAGAGCACCGGAACCACCGCACGGGCACGCCCCGGCGGACGGATAGGCTCGGGACTATGAGCAAGCCCGTTGACAACGCCGTCAGCACCGTCCGTGCGTACATAGAGACCCACCACGACGCGTTCCTCCAGGACCTCGCCGAGTGGCTCCGAATCCCGTCCGTGTCGGCCCAGCCCGACCACGCACCCGACGTACGCCGCAGCGCCGACTGGCTTGCCGCGAAACTCCGCGAGACCGGCTTCCCGACCACCGAGGTCTGGGAGACACCCGGCGCCCCCGCCGTCTTCGCCGACTGGCCCTCCGACGACCCGAACGCCCCCACCGTCCTCGTCTACGGGCACCACGACGTCCAGCCCGCGGCCCGCGAGGACGGCTGGAACACAGACCCCTTCGAACCCGTCGTCATCGGAAACCGCCTCCACGCGCGCGGAGCAGCCGACGACAAGGGACAGGTGTTCTTCCACACACTCGGCGTCCGCGCCCACCTCGCCGCCACCGGCCGCACCACCCCCGCCGTCCACCTCAAGCTCCTCGTGGAGGGCGAAGAGGAATCCGGCTCCCCCCACTTCCGCGCCCTCGTCGAGCAGCACAGGGACCGCCTCACCGCGGACGCCGTGATCGTCTCCGACACCGGCATGTGGTCCGAGGACACCCCCACCGTCTGCACCGGAATGCGCGGCCTCGCCGACTGCGAGATCGAACTCCACGGCCCCGACCAGGACATCCACTCCGGATCCTTCGGCGGCGCCGTACCCAACCCCGCCACCGCCGCCGCCCGCCTCGTCGCGGCCCTCCACGACGACCACGCACGCGTGGCCGTCCCCGGCTTCTACGACGGCATCACCCCCCTCACCGACCGCGAACGGGAACTCTTCGCCGAGCTCCCCTTTGACGAAGCCCAATGGCTGCGCACCGCCAAGTCGCACGCCACCCACGGCGAAGCCGGTCACACCACCCTCGAACGGATCTGGGCCCGCCCCACCGCCGAGGTCAACGGCATCGGCGGCGGCTATCAGGGCCCCGGCGGCAAGACCATCGTCCCGTCCTCCGCGACGCTGAAGCTCTCCTTCCGGCTCGTCGCGGGACAGGACCCCGACCACGTCGAGAAGGCCGTCACCGACTGGGTCGCAGGGCAGCTCCCCGCCGGGATCCGCCACACCGTCACCTTCGGCGCCGCCACCCGCCCCTGCCTCACCCCCCTCGACCACCCCGCCCCCCAGTCCGTCGTCCGCGCCATGAACCTGGCCTTCGACCAGAAGATCCGCTTCACGCGCGAAGGAGGCTCCGGCCCCGCCGCCGACCTCCAGGACGTCCTCGACGCACCCGTCCTCTTCCTCGGCATCTCCGTCCCCTCCGACGGCTGGCACGCACCCAACGAGAAAGTCGAACTCGACCTCCTCAAGAAGGGCGTCGAAACCGCCGCCCACCTGTGGGGCGACCTCGCGGAGAACTGGCGCGATGCACACTGAGCCAACCCACCCGCCACACCCGCCCCAGCCGAACCGTCCCGCCGAAACGCCCGTTCCACCGGGGGAGTTGGAAGCACCTGTGACCACCTGGACCGACCGCACAGCCGACCGTCCGCTCTCGCTCTCCGCGCCCAGCGGCATCGACCGCGCCGCACACCACCGCCTCGACGAGGCCTGGCTCGCCGCAGCCTGGAGCCACCCCACCACCCGCGTCTTCGTGGTCTCCGGTGGACAGGTACTGATCGACGAGACGCCGGACGGCGCCACCGAACTGGTCATGACCCCGTCCTTCGAAGCGCCCCTCACTGAAGCCCACCGCTACTTCCTGGGCACCGACGACGACGGTGTCAGCTACTTCGCCCTCCAGAAGGACACCCTCCCCGGCCGCATCGACCAGTCCGCGCGCCCCGCCGGCCTGCGCGAAGCCGGACTCCTCCTGTCCTCCCGGGACGCCGGCCTCATGGTGCACGCCGTCGCCCTCGAGAACTGGCAGCGACTGCACCGCTTCTGCTCCCGCTGCGGCGAACGCACCGTCATCGCCGCCGCGGGCCACATCCGCCGCTGCCAGGCCTGCGGGGCCGAGCACTACCCCCGCACCGACCCCGCAGTGATCATGCTCGTCACGGACGACGAGGACCGCGCACTCCTCGGCCGCCAGGTCCACTGGCCCGAAGGCCGCTTCTCCACCCTCGCCGGCTTCGTCGAGCCCGGAGAGTCCATCGAGCAGTCCGTACGCCGCGAGGTCTTCGAAGAAGCCGGAGTCGTCGTCGGACCCGACGTCGAGTACGTCGCCAGCCAGCCCTGGCCGTTCCCCTCCAGCCTCATGCTCGGCTTCATGGCCCGCGCCACCTCGTCCGAGATCAACGTCGACGGCGAAGAGATCCACGAGGCCCGCTGGTTCTCCCGTGAAGACCTGCGCGCCGCGTTCGAGTCCGGAGAGGTCATGGCCCCCTACGGGATCTCGATCGCGGCCCGCCTCATCGAACTCTGGTACGGCAAGCCCCTCCCCAAGCCCGGCGAGGCCGTATAAGCCCAGCCTGGATCAGATAAGCCCAGCCTGGATCAGATCTGATCTGATCCGACCTGATCCGACCTGACCCGGGCCCAACCGGTCAGGCCGGATCGGGCCTGATCAGGCAGGGCATCCGCTTGGATAGGCCGTATGACCGTTCACGACGTAGCTCGCGGCCTTCCCGACATCCCAACCCTGCGGGACCTGTGCCGCTCGATGGCGATGCTGGAAGCGGTACTGAACCCGGACGGCGAGCGGTACTACTCGTACAGCCGCACCTGGTCGGACACGGACCAGATCGCTTCGATGAGAAGCGGCTCCGGGGACGAGCTCGACATCGTCTTCGCCCCCGCGGGCGCGTACATCCGGGCCTTCGACCACGAGTCGCCAATGAGCCCCTACGCCGACGATCTGCCCTGGCCAGGCGTGGTGGACTCGGTCCCCGCCCCGTTCCGCGCCTACGTCGACGAACCCGCCTTCACCGACGAAGACATGCCCATGGTGACGGCATGCCTATGGCGCGAGACGGAAGATGAACAGTGGCGCACGGGAGACATCGAATACCCCGACAACCACCCGGACCTCGACGGCTCCGGATGGATGTTCCGCCTGCTCACCGACGCGACCCCGGCCGCATTCCAGGCATTCGCCGAGGACTACTACGAGACCGCGGTCGACATCGACGTAGTACGCCACGTGTACGCCCACCGACCCTTGAACCGGGCCTTGACCGCTTGAACCCCGAGGCATCCATGACCACAGTCGCCCAAGAGGCGACCAAGATCGGCTACCCCCTGGAGGCGGACGCCGACCGGGACAGGCCAAAAGGAAAGTGACCACGAAATGCAGAAGACCCCCGCCGAAGCAGGGGCCAGTCTGTTCAGTCTGTACGGACGGAGCGATCAGGCGGCGCTGCCCAGCGCCTGCTTGACCTGAGCAAGGCTCGGGTTCGTCATGATGACCTCGGCCCCACCATCGGCGGGAACGACCTGAACGGTCGGAACCGTCTGGTTTCCGCCGTTCGCCTTCTCGACGAACGCCGCAGAATCCGGGTCCTGCTCGATGTTGACCTCGTTGTACTCGATGCCCTCGCGGTCCATCTGGCCCTTCAGCCGACGGCAGTAGCCGCACCACGTCGTGCTGTACATCGTCACAGTCCCCGGCATGTTCCTCATGCTCCTTCACGGCTCGGAATGCTTGTTCGCAATGAGTCGAACGTACGTGACCCGGCCACCATTCCCGCCCCCGCCCGAGCACCCGCCACCGCCCACGCATGACGCCCACCACACCCGCAGACGTGACACGCGCCGCATTAATACGACTGCACCCGCCCCCTGTGGACAACGCGACGCACCCGCCCCCACCGACCTGGCAGCATGGCGGGGTGACAGCAGCAACGCACTCCACCCTCTTCCCGCAGGTTCCGGACACGGCCGACGCGGTGCTCGACGGGCTCGACCCCGAACAGCGCGCCGTCGCCACCGCCCTGCACGGACCGGTGTGCGTCCTCGCCGGCGCGGGCACAGGCAAGACCCGCGCCATCACCCACCGCATCGCCTACGGCGTCCGCTCGGGCATCCTCCAGCCCAACAGCATCCTCGCCGTCACCTTCACCAACCGCGCAGCAGGCGAAATGCGCGGCCGACTCCGCCACCTCGGCGCCGGCGGAGTCCAGGCCCGCACCTTCCACGCCGCCGCCCTGCGCCAGCTCCAGTTCTTCTGGCCCAAAGCAGTCGGCGGCGAACTCCCCCGCATCGTCGACCGCAAGATCCAACTCGTCGCCGACGCGGCCGCCGCCTGCCGCATCCGCCTCGAACGCGGCGAACTCCGCGACGTCACGGCCGAAATTGAATGGTCCAAAGTCACCCAGACCGTCCCCGCCGACTACGCCGCAGCAGCCGCCAAAACCGGACGCCTCACCCCCCGCAACAACGCAGAGACCGCCCAGATCTACGCCACCTACGAAACGCTCAAGCGCGACCGCACCCTCATCGACTTCGAGGACGTCCTCCTGCTCACCGTCGGCATCCTCCAGGACCGCCACGACATCGCAGAACAGGTCCGCTCCCAGTACCAGCACTTCGTAGTCGACGAATACCAGGACGTCAGCCCCCTCCAGCAGCGGCTCCTCGACCTCTGGCTCGGCGACCGCGACAACCTCTGCGTCGTCGGCGACGCCAGCCAGACCATCTACTCCTTCACCGGCGCCACCCCCGACCACCTGCTCAACTTCCGCACCCGCCACCCCGGCGCCACCGTCGTCAAACTCGTGCGCGACTACCGCTCCACCCCCCAGGTCGTCCACCTCGCCAACACCCTCCTCTCCCACGCCAAAGGCCGTGCCGCCGAACACCGCCTCGAACTCATCTCCCAGCGGGACCGAGGACCAGAACCCGCCTACGCCGACTACGCCGACGAACCCACCGAAGCCGAAGGCACCGCCCGCCGCATCCGCACCCTCATCGACAACGGCGTCTCCGCCGGCGAAATCGCCATCCTGTTCCGCACCAACGGACAGTCCGAGATCTACGAGCAAGCCCTCGCCGACGCCGGTATCCCCTACCAGCTACGCGGCGCAGAACGCTTCTTCGAGCGCGCGGAAGTACGCAAAGCAGGCCACGCCCTCCGCAGCGCCGCCCGCTTCGGAAACAACGACTCCCTCCTCGACGACGCCGTCGACCTGCCCTCCCAGGTCCGAGCCGTCCTCTCCGGCGAAGGCTGGACCAGCCAACCCCCCGACGGCTCCGGAGCCGTCCGCGAACGATGGGAATCCCTCGCCGCCCTCGTACGCCTCGCCGAAGACTTCGCCCGCGCCAAACCCACCGCCACCCTCACTGACCTCGTCGCCGAACTCGACGAACGCGCCGCCGCCCAACACGCACCCACCGTCGAAGGCATCACCCTCGCCTCCCTGCACGCCGCCAAGGGCCTCGAATGGGACGCCGTCTTCCTCGTCGGCCTCGCCGAAGGCATGATGCCGATCACCTACGCCAAGACCGACGAACAAATCGAGGAAGAACGCCGCCTCCTCTACGTCGGCGTCACCCGGGCCCGCCACCACCTCAGCCTGTCCTGGGCCCTCTCCCGCTCACCCGGCGGCCGCCCCAACCGCCGCCCCAGCCGCTTCCTCGACGGCATCCGGCCAGGCACCTCAGGAGCCGCGGCCCGCAACACCAGCACCGGACAAGGCGGCATCGAACACGGCACACCCTCAACGCTCCGCACCACCACCGGACCCGTCCGACGCCGCACCGCCCGAACCGTCGCCCGCTGCCACGTCTGCGGACGCACCCTCACCGACGCCGGCGAGATGAAACTCATGCGCTGCGAGGACTGCCCCTCCGACATGGACGAGGGCCTCTACGAGCGACTCCGCGACTGGCGCGCCGACCAGGCGCAACAGCTCGGACAGCCCGCCTTCTGCGTCTTCACCGACAAGACCCTCATCGCCATCGCCGAAGCCATGCCCGAAGACGCGGCCCAACTCGCCCGCATCCCGGGCGTCGGCATGCGCAAGCTCAACCGGTTCGGCGCCGACGTGCTCACCATCTGCGCAGGTGGGGCCCCAGATGCGGGCGTTGGAGGAGTCGACGAGGACGACTGATGCAAACTCGTCGAAAAAATAGTTTGCGCATGCCCCAGCAATCCCCATAGGTTCTTAAGCACGGGAACAGCGCCTCTTCTCCGAGGCACTGGTTCCGTGCTGTACTAAACCCGTCGGACCGGTTCACCCCGGTCCCAGAGACGCCGAGAGGAGGCGAATTCCAGTGATCAGCATCAACGCCAGCTTCATCAGCACCGCCAAAATGACCGATCGCTCGGTCGTCGCTTCCTGCCTGCTCGGTTTCTCGAACCTGGGCACCGGTGCGTCCGGCATTTCCGCCGCCCGTCCGGAGTCCTTCCTGTCTCTCGCCGGCCTTCCCGTCCGCGAGGGCAATGAGCGACCGACCAAGGCACCGGAAGCAGTAGCAACGGCACAGGCCCAGGCCTATGCCTTTGCGGCGGCCGGTGCCGGATCCCGGAAGCAGACGACGCACCACCACACGATGTGGGCCTTCCGTGGGCTCGAACCCTGGAGTGATCCAGCCTGATCCTCGATCAGGCCGGCGCCTTCAGGGCCGCGGAACCCCACCCGGGATCCGCGGCCCTTCTGTTTTGCCCGCACGGGACAACAGAACGAAGGGGCCTCGGGAACAAGAAAAGACCCGGTACCACCGCCACCCGGCCCACAGGCCGGAACGACCAGACGAGGAAGACAACACCGTGCAACTCGAAGCGCACGCCCCGTCAGTACCGCCTTCAGACACTCTCCCCCCGCCCGGTCTCACGGAGGACCCCACCTTGAACCCCCTGACTGCGCTCACCGCGCTCGACGACGCCATCGAGAGCCTCGGCGTACCCGTCCCCTGCCGTGCCTACGACCCCGAGGTCTTCTTCGCGGAGTCGCCGGCGGACGTCGAGTACGCCAAGTCCCTCTGCCGCACCTGCCCGCTCGTCGAGGCCTGCCTCGCCGGTGCCAAGGAGCGGCGCGAGCCCTGGGGCGTCTGGGGCGGCGAACTGTTCGTCCAGGGCGTCGTCGTAGCCCGGAAGCGGCCGCGTGGCCGCCCCCGCAAGAACCCGGTCGCGGCATGAACGCACGAGGAACGATCGACCGCCCCCTGACGCACGACCCCCAGAAGCAGGCCCCGATGAAGCCGTCCACCAGCGAGCCCACCGGCTCTGCGACCCCAGACTTCACCACCACCGACGCGAACGACTCGCGCCAGAACAGGACCCGAGAGATGCAACTCATCCCAGAAGCGCTGGCTCGTGCGCATATGCACGAGCGGCTGCGCTCCGCCGAGGCCGAACGCCGCGCACTGCGCCTGGCAACGGCACGCCGGATGCAGCGCCGCGCCGAGCGCGCATCACTGCGCGCCCGCCGCGCGCTCGCCATGGCGGTCATGCAGTGACCCAACCCCGCGGGGGCCGATCCACAACGGACCGGCCCCCGCGGTGCGTTGCCCCCCAGCCTCGGAAGACAGAGCTATCGTCACCACGTGACGTCTCTTCCCGACGGCGACTCAGCGCAGCGACCCGAGCCCGAACCCGGCACCATCGTGTGCGCCCTCTGCAGCACCACCGCCCAGGGCGCCCCGCCGACGTGGACCTACTCAGTGGAGAACGGGACCGGCCGGCGTTACTGCGACCGCTGCGCCCGGGAGAACCTGAGGGCTATTGAGGGGCGGCTGGATTCGGAGTGGTGGTGAGCTTCGGTGAACGTTCCTTGGGGGCTTCCCTCCCCACCCCGCCCCCAGTTTTTGATCACGCCTCAGCAGCCGAGACGCCCTCGCTTGTCCCCGCGCTCGCCGCTGCTTCCGCAGCTATGTCTTCGACCGCGCCGACGGCCGAGCCCTCGACCGTGACGCCGGCCGATCCCACGACCGCTCCGCCTGCCGCGTCGTCAACCGGCTCCTCGTCCCCCGCCAGGAATCCCGGTAGCCACCTCTCAAGTTCGTCCCGTAGCCGTACCGTCGCGCCGAGTTGGCACAGGACTCCGATGGTGCTGAGGGTCACGCGATGTATCAGGAGGTAGGAGGGCGGCAGGTTCAGTTGCTTGCCGAGCTGGTGGGCGGGGGAGCGCAGATCGGCAATGCGTGCGGCCTGGCCGCGCATCCAGCCGCGCGTGAAGGTGAACTCGTCGACCAGGGCCGGCTCGATGATCGGCAACAGGTACTCGAGCACCGCGTCGGGTTCAAGGTCGATCGTCTCCTTGACGAAGCCCTCTGTGCACAGCAGTTCGTAGACTGCTTCCGCGTTGCCCGCCAGGGTCATGCGCAGTGACGTCCCGATGGTTTCGGGGAGGCCGCCGGGGAGCCGGTCCACGGTGCCGAAGTCGAGGACTCCGAGTCGCCAGCCGTTCTTCTCGTCGGGCAGCAGCCGGAAGTTTCCAGGGTGCGGATCGGCGTGGAGGAGGTTGGTGCGGGCCGGGCCCGAGAACAGGAAGCGGGCGAGAAGCTGTCCTGCCCGGTTCCGTTGCTCGTCGGTGCCGTCGATGATCACCTCGGAGAGAGGTGTTCCGTCTATCCATTCGGTGATGAGGACCTGGTCGCACTGGTGTACCACGTCGGGTACATGCACATCGGGATCGTCGGCGAACTCTTCGGCGCAAGCCCGCTGGGCCTGTGCCTCCAGCTCGTAGTCGAGTTCCTCGGACACCCGGTCGCGCAGTTCCGTGATGAGCGGCTTGATGTCCATGCCGGGGATCAGGGGGCCGAGGAGGCGGGCGAAGCGGCCGAGTTGGTTCAGGTCGGAAAGCAGGGCCTCGCCGGCTCCCGGGTACTGCACCTTGACGGCGACCTCGCGGCCGTCGTGCCAGATGGCGCGATGGACCTGCCCTATCGATGCGGCTGCCGCGGGCTTGTCCTCGAACTCCAGGAAGTTCTCCCGCCATTCGTCGCCGAGCCGTTCCGCGAGGACGGCGTAAACCGTCCTGGTGGGCATGGGGGGCGCCGCTTCCTGGAGTTTGGTCAGCGCGGCGCGGTACGGGCCTGCGACCTCCTCGGGGAGGGCGGATTCGAAGACGGACATGGCCTGCCCGAACTTCATGGCTCCGCCTTTGAGCTCACCGAGAACCTTGAAGAGCTGGTCCGCCGTGCGCTGTTGCAGTTCCCGCCCGACGATCTCGGCGGACTTCCCGCCGATGCGTTTGCCGAGGCCCCAGGTCGCGCGCCCGGCGAAGCCGAGTGGCAGCGCGGCCAGTTTGGCGGTACGGGTTACCGCCTTCCGGGGAAGATCAGACATGCGCCCCTCCAAGTCCCAGCCTGCCGTGCCGCCAGTGGCGGTTACCCGGCCATTGTGTCGTGCTGCTCTCCGCCCTCGGAGGTCCGCTCCCCCTTACGTCTCTCACCTGCTCCGCATGAGCAGTCCGGATGTGCCCATACCGGGCGGGCGTGCCAGTCGAGTCCCGGGGCCGATGCCTCCCAGCGGGCGCCGGTGCTGGACGGCAGTTCGCCGTCGAGGAAGGCCAGCGTGTGCGCCGCCGTGAGTCCGGCGACGGCCGTGGCGAGAGCCAGGTCGCATGCGGGTACCTGGAGTTGACGTCCGGAACGCCATTGGGCGAGCAGCCGGGGCCAGGTGGGGTCGCGGTCCGTGCGGTCCAGCGACAGGCAGCCGGCGCAGGCGGTGCCGCCGGGCAGTACCAGGGGGCCGACGACTCCGGTGGCCTCGACCACTCCGGCGTAGAGGTGGGGCGTGCCCGAGGCGATGAGTTCTTCGGCGGCCAGGGGGTCGGGAGTGTGGGCGGACAGGCCGTCGCGTGGGGCGATGATCACGAGGGAGAGGGCCGGTTCCTCGACTGAGGGCGGGGCTTGGATCTCTGACCGGGATGGGGGCTGGGCTTGGGATTGAGCTGGGCCGGAGCGGCGGTCGGGGCGGGGTGGGCGGTCCGGTGCCGCCTTGCGTACGGCTCGATACGCGGCCGTGTCTCGGCGTTCTCCGACGGATTCGACGGGGAGTCCGCCCGGGGCCACGTCCCACGGTTCGACACAGCCTCCGTCGCGCACATCGACGTGGCCGACGCCTGCGGCGGACAGGACGGACGCGATGACCGTGCCGACGCGGCCGGTTCCCCGGACCTGGACGCGCATGCTGCGGCGGGCCGCCAATTTCCGTGCCCCTGCGGCTGGTTCAGGGGAGAGGACCGTGAGGGCTGCCAGGTCGGGGCGGAGTCGGTCGAGGACTCCTTGGCGCCTGCGGAGCGCGTCGAAGGCCGGGCCTCCGCCGGTGGCGTCGTCGAGCAGTCCGGCCCTCGTCAGCCGGTGGAGCAGGGCGTCGACATGGCCGTCGGGCAGTCCCATCCGGCGGCCTTCGTCGCGGAGCAGGGCCACGCCGCGGGTTCCGTCGAGGAGGGTGAGGAAGGTGCCGGTCGCGGTGTCGACCGGACCGAGTACGACGGCGTGGGCGGCTGCCACGCCGAACTGGACGGTATTGAGGTCGCGCCAGCCGCGTCGCAGCGCCGGTTTCAGGATCGGATGCATGGCTGTCGGCGGTGAAGTGCCCATCTGTTCCCCCGTGATGTGCCTGTGTTCTCACTTGGTGATCAAGTTGGCGATCAAGTTGATGACGTTGACGAAGTTGGTGGCGTTGGTGACGTGACCGCGGTCCGGAATTCGGGTGGCTCGTCGGTCGATTGCCAGGATGCACGGCGGGGGGAATCCGTGTGAAAAGTTATCCACAGGGGGTGGGTGTTAGTCGTATAAATCGCGCGGGAGGGGTGCGGGGCCGCACCGAAGAGTCCCGGAGGCGGGACTTCCTCCATGTGCAGCGGGTAACGTCGGGGCGTGTCCGCCGACCCACTGCACCGTGCCACGAACACGCAGCGCAGCACGACCAGCCCGCCGCCGAGCGGCCCGAGGGCGAGCGCGGTAGAGGTCCGCAGAAGCGCCCGGCGCCGCCGAACGGTCTCCGCGTATCGCGAGGGTGACCGGACCGTCGTCCTCATTCCGGCCCGTATGTCGGAGGCCGAGGAGAAGCGCTGGGTCAACGTCATGCTCGACAAGCTGGCCGCGCAGGAGAGCAAACGGGTCCTGGGGGACGCGCAGCTCGCTGAGCGGGCGGAGCGGCTGTCCGAGCAGTGCTTCGATGGCCGTGCCCGCCCGACGTCCGTGCGCTGGGTGACGAATCAGAACACGCGCTGGGGGTCGTGCACGCCGTCCGAGGGCAGCATCCGGCTGTCGCACCGGCTGCAGGGGATGCCGGAGTACGTCGTCGACTACGTACTCGTCCACGAGTTGGCGCATCTGCTGGTGCCGGGGCACGGGCCGCGGTTCTGGCGTCTGCTTGAGGCGTATCCGCGCACGGAGCGGGCGCGGGGCTATCTCGAGGGTGTTGTCGCGGCCGACCGGTTGCCGCCGCACCTGCCGGCCGCTCGCGAGGAGTGAGCACCTGGGAGTGAGCGCCCACGAGTGGGCCTCCCATGAGCGACCGCCTTGGAGTGACTGACCGAGCAGTCACCCTCTTATGACCTTCCGGCGTCCAGGTGTGACTGACCGTCGCCCCTTCGCTGATTCCGCCCGCCGCGTGCCCGTTGTGTACCAGGGCTGTACCGGCTGCCGCCGCTGCCAGTGATTGCGGTTAGCCTGACGCGACGTATTCACCTTCGGGATGGGGGACGGTCGTTACGCATGGCCAGGGAATTCCAACGCGGCCACAAGGCCAAGATCAGTGACCTCACCGCGGGCACCGATCTGTACGTAGGCGTGCAGATCACGGGGCCCGGGCTGACCTTCGACATCAGCTGCTTCGGTCTTGACGCCGACGAACGGCTCTCGGACGACCGGTATTTCGTCTTCTTCAATCAGCCGAAATCGCCCGAGGAGTCGATTCAGCTCCTCGGTGCCCAGGCCGGCGACAGCGAGTCCTTCCGCGTCACCCTCGACCGGATCCCGGCGAACATCCAGAAGCTGTCGTTCACCGCGACGATCGACGGCGCCGGGCAGATGTCGCAGATCGCCCCCGGATACGTACGGATCGTCGCGGGCGGCGAGGAGGTCGCCCGCTATTCGTTCAACGGCACGGAGTTCTCGACCGAACGTGCCGTGATGCTGGGCGACTTCTACCTGAAGGACGTCTGGCGGTTCGCGGCCGTCGGGCAGGGGTTCGACGGCGGACTCGACGCGCTGCTGAAGAACTTCGGCGGTGAGGTCGCCGACGAGGAGCCCGCCGCCGCGCCGCCCCAGCAGCAGGCCGGTGCACCGTCGTTCGCGCCGCCCGGGCAGGCCACGGCGCCACCCGCGTTCGGCGCGCCCGCACCCGCAACGCCCGCGCCCGCCCCGGCCCCCCAGCCCGCCCAGCAGGGCTACGCGCCGCCGCCCGCGCCCGCCCCGGCCTCGCCGTCGGTGCACGCGGCGCCGACGATCGTCGCACCGCTGGCCACGCCGCCCGGCGCCATGCAGCCGCCTGCCGCGCCCACCCCGCACGCGCCGCCCATCGGACAGGTGCCGGGTCAGACCGCGCCCCCGCCTCCGGGCTACGGGCAGCCGACCGCGCCTCCCGGCTACGGACAGCAGCCCCAGGCGCCGACCCCGCCTCCGGGCTACGGTCAGCCGACTCCGCCTCCCGGTTACGGGCAGCAGCCGCCCGGTCAGTTCCCCGGTCAGCAGGGTGCCCCGTCGCCGTACGGGGCACCTCAGGGTGTGCCGCAGGGCGGAGGTGCTGCCGGTGTGGCCGCCGCGCTTTCGGCGTTCCGTGAGGCGCCCACCGGTCAGCGGTGGACCTTGCAGAACAAGAAGCTGATCCGCGTCGACCTCGGCGCCGGCGGCGACCAGCCGGTGCTCGCCCGTCAGGGCAGTATGGTGCTCTACCAGGGCAAGGTCGAGTTCAGCTACAAGGGCGCGGGCTTCGCCGGCCGGATCGTGGGCAACGCGACCGGCCAGGAGATGCAGCTGATGCGCTGCACCGGCCGCGGCCAGGTCTTCCTCGCGGAGGAGGCCACGCATCTGCACCCCATCGAGCTCCAGGGCGACGCGATCTGCGTATCCGCGGAGAACGTTCTGGCGTTCGACGAGAGCCTCCAGCACGAGGTGCGCAGGATCGAGGGGCACGGCATTCCCGGCGGCGCCCTGTTCGTCATGCAGTTCCAGGGCACGGGCACGGTCGTCGTCAAGACGCACGGCACACCCGTCGTGCTGCCCGTGACGCCGACGACGTTCGCCGACTGCAACGCGGTCGTCGCCTGGTCGGCCGCCGCGCAGGCGATCGTGTCCAGCCAGGTGCGCATGCGCTACAACGCCTACCCGGGACACAGCGGGGAGAGCGTGAACCTCCAGTTCCGGGGTGCGCCAGGGAACTTCATCGTCGTCCAGCCGTTCGAGGTCTGAGGGAGCCCGTCATGAATCAGCCGCTCGCGGGTTACGCCCCGACCCCGGTAGCCGCCCGCATGGAGAACCACGGCGCCAACATGCTCAAGGTCGCCATGCAGACCGGCAACGACCTCCTCGCGCGCGTGGGCTCGATGGTCGCCTACGAAGGGTTCGTCCAGTACGAGCCCAACCCGCCCGCCGTCCGCCAGATCGCCCGCGACTGGATGACCGGCGAGGGCGCGCCCCTGATGAAGGCCACCGGAGACGGCATCCTCTACCTCGCCGACTACGGCGCCGAGATTGTCGTCATCAACCTCGGCGGCGACTCGATCTCGGTGAACGGCACGAACCTGCTCGCCTTCGACGCGCACCTCCAGTGGGGCGTCGAGCGAGTCAAGGGCCTCGCCAAGTTCGCCGGGCAGGGCCTGTGGAACATCAAGATCTCCGGGCAGGGCTATGTCGCCCTCACGTCCCGGGGCACCCCCATCGTCGTCGACTGCGGCCGCGGCGAGGACGAGACGTACGTCGACCCGGACGCGTTGATCGCCTGGTCCCCGAACCTCAAGGTGAAGGGCAAGCGCAGCTTCAAGGCCGGCTCGCTCATCGGGCGCGGCAGCGGCGAGGCCTACCAGATGGGCTTCTCCGGGGAAGGCATTGTCGTCGTACAGCCCAGTGAGGACAGCACCGACCGCCTCCGAGTCCGGGGCTGAGGGGGAACGGAACACCATGCAGAGCCCGCTTTTCGCGCACTCCGAGCAGCAGACCCAGGAGCGCTACGCCGTCCAGAACCCGCAGCTGCTGCGGGTCACCCTGGAAGGCCACGACGACATCCTCGCCCGCAAGGGCGCCATGGTCGCCTACCAGGGCCTTGTCGAGTTCGACGGCGAGATCCAGACCTCCGGTCAGCGGCGCGCCCGCGCCAGCACCGGTGAGGGCCTCGACCTGATGCGCTGCCACGGGCAGGGCACCGTCTACCTCGCCAACCTCGCCCAGTACATCCACGTGGTGGAGGTCGAGCAGGACGGTCTGACCGTGGACAGCAGCTACGTCCTCGCGCTCGACTCCTCGCTCAGTTACCAGGTCGTCGCCGTCGACAGCCAGTACGGCATCTCCGGCTCCGGCAAGTACCAGCTCAACATCACCGGGCGCGGCAAGGTCGCCCTGATGACGTCGGGGCAGCCGCTGATGCTCCAGGTCACCCCGGACCGGTACGTCAACGCCGACGCGGACGCGATCGTCGCCTGGTCCAACGGCCTGCGCGTGCAGATGCAGGCCCAGACGCACTCCTCCGGAGTGTGGCGGCGCCGCGGCAACACGGGTGAGGGCTGGGAGCTCAGCTTCATGGGCCAGGGCTACGCCCTCGTGCAGCCCAGCGAGCTGCTGCCCCCGCAGAACGCGGTGATCGGCCAGGGCCTCGGCGCCCAGTACGGCATGGGCCAGCAGGGTGCCCGCGGCCAGAACCAGGGCAACGTCTGGAGCTGACCCAAAGGGCGACCATCTGTCCTGAGTGACCATGTGCCATGTGGCATGTGTAAGGGGCGGCCACCATGGTGGCCGCCCCTTACACATGCCCGCTCACAGTCGGGCGCGCGTCGCCTCCACCAGGCGCACGACGGAGTCGTCCGCCATGCCCGCGACCTCGTCGTACGGGAACCAGCGCAGGTCGAGCGACTCGTCGCTGATGGCGGCCACCGCGTCGGCGGGAGCGACAGCCGCGTACTGCGTGTCGAGATGCCGGGTGCACGGTCCCGGGATCGGATGCCGGTCGAGCCGCACGGGGCCGCCCGGCAGGAGCGTCAGGCCGGGGATGCCGGACTCCTCGGTCGCCTCCCGTAGCGCGGCGTCCGCGAGCGTCAGGTCACCCGGCTCGCAGTGGCCGCCCATCTGCAGCCACATCTGGAGCTTCTTGTGCAGCGTGAGCAGCACCCGCCCGCGGGACGGGTCGATGACCAGCGCGCTCGCCGTCAGATGACCGTCCGTGCAGGCCTTCCACATGCCGTCCTCGGGATGGGCGGACAGGTGGTCCAGGTACGCCTGGCGCAGCTCGGGCTGGCCCTCGTAGGCCTTCAGTACGAGGACCGCGTCGTCGTGCAGCGTCACTTGCCCTCGTCGTCCTTGGAGCCGTCGGAGCCGTCGGAGTCGTCCGTGGAGCTGTCCGCGGGACCGTCGCCCTTGGAGTCGCCCTCCTTGGAGAGGTTCGGCTTGTCCAGGCCGCCGCTCGCCGCCTCGCCGAGCATCTTGTCGATCTCGGAGAAGTCCAGCTGCTCGCGGTGCACGAAGCCGTCCGGGTCGTCCAGGTCCGAAGCCGTCGGCAGCATGTCCGGGTGCGCCCACAGGCCGTCGCGCCCGTCCACACCGCGCGCGTCCGTCAGCGAGGCCCACAGTCGCGAGGCGTCCCGCAGGCGGCGCGGGCGCAGCTCCAGACCGATCAGCGTGGCGAACGTCTGCTCGGCGGGGCCGCCGGTCGCCCGGCGGCGGCGCAGCGTCTCACGGAGCGCGTCGGCCGACGACAGGCGCGGCTTCGCGGCCGCGTGGACCACGGCGTCGACCCAGCCCTCGACGAGCGCGAGAGCGGTCTCCAGGCGGGCCAGGGCGGCCTTCTGCTCCGGAGTGTCCTCCGGCTGGAACATGCCCTGCTGAAGCGCCTCCTGCAGCTGCTCCGGGTTCTGCGGGTCGAGCTGGCCGACCGCGTCCTCCAGCTTCGCCGTGTCGACCTTGATGCCGCGCGCGTACCCCTCGACCGCGCCGAACAGGTGCGAGCGCAGCCACGGCACATGCGAGAAGAGCCGCTGGTGGGCGGCCTCGCGCAGTGCCAGGTAGAGCCGCACCTCCTCCTTGGGGATGCCGAGGTCCTTGCCGAACGCCTCGATGTTCACCGGCAGGAGCGCCGCCTTGCCGGCGGGGCCGAGCGGCAGACCGATGTCGGTCGAGCCGACGACCTCGCCCGCGAGGACGCCGACGGCCTGCCCGATCTGCGAGCCGAACATGGCGCCGCCCATGGAGCGCATCATCCCGATGAGCGGGCCCGCCATGGCCTGCATCTCCTCGGGAAGGACATCGCCCATGGCCAGGCCGACACGCTCGGCGACCGGGTCGACGAGTTCCTTCCACACCGGGAGGGTCGCCTCGACCCACTCGGCGCGGCTCCACGCCACCGCGGACCCGGCGCCCGACGGCAGCGACGTCGCGTCGTCGAGCCACAGGTCGGCCAGGCGCACGGCCTCCTCGACCTGCGAGCGCTCGGCGGGGCCGACACTCGCGTCCTTGGTGCCGTCGGCGGTGCCCTGGGAGACCGTCTGACGGGCGATGTCCTTGGCCATCTCCCAGTTCACCGGGCCGCCCTCGTACGAGAGCATCTGGCCGAGCTGCTGGAAGGC
This sequence comes from Streptomyces sp. DS1-CR2, assembly GCF_055760475.1. Classification (NCBI taxonomy): domain Bacteria; kingdom Bacillati; phylum Actinomycetota; class Actinomycetes; order Kitasatosporales; family Streptomycetaceae; genus Streptomyces; species Streptomyces sp. DS1-CR2. Next base: position 5,742,367 of record NZ_CM147085.1, read on the forward strand.
GGCCCCCAGGTCATTGGGGTTCAGGGAACCGAACATCGCGGCGAAGGGGTTGTCCCCGCCGCCCATGCCGGGCAGTCCTCCGAAACCGAAGGGGTTGGCAGGTCCCTGGCCGCCACCGCCCTGCTGATCCTTCTTCTTGCCCTCGTCGCCGTCGTCCGGCTCCTCCGGCGGAAGGCCGAATCCGAATGGGGTGTCACTCACGGGGTTCCTCGGCTGGTAAGGCCACCGGTTCTGTCCCGGCGGCGTTTGCCCGACTACACACCCAGCGTAGACACCGTGACGCGATCGGGCCTCGGTGCTCCGCTGACTCACGGCCTGCGGCAGGATGGATGCCTCCTGGTACGTACGCGTCGTACACGTACGTACTGAATACAACCGCTGGAGACGCCCGGTGAGTTCCCCAGATCCACAGGTTCGCGCAGCGCGAAACCCTTCGACCAGTTCCGGAGCGCGCGGCCCCGTCGTCGCGGTCACCGGTGCCGCCTCCGGCGTCGGCGCGCTCCTTACCGAGCGACTCGCCGCATCCGACGAGATCAAGCAGGTTCTGGCCATCGACGAGCGGCGCGGTGAGTGCGCGTCCGCGACCTGGCACATCCTGGACGTGCGCGACCCGGCGATCGCCGAGAAGCTGCGCGGCGCGGACGTCGTCGTGCACCTCGCGCTCGACCTCGACCTGGAGACCGACCCCGCCGCCCGTACGGCGTACAACGTGCGCGGCACCCAGACGGTGCTCACCGCCGCGGCCGCCGCCGGAGTCCATCGGGTCGTCCTGTGCACCTCGGCGATGGTCTACGGAGCGCTCGAGGACAACGAGCTGCCCCTCTCCGAGGACGCCGAACTGCGCGCGACCGCGGAGGCCACCGGCGTCGGCGACCTCCTGGAGGTCGAGCGGCTCGCCCGCCGCGCGCCGCGCGCCCACCCCGGACTCAACGTGACCGTGGTCCGCCCCGCCACCCTCGTCGGCGGCACCGACACCGCCCTGACCAGGTATTTCGAGTCGCCGCGGCTCCTCGTCGTGGCGGGATCCCGGCCCGCCTGGCAGTTCTGCCACGTCGAGGACCTGTGCAGCGCCCTCGAGTACGCCGTCCTGGAGAAGGTCGAAGGGGAACTCGCCGTCGGCTGCGACGGCTGGCTGGAGCAGGAGGAGGTCGAGGAGCTCAGCGGGATCCGGCGCATGGAGCTGCCCTCCGCGGTCGCCCTGGGCGCCGCGGCCCGGCTTCACCGGATCGGGCTCACGCCGTCCCCCGCCGGCGACCTCGCGTACACGATGTACCCCTGGGTGGTCAGCGTGAGCCGGCTGCACGACGCCGGATGGCGCCCGCAGTGGACCAACGAGGAGGTCCTCGCCGAACTCCTCGAGGAGGTCTCGGGACGGCACACCGTCGCGGGCCGCCGCCTCGGACGCAAGGACGCGACCGCGGCCGGAGCGGCCGGAGCCACCGTCGCCCTGCTCGGCGCTGCCGCCGTCGTGCGCCGGGCCCGCAAGGCCAGGCGCAGGATCTGACAGCCCGCCCCGGTCGGCACCCGGATCGGCCCGCCCTGTAGGAGGCTCCAACCCCCTACGCGCGCGTGCCGGTGGAAAGCGCTATTCCGTGCCGGTGGCCGCGTACGGCACGATGGCCTCATGGCACGCACCACGAACGACCACCCCGGAGAGCAGCCGGCACACGACCCCATCCGGCTCATCGCGATCCGAGACACGCCCTTGTCCGTGGACGAGGTGTTCCGGGCCGTCGGGGAGGACGCGGCGGGCGGCACGGCGCTGTTCGTGGGGACGGTGCGCAATCACGACGGTGGCGCCGACGTCGACGCACTCGGGTACTCGTGCCACCCCTCCGCCGAGATCGAGATGCGGACCGTCGCCGAGAAGGTCGTCGCCCAGTTCCCGGTGCGCGCCCTCGCGGCCGTCCACCGAGTGGGCGATCTGGCGGTCGGCGACATCGCGGTCGTCGTCGCCGTGTCCTGCCCGCACCGCGGAGAGGCCTTCGAGGCCTGCCGCAAACTGATCGACGACCTCAAGCACGAGGTGCCCATCTGGAAGCACCAGGAGTTCTCGGACGGCACCGAGGAGTGGGTCGGCGCCTGCTGACCCACCGGAGCCAGGCCACGACCATCGCCTTCGGCCACACGGGCGGTTCCGGTTGCGTAACCGCACCCCTGCGGCGAGCGTTGACACAGCAGATGGTTAATCTGCTGATCAGTCAGTTGTGGTGGCTCACGGGGTCGGAGGTTCGGCATGGCGGCGCTCTTGTGGCTGCTCATTCCGCTTGTCGCAGCGGTCGGCGCCGGTCTGTGGGGCAGCTGGGCCGCACGGAACCGCAGGACCGGTGACGTGTCGGAGCTCAACGGGTACGTCCGCTTCCGCGAGGCCATGGAACGGTCGCACACCAGCACGGAGACGGACCCCCTCGATCCCGAGGCGGACGCGCTGCCCCCCGTCGAGTCCCGGACGGACGCCCCAGCGGTGCACTGACAGACCGGTCCCGTACTGTCGTTCCATGCCACGCCGCACCGCGACGATGCTCGCCTCGACCCTGATGCTGATCGCGCTGCTCTGCGCGGGAGTGCTCATCAAAGTTCCGTACGCGGAGATGACCCCGGGACCGACGGTCAACACGCTCGGGGACCACGACGGCGAGCCGGTGCTCCAGGTCTCCGGCCGGAAGACGTATCCGACGACCGGTCACCTGAACATGACGACGGTCCGGGTCACGAGCGCCGACTACAACATGAACCTCGTCTCGGCGGTCTACGGCTGGCTCGCGCACGACAGCATCGTCGTGCCGCACGCCACGCTCTACCCCGACGGCAAGACCGAGCAGCAGTCCTCGCAGGAGAACGCCGAGGAATTCAGCCAGTCCCAGGAGAGCGCCAAGGTCGCCGCCCTGGACGAGCTGAAGATCCCCGTGAAGTCCTGGGTGATCGTCCAGTCGGTCATCAAGGGCAGCCCCTCCGAGGGACGGCTGCACGCCGGTGACGTGATCAAGGCCGTCGACGGCGCCGAGGTCGAGAAGCCGGCCGACGTCGCGAAGCTCGTCACCAAGCACAAGCCGGGCGAGGACGTCACCTTCACGATCGTGCCCGTCAAGGAGGCGGCCGCCGCCGAGAAGGAGGGCAAGCAGCCCACCCGCACGCAGAACGTCACGGTCACCACGGAGAAGGCCAAGGACGGCCGCGCGATCGTGGGCATCCAGGCCGGAACCGATCACACGTTCCCGTTCGCCATCGACATCAAGCTCGCCGACGTCGGCGGCCCCAGCGCCGGACTGATGTTCGCGCTCGGCATCGTCGACAAGCTGACGCCCGAGGACCTCACCGGCGGCAGGTTCGTGGCCGGCACGGGCACCATCGACGACGACGGCAAGGTCGGCCCGATCGGCGGCATCCAGATGAAGACCGTCGGCGCCCGCGGCAAGGGCGCGCGCTACTTCCTGACGCCCAAGGACAACTGCGCCGAGGCGGCCAGGGACGTTCCGGGCGGACTCACCCTCGTCAAGGTCAACACCATCGACGACGCGATGAACGCCCTCAAGGACATCCGCTCGGGCAACACCGCCGACCTGCCGAAGTGCACGGTCAAGGGCTGACACGAGGTTCATGAAGGGGGCGCCGCACACTGTGCGGCGCCCCCGTTTTCGTTGCGGCGCGGGTGCTATTCGGCGAACGTCGCCGCGAGGGCCTCGGCCAGGCCCGGGACCAGGTCCGACCCGGTGAGGACCTCGTTGGGGGAGTCCTTCTCGCGCAGGCGCAGCGCCGACTCGCGCGCACCGTCACGCAGTACTGCGACCGTCATCCGGACCTCCTGACGGCCCGGGTGCTTCGCCACCCAGTCGGCGAGCTGCGCCTCACCGAGCCCCTCCGGAACGGACGCCTCCGCGGACGGCGGCAGCATCAGCCGCTCCACCGTCAGGGCGCAGCCGACGACCGCGTCGGGCCAGGCGATGGTGCCGAGGAACTCGTCGAGCGGCTTGTCGGCGGGCACCTCGTCCTGCTCGATCGGGGTGAAGGCCGCGGCCTCCTGTTCGCCGTCCAGGCCGAGCTGGGCGGCGAGGCCGGGTTCCTGGGCCCGCAGACGGGCGGTGTCGACGAGGGCGAAGAGGCGGGCGGGCTGGTCCCAGCCGAGGCCGGAGGCGTACTCGTCGATCTCGAGTACGGCCCGGGTGAGCGGGCTGGCTGCCATGGGAGTGTTGGACATGGTCACAATCCTGCCTCGTTAGTACCCGGAACCGGGAACTGAGTAAAGCGTGAGTAAGTTGCATAGGTGATGGGTCCGCGATCACGGGGGCCTGACCGATCGATTTCGAACTTTTCGAGGTGCGCACCTTGGCTTTCCAGATGCCGGACCGCGGCGGAGGCCCGACGGGGCCACGGATGAGAGTGGGCCGGCCGTCCCGGCGCGTCCGTTCCCTGCTCATGACGCTCGGCGTCCTTGCCGCACTGGGCATGGCGTTCGTCATGTTCGCAGGGTTCTGGACCGACTGGCTCTGGTACCGATCGGTCAACTACTCGTCCGTTTTCACGACCACCCTGTGGACGAAGATCGGGCTGTTCTTCGTCTTCGGACTGCTGATGGCGATCGCCGTCGGACTGAACGTCTGGCTCGCGCACCGGCTGCGGCCCCCGCTGAGCGCCATGTCGATGGAGCAGCAGAGCCTCGACCGGTACCGCATGAGCATCGCGCCCTACAAGAAGTGGCTGTTGCTCGGCATCACGGCCCTGGTCGGCCTCATCGCGGGCGCCTCAGCCGCCACCCAGTGGCGCACGTGGCTGATGTGGGTGAACGGCGTGCCGTTCCACCAGAAGGACCCCCAGTTCCACCTCGACGTGGCCTTCTACGCGTTCGACCTGCCGTGGTACCGGTTCCTGCTCGGCTTCGGCTTCGCGGCGACGATCCTCTCCCTGATCGCGGCCGCGCTGACCCACTACCTGTACGGCGGGCTGCGGATCACCAGCCCGGGCGCGCGCGCCACCGCCGCGGCCACCGGTCATCTCTCCGTGCTGCTCGGCGTGTTCGTGACCCTCAAGGCGGTCGCGTACTGGCTCGACCGGTACGGGCTCGCGGTGAAGTCCAGCGACTTCAAGGCGACGGACAACTGGACGGGCCTGCGATACGTCGACGCGAACGCGTATCTGCCGGCCAAGACCATCCTGTTCTGCATCGCCGCGATCTGCGCCGTGCTGTTCTTCGCGACGCTGTGGCGGCGCACCTGGCAGCTGCCCGTCATCGGCTTCGGCCTGATGGTGCTCTCGGCGATCCTGATCGGCGGCCTGTACCCGGCCATCGTCCAGAAGTTCCAGGTCCAGCCGAACGAGCAGTCCAAGGAAGCCCCGTACATCGAGAAGAACATCGAGGCGACCCGCAAGGCGTACGGGATTGCCGGGGTGTCCCCGGTGGACTACACCGGCAAGGGCATGGTCAAGGACTCCAACAAGCAGCGCACGGATGCCGACTCGGCGGCCAGCTACCGGGTCAACGATCCGAACGTGGTCTCGCCGACGTTCCAGCAGCTGGAGCAGGAGCGGAAGTACTACCAGTTCCCGAAGACCCTTGACGTCGACCGCTACAAGGGCCAGGACACCGTCATCGGCCTGCGCGAGCTCAACCTCGCGGGCGTCGAGAAGCGGAACTGGATCAACGACCACTTCACCTACACGCACGGCTTCGGAGCGGTCGCGGCCAAGGGCACGCAGACCGACCCGGACTCCCCGGGCGCACCCCTGTTCACCGAGTCGGGGCTGCCCGCGGGCGGGACCCTGGGCTCGTACCAGCAGCGGATCTACTACGGCGAGAAGACCCGCCAGTACTCGATCGTCGGCGGGCCCCAGAAGGAGCTCGACTACGAGCAGGACGACGGCACCCAGAAGACCACGAGCTACAGCGGCAAGGGCGGCGTCAGCCTCTCCAACCCGATCAACCGCGCCGCGTACGCGGTCTCCTTCAGCGAGCCGCAGATCCTGTACTCGGGAGCCATCGGCGACGGCTCGAAGATCCTTTACAACCGCACGCCCAAGGAGCGCGTCGAGGCGGTCGCCCCCTGGCTGACCATCGACGGCGACGCGTACCCGGCGATCGTCAAGGGCAAGATCCAGTGGGTCGTCGACGCGTACACGACGTCGAACGGATACCCGTACGCGTCCCGTACGACGCTCGGTGACACGACGGCCGACTCCCTCAACGAGGGCGACAACCAGCGCGCGGTGGTGGCCCAGCAGAACCAGGTCAACTACATCCGCAACTCGGTGAAGGCCACCGTCGACGCCTATGACGGCACGGTGAAGCTGTACACGTGGGACGACAAGGACCCGGTCCTCAAGACCTGGAAGAAGGCGTTCCCCGGCACGGTCGAGCCCAGGAGCGCGATCCCGCAGGAGCTCAAGGACCATCTGCGGTATCCGCAGGACATGTTCAAGGTGCAGCGCGAGCTGCTGTCCCTGTACCACGTCACGGACTCCGACCAGTTCTACAACGCGTCCGACGCGTGGCAGGTCCCGAACGACCCGACGAAGAAGGACAACAGCGCGGTCCCGCCGTACTACCTGTCCATGAAGATGCCGGGCCAGAACGACCAGCAGTTCTCGCTGACGACGACGTTCACCCCGAGCGGGCGCCCCAACCTGCGCGCGTTCATGGCGGTCGACGCCGATGCCACCAGCAAGGACTACGGCACGATAAGACTGCTGCGGGTCACCGAGGACAAGGTGTACGGCCCGGAACAGGTGCAGAACAAGCTCAACTCCCTGTCGTCCGTGGCGAACTTCGTCCGCGACATGAAGGGCGCCGACTCGACGGTCCTGTACGGCAATCTGCTGACGGTGCCACTCGACAAGGGCTTCCTCTACGTCGAACCGATCTACGCACAGGGCCGCAACGCGGAGTACCCGCTGCTGCGCAAGGTCGCGGTCTCCTACGGCGACAGAACCGGATTCGCCGACAACCTCGGGGACGCGCTGAACCAGGCGTTCGGTGTGGACGGCGCGCAGCCGGCCGAGCCGGAGAAGCCCGGTGGCGACACGACGAAGCCACCGGAGAACTCCACGGTCAAGGAAGCCCTTGCGGACGCGGAGAAGGCCTTCGAGGAGGGCCAGGCCGCCATGAAGAAGGGCGACCTGCACGCCTACGCCGACGCGCAGGACAAGCTGGAGGATGCCCTCAAGCGCGCCGACAAGGCACAGTCCGCGGCCGACAAGGCGGCCGGCGACGGCAAGGGCGCCGACAAGTCCAGCGACAAGAGCGCTGATCAGAGCGCCGACAAGGACACCAGCAAGAACAGTGGGGGTTCGAGCAGCTGAGCGAAGACCCACCTCGCGCCGTGGTACGGTTTGAACACAACGGCGCGGGGTGGAGCAGCTCGGTAGCTCGCTGGGCTCATAACCCAGAGGTCGCAGGTTCAAATCCTGTCCCCGCTACTGAAGACGAAGGCCCGGATCCTGATCTTTCAGGATCCGGGCCTTCGTCGTGTGCGCGGGAAACGTCCGTCCGTGCGAAGCGTGCCTCTCCCGGGGGTAGTTGAGGTTTCTGTGTTTCACTTATCTCTCTGTGGGCATGTCGACAAAACGCTGAAGTGACCTCACTGGCTGCGGTATACCAGGTGTACCCAGGTTGCAGGTGGTGCGACGATGGACGTTATGGGGGACAAGGCAACTCTGTTGGAGACAGGGCGGTTTGTGCAGCCGGCCGACCGGGAGGAACCCGGGGCGGCCGCCGAGGAAGCACGTCATCGGCCGGCCGCCGAGTCCGGCGACGTCGAGGCGATGAGTGTCCTCGGAGCCATGCTGCTGCGCCGCGGTGACCTCGACGGAGCCGAGCCCCAGCTGCGCGCTGCCACCGCCGCGGGCGACCGCGCCGCCGCCAACAACCTCGGTGTCCTGCTGCACCAGCGTGGATACGCGGACGAGGCCGCCGGCTGGTGGCGCGTCGCCGCCGTCGCCGGATCCGCCCCCGCCGCGCACGCCCTCGGCCGCCACCACCGTGAACGCGGCGACGAGCCCGCCGCCGAGTACTGGCTGCGGCAGTCCGCCGAACAGGGCCACGCCCTCGGCGCGTACGCGCTCGCCGACCTCCTCGAACACCGCAGCGACGTCGGCGCCGAGCGCTGGATGCGCGCCGCCGCCGAGCACGGCCACCGCGAGGCCGCCTACCGGCTCGCCCGCACCCTCGACCGGCGCGCCGCGCACGAGCGCCCCGAGGGAGCGCTCCGTGGTGCGCCCGCGCCCGCCGACGACGAGAGCGGCGCCCCCGGCGACGCGAGCGCGACCGGCGCCCGCAGGAAGATGCCCGCGGCCGCGGAGGCCGAGCAGTGGTACCGGCAGGCCGCCGCGCGCGGACACCGCCGGGCCGCCCTGCACCTCGGCGCAATCCTGGAGAAGCGCGGCGAGCTCAAGGAGGCCGGCCGCTGGTACCTGAACTCCGCGAAGGACGGCGAGGCCCGGGCCGCCTGCGCGCTCGGTTTCCTGCTGCGCGACGCCGGTGACGAGGAGAGCGCGGGGGTCTGGTGGCTGCGCGCCGCCCAGGAGGGCGATGGCAACGCTGCCAACGCGCTCGGCGCCCTGCACGCCCAGCGGGGCGAGACCCAGACCGCCGAGCGCTGGTACCGCGCGGCCATGGACGCGGGCGACATCAACGGCGCGTACAACCTCGGCCTGCTCTGCGCTGAGCAGGGCCGCACCACGCAGGCCGACCAGTGGTACCGGCGTGCCGCGTACGCGGGCCACCGCGAGGCGGCGAACGCGCTGGCCGTGCTGCTCCTGCAGGGCGGCGACGCGGCGGGCGCCGAGCCGTGGTTCTCCAAGGCCGCCGAGGCGGGCAGCGTGGACGCCGCCTTCAACCTCGGCATCCTGTACGCCGGCCGGGACGACGAGGTCGCCGCCCTCCAGTGGTACGAGCGGGCCGCGGCGGGCGGGCACACCGAGGCCGCGCTCCAGGCCGGGATCGCCCGGCTGCGGGACGGCGACGAGCGGGCCGCCGAGCGGCATCTGCGGTGCGCCGCCGGCGGGGGCAGCGCCGAGGGCGCGTACCGCCTGGCCACGGTCCTCGACGCGCGGCAGCCCCCGGTCGGGCCGCCCGCGCTCGGCGAGTGCGTCAGTGAGCGCGCCGAGTGCGAGGAGTGGTACGAGCGGGCCGCCGAGCAGGGGCACAGGCGCGCACAGGTGCGGGTCGGCATGCTGGCCGCGGCGCGGGGCGACATCGTCCGCGCGGCGCGCTGGTACCGCGAGGCCGCGGAGGCGGGCTCGCGCAACGGCGCGTTCAACCTCGGGCTGCTGCTCGCCCGCGAGGGGAGCGAGCCGGAGGCCGCGCTGTGGTGGACGCGCGCCGCCGACGCCGGGCACGGGCGCGCGGCGCTGCGGCTCGCGCTGCTGTGCGCGCGCCGCGGCGACCTCGTCGAGGGGCAGCGGTGGGCGCACCGGGCCGTGGAGCTCGGTCCGGCCGAGGTGTCCGAGCGGGCCGGGCGGCTGCGGGACGCGCTGCGGTCGGAGCTGTCCGCGTAACGGAGGCGTATGGGGGGTGTGGCGGGGTGCCTGACCGGTCTCCGCCACACCCCCGTCAGACCCTCATTTCGCCCCCGCAGGCCAGGCGCCGGAAGGGATTTGCGCTGGTCGGGGGCGTTCACGTACAGTCGTGTTTACCGACGCGGGGTGGAGCAGCTCGGTAGCTCGCTGGGCTCATAACCCAGAGGTCGCAGGTTCAAATCCTGTCCCCGCTACTGAAGGCCTGAGGCCCGGAACCATTGGTTCCGGGCCTCAGCTCTGTGTCCCGGCCGGATCAGCCCGGCGTCACGGCTTGTGGCCCACCGCCTCCCCGTACAGCGCCCGGTCCACGACCCTGTCCTCCGCAAGGGGGTCCCCCTTGGAGACGCCCGCCGCGCGGTACGCGGCCTGGAGCCGGTCCGTCGTGCCCGCCCTGATCTCCCAGTCCATCCGCAGCGACGGCGTCGACTCCAGTACGGCCTTGTCGGTCTTCAGGAGCCCGGCGAGGCCGTCGACGAACGCCGGGTCCTTCTTGTAGTCGCCCGCGAAGTACGTGTTCACCGTGCGGATGTACGCGCGCAGGAACGCGACCCCGGCGTCCGGGTCCTCCTTGAGGAGCTTCGGGCCGAACAGGAGACCGCCGAGGGGTTCGCCGAGCGGCTGGCCGCCCAGGAACGCGAACCGCTTGTCGCCGTCGACCTTGCGCCACACCGGGTCGAGCAGCCAGGCCGAGTCGACCCCGCCGTTCTGGAGCGCGGTCAGCACGTCGGCCGAGCCGAGCTGCTGGAACTGGATCTTGTCGAGCCCGCCGCCGTGCTTCTTCAGCGCCTTGTCCATGGGGTACGAGATGACCGAGCCCTTGCCGATCATCGTGCCGAGCCTGCGCCCCGCCATCGGGACGTGGTCCGGGCTCTGCCCCTTCTTCAGGCGCACCCACATACCGCTCTTGGACTTCGGGTCGGGGGAGAAGTTCCCGGCGACCCACTTGATGTCGAAGCCGCCGCTGATGCCGTTCATCACCGCGGCCTCGGGCGCCGCCCACTGCGCGTCGATGTCCCCCTTGGCCAGCAGCGGGAGCGCGTCCGGGGTCGGCAGGACCTTCAGGGTGACGTCGAGGCCCTCCTTCTTGAACTCGCCCTTCTGCACGGCCAGTTCGAGCGGGGCCACGTACTCGGCGCTCAGGGTGCCGGTCGCGATGGTGAGCTTGCGGGTCTTGGCGAGCTTCACCGGGGCCGGGGCGCCCTTGTCGCAGCGGGCGGGTGCGCGGTCGGCGGTCAGGTCCGACGGATCGGTCCAGGCGTTCTTCCCGCAGCCCGCCACCGCCTTGACCGTGCGGGGCTTCGCGGCCGTGTCCGACGCGGAGGTGCCGCCGCCGCAGCCGGCCGAGGTGAACAGGACGCCGGTCGCGAGGAGGGTCGTACAGACGAGTCTGGTGCGCATGGATTCTCCCTACGGGAAGGGACGGTGGAGGTCAGGACTGGCCGCGGCCGCGGTCGCGCGGCGCCCACGGAGTGAGCAGCCGGCCCGCGATGCGCACCAGTTCGGAGAAGACGACGCCGAGCACGGCGACACAGACGATGCCGACGAACATCACGTCGTTCTGGAAGAGGGCGCGGGCGTCGAAGATCAGGTGGCCGAGGCCGTTCGTGGCCGCGATCTGCTCGGAGGCGACGATCACGAGGACCGCGACGCCCGCGGCGATGCGGGCGCCGACCAGGACCGCGGGCAGCGACGCGGGAAGCAGGACGTGCCGGAACATCTGCCACGGCGAGGCGCCGAAGACCTGCCCGGCGTCCCGGTGGCCGGAGGGGACGGCGAGCACCGCCGCCATCGTGGAGATCCAGACGAAGAAGAAGACGGTCGTGGCGACCAGCGCGATCTGCGGGCCCTCGCCGAGGCCGAACATGTTCAGGAAGATCGGCAGCAGGGCCAGCTTCGGGACGACGTAGAGCGCGTCCAGCATCGGTTCGAGGGCGGCGCGCACCACGGAGAGCGAGCCCATCAGGAGGCCGAGGGCGTATCCGGTGACGGTGCCGATCGCGTATCCGGCGAGTACGCGCTTGAGGGTGGCCCACACGTCCGGCCACAGGTCGCCGTCCGCGGCGCGGTGCCAGCCGTCGACGAGGATCGTGGACGGCGCCGGGTAGACACGGTCGTCGATCCACGCCTGGGTGGCGGCGAGCTGCCACAGCAGGACCAGGACGAGGGGGACGGCGACGGCAGCTGACAGTTCGAGGGCGCGGCGCCTGCGGTGGGTGCGGGCGGGGTGCAGCTCCTGCGGGCCCGGCCGTCTGACCAGGAGCGTCGTGTCTTCCTTCGGGGCGGTCGTCGTCATGCCGGGACCACCTCGTCGCGGCGTACCTCGCCCCTCAGCAGATCCCACAACTCGCCCTTCAGCGCCGTGAATTCGGGCGTCGAGCGGATGTCGCCGGTGCGCGGCCGGGCGAACGGCGGACGGCGTTCGGCGATGATGCGGCCGGGCCGTGCCGACATCACGAGGACGCGGTCGCCGAGCACGATCGCCTCTTCCAGGCTGTGAGTGATGAAGAGGGTGGTGGTGCGGGTGGTCTGGGTGAGGTCGAGGAGCTCGTCCTGGAGGATCGTGCGCAGCTGGGCGTCGAGGGCCGCGAACGGCTCGTCCATGAGGAGGATCTCGGGCTCGACGGCGAGCGCGCGGGCGATCGCGACGCGCTGGCGCATGCCGCCGGACAGCGCGGCCGGATAGGCATCGGCGAAGTCGGCGAGGCCCATGCGGGTGAGCCAGTCGGTGGCGCGGGCGTCGGCCTCGCGGCGGGGGACCTTCTGGATGTCGAGGCCGAAGCGGACGTTGGCCAGGACCGTCTTCCAGTCGTAGATCCCGTAGTCCTGGAAGATCATCGCTGCCGGGCGGTCGCTGTCCGTGCGGATGGCCAGCTCGCCCGCGGTGGGCCGCAGCAGGCCGGCGGCGATGCGCAGGAGGGTGGACTTCCCGCAGCCGGAGGGACCGACTACGCAGGTGAACTCGCCGGGGGCGATGGTCAGGTCGAGGGGGCCGAGGGCTGCCACCGTGCGGTGGCCTCGGCCGAAGGACCGGGTGAGTGTGCGGGCCTGGAGTTTGGGGTGCGGCTCTCCCACGGTTTTCCTCCCGGGGTGCGGTGGAGGTGGGCGCCGCCGACGATATGACGGGTCGTCAGATTGGGGAAGGGGGCGGGTTGTTGAGATACGGACCAAAGGGGCGCGCTGGGGGGCCCGGTGAAGAGGGGTGCGCGAGGAGGGCCCGCACCGTCCGGTGCGGGCCCTCCTCGGAAAGGGCGGTGTGCGCTACGCCGACGCGCAGTTCGGGCAGACGCCCCGGTACGTCACCTCGACGTCCGAGACCGTGAAGCCGAAGCGCTCGGAGTCGGGAAGGTCGGTGAGGGGGTTGCCGCTCGGGTGGACGTCCCGGATCGCGCCGCACCGGGCGCAGACCAGGTGGTGGTGCGGGCGGTGCGCGTTCGGGTCGTAGCGCTTGGCGCGCTTGTCCGTGGCGACCTCGATGACCTCACCGAGGGAGACCATCTCGCCGAGCGTGTTGTAGACGGTCGCCCGGGAGATCTCGGGGAGTCTGGCGACGGCGAGCGAATGCACCTCGTCGGCCGTCAGGTGGACATGGTCGCCGTCGAGGACCTCGGCCACGACGCGCCGCTGCGCGGTCATACGCCAGCCGCGTCCGCGCAGCCGTTCCAACAGGTCACTCATGAGGGCCAGCCTAACAGGCGGAGGGACCAGGTCCCGAACGGGTGTGACTTTGGAAGCTCACTTGACTTAGACAATGTCCATTGTAGGATCGAAACTGGCTTTGGCCAAGGGACAGGACTTGCAGCAGATGAGGGCGCGGCAACAGCCGCTCCAGTGGAGCCGGTGCTCGCACCGGGGCAGGAGGCGCACGTGACGTCGCAGGGACCGCTCACCACGGAGGCCGGCGCGCCGGTCGCCGACAACCAGAACAGCGAAACCGCGGGCGTCGGTGGCCCGGTACTCGTCCAGGACCAGGCGCTGCTGGAAAAGCTCGCGCACTTCAACCGCGAGCGCATTCCGGAGCGCATCGTGCACGCCCGTGGCGCGGGTGCGTACGGCACCTTCACGCTCACCCGGGACGTCTCGCAGTGGACGCGGGCCAAGTTCCTCTCCGAGGTCGGCAAGCAGACCGAGACGTTCCTTCGGTTCTCCACCGTCGCGGGCAGCCTCGGCTCGGCGGACGCCGTGCGTGACCCCCGCGGCTTCGCGCTGAAGTTCTACACCGAGGAGGGGAACTACGACCTCGTCGGCAACAACACCCCGGTGTTCTTCATCAAGGACGCCATCAAGTTCCCCGACTTCATCCACACGCAGAAGCGCGACCCGTACACGGGCTCGCAGGAGGCCGACAATGTGTGGGACTTCTGGGGCCTGAGCCCCGAGTCGACGCACCAGGTCACCTGGCTCTTCGGCGACCGCGGCATCCCGGCGACGCTGCGCCACATGAACGGGTACGGCTCGCACACGTACCAGTGGAACAACGAGGCCGGCGAGGTCTTCTGGGTCAAGTACCACTTCAAGACCGACCAGGGGATCAAGAACCTCAACCCCGACGAGGCCGCGAAGCTCGCCGGTGAGGACCCGGACTCCCACCAGCGCGACCTGCGCGAGGCCATCGAACGCGGCGAGTTCCCGTCCTGGACCGTGCAGGTGCAGATCATGCCGGCGGCCGACGCGGCGACCTACCGCTTCAACCCGTTCGACCTCACCAAGGTGTGGCCGCACGAGGACTACCCGGCGATCGAGATCGGCAAGCTGGAGCTCAACCGCAACCCGGAGAACATCTTCGCCGAGGTCGAGCAGAGCATCTTCTCGCCGGCGCACTTCGTGCCGGGCATCGGCCCGTCGCCCGACAAGATGCTCCAGGGCCGCCTCTTCGCGTACGGGGACGCGCACCGCTACCGCGTCGGTATCAACGCCGACCACCTGCCGGTGAACCGCCCGCACGCCACTTGGGCGCGTACCAACTCCCGTGACGGCTACCTGTACGACGGCCGCCACAAGGGCGCGAAGAACTACGAGCCGAACTCCTTCGGCGGCCCGTTCCAGACGGACCGGCCGCTGTGGGTGTCGACACCGGTCACCGGCGGCACCGGCAACCACGAGGCCCCCTCGCACGCCGAGGACAACGACTTCGTGCAGGCGGGCAACCTCTACCGCCTGATGTCCGAGGACGAGAAGGCCCGTCTGATCGAGAACCTCGCGGGCAACATCGCGGGCGTCTCCCGCGACGACATCGCCGAGCGCGCGATCGGCAACTTCCGCCAGGCGGACGGTGACTTCGGCAAGCGCCTCGAGGCCGCGGTCCAGGCCCTTCGCGGCTGACCGGGACGCTTGACGCAGGCAGAGGGCCGGCTCCCATCGGGGGCCGGCCCTCTTGTTCGCGTTGTTCGCGCACAGCGGTGCCGTACGCGGATCAGCTCACCAGCGTCGTCGACGCGCGGCGGGCCGGGGCCCAGCAGCGGATGATGTCGCGGACCGACACGATGCCGACCGGCTCCTGGTCGTCGAGCACGATGAGATGCCGGAAGCCGCCGTGCGTCATGGCCTCGGCAGCCTCCTGGAGCGTCCACGCCGGGGCGGCGAAGACGACGTCGGTCGTGGTGTGGGTGCCGGCGATCTCGTGGTCCGGGTTCTGGCCGAGGCCGAGTGAGTTGAGGATGTCGCGCTCGGTCAGAATGCCGATCCCGCAGGTGTCGGGGTCGAGGACGACCGCCGCGCCGACGCGGCGCTCGGACATCAGCCGGGCCGACCTGCGCAGTGTGTGGGCGGGGCCGATGGTGAGGACCATCGTGCTCATGGCGTCGCGGACGAGCATGGGCGTGAGCCACCTCCTTGGTGAATCCGCGACCTCCGGGATGCCGAAGGATTGCCTCCGGTCCCGACTTGGAGAACGGATTCACAAGTTCACAAGTGGGGGAACTCTCAGAGTCGCAGCCGTTCGGTCCGTCAACAAGGGGGCGCGGAAGGTCCGTTGCGCCGCTACGGAGCTTCCGCGCGCCGTGGCGGCGCGACGCTCACGTCTGCAGGTAGCTCAGCAGCTCGCCGTGGAGCAGGCCGTTCGACGCCGCCGCGTTGCCGCTGTGCGGGCCGTGGCGCCCGTCGAGGCCGGTGAAGACGCCGCCCGCCTCCGTCACGATGATCGCGTTCGCCGCCATGTCCCACAGGGAGAGCTCGGGCTCCGCCGCCATGTCGACCGCGCCCTCGGCGACCATCATGTACGGCCAGAAGTCGCCGTATCCGCGCGTGCGCCACACCGCGCGCGTGAGGTCGAGGAAGCCGTCGAGCCGGCCCTGCTCCTCCCAGCCGCTCAGCGAGGAGTACGCGAAGGAGGCGTCCGCGAGGCGCCCGACCTTGGAGACGTGCAGGCGCGAGGCCGACGTCAGGCTGCGGCCCGTGTAGGCGCCCGCGCCCTTCGCCGCCCACCAGCGGCGGCCGAGAGCCGGCGCGGAGACGACGCCGACCACCGGCTGGTAGCCGCCCTCGCCCGCCTCCATCAGTGAGATGAGCGTCGCCCAGACCGGCACGCCTCGTACGTAGTTCTTGGTGCCGTCGATCGGGTCGATGACCCAGCGGCGCGGGCCCGTCCCCTCGATCCCGTACTCCTCGCCGAGGATCGCGTCCCGCGGCCGTGCCCGCTTCAGCTGACCGCGGATGAGCTCCTCCGCGGCCTTGTCGGCCTCGCTCACCGGCGTCATGTCCGGCTTGGTCTCGACCTTCAGGTCGAGGGCCTTGAACCGGTCCATGGTCGCGGCGTCGGCGGCGTCCGCGAGGACGTGGGCAAGACGCAGATCATCGTGATAGTCGGGCATGGATGAACAGTATCGATCGAGGTCGGTCCGGGGCCACAGGGCGCCGGGCCCGGCGGTCCACGCGGGCTATTGACAGGGCACGCGGGCGCGTCAACCCTGGCGGTTGAGCCGCTACGGCGTGGGGAGGCGACGATGCCCACAGCGCGGGAGTCCTTGCTGGACGCGGCCGGTACGGCGCTGGCCGGGCGACCCTGGCCCCTGGTGCGGATGATCGACGTGGCGGCCGTCGCCGGGGTGTCCCGGCAGACCCTCTACAACGAGTTCGGCAGCAAGGACGGGCTCGCGCGGGCCCTGGTCCGGCGCGAGGCCGACGCCTATCTGGCGGGCGTCGACCGGGCCCTGAGGGAGGCCGGGATCGAGGCCGTCGCCGAGTGGACCGTCACCGCGGCCGGCTCCAGCGCGCTCGTACGGGCCGTGCTCACCGGCTGCTGGGGCGAGCGGCTGCCGGCCCCGGCGCTCACGGGGGTGCCCTCGTCGTCCACCGTGCCCGCGCAGCGCCGGGCCGATGGGCCGCTCCCCGGGCCCGGCGACCTGGTGAAGCTGGTCCGCGAGCGGGCCGCGGCCGCGTTCCGTTCGGCGGGGCGGCCGCGGGCGGAGGCGGACCATCTGGCCCGCGACTGCGACCTGGCCGTCCGGCTCGCCCTGTCCTGTCTGCTCGCCCCCGAGGCCGACGGCGGCGTCGCGCGCCTCGTACGGGACGCGCTGACGCACCGCAGGACGGGCGCCGCCGTCATCTGACGTGAACGGCCCATCGGAGAAGCCGAGTTGACGGTACGAGGCAGCTGCTGACGGCTCAGTGCGCCGAGCCCGACAGCTGAAGCCCGATCACACCGACGATCACGAACGAGATCGAGACGAGCTTGAGGGTGGAGACCAGGTCGTCGAGGAAGACCATGCCGTAGATCGCGGTGCCCGCCGCGCCGATGCCCGTCCACACCGCGTACGCGGGGCCCACGTCGAGCTTGCGCAGCGCGAGCGTGAGGAGGCCGAAGCTGCCGAGGGCGAAGCACGCGAACGCGATCGTCGGCCAGAGCCGGGTGAAGCCGTGCGAGAGCTTCAGGCAGACCGCGAAGCCGGTCTCGAGAATCCCCGCCACGATGACCAGCAGCCACGCCATGTGCTTGCCTCCATCATCTTCGACTTCCGTGACCGCTTCGTACGGTTTCGATCTTGCGTCCGGCTTGGTGCGAGTATGCACTTACCGTCGAGGCGCGGTCGCAAACAACGCTGAGGTCAGTCGCCCTCGCGTCGCTCCCTCGTGGCGAGCAGCCTCCGCAGGGAGTACAGACGCGCGGGATCGGCATGTCCCTGAGTGACCCACTCGTCGAGCGCGCAGTCCGGCTCGTCGTGGCTGCACGCGCGCGGACAGTTCTCCGTGCCCGGCTCCAGGTCGGGGAAGGCGTGGATGACGCGCGACGGGTCGACGTAGTGCAGACCGAAGGAGCGCACGCCCGGGGTGTCGATCACCCAGCCGCTGTCGTCGGGCAGCGGCAGCGCGAGCGCGGACGTCGTGGTGTGCCGGCCGCGGCCCGTGACCGCGTTGACATGGCCCGTCGTACGCCGGCTGCCCTTCGGCACCAGCGCGTTCACCAGCGTCGTCTTGCCGACGCCGGAGTGACCGACGAACACCGTGATCTTGCCGTCGAGCTGCTCGCGCACCCGCGCGACCGCGGCCCCGCTCTCCAGCTCGTCCCGGCTGGTGACGACGTAGGGGACGCCCAACGCCCCGTACATCTCCAGGAGTTTGTCCGGCGGGTCGAGGTCCGACTTGGTCAGGACGAGGAGCGGGTCGAGGCCGCTGTCGTACGCGGCGACGAGGCAGCGGTCGATCATGCGGGGGCGCGGCTCGGGGTCCGCGAGGGCGGTGACTATGGCGAGCTGGTCCGCGTTGGCGACGACCACACGCTCGTACGGGTCGTCGTCGTCGGCCGTGCGGCGCAGGACGGAGGTGCGCTCCCCGATGCGGACGATTCGGGCGAGGGTGTCCTTCTTGCCGGACAGATCCCCGACGACGGAGACCTGGTCGCCGACGACGGCCGCCTTGCGGCCCAGCTCGCGGGCCTTCATCGCGGTGACCGGGATGTCGTCGATGAGGACGGTGAGGCGGCCCCGGTCCACGGTCAGGACCATGCCGTCGGCGGCGTCCTCGTGCTTGGGGCGGATGTTCGTGCGCGGGCGGTTGCCCTTGCGGTTGGGGCGGACGCGGATGTCGTCCTCGTCGGGGTTCTTGCCGTAACGGCGCATGATCTCGATCCGCCCGTCAGTTCCCCAGCATCCCGGCCCAGAGGTCGGGGAAGTCGGGCAGAGTCTTGGCGGTCGTCCCCACGTTCTCGATCTCCACGCCCGGCACGGCGAGGCCGATGATCGCGCCCGCGGTGGCCATGCGGTGGTCGTCGTACGTGTGGAAGATCCCGCCGTGCAGAGGGCGCGGCCGGATGTGCAGGCCGTCGGCGGTCTCGGTGACGTCGCCGCCGAGTTCGTTGATCTCCTTGGTGAGCGCGGCCAGGCGGTCCGTCTCGTGCAGGCGCAGGTGCGCCACGCCCCGGAGCGTGGAGGGGGAGTCGGCGAGGGCCGCGACGGCCGCGATGCCGGGCGTCAGCTCGCCGACCTCGCTCAGGTCCACGTCGATGCCGTGGATCGCGCCGGATCCGGTGAACTCAAGGCCCTGCCCGGTCAGTTCGCAGGAGCCGCCCATCAGCGTGAAGATCTCGCGCAGCCGGTCGCCGGGCTGCGTCGTGCGCTCCGGCCAGTCGGGGACGGTGACCTTGCCGCCGGTGACGAGGGCCGCGGCCAGGAACGGCTGGGCGTTCGACAGATCGGGCTCCACCGTCAGGTCGCGGCCGAGCAGGGCGCCCGAGGTGACGCGCCAGACGTTCGGCTCGCCGCCGGACTCCGGGGTGTCGACCTGGGCGCCGACTGTGCGCAGCATGTCGACGGTCATCCGGATGTGCGGCATCGAGGGCAGCGGGCCGCCGATGTGACGCACCTCGACCCCCTGGTTGAAGCGCGGCGCGGACAGCAGGAGGGCGCTGACGAACTGCGACGAGGAGGACGCGTCGATCTCGACCAGGCCGCCGTCGAGGGCGCCGGTGCCGTGCACGGTCATCGGCAGCGAGCCGCGGCTGTCGTCGTCGATCCGGGCGCCGAGCACGCGCAGCGCGTCGATCACGCCGTTCAGCGGCCGCTCGTACGAACGGGGGTCGCCGTCGAAGCGCACCGGTCCGTCGGCGAGCGCCGCGACCGGGGGCAGGAAGCGCATCACCGTACCGGCGTTGCCCACGTCGACCGTGGCCGGGCCGCGCAGCCCCGAAGGGATGACGCGCCAGGCCTCGCCGGAACCGTCCGGACCCACGCCCTCCTCGATGCCGACGCCCATGGCGCGCAGGGCGGCCGCCATCAGGAGCGTGTCGCGCGAGCGCAGCGGGCGGCGCAGCCAGCCGGGCTCGGCGGCGAGCGCGGCCAGGACGAGCGCGCGGTTGGTGACCGACTTCGACCCCGGCACATGGACCGTCGCGAAGACGGGGCCGCTCGCGTGGGGGGCGGGCCAGAGAGTGGTGTGCGCGGGGATTTCGGTCATGCCTTTACTTTAGTGGGCTCAGGCGATCGGGCCGGATCACGAGCCCCCGCCCCGCCGAGCAAGGGGTCACAGTCCGAGCAGCCAGCGGCCCCCGCCGAGCAGCGAGCACAGTGAGACGGCGTGGAAGAAGAACAGCCACATTCCCGCCGGCACGTGCGTGAGCCGCGACAGCTGGTCCGCGTCGGAGTCCCCGGCCCCGCCCCGCCTGCGCTTGCTCTGCAGCTCGAACGCGGGCCGCACGCCGCCCAGCAGCAGGAACCACACGACGACGTAGGCGAACGCGGCCTGCACCTGCGGTCCCGCCAGCCAGGACACGAGCACGAAGAGGCCGCCGGTCAGGATCACGGACAGCGCGCCGTACGCGTTCCTGATCATCACGAGCAGCGCCAGGAGCAGGGCCGTGGCCAGCCACAGGAGGGCCGTGATGTGGCCGGCGGCTAGCAGCGCCGCGCCGCCGAGGCCGAGGAGCGGGGGAGCGGTGTAGCCGGCGGCCGCGGTCAGGATCATGCCCAGGCCCGACGGCCTGCCACGGCTGACCGTGAGGCCGCTGGTGTCCGAGTGCAGCCTGATGCCGTCGAGACGGCGCCCGCTGAGCAGGGCCACGATGCCGTGCCCGCCCTCGTGGGCGATGGTGATCGCGTTGCGGGAGAGCCGCCATATGTTGTGCGGGACGATCACGGCGAGCGCGGCCGCCGCTGTGGCGAACACCACCCACTGATCGGGGTCGGACTGGCTGCCGAAGACCCGGTCCCACAGGTCGGCGGCGCCGCTACTCGCGGTGACGTACATGGCTGGAGCGGCTCCCTCTGGCGGGCCAGTATCTGGCACTGTGGCACGTATGTGCGGACGGTATGCATCGAGTCGTAGGCCCGAGGATCTCGCAGTCATCTTTGGCATCGAGATGGGGGTCCCCCCTGCTCGAGCGGAGTCGAGAGCTTGGGGGAGGGAGCCCGAGGAGACCCTCGCGCCCGACTTCAACGTGGCCCCGACCAAGGAGGTCTACGCGGTCCTCGACCGCCCTGTGAAGGACGCCGCCGACCGGAATCCGGTTCGCCAGCTGCGCACGCTCAAGTGGGGCCTCGTGCCGTCGTGGTCGAAGACCCCCGAGGGCGGCGCCCGGATGATCAACGCCCGCGCCGAGACGGTGTCCGAGAAGCCCTCGTACCGCCGCGCCTTCACGAGCCGCCGCTGCATCCTGCCCGCCGACGGCTACTACGAGTGGGTCACCGGCGTCGGCGAGCGCGACCTGGAGGTCGAGGGCAAGAAGAAGCGGCCGCGCAAGCAGCCCTACTTCGTCACGCCCGCCGACGGCTCCGTCTTCGCGATGGCGGGCCTGTACGAGTTCTGGCGCGACCGCACCCTGCCCGACGAGCACCCGCTCGCCTGGTGGGTGACCTGCACGGTCATCACCACCGAGGCGGAGACCGCGCCGCTCGCCGTCGCCCCCGAAGAGGGGCCCCACTCGCTCTGCGACATCCACCCCCGCATGCCGCTCATGCTCACGCCGGACCGCTGGGACGCCTGGCTCGACCCGGGGCGCACCGACGTCGACGATCTGAAGTCGCTGCTCGCGCCGCCGCCGGAGGGCCTGATGCGGGCCTACCCCGTCTCGACCTCGGTCAGCAACGTGCGCAACAACGGGCCGGAGCTGCTCAAGGAGCTGGAAGGGCCCGAGGAGGGCACACTCTTCTGACGTGACCAAGAACGTGACCAAGAACACGACCAAGAACACGACCACGAGCGCCGACGGGCGCGCCGCGAAGACCGAGACCGTCGAGACCGGGGCAGGTGAGGCCCGCATCACCTGGCACCCGGCCCCCGCGAAGAAGGCCCGCCTCGTCCTGGCCCTCAGCCATGGCGCCGGCGGCGGCATCGAGGCGCGTGACCTGAAGGCCGTCGCCGCCGAGCTGCCCGCACACGGAGTGACCGTCGCCCTCGTCGAGCAGCCGTGGCGGGTGGCCGGCAAGAAGGTGGCGCCCGCGCCGAAGACCCTGGACGTCGGCTGGCGCGGGGTGTGGCCCGCCCTGGAGAAGCCGGGGCTCCCGGTCGTCTCGGGCGGGCGCAGCGCGGGCGCGCGCGTGGCGTGCCGCACGGCGCGGGAACTCGGCGCGGCCGCCGTCCTCGCCCTGAGCTTCCCGCTCCACCCGCCGGGCCGCCCCGAGAAGTCCCGCGCCGACGAACTCCTCGGCGCCGGGGTCCCCGCCCTCGTCGTCCAGGGCGGCAACGACCCCTTCGGCAAGCCCGCCGAATTCCCCGGATCCACCGCGTACGAGCTCGTCGAAATCCCTTACGGGGATCACGGGTTCGCGGTGCCGAAGCGGGCGGACATCGGCCAGGACGAGGCCGTGGCACTCATCGTGGACGCCGTCGTGAAGTGGGCCGGATCACTCGCGTAACGCCCGGGAATGTTGCGGCCCGGGCGTCTGTTGTTGGGAACAGACAGTACGAGAGTGCTGTCGAAGACGTGCGAGAAGTCACGCGTTGTCACGAGTGCTTACGAGAGGAAGTCCGCCGCATGGGTTCGACCATCTGCCCGAGCCGCAGCAGCGCCGCTGACCTGGAGTGGAGCGTGCTGCACGCGGCGAAGACCGCCCCCATTCGGACGGCGGGCGGACCCGATCGCCAGGCCGCTGAGGCCGAGGGTCGTCTATTCTCCGATTCGAGTGGGGTCCCCTTCGGCCCCGCCACGTCGTTGGAGGAGGTGGGTCCGGTCACTGGCACCGACGCAGGGACCGAACACGGCCAGGCGGAAGAGCCCGAGGAGACCGCCGCGGAGCGCAGCCTGCGCTTCGAGCGCGACGCGCTCACGTTCCTCGACCAGATGTACTCGGCCGCGCTGCGCATGACGCGCAACCCGGCGGATGCCGAGGACCTGGTGCAGGAGACCTACGCGAAGGCGTACGCGTCGTTCCACCAGTTCCGCGAGGGCACGAACCTCAAGGCGTGGCTGTACCGCATCCTCACGAACACCTTCATCAACTCGTACCGCAAGAAGCAGCGCGAGCCCCAGCGCAGTGCCGCCGAGGAGATCGAGGACTGGCAGCTGGCGCGCGCCGAGTCGCACATGTCGACCGGCCTGCGTTCCGCCGAGTCGCAGGCGCTCGACCACCTGCCCGACTCGGACGTGAAGTCGGCGCTCCAGGCGATCCCCGAGGAGTTCCGCATCGCGGTCTATCTCGCCGACGTAGAGGGCTTTGCGTACAAGGAGATCGCGGACATCATGGGGACACCCATCGGGACGGTGATGTCCCGGCTCCACCGAGGCCGTCGCCAGCTGCGCGGAATGCTCGAGGACTACGCCCGCGACCGCGGACTGGTCCCGGCCGGCGCCGGGGAGTCGAACGAAGCGAAAGGCTCGGGCTCATGAGCTGCGGCGAGCACCACGAGACAGACTGCAGTGAAGTCCTCGACCATCTCTACGAGTTCCTCGATCACGAGATGCCGGACAGTGACTGCACGAAGTTCGAGACGCACTTCGAGGAGTGCTCTCCGTGCCTCGAGAAGTACGGCCTCGAGCAGGCCGTGAAGAAACTGGTCAAGCGGTGCTGCGGCCAGGACGACGTACCGAGCGACCTGCGGTCGAAGGTCATGGGCCGCATCGACCTCATCCGGTCGGGGCAGGCCGTGCCCGACCAGGACGTGACGGCGTCGGCCCCCAAGCTGCGGGAAGCCTGATCCGAACGAAAGACCCTGGGGCCGAGCGGTGATGAGCGGGGCGTGACGGCGATACGTCACGTCCCGCCGCCGTTTCCCGCCGTTCCCGGCCGGCTTCCCCGCTCCGCGTTCTCCGCCCCCGTCACCCGAATGTGCTAATCCGCCGTCGGGTGGCCCGGGGAATCCTCGCGATGCCGCCCGCGCGCCCTCCCCACCGCTCTATTCTCCGGAACCTGAAGCGGGATCACGGGGAGGGGGGTCGGTATGCGAGTCGGTATGCGCACGGTTCCGCCGGTGGCCCTCGGCTATGTCCTGTGCGCGGTCGGCGGCGCCCTCGCGTGCCTGGCCCCCGCCGCGGGCCCGGCCACGCCCTGGCCCGCCGTCGGACTCCTCGCCGTCCTCTACACAGGATGCGAACACGCGGGCCAGTGCCGCGTGATCGGGCGGCGCGTACCCAAGGGCATGGGCACCTTCTTCCCCGTCCTGCTCGCCGGAGCGTTCCTCCTGCCGCCGGCGGCGGCCGCCCTCGTCGCCGTGCCCGGCGCGCTCGTCGCGAGGACGGACCGGCGCCCGGCCGGCCTGCGCCGCGTCTGGCGCGCCGCCCAGCTCGCCCTCGCCACCTGGGCCGCCGCCCGCGTCCACGGAGCGCTCGGCGGCACCGCTGCGGTGTCCGCGCCCCACTTCCCGTACGCGCTCGTGCCCGCCGGAGCGGCGGTCCTCGTCTTCTGCGCCGTCCTCGCCCTGCTCGACGGCGGCATCCTCGCCACCGCCGAACGCGTCCCGCTGCGCGCCGCCTGGCGCGGCCTCTTCCCGAGCGCCCTCGGACCCGTCGCCGTGCACGGCCTCGCGGGCCTCATGATGGCCGTCCTGTGGCGCAGCCCGTTCGGCCCGTTCGCAGCGCTGCTCGTGCTGCTGCCGATGTACATCTCCTGCTGGGTGTTCGCCCAGTACCACCGCGAGCGCGCCGCCCACCAGGAGACGATCCGGGCCCTCGTGCAGGCCGTCGACATCAAGGACGGATACACGCGCGGCCACAGCGAGCGGGTCGGCCAGGCGTCCATGATGATCGCCCGCGAACTCGGCATGGCGGACGAGCGCGCCGAGGTCCTGCGGTTCGCCGGGATCCTGCACGACGTCGGCAAACTCGGCGTCCCCACCCGCCTGTTGCGCAAGGACGGCCCGCTGACCCCCGAGGAGCGGCGCATCATCGAGCTGCACCCCGAGTACGGGCACGAGATGGTGCGCGGCATCGGGTTCCTGGGGGAGGCGCGGGCGGCGATCCTGCATCACCACGAGCGGATGGACGGCAGCGGGTACCCCTACGGGCTCACGGGGGCGCAGATCCCGGAGTTCGCGCGGGTGGTGGCGGTGGCGGACGCGTTCGACGCGATGACGTCCACCCGGTCCTACTCGCGGGCGCGGCCCGTCGACGTCGCCCTCGCCGAGCTGTCCCGGTGCGCGGGCGCGCAGTTCGACCCACAGATGGTCGGGGCGCTGGTGCGGGCGCTCGGGCGGCACGGATGGAACCCCGCCGTGACCGCGGACGAGGCCGCCGGGCAGGTGCCAGGGCCCCGCGTCGCGCGGCGGGCGGCCTCGCGGTGACGTGGACGCGGTCCCCGGGTCCGGGGAGCGGCCGGGCGCGCACCACGATCGCGGCCGTCCAGGGCCTCGCCGTCGTGCTCACCGCCGTCTGTCTGGGCGCCACCCTCTGGAACGGGCTGAAGGAACCCGGGACGGCGCTCGCCTTCGGCGTGCTCATCGCCGTCGGCGAACTCGCGCGCTGGGGGGCACCCGGAAGGGACCGGGAGCCCGCACCACTAGGGGTCGCCGGCGCGCTCGCGTACGCACTCCTCGGCGAGACGGCGGGGCAGGCGACGCATCACGGAGCGCTCCAGGTCGTCGCCGTCTGCGTCGCGGCCGCGCTCGTCGGCTCCGTGCCGCATCTCGCGGCAGGGCGCGGGCCGTCCACCGACCACATGGCGCG
Source organism: Streptomyces sp. DS1-CR2 (assembly GCF_055760475.1). NCBI lineage: Bacteria > Bacillati > Actinomycetota > Actinomycetes > Kitasatosporales > Streptomycetaceae > Streptomyces > Streptomyces sp. DS1-CR2. The sequence goes on from NZ_CM147085.1 coordinate 5,767,895, forward strand.
GCGCGTCCTCACCGTCGCCTTCGCCGCCGTCTGCTTCCAACCCCTGTACAACGAGGGCAGGTTCGGCGCCTGGCTCGGCGACGGCGCGGCCTACGCGCTGCTGCTCGTCGGGCTGCTCGTCCTGACCGCGCTGTGCGACGCCGTCCTCGCCGCGGCCATGGCGCACGCCCGTACCGGCTGGCCGTTCGGCCCGCTGCTCAGGGACGAGCTGCGGGCCATGAGCGGCATCGGCTCCGCGGTGTGCGCCACCGGCGCCGTCATCGCCCTCGCCGTGGCCGTCGCCGGACTGTGGGCGCTGCCCGTCTTCTGCCTGCCCCTCCTCCTGACCCAGCTCGCCTTCCGCCGGTACGCCGCCGTGCGGACCACGTACCGGCAGACGATCGCCTCGCTGGCCCGCGCCACCGAGATCGCCGGCTACACGCCCCAGGGCCACGCCCTGCGCGTCGCGGCGCTCAGCCGCGCCGTGGGCCGTGAGCTGGGTCTCTCCGAGCCCGACCTCACCGTCCTGGAGTACGCGGCCCTCATGCACGACATCGGGCAGCTGTCCCTCGTCGACCCCGTGGCCGACGGCGCCACCGCCGCCCTGCCCGCCCAGGAGCAGCGCCGGATCGCGCTGCTCGGCGGGGCCGTCGTGCGCCAGACGGGCGTGGACGCCGAGGTCGCCGTCGTCGTCGAGCGCCAGGCCGACCCCTACCGCGAGCAGCCCCTCACCGCGCGCATCGTCCGCACCGCCAACGCATACGACGAGATGACCCGGGGAGAAGGCCCCCAGGGCCCCCTCACCGCCCTGGAGCGACTGCGTCTGGCCACGGGGCGCGACTACCAGCCCGATGTGGTGGAATCCCTGGCCAGGGTCGTGTCGAGGGGCGGGGTGACCCTGCCCCCGGCTGGGTAACCCATGGGTAATGAGCGGCTCTGCGGCCGTACGTGGTTGGATGCGAAGAAGAGGATGTCCGGGGGCTCAGGCCCCGGCCGTGCTCCTTGGGGGAAGGCCTCCCGAGGGCACCGTCCCCCGGACCGACAGGCGGGAATGCAGGCGGGAATCGTGAGGATCTTCGGCAAGGGACGGCACCGGCCCTCCGCCTCATGGCGGCAGGCCACCGATCGGGCGTTCACGCTCATCGGCGACGGCCGGTACGAGGACGCCGGGGCCCTGCTGACCCGGGCCGCCGACCTCGAGCCGTGGCTGTCCGAGTCCTGGTTCAACCTCGCGCTGCTGCACAAGTTCCGGCACGACTGGGAGCAGGCGCGGGCCGCGGGCCTGCGCGCGGTCGCCCTCCTGGACCGCGAGAGCGGCGCTCCCGACTGGTGGAACGTGGGCATCGCGGCCACCGCCCTGCAGGACTGGCCGCTCGCACGGCGGGCCTGGCAGGCGTACGGACTGAAGGTGCCGGGCGGCGCGACCGCCGCCGGTGAGCCGACCGGCATGGACCTGGGCAGCGCCGCCGTGCGGCTGTCGCCGGAGGGCGAGGCCGAGGTGGTCTGGGGGCGCAGGCTCGACCCCGCCCGCATGGAGGTCCTGTCCATCCCGCTGCCGTCCTCCGGGCGGCGCTGGGGCGAGGTCGTGCTGCACGACGGCGTGCCCCACGGGGAGCGGACGACGGCCGCCGGGCACTCGTACCCCGTCTTCGACGAGATCGAGCTGTGGGCTCCCTCGCCCGTCCCCACCTGGGTCGTTCTCCTGGAGGCGGCGACCGAGGCCGACCGGGACGCCCTGGAGCAGCTCGCCTCCGACGCCGGTTTCGCCGCCGAGGACTGGTCGTCCTCCGTGCGGCTGCTGTGCCGGATGTGCTCCGAGTCGCGGATGCCGTCCGACGAGGGCGACGGCGAGCACCTGGACCCGCACGACCACAGCGAGCCCGGACATCCGGGGCCGCTCGGCCACCGCACGGACGGCCAGCTGTGGGTGCCCGAGCGCGAGTGCGGTGTCGCGGCGCCCGCGGCGCTGGTGCGGGGGCTGCTCGACGGCTGGGTCGCGGACAGCCCGGACTCCAGGGACTGGCGGGACCTTGAAGAGGTCTGCTGAACGGTCCCCGTAGGCTGTACCCCGGAAAATTTGTCGTAGCAGGTACCGGAAGGCGTACGTCGGACATGGCGCAGCAGGACACCGAGCACGAGCACGCCGGAGTGCTCCCCGTGGACGACGAGGGCTTCGTCCTCGACACCGAGGACAACGCCGCCCGCGAGGAGGCCGCCGTCGCGCGCGGCACGTCGCGGCCGATCACCGTCGTCGGGAACCCCGTCCTGCACAGGGAGTGCAAGGACGTCACCGAGTTCGGCGACGAGCTCGCGCAGCTGGTCGACGACATGTTCGCCAGCCAGCGCACCGCGGAGGGCGTGGGCCTCGCCGCCAACCAGATCGGCGTCGACCTGAAGGTCTTCGTCTACGACTGCCCGGACGACGACGGGGCGCGCCACACCGGCGTGGTCTGCAACCCGGTGCTCCAGGAGCTGCCCGCGGACCAGCGACGCCTCGACGACTCGAACGAGGGCTGCCTGTCCGTGCCGACGGCGTACGCGCCGCTCGCGCGTCCCGACTACGCGGTGGTGACCGGGCAGGACGAGAAGGGCAACCCGATCAAGGTCCGCGGCACGGGCTACTTCGCGCGCTGCCTCCAGCACGAGACGGACCACCTGTACGGGTACCTGTACATCGACCGCCTCTCCAAGCGCGAGCGCAAGGACGCCATGAAGCAGATGGCCGAGGGCACCCCGCGCTACGAGGTCGTCTCCAACGACTGAGCGGGAAGGGCCTGTTGGGGCCTGAGCGCACCCGAGTGACACCCGAGCGGCGTCCGGCCAGGTTCTCAACTGGCCGGACGCCGCTCGCGTGTTCGGGGCCCGGACCACCCCTCCGGTCAGGTGTGCGAGCCGGACCGGCCGCAGATGATCCAGAATCAGTCACCTAAGGGGACTTTTCCGGCGCGTGGGGGTGGTGAGGGGAGCAAATCCGTTCCCAGAACGGTCAGTTGTAGTGCTGAATAGAAAGTGCGGGGATACGCAACGGCGCGCGCCCGGCACAGCACAGGGGCGCACACGCCATCAGGCGGCTGAGAGGGGTTTGTTCGTGCCTGCTTTCTCACACAGGACTTCACGGACTCGGGTGCAGACGCAGACAGCGGTCCCACCGGCGCTGGCGCTACCGGTGATCGAGGAGGCGTTTCCTCGTAACCTGCATCCGTATTGGCCGAAGCTTCAGGAGAAGACGCGGTCCTGGCTGCTCCAAAAGCGGCTCATGTCGCCCGACAAGGTGGAGAAATATGCCGATGGCCTTTGCTACACCGACCTCATGGCGGGCTACTACATAGGATCCCCCGACGACCTCCTCTCCGCGATTTGCGACTACAGCGCGTGGTTCTTCGTCTGGGACGACCGCCACGACCGCGACGTGATCCACGGCCGGGCCGGTGCCTGGCGACGCCTCGCCGTCCAGCTCCACGCGGCACTTGAGGCACCTCAGCTCCATCTGCACCACAAGGACCCTCTGGTTGCGGCGTTCGCCGACAGTGTGCTCCGGCTGAACGGCTCCCTCACCCGTTCATGGAACGCCCGGTTCGCCCGCCACTTCCACGTGGTGATCGACGCCTACGACCAGGAATTCCGGAACCGGACCTCGGGAACAGTGCCTTCGGTCGAGGAGTACATCGAACTCCGAAGGAATACCTTCGCGCACTGGATATGGCTCGATCTCCTCGAGCCGACCGCGCAGTACGAGCTCCCGCAATGGGTGCTCGAAAGCCCCGCATACCGGCGTGCCGCGATCGCGTGCCAGGATTTCGCCGCCTGGTACAACGACCTGTGCTCACTGCCCAAGGAACTCGCGGGCGATGAACTCCACAACCTCGGGATAAGCCTCATCCAGCACGAGGGGCTTTCCATCGAAGAGGCCGTGGAAGAAGTGCGCCGAAGGGTTCTCGGATGCATTTCCGAATTCTTGGTCGCGGAGCCCGAAGTTCTGCGGATGGCGAACGAAGCGGCCGACGGGACTTTAGCGGGCGAGAGCCTCGCCCGGGCACTCAGGTCGTGCGTCTCCAATATGCGGAACTGGTTCAGTTCCGTGTACTGGTTCCACCACGAGTCGGGCCGCTATCAGGTGGACAGCTGGGACGACCGCGCCACTCCTCCGTACATCAGCGACCAGGCAGGTGACGAATGACCGTCGAATCGGCAGAATCCTCCGTTCCGGCCGTGACGCAGCCCGGTGAGCAGACCGGTGAGCGGCGCACACCGCCGTACGCCGGCGGCGGCGCGCCCCTCCTCGGGCACGCCTGGAACCTCGTGCGCGACCCCCTCGCCTTCGTCGCCTCACTGCGCGGCCACGGCGACCTGGTCCGCCTCAGGCTCGGCCCGAAGACGGCGTACGCGGTCTGCGATCCCGACCTCGTGGCCGAGCTCCTCAAGAGCCCCGACTACGTGGTCGGCGGGCCCCTCTGGGACACGCTCGGAGTGCTCCTCGGCAAGGGCGTGGCGACCAGCAACGGTCCCATGCACCGGCGCCAGCGGCGCACCATCCAGCCCGCGTTCCGCACCGACCGGATCGCCGACTACGCGAGGGTGATGGAGGAGGAGGCGCGCGCCATGGCGGCGCGCTGGAACCCCGGCGACACGGTCGACATCGGCGCCGAGGTGTTCCGCACCGCGGTGCGGATCGTCGCCCGCTCCGTCCTGCACGTCGACTCGGTCGACGAGCGCGCCGACCGGCTCAGCTCCTCGCTGCACACGGTCTTCAGCGGCCTGTACCGGCGCATGGTCCTGTCCGTCGGACCCTTCTACCGGCTGCCACTTCCGGCCAATCGCCGATTCGAGCGGGCGTTGGCCGATTTGCATCGGCTGGTGGACGAGATCATTGCCGAGCGGCGCGCGTCCGGCGTCAATCCGGGTGACCTGCTCGCGGCATTGCTCGGGGCCGAGGACGAGAATGGAGAAACGGTCGGCGAGCAGGAGGTGCACGACCAAGTCGTCTCCCTCGTCGTGGCCGGCGCGGAGAATGTGGCGTCGACCCTCACGTGGACGTTCCAGCTCCTAGCGGAACACCCCGGGCAGGAAAGCCGGTTGCACGACGAGGTTGAATCCGTGACGGGTGGCCGTCCCGTTGCATTTGCCGACCTCAAAGGCCTAGTGCATACCCGCAATGTCATCACGGAGGCTATGCGCATACGGCCCGCCGTATGGATATTGACGCGGCAGGCCGCCGTCGATACCGAGCTCGGCGGCTATCACATTCCGGCCGGTGCGGACATCGTCTACAGCCCGTATGCGATGCAGCGCGATCCGCGGTCCTTCCCGGACCATCTGGAGTTCGACCCCGACCGCTGGCTCCCGGAACGTGCCGCGGAAAGCCGGCAGAGCGCGATGATGCCGTTCAGTGTCGGCAACCGGAAGTGCCCCGGCGATCACTTCAGCATGGCCGAACTGGCCATCATCCTGGCCACGGTGACGCCCCGCTGGCGGCTGGTTCCGGTCGCGGAGACGGACAGCACGGCCCGCATCGGGATCACGCTCCAGCCCAAGCGGGCGCTGCTGCGGGTCGAGCCGCGCTGACCCGGGAAACCCGGCTTTCCAGGGGCTGCTACCGGCCCCCGGAAAGCCGGGAGCGGTACGTCAACGGGCCGCTGATACCGGCGCGATGAGCAGATTCGTAGGAGTCGTCGTCATCGCCAGAGACGCCGGTGACGTGATGGCCGCGACGGCCCCGACTTCACCGGCCGGCTCACGCGGACCGACGGCTCGCCTGCGAAGCACCGACGGCGCGCACCCGGAACGTCCGCCGGAAGGCGTTGGGTGTCGTGCCCAGCGTCTTCATGAACTGATGCCGCATCGCCGCCGCGTTGCCGAAGCCCGTGCGACCGGCGATCGCCTCCACCGTCTCGTCCGTTGCCTCCAGCAACTCCTGTGCCATCAGCACGCGTTGGCGAAGGAGCCAGCGGTAGGGGGTCGTCCCGGTCTCCTGCTGGAAGCGGCGCGCGAAGGTGCGCGGCGACATATGGGCGCGCGCCGCGAGCTCCTCGACCGTGAGCGCCTCGTCCAGATGGGCCTCCATCCAGGCCAGTACGCCCCCCACGGTGTCGCAGGGAGTGACGGGGAGCGGCCGCTCCACGTACTGCGCCTGGCCGCCGTCGCGGTGCGGCGGGACCACCATGCGGCGGGCGACGGCGTTGGCGACCTCGGCGCCGTGCTCCGTGCGGACGATGTGCAGACAGGCGTCGATGCCGGCGGCGGTGCCCGCCGAGGTGATGACCGGCCCCTCGTCCACGTACAGGACGTCGGGGTCGACGCGGGTGCGCGGGTGGCGCACCGCCAGCTCGGCCGCGTACCGCCAGTGCACCGCGCAGCGCCGTCCGTCGAGCAGCCCGGCCGCGCCGAGGACGAAGACGCCCGAGCAGACGCTGAGGACGCGGGCGCCCCGGTCGACCGCCCGGCGCAGTGCGTCGAGCAGCTCGGGCGGATACGAGTCGGGCATGCTCGCGGCCGGCACGGCGATGAGATCGGCCTCTTCGAGCCGGTCGAGACCGTACGGGGTCGAGACGGTGAACCCGGCGTGCGTGGAGAGCGTCGGACCGGCGGCGGAGGCGACCGCGAAGTCGTAGACCGGCAGCCCCTCGTCACTCCTGTCGAGCCCGAACACCTCGCACACCACGCCGAGTTCGAACGGATGCACTCCGTCGAGCAGTACTGCGGCGACGTTTTTCAGCATGCCGCCAGTGTGCCGCACGGCTGGCAGTAATTCGAGGGTCTATGACAGTACTGCCACTGCCGGATGCGTCCGCCGAGGACGAGAGTGGAGGACATGAACACAGCAGCGAACTACCTCACCGTCCTGGCCGTCTTCGTCCTCATCGCCGCCCCGTCCCTCTACGGGTACCTGCACGACCGCCGCATCGACCGCGAACTACGTGCCGCCGCACGGCGGTTGGAGCAGGTTCCCGCGCCGCGCCGCGTCGAACTGACGCGGGCGGCGTGAGGGGCCGCGCGGGGATCAGAACTCGTCGTCGAACGACACCGAGCCCTCCACCGCGACCTGGTAGGCCGACGGCCTGCGCTCGAAGAAGTTCGTCAGTTCCTGGACGCCCTGGAGCTCCATGAAGGAGAAGGGGTTCTCCGAGCCGTAGACCGGCGCGAAGCCGAGGCGCTGGAGGCGCTGGTCGGCGACGCACTCCAGGTACTGGCGCATCGAGTCGGTGTTCATCCCGGGCAGGCCCTCACCGCACAGGTCGCGGGCGAACTGGAGCTCTGCCTCGACAGCCTCGCGCAGCATCGCGGTGACCTGCTCCTGCAGCCGGTCGTCGAACAGGTCCGGCTCCTCCTTGCGGACGGTGTCGACGACCTCGAACGCGAACGACATGTGCATCGTCTCGTCGCGGAACACCCAGTTCGTGCCGGTCGCGAGGCCGTGCAGCAGGCCGCGGCTGCGGAACCAGTACACGTAGGCGAACGCCCCGTAGAAGAACAGGCCCTCGATGCACGCCGCGAAGCAGATCAGGTTGAGGAGGAAGCGGCGGCGGTCCGCCTTCGTCTCCAGGCGGTCCATTTTTTCGACCGAGTCCATCCACTTGAAGCAGAACTCCGCCTTCTCACGGATGGACGGGATCTCCTCGACCGCGTCGAACGCGGCCGCGCGGTCCTCCGGGTCGGGCAGGTAGGTGTCCAGGAGGGTCAGGTAGAACTGGACGTGCACCGCTTCCTCGAAGAGCTGGCGCGACAGATACAGGCGCGCCTCGGGGGAGTTGATGTGCTTGTACAGCGTCAGGACCAGGTTGTTCGAGACGATCGAGTCACCCGTCGCGAAGAACGCGACCAGGCGGCCGATCATGTGCTGCTCGCCCGGCGACAGCTTCGCGAGGTCGGCGACATCGGAGTGGAGGTCGACCTCCTCCACGGTCCAGGTGTTCTTGATCGCGTCCCGGTAGCGCTCGTAGAAGTCCGGGTAGCGCATGGGTCGCAGGGTCAGCTCGAAGCCCGGGTCGAGGAGGTTCTTCCCGCTGTTGGTGGTGGAGCTCATTACTGGCACGCCTCGCAGGACTCGGGGTTTTCCAGGGAGCAGGCGACGGCCTCAGGGTCGGCGGCCTGCTGGACGGGGATGGGGGCGGCGGACGCCGCGCGGGCGATCCGCGTCGCCGGGCGCGAGCGCAGGTAGTACGTCGTCTTCAGACCCGACTTCCAGGCGTACGCGTACATCGACGAGAGCTTGCCGATGGTGGGCGTCTCCAGGAACAGGTTCAGGGACTGCGCCTGGTCGAGGAACGGCGTACGGGCCGCCGCCATGTCGATCAGACCGCGCTGCGGGATCTCCCATGCCGTGCGGTACAGCTCGCGCACCTCGGCCGGGATCCAGCCGAAGCCCTGCACGGAGCCGCTGGACTCGCGCAGCGCCTCGCGGGTCTGCGCGTCCCACACGCCGAGCCGCTTGAGCTCCTGGACCAGGTAGGAGTTGACCTGGAGGAACTCGCCGGAGAGCGTCTCGCGCTTGAACAGGTTGGAGACCTGCGGCTCGATGCACTCGTAGACACCCGCGATGGACGCGATCGTGGCGGTGGGCGCGATGGCGAGGAGCAGGGAGTTGCGCATCCCGGTGGCGGCGATGCGCTCGCGCAGCGCGGCCCAGCGCTCCGGCCAGGTCGGCTCGACGCCGTAGTGGTCCGGGTGCAGCACGCCGCGCGCAGTGCGGGTCTTCTCCCACGCGGGGAGCGGACCGCTCCGCTCGGCGAGGTCGGCGGACGCCTCGTACGCGGCGAGCATGATGCGCTCGGCGATCCGCGTGGACAGGGCCTTCGCCCCGGGGGAGTCGAAGGGCAGCTTCAGCTGGAAGAAGACGTCCTGGAGGCCCATCGCGCCGAGGCCCACCGGGCGCCACTTGGCGTTGGAGCGGCCGGCCTGCTCGCTCGGGTAGAAGTTGATGTCGACGACGCGGTCGAGGAACGTGACGGCGGTGCGGACGGTCGCGTCGAGGCGCTCCCAGTCGATGCCGCCGTCGCGCACGAAGGCGCCGAGGTTGACCGATCCCAGGTTGCAGACCGCGGTCTCGCCGTCGTCCGTGACCTCGAGGATCTCGGTGCACAGGTTCGAGGAGTGGACGACGTTGCCGCGCTCGGCCGTCTGGTTGGCGGTGCGGTTGGCGGCGTCCTTGAAGGTCAGCCAGCCGTTTCCGGTCTGCGCCAGGGTGCGCATCATGCGGCCGTACAGCTCGCGGGCCGGCATCGTCTTCTGCGCGAGCCCGGCGGCCTCCGCCGCGCGGTACGCGGTGTCGAACTCCTCGCCCCACAGGTCGACGAGGTCGGGTACGTCGGACGGCGAGAAGAGGGACCACGTGCCGTCGTCGGCGACGCGGCGCATGAACTCGTCCGGGATCCAGTGCGCGAGGTTGAGGTTGTGGGTGCGCCGGGCGTCCTCGCCCGTGTTGTCCCGCAGCTCCAGGAACTCCTCGATGTCGGAGTGCCACGTCTCCAGGTAGACGGCCGCGGCGCCCTTGCGCCGGCCGCCCTGGTTCACGGCCGCGACGGACGCGTCGAGGGTCTTCAGGAACGGCACGATGCCGTTGGAGTGCCCGTTCGTGCCGCGGATCAGCGAACCGCGCGAGCGGATGCGCGAGTACGAGAGGCCGATGCCGCCCGCGTGCTTCGACAGGCGCGCCACCTGGTGGTAGCGGTCGTAGATGGAGTCCAGCTCGTCGAGGGGCGAGTCGAGGAGGTAGCAGGACGACATCTGCGGGTGGCGGGTGCCGGAGTTGAAGAGCGTCGGTGACGACGGCAGGTAGTCGAGGCGGCTCATCAGGCGGTACAGGGAGGCGACTTCGTCGAGGGCGCGGACCGAGTCGTCCTCGGTGAGGCCGCACGCGACGCGCAGCATGAAGTGCTGCGGGGTCTCGACGACCTGCCGGGTGATCGGGTGGCGCAGCAGGTAACGGCTGTGCAGGGTGCGCAGTCCGAAGTAGCCGAAGCGGTCGTCGGCGCCCTCGGCGACGGAGGCGGTGACGAGCGCGTCGAGGCGTTCGGCGTGCAGCTGCACGAAGTCGGCCGTGCGGTCGGCGATCAGGCCCTCGCGGTGGCCCACCGCGACGGATTCGGAGAACGAGGTGACGCCCTGCGACGCGGCCTCCTCGGCGATGCTGATCGTCAGGAGCCTGGCGGCGAGCCGCGAGTACGCCGGGTCCTCGGAGATGAGGCCCGCGGCGGCCTCGGTGGCGAGGGAGCGCAGCTCGGCGGTGATGCCGGAGTCCGCCACGGCGGACCTGCCGCGCAGCGCGGCGGCGGCGACCTTGCCCGGCTCGGTGTCCGTCAGGTCGGCGGTCAGTTCGGTCAGGGTGCGCAGCAGCGCGGTTCCCGGGGCGTCGTGCTGTTCGGGGTTCCCTGCCAGCTCTGAGGCCGGTTCGGCGGGCGCGATGGTCACGTGGAGCTCTCCCTCGCTCGGCTCTGGGCCTGACGGGGAGGAGGGCACGGGGGCATGGCGGAGCCCGCGTCACCGGCCCACTCCACGAGACCCGGACGTTGTCATCCCGGGCCGGACGGCTCGGGCAGGCTGTCGACAGGTCCTCGGACTTCACGTATGCGTGCATACGTACACCGTTGCGGGACAGTTCCGGACTTGCACCGGATTCCCCTGCGGCGACAGCGAGCATGAGCATACATCTTGTGCCGGCCTCGGATGACAACCCCACATCTTGTGTCGGCTGGCGTTGCGGCCGAACTGGTGGCCTAGCACGGGGAGTCGCGGTGCGAGGGCGGGGAACGGCCTGTGCCGCCGTACTGCTGGTGGCACGGACAGGCCCCTGACGCCGTCCTCGGCCGCCGAGGCGGCGCGGCGGGTGGGGAAGGACCTCTACGAGGCTTCATGAACCCGCGGTACGGCAACGGGCCGCCGGAGGAATCCGGCGGCCCGTGCTGCGTCGGGGAATTCGGGTCAGTGCCCGCCGGCTCCCGCCGTCGCCTCCGGCAGCTTCTTCAGGACGCCCGGGTCGCCGGCGTCCGCCGTGTAGTCCGCCGCGGACGTCTCGTCGACGCCCTCAGGGGCCTTCAGTGCCTTCAGGACGAAGGTGAGGACCACCGTGACCACCACGTTCATGACGAACGCCGTGAGGCCGATGTAGCCGATCTCGCCGATGCCCGGGATCTCCTTGGCGCTGCCGCCGAAGTGCTTCTGCGTCGGCGACGCGACCCCGTACGCGGCGAGCGTGCCGTAGACCATGCCGACCGCCCAGCCGGCGAGCAGCGCCCAGCGGTGGAACCAGCGGGTGAACAGGCCGCCGACGAGGGCCGGCATGGTCTGGAGGATCCAGATGCCGCCCAGGAGCTGGAAGTTGATCGCGACGGTCTTGTCCATGGTGAGGACGAAGGCGAGGGCGCCCACCTTCACCAGGAGCGAGACCAGCTTGGAGACCTTGGTCTCCTGCTCGGGCGTCGCGTCCGGCTTGATGAAGTCCTTGTAGATGTTGCGGGTGAACAGGTTCGCCGCGGCGATGGACATGATCGCCGCGGGCACCAGCGCGCCGATGCCGATGGCCGCGAACGCGACGCCCGTGAACCAGTCGGGGAACATGTCCTCGAAGAGCTGCGGGATCGCCAGCTGCCCGTTCTGCACCTTGATCCCTGCCGCGATCGCCATGAAGCCGAGCAGCGCGAGCAGGCCCAGCATCAGGGAGTACAGCGGCAGGATGGTGGTGTTGCGGCGGATCACGTTGCGGCTGCGCGAGGACAGCGTCGCCGTGATCGAGTGCGGGTACATGAAGAGCGCCAGCGCCGAGCCGAGGGCCAGCGTCGCGTACGTCCACTGCCCGGCCGGTGCCGGGGCGAGCGATCCGACCGGTTTGCCCGTCGCCGGGTTGGGCGTCGCGAACTTCTCGTTCGCCGCGTGGAAGATGGCGTCGAAGCCGCCCAGCTTGATCGGGATGTAGATGATCGCGACGGCGATGACGAGGTAGATCAGGCCGTCCTTGACGAACGCGATCAGCGCGGGCGCCCGCAGACCCGACGAGTACGTGTACGCGGCGAGCACCGCGAACGCGATGAGCAGCGGCAGGTCCTTGATGAACCAGTTGGTCGACTCGTCGCCGCCGACGCCCATCACGTCCAGGACGGCCTGGATACCGACCAGTTGGAGCGCGATGTACGGCATCGTGGCGAGGATGCCCGTGATGGCGACGGCCAGGGACAGGCCCTTGGAGCCGAAGCGGCCGCGCACGAAGTCGGAGGTCGTCACATAGCCGTGCTTGTGCGACACCGACCACAGGCGCGGCAGGAAGGTGAAGATCAGCGGGTAGACGAGGATCGTGTAGGGCACGGCGAAGAAGCCGGAGGCGCCGGCCGCGTAGATCGCCGCCGGGACGGCCACGAAGGTGTACGCCGTGTAGAGGTCGCCGCCGAGCAGGAACCAGGTGACCCAGGTACCGAACGACCGTCCGCCCAGGCCCCATTCGTCGAGGCTCTGCGCGCTGTCGGCTCTGCGCCAGCGCGCGGCCAGGAAGCCCATGACCGTGACGGCGATGAAGAAGAAGATGAAGACGCCGAGCGCGACGCCGTTGACTCCGCCGTTCATGCCTGCCCACCCGTCTTCCGGGCGCGCTGGTCACGCTGCCACAGCTTGTACGCGATCATCGTCAGCGCCGTGGAGATGAGGACCCACAGCATCTGGTACCAGTAGAAGAACGGAATACCGATGAAGGCCGGGTCGACCTTCGCGTAGGAGCTGACCCAGAGCATCGCCACGAACGGGGCGACGAGGCACAGGGCAATGACCACTCGCACCGGCGTGACCACCGGCCGTTTCACTTCAGGCACATCCGACATACGGCGGTCCGTCCCCTCGCTGATCCCGCTTATCTCATGCTTAACGTGGCGGAAATCTAGGCGACGATCTCGTCGTATGGAAGCCCTGTCCGGATAACGGACAAAGGGTGGCCGACATGCCGTTCATGTGCCGACTTCTCGGTCGGCACCAGCGGCTTCGCGTGCGACGCCCGTCAGTCCGTCGGGCGCTTGAGGCGGGCCACGAACTTGTAGCGGTCGCCCCGGTACACCGAGCGCACCCACTCGACGGGCTGCCCCGTGCCGTCCACGGAGTGCCGCGACAGCATCAGCATGGGCAGGCCCACGTCCGTGCCGAGCAGGCCCGCCTCGCGCGGGGTCGCCAGGGACGTCTCGATGGTCTCCTCGGCCTCGGCCAGGCGTACGCCGTAGACCTCGGCGAGCGCCGTGTACAGGGACGTGTACTTGACCAGGGAGCGGCGCAGCGCGGGGAAGCGCTTGGCCGACAGATGCGTCGTCTCGATGGCCATCGGCTCGCCGCTCGCGAGGCGGAGCCGCTCGATGCGCAGGACGCGCCCGCCCGCCGTGATGTCGAGAAGTCCGGCGAGGGTGTCGTCGGCGGTCACATAGCCGATGTCCAGGAGCTGCGAGGTGGGTTCCAGGCCCTGGGCGCGCATGTCCTCGGTGTACGAGGTCAGTTGCAGAGCCTGCGAGACCTTGGGCTTGGCGACGAACGTGCCCTTGCCCTGAATGCGCTCGAGCCGGCCCTCGACGACCAGTTCCTGAAGGGCCTGGCGCACGGTCGTGCGGGAGGTGTCGAACTCGGCGGCGAGGGTGCGCTCGGGCGGGACCGGCGTGCCCGGGGGCAGCGTCTCGGTCATGTCCAGCAAGTGCCGCTTCAGGCGGTAGTACTTGGGCACACGCGCGGTGCGGCCCGCTGCGGGTGCCTCCGCCGTCGTGGCGCCGCCCGCATCGGTTCCGCTGCTGCCCGCATGGGTGCCCATGGTCCGCCTTCCCGGCTCCTGTGGTGCTGCCGTCACCGGCTCCTCCGTCTGTCGCGGCTCACATCGTGGCACGGCCCTGTCTGAGGGAGTCGTGCTCCCTCAGGTGTCGGTCCGATAACGGACGTGACAGCCCTTCTTATACACCCTTGACACCCCTAAAGGTCTAGGCCAAGCTCCGGGTACTGGTCTACACCATTAAAGACCAGGTCCCAGTCCCACGTGCAGTACCACGTCGAGTTTGTTGTGTTCGTCGTATCCGTCGTTGTGGGCGGGGGGTTGCTGGCATCCCTGAGGAGGGTGACGTGAAGCGCAGGCTCATTGCGGCTATCGGTGTCGCGGGCATGTTGGTTTCGATCGCGGCTTGTGGCAGTGGTGATGACGGCAGCACGGACAAGAAGGCCGGCGCCGACGGCTACAAGGGCCAGACGCTGACCGTGTGGGCCATGGACGGCTCCACGCCGGACACCTGGCAGAAGGACGTCACGGCGGCCTTCGAGAAGAAGACCGGCGCGAAGCTGAAGATCGAGATCCAGCAGTGGAACGGCATCCAGCAGAAGCTGACCACCGCCCTGTCCGAGGAGAACCCGCCGGACGTCTTCGAGGTCGGCAACACGCAGACCCCCGCCTACGCCAAGACCGGCGGCCTCGCCGACCTCTCCGACCTCAAGTCGTCCCTCGGCGCCGACTGGGCCGAGTCGATGAACAAGTCCGCGGTCTCGGACGGCAAGCAGTACGCCGCCCCGTGGTTCGTCGTGAACCGCGTCGTCATCTACAACAAGAAGATCTGGGCCGACGCCGGCATCAAGGACCTCCCCAAGACGCGCGACGAGTTCTACAAGGACCTCGAGACCATCGGCAAGAAGACGGACGCCGAGCCGATCTACCTGCCCGGGCAGAACTGGTACCACTTCGTCGGCCTGACCATCGGTGAGGGCGCCGAGCTCGTCAAGAAGGACGGCGACAAGTATGTCTCCAACCTGGCCGACCCCAAGGTGGGCGCCGCCATGGAGACGTACAAGAAGTTCCAGGCGCTGTCCAAGGCCCCCAAGGACAAGGACGAGGCCACCCCGCAGCAGGCCGAGGTCTTCGCCAAGGGCAAGACCGGCTCCTTCATCGGCATGGGCTGGGAGTCCGGCCTCGCCATCAAGGCCAACCCGAAGATCGAGAAAGAGATCGGCTACTTCACCGTTCCGGGCGCCACGGCGGACAAGCCCGAGGGCGTCTTCCTCGGCGGCTCCAACCTCGCCGTTGCCGCGGGCAGCAAGAAGCAGGACCTCGCCAAGGAGTTCCTGAAGATCGCGCTCTCCGACCGGTTCGAGGGCCAGCTCGCCAAGGAAGGCGGCGTGATCCCCAACAAGGAGGCGCTGCAGTCCAACCTCAAGGGCAACGCGGCCGCCGAGGCCGCCGCTCCCGCCGCCGCCGGCGGTGGCACCACCCCGCTGATCCCGGAGTGGGCCCCGGTCGAGAACGCTCCCAACCCGGTCAAGACCTACATGACCGCGGTGCTGAAGGGTAAGTCCCCGGCCGCCGCCGCCAAGCAGGTCGAGGCCGAGTTCAACAAGCGCCTCTCGCAGAAGAGTTAAGGCAGCAACAGGCCCCGCGGGGACGGAGAGCGTCCATACGCCCTCCGCCCCGCGGGGTTCACGGCGTCCCGGCAGGCCCAGAAAAGAGATGGCGAGCATGACCGTGCAGACCGAACGGCCGCCCTCCGGTCCGGCGGAGGTCCGACAAGCGGACGGCGGGGGAACCGGCGGACCGAGAAAGCAGGCCCGCGCACGGGCCGGGGCGCTCGCGCCCTATCTGCTGCTGCTTCCCGCGGTCGCGGCCACCGTGCTGCTCCTCGGCTGGCCGCTGCTCAAGGACGGGCTCCTGTCGTTCCAGAACCTCAACATGGGGCAGCTGATCCAGCATGTCACCGAGTGGAACGGCTTCGACAACTACCAAGAGGTACTGACCAGTTCGGACTTCTGGCGGGTGACCGGACGCTCCATCGTCTTCACCCTCGTCAACGCCGTCCTGATCATGGTGATCGGCACCCTCGTCGGCCTGCTCCTCGCCCGGCTCGGCAGGCGCATGCGCGTCCTGCTCCTGGTCGGGCTCGTGCTCGCCTGGGCGATGCCCGTCGTCGCCGCGACCACCGTCTACCAGTGGCTGTTCGCGGAGCGCTTCGGTGTCGTCAACTGGGTCCTCGACAAGCTCGGCTGGCACTCCATGGCCGACTACAGCTGGACCGGCAGCCAGATGTCGACGTTCTTCGTCGTCACCGTGCTGATCGTCTGGATGTCGATCCCGTTCGTCGCGATCAACCTCTACGCCGCGACGACCACCATCCCCAAGGAGCTCTACGAAGCCGCGTCCCTCGACGGCGCCGGCCCCTGGAAGAGCTTCCTCTCGGTCACGCTGCCGTATCTGCGGCCCTTCCTCTACGCGACGACGTTCCTCGAGATCATCTGGGTCTTCAAGGCGTTCGTCCAGGTCTTCACGATCAACGGCGGCGGCCCCGACCGGCTCACCGAGATCCTGCCCGTGTACGCGTACATCGAGGGCGTCGGCAACCAGCACTTCGGCATGGGCGCGGCGATCGCCGTCCTGACGATCCTGATCCTGCTCGTGCTGACCGCCTACTACCTCCGGATCGTGCTCAAGCAAGAGGAGGACGAGCAGTGAAGCGCTCTGCGTCGTCGACGTTCCGCCGCGCCTGGCCCAATGCGGTGGCCGTGATCCTGTTCATCGGCTTCGTCTTCCCGGTCTACTGGATGTTCGCCACGTCGCTCAAGCCGACCGGCGACATCATCAGCGAGAACCCCGTCTGGTTCCCGACCGACATCACGTTCGAGCACTTCAGGACGGCGTTCGGCGCCGACAACTTCTGGACGCTGGTACGCAACTCGGTCACCGTGACCGTGCTCGCGGTCGTCTTCTCGCTGGTCATCGGCCTGGCCGCGTCGTTCGCCCTCGCGCGGATGCGGTTCAAGGGCCGCCGCGGCTTCATCATCGGGTTCATGCTGGCCCAGATGGCGCCCTGGGAAGTCATGGTCATCGCGATCTACATGATCGTGCGCGACGCGTCGATGCTCAACAGCCTCGTCCCGCTGACCCTCTTCTACATGGTGATGATCCTGCCCTTCACACTCCTCACGCTGCGCGGCTTCGTCGCCGCCGTGCCCAGGGAGCTGGAGGAGTCCGCGATGGTCGACGGCTGCACCCGCATGCAGGCCTTCCGCAGGGTGATCCTGCCGCTGCTCGCGCCCGGCCTGATGTCGACGTCGATGTTCGGCTTCATCACCGCCTGGAACGAGTTCCCGATGGTCCTCGTCCTCAACAAGTCGCCCGAAGCGCAGACGCTGCCGCTGTGGCTCTCCAGTTTCCAGACCGCGTTCGGCGACGACTGGGGTGCGACCATGGCCGCGTCCTCGCTCTTCGCGATCCCGATCCTGATCCTCTTCGTCTTCCTGCAGCGCAGGGCTGTCAGCGGCCTCACCGACGGCGCCGTGAAGGGATAACACCGCCAGATGACGACACTCACCGCACGCGGCACCGACACCCTCACCCGTGACGCGCTCACCGTCCTCCAGCCCGGCTTCACCGGCACCAGCGCCCCCGACTGGCTGCTGCGCCGGCTCGCCGAAGGCCTGGCCTCCGTCGGCCTGTTCGGCCGCAACATCGCCTCGCCCGAGCAACTGACCGCCCTGACGGCCCAGTTGCGCGCCGAGCGCGACGACGTCCTGGTCGCCATCGACGAGGAGGGCGGGGACGTGACCCGCCTGGAGGTGCGCTCCGGCTCCTCGTTCCCCGGAAACCACGCCCTCGGCGCCGTCGACGACGTGGAGCTCACCCGGTCCGTCGCCGCCGAACTCGGCCGCCGCCTCGCCGCCTGCGGCGTCAACCTCAACTGGGCCCCGTCCGCGGACGTCAACTCCAACCCGGCCAACCCGGTCATCGGCGTACGGTCCTTCGGCGCCGACACCGGCCTCGTCTCGCGCCACACCGCCGCCTACGTCACCGGGCTCCAGTCCGTGGGCGTCGCCGCCTGCACCAAGCACTTCCCGGGCCACGGCGACACCGCCGTCGACTCGCACCACGACATGCCCCGCATCGACGTGGGGCTCGAGGTGCTGCACGAGCGTGAACTCGCGCCGTTCCGCGCGGCGATCGCGGCCGGCACGCGCGCGGTGATGAGCGCCCACATCCTGGTCCCCGCCCTGGACCCGGACCGCCCCGCGACCCTCTCGCGCCGCATCCTCACCGGTCTGCTCCGCGAGGAGCTGGGTTACGAGGGGCTGATCGTCACCGACGGCATGGAGATGCAGGCCATCTCCGCCACGTACGGCATCGAGCGCGGCAGCGTCCTCGCCATCGCGGCCGGCGCCGACGCCATCTGCGTCGGCGGCGGGCTCGCCGACGACGACACGGTGCTGCGGCTGCGGGACGCGCTGGTCGCCGCGGTGCACGCGGGCGATCTGCCCGAGGAACGGCTCGCCGACGCCGCGGCGCGGGTGCGCTCGCTCGCCCGGTGGGCCACGGCGGCGGGCGCGGCCGAGCGCTCGGGGGGCGCGCCCGACACCGGCACCGGACTGGTCGCGGCGCGGCGGGCGGTGACCGTCACGCGCGGTGAGCACGCGGCCCCGGTCACCGAGGCGCCGTACGTCGCCGCCTTCACGCCCGTCGCCAATATCGCCGTGGGCGACGAGACGCCGTGGGGCGTCGCCGCCGAACTGGAGCGGCTGCTGCCCGGCACGGAGACCGGCAGCTTCTCCGGCGCCGACGCGGGCGCCGCCGCCCTGGCCGCGGCGGGGGAGAGGCGCATCGTCGCCGTGGTCCGCGACGCCCATCGGCACGCGTGGATGGCTCAGTCGCTGGACACGCTCCTCGCGGCCCGCCCCGACACGGTCGTGGTCGAGATGGGCGTACCGCAGGCGCCACCCCGGGGAGCCCTCCACGTGGCGACACACGGCGCGGCCCGGGTGTGCGGCTTGGCCGCCGCCGAGGTGATCGTCGCCGGGTGAGCCGAGCGACCCGCCTCCCGCGGACGACGAACGCGAAGGTGCCGGTCACCCCTCACCAGGGGTGACCGGCACCGACATGTCGTCCCGAACTCGCTTACAGCCCCTGCCAGTCGGGCTTGTTCACGTACGTGTGCCGGAAGTAGTCGGCAAGCTTCAACTTCGACGCCGCCCCCTCGTCGACGACAACCGTCGCGTGCGGGTGCAGCTGAAGCGCCGACGCGGGCACCACAGAGGCCACCGGCCCCTCGACGGTCGCCGCCACGGCATCCGCCTTGCCCTCACCCGTGGCGAGCAGCACCAGATGCCGCGCCTCCAGGATCGTGCCGATGCCCTGCGTGATGACATGGCGCGGCACCTGGCCGAGGTCGCCGTCGAAGAAGCGCGCGTTGTCCGCGATGGTCTGCTGTGTCAGCGTCTTGATCCGCGTGCGGGAGGCGATCGACGAGCACGGCTCGTTGAAGCCGATGTGTCCGTCGGTGCCGATGCCGAGCAGCTGGAGATCCACACCGCCGGCCGCCGCGAGCGCCTTGTCGTACGCCTCGCAGGCCGCCTGCACGTCATCGGCGCTGCCGTCCGGGCCCATGAAGGAGCCCTCGCTCAGACCGAGCGGCTCGACGACCTCGCGCAGCACGGTCGCCCGGTAGGACTCGGGGTGTCCGGTCGGCAGACCCACGTACTCGTCGAGCTGGGCGATACGGGCCTTCGAGGCGTCGACCTCGCCGCCGCGGACCTTGGCCGCCAGCGCCTCGTAGATGGGCAGCGGGGTCGAGCCGGTGGCCACGCCGAGCAGGGCGTCGGGCTTGCGCCGCAGCAGCTGGGCCATCGCCTCGGCGATGAGCTCGCCGCCTGCCTTGGCGTCCGGGACGATCACAACTTCCACGCTGGGCCTGCCGATCTGGTCGAGGGTGCGATGTTGCGCATGTGGTATAGACCAATCTAGCAGAGGCGGCCCGGCCGGTCACGGGGCGTACGACGCCGTCCGACCATGCTCGGCGCTCCCCGCTCCGACGGCACCTCGAAGCCGCCGCTTCGGCCGGGCGCGCGCCCGCCTCAGCCGCCAGAGTGGAAAGAGGCGCGCAAGGAGGAGCCCGGCCGCCGGCCGTGCCCAGCCCGCCGCCCTCGCGACCGCCCCTCCGGAGGAGTCCGCATGACCGCCACCCCGTCGGCCCCGAAGAGCGAGCAGCCGGGCCGGATCATGGCCCGCGAGATGGCCGAGCAGCCCGAGGTGCTGCGCCGCCTCCTGGACACCGGCGGTCCCCGCATCCACGAGGTCGCCCGGCGCGTCGCGGCACAGTCGCCCCGCTTCGTCCTGCTCACCGCCCGCGGCACCTCCGACAACGCCGCCCTGTACGCGAAGTACCTCCTGGAGATCCGGCTCGGGATGCCCTGCGGCCTGGCCTCCATGTCCACCACGACGGCGTACGGCGCCCGGCCCGACCTGCGCGACGTCCTTGCCGTCACCGTCAGTCAGTCGGGCGGTTCGCCCGACCTGGTGGCCTCCACGAAGGCGGCCCGCGCGGCCGGCGCGATCACCCTCGCGGTGACGAACAACCCGGACTCGCCGCTCGCCGCCGTCTCCGAGCATCACATCGACATCATGGCGGGACCCGAGAAGGCGCTCCCGGCCACGAAGACGTACACCGCGTCCCTGCTCGCGCTCTACCTCTTCGTCGAGGGCCTGCGCGGCGGCGACGGCTCGCCCGCCGGCGTGCTGCCCGGCCTCGCCCAGCAGCTCCTGGCCCGCCAGGACGAGGTACGCACCCTCGCCTCCCGCTACCGCTTCGCGAACCGCATGGTGATCACCTCGCGCGGCTACGGCTACCCGACGGCCAAGGAGGCCGCCCTGAAACTCATGGAGACCAGCTACATCCCGGCCCTGTCCTACTCGGGCGCCGACCTGCTGCACGGCCCGCTCGCCATGGTCGACAACATCTCGCCGGTCATCGCCGTCGTCACGGACGGCAAGGGCGGCCGCATGCTCCAGCCCGTCCTCGACCGGCTGCGGGGCCGAGGCGCCGACCTTGTCGTCATCGGCCCCCAGGCCCAGGTGGACCAGGCGTCGGCCGGCTTCGTCCTGCCGACCGAGGGCGTCGCGGAGGAGGTCCAGCCGGTACTGGAGATCATCCCGCTCCAGTTCCTCGCGTACGAGGTCACCATCGCCCGCGGCCAGGACCCGGACGCGCCACGCGCCCTGGCGAAGGTGACGGAGACGCACTGACCCCCACCGCCTTCTCCGGCGCTGCCATAGAATTCGGCGAGCCTCACCGCTTTCGAGGCCCGAATCCGGCCTTGTAACGCGGAACGGGAGCCTCCACCCGACACCGACGCGGCGGCTCTGGCACGCTGGGTGGGGGCGACAACAACAAACATTGTCCAACGCATAGACATGACAGAATGGTCTAGTCCACAATGCGATGGTAAAAGCCTCCGCCCTCCCCGCACAGGAGGACGGACCGAGGAGCCGGCGCTCTCTGCCCTGACTGCGGCGGGTCCTCACATGGCCGGACGGGACCGCACACCCGACGGCTGTTGCAACTCCGGGCTGCGGTGCCGGGAGGGCTGAGGGTCCCTCCCAGGCGCCGCGGCCCGCGGGTGCCGGGCGACGCCTGGCCCGCACGCTCGCGGCGTTGCCGAAACGCCCGAGTAGCTCCGCTACTAGGACGCTCCGGCGCCTTGCGATCGCACGCACCAGGCGCCGCCCGGCCCGGCCCTCGGGCGGACGACGGGAATGTGACGGCAGGCTCTGGCGCCCGGACCCGCCAGGTACCCTCGGCTCCGTGCCCTCCATGAACGACCTCGTACGCCAGCACACGGCCCTCGGCGACACCGACCTCGAGTGGCTGCACCTGCTGGTCTCGGAGTGGCAGCTGCTCTCCGACCTCTCCTTCGCCGACCTCGTGCTGTGGGTCCCCACGCTCGACGGCACCCGCTACGTCTCCGTGGCGCAGATGCGGCCCAACACCGGCCCCACCTCGTACCAGGACGACATGGTCGGCCATCTCGTCCCGCGCGGCCGCCGCCCGCTCCTGGACGCCGCCCTCGACGAGGGCCGCATCGTCCGCGAGGGCGACCCCGAGTGGCGCGAGGAGGTCCCGGTACGGGTCGAGTCCATCCCCGTACGCAGGGAAGGCCGCGTCCTGGGCGTGATCGCCCGCAACACGAACCTGCTCACGGTCCGCACCCCGTCGCGCCTCGAACTGACCTACCTCCAGTCCGCCTCCGACCTCGCCCAGATGATCGCGGCCGGGTCCTTCCCGTTCCCGGGCCAGCAGGTCGACATGGACGCATCCCCCCGCGTCGGCGACGGCCTCATCCGCCTCGACGCGGACGGCGTCGTCCAGTACGCGTCGCCGAACGCGCTCTCCGCGTACCACCGGCTCGGATTCTCCGCCGACCTGGTCGGGCACCACCTCGGCCGCACGACGGCCGAGCTCGCCCCGTCGCGCGGCCCCGTGGACGAGGCGCTCGCCAAGGTGGCCAGCGGCTGGGCCCCGCGCGAGTTCGAGATCGAGGGGGAGGAGGGGTCGATCCAGCTCCGTGCGATCCCCCTCAAGCCCAAGGGCACCCGCATCGGTTCGCTCGTCCTGCTGCGCGACGTCACCGAACTGCGCCGTCGCGAACGGGAGTTGATCACCAAGGATGCGACCATCCGGGAGATCCACCACCGGGTGAAGAACAACCTCCAGACCGTCGCGGCCCTGCTCCGCCTCCAGGCCCGCCGCATCGACTCCGACAGCGGCCGCGAGGCCCTGGAGGAGGCGGTGCGCCGCGTCGGCTCCATCGCCATCGTCCACGAGACGCTCTCCCAGAACCTGGACGAGCGCGTGGAGTTCGACGAGATCGCCGACCGGGTGCTCGCCATGGTCGCGGAGATCTCGCCGGGCGTGGTCACGGGCCGGCGCACCGGCCGCTTCGGCATCCTGGACGCCGAGGTCGCCACCCCGCTGTCGATGGTCCTCACCGAAGTCCTGCAGAACGCCCTGGAACACGGCTTCCGGCAGGGCGACACCGGCACCGTCGAGGTCTCCGCGGTGCGCGGCGGCACCACCAAGGACGCCCGCCTGCTGATCACCGTCACCGACGACGGCGTCGGCCTGCCCGAGGGCTTCGACCCGAAGCGCGCCGGCAACCTGGGCCTGCAGATCGTACGCACCCTGGTCGAGGGCGAGTTGAGCGGATCGTTCGACATGGTCCCGGCGCCCGGCCGCGGCACCCAGGTCGTCCTCGACATCCCGGTGGCCGCCGACAAGTAGCCGGCCCGGCGCCGACGGGCGCCGCGCCGACACGTCGACAAAGCCGCAAACGCCGGATCGACACGACCGCAAACGCCAGTGAGCCCCGGACCGTTGGGTCCGGGGCTCACTGTTCGCGTTGCCCGGGTCTACATCCCGGGCTGAGCCTGGGTGGAGCATCGGGGGTACTGCGCGCTGCGGCTCGGGGGCGGGAGTTGCGTACTCGCTGTACGCGCCGCCGGGCTCAGGCTCGTGGGGGCGTGGGCGTCAGGCGCTGGCCTGGCGAGCACGGTTGCGGGCGGCGCGACGCTTCATTGCGCGGCGCTCGTCCTCGCTGAGGCCACCCCAGACGCCGGAGTCCTGGCCGGACTCGAGCGCCCACTGCAGGCACTGCTCCATGACGGGGCAACGACGGCAGACGGCCTTGGCTTCCTCGATCTGCAGCAGCGCAGGACCGGTGTTGCCGATAGGGAAGAAGAGCTCGGGGTCTTCCTCGCGGCAAACGGCGTTGTGACGCCAGTCCATGGCTGCTACCTCTCCTTGGTATTACGTGTGGATTGCTTGTGAATGTGAACGCTTTCACGAATCCCCCGACAACGGAAGGGACTTTCGTCACATCTGCGACGATGTCCTGTGTGTTGAGGAGGGGGTTCGGGCTCTCTGTGGGGCCGATGTTGCGGGCCGTCCCGAGCGCCATGTAGAGATTCGCAAACCTCGGCGGCGGATACAACCCCTTCAGGAAAGTTTTTTTTGATTCCTCGGTGTCGGCTAGGTCACAGCCGTACTTCTATGGGGTGGATCCTGGCCCAAACGTTCGAGATAAAGGACTTTAGGCTCTTCCGCTCACACAATCACACGCAGTGCACGGCGTACGCCTGTGAACGTCACGCTCGTTCGCAGCCCCAGATGGTCACCGTCCATCTGGAGGGGCAGGGGGACCTTCGATTGCAAGGTGAAGTCGGTCAGGTCGTGCAGGGTGACGGCGTTCTTCCCGTGGGGTCCCCTGTCGGGCGTCGAGGTGAGCAGCTGGGTGCCGTAACGGGCCACCGAAGGGGCGGACAATTTCTTGAGTCCGAGCACGTCAAGGCCGGTGTCGAAGGACGCCTGAGGGGACGCGTAGAGCGGCCTGTTCCCCAGATATGACCATGGGGAGGTATTGCAGACTATGGACAGGACCAGATCGGTGACGGGGTCCTCACCCGGCCGGTCCAGTGTGATGGCGCCGTGCCGGCGGTCGTGTTCCCCGAGGAACTGGCGTACGACCTGACGCAAATAGAGCGCGTGTGTCGATCGCTTGCCGCGCTCGCGCTGCTGTTCGACCCGGCCGATGACGCCTCCGTCGAACCCGAGACCGGCACAGAACGTGAACCACCGGGACGGGGCGGCCTCGTCCTCCGTGCCCGGCGTGCCGCCCGCGAGACCCAGGCCCACCGTTCGCTCCCGGCCTTCGCGCAACGCGTCGAGCAGGGCGCCCGTCGCCTCCACCGCGTCGTTCGGCAGACCGAGAGCGCGGGCGAAGACATTGGTGGAGCCGCCGGGGACGACGGCGAGGCGGGGAAGACGGTCCGGATTCGGGCCGTGGTGCAGCAGGCCGTTCACGACCTCGTTGACCGTGCCGTCGCCGCCGAGGGCCACGACCAGCTCGATGTCCTTGCTCTCCGCGGCCTGCCGGCCGAGGTCCCTGGCGTGCCCGCGGTACTCCGTGGTGATCGCCTCGAGCTTCATCTCGCTCGCGAGTGCGTGGATCAGTACGTCACGCGTGCGCGCACTGGTGGTGGTTGCCGCCGGATTGACCACAAGAAGTGCACGCATGCGATGCAGGGTACCTACCGAGCGGTACTCGGCCCAGACCGAGGTAGGAGTCGGGTAAGAGACCGGGGCCGCCGCGGGCTCCACCCAGGGCGGCCGCGAGGTATCGGCCGAGGGCTACCCTGCTTGGGTGACCTCAGAGCAGAACCCCAGCCCCGACGACGCCGCGACCACCGAGGACGGCCCGCGCCCCGGGCGGCTGACCGCGGCCGCCGCGCTGGCCGGGCTCGAGGGTGCCGCCCTGCTCGTCGGTGGCGTCTGCCTGCTCGTCATGGGCCTCGCGGGTCACCCCGACGACCCCGAGCAGGCCGTGACCGGCGGTGTCACGCTCGCCGTCCTCGCGCTGCTGCCGCTGATCGCGGCGCGCGGCCTCCTGAAGCGGCGCAGCTGGAGCCGGGGGCCCGCGATCATCACGCAGATCATGGCGCTGCCGGTCGCCTACACGCTGCTCCAGGCCGACAGCGTGATGATCCCCGGCGGGATCGCGCTCGCCGTCGTCGCGGTGACGGCCCTGGTGCTCCTGGTGAACCCGGCCACCACCCGGGCGCTCGGCATCACGACGCCGGCCCCGGGCGCCGTACAGAAGCAGAACCAGAAGTAGCCGGCCCGCACGCCCTGGGTCTCACTCCTCGACGAGGAGCTTCTCCCGAAGCTGGGCCAGGGTGCGGGCCAGCAGGCGCGAGACGTGCATCTGGGAGATGCCGACCTCCTGCGCGATCTGCGACTGGGTCATGTTCCCGAAGAAGCGAAGGAGCAGGATCCGCTTCTCGCGCGGCGGCAGGTCCTCCAGAAGCGGCTTGAGGGACTCGCGGTACTCGACGCCCTCAAGCGCCTCGTCCTCGGATCCCAGCGTGTCCGCCACGGCGGGCGACTCGTCGTCCGTGTCGGGGACGTCCAGGGACAGCGTGGAGTACGCGTTGGCCGACTCCAGGCCCTCCAGGACCTCCTCCTCCGAGATCGCCAGCTTCTCGGCGAGCTCGTGGACCGTGGGAGAGCGGCCGTGCAGCTGGGACAGCTCGGCCGTCGCCGTCGTCAGCGCGAGACGCAGCTCCTGAAGACGCCGCGGGACGCGCACCGCCCAGCCCTTGTCGCGGAAGTGCCGCTTGATCTCCCCGACGACCGTCGGCGTCGCGTACGTGGAGAATTCCACGCCGCGCTCCGGGTCGAAGCGGTCCACCGACTTGATCAGGCCGATCGTGGCGACCTGGGTCAGGTCGTCGAGCGGCTCGCCGCGGTTGCGGAAGCGGCGGGCCAAGTGCTCGACGAGCGGCAGATGCATGCGGACCAGCTGATTGCGCAGGTCCGCGTATTCCGGGCTGCCGTCCTTCAGAGTGCGCAGCTCGATGAACATCAGCCGTGCGCCGCTGCGGTCCCGCGGATCGTGCGTGCGCTGCTGCTCACCGTGTCGCTCGTGCTCGCTCATCCATCCCGCCCGTCGCGCGTCCGGTCCTGCGGAGATCTTCTCTCCGCCGGCCGGCTCTGCCTGCTCCGACGCATCGGCCACCGCCGGCGGACCCGGCCGTTCGAGGTCCGCGGAGTCTTCTGGGTGTGGCCGGGCCTGCTGTTCGGGAATGCCGTCGGCAAGCCGCCGCATCCCCTCCCCGCCGTCGGCCGGGAGGTCCTGTGTGCCGTGCTTCTCGTCCCGCACCGGCCCGTCCCCGTTCGTCACGCCGGCCCGGGACCCGCGCCGCGCTGTTTGTAGAGGCTGATCGAGACGGTGTTGTCGTCGGCGACCGTGGAGTCCACCTTGCCCGCGAGGGCCGACAGCACAGTCCAGGCGAAGGTGTCGCGCTCCGGGGCTCGGCCGTCGGTGGTGGGCGCCGAGACCGTCACCTCCAGCGAGTCGTCGACGAGGCGGAAGACGCAGCTGAGCACCGAGCCGGGCACGGCCTGCTGGAGCAGGATCGCGCACGCCTCGTCGACCGCGATGCGGAGGTCCTCGATCTCGTCGAGGGTGAAGTCCAAACGCGCCGCGAGGCCGGCCGTGGCCGTCCGCAGCACCGACAGGTAGGCACCCGCAGCCGGCAGCCGGACTTCTACGAAGTCCTGATTCCCGGGCTCGCCTGCGATCTGGGACACCCTCACCTCCATGGTGGTACAAGCACTTTCGGCTCCGGAGGGTACGTCCCCCGGGTGACGCGCTATGTGTTCAGCGGTGACGCTACCGCGCGCCCAAGTCTCCTGTCCCGGGGACCCCCGGCCCGTTGGTGTCACTCATAGTAAGCCTATGAGTACGGACAGTGGCTAGAGGGTGTGCGGGCTCAATTGGAAAGAGCGGGCGCCGGGTTGACGTACCCAGGCCTCGCACGGTCGAACCGCAAACCGGTGCGGTCCTCAGACGAGCAGGCTCTCCACGAAGCACCAGCGCCAGCTCTCGCCGGGCTCGAACGTCCGGATCACCGCGTGGCCCGACTCCTTGAAGTGCTGCGTCGCGTGCTTCAAGGGAGAGGAGTCGCAGCAGCCCACATGCCCGCACTCCAGGCAGAGCCGCAGCTGTACCGGGTGGCTGCCGGCCGCGAGGCACTCCAGGCAGGTCTCGCTCAGTGGCGCGGGTTCGGGGTGAGGCAGCGCGTCGACGTGCGGACACTCGTTCATGATGGCCAGGTTACGACGGGCGGCGGCATGGCGGACGGCGGAGGGACGGGCTGATGGACGTATTGCCCCTGGTGGGACTGATCGCGGCGAGTGCGGCGGTCGCGGGGGCCGCGCGCCGGACCCCGGTCCCCGCGCCGCTGCTGCTCGTCGCGGTCGGACTCATCGCGTCGTACTTGCCCGGAGTGCCGCAGTACACGCTCGACCCGCACATCGTGCTGCCCCTCATCCTGCCGCCACTGCTGCACACCGCGGCCCTGGAGAGCTCGTACCTCGACCTGCGGGCCAACGTCAGGCCGGTCGCGCTGCTCTCCGTCGGGTACGTGCTGTTCGCGACCGTCGCCGTCGGCTGGCTCGCGTACGAGCTGATCCCCGATCTGCCGCTGACGGCCGCGCTCGTGCTCGGCGCGGTGATCGCCCCGCCGGACGCGGTCGCCGCGACGGCCATCGCGCGCAAGGTGGGGCTGCCCGCGCGGATCACGACGATCCTCCAGGGCGAGTCCCTGGTGAACGACGCGACCGCGATCACCGCCTACAAGGTCGCGCTGGCCGCCGCGGTCGGGGAGGGCGCGAGCTGGGCGGGCGGGATCACGGAGTTCCTGGTGGCATCGGTCGGCGGCGTCGGCGTCGGGCTCGTCCTGATGGTGCCGCTGCACTGGCTGCGGACGCACCTGAAGGAGGCGATCCTCCAGAACACGCTCTCCCTCCTCATCCCGTTCGTCGCCTACGCGGCCGCCGAGCAGGTCGGCGCCTCCGGAGTGCTCGCCGTGGTCACGGTCGCCCTCTACCTGGGGCACCACGCCTGGCAGGTCGACTTCGAGACGCGCCTCCAGGAGGCCGCCGTGTGGAAGGTGGTCGCCTTCATCCTGGAGTCGGCGGTCTTCGCGCTCATCGGCCTCCAGCTACCCGTCGTCCTGAAGGACCTCGGCGAGTACAGCGTCGGGCAGGCCTTCGGGTACGCCGTCGCGGTCTTCGTACTCGTCGTGGTGATGCGGTTCGTGTGGTCGTATCCGGCGACCTATCTGCCCTGGTGCCTGTCGAAGCGGATCAGGGAGCGGGAGCGGGACAGCGACTGGCGCCGGCCGCTCGTGGTGAGCTGGGCCGGGATGCGCGGCGTCGTGTCGCTCGCGATCGCCTTCTCCATCCCGCTCGTCGTCGACGACGGGAGCCCCTTTCCCGCTCGCAACCTGGTCCTCTTCCTGACCTTCACGACCGTGATCGGCACCCTCGTCGTGCAGGGGCTCTCGCTGCCCTGGCTGATCAAGATCCTCAAGCTGCCGGGGCGCGATACGCAGGCCGAGACGCTCGCCGAGGCGCAGGCGCAGAACGCCGCCTCACAGGCCGCCGACGAGCGCGTGAACGAGCTGATGGAGGATGAGCGCAACTGTCTGCCCGAGCCGCTCGTGGACCGGCTGCGGACCGTCCTGGAGCGCCGCCGCAACTCCGTGTGGGAGCGCCTCGGCCACGCCAACCCGGTGACGGGGGAGTCCGCCGACGACACCTATCGCCGACTCACGCGGGAGGCCATCGCGGCCGAGCGCGAGGTCTTCGTGCGGATGCGGGACGAGCGGCGGATCGACGACGAGATGATGCGCACGCTGCTGCGCAAGCTCGACCTGGAGGAGGCGGCTGCCTACCGCGAGGTCGACGACTGACCGGCCGCTACGGGGAGGGCGTTCCCGTCACGACGGCCATGAGCCGCGTGCCCGGCGCGAACGCGCCCTCCTCGGTGAGGGCGAGCAGCCCGTACAGGACCTTGGCCACATAGAGACGCTCTACGGGCACGCCGTGGCGCTGCTCGAAGTCCTCGGCGAAGGCGAGGAGGGCGGGGGTGGTGCGGCCGTAGCCGCCGCAGTGGAAGCGCTCGTCCAGGGACCAGTCGCCCCGCGGGCCGCCGAACGCCGCCTCCTGGAGGGTGCGTATCTCGTCGCCGAGGAAGCCGCCCTTCAGAACGGGTATGCCGAGTGCGCGCTGCCCCTCGCCGAGCCCGGCGGCCAGTCCGGCGAGCGTGCCGCCGGTGCCGCAGGCGACGCCGACCGCGTCGGCGGCCCCGCGCAACTCCTGCCCGAGCTCCGCGCAGCCGCGCACGGCCTCGGCGTTGCTGCCGCCCTCGGGGACGACGTAGGGCGTCTTCCCGGCATCGGGCGGAGCCACCTCGCGCAGGATGCGCGCGAGCGTGGCCGGATCCCGCTTCTCCCGGTACGTCCTCCGGTCGACGAAGTGCAGACGCATGCCGTCGTCCGCGCAGCGCGCCAGAGAGGCGTTCAGGGGCCGTCCGGCGAGCTCCTGGCCCCGGACGACGCCGATGGTCCGCAGGCCGAGGAGACGGCCCGCGGCGGCCGTGGCGCGCAGATGGTTGGAGTACGCGCCGCCGAACGTGAGCAGCGTGCCGTGGCCCGCGGCGGTCGCCGCTTCGAGGTTCGGGGCCAGCTTGCGCCACTTGTTGCCGGGCAGGTCGGTGTGGATGAGGTCGTCGCGCTTGAGCAGGAGCCGCACCCCGTGACGGTGGAACCGGTCGTCGGCGACCGGCTCCACCGGCGAGGGCAGCCGGGGGTGCAGAGGCGGGCGCGGGCGGGCGTGCGGGGTCACCTGCTCATTGTGCAAGCGGGTCGCCGCGGGCCGCGTGCCGGAGGGCGGCTACGTGAGCCGGTCGCGGATGCGCCCCCGCATCGAGGCCATCGTGAAGCCGCGTGGGTCGACCTTGCCCGGCTGCCACTCCAGGTGGCCGATCACCGACCTCTCCGTCCAGCCGTGATGGCGGCACACCGCGGCCGCCGCCCTCTCGATGGCCTCCAGCTGCGCGGCGGGCCACGGGTCCTCGCCGTCGCCGAGGTTCTCGCACTCGAAGCCGTAGAAGTGGCGGTTGCCGTCCGTGTTCGCCTCGTTGTCATGGGGCAGCGCCTTCTCCGCGATGACCGCCCGCAGCACGTCGTCGTCGCCGAGACCTGCGTGGTTGGCCCGCCCGTAGCCGACGAGGTGGACGCGGCCGTCCTTCGTGATGACGCCGTGGCACAGCGGCCCCGGCAGGTCCGCGTGCCCCTTCCGGCAGAGGTCGACGGTCTGCTTGCTGCCCTTCGTCACGGTGTGGTGGATCATCACGCCGTTCACCGGGCCCCAGGGTCCCTTGTGGTTGCGGTTGTGGTGTCTCCAGTCGCCGACCTCGACGACCGTCAGGCCTTCGCGCGTGAGGGCGTCCAGGAAACTGCTCGCGGACATGGGTGGGGCCACGGCCGCCTCCTTCGCGGGGTGCGACGGAAGCGGGGCGCGTCCGTCTCGTACGCCGCTTGTACCCGAACAGGCCCACCCGAACTACTCGTTCGCATCGCGTGCGAGCCGTTCCGGACATCGTGAGCCGTTCCGGTCAGCCAGGCCTACGGGCCGACCGGGAGGGAGGCGGAGCGGACTCAGGCCCGCAGGCAGCCGTCCCCGTGCTCCGCGATGTGGTTCTCCAGGGCTCCGAGCGCGGACTGGGTCGCCTCGGTGGTGCCCGTGCCCTTCCGCTCCGCGTAGTACGCGGCGCCCAGCTTCTTCAGGAGGTCGCCGCCCGCCCGCTGCGCCTGCACCTCGTCCAGCTTCTGCTTGCCCTGTGTGAGCCCGCGCTGCGCCTGCTCCTTGGCGCGGTCCAGGAAGCCTGTCATTGCTGTCTCCCGTCATCGGTCCTCGGTGTACCGGTTGAACGCCCGCCGGGATCTTGAAGTTCCTCCGTCGGGAAGTTCCCTACCCGGAAAAACGGGCATCGTGCCCTGTCCACTCTCGCCCAATCCCGCTCGTTTGTGTAATGGCCTGGCCACAGTGCGTGCTGGAAGTCTTGTCGCCGCAGGTCAGTTCTTGATCGGGAGGCAAAGCCCATGTCGGTAGGCGAAGAAGTCCGCACGGAGCAGGCCGGGCCCCAGCAGAGTCTCGGCACATCCGCCGCGCGGAATCTGGCCACCACCACCAAGTCCGCGCCACAGATGCAGGAGATCAGCTCCCGGTGGCTGCTGCGCATGCTGCCCTGGGTGAATGTGCAGGGCGGCACGTACCGGGTGAACCGGCGGCTCAGCTACTCGGTCGGTGACGGACGCCTGACGTTCGTGAAGGCCGGAGACCAGGTGCGGGTCATCCCCGCGGAGCTCGGCGAACTGCCGGTGCTGAGGGACTACGGCGACCAGGAAGTACTCGAGGAGCTCGCGGTGCGGTGCCGCCAGCGGGAGTACGCGCCGGGCGAGCTGCTCGCCGCGTTCGGCAGCTCCGCCGACGAGGTGTTCCTGCTCGCGCACGGCAAGGTCGAGAAGGTCGGCACGGGTCCCTACGGGGACGACGCGGTCCTGGGGGTCCTGGCCGACGGCGCGTACTTCGGCGAGCAGGCGCTGCTCGACCCGGACGCCATCTGGGAGTACACGGCGCGCGCGGTGACCGCGTGCACCGTGCTCACGCTGCCGCGCCAGGACCTGGAGCAGGTCGCGGAGCGCTCCGAGAGCCTCGCCGGCCACCTGGGAGCGCTGCGGGCCATCCCGGCGCAGCGAGCGAACAAGTTCGGCGAGAAGCAGATCGACCTCTCCGCCGGCCACGTCGGCGAGGCGGTGCTCCCGGGCACGTACGTCGACTACGACGCGGCGCCGCGCGAGTACGAGCTGAGCGTCGCCCAGACCGTCCTGCGCATCCACTCGCGCGTGGCGGACCTCTACAACCAGCCGATGAACCAGACGGAGCATCAGCTCCGGCTCACTGTCGAGGCGTTGAAGGAGCGCCAGGAGCACGAACTCATCAACAACCGGGAGTTCGGCCTGCTCAACAACTGCGAATACGAGCAGCGGCTCCAGCCGCACGACGGCGTGCCCAGCCCGGACGACATGGACGAGCTGCTCAGCCGCCGCCGGGGCTCGAAGCTGTTCCTCGCCCACCCGCGCGCCATCGCCGCGTTCGGGCGCGAGTGCAACAGGCGGGGGCTCGTCCCGGAGTCCATCGACGTGGGCGGCAACCGCATCCCGACCTGGCGCGGGGTGCCGATCTTCCCGAGCAACAAGATCCCCGTGTCCGACGCGCGCACGACGTCGATCATCTGCATGCGTACCGGCGAGGAGGAGCAGGGCGTCATCGGCCTCCAGCAGGCGGGCATCCCGGACGAGATCGAGCCGAGCCTGTCGGTGCGGTTCATGGGCATCAGCGAGCAGGCGATCATCTCGTACCTGGTGACGACGTACTACTCGGCGGCGGTACTTGTGCCGGACGCGCTCGGCGTCCTGGAGAACGTCGAGATCGGCAGGTGGCGTTGAAGCTCATGGCGCAGACGAAGCAGTCCATGGTGCGGCAGCAGCAAGGGGAACCGGGCGAAGAGGTGGCTGCTGACGGCCAGGAGGCGGCGGTGATCCTGGCGCAGGCCAGGGCGCAGGTCGACCCGGAGCTGCGCGGGGCCGTGGAGACCCTGCCCACGTCGCTGCGCCGCATCGCCCGCTACCACTTCGGGTGGGAGCACGCGGACGGCACCGCGGCCACCGAGCACGCGGGCAAGGCCATCAGGCCGGCGCTCGTCCTCGCCGCGGTACGGGCGCTCGGGGGCGCCCCGGAGCTCGCCGTGCGGGCGGCCGCGGCCGTGGAACTCGTCCACAACTTCACGCTCCTGCACGACGACGTCATGGACCGGGACACCACACGCAGGCACCGGCCGACGGCGTGGACCGTCTTCGGGGACGCCGACGCGATCCTGGCGGGCGACGCGCTCCAGGCGCTCGCGCAGCGGCTGCTCGCCGAGGACCCGCACCCGGCGGCCCGGCCGGCGGCGGCCCGGATCGCGGCCTGTGTCATGGAGCTGTGCGAGGGCCAGGTCGCCGATGTCGCCCTGGAGAGGCGCGAACCGGACGAGGTCACGCTGGACGAGTGCCTCGTCATGGCGGAGGCGAAGACGGGCGCGCTGCTCGGCTGTGCCTGCGCGGTCGGGGGGCTGTACGCGGGGGCCGGAGAGGAGGAGGTCGCGGCCCTCGACGGGTTCGGCAGACAGGCCGGGCTCGCGTTCCAGCTGATCGACGACGTCATAGGGATCTGGGGGGATCCGGCCCGTACGGGCAAGGCGGCGGGCGCCGATCTCGCGGTGCGCAAGAAGTCGCTGCCGGTGGTGGCGGCGCTGGCCTCGGGAACGCCGGAGGCCGGTGAACTGGCCGCGCTCTACGGGGTGGTGGGACCGGACGACGGTCCGCCGAAGGAGGGGGAGCTGGAGGCCATGGCGCTGGTCGTCGAGCGCGCCGGGGGGCGCGACTGGGCGCAGCTGCACGCGGCGGACCGGATGTCCCGGGCGGTGCACCAGCTGTCCCGGGCGGTCCCGGCGCCGGAGGCCGCGGACGGACTGCTGTCGCTGGCCGAGTTCGTGACGCGGCGCAGCCACTAGGGGAAACCGGCAACAGGGGAGAGGAGTTGACATGCGTTGCGGGTCCCGCGCTCCGGCAGGAGCGCAGGGCCCGCAACGCGCGTACGGAACCGATCGCCTAGGCTGCAGCGGGCCGGCGCGTGGCGGCCGACCGGCGCAGGGACACGGCCCGTTGAGGCGGGCCGCGACGTGAGGGGGCGGGGTCATGGGCGTGGCGATCCGGAGGGCCACGGAGGACGATCGGGCGGACCTTGTGCGGCTGCTCGACGAGGCGTTCATGGACGACCCGGTGAGCGGCTGGGTCTTCCCCGGCCTGGCGCACCGGCGCCGCAGGCACGCCGGACTCATGGCGGCCTTCATCGACATCTCCCTGAGCGAGGGATATGTCGACATGACCGAGGACGGTGCCGCGGCCGCGCTCTGGCTCTCGGTGCCGGCCCGGCCGGACGGCCCGGCTGAGGACGAGGACGACGACGGCCCCGCGCAACTGCGCGCCGCCGTGGACCCGGACAACGAACGGGTCGAGGAGATCGGTCGGTTGACCGCAGGAGCCCACCCGAGCGACCGCGCGCACGAGTACCTGTGGATGATCGCCGTCGACCCGGCGCGGCAGGGCCAGGGCCTCGGCACCGCGCTGACGCAGCCCGTCCTCGACCGCTGCGACCGCGAGGGCAGGGCGGCGTATCTGGAGGCGAGCAGCGACCGCAGCCGTGGGCTGTACGAGCGGCTCGGCTTCACGTGCACCGGCACCGGGATCGCGTTGCCGGGCGGGCCGACGATGTGGCCCATGTGGCGTGATCCGCAAGGGATGTGAGCGCCTCGCTCAGGGTCCGGCCATGAAGGGTGCGGGCGGCTACTCCTGCGGCACGACCGTGCGGACGATCCGGTCCATGAGGCCCTCGGGGACGCTCACGCCGGGCACGGCGCCGTCCAGCATCCCCGGCATCGTCAGGTGTTCCAGGATGAGCCCCAGCGCGGCGAGATAGAGCACGGTCACCGTCTCCGCGCCGCCGGGGAGCCCGGACTCGGTGTGGAACGAGATCCCGAAGTCGAGGTCGCCGCGGAGCGATTTCATGAGGGACGCGCGCAGTTCGGGCCGGCGCCCCGCCTCCAGGCGCATCTCCATCATGGCCAGATAGCCGGTGCGGTCACGCTGGGCGCGGCCGAGCAGATCGTGCATGAACGCCGCGACCAGCTCGCGGTCCCGCGGCCGATCGAGGAGTTCCGCGACCACCGCCGGATCCGGGGCCAGCCGCTCGTGCAGCCATGCGTCGATCTGGTGCAGCAGGTCGTCCCGACTGGTGAAGTAGTTCGACGAGGTGCCCGTGGGGACGCCCGCCGCCGCGTCCACCGCGCGGAAGGTCAGGCCGCGCGCGCCTTCGGCCGCGAGTACCTCCACCGCGGCGTTCACCAGGGCCACCCTGCGCTCCGCGTTCCGTGCCATCTGCGCGCTCCTCTTGACCGTAGATCCGGAAACCTCAGATCCGGAAACCTCTTGCAACCACTACAGATGGAGCACTATAACTGCAGTGGTTCGAGCGGGCCAGGAAGCCGAAACGGCGCAGGGCCGACCCGGACACCCCTGTCATCTGCGGAAAGAGACCCACTTGCGAAAGCTCACTTACTTCGTCGCCGTGTCGATCGACGGTTTCATCGGCGATCCCGACGGAGACGCGAACGCCTTCATGCCCTTCGTGGACGAGGAGTTCCTGGAGTTCCTCACGAGCGAGTACCCCGAGACCATCTCGGCGGAGGGCCGGCGGGTCCTCGGTCTGGAGCACCTGGCGAACAAGCGGTTCGACACCGTCATCCAGGGCCGGGCCAGCTATCAGATCGGCCTCGACGCCGGCCTGACCAGCCCCTACGGGCACCTGCGCGAGTACGTCGCGGCGCGCTCGATCGAGAAGTCCCCCGATCCGAACGTGGAGATCGTCGCCGATGACGTCGTCGGGAAGATCCGCGAACTGAAGGCGGAAGACAGCGAGTTCGGCATCTGGCTGTGCGGCGGCGCGACGCTCGCCGGCGTCCTCGCCGACGAGGTGGACGAGCTGGTGATCAAGACGTACCCGCTGGTGTTCGGCTCGGGCATGCCGATGTTCGGCTGCGGCTTCGCGAACGGCGAGTTCGCGCTGGAGGAGAACCGGACGTTCGGCAACGGCGTGATCGTGCGGACGTACAGCAGGAAGAGGCCGGGGATCCCCGGCTAGAATTTTTTTCCGGGCGGTGTCGAGAACGCTGCTGCCGCTCCGACGTCTCCAGTGAAGCCGCCCGCGCCCGGCGGACGGCGGGCCGAAGGAGTGCAGCAATGAAGTACCTGATGATGGTGACAGGCACGCAGCTCGACTACGAGGCCATGGCGGGCAAGGCGTCCGAGGGCAATCCGGCCTGGGGCGAGAAGGACATCCAGACGATGTTCGCCCACATGCAGAAGATCAACGATGACCTCGCCGAGACCGGCGAGATGCTCGCCGGCGAAGGTCTGGCGGAGCCCGCGAAGACCCGGTTCGTCACCCCGGACGCCCAGGGGCGGCCCGTCATCAGTGATGGCCCCTACGGGGAGACGAAGGAGTTGCTCGCCGGTTTCTGGATCCTCGAGTGCGAGAACCTCGACCGGGTCACCGAGATCGCCAAGCGCGTGGCCGAGTGCCCCGCCCCCGCGGGCGCACCCGCCCGCCCCGTCGTGATCCGCCCGATCCTGGACAGCGGTGGCGACCTTTGCTGACCGCGTCGACCGAGGATCTGCTCCGCCGCCAAGCGCCGCAGGTCCTCGGCGCGCTGGTCCGCCGCTACGGACACTTCGACGCAGCCGAGGACGCCGTGCAGGAGGCGCTGCTCGCCGCCGCACGCCAGTGGCCCGACGCCGGGGTGCCCGACAATCCGCGCGGCTGGCTCATCAAGGTCGCCTCGCGCCGTCTCGTCGACACGCTGCGCAGTGACGACGCGCGGCGCAGACGCGAGGAGGCGGACGCCGCGCTCACCCCGCGTGACGCGTTCACGGCCCCGCCGCCCGGCGAGAGCCGCGCCCCCTGTGAGGACGACACCCTCACCCTGCTCTACCTGTGCTGCCACCCGGAGCTGACCTCCGCCGCCCAGGTCGCCCTCACCCTGCGCGCCGTGGGCGGCCTGACGACGGCCGAGATCGCCCGCGCGCACCTCGTCCCCGAGCCGATGATGGCCCAGCGCATCAGCCGCGCCAAGCA
The DNA here is from genome assembly GCF_055760475.1 of Streptomyces sp. DS1-CR2. Lineage (NCBI taxonomy): Bacteria > Bacillati > Actinomycetota > Actinomycetes > Kitasatosporales > Streptomycetaceae > Streptomyces > Streptomyces sp. DS1-CR2. The sequence continues at coordinate 5,804,812 of NZ_CM147085.1, forward strand.
GCGCGTACGGGGCGTGCGGTTCCGCCTGCCCGAGGACTGGCGCGAGCGGCTGCCCGCCGTGCTCCAGGTCCTCTACCTGATCTTCAACGAGGGGTATACGGCCACGTCGGGGCCCCAGTTGCAGCGCGCCGACCTGGCCCGCGAGGCGATCCGGCTGACCCGGGCCGTGCGGGCGCTGCTGCCCGACGACAGCGAGGTCACCGGCTTGCTCGCTCTCATGCTGCTCACCGACGCGCGCCGCGCGGCACGTACCGACGCGGCGGGCGAACTGGTCCGCCTCGACGAACAGGACCGCACCCTGTGGGACCGCGCGGAGATCGACGAAGGCGTCGCCCTGGTCTCCCTCGCCCTCCCGCACGGACCGGTGGGCCCCTATCAACTCCAGGCGGCCATCGCCGCGTTGCACGATGAGGCGGCGCGCGCCGAGGACACCGACTGGCCGCAGATCCTCGCCCTGTACGACCTGCTCGTGCGGATCGTGCCTGAGGGGGAGGCGATGGCGGCGCTCGGCCGGGCGGTCGCCGTCGCCATGGTGCACGGCCCCGAGGCGGGCCTGAGGGAGGCGGACAAGCTGGCGGACGCCCTCGGCGGGCACCACCGGCTCGCCGCCGTGCGGGGTCACCTCCTGGAGCTGGCCGGGGACCGCGACGCGGCGCGGGCGGCCTACCAGGAGGCGGCGAGCGGCACGCTCAGCCGCCCGGAGCAGCGCTATCTCCAGCTGCGGGCGGCCCGGCTCGGGTGAGGCCCCCGGCCGAAATGCGATACCCCGCCGCAGCCGTCAGCTCGTAGGTTGGTGCGCATGACCGAACTCCTGCACATCACCGAGCGCTCGCTGTGGGACACGGCCCGCGCGTCCGGCGCTTACGAGATGTCCACGCGCGGCAAGACCCTCGCCGAAGAGGGCTTCATCCACTGCTCGCTGGCGCACCAGCTCCAGAGGGTCGCCGACTTCCTGTACGGCGCGTACGACGGGCCCGACGAGCTGGTGGTGCTGGTCATCGACAGCGAGCGGGTGCCCGCGCCCGTCAGGTTCGAGGCGCCGGAGCCCGGCGCGGATGAATTCCCGCACATCTACGGGCCGTTGCCGGTCGACGCCGTCACCGAGGTGCGCAACTGGGACGGCGGGCGGGTCCGCTGAAGTCCCCTCGGTCCGCCCGTCAGTCGGAGAGGGCTGCCTCGGCCGCGCGGACAAGCGCCTCTACCGCGGTGTGCGGGACCTGCGCCGCGCGTGGGGGTACGTCCCGCAGCGGGAGATCGTCCTGGAGAAGGCGGCGGTGAAGGATCGGCGGATGCGGCGCGTGCTCAAGGCGTGGTCGCAGTGCGTCGTGGACAAGGGGTTCAAGCGGTACGGCACCCCCGATGGCGCCTTCCGCGACAAGGCGTGGAAACGCGACAGCGGCGGCAACACGGCGCGTACGCGGCGCGAGCGGGGCACGGCCGTCGCCGACGTCGAGTGCAAGCGCGAGCACAACACCGCCGGGGTGTGGTGGTCCGTGCTGTCCGAGCGGCAGCGGGCGGACCTTGGGCGTCACCGGTCCGCGTACGAGGCGGCGCGCCGGGACCAGGAGACAGTGCGGGACAACGTACGCGAGGTACTTGCCGAGACGTAACGGAACTATAGTTCCCTTAAGGCTCTCTGCTCTGCTACGTTTGACGTGCCTTAACGGGAACGCAGAGCCATTTAAGGAGCCCCATGTCGGCGCCCACGCAGACCGTCCCCACGCCTGCCGTCGCACCAGCCCCACGCATGACGGCCCGCCAGAAGCTCGTCCTCACCCTTCTCCTCGGCGCCCAGTTCATGATCGCCGTGGACTTCTCGATCCTGAACGTCGCGCTGCCCGTCGTCGGCGAGGGGCTCGGCTTCTCGCTCTCCCATCTCCAGTGGATCGCCACGGCGTTCGCGCTCGCCGCCGCCGGGTTCACGCTCCTCTTCGGCCGCGTCGCCGACCTGGTGGGCCGCAAGCGGCTGTTCCTCGCCGGCATGGCGGTCCTCGGCGCCTCCTCCCTCCTGGGCGGCCTCGCCACCTCACCCGAAGTCCTGCTCGTGGCCAGGGTGTTGCAGGGACTCGCGACCGCGGCCGTCACTCCGGCCGGACTCGCCCTCCTGACCACCGCATTCAAGGAGGGGCCGCTGCGCGAACGCGCCCTCGGCCTCAACGGCGCCCTGATGTCCGCCGGTTTCACCGCGGGCGCCATCCTCGGCGGCCTGCTCACCGACCTGCTCTCCTGGCGCTGGGCGTTCTTCGTCAACGTCCCCGTCGCAGCCCTCGTCCTCGTCCTCGCCCCGTCCGTCATCACCGACTCGCGCCCGGACCGGCGCCCGCGCCTCGACGTACCCGGCGCCGCGGCCGTCACCGGCGGACTCCTGCTCCTCGTCTACGGGCTCACGCAGGCCGGCGAGACCGGCTGGGGCGCCCCCGCGACCCTGGCCGCGCTGCTCGCGGGCGCCGCGCTCCTCGTCGCCTTCCTGTTCGTCGAGAAGCGGGCCGCCGCGCCCCTCGTCCCGCTCCACATCCTCAGGCGGCGCACCGTGATCTGGGGCAACGCGGCCGGGCTCATCGCCTTCGTCACCGAGACGTCCCTCGTCTTCCTGCTCACCCTCTACCTCCAGGAAGTCCTCGGCTACTCACCGCTCGCGACCGGGCTCGCCTTCGGCGTCCTCGGGCTCGGCACCGTGATCGGCGGCACGCTCGGCGGCCGTGCCGTCGGACGCCTCGGCAACCGGACCACGATCGTCGTCGGCGGCGCCGTCCAGGCCGCCGCCACGCTCGCCCTGGTGGCGCTCGGCACGTCGGGGGCCTGGATCTGGCTGCTCCTCGCGGCCACGTTCGTCGGGGGCGTCGGCAACATGCTGGTGATCGTCGGCTTCATGGTGACGGCCACGTCCGGACTGCCCGACGAGGAGCAGGGCCTCGCCACCGGCCTCGCGACCATGACCCAGCAGGTCGGCATCACCCTGGGCATCCCGGTGATGAGCGCGATCGCCACGGCCCGCATGGGCGGGGCGACCGGTCCGGACGCGGTCCTGTCCGGAGTCTCGACGGCCGTGCTGGTCAACTCCCTTCTGGTGGCGGTGGGTTCGGCACTGGCCGCGCTGTTCCTCTCGCCCCGGCGAGCGCGTGACAGGGCGGACGCCTGATCCCTCGGCCCTGCATGAGGGGGGCCATGTCCGATCGCACCGCGAACACAGCCGCAGCACCGGCCCTCCCGGTGGCTGTCGACCAGGGCGCGCTCCTCGCCCTCGCCGACGGTCACCATGCGCGTGCCGTACGCCCGTTGGGCAGCGGCGAGCACGGGGGTCACCTCGTCAAGACGTACGCGATCGAGGCGCCGGGGCGCGCCCCGAGATCCGGTGGCAGACACCCGTCTGGAACGACGGCGCGATCCGTTTCTACCGGCGCCTGGGCGCCCGCGAGGAGGACAAGCTCCGCTTCAGCCGGCCGTCCTCGTCAGACCTCGTCGGCCAGTAGCCCCCGCAGTGAGTCCGCCATCGCCGCCACGAACGCGTCGCGCGTGCCCGCGTCGACGAGGTCCAGGGACAGATACGGATTGAGGTCCTCCAGCTCGACCAGGAGCAGCTCGCCCTCCGGCGTGCGGCACGCGTCCACACGCTGGATGCCGTGGCGGACGGTGTTCCAGTCGACGAACTTCTGCGCGAACTCCCGGTCCGCGTCAGTGGGTTCGTACGGTTCGAGGACCCACCGCTCGTCCGGCCGGGGCGCGTACAGGGCGTACTGGAGAGCGCGGTCGACGAAGTAGAACGACACCTCGTACCGGAAGCGGATCCGCGGCTGGACGAGGATGCCGTCGAACTCCAGGCCGGGCAGCGCCTCGTGGCCGACGAACTCGAGGCCGATGGAGTCGGCGCCGAGCAGCGGCTTGACCACGTACTCGTCCGCCTCGGGCAAGAGATGCATATCGGCCGCGCGGGCGACGGTCGGGATGACGGGATACCCGGCGGCGGTCAGGTCGAGCAGGTACCCCTTGCCCGCCATGTCGGCCTTCCCGGACAGCGCGTTGTAGACCCGCACCCCGCCCGCGAGGGCCCGCTCGCGGAACGCGTCGTACGCGGCCTGGTAGTGCAGCACGGGCCCGCTGTTGCGCACGACGACCGCGTCGAAGCCGTCCATCAGTGCGGCGGCGTCCAGCGGATGGCACAGTGCCACGTCGAACTCCTCGCGCAGCCGCGCCGAGAGGGCGATGTCCTCGTCGCAGTAGCGGCGGCCACGGGCCGGGTAGGCGAGATCGGTGACGTAGAGGATGCGGGGGCGACGCGAGCGGTCCATCCGGGCGACGCTACCCGAGCGCCCTGAAAACGCCGGCAGCACCCGGCTCCGCGCGGACGCCGGGTGCTGCCGGACAGGTGACGGGAAGGCGTCAGGCCTTCGTCGTCGACGCTGCACACTTAGTTGTGAGCGATACCATATCGAATGAGCGGATGGGTGGTATTTTGTGTGCATGGCCGCTGACGTTCCTCACCAAGACGCCGCCTCGCGTGCGACCGATCGTCCTGGGGACACGTCCCCTTTCGCTCTCGGACTGCTGCTGCGCCGGGCGCACTGGCGCGCGGCCACGGTGATGGCCGAGGCGCTCAGACCGCTCGGCATCGAGCTGAGGCATTTCGCCGTGCTGATCGAGCTGGTCAACCACGGGCCCACGGTGCAGCGGGACCTGGCGGCTGCGACGGGATCGGACAAGGCCGGAATCATGCGGGTCGTGGACGACCTGGAGCGCAAGGGGCTGGCTGTACGCAAGGCCGTTCCGGGGGACCGGCGGGCGCGAGCGGTGGAGATCACGCCTCAGGGACTCGAACTTTTCGACGCGGCCCATGCGGCGGCGGAACCGCTGGCTGAGCGCCTGGTCATCGAACTGGGGCCCGGCGAGCCCGCGCAGCTGGCAGATCTGCTGACGCGGATCACCTATCCCGAAGGCGGGGGCGCGTAAGCGCTGTCGCGGTCGGCCCGGCGCCAAGACGCCGCCCTCACGGTCGGAGAGAGTGCAGGCACCGAGGGCGCCGTGTGACGTTCTGGGGTGAGCCGTCACACGGCGTCTACGGGCCCGGAGGTTACGCGGCGAGGCGCTCCGCGAGTTCGTTGGCCTTGATGGTGGCGTCCTCGAACGCACGCCGGCGGGAAGCCTCGTAGAGGGGGACCAGTTCGGACATGGCCGGGTTGCTGGGTGCCATGGTGAGTTCCGGGACGATGAAGTCGAGGTCCAGACCGAGGGTGCCCGTGAATACGGCCTCCAGGTAGTTCTGTACGAACTCGTAGCCCTCGCGCGGGGTGCCCGGCGCGTAGGAGCCGCCGCGGCTGGCGACGACGATGACGGGCGTGCCCTGGGCGGAGGGGGTCTCGCCCGCCGTGCGGCCGAGCAGGAGCACGTTGTCCAGCCACGCCTTGAGGGTCGACGGGATCGAGTAGTTGTACATGGGGGCGCCGATCAGCACGGCGTCCGCCTGCTCCAGCTCCTCCATGAGCTTCACGCGCGCGGCGAACGCGGCGGACTGCTCCGGGGTGCGCTCGGACGGGGCGGCGTAACCGGCGGACCAGGCGTCGGCGGTGATGTGCGGGACGGGGTTCGCGGCGAGGTCGCGGTAGATCACCGTGCCCTGCGGGTGCTGCTCTTCCCAGGTCTTGCGGAAGGCGGCCGTGACCGAACGGGACGAGGACGCCTCGCCGGGAATTACGGACGAGTCGATGTGCAGCAGCGTGGCCATGGACTTTCTCCAAAGAAGACGGGTGCCCGAGGCGGGAGACCAAGGGCCGGGGATTCATGCCCGATGATAGTCGCATGCGAGATAGTAGCAACTGATACCATTGCGAGTGTAACTAGATGATCCCGTATGGAGGAGAGTGATCATGGACGTCTATGAGGCGGTCGCCAGTCGACGAGCGGTGCGCGGATTCACCGACCAGCCGGTCACGAGGCAAGTGCTGGAGCGCGTGCTGTCCGCCGCGGCGTGGGCGCCGTCCGGTTCGAACCTCCAGCCCTGGCACGCCTTTGTGGTGACCGGCGAGCCGTTGGCCGAGGTGAAGAAGCGCGTCGACGAGCGCCTGGCCGCAGGTGACCCCTGGGACGAGCCGGAGTACGAGATGTACCCGCCCGCACTGACGTCCCCCTACCGCGAGCGCCGGTTCGCGTTCGGCGAGCAGCGTTACGGGGCGCTCGGCATTCCGCGCGAGGACATAGAGGCGCGCCAGCGGGCCGCTGCCGCGAACTGGGACTGTTTCGGTGCGCCCGCCGCCTTGTTCTGCTACATCGACCGCGACCTGGGGCGGCCTCAATGGTCCGACGTCGGGATGTATCTGCAGACCGTCATGCTGTTGCTTCGCGCCGAAGGGCTGCACAGTTGCCCGCAGATGGCATGGGCGAAGTTTCACAGGACCGTCGCGGAGGTCCTGTCACCCCCGGACGAGCTCATGCTCTTCTGTGGCATGTCGATCGGATATGAGGACGTCACGGTGAGTGACGCCCGTACAGGCCGGGCGCCGCTCGACGAGACGGTCACGTTCGTCGGCAGTCCGTGACGCCGCCCACCTGCTCAACCGGGCAAGGCGCCGTTTCCTGCTGGACGGCCCGTCGCGGGAGGCGATGCGCGCGGACGCGCAGGCGCACCTGTCCCTGACCGAGGACGCAGGCGAGCACCTTGCCCGGCTCACCCGCGACCCGCCTCATGTCGCGGATATACGCCCATCTGTGGCCGGGCAAAAAAGGACCGCACCCGGACCGTCATGGACGCCGTGCTCGGCGGCCTGCGGACCGGGTGCGGACAGGTAGACCAGACGATCGAAGAAATCGCAGGTCAAGCGGCATGATCGAAGATCAGGCCTTCTTCGTCTCCCAGAAGATCTTGTCGATCTGGGCGATGTAGTCCAGAGCCTTCTGGCCCGTCGCCGGGTCGCTCGACGCCTTGGCGGCCGAGAGGGCCTTCAGGGTGTCGTTGACCAGCTGGCTGAGCTCCGGGTACTTCTCGAAGTGCGGCGGCTTGAAGTAGTCGCTCCACAGCACCGACACGTGGTGCTTGGCGAGCTCGGCGCGCTGCTCCTTGATGAGGATGGCGCGCGTCTGGAACTGAGGGTCGTCGTTGGCGGCCATCTTGTCCTGGACGGCCTTGACCGACTCCGCCTCGATGCGGGCCTGGGCCGGGTCGTACACGCCGCAGGGCAGGTCGCAGTGCGCGCTGGCCTTCACCTTGGGGGCAAACAGGCGGGAAAGCATGTAGCTGTCCTTCCTCGTGATCGTCTTCTCAGGTGGGACATTACTCCGTGACCGAGGCGATTTCTCGGGTGCCCCCAGGGGCTTAGGACAAAAGTCCAGGGCCAGACTGGGACTGGTGGAGGATGGGACCGGACGACCGGCGGGCAGAACCGGGGAGGATGTCTGATGCCTGAGACGGCGGAGGAGACGCGGGAGGCCAGGGTGCCGTTCCAGATCATCGAGGTGGACGGGCCGTCGATGGTGCCCACGCTGTATCCCGGCGACTGGATGCTCGTGCAGCACGGCGCGCGGGTACGGCCGGGGGACGTGGTCATCCTGCGGCACCCCTTCCAGCAGGATCTGCTCGTGGTGAAGCGGATCTCCGAGCGGAGGGAAGGGGGTTGGTGGGTGCTCGGCGACAACCCCGACGCCGGCGGCGACAGCGAGGTGTACGGGACGGTGCCCCACGACCTCGTGCTCGCCAAGGTGCGCGGGCGCCTGCGCCGCCGCAAGCCGTGGGTGGAGGGCGAGCGTCAGCTGTCCGTCGCGGCCGTGGCCACTTGGGCGTTCTCGGCGCTGCGGCCCGTGCTGTCCGACCGGTCCGCCTCGGCGCGCTTGCGGGCGCGGTAGGCCGCCACGTTCGCGCGGGTCGCACATCGGTCCGAGCAGTAGCGCCGGGAGCGGTTCGTCGACGTGTCCAGGTAGGCGTTGCGGCACGGCGACGCCTCGCACAGGCCGAGGCGGTCCACGCCGTACTCCGTGAGGTGGAAGGCGAGGCCCATCGCGGCGATCGCCGCGTATCCCGCTGTCGCGTTCGACGGGTGGTCCGCGAGGTGCATGTGCCACAACGGGCGGTCGTCGTCGTCCCGGTGGTCGTGTCCGGAGATCTGCGGGCTCACCGGGAACTCCAGGAGGAGCGAGTTCAGCAGGTCGACCGCGAGTGTCTCGTCGCCGTCGTGCGCCGCCTCGAAGACCGAGCGCAGGCGCGCCCGTACGCCGCGGAAGCGGGTCAGGTCGGCGTCCGTGGCGCGCCGGGCCGCCGACTGGTTGGCGCCGAACAGGTCGCGCACCGCCTCGACCGTGGTCAGGGAGTCCTTGCCACGACCCGGCTCCTCGCTGTTGACCAGACGTACGGCGTAGTCCGAGTAATAGGCCAGTTCCACTTGTAGTCCTTACCGGGGCGGTCTATCTTCGTCGATGACGGGAGTAATGGCTGCTCTTACTTCGAGGGTATTACGTACGGGAGGGTTCTCGATGACGGGATCTACGGAAACCGCCGGATTCACCGCCGACTGGCGCGCCTGGCAGGACAGCTGGGACCGGCAGCAGGAGTGGTACATGCCCGACCGCGAGGAGCGGCTGCGGGTCATGCTCGACATGGTGGAGGCCTTCACCGGGCCCACGCCGCGCGTGCTCGACCTCGCGTGCGGTACGGGAAGTATTACGGACCGGCTCCTGAAGAGGTTCCCCGGAGCCACCAGTGTCGGCGTCGACCTCGACCCCGCGCTGCTCGCCATCGCCGAGGGCACCTTCGCCGACGACGACCGCGTCACCTTCGTGACCGCCGACCTCAAGGACCCGCACTGGGCCGCGCGGCTGCCGCACACCTCGTACGACGCCGTCCTGACCGCCACCGCCCTGCACTGGCTGCACAACGAACCGCTCGCCACCCTCTACGGACAGATCGCCGCCCTCGTCCGCGACGGCGGCGTCTTCATGAACGCCGACCACATGATCGACGACACCACGCCCCGGATCAACGCCGCCGAACGCGCCCACCGCCACGCGCAGATGGACCGCGCCAAGGCCTCCGGCGCCCTCGGCTGGGCCGAGTGGTGGGCCCTCGCCGCCAAGGACCCGGTACTCGCGGGACCCACCGCCGAGCGCTTCGAGATCTACGGGGAGCACGCCGACGGCGAGACCCCGTCGGCCGACTGGCACGCCCGCACCCTGCGCGCCGCCGGGTTCGGCGAGGCCCGCCCCGTCTGGCGCTCGCCCTCGGACGCGCTGGTGCTCGCGGTCAAGTAGCGCTGCGCATGGGCGCATACAGGAGGGGGCGGTGCGGACGCCATGTCCGTACCGCCCCCTCCCGCTGCGTGCGCGGAGTTACAGCACCTTCGACAGGAAGGCCTGCGTGCGCTCGTGCTGCGGGTTCGTCAGGACGTCGCGCGGGTGGCCCGACTCGACGACCACGCCGCCGTCCATGAAGACGAGGCTGTCGCCGACCTCGCGCGCGAAGCCCATCTCGTGCGTCACGACGATCATCGTCATGCCGGACTCGGCGAGGTCACGCATGACGTCGAGGACGTCGCCGACGAGCTCGGGGTCGAGCGCCGAGGTCGGCTCGTCGAAGAGCATCAGCTTCGGGTCCATCGCGAGGGCCCGGGCGATGGCGACGCGCTGCTGCTGGCCGCCGGAGAGCTGCGAGGGGTAGTTCTTGGCCTTGTCGGCCAGGCCCACGCGCTCCAGGAGCTGTCCGGCCCGCTCCCGCGCGGCCGACCGGGACTGGCCCTTGACCTGGACCGGCGCCTCCATGACGTTCTCGAGAGCCGTCAGGTGCGGGAAGAGGTTGAAGCGCTGGAACACCATGCCGATGTCCCGGCGCTTGAGCGCGACCTCGCTGTCCTTCAGCTCGTAGAGCTTGTCGCCCTTCTGCCGGTAGCCGACCAGTTCGCCGTCGACGTAGAGCCGGCCGGCGTTGATCTTCTCCAGGTGGTTGATGCACCGCAGGAAGGTCGACTTGCCGGAGCCGGAGGGGCCGATGAGGCAGAAGACCTCGCCCTCCTTGACCTCCAGGTCGATGCCCTTGAGGACCTCGACGTTGCCGAAGGACTTGTGGACGCCTTCGGACTTCACCATGGCGGTCATGCCGTGACCCCCTTACGGCTCGAGAGCGACAGCAGGTTCGCCTTGATCTTCTGGAACGGCGTCGGAGGAAGCGTGCGGCTGGAACCGCGGGCGTAGTAACGCTCCAGGTAGTACTGGCCGACGCTGAGGATCGACGTCATGATCAGGTACCAGGCGGCGGCGAGGAAGAGCATTTCCACCGGGGAGCCGGAGGTCTGGCCGATGTCCTGGGCGTACTTCAGCAGTTCGTAGTACTGCACAGCAGAGACCAGCGAGGTCGTCTTCAGCATGTTGATGACCTCGTTGCCCGTGGGCGGCACGATCACGCGCATCGCCTGCGGGATCACGATCCGGCGCAGGGTCTTGGCGTGGCTCATGCCGAGGGCGTGCGAGGCCTCTGTCTGGCCCTCGTCGACCGAGAGCAGGCCGGCGCGGCAGATCTCGGCCATGTACGCGGCCTCGTTCAGGCCGAGTCCGAGCAGCGCCGTCAGGAACGGCGTCATGAACGAGGACCAGTAGTCCTTGTAGATCGGACCGAGGTTGATGTACTCGAAGACCAGGCCCAGGTTGAACCAGACGAACAGCTGGACCAGGACCGGGGTGCCGCGGAAGAACCAGATGTAGAACCAGGCGATCGATGAGGTCACGGGGTTCTTCGACAGGCGCATCACGGCGAGCATGATGCCCCCGACTACGCCGATCGCCATGGACAGGGCTGTCAGCAGCAGGGTCTGGCCGACGCCCTTCATGATGCGCTGATCAAAGAAGTAGTCCGGGATCGCACCCCAGTTGATCTTGCCCTGGGCGAACGCGTAGATGATCGCGGCGAGCGCGGCGATCGCGACGACGGCGGCCACATAGCGGCCGTAGTGACGGACCGGGATGGCCTTGATGGCCTCGGGTCCCGCCTTGGGGGGCGGCGGGACGTCCTCGGGCCCGTCCGTCTTGTCGATGTCAACAGACACGGGTGTTGCCTTTCAAACGGCTGGGTGACGAGAGGGGCGCGGTCACTTGCCGCCGTTGACGGCGGCTTCCTTGACGGCGCCGGCCTCGACGCCCCACTTCGCGATGATCTTCTCGTACTCGCCGTTCTTGATGAGGGCGTCGAGCGCGGCCTTCAGGGCGTCCCGCAGCTGGGTGTTGCCCTTGGCGACCGCGATGCCGTACGGGGCGGCCTCGACCTGGTCGCCGACGATCTCGAAGTCCTTGCCGCCGCCCGAGGTCTTCACCGCGTACGCGGCGACCGGGAAGTCGGACGAACCGGCGTCGGCGCCGCCGGAGCGCAGCCGGGTCTGGGCCTGCTGGTCGTTGTCGAAGGCCTCGATGGAGAGCTTCTTGCCGCCCTTGCACTTCTTCGCCTCGGCCTTGGCCAGGTCGTGGGAGACCGTGCCGCGCTGGACGACGACCTTCTTGCCGCACAGGTCGGACCAGGTCTTGATGCCCTGGGTCTTGCCCTTCGGCGTGTAGATCGAGACGCCCGCGTTGAAGTAGTCCACGAAGTCGACGCCCTCGCCGACCTTCTTGCCGGTGTCGGAGTCGACACCGTTCTGCCGGTCCGCGGTGTCCGTCATCGCCGACATCGCGATGTCGTAGCGCTTGGAGCGCAGACCGGTGATGAGGGTATCGAACGTGCCGTTCTGGAACTCGAACTTCACGCCGAGCTGCTTGCCCATGGCGGCCGCGAGGTCGGGGTCGATGCCGGCGGTGTTGCCGGACTTGTCCTTGAACTCGACCGGCGCGTACGCGATGTCCGAACCGACCGTGATGACGCCCTTGTCGCGGAGCTCCTTGGGGAGCTTGCTCGCGAGCGGAGCGCCCTTGGTGGAGTCGGCGGGCGCGCTCTTGTCCTTGGTCTGGTCACCGCAGCCGGACAGCAGCAGAGTGCCTGCGACCGCGATCGCGCCGACCACGGCAATCCGGGACTTCGCGGACTTCGCTGCGGTCGAACGACGGGTGGTGCTTGCGGTCATTTCTGGTTCCTCCGGCAGGGTGAGGGAGTAGCCGATGCAGAGATCCGGCACACATCTTCGAGTGTCGCGACCTCGTGTGATTACGGCATCTTGCCATTCGGACCGGGCCATTCAGGGCCCCTGCTATGTCAAAATCGGATAACGGGTTACCCCCCTACCGCTCCCAGACCCCGACAGGCCGGTACATCGCGCCAACGGGTGAGCGAACATCTGCGGTGATACCGCTGTCCGGCCGGAAGATCTGCGGCCACGCGGGCGGTGTCTCACCATGTGAGCGACGCACCGTCGGCTTTGAGGTCGGCTTGAGGTCCGGCCCCCATGCTCGGATCCTCGGCTATGAGTCATGTCACCGCGCTGTGATCGATCACAAATGGACTCGTCCGGGGCGGCGTCCGTCAGGTAAGAAGGTTCTTTACACCCCTCATCCGGGGCTCAGGGCGCGCGTGCGGCGCGCCCATCGCGTACTGACCCGTACGAGTGCAAGACACCCGACATGTGGGTCATACGCGGTGCCCGCCCGTTCCTCAACCAGGAGCGGACCCACCCTCAACTGATGATTAAGACTTAAGGGGTCATACAAGTGGCAGCGGAGATCGTCAATCCTCGCAGCGACGCCGGTTCCGGCCAGGCCAGTGCGGGCCCGGCGCATACCGGCAATGAAAGCACCGAAGAGCCCTTCGATCCGGCCTTCGCGCTGCACCGCGGCGGCAAAATGGCCGTGCAGGCCACCGTGCCGGTGCGCAACAAGGACGACCTGTCCCTGGCGTACACGCCGGGTGTCGCGAAGGTGTGCTCCGCGATCGCGGAGAATCCCGAGCTCGTCCACGACTACACGTGGAAGTCGTCCGTCGTGGCCGTCGTCACCGACGGCACCGCTGTGCTCGGCCTCGGGGACATCGGTCCCGAGGCGTCCCTCCCGGTGATGGAGGGCAAAGCGATCCTGTTCAAGCAGTTCGGCGGCGTCGACGCGGTGCCGATCGCGCTCGGCACGACCGACACGGACGAGATCATCGAGACCGTCGTCCGGCTCGCTCCCTCGTTCGGCGGTGTGAACCTCGAGGACATCTCGGCGCCGCGCTGCTTCGAGATCGAGCGCAGGCTGCAGGAGCGGCTCGACATCCCGGTCTTCCACGACGACCAGCACGGCACCGCCGTGGTCACGCTGGCTGCGCTGAAGAACGCGGCCAAGCTCAGCGGGCGCGCGCTCGGCGAGCTGCGCGCCGTGATCTCGGGCGCCGGCGCGGCCGGTGTCGCCATCGCCAAGTTCCTCCTCGAGGCGGGGCTCGGCGACGTGGCGGTCGCGGACCGCAAGGGCATCGTCAGCCGCGACCGCGAGGACCTCACGGACGTCAAGCGCGAGCTGGCCGAGCTCACCAACAAGGCCAACATCACGGGTTCGCTCGAGACGGCGCTCGCCGGCGCGGACGTGTTCATCGGCGTCTCCGGCGGTACGGTCCCGGAGCCCGCGGTCGCCTCGATGGCGCCCGGCGCCTTCGTCTTCGCGATGGCCAACCCGAACCCCGAGGTTCACCCGGACGTGGCGCACAAGTACGCGGCGGTCGTCGCGACGGGGCGCTCCGACTACCCGAACCAGATCAACAACGTCCTCGCCTTCCCCGGCATCTTCGCCGGTGCCCTTCAGGTGCGGGCGTCGCGGATCACCGAGGGCATGAAGATCGCGGCGGCCGACGCGCTCGCCGACGTGGTCGGTGACGACCTGGACGCCGGGTACGTCATCCCCTCGCCGTTCGACGAGCGGGTCGCTCCCGCGGTGACCGCGGCCGTCGCCGCCGCCGCGCGCGCCGAGGGCGTCGCCCGACGCTGATCACGCCGCAGGCCCCGACCGCGCCCCGTGCGCCACGGATCGACTCCGTGGGACACGGGGCGCGGCGCGTGTCACAGCCCTACGGTGTTCCGCGCGGCACCCCGCGGACCTATGGTCAAGGTCATGTTCGCTGCCTACGCCGCCCGAATCGACCGTGACCAGCCGCTGAACGGCCTTGAGTTGGGGGATCGCCCGGCCCCCGAGGCCCGCCCCGGCTGGACGACCGTGAATGTCAAGGCCGCCTCCCTCAACCACCACGACCTGTGGTCCCTGCGCGGGGTCGGACTCGGTGAGGACAAGCTCCCGATGATCCTCGGCTGCGACGCCGCCGGGATCGACCAGGACGGCAACGAGGTCGTCCTGCACTCCGTCATCGGCCAGGCCGGTTACGGGGTCGGGGCCCGGGAGGGCCGGTCCATCCTCACCGAGAAGTACCAGGGCACCTTCGCCGAGCAGGTGACCGTGCCCGAGTGGAACGTACTGCCCAAGCCGAAGGAGCTCAGCTTCGAGGAGGCGGCCTGCCTGCCGACCGCGTGGCTGACGGCGTACCGGATGCTGTTCACCAACGCCGGTGTGCGGCCCGGTGACTCCGTGCTGGTGCAGGGCGCCGGCGGCGGGGTCGCCACGGCCGCGATCGTCCTCGGCAAGGCGGCCGGTCTCAAGGTCTTCGCGACCAGCCGCGACGAGGCCAAGCGCAAGCGCGCCCTGGAGCTCGGCGCCGTCGAGGCCGTGGAGTCGGGTGCGCGGCTGCCGCAGCGCGTGGACGCCGTCATCGAGACGGTCGGCGCGGCCACCTGGTCGCACTCGATCAAGTCGCTCAAGCCCGGTGGCACGGTCGTCATCTCCGGCGCCACGAGCGGGGACCGCCCCTCGCACGCCGAGCTGACCCGCGTCTTCTTCCTGGAGCTGAAGATCGTCGGCTCCACGATGGGCTCGAAGGACGAGCTGGAGGACCTGCTGTCGTTCTGCGCGGCCACCGGTGTGCGTCCCGTGATCGACGAGACCCTCCCGCTGGACCGCGCCCGCGAGGGCTTCGAGCGGATGGAGGCCGGCGGCCAGTTCGGCAAGATCGTGCTGACGGTCTGACCTCGACTGGCCTCGACTGACCTCGGCGGGCCTGTGAGGGTCGAGGGGCGGCGCCCCTCGACCGTCCTCGCCGTGGGCCTCACCGCGGGTCAGCCCTTGGGTGCCTGCAGGGAAGCCCCGATGTGCGCCGCCGCCTCCGACAACCGGCTCCTGGCCTCGCGGAGTTGATCCTCTGTCACCCCGTGGTCCCTGGCCGCGTCGCGGATGTCGTCGCGGAAGCGGTCGAGGAGACGGTCCAGATCGCGGGCCGGGTCACCGGTCGAGTCCTCGTGGGTCCATGACGGCAGATACTCCGCGGGGATGTCCCCATGAGTGACCCGCACCTCGGGCCCGGCGCTGTCCGAACGGGCCGCGCCACCCGTCTCCTTGCCGAAGTACTTGCCGAAGTCGCCGAACTCCCTGGCCAGTTCGCTCAGGCCCTCCCGGACCCCCGTGGGCCAGTCGCCCTGCGCGAAGTGGTCCTGGACCTGGTCCTGCACCCGCTGCGCCAGACGCTGGACCTGCTCCTGCGCCTGCTCGCGCGCCTGCTCCTGGGCCTCCTTGGCCTGCCGGCGCGCCCGCTGGGCCTCCTCGCGGGCCCGGCGGCTCTCGTCCTTCGCGCGCCTTGCCTGCTCCTTCCACTCCTGCCGGGCGCGGCGCAGCTCCTCCTTGGCCGCGCGCCACGCCTCCTTGTCCCCGAAGTCCTGGAAGTCGCCGAACGGGCTCTGCCGCTCACTCTTGCGCGTGGTCGTACCCGACCCGTTCCTCGCCTCCGAGGCGGCCGCCCGCATCTCGCGGCGCAGATCGCCCGCCGCGCCCCGCACGTCGTCCCGGATCTCGGCGGCGAGCTCCGCCACGGACTCGCGGATCTCCAGCTCCAGGTCGGCCAGCTCACCGCTGCGGTCGGCCAGCTCGGCGCGGCCCGCGTCGGTGATCGAGTAGACCTTTCTGCCGCCCTCCGTGGTGTGCGTGACCAGGCCTTCGGCCTCCAGCTTCGCCAGGCGCGGGTACACCGTGCCGGCTGAGGGGGCGTACAGGCCCTGGAAGCGTTCCTCCAGGAGCCTGATCACCTCGTACCCGTGGCGCGGGGCCCCGTCGAGCAGCTTCAGGAGGTACAGGCGCAAGCGGCCGTGGGCGAAGACGGGGGGCATGTCAGAGCACCTTCTTGTCGGCCGGGACGCCGGCGGCGGCGTCAGTGGCGGGGGAGTCCTCGGCGGGGGGCTGTGTGCAGTCCTCCGCCGGAGGCCGCCGTAGGAGCGCGATCGATCCGGAGACCGTGGTCGCCTTGAGCTTTCCGCGGCCTGTGCCGAGCCTGCCCGTGATGCTCTTGGCGCCCCAGTGGCCGCCGACCCGCAGATCCTCGAAGGCGTTCGACACGGCTCCGCTCGCCGTGTTCGCCTCGACCTCCGCGTCCGCTGGGTGCGGGAGGCGGATCGCGATCTCGCCCGAGACGCTCGTCAGGTTCACATCCGTCGCCCGGTCGGCCGGGTCGAGGTCCACGATCATCGAGCCGCTCACCGATTCGGCCCGCACGGAGGGGCCCGCGCCCTCGACGACGGTCAGGTCACCGGACACGGAGTTGAAGCGCAGGTCGCCCGTGACCGCCTGGGCCTCGAGATTCCCGGAGACGGTGTCCGTGCGCACGTCGCCCGCGACGCCGACCAGTGTCGTGTCACCGGTGACGCCCTTGACCTCCGTACGTCCCTGTATCCCGGAGACGACCGCGCCGGCGCCGACGACGCCGACCTCGACTCCGGTGCCCGCCGGGACCGCCAGGGACACGACGGCGCTGCGGCGCCAGCCCTTGCGGTCGAGCCACTTGAGGAAGCCCTTCCAGGGCAGGTCGTCGTACGCGACGGTCAGCACGCCGTCCGCCAGGGTCACCTGGAGCGGCGGGCCCTCGATCCCGGACACCTCGAGGCGGGCGGAACCTTCGTCTGTGCCCACGACGTTCACCGTTCCGTTGACGATGCGTACGTGGAGCGTCGTCACGGGCTCGTCGAAGGCGAGTTTGTGGGGCTCTGCCACGGACCACTCGGGCATGGTGCGACCTCCTCGGCGGGACGGCTCGGGAGCGAACGCGCTGTATCGCACCCTCGTGAGACACGATATATCGCGGATACGGAAAGTCAAGACAGTCGCGACTGGATTCCGTCGTACTGGCCATCCCGCACAGGGGCATTCAGGGGCCAAACCTCACAAACTGACCTAGCGTTGAGTCCATGCCGTCCGACGCCACCGCCGACTCCGCCGGCACCCCCGCCCCGCAGGCCAGGGCCGCGGGAGCGCTGCTGCTGTGCCGCGCCGACCCCGCCACCGTCGGCCCCGCCGCCCAGCTCCTGCGCGAACGCATGCTCCTCGCCCAGGCAGGACCCGAGTGGAGCGTCCTGATCCCCGAGGGCAAGCCCGGGCTGCACGGCGGTGAACCGGTCGACAGCGTCCTCGCGGGCTGGGCCGCGGCCCTCGCCGTCAGCGCCCCCTGGCCGGTGCTCGCCTTGTGGTGGGACGCCGAACGCAGCGGCTACACCCTCGCCTCCGGGTTCCGCCGCCCCGTCGGCTACGTATGGCTGGCGAACGGCACGCCCGTCGGCGAGGACGAGGCCATGCGCACGTTCGCCGCGCGCCTCGGCCTCGACCCCGTCCTGGACATGCTGTCGCTGGAGGCCCTCACCCGGCCCGACAGCGCGGCGGACGCCCGCGCCCGCCTGCTCGGCCTGCTGGCGGTCCTCACGCGCGCGGGGCTGACGCTCCCGCCGGGCATGAGCCCCGGTGAACCCGCCGACCGGCTGCGCGCGGTCGCGCGCGTGCAGCCCGGCGCCGAGTACGTCGTGTGGTCGGGCTGGCGGGACGCCGTACGCGCGGAACTCGACGTCGTCGAGCGCGGTGCCATGGGGCCCTGGCTGCGCGGCCCCAAGGCGCGCACAGCGGCGGCGGGCCAGCTCGCCGTGGGCATCCCGCTCACGGTCTGGGGCCTGCGCCGACGCGGCATCGGCCGGGCGGTCGCGGGCACGCTCCTCGTCGTGCACGGCGCGCTCGGCCTCGCCTACGACCGGCTGCGCGCCTGGGACTGAGACCTGCCCGGGACCGGCTACTCCTCGTCGTCGTCCTCGTCGAGACGCGCCAGCCACGTGGCCAGCCGCTCGACCGGCACCTCGAAGTCCGGGTTCAGATCGACGAACGTGCGCAGCTGCTCGGCAAGCCACTCGAAGGTGACCTCCTCCTCGCCGCGCCGCTTCTCCAGTTCCTCGATGCCGCGGTCGGTGAAGTACATGGGCCAGTCGCTCCTGGGGTGATACGGACGTGGGGCCCGGGACGATGTCCCGGGCCCCACAATCGTACGTACGAGGTCAGGCTGCTCAGGCCTCGAAGACCTCGCGCACCAGCTGCTCCTGCTCCGCCTGGTGGCGCTTCGCCGAGCCGACCGCCGGGGACGAGCCGTGCGGCCGCGAGATGCGGCGCAGGCGCTCACCGTGCGGGACGTCGGCGCCGACCGCCAGATCCAGGTGGTCGATCAGGTTGAGGGCGATGAAGGGCCACGCGCCCTGGTTCGCCGGCTCCTCCTGCGCCCACAGGTACTTCTCCGCGTTCGGGTACTTGGAGATCTCCGCCTGGAGCTCGGCACCCGGAAGCGGGTACAGGCGCTCGATGCGGATGATCGCCGTGTCCGTCACGCCGCGCTTCTGACGCTCGGCATCGAGGTCGTAGTAGACCTTGCCCGCGCAGAAGACGACCTTGCGGACCGCGGCCGGGTCCACCGAGCCGTCGCCGATGACGGGACGGAAACCGCCCTCCGTGAACTCCTCCGCCTTCGACGCGGCGGCCTTGAGGCGCAGCATCGACTTCGGGGTGAAGACCACCAGCGGCTTGTGGTGCGGGTTGTGCACCTGCCACCGCAGGAGGTGGAAGTAGTTCGACGGGAGCGTCGGCATGGCGACCGTCATGTTGTTCTGCGCGCACAGCTGGAGGAAGCGCTCCGGGCGGGCGGACGAGTGGTCCGGGCCCTGGCCCTCGTAGCCGTGCGGCAGGAGCAGCGTGACGCCGGAGGTCTGGCCCCACTTCTGCTCGGCGGCCGAGATGTACTCGTCCACCACCGTCTGCGCGCCGTTGACGAAGTCGCCGAACTGCGCCTCCCACATCACGAGCGACTCGGGACGGGCCAGCGAGTAGCCGTACTCGAAGCCCATGACCGCGTACTCGGAGAGCAGGGAGTCGTAGACGTTGTAACGCGCCTGGTCGTCCGAGAGGTACAGGAGCGGGGTGAAGTCCTCGCCCGTCTCTCGGTCGATCAGGACCGCGTGCCGCTGGCCGAACGTGCCGCGGCGCGAGTCCTGGCCCGAGAGGCGCACCGGGGTGCCCTCGAGGAGCAGGGACCCGATGGCGAGCGTCTCGCCCATGCCCCAGTCGATCGTGCCGTCCTCGATCATCGCCGCGCGGCGCTGCAGCTGCGGCAGCAGACGCGGGTGGACGGTGACGCGGTCGGGGATGTTGACCTGCGACTCGGCGATCCGCTTCACGGTCTCCTGGGAGATCGCGGTGGTCACGGCGACCGGGAACTCGGCCTGCGGGTCGATCGCCGGAGCCGGGGCCGGGAGCGCCGTGGCCTCGCGGACCTCGGCGAACACCTTCTCCAGCTGGCCCTGGAAGTCCTGCAGCGCCTGCTCGGCCTCTTCGAGCGTGATGTCGCCGCGGCCGATGAGGGACTCGGTGTAGAGCTTGCGCACCGAGCGCTTCTTGTCGATCAGGTCGTACATCAGCGGCTGCGTGAACGCCGGGTTGTCCGACTCGTTGTGACCGCGGCGGCGGTAGCAGATCAGGTCGATGACGACGTCCTTGTTGAACGCCTGGCGGAACTCGAAGGCCAGTCGGGCAACGCGGACGACGGCCTCGGGGTCGTCGCCGTTCACGTGGAAGATCGGCGCCTCGATCATGCGGGCCACGTCCGTGGCGTACATGGAGGAGCGCGACGACTCCGGGGCGGCGGTGAAGCCGACCTGGTTGTTGATGACGATGTGGACCGTGCCGCCCGTGCGGTAGCCGCGCAGCTGCGACATGTTGAGCGTCTCGGCGACCACACCCTGGCCCGCGAAGGCCGCGTCACCGTGCAGGGCGACCGGCAGGACAGTGAAGTCCGTGCCGCCCTTGTTGATGATGTCCTGCTTGGCGCGGACGATGCCCTCGATGACCGGGTCGACCGTCTCCAGGTGGGACGGGTTCGCGGCCAGCGAGACCTTGATCTGCTCGCCGTCCAGGCCGGTGAAGGTGCCCTGGGCGCCCAGGTGGTACTTCACGTCGCCGGAGCCGTGCATCGACTTCGGGTCGAGGTTGCCCTCGAACTCGCGGAAGATCTGCGCGTACGACTTGCCGACGATGTTCGCCAGGACGTTCAGGCGGCCGCGGTGGGCCATGCCGATGACGACCTCGTCCAGGCGCGACTCGGCGGCGGAGTCGATGACCGCGTCGAGCAGCGGGATGACGGACTCGCCGCCCTCCAGGGAGAAGCGCTTCTGGCCGACGTACTTCGTCTGCAGGAACGTCTCGAACGCCTCTGCCGCGTTCAGCCGGCGCAGGATGCGCAGCTGCTCCTCGCGCTCCGGCTTGGAGTGCGGGCGCTCGACGCGGTCCTGGAGCCACTTGCGCTGCTTCGGGTCCTGGATGTGCATGTACTCGATGCCGGTGGTGCGGCAGTACGAGTCGCGCAGGACGCCGAGGATGTCGCGCAGCTTCATCATCGACTTGCCGGCGAAGCCGCCGACCGCGAACTCGCGCTCCAGGTCCCACAGGGTGAGGCCGTGCTCGGCGATGTCCAGGTCGGGGTGCTTGCGCTGGCGGTACTCCAGCGGGTCGGTGTCGGCCATGACGTGGCCGCGGACCCGGAAGGAGTGGATCAGCTCGAAGACGCGGGCGGCCTTCGTGACGTCGTCGTCGTGCGAGGCGTCGATGTCCTTGAACCAGCGGACCGGCTCGTAGGGGATGCGCAGCGCCTTGAAGATCTCGTCGTAGAACTCGCCCTCACCGAGGAGGAAGTTCGCCACGACGCGCAGGAACTCGCCGGAGGCGGCGCCCTGGATGACCCGGTGGTCGTAGGTCGACGTGAGCGTCATGACCTTCGAGATGCCGAGCTTGTTCAGGGTGTCCTGGGACGTTCCCTGGAACTCCGCCGGGTAGTCCATCGAGCCGACGCCCATGATGACCGACTGTCCGGGCATCAGGCGCGGCACGGAGTGGACGGTGCCGAGGCCGCCGGGGTTGGTCAGCGAGACCGTGACACCGGTGAAGTCGTCCATGCCGAGCTTGCCGTCGCGGGCGCGGCGGACGATGTCCTCGTAGGCCTGCCAGAACTCGAAGAAGTTCAGCGTCTCGGCCTTCTTGATGCCCGCGACGACCAGCTGGCGGTCGCCGTTGGGCTTCACCAGGTCGATGGCGAGGCCGAAGTTGATGTGCTCCGGCTTGACCAGCGTCGGCTTGCCGTCCTTCTCCGCGAAGGAGTAGTTCATCGACGGCATGGCCTTGATGGCCTGCACCATCGCGTAGCCGATGAGGTGGGTGAAGGAGATCTTCCCGCCCCGGGCGCGCTTCAGGTGGTTGTTGATGACGATGCGGTTGTCGAACAGCAGCTTCACCGGGACCGCGCGCACGGACGTCGCCGTGGGGACCTCGATGGAGGCGTTCATGTTCTTCGCGACCGCGGCGCTCGGGCCGCGCAGCGTCACGAACTCGGGGCCGGTGGGGGCCTCGGTCGCGAGCTGCGCCTTGGCGGGCGCCGGAGCCTTGACGGCGGCCGGCTTGGCGGGGGCAGCGGTGGCGGGCTTGGTGGCCGGAGCCACCGGAGCGGCCGGGGCTGCCTGAACCGGGGCCGGGGCCGGCGCCGGAGCCGGGGCTGCCGGTGCGGCGGGCGCCGGGGCAGTGCCCGCAGCCCCCGCGGCTGCGGCACCGGCGGGACCGGAACCCTGTGCGGGGGCTCCGGTCGTCGGCTGGGCCGGGGCACCCGGCTTGTAGTCGGCGAAGAAGTCCCACCAGGCTCGGTCAACCGAATTCGGGTCCTGGAGGTACTGCTGATAGATCTCGTCGACGAGCCACTCATTGGGACCGAAAGCGGCGGCAGGGCTCTTGCCCTGCGCCTCTTGGTCGGTCGAGGTGCTCGAGTTACTGGGGGACTGTGGCGACACGGCGGTAACCGCCCTCTTCCGCTTCTCACAAGGTGATGGACAGCGGGAATAAAGGCTACGCCTCCAACACCGGGACTTGCAGACCGGGCCGGTCATCCGTCGCGTAAGTCACACCGGAAGCCGTGTTTCGGCGCTGGAAATGGCGGGAAACAAGCGGGGTTCCGGTTCACCTTGGGTACGTCGTTGTACGAGTGCGGCCCGTCGGCCCGCACCCCGTGACGAATGGCACGGCGATCTTGTGCTTCCGGTTCGAACCCTACGTCAACTTTGAGCGCGGGGCAGGCCCGGAAGAGTGACCTGGATCCGGCAGCCGCGAGCCGATTCGGCCACGCCGATCCGGCCGCCGTGCAGATCCACGGCCCACCGGGCGATGGCGAGGCCGAGACCGGTGCCGCCGTCGCTGCCGGGGCCGTGCGCGGCGCCCTTCACGTGGCCGCCCCGGTTGAAGCGCTCGAAGACGCGGTGCCACTCGGAGCGGGGGATGCCGGGGCCCTCGTCGAGGACCTCCAGATCGAGCGACTCCGGGTAGAGACCGCGCCGCGCGAGCACGGTCACGCGGCCGTGCGGAGGGCTGTGTTTCACGGCGTTGTCGATGAGGTTGGCCACGACCTGGTGGATCCGCTCGGGGTCCGCGTGCGCGGTCAGCTCGGGCGGGGACACGTCCAGGTGCAGATGCACGTCGTTACGCGTGTGGGTGCCGGAGCCCGAGGCGATGCCGGCGCGCTGAGAGGCGACCATGTTGGCCTCCTTCAGGACACCCGACAGATACGGCCACACCTCGAAGCGGCGGGCCTTGAGCGGGACCACGCCGTTGTCGAGCCGGGAGAGGTCGAGCAGCGTCTCGACCAGCCGGCCCAGACGCTCCGTCTGCTTCAGCGCCGTGCGCATGGTCTCGGGGTCGGCCGCCGAGACCCCGTCCACGACGTTCTCCAGGACGGCGCGCAGGCCCGCGATCGGGGTGCGCAGCTCGTGCGAGACGTTCGCCACGAGCTCCTTGCGCTGCTGGTCCTGGGCCTCCAGGTCGTCCGCCATGCGGTTGATCGTCGCGGCCAGATCGCCGAGCTCGTCGCGCCGGTCCGCGCCACGGACCCGGCGCGTGTAGTCGCCGTGCGAGATGGAGCGGGCGACCGTGTTCATCTCGTCGAGCGGCGCGGTCAGCGAGTGCGCCACGAACTGGGTGATGAGGAGCGTCGCGATGACCGAGAAGACCGTGATGAAACGGAGCTCGGTCTGGGTGCGGACGGCGACCATCAGCAGTCCGGTCGTGATGAACACCGAGACGACGACCAGCGTGCCGAGCTTGGTCTTGATGGAGAACGGCCGCAGGCCGCCCTGCACCCAGTGGCCCGCCAGCGGCCGGGCGGCCGGGGGAGCGCCGGGCACAAGGCCCGGCGGCCCCGGCTCGTACCCGTCCGCGCCCCGTACGTCGGATGCGTCGCCGCTGCCGGTCATGGCGTCGGCGTCTCCAGCGCGTAGCCCACACCGTGCACGGTGCGGATCCGCTCGGCGCCGATCTTCCGGCGCAGCGCCTTGATGTGGCTGTCGACGGTCCGGGTGCCCGACGCGTCCGCCCAGTCCCACACCTCGGCGAGCAGCTGCTCGCGCGAGAGCACGGCGCGGGGCGTGTTGGCCAGGCAGACCAGGAGGTCGAACTCCGTGGGCGTCAGGTGGACGTCCTCGGAGCGCACCCGCACACGGCGCTGTGCGTGGTCGATCTCCAGCTCGCCGAGCCGCAGGATGCCGCTCCTGGGTGTGGCCGCCGCGAGCGCCGCGCGCTCGACCCTCCGCAGCAGGACGTGCACGCGCGCCGCGAGCTCCCGCATCGAGAAGGGCTTCGTCATGTAGTCGTCGGCACCCACGCCGAGCCCGACGAGCATGTCCGTCTCGTCGTCGCGCGCCGTGAGCATCATCACCGGCACCGGCCGCTGCGCCTGCACACGGCGGCAGACCTCGAGCCCGTCGAAGCCGGGCAGCATGATGTCGAGGATCAGCAGGTCCGGCTGCCATGCCTCGGCTGTGTCGACCGCCGCCGGACCGTCCTGTGCTGTTTGCACGAGGAATCCCTCGGCGCGCAGCCGAGCGGCGATGGCGTCGACGATCGTGGGGTCGTCCTCGACGACCAGGACCCGTCGCTGGGCACCCGGCGTAGCCGTGCTGCCGTTGTGGGAGGTGTGTGTCTGCTCCATCGCCCCGCCCCTGAATGCGCACATCCGTGTGCGCTTGACGCTTGAATGATCTGGGTTTCGGCAGTCAGCGTACGGGGAGTTACCGCGAGTCGGCTACGCAGGCCTGACCCCGAGATGTACGACGTCGGGAACGCCACGGACAACCGGGATCTCTTCGGTGCGGACCGACCGGAATCCGGCATTCCGCAAGGTTCCTTCAAAATTTGCGGAGGGCTGTGCGGACCACACGGCAAGCACGCCACCAGGGGCGAGCCGCTCCCGGCAGGCCGCGAGGCCTACCGGTGAGTAGAGGTTGTCATTACCCTCCGTCACCGTCCAGTCGGGTCCGTTGTCGATATCGAGGCACAGTGCGTCGTACGTCTCGGTCGATTTCTGGACGTACGAGACAAGGTCCGCCTCCACAATCTCCGTGCGCGGATCGGCGAGCGCGGACCGTGACTGCTCGGACAGCGGGCCCTCGCGATGCCAGTCGACGATCGCGGGCTCGCGTTCCACGACGGCGATGCGGCCCCAGCGAGAATTCGCAGCCGCGTGCGTGAGGGAGAATCCGACACCGAGTCCGCCGATGAGAATGTCCGGCGCCGGGCGGTCGTCGAGAGCGTCGAGCGCCGCGTCGACCAGGATGCGCTCGGAGCGCCCGTCGGACGTGTCCATCAGGAAACATCCGTTGGCGATGATCTGGAGCAGCGCGCCGTGGCGCCGCAGAACGACCTCTCCGAAGGGCCCTTCGCGCCGGTCGAGGACGACGGGGGCGGTGTGGTCGGTGTCGTACGGGGTGGGGTACGAGGTGGACATGGCGTCCATCCTGCCGTAACCGGCGCGACGTCTGGCAGCCCCTGGAAAGGGAGTTGGCGGCTCTCCCGCGCAGGTCCTGTAGGTCCTGTAGGTCCTGTGGATCGTGCCGCACGTGGCGCCGGTCATAGACAGTGCGGGTGCGAGGGGCGAAGGGTTGGGGCGGGCCGGAGGGGAAAGGGTGCCGCAGGTGGAGCGTGGCGTGAGGGTCGAGGCCGACGGGGCGGACGTTTCTTCCCAGGCGCTGCCTGAGGCTTCGCGTCCCTTATCGCGGCACCTGCTCGATGCCATCCCGGCTCAGGCGCCGTCCAGTGGCACGGCGCTTGATGTGACCGGCGGGCGCACGGCGCCAGAGGCCGCCGCACCCTGGCGCCGACTGCGCCCCTGGCGGCTGTTGCCCACGCCCACGGGGACGCCGTTCACGTTCGTCTACGCCGCCGTGCTCATCGGCACGTCCCTCTTCGCGCTGTTCGCCGACCCCGGCGTCGTCGCGTCCGCGCTGCGGGGTTCCAGCACCGACGTGGCGCACCTCGCGCACACGCCCGTATTCGTGCTGGTCGCGAGCGCGCTGTGGATCGCCGGTGGGATCACGTCCCCGTTCGCGGTCTGCTTCCTGGTCGTCCTCACGGCGCTGGAGCGCAGGATCGGCGGCCGGTGCACCGCCGGTGTCTTCGTCCTCGGCCACACCGTGGCGACGCTCGCCACCGAGGTGCCGGTCGGGCTCTGGGTGATGGCCGGGCATCTGCCCGAGAGCTCGCTGCACCGCCTCGACTACGGCATCAGCTTCGGCGTGGCCGCGAGCATCGGCGCCCTCGCCGGTCTCCTCACGCCCTGGCTGCGCTGGACCGTGCTCGCCGTCTTCGGCGGAATGCTGGTCGAGGACCTCATCGCGTTCACGGACCCGATGGCGAACTGGGGCCACCTCATGGCCCTGGCCATTGGCGTCGGGACCTGGCCGCTGGTGCGCCGGTGGCGGCGCGCGCCGGAATCCTCCGCGAGCTGACGCGGTCCCCCGTCCGGCCCATGGCCGTCCATGTCACAGACCCCCTCTGAACTGCGGATTTCCCTTGTCCATCCGCTGATCGCCGAGAGCGAACAGCGCCGGGGGAACATTCACGGGCTCAGCTGCATTGAGTCTGCATACCTCAACTTGACTGCTTAAGGGGAGATCATGGCTTCGACGTCCACACCGCTCACCCTGCCCGTGCTGCCGCTCGACGACGAGGTCGTGCTGCCCGGAATGGTGGTGCCCCTGGACCTCAACGACAACGACGTACGCGCCGCGGTGGAGGCCGCCCAGGCAGCGGCCCGTTCCAGCGGATCTGTGGGCGGCAGCAAGCCGAAGGTGCTTCTTGTTCCCCGGATCGACAGCACATACGCGAACATCGGCGTGCTCGGGACCGTCGAGCAAGTGGGCCGGCTCGCCGACGGCGACCCCGGCGCCCTGATCCGCGGCCGCAGCCGTGTGCGGATCGGCGCGGGCACGACCGGCCCCGGCGCCGCCCTGTGGGTGGAGGGCGTCGCGGTCGAGGAGACCGTGCCGGAGCCGCTGCCCGGCTCCGTGACCGAGCTGGTCACCGAATACAAGGCACTCGCCACGAACTGGCTGAAGAAGCGCGGCGCCTGGCAGGTCGTGGACCGCGTCCAGCAGATCGACGACGTCTCCGCGCTCGCCGACAACTCCGGCTACTCGCCCTTCCTGAGCACCCCGCAGAAGGTGGAGCTCCTGGAGACGGCCGACCCGGTCGCCCGGCTCAAGCTGGCCACCGAGCAGCTGCGCGAGCACCTCGCCGAGCAGGACGTGGCCGAGTCCATCGCCAAGGATGTCCAGGAAGGCGTCGACAAGCAGCAGCGAGAGTTCCTGCTGCGGCGCCAGCTGGACGCCGTACGCAAGGAGCTGCGCGAGCTGAACGGTGAGTCGGAGGGCGAGGAGTCCGACGACTACCGCACGCGGGTCGAGGCCGCCGACCTTCCGGAGAAGGTCCGCGAGGCCGCGCTCAAGGAGGTCGAGAAGCTGGAGCGGTCCAGCGATCAGTCCCCTGAGGGCTCGTGGATCCGCACCTGGCTCGACACGGTCCTCGAACTGCCGTGGAGCGAGCGCACCGAGGACGAGTACGACATCCAGGGCGCCCAGAGCGTCCTCGACGCCGAGCACTCGGGCCTGGAGGACGTGAAGGAGCGCATCACCGAGTACCTGGCCGTGCGCAAGCGGCGTTCCGAGCGCGGGCTCGGCGTCGTCGGCGGGCGCAGGGGCGGCGCGGTGCTCGCGCTCGTCGGCCCGCCCGGCGTCGGCAAGACCTCGCTCGGCGAGTCCGTGGCGCACGCCATGGGCCGCAAGTTCGTCCGCGTCGCCCTCGGTGGCGTACGGGACGAGGCGGAGATCCGCGGACACCGGCGTACGTACGTGGGCGCCCTGCCGGGCCGTATCGTGCGGGCGATCAAGGAGGCCGGGTCGATGAACCCGGTCGTGCTGCTCGACGAGATCGACAAGGTGGGGTCCGACTTCCGGGGCGACCCGGCGGCCGCCCTGCTCGAAGTCCTCGACCCGGCGCAGAACCACACGTTCCGCGACCACTACCTGGAGGTTGAACTCGACCTCAGCGACGTCGTGTTCCTCGCGACGGCGAACGTCCTGGAGGCCATTCCGGAGGCCCTGCTCGACCGTATGGAGCTGGTCAGGCTCGACGGGTACACCGAGGACGAGAAGGTCGTCATCGCCCGCGATCACCTGCTCCCGCGCCAGCTGGAGCGGGCCGGTCTGGACAAGGACGAGGTCACCCTCGACGAGGGCGCGCTGCGCAAGCTCGCAGGGGAGTACACGCGGGAAGCCGGCGTACGCAACCTGGAGCGGTCCGTCGCACGCCTGCTGCGCAAGGTCGCGGCCCAGCACGAGCTGGGCGAGCGCGAGCTGCCGTTCACCGTCAAGGACACCGACCTGCGGAGCCTCATCGGGCGTCCGCACCACGTGCCCGAGGCGGCGCAGGACCCGGCCGAGCGCCGTACGGCGGTGCCGGGCGTGGCCACCGGACTCGCGGTCACCGGAGCGGGCGGCGACGTCCTTTACGTGGAGGCGTCCCTCGCCGACCCGGAGACGGGCGCGGCCGGTCTGACCCTGACCGGTCAGCTCGGTGACGTGATGAAGGAGTCCGCGCAGATCGCGCTCTCCTTCCTGCGCTCGCACGGCGCCGAACTGGAGCTGCCCGTCGCCGACCTGAAGGACCGGGGCGTGCACATCCACTTCCCGGCGGGCGCGGTGCCGAAGGACGGCCCGAGCGCGGGTGTCACCATGACGACCGCTCTCGCGTCGCTGCTCAGCGGGCGCCAGGTCCGTACGGATGTGGCGATGACCGGTGAGGTGTCGCTGACCGGCCGTGTGCTGCCGATCGGTGGCGTCAAGCAGAAGCTGCTCGCCGCGCACCGGGCCGGGATCACGACGGTCGTCATCCCGAAGCGGAACGAGGCGGACCTGGACGGCGTCCCCGCCGAGGTCCTGGAGAAGCTGGACGTGCACCCGGTGACGGACGTGCGCCAGGTGCTCGAACTGGCCCTGGCCCCGGCCGCCGTGGAGGTTGCGGTCGCGGCGTGACGACTGTGTCCTCCAGCGGGCTCCGCCCGCGGACCGCATGACGAAGGCCCGGGCCCCATAAGGGGACCGGGCCTTCCGCATGCGCACGCACCCCTGGCTGGACGGCACGACCGCTGCACGAACCTCATGAAGCGGGACCGCCCGGCGGGCAGCTGCTGACCCGCCCCGTACGAGCGGCCGGACCCCTGGGGGAGTCCGGCCGCTCTTCGCTCGCTCGCGGGCTCAGCCGTTGGCCAGCGCCTGCAGTCGGTCGTAGGCGCCGTTGAACTTGCTGTGGTCGCCGACCGTCGGGCCGGACGACGTGTACTGCCACATCGTGTAGAAGCCCCAGCCGGCCGGGAGCGCGCCCGGGTCGGTGTTGTAGCGGGCGATCCAGAGCGGGTTGGTCGCCCCGAAGGCGCTGGAGTTGCCGGTGCACTGGGTCCACCAGCTCGTCGCCGTGTAGATCACGGCGTCGCGGCCGGTGCGGGCCTTGTACTGGTTCACGAAGTCACGGATCCAGCTGACCATCCCGGCCGCGGTCTTGCCGTAACAGGCCGCGCCGTACGGGTTCCACTCGATGTCGAGCGCGCCCGGCAGGGTCCTGCCGTCCCGGGACCAGCCGCCGCCGTGGTCCACGAAATAGTTGGCCTGGGCGGCGCCGGTCGTCGTGTCCGGGGTCGCGAAGTGGTACGCGCCGCGGATCATGCCTACGTTGTAGGAGCCGTTGTACTGCTGGGCGAAGTAGGGGTTCGTGTAGTACGTGCCCTCCGTGGCCTTGACGTAGGCCCACTTCACGCCGCTGTTCCAGAGGGTCGCCCAGGCCACGTTGCCGTTGTGGCTGCTGGTGTCCACGCCCTCGGTCTGGACCGCCTTGTTGTCGGTGGGCAGACCGCCTTGGCCGTCGTGCTCGGCGACGCCCATGCCCATCGTGGCGGAGCCGCGGGCGGGGACGTCGGCGGCCTGGGCCGCGGTGGGCAGGGTGAACAGCAGCGAGAGCGCTGCGAGGATGACTCCGGCCGCCGGGATGCGCCTCAGGCGCGGGCGGCGGACGGTTCCGGATCTGTGCACGGGCATTGCGTGCCTCCGAAGGGCCTCGTTGAGCTTCTGTGAGCTCGGTGGGGGGACCTGTCGACATGTCGCTGGTGTGGACATGTCACCAATGAAGCTACGCACGTAGACCGCCGGGAGGGAAGGGGGCCCGGATGCTGCCGTTGGTCTACTCCTGCGAAATACTGGCGGAGCTGCGGCAATGGCCGCGCATGCCGAAAACTTTCAGGAACGGGAAACCCTGGCATGGGTGCTGACGTGCACGAGGACGGGAACGGCGCGCGGCCGGGCGCCGAATTCGACGCGACGGAGAGTGGTGTGGACCACGAATTCCTGTCCCTGGAGAGGGAGTTGACGGTCTTCCTCCGGCGGGCCCGCGCCTCCTCCGGCGAGATGGCACGCGCCGTCCACCCGGACCTCGAACCCGCCGCCTACGGACTTCTCGCGCGCCTCGAGGAGAGCGGCCGGCAGCGGGCCACCGAACTCGCCGCGTACATCGGCGTCGGCAAGGCCACCATGAGCCGGCAGCTGCGCGCCCTGGAGGACCTCGGACTCGTCGCGCGCGAGCCCGACCCCGTCGACGGCCGCGCCTGGCTCGTCCACCTCACCGACGAGGGCCGCGCCAACTTCCGCCAGGTGCGCGACGCCCGCCGGGCCACGTACGTACGCCAGCTCGCGGGATGGGACCGCGCCGAGGTGGCGGAACTGGCCCGGCTTCTCCACCAGTTGAACGCCGGCGCCGAGAGCTAGGGGGTGTCCGGCCATGATCCGCCGGACACCCCCTAGGGCCCTACAGCTCCACGTACACCGCCGTCGCGTCGTCATGCGTCTTGCTGCGCCGCAGGAAGACCCGGTCCTGCTCGTCCGCGTCCTCCAGGGCCCGTACGCGCGCGAGCGCCGCGTGAGCGCCCTCCTTGCGTACGAGCGCGAACAGGTCCGCCCAGTCGCCCTCGTGGAACTTCTCCACCCAGCGCGTGACTCCGTCGGTCAGCGCCACGAGCGTGCGCGCCCGCGCGCGGGGGAGTTCGCCGGTGACCGCGCGGGCGGCGGCCGAGGGATCGGCGGCGGCCGTGAAGAAGCCGCCCTCCTTGTTGCGCACGGTCGCGTCGGCCACCTCGTCCGAGACGAGGGAGGAGTGCGGCACGCGGTCGAGCCGGTCGTCCACCAGCGCCGTGACCGAGCCGCACAGGTCCTCGACCAGCAACACCGAGTCGGACAGCACCAGATACTCGACCCGCTCCGCGTCCCACCGTGCCAGGACCACGGTTGCCTGAGGTGTACGCGGGTGAGAAAGGTCACAGGTGCGCCGATGAGTGTCGGCGGTGCGCCGGATTGCCTCGGCGAGGACGGCGGTCAACGTCATATCCCGCCGTGAAACGGACAGTTCACCCAATGTGCCGCCGAGCCGGGACGTGAACCAGGGGACGGAATGCAGACAGCCGGTCTCGCCCACGGGTGGTGTGACCCCGTCCAGGACCACCAGCGTTCCCCCCTGTCCGGAGGCGGGAACGGCCGCCGAGGCGAAGTCCTCGTTGGGCCGGTCGGGGTTTCCGGGCTCAGTCGCGAGTTCGATGCGCATCCGGCCAGTCTGCACGAGCCCTTCACAAGAGGCCCGTTGAGCCGCGAGTTGAGCCGCATCGGCAGGTCAGACGCCTGTTTTCGACCGGAATGATCAGCTCCGCCGGGGAGTGGCGGGGCATCTTGCCAAAGCCTGTGAGAGACGTCCAACCGGCGCCCCGTTCGGGCTCCGTGCCCATGCCACCAGGACTTGCCCGCCAACTCCCGCTCGATGTTCACTCCTTCGGGTGGCTGGCTAGGTGATGCGCGACCACTGCTCACCGGCACTGGAAAGGTCAGGAGCCATTCCAGAGGGCGCGCGCGTTGACAGATCGTCACCCGGGCCCATGGGTAGACGAGTCAGGAATGCGAGCACCGGTGCGGAAGATGCGGCCTCGACGCAAGGGCAAGCAAGCGGCCTCCGAAGCGGACGAGGGGCGCACGACGGCTCCCGCAGGACCCGCCGCGCAGGCCCCGGCGGGCACCCCCGCCGACCCCGGAGGACGACGTACCGCGCGGGTGCGCAACCGGCTCATCATCGCCGTGGCGGTGGTCGCCGCGGCGACCACCGGTGCCGCCGCACCCGCCCTCATGACCGCGTCCGGGCAGGTCGGCGACTCCCAGGAGCTCGTCGACCTCGCGGCGCGGACCCAGCAGACCGTCACGCTCTCCCACTCCCTGGCCGACGAGCGCGACGAGGTCACCGCCTTCATCGCCGCCGGGCGGCCCAAGGGGCACGGGCTCTCCGAGAGCCGCAGCGCCCGCGTCGACCGGCAGCTCGAAGAGCTCCGCACCGACGCACCGGCCCCCCTGCAACGCGACCTCGCCGGCATCGCGGCCGTCCGCCGGGCCGCGCTCACCGGCAAGGGCAGCGCCCTCGAGGCGCACAAGGCGTACTCCGACGCGATCAACGAGCTGCACAGCACCGCCGAGCAGCTCGCCGAGAGCACCCCGCCCCGCGCGGGTTCCGGAGCACACGCCTTCGCCGACCTCGACCGGGCAGTCGAACAGGCCTCCGCCGCCCGCGGACTCCTGCTCGCCGCGCTCGCCGTGCCGCGCTCCAGCCAGACGTCCACGGTCATCGACCCGGTCACCGGACTGCCGAAGACCGTCGTCTCCCAGGACTCGGCCGACGGCAAGCAGCGCGACGCCCTGAGCGCCGCAGCCCAGCAGGCCCAGGTACGCGAACAGGCCGCGCTCGCCGACTTCGAGGACGCTGCCCCGGCCGCGTCCGTCGCCTCCTACGGCGCGACGGTCACCGGGCCCGACGTCACCAAGGCCGACAAGTACCTGGCCGCCCTCACGGACGAGCCCACGCTGTCCGCCGACGACCTTGCCGGCAACCCCAAGAACATCGACGCCGCGCTGTCCGCCCGTATCGACCTGATGCGCGGCGCCGAGTCGTCCCTCTACGACCGGCGCACCAAGGACCTCGCCCTGCTGCGCGACGACGACGTCAACGCGCTCGAGGTCCGCATCGCGCTGGCCGGTCTGTGCCTGCTCGTCGCCGTCGGCGTCTCGATGGCCATGGCCCGCACACTGACCAGGCCGCTCGCGGTGCTCCGCCTCGGCTCGGCCCGCCTCGCGGGGGACCCGGCGAGCGAGGAGCCGGTCAAGTTCACCGGCCGCAACGACGAGTTCGCCCAGGTCGTACGGTCCGTCAACGTCCTGCACGCGCACACACTCGGCCTCCACGAGCGCCTCACCACGCTGGAGGCCGACCGCAAGCACCTGATCGGCCAGCGCGCGACCATGGCCGACGAGCGCGAGAAGCTGCGCGCCGAACTCGCCGCGGCCGCGGCCCACCTGGACCGGGTCCGGCACAGCATCCACGGCACGTTCGTGAACCTCGCCCTGCGCACCCTCGGCCTCGTGGAGCGCCAGCTCGGCGTCATCGAGAACCTGGAGGAGCGCGAACAGGACCCCGAGCGCCTCGCGACCCTCTTCAAGCTCGACCACTTCGCCACGGTCATGCGGCGGCACAGCGAGAACCTCCTCGTACTCGCCGGCGCCGAGCACGGCCACGGAAACCCGGGCGCCGTCCCGCTGGTCGACGTCGTGCGCGCCGCGGTCAGCGAGATCGAGCGCTACGAGCGGGTCCAGATCTCCGCGCTCCCGCCGCACGCGCACCTCGCCGGCTTCGCCGCCGACGACCTCAGCCACCTCGTCGCCGAAGTCCTGGAGAACGCCACGTCGTTCTCGCCGCCCGACGCCTCCGTCGAGGTGTCCGGCTGGCTCCTGGAGAGCGGCGAGGTCATGCTCTCCGTCCAGGACGAGGGCATCGGCATGACCGACGAGCGGATGAAGGAGCTCAACGGCCGTCTCGCCGCCTTCGCGGACGACGAGATGTTCGACCCCGAGGACGGCGACGGACTCGGCCTCGGCCTGTACGTCGTGGCCCGGCTCGCCGCGCGCCACGGCGTGCGGGTGCAGCTGCGCGAGCAGAAGCAGGGCGGGATCGCCGTCGTCGTCGTGCTGCCCAGGGCGCTTCTCGCGGCGGCCCCCGCGGCAGCCGTGCCGCCGCGGGTCCCGGTGGCGGGCGCCGCGCCCGCCGTGCACCTGCCCGGATCCGAGGCCGAGGCCAACTCCAATGTCCTGAGCGGCCGTTCCAAGGACAGCCACGACCCGCTGATCGCCGCGGCGGAGCACGCCGTACGGGAAGCGGGGACAGACGCCGAGGCGCCTGCACCGGTGGCGGAACCCGAACCGGAGCTCACGAAGCCCGCGGTCCCGGCCGAGTCGCCCGCCGAGACGACCATGACGCTGACGGCGCCGATCCCGGCCGTCGACCCGGAACCCGTACCCGCCGTCGCCCCGGAACCCGTACCGGCACCAGCCCCCGAGCCCGCGCCGCAGACCCTGCACCTCGACGACGAGCCCGCGCACGAGCGGGTCGCCGACGAGACGGGCACCGGTCGGACCAGCGGCACCCCGGGCCTGCCCACCCGGCCCAAGGCCGGCACGCCTCCCGCCCCCGAGGCGGCGGGCGAGCCCGTGATCCCCGCGGCCCGCACCCCCCAGGGGGAGCGCGTCACGGACAAGGGCCTGCCCAAGAGGACCCCCAAGATCTCGGCCCCCGCGCCCGCCGCTGCGCCGCGCACCGGATCCGTCGACGCGGACGCCCTGCGCCGCAGGCTCGGCGGGTTCCACCAGGGGGCCAACAAGGGCCGGCGGGACGTCGAGGCCGAGATCGGCGGGACGGACCAGACCGCAGAACCCAAGGGGGACACAGTCGAGGAGGCAAGCAGTTGACTGCGCCCAGTCGCACGCCGAGTGCGTCCACCCCTGGATTCGGACTCAGCACCGAAGCCCGCAACCTGCACTGGCTGCTGACCAATCTGGTGGAGGAGGTGCCAGGGCTCCTCTCGGTCGCGGTCGTCTCCTCCGACGGGCTGCTCCTGCTCTCCTCCGACCCCGGCAGGAACAATGAGCGCCCTGCCGACCACAGCGGCGGACCCAAGGGGTCCAGCGCCGACCTGGCCACGATCGTGTCCGGCGTCGGCAGCCTCACCATCGGCGCCGCCAAGCTGATGGACGGCGGCAGCGTCAAGCAGACCATGGTCGCGATGGAGGAAGGCAGCCTCTTCGTCATGTCCATCAGCGACGGCTCACTGCTCGGCGTGCACGCCACCCCGGACTGCGACATGAGCGTCGTCGCCTACCACATGGCGCTCTTCGTCGGCCGTGCCGGGCACGTCCTCACGCCCGAACTCCGCAGTGAACTGCGCCAGTCGATGGAGAACGCCAAGTGAGCAGCAGCATCACGAATCTCAGTACCGGCGGCCCGAAACTTCCCACCCGGGGCGGCGACCGCAAGCCGGCCCGGGTGCGCCCCTATTCGCTCACCGGCGGCCGCACCCGCTTCGGCCATGTGCTGCTCGTCGAGACGTTCGTCGCCGCGCTCGAAGCGCCCGGGGAACGCCTCGAGATAGGCCAGGGCACGCTCTCGACGCGGATCATGCCGGAGATGCGGGCGATCGTGGAGCTGTGCCGCCGCATGCGCACGGTCGCCGAGATCGCCGCGCTCCTGAAGATGCCCCTCGGCGTGGTCCGCGTACTGCTCAGCGACCTCGCCGACCAGGGAAAGATCCGCGTTTACGGAACCGGCCACGGCCCGGGCCAGCCGGACCGCGCACTGCTGGAAAGGGTGCTGAGTGGACTCCGTCGTCTCTGAAGGCGTCACCGAGGGCGTCACGCCCGCCTTCGTACCTGCCCAGCCGTCGTCCGGCCGTGAAGCCATCGCCTTCGAGCCCCAGGAAGAGCTCCAGGCCTGGCAGACGGACCGCACCCGCGCCCCGATCGCCACGAAGATAGTGGTGGCCGGCGGCTTCGGCGTCGGCAAGACCACCCTCGTCACCGCCGTCTCGGAGATCCAGCCCCTCCAGACCGAGGCGCTGATGACCCAGGCGAGCGAGGAGACCGACGACCTCACCGCCACCCCGGACAAGACCACGACCACGGTCGCCATGGACTTCGGGCGGATCACGCTCGACGACGACCTGGTGCTCTACCTCTTCGGCACGCCGGGGCAGCAGCGCTTCTGGTTCATGTGGGACGACCTGGTGCGCGGCGCGATCGGCGCGGTCGTGCTCGCCGACACCCGGCGGCTGTCCGACTGCTTCCCGGCCCTCGACTACTTCGAGAGCTGCGGGCTCCCGTACGTCGTCGCCGTCAACCACTTCGACGGCTCCGACGAGTTCGCCGCCGCCGACGTGCGCGAGGCCCTGACGGTGCCGCCGCACATCCCTGTCCTCATCATGGACGCGCGGCAGCGCATCTCGGTCGTCGAGACCCTCCTGGCCCTCGTCGGCCACGCGCTCGACGCCACCCCCGAATAGCCACCACCCCTCAGCAGTAGAAGAGGCACCCGCATGCGGAAGATACTCGTCGTCGGAGCCGGACAGTCCGGTCTCCAGCTCGCCCTCGGCCTCCAGTCGAACGGGTACGAGGTCACCCTGATGTCCAACCGCACCGCGGACGAGATCCGGTCCGGCCGGGTCATGTCCACGCAGTGCATGTTCGACACGGCGCTCCAGCACGAGCGCGACCTCCAGGTGAACTTCTGGGAGTCCCAGGCCCCGAAGATCGAGGGCCTCGGCGTCTCCGTCGCCGCCCCCGGCTCCTTCGACCCGGGCCCCTCGCAGCGCGCCATCGACTGGGTGGGCAAGCTCGACGGCTACGCGCAGTCCGTCGACCAGCGCGTGAAGATGGCCGGCTGGATGGAGACGTTCGCGCAGCGCGGCGGCCAGCTCGTCATCCACGGCGCCGCGGTCTCCGACCTCGACTACTTCGCCCGCACCTACGACCTGGTGCTCGTCTCCGCCGGCAAGGGCGAGCTGGTCTCGATGTTCGGCCGCGACGCCTCGCGCTCCCCGTACACCGAGCCGCAGCGCGCGCTCGCCGTCGCGTACGTGCACGGCATGGGCCCCCGCCCCGAGCACCCGGACTTCGACGCGGTGCGCTGCAACCTGGTGCCCGGCGTCGGCGAGCTGTTCGTCATGCCGACCCTCACCACCTCGGGCCGCGCGGACATCCTGTTCTGGGAGGGCATCCCCGGCGGTCCGCTGGACGCCTTCAAGGGCGTCAAGGACCCCTCGGAGCACCTGGCCCTCACCCTGGAGCTGATGGAGAAGTTCACGCCCTGGGAGTACGCCCGCGCCACGAAGGTCGAGCTGACCGACGCCAACGCGACCCTCGCCGGCCGTTACGCGCCGACCGTCCGCAACCCGATCGGGCGGCTGCCCGGCGGCGGCGCGGTCCTCGGTGTCGCCGATGTCGTCGTCGCCAACGACCCGATCACGGGCCAGGGTTCGAACTCGGCGTCCAAGTGCGCCGCCTCGTATCTCGACTCGATCACCGAGCACGGCGACAAGCCGTTCGACGAAGAGTGGATGCAGTCCACCTTCGACCGCTACTGGGACACCGCGCAGCACGTCGTGAAGTGGACCAACGCGATGCTGGGCGTCCCGCCGGAGCACGTCCTCAATCTGATCGGCGCCGCAGGCCAGCTCCAGCCGGTCGCCGGCCGCTTCGCGAACGGCTTCAACAACCCGGCCGACTTCGAGAACTTCTTTTACGAGCCCGAGAAGACGAACGCCTACCTGGCCTCCGTCTCCGGCTGAGAGCCTGTGACACATTCCCGGCCGGATCAGCTCACGTCGTCTGGTGCGTGCGATCGCAAGGCGCCGGAGCGGCCTCGTAGCGGAGCTACTAGGGCGATTCGGCAACGCGGCATGGGGGTCCCCCCGGCTCGAGCGGAGCCGAGAGCTGGGGGAGTGCGTGCCAGGCGGCGTGCGCCCGACCGGGGATGTGACACAGGCTCTGGCCCGCGGCGGGGCGCGCACCGGTCAGCCGGTGGGCGCCCCCGCGGCGCCGTACCCGGTGTCGGCGCCGCCCGTCGCACCCTCCGGCAGCTTCGGCGGGGTGTAGCCCTTCATCGACGCGTCTCCCTGATCGGGACGGACGGCGCCGAGCAGCGGGTTGGCCGCGATCGGCGACACCTTGACCTTCGCGCCCGGCCGCGGCGCCTGCACCACCATCCCGTCGCCCAGGTACATCGCCACGTGTGTGGCCTCGCGGAAGTACACGACGAGGTCCCCGGGCCGCAGCTCGCTGAGCGGGACGCGCGGCAGTTTCGCCCACTGCTCCTGCGACGTGCGGGGAATGTCCTCGCCCGCGTGCTCCCACGCCTGCGACGTGAGCCCCGAGCAGTCGAACGCCGCGGGCCCTTCCGCGCCCCACACGTACGGCTTCCCGATCTGCCTCACCGCGTACGCGAGTGCCGCGTCCCCGGCCCGTGACGGCGCCTGCCGTGAACTGAGCGCGCCCGACGCCATGAACGTCTTCTGGGCCTTCGCCATCCCCGCGTCCTCCAGGCGGGTCAGCTCGGTGAGCTGGTCCGGGCTGAGTGAGGCGAGCACCCTCTCGACGTCCTTGAGGCGGGCCTGGACGGCGTCCCGGTTCTTCTTCTGCCGCTCCGACAGCCGGGTCTGCTCGGCGAGCGCCCTGCGTGCCCGCGCCGCCAGGCGGTCGGCGCGCTTCTCGCCGCCGACGAGCCGGTCCACGGTCGCCATGCGCTCCTGGGCCACGCGCCGGATCACATGGCCCTGGTCGAGGGCGTGCTGCGGGTCGCGGGCGAGGAGCAGGCGCAGGTAGGGGGAGATGTTGCTGCTGCCCTGGTACTGCTCGCGGGCGAGGCGTCCTGCCGCGCCGCGGCTGTCGTGGAGCAAGGTGCGGGCCGTGGCCAGCTTGCGGGCCAGGTCGCCGGCCGTCTTGCGGCGCTTCTTGAGCTTCTCGGCGGTCGCGTTGTACTTCTCGGTGGCCTTCTCGGCCTCCCGGTACAGGCGC
This sequence comes from Streptomyces sp. DS1-CR2, assembly GCF_055760475.1. Classification (NCBI taxonomy): domain Bacteria; kingdom Bacillati; phylum Actinomycetota; class Actinomycetes; order Kitasatosporales; family Streptomycetaceae; genus Streptomyces; species Streptomyces sp. DS1-CR2. The sequence continues at coordinate 5,843,379 of NZ_CM147085.1, forward strand.
TGAAGATCCGTCAGAAGCGCGGCGGCGGAGGTGCGGTTGGCCGCGGGGAGGGGCTGGGGGTCCGGTGTGGGTGCGGCGGACGCGGGCCCCGGCGCCGCGAGCGTTGAGGCCACCGCCGCGGCACAGACCCACCGCAGAAGGCTTCCTGACACGTCATCACCTCCGGTGCGGGGCGGCCGGTCCGTCCCGCACCGTGAGCATCAACACGTCCGCCCGCCCGCGCGCCTCCTGCTGGGCGGTTCGGCCCAAGGACCTCACCCGGCCGGGGGACTCCACGAAGGTGATCCGTCAAAGAGAGTGCTATGAGCGCGGCTTGGACCAGGGCCACCGGAGCCCGCTGTCGTCGCGCCCCGAAGGGTCGTACTCGTACTTCCAGCGGTGGGTGAACCGGATCTTGCCGGGGGTCATCGGCACCCGGCGGTAGATGAGCACCGTGCCCGGGGAGCCGCCGGGGCCCGGCACCGGGATGCGGTACACCTTCGGCGGATGCCCCGTCGGTCCCAGCAGCACGGGCAGCACCCGCCCGTCCATCGGCCCGCCGACGAACGGCGTCTCTTCGCTCTTCACGGCACCAGTGTCACCACAGATGGGCCGCGTCGCTCACCACGGGCAGCACCAGGCGGGCCAGCCGGCCCACGGGCCCGTCCGCCGTCTCCAGGGCCAGCGCGTGCCGCACCGCCCCGGCGGTCTGCGGGTCGCGGCCCGCCGTCGCCGTGAGGACGGCCATGAACTGGTCGACGAGCCCGTCGCGCAGCTCGTCCAGCGGCGGCTTCTTGTCCTCGTCGAGCCAGATCAGCGAGGCCGCCTCCACGGCGGTGATCCACATGCGTACGGTCATCCGCAACCGGGGACCCGGGTCCGCCACGGCGAGATGGCTCAGGATGTGCTCGGCCGCCGCCCTGCGCACGCCGTCCACGATCGACGTCGTCCGCGACGTCTCCACCACGCTGCCGCCCTGGAGCAGCGCGGCGAACCCCATGTCGTGCTGGTCCACGAACCCGAGGTAGCGGTCGAGGGCCCGCGTGAGCCGGCCGCTCAGCGGTCCTTCCTGCGGCTCCGCGAAGCACTTCTCCAGCTCGTCGGCCGCGGAGCGCAGCGCGGCCTCGTACAACTGCTGCTTGCCGCCGGGGAAGTACCGGTAGACGAGCGGCCGCGAGACACCGGCCGCCTCCGCCACGTCGTCGAGGGACACCTCCTCGGGAGCCCGGTGCGCGAAGAGGGACAGCGCGGCGACGAGGAGCTGGCTGCGACGCTCCTCGACGCTGAGCCGTCGGTACGCGCGAGTGCCGGGTGCCGAGGTCATGTCCCGCAGCGTAACCGGCTTTTCGTGCGGGGGTCCTGTACGGAGGCGCTCCGCCGGGTCCCGGGCGCAGCCCTGGGCGGGCGGCCCGGGCCGTGTGGCGGTCCAGGCGAGGAGCCCGGGTCGCGTGGCCGTCAGGCGAGGAGTCCGGACGACTTCCACAGCCTGCGTCCGACGCCCCGCATGACCCCGATGTCGTCCAGGCTGTGTCGATGTGCGGCTCCGCCGCGTGGCCGTCAGGCGAGGAGTCCGGACGACTTCCACAGCCTGCGTCCGACGCCCCGCATGACCCCGATGTCGTCCAGGAAGTCCGTCAGGCGCTTGGCGCCGGTCTGCATGATCTCGCGCCGGTGGCCGCTGGCCTTGACCTGCGCCAGCGCCTCCTTCGGGTCGAGCCCCGCCCGCTCGTAGGCGGCCGGGTTGTGGAACGCCGTGTAGATCACGCGGGCGGACTCGCCGCACACGATCCGGGTGTACGCCGCCTCCGTCGGGCCGCACGTCACCATCTGGCGGCGCAGCTCCTCACGGGCGTAGCGCACGTGCCGCGCCTCCTCGATGACGTGGATGCGGGTGATGCCGCGCACCAGCGGCTGGACGCGCTCGTCCGGGAACGTCATGCGCTGCATCCAGTCGATGATCTCCTCGCCGAGCAGCGTCGCCGCGAAGGATCCCGGCGTCGTGGAGATCGTCTTGAGCACGCGCCCCAGGTTGTGGTGGATACGCGGCATGGGGAAGCCCTCGCCGACGCTCCGCTTGATCATGCGGGCGAACATCATGGAGTGCCGGCACTCGTCGGCGATCTCCGTGAGGGCGTAGCGCACATGGCTGCTGGTCAGCGACTTGTCGTAGATGTGCCGTACGAGGAGCTGCATCAGGATGATCTCGAACCAGACGCCCATGGACGCCATGGAGGCGGCCTCGTACTTGGAGAGCTCGATGCGCTGCTCCTGCGGCATCCGCTTCCACATGGGGGTGTCGTAGAGAGAGCAGAGCTCCGGGGGCCAGTACCACATGCCCTCGACGTCGGGGGCGTCCCAGTCCAGTTCCTTGTCCGGGTCGAAGGAGTGCTTGGCGGAGGAGTCGAGCAGGCGCTCGGCCACCTGCTCGCGGTCCTTGAGCAGCCCGAGCGCGTCGCGCAGACCCTCGAACGCGTCGGCTTCCGTCACGGTCGTCATGGCTGTCCCACCTCGTCGTACGGGAAACGTGCGCCGCGGCACAGGAGTTACCGGCGGTCACCTCTTATGAGACTGCCTGTCAGCAAGGCCGTCAATCCCTTGCGCGCGACTTGTTGACCCGGTGTCCACGAGCGTGTGAGCCTGCCTGTATGTCGACGCATGAGCTGTACACCAGGGCGCCCGAGGAGCTCAACTGGCACGTACCTGCGGCCGGTGCGGCGCGATTCAGCTGGGAGTACGACGAGGGCAGGGACCGCCTCCTCGCGCTCTACCAGAAGGGCAAGGACAAGCAGTGGGACGGTGCCAAGCGCATCGACTGGGGCATCGAGGTCGATCCCCACAACCCGCTCGGCACCCCCGACGAGGCGCTGACCCTCTACGGCACCCGGCACTGGGCGAAGATGACGGACCGGGACAAGGGCGAGCTGCGCAAGCACTACGCGTCCTGGCAGTTCAGCCAGTTCCTGCACGGTGAGCAGGGCGCGATGGTGTGCGCCGCCCGCATCGTCGAGTCCGTCCCCGACATGGACGCCAAGTTCTACTCGGCGACCCAGACCATGGACGAGGCCCGGCACGCGGAGATCTTCGGCCGCTTCCTGCACGAGAAGGTCGGGATGCTCTACCCGATCAACGACAACCTCCAGTCGCTCCTCGGGGACACCCTGCGCGACTCCCGCTGGGACATGCCCTACCTCGGCATGCAGGTTCTCATCGAGGGCCTGGCGCTCGCCGCGTTCGGCATGATCCGCGACACCACGGACAAGCCGCTGCCCCAGCAGATCCTCGCGTACGTCATGCAGGACGAGGCCCGCCATGTGGCCTTCGGGCGGATGGCCCTGCGCGACTACTACAAGCAGCTCACCGATGCCGAACTGCGCGAGCGCGAGGAGTTCGTCATCGAGGGCTGCTATCTGATGCGCGACCGGCTGCGCGGCGTCGAGGTCCTGGAGAACTTCGGCATCTCCAAGGCGGAGGCCGACGAGTACAGCGAGCAGTCCGAGTTCCTGGCCCTCTTCCGCCAGCTGCTCTTCTCCCGGATCGTGCCCTGCGTCAAGGACATCGGCCTGTGGGGCAAGCGCCTCCAGCAGGCGTACGTCGACATGGGCGTCTTCGAGATGGGCAACTCGAACCTCGACCAGCTGATGGCCCAGGACGAGGAGTTCGCCGAGAAGCTCGACGCGGAACGCTTCGCGGCGGAGGAACTCGAGCGCGTCGCGGAGGTCGAGTCGACGATCGGGGAGGGCGCGCAGCAGTCCTAGGGCTCGCCCGAGCGGGACCCGGCGCGTCCGGGCCCGGCCGTGGCGTCCGGGGTGTGTCACCCGCATGGAGTATTTTGCTGACGTGTCCACGCCTCAGCCACCCCAGCCCGGCCCGTACGGCCAGCAGCCCCCGGTCGCGCCCTACGGCCGGCCCGGCCCCTACGGTCCGCCGCAGCAGCCCGGCCCGTACGGCCGGCCGGGCCAGCCCGGTCCGTACGCCCAGCAGCCCTACCCGGGCGGTGCCCCTTACCCCGGATGGGGCGGAGCCCCCATGGGCCCGCCGCCCAAGAAGCGGCGGGTCGGGATGATTCTCGGCATCGTCGGCGGCGCGCTCGGCGTCGTCGTCATCGGCATCGTCGCGGTCGCCATGCTCGGCTCGGAGGTCGACAAGAGCTTCCCGGAGGCCGAGTACAAGCTGACCGTCCCGCAGACCGTTCTCGACGGGAGGTACACCCTCACCGAGGACCTGTCCGGCACCCAGGGCAAGGAGATCGAGGACGAGGCGGACGGCGCCTGGGACGCACGCGACACCAAGGCGGCGGTCGGCCAGTACGCCGCGACCGACCTCGCCAAGAAGAACGCGGGTGTGGTGATCTCCGGCATGTACGGCCGGTTCAAGAACACCGACCTGGCCCGCAAGAACATGATGCAGGGCGCCGCCAAGAGCGACGGCGCCGAAGTCGCCGTGCCCGCCAAGGACTTCAAGCCGGCCGGCTCCGACGTCACCATCACCTGCCAGGTGCTCACCAAGCAGCAGGCGACCATCCCGATGTGCGCCTGGGCCGACGCGAACACCGGCGCCACCGTCGCCGAGATCACCCCCGAGATCGCCCTTCAGGCCCCCTCCGAGGTGGACCTCGACGCGGCGGCCGCGACCGCGGCGAAGATCCGTTCGGAGATCAGGAAGCCGATCGGCTGACGGACTCCGGCTCCGGCTCCGGGTCCGACGCCGGCTCCGGGTCCGACGCCGGCTCCGGCTCGGGGCCGGCGTCGGCCGCCGGGAACGACGTACGCAGATTGAACGCGTACGGCGTCGGGCCGTGCGTCCGCAGATGGACCAGGCGATCCTCCGCCTCCTCGACGGTGGGCCGGTGCCCGGCAGGCACCCACCACAGAGCGGTCACCGCCTCGTCGAGACGCTCGAAGAACTCCCGGCGCCGCGCGAGGAGTTCACGGTGCCGGCCCTGGTACATGAACGCGGTCAGCGCGTTCGTGTCCCGCCACACCGGCATGTTCACCAGCAGCCACGCGTCGCCGAAGATCCGGATGTCCGTCGCGTCACCGCTGTCCCCCTCGAGACGCCACACGAACCCGTCCGACGCGTCGGCGACGGCGTTCACCGGATCGAGTCCCTCCGCGAAGTCCCTCAGCTGCTCCGAGTCGAGCGGCGCGGTGAGGCGGCCGATGTTCACCTGGGCGAGTTCGTGGCGAGTCCCGTTTTCCGTCGTATGCGCAGTCCCGTAGTCAGTCATGGACTGCACGATAGGCAGCGGACGCGTCGCCGTGGCGGGCCATTTCACCCGTCGGTATCGGGGGCCAATCGCCCAATTACTCTTATCGGTCGGACGAGTTGAGTACGGCCTCCATCACGTTCCGTGCGATCGGCGCCGCGCTGCCGCCGCCGCTGATGTCCGTACGGTTCGCCGACGCGTCCTCGACGACCACCGCGACGGCGACCTCCGGGCTGCCCGGCTCCGGGGACCGCGCCCAGGAGATGAACCACGCGTACGGGGTGCCCTTGTTGCCCACGCCGTGCTGCGCCGTGCCGGTCTTGCCGCCCACCATCACACCGGGGATCTGCGCGTTCGAGCCCGTGCCGTCCTCCACGGCGTCCAGCATCATGTCCTGGAGCTGCGTCGCCGTGGCCGGGTTCATCGCCTGCCGGTACGTCTTCGCACCGGCCTGTGCGAGGGTGTTCCCGTCGTCGTCCGTCGTCCTGTCCACCAGATGCGGCGCCATCAGGACGCCGCCGTTGACGACGGCGGCCGACACCATCGCCATCTGCAGCGGTGTCGCCGTCGTGTTGAACTGGCCGATGGACGACAGCGCCAGCTGCGAACGGTCCATGTCCGTGTCGAAGTTGCTCCGCGAGACGCTCGACGGGATCCCCACCCCCGCGTCGTCGAAACCGAACCGCCGTGCCGCCGACACCATCCCCTTCAGCCCGACCTGGACACCGAGCTTCGCCATCACCGTGTTGCAGGAGACCCGGATCGCGTCCGCGAGCGACGCGTCCTCGCAGCCGCGCGCCTCGTTGCGCAGCAAGGTCGACGTGTCCGGCAGGACCCAGGGGCTGGGCGTCTGTGTCGGCTCGTCCACATCCGTCACGATGCCCGCGTCGAGGGCCGCCGCCGCGGTGACGATCTTGAAGGTCGAGCCCGGCGGATACGTCTGCCGGATCGCCCGGTTGAGCAACGGCTGACTCGGTGCGCGGTTCAGGCGCGTCCACGCCGACACCGTCGCCGAATCCGTCCCGGCGATCTTTCCCGGATCGTACGAGGGGCTGCTCACCAGGGCGAGGATCGCCCCGGTCGCCGGATCGAGCGCCGCGACCGCGCCCCGGCGCCCGGCCAGACCGGAGTACGCCGCCTTCTGCGCCGCCCCGTTGATCGTGGTCGCCACCTTGCCGCCCGGCTGCTGCGAGCGCGTCAGGTCGTTGAACAGGGGGAGCGGGGCGAGCAGCGGGTCCGTGCCGGAGAGGATGTCGTCCTCGGCGTTCTCCAGCAGCGAGGTGCCGTACATCTGGGACGCGTACCCGGTCACCGGCGCGTACAACGGGCCGTACTTGTACGTCCGTTCGTAGCGGAGCTGCTGGCCGGAATCCTTGGACCCGGTGACCGCCTTGCCGTCGACGAGGATGTTGCCGCGCGCCTGGTGGTAACGCGCGATCGTGTTGCGGCGGTTGGCCGGGTTGTCGTCGAGGGAGTCCGCCTCGAGGATCTGCACGCGGGCCGCGTTGACCAGCAGCGCGACGAGCAGCACCAGACAGAGGACCGCGGCCCGGCGGATGTAACGGGTCACCGATGCGCCTCCAGCGCCTTGTCGGACAGGAGCTGGCCCCGCGCGGAGTCGCTGATCCGTACGAGCAGCGCCACGATGATCCAGTTGGTGACGACGGACGAGCCGCCCTGCGCGAGGAACGGCATCGCCATGCCGGTCAGCGGGATCAGGCCCATCACCCCGCCCGCGATCACGAACACCTGGAGCGCGACGATCGACGCGATACCGATCGCGAGGAGCCGGCCGAACGGGTCGCGCAGCGCGAGCCCCGCCCGGTAGCCACGCTCCACGAGCAGCCCGTACAGCAGGAAGATCGCCGTCAGACCGACAAGCCCCAGCTCCTCGCCCGCGGTCGCCAGGATGAAGTCCGACTTCGCGGCGAACCCGATGAGGATCGAGTGCCCCGCCCCGAGCCCCTCGCCGAGCATGCCGCCCGCCGCGAACGCGAACAGGGACTGCGCGAGCTGGCCGGGCCCCTGACCCGCGTCGATCGAGGCGAACGGGTGCAGCCAGTCGTGGACGCGGCTGTTCACATGCGGTTCGAGCGCGCCGACGAAGACCGCGCCGCCCGCCGCGAGGAGCAGCCCGATCGCGATCCAGCTGCCGCGGCCCGTCGCCACGTACAGCATCACGATGAAGAGGCCGAAGAACAGCAGTGAGGTCCCGAGGTCACGCTCCAGGACCAGGACGCCCACGCTGATCAGCCAGAAGACCAGGATCGGCGCGAAGACCCGCATCGTGGGGAACTGGAAGCGCCAGATCTTCTTGCCCGTGTACGAGAGCGCGTTGCGGTTCGCCGCGAGATAGCTGGCGAAGAAGATCGCGAGCAGCACCTTGGCGAACTCGCCCGGCTGGATGGAGAATCCGCTGATCCTGAGCCAGATACGGGCGCCGTTCACCGCCGGGAAGAGGATCGGCAGGACCATCAGGAACAGCGCGACGACGGCCGACAGATACGCGTACCGCTGGAGAACCCGGTGGTCGCGCACGAGGACCACGACCGCGATGAACAGGGCCACGCCCAGTGTGGACCAGATGAGCTGGATCGGCGCCGCCTGGTCGTCGGGCGTCTCCAGGTCGAGCCGGTAGATCAGGACCAGGCCGAGGCCGTTGAGCAGCACGCCGATGGGCAGCAGGAGCGGGTCCGCGCACGGGGCGCGCAGGCGGATCGCGCCGTGCGCCACGAGCGCGAGCACGCCGAGCCCGGCGCCGTAACCCGCGGCGCCGGGCGGTACGGAGCCGTTCTTGGCGAGTCCTACGTCGCAGTAGCCGTAGACGCTGAGCAGGACCGCCAGGACGATCAGGACGAGTTCGGTGCCACGGCGCCGCGGGAGGCGGACAGCGGGGACCGCGGGAGGGCTGACGGCGGCTTTCGTGCCTGCCGGGCCCATGGGTCCCGTTGATCCCGTCGGTCCGGTCATGGCGGGAACGTAACAAGCTACAGCCGGGAAATCCCGCTATGTCTCTTTAATCTGACTGGGTGTGTGTCCGGCGGCCTGGCCGGATTCCTCGTCCTCGGATCACCCACCCGCGCGTTCAGGTCCCCGCCGCTGATCCGTCGGTCTTGCCCGAGCCGTAGTCGTCGGCCGCGGCGGACGCCGGCGGCAGTGTGGGCCAGAGCCGGGCGGGTCCCATCGCCGTGGACGTCGGACCCGCGCTGCGCAGCTCGCCCGCGTCGCCGCACCCCGCGAGCAGCAGTACCGACGCCGTCACGGCGGTCGCCGCGGTACAGGTGCGCCTTGAATTCACTGCACTCCTGTCTGTCCGCGTGCCGGTCGGTCACTCCACTGACACCTTATGGGTGAGGAAGTCCTTTTTGTTGACCCGCGGGACCATGCGCACCTCGAACCGTCAGCCGTCCGTGCGCCCGCGCCGGTAGATCGAGAAGGCGAGTCCCCCCGCGCCCGCCGCAGCCATGCCGCCGCCCGCCGCCAGGAACAGCGGGTTCGAGTCGGGTGTGCCGTGCTCCGGTGAGCTCGCCGCGGCGGGAGTCGCCGCGTTGTCGGGCTCGGCGTGCGCGAACGCGGCCGTCGGGACCAGGATCGCGCCGCCGAGAACGGCGGCGACGAAGGTGCCGCGGGCCAGCAGGCACGCTCGACGGGTGGTGCTCACGGAACGTCTCCTCATGCTCTACTCCCGGTGCGGTGTGCTCCACCAGGTGGCGTAAACGCTGACCTCATCACCGTAAAGACCCCTCATCACGGCAATTCGGCAGCTGTGTAACAGGGGGCCGAAACTCTGCGGGCGGTGGTGTCGCCGAGGGGCGGGACGGCATATTGCCCTGCGGCTCCGGGGCTGTTCCCATGGTCGTGGGGTGATGGTGCATGAGCGGTCTGCGCGTCATACCGACCTGGCGTCACGGTCGGGAGCGGCTCTATGTCTGTGGCGACGACGGCAGGAACGTCGCCTGGTACGACCGTGAGGCCGGCCGCGTCAATCTGATCAGCGAGGCCCGCCGGGACGCCGTGCTCGACGTCCTCGGGCCCTTCCTGACCGGCCAGGTCACCGTGGGTCCGCCCCCCGTGCCCACCCCCGTCGAACTGGCCAGGCTCGCCCTCCACCCGGACGACGACCTCGCGCCGAACCGGCCCGGCGAGGCCCTCCAGATCGCCGTCGACCGGGATCCGGGGCCGCCACGGCGGCTGCGCGGCGACCCGCGGCGCCGGGCCCTGGAGGCCGAGCAGTGCGTCGGCGGAGCACTCGACGCGTTCGAGCGGACGGGCTGGCGCGCGCTGCACTCCGTGCCGCTGCCCGGCGGCGCCCGCATCCACCACCTCCTGATCGGGCCCGGCGGCCTCTACGCGCTGCACACGCTTCCGGCCCGCAAACAGCGCGTCCGCGTCGCCGACCCGATGGTCATGACCGGCCGCTCGGAGCCGCACCCGCTGCTGCGCCGCGTCCGCGCGGACGCCTCCCGTGCGTCCTTCGCCCTGACCGCCGAGGTCCGCCCGGTCCTGGCCGTCGCGGGCGCCACGACGGTGGAGGTAGCGGCACCCCCACGGGACGTACGCATCGTCCTTGACACCGAACTCCAGTCACTGGCGCGCACGGGCGGCGTCCTGAAACCGGCCGACGTCGAGGCCCTGCACGCCATGGCCCGCGACCGCCATACGTGGCTGCGGGTCTGAGGCCGGCGCAGGGCTGGGAGGGCTGAGGTCAGGGCCGCCTGAGCGCAGGTCTCTCTACTGGCTACCGGGCTTGCCGGCGGCGCACTATCTCGGTGATCCAGACCGGGGCGAACGGGGACGTGCAGCCCGGGGACGTCGGGTAGTCCTTGAGTACCTGCAGGCGCTCGCCGATGTCGATGGCCCGGGTGCGGAGGTCGGCGTGGTCGATCCCGATCTGGGCCAGGCAGTGGTTCATCGCCCACTGCAGGCGGTCCGGGGCGTCCTTCATCTCCGCCTCGATGACGTCGAGGAGTCCTGAGAGGTCGAGCCCCTCCGGCCTTTTCGCCACGCGTTCCGTGGTCAGCGCCCAGCCGGCGCTCGCGACCACCGGATCCGGGTCGGCCGACCAGGCCAGACGCAGCTCTTCGGCGTGCGGGTTCTTCTTCACCACGTAGTTCACGAGCCAGTCGTGCACCTTGGGCGTGCGCGCCCCTCGCACCATGGCGTCCAGCTCGTCCCGCCGGAACGCCTTCGGGCGGCAGATGAGGAGGGCGAGGAGCCTTGCCGCGGTGTCGCCGGTTTCCCAGAGCCCGCTCGCGAGTTCCTGCTGCGTTTTCAGCCGCTTCGCGAGCGCGCGCAGCTTGCCGAGGTTCACGCCGTGATCGTCGCCGTGCTTCTCGTTCACGGCGCGTGCCTTCGGGTCCTCGAGTTCGGCCAGCTCGGCCATCACCTCGGCGACCGTCGTCCCGGTCAGCGTCTTCTCGGCCACCTCGGCCCTCCCGTCCGTGCGTGAGATTTCACCGTACGACGAAGGACTGACATCTCATCCGTCGGACCGCACGCGCACGAAGCGGACGGTCTCGTGGCGTCCGGCCGCTTGGCGCAGCTCGATGAGGAGGGGGGTTGTGAGCATCCGCACCGGACCGTGTTCCGGGTGGTCCGTCAGGTGCTCCAGGCGGCCATGCAGCAAGGTGCCGATCTGCCGTGACTGCGTCGGGGTCAAGCGGGGCGACGTCTTCACCGTTCGATCATCGGGGAGTTGTACGAGAAGTGCCTGTGGTCTGTCCAACGGGCCGAAGACTCCGAGGAGTTCCCCGTCCGTCGTATCCGCATGCCTGATCTTTCTCCATGCCTGGGTTCCTCCTGCCCGATAGGTCGAGCGCAGTCCTTTCACCACGATTCCTTCGACGCCGGCAGCCCTTATGTCGCGAAACCAGATGCGCGCGGTTTCCTCGTCGAGCGTTGCCAGTACTCGTTGCAGGGGTGGGTCGACGTCTTGCAGCGCCGCGCCGAGCAGTTCCCAGCGCTCCCTCAGGGGCAGGGCCCTGACATCGCGGCCCGGGACGGCGAGGATGTCGAACGCCACGTAGGACACCGGGATGCCCGATCGCGCGCGGTCGGCGTGGGACCGGAGGAGATCGGTGAAGCTCAGGCGCCCGTCGCGATAGGCGCACAATTCGCCGTCCAGTACGGTTCCGACGGGCAGATGCTCTCCGAGATATGCGGCAATTTCGGGAAACTCCGGGGCCAGGTCCCTTTGAGAGCGTGACTGCAGGAAGACCCGGCCGCCCTCGAGGATGAAGGCCAGGGCGCGGAATCCGTCGAGTTTGAGCGAGTACTGGAGGCTCTCCGGCGTGCCTGTCTGTTCCGGGATTTCGTCCACAGCCTGGGGACGCATGACGTCGACCGGCGGGCGTAGGGCCACGGTCGGCTCGTTTTCATCCATTCCGACAGGGTCTGCCCGGCCGGTCTCGCGGGTGAGGAGAGGCTCGCGCCTCGCGTCGGACTGTCACCGGGACAGCCCCGGCGCGCCGCTCACGGCACACGCCCCGCGCGGTTCAGGTTGATCAGGGGGCCGAGCAGGTCCCCGTACGTCTCGAGGCGCGGCGCGATGTCGTCGGCCAGGAACGTCAGATCCCGCGCGTCCGTGCAGGCCTCGACCTCCTCCCACGTCACCGGCGCCGACACGGTCGGCTCCGGGCGGGCGCGCAGTGTGTACGGGGTCGCTGTCGTCTTCGCGGCTGCGTTCTGGCTGAAGTCGACGAAGACCTTGCCGGGGCGCAGGCTGCGGGTCATGCGGTGGACGACCAGCTCCGGATGCTCGGCCTCCGCCTCCACCGCGAGGGTTTTCGCGTAGGCGCTCACCCGATCGGACGGCGTCGGTTCCAGCGGCACGAGCATGTGCAGCCCCTTGGAACCGGAGGTCTTCACGTACGAGTGAAGCCCGTCCGCGCGCAGCCGCTCCTGAAGCCAGAGCGCGACCGCGCAGCACTCCACCACGTCCGCCGGTTCCCCGGGATCCAGGTCCAGGATCAGCCGGTCGGCCTGTCCGGGCGCGTCCGCCTGCCACTGCGGCGTATGGAACTCCGTCACCAGATTGGCCGCCCACATGAGTGACGCCAGATCCTGTACGAGGACCTGGCGGGACGGGGCGCTCCTCGAATGCGGCACGTCCGCCGTCCGCACCCACTCCGGCGTGCCCGGCGGCACGTTCTTGGTGAAGAACCGCTGGCCCTCCGGCCCGTCCGGGTAGCGCAGAAAGGACACGGGCCGGTCGTGCAGGTGCGCGAGCAGGGACCCGGCGACCGTCGCGTAGTAGTGCAGCAGCTCGCCCTTGGTGAACCCGGTCGCCGGGTACAGCACCTTGTCGAGGTTGCTGAGCGCGAGCCGCCGCCCCTCCACCTCTGTGATGGGCGTCATACGATGAGAATCCCACGGAAATCGTGACGAGCTATTCCAAAGGGCTGCGGTGCCGGCTTCGGCTTCGGCCGCGGTGACGGCGGGGTGGCCGACGGGCTCGGCTACGGCAGCGCGCCTCGGCTACGGCAGCGCGCAGAGCAGGGCCACGCGGCAGGGCATTACGCGGGGCACACGGCAGAGCACCACGCAGAGGCAGAGCACTACGCAGAGAGGGACACCGTGCGATCCATATGGAACGGCGCCATCTCCTTCGGCCTGGTCAGCATCCCGATCAAGCTGGTCAACGCCACCGAGAGCCACTCGATCTCCTTCCGGCAGATCCATCTGGAGGACGGCGGCCGCATCCGCTACCGCAAGTTCTGCGAGCTGGAGGAGAAGGAAGTCACGTCGGCGGAGATCGGCAAGGGGTACGAGGCCGCGGACGGCGCGATCATCCCCATCACGGAGGAGGACCTGGCCTCCCTGCCGATCCCGACCGCGCGGACCATCGAGATCGTGGCGTTCGTCCCCGGCGACCGGATCGACCCCCTCCAGATGGACGCCGCTTACTACCTCTCCGCGAACGGCGTCCCCGCGGCGAAGCCCTACACCCTGCTGCGCGAGGCGCTCAAGCGGAACAAGAAGGTCGCCATCGCCAAGTTCGCCCTGCGCGGGCGGGAGCGGCTCGGCATGCTGCGCGTTGTCGACGACGTGATCGCGATGCACGGTCTGCTGTGGCCCGACGAGGTGCGCGCCCCCCAGGAGGCGGCGCCCGAGACCGAGGTGACCGTGCGCGAGGCCGAACTCGATCTGGCGGACGCGTTGATGGACACCCTCGGCGGCGTCGACATGGAGTCGCTGCACGACGACTACCGATCCGCGGTCGAGGAGATGATCGAGGCGAAGGCGTCCGGCGAGGGCGTGGTGCAGGCACCCGCGGCCCCCGAGGGCGGCGGCAAGGTCATCGACCTGATGGCGGCCCTGAAGAGCAGCGTCAAGGCGGCCAAGGAAGCCCGCGGCGACGCGGCGGCACCGGAGCGGGAGGCGAAGGTGAGCCCGGTGACCCCGCTGAAGTCCCGTACGGCACCGAAATCCCGTACGGCACCGAAGGAGGTCGGCGGGAAGAAGTCGACTTCGACCAAGGCGAAGCCTGCGGCGTCCGGGAGCGGTACGGCGAGGAAGACCACGGCCAAGAAGTCGGCCGCCTCGTCGAGGACGACGGCCGCGGACAAGGCGAGTACTTCGAGGGCGAGCACGTCCAAGGCGAGTACGGCCAAGGCCGGCACGTCCAAGGCGAGTGGCTCGAAGGCGAGCGCCTCGAAGGCCACGGCCAAGAAGACGACCGCAAAGAAGGCACCCGCGAAGAAGACGGCGTCACGCAGGCGGGCGTCATAGGGGGTGTCCGGAGGGTGGGGTGGGCGGGTTTGCGTGGTGGCGGCCCGGCGGCGGCCGTACGTTCGAGGACGCCGGCGCCGGGCCACCGCCGCGCGTCTTGCTTACCGGGCCACGAACTGCGTCAGGATCGCCTGCACCTCGTAGATGTCGACGCCCTTGCTGAACGTCTTCTGGACGGGTGCCGCGGTGCCGGAGATCCAGATCTTGAGCTCGCCGTCGAGGTCGAAGTGACCGGCGGTCTCGACGGCGAAGTGCGTGATGCTCCGGTAGGGGATGGAGTGGTACTCCACCTTCTTGCCGGTGATCCCCTGCTTGTCGACGAAGATCAGACGCCGGTCGGTGAAGAGGATGGTGTCGCGGATGAGCAGGTACGCGGCCTGCACCTGCTCGCCCTGGCCGAACAGCTTGGCGTACTCCTGCTGCGCGCCGACGGGGTCGACGGTGTGAGCGTTTCCGAACAGTGCCATGAGGCCCCCCAGATGATGAACTCCTGCGTAGACACAGGATCTTCACACTGTAGGTGAGGGCTTGGCCAGGGGGTGGGCGACCTCTTCAGGGTTGTGTGCGGTGACGAGGAATCCGACGCTCTTCATTCGTACCTCACTGCCCCTGCCCGCGACCCCGTCGCTGACGTGCTCGTACGCGTTCAGGGTGTTCGTGAGGGTGCGGTGCGCCAACTCCCGTATGCCGCTGTCGACTTGTTCGGTCAGATGACGCCCGGGGCCGGAGCCGAGCAGGAACGCGGCGGCGTCACCGGCGTCCCGTCCCCACAGCCCGTACGCCTCCACGGGCCTCACCTCGATGTCCGCGAACCCGGCGCCCGACAGCACGCCGCGCGTGGCGTCGGGGTCGGCCAGGGAGAACATCCCTGGGCTGCGCGAAACCTCCTGCCCGCCCGGCGCCCCGAAGTCGTCGACGGGCAGGATGCCGCGCAGCTCGGAGACGGCCCGGAGCCAGTCGTTGCGCTCGGGCTCGGCGGCGCAGATGAACGCCAGCCTCCCGCCCGGCCGGAGGGCGCGCCGGATGTTGGCGAACGCGGCGACGGGGTCGGCGAAGAACATGACCCCGAAACGGCTGATGGCGACGTCGAAGGCCCCGGCGGGGAAGGGATGGATCTGGGCGTCGCCCCGCTCGAACCCGGCCCCGGCCGCCCCTTCTTGCCGAGCGGTCTCCTCGGCCCGCGCGAGCATGGGCCCGGACAGATCGACCCCCAGCGCCCGCCCGTCCGGGCCCGCGTGCCGGGCGGCGAGGCGGGTGGTGGCCCCGGCGCCGCAGCCGATGTCGAGGACCCGCTCGCCGGGCCGGACTGCGGCGGCGTCGAGGAGAGGCTGGTTGAACCCTTCGTTCACGGCGTCCCAGCGGTCCTGGTTACGGGCCCAGTGCTCACCCTCGTACCCGTTCCAGGCCTGGGACTGATCGACGTTCGCGATGTGCGGCATGACGGAATCCCCTCGTGGCGGCGCGCCGGCCGATGGGCGGCGTAGAATGGGCGTCCGCCCAAACCAAGTATGGGCACACGCCCATACTGATGGCAAGGGCATTGAGCGGGCATGGCCCTGGCAGTCGACCCCGATGGCCGGACGCGACGACCGGACCCGATGGCGCACCCGACGAGAAGAGGCAGGCAGCATGTCCCCGCGCGGAGTGGCGATCCCCGACGTAAGAGAGCGGCTTTTCGACGCGGCGGAGCGGATCCTGGCGCGGGAGGGCCCGTCGGGCCTGACGAGCAGGGCGATCACGACCGAGGCCGGCTGCGCGAAGGGCCTGCTGCACAAGCACTTCGCGGGCCTGGACGAACTCGTCGCGGAACTGGTCCTGGCCCGCTTCGCCCACACAGCGCGCCTGGCGGAGGACCTTCCGGCCCGCGCGGGCGAGTCCACGGTCGCGGCCAACCTGAAGACGATCGGATACGCGCTCCTGACGTCCCTGAACCCCACGACGGCGGGCCTGGCGGTCTCGAACCCGGCGGCGTCGCTCCGTATCCGCGAGGCCCTGGAGGCGGGCGCCCCGGGCTTCGACGCGATCCAGCAGTCGATCGCTGAGTACTTGGACGCGGAAGTGGACCGTGGCCGTCTCTCCCCGGCCACGGACACGACGGCGACGGCGCTGGCGCTGGTCGGGACGGTCCACCACCTGTTGATGACGACATGGGGAGACGCGGCACGGGACCCGGGGGAGCAGACGGAGAGACTGGTGACGATGCTGCTCGGCCCGACGACCGGAGGATCAATCAGCCATGGAGAACGTTGACGACGTCATCCGGAGCAACGCCCCCGGATCATTTCCGTACAGCGTGCTGCGCGAACGGCACCCGGCGCTCATCCAGCGGGTGCGGGACGCGTTCCCGTACGACCCGGAGCGGCAGCGTGCGCTGGACGCGCTCCTGAGCGAGAGCACGGATCCGGCCGGCGTGATGGAACCGCTGCCGGCCGACGCCCGGGACCGCGACCAGTGGGAGGAGTGGGGGAGCGGCGAGCACGCGGGCGGGTCGTGGTTCGACGCGCCGTTCCTGTGGGCGGAGAGCTACTTCTACCGCAGGCTCCTGGACGCGGTCGGCTACTTCGATTCCGCCGGAGCATGGCAGGGCATCGACCCCTTCCGCCCCTTCAAACAGGCGGAGCTACGGAGCCCGGAGGCGCAGGCGGAACTGACGGCTCTGGACCGCCTGGCGCAGGAACCGCCGGAAACCCAGGGCCGGGCGCTGCTCCACGGGTCCCTGTGGGGCAACAGAGCAGACCTCGGCTTCCAACTGACAGCGACCGCTCCCGACGCACCCACCCCCACCACTCCCCTCTTGGTGGACGACTCGCAGCGCCTCTGGTCGCTCCTGCCGCCCGGGGCCGGGAACACGGTCCACGTGGTGGCGGACAACGCGGGCCGCGAACTGGTCCCGGACCTCCTCCTCATCGACCACTTCCTCCGTCACGCACACGCGGAACAAGTGGTCCTCCACGTAAAGCCACACCCGTACTACGTCTCCGACGCGACCCCCACGGACGTGATCGACGCCCTACGCCACCTGAAACAAGCCCCGGGCGAGGCAGGTGGCGCGGGCGAACGCCTATGGCAAGCGACATCAACGGGCCAACTGCGGCTCCTCGCCCACCCGTTCTCCTGCGCCCCACTGCCGTACGCCGCAATGCCGGGCGACCTGAGGAAGCACTTCGAGAAAGCCACACTGACGATCCTGAAGGGCGACCTGAACTACCGCCGCCTGGTAGGCGACCAACTCCGGCCCTCCACAACCCCATTCCCCGCGTGCACCTCCTACTTCCCCACCCCCGTAGCAGCCCTACGCACCCTCAAATCAGACGTGATCGTGGGCCTGGACAAACAAACGGAGGACACCCTGAACGATTCGGAACACGAATCCTGGCGAACAAAGGGAACGCATGCGGTGATCCAAGTACGGGCTGGTGACGACGGCAGGCGTGCGAACGGAGCGAGCCTCGATGAAGTGATGAAGTAGGGAATCCCTTTCCGCGCATGCTCGGGTGGGCTGTTGCCGGGTGTCGGCGCGGCTGTTCACCGGCTCTGTGGCCTCTGGTGTTCGGCTGATCTCAGGGCGTGCGGCACGTACTCGGGGCCTACCGAGACGGGGTCCTGGGCCTCGCCGTAGACGAAGTACTCCCCGTCAGCGACCCATGCGTCGGCAGTCCTGTATGCGTCGATCCAAACCGTCACGCTGTGCGACTCCGCTGTCGTTGATGTCGGGCGTAGATGTCAGCACGTCACAACTGTCAACCTCCGCCGAACGGGGTTCGGCGAAGCGACCTCTTAGACGGGCGCCGCAACGGGTGCGATCTCCCTCTTTGGATACCGAGGGCTCGCGGCGTACGCGTGTGAAGCGCTGCTGGAGAGGATGAATGAGTGATCGGGAGGCACCACACGGGCGCCTGGCGGAAGGTCCATCCCGTGCGCATGTACGTTAAGTAGTCATTGCATTGCAATAGGTAATGCAGCTCTGCGCTGCAGACGCACGGAGGGCAAGATTTCATGCGCACGCTCCAGAAGGTCATGATCGCCGCTGCAGCGGTCGGTGGTCTGGTCGCTCTCTGCTCGGGAAGCGCCTATGCCGCCAACTACAGCGACTCCGGCTACGGAGGAACTCAGCCATTCGTCGCCGGTTTGTTGGGCGACGTCACCCCGCAAGCGCAGCAATCGGCGGAAAAGAAGAGAGATGCGCGGGAGAAGAAGGCGTCGAAGGGTGTAAGCCGGACGACCGCGTGGCAGGAGAACGCGCAGACGGGGCACATCCTCCGCACCGTCAGCCTGCTGGACGGGCACTTGGAAGTGCCGCGCCAGCTGGTCGGGACCACCGGCGGTGTCAACCAGACAATCGACGCCTCTGGCGGTGTCTATCAGAACAACCAGGCAATCGACGCGTCTGGTGGTGTCAATCTGAACAACCAGGCGAACGGCGCCCCTGGCGGCATCAATCAGAACAACCAGGCGAACGGGCCCACGATCTAGTGTCTCGTGATCCTGTTCATGTCAGTTCGAGTTGTTATTGACGAGTTTCTTCACGTTGGTCGCGACGAGTCTGACCTTCGCGAGGACCTCGCCGGAGGTCGCGGTCCATGTGAACGGTTTCGCCGTCGTGTTCCAGGAGTTGATGTAGTCGCGGATCTGCTTGATCAGGACGTTGACGCTGGAGAACGTGCCCCGGCGGATGGACTGCCGGGTCAGGATTCCGAACCAGATCTCGATCTGATTCAGCCACGAGGAGCCGACGGGAGTGAAGTGGAAGTGGACGTGAGGGTTCTTGGCCAGCCACTCCTTGACCTCCGGAGTGGTGTGCGTCGAGAGGTTGTCCAGGACGACATGGATGTCCTTCCCGGCGTGCGGTTTCACCGCCTTCTTCAAGAAGGCCAGGAAATCCTTGCCGTTCCGGGTCGGCCTGCACTCGCCGAGCACTTCGCCGGTGGTCACGGCGGGGCCGACAGCCATAGGAGTCCGGGTGGAACACAGGCTCCACCAGTGGCTCCAGCACCATGGCCACCACCGTTTGCGCGATTCTGTCCGCAACCGTGGGCACGCCGAGGACCCTGATTCCGCGTCCTCCCGGCTTGTCGATCTCCACCATCTTGACCGGCGGCGGAAAATAGCAGCCCGACGACATGCGATTCCACAGTTTGTAGAGGTTGCCCTTCAGGTCTACATCGAACTGCTCGATCGACTCGCCATCGACGCCCGCCGCACCCTTGTTGGCCTTGACCCTCAAATACGCCTCGAACACCAGGTGTTTCGAGATCTCGAACGACTTCGATCCGCTCGTCTGGTTCATCCCGGGCACTCCGGTTGGCCACCAAGCAGACCCGGACGATCCGTCCCCTTCGCTCCATCCGCATTACCGGACTTCGCCGCTACTACGGGACGGTCCGCCCCCAGGGGCATTGCGTGATGAGGGTTGGTCCGGGTTCGCCGGTCTCGCGGGGTGACGTGCCGTCATGTCCGCTGTGTGGCAAGGAACCCCGCAGAGTAGAGCAGGCACGGTGCTGGTGATCATGTGGGTGTCGAGACCCATGAGAACCGAGCGAGACCGTGCCTGCCCGAACATCATCGCCCATCCCTTCCGCACTGGAGCAACTGGGCTCCCTGACCGATCCGCTCACCCCAAGCGATGTCGTTGACCTGCGATGTTTCCTGATCCTGGTCACCGATCCCCGCGATGCGCGAGGACTGCGCTATCCGGCCCTCGCGTTGCTGTGCGCAGCCGTCTCGGCGGTGCTGACCGGGGCGCGGTCGCTCATCGCGATCGGTGAGTGGATCACGGATGCCCCACAGCATGTGCTGGGTGTCCTCGGCTTCGCCATCGACCCGCTTACCGGTCTGCGGCCGGTGCCGCACGCCGCAACCGTGCGCCGCCTGCTGCAGCGCGTGGACGGTGACGCGCTGGACGCGGCGATCAGCGCATATCTGCAGGCCAGAACGCTGCCCCCGCTACCCCGGTCGAGTCTGAGACGCAGAAGGCGCCGGTGCGACGGGTGATCGCGGTCGACGGCAAGGTGGTCCGCGGATCGCGAACCGCAACGGCCGCGGCGATCCAGCTGCTGGCGGCGATGGACCACCACGGCGTGGTCCTGGCCCAGCGGCAGGTCGCCTCCAAGAGCGACGAGATCCCCTCCTTCGCACCGTTGCTGGACGGTCTCGGGCTGGAGAACACGGTGGTGACCGCCGACGCCCTGCACACCCAGCACGGCCACGGGGCCTATCTGACCAGTCGCGGCGCGCACTACGTGGCCGTCGTGAAGAAGAACCATCCGGGCCTGTACGCCCAGGTCGGGAAGCTGCCCTGGCGGGACATCCCGCTCGGGCACCGCACTCGCGACCACGCCCACCACCGCGACGAGATCCGCCGGCTCAAGGTCGCCGCGTTCAGCCACCTCGACTACCCCGGCGCCCGCCAGGCGATCCAAGTCGTACGGTGGCGACGCGACTTGAGCACCGGGAAGCTGACCATCGAGCGTGTCTACCTGATCACCAGCCTGAGCGTCTTGATCGGCAGGCCCCTGGGTCCGCCCCCGTGCCCCGCATCGGTACTCGGCCCCTCGCGGTTTTGTCCGCTTGGGGTTCTCCCTCCTCCGCGAACACGGGATCTTTGGAGATTTTGAAGGTGCCCAACCGGTGCGGTTTCAGATGTTCTTCCCGCCAGACACGTGCGATGTAGTGCCAGGACACGGTGATGCCCTCGGCCCGCTTCAGATATTTCGCCAACTCCCGTGTGGACCAGTGCGAAAGCCCCGTGCCGTCCGGCGGCGTCATACGCGTCAGCGCGATCACTCGGGACCGCACCCGGGCCGGCACCTGCTCTCGTGCACCGCCGGGACGCTCCCCTTCCAGCCCGGCCAGGCCGCGTTCGGCATAGCGGGTCTTCCAGCGGTCCACCGTCGGCAGCGACACCCCGAGCAGCTCGGCAATGTCCTTCCGCCGACGCCCCTCGCCCGACCACAGCACGATCCGACCCCGCATGGCTATGTCCGCAGGCACATCCCTGCTGTTCACCAACTCCCGTAACTCGGCGGCCTGTTCCACGGAGAACTCCATACCAGGAGACCCTGCCACACAAGATCAAGTAACGCTGACGGAATCACGAGACACTAGTTCGCGGCGGCCATCCAGCAGTCGAATCTGCAGCAGAAGCAGACTGTGCCGGGCAGCTGAATACGCCGACAACCCTGCCGATCGGCTTCGTCAACCCGAACCCGTCACGGTCTCGTGGCGGGTTCCGTCGGTTTCGGGGTGGGATCTGACGAATGGGCCTCGGCCCTGCCTCCCGGGGGGCACGTGGCATCGAGCGCAAGTATGGCGCTGATGTGAGGCGACGCGGTGGGGCTAAACCATGAGAGCCGGTTGCAGCAGATGCTCGTCGGCGCAGGCCACCAGCGATGTCACGCCGGCGTCACGCGACGGTGATGCCCGGCGCCCCACGATGTCTGGGACAGGTAAGCGCAAACCCGCTTTCACATGTAAGGAAGCCATCATGGTGACAAGCATCCGACGTCGCATGCCTCGCCTGATAGCCGCGTCCGGTGTGGCCGCGACGCTTGCCCTCGGGGCGGGCGCGGCGACCGCCACAGCAGTACCTCAGGAGGTACCAAAGGCAAAGGCCTCGACTGCCGCACCGAATATCTGCGTCTGCCCCTCGGGCGTGAACCAGGGTAACCAGGCGGTCGGGGGCACCGGCGCGGTGAACCAGGGTAACCAGGCGGTCGGGGGCACCGGCGCGGTGAACCAGGGTAACCAGGCGGTCGGGGGCACCGGCGCGGTGAACCAGGGTAACCAGGCGGTCGGGGGCACCGGCGCGGTGAACCAGGGTAACCAGGCGGTCGGGGGCACCGGCGCGGTGAACCAGGGTAACCAGGCGGTCGGGGGCACCGGCGCGGTGAACCAGGGTAACCAGGCGGTCGGGGGCACCGGCGCGGTGAACCAGGGTAACCAGGCGGTCGGGGGCACCGG
The DNA here is from genome assembly GCF_055760475.1 of Streptomyces sp. DS1-CR2. NCBI lineage: Bacteria > Bacillati > Actinomycetota > Actinomycetes > Kitasatosporales > Streptomycetaceae > Streptomyces > Streptomyces sp. DS1-CR2. The sequence goes on from NZ_CM147085.1 coordinate 5,865,253, forward strand.
CGCGGTGAACCAGGGTAACCAGGCGGTCGGGGGCACCGGCGCGGTGAACCAGGGTAACCAGGCGATCGGGGCACTGGCTGCACCAACCAGGGTAACCAGGCCGTCGGCACCGGCCCGGTGAACCAGGGTAACCAGGCGATCGGGGGCACTGGCTGCACCAACCAGGGTAACCAGGCGGTCGGCCGCACCGGCAGGGTGAACCAGGGTAACCAGGCGGTCGGCCGCACCGGCAGGGTGAACCAGGGTAACCAGGCGGTCGGCGGCACCGGCGCGGTGAATCAGGGCAACCAGGCCATCGGCGGCACCGGCGCGGTGAACCAGGGTAACCAGGCCATCGGCGGCACCGGCGCGGTGAACCAGGGTAACCAGGCCATCGGCGGCACCGGCGCGGTGAACCAGGGTAACCAGGCCATCGGCGGCACCGGCGCGGTGAACCAGGGTAACCAGGCCATCGGCGGCACCGGCGCGGTGAACCAGGGTAACCAGGCCATCGGCGGCACCGGCGCGGTGAACCAGGGTAACCAGGCCATCGGAGGCACCGGCGCGGTGAACCAGGGTAACCAGGCCATCGGCGGCACCGGCGCGGTGAACCAGGGTAACCAGGCCATCGGCGGCACCGGCGCGGTGAACCAGGGTAACCAGGCGGTCGGCGGCACCGGCGCGGTGAACCAGGGCAACCAGGCCATCGGAGGCACCGGCGCGGTGAACCAGGGTAACCAGGCCATCGGCGGCACCGGCGCGGTGAACCAGGGTAACCAGGCCATCGGCGGCACCGGCGCGGTGAACCAGGGTAACCAGGCGGTCGGCGGCACCGGCGCGGTGAACCAGGGCAACCAGGCCATCGGAGGCACTGGCGGCACGAACCAGGGTAACCAGGCTGTCGGAGGCACCGGCGCGGTGAACCAGGGTAACCAGGCGGTCGGAGGCACCGGCGACACGAACCAGGGCAACCAGGCGATCGGGTAGTAGTGACCCCGGCTGCGGGCTGAACACACCACACATGTGCCGGCCCCCTTCGACAACGCGAACCCGCCACGGGCAACAGTGGCGGGTTCGCAGACGTTCACCACCGAGCACGTCGCGGACATCATGGGTTCGCGACCCGGAGATCGTCGAGGTCGCCCGGCACGAGGGATCCACGGACGAGCATCACCCGCCGCAGGAGACCAAGACATGTGATCCGGCCGTACCCCTCGAGGTCACTACTGCAAGTATCCGCCACCGGGGTGTGACTGCTGTAGTTCGGCCACGAGCTGGCGCAGCTGCCGTGTGGGGCGGAGTCCCAACTCGTTGCGCAGACGCTGCGAGTAGCGTTCGAAGTGGTCCAGCGCCTCGACCAGGTTGCCTTCTGCCAGGTAGGCGCGGATCAGCGAGACCTGGCTGCTCTCCCGCAGTGGATCTGCCTGGGCGGCTGTATGAGCGGCTGTCACCGCCCCGGCGAACTGCTCAGCGTCGATGAGTTCTCCCGCCAGTTTCTCGAGGGCATGGAGCCGAAGCTGGCGCCAATGCTCCGCCTCGAGCAAGGCCCACTCGTCGTACCAGCCGGGCAGCAGATCGGCGGAGAGCTGGTCGACGGTCGCCGCGTTGAGGCCGAGGTCCTCGGCCGGGACGCGGGGGTCGAGTATGCGTTCGGCCAACGACCGGGCGTGGTACAGGTCGACGGTGACCTCCCGCGCGAGACGCACCTCGCTGGGAGAGACGTCCAGTGCTTGCCGGCCGAGGTCGTGCAGGCGTGACAACGCGGCCCGAAGGTTCGTGTTCGCCCTCTGCTCGGATGCTTCGGGCCAAAGACTTCCGGCGATCAAGGTCCGAGGGACAGAGGCGCGGTAGTTGAGCGCGATTGACGCCAGAAGTCGCTTCGAGCCGAGCGGGACTGTCACCGGGACGTCGCCGACCACGAGGTCGAAACCACCGAGAAGGGCTATGTGTACGGACGGTCGGCTCTTCACGATCAGATAAGAGAAAGCGAGATCATCTGAGCTCATGGCCGTGTGATCGCTTAGGGATCGGCCCACCCGGTCGCCTGCCGACCAGTGGCACCACCATTGCTGCCCAAGGATTCGCGATCTTCACCTCCCGACAGATCCATGGTGCTCTGCCCGCTGAGGGTTGTCTAATCGTCCAAATTGTGCTATTGAGCGCCTCTGGTTGTGGGTAGCTCACTCCGGGCGGGCGCCGCGCGCATGCCGGGACGGCGTCTGACGAGGTGGAACCGGTGAAGGCTGCGCGACACGACCGGGCCGTCACTGAATGGCATCCCCTGCCGCGAGCCGGTGATCCTCAGAGCGAGGCGGCCCTTGTCGAGAAGTACGGGGTATCGCGTGGCACGGTTCGTCGCGCCGTGTGTGAGCTGGAGGCCGCCGGCCACGTCGAGGCGCGACACGGGGTTGGCCGGTTCGTCAGCTCTCCTTCCTGAACTCCCCATCGCCTCGGAGGAATTGGTCAATACGGCTGGGGCATCGACGCGGAGCGTCGCCAACCGATCGAGTACGACTGACCCGACCGCGCATCGCTACCCCAGGCCCCTGGACCTGTCCGGGAGCCTTCGCCATTCCTCGACACACACGTCCGTAGATACACGAAGACCCCGTCTTCAGCGAATGCGCTGATGGCGGGGTCTTTGGGCACCTCATACAAGGTGCCCCCGGCAGGATTCGAACCTGCGCACACGGCTCCGGAGGGCACGACTAAGCGGGCGGGAAGTTCCCCCTTGACCTGCACTGATCGCGCTGCGTGATCCACAACGAGGGGAACTCACTCGCCACTCACTCGGAGGGTGACGAGAGCACGACGACGCACTCAGGTCTTGACGGGCGCTACGGCTCCCGCATCGGTTCCTCGCTCGATGTGGTGCGGTCGTGCGCCAGCCCCGGGGCGTTGGCGTCTCGGGCTGGCGCACGACCGCCATAGGGCTGATGGCACGAGTCATGCGGTGCCCGCCTCTGACGGTTTGGCAGTTCTGACTTCGCCAAGGATGTAGCGCACAGCAACGTCGAGTTATACATTCAGTTAGGGGTTGTTTCCTTGAGGGTGAGCACTGGGGGAGAAGTGGCAAGCACCAATGCAAAGTGCGCCAACGAAGTTTCTCAACTTCGCGTCTCGAAAGTGACAGCGGAAAGCTTTAGAGGGGTACCGGGGCGAATCGAGGTCTCCTTTCTGCACGCCAATGGAAGGTCGAGTTCTGCGCTTATTTTTGGCGATAACGGATCGGGTAAATCTTCCATAGTCGATGCTGTTGAGTGGGCGTGCCAGAACGCGGTAGGTCGGAACAAGTCGGTAAAGGGTAATGCTGCCCCTTCTCTTGCCAATCTGGCGGCAGGTGGAGCTAAATGCGCAGTTGAGGTTGAGCTGTCTAATGGAAGTTCCGTTCGACGTTGGGCCACGTTCAACCAGGACGGTACGCAGGTATTCGGAGGTAAGATCCTAAGGGATTTCGCTCGAATTCCGATGAGCCTGAAGCGGGCTGACATTCTGCGCTTTCTCGATACGCCCGCCATTAAACGCGGCTCCATTTTCATCGATCACGCTCTAGGGGAAGATATTTCGACAGTTCCGTCGCTGACAACGGATCAGCAGGCGGTAATCGATGAGCGGCATGAAGCTAAGCGTTTGATGAGAGAAGCCGCTACCGATCTGGCCAAGCTGATTGGAGTTGAGCCGCCGCCACGAGATGCGAATGACATCGCGGAGATGATCGCTGTAGACGTCTACAAAGGGATCCCTGTGGTAGACAGAATTAAGGTCTCTCTGCCTCGGGCTGTCCAAGAGAAAGTCCAAGAAGTTGATAGGCGTAAGCGGCAGGTCTATGAGTTGAATCAACGGGCCAAACGACTCCGGCTGCCGAGTAGTGCCACTACGGAACGATTGCTGGCTATGCAATCTCTGCTGAGTGGGGTTGGTGACTGGTTGACCTCTGCCTTTCTGGCAGTGACGGGAGCCCCTCACGTTCGGCGGGTAGAGCCAGTTTTTGGCGAACTTAGCGATGTTTCGCTAGAAATCGGCGTGACGCTAGAAGGGCGAGTTGCTACGACGCCACAGAAGGTATTCAGTGAGGGGTATCAAGACCTGATAGCCCTTCTGTACTTTCTTGCTGTAGCGCGGGCCGCTGGCCAGCAGGGCCAGGCAAGGGTGCTAATTCTCGACGATGTGCTACAGAGCGTTGATGCGAATATCAGGGTCGCCTTGATGGAATTGGTGGTGCGAGAGTTTAAGGAGTGGCAGTTGCTCGTAACTGTCCACGATCGACTATGGCGAACTCAACTTCGAGATATCTTCCAGCGCACCGGTCATCCTCTTGTTGAGATCGAAATCAAGAATTGGAACTTCGGCGATGGCCCCAATCTATCGTCGGCTGGTGGTTTAGACCCTGCGGACTCGTTGTGGTCAGCATTAGAGTCGTCGGACCCATTTGTGGTTTGTGGTATTGCGGGGCGACTTCTTGAGCAGATCTGTGATCGCCTCAGCTGGACAATCCCCATCAGCGTCAAACGTAAACGTGGGGACGCCTATACGTTGGCCGACATGTGGCCTGGAATTATGAAGGAGCTCAAACGCACTTCAAGCGCCGAACTTTTGGTGAAAGTGGATACCTGGGCTCATCTTCGGAATGCTGCCGGAGCGCACTATAATGAGTGGGCCGAAGGGATCACATGGGCTGAGGCTGAGGCTTTCGGATACGCGGTCCTAGAACTGTACGAAGCGGTTCACTGCGAGTCTTGCAAACAGTGGGTTGCCCGGGCAGGAAGCAAGCGGTTCGCATGTCGCTGCTCAGCTGTGAGCATCGAGTCTGTGTCGTAGCCTTAGTTATCCTTTCTCTAACGTGAGACAGCTGATTTCTGCTGTGCGTGGTACGAGCGCCGGCACGTGCCGAGGCAGGCAGACGCAGCGGCGCAGGCCGCAGAAGCGCGGTGGGGAGCGGCAGTTCTACAGGAAGCTCACGGGCGGCATCATTCTCGGAGTCGCCTTGCCGCTCTCTGGAAATTCGGCAAAATCGACTGAACGATGGGCTGATACCTGACGGGCAGTGCCGGGTCGTCTGTGCCTCAGCCGACGACAGTCAGCCACGGCGGAGGGTCAGTCGACGAATCACGCACGCATGTGCCTCGCTGCACCCCACCGGCCTCAGCCACGCTTTCCGGCTACTGCTTCGCGCAACACGCGACGGCTGGCGGATGGCGACGGCGGGGAACCCTCAGCTTTGGTGCTCTAGCGCAGACCGTGCTGAACGATGGCGCTTGGCGGATTCCTGGTGTGCCGACCGCCATTCCCCCGTGATTCGCCGTAGGTTCTGGCACGCACCCGGCACGTCTGCACGGATGCGTGCGACGGCCCAGCCTGCGTCAGGCGATGTGGGGCAGTCTTAGGATGATGGTTAAGTGGATATACCGATGAGCCCGACAGCTTGGGCGCAGACTATCAATACCGGGCATAGCTGCTCCGCTATGCAAGCCTTTCCGCATGGATCTGACTACTGAGCAGCAGACAGTTGTGGTTGAGGAAACGAAGCAAGTGGCTGCGATGATTCAAGCAAAGTACACGAGCCTTGGCCAAATTGGAGCTCTCGCACTCGTGGTCGTAACTGCGGTCGCGGGCATTGCCAAAACCGGTGGCGTAGGTCCAATTTTCCTCGCGGCCCCACCAATGCTGTGTATTGCTTTGGCGACTATGACGCACTTCTACGCGGACGCATTGGCCCTAGGAGTGTACCTAGAAAAGCTACAGTCTGGGCTCAATGAGAAGCTGCCGGACGAAGTCAAGCTCGAGTACAACAAGCTCCTGCATCGTCGTAGATATCTAGGGCTTATTCCAATTCAAGGGACGTTCTTGCTCCTCATTTGTGCCACCTATATTGCGGCCGGCGAGATCGCGTATAATTTGACGCGCCATGGGGTAGCGGCTCAAGTGTTTTACTGGGCAAGTGTCGTGCTGGGTTCTGCGTGTCTGATCCTGGCTGCAGTCGATGCACTGCGTTCCGAAAGGGTAGCAGCGAAACTAATTGGGATTCCCAATGAGCAAGTAGCAGGATCAGGTGGGCCGCTGGGCTTGCGCTAGGGGAGGCCACGCACATCAGGTGTCGAGAAAATCCCATTCTTCGCCAAGTGCCCAGCGCAGAGCCGAAAGCTTCCCGTGCATGAAACCCCATTCCCAATCACTTACAGGGCGGAGCTCATCTTCTCCGTATTTAGCCTCGATGCGCTCTCTCGCTGAGGCAATTGTCTGCCTCAGTGATTCTGATAGTTCTGGATCTATCTGCCCATCTTCGGTATCCCTCATTAGGCTTCGCCCATACCAAATCTTGTCGAAGTACTCCTGTTCGGCGGCAAGGATGTCAGACAGGGATCTAGTCGCAGACGCATTTTGAATGAAATCAACTTCCTCTGCCTCATCGAGGTAGTCACTCCCTAGCTTTTCACCCAGGATTGCGATGAGCCCGTTGACGTCGTACACGTAGTGAGAGTTCTCGCCGTTGAAGATTTCTGCAATGTCTGGATGTGGCTGTCGGCGGTCGCCTTTGGGGGCGGAGAAGTCGGTGTAGTTTGAGGTTGCGAAAACGTAATTATCCTGCGAGCTGCCGCCCCTAACGGCAGACGCGTATTGTTCAATAATCAACGCGTCTGCGATGCTATTCTTGCTCTCTAGGTGTAGTGGCGCCTCCCTTCCCAGGCCCCGCTTTACGGTTGCCGCGTATTCGGAATCACCCGGCAGCAATACTGTTCCGGATTGCAGCAAATCGGAGATCTCTGAAAAGTTTTGGAGAGAACGCGTGCTGACGTGCGGTATCTGATGAGCCATCTCCGCGATCCACTGCTGAGCTGCATCATCCCCGTAATCCTGTAGATCCTGACGCAGAAGCCTGAAACGCTCGCGCACACTGCTCGACGCAGCCGCCTCTGCGCGAGGTCGATTTCGTTCAAATTCTTCCGAAATTACGGAAGGAATCAGGATGTCCAGCTTCTTTTGGAAGAATAGAACCCTCAGGGGGACGATGATCTGTTGGCCGTCCCGGCGTTTCGCGATGTTCAGCCAAACCGACGTGTCAATGAGCAGACGCAGCATAGGGGGATGGTACGGAGACCCTGGAGCTTCGGTGGTGGATTTTGGTAAGATCGCAACGGATCTTGTGTCCTTGGCGCGTGGTAGCTGGTAGCAGTTGGACACGTAAACTGAGATCGGCGAAACGGCTTTGGGGTGGCGCTGCTTTGGCGCGAGGGATCTGGCCCCCCGTAAGCTTGCAGCGCGTCGGCCAGTCTGTGGACCTGCCCGGTAAGGCACGACGTTGGGGCCATGATCTGCGAGGCTCGCGCCAAAGTGGCTCCGTAAAGCCCCGGAGCCGACTGCCCCACCACGACGTGCCCCTTCTCTGTCATCAGGCCGCTGATTGCTGTGCGCGCGGTGGGCGCCGGCCGGGGGCGAGACGCCTTGATGAAGTAGAGAAAGTTCTATCGCGTTGGTGTCAGATGCTTGCTGTCGTGGCTCCGGCACGTGGGGCCAGTGCCATCGAGGGCGTTCAGGAGACTCCCCAAGCGGGACCCGGAGCAGCAGCCAGGCAGATAGACACGCACGCGGTAACCAGTGAGGCGTCTACCGAATCGGGTAAGCCCCCACCTCGCCTGGTGTTTCAGCTGCCAGGGTGGCGGGATTTGAACTCACGACCTCTTCGTCCCGAATAACGTGCGGAGAGATGGCTGACCGGGGGCGTTACATATACATGCAGGTCAGAGCCTTGGTGTGACTTGGTGCGCGTAGGCGTCGTGCGGCATGGCTTTCTTGATCCACTCCCCGCTCACTCCCCGGGGTGTGAGCCTTGAGCACAGTTCGACACCTGCTGGATGCGCTGTCGCTGGTGGTCCCTGTGGAGACCGGGCGCATCACGAGTTGTCCGATCTTGGTCCACCGGCTTCCACAGGCATCCACCACGAGAACGAAACACCTGGTCAGTGTTGATGTCGGACGACCATGGACGAAGGTGAACCACCCCAGATTCCCCGTCAACTGAGACCACAACTGAGACTGAGGAATCTTGAGACCGCTGGCTCCTCCAGGGAGCGTGCCCGGCCTCATCATCGGCGATCGTGTCAGCGACGAAGTCCCCGACTCCAGGCAACTCTCGCCGCCGCTCAGCCGATACTGACCCGACATGGGGAACGCGTACGCTCCGTGCTGGAGAGCGAGACGTCCAGCCGGCCTGCAGAGGGGACTGAGATGGGGGCACGCAGTAGGCCGTCGGGCAGAGGAAAGTCGACGGTCACCGTTGGCCACGAGAGTCGGCGGGTCCTGCGGTGACGGACTTCACTTTCGAGGCGATAGGGACCGGATCCGTCGCCGCCCACCACATCGGGACAGCGATCACCGGCCCGGTCACCGTTCTGACGGCCGAGTTGCTGAACTCAGCGCGCGATGTCCAGGCACCTGCCGGACTCACCAACCTGCCGCCGCTCCCTTTGTGTCGCGGCCGCACAAGCGAGCTGGGCTGGCTGCGCAGCACGCTTGAGCAGCGGGCCGCCGGGACTGCCGTCGTCCAAGGCCTCGGCGGCGTCGGCAAGAGCACCCTCGCGCTTGCGTATGCCCACAGACACCGACGCGACTACACCGTGATGTGGTGGATTGCCGCCGCATCACCCGACCACATCGAGCAATCGCTCGCCGACCTCGCTCGGCGGCTGATCCCCGTGTGGGCCGGCAGCGCTTCTACCGAAGAGCGCGCCGCCTGGGCGATGTTGTGGCTGCAGTGGCATCCGGGATGGCTGCTGATCTTCGACAACGTTGAGGTTCCGGCCGATCTGCAGCCCTACGTCAGCACGTCTAACGGCCACGTCATCGCCACGAGCCGACGGTCAGCTAGCTGGCCGACCTCCGTCGCAACGCTGGCCCTCGACGTACTCGACCTGGCTGCAGCGAGTGAACTCCTCTGTAGCCAGGTGCTCGGCGCGACTTCGCCGACCCACCGTCAGATGCAGGAGACCCGGGCCCTCTCAGCCGACCTGGGGCAGCTTCCCATCGCCCTGATGCAGGCTGGCGCCTACCTCGCGCAGAACCCGACGATCAGCATCGAACGTTACCGCCGAAGGCTGATAGGCGCGTTGGACAAGGCTCCCGAAGGTGTAGACCCAGAGCGCACCGTCGCCCGGATCTGGCGCCAGACGATTAGCACTCTCACGGAGCGCAACCCCCTGGCAGTCCGCGTCCTGTCCACACTGGCGTGGCTGGCCCCCGACGACATCCCAGTTGGACTGCTGACCCCTATCACCGACGATAGCGACGACCTTCACGAAGCCCTTGGGGTGCTTGCTGTCTACTGCATGGTCTCCCTCACTCAGGACTCGGTGAGCATCCACCGCCTCGTCCAGACCACGCTCCGGAACCAGCCGCCCATCGGTGACAGCGCGCCAACCGGCAGGCTAGAGGCCGAACGGCTGCTGAGCGCTGCGGTCGGCCCCCTGGGAGAACCGCCCGACTCTGGCCGGTCCCCCGCCTGGGATCGGCTGCTCCCGCACCTCGTCGCGCTCGCTGCCACCACTCCTGACGGGCACGCTGACACCTTTCCCGCCGGACGGTACGCGAGCGCTGCACTCTATCTCCAGGGCCTCGGTGATGACGCCCGCGCCGTTCCGCTGCTCACGGCGGCCCTCGCCCGCTGCGAAGCGCTCGCTGGCGCCGAGCACGAACTCACCATGAAGGTCCGTTCGAACCTGGGCCACGCCTACCACGGAGCTAGGGACTTCGAACGGTCCATCGCCATCCTCGAACCGTTGGTCGCCCAGTGCGCGCAGGTACTCGGCGACTCGCACCCGGGGACGCTGACTGTCGCCTTCAACCTTGCCAACTCGTACTGTGACTACGGCGATCCGGCCCGTGCCATCACACTTCACGAGGAGACGTTGTCCCGGCGTAGGCACACACTCGGCAACGATCACCCCGACACTCTCGTCAGCTGCGAGGAACTGGCCCGCGCCTACCATGCATCCGGCGACTTGGATCGTGCTGTCTCTCTGCATGAGGCCACACTGACGCAGTACCAGCGACTCCTAGGACCAACCCACCCTGCCACGCTGTCCAGCCAGCAAGGTCTAGCGGCGGTCTACCTCGCTTCAGGCGACCTGTCCCGCGCCATTCCGATGTACACCGCCGTCTTCGCACAACGGCAGCAGGCGCTCGGCGACAGCGATCCCGAAACCATCACCAGCCGGAACAACCTTGCCTCTGCCTATCTGACCGCCGGACGCCCTGACCTGGCAGCACAACACCTCGAGACGGCCCTGGCCCGATGCGAGGAGGTGTACGGCGAGGCGCACCCAGAGACCATGGTCGTCCGTGCGAACCTCGGCTGCGCCTACCGAGACGCTGGAGACTCCACCCGTTCGCTTCCATTGCTGGAGACCGCGGCCGCGCAGAGCGCCCACCTCCTCGGCGACGCTCATCCCCAGACCTTGACCACCAGGAACGGGCTGGCGCGGGCATACCAGGCCGCTGGCCACGATGGACGGGCGATCGCCCAGTACGACACCATCCTCAAGCACCGTGCCGCGCTGCTCGGCGAGACCCACCCCCATACCATCGCCACCCGAAGCGGCCTCGCGAATGCGCACCTCGCGACGGGCGACCCTGATCGCGCCGTTCCGCTGTTCGAAACCGTCGTCGCCCAGTGCGAGCAGGTCTTCGGCGAGTCCCACCCGGACACCCTGTCCAACTACATCGGCCTGGCCGACGCACTACGCCAGACGGACAATCCGGCACGGGCCGTGCCTCTCTCTGAGTCAACGCTGGAGCGGTGCGTCCGTTCGCTCGGCGAGGACCACCCGCACACCATGGTGTGTCGGAGCAACCTGGCCCTCGCACACCTCACAGTTGGCGACGCTCCGCGCGCCGTCCAGCTCCTCGAAGCCGCTGTGTGCAACGCCAGCCTCATCTTCGGCGACACACACCCGCACACGGTCACCAGCCGGATAAACCTGGCCGTCGCTCACATGGAGTCCGACAATGCGGCAGAGGCAGTCGCCGTCCTGGAAGACGTCCGCGCCCAGCTGGAGGCCGAACTCGGCCGCGTCCACCCGCAAACACTTCACTGCACCGCCATGCTGGCCCGCGCCCTCGGCGGGTCCGGCGGCCTCACCCGGGCGACCGAACTGCTGGAACACAGCGTTGCGCTCGCCGAGAAGGAACTCGGCGTCACCCACCCGGACACAGTCAAGCAACGGCAGTACCTGGCTGAGATCTACCGGGCCAACGACCGACCCGACTTGGCTGTGCCGCTGTACGAAGCCAACCTCACTCACTGGCAGCAGACCCTCGGCGACCACCCGAATGTCCTGAGCGCCCAACTCACCCTGGCGGACACCCACCAGGAAGCCGGCGCACACCAAAAAGCGATCGCCGTCTATCGCGTAGCCCTTGGCCGGATCGAGCCCACCCTGGGCCCGGAGAACCCGCTCGTCGCACAGATCCGCGCAAGGATCGACGCAGCCGAGAACGCCACTTCGAGGTCTGACCGTTAGCACTCCATTGAAGCTCCCCGTTTCCCTGGTCAGCGATCTGCCAGTCGGGAGCGTAGCCAGGCGGCGCCAGGGCGGGAAGGTGTTCGCTTGGCTCGCGTGGAGTGAAGCCGGTCGACGGTCCGCGAATGCATAGTTGCCGCGTGCGCGCTGGCTGAGCGGCTTAGTCTGATGCCCTGCGTCAGTCAACAACGGGATTTCAGGGGTGGGTTGTGGGAGCGGAGATCGTGCAGTTTCTGGAGCAGGCAGGGCCGTATCTAAGTGCGGCCCTGGGTGCCTATGGCGCGGGGGTGCTGGCCCGAGCTGAGGACGCTGCGGTGGGAGCCACGGCGAACGCAGGGCGCAGCATCTTGCACGCGGTCTGGCGACGCCGGAGCCCGGCCGAACGTCCCGAGCTGGAGGCGGCGGTGCGCGAGGCTGCCGAGGAGCCGGAGGACACCGATGCTGCAGCCGCGCTGCGTCAGCAGATCAAGCGGACGCTAAGGGAGAATCCGCAGCTGCTTGCCGAACTGGCCGCCCAACTTCCCCCGGCCGGTGCGGTGACGATCACCGCGTCCGGTGAACGGTCTATCGCCGCACAGACAATCGGCACGGCCGTCACCGGAGACAACACAACGATCCGTCCGTGACCCCACCCCCATCCCGAACTCGGCGCCGGTCCCACCGCCTCGGGTCACCAGCCCGTGGCAGCGAACCGAATCGAAGCTGCCACCTGCTACTGAACTGTCGCGGTGTCGACGTTGGACATCATTGAGCGCCCTTCCACGGCCCGGGAGGGCGCTCGTGCGTGAACACCGCACTAGGAGTTGTCGGACCTTGGTCCGGGGGCGTCCGCGGTGGTCCGCTTTATGGCTTCCACTGCAGCTCAGAGGTGCCATCGCACCAGAGCGGACGCCTGCAGACGGCCCTGGATTGAGGCGCGGATGAGACCGCAATTTGACGCCTACGCTGGCGCTCCGCATGCCCCCTTGGCTCGGAAGGAACTTGAGTAGGCCCTCGACCTTGCGCTGGTGGTCAGGCGCGGCGCCACGCTTCGAAGAATCGCTCGCGGTCCTGTGGCGTTTCGAACTGCCGACGGCCGGCCAGTCTGACGCGCCAAGCGCTCATTTCTGCGTCCCTTAGCCACAGCTCGCCCCCGTATCGGCCGCTGACGCCGATAGTGCCGTTGTCGAGTGCCGAGCCGATGACCTCTGCCACGGCTGTGCGCTGCGATGGCGTCAGCTCCTCCAAGAAGTCCAAGACGTGGCCAGCGATGCCCCCCTCGTTGCCGTCATGGATGCGATCGAAGAAAGGGCCGCCCATGTTCGCAGGGTCGATGGTCCAGGCTGCATTGCCTCCGGCGTCGCGGATGCGCTCCCAGAACCTTTTCCCTTCTGTGGCTCCCGGCAACGGGAGCGCCGCGAACAGGTCGATCAGGTGACCGTTGGCGGCCTGGTTGTACGCGGTGTCGCAGGTTGTAGCAGCGGCGATCCTGGCGACGTGGCTGACAGTGAGGCCGTCCTCCGGCCAGTCGAGCGGGGTATTGAGATTGTGGGTGAGGTGGTGTTCCAACTCGTCGTACTCGTCAGGCTGTTCGCTGCTGCTGACACGCCGGTTCACGATCACGTTGCCCCCGGGGCTGCGGTCCGACACTCGGACCTGCCAGCATGCCAGCGCCGCAGGTCCTCGGGGTGGGTGGTTTCGGTCGACCTGGTACCCCACCGTCAGAGCGTGCCTCGGCCGAGCGACTGCTTCGTCCCCAAGAAGCTTGGGATGCTCGCCACCTCGGGCCGATGCGCTCATCACCCGCGCTGATGGTCTGCTGACGTCCACAGTTGATCGCAACTGTGCGTCGCCGTTGTCCCGCAGTTGGACACTCACCCCACAGCTCCGATCGCGCGCCACGCGTACGGCCACGATGGCGTGGAATCGACCTCAGCCCGACAGCGGTATTTTTCCAGCGAGCAGCACATGAAGAGCCTTGCCCGTGATTTGAGTAACTCGGTCACCACTTCTGACCGGTATCGAAAAAACATTACCCTTTCCCAGTTCAGAGAGTCCCGACCCTTCAACGATGAAAGGCTTTGCTGAGTCACTCTGGGGTGGAACGTAGACACATACGACATGACCAGAATCAATAGGAGTAGCGCAGATAAGTAGACCCGCAATGGGAGGGTGGGTGTGACTTTGGAGAATTGCTTGCATCGCTTCCTCTGTTCGGCGAGAAAACGAGATTGGTGACACTTTGCGAATCGTGTCACCCTGCCCAGAGTTCTTGGTGTAGAACCCGTAAATCAGCACTCCGCCGACTCGCGAGTTAGCGAATTGAGTAATATCCTTCGCGAGCGTGAACTTTCCGGACGCCTTGCTGATGTCTGGCAGTTGGGACTTGACTTCTAGCCATTCATTCTCTTTGAGGCCAATGAACTTCCACACGTCTCCTTCCTGCAGGGTAGCTAGCGCAGACGCAGCTGAGGCCGGTTGCAATTCAGGGACTCTCAACGTGCTTCGATGTATATATGTTGCGATATCAAGCAGCTCGGACATTTGAGCCGTTGCTCCCTCAATTGGCCTGCACGTGAGCTCACATGTCCCAGTTCCATCAATATTCGTATCCGCCTTAACCATGATTAGGCCGTTTCGGCGAAGATGCTCGGCAGCGTGGGCTAGCGCATCTTTCTCTGCGGCTTGATGAAAGGCGACCATCATGTATACGTCCGTATTTGACCCCTTAGAGTAGACGGCAACTTCGGGCGGCGTTTCGCTGTCTTCCCAGTTACTTAGGATCGTCTTTTTCTCGAGTAAAACGGAAGCTTCCTGGGTTAGTTGGTATGCGGGGACGTCGGGACTCTCCCCGCGGTTCCATGAAATCTCGACATCCCCGAAGGAGAACCTGCACTTTAGTACGCCGCCGGAACTCAGGGTCAGTTCCCACTCTTCGTGGTGCTTTCGATTTTCGCAGTCGACACTCCCGATAAGAGGCATAGCGGGCATGGTTGCACAGCGGAGCGATAGCTGTTGCTCATTTACGATGCCCGGGGCATGTAAGTTCCTGGCCCGACACTCAGCTCGAGCCATCACGCACCTCACAGCTCCCATCCCGCACCCCTGTGAACCCGCGGTCGGGGACGGCGCCCCGTCCATCTCGGTGCTGGCCGATCCCCCGCCGGAGGCGTTGGGTCTTGCCCCTTGCCGACTGACGCGGGTTCCTCTTCTTCGCCCCAGCACGTAGCGCGTCGCCGGGCGCGGCCAGCCGGGGCGCCGTGCGCGGGCCTTGCCAGACGCTTGCTGCCGTGGCTCCGCACGTGGGGCTGGCGCCATCGAGGGCGTTCACGAGCCCGATCTAGGTGAGGAGGTCCTGAGCTTGACCTACGGTGCGGCATTCCAAAGGCATCGTGGGACCCTGGTAGTCAGCTATGGCGACGCGAAAGGAGATGAAGTGTCGGAGGCCAGTCCGCGCGGAACTTACCTGGTCATCTCCGAGGCGCTGCGGAAGGGCATCGCGGAGGGCGAGACCGTTGACGCTCTGCCGTCGGAGGCCGACCTCATGCGCTCACACGGCGTCTCGCGGAACACGATCCGTCGAGCCCTCAAGGTTCTCGAAGCGGAGGGCGTACTGGAATCGGCGCCCGGGATCGGCTGGCGTGTTGCCCGCGGCGACCGGCGGACCCTGGTCGAGCGAATGACGGACGTCATTACGGAGGACGCTTTGGCTCTGGGCGACACGTACCCGTCAGAGGCGAAGCTCTGCGAGCGCTTCGGGGTCTCCCGGACAGCTGTACGTCGTGCTCTTGCCCAAATGGAGGGAAGCGGCTTGCTCGACACCGTCCACGGCAAAGGGCGCACGGTTCGCACCCTCCCGTCCACCAGTGTCCGGCCGTAGCCTTGGTCACCATGGGACTGACCGAGTGGGCGTACTCGCTCTCCGAATCGCTGCTGTCCGAATCGCTGCCGCGCCGATGGGCGCACTCGCTCGGTGTCGCCAAGCGCGCTCGCTCCTTGAGCCCGATCCTTGGTGGCGATGCAGAGCTGTTGGAAGCGGCTGCGGTGCTGCATGACATCGGGTACTCGCCGGCCATTGCTGCGACTGGCTTTCATCCGCTGGACGGAGCACGCTTCCTCCGGGAACAGGAGAGTGCGGACGATCGGGTCGTTTGCCTGGTAGCTCACCACTCATGCGCGTTGCTGGAAGCAGAGGAGCGCGGACTGAGGAGGGACCTGGAGACCGAGTTCGAGCTGGAGCGCTCCGAGCTGGTTGATGCCCTGCTCTACTGCGACATGACGACGACACCGGACGGGACGCCGACCACGCCGACCGATCGGCTGGACGAGATCGTGCAGCGGTACGGACCGGACACGATCGTGGGCCGGTTCATCCAACGCGCGGCGCCTGAGATCCAGGCGGCGTCGACTCGCGTCGAGGATCGGCTGGCGAAGGTCGAGGCCGGCGGCTAGCCGAGGTAGGGCTCACGCCGCGAGGCGTCCAGACCGTGCCGAATGCGCAGCATCATCGAGGGATGAATGTCCAGCGCGTCAAGGTCCGTTGGGGCGACCCAGCGGACCTCTTTCGACTCGCTGCTCGTGCGTAGGGAGCCCCCGACCGGGTGGGCCCGGAAGCAGATGGAGAACTGTTGCCGGACCTCTCCGTCGTCGTACGCCAGCACGTGCTCAGGGTCGGTGTAGAGGCCGACGATGTCGTCCACCTCTACGTCCATACCTGTCTCTTCCCGGACTTCCCGGACGGCGGTCTCCGCGATTCGCTCGCCAATGTCGTGGCCCCCGCCTGGCAAAGCCCACAGATCGTTGTCCGTCTTGTGGATGAGCAGCAACCGCCCCGCGTCGTCTCGGACGACGACGGTCACGGAGGGGACGACGGAGTTGGCCTTAGGGGCCTTCGGGTCGCGAAAGTAGTCGATCCGGCTCATCAGCGCGTGCCTTCCCAATCGGCGGGCGAAGAGATCGGGCGGGCAGATTCCCAGACCTTCTCAACGCTCTCAGCGTAGGCGTCGAAGAGTTCGCCCCCAGGCACCCGGCGTAGATGTAGGACGGGCGCCATGTAGGCGCCGACGCCGTAGAGATGTCCGTTCGCCAGCATCTCGTCATCGGCTTGGTAGATGGAGTTGTAGAGGGTCGTGCCGTGCAGTCGGAACTCCACCCCAGGGAGGCCGAAGAGGGGGCCGTAGTTGACCAGGGCGTTCCGGATCTTGCCCGCCATCGTGGCACCGATGCCTTCATCTTCGCCACGTACGGCGACGGCGTGGGACGTCGGCTCTCCCAGCATGAAGCGGATGGGCACGCCGTCGGCTGACTTCTCCTTCACGATGCGGTGGAACGTCGCGTCCTCCGTGAGCCAGAACCCTGAGTACACCAAGAGGTCAAACTGACGGGCCGCTTTGGAGTAGAGGCTCGTCCAGAGGGTTTGCATCACGACGGACCGATGCGGATAGAGCCGGACCAACTCCGCGTTGCCGGCAGCTGTGACCTCGGCTGATGTGCGTTCGTCGGGCCAGAGGTAGGAGACCTCGCACCTCAACAGCGATGCAGCTGCGTGCTGGAAGCGGCGGTATGGCTTGCGCTCGGGCTCGTTGATCCACCGTTCGACGGTCTTGGGTGCGACCCCGAGGCGTTCCCCGACCTCATCGAGCGTGAGGCCCAAGTCCACTATCGCGCCGCGCAGTCGCTCGTTGGCCACGTCCAACCTCCGCCTAGCTGGGACGACTTGGTACGACTTCACGCTAGCCAAGAACGACCCGAGTCGTACAGCTGCGAAGTCGAGCGTCGGCGTCACTGGCGCCAATCTTTAGGTACATCGAGCACGAGGGGCTCGCGGGGCCAAAGAGCCGAAGGGCTTGACGGGGCGAACTCCTCTCTGCAAGATGAGGAACACGTAATACATGTACCGCATGAGGCGCCCGGAGAGATCCCGCGTGAGTGGGCTCCCTCGAAGGAAGCGTTCGTTGCTTGAGAACTGAACAGGGTTACGAGGTTGCCGCCTCCTACGTAAAGGCGGCCAGCGCGGCTCAGGTCCGCGCGTTTCTCAACGTCGCCGCCGCATGTCAGCGGCGGCCGGTTGCCTCCGCCGCTCGTGTCATTCGAGCGGCGCTGAGGGGAGCCGGATTCACCGACTTCAACGGCGTGCGGCCCCGGTGTTCGAGCACCGGGGCCGCTGTTCGGGCCGTTGCCTACTGCTAGGGAGACACGACCCATGAAGTTCATCGTTGCTGTTCAGGAGCTCGTTACCGATGGCCTGCCCGACGCGGAACCGTCCTGGCGGGACCTTCACGCCATTGAGCTGGAAAGTCCGCTGATCAATGCGGAGATGGACTTGCTGGACGTCCAGATCAGCCTGTTGGACCGGTCGGCGTCGGAGCTGGGCCGGCGTCGTCTGCGTCGGGCCGCGAACAAGGTGTTGGCCGCACGCCGCACGGTCGCCAACCGTCTCGGGGCGGGGGAAGCCGCATGACCGGCACTCCCGTGGCGATGTCGCCGCGCAAGCTGACCCGTGGCCAGGCGTTTGTGCTGACCGCGGCGTTCGCACCGATGCTGGCCACCGGAGGGTTCGGTGCGATCGGCACGTTCTCCAACATCAGCCACATGTACGGCAAGGGCACCGCGGCCGGTGCGGTAGCGGCCGGTGAGGGCGCCACCGCGGTCCTCGCGCTGGTTCTGCTCGGTCTGACGATGCTGGGCCAGGCGTCCCCGTGGCCGGTGCGCGCCGGACTGTGGGCGCTGCCGGCGGCCGCATCGGCGATGTCCGCGATGGCCGCCCCGGATGCGGGCCGCATGGTTATCTACGCGCTGACCCCGATGGGCATGTCCGTGTCCGCCGAGGGCGCCGCGTTCCTGGCCCGCCGCATCGTCGTCCACCGCGATGGCCGCGACCCTGAAGCCGAACGCAAGACGGCTCAGCTTGTTCAGGCCCTCGCCTATCACCGGGCCCGTGCCGCCAACCACCCGGACGCCAAGGTCCAGGCGGAGTCGGAGCGCGAGTCGTGGAAGCTCGCGGAGAAGGTCGGCGTCGGTGACGTCACGCTCGGGGCCCGGCTGGTGGACGTGCAGCGCGAGCGCGTGACCGAGGGCGCGGATGCCGCGCTGGCCGCCATGTTCGGCACACCCGTCACGCCGACCGTCACACCCCTCGAATCCGCCCCCGCGACTGCACCTGCCCTGCCCCCCTCGAACACCGCCCGGGACGGGGAAGACACGCAGGTCAATGCCCTGTCTGTCGACGTGCCGAGTGGGTGTGACGACGGGCGTGACGCTGCCGTGACGCCGGACGCCGAACCGTCCGCCGAGGACGGGGAGCGGGCGCGGGATGAGGAGGTCCGTCTCCCGGCCGTGACGCTCGCGGACGTGGCATTGGTCGCGGGTGTGACGGTCCCCGAGCCGGGGGCCACGCTCTCGCCTGGTCAGCTTGTCGTGGTGCTGCGGTTCCTGCGGCACGCGCAGAACCCGCCGCTGTCGTATCGGCAGGCCGCGACGGAGTTCCGCGGGCAGGGCTTCAAGGGCGCTGAGGACCGGGTGCGTGAAGCGTGGACCACGCTCATGGCCGCCGAAAGCACGTCGTGACCCTGCCAATTGGAGTTCACGCGGGTTCCTTCGTGCTGTGCCTACCGAGAAGAGTGCAAGTGGGGAGGTGGGAGCCCCTTTGCTGAGCTTCATCCGTACGTGCGAGTTGTCCGCAGTAACTGGCAGATTCTGCGAGTACGGCCAGTAACTTGCGATGCCATGCAGGATTCAGGAAGTCGCCGCCGTCTGACGCTGCTGACCGGGCAGCAAGAAGACGGAGACACACACGGCTCGGTCGAGGCGGAGGGCCGGGGCCTGGCCGACGTCCAGATGCTCCAACGGCGGGCTGCCGCACAGAGCGATGCCGTCGAGCACGAGCTCAATCGGAGGACGTGACCGGGGCCCGCAGGCCGAGCCACTGCTCGGCGTCCCAGGCCTCGAACCGCTCGACCTCGGTGAACCCCAGCTTCGCCGCGAGGCGCATCGAGCCGACGTTGGCGCTCTGAGTGTGGAGCACCACCGGCTCGCCGGGAAGGACACCGTCGAACCAGCCGAGTGCCGCCGCGCACGCCTCGGCGGCATACCCGAATCCCCACGCCCGCGGCAGAAACAGATAGCCGAGATCGACCTTCCCCGCGGCAGCCGGGCGACCATGCTCCGGCGCTCTCCTGAGCAGGATCTGGCCGATCATCGACCCGTCGAGATCAACGACGAAACTCCCAGGCCACCGCTCGGGCACCTCGGGTATCTCACGCTCAAGCTCGTCACGAGGGCGGGGGCCGCCGAGGTAGGTGTGCACCTCTGGCGACGCCAGCAGCTCGATGAACGCCGGACGGTCACGGGCCTCGGGCTCACGGAGCACGAGCCTCTCGGTCTTGATCGGGGCAGGGGGCCAGACGACGGATCCAAGATCAATCATGCCAGCCACCCAATCAGCAGGCTCGGCAGCGATCAAGAGCGTCACCAACTCGCTGGCCCCACCCGCCCAAACACGCCAACCAACAGCGGGTTCAGCCTCAGGCAGCTTTCAGATTCTGCGAACCCGCTGGTTTCCGTCTACCGCTGGCGCCTAGCCCCGGACGGCTGCGCCACGTACCGGCAACTGCGCGCCATGGGGCTGCGGCCCGGTGGTCAGGACGTCGCGGTGCAGATTGAGCGGCCCCGACGTAAGCGGGGCCCGTTGGTCGCCTACCTCTACAGCATCGACCGCGCCAAGTCGGTCCGCCCGATGACGCCGGCGAAGTGGGCGGCCCTGGCCAAGGCCAACGCCGCCCGCCGTATCTGCCCCGAATGCCGGCGCGACGCCGGATACGTCATCCCTACCTTGCTCGGCATGTGCGGCCTGTGTGCCGCTCCCGAGGAACAGCGCGTCGCCTGAAATCCCCTTCTCACCTGGGAGTTTCCGTCATGACCAAGCAACAGCGCCGCCGGATCATCTCGCTGCTCGAAATCGGCGTATCGCTCGCCGTCGGCGCGGCCATCAGCATCCGACTCGCCTCCTACGGCGTGCCGTTCTTCCTGCTCACCGCGTGCGCGCTGGGCACGGCCGGGTCTGTGCTGTCCGCGCTGCTGAACATCGAGCAGGCATGGACGGCCACCACGCACCGCTGCACGGTCCCGGGCTGCGACTTCCGGGTGCGGATCCAGCACTCGGACGCAGGCGAGAACCGGCGCTGGCAGGAGGTCGCCGCAGCTCACCCGACCCACACCACCGTCTGAGGAGGACTCGTGTCCGCATCCCAGCCGCAGGGCACGCACTTCTTCGTCCTGACCCTGAACAAGCCGGGTGACCTCATGGTCACGCAGGAAGGAACCTGCACCCCGCCGCCCGGAGCCACCCGCCAGGACATGTACCGGCTGCTCTACGACGCCGTGACGTCCCAGGACCCGGACCTGCCCGGCGCCGCAGTGAGCTTCTTCTCCCTGGAGCCGAACCGGCTCTGACCTGCTCTCACATCCGAGTCGGGCCCGGCCGCCCACCTTCCACAGTCTGCGGCCGGGCCCTTCTACTCCCGTAAGGAGTGGCACTCAGCATGACTGAACTCAGCACGGAACCGGTAGTCCACGAAGCTGCCCCGACGCCGCCTGTCCCGCCGCCCGACACGGCGTCCAACGAGCCTGCACCGGCCGAGGTCGACCACGCCGAGGGCGGTTGGCCGGTCGTTCCGCTCGCGCTGTCCGGGGCGAACTCGACCGTGAGCATGGTCGCTGCCGCAGGCCTGGCCGGTGGCCCGGTCGCGGCGATAGTCGCGGCGACGGGCGCCGCGGTGCTGGGCACCGTGGCGACCTACCGAAGCCGCAACCCCCGCCCCAACCAGGCCGCACGCAGGGCTGCGGCACGCAACGCCAGCCGCGCCGCCTCCCGTACGGGATCGGGGCGCAGTGCCGCTGGCGGCAGCTCCCGCGGATCCGGCCGGGCCGGTGGCGCGGGCCGACTGCCGAGCCAAAAGCGCGGCGCCTCGGGCGGGTCGAAGGGGCGTCACGGCGCGGGCAAGGGGCAGGGTCCGGCGTCGCTGAACAAGGCGGCCGGCCTGAAGAACGGCCGGGGCGCGGGCGGACTACTGAGCAAGACATCGCAGGTCAAGGCCCTACGCAAAGCCCAGAAGGAGGCTGGCGGTTCGCGCGGTGACAAGCGGGCGCAGTCCACGGCGGTCCGCCGCGCGGTCGCCGACGCCCGCCGCAACGCAAAGCACTCGCCCAAGAGCCCCGGCAAGGGGGCCGGTAGCGGCTCGCGCGCCGGTCTCGGCAAGGGCAAGGGGCGCGGGCCTGGTGGTCTGGCGGGTCGGATTCTGGGCGGTGCGGGCCGCAAGGCGCGTGCGGTGCGGGACGCGGCGATCGCCAAGAACCGGGCCCGGCGCGATGCCAAGGCTGGGAAGACGGTGGCGGGTCAGCGCGGCAACGTGCGTAAGGCTCCCGCCCGTCGGGCCGCCTGGCGGGCCCTGTGGCGCTCCTTGGCCCGCTTCCAGGGGCGGCGCGTGCTCGCCGCTCTGGCCGCCCTCCCCCTTGGCCTGCTGGGCCTGATCACGAGCCCGATCGGCCGGAAGCTCAACATTCCGTGGCTGATCCACCCCGGCCGGCGCCTGTACCGGCGCCTCGTCGGCGTCGCCCGTGAGCAGCGAGCGGAGCGGGACGAAGCCATCCGCGACGAGCTCGCGGAGCAGGAGGCCGCCGCGGACGCCGAAGCGGCACAGGACGGCAGCGAGGGCATCGCCGACAACGTCCAGCGGCCCACGACTCCGGTTCCCACCAGCACGAACACGACGGTCAGCGAAGGAGAGAGCGTGTCCGGTTTCCGGTTCGAAGAGGCCGCCTCCGAGATGGAGCAGGCCGCCAACGCCTACGACCCCGAGAACGCCATGGAGATCCTCGCCATGGTCGAGGGCCTCCCCGCCGCGCTCACGTCGGTGGCGAACGTGATGAAGATCCTTGCCGAGCGTTCCGACTCGGAGTTCCCGCTGGAGAAGGAGATCGCGGACGGCTTCAACGACATCTTCGGCGCCCTAATGAGCGCGGTCGCGGTCGCGGAGGACATGGGGCCGCTGTTCCGCAACGTCCACGCGCAAGACATTGCCCGTCACGAGGACCCCCGTAACGGCCCGCAGGCTGAGAAGGGTTGGAACGTCTGAGATGAGCAGCACCGCCACCGCTAAGAAGAAGCAGGAGAGCAGTGGTCCGGTGCTGGACTGGACTGCCGGTCACGGACCCGTGACCGGCGCTCTGTCCGCAACCACCGGAGCCCTTGCCATCGCCACGACCGGCGCCGCCACCGGCATGCCGCCCGCCTGGGCCCTCGCGGTCGGCGCCGCCGGCGCGGCCGGTCACACCGTCGCCGGGATGCGCGTCCGCAACGCCGGCCGCACCCTCGCCACGCGGGCCGCGTCCTGGATCGTCGGGGCAGGCTGGACCACCTGGGCCATGACCCACGGCCCCCTGACCTGGGCCGCCCTCGGATCCCTGGCCACCATCGGCGTCGGCATTGGCGCCGCCGCCCGCTCCACCGCCCTGTTCGAGGAGGCCCGCGAGGACGAGGCTCTCGCGGCGGCCGAGCGGCAGATCGCCCGTGAACTGTCCGCGGAGCGCCGGGCGATCGCCGCGGAATGGGTCGACCGCATCCAGCGCGTGTGCGGCATCACCGTCCGCATCCTGGGGGTCGAAATGTGGGAGACCCGTACTGGGTTCTCTCTGGATGCCGAACTCCCGCCCGGCGGCGCCACCTACAGCAAAATCGCTGCTGAGGCGGCCCGCCTGTCCGCCGATGCCCGGCTGCCGCACGGCTGCACCGCCGCCGCGTCCCCGGGCATCGACCAAGGCCGCGTCATCATCGACGTGACCACCGTCAACGTCCTCATGGAGGAGCGCACCTACCCCACCGACTACGGGCTGCTGTCCGTGCTGACCGGCATCCCGTGGGGCTACCGCACGAACGCGGAGCAGATCCTGGCGTTCCTGCGCGAGCAGTGCGCGCTCGTGGTCGGCCCGACCGGCTCGGGCAAGACGAACATGGTCCACGCGATCCTGGCCGGGTTCGCCCGCGCCGTCGACGTGCTCACCTTCGTCATTGACCTGAACGCGGGATCGGCAGGCCTGCCGTGGGTCCTGCCCGCACTCAACGGCAGCCTGAAGAGCGAGGACGGCAAGCCGGCGAGGCCCGGTATCGACTGGCTCGCCGGGACCTACGACGAAGCCATGCTCATGCTGGACGTGGCGGCGCGGATTGCCAAGGGGCGCAAGCGCGGCTACCAGGACCTGCTGTCGCAGGCCAACACCGATCTCCTGCCGATCAGTTCGAAGATCCCGCAGATCATGATCGTGATCGACGAGGGCGCGGAGATCCTCGCCAGCCCCGACCGGGCCATGCGCAAGCTCGCGGAGAAGATCCTGGAAGTCATCCGCATCGCCCGCGCCATGGGCGTGCGCACGGTCCTGACCGCCCTCGGAGCGACCGGCAGCGTGCTGGGCAACCTGATGATCCGCCGGGAAGCCAAGGTCCGCGTCGCGCTGACCGGCGGCGAGACGGAGGGCATGGACCTGTCCAAGATGTTCCCCGGCTCCCGCGGCCTGCGCGTGGACCAGGCCCCCCACAAGGGCGCCGGGTTCATGGGCACCCCCGAATCCCCAGCCGCGCTGTTCAAGGCGTGGCGGATCCTGCCCAACCAGATCCGCGACATCATCGCCGCCACCAGCGACCGACACCCGACCCTCGACCTCGTGTCCGCGAAGGCGGCCGGGCCCGAATACGCGCGCCGCTGGGACAGCTCCCGCACCGCATGGATGCAGGACCACCAGCCCGAACCCACCAGCACCGAGCAGGCACCGCCTGCGGCCGGGGCGGGACTGACGTTGTCGGCGCTGCGCGAGGAACCGCCTGCCGGGGAGTCGGAGGACGAGCTGATGCGCGCGTTCCGAGAGGAGATCGACGCTCAGTTCGGCACGGCACGCGAACCCGGAACCGACACGCAGGCCCCAGAGCCCGGTGGGCTGAACCTGTCCGCGCTGCGCGGCGAGTCGGAGCAGGACAGTCCCGCACAGCGGGCCGCGCTCGCCCTCCTCCTGGCCGCCGGCCACGAGGGGACCGGTGCATCCGCGATCGCCCGTGCGCTCGCTGGCGAGCACGGCACGACCCGGCAGACGGTCGTCGGCTGGCTCAAGGCATGGGCCGATGACGGCACCGCGGTGCGGATCGGAGAGGGCACCAAGGTCCGCTACGTCCACCGCCAGCACGCCCCCGAGCAGCCGCCCGAGGGCTAGTGCCGCATCAGGCAACGTTCGCCCTGGTGAGGAACCAAGCCAACACAGCCACGCCGATGGGCAACGCAACAAGGTAGCCGATGAGGATACCGACGCCCGGATCAGCCAGCGCAGGAAAGGCCCAGTTCACTGCTGCAGCCACGAGCAGTCTCACCGTTGCCAGCGCAAGGAGAGCGGCGACAACAGCAAGCCGACGCGGCGGGCCCGCCCCGCGGTACAACTCAGCCGCAGGCCCGATCGCGATCAGGCCCGTCACGAGGCCGACGAGACTGGTGTCGGGCAGCCACCCGAACGGCCACCCCACCAGAGCGACCAACCCGGAGACAGCAAGGCCGCCCAGTTCCAGCGCGACGGTGGCCACTACCGGGTGGTCCCACGAGGGGCGTCGGATCGAGCCGCTCCCACTGTCCTTTTCATCGGCCACGTCGTCAGATTAGCCATCGGCAGGGCGAACGTTGCCTGATGCGGCACTAGTTGTCGCTTGTCACCCCACCCATAGACAGGCCGCCCTACGGGCTCCCAGGGGGCCCTGAAACGGCCTTTGGCCTGGGAGGCGACAAGCGACAAGACAAGCGACAAGACAAGACAAGCGACAAGCCGCACGACAAGCCAGACGACAAGCAACACGACAAGCCAACGGCGGGCAGCACCCCACTCCGGGTGCTGCCCGCCAGCCGTTCTCCGGAGGCCCTTCGTGCTCGTGACCCTGTCCGCCGTCGCCCTCTTCGGCATCCTCACCTTCGCTCTGCTGCGCGGCCGGATCGTCGGCCCGCTCGCCGCGACCGCGGTGTTCCTCTTCGGGTTCTTCACCGCCGACACCGGAGCCGCCGACGCCATACACGCCGTCCTGCGCGCCCTCATCGGCGCCGCACAGAACATCTCCTGACCGCAACCGCCCGGAGGTCTCACCCATGACCGAGCACGAGCAGCCGACAGCCGCGTGGTCGCCGCGGATGAGCGACGCCGCCGCCAACGCCGAAGCCCGCCGGATCATCGACGACGTCTACCGCCCCGCAGCGCCGGTGCGGCAGATACCGACCTACTTCAAGGACGACACCCCAGCCCCGCCCTTCGGCGACGCCGAACCCGTCCACCAGGACGACCGCCGCATCGTGCCCGCATGGGCCGCCGGGGTCGCGGTCGCCTCCCTCGGCATCGGCGCCGGCACCACCGGCATCGGCTGCGGCGCCTGGCTCGTGCTGAAGGGATTCGCCTCCATGAGCGTCACCGGAGTCATCGCCATGGGCGCCATGTTCACCGGCCTCGCATTCGCCGCGCTCTCCATCGGCGTCGCCTTCTCCCGCGCCAAGCGCTCCGTCTCCCGCGCCGTCTACACCGGGCCGGTCACCAAGAACACCCACGTCACCACCCACACGCGGGGCGCGTTCGCCCGCTCCCACGCCCACCTGCACAACTGACCAAGGAGGCCGCATGACGACCACTACCGCCGACCCTGCGACGCTCGCCCGCCAGGCAGCCGAGGCCGTCCGCGAGTTCAACCACCGCACCTTCCCCAACTCCCCGACCAAGCCCGGCCTGACATATCCGGGCGAGGCCTACGACGCGATCGGCGCACTGAAGACGCTGGCTCAGCGGCTGCCGCAGGCCATGGAGCAGATCGGCACCGCGCTCGATGTCCTGGGCACCAACGACCACCTGGGCTCCGCCATCGGCGAGGACCCGGCCCGGCACGTCGCCCTCGTTCAGGAGTTTTTGAGCACGGCGATGGACTGCGCCGGCGGGCTCGCCCAGTGTCTGGAACTCGCACACGGCGAGGCCGGCCCGCTGCTCTACACCGGCCCCGAAGACGGGCCCGAGGAAGAGCCGTGCGGGGAGGGCATGTGCCAGTGCTCCTGCATCGGCACGCTGCACCCCTACGGCTGCGACTGCCCGCACCCCGACGACTGCGACTGCGACTTCTGCGACGCCCGCGACCAGTTCTAGCTACGCCAAGGGCGGCCCCCTACGTCTCGCCAAAGTCGCGGGGCCGCCCTTGCCAGCCAGCACCCACGAAGGAACTGGAGACCCCCAGCATGACCCAACCGACCGACATTCGGGGAGTGCACTCCGCCCCCCGGCCTTTACGGATCCTGGACGGCTGCTGCTGCATCGGCGGCGGCACCGAGGGATACCGGCGCGCGTTCGGCCCCGACTGCCACATCACCGGCGTCGACATCGAGCCCCAACCCGACTACCGGGGCGACGCCTTCCACCAGGGTGACGTGGTCGAGTTCATCCACGCCCACGGCGCGGAATTCGACTTCATCCACGTCTCCCCGCCCTGCCAGGGCGAGGGCGCCCCGACCAAGGGCACCAACGCCGCCCGCAACGCCGCCATCGGCCGCACCTACCCCCGGCTCATCGACCCCGTCCGGGCCGCCCTGGAGACGACCGGGCGGCCGTACGTGATGGAGAACGTGGCCGGCTCCGATGTCCGCAAAGACATCCGCCTGTGCGGAGAACAGTTCGGGCTCGCAGTGCTCATGCACCGCTACTTCGAACTCGGGGGCTGGACGGCCACACAGCCTGCCCATCCGCGTCACCGCGGGCGGGTGCGCGGGTGGCGACACGGCAAGTTCTTCGACGGCCCCTATGTGGCCGCCTACGGCAAGGGCGGCGGCAAGGCCAGCGTCGAGGAGATCCGACAGGCCAAGGGCATTGACTGGTCCACCGATCACCTGCGCCTGCGGGAGGCTCTACCGCCCGCCTACACCGAGTTCATCGGCCGCGCCTTCCTCACCTCCCGCACGGCATTGGGGGTGGCTGCATGAGCGAGCATCTGCGCACCGCGCTCGACCTCGTCGCCTCACAGATTCCGGTCCTGCCCCTGCGGGCGGGCAAGGTCCCGTTCGGTAACTGCCGCCGCTGCGCGGACAACGCGTGCGGCGGCCGGCCGAATATAAAGACCCCCGGGCCGTGCGTCTGCCCCGGACCCTGCCACGCGTGGGCTGCGGCGACCATCGACCCGGACGTCATCAGTTCCGACCCGTGGCGCAGGGCCTGGCTGTGCGCGAGTGCGGTCGCCTATCACCCTGGCGGCGCCGGGCTGACGGTCGTGGATCTCGACAACGTCGACGCCATCGCGTGGGCCCGCGAGCACCTGCCGGCCACGCAGACCGTGCCCACCACGCGCGGTGAGCACTGGCTCTACCTCGGGACCATGCCGTCCGTGAACGGCGTGCGGCCCGGCGTAGACATCAAGTCCGCCATGTCCTATGCCCGCTGGCTCGGGCCCGGCAACGGCAGCAGGGCCGCCCTCCCGGACGTCGTGCGCGCGCTCACCGCGGCCAAGCCCGCGGCCCCCGCGCTCACGGCCGTCGCGGTTCCCGCGCCGGCCGGAGGCGGGCAGTGCCGCCATCGGACGCCCGCCTTCCTCGAACGTGGCATCGCCATGGCGGAGCAGCGCATCACCGACGCGACGAGTGGCGTGCACAACGCCGTGTACCGCACGTTCCTGGCCGTGCTGTCCACGCACGGCCGGTGCGGCTGCCTCACCGAGGACCACATCACGCGCCTGTTCACCGCCGCGCAGACCAAGGGCGAGAGCGCCCGGCACTGCACCGACGCCTGGGACAACGCCCGTACTCGGTTGGGACTTTGAGCATGGAAGACGACGAGAAGAACCCGGCCCGGCAGGTCATCGCCGACTACGCGCAAGAGCGCTTCCGCTACTTCCGCACCGCAGAAGGAACCGTCTACGCCCAGCGCAAGGGCCACCCCGTGGCCCGCCCGATCCGCTCCCAGGGCACCACCGGAAGCCACCGCCAGGAACTCATGGTCGGCCTGTTCAAGGACGGCATCGGCATGTTCAACGGCACCGCGATGAAGGAGGCACTCGACTTGATCGAAGCGCTCGCCCTCACCGAGCAGGTCCAACCCATCCACATCCGCGTCGCCCCCGGATTCGACGGGGCAACGTGGCTCGACCTGGGCCGCACCGACGGACAGTCCGTCCGCATCCACCCCACCGGATGGGACATCGCCATCCCCGACCCGCAAGAAGTGTGCTGGCGGCGCACACAGCTCACCGGAGAACTCCCCCTGCCCTCCAAGGACACCAACGGCAAGGGAATCGACCTGCTCTTTAGGCTCTGCAACTTCGCCAACGCGGAGACCGAATGCCTGGTCATGGCCTGGCTGATCGGCTGCCTGGAACCCTCCGTGCCCGTCCCCGCCCCCTTCCTCACCGGCCCCCAAGGGGCAGGGAAGTCCACCGGCGGACGCATGCTCATCCGGATCATCGAAGGCATGAGCAGCGACCTGCGCCGCGCCCCGAAGGACGAGGACAACCTGATCGCCGCGGTCGCGGCGGGATGGGTCACCGCGCTCGACAACCTCTCCCACATGACCCCGGACCTGTCCGACGCCATGTGCTGCATCGTCACCGGAGCCGAGAGCGTCAAGCGCGCCCTGTTCACCGACGGAGACGTCTTCCGCGCCCGCTACCGCCGCCCCCTGCTCCTGACCGGCATCGATGTCGGCGTCATCCGGCCCGACCTCGCCGAACGGCTCCTGCCGCTCCGCCTGGAACGGCCCAAGGTGCGGCGCACCGAGGCGGAGTTGTGGGCGGAGTACGCGGAAGTCCTGCCCGTCGTGCTCGGCTCCCTGCTGGACCTGACCGTCAAGGTCCGTGCGGTCACCGCCGAGACGCCCACCGATCTGCGCATGGCGGACTTCGCCCACCTGTGCGCCCAGCTCGACGCGGCGACCGGGCTCGGCGCGCTGCCGGCCTACCGGGCCGGGCTGGACGACCTCAACGATGACGTGATCGAGGGGGATCTGCTTGCGCAGACCGTGCTGCAGTACGCGGCCGGCATGCCGACCGGGGCGCAGGAGCGGATGACGTCCGCGGAATGGCTGCACCGTCTCACCGGTCTCTACAGCGGTGAGGACTGCAGGCCCCTGCCCAAGGGGTGGCCGACCACCGGCAAGGTGCTCTCCGACCGGCTCAAGCGCCTTCAGCCCACCCTCGCCGCCCGCGGCCTGAACGTCGACTGGGGGCGCACACGCGAGGCCCGCTACATCGAGCTCTCCGATCCCGTAGGAGAGCACGAGCCTCAGCAGGAAGCCGCGTTCTGACCCAAGGTCACCGCACAACAGCAAGAAGAGCACCCGGGGCGACGCGCGAGGCGTGCTCCTCTTGCTGTTCGGTGCGCAGCACCGCCCCAAGGACGTGCCGCGCAGCGGCTCCTTCTTCACGTCCTGAGCCGCGCACAACAACAGACACCACCCCCTCTTTTTCCTAAGTAGGGGAACGCTGCGTCACCTGCGTCACACGCGACGGAAAACGGCCACTGACCTGCCGGAACAGACGTGACGCAGAACCGGATCCTCTGCGTCATCCTGCGTCACCTGCGTCACGCCGCAGTGACACAGGTGACGCGGCGGTGACGCACCCCCATCCGCCCTGTGTCACCAATATCTGCAGGTCAGACGCTCGAATGACGCAC
The DNA here is from genome assembly GCF_055760475.1 of Streptomyces sp. DS1-CR2. NCBI lineage: Bacteria > Bacillati > Actinomycetota > Actinomycetes > Kitasatosporales > Streptomycetaceae > Streptomyces > Streptomyces sp. DS1-CR2. The sequence continues at coordinate 5,895,428 of NZ_CM147085.1, forward strand.
GTGACGTGGTGACGCAGAAATCCGCACCTCGGACACACATGGGCCCCGGCCGGAGGCCACCCCGAACAACAGGCCGCCGCCCCCGCGCGTGGCGGATTCCTCCGAGGTGATCGGCGTCTCTCAAAGCTTCGCTCCACGAACGGAGAAGCAGTTCATGGCCAAGCTCCGCGACGAAATGTTGACCATCCCCGAGGTCATTGAAGAGATCGGTGTTCCGCGAGCGACGTTCTACCGCTGGCGGCAGCTCAGGAAAGGACCTAAGTCAATCAAGCTCCCCAACGGGGCAGTCCGTATTCGGCGATCGGAACTGGAGCGTTGGATCGGGACCTTGGAGGAGGCCGCATGACTTACAGCAAGATCCCGAAGCATCAGGGCGCCCGCGAGAGCGGGTGCCCGCCCGTTCCAGAGGAGCCGACATTCTCCACAGACGTGCGGGTGTGGAAGATTAACCAAGTGCGGAGCAAAAGGGCCCCATACCAGCTTCGTTGGGTGGTGGCGGGCAAGGTCAATACGGCCAGCTTCGCCACTGTCACCCTCGCTGATCACCGTCGCTCCGAAATCGTGAAGGCGATGCGCAAGGGCGAGGCTTTCGACGTGGTGTCTGGGCTGCCCGAGTCTGAACTCAGAGCGGCTGTCGCCAAGGCGAACGCAAGGCCCGATCTTTCCTGGTGGGACTTCAGCCGCGAGTACATGGCGAGCCGATGGCGTACTTCTGCGGCCAAGACCCGAGAGGGATTGGCGGACAGTCTCGCGACGGTAGCGCTTGCAATGATGGAGGACGGGAAGAAAGCGCCTTCGCTCGAAGAAGCGCGATTGGCGGTCCGATGGGCTGTTGTACCCGCACACGAGGATGAAGAGCCTCCCGAGGACCTAGCGGCAGCCTGTAGGTGGCTTCAGTACAGATCGTTTCCCCTGTCGGCTCTTTCGGACCCGCGAGTGATTCGGGACATTCAATACCGGCTGTCGTTCAAGCTGGATGACAGCCCGGCGGCGGGGGAGACCTACAAGCGCCGTCGCCGCGGGTTCAACACCGCCATGGAGTACGCGATTGAGTGCGGCTATCTCGACGCTAACCCGCTCGCCGGAGTGAAGCGCGCAGGCGCCACCCATGGAGACGTCGTGGACCCCCGGGTTTTGGTGAACGCGGCGCAGGGCGGTCAGCTCCTCACGGCGGTCTCGTACGTCGGCTCCGTCCACCGCAACCGCGGCCGCCGTCTGGTTGCGTTCTTCGCCTGCCAGCTCTACGCCGCCATGCGGCCAGCCGAGGCGGTTGGCCTCCGCGAAAGGGACTGCTACCTGCCCGAGAAGGGATGGGGAACCCTCACTCTCCAGGAGACCCGTCCGGTCTCGGGCAAGAAGTGGACCGACTCGGGCAAACGGCATGACAAGCGCGGACTCAAGTCGAGGGAGGTCAAGGCGGACCGGCCGGTCCCCATCCCGCCCCTGCTGGTCGCGATGCTGCGCGAGCACATCAGGGATTTCGGGGTGGCGGCGGACGGCCGGGTCTTCGCCAATGAGCGTGGCGACGTGCTGGGGACATCGAGCTATTGGCGGGTGTGGCAGGACGCGCGCCCCATCGCGCTCCCGCCGGACAAGGTGGACTCGCCGCTCGCGCACCGGCCCTACGACCTGCGGCATACCTGCATCACGAACTGGCTGAACGCGGGGGTCCCGGTTGCGGAGGTCGCCCGCCGCGCCGGCAACTCACCCGAGGTCATCCACCGTCGGTACGAGGGCTGCATCGACGGCCACGAGGAGGTGAACAACAGGAAGATCGAGAAGGCGATGGGGTGGGGCGACGAAGCGACCTGAATTCTCACTCGCCACTCACTCGCGATCAGCGATTGAGAACAACAAAGAGCCGGACCCAGTGGGACTGGGTCCGGCTCTTCATACTTGGCACTTGCGCAGGTCAGAGACTTGATCACCCTGGATGGTGCGAAGTGCCCCCGGCAGGATTCGAACCTGCGCACACGGCTCCGGAGGCCGTTGCTCTATCCCCTGAGCTACGGGGGCGTGTTCGCCGCGGCTGGCGTGGCGACGGGTAGAACCCTACCAGCTCCGTCGGGGTCCCCATGAACAGTTGTTTCGCTGTTGAGATGGCATCCCGGGAGGGCCGTGTGTGGGGCCACGGGAGGGTGGTAGTCCCCTGTACGGGGCGGAAGTGGGGAAAACCCGGACGCGGTGGCGCTTGCGGACCTACTCTCGAGTTGTGCCAGGCGCGTCCGGCCGAGTGCTTGTTGTGGACGACAACAAGGTGATTCGGCAGCTGATCAGGGTCAATCTCGAGCTGGAGGGCTTCGAGGTCGTGACCGCAGCCGATGGTGCCGAATGTCTGGATGTGGTGCATCAGGTTCGGCCTGATGTGATCACTCTGGATGTCGTGATGCCCCGACTCGACGGGTTGCGGACCGCCGCGCGGCTTCGCTCGGACGCCCATGCGCGCGGCGTCCCCATCGTGATCGTCAGCGCCTGCACCCACCACGAGGTCGAGACCGGACTCGATGTCGGGGTCGACGCCTTCCTTACCAAGCCCTTCGAGCCCAGTGAACTCGTCCGGGTCGTACGGCAGTTGAGCGAACGCAGGCGCGAGGGCGGTCGTGGCGTCGAAGAGACCGAGCGCGCCGGCCGTACCGGAGGGTGAGCGGCATGGGGGAGTGGGCGGGGGAGCCTGGCGCGTCCGCATGTCGGACCATCCCGTAAACCGGGTCGCTTATCCACCCCCCTCCTCCCATACGCTTGTCCCGTGACCCCCGTCGAGCTCTCCCGTACCGTCCAGCGCGCTGTGCGCCGCGCGGTCGACGACGGTGAGCTGAGCGTGGCCGTGCCGGCACGCGTCGTGGTCGAGCGGCCGCGGCCCGGTGGGTGCGGGGACTACTCCACGAACGTCGCGCTGCGGCTCGCCGGGCCCGCCGGGCGCCCGCCCCGGCACGTCGCCGAGCTCCTTTCGCGGCGCCTCGCCGACAGCCCCGGCATCGCGGGCGTCGAGGTCACCGGCCCCGGATTCCTCAATCTCACCCTCGCCGACGACGACCCCGGCGCCCTCGCCCACGAGATTCTCGCCCGGGGTGGCGGATATGGGTGCGGTGATGTTCTCGCAGGCCAGCGGTTTGAGGTTCGTGTTCCTTACGAAGTCAGGGCCGAGGTCGTCGCCGATTCGCTTCGGCGGATTCTCGCCACGCAGGGTGCCGAGGCTCAGGTCGTCCATGGTGAGACGCCCGGGTCCGAGGAGGGGGAGACGCGCGTCGTGAAGGTGCGGCCCGTGCCCGCTCCCTCCGACCCCGCCGTCCTCGGCCGTGACGCGTCCCGCTGGGCCCTGCTCCTGCCCGCCGCGCACGACCGGCCCCGTATCGGCGACGAGCATCTCGCCCAGCGCGAGAGCAACCCCCTCTTCCGCGTCCGGTACGCCTACGCCCGCACCCACGCCCTCACCCGCAACGCCGCGGCCCTCGGCTTCACCGCCGAACCCGGCGACGTACGCGACAGGGCGTCCGCCTCCGCTGCTCCGGGCGCCCCCGGCGAAGCCGTCGCCCTCCACACCGCCCTGTCCGCCCACCCCCGAACCCTCACCCTCGCCGCCACCCACCACGCCCCCGACCGGCTTGCCCGGCACCTCGTCGTGGTGGCCGACGCGTTTCTCGGGTTTCAGCACACCGTGCTTCCGCAGGGGGAGGAGAAACCCTCGGCCGCCCACCGTGCCCGGCTCGCGCTTGCCGAAGCCGCCGGGGCGGTGCTCGCCGGCGGCCTGTCCCTGCTCGGTATCGACGCACCCGAACATCTCTGAGAGAGCGCAGAAGACAGTCATGAGCCGTTCCGCACACCCCGCCGGGCCCCGCCACGCAGATGTCCTGACCGAGGGGCACTACGCCGCTCCGCCCGCCGATCTCAACGTCCTCGACCCAAAGGTGTGGTCGCGGACCGTCACCCGTGAGGGCGACGGCGCGGTCCGCGTCGGCGGTATCGAAGTGGCCCGGCTCGCCGAGGAGTTCGGCACCCCCGCCTACTTCCTCGACGAGGACGACTTCCGGGCCCGCTGCCGCGCCTGGCGCGACGCGTTCGGCCCCGACGCCGACGTCTTCTACGCCGGCAAGGCATTCCTCTCCCGCGCCGTGGTGCGCTGGCTGGACGAGGAAGGGCTCAATCTGGACGTCTGTTCCGGTGGCGAGCTCGCCACCGCTCTGTCCGCCGGGATGCCCCCGGCCCGTATCGCCTTCCACGGCAACAACAAGTCCGAGGAAGAGATCGAGCGGGCCGTCGAGGTCGGGGTCGGGCGGATCGTGCTCGACTCGTTCCAGGAGATCGTGCGGGTGTCGCACATCGCCGAGCGGCTCGGCAAGCGCCAGCCCGTGCAGATCCGCGTGACGGTCGGTGTCGAGGCCCACACGCACGAGTTCATCGCCACCGCGCACGAGGACCAGAAGTTCGGGATCGCGCTCGCCGGTGGGCAGGCCGCCGAGGCCGTACGGCGTGCGCTCAAGCTCGACGGTCTCGAGCTCATCGGCATCCACAGCCACATCGGCTCGCAGATCTTCGACATGGCGGGCTTCGAGGTCGCCGCGCGGCGCGTCGTGTCGCTGCTGGCCGAGGTGCGCGACGAGCACGGTGTCGAGCTGCCCGAGATCGACCTCGGCGGCGGTCTCGGCATCGCGTACACCTCCGATGACGACCCGAGCGAGCCGCACGAGATCGCCAAGGCGCTCGGCGAGATCGTGACGCGCGAGTGCGAGGCGGCCGGTCTGCGCACGCCGCGCATCTCCGTCGAGCCGGGCCGCGCCATCGTCGGCCCGACCGCCTTCACGCTCTACACGGTCGGCACCATCAAGCCGCTCGAAACCCTCCGTACGTACGTGTCCGTGGACGGCGGCATGTCGGACAACATCCGCACCGCCCTCTACGACGCCGAGTACACGGTCGCCCTCGTCTCGCGGACCTCCGACGCCGAGCCGATGCTCGTCCGCGTGGTGGGCAAGCACTGTGAGAGTGGCGACATCGTGGTCAAGGACGCCTTCCTGCCCGCCGACCTCGCGCCCGGTGACCTGCTCGCGGTGCCGGCGACCGGTGCGTACTGCCGGTCCATGGCCAGTAACTACAACCACGCACTTCGCCCGCCCGTCGTCGCCGTGCGCGACGGTGAGGCGCGGGCGATCGTCCGGCGTGAGACGGAGGAAGATCTCCTGCGTCTCGACGTCGGATAAATGAAATACACGTCTCAGGATTCGGACCGGGGGCAGAAACCCCGGTCCGGTGGGTGAGACTGGTCCACTGAAGCAGTATCAAGCAGGCTGAGCTCTCTGAGCTGGGTTCAATGAAAGGCGTAGGTCGATGATGCGTACGCGTCCGCTGAAGGTGGCGCTCCTTGGCTGTGGGGTAGTCGGCTCAGAGGTGGCGCGCATCATGACGACGCACGCCGAGGACCTCGCGGCCCGGATCGGCGCCCCCGTGGAACTGGCCGGGGTCGCCGTGCGGCGCCCGTCGAAGGTGCGCGAGGGCATCGACCCCTCGCTCGTGACGACGGACGCGACCGCGCTGGTCAAACGGGGCGACATCGACGTCGTCGTCGAGGTCATCGGCGGTATCGAGCCCGCGCGCGGCCTCATCACCACGGCCTTCGAGCACGGCGCCTCCGTCGTCTCCGCCAACAAGGCGCTCATCGCCCAGGACGGCGCCGCGCTGCACGCCGCCGCCGAGGAGCACGGCAGGGACCTCTACTACGAGGCCGCCGTCGCCGGTGCGATTCCGCTGATCAGGCCGCTGCGCGAGTCCCTCGCCGGCGACAAGATCAACCGCGTGATGGGCATCGTCAACGGCACCACGAACTTCATCCTCGACAAGATGGACTCGACGGGCGCCGGCTACCAGGAGGCCCTCGACGAGGCCACCGCGCTCGGCTACGCCGAGGCCGACCCCACCGCCGACGTCGAGGGCTTCGACGCCGCCGCCAAGGCCGCCATCCTCGCCGGGATCTCCTTCCACACCCGCGTACGTCTCGACGACGTGTACCGCGAGGGCATGACCGAGGTGACCGCCGCCGACTTCGCTTCCGCGAAGGAGATGGGCTGCACGATCAAGCTGCTCGCGATCTGTGAGCGGGCGGCGCACGGCGGGTCCGTCACCGCGCGCGTGCACCCCGCGATGATCCCGCTCGACCACCCCCTCGCCTCCGTGCGCGGCGCGTACAACGCCGTGTTCGTCGAGGCAGAGGCCGCCGGCCAGCTCATGTTCTACGGGCCCGGAGCCGGCGGCGCGCCCACCGCGTCGGCCGTGCTCGGCGACCTCGTGGCCGTGTGCCGCAACAAGCTCGGCGAGGCCACCGGACCCGGTGACTCCGCCTACACCCAGCTGCCCGTCTCGCCCATGGGCGAGGTCGTGACGCGCTACCACATCAGCCTCGACGTGGCCGACAAGCCGGGCGTTCTCGCCCAGGTCGCGACGGTCTTCGCCGAGCACGGCGTATCCATTGACACGGTGCGCCAATCGGGCAAGGACGGCGAGGCATCCCTCGTCGTGGTCACCCACCGTGCGGCGGACGCGGCCCTCACCGGGACCGTCGACGCGCTGCGCAAGCTCGACACCGTGCGTGGTGTCGCCAGCATCATGCGTGTTGAAGGGGAGTAACGAGCAATGACCCACCAGTGGCGCGGAATCATCGAGGAGTACCGCGACCGGCTTCCGGTGTCCGACACCACGCCGGTCGTCACGCTGCGCGAGGGCGGCACGCCGCTCGTGCCCGCCCAGGTGCTCTCCGAGCGCACGGGCTGCGAGGTCCACCTCAAGGTCGAGGGCGCGAACCCGACCGGGTCCTTCAAGGACCGCGGCATGACGATGGCGATCACGAAGGCCAAGGAGGAGGGCGCCCAGGCCGTCATCTGCGCCTCCACCGGTAACACGTCCGCCTCGGCCGCGGCCTACGCCGTGCGCGCCGGCATGGTCTGCGCCGTGCTCGTCCCGCAGGGCAAGATCGCGCTCGGCAAGATGGGCCAGGCGCTGGTCTACGGCTCGAAGATCCTCCAGGTCGACGGCAACTTCGACGACTGCCTGAACCTGGCCCGCGCCCTCTCCGACAACTACCCGGTGGCGCTGGTCAATTCGGTCAACCCGTTCCGTATCGAGGGCCAGAAGACCGCCTCGTTCGAGATCGTCGACGCGCTCGGCGACGCGCCCGACATCCACGTCCTTCCCGTCGGCAACGCCGGCAACATCACGGCCTACTGGAAGGGCTACAAGGAGTACGCGGCGGACGGCATCGCCACGCACACCCCGCGCATGTGGGGCTTCCAGGCGTCCGGTTCCGCGCCCATCGTGCGCGGCGAGATCGTCAAGGACCCTTCGACGATCGCCACCGCGATTCGCATCGGCAACCCCGCGTCATGGGACTTCGCGCTGGCCGCCCGTGACGAGTCCGGCGGCTTCATCGACGAAGTGACGGACCGTGAAATCCTGCGCGCCTACAAGCTGTTGGCGTCCCAGGAAGGTGTCTTCGTGGAGCCCGCGTCGGCCGCCTCCGTCGCCGGTCTGCTCAAGGCCGCCGAGCAGGGCAAGGTCGACAAGGGGCAGAAGATCGTCTGCACCGTCACGGGCAACGGCCTCAAGGACCCCGACTGGGCCGTCGCGGGCGCCCCGCAGCCCGTCACCGTCCCGGTCGACGCGGCCACCGCGGCCGAGCGCCTCGGCCTGGCGTAACCGGACAGGGCCGGTCAACTCCGCACAGGGGGTGCACAGGGGGCTTGCGACACGCATCGTGCGCCTCCTGTGCGCCCTATGTCGCCACAGAACCTTCCTTCGATAGGCTGTACCGAACCCACTCCGCCGCACATGCATATGCCGCGGTGCCGCAGGCGTTGTCGCAGCCCTCGCGGCCTTCGGGTTCTCACACGGGCAGCAATCATCGGATCTCTACCGCAGTCACCTCGTTCATCACGCAAGAACCGCAGCTCAAGGAGTGTCATCGAGCGATGGCCGGTCCCGCCTTCCGCGCCGCCGCCGTCAGGGTGCGCGTCCCCGCCTCCAGCGCCAACCTCGGCCCGGGCTTCGATGCCTTCGGCCTGTCGCTGGGTCTCTACGACGACGTGGTCGTCCGGGTCGCCGACTCCGGCCTGAACATCGACATCGCAGGTGAGGGCTCCGACACCCTCCCGCGCGACGAGTCCCATCTGCTCGTACGCTCGCTGCGCACCGCTTTCGACCTGCTCGGCGGACAGCCGCGCGGCCTCGAGGTCGTCTGCGCCAACCGGATCCCGCACGGCCGCGGCCTCGGCTCCTCGTCGGCCGCCATCTGCGCCGGCATCGTCGCCGCGCGCGCCGTGACGATAGGCGGCGACGCCCGGCTCGACGACGCGGCCCTTCTTGAGCTCGCGACCGAGATCGAGGGGCATCCGGACAACGTCGCGGCTTGCCTGCTCGGCGGCTTCACGCTTTCCTGGATGGACGGCGGTGCGGCCCGGGCGATCAGGATGGACCCTGCTGGTTCCATCGTTCCGGTGGTTTTCGTACCGGGAAAGCCGGTACTCACCGAGACCGCACGCGGTCTCCTGCCGCGCAGCGTCCCCCATGTGGACGCCGCGGTGAACGCGGGCCGAGCGGCCCTGCTCGTAGAGGCCCTCACGAGGCGCCCCGAGCTGCTGCTGCCCGCCACCGAGGACCGGCTCCACCAGGAGTACCGGGCTCCCGCGATGCCGGAGAGCCTCGCACTTGTGGAGCGGCTGCGGGCCGACGGCGTACCCGCGGTGATCTCAGGGGCGGGACCCACGGTCCTCGCCCTTGTGGAGAAGGAAGCGGCCGACAAGGTCGCCCGGCTGGCCGGTGAGGGATGGGCGGCGAACCGCCTCGACCTCGATGTCGACGGAGCGAGCGTGCTGCCGCTTGCTCACTGACACACGGTTGCCGGAATTCGAGAGGGGGAATATTTGTTGGATCCGGTAGTGTTAACCTCAAGTCTGCACCCGACCCCACCATGGCGAGGTGCTGTGTGTCCCCCTCCGGGACAACCATTCTTCCAGGAGCCCCGCAAATTGCTCGGTGCCGTGCGCTGAGCCGTTTCGAGCATGCTCCGGAACCGGTGTGATCGAGCCGGGTGACACAGACATTCCAGTGGAACCCGCGGCTTCGGGACTCGCCGTCACCAATGAATTCTTCCGCCGCGTTGGCGGACCACCGCCCCGGCACGGTCCATACCGACAGGACCACCGCCGGACAGCACAACCGGTCGCCGAGCCAGACAGGCCGACGTCCGCTCCAGGGAAGGACCCTTCGTGAGCGACACCACCGATCTGATGGGCGTGAGCGCCGACAGCTCCGCTGCCGCGCCCTCCGCCGATGCGGATGCGCCTGCTGCCGGCGCTGCGGGCTCCCGGCGGCGCCGCGGTACCGGCCTCGAGGGCATGGTGCTGGCCGAGCTCCAGCAGGTCGCATCGGGCCTCGGTATCAGGGGCACCGCGCGTATGCGCAAGAGCCAGCTGATCGAGGTCATCAAGGAGGCGCAGGCCGGGGGAGGCGCTCCCGCGAAGAGCGCCGACACCACCGAGGCCAAGCCGAAGCGCCGCGCCACCTCCAAGGCGCGCACCGGCGACGAGGCCACGGCGAACGGCACCGAGGCCCCCGCCAAGGCGACCCAGGCCGAAGGCGCCAAGGCCGCGAAGGCCACCGCTCAGCAGCAGATCGACATCCCCGGTCAGCCGGCGAGCGACGAAAAGGGCGGCGAGCGCCGCCGCCGCCGTGCCACCTCCGAGGCCGGCAGCCCCGAGACCGTCACGGCCGAGGCGAAGACCGAGACCAAGACGGACGCTCAGGGCGAGGCCAAGGGCGACGCCGGTGACAACGGCGCCGAGGGCCGTCGCGAGCGCCGTGACCGTCGTGACCGCGGTGACCGTGGTGACCGTGGCGGCGACCGCGGTGAGCGCGGTGGCCGTGACCGCGGCGACCGCCGTGGCAAGGGCGACGAGCAGGGCAAGGAGCAGGGCGGGGGCAACCGTCAGCCGCAGGGCGGCGGGCGCCAGGACCGTCAGCGTGACAACGGCCCGCAGGACGACTTCGACGACGAGGGCGGCCGCCGCGGACGCCGTGGCCGCTACCGCGACCGCCGTGGCCGTCGTGGCCGCGACGAGGCCGGCTTCGGCAACGAGGTGCAGGTCTCCGAGGACGACGTCCTGATCCCCGTCGCGGGCATCCTGGACATCCTCGACAACTACGCGTTCATCCGGACCTCGGGCTACCTGCCCGGTCCGAACGACGTGTACGTGTCCCTCGCCCAGGTCCGCAAGAACGGCCTGCGCAAGGGTGACCACGTCACCGGCGCGGTCCGCCAGCCCAAGGACGGCGAGCGCCGCGAGAAGTTCAACGCGCTCGTCCGCCTCGACTCGGCCAACGGCATGGCGGCCGAATCCGGGCGCGGGCGGCCGGAGTTCAACAAGCTGACGCCGCTCTACCCGCAGGACCGGCTCCGTCTGGAGACCGACCCGGGCATCCTGACCACCCGCATCATCGACCTCGTGTCGCCGATCGGTAAGGGCCAGCGAGGCCTGATCGTGGCCCCGCCGAAGACCGGCAAGACCATGATCCTGCAGGCGGTCGCCAACGCGATCACCGTCAACAGCCCCGAGTGCCACCTGATGGTCGTCCTGGTCGACGAGCGTCCGGAAGAGGTCACCGACATGCAGCGGTCGGTGAAGGGCGAGGTCATCTCCTCGACCTTCGACCGCCCGGCCGAGGACCACACCACGGTCGCCGAGCTCGCCATCGAGCGCGCCAAGCGTCTCGTGGAGCTCGGTCACGACGTGGTCGTCCTGCTCGACTCGATCACGCGTCTGGGCCGTGCCTACAACCTGGCGGCGCCGGCCTCCGGCCGCATCCTGTCCGGTGGTGTCGACTCGACCGCGCTCTACCCGCCGAAGCGCTTCTTCGGTGCGGCGCGCAACATCGAGGACGGCGGCTCGCTGACCATTCTCGCCACCGCGCTGGTCGACACCGGCTCGCGCATGGACGAGGTGATCTTCGAGGAGTTCAAGGGCACCGGCAACATGGAGCTCAAGCTCGACCGCAAGCTCTCCGACAAGCGCATCTTCCCCGCGGTGGACGTCGACGCGTCCTCCACCCGTAAGGAAGAGATCCTGCTCAACGCGGAAGAGCTGGCGATCGTCTGGAAGCTGCGCCGGGTGCTGCACGCGCTCGACTCGCAGCAGGCCATCGAGCTGCTTCTCGACAAGATGAAGCAGACGAAGTCGAACGCCGAGTTCCTGATGCAGATCGCGAAGACGACGCCGACGCCGGGCAACGGCAACGACTAAGAGCTTTGCTCTGCGGTAGCACCGCTCAAGGGCCGCCCCCGTCACATCCGTGACGGGGGCGGCCCTTTGTGCTGTTCGGGGAGGGTTGTACGATCACGCTCTTCATCCAACGTTCAACTCATCGCTCCCTGGGGGGACTTGCGTGGACATATCTGTATCCGGCTCCGGCCGGCACCGTCGAAGACTCGGCACGTTGCTGCCGGCCGCCGCGGCCGGGCTCGCGCTGATCGGCGGAGGCGCGTTCGCCGTCACCTCTTATGCGGGGGAGTCCGACACCGGCCGGGTCGTGCAGCCGCCGCCCGGCACGAAGACCGCGGAGCCCGCGGCGTCCTCCCCGTCGCCGAGCGGCGACAAGTCGCTCACGCCCCGCATCATCGGCGGCACCGCAAGCGCCGCCTCCTGGATGGTGCAGCTCGTCTACAACGACCCCGCCGGCGGCTCGTACTTCGTCTGCGGCGGCACCCTGGTCGCGCCCAACAAGGTGCTCACCGCCGCGCACTGCCTGCACGACGAGAACGGCAACCGGCAGGACTGGGGCAAGTACGGCGAAGTCGCCGTGGGCACCAGCAAGAGCGTCACCGTCGCCGGCAACGGCGCCACGTACATCGACGTCACCCGCAGCTGGGTCCGCGACGGCTACGACCCCGACGCCATCACGAACGACGTCGCCCTGCTCACCCTCGCCAAGCCGGTCGCCCAGACCACGCTGGAGCTGGCCGGAGCCGGGGACAGCGCGCTGTACGCCGCCGGCACGAACGCCACCGTGTACGGCTGGGGCCTCACCAGCTCGAACGAGGACACCGCCGACATCGCGTCCCAGCTGCAGAAGGTCACCCTGCCGCTGAACTCCGACGACGCCTGCACCCAGAACCTCGACCCGTACTTCCAGGCCGGGAAGATGATCTGCGCCGGACAGCTCGGCACCGGCGACGACAGCACGGGGAAGACCACGTGCCCGGGCGACTCGGGCGGCCCGCTCGTCGTGGGCGGCAAGGTCGTCGGCATCGTGTCCTGGGGCATCAGCCAGGGCCGGCAGGTCTGCAACGTCTCCGGCACGTACGAGGCGTTCACCAAGGTCTCCACGTACCAGCCCAAGGTCCGTCCGCGCATCGACGACACCGACATCAGCCGCGACGGCAAGGCCGACCTCTTCGTCCGCGCCTCGTCCGGCGGCCAGGGGTACGTCAAGGAGTCCACGGGCAGCGGGTTCGCCACGCGCAAGACGCTGACCGGGTCCTGGAGCGCGTACAACCTGGTCCTCCAGGCCGATATGAACCGCGACGGGTACCAGGACTTCATCATCCGCCGCCGGTCCGACGGGGCCGTCTACTGGCGGCACCGGTCCGCGTCCAGCTCGACGTACACGGACACGAAGATCGCGAGCGACTGGTCGACGCGGAAGTTCATCGTGGCGCCCGGTGACGTGACCGGCGACCGGTACCCCGACCTGCTTTCGGCGACCTCCGGCGGCACGCTCTACCTGTACCCCGGCAAGGGCGACGGGACGTACGGCACCCGCGCCACCGTCGGCAGCGGCTACCAGGTCTTCAACTCCCTGCGCGGCAAGGGCGACTTCACCGGCGACGGCAGGAGCGACCTGATCGCCCGCGGCAGCGGCGGCAAGCTGTACCTGCTGAAGGGCACCGGCGAGGCGTCCGCGCCCTTCGAGACCGGCGTGCAGGTGCGCACCTGGGACGGGTACGACGCGTTCGCGGCGCCCGGTGACGTGACCGGCGACGGCAAGGCCGACTACGTGGCCCGCACGCCCGGCGGCACGCTTTATCTGTACCCGGGCACGGGGACCGCCTCCTCGGAGATCTTTGCCACACGCATCAAGATCGGGACCGGCTACACGCAGTACAACGTCTTCGGATAAACCCGCAGGTGAGAGCCGGACGATCGGCTTTCGTCAGCACGCGCTGTGCCCGTCGCGACCGTCGCGGCGGGCACAGCGCGTTGTGCAACCCTTCTTCCCGGCTTCCCGGCTTCCCGGCTTCCCGGCTTCCCGGCTTCCCGGGTTCCACGTCCGGCGAGGGCACGGACGAAGAGAAGTCCGATCGAGCCTGACCCTGCAAACAGGGGGTAACCGAACAAACGAGCAGTTGAGGACTGAGGAGCACATGCCCGACGAGAGCAGCCCCGCGACCACCGATCCGAGCCGCCCCACCCGCGGCGGCGGAGGCGGCGGCCGACGGCGCAAGCCGCGCGCCAGGCGCAGCAAGGCCCTCGTCATCACGGCCTGCACCGCGGCGGGACTCGTCGTCGTGGCGGGCGCGGGCGCCGGCTTCCTGTACTTCAAGCTCAACGGGAACATCAAGGGCGTCGACATCAACGCCGCGCTCGGCCCCGACCGCCCCACGAACGTCGACAACGGCTCGATGGACATCCTCGTCCTCGGCTCGGACTCGCGCTCCGGCGCGAACGCCAAGTACGGCAAGGACGGCGGCGGCGCCCGCTCCGACACCGCGATGGTCGTCCACGTGTACAAGGGCCACAAGAAGGCCAGTGTGGTCTCCATACCGCGCGACACCCTCGTCACACGGCCGGCCTGCACCGACAGCGCCGGGAACACGGTCGCGGGCGGCAGCCAGCAGATGTTCAACACGGCGTACGAGGTCGGCGGCCCGGCCTGCGCCGTCAAGACGGTCGAGAAGATGTCCGGGATCCGCATGGACCACTACGTCGAGGTCGACTTCTCGGGCTTCAAGAAGCTCATCAACACCCTCGGCGGTGTCGACATCACCACCCAGCAGGCCATCAACGACGACAAGAGCCATCTGCACCTGGCGGCCGGCACGCACACCCTCACCGGCGAGCAGGCGCTCGGCCTCGTCCGCACCCGGCACGCCGTCGGCGACGGCAGCGACCTGGGCCGAATACAGCTCCAGCAGGCCTTCATGAAGGCGCTGATCAACCAGATCAAGGACGTCGGCGTCTTCACCAGCCCCAAGAAGCTCTACGACCTCGCGGACACCGCCACCAGCGCCGTCACCACCGACTCCGAGCTCAACTCGGTCAAGGAACTGGCGGGCTTCGCGGGCGGCCTCAAGGGCATCGGCGCCGGCGACATGAAGATGGTGACGCTCCCCGTCCAGTACGACCCCGCCGACCCGAACCGCGTACTCCCGCTGGAGAAGGCGGGCGCGAAGGTATGGGCGGCGCTCGAGGCGGACCAGCCCGTTCCGGCCTCCGCGCTCAAGGGATCCGCCGGTGACAAGGGCGCCGCGGGCTCCGTCGTCAGCAGTCACTAGCCGGTCACCGGCCGCCACCGGCCCCGGTCACCACGTGCTGGTGAGCCTTCGGGAATAGTTCCGCCCCGACCCCGGTTTTGGGGGATACGGCCAGTCCTGGCAGACTGGTACGTCGGCCCCGGTTCACGCCCCCGCAATCCGCGGAAGCGACCCGGAGCCCTCCGAGATCATAGGAGACACCTTGAAGCGCGACATCCACCCCGAGTACGTCGAGACGCAGGTCAGCTGCACCTGTGGCGCGTCGTTCACCACCCGTAGCACCATCTCGTCCGGCACCGTTCGTGCCGAGGTCTGCTCCGAGTGCCACCCGTTCTACACGGGCAAGCAGAAGATCCTCGACACCGGTGGCCGCGTGGCCCGCTTCGAGGCCCGCTTCGGCAAGGCTGCTGCCGCCAACAAGTAGCGAGCCACTTGCGCCGGTCCACGGCCGCCCTTCGGGGCGGGCCGGGACCGGCGTGCTTGTTTTTGGTTGGCCGGGGACCCGGGGGTCTTCGCCGGCCGGCCGGTGGCCGTTCCCTTTCGCTGTACCTCACTTCAGGAGCCGGAGATGTTCGAGGCCGTCGAGGACCTCATCGGTGAGCACGCCGATCTCGAGACGAAGCTCGCGGACCCCTCGGTCCACGCCGACCAGGCGAACGCGCGCAAGCTCAACAAGCGCTACGCCGAGCTGACCCCGATCGTCGCCACCTACCGCTCCTGGAAGCAGACCGGTGACGACATCGAGACCGCGCGCGAATTCGCCGCGGACGACCCGGACTTCGCCGCCGAGGTCAAGGACCTCGAGAAGCAGCGCGAGGAGATCACCGAGAAGCTGCGGCTCCTGCTGGTCCCCCGGGACCCCAACGATGACAAGGACGTCATCCTCGAGGTCAAGGCGGGCGCGGGCGGCGACGAGTCGGCCCTCTTCGCCGGCGACCTGCTGCGCATGTATCTGCGGTACGCGGAGCGCGTCGGCTGGAAGACCGAGATCATCGACGCCACCGAGTCCGAGCTGGGCGGCTACAAGGACGTTCAGGTCGCCGTGAAGACCAAGGGCGGCAACGGTGCGACCGAGCCCGGCCAGGGCGTCTGGGCCCGCCTGAAGTACGAGGGCGGCGTGCACCGCGTGCAGCGTGTGCCGTCGACCGAGTCGCAGGGCCGTATCCACACCTCCGCGGCCGGCGTCCTCGTGACGCCCGAGGCCGAGGACGTCGACGTGGAGATCCACGCGAACGACCTCCGCATCGACGTCTACCGCTCCTCGGGCCCCGGCGGCCAGTCCGTCAACACGACGGACTCCGCAGTGCGCATCACGCACCTGCCCACCGGAGTGGTCGCTTCCTGCCAGAACGAGAAGAGCCAGCTCCAGAACAAGGAGCAGGCGATGCGTATCCTGCGCTCCAGGCTTCTCGCGGCAGCAGTGGAGAAGGCCGAGGCCGAGGCCGCGGACGCGCGCCGCAGCCAGGTCCGCACCGTCGACCGCTCCGAGAAGATCCGTACATATAACTTCCCGGAGAACCGCATCTCGGACCACCGCGTCGGTTTCAAGGCGTACAACTTGGACCAGGTGCTCGACGGTGAGCTCGACCCGGTGATCCAGGCCTGCGTCGACGCCGACTCGGCCGCCAAGCTCGCCGCCGCCTAAGCCACGCCCAAAAGACCAGCTCAGCCCCGGAGGACCAGCGTGCAGCAACATCTTGGGGGGCGACCCCCAAACCCCCGCAGCGTGCTGCTCGCGGAAGTCGCCCAGGCCACCCAGCGCCTCGCCGACGCGGGCGTGCCCTCGCCGCGCAACGACGCGGAGGAGCTCGCCGCCTTCGTGCACGGCGTGAAGCGGGGCGAGCTGCATCTCGTCAAGGACACGGACTTCGACGCCCGTTACTGGGAGGTCACCGCGCGCCGCGAGGCCCGCGAGCCGCTCCAGCACATCACCGGGCGCGCCTACTTCCGCTACCTCGAACTCCAGGTGGGGCCGGGCGTGTTCGTGCCGCGGCCCGAGACGGAGTCCGTGGTCGGCTGGGCCATAGACGCCGTACGGGCCATGGATGTCGTCGAGCCGCTCATCGTCGACCTGTGCACGGGCTCGGGCGCCATCGCGCTCGCCCTCGCGCAGGAGGTCCCGCGCTCCCGTGTGCACGCTGTGGAGCTGTCCGAGGACGCCCTGCGCTGGACGCGCAAGAACGTCGAGGGGTCCAGGGTCGACCTGCGCCAGGGAGACGCCCTGGAGGCCTTCCCGGAGCTCGACGGCCAGGTCGACCTGGTGGTCTCCAACCCGCCGTACATCCCGCTCACCGAGTGGGAGTACGTCGCCCCCGAGGCCCGCGACCACGACCCCGAACTCGCTCTGTTCTCAGGCGAGGACGGGCTCCACCTGATCCGCGGCATCGAGCGCACCGCGCACCGCCTGCTGCGGCCCGGAGGCGTCGTCGTCGTCGAGCACGCCGACACCCAGGGCGGCCAGGTCCCGTGGATCTTCACCGAGGAACGGGGCTGGGCCGACGCCGCCGACCACCCCGACCTGAACAACCGCCCGCGCTTCGCGACCGCCCGCAAGGCGATGCCGTGACGCGACAGAATCAGCGCAGCACCAGCAGTCTCGGCAGCATCAGCAGTACCGGCAGCACCAGCACTTCCCGCATCTCC
Organism: Streptomyces sp. DS1-CR2; assembly: GCF_055760475.1. Classification (NCBI taxonomy): domain Bacteria; kingdom Bacillati; phylum Actinomycetota; class Actinomycetes; order Kitasatosporales; family Streptomycetaceae; genus Streptomyces; species Streptomyces sp. DS1-CR2. The sequence goes on from NZ_CM147085.1 coordinate 5,912,580, forward strand.
CGCACTTCCCGCATCTCTCGCATGGACTACGTGTACTTCGTGTACGAGGAGGCCCGCTAAATGGCTCGGCGATACGACACCAACGACGCGTCGGACCGTACGACCGGTCTGCGTGAAGCCGCGTCCGCCGTCCGCCGCGGTGAGCTGGTCGTGCTGCCCACCGACACCGTGTACGGCATCGGCGCCGACGCCTTCACCTCCGAGGCGGTCGCCGACCTCCTGGACGCCAAGGGGCGCGGCCGCAACATGCCGACCCCGGTCCTCATCGGCTCCCCGAACACGCTGCACGGCCTCGTCACGGACTTCTCCGAGATGGCCTGGGAACTCGTCGACGCGTTCTGGCCGGGCGCCCTCACGCTCGTCGCCAAGCACCAGCCGTCCCTGGCGTGGGACCTCGGCGACACCCGTGGCACCGTCGCCGTCCGCATGCCCCTGCACCCGGTCGCGATCGAGCTGCTCACCGAGGTCGGCCCCATGGCCGTGTCCTCCGCGAACCTCACCGGGCACCCCGCCCCCGAGGACTGCGACGCCGCGCAGGACATGCTCGGCGACTCCGTCTCCGTCTACCTCGACGGCGGCCCCACGCCCGGCATCGTCCCGTCCTCGATCGTCGACGTGACCGGGAAGGTTCCGGTGCTCCTGCGCGCGGGTGCCCTGACCGCGGACGAGCTGCGCAAGGTCGTACCCGACCTCGAGGTGGCGAATTGACAGCCCCTGAGACGGGGCGTGGCATAGGCAACGGGGACTCCTTCCGCATCCTCCATGTCAGCACCGGCAACGTGTGCCGCTCGCCGATCACCGAGCGGCTGACCCGGCATGCCCTGGTGGACCGGCTCGGCGACCCCCTCGTACGCGGTCTGATCGTCGAGAGCGCGGGCACCTGGGGCCACGAGGGCGCGCCCATGGAGGCCAACGCCGAGACGGTCCTCGCGGACTTCGGGGCGGACGCCTCCGGCTTCGTGGGCCGCGAGCTCCTCGACGACCACGTGATCCGCGCGGACCTGGTCCTCACGGCCACCCGCGACCACCGCGCCCAGGTCATCTCCATGGGCCACAGCGCGGGCCTGCGCACCTTCACGCTGAAGGAGTTCACCCGCCTCGTCCAGGCGATCGATCCGGCCACGCTGCCCGATCCGCTGGACGGCGGCGTGGTGGAGCGCGCACGCGCCCTGGTGCGCGCCGCGGCGGCTCTACGCGGGTGGCTTCTCGCCCCGAACGCCGAGGCCGACGAGGTCTACGACCCGTACGGCGCACCTCTGCCCTTCTTCCGCTCGGTCGGCGAGGAGATCAGCGAAGCGCTGGAGCCCGTGGTGACGGCGCTGACGGGTGTTCCGGCGTGCAGGTGAACCCAGTGACAGCGACGGCCGGAGTACCCGCTCGTACCTGAGTTCCGGGCGGCGCGGGCGTTGCGGGCCTACATTGGATTCGAGGTCACCCCCGCGAGGCCCGGAGCCCAAGATGCCGGTCACCACTGAAAAAGCCCCCGCCGGTGCGACGTACGCGCACGCCGGCTTCGACGTGCTGCGTCTGCAGGACCCGGAGATCGCCGAGATCATGCTCGGCGAGGCGGCCCGGCAGGCCACGTCGCTCCAGCTGATCGCCGCCGAGAACTTCACGTCGCCCGCCGTACTCGCGGCCCTCGGCTCCCCGCTCGCCAACAAGTACGCCGAGGGCTACCCCGGCGCCCGCCACCACGGCGGCTGCGAGCTCGTCGACATGGCGGAGCGCATCGCCGTCGACCGGGCCAGAGCGCTCTTCGGCGCCGAGCACGCCAATGTGCAGCCCCACTCCGGCTCCTCCGCGGTCCTCGCCGCGTACGCCGCCCTGCTGCGCCCCGGCGACACCGTCCTCGCGATGGGGCTCTCGTACGGCGGCCATCTCACCCATGGGTCGCCCGCGAACTTCTCGGGCCGCTGGTTCGACTTCGTGCCCTACGGCGTCGACCCCGAGTCCGGCCTCATCGACCACGACCAGGTCCTCGCGCTGGCCCGCGCTCACCGTCCCAAGGCGATCGTCTGCGGCTCCATCGCCTATCCGCGGCACATCGACTACGCGGCCTTCCGCGCCATCGCCGACGACGTGGGCGCCTACCTCATCGCCGACGCCGCGCACCCCATCGGCCTGGTCGCCGGTGGAGCGGCGCCGAACCCGGTGCCGTACGCCGATGTCGTCTGCGCCACCACGCACAAGGTCCTGCGCGGCCCCCGCGGCGGCATGGTCCTGTGCGGGGCCGAGCTCGCCGCGCGGATCGACCGGGCCGTCTTCCCCTTCACGCAGGGCGGCGCCCAGATGCACACCATCGCCGCCAAGGCCGTCGCGTTCGGCGAGGCGGAGACCCCGGCCTTCGCCGCGTACACCCGTCAGGTGGTCGCCAACGCGAGGGTTCTAGCGGCCGCGCTCGACGCCGAGGGACTCGCGATCACCACCGGCGGCACGGACACCCATCTGCTGACCGCCGACCCCACCTCGCTGGGCGTCGACGGCCCGACGGCCCGGGGCCGGCTCGCCTCGGCCGGCATGGTCCTCGACACCTGCGCCCTGCCCTTCGGGGACGGGCGCGGCCTGCGCCTCGGCACCGCCGCCGTCACCACCCAGGGCATGGGCGAACCGGAGATGGCGCGCATCGCGGTGCTCTTCTCGGGGGTGCTGCGAGATGAGGTCGATCCGCGTACAGCACGCGCGGAAGTGCGCGATCTCACCGGAAGATTTCCGCCGTATCCGGCCTAGACAGGGGTAGGCGGGCCGACGTGGTCCGTCACCCGTGCAACCATCGTCGCTACCCGGCAGTCCTTCACCACATGCGCGCGGAGCTAGGGTGTGGGGCTGAGATGGCCAGCGATATCTGTGGGGAAGCCCGTGCGTGAATACCTGCTGACGCTCTGCATCACGGCCGCGGTGACATACCTGCTGACCGGCCCGGTGCGGAAGTTCGCGATCGTGGCCGGCGCCATGCCGGAGATCCGCGCCCGCGACGTACACCGGGAGCCCACGCCCCGGCTCGGCGGGATCGCCATGTTCTTCGGTCTGTGCGCGGGTCTCCTCGTCGCGGACCACCTGACGAACCTCAGTCCCGTCTTCGAGATGTCGAACGAGCCGCGGGCGTTGCTCTCCGGAGCCGCACTGATCTGGCTGATCGGCGTCCTGGACGACAAGTTCGAGATCGACGCACTGATCAAGCTCGGCGGACAGATGATCGCCGCCGGCGTCATGGTCATGCAGGGTCTGACGATCCTGTGGCTGCCGATCCCGGGTGTGGGCACGGTCTCGCTGACGCAGTGGCAGGGCACGCTCCTCACGGTCGCCCTGGTCGTGATCAGCATCAACGCGGTCAACTTCGTGGACGGCCTCGACGGCCTCGCGTCCGGCATGGTGTGCATCGCCGCGTCGGCGTTCTTCCTGTACTCGTACCGCCTCTGGTACGGCTACGGCATCGAGGCGGCGGCCCCCGCGACGCTGTTCGCGGCGATCCTGATCGGCATGTGCCTGGGCTTCCTGCCGCACAACATGCACCCCGCCAGGATCTTCATGGGCGACTCCGGATCGATGCTGATCGGCCTTGTCCTGTCCGCCGGCGCCATCTCCATCACCGGCCAGGTCGACCCGAGCCTGATGAAGCTGAACTTCGGCGGCACCCGTGACGCCACCCACGCGATGATCCCGGTCTTCATCCCGCTGCTGATGCCGCTGACGATCATCGCGATCCCGTTCGCGGACCTCGTCCTCGCGATCGTGCGCCGGACCTGGAAGGGCCAGTCGCCGTTCGCCGCCGACCGCGGTCACCTGCACCACCGGCTCCTGGAGATCGGCCACTCCCACAGCCGCGCGGTCCTGATCATGTACTTCTGGTCGGCGCTGTTCGCCTTCGGAGCGGTCGCCTACTCCGTCCACTCGACGTCCATGTGGATCGTCCTGGCGATCGTCGCGCTCAGCTTCGTCGGTCTCGTACTGCTTCTGCTGCCGCGCTTCACGCCGCGCGCCCCGCGCTGGGCGGAGGCCTTCGTGCCGCCGCGCTACCGGCGCAGGCGGGCCGCGCGGGCGGCGGCCGAGGTGCCTGAGACGTCGCCGTCGTACGCGGTTCAGGAAGCGGCCGGGGCGGCCGAGGAGGCGCCCGAGGGCGAGGGCGCGCGCCCGCCGATGCCCGCAGGAGTCAACGGGGCAACGGCCATTGGCCCCCGTTCGCGCTTCCTGGATGGGCGCAAGGCGCACTCATCGCGCTGACGCGAGACACGAAAACGCCTCATTACCAGACAAGTTGGCCGCGTTTTTGCACAGACGCGCTGACTACCTCTCACGTGTGACAGTGAGCACACTGTAGAGGTAAAGACCTCATCAAATAGTTTGTGATACCGTTCACGAGACCCGGGGATAGAGCCGAAGGACCGTAGTGCGACGGCCCATTGGCCCGAAGTTCCCTCTCGGCCCCGGTTTACGCTCGTCCATGACGACACCCTGCCCCCGTCCAGTTAGCGGAGCTGCCGCCATGCCCTCGAATGACGCACGGATCCTCCTCCAGGCCGTTGTGCCCACAGCCATTGCCGGCGCGATTGCCGCCGTGATCAGTGGTGTGCTGGCCGGCGGCAAGGGGGCGCTCGGCGCTGTCATCGGCACGGTGGTCGTCATCGTCTTCATGGGCCTCGGGCAGGTCGTCCTCCAGCGGACGGCAAAATCGCTTCCGCAGCTCTTCCAGGCGATGGGGCTGATGCTCTATGTCGCCCAGTTGCTGCTGCTTCTGATCTTCGTCGCCGTCTTCAAGGACACGACACTGTTCAACCCCAAGGCCTTCGCCGCTTCACTCGTCGCCGCCACCGTCGTATGGATGGCCGCGCAGGCGCGTGCGCACATGAAGGCCAAGATTTTCTATATCGATCCCGACTCGGGCAAAGACTCCGAGAAGAGTGACAAGCCCGAGAATTCAGGGTCGTCCTCATGAGGGGTAGGGGCGGGATAAGTGCGGGTTCGCGTTACTGCTATCGTCCGGTGCCAACTGCGGCACTGCGGGCGCGGGCATCTGAGCTGACGCCTGCTCGACTGCGAGGCTCACTGCCTTCCTGCCGCCCTCACATCCGAAACACCAGACCAGTGCCGATCCGCGGCTGCGCGCCGCAACGACACAACGAGGTTGCCGTACCTATGCGTCACGCCGAAGGAGCCCGTGGTGAGTGCTGACCAGACTGAGCTCGCCTTTGACTGGAGCTGTCGGATTCTGTCCGACAACGGCTGCGGCTTTCCGGCTCCCGGTCTGCACTCGTTCCTGTTCCAGCCGATCTTCACCGTCGGCGGGTTCGAGTTCAACAAGGTGATGCTGCTGGCCCTGTTGACGACGCTGGTCATCATGAGCCTCTTCTACGCCGCCTTCGGCCGAGCCAAGGTGGTCCCGGGGAAGCTCCAGATGATCGGTGAGGCGGGGTACGACTTCGTACGCCGCAACATCGTCTACGAGACCCTCGGCAAGAAGGAGGGCGAGAAGTACGTCCCCGTCATGGTCTCGATGTTCTTCTTCATCTGGATCATGAACGTGTGGTCCGTGATCCCGCTGGCCCAGTTCCCGGTGTCGTCGGTCATCGCGTACCCGATCGTGCTCGCCGTCATCGTCTACCTGATCTGGGTCCCGCTGACCTTCAAGCGCCACGGCTTCGTGGGCGGCTGGAAGAACATCACGGGCTACGACAACTCGCTCGGCCCGATCAAGTGGCTCGTCTCGTTCATCGAGTTCTTCTCGAACCTGCTCGTCCGGCCGTTCACGCACGCGGTGCGACTGTTCGCGAACATGTTCGCCGGTCACCTGATGCTGGTCATGTTCACCGTTGCCTCCTGGTACCTGCTGAACAGCTACATGATCCCGGCCGCGGGCGTCTCGTTCGTCATGACCGTCGTCATGATCCTCTTCGAGCTTTTCGTGCAGGCCGTCCAGGCGTACGTCTTCGTGCTCCTCGCCTGCTCGTACATCCAGGGCGCGCTCGCCGAGCACCACTGAGCCAGTCCCGTCCCGTCATATTTCAGTCGTCCGGTGGCCAACCCCCACCGGTTCGTTAAAGAGAAGGAAGTAACGGCATGTCCGCGACCATCGAACTCGCCGCTGGCGTCACCGGCTCCCTCGGTTCCATCGGCTACGGTCTCGCTGCCATCGGCCCCGGCATCGGCGTCGGCATCGTCTTCGGTAACGGCACCCAGGCCCTGGCCCGTCAGCCCGAGGCCGCCGGTCTGATCCGCGCCAACCAGATCCTCGGCTTCGCCTTCTGTGAGGCGCTCGCGCTCATCGGCATCGTCATGCCGTTCGTGTTCGGTCGCTAAACCCAGCTACCTGACACTTTTCGACGAAAGGCACTGATGTGATCGCCAACCTGGTTGCACTCGCGGCCGAGGAGGAGCAGAGCCCGCTCATCCCGCCGGGTCCCGAGCTGCTCATTGGCACGCTTGCCTTCGCCATCGTTTTCTTCTTCTTCGCCAAGAAGCTCCTCCCGCGTATCAACAAGACGCTGGAAGAGCGACGCGAGCTGATCGAAGGCGGTATCGAGAAGGCCGAAGCCGCACAGACCGAGGCCCAGAGCGTTCTTGAGCAGTACAAGGCTCAGCTCGCCGAGGCTCGTCACGAGGCCGCGCGGCTGCGCCAGGAGGCGCAGGAGCAGGGCGCCACGCTCATCGCCGAGATGCGCGCGGAAGGCCAGCGGCAGCGTGAGGAAATCATCGCCGCCGGCCACTCGCAGATCGAGGCCGACCGCAAGGCCGCCGCTCAGGCGCTGCGCCAGGACGTGGGCCAGCTGGCCACCACGCTGGCCGGCAAGCTGGTCGGCGAGTCGCTTGAGGACCACGCCCGGCAGTCGCGCACGATCGACCGCTTCCTCGATGACCTCGAGGAGAAGGCCGAGGCTGTTCGATGACTGCCCACGGAGCGAGCCGCGAGGCACTCGCCTCCGCACGTGAGCGTCTCGACGCGCTGACCGACAGCACCTCGGTCGACGCCCGACAGCTTGCCGGAGAGCTGGCCGCGGTCACCGCGCTGCTCCACCGCGAGGTGTCGCTGCGTCGGGTCCTGACCGACCCGGCGCAGTCCGGCGAGGCCAAGGCCGAGCTCGCGGGACGCCTGCTGAGCGGCCAGGTCAGCGGTTCGACCGCCGACCTGGTGGCCGGCCTGGTCCGCTCCCGCTGGTCCGCCCCGCGCGACCTGGTCGACTCCGTCGAGGAGCTGGCGAGCATCGCCGAGCTGACCGCGGCGCAGCAGGCGGGCGAGCTGGACGACGTCGAGGACGAGCTGTTCCGGTTCGGCCGGATCGTCTCCTCGAGCACCGAGCTGCGCGCAGCGCTCACGGACCGTATCGCCACGGGCACGGCCAAGAGCGAGCTGCTGCGCAGCCTGCTCGGCGGTCGCGCCACGGCCACCACCGAGCGTCTCGTCGAGCGCCTTGTGACCCAGCCGCGTGGACGTAGCCTGGAGGGGGGACTCGAGTCCCTGTCCAAGCTCGCCGCGGAGCGCCGGGACCGCACGGTGGCTGTCGTCACCACGGCGGTTCCGCTGAGCGATGCGCAGAAGCAGCGCCTGGGCGCCGCCCTGGCAAAGCTCTACGGGCGTCAGATGCACCTGAACCTCGACGTGGACCCCGAGGTCCTCGGCGGGATCAACGTGCAGGTGGGCGAAGAGCTCATCAACGGAAGCATTGCGGACCGCATTGAGGACGCCAGCCGCCGTATGGCCGGCTAGCGGACTCGCACAACGTAGTAGTACCTACGGCCCTAGTTGGGCCGTGCAGAGGATTCCTGGGGGCTGACCCCAGACCCCCCAAGAAAACTTCGGGCCCAACAAGGAGAGCAGGGAACCCAGATGGCGGAGCTCACGATCCGGCCGGAGGAGATCCGGGACGCGCTGGAGAACTTTGTCCAGGCGTACAAGCCGGACGCGGCCTCGCGCGAGGAGGTCGGTACGGTCACCCTTGCCGGCGACGGCATCGCGAAGGTCGAGGGCCTGCCCTCGGCCATGGCCAACGAACTGCTGAAGTTCGAGGACGGCACCCTCGGCCTCGCCCTCAACCTCGAGGAGCGCGAGATCGGTGCCATCGTGCTCGGTGAGTTCACCGGTATCGAGGAGGGCCAGCCGGTGCAGCGCACCGGTGAGGTGCTCTCCGTCGCCGTCGGCGAGGGCTACCTGGGTCGCGTCGTCGACCCGCTCGGCAACCCGATCGACGGCCTCGGCGAGATCGAGACCAGCGCGCGTCGCGCCCTTGAGCTGCAGGCCCCCACGGTCATGCAGCGCAAGTCGGTGCACGAGCCGATGGAGACCGGCTACAAGGCCGTCGACGCGATGACCCCGATCGGCCGCGGTCAGCGTCAGCTGATCATCGGCGACCGCCAGACGGGCAAGACCGCCCTGGCTGTCGACACGATCATCAACCAGCGTGACAACTGGCGCACCGGCGACCCGAAGAAGCAGGTCCGCTGCATCTACGTCGCCATCGGCCAGAAGGGCTCGACCATCGCCTCCGTGCGTGGCGCCCTGGAAGAGGCCGGCGCGCTGGAGTACACGACCATCGTCGCCGCCCCGGCGTCCGACCCGGCCGGCTTCAAGTACCTTGCGCCGTACACCGGTTCGGCCATCGGCCAGCAGTGGATGTACGAGGGCAAGCACGTCCTCATCATCTTCGACGACCTCTCGAAGCAGGCCGACGCCTACCGCGCCGTGTCCCTGCTGCTCCGCCGCCCGCCGGGGCGCGAGGCCTACCCGGGTGACGTCTTCTACCTGCACTCCCGTCTCCTCGAGCGCTGCGCGAAGCTCTCGGACGAGATGGGTTCCGGCTCGATGACCGGTCTGCCGATCGTCGAGACCAAGGCGAACGACGTGTCGGCGTTCATCCCGACCAACGTCATCTCCATCACCGACGGCCAGTGCTTCCTGGAGTCGGACCTGTTCAACGCCGGTCAGCGCCCCGCGCTGAACGTCGGTATCTCCGTCTCCCGAGTCGGTGGTTCCGCGCAGCACAAGGCGATGAAGCAGGTCTCCGGCCGCCTCCGCGTGGACCTCGCCCAGTTCCGTGAGCTCGAGGCGTTCGCCGCCTTCGGTTCCGACCTGGACGCCGCGTCGAAGGCCCAGCTGGAGCGCGGTCAGCGCATGGTCGAGCTGCTCAAGCAGCCCCAGTACCAGCCGATGGCGACCGAGGACCAGGTTGTCTCCGTCTGGGCCGGCACCACCGGCAAGATGGACGACGTCCCGGTCGTGGACATCCGGCGCTTCGAGCGCGAGCTGCTCGACTACCTGCACCGCAAGGAGCAGGGCCTGATGACCTCCATCAAGGAGGGCGGCAAGATGTCGGACGACACCCTGACCGCCGCCGCCGACGCCATCGCGGACTTCAAGAAGCAGTTCGAGACCTCGGACGGGAAGCTTCTCGGCGAGGACGCTCCGGCCGCCGCCGGTAAGTGACGACGGAAGGGACCTGACTCATGGGAGCCCAGCTCCGGGTCTACAAGCGTCGCATCAAATCCGTCACCGCGACCAAGAAGATCACCAAGGCGATGGAGATGATCGCTGCCTCGCGCGTCGTCAAGGCGCAGCGCAAGGTGACGGCCTCCACGCCGTACGCGACCGAGCTCACCCGCGCGGTCACGGCTGTCGGCACCGGTTCGAACACGAACCACCCGCTGACGACGGAGCCGGAGACGGCGACGCGCTCCGCGGTGCTGCTCCTCACGAGCGACCGCGGACTGGCCGGCGCCTTCAACTCGAACGCCATCAAGGCCGCGGAGAAGCTGACCGCGCGTCTCGAGGCCGAGGGCAGGGAGGTCGAGATCTACATCGTCGGCCGCCGTGGTGTCGCCCACTACAACTTCCGTGAGCGCAAGATCGCGGAGCAGTGGACGGGCTTCACCGACGAGCCCACGTACGCGGACGCCAAGAAGGTCGCGGGCCCGCTGATCGAGGCGATCGAGAAGGACTCGGCGGAGGGCGGCGTGGATGAACTCCACATCGTCTACACGGAGTTCATCTCGATGATGACGCAGTCGGCCATTGACGGCCGTCTGCTTCCGCTCAGCCTCGAAGAGGTGGCGGAGGAGTCGAAGTCCAAGGGCGAGATCCTTCCGCTGTACGACTTCGAACCGTCGGCGGAGGACGTCCTCGACGCCCTGCTGCCGCGCTACGTCGAGAGCCGTATCTACAACGCGCTGCTCCAGTCGGCTGCTTCCAAGCACGCCGCCACGCGCCGCGCGATGAAGTCGGCGACCGACAACGCGGGAGACTTGATCAACTCGCTCTCCCGACTTGCCAACGCGGCCCGCCAGGCCGAAATCACCCAGGAAATCAGCGAGATCGTCGGCGGCACTGCAGCCCTGGCCGACGCGACCGCGGGGAGTGACAAGTAATGACGACCACTGTTGAGACGGCCGTTGCCACGGGCCGCGTCGCCCGGGTCATCGGCCCGGTCGTCGACGTGGAGTTCCCCGTCGACGCGATGCCGGAGATCTACAACGCCCTCCACGTCCAGGTCGACGACCCGGCCAAGGAGGGCGCGAAGAAGACGCTGACCCTCGAGGTCGCCCAGCACCTGGGTGACGGCGTGGTCCGTACGGTCTCGATGCAGCCCACCGACGGTCTGGTCCGCCAGGCCGCCGTGACGGACACCGGCGCCGGTATCTCGGTGCCCGTCGGTGACCTGACCAAGGGCCGGGTGTTCAACACCCTCGGTGACGTGCTGAACGACGACGCGTCCAGCGTCGCGGACGCCCCGCGCTGGACGATCCACCGCAAGGCCCCGGCCTTCGACCAGCTCGAGTCCAAGACCGAGATGTTCGAGACCGGCCTGAAGGTCGTCGACCTTCTCACCCCGTACGTCAAGGGTGGAAAGATCGGTCTGTTCGGTGGTGCCGGTGTCGGCAAGACCGTTCTGATCCAGGAAATGATCGTCCGTGTGGCCAAGCTGCACGACGGTGTCTCCGTCTTCGCCGGTGTCGGCGAGCGCACCCGTGAGGGCAACGACCTCATGGTCGAGATGGAGGAAGCCGGCGTTCTGGACAAGACCGCGCTGGTGTTCGGCCAGATGGACGAGCCGCCGGGCACGCGTCTTCGCGTCGCCCTGGCCGGTCTGACCATGGCGGAGTACTTCCGCGATGTGCAGAAGCAGGACGTGCTGTTCTTCATCGACAACATCTTCCGCTTCACGCAGGCCGGTTCCGAGGTCTCGACCCTGCTCGGCCGCATGCCCTCCGCGGTGGGTTACCAGCCGACCCTCGCCGACGAGATGGGTCTCCTCCAGGAGCGCATCACGTCGACCCGTGGTCACTCGATCACCTCGATGCAGGCGATCTACGTCCCCGCGGACGACCTGACCGACCCGGCCCCGGCCACCACGTTCGCCCACCTCGACGCGACGACGGTTCTCTCCCGTCCGATCTCCGAGAAGGGCATCTACCCGGCCGTGGACCCGCTGGACTCCACGTCCCGCATCCTGGACCCGCGCTACATCGCGCAGGACCACTACGACGCCGCGATGCGCGTCAAGACGATCCTGCAGAAGTACAAGGATCTCCAGGACATCATCGCGATCCTCGGTATCGACGAGCTGGGCGAGGAGGACAAGCTCGTTGTCCACCGTGCCCGTCGCGTCGAGCGCTTCCTGTCGCAGAACACCCACGCCGCCAAGCAGTTCACCGGCGTGGACGGTTCGGACGTGTCGCTCGAGGAGTCGATCACCGCGTTCAACGCGATCTGCGACGGCGAGTACGACCACTTCCCCGAGCAGGCGTTCTTCATGTGCGGTGGCATCGAGGACCTGAAGGCCAACGCCAAGGAGCTCGGCGTCTCCTGATTCTGGCTTCTTCGGAAGCACAGACTCGTGGGAGAGGGGCGGGGGATACCCGCAGGGTGTGTCCCGCCCCTCTCCGTACGCCGACTAGACTTTGACCCAACACCCGGCAGCAACCGCCGGGTGGTGACCCGAGGAGCCCACCTTGGCTGCTGAGCTGCATGTTGAGCTCGTCGCCGCGGACCGCAGTGTCTGGTCCGGCGAGGCCACCCTGGTCGTCGCGCGCACCACGTCCGGCGACATCGGCGTCATGCCCGGTCACCAGCCGCTTCTCGGTGTGCTGGAGTCGGGCCCGGTGATGATCCGCACGAGCGACGGCGGGACGGTTGTCGCCGCTGTGCACGGCGGTTTCGTCTCGTTCGCCGACAACAAGCTTTCCCTGCTTGCCGAGATCGCCGAGCTTTCGGACGAGATCGATGTCAAGCGTGCGGAGCGGGCGCTCGAGCGCGCGAAGTCGGATGCGGACGCATCCGCCGAGCGTCGCGCGGACGTCCGACTGCGTGCGGTGGCGACGCGCTGAGCCCAGCGCGGGGAGTGACATGACTCAGCCGCGGCCAGGGCCGGAGAACCTCTCCGGACCGGGTCGCGGCTGAGGCGATCCTTGGTCAATTTTGCAGTTCCGTTATCGGATCCGCTGTCGGGCCCGTTATCAGATGAGGCGAGGAGGTCGGTACGAATGGTCCTCGTTCTCGTGCTGTGCGTGGTCGCGGTCGTCGTACTCGTATTGCTGGGGTTGTTCGTCTTCGGCCTGAGGCGCCGGCTGATCCAGCGCTCCGGGGGCACCTTCGACTGCTCCCTGCGATGGGACGTGCCCGAGGGAGGCGACGCCTCCGGCAAGGGCTGGGGCTACGGCGTGGCCCGCTACAACGGCGACCGGATCGAGTGGTTCCGGGTCTTCTCCTACGCGGTCAGGCCGCGCCGCACCCTGGAGCGCTCGGCGATCGAGGTGACGGGGCGGCGCGCGCCGGAGGGCGAGGAGGAGCTGGCCCTGCTCTCGGACGCGATCGTCCTCGCGTGCTCGCACCGCGGCTCGCGTCTCGAGCTGGCGATGAGCGAGGACGCGCTGACCGGCTTCCTGGCATGGCTGGAGGCGGCGCCCCCCGGGCAGCGGGTGAACGTCGCGTAGCGGCGTTCAGGGCCCCGCTGGATGGGGGTCCCCCCTGGCGCGGAGCGTAGCGGAGCTCCTTGGGGGAGGGTGAACGTCGCGTAGCGGCGTTCAGGGCCCCGCTGGATGGGGGTCCCCCCTGGCGCGGAGCGTAGCGGAGCTCCTTGGGGGAGGGTGAACGTCGCGTAGCGGCGTTCATATGGCCTGAGCTTTCGCTTTGCATGGAGAAGCCGGGTGAACAGGGGGCGGCCCCGTTCACCCGGCTTCCGTCATGTGCGGCCCGGTGCTGCTACTTCAGGCCGCCGTCGATGGCGGTCACCAGCTCGCCGCCCGCGGTGTCACCGCTGAACTCCCAGAAGAAGGCGCCGCCCAGGTTCTGGCTCTTGGCCCAGGCCATCTTGGAGTTGATGGTGGCGGGGGTGTCGTAGGACCACCAGTCGGAGCCGCAGTACGCGTACGCCGTACCGGCCACCGTTCCGTTCGCGGGGCACTTCGTCTTGAGGACCTTGTAGTCCTCGATGCCCTGTTCGTACGTGCCGGCGGCGGGGCCTGTCGCGGTGCCGCCCGGCTCCTTCTGTGTGACGCCGGTCCAGCCGCGGCCGTAGAAGCCGATGCCGAGCAGGAGCTTGCTCGACGGGACTCCCTGGGCCTTCAACTTGGCGATGGCGTCAGCGGAGTTGAAGCCCTGCTGCGGGATGCCGGGGTACGAGGTGAGCGGGGAGTGCGGGGCCGTCGGGCCCTGGGCGTTGAACGCGCCGAAGAAGTCGTAGGTCATGACGTTGTACCAGTCGAAGGACTGGGACGCGCCCGCGTAGTCGTTCTTCTCGATCTTGCCGCCGGTGGAGGCGTCGGCCGTGATGGCGGCGGTGACCAGGTTGCCGGTGCCGAACTTGGTGCGCAGCGCGGACGCCAGCTTCTTCAGGGCGTCCTGGCCCGAGGTGTCGCAGGACAGGCCGCAGGCGTTGGGGTACTCCCAGTCGATGTCGATGCCGTCGAAGACATCGGCCCAGCGCGGGTCCTCGACCAGCTTGTAACAGGAGTCGGCGAACGCTGCCGGGTTCTGCGCGGCCTGGCCGAAGCCGCCGGACCAGGTCCAGCCGCCGAACGACCAGAGGATCTTCAGGTTCGGGTGCTTGGCCTTGAGCTGGCGCAGCTGGTTGAACGCGCCGCGCAGCGGCTGGTCCCAGGTGTCGGCGACGCCCGAGACGGAGTTGGCGGCCGTGTACGCCATGTCCGTGTCGGCGTACGAGTCGCCCATCGTGCACTGGCCGTTCTGCACGTTGCCGAAGGCGTAGTTGATGTGGGTGACCTTCGCGGCGGAGCCGGAGGTCTCCAGGTTCTTCGGGAAGTACTGGCGCCCGTAGACGCCCCAGTCGGTGAAGTACCCCAGCTTGACCTTGCCGCCGGGGCCGGGGTCGGTGCCGCCGCCGGTCGTGTGCACCCTGACCGAGCCGGAGGCGGGTCCGCTCTGGTCGGCGGTGTCGCGGGCCTGGACGGTGTACGAGTAGTCGGTGCCCGCGGTGAGTCCGGTGTCGGAGTACGAAGTCCCGGTCACCGTCGCGACCTTGGCGCCGTCGCGCAGGACGTCGTAGTTCTTGATGCCCTTGTCGTCGGTGGCCGCGGTCCAGTCGAGCTTGACCGAGGTGTTCGTGACGGAGGAGGCGGTGGGGGTGCCGGGGGCGGAGGGGGCCGCGTCGCCGGGGACGTCACCGCCGTCGCAGGAGGCGCCGTTGAGCTTGCAGCCGGAGGGGGCGCCGGGGCCCGAGCCGTTGAACCCGAAGGAGACCGAGGCGCCGGGGGCGAGCGACCCGTTCCAGGAGAGGTTCTTGGCGGTCCAGTGGTCGGCGGAGTTGGTGACGGTGGCGTCCCAGGCGGAGGTCACCTTGGTGCCGGCGGGGAAGTCCCACTCGACGGTCCATGAACTGAGGGCCGTGGTGCCGGTGTTCTTGACGGTCCACTTGCCTTCGAAGCCGGTGCCCCAGTCCTGGGTCTTGGCGTAGGTCGCGGTGGCGGTGCTCGCGGCGGCGGCCGCGTGGGAGGGGGTGGCGAGGCCGACGAGGGCGGCGGCCGGGAGCAGCAGGGTGGTGAGGCCTGCCACGGCTCTCTGTCTGAGTCTCAAGCGCAAGGGGTGCTCCTCGGGTGGTATCCGGGGGACATGACGGGGGTGGAACCCTGCGCCGCCCGTGAGCATCGCCGTGCCGGCCATGTGCACGGCTGCGCTCACCGCAGTGCCGTGAGAATAGAAAGGTCTGGACCAACGGTCAAGGTCTAAACCAATTACAGGAATCCGCTCCTCACAGCCCCAACTCCTGCGCAAGGACGGCAGCTTGCACCCTGCTGCGCAGCTCCAGCTTCCCGAGCAGCCTGCTGACGTGCGTCTTCACCGTCGCTTCCGCCATCTCCAGACGTACCGCGACCTCCGCGTTCGACAGCCCGTCACCGAGGCAGGAAAGCACCTCCCGCTCCCGGCGCGTGAGGGTGCCCAGCCCCGCCGGCGCGGGCCCCGGCTCCGGCCGTACGGGCTTCGCCGCGAACTCCGCGATGAGCTTGCGGGTCACCGCCGGAGCGATCAGACCCTCACCGCGCGCGACCGTACGGACACCCTCGATCAGATCCTTCGCCTCGGTGTTCTTCAGCAGAAACCCGCCGGCGCCCGCGCGCAGCGCCCCGAAGACGTACTCGTCGAGGTCGAACGTCGTCAGGACGAGCACGTCCGCGAGTCCCTCGGAGACCACCTGACGAGTCGCCGAGACGCCGTCGAGGCGCGGCATCTGGATGTCCATGAGGATGAGATCCGGCCTAAGTGCGCGCGCGAGCGCACTTGGACACTCCTTCGTCAGCCGGTGCGACGGGCAGCTCGGCCCTGGCCTGCCAGATCTTGCCGGCGGGCCCGCTCCCGGGACCGGCCTCGAACGGAGGGCCCTTCTGTTGGTCTAGACGTCGCAATCCACACCGAACCGGAAGGCCCTCACCTGTTCAAGGTCCCTCAGCCGAGACCTGCCTCACCCGTCCACAGCCTCCCGGGACAGAACAGCTAGCGCTCGCCGCCCGGGACCCACAGCACGTCCCCGACCTCCTTGTTCGCCGTGCGCGCCAGGATGAACAGGAGGTCGGAGAGGCGGTTCAGATACGTCGCCGTCAGCGGGTTCATCGACTCGCCGTGCACTTCGAGCGCCGCCCACGTGGAGCGCTCGGCCCTGCGGACCACGGTGCACGCCTGGTGCAGTAGCGCCGCACCCGGCGTGCCCCCGGGCAGGATGAAGGACCGGAGCTTCTCCAGCTGCTCGTTGAAGCGGTCGCAGTCCGCCTCCAGCTTGTCGACGTAGAACTGCTCGACGCGGAGTGGCGGGCCCATCTTTTTTAGAAGCGCCGGGTCCTCGACCACCGGCGTCGACAGGTCGGCTCCCACGTCGAACAGGTCGTTCTGGACCCGTACGAGGACCTGCACGACCTCCTCGTCGAGCCCGCCGAGCGCGACCGCCGTGCCGATGACGGCATTGGCCTCGTTGGCGTCGGCGTAGGCGGAGATCCGCAGATCGGTCTTGGCGGTCCGGCTCATGTCGCCGAGGGCGGTCGTGCCCTGGTCGCCGGTCCTGGTGTAGATACGCGTCAGATTGACCATGGGGCCAGCGTAGTTACGCGGCAGCTCTGCGGAAGCCGCGTGTGCCGACCGTCACGGCGAGCGCCGCCAGGGCGAGGGCGACCAGGACCCTGTACAGCATGTGCGCCGTCGCGTAGTGGCCGACGTACGGGTCGCGCATCGCGTCGAACCGCATGGCGGATCGGCATGAAGTGCGACAGGGCGTCGAGCCGGCCGGGCGAGGTGTCCCGCGAAGTGCTCGGCCTGCTCGACGAGATGGAGGGCCTTCTGGGCGAGCCGGTGCTCAACTACGCCGCACGCGACGCCTGATGGCCCGTCCTGTGTGATGTCCGTCATTCGAGACGTGACGCGCATTACTTCGCCGCCCCACGGCCCCTCACTGGCGCTAATGTCCGCCGGAGAGATACGTGAACAGCGGTTAGCGGCCAGTTGCAAGTGGTACGCGGTCAAGCGGGTAAGGGGAGTCGCACAGTGGCAGGGAAGCTCGCCGTCATCGGAGCCGGACTCATGGGGTCCGGAATCGCCCAGGTCTCGGCGCAGGCGGGCTGGGACGTCGTCCTGCGCGACGTCACCGACGCCGCCCTGGCCCGTGGCACCGACGGCATCAAGGCCTCGTACGACAAGTTCGTGAGCAAGGGGAAGCTGTCCGCGCAGGACGCCGAGGCCGCGCTCGCCCGCATCACCACGACCACCGATCTGGACGCGGTCGCCGACGCCGACATCGTCGTCGAGGCCGTCTTCGAGAAGCTCGAGGTCAAGCACGAGATCTTCCGGGCGCTCGACAAGATCGTCCGCGAGGACGCCGTGCTCGCCTCGAACACCTCCGCCATCCCGATCACCAAGATCGCGGCGGTCACGGAGCACCCGGAGCGCGTCGTCGGCGCCCACTTCTTCTCGCCGGTCCCGATGATGCAGCTGTGCGAGCTGGTCCGCGGCTACAAGACGAGCGACGAAACGCTCGCCACCACGCGGGAGTTCGCCGAGTCGGTCGGCAAGACGTGCATCGTCGTCAACCGCGACGTCGCCGGCTTCGTGACCACGCGGCTCATCTCGGCCCTCGTCGTCGAGGCCGCCAAGCTGTACGAGTCGGGCGTCGCCACCGCCGAGGACATCGACATCGCCTGCAAGCTCGGCTTCGGCCACGCGATGGGTCCGCTCGCCACCGCCGACCTCACGGGCGTCGACATCCTTTTGCACGCCACCAGCAACATCTACACCGAGTCCCAGGACGAGAAGTTCGCCCCGCCCGAGCTGATGCGCCGGATGGTTGACGCCGGTGACATCGGGCGCAAGAGCGGGCAGGGGTTCTATAAGCACTGATCTCTCGTCACCCCGCGGGTAACCCCACGGGGTGAATTCGGTATCGGTTCGCTTACAGACGGCAACTTCTGCGCCCCCGCGCCAGTCAGTTGCAGTGACATACCCAGATCGCCGTACGACACAGAGACCACTGGAATCACGGCACACAAGCACTCTCGGGGAGCGCATATGTACATCAGGGGCGACCACGCCGGGCTGGTCGTCGGGGGCCGCCTCGACGTCCGCAGCGCGGCGGACGCCCGTACGGTCCTGCACACGGCCCTCGACGACGGCGTCGGCGACCTGGTGCTCGATCTGTCAGAGCTGGACTCGTGGGACGCGACCGGTCTCGGTGTCATCATGGGCGCCCACCGCCGGGCCGGACGCTGCGGCCGCAGGCTCGTGCTGCGGGGTGTGCCGCCCCAGATGCAGCGCCTCCTGGTGGCGACGCGGCTGCACCGGATCCTCGCGATCGAGGGCGGCATCGGGGTCGAATCACTGCCCAGGGTGTGAATCGGGCGTTCCGGTATGCAGTACCCACAATCCTCACGAGACTGTGACGTCTCGGACGGCGCGGCACCCCGGCTGTTCGGAGATACTGAGCCAGGTCTAGGGTTCGGTCGCCCGCGGATTGACGGACCCTCTCGCGGGCACCGGACCAGAAGCGACAGCGCAGTGTGCACAGGCCGGGAGGGGCACCGGCACACCACGCTTTTGGGGGGCTTTGACCATGGACCCGATGAACCGGGGACCGGAAGACTTCGGGCACGATCCGTACGGCGGGGATCCCTACGACCGCGCGGACCGTGGCCACCACGACGACGAGAGCGACACCCAGGCGAGCCGTCCGCGCCCGCCCAGGGATCCCCTCACTCCTGACTTCGGCCAGCCCGCACAAGGGCTCGCCCGCACCGTCCAGCTCGTGTCCGGCGACTTCCTGCTCACCGTCAATCCCGTCGACGGCAGCGAGATCGAGCCCTGCCCGCCGGGGGAGCGGCCGGGACGGCCCGTCAAGTACGCACCGGCGGAACGCGCCGACATGGCCCGCGCCGCACGTCCGCCGCTGCCGGCCGGACCCCCGCTGCCCCGACTGCCGCTCCTCGAGCGTCAGGAGGAGCGCGAGCGGCTCGTACGGCTCCTCGCGCGCGGGCGCTCCGTGCGGCTCACCGGACCCTCGGGCTCCGGGCGCACCGCGCTGCTCGACACCGTCGCCGAGGACTGCGCGGACGTCGCGCCCGACGGCGTCGTCCGGCTCTGCGGACACCGCCGCTCGTCGAACGACCTGCTGTACGACCTCTTCGCGGCCGTGTACAACGCGCCGCTGCACCGGCCCGACCGGGCCCTGCTGCTCGAGCTCGTCCACGACATCGGCGCCGTCGTCGTCCTCGACGACCTCGAGTTCGGCGGCGCCGCGCTCGACGAGCTCCTCGAAGCGACGCCCGAGTGCGCCTTCCTGGTCGCGGCCACACCCGACGTCGCGGCGCCGTCCGCCGACTCGCACCTCGAAGAGATCTTCCTCGGCGGCCTGGGCCGCGGCGGCGGGCTCGAACTCCTGGAGCGGTCCGTCGGCCGCGTCCTTGACGACGAGGAGGCGAACTGGGCGGGCGACCTCTGGTTCGAGTCGGAGGGGCTCCCGCTGCGCTTCGTGCAGGCCGGCGCGCTCCTGCGCCAGCGCGACCAGGTGCGCGCCGACCCGAACGCCTTCGACGAGTCCGGTTACTTCGGAGGCCCCGGCGCCCCGCCCGTAGACGCGCCCTTCGACGCCGAGGACGGCCATGACGTGCCGCTGCCCTCGCTCGCCGACGGCGCCGCGCCCGCGGCCCTGCTCGCGTCCCGGCTCAGCGAATCGGCCCGCGCCACCCTGCGGTTCGCGGTCGCGCTCGGCGGCGAGATACCGCATCAGGCCCACCTGCCCGCCCTCGTGGGCGACACCCACGCCGACGCGGCCCTCGCCGAACTCGTCGGCTGCGCCCTCGTCACACCGGTCGGCGGCCGCTACCGCCTGGCCTCCGGCGTGCACGACCAGCTGGCGACCGCGGGTTACGCCGACGACGCGGGCGGCCACGCGCGCACCGCCGCGCAGCACTACGCGTGGTGGGCCGGGCATCCCTCGGTCGGGCCCGAGCGGGTCGCGGCCGAGGCCGACGCCCTGTTCGCCGCACTGACCGTACTCGTTCCCGGCACGACGCCGGCCGGGCCGGACGAGGAGGGCAGCGTCGCGGTGCTGCTCGCCCGTACCGCCGCGCCCGCGTTCGCCGCCGGGCTCAGCTGGACCGTGTGGGAGCGGTGCCTGCGGTCCGGCCAGGAGGCCGCGCGGCTCTCCGGCGACGTGGCGGAAGAGGCCTATTTCCACCACGAGCTGGGCATCCTCGCGCTGCTCGGCGGGCAGCTCGACCGGGCCCGCGCCGAGCTGGAGGCCTCCATCGCCCTGCGCGGCGCGCTGGCCGACAAGCGGGGCACCATCGCGGGCCGCCGCGCCCTCGCCCTGGTCGCGGACCGCTCCGGTGGCGCGCTCCCCGGCGGACGCACGGCGGCGGGCGAAGAGGTCCCCGCCGCACGCTACGAGGAGTCGGCGTCGCCCCCCGGTGGGGTGCCGGCCGCGTTCGCGCTGCCCGCGCCGCCCCCGGAACCGGACACGCTGGTCTCCCGGCGGGCCGGGCACGGCCCCGGCGGCAAGCCCGTCGGGGCCCGTCGGGCCGTCATCACCGGCACGCGGCGCAACCTCGTGGCCGCGGGCGCCGGAGCGCTCCTCGCGGCTGTCCTCGGCACCGTCGTGACGCTCGGCGCCACGTCGAACAACGAGGCCCCGTCCGACAGCGTCAATGTGAACCCGTCGGCCTCGCAGGGCGAGGACGGCGGCGACATCGGCGCCGACCAGGCGGATCCCGGCGGCGCGGACCCGACGAAGAGCCCCGGCAAGGACGGCATCCCGAACACGTCGGACGACCCGACGCCCAGCACCGGGCCGTCGACCGGCGAGAGCGGCACGCCGTCGGACAAGCCGAGCACGTCTCCGTCGAAGTCCCCGTCCAAGTCGCCGTCCAAGTCACCCAGCAAGACGCCGAAGCCAGACCCAACCCCGACGACGCCGAAGCCGACCACGTCGAAGCCGACGACACCAACGCCGACGCCGACCAGCTCAGATCCCACGAGCCCGCCCTCGACCCCGGACACGTCGGACTCGGCAAGCGGCCCGGCGCCGAGCGGCAGCTCCGCGATGAGCAGCCCGGCGGACAGCGCGTCGGACTCGCCCACCGGGCCGGAAGCCTCGTCGACGATCTGACGGCCGCATGTACGCAGCACATGACTGAGGGCCGGGTTCCTGTGAACCCGGCCCTCAGTCATGCCGGACGGATCAGAACAGGCGGAGTTTGTCGTCCTCGATGCCGCGCAGCGCGTCGTAGTCCAGAACCGTGCAGCCGATGCCGCGGTCCGTGGCCAGGACGCGGGCCTGCGGCTTGATCTCCTGGGCGGCGAAGACGCCGCGCACCGGGGCGAGGTGCGGGTCGCGGTTCAACAGCTCGAGATAGCGCGTCAGTTGCTCCACGCCGTCGATCTCGCCGCGCCGCTTGATCTCGATGGCCACGGTCGCGCCGTCACCGTCCCGGCACAGGATGTCGACGGGCCCGATCGCCGTCGGGTACTCGCGGCGGATGAGCGTGTAGCCCTCGCCGAGCGTGTCGATCCTGTCGGCGAGGAGCTCCTGGAGGTGCGCTTCCACGCCGTCCTTGATGAGGCCCGGGTCCACGCCCAGTTCGTGCGAGGAGTCGTGGAGGACTTCCTCCATCGTGATGATGAGTTTCTCGCCCGCCTTGTTGATGACGGTCCAGATGCCGCCGTCGTCGCCCGTGCCCTCCTTCAGGGTGCAGGGCGGGGACATCCAGTTGAGAGGTTTGTAGGCCCTGTCGTCCGCGTGGATCGAGACGCTGCCGTCCGCCTTCACGAGGATCAGGCGGGGAGCCGACGGGAGATGGGCTGTGAGCCTGCCCGCGTAGTCCACGGAGCAACGGGCGATGACGAGACGCATGGTCGGCAACGCTACTCGACACACAGTGGTCCACGCGATTCGCCCTACATGAACCCCTTCGTTAATGGCCGGTTGTGTACGGACTGTGCCTGCGATCCCCTGTTGCGGGCCCCGGACGTTGCTTACCGTATAAGCGGGAGGTCGCGACGCCTGTACGCAGCGTGTTCGTGGTCGTACGTCGTCGCGCGCTCCTTACCTGCCCGTCAGCCCCCGCTCCCCGCGGGGGTGCGAGAGGAGAACCCATGTCGCTCGACGTCTCACCGGCACTGTTGGAACAGGCCGAGCGAGGCGAGGTCGACGAAGCTGACTTCGTCGACTGCGTCCGGACCTCCCTGCCTTACGCATGGGAGATGATCAGCTCCCTGGTGGCCCAGCTGAAGGTCGACGGCGGAGATTTCGCCGACAACCAGACGCCTCCGCCGGACGAGCAGGCACGTGGGCAGCTGCTGCGTGCGCTCGCGAGTGACGCGATTCGTGGCGCGCTGCAGCGGCACTTCGGTGTACGGCTGGCCTTCCAGAACTGTCACCGTGTGGCGGTGTTCCCACAGGACCCGTCGGTGGACGGCACGCTGGCCCGCTTCACCTCGGCCCGCAACCAGCTGTTGAACCAGTCCCCGGAACTCAGGGACTGCTGACAGCCCGTTGACGGCGGAATCGGATGGTCCGCCGCTCCGTACGCGGGAGGTGCACAAGTACGGGGCGGTGGACTACGGGCCGCACGGCCGTTACGCGACTCAGCGGAGCCGGGGGAGTACCTCGGCGCCCAGCCTGCGCACATTCTCCTCGGTGGCCGCGAGATCTCCGGAGCCCTCGACGAGCAGCGCGAAGCGCGTGATGCCCGTGCGCTCCGATGTCGCCGCGAGCCGGTCGGCGCACTGCCCGGGAGTCCCCACCGGGTGCAGCCCGCACAGCAGTTCCGTGTACGCGACCGGGTCCCGCATGGACCGGGTGCGGCCGTCCACCGTCACATGGGCGTCGAGCCCCTGTTTCAGCCAGCCGGGCATCGCCTTGAGGAGCGTCTCCCGAGCCTGCGCCGTTCGGTCGCTGATCTGGGCCACCCCGGCCGAGACGTGCGCCGCGGCGCGGATCTCCTCCGGGCTGCGGCCGGCGGCCCGCGCGTGCGTGCGCCACAGGGAGACCATCTCGGCCTTCTCCTCGTCCCCGGCGTGCATACCGAGCAGCATCGGAAGGCCGCGCTCGGCCGCGAGGCGCACGCTGTTCGGCGAGGTGCAGGCGACCACCACCTCGGGCCCGTCGGGGGAGTCGAGCGCCTCGTCGGGGCGCGGGACCACGGCGACCTCGCGGAAGGCGAACCGTTCCCCCTCGGCCTTGACGCGGGGCTCGCGCAGCCAGCGCAGCAGCAGGTCCAGGGACTCCGGGAACCCTTCCTCGTACGCCTCGATGCCCGAGCCGAAGACCTCCAGGTCCACCCAGGGGCCGCCGCGGCCGACGCCGAGCGAGAAGCGGCCGCCGGACGTCACGTGCAGCAGGGCCGCCTGCTCGCCGAGGGCGACCGGGTGGGCGGTCGGCAGCACACTGACCGCCGTGCCGACGCGGATGCGCCGGGTGCGGCCGAGCAGTAACGCCGCGAGCGTCACCGCGGACGGGCAGGTGCCGTACGGTACGAAGTGGTGCTCCGCCAGCCAGACCGAGTCGAGGCCGGCCTCCTCGGCCGCCTCGGCGGACCGCACCGCCCGGTGCAGCGCCTCCCCCTGTCCCTGGCCGGGGAACTGGGCCGCCAGTACAAAAGTTCCTACGCGCATCGCACTCCTGCCTTTCTTGGCGCCGACGCGGCACTCCCCCCACGGGCATTAACGGCTGACAAGTGCCAAGGGCACGGCTTGCCATGGAGATTGGCAGATTGTCCGGAGAGCTCATGAGGGTGACGGTGTGCGGGTACCCGAGAGGCGTCCGCGTACGCTGGACGGAGCCCCAGTCCCTGTGCAGGCACCTGTACAAGTCCTAGAGGAGAGCCGGTGTCCCCGCGCCGAAACCAGTCGTCGCCCCGTCGCGGCGGCCGACCGTCCAGCCAGGCACCGGACGAGGAGCAGGGCAGCCGCTACGGCGGTTTCGAGCGTACGGCGAGCTGGCAGGGCGAGGAGTGGAGCGTGCGCCAGGTCGCGGGCGCGAGCGCCGCCGGCAAGACGTACCGGTGCCCCGGCTGCGACCAGGAGATCCCCTCCGGGGTCGCGCACGTGGTGGCCTGGCCAGCGCACTCGGGCGTGGACGAGCGCCGACACTGGCACAAGGCCTGCTGGAACGCGAAGGACCGCCGCACCACACGGGTGCAGCGGTCCAGGAACGCGCCTCGTTACTGAGGTCTGACAGCTCTACACGTCGCGCCGCTCAAGCAGTACGAACGCGCCGACCACGGCCGCGGCCGTGACGCCGACGAGCAGCCACACCTGGGAGCCGCCCGTGCTCCCGCCGTCCGCGCCGAAAATCTTGGCGAGGGCGTTGATGGCGTTGTACTCCTGCATCTTCTCGCCGAGCGTCCGCGTGCTGCGCGAGATCATCAGGAAGACCGGGAGGATCGACGGCAGCAGCACGATGCCGAGCATCGCGGTGATCGCGCCCGCCGAGTGCCGCAGCATGGAGCCCACGGCAAGGCCGAGGACGCCGAGCAGGGACACGTAGAGCCCGCCCTTGAGGACCGTGCCGCCCCAGCTCAGGTCGCCCGCCTCGGCGCCGCTGTGCATCGACGACGTGAGCAGGCCCACCAGGAGGATGGAGCCCGCGGAGACGACGAACGAGACCGCGAAGAACACCAGGATCTTGGCGGCGAAGACGCGGTAGCGCTGCGGCGACGCGGTGAACGTCGTGCGGATCATGCCGGTGCCGTACTCCGACGACGTCACGAGGACGCCCAGCGTGATCAGGCAGATCTGGCCGAGCAGCAGCCCGATGAAGGCCGGGAACGTGAACGGCAGGTCCTGGTAGTTGAGGTCCTCGGTCTGCGCGGAGACGAACAGGCCGCCGCCGAGAACCAGGAACAGGAAGATGCCGAGCGTCCAGATCGTGGAGCGCACGGACTTGATCTTCGTCCACTCCGAGGCGAGCGCGTGCCCCAGGTGCGTGCGGGTGACCGGGATGGGCGAGGTGTACGAAGTGCCGGGCGCGCCCTGCCAGTTGGGCGCGCTCTGCTGGGCGTAGGCCTGCGGAGCCGGCTGCGGGGGCGGCGTCGTCATCGGGGGTCCTCGGGCTTGTTCAGGTCGGCGGGGACAGGGGCTGCCGGGGCCGCGGGCGCGGCAGGCGGCTGCTGCGGCGGCGCGGCATACGGGTTCGGCCCGCCGGGCGCGGCCTGCGGCGGGGCGAAGGGCTGACCGCCCTGCTGGGGCGGCGGCGGCGCGTACCAGTCCGGCTGGCCCTGGCCGGGCGCGGGGAACTGCTGCTGCGGCATCGCGCCCGGCGGGAGCTGCTGCTGAAGACCGGCCCGCTGGTCGACGGTCGAGCGGTAGTCGACGGCGCCCTGTGTCATCCGCATGTACGCCTCCTCCAGCGAGGCCTGGTGCGGCGAGAGCTCCCACAGGCGTACGTCGGCGCCGTGCGCCAGGTCGCTGATGCGCGGGAGCGGCAGGCCCGTGACGCGCAGCGCGCCGTCCTGCTCGGGCAGCACCTGGCCGCCGGCCTCGGTCAGCGCCGCCGTCAGCTTCTCGCGCTGCTGCGGCTCCGTCTCGGGCGTGCGCACCCGCGCGAAGTCGGCCGAGTTGTGCGAGATGAAGTCCCGCACGCTCATGTCGGCGAGGAGCTGGCCGCGGCCGATGACGATCAGGTGCTCGGCGGTCAGCGCCATCTCGCTCATCAGGTGCGAGGAGACGAAGACGGTGCGGCCCTCGGCGGCGAGCGACTTCATCAGGTTCCTGACCCAGAGGATGCCCTCCGGGTCGAGGCCGTTGACCGGCTCGTCGAAGAGGAGCACCTGCGGGTCGCCGAGCAGCGCGGCCGCGATGCCGAGGCGCTGGCCCATGCCGAGCGAGAAGCCCTTGGAGCGCTTCTTCGCCACGTCCTGGAGGCCGACGACGCCGAGCACCTCGTCCACGCGGCGGGCCGGGATGCCGGACAGCTGCGCGAGGCAGAGCAGGTGATGACGGGCGTGCCGGCCGCCGTGCACCGCCTTGGCGTCGAGCAGGGCGCCGACCTGGCGCGGGGCGTTGGGGAGCTTGCGGTACGGGTAGCCGCCGATCGTCACCTGGCCCGTCGTCGGCTGGTCGAGACCAAGGATCATGCGCATGGTCGTCGACTTGCCGGACCCGTTCGGACCCAGGAAGCCGGTCACGGTGCCCGGCCGGACCTGGAAGGAAAGGTTGTACACGGCTGTCTTGGCGCCGTAGCGCTTCGTCAGGCCGACTGCCTCGATCATTCTCCGCACCCATCGAAAGGTTCAGGACATCGGGGCACACGCCCCCCGTAAGGGTTAGGAGGATATCGGGGCGCTGACGGTTCCGGCCAAGACGAGGCAAAGCTCCTGAGTCTGTCCCGCGGCCCCTACGCGTCCCGCTTCTTGAGGACCACATATCCGAAGATCAGGGCCAGGACCACCCAGATCACCATGATGCCGAGGCCGCCCCACGGCCCGTACGGGGTGTCGTCGTCGATCGGCGTCACCACCTGCATGATCTTGCTGCCGGCCTGGTCGGGCAGGTACCGGCCGATCTTCTTCGTCGCCGAGACGTTGCCCAGGATGTTGGAGATCAGGAAGAAGAACGGCATCAGGATGCCGAGCGACAGCATCGGGCTGCGCAGCATCGACGCGACGCCCATCGAGAACATGGCGATGAGCGTCATGTAGAGGCCGCCGCCGATGACCGCGCGCAGGACGCCCGGGTCGCCGAGCTGCGCCCGGTACTCGCCGAGGACGGCCTGCCCGAGGAAGAACGCGATGAAGCTCGTGGCGAGGCCCACGACGAACGCCAGGACGGTGGCCACGGCGACCTTGCTGAACAGGAACGTGCCGCGCTGGGGGACCGCGGCGAGCGAGGTGCGGATCATCCCGGTGCTGTACTCGTTCGAGACGACGAGGACGCCGAAGACGATCATCGCGAGCTGTCCGAGACTCATCCCGGCGAAGCTGATGAACGTGGGGTCGAAGGCCAGCCGCTCCTTCAGGCCCATGTTCTTGAACTCGTTCCTCGACAGGATCGAGATCAGCACGCCGAGCGCGATCGTCACGACGGCCGCGAGGCCGAGCGTCCACACCGTCGAAGCGACGGACCTGATCTTGGTCCACTCGGACCGGAGAACCTGGGTCGTGGCCATCGGTCAGGCTCCCTTGTTCTTCGTACGGTCCCAGCCCTCGCCCCAGCCCTGCTGCTGTGTCGGCGGTGGCAGCTGGACGGGCGGCGGCACCCCGAGCTCGTCCGTGTGCGCGTGGTACTCCACCGACTCCGCGGTGAGCTGCATGAACGCCTCCTCGAGCGAGGCCTGCTGAGGGCTCAGCTCATGCAGAGCGAGATGGTGGGCGGCCGCGAGGTCACCGAGCTGCTCGGGGCTCCAGCCATCCACCTCGAGTGTGCCGCTGCCCGCCTCCACGACGGTGATCCCGGCCTCGTGCAGCACATCGAGGAGCCGCTCCTGCTGCGGCGAGCGCAGCCGCACGTACGAGCGGGAGTTCTGCTGGATGAAGTCGGACATCGAGGTGTCGGCGAGGAGATGGCCCTGGCCGATGACGACGAGGTGGTCCGCGGTCAGCGCCATCTCGCTCATCAGGTGCGAGGAGACGAAGACCGTACGGCCCTGGCCGGCGAGCGACTTCATCAGATTGCGGATCCAGTGGATGCCCTCGGGGTCGAGCCCGTTGACCGGCTCGTCGAACATCAGGATCCGCGGGTCGCCGAGGAGCGCGCCCGCGATGCCGAGGCGCTGGCCCATACCCAGCGAGAAGCCCTTCGCCTTCTTCCTGGCGACGGGCGTCAGACCCACCGTGTCGAGGACCTCGACGACGCGGGTGCGCGGGATGCCGTTGCTCTGCGCCAGGCACAGCAGGTGGTTGTAGGCGCTGCGGCCGCCGTGCATGGCCTTGGCGTCGAGGAGCGCGCCGATGTACCGCAGCGGGTCCTTCAGCTGCGCGTAGTGCTTCCCGTCGATGCGTACGTCGCCTGCTGACGGGCTGTCGAGACCGAGCATCATCCGCATCGTCGTGGACTTGCCTGCACCGTTGGGCCCGAGGAACCCCGTGACGATGCCCGGTCTGACGGTGAACGTGAGGTTGTTGACGGCCAGCTTCTCGCCGTAATGCTTGGTCAGCCCCTCGAGCTCGATCATGCGGCAACGCTAGAACGGGACAAAGCCCCCTGCCACTGGAGCGGCAAGGGGCTTCGGTGTCCGACTTCGGCTGCTCAGCGGGTCTGCTGGGCGGGAACCCCACGAGAGATCGGCTCGTCCTCCGCGGGCGCGCCCGCGGCGGCGACGGCCGCACCGGTGAGCGTCGCCAGCATCTCGCGCACGTTGGTGAGCTGCGCGTTGATGGAGTCGCGGCGGTTCGTCAGCGCGGCGAGCTCGCGCTCCGATTCCGAGCGGATCCGGTCGGCCTTGGCGTTGGCGTCGGCCACGATGTCCTCGGCCTGGCGCTGCGCGGTCTCCACCGTCTGGCGGGCGCGGCGCTCGGCGTCGGTGCGCAGCTTCTCGGCCTCCAGGCGGAGCTGCTCCGCGCGGTGCTCGATCTCCGCGAGACGCTTCTCGGCCTTCGCCTGACGCGAGGCCAGGTCGCGCTCGGACTGCTCGCGGCGCTTCGCCAGGTTCGTCTCGAAGTCCGCGGCAGCCTGGGCGGCCTTGGCGCGGGTCTCCTCGAAGAGGGCGTCCGCCTCCTCACGCTTCGACTGAGCGTCCTTCTGGGCCTCGGCGCGCAGCGTGCCCGCTTCGCTCTTGGCCTTCTCGACAATCCGGACGCCCTCGTCCTCGGCCTTGGACTTGCGCTCCGCAGCGAACGATTCTGCGTCGTTGCGCACCTGCTGGGCCGCCGACTCGGCGAGCTCGCGGTGCTGCTCGGCGGCGCGCCGGGCCTCCTCGCGCAGGTCCTTCGCCTCCTCCTCGGCGAGGCGGAGGATCTTCTCGACGCGCGCGCCGAGACCGGCGTACGACGGCTCGGCGTCATTCACCTGCGCCTGGGCGTTCTGCGTTTCGAGGTGGAGCTCCTCGATGCGCTTTTCCAGAGCAGTGATACGAGCGAGAGCGCTGTCACGGTCGGAGACGAGCTTGGAAATGCGTTCGTCCACCTGAGCGCGGTCGTACCCACGCCGCACAAGCTCGAAGCCGTAGGGGGAAGTGTCGCTCATGGGGTTCCTGTCGAATGAGACCGGTGAGGTGATAGGGGGAATCCTAGGGGTCAAAGCGGCGTGTCATCGAGCAGATGCCCGTTTGATCTGGAGAATGACCCCCCTTTTGAGTGGCTAACCGCAGGATGGCTTGCCAGCGGCAGCGCCGAAGGCCCCTACCAAGCACGCCCGTTGCCGTCCTGGCTACCCTTCCGACCCCTTGCCACCCGATCGGGTAGCGCCCGCTGCGGCTCCCGCCTTGACGGCGCCCTCCTTGGCCCCGCCGCCGGCGGACGGTGCCTCGAAGGACTCCAACGCCTCCAGGACGTCCTGGACGCGGGAGATCTCGGCCTGGATGTCCTCGCGGCGGCGGACCAGGACCTCCAGCTCGCGCTTGCCCTCGCCGACCGTGCGCTCCGCCTCCGCCTGCGCCTCGGACAGGACGCGCTCGGCCTCGCGGGTCAGCTCGGTCTTCTTCGCCCCGGCCTCCTTGAGTAGACCCTCGGCCTTCTTCACGGCGGCGATCCGGACCTTGCTCGCCTCCGAACCCGCCTCCGCGACCATCTCCTTGGCCTTCGCCTGCGCCTCGGCGAGCTGCTCCTCGGCGGCCTTCACCAGCGCGTCGCACCGCTCGCCGGCCGTCTTCATGGCCTCGGCGGACTCGCGCCGCGCCCGCTCGTGCAGTTCGTCGATCTCGCCGGTGATGCGCTCACGCAGCTCCTCGGCGCGCTCCCTGATCGCCGTCGCGTCGCGGCGCGCGCCGACGAGCAACTCGTCCGCGTCAGTACGGGACTTCTCCACCAGGGAGTTGCCCTCGACGGTCGCCTCGGAGACCAGCCGGTCGGCCTCCTTGCGTGCCGCGCCGACCATCATGTCGGCCTGCGACTCGGCGTCCGCGGTCGCCTTCAGCGCGGACTGCCGCGCCTCGGACGTCAGCTTCTCGGCCTCCGAGCTCGCCTCCGTGATGAGCTTGTCGACCTGCTCGGCGGCCTCCGAGCGGCGCTTGTTGGCGTCCTTGCGGGTCTCGTCGAGGGTCCGCTCGGCCTCGGCGCGGGCCGCGGAGGTGAGCCGCTCGGCCTCCGCCGCCGCCTCCGCCTTGACGCGCTCCGCCTCGCTGCGGATCCGCTCGGCGTGCTGCTGGGCGGACCCGACGGTCTCGGCCGCCTCGGCGCGCAGCCGCTCGGCGTCCCCGGCCGCGTCCGCGATGAGCTTCTCGGCCTTGGCGACCGACTCGGCGCGCACCCGCTCGGCCTCGGCGCGGGTCTCGTTCGTGAGCTGCTCGGCCGCCGCGGTGGACTCCGCGTGCAGCCTGGCGGCCTCGGCCGTGGCGCCGCCGACGAGCTGCTCGGCACGCGCGACCGACGCCGAACGGACGCGCTCCGCCTCGGTGTTGGTCTCGTTCATGAGGCGCTCGGCCGCGGCCGTCGACTCGGCGCGGACGCGCTCCGCCTCGGCGTTCGTCTCGCGGGTGAGGCGCTCGGCCTCGCTCGTGGCCTCCGTGATGAGGGTGTCCGCCTGCGTCGCGGCGTCCGAACGGATCCGGTTGGCGTCCTCGCGGGCATCGGCCCGGGTGCGCGAGGCGTCCTGCTCGGCCGACGCGAGCCGCTCGGAGACCTCCGTACGGACCTGCTGGGCGTGCTCCGACGCCTCGGACCGCATCCGCTCCGACTCGGCGATCGCCTCCGAAACCGTGCGCTCCGCAAGGGACTTGGCGGCCTCCGACTCGGCGGCGGCCTCGCCGCGCAAGCGGTTGGCGTCGTCGGTGGCACGCTCGCGCTCCGCGTACGCGTCGGCGCGGACCCGGTCGGCCTCCTCCTGCGCCTCGCGCCTGGTGCGCTCGGACGCGTGCTCCGCGGCGCTGCGCAGGCCCGCGATCTCCTCCTGCGCCTGCTCCTGGAGCCCGGACACGGAGTCGCGCACCTGCTGCGCGGTCTGCTCGGCGGCGCCGACCATCTCGGTGGAGCGCCGGTCGGCCTCCTCCACCAGACGTACGGCCTCTGCCTGCGCCTCCTCGACACGGGCGCGGGCGACCGCGAGGAGTTCCTCGCTCTGCTCGCGGGCCCGCTCGCGCTCCTGGTCGGCCTCCTGGCGCGCGGAACCGAGGGTCTCCTCGGCCTCGCGGCGCCGCCTCGCGGCCTCCTCCTGGGCGGCGCTGAGCGCCTCGGCGGCCTCCGTGGCGACCCGCTCGGCCGCGGCAGCGGCCTCCGCGCGCACCCGGTCCGCGCTCTCCTGAGCCTCCGACTTGAGCCGCTCGGCCTCGGCCGCGGCCTCGGACCGCAGCCGTACGGCGACGTTCTCCGCCTCCGCGCGGGTCCCGGACGCGTCCGACGCGGCCTCCGTGCGCAGCCGGTCGGCCTCCGTCTCGGCCTGCGCCTGGAGCGTACGGATCCGCTCGGCGGCCTCGGCGCGCAGCCGCTCCGTCTCGTCTGCGGTCTCGCGGCGGATGCGCTCCGACTCGGCCCGCGCGTCGGTGAGCGCGGTCTCGGACGCCGTCAGGCGCTGCTCGGCCTCGGTGTGCAGCCGGGTCAGCTCGTCGGCGGCCTCCGACTGCCGGGCCGCGACCGCGCGCTCGGTCTCCTCGCGCAGCTCCTGCGCGGCCCGCTCGGCCTCCGCCTTGGTGGCCTCGGCCTGCTCGGCGGCCTCCTCGCGGTGCCGCTCGGCCTCGGCGCGGGTGCGCTCCAGGGTCTCCTCGGCCTGCTTGCGCAGGTTCGTGGCGCGCTCGATGGCCTCGGTGCGGACCCGCTCGCTCTCGGTCTGCGCGCCGGCCCGCAGCTCGTCCGCGTCCGCCTTCGCCTTGGAGAGCAGCTCCTCGGCGGTCCTGGCCGCCTCCTCGATCTGCTGGACGGCCTCGCGCCGCGCCTCGCTGCGGATGCGCTCGCCCTCGTCGACCGCCTCGGCCCGCAGCTGCTCGGCCTCGCCCCGCAGCCGTCGCGCCTCCTCCTGGAGCTCGACGGTCTTGGCGCGGTAGTCCTTGGTGTCGTCCTTCGCGGCGCCCTTGAGCTGCTCCGCGATGTCGTGCGCCTCGCCACGCAGCCGGTCCGCCTCGGCCTCGGCCTCGCTGCGCAGCCGCTCGGCCTCCTCGGAGGCGGCCTTCGTGGTGGCCTTGGCGTCCTCGGACGCCTTGTTGAGCACCTCTTCGGCCGTACGGGCGGCCTTGGCGAGCTGGGAGGCGGTCTCCTCGGCCGTGACGTTGCGTGCCTTCTCGCCGGCCTCGGCGAGGATCTTCTCGGCCTGCTCCTTGGCGTCGGTGACGACCTGCTCGGCCTCCGACTTGGTGGCCTCGGCCTCCTTGTTGGCCTCCGAGACCAGCCGGGCGACCTGCTCCTTGGCGGTGCGCGTGCGCTGCTCGTTCGCCGACTCGGCGCTCGCGAGCTGCTTGGCCGCGGCTTCCTTCGCCTCGCTGACGACCTTCTCCGCCGACGCTCGCGCCTCGCGCAGCGCCGTGTCGGCCTCGGACAGGCGCTGGTCGGCGGCGCGGCTCAGCTCGGCGGACTGGCGGCGGGCCGTGTCCGACTCGGTGGCCGCGGACGAGCGCAGCTGCTCGGCGTGGTCGGTGGCTTCCTGCGCCTGGGTCGACGCGGCGTTCAGGAGGCGCTCGGCGTCGGTGCGGGCGCGGCGCAGCAGCGCCTCGGCCTCGGCGCGGGCCGTCTCGGCCTCCGACGTCAGGCGCTGGCGGGCCTCGGTGGCGATCCGCTCGGCCTCGGCGCGGGCGGCGGCGAGCGCCTGGTCGGCCTCGGCGCGGGACTCGTCGACGAGCCGGCGGGCCTGCTGCTCGCTGCGGGCGCGCAGCTGCTCGGCCCAGGCCACGTTCTCATTGACGTGTGCCTCGACGGTCTGGCGGCGCTCGGCCAGCTCCTGGTCGAGCTGCTGGCGGCGCGAGACAGCCTCGGCGTGCAGCTCGGACTGGAGCCGGGACTGCTGCTCGGCGTGCTCCTGGAGGATGCGCTGCGTCTGGGCGCGGGCGTCGCGCAGCTCGCGCTCGGCGTCGGCGCGCAGCTGGTCGGCCTGGATCTGCGCGTTACGCAGCAGCTGCTCGGCCTGGTACCCGATGTCCCCGCCGTCGTAGGCAGGCCGGGACGCGAGGTTGCGGCGCGCCTCGTGCAGCTTGGCGCGCAACACCTCGACCTGGTAGCCCAGGTCCTCGGCGTGCTGGACCGCCTTCTCCCGCTCGGTCTTCAGCCGGTCCATCTCGGCCTCGAACCGCGAGAGATGGTCGGTCTCAGCCGGCCGCCGGCTGTCCTGGCTCTCGTAGCCCCGCACTGCGCGGTCCCATCCTTCCCCAAGCTCTCAACTTCGTTCGAGCAGGGGAGACCCCAACTCTGGTCGAAAGTCTCTCCAAACGAGCACCGTCCATCCGCCGAACGGGGCCCCCGGGGAATGGTGTCAGATCAACGGCGGAGCATGGGCTGCTGCCCCGTCGCTCGCCCCCCGAAACCCGGACCCCGGCCCGCGGCCGTCCGTGTGACGGACGGCCGCCCCCAACCCTACCGGCCCAGATATACGGAGGTCAGTGCTCAGGTGACTCAACCGGTGCGGAAGTGACGAGTTCGGTCAGTACGCCGTGGCAGTCCTTGGGGTGCAGGAAGGTGATACGCGACCCCATCGAACCGATGCGCGGCTCGTCGTACAGGACGCGTACGCCCTTGCCCCTGATGTCCGCGGAGTCGGCGTCGACGTCCGCCGTGCCGAAGGCGATGTGGTGGACGCCCTCGCCGTTCTTGGCCAGCCACTTCCCGACCGCGGAGTCCTCGCGGGTGGGCTCGAGGAGCTGCAGGTAGGAGGCCCCGCCGTCGCTCGTCTCATTGATCTTGAGCATGGCCTCGCGCACGCCCTGCTCCTCGTTCACCTCGGAGTGGAAAACTTCGAAGCCATAGGTAGCGCGGTAGAACTCAACGGTCTTGTCGAGGTCGAAACAGGCGATTCCGATGTGGTCGATTCGCGTCAGCATGCTGTAAGTGCAGCGCGGTCGGACATGGTTACGCAACGTGCGCGCGATCACACCGTTCGGCCGGTGACGTGGGAGGTACTGCTCAGTACATTCGAGTAAACCCTCGTTCACTCCTCATCTCCAAGGGGCCGTGCCTCATGTCTGGAACGACCGGTACCACCTCAGTGATCGTCGCGGGCGCCCGTACGCCCATGGGCCGGCTGCTCGGCTCGCTGAAGTCCTTCTCCGGAGCCGACCTCGGAGGGGTCGCCATCAAGGCGGCGCTCGACCGGGCCGGGATCGGCGGAGATCAGGTGCAGTACGTGATCATGGGCCAGGTGCTCCAGGCGGGGGCAGGGCAGATCCCCGCGCGCCAGGCGGCCGTCAAGGCCGGCATCCCCATGAACGTGCCGGCCCTGACCATCAACAAGGTGTGTCTCTCGGGCCTCGACGCCATCGCGCTCGCCGACCAGCTGATCCGCGCCGGCGAGTTCGACATCGTCGTCGCGGGCGGCCAGGAGTCCATGACGAACGCGCCGCACCTGCTCCCCAAGTCCCGTGAGGGCTACAAGTACGGCGCCGTCGAGATGCTCGACGCGATGGCGTACGACGGCCTGACCGACTCCTTCGAGAACATCCCGATGGGTGAGTCGACGGAGAAGCACAACACCCGCCTCGGGATCCTGCGCCCCGAGCAGGACGAGATCGCCGCCCAGTCGCACCAGCGCGCCGCCGCCGCCCAGAAGAACGGCCTCTTCGAGGCGGAGATCACCCCCGTCGAGATCCCGCAGCGCAAGGGCGACCCGGTCCTGTTCAGCAAGGACGAGGGCATCCGCGCCGAGACGACCGCCGAGTCGCTCGGCAAGCTGCGGCCCGCGTTCGCCAAGGACGGCACGATCACGGCCGGCACGTCCTCACAGATCTCCGACGGCGCCGCCGCGGTCGTCGTCATGAGCAAGGCGAGGGCGCAGGAGCTCGGCCTGGAGTGGATCGCCGAGATCGGCGCCCACGGGAACGTGGCGGGCCCTGACAACTCGCTCCAGTCGCAGCCGTCGAACGCCATCCGGCACGCCCTCAAGAAGGAGGGCCTGGGCGTCGAGGACGTCGACCTCATCGAGATCAACGAGGCCTTCGCGGCCGTCGCGGTGCAGTCAATGAAGGACCTCGGCGTGTCCTCGGAAAAGGTGAACGTCAACGGCGGGGCGATTGCCCTGGGTCACCCGATCGGGATGTCCGGTGCCCGTGTCGTCCTGCACCTCGCGCTCGAGCTGAAGCGCCGCGGCGGCGGCATCGGCGCGGCCGCGCTGTGCGGCGGCGGCGGCCAGGGTGACGCGCTGATCGTGCGGGTACCCAAGGCCTGACGCCTTTACGTGTACGAGTCCGACCGAACGGAACTGAACGGAGCTGTGATGCAGGACGTCTCCACCCTGGTGGCCCAGGCCAGGGAAGGCCGGCCCAGGGCCGTGGCCCGGCTGATCTCCCTGGTGGAGGGGGCGTCCCCGCAGCTGCGTGAGGTGATGGCGGCGCTGGCCCCGCTCGCGGGGCACGCGTATGTCGTCGGGCTCACCGGGTCGCCGGGCGTCGGCAAGTCCACGTCCACGTCCGCCCTGGTCAGCGCGTACCGGCGGGCCGGGAAGCGGGTCGGCGTGCTCGCCGTCGACCCGTCGTCGCCGTTCAGCGGCGGCGCCCTGCTCGGTGACCGCGTCCGTATGTCGGAGCACGCGTCCGACCCCGGCGTGTACATCCGTTCCATGGCCACGCGCGGGCACCTGGGCGGCCTCGCGTGGGCCGCGCCCCAGGCGATCCGGGTGCTCGACGCGGCCGGCTGCGACGTCGTCCTCGTGGAGACGGTCGGCGTCGGCCAGTCCGAGGTCGAGATCGCCTCGCAGGCCGACACGTCCGTGGTCCTGCTCGCCCCCGGCATGGGCGACGGGATCCAGGCGGCCAAGGCCGGAATCCTGGAGATCGGCGACGTCTACGTCGTCAACAAGGCCGACCGCGACGGCGCGGACGCGACGGCCCGGGAGCTCAACCACATGCTGGGCCTCGGCGAGTCCCGGGGCGCCGGCGACTGGCGCCCGCCCATCGTCAAGACCGTCGCGGCCCGCGGCGAGGGCATCGACGAGGTCGTCGAGGCACTCGAGAAGCACCGGGCCTGGATGGAGGAGCACGGCGTCCTCGCCGAGCGCCGCCTCGCCCGCGCCTCCAACGAGGTCGAGACGATCGCCGTCACGGCCCTGCGCGAGCGCATCGCGGACCTCCACGGCGACCGCCGCCTCAGCTCGCTGGCCGAGCGCATCGTGGCGGGCGAGCTGGACCCGTACCGCGCGGCGGACTCCCTGGTGGCGGGCTTGA
This sequence comes from Streptomyces sp. DS1-CR2, assembly GCF_055760475.1. Lineage (NCBI taxonomy): Bacteria > Bacillati > Actinomycetota > Actinomycetes > Kitasatosporales > Streptomycetaceae > Streptomyces > Streptomyces sp. DS1-CR2. The sequence goes on from NZ_CM147085.1 coordinate 5,948,930, forward strand.
CGGAGGCCTGAGCGGACAGTGGGGGCGGGGCTGCGCCGCGGTTTCATCCGTGGCCAACTCCCGCTCCCCGCTGTTACGTTGGACGCATGTTCCTTCTCTGTGCGTAGGGCACGACCCGACCGCGACCACCGTCGAACGGTGACGTCGCGGTCCTCGGCGTCCGTGTGCCCTTCGTTCTGAGGAACTCCCACCCATGTCGTCGTACGCAGCGCTTCTGCGCGTTCCCCATGCCCGCCGCACCTTCGGCGCCGCCCTGCTCGGGCGGCTCTCCTACGGGACCGTGTCCCTGTCCCTGATGCTCGCCGCGAAGTCCGCAACCGGCTCGTACGCCGTCGCGGGCACGGCCATGGCGCTCTTCGGCGCCGCGTCCGTCTTCCTCTCACCCCTGAGAGCGCTCCTGATCGACCGGTACGGGGCGCGGCGCGCGCTCCCGCCGATGACGGGGGCGTACGCGGTCCTGCTGGGCGTGCTCGCCGCACTGACCTGGCGGCCGGGGGCCTCAGGCCTGCTGCTCGGAGCGGCCGCCCTCACCGCGGGCGCGTGCACCCCGCCCCTCGGCCCGACCATGCGGACGGTGTGGAGCGAACTCGTCGGCAAGCGCGAGGGGTTGCTGCAGCGCGCGTACAGCCTCGACGGGGTGGCCGAGGAGCTGCTGCTCGTGTCCGGCCCGCTCATCGTGGGCGTGGTCGTGCAGTTCGCCCCCGCGGCGTTCGGGGTCGCTGTCAGCGCGGTCCTGGTGGCCGTGGGAACCGCCGCGTTCGTGGCGTCCCCGGCCGTACGGGGCATCGCCGGCCGGGAAGCGGGGCGGCGAGGGCGGTCCGGTGGGATCTCGCCGGTACGCGGTCTCGCGCAGCCCGTGGTGGTCGCCGTAGGCGTCGGACTCGCCCTCGGCGCCCTCGACCTGCTCGTCCTCGCCTTCGCCGACGCCCGACAGCACGCCGACGCCGTGGCCTGGGTGATGGCCGCGCTCTCGGCGGGCAGCGCGGTCGGCGGCCTCGTGAACGGCGCCGTCTCCTGGTCCGCTCCCGCCCGCGTCCGGCTGCCGCTCCTGGCCGCGGGGCTCGCCGCCGCGCTGGGGGCGGCGGCGCTTGCGCCGGGCCTGGTGACGCTCGGCGCGGCGGCCGTGGTTGCGGGCCTCTTCGTCGCGCCCGCCCTGACGACTGCGTATCTCGTGGCCGACGAGACGGCCGGCCCGGCGTTCCGCACCCAGGCCGGGGCCTGGGTCAACACGGCGGTGAACGCCGGTATCTCGGCCGGCACGGCGGGCGCGGGCCTCCTGGTGGCCCGCCTCCCGCTTGCGGCCTGCTTCGCCGTGGCCGCGGCGGCGCCGGTCGCGGCGGCGGTATGGGGCGTACGGGGTGTGCGCGGCGCCCGTACGACGTCGGAAGCCGCGCCCGGGGACGGTGTCCCGGACGCGGCTCAGGAGACGGGCTCGGCGGCGCGCTGAACCGGCGTACGCCGAGCCGGGCTGTCGGGCGCGGACCTCAGTCGTCGTCGCCGTGGTGGCCGTGGTCGTCGTCGGAGTCGTGGCCCCGGCCGTGGTTGCCGTGGTCGTCACCGGCGTCGTGTGTGGCGGTGTTGTCGCGGCCGTGGTCGTCGCCCGCGTCGTGCGTGGCGCGTGTGGCGTCGTCGTCGCGGCCGTCGTCCCCGTCGTCGTGGGACGAGCGGTCCGGGGTCACCGCGCCGGACCGGAGGTCGACGCGCCAGTCGGTGTCGGTGCCGTTCGCCGCCGTGGTCTCGGCCTCCCAGGCGTGGGCCGTGCCGTCGTCGTCGAGGTCGATCTCGGTGACCGTCCCCTTCACGGCGGCGGCCCTCGCCGCGTCCTGCGCCGTGGTCTTCGCGTCCTTCAGGATGGCGGTGACGCGGGCCGTGTCGTCGTGGCGTGAGGTGTGCGAGCCGGTGGCCTTGCCCGAGGCGGGGTCGACGAGGACGTCGTGCCACGCCGTGCCGTTCAGGACCTCGACCTCCCAGACCACCCGGTCGTTCTCGTCGTCCAGCTCGGCGGAGACGGCCGTGCCGGGCACCGACTTGAGGGCGGCGGCGATGGCGTCCGAGGCCGTCACCTTCGCGGTCTTCAGCTCGGTCACGTGCTCCGTGCGGTCGTCGTCGTGCCCGGCCGACCCCGTCGACCCCGTACCCCGCGACGCGGTCGACGTGCCCGCCGCCGTGCTGTCGTCGCCGCCCGAGACCGCGACGGCGGTCGCGGTGCCGCCGCCGATCAGGGCCACGGCGGCGATGGTGGCGATCGCGATGTTGCGCTTCATGAGGGATCCTCCCCGAGACGATTCCCGGCCCACCGGACATCCGGTGCGCTTCGACGAGGACCACAGTGGCCGACCGTTGCTGAAGCCCCGCTGAAGGACCCTGAAGGCTTCTTCAGATTCCGTTTGCGACCCTTGCCCTCATGCGCCCACCCGTCTCCCACCACCACCCCGCCCGAGGCGCTTCGCGCCGCCCTCCTCGATTCTTGATCGTGGAAGACGAAAAGCGTCTGGCCCTCTCCCTCGCCCGGGGCCTGACCGCCGAGGGGTTCGCCGTCGACGTCGTCCACGACGGCCTCGAAGGGCTCCACCGGGCGGGCGAGGGCGCGTACGACCTGGTCGTCCTCGACATCATGCTGCCGGGCATGAACGGCTACCGCGTCTGCGCCGCCCTGCGCGCCGCAGGCCACGACGTGCCGATCCTCATGCTCACCGCCAAGGACGGCGAGTACGACGAGGCGGAGGGGCTCGACACGGGCGCCGACGACTACCTCACCAAGCCGTTCTCGTACGTCGTGCTCGTCGCGCGCGTGAAGGCGCTCCTGCGGCGGCGCGGCTCCGGCGGCGGCTCGTCCGTCCACACGCTCGGCCCCTTGCGGGTCGACACCGGTGCGCGCCGCGTCCTGCACGACGAGACCGAAGTGCCGCTCACCGCAAAGGAGTTCGCTGTCCTGGAGCAGCTGGTGGTGCGTCCCGGCGAGGTCGTCTCGAAGGCGGAGATCCTGGAGCACGTCTGGGACTTCGCGTACGAGGGCGACCCCAACATCGTCGAGGTGTACGTCAGCACCCTGCGCAAGAAGCTGGGCGCGGAGCTGATCAGGACGGTGCGCGGTGCGGGCTACCGCCTGGAGGCGCCGCGATGAGGCGGCGGCTGTTCGGTTCCGTACGGGCCAGAGCGACGCTCGGCGCGACCCTCGTCGTCGCCGTGGCGCTTCTCGCCGCCGGTGCCTCGGTGCTGCTCGCGCTGCGGTCCAACCTCACCGACCAGGCGTCGAGCGAGGCGGAGTCCTCCGCCCGCAAGGTCGCCGTGTCGATCGCGACGGGCACCGCGCCCGACGGCCTCGACCTCCCGGACGGCGACGACACCCCGGTCCAGGTCGTCGACAGCGACGGCCGGCTCCTGGCGGCCAGTGAGGACCTGGAACGGATCAGCGGGACCGGCTCGCCCGCCGTCAAGCCGGTGACCCCGCCGGTCGACGGCGACGGTGGCGATGACGACGACGGCGGCTCCGACCGGCATGGGGGCAAGGGCGGGGACGACGACTCGTACGCGTACGGGGAGATCGCCGACGACGCCGAGCGGAGCGAGGGCTCGGCCACGGTCGACGGGGAGACCCGGGACTACCGGTTCGCCGCGCTGGAGGTGAAGGGCACCCGGCAGGGCGACCTCACCGTGTACGCGGGTGCCTCGCTGTCCGCCGAACAGAGCGCCGTCGGCACCGCGCTGACCGTCATGCTGATCGGTTTCCCGGTGCTGCTCGGGGTCGTCGCCGCGGTCACCTGGCTGGTGACCCGCAGGGCGCTGCGCCCCGTCGAGGGCATCCGGAGCGAGATGTCCGCGATCACGGCGTCGCAGGACCTTGCGCGCCGGGTGCCGGAGCCGGGTACGCACGACGAGGTGGCGCGGCTCGCACGGACGACGAACGAGACGCTCGCCGCGCTGGAGACGTCCGTGGAACGCCAGCGCCGGTTCGTCGCCGATGCCTCGCACGAGCTGCGCAGCCCCATCGCGTCGCTGCGTACCCAGCTCGAAGTGGGCGCGGCCCACCCCGAACTGCTGGACGTGGACGGGGCGGTGGCCGACACGGTGCGGCTCCAGGAACTCGCCGCGGGGCTTTTGCTGCTCGCCCGGCTCGACGCGGGGGAGCGGCCGGGGCAGGCGCGGGTCGATCTGGCCGCGCTGGCCGGCGAGGAGCTGTCGCAGCGCCCGGCGGGCCGCGTCGCGGTGCGCACGCGCCTCGAACCCGTCGAAGTCGCGGGCTCGCGCGGCCAGCTGGCGCGGGTGGTCGGGAACCTTCTTGACAACGCGCAGCGTCACGCGCGGTCCCGCGTGGACATCGCCGTACGGGTCGAGGGGCCGTGGGCGGTCGTCGAGGTCGGCGACGACGGCGCGGGCGTGCCGGAGGCGGAGCGGGAGCGGGTCTTCGAGAGGTTTGTACGCCTGGACGACGCGCGGGCCCGGGACGACGGCGGGGCGGGTCTGGGACTCGCCATCGCCAGGGACGTCGCCGTGCGGCACGGCGGCGCCCTGACGGTCCGCTCGTCGCCCGCGGGCGGAGCGCTCTTCGAACTCAGACTGCGGGTGGCGCCGGGGGCCTGAGGCCGGCGGACGGGGAAGGCCGGTGTTCCCCGTTCGCAATGGTCACGGTTTGCCGCGCTGCGAACGCAGGTGTTCGGCGATCGGGGTCAGGGCCTTGTGGAGGGCGTCGAGCTCCTCGGAGGGGATCAGATCCACGAAGTGCCGCCGCACGGACGCCACATGGTGAGGGGCGACCTTCTTCATGGTCTCCATGCCGTCCTCGGTCAGGACGGTGTAGAGGCCGCGGCGGTCGGACTCGCAGTTCTCGCGGCGGACGAGTCCGGCGTTCTCCATACGGGTGATCTGATGGGAGAGCCGGCTCTTGGACTGCAGGGTGGCGGTCGCGAGATCGCTCATGCGCATCCGGTGGTCGTCCGTCTCGGAGAGATGCACGAGGATGTCGTAGTCGTTCATCGTCAGGCCGAACGGCTGGAGGTCCTTCTCGAGCTGATACGTCAGCATTCTGTTGACCTCTACGTGCGTGCGCCAGGCGCACTGTTCCTCGTCGGTCAGCCAGCGTGTGGCCGTCTCGGTCTCCATGTATTGATTCTACCTAAGAAGTTGAAATGCGAACGAAAGTGGGGAGTGTGACGCCTCCCACCCCCTCGTGACACAAAGGGGTCACGCGTTCGACGTCACACTCCGCAGATTACCGCTCACAGTCCGAAGCGGCGCTGGAGGTCGCCGAGCTGTCCGGGAAGACGCGGTACCCCCGGTTGCTGTCCGGGTGCCCCGTGACCGCCCGGCACACCCGCCTGCTGCGGCACCGCACCCGTCGCCTGTTCGGCCATCAACGTCTCCGTGGACTGCAGCAATACGGTGCCGGCACCCACGAACTCGAACTGGTGCTCCTCCCCGGCGACGCCTCCGATGCCCGTCATCGCACGTAGACCGCCGATCACGCCCGTCAGATAGGAGTGGTCGTAGTGGTGGCAAGGTGACGGGCAGTCAGCCCAGCCCACCAGCGCCTGTGGATCAACGCGGATGGGCGGCTCCATGAAGACCACCGGACCGCTCGAGGCCGCCACGAATTTGCCCGTGCCAATGAGTGTCAGAAAGCCGGGAACGATCGACTGCTTCAGCGCGAGAGTTGGCTGAAAAGCGAGCAGGTTGCCCGAGCGGATCGTCAGGTTCCCGTTCTCCAGGTCGTACGCATTCACGTCGAAGGCCCGGTCGGCAAGCAGCATCTTGCCCGAGCCCTCCGCCACGACCCAGTCGCTCGCGTGCAGCGGGGAGTGGAAGGACGTCCGCACGAGGCGGTCGAGGCGGCCGTGCCCGATCCCGTTGAAGTCGATGCGCCCGTAGTAGGCGATCATCTTGCCCTTCTGCAGGAACCAGCTGCTGCCCTTGAGCTCCACACAGAACGTGTACGCGTTCACATGGTCGTCGGCCGGCAGGGTGGCCGGGTCGAAGATCACCGGGCTGCTCACAGCTTCTCCTCCGAGGCCTGGACGTACACCGCGCCGCTGCCGCTGAGCTCCAGCTGGAACGCCTCGCCGGAGCCGCGCCCCACCATGTCGCGCCAGCCGAGGGCCGTGGACAGCTTGTTCCGTACGTCGCCGTGGTGCGCGACGTACGCCTGCGGGTCGACGTGGACGGGGCGGCCCGGCGTGATCGGCAGCTCGATGACGCCGCCGTGCGCCATGACGGCGGCCGCGCCGTGTCCCTTGAGGGTGGTGGTGAACAGGCCCTGTCCGGAGACCTGGCCGCGCACCATCCCCATCACGCCGCCCTGCGAGCCCATGAACATCGTGCCCTGCTGAAGGCTCCCGTCGAAGGCGAGCAGCCGGTCCGCCTCCACATAGAGGGTGTCTCCGGAGAGGGCTATCACCTGGACGTGATGGCCGCCGTGCCCGAACAGGACGGTGCCACTGCCGTCCACGGTCATCAGCGGCGTCGCCTCGTTCGCCACCCGCCGCCCGAGCATGGACATCACACCGCCCTGGCCGCCCTGGATGCTGGGCGTGAAGGTCACGTCCCCCTTGTAGGCGAGCATCGCGCCGCGCTGGCTGTAGATCCGCTGCCCGGGGACGAGCGTCGCCTCGACCATCTTCGAGTTGATCTCACGGAAGGACATCTCACACATCCCCCGCGATCGTGTTGCGCTCACTGGGCTGTACGTAGACCAGGCCGTCGCCCTCGAAGCGGATCTGGAAGGCCTCGCCCCCGCCCTCGCCCATGAAGGTGCGGAACGTGACGCCCGACTGGAAGGACTGCCGCACATTCCCCTGGTGCGCGACGTACGCGCCCGGGTCGACGGTCAGGGGGAAGTCCCGGCTGACGCGGAGCACCACCGCGGGGCCCTCGCTCATGATCGCCGCCTGGCCGTGGCCCTCGACGGTCGTCGTGAACAGGCCGTTGCCCTGGGAGGCGCCGCGCACGCCGGTGAAGGACGTGCCGGTGCGCAGGCCCGCGTCCGTGCAGAGCAGATTGCTCGACTCGACGAAGAGCTTGTCGCCCCGCAGGTTCACGACGCTGATCTCGCTCGCCCGGTCCGCGAACCAGCACGTGCCCTGCCCCTTCACCTCCATCACGGTCATCTCCTCGCCGGTCAGGCGGCGGGTCACCATGCCGCGGATGCCCTCGCCACCGCCCGTCATCTTCTTGAACGCCATCCGGCCGTCGTACGCGACCATCGAGCCGTTCTTCGCCTTGACGCTGTCGCCCGTCATGTCGACGGCGAGCACTCTGCTGCCTTGCAGCCGGAACGTAGCCACGATGTGACGGTAAGGGGTGAGATGCCCCCCGGGACAGGGGTCCCGGCCCTGAACGAACCCTGAGCGAACCCCTGGCCATCCCCGATGCCACAATGGGCAGCGCTTGTGCTTGCGTTCACAAGATCGAACGCCCGCCCCTCACCGCTTCTGCCGAAGGTGCCCCCGTGGACATCAAGACCGCCTCCGCACTCCGCCGTCTCCGCCTGGTCTCCGCTCCGGAGGCCGTCTCCTTCCTGCTGCTCCTCGTCTGCTCGGTGCTGAAGCGGACCACGGAGTTCGACGCCGTCCCGGTGATGGGCATGGTGCACGGCGTCCTGTTCATCCTCTACGTGCTCTTCTGGCTCGACGCGTGGAACCGTACGAAGTGGGGCGTCAAGACCGGCGCCCTCTACTTCGTCCTCTCCGTCCTGCCGACCGGCGGCTTCTTCGCCGAGCGCAAGCTGAAGCGTGAGGCGGAGGCCGCGGTCATCGCGTCCCGCGCCCGCCAGGAGAAGGCCGTGAGCGCATGATCGTCGCCTTCTCGGTCTCCCCGCTCGGCGTCGGCGAGGACGTCGGTGAGTACGTGGCCGACGCCGTCCGGGTCGTGCGCGAGTCCGGACTCCCGAACCGCACGGACGCGATGTTCACCTCGATCGAGGGTGAGTGGGACGAGGTGATGGACGTCGTGAAGCGCGCCGTCGCCGCCGTCGAGGCGCGGGCCCCACGCGTATCGCTCGTCCTCAAGGCGGACATCCGCCCCGGTGTGACGGACGGCATGACGTCGAAGGTCGCGACGGTGGAGCGGCACCTCGCCGCTGAGTGACACCCCTCGGAAACTGCCCTCGGTGTGAAGCCCCGGCCCGGGTGGGCCGGGGCTTTCGCGCAGGTCCCGGACCGAAGGGCGAGACGGGGCTGACCAGCATATGACCGGCCGGTAAGGTCTTGGGCGTGCCGAAGCCGCTCAGCCTTGCCTTCGATCCCATCGCCCGCGCAGACGAACTCTGGAAGCAGCGCTGGGGATCCGTGCCGTCCATGGGCGCGATCACCTCGATCATGCGCGCGCACCAGATCCTCCTGGCCGAGGTCGACGCGGTCGTGAAGCCGTACGGACTGACCTTCGCGCGCTACGAGGCGCTGGTGCTGCTCACCTTCTCCAAGGCCGGCGAGCTGCCGATGTCGAAGATCGGCGAGCGGCTCATGGTGCATCCGACCTCGGTGACGAACACCGTCGACCGCCTCGTGCGGTCCGGGCTCGTCGACAAGCGGCCCAACCCGAACGACGGCCGCGGAACGCTCGCCTCCATCACGGCCAAGGGCCGCGAGGTCTGCGACGCCGCAACCCGCGACCTGATGGAGATGGACTTCGGGCTCGGGGTGTACGACGCCGAGGAGTGCGGCGAGATCTTCGCGATGCTGCGGCCGCTGCGGGTGGCCGCGCACGACTTCGAAGAGGGCTGACCCGCGTACGGCGAGGGCCGACCCGCGCGAAGATCGCGCAAAACGGGCCGTTACGCTCGTATGCATGAAACAAAGCGTGCTGACCCGGTACCGGGTGATGGCCTATGTCACGGGCGTCCTGCTGGTCCTGCTGACCCTCGGCTGCATCGCGAAGTACGGCCTGCAGATCGACGGCGCCGGGAGCTTCACGAAGGTCATCGGTATCGCGCACGGCTGGCTCTACGTCGTGTACCTGGTCTTCGCCTTCGACCTGGGTTCCAAGGCGAAGTGGCCGGTCGGCAAGCAGCTGTGGGTCCTGATCGCCGGCACGATCCCCACCGCCGCGTTCTTCGTGGAGCGGAAGGTCTCCCGCGAGCTGGAGTCCAAGGTCAGCGACGGCGCCCCTGTCGTCGCCAAGGCCTGACGGACGGCGGCACCCCACCGCCCGCACGATGTGCGGGCGGTTTGCCATCGACATTTACTTGGACGTCCTAGTAAATTTGAAGGCATGGGAAGCAAGGACGCTGACGCCATCGAAGAGGGCCGCCGCCGCTGGCAGGCCCGGTACGACTCCGCCCGCAAGCGGGACGCCGACTTCTCGACGCTCTCGGGGGACCCGGTGGACCCGGTCTACGGGCCACGTCCCGGGGACACCTATGAGGGCTTCGAGCGGATCGGATGGCCCGGCGAGTACCCGTTCACGCGGGGTCTGTACCCGACCGGGTATCGGGGCCGTACGTGGACGATCCGCCAGTTCGCCGGCTTCGGGAACGCCGAGCAGACGAACGAGCGGTACAAGATGATCCTCGCCAACGGCGGGGGAGGCCTGAGCGTCGCGTTCGACATGCCCACGCTCATGGGGCGCGACTCCGACGACCCGCGCTCGCTCGGCGAGGTCGGGCACTGCGGCGTCGCCATCGACTCCGCCGCCGACATGGAGGTCCTGTTCCAGGACATCCCGCTCGGGGACGTCACGACGTCCATGACGATCTCGGGCCCCGCCGTACCCGTCTTCTGCATGTACCTCGTGGCCGCCGAGCGGCAGGGCGTCGACCCTGCCGTCCTCAACGGCACGCTCCAGACCGACATCTTCAAGGAGTACATCGCGCAGAAGGAGTGGCTCTTCCAGCCCGAGCCGCATCTGCGCCTGATCGGCGACCTCATGGAGCACTGTGCGGCGGGCATCCCCGCGTACAAGCCGCTCTCGGTCTCCGGCTACCACATCCGCGAGGCCGGCTCCACGGCCGCGCAGGAGCTGGCGTACACGCTCGCCGACGGCTTCGGCTATGTGGAGCTCGGCCTGTCGCGCGGCCTCGACGTGGACGTCTTCGCGCCCGGCCTCTCCTTCTTCTTCGACGCGCACCTCGACTTCTTCGAGGAGATCGCCAAGTTCCGCGCCGCGCGCCGCATCTGGGCCCGCTGGCTGCGGGACGTGTACGGGGCGAAGAGCGACAAGGCGCAGTGGCTGCGCTTCCACACGCAGACCGCCGGGGTCTCCCTGACCGCGCAGCAGCCGTACAACAACGTCGTGCGGACCGCCGTCGAGGCGCTCGCGGCCGTGCTCGGCGGCACCAACTCGCTGCACACGAACGCCCTCGACGAGACCCTGGCGCTCCCCTCCGAGCAGGCGGCCGAGATCGCGCTGCGCACGCAGCAGGTCCTCATGGAGGAGACCGGCGTCGCCAACGTCGCGGACCCGCTGGGCGGTTCGTGGTTCGTGGAGCAGCTCACGGACCGCATCGAGGCCGACGCGGAGAAGATCTTCGAGCAGATCAAGGAGCGCGGCCTGCGCGCTCACCCGGACGGGCAGCACCCCATCGGGCCCATGACCTCGGGCATCCTGCGCGGCATCGAGGACGGCTGGTTCACCGGCGAGATCGCCGAGTCCGCGTTCCAGTACCAGAAGGCGCTGGAGAAGGGCGACAAGCGGGTCGTCGGCGTCAACGCGCACCACGGGTCCGTCACCGGCGACCTGGAGATCCTGCGCGTCAGCCACGAGGTCGAACGCGAGCAGGTGCGAGAGCTCGGCGTCCGCAAGGCGGCCAGGGACGACGCCCGCGTGCGCTCCGCCCTCGACGACATGCTGAAGGTCGCCCGCGACGGCGGCAACATGATCCCGCCCATGCTCGACGCCGTACGCGCCGAGGCCACCCTGGGCGAGATCTGCGGGGTCCTGCGCGACGAGTGGGGTGTGTACACCGAACCCGCCGGGTTCTGACGGGAGTTCGCGCCGGTGGCGCCCCGCGCACGACGTGCGGTACCGCCACGGGGACCAGATCCTCGTGGACCTCGCCGGACACGGGGACCGCACGGTCGTCTGCCGGGGCTCGCGCACCCGCGTCCTGCCCGCGGACGAGGCGGCCCGCCTGGTCGCCAAGAAGCGTGCCACGCTGGGCAGTTGTGCCTGGAAGAAGTGACGGAACCCGGGCGGGCTACGCCTGTACGGAGGCGAGTCCGCCCAGGAGCAGCGTGGTGAACCGGTCGGCCCACTCCTCGTCCACCGGCTCCGCGCTCACCAGCGTGCGGTGCACCACGGCTCCCGCGACCACGTCGAAGATGAGGTCGGCGGTGCGGGCCGCTGCGGCCGGGTCGGGTTCGAGGGGGAGTTCGCCGCGCGCGTGGGCGCGGGCGCGGCCCTCCAGGACCAGGCGCTTCTGCCGGTCCACGATCGAGGTGCGGATGCGTTCGCGCAGCGGTTCGTCACGCGTCGACTCGGCGACCACCGCCATCAGCGCCGTCTTGGTCTCCGGGCGGTTCAGGAGCGCCGCGAACTGGAGGACCACACCCGCGATGTCCGCGGCGAGACTGCCGTTGTCCGGGAGTTCGAGCTCGTCGAAGAGGACCGCGACCGCGTCCACGACGAGCTCGTTCTTGCTCGCCCAGCGCCGGTAGAGCGTCGTCTTGGCGACGCCCGCGCGCGTCGCCACGTCCCCCATCGTGAGTTTGGACCAGCCGAGGTCCACCAGCGCCGCACGGGTCGCCTCAAGGATCGCCGCGTCGGCGGCGGAACTTCGCGGGCGGCCCGTTCTCGGGAGGGGCGGGGGGATGCGGCTCTGCATGAAAAGGACCATACCGGCCGGTAGGGACGGCGCCGTGAGGCAGACCACAGCGAAGATCACCGGGATCCCGTGCCACGCGGCCCGCGAGAGAGTTACGCTACGACCCGTAGCGAAAGCGCATCGAGCCGTGCGACAACCACGAGGCACCGGGTGGGGACCCGGCGCCGGACAGGCCCCTCCGGGCCGCAGAACGGCCCTTCTCGGGGCCTTGGACCACGTCCGCGAGCACCCATCTGACGGCACCCGCAGACCGGCGGGAGGCCGCGACGGGTGGTCCCGGCCCACAACGCACCGCGGAAGGGGGAGGATGTACTCATGCAGCCACGGAACATGTCCATGAGCGGAGTCGTCGACCTCGCCGCGGTGAAGGCGGCCCAGGAGGCCAAGGTGAAGGCGGAGCAGGCGCGTGCCGAGTCCGCGCGGCAGGGCGGCGGCGGGGCCGTCTCCCCGTCGAGCCTGGTCATCGACGTCGACGAGGTCGGCTTCGAGCGCGATGTCCTTCAACGCTCGGCCGAAGTGCCCGTCGTCATCGACTTCTGGGCCGAGTGGTGCGAGCCGTGCAAGCAGCTGAGCCCGCTGCTCGAAGGCCTCGCGGCCGAGTACAACGGCCGGTTCGTGCTCGCCAAGATCGATGTCGACGCCAATCAGATGCTGATGCAGCAGTTCGGGGTCCAGGGGATCCCGGCGGTCTTCGCGGTGGTGGCCGGGCAGGCCCTGCCGCTCTTCCAGGGAGCCGCGCCGGTCGAGCAGATCCGCGGGACGCTGGACCAGTTGATCCAGGTCGCCGAGGAGCGCTTCGGCCTGACCGGCATCACGGTCGACGCCGATACGGAGGGATCTGCCCCGGTCGTGGAGACTCCGGCCGGTCCGTACGACGCTCTGCTCGAAGCCGCCGTCCAGGCACTTGACGCCGGCGACCTCGCCGGCGCCGTCCAGGCGTACAAGAACGTGCTGAGCGACGACCCCGGCAACACCGAGGCGAAGCTGGGTCTGGCGCAGGCCGAGTTGCTCCTGCGCGTGCAGGGGCTCGATCCGCAGAAGGTCCGTCAGGACGCCGCGGACCGGCCCTCCGACGTGGCGGCACAGATCGCAGCGGCGGACCTCGACCTGGTCGGAGGCCATGTCGAGGACGCGTTCGGCCGACTTGTCGACACGGTGAAGGTCACGGCGGGCGAGGACCGGAACGCCGCGCGCGTGCGGCTGCTCGAACTCTTCGAGGTCGTCGGCTCCGACGATCCGCGGGTGACTACGGGCCGTGCGGCTCTGGCCCGGGTTCTCTTCTGAGCCGTTTCTGACCAGTTCCTAAACGCCGGGCGATGTGGTGCCCAGGTGAAAGTTCTGTTCCCGCCGGTACACAGCGGTCGTGCTTTGCCAAAACTTGGCAAAGGCGGCCGCTGTTACTTGGAGTAAGTCGGGGGCCGTCTTCTGTCCGGTTACGCCCCTGCTTCCCCTGTTTTGGCAACTCGCTTGACACCACCCTGTGTTGTCGGGTGACACCACCCGGTCGCTGTTCGGTTATCCGTCCGTTACTAGCGAGTAACGAACCCCCTTGTGCGCCAGCCGAGAATGCACCACGATCGGCGACGCTCGGTCCTCATCCCGCAGTCCGACAGCCAATCGGGTCGCGGGGTTTCAGGGTCCCCACCGAGCAGGCCGGTAGCAGTGCCGCCGGCCTTGGGCAGGGGGGTCTCTGCTTCCCGGCAGGGCCTGTCCAGCAGGTTGCGCGTGACTGTCAGGTGCGACCAGTGGTTGTCGCTCGGGGGTGATCGCCGGTGATTCGGGTGCCAATGCGCGCCCCCGATGCGGGCGCTCTCCTTCCCGAGGACGTAGCACTTCTCCCATCCCTGCCCGGCTGAGCGCTCCAAGGGGTGCTGTCAGGGCCGGAGATGTACGTCCGAGAAGGAGGAAAGTCATGGAGTCCGTGGCTCGTGGCGGAACCAGATGGAAGCGGTTCGCCGTAGTCATGGTGCCGAGCGTCGCGGCGACTGCCGCGATAGGCGTCGCCCTCTCGCAGGGTGCGCTTGCGGCATCGTTCAGTGTTTCGGGTCAGTCGTTCAAGGTGACGGCCGACTCGCTCGACGGTACGGGATTCGTCCAGTACGGGGCCCTCGACAGCGGTAAGTCGGGTGCGCACCCGGTTGCCGTCGTCGGCCTCAACGAGGCGAAGATCACCAACCTGTGCCAGTCGGTCGTCGTGCCGGTGCCGGTCTTCGGTGACGTGTCGATGAAGCTCAGCGCGGGCGGTGCGGGCGGCCCCCGCGTCGAGGCGAAGAAGCTGTACATCGACGCCGACGACCTGTCGACCAACGCCACGTTCAAGAACATCGACATCGGCGTCGGTATCGACTCGACCACCAAGGGTCCGGGTCCGTCCAAGGGCGACAAGTACGTCCCGGACTCGTTCTCGCAGCAGGCCGACTCGGTGCACTTCGAAGATGTCAAGCAGCGCGCGTGGGCGACCACGGCCGGCACCTTCAAGCTCTCCGGCCTGCACATGCAGGTGCAGAAGGGCGCACACGAGTGCTACTAGGCTCCAGGGTCTAGTTCACTCACAGCGCTGAACGACCGGGCGCGGGGGCGAGCGGGAAGCTCCGGGACGTCCCCGTGCCCGTATCCGACAGGCACCATCACCACAGAACAACGCCATTCCCGAGGAGCTGTACGACATGAGCGCCGAAGCGCAAGCAGGGCTGGGCGACAGGCTCGGCCAGACGCGCCGATCGTTCCGAGGGTGGCGCGGTCAGCGCCCATTCTGGGGTGGTCTGCTGACGCTGCTGGGCGGCATTCCGATCGCGTACTTCCCGTACGCGAACCTCACGCTCGGCTCGATGACCATCCGGATGTCGACGACCGCCGGCGCCGGTTCGCTGATCATCGGCGTCCTGCTTGTGGTGCTCGGCCTGACGCTCTGGTTCCAGCCGATGTCCCGCATCTTCGCGGGCGTCGCGGCGATCCTGCTCGCCCTGGTCTCCTTGGTGGTCTCCAACTTCGGTGGCTTTGTCATCGGCTTCCTGCTGGCGCTGCTCGGCGGCGCTCTCGGCATCTCCTGGGGGCCCGCACGGGCCGCGAAGCAGGAGGCGGACGGCGGGAAGGCCGCGGACGACGCGGATGCCCCAAAGGGCGAGACTGCAGCTTTCGACGCCTTCGGCGGTGCGTCGGACGATCTGTCAGGAACGAGCCCGAACGGTAACGACGGGACGAACGGGAGGCACCGTGCCGGCTGACGAGGTGCGCCACGAGAACTCTGCGGCAGAGTTCCGTGAGAGAACCGGGCCGCGGCATGCAGCCCCCAGAAAGCCGCTGTTCACCAGGCTGCACATGCCCGCGGGCAAGGCGATTGCCATTGCGGCGATGCCGACGGCCGTGCTCATGGGCATGGGGCTGACCCCCACGCTCGCGCAGGCCAAGGACAACCCCACCAAGTTCTCGGCGGACGACTACAAGGCGTGCGCCGACGCGATCGAGGCGTCCAAGGACGGCAAGGACGCGGCCGACGACAAGGGGGACGAGCCCGCCTCGCCCACCCCGACGCCGTCGCCCTCCGCGTCCGCGAGCAAGGACACGTCGGACGGCAAGGCGGACTCGGGCGACAAGGCCGAGCCCACCCCGTCGCCCTCCGCGTCCAAGTCCACGGACACGCCTTCGGGTGACAGCACGGCCGGCAGCAAGACGGCCACGCCGACCCCGACGCCCTCCGAGACCAAGAACCCGCTCGACCCGCTGGGTGTCGGCGACGCGCTCAACGACCTGCTGACGCCGGATCAGAAGGAGTCGGCGACCCCGACCCCGTCGGCCTCGGCGTCCAAGTCCACGGATGTGGGCGGCACCGTCAAGGACACCGTCGACAAGGTCACCAAGCCCGTCGAGGACACGGCGGACAAGGCCGGGGACGCGGTCAAGGACACCGTGGACAAGGCCGGAAAGGCCGTCGACGACACCGCGGACAAGGCCACCAAGGTGGTCCCGACGCCGTCGGCGAGCGAGACCGGCGTGCCGGACAACTGCCCGGCCGCGACGGATGCCGAGGGGGGCAACGAGCAGACCCCTGCTCAGGTCCCGAACGACTCGTGGCGCCTGGAGGCCAGTTCGCTGACCCTCAAGGGCGCGGACTATCAGGGCATCGTGAACGTGCGCACGCCCAACGGCACGGTCAAGAAGGTCCTGAAGTACGTCATCTCGGACGGCACCGACATCGGTGACCTGCACCAGATGGTCGAGGGCCCGGGCGGCAAGACGTACCACGTCCAGGCCGGCAAGGGCACCACGTCCACCATCCGTGACGGGAAGACCACCATGTACACGGAGTCGATCTCGGGCAACCTCCTGGGGCTGATCCCGATCACGTTCGACGCGGAGCACCCGCCGCCGCTGAACATCCCGCTGATCTACTTCACGAACGTGAAGGTCAAGCAGGCCGGTCAGTTCGGTGGCACCCTGCACGTGCCGGGTCTCCACCAGTACCTCACCGGCTGACCCCGCTGCCGCGCGCAGCCACGGACCCGTCCGGGAGCCGCACAAACGCCGAGGGCGCCCCCTTCCACAGGGGGCGCCCTCGGCGCGGTTCGGGGGGTGACGTCAGTCGCGCTCTCCGCCGCCCAGGTGGTGCACCCGGACCATGTTGGTGGTGCCGGGGACGCCGGGGGGCGAACCGGCCGTGATGATGACGGTGTCGCCGTCGTTGAAGCGGTTCAGCTTCACCATCTCGGCGTCGACCAGGTCGACCATCGCGTCGGTGTTGTCGACGTACGGCACGATGTGCGAATCGACGCCCCAGCTCAGCGTCAGCTGGTTGCGGGTGCCCTCGTCCGTGGTGAAGGCCAGGATCGGCTGGGCCGCGCGGTAGCGGGACAGGCGGCGGGCCGTGTCGCCGGACTGGGTGAAGGCCACGAGGCCCTTGGCGCCCAGGAAGTCGGCGATCTCGCAGGCGGCGCGGGCGACCGAACCGCCCTGCGTGCGCGGCTTCTTGCCGGGCACGAGCGGCTGGAGGCCCTTGGACAGGAGCTCACCCTCGGCCGCGACGACGATCTTCGACATCGTCTTCACGGTCTCGATCGGGTAGGCGCCCACGGAGGACTCGGCGGACAGCATGACCGCGTCCGCGCCGTCCAGGATCGCGTTGGCGACATCGGACGCCTCGGCGCGCGTGGGGCGGGAGTTGGTGATCATCGACTCCATCATCTGGGTCGCGACGATCACCGGCTTGGCGTTGCGGCGGCACATCTCCACGAGGCGCTTCTGCACCATCGGGACCTTCTCGAGCGGGTACTCGACGGCGAGGTCGCCGCGGGCCACCATCACGGCGTCGAACGCCGCGACGACGCCCTCCATGTTCTCGACCGCCTGCGGCTTCTCCACCTTGGCGATGACGGGGACCCGGCGGCCCTCCTCGTCCATCACCTTGTGGACGTCCTGGACGTCGTCGGCGTCGCGCACGAAGGACAGGGCGACCATGTCGCAGCCCATCCGCAGGGCGAAGCGCAGGTCGTCTACGTCCTTCTCGGACAGCGCGGGCACGTTCACGGCCGTGCCGGGCAGGTTGATGCCCTTGTGGTCGGAGATGACACCGCCCTCGACGACGATCGACTTCACGCGCGGCCCGTCGACCTCGACGACGCGGAGCTCGACGTTGCCGTCGTTGATGAGGATCTGGTCGCCCTTGGAGACATCGCCGGGCAGACCCTTGTAGGTCGTGCCGCAGATCGACTTGTCGCCCGGGACATCGTCGGTGGTGATGGTGAACTCGTCACCGCGCACCAGCTCGACGGGGCCTTCGGCGAAGGTCTCGAGACGGATCTTGGGGCCCTGGAGGTCGGCGAGGACGCCGACGGCGCGGCCGGTGCTCTCCGCGGCGGCCCGGACACGGTCGTACCGCCCCTGGTGCTCGGCGTGCGTGCCATGGCTGAAGTTGAAGCGGGCCACATTCATGCCGGCTTCGATC
Organism: Streptomyces sp. DS1-CR2; assembly: GCF_055760475.1. Classification (NCBI taxonomy): domain Bacteria; kingdom Bacillati; phylum Actinomycetota; class Actinomycetes; order Kitasatosporales; family Streptomycetaceae; genus Streptomyces; species Streptomyces sp. DS1-CR2. The sequence continues at coordinate 5,966,620 of NZ_CM147085.1, forward strand.
AGCGCAACGAGCTGCTCTTCGGAGTCGACGGCGGGGCCCAGCGTGCAGACGATTTTGGAACGGCGCATGGGGGCGATCCTATCGGTTTGTTTCGCTACGGAATATTCCGTCTGGTGGAATCTACAAATGGGCGGTGGTGCGCTCAGTCGTTGCGGGACGCGGAGTCGTGCACGAGGGCGTAGGTCTGCCGCGCGATCTCCAGTTCCTCGTCGGTCGGGACGACTGCGACAGCCACCCGCGCGTACTCCGGCGAGATCAGCCGCGGTTCGTCGGAACGTACGGAATTGAGCTCGCCGTCGACCGCGAGGCCCAGCTCCTCCAGGCCCGCCACGGCAGCTTCGCGCACCGGCGCCGCGTTCTCCCCGACCCCCGCCGTGAACGCCACCGCATCCACCCGGCCGAGCACCGCGTAGTACGCGCCGATGTACTTCTTCAGACGGTGGACGTAGATGTCGAAGGCGAGCCGCGCCTCCTCGTCGCCCTCGTCGACACGGCGGCGGATCTCCCGCATGTCGTTGTCGCCGCAGAGACCGACCAGACCGCTCTTCTTGTTGAGCAGTACGTCGATCTCGTCGGCGGACATGTTGCCCACCCGCATCAAATGGAAGATGACGGCCGGGTCCACATCGCCCGAACGCGTCCCCATCACCAGGCCCTCCAAGGGCGTCAGGCCCATGGAAGTGTCCACGCACAGGCCGCCGCGCACCGCCGACGCCGAGGCGCCGTTGCCCAGGTGCAGGACGATGACGTTGACCTCCTCGGGGGCCTTGCCGAGGAGCTCGGCCGCCTTGCGGGACACGTACGCGTGCGAGGTGCCGTGGAAGCCGTAGCGGCGGATGCGGTGCTCGTCGGCGGTCTTCACGTCGATCGCGTAGCGCGCCGCCGACTCCGGCATCGTCGTGTGGAACGCCGTGTCGAAGACGGCGACCTGCGGCAGGTCGGGGCGCAGCGCCATCGCGGTGCGGATGCCCGTGAGGTTGGCCGGGTTGTGCAGCGGCGCGACCGGGATCAGCCGCTCGATCTCCGCGAGGACCGCGTCGTCGATGACGGTCGGCTCGGTGAAGAACATGCCGCCGTGCACCACACGGTGGCCGATCGCGGCGAGTTCGGAGGAGTCCAGGCCCATCCCGTCGCGGGCCAGCTCCGCGGCGACCGCCTTCAGGGCCGCGTCGTGGTCGGCGATCGGGCCGTTCACCTCGCGCGCCTCGCCGCCGTCCCCGGTCAGCGGTGTGTGCTTGAGGCGGGACGTCTCCTCGCCGATGCGCTCGACAAGGCCCACGGCGAGCCGGGCGCCGCTCTCCATGTCGAGCAGCTGGTACTTCAGCGACGAGGAACCGGAGTTGAGGACGAGAACTCGGGTAGCCAGGGGGGCCGAGCGAAGCTCGTCAGGCAGGGCGGTGGTGGGCGACGGGTGGGAGGTCACAGGTGCTTACCTCTTCGTAGGGGTCAGGAGGCCGGCGTCTGGGCCTGGATCGCCGTGATGGCGACCGTGTTGACGATGTCCTGCACGAGCGCGCCGCGCGACAGGTCGTTGACCGGCTTGCGCAGCCCCTGCAGGACCGGGCCGACGGCGATTGCGCGTGCCGAACGCTGAACAGCCTTGTACGTGTTGTTGCCGGTGTTCAGGTCGGGGAAGATCAGCACGCTGGCCTGGCCCGCGACCTCCGAGCCGGGCAGCTTGGTCGCCGCCACCGACGGCTCGACGGCGGCGTCGTACTGGATGGGGCCCTCGATCTTCAGATCGGTGCGCCGCTCGCGCACCAGATCCGTGGCCCGGCGCACCTTGTCGACGTCCGCGCCCGAACCCGACGTGCCCGTCGAGTACGACAGCATCGCGATCCGCGGATCCACGCCGAACTGCTCGGCGGTGGCGGCCGCCTGGACGGCGATGTCGGCGAGCTGCTGCGCGTCCGGGTCCGGGTTCACCGCGCAGTCGCCGTACACAAGGACCTTGTCGGCGAGGCACATGAAGAAGACGGAGGACACGATGTCGGCGTCCGGCTTCGTCTTGATGATCTCGAAGGCGGGGCGGATCGTCGCGGCCGTCGAGTGCACGGAACCCGACACCATGCCGTCCGCCAGGCCGCCCTGCACCATCAGCGTCCCGAAGTAGTTGACGTCCGCCACCACGTCGTACGCGAGCTCGACGGTGACGCCCTTGTGGGCGCGCAGCTGCGCGTACTCGGCGGCGAACCGGTCCCGCAGCTCGGACGTGTCCGGGTCGATGAGCTGCGTGTCCACCAGGTCGACGCCCAGGTCGGCGGCCTTCTTGCGGATCTGCTCCACCGGGCCGAGCAGCGTCAGGTCGCACACCCCGCGGCGCAGCAGGACGTCCGCCGCGCGCAGGACGCGCTCCTCGGTGCCCTCGGGCAGCACGACGCGGCGCCTGTCGGCGCGGGCCCGCTCCAGGAGCTTGTGCTCGAACATCATCGGGGTGACGCGGTCGCTGCTCGGCGCCGAGACGCGCTCCAGCAGGCCGGCCGTGTCGACCCACCGCTCGAAGAGACCGAGCGCCGTCTCCGCCTTGCGGGGCGTCGCCGCGTTCAACTTGCCCTCCATGGAGAACAGTTCACCCGCGGTGGGGAAGGAGCCGCCCTGCACCGCCACCACCGGCGTGCCGGGCGCGAGGCGGTCGGAGAGCGTCAGGATCTCCTCGCCCGGCCGCTCGTCGAGGGTCAGCAGGACGCCCGCTATCGGCGGGGTGCCGGCGCTGTGCGCGGCGAGCGAACCCACCACGAGGTCGGCGCGGTCCCCGGGCGTCACGACGAGACAGCCCGGCGTCAGCGCCTTGATGAACGCCGGCAGCATCGCGCCGCCGAACACGAAGTCGAGCGCGTCGCGCGCGAGCCCCGCGTCGTCGCCGAGCAGCACCTCGCCGCCGAGCGCCTGCGCGATCTGCGAGACCGTCGGCGCGGACAGGGCGGGCTCGTCCGGCAGTACGTAGGTGGGCACCGGCAGATGGGCCTCGAGGCGGTCGCGTATCTCCTCGCGGTCCTGCGCCGCCACCCGGTTCACGACCATCGCGAGCACGTCGCAGCCGAGGACCTCGTACGCGCGGTACGCGTTGCGGGTCTCGGCGTGCACGGACTCCGGGGTCTGCTTGCGGCCGCCCACCACCGGGATGACGGACGCCCCGAACTCGTTGGCGAGGCGGGCGTTGACGGCCAGTTCGTCGGGGAGCTGTGTGTCGGCGAAGTCCGTGCCGAGGACGAGGACGACCTCGTAGTCGCGGGCGACCTGGTGGAAGCGGTCCACGAGGCGCGAGACCAGTTCGTCGGTGCCCTGCTCGGCCTGGACGGCCGACGCCTCGTGGTAGTCGAGGCCGTAGACCGTCGCCGGGTCCTGGGAGAGGCGGTAGCGCGCCCGCAGCAGATCGAAGAGCCGGTCGGGACCGTCGTGGACGAGCGGGCGGAAGACGCCCACCCGGTCGACCTGCCGGGTCAGGAGCTCCATGACTCCCAGCTCCACGACCTGCCGGCCGTCACCCCGGTCGATCCCGGTCACGTACACGCTGCGCGTCACGCGTGCTCTCCCTTTCGCTGGACGGGCCGCAGAGAAGTGGCCTCTGCCGCAGTGATTCGGCCGCTGAACCGGCCTCTGATGAAAGTCGTAGCCGTGCCCCCTTGACAATACCTCCGGGGGTGGCTAGGTCGCCCGCCGGACAAAGGCCCTGGTCCGGGGGTCGAAAGGCCCGGAACGCAAGCCGCACGGGCCTGCGCGCCCGGCGCCGACCACCATCGCCCCCACGGCCGTGAAAGAATCGGAACGGCTCACAAGTCTCAACAGCGAGCAGGAGACACGCACGATGCGTATCGGAGTTCTCACCGCCGGCGGTGACTGTCCTGGCCTGAACGCAGTGATCCGGTCGGTCGTGCACCGCGCCGTGACGCACCACGGCGACGAGGTGATCGGCTTCGAGGACGGTTACGCGGGACTGCTCGAGGGCCGCTACCGCACCCTCGACCTGAACGCCGTGAGCGGCATCCTCGCCCGCGGCGGCACCGTCCTCGGCTCCTCCCGGCTCGAGCGCGACCGCTTCCGCGCCGCCTGCGAGAACGCCAAGGAACTCGCCACCGAGATCGGCTTCGACGTCCTCATCCCCATCGGCGGCGAGGGCACGCTGACCGCGGCCCGCATGCTCGCCGACGCGGGCCTGCCCGTCGTCGGTGTCCCGAAGACCATCGACAACGACATCTCCGCCACGGACCGTACCTTCGGCTTCGACACCGCCGTCGGTGTCGCCACGGAGGCCATGGACCGGCTGAAGACCACCGCCGAGTCCCACCAGCGCGTCATGGTCGTCGAGGTCATGGGCCGGCACGCCGGCTGGATCGCCCTGGAGTCCGGCATGGCGGGCGGCGCGCACGGCATCTGCCTGCCCGAGCGGCCCTTCGACCCGGCCGACCTGGTCAAGATGGTCGAGGAACGCTTCTCGCGCGGCAAGAAGTTCGCCGTCATCTGCGTGGCCGAGGGCGCGCACCCTGCCGAGGGCACGATGGACTACCAGACCGGTGCGATCGACCGGTTCGGCCACGAGCGCTTCCAGGGCATCGGCACGGCCCTCGCGTTCGAGCTGGAGCGGCGCCTCGGCAAGGAGGCGAAGCCGGTCATTCTCGGCCACGTCCAGCGCGGCGGCACCCCGACCGCGTACGACAGGGTCCTCGCCACGCGCTTCGGCTGGCACGCGGTCGAGGCCGCGCACCGGGGCGTCTCCGGCTGCATGACGGCGCTGCGCGGCACGGAGATCGAGATGGTCCCGCTCGCCGAGGCCGTCGCCGAGCTGAAGACGGTGCCGAAGGACCGCATGGACGAGGCGGAATCGGTCTTCTAGAGCTCCACGGTCCGGCTAGGTCCGGCTAGGTCCAGCTAGGTCCGGTTACCGCCTACGACGTGTGCGTCCTCGACCAGAAGTCGTCGAGGATCCCGTCGAGGAACTCCCGCCCGGCCTCGCCCGAGTCGCGTCCCGAACCGCCGCCCCAGCTGAGCGTCGCGGCCATCAGCGCCTGGTACTCGAGCTGCATCTCCTGGAGCGCTTTCTCCAGTTGACCCTTGTGCACGGGGACGAGCTTGGCGACCGGACGCGTGTAGGCCTGCCAGCGCGTGGTCACCGCGCTGCGCAGGAGATCGGCCAGTTGGTCATTGCGGCCGGTGACGGTCGCGAAGTCGGGCGGCGTCAGACCGAGCACCTCGGCGAGGGCGGCCGACTGGCGCTCGTTGCCGCGCCACTCACCGGTCTCCTCCATCCGCAGATACGAGTGGATCTCCACCCCCACCGTGCGCGCCACGTCCTCCGGCGCCATGCCGCGGGCCATCCGGTGCTCGCGCAGCGTCCGCGCCGCGCCAATGAGATCCCCCGGCGAACACCACAGGGCGCCCGCGAGAGCGGTGAGTTCCGCCGCCGTCGGCGAGGCGAGCCCGCGCTCCCAGGCGATGATCGTGTCGGGCGTGACGTGATGCTGGCCGTACGAGGCGCGCATGCCGTACGCGACATGCCCGGGTGCCATACCGAGGGCTTCACGGTGGTGCCGGGCGGCCGGGGCGTTGAAGGGCGGGGCGGAGTCGCTTGGGTGCACGGGCACACGTTAAGTGGGGGATGGGGGCTTGGCTACGGTCTGTTCGCACCGGGTTACTTGTTGTGTGAACGTACGGAACCGGCCGCGTTGGCCGGAAGGGTGCCCCGGGAGCGGGGCAGTCGAACCAGGCGGTCAGAGGACGGGGTCGTCGAACTGATCGAGGAGTGCGTCGACCGACACGTCGTCCGCGGGGGCGGCAACGGTGGCGTCCGGTGACTGTTCCGTCCAGATGACCTTGCCGCCCGGGGTGTACCGCGTCCCCCACCGCTGTGAGAACTGGGCCACCAGGAACAGTCCCCGCCCGCCCTCGTCGGTGGCCTTGGCCCGTCGCAGGTGCGGGGAGGTGTTCGAACCATCGGAGACCTCGCAGGTCAGGGTGCGATCGTAGAGGAGGCGCACCTTGATCGGCGGTGCGCCGTGGCGGACCGCGTTGGTGATCAGCTCGCTGAGGATCAGCTCCGTGGTGAAACCGATCTCCTCCAGCCCCCACTCCCGCAGTCGGGCCCCGCACTGCGCACGCACCAGTCGCACCGCCGCCGGATCCGACGGGACCTCCCACTGCGCCACCCTCGACGCGGGCAGCAGCCGGGTGCGTGCCACCAACAGTGCGATGTCGTCGGACGGGTGGGCGGGGACCAGCGCGGCGATCACCGCCTGGCACGTCTCCTCCGGAGTGCGGCCTGCCTCGTCCCGCAGCGTCCGGTGCAGCAGGTCGAGGCCACTGGTGATGTCCCGGTGCCTGCTCTCCACAAGCCCGTCCGTGTACAGCGCGAGGCGCGAATCCTCGGGCAGGCTCACTTCGACGGTTTCGAAGGGGTGGCCGCCCAGTCCGAGTGGTGGGGAAGCAGGCACTTCCGGATACATGAGGGTCCCGTCGGGATGGAGCACCACCGGGCCCGGATGTCCGGCCCGGGCCACCGTGCACAGGCCGGTCACCGAGTCGTAGATCGCGTAGAGGCATGTCGCGCCCGTCACGCGCTCGATCTCCTGGCCCCCCTCCGCTGCTTCGCCGGTGCTTCCCTCGCTGTGACCGGTGCGTCTCTCGCTGCCGATGGTGCTTCTCTCGCTGTCGATCTCCATGACGAGGTCGTCCAAGTGGGCAAGCAGCTCATCCGGCGGCAGGTCCAGCGAGGAGAAGTTGTGCACGGCGGTGCGCAGCCGGCCCATGGTCGCCGCCGCGTGCAGTCCGTGTCCGACCACGTCGCCGACCACCAGCGCCACGCGCGCCCCCGGCAGGGGGATGACGTCGAACCAGTCCCCGCCCACCCCCGCCTCCGCCGGCAGGTACCGCCAGGCCACCTCCAGGGCATCCTGCTCCGGCAGTGCCCGCGGCAGCAGGCTGCGCTGCAAGGTCACCGCCATCGCGTGCTCCCGGGTGAACCGGCGGGCGTTGTCGATGGCCACCGCCGCCCGCGCCGCGAGCTCTTCGGCGAAGGACAGGTCCTCCGCCTCGAACGGGGGTGAATCCCCCGCCCGCAAGAAGTTCGCCATCCCGAGCACCACACCACGCGCCTGCAGGGGCACCGTCACCAAGGAATGCAGCCCGTACTCCAGCCCCCTGCGCGCCCGGTCCGGATCCTGCTCCCGCCACCCCGGCGCCTGCCGCAGATCCGCCTCCAGTACCGCTCGCCCCGACTCCAGCGCACGCACCTGCGGTGTCGTCGACACGAAGGTGATCGCCTCGCCCACGGGGCAGAGCGGCAGGCCCTCACGGTCGCCGCTGATCGCCGTGCGCCGCATCTGCCGCCGGTTCTCCCGCGTAGGCTCCTGCCCACGCTCAACCGCGTCCAGCAGGTCCACCTCCGTGATGTCGGCGAACCGGGGCACCGCCACCTCCGCGAGCTCCTCCGCCGTACGCACCACGTCCAGCGTGGTGCCGATCCGCACGCCGGCTTCGTACAGGAGCTTGAGCTGTTCCCGGGCCACCTCGGCCCGCCCCGTGACCGTCGCGAGCTCCGTGGTGTCCCGCAGCGTCACCACGCTGCCCGCCTGCCCGCCGTACGGGGCCGTGGGCCGCATGTTCACCGCGAGGAGCCTGTCCCCCGCCAGCCGCACCGCGTCCGTGACCGACTCACCCGAGGCGAGGAGCCGCGCCGTCTCCCCATCGAGGCCGAGCTCCCCCACGTGCCGCCGCTCCGTCTGAGGCGGAAGGTCCAGGAGCCGCCGCGCCTCGTCGTTGGCCAGCAGCAGCCGCCCGTCGGAGTCGACGATAAGGACGCCCTCCCGCACCGCGTGCAGCACCGCGTCGTTGTGCTCGTACATCCGCGTCATCTCAGCCGGGCCCAGGCCGTGGGTCTGCCGCCGCAGTCGCCGCGACACCACTGCCGTGCCCACGGTGGCCACGACGAGTGCGGCCGCGCCCGCACCGAAGATGATCGGCAGCTGCCGGGAGGCCAGTCCGGACACTTCCTGGACGGTAAGCCCGGCGGATACCAGGCCGACGACCGAGCCGTGGTCGTCGGTCACCGGGACCACCGCCTGGACGACCTGCGTCCGTACCCCGCGCCTGACGGGCCCCTCGGCCTTCTCCACAGTGGTGCGGCCCGCCAGCGACGGCTTGATAGTGCCGATGAACTTCTCGCCGATCCGGGACGGGTCCGGGTGCGTGTAACGAATCCCGTCCGTGTCCATGACCACGATGAAGTCGACGCCCGACCGCTCACGAGCCGCTTCGGCGCGCGGCTGCAGCACCGCCGTCGGATCCTTGCTGCCCAGCGCCTGCACCATGCCCGGCGCGTTCGCGAACGTCTCGGCCGCGGTCAACGACTGGCCCTCGGCCTCCCGCCTGCTGTCGCTTCCCGCCAGCAGCACCAGGGCCGTCACGGCAGCTGTGACCAGCAGCACCACGATCACGATCTGCAGGACGAATACCTGCCCGGCGGCGCTGCGCAGCCCCTGTCGACAACGACGGAAAGTCATGTCCTCTTTCCCACCCTATGTCGCACTCGGTGAACCCCACCTGGCGGACTTCTCACGCGGGGCAGCGGAACCGTCCTGCGGATGCCCGTCCTGCCGGTGATCGCACCGGACCGCGTGCGGCCACTCGAGGAACGTACCGGTCATGGACTCCACCAGGAGCCGCCTGCCGTGGGCTACGACGCCGCGCGGCCGCAGCCCGGTCAGGCCGGCCGTCGTGTACGCCGCGCTCAGACTGCCCAAGTCGTGGACGATGCCGATGCGGAACAGGGACTGGGTCTCGGCGATGGCCTCGTGATCGCCCGCCCGGATCACCACGCGCAGATCGGGCGCGACCGCCCGTGCGGCCACGGAGACCGCGATGTTGTCCAGATCGTCGGAGGCGACGGCGGCCATGGCCCGAGCCCTGTGGAGGCTGAGCTTGCGCAGCACGAACCTGTCACTGGCGTCGGCGACGACCACGGGGATCCGGAGGGCTCTGGCAAGGCGCAGGTTGGGGGCCGCAGGGTCGCGCTCCACGGCGATCACGCCGACGCCGAGCTCCTGCAGCCGGGTGCAGAGCCGCAGCCCCACCTGCCCGAGGCCCACGACCACCACATGGCCCGACCTGGGCAGCGCCCGGGAGCCGACCACGCCGGTCCCACGGGGCGCCAGGAGGCGGTCGACCATCCCGGCGATGAAGACGGCGGTGAAGACGATGGTGACCAGCATCGCGAGGGCGGCGAACAGGAGATAGGAGTCGGTGCCGTGCCCGGACACGGGGCCCACGGTCGCCACGGTCCGCACCGCCTCGAAGAAGGCTTCCACCGGCGGCCGGTGATGGAGCGTGACGGCCCACGTCCAGTCCGCCAGCAGCACCGCGAGCAGACCGGCCAGGCCCGTCAGCATGATGCGCGAACTGCCGTCGTGCGGTCGCAGCTGCCCCCTGATCTTCCCGAGCCGGGCCCGGTACCTCAGGGAGCGCGACGGTCGGTACGTCTCCTGCCGCACGCCGTCTCCCTCCCAGCGGGCTCCCACGTAACCGGAAGGAGTCCGGCTGAGGGCCAGCAGGTCGGGCTGCAGGCAAGCGGCGAGCAGGACAGGAGCGGCGACTTCGGCCGGGGACGTGACCCGGCAGTTGGGGACCACGCGCACGAGTTGCTCGGCGACCGTCCGGTCGAAGACCGACACCACCAGCGGCACGCCCGGGCAGATGTGCTCGACCGCGAGGGCGTAGCGCAGTGACTCGACGTCGTCGTCGAGCAGGATCGCGACGCCCGCCACGTCCTGCCGGTCGGCCTCGGGGTCGAGCGCCCGGTGCAGGCCCGCGTCCGTGGGGTGCGGAAGGTGGCGTACGAGGTGTCCCGCCGACCGCAGGAAACCGCAGACACGGCGTGCCACTTCGCCGCCGATCACGACGAAGTACCGCTCAGCGGTCACGTGTCCACTCCCGTCGAATCAGGTGCGTGCGTACGCCCGCCGAACGGGATGCGTACGAGGATCAGTTCGGTGGGGATCCGGTTCAGTAGAAGGGCCGGGGCTCGCCGGCCCCCAAGTTGGGCCGACCCGGCCTGCGAGGACTGCCGGGGATCGCCCGGCTCGCAAACTCGCGTAGGGCGAAGGTAGGACCGGCTCTTCCCGCCAGCCATGGACAGATGCCACGCACTCGTCGCCCGGAATTCTTACAGATGCTCAAAAGCCGAGGCGGTGCCCGGCATCGGCGGCGGCAAGAAGTCCGGGCCGGCCTTTCGCGCAAAACACATGGGGTGCAAATTTCGCGTGAATGGCTTAGCGTCATGCCCTTGAAGGGACGTCCAGGCCACCAAGTCGGCTTTTGAGCTGGACGATCTCCATCGCTGAAAAAAACGGCGCGCATCCGTTGCGTTCAACGCCCCACAGGGCCACACGGTGCGCCTCGCCCGCACCGCGCCGTGCAGCGATACCCGTTCCGGGACGCCTCCATCGTGCCGCCCTTTGCGCGGCGCCTTCGCGCGACCTGACCCGGAGATCACCTGCTCCACCCATGCCCAGACTCCTTCGAACCACAGAGGAATTCATGAGCGCGCAACCGACCACCAGCAGGGAGCAGTTGTCCGAGGATCCGGAGCAGACTCCGCCCTCCGACGGCCTTCAGGCCGGGCTGAAGAACCGCCATCTGTCCATGATCGCCATCGGTGGCGTCATCGGCGCCGGCCTCTTCGTCGGCTCCAGCTCCGGCATCGCCGCCGCCGGACCCGCCATCCTCGTCTCGTACGCACTCGTCGGCACGATGGTCGTCCTCGTGATGCGGATGCTCGGCGAGATGGCCGCCGCACGGCCGACCTCCGGCTCCTTCTCCGCCTACGCCGACCAGGCACTCGGCCGCTGGGCCGGTTTCTCCATCGGCTGGCTCTACTGGTTCTTCTGGGTCGTCGTCCTCGCCGTCGAGGCCACCGCCGGAGCCGTCATCCTCAACGGCTGGATACCCGCCGTCCCGCAGTGGGGCTGGGCACTCATCGTGATGGTGGTGCTCACCGCGACCAACCTGGTCTCGGTCGGCTCCTACGGTGAATTCGAGTTCTGGTTCGCGGGCATCAAGGTCGTCGCGATCGGCGGGTTCGTGATCATCGGCCTGCTCGCCGTGTTCGGCGTGCTGCCGGGCTCGGACAACCCGGGTGCCGGGTTCGCACACCTGACGGACGCGGGCGGATTCATGCCCAACGGCGCCGGGTCGATCCTCACCGGCGTCCTCATGGTCGTCTTCTCCTTCATGGGCAGCGAGATCGTCACGCTGGCCGCCGGCGAGTCCGAGGACCCGCAGCGTGCCGTCACCAAGGCCACGAACAGCGTGATCTGGCGTATCGGCGTCTTCTACCTCGGCTCGATCTTCGTCGTCCTGACGCTGCTGCCGTGGAACGACAAGTCGATCCTCAAGGACGGCTCCTACGTCGCCGCGCTCAACTCCATCGGCATCCCCCATGCCGGCCAGGTCATGAACGTCATCGTCCTGACCGCTGTCCTGTCCTGTCTCAACTCCGGCCTCTACACCGCCTCCCGCATGGCGTTCTCGCTCGGCCAGCGCGGTGACGCGCCCAAGGCCTTCGCCCGCACCAACTCCCGCGGAGTGCCGCAGGCCGCCATCCTCGGCTCCGTCGTCTTCGGCTTCGTCGCCGTCTGGTTCAACTACCAGTGGCAAGACACCGTTTTCGACTTCCTGCTCAACTCCTCGGGCGCGGTGGCCCTGTTCGTGTGGCTGATGATCTGCTTCACGCAACTGCGGATGCGCGGCATCATCCTGCGCGAACAGCCCGAAAAGCTCGTCGTGAAGATGTGGCTCTTCCCGTATCTGACGTGGGTCACCATCGCGATGATCTCGTTCGTCCTCGTCTACATGCTCACCGACGAAGCCGGACGCAAGCAGGTACTGCTCTCACTCCTCGCCGCCGCCTTCGTCGTCCTCTTCTCCGTCGTACGCGAGAAGGTGCGACCCCGCGTCGGCACGGACCTCGGGAACGACCTCCGGTAGTCCCCCGGCGCGACCCCGACCCGCTTGAGGAAGTGGTGGCGGAGGTTGTTCGCGGCGCCGAGGTCGCGCCGGACCTGTGCAGGCAGAGGTCGGGGCCCGGGCCGGCCCGGCGCTGGTGAGGACATCACCCTCGTCCACGTATCGGACCGAGTGGGAGTGGGGTGACGGGCCGGGGAGTGAACCCGTCACCCCTTCACCGCACCCCCCAGCGCGAACCCCCCGCCGAAGCGCCGGGCCACCAGGACGTACAGCAGGATCACCGGCGTCGAGTAGATGATCGAGAAGGCCGCGAGCTGGCCGTAGACCACGGTGCCCCGGTTGCCGAAGAAGTCGTTGATGCTGACCGAGGCCGGCATCTGTTCGGGGGTGAGCAGGAGCATGAAGGGGACGAAGAAGTTGCCCCACATCATGACGAACGAGAAGACCGTGACTACTGCTACCCCCGGGCCCATCAGGGGGAGCACGATCCGGATCAGGGACTGGAACGAGGACGCTCCGTCGGTCCAGGCCGCTTCCTCCAGTTCCTTCGGGACGCCGTCCATGAAGTTCTTCATCAGCCAGATGGCGAACGGGAGTTGGGACGCCGCGAAGAAGAAGATCGTGCCCTGCATGGTGTCGATCAGGTTGACCTGCACGAAGAGCGCGTAGACCGGGACCATGATCGCCGTGATGGGCAGGCACGTCGCGAACAGGACCGTCGCCAGGAACGGGTTGTTGAAGCGCGAGCGGTAGCGGGACAGCGGGTACGCCGCGAGCGCCGCGCTCGCCACCGTCAGCAGGGTCGCGCCCCCGCACAGCAGAAGGCTGTTGAGGAGCGGCGTGAAGGTGATGTCGGGGGTGAGGACCGCGTCGAAGTTGTCCAGGGTGACCCCGTCGGGGATCTTCACCTGGAGGTTCGCGCGCGGGTCGATCGCGGAGAGGACCACCCACGCCAGCGGCAGGACGAAGGCCGCGGCGACGATCAGTAGTCCGGCGTCGGCCGCGAGGCGGTGGCGGACGGTGCGGGGTGAGGACACTCAGGCCTCCGAGCGCAGCAGGCGCATATAGACCAGCGAGAACAGCGAGCCGACGACCAGCAGGAGCAGGGCGACCGCCGTGCCGTAGCCGATCATGCTCTTCTGGAAGGCCTGCTCGTACATGAACAGGGGCAGGGTCTGGCTGCGGTTTCCGGGGCCGCCCCGCGTCATCACCCAGATCAGGCCGAAGACGGACAGCGTCTGCAGGGTGTTCAGCATGAGGTTCGTGCCGATGGAGCGGCGGATCATCGGGAGCGTGATGTGCCACATGCGGCGCCAGCCGCCCGCGCCGTCCATCTCCGCAGCCTCGGTGATCTCCTTGGGTATCTCGCCGAGCGCCGCCGAGTAGACCAGCATGGAGAACGCCGTCCCGCGCCACACGTTCGCGAAGGACACCGCGAGGATCGGCAGCGTGAACAGCCAGTTCTGGGTGGGGAGATGGAGCCAGTCCAGGATCGCGTTCAGCGTGCCCTCGCGGCGGAAGAACGCGTAGAGGAGGAAGCCCGCGACGACCTCCGGCAGGACCCACGCGCAGACCACGACCGCGCCCGTGACCGTGCGGACCGTCTTCGACGCGCGCTGCATGAGCGCGGCCAGGGCGAGACCCAGCGTGTTCTGGCCGATGAGCGAGGACAGGACCGTGAAGACGAGCGTGAGCCAGACCGCGTTCAGGAACGCGTCGTCCTTGAACGCGGCCGTGAAGTTGTCGAAGCCCACGAAGGAGGAGCGGGCCTGACCCGTCAACTGCAGGTCCGTGAAGGCGATGTACGCGCAGTACGCGATCGGGCCGGCCAGGAAGAGCAGCAGCAGGACCAGGGAAGGGGCCAGGGGCAGGGCGCGTGTCAGGGGGCGGCGTACACCGCCCCGCCCCGCCTTCACTTGGATGTCACCTTGCCGTCCGTCGCCGTCTTCAGCTGCTCGTCATACGTGCTCGCCGCCTTCTCGACCGAGCTGTCGCCCGTCGTGACCGACTCCATCGCTTCCTGGATCGCCGTGGAGACCTTCGGGTAGGCGGGGTATGCGGGCCGGTAGTGGGTCGATGCCACCAGGTCCGTGAAGAACTTGATGCCGGGCTGCGCCTTCACATACGCCGGGTCGGCCGCGACGTCCTTACGGACCGCGATGCCCGAGTTGGCGATGTACCACTTCTGGGCGTTGGCCTTGGTCTGCATCGTCTTGATGAACTCGAAGGCCAGGTCGGGGTTGGACGCCTTCGACGGGATCGACCAGGTCCAGCCGCCCGACATGCTGACCTTGCCCGGCGCCTGGCCGTTCTGCGTCGGCATGTGCGCGAGACCCAGCTTCTGCGACCACTCGGGCCACTCGTGGCCGCTGCCCTTCAGCCAGTCCTGCGGGAGCCAGGAACCGTCGAGGTTGATCGCCAGCTTGCTCTTGGGGAGCAGCTCGCCGCGGACCCGGGTGCCGATGTTCGGGTCGAGGGCGTCGGCGACGTCGGGGCCGAGCTTCTCGCCGTAGACCGTCTTCACGAACGTCAGCGCGTCCTTGAACGGCTTGCCCGCGGTGATCCACTTGTTGGACGACTTGTCGTACAGCGGGTCCGCGGCGCCCGACCCGGTGCCCGTCCCGTACAGGAGCATCTCGAAGCCCTGCATCGCCGACTGCTCGCCGCCGGGCTTGCCCGTGTAGACGTTGAGCGGGGTGACGGAGGGGACCTTCTTCTTGATCGTGCGAGCCGTGTCGAGGACCTCGTCCCAACTCTTCGGCTGCCAGGGCGTCTTGATGCCGGCCTTCGCGAAGATGCCCTTGTCGTACCAGAGTCCGCGGGTGTCCGTGCCGTCCGGGACGCCGTACGTCTTGCCGTCCTGGGCCTTGGCCGCGTTCTTCGCCGTGTCGATGAACTGGTTCCAGTCGGGCCACTTGGCGAGGTACGAGTCGAGCGGCTTCAGGTACCCGCTGGTGATGTCCGAGTTGATGAGGAACGTGTCCTCGTAGACCAGGTCGGGTGCTGTCTTCGGGGAGCGCAGCATCTGCTGGAGCTTGGTGTAGTACTCGGAGTCCGGCGCCTTGATCGGTACCAGCTTCACCTTCTTGCCCGGATGGTCCTTCTCGAACTGCGTCTTCATCGACGCCAGGTACTTGTCCATGACACGTATCTGATTGTCGGTCGACTGCTTGAAGGAGATCCTGACGGTGTCCGGGTCGTCCCCGGAGCCGCTGCTACAGGCCGTCAGGCCGGTCGCGGCGACGAGCAGAGTGGCGCTGAGGAGCACTGGAGCGGTGGGGCGCACGGGCACGACCTCCTACGGGCCGCCGCCGGCCGGCTTGCCGAGCGGGGCTGCCCGGTGAACGTACGGGCGGGGTCGGACCAAGGTCAATCCCCGTGCAGGAGTGGGTGGTTGACCAATGGTCTAGACCGTCTTGAGCCAGCGGTAGTGCAGCTCAGGTCGGCCCACCTGGCCGTACTGGGGGCTGCGGGCGGCCCGGCCCGACTCGACGAGATGCTCCAGGTAGCGGCGGGCCGTGATGCGCGAGATGCCCACGGACTCGGCGGCCGCCGCGGCGGTCAGACCCTCGGGAGCGGCGCGCAGCGTTCGCGTGACGCGCTCCAGCGTCGGTGCGCTCAGCCCCTTGGGCAGCGCGGCCGGACCGGGGGCGCGCAGCGTGGCCAGGGCGCGGTCGACCTCGTCCTGGCCGCCCGCCTCGCCCGCCGCCGCCCGGAACTCCGCGTAGCGCACGAGCCGGTCGCGCAGCGTCGGGAACGTGAAGGGCTTCAGTACGTACTGCACCACGCCGAGCGAGACCCCTTCGCGGACCACCGTGAGATCGCGGGCCGAGGTCACCGCGATCACGTCCGTGTGATGGCCGGCCGCCCGCAGCGAGCGCGCCAGCTGGAGACCGTGGCCGTCGGGGAGGTGCAGGTCGAGGAGGAGCAGGTCGACCTGGGTGCGCTCCAGGGCGCGGTGCGCCTCGGCGGCTGTGTGCGCCTTGCCGATCGCGGTGAAGCCGGGGACCCGGTTCACGTACAGGACATGGGCGTCGGCGGCCACGGGGTCGTCCTCGACGACCAGTACGCGAATGGTGCCGCCGGTGGCGTCGGGATCGGTCACGTGGTGCCTCCCGTGGGCGTGGTCGCGCTCGTGCGCTGGAGGGGCAGGACGACAGTGAACTGTGCGCCGCCCGTGGGGGACTCGGCCAGGGTCAGGGTGCCGGAGTTACGGGCGACGGACTGCTGGACGAGCGCGAGACCGAGGCCGCGCCCGCCGGGACCGGCCGGCTTGGTGGACCAGCCCCGCTCGAAGACCGCGTCCGTGTGGCCGTCGGCGACACCCGGGCCCGTGTCCGTGACCCGCAGCAGCAGGGTGTCGTCCTGCGCGCGGGCCGTGACCGTCACCTTCGCGTGGGGGGAGCCCTGTGCCGCGTCGACCGCGTTGTCGAGCAGGTTGCCGAGGATCGTCACGAGGTCGCGGGCCGGCAGGGTGGGCGGCACCAGGCCGTCGTCGATGCGGCTGTCCTCGGATATCTCCAGCTCCACGCCGTGCTCGTTGGCCTGCGCGGTCTTGCCGAGCAGGAGCGCGGCGAGCACCGGCTCGTTCACGGCGGCGACGACCTGGTCGGTGAGGGTCTGCGCCAGCTCCAGTTCGGCCGTCGCGAAGTCGACCGCCTCGTCGGCCCGGTCAAGCTCGATGAGCGAGACGACGGTGTGGAGCCGGTTCGCGGCCTCGTGGGCCTGCGAGCGCAGCGCCTGCGTGAAGCCCCGCTCCGAGTCCAGCTCGCCCATGAGCGCCTGGAGCTCGGTGTGGTCGCGCAGGGTCACCACGGTGCCGCGCCGGTCGCCGCTGGAGACGGGGGAGGTGTTGACGACGACGACGCGGTCGGTGGTGAGGTGCACCTCGTCGACGCGGGGCTCCGCAGCGAGGAGCGCGCCCGTGAGCGGAGTGGGCAGGCCGAGTTCCGCGACGTTGCGCCCGACGGCCTCGTCGCCTACGCCGAGCAGCTCGCGCGCCCCGTCGTTGATGAGCGCGATCCGGCGCTGCCCGTCGAGCATCACCAGACCCTCGCGCACCGCGTGCAGCGCCGCCTGGTGGTAGGCGTGCATGCGGCTGAGCTCGGTCGCGTTCATGCCGTGGGTGTGCCGCCGCAGCCGGGCGTTGATGACGTACGTGCCGATGCCGCCGAGGACGAGAGCGCCCACCGCGACGCCGGCGAGGGCGATGACCTGGCCGCGTGCCTGGGCGCTGATCTCGTCGACGGTGATGCCCGCGCTGACCAGGCCGATGATCCGCTGCCCCGACATGACCGGGGTCACCACCCGCACGGACGGGCCGAGCGTGCCCGTGTACGTCTCCGAGAAGGTCCGGCCGCGCAGGGCGGGCCCGATGTGGCCGAGGAAGCGCTCGCCGATGCGGCGCTCGTCGGGGTGCGTCCAGCGGATGCCGTGCGGATCCATGATCGTGACGAAGTCCACGCCGGTGTGGCGCTGGACGTCGGTCGCGTACGGCTGGAGTGTGCGGGTCGGGTCGCCGCCCCCGGTGATCGCCGCGCGGACGGAGGGCGCGTCCGCGACCGCGCGGGCCGCCGCCGTGGCCTGGCGCGTGGCGGCGGCCTCGGCCTGGCTGCCGTCGCTGATGTACGTGAACAGCGCGCACCCCGCGACCACGACGGCGACCAGGACGACCTGCATCGCGAAGAGCTGGCCGGCCAGGCTGCGGACGCGTGGCGGGAAGGGGAAGCGCATGGGCCCAGTGTGCCTCTCGTACGGGCCTGAACGTTTAAGCGTGAACTACTTGAACGTATAAGCGCGAACTAAATGAACGGAAGGGTGACGGCCCTCACAAGCCGGGAGATAGTCACCGTGATTCGCCAGACGTGAGCCGCACGGATGGCGCGTACGTGCAGGTTCCCCGTACGCAGTACGCCGCACGCCAGACACCGTCGTCAGGAGGCACCCGTGGCCGAGACCCAGGTGGCACCCGCCACCAAGCGAGACCGCACCCACTATCTGTACATCGCCGTCATCGGTGCCGTCCTGCTGGGCATCGCGGTCGGCTTCATCTGGCCGGACTTCGCCAAGGAGCTCAAGCCGGTCGGCACCGGCTTCGTGGCCCTGATCAAGATGATGATCTCGCCGATCATCTTCTGCACGATCGTGCTCGGCGTCGGTTCCGTCCGCAAGGCCGCCAAGATCGGCAAGGTCGGCGGGCTCGCCCTCGGCTACTTCATGGTCATGTCGGTGGTCGCGCTGGCCATCGGCCTGGTGGTGGGCAACATTTTGCACCCGGGCGACGGCATGCACCTCACGCAGGCCGTGAAGGACGTCGGCCACAGCGCGGCGAAGGACGCCGCCGAGGGCCCCGTCGACTTCGTCCTCGGGATCATCCCGATGACCCTGGTCTCGGCGTTCACCGAGGGACAGGTGCTCCAGACACTCCTGGTCGCACTGCTCGTCGGCTTCGCGCTGCAGGCCATGGGCAAGGCCGGCCAGCCGGTCCTCAAGGGCGTCGAGCACATCCAGAAGCTGGTCTTCCGCGTCCTCGGCATGATCATGTGGGCCGCGCCCGTCGGCGCGTTCGGCGCGATGGCGGCCGTCATCGGCGAGACCGGTGTGGACGCGCTGAAGGCGCTGGCCACGATCATGCTCGGCTTCTACGTGACCTGCATCCTGTTCGTCGTCGTGGTCCTCGGGACCCTGCTGCGCCTGGCCACCGGGTACAACCTGTTCGCGCTCCTGAAGTACCTGGGCCGCGAGTTCCTGCTGATCCTGTCCACCTCGTCCTCCGAGTCCGCGCTGCCGCGGCTCATCGCGAAGATGGAGCACCTGGGCGTCAGCCGTCCCGTCGTCGGCATCACCGTGCCGACCGGGTACTCGTTCAACCTCGACGGGACGATGATCTACCTGACCATGGCCTCGCTGTTCATCGCGGACGCCATGGACCAGCCCCTCGCCATCGGCCAGCAGATCGGCCTGCTGCTGTTCATGATGGTCGCGTCGAAGGGCGCCGCGGGTGTCTCCGGCTCCGGTATCGCGGTGCTCGCCAGCGGACTCCAGTCGCACAAGCCCGCGCTCGTCGACGGCGTCGGCCTGATCATCGGCATCGACCGCTTCATGAGCGAGGCCCGCGCCCTGACCAACTTCGCGGGCAACGCCGTCGCCACGCTCCTCATCGGTACGTGGACGGGTGAGGTCGACAAGGACCGCGTCGCGCGCGTCCTCGCCGGTGACCTGCCCTTCGACGAGCGCACGCTCGTGGACGACGGGAGCGACGACGCTCCCGCCGAGGTCCCGGACCAGCGGGGCGGGGACGAGAAGGAGCTGGCGAAGGCCTGACCTCGGTCAGCCGAGCCTGGCCACCAGTTCGGTGGCGCGTGAGGCGGGTACGCCCGCCGCGGTCAGCAGGGTGACCGCGGCGGAGCGGCCCGCCTCTTGTGCTGGAAGCAGGCCGTCGTTGACCGCCTCCATCAGCGCGAACACCACCTGCTCGTGCACGTAGCCGAGCGCCTGCGCGGGCAGCGGCGAGGTGAACTCACCCGAAGTCAGGCCCTGTTGGAGCATCTCGACGCAGGACTCGCGCACCGGGGCGAGGCTGGTGCGGATGCCCTCCATGGAGACGCTGCGCTGCGCGAGGGAGACCAGGAGCCGGTAGCGGTCGGCGATCTCCCAGACGGAGAGGATCGAGCGGGCCACGGCCTCGGCCGGGCCGTCCCCGTTCGCGGAGCTCTCGGCCTGCGCGCCGGTCTGTGCGGCGCCCACGGCCTGCGCGGCGTCGTCGACCAGCGCGGCCACGAGCGCCTCGCGGCTGGGGAAGTGCCCGTAGACCGTGCGCCTGACGACGCCCGCGGCCCTGGCGATCTGGTCCATGGACGCATCCGGGTCGCGCAGCAGCTCGGCGAGGGCGACGTCGAGGATGCGGCGGCGGTTGGTGTCGGCTCGACCTGAAGTCACGCGCCCATTCTGCACCCCGGTACCGACCCCGTTCACGTGTGGTTTTGCACAGTGCTGTGCAATCACGTAAATTGCACAGCGTTGTGTAATTGCACATCGCTGTGCAATGTCCGTGGACACATGGACACATGGACTCGTGGACTGTGGGGCCGAGGGCCCCGGAGGGTGGCAGGGGAATGCGCCTCGTCGTGAAGGAACCGGTCGAGGGGATGGACCGGCCGTACGCCCGCCGCTGGTGGGCCCTGCTCGTGCTCTGCCTGAGCCTGCTGATCATCGTGATGGCGAACACCGCGCTCACCGTCGCGGCGCCCGACATGACCAAGGACCTCGGCCTGACCAGCGCCGGCCTCCAGTGGGTCATCGACGGCTACACCGTCCCGTACGCGGCCCTGATGCTGCTGCTCGGGGCGATCGGCGACAAGTACAGCCGGCGCGGGGCACTCGTCCTCGGCCTCGTAGTCTTCGGCGGCGGCGCCGTCGCGGGCTCGCTCGTCGACAGCTCCACCGGGGTCATCGCGGCCCGCGCGGTGATGGGCGTCGGCGCGGCCATGATCATGCCCGCCACGCTGTCGCTGCTCGCGGCCACCTTCCCGCGCGCCGAGCGCGCCAAGGCCATCGTGCTGTGGACCGCCACCGCGGGACTCGCCATCGCCGCCGGGCCCCTGGTCGCCGGCGCGCTCCTGCGCAACCACGGCTGGTCGTCCACGTTCCTGATCAACGTGCCCGTGGCCGCCGTCGCCCTCGTCGGCGCCCTCGTCCTCGTACCGCCGTCCAAGGCGGCGCACCAGCACCGCATCGACTACGTCGGCGGACTGCTCTCCGTCGTCTGGGTCGGCGCCCTCGTCTACATGATCATCGAGGGGCCGCACTTCGGCTGGGGCGCCAAGGCGATCGGCGCCGCGGTCGTCGCGGGCGTGGCCCTGGTCGCCTTCGTGCTGTGGGAACTGCGCCACCCGCGTCCGGTCCTGGACGTCCGCCGCTTCACGGACCGCCGCTTCTCCGGCTCGAACCTCGCGGTCGCCCTCTTCTTCCTCGCGGTCTTCGGCGCCTTCTACTACCTCACCCAGCACCTCCAGTTCGTCCTCGGCTACGACGCGCTGGCCACCGGCGTCCGCATGCTGCCGCTCGCCGGAGCGGTCTTCGTGGGCTCGGCGCTCACGGGGTACCTCACCCCGCGCATCGGCATGAAGATCACGGTGACGGCCGGCATGGTCGGCGGCACGGCGGCGCTCGCGCTCCTGACGCGGGTCGACGCCTCGTCCTCGTACGGGGACTTCGTGCCGCCCCTGGTCATCCTCGGCCTCGCGATCGGCCTGGCCCTCTCGCCGTGCACCGACGCGATCATGGGCTCGTTCCCCGAGTCGGAGCTGGGCGTGGGCGGCGCGGTCAACGACACGTCGCTCGAACTCGGCGGCTCGCTCGGCATCGCGATCCTCGGCTCGGTCCTGGCCGGCTCGTACTCGTCGCAGCTGGCGGACAACACGGCGGGCACGAAGCTGCCGGGCGACGCGCTGTCGACGGCGCAGGACTCGGTGGGTGCGGGCTACGCGGTGGCGCAGGGCATCGGCGACCAGGCCCACAAGGTGGCCGAGAAGGCGGCGAGCGCGACCAGTCCCGAGCAGGCGGCCCAGCTCACGGCGCAGGCAGAGCAGCTCGCGGGCGGCGCGCGGCAGATGGCCGACGCGGTGGGCTCCGCCTTCTCGGACGCGGTGGCCCACACGAGCGTCGTCGGCGCGGTGATCCTCGGGGTCGGGACGGTGCTGGTGGCGGTACTGCTGCCGCGGCACGGGGAGCGGGCGGCGGGGGCGGACGCTGCCGCTGACGTTGAAGGTGAGCCCGACGTTGCCGGCGAGCCTGACATTGCAGCTGAGACTGACGTGGCAGCCGAGACGCTCGCCGTCGAGCCGGACGCCGCCGAGAAGGAGCCGGCCGCGCAGGGCAACGCGTAATCGCTGGCCTTTCCGTCGGCGTCAACGTTTACCGTCGAAGGCATGCGCATCGGAGAGCTGGCTGAGCGGGCGGGGACGACCACGCGGACGCTGAGGTACTACGAGTCGCGCGGGCTGCTGCCCGCGCGGCGCGGAGGCAACGGCTACCGCACGTACGACGAGGCGGACCTGCGGGCGCTGCGGCAGATCAGGACGCTCCAGGACTTCGGGTTCGAGCTGGAGGAGACCCGGCCGTTCGTGGAGTGCCTGCGGGCCGGGCATCCGGAGGGTGACTCGTGTCCCGCCTCGCTCGCCGTGTACCGCCGCAAGCTCGGTGAACTCGATGCGCTCATCGGCGAGTTGACCGCCGTGAGGGAGAAGGTCGGCGCGCAGCTCGAGCGCGCCGAGGAGGCCATGGACGCGCTGGCGGGCGAGGACCCGTCGCCGCGCTGCGAACTGGGAGGGTGAAATGAGTACGGATCTGAGGGACGTCACGGACGCGGACTTCGACGGAGAGGTACTGGGGGCCGGGCGGCCGGTCCTGGTGGAGTTCACCGCCGAGTGGTGCGGGCCGTGCCGGCAGCTCGCGCCGGTGCTGCGCTCCATCGCGGACGAGGAGCGGGAGCGGCTCGACGTCGTGGTGATCGACGTGGACCGCAACCCGGAGACCGCGGTGCGGTACGGGGTGCTGTCGATGCCGACGCTCATGGTCTTCAAGGACGGCGAGCCGGTGTGGTCACGGGTCGGGGCCCGCCCGAAGCGGCGGCTTCTGGAGGAACTGGCGGAGGTCGTCTGATCACGCCGGTCTGACAGAGGCCCGGTTGGACGGACCGAATAGCGGCGGTGAAATCCCCGGGGTGTAATGGGACCCTGCCAGGGGGTATATTGAGTGTTTCTGTGTGCCCACAGAAAAGGCCCCTCACGAGGGGCCGAATAAACACACTGTACCTGGCAGGGAGCCGCTTTGTCAACCCGTGAAGCGCGTGAAACCGCTGAATTGCGGAAAGAGCAGGAATTCATCGACCGGCTTTACGCGCGCGTCGATGTGCTGCGCGGCGACGCCGCGGAGTCGGTCACGGACGCCCTGACACCGGTCGGCACCGGGCAGCAGGCGCGGCTCGAAAGGGATCTCCTCGTCGTCGAGCGTTCCGGCCTGCTCGCCGCGCTGAACGCGGTCGACGGTTCGCTGTGCTTCGGCCGGATCGATCTCACCGAAAAGGCGGGCGGCACCGCGCATCACATCGGACGCATCGGAATTCGCGAGGACGACAGCGAGCACACCCCGATTCTGATCGACTGGCGCGCGCCGGTCGCCCGCCCCTTCTATCTCGCCACCGGGCACACGCCCATGGGCATCAGGCGGCGGCGCCACCTCACCACCGAGGGCCGCACCGTCACCGAGCTGCACGACGAGATCCTCGACCTGGGTGACGAGGAGCGCACCGGGTTCGAGGACCCGACGGGCGACGCCGTACTGCTCGCCGCCCTGAACTCGGCCCGCACCGGCCGCATGGGCGACATCGTGCAGACGATCCAGGCCGAGCAGGACCGGATCATCCGCCACTCGCACCGCGGCGTGCTCGTGGTGGAGGGCGGCCCCGGCACGGGCAAGACCGCGGTGGCGCTGCACCGCGCGGCCTTCCTCCTGTACGAGCAGCGGGAGCTCCTCGCCAAGCGCGCCGTGCTCATCGTCGGCCCGAACCCCGCCTTCCTCGGCTACATCGGCGAGGTCCTGCCCGCGCTCGGCGAGACCGGCGTGCTGCTCGCCTCGCTCGGCGAGCTGTTCCCCGGCGTGCACGCCACCGCCGAGGACACCCAGCACGCCGCCGCCGTCAAGGGCGCCGAGGCCATGGTGGACGCCCTCGCGCTCGCCGTGCGCGACCGGCAGCAGCTCCCCGAGCCCGGCGCCCCGATGATCGTCCGGCACGACGACGGTGACCTCATCCTCGACTGGGAGATCGCCTACGAGGCCCGGCAGGCCGCCCGCGACACGCTCCTGCCGCACAACCTCGCCCGCCCCCACTTCGCCTTCCGGATCATCGACGCGCTCACCGCCCAGCTCGCGGAGCGCATCGGCGCCGACCCGTACGGCGGCCCCAACTTCCTCGGCCCCGACGACCTCGCCCTGCTCGGCAAGGGTGTCGCCGCCAGCTCCGAAGTGCACGCCGCCATCGAGGAGCTGTGGCCGCAGCTCACCCCGCAGGGCCTGGTCGCGGACTTCCTGGCCGCACCCGTGCACATGGCCGTCGAGGACGCGAAGACGATCCGGCGCGACGTGACAGGGCCGGTGGACTGGACCCCCGCCGACGTTCCGCTCCTCGACGAGGCCGCCGAGCTGCTCGGCGTCGACGACAGCGCCGAACGCGCCCTGGCCGAGGCGGCGCGCCAGGAGCGGATCGGCTACGCGCAGGGCGTGCTCGAACTCTCCCGCGGCTCGGAGACGTACGAGTTCGAGGACGAGGAGGACTCCGAGGTCCTCGCCGCGCACGACATCGTCGATGCCGAGCGGGTCGCCGACTGGTACGAGGAGGAGGACCACCGCAGCGCCGCCGAGCGCGCGGCGGCCGACCGGACCTGGGCGTTCGGGCACATCATCGTCGACGAGGCGCAGGAGCTGTCGCCGATGGCGTGGCGGCTGCTGATGCGCCGCTCGCCGACGCGCTCGATGACGTTGGTCGGCGACCCCGCGCAGACCGCCGAGGAGGCCGGCGTCGGATCGTGGGAGAAGATCCTCGCGCCGTACGTCGCGGACCGCTGGGAGCACACCCGGCTCGGCGTCAACTACCGCACGCCGTCCGAGATCATGGACGTGGCGGCGGCCGTGCTGCGCGCCGAGCACCCCGGATTCGAGCCGCCGTCCTCGGTCCGCTCGACGGGCGTGCGGCCCTGGGCGCGCGCGGCCGATGACGTCGTGAAGGCCGTGGCCGAGGAGGCCGTCGCCGCCACGCCCGAGGAGGGGCGGCTCGCGGTGATCGCTCCGCGCAGGCTGCACGCGGCGCTCGCCGCCGCGCTGCCGGACGTCGTGGCGGGCGGCGAGCCCGACCTCACCAAGCACCTGGTGCTGCTCGACCCCCGCCAGGCCAAGGGGCTCGAGTTCGACCGGGTGCTGGTCGTGGAGCCGGGCGAGTACGGCGTCAGTGATCTCTACGTCGCGCTGACCCGGGCCACCCAGACCCTCGGCGTCGTGCACGGCGGGGAGCTGCCCGAGTCGCTGCGCGGCGTGCTGGTCACGCGGGCCTGAGCCACACCGTCGCGAGCGGCGGGAGCGTGAGCCGGACACTGGCCCGACGCCCATGGGCACCCTGGGCGTCCGGCTTGACCGGGTCCGTGTTGCCGACGTCACCACCGCCGTAGCGGGCCGCGTCGGTGTTGAGTACCTCGTGCCAGGCCGGTACGTCGTCGGGGGCGCCGAGCCGGTACTCGTGGCGCACCACCGGCGAGAAGTTGGACACCGACATGAGCGGGCTGCCGTCGGCGGCGCGGCGCAGGAACGCGAAGACGTTGTCCTGCGCCGCGTCACCGACGATCCACTCGAAGCCCGCCGGGTCCATGTCGCGCTGCCAGAGCGCCGGTTCGCCGCGGTAGACGGCGTTCAGGTCGCGGGTGAGGTCGCGGACACCGCGGTGGTCGGGCTCCGCCGGGTACGACGGGTCGAGCAGCCACCAGTCCGGGCCGTGCGCCTCCGACCACTCGGCGCCCTGCGCGAACTCCTGTCCCATGAAGAGGAGTTGCTTGCCCGGGTGGGACCACATGAAGCCCAGGTAGGCGCGGTGGGTCGCCCGCTGCTGCCACCAGTCGCCGGGCATCTTGGAGACCAGCGCCTTCTTGCCGTGGACCACTTCGTCGTGCGAGATCGGCAGGACGTAGTTCTCGCTGTACGCGTAGACCATCGAGAACGTCATCTCGTCGTGGTGGTAGCTGCGGTGGACCGGGTCGTGGGACACGTAGCCGAGCGAGTCGTGCATCCAGCCCATGTTCCACTTCAGGCCGAAGCCGAGACCCCCGAAACCGCCCGGTCCGATGTGGTGGGTCGCCCGGGTCACGCCGTCCCACGCGGTCGACTCCTCGGCGATCGTGACGACGCCGGGGACCCTGCGGTACAGCGTCGCGTTCATCTCCTGGAGGAACTCGACCGCGTCCAGGTTCTCCCGTCCGCCGTACTGGTTCGGGGTCCACTGGCCGTGCTCGCGGGAGTAGTCGAGGTAGAGCATGGAGGCGACGGCGTCGACGCGCAGGCCGTCGATGTGGAACTCCTCGCACCAGTACACGGCGTTGGCGACCAGGAAGTTGCGGACCTCCTTGCGGCCGTAGTCGAACTCGAGGGTGCCCCAGTCGGGGTGGGCGGCGCGCAGCGGGTCCTCGTGCTCGTACAGGGTGCGGCCGTCGAACTCGGCGAGCGCCCAGTCGTCGCGCGGGAAGTGGGCCGGCACCCAGTCCATGAGGACGCCGATGCCGGCCTGGTGCAGCGCGTCGACCAGATGCCGGAAGTCGTCGGGTGTGCCCATGCGGGCCGTCGGGGCGTAGAAGCCGGTGACCTGGTAGCCCCACGACCCGCCGAAGGGGTGCTCGGCCACGGGCATCAGTTCTACATGCGTGAACCCCAAGTCGGCTACGTACGCCGGGAGTTGATCGGCCAGCTGGCGGTACGTGAGGCCGGGCCGCCAGGACGCGAGGTGGATCTCGTAGACCGAGAACGGGGCCTCGTGCACGGGCGGAGTGCCGCGGCGGGCCATCCACTCGTCGTCGTGCCAGGTGTGGTGCGACGCGTCGATGACCGAGGAGTTGGCGGGCGGGACCTCCGTGCGGCGGGCCAGCGGGTCCGCGCGCATCGTCTTCGAGCCGTCCGGGCGGGTGATCTCGAACTTGTACAGCTCACCCTCGCCGAGGGCCGGGACGAAGAGCTCCCAGATCCCCGTGGAGCCGAGCGAGCGCATCGGGAAGCCCGTGCCGTTCCAGTAGTTGAAGTCGCCCACGACGCGCACCCCTTGGGCGTTGGGTGCCCAGACGGTGAAGCGGGTGCCGGTGATGCCCTGGTGCGTCATGGGGTGCGCGCCGAGCGCCTGCCACAGCTGCTCGTGCCGGCCCTCGCCGATCAGGTGCAGGTCGAATTCGCGGAGCGCGGGCAGCAGCCCGTACGGGTCCGGGGTCTCGTGCTCGGCCGCGCCCTCGTAGGTGACCCGGAGGCGGTAGTCGGCCGGGGGTGCGGGCAGGTCGGCGAGGCCCGAGAAGAAGCCGTCGCCGTCGTCGTGCAGCACGACCCGGAGGCCGTCCGCGACGACCGTGACCGCGCGGGCGTACGGGCGCAGCGCCCGGAACACCGTCCCGGAGGGCGTGATGTGCGCGCCGAGGGTGGAGTGCGGGTCGTGGTGGGTGCCGGCGAGGAGGCGGTCGCGGTCGGCGGCGGAGGTGGGGGAAGGGGCGGCGGTGACGGGTGTGGGCGGTGTGGAGCGGGAGGGGTCGTGCGTCACGGGGTGGCCTCCTGGCTCGGGGTCGACATGGGGTGCCGCGGTGCCGCGTCCGCGTCTTTGGTGCGGGGACGCGGCATGCCGGAGGCCTCCGTGGCGAGGCGGTCGATCGCCGACAGGGGGATCGACAGCCAGTCCGGGCGGTGATGGGCCTCGTAGACGGCTTCGTAGACCGCTTTGTCCGTCTCGTAGGCGCGCAGCAGGACCGGGTCCGTCCGTGGATCGTCGCCCGCGGCCTGCGCGTAGCCCGCGCAGTAGGCGTCCCGGCACCCGCGCGCCCAGTCCGGCGCCCAGGGCAGGCTGGTGCGGGCCGCGTAGTCGAAGGAGCGCAGCATGCCGGCCACATCGCGGGCGGGCGGGTGCGGCAGCCGGCGTTCGGGCAGGGGGCGGGACGGCTCGCCCTCGAAGTCGATGACCGACCAGGCACCGGCGGGCGAGCGCAGGCACTGGCCCAGGTGCAGGTCCCCGTGCACGCGCTGGGCGGTGCGGGGGGTCGTGTCGGCCGCGAGGGCGTCGAAGACGGTGTGCAGCGCGGGCGCGTAGGGATGGAGCGCCGGTACGGCCTGGACCGCCTTGTCCAGGCGGTCCTTCATCGACCGGGCCAGCTGCACCGTGTGGGCGCGGCCCAGGGTGACCGTCGGCAGGGCGTGCGCGAGGGCGAGGTGGATCTCCGCTGTCGCGCGGCCCAGTTCGTGGGCCTCGTGGCGGAAGTCCTGCCCCTTGGACAGCTCGCCGAGCGCGAGGTCCCAGCCGTCCGTCGCGCCCGTGAGGTAGGGCTGGAGCAGGCCCAGCGACAGCGGATCGTCGTCCGTCGTCTCGAACCACGCCACCGGGGCGAGCGCGCGAGAGCAGCCCTCGTCGGCCAGCGCGCGCTGGAGTTCCAGATCCGGATTGAGGCCCGGCGTCACACGGCGGAACACCTTGAGGATGAACGTATCTCCGTAAATGATCGACGAGTTGGACTGCTCCGCGTCGAGGGGGCGTGGGGTGAGGTCCGGCGGCATCGGGGTCGCGCCGTCGTGCGCGAAGCGGAGTCCGCCCAGGCGGCCCGGGTGGCGCAGCCGCTCCAGGAGGAGGTCCGTCAGGCGGGGGTCGAGCAGGGCCTCGTAGACCGTGCTTCCGGCGAGGGGGCCCTGCGTGACATGGCCGATGAGGGCCGACGCCAGATAGGGAGGCAGTGACTCCCTTACGCCCAGCAGGAGTTGATAGGTGTCCTGGGTGGGCTCGGTGCGCACAAGGGCGTGGATCAGGCCCGGCTGGCGTGCCGCGACCGGCAGCAGGTCCGTGGCGGCGAGCAGGGTGAGGGCGGGTGCTGTTCTGCCCGCGAACCAGCGTTGCCGGGGCAGCCACGCGCGCAGGAGCGGGTCGAGCGAGGCGAGCAGCTCGGGTCGCGCGGTCGGGCCGGTTCGGGTGACGGCATCCGGCATGGCGTCACGTCCTTTCCCCGGGGCGGGCCGCGACTGGGTGCGGGGCGGCGTCCCGGAAATGCGGCGGAGGCAGTACGAGCGGGACGTGTCGGGGTGTGTGGTGATGGGTGCCCAGGGAGGGGCGGCGGAAACCGGCCCTCCCCGGGCGGCGTTCAGGCGTCCTTGCGCAGCCGGAACCAGTAGAACCCGTGACCTGCGAGGGTGAGGAGATAGGGCAGTTCACCGATGGCCG
The DNA here is from genome assembly GCF_055760475.1 of Streptomyces sp. DS1-CR2. Classification (NCBI taxonomy): domain Bacteria; kingdom Bacillati; phylum Actinomycetota; class Actinomycetes; order Kitasatosporales; family Streptomycetaceae; genus Streptomyces; species Streptomyces sp. DS1-CR2. The sequence goes on from NZ_CM147085.1 coordinate 5,995,562, forward strand.
GAAAGCGCACCCCGCCGATCAGCTCGACCGGATGCCGGCCGCTGAAGGCCTGGAGGTCGAGTTCGGTGGGCTGGGCGAAGCGCGAGAAGTTGTGCACGCAGAGCACGAGGTCGTCCTTGTACTCGCGCAGGAACGCGATCACCGCCTGGTTGGACGACGGGAGTTCGGTGTACGAGCCGAGGCCGAACGCTTCGTTCTGCTTGCGGATCTCGATCATCCGGCGCGTCCAGTGCAGCAGAGACGACGGCGAGGTCATGGACGCCTCGACGTTGGTGACCTGGTAGCCGTAGACCGGGTCCATGATCGTGGGCAGGGAGAGACGGCCCGGGTCGCAGGACGAGAAGCCCGCGTTGCGATCGGGTGTCCACTGCATCGGTGTACGCACCGCGTCGCGGTCGCCGAGCCAGATGTTGTCGCCCATGCCGATCTCGTCGCCGTAGTAGAGGATCGGCGAGCCCGGCAGGGAGAGCAGCAGGGCGGTGAAGAGTTCGATCTGGTTGCGGTCGTTGTCGAGGAGCGGCGCGAGGCGGCGGCGGATGCCGATGTTGGCCCGCATGCGCGGGTCCTTGGCGTACTCCGCGTACATGTAGTCGCGCTCTTCGTCGGTGACCATTTCGAGCGTGAGCTCGTCGTGGTTGCGCAGGAAAATGCCCCACTGGCAACTCGACGGAATGGCGGGCGTTTTGGCCAGGATTTCCGAGACCGGGTGGCGCGACTCGCGGCGCACCGCCATGAAGATGCGCGGCATGACCGGGAAGTGGAACGCCATGTGGCACTCGTCGCCGCCGGAGGTGTAGTCGCCGAAGTAGTCGACCACGTCCTCGGGCCACTGATTGGCCTCGGCGAGCAGGACCGTGTCCGGGTAGTGCGCGTCGATCTCCTTGCGGACCCGCTTGAGGAGCTCGTGCGTGGCCGGCAGGTTCTCGCAGTTGGTCCCCTCCTCCGCGTAGAGGTAGGGCACGGCGTCGAGCCGGAAGCCGTCGATGCCGAGGTCCAGCCAGAAGCGCAGGGCCGCGACGATCTCCTCCTGGACGCGCGGGTTCTCGTAGTTGAGATCCGGCTGGTGGGAGAAGAAGCGGTGCCAGTAGTACTGCTTGCGCACAGGGTCGAAGGTCCAGTTCGACGCCTCAGTGTCGACGAAGATGATCCGCGCGTCCTCGTACTGCTTGTCGTCGTCGGCCCAGACGTAGTAGTCGCCGTAGGGCCCGTCGGGGTCCTTGCGGGACTCCTGGAACCACTCGTGCTGGTCGCTCGTGTGGTTCATGACGAAGTCGATGATCACGCGCATCCCGCGCTGGTGCGCGGCGTCGACGAACTCCACGAAGTCGGCCAGGTCACCGAACTCGGGCAGGACCGCCGTGTAGTCGGACACGTCGTAACCGCCGTCCCTCAGCGGGGACTTGAAGAACGGAGGCAGCCACAGGCAGTCCACGCCGAGCCACTGGAGATAGTCCAGTTTCGCGGTGATGCCCTTGAGGTCGCCGACTCCGTCGCCGTTGCTGTCCTGGAAGGAGCGGACGAGGACCTCGTAGAAGACGGCACGTTTGAACCAGTCGGGATCCCGGTCCTTGGCGGGGGTGTCCTCGAAGGTGTCCGGGACGGGTTCATTGACGGTCATGGTGTGGGTGACCCTCCGATCAACGGTGAGGACGGTCGCAGGACGGTGAGGATGTGCGCGGGCGTACGGCCCGGCTCGAGGCGCACATAGTTGGCCCTGCCCCAGTGATAGGTCTCACCGGTGAGCTCGTCGCGCATCGGTGCGGACTCGTGCCAGCCGAGTCCCAGTTGCGGCATGTCCAACGACACCGTCGCCTCCTGGGTGTGGTGAGGGTCGAGGTTGGCGACCACCAGAACCGTGTTCGAGCCGTGTGCGCCTGCGACCGACTTGGAGTACGCGATGACCGTGTCCTTGTCGGTGTGGTGGAAGTGCACGTCACGCAGCCGGCGCAGGGCGGGGCTGCGGCGCCTGATGTCGTTGAGCCGGGTGATGAGGGGCGCGATCGAACGCCCCTCGTGCTCGGCCGACTCCCAGTCGCGCGGCCGCAGTTCGTACTTCTCCGAATGCAGATACTCCTCGCTGCCGGGGCGTAGCGGGGTGTTTTCGCACAGTTCGTAGCCGCTGTAGACGCCCCAGGTGGGGGAGAGTGTGGCGGCCAGGACCGCGCGCGCCTCGAACGCGGGCCGTCCGCCGTCCTGGAGGTAGGCGTGCAGGATGTCCGGCGTGTTCACGAAGAAGTTGGGACGCATGTACGCGGCCGTGTCCCTGGCCAACTCCGTGGTGTACTCGGTGAGTTCCTGCTTCGAGTTGCGCCAGGTGAAGTAGGTGTACGACTGCTGGAAGCCGGCCTGCGCGAGGGTGCGCATCATCGCGGGGCGCGTGAACGCCTCGGCCAGGAAGATCACGTCGGGGTCGGTGCGGTTGATCCCCTTGATGACCCGCTCCCAGAAGACGACGGGCTTGGTGTGCGGGTTGTCGACGCGGAAGATGCGCACGCCGTGGTCCATCCAGAAGCGCAGGACGCGGGTCGTCTCAGCGATCAGTCCCGGCATGTCCTTGTCGAAGGCGATCGGGTAGATGTCCTGGTACTTCTTCGGCGGGTTCTCGGCGTACGCGATCGTGCCGTCCGGCCGGTGGTGGAACCACTCGGGGTGCTTGTCCACCCACGGATGGTCGGGCGAGCACTGGAGCGCGAAGTCCAGCGCGATCTCCAGGCCCAGGTCCGCGGCCCGGCGCACGAACGCGTCGAAGTCGTCGAGCGTGCCGAGGTCCGGGTGGACCGCGTCGTGACCGCCCTCCGGAGAGCCGATCGCCCAGGGGACACCCACGTCGTGCGGCCCCGGGGAGAGCGAGTTGTCGGGACCCTTGCGGTACGTGGTGCCGATGGGGTGGATCGGTGGCAGATAGAGGACGTCGAAGCCCATCGCCGCGATGGCCGGAAGGCGCTTCGCGGCGGTGTGGAACGTGCCGGAGACCGGCGGTTCCCCCTCGCGCACGATCGCGCCCTCCGAGCGCGGGAAGAACTCGTACCACGCCCCGTACAGCGCCCGCTCGCGCTCCACGCGGAGCGGCAGCGGGTCGGAGCTGGTCACCAGCTCGCGCAGCGGGTGGCGGGCCAGGACCTCGTCGACCTGCGGGGTGAGCGCGGCGGCCAGACGGGCCGCGGCGGGGCGCGCGGTGTCCCGGAGCGCGGCGGCGGCGCGCAGCACCGTCTCGCGCTGCCCCTTGCGCTGCGGCACGCCCCCGGCGGCGCGCTCGTACAGCAACGCCCCTTCCTCCAGGACGAGTTCGGTGTCGATGCCCGCCGGGACCTTGATCTGCGCGTGGCGGCGCCAGGTGGTGACCGGGTCGCCCCACGCCTCGACGAAGTAGGTCCAGCGGCCCTCCGACGTGGGCGTGACCTGCGCGCCCCAGCGGTCGGTGCCGGGGGCCAGCTCGCGCATCGGGGTCCACGGGCCCGTGCGGCCGCGCGGCGAGCGCAGCACCACGTTCGCGGCCACCGCGTCGTGGCCCTCGCGGAAGACCGTCGCGCTGACCTGGAAGGTCTCGCCCGCCACCGCCTTGGCGGGCCTGCGGCCGTGGTCCACGAGGGGCTGGACGTCCAGGACGGGGATCCGTCCGAGCGTGGTGGCGGAGGTGGCCGATGGGCGCCGCCGGCCCGGTGGTTTCTGCGATTTCGCGCTTCTGGCCGACTGCTTCGCCGGGTCCGTGTGCGGCTTCGGCGAGGGACTCTGTGCGGGCATGACCGCTCCTGACCGCGGGGGTTCGGCTTGCGGAAACGGGGGTGATGAAGAGGGTCGTGCAGTGTGTACCGGAGGAGCCTTCCACGGTCGCAGGGCGGGCAATCCGGTGCTTTGTTAACTACTCGCGCGTAAGCACACAGACAAGTCCGGCCCCGCCGCGAACGACGGGACCGGACCATGAACTCACCTTTCGTCTACGGGTTGTTGACCTGGAGCAGCTTGTTCGGCGAGCCGGGCAGCGGGTTCGTGATCCGGCCCGTCGCCGCGCGCCCCGTCAGCGCCCGGCTCACCTGGGCCGGGGTGGCCGAGGCGTGGTCGGCCAGGTACAGCGCGGCGGCGCCCGCCACGTGGGGCGACGCCATCGACGTACCGGAGAAGGTCGCTTTCCCCGTGTCGCTCGCGTACCCCGCCGAGGTGATGTCGACGCCGGGGGCGAACAGATCCAGCCGGGTGCCCCAGTTCGAGAAGTCGGCGCGCCGATCGGTGCGGTCACTCGCGCCGACCGTGATGGCCTCCTTCACGCGGGCCGGCGAGTACAGGCTCGCCGGGAGGCCGTCGTTGCCGGCCGCGACCGTGTACGTGACACCGGAGGCGATGGAGCCCCGCACCGCCGCGTCCAGCTGGGCGTTGGCGTAGCCGCCGAGGCTCAGATTGGCGACGGCCGGTTTGCGCGCGTTCTTCGTCACCCAGTCGATGCCCGCGATGACCTGGGCGGTCGTCCCGGAGCCCGCGTCGTCGAGCACGCGGACCGCGACCACGTCGGCCTTCTTCGCGACGCCGTAGTCCTTACCGGCGACGGTTCCGGCCACATGCGTGCCGTGGCCGTTGCCGTCCTGGGCGGTGGCGTCGCCGTCGACGAAGTCCCAGCCGTAGTGCGCCCGGCCGCCGAAGTCCCGGTGCGAGATCCGGATGCCGGTGTCGATGACGTACGCCGTCACGCCCGAGCCCGCCGACTCGGGCCATGTGTAGGACTTGTCGAGCGGCAGATCGCGCTGGTCGATGCGGTCCAGCCCCCAGGACGGCGGGTTCTTCCGGGTGTGGTCGAGCGAGACCCGTGAGTCCTGGACGACCGCGGCGACCGACGGATCGGCCGCGAGCCTTCTGGCCTGCGTCTCGCCCGCGCGCACCGCGTACCCGTTCAGCGCCGTGCTGTAGGTGTGGCGTATTTTCGCCCCGTACTTCTCGGCGAGACCCTTGCCCGTGTCGGACGGTGCCTTCGTTCCTCCCTTGAGCGTCACGATGTAGCTGCCTGCGACGGCGCCGGGCTCACCGGCGCCGAGTATGCGCCCCAGCCGGGGCGCGGCATGCACGGGCAGCGTGCCGGCCGAGAGCACCGCCGCCGTGGTCACGGCCGTGAGCGCGCCCGCCCAGCGCAGACGCCTTGTGCGCGTCAGTGTCATGTCGTGAGTTCCCTCCCTCGACTCGGCGCGCGAGGACCGCAGTTGCACGTCCGCCGGTCCTGACGGCCGGGATCCGCGCACACCGCTTGGCAGCCTCTCGTGCGCCGTCAGGCCCTACAAGACCGCATGAGGGGGCGGAATCGGCCATATCGCCCGTGGGGGACCGGTGGCGGTTGCGGCGAGGTTGCGGCGAAAACCGGACTTCCTCCAGCGGTACGCGGGCGGCGGCGCAGCGCGGCCGGGAGCGGCGCGACGTACCGGATCATCCTCATGGCGTACGACCGGCGCACCGGCCGGTTCCTCGGCAAGGACCCCCGCGATGCGGCGAGATGCCCGTCAAACAGGTGCCGACGCGACCCCGTGCGCCGTGGTAGCCGGAGCCCGGTGCCCGTACCGTCGGAGGTGACAGCCGGAGGCCGCGCGACGGAGCGCGTCCTCCTCGCACGTGTGCGCGTATGCCCGCCGCGTCCCCCTACAGAGGTGAGAACGTGAAGGCCATCCGTCGATTCACCGTCCGTCCCGTCCTGCCCGAGCCCCTCGCCCCCCTCCACGAGCTGGCCCGCAATCTGCGCTGGTCCTGGCACACCGGAACGCGCGACCTCTTCCAGGCCGTGGACCCCGGGCGCTGGGCCGCGTCCGACAGGGACCCGGTGAGACTGCTCGGCGCCGTGCCGCACGCGCGGCTCGCCGAACTCGCGGCCGACGAGGGATTCCTGCGCCTGCTCGGCGAGGCCGCGGACGACCTCAGGTCCTATATGGAGGGCGACCGCTGGTACCAGACACAGATGCGGAGCGGCGGTCTGCCCGCCGCCATCGGATACTTCTCGCCCGAGTTCGGCATCACCGCCGCCCTGCCCCAGTACTCGGGCGGCCTCGGCATCCTCGCCGGCGACCACCTCAAGGCGGCCAGCGACCTCGGGGTGCCGCTGATCGGCGTAGGACTCCTCTACCGTCACGGCTACTTCCGGCAGTCCCTGTCCAGGGACGGCTGGCAGCAGGAGCACTATCCCGTCCTCGACCCGCACGAACTGCCGCTGACCCCGCTGCGCGAACCCGACGGCACCGACTGCCGTGTCGCGCTCGCCCTGCCCGGCGGCGGCCGGCTGCTCGCCCGCGTCTGGCAGGCGCAGGTCGGCCGCGTGCCGCTCCTGCTGCTCGACTCGGACGTCGAGGAGAACGGCCCCGGCGAACGCAACGTCACCGACCGGCTCTACGGCGGCGGCAGCGAGCACCGGCTCCTCCAGGAGATGCTGCTCGGCATCGGCGGGGTGCGGGCCGTGCGCGCGTACTGCCGCCTCACCGGCCATCCCGAGCCCGAGGTGTTCCACACGAACGAGGGGCACGCCGGCTTCCTCGGGGTCGAGCGGATCCACGAGCTCGCCGGACTCGGGGTGGACTTCGACGCCGCCATCGAAGCCGTACGCGCCGGGACCGTCTTCACCACGCACACCCCGGTCCCCGCGGGCATCGACCGCTTCGACCGGGAACTCGTCGCCCGCCACTTCGGCCCTGGCGCCGAACTCCCCGGCATCGACGCCGCACGCATCCTCGGCCTCGGCATGGAGACCTACGCGGGAGGCAACCCGAACGTCTTCAACATGGCCGTGATGGGCCTGCGCCTCGCCCAGCGCGCCAACGGCGTCTCCACCCTGCACGGCAGGGTCAGCCGTGAGATGTTCTCGGGCCTGTGGCCGGGCTTCGACCCGGAGGAGGTCCCCATCACCTCCGTCACGAACGGCGTGCACGCCCCGACCTGGGTGGCTCCCGAGGTCCTGCGGCTCGGCGCCCGCCACATCGGCGAACAGCGCACCCTGGACGCGCTCGCTGCCGGAGGATCCGACCGCTGGGACGCCGTCGCCGACATCGCCGACCGGGACATCTGGGAGCTGCGCCGCGAGCTGCGCGGCCGCCTGGTGGACGAGGTCCGCGAACGCCTCGCCGCGTCCTGGCGGCAGCGCGGCGCGGGCGCGGCGGAACTGGGCTGGATCGACGGGGTGCTCGACCCCGACATCCTCACCATCGGCTTCGCCCGCCGCGTCCCCTCCTACAAGCGGCTCACCCTGATGCTGCGCGACCCGGACCGCCTGATGCGCCTGCTCCTCGACCCGGACCGGCCCGTCCAGATCGTCGTGGCGGGCAAGGCACACCCGGCGGACGACGGCGGCAAGCGCCTCGTGCAGGAGCTGGTGCGCTTCACCGACGACCCGCGTGTGCGCCATCGCATCGTGTTCCTGCCGGACTACGGCATGGCCATGGCGCAGAAGCTCTACCCGGGCTGCGACATCTGGCTCAACAACCCGCTGCGTCCCCTGGAGGCCTGCGGGACGTCCGGTATGAAGGCCGCCCTGAACGGCTGTCTCAACCTCTCCGTCCTCGACGGCTGGTGGGACGAGTGGTTCTCGCCCGACTTCGGCTGGGCGATCCCCACCGCGGACGGCACGGCGACCGACGAGCAGCGGCGCGACGACCTGGAGGCCGCGGCCCTCTACGACCTCGTCGAGCGCAGGGTCGCCCCCCGCTTCTACGAGCGCGGACCCGGAGGGCTGCCCGACCGCTGGATCGAGATGGTCCGCCGCACCCTGACCCACCTGGGCCCGAAGGTCCTCGCCGGGCGCATGGTCCGCGAGTACGTCGAGAAGCTGTACGCCCCCGCGGCCCGCTCGGGCCGCGCCCTCACCCCCGACGCGGCGCGCGAGCTCGCCCGGTGGAAGTCCCGGGTCCGCGCGTCCTGGCCCCGGGTGGCCGTCGACCATGTGGAGGCGTCCACGGCCACGGCCGAGCTCGGCGCGACGCTGGTGCTGCGCGTGCGGGTGGCGCTCGACGAACTCGGCCCCGAGGACGTCGAGGTCCAGGCGGTGGCCGGCCGCGTCGGCTCCGACGACCGCATCTCCGACGCGACGACGGTGGCCCTCAAGCCGGCCGGCGGCCCGGATCTGGACGGCCGCTGGGCGTACGAGGGCCCGCTCTCCCTCGACCGTACGGGCCCCTACGGCTACACGGTCCGCATCCTGCCCGCCCACCGGCTGCTCGCCTCGCCGGCGGAGACGGGACTGGTGACCGTCCCCTCGGAGACGGCCGCGGAGGCGGCGGGGGTGCTCTTGCGCTGAGGGCGCTGAGGCTGCTGAGTGCGCTGAGGATGTGCTGAGGACGGCCGTATGGTCGGCGGCGTCGCGGGTCTCGGCGAAGATGGACCCATGACCGAGATCCAGACGCCCCGCCTCCTGCTCCGCCGCTGGTCCGACGACGACCTCGTGCCCCTCTCCGAGATCCAGGCGGACCCGGACGTCATGAGCCGGGTCGGTGACGGCGGCCCGCGCGACCTGGAGCGGACGGCCGAGGACATCGAGCGCTGGGAGGAGGAGTGGGACGAGGAGGGCTTCGGCCCGTTCGCCGTCGAGCTCCTCGCCTCCGGCGAGCTGGCCGGTGTCGTCGGCCTCTCGGTGTCCGAGCTCCAGCCCGGCATCGAGATCAACTGGTGGCTCGGCCGCCAGTTCTGGGGTCAGGGATACGCCTCCGAGGCCGCCCAGGCCACCCTGGAGTTCGCCCTCCAGGACCGGGGCATCGACCGGGTCATCGCCCTGATCCGCCCGGGTGACACGGGCTCGGAGAACATCGCCCGCAAGCTGGGCATGACGGAGGGACGCGAGTTCGCGCACCCGAAGCACGGCTTCGCGCTCCAGGTGCACGCGATCGACCTCACGGAGTACGAGGCCTGACGCGCGAAGGGGCGGCACCCCGCGGTGCCGCCCCCCAACTCACTTACCTCTTACGTCACTTGACGTTGACCGCGGCCCACGCCCGGTCGACCGCCTTGTACTCCGCCGAGTCGGCGCCGTACAGGTCGGAGGCCGCACTCAGCGTGCCCTTGCGCGCGCCCGCGTAGTCCGTGTTCGTCGTGAAGTACGACGTCAGGGCCTTGAACCAGATCTGCTCGGCCTTGTCGCGGCCGATGCCCGCGGCCGGCTGGCCGTCCGCGGTCGGGGAGTCGTACGAGACCCCGTTGATCTCCTTCTTCCCGCTGCCCTCCGACAGCAGGTAGAAGAAGTGGTTGGCGATGCCCGACGAGTAGTGGACGTCGACGTCGCCCGCGCCGGCCTTCCAGTTGTCGAGGGACGAGCCGTCCTTGCTCGGCTTGTCCATGTAGCGCAGCGGCGAGCCGTCGCCGTTGATGTCGATCTTCTCGCCGATGAGGTAGTCGCCGACGTCCTTGGGGTTGTTCGCGTGGAACTCGACCGAGGTGCCGAAGATGTCGGAGGTGGCCTCGTTGAGGCCGCCGGACTCACCGCTGTAGATGAGGCCCGCGGTCGCCGCGGTGACGCCGTGGGTCATCTCGTGGCCCGCCACGTCGATCGACGTCAGGGGCTTCTTGTCGCCCTCGCCGTCGCCGTACGTCATGCAGAAGCAGCTGTCGTCCCAGAACGCGTTGACGTACGCGTTGCCGTAGTGGACCCGCGAGTACGCACCCTTGCCGTCGCCCTTGATGCCGCTGCGGCCGAGCACGTCCTTGTAGTAGTCCCACGTGAGCTGGGCGCCGTAGGCGGCGTCGACCGCGGCCGTGGCCGCGTCGTTGGCGGTGCCGTCGCCCCACTTGTCGTCCGCGTCGGTGAACAGCGTGCCCTTGCCGGACGACCCGTGCTTGAGGTCGTACGTGCTGTGGCCGCCGCGCTCCGCGTCCGTGAGGGCGTACGAGGAACCGGACTTGGTGGAGCCGACCGTCACGCTGCCGCTGTATTGGCTCTCGCCGGCGCCGGTGTGGATCGCGTCCCACTCGAAGATCTTCTTGCCGGTCGCGGCGTCCGTGACGACGTGCAGCTTGCGCGGCGTGCCGTCCTTCTGCGTGCCGGTGACGACCTTCTCGTAGGCGAGGCGCGGGGTGCCCGACGCCGCCCAGACCACCTTGCGGGCGCCCTCGGGGGCGGCCTTGAGGGAGGCGGAGGCCGTCGACACGGCGATTCTCTTCGAGGTGGCGCGGGTGACGCCCTCGGACTTGCCGGCCTTGGACTCGTGGACGACCAGGTCGCCGCCGAGGACCGGGAGTCCGTCGTAGGTGCGCTCGTAGCGGGTGTGCGTCGCGCCGTCGCGGTCCTTGACCACGTCGCGGACGACGAGCTTCTCCCTGGAGTCGAGCTTCAGCTCCTTGGCCGTCTCGGCCTTCTTCGCGTCGGCGTCCTGGAGGAGGCCGGCGCGGGCGGCGCCCGAGAGCTTCATCGGCGCGGCGCCGGGCGTCGCGTCGGCCACGGGCTGTGCTGACGCGCCGGTGGTGATTCCGGCGGTCAGCAGGGCTCCGGCGGCAACAGCGGTGGCTATGGCCAGAGTCGAACGCTTCTTGGTGAAGCGCGCTATGTGGGGGGTCACGCAAGCTCCTTGTGTGTGGGGTAAGAGAGCTGTGTGGTGCTTAGCTGGGTGGTGCGGGTGGTGCGGGTGGTGCGTGGGGGAAGCGTGCCAGTTGAGGCTTGTACATGTCAGGAGGGCGATCGCAGGTTGGCCGGAAATCGTCCGTTGAGCGATATCTCTTGTACGTATTGCGAACGGAACATGAACGGGCGCGCCGTCCCGGGGAGTTCACTCACCCGGGGCGACGCGCCCAGACCGTGCGGGCCGAACAGCTCTCGACCGACCAGGAGTTACCGCTGCGTGCGGTCTACGGGAAGGTGAGCTTCCAGCTGTTGATGTAGCCGGTGTCCTGCGCGGCCACGTCCTGGACCTTCAGCTTCCAGGTGCCGTTGGCCACCTCGGAGGACGCGTTGACCGTGTAGGTCGCGTTGACGTTGTCCGCCGAGTCGCTGCCGCTGGAGTTCTTCAGGCGGTACGTGGACCCGTCCGGGGCCACCAGGTCGATGACCAGGTCACCGCGCCAGGTGTGCACGATGTCCACGGCGACCGAGAGGTTGCTCGGCGCGTTGCCCGCACGGCCGGTCACGGCGATCGACGAGGTGACCGCGGCGCCGGCGTCCGGGATCGCGACGTCGGTCGTGTTCTCGAACGACGTACCACCGCCGCCGCCACCGGAGCGCGAGCCGACGGCTATGCCGGCCCAGGCGTCCTGCACGGCCTTGTACTCGGCGCTCGTGGTGCCGTAGAGCTCACCGGCCACCGCGAGCGTGCCGGTGCGCGCGGCCGCGTAGTTCGTGGTCGAGGTGAACTTCGTGGTGAGCGCCTTGAACCAGATCAGCGCGGCCTTGTCGCGGCCGATGCCGGTGACCGGAAGGCCGTCCGCGGTCGGCGAGTTGTAGCTGACGCCGTTGATGACCTTGGCGCCGCTGCCCTCGCTGAGCAGGTAGAAGAAGTGGTTGGCGGGACCCGACGAGTAGTGCACGTCGAGGTTGCCGACGCCGGAGTACCAGCTGTCCGGGGACGTGCCGTCCCTGCTGGGCTTGTCCTGGTAGCGCAGCGGGGTGCCGTCGCCGTTGATGTCGATCTTCTCGCCGATGAGGTAGTCACCGACGTCCGAGGCGTTGTTGGCGTAGAACTCGACCGACGTGCCGAAGATGTCGGACGTGGCCTCGTTCAGACCGCCGGACTCACCGCTGTAGTTGAGACCGGCCGTCGCGGCGGTGACGCCGTGGGTCATCTCGTGGCCCGCCACGTCGATCGACGTCAGCGGGTGCAGGTTGCTGGTGCCGTCGCCGTACGTCATGCAGAAGCAGCTGTCGTCCCAGAACGCGTTGACGTACGCGTTGCCGTAGTGCACCCGCGAGTACGCGGCGACACCGTCACCGCGGATACCGCTGCGGCCCTGGACGTTCTTATAGTAGTCCCACGTCAGCGCCGCGCCGTAGTGCGCGTCCGCGGCCGCGGTCTCGGTGTTCGAGGCGCTGCCGTTGCCCCATACGTCGTCCGCGCCCGAGTAGAGCGTCCCGGTCCCGGACGAGCCGTGGTTCAGGTTGTACGTCTTGTGCCCGCCGCGCCCGGTGTCGTTGAGCGTGTACGACGATCCGGACAGGGCCGTGCCGAGTGTCACGGTGCCGCTGTACTGCGTGTTGCCCGTGCCGTTCTCGATGCCCTGCCACTCGTACAGCTTCTTGCCGGTCGCCGCGTCCGTGACGACGTGCAGCTGGTTCGGCGTGCCGTCGTCCTGGAGACCGCCGACCACGGTCTCGTACGCGAGGGTCGGCTTGCCCTGCGCCATCCACACGACCTTGCGCGGCGCGCGGTCCGCCTCGGTCTTCTTCGATCCGTCGGCCGCCGCGGCCTTGACCGCCTGCCGCTCCGCCGTGGCCGGCTTGACCGCGGCGGTGGTGGCTACGCCCTTGAGCGCCGACTTCGCGGCGCGCGTCACGCCCTCGGTCTTCCCCGACTTGGCCGTGTCGACGACCAGGTCACCGCCGAGGACGGGCAGTCCGTCGTAGGTGCGCTCGTAGCGGGTGTGCGTCGTGCCGTCACGGTCCTGGAGGACGTCGCGGACGACGAGCTTCTCCTTGGCGCCGAGGCCGAGGTCCTTGGCGGTGTCCGCCTTGGTGGAGTTGGCCTCGCGCAGCAGCTCCGCGCGCTTGGCGGGGGAGAGCTTCGCGGGGGGGGCGCCGGGGTCGGCGCCCTTCGCGACGGCCTTGGCGACCGCCGCGGCCGGCTTGACGTCCGCCGAGGCCATGCCGCCCGACTGGACGGCGGCGGCGAGCAGGGCGGTGACCGCGGCGAGCGCGCCGTAGGCGGTCGCTCTCTTGCGGGAGACGGATCTGTGGGAGGTGTCGGACGTTGTCAAGGCTGACTCCTTCTGCGGGCCGCGGATCGCACGGCCGGGGAAGACCGGACGGCGAATGACCGTCCGGGCAGAACAAGGCAGAACAAGGCAGAACAAGGCGAAACTCAGCACAACTGGGCACATCTGGGCACGACGGGTCGTGCTGCAGTTCACGAACGGGCCGCGCCAGTTCGGCTGTGGGACAGCTGTGCGAGGCCGAGGGAAGAGTGGCAGCAGAGAGGGTTGTCTGTCAGGAGCGCGTCATGAGGTTGGCCGGAAATGGTTCGTTGCCCGGATGTTCACGTTCGATATACGGAGCTGTAGCCCGGGCGCGCAGGGGCCGCGTCCGGTCCGTGGCTCAGCCGACCACGCTCTCCCGCCAGGCACGATGCAGATCCGCGAACGCTCCTGTACCGCAGATCAGTTGGTCCGGTGTGCCGTCTTCGGCGATCCGCCCGTGTTCCATGACCAGAACGCGGTCGGCGATCTCCACCGTCGACAGCCGGTGCGCGATGACGACCGCGGTCCGGCCGCGCAGCACCGTGTGCATCGCGCGCTGCACCGCCCGCTCTCCGGGGATGTCAAGGGAGCTCGTCGCCTCGTCGAGGATCAGGACCGCCGGGTCGGCGAGCAAGGCCCGTGCGAACGCCACCAACTGCCGCTGCCCGGCCGAAATTCGACCCCCGCGTTTGCGCACATCCGTGTCGTAGCCGTCCGGGAGCGCCGTGATGAAGTCGTGCGCGCCGATCGCCTTCGCCGCACGCTCGATCTCCTCGCGGCTCGCCTCGGGCCGCCCGATCGCGATGTTCTCGGCGACCGTGCCGGAGAACAGGAACGCCTCCTGCGTCACCATCACGACACCCCGCCGCAGCTCGGCCGTGCCGAGGTCGCGCAGGTCGACACCGTCGAGCAGGACCCGGCCCGCCGAGGGGTCGTAGAAGCGGGCCAGGAGCTTGGCGAGTGTCGACTTCCCGGCGCCCGTCGAGCCGACGACGGCGACCGTCTGTCCCGCGGGCAGCGTGAGATCGAAGCGGGGGAGCACCTCGCCGCCGGTGCGGTAGCCGAACGAGACCTGGTCGAAGACGACCTCGCGGCCCGGGCGGTCGCCGGCGAGCTCGGGCAGCCCGCGCGGCGACGACGGCTCCGGCACGGTCGGCGTCTGGTGCAGCAGGCCGGCGATCTTGCGGAGTGAAGCGGCCGCGGACTCATAGGAGTTGAGGAACATCGCGAGCCGGTCGATGGGGTCGTACAGACGGCGGATGAACAGCACGGCGGCCGCCAGGACACCCAGTTCGAGCGTGCCGTCGGCGACGCGGTAGGCGCCCCACAGGACCATTCCGGCCACCGCGGTGTTCGCGAGGAGGCGGGATCCGATGACGTAGCGCGCCATCTCGAGCAGCGCGTCACCGTTGACCCGCTCGTGGCGGTGGTTCAGCCCGGCGAAGTCCGCGTCGTTGGCGCGCTCGCGGCGGAAGGCGCGCACCGGCCTGATCCCGTTCATCGTCTCGGCGAACTTCACGATGACGCGCGCGATCGCGGAGGACCGCTCCGCGTACACCCGGGCCGCGCGCCGCCGGTACTGCTGGATCAGTACGGCGAGCGGCAGGAACGACAGCGCGGCCACGGCGCCGATGCCGACGTCGAGCCAGAGCAGCATGGCCGTGATGTACACGGACGCCAGGATGATGTTGATGAGCTCCTGGAGCCCCTCGGAGAGCAGCTCGCGCAGGGACTCGACGTCTGTCGTCGCCCGGGAGATGAGCCGCCCGGACGTGTAGCGGTCGTGGAAGTCGACGCTGAGGGCCTGCGCGTGCCGGAAGATGCGGCCGCGCAGGTCGAGCAGCACGTTCTGGTTCACCCGCGCCGACACCTGCACGAACGCGAACTGGAAGAGGCCGGAGCAGCACGCCGCCACGAGATAGCCGGCCGCCACCGCGATCAGCGGGCCGTGGTCGCTCGCGCGGAAGGCGGGCACTGCGCTGTCGATGGCGTACGCGACGAGGAGCGGCCCCGCCTGCACGGCGGCCTGCTGGACCAGCAGACACAGCACGGCCAGCCACACCGTGCGCCGGCTCGGCGCGAGCAGGGAGCGCAGCAGCGCGCCGGTCGCGCCCTTGGGGGTGGGCAGGTCGTCCTGGTCGAACGGGTCCCCGGGGGAGGGGAGCCGCAGTTCCTCGCCGTCCTCGGCGGCCGGATCCCGCGGCGTGCGGTCCGGCTCGGTCGTCGTGGTCATCGCGTGCCCTCCCCCTCTGGCCCGTCCCCGTCGATCTCCGGGTCGTTGCCGATCTCCAGGTCCTCTTCGGTCTCCAGGTCCGCTCCCGACATGAGGTGCCGGTACTCGGCGTTCGCGCGCAGCAGCTCCTGGTGCGTGCCCACGGCGGTGATCCGGCCGCCCGACAGGAGCGCGACGCGGTCGGCGAGCAGCACCGTCGACGGCCGGTGCGCGACGACGAGCGCCGTGCTCGCGGCCAACACCTCCCGCAGGGCCGCCTCCACCAGCGCCTCCGTGTGTACGTCGAGCGCGGACAGCGGATCGTCGAGCACGAGGAAGCGCGGGCTCCCCACGACCGCGCGGGCGAGCGCGAGCCGCTGCCGCTGCCCGCCCGAGAGGCTGAGCCCCTGCTCGCCGACCTGCGTACCGGCCCCGTCCGGCAGCGACTTCACGAATCCGGCCTGCGCGACGCCGAGCGCCCGCTCGAGCTGCGCGGCGTCCGCTTCGACCGCACCCATCAGCACGTTCTCCGCGACGGACGCCGAGAACAGGGTGGGTTCCTCGAAGGCCACCGAGACGAGGGTGCGCAGCTCCTCGCGCTCCATCGACGCGATGTCCCGCCCGTCGAGCGTGATCCGCCCGCCGGTGAGCTCGTGCAGCCGGGGCACGAGCGCGGTCAGGGTCGTCTTGCCGCTGCCGGTCGCCCCGACGAGCGCCATGGTCTCCCCGGACCGCACCTGCAGATCGATGCTCTCCAGGACGGGCTCGGACGCGTCGGGGGCGTCCGGGTAGCGGAAGCGGACCCCCTCGAACCGCAGCCCGCCCGCACCGTCTTCCGTCGCGGGGGCGCCCGCCGCCGAGACCCCCTCGCTCTCCTCCCGCTCGTCCATCACCTCGAAGAACCGCCGGGTCGCCGTCGCCGCCTCCTGGCTCATGGCGAGCAGGAACCCGATCGAGTCGATCGGCCAGCGCAGCGCGAGCGCCGTCGACAGGAAGGCCACCAGCGTCCCCGCGGACAGCTTCCCCTCCGCGACCTGCACGGAGCCGAGGACCAGTGCCGCCCCGAGCGCCACCTCCGGCAGCAGCGTGATCACTCCGAGGATCCCCGCGAGCAGCCGCGCCTTGGCCAGCTCGGTCCCGCGCAGCGTGCGCGACAGATCACGGAAGGCCCGCGCCTGGCTGCGGTGGCGCCCGAACCCCTTGATGATCCGGATCCCGAGCACGGACTCCTCGACCACGGTGGTCAGATCCCCGACCTGGTCCTGGGCGCGGCGCGCGGCCGACGCGTACTTCGACTCGAAGCGGTAGCAGAGCGCCATCAGCGGCAGCGCGGGTGCGAGCAGGACGAGTCCGAGCCCCCAGTCCTGCGCGACGAGCAGCACGAACCCGGCGGCGATCGTCACGCCGTTGACGATCAGGAACGTCAGCGGAAAGGCCAGGAACATCCGTACGACCATGAGGTCGGTCGTCCCGCGGGACAGCAACTGCCCCGAGGCCCACCGGTCGTGGAACGCGACGGGCAGCCGCTGCAGATGCCGGTACAGATCCGCCCGCATGGCCGCCTCGACGCTCGCCAGCGGTCGCGCCACCAGCCAGCGTCTCAGCCCGAAGAGCAGCGCCTCGGTGACCCCGAGCGCCAGCAGTATGCCCGCGCCCAGCCACACCCCGCCCGGGTCGTGGTCCGTGACCGGCCCGTCCACGATCCACTTCAGGACGATGGGGAAGACGAGCGACAGACAGGAGGCGACCACGGCGACCACCGCGGCCCCGGCCCAGCGCGCCCGCACCGGCCGTACGTACGGCCATAGGCGCAGGAGCGTGCGCACGGCGGACTGCTCCGCCGCCGGGACGAGTCGGTCGGGGTCCGTGGCCGGTGCATGTGGAGTGGGCATCAGGAGGGAGACTACGGATCGGCACTGACAACGCCCACCGGGTTTCCGGCGATCCCGCCCTCGCGTCACGGCTCGCCCCGCAGAGGTCGTAGCGCCGTATCAACCGATCGGCTGATGCCCTTTCGAGCGCGATGGGCGATGCCCGCGAGTGCCCCGGTCCGGGACTCTCGGAGCATGACGACGACACACAGCGCAACGCGGGGCGACAGGCCCCTGATCGAGGTCGCCGGGCTCCGCAAGGTCTACGCGGGGCGGGCCGTCGTCGACGACCTCTCGTTCACCGTCGGGGAGGGCGAGATCTTCGGCATCCTCGGCCCGAACGGCGCCGGCAAGACGACCGCGGTCGAGTGCGTCGAGGGGCTGCGCGTCCCCGACGCCGGACGCGTCCGTGTCGCGGGCCTCGACCCCGTCGCCGAC
This sequence comes from Streptomyces sp. DS1-CR2, assembly GCF_055760475.1. Taxonomy (NCBI): domain Bacteria; kingdom Bacillati; phylum Actinomycetota; class Actinomycetes; order Kitasatosporales; family Streptomycetaceae; genus Streptomyces; species Streptomyces sp. DS1-CR2. The sequence continues at coordinate 6,012,902 of NZ_CM147085.1, forward strand.
CACGACCGCGTCACCGAAATCCTCGGCGCCCAGCTCCAGGAGAGCGAACTCCAGGCGAAACTCACCGTCCGCGAGGCGCTCGGACTGTACGCGGCGTTCTACCCGAACCCGGCCGACTCGCGGCCCAGATCGCCCGCGTCCTGTTCATCAGCGAGGCGACCGTGAAGACCCATCTCACCCACGTCTACGGCAAGTTGGGCGTGAAGGACCGCGCGGCGGCGGTCGCCGTGGCGTACGACCGGAAGATTCTCGGCTAGTCAGCCCTCCCCCTGGTCCGAGGGGAGCACCCGCAGCAGCAGCACCGTCCGCCCCGGCACGGTGATGATCGTCCCCGCCGTGTGCGTCACCGCCGGCGCGTCCTCCTGCCCCTCCAGCGATGTGTCCACCACGACCTCGTAGGTACGTGCCCACGGCCCGTCGGGCAGGACATAGCTCTCCGGGCCGTCCCCGGCGTGCAGGACCGCGAGGAAACTGTCGTCCGTCACGGGTGCGCCCAGCGCGTCGCGGCCCGGGATGTCGCGCCCGGAGAGGTACATCCCGAGCGTCGCCGCCGGCGCGTACCAGTCCCGCTCCGTCATCTCCGTGCCGCGGGCCGTGAACCACGCGAGGTCCCGCAGCCCGTCCGCCGAGTGCGCGCGCCCGGAGAAGAACGCGCGCCGCCGCAGCACCGGATGCGCGTGCCGCAGCGCGATGAGCCGCGAGGTGAGGTCGAACAGGGCCCGCCAGCCGGGCTCTTCGAGGAGCGACCAGTCCACCCAGCTGATCTCGTTGTCCTGGCAGTAGGCGTTGTTGTTGCCGCGCTGCGTGCGCCCCAGCTCATCACCGGCGACGAGCATCGGCACCCCGGTGGACAGCAGCAGCGTCGTCAGCAGATTCCTCAACTGCCGTCTGCGCAGGGCGAGTACGCCCTCGTCCGCGGTCTCACCCTCCGCGCCGCAGTTCCAGGCACGGTTGTCATCGGTGCCGTCGCGATTGCCCTCGCCGTTGGCCTCGTTGTGCTTGCGGCCGTACGAGACCAGGTCGCGCAGCGTGAACCCGTCGTGGGCGGTGACGAAGTTGACCGACGCGTACGGGCGCCGCCCGCCCCACGCGTACAGGTCGCTCGACCCGGACAGCCGGTAGCCCAGGTCACGCACATCGGGCAGGGCGCCGCGCCAGAAGTCCCGTACGGCACCCCGGTACCGGTCGTTCCACTCCGTCCACAGGGGCGGGAAGGCGCCGACCTGGTAGCCGCCCGAGCCCACGTCCCACGGCTCCGCGATCAGCTTCACCCGCCGCAGGACCGGGTCCTGCGCGATCACCGCGAGGAACGGCGACAGCATGTCCACGTCGTGCATCGAGCGGGCGAGCGCCGCCGCCAGGTCGAAGCGGAAGCCGTCCACCCCCATCTCCGTCACCCAGTAGCGCAGGGAGTCGGTGAGCAGGCGCAGCACGTGCGGCTGCACGACGTGCAGGGTGTTGCCGCAGCCCGTGTAGTCCGCGTACCGGCGCGCGTCGTCCTGGAGGCGGTAGTAGCCGCGGTTGTCGATGCCCTTCAGGGACAGCGTCGGGCCGAGCTCGCCGGCCTCCGCCGTGTGGTTGTAGACCACGTCGAGGATGACCTCGATACCGGCCTCGTGCAGCGCCCGCACCATCCGCTTGAACTCGCCGACCTGCTGCCCGCCGGTCCCGGACGCCGCGTACGCCGCGTGCGGGGCGAAATAGCCGATCGAGTTGTAGCCCCAGTAGTTGCGCAGCCCCCGGCGCAGCAGGTGGTCCTCGTGGGCGAACTGGTGCACGGGAAGCAGCTCGACCGCCGTCACCCCCAGCTTCACCAGGTGCTCCACCGCCGCGGGATGCGCCAGCCCCGCGTACGTCCCCCGCAGCTCCTCCGGGATCCCCGGATGCAGCTCGGTGAACCCCTTCACATGCAGCTCGTAGATCACCGAGTCCGCCCACGGCGTCTTCGGACGGCGGTCGTCCGCCCACTCGTCGTCGGGCGCGTCGTCGTGGACGACCACCCCCTTGGGGACGAACGGCGCCGAGTCCCGGTCGTCGCGCACAGTGTCGGCCACATGCTGCTCGGGCCAGTCGCGCACATGGCCGTAGACCTCCGGCGGCAGCCCGAAGTCGCCGTCCACGGCACGCGCGTACGGGTCGAGGAGCAGCTTCGCCGGGTTCCAGCGGGCGCCGGTCCACGGGTCCCAGCGGCCGTGCACCCGGAACCCGTACCGCTGTCCCGGCAGCACGTCCGGTACGAAGCCGTGCCAGATCTCGTGCGTCAGCTCGGTCAGCGGGGCACGACGCTCGCGGCCCGCCTCGTCGAAGAGACACAGGTCGACCGACTCCGCACCGCCTGCCCAGAGCGCGAAGTTGGTGCCCGCCGTGCCGTCGGGCCCGACCCGGAAGCGCGCGCCCAGCGGGGTCGGGGCGCCCGGCCAGACGGGTTCGACGGGTGGCGGCCGCTCTCTCGTGCGGCGGCCCTTCCTTCCGGGTGCGGAGCGCGCCTGCGGAAGCCCCGCGGGCCGTTCCACCAGGGCATCCTGTGGTGCCTCCTGCTCGGGTGCGCTCGCCACCTGTCATGCCTCCCGCGGCTCGGTCGGGGCGGCGCCACCGGCAGGGGAAGGGCGTGCGGCGTCCCGGCCGCGGCTCCCCGTCGCGTCGTCCTCTCCAGTGTTCTGCCCAGAGCTTGGGTCGCACTCACGTTTCCCGGGCGGGGTGACGGTCGTTGGGCCCGGCGTGAGAACAGCTGTGAGACACGCAGGGGCCACGCTGGCCGCCGTGCTGACCTGGGCGGTGGTGCTGACCGGAGTCACCGGATGCACCGCCGCGGAAGATCTGCTCGGCAAGTCGCGGTCCCCCGAAGACGCGATCAAGGTCGTCCCGGCGAACGGGACCAAGAACGTACCGGCCGACCGGCCGATCGAGGTGACGGTGCCGGACGGGCGCCTGCAATCGGTCAAGGTCGTGAAGCTCCAGGACGGAGAGGAGGTCCCGGTCCACGGCCGGATCGACGAGGACGGCACGCGATGGCGGCCGACCGGCGAACGGCGGCTCGCGCTCGCCGCCAAGTACACCGTGGACGTGGTCGCGTTCGACGAGGACGGTCACCGCGCGGCCCGCCACACCACCTTCACCACGTCCGTCCCCGCCAAGCGGTTCGTCGGCTACGTCACGCCGGAGGACAGGTCCACCGTCGGCACCGGCATGATCGTTTCGCTCGAGTTCAACCGGGACATCGAGAACCGTGCCGCCGTCCAACGCGCCATCCACGTCAAGGCGAAGCCCGCCGTGGACATTGCCCCGCACTGGTTCGGCAAGTCCCGCCTCGACTTCCGGCCGCGCGAGTACTGGAAGCCGGGCACGGAGGTCACCGTCGACCTGGGGCTGCGCGACGTGGAGTCGGCCCCAGGTGTGTACGGCGTGCAGCACAAGAAGATCGCCTTCACCATCGGCCGCAGCCAGGTCAGCGTGGTGGACGCGGCCGAACACACCATGGACGTACGCCGCGCCGGAGAACCCGTCGAGACCATCCCCATCACCGCCGGGAGGGCCAAGAATCCCACGTACAACGGGAAGATGGTCGTCAGCGAGATGCTCGAGATGACCCGGATGGACAGCCGCACCGTCGGGTTCGGCGGTGAGTACAACGTCCCCGACGTGCCGCACGCCATCCGGCTGACGACATCCGGAACGTTCCTGCACGGCAACTACTGGACATCGGAGGCCTTCGGCGAACGCAACATCAGCCACGGCTGCATCGGGCTGGCCGATGACAGAGGCGGCAGCGAGGATTCGCCCGCGGGCTGGTTCTTCGACCACACCCTCGTCGGCGACGTCATCGAGGTGGTCAACAGCAAGGACAAGGTGGTCGCTCCCGACAACGGCCTCAGCGGCTGGAACATGACCTGGAAGGACTGGACGGCGGGCACGGCCGCACGCTGAGCCCCGCGCGCGGCCGGTCGGCCCAGCCCTTGCCCCGCCCCACGCCCTGCCCCACGCCTCACCCCACGCCCCGCCTCACGCTCCGTCAAAGCGGGGGCCAGTTGGGACTGAACGGTGACATAGCTGGGGATCCATAACTGCAGGTCGTGTGGTTATCTGTCGCAGTGCGCGCTAGGACGCGCTGGGGTGGGGCCTGACCGGCCTTGCGCGAGGGGAGACAAGATCGTGAACGGGCGACGACCGATATCGGGGGCTCTGCTGGGGGCCGCTCTGCTGCTGGCCACGGCTTGCGGCGGAGGGGGCGGCGGCTCCGGTCCGGGGAGTGACGGCAAGGGCGGCGACTCGGGCAAGGCGGACACCAACAAGCCGTCCCAGGCCGTCGTCGCCATCGCCCCGAAGGACGGCGCGGACGGCGTGGCCACCAGCGGAGACCTCCGCATCGCCGCCGACAAGGGCAAGTTGACCGAGGTGAAGGTCGCCGACACCAAGGGCAACCCGGTCGAGGGCGAGATCGTGGACGGCGGCGCCAGATGGACGCCCGCGCATCACCTGGCCGCCTCCACCAAGTACAAGGTCCACGCGGTCGCCAAGGACTCCGAGGGCCGCGCGTCCGCGAAGGACGTGGCGTTCACGACGCTGGTCCCGAAGAACACGTTCGTCGGCCAGTTCACGCCGGAGGACGGTTCGAAGGTCGGCGTCGGCATGCCGTTCTCGGTCCACTTCACGCGGGGCATCACGCACCCGGAGGACGTGGAGAAGGCCATCGAGATCAAGACGGAGCCGTCCGTGCCCGTCGAGGGCCACTGGTTCGGCAACGACCGCCTCGACTTCCGCCCCGAGAAGTACTGGGCCGCGGGCACCGAGGTGACCGTCAAGCTCAACCTCGACGGCGTCGAGGGCCGGCCGGGTGTCTACGGCAAGCAGGCCAAGACCGTGAAGTTCACGGTCGGCCGCAGCCAGGTCTCCACGGTCGACGCCAAGACGCACATGATGACCGTGAAGCGCGACGGCAAGACCATCAAGAAGGTCCCGGTCACCACGGGCAAGCCGGGTTACTCCACGTGGAACGGCCAGATGGTCATCAGCGAGAAGCTCACGGTGACCCGTATGAACGGCGAAACGGTGGGCTACGGCGGCGAGTACGACATCAAGGACGTGCCGCACGCCATGCGCCTCACGACGTCCGGGACGTTCATCCACGGCAACTACTGGGGCGGCGGCGCCTTCGGCAACTACAACGCCAGCCACGGCTGCGTGGGCCTGCGTGACGTGCGCGGCGGCTACGACAGCAAGGTGCCGGCGGCCTGGTTCTTCAACAGTTCGATGATCGGTGACGTCGTCGAGGTGAAGAACTCGCAGGACCGGACGGTGGCCCCGGACAACGGCTTCAACGGCTGGAACATGTCCTGGGACAAGTGGAAGGCCTGACGCCGTTGCGTCCCTGACTGCTTCTGTCTCTACGCGAAGAGGCCCGGCGCACTGTGACCAAGTGCACCGGGCCTCTCCCGTTAACGCGCACTAACCTGCTGTCCATGACTGCCTACCTCGAAGTCGCCGAAGGCGTCGGCACGATCCGGCTCGACCGGCCGCCGATGAACGCTCTGGACATCGCCACCCAGGACCGCATCAAGGAGCTCGCCGAGGAGGCCTCGCGCCGCGACGACGTACGCGCCGTGGTCATCCGTGGCAGCGACAAGGCGTTCGCCGCAGGTGCGGACATCAAAGAGATGCAGGCCATGGACCACGCGGCCATGATCGTGCGCTCCCGCGCCCTGCAGGACTCGTTCACGGCCGTCGCGCGCATCCCCAAGCCGGTCGTCGCCGCGGTCACCGGCTACGCGCTCGGCGGCGGCTGCGAACTCGCGCTCTGCGCCGACTTCCGCATCGCCGCGGACAACGCGAAGCTCGGACAGCCCGAGATCCTGCTCGGCCTGATCCCTGGTGCGGGCGGCACGCAGCGCCTCGCGCGCCTGGTCGGCCCCTCCAAGGCGAAGGACCTCATCTTCACCGGCCGCCACGTGAAGGCCGAAGAGGCCCTCGCCATCGGCCTGGTGGACCGCGTCGTGCCCGCCGCCGAGGTCTACGAGCAGGCGCACGCCTGGGCCGCGAAGCTGGCGCAGGGGCCGGCGCTCGCGCTGCGCGCCGCGAAGGAGTCCATCGACGTGGGCCTTGAGACGGACATCGACACCGGTCTCGCTGTCGAGCGGAACTGGTTCGCGGGCCTGTTCGCCACCGAGGACCGCGAGCGCGGGATGCGGAGCTTCGTCGAAGAGGGCCCGGGCAAGGCCAAGTTCCTCTAGGCGGCCCGATTCGCGGTTCGCCGGCACGCGGACCGCGCGCAGATACCCGTATCAACTTCCCCTGATCCACTTGTAGTTGACGGGATGCCTCACCGCTGTCCCTCGTTGGAGCGGTTTATCGCAGCCTTAAGAGAACCTTAAGGGCGTTCGGGTCGCCGAGGTCGTTGATCGGGCCGAATCGCGCGGTCGTCGCAGCTCAGCAGGTATGCGGCAAGGGTCTATCTGCCAGTGTCATATGCCAAACCAGCCCCCCGGAATGGAAGGTTCCGGGGGGCTTATTCGGCAGGAACGGCCCCGGAACCCGCTCTGGGCAGCCATGATGGGTGCATGGCGGGGCTGGAGGGTATCGAACAGCCGCGGAGGCACGGGAGTGCGACCGCGGCGCGCTGGTCGCCTGCGGTCGAGGACGAACGGGCTCTGAAAGCACTGGAGTTGTTCGGGAATCCGGCCGAGGCGGAGGTGCCGCTGCCGTCGCGGCCCGAGTCGGCGGCGACCGCGCGCAGGCTCGCCCAGGTGGTTGTCCTGAGGCACTGGGGACTCTCCCCGAAGATGACCGAGGACGTCGTGCTGCTCGTCTCCGAGCTCGTCGGCAACGCGGTGCGGCACACGGGGGCCAGGGTCTTCGGGTTACGGATGGTCCGGAGGCGCGGCTGGATCAGGGTCGAGGTGCGTGATCCCTCGCGCGGGCTCCCCTGTCTGATGCCCGTCCACGAGCTCGACATCAGCGGGCGCGGACTCTGTCTGGTCGACAAGCTCTCCGACCGCTGGGGCGTGGATCTGCTGCCGCGCGGCAAGACCACCTGGTTCGAGATGCGGGTCGCCGACCGCTGAGTGCTGGTGCCGGAGCGGCCGGAGCGGCGGGGGCACACGAAAGCCCCCGTTTTCGCCTTGTGGGGCGCCGCGGGGGCTTTCGTGGAGCGCCGTGGATGGTTGGGGTGTTATCCACGGCCGCTGTCGACGACCGAGCCCGGGTCAATGGGGGTCGTGTTCCCGACTATGGCAGACCCCGGCCCATGAGGCCAAATGAATCCTCGGTGACCTGGGCCACGAGCCTGGCAAATGAAGATTTATTAACGACGCCATCCAGTATTCATTAAGACCCTCGGGTTGATAAGTCCTGCTTGTTCCTTATTGACCTTAAATGGGGCGGTGACCACGACCGACCGCCGCGGAGCCCTCCGCTTCGGCGCCGGACTCACCGCCGCCGCCCTCACCACCGGCTGCTCCACCACCGCCCGCGACCCGGTGGCCGCCGGGCACTCCGCGAGCCCGGCCCACCCCGCCCGTGCCGCCCCGCCGGCCCCGGCCCCCCGCCGCTTCCCCGGGCAGCCCGCCCAGATCGACCACGGCCCCCGCGACCGCCCCCGCGTCGCCCTCACCTTCCACGGCCAGGGCGACCCGGCCATCGCGTACGCGCTCCTCAAGGAGGCCGAGCGGGCCCACGCCAGGGTGACCGTCCTGGCCGTCGGCACCTGGCTCGACGAGCATCCCGCCGTGGCCCGGCGCATCCTCGACGGCGGCCACGACCTGGGCAACCACACGCTGAACCACCGCGACATCAACACGATGTCCGAGGCCGAGGCACGCGCGGAGATCACCGGCTGCGCCGACCGCATCCGCCGCCTCACCGGCTCCATCGGCACCTGGTTCCGGCCCTCGCGCACCCAGCGGGCGACCCCGCTCGTCGCGAGCCTGGCCCGCACGGCCGGCTACCCGCACGTCCTGTCGTACGACGTCGACTCCCTCGACTACACCTCGCCGGGCGCCGCCGAGGTGACCCGCAAGGTCAGGTCGCAGATCCGCGAAGGCTCGGTCGTGAGCCTGCACTTCGGTTACACGGACACGGTTGCCGCGCTCCCCGCCCTCCTGGAAGACCTCGACCGCCGCGGCCTCGCCGCGGTGACCACCACGGAGCTGCTGACATGACACCCCGCCGCACCAGCACCGCCGCCGTACTGATCGCCGCCGCCACGGTCCTCGCGGCCCTCGCGGGCTGCGGCACCGGCGCCAAGGAGCGCCGGGCCACCGAGGCGCTCGGCACGCACGGCGTCAAGGCCGTCAAGCCGAAGCCGGTCGCGCAGGGCCTGCCCGGCATGCCGCCCGTCCTCGACCCCAAGGACATCTACGCCGCCGACCGCCCCAACAAGCTGTCGCCGGTCGTCAAGGACTTCCCGTCCCGGATCTACGTGCCCAACACCGAGTCCGACACCGTCTCCGTCATCGACCCCAGGACGTACAAGGTCATCGAGACGATCAACGTCGGCAGCCAGCCGCAGCACGTCGTGCCGTCCTGGGACATGAAGACGCTCTGGGTCAACAACGACAAGGGCAACACGCTCACACCCATCGACCCGAAGACCGGCAGGGCCGGCAAGACGGTGGACGTGCACGACCCGTACAACCTCTACTTCACGCCCGACGGCAAGTACTCCATCGTGATGGCGTCGCTCGACCGTGAGCTGGTCTTTCGCGACGCGCACACCATGAAGACCCTCAAGACCGTGCCCGTCAGCTGCTACGGCGTCAACCACGCCGACTTCTCGGCCGACGGCCGGTACTTCATCGTCTCCTGCGAGTTCAGCGGCGAACTCCTCAAGGTCGACACCGCGAAGATGAAGGTCGTCCGCCAGGAGCGGCTGCCCTTCAAGGGCGCGATGCCGCAGGACGTCAAGATCTCCCCGGACGGCAAGACGTTCTACATCGCCGACATGGTGGCCAACGGCATGTGGGTCCTGGACGGCAAGAAGTTCACCACCCCCAAGCTCCTGCCCACCGGCAAGGGCGCCCACGGCCTCTACGTCAGCCGCGATTCCCGCGAGATGTACATCTCCAACCGCGGCGAGGGCACCGTCTCCGTCTTCGACTTCGCGAAGAACAAGCTGACGAAGAAGTGGACGCTGCCCGACGGCGGCAGCCCCGACATGGGCGGCGTCTCCTCCGACGGCAAGATCCTGTGGCTTTCCGGCCGTTACGACTCCGAGGTGTACGCCATCGACACGCGTACGGGGAAGCAGATCGCCCGCATCCCCGTCGGTGACGGCCCGCACGGCTTGGCCGTGTACCCGCAGCCCGGCCGCTACTCCCTCGGCCACACCGGCATCTTCCGCTAGCGCCGGCAGGGCGCGATGAACAGCGCCTCCGCGCCGACGGGACGGTAACCGGCCGCCTGGAACGCCCGCACACTGCGGGCGTTCCCGGGGGACTGCTGGGACCACACCGGCCCGCCGTCCGGGACCAGATGCCGGGCGGCCACCGCGAGGAGCCGGCCGAGGCCCCGGTGGCGCGCCTCCTCGTCGACCTCGATCGCCGTCTCCCAGCGGCCCGCGACGCCGCGCCCGAGGACCAGTACCCCGCCGTCCGCCCCCCACATCCGCACGTCGTCGCGGCGCACGCGCGCCCGCACCACCCGCGGATGGTCCGGGTCCGCGATCTCCTTCAGGGCCACCGGCGGCTCGCCCGGCAGGGCCGGGGCCACCGTGAGCAGGTCCGTCGTGTCATGGCGGCGCCCCGTCCGCTCCATGAGCGCGCCGAGAAACCGCGGATTCATCGTCGCCGCCAGCGGATCGCAGTCCAGGCCGCGCAGCGTCTCGTGCACCCACTGCGGGTCCTCGTCCGTGAACACCACCGAGTGGGCGGTGAAGGCCAGCACCCCCGCGTCCCGGTGATCCGCCTGCGGCACCACCGTCGTGCCTCCGTTCGGCGGGGGGAAGACCCCTCGCGCCGCGGCGTCCAGAATGTCCCGCACAGTGCCCGGCATGACGTTCCCCCTCGGCTCGCTTGAGTCTCCACCCACTGGAAGGCCCAGACTCCTCAACATGATCGACGACGGCCCGCGGCTGCTCACCATCGGGCAGCTGTCCCGGCGCACCGGCCTGTCGGTGCGCACCATCCGCTACTGGTCCGACGTGGGCGCCCTGCCGCCCCTCGGACGCAGCCAGGGAGGCTACCGCCTGTACGACGCGCAGTCCCTCGCCCGGCTCGAACTCATCCGCACCCTGAGGGAGTTGGGCCTCGGCCTGGACGACGTACGACAGGTGGTGGACGGGGAGACGGACATCGCGTCCGTGGCCGCCGCGCATGTGGCGGCGCTGGACGCGCAGATCCGCTCGCTGCGGCTGAACAGGGCCGTCCTGTCGACCGTCGCGAAGAGGAACTCGAGCGCAGAGGAGATGGCCCTGATGAACAAGCTGGCGCGGCTGAGCGCCGCCGAGCGCAAGCACATCATCGACGACTTCATGGAGCAGACCTTCGGCGGCCTGGACGCCGCCGACCCGGACATCCGCACCCGGATGCGGGTCATGGTCCCCGACCTGCCGGACGACCCGACGACCGAACAGGTCGACGCGTGGGTCGAGCTGGCCGAGCTGATGCAGGACCCGGACTTCCGGGCGCACATGCGCCGCATGATCGAGTTCAACGCCGCCGACCGCGGGCCCGATGTGCCGCCGGGCAGCTCGCTGTGGTTCATGAGCCGCCTGGTGCAGCTCGCCGGGGAGGCGCGCGAGCGCGGCGTCGCGCCCGAGTCGCCCGAGGCGGAGGAGGTGCTGCGGGGCCTGCTCGGCAACGCCGACCCGGCCGCCGTACTGGAGCGCATGGAGGCCGCGGCCAACGACGACGTGGCCCGTTTCCGTGACCTGGTGTCCCTGGTGCGGGGCCTGGAGACGCTGCCCCGGCACAACGAGGAGTTCGCGTGGGTGGTCGCCGCACTGCGCGCTCGTACAGCCGGTTAATCTGACCCCCGTCAGTGTTACAGCAAGAAGGGGTGGACCCGGTGGCGGACATCGAGGAAGCACGCAAGGCGTTCCAGCGGTTCGACGCGGACGGCGACGGCTTCATCACAGCGGCCGAGTACAAGAGCGCGATGGCTCAGATGGGCGACTTCAACGTCACCGAGTCGGTCGCCGAGGCGCTCATCGCCCGACAGGACGGCAACGGGGACAAGGTCCTCTCGTTCGACGAGTTCTGGGCGAACCTGAACAAGGCCTGAGCGCCGATACCCCAGCTCCAGCGTCTTTGAGGGGGCGCCCGCCGGACTCCCGGCGGGCGCCCCCTGCGCCCGCTACCGGGCCGCGACCGCCCGGTTCACGGCCGCCAGGACCGCCTGGACCGACGCCACCAGCGGCGAGGGATCACGGCCCGCGCCCCACGCGGTCACGCCGTCGACCCGGCACTGCGCGTACGCCGTCGCCTCCTCGCCGTGCGCGTCCTCGGTGAAGTCGACCACGTCGACGCCGACCCCGGCCGCCGCGAGCGCGTCCACGAACGCGGACAGCGTCCCGCCGCCCTGCCCCTCGAAGTCGCCTGTCCGGTCGCCCACTTGGAGGGTGCACACGAACCGGTGCGCCTGCCCCTCGCCGTCCGTCGACCACGCTGTCAGGGACACGTGTCCGGCGCCGCGCCCCGGCTCCAGATAGGCCGAGCGGAACACCTCGTACAGGTCCTTCGGGGTCGCCTCGTGCCCGCTGTCGTCCGTGGCCTCCTGGACCACACGCGCGTACTCGGGCCGCATGCGCGCCGGCAGATCGACGCCGTGGTGCGTGGCGAGCAGATATGCCATCCCGCCCTTGCCCGACTGCGAGTTGACGCGGATCACGGCCTCGTAGCTGCGGCCCACGTCCGCCGGGTCGATCGGCAGGTACGGCACGTCCCAGCGGGCCTCCTGCGCCGGGACCCCGGCCGCGGCCGCCGACGCGGCGTGATGCGCGAGGCCCTTGCTGATCGCGTCCTGGTGCGTCCCGGAGAACGCCGTGTAGACGAGGTCGCCCCCGTAGGGGTGGCGGGGGTGCACGGGCAGCCGGTTGCAGTGCTCGACCACCTCCCGTACGGCGTCGATGTCGGAGAAGTCGACCATCGGGTCGACGCCCTGCGCGTACAGATTCATGGCCAGGGTGACCAGGTCGACGTTGCCCGTGCGCTCGCCGTTGCCGAAGAGGCAGCCCTCGACGCGCTGGGCGCCCGCGAGGACCGCGAGCTCCGCGCAGGCGACGCCCGTGCCTCTGTCGTTGTGCGGATGCACGGACAGGATCACCGAGTCACGGCGGGACAGGTTCTTGTGCATGTACTCGATCTGGTCGGCGTACACGTTCGGTGTCGCGATCTCGACCGTCGCCGGGAGATTGTGCGTGACCGGCCGGTCGGGGCTCGCGTCCCACAGCTCGGTCAGGCCGTCGCAGATCTCCAGGACGAAGTCCGGCTCCGTGACGTTGAAGGTCTCCGGGGCGAACTGGAAGCGGATGTGCGCGCCGGGCCGGGCGTCAGCGAGGCGCGCCATGTGCGCCGCGGCGTCCCGCACGGTCTCCCGCACCTGCGCGCGGTCGCGGCCGAGCACGACGTCGCGCCAGACGCGGGAGGTCGGGATGTACAGATGGACGACCGCGCGCGGCAGGCCCTCGATCGACGCGAAGGTGCGCTCGATCAGATCGCGCCGCGCGGGCGTGAAGACGACGGGGGTGACGTCGTCGGGGACGGCCCCCGACGTCACCAGGTGGCGTACGAAGTCGAAGTCGGTGCGGCTCGCGGACGGGTAGCCGACCTCGATCTCCTTGAACCCCGTGCGGACGAGCAGTTCGAAGAAGCGGCGCTTGCGGCCGGTGTCCATCGGTTCGGCGAGAGCCTGGTTGCCGTCGCGCAGGTCGACGGGGACCCACAGGGGAGCCTGCTCGATCCGGGCCCCCGGCCAGCTCCGCTCCCGCACGGGGACGTCGACGCGGTCGTGGTGCGGGCGGTAGCGGTGGTACGGCATGGGGCCCGGCTGCTGCGGGTTCCAGTCGTAGGCGGTGGTCATGGGTGACGTGTCCTTCGGCTCGGTCGGACGACGACCGGCAGCACGGCATCCCGCGGCGGGGTGCCGGTCGCGTCAGGCCCCGCCGCGGCAGCCGAGAAGAAGGAGACCGCGGAAGATCACGAGCAGTAGGCTAGTCACAGCTCAGGTCCTCAGACAAGTGGTGGGCGGAAAAGGGAAGGCCGCGTCGGCCGGGGGATAAAGTCTCCGCGTTCACGCGCTGTTCAGGACGACAAGGCGACCAGCCGTGCTCAACAGCGGTGTTCCAACGCGGTGTTCAAAGCGGCGTTCCAACGTGGTGTTCAAGAAGAGCAGGTGATTCCCGTGGCGCTTGGCGCGCTCCGTCCCAGCCCTCTGGTCGAACAGGCCGCCGAGCGGCTGCGCGAGCAGATCGCGTCGGGGCACTGGCCCGTCGGCACCAAGCTGCCCGGCGAGACGACCCTCGCCAAGGAACTCGGCGTCGGCCGCTCCACCGTCCGCGAGGCCCTGCGCGCCCTCGCCGGCGCCGGACTCGTCCGGGCCCGGCAGGGAGCCGGTGTCTTCGTGACCGCCGACCGGCCCGTCGACGACTGGCCCGCGCGGCTGCGCGCCGCGGCCGTCGCCGACGTCTACGAGGTCCGCGTCCTGCTGGAGGTCCAGGCCGCACGTCTCGCCGCACGCCGCCGCACTCCCGAGGACGTCACGGCGATGCGCGCCGCCCTCGACGCGCGCAGAGCGACGGCACAGGAGGGCGGAGCCGCGTTCGTGGACGCCGACATCGCGCTCCATACGGCGGTCGTGGCCGCCGCCCACAACCCCGTACTCACCGACCTCTTCGCCGAGTTCGCGCCCGCCCTGCGCCAGGGCCTCATCGACCTGCTCGACCTCGTCGATGTCCGCGCCGCCGAGGCCGGCCACGGCGACACGGCGCACACCGCGCTGGTGGACGCCGTCGCGTCGGGCGACGAGGACGCCGCGGAACGCGAGGCGCGGGAGGAACTGGCCGTGATGCGGGGGAAGCTGGCGCGCACGGACTAGGGGGTGTGCGAGGAGGGCGTGTGCGAATAGGGCGTGTACGGGCCCGTTCGTACGGCACTCGCGCATAGCCTGGCCGACCAGGAGGTACGTGACCACGCGCGTACCGCACGCTCCTCCGGAAGGGCTCGACATGAAGATCGGCATCATCGGCGCCGGCAACATCGGCGGCAACCTCACCCGCCGTTTCACCGCGGCCGGCCACGACGTGTCCGTGGCCAACTCGCGCGGCCCCGAGACCCTGCGCGACCTCGCCGAGGAGACCGGTGCCACGCCGGTGACCGTCGCCGAGGCCGCTCGCGGCGCCGACGTCGTCGTGGTGACCGTCCCGATGAAGGCCGTCCCCGGCCTGCCCGACGACCTCCTCGACGACGCGCCGGAAGGCGTCACCGTCATCGACACCGGCAACTACTACCCGCAGCAGCGCGACGGCCGCATCGCCGCCATCGAGGAGGGCATGCCCGAGAGCCGCTGGACCGAGCTCCAGATCGGCCACCCCGTCGTCAAGGTCTTCAACGGCACCTACGCCCACGAACTCCTCGACAAGCCGCGCCCCAAGGGCGACCCCGAGCGCATCGCCCTGCCCGTCGCCGGCGACGACGAGGCGGCCAAGGCGGTCGTACGCGGCCTGCTCGACGGGATCGGCTTCGACTCCGTGGACACGGGCAGTCTCGACGAGTCCTGGCGCCAGCAGCCCGGCACCCCCGTCTACGGCCTCGCGGCGGACGCGGACACCGTCCGCAAGGCCCTGGCCGAGGCGTCCCCGGAACGCACGGCGGAGTGGCGCGCCTGAGTCACCGGGTGCGGGGGCGCGTCACGGGGTGGCCCAGTCCCGCAGCGCGCCCTTGCTCGTGAACTGGGCGACGTCCTTGTCGAGCGGGCTGTCCGTGTACTGATGGAACTTCCAGGCAGCCTTGATGCGCGGCTTGCCGGCCGTCGTGTAGTCGGCGATCCAGAGCCCGTCGCCGGCGTAGGACGTCGTGTCCACCGTCAGCCAGAAATTCCTGTTTGTGTAGAGCAGGACTCGGTGATGCGGGCGCAGGCGCTTCACCTCGCGGATGAAGCGGTCCTTCTCCGCGTTGCTCGCGTGCGTTCCCTCCCCGGTCGTCTCCCAGTCCACCGCCAACAAGTCCCCGGCCTTCTCAGGGGCCTTGCTCACGAAGTACTCGGCCTGGGCGGTCAGGTTCCCCGGCCACAGGAAGTGGTAGAAGCCGACGACGCAGCCGCCGTCACGGGCCAGCTTCGTCTGGGCGGTGAGCCGTGGATTGACGTAACTGCGCCCCTCCGTAGCTTTGATGAAGACGAACGACAGGCCTTCCGTGTCGAACGTGGACTGGTGCGAGCTGACGTCGATGCCGCGCAGCATGCTGGCCTCCTGGTCGGTGGGGCGACGAGGTCGAAAATCCATCGTCCCCGATCCGGTCCCGCCCGGGTACCTCTTTCCGCAGGTTGATCCGCCTGTGCGGTGAGTCGCGCCGCCAGGACGTTTCGGTGGTCGCAGTCTTGGAACACGCTTTACATGGGACCCTGCAACTGCCGGAGCCCTGTCGCTGTCTGACAGTGAGTTGGGCCCGTTGGGGGGCATGGGTGAATCGGAGAGTGGGGCAGGTCGTGGGACGGCGCAAGGGCGGAATAAGGATCGCGCTCGTGACGGTCGCGGTGCTGGTGGGCGCGAGCGCCTGTGGCGGCGGCAGTGGCGACAAGGCAGCGGGCGGGAACGACGGGAAGGCGGCGGGGAAGCCGGGCGCGAGCGCCAAGCCCTCACCGGCGAAGCCCAAGGGTCCGCCGATGCTCCTGGAGACGATCACCCCGCTGAGCGACGCCAAGGTCGGTGTGGCGATGCCGATTTCGGTGGTCTTCACCAACCCCGTGGCCGCCAAGGCGCGCGCCTCCGTCGAGAAGCACATGAAGGTCAGCACGTCGCAGCCGGTGGCCGGCGCCTGGCACTGGTTCGGCGACAGGCGCGCCGACTGGCGCCCCAAGACGTACTGGCCCTCCGGTACGAAGGTGAAGGTCGACGCCGACATGAAGGGCGTCAGCAACGGCAACGGCCGCTACGGCGTGCACGGTTACACGCACTCCTTCACGGTCGGCGACGACGTCCGGGCCGACGTCTCCGTCACCGGTCACACCATGAAGATCACCAAGAACGGCCAGGCCGTGCGGACGCTGTCGATCAACGCGGGCAGCGCCGAGTACCCGACGTGGAACGGCACGATGGCCGTCATCGACAAGCAGGAGAAGGTCCACATGACCTCCTGCAGCGTCGGCATCAGCTGCGACAAGGGCAGTGCCAACTACTACGACCTGACGCTGCCCTGGGACGTCCACCTCACCCAGTCCGGCACCTACGTCCACTACTCGACCGGTGACCCGAACCCGGGCAGCGGCTCGGCCCGTGGCTCGCACGGCTGCGTCCACCTGTCGCTGTCCGACGCCAAGTGGTTCTACGGCCAGGTCAAGCAGGGCGACCCCGTCACGATCACGGGCTCGCCGCGCGCCAAGGCTCCGGCCGACAACGGCTACGCGGCGTTCAACCTGAGCTGGGACCAGTGGCTCGCAGGCAGTGGTGCGGGAGAGGGCACGACGGCGACCCTGTGACGGCCGCCGCCCTCAGCCCCCGCTGATCGTCAGCACTCGATGATGTTGACGGCGAGGCCGCCCCGCGCCGTCTCCTTGTACTTCACGGACATGTGGGCCGCTTTTGACTAAGGGTGTGACCTGCGGGTTTGGCATAGGCAGGTCCGACTGGCGTCACGTCAGGGACTTTTCAGGGACGTTCATGCCGACAGTTGCCTACAAAGATATCCGGAGTACGTGCCGGTGAGCGGGTTGGTGGGGCGCCGGTGCGTCTCCCACTACTGGTACGAACCGGTGATGGGAGTACGTACTGCTACTTCCGGGATCCGACACGGCAGCTGTAGTTCTTGATCACGGCTGGTCGTGACGGCGGTGTCGTTGCTGGTGGCACGCTGTCGCAACGGCTTGGTGGCGGCGGCGCCAGGCGGTCCAGTGCAGTACGTGATCCCGGTCGCGGA
Organism: Streptomyces sp. DS1-CR2; assembly: GCF_055760475.1. Taxonomy (NCBI): domain Bacteria; kingdom Bacillati; phylum Actinomycetota; class Actinomycetes; order Kitasatosporales; family Streptomycetaceae; genus Streptomyces; species Streptomyces sp. DS1-CR2. Next base: position 6,029,959 of record NZ_CM147085.1, read on the forward strand.
CTGGTGGGGGCAGCGCGAGGGCCCGCAGGAGACGGATGAGTTCGGGGCAGGTCAGCGGGACGAGTTCAGGCCGCTCCTCGGTGGCCTCGTGGACGGCGGCGGTCGTAAGGGCGAGGACAGCGGCGGCGATCAGGGAGAACAGCGACCAGCGCATCCAGGAGTTCCAGCAGGTCACCTGACCCTGGTCGAGTCCGGTGAAACCCTTGGCGAGTTGGAAGGTCTCCTCGATCCGCCACCTGCGGGAGATCACTTGGACCAGTGTGCCCAGCGAGACGTTGCCGGGAGTCCAGCAGCGGAAGTAGGACACCTCGCCGGTGTAACGGTGCCGCCGCGCGACCAGCACACTCGTCCCGGCCCCTACACCGGCTGCGTTCTCGTTCTCGTTCTCGTTCTCGTTCTCGGCGGGAGCATCGTCGGGACGGACATCGAGCCAGGCCCAGTCGTACTCGCGGGTGCCCTTCGTGCCGTGTCCGGTCTGCCTTCGCATCCACTGCCCGGGCCGCACCTTGTTGATCAGTTTGCGGGCCTCCCACCGACGGCCGGACCCGTCGGTGACCTGATATGTAGCGGCGATCCCGACCGTGTAGCCGAGCCCCAACGCCCGTACCCCCTGGCGCAGTTCGCGTCCGCAGTACACCTCGTCGCCCGCGAACCAGCGGGCCTCGCTCCCGGCCGCGAGCGCATCGGCGACCATGGTCAACGCCTGCTGCGGCTTCGTCGCGAACCCGATCTTCTCCGGCACCCCGGTCACTCCGCGGCGTTCCTCGTCCGCGGCCCAGTCCGCCGGGAGATACAGGGCCCGATCGATGATCACCTTCGTCGTCGCGGTGACCACCGCCAAATGCACCGCCACCTGGCACAGTCCCACGCCGCCGATCGCACCGGAGTACTGCCGGCCGGCGCCCACACAGTCCGTGGACGACTTTGCGTCGCCCGTCTCGTCCACGACCAACACCACGTCCTGCCCGGCGAGTTCGCCAATCACCAGGCGGGTGATCTCCTTCCGGGCCTCCTCGTGGTCGAACCGGGCACGGGACAGCAGGTGCTGCAGCCGGTGCGGGCCCGGGTGTCCCAGCGCCTGCGCGAGCGTCCAGCAGTTCCGCGTGTCCACTTCCAGCAACAGTCCAGCGACCAACTCCGCCGCTGTCGTGCGCGTCTCGCATCGCGCGAAGCAGCCCGAGACCACCGCCATCGCCCTCCCGAACGTCTGGCCCCACGCCCGCTCGACTATCGTGGCCTCCACGGCCACCGCGTCTTGATACGTCGTCACAAACGTTCATGATCGCGGTGGCCGTACTTGCGCCCGCCCGCACCCCGGCAAGCCGCTGAACAGCGAAGACGACGGAACTACAGCTGCCGTGTCCGAGGACCAACGCGAACGGTGGTGCACTGGCAGGTGTACACGTCGGCCCCTTCCTGCCCGATCGGCGAGACCCTGTAGGCGGCATTGCCCATGCATCATGTTTCACGGGCGTTCGGCCCACAGCACATGCCCCGTCCGCGCTAGTGTTGCGTGAGATTGTCGGCTGAGGCCAAGGGCAGGGTACGTGGAGCCGAGTGCAGACGTAGTAGTTCTCACCGCACTACCAGTTGAGTTCCGGGCCGTTTTGCACTTGTTGCGCGACCAGTCGACGCTCGTTCATCCGCAAGGCACTAGCCTCGTGAAGGGCACGCTTCCCGGACTTGGGGGGACCGTTGCCGTCGCACGAATCGGAGCCGGCAATCTGACGTCGGCCGCCATTGCTGAGCGTGTCCGCCAGTGGCTGCGCCCACAGGCGTTGCTGTTCGTCGGCGTTGCGGGTGGACTGAAGCCAGAGGCCCGACTCGGAGACGTCGTGGTGTCGACGAAGGTTTACCACCTGCATCCGGGCAAGGAGACACCCGAAGGCTTCCACGCCCGACCGGTGCCAGGCGCTGTGGCGCACAGGTTGGAGCAGGCGGCAGGAATCGCCTTGTGCTCGGAAAGCTGGCGCAAGTGGGTTCCTCGTGAGATGCGAGCGACCTGGCAGGAAGACGGTCCACACGTTCACTTCCAGCCCATCATCGCTGGTGAGGTCGTCCTGAATTCCCTGGTCACTCCTCTGCGTGACCAGATCACGTTCCACTACGGTGACGCCCTGGCCATCGAGATGGAGTCTGCTGGCGTTGCCCGTGTCGCTGACCTGTCGGAGGACCTTCGGATCCTCACCCTTCGAGGCATCAGCGACCACGCCGATGCCAACAAAGGCGAAGCCGATGCGTCGGGTTCGCAGCATCGGGCGTCCGCACACGCCGCCGCCGCGGCGGCCGCCCTCGCGTGTGAGTTGCTGCCGGAGACGGCTGGATCTGGCGGATCGAGCCTCGCCGTACGCTCCGCGGGAGCCATTGGCGAGGCGTCAGCACCAGAGGCCGAGTGGGTGAGGGCCCTGATGGCCTTTGACGACATAAGCAGAGGGGATTTCCGGCATAGCCTTCTCACCGACATGGGGCGCATACTCGGCCTGCCTCGTGCCTTCATGGCGACGGAATCATCGATGGCGCGTGATCATGTGCGGGAGATCGTCCGTCGGATGAACGCCTACCGGGATCCTCCTGCCGCACGCAGGGCCCTCTACGCCGCTCTTGAGTACGCTCGTCCTGACGACGGGGCCCTCGAAGGGCTGAGCCGGTTATTGTCATGACGAATGAGGTTTTCACCGTACAGGCCCCGCGTTGGTGCCGCGTACGTGCGGACAGCTCTCCCGACGGGGACTTCTTCCCGCTGGACGACGACGGATTCCTGGGCAGCGAGCACATTGTGGCGCCGCCTGGGTCCGAGGCGACTGCGGGTCTGCTCGTTGCCCCAGGTGATGTCGCCCGTGAGGGGGCAACCGTGTTGCTGGGTGAGCCGGGTGCCGGAAAGACCTCGGTGTTCAGGTTGCTGGTGCAAGGGCTACCGATGTGGGACGACCCCTTCGTCCCCGATGGGGCGGACCGTTGCGTGTGGGTCGATGGCCCCGATCTGACAGCCGCCACCTGGGACGAGGTCTTGGGGAGTCACCTCAGGGGGCTACCGAGCGTGGCAGTGGGCCAGGGGCCGTCGCCGGGCGGGAACCTGACGATGGTGATCGACCAGGCCGACGAGAGCGAGATCTGTCGCCATCTTCCCTCCTACCTGAAGCGTTGCCTGAAGAACAGAGACGTGCGGGGGCTCAGGCTGTTGCTCGCCTGCCGGACGGGCGACTACCCGTCCGGTCTGACATCCGTTTTCCGTGAGGCCTTCGGTGGTTGTTCCCTGGTGGACCTCGCCCCGTTGTCGCGGTCCGATGCCGTGGCGCTCGTGGAAAGCGCTGGTGTGGGCGGGGAGCAGCTGGTCTCCGAGGTGGTCGCCCTCCGCGCGGGAGCTCTCGCCAGTGTGCCTCTCACCCTCGAACTCATCGTGCGTGAGTACCGGGCACACGGCTGCCTGAGGGGCGGCGCCAAGGAGCTGTTCGAGGATAGTGTTCGACTGCTGTCGCAGGAGTACGACCCCGACCGTCTCACCGTGGCCGCACCGGCGACGACATGGCCGCAGCGGCTGGAAGTCGCGGGCCGTATCGCCGCACGACTGGTGCTTTCAGGTCGGCGCACCCTGTGGCGGGGGAGTCCACGCGAGGATCGGCCACGGACCACCGACCTGGATGTGTCCACCCTCTCCGGAGGCAGCGAACAGACGTCAGGCTGTCAGACCTTCGAGGTGAACCCGACCGTCGTCGATGAAGTGCTGTCCTCAGGCATGTTCACCGCGAGCGGCAACCACAGGTTCGCATTTCGTCATTCGTCGCTTGCGGCCTTCCTCGCCGCCCAGCACCTCATCTCCCGATCCGTCCCGGACGCAGCGCTCCGCCGCCTGTTCCTGGTCGAAGCGCCGGACCAGGAAGCGGCCGGCATCCCTGTGTCTCTGCGGGAATCCGCTGCCTGGCTGGTGGCTTTGGACCCCGACCGCACACCATGGCTCGCTTCGGCCGACCCGGAGAGCCTGACCATGCACAGCGGACTCGTCCGCTCCGACAACGTCAGGGAATTGATCGTCAGGCGCTTGCTGGAGCGCGCCGCTGATGTGGAACTCGGTGAAGCCAGATGGCATCAGACCCGCTGGGCGCTCGGTCATCCCGGTCTGGCCGGACAACTCGCCCCGGCTCTCGCCCTCGACCCCGCGGACTTCGGTGACTGGGAGACTCGGGCTCGGGCCCAAGTGGCCATTCAGTTGGCGAAGCAGTGCCCGTCGCCAGGTCTCGCACCGCTGCTTCTGAAAGTGGCGGCAGATCCTCGGTGGCCGGCCGACAACCGTGCGAACGCCGCCAGAGCCGCCTTCGCCTGCGACGAGGCCGTGGCCGCAGCTGTCCTCAAAGAAGTGTTGGCCACGCTCGGGCCGGGAAGGGAGACAGATCCGGGCCTGAGACTCCGGGGTGCTCTGCTTACCCTGCTTTGGCCCCGCTTCCTCGACACGAAGATGATGCTCGACGCGCTGAGCGAGGCACCGAGCGATGACCGCTACGGGGCGTACGAGCACTTTCTCGCAGAGATGCCCGCCAAGTGCCCCGCGGAGGATGTGCACCGCATCGTGGCATGGCTGGCGCAGGACGTGGAGGACCGGACAGCGATACCCGACGGTCACAGGAAGCCATTTGCGGAAGACAGGCTTGTCTCCGGCACGGTCGACAGGGCGTTGAGTGTTCCGGGTGCGGAGTCACTGCTGCCCGACATCGCCCGGATCCTGACGGCACGCATATTGGGTCATGAGAAGGCGGAGTTCCCCCACGTACTGAACCCGCTCACGCCCGATGGGCTCGAGCCGGTCCCGGTACGCGATCTGCGGCGCAAGCTCGCCGCCGCCCTGCTCGCCCGGGGAATCGCGGCGGGACAGACCATGAGGTATTTCGGGTGGCTCGTCGTGCGCGAATGGCAGTCCCCCCGCCCGTGGTTCGGCGAGCCCGAAGGATCGCACGGCGACCGGCACAACCTGCTCGACTCAGGTGACTTCGCCTGGGCGTTGCAAACGGCCGCCGACTGCGCCGAGCAGTCCGAGCAGGCAGACGCGTATGCGCAGCTCGCGGAGATACTTTTCGATCAGGGGAGCCAAGAACACTTCGAACTGGCCTATGAGAGCCAGGACAATCCTGCCTGGCCGTATCTGCGATGGTTCTACGAACCGATCGAGATCCGTGGTGACTTCGCTGACAACTGGCGCAGGATCCACCGTGCCTCATCCCCGCCGACCTGGCCCGAGAGCGCGAAGTTCATCGCACGACAGCGAGAGCGCCTCCAGCGGGCACGTCAGCATGACACGGACAGCTTCTGGGCTCTGCTCTGGGACCTGCAGATCGATCCGAATACCGGAAAGGGACAGCACCGCTTCGACGACAAGATCAGCGATTGGCCGGGACGCTCCGTGTTCACCGCCGAGGAACTCGCCGATCTGCCCTGCTGCGCCCTGCAATTCCTGCGGCTCGAGAACGACCACGCCGATGAATGGCTCGGACTGGAGAAACGGGACAAGCGCGCCTGGGCCGGCGTCCTGTCGCTGTCGCTGCTCGACGACGCGGGTCGGCTGGACGACCTCGAACCAGACCGGTGGAGTGCCTGGGTGGGCGCAATCGCTGACCCGTGGTACGTCCTCTCGTCCACGACGTGGGCGCTGCTGCTCCGGAGGGCGGCTGTCAATGACCCCCAGGGTCTTGCTCGTGCGATCGGGACAGCTGCCAGGGCGCAACTGGCCCACGGCGTACAACCGTTGGTTCTGGAACGCGTCGAGGTGACCTGGTCCTCGGTCGTCACCGAGATATGGGAAGAGTTCCTGGCGGCGCTGTCCGCTGCCCTCCTGCCCGACTTCCGCTCGGCGCGCCCGGCGGGTGCGTGGTCGGCGGCCGCAGAGGCATTCGAGAAGGGAGAGGAGGGTCGGGCAGCGCTGGTTCGTACGTGGTCCGTACTCCTCGCCGGCCTTCTTACCGTGGAGAGTACCCTCGCACGGTCTGTCGCTGAGTTCGCACTCATGGCAGTGGAGCGGGACAGCGAAGCCGGGGATCTCGAGCTCCCGGTGCTCGTCGCCTGCGTTCTGGTGGGGGTCGACGGCTTCGAGGCGTGGACCGGTCTCAGAGAACTCATTGACGCATCGGCCCGCTTCAGCCGGGATCTCGCTCTGAAATGCGCAGGGCGCTCCGAGCGTGGGCATGTCGAGGTACACGCCGATGAAGAGGGGCTGAGCGCGCTCTATCGGTGGCTGAACACGGTCTTCCCTCAGGACCGGAATAGCCGACCGCTCGGGGTACATACCGTGACTCCCGAAATGGAGGCGCTGGACTGGCGTGAGGCGCTGCCCGGGACGCTGAGCCGCCGCGGCACTCCGGAGGCGGTCGACCAGCTGAAGGCGCTGGCAGCCGAGTTTCCCGCGCGCTTGAACCTGCGAGCCGCGCTGGTGTCGGCACGGGCCAACTGCCTTGCGGCGACGTGGACTCCAGTCGACCTGGACGAGGTCGTCGCCCTCCTGGCTGGGGTCGCCGCCTCGTCTGAGTCCACGCTCGTCGAAGCCCGACTCGTCGACGTGTTGGAAGCCTTCCAGGACATGGGCAGCCATGAATTCCGTGGGGGGATCGTGCGGGACATGCAGCGGCTCATGAATGCGGACCGACTCCTGCCCATCGCGGACCACAACATGGCGCGTGATCATCTGCGAGCGATCGCCGGGTATGCCTACGGCGAGGGCGGCCCGGAGGCCCGGCTCGCCCTGCTCGCGGCACTGGAACAAGCCCGTCCCGATGAGAAAGCTGTGGAACGCCTCAGGGATCTGCTTGCGGTGCGCGAGAGCTGATCGGCTTGAAACGCCGACCGGGTGGAACTAGTGGTGGCAACGGGGATGAGGAATGGAATTTCTACGCGATATCGGCACGTCACTGCTTGCCAGCGCTCTCTTCTTGGCGCTGGTATGGGCATTCTCGAAGACTGCCCGTCGCCTTATACGTGGCCTTGCTGCCCATCTACTGCACCTGGATGTGGAAGAGGTCTTCGCTAACAGTCGAGATGCGGCACACGACATCAAGCGGGAACTGGGTCGGGCGAGGGAGGTGTCCGTTCTGACCGGCCGCGGTTCTGAACTACAGCGCGACTTGTTCGAGGATGTGTTCCTTCGCTGTCGGGCTCGCCGCTCCCGCTGCCGCATACTGCTGCCGAAACTTGATGTTCCCGCAGGAGAGCCGGACTGGATCACCGACCGGGAGGAGGAGATCCAGGTCTTCGACTCCGCTTTCGGCGCCGGTCTGCTGCGCCGCCAGATCGCGGCGACCTACGACTACCTTGCTCCGCTCACGGTGGAGGGACACCTCGAAGCACGTGGTTATGGCGTTCCACACATCGGCCGGATCATCGCAACCGAACGGGTCGTCTATCTGACTCCGTACTCGGCGGACCGGCATGGCAGGGAATCCCCCGTGATCAAATACCGCCGTGGAGAGACATACGATGTCCTACTGCGTCTGATTGAAAAGTTGTGGGTGGGCGGGCCGGCCTGACCGCCGGGCTGAAGGGGTACTCCTTGCTTCCTGCTCGCGCCCGCAGCCTCCTTGCCTTGGCCGCCGGGCTCCGGGCACGTTGTTCCAAACCCATGTAGCCCCGGCTCGTAACGTGGGCCTACGGATGGGAAGTTCCCGCATTCCCTGGCGTCACGAACGACCGGGCATCCACCACTCCGTGTGTCGGGCGCACCTCCGACAGTCAGTGACGGGATGTCATTGACGCTTCGGGGTGTGGGGCATCTCTTGCGGTTTGTGAGGGAGCCGGATCACGTCCACGTACTGGCTGAGCTGTTCCAACTACGTGTGGCGGCAGTGCCTGCGAGCAGTGGGTCTGCGAATGCGATGACTAGGCCGATCACGTCAGTGAAGAGATTCGGATAGCCGGCCGAGGAAGGTCCCTGTCGGCGGCGCCAGGCGGCGTAGGAGGATTGGCGGCGCTCGGCGAGGTCGGTGATCGCGGCGCTCAGGGGCTTCAGCTCTATGCCGCGGTGTGTGGCGGTGGCGGTCAGCGCTGCGGCTAGTTCTTCGCCGTTGAGATTGTTGAGCGTCAGTAGGCGGTAGAGGTCCGCGTAATCCCGGTCGCGGGTGTTGAGATCGCCGAGCGAGATGGCGGTGGAGAGCTTCTCGGCGATGACAGTGGCGAGCGGGTAACCGAAGAGTTGGAAGCTGTCCGTGGTGAGCTGCTGCGGGTAGTTGATGGTCTGAGGTCCGGGAGTGACGGGATCGCCGAAGCTGATGTCCAGTTGGAGCTTGAGACGCGCCCGGGCGATCGATGCGGCCATCGACAGCCGTAGGCCGTGATACTCGTCCTCCTCTCGGATGGGTACGGTTCTGAGCGTGGCGGAGTCGTATGCCACGCCGTCGTCGACTTCAGTGGTGGCGATCGCGGCGATTCTGCGGATGATCTCGGCTTCCTCGCCGGAGAACGCGTGGCCGAGGATGTCGATGTCACGGGTCATCCGGCGGGCGCCGAACTGGGCGAGCAGCAGGCCGCCCTTGAGGATGAAGTGCTCGCGGCCGAGGGGGGATGCTCCCAGGCGGTAGAGGAAGCGTTCGAGTACGTACTCGACCATGACCTCGTCCGTTGAACGGCCGTTGCGACGAGCCAGATTGCGCAGATCGTTGTAGACGCGGCCTGCGGTGGTAGCGCGAGTTGGGTTGACCATCAGGCGAGCACCGCCTCTACGGCGGGGCGGATGACGGAGAGCGCACCCAGCTCGCGCGCGATGAGTTGGAGTTCGCCGACCCCGCTTCGTCCGCTGCGACGCAGGTAGCGGCCGAGCGCGGACAGGGCCATGGTCTCGCCGATTCTGCCACGGTGGCGCATCGCGTCGACGACGCTGCGGGCGGCGTTGTATGCGGGAATGGTCTCTCCTGGTGCGGCCTCGAACCGTTCGACGCCGAGGTTGAAGGTCTTGGCCGCGTACTGCGCCACCACGGTCGGGGGATAAGAGATCGTGGGACGGCGTGATCCGCGTGGTACGGCGATGTGTACGGCGCTGGGAATGTCGTCGATCAGCTCGTGCAGAGCCAGGGCGGACTCCCCGCACAGGACAGCGCGAGGCGCCCGCGTGCACACGGCCAGTAGATCTGCGTATGCGGTCTCCGGTGCGTCTGCCCGCCGGTACACGCCACGGGACAGTTCGTCTATCTCCCCTTCGGTGACCAGGTACGCCAGATCACGGGCGGAGAGCAAGGCTTGACGCGCCTGCGCGGTCGTGAACGTCGGAGAGAGGCCAGCCAGCCGCTGCTCCAGGCGCGAGATTTCCGCAGCACTCATGTATCGAATGATACCCCTCTGGTGGGGATGGGGGATCGATTTGATACATTCAGATGGCGGGGGTGGAGTTCCCGTCGTTGACTATGCGCCACGAACCTGCAGGTCAGACGCCCATCCCGTGGGGATTTCCCAGGGAGATTCCAGGGACTTTCCGCCGTGCAAGCAGGGAAGGCCCTGACAGCGCTGGAAGATGCAAACGCGCTGGTCAGGGCCTGCCGCCTCAGCACTCGATGATGTTCACCGCGAGGCCGCCCCGCGCCGTCTCCTTGTACTTGACGGACATGTCGGCGCCGGTCTCCTTCATGGTCTTGATGACCTTGTCGAGGGAGACCTTGTGGCTGCCGTCGCCGCGCATGGCCATGCGGGCCGCGGTGACGGCCTTCACGGCGGCCATGCCGTTGCGCTCGATGCAGGGGATCTGGACGAGGCCGCCGACGGGGTCGCAGGTCAGGCCGAGGTTGTGCTCCATGCCGATCTCGGCGGCGTTCTCGACCTGCTCGGGGGTGCCGCCGAGGACCTCGGCGAGGGCGCCCGCGGCCATCGAGCAGGCGGAGCCGACCTCGCCCTGGCAGCCGACCTCGGCGCCGGAGATGGAGGCGTTCTCCTTGAAGAGCATGCCGATGGCGCCCGCGGAGAGCATGAAGCGGACGACGCCCTCCTCGTCCGCGCCGGGCACGAAGTTGATGTAGTAGTGCAGGACCGCGGGGATGATGCCCGCGGCGCCGTTGGTGGGCGCGGTCACGACGCGGCCGCCCGCGGCGTTCTCCTCGTTGACGGCCATCGCGTAGAGGGTGATCCACTCCATGGCGCGGGCCATCGGGTCGCCCTCGGCGCGCAGCTGGCGGGCCGAGTTCGCGGCGCGGCGGCGGACCTTGAGGCCGCCGGGCAGGATGCCCTCGCGGGTCATGCCGCGCGAGACGCAGGCCTGCATGACGCGCCAGATGTCGAGGAGTCCGGAGCGGATCTCGTCCTCGGTGCGCCAGGCCTTCTCGTTCTCCAGCATCAGCGCGGAGATGGACAGGCCGGTCTCCTCGGCGAGGCGGAGCAGCTCGTCGCCGGTGCGGAAGGGGTACTTGAGGACCGTGTCGTCGGGCACGATCGGGTTCTCGCCGGCCGCGCCCTCTTGAGAAAGCACGGTTTCGTCGACGACGAAGCCGCCGCCCACCGAGTAGTACGTCTTCTCCAGGACGAGGGCGCCCTCGTGGTCGTAGGCGAAGATCGTCATGCCGTTGGCGTGGTACGGGAGTGCCTTGCGGCGGTGCAGGACCAGGTCGTCGTCGAAGCTGAACGGGATCTCGTGGACGCCGAGCAGGTTGATCTTCCCTGAGGTCTTGATCGCCTCGACGCGGTCGTCGGCCTTCTCCACGTCGACGGTGCGGGGTGAGTCGCCCTCCAGGCCGAGCAGGACCGCCTTGGGGGTGCCGTGGCCGTGTCCGGTGGCGCCGAGGGACCCGTAGAGCTCGGCGCGTATCGCGGCGGTGTGGGCGAGCAGGCCCTCGTTCTTCAGGCGGCGCGCGAACATGCGGGCCGCCCGCATCGGGCCGACCGTGTGGGAGCTGGACGGGCCGATGCCGATCGAGAACAGGTCGAAGACCGAGATGGCCACGGGGGAACTCCTAGGTGGGTTACCGCGGACGCCGTTGTCCGCCGGGGTGGTGCGCAAGGCAATGCGGAGGGCGGTGCATGGGGCGGGGCACCGCTCTCACTGTCCAGTGTGCGCGGTGCCCCGAACTTTCAGACGTACAAATGCGTACGAAACTACTTCAGGCCGGGGTACAGGGGGTACTTGTCGGCGAGGGCGGTGACGCGGGCCTTGAGAGAAACCGCGTCAGCCTCCCCGAAGGGAGCGGGCGCCTTGAGGGCCTCGGCGATGATGTCGGCGACCTCGGTGAAGTCCTCGGCCCGGAAGCCGCGGGTGGCCAGGGCCGGGGTGCCGATCCGCAGGCCGGAGGTGACCATCGGGGGACGCGGGTCGTTCGGGACGGCGTTGCGGTTGACCGTGATGCCCACCTCGTGGAGCCGGTCCTCGGCCTGCTGGCCGTCCAGCTCGGACTCGCGCAGGTCGACCAGGACCAGGTGCACGTCGGTGCCGCCGGACAGCACGTTCACGCCGCTGGCGCGGGCGTCGTCCGAGGTCAGGCGGGCGGCAAGGATCTGGGCGCCCTCGATGGTGCGCTGCTGGCGCTCCTTGAAGTCCTCGCTCGCGGCGACCTTGAAGGAGACGGCCTTGGCGGCGATCACGTGCTCCAGGGGGCCGCCCTGGAAGCCGGGGAAGACGGACGAGTTCAGCTTCTTCGCGAAGTCCTTCTTCGCGAGGATGATCCCGCCGCGCGGCCCGCCGAGCGTCTTGTGCGTGGTGGAGGTGACCACGTCCGCGTACTCGACCGGGTTGGGGTGCAGCCCGGCCGCGACGAGTCCGGCGAAGTGGGCCATGTCGACCCACAGGTAGGCGCCGCTCTCGTCCGCGATGCGGCGGAACGCGGCGAAGTCCAGCTGGCGCGGGTAGGCGGACCAGCCCGCGATGATCACCTTGGGGCGGTGCTCCTTGGCGAGGCGCTCGACCTCGGCCATGTCCACGAGACCGGCCTCGTCGACGTGGTACGCGACCACGTCGAACTGCTTGCCGGAGAAGTTCAGGCGCATGCCGTGGGTGAGGTGGCCGCCGTGGGCGAGGTCCAGGCCGAGGATCGTGTCGCCGGGCTTGGCGAGCGCGAAGAGGGCGGCCTGGTTGGCGGAGGCGCCGGAGTGGGGCTGGACGTTGGCGTACTCGGCGCCGAAGAGGTCCTTGACCCGGTCGATGGCGATCTGCTCGGTGACGTCGACGTGCTCGCAGCCGCCGTAGTAGCGCCGGCCGGGGTAGCCCTCGGCGTACTTGTTGGTCAGGACCGAGCCCTGGGCCTCCATGACGGCGACCGGAGCGAAGTTCTCCGACGCGATCATCTCGAGGGTGGACTGCTGGCGGAGCAGCTCGGCGTCGACCGCGGCGGCGACGTCCGGGTCGAGCTCGTGCAGCGAGGTGTTCATGAGCGACATAGTCGTGGTGTCCCTAGTTGCCGGAGCCGGAGAACGCGTCGTACTCGTCCGCGGAGAGCAGGTCCTTCGGCTCTTCCGAGGTGCGGACCTTGAACAGCCAGCCGCCCTCGAACGGGGCGGAGTTCACCAGCGACGGGTCGTCCACGACGTCCTGGTTCGCCTCGACGACCTCGCCGGTGACCGGGGAGTACAGGTCGCTGACGGACTTGGTCGACTCGAGCTCGCCGCAGGTCTCGCCCGCAGTCACCGTGTCACCGACCTCGGGGAGCTGGGCGTAGACGACATCGCCGAGCGCGTTGGCCGCGAACTCGGTGATGCCGACCGTCGAGACGCCGTCCTCGGCGCCCGACAGCCACTCGTGCTCCTTGCTGTAGCGCAGCTGCTGGGGGTTGCTCATGATCTGAATTCTCCTGTACGCGGGTGGGTGCTGCGGAACGAGAGGGGTGTGCGCTGGGTTACTTCCGGCGGCCCCCGTGAGGACTGGTCGGACTACTTCTGGCGCTTGTAGAACGGCAGCGCCACGACCTCGTACGGCTCGTGGGCGCCGCGGATGTCCACGCCCACGCCCTCGGTGCCGGGGGCGGCGTGCGCCGCGTCCACGTAGGCGATGGCGATCGGCTTGCCGAGCGTGGGAGAGGGGGCACCGGAGGTGACCTCGCCGATCACCTTGCCGTCGGCGACCACGGACATCCCGGCGCGCGGCACCCGGCGGCCCTCGGCGATCAGGCCGACGAGCTTGCGCGGCGGCGCGGTCTCGGCGCGCTCGGCGGCGGCCTGGAGCGCCTCGCGGCCCACGAAGCGGCCCTCGTTGCCCGTCTTCTCGAACTTCACGACGCGGCCGAGACCGGCGTCGAAGGGGGTCAGCGCCGTCGTCAGCTCATGCCCGTACAGCGGCATGCCGGCCTCCAGGCGCAGCGTGTCGCGGCAGGAGAGGCCGGCGGGGACGAGCCCGACCGGCGAGCCCGCGTCGGTCAGCGCCTGCCACAGCTTCTCGGCGTGCTCCGGGGCGACGAACAGCTCGAAGCCGTCCTCGCCGGTGTAGCCGGTGCGGGCGATGAGGGCCGGGACGCCGGCGACGGTGCCGGGCAGGCCCGCGTAGTACTTGAGGCCGTCCAGGTCGGCGTCCGTGAGGGACTTCAGGATGCCGGGGGACTCGGGGCCCTGGACGGCGATCAGCGCGTAGGCGTCGCGGTCGTCGCGGACCTCGGCGTCGAAGCCGGCGGCGCGCTCGGTGATCGCGTCGAGGACGATCTGCGCGTTGCCCGCGTTGGCGACGACCATGTACTCGTGCTCGCCCAGGCGGTAGACGATCAGGTCGTCGACGATCCCGCCGTCCTCCTGGCAGATCATGGTGTAGCGGGCGCGGCCGGGGCCGATCGTGGACATGTTGCCGACGAGGGCGTAGTCGAGGAGATCGACGGCCTGCGGCCCGGTGACGGTGATCTCGCCCATGTGCGACAGGTCGAAGAGGCCCGCCTTGGTGCGGACCGCGATGTGCTCGTCGCGCTCGCTGCCGTACCGCAGCGGCATGTCCCAGCCCGCGAAGTCGGTCATCGTCGCGCCCAGCGAGCGGTGCAGGGCGTCGAGGGCGGTCTTACGGGGGACGTTGCTCATGAGTGGTGCTCCAGGATCCCAGGCATGACAGACGAGGGCGATGGTCTTCCTCCCCATCTGTCATCGGAACCTGAGAGGTTCGCCGGCGCCACACGTACAGGTGGTCGCGGCTTGCACCTTGGGTGGAGCGGCCGAAGGCCGCCCGCTTTTCAGATATGCCTCGCCCGCGCGGTACGGGGCCTGAGAGATTCAAGGGAGGAACTTGCTCCTTCGGCGCCCCCGGGGACGCGTAGGCGTCCGGGGAGCTCTCCCGCGCGGATTCAAGCGGCCGGTATGCAGTTGGTCGTGCTCTTGGCGCGCACATCATTGCATGCCCACCGTACGGGGAATCCACTTGTAGGGCATTACCGTCTCTTTACACTTGGCGGGAAAGGGTGGCGTGACCGGAAGGGGAGGACGATCACGGTGCACAAGGCAGTGGCGGGTGCGTACGCGGCGGCAGGGGTCGGGCAGCGCGCTGTGCCCCGCCCCGGGGCGGCGACAGGGCGCGGGCCGGTCGTCAGGGATCTGCGCGGCAGAGGTGGTCGCACGCCGAGGCGCCTCGGCTTCGCGCGGGGTGACCTGATCGTGGTCTCGGGGCTCCCGGGCAGTGGCAAGTCCACGCTGATGCGCCGCGTGGTCGGTGCCGGGGGAGCCGTGCGCATCGACTCGCAGGACACGCGTGACCGCTGGGCGGCCCGGCTGCCGCGGCTGCTCCCGTACGCCGTGTACCGCCCGCTCGTGCGGCTCGCGCACTTCGCCGGGCTGCGGCGGGCCCTGCGCTCGGGAGGCAGCGTCGTCCTGCACGACTGCGGCACGCAACGCTGGGTGCGGCGCTGGCTGGCCAAGGAGGCCGGGCGGCGCGGCGCGGACCTGCATCTGATGCTGCTCGACGTCGGCGCGGACACGGCGCTCGCGGGCCAGCGGGACCGCGGCCGCGGGGTCTCGCGCTACGCGTTCGCCCGGCACCGCCGCGCGGTCGCCGGCCTGGTGGAGTCCGCCGAGCGCGGTGACCTGCCGTGGGGCTGCGCGTCCGCGGTGCTGCTCGACCGGGACGCGACGGATGTGCTGAACGGGATCGGGTTCGAGGGGAGTTGACCGGCCGCGACCGTCTGTGCACCTACGGACGCGGAGGGTGTTCTGCCACCCGCACGCGCTAGGGTTCGGCCGCAGACAGAGCGGTTCCAGAGCGGGTGGTAGGCACATGGACATTCCGGCGCAGGCTCACGCACATCCGTACGGCGGGTGGCCGGCCAACGAGCTCGAGGAGGTGCTCGCCGCCTCCCTCGGGGTCGACTCGGCGGGCGGCCGGATCGTCGAGGTCCTCGGGCGCAGCCAGGTGTGGATACCGCTGCCCCAGGGCGGCGGACCCGGCAGCCCGAACCTCGACCTGCCGACGCTGGAGATCGAGGGCCAGGCCTATGTGCCCGTCTTCAGCTCCGAGGAGCAGTTCCTCGCGGTCGTCGGCGACCGGATGGGCTGCACGGTCGCGCCGGCCGTCGAGTTCGCGCGCGGGCTGCCCCCGCAGGTCGGCATCGCGGTGAATCCGGACGGCGCCGTCGGCGTCCCGCTGCCCCCGCCCGCCGTCGCCGAGCTGTGCAAGTCCGGCCGTACGCCGCTGGACGGGCCCGCCACGGGCGGCCGGGTCAGCCTCTACGAGCCCGATTGGCAGGACGACCCGGTCGACTTCCTGGCCGCCGTGCGCGAGGAGTTCGAGGCGTCCGGCGTCGTCCTGACCGCCCGCCGCTGCCTCGCCAGCGTCGAGGGCGGCGCCCCCCTCCTCTTCGTCGGCGTCGAGCTGTCGCAGTGGGAGGGCGCCGCGCGCAACCTGCCCATGGATGCCCTGGGCCGCGCCCTCGGCCGTGCTCCCGCGCCCTGGCCGGTGAACCTCGTCCTGCTCGACATCACCCAGGACCCGGTCGGTGACTGGATGCGCGCCACGCTGCGGCCGTTCTACACGCAGGGTCACTGAAAGCCCGGCACCGGTCCCCGTCCGGGAAAACACGGGAAAGTCGTCGGCCGCGCGTACGTCAAGTCGGTGCCAGGATCGCCGCTTAAGCTGGTTTCATGACCTGTCTGGGCGGTCCCGCCACGGGGGGCGGGTCGAAATCGTCGGGTACGTCACGAAGGGGCGGTTACGGGTGAGCGCGTCGGGCACGGCCGCGGCCGGTCAGGTCGAGCAGATGCTGCGCCAGGTGACGCCGGGGCGTTACGACGCCTACGAGGCGCTGCTCAGCGCGCTCGCGGACCCGGGCGCCGGTCAGGTGTGGATGCTGCTCTGGCACGGCCAGGCCGGTTCCCCCGACGCGCAGTACGGGAACATGGAGGTCGACGGCTTCTCGTACGCCCCTTGCGTCACCTCCGCCCAGGAGCTGTCCGCCTCCGGCTGGAGCCGCGCGTACGAGGTCGTCGGCGGCGTCGACGCGGCCCGCACGCTCTACCCCGACCACTACGGCCTCTGGCTCAACCCGCACGCGCCCGGCGGCGGCGTCGGCATCCCGTGGCTCGACCTGCGCCGCATCGCGGGCGGCCTCGACCGCCAGCCCGCCGGGCCGCTGCGCCTGAGCGACCCCGCCATCGAGATCCCGCAGTTCTACGCCCTGCTCACGCAGAACGCGCACCGCACCACCGCGATCCGCTCGCTGCGCCGCGCCTGGGTCCAGCCGACACTCGGCGCGCCCTATCTCGCGATCGGCCTCGATGTGTACGACGCGTCGCCGGTGTCCGTGGACGCGGTGCGCGCGATGATGCAGCAGTCGGTCGTCGCCGTGCCCGACGGACTGCCCGTCTCCACGGTCGCGATGTCCGACGAGCACGACCCCGTCGCCATGTGGCTGCGCGCCAACGCCCGCCCGTTCTACGACCGCGAGGCGCACGCCGCCCCGGCCGCCCCCGCGCCCGCCCCCGTCACGGGGTACGGGTACCCGCCGCCGCACGGGACGTACTGAAACCGTTCACCACGGGGCCCTGGCTCCAACTGTCGCCGGAAATCTCCGGGTTGAGATGGCCCTATTCCGCCCCGTTTCAGGGCGAGTTGGTGCACCACCCGGGCATTCTCACCATATCGGCCACCGTGGCGTATTCCGGACCCGATGGAGCTCTGCCGGAGCGGAGTGAATTGTCCGCTCAGCCGGTTCCCGCGTCCGCATAATGCACTCCTGCCGCCTCATCACGGTTGCGCAACCTTTCACGGTGAGGGCTGGCGGCTGGTCACAGACGCATTGAAGACTCCCTGCAGACACGGGGTTTCGACTCTGTGTACGAGCTGAACGGTCAACTACGAGGCCATGCCCCCGGACTGTCCAGCGTGTGAAACAGGATCAAGCCGCTACAGCGGCGGGCGTGGGCCGGCCACCGTCGGCCGAGAGGGGTCAACCACACCGTGACCGCACCGATCGAGACCACTGGGGCCCAGGCCGAGGTGCAGCCCGAGGCTGTGCTCGCCGGCACCAAGGGGCAGCAGATCGAGGGGCGCTCCCTCGGGCGTATCGCCTGGAACCGCTTCAAGAGGGACAAGGTCGCCGTCGCCGGCGGCGTCGTCGTCATTCTGCTGATCCTCATCGCCGCCTTGGCGCGCCCCCTCCAGCATCTCTTCGGCCTCGACCCGAACACGTTCCACCAGGACCTGATCGACCCCACCAGCTCGCTCCCCAAGGGCGGTCTCGGCGGTATGAGCGGCGACCACCCCCTGGGTGTGGAGCCGAAGTTCGGCCGCGACATCCTCGCGCGCATCCTCGAAGGCTCCTGGGTCTCCCTCGTCGTCGCCTTCGGTGCGACCGTCCTGTCGAACGTCATCGGGGCGATCCTCGGCGTCGTCGCCGGGTACTACGGCGGCCGGGTCGACTCGGTCATCAGCCGCATGATGGACACCTTCCTGGCGTTCCCGCTGCTGCTGTTCGCGATCTCGATCTCCGCGACCCTCCAGGGCGGAGCGTTCGGTCTGAACGGGCTGCCGCTGCACATCTGCGTGCTGATCTTCGTGATCGGCTTCTTCAACTGGCCCTATCTGGGCCGCATCGTGCGCGGCCAGACCCTGGCGCTGCGCGAGCGGGAGTTCGTGGACGCGGCCCGCGGGATGGGCGCCCGAGGCCCGTACATCCTGTTCCGGGAACTGATGCCCAACCTGGTCGCACCGATCATCGTCTACTCGACCCTGCTGATCCCGACGAACATCATCTTCGAGGCGTCGCTCAGCTTCCTGGGCGTGGGCATCCAGCCGCCGCAGGCCTCCTGGGGCGGCATGCTCAACCAGGCCGTCGACTACTTCCAGGTCGATCCGCAGTACATGATCGTTCCGGGCCTCGCCATCTTCGTCACCGTGCTCGCGTTCAACCTGCTCGGTGACGGTCTCCGCGACGCTCTCGACCCGCGCAGTCGCTGAGTCCGGCCGCACGAGAGCTCCACAAGTTTCCGACAATGGAGGGGATTCCGACCATCATGCGAAGGTCATCACTTGCCGCGGTTGCGGCCATCGGCAGCGTGAGCATGTTGCTCGCCGGCTGCAGCAAGGCCGACGACGGCTCGGACGGCAGCAACAAGTCGGCCGGTGCGAACGCCGCCACGAAGGACGTCGTCAACGCCTCGACGAAGAAGGGCGGCACGGTCACCTACGCGATGTCGGACGTCCCCGACTCGTTCGACCCGGGCAACACGTACTACGCCTACATGTACAACTTCAGCCGGCTGTACGCCCGCCCGCTGATGACGTTCAAGCCCGACGCGGGGGAGAAGGGCAACACGCTCGTCCCCGACCTCGCCTCGGCGCCCGGCAAGCAGTCGGACGGCGGCAAGACCTGGACGTACACGATCCGCAAGGGTCTGAAGTACCAGGACGGCTCGCCGATCACGTCCAAGGACGTCAAGTACGCCGTCGAGCGCTCGAACTTCGCGCGTGACGTGCTCTCCCTCGGCCCGAACTACTTCCAGCAGTTCCTCAAGGGCGGCGACAAGTACAAGGGTCCGTACAAGGACAAGAGCGCCGAGGGCCTCAAGTCCATCGAGACGCCGGACGACACCACGATCGTCTTCCACCTGAACCAGGCCTTCCAGGAGTTCGACTACCTGGTCGCCACCCCGCAGACCGCGCCGGTGCCGAAGGCCAAGGACGACGGCATCGACTACGTCAAGCACATCGTCTCCTCGGGCTCGTACCAGTTCCAGAGCTACCAGGAGGGCAAGCAGGCCGTCCTGGTCCGCAACAAGAACTTCGACCCGAAGTCCGACCCGCTGCGCAAGCAGTACCCGGACAAGATCGTCGTCAACCTGAAGGTCAACCAGCAGACGATCGACAAGGACCTGCAGTCCGGCGACACCCTGATCGACCTGCAGGGCAAGGGCGTCGACACCCAGACGCAGGCGCAGCTGGTCAACGACAAGTCGAAGATGGCGAACACGGACAACGCCTACGGCGGCCGTCTCGTCTACGCGGCGATCAACACCAAGCTGAAGCCGTTCACGAACGTCGACTGCCGCAAGGCCGTCGAGTACGCGATCGACAAGGTCTCGGTGCAGACCGCTCAGGGCGGACCCATCCGCGGTGACGTCGCCACCACGGTCCTGCCCCCGGACATCACGGGCTACGCCAAGGAAGACGTCTACGCCACCCGCGGCAACAAGGGTGACGTGGCCAAGGCCAAGGACGCCCTGAAGGCCTGCGGCGAGAAGACGATCAACACCACGATCACGGCGCGCAGCGACCGTGACGAGGAAGTCTCCGGTGCCCAGGCGCTCATCGAGTCGCTGAAGAAGGTCGGCATCAACGCCAGCCTGAAGCAGTACCCGTCGGGCAAGTACTTCACCGACTACGCCGGTGTCCCGAAGTTCAACCAGAAGAACAACGTCGGCATCATGATGATGCAGTGGGGCGCCGACTGGCCGTCGGGCTACGGCTTCCTGCAGCAGATCCTGAACAGCAAGGCGGTCGGCAAGTCCGGCAACACCGCCCTGTCGGAGCTCGACGACAAGAAGGTCGACTCGATGCTCGCCGAGGCCATCGGGGCGCCCGACGAGGCCACGCGCAACAACCTG
The DNA here is from genome assembly GCF_055760475.1 of Streptomyces sp. DS1-CR2. Lineage (NCBI taxonomy): Bacteria > Bacillati > Actinomycetota > Actinomycetes > Kitasatosporales > Streptomycetaceae > Streptomyces > Streptomyces sp. DS1-CR2. The sequence continues at coordinate 6,049,897 of NZ_CM147085.1, forward strand.
TACGCGCAGATCGACAAGCAGGCCATGGAGGACGCGGCGCTCGTCCCGCTGACCTACTTCAAGGTCCTGATGTACCGCTCGCCGTACGCCACCAACCTGGTGTCCACGGCCGCCTTCAGCGGGCAGTACGACTACCTCAACATCGGCACCACGAAGAAGTAGCAGCCCCGGAAGGCAGGTGAAGGCATTGGTGCCCGCGGGCCGCACGGTCCGCGGGCACCAGCGCCGGTCCCCGTGATCTCGTACATCATCCGCCGGCTGATCGCGGCAGTGATCCTGTTGCTGGTCGTCACCGCGGTCACGTTTTGTATCTTTTTCCTGCTGCCGAGAATCGCCGGCCAGTCCGCCGACCAGCTCGCGCAGCAGTACATCGGCAAGAGTCCCTCGGCCGCGGACATCGCGGCGGTCAAGCACAACCTCGGCCTGGACGAGCCCGTCTACATCCAGTACTGGCACTTCATCAAGGGGATCTTCGCGGGGTCCACCTACGACCTCGGCCCCACCACGGTCCACTGCAACGCGCCGTGCTTCGGCTACTCCTTCAAGAACCACGTCGCGGTGTGGCCCGAGCTGACCGACCGGCTGCCCATCACCCTGTCCCTGGCCGCGGGCGCCGCCGTCATCTGGCTGGTGTCCGGCGTCACGGTGGGGGTGATCTCGGCACTCAAGCCCGGATCGTTCTTCGACCGTGCCTTCATGGGCGTCGCCCTGGCCGGTGTCTCGCTGCCCATCTTCTTCACGGGCCAGCTGGCGCTGCTCGTCTTCACCTACCAGATTCCGATCTTCGGGCGAACATACGTACCGTTCACGGAAAATCCGGCGCAGTGGGCCAACACCCTGTTCCCGGCCTGGTGTTCACTCGCTCTGCTGTACTCCGCCATCTACGCCCGGCTGACCCGCTCGGGCATGCTCGAGACGATGAACGAGGACTTCATCCGCACCGCGCGTGCCAAGGGGCTGCGCGAGCGCACGGTGGTGGGCCGGCACGGCCTGCGCGCCGCACTCACCCCGATCGTCACCGTGTTCGGCATGGACGTCGGTCTGCTGCTCGGCGGCGCCGTGATCACCGAGAACGTGTTCTCGCTGCACGGCATCGGTGAGTACGCGGTACAGGGCATCACCGACAACGACCTGCCCAAGGTGCTCGGCGTGACCCTGCTCGCCGCGTTCTTCGTCGTCTTCTGCAATCTCCTGGTGGACCTTCTCTACGCCGCCGCCGACCCGCGGGTGAGGCTCTCGTGACCGAACTGTCCAAAACCGGTGCCGCCGTGGGCGAGCCGGTGGCCGCGGGCCCGGCCGCGCCCCCGACCGCGTTCCTCGAAGTGCGCGACCTCAAGGTGCACTTCCCGACCGACGACGGCCTGGTCAAGTCCGTCGACGGGCTCAGCTTCAAGCTGGACAAGGGCCAGACCCTGTCCATCGTGGGCGAGTCCGGGTCCGGCAAGTCCGTGACCTCGCTGGCGATCATGGGCCTGCACCGGCTCGGCGCGCGCGGCAAGAACGTGCAGATGTCCGGCGAGATCTGGCTCGACGGCCAGGAGCTGATCGGGGCCGCCCCGGACGACGTGCGCAGGCTCCGCGGCCGCGACATGGCGATGATCTTCCAGGACCCGTTGTCCGCGATGCACCCGTACTACACGGTCGGCAACCAGATCGTGGAGGGGTACCGCGTCCACAACGACGTGACCAAGAAGGTCGCGCGCAAGCGGGCCGTCGAACTCCTCGACCGCGTGGGCATTCCCGAGCCGGCCAAGCGCGTCGACAGCTATCCGCACGAGTTCTCCGGCGGTATGCGCCAGCGCGCGATGATCGCGATGTCGCTGGCGAACAACCCGCAGCTGCTCATCGCGGACGAGCCGACCACCGCCCTCGACGTCACCGTCCAGGCCCAGATCCTCGACCTGATCAGGGATCTGCAGAAGGAGTTCGAGTCCGCGGTCGTCCTCATCACCCACGACCTGGGTGTCGTCGCCGAGATCGCCGACCAGGTCCTGGTCATGTACGGCGGTCGCTGCGTCGAGCGCGGTCCCGTCGACAAGATCTTCGCCGAGCCGCAGCACCCGTACACCTGGGGCCTGCTCGGCTCGATGCCGCGCATCGACCGTGAGCAGACGGAGCGGCTCATCCCCGTCAAGGGCCAGCCGCCGTCCCTCATCAACGTCCCCTCGGGCTGCGCCTTCCACCCGCGCTGCCCCTACGCGGACCTGCCCAAGGGCGGCATCACCCGCACCCAGCGGCCCGAGCTGCACGAGGTCGGCAGCGACCACTTCTCCGCCTGCCACCTCAGCCCGGAGGACCGTACGCGGATCTGGACCGAAGAGATTGCGCCGAAGCTGTGAGTGAGCCCGTGAGCGAGACGAAGAAGGACGCAGGGGACACTGCGACGGCCACGGTCCCCGCACAGGCGGCGTCCCCCGAGGACCGGGAGGTGCTGCTCAAGGTCGAGGGCCTGGTCAAGCACTTCCCGATCAAGAAGGGGATCCTCCAGCGGCAGGTCGCCGCGGTGAAGGCCGTCGACGGGATCGACTTCGAGGTCCGCAAGGGCGAGACCCTGGGCGTCGTCGGCGAGTCCGGCTGCGGCAAGTCGACCATGGGCCGGGTCATCACGAAGCTGATCGAACCCACCGCCGGCCGGATCGAGTTCGAGGGCCAGGACATCACGCGCCTCGGCACGGGGGGCATGCGCCCGCTGCGCCGGGACATCCAGATGATCTTCCAGGACCCGTACGGCTCCCTGAACCCCCGGCACACCATCGGCTCGATCGTCTCGGCGCCGTTCCGGCTCCAGGGCGTGGAGCCCGAGGGCGGGGTGAAGAAGGAGGTCCAGCGCCTCCTGGAGCTGGTGGGCCTCAGCCCCGAGCACTTCAACCGCTACCCGCACGAGTTCTCCGGCGGCCAGCGCCAGCGCATCGGCATCGCCCGCGCGCTCGCGCTCAAGCCGAAGCTGGTCGTGGCGGACGAGCCGGTCTCCGCGCTCGACGTGTCGATCCAGGCGCAGGTCGTCAACCTCATGGACGACCTGCAGTCCGAGCTCGGCCTGACGTACGTGATCATCGCGCACGACCTCTCCGTCGTCCGCCATGTCTCGGACCGCATCGCGGTGATGTACCTCGGCAAGATTGTCGAACTCGCCGACCGCACCTCGCTGTACGAGGCGCCGATGCACCCGTACACCAAGGCCCTGATGTCGGCCGTGCCGGTGCCGGACCCCAAGCGCCGGGGTGCCAAGAGCGAGCGGATCCTGCTCAAGGGCGACGTGCCCTCGCCGATCTCGCCGCCGAGCGGCTGCCGCTTCCACACGCGGTGCTGGAAGGCGACGGAGATCTGCAGGACGGCCGAACCGCCGCTGCTCCAGCTCGCCCCCGGACGCCAGGTGGCCTGTCACCACCCGGAGAACGCCGAGGACCAGGCGCCGGGCGACACCAAGCTGCTCGCGGTCGCCAAGGAGGCGATCGAGGTGGTGACGCTGGCGCGGACGGAGGCGGACGACGCCGACGACGGGTCCGAGGTGCCGGCCAAGTCGGCGGCCGAGGAGTCGGCCGCGGAGCCGGCTGCGGATGCGGTTGAGGTGCCGGCTGAAGAGTCTGCCGATGCTCCCGAGGCGGATTCCGGCACCGGTGACGACAGTGGCGTACAGCCGTCGGACGACGCGGGTGACGCGGACGGGACGGACGAGGCACAGGGGTCGTCGGACACGTAGCGGGGATTTGACCGAGCAGGTCATGTACACGCCCTGACGGGAGAGTGCAGAGTCTGCGTGTCCCTTACATCGGAACACGCGTGAAGGGACGACTTATGGCACTCTCCCGTTCGGCACGTCTGGCGGCGGTCGCGACAGCGGCCGCCCCGTTCTGTCTGATCGCCGCGGCCCCGGCCCCCACCCCCGGCTCGGACGGCATCGGCGACCCGTACTTCCCGCAGCTCGGCAACGGCGGTTTCGACGCCACCCGCTACGACCTGAACGTGGCGTACGACCCCGCGACCGACCGCCTCGACGGCGTCACCACCGTCACCGCGCGCGCCACTCAGAACCTCTCCTCCTTCGACCTGGACCTCCAGAAGCTGACCGTCACCTCGGTCGAAGTGAACGGCAGACGCGCCCACTTCATGCGGCAACGCGCAGACCGCCGACTTCATCCGCCTTGCCGAGAAGGCCTCCGGGCAGGACCTCGACGGCCTCTTCCAGACGTGGCTCTACACGAAGGGCAAGCCCGCGCTGTAGGCCACGCGCCACACCTGGCTCGGGGCGGCACCCGGCCGTGCGTAACAATGTCGGGTGCTTCTGGAACTCTTCACCCCCTCCGTCCAGCACTGGCTGGACCTGGTCGGGATCTTCGTCTTCGCGATCTCCGGCGCCCTCCTCGCGGTCCGCAAGAACTTCGATGTCTTCGGCATCGCCGTTCTCGCCGAGGTCACCGCGCTGGGCGGGGGGCTGTTCCGCGACCTGGTCATCGGCGCCGTCCCGCCGGCCGCGTTCACCGACCTCGGGTACTTCCTGACCCCGCTGTTCGCCGCCGGCCTCGTGTTCTTCCTGCACCCGGAGGTGGAGCGCACCCAGGTAGCGGTGAACATCTTCGACGCGGCGGGCCTCGGCCTGTTCTGCGTCACCGGCACGGTCAAGGCGTACGACTACGGGCTCGGGCTCACGGCCTCCGCGGCGCTCGGCCTCGCGACCGCCGTGGGCGGCGGTGTGCTGCGCGACATCATCGCCAACGAGGTCCCGTCCCTGGTCCGCTGGGACCGCGACCTGTACGCGGTACCGGCGATCGTCGGCTCGACGATCATCGTCCTGTGCATCCGCTTCGACGCGCTGTCCGCGTTCAGCAGCGGCGCCGCGGTCATCACGGTGTTCGTGCTGCGGCTGCTCGCGATGCGCTACCACTGGCGGGCGCCACGGGCCTGGCACCGCAGGTCGTCGGCGACGGAGGTGCTGGAGGAGACGCCCTGACCTGGACTGTTATGCAGGTCGACCGCAAAAGCTACCGCTTAGTAGTTTTCTGTTGTACCGTACCTGCATGGCACAGGTATCGTCCGCCGCGCAGGCGGTCATCGGCGACAGTGAGTTCGACCGCGACACCGCGGTCACCCGGCGCGAGCCCGGTGTGTACGACATCGACCTCTCGGCCGGCTGGACGATCATCAGCGCCGTCAACGGCGGCTACCTGCTCGCCGTTCTCGGCCGCGCCCTCGGCGACGCGCTGCCGCACAGCGACCCGTTCACCATCTCCGCGCACTACCTGACCGCGTCCCGGCCCGGCCCCGCCGTGATCAGGACCGACGTCGTACGCACCGGCCGCACCCTCTCCACCGGCCAGGCCTCCCTCTTCCAGTACGACGACGAGGGCGCCGAGGTCGAGCGGATCCGCGTCCTCGCCTCCTACGGTGACCTTGACGCGCTCCCGGACGACGTCCGTACCACCGCGAAGCCCCCGCACTTCCCGCCGGTCGAGCAGTGCTTCGGCGCACAGGACGGCCCCACGCCGATCAAGGGCAGCTCCGCCATCACCGAGCGGCTCGCCCTCAAGCTCGATCCGGCCACGCTCGGCTGGGCGATCGGTTCGCCCTCCGGCAAGGGCGAGATGCGGGCCTGGTTCGGCCTCGCGGACGGGCGTGACGCGGACCCGCTCTCCCTGCTCCTCGCGGTGGACGCGCTGCCGCCGACCGCGTTCGAGATGGGCCTGACCGGCTGGGTCCCGACGGTCGAACTGACCGTCCACGTCCGCCACCGCCCCGCCCCCGGCCCCCTGCGTGTCTCCATCACCACCCGCAATCTCGCGGGCGGTTTCCTGGAGGAGGACGCCGAGGTCTGGGACAGCGAGGACCGTCTGGTGGCCCAGTCCCGGCAGCTCGCGCGCGCGAAGCTGAGCTGAACGGGGCGGCGGATCCGGGTGGGCTGAGCCCGGAGCCGTAGCGGCGTGCACCGGGTCGAGGTGAGCCCGTTGCCGTAGAGCGGCGGCGCCCCGGAGTCCAGCCGGCCGATGCCTGGGCCGTGTTGAAACGCCAGGTCAAGGACAGGCCGGAGGCCGTCGAGGCCACCGCGCGCGTGCGGCGCACCCACATCGACCTGTTCCTGCGGCTGGGCGGCAACGCGCTGACCGCGCCGCCCGCCGACGACGGGCCGCAGCGAGTGGATCACCGTGCGCCTCGGCTACGGGTAGGTGCGCGAGGCGCGCTCGCTCCTGCCCTTCGCCGACAACGTCGAGGTCGCCGGCCCGCCCGAGACCCGGGAGGAACTCGCCCGCTGCGGCGCCGCGATCACCGCCGTGTACGGTCCGCCCACAGGAACTCCGTGACAGCACCGGTCAGTTCGGCGGGTGCGTCTTCCTGCACGAGATGCCCCGCGCCCTCGATCAGCCGCAGTTCGGCGCCGGGGATCAGCTTCGCCAGTTCGTGCCCGCGCGCGACCGGGATCCAGGTGTCCTGCGTGCCCCAGCAGATCAGCACAGGCAGGTCCAACTCCCCGTACCGGCCCTGGATCTCGTCGGTGAAGCGCTGGTCGTTCTGCTCGATCTGACGGTAGAACGCGGGCTGTCCCTCCGGCGTGCACCAGGGGGCGACCAGCCGGTCGAGGGTGGCCGGGTGCAGGCCCCGGTGGCTCGCCGACCTGATGTACTCGCGCACGAGCGCCTCGTGCAGGGCCGGCGGGAGCTGGGCGAACACGTCGGCGTGCGCGCCGAGATGGCGGTACGTGGGGGAGCCCCAGGGGGTGAGCGCCACCGGGTCGACAAGCGCGAGCCGCTCGTAGCGCGCGCCGTGCAGCAGCCGGGCGCGCAGCGCGACACAGCCGCCGAAGTCATGGGCGACGACGGCGGGTTCGGCGCCGGGCCGGTCCAGGCCCCAGTGCCCGAGCAGCTCGGTCAGGACGCGGGCGTGGGCGGCGAGGGTGACGTCCTGCCCGTCGTGTTTCGCCGAGGCGCCGTACCCGGGCAGATCCGCTACGTAGACGCGATGCCGGGCGGCGAGCGCGCGGGCCGGGCCGCGCCAGACGTACGAGGAGAAGGGCGTGCCGTGGACGAGGACGACCGGCGGCGCGTCCGCCGGGCCGAGCACGGCCCAGGCGACGTCGCCGGACGAACTGGCATAGGAGCGGTCGAGATTCCAGTCGGCGGTCATGCATGTCAGGCTAGGGGGTGTCCCGGCTGGGGCGCGGGGACTTGGGCGCCGGTGGGTGGTGGCCCGTGGCCGGCGGCGGTCAGTCAAGCCAGTGCGCCCTGCCGAGGTTGACGAGGCGCAACTGCCGTGTGGCGACGTCGATCGCCGCGTCCATACGCTCCGGCGGGGTCTCCAGGAAGACGGACGCGGTCATCACCATGTGCTCGACGTAGTGCCACGCCAGCATCCGCAGGTCGTCCTGGCTCCAGCCGGCGGACACCGGGTCCGCGGCAAGACCCTCGGCCACCTCCTCGGCGAACCGCGCGAGCTGCCCGCCGATGGCGTCCCGCACGCGCTGGACGCCGCCGTGCCGCTCACGCGCGATGAAGCGCACGTGGGAGGGGTGTGTGCGGACCAGACGGGCGATCAACTCGACTGTCCGGCCCAGACGTTCCTCGTTGCTGCCCGTCGTGGTCAGCATCGTGGTGATCGTCTCGTGCAGGCTGCCGAGCGCCTCCTCGACGAGCGCGACGCCGAGCTCGGCCGTCGAGTCGAAGTGCCGGTAGAACGCGGTCGGAGCGACCCCGACGGCCCGGGTGACCTCGCGCAGCCCCAGGCTCGACAGGCTCTGGTCCTCGAGCAGCTCCAACGCCGCGTCGAGCAGCGCCTGTCGGGTCTTCTGCTTCTGGGCCTGCCGGATGCCGAGGGTGTGACTCATGCCATGCAGTTAACACTTGTTCTCTGTAATTCGGAAGCCGCGTGCGCGCTAGACTCAAGAGTCAGTGAACGGTTGTAATCCTAACCGTCACCGACCCGACCATGAGAGGCACTCATGCTGTTCCTCGTAGCCGCCCTGCTTCTGCTGGGCGTCGCGCTGGGCTCCGTGGCCCACGCGCCTCTTCCCGTCACCCTCGCCGCCGCCGCCGTCATCGGCATCTGGCTGGTTGTCTTCGCCGTGCGCGAGCGGACCGCCCGGCGACGTCACCAGCACTGATCCATCAGCCTGATCACGCCTGATCACGCCTGAACCAAGAGGGGGTACCACCATGAACATCACCGCTGACACCAGTGCCGGCACCGGCACCAGCACCAGCACCAGCACCAGCACCCACGCCGACGCGGTGGCCGGCACGGCCCCTGCGGAGCAGCCCCGCACCGGTGCGCGCGACGCCGACGGAATGGCCGTCGCCTCGTTCGTCCTCGGGCTGCTCGGACTGCTCGTCCTCAACCTCTTCCTCGGCCCGATCGCCATCGTGCTCGCCGGTCTCGCCCTCATGCGCGGCACCGCCCGCCGTGGCCGCGCGCTGCTCGGACTCGGGCTCGGAATCGCCGACCTGGCGGTCCTCGCGGCGTTCGTCGCGACCGATCACACGCTGTCCTGGAGCCTCACGGGCTGACACCTTTGACGCTCTGCGTGGGACGGGACCCCACGCGGCGCGGAGCACCGGGACAGGGGCTCGTAGAATCGAGCCCACCATGGCTTACCTCGACCACGCCGCGACCACTCCGATGCTCCCGGAGGCCGTCGAGGTGATGACCGCCCAGCTCGCCCTCACCGGCAACGCGTCCTCGCTGCACGCAGCGGGCCGGCGCGCCCGACGCACCGTCGAGGAGTCCCGCGAGACCCTCGCCGAATCCCTCGGCGCCCGCCCCAGTGAGGTCGTCTTCACCTCGGGCGGTACCGAGGCCGACAACCTCGCGGTGAAGGGCCTGTACTGGTCCCGCCGGGACGCGGACCCCGCCCGCACCCGCGTCCTCGCCAGCCCCGTCGAACACCACGCGGTCCTCGACGCCGTGCACTGGCTCGGCGAACACGAGGGCGCCGCCGTCGAATACCTGCCCGTCGACGCGTACGGGCGCGTGCACCCGGACGCCCTGCGCGAGGCGATCGCCCGCAACCCCGACGACGTGGCCCTCGCCACCGTCATGTGGGCGAACAACGAGATCGGCACGATCCAGCCCGTACGTGAACTCGCCGACGTGGCCGCCGAGTTCGGCGTCCCGCTGCACGCCGACGCCGTCCAGGCCTTCGGTCAGATCCCCGTCGACTTCGCAGCGTCCGGCCTCGCCGCGATGACCGTCTCCGGCCACAAGATCGGCGGCCCGTACGGCATCGGGGCGCTCCTCCTGGGCCGCGAGTACACCCCCGTACCCGTGCTCCACGGCGGCGGCCAGGAGCGGCATGTGCGCTCCGGGACGCTCGACGTGCCGGCCGTCGCCGCCTTCGCCGTCGCCGGACGGCTCGCCGCCGAACAGCGTGAGTGGTTCGCCCGCGAGATCGGGGGACTGCGCGACGACCTGGTCGACGCCGTGCGCGCGGCCGTCCCCGAGGCGATCCTCGGCGGCGACCCGGCCCCCGGCGGCCGGCTGCCCGCCAACGCCCACTTCACCTTCCCCGGGTGCGAGGGCGACTCCCTGCTGCTGCTCCTGGACGCGCAGGGCATCGAGTGCTCCACCGGCTCCGCGTGCACGGCCGGTGTGGCGCAGCCCAGCCACGTACTGCTGGCCACCGGCACGGACCCGGACCTGGCCCGCGGCACCCTGCGCTTCTCCCTCGGCCACACGTCGACCGAGGCGGACGTAGCAGCGGTGGCGGACGCGATCGGACCGGCGGTGGAGCGGGCCAGGACGGCCGGGCTGAGCTGACGGCCGGGCTCGGCTGACGGCCCGGGCTGAGCCAGGACGCCTTACGCCTTGGCCGTGCGCCCCTCTTCATGGGCGCGCTTCACCAGGCGCATGTACCGGTCCCAGTCCCAGTGCGGGCCCGGATCGGTGTGGTCCGTGCCCGGCACCTCGACATGCCCGATGATGTGCCGCCGGTCGACAGGTATCCCGTAGCGCCTGCATATCCCGGCGGTGAGTCGCGCGGAGGACGCGTACATGGCGTCCGTGAAGTCGGCCGGGCGGTCCACGAACCCCTCGTGCTCGATCCCCACACTGCGCTCGTTGAATTCCTTGTTCCCCGCGTGGAACGCCACGTCCAGCTCGCGGATCATCTGCGCTATGTGGCCGTCCTTGCGCACCACGTAGTGCGCGGCCGCCCCGTGCCACGGGTCCCTGAAGACCTTCAGCGTCCCCTGGTAGCTGCCCTGTGTGACATGGATGATCACGCGGTCGATCATGTAGTCGGCGGGGCGGTCCGCCCGCCGCCAGTTCGCCGCCGCCGCGGCCACCCACTCCGCGCCCCTGAAGTCGACCTCGCCGGCCTTGCGCGGCTTGTCGATGCCGGGCATCTGCCACCACATGTGCGCCAGGTCGCTGCGGGCGAGCAGGCCCACACCGACGGCCGTCGCCGCGCCGCCGATCAGCAGCGTCCGCCGGCTGACCCCCCGGTCACCGTCGCGCTTCGCGCGGCCCCCGGACTTCTGCCGCGACTTCCCCTGTGCTCCCACGACCCGCCCCCCCGTTCACGTCGTACGAGATCCACAACGGATACTCGCGGGATTCGGTTCCCGCGGCCCCGTACCCTGTTAGAGCTATGACTTCGCAGACTCCGCAGAGCACCCGCCCCCTTCGCGTCCTCGCCGCCATGTCGGGCGGCGTGGACTCCGCCGTCGCCGCCGCCCGCGCGGCGGAAGCGGGCCACGACGTGACGGGCGTCCACCTCGCCCTCTCGGCGAACCCGCAGTCGTTCCGCACCGGAGCCCGCGGCTGTTGCACCGTGGAGGACTCCCGTGACGCCCGCAGGGCCGCCGATGTCATCGGCATCCCCTTCTACGTCTGGGACCTCGCCGAGCGCTTCCGCGAGGACGTCGTCGACGACTTCGTCGCCGAGTACGAGGCCGGGCGTACCCCGAACCCGTGCCTGCGCTGCAACGAGAAGATCAAGTTCGCCGCGCTCCTCGACAAGGCGCTCGCCCTGGGCTTCGACGCGGTCGCCACGGGCCACTACGCGAAGGTGGTCGAGCACGCGGACGGCACCCGCGAGCTGCACCGCGCCTCCGACATGGCCAAGGACCAGTCGTACGTCCTCGGAGTGCTCGACGACCGCCAGCTCGCGCACGCCCTGTTCCCCCTCGGCGACACGGTCACGACGAAGGACGAGATCCGCGCGGAGGCCGAGCGGCGCGGCCTCGCGGTCGCCAAGAAGCCCGACTCGCACGACATCTGTTTCATCGCGGACGGCGACACCCAGGGCTTCCTCGCGTCGCGCCTGGGCAAGGCAGAGGGCGACATCGTCGACGAGACGGGCAGCAAGGTCGGCACGCACGAGGGCGCGTACGGCTTCACGATCGGCCAGCGCAAGGGCCTGCGCATCGGCACTCCAGCCCCCGACGGCAAGCCGCGCTACGTCCTGGACATCTCGCCGGTGAACAACACGGTGACGGTCGGCCCCGTCGGCTCCCTCGACGTCACCGCGCTTACCGCCATCAAGCCCCGCTGGTGCGGCACGGCTCCCTCGGGACCGGGTACGTACACCGCGCAGCTGCGCGCCCACGGCGACGAGACACCGGTGACGGCGGAGCTGATCGACGGCACCCTGACCGTCACCTTCGACGAACCCGTACGCGGTGTCGCCCCCGGCCAGGCCATCGTGCTCTACGACGGCACGCGCGTGGTCGGCTCGGCGACGATCGCGACGACCACGCGCGCGAAGACGGCTGCCTAAGGGCTGACCGGGCCTACGCCGGGAAGAAGTCGGTGAGCGGCGGACCGAGCGCGTCCGGATCCACCGCGTGGGTCTGGCCGTCCAGCCGTCGGGAGAGTTCGTCCTCTTGTCCATGTCTGTGAGGACTCCCTCGCCCGGCGGAACTCGTCACGCGGTCAGACGGTCTCCACCTCGTAGAAGCACAGGTGGTCCTTGATCTCGGCCACGTCCGGCTTCGGGTCCGGGTAGGCCCACACCAGGTCGGGGGCGTCCGGCAGGGACCAGTAGGACGCCGTTCCCTTGAAGGGGCAGTACGTCTGTGTGTCGGACGGGGTCAGCAGGTCCGTGCGGACGTCCGCCGGCGGGATGTAGTAACGCACCGGACAGCCCGTCTCGCGCAGCAGCAGCGGGCGGGCGCTCTGCGCGAGCACCACCCCGCCGTGGACTACGCGTACGGAACCGGTGCCCTGCTCGATCGTGATCGTGTGTCCATCAGCCATACCTGCGACAGCACCGGCAAGGCCGCCGTTCTTCCCCCGTACGGTAGGACGCATGAACATCTGCGTCTTCCTCTCCGCCGCCGACCTCGCCGCCCGCTACACCCGACCCGCCCGTGAGTTCGCCGAACTTCTCGGCAAGGGCGGGCACACGCTCGTATGGGGCGGTTCGGAGAGCGGGCTCATGAAGGTGGTCGCGGACGGCGTCCAGGAGGCCGGAGGGCGCCTCGTGGGCGTCTCCGTGGACTTCCTGGCCGCCAAGGCGCGCACGAACGCCGACGAGATGGTGATCGCCCGCGACCTCGCCGAACGCAAGGCGCTCCTCCTGGAGAAGGCCGACGCCGTCGTGATCATGGTGGGCGGCACGGGCACGCTCGACGAGGCCACCGAGATCCTGGAGCTGAAGAAGCACGGCAGGACCACCAAGCCGGTCGTCCTGCTGAACTCGGCGGGCTTCTACGACGGCCTCAAGGAGCAGTTCCGGCGCATGGAGGACGAGGGGTTCCTGCCGGTGCCGCTCACCGAACTCGTCTTCTTCGCCGAGGAGCCCGTCGGCGCGCTGGCCTACCTGGAGGAAACAGTCGGCACGCTCTGATGCGAGCATGGCCCGTATGGCAACACATGTGATCACCGGGGCCGGATCAGGTATCGGCGCGGCCGTGGCGCGCCGTCTGCACGCACGCGGGGACGAACTCGTCCTCCACGCGCGCGACGCGGCCCGCGCCAAGCAACTCGCGGCCCAGTTCCGCGGATCGGGCACACTCGTCGGCGACCTCGCCGACCCGGACAAGCTCTCCTGGGCGTTCTCGCACCAGTCCCTGCCCGACCGGGTGGACTCGCTGCTGCACATCGCGGGCGTCGTCGACCTCGGCCCGGTCGGCGAGCTCACCCCCAAGTCGTGGCGCCACCAGCTGAACGTGAACCTGGTCGCCCCCGCCGAACTGACCCGCCATTTCCTGCCCCAGCTCCGCGTCGCCCACGGCCACGTGATCTTCGTCAACTCGGGTGCGGGCCTCAGCGCGCACGCCGACTGGTCCGCGTACGCCGCCTCCAAGCACGGCCTGAAGGCGCTCGCCGACTCCCTGCGCCAGGAGGAGCACGGCAACGGCGTGCGGGTCACGTCGGTCTACCCGGGCCGCACGGCCAGCGCGATGCAGGTCAAGGTGCACCAGCAGGAGGGCAAGCCGTACGACGCCGCTCGCTGGATCGACCCCGAGTCGGTCGCCACGACGATCGTCATGGCGCTCGACCTGCCGCGCGACGCCGAGGTCAACGACCTCACGGTGCGCCCGGGCCGCTGAGTTCCCCGGCGGGTTCCGCCCGCCCGCGGCGCGTTACGTACGCTTCGCGGGTGAGCGAAAACAGCAAGTTCAGGCCGGGGCCCGCCACCGGTGTCGGATCGATGCCCGGTGGCGACGCGCGCGAGGCGGCCAAGACGGTCACCGGCAGTGTCGAGGAGTTCCCGTATCTGGCGGAACTGCCCGCCCGCGGACCCGGCGCCGACATGATCGGCCGGACCGCCGGACTGCTCGTCGAGCTGTACGCGCGCGTGGAGCCCAGCGGCTGGCGGCTCGGGGACCGGCCGGGCCGCGACACCCGGCGGGCCCGGTCCTGGATGGGCGAGGACCTGGACGCGCTCGAGGAGTTCACGCAGGGCTACCAGGGGCCCTTGAAGGTGCAGGCGGTCGGCCCCTGGACACTTGCCGCCGCCCTGGAACTGCGCAACGGAGAGGTCGCCCTCTCCGACGAGGGCGCCTGCCGGGACCTCGCCGGCTCGCTCGCCGAGGGCCTGCGCCTCCACCTCGACGACGTGCGCCGCCGCGTCCCCGGCGCCGAGATCGTGCTCCAGCTCGACGAGCCGTCCCTCATCGCCGTACTGCGCGGCCAGGTCAGGACCGCCAGCGGATACCGCACCCACCGCGCCGTCGACCGCCAGCTCGTGGAGAGCACGCTCCGCGAGGTCGTCTCGGTCCACGACGGGCCCGTCGTCGTGCACTCCTGCGCCCCCGACGTCCCGTTCGCCCTGCTGCGCCGCGCGGGCGCCGACGCCATCTCCTTCGACTTCTCGCTGCTCACCGAACGTGACGACGACGCGGTCGGTGAGGCCGTCGAGGCCGGAACGCGGCTCTTCGCCGGTGTCGTGCCGGGCACGGACAGCCCTTTGTCAGACCCCGCCGATATCGTCATGGGAGTCAGGACGCTGTGGCGCAGGCTGGGGCTGAATCCCGGCTCCCTCGCGGAGTCGGTCACGGTCACACCGTCGTGCGGGCTCGCGGGGGCCTCTCCCGCGTACGCGCGCGCCGCGCTCGCCCACTGCGTCCGGGCGGCGAGATCACTCGCGGACAACCCAGAGTGACGGCTCGGGATCCGCACAGGGACAAACGGGAGGACGAGACGGTGGCCGGCGAACAGCAGCACGCACAGCCCGCAGAGGTGCCCACGACGGCACGGGAGCAGCACGCGCAGCTCGCCGAGCAGATCGAGGAGCACCGCTTCAGGTACTACGTGAAGGACCAGCCGGTCATCAGCGACGGCGAGTTCGACAAACTCCTGCGCTCCCTGGAGGCGCTGGAGGAGCAGTACCCCGAGCTGCGCACCCCCGACTCGCCGACCCAGAAGGTCGCGGGCTCGTACGCGCCGGTGTCCACGACGTTCACGGCCGTCGAGCACCGCGAACGCATGCTCTCCCTCGACAACGCCTTCGACGACGCCGAGTTGGCCGCCTGGGCGGACCGCATCGCCCGGGACGTCGGCACGTCCGACTACCACTTCCTGTGCGAACTCAAGATCGACGGCCTCGCGGTCAACCTCACGTACGAGGACGGCAGGCTCACCCGCGCCGCCACCCGCGGCGACGGCCGCACCGGCGAGGACATCACGCCCAACGTGCGCACGATCGCCGAGATCCCCCACCGCCTCAAGGGCGACCGCGTCCCGGCGCTCGTGGAGATCCGCGGCGAAGTCTTCTTCCCCATGGAGAGGTTCGAGGAGCTCAACGCGCGCCTGGTCGAGGCCGGGGACAAGCCCTTCGCCAACCCCCGCAACGCGGCGGCGGGTTCGCTCCGTCAGAAGGACCCCCGCGTCACCGCGACCCGCCCGCTCCACATGGTCGTCCACGGCATCGGCGCCCGCGAGGGCTTCGACATCGACCGCCTCTCCCAGGCCTACGAGCTGCTGCACGAATGGGGCCTGCCCACCGCCCGGCACAACAGGGTGGTCGACGGCGTCGAGGACGTACGGGAGTTCATCGCCCACTACGGGCAGAACCGCCACTCCATCGTCGAGCACGAGATCGACGGCGCCGTCGTCAAGCTCGACGAGATCCCCCTCCAGGGCCGCCTCGGCTCCACCTCGCGCGCGCCGCGCTGGGCCATCGCCTGGAAGTACCCGCCGGAGGAGGTCAACACCAAGCTGGTCAACATCCGCGTGGGGGTGGGCCGCACCGGCCGCGTCACGCCGTACGCGCAGGTCGAACCGGTCACCGTGGCCGGCTCGGAGGTCGAGTTCGCGACCCTGCACAACCAGGACGTCGTCAAGAAGAAGGGCGTCCTCATCGGCGACACCGTCGTCCTGCGGAAGGCCGGCGACGTCATCCCCGAGATCCTCGGCCCGGTCGCCGACCTGCGCGACGGCAGCGAGCGGGAGTTCGTGATGCCCGCCCAGTGCCCCGAGTGCGGCACCCCGCTGCGGGCCATGAAGGAGGGCGACATCGACCTCCGCTGCCCGAACGCCCGGTCCTGCCCGGCCCAGTTGCGCGAGCGCCTCTTCTATCTCGCGGGCCGCAAGTCCCTCGACATCGAGAACTTCGGCTACGTGGCGGCCGCCGCCCTCACCAAGCCCCTGGAGCCGTCCGAGCCGGCACTCTCCGACGAGGGCGACCTGTTCGACCTCACCATCGAGCAGCTGCTGCCGATCAGGGCGTACGTCCTCGACCAGGACAGCGGACTGCCCAAGCGGGACCCGAAGACCGGCGAGGAGAAGATCGCCACGGTCTTCGCCAACCAGCAGGGCGAGCCCCGCAAGAACGCCCTGTCCATGCTGGAGAACATCGCGGCGGCCAAGGAGCGGCCCCTCGCCCGCGTCATCACCGGCCTGTCCGTCCGCCATGTCGGTCCCGTCGCCGCCGAGGCACTGGCCCGCGAGTTCCGCTCCATCGACCGCATCGAGCAGGCCACCGAGGAGGAGCTCGCCGCCACCGACGGCGTCGGGCCGATCATCGCTGCCTCGCTCAAGCAGTGGTTCGCCGAGGACTGGCACCGCGAGATCCTGCGCAAGTGGCGGGCCGCCGGGGTCCGGATGGAGGAGGAGGGCGCAGGCGAGGACCAGGGCCCGCGCCCGCTCGAAGGCCTCACGGTCGTCGTCACCGGCACGCTCGAGCACCACACCCGAGATGGCGCGAAAGAGGCCCTGCAGAGCAGAGGGGCCAAGGTGACGGGCTCCGTTTCCAAGAAGACCTCCTTCGTCGTAGTGGGGGACAATCCGGGCTCCAAGTACGACAAGGCGATGCAGCTGAAGGTTCCGGTTCTGAACGAGGACGGGTTCGCCGTCCTGCTCGAACAGGGGCCGGAGGCGGCGGCGGACGCTGCGCTTCCGACCGAGGAGTAGCGGTTGAAGGCCACCCGTTCGGCGCATACCAGATGCATACGGGTGGCTGGGGCGCATTCGGGCAACCGTGGTCGACCGGTGCCCCTGGAAGCCTTCTGCGGCCTACTGTTGAGGGGTGCGCCTGCCGTGCCCGGCTGCGGATGGGGCATCCCGTGCCCACGACAGGCACGGGGCAGGGAACGAGGACGCGGTACCGCTGACGGAAGTCGTCCGCATCGGATCGCGTGGCGTGGGCACCGCCGGCTGTGAGAGGGACGGGAATGGAACCGACCGAGAGCGCCGCTCCGGACTCACGGCTGCGCACGCGCTGGCGCGTGTGGCGAGGCACCGCGAGCCCGGCGCCTGCCGCGCGCACCGTGCCGCGACCGGACGAGACGGACCAGTCCGGTGAGACGGACAACGACACCGGCGAGACGGACCAGTGCAACGGGCGCCCCAGGCGCGGTGGGTGGCGCGCGGCCCTCGGGGACCGCGGCGGTGGGCGTACGCGCCGTCGCGCGGGCTCCGGTGCCCGGGGCGAGAGCGGACGAAGTGGCTCCGCCGGCGCATCGGCCGGATCCGGGGCGCCCGCACCCGGCTGGCCCGCGTCCGGTTCGAACGGCGGAGCCGGGATCGGCGCCTACGGCGTCCGGGGTTCCGGTGCGGCGGCGTCCGGCTGGCCTGCCCCGGGTTCGAACGGCGGGGCGGGCATCGGTGCCCTCGGCGGGACCGGCTCCGGAGCGGCGGTGAGCGGCGGGACCGGCTGGACCGGGGCCGCCGCTGACGGTGGTTCCGGGTGGACGGGCGCCGACGCGGGCGACGCGGGCGGCTGGCCGCACCGCGGATACGGGACCTTCGGCGGAGCCTTCGGTGAGGAAGGGGACGGCCGGGAGCGCTCCTGGCTCGGCGCGCTGCCCATGCTGCCCCTCGCGATCGTCGCCCTCGCCTCCGCCGTGCTCGGCACCGGCTTCTACCGCGCCTTCACCGGCAGCCACGCACTCTTCCCGTCCGGCGCCGCCGGCTGGTCCCTCGCCGTACTGACCGGCATCATCGTCGGCCACCTCGTCGCGCTCGGCCGCGACCGCTGGTGGGGCGGCACCGGCTCGGGCGCGGCCTTAACGCTCGCGGTCCTGCTGCTCTACGGCTGGGTGCCCGCCGGCATGGTCAGCCTCACCGTCGTCGTCCTCGTCGGCATCGCCCGCCGGCACCGCTGGCGCCAGGGCATCCTGCACGGCGCGGTCGACATCATCGGCATCGGCGCGGGCGCCCTCGTGCTCGCCGTGTCCGGCCAGGTCCCGACCGTGGAGTCCCCCTGGAAGCCGGAGACCTGGACGGTTCTCAACGCCCCCGAGGTGGCGCTCGTCGCGGCCGCCTACCTCGCCGTCACCCGCAGCCTGCTCTGGTACGTCCACGCGCCGCGTGCCTCCGGGCTGCCCACCGTCGCCCGCACCGCCCTTCTCCGGCAGGGCCTCGTCGGCGTCGCGCTGCTCGGCATCGCGCCGCTGATCTGCGTGGTCGCCATCGCGCTGCCCGTGCTGCTGCCGCTGTTCGCCGTCCCGCTCATCGCGCTCGACTCGACGCTGTGGATCGCCCGGGCTCGCGCCGAGGAGCAGCTGCGCGACCCGCTCACCGGGCTGCCCAACCGGCAGTGGCTCCTGGAGCGGACGTGGACCGCGCTCGACGACGCCGAGCGGATCGGCGCGCGCAGCGCCCTCATGCTGATCGACCTGGACCGCTTCCGGTCGGTCAACGACACCCTCGGCCACCTCGCGGGAGACCGGCTCCTGCTCCAGATAGCCGACCGGCTCCGGATGGCCCTGCCCCGCGGGGCGGAGGCCGCGCGCCTCGGCGGCGACGAGTTCGCCGTACTCCTGCCCGTGGCCGACTCCACGACGTCCGCCACCCGAGTGGCGCGCACCCTGGTCGCCGCCCTCGGCTCACCGCTCGACCTGGACGGGCTCACGCTGGTCCTGGAGGCCAGCGCCGGACTCGCCGTCTTCCCCGACCACGCGCTCGACGCCGAAGGGCTGCTGCGCCGCGCGGACGTCGCCATGTACCAGGCGAAGCGCGACCGTACGGGCGTCGAGGTCTACGAGTCGAAGCGGGATTCCAACACCCCCGACCGCCTCGGCCTGCTCGGCGATCTGCGCCGCGCGCTCGACGCGGGCGACGTGGAGGTGCACTACCAGCCGAAGGTCCGCTTCGACGGACAGGTCGCCGGCCTCGAGGCGCTGGTGCGCTGGGTGCACCCCGAGCGGGGCAAGGTCCCGCCGGACGAGTTCATCGCCATCGCCGAGTCGTCCGGACTCATGCCCCATCTGACCGAGTACGTCCTGGAGACGGCGCTCGCGCAGGTCGCCCGGTGGCGGGCGCAGGGCCTGCGCGTGCCGGTCGCGGTGAACGTGTCGCCGAGGGACGTGCACACCCCGGGATTCGCCGGCGCGGTTGCCGCGCGGCTCGCCCGGCACGGCGTCCCCCCGGGCGCCCTGCAGCTGGAGATAACCGAGCACGTGCTGCTGGAGGACCCCCAGCGCGCCGCCGACACCCTCGCCGGGCTCACCGGGCACGGCGTGAAGATGTCCCTCGACGACTTCGGCACCGGCTACTCCTCCCTCGTCCACCTGCGTCGCCTCCCGGTCAGCGAGCTGAAGATCGACCGCTCGTTCGTGGCCCGCCTGGCCGTGGACAACGAGGACGCGGAGATCGTCCGCTGCACCGTCGACCTGGCGCACTCGCTCGGACTGCTCGTCGTCGCCGAGGGCGTCGAGGACGACGAGACCTGGGAGCGCCTGCGCGACCTCGGGTGCGACGCCGTCCAGGGCTGGCTCGTCGCCGCCGCGATGCCGCCGGACGAGACGACGGCGTGGCTGCGGGCGCGCGGCTCCCGCGGATGGCAGCGGCCCTCCGTCCTCGCCGCCGAGGCCGAGGACCAGTCGTCGGGCCAGACCGTGAAGTAGCCCGTCCAGGGGTGGGTGAGGGGCGGCCGGGCGCCCGAACGGGAAACCGTTTAACAGGCATGGCCTTGGGCGCCATAGGATTGGGGCCAGTCGTCCCCTTCCCGTCTGTCGTGCGACGCCCGGCACGCACGCTCGCCGCGTTGCCGAATCGTCCACGTGGCTCCGCCACGAGGACGCTCCGGCGCCTTGCGATCGCACGCACCAGACGACGCACGACCCGCCCTTCGGGCGGACGACGGGAAGGGGACGACTGGCCCCGGCTCAAACCACACACACTCACCCCAGAGGATCGCTGCATGCCTGGCATCACGCGCGAGGAGGTCGCACACCTCGCACGGCTGGCGCGTCTGGAGCTGAAGGACGAAGAGCTCGACCACTTCGCCGGACAGCTCGACGACATCATCGGCGCGGTCGCCCGCGTCTCGGAGGTCGCCGACCAAGACGTACCGCCGACCTCCCACCCGCTCCCGCTGACGAACGTCATGCGGGCGGACGAGGTCCGTCCGTCGCTCACCCCCGAGCAGGCGCTCTCCGGCGCCCCGGCCCAGGAGCAGCAGCGTTTCAAGGTGCCGCAGATCCTGGGGGAGGACTAATCACCATGACGGACAGCAACATCATCAAGCTCACCGCCGCCGAGATCGCCTCGAAGATCGCCGCCGGCGAGCTCACGGCCGTCGAGGTGACCGAGGCCCACCTGGCCCGGATCGAGGCCGTCGACGAGAAGGTGCACGCCTTCCTGCACGTCGACCGTGAGGGCGCGCTCGCGCAGGCCCGCGCCGTCGACGCCAAGCGCGCCGCGGGCGACAAGCTCGGCCCGCTGGCCGGCGTACCGCTCGCGCTGAAGGACATCTTCACCACCGAGGGCATCCCGACCACAGTCGGTTCGAAGATCCTCGAAGGCTGGATCCCGCCGTACGACGCCACCCTGACGCGCAAGCTCAAGGAAGCCGACGTCGTCATCCTCGGCAAGACCAACATGGACGAGTTCGCCATGGGGTCCTCCACCGAGAACAGCGCGTACGGCCCGACCGGCAACCCGTGGGACCTCACCCGCATCCCCGGCGGCTCCGGCGGCGGCTCCTCCGCGGCCCTCGCCGCCTACGAGGCCCCGCTCGCCATCGGCACGGACACCGGCGGTTCGATCCGCCAGCCCGCGGCCGTCACCGGCACCGTCGGCGTCAAGCCGACCTACGGCGGCGTCTCGCGCTTCGGCATGGTGGCGTTCTCCAGCTCCCTCGACCAGGGCGGCCCCTGCGCCCGTACGGTCCTGGACGCGGCGCTCCTGCACGAGGTCATCGCCGGCCACGACCCGCTCGACTCGACGTCCATCGACGCGCCGGTCCCGCCGGTCGTCGAGGCCGCTCGCAACGGCTCGGTCCGGGGCATGCGCGTCGGCGTCGTCAAGCAGTTCTCCGGCGAGGGCTACCAGGCCGGCGTCGTCCAGCGCTTCAACGAGTCGGTCGAGCTGCTCACGTCGCTCGGCGCCGAGATCGTCGAGCTGGACTGCCCGACCTTCGACCTGGCCCTGTCGGCGTACTACCTGATCGCGCCGTCCGAGTGCTCGTCCAACCTGGCCCGCTTCGACGCCATGCGCTACGGCCTGCGGGTCGGCGACGACGGCACGACGTCGGCCGAGGACGTCACCGCCCTCACCCGTGAGGCCGGCTTCGGCGACGAGGTCAAGCGCCGCATCATCCTCGGCACGTACGCGCTCAGCTCCGGCTACTACGACGCGTACTACGGCAGCGCCCAGAAGGTCCGCACCCTGATCACCCAGGAGTTCGAGCGGGCCTTCGAGCAGGTCGACGTGATCGTCTCGCCGACGACGCCGACCACCGCCTTCCCGATCGGCGAGCGCGCCGACGACCCGTTGGCGATGTACCTGGCCGACGTGTGCACGATCCCGATCAACATGGCGGGCAACGCCGCCATGTCCCTGCCGTGCGGCCTCGCGCCGGAGGACGGTCTTCCGGTCGGACTGCAGATCATCGCCCCCGCCATGAAGGACGACCGTCTGTACAAGGTCGGCGCTGCCGTCGAGGCCGCCTTCGTGGAAAAGTGGGGTCACCCGCTGCTCGAGGAGGCTCCGTCGCTGTGAGTGCCATGGCAAAGAAGGCCAAGAACTTCAAGAAGTCCAAGACCGGCGCGTACATGTCGCTGGCGAGCACCGCTTTCGGCGCGATCAGTGTCGCGAAGCAGGCGAAGCTGGCCCGCAACGATCACGACACCCTGCGGCTCATCGACGCCGCGGTGTCCGCCGCCGCCATCGTTACCGGCCTGGCGATCCTCTACCGGGAACTGAAGCGCCTGGGCGACGACGACGTCCTGCTGGGCTGAGAGGGAAAGTCTCACCGTGACCGTCACTGAACTGATGTCGTACGACGCGGCACTCGCGACGTACGACCCCGTCATGGGCCTCGAGGTCCATGTCGAGCTGGGTACGAAGACGAAGATGTTCTGCGGGTGCTCCACGGAGCTGGGCGCCGAGCCCAACTCGCAGACCTGCCCGACCTGTCTCGGCCTGCCCGGCTCGCTCCCGGTCGTCAACGCGATCGGCGTCGAGTCGGCCATCAAGATCGGCCTCGCGCTCAACTGCGAGATCGCCGACTGGTGCCGCTTCGCCCGGAAGAACTACTTCTATCCGGACATGCCGAAGAACTTCCAGACCTCCCAGTACGACGAGCCCATCGCCTTCAACGGCTACCTCGACGTACAGCTGGAGGACGGCGAGATCTTCCGCGTGGAGATCGAGCGCGCCCACATGGAGGAGGACACCGGCAAGTCGCTGCACGTCGGTGGCGCGACGGGCCGTATCCACGGCGCCTCGCACTCCCTGCTCGACTACAACCGCGCGGGCATCCCCCTCATCGAGATCGTCACCAAGCCGATCGAGGGCGCCGGGGAGCGCGCGCCGGAGGTCGCGAAGGCGTACGTCGCCGAGCTGCGCGAGGTCATCAAGGCGCTCGACGTCTCCGAGGCCCGCATGGACAAGGGCCAGATGCGCTGCGACGTGAACCTGTCGCTGCGCCCCGGTCCCGAGGCGCCCTTCGGCACCCGCTCGGAGACGAAGAACGTCAACTCGCTGCGTTCCGTCGAGCGCGCCGCCCGTTACGAGATCCAGCGGCACGCCGCTGTCCTGTCGTCCGGCGGCACGATCGTGCAGGAGACCCGTCACTTCCACGAGGAGGACGGCTCCACCACGTCGGGCCGCATCAAGGACAACGCCGAGGACTACCGCTACTTCCCCGAGCCGGACCTGGTGCCGGTGGCGCCGGCCCGCGCCTGGGTGGAGGAGCTGCGCTCGGGGCTGCCCGAGATGCCGCGCGTGCGCCGCAACCGGCTGCGCGAGGACTGGGGCGTCTCCGAGCACGACATGCAGTCCATCCTCAACGCGGGCGCGGTCGACCCGATCGTCGCCACGGTCGAGGCCGGCGCCGACTCCGTCTCGGCCCGCAAGTGGTGGATGGGTGAACTCGCCCGTCACGCCAACGAGTCGGGCACGGCGCTCGACGAGCTGCCCATCACCCCGGCCCAGGTGGCACGGGTGGCGGCGCTCGTCTCCGCCGGTGATCTCAACGACAAGCTGGCGCGCCAGGTCATCGAGGGTGTCCTCGCGGGCGAGGGCGACCCGGACACGGTCGTCGAGAAGCGCGGCCTGAAGGTCGTCTCGGACGAGGGCGCGCTCGGCGCGGCCGTCGACGAGGCCATCGCGGGCAACGCCGGGATCGCCGACAAGATCCGTGGCGGCAAGGTCGCCGCCGTCGGCGCGCTCGTGGGTGCCGTCATGAAGGCGACCCGGGGTCAGGCCGACGCGGCGCGCGTCAAGGAACTGATCCTGGAGAAGCTGGGCGTCTCCGAGGGCTGACGGTTCTTGCGGGGGCTCTGCCCTCGCACCCCCGCCTCCCTTGGCCTCACACGCCGGCCGGACTGAGATGCCCGGCCGGCGTTCGCCTTGGGGGGTACGAATGCGTGGAGCCGCACGTTGAGCACCATCCCCGCCGAACTCCTCTCCGTCACCCTCCTCCTGCTCATCCTCGGCTTCGCCGTGGCGCGTCCCCGGCAGCTGCCGGAGGCCGTCGTCGCCGTGCCCGCGGCGGCGATCGTCGTGGCGGCCGGCGCCGTGTCGCCCGCGCACGCGTGGGCCGAGACGCGGGAGCTGCTGCCGGTCGTCGGATTCCTCGCCGCCATCCTGGTCCTGGCACAGCTGTGCGCCGACGAGGGCCTTTTCAAGGCCGCGGGCGACGCGATCGCGCGCGCCTGCAAGGGCAGTCCGCGCCGCATGCTCGGCGGGGTCTTCGCCGCGGCCGCCGTGATCACGGCCGTACTGAGCCTCGACGCCACCGTCGTACTGCTCACGCCGGTCGTCCTCGCCACGGCCCGCCGGATCGGCGCGAGGCCGCGCCCGCACGTCTACGCGAGCGCCCACCTCGCCAACTCCGCCTCGCTGCTCCTGCCGGTCTCGAACCTCACCAACCTGCTCGCCTTCACCGCGAGCGGACTCACCTTCGCCCGGTTCGCGGGGCTCATGGCCCTGCCGTGGCTGGGCGCGATCGCCGTCGAGTACGCGGTGTTCCGGCGGTACTTCGCCGACGACCTGGCGGCGCCCGCGCATGAGCCGGCCGCGGAGGAGCCGCCGGGCGTGCCGGTGTTCACACTCACCGTCCTCGCCCTGACGCTCGTCGGCTTCGTCGTCACCTCGTTCGCCGGGATCGACCCGCTGTGGGCGGCGATCGTCGGCACGGCCGTCCTCGCGGCGCGGGCGCTCGGGCAGCGGCGCACGACCCCGCTCGCGCTGGTGAAGTCGGCGCACCCGTACTTCTGCCTCTTCGTCCTCGCGCTCGGGATCGTGGTCAAGGCGGTCGTCGACAACGGGCTCGGGGACGGCATCGACCGGCTGCTGCCCGAGGGCTCGTCGCTGC
Organism: Streptomyces sp. DS1-CR2; assembly: GCF_055760475.1. Classification (NCBI taxonomy): domain Bacteria; kingdom Bacillati; phylum Actinomycetota; class Actinomycetes; order Kitasatosporales; family Streptomycetaceae; genus Streptomyces; species Streptomyces sp. DS1-CR2. Next base: position 6,074,534 of record NZ_CM147085.1, read on the forward strand.
CCGCGCTGCTCGCCGTCGCCGGGGTCGCGGCCCTGCTCGCCAACCTGATCAACAACCTTCCGGCCGTTCTCGCGCTGCTCCCCGTGGCGGGGCCCGCGGGTCCGGGGCCGGTCCTCGCCGTCCTCATCGGCGTCAATCTCGGCCCCAACCTCACCTATGTGGGCTCGCTCGCCACGCTCCTGTGGCGCCGCATCGTCCACGCCCACGACGTGCATCCCGGGCTCGGCGACTTCACGCGGCTCGGCGTGCTCACGGTGCCGGCCACGCTGGTCGTCTCAACGGTCGTGCTCTGGGCGGGACTTCAGTTCCTGGGCTGAACAGCCGTGCGCCCTTGTGACTAAGGCCACGAAAGCGACAAAGGATCACTTCTTGCTGCAAGAGTGTTTGCTCTTGCTCATGTGTTCTTTGCGGGCTGTTCCCGGTGAAGATCCACAAACCCTGGGAGCACGTCCATGGCAGCTCTCGCACGATGGTGTGCACGGCACCGCCTCGTAGTCGTCCTGCTGTGGCTCCTCGCCCTCGGCGGCACGAGCGCCGCGGCGGCCGTCGCGGGCTCCTCGTACTCGAACGACTACGAGGCACCGGGCACCGAGTCGGGGCGCGCCACCCAGCTCCTCAACGACGGTTTCCCCGGCCTCGGCGGCGACAGCGACACCGTCGTCTGGCACACGGACGGCAGCATGATCCGCGCCGCCGACGTGAAAGAGCGCATGATCCGCACGCTCGACAGGATCGAGCGCCTGCCCGGCATCGCCGCTGTCACCGGCCCGTACGAGCAGCAGGGCACGAGTCAGATAAGCGCCGACGGACGCACCGCCTACGCCACGGTCACCTTCGACCAGCAGTCCGGCGACATCGCCGAGGCGGACGCCCAGCGCCTCGTCGACACGGCCAAGGCCGCCGAGAAGAACGCCCCCGACGGACTGCGGGTCGAACTCGGCGGCAGCGCCGTCGCCCTGACCGAGTCCGCCCAGGGACATGCCGCCGAGATCGCCGGCGTCGTGGTCGCCGCCGTCGTCCTCCTGCTGGCCTTCGGCTCCCTCGCGGCCAGCGCCCTGCCGATTGCCACGGCCCTGGTCAGCGTGGGCACCGCCGCCTCCGGCATCGTGCTCCTCGGCCATGTGATGACCGTCGCCGACTTCGCCCCGATGCTCGGCATGCTCGTCGGCCTGGGCGTCGGCATCGACTACGCCCTGTTCATCGTGACCCGGCACCGGCGCGGTCTGAAACAGGGCCTGCCCGTGAACGAGGCCGCGGAGCGCGCCGTCGCCACCACCGGGCGCGCGGTGGTCTTCGCCGGCGCCACCGTCTGCATCGCGCTCCTCGGCATGCTGATCCTGCGCCTCAGCTTCCTCAACGGTGTCGCGATCGCCGCGTCCCTGACCGTGCTCCTCACCGTCGCCGCGTCCGTCACGCTGCTGCCCGCGCTCCTGTCGTTCATCGGCATGCGCGCGCTCAGCAGGCGCCAGCGGCGCAGACTCGCCGAACACGGGCCCGAGCCGGAGCGGCCGACCGGGTTCGCCGCCCGCTGGGCCGCCTTCGTGGAGCGCCACCCCCGGCTCCTCGGCGGACTCGCGCTCGGCGTGATCGCGGTGCTCTCGGTGCCCACGCTCTTCCTGCACCTGGGCACGTCCGACCAGGGCAACAACGCGTCTTCGTCCACGACCAGGCAGGCCTACGACCTCCTCGCCGACGGCTTCGGGCCCGGTGTGAACGGGCCGCTGACCCTTGTCACACCCATAGACGGCGCCGGCGACCAGGTCGCCATGAGCCGTCTGGAGGCCGTGATCGGCTCCGCCGAGGGCGTCTCCTCGGTGACCCCGGCGACGTACAACGGCAGCGGCACCGCCGCCTTCCTGACCGTCGTGCCGAAGTCCGCGCCGCAGTCCCAGAGGACCAGCGAGCTCGTCGACCGACTGCGCAGCGACGTCATCCCCGCGGCCGAGAAGGGCACCTCCCTCGACGTGCAGCTCGGCGGAGTCACCGCCAGTTACGACGACTTCGCCGACGTCATCGTCGGGAAACTGCCGCTGTTCGTGGGCGTCGTCATCGGACTCGGCTGCGTCCTGCTGCTCCTGGCCTTCCGCTCCATCGGCATCCCCCTCAAGGCCGCCGCGATGAACGTCGCGGCCGTCGCCTCCGCCTTCGGCGTCGTCGTCGCCATCTTCCAGTGGGGCTGGGGCAGCGAGATGCTCGGCCTCGGCAGAGCGGGCCCGATCGAGCCCTTCCTCCCCGTGATCATGGTGTCGGTCCTGTTCGGACTCTCCATGGACTACCAGGTGTTCCTGGTCAGCCGCATGTACGAGGAGTGGCTGGAGACCCGCGACAACCGGCGGGCCGTCCGCGTCGGGCTCGCCGAGACCAGCCGCGTCATCAACTCCGCGGCCGTGATCATGATTTCGGTCTTCCTGGCCTTCGTCCTCAGCGGTGACCGCGTCATCGCGATGTTCGGCATCGCCCTGGCCGCCGCCGTCGCCCTCGACGCGTTCGTCCTGCGCACGCTCCTCGTGCCCGCCCTCATGCACATGCTCGGCGGCGCCAACTGGTGGCTGCCGAAGTGGCTGGACCGCCGGCTGCCCCGCATCAGCATCGAGCCGCCCGAGTGCGGCGAGGCGCATGCGAGTATGCCTGGGCAGCGCCCGACCGAGGACGACGCGCTGCTGGACGTACTGGTGAAGGCCGAAGCCGAGGAGCACAAACGCGATGTACACGATCTCCCTGGGTGACGACGGCGCGGAGCTGCGGCCACTTGAGACGTGGCACGCCGAGCAGTTCCTCGCCCATCTGGAACGCGGGCGCGAGTTCATCGGGCAGCACATCGGGTTCGGCTCGAAAGTCAAGGACGCCGCCTGTGCCCGGGACCTGCTCCAGTCCTACGCCGACAAGCGCGCCGCCGACAGCGGGAGCCTGCACGGGCTCTGGCTGGACGGGACGCTCGTCGGCGGCCTGCTCTTCCGGATCTTCGACGCGGAGGGCGGCAACTGCGAGATCGGCTGCTGGCTTGAGCCCGCCGCCGCCGGACGCGGCCTCGTCACGCGCGGCGCGCGCGTCCTCATCGACTGGGCGGTCCTCGAACGCGGCATCCACCGCGTGGAGTGGGTCGCCTCCTCCGCGAACGAGCCCAGCCTGAACGTGGCGCGGCGGCTCGGCATGCGGCGCGACGGGGTGCTGCGCGAGGCGGGCTCGCACAAGGGCGTCAAGCAGGATCTTGAGGTGTGGTCGGTGCTCGCGCCGGAGTGGCGCGCGCGTTAGGCCGTCTGTCCGGGCAGAACACCTAGCTCGCCGGTTGTGAGGCGGGTGACTCGGGGGCGGCGGACTCCGCGCTCGACGGCGGGGCCGACGACGCTCCGGGGGCCTCGGACGACGGTGGCTGCGAGGACTCGGATGACGGGGACGACTCAGCAGACCGGGAAGTCCCGGACGAGGGGGCTGTCGAGGGGGTCGAGGCCCCCGAGGAGGAGACCCCGGGCGGGGTGTGCGCCGTCGTCTTCTGGTCAAAGGCGCCCGTGCTGCCCGCGGTTCGGGTGAACCAGCTCTTGGTCACCGGGTCGTACATCACGAAACTGCTCACCGGCTGCGGCGCCGGCGAAACGACCACCACGTCCGACGAGTTGTACCCGGACCAGGCCTTGCCCTGACGCTTCACCGAGCCCTGCAGAGGCACCGGCGCGAGCAGCGGATTCCCGCACGAGCACCGCACGCGCGGCTCGCCGCGGTCGTTCACGAGCACGGCGGTGCCGGACTGGAGCACGGACTGGAACTTCGTCGGGGCGCCGCTGCGGAAGCCGTGATTCGTGACCCGGGTGTCGAGGCGGAGCTGAACCGGCGTCAGCGACCGCAGATACGCGGGGACCCCCGACGGATCGATGCCGAGTACCGAGGCGAACGCCTTGTTCTTGTCCGGCTCCGCGCCCAGTGCGCGGATCTGCTTCTCCACGTCGCAGCTGGAGACGTTGCGGGTGCCGCCGTACAGGCCGGGGGCGGAGCCCTCGACGCCCCGGACCACGTTCGCGTTCTCCGAAGAGGTCTCCCCGGACGCGCTCGGCAGCGCGGTGGGCGTCGTCGCGGCGGCGCCCTTCCGGGTGCTCGACTCGGTGTACGGATCAGGGCCGGACGAGTCGGCGCTCTGGAGGAAGAGTTCGTCACCGGCCGCGGTTCCCCCGCCACCATTGCCGCCGGAGCTGGTGAGGACGACGGCGAGGACCACAGCGGCGACGATCAGGGCGCCGAGCCCCGCGAGCTTCTTGGGTGTGAACCGCCACCAGGGACGGTCGGGGTGCGGGCCGTGCGGGGGCGGGGTGCCGCCCGGGGGCGGCGGACCGCCGGAGCCGCCGCCCGTGCTGCCAGAGCCAGAGCCAGAGCCAGAGCCGGAGCCAGAGCCGGAGCCAGAACCGGCGCCGGAGCCCGTGCCTTCGCCGGACGGCGGTTCCGAGGGGTGCTCGGGCGGCGGCGGGGGTGCGGGCGCCGCGGGCCGGGTCGGGCCCGAGAGCGGGCCAGATGGGGGGCCGGTGGGGCGGCCGGGCTCCGTCGGTCGGTCACTCACGGGCGCTTCTTCTCACCGTAGGAGGCATGGGGCGGAGAGAGGGAGGGCCCGCCTCTCGGTCCGGCGGCCCGGTCCCCTTTGTCCTGTCACCTCCACATTGTGTGCTCCGTACTCGTACGGCTCGCAAGCCGAACCCGTACGGTCCGCGAGGCGACGCGGTCGGCCCTCCCGAGGGGCGGACCGCCGGGCGCCTGCCTAGCGTGGCCCCGTGAGTGAACAGGCATCCGACGGCCGGTCCGGCACCAGGCGCAGCGCGAAACACGGCTGGGCCGCGGCCCTCGTGGCCGTGCTCGCCGGGCTCGTGGCCATGGTGGTCACGGCCGCCCTCGGACTGTGGGCGGCGGGCGCGACCGGCCTTCCCGGCAGCGCCTTCCCCCGGGTGGTCGCCGCCGTCGTGGTGATGGCGGCCGGCGGCTCCGTCGACCTGGCCGGAAACGCCGGAGAACTCGCCCAGACACACGCCGACATCTCGGTCCTGCCCCTCTCCGTGACCCTCGCCGGAGCGCTGGTGATCGCCGCGGGCTTCCTGCGGCCCCTGCGCCACCGGGCCATCGCGAGCAGCGGCGAACTCCTCGGCTGGGCCGGGCGGGTGGCCGTGCCGTGGGTGGTGGCGCTCATCGCCCTCTCGCTCCTGGCCAGGCAGGACTTCGCCGTCTCCGTCACGGACCCGACCGGCGGCATCATCGAGGACGTCCTGGACGGCGCACCCAAGGTCGGATTCCGGACGAACATGGCGCTCACCCTCCTCTTCGGCCTGCTGTGGCTCGCGGGCGTCATGATCCTCGCCGTCCTCGTGTCGCGCGGCGCCCCGCTCCCCGCCCGCCTCGTCCGCTTCCAGGAGTCGGTGCGCCCTGCCGCGTACGCGATGGTCGCGCTGCTGCTCGCCTACGTGGCCCTGGGCGTCGTCATCGGTCTTGTGGTCGCCGCGACCCGCGGCCACCCGGCCGAGACGTTCGCCGTGATCCTCCTCGGTCTGCCCAACCTCGTCTGGTTCGTCTACACCATCGGCCTCGGCGCGTCCTGGGACGGCAAGGTCGACGGCCCGTTCGGCCTGCCCATGCCGCACATCCTCGACGTCGTACTCCGTACGCCCGACATCTCCACCGTCAACGTCAGCACGCTCGCCGAACAGGACGGCCGGATCTGGTGGTCGATCGTGGTGGCCGCGATCCTGACGCTGGCGGCCGCCTTCGGCATGGCGCTGCGGTCACCGGCCCGGATGCGGGCCTGGCAGCACGCCCTCCACATGGCGGTGGCCCTCGTCCTGACCGTGCTCGCCATCTGCCTCCTCGCCCGGATCTCCGCGCACTACGGCCTGTCGCTCCTCGGCATCGGAGACATCGGCGGCGGGCTCGGCGGCGAGGTGGCGCTGCGCCCGAAACTGTGGACCGCGCTCGGCCTGGCGGTCCTGTGGGGTCTGGTCACCGGGTTCCTCGGCGGCCTCCTCGCGTCCCGGCTCCACCGGCGCGGGGAGGTGGAGACGGCGAAACCGGAGCGGAGTTGACCGGATCGGAGCCAAGGGAGGGGGAGGAGCTGAGGGAGGGGGAGCTGAGGGAGGGGAGCGGCTAGCGCACGAGGCCCGTGAAGACCGGCAGCGCCCATCGCGGCGGGGCGGGCGGGGGTTCGGCCGTGGGGGACCACGTGCTGACGCGGCGGTCCACCTGCGTCGGAGGGTGGTCGTCCCGGACGCCGCCGCGCGCCGCCGCGCGCAGGGCCGCCACGAACTGGAGGCACGAGTCGTAGCGGTCGTCCGGGCTCTTGGCCAGCGCCTTGGCCAGTACGTCGGTCATCGCCGCCGGGAGTTCGGGGCGCAGTCCGGTCAGGGGCGGGGGCGGGTCGAACTGGTGGGCCCACAGCAGCGCCATGTCGTCGTCGCGCTGGAACGGCGGCAGACCGGTCAGGGTCTCCTGGACGACGCAGGCGAGGCTGTAGACGTCGCACCTGCCGTCGACCGGGCGGCCGGAGATCTGCTCGGGCGCCACATAGTCGAGCGTCCCGACGAACTGGCCCACGGACGTGAACCCGGTCAGCGACAACGACTTCTTCGTCAGGCCGAAGTCGGTGAGGTAGACGTGCTCGGGGTGGTCGCTGTCCGTTCCCGCCGCGACCAGGATGTTGCCGGGCTTCACGTCCCGGTGCACCAGGTCGTGGTCATGGGCGGCGTCGAGCGCGGACGCGACCTGCGAGGCGATCCGTACCGCCGTCCCCACGGGCAGCGGCCCCTCGCGGTCGATGAGCGCGCGCAGGTCCTGGCCCGCGACGAAGCGCATGGCGATGTAGAGGATGCCCTCGGTCTCGCCGGCCTCGAAGACGGGCACGATGTGCGGATGGTCGATCGCGGCGGCGACGCGCGACTCGTGCGTGAACCGCTGACGGAAGGTGTCGTTACGGGCGAGTTCGGGGGCGAGCAGCTTGAGCGCGACCGTGCGGTCGAGGCGTAGATCCATGGCTCGGTAGACGACGGCCATGCCGCCCCGGCCGATCTCGCTCTCCACGCGGTATCCGGCGATCTGCCGCCCGAGCAGATCGGACGGGCGGCCGACGGGCAGCTGCGGATCGTTCGCCATCACCGCTCACCTGGCGCGCGGGCGCTGCGCTCGCGTTCGGCCGGGACGTGGCCGTTCAGCTCTTCCGGGTCCACGATCCGGGTCGGCTCGGCGGCGTTCGGGGTCGGGGTCGGGGTGCGTGTGGGGGTGGGGGTCTGGCTCGGGGCCGGGGGTGCTCCGGAGGCGTTCTCGTGCGGGCCGGAGTCGGTCGTGTCGCCCTCCGGGCCGGTGTCGGCGACGTCCTCGGCCGGCCCCGAGTCGGCGACCTCTGCCGGGTCCACGACGCGCGTGGGTTCCGGGTCCACGACGCGCGTGGGTTCCGGGTCCGCGGCCCGAGCGGGCGAGGGCGCCGGTGTCGCCCCGCTCGGCCGCCCCGGTCCCGCCCCCGCCGCGTACGTGCTCAACTGCGTACCGTCGCAGTACACCCAGCGCTCGTGCTCGGCGTCGTACAGCCACACCGCCTCGCCGTCGACGACCATCCCGACCCGCAGCCCCCGCGTCCGGCGCTGGAACGTCTCCCCGTCGATGCGCTCCTCGGCCAGTTCCTGTGCGGCGCGCCGGTACTGGCCCGCCGCCTCCTCGACGCGGGCCATCAGCGGCCGCGGATCCGCCGTGCGGGCCATGGGCTTCCCGGCCTCCGGCGGGTCGCGCGGCACGGCGACGAGCAGGCGACCGTCGACCCATGCCGACCAGCCGTTGGCGCATACGATCCGGCCCCAGTCCGCGCGCCGGTCGACCAGTTCGACCGGGAGCAGCGGGTCGAGCGGCTGGGTGGGCCGGTTGACGTCCGGCTCCTCCCAGGCGGGCATCCCGTCCGGGGGCACGACATGGGTGGGGCGGAACTCCGGTGTCGCCATGGGCGCCTCTCCGCTGTCTTTCCGCTACTTCCGCATGATCGCGGGCCGCTGTCTTTCCCCTACTTCCGCATGATCACTTCCGCATGATCGTGGGCTCGTGCCGGCGCAGCAGCCGTGCGACGGCGATTCCGAAGACGACCGAGAGCACGACCAGCATCCCCATGTTGAGCAGCCACACCCCGGTGGAGTGTTCGAACAGGGGGTCGCTGGTCAGCTTCCCCGGCACGATCCGGGACAGACCGACCGTGCCCGCCATCGCGCCCATCGCCCAGCGCGACGGGACCAGCCACGACAACTGCTCGATTCCGGGCACCCCGTGCAGCTTGAGCAGCGCACCGCAGAACACGACCTGGATGATCGCGATCAGCACCAGGAGCGGCATGGTGACCTCCTCCTTGCGCACCAGGGCGGACACGAGCAGCCCGAGCATCATCGCCGTGAACGACAGGAGCGCCACGGTCAGCGTGATCTCCACCAGCGGAGGCATCAACACCCCCTTGCCGCCCGGCGCGTTGAGGTCGACACCGACGAGCCCGACCAGCGTCAGGACGACGGCCTGAAGGACCGTGATGGTGCCGAGGACGACGACCTTGGACATCAGATACGCGGATCTGGACAGCCCGACGGCACGTTCCCGCTGGTAGATCACCCGCTCCTTCACCAGCTCGCGCACGGCGTTGGCGGCGCCCGTGAGTACACCGCCCACACACAGGAGGAGCAGCGCGTTCATCGCCGACTCCTGCGTGAGGCGGCTGCCGGCCAGCGCACGCACCATCGCACCCATCACGAACGGCAGCGCGATCATGATGGCGAGGAACGTCCGGTCGGCGCCGAGCGCGGCCGCGTACCGGCGTACGAGCGTCCACAGCTGCGCGCCCCAGCTCCGCGTCCTCGGCGGCGGGGCCACCTCCGCCGACGGAGCGTTCGGCAGCCGGGGCTGCGCCGTGGAGTTCACGATGTACTGACGGTGGAACAGGGACGAGTTGTAGTCCTCCGCCCAGCCGCGGTCCCGGTCGTTCTCGAAGGCCTCGAACGCCTCCGGCCACTCCTCGAAACCGAAGAACCCGAGCGCGTCCACCGGAGGCCCGTAGAACGCGATCTTCCCTCCGGGGGCGAGGACCAGCAGCCGGTCGCACACCTCCAGGCTGAGGACGCTGTGGGTGACGACGATGACGGTCCGCCCGTCGTCGGCGAGGCCGCGCAGCATGTTCATCACCGATCGGTCCATGCCCGGGTCAAGCCCGGACGTCGGCTCGTCGAGGAAGAGCAGCGACGGCTTCGTGAGCAGTTCGAGGGCGACGCTCACGCGCTTGCGCTGACCGCCGGAGAGGCTGTGGATCGGCTGCGTCGCCCGCTGTTCGAGGCCCAGCTCGCGGACGACCTCGTCGACGCGGTCGCGCCGCTCGGACCGTTCGGTGTCCTGCGGGAAGCGGAGTTCGGCCGCGTAGCCGAGGGCCCGGTGCACGGTCAGCTGGGAGTGCAGGATGTCGTCCTGCGGTACGAGCCCGATGCGCTGGCGCAGCTCGGCGTAGTCGCGGTACAGGTCGCGGCCGTCGTAGAGGACCGTGCCCTGGTCGGCGGGGCGCAGCCCGGTCAGCGCGTTGAGCAGCGTGGACTTGCCCGCGCCGCTCGGGCCCACGACGGCGAGCAGACACTTCTCCCCGACGGGGAACGAGACGTGATCCAGCAGCGTCTTGCGGCCCCGGTCCACCGTGACCGCAAGGCCCTGGACGTCGAGCGAGACCTCGCCGGTGTCGACGAACTCCTGCAGCGTGTCGCCGACCAGGCAGAACGCGGAGTGGCCGATGCCCACGATGTCCCCGGGCGAGACCCGGGCGCGGGAGACCGGCGCGCCGTTGAGGTAGGTGCCGTTGTGCGAGCCGAGGTCCACGATCTCGTACGTGCCGTCGGGCTGGGCCCGCAGCTCCGCGTGGCGTCGGGAGACGATCAGGTCGTCCACGACGAGGTCGTTGTCGGCGTTGCGGCCGATGTGCACGGTGCGGGCGGGCAGCGGCCGCACGGTCGTCGGCTGCCGGAACGTGCCGGTCGCGCCCGGCATGGAGACGGACGAGGGCCGTTCGGCGGCGCGGGGCGTCGCTGCCACCGAATCAAGTACGTGGTCCGGGATGCGGTCCGGTACCTGATCCGCCAAGTGTTCCGTCACGGGCTTGGGCGGCGGCGGTGGCTCATGGCCGACCAGCACGGCGCGCGGCCCGTCCGCGGGGTGACCGAACCGGATGACCGTGCCGGGTCCCACCCCCGACTCGTGGATGCGCCTGCCCCCGGTGTACGTCCCGTTCGTACTGTCCTCGTCCTCCAGAGACCAGTGGTCGGCGACGGGCCGGAGGACCGCGTGGTGCCACGAGACGCGGACATCGTCGATGACGATGTCACTCAGGGGATCGCGGCCGACGTGGTAGTCCCGGCTCGGGCTCATCACCGTGGGTCCGGCTTCGGTTTCGAGCACAAGCTCGGGCGCGGTCGGCGAGACTGGCCGCTCTGACATGTTCGAATTCTATCGATGTGCTCTGGTATGCGCCTGATCGGACGACTGCCCCCGCCGCGCACAGGCCCCGCACAGGCCGGTCTCAGCCCGGACTCAGCTCGTTAAGAGAGCTCTCAGACTCCGTCCGTACGGTGCGGGGCATGGTTACGAAGACTGATGACGAGACGGCCGAGACCGCTGAGGCCACCACCACCGAGGCCACCGAGGCTGCTGCCGAGAATGCTGAGGCCATTAAGGTCACCAAGGAGGCTGAAGCCACCGATGCCGTCGAGGCTTCCGAGGACACGAACACGGACACGGACGGGGACGCGGACGCGGATCTCGACGACGAGCCGTTCGCGCCCGCCGCGCCCGTGGAGGACTCCTCCGGTGCGGGACAGGGCGCCGGCGCCGTCGTCTCCGCCGCACTGGGCGTCGTCGCGCTCAGCGGCAGCTGGGTCGCGACCGTCGCCTCGGCCCGCGAGTCCCTGATCGGCCAGCTCCAGACCTCGCAGGGCGCGAGCGTCGCCAAGCAGGTTTCCGAGGTCTACGGCGACTCGTGGCACGCCACCGCCCTGGTCGGCGGAATCTTCGCCCTGCTCGCGCTGATCGTCGGCGCGGTCGTCCTGGCCAGGCCCGCGTTCGGCGCCCCGGGCAAGCCGCAGGCCGTGTGGATCAAGTCGGTCGCCTGGGCGGGCGTCTCCCTCGGCATCCTCGGTCTCCTGCTCGCCGTCGCGAAGTACACCGACATCCTGATGGCGCTCCCCTCGGCCTCTTCCTGAGTCGTTCCTCGGGGGTACCTCAGGCGCCTCAGGCCGGTCTGAGGACCTCTGAGGAATCTCTGAGTTACGTCTAAGGCACCCCGTACCCGGAACATGCGGCACTCTCCCGATGTGGTGGACCCCCCTGGGAGACGAGTGTTGAGGCATCGCGGAAAGCGAAGCCGAGACCCACTCGCCACCAGGGAGCACCAGATGTACGAGTACGAGATCCACCAGATCCGCGCCGCCGAACTGGTCCGCCAGGCCGAGCACAACCGCCTGGTCCGTGAGGCCCGCGAAGCCCGGCGCAACCGGCGCGCGGAGCGCCGCGCCGCCTCAGCCGGCCAGGACACGGAGGGGCGGGTGAACAGTCCGCGCTCACGCCGCTCCCGTTTCGCACGCGCGGCCTGACGATGAAGGCGGAGCCGAGGGAGGGCCACACGGGTGTGGTCCTCCCTTTCCACTTCAACGCGGCTGACAGGCCCATCGGCGCAACCGCCCCGCGCCCGGCTCCGCCCTCGGAGATAACGGGTGCCGCGGTGTCGGACCCTTGTGCGATGCTCCCCCCTGTGGAGACCAGGTGCGTCAGCCCGGTGTTCGTCGGCCGCACCGGCGAACTGGGCGTACTCAGCAAGGCGCTCGCCCGTGCCACCACGGGGGAGCCGCAGGCCATGCTGCTCGGCGGGGAGGCGGGGGTCGGCAAGACCCGTCTCGTCGAGGAGTTCGCGCTCGCCGCAGGCCGCGAGGGCGCCGTCGTCGCGCTCGGCGGCTGCGTCGAGATCGGTGCGGACGGGCTTCCGTTCGCCCCCTTCTCGACCGCTCTGCGGGCCCTGCGCCGGCTGCTGCCCGAGGAGTTCGTCGCGGCGGCCGCCGGACAGGAGACCGAACTCGCGCGGCTCCTGCCCGAACTCTCCCCGGCGCCGACCGGACGCGACGGACGCCACGACGAGGAGAGCATGGCCCGGCTCTTCGAGCTGACGGCCCGTCTCCTGGAGCGCGTCGCCGCTGACCGCACCGTCCTCGTCATCCTGGAGGACCTCCACTGGGCCGACGCCTCCACCCGCCACCTCCTCTCCTATCTCTTCCGTACGCTGCGCAGCGGCCGCCTCGTCATCGTGGCCACCTACCGCGCCGATGACATCCACCGCCGCCACCCCCTGCGCCCGCTCCTCGCCGAACTCGACCGCCTGCGTACCGTCACCCGCCTCGAACTCGACCGCTTCAGCCGCGACGAGGTGTCCCGCCAGATCGCCGGGATCTTCGCGGCCGAGCCCGAACAGGCCCAGGTCGACGACATCTTCGAGCGCTCCGACGGCAACGCGTTCTTCGTCGAGGAACTGGCCGTCGCCACCAGCGAGGGCAGCTGCGCCGGCCTGTCCGAGACGCTGCGCGACGTGCTCCTCGTCCGCGTCGAGAGTCTTCCCGACGACGCGCAGCGCGTGGCCAGGATCGTCGCCGAGGGCGGCTCCACCGTCGAGTACGCGCTGCTCGCCGCCGTCGCCCGGCTCGGCGAGGACGAACTGATCGAGGCCCTGCGCGCCGCCGTCGGCGCCAACATCCTGCTCGCCACCCCCGACGGGGACGGCTACCGCTTCCGCCACTCCCTGGTCCGCGAGGCCGTCGGCGACGACCTGCTGCCCGGCGAACGCTCCCGCCTCAGCCGCCGCTACGCCGAGGCGCTCGAGGCCGACCCCTCGCTCGTCCGCGCCGACGAACGCATCACGCGCCTGGCGAGCTACTGGTACCACGCCCACGACCCGGCGAAGGCACTGCCGGCCGTCCTCGACGCGTCCGTCGAGGCCCGCCGCCGGCACGCCTACTCCGAGCAACTGCGGCTCCTGGAACGGGCGATGAACCTCTGGGACGAGACCCCCGAGGACATCCGCGCCGCACTGCGCCCCGTCGACTACACCGAGGTCTATCCGCCCCCACTGCCTAAAAGGCGTGGGGGGACCCCCAGCGGCTGCGACCCCGCGACCACGCCCCTGCGCTATCTCGATCTGATGGCCGAGGCCGCCGTCGCGGGCCGTCTGTGCGGCGAACGCGAACGCGCCCTGAAAATCATCAAACGCGCCCTGCGCCTCATCGACGACTCCGACGCCGAGCAGGACCCTCTGCGCGCCGCCTGGTTCTGGATCCAGCGCTCCCGTCTCGTCCCGTCCCTCGGCCGCGGCGACGGCTGGGCCGAGATCGCCACCGCCCAGGAACTCGTACGCGGACTGCCGCCGTCCGAGGTGCACGCCGAGGTCCTCACCAACGTCGCCTCCTGGGGCATGCTCCACAACCCCGGCGAGGAGACCCTGGCCGCCGCCGAACGGGCCGTCGAATACGCCCGCATGGTCAAGGCCGAGGACATCGAGCTGAACGCCAGGCTCACTCTCGGCGGCCTCCTCGTCGACGCGGGCGAGACCGACCGCGGCTTCGCCGAGATGTACGCCGTCCGTGACCGGGTCGTCGAGATCGGCCTCGTTCCGCAGATCGGCCGCGTCCACATCAACTTCTCCTCCGTCCTGGAGGGCGCGGGCCGCTCCCTCGAGTCCGTGACCGTCGCCGAGTCGGGCATGGAACTGTGCCGCCGGTACGGCCTCCTCGAGGCGGAGGGCTGGGTCCTGACGAACCTGGCCGAGTCCCTCACCTCCCTGGGCCGCTGGACCGAGGCCACCGCCGTCGTCGACACGGCACTGCGGTCCTCCGCCCTGAGCGCCAAGCCCCGCGGCACGGCGGCCACCCGCCTCGCGGCCGTCGCTCTCGGCCGCGGCGACCACATCGAGGCGGCCGCCCAGCTCACCGCCGCCCGTGCCCACTACGGCACCCACGACACCATGCCCCAGTACACCCTGCCGCAGTCCGCCCTCACGGTGGGCATCGCGGCGGCCGTCGGCGGCACCCAGGGACTCCTCGACGCCCGCGCCGAACTCGCCCGCGTCGTCGCCGAGGGCATCCCGCCGAGCCACCAGCGCTACGTCTGGCCTCTCCTCGTCGCGGCGGCCGTCGCCGAGGCCGACGCGCGGGGCCTGCCGGCCGCGGAGCCCGGCCGCGCCGCAGCCGTCGACCGCATCCGCACGGCCGCCAAGCGCGTGGCCACCCCCATGCCCGTGTGGCTCGCCCACGAACAGTGGCTCCGCGCCGAACTCCTGCGCGCCGAAGGCCGCGACACCCCTGACGACTGGTCCCATCCCCTCACCGCCTTCGAGTCGCTCGACCGCCCCTACGACCTCGCCCGCGTCCGCTTCCGCGCCGCGGAATCCCTCCTCGCGTCCGCCGCCACGTTCGACGACGAGCGGGAGCGGGCCACGGAACTGCTGCGGCTCGCCGGAGCCGTCGCCGGCCACCTCGGAGCGCGCCCGCTCACCGAAGCGGTCGCCCTCCTCGCGCAGCGTGCCCGCCTCACCCTGAACCCCGCCGCACCACGCCCCCAGATCCCTGCCGACCCCGCCGAGGAACTCGGCCTGACCAGCCGCGAACGCGACGTCCTGCGCCTCGTCGCCGCCGGACGCAGCAACCGCCGGATTGCCGAGGAGCTCTTCATCTCCCCGAAGACGGCGAGCGTTCATGTCTCCAACATCCTCGCCAAGCTCGGCGTAGCCGGCCGCGGCGAGGCAGCCGCCCTGGCCCACCGCCTGAGGCTGTTCGCGCCGACGGGCTGATCACGAAGGGGGAAAATTCGCGCTGTCGTACGCTGGAATGAGGTTTCGGCCACCCGGAGGCGCCGTGTTCAACATGTTCGACGAGCTGTTCTCGCCCGGCCGCAAGCACACCAACGAGGAGCGCAAGCGGCTGGAGCTGACCCGCGTCGACCTCAACGACGGCGACCCGGGCCGCGGCCCCATAGACCTCACCTCCGGCAAGGTGGTGGTCCGCGTCCCCCACCAGACCCCACCGGAGCCGACGGAGGGACCGGAGACAGCGGCGACGGAGCCGCCCGAGTCGGCCGAGCCGGCCCCCGAGGCGAGCGCGACCCCAACGACCGACCCCGGCCGCGACCCGAGTCACGACTCCGCGCCCCATCCCGACCCCACCGCCCCCTCCGACGACGAGACCTGAGCGCTACCGCTCCCGCACTGCCAGGGACAGGCCCCCTCAGGACACCTCCAGCTCCAGAATCCGGTCGTCGCCCTTCCGTGGCCTGCCTCTCGAGTCCGTGTTGCTCGTCGTCAGCCACAGCTTGTTCCCGCCCGCGGCGACCACCGTCCGCAGCCTCCCGTACCTGCCCTGCTCGGTCGCGTCGTCGATGAGGAAGGACTCTGGCTCGGCCGCCACCTGCGCCCCCTTCAGGGGGATCCGCCACAGCCGCTCGCCCCTCAGGCCCGCCATCCAGACCGAGCCCTCCGCGTAGGCGATGCCGCTCGGAGAAGCCTCGGACGTGTGCCACACGGCCACCGGATCGTGGAACCCGGAATTGCCGCTCTTGCCCTCCACATCGGGCCAGCCGTAGTTGTCACCCGGCACGATCAGGTTGAGCTCGTCCCACGTGTCCTGGCCGAACTCCGACGCCCACAGCCGCTTGTCCTTGTCCCAGGCGAGCCCCTGCACGTTGCGGTGACCGTACGTATAGACCACGGAGTCACCGAAGGGGTTTCCTGGCGCCGGTCTGCCGTCCGGGGTCATCCGGAGGATCTTGCCGCCCGGGGACTTCTTGTCCTGGGCGTACTTCTTCACGTAAGTCTCGCCCGTGCCCACGTAGAGCAGCTTGTCCGGGCCGAACGCAATGCGCCCGCCGTTGTGGTTCGAGCCCTTCGGGATGCCCGTGAACACCGTCTCGGGCGCGCCCAGTTGATCGCCGGGCGGCTTCTTCGCGTCGTACCTCATCTGCACGATGCGGTTGTCGGACTTCGCGGTGAAGTACGCGTAGAGCCAGTGGTCGGAGGCGAACGACGGGGAGAGGACCAGGCCGAGCAGTCCGCCCTCGCCGCCGGGGACCACCCCGGGCACGGTGCCGACCTCGGTCTTCTTGCCGGTCTGCGTATCGACCCGCGTGATCGTCGCCTCGTCCCGCGAGGACACCAGCAGGCCACCGCCGCCCGGCAGCGGGGCAAGGCCCCAGGGGGAATTCAGGCCCTCGGCGACCGTGCGCACCACCTTCACCGAGCCCTCCGCCGGAGCGTTGCCGCCCCCCGCGCCCCCGGAAGCGGACGTGCCCGGTTCGGACGAGCCGGGGGAGGTGCTGTGCCGGCTGTCCGACGGGCCGTCGTCACCCGAGGAACACCCCGCCGTGAACAGGATCGAGGCGCAGGCCAACACGGCCAACACGGGCTGCACACCTGGACGTTGCACGATCGGATCCCCTCGACGCTGCGGACTGGGCTGCTCTTCTGCGCTGCGGTTCTCCTGTTCATACACCGCAGCCACCCCGCAGGTTCCCGATGAACCCCGACGCGTTCGGACCAACCTGCTCCGCCCGCCGCTCGCACAGCCCCGAAGAACAAGCACCCCGAGCCTCAGTCCCAAGACCCCCGAGCCCGCGGCAGCCCCCCGATCTCCGCCACGTCACGGTCAGTGAGCCGCAGCTGCGCAGCCTCCGCGTTCTGCGCCGCCCAGCGCTCCCGCTTGGCACCCGGCACCGGCACCACATGCCGCCCGCGCCCCAGCACCCACGCCAGCGCCACCTGCGCCGGAGTCACCCCTTCCCCGTGCCGCGCGGCGATCCGGCGCAGGCCCGCCACGATCGGCTGGTTGGCCGCCATCATCTCCGCGGTGAACCGGGGATGCCGGGCCCGCAGATCGTCCGGTTCGAAGCCCTGCCCGGGCGTCAGCGTGCCCGTGAGGAAGCCGTTGCCCAGAGGCATCGCGGCGAGGAACCCCACGCCCCGTGTCTCGCACCACGGCAGCAGTGTCTCCAGGGCCTCGGGTGACCACACCGAGAGCTCGGCCTCGACCGCGCTGACCGGGAACACCTGCTGCACCCGCTCCAGTTGCCGGATCGTTCCCGCATGCAGCCCGGCCCTGCCCCGCCGCGTCGCCCGCGCCCCCACCGCGCACAGCCCGAGCGCCCGCACCTTTCCCGCGCCCACGAGCTCCGCCATGGCGCCCCACGTCTCCTCGACGGGCACCTCGGGGTCGGCGCGGTGCAACTGGTACAGATCGATCGTGTCCGTCTGGAGCCGCCGCAGCGACGCGTCGCAGGCCCGCTTCACATACCCGGGCCGGCCGTTGGCGACGATGTGCTGCTCACCGACGAGCAGCCCGCACTTGGTCGACACGAAGGCGTCGCCGCGGCGCTCCTTCAGGACCCGTCCGAGCAGCAACTCGTTCGTGAACGGCCCGTACATGTCCGCCGTGTCCAGCAGGGTCGACCCCCGGTCCAGCGCGGCATGCACGGTGCGTACGGACTCGTCCCCCCGCTGCCGCGAGCCGGTATAGGCCCAGCTCATCGGCATGCACCCGAGTCCGATCGCGCCCACCTCGAGCGCTGCCGCCCCGATCGTCCTGCGCTCCACCTGGAAGTAACCTCCCCCTGCGAGTTCGAGAGGCACCCAAACTAACCTCTGGGACCCGGCCCGCCGCGCACAGCCCACCTCCCATTAGCCTCCTGACCATGAGTGCTGAGGTATCCGCCGACGTATGGCTCCCGTTCCGTGAGGACGAGGTCCCCGGGCTTCCCGAGGGGCTCAACTATTGCTTCTGGGACGGCGGCCCCGACTTCCCCGCCGACCCGGCCGACTGCGCCTTCTACGTGGTCCCCTACATGAAGGGCGCGGACGTCGGCGTACGGCCCATGGCCGAGATGACGTCCGTACGGGCCGTACAGACGCTCTCCGCCGGCGTCGACCACGTACAGGGAGGCCTCAAGTCGCTCCCGTCGGGCGTGCGGCTGTGCAACGCGCGCGGTGTGCACGAGGCGAGCACCGCCGAGCTCACCCTCGCCCTGATCCTGGCGTCCCTGAGGGGCATCCCGGGCTTCGTGCGAGGACAGGAGAGCGAGGAGTGGCGCTCCGGCTTCTATCCGGCGCTCGCCGACAAGAACGTACTGATCATCGGGTACGGGTCGATCGGCTCCGCCATCGAGGACCGGCTCGCTCCCTTCGAGTGCGCGCGGGTGGTGCGCGTCGCACGCTCCGCCCGCACGACCGCACGCGGCCTCGTGCACCCGCTCACCGAACTGCCCGCCCTGCTCCCCGACGCGGACGTGGTGATCCTTTCGACGCCGCTCAACGAGGCGACGCGAGGCCTCGCGAACGCAGCCTTCCTGGCACGACTCAAGGACGGCGCCCTCCTCGTGAACGTCGCGCGCGGGGCCGTCGTGGACACCGAGGCGCTCCTGACCGAACTGGAGAGCGGCCGGATCACCGCCGCCCTCGACGTCACCGATCCCGAACCCCTGCCCCAGGGGCACCCGCTGTGGCACGCTCCGGGAGTACTCGTCAGCCCGCACGTAGGCGGCTCCACATCCGCCTTCTGGCCGCGGGCCAAGCGCCTGCTCGCCGCGCAGCTGACCCGGTTCGCGGCGGGAGAACCGCTCGAGAACGTCGTCCTGACGACGGACTGAGGGCGGGCTCCACAGAGGCCCATCCGCCGCCTCCCGGCCCGACTTCACATGCCCCCGCACACGCTCCGCGCCCGGCCGGATGCGCCCCGTGCGCGCATCGCCGCTGGTCGTCACGGAGAGTAGAGACACTATGTCCCTGAGTGACGAGTCTGGTGTATCGTCCCGACTGGGGCAGCGCCGTGGAGAGTTCGGCGCCGGGGACCGACCGGGACTGTGAGGGGGGCGACGGGCGATGCACGGCCAATGGGCTGACGATCCGACGCGGCGGGGCCGCCGGCGGCGACCCGCGCGCGCACCGGTCCGCACAAGCCGGCCCAGCTGCCACGGCGGCCGCAGGGGCGGACGCCACAGGAGCGGCGGACGCCGGAGGCCTCAAGCAGAGCACGGACACCGGGACACGGGGGCGGCACGGACCGGAGTGTCCCCGTGAGCGCCCCCGGAATCGTGGTCACCAGCCGCCGCCTGTTTCAGCGCGGAGGGGCCGGCCTCGGCTCTCAGCTCACGCTCGCGCTCCTGTGCGCCGGGTACGCCACCGGGTCCGTGCTCGGCTGGGGATCCGACCGACTCGCCCTGTTCATGGGCGACTTCGGACTCAGCGCCGCCGCCGCGGTCGCCGCCGTGTCGAACTACGCGTACGCACGCAGCCGGCACAGCCGCTTTCGACCGGCCTGGATCCTGTTCGCGGTCTCCTCCGCCATGGCCTCCCTGGGAAACGGGGTGTGGGGCTGGTACGAGGTCGTCCTCCAGCGCCCGGTGCCGACCCCGAGCCTCGCCGACCTCTTCTTCCTGTGCTTCGCACCGCCCGCCATCGTCGGACTGCTCGTCCTCGCCAAGCGGCCCTTCACCAAGGCCGGGTGGGTCTGTCTCGCGCTCGACTCCTGGCTCATCGCCGGCTCGCTGATCACGCTGTCCTGGAGCCTCGCCCTCGCGCACACCGCGCGGTTCGAGGGGCAGAGCGTCACCCGTACCGCGCTCTCCCTCGCGTACCCGCTCCTCGACATCGTGCTCGTCAGCATGGTGCTCGCGCTGCACTTCCGCCGTTCGCCCGGCAACCGCACGGCGGTGAACACCGCGATCGGCGCGCTCGCCCTGACCGTGATGTGCGATGCCTTGTTCACCTCGCCCCTGCTGCACGCGAGTTACCACTCGGGGGAGATCCTCGACGCCGGCTGGTTCGCCGGATCGCTGCTGCTCGCGTACGCGCCCTGGGTGGGGCCGCGGCGCGGGGAGCACGGCGGAGGGCCCGCGTTCACGCGCTACCAGGTCACCCGCCCCATCTCCGGATCGCTCGCGGCGCTCACGCCCTATCTGGCCGCCGCCGTCTGCACGTTGGGGATTCTCTACAACGTCCTGAACGGCCACAGGGTGGACCGCGTGGTCCTCTTCACGGCATGCACCGTCGTCCTGGCCCTCGTCGTGCGCCAGGGCATCATGCTCCTCGACAACATCACCCTCACCCAGGAGCTGGCGCAGAAGGAGAACCACTTCCGCTCCCTGGTGCAGGGCTCCAGCGACGTCATCATGATCGCCGCTCCGAACGGCATCCTCAGATACGTCAGCCCGGCCGCCGCCGGGGTCTACGGGCGCGACGCCGAGGAACTCGTCGGGTCCGAGCTCGCCTCGATCATCCATCCCGAGGACCTCGGGCGCGTGGTCCACGAGCTGCGCCGCTTCCTCGCGGCGAGCCAGATCGAGGAGCCCACGACCCGTATCGAGTGCCGCTTCCGCTCCGGTGCCGGAGCCTGGCTGAACGTGGAGTCGACGGTGAACCGCCACCACGGCGGCCTCATCCTCAACAGCCGGGACGTCACCGAACGGGTGCGTCTGCAGGCGCAGTTGCAGCACAACGCCGAGCACGACCCGCTCACCGACCTGCCCAACCGCGCCCTGTTCACCAAGCGGGTCGGCCGCGCGCTGGGAGGCCGCCGCGCCACCGACCACGGCACGGCCGTCCTCTTCATCGACCTCGACGGCTTCAAACAGGTCAACGACACCATCGGCCACCAGGCGGGCGACGAGCTCCTCGTCCAGGCCGCCCGGCGGCTGGCCGAATCCGTGCGCTCGGGAGACACCGCCGCCCGTCTGGGAGGCGACGAGTTCGCGGCGCTGGTCGTCGGCGACGGAAGCCGCGACGACACCGCACGTGAGCAGCACATCTACGAGCTCGCGGACCGCCTCAGGATCACCCTCTCCCAGCCGTACACCATCGACGGCAACGATGTCCGGGTGGCCGCCTCCATCGGTGTCGCCTTCGCCGAACCCGACGTATCCGCAGGCGAGTTGCTGCGCAACGCGGACCTGGCGATGTACCGGGCGAAGGCCGCCGGAAAGGGCCGGGTGGAGCTGTACGCGCCCCAGATGCAGGCCGACGTCGTGCGCAAGGCGGAGCTCGCCACGCGGCTGCGCACCGCCCTGCACGAGGGTGAGTTCGCCCTGCTGCACCAGCCGGTGGTCTCCCTGGACACGGGCCGGATCACGTCGGTCGCCGCGCAGGCCCGCTGGCGCTCGACCCAGGGCATCCTGTTCACGCCCGCCGAGTTCCTGCGCACCGCAGAGGAGGGCGAGCGCACCGCCGAGCTCGGCCGCTGGATGCTGGAGGAGGCCGTCGAGCAGGCCGCCGAGCGCGGGCGCCGAGGCCATGCCGTACCCGTGGCCGTCCGGATCAGCGCCCGCAGGCTCCTCGACCGGTCGCTGCCTCTCGGCTCCATCGAGGCGCTCCTGACCCGGCACGGGCTGCCCTCGGGCGCGCTGGTCATCGAGCTGGCCGACAGTGAACCCAGGGTGCCCCTGGACGAGCTGGAACGCCGTCTCACCGCGCTGCGCCGACTGGGTATCCGGATCGCCCTCGACGGCTTCGGCAGCGGATACGCGGCCATCACGGCGCTGCGCAGGCTCCCTGTCGATGTGCTGAGACTCGACCGCAGCCTCGTGGAAGGGGTGGTGGAGTCCGCCCGTCTGCACAAGATCACCAGTGGTCTGCTGCGCATCGCCGGCGACCTCGGCCTGAGTTCCGTGGCCGACGGCGTCGACCTGCCCGAGCAGGTCGTCGCACTGCGCTCCATGGGATGCACACATGGACAGGGGATGGCCTTCTCCGGGCCGCTCGACGAGTACCGGCTGCGCCGCGCGCTGGCCTCGGGGAACTACCCGGTGCCGAGCGGTCCGGCCGAGCCGGTGTTCGCGGGCGCACCGTTGCCGTCCGGCCGGACGACCCTGCTCCGCTCACATAATGAGACCCCCGTCCCACCTACTTGACACGCATAGCGCGCCGGAGAGAGGGTCAATGCCATGCGCACCCGAATTCTCGTACTTGGAAAGCGCGTCGGCTGAAGCTGGGGCCCACCGGTCCGAACACCGGATCCCAGCTACCGCACCCGGCGCGCTCCCCTCGCTTGCCTCACGGCACGAGGGGTTTTTTGTTGCACAAGCGCGTGTAGTCCAGTAACTGAACACCGCACAAACCTCGCAAAAACCCTCAGCATCGAGAAGAGAATGCCGATGACCGAGCAGGCCACCGGGGCCCACCATCCGCAGCCGCGGCCCCGAGGACAGCAGTCCGCCCCCGTCGAGCACGTCACGGGTGCGAAGTCCCTCATCCGTGCGCTCGAGGAGGTCGGGGTAGACACCGTCTTCGGCATTCCCGGCGGCACGATCCTTCCCGCGTACGACCCGATGATGGACTCCAAGAAGGTCCGTCACGTCCTCGTCCGCCACGAGCAGGGTGCGGGCCACGCGGCGACGGGTTACGCGCAGGCCACCGGCAAGGTCGGCGTCTGCATGGCGACGTCGGGTCCGGGTGCCACCAACCTGGTGACGCCGATCGCCGACGCGTACATGGACTCGGTGCCGCTGGTCGCGATCACCGGTCAGGTCGTGTCCGCCGCGATCGGTACGGACGCCTTCCAGGAGGCGGACATCGTCGGCATCACGATGCCCATCACCAAGCACAGCTTCCTCGTGACCAAGGCCGAGGACATCCCGAAGGCGATCGCGGAGGCCTTCCACATCGCCTCGACCGGTCGCCCCGGCCCGGTCCTCGTGGACATCCCGAAGGACCTCCTGCAGGCGCAGACCACGTTCTCCTGGCCGCAGCAGCAGGACCTGCCCGGCTACCGCCCGGTGACCAAGCCGCACGCCAAGCAGATCCGCGAGGCCGCGAAGCTGATCACCGCCGCGAAGCGGCCCGTCCTCTACGTCGGCGGCGGTGTCCTCAAGGCACACGCCACCGCCGAGCTGAAGGTCCTCGCGGAACTCACCGGAGCGCCCGTCACCACCACCCTGATGGCGCTCGGCGCATTCCCCGACAGCCACCCGCTGCACGTGGGAATGCCGGGCATGCACGGTGCGGTCACCGCCGTCACCGCGCTGCAGAAGGCCGACCTGATCGTCGCCCTCGGAGCCCGCTTCGACGACCGCGTCACCGGCAAGCTGGACAGCTTCGCCCCGTTCGCGAAGATCGTCCACGCCGACATCGACCCGGCCGAGATCGGCAAGAACCGCGTCGCCGACGTGCCGATCGTCGGTGACGCCCGCGAGGTCATCGCCGACCTGGTCCAGGCCGTGCAGAAGGAGCACAGCGAGGGCCACAAGGGTGACTACAGCGCCTGGTGGAAGGACCTCAACCGCTGGCGCGACACCTACCCGCTGGGCTACGACCAGCCCGAGGACGGCTCGCTCTCGCCGCAGAACGTCATCGAGCGGATCGGCCAGCTCGCGCCCGAGGGCACGATCTTCGCCGCGGGCGTCGGCCAGCACCAGATGTGGGCCGCGCACTTCATCCAGTACGAGAAGCCCGCCACTTGGCTCAACTCCGGCGGCGCCGGAACGATGGGCTACTCGGTGCCGGCCGCGATGGGCGCCAAGGCCGGTCAGCCCGACCGCACGGTCTGGGCGATCGACGGCGACGGCTGCTTCCAGATGACCAATCAGGAACTGACCACCTGCGCGCTCAACAACATCCCGATCAAGGTCGCCGTCATCAACAACGGCGCCCTCGGCATGGTCCGCCAGTGGCAGACGCTGTTCTACAACCAGCGCTACTCCAACACCGTCCTGCACAGCGGCCCCGACGACGTCAACCCGGAGGCCAAGGGCACGCGGGTCCCGGACTTCGTGAAGCTGTCCGAGGCCATGGGCTGCCACGCCATCCGCTGTGAGCGCCCCGAGGACCTGGACAAGGTCATCGCCGAGGCCAACTCCATCAACGACCGCCCCGTCGTCGTGGACTTCATCGTCCACGAGGATGCCATGGTGTGGCCGATGGTCGCCGCCGGCACCTCCAACGACGAAGTCATGGCCGCCCGCGGGGTCCGCCCCGACTTCGGCGACAACGAAGACGACTGAGACCGAGAGCGAAAGAGAGACCAAGAGCCATGTCCAAGCACACGCTCTCCGTCCTGGTCGAGAACAAGCCCGGTGTCCTCGCCCGGATCACCGCACTGTTCTCCCGCCGCGGGTTCAACATCGACTCCCTGGCGGTCGGCGTCACCGAGCACCCCGACATCTCCCGCATCACCATCGTGGTGAATGTCGAGGACCTGCCGCTCGAACAGGTCACGAAGCAGCTCAACAAGCTGGTCAACGTCCTGAAGATCGTCGAACTGGAGCAGGGCCACGCCGTCCAGCGTGAGCTCGTCCTCGCCAAGATCCGCGCCGACAACGAGACGCGCTCGCAGATCGTCGAGATCGTCCAGCTGTTCCGCGCCAAGACCGTGGACGTCTCCCCGGAGGCCGTCACCATCGAGGCCACCGGCTCCAGCGACAAGCTGGAAGCCATGCTCAAGATGCTGGAACCCTTCGGCATCAAGGAGCTCGTCCAGTCGGGCACCATCGCGGTCGGCCGCGGCTCGCGCTCCATCACCGACCGGAGCCTGCGGGCGCTCGACCGCACGGCCTGAGCCCCCAGGTGCCTTCGAGCACCCTCTCGTATACCGAGACCCGAAAACTTCCCTCCGCAATCCCGCCGTACGGTGGGACGCAACACCTGCACACCAAGGAGAAAATCCAGTGGCCGAGCTGTTCTACGACGACGATGCCGACCTGTCCATCATCCAGGGCCGCAAGGTCGCGGTGATCGGTTACGGCAGCCAGGGCCACGCCCACGCGCTGTCGCTCCGTGACTCCGGTGTCGACGTCCGCGTCGGTCTGCACGAGGGCTCCAAGTCCAAGGCCAAGGCCGAGGAGCAGGGCCTGCGCGTCGTGACGCCGTCCGAGGCCGCCGCCGAGGCCGACGTCATCATGATCCTGGTCCCGGACCCGATCCAGGCCCAGGTCTACGAGGAGTCCATCAAGGACAACCTGAAGGACGGCGACGCGCTGTTCTTCGGCCACGGCCTCAACATCCGCTACGGCTTCATCAAGCCCCCGGCCAACGTGGACGTGGCGATGGTCGCGCCCAAGGGCCCGGGTCACCTGGTGCGCCGTCAGTACGAAGAGGGCCGCGGCGTTCCGTGCATCGCGGCCGTCGAGCAGGACGCCACGGGCAACGGCTTCGCGCTGGCCCTCTCCTACGCGAAGGGCATTGGCGGCACCCGCGCCGGCGTCATCAAGACGACCTTCACCGAGGAGACCGAGACCGACCTGTTCGGCGAGCAGGCCGTTCTCTGCGGTGGCACCGCCGCGCTGGTCAAGGCGGGCTTCGAGACGCTGACCGAGGCCGGCTACCAGCCGGAGATCGCGTACTTCGAGTGCCTCCACGAGCTGAAGCTCATCGTCGACCTCATGTACGAGGGCGGCCTGGAGAAGATGCGCTGGTCGATCTCCGAGACCGCCGAGTGGGGCGACTACGTCACCGGCCCGCGCATCATCACGGACGCCACCAAGGCCGAGATGAAGAAGGTCCTCGCCGAGATCCAGGACGGCACGTTCGCCAAGAACTGGATGGACGAGTACCACTCGGGCCTGAAGAAGTACAACGAGTACAAGACCCAGGACGAGAACCACCTCCTGGAGACCACCGGCAAGGAGCTCCGCAAGCTCATGAGCTGGGTGGACAACGACGAGGCGTAAGCCTTGCGACGAGGGGGCCGGGGCATTCGCCCCTGCCCCCTCGTCGAGGTGGACGGCCCGCGTCAACTTGGTTGTCCACCGTGTCCA
Source organism: Streptomyces sp. DS1-CR2 (assembly GCF_055760475.1). Lineage (NCBI taxonomy): Bacteria > Bacillati > Actinomycetota > Actinomycetes > Kitasatosporales > Streptomycetaceae > Streptomyces > Streptomyces sp. DS1-CR2. Next base: position 6,100,307 of record NZ_CM147085.1, read on the forward strand.
GCCACGGACGGGTGATCCTTCCGTGGAGGCGCAGGACCACCTCCGAAGCGCCACTAGACTGCAGAACACATACGCGTCGGGCCCACAGCGTCGTGCGTCTACCACGCGGCACAGCGACATCGAAGAAGTGCATGCACGCCCCGGCGTCTGCGAACGACGCGGGAACGCACCCGCACTTCCCCGGCGCCGCTGACACCCCTCCACCGCCTGCGGCCGTCGGGACGGCCGTCCGCAATGGGACTTGTGAGGACTCACGTGAGCACTGCTGCAACCGGCAAACCTGTCGTACTCATCGCGGAAGAGCTGTCTCCCGCGACCGTAGACGCGCTTGGCCCTGACTTCGAGATCCGCCAGTGCAACGGCGGAGACCGGGCCGAGCTGCTCCCGGCCATCGCCGATGTCGACGCGATCCTGATCCGCTCGGCCACCAAGGTCGACGCCGAGGCGATCGCCGCCGCGAAGAAGCTGAAGGTCGTCGCACGAGCCGGCGTCGGCCTCGACAACGTCGACGTCTCCGCCGCCACCAAGGCCGGCGTGATGGTCGTCAATGCCCCGACCTCCAACATCGTGACCGCCGCCGAGCTCGCCTGCGGCCTGCTCATCGCCACCGCGCGCAACATCCCGCAGGGCAGCCAGGCCCTCAAGGCCGGCGAGTGGAAGCGCTCCAAGTACACGGGTGTCGAGCTGGCCGAGAAGACCCTCGGCGTCGTCGGCCTCGGCCGCATCGGCGCGCTCGTCGCGCAGCGCATGTCGGCCTTCGGCATGAAGGTCGTCGCGTACGACCCGTACGTGCAGCCCGCGCGCGCCGCCCAGATGGGCGTCAAGGTCCTCACCCTCGACGAGCTGCTCGAGGTGTCCGACTTCATCACCGTGCACCTCCCCAAGACCCCCGAGACGGTCGGCCTCATCGGCGACGACGCGCTGCGCAAGGTCAAGCCGACCGTCCGCATCGTCAACGCCGCGCGCGGCGGGATCGTCGACGAGGCGGCGCTGTACTCGGCGCTCAAGGAGGGCCGCGTCGCCGGCGCCGGCCTCGACGTGTACGCCAAGGAGCCCTGCACGGACTCCCCGCTGTTCGAGTTCGACCAGGTCGTGGCCACCCCGCACCTCGGTGCCTCCACGGACGAGGCGCAGGAGAAGGCCGGTATCGCCGTCGCCCGCTCCGTGCGACTCGCGCTCGCCGGTGAGCTCGTGCCGGACGCGGTGAACGTCCAGGGCGGCGTCATCGCCGAGGACGTCAAGCCGGGCCTGCCGCTCGCCGAGAAGCTCGGCCGGATCTTCACCGCGCTCGCGGGCGAGGTCGCGGCCCGCCTCGACGTCGAGGTCTACGGCGAGATCACGCAGCACGACGTGAAGGTGCTCGAACTCTCCGCTCTGAAGGGCGTGTTCGAGGACGTCGTCGACGAGACGGTGTCGTACGTGAACGCTCCGCTGTTCGCACAGGAGCGCGGTGTCGAGGTCCGCCTCACCACCAGCTCCGAGTCCCCGGACCACCGCAACGTCGTCACCGTGCGCGGCACGCTGACCGGCGGCGAGGAGATCTCCGTCTCCGGCACGCTGGCCGGCCCCAAGCACCTCCAGAAGATCGTCGCCATCGGCGAGTACGACGTGGACCTCGCCCTGGCCGACCACATGGTCGTCCTGAGCTACGAGGACCGTCCCGGTGTCGTCGGCACCGTGGGCCGTGTGCTCGGCGAGGCGGGCATCAACATCGCCGGTATGCAGGTCGCCCGTGCGAACGTGGGCGGCGAGGCGCTGGCCGTCCTGACCGTCGACGACACGGTTCCCGCCGGGGTGCTCAGTGAGCTGGGTGACGAGATCGGCGCGACGTCCGCGCGCTCCGTGAACCTGGCTGACTAATTCTTGGTACGTGGTGGGGCCCGAGTCACCCTTGTGGGGGGCTCGGGCCCTACTTTTTCTCCTCCACCCCGCCCCTTCCCGAAAGTCCCCGGGCTCCGCCCCGGACCCCGGTCCGGGGCGCCGGACGGGCTGCATTTCAGCCCGTCCGGCGTTTGAGGACATTCGGGAAGGGGCGGGCCTGGGACAGATTCAGACCGACGCCCGCTCCGGCTCCGGCTCCGGCTGAGGGACGGCCACCCCCTTCAGGCCCCGCGCCGCGAGCACCGCCGCCCCCAGCAGGACCACCCCGCCCGCCACCGCGGCGATGTGCATGCCGCTCGTGAACGCTTCCCGGGCCGATGTGAGGAGCGCGTCGCCCGCCCGGCCCGGCAGGTGCTGCGCCACCGCGAGCGCTCCGCCCAGTGTCTCCTTCGCCTCGGCCGGCGCGTCGCCGATCTCGTGGCGGTAGACCGCCGTACCGATCGAGCCCAGGACGGCCATGCCGAGGGCGCCGCCGAACTCCTGGCCCGTCTCGAGGAGGGACGACGCCGCGCCCGCCTTCTCCGCCGGGGCCGCGCCGAGCGCCAGGTCCGTGAGCTGGGAGCCCACGATCACCGCGCCGGAGGCGAGCACACCCGCGCCGGCCAGGGCGGTCCACAGGGAGTCCGTGCCGGTCAGCGTCAGGAGGCCGTAGCCGCAGGCGCTGGTCAGGAAGCCGACGGTGACGACGGACCCGCGGTGCACGCCCCGCTGCACGAGGACCGTCGCGAGGGGGGCGGCGAGGCCGATGAAGACGGTCGGCGCGAGCGCCCACAGCGCCGCTTCGAGCGCGCTCTTGCCGAGGACGGCCTGGAGGTACTGCGTGGTGAAGTACGCCGAACCCATCATCGCGAAGGCCGAGATGAGGTTGAGGGTGACAGCGGGGCCGAAGCCGCGGCCCCGGAAGAGGGCCGGCGAGATCATCGGTGACTCGACGGTGCGCTGGCGGCGTACGAACAGGGCGGCGAAGACGAGGCCCACCACGATCGAGGCGACGTAGAGCGGCTCGAAGCCCTCGGAGGGGATCTCCTTGATGCCGTAGACGAGGGGGAGCACCGCGGCCATCGACAGCGGGACGCTCAGGAGGTCGAAGCGGCCCGGCTGCGGGTCCTTGAACTCGGGGAGCAGGACCGGGGCGAGCAGCAGGAGCAGGGCCATCGCGGGCAGGTTGACGAGGAAGACCGAGCCCCACCAGAAGTGCTCGACGAGGATGCCGCTCATCACCGAGCCGAGCGCGATGCCTCCGGTCATGACGCCGGACCAGATGCCGATGGCCGTCGCGCGCTGTTTGTCGTCGCGGAACATGTTGCGCACCAGCGCCATCGTCGTGGGCATCAGGGTCGCGCCGCCGATGCCGAGGAGTGCGCGGGCCGCGATGAGCATCTCCGCGCTGTTCGCGTAGGCCGCGCAGACGGAGGCGGCGCCGAAGGCGGTGGCGCCGATCATCAGGAGCTTGCGGCGGCCGATGCGGTCGCCGAGGGAGCCCATCGTCATCAGCAGGCCGGCGAGCACGAACGCGTAGATGTCGAAGATCCACAGCTGCTGGGTGCCGGTCGGCTCGAGGTCCGCGCTGATGGAGGGGATCGCGAAGTAGAGGACGGAGACGTCCATCGAGACGAGGAGCAGCGGAAGCATCAGGACCGCGAGTGCCGTCCATTCACGGTGCCCCGCACGGGAGTTGGTGCTCGGTGAGTTCGTCATGAGAAGGACTGTACGGGCGTCTTAAACGCTTGTCTAGTACGTGTGTATAGATCGCTTGTGTAAGACGTTCGTCCTGGGTGGGCGTATGGGACGCGCGTATGGGACGGCTGTATGAAACGGGGGTACGGTGGCGGCATGGGACATCGCGAGGATCTGCTCGAAGGCGCCAAACGCTGCCTTCTGGAGAAGGGGTTCGTGCGCACGACGGCGCGCGACATCGTCAAGGAGTCCGGGACGAATCTGGCGTCGATCGGCTACCACTACGGCTCGAAGGACGCGCTGCTCGCGCAGGCGTACGTGGCGCTGGCCGAAGGGGCCTCGGAAGACTGGAGCGACGTGGGCGTACTGCCCGGTGCCCCCGGCTCGCTGGAGCGGTTCCGGGCTGTGATGGCCGGGATCACCGACAGTCTCGGCAAGCCCGGGTCGATCTGGCACCTGAGCATCGAGCTCGTGACGATGGGCGACAAGGTGCCGGTCGTGCGCGAGCATCTGGCGCAAGCCCAGCACGAGGCGGGGCGGGGCCTCATCGGCATGGTCATGGGCGAGGAGCCGCCGGTCGACGATCCGAGTGTGCACACGCTCGGGAAGCTCTTCTCGGTGCTGGTCCTCGGGCTCATCGCCCAGCACACCTTCGACGCGGACTACTCGCCCAGCGCCGACGAACTCACCGAGGGCGTACGGCTGTTGCTGGACGCGATGCGCACGTCACAGGCGTGACGCCTTCAGCCCCATGTGCAGCAGCAGCCGGTCCTCTCCGTCGTCCAGGTCGAGGCCGGTGAGCTGCTCCACACGGGAGAGCCGGTAGTAGAGGGTCTGGCGGTGGATGCCCAGCTCCGCCGCCGTGCGGCCGGCCTGGCCCGCACAGTCGAGGAACACCTCGGTGGTGCGGGCCAGTTGGCGGTTTGCGGCCAGCAGGAGCGGGGCCAGGACCGGGTCGTGCGCCGCGTCCGGGGGCAGCGCGGTGAGCAGGCGGTACGGGCCGATCGCCGCCCAGTGCGCGTCCGGGCCGAGACGCGGCTCGGCGAGTGCCGCGCGCGCCGCGGCCGTCGCCTCCTGCCAGGCGGCGCCCAGGTCGCCCAGCTCACGCCGCGGGCCCGCGAAACCCGCCGCGACGACCGCCGTACCGGCGCGCTCCCGCAGCTTCGCCGCCGCCGCCAAGGCCGGCCCGGGCGCGTCCGCCGACCGCAGCCGCACCAGGAGGGCCAGGGCCTGCCCGGCCGCACCCCACGGCACCATGCACAGGGCGTCGGCCGCGGGGATCGTACGGAAGGAAGGCGCGTCGTCCGGGTCCTCCGACGGCCACGGCGCGACGCACACCACCGCGTGCAGCCCGTCCGCGCGCGACCCGAGCGCCGTGCGCAGGGCCGCCACTGCCATGTCCCGCTGCCAGCCGCGCTCGGTTGTGAGGACCTCGCGGAACTCACGGGTCAGGTCGGCGCCCGCCTGCGCCTCGTCCGCGAGCAGCGCGCCGATGCGGTCCGCCACCTCCATCGCGGCGGTCAGCTGCTGCTCGGTCGGCCCCGGGTCGTCGTCGAGCAGCCACACATAGCCGAGGACGACACCCCGATGGCGTACGGGAAGGCAGATGCGGCCCCGGTAGACCCCGGCCTCCGGGGTCGCCGGGATGCGGACGGGGCCGGTGGCGCGGGCGATGCCGAAGCCCTCGAACCACGTGCGCACCGCCGCGGTGGAGCGGCGGGTCAGGATCGAGCGGGTACGTACGGGGTCCAGCGTCGATTCGTCGAATTGGCTGCCGCTGTCGTGCGCGCCGAACGCGATCAGCCCGAAATCCCGGTTCTCCAGCGTCGCGGGGGCACTGAGCAGCGCGGAGATCTCGTCGACCAGTTCCTGGTAGTCGCCCTTCACTCCGCCATTCTCGCGCACCCCGCCGCACGCTTCAGACAAATGTCTGAGGTGGTGGCCACAGATGCGTGACAGCTGTCGATGGCACACGCTCGGAGGGATCCTTAGATTTCACGGTGGTTCTCCGCGCCGTACCGGTCTGTTGCGATTCAGTTCGTTTACGCCGATACGGCCACTCGTTCGTACTCTCCCCGTGGAGGTGGCCCGTGCTGGGTCCCGTGATTCTCGCCGCCTCGCGCAGCGACAAGATGCGCCGGTTCATCTCGGCAGCCCCCGGCACGAAGCAGGTCGTCGACCGGTTCATCGCCGGTGAGAGCGTCGACGACGTCGTGCCGATCGTCGTGGACGCCTGCGGCAAGGGCCTCGAGGTCACCCTCGACGTGGTCGGCGAGGACATCACGACCCCCGAACAGGCCGCCGCCGCGCGCGACGCCTACCTCGAGCTGGTCGCGCACCTCAAGGACCTGGGCCTCAGCACCAAGGCGGAGATGTCCGTCAAATTGTCGATGTTCGGCCAGGCGCTGGAGGGAGGCCACGAGCTGGCCCTCGCCAACGTCCGCCCGGTCGTCGAGGCCGCCGCCGCGATCGGCACCACGGTCACCCTGGACGCCGAGGACCACACCACCCTCGACTCGATGTTCGCCATCCACGAGGAGCTGCGGAAGGACTTCCCGCAGACCGGATGCGTCATCCAGGCCTACCTCTTCCGCACCGAGGACGACGCCACCCGCCTCGCCGCCGCCGGCAGCCGCGTACGCATCGTGAAGGGCGCCTACAAGGAGCCCGCCTCCGTCGCGTACCAGGACAAGGCCGAGATCGACAAGGCGTACGTCCGCATCCTGAAGATTCTGATGGAGGGCGCCGGGTACCCGATGATCGGGTCTCACGACCCGCGCCTCATCTCCATCACCCAGGAGCTCGCCCGCCGCGCCGGGCGCAAACTGGACGAGTACGAGTTCCAGATGCTGTACGGGATCCGCAGCGACGAGCACGTCCGGCTCGCCGCAGAGGGTCACCGGATGCGCGTCTACACCGCGTACGGCACCGACTGGTACGGCTACTTCATGCGCCGCCTCGCGGAGAAGCCCGCCAACCTGCTGTTCTTCGCCCGCTCCATCCTCACCAAGGGCTGAGCGCAATGAACGGTGTCAAAGGAGTTCAGAGACTCGTGACTCCGCCCCGAAGGGCTTCTCACCCGACCGACGCCGCGGTCTCGTGAAGGTCAGGCCCTGACCACCAGACAACGTACGACGCGGTTTCAGATCCTCCCCGCTGAAGCCCGAGATTCACTCGGAAGAGGTAAGTCATGGACGCCGTAACCCAGGTCCCCGCTCCCGTCAACGAGCCGGTGCACGGCTACGCCCCCGGTTCCCCGGAGCGGGCGCGCCTCGAGACCAAGCTCAAGGAGCTGGCCGAGAACCCGATCGAGCTGTCGATGACCATCGGCGGCGTCAAGCGCCTCGGTGGCGGTGACGAGTTCACTGTCGTCCAGCCGCACAACCACAAGGCCGTCATCGGTACGGGCCGCGGCGCCACGCAGGCGGACGCGCAGGACGCGATCGACGCCGCGCTCGCCGCCGCCCCGGCCTGGCGCGCGATGTCCTTCGACGACCGCGCCGCGATCATCCTGCGCGCAGCCGAGCTGCTCTCCACGACGTGGCGCGAGACCCTCGCCGCGTCCACGATGCTCGGCCAGTCGAAGACCGCGCAGCAGGCCGAGATCGACACCCCCTGTGAGCTCATCGACTTCTGGCGCTTCAACGTGCACTACGCGCGCCAGATCCTCGCCGAGCAGCCCCCGGCGAACTCCACCGGTGTGTGGAACCGCATGGACCACCGCCCGCTCGAGGGCTTCGTCTACGCGATCACGCCCTTCAACTTCACCGCCATCGCGGGCAACCTCCCCACCGCCCCCGCCCTCATGGGCAACGTGGTGGTCTGGAAGCCGTCCCCGACGCAGACGCACGCCGCCGTGCTGCTCATGCAGCTCCTCGAAGAGGCCGGTCTGCCCAAGGGCGTCATCAACCTCGTCACCGGTGACGGCATCGCGGTCTCCGAGGTCGCCCTGAACCACCGCGACCTGGCCGGCATCCACTTCACCGGCTCGACCAAGACCTTCCAGCACCTGTGGAAGACGGTCGGCACGAACATCGACAAGTACCGCACCTACCCGCGGCTCGTCGGTGAGACCGGCGGCAAGGACTTCGTCGTCGCCCACCCGAGCGCCGACCGCGCCATCCTCAAGACGGCCCTGACCCGCGGCTCCTTCGAGTTCCAGGGCCAGAAGTGCTCCGCGTCCTCGCGCGCCTACGTCCCGGCCTCCATCTGGAACGACGGGTTCAAGGAGGAGTTCGCGGCCGAGGTCGACGGCATCAAGATGGGTGACGTCACCGACCTGACGAACTTCATCGGCGCCCTCATCGACGACCGCTCCTTCGCGAAGAACAAGGCCGCGATCGACCGCGCCAAGGCGGACGACTCCTGCACGATCGTCGCGGGCGGCACCTACGACGACTCGGTGGGCTACTTCGTCCGCCCGACCGTCATCGAGTGCGACGACCCGGAGAACGAGGTCTTCACGACCGAGTACTTCGGCCCGATCCTCGCCGTGCACGTCTACGACGACGCCAAGTACGACGAGATGCTGGCCCAGATGGAGTCCGTCTCCGACTACGCGCTCACGGGCTCGGTCATCGCGAACGACCGCGCCGCCGCCGCGCACACGATGGACAAGCTCCGCTACGCCGCGGGCAACTTCTACATCAACGACAAGTCGACCGGCGCCGTCGTCGGCCAGCAGCCCTTCGGCGGCGGCCGCGCCTCCGGCACCAACGACAAGGCCGGCGCCCCGCAGAACCTGCAGCGCTGGACCCTGACCCGCGCCATCAAGGAGACGCTGGTCCCGCCGACCGAGTACGGCTACCCGCACATGGGCTGACGCCCACCCCGGGCGGCCCGCACGGACCGCCCCCACCCGCCCCCGCCTCCGACCAGGGCCCCACCCCGGTCGGAGGCGGTGTCGTGTCCGGGGTCAGAGCAGCGCGTCCACGGCGACGCGGGTGATGTCGGCGGCGATCCGGTCCTCGCCCGGGGTGTCCGGGTCGAGCCGGGTCGTGTACACGGAGACGATCAGGGGAGCCCCGCCGCCCGGCGGCCAGGCCACGGCCACGTCGTTGACTCCGCCGTAGGCGGGCGACCCGGTCTTGTCGCCGGCCCGCCAGCCCGGCGGGAGCCCCGCGCGGATCCGCTTGTCGCCGGTGGTGTTCTCCACGAGCCACCGGGTCAGCTGGCCGCGGTCGAGCGGGTGGAGGGCGTCGCCGAGGACCAGCGCGCGCAGGTCCGCGGTCATGGCCGCGGGCGTCGTGGTGTCCCGCCGGTCGCCGGGGATGTTCGTGTTGAGGTCGGTCTCCCACCGGTCGAGCCGCGTTACGGAGTCGCCGAGCGAGCGGGCGAACGCGGTGACGCCGGCGGGGCCGCCGATCCGGCGCATCAGCAGATTGGCCGCGGTGTTGTCGCTGTACGTGATGGCGGCGTCGCACAACTCCCTTACCGTCATGCCGGTTTCGAGATGCATCTCGGTGCGGGGTGAGGCGGCCACGAGGTCGTCGCGTCCGTAGCGGATCAGTACGTCGAGCAGCCCGGGCTCCTCCTCGCGCGACCTGCGCAGGATCGCCGCTCCGGCGAGCACCTTGAACGTCGAGGCGATCGCGAAGCGTTCGTGCGCGCGGTAGGCGAGGACGGCGCCGGTGCCGGTGTGCAGGGCGTGCACTGCGATGCGTCCGGGGTAGCCCGCCTCCAGCTCGCGCAGCCGCCGCCGTGCGTCACCGCCGGTATCGGAGGAGGGCGCCGCGCTCGCGGCGCCGGGCACGGAGAGAAGGACGGGCGCCAGGGCCGCGGCGCCGAGGAGGGTCCTGCGGGAGGGAGGTAAATTCATGATCTCGAAGGTACGTGAACGGGTTCGGGGACGCGGCGAGGATCGCCAGGCCCGAAGGCCCGCGCCCTTCTGTGACGGCCCGCGCCCCTCTGTGACGGCCCGCGTCCGCTGTGACGGTCCGCGTCAGCTCCAGCCCGCCACGATGAGCGAGAGACCGGCCGCGAAGCCGCCGCACAGCAGGCCCAGGTAGAGCCCGTAGAGCCTGCGGAGCCGGTGCACCAGGAAGCCGAAGGCGCCGAACGCCAGGCCCACGGTGAGTGTGCGGGCGCCGCGCGCGCGTGCCGACTCGGTCAGCCAGTGCGTGACGGGGACGTCCTTGCGGCCCGCCTCCTTCCCGTAGACCTTGAACGGGATGCCGTTCCAGGGCTGGTGGCGTACCGCCGACGCGCCCTCGACGGACAGTTCGTGACGGACCTCCGCCCGCATCCGGTCCGTCGTCAGGGGTGCGGGCAACGAGACGCCCGCGGACGCCAGTTGGAGCGCGAGCAGGCCGCCCGCGAGGCTGCCCGCGAGCGCCGTGACGGACAGCTTCAGGGCCCGGCGCGGCACCGCCACGCACGCCACGGCGAGGAACAGCTCCGGCATCAGCGGCCAGCTCAGCGCCTCCGCGCACGCCCACGCGAACGCCAGGAGCAGCCCGGGCCGCGCGCTGATCACGCGGGCCAGGACCTTGCGGACGCGGGAGTCCCGCAGCGGCTCCGCGACCGTACGGGCATGAAGGGCGGCCACCGCGATACGGGCCTCCTCCGGTGTCGCCGTGGACGGGAGCGGTTCGCCGATCCGCACCCGGACCAGGGACGGGCGCAGCCTGCCGTGCTTGGGCAGGAGCCGGTCCGTGCCCGCGATACCGACCGGCACGACCGGCACGCGCGCGTGCTGCGCCAGGACCAGCGCGCCCCGGTGGAACGAGCCCAGCTCACCCGCACGCGCGCGCGTGCCCTCGGGGAAGAGGACGACGGCGTGGCCCGCGCGCAGCGTGTCCGCCATGCCGAGCAGGTCGTCCAGGCCCCCGCCGGAGCGCCGCACCGGGAACCCGGCGGCGAGGCGGCTGCAGATCCGGCTGCGCCAGGGCGAGGCGAACCAGTAGTCGGCCGCCGCGCCGATCGCCGGCGCGTGGGACGCGTCGAGCGCGGCGAGCAGCGCGGCGGTGTCGGCGTGCGAACTGTGGTTGGCGACCACGACACAGCCGCCGCGTGGGAGCCGGCCCCGGCGCTCCACACCGCCGGTGAGGGTGAGGACGAGCCACCACAGGGCGTGGCGAAGCCGGGCGGCCGTACGGGCCGGGCGCACACGGGCCGGAGCGGTCACGGTCGTCCTCACAGGGTCACCACCATCACGAGAAGCAGGGCCACGAGGAGCGAGTCGACACGGTCGAGGAGCCCGCCGAACCCCGGCAGCCAACTGCCCGCGTCCTTCACGCCCGCCTCGCGCTTCACCATCGACTCGACGAGATCACCGAGGACGCAGCCGGCCAGCACGGCGGCCCACAGGACCGGCGTGAACGCGCCGACTGCCGTAAGTGCGGCGGCAGTTGCGGCGGCGGCGCCCACCACGCCGGCCCATGTCTTGTTCGGGGACAGCGGCGAGAGGCGGCGCGAGAGCGGCCCCCGCCGGCCGAGCGCGGTACCGCCGCACCACGCGCCCACGTCACCGAACGCCACCGCGACCCCGACCGCGAGCGCCGTGCCGCCGAGCAGCACCAGGCCGCTCAGCGACACCGGGATCCACAGGAGACCGAAGAGCGTGCGGGACGCGCGCGTGAAGCCCTGTTCGGCATCGCCCGCGCAGACCGCCGCGAGCACGGCGAGTACGAGAAGTGCCCCGGTCGTACGGGGGTCGGGCCCCGCAAGTGCCGCGCCAGGCACGGCAATGGCCGCGGCCACCAGTACGGCCCGCTCGGCGCGGGGCAGGCCCGCCATCCGCGCGTACTCTGCCACCGCGACCACGCCGAGCCCGGCCGCGAGCACGAACGCGCCCGCGCGGCCCACGCAGAAGGCGCCGATGAACAGCGGCGCGGACAGCGCCCAGGTCCGCCAGCGCCTGCGCAGCTCGGTCCGTATCCGTACCCGGGACGGCAGCGAGGCGACGGCGACACCACCGGCCCCGAGGACCCCGGCCACGACCGGCACGGCCCGCCCGGCCACCTCACCGGCGACGAACACGGCGCTCATCGGGTGCCCCGCAGCTGCGTGCCGCGGTCCGCGGGGGACTGCGGGCGGGTGTGGGTGATGCCGCCGGACACTTCGCCGGGGTCGAGGGGGAGGCCTTGATCGGGCTTCGGGGGCGGGCGGCGACGGGTGGTGGCAGGGCCCGAGGGCTCCGCCACGGGCGTCGGCACCGGCGCTGGCACCGGCACCGGCACCACAGGCTTCTCAATCGCCACAGCCGTATCGGGCTGCCCAAGTTCCCTCCACACCCGCACTCCCCGCACCACCGCCGTCACCGCGGACCCCGCCGCGACGACCGCGAGCACAGGGACCGCCCAGCCCGAGGCCGCGGCCACGACCGCGAGGAGGCAGCGCTCCGTCTTGCCGACCGGGCCGCCGTTGCGCCGGGGCGCACCCGCCGCCGCGCCCGCCAGGGAGACCCACGAAGGGAGCGTCGCCGCGAGGGCCGCCGCGGCCACCAGCCACAGCGGGGCCAGCGGCAGGAAGCCCGCGATGACGAGCAGGTCGGCCACGCGGTCACCCAGCTCGTTGAGGAGAGCGCCGCGACGCGTCGTGCGGCCGGTGTCGCGGGCGAGCGCGCCGTCCAGGTTCGCGAAGGCGAGCCGCGCCGCGAGCAGCACCGCCACCGGCGGCGCGGCCAGCGGCGCCGGCAGCCAGGCGAGCGCGGCCGCCGCGCCGGCGGCGCACACGACACCGGCCGCCGTCAGGGTGTCGGGCGAGACCTGCCGGGCGGCGAGCGCGCGGCGCAGGCCGGAGAGCCGGTCCGCGTACCAGGGCTTGAGAGCGTAGAGGCCGTTCATGAGGACGACTGTGCCGTCGCGCACGCGGCGTGAAATCGGCGCGCGTACTCAAATAGCGCGTGAGTACGGTGTCACGGTGACCACGCTGAGCACCGCACACACCGCCGACCTCACCCGAGCTGAACTCCGGTCCGTGCGCGCCCTGTTGGACGACGCCTTCGACGGCGGCTTCAGTGACGACGACTGGGACCACACCGTCGGCGGCGTGCACGCTCTCGTGCGCGACAGCGCCGGCGGCCTCGTCGCGCACGGCTCCGTCGTGCAGCGCAGGGCCGCGCACGCGGGCCGCTCGCTGCGCACCGGCTACGTCGAGGGCGTCGCCGTCCGCGCCGACGCGCGCAGGAGTGGCCTGGGCGGGCAGGTCATGGCGGCTCTGGAGCGGGTGATCGACGCGGCCTACGACCTGGGCGCGCTGTCGGCGTCCGCCGACGGGGCCGGGCTCTACCGGGCGCGCGGCTGGGAACAGTGGCAGGGCGACTTCGCCGCGTACGGCCCCGACGGGCCGGTGCGGCTGCCGGACGACGAGAGCGCGCCGTACCTGCGCCGCGTCAGCGCCGTACTCGACCCGGCCCACACGCTCCTCTTCGACTGGCGGGGCGGCGACATTCTCTGACCAGGGGGAGCGCCGGCCGGCCCCGCGCGAAGCGACCCGTCTCCGTGACTCCCGTCTCAGATAGTAGGAAGTCCGAGTAATTGTGGAGACAGAAGCAGGCTCCTCGCTTAGCTTTGTAGGAGCCGAACGTCTCGCTCGATCCAGCGAATGGCGGTCGTGAGCTGAGCAGAAGGCAGGCAATCCCTGTCGCTCCGGGCTCCCCGCCTCTTCCGGCGCCTCGAAATCCCCCGTGATCTCAAGGAGTCGATCTCTCATGGCCACAGCGACGCCCGTCCGCCGCCGAGTCCGTCACGCATCGCCGTCCGATTCAGACCGCAAGAACGCCGCCGCCGCCCTGCAGCGAGCCCTCGACCGCAGGGACAACGGCGGCGAGACGGGGCACGAGTCCCGTTAGGGCCCGCGCCCCTACGGCTGCGCGCCCCGCCTGATCTCGAAGTAGTCGATGCGCTCGCCGCTCTCGGCCAGCGCGGAGACCTTCAGCCTCGGGGTCACGCCCGCCCCGCCGGTCTCCGCCTCCACCGCGAGGAAAGAGAAGCCGGTGTACCGCACCCGCGACCACTCCACGGTGTCCGGGTCCGGCAGGCGTGACTTCGTCCAGTGGAACGTCACGATCGACTCGCGGTCCTGGACATGGCCCTCGTAGCTGTCCTTGACCCCGAGGCCGAACGCGTAGAGGTCCTTGCCGGCGCCGCCCGCGGTGACGTACACGATGCCGTCGCGCGTCGGATCGGTCGACGCGCCGACCGGCACCGGCTTGCCCACCTCTCCGTCCTTGATGGCGTCCGTGCGCTCGTACACGTGGTTGTGCCCGTTGATCACCAGGTCCACCTGGTGCTCGGCGAACAGCGGCAGCCATGCGGCGCGCACCCCGCCGTCGGAGGCATGCGTCGACGTCGAGTACGCGCAGTGGTGGAAGAAGACCACCACGAAGTCGATGTCCTTGCGCGCGCGCAGCTCACCTAGCCGTTCGGCCAGCCACGCGGTCTGCTTACCGTCCGTGTAGCCCTTGTTCGCGGGGATCTCGTACGAGACGTCGTTCGCGTCGAGCGCGACGACGCCCACATTCCCGTACACGAAGGAGTAGACGCCCGGCGCGTTCCGCGGGTCCGGGCCGTTGTCCGGCAGTGTCCAGCGGGCCGACTGGCCGCCGTACCCGTTGGGGGAGTACCAGGCCTCCATGTCGTGGTTGCCGGTCGTCACCATCCACGGCACCGACTTCGCGACCGACTCGGTCTGCGCGAGGAACTGGTCCCACACGCGCGCGTCGTACGTGTCCGACTCCTTGCCGTGCCCGCTGCTGTCGGCGTAGCAGATGTCGCCCGCGTGCAGATGGAACGAGGGGTTCTGGCCCAGGATCAGCTGGTCGTTGGCGAGCGCGTCATAGCTGACGCCCTGGTCACCGAAGGCCGTGAAGACGAACTTCTCCGCCTTCGCCGGAGCCGTGCGGAAGGAACCGATCGTCGCGATGCGCTCCGCGGACGCCGGATCGAAACCGTCGTGGCCCACTCCGTAGTAGTACGTCGCCCCGGGGGTCAGGCCGTCCAGGGCCGCGTGCAGATAGTGCTGCTCGACCGCCGGGAGCTTCTTCGACAGGCTCGGGGTGTGCAGCGCGCGCACCTCCGCCTCGATCTTCCGGCTGAGGTCCCAGGGCTTCAGGCCCACCCGTACGAACGGCTTGCGCACCGCGAACGGCACCTGCCAGGAGATCCGCATCTGCGTCTTCGGGTCGGCGCCGAAGGCGAGATGGCGGGCGAAGGGCGCGACGAGGGAACCGTCGACCTGCACGGCCGCCGAGCGGACGGGAGTGGCGGCCGAGGCGGCGGCAGCGGAAGGCGCCGCGTACGCCGAGGAGGACGAGCCGCCCAGCAGGGTCAGGCCGCCCACGCTCGCCGCGGTCCCGGTCAGCGCGCGCCGCCTGCTGAACCGGGCCCGCAGGTACTCGTGCTGCTCCGGCATGCTCAGGCGGCGGGCCAGCTGCTCGGGAATGCCGACGTTCGGAGTGAGGGGTCCGGGGGGTGTCCCCCTGGAAGGCACAGTCATGGGAAGAAAACTTCCCAGCACCAACCAACGAGGGCCATACCTGCGGGTGAACAGAAATCGGCCGCGCGGCGACCCGTAGGGCGGAGCGCCCGACGGACCGCACGGCGCATGTCCGAATGGCGGACACCGAGTGTCATCCCATGGGACGCCGAAGTAGGGTGCCCGTATGTCGGCTAGCTCTCGCATCCTCAATCTCGCAGTGATCCCCGGTGACGGCATCGGCCAGGAGGTCGTGGCCCAGGGGCTCAAGGTCCTCGGCGCCGTCCTCCCGCAGGATGTGAAGCTGGAGACCAAGGAATACGACTTCGGTGCCAAGCGCTACCACGCGACCGGTGAGACCCTCACCGACGCCGATGTCGAGGCGCTCAAGCAGCACGACGCCATCCTGCTCGGCGCGATCGGTGACCCCTCGGTCCCGTCCGGCGTCCTCGAGCGCGGCTTCCTGCTCAAGCTCCGCTTCCTCTTCGACCACCACGTCAACCTCCGCCCGAGCAAGCTGCTCCCGGGTGTGGCGACGCCCCTCAAGGGCCAGCCGGAGATCGACTTCATCGTGGTCCGCGAGGGCACCGAGGGCCCGTACACGGGCAACGGCGGCTCGATCCGCACCGGCACCCCGCACGAGGTCGCCACCGAGGTCTCCGTCAACACGGCGTTCGGTGTCGAGCGCGTGGTCCGTGACGCCTTCGCCCGCGCCCAGGCCCGCCCCCGCAAGAAGCTCACGCTGGTCCACAAGAACAACGTGCTGTCCTTCGCGGGCCACCTCTGGACGAACATCTTCAACAAGGTGGCCGCCGAGTTCCCCGAGGTCACCACCGACTACCTGCACGTGGACGCGGCGACGATCTTCCTCGTCACCGACCCCGAGCGCTTCGACGTGATCGTCACCGACAACCTCTTCGGCGACATCATCACCGACCTCGCCGCTGCCGTCTCCGGCGGCATCGGCGTCGCGGCCTCCGGGAACATCAACCCGTCCCGCGAGTTCCCGTCGATGTTCGAGCCGGTCCACGGCTCGGCCCCCGACATCGCCGGCCAGGCCAAGGCCGACCCCACGGCCACGGTCCTGTCCGTGGCGCTCCTGCTGCGTCACCTCGGTTACGAGGCCGAGGCCGCCCGCATCGAGGACGCCGTCTCCGCCGACCTGGCCGAGCGCGGCACCACCGCGCGGTCGACCGACGAGATCGGCGACGCGCTCGCCGGACGAGTAGCCGGCTGACCCGCCGCTCTTCATGCACTTAAGGAGCCGCCGGGTCGCATCCGCACCCGGCGGCTTCACCTTTGCGGTCCCCGGGTGCCACCATCAACCCCTGGGCCGCACCTCACGCTGTACCCGTACCGGGCGTTTTCGTCCATCGGACCCCACGAGCGATAATCGGACGTGGGGCCGCGTTGAACGCGAAAGCTCGGACGACCAAGTAGTCGGGAAGTTCGTGCTTCCAGCTGCGCGAGCGTGACAGCGGTCCGTCACACACAACCGGTGAAGGACACGCAACCATGACGACGCCCACGATCGAGCTCAAGCCCTCCTCGACCCCGCTGTCCGGCGCGGAGCGCGAGGCGATCCTGGCCAACCCGGGATTCGGCCGCCACTTCACCGACCACATGGTGACGATCCGGTGGACCGAGGGCCGCGGCTGGCACGACGGGCAGCTCGTGCCCTACGGACCGCTCTCCCTCGACCCCGCGACGAACGTCCTGCACTACGCGCAGGAGATCTTCGAGGGCCTCAAGGCCTACCGCCAGCCCGACGGCACCGTCGCCACCTTCCGCCCCGAGATGAACGCCAAGCGCTTCCAGGCCTCGGCGCGCCGCCTCGCCATGCCCGAGCTGCCGGTCGAGACGTTCATCGAGGCGTGCGACGCGCTGGTCAGGCAGGACATCGCATGGGTCCCGGCGCACGGCGGCGAGGAGTCCCTCTATCTGCGCCCCTTCATGATCGCGACCGAGGTCGGCCTGGGCGTGAAGCCCGCCAACGAGTACCTCTTCATCGTGATCGCCTCGCCCGCGGGCGCCTACTTCGCCGGTGGCGTCAAGCCCGTGTCGATCTGGCTGTCCGAGGACCGCGTGCGCGCCGTTCCCGGCGGCATGGGCGACGCCAAGACCGGCGGCAACTACGCGGCGTCCCTGCTCGCCCAGGCCGAGGCCGCGGCCCAGGGCTGCGACCAGGTCGCCTACCTCGACGCCGTCGAGCACAAGTGGGTCGAGGAACTCGGCGGCATGAACCTGTACTTCGTGTACGGAGACAAGATCGTCACCCCCGAGCTGACCGGTTCGCTCCTCGCGGGCGTCACCCGTGACTCGCTCCTGTCGGTCGCCCGCGACCTGGGTTACGAGTCCGTCGAGGGCCGCGTCTCCATCGACCAGTGGCAGGCCGACTCCGAGAACGGCACGCTCACCGAGGTCTTCGCCTGCGGCACCGCGGCGGTCATCACTCCGGTCGGCACCGTCAAGCGCGCCGGCGGCCAGTGGACCCAGTCGGGCGGCGAGCCCGGCGAGGTCACGCTGAAGCTGCGCGAGGCGCTGCTCGACATCCAGCGCGGCACGAGCGTGGACAAGCACGGCTGGATGCACCAGCTCGGCTAGGGCCTCTCGTTTGGATCAGGCTGGGCTCGCGGGGTCCGGCACGCACATCTGCGGCGTTGTCGTCAATCACCGACGCTCCGCGTCGCCTCAATCCTCCGCCTTGCAGCTGCACGCACCAGACCCCGCTCCCTGATCCAGCCTGATCCGAACGAAAGACCCTAGGACCCCTCGCCGGCCGGGTCGTCACTCACCGCTCGTGACCAGGGCCGCCTCGGACTTAGTGTCCGCGGCGGCCCTGACGCGTACCGAGCGCACCTCACGGGCCGTCAGCGCCAGGTAGGCCGCCCCGCCGACCAGGCCCGACAGCAGGAAGCTGCAGTCCACGCCGCCCGTCAGCGAGAGCAGCGGGCCCTCGTACGACGGCAGGGACACCGCGAGCAGTCCGACGAACGCGCCCAGGGCCCAGGAGACGGTGGCGCGGGGGTTCCAGCCGCCCCGGTACCAGTAGACGCCGCCGCGCGAGCGCCGGTTGAAGACCTGGAGCGCGTCCGCGTCGTAGACGCCGCGGCAGCGGACGAAGCCGATCAGGGTGATCACGGCCCAGGGGGTGCCGATCGCGGTGAGGAGCAGGACGAACGACGTCATGGCGTCCTGCGCCGCCCACGCGAAGTGGCCGACGAAGACGCAGACCGTGGCGACGGCCGCGACCGCGTAGGTCGCCGCCGTGCGGGAGGCGCGGGGCAGGATCGCGTCCAGGTCGAGGCCCATGGAGTAGAGCATCAGGCCCGCGTTGCCGACCGAGCCCGCGGAGGCGGCGAGCAGCAGCGGGATCAGGTACCAGGTGGGCGAGGCGGAGACGAGCGAGCCCGCGTAGTCGAGGGCGGCGCGCGCCGCGTACGCGGTGAACGTGCCGAACAGCTGGGGCGTGAGCAGGCCGACGATCAGGCCGAGCCAGGTGGCGCGCAGGACGCTGCGCTGCGAGTGGCGGGCCGGGGACACGTAGCGCGTGTAGTCGCCGAGGAGCGTGATGAAGGCGATGGGGCCCGACAGGCCGGCGGCGACGAGGGCGAGCAGCCAGGTCGGCCAGAACGAGCCGAGGAGGTAGCCGCCCGCGTCCGGCAGCGGCGCCGTGGTGAAGTGCGGGGCGTACGCGACGACGCCGAGAGCCAGGAGCGCGGTCATGCCCACGGCCAGGACGCGGGACAGGCGCAGCAGGACGCGGTAGCCGTAGACCGCGCCGATCACGGTGGCGGCGGCCAGGAGCGCGTAGACGATGCCGTAGGTGAGGCCCGACTCGGGCACGCCGAACAGGCGGTGCAGGACGCCCGTCATCGCGTCGCCGCCGATCCACACGGTCAGCGCGGTGTAGCCGAGCGACAGGAGCAGGCCGACGACCGAGCCGACGAGCCGCCCGCGGACGCCGAACTGGGCGCCCGACGACGTCGACAGGTTCGTGCCGGTGCGCAGGGAGACCAGGGCGAGCGGGGCGGTGAGTGCGGTGCCTAGGAGCGTGCCCGCGATCACCGAGGTGACCGAGGCCCACCAGCCGAGTCCGAACGACACGGGCAGCCAGCCGAAGATGATCACCCCGAGGCAGAGGTTCGAGCCGAGGAGGATCGAGACGATGTCCCGGGGACCGCTCGTGCGTTCCTCATCGGGGATGGTGTCTACACCGCGCTGTTCTATCGCCATGGGGGGATCCCTGATCTTTGCGTCGTTGCATCGGTCACATCGAGTGCTTTAGAGCAGCGTTCAATGTGTCCCATCGCAATGTGACACGTCAATGTTTCCGAGTTGTGAATCGTATGATTAGAGTGAAGTTCTAAACCTGTACGGGAGGTGTGGTGGCGTGCGTCTGACCCCCACGGAACGTGATCGGCTGCTGCTGTTCGGGGCCGCCGAGCTGGCCAGGGCCCGGAAGAGGCGGGGCCTGCGGCTCAATGTCCCCGAGGCGACGGCCCTGATCGCGGACACGGTGTGCGAGGCGGCCAGGGACGGCCGGCGGCTCGCCGAGGCCATCGAGGCGGCGCGCTCCGTCCTAGGCCCCGACGATGTGCTCCCCGGCGTCAGTGACGTCGTGACGGAGGTACACGTCGAGGCCGTCTTCGACGACGGGTCCCGGCTCGCCGTGGTCAGCGACCCGATCGGCTCGTCGCTGGGCGACGAGGCGCCGGGCGCGCTGCTCCCGGGCCCCGAGCACCGCGACCCGCCGGCCACGGTGACGCTCACGGCGACCAACACGTCGAGCGTCCCCGTCTCCGTCACCTCCCACTTCCACTTCTTCGAGGCCAACCCGCGGCTCGACTTCGACCGCGCGGCCGCGTACGGCATGCGGCTCGCCGTCCCCGCCGGCTCCTCGGTGCGGTTCGGGCCGGGGGAGAGCGCCGAGGTGGGCCTCGTGCCCATCGGCGGCGCGCGCGTCGCGATCGGCTTCGCCGGGCTCGTCGACGGCCCGCTGGACGCGCCGGGCGCCAAGGAGGAGGCCCTGCGCAGGGCAGCCGCCTGCGGATATCTGGGAGTGAAGGGAACGGGCGCATGAGCAGGCCCACCAAGCACAGCGACCACTGCGCACCGGGCAGCCGGCACATCGACCCCCACGCGTACGCCGCCACGCACGGCCCGCGCGCCGGTGACCGCGTCCGCCTCGGCGACTCGGGCCTGACCGTCCGCGTCGAGTCCGACGCGCAGTTGTACGGCGACGAGTTCCTCGCCGGGTTCGGCAAGACCGCCCGCGACGGACTGCACCTCAAGGCCGCGGCCGTCCGCGAGACCTGCGACGTCGTGATCAGCAACGTCCTCGTGATCGACGCCGTGCAGGGGATCAGGAAGGTCTCCATCGGCATCCGCGAGGGCCGGATTCACGCCATAGGGCGCGCCGGAAACCCCGACACCCTCGACGGGGTCGATGTCGTCGTCGGCACCGGCACGTCCATCGTGTCGGGCGAGGGCCTCATCGCCACCGCGGGCGCCGTCGACACCCACGTACACCTGCTGTCGCCGCGCATCATGGAGGCCTCGCTCGCCTCCGGCGTGACCACGATCATCGGCCAGGAGTTCGGGCCCGTGTGGGGCGTCGGCGTCAACTCGCCCTGGGCGCTGCGCCACGCGTTCAACGCCTTCGACGCCTGGCCCGTCAACATCGGCTTCCTCGGCCGGGGTTCGTCCTCGCACGACGCCCCGCTGATCGAGGCGCTGGCCGAGGGCGGCGCGTCCGGCTTCAAGGTGCACGAGGACATGGGCGCCCACACCCGCGCCCTCGACACCGCGCTGCGCGTCGCCGAGGAGCACGACGTCCAGGTCGCCCTGCACAGCGACGGCCTGAACGAGTGCCTGTCCGTCGAGGACACCCTCAGGGTCCTCGACGGCCGCACCATCCACGCCTTCCACATCGAGGGCTGCGGCGGCGGACACGTACCGAACGTCCTGAAGATGGCGGGCGTCCCGAACGTCATCGGGTCGTCCACCAACCCCACGCTGCCCTTCGGCCGCGACGCCGTCGCCGAGCACTACGGCATGATCGTCTCGGTCCACGACCTGAAGACCGACCTGCCGGGCGACGCCGCCATGGCCCGCGACCGGATCCGCGCAGGCACGATGGGCGCCGAGGACGTTCTGCACGACCTGGGCGCCATCGGCATCACGTCGTCGGACGCGCAGGGCATGGGCCGCGCCGGTGAGACCGTGCGCAGGACCTTCGCCATGGCCGGGAAGATGAAGGCCGAACTCGGCCCGCTCGACGGATTCCCCGACACGGACGACGACAACGCGCGCGTCCTGCGCTACATGGCGAAGCTGACCATCAACCCCGCCATCGCGCACGGCCTCTCCCACGAGGTCGGCTCCATCGAGGCCGGCAAGCTCGCCGACATCGTGCTGTGGCGCCCCGAGTTCTTCGGTGCGAAGCCGCAGCTCGTCCTCAAGTCCGGCTTCCCCGCGTACGGCGTCGTCGGCGACCCGAACGCGGCCACCGACACCTGCGAACCCCTCGTCCTGGGGCCGCAGTTCGGGGCGCACGGCGCGACCGCGGCGGACATCTCCGTGGCCTTCGTGGCCCAGGCCGCCCTCGACCAGGGAAACGACAAGATGCCCACCCGCCGCCGCCGCGTCGCCGTCCGCGGCACCCGCGGCATCGGCCCCGCCGACCTGCGCCTCAACTCGCGCACCGGCTCCATCGACGTCGACCAGGCCACCGGACTCGTCACGCTCGACGGCGACCCGGTCCGCTCCGAACCGGCCGACTCCGTCTCCCTGAACCGTCTCTACTTCCTGTGAGGACCCGCTCATGAGCAGCTTCCACATGCCCCCCGAGTGGGCCCCGCACGAGCGCACCTGGATGGCCTGGCCGAGCCCCAACCCGACCTTCACCAACGACGAGGAGCTGGCCGAGGCGCGCGAGGCCTGGGCGTCCGTCGCCCGCGCCGTACGCCGCTTCGAGCCGGTGACCGTGATCGTCGCCCCCGGCCAGAGCGACTCGGCCCGCGCGCTCCTCGGCGACGGCATCGAGCTCGTCGAGCGCGACCTCGACGACGCGTGGATGCGCGACATCGGCCCCACGTTCGTCGTCGGCGACGGCCAACTGGCCGCCGTGGACTGGACGTTCAACGGCTGGGGCGCCCAGGACTGGGCCGTGTGGGAGCACGACGCGAAGATGGCCCGCCACATCGCGGACCTCGCCGGCGTCCCCGTCCACTCCTCCTTCCTCGTCAACGAGGGCGGCGGCATCCACGTCGACGGCGAGGGCACCGTGCTCCTCACCGAGACCGTGCAGCTCGACCCCGACCGCAACCCGGGCCGCACCAAGACCGAGGTCGAGCAGGAGATCCACGCCCGGATCGGCACCACCAAGGCCATCTGGCTGCCGCGCGGCCTCACCGGCGACTACGGCGTCTACGGCACCCGCGGCCACGTCGACATCGTCGCCGCGTTCGCCGCCCCCGGCGTCGTCCTGGTCCACTCGCAGCAGGACCCCGCCCACCCGGACCACGAGCTGAGCCGGCAGCTCATCGCGCAGCTCAAGGACGAGACGGACGCCAAGGGCCGGCCTCTGGAGGTCGTCGAGGTCCCCGCGCCGACCGTCCTCAAGGACGACGAGGGCTGGGTCGACTACTCGTACATCAACCACTACCTGTGCAACGACGGCGTCGTCCTGTGCTCCTTCGACGACCCGAACGACGAGGTCGCGGCCGGGATCTTCCGCCGCCTTTTCCCGGGCAGGACCGTCCAGCTCGTGGACGCCCGTACGATCTTCGCCGGGGGCGGTGGCATCCACTGCATCACCCAGCAGCAACCCGAGATCACGCCCGCACACTGAAAGACCCGCAGGAGTCCCCGTGGCCCAGGCCCGCCGGAAGAACGCCCCTCCGCGCGAAGAGGTCCTCGCCGCGGCCATGGAGATGATCGCCGAGCGCGGCCTGGAGAAGCTCACCATGGCCGCGCTCGGCCGCGAGGTCGGCATGAGCAGCGGCCACCTCCTCTACTACTTCGGTTCGAAGGACGAACTGCTCCTGCGGACCCTGGAGTGGAGCGAGGGCCGCCTCGGCGCGGAGCGGGCGCGGCTCCTGTCCGGCGGCGGCACGGTCCGCGAGCGTCTCGACGCGTACGTCGACCTGTATGTCCCCGACGCCCAGGGCGACCCGCACTGGACGCTGTGGCTGGAGGTCTGGAACCGCTCGCAGAACGCCGAGGCCGACGGCGACGCGCGCGAGCGGCAGGCCGCGATCGAGCTGGCCTGGCACCGCGACCTCGTCGCGCTGCTCGCCGAGGGCACCTCGCGCGGCGAGCTCCCGCCGCTCGACCCCGACCGGTTCGCGTCCCGGCTGCGGGCGCTGCTCGACGGCTTCTCCATCCATGTCGCGATCGGCCTGCGCGGCACGGACCGGGCCCAGATCCTGTCCCATGTACGGGAGTTCCTGGACGAGGCACTGGCCAAGAACCCCGCGTAGCCCTTCGCGCGCGCCGCATCCGCTGACGTTCCGTGAA
Organism: Streptomyces sp. DS1-CR2; assembly: GCF_055760475.1. NCBI lineage: Bacteria > Bacillati > Actinomycetota > Actinomycetes > Kitasatosporales > Streptomycetaceae > Streptomyces > Streptomyces sp. DS1-CR2. The sequence goes on from NZ_CM147085.1 coordinate 6,123,806, forward strand.
CACTATGAACACAAGTACGCGTGATCGTTGCGTGGTACACCCTTGTCACGGAGCGAAGCATTCCGGCACCGTGGCCGCCCATGGGACGAGAGCAATGGAAGAAGATCCTGGTCGGCTCAGCCGGGAACATGGTCGAGTGGTTCGACTGGTTCGTGTACGCGAGCTTCGCCACCTACTTCGCGGGGGCCTTCTTCCCCGACGGGAACCCGACGGCACAGCTGATGAACACGGCCGGCATCTTCGCCGTCGGCTTCTTCATGCGGCCCGTGGGCGGCTGGCTGCTGGGCAGGGTGGGTGACCGCAAGGGCCGTAAAGCGGCGCTCACCCTGACCGTCACGCTGATGTCGGCGTCCGCCGTCCTCATCGCGGTCGCGCCCACCTACGCGGTCGCCGGGTACGGCGGCGCCGTCGTCCTGCTCGTCGCCCGCCTCCTGCAGGGCCTCTCGGTCGGCGGCGAGTACGCGGCCAGCGCCACCTACCTCACCGAGGCGTCCGACCCGAGCCGGCGCGGCTTCGCGTCCAGCTTCCAGTACGTCTCCATGACCGCGGGCCAGATCGTGGGCCTCGGCCTCCAGATCGTCCTCCAGCGCACCCTGTCGGACGACGCGCTGCACAGCTGGGGCTGGCGCATCCCGTTCATCATCGGCGCGCTCGGCGCCGCGATCATCTTCTATCTGCGGCGCAACATGCTGGAGACCGACGTCTACGAGGAGTCCGCCGACGACGCGGGCGCCGACAGCAAGGGCACCCTCACGGCGCTGTGGGCGCACAAGCGCGAGGCGTTCCTCGTGATGGCCCTGACGATGGGCGGCACCGTCGCGTACTACACATACACGACCTACCTCACCAAGTACCTCTCCAACTCCGCCGGGCTGAGCAAGCAGACCGCCACGCTCGTCTCGTTCTGCGCGCTGATCGTCTTCGCCTGCATCCAGCCGCTCGCCGGCAAGCTGTCCGACCGGATCGGCCGCCGCCCGCTCCTGATCACCTTCGCGGTCGGCTCCACCTTCCTGACCGTGCCGATCATGACGATGCTCAAGCACGCGGGCTCCTTCTGGCCGGCCCTCGGCCTCGCCCTGCTCGCCCTCGTCGTCGTCACCGGCTACACGTCGATCAACGCGTGCGTGAAGGCCGAGCTGTTCCCGACCGGCATCCGCGCCCTCGGCGTCGCCCTCCCGTACGCCATCGCCAACGCGCTCTTCGGCGGCACCGCGGAGTACGTGGCCCTGTGGTTCAAGGACGCGGGCCTGGAATCGGGCTTCTACTGGTACGTCGCCGGGTGCGCCGCCGTATCGCTGATCGTCTACCTGACGATGCGCGAGACGAGGGACATCGACCTGAACCGGGTCGAGGCCGCCGTGCCCGAGGCCGGGCAGCGCGCGGCCGAAGCGGTCTGAGCCCACATCGTGAGACCACGGTCCGGGCCACGCCCGGGCTGTGGCAGACTGCCGACGTGCTCTCGTTCGCCATGATTATTGGCAGCAGGCGCGCCGGTCCGCAGTGACCGCCACGTACGACCACGTACGGGCGGACATCGTCGTCTCGACCCGCGCGCAGACCTCTCGCACCCGCGAGGGGTTTTTTCGTTTCCTGGACCACCACACACCAGGACCGGAGCGCGAGGGATCATAGGGGGACGGTGGAGCCGGTCATTCCGGTAGACCGAGATCCGACACAGGAGCCAGATCAGCATGACGGACGCAACCGACGACCATTTCCCCGCTTCCCGCGTCGACGACGACTTCCACGTCTTCGACACCACGCTGCGCGACGGCGCGCAGCGTGAGGGCATCAATCTGACCGTCGCGGACAAGCTGACCATCGCCCGGCACCTGGACGACTTCGGCGTGGGTTTCATCGAGGGCGGCTGGCCCGGCGCCAACCCCCGCGACACCGAGTTCTTCGCCCGCGCCCGGCACGAGATCGACTTCAAGCACGCGGAGCTCGTCGCGTTCGGGGCCACCCGCCGCGCCGGCGCCAAGGCCTCCGAGGACCCGCAGGTCAAGGCGCTCGTCGAGTCCGGCGCCCCGGTCGTGACCCTGGTCGCCAAGTCGCACGACCGCCATGTCGAACTGGCTCTGCGCACCACGCTCGAGGAGAACCTGGAGATGGTCCGCGACACCGTCTCCCACCTGCGCGAGCAGGGCCGCCGCGTCTTCGTCGACTGCGAGCACTTCTTCGACGGCTACCGCGCCAACCCCACGTACGCCAAGGCCGTCGTCACGGCCGCGCACGAGGCGGGCGCCGACGTGGTCGTCCTGTGCGACACCAACGGCGGCATGCTGCCCGCGCAGGTCCAGGCGATCACCGCCACGGTCCTCGCCGACACCGGGGCCCGCCTCGGCATCCACGCCCAGGACGACACGGGCTGCGCCGTCGCCAACACCCTCGCCGCCGTCGACGCGGGCGCGACGCACGTGCAGTGCACGGCCAACGGCTACGGCGAGCGCGTCGGCAACTCCAACCTCTTCCCGGTCGTCGCCGCCCTGGAGCTCAAGTACGGCAAGAAGGTCCTCCCCGAGGGCGCCCTGCGCGAGATGACCCGCATCTCCCACGCCATCGCCGAGGTCGTCAACCTCACGCCCTCCACGCATCAGCCGTACGTGGGAGTTTCGGCGTTCGCCCACAAGGCGGGCCTGCACGCCTCGGCGATCAAGGTGGACCCGGACCTCTACCAGCACATCGACCCGGACCTCGTCGGCAACCGCATCCGCATGCTGGTCTCCGACATGGCAGGGCGCGCGTCCATCGAGCTCAAGGGCAAGGAGCTCGGCGTCGACATCTCAGACGACCGCGAGCTCGTCGGCCGCGTCGTCGAGCGCGTCAAGGAGCGCGAGCTCGAGGGCTACACGTACGAGGCGGCCGACGCCTCCTTCGAACTCCTCCTGCGCGAGGAGGCCGAGGGCCGCGCCCGCCGCTACTTCCGCGTCGAGTCGTGGCGGGCCATCGTCGAGGACCGCCCCGACGGCAGCCACGCCAACGAGGCGACCGTGAAGCTGTGGGCCAAGGGTGAGCGCATCGTTGCCACGGCCGAGGGCAACGGCCCGGTCAACGCCCTCGACCGCGCCCTGCGCGTCGGCCTGGAGCGGATCTACCCGCAGCTCGCCAAGCTGGAGCTCGTCGACTACAAGGTCCGCATCCTGGAGGGCAAGCACGGCACGTCCTCCACGACCCGCGTGCTGATCTCCACCAGCGACGGCGCGGGCGAGTGGTCCACCGTCGGCGTCGCCGAGAACGTCATCGCTGCGTCGTGGGGCGCTCTTGAGGACGCCTACACATACGGGCTTCTGCGGGCCGGGGTCGAGCCGGTCGAGTAGGCAGCACAGGTGCGGACGCCGGAGGGGCCGTGGTCGGTCCCTCCGGCTTTCCGTTGCCTCGGCTGCCGGTCTGCTACCAGGTGAAGGTCGCCGACGTCTTCGCGGGCAGCGAGTAAGTGGCGTGCTGCCCGCCCCAGTTGACGGTCACCGTTTTCGCGGACGTGCCGCCGTTGTACGCGATGAGCGCCTTGGAGCCGTCCGGGTTGCGCCAGGCGACGTTCGGCACGGCCGAGCTGCCGGTCGACGCGATGCGCTGGGCGCCGGGCCGGACGAACTTCGTCAGATGGCCCATCGTGTAGTACTCGACGGTGTAGTCGACCTGTCCGCTGCGCCCGTCACCGTTGTGCACGGTCACGAGCCCCGTGCAGGTGCCGCAGCCGCCGTTGTGCGGGCCCATGTTCTGGTCCACGGCGAGCGACCACTTGGTCACCGACTTCGCCCAGTTGCGGCTGTAGTCAACGATGTTGAGCATGTCCTCGCGCTGCTGGTCGGCGATCCACGTGCCGCCCGAGTGCTCGGTCCCGAAGGCGTCGAGCTGGGGGTAGCGGTCATGGACGGTGCTCTGCTTGGCGACGTCGCCGCCGTAGCCGTGCCACGCGATCCCGCCGAAGTTCGGGTGCGAGCGCACCGCCGCGTCGTCCACGGTCTGCGCCGCGTACCCGTCGTACGTGTCCCAGTTCCAGTCGTGCGCGAGGACCTTGGTGTTCAGACCGGCGGCGGCGAGCTTCGGCAGCAGCTCGCTCTTGCTGAAGTAGGCGAGCCCCGAGGCGTTCCAGCTCATCGAGGGGTAACCACCGCAGCACGTCGGCTCGTTCTGCGCGCTGACGTAGTCGACCGGGACGCCCTGGTCCCGGTACGCCTGGAGGTACTTCACGAAGTACGAGGCGTAGGTGCCGTAGTCCTCCGCTTTCAGCCAGCCGCCGTTGAGCTGTCCGCTGTCCTTCATCCAGGCCGGCGCGGTCCACGGGGAGGCCATCACGGTGACGTTCGGGTTGAGCTGACGGGCCTGCTTCGTGAGGGGCAGGACGTCCGCGAGGTCGTGGGCGACGGAGAACTCGGAGAGGTCGGGATCGGTCTGTCCGGCGGGCACGTCGTCGAACGTGTAGCCGAAACGGGCCAGGTCGGAGCCGCCCATCGGGTTGCGCAGGAACGACAGGCCGATGCCGTCGGTGGGGGAGAACAGCTTGCGCATCGTGGCGTCGCGCGTGGCCGGTGACAGGGCTCCGCTGCTGTTCATCAGCCAGGCCGCGGTGTCCGTGAACGAGGCGCCGCCGCCGGTGAAGGTCTGGTAGCGGGTGGTGTCGTCGACGGTGATGTTCTCGCCACCGCCGCCGGTGCCCGCCTGGAAGGAGAACGGGGCCTGCTGTTCGAGACCGCGGACGACATGGCGTCCGCCGGCGTCGTCCGTGGTCGTGAGCCAGGCCGTGACCGGCTCGCCCGCGGCCTGCGCGGGGGAGGCCACGAGCCCGGTCAGACCCGCGGTCGTGAGCAGCCCTGCGGCGAGCAGACGGGCCGCCCGGCGCGGGCCCGAACGGACTCTTCTGGAGGTTCTCATGGTGCGCCGCCCTTCGTGGGGGTGAGGAGATGGGGCGTGCGAGGCGTGAGTAAATGACGGCTGCGAACGGGAGTCAAGGGGGCGCGCGTTCAGAAACTGAATGCTCAACTGCCCAGTGACCCAGCAGGAATTGGCTGTGCACCGGTTCCGACGTGAAGTCTTGACGGTTTCACGGGGCGCCAGTTAACTCACGCCGTGAGCTAAGTCGTGAGCTTCACCAGGGACTCCCGTCACCCCCAGAGGTTGCGGCGCGTACCCGAACCGGCCGAAGGGAAGTCCATGCGAAGAACCGCCCTGCTGGTGAAGGCCGGCCGGGTCAGCGAGAAGCGGATCGACGACGCGGTCTCGCGGATCCTGACCCCGCCAGGCGGTGGCACGCTCACCCTCAAGGCCCTCGCCGTGGCGGCCCCCGCGGCGCAGAAGACCGGGTCGGCCGAGGCGGGCCGGGCGGTCGTGGGCAGGGCCCGGCTGCTCGTCCAGCAGAAGGTGGGACAGGACATCACGCCGGCGGTGGCCAAGCCGTTCGCCGACGCCGACCACCTGCTGCTGTCCGGGCGCTACGCGGACTCGGCCGCGAAGCTGACCGAGGCGTACCGCGCCGCGTGAGACGGCGCGGGGAGGGGCCCACCACGGAGTGCGGTGGGCCCCTCCTTGCGGTACAAACGGCATCCGGATCCCTCCTGGGTTAGCGTCGGGGTATGAGCCCCATCCGTCGGGCATCGCGCCTGATATCCGTCCTGTCCGGTTCACTCCTCGCCCTGGGTGCCATGACGGCGGTGACACCGGGGGCCCAGGCGGCTGCCTCCGACGTCTCGACCGTGGCCGACGCCCTCAAGAAGAGCCCTGTGTACGTCGACCCGGCCGCCTCCGCGCAGCTGTCCGCCGGGGACGCCGACGCCCTCGCCAAGAAGATCAAGGACGCGGACAAGCCCGTCATGGTGGCCGTCCTGCCCGCCGGCTTCCCCAAGCAGGACCTCTTCACCGACCTGCGCACCAAGACCGGCGTCACCGGCGTCTACGCGATCCGTCTCGGCCAGCAGTTCGACGCCAAGGCCGACAGCCGGGTCATGTCCCAGGACGCGGTCAAGAATCTGACGACCAGCGTCCAGGGCGAGAACGTCACCAAGCAGCTCAACGACTTCGTCGACACGGCCGTCCGCAACGCGAGCGGCTCCGCGCCCTCCGCGTGGGGTGCGGGCGGCGGCGGTGACAGCGGCGCACCGGTCGGCGCCCTGATCGGCATCGGCGCGGTCGTCGTCGCGGGAGGCGGCGCCGCGTACGCCGTGTCCCGCAGGCGGCGCCGGCAGCGCGAGGACGAGCAGCGGGCCGCCCTGGAGCAGCTCCGCGTGGTCGTCGACGAGGACATCACGGCGTTCGGCGAGGAGCTGGACCGGCTCGACTTCCACCCCGCCGAGCCCGGCGCCGACGACGCGATGCGCGCCGACTACGAGCGGGCGCTCGACTCGTACGAGAAGGCGAAACAGTTCATGGCCGCCGCTCAGCGCCCCGAGGAGGTGCGCGGGGTGACGGAGGCCCTGGACGACGGACGGTTCTCGCTGTCCCTGCTGGCGGCGCGGCGTGAGGGCAGGCCGCTGCCCGAGCGCCGGGTGCCCTGCTTCTTCGACCCGCGGCACGGGCCGTCCGTGACGGACGCGCCGTGGGCGCCCCCGTCCGGCGCCGAGCGCGAGGTCCCGGTCTGCGCGGCCGACGCGACCCGGCTCAAGGACGGCGTCGACCCCATGGTCCGCACGGTCGACACGGGTTACGGGGAGCGCCGCCCCTACTACGACGCGGGCCCGGCCTACGGCCCCTGGGCGGGCGGCTACTTCGGCGGCGGCATCCTGCCCGGGCTCCTCCTCGGCACGGTGCTCGGCTCGATGATGTCGAGCCCCGCCTACGCGGCCGACTACGGCTCCGGATACGGCGACTTCGGCGCGGGAGCCGGATATGACGGCGGGGACTACTCGGGGGCGGACTTCAACTCGAACGACTTCGGGGACTTCGGAGGCGGCGGGGACTTCGGAGGCGGAGGCGACTTCGGGGGAGGCGGGGACTTCGGCGGCGGCGGCTTCTGAGCGCTCTGCTGGTCCCAAAAATCTGAGCGCTCCGCTGGTCCAAGAAAGGGGGAGGCACGAAGGCCTTCGCCAAGCAGACCGCGGCCCTCGACCGGATGTCCGACGGCTGCTTCACGCTCGGCATCGGCATCGGCGTCGGCCTGGCCGACGTGCTGTTCTGACGCCACCTGCCTGCCTCACCGGTGCTCGCGCCGCGCCTCCTCGTACTCCCGCGCGGTCGGCTTCGGCACCTGCGCGCCCTCTCCGTTCAGGCCGCGCGAGAGACGCACCCGGAGCCGCTCGGCCCGGGGTATGCGCCGCCGCACGCCGTTCACGTCGGTCTCCGGCCCGCTCTCCAGGGCCGGGGGCTGTTCGTGGGCGGTCAGGGTGTGCAGCTGCGCCTGGGTGAGCGGCTCGTGGATCTCCACGTACTCGCCGTGCGGGAGGCGCTTGATGCGGCCCGACTCCCTTCCGTGCAGCACCAGTTCGCGGTCCCGGTGCTGGAGCCCGAGGCAGATCCGCCGCGTGGCGACGAAGGTGATCACCGGGCCTACGACGAGGGCGACGCGCACGAACCAGGTGACCGCGTTCAGCGACACATGGAAGCGGGTGGCCCACAGATCGTTGCCGCCGCCCACCAGGGCCACCAGGAAGAACGTCAGCCAGGCCACCCCGAGCCCGGTGCGCACCGGCCGGTTGCGCGGCCGGTCCAGGAGATGGTGCTCGCGCCGGTCGCCCGTGACCCAGGCCTCCAGGAACGGATACACGCCGATCACGACGAGCACCGCGGGGAAGACGACCAGCGGGACGAGCACGCCCAGGGCCAGCGTGTGCCCCCACAGCGTGATCTCCCACCCCGGCATCACCCGCAGCAGCCCCTCCGCGAACCCCAGATACCAGTCGGGCTGCGCTCCCGTGGACACCTGGTCGACCCGGTAAGGCCCGTAGTTCCAGACGGGGTTGATGGACGCGACGGCCGCGAGGAACGCGACGACGCCGAACACCAGGAAGAAGAAGCCGCCGGCCTTGGCGAGGTAGACGGGGAAGAACGGCGCCCCCACGACGTTCCGCTCGGTCTTTCCCGGACCCGGGAACTGCGTGTGCTTGTGGTGGACGACCAGGATCAGATGGGTCACCACGAGCGCCGCCATGATGCCGGGGAACAGCAGCACGTGCACCGAGTAGAACCGCCCCACGATGTCGTGTCCCGGGAACTCGCCGCCGAACAGGAACATCGACAGATACGTCCCCACGACGGGCACCGACAGGATCGCCCCGTCGAGGAAGCGCATGCCCGTACCGGAGAGCAGGTCGTCCGGCAGCGAGTACCCCAACAGGCCCTCGAACAGGCCGAGCAGGAGCAGCGTCCAGCCGAACACCCAGTTCAGCTCGCGCGGTTTGCGGAACGAGCCCGTGAAGAAGTGCCGCATCATGTGCAGGAGCATTGCGGCGACGAAGATCAGCGCCGCCCAGTGGTGAATCTGCCGGATCAGCAGTCCGCCCCGCACGTCGAAGCTGATGTCGAGCGTGGAGGCGTACGCCTCGGACATCCGGATCCCGTTGAGGGGGACGTAGCTGCCGTGGTACTCCACCTCGTTCATCGACGGGTGGAAGAACAGGGTGAGATAGACCCCGGTCAGGACCAGGATCACGAACGTGTAGAGGCAGACCTCGCCGAGCAGGAACGACCAGTGGTCCGGGAAGACCTTGCGCAGGTATTTCCTGGACAGGGTGTGCAGGCCGAGCCGGCCGTCCGCCCAGTCCGCGAGGCGCTCACCGGCCGGCGTCGGCCCTCTCTCCCGCGTGGTCCCCGTGCTGCCTTCCGCGGCCCTCTCGGACATCAGGCTCGCTCCTCCCCTGGGCGCTCACCGCATGGGTGCTCGCCCCTTGGACGGAAGGGACGGGCCGGAATGTGACATCACGGCGGAGCTTTGTGGCTCACGTCACATTCGCGTAGGGCCGGTCACCCCAGGAGCTTCGACTGCCAGCGCGTGAAGATCTCCTCCGGGGCGCCGTGGCACGACCACGGGACACGGGTCGCGTGCCCGTCGAGAAGCCGGAAGAGATGCGTGGCCTCGCCGGTCAGATCGGCGTAACAGGACGCGTGCGCAAGGATGTTGAGGTCCGCGATGTCCTGGGCGTACGTGTACTGCCGCTGCGTGATCCACAGGTGCCAGGTACGCCGGGCCTGCGACGCGGAGTTCTCGTTGTTCCAGAACTGGAGCAGGCCGATCGCCTGGGCGCCCTCCCGCTCGACGCGGTAGCGGTACTCCTCGATACGGGCGACCTGCGGCAGCACGGCGAGGGGCGACCCGGGCGCGAGCGTCGCCGTCACGTCCTGGGCGAAGTTGTACATGACGCCGTGCGAGCCGTGCCAGCGCGCCGAAAGGTGGCGCAGCACCTGGTGGTTGCCCTCGCGGTTGTACGGGTCACGCTGGTGCAGCTCCTTCCACCAGTGCTCCAGGGACGGATGCCCCCCGGGGAACAGGCGGGCGACCGTCAGGAGCGAGACCCAGGGCACCGGATCCGCGGGAAACGCCTCCGCCGCCCGCAGCGCGGTCCGCACGGCCCGCTCCAGCTGGTCCGGGTCGACCGAGTTGCCGGGGCCGGCCGCCGTCGCCAGGTTGAACGCCCGCATCACCTCGGTCTCGGCCCGCAGGACCAGCGCGTCGGCGTTCCGCGGCTGCGACTCGTGCCAGGACTCGGCGACGGACGTGCCCGCGGTGGCCTGGGCGAGCAGCCGCATCCGAAAGGTCCGCCGGTCCCAGTCGGACCCGGTCGCCGCGCACAGCTCGGGCAGTCCCTGCCAGCGGCCGATCGCGATGTCCTCGCGGGCCTCCGCCAGGGCCCGGTCGCCGTTCGTGGGATCGAAACGGACGGTCATCGGCGTCCTCGCCAGTCAGTAGTCGGTGGTGGTCCTGGGGGCAGACGGCCGGTCCGCAGGCGGAGGGTGCCGCTCAGAAGTCCGTGGACAGGGTGTCGCCGGACGACGCCGCGTACACCGGCGCCTGATCCCCGTACTCGGCGTGCACCTGCTCCGAGCGTGCCGCGTCCAGGCGGGCGGGCCGGTAGTAGTCGGAGCCCTTGGCGCGGTACCAGAGCATCGGGACCAGGCCCACGGCGATGCCGCCGACACCGATCGCGACGGCCGTGCCCGACAGGCTGCCCAGCGACTCGACGAACACCCAGATCATGAAGAGCGCGCCGGTCAGCGGCCACAGACCGCCGAAGAAGAAGTTGGCCGCCGACTTGAACAGCAGCTTCCGGTACGCCACGACGACGGCGAGGCCCGCGAGGCCGTAGTAGACCGCGATCTGCAGTCCGATCGCGGCGACGGCGTCCTCCAGGACGGCCGAGACCGAGCCGAGCGCGGTCGATGCCACGAAGAGGGCGAGGGCGACGACACCGACGACGACGATCGCGACCCACGGCGTCTGCCGGCGCGGGTGCGACCTGCCGAGGGCGGAGGGCAGCGTCCGGTCGCGGCCCATCGCGAAGAGGGAGCGCGTCACCTGGATCAGCGTGGTCTCCAGGGTGGCGATGGTGGACAGCATCACCGCGACGATCAGCAACTCGCCGCCGGGGCCCGGCAGTACGCGCTCGCCGAGCAGCCCCAGGATGTTGTCACTGGTCGCGATCTCCTTGGGCGTGAGCAGCATGTTCGTGGTGATCGTGAAGACCTCGAAGAGCACGAACACGATGCCGACGCCGATCAGCCCGGCGAGCCCCGAGGTCCTCCGGCTGTCACGGGTCTCCTCGCTGAGGTTGCTGGTGACGTCCCAGCCCCAGTAGTAGAACGCGGCGATCAGCGCGCCCGCGGCGAACCCGGATGCCCCGTCGAAGTGCCCGAACCCCAGCCAGGACCAGGAGAATTCGGTGACCCGCTTGTCGCTGAACAGCGCGGCGACGGCCACCGCGAGCAGGATGACCAGCTCGATTCCGGACATCAGGAGCTGGGCGTGGACGGTCAGCTTGGCGCCCATCAGCACGACGACCAGCATGGCCAGGAACCAGACCGCGCCCACGGCGGCGGCGAGCGCGGTGTTGCCGGCGTGGGAGGGGGCGAGGAGTTCGAGCGTCATGGCGCCGGCCGGGAGCGAGCCCGCGACCATGAAGATGGTCGCCGAGATCACCAGGGACCAGCCGCTGATGAAGCCGAGGAAGGGGTGCAGGGCGCGGCCGACCCAGGAGTAGCTGGCGCCCGCGTTCACGTCGAGGCGGCCCAGGTAGTTGAAGGCCCAGGCGATGCCGAGCATGGGTATCGCGCAGTAGAGGAGCGCGGCCGGTGCGGCGAGGCCCACCGTGCCGATCAGCACGGCTGTGGTGGCGGCGATCGAGTAGGCGGGCGCGCTGCCCGCCACTGCCATCACGATGCTGTCGGAGGTGCCGAGGGCATTGGCCTGAAGCCCTCTGTTCGTGCTCATGGGAACGGTGGCGCCTTTCGGGAGCGGCAGACGGCCTGCCCTGCGGCGCCGCCGGGGCGCGACGGGGTTGGGGGAGGCCCCTGGGGACGAGCCTGGGGACGAGCGGAGTCGATTCGGGCGGGAGTCGATCGCTCGGCGGTCCACGCAGCGTAGCGCCGTGTGATGCCCAAGTGAAGGGAGAGTAATGAGTCGTCTCAAGTGACGGGATGACCGGAAGGCAGCCTTCAACCTCCTTCGCTTTGAGCCATGTTGAGCCATGTTGAGCCATGTTGAGCCCCGGTTGGGCCCCATATACGACGAGAGCCCGCCCTTCGTCCGCGGGGGACGGGAAGGCGGGCGTGCTCGTGGTGCGGGGAGCCGCGAGGGGTGCGGCTCGCGGCGGCAGCGTCAGGCGGCGTTCTTGATCGCCGAGATGTCGAAGGTCAGCTTGATCTTGTCCGAGACGAGGACGCCGCCGGTCTCCAGGGCCGCGTTCCAGGTCAGGCCCCACTCGGAGCGCAGGATCTCGCCCTTGCCCTCGAAGCCGACGCGCTCGTTGCCGAACGGGTCCGTCGCAGAGCCGTTGAACTCGAGGTCGATCGTGATCGGCTTGGTGGTGCCGAGGATCGTCAGGTCGCCGGTCATCCGGTAGTCGTCGCCGCCCAGGGACTCGGCGGAGGTGGAGCGGAACGTCATCGTCGGGAACTCGTCCGTCTTGAAGAAGTCGGAGCTCTTCAGGTGGGTGTCACGGTCGGCGGAGCCGGTGTCGATGCTGTTCATCGTGACGTCGATCGACGCGGTCGACTTCGCCGGGTCCGCGCCGTCCAGGTGCAGGGTGCCCGACGACTCGGTGAACGAGCCCTTGACGTTGGTGACCATGGCGTGGCGGGCCACGAAACCGATCGTGGTGTGCGCGGGGTCGATGGCGTAGTCGCCGGTCAGCGCGGCGAGGTCGGGGCCGGTGGCGGCGGGGGTGGCGTTGTCGTTCTTGCGGCCGAAGAGACCCATGACTGCTCCTTGGGGACGGGGCGTGGCGGGGGAGTCAGTTGAATGTTTAATGTTCAACGAGAGCGACTGTAGCGCCGTTCTGTTCAACTTTCAACATCAAACATCTTGTGTCTACTCGATTACACCGTGTCGCTGTCCGACGCGCTCTGGCGGACGCGCGTAGAACTCGGGCACTATCTCCTTGCTCCACCTGCACAGCCGTCTCACAGTCAGCACGGTCACCAGCAGGAAGGACCTCCTCCTCATGAGAATCCGCTCGGTCGTGAGCGCCCTCGCGCTCGTACTCGGCGCCCTCTTCGCCCCCGGCTTCGGTGTGTTCAGCTCCGCCACCGACGCCCAGGCCGCCACCAAGATCAGTCATGCCACCGCGACCTCGATGTTCCGCCAGGTGGGCATCACCTGGTCGTCCTCCGGCGGCTGCTCCGACCGCAACAACCCCACCTGTACGTCCTTCGAGCAGCTCAACCTCGCCACCGCCCAGGGCGCCCAGACCCTCAAGCGCGCCACCGGCTGCGCCCTGAACATCACCGGCGGCACCGAGACCGGCCACGCGAGCGGCACCTACTCGCACTGGAACGGCTACAAGCTCGACTACGGCAAGAACACCTGCGTGACGAACTACATCAAGAACACGTTCACGTACATCGGCCTGCGCGGCGACGGAGCCCCGCAGTACAAGTCGGGCTCCGGCAACATCTACGCCGACGAGGGCAGCCACTGGGACGTCCTCTACTACAACTGCGGCGGCTGCTGAGCCAACCGGCGCCCGCAGGCGCTGACTTGGACTTCCGGGCGGCGGTTGTTGGACTGCCGCCGCCCGGAAGCGCCGAGTCCGTTGACCGGCCGCGCCCCGCGCCGATACCCAGTCCCCTATGTCACGAAGATCTCGCGCCGCCTGCGCGGTCGCAGCCGCCGCCGCATCGTCCGCCGTGTTCGCCCTCACGGGCCCCGTACTGCCGGCCGCCGCCGACCCCGCGCCCGCCGTGGCGCAGGCCGTCATCGGGTCCGCGCAGCTGTCCGTCGCCGTCGCCGACGACTTCCCGCGCGTCCTGACGTACACCGACCGCGCCTTTGGGGCCGAGCTCCTGGGGAGTACGAGGCCGGTGGACAAGGTCACGCTGAACGACAAGGCGTACACGGTGGCCGTGAAGGGCGCCCCGGTTCTCACCGGGTCCAAGGCCTCGTACACGCTGACCTTCCCGGATCTCGCGGGCGTCGAGATCGACGCCTCGCTCAGCGTCAGCGGGCGCGCGACGACCTTCAAGGTGACCGCCGTGCGGAACACCGCGGCCTTCCGGGTCGGCACGATCGACATACCCGGGCACGACCTTGTCTCCGTGGGCAGCTCGGACGGCGGCGCCGAGACCGCGTTCACGACGCTGGACAACGACTCGACGCGCACCGCCGACGTCTTCGGCAAGGTCACGGCGGACACCACGGCCGACGCCTCGCCCGTCGGCGCCTCGTACGCCCTCGTCAACACCGGGCGGCTCGCCGCCGCCGTCGAGTCCAACTCGGCGTACGACAAACCGAGCGGGAAGACGGGCGGCGACGACGCCCGCTTGTGGCATCAGGCGCGCAAGTCGGCCGACGGCTCCACCCGCGTCGGCGTCTGGTCGGGCCAGTGGACCTACCGCGGCGAAGGGGCCCCGGCGCCGGACAAGGACCTGCCGTGGGCCAAGGTCGTCGTCACCCCGGATGCGAACGGCGACGGCAAGGTCGACTGGCAGGACGGTGCAGTCGCCTTCCACTCGATCGGCGTGAAGGCGAAGGGCAGCGACGGCACAGCCGACCGGGTCATCACGCACATCCCGTTCAACTTCGCCAGCCAGGCCACGCACCCCTTCCTGCGCACGCTCGACGACGTCAAGCGGATCTCGCTCGCGACCGACAACCTCGGCCAGTTCGCCCTGCTCAAGGGCTACGCCTCCGAGGGCCACGACTCCGCCCACCCCGACTACGGCGGCAACACCAACAAGCGGGTCGGCGGCCTGAAGGACCTCAACGCGCTGCTCAAGGGCGGCAAGAAGTTCGGCACCAGCTTCGGCGTGCACGTCAACGCCACGGAGGCGTACCCCGTCGCCAAGCACTTCAGCGGCGACCTCGTCGACCCGAAGGCGCCGGGCTGGAACTGGCTCGACCAGAGCTACTACATCGACCAGCGCCGCGACATCAACAGCGGTGACCTCGCCGCCCGGTTCAAGCAGCTGCGGGACGAGACCGACCCGAACCTGACGACGATCTACCTCGACGTGTACTACACGCACGGCTGGATCGCCGAGAAGACCGCCAAGGCCGTCAGCGACCAGGGCTGGAGCCTGGCCACCGAGTGGGCCGACAAGTTCGAGCGCCAGTCCCTGTGGTCGCACTGGGCCAATGACCTCGACTACGGCGGCGCCACGAACAAGGGCCTCAACTCGAAGATCATCCGCTTCATCCGCAACGGCGAGAAGGACGTCTGGAACAACGACCCGGTCCTCGGCCAGAGCGCCATCGCCGAATTCGAGGGCTGGACCGGCGAGAACGACTGGAACGTCTTCTACGACAACGTCTGGCAGCGCGACCTGCCCGCCAAGTTCCTCCAGCACCAGCAGATCACCCGCTGGAACGGCAACGACATCACCCTCACCGGCGGCCTCCGCGGCACCGTCGAGGACGGAAAGCGCACCTTCTACGACGGCGGCAGGAAGGTCCTCGACGGGACCTCCTACCTGCTCCCGTGGGACGGCGGCAAGAAGCTCTACCACTACAACAAGGACGGCGGCACGACGAGCTGGGCCGTGCCCGGCTCCTCGTACACCGTCTACAAGCTCACCGACAACGGCCGCGTGAAGACCGGCACCGTGCGGGCCTCCGGCGGCAAGGTCACGCTGAACGCCGACGCGAAGCAGCCGTACGTCCTCTACCCGGCGGACAGGACACCAGAGGCGCTCGACCCGGCCTGGGGTGAGGGCACGCACCTCAAGGACCCCGGCTTCAACGACGCCCGCCTCGCCGCCTGGGACAAGGCCGGCACGGTCAAGCGCGACACCGACGACCACGGCCGCAACAGCGCCGCGCTGAGCGGTCCCGGCACCGCCGCGATCGAGCAGCGCGTGAGCGGACTCGACGCGGGCAAGCGCTACTCCGCCTCCGCCTGGGTCGAGGTCGAACCCGGCAAGTCCCGCCGTACGACGCTCAGTGCGGGCGGTAAGTCCGTCGCGGTCGAGCGCTCCACCCTGGAGAACAGCGTCGCCTCGAACGACTGGGGCGGCACCTACCTGCAGCGCGTGAAGGTCAACTTCACGGCGCCCGCGAACGGCCGCACCACGCTGCGGATCGAGGCCGCCAAGGGCTCGCCCGCGAAGGTCCGTATCGACGACGTACGCCTGGTGGGCAACGCCCCGGCGACCAAGCCCGGCACCGTCGTGCACGAGGACTTCGAGGACGTCGACATGGGCTGGGGCCCCTTCGACAAGGGCGACGCGGGCGGGGTCACGGACCCGCGCACGCACATCGCACAGAAGAACGCTCCGTACACCCAGGCCGGCTGGAACGGGAAGCTCGTCGACGACGTCATCGGGGGCGACGAGTCCCTGAAGTCCCACGAGGAGAACACCGGCGTCGTCTACCGCACCTCGCCGGCCGACGTGCCGATGGCGGACGGGCACGCCTACAAGGTCGCGTTCGACTACCGGTCCAGCCACGCGGGCGCCTACCAGTGGGTGAGCGGATACGACCGGATCGCCGCCGACGGCACCCCCGACCAGGTCGAGACCGCGAGCACCCAGATCGGCCAGCAGCGCACCACGGGCCACTACGAGGGCACCGTCACGGCGGGCTGCGGCGACACCTGGACCGGCCTGCGCAAGCTCGAAGGCGCCCCGGACGGCGCCGACTTCGTGCTCGACGACTTCACCGTCACCGACCTCGGCCCGGCCGGGGAGAAGGCGGCCTGCGGCACCCTCGCCCTGAAATCGGACGAGACGCTGGAGCCCGGCGGGAAGAACAAGGTCGAGGCCACCTTCACCAACTACGAGGCGAGCGAGGTCAAGGGCGCGTCCCTCTCGCTCGACCTCCCGGAGGGCTGGCAGGCCGAGCCCGTGGGCCCGGTCGCGCTCGACCCGGTCGCACCCGGCGCCAAGGCGACGGCCACCTGGCAGGTCATCCCGCCGGTCGACGCCAAGTACCAGCCATACCAGTTGAGTTCGAAGGCCGTGTACACCGTCGGGGACAGCGCGCGGACGCTGACCGCGGGCACCGCCGTGCGCACTCTCCCGCCGCCGCCCACCACGGACACGTACGCCAGTGACCTGGACTGGACGGCCATGGAGAACGGCTGGGGCCCCGCCGAGAAGGACCTGGAGAACGGCGAGACCGGCGCCGGCGACGGCAAGCCGCTGACCGTCAACGGCACCGTCTACGCCAAGGGCCTCGGCACCGCATCCCCGGGGAAGATCCGCTACTACCTGGGCGGCCGCTGCACCTCGTTCACCGCCGAGGTGGGCCAGGACGACTCGCAGGGGACGCGCGGCAGCGTGCAGTTCTCCGTCGAGGCCGACGGCGCCCAGAAGGCCCGGTCGCCGGTCCTCAAGGCCGCCGACAACGCCTGGTCCCTGAGCGCCGACGTGACCGGCGCCAAGTACGTCGACCTGATCACGGGCGACGGCGGCGACGGACCGGGCAACGACCACGCCGACTGGGGCGACGCCCGCTTCCACTGCGGCAGCTGATCCCACCGAGCCCCGGGGCCCCGCTCCCAGCGGCGGGGCCCCTTCCGCACACACCGTAGACAGTGCTTTCTACGTGGTGGGTAACCCCCCGTGCCCCCAGCCGGACGGCCGGGGGCGCGGGGGCAAGGACCGAGAAACCAGCACGGCAACTGGTGGATTGGCCTCTCCCCGCGCAGGGCGCGAGGACCGCTCCATGCGCGCCGCGGGAGCGGCCGGGCTTGGGCAGGGTTCTGCTTCACCGCGCTCCGCCCTGATTGCGACCAGGGTCTTACGTGCGCTCCGCAAGCGTGTACCTCGCGTGTGCGAGGGCCCCCGGTCCGGGGGCGGATGGTGCATACGATGCCGTCAGGGCGCGGCGGCCTCGGTCGAAGTGGTCGCCACGGGCCGTAGGCTGCGGCTGCGTGTCACTCCGGGGGCGGCATGTGTGAGCCATCGGTGTGAGCTGACTCTCAGCTGAGCCATTTGTGTGACCCCTACAAGGCAGCAGGGCCCTGAGCAGTCACTTCGCCTGCATGGCGATGGCGTTCTGTTCGGGGGTACCAGGAAAACGGGCCGGAGACTGTTCGGAGTCGACGGGCCGTTTTGCTTGGTTGCCTTCGTAAGGTCGCTACATGACCGTTTTGGACGACACCGCCTCAGCCGGTTCCCCCGGGGATGAGCCCACCGACGCCCGTGGACGTGTGGCCGAGTTGCACGCGATCCGTGAGCAGGCGCTGCGCGGGCCCAGTGACAAGGCGACCGAGGCCCAGCGTGCGAAGGGCAAGCTGACCGCGCGTGAGCGGATCGAGCTGCTGCTCGACGCGGGATCGTTCAACGAGGTCGAGCAACTGCGCCGGCACCGGGCGACGGGTTTCGGCCTGGAGGCCAAGAAGCCCTACACCGACGGTGTCATCACCGGCTGGGGCACGGTCGAGGGCCGCACGGTCTTCGTCTACGCGCACGACT
The DNA here is from genome assembly GCF_055760475.1 of Streptomyces sp. DS1-CR2. Classification (NCBI taxonomy): domain Bacteria; kingdom Bacillati; phylum Actinomycetota; class Actinomycetes; order Kitasatosporales; family Streptomycetaceae; genus Streptomyces; species Streptomyces sp. DS1-CR2. The sequence goes on from NZ_CM147085.1 coordinate 6,141,800, forward strand.
TCCGGATCTTCGGCGGCGCTCTGGGTGAGGCCCACGCCACCAAGATCCACAAGATCATGGACATGGCCATCGCGGCCGGTGCCCCGCTGGTCTCCCTCAACGACGGCGCGGGCGCCCGTATCCAGGAGGGTGTCTCCGCTCTCGCCGGTTACGGCGGCATCTTCCAGCGCAACACCAAGGCGTCCGGGGTCATCCCGCAGATCAGCGTGATGCTCGGCCCGTGCGCGGGCGGTGCGGCCTACAGTCCCGCTCTGACCGACTTCGTGTTCATGGTCCGCGAGACCTCGCAGATGTTCATCACCGGACCGGACGTCGTCAAGGCAGTCACCGGCGAGGAGATCACCCAGAACGGCCTGGGCGGCGCCGACGTGCACGCCGAGACCTCGGGCGTGTGCCACTTCGCGTACGACGACGAGGAGACCTGCATCGCCGAGGTCCGCTACCTCATCTCGATGCTGCCCTCCAACAACCGCGAGAACCCGCCGGCCGTGGCGTCCGAGGACCCCGCCGAGCGCCGCTCGGAAGTCCTGCTGGACCTGGTCCCGGCGGACGGCAACCGCCCGTACGACATGGCCAAGGTCATCGAGGAGCTCGTCGACGACGGCGACTACCTCGAGGTCCACGAGCGCTGGGCGCGCAACATCATCTGCGCGCTGGCCCGTCTGGACGGCCAGGTCGTCGGCATCGTCGCCAACCAGCCCTCGTCCCTCGCGGGCGTCCTGGACATCGAGGCATCGGAGAAGGCTGCACGTTTTGTGCAGATGTGCGACGCTTTCAATATTCCGATCGTGACCTTCCTCGACGTTCCCGGGTTCCTGCCCGGTGTCGACCAGGAGCACGGCGGGATCATCCGGCACGGCGCCAAGCTCCTGTACGCGTACTGCAACGCCACCGTTCCCCGGATCTCCCTCATCCTGCGCAAGGCGTACGGAGGTGCCTACATCGTCATGGACTCGCAGTCGATCGGTGCCGACCTCACCTACGCCTGGCCCACCAACGAGATCGCCGTGATGGGTGCCGAGGGCGCCGCCAACGTCATCTTCCGCCGTCAGATCGCCGAGGCCGAGGACCCCGAGGCCATGCGCACCCGCATGGTCAAGGAGTACAAGGCCGAACTCATGCACCCGTACTACGCGGCCGAGCGGGGCCTTGTCGACGACGTCATCGACCCCGCCGAGACCCGCGAGGTGCTCATCCGCTCCCTCGCGATGCTCCGCACGAAGCACGCCGACCTGCCTTCGCGCAAGCACGGCAACCCCCCGCAGTAACCCCACAAGGAGATCACTGCACATGACTGCACACGACATCCGCGTTGAGAAGGGCCACGCCGAGCCCGAGGAGGTCGCGGCCCTGACCGCGATCCTGCTGGCCCGCGCCGCCGCCGCATCGACCGACAGCCCCGCCCTGCGCGGCCGCGACAAGGCCGGCTGGCGCCGCCTGGAGCGCCAGCACGGCTTCCGCGCCCCGCACAGCTGGCAGGGCTAGGCCGGACGGGCATGCGGCCCGTCCGGCCTCTCAGGACGGGCCCACAGCGCGAAAAAGCCCCCGGTGACCCAAAGGGTCCCGGGGGCTTTTCCATGCCTGGAGGCGCCGGAGGCTACCGGAGGCGGGCCATCAGCGCGTGCTCCACGAGCGTGATGAGCGCCGACTTCGCATCCGCGCGGTGACGGGCGTCGGTCGTGATGATCGGGGTGTCCGGGCCGATCTGGAGCGCCTCACGGACCTCGTCCGGCTGGTACGGCTGGCTGCCGTCGAAGCCGTTGAGGGCGACGACGAAGGGCAGTCCGGAGTTCTCGAAGTAGTCGACGGCCGGGAAGCAGTCGGCGAGACGGCGGGTGTCGACGAGCACGATGGCGCCGATCGCGCCGCGCACGAGGTCGTCCCACATGAACCAGAAGCGGTCCTGACCGGGTGTACCGAAGAGGTACAGGATCAGGTCCTGGTCCAGGGTGATGCGGCCGAAGTCCATGGCGACGGTGGTCGTCGTCTTGTCCCCGGTGTGGGTGAGGTCGTCGATGCCCGCGGACGCGGATGTCATGACGGCCTCGGTGCGCAGAGGGTTGATCTCCGAGACGGCGCCCACGAAGGTCGTCTTGCCGACGCCGAAGCCGCCCGCCACCACGATCTTCGCGGACGTGGTGGAGCGGGAAGGCCCTCCGCTAGAGCTTGCGAAGTCCACTGAGCACCCTTTCGAGCAAAGTCACGTCTGGCTGGCCGCCGGCGTTCTCTTCGCCGCCGGGCTGATGAATGGCGACCAGGCCCGCCTCCGCCAAGTCGGCGACGAGAATCCTGGCCACGCCGAGGGGGATGCTGAGCAGGGCCGAGACTTCGGCCACTGACTTGATCTCTCGGCAGAGGGTGCAGATCCGCTGGTGCTCGGGCAACTGGCCCTGCAACTGGTGCGGCTGCGCGGTGGTGTGCACCAGCGCCTCGATGGCGAGCTGGTAGCGCGGCCTGGTGCGGCCACCCGTCATGGCGTAGGGACGCACCAGGGGATTGTTGGCGGCCGGTGCGGGGCTGTCGGGGCGCCGCTGCGGCTGCACGGGCTGGATGCGCGGTGCCGACGGCTGGTCGTACGGCCCCGGCTGCCGCGGCTGCGGCGGGTGCGGGGGCGCGTACGGCTGTCGCCGGTGGCTCGGCGCGGAGGGGAAGTTGTACCGGTTCGGCGCATCACCCTGACCCTGCTCCTGACCCTGACCCTGGCCAGGCCCGTAGGACCAGTTCGCCGATGAACCGCTCGGGGGTGTTGCAGAACCAGCCACGCTTTCCTCCTCCAACTGTGCCGGGCACCATCACCGTGGAGCCGCGTCCCGAAACCTTACGGCTACGGAACGCGAAATCGCACCGTCTGTCTGTCAGTTGAGAAGGCTCCCCTGAAGCTCGGCCCGCAGGTCGGGAGTGAGAACCGTCCCCGCACGGTCGACAAGAAGTGCCATCTCGTACCCGACGAGGCCAATGTCCGCCTCCGGGTGTGCGAGGACCGCGAGGGAAGAACCGTCGGAGATGGACATAAGGAAGAGGAATCCTCGCTCCATCTCCACAACTGTCTGGTTCACGCTGCCGCCCTCGAAGATGCGGGACGCGCCCGCGGTCAGCGAGGTAAGTCCCGAAGCGACGGCCGCCAGCTGGTCGGCACGGTCACGCGGGAACCCTTCGGACATCGCCAGAAGGAGTCCGTCGGCGGAGACCACCACCGTGTGGGACACCCCAGGGGTGTTGTCCACGAAGTTGGTGATCAACCAGTTCAGGTTCTGTGCCGCCTGGCTCATCGGGCTCACACTAACGCTCCTGGTTGTAGGTGCTGTCAGGACCACTGTGCTGATTCGTGGCCTGGCCGTTCGTGTCACTTCCTGCTTCGCGTCCCCGCTGCACGCCACGGCGCAGGTTGCTCAGCCTGCCCCTGACGTCCTCAGGCGCGCGGGAGACCTGGGGGCCGCCCTGCGGGGTCGATTCCGCCGTGCCCTCGACCAGGTTGGCCTTGGGCACCCGGCGCGGCAGACCGGAGGAGGTGACTCCGCCCGCCTTGGGCTTGCGGAGCTGCTCCGCGCGGACCCAGCGCTCGTCGTTGGACGAACGCCAGTCGTCGGGGCCGCTGCCGTCGCCGCTGCCGTTGTCCTGGGTGGTGTTGTCGCCGCGGTCGGGCGCCGGCGTCGCCGCCGGGGCCTGGCGCTGCGGCCCGCCCGGACCGCGCATCGGAAGACCGGCGTCGGTGAGCGAACGCGCGGCGGACGGGGTGGGCCCGGCCGGCGCCGCGGGACCGTGCGGGTCGAAGCCTACGCGCTCCTGCTGACCGGCGTCAGCGCGCTGCGCGGATTCCGCTTGAGCGCTGCGCTCGGACCGGTAGGACTCCTGATAGCCGTCCTGCGCCTGCCAGCCGCCCTGCTGCGAGCCGCGCAGCGGCGAATCACCGAAGGCCGAGTACGTCTCCTGGACGGGTTCCGTATAGGCGTCCTGGGACGCGTAGCCGTCCTGCGGCGCGAAGAACGAGTCGTTGTAGGAGCCGTTCTGCGGCTGCTCGTCGTACGTCTGCCGGCCCTGCGCATAGACGGACGAGGGATCCTCGTACGCCTGCTGCTGATGGTTGTCGTACGCGGGCTGCGCCGGAGCGTAGGTGGTCTGCTGCTGCTCGTACGGGTCCTGCCCCTGCGCCGCCGTGATCTCGTCGCGGAACAGGGGGCGGTCGTCGCCCGGCTCACCGGTGTGCGCCTGGGCCTCCAGGGCCGCGCGGCGCTCCTCGCGCATCAGCGAACGGCCGACCGGGTCCAGGTCGCGCAGGTCGTCGGGGACCTCGCCGTAGCGGCTGTCGTCGAAGCCGAGCTCCGCGGCGGTGCGCAGCGGGGCCGGCTCGTAAGCCGACTGCGACGGGATCATCGACGAGACGGTGAACTCGGACTCGGGGAGGTGCTCGCCGCTGCCACCGTGGGTGATGACGTCGGGCAGCATGACGAGCGACGTCGTGCCGGCCTGCTCGCCCGAGGGGCGCAGCTGGACGCGGATGCCGTGCCGGTCGGACAGGCGGCCGACCACGAACAGGCCCATGCGCTGCGAGATCGCGGCGTCCACCGTCGGCGGGTTGGCCAGCTTGTGGTTGATGTCCGCGAAGTCCTCGGCGGTGAGGCCGATGCCCTTGTCGTGGATCTCGACCATGACGCGGCCGTCGGGGAGACGGGTCGCGGTGACGCGGACCTTGGTCTGCGGCGAGGAGAACGTGGTGGCGTTCTCCAGGAGCTCGGCGAGCAGGTGCACGAGGTCGGTCACCGAACGGCCGTGGATCTCGGCCTCCGGCACACCCGACAGCTCGATGCGCTCGTACTGCTCCACCTCGGAGGCGGCGGCGCGCAGGACGTCGACCAGCGGGACCGGCTGGTCCCAGCGGCGGCCAGGCTCCTCGCCGGCGAGGACGAGGAGGTTCTCACCGTTGCGGCGCATACGGGTCGCGAGGTGGTCCAGGCGGAAGAGGTTCTCCAGCTGGTCCGGCTCGGCCTCGTTGTTCTCCAGGTCCGTGATGAGGGTCAGCTGGCCCTCGATCAGGGACTGGTTGCGGCGCGACAGGTTGGTGAAGATCGCGTTGATGTTGCCACGGAGCAGGGCCTGCTCCGCGGCGAGGCGGACGGCCTCGCGGTGCACCTGGTCGAAGGCGCGGGCGACCTCGCCGATCTCGTCCGTGGAGTTGATCGGGATGGGCTGCACACGGGTGTCGACGCGGCCCGGGTCGGTGCGCGAGAGCTGGTCGACGAGCATCGGCAGACGCTGCTCGGCGACGTCGAAGGCGGCGGTGCGCAGGCGGCGCATCGAGCGGCTCATCTGGCGCGCCATCATCCCGGCCAGCGCGAACGCGGCGAGCAGGGCGACCAGGACGACCGCACCGGTGACGAACGTGGACTGCTTGGCGTCGTCGGCGATGCCGGAAGCCTCGTTCACCGCCTTGTCGGCGAGGTCGGACTCGATGGTGCGGTACGCGTTGAACTTGGCGGTGTTGACCGCCCACCAGTTCTCCGCCGTGACGCCGTCCTGCGCGATGGCGAGGCGGGCGCTCGGCTGCGTGGTGGGCAGCGTCGCGATGGCGGCCACCATGTCGGTGGGGTCGGCCGGCGGCGGGACGTAGGTCTTGCCCTGCGCCTTCGCGGCCGCGACGGCCTGCTTCGCCTGCTTCGCGCCGTCGATCGCCAGCTGCTTCTGGGCGGCTGCGAGCTTGTCGACGTCGGCCTGCGTGCCGCCGCCCTTGTACTCCTCGACGGCGATGCCCTCGAGGTAGGCGTAGGAGGAGAGCGCGATCTTCTGCTTGCCGAAGGTCTCGGCCGTCGGGCCCGGCTTGACCAGCAGGTGCATTCCGATGGACCGCTCAAGGGAGAGCGCGGCCTTGGAGAGCGAGATGGCGTAGACCGTGCGGCCGTAGCTCGTGATGTTTCCGGTGCCGAGGCCGAGCTCGTTGGCGAACTCCATCAGCGGGTGCTGGATGCCGACGTAGCCCTCTTCGGTCTGCACGGCGGGGAGCTTGCTCGTGTACGCGGCGGCCCGCAGCTTCTCCAGGCCGGGCTCGACCTGACGGAACTGCGTGAGGCGGCGCTCCAGGCCTTCCTTTGCCGGCATGTTCTTCGCGGCGGCGTCGAAGGCGTCGGCGGCCTCGTTCGTCGTCTCGCGGGCCTTGACGACCTTCGGGTCGTTCTTCTTGCCGAGCAGGAGAGGGGCCGCGGAGATGTCGCGCTCCTCGATCAGGCTGTTGGCGTACGTCAGGGACGCCTGCACCAGACGCGCGGTGTTCTCCGCGTCCTCGGCCTCGTTCCAGGTGTCGATCGAGCCCTTGACCTGGAAGCCACCCATGATCAGACCCACGAGCACGGGTATGAGCAGGATCGCGTTCAGCTTGGTGGGCACACGCCAGTTGCGCGGCGACATCCGGCCGCCGGACGGCGCCGGGGGCGCCTCGTCCCGTGGCACATGCGCGGCCGGCGCCGCTGCGCGCGGCGGCGGGGTGAAGTTGCCCCGCGCCGACGACGGCTCGGGACTGCTCTTGCTTCGCCTCACTCGACCAACAACCTCTCGGCGTCGGCACTTACGCTGTGCCGCTGTCTCCAGGCCCTTACCTACTGGGCAGTTCAGCGCATTCCAGCACGTCAGGCGGTTCTCTTCCAAACACTGGGAACCGGAACCTCCGAGTGACGTATGCCCCAGATAAAACGGTCATAAAGAGCGAGCCCCGCCAAAAGGCGGGGCTCTTGTGCGCACAGTGGAACCGGGTGTGCGCGACCTGTGTCTGAGGCGCTGGAATTCTCTGTCGAAACGTTATGAACACGGAGGCCGACCGTGTCAAAGGACACAGCGGTCTCCGGGCGCACTACGGCAACTGCCGTATGGATCTAGCCACTTGATGGCGGGTTTTTCGGCGGCAGAGCTACTTCAGGCGGGCCATCAGCGCATGCTCGACCAGCGTGATCAGGCCACTCTTTGCATCCGCACGGTGTCGGGCGTCCGTGGTGATGATCGGGGTGTCCGGGCCGATCTGGAGCGCCTCGCGCACCTCGTCGGGCGTGTAGGGCTGGTGACCCTCGAAGCCGTTGAGGGCGACGACGAAGGGCAGTCCGGAGTTCTCGAAGTAGTCGACGGCCGGGAAGCAGTCGGCGAGACGGCGGGTGTCGACGAGCACGATGGCGCCGATCGCGCCGCGCACGAGGTCGTCCCACATGAACCAGAAGCGGTCCTGACCGGGTGTACCGAAGAGGTACAGGATCAGGTCCTGGTCCAGGGTGATGCGGCCGAAGTCCATGGCGACGGTGGTCGTCGTCTTGTCCCCGGTGTGGGTGAGGTCGTCGATGCCCGCGGACGCGGATGTCATGACGGCCTCGGTGCGCAGAGGGTTGATCTCCGAGACGGCGCCCACGAAGGTCGTCTTGCCGACGCCGAAGCCGCCCGCCACCACGATCTTCGCGGACGTGGTGGAACGGCCGCCTCCGCCGTTAGAGCTTGCGAAGTCCACTGAGCACCCTTTCGAGCAAAGTCACGTCTGGCTGGCCGCCGGCGTTCTCGTCGCCACCGGGCTGGTGGATGGCCACCATTCCCGCTTCCGCCAGGTCCGCGACGAGGATCCGGGCCACACCGAGAGGCATCGACAGCAGGGCCGACACCTCCGCCACCGACTTGACCTCTCGGCACAGGTGGCAGATGCGCTGGTGCTCGGGGAGCAGCCCTATCAGCTGGGCCGGGTCGGCGGTCGTGCTGACGAGCGCCTCGATGGCGAGCTGGTAGCGCGGCCGTGTCCGGCCACCGGTCATCGCATAAGGACGCACCAGCGGCTGGTCGCCCTCAGGACCGTACGAGGCGTGCGGAGACACGCCGTACGGGTCGTGAGAGGCGGTGGGCGGGGTCATGGATCCTCCGGGCGGGACAGCAGGTGGTCTGCGTGCCGTCTGACGGGGCCGGTGGGGGACGGTGACGGCCTGACGGTGCGGTCATACGTGCGTGTGGGGGAGGGCGTGACTAGTGCAGCAGGCTGCCCTGCAGTTCGGCGCGGAGATCGGGGGTGAGCACGGAACCCGCACGGTCCACGAGCAGCGCCATCTCGTAGCCGACGAGGCCGATGTCGCACTCGGGGTGCGCGAGCACCGCGAGCGACGAGCCGTCCGAGACCGACATGAGGAAGAGGAACCCCCGCTCCATCTCCACCACGGTCTGGGCCACCGTGCCGCCCTCGAAGATCCGGGACGCGCCCGCGGTCAGCGAGGTGAGGCCCGAAGCGACGGCGGCCAGCTGGTCGGCGCGGTCCCGGGGGAACCCCTCCGACATGGCGAGCAGCAGGCCGTCCGCGGACACGACGACGGTGTGGGAGACCCCCGGCGTGTTGTCCACGAAGTTGGTGATCAACCAGTTCAGGTTCTGTGCCGCCTGGCTCATCTGGGTCAACTAACGCTCCTGCTGGTGAGTGGGGCTGGGGAAGCTGCCGGTCTGGCCCGTACCGGCCTGGCGACCCTGCTGGATGCCCCGACGGAGATTGGTCAGCCGGCCGCGAACGTCATCAGGCGAACGCGAGACCTGCGGACCGGTTTGGTGCTGTTGCTGCTGAGCCGTACCCGCGACGAGGTTCGCACGCGGGACGCGACGCGGAAGCCCGGAGACGGTGACTCCGCCGGCCGAGGGCTGGCGGACCCGCTCGGCCTGGCGGCCGAGCTCGTCGTTGGGCGACTGGCGCCAGTTGGCGGGCGCCTGAGCCTGCTGGGGCGCCGCGGGTGCGGCGGCCGCCGGGCGGGCGGGCGCGGGGGAGGCGGCGGGCGGCTGGGGCTGCTGCGGCGAGCGCTGCGGCAGGCCGCCCGGCCGGCCGTTGTTCTGCTGGGGTGCGGGCGCCTGCGGCCGGTCCTGCTGGCCCGGCTGCTGGCCGTGGAACCAGTTGGTCTCAAGGGTGTCGAAGAGAGGCGTGCGGCCGTCGCCGGGTCCGGCGGGCGGCAGGTCGTCCTGCCGGCCGGGGGCCTGCGGCTGCGCCGGGAAGCCCTGGTCCTGACCGCCCTGGACGGGCGGTCGCGGCATCGAGAAGTCCGCCGCGTCCCGGGAGCCGAGCTGCGGCAGGTCGCGGGCGGGACCGCCGGGGCGGCCCAGCGGCTGGCCCTGGCCCTGTCCCTGCTGCGGCTGCCCGAAGCCGTCGCCGCCGGGGAACTGGCCGTCCTGGCGCGGATGCCCGGAGTTGTTCTGACCGGGGGCCGCGAACTGGCCGGTGGCGGACGGGTCCTGAGCGCCGGGGCGCAGACCGTCACCGAAGCCGGGCGCCGCGAACTGGCCGCTCTGGTGGTTGGGGTTCTGCGGCTGGTTCTGGGGGTGCTGGTGGTTCGGGTTCTGCGACTGGCCCTGGTGGCCGCCGAAGACGTCGTTACGGACGAACGCCCCCGTGTCCTGGCCCTGACCCTGACCGTGGTCGTGCGGGGCGGGCCCGCCGGGACGGGGCCCGTCGAAGTCGGGCCGGGCGAACTCGGCCGTCGAGCCGGGGCCCTGGCGGTCGTCCACCCGCGGGAACTGCGACGTGGAGTCCGGCTCCTCGTGCCCGCGAGGCGCGTCCAGCGAGGCGCGCGGCACCGGCGGCTGCGCGTCGTCGTTGCCCCAACTCGGCACGCGCGGCTGGGGGTTGTTGCCCCCGGGCAGCTCGGCGCGGGGACCGCCACGCGGCGGCAGGACCGGCCGGCGGCCCTGCTCGGGCGCCTGGTTCGTACGCTGCTGGGGCGGCACGGGACCGTTCTGGCCCGGGCCCGGGCCCTGGCCGAGGCCCTGGCCCTGCGGCTGACCCTGGCCGGGACCGCCCTGCAGACCCTGCGCGCCGAACGCGCCGGCCGGAGCCGGACGACCCTGCTGAGGCGACTGCTGCGGCTGCTGGGACTGAGGTGCCTGCGGGCCACCGGCCTGCGGGCCGCTGCCGTCACGGCCGGGCAGCGCAGCGCGCGGACCCGAGCCCGCGACCTGCGGACGCGCCGCGCCGGGACCTGCACCGAGCCGGCCCGTGCCACCGGGGCCACCCGGACCGCCCTGCGCACCCGGGCCGACCCCACGCCGTGCGGCGGCCACACCGGCGGCGGCCTGCGCGGCGGCGGGACCACCGGAGGCGGCACCGGGACCGGGCTTGCCAGGAGCCTTCTTGCCGCCCTGGGCGACGTCGACGGGCAGCATGACGAGGGCCGTCGTGCCACCGGAGTCGGACGGGCGGAGCTGGATACGGATGCCGTGACGCTGCGACAGACGGCCGACCACGAACAGACCCATGCGGCGCGAGACCGACACGTCCACGGTGGGCGGCGACGCGAGCCGCTCGTTGATCGCGGCGAGGTCCTCCGGGGAGAGGCCGATACCGGTGTCGTGGATCTCGATGAGCACACGGCCGTCGGGCAGCGCGTGACCGGTGACCTTGACCTTGGTCTGCGGCGACGAGAACGAGGTCGCGTTCTCGAGCAGCTCGGCGAGCAGGTGCACGAGGTCGTTGACGACGCGTCCGGCGACCTCGGTCGTGGGGACCGAGGCCAGCTCGATGCGCTCGTACTGCTCCACCTCGGAGGCGGCGGCGCGCAGGACGTCGACCAGCGGGACCGGGCGGGTCCAGCGGCGGCCGGGCTCCTCACCGGCGAGAACGAGGAGGTTCTCGCCGTTACGGCGCATGCGGGTCGCGAGGTGGTCGAGCTTGAACAGAGAGGACAGCTGGTCGGGGTCGGCCTCGCGCGACTCCAGCTCGGAGATGAGCGAGAGCTGGCGCTGGATAAGACCCTGCGAACGGCGCGAGAGGTTGGTGAACATCGCGTTGACGTTGCCTCGCAGCAGGGCCTGCTCGGCGGCCAGACGGACCGCCTCGCGGTGCACGTCGTCGAAGGCCGAGGCCACCTGGCCGATCTCGTCGCGCGAGTGCACACCGACGGACTCGACGGAGGTGTCGACGTCCTGCGGGTCCGACTCGGACAGCTGCTTGACCAGCTCGGGCAGCCGGTCCTGGGCGACCTTGGTCGCGGTGTCCTGGAGCCGGCGCAGCGAGCGGATCATGGACCGGGCCACGACGAACGCGCCGACGAGCGAGACGCCGAGGACGAGCAGGATCAGCGCACCGTTGATGATGGCCGTGCGCTCGGACTCGTTGCGCAGCTCGCGGGCCTGCTGCTCCATCTGGTTGAGCAGCGTCAGCTCGATCTTCGACATTTCCTGCAGACGCTGGCTGTCCGCGTCGACCCAGTCCTTGTAGGACCGCTTGTCCTGGATCCTGATGCCGCCCTCCTGGCTGAGGGCACGGCGGGCGTACTGGTCGGCGGCCTTGATCGTCGCGTTGCCCGAGTCGATGGGCTTCATCAGCTCGGTGGCGGCGACGTTTCCGTAGACGGAGCTGAAGCCCTTGAGGTCGGACTCCTGGTTCTCCAGCGCGGACTCGCCGTAGCGGCGGTCGGTCTCGGAGAGCTTGCCGAAGTCACGGTCGTTCGGGGGCAGGGCGGCCGCGATGACGGCGCGCTGCACGGACGCGTACTCCTTGGCGGAGGAGAACGACGCCAGGGCGCGCGTGCGCTTGATCATCTCGGGGTTGCTGGTCGCCTGCGCCATGTCGGTGGACAGCGACAGGAGCTGCTCGACGAGGCGGCTGTAGGCGTCGATCGTCTGGGACGAGGTGCTGCGGTCCTTGAACGCGTCCTGCCGGATGCCCTTGAGATTGTTGAGCTGGCCGGCGATCTGCGTGACGTGGTCCTGCACACCGTCGAGACCGCTGTTGCTGGTCCCGTCGGTGATCTCGTACGTGCCTTCCATGAAGGCCTTGCGCGCGCGGTCGGTCTTCTCGCGCGCTCCCTTGACGGTGTAGTCCTCGGTCGCCTTGCCGCCGTTGGCCAGCGGGCCCGCCGACTGGTCGCGCTCCTCCTGGAGCGCGGACGCGAGCTCGGTGGCCTGCTTGGTCATGTCGGTCAGCAGCTTCATGTTGTCGAGCTGCTGGATGTCGCTCATCGACTCGCCGATACGCAGCGCGCCGAGGGAGGTCGCGGCGACCACGGGGAGGGCGAGCAGCGACACCAGGCGGGTGGAGATACGCCAGTTGCGCAGCGCTATTCGCGAGCCGGGGCCGCTCGGGCTCTTCGGCTTCGCGGCGGCCTTGGGCGCGGCCGAGGAGGCGGTACTGCCCTCGACGGAGGCGGTCCGGCCCGGGTTCTGGGCGTGCTGGGGCGAGGAACTGCCTGTCATCGGGCCAGTCCCGCCGCGCGGCTCCGGCTCCGCCGCAGCGCTGCCATCCCTGTTCTTACGTCCCTGCACTAGCGTCGCAACCTCTGGACCAGGCGTCCCCCGCGTGCGCGGACGGGACGGTGTCGGCGTAGTTCGGGGGCGAGCGAACACGCCCCCTTCGGTCGTCGGTGACCGGCGCTGCTCCCCCTTCCCGCCGCGACTCGGCGCTGCGTTGCGCCCCGTGCGCGCCGGCTCGATCTCGCGGCGGTCCCGCGAATTCCAGCACAGTGCAGGATCTCCAACAAGGGCCGAGCGTCAGCGCGGGACGAGTGTGACGCCGTGTGAGGGGTGTGTCACGAGACGTAGAAAGTGATCTCGTCGATAAGGGACTTTTGCTGACGTTCCACCTACGCCCCGGGGGTGCCCCAGTCGCCATGATCGGGAGCGGAATGGTGGCTTCAGTGGCGGAATGCCCGTTTCGGTACGGCGCACTTCGGGTCCGAATTGAAACTTTTGCCCGCCCTCTGGTGAGGAAACTCACATGAAGAACATCGTCTCTTCCTGTCTTTCGACGGGAATCAGATGTTTAGCCTGACGCTTTACAGGGATGGCGAATCCGACAACCGGCGCCCTGCGGGCGCCCGCACCGACAAGGTCACGAGCGACACATGAAGACTGTGAAGTCCGCGATGTTCCGCAACATCGCCAACCCGCGGCGTACGACGCTGATGCACCTCAAGGACGCCGACGAGCTGCAGGCGGCACCGGAGCAGCCGGAGTACTCCGTCGACCTCCCCGCGCAGACCGCCAACCCGCGCCGCGCCATCCTGATGGAAGCACCGGAGACGACTCCGGCGGCATGAGGAAGCGCCCCTGAAACACGCGCCCCGAGGGCGCGGGACCGTGCGATGTGCGGCTCCGCCGCGTGGGCGCGACAAGTCCCCACCGGCGGTGCGCCGCAATACAACGGGATGGCGCCCGCGCGCCCGCGTTAGCCTGAAGCGTCACACTCCACCAGGCACAAGCAAGCAAAGGGGCGCAGCCAACCCGTGCGCATCGCCAGATTCTCCATCGACGGCAATGTCGCCTTCGGCGCGGTCGAGGGCGACAAGCCTGACGAGCTTGTCCTCGACATCATCAAGGGCATCCCGTTCGCGGACTTCGAACTCTCCGGCACGAAGGTCCCGCTGAGCAAGGTCAGGCTTCTGCCGCCGGTGCTCCCGAACAAGGTCGTCGCCTTCGGCCGCAACTACGCGGAACACGCGAAGGAACTGGGCAACGAGGTCCCGGACGCCCCCTTCGCGTTCTTCAAGCCGTCCACCTCGGTGATCGGCCCCGGCGACCAGATCGCGTACCCCTCCTTCTCGCAGGAACTGCACCACGAGGCCGAGCTCGCCGTCGTCATCGGCCGCATGTGCCGCGAGGTCCCGCGCGAGCGCGTCAAGGACGTCATCCTCGGCTACACCTGCGCGAACGACGTCACCGCGCGTGACGTCCAGAAGCGCGAGAAGCAGTGGGCCAGGGCCAAGGGCTTCGACACCTCCTGCCCGCTCGGCCCCTGGGTGGAGACGGACCTCGACCCCAGCGACCTGACGATCCAGTGCACGGTCAACGGACAGCAGCGCCAGCTCGGCCGCACGTCCCAGATGATCCACTCGATCGAGGACCTGATCGTCAACATCTCCGAGGCCATGACGCTGCTCCCCGGCGACGTGATCCTCACGGGCACCCCGGAAGGGGTCGGCCCGCTCAACGTCGGCGACGAGGTCGCCGTCACCATCGAAGGCATCGGCACTCTCACCAACAAGGTGATCAAGCGTGGCTAACGCGAACTCCCCCCAGCTCTCGAATCCGCTCGACCAGGGGGTACCCCCTCGCGTACGTTTCTGTCCGTCCCCGACCGGCAACCCCCACGTGGGCCTGGTCCGCACGGCGCTGTTCAACTGGGCCTACGCCCGGCACAACCAGGGCTCCCTGGTCTTCCGTATCGAGGACACCGACGCGGCCCGCGACTCCGAGGAGTCGTACGAGCAGCTCCTCGACTCGATGCGCTGGCTGGGCTTCGACTGGGACGAGGGTCCCGAGGTCGGCGGCCCCCACGCGCCGTACCGCCAGTCGCAGCGCATGGACATCTACCGGGACGTCGCCGAGAAGCTCCTGGCCGCCGGCCACGCGTACCGCTGCTACTGCTCCACCGAGGAGCTCGACGCCCGCCGCGACGCCGCCCGCGCCGCCGGCAAGCCCTCCGGTTACGACGGCCACTGCCGCGACCTGAGCGCCGAGCAGATCGCCGCGTACGAGGCCGAGGGCCGGCAGCCCATCGTCCGCTTCCGCATGCCCGACGAGGCGATCACCTTCGAGGACCTGGTCCGCGGCGAGATCACCTACCAGCCGGAGAACGTCCCGGACTTCGGCATCGTCCGCGCGAACGGCGCCCCGCTGTACACGCTGGTCAACCCGGTCGACGACGCCCTGATGGAGATCACCCACGTCCTGCGCGGCGAGGACCTGCTCTCCTCCACGCCCCGCCAGATCGCCCTCTACAAGGCGCTCACCGAGCTCGGCATCGCGAAGCTCATCCCCGCCTTCGGCCACCTCCCGTACGTCATGGGCGAGGGCAACAAGAAGCTCTCGAAGCGCGACCCGCAGGCCTCGCTCAACCTCTACCGCGAGCGCGGCTTCCTGCCCGAGGGACTGCTCAACTACCTGTCCCTGCTCGGCTGGTCCTTCTCGGCCGATCAGGACGTCTTCTCCATCGAGGACATGGTCGCGAAGTTCGACCTCGCGGACGTCAACGCGAACCCGGCGCGCTTCGACCTCAAGAAGGCCGAGTCGATCAACGGCGACCACATCCGCATGCTGGACGCGAAGGCGTTCGCGGCGGCCTGCGAGCCGTGGCTGCGCGCCCCGTTCGCCAACTGGGCGCCCGAGGACTTCGACCAGGCGGCCTGGGAGGCCATCGCCCCCCACGCGCAGACCCGTGTGACGGTCCTGTCCGACATCACGGCCAACGTCGACTTCCTGTTCCTCAAGGAGCCGGTGGAGGACGAGGCGTCCTGGACCAAGGCGATGAAGGGCGACCCGGCCGGCCTCCTGAGCTCGGCCCGCGCCAAGCTCTTCGCCGCCGACTGGACCTCCGCCGATGCCCTCAAGGAGGCCGTCCTGGCCGCCGGCGAGGAGCACGGCCTCAAGCTCGGCAAGGCGCAGGCCCCGGTCCGCGTCGCCGTCACCGGCCGCACGGTCGGCCTGCCCCTCTTCGAGTCCCTGGAGATCCTCGGCAAGGAGAAGACCATGGCCCGCATCGACGGCGCCCTGGCGAAGCTGGCGGCGCAGCAGTCTGGCTAAGCTCGGACACATGCCGATCCGCGCGGTCCTGTGGGACGTAGACGACACGATCTTCGACTACGCGAACGCGGACCGCGCGGGAATGCGGGAACACCTTCGGGCCGAGGGCCTGGCCGACGGATTCGCCTCCGTCGGCCAGGCCCTCGCCCGTTGGCGCACCCTCACCCAGGAGCACTGGGCGCGCTTCGAGTCGGGCGAGACCGACTGGGAGGGGCAGCGCCGCGATCGCGTACGGGCCTTCGTGGGGCGCGGCGCCGACGGCGCCGCCACCATGGGTGACGCCGAGGCCGACGCCTGGTTCGGGCGCTACATCGTCCACTACGAGGCCGCCTGGGCGCTGTTCCCCGACACCGTCCCCGTGCTCGACCTCCTCGCGGACCGCTACCGGCACGCGGTCCTGTCCAACTCCTCGCTGCACAACCAGGACCGCAAGCTGCGCGTCCTCGGCGTCAGGGACCGCTTCGAGGCCGTCGTCTGCGCCGCCGAACTCGGCGTGGCCAAACCGCAGGCCGCCGCCTTCCACGCCGCCTGCGAGGCCCTGGAACTGCCCCCGCGCGAGGTCGCGTACGTCGGCGACCAGCCCGACACCGACGCCCGCGGCGCCGAGGAGGCGGGGCTCACCGGCATCTGGCTGGACCGTGCGCGGACCGGCGGCCGTCCCGAACTCACGCGCATCACGGCGCTCGACCAGCTCCCCGCCCTGCTGGCCCCGGATACCCGTTTTGGAGCGCCGTCCACCTTCGGGTAATGTTCTTCCTGCGCCAAGGGAAACGGGCCGACAGGCCGGACCCGGAAGCGTAAATCAAACAGAACCCTCGCAGGGGGTTGCTTTTTGATGGCCTATGGTGTAATTGGCAGCACGACGGTTTCTGGTTCCGTTAGTCTAGGTTCGAGTCCTGGTAGGCCAGCTCGCAGAGCTTATCTGCATCGCGGATTCCAGATTCGCAAAGCCCCCGTTGTGTAGCGGCCTAGCACGCTGCCCTCTCAAGGCAGTAGCGCCGGTTCGAATCCGGTCGGGGGTACAGATCCTTCCCAGGGGGACAGTCCGGGTCGCACCCGCTGTTTCTCATGCAGGATCGCTAGGGCCCCCGTTGTGTAGCGGCCTAGCACGCCGCCCTCTCAAGGCGGTAGCGCCGGTTCGAATCCGGTCGGGGGTACTGATCGGGCCATCCAGGCCTGGATCTCATTGGGCTATGGTGTAATTGGCAACACGACGGTTTCTGGTTCCGTTGTTCTAGGTTCGAGTCCTGGTAGCCCAGCTGGATCGTGTGGCATCACAAGATCCTTGCCCCCGTTGTGTAGCGGCCTAGCACGCCGCCCTCTCAAGGCGGTAGCGCCGGTTCGAATCCGGTCGGGGGTACAAGACAGCAAGAGGCCCTCCCCAGCAGGGGAGGGCCTCTTCGTGTTACCCGGAGCGTGTGCCCGTGAAGTCCAGCCGAGTCTCAACTCGGGCCGGTCGCTGCGGCGTTGAAGCGGCCGGCCCGAGGGGGAGCGGTGTGGTGGAGGAGGGTCAGCCGGTGCGGCGCAGGGCCTCGGAGAGGCGGCCCGCCGCGTCGATGACGGCCTGCGCGTGCATCCGGCCCGGGTGGCGCGTCAGGCGCTCGATCGGTCCGGAGACCGAGACCGCCGCGACGACGCGGTTCGAGGGGCCGCGCACCGGCGCGGAGACGGACGCGACGCCCGGCTCCCGCTCGCCGATCGACTGGGCCCAGCCGCGGCGCCGTACGCCCGACAGGGCGGTCGCCGTGAAGCGGGCGCCCTGGAGGCCGCGGTGAAGGCGCTCGGGCTCCTCCCAGGCCATCAGGATCTGCGCCGACGAGCCCGCCTTCATCGTGAGCGTGGAGCCCACGGGGACGGTGTCCCGCAGGCCCGACAGGCGCTCGGCGGCCGCGACGCAGATACGCATGTCGCCCTGTCGGCGATAGAGCTGCGCGCTCTCGCCCGTCACGTCGCGTAGGTGGGTGAGTACCGGGCCCGCCGTCGCGAGCAGGCGGTCCTCGCCCGCCGCCGCGGCCAGCTCGGCCATGCGCGGGCCGAGGATGAAACGGCCCTGCATGTCACGCGCCACCATGCGGTGGTGTTCCAGTGCCACGGCGAGACGGTGAGCCGTGGGTCTTGCCAGTCCGGTCGCCGCGACCAGCCCCGCGAGGGTGGCCGGACCGGACTCCAGGGCGCTGAGAACAAGGGCCGCCTTGTCCAGAACGCCGACGCCGCTAGAGTTGTCCATGCGTCGATACTCGCGTCTCACTCTGTGAAACGCAAGTTCAATTTCCCGTGAAACTTGACACCCTGTACGTACAGCGGCCCGCAGACCAACGGGCCGGGACGTTCACGTCCGGTACGAGGGGTACGGACGTCGGCGACCACGATCTCTAGTTGGGCCGGCTCACGATGCCGGCCGGAGGGAAAGCGATGGGTAGGACACTCGCGGAGAAGGTCTGGGACGACCACGTCGTCCGGCGCGCCGAGGGCGAGCCCGACCTCCTCTTCATCGATCTGCACCTGCTGCACGAGGTGACCAGCCCGCAGGCCTTCGACGGCCTGCGCCAGACCGGTCGCCAGGTGCGGCGCCTCGACCTCACCATCGCCACCGAGGATCACAACACCCCGACCCTCGATATCGACAAGCCGATCGCGGACCCGGTCTCGCGCGCCCAGCTGGAGACGCTGCGCAAGAACTGTGCCGACTTCGGTGTGCGCCTGCACTCGCTGGGTGACGTCGAGCAGGGAGTCGTGCACGTCGTCGGCCCCCAGCTGGGCCTGACCCAGCCGGGCACCACGGTCGTCTGCGGCGACTCCCACACGTCCACGCACGGCGCGTTCGGCGCGCTGGCCTTCGGTATCGGCACCTCTCAGGTCGAGCACGTCCTGGCGACCCAGACGCTGCCGCTGGCCCGTCCCCGCACGATGGCCATCACCGTCGACGGCGAGCTGCCCGAGGGCGTCACCGCCAAGGACCTGATCCTCGCCATCATCGCGAAGATCGGTACGGGCGGCGGCCAGGGCTACATCCTGGAGTACCGCGGCTCCGCCATCGAGAAGCTCTCGATGGAAGCCCGCATGACCATCTGCAACATGTCGATCGAGGCCGGTGCCCGCGCGGGCATGATCGCCCCCGACGAGACCACCTTCGCCTACCTCGAGGGCCGTGCGCACGCGCCCGAGGGCGAGGACTGGGACGCAGCGGTTGCGTACTGGAAGACGCTGAAGTCGGACGACGACGCGGAATTCGACGCCGAGGTCGTCATCGACGCCGCGGCGCTGTCGCCGTTCGTCACCTGGGGCACCAACCCCGGCCAGGGCTCACCCCTGTCGGCGCACGTCCCCGACCCTGCTTCGTACGAGGACGCTTCGGAGCGCCACGCCGCCGAAAAGGCCCTGGAATACATGGGGTTGACCGCCGGGCAGCCGCTGCGCGACGTCAAGGTCGACACCGTCTTCGTAGGTTCGTGCACCAACGGCCGCATCGAGGACCTGCGCGCCGTCGCCGAGATCGTCGGTGGCCGCAAAGTCGCCGACGGCGTACGGATGCTGGTCGTTCCCGGCTCCGCGCGGGTGGGTCTGCAGGCCGTCTCCGAGGGCCTGGACAAGGTCTTCAAGGAGGCCGGCGCCGAATGGCGGCACGCGGGCTGCTCGATGTGCCTGGGCATGAACCCCGACCAACTCGCCCCCGGCGAGCGCTCCGCGTCCACCTCGAACCGCAACTTCGAGGGCCGGCAGGGCAAGGGTGGCCGTACCCACCTGGTCTCGCCCCAGGTCGCCGCAGCCACCGCCGTGCTCGGCCATCTGGCCTCTCCGGCCGACCTGTCCGACACTGACGCCCGTACGCCCGCTGGAGTCTGATCAGCCATGGAAGCATTCACCACGCACACCGGCCGGGCCGTACCGCTGCGCCGCAGCAACGTCGACACCGACCAGATCATCCCCGCCCACTGGCTCAAGAAGGTCACCAGGGACGGTTTTGAGGACGGGCTCTTCGAGGCCTGGCGCAAGGACCCCGAGTTCGTGCTGAACAAGGCCGAACGCGAGGGCGCCACGGTCCTGGTGGCAGGTCCCGACTTCGGCACCGGATCCTCCCGCGAGCACGCGGTGTGGGCGCTGCAGAACTACGGTTTCAAGGCCGTCATCTCCTCGCGGTTCGCCGACATCTTCCGCGGCAATTCGCTCAAGAACGGCCTGCTCACGGTGGTGCTCGACCAGAAGGTCGTGGACGCGCTGCAGAGCCTCGTGGAGAACGACCCCCAGGCCGAGATCACGGTCGACCTTCAGGCGCGTGAAGTACGGGCCGAGGGCGTCACCGCCGCCTTCGAACTCGACGAGAACGCGCGCTGGCGGCTGCTGAACGGCCTGGACGACATCAGCATCACGCTCCAGAACGAGGGCGACATCGCGGACTACGAGTCCAAGCGTCCGTCGTTCAAGCCGCAGACCGTGCAGATCTGAACTCTGCAAGGCTGATTCCGGCCATCGCAACAAGCATCTGTACCCCCAATCGTGGACGGTTGGGGGTACAGCTGTGTCCGGCCTCCGGCCGCTCGCCAAGTGTCGTTCCGGGGGTCTCAACTCGCCTTGCGTTCAAGGGAGTTCACGACGTACGTGCGACCCGTGGCGCTCGTGCGCGCATGCCCCGCGAAGGGGTCCAGGAGCCCCGCCAGGGACGGCAGTTACCCCCTGCGGAGGCGACAACTCGCCCCAGATGGCACAATCTGTGCATGGAACACGACGGCCAACTCCAGCTCTATGCGGCGGTCGCGGACCAACTCAAGGAAGCGCACTCCAGAGTGCGCGCACTGCAAGTCCCGGAGGGCGTACGGATGGCGCTGACCCGGAAGCTGCTGGTCATTACGGCCGCGGCCAAGCACGATCTCGCCGGTGCGGCAAGGCGACTGGACCGATTCATGGTGGACCTCGACGAGGGTCGATTCCCACAAGAGGACCACTGAAGAACTTCGAGACAGCCCGAGTTCGTTGCGGCACAAGGGTGATTAGCCCGTTTCGTGTTTGATTTGCGGTATATATCTGCCTAACGTGCGAAAAAGCCGGACTGGATACGTTCCGGCAATGTCTCCGAAGGGGAAGACGTGAACAAGGCGCAGCTCGTAGAAGCGATTGCCGACAAGGTCGGCGGCCGTCAGCAGGCCGCGGACGCCGTCGACGCGGTCCTGGACGCCCTCGTCCGTGCCGTCGTCAGCGGGGACCGGGTCTCGGTCACCGGCTTCGGCTCGTTCGAGAAGGTCGACCGCCCGGCCCGTTACGCGCGCAACCCGCAGACGGGCGAGCGCGTGCGGGTCAAGAAGACCTCCGTTCCGCGTTTCCGTGCCGGTCAGGGCTTCAAGGACCTCGTCGCGGGCTCGAAGAAGCTCCCGAAGAACGACGTGGCCGTGAAGAAGGCGCCCAAGGGCAGCCTGACCGGCGGCGCTTCGGCGACGGTCAAGAAGGCCGCGGCCAAGAAGGCCACGACCGCCAAGAAGGCGGCGGCGAAGAAGACCACCGCCAAGAAGGTCACCGCCAAGAAGACGACGGCGAAGAAGACCACGGCGGCGGCGAAGAAGACCACCGCCAAGAAGGCCGCGGCCACGGCGAAGAAGACCACCGCCAAGAAGGCCGCCCCGGCGAAGACCGCCGCGAAGAAGGCCACGGCGAAGAAGACGGCGCCCGCCAAGAAGGCCGCGGCCAAGAAGGCGCCCGCCAAGAAGTCCACTGCGCGCAAGACGACCGCCAAGAAGACCACCGCCCGCAAGAAGTAAGGGCGACGGCCTCAAGGGCCCCTCACGCGCCGGGCCGGGCTCCCCTAGGGGAGCCCGGCCCGCGGTGTTTCGCGAAGGCCCAGTTCGTGCGAAGGCCCAGTTCAGAAGGGGTTCAGAGCGTCTGCAGCGTCACCAGGGTGATGCGCCGCGCCTCGCCCTCACCCTCGACCTCGATACGGACCCGCTGCCCGGGGCGCAGCAGCCGGAGGCCGCCCGCGTCGAACGCCGGGGCGTCGAAGGGCAGGGGGGTGCCGTCGTCGAGCAGCACGCTGCCGGAGCGGGAGTCGGAGTCGTATGTGTACGCGGTGGCCTGCATGCAGGCAGCGTACTCAGTCCGGGATCAGCAGCCCGGCGGCCGCCCCCGCGGTGCGCGGGCCGACGCCGAGCGACAGCGCCGCCCGCAGGTCCTCGCCGGTGTCCACGTCCTGGCGGACGGAATCGACACCCGTCAGCGGGAGTTCCACCGCGCCGGAGGCGGCATGACGGGCTCGGGACGCGGTGCCGAATGCCGGGCGCAATTCATTGCCGGGACCCGCACTGAGAAGAGTCGTCCCGATTCCCGCCCTATCGGGGAGAAATGCGCGGGGAAATAGCGCGGCCTCCGCGAGAACCCGGGACAATTCCGCCGACCGCAGAGCCGGCAGATCGGCGTTGAGCGCCGCGACGGCCGCGTCCGGGCGCCGGGCCCGCGCCGCCGCCGCACCGTGCGCCAGGGCGGCGTTCAGGCCCGCTCCCGGGGCATCGGGGACGATCAGGGCACCCAGGGCGGCCAACTCCCTCCCGGCAAGCTCGTCGTCCGTGACTACCACCACATCCCGCACCCCGGCCGAGGCGGTCGCGGCGGCCACGGTGTCCTGCGCAAACGCGAGCGCGAGTCCGGGACGCACCCCGTCACCCGCCGTGGGCGCCAGCCTGCTCTTGGCCCGCACCAGGGGTTTCAGCGGGATCACCAGGGTCCACTGCACGTGAGGTCCGTCCCTTCTGGTCGCGCTCATTGTGGCCCGGCGCGTGAGGTGGGCATAAACGTGCGGGCGTACGGTGTTCTCGACAGACCGGCGGCCCGGGGCGACACTTGTGCGGCTGACCAGGTCCGAGAGGGCCTTCAAAGGTCCATAGAGGAAGGTGTCCGAGTGTCCCGCCGCAGAATCGGCTTCTGGTACCGCCTGGCGGCGGTCATCGCTAAACCGCCGCTCGTGGTTCTGATCAAGCGGGACTGGCGCGGAATGGAGAACATTCCGGCCGAAGGCGGCTTTATTACCGCGGTGAACCACAATTCGCATCTGGACCCGTTCGCGTACGCGCACTTCCAGTACAACACCGGACGCGTTCCGCGATTCCTCGCCAAGCACGGGCTCTTCAAGAAGGGGTTCATCGGCGCCATCATGCGCGGCACCGGACAGATCCCCGTCTACCGCGAGACCACGAATGCGCTCAGCGCGTTCCGTGCCGCCATCGACGCCGTCGAGCGCGGGGAGTGCGTCGCCTTCTACCCCGAGGGCACCCTCACCCGCGATCCGGACCTGTGGCCCATGACCGCCAAGACGGGCGTCGCGCGCGTGGCACTGCAGACCAAGTGCCCCGTGATTCCCGTCGCCCAGTGGGGCGCCAACCTCGTGCTCGCGCCATACGCGAAGAAGCCCGACCTGCTGCCGCGCAAGACGCACCACGTCCTCGCCGGACCGCCGGTCGACCTGGAGCGCTTCTACGACAAGGAGATGACCCCGGAACTCCTCAAGGAGGCAACC
The DNA here is from genome assembly GCF_055760475.1 of Streptomyces sp. DS1-CR2. Lineage (NCBI taxonomy): Bacteria > Bacillati > Actinomycetota > Actinomycetes > Kitasatosporales > Streptomycetaceae > Streptomyces > Streptomyces sp. DS1-CR2. The sequence continues at coordinate 6,164,787 of NZ_CM147085.1, forward strand.
GAGGTCATCATGACGGCGATCACCGGACTGCTCGGTGAACTGCGCGGCGAGCAGCCCCCGCAGCGGCGTTACGACCCCCGTGAGGCGCGCATCGCGCAGCGCCGTAAGGCCGCCGAGGTCAACACCCTTACGGAACAGGCCGGTTCGCCGGTCATCGAGCACGGAAGTCCTGAGGAGAGCAAGTGACCCCACCCGTCAAGGCAGCCGTCTTCGGAACCGGCTCCTGGGGTACGGCCTTCGCCATGGTGCTCGCCGACGCGGGGTGCGACGTCACCCTGTGGGCGCGCAGGCCCGAACTCGCCGAAGCGGTCAACTCCACGCGTACGAACCCCGATTACCTCCCCGGCGTCGAACTCCCGGGCAGCATCAGGGCCACCGCGGACGCCGCACAAGCCGCGGACGGCGCCGAGTTCACGGTGCTCGCCGTGCCCTCGCAGACGCTGCGCGCCAACCTCGCCGAGTGGACGCCGCTGCTCGCGCCCGGCACGGTCCTCGTCTCCCTCATGAAGGGTGTCGAACTCGGCTCCGCGATGCGGATGAGCGAGGTCATCGAGGACGTCACCAAGGTCGGCGAGGACCGCATCGCGATCGTCACGGGCCCCAACCTCGCCCGGGAGATCGCCGCCCGGATGCCCGCCGCCGCCGTCGTCGCCTGCCGCGACGAATCGGTTGCGCAGCGCCTCCAGACCGCCTGCCACACGCCGTACTTCCGGCCGTACACGAACACCGACGTGATCGGCTGCGAGCTCGGCGGAGCCGTGAAGAACGTCATCGGGCTCGCCGTCGGCATCGCCGACGGCATGGGCCTCGGCGACAACGCGAAGGGCTCGCTCATCACGCGCGGGCTCGCCGAGACCACCCGGCTCGGCCTCGCGATGGGTGCCGACCCGCTCACCTTCTCCGGGCTCGCGGGCCTCGGCGACCTCGTCGCCACCTGCTCCTCGCCCCTGTCGCGCAACCACACCTTCGGCACCAACCTGGGCAAGGGCATGACCCTCCAGGAGACCATCGCGGTCACCAAGCAGACCGCCGAGGGTGTCAAGTCCTGTGAGTCGGTGCTCGACCTGGCACGCCGGCACGGCGTCGACATGCCGATCACCGAAACCGTCGTCGGCATCGTGCACGAGGGGAAGTCCCCGGTCGTCGCCCTGAAGGAGATGATGTCGCGCAGCGCCAAGCCCGAACGGCGCTGACGCGGGGCTCGCCGGACGCTGACTCCGCTGCTACCAGCAGGTACGCTCAACGCGATATGAGCAGCGAGAACCTTCCCCAGAGCAGCCGCCCGTCGGGCCAGAAGCCCCGTGTGGCCGTCGTCTTCGGCGGTCGCAGCTCCGAGCACGGCGTTTCCGTCGTCACCGCAGGCGCCGTACTGCGGGCCATCGACCGCACCAAGTACGACGTGCTGCCGATCGGCATCACGCGGGAGGGACGTTGGGCGCTGACGGCCGACGATCCCGATCGGATGGCCATCACCGACCGCAAGGTGCCGGACGTCGCCGCCCTCGCCGAGTCCGCCGAGGGCGGGGTCGTGCTGCCCGTCGACCCGTCGAGCCGCGAGGTCGTCTACACGGAGCCCGGCTCCGTGCCCAAGGTCCTCGGCGACGTCGACGTCGTGTTCCCCGTCCTGCACGGCCCGTACGGCGAGGACGGCACCATCCAGGGCCTGCTCGACCTGTCCGGGACGCCGTACGTCGGCTGTGGCGTCCTGTCCTCGGCCGTCGGCCAGGACAAGGACTACATGAAGCGGGTGTTCACCTCGTTCGGGCTGAAGGTCGGCCCCTACCTGGTGATCCGGCCGCGCGAGTGGGAGAGCGACCGGGAAGGGTCGCGGCGCCGCATCGCGGACTTCGTCGGCGAGCAGGGCTGGCCGCTGTTCATCAAGCCCGCGCGCGCGGGTTCGTCGATCGGCATCACCAAGGTCGACTCCTTCGAGGGCCTCGACGAGGCGATCGAGGAGGCCCGCAGCCACGACCCGAAGATCATCGTGGAGGCGGCGCTCGTCGGCCGCGAGATCGAGTGCGGAGTCCTGGAGTTCGAGGACGGGCCGCGCGCGAGCGTGCCGGCCGAGATCCCGCCGGTCCAGGCCCACGACTTCTACGACTTCGAGGCCAAGTACATCGACTCGGCGTCCGGCATCGTGCCCGCGCCGCTCACCGACGAGCAGACGGCCGAGGTGCAGCGGCTCGCGGTCGAGGCGTTCGACGCGGCGTCCTGCGAGGGCCTCGTGCGCGCCGACTTCTTCCTCACCGAGGACGGCGAGTTCGTGATCAACGAGATCAACACGCTGCCCGGCTTCACCCCGATCTCCATGTACCCGCGCATGTGGCAGGAGAGCGGGGTGAGCTACCCGGAGCTGGTGGACCGCCTCATCCAGGCGGCGCTGAACCGCTCCACGGGACTGCGCTAGCCCCGTAGCGAAGCACGCACGTCAGTCGGCGATCCCTTCGGGGATCGCCTTCTTGACGGGACCGGCGAAGTCGACCAGGGGCGAGGCCCCCTCGGCAGCCAGCTCCTTGGGCAGGGTGACCTCCACGTAGGCGACCCGCAGCGTCGTCGTGAGCACCTGCGTGCCGTCGTCGCGCTTCTCGTACGCCCAGCCCACGCCGTTCACCTTCACCGGCAGGGCCTGGGGGTCGTCCATCAGCGCGGGCCGTTCGACACCGCAGCGCAGTATGATCGCCGGATCTCCCCACCCCGCGGTCAGCTCGGACCGCGGAGAGGGGTCGTTCCTTCCGTGCCCGTCCACCGTGTCCGGAAGCCTTTTGTGCAGGTTGCGGCACAGGTCGGTGACCTTGGCGTCAGGGGTGGGAACCGCTGCGTGCGCCGTGTCGTCTGCTGAGAAGCAGCCCGAGACGGCGAGCAGCAGGGCCAGGGCGGGGAGCCCGGTGGCAAGACGGGGCCGGTGGCGGAAGAACTTCACCGGCCAAGGTTAGACGGGGGCTACAAGTGCACGACCGGGCAGGTCAGGGTGCGGGTGATGCCGTCCACTTGCTGGACCTTGGCGACCACCATGCGGCCCAGCTCATCGACTGTGTCGGCCTGCGCGCGCACGATGACATCGTAGGGACCTGTCACGTCCTCGGCCTGGATCACCCCCGGGATCTTGCCGATCAGCTCGGCTACGGTCGACGCCTTGCCGACTTCGGTCTGAATCAGGATGTACGCCTGTACCACGGAACCTCCAGGGCGGCCACGAGGATCATGTGGGGAGAAGGGACGCCACGGTATCGCGTCGCTGCTCGCCGCGGGGAGACCTGCGGTGGCTGTGGCGTACACACTGCGACTTACGGACGGCGGGCACCGGTCAACCGGACGGTCCCGCCCACGACAATGACCGTACCGATGACAGAGACGGCTCGCGACCGCAAGCGGACCGGGGCAGAAGGGGCAGTACGCGCATGAAGGGCACCGTCGGCGAGCTGGGCGAGTTCGGGCTCATCCGAGAGCTCACCTCCCGGCTCACCACCACCCCGGCCGTACGACTCGGCCCGGGCGACGACGCGGCCGTGGTGGCCGCGCCGGACCGCAGGGTCGTCGTGAGCACGGACATCCTCCTCGAGGGGCGGCACTTCCGCCGCGACTGGTCCACGGCCTACGACGTCGGGCGCAAGGCGGCCGCGCAGAACCTCGCGGACATCGCCGCCATGGGCGCCGTCCCGACCGCGCTCCTGCTCGGCCTCGTGGTCCCGGCCGAACTCCCCGCCAGCTGGCCGAACGAGCTGATGGACGGCCTGCGCGACGAGTGCCAGGTCGCGGGCGCTGCGGTCGTCGGAGGCGATGTCGTTCGCGGTGACACCATCACCGTCGCGATCACCGCGCTCGGCGACATGCGCAACCACGAGCCGGTCACGCGCGCCGGCGCACAGCCCGGCGACGTCGTCGCGGTGACCGGCTGGCTCGGCTGGTCCGCGGCCGGGCACGCGGTCCTCTCGCGCGGCTTCCGCTCGCCCCGCGCCTTCGTCGAGGCCCACCGCCGGCCCGAACCGCCGTACCACGCGGGCCCCGCGGCCGCCGGGCTCGGCGCCACCGCTATGTGCGACGTCAGCGACGGCCTCATCGCCGACCTGGGGCACATCGCGGAGGCCAGCAAGGTCCGTATCGACATCAAGTCCGGCAAGGTCGACGTGCCTTCGCAGATGAACGACATCGGGCAGGCCGTCGGAGTCGACCCCATCCAGTGGGTGCTCACCGGGGGAGAGGACCACGCGATCGTGGCCACCTTCCCGCCGGACGTGAAGCTGCCCGCACGCTGGAAGGTGATCGGCGAGGTCCTCAACCCGTCGGCGCTGCCCCAGGTGACGGTCGACGGCGCGCCCTGGACGAACAAGGGCGGCTGGGACCACTTCGGGGACATCGAGGCCTGACGGGCTCACCGGCTGCGCACGACGGCGGCCGGTGCGTCCAGCAGGGCCGGGTAGTCCTTCAGGTCGAGTGCGGTCGCGGCCTTCTCCGTCAGGCGCTTGAAGAACCCGGCCATCAGGCGGGAGCTGAGCAGCCGGTACATCCGGTCGCGGCTGCGGATCTTCCGCTCGGTGGGCGGGGCGAAGAAGGGGCCCGCGTTGCCCGAGATCTTCTGGCAGCCCTTCGCGAAGTCCCCGATCTGCGCCTCGTAGGCGGCGAACGCGGTGCGGTGATCACCGCCGGACAGCGCCAGTTCACCGGCCAGGACGTACGCGCCGACGATCGCGACGCCGGTGCCCATGCCGCCCATCGTGGCGCCGTACCCGGCGTCGCCGAGCAGGACCACGCGGCCCTTGGTGAGCCGGTCGACGTGGATCTGCGCGATGGCGTCGAAGTACAGGTCGTCCGCGTCCTCCAGCGCCTTGAGGACCCGCGGCGCCTCCCAGCCCATCCCCGCGAACCGCTCCGCGAGGATCCGCTTCTGCTGGTCCACGTCCCTGCGGTCGTGGTCGAGGGGCTCGGAGCGGAACACCAGGAGCGCGCCCGCACGGTCCGGGTCACCGTCGTAGTTGCTGACGGAGACCGCCCGGCCCGGGTCGCTGTACAGCCAGCCGGTGCGGTCGAGGCCCAGGTGGTTGGGGATGCCGAAGCCGGCCACGTAGTGGTCGAGGAAGCGCAGGTACCGCGACTCGTCGCCGAACACGAGACGGCGGGTGGGGGAGTGCAGTCCGTCGGCCGCCACGACGAGGTCGAAGCGGCGGGGCGCCGCGCGCTCGAAGGTGACGTCGACCCCGTCGTCGTCCTGGGTCAGGGTGGCGATCGAGTCACCGAAGACGTACTCCACAGAGTCCCTGCTGTGCTCGTGCAAGATGCGGGAGAGGTCGCCGCGGAAGATCTCCACGTCGCCGCTCATCAGTTCCGCCGGCAGATCGAGGCGCGGGGTGCCGTCGGCGTCGACGACCGTCTGGCGGCCCATGTGGGTCTGGCGCGCGTGGATGTCGGCGTGAATGCCGAGCGCGGTCAGGACCGTGCGGTGCACCCAGCCGCGGAAGTCGACGGCGAATCCGCCATCGCGCAGGGCGGGGGCCTTCTCGACGACGGTGACACGGGCTCCGTGCAGGGACAGGGCGAGGGCGACGGCGGGACCGGCGACGCTGGCGCCGGAGACCAGGACGTCGAGGTGGGACAGTCGGGTCGATGCGTACGCGGTGTGTGTGGTCTTCATGTCCCCGAGCGTCGCGGGCACCCCTGACCGCCCGCTTACCGTCGGCTGACCGCCGCTGACCGCATCGCCCGGCCCTCTTCGAACGCCTTCTCGTACGTCTCCGTAGTGAGCGCCGCACGGACCCGCGCCTCTACGGGGGCGACGTCCGGGTCCCCGGCGAGCGCGCGGCCGCGCAGGCCCGCACCGGCCCCGAGCAGCACCGCGGCCTCGCGCGGATCCTGCGCCACGGAGGCCAACGCCTCGGCCGTATCCGCGAGTTCGAGTCCACGCGTAGGGCCGTCGCAGAGCGCGAGGCCCTGCTCGAACCAGTCGCGGGCCTCGTCGGGCCGGGACGCGGCGAGGGCGGAGCGGCCCAGACCGATGAGGGTCCGCACGGTCTCGCCGACGCTGAACCAGTTCGCTGCGCACAGTTCGAGAGCCGCCTCGTAGTGCACGCGCGCGTGCTCCGTGTCCCCGCCGATCCGCGCCACATCGCCGAGCCCGCGCCGCGCGCTCGCCACCTTGTCGGGGACGGCCGCCGTACGCGCCATCGCGGCAGAGCGCGTGAAGTGGTCGGCGGCGTCCCGGAGTTGGCCCTGATGCAGCAGCACGTACGCGCGCCGGTGCAGCAGATCGGCGGTCTCCTCAGGGGCTTGAAGCGCGGCCACGTGCGCGAGACCCTCGTCAAGGAGCGCCAGGGCCCGCTCCCGGTCGCCGCGCCAGTCCGCGAACATGCCCAGCGGATCAAGGCAGTTGGCCATGCCCCACCGGTCCCCGGTCGCCCGGAAGCCGTCGAGCGCCCGCTCGAAATGCTCCTGCGACGTGACGGGGCGCCCCGCGAACCACTCCTGGAAGCCCAGGCCGACATCGAGCAGCGCGAGCCCCCAGGGCGCCTCGCCGACCTGCCGGCGCACCCGCTCCTGGACGGCGTGCTGCGGCCCGTACGCCACCGACCACAGGACCACCACGAACGGCCGCCGCAGCGCGTGGTCACGGGATGCGAGCACGGCCTCCGCGCGCGCCAGGCGCTCCGGTTCACGCGGGTCGTTGCCCTCGCCCGTGACCGTGTTGATCACGCACAGGACGTACTCCTCGGCAAGGTCCTGCGGCGGCTCGTCCCCGAGCGCCGCGAGCAGCTCGCGCGCCAGCGGCACATGCGCGCCGTGCAGCCCGCGCAGCCGCCAGAACCAGGACAGGTCCGCCATCAGCCGCAGCGCCGCATGCGGGTCCGCGCACACGAGATGGCGCAGGGCCGCCGACAGGTTGTCCTGCTCGGCCCCGAGCGCGGCCAGCCGCGGCAGCTGCCCGCCGCCGCGCAGATACGGCTCCGTCTGCGCCGCCAGTCCCTGAAAGTACGCGGCGTGCGCGTCCCGCAGCCGCGGCAGCTCCCCCTCGGCGGCCAGGTGCTCCGCGCAGAACGCGCGGATGGTCTGAAGCATCCGGTAGCGCCCGCCGGCCGCCTCCAGGAAGGACTTCTCCGTGAGCGAGGCCAGCAGGTCCTCCGGGTACGGCACCCCGCACACGGCCTCGACCGCGGCGAGCGTCGCGCCCCCGGACGACCCTCCGGCGAACACGGCCATCCGCCGCGCGAGATCCCGCTCCTCCTCGTCGAGCAGCTCCCAGCTCCACTCGACGACCGCGCGCAGCGTGCGATGCCGGGGCGCCTTGGTCCGGTCGCCGCGGGACAGCAGCCGGAAGCGGTCACCGAGGCGGGCTGCGAGTTCGTCCACGGTGAGCGTCCGCAGCCTGGCCGCGGCGAGTTCGATCGCCAGCGGCAGCCCGTCGAGGGCCTCGCAGATCCCGTGAACGGCCTCCACGCGCGCGTGCAGATCGGCATCGGGCCGTACTGCGGCCGCCCGGTCCATGAAAAGGCGCGCGGCGGGACCGGCCGCGAGTGGCGGCACCGGGCACAGTGCCTCACCGGTGATGCCGAGCGCCTCCCGGCTCGTGGCGAGGATCCGCAGCCCTGGGCACGCGCCGAGCAGCACGACCGCGGTGCGGGCCGCGTCGTCGACGAGATGCTCGCAGTTGTCGAGCACGAGCAGCACGTCGCGCCCCTCCAGCGCGTCGATCAGCCGCGCGACCGGATCCCCCTGAGGCCCCCGGAACCCCTCACGCATCCCAAGCGCCGTGAGCAGCGCGTACGGCATCTGCTCCCCGTCGGCGAGGGGCGCCAGCTCGGCCCAGCACACGTCGGCTCGCTCCCGCGCGGCCTCGGCCGCGAGCCGGGTCTTGCCCGCCCCGCCGGGACCCGTCAGCGTCACGAGCCGGGACCCCGCGAGCAGCGCGTCGATCCGGGAGAGTTCGTCCGTCCGCCCGACGAATCGGGTCAGCTGCGCGGGAACGCCCCGCCCGCGCGCGGGTTCCCGCCCCCGAAGGAGTTCCAGATGCAGCGCCGAGAGCTCCGCCGACGGATCGGCGCCCAGCTCGTCGGCGAGGACGCGGCGCACCTCCTCGTACACGGCGAGCGCCTCGGCCGGCCGCCCGTCCGCGTGGAGGGCGCGCATCAACTGACCGTAGAGACGCTCGCTGAGGGGGTGTGCGGCGATCAGGTCCCGCAGCTCAGGGACGAGACCGCCACCCGAGCCGAGCGCGAGTTCCGCCTCGATACGGGTCTGGGCGGCGGTGAGCCTGATCTCGTGGAGACGGCTGCCGAAGGCGGCGGGGAGATCGGCGAGCGCGGATCCGCGCCAGAGCCCGAGCGCCTCCCCGAGGAGTGCGGACGCCAGGGAAGGGTCCCCGGACGAGAGCGACCGCTCGCCCTCGGCGGCCAGCCGCTCGAAGCGGTGCACGTCCACGTCGTCCGGGCGGACGGCCAGCCGGTAGCCCGCCGGGGTCGCCTCGATATCGAGACAGAGCCGCTTGCGCAGCCGTGAGACCTGGGACTGGAGCGCGTTCGCGGCGCCGGCCGGGGGCTCGTCCCCGTACAGGCCGTCGATCAGGCGCGCGGCGGGAACGGTCCGGCCCGCCTCCAGGAGCAGCAGCGTCAGCAGCGCGCGCGGACGCGGACCGCCGGGGTCCAGCGGGGTGCCGTCGGGGGCGCGTACGTCGAGGGGGCCGAGGATGCCGAAGCGCATTGGGCCGATTGTGGCAGCCGGGACACTTCCCGACATGAAGAGCGGGGACTCTTCCCGACATAAAGAGCCCGGACTCTTCACGATAATGAGCCCGGACTCTTCACGGCATAAAAAAGGACCGGTCCCCGAGGGGACCGGTCCTTCAAGCAACCAGCTAGGTGGCCGCGCTACGCGTTACGTCAGCGCGAGACCTTGCCGGCCTTGATGCACGAGGTGCAGACGTTGAGCCGCTTCGGCGTCCGCCCGACCACTGCACGCACACGCTGGATGTTCGGGTTCCAGCGACGGGACGTACGGCGGTGCGAGTGCGAAATGTTGTTGCCGAAGCTCGGCCCCTTGCCGCAGACGTCGCAGTTGGCAGCCACGGGTCACTCCAAGACTTCAGATGCACTTACGGTTGATCCCGGCATGCCGGGATCGGATCGGAGGATCTGAGTGGCGGTGCCAGGGGAAGGCCCGATGGATATCGGGCAACCGGAGCAGCATACAACGGCTGCTTCGGTAGAACGAAACTACCATGGTTGACCCGGTTGCCGTCCCGGGCCCTCTTCCGGAAGAACCCCCTCCGGGGTCTACGCTGCGATGCCAGTTCGGCTGCTCTAGGAGGCGCAGGTGCCGCAGGTGCTCGACGTCCACGCGGTGCGCGCCTGGTGCGCGCTGGCCCTGGAGGCGCTCGGGCGGGACCGCGAGGAGATCGACGCGATCAACGTCTATCCCGTCGCGGACGGGGACACAGGCACCAATCTGTACCTGACCGTCGAGTCCGCCGTACAGGCCGTGGAAGCCGTCTTCACGGGTCTCGAACCCGCACCGCCCGCGCTGCCCGACGTCGTCCACGCGATGGCCCATGGAGCCCTGATAGGGGCCCGCGGAAACTCCGGAACGATCCTCGCTCAGCTCCTCCGTGGCATGGCCCAGGTGCTCGCGGGCGACGTCGACGGTGCGGCGGATCACAGCGAAAGGGCCGACGGGGACGGCCTGCGGCGCGCACTGCGCCGGGCCGCCGAGTCCGCCCGGGAGGCGGTCGCGCACCCCGTGGAGGGCACGGTCCTGACGGTGGCCGCCGCCGCGGCGGACGCCGCCGACATCTCCGGCGGGCCGGGCGGCGACTGCGGTGACGTGGCCCGTGCCGCGTACGACGGTGCCCGCGTGGCGCTCGACGCGACGCCGGGGCAGCTCACGGTCCTGGGGCGCGCGGGTGTCGTGGACGCAGGCGGGCGCGGGCTCGTGGCCGTGCTCGGCGCGCTGACCGAGGCGCTGTCGGGCGATCCGGTGGCGCCTTTGGGTGTCCGGGGCGTGCACCACGCGCGCGTGGCCGCCGACCAGCCCCACGAGTGCGCGGACGGCGAAGGGCCCGCCTTCGAGGTCATCTACCTCCTGGAGGCCGACGACCAGGCCGTGGCGCGGCTGCGGACCCGGCTCGACGGCCTCGGCGACTCCCTCGTCGTCGTCGGCGGCGACGGACTGTGGAACGTCCATGTGCACGTCGACGACGCGGGCGCCGCCGTCGAGGCGGGCGTCGAGGCCGGCCGCCCGTACCGCATCCGCATCACGCACTTCGCCGTCGGCGACGCCCATATGACGCAGCACCCCGCCACCGGCTCCGCGCCCACCGGGGAACCCGTCCAGCGGGCGATCGTCGCCGTGGTCCCGGGAGAGGGGCTCGCCGGCCTGTACAGCGAGGCGGGCGCCACGGTCGTACCCGAGCGGCCCGGCGAGGCGCCCGGCAGCGGGGAACTGGTCGAGGCGATCCGGCGGGCGCACGCGCGCGAGGTGGTGCTCCTGCCGAACGACGCCGAGCTGCGCCACACCGCCGCCGCCGCGGCCGAGCAGGCCCGTACCGAAGGCGTGCGGGTCGCCCTGATCCCCACCCGGTCCGCGATCCAGGGCATCGCCGCGCTCGCCGTCCACGAGAAGGAGCGGCGCTTCGACGAGGACGTCGTCGCGATGACGTCGGCGGCCGGCGCGACCCGCTACGCCGAACTGGCCGTCGCCGAGCGGCAGTCGTGGACGATGGCCGGCATCTGCCAGGCCGGGGATTTCCTCGGCCTCATCGACGGGGACGTCGCCGTGATCGGCGAAGACGTCACGCGGACGGCCCGTACGACCCTCGACCGGATGCTGGCCGCGGGCGGCGAGATGGTCACCCTCGTCCTCGGCGACGACGTGCCCGACGAGGTCGCCGAGCGGCTCGAACGGCACGTACGCGAGACGTATCTGGCCGTCGACACCGTGGTCTACCGGGGCGGGCGGAACTCGGCGCTCATGCTCATCGGCGTGGAGTGAGAGCGCACCTGTCGACCAGCCTGAGCATCAAGATCAGTGGCGTGGTGTGCAGTGACTCCGCCGTCGCGTGGACGCGATGGCTTTTCACTTATGCGCTGATGCGGATGCATGACGGACAAGCCCTGCCCGGTGCCCGAGAGGCATGCCGCGACTCCGGTGCCTTGCCGACGCCCGTACCCCCGGATTGCGGGATCGAGAGCCGCCGATGTCAGAGCCATGGTGTGAAATGAATTCCGTGCCCGCGCTCGAAGAACCGCTGAAGAAAGCGCTCGGTCCCGCCACCGCGAAGGTGATGGCCGAGCACCTAGGCCTGCACACGGTCGGTGACCTGCTCCACCACTATCCGCGCAGATACGCGGAGCGCGGCGAGCTCACCCGCCTCGCCGACCTGCCCCTCGACGAGCACGTCACCGTGGTCGCCCAGGTGGCGAGCGCCCGCATCCTGAAGTTCAACGGCGGCACGGGCCAGCGCCTCGAAGTGACCATCACGGACGGCAGCGGCCAGCTCCAGCTGGTCTTCTTCGGCCGCGGCATCCACAAGCCGCACAAGGACCTCCTGCCCGGCACGCGCGCGATGTTCGCGGGCAAGGCCTCCGTCTTCAACCGCAAGATGCAGCTCGCGCACCCGGCGTACGAGCTGCTGCGGGCCGACACCCTGGACGCAGGCGGGGCCGACGAGGCGATCGGCTCCTGGGCCGGCGCCCTCCTCCCGATCTACCCGGCCACCGCCAAGCTGGAGTCCTGGAAGATCGCCAAGGCCGTCGACATGGTGCTGCCCAGCGCCCAGGAGGCCCTCGACCCCCTGCCGGACTCCCTGCGCGAGGGCCGCGGCCTCGTCCCGCTGCCCGAAGCACTCCTGAAGGTCCACCGGCCCGACACGAAGGCGGACATCGCCGACGCCCGCGCCCGCCTCAAGTGGGACGAGGCGTTCGTCCTCCAAGTCGCCCTCGCCAGGCGGCGGTTCGCCGACGCGCAGCTGCCCGCCGTGGCCCGCGTCCCCCGCCAGGACGGCCTGCTCACGGCGTTCGACGCGAAGCTCCCCTTCACCCTCACCGACGGCCAGCAGAAGGTCTCCAAGGAAATCTTCGACGGCCTCGCCACCGAACACCCGATGCACCGCCTGCTCCAGGGAGAGGTCGGTTCCGGGAAGACCATGGTCGCCCTGCGCGCCATGCTCGCCGTCGTCGACGCGGGCGGACAGGCCGCGATGCTCGCGCCGACCGAGGTCCTCGCCCAGCAGCACCACCGCTCCATCACCGAGATGATGGGCGAGCTCGCCGAGGGCGGGATGCTCGGGGGCGCCGAGCACTCCACCAAGGTGGTCCTGCTCACCGGTTCCATGGGCGTCGCGGCCCGCCGTCAGGCCCTTCTCGACCTCGTCACGGGCGACGCGGGCATCGTCATCGGGACGCACGCCCTGATCGAGGACAAGGTCCAGTTCCACGATCTGGGTCTGGTCGTCGTCGACGAGCAGCACCGCTTCGGCGTCGAGCAGCGCGACGCCCTGCGCGGCAAGGGCAAGCAGCCCCCGCACCTGCTGGTCATGACGGCCACCCCCATTCCCCGTACGGTCGCGATGACGGTCTTCGGCGACCTGGAGACGTCCGTCCTCGACCAGCTGCCCGCGGGGCGCTCGCCGATCGCCACCCATGTCGTGCCCGCCGCCGACAAGCCGCACTTCCTCGCGCGCGCCTGGGAGCGCGTACGCGAGGAGGTGGAGAACGGGCATCAGGCGTACGTCGTCTGCCCCCGCATCGGCGACGAGGAGGAGCAGGGCGGGAAGAAGGGCAAGGGGGCCAAGAAGGAGTCCGCCGAGGACGCGGCCGAGAAGCGGCCTCCGCTCGCCGTTCTGGAGGTGGCCGAGGAGCTGGTCCACGGCGCCCTGCGCGGGCTGAAGGTGGAGGTTCTGCACGGCAGGATGCAGCCCGACGACAAGGACGCGGTGATGCGCCGCTTCGCCGCGGGCGAGACGGATGTCCTGGTCGCGACCACGGTCATCGAGGTCGGGGTGAACGTGCCGAATGCCACAGCCATGGTGATCATGGACGCCGACCGCTTCGGCGTCTCCCAGCTCCATCAGCTGCGCGGCCGTGTCGGCCGTGGCTCGGCGGCGGGCTTGTGCCTTCTCGTCAGCGAGATGCCGGAGGCCAGCCCGGCCCGCGCCCGCCTCGGCGCCGTGGCCGCCACGCTCGACGGTTTCGAGCTCTCCCGTATCGACCTGGAGCAGCGCCGCGAGGGCGACGTCCTCGGGCAGGCCCAGTCCGGGGTGCGCTCGTCCCTGCGCATGCTCGCCGTCATCGAGGACGAGGAGATCATCGCCGAGGCCCGCCAGGAGGCCACGGCCGTCGTCGCCGCCGACCCGGATCTGGAGCACCTGCCGGGCCTGCGTACGGCCCTGGACGCGCTCCTGGACGAGGAGCGCGAGCAGTACCTCGACAAGGGCTGACAAACTGGAGGTCCCCGCACGTCCCCTCAACCCCTTCCCCTTCTCCACTAGGACTCAGATGACCCGCGTGATCGCCGGCCGGGCCGGCGGACGTCGCCTGTCCGTCCCGCCGGGCAACGGCACCCGCCCCACGTCCGACCGGGCGCGCGAAGCCCTCTTCTCCACCTGGCAGTCGCTGCTCGGCGGCGACCCCCTGGACGGCGAGCGCGTGCTCGACCTGTACGGCGGCTCGGGCGCCGTGGGCCTGGAGGCGCTGTCGCGCGGCGCGGGGCACGCGCTCCTGGTGGAGGCCGACGCCCGCGCGGTCCGCACGATCCGCGAGAACGTGAAGTCTCTCGGCCTCCCCGGCGCCGAGGTCAGAGCGGGCAAAGCGGAACAGATCGTTCATGGTCCGGCTCCCGCCACCCCGTACGACCTGGTCTTTCTCGACCCGCCGTACGCCGTCTCCGACGACGATCTTCGGGAGATTCTGCTCACACTCGCCTCCGGGGGCTGGCTCGCGGACGAAGCGCTCGTCACCGTGGAGCGAAGCACCAGGGGCGGCGTTTTCCCATGGCCGGACGGATTTGAGGCACTGAGGTCCCGTCGCTACGGCGAGGGAACGTTTTGGTACGGTCGCGCCGCCCTGAAGAGCACCGTCACGTGCGAGGACGCACCGTGACCGGACCGGAGAGCGAGGGACTCACGTTGCGCCGCGCCGTCTGTCCGGGGTCGTTCGACCCCATCACCAATGGCCACCTCGACATCATCGGCCGAGCTTCCAAGCTGTACGACGTCGTGCACGTCGCGGTGATGATCAACCAGTCGAAGAAGGGCCTCTTCGAGATCGAGGAGCGGATCGAGCTGATCCGCGAGGTCACCGCCGAGTTCGGCAACGTAGAGGTCGAGTCCTTCCACGGACTGCTCGTCGACTTCTGCAAGCAGCGCGACATCCCGGCCATCGTGAAGGGCCTGCGCGCCGTCAGCGACTTCGACTACGAGCTGCAGATGGCCCAGATGAACAACGGCCTCACGGGCGTGGAGACCCTCTTCGTCCCCACCAACCCGACGTACAGCTTCCTGTCCTCGTCCCTGGTCAAGGAGGTCGCGGCCTGGGGCGGCGACGTCTCCCACCTGGTGCCGCCGGCGGTCTTCGAGGCGCTCACCCAGCGCCTCCCCAAGAAGTGACATCCGGGCGCCAGTTGGCCGTACAGTCGCCTTGTCCGTCTCCAACACCCCTGTAGAGAGTGGCGAGCACACGGTGGACGTGCAGAAGAAGCTCGACGAGATCGTCGCCGCGGTCGGCAATGCCCGGTCCATGCCCATGTCGGCCTCGTGCGTGGTCAACCGCGCCGACCTGCTCGCGATGCTCGAAGAGGTGCGCCAGGCACTGCCCGGCTCCCTCGCGCAGGCCGAGGAGCTGATCGGCGGGCGCGAGCAGATGGTCGAGCAGGCGCGTCAGGAGGCCGACCGGATCATCGAGACGGCGCACGCCGAGCGCGGTTCGCTGATCTCCGACACCGAGGTCGCCCGCCGCTCCCAGGACGAAGGGGAGCGGATCCTCGCCGAGGCCCGCAAGGAGGCCGAGGAGATCCGCGCGGAGGCCGACGACTACGTCGACTCCAAGCTCGCCAACTTCGAGGTCGTCCTCACCAAGACCCTCGGCTCCGTGGGCCGCGGCCGCGAGAAGCTCCTCGGCACCGGCCCCGGCGTCGACGCCCAGGGCTACGAGGACGAGGACGCCCCCGAGCGCAGCCACGACCCCGAGACCCTGCGCCGCGACGCCGACGCGTACGTGGACGTGAAGCTCGGCGCCTTCGAGGCGGTCCTCGCCAAGACCCTCGAGGCGGTCGGCCGTGGCCGGCACACGCTCCAGGGCCGGGTCGCCAGCGACGAGCTGGGCACCCTCGGCGCGGACGGCGCGGGCGGCCGGCACACGAGCGACGCCGACTACCTCGCCGGACTCGCGGAGATCGGCAACGCCCCCGCGGAGCCGGACCGGGAGGTCCCCCAGGCCCCGCAGATCCAGACCCCGCAGATCCCGGCCCAGCAGCCGGTGTACGCAACGCAGCAGCAGGACCCGCAGCAGGACCTGTACGGGTACCAGCAGCACCAGCAGCAGCCCTACGGCCAGCAGGATCCGTACGCGGTGTACCAGCAGGACCCGTACGCGTACCAGCAGCAGGACCCGTACGCCTATCAGCAGCACCCGCAGCAGGGCTACGACCAGGGTCAGGCCGGCTACGCGCAGCCGCAGGTGGCGCACGAGCCGGCGGCGCTCGACGAGACCAGCCTTTTCGACACGAGCATGATCAGCACGGAGCAGCTGAGGCAGTACGAACAGGGGCGCTGACTCCGGATTGGGCCGTGAGCGAAAGGTCCAGTATCCTGGTTCTTCGGTCGCGCGTACGTCCGCGATCACAGCTGCCCGGGTTCATTCGGGGCAGCGATCCCCTTGAGCAGCTTGAACAACGTGAGCATCGAAGACCGAAGGCAGGACCAGCCCTGAGTACGCACCTCGACCACCGCAACCCTCTCGTGTTCGATACGCACGAGCTGGGACGGCGTCCTGGTGCCCAGCAGCGGCTGACCCGCACGGTCGACGCCCCCAAGGACTTCGGTATCGAAGGGGTCGTCGGAGTGCCGGAAGGCGCGCCGATGGAGCTCGAGGTCCGTCTCGAGTCGGTCATGGAAGGGGTGCTTGTCACAGGCACCGCCCGTGCATCGGCTCAGGGGGAGTGCGTAAGGTGTCTGGAGCCGCTAGGCCTTGAGGTCGACGCGGATTTCCAGGAGATGTTCTCGTACCCTGACGCCGACGACCGGGGCCGCACCGCGGAACCGGCCGACGACGCCGAGGAAGACGAGGACAGGCTCTTTCTCGAGGACGGCATGTTCGACCTCGAGCCTGTGCTGCGTGATGCGGTGGTGCTCGCACTGCCGATGCAGCCGGTGTGCCAGGACGACTGCCCGGGTCTGTGCTCCCAGTGCGGAGCTCGGCTCGCGGACGATCCGGACCACCACCACGACGCCGTCGACATCCGTTGGGCGGCACTGCAGGGACTCGCCGGGACCATCCAGGACGGCGAGAAGGACGAGATGAGCGGCGCCGAACCTGGCGTCGACGAGAAGCAGGAGAAGTAGCCGTGGCTGTTCCGAAGCGGAAGATGTCGCGCAGCAACACGCGCCACCGCCGGTCGCAGTGGAAGGCTGCGGTCCCCACTCTGGTTTCGTGTGAGCGTTGCCAGGAGCCCAAGCTGCAGCACATCGCGTGCCCCGCTTGCGGCACTTACAACAAGCGCCAGGTCCTCGAGGTCTGAGCGGCTGGTGAGAGGCGCAATGTCTGAGTCGAACAAGACGGACAATGCCTCGTCCCACACGCTTCTGGAAGGGCGGCTCGGGTACAAGCTCGAGTCCGCCCTTCTGGTGCGTGCACTGACCCACCGCTCGTACGCGTACGAGAACGGCGGTCTGCCGACGAACGAGCGGCTCGAGTTCCTCGGGGACTCCGTGCTCGGCCTCGTCGTCACGGACACGCTGTACACCACCCACCCCGACCTGCCCGAAGGCCAGCTGGCCAAGTTGCGGGCCGCGGTGGTCAATTCGCGTGCACTTGCGGAGGTCAGCCGTGGGCTCGACCTGGGTTCCTTCATCCGGCTCGGCCGGGGTGAAGAGGGCACGGGCGGCCGGGACAAGGCATCCATCCTCGCCGACACGCTCGAAGCGGTGATCGGCGCCGTCTATCTCGACCAGGGGCTGGACGCGGCGGGCGAACTCGTCCACCGTCTCTTCGATCCCCTGATCGAGAAGTCCTCGAATCTGGGTGCGGGCCTGGACTGGAAGACCAGTCTCCAGGAGCTCACCGCGACCGAGGGGCTCGGCGTTCCCGAGTACCTGGTCTCGGAGACCGGCCCCGACCACGAGAAGACCTTTACTGCTGCCGCCCGCGTCGGAGGCGTCTCGTACGGCACCGGCACCGGCCGCAGCAAGAAGGAAGCGGAGCAGCAGGCCGCTGAATCGGCATGGCGCGCGATCCGCGCGGCTGCCGACGAGCGCGCCGAGGCGGCGAAGACGGCTGACGCCGTCGAGGCCACCGTGGCAGCCGAGGGGAACGCCGACTCCTCCTCGGCGTCGGCCTGACGCCCGCATCCGAACTGTCCGGTGCCGACCGTCCTGAGGGGCGGTCGGCATCGTTCGTTTCGCATCTGAGCCCTCACAAGGAGACACCGTGCCCGAGCTGCCCGAGGTCGAGGTCGTACGGCGCGGACTCGAGCGCTGGGTCGCCCACCGCACCGTCGCCGACGTCGAGGTCCTGCACCCGCGCGCCGTGCGCCGCCACATCGGGGGCGGCGAGGACTTCGCGAACCGGCTGAAGGACCAGCGCATCGGCGTACCCGAGCGGCGCGGCAAGTATCTGTGGCTGCCGCTGGAGCCGACGGGCGGCGCCGTCCTCGCGCACCTCGGGATGAGCGGACAGCTCCTGGTGCAGCCGGCCGAGGCGCCGGACGAGAAGCATCTGCGCATCCGCGTCCGCTTCGCCGACGAACTGGGTACGGAGCTGCGCTTCATCGACCAGCGCACCTTCGGCGGCCTCTCGCTGCACGAGACCGGCCCCGACGGGCTGCCGGACGTCATCGCGCACATCGCGCGCGACCCACTGGACCCGAAGTTCGACGACGCCGCGTTCCACGAGGCGCTGCGCAGGCGCCGTACGACCGTCAAGCGGGCCCTGCTCGACCAGTCGCTGATCAGCGGCGTCGGCAACATCTACGCGGACGAGGCGCTGTGGCGCTCAAAGCTCCACTACGAGCGGCCGACCACCGGATTCACGCGCCCGCGCACCGCCGAACTCCTCGGCCACGTACGGGACGTGATGAACGCGGCCCTCGACGTCGGCGGAACCAGCTTCGACAGCCTCTACGTGAATGTGAACGGCGAGTCCGGCTACTTCGACCGCTCGCTCGACGCCTACGGGCGCGAGGGCGAGCCGTGCCGACGCTGCGGCACGATCATTCGCAGGCGCCCCTGGATGAACCGCTCCAGCTACTTCTGCCCGCGCTGTCAGCGGCCGCCGCGCGCCCCGTCCGCGTCGTAACGGGCGCGCGACGCGAGCACGTCGTCCATCCGGCCCTCGACGAACTGGATGAGGGCCAGGAGCCGTTCGGAGACCTCGCGCCCGAGCGGTGTCAGCTCGTAGTCCACGCGTGGCGGGTTGGTCGGCTGCGCCTCGCGGTGCACCAGGCCGTCGCGCTCCAGCGCGTGCAGGGTCTGCGACAGCATCTTCTCGCTCACGCCGTCCACGCGGCGCCGCAGTTCGTTGAAGCGGAAGCTGCCCTCGTGCAGCGCCCCGAGCGTGAGCGCTCCCCAGCGGCCCGTCACGTGCTCGAGGGTGCCGCGGGACGGGCACTGCCGGGAGAACACGTCGTACGCGAGGTCGCTGCCGCTCGATTCCATGCGGCAAGCGTACTCCGGTGCAGCGCGAACCTCTGGGGTGCGCTAACCAATGGTTAGTGCGAGCTGGTGCCGGCCGGTGCGGTCAGAAGCCGAAGTCCTGCGTCCACCACGGGCCGCCCGACCCGAAGTGCACGCCGACGCCGAGCGTCTTGTAGTCGCAGTTGAGGATGTTCGCGCGGTGGCCGGGGCTGTTCATCCAGGAGTCCATGACGGACTGGGCGTTGGCCTGGCCCCGGGCTATGTTCTCGCCGCCCAGGTCCGTTATGCCGGCCTTCTTCGCACGGTCCCAGGGCGTCGCGCCATCCGGATCCGTGTGGTCGAAGAAGCCCCGCGCCGCCATGTCCTCGCTGAAGTTCCCGGCGAGGGCGGCGAGGCCGCCGTCCGCGGTCACCGGCCTGCAGCCGGCCTTGGCCCGCTCCGTGTTGACCAGCGCGAGCACCTGGGCCTCGGCCGACGCCTCGCCGGACGGGGCCTTCAGGCTCGGCGCCGCAGCCGGGGGCTTCGTGGTGGCGGTCTTCGACGGGGTCGCGGTCTTGGGCGAGGTCGCCGCACCGCCGGAACCGGAATGCGAAGCGGAACTGGAGGACTTGCTCGGCGAAGCCGTCTTTGACGGGGTCGAAGACGGCTTCGAGGAAGACTGCGAAGGCGAAGCGGAAGGAGAGTCCGAGCGCTCGGCGCCGCGGCTCGCGGAGGACGGGGCGCGGTCGGCGCTGCCGTCCGTTCCGCCCTGCGTCTCGAGCCCCGAAGGGGAGTCGGCGGCGCGCACCTTGTCGGCGCCGTTGCCGCCGCCCAGCGAGTAGTTGTCCATGCCGGGGACCACCCCGGAGGCCACCGCGACGGCGCCCATCGCCACGGCGGCGGAGACTCCGAGGAGCCCCGTCCGCACCGGCCTGGCGACGCGCTTCCTGCGGCGGTGCGAGCCGCCCGGGCTCCCGGAGGGCGTGTACGCGCCTGCGGGCTCGCCCGGGTAGGCGTCGTCGGACGCCCGGTCCAGGTCGTTCGCCGTGGCGTGCGGGCCCGTGTGGTACGGGGAGGCGAATCCGTCGGGTGTGTACGTCTCCGCGTGCGCGCCGTCGTACGAGCCGTTGTGCCCGGCCTTGTACGTACCGTCGTGCCCCGCATACGAACCGACCGTGCTGTCCGTGGCGCGACCCGTGGCGGCGCGGCCGGCGTCGGCGCGTCGGTGGCGTCCCATCCTGTGGCCTTCCTCGTCCTCGCTGTGGGTAATGCGACTCACCCGTACGGGTGAGTCGCATTGGTCCGGGACGGTACCCCAAGACGCAAGGGGGCGAAGTGCTCCGAGGGCAATTGGCCGGTTAGCGTGCCCCTATGAACGAAGACGTACGCATCACCGTCTGGGTGCGCGGACGCGTCCAGCGTGTGGGTTTTCGCTGGTTCACGCGGGCGAAGGCTCTGGAGATCGGCGGCCTGAGTGGCTTTGCTCTCAATTTGGACGACGGCCGGGTCCAGGTCGTCGCGGAGGGCTCACGCGCGAGCTGTCAGGGCCTTCTCGACTGGCTCCGCGACGGCGACACACCCGGGAGGGTCGACGGAGTCACCGAGATCTGGGACGCCCCGCGCGGTGGATACGCCGACTTCGCCATTCGCTGAGAAGGGCGCGCAGGTCAGGCCCTCAAGAGGTGTTCATGGCATGCGCAGGGCAACTGCGCGGGGCATGAATGACCTGGTGGTTGCCAATAAGCGCTCGTCGTGGCAGGCTCGCGAAGTAAGGATGATCTCCAGCCCCCAGGGGCCCGAAGTGAGGCCGCGCCGAAGTTTTCACGGTGCCGGGCCCCCGGGCTCACCCGTCAATACGGGGTGTGATCGTGTTGACCGTCAAACTTTTTGGTGAGACTCTGGAAGCCCCGCGCACCTTAGCTGTTTGGCATGTATGAACGGCAGCAAAACAACGAGTGCCAGGCACCGCGGGTGCGATTCCCTCACGACCCACACCGCTTCGGTCGGTCACTCATTGTGGAGGACCATCCATCATGGCAAAGGCGCTTCTCGGTTACGTCGGCGGTTCCGACCCGCGACTCCTCGCCGAGATGCGACGGCTCCAGCAGCGCGTCCAGGACCTCGAGTCCGAACTCGTTCGGATCCAGTCCGAGAACGACGCGCTAGCGGCTGCCGCTTCTCACGAATCGCTCCTCGAGAGCATCGACGTACCCCAGGCGGAGCCTGCGCTCACCTGACCACATCCCGCACACGACACCCATGGTCAGGCAGCCCTTTCATCAAGCCGCTTGATCAAGGATTGCTCAGATCTGCAAGGGACGCTTTTCGCGTCCCTTCTTTCTGACTTTCCGCTCCCCGTGAGCCACTCCGTGCCGTGCCCCCTCGAATGCCCCGCCGCTGCTCCGCGCGTCGACGTCTTTCTTTAACGTCTGATGTGCCCTGCACCTTCCTGGGCGAAACCGCGGGTTCATGGAGTGAGACACGCGCGGCGGGTAGAGTCCGGCGGCGTGCACCTCAAGGCCCTGACCCTGCGCGGGTTCAAATCGTTCGCCTCGGCCACCACATTGCGGTTCGAGCCGGGCATCACCTGCGTCGTCGGCCCCAACGGCTCGGGCAAGTCCAATGTCGTGGACGCCCTCAGCTGGGTCATGGGCGAGCAGGGTGCGAAGTCGCTGCGCGGCGGCAAGATGGAGGACGTCATCTTCGCCGGCACGACCGGGCGCCCGCCGCTCGGCCGCGCCGAGGTGTCGCTGACCATCGACAACTCCGACGGCGCGCTGCCCATCGAGTACGCCGAGGTCACCATCACGCGGATCATGTTCCGCAACGGCGGCAGCGAATACCAGATCAACGGCGACACGTGCAGGCTGCTCGACATCCAGGAGTTGCTGTCCGACTCCGGTATCGGGCGCGAGATGCATGTCATCGTCGGACAGGGCCAGCTCGACTCCGTGCTCCACGCCGACCCGATGGGGCGCAGGGCGTTCATCGAGGAGGCCGCCGGCGTCCTCAAGCACCGCAAGCGCAAGGAGAAGGCGCTGCGGAAGCTGGACGCGATGCGAGCCAACCTCGCGCGCGTGCAGGACCTCAACGACGAATTGCGGCGGCAGTTGAAGCCGCTCGGGCGCCAGGCCGCCGTCGCGCGCCGCGCCGCCGTCATCCAGGCCGACCTCCGCGACGCGCGGCTGCGCCTCCTCGCCGACGACCTCGTACGGATGCGGGGTGCGCTGCGCGCCGAGATCGAGGACGAGGCGGCGCTCAAGGAGCGCAAGGACGCCGCCGAGGCCGAGCTGAAGAAGGCCCTCCAGCGTGAGGCGCTCCTGGAGGCCGAGGTCAGGCAGCTCACGCCGCGGCTCCAGCGCGCCCAGCAGACCTGGTACGAGCTGTCGCAACTGGCCGAGCGGGTGCGCGGCACCGTCTCGCTGGCCGACGCGCGGGTCAAGAGCGCGACGTCCGCCCCCGCGGAGGAGCGACGCGGGCGTGACCCCGAGGACATGGAGCGCGAGGCCGCCCGGATCCGCGAGCAGGAGGCCGAACTGGAGGCCGCGCTCGAAGCCGCCGAGCGTGCTCTCGACGACACGGTGGCCCACCGGGCCGACCTGGAACGGGAGTTGGCGGCCGAGGAGCGCCGGCTCAAGGACGCCGCCCGGGCCATCGCCGACCGGCGCGAGGGGCTCGCGCGGCTGAACGGGCAGGTCAACGCCGCCCGTTCCCGGGCCGCCGCGGCGCAGGCCGAGATCGACCGGCTGGCCGCCGCGCGGGACGAGGCGCGGGAGCGGGCCGTCGCGGCGCAGGAGGAGTACGAGCAGCTCAAGGCCGAGGTGGACGGCCTCGACGCCGGGGACGCGGAGCTCGGGGACCGGCACGACGCGGCCAGGGCCGCCCTCGCCGCCGCGGAGTCCGCGCTGACGGCGGCCAGGGAAGCCCTGACGTCCGCGGAACGCAAGCGGGCCGCCGTCTCCGCCCGGCATGACGCGCTCGCGCTCGGGCTGCGCCGCAAGGACGGCACCGGCGCGCTGCTCGGGGCCCGCGACCGACTGACCGGAGTCCTCGGCCCCGCGGCCGAACTGCTCTCCGTCACCCCAGGCTTCGAGGTCCCGGTCGCCGCGGCGTTCGGCGTCGCGGCGGACGCCATCGCCGTGACCACCCCCGCCTCCGCCGCGGAAGCGATCCGCCTCCTGCGCAAACAGGACGCGGGGCGCGCGGCGCTGCTGCTGGCGGGGGACGATTCCGCTTGGGCCGGGGGTGAGGGCGCGTCCGCTTCGGGCGGGGGCGTGGGTGCGTCGTCGGCCGGGGGGTCGGTCGGTGGTGGGTCTGCGGATGGTGGGCCTGGGGCTGGTGGTGACGACGGCGTTTCCGCGGCGGCGGCCGGCGGCATGTCTGCCTCGGCCGGGGGTTCCCCTGGTGGCGGGGCCGGGGGTGGTGGTGACGGCACTGGTGACGTACAGCGTGGTGGCTCCCATCCGGCCAGTGCCGCGTCGGCGACCGGGGCGGGCGGTGTCGGTGAGGGGCTCGGTGGCCTTGGGCGTGCGTACCCGGGACGGGCTGCGCGGGGTGGGGACGGGCCGCCGCTCGTGGCCGATTTCGTGCGCGGGCCCTGCGAGTTGATGCCTGCCGTGCGGCGGCTGCTGCGGGGGATCGTGGTCGTCGGGACGCTCGAGGATGCCGAGGATCTTGTCTACGTGCGGCCCGAGCTGACCGCCGTCACCGCTGAAGGGGACCTGCTCGGGGCGCACTTCGCGCAGGGCGGTTCCGCCGGTGCGCCCAGTCTTCTCGAGGTGCAGGCCTCCGTCGACGAGGCCGCGGGCGAGCTGGCCGAGCTCGGGGTGCGGTGCGAGGAGCTGGCCGAGGCACAGCGCGCCGCGGTGGCCCGGCGCGCGGACGCCGCCGCTCTCGTGGAGGAGCTGGGAGAGCGGCGCCGGGCCGCCGACCGCGAGAAGTCGTCCGTGGCGCAGCAGCTCGGCCGCCTGTCCGGACAGGCGCGAGGCGCGGCCGGGGAGGCCGAGCGCAGCGCCGCCGCGGCCGCCAAGGCGCAGGACGCGCTGGAGAAGGCCGTCATGGACGCCGAGGAGCTGGCCGAACGGCTCGCCGTCGCCGAGGAGATGCCGGCCGACGAGGAGCCGGACACCGCGGTGCGCGACCGGCTCGCCGCCGACGGGGCCAACGCCCGCCAGACCGAGATGGAGGCCCGGCTCCAGGCGCGTACGCACGAGGAGCGCGTGAAGGGCCTTGCCGGACGCGCCGATTCGCTGGACCGGGCGGCCCGCGCGGAGCGCGAGGCACGCGCGCGTGCGGAGCGGCAGCGCTCCAGGCTGCGCCACGAGGCGGCCGTGGCCGAGGCGGTGGCCTCCGGCGCCCGGCAGTTGCTCGCCCACGTCGAGGTATCCGTAGGACGGGCCGAGCAGGAGCGGGTGTCCGCCGAGAGCGCCAAGGGCGAGCGGGAACGGGAACTGGTCGCCGAGCGGGCCCGCGGCCGGGACCTGAAGGCGGAGCTCGACAAGCTGACGGACTCGGTGCACCGGGGCGAGGTGCTCGGCGCCGAGAAGCGGCTGCGGATCGAGCAGCTGGAGGCCAAGGCGCTGGAGGAACTCGGCGTCGAACCGGCGGGACTCGTATCGGAGTACGGGCCGCAACAGCCCGTACCGCCCTCGCTTCCGGCCGAGGGCGAGGAGCTGCCCGACGACCCCGAGCACCCGCGCAATCAGCCGCGGCCGTTCGTGCGCGCGGAGCAGGAGAAGCGGCTCAAGTCAGCCGAACGGGCGTATCAGCAGCTGGGAAAGGTGAATCCGCTGGCTCTGGAAGAGTTTGCCGCGCTGGAGGAGCGCCACAAGTTCCTCAGCGAGCAGCTCGAGGACCTGAAGAAGACGAGGAGCGATCTCCTTCAGGTGGTGAAGGAAGTCGACGAGCGCGTCGAGCAGGTCTTCACCGAGGCGTACCGGGACACGGCCCGAGAGTTCGAGGGTGTCTTCAGTCGGCTCTTCCCCGGCGGCGACGGACGGCTGATCCTGACCGATCCCGACAACATGCTCACCACGGGCGTCGACGTGGAGGCCCGCCCTCCGGGCAAGAAGGTCAAGCGGCTCTCGCTGCTCTCCGGCGGCGAGCGCTCTCTGACCGCCGTGGCGCTGCTCGTCTCGATCTTCAAGGCGCGGCCCAGCCCCTTCTACGTGATGGACGAGGTCGAGGCCGCTCTCGACGACACCAACCTCCAGCGCCTCATCCGCATCATGCAGGAGCTCCAGGAGGCCTCCCAGCTCATCGTGATCACGCACCAGAAGCGCACGATGGAGGTCGCCGACGCGCTCTATGGGGTGTCGATGCAGGGCGACGGGGTGTCGAAGGTGATCAGCCAGCGGCTGCGCTGACCGCGCGCCGGGCCCCCCGGACACCGGTCACCGGCCGCCCGTACATCGTTCACCGGCGCGGCATCAGCCGCGGCATCAGCCGCGGCGTCGGCCGCGAGATCAACCGCAAGATCACTCACAGGCAATTGTTCAAGAGTTGAATGATGTCCGTGACCAGGGCGTCTGAAATTCACAGTTACCCCCCTCTTGACTTCGAAACTTGAAGGCATAGTCTCTGCAACGTTGCTTTTACCTTCAGGTGGTGGGCGGCGTGAAGTTGTGCGCCACTGGAAGGGCTCTCACCCCCACCCCCGGCACCGCTGCCGGTGGCCCGAGGAGTACACGTGACCAGCACAGCGAAGCCGCCAAGCGCCCGAGAGGCTCACCCCGACCATCTCGGCCATGTCATCTTCATCACGGCGGCGGCCGCGATGGGCGGCTTTCTCTTCGGCTACGACAGTTCCGTGATCAACGGAGCCGTCGAGGCCATCCGTGACCGGTACGACATCGGCTCCGGAACGCTCGCCCAGGTCATCGCCATCGCCCTGATCGGCTGTGCGATCGGCGCGGCCACCGCCGGCCGGATCGCGGACCGCATCGGCCGTATCCGCTGCATGCAGATCGCGGCCGTCCTCTTCACGATCAGCGCCGTCGGCTCCGCACTGCCCTTCGCCCTCTGGGACCTGGCCTTCTGGCGGATCGTCGGCGGCTTCGGCATCGGCATGGCCTCCGTCATCGGCCCGGCGTACATCGCCGAGGTCTCGCCGCCCGCGTACCGCGGCCGCCTCGGCTCCTTCCAGCAGGCCGCGATCGTCGTCGGCATCGCCATCTCGCAGCTCGTCAACTACGGCATCCTGCAGGCCGCCGGCGGCGACCAGCGCGGTGAGGTCATGGGCCTCGAGGCCTGGCAGGTCATGCTCGGCGTGATGGTCATCCCGGCCGTTCTCTACGGCATGCTGTCCTTCGCGATCCCCGAGTCGCCGCGCTACCTCGTCTCGGTCGGCAAGGAGGCGAGGGCCAAGGAGATCCTCGCGGAGGTCGAGGGCACGAAGGTCGACCTGGACGCCCGCATCGCCGAGATCGAGCACGCGATGAAGAGCGAGCACAAGTCCACCTTCAAGGACCTGCTCTCCGGCAAGGGCATCGGCGGTCTCTACTTCAAGCCGATCGTCTGGGTCGGTATCGGCCTCTCGGTCTTCCAGCAGTTCGTCGGCATCAACGTCGCGTTCTACTACTCCTCGACGCTGTGGCAGTCGGTCGGCGTGAACCCGACGGACTCGTTCTTCTACTCGTTCACCACGTCGATCATCAACATCATCGGCACCGTGATCGCGATGCTCCTGGTGGACCGCGTCGGTCGTAAGCCGCTGGCCCTGGTCGGTTCGGTCGGCATGGTCATCGGTCTCGCGCTGGAGGCCTGGGCGTTCTCGTACGACCTGGTGGACGGCAAGCTGCCGGCCACGCAGGGCTGGGTCGCCCTGATCGCGGCCCACTTCTTCGTCCTGTTCTTCGCCCTGTCGTGGGGTGTCGTCGTCTGGGTCTTCCTCGGCGAGATGTTCCCGAACAAGATCCGCGCCGCGGCGCTCGGTGTGGCCGCCTCCGCGCAGTGGATCGCCAACTGGGCCATCACCGCGAGCTTCCCGTCGCTGGCCGACTGGAACCTCTCCGGGACGTACGTCATTTACACAATCTTCGCCGCGCTCTCGATCCCCTTCGTGCTCAAGTTCGTGAAGGAGACCAAGGGCAAGGCGTTGGAGGAGATGGGTTAAGTCCCCGCTGCCATCTCCTCACCCTCGTCACTGCCCCGGCTCAGACCGCACGGTCTTCGAGCCGGGGCAGTACGTTTTCGCAGAACAGGTGCAGGCTGCGCCAGCCCTCGTCGACCGGCATACCGCCGGACAGCGGGTGCAGCACATAACTGTCGAGGTCCTGCTCCACGCACTCGTCGGGCGTGAGGATCCGGTAGACGCCCTCGGCGCGCAGCTCGTCGACCGTCGTGGCCCCCGATTTCACCGCCGACTTGATGTCGCCGGACTGCCAGGACGCGTACGTCCGCGCCTCGTGCAGGAAGTGCTCTCCGTGCTCGGCCCACACGCGGTCGGGGTCCTCGGCGACGTGCAGCAGCGGGGTGACTGCCGCGGGCATCATGGTCCAGCCCTCGGTGCCGTGCTCGACGAGCTGTTCCTTGTAGTACGCCTCGAGTTCGGGCAGATGCGCGCTCGGGAAGAACGGCAGGCCGAGGCGGGCCGCGCGCCGCGCCGCCGCCCGCGAGGACCCGCCGACCAGGAGCAGCGGGTGGGGCTGGGTGAACGGGCGCGGCGTGACGCGGACCGTGCGGCCGCGGAAGTCGAACTCCTCGCCCGTCCACGCCTTGAGCAGGGTGTCGAGGAGCTCGTCCTGGAGCTTGCCCCGCCGCTTCCACTCGACGTCGAACTGCCCGTATTCCTCGGGCCGGTAGCCGATCCCGGCGACGGTGACGAGCCGGCCGCCGCTGAGCAGATCGAGTACGGCGATGTCCTCCGCGAGGCGCAGCGGATCGTGCAGCGGGCCGATGATCGCGGAGACCGTGACGGCGATGCGCCGGGTCGCGCCGAAGACGGCGCCCGCGAAGGTGAAGGGCGACGGAAGCCAGTTGTTGGCGACGCCGTGGTGCTCCTCGGTCTGGACGGTGGAGATGCCGCGGTCGTCGGCGTACGCCGCCATCTCGACGGCCGCCCTGTACCGGGCGCTCAGCGATTCGGGCGTCGCCGCGGGGTCCACGAGGTTGAAGCGCACGACCGTGACGGGCATGAGAAGTCCCCCTTCACAGGGCGGAGTTGGGCCGCTGGTGAAGGGGGACGGTAGCTGACGGAGCGTCAGACAGCCAGGGTCTCGCGCTCCTCTTCGGCAAAGTCCTCGGACGGGACGGCGGCGGGTTTCGGCAGGGCCACGTACAGCAGGCCGGAGATCACGATCGTGGCGACCCAGCCGAGGCCGTACTCGCCGATCGGGTTGTTCGCGGCGAGCGGGCCGGTGAACCAGTCGGACGTGGTGAACATCAGGCCCCCGAGGAGGCCGATCGCCCAGGAGGCGGCGGCTGCCGGGCTGAAGCCGCCCGTGTACCAGTAGGCGCTGGTGCGCGTGGTGTCGACGAGGGCCTCGGCGTCGTACTCCTTGCGCCGCAGCATGTCGGCGCCGAAGACGCCGACCCAGGCCGAGAACGCCACCGCGAGCAGCGACAGGAAGGCGATGAACGAGCCCATGAAGCTGGTCGCGACGAGCATCAGGATGCCGCCGAAGATCAGCGAGATGAGCGCGTTGATCGAGACGGCCCAGTGGCGCGGGACCTTGAAGCCCAGGGTCTGGGCGGTGAAGCCCGCCGAGTACATCGACATCGAGTTGATCAGCAGCATGCCGACCAGGGCGATCAGGAGGTACGGGACCGCGATCCACAGCGGCAGGATCTCGCCGAGGAAGGAGACCGGGTCGGCGGCCGAGGCCAGGTCGGGCGTGGAGACCGCCATGACGGCGCCCATCAGGACCATCGGCAGGACGACGATGCCGGCGCCGCCGACCGAGTTGCGCACGATCGCGACCGACGAGGCCGTGCGTGGCAGGTAGCGCGTGAAGTCCGGCGACGAGGGGATCCAGCTGACGCCGCCCGCGGCGATCAGGCCGATACCGGCGACCATGAGCGACATCTTGCCCGCGGGCTGGTCGAAGACGCGGGTCCAGTCGGTATTGGCGATCAGGTAGGCCAGTACGAGGACCGAGAAGAGACCGAAGAGGTACGTCGCGTACTTGTTGCACTTCTGCACGGCGTTGATCCCGAGGCCGGAGATCACGAACGTCGTGACGACGAAGAGCAGCAGCGTGACGATCACCAGGACGTTGTTGCTCTTCACGCCGAAGAGGATGTCCAGGACGGTCAGTACGGCGTAGGCGCCGGTCACCGCGTTGATCGTCTCCCAGCCCCAGCGGGCGACCCAGATGAGCGAGCCCGGCAGCAGGTTGCCGCGCTGGCCGAAGACCGCGCGCGACAGGGCCATACCCGGGGCACCGCCGCGCTTGCCGGCGATGCCGATCAGGCCGACGAGGCCGTACGAGACAATGGGGGCGGCGATCGCGACGACGAGCGCCTGCCAGAAGTTGAGCTTGTACGAGACGACCAGGCTCGCGCCCATCGTGAGCAGCAGCACACTGATGTTGGCGGCGACCCAGGTGGGGAACAGCTCACGGGTCCTGGCGGTGCGCTCGGACTCGGGGACGGGCTCGATGCCGCGGGTCTCGAGTGCGCCTTCGGATTCGGCGGTCTTGCTCATGCGGTGGGGTTCCGTGCCTCTCGCTCGGCCCCGTGGGTGTGGGTGGGGGAGCCGGTGGGGGGTGTGGGGAGGGGACGCTGGGGACTCTACGCGCGTTGCATCATCCTCTTCCATCGTACTTTAGTCCGAGTAATCCACTCAAGTGGCTTATGTTCTTTGGAGGAACATACAAGGAAGGGCGTGTGACGGTCCACGAAATGGGCCATCACACGCCCTGGGTGCGCTGTGCGCACCCGGACTCGTATCCCGCGTATCGGTGGTACTGATACTGGACGAGTTGTGACTCCGCCCAGGGGCTTCTCGTCGACGCGCGATCGGACGACGGACCAGCCCGGCCCGCAGGGCACGCAGCCCTGCACGGACAGCGAAGGGGTATGGCGCCTGGTCACGCCATACTGGTGTCGTTATGGAAATCGTCATCCTTGCTGTAGTCATCGCCGTGGTCGTGATCGGCGCACTCGGCGGGCTCGTGGTCGGCAGCCGCAGAAGGAAGCAGCTGCCCCCGCCGCCCCCCTCCGTGCCCGACATCACCGCCCCTCCGGCCGAGCCGCACGTCGGCGAAGAGGCCGAGACACCGCGCGACGAACCCCGCCGCACGATCGAGGAGGTCGACCTCCCGCTCGTCGAGCCGGAGCCGTCCGCGCCCATCGCGGTGGAGGAGCCCCCGGCTCCGGCCGCGCCCGAGATCGAGATCCCCGAGCCGACCGCGGGGCGCCTCGTGCGCCTGCGCGCCCGGCTCTCCCGCTCGCAGAACGCGCTCGGCAAGGGGCTGCTCACGCTCCTGTCGCGCGAGCACCTGGACGAGGACACCTGGGAGGAGATCGAGGACACCCTGCTCACCGCCGACGTCGGCGTGCAGCCCACGCAGGAGCTCGTCGACCGGCTGCGCGAGCGCGTCAAGGTGCTCGGCACCCGCACGCCCGACGAGCTGCGCACGCTGCTGCGCGAGGAGCTGCTGCAGCTCCTCGTCCCGGAGTTCGACCGCGCGGTCAACACCGACTCGCCGCTCGACACCCCGGGCATCGTGATGGTCGTCGGGGTCAACGGCACCGGCAAGACCACCACCACCGGCAAGCTCGCCCGTGTCCTGGTGGCCGACGGCAGGAACGTGGTGCTCGGCGCTGCCGACACCTTCCGCGCCGCCGCCGCCGACCAGCTCCAGACCTGGGGCGAGCGCGTCGGTGCCCGCACCGTGCGCGGCCCCGAGGGCGGCGACCCCGCGTCCATCGCCTTCGACGCCGTCAAGGAGGGCATCGAGGAGGGTGCCGACGTCGTCCTCATCGACACCGCGGGCCGCCTGCACACCAAGACCGGCCTCATGGACGAGCTCGGCAAGGTCAAGCGCGTCGTCGAGAAGCACGCCCCGCTCGACGAGATCCTGCTCGTCCTCGACGCGACGACCGGGCAGAACGGCCTGGTACAGGCCCGCGTCTTCGCCGAGGTGGTGGACATCACCGGCATCGTGCTCACCAAGCTCGACGGCACGGCCAAGGGCGGCATCGTCATCGCCGTGCAGCGCGAGCTGGGCGTGCCGGTGAAGCTGATCGGCCTGGGCGAGGGCCCCGACGACCTGGCTCCCTTCGAACCGGAGGCGTTCGTGGACGCGCTGATCGGCGAGTAGCCGTACGGACGTCTCTTCACACAGGGAAGCGCCCGCTCCTCAGGGAGCGGGCGCTTCCCTGTGCGCGGGCCGTCGCTAGGGGTCTGTCTTCACATTCCCGCCTGCTCCCGGGCGGACGACGGGAAATGAAGGACAGGCCCTAGACCGCCGGGGAGCGATGGGCCACGTACGCCAGGGTGCCGAGGATGAGGCGGGCCTGCGGGGGCTGGGTCGCCGAGTCGAGTCCGGGGGCGCGCAGCCACCGGACCGGACCGAGGCCGCCGCGGTCGGAGGGCGGGGCGGTGATGTGGGTACCGGGGCCGAGCGCGTGCAGGTCGAGGGCCGCGTCGTCCCAGCCCATCCGGTAGAGCAGCGAGCCGAGTCCGGCGGCGGAGCCCGGCGCGACGAAGAAGTGGGCGCGTCCCTCGGGCGTCGCTGTCACGGGGCCGAGCGGCAGGCCCATCCGCTCCAGGCGGACGAGCGCGCGACGGCCGGCCGCCTCGGGTACGTCGATGATGTCGAACGCGCTGCCGACGGGCAGCATCACCGCGGCGCCGGGGAACTGCTCCCAGGTCTCGGTCACTTCGTCGAGCGTGGCCCCCGCCGGGACGGTCGGCGCGTGGTCGATGGGGTGGGCGCCGGGTTGGATGCAGTCCGCCCTGCCGCACGAGCAGGCGCCGCCCGAGGCGCGTGCCCCCGGCACCGCTTCCCAGCCCCAGAGCCCGGTGAACTCGGCCACCGAGGTGCAGTCCGACGCGCGGCCTGCAGCGCGGCCGCGGCGCCGCGCACCGGACCGGATGTCGAGAATCCCGCGGCTGCCGCCGATCGTGAAGCCCATGCCCCCTCCAACGGGTCCTGCGCACCGGTGGTTACGAGACGGAATCGGATCGTGACCCTCTGCTTCCGCGGGGCCGTGAACCACCGACTCGGGGCGGCGCTCCGTAGCTTCGGTAGTGGTGCGCCCGGTGCCGCACGCCCCGGCGTACACCGCTCCGCCCACTTTCGGCCGTCCTATGTCAAGTGAATCGTGTGTCGCGCTCCCCTAGTTCATTCGAAGGGGTGGCGAATGGTGGCGTTTCCGGGTTCGCCATGGCCGGAGGGGTGATCGTAGGATTACTTTCAGTACACAAGCCCCTGGGATGTGAGCACTCTTGGGTATGCCGGAGGCAAGTCGGTTTCCTGTTCGAGGAGTGACAACCACCGGACGGGCGGCCGCAGTTGACGGCATGCTGGTAGGGCTTGACGCACATCGCACCCCGCAGCAGCGGGGTGGCGAAGAGGTGGCTTCAGGGATGGAGGCGTTCCAGTGGGCGGCAGCGACGGAAGCGTGACGAACGCTGAGAAACGCCCCAATGAGCTGCTGAGCTCGTGGTTCCTGCGCAGCGGCTGGTCGAAGGGCGAGCTGGCGCGCCAAGTGAACCGCAGGGCACGGCAGTTGGGCGCCAATCACATCTCCACGGACACCTCGCGCGTGCGCCGCTGGCTCGACGGCGAGAACCCGCGCGAGCCGATCCCGCGGATCCTGTCCGAGCTGTTCTCCGAGCGCTTCGGCTGCGTCGTCGCGGTCGAGGACCTCGGCCTGCGCGCCGCGCACCAGTCGCCCTCCGTGTCCGGCGTCGACCTGCCCTGGACGGGTCCGCAGACGGTGGCGCTGATCGGTGAGTTCTCCCGCAGCGACCTGATGCTGGCGCGCCGCGGATTCCTCGGCAGCGCCCTCGCGCTCTCCGCGGGCCCCGCGCTCATCGAGCCCATGCAGCGCTGGCTCGTGCCCGCGCCCGGGACGCCGGCGGTGGAGCCCGACCCGGCGGCCCTGCGCCGCGGGAACCGGCTCTCGAAGCCGGAGCTCGACCTCCTGGAGTCGACGACGGTCATGTTCCGGCAGTGGGACGCGCAGTGCGGCGGCGGGCTGCGCCGCAAGGCCGTCGTCGGCCAGCTGCACGAGGTGACCGACCTGCTCCAGGAGCCCCAGCCGGCGGCCACGACGAAGCGGCTCTTCAAAGTCGCGGCCGAGCTGGCCGAGCTGGCGGGCTGGATGAGCTACGACGTGGGCCTCCAGCCCACCGCCCAGAAGTACTTCGTCCTCGCCCTGCACGCGGCCAAGGAAGCCGGCGACAAGCCGCTCGGCTCGTACGTCCTGTCCAGCATGAGCCGGCAGATGATCCACCTCGGCCGGCCCGACGACGCGCTGGAACTCGTCCATCTCGCGCAGTACGGCAGCCGCGACTGCGCCAGTCCGCGCACCCAGGCCATGCTGTATGCGATGGAGGCCCGCGCATACGCGAACATCGGGCAGCCCGGCAAGTGCAAGCGGGCCGTCCGTATGGCGGAGGAGACCTTCCACGACGCCGACGACTGGGACGACCCGGACCCCGACTGGATCCGCTTCTTCTCCGAGGCCGAGCTGCACGGGGAGAACTCCCACTCGTACCGCGACCTCGCCTATGTGGCGGGCCGCAGCCCCACGTACGCCTCGATGTCCGAGCCCGTCATGCGGCGCGCCGTCGAGCTCTTCGAGAAGGACCCCGAGCACCAGCGGTCGTACGCACTGAACCTGATCGGGATGGCCACGGTGCATCTGCTCCAGCGCGAGCCCGAGCAGTCCACGGTGCTCGCCGAGCAGGCCATGATCATCGCCAAGAAGGTGCGCTCCGAGCGGGTCAACACCCGTATCCGCAAGACCGTGGACACGGCGGTCCGTGAGTTCGGGGACGTCGCCGAGGTCACGCACCTCACCGAACAGCTCGCGATCCATCTGCCGGAGACCGCCGAAGCGGTCTGAACCCTTGTCCCCGGCCGCGGCCGGCCCTCCCGGACTGCCCGACTCGGCTCCCCCATTGCCAGGTCAACCGGACGGCCGCCGCGGCCGGTCTTTGTTGGTTGCGCCACGATAACGATCGCCTCACCCCGTATCAGGCAGTTCATTGACGCGTAACACGCACGACCTCTTCGTCACTGCGGCGAAACATCGAGGGGCGTCCACGGAAACGGCGCTGCACCATTCTCTTGGCGCATAACCGGCCCACCCCTCTTGACCGCACAGGCTTCGCCCGCACCGGGCCGTACCAACGACGAGGAGACGCCGATGCCCCCAGGCATCACGCTAGCCGCAGACACGCCCACGCTGTCTGCCGCCAATACAGGGTTCATGCTGATCTGTTCCGCCCTGGTGATGATCATGACGCCGGGACTCGCCTTCTTCTACGGAGGCATGGTCCGCGTCAAGTCCACCCTGAACATGCTGATGATGAGCTTCATCAGCCTCGGGATCGTCACGATCCTGTGGGTCCTCTACGGCTTCTCCGCCGCCTTCGGCACCGACCACGGCAGCCTGATCGGCTGGTCCTCGGACTACGTCGGGCTCAGCGGCATCGGCCTGACGCAGCTGTGGGACGGCTACACCATCCCGATCTACGTCTTCGCCGTGTTCCAGCTGATGTTCGCGATCATCACGCCTGCCCTGATAAGCGGCGCGCTCGCCGACCGCGTGAAGTTCAGCGCCTGGGCGCTGTTCATCACCCTGTGGGCGACGCTCGTGTACTTCCCCGTCGCGCACTGGGTCTGGGGCACCGGTGGCTGGGCGTTCGACCTCGGCGTCATCGACTTCGCCGGCGGCACCGCGGTCCACATCAACGCGGGTGCGGCCGCTCTCGGTGTGATCCTTGTGATCGGCAAGCGCGTCGGCTTCAAGAAGGACCCGATGCGGCCCCACTCGCTGCCGCTGGTGATGCTCGGCGCCGGTCTGCTGTGGTTCGGCTGGTTCGGGTTCAACGCGGGCTCGTGGCTCGGCAACGACGACGGTGTCGGCGCGCTGATGTTCGTCAACACGCAGGTCGCCACCGCCGCCGCCATGCTCGCCTGGCTGATCTACGAGAAGGTCCGGCACGGCGCGTGCACCACCCTCGGCGCCGCCTCCGGCGCGGTCGCGGGCCTCGTCGCGATCACCCCGTCCGGCGGCTCCTGCTCGCCGCTCGGCGCGATCGCCATCGGCGTCATCGCCGGTGTCCTGTGCGCCATGGCCGTCGGCCTCAAGTACAAGTTCGGCTACGACGACTCGCTCGACGTCGTCGGCGTCCACCTCGTCGGCGGTGTCATCGGCTCGCTCCTCATCGGCTTCTTCGCCACCGGCGGCGGCCAGTCCGACGCCAAGGGCCTCTTCTACGGCGGCGGCCTGACCCAGCTGTGGAAGCAGCTCGCGGGCGTCGGCGCGGTCCTCGCGTACTCGCTCGTCGCCTCCGCGATCCTCGCCTTCCTGATCGACAAGACGATCGGCATGCGGGTCAGCGAGGACGACGAGGTCTCCGGCATCGACCAGGTCGAGCACGCCGAGACCGCGTACGACTTCAGCGGCGCGGGCGGCGGCACGGTCCTGCGCTCGGCCGCGCCGGGCCCGGGCGGCGCCGTCCACGAGTCAGCAGATCAGACCAAGAAGGTGGACGCATGAAGCTCATCACCGCGGTCGTCAAGCCCCACCGGCTCGACGAGATCAAGGAAGCCCTCCAGGCCTTCGGCATCCAGGGCCTGACCGTCACCGAGGCCAGCGGCTACGGCCGCCAGCGCGGCCACACCGAGGTCTACCGCGGCGCCGAGTACACCGTCGACCTCGTACCGAAGATCCGCATAGAGGTCCTCGTGGAGGACGACGACGCCGAACAGCTCATCGATGTCGTGGTCAAGGCCGCCAGGACCGGCAAGATCGGGGACGGCAAGGTCTGGGCCGTCCCGGTGGAGACCGCCGTCAGGGTCCGCACCGGTGAGCGCGGGCCGGACGCGCTGTAAACGGAACAGAGGAGTCGCTGGGTGACGAGTATGGATGTGCAGACCGGAAAAGCGGACGACGACGATTCAGCACCCAGCGGCTATGCGGCGGCCCGGCTGCGCCTCCTCCAGGACGAGGCGCAGTCCGGGCCGCCGCGCCGTTCGGCCCTCGCCGGGCTGACCGACGACTGGCTCGCCGACCTGTTCACTGCCGGGGCGCGCGAGCTGACAGGGGTGTCACTCGTCGCCGTCGGCGGCTACGGGCGCGGGGAGCTCTCCCCGCGCAGCGACCTCGACCTGCTGCTCCTGCACGACGGCAGTGCCGGCCCCGGCGCCATCGCCTCCCTCGCGGACCGCGTCTGGTACCCCGTATGGGACCTGGGGCTCGCCCTCGACCACTCCGTCCGTACTCCGGCGGAGGCGCGTAAGACGGCGGGCGAGGACCTCAAGGTGCAGCTCGGCCTCCTCGACGCCCGGCACATCGCCGGCGACCTCGGCCTGACGGCGGGCCTGCGCACCGCCGTCCTCGCCGACTGGCGCAACCTGGCGCCCAAACGCCTGCCCGAACTGCGCGACCTGTGCGACGAACGGGCCGAACGCCAGGGCGAGTTGCAGTACCTGCTCGAACCCGACCTCAAGGAGGCCAGGGGTGGCCTCAGGGACGCCACCGCGCTGCGCGCCGTCGCCGCGTCATGGCTCGCCGACGCCCCCAGGGAGGGCCTCGCCGACGCGCGGCGCAGACTCCTCGACGTACGGGACGCCCTGCACCTGGCCACCGGCCGCGCCACCGACCGCCTCGCCCTCCAGGAACAGGACCAGGTCGCCGCCGGACTCGGCCTCCTCGACGCCGACACCCTGCTCCGCCAGGTCTACGAGGCCGCGCGCACCGTGTCGTACGCCAGTGACGTCACCTGGCGCGAGGTGGGGCGCGTGCTCAAGTCGCGGGCCGTGCGGCCGCGGCTGCGCGCCATGCTGGGCGGCGGGAGCAAGCCCGTCACCGAGCGGTCGCCGCTCGCCGAGGGGGTCGTCGAGCAGGAGGGCGAGGCGGTCCTCGCCCGCGCGGCCAGGCCCGAGCGCGACCCGGTGCTGCCGCTGCGCGCCGCCGCGGCCGCCGCCCAGGCCGGCCTGCCGCTGTCCCTGCACGCCGTCCGCAGGATGGCCGCCGCCGCGCGCCCGCTGCCCACGCCGTGGCCCGCCGAGGCCCGCGAGCAGCTCGTGACGCTGCTCGGCGCGGGCCGGCCGACCGTCGAGGTCTGGGAGGCGCTGGAGGCCGAGGGCCTGATCACGCGGCTGCTGCCCGACTGGGAGCGGGTGCGGTGCAGGCCCCAGCGCAACGCCGTGCACACCTGGACGGTCGACCGGCACCTCGTCGAGACCGCCGTGCGCGCCGCCGAACTCACGCGCCGCGTCGGCCGCCCCGACCTGCTGCTCGTCGCCGCGCTCCTGCACGACATCGGCAAGGGCTGGCCCGGCGACCACTCCGTGGCCGGCGAGATCATCGCGAAGGACGTGGCCGCCCGCATCGGCTTCGACCGCGCGGACGTCGCCGTCGTCGCCACCCTCGTACGCCACCATCTGCTGCTCATCGAGTCGGCGACGCGGCGCGATCTGGACGACCCGGCGACGGTGCGGGCCGTCGCGGACGCGGTCGGGTCCGTGGGGACGCTCGAACTGCTGCATGCCCTGACGGAGGCGGACGCGCTCGCCACCGGGCCCGCGGCCTGGTCCTCGTGGCGCGGGTCGCTCGTCACCGACCTGGTCAAGCGGGTCGCCGCCGTCCTCGCGGGGGAGGATCCCGGCGACGGCGACGTCCCCGCCGCGGCCGAGCCGACCGCCGAACAGGAGCGGCTGGCCGTCGAGGCCTTCCGCACGGGCGGCCCGGTGCTGTCCCTGCGCGCGCAGACCGAGGCCCCCGCCGACCGGGACGCGGAGGGCACCGGGGCCGCGCCCGCCGATCCGGAGCCCCTCGGCGTCGAACTGCTGATCGCCGTCCCCGACCAGCCCGGCGTGCTGCCCGCCGTCGCCGGGGTGCTCGCCATGCACCGGCTCACGGTCCGCACGGCGGAGCTGCGCGCCCTCGACCTGCCCGCCCAGATGCCGGGCTCGGTCCTGCTCCTCGACTGGAGGGTCGCCGCCGAGTACGGGTCCTTGCCCCAGGCCGCACGGCTGCGCGCGGATCTCGTACGGGCCCTCGACGGCTCCCTGGACATCGCCGCCCGGCTCGCCGAGCGGGACGCCGCCTATCCGCGGCGCCGCGGCACCGTCGCGCCGCCGCCCCGGGTGACGGTCGCCCCCGCCGCCTCGCGGCACGCGACGGTGATCGAGGTGCGGGCACAGGACGCACCGGGCCTGCTGCATCGCATCGGCCGGGCGCTCGATTCGGCGGACGTACGGGTGCGGTCCGCGCATGTGTCGACCCTCGGGGCGAACGCGGTGGACGCGTTCTATGTCACGCGGGCCGAGGGGGAGCCGCTCCCCGCGGCGGACGCGGCCGCTGTGGCGGGCGCGCTGGAAGGGGCGCTGCGGGGGTAGCGGGGCCGACGGGGAGACCGGCTCTTTTGTGGCGCCGGTCTCCCCGGGGCGCTTCGTACGGCCTCGGGAGCGCTTCGTACGAATGGGGTGGAGACCCCACTGGACACCTCCGGATACCCTGGAGGACGACCTGTCCGCCCGCCCTTCAACCCGAGGATTCGCGACCGCCGTGTTCGACACTCTTTCCGACCGCCTCGCAGCGACATTCAAGAACCTCCGCGGCAAGGGGCGCCTCAGCGAGGCGGACATCGACGCCACGGCGCGCGAGATCCGTATCGCCCTGCTCGAAGCGGACGTGGCCCTGCCCGTCGTCCGCGCCTTCATCAAGCAGGTCAAGGAGCGTGCGGCCGGCGCGGAGGTCTCCCAGGCGCTGAACCCCGCCCAGCAGGTCATCAAGATCGTCAACGAGGAGCTCATCGGCATCCTCGGCGGCGAGACCCGGCGCCTGCGGTTCGCCAAGAACCCGCCCACCGTGATCATGCTCGCGGGTCTCCAGGGTGCCGGTAAGACGACCCTCGCCGGAAAGCTCGGCCACTGGCTGAAGGGGCAGGGCCACACGCCGCTGCTCGTCGCCTGTGACCTCCAGCGCCCGAACGCCGTGAACCAGCTGTCCGTCGTCGCCGAGCGCGCCGGCGTCGGCATCTACGCCCCCGAGCCGGGCAACGGCGTGGGCGACCCGGTTCAGGTCGCCAAGGACTCCATCGAGTTCGCCCGGCAGAAGCAGTACGACGTCGTCGTCGTCGACACCGCCGGCCGCCTGGGTATCGACCAGGAGCTGATGCAGCAGGCCGCGGACATCCGCGACGCCGTCTCGCCCGACGAGGTCCTCTTCGTCGTCGACGCCATGATCGGTCAGGACGCGGTCAACACCGCCGAGGCCTTCCGTGACGGCGTCGGCTTCGACGGCGTGGTGCTCTCCAAGCTCGACGGTGACGCCCGTGGTGGCGCCGCCCTGTCGATCGCGCACGTCACCGGCCGTCAGGTCATGTTCGCCTCGAACGGCGAGAAGCTGGACGACTTCGACGCGTTCCACCCGGACCGCATGGCGTCCCGCATCCTCGGCATGGGCGACATGCTCACGCTGATCGAGAAGGCCGAGCAGACCTTCTCGCAGCAGGAGGCCGAGAAGATGGCCTCCAAGCTGGCCTCCAAGAAGGGCCAGGACTTCACGCTCGACGACTTCCTGGCCCAGATGGAGCAGGTCAGGAAGATGGGCTCCATCTCCAAGCTGCTCGGGATGCTGCCCGGCATGGCGCAGATGAAGGACCAGATCAACAACCTCGACGAGCGCGACGTCGACCGCACGGCCGCCATCATCAAGTCGATGACCCCGGCCGAGCGCGCGGACGCCGCGATCATCAACGGCTCGCGCCGTGCCCGTATCGCCCGTGGTTCGGGCGTCGAGGTCAGCGCGGTGAAGAACCTCGTCGAGCGGTTCTTCGAGGCCCGCAAGATGATGTCCCGCATGGCGCAGGGCGGCGGCATGCCGGGGATGCCCGGGATGCCGGGCATGGGCGGCGGCCCCGGCCGGCAGAAGAAGAAGCAGAAGCAGGCCAAGGGCAAGCAGCGCTCCGGCAACCCGATGAAGCGCAAGCAGCAGGAAGAGGAAGAGGCCGCGCGCCGCGAGGCCGCCGGCCAGAGCGGCAACGCGTTCGGACTGCCCGCCGCCGACCAGGACAAGAACTTCGAACTGCCCGACGAGTTCAAGAAGTTCATGGGCTGACCGGCCACTTCGTAGACATGTGTAAGGGGCGCCCGCCGTTGCGGGCGCCCCTTACACATGGGCGGGTCACGCGGCTCGCGCCGCCGCCCGACTGATCTCCGTGCCGTTCGCGAGCCGGCTGCTCGGGCCGGCCGGCGTCGCGGGCATGCAGGGGCGTGGTGCCGGTGAGCGAGTGGCCCGGCTCGCCGTGGGTCGCTCCGTGCCCGGCGAGGAGTGGGAGGCCGGCCATGACGCGGCGTCCTCGGCCCCGAAGGAGTCGGCGAGCATCGCCTCGGCCTTGGCGGTCGTGCGGGGCCGGCCGAGCCCCGGCACGACGCCCGCGTCGGCGCTGAACAGCTCCTCGCCGGCGAAGTGCGCGGCGGTGCACTCGATCAGGCGGAACTGCCGGGCCATCGCCTCGTCGACCGGGATCGTGGCGAGGGGACAGGTCTCGGGGAGCGCGGGTGCGGCCGAGTGGGTGGGCGTCATCGTCAGATCTCCTCCACGCTCGCGCCGGTCAGGAAGCGCAGCGGATTGCGGCGCGTCATCAGGTCCACCAGGCCGTCGTCCACGCCCGCGGCACGGGCCCGGGGCAGGAACGACCGGAACAGATGCCCGTAACCCTGACCGCCCTCGCGCTCCAGACGGCCGTGGCGCGAGATGTCGCAGCTGAGCAGGACACGGTCGGCGTTGGCCGGCCTCCAGGAGGGCGAGCAGCAGCCGCAGCCGGACGTCGTCGCTCTGGTAGTTCTCCTTGCCGACCGTGTCGAACGCGACGTACGCGCTGCTCGCGGCCAGCTCCTTGTGCACGGCCGGATCGTCGAGGAGGTCCTGGTGGCCGACCGAGATCCGGTGCGGGGCGAGGCCCTCGCCGGTGAGCAGCTCCAGCTGGGCGAGCCCGCCGCGGCCGAGCTGCGCGTGCGTGGCGACCGACAGGCCGGTGGCGACGGCGGCCCGCGCCGCCGCCCGCAGCGAACGCGACTCCGGCTCGCTGGGTACGTCGCCGTGGCTGCCGACCTCGCCGAGCACGCCCGGCCGGATGCCGCTTACGCCGAGACCGCCGTCGACCTCGCGGACCAGCGTGTCGGCCAGCTGCCCGACCCCCGCGCCGGCCAGCTCGGGCGTGTGGAACCGCTCGTAGTACCAGCCGGTGGCCGCGACGACGGCGACCTGCGCGTCCCGGGAGATCCGGGCCAGAGCGCGCGGGTCTCGCCCCATGCCGCGGCAGCTCAGCTCGATCACCAGGGAGAGGCCGAACTCCTCGCGCAGGGCGGTCAGTTCGGCTGTGACGGCCGGTCCGTGCGCCACGGCGTCGAGGACCGCTCCGCCGTTGCCGTGCCGGTCGAGGTCGAGCACCAGATGCTCGTGGGCCAGGGCCGGGCCGCGTACGGCGGTTGTGGGGAGCGGGCCGGTGACGGTGTGGATGAGGGGCGGGGTGTGCATGGTGCGGTGGGTTTCCTTCCTGGCGTACGGACCCGGCCTCAGCTCTTGATCGGGGTGAACAGGTCCAGCCAGTACAGGAGGTTGAGCTGGATGCCGCCGACGATCACCGCGGCGGGAGCGGCCGCCATCCGGACGACCGGCCGGCCCATCGCCTCGTTCAGCAGGCAGAGCCCGCCGACGACGAGGATGCCGAGACCGGCGCCCATGGCGTTGGCGGCCATCAGCGAACCGAAGAGGATCGCCAGTTGGAGCGTGTCGGTGATGGCGCTGCGCAGGTGCTCCGACGAGTCGCGCACGCTCGGCAGCCTGCCGAGGAACGTGCCGGTCACGAGGGGGCGGGCCGAATCCGTCAGGCGCCACCCCCGCCGGTTCAGTACGACGGCACGCGCTCGCCCCGCAACACCTCGGCCTGCAGTGACGTCACGGTCGACAGGTCGACCGCGTCCCGTGCGGCGGAGAGTGCCTTCGCGCCCTCGGTCCTGCCGATGATCGCCGCGCTGGAGTTGCGCACGGACAGGTCGCGGGTGACCTCGTCGCCCAGCGGCAGCACCTCCCCGCCCATCCCTGTCCGGCCCTGCACCTCGTCGAGATTCCAGACGGTGGCGTCGGCCAGGTTCTGCGCGAACAGATCCCGCAGCTGCATGTACGAGGACTCGACCCACTTGATATCGGTGCGCCCGGCGAACGCGCGCTCGGCGAGCATCCGCTGGTCCTCGGAGGTGCGGTCCACGGCGACCCGCAGGCCGGGCGCGTCGAGCGAGGCGCCCTCGCGCAGCAGCAGCCCGTGCGCTCCGACGTACGTGGCCGGGCCCAGGTCGGCGACCAGCTCCACCGGATGCTCCTCGATCAGCCGATCGGCGGCGAACCGCGAGAGAACCACGAGGTCGACCTTGCCTTCGAGCAGGGCGGTGGTCCGGGCGCCCGCGCCACGCATGAACGTGATCGCGAAGGGGGTGCCCGCCT
Organism: Streptomyces sp. DS1-CR2; assembly: GCF_055760475.1. NCBI lineage: Bacteria > Bacillati > Actinomycetota > Actinomycetes > Kitasatosporales > Streptomycetaceae > Streptomyces > Streptomyces sp. DS1-CR2. Next base: position 6,207,229 of record NZ_CM147085.1, read on the forward strand.
CCTCGAAGGCCGTACGCAGGCCGGTGGCCAGGCCCTCGTAGCGGCGGGAGTGAGGGAGAGGCATCGCGGCGAGCAGGGTGCCGAGGCCGGAGAGGCGCCACAGTACGGAGCGCTCGGAGCGGACCAGGAAGGTGCCGAGGTGGCCGCGCGCGGCGGTCTCGATGGCGCCGGACTCCTCCAGGAGCCGCAGGGCGGCCTGAACCGTGCCGTTTCCGCATCCCAGTTCCTCGGCGAAGTCGCGGACCCGGGGCAGCCGTGTGTCGGGCTCGTGGTTGAGCAGCAGGACCGCGAGCCGGCGGGCCGCGAGGCCGTTGCGCGTAAGGAAACGCTCGTCGAAACCGTTCACCGATCGGACAGTAATCAGGATTCTGGATACTGGCAAGGGTCCCGGATATGTGCGGTCATGGGCGGGAGGCGTGACGGCAGGAGGAGAGCAGGCGTGGCCAGTCCCGTACCCCCGCGCGACCGCACCGACCAGCCGTGGCGCTCCGAGGGAGCCCCGCCTCCAGAGCCCACGAAGCCGCCCCGGAAGAAGATGCCGGGCGGCTGGGGCAGTCTCATCCTCACTGCCCTGATCGTCTACGTCATCGCCAACCTCGTGCTGTCGTTCTTCAGCAAGGGGCACGAGCCGACGATCTCGTACACCGAGTTCAGCAAGCAGGTCGCCGACAACAACGTCACCAAGATCTACTCCAAGGGCGACGCGATCCAGGGCCAGCTCAAGAAGGAGCAGCCCACGCCCGACGGCAGTGACAGCTCGAGCAAGAACTACACCAAGTTCAAGACTCAGCGGCCGTCCTTCGCGGACGACGACCTCTGGGCGAATCTGGAGAAGCACAACGTCGTGGTGACGGCCTCACCGGTCGTCCAGGAGCGCAGCTTCCTCGCCAACCTCCTCATCTCGCTCGCCCCGATGTTCCTGCTCGTCGTGCTGTGGATCTTCATCGCGCGGCGGATGCGGCAGGGCATGGGCGGCGGCATGGGGGGAGGCATGCTCGGGCGCAAACAGCCGCCCAAGCCGGTCGAGCTCGAGCCCGGCATGCAGCGCACCACGTTCGCGGACGTCGCCGGCATCGACGAGGTCCAGGGGGAGCTCAGCGACGTCGTCGATTTCCTCAAGAACCCCGACGCCTACCGCGAGATGGGCGCGAAGATGCCCCGCGGCGTCCTCCTCACGGGCCCGCCGGGAACCGGCAAGACGCTCCTGGCCAGGGCCGTCGCGGGCGAGGCCGGTGTCCCGTTCTTCTCCGCGTCCGCCTCCGAGTTCATCGAGATGATCGTCGGAGTCGGCGCCTCGCGCGTACGCGAACTCTTCGCCGAGGCCCGCAAGGTGGCGCCCTCGATCATCTTCATCGACGAGATCGACACCATCGGCCGGGCCCGCGGCGGCGGCTCCGCCATGGGCGGCCACGACGAACGCGAGCAGACCCTCAACCAGATCCTCACCGAGATGGACGGCTTCTCGGGATCCGAGGGCGTCATCGTCATCGCGGCCACCAACCGCGCGGACGTCCTCGACCCGGCCCTCACCCGCCCCGGCCGCTTCGACCGCGTCGTGAGCGTCAGCCCGCCCGACCGCGGCGGCCGCGAGGCGATCCTCAAGATCCACACCCGGCAGATCCCGCTCGCCCCGGACGTGGACCTGCTGCAGGTCGCCCGCACGACCCCGGGCATGACCGGCGCCGACCTCGCCAACCTCACCAACGAGGCCGCCCTCCTCGCCGTCAAACGCCAGCAGAAAGCCGTCACGCAGAGCGACCTCTCCCAGGCGCTGGAAAAGGTCCAGCTCGGCGCCGAACGGCCCCTCGTCATGCCGGACGAGGAGCGCCGCCGCACGGCCTACCACGAGAGCGGCCACGCCCTGCTCGGCATGCTCCAGCCCGGCGCCGACCCCGTCCGCAAGGTCACCATCGTGCCGCGCGGCCGCGCGCTCGGCGTCACCCTCTCCACGCCCGACGTCGACAGATACGCCTACACGGAGGAGTACCTGCGGGGCCGCATCATCGGCGCGCTCGGCGGCATGGCGGCCGAACACGTCGTATACGGGGTCGTCACCACCGGCGCCGAGAACGACCTCGAACAGGTCACGAACATCGCGCGCGGCATGGTCGCCCGCTGGGGCATGAGCGACCGCATCGGCCGCCTCTCCGCCCTGCCGAGCGACGCCCAGCAGGCGTACGGGCTCTCCGCCGCGCCGCACACGCTCGACACCATCGACCACGAGATGCGCCGCATCGTCGACGAGTGCTACGAGGAGGCCTGCACCAAACTCCGCGACCACCGCGGCCAGTTGGACGCCCTGGCCACGGCGCTCCTCGCGAACGAGACCCTCGACGAGGCGGAGGCCTACCGCGTCGCCGGCATCATCCGCCTCACCAAGGACGAGGAGGCGCAGGGGAGTCGGGGGATTCAGGACACGGACGGCCAGGAGACGGCGACGGACCAGTAATGCCCGTCACGGAGTGCGCGCGACCACGTAGCGGAACACATTCGGCATCCACACCGTCCCGTCCCGCCGCTGATGCGGATGCAGCGCCTCCGTCATCTCCTTCTCGACCTGGGACCGGTCCGTCGCGCCGATCGCCGCGTCGAACAGCCCCGTCGACAGCAGCCCGCGCACGGCGCTGTCCACGTCCGCGTAGCCGAACGGACAGGCGACCCGGCCAGAGCCGTCCGGCCTGAGCCCCGCCCGGTGTGTGACCTCCTCCAGGTCGTCGCGGAGCGCGGGCCGCCAACTGCCCGGACTGCGCAGCGGATCGGCGAGCTTCGTCGCGACCCGCAGGACCGACGACGTCGCGCACCGCTCCGGCGGACCCCAGCCGGCCAGCACCACGGGAGTACCCCGCTCGGCGAACGGCGACGCCGACTTAAGGAGCGCGCCGAGCCCCTCGGAGTCACCTGCCGTGCAGCCGATCGGCTGGAACGCGGTGATCAGGTTGTACGGCGGATCGTCCGGCTGTGCCGCGTCCTCGGGGCCCCCTTCGGCCAGTCGCGTGCCGCCACACGCGCGCGTGCCCCGCGTCTCGCCCTGGAGACGCTCTCTGGCCAGTGCAAGCCGCTCCGGCGCGGCCGCCTCGACGCCCGTGACCGCCGCGCCCCGCGACGCCGCCATCAAAAGGGCGAGCCCCGAGCCGCAGCCGAGGCCGAGAAGCCGGGTGCCGGTACCGTCGCCGACCTCCAGTCGTTCGTAGACCGCTTCGTAGAGCGGGACCAGCATCCGTTCCTGTATCTCCGCCCAGTCACGCGCGCGTGCGCACAGGTCCACGCGGGGCACGCGCCCCGCGTGGGGGAGGTGCCGCTGCACGAGCGTAGGTGTCATCGAAAGCGCCCCAATCCGCCGAGAGTTACTGCTGTGGCGTGTTCCTGCGGTTCATCCCGCCCCGTACATGTGCGCTCGCAGTTCCCCCGTATGCCAGAGAACTCCGCATCCGTCGTCACGTCTAGGGGGTGTTCCCAAGGGCCTTCGGTCGCCGCGCGCGTCCCGGCGGTGCGCGGCCGTACGGGGGTAATTGCATTGCCTTGCGGGCGTCATCGCGCCGTAGCATGCGCGCCATGGCCAAGACACCCGTTCTCACGCCTCAGGCAGAGGACTTCCCGCGCTGGTACCAGGACATCGTCAACAAGGCCGAACTGGCCGACAACGGTCCAGTGCGCGGCACGATGGTCATCCGACCGTACGGCTACGGCCTGTGGGAGCGGATGCAGCAGGACATGGACGCCCGCATCAAGGAGACGGGCACCCAGAACGCGTACTTCCCGCTCCTGATCCCGCAGTCGTACCTTCACAAGGAGGCCGAGCACGTCGAGGGGTTCGCGCCCGAACTCGCCGTGGTCACGCACGGCGGCGGCAAGGAGCTGGAAGAGCCCGCCGTCGTCCGCCCCACCTCCGAGATGATCATCAACGAGTACTTCGCGAAGTGGGTGCAGAGCTACCGCGACCTGCCCCTCCTCATCAACCAGTGGGCGAACGTCGTCCGCTGGGAGCTGCGCCCCCGACTCTTCCTGCGCACCACTGAGTTCCTCTGGCAGGAGGGCCACACCGCGCACGCCACGTACGAGGAGGCCCGCGACTTCGCGGCCCGCATCCACCGGCACGTGTACGCGGACTTCATGCGGGACGTCCTCGCGATGGACGTCGTCCTCGGCCGCAAGACCGCCCAGGAGCGCTTCGCCGGCGCCATCAACACCCTCACGCTCGAAGGGATGATGGGCGACGGCAAGGCCCTGCAGCTGGGCACAAGCCACGAACTCGGCCAGAACTTCGCCAGGGCCTTCCACACCCAGTACCTGTCCAAGGAGGGCAAGCAGGAGCTGGTCTGGCAGACCTCCTGGGGCTCGACCACCCGCATGATCGGCGCCCTCGTGATGATGCACGGCGACGACAACGGTCTGCGGATCCCGCCCCGGCTCGCCCCCACCCAGGTCGTGGTGCTCGCCATCAAGGGCGACGACGCCGTTCTGGCCAAGGTCCACGAGATCGGCGACGCTCTCACGGCGGCGGGCATCCGCGTCCATGTCGACGACCGCACGGACACCCCGTTCGGCCGCCGAGCCGTCGACTGGGAACTCAAGGGAGTGCCCGTACGCGTCGAGATCGGCCCGCGCGACCTGGAGAACGGCACGGCGATGCTGGCCAGGCGCATCCCCGGCGGCAAGGAGCCGGTCGCCGTCGAGGCGCTTGCCGCGCTGCTGCCCACCGTCCTGGAGGAGGACCAGGCGCTGCTCCTCAAGCAGGCCCGCGAGCGCCGTGAGTCCCGTACGGCCGATGTGACGACGGTCGACGAGGCCGTCGAGGCCGCCACAGCGGGGGGCTGGGCCCGCATCCCGTGGGCCACACTCGGCGAGGCGGGCGAGGCCGAACTGGCCGAGCACTCCGTCTCCGTACGGTGTCTGGTCACCGAGGACGGGGCGGTGCCGGACGCAGATGACGCGACGGGTAACGTCGCCGTCGTGGCACGCGCCTACTGAGCCACCGCACCTGCGAAGCGAGCGGCGCGAGAAGGCCGAAAGGCCCCTTGCGCATCAGAGCGACACAGTCGCCCCGGCGTGCGGACATCGTCCACGCGCCAATCCGAAGGGGCGGCCCGCAGGGCCTCGGTTGAGGGTGGTGAAGGGAGACGGGAGGGCGTACGTACGCCTACGCACCACCTTGGTGTGAGCTGTGAGGCTTCTCCGCAGATCAGCGCACCCGCCCTCGTCCGGACGCATGAGCGGCAACTGACTGGTACGTGCAAATTATTTGAGATGCCCCGGAATAGGAACACAGAGGCATCCCGGCTCGTTGTCACGACGTGAGCACGACACCACCTGTTCTCGCCGCAGAGCTGGCACAGGCGTGGGCCGACATTCAGCGGCACCACCCCGAGCTGCCAGATCTAGCCGCGCCCGAATCCCTGATCGGGGAGTCGTCGTCCGCCTGCGGACACGAGCTCTCCTTCGAGCGACTCCTCCATGAGGCAGTCCATGGCATCGCCGCCGCCCGAGGAGTACGCGACACCTCTCGCGCCGGCCGGTACCACAACCGCAGATTCCTCGCCATCGCCGAAGAGCTGGGCCTCGACCACCCCGAGGAGCCGCACCCCAGCAGCGGCTTCTCGCTGGTGACGCTCAACCCCGAGGCGAAGCAGCGTTACCGGCCGACGATCGAGCGGCTCAAGAGCGCCCTCAAGGCGCACACCGTGGCCACGGCCGCGGACACCAAGCGCAGCTTCCGCGGCCCGGCCGCGCGGCACGGCTCCTCCGGGGGCGGCGTCCGCGTCAAGGCGGTCTGCGACTGCGGGCGCAATGTGCGCGTGGTGCCCTCGGTCCTCGCCCAGGCCCCGATCGTCTGCGGCGGCTGCGGCAAGCCGTTCCGCATCCCGGAGGCCGTCGGCGCGGGTGTCGGGTGATCGCCGGCTGATCTTCGGTGAGGGTGCGCGACCTGCTGCGGGGCGTTCGGACCAGGTTCGGCCGCCCCGTCGGCGTATGGCACAATGGCTAGCTGTACTCGACAGCCGCATAGGAACCCTCTCGCCTCCGGCTGACGCGTCCATAGGGCACTCCGAGTACCGCAACCCCACGTGGCATCCCGTTGTGCCCAACCACGTCAAGACCAGGAGACACCACTCCAGTGGCAGTCAAGATCAAGCTGAAGCGTCTGGGCAAGATCCGTTCGCCTCACTACCGCATCGTCGTCGCCGACTCCCGTACCCGCCGTGACGGCCGGGCCATCGAGGAGATCGGCCTGTACCACCCGGTACAGAACCCCTCGCGCATCGAGGTCAACTCGGAGCGTGCCCAGTACTGGCTGTCCGTCGGCGCCCAGCCGACCGAGCCGGTCATGGCCATCCTGAAGCTCACCGGTGACTGGCAGAAGCACAAGGGCCTCCCGGCCCCCGCGCCGCTGCTCGTCGCGGAGCCCAAGGACAAGCGCGCCGCGTTCGAGGCCTTCACCAAGGGTCTCGAGGGCGACGACGCCAAGGGTGAGGCCATCACCCCGAAGGCCAAGAAGGCTGACAAGAAGGCGGACGAGGCCCCGGCTGATTCGTCGGCGTCGGCCGCTGAGTCCACCGAGGCCTGAGCATGCTCGAGGAGGCTCTTGAGCACCTCGTGAAGGGCATCGTCGACAACCCCGACGATGTGCAGGTCGCCTCGCGCGACCTGCGCCGTGGGCGCGTACTCGAGGTCCGGGTTCACCCCGATGACCTCGGAAAGGTGATCGGCCGTAACGGCCGCACCGCGCGTGCCCTGCGTGCCGTCGTGGGCGCCATCGGCGGCCGCGGTGTCCGCGTCGACCTCGTCGACGTGGACCAGGTTCGCTGAGCCGGACCAACGGTTCGGCGACAAACGAAGCACCGGCTCGGGCCGGGGAGGGCCTCAGGGCCGTCCCCGGCCCGTGGCCGTATGACAGGAGAGTTGTTCACGTGCAGCTGGTAGTCGCGCGCATCGGCCGCGCCCACGGCATCAAGGGCGAGGTCACCGTCGAGGTACGCACCGACGAGCCCGAGCTGCGGCTCGGCCCCGGTGCGGTGCTCGCCACCGACCCCGCCTCCACGGGGCCGCTGACGATCGAGACCGGCCGCGTGCACAGCGGCCGCCTCCTGCTGCGCTTCGAGGGCGTACGCGACCGTACGGCCGCCGAGGCCCTGCGTAACACGCTCCTGATCGCCGAGGTCGACCCGGAGGAGCTGCCGGAGGACGAGGACGAGTTCTACGACCACCAGCTGATGGACCTGGACGTGGTCACCACGGACGGCGTCGAGGTCGGCCGGATCACCGAGATCTCGCACCTGCCCTCGCAGGACCTGTTCATCGTGGAGCGCCCCGACGGCAGCGAGGTGATGATCCCCTTCGTCGAGGAGATCGTCACCGAGATCGACCTCGAGGAGCAGCGGGCGATCATCGACCCGCCGCCCGGTCTCATCGACGACCGTGCCGAGATCGTCTCCAGCCGCGACGCCGACGAGGGCTCTGACGCGGAAGCCGGCAAGGGCTCCGAGGGGGACGGCGCCTGATGCGGCTCGACGTCGTCACGATCTTCCCCGAGTACCTCGACCCGCTGAACGTCTCCCTCGTCGGCAAGGCCCGCGCGCGCGGGCAGCTCGACGTACGGGTGCACGACCTCAGGGAGTGGACGTACGACCGTCACAACACGGTCGACGACACCCCGTACGGCGGCGGCCCCGGCATGGTCATGAAGACCGGCCCCTGGGGCGACGCCCTCGACGACGTGCTCGCCGACGGCTACGAGACCGGGTCCCACGGCCCCGCCCTCGTCGTCCCCACGCCCAGCGGACGCCCCTTCACCCAGGAACTCGCCGTCGAGCTCTCCGAGCGCCCGTGGCTGGTCTTCGCGCCCGCGCGCTACGAGGGCATCGACCGCCGCGTCATCGACGAGTACGCGACCCGGATGCCGGTCTACGAGGTCTCCATCGGCGACTACGTGCTGGCCGGCGGAGAGGCCGCCGTACTCGTTGTCACGGAGGCCGTCGCGCGGCTGCTGCCCGGGGTCCTCGGGAACGCCGAGTCCCACCGGGACGACTCCTTCGCGCCCGGCGCCATGGCCAACCTCCTCGAAGGGCCCGTCTACACCAAGCCCCCCGAGTGGCGCGGACAGGGCATCCCGGACGTGCTGCTCAGCGGCCACCACGGCAAGATCGCGCGCTGGCGCCGGGACGAGGCGCTGCGGCGCACGACCCGCAACAGGCCCGATCTCGTGGAGCGTTGCGACCCCTCGGTCTTCGACAAGAAGGACCGCGAGATGCTCTCCATCCTGGGGTGGCGGCCGGGCCCCGACGGCCGATTTGGGCGAGACCCCGAAGCCGTGGAACAATAGGTCGCTGCTGTACGTCCAGCGTGCGCCCCTGCCACAGGGGGAACGACGCCCGCCCGACGCGATCAGCTACCGAATCCTCATTTCGAACACTCCCGCCGATGACCTGTGGCATCGGTGAAGAAAGCAGACGATCATGTCTCACCTGCTCGACTCCGTCGACAGCGCGTCGCTGCGCAGCGACATCCCGGCCTTCCGCCCGGGTGACACCGTCAACGTCCACGTCCGCGTCATCGAGGGCAACCGCTCCCGTGTGCAGCAGTTCAAGGGCGTAGTCATCCGCCGCCAGGGCGCCGGTGTCCGCGAGACCTTCACGGTCCGCAAGGTCTCCTTCTCGGTCGGCGTCGAGCGCACGTTCCCGGTGCACACCCCGATCGTCGAGAAGATCGAGCTCGTCACCCGCGGTGACGTGCGTCGCGCGAAGCTCTACTACCTGCGCGACCTGCGCGGCAAGGCCGCGAAGATCAAGGAGAAGCGCGACAACTGAGCTCGCGCACGGGGTCACAGTCGAGCCGGATAGCATCTGGCCTCGATGGACACCGAAGCACAGACAACGGAACGCGATCGCGCCTCCCAGCCCTCCGTACACGAGGGCGAGGAGGAGCGGTCGCGTTTCGCGTTTGTGTCGCGGGCCGCGTCCTGGCTCCCCGGCGGCCGCCTGACCCTGTCGGCGCTGCTCTGCCTCGTGTCGCTGCTCCTGCTGAGCATCTTCGTGATGCAGCCCTTCCAGATCCCCAGCGGTTCCATGGAGCCCGCATTGAGGGTCGGGGACCGCGTTCTCGTAAACAAGTTGGCGTACCGTTTCGGTGCTGAGCCGCAGCGGGGCGACGTCGTGGTCTTCGACGGGACCGGGTACTTCGGTGACGCCGACTACATCAAGCGGGTCGTGGGCGTGGGGGGAGACCATGTGGTCTGCTGCGACAGCAAGGGGAGGATCGGGGTGAACGGCGAACCGGTGGACGAGCGTTCGTTCCTGTACCCCGGGAACACCCCCTCGAAGGTCCCCTTCGACCTCGTCGTGCCCGACGGCACCCTCTTCCTGCTCGGTGATCACCGGGGCGATTCCCGGGACTCACGCGACTACCTGGGCGCGCCCGGCGGCGGCATGGTCCCCGTGGGCGAAGTCATCGGCAGGGCCCAGTGGATCGCCTGGCCGACGGGCCACTGGGGCTCCCTGTCCCGTAACGACGTCTACGCGCGCGTGCCAGCACCCGGCGGTGCTCATGGGTAACCGCGGACGCTCCCACTCGCACTCGCGCAGGGGCGGCGGCGACACCCGCCTGCCCACCGGGACGCGCCGCGCCGGCACCCCGCCGCCGCCGGGCCGTGCCGAGCGGCGCAGGCTGGCTCGCAAGGTCAAGCGACGCCGACGTCGCTCCGCGCTCAAGGAGATTCCGCTCCTCGTAGGCGTGGCGCTGCTGATAGCACTCGTCCTGAAGACGTTCCTCGTCCAGGCCTTCGTGATCCCGTCCGGCTCCATGGAGCAGACGATCAGGATCGGCGACCGGGTCCTGGTCGACAAGCTCACCCCGTGGTTCGGCGCGAAGCCGCACCGCGGCGACGTCGTCGTCTTCAAGGACCCCGGCAAGTGGCTGGAACAGGAACAGGGCGCGAAGAAGGACGCCCCCGTCGGCGTCAAGCAGGTGAAAGAAGGCCTCACCTGGATCGGCCTTCTGCCCTCCGACGACGAGCGCGACCTCATCAAGAGGGTCATCGCGGTCGGCGGTGACACCGTCAAGTGCTGCGACAAGCAGGGTCGCGTGACGGTCAACGGGACTCCCCTGAACGAGCCGTACATCCACCCCGGAGACGTGCCGTCGAAGTTCGAGTTCGAGGTCAAGGTGCCTACGGGGCGCCTGTTCGTGATGGGTGACCACCGCTCCAACTCGGCCGACTCGCGCTTCCACCGCACCGAGGCGTTCAGCGGCACCGTCTCGGAGAAGTCGGTCGTCGGCCGCGCCCGCGTCATCGCCTGGCCGGTCGGTCACTGGACCACGCTCCCGGAGCCGGACACCTACGCGACGGTGGCCGCCGCGCAGAACAGATCGGCCGCGGCCCGGCAACCGTCGCATAGGGTGGCCTCCGAGGATCTGAACGGATCGATCCCTCTCCCGAGCCCTGCGGAACTCCCGCTCGTTATGGGAGTGGTGGGCCTGCATCGCGTATGGGACGACAGGCAGCGGCACGGAGTGAGGAGTGGATGTGGGGGACTTGGCGGTCGGCGCACGGTCAGGGCAAGGGCCCGACGAGCAGCCCGGGCGATCCGACGACGGAGCGGCATCGGCCGCGACGGGCGCCGTGAACCTCGACAGTGGCGCCGCGAACGGCGACGGGCACGGTGGTGGACGGGGCGACGGCCCTGGTGACGCCCACGGTGACGGCGGCAGGGCGGGAGGCCGGGCGAAGAAGCCCCGCTCCTTCTGGAAGGAGCTTCCGCTCCTGATCGTCATCGCGCTGGTCCTGGCGCTGGTGATCAAGACGTTCCTCGTGCAGGCGTTCTCGATTCCGTCGGCGTCGATGGAGAACACCCTGCAGATCGGCGACCGCGTGCTCGTCGACAAGCTGACGCCGTGGTTCGGCTCCGAGCCCGGGCGCGGCGAGGTCATCGTCTTCCACGACCCGGACGGCTGGCTGAAGGACGAGCCGACGGCCGAGCCGAATCCGGTGCAGCGGGTCCTCGGCTGGATCGGCCTCATGCCGTCCACGAACGAGAAGGACCTCATCAAGCGCGTCATCGGCGTCGGCGGCGACACGATCGAGTGCAACGGTACGGGACCGCTCATGGTCAACGGCAAAGCGCTGAACGAGCCGTACGTCTACCCGGGGAACACCCCGTGCAGCGACGACAATGTGGGCGGCAAGTTCAAGATCACCGTACCCATTGGCAAAGTTTGGGTCATGGGTGACCACCGCCAGGACTCCATGGACTCCCGGTACCACCAGCAGGACAGCAACCAGGGCTTCGTCCCCGTGGACAACGTCGTGGGCCGCGCGATCGTGGTCGCCTGGCCGCCCACCCGCTGGACGACCCTGCCTGTGCCGGACACCTTCGACCAGCCGGGCCTGAGCGCCGCGATGGGAGCGGCCCCGGGCGCGCTCGGGCTCGCGGGCGCCGCGCCGCTCGTGCTGTGGCGCAGGCGTCGGCTTACCCAGGGGAACACCAGGGTTTCTGAGGTGAAGACCGCCGGGTAGGGTGCCGTCCCAGATCGCCGATCTTCCACGGCGAGTCTCCGAGGCGGGGAGCAACTGGGATGAGCAGGACACGTCGTACGGACGAGGGCCATGGCCGGCTCGGCAGCACGCTGTCGGGGTTGGCCGTGGCCCTCGGCTGTGTGCTGTTCCTGGGCGGGTTCGTGTGGGGCGCCATCGTGTACCAGCCGTACACCGTGCCCACCGAGTCGATGACGCCGACGATCGGCGCGGGCGACCGGGTCCTCGCGCAGCGCATCGACGGCAGTGAGGTCAAGCGCGGCGACGTCGTCGTCTTCACGGAGTCTGCGTGGGGCGACATGCCCATGGTGAAGCGCGTCGTCGGCATCGGCGGCGACAAGATCGCCTGCTGCGAGGCCGGCAAGCTGACCGTCAACGGCAAGGAGATTGCCGAACCGTATCTCCCCAAGGGACAGGGCCCCTCAGCCACGGGTATCCCCACCACCACGGTCCCTGAGGGCCGCCTCTTCCTGCTCGGCGACGAGCGCAGCGGCTCTCTCGACTCCAGCGTCCACATCGGCGACTCCAGCCACGGAACGGTGCCGCGCAGCGCGGTTGCCGCCCGGGTCGACGCGGTGGCCTGGCCGATGGACGGCATGCTCGCGCGACCCACCGGCTTCGAGGCGCTGCCGGGCGGGCTCTCCCAGCCGGGTCCCCTGAAGCTGGTCCTGGCCGCCGTGGTCGCGGGCGCCGTGCTGGTGCTCGGCGGTGCCGCGTACGGGCCGATCGCCAAGCGCACGAGCAAGGGCAGCGGCCGCTCGCGCGCGTCGGCGGGGGAGCGGGCCCTTGCGGGCTGAGCCTCCCGGCGCCGGCCGGGAGCTGCGGAAGGTCGCACGGGTCGTACTGCTCGATCCCGACGACCGCATTCTGCTGCTGCACGGGCACGAGCCGGGGGACACCGCCGACGACTGGTGGTTCACCCCGGGCGGCGGCGTGGAAGGCGACGAGACCCGTGAGCAGGCCGCGCTGCGCGAGCTCGCGGAGGAGACCGGCATCACGGACGTCGAGCTCGGCCCGGTCCTGTGGCGCCGCACCTGCTCCTTCCCGTTCGACGGGCGGCGCTGGGACCAGGACGAGTGGTACTTCCTGGCCCGTACGACGGCCGCGGTGGCCGGGGCGGAGATCGCCGGGGCGGGCCTGACCGAGCTGGAACGGCGCAGCGTCGCGGGAGCACGTTGGTGGACGTGCCGGGAACTGACCGAGGCACATGAGACGGTGTATCCGACCAGGCTCGCCGGGCTGCTGGAACGGCTGCTCGACGAGGGTCCCCCGAGTCGTCCCGAAGTCCTCGACACGGAAATCGTCTAGAGGCGTACGAGGCTGACGCACAATAGGGGGACGCACGGCTGAAGGGGAACATGCCATGAGCGCCGAGGACCTCGAGAAGTACGAGACCGAGATGGAGCTGAAGCTCTACCGGGAGTACCGCGACGTCGTCGGTCTGTTCAAATACGTGATCGAGACCGAACGGCGCTTCTATCTCACCAACGACTACGAGATGCAGGTGCACTCGGTCCAGGGTGAGGTTTTCTTCGAGGTATCCATGGCGGATGCCTGGGTGTGGGACATGTACAGGCCCGCACGGTTCGTGAAGCAGGTCCGGGTGCTCACGTTCAAGGACGTGAATATCGAGGAGCTGAACAAGAGCGATCTGGAGCTGCCGGGAGGGTGAGCCGGGGCTCTCCGGGTGGGTGAGCTCGCTGGATTGGGTGGCCGGGTTATCCACAACCCGTGAGTAGTTCACCAAGATCCACTTCTTCGGCGCCCATGCCTCAGCGTGGGCGTCGGAGGTGGTGCCGACATGAACGCGTCCAAGGCACGCAGCGCACTCGGAAAGTACGGCGAGGAGCTGGCTGCACGGCGGCTGGCCGAGTCCGGAATGACGGTCATCGAGCGCAACTGGCGCGCGGGCAGGGCCGGTGAGATCGACATCGTCGCCCGGGAGGGCGACGCGCTCGTCGTCTGCGAGGTGAAGACCCGCAGAGCGGGCGGCCCCGCAGGGTCCTTCGAGCATCCGATGGCCGGGGTCACCCCCGTCAAGGCCCAGCGGCTGCGCGACCTGGCGGAGCGCTGGGTCCAGGAACACGGGGGAGCGCCACCAGGCGGCGTACGCATCGATCTGGTCGGGGTCCTTCTGCCGGAGCGCGGCGCCCCCGTCGTCGAGCACGCGCGGGGTGTGGCCTGATGGGATTCGCGCGCACATGCTCCGTGGCCCTCGTCGGGGTCGAGGGGGTGGTTGTCGAGGTCCAGGCCGACCTGGAGCCCGGGGTCGCCGCATTCACACTGGTCGGACTGCCCGACAAGAGCCTGTCGGAGAGCCGCGACCGGGTCAGGGCGGCGGTCGTCAACTCCGGCGGGGAGTGGCCGCAGAAGAAACTCACGGTGGGGCTCAGCCCGGCGTCCGTGCCGAAGAGCGGCAGCGGATTTGACCTGGCCATCGCCAGCGCCGTGCTGGGAGCGGCCGAGCGGATCGATCCGAGGGTCCTCTCCGAGGTCGTGATGATCGGCGAGCTGGGACTCGACGGCCGCGTACGGCCCGTTCGCGGGGTGCTCCCGGCCGTCCTCGCGGCGGCCGACGCGGGCTACGAACAGGTCGTGGTCCCGGAGTGCTCGGCCGGCGAGGCCGCGCTCGTCCCGGGCGTCTCCGTCCTCGGCGTACGGAGCCTGCGGCAGCTCGTCGCGGTCCTGACGGACGAGCCGGTCCCGGACGAGCCGCCCGACGAGACCGGACGCCCCGACCCGATGCTCGCGGGCCTGAGCATCCCGGGCCAGGGCCTCGGCGTGGGTCTCGCCGGGATGCCGCACGACGCCCACATCCTCGATCTGGCCGATGTCGTCGGCCAGCGCGCCCCACGCACGGCGATCGAGGTCGCCGCCGCCGGGGCCCACCACGTCCTCCTCCAGGGACCGCCAGGTGCCGGAAAGACCATGCTCGCCGAGCGGCTGCCGCTGGTCATGCCGCCGCTCACCCGCGAGGAAGCCCTCGAAGTGACGGCCATCCACTCGGTGGCGGGCATGCTGCCGCCGGGCAAACCGATGGTCGACGCCGCCCCCTACTGCGCGCCGCACCACTCGGCGACGATGCAGTCTCTCGTCGGCGGGGGACAGGGGATGCCGCGGCCGGGCGCCGTGTCGTTGTCCCACAGAGGGGTGCTTTTTCTTGACGAGGCGCCGGAATTCAGCGGCCAGGCACTCGACGCGCTGCGCCAGCCGCTGGAGTCGGGCCACGTGGTCATCGCCCGCAGTGCCGGGGTGGTGCGCCTGCCCGCCCGCTTTCTGATGGTCCTGGCCGCCAATCCGTGCCCGTGCGGCAACCACTCGCTCGTGGGCGGCGGCTGCGAGTGCCCGCCGGCTGCGGTCCGCCGCTATCAGGCGCGCCTGTCCGGGCCGCTGCTCGACCGGGTCGACCTCAAGGTGGACGTGGAGCCCGTCACACGTGCGGAGCTGACTGGGAGCGGTGCACAGGGTGAGACCACCGTCGTCGTCCGCGAGCGGGTGCGGGCCGCCCGGGAGAGGGCCGCGGCACGGCTCGCGGACACGCCCTGGCGGACGAACAGCGAGGTGCCCGGGCACGTCCTGCGCACCCGGTGGCCCGCCGCGTCGGGGGCCATGGACGAGGTCGAGACCGACCTGGAGCGAGGCTTCCTGACCGCCCGCGGCGTCGACCGTGTGCTGCGGGTGGCCTGGACTGTGTCGGACCTCTGCGGCCAGGACCGGCCACGCGCACAGGACGTGGCGCTCGCCCTTCAGCTGCGCACCGGGATCTCGCGCGGTGTGGCCATGGCCCTCGGGGGGTCGGCATGAGCGGAGCGGAGGTCTCCGACGGGATCCGGCTCGCGAGGGCCGCCCTCACCAGGATCGTCGAGCCCGGAGACGAGACGGCGGGGCGGTGGCTGAGGGAGTTCGGGGCGGTGGAAGTCGCGCGGCGCATCGTCGAGGACGGGGAGCCGCTGCCCGGGGTGAGCGAGGGCCGCTGGGCGGGGCTGCGGGCCAGAGCGGCCGACGTGCTGCCCGAGCGTGACCTGGAGCTGGCGGCGGGCGCGGGCGCGCGGATCGTGTGTCCCGGGGACGCGGAGTGGCCGGGCCAGCTGGACGATCTCGGCGACGCGCGGCCCGTCGCCCTATGGGTGCGGGGGCGGCCGTCCCTGCGGATATGGGCGCTGCGGTCCGTCGGCGTCGTGGGGGCGCGGGCCTGCACGGACTACGGGGCACGGGTGGCGGCGAGCCTCGGTGCGGGGCTCGCCGAGCGCGGCAGTGTCGTCGTGTCGGGCGGGGCGTACGGGGTGGACGCGGCCGCGCATCGCGGGACCCTCGGTGCGAGCGGTGCCACGGTGGCGGTCCTGGCCTGCGGGGTCGACCGGCCCTATCCGCGCGGCCACGTCCAGTTGATCGAGCGGATCGCGGAGCAGGGGCTCGTCATCGCGGAGTTGCCGCCCGGTGATCATCCGACGCGGAGCAGATTCATCCTCCGTAACCGCGTGATCGCCGCGCTCACCCGCGGGACCGTCGTCGTGGAGGCCGCCTACCGCAGCGGTGCTCTCGGTACGGCGCGGTGGGCGCAGCGCCTCGGCCGTCACACGATGGGGGTTCCCGGGCCGGTCACGAGTACCCGCTCCCAAGGGGTGCACGAACTACTGCGCGGGGAAGCGGTTCTCGTCACCGACGCGGCGGAAGTCATGGAGCTGGTCGGGGACATGGGGGACCTCGCCCCGGCGCGGCGCGGACCCGTACTGCCGCACGACCTGCTCGCGCCGGGTGCAGCGGCGGTCCTGGCAGCGCTGCCCGCCGGCGGAACTGTCGGGGCGGGGGACATCGCCCGGGCCGCGGGCACCGGAGTCGACGACGCGATCGGGAGGTTGTACGAACTGCGCTCACTGGGGTTCGTCGAACGACACAGCGATGGCTGGCAGTTGACACGCCAGGCGATCCAGCCTGTCTTGCCGGAAGGAGATGATCGGTGACGGAGGGTGTTGCGCCGTCCGGATGACGGCCGAACCCCTTGGCATTACGGGGCGTTGGCGTTTCGGCCCGGTCACGTACAGCGACGGATGTGACCCCGCAAGTCGCCCAACGGAACGTATCTGCGCACGTGCGATCCCATAGTCTTCGCACACTGCGACACTCCAGTCACGCTACGCTCACCAGGATTCCGGCTCGTTCGGTTCAATCCGGACTCGGCCCGGCAACGAAGAGCAACCACGATCAGATGGGCAACCGAGCATCAGACAGATAACTTGGGATCTTTACCATTAGTCCGGCGCCAGGCGCACAAATCCCCAGTTCATGGCAGAACGGCACAAGGCGACGAATGCCCCAGCACACCTCCGGGTCTGACCGGGCTGCGGTTCCCCCCGCTGCCCGTGGCAGCGTGCGGTCTCCTGCTCCCTCGTCGCTCGAGGAGCTGTGGAGGTCGTACAAGACGACGGGCGACGGGCGACTGCGAGAGCAGCTCATCCTGCACTACTCGCCGCTGGTCAAGTACGTCGCGGGCCGTGTCAGCGTCGGGCTGCCGCCCAATGTCGAACAGGCCGACTTCGTGTCCTCGGGGGTCTTCGGACTGATCGACGCGATCGAGAAATTCGACATTGAGCGCGAGATCAAGTTCGAGACGTACGCGATCACACGGATCCGCGGCGCCATGATCGACGAACTCCGGGCGCTCGACTGGATTCCTCGCTCCGTGCGGCAGAAGGCGCGCAACGTCGAGCGGGCCTACGCCACGCTCGAGGCGCAGCTGCGGCGGACTCCGTCGGAGAGCGAGGTGGCCGCAGAGCTCGGCATCAGGGTCGAGGAACTGCACGCGGTCTTCAGCCAGTTGTCCCTCGCGAACGTGGTGGCCCTGGAAGAGCTGCTGCACGCCGGTGGCGAGAGCGGCGACCGGCTCAGCCTGATGGACACGCTCGAGGACCACACCGCCGACAACCCGGTCGAAGTCGCCGAGGACCGGGAGCTGCGGCGGTATCTGGCCCGAGCGATCAACACGCTGCCGGAGCGCGAGAAGACCGTCGTGACGCTCTACTACTACGAGGGCCTCACCCTCGCGGAGATCGGCAATGTGCTCGGCGTGACCGAGAGCCGCGTCAGTCAGATCCACACCAAGTCCGTCCTCCAGCTCCGCGGGAAGCTGGCCGGCTTCCGGCGCTGACGATGCGTAATCGTCCCTGCCGGGCCGTGCGTGGGGCAGGATGGGCAGGACGACTCCCGCGGCGCGCCTCCCGTCCGTAAAGTGGTGACGTGCCAAGGATTCGAGCGGCCTCAGTGGCCGAGCACCGGTCGATGCAGCGCGGCGCCCTTCTGGACGCGGCGCGCTCCCTGCTGTCCGAGGGCGGGACGGAGGCGCTGACCTTCCCCGCGCTCGCCGAGCGCACCGGGCTCGCCCGGTCCTCCGTGTACGAGTACTTCCGGTCGCGGGCCGCGGTCGTCGAAGAGCTCTGCGAGGTCGACTTCCCCGTCTGGGCGGCGGAGGTCTCCACGGCGATGGAGCGCGCCGGGACCCCCGAGGGCAAGGTCGAGGCGTATGTGCGGGAGCAGCTCTCGCTGGTGGGCGACCGCCGGCACCGCGCCGTCGTGGCCATCTCGGCGAGCGAACTCGACTCAGGGGCGCGCGAGAAGATCCGCGCCGCCCACGGCGGGCTGGTCGCGATGATCGTCGAGGCGCTCGCCGACATGGGCCACACGGAACCGCGCCTCGCGGCGATGCTCCTTCAGGGGGTAGTGGACGCCGCGGTCCGGCGCATCGAACTGGGCGCGGCAGAAGACCCCTCAGCCATCACCGAAGCGGCCGTGAGCATGGCCCTCCGGGGCGTCAGCGGCTGATCCAGGGCGCGAGCCCTTAGGGCCTGTCTTTACTTCCCGCCTGCCCCGCGGCGTCTGGCACGCACTCCCCCAAGCTCTCGGCTTCGCTCGAGCAGGGCGGACCCGCGTCGGCGTTGTCGTCGGTTGCCGACTCCCCCAAGCTCTCGGCTTCGCTCGAGCAGGGGGTACCCCCATCGCGTCGACGCCCTCCTCCGCCTTGCAGCTGCATGCACCAGACGCCGCGGGGCCTGCCTTCGGGCGGGACGAAGGGAACTTGAAGAAAGGCCCCAGGGGCCGGCGGGACCAGCGCAAGCGGGATCGGCCCCGGCGCGGTACCCATCGCCGTACCGGCGCCGGCCGTCGCCCCGGCCGGCAGCAGCGGTGAGAACGTCCCCGGTGCGCCAGCCATCACGGCACCTGCGCGAACGGCCGACCGGACCGGCAGCAGCGGGACCAGCGACGGCGGGTCGGCCCAGGGCGCGCCGCCCGTCCCCGTCCCCGGGGCACCCGCCCCCGGCACCGGCAGCAGTCGCGACGGACCCTGGCGCAACAGCCGGGGTGGCAGTAGGGACAGTGGGTCGAGGTAGGTGTCACCCCGTAGCAAGCCCCAGTGCAGGCAGGACGTCGGGCCGCAATGGTCTGTCGCGGGCTCCAGCGCGCCCAGTACCTCGCCCGGCGCTACCCGGGCGCCCTTCTTCACCGATGGCGTCACCGGTTCATACGTAGTCCGTAGCGGTGGATCGCCCGTTCCTGACAGTTCCACCGCCACCACCCCTCTGCCCGCCACGCGGCCCGCGAACGACACCCGGCCCCGCGCCACCGCTCTGACCGGGGCGCCGACCGGCGCGGCCAGGTCCACGCCGCGGTGGCCCGCCCCGTACTCCGTCGCCGGCGGGGCCCAGCCCCGTACGATCGGGGGCCGCGTCCCCACCGGCCAGGTGGCGCCCACGGCCGGTACCGGCGGGGGCGGCACGAGGCCCGCCAGCGCCGCGGTCATCGTCAGCATCAGCATCAGTCGCATGCACTGAACGGTCCCGTCCCGACGCGATCCGCGGGGATCATGGACCGGAACTGTGGACTACCGACCGGTTGTGGACAGCGGCGTCACCCGGCACCTCGCGGGTCCCGTACACTTCTGATGGCGATCGGGGTCACCCGATCGACTTCGCACGCCCCAACACCAGGTCATTCGTGACGGTGTCCGCGCTCCTCGGTCCCTCGTGGCACAGCGCGCGGGGCGTCAGGCGCGACAGCAATCCTGCGGTCGCGGCAACCGAGAACCCAAGGAGTACGGCCATGGCCGTCGTCACGATGCGGGAGCTGCTGGAAAGCGGCGTCCACTTCGGTCACCAGACCCGTCGCTGGAACCCGAAGATGAAGCGCTTCATCTTCACCGAGCGCAACGGCATCTACATCATCGACCTGCTCCAGTCGCTGTCGTACATCGACCGCGCCTACGAGTTCGTCAAGGAGACCGTCGCCCACGGCGGCACGGTCATGTTCGTCGGTACGAAGAAGCAGGCGCAGGAGGCGATCGCCGAGCAGGCGACCCGCGTCGGCATGCCCTACGTCAACCAGCGCTGGCTGGGCGGCATGCTCACCAACTTCTCGACCGTCTACAAGCGTCTGCAGCGCCTCAAGGAGCTTGAGCAGATCGACTTCGAGGATGTGGCCGCGTCCGGCCTCACCAAGAAGGAGCTGCTCGTCCTCTCCCGCGAGAAGGCCAAGCTGGAGAAGACCCTCGGCGGTATCCGCGAGATGTCCAAGGTGCCCAGCGCCGTCTGGATCGTGGACACCAAGAAGGAGCACATCGCGGTCGGTGAGGCCCGGAAGCTCAACATCCCGGTCGTCGCCATCCTCGACACCAACTGCGACCCCGACGAGGTCGACTACAAGATTCCGGGCAACGACGACGCGATCCGCTCCGTCACCCTGCTCACCCGCGTGATCGCCGACGCCGTCGCCGAGGGCCTCATCGCCCGCTCCGGTGCCGCCACTGGCGACAAGAAGCCGGGCGAGAAGGCCGCGGGCGAGCCGCTCGCCGAGTGGGAGCGCGACCTGCTCGAGGGTGACAAGAAGGCCGACGAGCAGCCGGCCGCCGAGGCTGAGGTCCAGACCTCCGCCGAGACGGAGAAGGTCGCCGACGCCGAGGCCGAGGTCGTCACCGAGGTTGCCACCGAGGCTGTCGCCGAGGCTCCGGCCGCGGACGCCGAGCAGGCCTGAACCTCACCGGTTCGGTAGTTGACGGCGGGGGCCGAGTCGGCCCCCGCCGTTCACCCGTAGATCTTTCAGACTTCGAGAGAGAATTTCAGATCATGGCGAACTACACCGCCGCTGACGTCAAGAAGCTCCGCGAGCTCACGGGCGCCGGCATGATGGACTGCAAGAAGGCGCTCGACGAGGCCGACGGCAGCGTCGACAAGGCTGTCGAGGCCCTGCGCATCAAGGGCCAGAAGGGCGTCGCCAAGCGCGAGGGCCGCTCCGCCGAGAACGGCGCTGTCGTCTCCCTCATCGCCGACGACAACACCTCCGGTGTCATCCTCGAGCTGAAGTGCGAGACGGACTTCGTCGCCAAGGGTGAGAAGTTCCAGGCCGTCGCGAACTCCCTGGCCGCCCACGCCGCCAAGACGAACCCGGCCGACATCGCGGCGCTCCTCGCGTCCGAGATCGAGCCCGGCAAGACCGTCCAGGCGTACGTCGACGAGGCCAACGCCAACCTCGGCGAGAAGATCGTCCTCGACCGCTTCGCGCAGTTCTCCGGCGCCTACGTCACCGCGTACATGCACCGCACCATGCCCGACCTGCCCCCGCAGATCGGTGTTCTGGTCGAGCTGGACAAGGCCGACGCCGACCTCGCCAAGGGCATCGCGCAGCACATCGCCGCCTTCGCGCCGAAGTACCTCTCCCGTGAGGACGTCCCGGCCGAGGTCGTCGAGTCCGAGCGCCGTGTCGCCGAGGAGACCACGCGCGCCGAGGGCAAGCCCGAGGCCGCTCTCCCGAAGATCGTCGAGGGTCGCGTCAACGGCTTCTTCAAGGAGGCCACCCTCCTCGGCCAGCCGTACGCGCTGGACAACAAGAAGTCCGTGCAGAAGGTCCTGGACGAGGCCGGTGTCACCCTGAAGCGCTTCTCGCGCATCAAGGTCGGCATCTGAGTCCGTACCGCGACAGCCGGAAGACACCGCTAGGGTCGACGAGATCCCAGTAGGGTCGACAGCAGTCTCCCGCGTACGCCGCCACGCGCGCGTCCGCGCCGGGCGACCGCAGATGTGACGAGGAGGCCATTGCCGAGCATGGGATGCGAACAACACCCCACCGGCAATGGCCTTCTTTGTATGTGTGCCAAGTAAAGAGGCGAGATCACCATGACCACCACCACCAAGGCCGACAAGGGCGACAAGAGCGACGACGGCAAAGGCGCGGGGCGCTTTTTGCTGAAGCTGTCCGGCGAGGCGTTCGCCGGTGGCGGGGGTCTGGGCGTCGACCCCGACGTGGTGCACAAGATCGCCCGTGAGATCGCGGCCGTCGTGCGCGACGGCGCGCAGGTCGCCGTCGTCATCGGCGGCGGCAACTTCTTCCGCGGCGCCGAGCTCCAGCAGCGCGGCATGGACCGGGCCCGCTCCGACTACATGGGCATGCTCGGCACCGTCATGAACTGCCTCGCGCTCCAGGACTTCCTGGAGAAGGAGGGCATCGACAGCCGCGTGCAGACCGCCATCACCATGGGGCAGGTCGCCGAGCCGTACATCCCGCTGCGCGCCGTGCGCCACCTGGAGAAGGGCCGCGTCGTCATCTTCGGCGCCGGTATGGGCATGCCGTACTTCTCCACCGACACGACCGCCGCCCAGCGCGCCCTGGAGATCGACGCCGAGGCGCTGCTCATGGGCAAGAACGGGGTGGACGGGGTCTACGACTCCGACCCGAAGACCAACCCCGAGGCCGTGAAGTTCGACGCGCTCAGCTATGGCGAGGTCATCACCCGTGACCTCAAGGTCGCCGACATGACCGCGATCACCCTGTGCCGCGACAACAAGCTGCCCATCCTCGTCTTCGAACTGCTCGCCGAGGGCAATATCGCGCGAGCGGTCAAGGGTGAGAAGATCGGCACGCTCGTGGGCGACCACGGAACGCGGGCCTGACACGACCCCCTGCCAGGGGATGGACAATGTCCTGCCGGTCGGACACCGTGCAGGAAAGACACACGACGCAGCCGGCCGCCCTGGGGCATGCCGGGCCTCACTCAAGACACGCAGGAGCAAGTGGTGATCGAAGAGACCCTCCTCGAGGCCGAGGAGAAGATGGAGAAGGCCGTCGTGGTCGCCAAGGAGGACTTCGCCGCGATCCGCACCGGCCGTGCGCACCCGGCGATGTTCAACAAGATCGTGGCGGATTACTACGGCGCGCTGACCCCGATCAACCAGCTGGCCTCGTTCTCCGTGCCCGAGCCGCGGATGGCCGTGGTGACCCCGTTCGACAAGAGCGCGCTGCGCAACATCGAGCAGGCGATCCGCGACTCGGACCTCGGCGTCAACCCGAGCAACGACGGCAACATCATTCGTGTGACGTTCCCGGAGCTGACCCAGGACCGCCGCAAGGAGTACATCAAGGTCGCCAAGACCAAGGCCGAGGATTCCAAGATCTCGATCCGCTCCGTCCGCCGCAAGGCCAAGGAGACGATCGACAAGTTCGTCAAGGACGGCGAGGTCGGCGAGGACGAGGGCCGCCGCGCCGAGAAGGAGCTCGACGACACCACCGCGAAGTACGTCGCACAGGTGGACGAGCTGCTCAAGCACAAGGAAGCCGAGCTGCTCGAGGTCTGAGGAATTCCGTGAACGACTCTTCCTGGGGAGCGCCGACCGGAGCCGGGTACTGGGGGCTGCCCGACCAGGGGCCCTCCCAGGGGGCTTCCCCGGCGGGTCCCGCGTACGAACAGCATGCGGTTGAGGAGACTCGGCCGATGCCCATCGTGCCCGAAATGCCCGAGGTGCCCACCGGTGGTCGTGACCAGGACGACGATCGGGGGGCTGCTCGGCCGAGCGGTCCCCTGTTCCGCGACGAGTCGCAGGGCGGGAGCCGGCACGAGGACCCTCGCGGGGGCCAGCACGAACCGCAGCATCAGACACAGCACGAACCGCAGCATCAGACGCACCGCCCGACGCAGCACCAGACGCCGTATGTGACGCCGCACGAGGCGCAGCACGAGAGCCGGCAGGAGCCCATGCCAAGCGCCGCACAGCCCGCCCCCGCACCGAAGAAGAGCGCGGGCCGTGACCTCGGGGCCGCCATAGGAGTCGGGGTGGGGCTCGGCGCGGTGATCGTCGCCTCACTCTTCATCGTCAAGGCCGTGTTCATCGGCGTGATAGCGGTGGCCGTCGTCGTCGGCCTCTGGGAGCTCACCTCGCGGCTCGAGGAGCGCAAGGGCATCAAGGCGCCGCTCGTCCCGCTCGCGGTCGGCGGCGCGGCGATGGTCGTCGCCGGATACGTCCGCGGCACCGAGGGCGCCTGGGTGGCGATGGCGCTCACCGCGCTCGCGGTCCTGGTCTGGCGCATGACGGAGCCCCCCGAGGGTTACCTCAGGGACGTCACGGCGGGTGTCTTCGCCGCGTTCTACGTCCCGTTCCTGGCAACGTTCGTGGCACTCATGCTCACCGCGGACGACGGGCCGCGGCGCGTCCTGACGTTCCTGCTGCTGACGGTCGTCAGTGACACCGGCGCGTACGCGATCGGCTGGCGCTTCGGCAAGCACAAGCTCGCCCCGCGCATCAGCCCCGGCAAGACCCGCGAGGGCCTGGTCGGCGCGGTGACGTTCGCGATGGCCGCCGGCGCGCTGTGCATGCAGTTCCTGATCGACGACGGGGTCTGGTGGCAGGGCCTGCTACTCGGGCTCGCGGTTGCGGCCAGCGCCACGCTCGGCGACCTCGGCGAGTCGATGATCAAGCGCGACCTGGGGATCAAGGACATGGGCACGCTCCTCCCCGGGCACGGCGGGATCATGGACCGCCTCGACTCCCTGCTCCCGACGGCGCCGGTGGTCTGGCTGCTCCTGGTGATCTTCGTCGGTGCCGGCTGACCGGCCCGATCATCCAGGCTGACCTGCGCGGATTCAGGTGACGGGCTCGTTGTCCACAGGGCGGCGGGCCCGTTGTCGTACGTCTGTGGCACTGGAAGGGCTATGCCTGAGGCCGGAGAACTGGCAGCGATGCGGCGGGATTTGGCCCCCGACCTAACTCCAGCAGCTGCGTGAAGACGTACGAGAGCCGGTGCATCGTCGAAGGCACGCTCCCGCCGGCCGGGACGACCTGCCGGCAGGACGAGCCCCCTTCCCCGCGCCCAAGCCGGCCGGCGACGGCGGCGCCACCGGCGGCGGGACGGCCGGCACCGTCCACTGAGTCGGGTGGCCAGTAGAGCGCCAACCTGCATGGATGCTGCGCGAGAGCCGGGAGCCAGGAGTCGGGAGCCGAGAAGCCGGGAGGCCGGGACCGGGAGCCGAGAGGCCGGGCCGTGTGTCGTCCGAGGGTGGCCGATGACGCCCGGCGACGACCGCCCCGCACTTCCTGTGCCCCAGGTCACGCAAATGGATCTGCGACACTGGAAGCGTTATGCCTGCACCCGGAGAACTCACTTTCGTTGCCCCGCGCGGAGCCAAGAAGCCGCCGCGGCACCTCGCCGACCTCTCGCCCGCCGAGCGGAAGGAGGCCGTTGCCGCGATCGGTGAGAAGCCGTTCCGCGCCAAGCAGCTGTCGCAGCACTACTTCTCGCGGTTCGCGCACGACCCCGCGGAGTGGACCGACATCCCCGCCGGTTCGCGCGGCAAACTGCAGGAGGCGCTGCTTCCGGAGCTGATGACGGTCGTCCGGCATCTGTCGACGGACCAGGACACCACCCGCAAGACCCTGTGGCGGCTCTTCGACGGCACGCTCGTCGAGTCCGTCCTGATGCGCTACCCGGACCGGGTCACCATGTGCATCAGCTCGCAGGCGGGCTGCGGAATGAACTGCCCGTTCTGCGCCACGGGACAGGCCGGCCTCGACCGGAACCTGTCGACGGGTGAGATCGTGCACCAGATCGTCGACGGCATGCGCGCGCTGCGCGACGGCGAGATCCCGGGCGGCCCGGCCCGCCTGAGCAACATCGTCTTCATGGGCATGGGCGAGCCCCTCGCCAACTACAAGCGGGTCGTCGGCGCCATCCGCGCGCTCACCGACCCCGAGCCCGACGGCGTCGGCCTCTCGCAGCGCGGGATCACCGTCTCGACCGTCGGTCTGGTCCCCGCCATGCACCGGCTCGCCGACGAGGGCCTCAAGTGCCGTCTCGCCGTCTCGCTGCACGCCCCCGACGACGAGCTGCGCGACACCCTCGTCCCGGTCAACACGCGCTGGAAGGTCCGCGAGGTCCTCGACGCGGCGTGGGAGTACTCCGAGAAGTCGGGCCGTCGCATCTCCATCGAGTACGCGCTCATCCGCGACATCAACGACCAGGCCTGGCGTGGTGACAGGCTCGGCCGCCTGCTCAAGGGCAAGCGGGTCCACGTCAACCTGATCCCGCTGAACCCGACGCCGGGCTCGAAGTGGACGGCCTCGCGCCCCGAGGACGAGAAGGCCTTCGTCGAGGCCATCGCGGCCCACGGCGTCCCGGTCACCGTCCGCGACACCCGTGGCCAGGAGATCGACGGGGCGTGCGGCCAGCTCGCCGCCACCGAGCGGTAACCTGACTGGCGTACGTACATCTTCATATTCCGACAGGGGAGCGCCACAGCGCTGAGAGTGCGGCATCGGCCGCAGACCCTCTGAACCTTGCCCAGGTCATTCTGGGTAGGAAGTTCGGTCGCCACTCAAGCTGTTGTGCCCTGCCCGGGAATCGTCCGCGATCCTGGGCAGGGCCGCGTCTCTTCCTGGTCACCCAGGAGGGAACTTAAGTGAGCACCACCATCAAGGCCACGGCCGTCGCCGTGGCGGCCGGTCTCGGACTCGTCACGCTCTCCGCGTGCGGGGGATCCGGGTCCGGCAAGGACTCTGCGGACTCCAAGACCGTCACCCTCGTCAGCCATGACTCGTGGGCCGTCTCCAAGAGCGTGCTCAAGGACTTCGAGAAGCACTCCGGCTACAAGGTCACGGTCCTGAAGGACGGTGACGCGGGCGAGGCCGTCAACAAGGCCATCCTGTCCAAGGACAATCCGCAGGGCGACGTCCTCTTCGGCGTCGACAACACGCTCCTGTCGCGCGCCCTCGACAACGGCCTCTTCCAGCCGTACGAGGCCACGGGCCTGGACCAGGTGGGGACCGAGTACCAGCTCGACAAGGACAAGCACCGCGTCACCCCGATCGACACCGGCGACATCTGCGTCAACTACGACAAGAAGTACTTCGCCGATCACAAGCTGACGCCGCCCGCCTCGTTCGACGACCTCGCCAAGCCGGCGTACAAGAACCTGCTCGTCACGGAGAACGTGTCGACGTCGTCGCCCGGTCTCGGCTTCCTGCTCGGCAGCGCCGCGCAGTACGGCGACGAGGGCTGGCAGGGCTACTGGAAGAAGCTCAAGGCCAACGGCGTGAAGGTCGTCGACGGCTGGGAGCAGGCGTACAACGAGGAGTTCTCGGGCTCCGCCGGTGGCAGGAAGGCGGGCGGTGACCGGCCACTCGTCGTGTCGTACGCGTCGTCGCCGCCGGCCGAGGCGATCTACTCGGACCCGCAGCCGAAGACCGCCCCGACCGGGGTCGCGGCCGGCACCTGCTTCCGCCAGACCGAGTTCGCCGGCCTGCTGAGCAACGCGAGGAACGAGAAGGGCGGCAAGGCGCTCCTCGACTTCCTGATAGCGAAGGAGTTCCAGCAGGACATGCCGCTGAACATGTTCGTGGACCCGGTGACGAAGGACGCGGCCCTGCCCGCCGACTACGCGAAGTACGACGTCAAGGTCGACGCCCCGAAGACCATGGCGCCGAAGAAGATCGCCGACAACCGTGACGCCTGGGTCAAGTCGTGGACCTCACTCGTACTCAAGTGACGCCGCCCGCACGGCCTCCGATAAAGCAACCGGTAAAGCCCCCGGTGGAGCGCTCGGCGAAGTCCCTTAAGGGGCGCGGGAGCGCGGCGCGGCTCGGCCTGATGGCCGTGCCCGTCGCGTTCTTCGCGCTGTTCTTCGCCTATCCGGTCGCGGCGATCGTCTCCCGCGGCCTGAAGGCAGGCGGCCACTGGCAGTTGGGGCGGATCGCCGATGTGCTGGGGCAGCCCGACATCCGGCACGTCCTGTGGTTCACGACCTGGCAGGCGCTCGCGTCGACGGTGCTCACGCTGCTGATCGCGCTCCCCGGCGCGTACGTCTTCGCGCGCTTCGAGTTCAGGGGCAAGCAGGTCCTGAGGGCCGCCGTCACCGTGCCGTTCGTGCTGCCGACCGTCGTCGTCGGCACGGCGTTCCTGGCGCTGGTCGGCCGCGGCGGGCTGCTCGACAGCCTGTGGGGCGTACGCCTCGACACCACCGTGTGGGCCATCCTGCTCGCCCATGTCTTCTTCAACTACGCCGTGGTCGTCCGCACCGTCGGCGGACTGTGGTCACAGCTCGACCCGCGGCAGGAGGAGGCCGCCCGGATGCTGGGCGCCTCCCGCTGGACGGCCTGGCGGAAGGTGACGCTGCCCGCGCTCGGACCCGCCGTCGCGGCCGCCGCACTGATGGTCTTCCTCTTCACGTTCACGTCGTTCGGCGTGGTCCAGATCCTCGGCGGGCCGACCTTCTCCACCCTCGAAGTGGAGATCTACCGGCAGACCGCGCAGATCTTCGACCTCTCCTCGGCGGCCGTCCTCACGATCGTGCAGTTCGCCGCCGTCGGGATCATCCTCGCCGTGCACGCCTGGAGCGTGCGCCGCCAGGAGAGCGCGCTGCGCCTCGTCGACGCGGCGCACACCGCCCGGCGCCCGCGCGGCGCGAGCCAGTGGGCGCTGCTCGCCGGGGTGGTCGCCACGGTCGCGGTGCTGATCCTGCTGCCGCTCGGCGTGCTCATCCAGCGCTCGTTCGACGGTCCCGACGGCTTCGGGTTCGCCTACTACAAGGCACTGACCTCGTCCGACAGCGGCGTGTTCCTGGTGCCGCCGATCGAGGCGATCGGCAACTCCCTCACATACGCGCTCGCCGCGACCGCCATCGCCGTCGTGATCGGCGGACTCGCCGCCGCGGCCCTGACGCTCCCCCGCTCTCGGCTCCGCTCGAGCGGGGGGACCCCCATGGCCGGCCGTCTCGTACGGGGCTTCGACGCGCTCCTCATGCTGCCGCTCGGCGTCTCCGCCGTCACCGTCGGCTTCGGATTCCTGATCACCCTGGACAAGCCGCCCCTCGACCTGCGCGGCGCGTGGATCCTGGTGCCGCTGGCCCAGGCCCTGGTCGGGGTGCCCTTCGTCGTCCGCACCATGCTGCCGGTCCTGCGCGCGGTCGACGGGCGGCTGCGCGAGGCCGCCGCCGTCCTCGGCGCCTCGCCGCTGCGGGCCTGGCGCGAGGTCGATCTGCCGATGGTACGCAGGGCGCTGCTGATCGCCGCCGGGTTCGCGTTCGCCGTGTCGCTCGGCGAGTTCGGGGCGACCGTGTTCATCGCCCGCCCGGACAACCCGACCCTGCCCGTCGCCGTGGCGCGGCTCCTCGGGCGCGCCGGTGACCTCAACTACGGCCAGGCGATGGCCCTTTCGACGATTCTCATGGTGGTGTGCGCGGTGTCGCTGCTGCTGCTCGAACGCATCCGCACGGACCGTACGACGGGGGAGTTCTGATGGCCCTGCTGACTCTGGACGACGCGACCGTGCGGTTCGGTGGCCCGTCCAAAACGGCGCATGCGGCGCTCGACCGGGTCGGTCTGGAGGTCGCCGAGCACGAGATCGTCTGCGTGCTCGGCCCCAGCGGCAGCGGCAAGTCGACGCTGCTGCGGGTCGTGGCCGGGCTCCAGGGGCTCGACGGGGGCCGCGTGTTCCTCGACGGCCGCGACCAGGCGGGTGTGCCCGCGCACCGGCGGGGCGTCGGCCTCATGTTCCAGGACCACCAGCTGTTCCCGCAGCGCGACGTGGGCGGCAACGTCGCCTTCGGGCTGCGGATGCACGGCGCCTCCCGCTCCGGACAGCAGGACCGTGTGCGGGAGTTGCTGGAGCTTGTCGGGCTGCCCGGAGCCGGGCGGCGCGCCGTCGCCTCGCTGTCCGGTGGCGAGCAGCAGCGCGTCGCTCTCGCCAGAGCGCTCGCTCCCCGCCCTCGTCTGCTCATGCTCGACGAGCCGCTCGGTCAGCTCGACCGCTCGCTGCGGGAGCGCCTGGTCGTCGAACTCAGGGAACTCTTCGGCGAGTTGGGCACGACCGTGCTCGCCGTGACGCACGACCAGGGCGAGGCCTTCGCGCTCGCCGACCGCGTCGTGGTGATGCGCGACGGACGGATCGCCCAGTCCGGTACGCCACTTGAGGTGTGGCGCCACCCTGCCGACGAGTTCGTGGCGCGCTTCCTCGGCTTCGACAACGTGGTCGAGGCCACGGTCGCCGGTGAGGCCGCGGACACGCCGTGGGGCAAGGTCCCCGTCCCCGCGGGCTCCCCGCAGGGCCGGGGCCGGATTCTGGTCAGGCCCGCGGGCGTACGCCTTGTGCCCGCCGCCGAGGCCCAGTTGACGTGCACGGTCACCGCGCGCACCTTCCGCGGCACGCATGTCGCCGTACACCTCCAGGCCAGGGAAGCGCCCCGCCTCGAAGCGGCCTGCGCGCTGCGGGACGCGCCGGAGCCGGGGGGCGAGGTCGGGGTGGCGTTCGACGCGGGCGAAATCGTGGTGCTGGACGGTGCCGCTCCCGCATAGGGTCCGGCACATGACCGACACCCCTGCACTCGCGCCCTCACCCGCCCCAGGACTCCTGACGCATGACCGCTACTGCGACGAAATCATCGCCCAGACCGCCCTGTTGACGGACCACCTGGCGGGCGCCGACCTCTCGGTGACGGTGCCGACGTGTCCTGACTGGACCCTGCGCGACCTCGCCCTCCATGTGGGCCGCGCCCACCGCTGGGTCGAGACGATCGTACGGACCAGGTCCGCCGGTCCGGTCTCGGAGGAGCAGGTGCCGCACTTCACCGGCGGCGACGACCCGGCCGCCCTCGCCGACTGGCTCACGGAGGGAGCCGCGCTGACCGCCGGCGCGCTGCGCGCCGCGGGTGCGGACACAGCCGTATGGACCTGGGCCTGGGAGCATTCCACCGGATTCTGGGCCCGCCGCATGACCCATGAGACCGTCATCCACCGCGCGGACGCGGCGCTCGCGGCGAAGACCGACTACGACGTGGTGCCCGAGATCGCGGCCGACGCGGTCGACGAATGGCTGCAGATCGTCCAGTACTTCCAGCGGGCCGACCCGTCGGACAACGCGGCGGAGCTGCGCGGCGCCGGCCGCAGCCTGCACCTCCACGCCACCGACACTCCGGCGGGCCTCGACGCCGAGTGGCTGATCGACCTTGGCGAGGGCGGCTTCACATGGCGCCGCGGCCACGAGAAGGCGACCGTCGCGCTGCGGGGGCCGCTGACCGACGTGCTGCTCGCCTTCTACCGGCGCGCGCCCCTCGACGGCGGACGCGTGGAGGTCCTGGGGGAGCGGGAGCTGCTGGAGTTCTGGCTGGAGCGGGCGACCTTCGGATAGGGCCGCCCAGCTGAGTCCGGCTCAGCCCAGCTTCGCGAGCGCGTCCGCCGCTTCCTCCACCGTGTCCACCAGCGCGATCCGCGCGTCCATCGAGCGTTCCCGGGCCAGGGCCGTGAGCAGCGGCCAGGCCGGCAGGTGCTCCGTCCAGTGGGCGCGGCCGACGAGGATCATCGGGGTGGGCTCGCCCCGGGACTCGTAGTAGTTCGGCGTCGCGTTGTCGAATATCTCCTGGACGGTGCCGGCCGCGCCCGGCAGGAAGACCACGCCCGCGTTCGAGCGGGCCAGGAGACCGTCCTCGCGGGTGGCGTTCGCGAAGTACTTCGCGATGTGCCCGGCGAAGGCGTTCGGCGGCTCGTGGCCGTAGAACCAGGTCGGGATGCCGACCGAGTCGCCGCCGCCGGGCCAGCGCGAGCGCACCGCGAAGGCGGCCGACGCCCACGCCGTGACCGACGGGGTGAACGAGGGTGCGGCGGACAGGAGCTGGAGCGCCTCGGTCAGCATTCCGTCGTCGAACCGTGCCGCGTACGCGCCCAGGTTCGCCGCCTCCATCGCGCCCGGACCGCCGCCCGTGGCAACGGTGACCCCGGACCGCGCGAGCGTCCTGCCGAGCCGCGCCGCGCCCGCGTACCCGTCCGTGCCGCGCGCCATCGCGTGACCGCCCATGACCCCCACCACCCTTGCGCCGGCGAGGAATTCGTCGAGGGCGTCGGAGACGGAGTCGTCGTGCACGGCCCGCAGCATCGACGCGAAGACATCGCGGTCGGCCTTGGTCTGCTGGAACCAGTCGTACGCGCGGGCGTCCGGCGTCGACTCGTAGCCGCCCTCCGCGAGACCCGCGAACAGCTCGTCGGGGGAGTAGAGACGGCCCCGGTACGGGTCGAAGGGGAGGCCGGGGACCGGCGGGAAGACGAGTGCGCCGGTGGCGCGGACCCGGGCCGCGGCGTCGGGCCCCATCGGACAGCCGAGGAAGACGGCGCCCTCGGCGTCCAGGGTGAGCAGCTCGTCCGTACGCTCCGTCAGGTCGACGGCCTGCACGCGGCGCCCGGCGAGCGAGCCGTGCGCGGCCACGACCTCGTCGAACTCGTCGAGCGTCTCGATCTCACGGCCGGCGTCCGTGTGCGGGATCGCGGGCCTGCGCGGGGCGGGTTCAGGGGTCTGCACCCGCCCATGCTAGGCGGCGGTACTTCCGGGCATCAGCCCTGGACGGCCGCCGGGTCCATCCACATGATCTCCCAGGTGTGGCCGTCCGGGTCGTCGAAGGCGCGGCCGTACATGAAGCCGTGGTCCTGCTTCTCGCCGGTCTCGGTGCCGCCCGCGGCGATCGCCTTGTCGACGAGCTCGTCGACCTTCTCGCGGCTCTCGGCGCTCAGACACAGCAGCACCTCGGTGTTCTTGGTCGGGTCGACGATCGTCTTCTTGGTGAAGCCGGCGTACTTCTCCTTGGTGAGGAGCATCACCACGATGTGCTCGCTGACCACCACGGCGGCGCCGGTCTCGTCGGAGAACTGCGGGTTGATCGAGTACCCGAGCTCGGTGAAGAACTTCTTCGACGCGTCGAGGTCGTTCACGGCGAGGTTCGGGAAGATCATCTGCTGGTACATGGCGGGTCCGTCTCTTTCGTTCGCTGGTGTCGGTGCGGCGTCCGCTGTGCCGTACGCAGTGTTAGACGGGCGGCCCGCCCGTAACTCATCGCCCGCCGCGCACTTTCCTTCGATCTCCTTCGGGGGCCCGCTGGAGGTGGTGCGGGCCGCGCTCAGGCGGCGAGCGGGAGCGCCGCCAGTTCCGCGACCATCCACGTCAGCGGGCCGAACACGGCGAGCAGTGCCGCCGCGCGCAGCCCGGCCGCACCCCGCAGGAGACTCACGGGGGCGCCGAGCCGGAGCAGGGCGGCCATGGTGTCGGAGCGGGCGTGCTTGGCCTCGATCGCGGCCGTCAGGAGCGTGGCGACCGTACAGCCCATGACGAGGACGGCGCCGAGCGCGGACAGCGGACCGAGGTCGGGCTGACGTCCCGACCAGAGGGTGAGCCCCGCGTACGCACCGGAGGCCACGGCGCAGACCACGCCCAGGGGGCGGCCGATGCGTCGGGCCTCCTCCTGGAGCACCCGGCCCGCCAGGAGCCGCGCCGCTCCGGGCCGCACCGCCTGAAGGGCCCGGCCGCACTGGTACGTGAGCCCGGGACCCGCGAGAGCGAGGCCGAGGGCCGTCAGCGTCCAGCCGGCCAGCACGCCTGCCGGGCTGCCGCCCAGGCCGCCCGGCATGGGGAACCCCGCGGTGGCCTGCGCGCGGGAGGCGTACGTCTCCACGGCGAGGCCCGTAGCCAGCAGGGCCACGCCCCAGGGCAGACCGGTCGGCGCGGGCACCGGGGCGGCGGGATCGCGCGGATCCGGCTGCGGCTCGCCGGCCTTGGCGGCGCGCGGGCGCAGCACGACGGCGGAGGCGGCGGACGCGGCGAGCGGGACCAGGGCGAGCAGGGTCAGGGTGGCGCCCAGGGGCAGGGAGCGGTCGGCGGCGAGGAGGCCGCGGGCGGCGCCGTCGAAGGGCAGTCCGGAGAGGTCGCCGCGCAGGTGCAGGAAGAACAGCAGCGCCAGCATCGAGCCGAGCGTGCAGGAGACCGCGGTGGAGATCGCCGAGATGAGGGTGAGGCGCGCAGGCCCCAGGCCGACCGCGGACAGGCCGGGACGCGGCCGGGTGCCCGGGTCGGTGCGGGCGACGGCGACCGCGAGGTGGACGGTCGCGGCGATCGGCACCAGGCACCAGGCGAGGCGCAGTACGGATCCGGTGGAGGCGTCGGGGTGGCCCAGCGCGTAGCCGAGCGTGCACAGCAGGAGGAAACCGGTGCCGGCGGAGGCGGCCGCGACCAGGAGCCTGCGGAGCTGGACGACGGGCCGGCCCCCACGGGCTAGACGGAGAGCGAGCACGCGGCCCGGCCTTCCGCGTCGGTGCTGCCGGGTACCCCGGGCAGATGGACCGTGTTCACGCGGCGCCCGTCGAGGAGCGACATCGAGCGGTCGGCCAGGGCGGCCACCTCGGTGTCGTGCGTGGCGAGGACGACGGTGATGCCGTGCGAGCGGGCCGCGGCCATCAGGGTGCGCAGGACGTGGGCGCGGTCGGCGCGGTGCAGGGGCGCCGTGGGCTCGTCGGCGAAGAGCACGGAGGGCGCGGTGACCAGGGCGCGGGCGATGGCTACGCGCTGGCGCTCCGACTGGATCAGGGCGTGCGGGCGCTTGCGGGCGCACATCCCGATGTCGAGCCGCTCCAGCCACTCCAGGGCGGAGGCCTTGGCGGCGCGGCGGCTGCCGCCGCGCATCATCAGGGCGAGCGCCGTGTTCTCCCAGGCGTTCAGCTCGGGCACGAGGTGCGGCTCGGGGTCGATCCAGGCGAAGCGGTCGCGGCGCAGCCGTTCCCGGACGAGCGAGCCCATGGTGTGCACGGGGGTGCTGTTGAACCAGACCTCGCCCTGCTGCGGCAGGAGCTGGCCGGAGAGGCACTGCAGGAGCGTTGTCTTGCCGCTGCCGCGCGGTCCTGTGACGGCGAGGATCTCGCTCTCGCGGACACCGAGCGAAACGCCGGTCAGCGCGGGCGAGCCGTTGTGGGAGAAGTGCAGGGCGCGTGCCCAGAGCACGTCGTTGTCCGGCGGGGCCACCATGGCGAACACCTCGTTCAGAGACTGCAGATCAGAAATGCCGTAAGACGAGCCGTCCCCCTTACGGGGGAACGAAGGCAGGGCCGATCGGTCACTGGGCACGCTAGGTATTCGCCGGCGCGGGTCGGGAAATGACGCGGCCCGGCCGCACCCATCTCACTCGGATGGGGGCAGCCGGGCCGCGGGAGCCGTCAGGCTCAGATCTTGCTCCAGGCCTCCGTGAGGACCTGGCGGATGATGCCCTCGATCTCGTCGAACGTGGACTGGTCCGAGATCAGCGGCGGCGACAGCTGGATGACCGGGTCACCACGGTCGTCGGCGCGGCAGTACAGGCCGTACTCGTAGAGCTTCTTGGACACGAAGCCGTAGAGCACGCGCTCCGACTCCTCGTCCGTGAAGGACTCCTTGGTGTCCTTGTCCTTGACGAGCTCGATGCCGTAGAAGAAGCCGTTGCCGCGGACGTCGCCGACGATCGGCAGGTCGTGCAGCTTCTGCAGCGTCTTGAGGAAGCTGGCCTCGTTGTCGAGCACGTGCTGGTTGAGGCCCTCGCGCTCGAACAGGTCGAGGTTGGCGAGCGCCACGGCCGACGAGACCGGGTGGCCACCGAAGGTGTAGCCGTGCAGGAAGGTGTTGTCACCCTTGTAGAACGGCGCGGCGATCCGGTCGGAGACGATGGTCGCGCCGATCGGGGAGTAGCCCGAGGTCATGCCCTTGGCGCAGGTGATGATGTCCGGGATGTAGCCGAACTTGTCACAGGCGAACATCGTGCCGAGGCGGCCGAAGGCGCAGATGACCTCGTCCGACACGAGCAGCACGTCGTACTGGTCGCAGATCTCGCGCACGCGCTGGAAGTAGCCGGGCGGCGGCGGGAAGCAGCCACCGGCGTTCTGCACGGGCTCGAGGAAGACCGCGGCGACGGTCTCGGGGCCCTCGAAGAGGATCTCCTGCTCGATCTGGTCGGCGGCCCAGCGGCCGAAGGCCTCGGGGTCGTCGCCGTGGATCGGGGCGCGGTAGATGTTGGTGTTCGGCACCTTGTGCGCGCCGGGGACCAGCGGCTCGAAGGGGGCCTTCAGAGCCGGCAGGCCGGTGATCGACAGGGCGCCCTGCGGGGTGCCGTGGTAGGCGACCGCGCGGGAGATGACCTTGTACTTGGTGTGGTTGCCGTTGAGCTTGTGGTACTGCTTCGCAAGCTTCCAGGCGGTCTCGACGGCCTCGCCACCACCGGTGGAGAAGAAGACCTTGTTGAGGTCACCCGGGGCGTAGTGGGCGAGGCGCTCGGCCAGCTCCACAGCCTTCGGGTGGGCGTACGACCACACGGGGAAGAAGGCCAGCTCGGTCGCCTGCTTGGCGGCGACCTCGGCAAGCTCCCTGCGTCCGTGGCCGGCCTGCACCACGAACAGGCCGGAGAGCCCGTCGAGGTACTTCTTGCCCTGGTCGTCGTAGATGTAGGTGCCCTCGCCACGCACGATGGTGGGAACGGGCGCGTTCTCGTACGACGACATGCGGGTGAAGTGCATCCACAGGTGGTCGTACGCGGTTCGGCTGAGGTCCTTGCTCACGGCTATCGGGTTCCCCACATATAGGTCTGCTTCTTGAGCTTGAGGTAGACGAAGCTCTCGGTGGAGCGCACGCCGGGAAGGGTCCGGATGCGTTTGTTGATGACGTCCAGGAGCTGGTCGTCGTCCTCACACACGACCTC
This sequence comes from Streptomyces sp. DS1-CR2, assembly GCF_055760475.1. Taxonomy (NCBI): domain Bacteria; kingdom Bacillati; phylum Actinomycetota; class Actinomycetes; order Kitasatosporales; family Streptomycetaceae; genus Streptomyces; species Streptomyces sp. DS1-CR2. The sequence goes on from NZ_CM147085.1 coordinate 6,243,522, forward strand.
CGCGAGGAGGTCGAACGAGCCCGCGGTCATGACCACGTACTCGACTTCCGGCATGGCCGTCAGCGCCTCGGCGACGGGATCGAGGTCACCCTCCGCGTTGATGCCGACCATCGCCTGGCGTCGGAAGCCCACGGTGAGCGGGTCCGTGACGGCGACGATCTGCATCACGCCCTGGTCGAGCAGCTTCTGGACGCGCTGTCGCACGGCCGCTTCGGAGAGGCCGACGGCCTTGCCGATAGCTGCGTACGGCCTACGGCCGTCTTCCTGGAGCTGTTCGATGATGGCGAGGGAAACGGCGTCGAGCGGCGGGGTGCCGGTGCCGTTCCTCGATCCTTTTGGGTCTGCGCTGCGACTGGCCACGTCCCCCACCATGCACGAGGAGTCGACAGTTCCGCAAGCCTGGATCGATGAAATTCGTTGTTTGAGAGCTCGAAGTTCACGGATTTCGCAGATCTGGCGTGCTGGGGGGTGTTGAAAGCGTGGGGCTACGGATTAGGGTGGTATCTCATCCAATGGACATCCGACCAGGAGGGCCGCCTCAGTGACCAGCGAGCTGCGTCGTCTGCGCAATTACATCGACGGTGAGTTCCGGGACGCCGCCGACGGACGGACCACCGAGGTGGTCAACCCGGCCAACGGTGAGGCGTACGCGACCGCCCCGCTGTCCGGCGACGCCGATGTGGACGCCGCCATGGCCGCCGCCGAGGCCGCGTTCCCGGCCTGGCGCGACCTCACGCCCAGCGAGCGCCAGAAGGCCCTCCTCAAGATCGCGGACGCGTTCGAGGAGCGGGCCGAGGAGCTCATCGCCGCCGAGGTCGAGAACACCGGCAAGCCGACCGGCCTGACCCGGTCCGAGGAAATCCCGCCCATGGTCGACCAGATCCGCTTCTTCGCGGGTGCGGCGCGCATGCTCGAGGGCCGCTCGGCCGGCGAGTACATGGAGGGCCTGACCTCGATCGTCCGCCGCGAGCCCATCGGCGTCTGCGCCCAGGTCGCGCCGTGGAACTACCCGATGATGATGGCCGTTTGGAAGTTCGCCCCGGCGCTCGCCGCGGGCAACACGGTCGTCCTGAAGCCGTCGGACACCACCCCGGCGTCCACGGTCCTGATCGCCGAGATCATCGGCTCCATCGTCCCCAAGGGCGTCTTCAACGTCATCTGCGGTGACCGCGAGACCGGCCGCGCGATGGTCGAGCACAAGACTCCGGCGATGGCCTCCATCACCGGCTCCGTGCGCGCCGGCATCTCGGTCGCCGAGTCCGCCGCCAAGGACGTCAAGCGCGTCCACCTGGAGCTCGGTGGCAAGGCGCCGGTCGTCGTCTTCGAGGACACCGACATCGCCAAGGCCGTCGAGGACATCTCGGTGGCGGGCTTCTTCAACGCGGGCCAGGACTGCACCGCAGCCACCCGCGTCCTCGTCCACGAGTCCATCCACGACGAGTTCGTCCAGGCCCTCGCCAAGGCGGCGGCCGACACGAAGACCGGCCAGCCGGACGACGAGGACGTGCTCTACGGGCCCCTCAACAACCCGAACCAGCTCGCCCAGGTCACCGGCTTCATCGAGCGCCTCCCGGCGCACGCCAAGGTCGAGGCCGGCGGCCACCGCGTCGGCGACAAGGGCTACTTCTACGCCCCGACCGTTGTCTCGGGCGTCAAGCAGGACGACGAGATCATCCAGAACGAGGTCTTCGGCCCGGTCATCACCGTCCAGTCCTTCGCGGACGAGGCGCAGGCCGTCGAGTGGGCGAACGGCGTGGAGTACGCGCTGGCCTCGTCGGTCTGGACGAAGGACCACGCGCGCGCGATGCGCATGTCCAAGATCCTCGACTTCGGCTGTGTGTGGATCAACACCCACATCCCGCTGGTCGCCGAGATGCCCCATGGCGGCTTCAAGAAGTCCGGCTACGGCAAGGACCTGTCGTCGTACGGCTTCGACGACTACACGCGCATCAAGCACGTCATGACGTCGATCGAGGGCTGATCGGCGGCACCGAACTGCTCCGTCCGCCCCCGCGTGGCTCCGGCCGCGCGGGGGCGGTGGCGTGTCCGGGGAACGCTGCCGCACGGCGGTCGCGGGTGATCGACAGTGCGTCGGCTCTCACCCCGTCGGCTTGACGCGGCGTCCATTGTCCGGGCCCGCTGGGCGCGGGCATCCTGCACAAGTGCGAGCGACACGATGCGCGCGCGGCTCGCCATCGCGCGCGACATCACGTCGAAGGAACGCCCGGAACTCGCCAAGCGGTGGAACGCGATCGCGGGGCTGTGAGGGGGCCGGCCGGTTCCGGCCCGGTCAGTTCCACAGTGGCGTGGTCACGACCCGGTGGAACGCGTCCGGGTGGCCCTGCGGATAGGTGAGCGTGATGCGCGCGTAGTGCCGGCGGTCCTGGTGCTTGGTCCAGTACTCCGGCCGGTCGAGGCGGACCGTGACGCGGTACGAGCGGAACTTGCCCGCCGCGCAGTACGGCTTGCAGTCGTTGACCACGCTCGTGCCCGTGGCCGTCGCCGTGGACGTGCCCCAATGCGACCACTTGAGCGAGGTGAGGAGGCTGTTGCCGTCCCCGCACGCGAGCATGAAGTCGGTGGGCCGCACCTGTGGGTGCCAGGTGCAGTCGACGAGCACGGTGTCGGTGTTCTTCTGCTGCGGCTTCGGCGGCGCGGTGGAGGCGGAGGCCGGAACCATGGCTGCTGCGAGGGACCCGGCTGCACAGAGTGTGAGCGCCGTCTTCAGTGTTTTGCTCCTCAAAGTACCCTCCCGGCAGATCGGGGGGCCCTGGGCCCCGTGGTGCTCGTTCCGACGCTAGAGGGGTCCCGTGAGATGCGCCACTCGAACGGGTTAGCACCGCACGGACGGGGTACCGGCGGGCCGGTCAGCCCTTGACGCCGCCATGATGATGCGCTCGGCGACGGGATTCATCGCGTCGCCCTTGGCGTCCGTCGCGCCGACGGAGTAGACCACGGTCCGTGACAGTTCGCGGGTCGCGGCGACCCCGGTCACGTACCCGTAGCGGGATCCGGACTTGCCCCAGTACACCGAGCCGCCGGCCTCGAGGCGCTGGAGGCACGCGCCCGCCTGAGGGGCGGCGGGTCGGGCGGTCAGTTGCCGCGCAGCCCGCACAGCACGTCGATGCGGTTCGTCGTGATCGAGTCGACGCCGAGGCCGAGGAGGCGGCGCATCGCCGACTTCGTGTCCGGGGTCCACGCGGAGACCAGCAGGCCCTGGCGGTGCACATGGGCCACCAGCTCCCGACTGACCAGCGGGAAACGGTAGTTGAGCCAGGCCGGCCTGACCGCTTCGAGCACCCCGGGCCGCGGCGGGGCCAGCGTCGTCCACGTCAGCGCGATCTCGGCGGCCGGGTCCGCGCGCCGCACCGCCAGCATCGTCTCCGCGCCCGCGCAGTAGTAGGCACGCTCGTCGGCGCCGCAGTCCCGGATGACCCCGATGACCGTACGGACCACGCGCGCGTCCGCGCCCGGCAGGTCCACCATCACCCGTCGCTCGGCGAGTATCTCCATGGCCTGTTCGAGGGTGGGCACGGCGCCCGCGGTGAGGCCGCGCACCTCGTCGTACGAGAGCGCGGAGAGCGGGCGGTCGTGGTCCCACAGCCGCTTGAGAGTGGAGTCGTGCAGCAGCACGGGCACGCCGTCGCGGGTCAGACGGACGTCGATCTCGACCACGTCCGCCCCCTGCTCCAGCGCGGAGCGCAAGGAGGTGAGGGTGTTCTCACGGACGCGGTAGGGGTCGCCCCGGTGGGCCACGGCAGTCACGGTACGCATGGCCCCATTGTGGTCAGCCGGTCAGGCCCCCGGCGAGCCACGTGTCCGTGTACGTGTCGATCTCCGCGGCGATACGGGCCTTGCCCGGCTCGTCGAGGAACGACGCGTCCACCGCGTTCCTGGCGAGCGCGGCCACGCCCCGCTCGTCGAGGCCGAGGAGGCGGGCGGCGACGGCGTACTCGGTGTTGAGGTCCGTGCCGAACATCGGCGGGTCGTCGGAGTTGACCGTGACGACGACCCCGGCGTCGACGAACTGCTTGATGGGATGCTCCTCCAGGGTCTTCACGGCGCGCGTCGCGATGTTCGACGTCGGGCAGACCTCGAGCGGGATGCGGTGCTCGGCGAGGTGGGCGAGGAGCTCCGGGTCCTGGGCGGACGTCGTGCCGTGGCCGATGCGTTCGGCGCCGAGGTGGACCAGGGCGTCCCAGACCGTGCCGGGGCCCGTGGTCTCGCCGGCGTGCGGCACGGAGTGCAGGCCGGCGGCGATCGCCCGGTCGAAGTACGGCTTGAACTGGGGGCGCGGCACGCCGATTTCGGGCCCCCCGAGCCCGAAGGAGACGAGGCCCTCCGGACGGAGCGTGTCGGTGGTCGAGAGCCGCACGGTCTCCTCGGCGGACTCGAGCCCCGCCTCGCCGGGGATGTCGAAGCACCAGCGCAGGATGGTGCCGAACTCGGCCTCTGCCGCCTTGCGGGCGTCCTCGATCGCCTCCATGAAGCCGTACTCGTCGATGCCGCGGCGGACGGAGGAGTACGGGGTGATGGTCAGCTCGGCGTACCGCACGTTCTGCCGGGCCATGTCCCGCGCGACCTCGAACGTGAGGAGGCGGACGTCCTCCGGCGTGCGCACGAGGTCGACGACCGAGAGGTATACGTCGATGAAGTGCGCGAAGTCCGTGAACGTGAAGTAGTCGGCCAGCGCCTCGGGGTCCGTCGGGACCTTGGAGTCCGCGTGGCGGGCCGCGAGCGTGGAGACGATCCGGGGGGACGCCGAGCCGACATGGTGCACATGCAGCTCTGCCTTTGGCAGTCCGGCGATGAAGGCATGCAGATCGGTCACGGATTCCTCCCCAGGAACTTGGATGATCGGCTGATCGGGTGAGTCGCAGTCATCGTAGGCGTGCCACGGCCGCGACCCGGCGGCGGCCGTAGCATGACGGGACGTCCGGGTGGGAGAAGAAGGGGGACGAGCGAGCGATGTCCGAGGACACAGGGGACACAGAGGGCAGAGAGGGCGCCGAGAGCGCTGAGGGTGGCTACGGTTCGGCGGCTGCGCCGGAGCGGGGGCCGGGGGATCAGCCTGGGGGCGGGGTGTCCCTGGGGAAGCGGGAACCGGACCCGTGGGCGGCTCCGGCGGAGACGGGCCCGCGGGACGCCGTGCCGGGGGAGGTGGCACAGGGGGAGGCCGGGCCGGTTGCGCCGGGGCCGGTGAACCCGTTCGTGCCGCCGTCCCACGCCGAAACGCAGGTGGACCCCTTCGCCGCGCCCTCCGCACCCATCTCGCCCGGCGAGCCGTACAACCCGTTCGCCCCGCCCTCCCCGGGCGCCGCGACGGCCCCCGGCCGCTGGTCACAACAGCCGCAACAGCCACACCAGTCGCAATACCCGCACCCGCACGCCCAGCCGCCGGGTGCCCCGTACGGCATGCCCCCCGGCTATCCGGCGGCGCAGGCCGGGGCCCCCTGGGCGCCGGGGGCCAACCCCTTCGCGCCGCCCGGTGGGCCCGTGCCCCCGCCGCCCGTCTCGCCCGACGGGCCGGGACAGATGCAGTACGGCTACCCGGCGGCCCCGTACGGCTACGGATACGGCCAGCACGCGGCGACCGGCCCTGCCTCGATGGTCCACGGCGTCCCCGGCTACGGCTGGCCCGGGATGCAGCCGCAACCCGCCAACGGCATGGGCGTCGCCGCTCTGACGCTCGGGATCATCTCGGCCGCCGCCTTCATCCTGTGGCCGATCGCGATCATCGTCGGCATCCTCGCCATCATCTTCGGCGCGATCGGCCGCGCGAAGGCGAGCCGCGGCGAGGCCACCAACCGTGGCCAGGCCCTGGCCGGACTGATCTGCGGCATCGGCGGTCTGGTGCTCGCGCTGGTCACGATGTTCTTCGTCATCGCCTACAGCGACTCGTCGAGCGGCAGCGACAGCAGCGACGACAGCGGCTACTCCGCCACCCTGTAGGACACCGCCAACGGGGACCGGGCCGTCAGGCCCGGTCCGCCAGCCGCTCACGCGCCGCCATCAGCGCGAACCCCAGCAGATTGAGGCCACGCCACCGTCTCGGATCGGCGGCCGCCTCCGCGTCGGCCGCGAGGCCGATGCCCCACACGAGGTCGAGCGGGCTGGCCTCAACGAGGACCCTCCCCCAGCCTTCGGCCGGGGGGACCCCCACCTCGCTTCGCTCGCCCGTCCCGAGCAGGAACTCCCGCAGATCCGCGTGCGCCGCGAACTTGTGCACGCTGCCCTCGACGACGATCCCGAACCGCTCGCGCGCCCAGACGTCCTCGTCGAAGCCGCGCACGAGGCGCCCCGCTTTCTTGGCCTGCGAGGGATGCGCCGCCCCGACGGCTCTGCGCTCGGCCTCGGCGTCACCGAACAGCCGGGCCTTAGCGGCCATCATCCAGTGCTCGGCCGTCGTGTACTCGACCCCGTCCACCGTGAACGGCGCGACCCACCACTGACTGAGGCAGCTCGCCCCGACCGTGCCGTCGGCCCGCGGGGCGTGCCCCCAGAAGTGCAGGTACTTGACCCGTACACCCGCTTCCACCGCCCTGACCAGCGAGTCCTGATCGTGGATGGACGCGGCCCCCTCAAGCTTTTCGATCTTCCCCATGCACGCGAGTCTGGCACGCACCACGGACACTCCGTCCTTGGTTTTTCTGGGGAACTCGACACCTGGTCGACAGATTCCGTCGCGTAACCAAAAGGCAACAACGGAATCACTTGTTGCAGTACATCGCCTCTGTCAGGATCGGCACTCAAATCGAGCTGGAGCTACGCCGGCCCCGCGGGACGGGGCTCTGGCGGAGGAGAGCGATAATGCACAACCCTGGCAACAGCACCCGCTTCCAGGCCCAGGACCGGTTCGCCGAAGGCGCCCAGTACATCGCGGGCCGCCTCACCAAGGGCACATCGGGCCGCACCCACGCAGTCGTCGACCCGGCCACGGGCCAGGACGTCTACACGTACGAGCTGGCCGGCGCCGAAGACGTCGACGCCGCGGTGGCCGCGGCCCGCGAGGCCTTCCCCGGCTGGGCCGGCGCCACGCCGGGCGAGCGTTCCGACGCGATGCACCGCTTCGCGGGCGTCCTGGCCGAGCGCGCCGAGGACCTCGCACAGGCCGAGTCCCTGCAGTGCGGCAAGCCCCTCAAGCTGAGCCGCGAGTTCGACGTCCCCGGGACCGTCGACAACACCGCGTTCTTCGCGGGCGCCGCCCGGCACCTCCAGGGCCAGTCCGCCGGCGAGTACAGCGGCGACCACACCTCGTACGTGCGGCGCGAGCCCATCGGTGCCGTCGGGTCCATCGCTCCCTGGAACTACCCGCTCCAGATGGCCGCCTGGAAGGTCCTTCCGGCGATCGCCGCGGGCAACACCATCGTGCTCAAGCCCGCCGAGCTGACCCCGCTCACCTCCCTCCTGTTCGCGCAGGCCGCGACCGAGGCGGGCATCCCCGACGGCGTCGTCAACATCGTCACGGGCGCGGGCAGGGACGCCGGCGAGCACCTTGTCGGACACCCCGACGTCGCCATGACCTCCTTCACGGGGTCGACGGGCGTCGGCAAGCGCGTCGCCGAGATCGCCACCTCCACCGTGAAGCGGCTGCATCTGGAGCTCGGTGGAAAGGCGCCGTTCGTCGTCTTCGACGACGCCGACCTGGAGGCCGCCGTGCACGGTGCGGTCGCGGGCGCCCTGATCAACACGGGCCAGGACTGCACCGCCGCCACGCGCGCGTACGTGCAGCGCCCCCTCTACGACGCCTTCGTGCAGGGCGTGGCCGACCTGATGGAGAGCATCCGGGTCGGCGACCCGTTCGCGCCGGACACCGACCTCGGCCCGCTGATCTCACACGCCCAGCGCGACCGCGTCGCCGGATTCGTCGACCGGGCCCGCTCCTACGCGCGCGTGGTCGCCGGCGGCGTCATCCCCCAGGGCGACCTCGAGCAGGGCGCGTACTACCGGCCGACCCTCGTCGCGGACGCCGCCCAGGACAGCGAGATCGTCCAGGCCGAGATCTTCGGCCCCGTGCTCGTCGTGCTGCCCTTCGACAGCGACGACGAGGGCATCCGCCTCGCCAACGACACGCCCTACGGCCTGGCCGCCTCCGCCTGGACCAAGGACGTGTTCCGGGCGAACCGCGCCACCCGCGAGATCAAGGCGGGCTGTGTCTGGGTCAACGACCACATCCCGATCCTCAGTGAGATGCCGCACGGCGGCTACAAGGCGTCCGGCTTCGGCAAGGACATGTCTGCCTACTCCTTCGAGGAGTACACGCAGATCAAGCACGTCATGTTCGACAACACGGCGGTCGCCCGGAAGGACTGGCACCGCACGATCTTCGGGGACCGATAGTCGTCAGGCCGCCCTCGGGGCGGCCGCACCCTCTCCCGTAAGGGACCCTCCCGAAAGGGCAATCAAGCGCATGGAGCAGTACGAGCCCGACAGCCTGTCCCCGGTACAACTCGCCGCCATGCGGCGCAGTTTCCGCAGCGGCAGGGCGGCCATGACCCGCCGTTCCCTGCTGCGCGCCTCCGCGGGCGGCGCGCTCGCCGTCGGCGGGATCGGGTCGCTGAGCGCCTGCGGCATCCCCGCGGCGAGCAAGAGCCAGGGCGGCGTCTCGTCCGAGGACCACTCTGCCGACGAGAAGGTGGTCAACTTCTCCAACTGGACCGAGTACATCGACCTCAGCGACGACGAGAAGCACCGGCCCTCCCTGGACGCGTTCACGAAGCGCACCGGGATCAGGGTCAAGTACACCGAGGACATCAACGACAACGTCGAGTTCTTCGGCAAGATCAAGCCGCAGCTCGCGGCGGGCCAGGACACCGGCCGGGACATCATCGTCCTGACCGACTGGCTGGCCGCCCGGCTGATCCGCTTCGGCTGGGTCCAGAAACTGGACGCGGCCAACCTGCCCCACGCGTACGCGAATCTGTCCGCCCAGTTCCGCAGCCCCGACTGGGACCCGGGCCGTGCCTACTCGTACCCGTGGCAGGGCATCGCCACGGTCATCGCGTACAACTCCAAGGCCACGAACGGCAAGGAGATCACCTCGGTCTCCCAGCTGCTCGACGACCCCAAGCTCAAGGGCAAGGTCGGCCTGCTCTCCGAGATGCGCGACAGCGTCGGCATGACCCTGCTCGACATGGGCAAGGACCCGGGCACCTTCACGTCCGACGACTTCGACGCGGCGATAGCCCGGATGCAGAAGGCCGTCGACAGCAGGCAGGTCCGCCGCTTCACCGGCAACGACTACATCGCGGACCTGAGCAAGGGCGACCTCGCGGCCTGTCTCGCCTGGGCGGGCGACATCGTCCAGCTCCAGGCGGACAACCCGGACGTCAAGTTCCATATCCCCGACGCCGGTTACATCTCGTCGACCGACAACATGCTGATCCCCAACAAGGCCCGTCACAAGACGAACGCCGAGAAGCTCATGGACTACTACTACGAGCTGCCGGTCGCCGCCGAACTCGCCGCCTGGATCAACTACGTGACGCCCGTCGAAGGCGTGAAGCCCGAACTGGCCAAGATCGACAAGAGCATCGCGAACGACCCGCTGATCGTTCCCGACAAGACCATGGGTGCCAAGGCACACGGTTTCCGCTCTCTCACCTCCAAGGAAGAGACGGCGTTCGAAGAGAAGTTCGCCCAGCTCACCGGCGCGTGAGACCCGCAGCACCGAGCCCCCTTGCCCCCTCGACTCCTTGGACTGCACCCATGACGACAGAAAACGGCGGCGACGTCCGCCTTGCCGGGATCAGCAAGACCTACGGCTCCTTCACCGCCGTCCAGCCGTTGGACCTGACCGTGCCGCAGGGCTCCTTCTTCGCCCTCCTCGGCGCCTCGGGCTGCGGCAAGACCACGACCCTGCGGATGATCGCCGGGCTCGAGGAGCCCAGCTCCGGCACGGTCATGCTCGGCGACCAGGACGTCACCGCACTGCCCCCCTACAAGCGCCCGGTGAACACCGTCTTCCAGTCGTACGCGCTCTTCCCGCACCTCGACATCTTCGAGAACGTCGCCTTCGGCCTTCGCCGTCGCGGCATCAAGTCCGTGAAGAAGCAGGTCGGGGAGATGCTCGACCTGGTCCAGCTCGGCGAGCAGGCCCGCAAGAAGCCGCACCAGCTCTCCGGCGGCCAGCAGCAGCGCGTCGCCGTGGCGCGCGCCCTGATCAACCACCCCAAGGTGCTGCTCCTCGACGAGCCGCTCGGCGCCCTCGATCTCAAGCTGCGCCGACAGATGCAGCTCGAACTCAAGCGCATCCAGACCGAGGTGGGCATCACGTTCATCCACGTCACGCACGACCAGGAGGAGGCCATGACCATGGCCGACACGGTCGCCGTGATGAACGCGGGCCGCGTCGAACAGCTGGGCGCCCCGGCCGACCTGTACGAGAACCCGGGATCCACGTTCGTCGCGAACTTCCTCGGCACGTCCAACTTCATCGAGGCCGAGGTCGCCGGCCGCAGCGGCGAGGACCTCACCCTGAAGGCCGGCGACGGCAAGCTCGTACTGCCCGCCGCCCGCTGTACGGCCGCCGCCACCACGGGCGGGAAGGTCCTCGTCGGGGTGCGCCCCGAGAAGATCTCCCTCACCCACGCCGATGACGCGGGCTCCATACCCGACGGCCGCAACCGCATCACCGGCCGCGTCGCCGACAGCAGCTTCATCGGTGTCTCCACGCAGTACGTCGTCGACAGCCCGCTCTGTGACGCCTTCGAGGTGTACTCCCAGAACATCGAGCGCGACATCCGGCTCACGCCCGGTGCCGAGGTCGTCCTGCACTGGAACCCCGCCCACACCTTCGGCCTCGACGCCGCCCAGTCCATGCTTGCTGGAACAACGGGCTCGGCGGGCGCCGCGAAGGTCGAGGAGGACGCCGCCGCATGACGACCGTCACCGAAACGCCCGCGGCGCCGGTCGCCACCCCGGGCAAAGAGACCCGCAAGCCACGCAAGCGCGGCCGCCTCGTCCCCTACTGGCTGCTGCTGCCGGGACTGCTCTGGCTGGTCGTCTTCTTCGCCCTGCCGATGGTCTACCAGGCGTCCACGTCGATCCAGACGGGTTCCCTGGAGGACGGCTTCAAGGTCACCTGGCACTTCGCGACCTACTGGGACGCGCTCGCCGACTACTGGCCGCAGTTCCTGCGCTCGGTGCTCTACGCGGGCGCCGCCACGATCCTGTGCCTCGCGCTCGGCTACCCACTGGCCTACCTCATCGCCTTCCGCGCAGGACGCTGGCGCAACGTCGTCCTCATCCTCGTCATCGCGCCGTTCTTCACCAGCTTCCTGATCCGCACGCTGGCCTGGAAGACGATCCTCTCCGACAGCAGCCCCGTCGTCAGCACGCTGAACACCCTGCACGTCCTCGACGTCACCAGCTGGCTCGGCATGACCGACGGCAACCGCGTCCTCGCGACCCCGCTCGCCGTGATCTGCGGACTCACGTACAACTTCCTGCCGTTCATGATCCTGCCGCTCTACACCTCGCTGGAGCGCATCGACGGCCGGCTGCACGAGGCGGCGGGCGACCTGTACGCCAGGCCCTCCACCACCTTCCGCAAGGTGACGTTCCCGCTCTCGATGCCGGGTGTCGTCTCCGGCACGCTGCTCACCTTCATCCCCGCCGCCGGTGACTACGTCAACGCGGACCTGCTCGGCTCCACCGACACCCGCATGGTCGGCAACGTCATCCAGACGCAGTTCCTGCGCATCCTGGACTACCCGACGGCGGCGGCGCTCTCCTTCATCCTGATGGCCGCGATCCTGATCATGGTCACCGTCTATATCCGCCGGTCCGGAACGGAGGACTTGGTCTGATGCCCTTCGTACGCTGGCTGCGCCGTAATCTCGTCGTCATCGCAGGTCTGGTCACCCTCGGCTATCTGCTCCTGCCCAACATCGTCGTGACGGTGTTCTCCTTCAACAAGCCGAAGGGGCGCTTCAACTACGAGTGGCAGGCGTTCTCGCTCGACGCGTGGACGAACCCCTGCGGCGTCGCCGACATGTGTGGCTCACTGTCGCTGAGCCTCCAGATCGCCTTCTGGGCGACCATCGGCGCCACGATCCTCGGCACGCTGATCGCCTTCGCCCTGGTGCGCTACCGCTTCCGGGCCCGCGGCGCCGTGAACTCGCTGATCTTCCTGCCGATGGCCATGCCCGAGGTCGTCATGGCCGCCTCGCTGCTCACGCTCTTCCTCAACATGGGCGCGCAGCTCGGCTTCTGGACGATCCTCATCGCCCACATCATGTTCTGCCTCAGCTTCGTCGTGACGGCCGTCAAGGCGCGCGTCATGTCGATGGACCCACGCCTCGAACAGGCCGCCCAGGACCTCTACGCCGGTCCCGTCCAGACCTTCGTACGGGTCACCCTGCCGATCGCCGCGCCGGGCATCGCCGCGGGCGCCCTGCTCGCCTTCGCGCTCTCCTTCGACGACTTCATCATCACCAACTTCAACGCGGGCTCGACCGTCACCTTCCCCATGTTCGTCTGGGGATCGGCGCAGCGCGGTACGCCCGTTCAGATCAATGTCATCGGTACGGCGATGTTCATCGTCGCCGTGCTGCTGGTCCTTGCCGCAATGCTGATCGGCAAGCGAAAGAACAAGGCAGTTTGAGGGAGTTGACATCATGGCCGCACGAGCCATGAACCGTGGTACCGACTGGATCAAGTCACTGGCGGACGCCAAGCCGCTGTCCTACTGGCTGGACGACCCGGGCAAGCCGCAGGCCCAGCCGGCACTCACCGGCGACGAACGCTGCGACCTGCTCGTCGTCGGCGGCGGCTACAGCGGCCTGTGGACCGCGCTCCTCGCCAAGGAGCGCGACCCCGGGCGCGACGTGGTCCTGCTCGAAGGGCAGGAGGTGGGCTGGGCGGCGTCCGGCCGCAACGGAGGATTCTGCGCCGCCTCCCTGACGCACGGCGTCGCGAACGGGCTGGCCCGCTGGCCCGGCGAGATCGCGAAGCTGGAGGAACTCGGCCATCGCAACCTCGACGCGATCGAGGAGGCGGTCGCCCGCTACTCCATCGACTGCGACTTCGAGCGCACCGGCGAGCTGGACGTGGCCACCGAGCCGCATCAGGTCACCGAACTCCAGGAATTCCACCAGGAGTTGACCGAGTCGGGCCTCGCCGACGGCACCGAGCTGCTCGACGCCGACGCGACCCGCGAACAGGTCGACTCGCCGACCTTCCTCGGCGGCCTGTACGACCGGCGCGGTGTCGCGATGCTGCACCCCGCCAAGCTCGCCTGGGGCCTCAAGCAGGCCTGCCTCGACCTCGGCGTGCGCTTCTACGAGCACACCCCGGCGCTCGAACTCTCCTCGTCCGGCGCCGGGACCGCGGTCCGCACCCCCTACGGGCGCGTCTTCGCCCAGCACGTCGCGCTCGGCACGAACGTCTTCCCGTCCCTGGTCAAGCGCGTGCGCTCGTACACCGTCCCGGTCTACGACTACGCGCTGATGACCGAGCCCCTTGACCATGACCAGCTGGCCTCCATCGGCTGGAAGAACCGCCAGGGCCTCGGCGACTCGGCCAACCAGTTCCACTACTTCCGGCTCTCCGCGGACAACCGGATCCTGTGGGGCGGCTACGACGCGATCTATCCGTACGGCGGCCGGGTGCGCGCCGAGCACGACCACAGGCCCGAGACGTACGCGAAGCTCGCCGGCCAGTTCTTCACCTGCTTCCCGCAGCTGGAGGGGGTGCGTTTCAGTCACGCGTGGGGCGGGGCCATCGATACCTGCTCACGCTTCTCGGCGTTCTTCGGCACGGCCCACAAGGGCCGCGTCGCGTACGCCGCCGGGTACACCGGCCTCGGCGTGGGCGCGACCCGCTTCGGCGCGGACGTGATGCTCGACCTGCTCTCCGGTGAGCGCACGGAGCGTACGGAGCTGGAGATGGTCCGCACGAAGCCGCTGCCCTTCCCGCCCGAGCCGTTCGCCTACACCGGGATCGCGCTCACCAAGTGGTCCCTGGCGCGCGCCGACGCCAACGGCGGCCGGCGCAACCTGTGGCTGAAGGCCATGGACAAGGCGGGCCTCGGCTTCGACAGCTGACAAGTCCCGAGCCACCGGTCCGGATCGACAAGTCCGGAACAACTCGTGGGCAGAACCCGCGTCATGCTCGCGGCCCGGCCTCCTCTCCCTGGTGACACGCACAGCTTTCGGCAACTGCGTACCAGGGAGAGGAGGCCGGGCCATGACTGGCTCGGGGGCGAAGCCGGCGGTCGAGTGGCTGGCGGCGGTGGCACCCGATCCCGACGCTGGGAATGGGAGCGCAACCGTTCCTGAAGACTGAGCAGGAGTGATTCGCTCAGCCGCGCGCCCCGAACGGTCTTGGGCGTACTGGTCTCCGGCGTACTCGGCCCCGGGGCGGCGACACGCATCCGGTGCATGGTCCGTGCCCGGGAGGCCAGTTCCCTGTGCGACCTGGCCATGTGGGTACGGCCAGAGGCGACGGGGAGGCCCCGGACCATCTCTCTGGTGGAGCGGGGGCCCCGCACACTGGCGCCGTACCCGGCGTCCCAGATCGCACGATCACGTTAACCCGATCGGCCCAGGGCGCTGCAAGCCCGCGACCGGACCATCACACGATCGAGTTAACGGGTCCGCTGGCTGATCCCACGACGAACGGGAGTAGCCCGAAGGGCCGGTCAGTCCCGTGCTGCCCGGCCCGCCCACACCGCGCACATCGCGTACAGCAGGACCACTGAGAGGCACCAGCTCGCGACGACGTCCAGTGGCCAGTGGTAGCCGTGGCGCACCAGACCGAGGCCGACGCCCGCGTTCAGGACCAGGTAGCCGATGGCGAGTTCGCGGCGCGCGTAGGCGCCGCGCACGTACGGCAGCAGGAGGAGCAGACAGGCGCCGTACGCGACCGCCGCCGTCGCCGTGTGTCCCGAGGGGTAGAAGCCGGTGCCGGGGCCCATCGTGACCGGGCCGGGCCGGGCGATCGTCTGTTTGAGGGGGACGATCAGGGCCGGGACGACGGCCATGGTGAGCGCGGCGACGAGGGGCCGTAGCCACCAGCGGGGCAGGCCGTGGCGGTGGCCGCGCCAGGCGGTGTACGCGAGGACGACGGCGAGGACCGGGAGCGCGACGGTGACGTTGCCGAGGTCGGTGAGGAGCTGCGACACCCCGTTCGGCGGGTGGCCGGCGGCGATCGCGTAGCCGAGGCGTTCGTCCGCGCGGCTCAGCCGGCCACCGGCGGCGATCTGCCAGGTGAGGAAGAGGAGGAGCAGGGCGCTCAGAACGGCGGCCCAGCGGAAAATGGTCGGCCGCCCCGGAACAGGGGGGGTAGTTCCGAGGCGGCCGACCTGACCGGTTTGCCGCACGCCCCGGGGGGTTTGGGGCGGGCAGCCATCCGATCGGTGAGGAGTTCCGGAGCCCGAAGCTCCGGGTGTGTGCGCGAGGGCACGACCAGGGCGGGGCTGGGGAGGCTCCGTCCCGGTTTCGCCCACAGTCCCCTGTGGGCGGGGTGTTTCTCTCATCTGCAGAAACCGTACGGCAGGGCGTGGGTGTCCGACAGCGGGAACAGCAACCCGTCATCGGCCCCGCACACGTTCTTCACACGCCCTGACCGTTACCTGAAGTCAGGCGCAAGCGGCTCAGACGCCCGCGAACGCGGTCTCGATGATGTCCAGGCCCTCGTTGAGTAGGTCGTCACCGATGACGAGCGGGGGAAGGAAGCGCAGCACGTTGCCGTAGGTGCCACAGGTGAGGACCAGCAGACCCTCGGCGTGGCAGGCCTTGGCGAGCGCGGCAGCGGCGGCCGGGTGCGGCTCCTTGGTGGCCTTGTCCTTGACGAGCTCGATGGCGATCATCGCGCCGCGGCCACGGATGTCGCCGATGATGTCGAACTTCTCGGCCATGGTGGCGAGGCGGGCCTTCATGATGGCCTCGATGTTCTTCGCCTTGGCGTTGAGGTCGAGCTCCTTCATGGTCTCGATGGCGCCGAGCGCACCGGCGCAGGCCACCGGGTTGCCGCCGTAGGTGCCGCCGAGGCCGCCCGCGTGCGCGGCGTCCATGATCTCGGCGCGGCCCGTCACGGCGGCGAGGGGCAGACCGCCCGCGATGCCCTTGGCGGTCGTGATCAGGTCGGGGACGATGCCCTCGTCCTCGCACGCGAACCACTGGCCGGTGCGGCAGAAGCCGGACTGGATCTCGTCCGCGACGAAGACGATGCCGTTGTCCGCGGCGAACTGGCGGATCGCGGGCAGGAAGCCCTTCGCCGGCTCGATGAAGCCGCCCTCGCCGAGGACCGGCTCGATGATGATCGCGGCGACGTTGTCGGCGCCGATCTGCTTGGTGATCTGGTCGATCGCCTGGGCGGAGGCCTCGGCGCCCGCGTTCTCCGCGCCGGTCAGCCAGCGGTAGCCGTAGGCCACCGGCACGCGGTAGACCTCGGGCGCGAACGGGCCGAAGCCGTTCTTGTACGGCATGTTCTTGCTGGTCAGCGCCATCGTCAGGTTCGTACGGCCGTGGTAGCCGTGGTCGAAGACGACGACGGCCTGGCGTTTGGTGTACGCACGGGCGATCTTGACGGCGTTCTCGACGGCCTCGGCGCCCGAGTTGAACAGCGCGGACTTCTTGGCGTGGTCACCCGGCGTGAGCTCGGCCAGCGCCTCGGCGACGGCCACGTAGCCCTCGTACGGCGTGACCATGAAACAGGTGTGGGTGAAGTCCTGCAGCTGGGCGGAGGCGCGGCGCACGACGGCCTCGGCGGAGGCGCCGACCGAGGTCACGGCGATGCCGGAACCGAAGTCGATCAGGCGGTTGCCGTCGACGTCCTCGATGATGCCGCCGCCGGCGCGGGCGGTGAAGACCGGCAGCGTGGAGCCCACGCCGGCCGCGACCACGGCGGTACGTCGGGCCTGCAGCTCCTGCGACTTCGGACCGGGGATGGCGGTGACGACGCGGCGCTCCTGCGGGACTGCGCTCATGCGGGGCTCCTGGTTCTGTGTTCGGGCCCGGTTTCGCCGGGTTGATGCGGGGGTTCTCTCGCAGGTTAGGTGCGGGGTCGGGGGGTGGTCATACTCCATCGGGGTGGTGTCCGGGAGGGATGTTGTCCACAGTGGACACTTGGGTGCGCCTCCACGTACGAGCCCGCGGGGCGCGTAATCGGTGAACTCCCTTGGTCCTGCGACTAGATTGAGGCCGGACCGAGGCGCTGAGCACGGACGGACCGGCAGGTCAGGGGGCACAGGCAGATGGACAGCGAGGGAACGCACGAGGCACGCGAGGGACAGCGGGCCCCCGCACCGGTGCCGCGCCCCGCACAGCCTCCGGCCACAGCGCCCGCCGCCCTGGCCCCGCCGATGCCTCGGCAGCCGCCCGCCGCCCGCGCCGCGTCCGTCGCCGACTGGCTGGCCACCCCCCGGCCCGAGACGGCGCCCGGCGTCTGGCGGTTCGGGTACCGGCCGCCGGCGCCCGAGCCGGACCTTGAGGGCGACCGGCGCAGGCGCGTCCTCGGACTCGTTGTCTCGACCGTGTTCGGCCTGCTGTTCTGGTCGCTGTGGCGGCACGGCAGCATCCCCTACCAGTGGGCCCTGCTGAGGCTGTTCACGCCGGGCGACTGGTGGTGGGGCGGCAGCGCCCAGCCCAAGCAGTGGCAGGGCAACGACGCCCTCGCGCTCTACGACGGACTGGTCTTCGGCGCGCTCGTCTACGCCGTCGGCCGGCTCGGCGCCTGGCCGGAGGCGATCCGGCACTTCGTGGTGCGCCGACCGCAGCCCTCCCGCGCTCTGATCGCCTCGTTCGGCGCCGTCGCGGTCCTCGTCTTCGTGTGGCCGAGCTCCCTCGGCCTTGACTGGCGGCCACTGCCCGTCGTCAATCCGGTCCTCTCCCTGGTCGCGCTCGTCGCGGGCGGCTACGACGTGTTCGCTTCCGCGATCGTCACCGACGTCATCTACACCGTGATCACGGTCGCCGTGCTGTGGCCCTTCGCCCGGCTCGGCGGCTGGTGGGAGGCGCTGCGCTCCGCCCGCCGCGGCACGACCCCCGCCCGTCCGCCCCGCAGGCCCACGACCCCGCCTCCGCCCGCCGCGGAGACCGGCCGGGCGCACTGGCCCGCGCTGCGCGCCGCAGGACAGGACGAGGCGGCCGACCTGCTCTCCGCCGAACTGCTCGGCGGGCGCATGAACGACGTCGACTGCGCCCGCGTCAGCCATGTCTGGCAGGCCACCACCGGACCGGCCGCCCGCGACTCGTTCGCCGACACCGTCGCCCGCCACGGGGCCGCGGCCTGGGCCCACCCCTCGGGGCGGCGCGATCTGCCCGCCCGCAGCGCCGTCCACGACCTCCTCGTCGGCCAGGTCAGGATCGGCCGCTACGCCAAGGACAAACGCAACCCGTACCCGGTCCGCGGCGCCTACGCCGCCCTCGAACCCGCCCTGCTCGGCACGTCGCTGCTGGCCGTCGGCCCCTCCGGATCCGGCAAGACCGGCCGCCTCATGCGCCCTGTCGTCGAGGCGCTCACCCTGCAGTCCCTCACCGGGCGGGCTGCGGTCGTCGCCGTCTGCGCGGCGGGCACGGACCTCGGACCCGACGACGCGTACGACGTCGTCGTCAAGCCCGGCGACCCGGCATCGGCGTACGACCTGGACCTGTACGCGAGCTGCACCGACCCGGACGAGGCGGCCGCCTTCCTCGCCGAGGGACTGGTCGGCGACCTCGAAGCCGTCGACACCCGGCGCGCGGCGACCGGGCTCGCCCAGCTGCTCGGCCCCTACCGCAGCGCCCACGGCCGCTTCCCGTCCGTCCCCGTGCTGCGTGAACTCCTCGAAGGGGAGCCCGCCGCGCTCGGCGCCCTCAGGACGAGCCTGGCGGACGGCGACGCCGCCATGCGCCGTGAACTCGACGCCCGGATGCGCCAGTCGGGCACCGCGGGCGACCCCGGTGCCGCGCTCGCCGACCGGCTCGTGGTGCTCGACCGCCCCGCCTTCGCCGAGTTCTTCGACACGAGCGGCGAGGGACGCCCCTTCTCGCTGCGGGCCGTAGCCCACCATCCGGTCAGCGTCCGCGTCGACCTGCCCGAGCAGGGCCACGAGGAGGCGTCACGGCTCCTCGCCCGATTGCTGCTCGCCCAGTTCTCGTACGTCGTACGCGGCGGCGCGAGCCGGAAGCACTTCGCCTGCCTGGTCCTCGACGACGCGGCCCGCACCCTGACCGCCGAGAGCGTGCGCGCCGTGCAGCGGCTGCGGTCGCTGAACGCGGGCGTCGTGCTCGGCCTGCGCACGATCGGCGAGGTGCCCGAGCCGCTGCAGGGACCGCTGTACGCGGCGGCCGGCTGCCGGATGGCGTTCGCGGGGGTCACGACATGGGACGGGCGGCGGTTCGCCGAGGCCTGGGGCACCGAGTGGGTGGAGACGACGGAGGTCGCCCAGCACACCGTCTTCGCCGACCAGCCGATGACCCGCGCCCTGCACTCGCTGCGCAAGTTCGTCACCGGCAAGGCCGTCACCACCGACGCCGTCACAGTCCGCAAGGTCGAGCGCGAGCGCTGGTCCGCCTCCGATCTGGCGCACGCCGTGCCGCCCGGTCACGCCGTCCTGTCCGTGACGACGGTGCGGGGCGAGCACGCGCCCCCGCTCCTGGTGGACCTGCGCGACTGAGGCGGCCCGGTGTGCGGGGAGGCCGCAGACGTACGTACGGTGAGGCAGAATCGACACCGGTCGTTCATACGTACCGGCCAAAAGTTCCACAGGATCCACCCCTCACCCGAGCATCATCTGTCGCACACCTGAAGGCCTCATGCCGCCCACGCTCGCCTCCCTCGTCCATCACTCCGCGCTCAAGCTGACCGTGCGCGCCGGGGAGGAACGGCTGGACACCGCCGTGCGCTGGGCCCACGTCAGTGAGCTCGCCGACCCCGTGCCGTACATGGAGGGGGGCGAGCTGCTCCTGTTCACCGCGCTCAAGCTGGACGCGGAGGACCCGGAGACGATGCGCCGCTATCTGAAGCGGCTCGCGGGCGCCGGAGTCGTCGGGCTCGGCTTCGCCGTCGGCGTCAACTACGACGCCGTCCCGCAGGCCCTCGTCGACGCGGCGCGGGAGGAGGAGTTCCCGCTCCTCGAAGTGCCGCGCCGCACCCCCTTCATCGCCATCAGCAAGGCCGTCTCCGCCGCCATCGCCGCCGACCAGTACCGCGCCGTCACTGCCGGGTTCGCCGCCCAGCGCGAGCTGACGAAGCAGGCGCTGAGCGGCGGGCCCGAGGGGCTGCTCGGCGCGCTCGCCGGCCAGGTCGACGGCTGGGCCGCGCTGTACGACGCCTCGGGCGCCGTGGTCGCCGCCGCGCCGGAGTGGGCCGGGCGCCGGGCGGCTCGGCTGGTCGGCGACGTCGAGCGGCTGCGTGAGCGGCCCGCCCCGGCCAGCGCCGTCGTCGGCGGCAGCGAGCAGCCGGGCGGCGGCGACGAGGACCGCGTAGAACTGCACTCCCTCGGCACCGGACGCAGGCCCCGCGCCGCCCTCGCCGTGGGCACCGCCGCGGCCCTCGGCACCGCCGAGCGTTACGCGCTGCACTCCGCCATCGCCCTGCTCACCCTCACCACCGAGCGCTCCCGCTCGCTGCACGCGGCCGAGCAGCGCATCGGCGCGGCGGTCCTGCGGATGCTGCTCGCGGGGGAGCCCGAGCACGCCAGGACCGTCGCCGGTGACCTGTACGGAGTGCTGCTCGACGCGCCCTTCCGGATGATCGTCGCCGAGGTCGCGTCCGCGTCGGCGGGCCGCGCGCACGCCGACGGGCACGCGCGCGTGGCCCCCGACAAGCCGGAGCGGCCCGCGCCGGGCACGGGGGCGGCGGCCGTCGCCGCCTCCGGGGACCCGCTCACCGGGCTCGCCGACGTCGTGGAGGCCGCCGCGGCCCGCTCCGGGGAGGCCGTCCTCGTGGTGCCCGACGGAGACCGGCTCGTGCTGCTCGCCGCCGACGGCGGCGCCGCGACGGGCGCCTGCACCCAGTACGCCGAGGCCCTGGAGGCAGCCCGCCTGACGCAGCGCGAGCAGGGCGGCGCGGGCGAGGACGACGAACTCGTGGTGGGCCTGTCCGCACCGGCCGGGCCGATCGCCGCCGCGACCGCCTACAAGCAGGCCGAACAGGCCCTCTCCGTCGCCCGGCGGCGCGGGCGCGCCCTCGTCGAGCACGAGGAGGTCGCGGCGGGCTCCGTCGTGCCGCTGCTCGCCGACGACGCAGTTCGCGCCTTCGCCGACGGTCTCCTGCGGGCCCTGAAGGACCACGACGCGACCGGCCGCGGCGACCTCGTGGCGTCGCTGCGCGCCTGGCTCTCGCGGCACGGCCAGTGGGACGCGGCCGCCGCCGACCTCGGTGTACACCGGCACACCCTGCGTTACCGGATGCGGCGCGTCGAGGAGATCCTCGGCCGCTCGCTGGACGATCCGGACGTGCGCATGGAGCTGTGGCTGGCCCTCAAGGCGACGGGCGCGGGCGGCGAATAGGCCCGCCGGGCCCGCCCTTCAGGAGCGAACCCGTGCCCGCCTCTGCCAAAGCGGCGCGCCGCGCTCGCGGACTCCGACACGTCGGACAAACACGGCTCCGCCCTCGCCCGCCTACCGTTGGTCCGGAAAGACCCCAGTACACACCCACTGCGGAAGGGCCGGGACCGACTATGACCGCCACTCACGCCTTCTGGCTCGCGGGCCGCGAGGCCACCGGTGACGCCACCTTCGACGTCACCAACTCCTACGACGGTCGGCTGGTCGGCAAGGTCAGCGTGCCCACGGACGCGCAGGTCGAGGAGGCCGTCGCCGCCGCGTACGCCGTCCGCGACGAGTTCGCCGCCACCCCCGCCCACGTACGGGCCAAGGCCCTCAACCACGTGGCCGACCGGCTGACCGAGCGCACCGAGGAGATCGCCCAGCTGATCTCCGCCGAGAACGGCAAGCCCATCAAGTGGGCGCGCGGCGAGGTCGGCCGTGCCGTCTCCGTCTTCCGCTTCTCCGCCGAAGAGGCCCGCCGCTTCAACGGCGGCGAGGCCCAGCGCCTCGACACCGACGCGGGCGGCACCGGCCGGCTCGCCCTGACCCGCCGCATTCCGCACGGCGTGGTCCTCGGCATCGCGCCGTTCAACTTCCCGCTGAACCTCAGCGCCCACAAGGTCGCACCGGCCATCGCCGTCGGCGCCCCGATCATCCTGAAGCCGGCCCCGGCCACGCCGATCTCCTCGCTGATCCTCGGCGAGCTGCTCGCCGAGACCGACCTCCCGGCCGGCTCCTGGTCCGTCCTCACGGTCCCGAACGACCGCATGCCCGCCCTGGTCCAGGACGAGCGCCTGCCGGTCATCTCCTTCACCGGCTCGGGCCCCGTCGGCTACGCGATCATGGACAGCGTGCCGCGCAAGCACTGCACGCTGGAGCTCGGCGGCAACGGCGCGGCCGTCGTCCTCGGCGACTGGGCCTCGGACGAGGACCTGGACTGGGCGGCGACCCGTATCGCCACCTTCTCCAACTACCAGGGCGGCCAGTCCTGCATCTCGGTGCAGCGCGTCATCGCCGACGCCTCCCTGTACGAGCGGCTCCTGCCGAAGATCGTCGCGGCCGTCGAGGCGCAGGTCACCGGTGACCCCGCGGACGACGCCACCGACGTCGGCCCGCTGGTCAGTGAGGACGCCGCCAAGCGCGTGGAGTCCTGGGTCGACGAGGCCGTCGCCGCGGGCGCCTCGCTGCTCGCGGGCGGCAAGCGCGAGGGCGCCACGTACGCCCCGACCGTCCTCGCCGACGTGCCGGCCGACGTGACGATCTCCTGCGAGGAGGTCTTCGGACCGGTCCTCACGGTCAAGAAGGTCGACGGCGAGGCCGAGGCCTTCGCCGCGGTCAACGACTCCAAGTACGGCCTCCAGGCGGGCGTGTTCACGCACGACCTGCAGACCGCCTTCCGCGCCCACCGCGCCCTCGAGGTCGGCGGCGTGGTCATCGGCGACGTCCCGTCCTACCGCGCGGACCAGATGCCGTACGGCGGCGCCAAGCAGTCCGGCGTGGGCCGCGAGGGCGTGCGCTACGCGATGGACGACTACACGTACGAGCGCGTTCTCGTCCTGACGGGCCTCGCCCTCTAAGGGCCTGTCCAGGACCAGCAAGACCCCGGCGTACGCCTGATCCGTACGCCGGCCATGGACGGCCGGAGCCCACTGTGCGGGGGCTCCGGCCCTCCGCGTTTTTGGGCTCGCCATTTGACGGCAGGCCCGGTGGACCCTTGTCCCCCGAATGCCGGTACGGGCGACCCGATCGGTGCGCGAGGGGTGGTCGGGTTGCCGGTTTTCGGGTACATACGACCGAGTAGCACCCGTCGGTAAGCCGATGCCGAACGGCCCCTACTCGCGTCGAGGTGAGCCCCCATGGCGGCCCCAACTTCCCAGCAGCCATCCGTATCGGAACGCGAGGCCCGGCAGGTCGCCGAGGCCGCGCGCGAACAGGGCTGGCGCAAGCCGAGCTTCGCCAAGGAGCTCTTCCTCGGGCGCTTCAGGCTGGACCTGATCCACCCGCATCCCCAGCCGGCGGGCGAGGACGTCCGGCGCGGCGAGGAGTTCCTCGCCAAGTTGCGCGACTTCTGCGAGACACGCATCGACCCGGCCCGCATCGAGCGCGAGGCGCAGATCCCCGACGAGGTGATCAACGGGCTCAAGGAGCTCGGCGCCCTCGGTATGAAGATCGACACCAAGTACGGCGGCCTCGGCCTCACGCAGGTCTACTACAACAAAGCCCTCGCCCTGGTCGGCTCCGTGAACCCCGCGATCGGCGCCCTCCTGTCGGCCCACCAGTCCATCGGTGTGCCGCAGCCGCTGAAGATCTTCGGGACGCAGGAGCAGAAGGACACCTTCCTGCCGCGCTGCGCCAGCACCGACATCACCGCGTTCCTGCTGACCGAACCCGACGTCGGCTCGGACCCGGCGCGCCTCGCCACGACCGCGGTGCCCGACGGGGACTCGTACATCCTCGACGGCGTGAAGCTGTGGACGACGAACGGCGTCGTCGCCGATCTGCTCGTCGTCATGGCGCGGGTGCCGAAGGCGGAGGGGCGCAAGGGCGGCATCACGGCCTTCGTCGTGGAGGCCGACTCCGAAGGGATCACGGTCGAGAACCGCAACGCCTTCATGGGCCTGCGCGGCCTGGAGAACGGCGTGACCCGCTTCCACCAGGTCAGGGTCCCGGCCGCGAACCGCATCGGCCCCGAGGGCGCCGGCCTCAAGATCGCCCTCACCACCCTCAATACGGGCCGGCTCTCGCTGCCCGCGATGTGCGTGGGC
The DNA here is from genome assembly GCF_055760475.1 of Streptomyces sp. DS1-CR2. Lineage (NCBI taxonomy): Bacteria > Bacillati > Actinomycetota > Actinomycetes > Kitasatosporales > Streptomycetaceae > Streptomyces > Streptomyces sp. DS1-CR2. Next base: position 6,267,766 of record NZ_CM147085.1, read on the forward strand.
GCGGGCAAGTGGTGCCTGAAGATCGCGCGAGAGTGGTCGGGCGCCCGCGAGCAGTGGGGCAAGCCGGTCGCGTTCCACGAGGCGGTCGGCCAGAAGATCTCGTTCATCGCGGCGACGACCTTCGCGCTCGAAGCCGTCGTCGACCTGTCCTCGCAGATGGCCGACGAGGACCGCAACGACATCCGCATCGAGGCCGCCCTCGCCAAGCTCTTCGGCTCCGAGATGGGCTGTCTGATGGCGGACGAGCTGGTCCAGATCCGCGGCGGCCGCGGCTTCGAGACCGCCGAGTCCCTCGCCGCGCGCGGCGAACGCGCCGTCCCCGCCGAGCAGCTCCTGCGCGATCTGCGCATCAACCGCATCTTCGAGGGCTCGACGGAGATCATGCACCTCCTCATCGCCCGCGAGGCCGTGGACGCGCACCTGTCCGTCGCCGGTGACCTGATCGACCCCGACAAGTCCCTGTCCGACAAGGCGAAGGCGGGCGCGAAGGCCGGCGGCTTCTACGCGCGCTGGCTGCCGAAGCTCGTCGCCGGACCCGGCCAACTCCCCAATTCCTTCAGCGAGTTCCACCCCGCGGGCCACGCCGACCTCTCCGGCCATCTGCGCTACGCGGAGCGCTCGGCGCGCAAGCTGGCCCGCTCCACCTTCTACGCCATGTCGCGCTGGCAGGGAAAGATGGAGACCAAGCAGGGTTTCCTCGGCCGGATCGTCGACATCGGCGCCGAACTCTTCGCGATGAGCGCGGCCTGCGTACGGGCCGAGCACCTGCGCGGCAGCGGCGAACACGGCCGCGAGGCCTACCAGCTCGCCGACGTGTTCTGCAGCCAGTCCCGCGTCCGCGTCGACGAACTCTTCGGGCGCCTGTGGCACAACACCGACGAACTGGACCGCAAGGTCACCAAGGGCGTCCTCGGCGGTTCCTACACCTGGCTGGAGGAGGGCGTCATCGACCCCAGCGGCGACGGCGCGTGGATCGCGGACGCGACCCCCGGCCCCTCGAAGCGGGAGAACGTCCGCCGCCCCATCCGCTGAACCGCGCCCCGGGGCCCGCGGGTATCTTGCTCACCGCAAGTCCCACAGGCCCCGGGGGAGATGGCAGCCATGCGCGACGAGCGCAAGTACCGCAACGACCTGGAACGACGGTTCCGCGACCACGCGCTGAAGATGCGCACCCGCGGCTTCCGGCTGCTCGTCCTCGCCGCGCTGCTGTGGCTGTACGTCCTGGCCCGGCTCCTGCTGCCGCCGGGCGCCCTCCTCGCGTCCGGCGGCGGACACGGCGCCGGCTGCGACGACCCGCTCCTCTTCGAGGAGATCCGCAGGAGCTACGACGACGGCATCTCCAACACCTGCGTCCTGGAGCCCTGGCCGATGATCTTCGCAGTCCTCGCGCTCTCGCTCCCCATCGGGATGGCCGGAGCGATCCTCTACGTGCGCGGCGTCCTCAGCGCCAACCTCAGTCATTACGTCCGGTCCATGACCGGACAGTGAACGGGCCCGCCTCCTTGCCTCAAAGGGCGACGAGGCGGACATTAGGTACAGGGGGGAGGCTCCTGTGCCGGGTACCGGATTCGACCGCATCACCTCCAGGATCATGCGCGCAGGCGAAGGCAGGATCCTGCACAAGCTCCAGCGCGTCGCCGACCAGATCAACTCGGTCGAGGAAGACTTCGTCGCGCTCACCGACGCCGAGCTCCAGGCCCTCACGGCCGAGTTCCGGCAGCGCCTCACCGAGGGTGAGAACCTCGACGACCTGATGCCCGAGGCCTTCGCCGCGATCCGCGAGGCCGCGCGCCGCACGCTCGGCATGCGCCACTTCGACGTACAGCTGATGGGCGGCGCCGCCCTCCACCTCGGCAACATCGCCGAGATGCAGACCGGCGAGGGCAAGACCCTGGCCGCGACCCTGCCCGTCTATCTCAACGCGCTGGCCGGGAAAGGCGTCCACCTCGTCACCGTCAACGACTACCTGGCCGAGCGCGACGCCGCCTGGATGGGCCGGGCCTACCGGTTCATGGGCCTCACCGTCGGCGTCGTCAGGACCGACATGGACCCGGCCGAACGGCGCGCCGCGTACGCCTGCGACATCACGTACGGCACCAACACCGAGTTCGGCTTCGACTACCTGCGCGACAACATGGCCTGGTCGAAGGACGAACTGGTGCAGCGCGGCCACCACTTCGCGATCGTCGACGAGGCGGACTCGATCCTCATCGACGAGGCCCGCACGCCGCTGATCATCTCCGGCCCGGCCGAGCAGCCCACCCATTGGTACCGCGTCTTCGCGGGACTGGTCCGGAACATGAAGGGCGTCCCGGTCCAGGACGAGCATTTCACCACCCAGGCCGACAAGGACCGGCTCGCCGAGCTGCGGGCCACGTACGACTACGAGTACGACCTGAAGAAGCGGACCGTGGCGATCCTGGACCGTGGGGTCGCCTACCTGGAGGACCAGCTCGGCATCGAGAACTTCTACGAGGCGGCCCACACCCCGCTCATCGGGCACCTGAACAACGCGCTCAAGGCCAAGGAGCACTTCAGGAACGACAAGGACTACGTCGTCATCGACGGCGAGGTCCTCATCGTCGACGAGCACACCGGCCGCATCCTCGCGGGCCGCCGCTACAACGAGGGCCTCCACCAGGCCATCGAGGCCAAGGAAGGGGTGGACATCAAGGAGGAGAACCAGACGCTTGCCACGATCACCCTGCAGAACTTCTTCCGCCTCTACACCAAGCTCGGCGGCATGACCGGCACCGCCATGACCGAGGCCGCCGAGTTCCACCAGATCTACAAGCTGCACGTCGTGCCCATCGCCACCAACCGGCCGATGATCCGCCGCGACGACCCCGACCTGATCTACCGCACCGAGAGCGCCAAGTTCGACGCGATCGTCGAGGACATCGCCGAGAGGCACGCCGCCGGCCAGCCCGTCCTCGTAGGCACCACCTCCGTGGAGAAGTCCGAGCTCCTGTCCGAACAGCTCCGCAGGCACGGCATCCGGCACGAGGTCCTCAACGCCAAGAACCACCGCCGCGAGGCCCAGATCGTCGCCCAGGCGGGCCGCAAGGGCGCCGTCACCGTCGCGACGAACATGGCGGGCCGCGGCACCGACATCATGCTCGGCGGCAACCCCGAGGCGATGACCGCCGCCGCACTGGAAGAACGCGGCCCCGCCGAGGACGACGACCCCGACCGGCGCCGCGCCGTCGAGGAGCGCGTCACCACGTCCGCCGCCGCCGAGCACGACGAGGTGAAGGAGCTCGGCGGGCTCTACGTCCTCGGCACCGAACGGCACGAGTCCCGGCGCATCGACAACCAGCTGCGTGGCCGCTCGGGACGCCAGGGCGACCCCGGGGCGTCCCGCTTCTACCTGTCCCTTGAGGACGACCTGATGCGCCTGTTCCGCGCCCAGGCCGTCGACCGGGTCATGGCCATGGCGAACGTCCCCGCGTCCGTGCCCATCGAGAACAAGATGGTCACCCGCGCCATCGCCTCCGCCCAGTCCCAGGTCGAGCAGCAGCACTTCGAGTCCCGCAAGGACGTCCTCAAGTTCGACGAGGTGCTCAACCGGCAGCGCACCCTCATCTACCGCGAACGCCGCCGCGTCCTGGAGGGCGAGGACCTGCGCGCCCAGATCCTCCGCTTCATGGACGACACCGTCGAGGCGTACATCACCCATGAGACCGCCGAGGGCTACCCGGAGGAGTGGGACCTCGACGTGCTCTGGGCCGCCTTCCGCGAGCTCTACCCGTGCGGCGTCACCGCCGACGAGCTCGACGAGGCGGCCGGCGGGCGCGCCGAGCTGACCGCCGGCCTCCTCGTCGAGGCCGTCACCGAGGACATCCACGCCCGCTACGAGGAGCGCGAGAGCGAGCTCGGGGCCGACGCCCTGCGCGACCTGGAACGACTCGTCGTCCTCGCCGTCCTCGACCGCAAATGGCGCGAACACCTCTACGAGATGGACTACCTCCGCGACGGCATCGGCCTGCGCTACACCCTGGGCCGCGAGCCGATCTTCGAGTACGAACGCGAGGGGTTCGACCTGTTCACGGCCATGATGGACGCCATCAAGGAGGAGTCGGTCGGCTACGTCTTCAACCTCGCCACCACTGCCGACGCGCCGCCCTCCGACGCCCTCGACGCGGCCCGGCGCCCCGACCGTCTCCACTTCAGCGCGCCCACCCTGGACACCGCCGGGGGCCAACAGGAAGGCGACTTCAACACCGTCCCCGACGAGGACGCACCGCGCGACGCGGAGCCGCCCGGACCCTCCCCGCGGCCGTCCGCCTGAGCGAAGGGCCGCCGCCGGCGCAGGCGATGACGAACCGCCGGGGGACGCGCTGTCCGAGGCACCCGGAGGCCACGCCACAATGGGGGGCATGAGCGACAGCGCATCCCCCCTCGCGGACCCGCACCTCGTCTACGACCCCGTCGGCACGGACGGCCCGCGGGACGTCGTCATCCTCGGCTCCACGGGCTCGATCGGCACCCAGGCCATCGACCTGGTGCTGCGCAACCCCGACCGCTTCACGGTCACGGCGCTGTCCGCCGCGGGCGGCCGGGTCGGCCTGCTCGCCGAACAGGCCAGGCAGCTGCGCGTACGGACCGTCGCGGTCGCCCGCGAGGACGTCGTGCCCGCCCTGCGCGAGGCCCTGAGCGCGCAGTACGCCGACGGCGAGCCGCTCCCCGAGATCCTTGCCGGACCCGACGCGGCCACCCAGCTCGCCGCCTCCCCCTGCCACACGGTGCTCAACGGCATCACCGGATCCATCGGCCTCGCCCCGACGCTCGCTGCTCTGGAGGCCGGGCGCACCCTCGCCCTCGCCAACAAGGAGTCGCTCATCGTCGGCGGCCCCCTCGTCAAGGCGCTCGCGAAGCCGGGCCAGATCATCCCGGTCGACTCCGAGCACGCGGCGCTCTTCCAGGCCCTCGCGGCGGGCAAGCGCGCGGACATCCGCAAGCTCGTCGTCACCGCGTCCGGCGGCCCCTTCCGGGGACGGACGAAGGCGGACCTCGCACACGTCACACCCGAGGACGCGCTCGCGCACCCGACCTGGGCGATGGGCCCGGTCATCACCGTCAACTCCGCGACCCTCGTCAACAAGGGCCTGGAGGTGATCGAGGCGCATCTCCTCTACGACATCCCGTTCGAGCGGATCGAGGTCGTCGTGCACCCGCAGTCGTACGTGCACTCCATGGTCGAGTTCACGGACGGCTCCACCCTCGCCCAGGCCACGCCGCCCGACATGCGCGGACCCATCGCCATCGGCCTGGGCTGGCCCGAGCGGATCCCCGACGCGGCGCCCGCGTTCGACTGGACGAAGGCGTCGAGCTGGGAGTTCTTCCCCCTCGACACCGAGGCCTTCCCCTCGGTCGGGCTCGCCCGGCACGTGGGCAAGCTCGCGGGGACGGCCCCGGCAGTGTTCAATGCCGCAAACGAGGAGTGCGTGGACGCGTTCCTGAACGGCGCGCTGCCGTTCAACGGCATCATGGACACCGTTACGAAGGTCGTCGGGGAACACGGCGCGCCTTCGGCAGCGGCGGGAACGTCCCTGACCGTCGCGGACGTCCTCGAAGCGGAGACCTGGGCACGCGCCCGGACCCGTGAACTGACGGCACAGGCGACATCGACCGCGGAGGCTCGTGCATGACGACCCTGATGATGATCCTCGGCATAGTCGTCTTCGCGATCGGACTGCTCGTCTCGATCGCCTGGCACGAGCTGGGGCATCTCTCGACCGCGAAGCTCTTCAAGATCCGCGTGCCGCAGTACATGGTCGGCTTCGGCCCGACCGTCTGGTCGCGCAGGAAGGGCGATACGGAGTACGGCGTCAAGGCGATCCCGCTGGGCGGCTACATCCGCATGATCGGCATGTTCCCGCCCGGCCCGGACGGGAAGATCCAGTCCCGCTCCACCTCCCCGTTCCGCAGCATGGTCGAGGACGCCCGGGCGGCGGCCTTCGAGGAGCTCCAGCCCGGCGACGAGACACGCCTCTTCTACACGCGCAAGCCGTGGAAGAGGGTCATCGTGATGTTCGCGGGCCCCTTCATGAACCTGATCCTCGCGGTCGGCCTGTTCTTCACCGTCCTGATGGGCTTCGGCATCACGCAGCAGACCACCACGGTCAGCTCGGTCCAGCAGTGCGTGGTCAAGCAGAGTGAGAACCGCGACACATGCAAGAAGTCCGACCCCGCCTCCCCGGCCGCCGCGGCCGGACTGCGGGCCAAGGACAAGATCGTCTCGTTCAACGGCGTGAAGACCGACAAGTGGAACACCCTCTCCGACGAAATCCGCGCCAACCCCGGCAGGACGGTCGACATCGTCGTCCGGCGCGACGGCCAGGAGAAGGTCCTGCATGCCAAGATCGCCACCAACCAGGTGGCGAAGAAGGACGGCAGCGGCCAGATCGTCCAGGGCGAGTACATCAACGCCGGATTCCTCGGCTTCAGCGCCTCGACCGGTGTCGTGCGCCAGGACTTCGGCGACTCCGTGACCTGGATGGGAGACCGGGTCGGCGACGCCGTGAACTCGCTCGCCGCCCTGCCCGGCAAGATCCCGGCACTGTGGGACGCCGCCTTCGGGGACGGCCCGCGTGAGCCGGACTCGCCGATGGGTGTGGTCGGCGCGGCCCGCGTCGGCGGGGAGATCTTCAACCTGGACATCCCGGCGACCCAGCAGCTCGGTATGGCCCTGATGCTCGTCGCCGGGTTCAACCTGTCGCTGTTCCTCTTCAACATGCTGCCGCTGCTGCCCCTGGACGGCGGGCATATCGCCGGCGCCCTGTGGGAGTCGCTGCGACGGAATGTGGCGAAGGTCTTCAAGCGGCCCGACCCCGGCCCGTTCGATGTGGCGAAGCTGATGCCGGTCGCCTACGTCGTGGCCGGAATCTTCGTCTGCTTCACCGTCCTCGTACTGATCGCGGACGTCGTCAACCCCGTCAAAATCACGTAGTTACCGACTGTTCAGAGATAAACGGGGCCGCGTGCAATGCGTCGAGCAGGGCGGTGGCGGGAGACGGGAGGGCGGCCGGGCATGCTCTGTGCCCGGCCGCCTGCCTTTGGGTGGACTTCCGGACGTGATGTGCTCGGCGCCGGGCCGGTGCCGTAATCTCGAAGCCTGGAGCCCGCTCACCACGGGACCCCGATCCGTGTCTTCTTCTCGGGTCTCGATTCCACACCTTGGGGTTGCACAGCAGATGACTGCGATTTCTCTCGGCATGCCGTCCGTTCCGACCAAGCTCGCCGAGCGCCGCAGGAGCCGGCAGATCCAGGTCGGCACCGTGGCGGTCGGCGGAGACGCACCGGTGTCGGTGCAGTCCATGACGACGACCCGTACGTCCGACATCGGCGCCACGCTGCAGCAGATCGCCGAGCTCACCGCGTCCGGCTGCCAGATCGTGCGGGTGGCGTGTCCCACGCAGGACGATGCGGACGCGCTCGCGACGATCGCGAGGAAGTCACAGATCCCGGTCATCGCGGACATCCACTTCCAGCCGAAGTACGTCTTCGCCGCCATCGAGGCGGGCTGCGCCGCGGTCCGGGTGAACCCGGGCAACATCAAGCAGTTCGACGACAAGGTCAAGGAGATCGCGCAGGCGGCCAAGGACCACGGCACCCCGATCCGCATCGGCGTGAACGCGGGCTCGCTCGACGCCCGGCTCCTGAAGAAGTACGGCAAGGCCACCCCCGAGGCGCTCGTCGAGTCCGCCCTGTGGGAGGCGTCTCTCTTCGAGGAGCACGGCTTCCGCGACATCAAGATCTCGGTCAAGCACAACGACCCGGTCGTGATGGTGAACGCCTACCGCCAGCTCGCCGCCCAGTGCGACTACCCGCTGCACCTCGGCGTCACCGAGGCGGGCCCGGCCTTCCAGGGCACCATCAAGTCCGCCGTCGCGTTCGGCGCGCTGCTCTCCGAGGGCATCGGCGACACCATCCGCGTCTCCCTCTCGGCCCCGCCGGTCGAGGAGATCAAGGTGGGCAACCAGATCCTGGAGTCGCTGGGCCTCAAGCCGCGCCGCCTGGAGATCGTCTCCTGCCCGTCCTGCGGCCGCGCCCAGGTCGACGTCTACAAGCTCGCCGAAGAGGTCACCGCGGGCCTCGACGGCATGGAGGTCCCGCTGCGCGTCGCCGTCATGGGCTGCGTGGTGAACGGACCGGGCGAGGCCCGCGAGGCCGACCTCGGCGTCGCCTCCGGCAACGGCAAGGGCCAGATCTTCGTGAAGGGCGAGGTCATCAAGACCGTCCCCGAGTCGAAGATCGTCGAGACCCTCATCGAAGAGGCGCTGAAGATCGCGGAGCAGATGGAGAAGGACGGCGTCGCCTCCGGCGAGCCCACGGTGGCCGTCGCCGGCTGACCCCTGTCATGACCTCGAGGCCCGCCGCCCCTTCGGGGACGACGGGCCTTGTCGTTGTGGGGATGCGGCGCCGTCGGGGCTGATCGCGCAGTTCCCCGCGCCCCTACCTGAGGGGCGCGGGGAACTGCGCGAGCAATCACACATCACCCGCAGCCGCCCGACAACAGCACCGGGCAGACGAGAAAGCGCGAGGCCGCCGCAGGCAGGCCCCCTGAAACAGCCGCCGCCGCAGAGGCAGAGGCGCCGCACAATTCCGGCAGGTATGGTGCGGAGACCAGCAGACCGGATGGTGAGGCCCCCGCACGTGTTGACTCAGACCACCACCCGGGTCCTCGAACCGAGTGACCTCGACGCCGCGCTCGCCGTGCTCGACCGCGAGCCGGTTGCCAATGCCTTCGTCGCGTCCCGCGTCCAGGTCGCGGGCCTCGACCCGTGGCGCTTGGGCGGCGAGATGTGGGGCTGGTACGAGGACGGGATGCTCGAGTCCCTCTGTTACGCGGGCGCGAACCTGGTCCCGATCTGTGCCACCCCGAGGGCCGTGCGCGGGTTCGCCGACCGGGCCCGCCGGGCCGGGCGCCGCTGCTCCTCCATAGTCGGCCCGGCCGAGCCCACCGCCCAGCTGTGGCGGCTGCTCGAACCGAACTGGGGCCCGGCCAGGGACGTACGCGCCCAGCAGCCCCTCATGGTCACCGACCGGCTCCCGGACGACATCGCCCCCGATCCGTACGTCCGCCGCGTCCGCAAGGGCGAGATGGAGACGATCATGCCGGCGTGCGTGGCGATGTTCACGGAGGAGGTCGGCGTCTCTCCGCTGGCCGGTGACGGGGGCCTGCTGTATCAGGCGCGGGTGGCCGAGCTGGTCGGCTCCGGGCGCTCGTTCGCCCGGCTCGACGAGCACGGCAAGGTGATCTTCAAGGCCGAGATCGGCGCCGTGACGTCGCGGGCCTGCCAGATCCAGGGCGTGTGGATCGCCCCCGAACACCGCGGCCGCGGCCTCGCCGCCCCCGGCATGGCGGCCGTCCTGCGCTATGCGCTCGCGGATATCGCGCCGCTGGTCAGCCTGTACGTGAACGACTTCAACACCCCGGCGCGGGCCGCGTACCGCCGGGTGGGATTCGAGGAAGTCGGCGCGTTCATGAGCGTCCTGTTCTGACGCATCGGCGTGCTTCCTGTGGCACCTGTCTCACATTTCTGGCGCCATTTGACATTAGCGCTCCTTATGGAAGATAAAGAAGCTCCTTTGGTTCAAGCTTCACCCAGTGTGAGCAACCTCCGTGTGCACACCGGCGTGGACGCTGATGAGTTTCTACGCGAATGAGTGCCGCCATGCCCGACCGTGCCAGTGACCCCTCCCAGGCCTGGGAGGCGTGGCGTGCCGGGCGGCACCGCTCCGTCACCGGCCCCACCGGGAACCTCGCCCTCGTCGAGACCCGTTGGTTGCCCGCGGGTGAGCGCCCCGACCTCACGGCGGCCCGCGCCGGACAGCGCGACGGTGTGACCGTCACGACCGTCGAGCGCACCGACCTGGCGACCGGCGAGCCCGAATACGCGCTGCGCTTCTGGGACGCCGAGTCCCCCGCGATCCGGAACTTCGAGCGCACCGACGCCTTCCCGTTCGACCCGGCCTGGGTCCTGGACGCCACGTACACCCCCGTCGAGGACGCCCGCCGGGTCGCCTTCGAGCACATCCGGGACAACGGCGGCACCCGCGATCTCGCCGTCCCCGGCGACATCGCGCTCACCGTCGACGGCACCGACTACACGCTCAGCGCCTTCGACGACGACGGCACCCTGCTGCTCGTCTTCGGCGACCCGACCAACGGGACGGCCACCTACGGCGCGGGCCGGTTCCTCTTCGTCGAGCACACCGGTGAGGGGCGGGTGCGGCTCGACTTCAACCGAGCGTTCGTCCCGCCCTGCGGGTTCTCCGATCAGTACAACTGTCCGATGCCGCCGCGGCAGAACCGCTTCCACCTGCCCGTAGAGGCGGGCGAGAAGCTTCCGGTCTTCCGCGACGGCTTCGCCGACCAGCACTGATCCCCGCGCTCTCCTCCCCGCGCCCCCTCTCCGCGCCCGCACGAAGGCAGCCCCCATGAACCTCCCCAAGAAGCCCCTGTCCGCCGGTGTGCTCACCGTCGCCCTCGCCGTGACGCTCGCCGCGTGCGGTGGCTCCGGCGACAACAACAGCAGCGGCGGCAACGGCGCGTACGACAAGAACGCCACGGTCAACATCGGCTCCCTGTACGAGCCGCAGAACCTGGACAACACCGGGGGCGGCGGCCAGGGCGTCACCGAGGCGCTCAACGGCAATGTCTACGAGGGCCTGTTCAAGCTCACCGACGACGGCAAGGTCGAGAACCTCCTCGCCAAGGACTACAAGGTCTCCGGCGACGGGCTCACCTACACCTTCACCCTGCGCGACGGCGTGAAGTTCCACAGTGGCAAGGCGCTGACCAGCAAGGACGTCAAGTACAGCCTGGAGAAGGTGATCGCGCCGGACTCGCAGTCCGCGCGCAAGAGCAACCTTGAGGTCATCAAGTCGGTCGACACCCCCGACGCGAAGACCGTGAAGGTCACGCTGAAGCAGAAGTCGATCTCCTTCGTCTACAACCTGTCCTACGTCTGGATCATCAACGACCAGGCCAAGAACCTGAAGACGGCCGAGGACGGCACGGGCCCGTACAAGCTCGGCAAGTGGACGCGCGGTTCCGCGCTCAGCCTCGACCGTTTCCCCGGCTACTGGGGCACCGCCGCCACGAACAAGCAGGTCGTCCTCCACTACTACAAGGACGCGACCGCGCTGAACAACGCGCTTCTGACGAACGCCGTGGACGTCGTCACCAGCGAGCAGTCGCCCGACGCCCTCGACCAGTTCAAGTCCAACCAGAACTACAAGGTCAACGACGGCGACTCGACGACCAAGCTCCTGCTCGCCTTCAACGACAAGGCCAAGCCCTTCACGGACGTCAAGGTCCGCAGAGCCGTCTCGTCCGCGATCGACGACAAGAAGCTCCTCGAGTCCGTCTGGGGCGGCTACGGCAAGGAGATCGGGTCGATGGTGCCGCCCACCGACCCCTGGTACGAGGACCTGACCAAGGTCAACGCCTACGACCCGGCCGAGGCCAAGAAGCTGCTCAAGGAGGCCGGTTACGCGAAGGGCTTCAGCTTCACGCTGGACACCCCGAACTACGACCCGCACCCGACGGCCGCCACCTTCATCAAGTCGCAGCTCGCCAAGGTCGGCATCACCGTCAAGATCAACACGATCACGCCCGACGAGTGGTACACGAAGGTCTACAAGAACCACGACTTCTCGGCCACGCTCCAGGAGCACGTGAACGACCGTGACGTCGTCTGGTACGGCAACCCCGACTTCTACTGGGGCTACGACGACAAGCAGGTCACCAAGTGGGTCGAGGACGCCGAGAAGGCGTCGTCGACCCAGCAGCAGACCGACCTCCTCAAGAAGGTCAACCGCAAGACCGCCGAGGACGCCGCCAGCGACTGGCTGTACCTGTACCCGCAGATCGTGGTGGCGAGCAGCAAGCTGTCCGGCTACCCGGTCAACGGCCTGAACTCGCAGTTCTTCGCGTACGACATCAAGAAGGGCTGATGACCGGCTATCTGCTGCGCCGCCTCGCCTTCCTCGTCGTCTCCCTGGCCCTCGCGAGCGTCGTCCTTTTCGTGCTTCTGAGGATGCTGCCCGGCGACCCGGCGAACGCGCTCACCTCCGTGGGCGCCTCGCCGGAGCAGATCGCGGCGGCGCGGCACTCCATAGGCTCCGACAAGCCGCTGCCCGAGCAGTTCACCCAGTGGATGGGCCGGCTAGTGACCGGCGACCTCGGCACGTCCTTCGTCAGCTCGCTGCCCGTCGGACCCGAGGTCACCCAGCGCCTGAGCGTCACCGTGCCGCTGACCCTGTCCGCGTTCGCGCTCGCCGTGCTGATCGCGGTCCCGGCCGGCTTCGCCGCCGCGTACAAGCGCCGGACCTGGTACGGCGCCCTGCTCAGCGCAGTGTCCCAACTGGGCATCGCCGTCCCGGTGTTCTGGCTCGGCATGATCCTCATCGCCGTGTTCGCGCTCAACGCGGGCTGGCTGCCGTCCGGCGGCTTCCCGCCGGACGGCTGGTCCGACCCCGCACAGGCGATCCGCTCCCTCGTGCTCCCCGTCGTCACCATCGCCCTGGTCATGTCGGCGTCCCTGATCCGCTACGTCAGATCGGCGACGCTCGACGTCCTCGACAGCGACTTCCTGCGCACCTCGCGCGCCCTCGGCTCCTCCTTCGGAGGGGCCATGTGGCGCCACGGACTGCGCAACGCCTCCGTACCGGTCATCTCGATCCTCGGCATCGAACTGGCGTCGACCCTGCTCGGCGCGGTCGTCGTCGAGTCCGTGTTCGCGCTGCCGGGACTCGGCTCCCTGCTCGCCACCGGCATCGCCCAGCACGACTACCCCGTCATCCAGGGCGTCCTGTTCGTCTCCACCCTCGCCGTGCTGCTCATCGGCTTCGCCGCCGACCTCGTGCAGCGGATCATCGACCCACGGCTGCGCAACCGGCTCTCGGGAGGCGCCCGATGAAGCGTTCCGCAACCCTGTGGACGGGGTGCGTCCTCGCCGGACTCATCGCCCTCATGGCGCTCGTCTCCCTCTTCTGGCTGCCGTACGACCCCTCGGACACCTCCGGCGGACGGCTCGCCGGGCCGGGCGACGGACACCTGATCGGCACCGACAAGCTCGGCCGCGACCTGCTGACGCAGCTCATGACCGGGTCCAGGATCGCGATCGCGGCCGGGCTCGGGTCCGTCCTGATCGCGGCCGTCGTCGGCATCACGCTCGGCCTCATAGCGGCGTTCGCGCAGGGCTGGTTCGACGACACCGTCTCGGCCCTGCTCGACATCCTCATCGCGTTCCCGACGCTGCTGCTCGCCATGCTGATCGTCTCCGCCCGCTCGGCGACCCTCACCTCGGCCGTCCTCGCGATCGGAATCGCGCAGAGCGCGATCGTCGCGCGGCTGACCCGGATCCTGGTCAAACGGGTCCTCGCGCAGGACTACATCACCGCGTCCCGCACCTCCGGCACCTCCTGGCCGCGGATCGTCGGCGCGCACGTGCTGCCCAACATCTGGCCGACGCTCGTGGTCAACCTGGCGCTCCAGTTCGGCCTCGCCGTCCTCGCCGAGGCGAGCCTGTCCTACCTCGGCCTCGGCGCCCCGCCGCCCAACGCCTCATGGGGACGCATGCTCCAGGAGGCCCAGGCGACGTTCACGACGGCCCCGGCGGGCGCGCTCGCCCCCGGCATCCTCCTCGTCCTGCTCGTCATCGGCGTCAACCTCGTCGCCGACGGCCTGCGCGACACCTTCGACCCGGCCCGGCGCAGGAGGACAGCGGCATGAGCCTGCTCGAGGTACGCGACCTCACCATCCGCACCGGCGACGGCCGCGACCTCGTCTCCGGCCTCAGCTTCTCCGTCGACCGGGGCGAACGGCTCGGCCTCATCGGCGAGTCAGGGTCCGGCAAGTCACTCACCACCCTCGCCGTGCTCGGCCTGCTCCCCGACGGGATGACCGCCACGGGCAGCGTCGAACTCGACGGCACCCAGATCGTCGGCGCGAGCGAGAAGCGGCTCGTCGGCGTCCGCGGCAGCGCCGCCGCGATCGTCTTCCAGGAGCCGCTGACCGCGCTCGACCCGCTGATGCGCGTGGGCAGACAGCTCGCCGAACCGCTGCGCCGCCGCCGCGGCCTCAAGGGCGACGCGCTCCGCAAGGCCGTCGCCGAAGCCCTCGAACAGGTCAGGCTGCCCGAACCCGGGCGCATCGCCCGCGCGTTCCCGCACGAGATCTCCGGCGGCCAGCGCCAGCGCGTGGCCCTCGCCATGGCGCTCGCCTGCGACCCTGACCTGCTCATCGCCGACGAGCCGACCACAGCCCTCGACGTCACCGTGCAGTCCGAGATGCTCGTCCTGCTCGACACCCTCGTCGGCGAGCGCGGCATGGCCGTCCTCTTCGTCAGCCACGACCTGGCCGTCGTCTCACGCGTCACCGACCGCGTCCTCGTGATGAAGGACGGGCGCGCCGTCGAGGACGGGACGGTACGCGACCTGGTGCGCGCGCCACAGCGGGCGTACACGAAGGCGCTCGTCGACAGCGCGCGGAAGCTCGAATCCGCCCTGGACCTGGGAGAGCCCCGATGACCGCCGTACTCGAACTCGACTCGGTCGGACACACCTACCGGGGGGCCGCGGCGCCCGTCGTCGAGGACGTCTCCCTCACCGTCGACGCGGGCCACAGCCTCGCGCTCGTCGGCGAGTCCGGGGCCGGCAAGACGACCCTGCTCCGGCTGCTCCTCGGCCTCGCCCGACCCACCACCGGAACCGTCCGCTTCGACGGGGACCCGCTGCGGCTCGGCGACCGGGCGCAGATGCGGCGCTTCCGACGCTCCGTGCAGTGCGTCTTCCAGGACCCGTACGCCTCCCTCGACCCGCGCCAGCGCGTCAGCCGCATCGTCGCGGAGCCGCTGCGCTCGCTCGGCGTGGCCACCGGCGCCGCCGTGCACGCGAAGGTCGCCGAGGCCCTCGAACAGGTCGGACTCCCGGCGGACGCGGCGTCGCGCTACCCGCACGAGTTCTCCGGCGGCCAGCGCCAGCGCATCGCCATCGCCCGGGCCACCGTGTGCGACCCACGTGTCCTGCTCGCCGACGAACCCGTCAGCGCGCTCGACGTCACCACCCGCGTCAAGGTCGTCGACCTGCTCGGCGAGCTCAAGCAGGAGCGGGGCCTGACCATCGTCATGGTCTCCCACGACCTGTCTGTGGTGGCCGCCCTGTGCGAACGGACCGCCGTACTCGAACGCGGACGCGTCGTCGAGCAGGGCCAGACCCGTGACGTGCTCGGATCGCCCGAACACCCCTACACGCGGCGGCTGCTCGACAGCGTTCCCAGGCTGCCCGTTTGATCAGCTGAGCGCCGCCGGACGGCCCTGTAGTCTCCCCGTCATGACCCAGGACGATGTCGTCACCATCGGGCCTCTCGACCTCGCGGAACACGTGGACGAGGCACTGGCCGTGCAGGCGTACGCCTTCGGCCTGAGCGACGACGAGATCGCCGTGCGCCGCCAGATCGTGCTGCGGCACATCACCTATCCCGGAGCGCGCGCCCTCGGCGCCTACACCCCCGGCGGCCGCCTCGTCGGGTTCGTGTACGGCATGCCGAACGACCGGGCCCACTGGTGGTCCACGGTGGTGGAGCCCTATCTGCGCCCGCGCGCGCTGGACTGGTGGCTCGACGACTCCTTCGTGATCACCGAGTTGCACGTCCACCCGCGCTACCAGAACCGCGGGATCGGACGGTCCCTCATCACGACCATCACGGACAGAGCCGCCGAGCCCAGGTCGATCCTGTCCGCCATCGACTACGACAGCCCGGCCCGCGGCCTGTACCGCTCGCTCGGCTACGAGGACCTCGCCCGGCAGGTGCTCTTCCCCAGCGCTCCCCGGCCCTACGCGGTCATGGGCGCACCGCTTCCGCTGCGTCGCTGAAGGCAGCCGATTTCCGGGCGCGGGACGGACCCGGCTAACCTCCTGGGCATCCCTATCTTTCGCAGCAGGAGTCAAAATCATGGCCCAGGTCCAGCGCATGTCCAAGTTGATGGTCAAGACACTGCGTGACGACCCGGCCGACGCCGAGACGCTCAACCACAAGCTGCTCGTCCGGGCCGGGTACGTGCGCCGCACGGCCGCCGGCATCTGGTCCTGGCTGCCGCTGGGCAAGAAGGTCCTCGAGAACGTCGCCCGCGTGGTCCGCGAGGAGATGGACGACATGGGCGGCCAGGAGGTCCTGCTCCCGGCCCTGCTGCCCAAGGAGCCCTACGAGGCGACGGGACGCTGGGAGGAGTACGGCCCCGAGCTGTTCCGCCTCAAGGACCGCAAGGGCGCGGAGTACCTCCTCGGCCCGACCCACGAGGAGATCTTCACGCAGCTGGTCAAGGACCAGTGTTCGTCCTACAAGGACCTGCCCGTGATCCTCTACCAGATCCAGGCGAAGTACCGCGACGAGGCCCGCCCGCGCGCCGGCATCCTGCGCGGCCGCGAGTTCCTCATGAAGGACTCGTACTCCTTCGACACCACCGACGAGGGCCTGGCCGAGTCGTACGCCCTGCACCGCGAGGCGTACATCAAGATCTTCGAGCGCCTCGGCCTCGACCACCGCATCGTCTCCGCCGTCTCCGGCGCGATGGGCGGCTCGGCCTCCGAGGAGTTCCTCGCCCCGGCCCCGGCCGGCGAGGACACCTTCGTCGACTGCCCGGCCTGCGACTACGCCGCCAACACCGAGGCCGTCACCTTCGCCGCCCCGGCCCCCGCGAGCGCCGAGCACCCGGCTGTCGAGGAGCTCGACACCCCCGACACCCCGACCATCGAGACCCTCGCCGCCCACCTGGGCGTCGAGGCCTCCGCGACGCTGAAGAACCTCCTCGTCAAGGTCGACGGCGAGATCGTCGCCGTGGGCGTGCCCGGCCACCGCGAGGTGGACCTCGGCAAGCTCGGCGAGCACCTCTCCCCGGCCGTCGTCGAGCTCGTCACGGCCGAGGACTTCGTGGGCCGCGACGACCTCGTACGCGGCTACGTGGGCCCGCAGGGACTGGAGAAGGTCCGCTACATCGCCGACCCGCGCATCGCCGCCGGCACCGCGTGGATCACGGGCGCCAACAAGCCCGGCAAGCACGCGAAGAACGTCGTCGCGGGCCGCGACTTCGAGGTCGACGACTACCTCGACGTCGTCGTGGTCGAGGCGGGCGACCCCTGCCCCAAGTGCGGCACCGGCCTGCGCCTCGACCGCGCCATCGAGATCGGCCACATCTTCCAGCTCGGACGCAAGTACGCCGACGCCTTCCAGCTCGACGTCCTCGGCAACCAGGGCAAGCCGGTCCGCGTGACCATGGGCTCGTACGGCATCGGCGTCTCCCGCGCCGTGGCCGCCCTCGCCGAGCAGACCGCGGACGACAAGGGCCTGTGCTGGCCCAAGGAGATCGCCCCGGCCGACGTCCACGTGGTCGCCGCCGGCAAGGCCCTCCAGACGGAGCTGGCGCTCGACGTCTCCCAGAAGCTGGGCGCCGCCGGTGTCCGCGTCCTGGTCGACGACCGCGCCGGTGTCTCGCCGGGCGTGAAGTTCACCGACGCCGAACTGATCGGTGTCCCGCAGATCCTCGTCGCCGGCCGTCGCTCGGCCGAGGGCATCGTGGAACTGAAGGACCGCAAGACGGGCGAGCGCGAGGAAGTGACGGTCGAAGAGGCCATCGCGCGCCTCACGGCGTAATCAGATCGCCGGACGGGCTGAAATCTTCAGCCCGTCCGGCGATTGAGGACCGGGGTCTGGGGCGGAGCCCCAGTTCGGGAAGGGGCGGGCTGGGGGAGAAGAAACGCCCCTACGGCCGGGCCGCTACAGCCACCCCGCGAATTCCAGCAAAAGCTCCGCATCCCGCTCACGCCCCACGCGCAGTGCCCGTACGCCGGACTCCACCGCCCGGAACAGCGTCCACCCGCGCAGCCGCTCCTGGTCCACATCGAGGGACTCCGCGAGCCTTTTCACGCGCCGCCGCGTCGTCGCCGCACCGGACGGCGACGCGATCAGGTCCTCCACCCGGTCCCTGACGAGCCGAGCGAGGTCGAAGGCGCACTCGCCGACCACCGGGTCGGGACCGACCGCGAGCCACGGCGTGCGCTCCCCGGCCAGCACCTTGCTCTGCCGGAACGTCCCGTGCAGCAGCCGTAGTTCAGGCGGCGCGACGAGCAGCTCGTCCCGCGCCGTGAGCGCCGCGTCGACCAGCGGCACGATATCCGGCTCCGCGGCGGCGGTGGCGCGCATGGCCTCAGCCTGACGGCCCGTCCGGTCGGCGACCGTCTCGCAGGAACGCCACGGCGGCGGTTCCACCCACAGCCTGCGCAGCGTGCCGGCCGCCTCGAGGAGCGCCTTCGCCTCGGGCAGCGAGCGCACCGACACCTCGGGGTGCAGCCGTTCCAGGAGCAGGTCACCGCCATCGCCGAGGAGTTGCACCGCCCCGAACCCGTTCCAGTGCGTGAGAGCCGCGTGCTCGGCCTCCGGGCGGAAGCGCTCCGGCGCCAGTTTGAGGACTGCGGGTGTTCCGTCGGCCCGCCGCACCAGGACGACGAGACTGCTGCGCCCGCCCGGCACATGCACCCGCTCGACCATCAACTCAAGCCGTTCCACGGCCTCCTGAAGAATCTCCGGCACCCTCGCCAGCCACGCGGACGCGCCGTCGTCCCGCACCTCGCCGAGCGCGTTGACCAGCCGCTTCGGCGGTTCGAAAGACATGTGCGAGTAACTCCCTTCCCCGTGGCCGTCCCCGTGACGGCGGACGGTACGTGTGACCGTGGCGGCTACGCCTGCGGTGTCGCGGACGCTCGGGGCGCCGCGGACCGCTCGGCGAGACCAGGGAAGGCTACGCTGCCGCCGCGCCACCGCACCGCGCGCACCGCCGCCTCCCGCAGCGCGTCCGCCGCGCCCCTGCGCCGCGCGCCCTCGGAGGCCCGCACCAGGTCCGAGTAGACGCCGGCGACGCGGTCCTCTATGTCCGCCGCGAGCCGCGCCGCCGCCGCCGAGTCCGGCACGGGGAAGGGCAGTGCGTAGGCACCTGCCGACGGCTCGGGCTCGCCGTCGAGGTCGCGGACCGCACGCCGAAGGCCGTCACGGCGCGCCCGGTGGGAGTCGTACGCGGTGCGCGCCTCGGGCCTGCGGCTCTCGCTGATCCGGCCGCCGACGACGCCGTATCCGTAAACAGCCGCGTGCTCGGCGGCCAGTGCCGCCTGGACCGCGGAGAGAAGCTGCTTGTCGCTGTCGTCCTTGTCGGCCATGTCAGTCCTTCGTCAGCAGATACGCGTGTCCGGCGCCCGCGGCGGCCACCGAGGCGAGCAGGCGCGCGAGTTCGGCGGGGGCGTCGACCAGGGCCGCCGCACGGCGGTCGGCGAGTTGCCGCTCGGCCTCGGCCAGCGCCCGCACGGTGTCCTTCTCGGAGGCCGGTGAGGCGGACGGCGAGGGCGACGGGGAGGCCGAGGCCGGTGCGGCCGGGCGCGCCGGCGCACCGAAGCTCTTCGCGTGCCGGGCCACTTCGTCGCGCAGCGGGCCGAGCCGCGCGGCCAGCGCCGGATGGGCCGCGAGCGCGGCCTCGTACCGGTCGAGCAGGTCGCCGCTGTCGCGGGCCGCGCGCGCCTTGATCCGCTGCGCGGCGGACACGCTGCGCGCGCCCCTTGCACCGTCCGAAGCGGGGTCCTCGCCGTCGGAACAGCCCGTCAGGAGCGCGGCCCCGGCCACCGAGGCCAGCAGGCTCCTTCTACGCGGCCCCGCGGGGGCCCCAGTGGTCAACGGCACGGCAGACGTCCTCGGCAGGAAGGATGGCAGGAAGGATTCAGCAGGAGCGGCGGGCGGCAGGCCCGGTGATCACCGTACCTTCGGCCCATGTCGGGTGGACGGCAACACCCCCCTGGACCGGATACCCTTTGACCTGACACACGACGAGACCACAACAGCACACGCGGCCGAGGAGTCACCCGGATGAGCACCACCCAGAGCGAGAGGCTGCGGTCACTACTGGAACCGCTCGTGAGCTCTCAGGGCCTCGATCTCGAAGAGATCGAAGTGGCATCGGTCGGACGTAAGCGAGTGCTGCGAGTCGTCGTCGACTCCGATTCCGGAGCCGATCTGGACCAGGTCGCCGATGTGAGCCGCGCGCTCTCGGCGAAGCTCGACGAGACGGACGCCATGGGTGAGGGCGAGTACGACCTCGAGGTGGGCACCCCCGGCGCCGAGCGGCCGCTGACCGAGCACCGGCACTACGTGCGCGCGGTCGACCGCCTGGTGAAGTTCCAGCTGGCCGACGGCGCCGACACCGAGCTCGTCGCGCGAATCCTGAAGGTGGACGACAAGGGCCTGGACCTCGAGGTGCCCGGCGTGAAGGGGCGCAAGCCCACCGCCCGCAGGCTCACCTTCGACGACATCGCCAAGGCGCGTGTCCAGGTCGAGTTCAACCGTAAGAACAAGAACGAACAGAATGCAGAGGAGGCGTAGCCGTGGACATCGACATGAGTGCCCTGCGGGGTCTGGTGCGAGAGAAGGAGATCTCCTTCTCCCTGCTGGTCGAAGCGATCGAGTCGGCCCTCCTCATCGCCTACCACCGCACCGAGGGAAGCCGTCGCCACGCGCGCGTGCGCCTCGACCGTGAGAGCGGACATGTGACGGTGTGGGCGAAGGAGGACCCGGCGGACCTCGAAGAGGGCCAGGAGGCCCGGGAGTTCGACGACACCCCGTCCGACTTCGGCCGTATCGCCGCGACGACCGCGAAGCAGGTCATCCTCCAGCGGCTGCGCGACGCCGAGGACGACGCGACGCTCGGCGAGTACGCCGGCCGCGAGGGCGACATCGTGACGGGCGTGGTCCAGCAGGGCCGCGACCCGAAGAACGTGCTCGTCGACATCGGCAAGCTCGAGGCCATCCTGCCGGTGCAGGAGCAGGTCCCGGGCGAGGAGTACCAGCACGGCATGCGGCTTCGCTCGTACGTGGTGCGCGTCGCGAAGGGTGTGCGCGGTCCTTCCGTGACCCTGTCGCGCACGCACCCGAACCTGGTGAAGAAGCTGTTCGCGCTCGAGGTCCCCGAGATCGCCGACGGCTCCGTCGAGATCTCCGCCATCGCGCGCGAGGCCGGGCACCGCACGAAGATCGCGGTCCGCTCGACCCGCTCCGGCCTGAACGCCAAGGGCGCCTGCATCGGCCCGATGGGCGGCCGTGTGCGCAATGTCATGGCCGAGCTCAACGGCGAGAAGATCGACATCGTCGACTGGTCCGACGACCCGGCGGACATGGTGGCCAACGCCCTGTCCCCGGCGCGCGTGTCCAAGGTCGAGGTCGTGGACATGGCCGCCCGCTCCGCGCGGGTGATCGTGCCGGACTACCAGCTGTCGCTCGCCATCGGCAAGGAGGGCCAGAACGCCCGCCTCGCCGCGCGCCTCACCGGCTGGCGGATCGACATCCGTCCGGACACCGAGCAGCAGCCGGCGGAGTAGCCACCGCAAAGATCACGACAACAACCGTTCGATTTTTGCCCCGAAGGGGTGAGGTCGGTACGGGGAGGTAGACTTAAGCGTGTCTGGCCGGACGCAAGCCTGTGCATGCCCAGAGCGCACGTGTGTGGGGTGCCGGGAGCGAACGGCCAAGAGCGATCTGCTGCGCATCGTGGTAATCGAGGGTGAATGTGTCCCCGATCATCGCGGTACGCTGCCCGGCCGGGGTGCGTATGTGCACCCCGCCCTGGTCTGTCTCGACCTGGCGGTCCGCCGCCGGGCGTTCCAGCGGGCGTTCAAAGCCCCTGGACCGTTCGATACGGAGGCCCTGCGCCACCGCGTCGAGCAGGTAACACCGTAGAACGTGCCGTACGGGACCCCGTGCGGTCCTGGTACCCCCGCGAGTTGGAAGTAGGTCGAGATTGCGATGAGCACTCGATGAGCACGCGATGAGTACGCCCATGAAGTAGCGACGGTCCGGCGTAACCCGGACCTAAAAGGAGCGAAGTGGCTAAGGTCCGGGTATACGAGCTCGCCAAGGAGTTCGGAGTGGAGAGCAAGGTCGTCATGGCCAAGCTCCAAGAACTCGGTGAATTTGTCCGTTCGGCGTCCTCGACGATCGAGGCGCCTGTAGTACGCAAGCTGACTGACGCCCTCCAGCAGGGCAGTGGCGGCGGCAAGCCCGCCGCCCGCAAGGCCGCGCCCGCGAAGCCCTCGCCGGCCCGTCCGTCTCCGGCGCAGGCCGCAAAGCCTGCTGCTCCGCGCCCGCCGGCTGCGCCTTCTCCTCGGCCGGCCGCCGCGGAGAAGCCCGCTGCCGCCGCCCCGGTGACCCCGGCCGCCGGTCAGCGTCCGACGCCCGGCCCGAAGCCGGCTCCGCGTCCCGCGGCTCCGGCCCCGGCCGCGCCCGAGTTCACGGCGCCGCCCGCGGCTCCGGCCGCTCCCGCTGCCCAGGCCCCCGCGGCCTCCCCGGCAGCCGGTCCGCGTCCGGGTGCCCGTCCCGGTGCCCCCAAGCCCGGTGGCGCCCGTCCGGCCGGTCCCGGCCAGGGTGCTCAGGGTCAGGGCCGTGGCGAGCGCGGCGACCGTGGCGACCGTCAGGGTGCCCAGCGCCCCGGCGGCCAGGGCCAGCGTCCCGGCGGTCGTCCCGCCGGCCCGCGTCCCGGTAACAACCCGTTCACCTCTGGTGGCTCCACCGGCATGGCGCGCCCCCAGGCGCCCCGTCCCGGCGGTGCCCCGCGTCCCGGCGGCGGCCAGGGCGGCCCCGGCGGCCCGCGTCCGCAGGGCGGCCCCGGTGGCGCCCCGCGTCCGCAGGGTGGTCAGGGCGGCGCCCGTCCGACCCCGGGCGGCATGCCCCGTCCGCAGGCCGGCGCTCCGCGTCCGGGTGGTGCCCCCGGTGGTAACCGTCCGAACCCGGGCATGATGCCGCAGCGTCCCGCTGCCGGCAGCCCCCGTCCCGGTGGTGGCCCCGGCGGTGGCCGTGGTCCCGGCGGCGGCGGTCGCCCGGGTGGCGGCGGCGGTCGTCCCGGTGGCGGCGGCTTCGCCGGTCGTCCGGCCGGTCCCGGTGGCGGCGGTGGCGGTTTCGCCGGTCGTCCCGGTGGCGGCGGTGGCGGTTTCGCCGGTCGTCCCGGTGGCGGTGGCGGTTTCGCCGGTCGTCCCGGTGGCGGTCGTCCCGGTGGTCCCGGTGCCCGTGGTGGCACGCAGGGTGCGTTCGGCCGTCCCGGCGGCCCCGCCCGTCGTGGCCGCAAGTCGAAGCGGCAGAGGCGCCAGGAGTACGAGGCCATGCAGGCCCCGTCGGTCGGCGGCGTCATGCTGCCTCGCGGCAACGGACAGTCCGTCCGTCTGTCGCGCGGTGCCTCCCTCACCGACTTCGCGGAGAAGATCAACGCCAACCCGGCGTCGCTCGTCGCCGTGATGATGAACCTCGGCGAGATGGTCACTGCCACGCAGTCCGTCTCCGACGAGACGCTGAAGCTCCTCGCGGATGAGATGAACTACATCCTTGAGATCGTCAGCCCCGAGGAGGAGGACCGCGAGCTGCTCGAGTCCTTCGACATCGAGTTCGGCGAGGACGAGGGTGGCGAGGAGTTCCTCGTCGCGCGTCCGCCGGTCGTGACCGTCATGGGTCACGTCGACCACGGTAAGACTCGACTGCTCGACACCATCCGCAAGACGAACGTCGTCGCGGGTGAGGCCGGCGGTATCACGCAGCACATCGGTGCGTACCAGGTCTCCACCGAGGTCAACGAAGAAGAGCGCCGCATCACCTTCATCGACACCCCGGGTCACGAGGCGTTCACCGCCATGCGTGCCCGTGGTGCGAAGTCGACCGACATCGCGATCCTCGTGGTGGCGGCCAACGACGGCGTCATGCCCCAGACGATCGAGGCGCTCAACCACGCGAAGGCGGCCGGCGTGCCGATCGTCGTCGCGGTCAACAAGATCGACGTCGAGGGTGCCGACCCGACCAAGGTGCGCGGTCAGCTCACCGAGTTCGGTCTGGTGGCCGAGGAGTACGGCGGCGACACGATGTTCGTCGACATCTCCGCCAAGCAGGGTCTGAACATCGACTCCCTGCTCGAGGCCGTGGTCCTGACCGCGGACGCCTCGCTCGACCTGCGAGCCAACCCCGAGCAGGACGCGCAGGGTATTGCGATCGAGTCGCACCTCGACCGTGGCCGCGGTGCCGTGTCGACCGTCCTCGTCCAGCGCGGCACGCTGCGCATCGGCGACACGATGGTCGTCGGCGACGCGTACGGCCGTGTCCGCGCGATGCTCGACGACAACGGCAACAACGTCGAGGAAGCGGGTCCCTCGACCCCCGTCCTCGTGCTCGGTCTCACCAACGTCCCGGGTGCGGGCGACAACTTCCTGGTGGTCGACGAGGACCGTACGGCCCGTCAGATCGCCGAGAAGCGTGCCGCTCGCGAGCGCAACGCCAACTTCGCGCGGCGTGGCGTCAGGTTCTCCCTGGAGAATCTGGACGAGGCCCTCAAGGCCGGTCTGGTGCAGGAACTCAACCTCATCATCAAGGGCGACGCGTCCGGTTCGGTGGAGGCTCTCGAGTCCTCGCTGCTCCAGCTCGACGTCGGCGAAGAGGTCGACATCCGCGTCCTGCACCGCGGCGTGGGTGCCGTCACCGAGTCGGACATCGACCTGGCGACCGGCTCCGACGCGATCGTCATCGGCTTCAACGTCCGCGCTGCGGGCCGCGCGGCCCAGATGGCGGACCGCGAGGGCGTCGACGTCCGCTACTACTCGGTGATCTACCAGGCCATCGAGGAGATCGAGGCGGCCCTCAAGGGCATGCTCAAGCCGGAGTACGAAGAGGTCGAGCTCGGCACGGCGGAGATCCGCGAGATCTTCCGCTCGTCCAAGCTGGGCAACATCGCCGGTGTGCTCGTCCGGTCCGGCGAGGTCAAGCGCAACACCAAGGCGCGCCTGCTGCGCGATGGCAAGGTCATCGCGGAGAACCTCAACATCTCCGGTCTGCGTCGCTTCAAGGACGACGTCACCGAGATCCGCGAAGGCTTCGAGGGCGGTATCAACCTCGGAAACTTCAACGACATCAAGATCGACGACGTCATCGCGACGTACGAGATGCGCGAGAAGCCGCGCGTCTGATCCGCGCACGGTGAAGGTCGGGGCCGGTCGGCGGGACGAAATCCCGTCGATCGGCCCCGGCCGTTCCGTGTACGGTTCTGGTGTCGCTGCCAAGTGGTTGGCGGGGCCACGAACCCGAACCGGCGGGACATCCGGACACACATGTATGTGGGGACTCTGTCCTTTGATCTGCTCCTCGGCGACGTTCACTCGCTGAAGGAGAAACGCTCCGTGATCCGCCCGATAGTCGCCGAACTCCAGCGCAAGTACGCGGTGAGTGCGGCGGAGACCGGGAACCAGGAACTTCACCGCAGGGCCGAGATCGGCCTGGCGATGGTCTCCGGGGACACGGGGCACCTCACCGACGTACTGGACCGGTGCGAGCGTCTGATCGCCGCCCGTCCCGAGGTGGAGCTGCTTTCCGTTCGACGCAGGCTCCACGGCGACGAAGACTGACTTTAAGAGCAAGGCGAAGAAGGAGACGGCGCAGTGGCCGACAACGCGCGGGCGAAAAGGCTGGCGGACCTCATCCGAGAGGTGGTGGCCAAGAAGCTCCAGCGGGGGATCAAGGACCCGCGGCTCGGTACGCATGTGACCATCACGGACACCCGGGTGACGGGTGACCTGCGGGAGGCGACCGTCTTCTACACGGTCTACGGCGACGACGAGGAGCGTGCCGCTGCCGCGGCCGGCCTCGAGAGCGCCAAGGGTGTGCTCCGTTCCGCGGTGGGCCAGGCGGCCGGTGTGAAGTTCACGCCGACCCTGGCCTTCGTGGCGGACGCCCTGCCGGACAACGCCAAGGCCATCGATGACCTCCTCGACAAGGCCAGGATCTCGGACGAGAAGGTCCGGGAGGCGTCCGCCGGTGCCGAGTTCGCCGGGGGCGCGGACCCGTACCGCAAGCCCGAAGACGACGACGCCGCCGGCGCGGACGAGGACGGCGAAGCCCCGGAATGACGCAGAAGAACACCCCGACGCCCGACGGTCTTGTCATTGTCGACAAGCCGTCGGGCTTCACTTCGCACGACGTGGTGGCCAAGATGCGCGGGATCGCGAAGACCCGCCGCGTCGGCCACGCGGGCACGCTCGACCCCATGGCGACCGGTGTCCTGGTCCTCGGTGTGGAGCGGGCGACCAAGCTGCTCGGCCATCTCGCGCTGACCGAGAAGGAGTACCTGGGCACGATCCGGCTCGGCCAGACCACGCTGACCGACGACGCCGAGGGCGACCTCACGTCGTCCACCGACGCGTCCGGCGTGGCCCGCGACGCGATCGACGCCGGGGTCGCCAAGCTGACCGGCGCCATCATGCAGATCCCGTCCAAGGTCAGCGCCATCAAGATCAACGGCGTGCGTTCCTACAAGCGGGCCCGCGAGGGCGAGGAGTTCGAGATCCCGGCGCGGCCGGTCACCGTCTCGTCCTTCACCGTCTACGACATCAGGGACGCGGTCGCCGAGGACGGCACCCCGGTCCTGGACCTGGTCGTCTCGGTGGTCTGCTCGTCCGGGACGTACATCCGGGCCCTCGCCAGGGACCTGGGCGCCGACCTCGGCGTCGGCGGTCACCTCACGGCGCTGCGGCGCACGCGGGTCGGCCCTTACAAGCTGGACTCCGCGCGCACCCTCGACCAGCTCCAGGAGGAGCTGAGCGTGATGCCCGTCGCGGACGCCGCGACCGCCGCGTTCCCCCGCTGGGACGTGGACGCACACCGCGCCAAGCTGTTGCTCAACGGGGTCCGTCTGGAGGTGCCCGGCGAGTACGCGGGCGCCGGGCCCGTCGCCGTGTTCGACCCCGAGGGCGTGTTCCTCGCGCTCGTGGAGGAGTCGAAGGGCAAGGCGAAGAGCCTCGCCGTCTTCGGCTGATCTCTTCGCCGGCCCCCCGCCGTGGAGCGGCGCGCAGTCAGCCGCGTGCCGCTCCACGATCCCCCTCCCCAAGGATCTATCCATCACCCCCGATCTGTTCACCCCTTCGGGCGGGCGCTCGGAGTGAACCGAGGGAGTGGAAGGGGGCGCGTTCGCTCCGGCGCCTGTTCCGCTGATCACCGCGCGCCTACCGTCGGTCCTACGGGGCGTGGCGGGAGGTTCGACGATGGCGGGACTGGGCCCCCGGGCCGGAGACGGGGACGCGACGGGTCCCGGGGCCGGTCCGCCCCTCGTCCATGTCTTCGATCTGGCCGGACGCCCGCGCGGCGCCGGCTTCGTCGCCGACGACCACGGGACCGTCGTCACGAGCCATGAAGTCGTGGACGGACTCGGCCGCGTCGTACTGCGCGCGCCCGGCGGGATCACCCGTGTCGTGGGCGCCGCCGATGTCGTACCACTGCCCGAGTCGGCCCTCGCGCTCATCCGCACCGACGCGACGGAGGGCCTCGGTATGCGCCCGCTGCCGGTCGCCGTCCGGGGCCCGGCCGGGGCCGGGGCGTATGTGCGGATCGCCGCCGGGGGCTGGCGCGAGGCGCGCGTCCTCGGCCGTGCCGACGTCACGTACACCGCGACCGACGGCTTCCATCTCGTCCCCGGGGCCATGGAGCTGGCCATCGGTACGGACGGCCGCGACGCGCTGCGGCTCGGGGGAGGGGCCGCCGGGGGACCCGTCGTCGACGCCGCTTCAGGCTCCGTCCTCGCCGTTCTCGGCACGGCGCTCGAGGCCGGACACCGCGCCGCCGGGTTCGCCGTGCCGCTGCGGGAGGCCGCTGCCGCCGACCCGGACGGGCCGCTCGCCGCACTCCTCGCGCGCAACGCGGCCACCGTGCCGGTGTACGGGGACGCACTCAATCTGGCGGGCGCACTCCAGCTGACGGCCACGTCGGTCGGGTCCGACGGGCCGGGCGCGGTCCTCGACCCGGAGCCGGTCGAACGGCCCGAAGTGGCAAGGGAGTTCACCGAGTTCGAGGTGTCCGGCGCGGCCGTCCTCGCCCTCGTGGGAGCGCCGGGCAGCGGCCGTACGACGGAACTCGCCGCGTATGCCGCGCGACGCGGACGGGGCGCCCACCCCGCCCCCACCCTCTGGCTGCGCGGCGCGGATCTGCACGGTGATGACCGGAGCGTGGCGGATGCCGCGCGGCGGGCGCTGGTCAGGGCCGGGCGCATCGTCGCGGCGTCACTGCCCGGGACCGTCGCGGGACAGACCGGGGAGCCCGGGGGCCTGGAGCCCGTCGGCGCCGGCGTCGGTGATGTGTCGCCGGAGCGGATCGCGGCGCCCGCACGCGACGCCGGCCGGCCCCTCGTGCTGCTGCTCGACGGGCCCGAGGAGATGCCGCCCGCACTGGCGCACCGTCTGGCGGAGTGGACCGAGGGCACGGCGCGCTGGCTGCAAGAGACCGGCGTGCGGCTCGTCGTGGCGTGCCGGGGGGAGTACTGGGAGCGCGCGGGCGAGCTGTTCCCGGCTCGTGTGCTGTACGGGCGGACGGGGCGGCTGCCCGCCTGTGTCCCGCTGGGGGAGCTGACCGGGGACCAGGCCCGCGTGGCGTGGGAGCGGTACGGGCTGCCCGAGGACGCGCTCGCCGGCCGTGACGCACGGCATCCGCTCGCGCTGCGGCTCCTCGCCGAAGTACGGGCTGCGCTGCCCGGGCCCGTGCCGGGCAGCGCCGACCGGGACGCCGTCTTCGCCGCGTATCTCGACCTCATGTGCCTGCGCGTGGCGGTGCGCCTCGCCGCGGTGAACGGGCTGCGCGGCACGGCCGTGCGCAGGCTCGCGGCCCGGGTGTCGGGGCAGGTCCACGAGGCGGCGCGGCGCTGCCTGGGGCCGGGGCAGGGGGAGTTGGACCGCGAGGCGTTCGAGGAGGTGTTCCCCTGGGGTGCGCTGCCGGGGCCGCGCGGCGGGGGCGTCACGGCGTGGGCCCCCGCCGTCCTCACCGAAGGCGTACTCGTCCCTGCGGGGCGCGGCTACCGGTTCGCGCACGAGGAGGTCGCCGACTGGATCCAGGGCATGCACCTGGACCTGGACGAGGCGCTGCGGGCGCTTGTGTACCGCGACCGGGAAGCCGGCCGGGCCGCGCGCGCGGTGCCCGTTCCCCGGCACCGCGCGGGCCCCGTCGTCCAGGCCCTCCTCCTCGTCGAGCGGCAGCAGGGTCCGGCCCAACTCGGTGGGCTTCTGGCCGAGTTGGTGCTCAGGTCCCTCACGCCCGGCGACGCCGACGCCTCCTGGTGGGCGGCCCACCTCGTCGAGGAGGCGCTCCTGCGCGTGCCCGACGCCACTCCCTATCTCGGGGTGCTCGAACCGCTCGCCGACCGCGGACGCCTCGAACCCTCGTTCTGGCGCCGGATCCCCGTCACGGACGCCGTCCGCCTCGGCCTCCTGCGCCGCCTCGTCGTGCACGATCCGCCGCCCGGGAGCCACGACCGCCACCTGGACACCGTCGCCGACCTGCTCACCGCAGACCCGGCCGGCGTCCAGGTCCACCTCACCCGCTGGTTCGACGACGCGCGGCCGCTGCCCGCCCTGCCCGACGCGACCGTCGCCACCGCGGCCCAGGCGCTCCTGCACACCCACCGGCACCGCGCCGTCGACGACCTCACCGAGGCCCTCGTCGACTGTGCGCACCCGCACGCCGACGAACTCCTCGCCGTGCTCGCCGACGAGGAACCGTCCGCGCTGTGCCGCGCCGTCGACCGCTGGGCCCACGACGAGCGCCCCGCCCGCCGCGCGTCTGCCGTGGCCTACGCCCTGCGGGTCGCCCCGCACGTCACCACCGACGCCGACCGCAGCCTGCTGCGCTACGCCGCGCTCGCCCTGCTCGCCCGCACCTCCGACGGCGCCCGGCACGGTGCCGCGCTCGCCCTCCTCGTACGCGACCCGCAGACGCGCGGCACCTATCTGGCGCGCGCCCTGGAGCGGTTCGCGGACGGCGATCCGCAGCTGCCCGTGAGCGCGCTCGCCGCCGCCCTGGCCACGCACCCGGAGCCGGTTCTCCGCGCCTTCCGGGACCGCGCGCGGGAGCCGGGCGGCGCGGGCGACGTGCTGGAGACCCTCGCCGACGTGACCGCGCCCGCACTCGCGCGGCGGGCGGCCGCCCTCGTCGAGGACCTCTCGGCGGACCGGCCCGACGCCGCTGAGGACATCGCCGCGTACGTCGACCGGTGCCTGGAGCACGGGCCGGCGGGGCGCGCTGTCCTCTTCCCTCTCGTCACGGGGCTGCTCCGCACCTGTCCGGCCCCCGGGCGGGCCGCGCTCGCGCCCGTCCTCGCCGCACCCGGCACCGGCGCCTCACGCGCCCTGCGCGGCGAGCTCCTCGACGTACTGCTCGCCCACGAGGACGACCCGGACGTGCTCGACGCCGTCCTGCGGACCGCCGCCCGCGGCGCCGGGGGAGCCGGGGCGACCCGCACCCGTGACCTGGTGCGGCGCACCGGACAGCGACTCGTCCGCACCCCGGAGGGAGCCGCGCGCTTCGACCGCGGGCTCGTCGAGGTCGCCGACTCGGTGCCCGGGTTCGCCGCGCTTCTCGTCCAGTGGCTGGAGGGAGCGCCGCGCGAGTGGGCCGCCCTCGTCGGGCCGAGCGCCCGCCGCGTGATCGAGGCCCTGGCCGGGGTACGCGTACCCGCCTGACCAGCCCTGGCCGGTACGGCGCCTCCCGATGCGGGGCACGGGCACTCGGCATGGCACTCTTAGACCTGCGTATTCGGCAAAGAGACGTAACAGTCGTACACAGGTTCGCGAGGAGCAATCACCGTGCAGCGCTGGCGTGGCTTGGAGGACATCCCCCAGGACTGGGGGCGCAGCGTCGTCACCATCGGCTCCTACGACGGAGTGCACCGCGGCCATCAGCTGATCATCGGCCGGGCCGTCGAACGGGCCCGTGAGCTCGGTGTGCCCGCCGTCGTGGTCACCTTCGACCCGCACCCCAGCGAGGTCGTGCGCCCCGGCAGCCACCCTCCGCTGCTCGCCCCGCACCACCGGCGGGCGGAGCTGATGGCCGAGCTCGGCGTCGACGCCCTGCTGATCCTTCCGTTCACCACCGAGTTCTCGAAGCTGTCGCCGGCCGAGTTCGTCGCGAAGGTCCTGGTCGACAAGCTGCACGCGCGCCTCGTCGTCGAGGGGCCGAACTTCCGCTTCGGCCACCGCGCCGCGGGCGATGTCGCGTTCCTCGCCGAGCAGGGGACGACGTACGACTTCGAGGTCGAGGTCGTCGATCTGTACGTGAGCGGCTCGGCGGGCGGCGGCGAGCCCTTTTCGTCCACGCTGACCCGGCGGCTCGTCGCCGAAGGTGACATGGAGGGCGCGCGCGAGATCCTCGGCCGCCCGCACCGCGTCGAGGGCGTGGTCGTGCGCGGCGCCCAGCGCGGCCGCGAGCTGGGCTTCCCGACCGCCAACGTCGAGACGCTCCCGCACACCGCGATCCCGGCGGACGGCGTCTACGCGGGCTGGCTGCACGTGGGGCACGAGGCGATGCCCGCCGCGATCTCCGTGGGCACCAACCCGCAGTTCGACGGCACCGAGCGCACGGTCGAGGCCTACGCCATCGACCGCGTGGACCTCGACCTGTACGGGCTGCACGTCGCCGTCGACTTCCTCGCCTATGTGCGCGGCATGGCGAAGTTCGACTCGATCGAGTCGCTCCTTGTCGCCATCGCGGACGACGTGAAGCGGTCGCGGGAATTGGTCGAGGCGTACGAGGGGGAGTAGGCGGAGTGTGGGTGGGGGGCCTCGGGGGCGCTGCCCCCGGACCCCCGGTCCTCAAACGCCGGACGGGCCGGCTTTTGCCGACGCCCAGTGGCAGGCCACCTGGGTCGTGCTTGCGCCCGACAGCACCGGCAGGTCCTCCCCGCGGCAGCGGTCCGCCACGCCCGACCGTTCCGCCTCGCCCGACGCCAGGATCTGGCAGCGGGCGTGGAAGCGGCAGCCGGACGGGATGCGCGACGGGTCCGGCGGCTCGCCCGTCAGGACGACCGGATCACCCGGCGCTTCCGGCAGAACCGACAACAGGGCCTGTGTGTACGGGTGTTGAGGCGTCGTCAGGACCTCCTCCACCGTTCCGGTCTCCACGATCCGGCCCAGATACATCACCGCCACCCGGTCCGCGATGTTCCAGGCGAGACCCAGGTCGTGCGTCACCACGAGGGCGGACAGGCCCAGTTCGTCGCGCAGCCTGAGCAGCAGCGCGAGGATCTCCCCGCGCACCGACGCGTCGAGGGACGCCACGGGCTCGTCCGCGACGATCAGTTCGGGGTCGAGGACGAGCGCGCCCGCGATCACGACACGCTGCCGCTGGCCGCCCGACAGCTCGTGCGGGTAGCGCAGGAAGAAACGCTCCGGGGGGCGGAGTCCGGCTCGCGACAGGGCGTTCGCCACCGCCTCGCGCTCGTCGCCCGCGTACCCGTGGATGCGCAGGCCCTCGGCCACCGCGTCGTACACCGTGTGCCGCGGGTTCAGTGAGCCGCTGGGGTCCTGGAGGACCAGCTGCGCGCGCTTGCGGTACGCCTTGAGGGCGCGCGAGGAGTAGTCGAGGGGCTTCCCGTCGAACGTGACCCGGCCGGATGTCGGCGGTACCAGGCCGAGCAGAGAGCGGGCGAGCGTGGTCTTGCCGCAGCCCGATTCGCCCACCAGCGCCACGATCTCGCCGGGCGCGATGTCGAGGTCGACGCCGTCCACGGCCCGCGCGGGGTCCGCGCCACGGCGGCCGGGGAAGGTGACGTGCAGCGCGCCGGCCGTGAGCAGGGGGGACGTACTGGTCATGCTGTGGTGCTCCTTGCCTCGGCGCCGGCGGCGTCGTCCGGATCGATGGCGCCGCCCACGTGCACACAGGCCGCCAGCCGGGCCGTGCCCGCGTCCCGCAGCTCCTGGTCCTCAACTGTGCAGCTGTCGAGCGCCACCGGGCAGCGCGGGTGGAACGTGCAGCCCGTGGGCAGCGCCGACGGGTCGGGCGGGTCGCCGGGCAGACCGCGCGGCGCGAACCGGGACGCGATGTCGCCGATCCGCGGGAACGCCGCCGACAGGGCCTTCCCGTAGGGGTGTTGCGCGTTCTCGTAGACCTCGGAGGCGGGGCCCTCCTCGACGACGCGGCCCGCGTACATCACCGCGAGGCGGTCGCAGGTGTCCGAGAGGACGGCGAGGTCGTGGCTGATCATGATGAGGCCGAGGTCCTGGTCGGAGACGAGCTGCTCGATCAGGCGGAGGATCTGCGCCTGGATCATCACGTCGAGGGCCGTCGTCGGCTCGTCCGCGATGATCAGGCCCGGGTCGCAGGCGAGCGCCATCGCGATCATCACGCGCTGGCGCTGGCCGCCGGACAGCTCGTGCGGATACGCGTCCGCGCGGGCGGCGGGCAGGCCGACGTGCTCCAGGAGCTCCGCGACCTTCTTCTTCGCTCCCGCCGGCGTCGCCTTCTTGTGCAGCAGGACCGGCTCGGCGATCTGGTCGCCGATGCGGTGCACGGCGTTGAGCGAGTGCATCGCGCCTTGGAACACGATCGAGGCACCGGCCCAGCGCACGGCCCTGACCTGGCCCCACTTCATCGTGAGGACGTCCTCGCCGTTCAGCAGGATCTCGCCGGAGACCTTCGTGCCGGCCGGCAGGAGACGCAGCAGCGCGAGGGCGAGCGTCGACTTGCCGCAGCCGGACTCGCCGGCGATGCCGAGCTTCTGGCCCGCGTCGACACTGAGGTTCACACCGCGGACGGCCCGCGCCCCGCCCGCGTACGTCACTTCGAGGTTTCTGACATCGAGAAGGCTCACCTGGCCACCCCCAGCTTCGGATTGAGGACCGCTTCGATGGCACGGCCGCACAGCGTGAACGCGAGAGCGACCAGGGCGATGGCGAGTCCGGGAGGCGCGAGGTACCACCAGTCGCCCGCGCTGACCGCGCCCGCCTCGCGCGCGTCCTGGAGCATGCCGCCCCACGACGTGATCGTCGGGTCGCCGAGGCCGAGGAACGCGAGCGTGGCCTCGGTGAGGATCGCGCTGGAGATCACGAGGGTGGTCTGAGCGAGGACGAGCGGCATCACGTTCGGCAGGACGTGGCGCAGCATGATGTGCCCGTGCCCGCCGCCGAGCGCGCGGGCCCGCTCGATGTACGGCCGTGACTCCACGGCGAGCGTCTGGGCGCGGACCAGGCGGGCCGTCGTCGGCCAGGTCGTCACGCCGATCGCCAGGATGACCGTCCAGATGGAACGGGACATCACGGTGGCGAGCGCGATCGCGAGGACCAGCGTCGGCATCACCAGGAACCAGTCGGTGACCCGCATCAGGACCGTCGCATACCAGCCGCGGAAGTGGCCGGCGACGATGCCGACGACCGTGCCGATCGCCACACAGAGGAACGCGGCAAGCAGCCCCACGGTGAGGGACACACGCGCTCCCCACACCAGCAGAGCGAGCACACTGCGGCCGAACTGGTCGGTGCCGAGCGGGAATTCACCGCTGGGAGCTTCGAGCGCGCCGCCGGGTGCGTCGGTGACGCTCTGTGAGTCCGCGCCGGCCAGCAGAGGCGCGCAGAGCGCGATGAGCGCGATGAGGATCAGCCCGGCGAGACCCCACAGCCCGCTCCGGTGGGCGCGGTACTCGCGCCAGAAGCGGGCGGCGGAGCGGCGCTTGCGGGCGCGCGCCAGGGCCCGCGCGCTCTTCTCGGCCGGCGGCGGGAGCTGCGCGGTGTCGAGATCGGTGTTCATGTCGGCAGTCATCGGCCCACCCGGGGATCGAGCAGCGGATACAGCACGTCGGCGAGGGTGTTCGCCAGGATCACCGCGGTGGCGAAGACGAAGAACAGCCCTTGGACGAGCGGCAGGTCGGGCACGCTGAGTGCCGAGTAGAACAGGCCGCCGAGCCCGGGCCAGGAGAAGACCGTCTCGACGAGGATCTGCCCGGCCACGACATGCCCGAGGTTCACGAACATCAGCGTGAACGTGGGCAGCATCGCGTTCGGGACGGCGTGCTTGCGGCGTACGACGTCGTCGCGCAGGCCCTTCGCGCGCGCCGTCGTCAGATAGTCGCTGCCCATCTCGTCGAGCAGCGAGGAGCGCATCACGAGGAGCGTCTGCGCGTAGCCGACCGCCACCAGCGTGATCACCGGCAGGACCAGATGGTGCGCGACGTCCATGACGTACGCGAACCCGCTCTCGCCGCCCGACTCGAGACCGCCCGTCGGGAACAGACCCGGGATCGGGCCGAGCCCCACCGAGAACACGATGATGAGGAGCAGACCGAGCCAGAACGACGGGATCGAGTAGAGCGTGAGCGCGAACGCGGTGTTGAAGCGGTCGCTGCGCGATCCGTTGCGCCAGGCGGTGCGCGTGCCGAGCCAGATGCCGAGCGCGGTGTAGAGGACGTACGCCGTGCCGGTCAGGAGCAGCGTCGCCGGGAGCGCCTCGGTGATCTTGTCGATGACCGGGGCGTGGAACTGGTACGACGTGCCGAAGTCGCCGGTCAGCGCGTCACCGATGTAGTTGGTGAACTGCTGCCACATCGGCAGGTCGAGGCCGAACTGGTGGCGGAGCGTTTCGAGCTGCTGCGCCGAGACGCGGCGGCCGCCGGTCATCTGTTTCACCGGATCGCTGGGGATCAGGCGGAACAGGAAGAAGCTGGTGACCAGGACCGCGAAGAGCGAGACGACCGCCCCCGCGATCTTGCCCGCCACGTACTGGAGATAGGCCTTGGTGTTGCGCGCACGTGGACCGCGGGCCGCCGACGGCCCGGCTTGTGCCGGGCCGTCGGTGTCCGCACTCTGCACGAGCGCCGGAGTGCTCTCTGCTGTCATGTGGAACTCTCGTTACTCGTGCGGTACTTGCGACGCCTGCGGACGGACGTGACGCGTTTCTCCTGACCGGGTGCTGCTACTCGCGGTCGTCCGCCGAGGTGCGGCGGCGCCGCGCGAGGAGCAGCCCGCCGCCGCCGAGGATGACGACGGCCGCGACGATACCGATGATCACGCCGGCCGAGCCGGAACTGCTTCCGCTGTTCTTCGCGTCGCTCGTGCCGCCCGCCGGAACGGCCGACCACCAGCTCCAGTACCCGTCCTGGCCGTAGATGTTGCCGGCCTCGGTGGGCATGGTCTGGATCGACTTGATCTGGTCGGTGCGGTACGCCTCGACGGCGTTCGGGTACGCGATGACGTTCATGTATCCGGAGTCGTACAGCCAGGACTCCATCTGCTTGACGATGTCCGCGCGCTTGGCCGGGTCGTACTCGGCGAGCTGCTTCTTGTACAGGTCGTCGTACGTCTTGTCACAGATGAAGTTGTCCGTCGCCGCGCTCTCCTTGGCCTTGACGGGCAGGGCGGCGCAGGTGTGGATGCCGAGGACGAAGTCCGGGTCGGGGTTGACCGACCAGCCGTCGAACGCGAGATCGTACTCACCGGCGTACCACGGCACCGAGACGTCGTCGAGGCAGTCGACCTTCAGGCCGATACCGAGCTTGCCCCACCACTCCTTGAGGTACTTGCCGATCGCCTTGTCGTTCGGGTCCGTGGCGTGGCACAGGATGCGGAAGTTGAGCGGCTTGCCGTCCTTGCCGACGCGCTCGCTGCCCTTCATCTTGTAACCGGCCTCGTCGAGCAGCTTGCCCGCCTTGTCCGGGTCGTACCCGAGGGCCTGGCTGCCGGACGGCTTCCAGAAGTAGTCGCCGAAGCGCGGCGGGATGTAGCCCTCGCCCTCGACGGCGTGGCCCTGGAAGACCTTGTCGACGATCGTCTTGCGGTCGATCGACAGGAACAGCGCCTGACGCACCTTCTGGTCGAGAAGGGCCTTGTTGCCGTTGCCGAACTTCTTGCGGTCCTTGGTCTGCGCGCCCGGGTTCGTGGCGAGCGCGAAGAAACGGCGGCCCGGGCCCTCGTTGACCTTGATGTTCTGCTCGCCCTTGAGCGACGCCGCCTGAGCGGGCGTCAGGGCGGGGGAGCCGGCCACGAAGGAGACCTCGCCCTTGCGCAGGGCGGCGACCGCGGCGTCCTGGTCCTTGTACGTCTTGAAGACGACCTCGTCGAACTTGGGCGCGCCGCGCCAGAAGTCCTTGTTGGCCTTCAGCTTCACGTACTGGTCGACCTTGTAGTCGGTCAGCACGAACGGGCCGTTGCCCACGAGCGGGAAGGTCTTGTCGTTGTTGAACTTCGAGAAGTCCTTGACGTTCTTCCAGATGTGCTCCGGCACGATCGGGACGTCGAGCGCGGCCATCGTGGCCTGCGGCTTCTTCAGCTCGATGACCAGCTGGGTGGCGCTGGGAGCGGTGACCTTCTTGAAGTTGGAGACGAAGCTGCCGTTCGCGGTAGCGGCGCCCTCGTCCGTCATCATCTTGTTGAAGGTGAAGGCGGCGTCGGCGGCGGTGGCCTGCTTGCCGTCGGACCACTTCGAGTCGGACCTGATGGTGTAGGTCCAGGTGAGCTTGTCCGCGGACGGCTTCCATGCAGTGGCGAAGCCCGGGACGGCGTGGTTGTCCTTGGGGTCGTAGTTGGTCAGGTACTCGTACATCATCCGGTGGATGCTCGTACTGACCAGTCGCTGGGCGAGGAACGGGCTCAGCGAGTCGACGCTCTGGGCGAGGGCGACGGTGAGGACCTTCTTGCCGCCGTCGGCCGCCTTGGCCTCTTGGGGCGCGGGGTTGAGCGGCGTGGCGAGGCCGGCCGTCAGGGTGAACGCCGCGGCGCCGGCGGCCAGGAGGACCCGCAGGGTCCGGCGGGGCGCGCGCCGTGGGGAACGGGAGAAGAGCGGAGCGTGTGCTCTCTTGGGCTGATCTTTTGTGTCCATGGGTCGGTGACCTCGCGTCGTTGCTCACGCAGGAGTGGCAGGTTGATCATGGGACGCCAGCTGGTTGATGTGTGTGTCTATCAGCGGCAGTCTGCGCACGTCAACGACACATGAACCCCATGTGGCCTGCGGAAATAACGAGTTGACCTGCATTTCACGCACATTGGTCGAGACCTCTGACGCCTTGCAGGCCAGGGCGTGATGCCCGTACCGCACAACAATGCGTATCCGGTGGGTGTTTGAGAGGTTTTCGGCTGCACGGGAAAGGCCCGCACCGAGGTGTCGGTGCGGGCCTTGTGCGTGCCCTGGAGGCCGCGATGACGGCAGTTGTTACTGCTGAGGCGGCTGGGGCTGTGCGGTGTACGGGGGGAGGGGGTGGCCGGGCTGACCGGGGGCGGCCTGGCCGGGGGCGGGCGGCTGACCGGGTGCGGGCTGGCCCGGCGCGGGGGGCTGCTGCTGCCACATCTGCGGGGGGCCGGGCTGGCTCGGCTGACCCGGCTGCGGGGGCTGGCCGGGGGCGCCGGACTGGGCCTGGCCGGGCTGCTGCGGATACGGCTGGCCGGGGTAGGGCTGGCCCGGGAACTGCTGGCCCGGCGCGGGCTGTTGACCCGGCGCGGGCGGCTGCCCCGGATACGGCTGGCCCGGGTAAGGCTGCTGCGCGGGGTAGGGCTGCTGCTGGTGACCCGGCACCGGGGGAGCCATGGTGGGCGGAGGGTTGCCGTCCGACGTCCACAGGCCCTGCTGCTGCTGAGCCCGCGGGAAGTCCTCCGCGACCATCGCCGAGAGGTTGAAGTACGCCTCGCGCACCTTGGGCCGCATCATGTCGAGGTCGACCTCGGCGCCGGCCGCCAGGTGCTCGTCGAACGGCACCACAACGACGCCGCGGCACCGCGTCTCGAAGTGCGACACGATGTCGTCCACCTTGATCATCTTGCCGGTCTCGCGGACCCCGGAGATGACCGTGATGGAACGCGACACCAGATCCGCGTACCCGTGCGCCGACAGCCAGTCGAGCGTCGTACTGGCGCTGCTCGCGCCGTCGACGGACGGCGTCGAGATGATGATCAACTGGTCGGCGAGGTCGAGGACGCCGCGCATCGCGGAGTACAGCAGACCGGTGCCGGAGTCGGTCAGGATGATCGGGTACTGCTTGCCGAGCACATCGATCGCGCTGCGGTAGTCCGTGTCGTTGAACGTCGTCGAGACCGCCGGGTCCACGTCGTTCGCGATGATCTCCAGGCCGGAGGGCGCCTGCGAGGTGAACCGGCGGATGTCCATGTACGAGTTGAGGTGCGGGATCGCCTGCACCAGGTCTCGGATGGTGGCGCCGGTCTCACGGCGCACACGGCGGCCGAGCGTGCCGGCGTCCGGGTTGGCGTCGATGGCGAGGATCTTGTCCTGGCGCTCCGTGGCGAGCGTCGAACCGAGCGCGGTCGTCGTGGTCGTCTTGCCCACGCCGCCCTTGAGGCTGATGACGGCGATCCGGTAGCAGGACAGGACCGGCGTGCGGATCAGGTCAAGCTTCCGCTGCCGGTCGGCCTCCTCCTTCTTGCCGCCGAGCTTGAAGCGCGAGTTGCCGCCGCCGGGGCGGGTGCTCTTCGCCTTCTGCTTCTTGTTGCTGAGGAGCCGGTCGGCCGACAGCTCCACGGCCGCCGTGTAGCCGAGCGGCGCACCGCCGACGTTCGTGGGCGTGCGCTGGTCGTGCTGAATGGGCTGCGGCCAGGCGCCACTGGCACGCGGGTCGGTGGGCGCCTGCCCCGGGAACGGCTGGCCGGGCTGGCCCTGGAACTGCTGATCGGGCTGCGGCTGGCCGGGGTGGCCGGGCTGCCCTTCGGGGTGCGGGGCCGGGGCCTGCGGCGCGGGCGGCTGCGGGTGCGGCTGCTGTCCGACGGGCGGCTGGGGGCCGGGCTGCTGGGTGTGCGGTGCCGGCGGCTGCTGGGGGTGCTGCTGCGCCGGGAGGTGCGGGGCGGGCGCGGCCGGGTGTCCCTGAGCCGGGGCTCCGGGCTGCGGCTGCGGGAACCCGTAGCCCGCGCCGGGCTGGGGCTGCTGCTGCGGGAACCCGTAACCGCCTTGCGGGGCGGGCTGGTTGGGCGCGCCGGGCTGGGGCTGCTGCGGGAATCCGTAACCGCCTTGCGGGGCGGGCTGGTCCGGTGCGGCGGGTGCGGGCGGCGTCGGCTGCGGGAACCCGTAGCCCTGCTGCTGCGGCGGTGCCGGAGGCGCGGGCTGCTGCGGGTCGCCGGGGGCCGCTTGCTGCGGGAAGCCGTAACCACCCTGCGGCGCGGGCGGGGTGTTCTGCGCGGGCCAGGCCGGGGGGGCGGGCGCGCCCTGGGCCGGAACCGGCGCGCCGGGCTGCGGCTGCTGCTGCGCCGGCCACTGCGGAGCCGCGGTGGGGGCGGCGGGCTGGAACGCCGGGGGGAGCGGCGGAATGCCGTCCTGCGGCACGGGCGGCGGGGCCCAGGCGGCGGTGGCGTTCTGCGCGTCGGCCGGTGCGTCAGAGCCGGCGCTGGTGCCGGTGTCCGCACTCGCGTCGGCCGGTGCTTCCGTAGAGGCGGTTTCGGAGCCGGTGTCGTCCGAACCGGTCGACCCCTCCGCCTCGGACGCGTCGTCAGAAGCGGCCTCGGAGCCGGTGTCATCGGTCGAGGCCTGAGCGGCGTCGGTGTTGGCGTCGGCATTGGTGTCGGTGTCCCCGTGATCCGCGGCGTCCGCGGCCTCCGCGGAAGGTCCGGCAGCGGCGACCACGGCGAAGTCGCCGGACTCACTGGAGTCGGCGTTCTCGCCGTCAGCACCCGCCTGCGCGTCGGCAGACGCGGCGTCCCCGCCCTGCTCCTCGGTTGTCGGCTCGGCCTTCTGCTCGCCCTGGGCGGCCAGCTCGGCGAACTCCCGCTTCAGCGCGGACGCGGAGAACCGCATCGTCGCGCCGCTCTCCAGATCCCCGTT
This sequence comes from Streptomyces sp. DS1-CR2, assembly GCF_055760475.1. Lineage (NCBI taxonomy): Bacteria > Bacillati > Actinomycetota > Actinomycetes > Kitasatosporales > Streptomycetaceae > Streptomyces > Streptomyces sp. DS1-CR2. The sequence goes on from NZ_CM147085.1 coordinate 6,308,384, forward strand.
CCCGGAACCCGCGTCCGGCTCGGCGGCCGAAGCGGCGGGCGTGTACGGCGTGTAGGGCGCGGGCGGCGCCTGGGGCGCCACCGGTGCAGGCGCGGGCACCGGCGGCGGAGGCGTGGCGGGGGTGGCCGAGGGGGTCTCGCCCGTGCCCGACGACGCGTTCTGCGTGTACCAGGCCGGTGGGGCGTAGTCGATGGTGAACTCGCCCGTCGTCTCAGTGGCGGACTCCGCGTCGGAGTGATCATCGACGGGTGTGTCCCAGCCCCCGCGGATCTCGTCCCGATCGCTGTTCACAATGCCTCCTGGTGTGGTCGAGCACCCTCGTGCCGTGGTGGGGGGCGACCGTTCCTGATCGTCCGATCCGCCGCGCTCTTCCCCTGGGACGCGTATGAGCCGTTGGTGGGTTCTCGCGCGCGTCCTTGTCCCAGCCTAATCACCAAAACCACGTGCACGGCAGGCCCGTCCGTCCCCCCGGCGCCGACCGAGGGGTCACACCCGGCCAACAAGTGATGCCCAAGCGATACGGAAGTGACGAACACCCCGTTGTCCGCGGTGAACAAACTGCCCGAATAAGCCGCAAAGGGGAACGAGTTCGATCGCCGGAACGGTCCGGGGCGGGTTCTGATCCCGCCTCAGTCCATCCGGCGTGCGTTACCCAACAATCCGGTCTCGGCGTCCGTCGCCTGGGTCATCACGTACTGCCGGTCGCGGTCGGTACACCACAGAGTGACGCCGTCCGCGAGCGTCGGCAGGGACTCCCACTCGCCGCGCGGAAGTCCGATGACGCGACCGATCTCCGCCGCTTCGTCCGGAGAGACCCGCTGGACGCCGACGAGCCGCGCCTGACGCATCAACCGGGGCGCCACCGGGCTCAGATAAGGCAGCAGCGTCAGCACGGACTGCCACGGCGCGGACGCCACGCGCCCGCGCGGCGGCCGCATCCCGCAGTCCCGCACCACGAGCACCGGGCCACCGGCGGACGCGCCCTGCGGCGGCACCCGTCCGACGTCGTGCACCGTCATCCCGGACTGACCGCCACCGACCGCCTGCACCAACTGCGCCCAGGCCTGCGCCCGCCCGGTCTCCACCGCGACCCGCGCGCCGGTGGCCGCGGCCCGCAGCGCCAGCACCTGAGCCGTCCACAGACCGCCGATGAGCACCATGTCGTACGGCGTCGGCCGGTTCACCCCGAGAACGGCGGGCTGGCCGTCGGCATCCACGCCGACGACGACACCGTCGTCCCCGATGGGCAGCGCGAGCGTGTCCAGCTGCTCGACGGAGAGCGTGTGGCGCTGGTGACGCGGTCCGAAGAGTCCGAACCCGGTACGGGGGCGTTCACCGGCCGCACGGCCGCCGGCCGGCGCGGGAGCCGCGCCTGCGTTCCCATAGCCGTTCCCGTTCCCGTTCCCGGTCCCGTTGCCGTTCCAAGAATTTCCGTCCCAGGATCCTGCCCCGGCCGGGGGAGATGACGTCATGGCCATCAGCGCGCACCTCCGAGCGGCAACGTGGCGAGAACTCCGGGCAGTTGTTCGCGGTCGAGCCGGACGAGACCCGTCTTGGCCTGTCGGGCCGCGGTCTCCAGGGACCGCCGCGCCGTGGTCAGCTCGCTCTCGCTGCGTCCCGTGATCCGCATGTGGCCGCAGAGCTGGACGTCCCGCTGGTCACCGCGGGACAGCGTCAGGCTGAACGTCGTGGCCAGCGCGGGCACCGTGGTCAAAAGCGCGACCAACTGGTGCAGAGCGGGCCCGGAACCACCGAGCTGGGGCCAGCGCCGCACCCAGTACGTGGTGTGCCTGCGGTTGTCGCAGCGCCAGCTGCGGCCGGACTCCTCGGTCCTGCGCTGCGGCAGCTCGCTCCGCCCGGCCTGTGCGGTCACCATCGGATTGGCGCACGCCGACGTGGCGACGGCGGCCGTGAGCTCCTCCTCCGTCAGCACGCTGGCGCGGAAACCCGCGCCGGTCAGCCGGCTCGCCAGATGTTGCGCCACGCGGGCCACGCACTTCTGCGCTCCCACGGTGCCGCCGCCGCGCGCGGCCACGGCCTCCGGGCACAGCTCCGGGTCGAGCTTCAGGGCGATCCATGTGATGCGGACCGCGGGGGAGCCGGTCTGGGCCTGCAGCGGCGCGTAGTTGCTCACTGCCACGGACTGCTGCGGCAGGTGCAGCGCGGGCGCGGGCTGCGTGTGCAGCACGATCTGCGCCGACTCGAGCTGGATCCCGTCGACATCCAGGGCGTCCCGCACGATCCCTATGGGCAGCGGCCGCCGGGAGCGCTCCGCACGCAGGGCGGTGGCGTCCGACTCGACCTGGAGCACGGCGGTCAGGAAGCCGCCGTCACCGACCATGCCGATGGGCCGCTGGTCGCGGTCGTCGCCGCGGCTGTAGCTGTACGTCCGCAGCGAGGGGTCGCACTCGACGGCGGGCGCGAGGCCCGGCTCCGTACCGGGCGGGACCGGCGTGCTCGCCGCGCGGCGCTTGCGCGCGCGCATCGCCAGGACGGTGCCGAGCCACTCCGGCAGCGACCGTCCCCTGCGGCGTACGAGGGCGAACAGGACGAGGATCACGGCGACGACGCCCGCGGGCACCAGCGCCAGCTTGTTGACGACCGCGGCACCGACGAGCAGCGCCGCGGCGAGCTCGATCATCACCATCTGCTGGAGCCGGAACGACCCGGCTCGCCCGGAACGCGACTTCAGATGAAGCGAGACCGGACCGGCGGGCGCCGCCGGAGAGCCGGCCCCACCGCCGGACCGAGCCGCCGGCGCACCGTCTCCAGGTCCCGGCCGACCGTCCGACCGCGACCGGGATTGCGACCGTGACCGGGTCCGCGTTGCGGAAGCCATCACTCCAAACCCCCCGAACTCTCCCGAAAATCCCTGACGCACAGGGCCTTTGAAGGCCCCAGCACCCTACCCGTCCCGCACGCACAACCACGCAACAGGCATAGTAGGGGCCGGGTCTGACAACGGAGGGCGGGGGACGCAGGTACCCCCGAGCGCTGCACGGGGAGAAGCGGTCACAGATGGCATCACGGCGGGACGAACTCAACGCCTACACCTTCGCGAAGCGTCGTACGCTCGCGTCCTTCCTCCAGCCCTCACCCTCCGGTTCGGAGGAGGGGGCACCGAAGCCGCTGCGTGCGGTGCTGCCGGGCGTCATCGTCGGCATCGTCGTCCTCGCGGTCTTCGGGGCATGGGGGATGTTCAAGCCGACAGCGCCGCCCAAATGGGACGATCTCCACAAGAACGTGATCGTCGCGAGCAAGTCGACGACGCGGTACGTGGTCCTGAAGACGGACGGCAAGAAACAGCTGCACCCCGTCCTCAACATGGCGTCGGCCAAGCTCCTCGTGGATCCGAGCGACAACCCCCCGGTGACGGTGTCCGAGGACGTGCTCGACAGCGGCAAGATCCCGCACGGCGCCACGATCGGCATCCCGTACGCCCCCGACCGCCTGCCGCCGGACTCCGAGGCGGAGTCCGCCAAGCGCTGGGCCGTCTGCGAGCGCCCGGGCGACGGCGGCCGCGCCATCCAGAAGGCCGCGTTCGTCCTCGCGAAGCGCGACCTGGCGAAGACCGAGGGCCGCGAGTCGAAACTGCGCGGCGGCGACCTGATGTACGTCGTCGGCCCGGACAAGGCCAAGACCGAGTACGTCGTCGACGCGCACGGCACCGCCTACCGCATCGACGCCCAGGGCCCCGACAAGGAACAGCTCCTGCGCGCCCTCGACATCAACGCCTCCGCCGACCAGAAGCCTGAGCGCGTCTCCCGGGACTGGCTCGACACCCTCCACCAGGGCTCGCCGGTCTCCTTCCCGACGCTCCCCGCCAAGCCCGGCACCCCCGCGGGCGCGAACAGCACGCTGGACGACTCCGCGAACCGCGTCGGCATGGTCCTCAAGACCCCGGACCAGTACTACGTCGTCCTGCCCGGCAAGGTCGCCCCGATCACCGACTTCACCGCCCACCTGCTCCTGTACAGCCCCGCCCTCGTGCCGCTCGCCCAGGGCGGCGAGCCCCTCAAGGTGGCCCCGGGCGCCATCGTCGCCGGCCAGAGCTTCGGCCCCGCCAACTGGCCCAAGTACCAGCCGCGCACGGTCAACGAGGCCACGACCACGGCCGGCAGCCGCAACACCGTCTGCAATGTGCTGAACAAGGTCGACAGGGGCAACGGCCGCACCACCCTCAGCACCTGGGCGGGCAAGAGCTTCCCCGCGCCCCTGCCCGCCGGTTCCTCCAGCGCCTACGTCACCGCCGGATCGGGCCAGCTCTACCGCCAATTCCAGGGCACCGAGACCGGCGCGGGCCCGGTCTTCCTGGTCACCGACACCGGCCTTCGGTACGCGATGCAGTCCAACAGCGACAGCGGCTCCGACGACGCGGGCATCGGCACCACGCCCAAGCAGCAGAAGGCGCAGCTCCAGGAGGCCAAGCAGGCGGTGACGCGGCTCGGCTACGACAAGGTCGACCCGGCGCCGATCCCGGTCGCCTGGTCGCAGTTCCTGCCCACAGGCCCGCGCCTGTCCACGACAGCGGCCCGCCAGCCGCAGGGCTCGTAGGGCCGGGGGCCACGATGGCGTACGCATCAGCATCGGGGAAGTCCGCGACAAAGTGGACGCGTAAGGCGGCACTTGTCGGCGCGCTGACCGTGACGGTCACGACCACCGCGCTCCTGCCGGCGACCCCTGCGGCAGCCGACGGCGAACAGTGCACCTTCGGCCCGAAGAACCCGAAGTACGCGGGCCGCCCCTGGTCGCTCCAGCGCGTCCTCCTGGACGACCTGTGGAGCGAGACCAAGGGCAAGGGCGTCAAGGTCGCCGTCATCGACACGGGCGTCGACGTCAAGAACCCGCAGCTCACCCGGGCCGTCGACACGTCCAAGGGCAAGAACCTGCTGCCCAAGGGCCTCAAGGACGACGACGGCAACAAGATCGAGCGCGGCAAGGAGAACGGCACCACCGACACCGTGGGCCACGGCACGCGCGTCGCCGGCATCATCGCCGCCCGCCCGGCCGCGAAGACCGGTTTCGTCGGTCTGGCGCCCGAGGCCACGATCATCCCGATCCAGCAGAACGACGCGGAGGGCCACGGCACGGCCGAGACCCTCGCGCAGGCCATCCTTTACGCGAAGTCGGCCGGCGCCCAGGTCATCAACATCTCCCAGGACACGGCGAACGCGGTCAAGCCCGCCCCGGAGCTGGAGGCGGCGGTCAACTCGGCCCTCGCCGCCAAGATCGTGGTCGTCGCCTCGGCGGGCAACGACGGCCTCGACGGCAAGGTGAAGCAGACGTACCCGGCCTCGTTCCGCGGCGTCCTCGCGGTCGCCGCGTCGGACCGCAACAATGAACGCGCCTCGTTCTCCCAGTCGGGCGAGTTCGTGGGCGTCGCGGCGCCGGGCGTGGACATGGTCTCCACGGTTCCCGGCGGTGGCCACTGCTCGGACAACGGCACCAGCTTCTCCGCCCCGTACGTGGCCGGGGTCGCCGCCCTCCTCAAGGCGAAGCACCCCGACTGGACGGCGGCCGAGGTCGTCGCCCAGATCGAACAGACGGCGGAACGCTCGACGGCCGGCCACGATCGGCTCGTGGGCTGGGGCGTCGTCGACCCGCTCCGTGCCGTCACGGAGGACCCGGATCACCCGATCGAGACCCCGTCGCCCCACGAGGGGGTCACCCGGGCGAAGGCTCCTGAGGCGGCGAAACTCCACTTCGGAGAGACGGCGGAACAGCGCGACACCCGCCTCGCCACGTACACCGTCGTGGGAACCGCCGTACTCGTCGCGGTCCTGGGTGGCGCGGCGGTGGCGGTACGGGACGCACGGCGACGGGGACGGAAGGCGGCCGGCGGGGCATGAACGCGATGATCGCGCTGAGCTTCGGCATCGCCGCCCTGCTCCTGCTGATGGCCTGCGTCAAGGCGGACCGCGTACGCGGCTGGCGCCACAGCCTCAACCCGTCGGCCCCCGAGGTCCCCGACACGGCCTTCGTGGTGGCCCGCGTGATCTTCCTGGTCCTGGCCGCCGTCATGGTGTTCGAGGGGTTCAACCTGCTCAAGGTCTCCGCCGACTCGGACTGGAGCGACGACGAACTCACCAGCGCGGTACACCAGGCCACGGACGACCTCGACGGCTGGATGTACCGCGACGACGGACTCACCACCGACTCCGCCTACTTCGACGACTACGAGTCCCTGCTTGAGGACAAGGTGATCCGCTACGGCGGCGGGGGCGCACCGGAATCAGGCATCGGCGCCTCCCCGGCCGCCACGAACACCGACACCGACGCGTACTTCACGGTGCAGGCGGACGGCGCGGACGCGGCCTTCTGCACTCACATCGAACGCACCCGCCGCCCGAAGGACGACTACACGCCGCCGGGCATCACGGGCGGCGAGGGAACACTCACCGAGCGGGCGTACCGCCTGGCGGTGACGACGAAGAACGGCGAGTGCTGAGCGTCAGCGCTCGTCACAATCCCCGCCCTGGCCAACGGAGTCGGCGTACTCCTTGACGACCTTGAGCATGTCCGCGGCGGTGGCGGGGTGCGTGGTCCGCGCCGTAACCCAGAGCGAACCGTCCGGCCGTGCGGAAGCCGGGCACTCCACCCGGCCGACGGCACCGGTCTTGGAGTAGACGAACCGCCCGTCGTCCGAAGCGCTGTCGGTGGGCTCGACGCCGATGGCCGACGTGGCCACGTCCTGCGCCGAGGCGCCGGCCGCCCGCTTCTCCACACTGCTGGAGAACGCGACCTCTCCGTCCACCTCCAGGCGGCAGCGCTTGGCGCCGACGCCCGACGTGGGCTGGGCGGTGATCTTCTTTCCGGGCGGCAGCAGGGGCTCCAGGGCCGCCGTGGAAACCTTGGCGCCGCACAGATCTCCGGGCGTCGCGTACTCCCGCTCGGGAGCTGACGACGAACACGCGGACACCGACACGGCCAGCAGGGCCGCGCCGAGTGCGAGGCGGATCAGACGTGCTCCGCGGAGTCCGCCGTGTGCGTGTCCTTGCATGTCGTCTTCGTCTTCCAGTGGCTCGGGTGAACGGAACATCAGTCGGGGATCTCGGTGTCGAGGTCCTTGGCCATCGCGTGGATGTCGGTGTTGGCGTCGTTGAAGCCCGTTGCGGTGCCTTCACTCACCCAGGTGTCGATCTTGTCCGCGTAGGGAGAGTGGTGCGCCTTGGCCGCTTCGCTGGCCGCCGCGTAGTTGACGTTCGTGGTGGAGTCCTTGATCGTCTCCCACCGCGTCGCGATGTCATGACCGGCTTCCGCGCGGTACTGGCCCGAGTCGTCCTTGAAGAACGCCTCCATCACCACCGACGTCACGGTGCCGGCGGCGCCGCCCGCGGCCGCCCCGACGACGGGGGAGGCGATGAAGCTCGTACCGATACCGACGCCGGTGCCGACGATGCCCGAGATGACGTTCTTCTTCTGGCTGACGGCGTAGTCGAAGTCGCCGTCCTTCGCGTTGGCCGGGCCGAGAACCGCCTCCTGCCGCCCCTGGGCGAGCAGGCCGCTGAACTCCCCGGACTTGCGCGACAGACTGGTGATCGTCTCCTGCGCGTCGTGCGGGTAGCGCTGGCCCTCGGGGAGATCCGGGTTCAGGTGGTAGTCCATCAGGTTGGTGGTGTACGCCTTCTCGCCGACGCTGAGCGCGCTGTACGCCTCGGGGTTCTGGCTCGCGGTGACCAGGAAGCGCGACACGGCGCTGTGGTCGAGCTTCGCGTCCGCGCCGTCGTTCGGGTACAGCAGGTTCCAGCCGGACTTGTCGCCGTCGCCGACCGTCGGTCCGTCGGCCATGGCCCGGTGGATGTCGGGCAGGTACTCGGACCCGATCTGCCCGATGCTGTCCGACATGTAGGAGTGGTCCTTGAGACGCCCCGGGTCCTCGGAGATGGAGTTGACGAGATCCCGCATCAGCGACGCCTGCTCGGGAGTGTGCGCGGGCGTGTCCGCCGTGGGCAGCTCGCCCGCCGGGTGCCCGGTCGTCCCCGCCTCGAGCGCGAGCGCGAGGTTGTTGCGGCCGGTGTTGTCCTCGTCGCCATGGGAGTTCGTCTCCTGCGGCCACTCCCGGTCCTCGAAGAGGTACTTGAAGTTGCTGGCCGCCGCCTTGTCGCCGTCCTTCGGCGTGTACTCCTCGTTGAAGAACGAGGTCGCCGCGTCCGGGCTGTTCGACAGGCCCTTCAGATAGCCCGTCAGCGGGTCGGAACCGCTGTCGTCGCCGATCCGGTTGAGCCATGGGTCCATGCCCATGTGCTGCCAGGCCATGTTGCGATGCTCGCCGTCACCGGTGAGCTTGCGCTCGGTCTCCATGAGCTTGGTGCCGTAGTCCTCGAGGAACCGGTCGTCGTAGTCGCCGGTCCGCATGAGGTTGCTCATGACCTGGAAGCCCATCGGGCCGCCACGATCGCCGTACAGCGGCTTGTCGCCGATGTCGATCATGTTGCGCTTCCACTCGTACATCGCGGTCGAGTCGCTCTGCGTCGCGTGGGCCAGGGTCAGACCGAGATTGCGCTGCAGGTCGTCGAACTGGTCGAGCCGCTCGTGGCCCAGCTCGTAGTTGCCGCGCGCCGGGTCGTTGATGCCGGTCCAGAACTCCAGCAGCTTCTGCGGGCCGATGTCGGTGGCGAACCGCTCGGAGAACAGCTCGTCGTTGGCGTACTTCTTGAGCCCGGCGTTGAGCCGGTCGAACTCCTCGATCGACAGGTCCTTCGGGTCCTTCTTCGCGAGCTTCGCCAGCTCGTCCGCTTCCTTGACGGCGGCGGCCGCGGAGTCGCGGTCCCCGTAGTCGGCGTCCGAGAAGCCCATGGTGGTCTGGTTGACGAGCATCGTCAGAACGGTGTTGGCGGAGTTGTCGCTCTCGCTCGCCCCGTCGATGATCTTCTGGATCCCGTCGCGTACCCCCGTGATGTCACCGTCTGTCGGCTTGGGGTCCTTGGCGTCGTCCTTGGCGCGGACGGTGAAGCCGCCGTCGCCTGACGCCGTGACGCTGATGTCCCGGTTGCTCGCGTTGTCTATCGCCGTCTTGAGGTTGCCGTGGTACGTCCTGAGTTCGCCCGCGGTGTCCCGGAGAATGTCGTAGATCGACTTCGCCTGGGTGTGGGCATCGTCGAATTCACCGACCGTCTTACCGATGAATTCTTTCGAGACGGTGGCATTCGCGCCGGCCCAGACGGCTTTGGCCGCCGACGCCTTCATACCGTCACGGGCTTCCTTGGCCAGCGCGTCGAGGTTCTTGACCATCGTGGACCAGTCCTCGACGGCGTCGTCGAGCAGCTTGAAGTTGGCGTGGAGGAGCGCCTCGAAATGCATCAGTCGTCCTTCTTGTCTTTCGGGGCGCCGTACACCGGATTCTTCTTGCCGGGCTCACCCACGCGCTCGTCGAAGCCGGCGTCCAGCGTGTCGATGCTGCTCATCAGGCGCTCGATGTAGCCGTCGTCACCCGCGTGGAGCTTCTTCGTGACGTGCATGTGGTTGGAGATCTGAGCGGTGGCGTCCATCAGTGACTTGAGCTGCTCCTCCCACCGGTTCGAGACCGTCTGCAGGCCCCCGCCCAGCGCGAAGCCCTGCTTCGTGAGGTCCGTGGCGGCGGAGTCACTGCTCGGAACGGCCACCCGGGCCTTGTCCCACATCTGGCTGTACAGCTTGTGGGCGTCCGAACCCACCTTCTCGAGGTCGCTGTGCCCGACCGCGAGGTCTCCGTACTGGGAGGGGGTGGCGTTGCCGCCGCCCTCGTCGTCCGGAAGCCGGTTCAGCTGCATGTGCGTCGACTGACGCTCCGCGGCCTCGGTCTTCAGTTGCTCCCACTCGTCCCACGCCATGAGTGAGCTCCTTCCCCCGTGTGCGCGTCAGTCGGCACCGATGGACGGCAGCCGTCCGGTTAAGTTAGCAACTCGGCCACAGGGAGCCACCACTCGGACCGACGTCGAATCGCGCGCGGACGTGAAGATGTTGTGGACTTTGCGGGAGTGGGGATGCCTGTGCCTGCTCAGGCGGATGCCCACGCATTCCCGGGAATCCGGTCGAGTACGTCGCACAGGTAGTTCAACCGGTCCTCGATGTTCTGCGGCGTCAAGGTGCCGGTGTACCAGGTGAACAGCTCGTCGTCGCGTACGCGGAGCGGGCTCTTCTCGCCGCGTGGATCCGAGAGCAGAAAGGCGCGTACATCGTCGGTCAGGACGTTCCGGACGAAATCCTCGTCACGCCTGTCGACTCGGAACTTCTCGTCGAACTCCGGAACGTCGAGCAGTTTCCTGGGCCCTCGCCCGAGCACCCGGTCGAACGTGCCCGGCCGCCCGATATGCATGTACGCCCCCGAGCCGGGCGCCGAGACGAGAAACACCGACTCGTATGAGATCTTCCTGTTGCCGCCCTCAGTGGTGGCGTCCAGGGGATTCGTGTAGCGGTACTCGAAGCACTTGAAGGAGCGTCCGCGGAACTCCCCTGTGGTGTAGTGCCACGCGGTCAGGTTCGAGCCCTTGCCCGGCATCGGGCCCACGCCGCAGTACTCGGTGGCGCGCCCGGGCGCACGACGCTCGTAGGTCCAGCCGCGTGCGGGGGCGGCCTCGACGAAGTCCGCCCAGTCTCTCCGGAGTCGCTCGTCCTCTCGGGTGCTGCGGCTGACCGACCTGATGGCGAGCCTGATCACTGCCCCGATGAATGCGGCCACCAAGACGTTGACCAAGATCTTAATCAGCAGTTCCATGGTCCGTGATTATTGCGGTCTCTGTGTGCACCCGAGAACCGTGGCGGGCCTCGTGACCGCCACCTGCGACAGCAACCGTGAAGATCGTTTGTGGGTGGCGAGGGGGATTCGTGCAGTGCTCCGAGCGGCCCGGCTTTCGGAGAAATGCGCTGCTCGTCGGCTGCTCGGGGTCGGTGAGCGTGGGGAAGTCCGACCCGAAGCTGTCCAAGGCCAAGCTGGCCGACACGGTCGCCGAAAAGCTCGCCGCCACCACGAGTCGGCCGAAGCCGGACGTCACGTGCCCCGAGGTCTTGTCGGGAAGGTCGGCATCACCGGCCGCTGCACGCTGACAGCGAGCGAGGGCAGCAAGCTGGGCGTGACGGTCAAGGTTTCTTCGGTCCAGGGCAGCAGCATCAACTTCGACATCAAGGCCGACGACACCGCGTCCCCCGCGAGCTGACCTGGGCTTGCCGAGCGGTCCTGCCCGCCCCGTCGACCTGCCTGACGCCGCCGAGGGGCGGGATGGGTAGTTTGCACCCGTAAGCCCCGTACGAGGAGCGCGTTTCGTAACTGACCTAGCACATAGGTCGGTTGGTTCCGTCGTACGGCGTGACTACAGTGGTAAAGGCGCGATGAGGGACCCTCGCGCCACCGCGCTGCGGGCGGCGCGAGCTGATGGACTGACGGGGAACGGGGAAGGGGACGCGTCGTGCTTCCTGCTGAGATGGGAACGGGCGGTATCTCTGCGGCGACGGCCGCCGACCTGAAGGTCGGCGCGGGAGTTCTCAAGTCGTTCAAGCAGCGCGTCGACACGCTCCTCACCGAATTCGAAGGCTCCGACGGGTCTCCTTCCAAGGTGGGCAACCAGCGCATCCAGCCGACGTCGTTGCGGGGCGCGGGGACGTCGTTCCCCGAAGCCGACGGCCTGTACCAGCAGTACAACGTCGTCCACGAGCGCCTCACCTCCCTGTCGAAGACGCTCAGCCTGCAGATCGAGGCGATGGGCATCGCCGCGCACGGCGCGGAGGTCGGCTACGACAACCTCGAGGACGACCAGCGGCGACGCTTCTGGGCCATCCAGGCCAAGATCGAGCACGACGAGCAGGCCGCGGAGCGCGAGAAGGCCGGCAAGCCCGCGCCGCAGCGCAACGACAAGAAGCACGCGGGTGGGGGGTACGGCCTGTGACCGGCAAAGACGACTCCGTGAAAGACGACTACGACGAGCTGACCGGCCAGCAGCAGAGCGATCTGCAGGTCGGTGTGACCGACTTGACCAACCGGATGTCCGAGGTCATGCACGACGCCTTCGGCTTCGGCAGGCTCCGCGCTCCCGGTCAGAAGTCGAACTTCGAGGACCACGAGCTCAACGACATGCTCGACATCGTCGAGCACACGAACCCCGCGGACCTCGAGAGTGCCGGTGAGGCCCTCTGGAAGGCGCAGAAGGCGATCTCGGACGCGGCAACCGAACTCCGCGGTCACCTGAAGGCCGCCGAGGACGACTGGCAGGGCGAGGCGGGCAGGGCCTTCCAGAAGTGGGGAGCCGGCCTGGCCGGGCACGCGGACGACTTGGCGGAGTACGCGAAGGCCGCCGGAGTGCAGATCACCTCCGCCGGGACGGGCCTGGCGTCGGTGCGCAGCGCGATGCCGCCGCGGGACACCCGGATGGTCCGGAAGTCGGTGCACGACATCCCTGTCGTCGCCCGCATGGACAGCAACGACGAATACGTCGCGGCCACCAAGGTCGAGGGCCATCGCCAAGAGGCGATCAACCAGATGAACAGGCTGTCGTCGTTCTACGTGGTTTCGGAGCAGTCCCTTAAGGGCCTGAAGCCGCCCACGTTCGAGGCGATGCCTAATGTGGGGGTTCCGCGGCCGGCTGGGGGTGGTGCTTCCCCGATCGACGATTCCAGGGAAACCCCGGGCAAGACGCAGCGCCCACTGGCAGTGGTCGAAGGCAGGCAGTTCGAGCCGACGGCCACCTCTCACACGGAGAGCACCGACGGCGTCACGCGCCCCATCATCGAGATCGACGGGGCGCTCACACCGCCTGATCGACCCATCGGCACGGACCTCGACAGCGTCGACACGCTCCCTCCGCGCACGACGCACCCTGTGATCAACACGCCTACTCCGACGCCACCGCCGACGACAACTGGTCCTCAAGTCCCGCTTCCTTTCGCGCAAGGCGTTCCGAACCCCTTGGCCAAGGGTCCGGTGGGACGGACGTTCGGCACGAGTGGCGGCCCGAGGAATCCGACGACAGCACAAGGACGAGCCGGGACCAGCGGACCCGGTACGGCTCGGAGTCTGGGGCAGAACGCCGCCAACCAGATCGGGCGTGCCACCTCGACCGGCCAGGCCGCTGCCAAGGGCGGTATACAGGGCGGCCGTCCGTCGGCCATGGGGCGTGGAGTCAGTGGCGGTATGCCCAAGCCCGGCGGAACGCCGGCCGGCCGCCCAGGAATGGGGCCGACCGGTGCGGGCCGGAGCAACGGCGGCGTCATAGGAGGAAAGCCCTCCACCACTGGCGGTGCGTCCGCCAAGACAGGGCCCAGAATCTCGAAGGGCACGGTCATCGGGGGCGAGGGCGCGGCCGGTTCGCGTACTTCGACCGGCGGGATCAGCCAGCGCGGGGTCGTGGGTGCGCCGAACACGACGAACGGCACCGGCAGGAGCCAGGCGCCGGGGCGTGGTTCCCTCGGCGGCTCCGATGGCGTGACCGGTACTCCGGCGGGACGCAACTCCGCGTCACGCGCCGGCAGGAACGGATTCACCGCCGGCGGTTCCGGCCTCGTACGAGGTTCCGAGGGCAATCGGAGTGCCGAGCAGCAAAAGAGCGATGGCGTACAGCGGCCCGACAACCCGGTCGACGACGAGCAGACGCATCTTCCGAAGAATCCGCACCGCGATGTGCCGCCAGTAATCGATTAAGCAGGAGCGAGGGCGTACGCAGCATGAAGTCAGGGAACAGCCGACGCGGCAGATGGACCGTGCCCTTCCTGGGGCGGGCCGGGAGACGCGCGTCCGTGGTGGGCGCGGCCCTCGGGGCTCTCGCCGTCATGTCCACAGGGCTGGCCCCCAGCGCCGTTGCCGACGACGTGCACGCCAAGCAGTGGTACCTGGACAAGATGCTCGCCGAGCGCCTTTGGAAGGTGAGTACCGGCAAGGGCATCAAGGTCGCGGTGGTCGACTCCGGAGTCAACCCCGGGACCTCATCCCTGAAGGGCAAGGTGCTGACGGGCGACGTCTCCGCCGCCGCATCGTACGGAGCCACGCGTGACTACGACGGTCACGGCACCACCATGGCTGAGCTCATCGCGGGTTCCGGCGCGGGCGGCGGACTTCAGGGCCTCGCTCCCAACGCGCGGATCATTCCTGTGCGCGCGCAGCTCACCACCTTGAAGGACAAGGCCGAGCGCAAGAAGACGCTGTCCGTCCCGGCCGCGATCAGGGCCGCCGCCGACAGCGACGCCCAGATCATCAACATGTCGATCGGGCAGGAGTACGGGGACGACGCCATGGAGAGCGCCGTCAAGTACGCCGCCAAGAAAGGCAAACTGATGTTTGCCGGCGTGGGGAACAACGGCGACAAGGACAACTTCATCGGATTCCCGGCCGCGTACCCGGAAGTGGTGGGAATCGGCGCCTCGGACGCATCCGGTACGGTCGGCGAGTTCTCCCAGTCCGGCGACTACATCGACCTCGCTGCTCCGGGCGTGGACGTGCCGGTCTGGTGTGACGCGACCTTCAAGCAGTACTGCCAGAGCAAGGGCACGAGCCAGGCGACGGCCATCGCCTCCGGGTCCGCCGCCCTCATCTGGTCCGCGCACCCCAAGTGGACGGCCAGCCAGGTCCTCCGGGTCCTGATCGACACGGCCGCCCGTGACTGGCCGAGGAACAAGCCGAGCAAGTACCTCGGCTACGGGCTGATCAGGCCCGCCCAGAACTTGATCGCGCACAAGGGGAGCCCGGGCGCTCCCGACGTCGATCCGATCACCAACGAGAAGACGTCAGTTGCCGGTTCCACGACCGGCGACGACGCCTCCACTTCCGTACCAGCATCGTCACAGCCCCCGAAATCCACTTCAGGCGGCGCGACCGCGGCGGCAGGATCGACTTCGAAGTCTTCTTCGGACGGCAACGACCAACTGTGGATCGTCCTCGGAGTCGCGGCTGCGGTGGTGGTGATCGGGGGCGGGGCGTTCGCGGTGGTGCGGGCTCGACGCTCAGGATGAGCGGCAGTGACACGACGTTTGTCGAGCGGGGAGAGATGCGTTCCCTGCGAGACAGCATCCGGAAAGTTCCAGTAGTAACTCAGGTGAGGAAGGCCGAACATGGCAGACGGACAGCGGCTCTCAGACGATCAGATGATTGCGCTCGAGCGCAAGATCGCCCATAAGTTCGACAACATCAAGTCCACGGTGCACCGCCTCCAGGGGACGATCGACAGCCTGGAAGGCAACTGGAAGGGCATCGGCGCCAACGCGTTCAACACGAAGCAGTACGAGATCAACGAGTCGATGAAGAACATCGGCAACATCCTCGTGAAGTTCCTCGACGCGATGACCGGTACTCGGAAGATCAAGGACGACTCCGAGGACCAGGTGCGTCAGTCGGTGAACGCCATCAACGTGTACGACGGCGCTCCGAAGTCCACGCTCAGCAGCTACTGAGCGAACCAGCCGCGCGCCAGTAGTAGGAAAACTCAGGGGAGATGGAGTAGATCATGGGTCTCAATCACGACGAGATGGTCGTCAAGTACGGCGCTCTCGACACCGCGGCCACCGAAATCGGGAACATGGCCAAGCAGCTCGAGGCCGACCTCGAGGAGATCAAGCAGTTGGTCGCCGGCACCGTCGCCTACTGGGAGGGCGAGACGCAGAGCACCTACGGGGACGAGCAGCGGAAGTGGGACAAGGAAGCCCACGACATCCACCTCGCGCTGCAGAGCATCGGTCACGTGGTGCATCAGGCCGGCGGTGACTACATGGGCGGCGACAAGAAGGCCGCCAGCTTCTTCCTGTAAAGCGAAGAGCATGGGATGCGGGGTGGGCGCGCGCGGGAGGCGTCCACCCCGTCCTATTGGTGCGACGGGTAGAACATGGTGCATTGGTTCGCGCTCGTCGCTGAAGGGAAAGCAGTTCATGTCATTCGGGCCGGCGCCCTCTCCGTTCACGCAGTCTCTGCGGGCAGCGGAGGATCGCAAAAAGCAGCGCGTGAAGCGGTGGCTGTCCATCTGCGGCGTACTCATCGTCGTGACCGGCGTTGGCTCATGGATTGTGTGGGGTGGAAGTCCAACGGCGAATGATGCCAAGTCGAGCAACCCGCCCAGTTCGGCCCGGCAAGCCCCGGACGAGGTGAGCGAGGCTGATGGGAAGACCCCGGTCAACCCTGAAGCCCGCATGGCAGTCGAGTACAACGACAAGAAGCTGAAGCCGGGCGAGAGCTCCTACCTGCCGGGCAGTTGGGCTACGGCCAAGACTTTCGCCATGGCGCAGGGAAGCACGCTCACGGGGTACCGATTCAGGCAATGGGACCCTGTCTGGAGCACCAGGTTGAGCGGTGCCATCTGCTCGACGACGCGGCATGTGACGGTCGATGGCCGAACTGCCGTCGTTGCTCAGTCTGGTCGTGGAGGCAAGGTAAACGCCAAGTCCGCATGTAACTTGCTCGTGGTATTCAACGTCGACACTGGCAAGAAGATGTGGGAAGTGACGCTGCCCCACTCCGACAATGCGTACGCGACCAATATGAATGTGACGCTGACGCGAGGCGTCGCCGTGACGGCGTGGGGATCGGGCTCGGCAGCGTACGACCTGCGTCAGGGCAAGAAGCTCTGGGAGACTCCAGGCAGGGAAGCCTGCAACGACAGCGGTTTCGCGGGCGGACGTGACTTGCTGGCGCTACAGACCTGCGGAAGCAGTAGTGACGACACCTCATACCGCGTCCAGAAGATTGACCGACGTACAGGAAAGCCCGAGTGGACGTACCAGGTGGCCCGGGGTGTCCGGGCAACCTACTTGGTGTCGTCGAATCCACCCGTAATCGCTGTCGCTGCAGGCGCGGACTCAGTGACGGACCTCATCGTTCTTGACGCGCACGGTAGGCACAGATCGACGATGGCGCTGGGAGTTGACCGCTACGTCACGGACTGTGGCGGCTCACTTTTCGGGACTGTAGAGTCCTGTCACTCGGTGATTCTGGGGAGTCGTCAGGTATTCGTGGGCGGAAAGGGAGCCATCGAGGACCTCTTCACCGACCGTCCCGCGAACTCGATTACTGCCTTTGACCTGGATTCGGGGAAGCCCGTGCGTAAGTTCAAGTCCAAGGCCCGCCGTCCTATGTATCCCATCCAGACGAGCGGTGACCAACTCCTGGCATTCAGGGCAAGTAACGACGGGCGAGCGCCAGCGGCGGTCGTGAGTATCAACCCGAAGACAGGCACAGCGCGTCCCTTTCTCCTGTTCGAGATGCCTTCCGCGCCGTTGGCACTCGGAGAGCCAGAGTCGGCAGACATGACCGTCAGCCACGGACGGGTCTTCTTCCGGCTCAAGGAGATTGACGGGTCGAGCGAGACCGACGATGCGGGTCTCCTTCCAGGCGCTGTCGGTTACGAAAGCGCCGGCTAGGAGCGGGGTACTCAGCTGTCATCTCCCTACGCTGAGGTGTAGGGAGATGCGGGAGATCAAGCGCGCAGAGAACCGGCAAAGCGGACCCCGCAGCCCGGATTCCTCGGCCCCCGCTTTAGCCGTAGGCCTCCTCTACCCCGCATCCGGCTTCGGCGCGTCCTCCAGGTCGAACTCCCCATCCCGAGCCCCCAGCACGAACGCCGTCCACTCCGCCTCCGTGTACCGCAGCACCGTCTCCGGTTCCACCGAAGACCGCATTGCCACGGCGCCGTCCGGCAGGTAGGCGATCTCTACGCGTTCCTCGTGGTCCTCGGTGCCGGGGGCGCTGTGCCATTCGGCGCCGGAGATGTCGAGCGCGTAGAGCTCGTTCTTCTCCCGCTCCTTGCGTGCCGCGATGTCCTCGGGGGACTCCCCAGCGGCGTTGGTTTCCACTCCCTGTACTGCCTCGGCCATGATCCGGGGCCCCTTCCCGATGTACGTACGTACCTGCCGTGCGGCAAGCCTACTTGGGGCAACCGGGGGTGCGCGGCGCGTCACACGACTTGCACCCCAAGACCTCGGCGTACTCAGCCGCAGCCCACGTCCTTCATTGCCGCAGGTAGGTACGCCTTCAGAAGTGAGCGGAGCGCATCGCGCCGCTTGGGCACGTCCTTGAGTGCCTGTTGCTTCAACTCGATGTTCGCGACGAACTGCTGCCGCTTCCCGCCGTACACGCACGTGTCCACGGCCAGGGCTCCGCGGTCCGCGATGCGGGCGGCCCTGCCGATGTCCGCGTCGGCGGGGTGGCCGAGGCCTCGCATGTCGCGCTCGTTCACCGCGATGACATCGGTGCCGGCCGGAACCACGTCGCCGGAGAAATACACGACGAGGTCCCCGTCGACCTTCAGCTGGCAACGCGGTTGCGTGGGGCCGAAGTCGTAGTCCCGTTCGGTCAGCTTCTTGCCGTCGGGGAGGACAGGGGACAGCAGGCTGGACCCGACCTGGACGCCACATGCGGCCTTGGGTACGGCGTAGTCCTTCCCCGATGAGCCGGTGCATGCCGTGGCGGTCACCATCACGACGATCGTGGCGGCACCCAGCGGTTTGGACAGGGCGCCCTGTCTCATTGGTCGCCTGCCAGTCCCCGAGCCCGCGCGTTGCCGTCAAAGGCAGCCGCGTTGATCTCGTTGGTCAATGTGTACGAGTTGTTCTCGGTCTGGCCGGGGTTGGCCGCGGCCCAGATCTTCGCCAGAGACTCCAGCTGGCCTTCGCGGCCCGTGAAGGTCTTGCCGTTCTGCTGGCGATTCTCGTCGTCGATGCGGCCTTGCTCGTCCTTTTGCCACTGGTAGGTCAGTGCGTCGACGCCCCGCTGTGCGGCGTCGCCGACCACCGGAATGAAGTTCACCGCGCCGCCGATGCCGTGGTAGGCCCACTTCGCCTTCCAGGACGGGTCTTCCTTGTCGGTGTCCAGCGCTTGATAGCGCGCCTCCTCCAGGAACCCGACGGTCGCACCGGCCCGCTGCAGCGTCTCTTTGGGATCGCTCGGGTGGGCGGTGTTGATGTCGTGGACGATTTCGCGGTTCAGCCCGTCGTTCAGCAGTCCGTAAGAGTCCTGATCACGGGAGATCTGCTTGGTCACTTCGAGGAGCTGGTGCCGGTCGAGCTGCCTGGGGTCGTCAGGATGGTCGGCCTGGGAACTCATCGTGTGGTGCGTTTCGTCCCCGTAGTTCACCAGGACCTTCGCCATGTCGTCGCGCATCTCGTGCGGGAAGTCGTCGCCGGTTTCGGAGAGGTACTTGAGTGACCGGTCGAGGGCCTGGCGGTTCTCCGGAGTGTGCTCCACGTACGTGGCCGTTGGGGTCGTTCGGATTCATGCCGCTCGTGGCCGCCAGGAGAGCCTTGCCGGTCGCGTCCCGTGACTGATTCCCGTCCCCGTCGTCGAGCGGGGTGTCGTCGAACGTGGGCCGCTCCTTCAGCACCCCACTCAGCGTTGTCCTGCGGATGCGTCTCGTTGAAGAACGCGGTCGCGGCGTCCGGGCTGTTGGAGAGGCTGGTCATGAAGCCCGTCATCGGATCACGGCCGAAGTCCTCACCAATGAAGTTCATCTTCGGCATCGGCGGCCCGCCGGCCCCCTGCCAGTAGTGGTCGGGGAGCTTCATCTTCTTCTCGGTCGCGACCAGCGCGTTGCCGTACTTGTTCATGAAGTCGTCGTCGTAGTTACCGGTCCGCATGATGTTGCTCATCAGCTGGAACCCGTAGACGTTGCTGCCCCTCGTGTGGACCGTCTGGCCCCCGAGGTCGACCATGCGGTCCTTCCAGGACTGCATGTCGGCCGAGTCGGACTGTGTCGCGCCGGCGAGCGTCATGCCGAGATTTTTCTGGAGGTCGCCGAGCTGATCATGGCGGGCACGCTGCAGAGCACCGCCGTCCGAGGGGTCGGAGAGGTCGGCCCAGAAGTCGAGGGTGCCCTTGGGGCCGAGCGTCTTGGCGAACTCCTCCTGGAACAGAGGGTCGTCCTTGTACTTGGCCATGGAGGCGTTGAGCCGGTCGAACTCCTCGGGAGACATGTCGTCCCCCTTGTTCTTCATCAGATTCGCCAGGTCATCGGCTTCCTTGATGGCCTTCGCAGCCGCGTCCCGGTCGCCGTAGTCAGCCCCGGAGAAGCCGTATGTTGCCTGGTCCACGATGAGATTGAGCGCCCTCGCGGCCGTGTTGTCGCTCTCCGTGGCGCCGCTCAGGATCCGCTGCACCTCGTCGCGGAGGTCGGTGACGTCCTGCACGGTGTGTTCGGGAACCGTGGTGCCTTTCGCGGCGCGGTCGGGGTGGATGTTCATGCTGACCGTGAATCCGCCGTTTCCGGTGTCCACCACCGTGAGGTTCCTCTTCATCCCGCGGTCTATCGCGTCGTTCAGCTGCTGTCGGTAGTCGATCAGTTCGCTGCGGGTGTCGCCGCGCCGCCACCGCCGCCGCCCGGATCGGCAAGTTGGTTCAACTGCATCTTGGCGTTCCTCTGCTGGGCGTTCGCCTTGAGCTGCTCCCACTCGTCCCAGGCCATCGACTGACCCCTTCCCCGTGTAGTGGACGCGCTTGCGAGTCACCGGCCCCCCTCGCCGAGTGGACGAGGGAGGGCCGGTGACTTCGCAGCGCATCCAACTGAGCAGAGAGACCCATTCAGTTCAAGCGGCCTTGCGGAACTTTGACGGTATGGATACTTCACTGCTGGGGCGGCATGAGTCCCGTCTGAACCAGCGGCTTCCCCCGCTTGCGCGAGACGAAGACGCCACGGCCCGCCGGCATCGGCCGCGGCCGCACGCCGCCGAGGAGCTCGCCCTCGCCCGGGTCGCCCGCGAGGACGAGGCCCTGGGCGCCGAGCTCCTTCATGCGCTGGATGAACGGCTCGTACGCGGCCCGGCCGCCGCCCGCCGAGGAGCGGGCGATGATGAAGCGGACGCCGACGTCCCGTGCGAACGGGAGCAGTTCGGTGAGGCCCGAGAGCGGGTTACCGCTCGACGTGGACACCAGGTCGTAGTCGTCGATGATCACGAAGACGTTCGGACCGCGCCACCAGCTGCGGTCCCGCAGCTGCTGCGCCGTCACCTCGGCCGTCGGCGTACGCCGCTGCATCAGGTCGGCGAGCGCGTCCATGTGATGCCCCATGGAGTTCGACATGGGGATGTACTCCGCCAGGTGCGAGGGCGGGGTCACGTCCAGCAGGGCGCGGCGGTTGTCGACGACGAAGAGCTTGCAGGAGTCGCCGTCGTAGCGCTCGGTGAGGCGCTTGATGAGCAGGCGCAGCAGGTTCGACTTGCCGGACTCGCTCTCTCCGAAGATGAGGAAGAACGGGTCCTGCTCGAAGTCGAGGAACACCGGCTCCAGGTTGTCCTCGTCGAGCGCGAAGGACACGCCGCGGTCCGGGAACACGTTCCCCGGGGGCAGCCGGTCCGCCGCGAACTCGCGGGGAAGCAGCCGCACTTCGGGGGCGCCCGGCGCCGTCCAGTGGCGGGTCACCTCGGCGGTCAGCGCCGCCGTGGCCTCGGCCAGGTCCGTGTCCGACGACAGGCCGTCGATCCGCGGGACCGCCGCCATGAAGTGCTGCTTCTGCGGCGACTGGCCGCGGCCTGGCACGCCCGTCGGCACGTTCGCCGCGACCTTGCGGTCGAACTCGGAGTCCATCGTGTCGCCGAGCCGCAGCTCGAGGCGGTTCATGAGGTGGTCCTTCATGTTCGCCCTGACCTCCATGGACCGCGAGGCCGTGAGCACCAGGTGGATGCCGTAGCCCAGGCCGCGGGCGGCGATGTCCAGGATCGCCGGCTCGAGGCCCTCGTAGTCCGTACGGAAGTTGCCCCAGCCGTCGATGACGAGGAACACGTCACCCCACGGCTGGTCGGTGACCGAGATGTCGCCGCGCGCCCTGCGTGCGCGGAAGTCGCCGATCGAGGCGATGCCGGAGGAGCGGAAGTACTCCTCGCGGCGCATCATCACGCCGTAGACCTCGGCGACCGTGCGCCGCACCTTCTCGGGGTCGAGGCGCGAGGCCACCCCGCCGACATGCGGCAGCCCGGCGACGGCCGACAGACCGCCACCACCGAAGTCGAGCCCGTAGAACTGCACTTCGTACGGGGTGTGCGTCAGGGCGAACGACGCGATGAGCGAACGCAGCAGCGTCGACTTGCCGGACTGCGGGCCGCCCAGGATCTGCATATGGCCGGCCGCACCGGAGAAGTCGCACCACAGCGGGTCGCGCCGCTGCTCGTACGGCTTGTCGACGAGGCCGGCCGGGACGATGAGCCGCCCCGCGCCCTCGTAGCCCGGCTGTGTGAGCCCGCGGCCCTGCACGGCGGCGAGGCCGGGAAGGAGGCTGTCGAGCGACGGCGGGCTGTCCAGGGGCGGCAGCCACACCTGGTGGGCCGCCGGACCCTGGGCCTCGAGGCGGCGCACGATCACGTCGAGCACGGTGTCCGACAGCGCGTCGTCGGTCGTGGTCGCGGCCTCGGGCCGCTGCTGGGGCACGGCCACGTACTGCACCGGCACCTCGGCCGCAGTGAACAGCACCGGCCGCCGGTCCACCGGAAGCGGCCCGCCGGCCACCGCGGCCTGCGCGGAACCGGTGCGGTACGTCCCGGACACGTACGCCGCCTTGAAGCGGACCATCTCGTCCGTGCCGTACTTCAGGAAGCCGGAACCCGGCACGTTCGGCAGCTCGTACGCGTCGGGCACGCCCAGCGCCGCGCGGGACTCGGCGGCAGAGAACGTCCGCAGACCGATCCGGTAGGAGAGGTACGTCTCCAGGCCGCGCAGGCGGCCCTCCTCCAGGCGCTGCGAGGCGAGCAGCAGATGCACGCCCAGCGAACGGCCGATGCGGCCGATCTGCACGAACATCTCGATGAAGTCGGGCTTGGCCGTCAACAGCTCGCTGAACTCGTCGATCACCAGGACGAGGGACGGGATCGGCTGGAGCGGGGCGCCCGCCGCGCGCGCCTTCTCGTAGTCGTGGATGTTCGCGTAGTTGCCTGCGTCGCGGAGCATCTCCTGGCGGCGGTTGAGCTCACCGCGGATGGAGTCGCCCATGCGGTCGACGAGCGTCAGGTCGTCAGCGAGGTTGGTGATGACCGCGGCGACGTGCGGCATCTGGGCCATGCCCGCGAACGTCGCACCGCCCTTGAAGTCGGCGAGTACGAAGTTCAGCGTCTCGGAGGAGTGCGTGACCGCGAGGCCGAGGACGAGGGTGCGCAGGAGCTCCGACTTTCCGGAACCCGTCGCACCGACACACAGGCCGTGCGGGCCCATGCCCTCCTGGGCCGCTTCCTTGAGGTCGAGCATGACGGGCCGGCCGTCCTCGCCCACGCCGATCGGCACGCGCAGCCGCTCCGCCTGCGAGCGCGGGCGCCACGTGCGCTTGGTGTCCACGGACGCGGCGTCGCCGAGGCTCAGCAGATCCGTGAAGTCCAGGTTCGCCAGCAGCGGTTCGTCGTCGTCGCCGCCCGAGGCCATGCGCAGCGGCGCCAACTGCCGCGCCAGCGCGTCCGCGGCCTCGTACGACAGCAGGTCGGGCGTGCCCTCGTAGACCATGCCATGCGCCGACTCCAGCGTCAGGGAGCGGGGCTGAACGACGATCGAGAGGTCGCCGCGGCCCGCCGTCAGGTCACCGGGAACGACCTCGACGACGGACACACCCTGCAGGCCCTCGGGGCTGGCCAGCATCGACACCGGCGGCAGGGACACGCCGTCGAGCACGACGACGAGGTGCGGCTGCTCGGGGACGGGCGCACCACCGGGGTGGAAGCGCGGACGGCCCTGGAGGCGCGTGGTCAGCATCGCCTCCAGCTCCATCGGGTCGGTGGTGATCAGACGGCGGCTGCCGGCGCCGTCCGTCTGGCCCGCGGCCTGGCTGTGCGGAAGCCACTTGGCCCACTCCCACTGCGGGGCGGCCTCCCGGCCCGTCACCACGGCAATCACCAGGTCTTGGGGGGAGTGCAGCGACGCGAGCGAGGCGACGAGGGCGCGGGCCGTGCCGCGCACCGTCTGCGGCTCACCGCTGACCGTCACGTGGTAAAAGGCCCGCAGCGAGACCGCCATCGGCAGGTCCTCGAGCGTGCCGTGCGCGGCGAGGAAGCGCTGCATGGCGCCCGCCGTCAGCGGCTCCAACTCGTCCACGGGCGCGGTCTGCGGGGGCACCAGCGGAGTGGCGAGCCCCTGCGGGCCGAGGCCGACGCGCACCTGCCCGAAGTCCTCGTCGCCCGTGCGCCGCTCCCAGACGCGGCTCCCCTCGGCGACGAGCGCCCACAACTGCTCGGGGGAGGGGTGCAGGTAGTACTGCGCGTCGCGTTGCTTCCTCGCGGTCTTCGTGGCGTCGCGCCGGGTTTGCGACAGATAACGCAGATAGTCGCGGCGCATGTCCGACATCTGGCCCTGCGAGCCGCGCCGGTAGCGCACCAGCATCGCGATGCCCATGCCCAGCGTCGACGCGATCATCACCATGCCCATGATCTTCATGAATGGCTGCGCGCTGGGATTGAAGAAGAACACGACGGATCCGCCCATGCCGAGCATCGGCAGGAGCTGCATCATCGCGCCTTCTTGCTGCCCGCGTGGCAGCTCGGGCGGAGGCTGCAGGACCACCTCTTCTGTGGGCACTTCGGACGGCAGCGCCCGAGGCGGGCGCTTCACGACGATGTGACTCACTTCGCACCAATTCCCTTGCCGGACCGAGGTGTTCCGTCCGCCGCCCCGTGTCAGGCGGACGTCGATCGTGATTTGCGATCCTACTGACGGTCACTGACAACGGTGGGCGGTAGGGTGCCGGAGGTGCAGTCGAGCACCGTGGATCGCCCGAGGAATCAGCGCATTTCACGCGGTCGGGAGCGAGGGGGACCGCCAACGCCGGTCCTGGAAGGCTCGTTGACGGGCAGCGGGGACGCGCGCGAGCGGCGTACACAACACCTCCACATCCGGCTGCATCACCGGACACACCAACCGAGGGGGAACAGCAGGTGAGCATGACGGCTTCCGCTTCCGCGACGGCCGGCGCGACCGGCGGAGCGGGCACCGGAGCCCCTTCGGGGGCCGGCACGGGCCTCGGCTTCTGCCGCGTCACCATCGTCGCGCCCGACAGCCGGATCGACGTGGCACTGCCCGACGACGTCCCGGTCGCCGACCTCAATCCGGAAATCCTGCGGCTCTCCCAGCAGAGCCCCGCCGAGGGCGCACCGGTCGGTTACCACCTCGTACGCCGCGACGGCACCGTCCTCGACAGCGCCCGGTCCTTCGCCGCGCAGCGCATCCTCGACGGCGAGCTGCTCACCCTGCGCCCGTTCTCCGAGTCGCTGCCGCCGGCCGTCTTCGACGACGTCTCCGAAGCGGTCGCCTCGGCCGTCACCCGCGACCGCACCTTGTGGAACGGCGACCTGACCCGCGGCGCCGGACTCATCGGCGGCGGCGTCCTGCCCGCGCTCCTGGCCTTCGTCACGTGGACGGCCGAGCCGCACCACGACATGCACAGCCTCCAGGGCGTCCTCGCCGCGGTGGCCGGCCTCCTCCTCGTCGTCCTCGCCTGCGTCCGCGCCAGGGTCTACGACGACCGCGGCTCGGCCATCGCGCTCGGCCTCGGCGCCCTGCCGAACGTGGCGGTGGCGGGCTCCGGCCTGCTGCCCCTCGCCGACCACCAGGAAATCGGCAGGCTCCAGTTCCTGCTGGCCTGCACGGCCGTACTGCTCGCCTCCGTGGTCCTCACCCTGGTCTCGCCGGGCGGCGACGGTCCCTTCGTGGCCTTCGTCTTCGCGTCGGCGGTCGGCGTACTCACGACCTTCATCGCCATCCTCACGGACCTGACGGCCGTGGAGACCGCCGGACTGTGCGCGCCGCTCTCCGTAGGGGCCCTCGCGTTCCTGCCGGGTCTGTCCATGCGCTTCGCCCGCCTGCCCATCGGCTTCGAACCACCGAGCATGGCCCGCGGCGAGTACGGCGACGACCCCGCGAACCAGGAGCCCGTCGAGGCCGACCGGATCGCGGCCCAGGCCCGCCGCGGCCACGAGCTGCTCGTCGGACTCGTCGGCGGCTGCGCCCTGGTGTCCGTCGGCGCCGCGGCCGTCCTCGGCTTCTCGGACAACGTGTGGGGCCAGCTCCTCGCCTTCGCCACCGGCGTCGCGATGCTGATGCGTGCCCAGCTCTTCCGCTACACCGCGCAGGTCGCCTCCCTCCTCGCCGCCGGCCTGGCCTCGCTCGTCCTGCTGGGGCTAGGCCTCTCGCTCCACCCGCCGCTGGACTACCTGGACGACTTCTTCAGGAAGGGCGACAGCACGGCCCTCGACATCCGCACGGTCTGGCTCGTCGCGGTGATCGCGGTGGCCACCGCGCTGATCACGTCGATCGGCCTGATCACGCCCCGCCGCGGGGTCTCCCCCTTCTGGGGACGCTTCATGGAGATCGCGGAGACGTTCGTCCTGCTCACGCTGGTGCCGCTGACCCTCGCCGTGTTCGACGTGTACACGCGGGCCCGCTCGATGACCGGCTGACCGACGGCCGAAAACGGGCACCGTGGGCCCGGTCGGGCCCACGGTCGGGTACACACGAAGTGGCTGGTACGCTGTGTGACGGCCGTTTGTGTACGCGCCCTCAGGTCTCCGGTTCTCCGGAATCTGAAGACTGCGCCCGGCGGACCTCGCCTCCCGAGTAACGGAAGCTCCCCTGAGATGTGGACCAGGGGCACTCGGTGGCCACGAAAAGACTACGAGGAGTACGCGTGTCGCTCGACGCCGCTACGAAGAAGCAGATCATCACCGAGTTCGGCCAGAAGGAGGGCGACACCGGCTCCCCCGAGGTCCAGGTCGCCATGCTGTCCCGCAGGATCTCGGACCTGACCGAGCACCTCAAGACGCACAAGCACGACCACCACTCCCGTCGTGGTCTGCTGATCCTGGTCGGCCAGCGTCGCCGCCTTCTGCAGTACCTGGCCAAGAAGGACATCCAGCGCTTCCGTACGCTGGTCGAGCGCCTCGGCATCCGCCGCGGTGCGGCCGGCGCCCGCTAAGACGCCGTGAAGGGAGCGGTTCCCACCGACAGGGGGCCGCTCCCTTTGCTGTACGTGCGAAGTGTCACAGGCGCTTTGTAGTCTGGACACACGAACAAAAGCACCACCGCACGCACCACGCACGCATCACCACATGCATGCACCGCTTCGATGCACCGCACCCAGTTGCACCGCATCACCGCGACGCATCACCGCACGAGGAGAAGCGCACCCTCGCCGCCGCCGGTCCTCGGTAGTGGCCCCCGGGAGACGCACGGCGTCCACCCCGGGTGCTTCGATCGAAGACCGGCCCGCACACAAGGCGCGCTTCTCCGGCCCCGTCCCTCCGCCACACGGGCGGAACAGGACAAAAGACGAAAAGTAACGGAGAAAACACTAGTGGAGAACGAGACCCACTACGCCGAGGCCGTCATCGACAACGGCACTTTCGGCACCCGCACCATCCGCTTCGAGACGGGCCGTCTGGCCCGTCAGGCCGCCGGCTCCGCCGTGGCGTACCTGGACGACGACACCATGGTGCTGTCGGCCACGAGCGCCGGGAAGAAGCCCAAGGACCAGCTCGACTTCTTCCCCCTGACGGTGGACGTCGAGGAGCGGATGTACTCAGCCGGCAAGATCCCCGGCTCCTTCTTCCGCCGTGAGGGCCGTCCCTCCGAGGACGCGGTGCTGACCTGCCGCCTCATTGACCGCCCGCTGCGTCCGTCCTTCAAGAAGGGCCTTCGCAACGAGATCCAGGTCGTCGAGACCGTCATGGCGCTCAACCCCGACCACCTGTACGACGTGGTCGCCATCAACGCCGCCTCCTGCTCCACGCAGCTGGCCGGCCTGCCCTTCTCCGGCCCGATCGGCGGCACCCGTGTCGCCCTGATCAAGGGCCAGTGGGTCGCGTTCCCGACGCACACCGAGCTCGAGGACGCCGTCTTCGACATGGTCGTCGCCGGTCGCGTCCTCGAGGACGGCGACGTCGCGATCATGATGGTCGAGGCCGAGGCCACCGAGAAGACCATCGAGCTCGTCAAGGGCGGCGCCCAGGCGCCGACCGAAGAGGTCGTCGCCGCCGGTCTCGAGGCCGCGAAGCCCTTCATCAAGGTCCTCTGCAAGGCCCAGTCGGAGCTGGCCGCCAAGGCCGCCAAGCCGACCGGCGAGTTCCCGATCTTCCTCGACTTCGAGGACGACGTGCTCGAGGCCCTCACGGCCGCCGTCAAGACCGAGCTCGCCCAGGCGCTCACAATCGCCGGCAAGCAGGACCGCGAGGCCGAGCTGGACCGCGTCAAGGATCTGGCCGCCGAGAAGCTGCTCCCGAAGTTCGAGGGCCGCGAGAAGGAGATCTCGGCGGCGTACCGCGCGCTGACGAAGTCCCTGGTCCGCGAGCGCGTCATCAAGGACAAGGTCCGCATCGACGGCCGTGGCGTCACGGACATCCGTACGCTCGCCGCCGAGGTCGAGGCCATCCCGCGCGTGCACGGCTCGGCGCTCTTCGAGCGTGGCGAGACCCAGATCCTGGGCGTCACCACCCTCAACATGCTCCGCATGGAGCAGCAGCTGGACACCCTCTCCCCGGTGACCCGCAAGCGCTACATGCACAACTACAACTTCCCGCCCTACTCGGTCGGCGAGACGGGCCGCGTCGGCGCCCCGAAGCGCCGCGAGATCGGCCACGGCGCGCTCGCCGAGCGCGCCATCGTGCCGGTCCTGCCGACGCGCGAGGAGTTCCCGTACGCGATCCGTCAGGTCTCCGAGGCCCTCGGTTCCAACGGCTCGACGTCCATGGGCTCGGTCTGCGCCTCCACCATGTCGCTGCTGAACGCCGGTGTGCCGCTGAAGGCCCCCGTCGCCGGTATCGCCATGGGCCTGATCTCCCAGGAGATCAAGGGCGAGACGCACTACGTCGCCCTCACCGACATCCTCGGTGCGGAGGACGCCTTCGGTGACATGGACTTCAAGGTCGCCGGCACCAAGGAATTCGTCACCGCTCTCCAGCTCGACACCAAGCTGGACGGCATCCCGGCCTCCGTCCTGGCCGCGGCCCTCAAGCAGGCCCGCGACGCCCGCCTCCACATCCTCGACGTGATGATGGAAGCGATCGACACGCCGGACGAGATGTCCCCGAACGCCCCGCGGATCATCACGGTCAAGATCCCCGTGGACAAGATCGGTGAGGTCATCGGCCCGAAGGGCAAGATGATCAACCAGATCCAGGAGGACACCGGCGCCGACATCACGATCGAGGACGACGGCACCATCTACATCGGTGCCCAGCAGGGTTCGCAGGCCGAGGCCGCGCGCGCCACGATCAACTCGATCGCCAACCCGACCATGCCGGAGGTCGGCGAGCGTTACCTGGGCACCGTCGTGAAGACGACGACCTTCGGTGCGTTCGTGTCCCTGCTCCCGGGCAAGGACGGCCTGCTGCACATCTCGCAGATCCGCAAGCTGGCCGGCGGCAAGCGCGTGGAGAACGTCGAGGACGTTCTCGGCGTGGGCGCCAAGGTCCAGGTCGAGATCGCCGAGATCGACTCCCGCGGCAAGCTCTCCCTCATCCCCGTCGTCGAGGGCGAAGAGGGCGACGAGACGAAGGACGACACCGACAAGTGACGTCCCGTAGCTCCAAGGCGACGGCCCGCACCTCCTCGGAGGCGCGGGCCGTCGCCCGTACCCAAACCCTGATCAAGGGCGAGAACGGCATCGGTACGGTCCGTAGGACCACCCTCCCCGGCGGCCTGCGTATCGTCACCGAGACGCTGCCCTCCGTACGCTCCGCGACCTTCGGTATCTGGGCGAACGTCGGCTCCCGCGACGAGACGCCCACGCTGAACGGCGCGACGCACTACCTCGAGCACCTCCTCTTCAAGGGCACCTCCCGCCGGAGCGCCCTCGACATCTCGTCCATGATCGACGCGGTCGGCGGCGAGATGAACGCCTTCACGGCGAAGGAGTACACGTGCTACTACGCGCGCGTGCTCGACACCGACCTTCCCCTCGCGATCGATGTCGTCTGCGACATGCTGACCGGCTCCCTCATCGAGGAGGCGGACGTCGACGCCGAGCGCGGCGTGATCCTCGAAGAGATCGCGATGACGGAGGACGACCCGGGCGACTGCGTGCACGACCTGTTCGCGCACACCATGCTCGGCGACACCCCGCTCGGCCGCCCGGTCCTCGGCACGGTCGACACGATCAACGCACTGAACCGCGGCCAGATCGCCCGCTTCTACAAGAAGCACTACGACCCGACGCACCTCGTCGTCGCCGCCGCGGGCAACGTCGACCACAACAAGGTCGTACGCCAGGTGCGCGCCGCCTTCGACAAGGCCGGCGCCCTCACCCGCACCGACGCCGTCCCCATGACCCCGCGCGAAGGCCGCAAGCCCGTGCGCGCGGCCGGCCGCATGGAGCTCCTCGGCCGCAAGACCGAGCAGGCCCACGTCATCCTCGGCATGCCGGGCCTCGCCCGCACCGACGAGCGCCGCTGGGCCATGGGCGTCCTCAACACCGCCCTGGGCGGCGGCATGTCGTCCCGCCTCTTCCAGGAGGTCAGGGAGAAGCGCGGCCTCGCCTACAGCGTGTACTCGTACACGTCGGGCTTCGCGGACTGCGGCCTCTTCGGGGTCTACGCGGGATGCCGGCCCAGCCAGGTCCACGACGTGCTCAAGATCTGCCGCGACGAACTCACCCACGTCGCGGAGCACGGCCTGTCCGACGACGAGATCGGCCGCGCCATCGGCCAGCTCTCCGGCTCCACCGTCCTCGGCCTCGAGGACACCGGCGCGCTCATGAACCGCATCGGCAAGAGCGAGCTCTGCTGGGGCGAGCAGATGTCCGTCAGCGACATGCTGGAGGAGATCGCCTCGGTCACCCCCGACGAGGTGCGCGCGGTGGCCCGCGACATCCTGGGGCAGCGCCCCTCGCTGTCGGTCATCGGCCCGCTCAAGGACAAGCAGGCGGCGCGCCTGCACGAAGCGGTGGCGTAGCCCACCCGTTCGCAACTCGCGTAAGGAACGAAGAAGATGAGCAAGCTGCGCGTGGCGGTCCTCGGCGCCGGGGGCCGCATCGGCTCCGAGGCCGTACGGGCCGTCGAGGCCGCCGACGACATGGAACTGGTCGCTGCCCTCGGCCGGGGCGACAAGCTGGAGACCCTCACGGAGTCCGGCGCCCAGGTCGCGGTCGAACTGACCACGCCTGACTCGGTGATGGACAACCTCGACTTCTGCGTACGCCACGGCATCCACGCCGTCGTCGGCACCACCGGCTGGACCGACGACCGTCTCGCCCGGCTCACCACCTGGCTCGCGGACTCCCCGCAGACCGGTGTGCTCATCGCCCCGAACTTCTCCATCGGGGCCGTCCTCACCATGAAGTTCGCCGAGGCCGCGGCGCCCTACTTCGAGTCTGTCGAGGTCATCGAGCTGCACCACCCGAAGAAGGTGGACGCGCCCAGCGGCACGGCCGCCCGTACGGCGCAGCTCATCGCGGCGGCCCGCGAGAAGGCCGGCAGCGCCCCGCAGCCGGACGCCACGGCCACCGCTCTCGACGGCGCCCGCGGCGCGGACGTCGACGGTGTCCCGGTCCACTCCGTGCGCATGCGCGGCCTCCTCGCCCACCAGGAGGTCCTCCTGGGCGGCGAGGGCGAGACGCTGACCATCCGCCACGACTCGCTGCACCACAGCAGCTTCATGCCGGGCATCCTGCTCGGCGCCCGCCGCGTCGTGACCACTCCCGGCCTCACCTTCGGCCTGGAACACTTCCTCGACCTGAACGTCTGACGGACCTCATGCGCGCAAAGCTCACCTACCTCGTCACCGCCCTCGTCCTGGTCTTCTACTTCGTCCTGGTCGGCAGCCGCGGCCTGCTCCTCATCGAGCAGGGCACCCTGCTCACCGTCACCTTCGGCGTGGCCGTGCTGATCCTGCCGGTGATCGGCCTGTGGTTCCTCTGGGCCAACACCCAGTTCGTCCGCAAGGCGAACCGCCTCGCCGATCTCCTGGAGGCCGAGGGCGGCCTGCCCGTGGACGAGCTGCGCCGCGACCAGTACGGCCGCATCGACCGCGACTCCGCCGACGAGGTCTTCGCCCGCCGCAAGGCGGAGACCGAGGACACCCCGGGGGACTGGCGCTGCTGGTTCCGCCTCGCGGTGGCCTACCGCGACGCCCGGGATACCCCGCGCGCCCGCAAGGCGATGCAGCGCGCCATCGCCCTCCAGGAGGGCAGGACGGTCAGCGTCTGAGGACGTGTGAGTCCCGAGTACACGTGAAGGGCCGCGCCGGTGTTCCGGCGCGGCCCTTCACGTATGCCTCGTTCAGGCGTGCTGCGGCCGGTACTCCTCGGCCCACACCTCGATCGTGTCCGACGCCCGGTCGAAGGCCTCGGGCCGCGCGAGGAAGTCCGCGCCGTGACTGGTGACCAGGGCCGAGCTCTCATCGGCCTTGTCCCGCCGTACGAGGAGCAGCGCCTGCCCCTGCACCGTGCGGGGGAGTCCGAGCCAGCGGACCGGCTGCTGGACCGTACGGACCGTCACGACCTGGGCCCATGGAACCGTCTGCGTCTGGACGAAGGCCACACGGCGCAGGCCGTGCGCGCTCACCCACGTCCCCATCCGCAGCAGCCGCAGGGCCGCCCCGATGATGAGCAGCGCGATGAGACCGCACACCGCGCCCCCGCCGAGACCACCCGTGAAGGCGATGATCACCGCGGCGAACATGACGTACGAGGCGAGCAGCAGGAGCAGCGCGGCGAATCCCACGCGCCACGGCCCCGGCCGGTAGGGACGGCGCCATTGGTTGCGATCGTCGAAAGGCAGCGCGACGTCGTCGGCCACCTCGTCAAAAGCGCGGTCGGCCGTCAGGAAGGGCAGGGGCACGACTGGTCCTCACTCAATCCACGCTGTATTCGGGCTGTGCCCGGTGAGGCTACCTAGGCGTGCGCCTGCCTTCCACCCCTGGGGGCCGGACGGAGCAGAGGCGTCAGCGGCCGTCGGACGCTTCGGACTGCTGCGTGTGCGCCGGTGCCTGACCGGACGACAGGGCGGGCATCCCCAGGAGCAGGGCGCCCACGAGCCCGGCGACGACGGTGAGACCGACGAGCGAGCGACCGGCGATCTGGCCGGCCGACGCGCGTTCGCGCGGGGGCGGAGTGACGTTACTGCGGAACTTGTCGGCTTCGGCGATGAAGGCGAATGGAACGGGCTCGCTCGGGGCCCCTCCCGGCGGTAGCTGGGGGAGGGACATGGGTGCTGCTTCTCCTCGTCAAGATCGAAACGTTCGGATCATGGAACGGCCCCGGCCATCGAAGGGGGTCGGAGCGCCGAGAGCGGCGAACGAACCGCCCCGTTACCCATACAGACGCACGGATGCCCCAAAAGGTGCCCTGTTTCGCCGAATTAACAGAAGTTCGGCGATGTTCGGATCGGAATGTCGCGAGGCGCGACCGAATGCCCCGTTGTCAGAGCCTGCCCGTAGAGTGGGCGCCGCCCGAGCGAAGTGATGGAAGGACCCCTCGAACCGTGACCGAAACCCCTGCTGACGAACTCAAGCCGACCTTCCGCGGCGACGTGACGGTCGAGCTGGTCAAGCACACCGCGAGCGACACCGACGTGCTGTTCGCCGCCCGCGTCTCCACCGCGGGAGAGCAGTCCCTCGACGAGCTGACCAAGGACCCGGAGCGTTCCAAGGGCCTGATCAACTTCTTGATGCGGGACCGTCACGGCAGCCCCTTCGAGCACAACTCGATGACGTTCTTCATCAACGCCCCGATCTTCGTGTTCCGCGAGTTCATGCGACACCGCGCGGGCTGGTCGTACAACGAGGAGTCGGGCCGCTACAGGGAGCTCCAGCCGGTCTTCTACGTCCCGGAGGCCTCCCGCAAGCTGGTGCAGCAGGGCCGCCCCGGCAAGTACCAGTTCGTCGAGGGCACACAGGGCCAGCAGGAGCTCACCGGCCGCGTGATGGAGGACTCGTACCGCCACGCGTACGAGGCGTACCAGGAGATGCTCGCCGCGGGCGTCGCCCGCGAGGTGGCCCGTTCGGTCCTCCCGGTCGGCCTTTTCTCCTCGATGTACGCGACGTGCAACGCACGCTCCCTGATGCACTTCCTCGGCCTGCGCACCCAGCACGAGCTGGCCAAGGTCCCGTCCTTCCCGCAGCGGGAGATCGAGATGGTCGGCGAGAAGATGGAGGCGGAGTGGGCCAAGCTCATGCCGCTCACCTACGCCGCATTCAACGGGAACGGCCGGGTCGCGCCGTAGCCAGGGAAACGTGGATTCGGTACAGATGTACGGTTCAGCCCTGCGAAGTGTCCGTATTGCGGCATTTCGGAAAGTTCATCTAGCCTGATCAAACGGACCCGGCACTGCTTGAACCCCCGAGCAGGCAGTGCCGGGATCCACCCCCGCCACACCCCCTGGCATCCCCCGAGGGGGGACCGCGCGCTGAGCAGCGAGTAGCGTATTACCCATGGCTCCGACCTCCACTCCGCAGACCCCCTTCGGGCGGGTCCTCACCGCTATGGTCACGCCGTTCGCGGCGGACGGCGCACTTGACCTCGACGGCGCGCAGCGACTCGCCGCCCACCTGGTGGATGCAGGCAACGACGGACTCGTCGTCAACGGCACCACCGGCGAGTCCCCGACCACCAGCGACGCGGAGAAATCGGATCTCGTACGAGCCGTACGACAGGCGGTCGGCGACCGCGCCCATGTCATCGCCGGCGTCGGTACGAACGACACCCGCCACAGCATCGAGCTCGCCCGCGCCGCCGAAAAGGCGGGAGCGCACGGCCTGCTCACGGTGACGCCGTACTACAACAAGCCCCCGCAGGAAGGCCTCCTGCGACACTTCACCGCGATCGCCGACGCCACCGAGCTGCCGGTGATGCTGTACGACATCCCGGGCCGCAGCGGCGTACCCATCAACACCGAGACGATCGTCCGCCTCGCGGAGCACCCGCGCATCGTCGCCAACAAGGACGCCAAGGGCGACCTCGGCCGCGCCAGCTGGGCCATCGCCCGCTCCGGCCTCGCCTGGTACTCCGGCGACGACATGCTCAACCTGCCGCTGCTCTCCGTGGGCGCGGTCGGCTTCGTCTCCGTCGTCGGCCATGTCGTCACCCCCGACCTGCGCGCCATGCTCGACGCGTTCGTCAGCGGCGACGTGCAGAAGGCCACCGAGATCCACCAGAAGCTGCTCCCGGTCTTCACCGGCATGTTCCGCACGCAGGGCGTCATCACGACCAAGGCGGCACTCACCCTCCAGGGCCAGCCCGCCGGTCCGCTGCGCCTGCCCCTCGTGGAGCTGACGCCCGACGAGACCGCCCAGCTCAAGATCGATCTCGCCGCGGGCGGGGTACAGCTCTAAACACAGACTTCACAACTGAATACGCACGCCCGCAGGACACAGCTCCTGCACCCACACAAGACAACTGCTACTGCACGAACGTCACGCGCGCCACGTGCCTAACAGGTATGTGGCGCGCGTGGTGAGGAGAGTCTTTTGAGTCATCCGCATCCTGAACTCGGCGCCCCGCCGAAGCTCCCGAAGGGCGGCCTGCGCGTCACCCCGCTCGGCGGCCTCGGTGAGATCGGCCGCAACATGACGGTCTTCGAGTACGACGGCCGCCTGCTCATCGTCGACTGCGGCGTGCTCTTCCCTGAGGAGGAGCAGCCCGGCATCGACCTGATCCTTCCGGACTTCACGTCCATCAGGGACCGCCTCGACGACATCGACGGCATCGTGCTCACGCACGGCCACGAGGACCACATCGGCGGCGTCCCGTACCTCCTGCGCGAAAAGCCGGACATCCCGCTGATCGGCTCCAAGCTGACGCTCGCCCTCATCGAGGCGAAGCTCCAGGAGCACCGCATCCGCCCGTACACGCTCGAGGTCGCCGAGGGCGACCGCGAACGCCTGGGCCCCTTCGACTGCCAGTTCGTGGCGGTCAACCACTCCATCCCGGACGCGCTCGCGGTCGCCATCCGCACGCCGGCCGGCATGGTCGTCCACACCGGCGACTTCAAGATGGACCAGCTCCCGCTGGA
The DNA here is from genome assembly GCF_055760475.1 of Streptomyces sp. DS1-CR2. Classification (NCBI taxonomy): domain Bacteria; kingdom Bacillati; phylum Actinomycetota; class Actinomycetes; order Kitasatosporales; family Streptomycetaceae; genus Streptomyces; species Streptomyces sp. DS1-CR2. The sequence goes on from NZ_CM147085.1 coordinate 6,344,222, forward strand.
CCGCCGCCTCACGGACCTCCCCACGTTCGCCAAGCTCGGCGAGGAAGGCATCGACCTTCTCCTCACCGACTCGACGAACGCCGAGGTCCCGGGCTTCGTCCCGCCCGAGCGCGACATCTCGAACGTGATCCGCGGCGTCTTCGCGGGCGCTCAGAAGCGCATCATCGTCGCGTCCTTCGCCAGCCACGTGCACCGCATCCAGCAGATCCTGGACGCCGCTCACGAGTACGGCCGCCGGGTCGCCTTCGTCGGCCGCTCGATGGTGCGCAACATGGGCATCGCCCGTGACCTCGGCTACCTGAAGGTCCCGCCGGGCCTGGTCGTGGACGTCAAGACGCTCGACGACCTCCCGGACAGCGAGATCGTCCTCGTCTGCACCGGCTCGCAGGGCGAACCGATGGCCGCGCTGTCCCGCATGGCCAACCGCGACCACCAGATCCGGATCGTCTCCGGCGACACGGTGATCCTGGCGTCGTCCCTGATCCCGGGCAACGAGAACGCGGTCTACCGCGTCATCAACGGCCTGACCCGCTGGGGCGCGAACGTCGTCCACAAGGGCAACGCCAAGGTCCACGTCTCGGGCCACGCCTCGGCCGGCGAGCTGCTGTACTTCTACAACATCTGCAAGCCGAAGAACCTGATGCCGGTCCACGGCGAATGGCGCCACCTGCGCGCCAACGCCGAGCTCGGCGCCCTCACCGGCGTCCCGCACGACCGCATCGTGATCGCCGAGGACGGCGTAGTCGTCGACCTCGTCGGCGGCAAGGCCAGAATCGTCG
>NZ_CM147085.1:6347500-9133343 GCF_055760475.1 Streptomyces sp. DS1-CR2
GGGTGGAACGTTGACTATTCGGCACACTTGATCGTCTTCTCCTGCAAGTACTGCCCCTTCGGGGCGTGGAACGTTGAGGGGAGCGGGAAGGGTGTCGGGCACGCTGTTGGGTGTCTGAAGGTACGGCCGAGACGGTCGCCTTCAGTGCCGGCCCCGGTAAAGATCTGCTTCGGTGGGTTGTGACGGGTGGTTGGTCGTTGTTTGAGAACTGCACAGTGGACGCGAGCATCTGTGGCCAAGTTTTTAAGGGCGCACGGTGGATGCCTTGGCACCAGGAACCGATGAAGGACGTGGGAGGCCACGATAGTCCCCGGGGAGTCGTCAACCAGGCTTTGATCCGGGGGTTTCCGAATGGGGAAACCCGGCAGTCGTCATGGGCTGTCACCCGCTGCTGAACACATAGGCAGTGTGGAGGGAACGCGGGGAAGTGAAACATCTCAGTACCCGCAGGAAGAGAAAACAACCGTGATTCCGGGAGTAGTGGCGAGCGAAACTGGATGAGGCCAAACCATATGCGTGTGATACCCGGCAGGGGTTGCGCATGTGGGGTTGTGGGATCTCTCTTCTGTCGTCTGCCGGCGACAGGACGAGTCAGAAACCGTTGATGTAGGCGAAGGACATGCGAAAGGTCCGGCGTAGAGGGTAAGACCCCCGTAGTCGAAACATCAGCGGCTCGTTTGAGAGACACCCAAGTAGCACGGGGCCCGAGAAATCCCGTGTGAATCTGGCGGGACCACCCGCTAAGCCTAAATATTCCCTGGTGACCGATAGCGGATAGTACCGTGAGGGAATGGTGAAAAGTACCGCGGGAGCGGAGTGAAATAGTACCTGAAACCGTGTGCCTACAAGCCGTGGGAGCGTCGCTGTATGTGCTTGCACATGCAGTCGTGACTGCGTGCCTTTTGAAGAATGAGCCTGCGAGTTTGCGGTGCGTTGCGAGGTTAACCCGTGTGGGGAAGCCGTAGCGAAAGCGAGTCCGAATAGGGCGGTTTAGTAGCGCGCTCAAGACCCGAAGCGGAGTGATCTAGCCATGGGCAGGTTGAAGCGGAGGTAAGACTTCGTGGAGGACCGAACCCACCAGGGTTGAAAACCTGGGGGATGACCTGTGGTTAGGGGTGAAAGGCCAATCAAACTCCGTGATAGCTGGTTCTCCCCGAAATGCATTTAGGTGCAGCGTCGTGTGTTTCTTGCCGGAGGTAGAGCACTGGATAGGCGATGGGCCCTACCGGGTTACTGACCTTAGCCAAACTCCGAATGCCGGTAAGTGAGAGCGCGGCAGTGAGACTGTGGGGGATAAGCTCCATGGTCGAGAGGGAAACAGCCCAGAGCATCGACTAAGGCCCCTAAGCGTACGCTAAGTGGGAAAGGATGTGGAGTCGCACAGACAACCAGGAGGTTGGCTTAGAAGCAGCCACCCTTGAAAGAGTGCGTAATAGCTCACTGGTCTAGTGATTCCGCGCCGACAATGTAGCGGGGCTCAAGCGTACCGCCGAAGTCGTGTCATTCCAGCTATAGGGCCAACGCCTGCTGGGATGGGTAGGGGAGCGTCGTGTGCCGGGTGAAGCAGCCGCGGAAGCGAGTTGTGGACGGTTCACGAGTGAGAATGCAGGCATGAGTAGCGATACACACGTGAGAAACGTGTGCGCCGATTGACTAAGGGTTCCTGGGTCAAGCTGATCTGCCCAGGGTAAGTCGGGACCTAAGGCGAGGCCGACAGGCGTAGTCGATGGATAACCGGTTGATATTCCGGTACCCGCTGTGAAGCGTCAAACATTGAATCAGGCGATGCTAAGTCCGTGAAGCCGTTCCGGACCCTTCGGGGAAAGGAAAGTGGTGGAGCCGACGGACCAGACTTGTAGTAGGTGAGTGATGGGGTGACGCAGGAAGGTAGTCCAGCCCGGGCGGTGGTTGTCCCGGGGTAAGGGTGTAGGCCGTGTGGCAGGTAAATCCGTCACACATTAAGGCTGAGACCTGATGCCGAGCCGATTGTGGTGAAGTGGATGATCCTATGCTGTCGAGAAAAGCCTCTAGCGAGTTTCATGGCGGCCCGTACCCTAAACCGACTCAGGTGGTCAGGTAGAGAATACCGAGGCGTTCGGGTGAACTATGGTTAAGGAACTCGGCAAAATGCCCCCGTAACTTCGGGAGAAGGGGGGCCATCACCGGTGATTGGATTTACTTCATGAGCTGGGGGTGGCCGCAGAGACCAGCGAGAAGCGACTGTTTACTAAAAACACAGGTCCGTGCGAAGCCGTAAGGCGATGTATACGGACTGACGCCTGCCCGGTGCTGGAACGTTAAGGGGACCGGTTAGTGCACTTTCGGGTGTGCGAAGCTGAGAACTTAAGCGCCAGTAAACGGCGGTGGTAACTATAACCATCCTAAGGTAGCGAAATTCCTTGTCGGGTAAGTTCCGACCTGCACGAATGGCGTAACGACTTCTCGACTGTCTCAACCATAGGCCCGGTGAAATTGCACTACGAGTAAAGATGCTCGTTTCGCGCAGCAGGACGGAAAGACCCCGGGACCTTTACTACAGTTTGATATTGGTGTTCGGTTCGGCTTGTGTAGGATAGGTGGGAGACTGTGAACTCTGGACGCCAGTTCAGGGGGAGTCGTCGTTGAAATACCACTCTGGTCGTGCTGGATGTCTAACCTGGGTCCGTGATCCGGATCAGGGACAGTGTCTGATGGGTAGTTTAACTGGGGCGGTTGCCTCCTAAAGAGTAACGGAGGCGCCCAAAGGTTCCCTCAGCCTGGTTGGTAATCAGGTGTTGAGTGTAAGTGCACAAGGGAGCTTGACTGTGAGACCGACGGGTCGAGCAGGGACGAAAGTCGGGACTAGTGATCCGGCGGTGGCTTGTGGAAGCGCCGTCGCTCAACGGATAAAAGGTACCCCGGGGATAACAGGCTGATCTTCCCCAAGAGTCCATATCGACGGGATGGTTTGGCACCTCGATGTCGGCTCGTCGCATCCTGGGGCTGGAGTCGGTCCCAAGGGTTGGGCTGTTCGCCCATTAAAGCGGTACGCGAGCTGGGTTTAGAACGTCGTGAGACAGTTCGGTCCCTATCCGCTGTGCGCGTAGGAGTCTTGAGAAGGGCTGTCCCTAGTACGAGAGGACCGGGACGGACGAACCTCTGGTGTGCCAGTTGTCCTGCCAAGGGCATGGCTGGTTGGCTACGTTCGGAAAGGATAACCGCTGAAAGCATCTAAGCGGGAAGCCTGCTTCGAGATGAGGACTCCCACCCCCTTTGAGGGGTTAAGGCTCCCAGTAGACGACTGGGTTGATAGGCCAGATCTGGAAGCCCGGTAACGGGTGGAGGTGACTGGTACTAATAGGCCGAGGGCTTGTCCTCAGTTGCTCGCGTCCACTGTGTTGGTTCTGAAACCACGAACAACCCCACGTTTGTCACAGAGCGTGGTGCGGTTGACAGTTTCATAGTGTTTCGGTGGTCATAGCGTGAGGGAAACGCCCGGTTACATTCCGAACCCGGAAGCTAAGCCTCACAGCGCCGATGGTACTGCAGGGGGGACCCTGTGGGAGAGTAGGACGCCGCCGAACTAATTTTATAGAGCTGGTCCCTGAACTTCGGTTCAGGGACCAGCTCTTTTTTGTTTTGCGTCACTTGTCGTTCACGTTGCGCAGCCAACATCCCGTGTCATGGGGACAGTTGCAATGCTGAGGGCCGCCGGTATCGGAACCGGTGACGAGGTCATCGTGCCCGCCTACGGAAACATCGAGGTCGCGGAGGCCGTCGAACTGGCCGGAGCCAGGCCCGTGTTCGCGGACATAGACCCGGACACGTACTGCCTCGCCCCCGCCTCGGTCGAGGGCGGCGTCAGCGTACACACCGCGGCGATCATCGCCGTACACCGCTTCGGGCAGCCGGCCGATGTGGCGCGGCTTCGGGAGATCGGTGGGCGGCGCGGGCTGCTGGTCCTGGAGCAGGGCGAATCGGAGCAGCCGCACGACGGGCTCGCCAAGCGGCGGGCGCACGCCGGATATCTGAACGCGCGGCTCAGCGGCGTACAGACACCCGCCGGGAGCGAGCGGCACACCTACCAGCAGTACGTCGTCCGGGTGCCCGGCAACGGGCGGCCCGACCGTGACGCCTTCGCACATGCGATACGGGCCAGGGGAATTGACTGCCGCGTGCCCGTGAAGACGCCCGTGCACCGGCTGCCGCGGTTCCGGCGTGACGTCGCGCTGCCGGAGACCGAGCGGGCCGCCGACGAGACTCTGGCGCTGCCCGTCAGTGCCACGCTCTCGCGGCGCGAGCTGCAGAGGGTCGTCTCCGCGTGCAATGCGCTCGGCGGGCTGCTGCAGCCTGCTTTCTGACGCGCAGGCGGGGCGGTTCGTACCGTGCTGAAGTTCGGGTATGCTTAATTCCGTTGCTGCGGGGGAAACTCCGGGAAAGCAACAGGCCCCTATAGCTCAGTCGGTAGAGCGTCTCCATGGTAAGGAGAAGGTCAGCGGTTCGATTCCGCTTGGGGGCTCAGACATAAAGGCCTCCGCCCTTTCGGGCGGGGGCCTTTTGCGTTGGGTCTCTCAGTCCTTCTGGAGTTCCGGGACGCGCATCGTCAGGATGGCCATGTCGTCCGAAGGGGCGTCAGACGCGAAACGCTCGACCGCGCGCATGATGCGGGCCGCCACCGCGCCGGCCGTCAGGCCCGTACAGGTCGTCAGGACGTCCGCCAGGCCGTCGTCGCCGAGCATGCGCGTGCCTTCGCGACGCTCGGTGATGCCGTCCGTGACGCAGAGGAGAACGTCGCCCGGGTCGAGTGTCGTCGTCTGCTCGTAGAGCTCCAGGTCCTCCATGACCCCGAGGAGCGGCTGCGGCTCCGCGTACGGTTCGACCGTGCCGTCCTGGCGCAGGCGCAGAGGGAGCGGGTGGCCGGCGCAAACCATCTTCAGGACCGCCGAGCCGTCCTCCTGCGGCCACAACTCACCGTAGAGAAGCGTGAGGAAGCGGCTGCGGGCGCCCTCGTCGAGGATCGCGGCGTTCAGGCGCTCCAGGACCGCGGGGCCGCCGAAGCCCTCGCGGGCCAGGAGGCGCAGGGCGTGACGGGCCAGGCCGGTCACTGCCGCGGCCTCGGGTCCCGTACCGCAGACGTCGCCGATGGCGAAGCCGTAGGCGCCGTCGCGGATCGGGAACAGGTCGTAGAAGTCGCCGCCCACCTCGTTGCCCTCGCCGGCCGCGCGGTAGATGACCTCTACCTCGACACCCGGGATGTGCGGCAGCTCCGGTGGGAGCAGGCTTCGCTGGAGGGACTGGCTGATGGCCATGCGCTCCGAGTAGAGGCGCGCGTTGTCCAGGGCGAGCGCGGCACGGCGGCTCAAGTCCTCGGCCAGTTCCAGGATTTCCTGGCGGAAGTGTTCGTCGGACGGCTTGCCGAGCGTGAGCATGCCGATGACGCGGTTGCGGGCGACCAGAGGGAGGACGACCGTCTCGCCGCCGACCGCGGACGCCGTCGCGAGGGTTGTGCCGATGCCCGAGCTGACGCTGGCGGGTGCGCCGAGGCCGAGGCTGCGCATGGACGTCCGTAGAGCCGCCTGGTGGGCCGCCTCGGCGGGCGCCGCCCAGACGCGGGCTCCGGGGCTGGGGACCGGGTCGGGCGGGGCGATCTTGGAGAGGAGTGCCTTGAGGCCGTCGATGCGCTCCTCGTCCTCGTGCAGGACGTACGAGAGATACGGCTCCGAGGACTGGTCAGCGATCGTGTAGACGGCGCACCAGGTGGCGAGCGTCGGGACCGTCATCTGGGCCATCAGGGCCAGGGTCTGGTCGCGGTCGAGGGTGCCGGCGAGGAGGTCGGAGGCCTCGACGAGGAAGCTGAGGGAGCCGCGGCGGAGCTTTTCGAGCTCGCCGAGACGGGCCGACTCGACGGCCAGTGCGATGCGGTCGGCAGCGAACTGGAGGCGCAGGGCCTCCTCGTTCGAGTACCGGTCGGGTGCCTCGGCTGCGACGCCGAGGGAGCCGGTGAGGCGGCCCTCGACCTTGAGCGGGACCGTGACGACCGAACGCATGCCCGTGCCGTTGAGGAGCGGGACGGCGCCGGGGACGACCGTGAGGTCCTCGTGGACGGCCGGCATGCGGGCCGAGCCGTAGCGGCCGGGGCCCACCTCCACGGGGACGCGGGCGAAGCGCTGGCGGGCCGAGGGAAGGCCTGTGGAGGCGCGGACCTCCAGTTCGGTCTCGTCGTCCGTCGCGAGCAGCAGGAAGGCGGAGTCGCCGTCGAGCATGTCGCGGGCGCGTTCGACCGTGCGCTGGAGCAGGCCGTCGAGGTCGTCGGGGGCGGGTGAGCCGATGAAGACCTCGAACGGGTCGGACGCGTTGCCCTCGGACAGCGTGCCGCTCTCCGAGGTGGTCTGGCCGCGCAGCGGGGTCTGGAGGACGGCGCGCTCGTGGTCGCGGACGAGGAGGCAGACCGTGGAGGGCTCGCCGTCGGCGTCGCGGACGCGGAGGTGGGACGCGTAGACGGGGGTCACGCGGCCGTTGGCGCCGCGGATGCCGTAACTGCCCTCCCAGCGCGAGAATTGCAGCGCGTCGGCGATTCCCGTGCTCGTGCCGGGGGTGTGCGGCCAGGCCGCGAAGTCGGTGAGGGGTTTGCCGACGACCTGTTCGGCGACATATCCGAACAGGTGCTCCGCGTCCTCGCTCCAGGCGGCGACGGCTCCCGTGCTGTCGATCTGGACGACGGCGACCCGGACTCTGCCGTCGGCCAGCGGGAGGAGGTCGGTGGGGAGCGCGGGCCCCGCGGTGCGGGTGCCCACCGAACGCTGGGGAAGGGCGAGTTGGAACCAGACGAGTTTGTGCGTCGGCGTGTAGTCGACGCCCCAGCGGGTGGCGAGGGCCGCGCAGAGCTGGAGGCCGCGGCCGCCCTCACGGTCGGGGCTGCCCATGTTGATCGCGGACTGCTGGAGCGGGATCTCGCGCTCCGGATAGCGGTCGGCGACCTCGATGCGTACGCCGTCGTCGGTGCGCAGGCACAGGACTTCAGCGGAGGTGCCGGCGTGCACCACGGCGTTTGTCACGAGCTCGCTGGTCAGGACGACCGCGTCGTCGATGATGTCGGGGAAGCCCCACCCCTGGAGGGTGTCGCGCACAAAGGCGCGGGCGGTCGCGACGGACCGCCCGACGGGGTCGAAGGTGGCAGCCGCGCGCGCGGTGATCACAGAACTCCCTGTATCAGTCGTACGAGTCTCGACGCCCAGGTCTCCCGAACTCATGGCGCGGCCGCCCCCTCCGGTGCCCGTAGTCCTCGTGCCACCGCCCTGGCCGGGCGGACCGGGGTGGGTGGACAGCCGGTGCCAAGGTTACTTACCTTCGCCGTCCATGCGGATGCCGGTCGCCAGTGTTTCCGCCCGGAGGGTGTGCGGACGGTGTGCGAAGCTGCCGAACTGTTATGGCCTGGTTCTGCCATGGTGAAACACTGGGCAGGCTTCCGAAGAGAACCCGAGCAATCCGAGCAGTACGGCCAACCCTTGCGGGAGGGACACAGTGGAGTCTGGCGCAGCGTCGCGAGGCACGAATACGCGCGCAAAGGGCGGACAGTCCCTGGCGAAACAGCGTAAACCGCGCAATGGGACCACAGCGGTGGACACCGCTGCCCTGAACAGACTGCTCGCCGGGCTTGTGGCGATGCGGGACGGCAACTTCCGCAAGCGGCTCACGGTGTCGGGCGACGGCCTCATGACCGAGATCGCGGCGGTCTTCAACGAGGTCGCGGACCGGAATCTGCACCTCACCGGCGAGCTGTCGCGGGTGCGGCGGATGGTCGGGCGTGAGGGAAAGCTCACCGAACGGCTCGAGACGGGCGCCTGTGAGGGCTCGTGGGCCGCGGCGATCAACGCTTCGAACGCCCTGGTCGACGACCTCGTACGCCCGGTCTCCGAGGTCGGACGGGTGCTCACGGCGGTCGCGGAGGGCGATCTGTCGCCGCGCATGGAGCTGCGCTCGCAGGTGCCGGACGGCAACGGCCATCCGCTGCGGGGCGAGTTCCTCAAGGTCGGGCGCACCGTCAACAACCTGGTGGACCAGCTGTCGACGTTCACCGACGAGGTCACACGGGTGGCCAGTGAGGTGGGCACGGAGGGCAAGCTGGGCGGTCAGGCCCGGGTGCGCGGTATGTCCGGTTCGTGGAAGGACCTCACGGATTCGGTCAACACCATGGCGTACCGGCTGACGGCCCAGGTGCGTGACATTGCTCTCGTGACGACCGCGGTGGCAAAGGGCGATCTGTCCCGGAAGGTCACAGTTCACGTCGCGGGCGAGATGCTGGAGCTGAAGAACACCGTCAACACGATGGTGGACCAGCTGTCGTCGTTCTCCTCAGAAGTGACCCGGGTGGCCCGCGAGGTGGGCACGGAAGGTGAGCTCGGCGGCCAGGCACAGGTGCCGGGTGTGGCGGGTGTGTGGAAGGACCTCACCGATTCCGTAAATCTTATGGCCGGCAACCTGACGGCCCAGGTGCGCGGGATCGCTCAGGTCACGACGGCGGTCGCCAATGGTGATCTGTCGCAGAAGGTGACGGTGTCGGCACGCGGTGAGGTCGCCCAGCTCGCCGAGACGATCAACCAGATGACCGAGACGCTGCGCACCTTCGCCGACGAGGTCACGCGCGTGGCCAACGAGGTCGGTGCGGAAGGGCAGCTCGGCGGCCAGGCGAATGTGCCGGGTGCGGCGGGAACGTGGAAGGACCTCACCGATTCGGTGAACACGGTCTTCCGGAATCTGACCACTCAGGTGCGCGACATCGCGACCGTCACGACGGCGGTGGCGAACGGTGATCTCTCGCAGAAGGTGACCGTCGATGTCGCCGGCGAGATGCTCGAACTGAAGAACACCGTCAACACGATGGTCGATCAGCTCTCCGCGTTCGGCTCGGAAGTCACGCGCGTGGCGCGGGAGATCGGTGTCGAGGGTGAGCTGGGCGGCCAGGCGCACGTGCAGGGCGCGGCCGGTACGTGGAAGGACCTGACGGACTCCGTCAACACGGCCTTCCGCAACCTGACGGGCCAGGTCCGCAACATCGCGCAGGTGACGACGGCGGTGGCCAACGGCGACCTGTCGCAGAAGGTCACCGTCGACGTGTCCGGCGAGATGCTCCAGCTGAAGAACACCGTGAACACGATGGTGGACCAGCTGTCCTCGTTCGCCGACCAGGTGACGCGCATGGCGCGCGACGTGGGCACCGAGGGCCGCCTCGGCGGTCAGGCGCGTGTGGACGGCGTGTCCGGTACCTGGAAGGAACTCACGGACTCCGTCAACTTCATGGCGGGCAACCTGACTTCGCAGGTGCGCCAGATCGCGCAGGTGACCACGGCGGTGGCGCGGGGCGACCTGTCGCAGAAGATCGACGTGGACGCGCGCGGCGAGATCCTCGAACTCAAGAACACCATCAACACGATGGTCGACCAGCTCTCCGCGTTCGCCGACCAGGTGACGCGGGTGGCACGCGAGGTGGGTACGGAGGGCCGGCTCGGCGGTCAGGCGCAGGTGCCCGGCGTCGCCGGTGTGTGGCGCGACCTGACCGACTCCGTGAACGGCATGGCCGGCAACCTCACCGCCCAGGTGCGTAACATCGCGCAGGTCGCCACGGCGGTGGCGCGCGGTGACCTGTCGCAGAAGATCGACGTGGACGCGCGCGGCGAGATCCTGGAGCTGAAGAACACCCTCAACACGATGGTGGACCAGCTCTCGAACTTCGCCGAGCAGGTCACGCGGGTCTCTCGCGAGGTGGGTACGGAGGGCATCCTCGGCGGGCAGGCCGAGGTCCAGGGTGTCTCCGGCACCTGGAAGGACCTCACGCAGTCCGTGAACGGCATGGCCAACAACCTGACCCTTCAGGTGCGCAACATCGCCGAGGTCACCACGGCCGTCGCGCGGGGCGACCTGTCCAAGAAGATCACCGTCGACGCGAAGGGCGAGATCCTCGAACTCGTCACGACCGTCAACACGATGGTGGACCAGCTGTCGTCGTTCGCCGAGCAGGTGACCCGCGTGGCCCGTGAGGTGGGTACGGAGGGCCAGCTGGGCGGTCAGGCGCGCGTGCGGGGCGTCACGGGCATCTGGAAGGACCTCAGCGACAACGTCAACCTGATGGCCAACAACCTGACCAGCCAGGTGCGCAACATCTCGCAGGTCGCGACGGCCGTCGCCAACGGAGACCTCACCAAGAAGGTCACGGTCGAGGCGCGCGGCGAGGTCGCGCAGCTCGCCGACACGGTCAACATCATGGTGACGACGCTGAGTTCGTTCGCCGACCAGGTGACCCGGGTGGCCCGCGAGGTGGGCACCGACGGCATCCTCGGCGGGCAGGCCCGCGTCCCGGGAGTCTCCGGTACGTGGAAGGACCTCACCGAGTCCGTGAACGGCATGGCGTCGAACCTGACCGGACAGGTCCGCAACATCGCGATGGTCACGACCGCCATCGCCAAGGGCGACCTGACCAAGAAGATCGACATCGACGCGCGCGGCGAGATCCTCGAGCTCAAGACGACCATCAACACGATGGTCGACCAGCTGTCCTCGTTCGCCGAGCAGGTGACGCGGGTCGCCCGTGAGGTGGGTACGGAGGGCCAGCTCGGCGGTCAGGCGCGCGTGCGCGACGTCGACGGCACCTGGCGCGACCTGACCGAGTCCGTGAACGAGATGGCCGGAAACCTGACCCGTCAGGTGCGCGCCATCGCGGCCGTCGCCACGGCGGTGACCCGCGGCGACCTGAACCTCAAGATCGACGTCGACGCGGCGGGCGAGATCCAGGTCCTCCAGGACAACATCAACAAAATGATCTCCAACCTGCGCGACACCACGATCGCCAACGAGGAGCAGGACTGGCTGAAGGGCAACCTGGCGCGCATCTCCGGCCTTATGCAGGGCCGCCGCGACCTCGAGGACGTGGCCTCGCTGATCATGAGCGAGCTGACGCCGGTCGTCTCCGCCCAGCACGGCGCGTTCTTCCTGGCGCTGCCGACGGACGAGGCGGAGGCCGGTGGCGCGCCCGAGGACGCGTACGAGCTGCGCATGCTTGGCAGTTACGGCTACTCGATGGGGTCCATGCCGACGTCCTTCCGGCCCGGTGAGACGCTGATCGGGACCGCGGCCCAGGAGAGGCGCGCGATTCTCGTGGAGAACGTGCCGCAGGGCTATCTGAAGATCGCTTCCGGCCTCGGGGAGGCGCCGCCCGCACATGTCATCGTGCTGCCGGTGCTCTTCGAGGGGACGGTCCTCGGTGTGATCGAGCTGGCGACGTTCCAGCCGTTCACGCAGATCCAGAAGGACTTCCTGAACCAGATCGCCGAGATGATCGCGACAAGCGTGAACACCATTTCCGTCAACACGAAGACGGAGGTGCTGCTCAAGCAGTCGCAGGAGCTCACCGAGCAACTGCGCGAGCGTTCCGCCGAGTTGGAGAACCGGCAGAAGGCGCTCCAGGCGTCCAACGCGGAGCTGGAGGAGAAGGCCGAGCTGCTCGCCCAGCAGAACCGCGACATCGAGGTCAAGAACACCGAGATCGAAGAGGCCAGGCAGGTCCTGGAGGAGCGTGCCGAGCAGCTCGCGGTCTCCATGCGGTACAAGTCCGAGTTCCTGGCGAACATGTCGCACGAGCTGCGTACGCCGCTCAACTCCCTGCTGATTCTGGCCAAGTTGCTCGCCGACAACGCGGACTCGAACCTGACCCCGAAGCAGGTCGAGTTCGCCGAGACGATCCATGGCGCCGGTTCCGACCTGCTCCAGCTGATCAACGACATCCTCGACCTGTCGAAGGTCGAGGCGGGCAAGATGGACGTGTCGCCGACCCGCATCGCGCTGGTGCAACTCGTCGACTACGTAGAGGCCACTTTCCGCCCGCTGACCGCGGAGAAGGGCCTCGACTTCTCCGTACGGGTCTCTCCCGAACTGCCCGCGACGCTCCACACGGACGAACAGCGCCTGCTCCAGGTGCTGCGCAACCTGCTGTCCAACGCCGTCAAGTTCACCGACTCCGGAGCCGTCGAACTGGTCATCAGGCCGGCGGGCGCGGACGTGCCCAACGCCATCCGTGAGCAGCTGCTCGAAGCGGGCTCCCTGCAGGAGGCGGACGGCGACCTGATCGCCTTCTCCGTGACCGACACCGGCATCGGCATCGCGGCCAGCAAGATGCGGGTGATCTTCGAGGCGTTCAAGCAGGCCGACGGGACGACGAGCCGCAAGTACGGCGGTACGGGCCTCGGCCTGTCCATCAGCCGTGAGATCGCGCGGCTCCTCGGCGGTGAGATCCACGCGCAGAGCGAGCCGGGCCGTGGCTCCACGTTCACGCTGTACATGCCGCTGCACGCGAGCGAACTGCCGCCGCAGGGCTACCCGCAGCTCGCCCCGTCCATCGAGCCGGGGATGCACGCCGTGCCGATGGAGGGTGTCATGCCGCCCGAGGCGTCGATGCCGCCGGAGGTCAGGTCGTACCAGGACACCCAGCACGGTCCCGCCGCGCTCTTCAGGCGGCGCCGCAAGCAGGTGGCCGCGTCCGAACAGAGGCCGGCGCTGCCGGGACAGCCTGGGCAGCAGGCGCCCGTGGAGCCCGCGCAGGACCGTGCCCAGGAGCAGTGGGCGGGGACCGGCCAGGAAGAGGCGCCGCAGGAGCGACGCACGTTGCTCTTCGGTGGCGAGAAGGTGCTCATCGTCGACGACGACATCCGTAACGTCTTCGCGCTCACCAGCGTCCTGGAGCAGCACGGTCTGTCCGTGCTGTACGCCGAGAACGGCCGGGAGGGGATCGAGGTCCTAGAACAGCACGACGACGTGACGGTCGTCCTGATGGACATCATGATGCCGGAGATGGACGGCTACGCGACGACGACGGCGATCCGCAGGATGCCGCAGTTCGCCGGGCTGCCGATCATCGCGCTCACGGCGAAGGCGATGAAGGGCGACAGGGAGAAGGCCATCGAGTCCGGGGCCTCCGACTACGTCACGAAGCCGGTCGATCCGGATCATCTGCTGACGGTGATGGAGCAGTGGATGCGCGGGGAGTGACCGGGTAGGTGTGCGTTACTGAGCAGTTGTTGACTGAGTGTGGCCGAAGCCGTGTAGAAGTGCGGTATTCGGGGAACCTTCTGGTCTCCCACTGCGTTTGTGCTACGTGCACAGTGACATCGCGGTGACAGGGTGTGGCGACAGGCGGGGTGCGGCTACCATGACCGGCACAAGGACGGGCGACGCAAGGGAGTCGCCCCCTGGGGCGGCTTCCGGAGCCGCCCCAAGTCCTGCGGACAGGGGCGGCCCCATGCCGGGGCGAGGAGGGCGGGCCATGGTGCAGAAGGCCAAGATCCTCCTGGTCGATGACCGGCCGGAGAATCTGCTGGCGCTGGAGGCCATCCTCTCCGCGCTCGATCAGACACTGGTGCGGGCATCGTCCGGGGAGGAAGCACTCAAGGCGCTACTCACGGACGATTTCGCGGTCATTCTGCTGGATGTTCAGATGCCGGGAATGGACGGTTTCGAAACCGCGGCGCACATCAAGCGCCGTGAGCGGACACGCGACATCCCGATCATTTTCCTCACGGCCATCAACCACGGCCCGCACCACACGTTCCGTGGGTACGCGGCCGGTGCGGTGGACTACATCTCGAAACCGTTCGACCCGTGGGTCCTGCGTGCGAAGGTCTCGGTCTTCGTCGAGCTGTACATGAAGAACTGCCAACTGCGGGAGCAGGCAGCCCTGCTGCGGCTCCAGCTCGAGGGCGGCGGGAAGTCCGACGTAGGCGACTCCAAGGAGCCGGCCGGGCTGCTGGCCGAACTCTCCGCGCGGCTCGCGGCCGTTGAGGAGCAGGCCGAGGCGCTCTCGAAGCAGCTCGACGACGAGTCGGCGGACGCAGCCGCGGTCGCCACGGCAGCTCATCTCGAGCGCAAACTCACCGGACTGCGCCGTGCTCTTGACGCCCTGGAGCCCGGCACGGGAAGCGGCGCACCGTCACTTCCCTCGCAGAACTGAGCAGCAGCCCACCTTTTGAGGAAGCGTCACCTCCGGGCACACCGATCCGCGACACGGACGGGTGAAGCAGTAGGCACACGTGTCCGCGGTGGTCTCCACCGGTAACCTCACACCCATGGCCTCACGTCCCGCAGCCAAGAAGTCGCCCGCGAAGAAGGCGGCCGCCCCGACCAAGGCTCCGGCGAAGAAGGCCCCTGCCAAGAAGGCGGTCGCGAAGAAGCCCGCGGCCAAGAAGGCGCCCCCGAGGAAAGCCGCGGCGAAGAAGCCCGCGCCCAAGCCGGCGCCCAGCCCCACCGGGGGCGTGTACCGGCTCGCACGCGTGCTCTGGCTCGGCGTCGCGCACAGCGTGGGCGCGATGTTGCGCGGCATAGGACGTGGCGCCAAGGGACTCGACCCGGCACACCGCAAGGACGGCCTCGCACTCCTGCTCCTCGGCCTGGCGCTGATCGTCGCGGCGGGCACCTGGTCCAATCTGCGCGGACCCGTCGGCGACCTCGTCGAAATGCTCGTCACGGGCTCGTTCGGCCGCCTCGACCTGCTCGTACCGCTGCTGCTCGGCGGCATCGCCGTACGCCTCATCCGGCACCCCGAGAAGCCCGAGGCCAACGGGCGCATCGTGATCGGCCTGTCCGCGCTCGTCATCGGCGTGCTCGGCCAGGTCCACATCGCCTGCGGCTCGCCCGCCCGCACCGACGGCATGCAGGCCATAAGGGACGCCGGAGGGCTCATCGGCTGGGGCGCCTCCGCCCCGCTGAGCTTCACCATGGGAGAGGTGCTTGCGGTACCGCTCCTTGTCCTGCTCACCGTCTTCGGACTACTCGTGGTCACCGCGACGCCCGTGAACGCTATCCCGCAGCGGCTGCGGCTGCTCGGCGTGAAGCTCGGCGTCGTCCATCCGGACCCCGAGGACGACCTTCTCGGCGCCGACGGTGCGACGGACGACGACGAGCGCTACGACGACCGGTGGCGCGAGTCCCTGCCCGCGCGCTCCAGGCGGCGCCCGGCGGACCCGGAGGCGTACGACCCCGACCAAGCGGAGCGGGAGGCGCTCTCCAAGCGGCGCAGGCCCCGGCGCACGCCCGTGCAGCCCGTCGTGACCCGGCCCATGGACGCGGTCGACGTGGCCGCGGCGGCCGCTGCCGCGCTCGACGGGGCCGTGCTGCACGGCATGCCGCCGTCGCCGCTCGTCGCCGATCTGACGCAGGGGGTCGGTACGGAGCGGGAAAGTGCTCCGGAGCGCACGGCGCCGGTACCCACCGCGCGGGCGAAGACCTCGGTGAAGGAGGCCAAGGAGGCGGCTCCGGAGCCCGCGGCCGCGGCGCCCAAGGCCGGTGTGCCCGACCTGACGAAGTCGGCCCCCGACGCCCCGCGCGACCTCCCGCCGCGCGCCGAGCAGCTCCAGCTGTCCGGCGACATCACCTACTCGCTGCCCTCGCTCGACCTCCTGGAGCGCGGCGGCCCCGGCAAGTCGCGCAGCGCGGCCAACGACGCCGTCGTCCACTCGCTGTCGAACGTCTTCTCCGAGTTCAAGGTCGACGCCGCCGTCACCGGTTTCACGCGCGGCCCGACGGTCACTCGCTACGAGATCGAGCTCGGCCCCGCCGTGAAGGTCGAGAAGATCACGGCGCTGGCGAAGAACATCGCCTACGCCGTCGCGTCCCCGGACGTCCGGATCATCTCGCCCATCCCCGGCAAGTCAGCCGTCGGCATCGAGATCCCGAACACTGACCGCGAGATGGTCAACGTGGGCGACGTGCTGCGCCTCGCCGACGCGGCCGAGGACGACCACCCGATGCTCGTCGCGCTCGGCAAGGACGTCGAGGGCGGCTACGTCATGGCCAACATGGCCAAGATGCCGCACATCCTCGTCGCCGGCGCCACCGGCTCCGGAAAGTCCTCCTGCATCAACTGCCTGATCACCTCGATCATGTGCCGGGCGACCCCCGAGGACGTGCGCATGGTCCTCGTCGACCCCAAGCGCGTCGAGCTCACCGCCTACGAGGGCATCCCGCACCTGATCACGCCGATCATCACCAACCCCAAGCGGGCCGCCGAGGCGCTGCAGTGGGTCGTGCGTGAGATGGACCTGCGCTACGACGACCTCGCGGCGTTCGGATACCGGCACATCGACGACTTCAACCAGGCGATCCGCGACGGCAAGCTCAAGACGCCGGAGGGCAGCGAGCGCGAGCTGAAGACGTACCCGTATCTGCTGGTCATCGTCGACGAGCTCGCGGACCTGATGATGGTCGCGCCGCGGGACGTCGAGGACTCGATCGTGCGCATCACGCAGCTCGCGCGCGCGGCCGGTATCCACCTGGTGCTCGCCACCCAGCGCCCGTCGGTCGACGTGGTCACCGGTCTCATCAAGGCCAACGTCCCCTCCCGGCTCGCCTTCGCCACCTCCTCGCTCGCCGACAGCCGCGTCATCCTCGACCAGCCCGGCGCCGAGAAGCTGATCGGCAAAGGCGACGGGCTCTTCCTCCCGATGGGCGCGAACAAACCCACCCGTATGCAGGGCGCGTTCGTCACCGAGAACGAGATCCACGCCGTCGTCCAGCACTGCAAGGACCAGATGGCGCCCGTCTTCCGGGAGGACGTCACCGTCGGGACCAAGCAGAAGAAGGAGATCGACGAGGACATCGGCGACGACCTCGACCTGCTGTGCCAGGCCGCTGAGCTGGTCGTTTCCACGCAATTCGGGTCCACGTCGATGCTCCAGCGCAAGCTGCGCGTCGGCTTCGCGAAGGCCGGGCGGCTCATGGACCTCATGGAGTCGCGGAACATCGTGGGCCCGAGCGAGGGTTCGAAGGCACGTGACGTTCTTGTGAAGCCTGACGAACTGGATGGAGTGCTCGCCGTGATCCGCGGGGAGGCTCAACCCTGAGGCGCGCGTCGCAGGGACAGCGCGCGCCCCGGCAGGTAGAACGGACGGCTCACACTCGCGATCGACGCTCACTCGTAAGGGAGCGTGAGGCAACCGTTTCCCCTCCTCGTACGTCAAGTTGAGGGAGGGGCCGGGTATGTGTCCCAGCATCGGGGTGACCGGCCGTTGTGTCCGGCCATTCCGATGGCGTACAAAGTCTGACCGCCCGGTTGCCCCACCCTTTCGTACCCCCCCTAGACTGAACCTCCAGCAGGTGGTTACACGCTCGAAAGGCGCCCCCGTGTCCATCGGCAACTCCCCTGAAGACGACCGTCCTTCGGATGACCTTCACGCGACGCCCCCGCCGGCCGTCGAGCAGGCGCCCACGCCCGCGGACGACCGTCCCTCGATCGGACGCGTCCTCCGTCAGGGGCGCGTCGACGCCGGGATGACCGTCGACGAAGTCAGTACGTCCACCCGGGTGCGCGTCCCGATCGTGCACGCGATCGAGGAGGACGACTTCTCCCGGTGCGGCGGCGACGTCTACGCCCGCGGTCACATCCGGACCATCGCGCGCGCCGTGGGCCTCGATCCCGAGCCGCTTGTCGCCCGGTTCGCCGACGAGCACGGCGGGCGGCCCGCGCCGACGCCGGCCGCTCCGCTGTTCGAGGCCGAGCGGATCAGGTCCGAGCCGCGCCGGCCGAACTGGACGGCGGCCATGGTCGCCGCGATCGTCGCGGTGATCGGCTTCGTCGGCTTCACCGCGTTCGGCGGCAGCGACGACGGTGCCAAGCAGCAGGCCACCGAGGGTGCGACACCGGCCACCGGCAAGCCCAAGCCCACCCACACTCCCAAGGCCACCAAGCCCACCGACCCCAAGCCCGACCCGACCGACAGCGCGATCGCGGCCGCGCCCCGCGACAAGGTCACTGTCAAGATCAACGCGGCCGACGGCCGCAGCTGGATCTCCGCGAAGGACCACAACGGACGGATCATGTTCGACGGCCTGCTCGAACAGGGTGAGTCGAAGACCTTCCAGGACAACAAGAAGGTCGACCTCGTCCTCGGCGACGCGGGCGCCATCCAGCTGTACGTGAACGGCAAGCAGGTGGACAACGAGTTCGAGCCCGGACAGGTCGAGCGCCTTACCTACACCAAGGGTGATCCCGAGGTCGGATGAGCGGGAGGTTGCCCGGTGATGATCTCCGGGTAACCCTCGCGGGCGGGGCTGTCGGTGGGACGAAGTAGTCTTGAGCCCATGCCCGAACGCCGTACCGTCGCCCTTGTCACTCTTGGCTGCGCCCGTAACGAGGTGGACTCGGAGGAGCTCGCAGGCCGCTTGGAGGCGGACGGCTGGGAGCTCGTCGAGGACGCCGAGGCCGCAGACGTCGCTGTCGTCAACACCTGTGGCTTCGTCGAAGCCGCCAAGAAGGACTCCGTCGACGCCCTTCTCGAAGCCAATGACCTCAAGGGCCATGGCAGAACCCAGGCCGTCGTGGCCGTCGGCTGCATGGCCGAGCGGTACGGCAAGGACCTGGCGGAAGCCCTGCCCGAGGCCGACGGCGTGCTCGGCTTCGACGACTACGCCGACATCTCCGACCGGCTCCAGACCATCCTCAACGGCGGCATCCACGCCTCCCACACCCCGCGTGACCGGCGCAAGCTGCTGCCGATCAGCCCTGCCGAGCGGCAGGACGCGGGCGCCGAGGTGGCGCTTCCCGGACACGCCCCCGTGGACCTGCCCGACGGTCTTGCGCCCGCGTCCGGCCCCCGTGCCCCGCTGCGCCGCCGCCTCGGGACGAACCCCGTCGCCTCGGTGAAGCTGGCGTCCGGCTGCGACCGCCGCTGCTCGTTCTGCGCCATCCCGTCCTTCCGCGGCTCCTTCATCTCGCGCCGGCCCAGCGACGTCCTCGGTGAGACGCGCTGGCTCGCCGAACAGGGCGTCAAGGAGGTCATGCTCGTCTCCGAGAACAACACCTCGTACGGCAAGGACCTCGGCGACATCCGGCTCCTGGAGACGCTGCTGCCCGAGCTGGCCGCCGTCGAAGGGATCGAGCGGGTGCGCGTCAGCTACCTCCAGCCCGCCGAGATGCGCCCCGGCCTCATCGACGTCCTCACGGGCACCGACAAGGTCGTCCCGTACTTCGATCTCTCGTTCCAGCACTCGGCGCCCGCCGTGCTGCGCTCCATGCGGCGCTTCGGGGACACCGACCGGTTCCTCGACCTGCTCTCCACCATCCGGGACAAGGCGCCGCAGGCCGGTGTCCGGTCGAACTTCATTGTGGGCTTCCCCGGCGAGAGCGAGGCCGACCTGGCCGAGCTGGAGCGCTTCCTCACCGGCGCCCGCCTCGACGCGATCGGCGTCTTCGGCTACTCCGACGAGGAGGGCACCGAAGCTGCGACGTACGAGCACAAGCTCGACGAGGACGTCGTCGCCGAGCGCCTCGCGCGCGTGTCGCGGCTCGCCGAGGAGCTGGTCTCGCAGCGCGCGGACGAACGCGTCGGCGAGGCGGTCCACGTGCTCGTCGAGTCCATCGACGACGAGGACGGCGCTGTCGGGCGCGCAGAGCACCAGGCGCCCGAGACGGACGGACAGGTGCTGCTCACGAGCAGCGAGGGCCTGAGCGTGGGTCGTATCGTCGAGGCAAAGGTGATCGGCACCCAGGGCGTGGACCTGGTCGCCGAGCCGCTCGAGTGTTCTGAGGAGGCGGGCAGATGACCGGAGTCCCGGCGTCCGCTACGGGCGGTTCCGGTAGGCCGGCGCCCGGCGGGAAGCTGGGCGCTGCGGCCGTCAACCAGGCCAGCCTGTGGAACATCGCAAACATCCTGACCATGGTCCGGCTCCTCCTCGTGCCGGGTTTCGTCATGCTCTTGCTCACCGACGGCGGCTACGACCCCGTGTGGCGCGCCTGGGCCTGGGCGGCCTTCGCCGTTGCCATGATCACGGATGTCTTCGACGGGCATCTGGCGCGCACATACAACCTGGTCACGGACTTCGGGAAGATCGCCGACCCCATCGCCGACAAGGCGATCATGGGGGCGGCCCTCATCTGTCTCTCCAGCCTCGGCGACCTCCCCTGGTGGGTGACGGGAGTGATCCTCGGGCGTGAGCTCGGAATCACCCTGCTGCGCTTCTGGGTCATCCGGTACGGCGTGATCCCGGCCAGCCGCGGCGGCAAGATGAAGACCCTCGCGCAGGGCACGGCGGTCGGAATGTACGTCCTGGCGCTGACCGGGCCGCTGGCCACCTTCCGGTTCTGGGTGATGGCGGTGGCCGTCGCGCTGACCGTGCTCACCGGCCTCGACTACGTGAAGCAGGCCGTGGTGCTGCGGCGGCAGGGCATGGCGGCCGAGCGTGCCGCCCGCGACGGACGTGAGGCGGCGGCGGAGCAGTGACGTCCGGAGCGGTCGGCGGCGGCGGGGCGGACGGCCTCGCCACCGCCGCCGTGGTGCTCCGGCTGCTCACCGAGCGGGGCGAGACCCTCGCGGTCGCCGAGTCGCTCACCGGCGGCCTCGTGGCGGCCGACATCACCTCGGTGCCGGGCGCCTCGCGCGTCTTCCGCGGGTCCGTGACCTCGTATGCGACCGAGCTGAAACGGGACGTCCTCGGCGTCGACGGCACTCTCCTGGCCGAGCGAGGGGCGGTGGATCCCGAGGTCGCCCTGCAGATGGCGACCGGGGTGCGCAGGGTCCTCGGCGCGGACTGGGGAATCGCGACCACAGGCGTGGCCGGGCCCGACGAGCAGGACGGGCAGCCGGTGGGGACGGTGTTCGTGGCCGTCGCCGGTCCGGGGAATTCCACGGCCTTCGAGGCGGGCTCCACAGGGGCTGACGCGGGAGCCGGCGCCGGGGTTGAGGGGTCTGTTGCTTATGCCGGCAGTTTCGCTCGTAGCCGGAAAGTGGCCGCGTTGCGGTTGAACGGCGACCGTTCGGAAATCCGTATGAAGAGTGTACGGAGTGTGCTTGAGCTGCTGCTTGAGCGGCTCTTGAGCGAACGCGCAGAGAATGAGCGGGCACAGGATACGGAACAGAACGGGGGGTTTTGATGTTTACAGCCCTGAGTGAACACGACATCGCTCCCCGCACGGCCGCGGCGCAAGGCGGTACGGTGGGGCGTGAAGGATGCGGCTACGCGGTCCGAGGAGGGAGCCACCGATGATTCTGCTCCGTCGCCTGCTGGGTGACGTGCTGCGTCGGCAGCGCCAGCGCCAGGGCCGTACTCTGCGCGAAGTCTCCTCGTCCGCCCGAGTCTCGCTCGGCTATCTCTCCGAGGTGGAGCGGGGGCAGAAGGAGGCATCCTCCGAGCTGCTGTCCGCTATTTGCGACGCGCTTGACGTACGGATGTCCGAGCTCATGCGCGAGGTGAGCGACGAGCTCGCTCTCGCCGAGCTGGCCGTGTCGGCAGCGGCTACTGATCCGGTGCCCGCACCGGTTCGCCCGCGGCTCAATTCTGTCTCCGTGGCCGGTGTCCCACCGGAACGGGTGACCATCAAGGCGCCTGCGGAAGCGGTGGACGTCGTCGCTGCGTGAACTCGCGCGGCGTGACGCCTCGTGCAGGTGTCACTCATAAGTGTGTGAAAGCCCCGGCCGGGAGATCGGCCGGGGCTTTTTCATGTCGAGGGGACTGGGTGGCGGGAGCGGAGTGTCAGGAGGGGCGGGCCGGGGTGTAGCGGTGGGCCCGGGGTGCCGGGGCGGGCTCGACATGCCCGCATCAGGGCATTCGTGCCATGGTGAAGGGGATTTCGACGTGCGCGGGAGCGCCTTCGGTGTGCGGGAACGCCTCCGGAGCGCCCTGCCGCCGGGTGGCGCCGGCATTCGGGTTCGATCCGATCCGGCATCGGGCAGGAGGTGGCGGCCGTGGCGTGGCGGACCGTGCGCGGAATACCGGCCGGGGTGTGGCGGAACGCGCGCTGGATACCGGCCGTGGCCTTCGGGGCGCTGTGGTGGTGGGGCCTGCTGCGGCTGGCCTTCTCGCCTGACGCGGGAGCGTTCGAAGGATCCGTGGCGGCCGGTGGGTGGGGTCTGAGCCTGCTGCCGGTGCACTGTGTACCCAGGGCCCGGGCCGCGAGGGCCGTGAGGCGGGGCGGGACTTCTGCGGGGGCGGGGCGGTCTTCTGGGGCGGCTGCGGGGGCGACGGGGGCCGATGGGGCGGCTATGAGAGCGAGGCGGTCCGCTGCGGCTGGTCTGCTTACCAGGGCATGGCGACGCCGCCGTTCGGGCGGAGGATCTGGCCCGTCGTGAACGATGACGCGTCCGACGCCAAGTGCAGGACGGCGTGGGCGATGTCGTCCGCCTCGCCCACCCGGCCCAGCGGGGACATCCGGACCATCAGAGCCTCGGTGTGCGACTGCTCCGACGCGTCGTGGCGGCCGGTCATAGGCGTACGGATCCAGCCGGGCGCGACCGCGTTGACGCGGATGCCCTGCGGGCCGACCTCGGTCGCCAGGGTCTTCGTCAGCTGGACGACCGCGGCCTTCGAGGCGCCGTAGCAGAGCAGTCCGGGGCCGCCGGTGTCCACGGCGCCCGACGCCATCGTGACGATGCTGCCGCGAGTGCCCGTCGCGATCATGGCGCGGGCAGCCTCCTGGCAGGCGTACAGCACCCCCTTGAAATTGATGCCGAGGACGCGGTCGAGGTCCTCGTCGCGGGTCTCCAGGACGGGGCTGCTGTGCATGATCCCGGCGATCGCGGCCATGACGTCGAGACGGCCCGTCGCGTCGACGGCCGCGGCCACCGCCTCGGCGAGCTGCGTGCGGTCCGCGACGTCGAGGGCGTGGGTGCGGGCCGTGCCGCCCCTGGCCTTGATCAGCGTCTCCGTCTCGTGCAGGCCCTGCGCGTCGCGGTCGGCGCAGTGCACGGTGGCTCCGGCGTCGGCCAGGAGCTGGGCGGAAGCGCGTCCGATGCCGCTCGCGGCGCCGGTGACGAATGCGGTGCGTCCGGTGAGGTCGTACGCGGTGACGGGCATGAGGGGACCGTACGAGCATTTCTGACGGATCGTCAATTAGCTTGTACGGGCTATCTGGTGAGGCTGTGTCATCTGGTGGTCGGGGGCTGCTCGGCGTACGGGCGTGGGGTCGGGCCGTGTTGGCAGGAGGGGCACCAGTAGGTGGGGCGGTCGCGGGAGCCGTCGCCCTGGTCGGCCACGCGGATCGGGGCGCGGCAGCGCAGACAGGGGCGAGGCGCCCGGCCGTAGACGTAGAGCCGCTGGCCGGGGCGGCCACTGCCGGTGGTGACGCGTGCGGGGCGGTCGCGATTGGCTTCGAGGAGCTTCTTGGCGAGCTCGGGGAGGCGGGCGGCCGTGTCGTCGGGGAGTTCGCCGACGGGCAGCCATGGGGTGACCTGGAGGAGGAAGCACAGCTCGGACTTGTAGACGTTGCCGATGCCCGCGAGATTGCGCTGGTCTAGGAGTGCCTCGCCGAGGGGGCGGGCCGGGTCACTGAGGAGGTTGCGCAGGGCCGTTTCGGCGTCCCAGTCCGGGCCGAGCAGGTCGGGGCCGAGGTGGCCGACCACCTTGATCTCGTCGGCCGTGCGCATGAGTTCGAGGACGGGGAGGCGGTAGCCCACGGCGGTGCGGGTGGCGTTGCCGAGGACCGCCCGGATCTGGTGGCCGGGGCCGCCGGTCCAGCGCTCGCCGAGTGCGTAGACCTTCCAGGAGCCGTCCATGCGGAGGTGCGAGTGCAGGGTGAGGCCGCCCTCGATGCGGGTGAGGAGGTGCTTGCCGCGCGGGGTGACGTCGAGGACCGTGCGGCCGGTCAGGTCGGCCGTGGCGAAGCGGGGGACGCGCAGGTCGGAGCGGATGAGCACCTGGCCTGCGAGGGCGGTGTGCAGCCGCCGCGCGGTCTGCAGGACGGTGTCTCCTTCGGGCATGGGTCAAGCGTGGCACGGGTGGCAGCGGTGGTGTGGTCGGCGTGGGCCGGCGTGAGGAGCGGGGTCGGCATGGGGGAGCGGTGGGCCGGTGAGGGATTGGGGTGATGTCGTGGGGGTTCGGGTGGGCGTGTTCCATGCGGGGTCGGGTCTAGGCGCGCAGGCGTAGGCCTCGCGGGGTTGCGTGGAAGCCGGCTGTTTCCAGGAGGGGCGAGAACGGTGAGGTCAGAGCGGCGGAGCCGTTGATCCGCTCCACGGTGATCGTGCCGAGGGAACCCGCTCTGGCGGCATCGGCCAGTGCCTCCGCGGCGGCGGGCAGCCGGGAGTCCTCGGCGACCTCGGCCTCGGAGAGGCCGCCGGCGTCGCCTTCGGACGCCGGCCAGGCCAGCAGGGTCTTGCCGCCGCGCTCCATGTAGAGGGTCAGCTCGCCGTCGACGAGCACGACCAGGGAGCCCGCCTTGCGGCCCGGCTTGTGTCCGGCGCCGGTGGGGGAGTCGGGCCAGTTCAGGGCAGCGCCATAAGCGTTCGCCGGGTCTGCGGCGGCGAGAACGATGGCTCTGGACGCGGCTCTTCGGCGGCGCTCGGTGCGATCCGGGCCTGGGCCTGGGCGGCCGGGTGCGGGCCAGGCGTTGTGTTCCGCGAAGTCCGGGGGAAAGTCCGGGACGGCGTCCGGGGAGAAGCCGGGGGGAAAGTCCGGGGGGAAGTCCGGGATGGTGTGCGCTCCGGTGGCGGTGGACCACGACGGATCCCAGGCCGCCGACGGGTCGGTCGCGGAGTTCATGGGAGCCCCGGGCGGACCGGCGTAGGGGTCGGGCGGGGCATCCCCGCGGTCGCGTGCGTTCGCGGCCGCGCGCAGGCGGTCCACCGCGCCGTCCATCGCGAACTGTGCGGCGCCGAGGCCCTCGACGACGTACCCCCGCCGGGCCTGGCCGCTCTCCTCGAAGGCGGACAGGATGCGGTACACCGCGGAGAAGCCGCCCTCCACGCCCTCCGCGGCGACGGCGCCCCGGGTCACCACGCCGTGCCGGTCGAGGAGCGTGCGGGCCAGGGCATGGGCGCGCACTGTCGGGTCGGGGTCGACCGTGGGCAGTAGCGACCAGCGGCCCGCGACGGTCGGCGGGCCCGAGCGGGAGGCGGTCCGCGCGGCGGCGGTGAGGCCCCCGTAGCGCCCGCGCGGGATCGCGCGGCGGGCGCGATGAGCCGTGGATCCCGCGGTGCGGCCCGACCCGAGGAGCGAGCGCATCGGGGCCAGCGTGTCGTTCGTGAGCCGCCCGGACCAGGCCAGATCCCAGAGCGCGTCCGCCAGTTGAGGATCGGTGGCGTCGGGGTGCGTCGTCGCGCGGACCTGGTCGGCGATCTGGCGGAAGAACAGGCCGTAGCCACCGGAGAGCGTGTCCAGGACGGACTGGTGGAGGGCGGTGAGCTCCAGGGGGTGCGGCGCGGGGAGCAGCAGGGGTGCCGTGTCGGCCAGGTACAGGGAGACCCAGCCGTCCTTGCCGGGCAGGGAGCCCGCGCCTGCCCACACGACCTCGCCCGACGCCGTGAGTTCGTCGAGCATGGCCGGCGTGTAGCCCGAGACCCGGGACGGCAGGACGAGCTTCTCCAGGGCGGACGCCGGTACGGACGCGCCCTGCAACTGCTCGACCGCGCGCACCAGACCGTCGACACCGCGCAGTCCGTGCCCGCCCAAGTGCTGCCACTGGGGCAGGAACTGGGCGAGGGCGGCGGGCGGGACCGGCTCCAGCTCGTGCCGCAGGGCCGCGAGCGAACGCCTGCGCAGACGCCGGAGCACCGTCGCGTCACACCACTCCTGGCCGATGCCGGCCGGATGGAACTCGCCTTGCACCACCCGTCCGTTCGCCGCCAGGCGGTGCAGCGCGCCGTCCGTGACCGCCGCGCCGAGGCCGAAGCGGGTGGCGGCCGCGGCCGAGGTGAACGGGCCGTGCGTGCGCGCGTACCGGGCGAGAAGGTCGCCCAGGGGATCCTTGACGGGCTCCGTGAAGGCCTCGGGTACGCCGACGGGCAGCGCGGTGCCGAGCGCGTCCCGCAGCCGGCCTGCGTCCTCGATGGCCGCCCAGTGGTCGGCTCCCGCGATACGGACTCGGATGGCGCGGCGGGCGGACGCCAGCTCCGGGGCCCACCCCGGCTCGGCGCCCCGATCCGCCAACTCGGCGTCTGTGAGCGGCCCGAGGACGCGCAACAGGTCCGCGACGCCCTCGACGTCCTTGATGCGGCGGTCGTCGGTGCGCCACTGGAGCTCCTGTTCCAGCTCGGCGAGCACGTCCGCGTCGAGGAGCTCGCGCAGCTCGGCCTGGCCGAGCAGTTCGGCGAGCAGCCGCGAGTCCAGCGAGAGGGCGGCGGCGCGCCGCTCGGCCAGCGGGGAGTCGCCCTCGTACAGGAACTGGGCGACGTAGCCGAACAGGAGGGAGCGGGCGAACGGGGAGGCCTCCGGGGTGGTGACCTCGACGAGGCGGACCTTGCGGGACTCGATGTCCCCCATCAACTCCGCGAGGCCGGGCACGTCGAAGACGTCCTGGAGGCACTCCCGTACGGCTTCGAGGACGATCGGGAACGAGCCGAACTCGCTGGCCACCTGGAGGAGTTGGGAGGCGCGCTGGCGCTGCTGCCACAGAGGGGTGCGCTTGCCGGGGTTGCGGCGGGGCAACAGCAGGGCGCGGGCCGCGCACTCGCGGAAGCGGGCCGCGAACAGGGCCGAGCCGCCGACCTGGTCGGTCACGATCTGGCTGACGTCGCCCTTGTCGAAGGCGACGTCGGCGGCCCCGAGGGGCGCCTGGTCGGCGTCGTACTCCGAACCGGCCTTCGAGGGCTCCTGGTCCAGGAGGTCGAGGCTCATGAGGTCGGCGTCGGGAAGGCGCAGCACGATGCCGTCGTCGGCGTGCATGACCTGGGCGTCCATGCCGTACTTCTCGCCGAGCCTGGCGCCGAGAGCGAGCGCCCAGGGGGCGTGCACCTGCGCGCCGAAGGGGGAATGCACGACGACCCGCCAGTCGCCCAGCTCGTCACGGAAGCGCTCGACCACGATGGTCCGGTCGTCCGGGATGTGGCCGCAGGCCTCGCGCTGCTCGGACAGATAGGCCAGCACATTGTCGGCTGCCCACGCGTCGAGGCCCGCCGCGAGCAGCCGGAGCCGCGCGTCCTCCGTGGACAGGGAGCCGACCTCGCGCAGGAACGCGCCCACCGCGCGCCCCAGTTCGAGCGGGCGGCCGAGCTGGTCGCCCTTCCAGAACGGGAGCCTGCCCGGGACGCCGGGCGCGGGGGAGACCAGCACGCGGTCGCGCGTGATGTCCTCGATGCGCCAGGAACTCGTACCGAGGGTGAACACGTCGCCCACCCGGGACTCGTAGACCATCTCCTCGTCGAGCTCACCCACCCGCCCGCCGCCCTTCTTGGGGTCGGATCCGGCGAGGAACACCCCGAAGAGGCCGCGGTCCGGAATCGTGCCCCCGGAGGTGACGGCCAGGCGCTGGGCACCGGGGCGTCCGGTGACCGTGCCGGCGATGCGGTCCCACACCACGCGTGGACGCAGCTCGGCGAACGCGTCGGAGGGATAGCGGCCCGCGAGCATGTCGAGAACGCCGGTGAACGCGGACTCCGGAAGCGATGCGAAGGGGGCCGCGCGGCGGACGAGCGCGAGCAGGTCGTCCACCTGCCACGTGTCGAGTGCCGTGATCGCGACCAGCTGCTGCGCCAGCACGTCAAGGGGGTTGGCTGGGACACGAAGGGACTCGATGGAGCCCGTGCGCATCCGCTCGGTGACCACCGCCGCCTGGACGAGGTCGCCCCGGTACTTCGGGAAGACCACGCCCGTGGAGACCGCGCCCACCTGGTGTCCCGCGCGGCCCACGCGCTGGAGGCCGGAGGCCACGGAGGGCGGGGACTCCACCTGGACGACGAGGTCCACCGCCCCCATGTCGATACCCAGCTCGAGGCTGGACGTGGCCACCACGGCGGGCAGCCGGCCCGCCTTGAGGTCCTCCTCGACGAGGGCGCGCTGCTCCTTGGAGACCGATCCGTGGTGGGCGCGGGCGATGACCGCCGGCGCTCCGTTCGCCGCGCCCGAGCCGCCCATCAGCTCGGCCGGTGAGTGGTCCTCGGGGAGGGCCTCGCCCGTCGCCCGCTCGTACGCGATCTCGTTCAGCCGGTTGCACAAGCGCTCGGCCAGGCGGCGGGAGTTGGCGAAGACGATCGTCGAGCGGTGCGACTGGACCAGGTCGGCGATGCGCTCCTCGACATGCGGCCAGATCGACGGACGCTCCGCGCCCTGGTCGGAGTCGGCGACAGGTGAGCCGCCGAGCTCGCCCAGGTCCTCCACGGGGACGACCACCGAGAGGTCGAACTCCTTGCCCGAGCGCGGCTGGACGATCTCCACCTTGCGCTGGGGCGACAGATAGCGCGCCACCTCGTCGACCGGGCGGACCGTCGCCGACAGACCGATCCGGCGGGCGGGCCGGGGCAGCAGCTCGTCGAGGCGCTCCAGGGACAGCGCGAGATGGGCGCCGCGCTTGGTGCCCGCGACGGCGTGCACCTCGTCGAGAATCACCGTCTCGATGCCCGTGAGCGCGTCACGCGCAGCGGACGTGAGCATCAGGAACAGCGACTCCGGCGTTGTGATCAAAATGTCCGGGGGCCGGGTCGACAGGGCGCGGCGCTCGGCCGGGGGAGTGTCCCCGGAGCGGATGCCGACCTTGACCTCGGGCTCGGGCAGCCCGAGGCGCACCGACTCCTGCCGGATACCGGTGAGCGGGCTGCGCAGATTGCGCTCCACGTCGACCGCGAGGGCTTTGAGCGGCGAGACGTACAGGACGCGACAGCGCTTCTTCGGGTCGGCCGGCGGCGGCGTCGACGCCAGCTGGTCCAGGGCGGCCAGGAAGGCGGCCAGGGTTTTGCCGGAACCCGTCGGCGCGACGACCAGCACGTCCGAGCCTTCGCCGATGGCCTGCCACGCCCCGGCCTGCGCGGACGTGGGCGCGGAGAACGCCCCCGTGAACCAACTGCGGGTCGCGGGGGAGAAACCGTCGAGCGGGCTGCGTGCGGACCTGACCATGCACCCATCGTGCACCTCCCCACTGACAATGGCCCGGACCTGCGCAAACGCTCCGCGTCCTGATCCCAGCGGCGGGGCGGCGCCGCCCGCTCGTGACGCAGAATGAAACACATGGCGGGGTCGGGAACGAAGGAATGGGCCAGGCACTGGCGCTACGAACAGCTGCCGGGCCTCGACCTGCTGCGGGCGCGTTACGTCCGCCACACCTTCCCCCGCCACAGCCACGACGGGTACGTCTTCGGTGCGGTCACCAGCGGGGTCGAGGACGTGGGCCTGCCGACGGGGACGGTGCACGCGGGCCCCGGCACCGTCGTCATGATCAACCCCGAGGTGGCGCACACTGCGCGGGCGGGGGAACCCGAAGGGTGGGCCTACCACACGCTCTACCCGTCGGCCCATGTCATAGCCGAGATCGCGGGCGAGACCATGACGGTCCGGGGGACCGCGGCGTTCGCCGAGCCGATCGTGAGCGACCCGCAGGCGGCTCACCTCATCACTGAGGTGCACCGCGCCGCCGAGGAGGGCAACGCGCTCGCCGCCGACAGCCTGCTGCGCATCGTGGTCGCCCGGCTGCTGCGGGATCACGGGCAGCCCATGACCGCGCGCCCCACGCGGTCCGCCGGCGCCTCGATCGCGGCACGCGCGCGTGCCGTGCTCGTCGAGCGGATGGCCGAGCCGCCATCCCTGGAGATCCTCGCCACCGAACTCGGCACCAGCCCGTTCGCTCTGCTGCGCGCCTTCAGGGACGCGTTCGGCATGCCGCCGCACACCTGGCTCACCGACGCGCGCGTGCGGGCCGCCCGCCGCCTCCTGGACGGCGGCACGGCACCGGCCGACGCGGCCGTGACGGTCGGCTTCACGGACCAGCCGCACCTGAACCGGCACTTCACGCGGATCGTCGGCGTACCGCCCGGCGCCTATCAGCGGGAGCGCAAGAACGTACAAGACCCGGCAGGACGCTCCCTCGTACCGTCGGAGGCGTGGCAGAACAGACAACATCCGCGGCGATACGCGCCGGATCAGCACGGGACGGGCAAGCAGGGCCGCCCGGCGACGGAAGGCCTGAGAAGGCCGATTCCGCCGTCGTCCGGGACGCACTCGGCGTCGGCGTCGCCGTCGGACTCTCCGGGTTCGCCTTCGGCGTGACCTCGGCCGGCAGCGGCCTCAGCGTGCTCCAGACCTGCGCGCTCAGCCTGCTTGTCTTCACCGGGGCCTCGCAGTTCGCCCTCGTCGGCGCCATCGCGGCCGGCGGCAACCCGCTCACCGCCGCGGCGGGCGCCTTCTTCCTCGGCGTGCGCAACTCGTTCTACGGGCTGCGCCTGTCCCAGCTGCTCGCACTCCCGCGTGTGGTGCGCCCCTTCGCCGCACACTGGGTCATCGACGAGACCGCAGCCGTCTCGCTCGCCCAGCCCACGCGCCGCAGCGCCCGCATCGGCTTCACCGTCACGGGACTCTCCCTGTACGTGCTGTGGAACCTCACGACCCTGCTCGGGGCGCTCGGCGCGGAGGCCATCGGGGACACCGACGCCTGGGGGCTCGACGCGGCCGGACCCGCTGTCTTCCTGGCGCTGCTCGCGCCGATGCTGCGGACCCCCACGGAACGGGCCGTGGCCGGTATCGCCGTCATCCTCGGCCTCGGGCTGCTGCCCGTCCTGCCGGCCGGTGTCCCGGTCCTGGTGGCCGCGCTCGTCGCGCCGACCGTGCTCTACGTAGAGGGGCGCCGGGCGGCACGGAGAGAGACCGGAGACAACCCACCAGAGAACTCGAAGAAGGCCGACGGCCGACAAGGAGACGGCCGATGAACATCTGGATCGCGGTCGCGGTGACCGCAGTCGGCTGTTACGCCGTCAAACTCATCGGCCTCCTCGTGCCCGCCGGTGTCCTGGAACGTCCACTGGTCCGGCGGCTGGCGGCGCTGCTGCCCGTGGCCCTGCTGGCCGCGCTCACGGCCCAGCAGACCTTCGCCGAAGGCACCACGCCCATCCTCGACGCGAAGGCGGCCGGGCTGGCCGCGGCGGCGATCGCGCTGATGCTGCGCGCGCCGTTCCTGGCCGTCGTCGCGGCGGCCGTCGTGGTCACGGCAGGGCTGCGCGCTGTCACGGGATGAGCCCCACGCGCGCGTGCCCCCCCTTTTGCCCGGCGGCCGGCCGCACTCAGTGAGCCACCGGCACCCGCGGCGTCGACCCCGTCGCGGGCTCCGGTAGGCCGAGTCGCCGAGCCGTTGTCTCCGGGCGGCAGAAGAGCGCGGCCAGCACCCCCGCCGTCACCAGCAGCCCGGCGGTGAGAAGCCAGCCCTCCTCGTAACCTGCTGACACCGTCCTCGCGCGGTCCACCATGCCGCCGAGCACGAGGGGCGACAGGATGCCGCCCAGCGCGTAGACGAAGGTCAAGGTACCCAGAACGACGCCGCGTTGGGCCGGCGGAGCGATCCGGGCGCAGGCCGTGGACGCCACCGTCAGCATCACCATGGCGAGCGCCATGGGGCCGAGCATCAAGGGCACCTTGACCGCCAGAGTGCCCGTCGTGCCGTACACGGCGGTGGCGCAGCCCGCGACGGTGACGAGGAGACCCGCGCCGGCCCCGGGGGGCAGACGCCGGGGTGTGTCCTTGCGGGCGGAGCGCTGGGCGATCAGGCCGTGCCCGAGGAGGACCGCCCCGTTGGCGAGGGCCCCCAGGCCGACCATGGTGCCCGCCTGGTGCAGGTCCCAGCCGACGACGCTCTCCAGGTAGTCCGGTGCCCACGTGAGCATGGTGCTCATCGACCAGTAGGCGGCGAACGAGGCGAACGCGGCGGTGAGGAACGTGCCGGACAGCAGGATGGCGCGCAACGGCACTGTGTCCGTCGTGGAGGTCTGCTCGGCCACCTCGGGCGGCTTCCTGGCGACCGGTGCCTCCTGCTCGGCGGCCTCGGGCGGCTTCCTGGCGACTGGTGCCTGCTCGGCGGCCTCGGGATGCTTCCTGGCGACCGTCGATGCCAGCGGCCCGTCCGCGCCCCACAGCCGCCAGCAGACGGCCCAGAGAAGACCCGCCAGACCGACGGCACCGAACGACCAGCGCCAGCCCCAGTGCGTGATCACCCATGTGAGCACGGGCGAGGCGACGGCCACTCCGGCCGCCGCGCCGACCAGCAGGACAGCGGTCGGCAGAGTCCGCTCCCGCTGTGGGAACCAGCCGTGGACGTGGTGCATGGCCACCGGTGCGGCCGGCCCCTCCGCCGCGCCGAGGAGCACGCGCGTGGCCAGCAGCGTGCCGAACCCCGCGGCTCCCCACAGCATGGGCAGTTGCGCGACCGACCACAACAGCGCAAGCACCAGGAGGAGGGTCGTCGTCCGCACGCGCCGTGTCAGGGCTGAGACCCCGAGCGCGGCCACCGAGAACAGCGCGAAGAACGCCGACTGCGCCGTGCCGAACTCCTGCCGCGTGATGCCGAAGTCCGCCCGGATCTCCGGGCCCGCGAGCCCGAGCACGGCCTTGTCCGCGAAGTTCACGAGCATGAAGGCGAGCAGCAGCCACGTGGTGCGCCATGCCCGGCTCATCAGCAGCAGCCGTCTTCGTCGTCGACCACACCGACGCTGATCGCCCCTTCGGCCCGCCTGCGTCCCTCCGGGGAGCGCGTCAACTCCGTCTGCAGGTCCGTGCCGGCGGCCACGGCGGCCGACTCTGCCGCGGCCCAGTGGAAGACACCGCGGGCCATGGTCGACGTCTCCTGGAGGGCACGCCGTGCGAACACGTCGGCACGCACGCGTGCCACCTCCTGGTCGGCGGGCGCCGCGAGGGCCGCCGTCTCCGCCAGATGCGAGGCGAGACGCAGCTTCCCGGCGGCGAGCAGCTTGGAGGCGCGCAGTGCCAGCGCGGACGCCCCGCCCGCTGCTCGCGCGAACTCGGCCGCGACGTCCGCCTCCGGGGCGGGCTTGAGGTGCGCGGGGTTCTGGTCGTACCAGCCGCCCCACAGGCGCCACAGGTTGCGTACGACGAACTCCGGTTCGTCGTAGGCCGGGTGGAGGTACGGCTTCGCCAGCAGATCCTCGGGGGCCTTCACCCCGTGGATGACCGCGTCGAGGCGATGGCCCGCGTTCATGAGCGCCCTGGTCTGCTCGCACAGCGACTCCAGGAGGCGCGCGGTGTCGTCGAGAGCCTGGTGCACGCGGTCGGAGCCGACCACGGGAACGCCGTGCCCAGGGAGGAGGAGTTCGGCGCCGAGTTCCTGCATGGCACGCAGGGCGCGCGCCCAGTCCTCCGGATAGCGCTGCACCTTCTGGGGGTTGCCGGCGTTCGGCGCGTTCCAGATGAACAGGTCGCCCGTGCACAGCGTCTTGAGTTCGGGGATCCATACGTAGGTGTGGTCGTCGGTCTCCCCGCGCGCGTGCACGAGCTCGAACGTCAGCTCTCCGCGCCGCACGGCGAGACGGTCCCTGTAGACGACGTCCGGATACCGGTATGTGGTGGGCCACCCCAGGGAGGGCACTCCGAACTGCCGGCGATTGATCCAGGAGTTGTAACCCGCCGTCCCTATGTAGCGGTCGAACCGCGCGGGGACGGCTTCGTGAGCGATCACCTCGGGGCGCGGTCCGCCGCTCTCGTCGGCCTCCTGGTCGAAGGGGGCCACTCCGAAGACGTGGTCCACGTGACCGTGCGTGTACACCACGGAGCGCACCGGTCCCGCGTCGAACCCGGCGACTGCCTCGTGCAGTTGGCCCGCCGTACGGAAGTCGCCCGAGTCGACGAGGACCACGCCGTCGCCCGTGTCGAAGGCGGCCACGTTGGCGAACGCGGGGAAGAAGCCCACACGGTCACGCAGGCGCACCAGTTCACTCCCGGAGTACGCGCCCGTCAGATGAGGCAGCAGCGTCTCGGTGCCCTGCCAGACCCGGTCGATGTAGTCGGCGTACGAGACGGACCCGGCGCCCTCCGTGTGGTCCCGCTCTTTGTGTTCGGTCATGTCCTCGGCTCCTCGTGTGCAGTGCGGTCGTTCGCCACCGGCCACGAGTTTCGGCCCCCGGTGTGAGATCGAACACCGCCTCACGTCACACGTCCCACCCGTGGGTAATGTGACGCGTCACAAACGCAGTGCCCGTCCATGTCCATGGGGGAATGGAGGAACAGTGGCTCTGTCACCCGAAGCCCGATCCCTGGCCGCGCGCTGCGAACCCGGAGTCAACGAACTCGCCCGCCGAATGGCTCGCGAGTCGTTCGAGGAACTGCCCGGATACGTCGAACTCCCCGACGACGTGAAGGACTTGGAAGTCGCCGCCACCGCCCGGCACGGCGTACGGCTCTTCCTGCGCAAGGTCAGCGACCCGGACCTGGCACAGCCCGGCAGCCACCGGCTGTTCCGCGAGCGCGCCGCCCAGCGGGCCGAGGAGGGCATGCCGCTGCACCTCCTCCTGCGCACCCACGCGCACGGCCTCTACGTCCTGTGGCAGGCCTTGCGCGACGCTGCGGGCCCCGGTGACGAAGGCGCGCTGGTCGAGCTCGTGGACGTACTGCTGCAAGCGCAACCGGGGATCGTGGGGGCCGTGGCCGAGACGTATCTCGACGAGCGGTCCGCCCTGGAGGCCGAGCAGCGGGCCCAGGTCCGCTCCCTGGTGCGCGGGCTGCTCGACGGAATGGTCCCGCCCGGGCACGTCCTCCTGGACCAGCTCCGCCTCGAAGGGCCCGCGCTCGTGCTGGCCCTCGGCCTCGACGCGGATCCCGCCGAGGGGCCGGTCGCCGTGCGGCGCAGGCTGCGTCGGGTGCAGACCGCTCTGGACCACACCTTCGGAGTGGAAGTGCTCGCGCTCCTGGAGGCCGCCGGCGGGCGGGTCATCGTGCCCGGGGACTGCCCGGCTCCGGACGATCTGGCCGGCCGTCTCGCCAAGGCCGGCGGGTTCGAGGTCCGGGTGGCCGCCGTGCAGGCAGCCGGACCCGAGGAGGTGACCGAGGCGGCCCGCACCGCCACCGAGATCCTGCGCATCACGCGCGCGTGCGGCATCCCGCCCGGGCTGCACCGCCTGGACGACGTGCTCCTGGAGTACCACCTGTCCCGTCCCAGCGAGACGAGCCACCGGATAGCGGCCCTTCTGGACCCGGTGGCCGACCGGCCGGAACTCCTGGAGACCCTGCGGACCCATCTCGCCCACCAACAGGACCGCAGGGCGACAGCGACCGTGCTCGGCCTGCATCCCAACACGGTCGACAACCGGCTCGCCCGCATCGGTGAGCAGACGGGTATCGATCTCTCGGCTCCGCGCGGGACGGCGCTCGCCATCGCCGCGCTGCTGCTCAGGGACGCGTCCGACGTCTCCTGAGACGCCGCCCACGAGGGCGTCAGGCGACGGGCCGCCCGTACGCCCGCAGCGTGCGCAGCGCCTCGACCGTCACCATCGGGCGCGCCTCCAGCGCGACCACCGGAGCCCACTGGCGCCAGCGGATCGGCCACCCGCCGTCGTCCTGCTGCTCGCCCGCGAGGAAGTCCAGCGAGCGCGCCATCTCATCGTCCGTGAACCACGCGCGCGCCAGCGACTCCGGAGTCCTCGCGTAGTCGTGCGGAAGGTGGTGCTCACCCGGCGCGTACCCGGGCGCTACGGGATGCGCCTCCGCCCGCTCGGGATCGAGC
Source organism: Streptomyces sp. DS1-CR2 (assembly GCF_055760475.1). Classification (NCBI taxonomy): domain Bacteria; kingdom Bacillati; phylum Actinomycetota; class Actinomycetes; order Kitasatosporales; family Streptomycetaceae; genus Streptomyces; species Streptomyces sp. DS1-CR2. Next base: position 6,382,863 of record NZ_CM147085.1, read on the forward strand.
AGCGCGAGCTGCTGCTCACGCACGAGACGGCCGAGCCGGTCGGCGGCCGCCTCCGCGCGCGGGCGGTCGGGCGCGCCGTCCAGGAAGGCGACGGCCGCCTCGATCTCGTAGGGATGGGACTTCTTCAGGGACTCGACCGCGGCCCAGCAGAAGTCGGTCGCCCGGAACAGCCACGCGTGCCACACCTGGTTGCGGTGCAGCAGGCCGACCACGGGGCCCGTGGCGAGCAGCTCGCTCGGCGGGTCGTCCACCACCGGCACGAAGGGCGCGCACGGGTAGCCGCGCTGGCTGGGATGGATCGCCGGGAGAGCGCCCTCGGCGGTCGAGACGGACGTCAGATAGCGGCACACGCGCTCCACGCGCTGGCCGCTGCACCGGCCGATCGAGTCGAGGACGCGCAGTGCGTGCCCGGTGGGCAGCGGCTGGCTCACCGGGCCGCGGAGATCGGGTTCGAGGGCGTGGCCGTAGCCCTCGTCCTCGTTGCGGTAGGCGGCGAGGGCGGTCTCGACGGCGTCTGCGCCGGCCCGGCCCGCGCCGAGGAAGTGGTAGGCGAAGCGGCGCTGTTCCAGCACGCGCGCGGTCAGCCAGATGAAGTGCTCGGCACGGGAGAGCGGGGAGGGCACCGAGGTGGTCTGAGGGAGTGGGGATGCTCCGTTTTCGGCCATGCACCGACGGTAGGACGGAAAGCGTTCTCGGTGAGCCTTCTGTGCCGGGCTGCACTCTCAGGGGGCGGGATACTGGTGTCATGCGGTTGACGGTCTTTTGGCAGCGGATGGCGGATCACTTCGGTCCTGGCTACGCCGAAACATTCGCGCGTGATCATGTGATGACGGAACTCGGTGGGCGCACGGTGCACCAGGCGCTCGATGCCGGCTGGGAGGCGAAGGACGTGTGGCGTGCGGTGTGCGCCACGATGAATGTTCCGTCGGAGAACCGCTGACCTGCTCGAACGAGCAGGGGCGGTGCCCGGCTGTCAGTGGCGTGGGCGAGACTGGCTCCGTGGCACCCATAGACGAGACCTTGCAGGCGACAACCGACGCCTCCCCGCCCGGCCCGACGCCCCCTGGTGGGGCCGCGAGCGTGCGTGGGCGGATGCCGGGCTGGCTGCCGCGGGCCATGGTGCTCGCCCTGGCCCTCATCGCCTGCTTCCAGCTGGGCAGTTGGGCGTTCCACCAGCTCACCGGGCTGTTGATCAACGTACTGATCGCGTTCTTCCTAGCCCTCGCCGTGGAGCCGGCGGTCAGCTGGATGGCCGGGCGCGGCATGCGCCGGGGGCTGGCCACCGGGATCGTCTTCCTGGGCGTCACTATCGCCGGCGCGGGTTTCGTGGTCCTACTCGGCTCGATGCTCGCGGGCCAGATCGTCAGCATGGTCGAGGACTTTCCCGCCTACCTCGACTCAGTGATCAACTGGATCAACCAGACGTTCCACACGGAACTGAGCAGGGTCGCGATCCAGGACAGCCTGCTGCACTCAGACTGGCTCCAGAAGTACGTGCAGAACAGCGCGAGCGGCGTCCTCGATGTGTCGGGGCAGGTCCTCGGAGGCCTGTTCCAGCTGCTGACGATTCTGCTGTTCTCGTTCTACTTCGCCGCCGACGGCCCCCGGCTCCGGCGCGCGCTGTGCTCGGTGCTGCCGCCCGCCAGGCAGGCCGAGGTGCTGCGCGCCTGGGAGATCGCGGTCGACAAGACCGGCGGCTATCTCTACTCGCGCGGCCTGATGGCACTGATCTCCGGGATCGCGCACTACATCCTGCTCCAGGCCCTGGGCGTGCCCTACGCGCCCGTGCTCGCCGTCTGGGTCGGCCTCGTGTCCCAGTTCATCCCGACCATCGGCACATATCTGGCGGGCGCCCTGCCGATGCTGATCGCGTTCACGGTCGACCCCTGGTACGCGCTGTGGGTGCTGATCTTCGTAGTCGTCTACCAGCAGTTCGAGAACTATGTGCTCCAGCCCAAGCTGACTGCGAAGACCGTGGACATTCACCCGGCGGTCGCCTTCGGATCCGTCATCGCGGGCACGGCGCTCCTCGGCGCGGTCGGCGCGCTGATCGCCATCCCTGCGGTGGCGACGCTGCAGGCCTTCCTCGGGGCGTACGTGAAGCGCTACGCCGTCACGGACGACCCGCGGGTGCACGGCCATCGGACGAGATCGGGTTCGTCCCCCCTCGCGCGCATACGGGCCGCCCTGCATAACCCGGACGATCCAAGGGGCGAAGCAGTGCCCGGGCCGGAACCGGAAGGGGACGCGGACCATACCCGCGACGGCTCTGAGTAGGCGCCCTAGGTGGCCTCCTAGGTCTCAGTAGGTGGTCGCCGCCCAGATCCCGGCGGCGGCGACGGCTGCCGCGTAGCAGGCGACCGCACCGCGCATCACGCCGTTCCTGGCCCTCTCGCTCCATGCCGTACGGGACATCAGCCAGGCCAGCGCGGGCAGGACGAGCACGGCGTGCAGGCTGACGCCGTGCAGCGGCTTGAGGGGCGCGGTCGAGTGGTAGGCCGCCTCCTGGTGGCCGGTCTTCGTGAGGATCACCCCGCGCGCGATCATCGCGGCGCCGGACGCCAGCGCGACGAGCAGAATCGCGAACCCGGACCGCAGCGCGAGCGGCATCCCTGTGGGCCCCGACGGCCGGCGCCGGAACGAGGCGACCGCGAACACGGAGAGCAGTACGACCAGGATCCCGCCGCCCACCGCGAGGGACATGGACACGGCGGTGTTGAAGCCGGACTCCATGTTGAGATGCGACGGCACCCGCCGCCATGCCTGGAGGGTGATCCCGCCGACCTCCAGGACGCAGTCGGCGGCGAACACGACGAGCAGTACGTTCCTGGCGCGGGCGCCGATCCGCAGATACGACGTCACCCAGGTGAGCGCGATCAGCGTCAGGCCGAAGGAGACGCCGAACGTGACCGGCTTGCGCCACGAGACAGGGCCGTCCCAGGGACCTCCGTCGACCACGAAGACGAGCAGGTGGGCGAGGCCGGAGAGGGTGAGTACGGCGCCGGTGGCGTAGCAGAGGCGCTCGGAGGGGCGGGCGGCGCGCCACAGGTCCCGTCCCGCACTGGTCAGGGCGGGGCCTGCCGGGCCCGGCAGGGGAGTGGCTGTAGTGGGCGAGGACATCAGACGCGCACCTCCTTGGGACGGCCGAACCGCAGTACGGACACGGCGCCAGTAAGGATCATGCCGGCGAGGGCGAGGAGCTCGGCCAGAGTGGAGACGATCAGCAGCGGGTCGCCGGAGGAGAGGTGGTCGCCGGTGTTGGGGGTGACGACTGCGCCGACGCCGATGAACAGGCCGACGGCCAGGGCGAGCCCGGCGGTCCAGCGGTTCGGCCGCCAGGCCAGCAGCGCGGCGGCCACCACCGGGATGACGAGGCCGGGCGGCACGGCGGGGTAGTCCGCGCCGGCCACGATCTGGCCGACGATCGACAGAGCGAGCAGTGCCAGGGCGGCGAGCGTGACGACGACGGCGGGGCCCCGGACCGGGCGGCGGTCTCGCGGGCGATCCAGGAGCTGGTCCTGCGGGATCCCCGGGCGGTGGTTCTGCGCGTTCTCCATGGCGCAAGCCTCGCGAACGAGGGACGTGCCGTCGTCCCCTGGCCGAAGACACCGCCTGTACGCCGGGGGGAGTATCCCCGGCGGGGGAGTGGCCCGTGGAGTGCCGGTGATGGCCTGGCTTCAGGCTGGGCTGCCGGTCGAGACCGGACTCTCAGGAGGAGCCGTAGGTCACCACCACGCCGCGGTAGAAGTTCTCCTCGTCGGCCCCGCCCGACCCGATGTACCCAACGCCCCAGACCTGTTGGGTGCCCGGTACCCGCTCGATTTCGTGAAGCAGCAGTCTCTGCCGGCGGTCGGCCTCTGTGACCTTGCCTGTCTTGCCCGGCAGGTAGGGCGGCCGCCCAATGCCGATCACCTTGCCCTCAGCCGTCCGCTGCGCCACCCCGAAGACCAGTCCTCCCGCGCCGTCCGAGGCCACGGGGACGCAGCAGAGGGACACGTCGGGGGCCGCTTCCTTCACCCAGCGGCTGCCGTCCCAGCGCAGAAGGATGGCCTCGTCGTCGGGTTCGTTGCCTTCGTCCCCCCGGTCGAAGGTGTGCTGTCCGGTCGCCCACAGTCCACCTGTCTCGGACACGAGAACTTCATCCGGGCCGGCCTGGGGCTCATAAAGGCTCGGGTCTGTGAAGCGGTACCGCGGGGTCTCGGTCAGCCGCCAGCTGTGCCCGTCGTATTGCATGGCGGCGAGCTTCGTCAGCTCCACGTCGTCCGGTGCGTTGCCCACTGCCCAGATGTCGTCGCCCGACCGTCCGTCGATGGCTTCGGCCTGGGCGGGCAGCGGGACGGAGGTCCACCGGCTGCCGTCCCAGTGCCACGCCGCCTGCCCGCCGGCCAGCCGATGGCCCGGGGGCGGCCTCCTCTGCTCTCCGGCAAGCAGCCAGACGTCGTCGGGGGCGAAGACCGCCGCGTTCTTCACCTTGTCCGTCATCGGCGGAGGGAGCGGCACCTCCCGCCAGCGCTTGCCGTCCCAGCGCGCGATGGCCGGGTCGGTTCCCAGGGTGCCCAGCGGAAGGTCGGTGCTGAACAGCCAGACGTTGTCCGGCCCGGATGCCTCCAGGACGGTCAGCCCGAGGGTGGCGAGCTTCGGCAGCTCGGCGGCGGCGTCGTAGTCCCGCCACTTCTTTCCGTCGTAGTGGAGGAAGAACGTCGAGTACCCGGGGGCCTTCTCGATTGCGGTGCTGACATGGATCCTGTCGCGGCCGATCGCCCAGCCCTCAGTGGCGGAGGCGGCGGCGACATCCCTGATCTCGGCGTCGTCGGACTCGCTGACGTACGCGCTGCGCCAGCTGTCCCCCTCCGGAAGACCGGCGGAGGGCGAGGCAGGCGTGGGCGAAGCACGCGTGCGCGAGGCCTTCCCGGAGTCGCTCGCATCCGGCCCGCACCCGGCCAGAGAGAGGATGAGTACAGCGGACAGCACCGCGGTTCTGCAGCGCAGGGGCAAGGGCATCTGCGGACCCTCCAGGCCTCGGGAGCCCCAAAGCTGTCTCGGGGAGCGCCAGAGTCTACGAGCTTGCGCATCGCAGGGCGCGTGGTGCGCGTGGTGCGCTTGACATCAAAATCGAACATCCATTCTTATGGAGTGTCTGGCGGCTCTCTCCCCAGTGTTTCCGGGGATTTCGGTGAGAGCGGCAGGGCTGTGAGCCTCGAGTTATCCACAGGCGGACGGGCGCCGAGGCCGATTGTCAGTGGCAGGCGCTAGCGTCATTGACGTGAAGCGATCGACTCAAGCAAATCGGGTGGAACCCATGGCAGGTACTGACCGCGAGAAGGCGCTCGACGCCGCGCTCGCACAGATTGAACGGCAATTCGGCAAGGGCGCAGTGATGCGCATGGGCGAGCGGCCGAATGAGCCCATCGAGGTCATCCCCACCGGGTCGACCGCGCTCGACGTGGCCCTCGGCGTCGGCGGTCTGCCGCGCGGCCGTGTGGTGGAGGTGTACGGGCCGGAGTCCTCCGGTAAGACGACCCTGACGCTGCACGCCGTGGCCAACGCGCAGCGGGCCGGCGGCGCCGTGGCGTTCGTGGACGCCGAGCACGCGCTCGACCCGGAGTACGCGAAGAAGCTCGGCGTCGACATCGACAACCTCATCCTGTCCCAGCCGGACAATGGCGAGCAGGCGCTCGAGATCGTCGACATGCTGGTCCGCTCCGGCGCGCTCGACCTGATCGTCATCGACTCCGTCGCCGCCCTGGTGCCGCGCGCGGAGATCGAGGGCGAGATGGGCGACTCGCACGTGGGCCTGCAGGCCCGCCTGATGAGCCAGGCGCTCCGGAAGATCACCAGCGCGCTCAACCAGTCGAAGACCACCGCGATCTTCATCAACCAGCTGCGCGAGAAGATCGGCGTGATGTTCGGCTCCCCGGAAACGACGACCGGTGGCCGTGCGCTCAAGTTCTACGCCTCGGTGCGACTCGACATCCGCCGTATCGAGACGCTGAAGGACGGCACCGACGCGGTCGGCAACCGCACGCGCGTCAAGGTCGTCAAGAACAAGGTCGCGCCGCCCTTCAAGCAGGCCGAGTTCGACATCCTCTATGGCCAGGGCATCAGCCGCGAGGGCGGCCTGATCGACATGGGTGTGGAGAACGGCTTCGTGCGCAAGGCCGGCGCCTGGTACACGTACGAGGGCGACCAGCTCGGCCAGGGCAAGGAGAACGCGCGCAACTTCCTGAAGGACAACCCCGACCTGGCCAACGAGATCGAGAAGAAGATCAAGGAGAAGCTGGGAGTCGGTGTGAAGCCGGAGGCGCCCACGGCCGAGCCCGGTGCCGACGCGGCGGGTGCCACCCCCGCCGAGGACGCGGCCAAGACGGTGCCCGCGCCCGCGGCCAAGGCCACCAAGTCCAAGGCCGCGGCGGCCAAGAGCTAGTCCGTGACGCGACGAACCGACTGGGCCGATCACGCCTACTCCGCCTCCCCGACGGACCTGGGTGACGGGGGCCCGGGCGATCTGGACGGGCACGGGGCGCCGCGTGACGGCGACGGACCGAGTGACGACGACAGTCCACGGGGCGGTGGCGGTACCCGTGGCGGTACTCGTGACAGCGGGCGCAGCCGTGGCCGTCGGCGCGGCAGCTTCGGCGAAGCGGCCGGAGGGCGACAGGGCAGCGGCTCCCCATCCTCGTCGAGGGCCGAAAAGGGGGAGCCGCCTGCCGACCCGGCGGAGCGGGCGCGCGGCATCTGCCTGCGCCTGCTCACCGGACAACCGCGTACGCGCAAGCAACTCGCCGACGCTCTGGCGAAGCGGGACATCCCCGATGAGGTGGCGGAGGAAGTGCTGTCCCGCTTCGAGGAGGTCGGCCTGATCAACGACGGCGCCTTCGCGGACGCCTGGGTGGAGTCGCGGCACCACGGCCGGGGGCTGGCCCGGCGGGCGCTCGCCCGGGAGCTGCGTACCAAGGGGGTGGACTCCGCGGTGATCGACGAGGCCGTCGGGCAGCTCGACTCCGAGCAGGAGGAGGAGACCGCCCGCGAGCTCGTGGCCCGCAAGCTCCGCTCCACACGCGGCCTCGACCGCGACAAGCGCCTGCGCCGCCTCGCGGGCATGCTCGCCCGCAAGGGATACCCGGAGGGCGTGGCGCTCAGGGTGGTCCGCCAGGCGCTGGAGGAAGAGGGCGAGGAGACCGAGGACCTCGGGCTGGGGGACTTCTAGCCCCCGGGTGAGGACTCTGAGCTTCCCTCGGTAAGGGGATGGCCTCTGCCGGGTGAGGGGCTGGTGAGCTCCGCCTGGTGAGGGGGAGGGCGGCGTCGGTACGGGGGTCCGACGCCGAACTCGCCCTCACCCAGGTGGGGTTAACCCCCGGGTCATGACGCCTGGTCACCGTAGTGCACAGGGATGTGTGCACAGGCGACTGTGTACGCATGACACCGGAACCCGGCTCCGCCGCTCCCGCCGGCGGCCAGGAGCTGAGCGATCTCAGCGCTCTGAAGGCGCTGGCTCAGCCCCGCCGCCAGCAGATCCTCCAGCACCTCACCCTCCACGGGCCCGCGACCTCGGCGATGCTGGCCCGTGACCTCGGGCTCAACACCGGCGCCACCAGCTACCACCTGCGTGAGCTGGCCCGCTGCGGATTCACCGAGGAGAGCTCGCCCCAGAACCAGAGTGTGGGCGGGCGCGAGCGGTGGTGGCGAGCCGTCCCGGGGGACCGCCGTTTCCCACCCCGCAGCCGCCAGAACCCCGAAACCCGGCTCGTCATGGACGAGTTGAACCACCTCTCGTACGCCGCCGACCTCGAACTCTTCGAGCGGCTCCAGCGACAGGGGCAGGACCTGGGGGAGTGGGCCGAAGCCTTCCCGTACTCGCGCGGCACGATCCGGCTCACGCTGCCCGAACTCCGCGCGTTCTTCGAGGAGTTCATCGCGCTCCTCAACCGCTACAAGCGCCCCGACAGCGAGACTCCGGACGGCGCACGCACCGTCCTGACCCGCCTGCTCGCCTTCCCCGCGCCGGCCCGCCTCGACGACGCCGACGACGCCCGCCCCAACGACGTCCAGGCCCCGGCGCGCAGGGCTCCGGCCGACGGAATTCAGGTCCCGGCCGAGGGAATCCAGGCCCTCGACAACACCGCAGAGACGGACACGCCATGATGCTGCGCTACGCACTGCACACCGTCCGGGACCGCAAAGGGGGGTTCCTCGGTGCCTTCCTCGCCCTCATGTGCGCGGCCGCCCTCATCGCGGCCTGCGGCACCCTTCTGGAGACCGGCCTGCGCGGCACCATCCGCACCGAGCGGTACGCAGCCGCCCCCGTCGTCGTCTCCGCCGACCAGAATGTCTACAAGACCACGGTCAAGCACAAGAAGGGCAAGACCAAGCTCAAGCACAAGGCCAAACCGATCGCCGAGCGGGCCTGGCTGCCTCAGGACACCGCGCGACGGCTCCGCGACCTGCCGGGCGTCGAGCGGGTCGTCCCCGAACTCACCTTCCTGGCCCAGCCCTTGCCGCCAGGTGCCGCCGACCCCGACAGGCCCGCGTACGGCCATGCTTGGGGCTCCGCCGCGCTGACCCCCTACGCGCTGACAGCCGGCACCGCACCCACCAAGCCCCAGGACCTCGTCGTGGACCGGGACCTGGCCGACCGCGCCCACCTCGCGCCCGGAGGCAGCCTCACCGTCCAGTCCACCCAGGCACCGCGCACCTACCGCGTCACCGGAATCGCCGCGCCCGCCGGGCACGCGTCAGTGACCCACCAGACCTCCCTGTTCTTCACCACCTCAGAGGCCCGGCGCCTCGCCGACCACCCCGGCCAGGTCACCGCCCTCGGCGTCATCCCCGCCCCCGGCCAGAAGCCGGCAGAGCTGGCGCGTGCCGTCGCGAAGGCTCTCGACGGCACGACCGCCCAGGTCACCACCGGCGACGCCCGAGGCCCCGTCGAGTTCCTCGACGCCGCGGGGGCTCGCATCAAGCTCGTCAGTATGGGAGGCGCGATGGGCGGCACCTCTCTCCTCGTCGCCGTCCTGGTCGTCGTCGGCACCTTCGCGCTCTCCGTCCAGCAGCGCCACCGCGAACTCGCCCTGTTGCGCGCCATCGCCGCCACGACCGGGCAGATCCGCAAGCTCCTCGGACGCGAGGCGCTCATCGTCGGCGCCGCCGCGGGCGTCCTCGGCTCCCTCGCCGGGCTCCCCCTCGGAGGATGGCTGTACCACCGCTTCGTCGAGCTCGGAGCGGTGCCGCCGACCCTCGAACGGACCGTCAGCGTCTTCCCCCTGTCCGCGGCCGTCGGCGCCACGCTGCTCGGCGCCTGGGCCGCCGCCCAGATCTCAGCCCGCCGCCTCGCCCGTATCCGCCCGGCCGAAGCGCTCGCGGAGGCCAGGGTCGAGCGTTCTCGGCCCACCTGGGGCCGCATCGCAGCCGGAATCGCCCTTCTCGCGGGCGGCGCCGTCCTCGTTGCCGTACTCAGCGTGCTGCGCACCGAATCCGCGTCAACTCCCGTTACTTTCCTCGCTGTTGTTGTCCTCGCTTCCTCCGTCGCGCTGCTCGGCCCGCTCCTGGTGAAGGGCGCCGCGGCCCTCCTCGCCGGACCTCTGGGCCTTGCGGGACCCGGCGGCAAACTGGCCACCGCCAACCTCCGCGGCAACGCGGCCCGGATGGCCGCCGTCGTCACCCCGCTCGCCCTCCTCATCGGCATGACCTGCACTGTCCTCTTCACCCAGCCGACCCTGGGCAACGCGGCCCGCGCCCAGGCACGCGAAGGTATCCGGGCAGACTGGATCGTCGCGGCGCAGGGTCCCGGGGTGCCCGCCGAGGCCGCACGCAAGATCCGTAAGACCAAGGGCACCGTCGCGACCGAGGTCGTCCGCACCACCGTGCGCGTAGGACTTGCCAAGTACCCGGCTCAGGGAGTCACCCGCGAAGGCCTCACACGCACGTGGGATCCGGACGTCACCGCGGGATCGCTGAAGGATTTCCGGCCGGACGGCGTCGCCGTCAGCGAACTCGCCGCCGACCAGCTCCACTTGAAGCCCGGCAGCAGGCTGAAGCTGACGCTCGGGGACGGCACACCGGCCACCCTCACCGTGACGGCCGTCTACGCGAAGGGTCTCGGCTTCGGCGATCTGACCCTGGCCCATGACCTGGTGGCCCGGCACGTCGACAATCCCCTCGCCTCCTCCGTACTCGTCAGGACCGGCCGTACACAGAAACAACTCGCGAGCACCGTTCGAGAGTTCCCGGGTCTGCGCGTCCTCGCCCCCGCGGCGGCCGACGACCTCCAGGCCGAACGCCGACAGGACAACGCCGAAGTCAACCTCCTCGCCATGGGCCTGATCCTCGCGTTCACCGCGATCGCCGTCGTGAACACCCTCGCGATGTCGGTCTCCGAACGCATCCGGGAGTTCGCGATGCTCCGTCTTGCCGGCGCCACCCGCCGCCAGGTTCTGCGGATGCTGCGCACCGAGACCCTCGCTGTGCTGCTCCTCGGCACGGCCCTGGGCAGCGGCATCGCGCTGGCCGTCCTGACGGCGTTCAGCGTCGGCATGACCGGCAGCGCAGCCCCCTCTGTCGCGCCCCTCGTCTACGTGGCCGTGGTCGTCGCCGCCGGACTCCTCGCGCTCACCGCGACCGCGCTGCCCGGCCGCGCCGCCCTGAAGCCCCGCCCGGTCGAGGTGGCAACAGCCAAGGAGTAAGGGGCAGTACGCAATGGTGGGCGCCCCTTACCTCGGGGGCGCCCACCGGCACGTACACCTACAACCTCGCACGACCGTCACTCGGCCACCGGCAGCCCCGCCGCCTTCCACGCCTGGAAGCCGCCCACCAGATCGGTGGCCCGGTGCAGCCCCAACTGCCGCAGGGAGACGGCGGCGAGGCTCGACGCGTAGCCCTCGTTGCACACGACCACGACGCGCAGATCGTGGCTCGTCGCCTCGGCTGCGCGATGGCTGCCCTGGGGGTCGAGCCGCCACTCCAGTTCGTTGCGCTCCACCACGAGCGCCCCGGGGATCAGCCCGTCCCGCTCCCGCAGCGCCGCGTACCGGATGTCGACGAGGAGCGCGTCGCCCGCCGTGGCGGCCTCGTACCCCTCACCGGCCTCGACCCGGTCCAGACCGAGGCGCACCCGGTCGAGCAACTCGTCGATTCCCTCAGGCCGTTCACTCCGCGAACCGCTCAAGCCACCCGCGCCACCCGCGCCACCCGCGCCGCTCACGCCGCCACTCACCCCAGTAGTCACGTCACCCACCCTGCCCTCTCCGCTCACTGCCAGTCCTCCGGCCGCTCCACCGTCTCGAGCCGCAGCACCGCGCCCGCGCGGCTGTAGCGGCGGATCTGGGGGAGCGGCGGGTAGTAGGCGTGCACGGAGATCGCGTGGTCGCTGGTGGACTCGTTGAGGACTTCGTGCACATGGTGCTGTCCGAAGGCCCTGCCCTTGCCCGCGGCCAACGTCCGTTCGCGGTCCACGTCCTCGGACAGCTCAAGCGTCTTCCAGCCGTCGGCGGGCAGCCGGGCCCCGAGTGAGTTCTCCTTGAGTTCGCCCGACGCCGTGAGGAAGGCGCCGACGGATTCGGCGTGGTCGTGCCAGCCGGTGCCCGTGCCGGGCGGCCAGCCGATGAGCCATGCCTCGCTGCCGCCGGGCCCTTCGAGCCGCACCCACGTGCGGCCCTCGGGGTCCAGGGGGAGCGAGGCGATGAGTTCGTGGTCCTCGGCGGTACGGCGTACGAAGTCGAGGAGGTCACGCTGCGTGGGCGCGGCCGTCGCCAGGGAAGGAGAGGGTGAGGCAGACACAGATACCGTCCTGAAGGTTCGCGGAGAGTGCGCGAGAAGCCCCGGAAGAACCGGTGAATCCGGGGAAAAGGGGGATCGCGCAGAGGGAAGAGGCGAATTCAGCAGGACGGGCGACACACGCAGCCCACATAGCGGACGAGGTCCATATGGACCCTCCGCCACAGGCGCACATCGGTGTCGGTCACGCTCCGGAGTACACCATGGCGGAGGGGGTCGGTCAACTCGTTCCGGCGGCGCTCCCGGCCTTCGCGCCGTTCTCCACGGGCCCCCCGAGCGCGGCTCGCGCTGCCGCGTACAGCTGAGCGGGATGCACCCCACTCAGGGCCGTGACCAGGTGGCCGTCCGGGCGCACAAGCAGCACGGAGTGCGCCGGGGCGCCCGGGTAACTCTCCGCGACGAGCAGCTCCGCCTCGTGCGGCAGTGCCGTGACGGCGGCCGCGAGCCGTGGCATCACCCCGGCCGAGACCCAGTGCCGCCGCTCCCACACACCAGTGCCCGGCGCGATCAGAACGACGAGCAGGCGTCCGAGACCGAGCCGCTCCCGCAGCCGGACGAAGGACCCGTCGGGCGCCGTGACCCGCACGTCCCGGACAGGCGCGCCCGGAGCCGTACCCACGTCGACCTCCGCCTCGGAGGGCTCCGGCGCCAGCGGCGACTCGGCGTACGCCCCCGGCGCGCCCAGCGCCCCGTGCCCCAGGTGACCGTCCGTGAGCAGCACATCATGGCCGCGCGCGGATCCGGCGACGTACGAGCGCAGCCCTTTGCCGCCCCGCAGTATCGGCAGCGCCTGGTCGGCGGCGCGCAGCCGGCCCGCGACGACCGCGCGGCGCTCGGCCTGATAGCTGTCGAGGAGTGCCTCGTGCGGGCCCTCGTGCCAGGCGAGGGCCAGTTTCCAGGCGAGGTTGTCCGCGTCCCTCAGGCCCTCGTCGAGGCCCTGCGTGCCGAGCGCGCCGAGCAGGTGCGCCGCGTCACCGGCGAGGAAGACCCGGCCGACCCGCCACCGCCGGGCCAGGCGGTGGTGAACCGTGTGCACCCCCGTGTCCAGCAGCTCGTACGGCGGTGTCGAGCCGGCACACCAGCCGGCCAGCGTCTCCCGGATGCGGGTCACCAGGATGTCGGGCGTGACCAGCTCGCTGCGGGGCGGCAGCAGCCAGTCGAGGCGCCAGACGCCGTCGGCGAGGGGGCGGCCGACGACCTCCCCGCCGGACGGGCCCGACGTCCGCCAGGGAAGGTTCCGATGAAGCAACGCCTCGCCGGGCCAGGGAAGTTCCGTGCGCAGCGCGGCGACGGCGTGTCGCTCGACGGACGTGCGGCCTGGGAAGCGGATGTCGAGCAGCTTGCGGACCGTGGAGCGTGGACCGTCGCAGCCCACCAGGAAGCTCCCGCGCCACCAGGTGCCCTTCGGGCCGCGGGTGTGCGCGGTCAGTGCGCCGCTCTCCTGCTCGATCGAGTCGAGGCGACTGTTCACGGCGACCTTGATGAGCCGCTCGTCGGCGGCGGCCTCCCGCAAGGCGCCCGTCAGTTCGTGCTGGGCCAGATGCAGCGGAGAGAGCATCTGCTCACCGAAGGTGAGCTCCCGCATCACCTGTTTGCGCCGCAGGGAGCGCCAGCCGGTCCAGCGCGCGCCCGTCGCGTCGAAGGACGTCCGGGCGAGCCGCTCCACGAGGGCGGCGGTGTCCTCGCGGAGGATCACGGTCCGTGCGGGACGCTGTTCGTCCTTGCCAGGGCCCTCGTCGAGCACGACGGAGGGCACCCCGTGGCGGGCGAGAGCGAGGGAGAGCGTGAGCCCGACAGGGCCGGCGCCGACGACGATCACCGGATCCACGGCGCGGCTCCTCCTGCCCCGGGGAGTGCTGTGGGAGGCGTACAAGAAAGGGCAGTTGGAGCGGGGTGCGCGATCACAGAACGTATGCAACCCATTGCGGGTGCTTGCGTCAAGTGACGGAGGCAGCGGCGATCATGCCACTGCCTCCGTTTGCTCACATCTCGTCAGTTCTTCTGCAGAGCGGCTCAGTCGGTCCCGTCCACGACGGAGGGCTCGGTGGCAGCCGCCACCGCGATACCGGTCTTCGCGCGCCGGCCGCGCCGCTCGATCCAGGTGGCGAGCCCGGCCAGGGCCAGACACAGCGCCACGTAGATCGCGCCGACGACGATGACCACCGCGGTGATCGGGTTCTCGCCGTTGACGATGATGTTGCTGGCCATCGTGCGGGCCGCGAACAGCAGCTCGCTGTACGTGATGATGTAGCCGAGCGACGTGTCCTTGAGGGTCACCACGAGCTGGCTGATCATCGTCGGCAGCATGGAGCGCACGGCCTGCGGCAGCAGCAGCATCGTCATGACCTGCGACTTGCGCAGCCCCAGTGCGTACGCGGCTTCCACCTGTCCGCGCGGCACGGCGTTGACGCCCGCCCGGATCACCTCGGCCTGCACGCAGCCGTTGTAGACGGTCAGACCGATGACGAGCGCCCAGAAGGCGGTGTTGTCACCGACGACGCCGAGGCTGGTCTTGTAGGTCAGGAACAGGAACCACAGGGCGTAGATCGTGATCAGCAGCGGGATCGCGCGGAACAGTTCGATGAAGCCCGTGGCCGCCCAGCGGACCGTCTTGTGCTCGGACAGGCGCGCGACGGCCAGGAGCAGGCCGAGCACCAGGGAGAGCACGCCGGCGACGGCGAACACCTTCAGCGTGGTGAGCACGCCGTCGCGGATGCTGGTCCGCACACCGGCGTTGTTGAAGATGTTCCAGACCTCGGGCTCCAGCTGCCCCTTGACGTTCATCCGGTAGAGGGTGAACGCGATCAGGCCGAGTACGGCCAGAGAGCCGACGACCGTGTAGATGCGGTTGCGCACCCGGGCCTTGGGGCCCGGTGCGTCGTACAGGACGCTCGAACTCATCGTGCGACCCCCATGCGCCGCTCGAGCAGCCGGAAGAGACCGCTGATGGTGAAGGTGATGACCAGGTAGCCGAGAGCCACCCAGAGGAAGATCCAGGCGATGGCGAAGCCCTGGTCGCTGAGCAGCTTCTGTACGCCGAACAGCTCGGTGACGCTGAACGCGCCCGCGATCGCCGAGTTCTTCGTCAGCGCGATGAAGATCGAGCTGAGCGGCGGCAGGACGGTCCGGGTGGCCTGCGGAAGGATGATCAGGCGCAGCGTCTGGAAGAAGGTCATCCCGATGGACCGGGCGGCCTCGGCCTGTCCCAGCGGCACCGTGCTGATGCCGGACCGGACGGCCTCGCACACGAACGCCGAGGTGTAGAAGCTCAGCGCCATGAGGGCCTTGGCCCACGGGCTGAGGCCCGGCATGAAGATGACCGGAACGACGAACCACGCCACAAGGAAGAGCAGGGTCAGCGGGGTGTTCCTGAAGAGCGTGACCCAGGCGGTGCCGAAGAAGCGCAGCGGGGGCACGGGTGAGACACGGAACCCGGCGATGATGACACCCAGGACCATCGCGAGGAGCCCGCTGGCCAGGGTCAGCAGGACGGTGCCTATGAACCCCTCGCGGAATTCCGCGAGATGGTCGAGCAATACGTTCACGGGGATGTCCTCGTGGGCGGCGGCGGACAGGCAGCGCGGGCCGCGCCACGGGCGCACTGTGCGGTTGCGCCCGTGGCGGGCAGGTCACTGCCGGGGGGTCGTACGGTGCGGGCTGTGGCCCGCACCGTTAGGGGGTGTCCGGCGGATCATGGCCGGGGTCGCGACGCCTGGCACGGCACCTCGCCGCGTTGCCGAAACGCCCGAATAGCTCCGCTATTAGGACGCTCCGACGCCTTGCGATGCACCGCACCAGACGCCGCGACCTGTCCGACCCTGATCCGCCGGACACCCCCTGGCGCGTCAGTAGCGCTCGAGCGCCGGCGGCGCGGTGTACGCGGACTTGGACAGGCCGAGCGTCGCGTCGTACGCCTTCTTGTAGTCGCCGTTCTTCTCGTGCGCCTCGATGGCGTTCGCGACGGCCTCGCGCAGCGCCTTGTCGTCCTTGTTCATGCCGACGCCGTACGGCTCCTCGGTGAACGGCTTGCCGACGACCTTCAGCTTGCCCGGGCGCTGGGCGGCGTAGCCCTTGAGGATCGCGTCGTCGGTGGTGACGGCGTCGACCTCGTTGTTGAGCAGCTGCTGCACGCACTCGGAGTACTTGGAGAGCTCGACGGTCTTGGCGCCGTACTTGGGCTTCTTGATCTCCTGGAGCGGGGTCGAGCCCTTGATGGAGCAGACGGTCTTGCCCTTGACGGAGTCCGGGCCCGTGATGCCCTTCTCGTCGCCGCGGACGAGGAGGTCGGCGCCGGCCATGAAGTACGGGCCGGCGAAACCGACCTGCTTCTTGCGCTCGTCGTTGATCGTGTACGTGCCTACGTAGAGGTCGACCTCGCCCTTGGAGATGGTCGTCTCACGGACGTTCGAGTCGATCGTCTTGAACTCGATCTGCGACGGCTTGAAGCCGAGGTCGGCCGCGACCATCTTGGCGATCTCGATGTCGAAGCCCGAGCGCTTGCCGTCGGTGTCCTGGAAGCCCAGGTACGGCTGGTCGTTCTTGGCGCCGATGACGAGCTTGCCGGCCTTCTGCGCCCGCTTCAGCGTCGCGGAGTCCAGCTTCACGCCCGAGGCGACCGTGTACGTGGGCAGCTTCGGCTGGTCCTTGCCGCCGGCGCCGCCGGCCGGCTTGTCACCGGCGTTGCCGGAGTCGCCGCCACACGCGGTGGCGGTGAGGGCGAGCACGGCGACAGTGGCCGCCGCCGCGGCGGACTTGCGGAGCTTCATGGTGAACATCCTTCGTGTCGGCAGATTTCGGCCGTGAAAAGTCAGACGCCCGTGCGTCAGCGTCAGTGGTGCAGGATCTTCGACAGGAAGTCCTTGGCCCGGTCGCTGCGCGGGTTGCTGAAGAACTGGTCGGGGGTGGCCTCTTCGACGATCCGTCCGTCCGCCATGAAGACCACGCGGTTGGCCGCCGAGCGCGCGAAGCCCATCTCGTGCGTGACGACGATCATCGTCATGCCGTCGCGGGCGAGCTGCTGCATGACCTCGAGGACCTCGTTGATCATCTCCGGGTCGAGGGCCGACGTCGGCTCGTCGAAGAGCATGATCTTGGGGTCCATCGCCAGCGCCCGTGCGATCGCGACGCGTTGCTGCTGCCCGCCGGAGAGCTGCGCGGGGTACTTGTCCGCCTGCGTTCCCACGCCCACCCGGTCGAGCAGGGTGCGCGCCTTGGCCTCGGCCGCCTTCTTGTCCGTCCTGCGGACCTTGATCTGCCCCAGCATCACGTTCTCGAGCACGGTCTTGTGCGCGAAGAGGTTGAAGGACTGGAAGACCATGCCCACGTCCGCGCGGAGGCGGGCCAGCTCCTTGCCCTCCTGGGGCAGCGGCTTGCCGTCGATCGATATGTCACCCGTGTCGACGGTCTCCAGGCGGTTGATCGTGCGGCACAGCGTCGACTTGCCGGAGCCCGAGGGTCCGATGACGACGACGACCTCACCACGCGCGATGGTCAGGTCGATGTCCTGGAGCACGTGCAGCGCGCCGAAGTGCTTGTTGACTTGGTTCAGCACGACCAGCTCGTCGGCCGCGGGAATGGCGTCCTTGGTCACCGATACATCGGTCATCGGGGTCTTGCTCCATCCTCCTCGGTTGGGAGGACAGTAGTAATGCCGTACGACCAGCGTCATTACATCTGAGGGGAACTTGAGCATAACGATCCGGCTTCGACCGGCCACGATGCGTGAAGGGGGTGGCCCCGCGCGTACCGGCTGGATAACGGAAGGCGCCCGTAACCGGAACGCTCTTGACGGCGTCCTTATGTATCGGAGTGGATGCCCTGGTGTGCCGCACGCGCGTGCACGGATAACGCCTGCCGGCGTGCCGGGGCCGAACGACCGATGAACCGAAGGGGGCCGTGATGAGACTGCTGCTCGTCGAGGACGACGACCATGTCGCCGCTGCTCTGTCGGCGGTCCTCGCCCGGCACGGCTTCACCGTGGTGCACGCCCGTAGTGGCGAGGAAGCGCTCCGGGCTCTGGTCCCCGAGGCGGACGCCTTCGGTGTCGTACTCCTCGATCTCGGCCTGCCCGACCAGGACGGCTACGAGGTGTGCGGCAAGATCCGCAAGCGCACGTCGACACCCGTGATCATGGTGACCGCGCGCGCGGACGTACGCTCCCGCATCCACGGCCTCAACCTCGGTGCCGACGACTACGTGGTCAAGCCGTACGACACCGGGGAGCTGCTCGCCCGGATCCACGCGGTCAGCCGGCGCAGTGTGCCGGACGAGTCCTCCGCGTCGGCCGAGGACGGACTGCGGCTCGGGTCCGTGCACATCGAACTGCCCACCCGCCAGGTCAGCGTGGACGGTTCGGTTGTCCAACTGACCCGCAAGGAGTTCGACCTCCTGGCGCTTCTCGCGCAGCGCCCCGGGGTGGTGTTCCGCCGGGAACAGATCATCAGCGAGGTCTGGCGCACCAGTTGGGAGGGGACGGGCCGCACACTGGAGGTGCATGTCGCGTCCCTGCGCTCCAAGCTGCGCATGCCCGCCCTCATCGAGACCGTGCGCGGCGTCGGGTACCGGCTCGTCGCGCCGGCCGCCTAGAGGCCGCGGGTGCGCGCTCGCCTCCTCCCGCTGCTCATCGTCCTGATGGCGGGCGTGCTGCTCGCGCTCGGCTTCCCGCTCGCCGCGAGCGTGGCGGCCGCCCAGCAGCAGAAGGTCGTCGTCGACCGCATTGACGACACGGCTCGTTTTGCCGCGCTGGCCCAGTTCGTCACCAAGCGCTCGACGGGCTCCCGCGTACGCGTCACGGACGAGCGCCAGCAGACCCTGCAGAACGAACTCACGCGCTACTACGAGGTGTACGGGATCCGCGCGGGCGTCTTCTACCGCAACAGCGACCCCATGGGGCGCGCCCCGGACGACTGGCAGCTGCCCCGCGACGGAGCCGTGCGCGAGGCCTTCGACGAGGCCCTGTTCTCGCGCGGCAGCCACGACCCGCAGCAGGTGTGGCCCTGGAGGCGCGGCCGGCTCGTCGTCGCGTCACCCGTCATCAGCGACGGCGATGTCGTCGCGGTCGTCGTCACCGACTCACCCACCGGCAAGATGCGCTCCAAGACGCTTCAGGGGTGGCTGCTCATCGCGGCGGGCGAGGCGGCCGCGATGCTTCTGGCCGTCGGCGCGGCCCTGCGGCTGACGGGCTGGGTCCTGCGGCCCGTGCGGGTCCTCGACGCGACCACCCACGACATCGCGACCGGACGCCTGAAGTCCCGCGTCGCCTCGGCCGGGGGACCCCCGGAACTCCAGCGCCTGGCCCGGTCGTTCAACGAGATGGCCGACAACGTCGAGGACGTCCTGGAGCAGCAGCGCGCCTTCGTCGCCGACGCCTCGCACCAACTGCGCAATCCGCTCGCCGCCCTGCTCCTGCGCATCGAGCTCCTGGCTTTCGAACTGCCCGAGGGGAACGAGGAGATCGCCTCCGTGCGCACGGAGGGCAAGCGGCTCGCCTCGGTCCTCGACGACCTGCTCGACCTGGCCCTCGCCGAGCACACCGAGGCGGATCTGAGGCTCACGGACATCGGCGAGCTGGTGACCGAACGCGTGGACGCGTGGCGGCCGGTCGCCGACGAGAAGGGCGTACGGCTGACCGGGGACTGCCCCGCGGTCACCGGGTGGGCGGACCCCGTGACGCTGTCGAGCGCCCTGGACGCTGTGATCGACAACGCCCTGAAGTTCACCCCCTCCGGCGAGGAAGTACGGGTCTGCGTCGCCCGTAACGGAGAGTCCACCGAGATCGTCGTCGCGGACCGGGGTCCGGGCCTGCGCGAGGACGAACTCGCGCGGATCGGAGACCGGTTCTGGCGCAGCGCCGGCCATCAGAACGTCAAGGGATCGGGCCTCGGCCTGTCCATCTCGCGGGCGCTGCTCGCGGCCGGCGGCGGCTCCATCACGTACGCCCCTCACGAGCCCCACGGGCTGTGCGTGACGGTGGCGGTGCCCCGGACCCACCGGGAAGGCTGAGGCGGCGAGCCAGGGGCCCTACGGCTTCACCGAGCGGTAGTAGCGGCGGGCGCCCTCGTGCAGCGCCAGCGGATCCGTGTAGAGCGCCGTCCGCAGGTCCACGAGCTGCGCGGCGTGCACCTGTGTGCCGATGTGGTCGCGGCTGTCTATCACCGTGCGCGTCAGCGCCTCCGTCAGGCGTGGATCGGCACGGTCCGTGGTCACCAGCAGATTCGCCACGGCCAGCGTGGGCACCGAGACGCCCTGCTGCGCGTCCGGATAGGCGTCCGCGGGCATCACAGCGGCCCGGTAGTAGCGGGACGCGCCGTCCTGCTTGTGCAGCGCGTCGACGAGGTTGCCGAGCTCGACGAGACGGATGGGGTAGTTCTCGGACAGCTCGCGCACATGGTTCGTCGGCAGGCCGCCCGACCAGAAGAAGGCGTCGATGTCGCCGTCCTCGAGCGCCTGGGGCATGCCGTCGATCCCTGTGGAGACGGGCTTCATGTCCCTCTCCAGGTCGAGCCCGGCTGCCTTGGCCACGCGCTCCGCGATGAGCCGGACCCCGGAGCCCTTGCCGCCCACGGCGACCTTGCGGCCGCGTAGATCCTGGACCGACCTGATCGACGACGAGCGGGGCACGACCAGCTGCACGTAGTCGTCGTACAGGCGGGCGCAGCCACGCAGCCGGTCCCCTCCGGCGCCGCCCTGAAGCTTGTACTTCTCCACGGCGTCGGCGGCCGCGATCGTGAAATCGGCCTTCCCCGTGGCGACCCGTTCGACGTTCTGCTGGGACCCCTCGCTGTTCGTCAGGCGTACATCGAGGTCCGGCAGGTCGTGGCCGAGCGCGGTCTTGAGGAGCTTGCCGTAGCGCTCGTACACCCCGGTCCGCTGGCCGGTACTGAACGTCATGCTGCCCCCCGGTGTCCCGTCGTCCAGCGGCAGCAGCCACCACAGGAGCAGCCCGAGGACGACGAGGGCGGCGGCCGAGCCCTCCAGGGCTCGGCGCCTGCTGACACGGGGGAGGGCCTTGTGCATGCGGGCGATCCTGCCATTTCACTCACCGTGAGGACCAGGGCCGAGGTCAGGGAACACCGGGGCACGCGCGCGTGGTGACCCCGTACCCTGGTGTGCGAGATGAGCGCGAAGACCTACGAGGTGCGCACCTACGGGTGCCAGATGAACGTCCACGACTCCGAGCGGCTCTCCGGCCTCCTTGAGGACGCCGGATACGTCCGTGCGCCCGAGGGCGCCGACGGTGATGCCGATGTCGTCGTCTTCAACACGTGCGCCGTCCGCGAGAACGCGGACAACAGGCTGTACGGCAATCTCGGCCGCTTGGCGCCGATGAAGACGAAGCGGCCCGGCATGCAGATCGCCGTCGGCGGCTGCCTCGCGCAGAAGGACCGCGACACCATCGTGCAGCGGGCCCCGTGGGTGGATGTCGTCTTCGGCACGCACAACATCGGCAAGCTGCCGGTCCTCCTGGAGCGCGCCCGTGTCCAGGAGGAGGCGCAGGTCGAGATCGCCGAGTCCCTGGAGGCGTTCCCCTCGACGCTGCCCACGCGCCGCGAGAGCGCGTACGCGGCCTGGGTGTCCATCTCCGTAGGCTGCAACAACACCTGCACCTTCTGCATCGTGCCCGCCCTGCGCGGCAAGGAGAAGGACCGCAGGACGGGCGACATCCTCGCCGAGATCGAGGCGCTCGTCGGCGAGGGCGTCAGCGAGATCACGCTGCTCGGCCAGAACGTGAACGCGTACGGCTCGGACATCGGCGACCGCGAGGCCTTCAGCAAGCTCCTGCGCGCCTGCGGGAAGATCGAGGGCCTGGAGCGGGTGCGCTTCACCTCCCCGCACCCGCGCGACTTCACGGACGACGTGATCGCGGCCATGGCCGAGACGCCGAACGTGATGCCGCAGCTGCACATGCCGATGCAGTCCGGCTCGGACACCGTCCTGAAGTCGATGCGCCGGTCCTACCGGCAGGAACGCTACCTGGGGATCATCGAGAAGGTGCGCGCCGCGATCCCGCACGCCGCCATCTCCACGGACATCATCGTGGGCTTCCCCGGCGAGACCGAGGAGGACTTCGAGCAGACCATGCACGCGGTCCGCGAGGCCCGCTTCGCGAATGCCTTCACCTTCCAGTACTCCAAGCGCCCCGGGACCCCGGCGGCGACCATGGAGGGCCAGATCCCCAAGGAGGTCGTCCAGGAGCGCTACATGCGCCTGGTCGAGCTCCAGGAGGAGATCTCCTGGGACGAGAACAAGAAGCAGGTCGGCCGCACCCTGGAGCTGATGGTCGCCGAGGGCGAGGGCCGCAAGGACGGCGCCACGCACCGCCTGTCCGGCCGCGCCCCCGACAACCGCCTGGTGCACTTCACCAAGCCGGACGCCGAGGTGCGCCCCGGTGACGTCGTCACTGTCGAGATCACGTACGCGGCCCCGCACCACCTGCTCGCCGAGGGCGACGTCCTCGAAGTGCGCCGCACGCGCGCGGGTGACGCCTGGGAGAAGCGGAACGCGGAGCCCCAGCAGAAACAGGGCGTCATGCTCGGCCTGCCCTCGGTGGGCGTCCCGGCCCCGCTGCCGGCGGCCACGGGCGGCTGCGCCGTCAACTGACGGCACCACTCCCTGCGGGCCACGTGCCGCGCAGTAGGCTGCCGATCATGCTTGTCGCCGCCGCCGTCTGCCCCTGCCCGCCCCTGCTCGTACCCGAGGTCGCCGTGGGTGCGGCCCCTGAGCTGGAGGCCGCGCGCGCGGCCTGCGACGAGGCCGTCCGCGCGGTCCTGGCGGCCCGGCCCGACCTGATCGTGGTCGTCGGCGAAGGGTCCTCCACCCGTACGCACAAGCAGGGCGCCTTGGGCGGTTTCCAGCCGTTCGGTGTCGACCGTGAGGTCCGCCTGGGCGCGGCTCCCGACTCCGAGGCACCGGCGCACCGGCTGCCCCTGTCCCTCACGGTGGGCGCCTGGCTGCTCGAACGGGCCGGGTGGACCGGTCCTGCGGAGGGCTTCGAGGTCGAGGGCGACAGGTCCTGGCCGGCCAACCGCGAGGACGGCGTGCGCCTCGCGGCGCGGGCCGAGCGCGTAGGGCTCCTCGTGATGGGCGACGGCACGGCCTGCCGCAGCGTCAAGGCGCCCGGCTACCTGGACGACCGTGCAGAAGGGGTCGACGCGTCGATCGCGCAGGCTCTGGGCAACGGCGACCGCGACGGATTCTTCGCGACCCTCGACGCGGACCTCGCCCGCGAACTCAAGATCTCCGGTCGCTCCCCGTGGCAGATCCTCACGGCGGCTGCCGACGAGGACCGGATCGGGAGCGTCCTGTATGAGGACGCTCCCTACGGAGTGGGCTACTTCGTCGCCGGCTGGTCGTAGACGAGCGCCTGGCGACGAACGGCGAGACCAAGGACGAACAGCGAGAACACGGACGAACGGCGAGAACACGGACGAACAGCGACGGCCGCGAAGCCGTGAGAGGCTCCGCGGCCGTCCGCAGTGTGCTGGTACCGCGCGCCTCAGGAGGCGGGAGGTGGCGGCGGTGTGGCGCCTCCGCCCGAGCTGCCGCCCTTGTCCTGACCCGGCTGCCCGAGGCGGTCCATGGCGTCCTTGGCCCTGCTGGTGCCCGTCTGGATCTGGTCGCTGTACTTGCCCTGGGTCTTCTCGTCGGCCGTCTTCGCGGCCTTGTCCATGCCCTGGTCGATCTTGTCCCCGTGCTGCTGCGCGAGGCCCGCGACCTTGTCCTTGCTGAGCTTGGCTTTCAACGTGTCCAGGATGCCCATGGGTTCACCTTCACTCGCGTTGGGACTACTTGCGGGCGCCCTCACCGGCCTCGCTGTCGGCGGCCTGCTCCGCGGACTGCTGCTTGGGGATTTCCACGGGCTCCGCCGCGGCGGGCTCGGGGGTATCGGCAGCCTCCGTGGATGCCTCAGGCTTCGCGGCGTCGGTGGCCGCGGAGGTGTCGGCAGCCTCGGGAGTCCCGGAGGAGGAGCCCTCAGTCCCGGAGGGGGAGTCCTCGGCCTCGGGTCCGGCCGTCAGAGTGGCGGCCTGCGCCTCAGTGGTTGACGCCTCCTCCGCGTCCTTCGACTTCCTGCGAAACCTGGCAAAAACGCCCATTTCAACTCCATACGTTACTCGTGCGGGCGAAATCCCGCGTCGCCCGGTGCGTCCGATTGCGGCGCCCGGGTCTGAGGCACTCGAAACCGGCGGTCGGAACCTCGCAACAGGGAACGACCCCGGACCTGTGGCGTCACGTAGCTCGTTCGGGAAGAGGTCCCGAGGTTTGCGAGACTGGGGCGGTGAGTAGTGCAGCTCCCGCTCCGCGGGTCATCGCCGTCGTCGGACCCACTGCGGCCGGAAAGTCCGATCTGGGCGTTTTTCTCGCCAGAGAACTGGGTGGCGAGGTCGTCAACGCCGACTCCATGCAGCTCTACCGGGGGATGGACATCGGCACCGCCAAACTGACGCCCGAGGAACGTGGCGGGGTTCCGCACCACCTCCTGGACATCTGGGACGTCACCGAGGCAGCCAGCGTCGCGGAGTACCAGAAGCTCGCCCGCGCCGAGATCGACCGGCTGCTCGCCGCGGGACGCTGGCCCGTCCTGGTCGGCGGATCCGGCCTCTACGTCCGCGCAGCGGTGGACCACCTGGAGTTCCCGGGCACCGACCCCGAGGTGCGCGCGCGCCTGGAGGAGGAGCTCGCCCTGCGCGGCTCCGGCGCTCTGCACGCCCGCCTCGCCGTCTCCGATCCCGGGGCCGCCAAGGCGATCCTGCCGAGCAACGGCCGGCGCATCGTCCGGGCCCTCGAAGTCATCGAGATCACAGGCAAGCCCTTTACGGCCAACCTGCCCGGACACGAGTCCGTCTACGACACCGTCCAGATCGGCGTGGACGTGGCGCGCCCCGAACTCGACGAGCGCATCGCGACCCGCGTCGACCGCATGTGGGACGCCGGGCTCGTGGACGAGGTGCGCAGCCTCGAGGCGCGCGGCCTGCGGGAAGGGCGTACGGCGTCGCGCGCGCTCGGCTACCAGCAGGTGCTCGCCGCGCTGGCCGGGGAGTGCACCGAGGACGAGGCGCGCGCCGAGACCGTCCGCGCCACCAAGCGCTTCGCGCGCCGTCAGGACTCGTGGTTCCGGCGCGATCCGCGCGTCCACTGGCTCAGCGGCGAGGCGGCCGAACGCGGGGAACTCCCGGTCCGGGCCATGACGTTGATCGAACGACCGGTTACAGCCTGATCACGTGATGGCATCGGGACGCTCCGGCCGTCATCGCGGCCCCTGGGAGCGTGCCATCATCGACCATCGATCGACCAGTGGAGTCCGAAGTGGGAGGGCGCGTGGCGATGGAGGCCGGCCCTCGTGACACCGCACCCGGCGGGGAACAGCTGAGCCCTGACGGACCGGACGCGACCCCGGACGGTGTGATCGCCGACGGCCCCACGGCCGAGGAGCTCGCATCGCAGAGCGCAGGCGGCGAGGTCGAGGTGGAGCTGCGTCCGCAGCGCCGCCTGCGCCTGTGGCAGCTCGCGCCCATTGTGATCCTCTCCGCGATCGGCTCCCTGATGTTCGCCTTCCCGCTCTTCTTCGAGTTCGGGGACGGCGGGGCCGTCGTGGCCATGTTGGGGCTGCTGATCAGCTCCTGCGCCGCCGGCTGGGGCATGATGGCCGCGCGCCGCGTCGGCTACACCTGGCCCGGTTTCCCGGCCCGGGGATCGGGCCGGCGCCCGGACTGGCGGGTCGTCGGCGCGTACGCGGTCGTGGTTGCCGCAGTCGCCGTCCTCGCCGTGTGGCGCGTCGCCCGCCTGCGCTAGTGCCTTTCGTTCGGATCGGGCTGGGCTGGCCCGCGTAATGGGCCGTCCCGATGGGTTGTCGTCGCTACCCCGTACGATCGAGGAATGAGCACGCGGATCGCCTTCCTCAAGGGGCACGGGACCGAGAACGACTTCGTGATCGTCCCCGACCCGGAGAACGCCCTGGAGCTGCCCCCGGCGGCCGTCGCAGCCCTGTGCGACCGACGCGCCGGAATCGGCGGTGACGGCCTGCTGCACGTGGTGCGCTCCGCGGCCCACCCCGACGCGCGGCACCTGGCTTCCGAGGCCGAGTGGTTCATGGACTACCGCAATGGCGACGGCTCGGTCGCCGAGATGTGTGGCAACGGCGTGCGTGTGTTCGCCCACTACCTTCAGCGCGTCGGCCATGTCGGCGAGGGCGACCTCGCGGTGGCCACGCGCGGAGGCGTGAAGAGCGTGCACATCGACAAGGAGGGCGACATCACGGTGGGCATGGGCAAGGCCCTCCTCCCCGAAGGGGATGTCACCGTCAGCGTCGCCGACCACAGGTGGCCCGCGCGCAACGTGAACATGGGAAACCCCCACGCTGTCGCCTTCGTGGACGACCTCGCCCAGGCCGGCAACCTCTTCACCGCCCCGCCTTTCACCCCGGCCACGGCCTACCCGGACGGGGTGAACGTCGAGTTCGTCGTCGACCGCGGCCCCCGTCACGTAGCCATGAGGGTCCACGAGCGCGGTGTGGGCGAGACCCGCTCGTGCGGCACGGGCGCGTGCGCCGTGGCCGTCGCGGCGGCCCGCAGGGACGGCCTGGACCCGGCGGTCACCGGATCGCCGGTGACGTACGAAGTGGATCTGCCCGGCGGACGGCTCGTGATCACGGAGCGGGCCGACGGGGAGATCGAGATGACGGGACCCGCGGTGATCGTCGCCGAGGGAGAGATCGACACGGACTGGCTGGCGGGTCTCGAAACCGTAAACCCCTGAACGTTCGCTCGAATGGGTGATCCGTTTCACGCTGGGCGAGAGGGGGACTGCTCCACGTGATGGGCTCGGTAGCATCAAGCACCGGCCCGGGCGGGAACCCCGCAGACCGCCGCCGGTCGACGCAGCCGGAGGTGCTCATGAGTGCGGAGGCGACCAATCCCGCGACGCCGGGCCCGGTCACACCGGGCGCGCACCGCCGGCGCGGCCGTCCCCGGATCGACCTGCGCCGCATCGGCTGGGCCGCGCTCCTCGGCCCCGCCGCGGGCAACCGGCTGCCCGACGCGATCGGACACGTGGTCGAGGCCCACCGCGCCCACCACCCGGAAGCCCCCCTTGAGCCGCTGCGCCGGGCATACGTCCTCGCCGAGTCCTCCCACCGGGGACAGATGCGCAAGAGCGGCGAGCCCTACATCACACACCCCCTCGCCGTGACGCTGATCCTCGCCGAGCTGGGCGCCGAGACCACGACACTGACCGCGTCCCTCCTCCACGACACCGTCGAGGACACCGAGGTGACGCTCGATCAGGTGCGTACGGAGTTCGGTGAAGAGGTCGCCTATCTCGTCGACGGCGTGACCAAGCTCGAAAAGGTCGACTACGGAGCTGCCGCCGAACCCGAGACCTTCCGCAAGATGCTCGTCGCCACCGGCAACGACGTGCGGGTCATGTCGATCAAACTCGCCGACCGGCTGCACAACATGCGCACCCTCGGCGTGATGCGCCCCGAGAAACAGGCGCGCATCGCCAAGGTCACCCGGGACGTGCTCATCCCGCTCGCCGAACGCCTCGGCGTGCAGGCACTCAAGACCGAGCTCGAGGACCTCGTCTTCGCGATCCTGCACCCCGACGAGTACACGGAGACCCGCGAGCTCATCGCGGCCAACGACGCGCGGGACACCGATCCCCTCGCGGAGATCGCCGAGGATGCCCGCGCCGTCCTGAAGGACGCCGGGATCACGGCCGAAGTGCTGATCAGGCCACGGCACTTCGTCTCCGTGCACCGGGCGAGACGCAAACGCGGAACACTGCGCGGTGCGGACTTCGGGCGCGTGCTGGTACTCGTCGGCGAGGACGCCGACTGCTACGGGGTGCTCGGCGAGCTGCACACGTGCTTCACGCCGGTCGTCTCGGAGTTCAAGGACTTCATCGCTGTACCGAAGTTCAACCTGTACCAGTCGCTGCACACAGCCGTGTCGCGCGGTGACGGGGAGGTCGCCGAAGTCCTCATCCGTACCCACCAGATGCACAAGGTCGCCGAGGCCGGCGTCGTCGCCCTGGGCAATCCCTACGCTCCTCCTTCGGAGGAGCAGGCCGACAGCGACGGGGAGCGCGCCGACCCGACCAGGCCCGGCTGGCTCTCCCGCCTCCTCGACTGGCAGGAGGCCGCCCCGGACGCGGACACCTTCTGGTCGACGCTGCGCGAAGACCTCGCCCAGGACCGCGAGATCACCGTTTTCCGGCCCGACGGCGGCACGCTCGGCCTGCCCGCGGGCGCCAGCTGCGTCGACGCCGCGTACGCCCAGTACGGCGAGGACGCCCACGCCTGCATCGGAGCCCGCGTCAACGGCCGGCTGGCGACGCTCAGCACGGTCCTGAGCGACGGGGACACCGTTCAGCTCCTCATGGGCCAGGACCCCGCTTCCGAGCCCTCCAGGGACTGGCTCGACCACGCCCGTACGCCCGCCGCGCGCATCGCCATCCGGCGCTGGCTCACGACCCACCCGGCCACACCCCAGCCCGAGCCCGAGGACCGGCGCACTCCGGAGTCGGCCCCCAGGACGCCTCAGGGCGCGCCTGCGGGCCGCCCCGCCGAGGCGAACGCCGTCGTGGACCAGCCGGGCGCGACGGTCCGCCTCGCGGGCTGCTGCACACCCGTGCCGCCCGACGCGGTGACCGCCTTCGCCGTACGCGGCGGTGTCGTGACCGTGCACCGCGCGGAGTGTCACGGCGTGGAGCGCATGAAGAGCGCGGGGCGCGCCGAGGTCGGCGTGCACTGGGGCGACACCACGCAGTGCCGGGTCTCCCTGATCGCCGAGTCCTTCAGCCGGCCGCATCTGCTGGCCGATCTCACCGAAGCCATCGCCTTGGAGAGCGTCGCCGTCATCTCCGCGACCGTGGAACCGCCGACCCAGGGCCGTGTGCGCCACACCTACACGCTCCAACTCCCCGACGCGACAACGCTCCCCGGACTGATGCGCGCCATGCGCAACATCGCAGGGGTGTACGACGTCAGCCGCGCGCAGCACTCCGCCCAGACCAGCTCGTAGGTCTCGTTCGGGTGGGTGTGGCGCGTCCCGCCCGGGTCCGGACGCGCGCGCTGGTAGCCGTAGTTCATGCTGCTCACCCCCCGCACCATCCGCATGGGCACCGCGCTCGTCGCCGCGGCCGCCTCCACCGCACTTCTCGCCGCGAGCGCCCCGCCGCCGGCCGTCCCGCTGGGCATCGGCGACCGGCTCTTCCCGCACCTGGGCAACCCCGGTTACGACGTGGAGTCGTACGACATCGCGTTCACGTACCACGGCGACAACAAGAAGCCGCTCGATGCCGTCACCAAGATCGAGGCCACGGCGACCGCCCGCCTCGAGCAGGTGAACCTCGACTTCGCGCACGGAACCGTCCGCTCCGTAGAGGTCAACGGCAGTCCCGCGCGGTTCGACACCAGCGGCGAGGACCTGGTCGTCACGCCCGAGAGGGCCGTCCCGGAGGGTGCCCCGCTGGAGATCACGGTGCGGCACACCAGCAACCCGGTGCCCGGCAAGGAGGAGGGGGGCTGGGTGCAGACGAAGGACGGTCTTGCCATGGCCAATCAGGCCGACGCCGGGCACCGTGTGTTCCCGAGCAACGACCACCCTTCGGACAAGGCCCTGTTCACGTTCCGGGTCACCGCACCCAAGGCGCTCACGGTCGTGGCCAACGGGGTGCCCTTCCTGAAGATGCGCCACGGTGCGGACACCAGCTGGTCTTACCACACCCTCCACCCCATGGCCACCGAGCTGGCGCAGGTCTCGATCGGTAACTCCGCGGTGCTGCATCGGGAGGGGCCGCACGGGCTTCCCGTCCGCGACGTGGTGCCTGCCAAGGACCGGAAGGTCCTCGAACCATGGCTCAAGAAGACGCCCGCCCAGCTCGCCTGGATGGAGGGGAAGGTGGGCCGCTACCCCTTCGAGAACTACGGCCTCCTGATCGCCCGGGCCCAGACCGGCTTCGAGCTCGAGACCCAGACGCTCTCCCTCTTCGAGAAGGACATCTTCACGGAGCCCGCGTACCCCGCCTGGTACATCGACTCGATCATGGTCCACGAGATGGCGCACCAGTGGTTCGGCGACAGCGTCAGCCCCCGCACCTGGTCCGACCTGTGGCTGAACGAGGGACATGCCAGCTGGTACGAGGCCCTCTACGCTCAGGAGAAGGGTCACCAGTCCATGGCCAAGCGCATGCGTGAGGCATACCGCGCCTCGGACGGCTGGCGCGCCGCGGGCGGCCCGCCGGCCTCCCCCAACGCCCCGAAGCCGGGCCAGAAGATCAGCATCTTCCGGCCGGTGGTCTACGACGGCAGCGCCCTCGTCCTCTACGCGCTCCGCCAGGAGATCGGCACCCCGGCCTTCGAGCGCCTGGAGCGCGACTGGGTGCGCACGCACCGTGACGGCACGGCGGGCACGGCGGACTTCATCAGTCTCGCTTCGCAGACCTCGGGCCGCGACCTCCAGGGCTTCCTGGGGGCCTGGCTCTACGGGAAGACGACGCCGCCGATGCCGGGGCACCCGGACTGGAAGTCGTCGCCGGTGGCGAAGGCGAAGCCGGCCCAGGGGTAGGTCATCGACCGGCGGCGCACAGCCCAGGCAGGACAGGCTCCGGGCCCGGCGCGTGCGGGCAATAAGTCGGGTGACGAGACGGGCCGTACCGTGCGACCATCTTCCAGGTCGGCGGCACGGCACCCCGGGAATCTACGGACGCCCCGGGACGTTGTGTCAGTCGAAGGGCCACGCTGTCGTGCGCGGACCGTCACCCGTTCCAACCATCTCGACGTAAGGATCCAATGACCTCCTCTTCTTCCCCTTCCCAGGACGCGCAGAGCTTCGCGCAGAACAACCCCGAAGGTCTTCGGGCCGATGCCCTGATGGAAGAGGACGTCGCCTGGAGCCACGAGATCGACGGAGAGCGGGACGGCGACCAGTTCGACCGCTCCGAGCGCGCGGCCCTGCGACGCGTCGCGGGCCTGTCCACCGAGCTCGAGGACGTCACCGAAGTCGAGTACCGGCAGCTCCGCCTGGAGCGGGTCGTGCTCGTCGGTGTGTGGACCTCGGGAACGGTGGACGACGCGGAGAACTCCCTCGCGGAGCTGGCCGCCCTCGCCGAGACCGCGGGTGCCCTGGTACTAGACGGCGTCATCCAGCGCCGGGACAAGCCCGACGCGGCGACGTACATCGGCTCGGGCAAGGCACTGGAGCTGCGCGATATCGTCCTCGAGACCGGAGCCGACACCGTCGTGTGTGACGGTGAGCTCAGCCCCGGCCAGCTCATCCACCTCGAAGACGTCGTCAAGGTCAAGGTGGTCGACAGGACCGCCCTGATCCTCGACATCTTCGCCCAGCACGCCAAGTCCCGAGAGGGCAAGGCGCAGGTAGCCCTCGCGCAGATGCAGTACATGCTGCCGCGACTGCGCGGCTGGGGTCAGTCGCTCTCCCGGCAGATGGGTGGCGGTGGCTCCTCCGGCTCCGGCGGCGGCATGGCCACCCGTGGTCCCGGTGAGACCAAGATCGAGACGGACCGGCGACGGATCCGCGAGAAGATGGCGAAGATGCGCCGGGAGATCGCGGAGATGAAGACCGGCCGCGAGATCAAGCGCCAGGAGCGCAAGCGCAACAAGGTGCCTTCGGTGGCCATCGCCGGATACACCAACGCGGGCAAGTCGTCCCTGCTCAACCGCCTGACGGGCGCCGGTGTCCTGGTGGAGAACGCACTGTTCGCCACCCTCGACCCGACCGTCCGCAGGGCGGAGACGCCCAGCGGGCGGCTGTACACGCTGGCCGACACGGTCGGTTTTGTACGGCACCTGCCGCACCACCTCGTCGAGGCGTTCCGCTCCACGATGGAGGAGGTCGGTGAATCCGACCTGATCCTGCACGTGGTGGACGGATCGCACCCGGCGCCGGAGGAGCAGTTGGCAGCCGTACGCGAGGTCATCCGCGACGTGGGCGCCACGCAGGTGCCCGAGATCGTGGTGATCAACAAGGCGGACGCGGCCGACCCGCTCGTCCTCCAGCGGCTGCTGCGCGTCGAGAAGCGCGCGATCGCGGTGTCGGCCCGCACCGGGCTCGGCATGGACAAACTGCTCGCGATCATCGACGACGAGCTGCCGCGTCCCGAGGTCGCGATCGAGGCGCTCGTGCCGTACACGCATGGCCAGCTGGTCGCGCGTGCGCACGCCGACGGAGAGGTGATCTCCGAGGAGCACACCCCGGACGGCACCCTGCTCAAGGCGCGGGTGCACGAGGAACTCGCCGCAGAGTTCGCGCCGTACCTTCCGGCGGCGGCCGCGAGCTGACGCTCCGGCAGCAGCCGGGCCTCCTGTGCCGACGGCGGGGGCCCGCCCCCAACTACCTGGGGGCGGGCCCTCGTTCGTTCGGTGCAGCCGGCGGTTACCGGCTGCCGTACTTCTCGCTCATCGTGTCGAAGACCTGCTGGGCGCCCTTGCCCAGCTGCGGTCCGGCCAGCCAGGTGTTCTCGGCCGGGCCGATCGACGTGTTCGACACCAGCTGCGTCTTCCCGTCGACCATCCGGAACCAGCCGCCACCGGACGAACCGCCGGTCATGGTGCAGCCGATGCGGTACATCGTCGGCATGTCGGGGCTGAGGGAGAGACGGCCCGGGCGGTCGATGCACTTGTGCATCAGCTGGCCGTTGAACGGTGGCGCGGCCGGGTAGCCCCAGGCGCCCATGCTGCTGACCGACTGGACCGTCGGCTCGGAGAAGTCGACGGGCAGCGCGTTGCCGACGGTCTCCTCAAGAGACTTGGAACCCTGCTCCGGCTTCACGTGCAGCACCGCGTAGTCGTACGGAGCGCCCGCACCGCCCGACTCGGCGCCCGTGTCGATCCACTCGTTGGAGGTGGAGGCCCAGTCGGCCCAGAAGGTGCCGTACGGGGCGATCTCCTGCGGGGCCGCGTTCTGCAGCTGCGCCTCGGACTTGCCCAGGTCGTTGTAGGCCGGGACGAAGGCGATGTTGCGGTACCAGCCGCCCGCCGAGCCCGCGTGCACGCAGTGACCCGCGGTCCAGACAAGGTTGGACTTGCCCGGGTTGCGCGGGTCCTTCACGACGGTGCCGGAGCAGACCATCGAACCCTCGGGCGAGTCGAAGAAGACCTTGCCTACCGGGGCGGCGTTGTCGTGGTACGGGGTCTTCTCGGGCACGGCCTTGACGGGCTGCGGCTCAGGGTCCGTGGCGCCCTGGCCGGCCGAGGCGTCCTTCGCGGCGATCGTCTTGTCCGGGTCCTTGGCGGACTTCATCCGCTCGGGCTTCCAGTGGTCCTTGATGACCGGGTTGACGAAGTCCTTGGCCTCGCGAAGCCAGTCGTCCTTGTCCCAGTTCTTCCAGGCGCCGTTCTGCCACTTGTCCGGGTCGATGCCGTGCTTCTTGAGCTGGTCGGCGATGCCCCCGGGCAGTTGGCCGTTGGATCCGTCGTCGGCGCCCTGTGAAGCGGAGGCGGCCGACTTGTCACTCGTCTTGTCGTCGCTCGGGCCGCAGGCCGTGGCGGTGAGCGCCAGGGCCGCGGCGAGCCCCGTAGCGGCGAGGACGGTACGTCGGCCCCGGCTCCGCGTGGATGACGGACGTGTGGAACGCATGGTGCAGTTACCCCCGTTGAGCGAATGTGTCATGAGCTTGTCAGGTCCGGAGTGGGCTCCGTGCGGAGATCTCGGACGCAGCACCCCACTATGCCTGTGGAGTTGGGGACGAACGGCGGCGGGGTGGTGAAGGTTTCGTCACCCGCCGCCGTCCATTGCCTGCCTGTTGGCGATGCCTGCCTACGGGCTGCCTACGGGCGGTGCCTGCCTACTGGCCGGCGTACTTCTTGCTGACCGCGTCGTAAATTCCCTTGGCCTCCTTGCCGAGTCGCGGGCCCGCGAGCCAGCCGGCCGTCACCGGGCCGATCGACGTGTTCGACACCAGCGACGGCTTGCCACCGGAGCCCTGCGCGATCCAGCCGCCACCGGACGAACCGCCGGTCATGGTGCAGCCGATGCGGTACATCGTCGGCTCGGCCTTCGCCAGCGAGAGCCGGCCCGGCTTGTCGGCGCACTGGTACAGCGTCTGGCCGTCGAACGGCGGCGCCGCCGGGTAGCCCTTCGCCGTCATCGTCGCGATCTTGGGCACCGCGGGCGCGTTGAAGTCGACCGGCACGGCCGTACCGACCGCCTCCTCAAGGGACTTGCCCTCGCTGCCCTTCTCCGGCGTGACCTGGATGACCGCGAAGTCGTACGGCGCGCCCTGCCCGCCCGTCGGACCGCCCTGCTCGATCCACTGGTCGGACGTCTGCGCCCACGCACCCCACCAGACGCCGTACGGAGCGACCTCTTCCTTGGTGGCGGTCTTGAGCTGCTCGTCCGACAGGCCCGCGTTGTTGTACGAGGGCACGAAGGCGATGTTGCGGTACCAGCCGCCGTTCTTGCCGGCGTGCACGCAGTGGCCCGCGGTCCACACCATGTTGGACTTGCCCGGGTGTGCGGGGTCCGTGACGACCGTCGCCGAACAGACCATCGACCCCTCGGGGCCGTCGAAGAAGAGCTTTCCGGCGTACGGCGCGCTCTCGTGGTACGGCGTGCCGACGGCCGCGGCCTTGACCGGCTGCGGCGTCGGGTCCGTCACGCCCTGGTCGCCCGAGATGTCGTTGTCGTCGACCTCGTTGTCCGGGTTCTTGTCGGCGTCACGCATCCGGTCCGGGTCCCACAGACCATCGATGATGGGGTTGACGTAGTCCTGCGCCTCACGCAGCCACTTGTCCTTGTCCCAGTTCTTCCACTCGCCGTTTTTCCACTTGTCCAGATCAATACCGTGCTCCTTGAGCCGGTCCTTGATGTCGTCCGGGATCTGGATCTTGTCGCTGCCGCCCTGCGTCGCGGACGCGGTCGGCTTCGAGTCCGCGTTGTCGTCGCCGGGACCGCACGCGGTGGCGGTGAGCGCGAGCGCCGCACCGATGGCGAGAGCGGCCGCCACGGGGGAGGTTCTGCGGCGCACGCTCCTCCCGCGCTGAACGGTCAAGAGCGGACGTATGGGTCGCATGTCGTGAATCCCCCTGG
Source organism: Streptomyces sp. DS1-CR2 (assembly GCF_055760475.1). Lineage (NCBI taxonomy): Bacteria > Bacillati > Actinomycetota > Actinomycetes > Kitasatosporales > Streptomycetaceae > Streptomyces > Streptomyces sp. DS1-CR2. Next base: position 6,417,677 of record NZ_CM147085.1, read on the forward strand.
GCTTCGAGAACTGTGCAGTGCCGGCCGCCGGCGGTCGTGAACCGGTCGCGCCACGCCGCTCGGCACTTGATGTGCCTCGCCCCGCGACCGAACCCTCCGCCCTCCGTCGAACGGCAACCCACCCTATGCGCGCGCTGTGGGTGACTACCCACGGAACGGCAACGGTTCCGTCACGGCAGCGATCTTCCGCGGGTCAAGGATTTTCCGCTGACCCGTGATCCCGCGCAGCCACCGTCGTTGGTACGTACGGGGTTTCGCCGTCGTCGCTCGGTCCTTGGGGTTCGGCCCCGGACACACGTACGTCAACTGATCCCCCCACACCGAGAATTCGACCGGATCCAGCGGGATCCAGGGGAGGACCAGCAGTCGTGGCCGTCACCGAGCCTGCGCCCGCGGCGGTGCCCGCGGGGTATGAGGGAGGCGCCGCCCGTGAGGGCGCTGCCCAAGAGGGGATCCTGCGGCGGCAGTCCGCGCGGGAGTCGGCGGCCCGCACCTATGCGCGCGCACTGCCGATCGTGCCCGTGCGGGCGCGCGGCCTGACCATCGAGGGCGCCGACGGACGCCGCTACCTCGACTGCCTCTCCGGCGCGGGCACGTTGGCCCTCGGCCACAACCACCCCGTCGTCCTCGAAGCGATCAGACGCGTACTCGACTCCGGCGCCCCCCTGCATGTGCTCGATCTGGCCACCCCCGTGAAGGACGCCTTCACGACGGAACTCTTCCGCACGCTGCCCGCCGGGCTCGCCGAGCGGGCACGGATCCAGTTCTGCGGACCGGCCGGCACCGACGCGGTGGAGGCCGCCCTGAAACTCGTGCGCACGGCCACCGGCCGCAGCGGAATGCTCGCCTTCACCGGCGCCTACCACGGGATGACCGCGGGAGCGCTCGAAGCGTCCGGCGGGGCGCAGGACGTCAGGGTCGCGCGGTTGCCCTATCCGCAGGACTACCGCTGTCCCTTCGGCGTCGGCGGCGAGCGCGGCGCCGAACTCTCCGCGCGCTGGACCGAATCCCTCATCGATGACCCCAAGTCGGGGGTGCCACATCCCGCTGGCATGATCCTCGAACCCGTCCAGGGGGAAGGCGGAGTGATTCCCGCGCCCGACTCCTGGATGCGCAGGATGCGCGAACTCACCGCGGCACGCTCCATCCCGCTGATCGCCGACGAGGTCCAGACCGGAGTGGGCAGGACCGGCACCTTCTGGGCCGTCGAACACAGCGGAGTCGTGCCCGACGTCATGGTCCTGTCCAAGGCGATCGGCGGCAGCCTCCCCCTGGCCGTCGTCGTCTACCGGGACGACCTCGACGTCTGGCAGCCCGGAGCCCACGCCGGCACGTTCCGCGGGAACCAACTCGCCATGGCCGCCGGCGCCGCGACCCTCGCCCATGTCCGGGAGAACCGTCTCGCCGAACGCGCCGCCCTCCTGGGCGCCCGCATGGTGGGCCAGCTCCAGGGTCTCGCCGCCGAACACCCCTGCATCGGGGACGTACGGGGTCGCGGCCTGATGATCGGCGTCGAACTGGTCGACGTGGGCGCCGCCCAGGACCCGAACAGGCCCGCCGGACCCGACACGAGCCCGCATCTTCCCGCGCCCGAACTCGCTGCGTCCGTGCAGCGCGAATGCCTCCGGCGTGGACTCATCGTCGAGCTCGGCGGCCGCCACTCCAGCGTTGTACGCCTCCTGCCGCCCCTCACGATTACCGACGAACAGGCTGCCGCGGTCGTCGAGCGTCTCGCCGACGCCCTGGCCGAAGCGGCCCGCACCCATCGGGGATAGCCCAGCCAGGACGGGCGCGTTCTGGGGCCCCACACCCACCAGGCCAGGACCGCCACGACACCGACGACCGCGACGACCACGACACGGAGCACCACGGACAGCCGCGGAACACCGGACAGTCCGGACAACCGCATCACGGAGTCAACTACCCCACAAGGAAGCCCCGTTGAACGCCACTCCTGCACCCGACGACCGACGCCGCCCCCAGGCGATCGGAGCCTGCGACACGCAGCCCCAACCAGACCCGGAACGCGGGACGACGGTCCCCCGGCAGAAGGACGGCGGCCAGGAGGCCGAGCATCTGCACGGCTCCACCGCCGACCTGCTGGAGCATCCCGACCCCGGCACCGCGGCCCAGGCCGCGGCCGTCGAGAACCTGCTCCGCTGCTGGGTGCGGGAGAACGATCTGGCCGAACCTCCGCACGGCACTCTGCGTATCTCTCTGCCCGCAAGTGGTACCGCCCTCCTCATCCCTGTCCACTACTGGTCCGTGACCGGCTGGCACCGGTTCGGCATGCCCCATCTCCAGGACGGCCCGCTCGACGCCCCGCGCGTCGACGCCGTCACAGTCGCCGCCCTCCTGAGCCGCGAGGCATCGGGGCCGGGAAGCGCGGCCGCGGTGCGGGGTGGTGTTCCGGCGAGGGACGCCGGGACAAACGGCGCCGATGTCGCCCCACGGGAGGGGGCCGTCCCGGGGCCGCCGGCGGGTACGCCGGACACCACGTCCGGCACGCTCGCCGGGCCCGAGTCGGTAACCGGCCCGGCGCCGACCGCCTCGTCGCCGACCTCGAGCGTTCCCGTGCGCACGCAGACCGTCCCGGAGGCCGTCGCTGCTGCCTTCGCCCCTGTGGTCCCTCACCCGGAGCAGTCACCCCACCCCGAGCCCTCACACTCCGAGCCCTCTCGCCCGACCACCCCCCGCCACTCCCACCCCACCCCCTCCGGCGACGGAGCCGACCTAGTGGGGCGCGTGGCCGACTCGGTTCGCCGCACGGCCGACTTCATCGCTCACCGACGCAGCAACCCCCGCGACACGACCGACCTCTTCCTGGCCGCCGAACAGTCCCTCCTGCTCGGCCACCCCCTGCACCCGACCCCGAAGAGCCGCGAGGGCCTGTCGGAGGCCGAATCCCGGCTCTATTCACCCGAGTTGCAGGGGTCCTTCGCCGTGCACTGGATGGCGGTGAACCGCTCGGTGCTCGCAATGGACTCGGCCTGGACCCAGCGAGGCCGCCCCCTTCCCGCGGACCAGCTCGCCCTCCAACTGGCCGGAACGGAACTGCCCCTGCCCGACGGCCACGCCGCGCTGCCCTTGCACCCCTGGCAGGTACGCGAGCTCAAGCACCGCCCCCAGACTGCGGCCCTTCTGGACGCCGGCCTTCTGCGTGACCTCGGACCGCATGGCGCGCCCTGGTACCCCACCTCCTCCGTCCGTACGCTCTACCAGCCCGACGCGTCGGCCATGCTGAAGCTCTCGCTCGGCCTGCGCATCACCAACTCCTGCCGGGAGAACCTCCGTAAGGAACTTCACCGCGGCGTCGAGGTTCACCGACTGCTGCGCACCGGCCTCTTCGAGCAGTGGCAGGCCGCTCACCCGGGATTCGACATCGTTCGCGACCCGGCCTGGCTCGCCGTCAACGGCCCGGACGGCGAACCGGTGCCCGGCCTGGACGTGATGATCCGGAATAACCCGTTCGGACCCGGAGACGACGCAGCCTGCGTTGCCGGCTTCGTATCACCCAGGCCCCCGGCGCTGCCCCATGGGCAACGGGACCGCCAGCTCATGTGCTCCCGTCTCGCCGAGACCATCACCCGCCTCGCCGGCCGCACCGGACGCCCCCGCGGTGCCGTCGCCGCCGAGTGGTTCCTGCGCTACCTCGAACACGTCGTGCGCCCCGTGCTCTGGCTCGACAGCACCGCCGGCGTAGCCCTGGAGGCCCATCAGCAGAACACGCTGCTGCTGCTCGACCCCGAAGGCTGGCCCGTCGGCGGCCGCTACCGCGACAACCAGGGCTACTACTTTCGCGAGTCCCGGCGCGCCGAGCTGGACGGCCGGCTGCCCGGCATCGGCAGCCACAGCGAGACCTTCGTCTCCGACGACGTCACCGACGAAAGGTTCGCCTACTACCTCGGGATCAACAACATCTTCGGTCTCATCGGCGCCTTCGGCTCCCAACAGCTTGCGGACGAACGGCTGTTGCTCGCGGCCTTCCGCGGGTTCCTCTCCGATGTCGCGTCAGGCCCGGACAAGCTTCGCACCCCCCTGCCCGGATACCTCCTCGACTCCCCGGCCCTGCGCTGCAAGGCCAACCTCCTCACCCGCCTGCACGGACTCGACGAACTCGTCGGCCCCGTCGACACCCAGTCCGTCTACGTCACCATCGCCAACCCCCTTCATTCCTGAGGAACATGCCCCACCCCATCCCCTGAGAGGAACGTCGCCGTGTCATCCACCGACGCGCGCACCGACGCCGGAGTCACGCCCGCCACCGCCCTTACCGATGCCGTCACCGACGAGATCACCGACACGGGCCCCGGCGCCGACGAGCCCACTGGCTCCGACCCCGGCGGCGGCACGGATGTCGCCGACACCCTGGACCTGCGTCTGCCCGACGAACTCATCGACCTGATCGCCGGGCACGGTGGACCTGGCGGACAGGTCGACGGCAGCCCGGACCAGGGGACCGATGCAGGTTCCGGCGACTACAGGCACGCAGGCGACGGAACGCGAGCGCACGTACCGGGCGGCACCTCGACGCCCCTGGCGGACGACGACCTGCTCGACAACGTCGGAGCGTGGCGACCGGTCACCACACGTTCGGGCGTTTTCCAGCTGGTTCCCGTCCGTATCGAACGCGACCTGCCGCTGATCAGTCGCTGGATGAACGATCCAGCCGTAGCTGCCTTCTGGGAACTTGAAGGCCCGGAGAGCGTCATGGAGAACCATCTCCGCCCCCAGCTGGACGGCGACGGGCGCAGCGTTCCCTGCCTCGGCGTACTGGACGGCACCCCGATGAGCTACTGGGAGATCTACCGTGCCGACCTCGACCCGTTGGCGCGCCACTACCCCGCCCGCCCGCACGACACAGGTGTTCACCTCCTTATCGGTGGTGTCGCCAACCGCGGCCGAGGACTCGGCACAGGCCTGCTCAAGGCCGTCGCCGACCTCGTATTCGACCATCGCCCGCGCTGCGCACGTGTCGTCGCAGAGCCGGACCTTCGCAACACCCCCTCTGTGTCAGCGTTCTTGAGTGCTGGCTTCCGCTTCTCCGCCGAGGTGGACCTCCCCGACAAGCGAGCCGCACTCATGATCCGAGACCGGGCCCTGCGCGCTCTGCTGTGAGCCCGTCACTCTTAGTACACCGCTCACCCCGATCCGGTTCCCTCCCGAGGAGTCCCCGTGCCGAATCCGTCCGAGCCCCAGATGCCCGCAGCGTCCTTCGCTCTGTACGACCCAGCGGAGCTGACCTCCGAGAACTGGGAGCGCGCCGCAGCCCGGCTGCTGGCGAAGATGATCGGGGAGTTCGCGTATGAGGAGATCATCGAACCGAAACGGGAGCCGGAGCCGGAGCGGGGGCATGGGTCGGGGCATGGGCCAGGGCCGTTGCGGACAGACCTGTACACCCTTCCCGTCGACGGATCCCACGTGTCGCCGGGCAGCGCGTTCCGGTTCAGGGCCCGCCGGGGCGCGTACGGCAGCTGGCTCGTAGATCCGGGCAGCATCCAGTGGATCGCCGGCCGCCCAGAGAAGACTGCCGACCGCCCCGCGCAGACGGACATGGACGGGGACGCCACCGAGCCCGAGCCGTCACCCACCGCAGCGAACCCGCCGGAACGCTTCACCGACCCCCTCGCCTTCCTCCTCCGCGCCAAGCATGTCCTCGGCCTCGACGGCGCCACGCTCGGGCATCTCATCCGCGAGCTCACCGTCACCCTTGCCGCCGACGCCCGTCTCGCCGCCACCGCGCTCGACGCGGCCCAGCTCGCCGATCTCGGATACGCAGAACTGGAAGGCCATCAGACTGGCCACCCCTGGCTCGTCCTCAACAAGGGCCGCATGGGATTCTCGGCGACCGACACGGCCCGCTGGGCGCCCGAGGCCCGTACCCCCGGGGCGCTCCCGTGGATCGCCGTCCACACGAGGATCGCCGCCTACAGAGGCGTCGCGGATCTGGCGACAGCCGAACGCCTCTACGAACGTGAGTTCTCCCAGGCGGCGCGGGACTCCTTCGCCGAGGCCCTCCGGGAGCGCGGCCTGGACCCGCAGGCCTACCTGTACCTACCGGTACACCCATGGCAGTGGAGCAACATCGTGCTGCCGCTCTTCGCCGGCGCTGTTGCGACGGACGCCATCGTGCCGCTCCCCACCGATGGCGACGTCCGCCTGCCTCAGCAGTCCATCCGTACGTTCCTCAACATCTCGCGCCCCGACCGCCACACGGTGAAGCTCCCGCTGTCCGTACTCAACACCCTTGTGTGGCGCGGCCTGCCCACAGAGCGCACGCTCGCGGCACCGTCGGTGACCGCGTGGATGCACTCCCTCCGCGAAACAGACCCCTTCTTGAAGGACGATTGCGGGGTCATCCTCCTGGGAGAGGTGGCTTCCGTTGCCGTCGAGCACCCCGCGTACGACGGCCTCGAAGAAGTCCCCTACCAGTACAAGGAGTTGCTGGGCGCCATCTGGCGCGAACCGGTGTCCCGGTATCTTGCGCCCGGGGAGAGGGCTCGCACGCTGGCCTCGCTGCTCCACGTAGACCCGCACGGCAGGGCATTCACCGCGGAACTCGTCGCCCGCTCGGGCCTGACCCCCGAGGTGTGGCTGCACCGGCTCTTCGCGGCCCTGCTGCCCCCGCTCCTCCACTTCCTCTATCGCTACGGGACCGTGTTCTCCCCGCACGGAGAGAACGCCATCGTCGTCTTCGACGACCACGACGTGCCCGTGCGGCTCGCTGTGAAGGACTTCGTCGACGACGTGAACGTGAGCGCCGAGCAGCTGCCCGAGCACGACCGCATGCCACAGGACGTACGCGAGATCCTGCTCACCGAGCCGCCCGCATTCCTGACCCAGTTCATCCACTCGGGGCTCTTCGTCGGCGTCTTCCGATATCTGGCGCCCCTGTGCGAGGAACAACTTGGGGTCACGGAAGGGAAGTTCTGGTTCCTGCTGCGGGCGGAGATCCTGCGGCATCAGGCGCGCTTCCCCGAGCTCAAGGAGCGGTACGAGATGTTCGACCTCCTCACTCCCCGTATCGAGCGGCTCTGCCTCAATCGCAACCGACTGCACCTGGACGGTTACCGCGATCGGTCCCAACGCCCTCACGCGGCCGTGCACGGCACGGTCCCCAATCCTCTGCACCAGCCTTGATCGCGGGATTGTCAGTGGTGCCCCGTAGGGTGGTCGAGCTATGACTGCTTCCCCTCGCGCCTCCCTCCCCGAGCTCCTGCACGCCGCCGTCGCCGCCGTCGGCGGTACGGAACGACCTGGCCAGGTGACCATGGCCGAGACCGTCGCCGAGGCGATCGACGGCGGTTCCCACCTGCTCGCCCAGGCAGGCACGGGTACCGGTAAGTCCCTCGGCTACCTGGTCCCTGCCCTGGCGCACGGGGAGCGGGTCGTGGTCGCGACGGCCACGCTGGCCCTCCAGCGCCAGCTCGTAGAGCGGGACCTGCCGCGCACGGTCGACGCGCTGCACCCCCTGCTGCGCCGGCGCCCCCAGTTCGCCATGCTCAAGGGCCGGTCGAACTATCTGTGTCTGCACCGCCTCCACGAAGGAGCGCCGCAGGACGAGGAGGAGGGGCTCTTCGACCAGTTCGAGGCGGCCGCTCCGACCAGCAAGCTCGGCCAGGACCTGCTGAGGATGCGGGACTGGGCCGACGAGACGGAGACGGGCGACCGGGACGATCTGACCCCCGGAGTCTCCGACCGGGCCTGGGCCCAGGTGTCGGTCTCCTCCAGGGAGTGCCTGGGCGCCACCAAGTGCGCGTACGGGCAGGAGTGCTTCGCGGAGGCGGCCCGCGAGCGGGCCAAGCTCGCCGATGTGATCGTCACGAATCATGCGCTCCTGGCGATCGACGCCATCGAAGGGGCGCCGGTCCTGCCGTCCCACGAGGTGCTCATCGTCGACGAGGCGCACGAGCTCGTCTCCCGGGTCACAGGTGTGGCGACCGGCGAGCTCACCCCGGGGCAGGTGAACCGGGCGGTGCGCCGTTCCGCCAAGCTCGTCAACGAGAAGGCGGCCGATCAGCTCCAGACCGCCGCCGAAGGTTTCGAGCGGCTCATGGAGCTGGCGCTGCCCGGCCGTCTTGAGGAGATCCCGGAGGACCTCGGCTACGCGCTGATGGCGCTGCGGGACGCCTCGAGGACTGTCATCTCGGCCATGGGCACCACGCGCGACAAGTCCGTCCAGGACGAGGACGCGGTACGCAAGCAGGCCCTGGCCTCCGTGGAGAGCATCCACGACGTGGCGGAGCGCATCACGAACGGCTCCGAATACGACGTCGTCTGGTACGAACGCCACGACCGCTTCGGCGCGTCCCTCAGAGTGGCCCCCATGTCGGTGTCCGGCCTGCTGCGGGAGAAGCTCTTCTCGGACCGCTCGGTCGTCCTGACCTCGGCGACACTCAAGCTCGGCGGCGATTTCAACGGGGTGGGTGCCTCTCTTGGCCTGGCCCCCGAGGGCCAGGAGGGCGAGGGCCTCCCGCAGTGGCGGGGCGTCGACGTCGGATCGCCGTTCGAGTACCGCAAGCAGGGCATTCTCTATGTCGCCAAGCATCTGGCACGCCCCGCGCGTGAGGGCACCCGCAGCGACATGATGGACGAGCTGGCCGAGCTGATGCAGGCCGCCGGTGGCCGGACGCTGGGGCTCTTCTCGTCGATGCGCGCTGCACAGGCCGCGGCGGAGGAGCTGCGGACCCGGCTTCCCGAGTACCCGATCCTCCTCCAGGGCGAGGAGACGCTCGGCGAGCTGATCAAGGGGTTCTCGGCCGACCCGAAGACGTGTCTGTTCGGCACGCTCTCCCTCTGGCAGGGCGTGGACGTGCCGGGCGCCAGCTGCCAGCTCGTCGTCATGGACAAGATCCCGTTCCCGCGGCCGGACGACCCGCTGATGAGCGCCCGGCAGAAGGCCGTCGAGGATGCCGGCGGCAATGGCTTCATGGCCGTTGCGGCGACGCATGCGGCCCTGCTGATGGCCCAGGGCGCGGGCCGTCTCGTACGGGCGACGGGGGATCGCGGCGTGGTGGCGGTCCTGGACCCGCGGCTGGCGACGGCCCGGTACGGCAGCTATCTGCGGGCCTCGATGCCGGACTTCTGGTACACGACGGACCGGAACCAGGTGCGGCGCTCGCTGGCCGCGATCGACGCGAAGGCGACCGCCGAAGCCGAAGAGAGTGCGTAGCCGAGCGGACCGCGTCAGCGCGTGGCCGGAGCCCCGGACACCCGGGGCTCCGGCCACGCAGCAGGCCCCCGGATCCCGTAGGCCAATGACACTCGGCAGGCCCAGGACACATCAGACTCAGGACACAGCAGGGCCCCGGAACCGGCGCAGTTGGTTCCGGGGCCCGGTCAGGGGTGCGGGGTCACACCCGCCGCAGAACGGCCACCACCTTGCCGAGGATGGTCGCCTCGTCACCGGGGATCGGCTGGTACGCGGAGTTGTGCGGCAGCAGCCACACATGGCCGTCCTCGCGCTTGAAGCGCTTGACGGTGGCCTCGCCCTCGAGCATCGCGGCGACGATGTCGCCGTTCTCCGCGACCGGCTGGCGGCGGACCGTGACCCAGTCGCCGTCGCAGATCGCGGCCTCGATCATCGAGTCGCCGACGACCTTCAGGACGAACAGCTCACCGTCTCCGACCAGCTGCCGGGGGAGGGGGAACACGTCCTCGACGGACTCTTCGGCGAGGATCGGGCCACCGGCGGCGATGCGGCCGACGAGCGGGACGTACGACGCGGCCGGCTTGCCCGCGGTGTCCGTGGGCTGCGCGCTCGGCTGGTCGGACCCGCGGACCTCGTAGGCGCGGGGGCGGTGCGGGTCCCGGCGCAGGAAGCCCTTGCGTTCGAGGGCCATCAGCTGGTGCGCGACGGACGACGTGCTCGACAGGCCCACCGCCTGACCGATCTCACGCATCGACGGCGGGTAACCACGCCGCTGCACGGAGTCCCTGATCACCTCGATGACGCGGCGCTGCCTGTCCGTGAGCCCCGAGCTGTCCGCGCGGATTCCGGGAGGTCGGCCCGGCAAAGAGCGCGCGGGCTTTGGCCCCTCCGCGCTCATGGATGCGTCATTCATGGCATGCACCGGCTCGAGTCGGCCCTGGGAACGGTCCTGGGCAGTGATGGTGGCGCTGTCTGCGGTGGTGGTCACGTCGGTCGGCCCCTCTCGAGATGTTCTCCCTAGCTAGCCAACGGTAGTTGCTTTCGAAAGGTTGCGCCAAACACACGTTCGAGTGAAAAATCGCAGATTGCTTGTCGTGATCACGTGCCTGGGTGTATGCCTTGCGCTTCGCCGGAGTGGCAATTCGGTTCATTACGGTACGCTTCACCGCCGAGGCCGAGACCCGCTCCGTGGGGCTCCCAGTGTGCCATCCGGTGGTCCGTCAACCCGGAACCGGCCCCCTCTCCGTGCGCCGCCGCCCGTGATCTGCGCGCATCCGTCATGGGCGCGCTCCCGCCCCGGTGTTCGTGAGGTGAAAGCGACACGCGTGGGGGCGAATTAGCGACCAAACCCCAGATCTAGTGGTTCGATTGCATCAGTAGCCCAGAAGTTGTGGTCCCGGTCCATCGAGGCCTCGGTCATCGCCTATGCTTGGGGCTGCTTCGAGGGGCCTGAAGGGCCTCGCGAGGCCATTGAGTCGTGCTGTGAAGGAGGGTTGGAGTTCCATGCACTGCCCCTTCTGCAGGCACCCCGACAGCCGTGTCGTCGACAGTCGCACCACCGACGACGGCACGTCGATCCGCCGGCGCCGCCAGTGCCCCGACTGCTCCCGTCGTTTTACGACCGTGGAGACGTGCTCGCTCATGGTGGTCAAGCGGAGCGGGGTGACCGAACCCTTCAGTCGTACGAAGGTGATCAACGGCGTCCGCAAGGCATGCCAGGGTCGCCCCGTCACCGAGGACGCCCTCGCCCAGCTCGGCCAGCGGGTCGAGGAGGCGGTGCGTGCCACCGGCAGCGCGGAGCTGACCACCCATGACGTGGGCCTGGCCATACTCGGCCCGCTTCAGGAACTCGACCTCGTCGCCTACCTGCGCTTCGCGTCCGTGTACCGGGCGTTCAATTCGCTGGAGGACTTCGACTCGGCCATCGCGGAGCTGAGGGAACAGCTGCCCGGTGCGAGCCGGGGGGACGCGGGCGGAGAGCGCGAACCATGTGGCTGCGGGCCCGGAGGGACTGTCGAAGTCCCCGTGCCCGCCACCGCTGCCGACTGACCGTCCCAGGGGTCGGTCGGCGGCCATCCAGACCTGTTGCGGGCGGCAAGAGCGGCGTCCGCAATACAAGACACACACCGTGCCACGGGAAGATCGAGGCACTTCGGGGCGTTTTAGCCCGGTATAGGGAGGCGGCATGACAGAGACGACGAGTGGCCCGGCACGTGGTTCCCGCGCCAAGGGAGCCAAGGCCAACAAGGGGCTGCGTATCGAGCGCATCCACACGACTCCCGGCGTGCATCCGTACGACGAGGTGGAGTGGGAGCGCCGTGACGTCGTCATGACCAATTGGCGCGACGGCTCGATCAACTTCGAGCAGCGTGGCGTCGAGTTCCCCGGCTTCTGGTCGGTGAACGCGGTCAACATCGTCACCAGCAAGTACTTCCGCGGCGCGGTCGGCACCCCGCAGCGCGAGGTGAGCCTCAGGCAGCTCATCGACCGGATCGTGAAGACGTACCGGAAGGCCGGAGAGGACCACAACTACTTCTCCTCGCCCGCCGACGCCGAGATCTTTGAGCACGAGCTGGCGTACGCCCTCCTGCACCAGATCTTCAGCTTCAACTCTCCGGTGTGGTTCAACGTCGGTACGCCGCAGCCCCAGCAGGTCTCCGCCTGCTTCATCCTTGCCGTCGACGACTCCATGGAGTCGATCCTCGACTGGTACAAGGAAGAGGGCATGATCTTCAAGGGCGGCTCCGGCGCCGGCCTGAACCTCTCGCGGATCCGTTCCTCCAAGGAGCTGCTGTCCTCGGGTGGCAATGCCTCCGGCCCCGTCTCCTTCATGCGCGGTGCCGACGCCTCCGCAGGAACGATCAAGTCGGGTGGCGCCACGCGCCGCGCGGCCAAGATGGTCATCCTCGACGTCGACCACCCCGACATCGAGAACTTCATCGAGACCAAGGTGAAGGAAGAGGAGAAGATCCGCGCGCTGCGTGACGCGGGCTTCGACATGGACCTGGGCGGCGACGACATCACGTCCGTCCAGTACCAGAACGCCAACAACTCGGTCCGCGTGAACGACGAGTTCATGAAGGCCGTGGAGACCGGCGGCAAGTTCGGTCTGCGCGCCCGGATGACCGGTGACGTCATCGAGGAGGTCGACGCCAAGTCGCTCTTCCGCAAGATGGCCGAGGCCGCGTGGGCGTGCGCCGACCCCGGTATCCAGTACGACGACACCATCAACCAGTGGCACACCTGCCCGGAGTCCGGCCGGATCAACGGCTCGAACCCCTGCAGCGAGTACATGCACCTGGACAACACGTCCTGCAACCTCGCGTCGCTGAACCTGATGAAGTTCCTGAAGGACGACAGCAAGGGTCACCAGTCCTTCGACGTCGAGCGCTTCTCCAAGGTCGTCGAGCTGGTCATCACCGCGATGGACATCTCGATCTGCTTCGCGGACTTCCCGACGCAGAAGATCGGCGAGAACACCCGCGCCTTCCGCCAGCTGGGCATCGGCTACGCCAACCTCGGCGCCCTGCTGATGGCCACGGGTCACGCGTACGACTCCGAGGGCGGCCGCGCCCTGGCCGGTTCCATCACGTCGCTGATGACCGGTACCTCGTACAAGCGTTCCGCCGAGCTCGCCGCGGTCGTCGGCCCGTACGACGGCTACGCCCGTAACGCCGCGCCGCACCAGCGCGTCATGAAGCAGCACGCCGACGCGAACACCAAGGCCGTCCGCATGGACGACCTGGACACGCCGATCTGGGCCGCCGCCACGGAGGCCTGGCAGGACGTCGTCCGCCTTGGCGAGAAGAACGGTTTCCGCAACTCGCAGGCCTCGGTCATCGCCCCGACCGGCACCATCGGTCTCGCGATGTCCTGCGACACCACCGGCCTTGAGCCCGACCTCGCCCTGGTCAAGTTCAAGAAGCTCGTCGGCGGCGGCTCGATGCAGATCGTCAACGGCACCGTCCCGCAGGCCCTGCGCCGCCTGGGTTACCAGGAGGAGCAGATCGAGGCGATCGTCGCCCACATCGCCGACCACGGCAATGTGATCGACGCCCCCGGCCTGAAGACCGAGCACTACGAGGTCTTCGACTGCGCGATGGGCGAGCGCTCCATCTCCGCGATGGGCCACGTCCGCATGATGGCCGCCATCCAGCCCTGGATCTCCGGCGCGCTGTCCAAGACGGTCAACCTGCCCGAGACCGCCTCGGTCGAGGACGTCGAAGAGGTCTACTTCGAGGCGTGGAAGATGGGCGTCAAGGCGCTCGCCATCTACCGCGACAACTGCAAGGTCGGCCAGCCCCTCTCCGCCAAGACCAAGGAGAAGGAGGCGGTCACCGCCAAGGCCGAGGAGACCATCCGTACCGCGGTCGAGAAGGTCGTCGAGTACCGTCCGGTCCGCAAGCGTCTGCCCAAGGGCCGTCCGGGGATCACCACCTCCTTCACCGTCGGTGGCGCCGAGGGCTACATGACCGCCAACTCCTACCCGGACGACGGTCTCGGCGAGGTCTTCCTGAAGATGTCGAAGCAGGGCTCCACCCTCGCCGGCATGATGGACGCTTTCTCGATCGCCGTCTCCGTCGGTCTGCAGTACGGCGTCCCGCTGGAGACGTACGTCTCGAAGTTCACGAACATGCGCTTCGAGCCGGCCGGCATGACGGACGACCCGGACGTGCGGATGGCGCAGTCGATCGTCGACTACATCTTCCGCCGCCTGGCGCTCGACTTCCTGCCCTTCGAGACGCGCTCCGCGCTCGGCATCCACTCGGCCGAGGAGCGTCAGCGTCACCTGGAGACGGGCTCGTACGAGCAGTCCATCGACGACGTCGATGTCGAGGGTCTGGCTCAGTCCGCCCCGCGGCAGACCGAGTCCCTGAAGGCCGTCGAGGCCCCCAAGGCCGAGGCCGTCGCCGCGGCGCCCGCTCCGCAGCAGGCGCACACCAGCGCCGAGCTCGTGGAGATGCAGCTGGGCATCCAGGCGGACGCCCCGCTGTGCTTCTCCTGCGGCACGAAGATGCAGCGCGCCGGCTCCTGCTACATCTGCGAGGGCTGCGGCTCGACCAGCGGTTGCAGCTGATCCGCTGACGCAGTGAGGTGAGGGGCGGCGGGCCACCAGGCCCGCCTCCCCTCACCCGTTCCGCCTTGCCGGAGCGCTCAGTGCGCGCCGCCCATCGCGGCGGCGAACGACGTCGGGTCGCTGTCGTAGCCCTGGAGCACCTCGCGGAAGGTCCACTCTCCGGAGTCGTCCCTCGCGAATTCGGCGATCACCGCCGCCGTGGAATCGGCCACTTCGGAGAAGTCGTTCTGTGCGAGGCCGGTGTACCCCTCGCGGATACGGACCGCCGTGTTCGCCACCGCTCCGAACACCGTTGCCCGCTCTCCCTGCTGTATGGCGATACCGACGACCACGCGCGCGTAGGAGGGCGACAGGCGCTCCAGCTCCAGTGTCATGACTTCGTCGAATCCGAAGCCCTGGCCCGTCGTGCTGTCCCGGTTGAGGGTAATGGTCCCATCGGGGGAGCGGCTGTCGAAGTGCACGACGTAGGCCGGCGCTCCGCCCGGATCGTCGGATGTGTAGGTCGCCGCGATGATGTCGAGATCATGGGGCGGCTGACCGATGGGGCTCGGGTCCCATTTCAGCGCGACCTCGACCTTCTTGAGCCCTTTCTTGAAGCTGCTCACCGAACTCCCCCTTCTCGGCTGCCGGTTAGAGCTGTTCATCACTGACCGCTCATGGCTGCTCATGACTGCTACGGACACGCTACGTCCTACGATTGTGACCATGAACTGGAACGGGGAAGACCTTGATCTCGACGCCTACTTGGCGCGAATCGGCTTCATGGGGGACGTCAAACCGGACCTGGACACGCTGTGCGCGCTGCACCGGGCGCATATCGCGGCGATTCCGTTCGAGAACCTGGAGATCATGCTCGGGCGGCCGGTGGACCTGGGCCTCGCCGCGTTGCAGGAGAAGCTTGTGCGGCAGCGCCGCGGCGGCTACTGCTACGAGCAGAACCTGCTCTTCGCGGCGGTTCTGGAGCGAATGGGCTTCCCCCTGAAGGGACTTGGGGCCCGCGTCAGGGTGGGCGCCAGGTCGCTTCGCGCGGTCACTCACATGCTGACCCGCGTCACCGTGGAGGACGGCCAGGAGTGGCTGTGCGACGTGGGCTTCGGCGCCCAGGGCCTGCGCGAACCGATCCCCCTGCGGGACGGCATCGAGGTGCGTCAGGGAGCGTGGACCTTCGGCCTCGTGTCGGAGGACGCCGGCGTTCTGGTTCTGTGCGGCTTGCGTCCCGGTGGCTGGGAGGAGATATATGCCTTCACCCTGGAGGAGCGCTATCCCGTCGACTACGTAGTGATGAACCACTACACGTCGACGCATCCGCGGTCCGCCTTCACTCATCGCCCCGTCGTCCAGCGTGCCGCCGTCGACAGCCAGCGCTCCCTCATCGGCACGCGGATGACGGTCGAGCTGCCGGACGGCACCCGGGACGAACGGAACGTGCGGGAAGTCGAGTTGATCGACCTTCTCGCCCGTGAGTTCGGGATCGAACTGAGTGGCGAGGACGCGGCACGACTGACCAGGATGCGCGACGCCGGAGCGTGACCGAACCCACGTCGTGGGCCGTACGATGGCGCGGTGCTGGTCAAGTGGATTCGCTGCACCGTGACCGATCGACGCGGATTCGAGCGGGGGCAGCGAAGGTGGGCGGGGCTTCTGGGGGAGCCGGGATTCCGGGGACAGGGCGGGGGCTGGAGCAGAAATCGGCCGGGGGTGGCTCATGTCCTCGGCTTCTGGGAGAGCCGTGCCTTCTACGACTCCTTCATGGCGCGCTCGCACGACCGGCTCGCGGCCGCCCAGTCGGGCACGTACAAAGACATCCAAGTGAAGCTCTTCGACCACCGGTTCGACGTGAAGACGGGCTTCGAGCCGCGCTTCACGGATGCGGACACGGTGCGCCTCGCGCACTGCCGGGTGCACGCGGACCGCGAGGAACACTTCGCGCTCATGCAGGAGAAGGTCTGGAACCCCGCGATGGCAGGCTCCCCGGGGATGGTGCGAGGACTGTTCGGTGAGGCGCCGGGCAACGAGTTCCTGATCCTTTCGATGTGGCACTCCGTGGCCGAGCACGGCAAGTACCAGGCCGAACGCGTGGAGCGGCTCTCGACCCGCGCCCAGACGGAGACCGACATCGCCGGGATCACGGGCGACATCGTCCAGCTCGAACCCTCCTGGACGGTCTGATCCGGACCGGCCACAGCAGCGGCCGCGGTGTGACATACGCCGGATGGAGCCCGTACGGGTGCTCGAACCGCGCCCTTCCGATCTAGGGTTTCCGCATGGCACGACCACGGCGCATTGTCCTTGTCAGGCACGGCGAGTCGGAGGGCAACGCCGACGACACCGTCTACGAACGCGAGCCCGACCACGCCCTGGCCCTCACCGAGACCGGGCACCGGCAGGCGGACGAGACAGGGACGTACCTGCGGGAGCTGTTCGGCCGTGAGCGGGTGAGCGTGTACGTGTCGCCCTACCGCCGTACGCACCAGACGCTCCGCGCCTTCCGGCTCGACCCCGAACTCGTACGGGTGCGCGAGGAGCCGCGGCTGCGGGAGCAGGACTGGGGAAACTGGCAGGACCGGGACGACGTACGCCTCCAGAAGGCGTACCGCGACGCGTACGGCCACTTCTTCTACCGCTTCGCCCAGGGCGAGTCCGGGGCTGACGTGTACGACCGTGTGGGTGCTTTTCTGGAGAGCCTGTACCGGAGTTTCGAGGCGCACGACCACCCCTCGAATGTCCTCCTCGTCACCCATGGGCTCACCATGCGGCTGTTCTGCATGCGCTGGTTCCACTGGACCGTCGCCGATTTCGAATGTCTGTCGAATCCAGGGAACGGTGAGACGCGGGCACTCGTTCTCGGGGAGGACGGCAAATACACCTTGGACCGGCCGTTCGAACGATGGCGTGACCCGGAGCCGTACGGGGTCACCGGTTAGAGTGGCAGGGCGATGACCGCTGACTCCTCTCCTCATGTGCGGCTTGACCGCGCCCTGTCCAGCCTGCGCGGCCTGGCGGTGGGGGATGCGCTGGGCTCCCAGTTCTTCGTGCCCGCCAACCATCCGCTGCTCAAGCGCCGCGAGCTGCCCGACGGCATCTGGCAGTGGACCGACGACACCGAAATGGCGTGCTCCGTAGTGGCGGTCCTGGCCGCCGAGAACCGGATCGAGCAGGACGCGCTCGCCCGGTCCTTCGCGGAGCACCACGACTTCGACCGCGGCTACGGTCCCGCGGTGAACCGGCTGCTCCGGCAGATCCGCGAGGGCGGCGACTGGCGTTCCCTGTCCTCCGCGCTCTTCAAGGGCCAGGGCTCCTGGGGCAACGGCGCGGCGATGCGGATCGCGCCGCTCGGGGCCTGGTACGCGGACGATCCGGAGCAGGCCACGCATCAGGCCGAGATCTCCGCCTACCCGACGCATCAGCACCGGGAGGCCGTGGTCGGGGCCATGGCCGTGGCCGCGGCTGCCGCGATCGTGGCCGATCCGGCAGGACCACCGACCCCGCAGGCGCTCCTCGACGGAGTGATCGCGCTCGTGCCGCGCAGTGCGGTGGGCGCGGGCCTGCGGCGGGCCAGGGACATGCTCGACTACGGCGACCCGGGGACTGTGGCCGCGGTCCTCGGCTGCGGCCGACGCACCACGGCGCACGACACCGTGCCGTTCGCCCTGTGGTCGGCGGCGCGCGGGCTCGGCGACTTCGAGCGCGCGTTCTGGGAGACGGCCCAGGTGGGCGGCGACATGGACACGACGTGCGCGATCGTGGGCGGAGTGGTCGCTTCAGGCTTGGGTGGCGCTCCGGCGGACCTGTGGCTGCAGCGGACCGAGCCTCTGCCGGAGTGGGCGCCCGGACTGCCGGTCTGAGCTGTGGATTGCTCACGCCTCACTCGGTGTGACGGACACCCGTAGGGCTCTGGTGAACGCATCGCCTTGGGTGTGATGGATGCGGGGCCGCCTTCGTCGAGTCGGATGGCCCGGCATCCACCTCCCCCGTTGGACGGCTCCCCCAGTCAGCCGCCAGCCGGCCCGGCCGCACCCGCGGTACCCGCGAGCGCTTCCAGGTCGCTCTTGCGCACCCGGATCACCACAGTGGCGACGATCAGGGCGAGCAGCGCCATCGCCGCGGCCGGAATGAACGCGGTCGAGATGCCCTCCGCCAGGACCTGGTGACCCCAGGGAGCCGGGAGCTGATGGGTCTTGGCGAACTCCGCCTTCTGCTCGGGCGTGGCCTGCGCCATGAAGGAGGGGATCTGGTCCCTGGCCTCGTTCCTGCTGGCCGTACCGAAGACGGTCGTCAGGATGGAGAGGCCGAGCGAACCTCCCACCTGCTGCATCGCGTTGAGCAGCCCGGACGCCGCGCCCGCCTCGTGCTGGGCGACTCCGGAGACGGCGGTCAGGGTGAGCGTCACGAAGTTGAGCCCCATCCCGATGCCGAACAGCAGCATCGGGCCGAGCACCCCACCCACGTACGAGCTGTCGGGGGAGATGAACGTCTGCCAGCCGAGGCCGAGCAGGACGAACGTCGCGCCGGTCATCATGAACGGTTTGGGGCCGAGGACCGGAAGCAGCCGCTGCGACAGGCCCGCGCCGACGATGATCGCGGCCGTCACGGGCAGGAAGGCGAGGCCCGCCTCGATCGGCGTGTAGTTGAGGACGTTCTGTGCGAACAGGACGATGAAGAAGAACATGCCGAACATGGCCGCGGCCAGGCTCAGCATGATCACGTACGTACCGGAGCGGTTGCGGTCGGCGAACATCCGCAGCGGAGTGATCGGTTCCTTCGCCCGGCTCTCGATGAACACGAAGGCGAGCAGCAGCACCACGGCGGCGACGAACGAGCCCACGCTGACGCTGTCCCGCCAGCCCTCCTCCGACGCCCGGATGAAGCCGTACACGAGCGAGGCCATGCCCGCCGTGGAGGTGAGCGCGCCCGCGATGTCGAAGCGTCCCGGGTGGCGTTCGGACTCGTTGATGTACATCGGCGCCAGCACCGCGATGAGGATGCCGATGGGTACGTTCACGAACAGCACCCAGCGCCAGTCGAGCCACTCCGTGAGCATGCCGCCTGCGAGGAGACCGACGGCGCCGCCGCCCGCGGAGACGGCCGCGAAGACGCCGAACGCGCGGTTCCGCTCCGGGCCTTCGGGGAACGTCGTGGTGATGAGGGCGAGCGAGGTGGGCGACGCGATCGCGCCACCGACGCCCTGCAGGGCCCGGGCCGCCAGCAACTGCCAGGGTTCCTGGGCGAGTCCGCCGAGCAGGGAGGCGAGCGTGAAGAGCAGGATGCCGGACATGAAGACCCGGCGGCGACCGAGGATGTCTCCCGCACGGCCACCGAGAAGCAGCAGGCCACCGAAGGTGAGCGTGTACGCGCTGACGACCCAAGTGAGGTCTGTCGTGGAGAACTTGAGCGCGCCCTGAATGTGCGGGAGCGCGATGTTCACAATCGTCGCGTCCAGTACCACCATGAGTTGACAGGCCGCGATGACGGCGAGGGCTATGCCGGGGCGCCCCGCCCGTCGTGCCTGCCCCGGCTTTCCCGGCTTGTTCGGTTTCTGATCTTGAGTTAACTGAGAGGTTGACACTATGGATCCCCCACAAGTGCGTTAGTGAACGCAACCGTTCACTGTTGCCTCGAACGGTAGTGACTCCCCATCAGTGAACGCAACCGTTCACTGAAGAAACTGCCTGGAACACCCGGTTCCCCAACGGAGAGAAGACGATGGATACTTCGCGCTGGACGGCCGCCCCCGCTCGGACGGCCACCCTGCGCCGGCGTGGCCCCGTGCTGGAGCGGGCCATCCTGGAAGCCGCGCTGGAGCAGCTCAGTACGGTCGGCTGGAACGCCCTCACGATGGAAGGCGTCGCTGCCGGAGCGCAGACGGGCAAGGCCGCCGTCTACCGCCGCTGGCCGTCCAAGGAGGAGCTCGTCGCGGACGCACTCCAGGCGGCGCTGCCCAGGCTCGACGGAGCGCCGGACCGCGGCAGCGTCCGGGAGGACCTGATCGAGCTGTGCGGCCTGATGCGTGAGGCGATGTACTCGCGCCCCGGATTCGCCCTGCGTTCGGTTCTTCACGAATGCGACTCGGCGACGGCGCAGCGCTTCCATGAGGTGATCTTCGAGGGCGTCGTCCAGCCGAGCGTCGGGCTGATCAAAGAGGTCGTGAACCGCGGGATCGAGCGGGGAGAGGTTCGCCCCGGCGCCGCTGACGCGTACGTCTGCGATGTCATCCCTGCGATGATGATGTACCGCTCCAAGGTGTGCGCGAGCGAATGGGAAGAGCGTGATCTCACGGAGATGATCGATCAGGTGATGGTTCCGCTGCTGCGGCCGCGGGGGGCGTGAGGCGGGGCGGCGTCGGCCGTGGATCTGAGCCGGCGCCGGGGTGTGTGGCTGCATCGCGCCGCATGGACGGAGAAACGGGCCGGTCGTACCGGGGTGTCGCCGAGGGGTCAAGGCGGCGTAGGCTATCTGGCGCCATGCCGTACGAACCACCCACTCACAGCGTCGAGCGCTCACTGCGCGCCACCACCGGAGCCAAGATCGTCGCCGGTGTGGACGAGGTCGGTCGCGGTGCGTGGGCGGGACCGGTCACTGTGTGCGCCGCCGTCACCGGGCTGCGCCGACCGCCCGAAGGTCTCACCGACTCCAAGCTGATCAGCCCGAAGCGGCGCGAAGTGCTCGCCGAGACGCTGGAGAGCTGGGTGACGGCACATGCTCTCGGGCACGCCTCCCACGAGGAGATCGACGAGCTGGGGATGACGGCTGCGCTGCGGCTCGCCGCGGTGCGCGCCCTCGAGGCCCTTCCGGTCCGTCCGGATGCGGTCATCCTCGACGGCAAGCACAACTACCTCGGCGCTCCCTGGCAGGTCCGCACGGTGATCAAGGGTGACCGGTCCTGTGTGGCCGTCGCCGCGGCATCGGTGATCGCCAAGGTTCGGCGCGACAAAATGATGGCCGAACTGGGCATCGAACATGCAGACTTCGGTTTTGCGGCCAACGCCGGTTATCCGTCGCCGGTCCACAAAGCCGCGCTGGAGGTGTGGGGGCCCACCCCGTACCACCGGCTCACGTGGGCGTATCTTGATGCGCTGCCCCAGTGGCGGCACCTCAAGAAGGCCCGCATCTGGGCGGACGGAAACATTCCGGAGATCGAAGGCCAACTCGGCTTCGACTTCTGATCTTCCGTTCGCACTCATGTGCCACCCGCCGGGGCCACCCGCACCGGCGTTTGATAGATATCAGCTCATGCCTCTCCTTCCCGAGGAGCCTCAGATTCACGAGAGTGCCCAGGGTCCCCGCGCCGCTTCGGCCCCCAGCGGCCGCAACGCGCCGACCCCCCGCCCTGTACCCGGCCCGCGTCCCGCGGCGCCGCCGCGACCCGGACGCCCGGGTCCCGCACGGCCGATGCCGCCCGCGCAGCGCACGTCGCGCGAGTCGGTGTCCGCCGCCAAGCCGGGGCCCGCGGCTCCGGCCGCCCCCGCCGCCGTGCCGACCGCGCCCGCTGCGGCGGACGCGAGCGCGCAGCCGCAGATCCAGTTGATCCCGGCTTCGGCCGAGGGCGCCCTGGACGCCGCGGAGGAAGCCGTCGACCTGCTCCTCGACTCGGGCCGTGCGCCCGGCGAGGTGCTGGTGATCACTTCCGGTGACCCGCACCCGTGGGCCACGCACGAGCTGTCCTTCGGCGACACCGCCTACTGGGCGCAGCACGACGCGGGTGACGACGTCTTCTACGCCGACGCCGGTGCCGCTGAGCGTGCCACCAAGCGGCCAGTGGTCGTCGTCGCGCTGAACGGCGGCGCCGATGAGGCGGCCGCCGCGGCAATGCCTCTCGCCCTCGGCCGGGCGGGCGCCCTGCTGATCGTGTGCGGCGACCCGCAGCGGATCAACTCCCTGCTGGGCGCCGGAGTCTGACACGCCGCACGCCGGCTGCCCGGACCGCTCGACGGTTCCGCGGGCGGCCGGCGGCGTCGTGTGCCTGCGGCTCGCGTCGCGACGGGCTCGTTTCAGCGGCAGCTCTCAGCGGGCGGCCGCGCGGCGTAGTACCTCCGACGCGGCTCCTCCTGTGCGCGGCAGTGGCGGCTCGACGCCGCCCTCGAACGCTTCGGGCGTCGCCCCAAGGCTCGGCCGCCGGCCGCCACGTCCCTCGCCGAGTACCTGCCAGCCGTCCCGCGTCATGGTGATGTACGCCCCGCAGCGCAGCCCATGAAGTGTGCAGGCATCCCGCAGCCCCCACATCCACGCACCGTCCTCCTCCGTCCAACGCGCCTCGCCCTCACGGCAGTAGAGCAGTACAGCCGTACGCACCGGTGTACGGCGTCGGAGGTCGTGCGGGATGACCCGACGCAGATGCGTGAGCAGCGCGTTGCGGAACACCCAGCCGTCCGCCGCGCTCGCGCGCCGGGTGAACGACGCGCTGGCGCTGAGCCGTTCCTCCGTGTCAAGAACGGCCACGACGGCCGTCTGAGGCTTGGGGAGGTGCCGCGCGTGCAGGCCGCTGACGACCTCGCGCGGATTGCGCAGCAAGGGGATTCCCGCCGCGGCCCATTCTGCGGGTTCGAGCACCCTGGCGAGTTGATTGGCGGAGTCGGCGAACATATCGGCACGCGTTGACGTCGACAATGATGTCGCCGAGGACGGAGCGAATCCGAAGGTCACGGTCCTCCCTTCGGCTACGCGCCCACACTGCGGGCGGGGTCGGACTGCGGGAGCGCACCGCGGCACAGCCCTACCGGACCACGATCGAGCCGCGCGGGAGCGATTCCAATTCTTCCCTTCGCACTGGCTTGCGGCAACGAGCAATCGGGGCCGGGAGCCGGTATCTGGGGAAGCGTCGGCTATATCCCTGCCCACCGCCGCCACCCGTGACGCCAGGATCACGTCTTTACGGCTTCGACCAGGCACCAGGATCACGTCGTTACCGCCACGACCAGCGGTAACACCCCCTGACCTCAGCGACCCGCCCGCCCCGAGAATCGGATCAAGAGGGGCTCGGATCAAGAGGGGCTCGGCACCTGGCCGGACCCCCTCCAGGCGGCCGGATGGAAGGGGCAGGCGGTGATCATCGCGGCGGGGGATTGGGCCGTTGTCAGTGGTGTGGGGTTGCATGGGGGCATGAGTAACCAGGAGCTGCGTGCCGAAGCCGACGCCATCCTCGCTGAGCTGGTCGGCGATCCGGGGGGTTCGGCGCGCCTTCGGGAGGACCAGTGGCAGGCGGTGGCAGCCCTGGTCGAGGAGCGGCGGCGTGCCCTTGTGGTGCAGCGCACCGGATGGGGCAAGTCGGCGGTGTACTTCGTGGCCACGGCCCTGCTGCGGCGGCGTGGCTCCGGTCCCACGGTGATCATCTCGCCGTTGCTGGCGCTGATGCGTAACCAGGTCGAGTCGGCGGCGCGGGCCGGTATTCAGGCGCGCACGATCAACTCGGCCAACCCGGAGGAGTGGGACACGATCTATGAGGAGGTCGAGCGTGGCGAGACCGACGTTCTCCTCGTGAGTCCGGAACGCCTCAATTCGGTGGATTTCCGTGATCAGGTCCTGCCCAAGCTCGCGGCGACGACCGGTCTGCTCGTGGTCGACGAGGCGCACTGCATCTCCGACTGGGGCCATGATTTCCGGCCGGACTACCGTCGGCTGCGGGCGATGCTGGCCGAGCTTCCCGCCGGTGTTCCGGTGCTGGCCACCACCGCTACGGCGAACGCGCGGGTCACGGCGGATGTCGCCGATCAGCTGGGTACGGGAGCCGGCGAGGCACTGGTGCTCCGCGGTCCGTTGGATCGGGAGAGTCTGCGCCTGGGCGTGGTCCAGTTGCCGGATGCCGCACACCGCGTGGGCTGGCTTGCCGAACACCTGGATGAGCTTCAGGGCTCCGGCATCATCTACACGCTGACGGTGGCCGCGGCCGAGGAGGCCACCGCCTTCCTGCGCCAGCGCGGCTTCAACGTGGCGTCGTACACGGGCAAGACAGAGAACGCCGACCGGCTCCAGGCCGAGATCGACCTCCAGGAGAACCGGGTGAAGGCGCTGGTCGCCACCTCCGCGCTGGGGATGGGCTTCGACAAGCCGGACCTGGGATTCGTGATCCATCTCGGCTCGCCGTCCTCGCCGATCGCCTACTACCAGCAGGTGGGGCGTGCGGGCCGCGGTGTCGCCCACGCAGATGTGCTGCTGCTGCCGGGCAAGGAGGACGAGGCCATCTGGCGCTACTTCGCCGATACGGCCTTCCCGCCCGAGGCGCAGGTCCGCCAGACCCTCTCGGCTCTCGCGGGTGCGGGACGTCCGCTGTCCGTGCCCGCCCTGGAGGCGGCAGTGGATCTTCGGCGCAGCCGCCTCGAGTCGATGTTGAAGGTGCTGGACGTCGACGGCGCGGTCAAGCGCGTCAAGGGCGGCTGGACGGCCACGGGGGCCGACTGGGTGTACGACTCCGAGCGCTACGCGTGGGTGGCCAAGCAGCGGTCGACCGAGCAGCAGGCCATGCGCGACTACGCGAGTACGTCCCAGTGTCGGATGGAGTTCCTGCGTGAGCAGTTGGACGACGAGGGTGCGGTTCCGTGCGGCCGCTGCGACAACTGTGCGGGGGCCTGGGCCGATTCATCGGTATCGGCGGAGATGCTGACGGGGGCGGCCAGGGAGCTGGACCGCCCGGGGGTGGAGGTCGAGCCGCGCCGCATGTGGCCGACGGGGATGCCCGCACTGGGCATCGACCTCAAGGGGCGCATCCCGGCCAAGGAACAGTGCTCCACCGGGCGCGCCCTGGGACGGCTCTCGGACATCGGCTGGGGCAACCGACTCCGCCCGCTGCTGGCCGAGAACGCGCCCGACGGGTCCGTCCCCGACGACGTCCTGAAGGCCGCGGTGGCGGTCATCGCCGACTGGGCGCGCTCGCCCGGGGGCTGGGCGCCGACTGTTCCGGACGCCTCTGCCCGGCCGGTGGGAGTCGTCGCCGTGCCGTCTCTGACCCGGCCGCGACTGGTCGCTTCCCTCGCCCAGGGAATCGCGACGATCGGCCGCCTCCCCTTCCTGGGCACGCTTGCGTATACGGGGCCGGGGGACGTACACGCGGCACGCCGTAGCAACTCCGCCCAGCGGCTCAGGACACTGTCCGGCACCTTCACCGTTCCTGACGATCTGGCTGCGGCCCTGGCCGGCGCTCCGGGTCCCGTCCTGCTCGTGGACGATTACACGGACTCAGGCTGGACCCTCGCGGTCGCCGCGCGGCTGCTCCGGCAGGCAGGGAGCGAGCAGGTTCTGCCGCTGGTGCTGGCTGCGGCGAGCTGAGTCATGGGGTGCTCAGGGCTGAGGCGCTGAGCCGAGTCACTGACCGGAGCCGTAGAAGGGGACGCGCGAGCCCGGAGTAGACGCCTCGCTCCACGCCTGGGTCAACAACCCCAAGCACGAGAGCCAGAGCCACACCCGATCGCGGTTCGTGGACCCGCGTGCCCGAAGCTCCTGTCCGCATCCGGCCGCTGAGCTGACGTCAGCAAGCGAACGACATGGCTGGGACAAGCATGGCCTGACGGGTCGGCTCGCGCGAGTGGCCCTGCCGGCCTGTGGACAACTCCTGTCGTGTCCCTGATCCGGGTTATCCACAGGTCAAAACGGAATCTTGAGATTCGCGGCATGGTCGTCACATGACGAATCACAGCGAAGCAGCCGGCGCACCCGGCACGGAACAGGTCACCCTGCGCAACCCGTCCGAACTGGCCGAAGCGCTCCCGTACTTGCTCGGGTTCAAGCCCGAGGACAGCATCGTGCTTGTCGCACTGCACCGCGGACGCTTCGGCGGGCGCGTGCGACTCGGGATCCCCGAGCGCCCCGGCGACTGGCCGTCCGTCGCGGACGAGATGGCCAAGTGCCTGATCAGTGGATGCGAGAGGAAGGACGGAACGCCGGACGGCATCGTCGCGTTCCTGTGCCGGGATCCGAAGTCCACCGAGACCGGTCGGCAGATCATGGAGCACCTGCACCCACTGGCGCAGATGCTGCGCTTGGCGTGCGGCCGCCTCGACGTGCCCGTGGTCGAGACCCTCTGCATCGCCGACGATCACTTCTGGTCGTACAGCTGTCCGGTCGCGGAGTGCTGCCCGCCCGACGGCACACCGCTGGCCGCGTCCGGTACGTCCGTCACGGCGGCCGCGATGACCTACGCGGGCATCCAAGTGCGGCGTCCGCTAAGGGAGATGAGGGCCAGGCTCACGCCGTGGCAGACGGCGGCCGTGCCGGAGCAGGAGCGTGCGCTGGATGCCGCGGCCATGGCTCTGGTCCCGAGGATTCTCGCCGGAGTCCCGCGCGTTGAGGTCGCGGACGAGACGCTCGCTCTCGCACGGCGGGTCTGGAGCCGTTTCGGGCACCTGCCGACCGGCGACGACACGCTCGAAGCCGATCTCAAAGACGACGAGCAGCTCGCGCATGACGAAGCGGCGAGGCTGATCCTCGGCCTCCAGGACCGGCTGACCCGGGATCACGCCGCCGAGTGGATGGAGGGCGACGAGGCACCGCTCGTTCTGCGTCTGTGGCGAGCCCTGGCCCGCCGCTGCGTGGGCCCGTACGGCGAACACGCGGCGGCGCCGCTGACGCTCGCCGGCTGGGTCGCGTGGTCTCTGGGCGACCGAGTGGAAGCAGGCGAGGCATTGGACATGGCTCTGGCGGCGGATCCCCGGTACGTCTTCGCCCGGCTCCTCATGGAGGCGTGCAGCGCGGACCTGGATCCGGAGCCGGTGCGGCGAAGCCTGCGCAAGACCCGGGACGAGCGGAACGTGACGCCGTCCGGGGCGGGTTCCGAGGAGGACTCTGACGGAGCCGGAGCAGGAGTAGCGGTAGGCGCGGGGCCTGTTGCCGGCGTCAATGCCGAAGGCGCCGCCGGCCGTAAGGGCGCAGGATCCTCTGGGCGGCCAAGTGCCGAGGACTCGCGGGAACCGGCCGAGGATCGAGTGACGCGGGCCCTGGAAGCGGCCCTGCGCCGCCGCGGATCTCGACGGGCAGGCGCGGGTAAGGGGCCCGCGCAGGCTGGGGCGCATGCGTCGAGGCGACCGCAGGGACGCCGCCGAGCGGGGCGGCAGGGGACGAGGCGGGACGGATGAGTACCGGCTCGTGGCGCAGGTTCCGCATGCCCGCCCTTGTAGCAGCGCGGGCACTGGCCGACGTGAGGGAGTTGGGGAGGGGCATGGGGCGTCGGCTGCTCGGCTTCCTTTGCCGCGGGCGTGACTTGGGGTGGTGCAGGCCCGTTCACCTCTGTGGCACGGCCCGTGATCGGACTGCGCCGTCGTCTCCCCGCCGACCCTTCGGAGCGCCATCGGCGCCTCGCGCGCGCCCAGCGCGGAAGGAGCCACCCCATGCCGCCCCCCGCGTCGTCGACCATGCCCGCCGTATCGACTTGCGCCGTGCCGGTGCTGCTCGCCCTGGAGGAAGACGCCCCACCAGGTGCCATCGGACCGCCCCGCGGGACCGGTACCGCTGGTTGTCCGGGGCCGAGGCGGCGGTGATGCCTTCAGCTGCACGCGCGCCGGAGCCCGAAGACTCGTTCAAGGCGTCCTTCGAGAGTCCCTTGGAGGACTCGTTCGTCGACCGCCTCGGCGGAGGTGCGGGCCGGGCCCCTGGAATCCCCGCAGGGATGTCGCCCCCTCCACTGGCTGGGGTATCCACCGCGCCCGCTGGGGTGTCGTCCGCGACCTTAAGGCTGGGAGCGCCATCCGGCACCGCGGGGCCGTCAACCGCCATCGCGGGAGCGCCATCCGCTCACGCAGTGACATCTGCAATCTCCCCAGCGATCTCGTCCGCTCACCGCAAGGACCCGGCTCCACCTGCTACCCGCAACGCTCCACCCCCAAATACGCACGCCGGTCGCGCGAACACCCCCGCTCCCCGGCGCTCCGCGGAGCTGCCGCCGGCGCACACGGCGTTGATCTGCGTGGCCCTGCCCTCGCTCGCGATTTCTTCGCAACAAGGGCAGTTGACGGGCGATGGCCTGGAGGGGTTCTACCGCGCCGGGCGCCGTTTGTTGTCGCGCTGCCTGCTCCGCGTGGCGGGGCGCGAGCCGGTCGCGGTTCAGGCCCGTATGGTCGCCGCCGACCGGGCCCGGTTCGTGGCGACGCTGAGGCCTGTCATGGACGGCGGCCCGGACCCGGACATCACGGTCGAGCGGATGCGGCATGCCGACGGCACGGAGCGGATTACGCTGCGCAGCTCGGCCACACGCACGCTGCGACTGCCGGTCGAGGTCGCGCTCGGTACGGATCTGGCCGAGCTGGGCGCGGTGGCGGCCGGACGGCCGGGGCGTGCACTGTCCGCCACCGTCCACGACTCCGGCATGCGATGGTCGTCGCCCGCGGGCCACGCCGTCGTCACCGCCGACCCGCCGCCCCGGGATGCGCTCGCCTCCGCCGGCCTGCTGCGCTGGGAGTTCTACCTGCCTCCGGGTGGCACATGGAGTGTCGAACTACGGGTACGGGCCGACGGCGGAGGGACGGGCCGGCCGGTCGGGCATGGCACCGTACGTCCACTCGCCGGGGCGGAAGCCGCAGGGGACGACGCACGCGTGGGGCCGCTGCTGAGAACCTGCGCCGAGGACCTGCACGCATTGCTGCTGCGCGACACTGCGCACCCCTCGGACCTCTACCTCGCCGCTGGCGCGCCCTGGCGCTGTGGTCTGGCTCCGGCCGAGGCGTTGGCGGCCGCGCGGATGGCGCTGCCTTTGGGAACACGGTTGGCCGCGGGCACGCTCAGGGCCCTCGCCCGGACCCAACTCCCGGGAGCAGGAAGGGAGTCGGGGATGATCCCCGGCCCGCTGAGAGACGCAGGCTCGCATCTGCCGCCCGGCTGTACTGGAACCGAAGCGACGCTCCTTTTTCCGGCGCTCCTCGCGGAGGCGAGACGCTGGGGCCTTCCTGAGCAGGAGGTCGCCGAGCTGCTGCCCACTGCGGAGCGCTGCCTGCACTGGCTGCGGGCATCCATGGGCGATGGGACGTACCTGGCGGACCCCGGCCCCGGAGGACCGTTGCGCTGCGAGACCCAGGCCCACGCCCACCGGGCCGCCCTGCTCGGCGCGGATCTCCTCGACGCCCATGGCCGACCCGGCGCCGTAGAACTGCGTCAGTGGGCCGAAGCGATGCGGACACGGTTCAGGGAGGACTTCTGGGCCGAGGACCGCGGAGGCGGCAGGCCCGGCGCCGCCCGCACGCCGGACGGACGCCTCCTGCCCCACCTGGGCAGCGCCGCGGCCCACCTCCTCGACACAGGGCTGCTTGGCGGCGGTGTGATGGCCCCGGGACTCCTCGACAAGGTGCAGACCGAACAGCTCGCGCGGCTCCTGGGCGGTCCGGCACTCGACTCAGGATGGGGGCTTCGCAGTCTGGGCGTACGGGAGGCGTCGTACAACCCGTTCGGGCACCGTGGCGGAGCCGTGCGGGTGCAGGAGACGGCGCTGGCCGTGGGCGGCCTGGCCGCTGCGGGCTACGAGAAGGAGTCGAGTTCGCTGCTGCGGGGCGTCCTGTCGGCGGCCGAGGCATTCGGGTTCCGGCTGCCCGAGATATACGCGGGGGAGCAGCGTTCCGAAGGGGGCGCGCCGCTTGCGCATCCGTCCGCCTGCAGACCCGCGGCCACCGCCGCGGCGGCGGGGGTGCAGATCCTCGCGGCCCTCGCCGGGATCCGGCCGGATGCGCCCGCCGGGACGGTGACGCTGAGACCGATGCGCAGCGCACCCTTGGGGCAGATCGGACTGGCCGGGTTGCGGGTCGCGGGCGCACCCTTCTCGGTGCGGGTCAGCAGACTCGGTCTCGCCATGGTCGAGGAGGCGGCCGACGGGCTGCAGTTGGGGGTGTGACCGGGCCGGACGTGAGTTCGGGAGATCGGCGGGGGCCGCCTCGGGGGCTTCGAAGAAGGCCTTGATCGACGATCGCGAAGGGAGTGTTTATCGTCAGGAAGACGACTATGATCGCGGCATGTCGCCCTACGACCCGTCGGCCTTTCCGCCCTTCGCAGTCACCGTCGACCTGGTCGTGCTGACCGTGCGTCGTCACGCGCTCTGTGCGCTCGCGGTACGGCGAGGCGAACCGCCGTTCCAGGGGCGTTGGGCACTCCCCGGCGGCTTCGTACGGGACGACGAGGACCTGTCGTCCGCGGCGGCGCGCGAACTGATCGAGGAGACCGGGCTCTGCGCCCATGATCCCGCAGACCCTGACCAGGTAAATGGCGCGCACCTGGAGCAGCTGGCCACCTACGGCGACCCCAAGCGCGACCCTCGTATGCGGGTGGTCAGCGTCGCTCATCTGGCCCTGGCGCCGGATCTGCCCGCACCGCGTGCGGGTGGCGACGCGCGCAGCGCGCGCTGGGCACCCGTAGAGGCACTGCTGAACCCGAGCGGGTACGGGCGCGAGGGTGAGCAGGCGGCGCCCCTGGCCTTCGATCATGCGCAGATCCTCGCGGACGGCGTGGAGCGCGCCCGCTCGAAGATCGAGTACTCGTCGCTCGCTACGGCCTTCTGTCCGCCCGAGTTCACGGTGGGCGAGCTGCGGCGCGTGTACGAGGCGGTGTGGGCCGTCGCGCTCGATCCGCGCAATTTTCACCGCAAGGTGACAGGCACCCCGGGTTTCCTCGTGCCCACCGGCGGGACCACCACCCGCCAGGGCGGCAGGCCGGCCCAGCTCTTCCACGCCGGGGGCGCGACGCTGCTCAACCCGCCGATGCTGCGCCCCGAGGTGTGACCCGGAGCTGACCGGGCCTGACCTCCCGGCTCTGCCCGCCCACGCCGCGCAGGGACACCCGAAGCACCCTGCCCGAAAAGACGGAAATATCGCGTTATCTTTCTGCGGTACCCACGGGGTTCGTCCGTCCCCGCTCGGCGGACGGGTCCCGGCCGCCGAGCGGTCGCACATCCTGCGAGAGAAGCGATGATCCAGGCCTTCGGACTGACCAGCAACCCGCGCCAGGAGCTCCCGCCCGCTGTCGACGACGTGTCCTTCGAGGCACCGACGGGTCGCGTCACGGCGCTGCTCGGTGCTCGCGGGTCCGGTAAGACGACGGCGGTTCGGCTGATGCTCGAACTCCAACAAGGCCGTGGAATCACGCATTTCAGAGGCCGCCCCCTACACCGCATCCCCCATCCATCCCGCGAGGTGGGCGTGTTGCTCGGTGAGGTCCAGGGGCATCCGTCCCGAACCGTGCGCGGACAACTGCGTATGTTGTGCGCGGCCGCAGGGGTGCCGGTGCAGCGTGCCGACGAGGTCCTCGAAGTCGTCGGCATCGTCAGCCTGCGTGAGCAGCGACTCGGCACGCTCTCGCGAGGCATGGACAGGCGCCTCGGCCTCGCCTGCGCGCTTCTCGCGGACCCTCACACCCTCGTCCTCGACGGACCCGCTGACGGACTCTCGGTGCGTGAGGGCAAGTGGCTGCACGGCATCCTGCGGGCCCACGCGTCGCTCGGCGGCACCGTGCTCTTCACCACCGACGACGCCAAGGAAGCGGCGCGGACCGCTGACCGCGTGGTCACCATGGAGGCAGGACGCGTCATCGCGGACCAGGGAGTCGCGGACTTCTCCCGTACGCGGCTGCGCCCCCGCGTCGCCGTGCGCAGCCCGCATGCCACCCGGCTCGGTGTCCTGCTGGCCAAGGAGGCGCGCGCGACGCAGCGATCCGTCGAGGTCGTGAACGAAGACGGCAACCGCCTCTCCGTATACGGCAGTAACTGCGCGGACATCGGCGAAACCGCGTTCCGCCACAGCATCCTCATCCACCAACTCGCGGACGAGGTCGGGGATGCGGGACCGTCGGTGAGCGTCCCGGCACGCGCGCGCACTGAAGCAGTCCGCGGCGCGGAGCCGACCCCGCCTCAGACGACCGCCGCGGAGGCATCGCCCGCCGAGACGCCACCTCCGGCCACAGAGTCGTCGGAACGCGACGCGGACCTTGCCGGCGCCTCCTCCCCGGCTGAGTCGCCGCAGCGCGACGTTCCGGGCCCTCAGGCGCCCGGAACTTCCTCAACCCCAGCCCCCGCCCCTCCCTCCTCCCCCCTGTCCCCCCTCCCACCCCCCATCACGATCCGCCCCGCACCCAGCCCGCTCCGTCCGCTGCGTTACGAGGTTCGCCGGGCGGCCGGCATCGCCACCGGTTACCTCACGGCGGCCGCCGTCCTCGGCGCCTCCGCGATCGTCGCCGTGCTGCTCGCCCGGACCGGTCACACGCCGCAGCCCCGTCTCCTTGCAGCCTGGCCGCGGGAGCTGCCGCTTCCGCCGGCGGCCCTCGGTGCGGGGCTGCTCGGGGCCTTCGCGTTCGGCGACGAATTCCGTCACCCCGCGCTGGCCGCCGACCGCGGCACCGTCCCCCGTCGCCTGGGACTTCTCTGCGCGAAACTCGTCGTCGCAGCGGCCATCGCCGTCTCGCTGGCATTCCTCGTCGTCGCGTCCGACGCGGTGCTGCTTCACCTTGTATACGGAGAAGAGCTCACCAAGGTTCCCGCCGACTGGCTTTCATCGAGCGCGAGTTGGCTCGCGCTCGTCATGGGCTGCGCCTGGGCCGGGGTGCTGGCCGCAGGTGTCTTCCGGTCCACGACGGCCGGGCTGGCCGCCGTACTCGCCGTTCCGATCCTCGTCGTGCCCCTCGTACAAGAGGCCTTGGCGGGTCCATCTGTGCGAACGGCGGCGGGACTTCCGTCGAGGCTTCGTGATCTGGCGCTTGTGCACTGGCCGTTCGGGGCGGAGCGTCTTCTGGCCGCGGGGCTGCGGATGATCGCTCAACCTGTGGGCGGCGCCCTGATGTTGTCGCTGACCGCTCTGCTCTGCGCTTATCTGCTCACAGTGCTACGTCCCAGGGCTCGATGACGGCCTTCGGCGCCTTCCGGTCCGGCCCCGCGCACAACTCTCCGACGACCGCCCATTTCCGTCCTATAAGGCGTCAATTGCGACGAGGTAAGCGATCACCCTTTCGTGTGCTTTTCACCAAAGACCTCAAGGGACTTGGGAGCGGCGCCGACAACAGATCCGTGAGTACCCTTGCGCACACCATGATGACCGCCGCCCGCTCCGCCGACTCCGGCCTGACCGGCCCGGGCGAACTCGACCGATACCCCTATGGGGAGGCCAATGGTGCCGACCGTGTCGGCGCCCCTGTCTGGGATGTCGCGGATCAGGATCTCGGCCGGATGGGGCGGCGCGCCGCCGGCAGCCGCGGCCGCGGCCTGCACGGCCAGCTCGTCCAGCAGCTGGGCCAGATGATCGTTTCCGGGGATCTCGGCGCGGACCGCCCGCTCGTCCCCGAGGAGATCGGCCAGCGATTCGAGGTGTCCCGCACCGTCGTCCGCGAGTCGCTCCGCGTCCTCGAGGCCAAGGGCCTGGTCAGCGCCCGCCCCAATGTGGGCACCCGCGTCCGCCCCGTCAGTGACTGGAACCTGCTCGACCCGGACATCATCGAATGGCGCGCCTTCGGTCCGCAGCGCGACGACCAGCGCCGGGAGCTGAACGAGTTGCGCTGGACGATCGAACCCCTCGCCGCCCGGCTCGCGGCCGGACACGGCCGTGAGGACGTCCAGCAGCGGCTCACCGACATGGTCGAGATCATGGGGCACGCCCTGGGCCAGGGCGACCCGATCACCTTCGCCCGCGCCGACGCCGAGTTCCACTCCCTGCTCATCCAGCTCGCGGGCAACCGCATGCTCGAGCACCTGTCCGGCATCGTCTCCGCGGCCCTTCAGGTCTCCGGGGGGCCCGTCACGGGCTGTGACCGTCCGAACGAGACAGCCGTCGCCCACCACAGCCGGATCGCCGACGCCCTCGCCGCGGGTGACGGCACGGGCGCGGAGGCCGCCATGCGGCAGCTGCTCACCGTCCACCCCGATGTCGAACGTGTGGTCCCCGCGCCCCGCGAGCACTGACGCCTTCCACGGCGATTCGGTGATCCGGCGCCTCGGTGCAGACTCCGGTGCCCGATGCACCGCACGGTCCGGGTGCGCCCACCATCTGTTCCCCATGTGTCGCCGGATCGCGCCTGATCCCCCCGGACCCGGCGCGATCCGGCGACATATGCGTGAACCATGGGTTCCGCCGGTTCGAGCTGGGTACCCGAAGAGTGGCCATGTTTGACCGTATCCATTAGTTTTTGACTGCTTACGGGGTGTGACTCGGGCCACGCAGATTGGGCGTAACGCTCCTTGGAACAGCGCGATGACCTAAGAGGCGACAGTCGAGGAGGGAATACAGCAGCCGCGTATGGCGCTGTCCATCTCCCCGGCCCCCGCCCGCGCCGTCGGCCCATCCCCAAGCCGGCGGTCGTCGGCTCCGGTCCTCACAGGACGGGGCCGGAAGCCGTTTTCCAACGTTCCGAGAGGTTGTTCGTGTCGGCCAGCACATCCCGTACGCTCCCGCCGGAGATCGCCGAGTCCGTCTCTGTCATGGCGCTCATTGAGCGGGGAAAGGCTGATGGCCAGATCGCCGGCGACGACGTGCGCCGTGCCTTCGAGGCCGACCAGATTCCGGCCACTCAGTGGAAGAACGTTCTGCGCAGCCTCAACCAGATCCTCGAGGAAGAGGGTGTGACGCTGATGGTCAGTGCCGCGGAGCCGAAGCGCCCCCGCAAGAGCGTCGCAGCTAAGAGCCCGGTCAAGCGCACCGCCACCAAGACCGTCGCCGCCAAGACGGTCACGGCGAAGAAGGTCGCTGCCACGGCCACCCCCGAGTCCCCGGCCGAAGAGGCCGAGGCTGAGGACGCCGAACCCAAGAAGGTCGCAGCCAAGAAGACGACGGCCAAGAAGGCCGCCGCCAAGAAGACCGTCGCCAAGAAGGCGGCGGCGAAGAAGACGTCCGGCAAGAAGGACGACGAGGCCGACGACGAGGCCGAGGAGACCCCCGGCACGGCCAAGGCCGAAGGCGAGCCCGGCGAGGAGGGCGCGCAGGGCTTCGTCCTGTCCGACGAGGACGAGGACGACGCGCCCGCGCAGCAGGTCGCCGCGGCCGGCGCCACCGCCGACCCCGTCAAGGACTACCTCAAGCAGATCGGTAAGGTCCCGCTGCTCAACGCCGAGCAGGAGGTCGAGCTCGCCAAGCGCATCGAGGCCGGCCTGTTCGCCGAGGACAAGCTCGCCAATGCCGACAAGCTCGCGCCGAAGCTCAAGCGCGAGCTGGAGATCATCGCCGAGGACGGCCGCCGTGCCAAGAACCACCTCCTGGAGGCCAACCTCCGTCTGGTGGTCTCCCTGGCCAAGCGTTACACCGGGCGCGGCATGCTCTTCCTGGACCTGATCCAAGAGGGCAACCTCGGTCTGATCCGCGCGGTCGAGAAGTTCGACTACACCAAGGGCTACAAGTTCTCCACGTACGCGACGTGGTGGATCCGTCAGGCGATCACCCGCGCGATGGCCGACCAGGCCCGCACCATCCGTATCCCGGTGCACATGGTCGAGGTCATCAACAAGCTCGCGCGCGTGCAGCGTCAGATGCTCCAGGACCTGGGCCGCGAGCCCACCCCGGAGGAGCTGGCCAAGGAACTCGACATGACCCCGGAGAAGGTCATCGAGGTCCAGAAGTACGGCCGCGAGCCGATCTCCCTCCACACCCCCCTGGGTGAGGACGGCGACAGCGAGTTCGGCGACCTCATCGAG
Source organism: Streptomyces sp. DS1-CR2 (assembly GCF_055760475.1). NCBI lineage: Bacteria > Bacillati > Actinomycetota > Actinomycetes > Kitasatosporales > Streptomycetaceae > Streptomyces > Streptomyces sp. DS1-CR2. Next base: position 6,453,464 of record NZ_CM147085.1, read on the forward strand.
GACTCCGAGGCGGTCGTGCCGGCCGACGCGGTCAGCTTCACGCTCCTCCAGGAGCAGCTGCACTCCGTCCTCGACACCCTGTCGGAGCGCGAGGCGGGCGTCGTCTCGATGCGTTTCGGTCTCACCGACGGTCAGCCGAAGACCCTCGACGAGATCGGCAAGGTCTACGGCGTCACGCGTGAGCGGATCCGTCAGATCGAGTCCAAGACGATGTCGAAGCTGCGTCACCCGTCGCGCTCGCAGGTGCTGCGCGACTACCTGGACTAGAAGCGCGACCGCCCTGACCGGATCCGGTCGGTAGGTACGTCATCGAAGGGCCCGGCCCCCCTGTGGGGGCCGGGCCCTTCGATGTGCTCGTGTGCATGACGCACGAAGTTCGCTCACGCTGGGTGGGTCGATACAACCCAGAGTGAGGACACCGAATGCGTCGTCCCTTCGCCCGAGCCCTGCTCCGGGCGCCTGCCCTGCTGGCGGCGGCGGCCTTGCTGCCCCTGGCCTCCCCCGCCCCGTCAGTGGCGGACAGCGTCGTCATCGGGGGCCGGCCGGTCCGGGTGGCCGACAGTCCGTGGGTGGTGGCGCTCTCCAGTCGTGACCGGTTCGGGGGTACGCGATCCGGGCAGTTCTGCGGGGGCGTCGTGGTCGGGCGGTCGACCGTCATGACCGCCGCCCACTGCCTTGGCCCCGAGGTCCTGGGGACCACGCCACGCGCCGTGGGTGACCTCAAGGTCATCGCGGGGCGTGATGACCTGCGGACCCAGTCGGGCGAGGAGATCCTGGTACGCCGCACCTGGGTGAACCCCGACTACAACCCCGAGACCAACTCCGGGGATGTGGCGATCGTCACACTGGGCGCGCCGCTACCCGAGAGGTACGTGATCCCGATGGCGGGGGCGGGGGACTCCGCGTACGCGACCGGAACCCGCGCCGCTGTCTACGGCTGGGGTGACACCACCGGGGCCGGTGACTACGCGACCATGCTGCGGGTCGCGGACGTGCAGGTATTCAAACGCTCCGTGTGCAAGGCGGCCTATCCGGGCGGCTCTGAGGGAACGTTCCGCGCTCGCACGATGCTGTGCGCGGGGGTGCCGCGAGGCGGGCGGGATGCCTGCCAGGGGGACAGTGGTGGCCCTCTCGTGGCGCGCGGGCGCCTGATCGGGCTCGTGTCGTGGGGGAACGGCTGTGGGCGTCCTGGAAACCCCGGCGTCTACACCCGAGTGTCGGAGGCAATGCGCGTCATGCCAAAGCCTGTCTGAGGCGCTCAGGGCGCCTCACGGGCATATGTGGGGCTGATGCGAGGATGGGCGGCCACCCCTGTGGTGCAGGGATGGCCGCCCGATCACCGGCCTGGGCCGGAGCTGGCTCGTCGTTGTGCGAGGCGTCAGCGTTCCTCGGTTTCGGCGCTTGCCGGAGCGGCGGTCAGGCGCTCCGTCTCGTCCTGTATCTCAGCGGCGATCTTCTTGAGTTCCGGCTCGAACTTGCGGCCATGGTGGGCGCAGAAGAGCAGTTCACCACCGCTGATGAGGACGACACGAAGGTACGCCTGGGCGCCGCAACGGTCACAGCGGTCAGCGGCCGTCAGTGGGCTCGCGGGGGTCAGAACAGTAGTCACGTCGCCTCTTCTCTAGCTCGACGAGCTGTCGTACCAGGGTCAACATCCAACCAGGCCGAAAACGTTCCCGCTCGTGGCTTTTCCTCGAAAAATCTTTCCGAGGGGCTGTCTGCTGCCGGTTGGCGGCGAATGTGCCGTATTGCGTCTCTTACGTGTCATACGGGTTCGCGCGTTCCGTCAGGTCGGTCCTCGCCGACTGGCTTGTCGGTTGTGCATGAGGACGTGCCCGGAGCCTAAATGGTTCATGCCTCGAAGGGAACGTGATGTGCGCTTCACCCCATCGAGGGATCGAACACGCATGCGATGCTGGACTAGTCTGGGCAGAGGCGAGGGTTGCGTTACAACGGCTCTACCAGGCCTCGGTACCCTCTGAGCGGCGACCGAAGCCGATCCCTTACCCAAAAGGGTTCCAACTGAAATTCAGCGAGGAGCGAACTGCGTGACCGCCGAAACGTCCGTGCCGTCCACAGCGCTGCTGACCGGAGCAGGCGGCATCGTGGACAAGGACAGTTCCAACTACACCGCGCGGCACCTGCTCGTCCTTGAGGGACTCGAGGCCGTACGCAAGCGCCCTGGCATGTACATCGGGTCGACGGACAGCCGTGGCCTGATGCACTGCCTCTGGGAAATCATCGACAACTCCGTCGATGAGGCCCTCGGCGGCTATTGCGACCACATCGAGGTCATCCTCCACGACGACGCCTCCGTAGAGGTGCGGGACAACGGCCGCGGCATCCCCGTGGACGTCGAGCCGAAGACCGGGCTCTCCGGGGTCGAGGTCGTCATGACCAAGCTGCACGCGGGCGGCAAGTTCGGCGGAGGCTCCTACGCGGCCTCCGGCGGCCTGCACGGAGTGGGCGCCTCCGTGGTGAACGCGCTCTCCGCGCGGCTCGACGTCGAGGTCGACCGAGGCGGGAACACGCACGCCATCAGCTTCCGCCGCGGCGTCCCCGGCGCCTTCGCCAAGCCGGGACCCGACGCGACCTTCGACTCCGCCGCGCGGCTCAGCAAGGTCAAGCGGATCCCGAAGAACCGCACCGGCACGCGCGTGCGCTACTGGGCCGACCGCCAGATCTTCCTCAAGGACGCCAAGCTCTCCCTGGAGAACCTGCACCAGCGCGCCCGCCAGACCGCGTTCCTCGTGCCAGGCCTGACCATCGTCGTGCGCGACGAGTACGGGCTCGGTGACGGCGGCAGCAAGGGCGAGGAGTCCTTCCGCTTCGACGGCGGCATCAGCGAGTTCTGCGAGTACCTCGCCGCCGACAAGCCGGTCTGCGATGTCCTCCGTTTCTCCGGACAGGGCACCTTCAAGGAGACCGTCCCGGTCCTCGACGACCACGGTCAGATGACGCCGACCGAGGTCACCCGCGAGCTCGCTGTGGATATCGCGATGCGCTGGGGCACCGGCTACGACACGACACTCAGGTCGTTCGTCAACATCATCGCCACCCCCAAGGGCGGCACCCACGTGAGTGGCTTCGAGCGCTCGCTCACCAAGACGATGAACGAGGTGCTGCGCTCCCAGAAGCTGCTGCGCGTCGCCGAGGACGACGTGGTCAAGGACGACGCCCTCGAGGGCCTGACGGCCGTCGTCACGGTGCGTCTCGCCGAGCCGCAGTTCGAGGGCCAGACCAAGGAGGTGCTCGGCACCTCGGCGGCCAACAGGATCGTCGCGAACGTCGTGGCCAAGGAACTCAAAGCGTTCCTGACCTCCACCAAGCGCGACGCGAAGGCCCAGGCCCGCGCCGTCATGGAGAAGGCCGTCGCCGCGGCCCGTACGCGGATCGCGGCCCGCCAGCACAAGGACGCGCAGCGCAGGAAGACGGCCCTCGAGTCGTCGTCGCTGCCGGCCAAGCTGGCGGACTGCCGCAGCGACGACGTGGAGCGCAGCGAGCTCTTCATCGTCGAGGGGGACTCTGCGCTCGGCACCGCCAAGCTGGCCCGGAACTCCGAGTTCCAGGCGCTGCTGCCGATCCGCGGCAAGATCCTCAACGTTCAGAAGTCGTCCGTGTCGGACATGCTGAAGAACGCCGAGTGCGGCGCGATCATCCAGGTCATAGGAGCCGGGTCCGGGCGGACCTTCGACATCGACGCCGCGCGCTACGGGAAGATCATCCTGCTCGTCGACGCCGACGTCGACGGCGCGCACATCCGCACCCTGCTCCTGACCCTCTTCCAGCGCTACATGCGGCCGATGATCGAGGCGGGCCGCGTGTTCGCCGCGGTGCCGCCGCTGCACCGCATCGAGCTCGTCCAGCCGAAGAAGGGCCAGGACAAGTACGTCTACACGTACTCGGACCGCGAGCTGCGCGAGACGCTCCTCGAGTACCAGCGCAAGGGCGTGCGCTACAAGGACTCGATCCAGCGTTACAAGGGCCTCGGAGAGATGGACGCCGACCAGCTGGCCGAGACCACGATGGACCCGCGTCACCGCACGCTGCGCCGTATCAACATCGGCGAGCTGGACGCCGCGGAGCAGGTCTTCGATCTGCTCATGGGCACGGACGTGGCGCCGCGCAAGGAGTTCATCAGCAGCTCGGCCGCGACGCTCGACCGCTCGCGCATCGACGCCTAGGGGCGCCCCGGATGCCGGCTCCACCCGTGGGTGGAGCCGGCTGATCCACCCACGATCCACCCCAGCTCCGATCCCGTGAACTGGCCTTTTCCGTAACTTCGAAGACGTTGCTCGACGCCGCTGTTCGGCGTCGCAGGCGAAGTTCTCGAACCGCTCGAAATCCTCGAAGTCACGGAAAGTCGGAGGCCGCCATGTCCGGGCTCACCAATGTGCTGGTGATCATCGCAGTCGTCGTGCTGGTGGTCGTCCGTCAGTTCAAGGCGCAGCGGATCACCATGGACAAGCGCTGGTGGGTCGTGTCCGCCGTGCTCGTCTTCATGGCGCTGCGCAAGCCGGACCTCCTCGACTCCCACCACCAGGCCCTCTCGGCCTCGCTCATAGGGCTTGAGCTGCTCGTCGGTCTCGCCCTCGGCGCCGGCTGGGCCTGGACCACCCGGATCTGGACCGCGCAGGACGGCACCGTGTGGAGCAAGAGCACCAAGGCCAGCGGCGCCGTCTGGGTCGTCGGAATCGCCGTACGGGCCGGTCTCTACGCCGCCGGCGCGGCCTTCGGTATCAAGCAGGGCAGCGCCGCGCTCATGCTTGCCCTGGCCGCCACACTGCTCGTCCGCTCCGGAGTCCTCATCTGGCGTGCGCAGTCCCTGCGGCCTGCACCCCAGGGGGCCGGGGCGTACGGTGCCGGCGTGCCCGCGCCGTCGTGGAAGGACCGTGTGTGACGTCCGGAGCCTGGACCAGCTGGCCCTCGCGGGAGGCGCTCTCCCGCGAAGGGCTCACGCGGGCGCGGCGGGTCCTTGCCCGCGTCGTGAGAGCGGTCGCGCTCACGGCTCTCGTGTGGACCGCGGCAGCGGAGCGTGGCGTGCACGGGTGGACCGTTGCCCTGGCGCCGGTCGCGCTCATCGCCTGCGGCGCCGCGGCCTGGGGGTTCTTCCGGACCACGCTGGAACACCTGCTGTGGCCCTCCGTGGGTCTGCTCGCCGTCCTGCTGGGCGCGGCATTCGCGGCGGAGCAGACGGGGTTCAGAGGGCCGGCGCTCGTCCTCTGGTGCGGCTGCGCCGTCACCGCTCTTGAGCGGCTGCCCCTGGTCGCGGCCATTCCTCTCACGGCTGGCGCGCTCACAGGGTTCGCGGTCCTGAACAACGACGCATGGTTCACCACAGCGGTCACCACCATCGGGCTCTGCCTTGCGGGATACGTCCTGCGCCTCGACGCGGAGGCCAGAGGAAGTGCCCAGCGGCTGCTCCGGCAGGAACGGGCCGCGCGCGCCGCGGAGGCGGAATCCGCCGCACTGGCCGAGCGGGCCCGGATCGCGCGGGAGATCCACGACGTGCTGGCCCACAGCCTCTCCGCCCAGCTCGTCCACCTCGAAGCGGCACGTCTGCTCATCGAGCGGGGCGCGGATCTCGACCAGATCCACGAGCGCGTCGTCGCCGCCCGGGGCATGGCACGCGATGGGCTCACCGAGACCCGCCAGGCACTCTCGGCGCTGCGCGGAGAGATGACCCCGCTCGAGGACTTCCTGCGCGAACTCGTCGCCACGGACGGCGCGACGGTCTCGGTGGAGGGGGTGCGGCGGCCGTTGTCCGTCGAGGCGTCACAGACAGTACGCAGGGTCGCCCAGGAGGCCCTGACGAACGTACGCAAGCACGCGCCCGGCGCGAAGGCCCAGGTGAGACTGGAGTACGGCATCGCCGAAGTGACCCTTGAGGTAAGGGATTCGGGCTCGGCCACGCTGGCGGGGGAGCTCACTGTCAGTGGCTCCGGCTACGGTCTGTTGGGGATGAGGGAGCGTGCGGAGCTGCTCGGCGGCACGCTCGTGGCAGGGCCGTGCGAGGAGGGTTTCGCAGTGAAGCTGAAGGTACCCGCATGAGCGGGACGGACCCGGGGGCGAACGGAACGGATCGCCTGGCGGACTCGGCAGGTTCGCAAAGGGGCGGTGCGGACGCGGAAAGTTCGCAAACAGGCGTGGCGGACGCGGCAGGTTCGCAAGGGGGCGGTGCGGCGCGTAGGGACGCCAGAGTGGTGGTCGCCGATGACCAGACGGTCGTGCGCGAAGGCATCGTGATGCTGCTCGGGCTACTGCCCGGCATCAAGGTCGTCGGAGCGGCCGGCGACGGCGACGAGGCCGTCGCGCTGGTTGCCCAACTCGCCCCGGACGTCGTCCTCATGGACCTGCGCATGCCGCGCTGTGACGGGGTGGAGGCGACGCGGCGCATCCGATCGAAGTACCCCGGAACCCAGGTCGTCATCCTGACCACCTACGCGGACGACGAGTCGCTGTTCCCCGCGCTCAAGGCCGGAGCCCGCGGCTATCTGACCAAGGATGCGGGCGGGGACGAGATCGTGCGGGCCGTCGAGGACGTGCTCTCCGGGGACGCGGGCCTTTCCCGAAGATCCAGCGCCGACTTCTGGAGCGTCTTTCGGAGCCGGCGCCGGCCCCCGCGCCAGTGGAGCCGCCCGACGGAATCACCGCGCGAGAGGCCGAAGTTCTGGGGCTCATCGCCGAGGGGCTCACCAATCAGGAGATCGCCCGCGCCCTGCATGTCTCCACCGCGACGGTGAAGACACACATCAACAATCTCTTCGCCAAAACCGGCCTCAAGGACCGGGCTCAGGCGGTGCGGTATGCCTATCGGCACGGCCTTGTTCAGCCACCGGGGTAGGCCATCACCTAATGGAGTGAAGGGAGATGTGAGAAGAGTCCGGGATCTTCCCGTTCTGCCCATCCTTGGGCTCGCGGCCTAAGTGGCCTGCGGGCAAGGAGAGTTCGGTGGAGAAGCATGACGGGAGCGAGGCGGCGCAGACCCGGCCCGGTGATCGCGGTGTTCTCGGCGATCCCTGGTACGACGCGCTGGCCTCCGGTTGGGGCGAGTTGGACGGCACGGGGGCACCGGCCCCGGCCGTACCTCCCCAGGCCGGCCCCCCGGAGCGGAGCGCGGCGGCGATCTATCTGGAGGTGCAGCGCAGCGCGGCCTTCCAGGAAGTACGTAGCCGCTACCGGAGGTTCGTCATTCCGGCCGCCGCGGCCTTCTTCGCCTGGTACCTCGCGTACATCCTGGCGGCGACGACGGCCCCGGGTCTGATGGGCAGGCCCGTCGCGGGAGCGGTGAATGTGGCGATGCTGGCGGGGCTCGGGCAGTTCCTGAGCACCTTCCTGCTGACGTGGCTGTACTCGCGCCACGCGCGGCTGCGAAGGGACCGCGCGGCGCTCGAACTGCGCTGGGACACCCAGGAGATGACCCGAGTGATCGAGGCTGGCCGGCGGTGACCGCGAACCATCAGACACTGGCGCTGCTGCTGTTCAGCGTGTTCGTCGCCGTCACGCTGGCGATCACCACATGGGTGAGTCGCAACAGGCACGGATCGGCGGAGGAGTTCTACGCGGGCGGCCGGCTGTTCTCGCCCATGGAGAACGGGTTCGCCATCGCGGGCGACTACATGTCGGCCGCCTCCTTCCTCGGGATCTCTGGCCTGATCGCGCTCTTCGGATACGACGGCCTGCTCTACTCGGTCGGGTTCCTCGTGGCCTGGCTGGTCGTGCTGCTGCTGGTCGCCGAACTCGTGCGCAACTGCGGGCGGTTCACCCTCGCCGACGTCATCGCCGCCCGGATGCGAGAGCGTCCCGTACGGATCGCGGCGGGAACTTCCTCGGTGACGGTGTCCGTTCTCTATCTGGTGGCGCAGATGGTGGGTGCGGGCAGCCTGGTCGCGCTGCTGCTCGGCAGCACCGGCGGAGCCGTTCAGGCGTGGACCGTCGTCGGCGTCGGCGGTCTCATGGTCATCTATGTGTCGCTGGGAGGGATGCGGGCCACCACCTGGATCCAGATCGTCAAGGCGGTCCTGCTCATGGGCGGGGCGATCACCCTGACCGTGCTCGTCCTGGTGCGTTTCCACGGGGACTTCGACCAGCTGCTGCGTACGGCGGCGCAGCGCAGCGGGCACGGAGCCGCGTTCCTCGCGCCCGGTCTGAAGTACGGCGACGACTGGACCGCGAGGCTCGACTTCATCAGCCTGGGCCTTGCGCTCGTGCTCGGCACGGCCGGACTGCCGCACATCCTGTCGCGCTTCTACACCGTTCCGACGGCGCGGGCCGCGCGCCGCTCGGTCATCTGGTCCATCGGACTCATCGGCAGCTTCTACCTGATGACCATCGTGCTCGGCTTCGGTGCGGCGGCGATCGTGGGATCCGACGCCGTGCGGGGTTCGAACGCGGCCGGGAACACGGCGGTTCCGCTGCTCGCGCTCGACCTGGGCGGCGGTCCGGACTCCACAGGTGGAACGGTTCTGTTCGCCGTCGTCGCGGCCGTCGCCTTCGCCACGATCCTCGCCGTCGTCGCCGGGATCACGCTCGCCTCCTCGGCCTCCGTGGCCCACGATCTCTACGCGTCCCTGCGCCGCCCCCACGCCAAGCCGCGCAGCGAGGTCGCCGTGGCCCGCGTCGCCGCCGCCGGGATCGGCGTGGTCGCGATCGCCCTGGGACTGCTCGCCCGCGACCTCAATGTGGCGTTCCTCGTGGGCCTCGCCTTCGCCGTGGCGGCCTCCGCGAATCTGCCCGTACTGCTCTACTCCCTGTTCTGGCGGAACTTCACCACGCGCGGCGCCGTGTGGTCCGTCTACGGAGGGCTCGTGCCAGCCCTCGTCCTGGTGGTCCTGTCACCGGTCGTGTCAGGCAGCGAGACGTCGCTGTTCACCGGCGTGGACTTCCAGTACTTCCCGCTGGAGAACCCCGGCCTCATCTCCATTCCCCTCGGTTTCCTGGCGGGCTGGCTCGGCACGGTCACCTCGCATGAGCCACCGGACGAGGCCAAGCACGCGGAGACGGAGGTGCGTGCGCTGACCGGGGCGGGAGCCGTCTGAGGACCACGTCCCACAGGTGTGGCCGGCTCCCGCGCGGCTGCCCCAGAGCGCTCAGGTCAGGTCGGGCCACCGCCGGCCACCTCAGGGCGCCACCCACACATAGCGATGCTCCGGACGCCCGGTATCCCCGTACTTGAGCGAGAGGTGGAGCCGGCCCGACTGTTCCATGTGGCGCAGATACCGCTGCGCCGTGGAGCGGCTCAGGCCGGTCTGAGCCGCCACCTCGTGGGCGGACAGCGGATGGTCGGCGCGGTGCAGCACATCGCAGATCAGATCCGTGGTCGGCTCCGACTGACCGCTCGGCAGGCCGGGCGACGCGGGCATGGGCAGCGCCCGTAGCGCACCGAAAATCCGGTCGACCTGCTCCTGGCCCGCAGCGCCGCGGCCGCTGACCCGGTCCACGGTGCGGCGCAGCGCCGCGTACGAGTCGAGCCGCGAACGCAGCGCGGCGAACGTGAACGGCTTCACCAGGTAGTGCAGGGCTCCCTGGCGCATCGCCGCCTGCACCGTCAGGACGTCGCTCGCCGCGGTGATCATGATGACGTCGGTGTTGTGGCCGTTCTCCCGCATCCGGTGGGCGAGTTCGAGGCCCGTCATGTCGGGCAGGTAGTGGTCGAGCAGCACGAGGTCGATGCGCTGGCGCTCCACGGCGGCCAGCGCCTGCGCGGCGTTGTGGGCGCGGGCCACCACCCGGAAGCCGGGAACCTTTCCCACGTACTTCGCGTTGATCTCGGCGACACGGAAGTCGTCGTCCACGACCAGGACGTCAATCATCGGGCCTCTCTCCCTCAAGCCCAGGCGAGCTGTTAAGCCCGTGTTTCGGCTCAGCTGTTGTAGCGCGAGCAAAACGAGCACAACAGCCTCTTGCAAGCAGAAGTCCTCCTTGCGCCCAGAAGACTGATGCGGTGTCCCAGGTCACATCTACCTTCCGGCCATGAGCACAGACACCGGCCCCGCCATCGAACTGCGGGGCGCGAGCAAAACCTTCAGGACGCCTTCGGGCGGCCTGCACACCGCGGTCAGGGAGCTCGATCTGACCGTCGGACGCGGCGAGTTCGTGGCCGTCGTCGGCCCCACGGGCTGCGGCAAGTCGACCACCCTCACCCTTGTCAGCGGCCTGGAGGAACCCACCGACGGCGAGGTCCTGGTGGCCGGCGAACCCGTCGAGGGAGTCGGCGACAAGGTCGGATTCGTGTTCCAGCAGGACGCGACGTTCCCCTGGCGAACGGTGCTGTCCAACGTCATGGCCGGTCCGCGCTTCCGCGGCGTACCGAAGGCCGAGGCGAAGGACAAGGCCCGCGAGTGGCTGGCGCGCGTCGGTCTCGCCTCCTTCGAGGACCGCTACCCGCACCAGCTCTCCGGAGGCCAGCGCAAGCGGGTCGCGCTCGCCGCCACGTTCGTCAACGACCCCGAGATCCTGCTCATGGACGAGCCGTTCTCGGCGCTCGACGTGCAGACCAGGGCCCTGATGTCGGACGAGCTCCTGGAGCTGTGGGAGGGGACGGGCGCCTCGGTCGTCTTCGTCACCCACGACCTGGAGGAGTCCATCGCGCTGGCCGACAAGGTCGTCGTCATGACCGCGGGCCCGGCCACCGTGAAGCAGGTCTTCGACATCGGCCTGCCGCGCCCCCGCAAGGTCGAATCGGTACGCCTGCTGCCCGAGTTCATCGAGATCTACCGCGAGATCTGGGAGTCCCTGGGCGAAGAGGTCCGCATCACGCGCGAGAGGGGTGCCGCCGATGTCGCCTGATGCCGTCACCGCCCTGCCCGCCACCGAGACCGCCAAGCCGGGACGTGCCGTCACCAAGGCCCGCGCCGCCCGCCGGCGCAAGGTACTGATCGGCAGCGCCCGGGTCCTGCTCCTCGTCGCCGTCCTCGGCCTCTGGGAGGTGCTCGCGCGCGCCGCGGTCATCGACCCGTTCAACTTCTCGATGCCGTCGAAGATCTGGGACCAGATCTGGACGTGGACCACCCACGGCACGGCGCTCGGGTCGCTGGGCGAACAGGTCTGGTTCACGCTCTACGAAGCGCTCGTCGGCTGGATCATCGGTGTGATCGCCGGTGTCGTCTTCGGTATCGCGCTCGGGCGCATCACCTTCCTCGCCGACGTCCTCGGCCCGTACATCAAGGTCCTCAACTCGATCCCGAGGATCGTGCTCGCCCCGATCTTCGTGATCTGGTTCGGCCTCGGCCCGGCCTCGAAGGTGGCCTCCGCCGTGGTCCTGGTGTTCTTCCCGGTGTTCTTCAACGCCTTCCAGGGAGCCCGTGAGGTCGACCGGAACCTGGTCGCCAATGCCCGCATCCTCGGCGCCAGCGACCGCCGTGTGACGCTTCAGGTCGTCATCCCGTCCGCCACGTCATGGATCTTCACCAGCCTCCATGTGAGCTTCGGCTTCGCACTGATCGGCGCCATCGTCGGCGAGTACATCGGCGCGACCAAGGGCGTCGGCCTGCTCGTCGCGCAGTCGCAGGGCACGTTCAACGCGGCCGGTGTGTACGCGGCGATGGTCATCCTGGCCGTCGTGGCCCTGCTGGCCGAGGGGCTGCTCACCTTTGCCGAGCGCCGCATCTTCCGCTGGAAGCCGGCGGATTCGGACAGCTGACCACCGCGGCTCGTCGCGAGTCACGAGCGCTTCTCCGTACCGCTCGCTCCGCCCTCTCCGCCCTCTTCATTCTCTTCAGTCTCTTCACAAGGACGTGAACCACCATGCGTAACACCGCGCGGCTCTGTGCCCTCGCAGCGACCGGCCTGCTCGCCCTCTCCTCGCTCACGGCGTGCGCCAACGACGCCGCCAGTACGAGCACCGGCTCCGGCAAGAAGGCGGACGGGAAGGGAGAGCACGTCAAGATCATGGTCGGCGGCCTGGACAAGGTCATCTACATGCCGGCGATGCTCACGGACCGGCTCGGCTACTTCAAGGATGAGGGTTTGAATGTCCAACTTCTGAGCGAGCCCGCGGGTGTCCAGGCCGAGACGGCGCTCGTCTCCGGCCAGGTCCAGGGGGCCGTCGGCTTCTACGACCACACCCTCGATCTACAGGTGAAGGGCAAGGCCGTCGAGTCCGTGGTGCAGTTCTCACGCGCCCCCGGAGAGGTGGAGATCGTCTCCAACAAGGCGTCCGGGGCCATCTCCTCGCCCAAGGACTTCAAGGGCAAGAAGCTCGGCATCACGGGTCTCGGCTCCTCGACGGACTTCCTCACGAAGTACCTGGCGGTCAAGAACGGCGTCCAGCCCAGCCAGTTCTCGCCGGTGGCCGTCGGCGCCGGCCCGACGTTCGTCTCCGCGCTCCAGAAGGGCGCCATCGACGGCGGCATGACGACGGACCCCACCGTCGCCACGATCCTGGACAAGAAGCTCGGCAAGGTCCTCGTCGACATGCGGACCCCGGAGGGCTCCCAGGAAGCGCTCGGCGGCCCGTACCCGTCGTCAAGCCTCTACATGCAGACCGACTGGGTCAACAGCCACAAGCCGACGGTCCAGAAGCTCGCCAACGCGTTCGTGAAGACGCTCAAGTGGATGTCCACGCACAGCGCCGACGAGATCGCGGCCAAGATGCCGGCCGACTACTCGCAGGGCGACAAGAAGCTGTACGCCGAGGCGATCAAGGCCACGCTGCCGATGTTCACGACGGACGGCGTGATGCCCAAGAACGGCCCCGAGACTGTTGAGAGTGTGCTCAAGGCGTTCAACCCGAACATCAAGAACGCCAAGGTCGACCTGAGCAAGACCTACACCACCGAGTTCGTGGACAAGGCCGCCGGCTGACCACGTCAACTCGATGTACGTGGCTCAGGTGCGGGTCGCCCAGACATAACGGTGTTCCGGGCGGCCCGCATCGCCGTACTTGAGGGTCAGGCCGGCCCGACCGGTGCGTTCCAGGAGCTTCAGGTAGCGCTGGGCCGTCTGCCGGCTCAGCCCCGTACGGTCGGCGACCTCCTGCGCCGAGAGCGGGCCCTCTGCGTCCACCAGCGCCCTGCGGACGAGCTCCGCCGTGCTGAGGGAGTGCCCCTTCGGGAGGTCCGGCTCGGTGTCGGCCGAGAGGGCGCCGAAGATCCGGTCGACCTGGGCCTGTTCGGCCTCGCCGCCACCGTCCAGGGTGCGGCGCAGCCCCGCGTACGCCTCCAGCTTGGCGCGCAGACCCGCGAACGCGAACGGCTTGACCAGGTACTGCAGCGCCCCGAGTCGCATGGCGGCCTGCACGGTGGAGACGTCTCGCGCCGCCGTCACCATGATCACGTCGGTCTGGTGGCCGCGACGCCGGATCTCCTGAACGGTCGCCAGACCCGTCTCGTCCGGCAGGTAGTGGTCCATGAGGATCAGGTCGATCTGCGGCCGGGCCTCCACCTCGCGCAGTGCCTCGGCCGAGCTATGTGCCTCGGCGACCACGCGGAAGCCCGCCACCTTCTGCACGTAGGCCGCGTTCACGCGCGCGACGCGGATGTCGTCGTCCACGACCAGCACTTCGATCATCGCGGGTCCTCCTTCGTGGGGGTGGCCATGGCATCGGCGACGGTGTCGGCCGTGGTGGTCGTGGGTGCTTCGGTGGCGTCCTGCGCGAGGCCCGGATCCGTGAGCGCCTCGGGCAGGACGACGGTGAACTCGGCGCCCCCGCCGTCCGGTTCGCCGACGTCGACGCTGCCGCCCTGCCGTTCCGCGAGCCGGCGCACGAGGGGCAGGCCGATGCCGCGCTTCCCGTGGGAGGGCAGCTTCTTGGTGGACCACCCCTCCGTGAAGATCAACTCCCGTCGGGCGGCGGGGATGCCGGGTCCCGTGTCGCGCACCCGCAACTCCACTGTGTGGTCGTCGGTCGCCCGTACATCGACCTCCACGCGCGCGTGGGGGGTGCCCGCGACCGCGTCCACCGCGTTGTCGACCAGATTCCCGACGATCGTGACGAGTCCCCGCGGGTCGATCAACCGGTCGGGGAGGAGTGTCCTGTCGGAGATCCACAGGGCGACTCCGCGCTCCGCGGCCACCGTAGCCTTGCCGACCAGGAGCGCCGCGAGCAGCGGATCGTGCACCTTCTCGGTCACCTGTTCCGCGGTCGCCCTGTGGTCGCCCACCACCTCGCCGACGAACTCGACGGCGTCGTCGAACATCTCCAGTTCGAGCAGGCCGAGCAGCGTGTGCATGCGGTTGGCGTGCTCGTGGTCCTGGGCGCGCAGGGCGTCGATCAGGCCGCGCGTCGAGTCGAGCTCGCGGCCGAGCTGCTCCAGCTCGGTGCGGTCCCGGAGGGTGGCGACGGCGCCGCCGTCGTCCGTGGGCATGCGGTTGGCGATCAGGACGCGCTGTCCGCGGACGGTCACGAGATCCGTGCCCGTGGCCCGGCCCGCCAGCACATCAGTCGTACGACCCGGGCCCAGGGCGTCGTCGAGCGACTGCCCGATCACCTCGTCGCCGATGCCCAGGAGCCGGTGGGCCTCGTCGTTGAGCAGCCGGATCCGGCCGCTCCGGTCCAGGGCGACGACGCCTTCGCGAATGCCGTGCAACATGGCCTCGCGCTCCGACAGCAGCCCCGAAATATCGGAGAACGCCAGGTCACGGGTCTGCCGCTGGACCCGGCGCGAGATCAGGTAGGCGGCCAGCGCGCCCACCGCGAGGGCGCCGCCCGCGTACGCGAACAGACCCGGAATGGCGTGGATGAGCCGCGCCCTGACGCTGTCGTACTCGATGCCGACGGAGACGGCCCCGACGATGTCGCCCCGTGCGTCGCGCAGGGGAACCTTCCCGCGCGCGGAGCGGCCCAGGGTGCCGCTGTCGATCTCCATGACCTCGTGGCCCGCGAGCGCCTCGCTGGGGTCCGTGGAGACGATCCTGCCGACCTCGCCCGGATCCGTGTGGGACCAGCGGACGCCTTCCTTGTTCATGATCACTACGTACTCGGCGCCACTGGCCCGGCGGATCCGCTCGGCCTCCCGCTGGACGGGACCGTCGACCGTGGGACGTGAATGACGCAGGTCCTCGGCGATGCTCGGCTGGGCCGCGGTGGTCTGCGCGATGGCGAGCGCGCGGCGCATCGCCTGGTCGTCGAGCTGGTCGCTGAGCGGCGCGAGGAAGAGCCCCGTCGCGAGCACGGCCACGCCGGCGGCGATCGCCACCTGCATCAGCAGCACCTGCGCGAAGACGCGTCGTGGCAGGCCGAAGCGCAGCCGGCGCGTGGGGGGAGTGGGGCTCATACGAAGAACGGTAAGGGGGCGAGCGGGCTAGTCCGTAGCGATGTGGCGGGTATCTCGCGACCTGGGATGCTCCCCGTACGGGGTGGGGCGTGCCGCGAGTGCGCCGTTGCGGGGCGCGCCTCGCCGGGTCAGCCGCTCGCGCTGAGGGGGCCTGTGACGACGGGCGTGGTCTCGTCCACCGCGAGTACGTCCATGCGCGCCGGAGTGCCCAGTGCGGCACCGCAGCTTTCGGGGCGGGGCGGCTGCGAAGCGCTCTGCGCGACGGTGACGTGCCAGCGGCGGCCGTCCGTGTGCGCGACGGTCACCTCCCAGAGCGGAGCCACGGGTCCCTGCGCCACGCCCTTCGTGCCCACGACACTCAGCACTCCTGCGTCATCGATTCCCGCAGACGTGCGCACGGCGAGCTCGGCGGCCTGACCGGGCCGCTCCCACGCGGAGTTCCCGCGGCACCCGTCGGTGGCGATCCGGCCGACCCGTACCGCGTCGAGGGCGTCCCTGACGTGCGAGGCGTCGGCACGGCCGTACGCGTACCCGTAGGGCAGGACGAGGAGCGTGGGGGAGAAGCGGTGGCCGCCGAGGTGGGTGACCTCCCAGATGCCGTCCTGCCCGGACGCGGCGAGGTCGGCGGCCAGAGGCCGGCCCAGGAGGGCGCAGCAGCGGTCGCGCTTGCCATTGGTGCAGACGAGGGCGAGCGGCGCGCCCTCGTGCGGCGTGCCGAAACCGCGGTGATCACCCGCTCCGAGGGCTACGAAGTCGAGGGCGAGCAAGTCCTGTGGAGACTCGGTCATGGTGCCGCGCAGCCAGGTGTTTCCCGGGATGGTGTGGGCCACATACACATGTCGCCGGGTGGCGGCATGGAAGTCGGCGTGCCGGCCCGGGCGCCGGATGAGGGCG
Organism: Streptomyces sp. DS1-CR2; assembly: GCF_055760475.1. Taxonomy (NCBI): domain Bacteria; kingdom Bacillati; phylum Actinomycetota; class Actinomycetes; order Kitasatosporales; family Streptomycetaceae; genus Streptomyces; species Streptomyces sp. DS1-CR2. The sequence goes on from NZ_CM147085.1 coordinate 6,469,573, forward strand.
ACGCGTACGCCGGTCCCCTCCGCGGCCGCCTCCAGGGCCCTGCCGAGCTCCGGGTCCAGATGGCTGGACGTCAGCGCCTTCACACCCCAGGGGCCCGGCTGCTCGATCAGCAGCCAGGTGCGCGCGGTGGCGGCGGTCCCCGCGAGAGGCTCGTTCAGGTCCTGCGAGGCGGTCGTACACGTACTCACGAAGGGGAGCCTAACCTCACTTGGCCGGCAATGGGGCTTCGGGCGCGGGCAGCGGCTGAGGCGGGCGTCGTCCCACGTACTGGCCGCTCGGCCGCATCCGCAGCGGGCGCTCGTCGTACTCCTCCAGGGCGTGCGCGATCCAGCCCGCTGTCCGGGCCACCGCGAAGACGGTCTCGCCCGCCTCGGCGGGCATGCCGCACGAGACGGTGAAGACCGCGAGGGCGAGGTCCACATTGGCGTGCAGGTCGGTGTGGCGGGCCGTCGTCGCCACGACGTCGCGGGCCGCGGCGAGGGCCGGGTGGACCTGCGGGATCTCTTCCAGGAGGGCGAACAGGGCCTGGGCGCGCGGGTCCTCGCCCTTGTACAGGCGGTGGCCGAGGCCCGGGACGCGGCGCCCGGCACGCAGTTCATCCGCCACCACAGGGGCCGCACTGCCGCGGTCGAGGACCTCAAGGAGCATGCGGTGCGCGAGTCCGCTGGCGGCGCCGTGGAGCGGTCCCTCCAGGACGCCGAGGCCCGCGGACACCGCCGCGTACGCGTGCGCGCGCGCCGACGCGGCGACCCGGACGGCGAGCGTCGACGCGGCGAGGTCGTGGTCGACGAGGAGCCCAAGTGCCGTGTCCAGTACGCGCAGTGACGGATCGTCGGGTTCGCGTCCGGAGAGGCGGCCCCACAGGCGCTGTGCGAGCGGCCCGCCGTCGCGGTGCGTGTGCCGTACGGGTGGCAGGGCGGTCACCAGGGTCGGGATGAGGGTGCGGGCCGTGCCGAGTACGGCCTCTTCGGAGAGGTCGTAGCGCAGTGGGTCGGCGACGGCGGCGGCGACCGCGGCGACCCGCAGACGGTCGACAGGGCCGCTGTGTTCCGGCAGTGCCCCCACGGCGCGCCGGGCCGCGGCGAGGGACTGCCGGGGGGCGGTGAACCGGATCCCTGGCCGCAGCACCCCCGTCCACAGCCACTCGGCGACCTCTTCGTAGCTGTGGTGCGCGGCGAGCTCGGCCGCGTCGACCCCGCGGAAGTAGTAGCGGTCCTCGTCGATCAACGTGATGCGGGTGCGCACCGAGAGCTCGCCAGGGGCCGAACCGGCCGTGGGTTCCCGCTTGTTGCGCAGCGCGAGCGCCTCCACCTCGGCCGCGTCGAACGTGCTGCCGCGCGAGCCCGGCGCCGCCCGGCGGCTGCTGAGCTGACCGCGGCTCACGTACGCGTACACGGTCTCGGGCTTCACGCCCAGCAGTTCGGCCGTCTCCTTGGTGCTGAGCCGCCGGGCTTCCCGCGCGGGTGCGTGTTCGTGATCCGTCATGCGCGCCACCGTATATCCGCATCGCTTGTATTGATTCAATCAATATTGACAGGCGTTGAGTCAAGCATGGACAGTCGAGTCAATTCCAGGGAGGAAACATGCCGATCAACGGGACCACGGCCGCCCCTGTCGACGTACCGCGGGGGCTCGCGGGCGTCGTCGTCACCGACACCGAATTGGGTGACGTCAGAGGGCGTGAGGGCTTTTACCACTACCGCCAGTACTCGGCCGTCGAGCTCGCGCAGACCCGCAGCTTCGAGGACGTATGGCACCTGATGATCCACGGCGAGCTGCCTGACGCCGCGCAGTCCGCGGCCTTCGCCACGCGTACGGCCGCCCTGCGCAGGCTGCCCGACGACGTGTGGGCCGCGCTGCCTGTGATCGCCCGAGCCGGAGCGCTCTCCGGCCCACTCGCCGGGCTGCGCAGCGCTCTGTCGCTCTTCGGTGCCTCGAAGGGCTTCCGCCCCGTGTACGACGTCGACGACGGGCGCAGGCGCGACGACGCGCTGGCCGCCGCGGCGGTCGTGCCGACGCTGCTCACGGCGCTCTACCGGCTCGGCGACGGGCTCGAACCGGTCGAGCCGCGCGACGACCTGTCGTACGCGGCCAACTACCTCTACATGCTGACGGGTTCGGAGCCGGAGCCCGCTCACGCCCGTGCCATCGAGCAGTATCTGATCTCAACCATTGATCACGGGTTCAATGCGTCAACGTTCACGGCGAGGGTCATCACATCGACCGGTGCCGATGTCGCGGCCTGTCTCGTCGGCGCCGTGGGGGCGCTCTCCGGGCCGCTGCACGGTGGCGCCCCGAGCCGCGCGCTCGACACGCTCGACGCGATCGGCACGCCGGACCGGATCGACGGGTGGATCCGCGAGCGGGTGCTCGCGGGTGACCGGATCATGGGCTTCGGTCACCCCGTCTACCGCACGGAGGACCCCCGCTCGCGGATGCTGCGGGGCATCGCCGAGGGGTTCGGCGGGCCGATGGTGGAGTTCGCCGTCGAGGTCGAGCGCCATGTGGAGTCGATCCTCGCGGAGCTGAAGCCGGGGCGGGAACTTCACACGAACGTGGAGTTCTACGCGGGCGTGGTCATGGAGCTGTGCGGGTTGCCGCGCACGATGTTCACCCCCACTTTCGCCGCTGCGCGGGTGGTGGGGTGGAGCGCCAACATCCTTGAGCAGGCGGAGGATTCAAAGATCATTCGCCCGGCGGCGCGTTACGTGGGGCCGGCGGCTCCGGCGCCGGTGCCGTTGATGCCCTGAACGCACCGGAGCCCGGCCCCTCGTGGGGACCGGGCTCCGTAAGGGAGGGGGCTACGCGTCCGGGATGTCGGCCTTGGCGCGCACCAGGGTCTCGCGACTGACGATCACGATGCGTTCGTAGTCGGCGCGTGAAGCGTCTGCGGGGAGCTCTTTGTCGAGCTCCGCGGTGGCCTCGGTGCCGATGACGGCGAAATTGCCGTCGCTCAGCTCGAATACGTCAGGGCAGTTCGCGCCCGAGGCGCTGCCACGTTCGCGCGGAGGCACACCAATGCGGCGCACGATCTTCAAGGGGTACCGGTCCTTAGGGGGGCTTGCTTCCAGCAGGATGCCGACAGGCTAATGCGACCCTTGGGGCTTGTGTGCCGCGACGCGCGACGCTTGGTTTCTTTGGGGAGTTGGAGGATGCCTCGTCCGTGTGAAAGGTGGCACCGCGTTGACGATCGAGGATCAAGATGTCGGAGGATCTCCGATCACCCACCACTCGTCGGTGTCCGCTTCTTCGAGTTCCTCGAGGAGACGGTCGGCGAGGTGGCCGAGTCGAGCTTCGTCGGATGAGTCAGGCAGGGTAGCTCGGTTGGACCGACTGGCCCGCCAGTATTCGCGAAAGATCGAACTCTGGAACAGGTCACGGAGATGGCCGCGCATCTGTTCCTGGTCGACGAGGCCAGCCTGGTCCAGGTGGTAGAGATTGACGTACCAGGCGTTCGCGTAGAAGTACTGGCGCAGCTTGTCCAGGGGAACCTCTGTGCCGTACGTGTTGATCACGGCCGCGAGTGAAGGGTCGTCGATGGCCTTTACCAGAAGCGCCCAGTGCATGCGCTGCTGATGAGCCCGGGCCCTGCGGCGCTGCGCCACTTCGTCCCGCTCCAGCTGCTCGACGCGGAGCAGCAACTCCTCGCGGCGTTGCTGCATGGTGAGGGCCAGCGTGGCCCCGCCGAGAGCGAACCCCACCAGTGCGGCAGCACTCAGTGCGCGTATCCCATTACTTTGTGTGGCCATGTCAACCCCCGAATCAGGCGACCGTCCGCCGGTCGTCGGGTGCGGGGCGACGGGAAAAGGACCGGCGAGCGGTGGGCGGCGCGCTTGCCGCCCCCCCAGGGTGCCGAGCGGCGCTGGTCGGCGGGGAGGCGGAGAGGAGGCACACGGAGGGAAGCAGGGGTCGCTCGTCCGGGCGCCATGCCTGTCGTGTGCCCAGCCCGCGACGCTAACAATCGTTCACTTCGCGGTGTTTCTACGCGCTCGTATCCTGGGGCGGCATTCATTCGTCGTAAGAACGCCGGTATGCGCGTCGGTATGAGACCGGCGTGCGCGTCGGTGTGAGAGAGGTCGCGCGTTGAGTCAGCCGTGGCAGGAGCTTCCGCAGCAGATCCCGGTCGTCGTGCTCGCCGGGTTCCTGGGCTCCGGCAAGACCACCCTGCTGAACCATCTGCTGCACCACGGCGGCGGCACGCGGATCGGTGCGATCGTCAATGACTTCGGCTCCATCGAGATCGATGCCATGGCCGTCGCCGGGCAGCTCGGCGACTCCACCGTCTCTCTCGGCAACGGGTGCCTGTGCTGCGCCGTCGACGCGAGCGAGCTCGATGAGTACCTGGGCCGGCTCACCCGGCCGTCGGCCCGCAATGGCATCGATGGCATGGATGTGATCGTGATCGAGGCGAGCGGGCTCGCCGAGCCGCAGGAGCTCGTGCGCATGGTGCTCGCCAGCGAGAATCCGCGGATCGTGTACGGCGGCCTGGTCGAGGTCGTCGACGCCGTCGAGTTCGACGCGACGCGGGAACAGCACCCCGAGCTCGACCGGCATCTGGCCATCGCCGACCTCGTGGTGGTCAACAAGGCCGACCGGATCCCGGAGACAGAGCACCGGCGCGTCCTGGAGCGCGTGCGCGGGCTTGCCGGAGGCGCGGCAGTCGTTCCCGCGACGTACGCGCGCGTGGACCCCGAGTTCCTCTTCGACCGCCGGCCGACGCGCGAGCGGATCGGCCAGTTGTCGTTCGACGACCTCCACCGGTACGACGGCGACGGTGCGGGCGGAGACGAGTACGACGAGCATGACCAGCACGACGGCCATCTGCACTCCGCCTACGACAGCGTCTCCGTCGAGTCCGAAGTGCCGCTCGATCCACGCCGGTTGATGGCTTTCCTCGACAGCAGGCCCGAAGGGCTCTACCGCATCAAGGGGTACGTCGACTTCGGTGCGGCCGACGCGCGCAACAAGTACACCGTGCACGCCGTCGGGCGGTTCCTGCGGTTCTCGCCGGAGCCCTGGGCTCCAGGGGAGCCGCGCCTCAGCCGGCTCGTCCTCATCGGCGCCGGGATCGACGCCCCGCGGTTGAGCAAGGAACTGACCGCCTGCGCCCAGGACGCCCCGCACATCTATGCCGACGAGCACAGCATGTGGGGCGTCCTGAGATACGTACAGGAGCCGAGCGACGCGGAAAGCGACGCGGGCTAGACCGGTCCCGCCACCACCGAGACCGTCTTCGCGAGGGAGACGCCCGAGCCGTCGCGGCGCGGGTCGACCTCGGGCAGCTCGGCCGGGGTGCCGTTCTTCTGCGCCGCGCGGGCCGGCGTCGGGCCCGCCCAGCCCAGGCTCAGGCAGTCCTCGCCCTTCAGGAAGCGCTGACAGCGCACGCCGCCCGTGGCGCGTCCCTTGCGCGGGTACTGGTCGAACGGGGTGAGCTTCGCGGTCGTCTGGACGGAGTCGTCGAGCGTGCCGCGCGACCCGGCCACCGTGAAGACGATCGCGTCCACAGCCGGATCGACGGCGGTGAACGAGATCACCTTGGCGCCGTCGGCCAGCTTGATGCCCGCCATACCGCCCGCGGCCCGGCCCTGCGGACGTACCTGCGACGCCTGGTAGCGGAGCAACTGCGCGTCGTCCGTGATGAAGACGAGGTCCTCCTCGCCGGTGCGCAGCTCCACGGCGCCGACGATGCGGTCACCGTCCCTCAGGCCGATGACCTCCAACTCGTCCTTGTTGGTCGGGTAGTCGGGCACGACGCGCTTGACCACGCCCTGCTCGGTGCCGATCGCGAGGCCGGGCGAGGACTCGTCGAGGGTGGTCAGACAGACCACCTTCTCGTCCGCCTCCAGGGACGACAGGAACTCCGTGACAGGCGCGCCCCCGGAGAGGTTCGGCGCCGAGACCGTCTCCGGGAGCTGCGGCAGGTCGATGACGTTGAGCCGCAGCAGGCGCCCCGTGGACGTGATCGCCCCGATCTCGCCGCGTGCCGTCGCCGGCACCGCGGAGACGATCACGTCGTGCTTGGTGCGCCTGGCGTCCTCGTCGTCCTCGAACGGTTCGGCGTTCGCCGTGCGCGCGAGCAGGCCCGTGGACGACAGGAGCACGCGGCACGGGTCGTCGGCGACCTGGAGGGGCACAGCGGCGACCGTCGTGCCCGCCGACTCCAGGAGGACGGTGCGGCGCTCGGTGCCGAACTTCTTTGCCACCGCCGCCAGTTCGGACGAGACGAGCTTGCGCAGCTCGGCGTCGGAGTCGAGGATCCCGGTCAGCTCGTCGATCTCGCCGTTGAGCCGGTCGCGCTCCGTCTCCAGCTCGATGCGGTCGAACCTGGTGAGACGGCGCAGCGGAGTGTCCAGGATGTACTGCGTCTGGATCTCGCTCAGCGAGAAGCGCTCCATCAGGCGCTCCTTCGCCTGTGCGGAGTTGTCGCTGGAGCGGATGAGGCGGATGACCTCGTCGATGTCCACCAGCGCGACGAGGAGGCCCTCGACCAGGTGCAGCCGGTCCCGTTTCTTCGTACGGCGGAACTCGCTGCGGCGGCGCACGACCTCGAAGCGGTGGTCGAGATAGACCTCCAGGAGCTCCTTGAGGCCGAGGGTCAAGGGCTGGCCGTCGACCAGCGCCACATTGTTGATACCGAAGGACTCCTCCATCGGCGTCAGCTTGTAGAGCTGCTCGAGGACGGCCTCCGGCACGAAGCCGTTCTTGATCTCGATGACCAGGCGCAGGCCGTGCTGGCGGTCGGTGAGGTCCTTGACGTCCGCGATGCCCTGGAGCTTCTTCGAGCCGACCAGGTCCTTGATCTTCGCGATGACCTTCTCGGGGCCCACCGCGAAGGGCAGTTCGGTGACGACGAGGCCCTTGCGGCGCGCCGTCACGTCCTCCACGGAGACCGTGGCGCGGATCTTGAAGGTGCCGCGGCCCGACTCGTAGGCGTCCTTGATGCCGGACAGGCCGACGATCCGGCCGCCCGTCGGCAGGTCGGGGCCCGGGACGAACTTCATGAGCGTCTCGAGGTCGGCGCCCGGGTGCCTGATCAGGTGGCGCGCCGCGGCGATGACCTCGCCGAGATTGTGCGGCGGCATGTTCGTCGCCATACCGACGGCGATGCCGGACGCGCCGTTGACCAGGAGGTTCGGGTAGGCGGCCGGCAGGACGGCGGGCTCCCGCTCCTGGCCGTCGTAGTTCGGCCCGAAGTCGACCGTGTTCTCGTCGATCGACTCCGTCATCAGCGACGTCGCCGGGGCCATCCGGCACTCGGTGTACCGCATGGCGGCCGGCGGGTCGTCGTTCCCCAGGGAGCCGAAGTTCCCGTGGCCGTCGACCAAGGGGAGGCGCATCGAGAACGGCTGGGCGAGCCGCACCAGGGCGTCGTAGATCGACGCGTCTCCGTGCGGGTGCAACTTACCCATGACCTCGCCGACGACGCGGGCGCACTTCACGTAGCCGCGGTCGGGGCGCAGGCCCATCTCGTTCATCTGGTAAACGATGCGCCGGTGCACGGGCTTCATGCCGTCACGGGCGTCCGGCAGGGCCCGGGAGTAGATCACCGAGTACGCGTACTCGAGGAAGGAGCCCTGCATTTCGTCGACAACGTCGATGTCGAGGATCCGCTCCTCGAAGTCGTCGGGAGGCGGGGTCTTCGTGCTGCGGCGGGCCATCGCTGCTGCGGCTCCTTCACAGATGCTGCCGGGGCATGTACGAGAATCTGACGCGCACCATTGTGGACCGCCCCACTGACAACGCCGACCGCGACCCGTCCGTAGGGCGTTCGGTGCTCGCTCTCGGCGTACCCAGTGCGGGAACTTCGCCAGGCGTCGGGACGCTTGCATACAGTGGCAGAAGTGGCAGCACATCTGCAGTTTCCGCGATAGTTCAGCGATCGAAGGGACGTACATGCCCATGGGTCACACGGCCACCGCCGAGGCCGGCTCCGGCGGCCTGACAGCGACCGAGCACCGCCTCGCCAACGGCCTGCGCGTGGTGCTCTCCGAGGACCACCTGACCCCGGTCGCAGCGGTCTGCCTCTGGTACGACGTCGGCTCGCGCCACGAGGTCAAGGGCCGTACGGGCCTGGCTCACCTCTTCGAGCACCTGATGTTCCAGGGCTCGAAGCAGGTCCACGGGAACGGGCACTTCGAGCTGGTGCAGGGCGCCGGCGGCTCGCTGAACGGGACGACGAGCTTCGAGCGCACCAACTATTTCGAGACCATGCCCGCCCACCAGCTGGAGCTGGCGCTCTGGCTGGAGGCCGACCGGATGGGCTCCCTCCTCGCCGCGCTCGACGACGAGTCGATGGAGAACCAGCGCGACGTCGTCAAGAACGAGCGCCGTCAGCGCTACGACAACGTTCCGTACGGGACAGCGTTCGAGAAGCTGACCGCCCTCGTCTACCCGGAGGGCCACCCGTACCACCACACGCCCATCGGCTCCATGGCCGACCTGGACGCGGCCACCCTGGAGGACGCGAGGAAGTTCTTCCGTACGTACTACGCGCCGAACAACGCCGTGCTTTCGGTCGTCGGGAACATCGAACCCGAGCAGACGCTGGCTTGGGTCGAGAAGTACTTCGGCTCCATCCCGCGCCACGACGGCAAGCAGCCCCCGCGCGACGGCACCCTGTCCGACCTGATCGGTGAGGGTGTGCGCGAGGTCATCGAGGAGGACGTCCCGGCCCGCGCGCTGATGGCCGCCTACCGGCTGCCGCAGGACGGTACGCGCGCGTGCGACGCGGCCGACCTGGCCCTGACGGTCCTCGGCGGCGGCGAGTCGTCCCGGATCTACAACCGTCTCGTACGGCGCGACCAGACCGCCGTCGCCGCCGGATTCGGTCTTCTGCGGCTCGCGGGGGCGCCCTCCGTGGGCTGGCTGGACGTGAAGACGTCCGCCGACGTCGAGGTCCCGGTCATCGAGGAGGCCGTCGACGAGGAGCTCGCGCGGTTCGCCGCCGAAGGGCCCACCCCGGAGGAAATGGAGCGCGCCCAGGCCCAGTTGGAGCGCGAGTGGCTCGACCGGCTCGGCACGGTCTCGGGACGTGCCGACGAACTGTGCAGGTTCGCCGTCCTGTTCGGCGACCCGCAGCTCGCCCTGACCGCCGTCCAGCGCGTCCTCGACGTCACCGCCGAGGAGGTCCAGGAGGTGGCCAAGGCCCACCTGCGTCCCGACAACCGCGCGGTGCTCGTCTACGAGCCCACGGCCCCCGAAGAGGCCGATGAGACCGCCGAAGCGTCCCTCACGGACGAGGTCGCGGACAAGACCGTCGGCGGGACCGCAGACACCATCGGGACCGCAGACAAGGAGGCCGGCAAGTGACCGAGCTCGCGACCATGGACTTCCACCCGCAGCCCCAGGCCGGGACCGCCAGGCCGTGGGCCTTCCCGGCGCCCGAGCGCGGCACCCTCGACAACGGCCTGACGGTGCTGCGCTGCCACCGCCCGGGCCAGCAGGTCGTCGCGGTCGAGATCAACCTCGAAGCGCCCCTGGAGGCCGAGCCCGCCGGGCTCGACGGCGTCGCCACCATCATGGCGAGGGCCTTCTCCGAAGGCACCGACAAGCTGGCCGCCGAGGAGTTCGCCGCCGAGCTGGAGCGCTGCGGCGCGACGCTCGACGCGCACGCCGACCACCCCGGCGTACGGGTCTCCCTGGAGGTGCCCGTCTCCCGCCTGCCGAAGGCGCTCGGCCTGCTAGCCGACGCCCTCAGGGCGCCCGCGTTCGCGGACAGCGAGATCGAACGCCTCGTGCGCAACCGCCTCGACGAGATCCCGCACGAGACGGCGAACCCGGGCCGCCGCGCCGCCAAGGAGCTCTCGAAGCAGCTCTTCCCGGCCACCGCGCGCATGTCCCGCCCGCGCCAGGGCACCGAGGAGACCGTCACGGCCATCGACGCGGCGGCCGTACGTGCCTTCTACGACCGGCACGTGCGTCCCGCCACGGCCACCGCGGTCGTCGTGGGCGACCTCGCGGGCATCGACCTCGACGCCCTCCTCGCGGACACGCTGGGCGCCTGGACGGGGAACACGGCGGAGCCGCGCCCCGTACCGCCCGTCACGGCCGACGACACCGGCAGGGTCGTCATCGTCGACCGGCCGGGCGCGGTACAGACGCAGATCCTGATCGGCCGCATCGGCGCGGACAAGCACGACCGGGTGTGGCCGGCGCAGGTGCTCGGCACGTACTGCCTGGGCGGCACCCTCACCTCCCGCCTGGACCGCGTCCTGCGCGAGGAGAAGGGTTACACCTACGGCGTGCGGGCGTTCGCCCAGGTGCTGCGCTCGGCGCCGGACGGGACGGGCGCCGCGATGCTCGCCATCAGCGGCTCCGTGGACACGCCGAACACGGGTCCGGCGCTCGACGACCTCTGGAAGGTGCTGCGCACGCTCGCGGCGGAGGGCCTCACCGACGCCGAACGGGACGTGGCTGTACAGAACTTGGTGGGCGTCGCCCCGCTCAAGTTCGAGACCGCCGCGGCCGTCGCGGGGACGCTCGCCGACCAGGTCGAGCAGCACCTGCCGGACGACTTCCAGGCGGAGGTGTACCGGCGGCTCGCCGCGACGGGCACCGTGGAGGCCACTGCGGCTGTCGTGAACGCCTTCCCGATGGACCGTCTGGTGACGGTGCTCGTCGGTGACGCCGCGCAGATCGAGGAGCCCGTGAGGGCGCTCGGGATCGGAGAGGTGACCGTCGTCACGGGCTGACCGTGACCGGTGTGCAACGAGGGGCCCCGGTGGGCGAGATGACCACCGGGGCCCTTGTTTGTCCGAATTGAACCAGTGGTTGCCTGTCTGCCCTGTGGCATGCGCTACAAAAGCCCGGTTCCGTTTGTTGATTGAAAGTTGCCCCGCTTAGCGTCGGTCCGGCTGTCCGCCAGACGTACGCCGCACCCGTGGCACCGGACAGTCATCGCCGAGTCCCCCAAGGCGCGAGCCGGGGGAGCCGGGGACCCACCGTCCCTGGGGTGAATCGGACGCCCTTCCCTGAAGGGGGTCCGTAGGAGACCTTCCTGCTCCGAACCCGTCAGCTAACCCGGTAGGCGAGAAGGAAGGAAAGGATCAGCCACCCCATGGCGTTCACCCGTGCCACCGGGAAGCACCGTCGCCCCAGCCGTCTCACGCGCACCACCGCGCAGGTCGCCGGCGTCGCCGCGCTCACCACGACCGGTGTCATCGGAGGCCTCGCCGCCCCCGCGCTCGCCGCCGACGACGCGTCTCTTGAGCAGACCGGCCTGACCAAGGCCATCTCCATCGGTGACTCCCTCGCGGAGCAGATCGACGCGCAGGCCGCCGCCCAGCAGCAGGCCGCCGACGAGGCCGCCGCGAAGAAGAAGGCCGAGGCCGCGGCCAAGAAGAAGGCCGAGGAGGACCGGCGCGAGGCCGCCGCCAAGGCCAAGGCCGAGCGCGAGGCCAAGGAGCGCGCCGCCCGTGCCGCCGAGCGCAAGCGCCTGAACGCGTTCGTCATTCCGGTCACCGGCTCGTACGTGTCCACCGCGTACAAGGCCAGCAGCGGCCTGTGGTCCTCCGGCAGTCACACCGGCATCGACTTCCACGCCGCCAGCGGCACCTCGGTCCACGCGGTGGGCGCGGGCACGGTCGTGGAGGCCGGCTGGGGCGGCGCCTACGGCAACAACATCGTCATCAAGATGAACGACGGTACGTACACGCAGTACGGCCACCTGTCGTCCATCGGTGTCTCCGTCGGCCAGACGGTCACCCCGGGGCAGCAGATAGGCCTCTCCGGAGCGACCGGCAACGTCACGGGCCCGCACCTCCACTTCGAGGCGCGCACTAGCCCCGAGTACGGCTCGGACATCGACCCCGTCGCGTACCTGCGCTCCCACGGCGTGAACGTCTGACCTTCGTCGCGTACCTCGCGAGGACGCACCGAATGCCCCGGCTCGCTGAGCCGGGGCATTCGTCGTTCCCGGACCCGCCTGTTCCTGACGCCGGTGTCCAAAAAATATCCATGGATTACGGCCTGCCGTCGGAAATTCGCGCCCGCTGGAATAGAGTCGCTGGACAGGCGAGCTGAACAGACGTCAATCGCGCTGTACGGGCGACTATCGACCGCGTTTCGCGGGGATTAAGGCGGAGGTCGGGGCATGCGCATTCCGGCGCACTCGGTATGCACGGCGATCCGCGACGACATCGTCTCCGGTGTCTACGAGCGCGGCGGCAGACTCACCGAGGAGGTGCTCGCCCGCCGCTACGGCGTCTCGCGCGTCCCCGTGCGCGAGGCGTTGCGCACTCTGGAGGCCGAGGGCTTCGTCGTCACCCGCAGGCACGCGGGCGCGTGCGTCGCCGAACCCTCCGCGCAGGAGGCGGCGGACCAGCTGGAGATCCGCATGCTCCTCGAACCGCTCGCGGCGGCCCGCGCCGCGCAGCGCCGCACCGAGGCGCACCTGAAGGTCCTGCGAGGCCTGGTCAGGCTCGGTCAGGAGCGCTCCAGGCGAGGTCAGAGCGAGGATCTGCGCTCGCTGGGCAGCTGGTTCCACGAGACGCTGGCGCAGGCGTCCGGCAGCCCGGGGCTGACCACGATGCTCACCCAGCTCCGCCACAAGATCGCGTGGATGTACACCGTCGAGCAGCCCGCGCGGCCCGCCGACTCCTGGGCCGAGCACGGGGCGATCGTCGACGCCGTGGCGCGCGGTGACGCGGAGCGCGCGCGGGCGCTCACGGCCCAGCACACGGAGCGCGCCTCGGCCGCTCACCGCTTGCGCGCCCCCCGCCCGGGTGGCCGTGTGAGGACTTCGCAACCTCCCGTCAACACGGTGGGGCTTCAGCATTAACAGAGGCGCCGTATACAAAGAGGGCGGCCCATTTCCAGGGGCTCTGTTTCCGATGCCCCGGAATTCTGAGAACAGAGCCGCAGAAAGCAAAAGGGTCTGCTCGGAAAACCGAACAGACCCTTTATGTGGCGCGATCTTCTGTGAGCAGGAGACGGCGCCCAAGAATCGAGAGACCCGGTACCGGGGCCCCTTACTAGACGGTCTCGGGAAGCTCCTCGAGCCCCTCGGCGACCAGCTTGGCCAGACGGTCGAGCGCGATGTCCGCACCCTCGACGTCGGAGGCCAGGACGATCTCCTCGCCGCCGCCGGCGCCCAGGCCGAGCACCGCGAGCATGGAGGCGGCGTTGACGGGGTTGCCGTCGACCTTGGCGATCGTCACGGGGACGCCGGCCGCCGTGGCCGCGCGGACGAAGATGGAGGCGGGGCGGGCGTGAAGGCCCTCGGCCCAGCCGACGTTGACGCGGCGCTCAGCCATGTGATGCTGCCCTTCAGGATTCTCACGGTTGTCTAGACCAGTCTCCCACATCGGTGGGCGTGCCGATGTGAGCCCTGCGTACCGCCCGCACACGCCCGTCGGCCCTCATAGCGTGCCTTCGGCCCGCTCGCGCCGCGACCCGTACGACTGTCACCGCTGCGCCGTACGCTGGCCCTATGCAGACCCCGTCGGACCGGCACGCATACCCCGCCCACTGGGAAGCAGACGTGGTGCTGCGCGACGGCGGCACCGCGCGCATCAGGCCCATCACCATCGACGACGCCGAGCGGCTCACGAGCTACTACGAGCAGGTCTCCGACGAGTCGAAGTACTACCGCTTCTTCGCGCCGTACCCGCGACTGTCCGCCAAGGACGTCCACCGCTTCACCCATCACGACTACGTGGACCGGGTGGGCCTCGCGGCCACTGTGGGCGGCGAGTTCATCGCGACTGTCCGCTACGACCGCATCAACGCCCAGGGAATGCCCACCTCCGCCCCCGCCGACGAGGCCGAGGTCGCCTTCCTCGTACAGGACGCCCACCAGGGCCGGGGCGTCGCGTCCGCGCTCCTGGAGCACATCGCCGCCGTCGCCCGTGAGCGTGGCATCCGCCGCTTCGCCGCCGAGGTGCTGCCCGCCAACACCAAGATGATCAAGGTGTTCACGGACGCCGGATACACCCAGAAGCGCCACTTCGAGGACGGCGTCGTCCGCCTGGAGTTCGACCTCGAACCCACCGAGGCCTCGCTCGCCGTGCAGCGCGCCCGCGAGCAGCGCGCCGAGGCCCGCTCGGTGCACCGGCTCCTCGCCCCCGGCTCCGTCGCCGTCATCGGCGTGGGCCGCACGCCCGGCGGAGTCGGCCGCAGCGTCCTCGACAACCTCCGCGACGCCGGCTTCACCGGCCGCCTCCACGCCGTGAACAAGGCGTTCCCCGACGACCTGAGCGACCTCGACGGCGTCCCCGCCCACCGCTCCGTCCACGACATCGACGCCGCCGAGGCCGTCGACCTGGCCGTCGTCGCGGTTCCCGCGGAGCGGGTCCCCGAAGTCGTCGCCGAATGCGGCGAGCGTGGCGTGCAGGGGATCGTCGTGGTCTCCGCCGGATACGCCGAGTCCGGCAGCGAGGGCCGCGCCCGCCAGCGCGAACTGGTGCGCCAGGCCCGCTCGTACGGAATGCGCCTCATCGGGCCGAACGCCTTCGGCGTCATCAACACCTCGCCCGAGGTGCGGCTCAACGCGTCACTCGCCCCCGAGATGCCGCGCGCGGGCCGCATGGGCCTGTTCGCCCAGTCCGGAGCCATCGGCATCGCGCTGCTCGCCCGCCTCCAGCGGCGCGGCGGCGGCGTGACCGGAGTGACAGGTGTGTCGACGTTCGTCTCCGCCGGCAACCGCGCGGACGTGTCGGGCAACGACGTACTCCAGTACTGGTACGACGACCCCGACACGGACGTCGCCCTCATGTACCTCGAATCCATCGGCAACCCGCGCAAGTTCACCCGCCTCGCCCGCCGCACGGCCGCCGCGAAGCCCCTCGTCGTGGTGCAGGGCGCCCGGCACAGCGGCATCGCGCCCCTCGGCCACGCCGTCCGCGCCACACGCCTGCCGTACGCCACCGTCTCCGCCCTGCTGCGCCAGGCGGGTGTCATCCGCGTGGAGACCATCACCGAACTCGTCGACACCGGCCTGCTGCTGGCCCGCCAGCCCCTCCCGCCGGGCCCCCGCGTGGCGATCCTCGGGAACTCGGAGTCGCTCGGCCTCCTCACGTACGACGTCTGCCTCGCCGAGGGCCTGCGGCCGAAGCCGCCGCGGGACCTGACGACCGCGGCGTCCGCCGAGGACTTCCACGCGGCGCTCACGGAGGCGCTCGCGGACGACAAGTGCGACGCGGTCGTCGTCACGGCCATGCCCGCGGTGGGGGAGTCGACCGCCCAGGACGCGGCGCTCGCCGAGGCGCTCAGCTCGGCCGCCGCCGGCACCCCCACCAAGCCGGTCCTGGTCGTGCACGTCGAGCTCGGCGGCCTCGCCGAGGCGCTCTCCGCGGCCACCAGCACCGGCCCGCGCGCGCTCGCCAAGACCCCGGGCGGCCCCCCGGCCGGACGCCCGCCCACGGACGAGCCCGCCCCCACGCCCGCGCTCATCCCCGCCTACCCCGCGGCCGAGCGCGCCGTCCACGCCCTCGCCGAAGCCGTCAAGTACGCCCAGTGGCGGCGCGACGCCGCGGAGCCCGGCAAGGTCCCCGAGTACGACGGCATCGACGAGACGGGCGCCGCCGAGTTCATCACCGCGCTCCTCGCAAAGGACGACGACCCGCGCGGCGCCGAGCTCGCCCCCGAGGACGCCCGCGCCCTCCTCGCCCGCTACGGCATCGACGTGCGGCGGACCCTGCCCGCCCCCGGACCCGACGAGGCAGCCGCCGCCGCGCGCACCCTCGGCTACCCCGTCGCCCTCAAGACGACCGCCCCGCACCTGCGCCACCGCGCCGACCTCGGAGGAGTACGCCTCGACCTGGCGCACGAGGAGGAGCTGCGCCGCGCCTACGAAGAGCTGTCCGAGACGCTCGGTAAGCCCGAGGAGCTGCGGCCCGTCGTCCAGGCCATGGCGCCCCGAGGTGTCGACACCGTCGTCCGCGCGGTCATCGACCCGGCCGCAGGCGCGGTGCTCTCCTTCGGGCTCGCGGGCGCCGCGTCCGAGCTGCTCGGCGACACCGCGCACCGGCTGATTCCGGTCACCGACCGGGACGCCCAGTCGATCGTCAGGGGCATCAAGACCGCGCCGCTGCTCTTCGGCTGGCGCGGCTCCGCGCCGGTCGACACGGCAGCGCTCGAAGAGGTGCTGCAACGGGTCTCGCGGCTCGTGGACGACCACCCCGAGGTCGTCGCCGTCTCCCTGGAGCCCGTCGTCGTCGCCCAGAGCGGCCTGTCGGTCCTCGGCGCCTCGATACGGCTCGCCCCGCCGCCCGCCCGCGACGACCTCGGCCCGCGCACCCTGCCCGCGTACTGAGCAGACGGGTGAGACGAGCCCCACATACAGGTGTTTTCCGCACCGGTCCACAGGCGCACCGCGAGCCCCCCGCCGGGCTTTAGGATGGGTCTCATGGCCAAGACCAGTACGACGACCCAAGGGCTTCGCGCGGCGATCGAGCGCAGCGGCTACTACCCGGCCCTCGTGGCCGAGGCGGTGGAGGCCGCGGTCGGCGGCGAACCCATCGGGTCGTATCTGGTCCACCAGGAGACCACCTTCGACTCGAACGAGGTGCGCAGGCACGTCACCGTGCTCGTCCTCACCGGCACCCGCTTCATCGTCAGCCACACCGACGAGCAGGCCGCCGACACCACGTCGCCGACGCCGTACGCCACGACGTCCACCGAGTCCGTGAAGCTCGGCCGGATCTCGTCGGTCGTGCTCAGCCGTGTCGTCGCCAACCCGGAGAAGTACGTTCCGGGCACCCTGCCCCGCGAGGTCGTCCTGACCATCGGCTGGGGCGCCGTCGCCCGCATCGACCTGGAGCCCGCGGCCTGCGGCGACCCCAACTGCGAGGCGGACCACGGTTACACGGGCAGCTCGACGGCCGACGACCTGAGCCTGCGCGTCAGCGAGACCGGGGACGGCCCTGACACCGTCCGTCAGACCCTCGCCTTCGCCCAGTCCCTGTCCGAGGCCACCGCTGCGACCGCGCGCTGATGGCCATGCCCAGCTGGGACGACGTGGAGCCCCTCGCCGTCCGGTCCGCCCCCGTGCCCGAGTACGGCGCCGGCTCCCTCGCCGACCTGCTCCCCACCCTCGGCTCCCACCTGGGCGTCCCCGACTGCGCTCCGGCGATACCCGAGCTCGCGCCCGCCGACCGCGCGTGCGTGTTCCTGATCGACGGGCTCGGCTGGCAGCAGCTCAAGGCCCACCCCGACGAGGCACCGTTCCTCACCTCGCTCCTCGCGTCCTCGCGCGGCGGCACGGGCCGCCCGATCACCGCGGGCTACCCGGCGACCACCGCGACCTCGCTCGCCTCCGTCGGCACGGGCCTGCCGCCCGGCGCGCACGGCCTGCCCGGCTACACGGTCCGCAACCCGGACACCGGTGAGCTGATGAACCAGCTCCGCTGGATCCCCTGGACCCAGCCGCACGTCTGGCAGCCCTACCCGACGATCTTCCAGCGCGCCCACGACGCCGGAGTGCACACCGCCCAGGTCTCCGCCCCCGCGTTCGAGTCGACCCCTCTCACGAAGATCGCCCTCAGCGGCGGCACCTTCCGCGGGCGTCTCTCCGGCGAGGACCGCATGGACCTGGCGGCCGAGCAACTGGCGGCGGGCGACCGGTCGTTGGTGTACACGTACTACAGCGAGGTCGACGGCAAGGGCCACCGCTTCGGCGTCGACTCCGACCCGTGGCGCGGCCAGCTCATGTACGTCGACCGCCTCGCCCAGCGCCTCGCCGAGCAGCTCCCGCCGCGCAGCGCCCTCTACATCACGGCCGACCACGGCATGATCGACATCCCGTTCGACGAGCAGTCCCGCATCGACTTCGACGAGGACTGGGAGCTGCGCGCAGGCGTCGCCCTCCTCGGCGGCGAGGGCCGCGCCCGCCACGTCTACGCGGTGCCGGGAGCCGAGGCGGACGTCCTGACCGTGTGGCGCGAGGTGCTCGGCGAGCAGTTCTGGATCGCGAGCCGGGACGAGGCGATCGAGGCCGGCTGGTTCGGCCCGCACATCGACGAGCGGGTCTATGCGCGCCTGGGCGACGTCATCGCGGCCGCCCACGACGACGTGGTGATCATCGCCTCGGAGCGGGAGCCCAAGGAGTCGGCCATGGTCGGCAACCACGGCTCGATGACCCCCGCCGAGCAGCTGGTACCGCTGCTCGAAGTACGCTCCTGATCGTCCCTCACCACCGCGGAAAGGCCCTGAACTCCCCATGCCCGAGCTCGTGTTCTTCTCCGGAACCATGGACTGCGGAAAGAGCACCCTGGCTCTCCAGATAGAGCACAACCGCTCGGCACGCGGCCTCAAGGGCATGATCCTCACGCGCGACGACCGGGCGGGCGAGGGCAAGCTCTCCTCGCGCCTCGGCCTCGTCACCGACGCCGTCGAGGTGGCCGACGACCTCGACGTGTACGCGTACGTGGTCGACCAGTTGTCCCAGGGCGGCCGCGTGGACTACGTCATCGCGGACGAGGCGCAGTTCCTCGCGCCCGGCCAGGTCGACCAGCTCGCCCGCGTCGTCGACGACCTCGGCCTCGACGTCTACGCCTTCGGCATCACGACCGACTTCCGGTCCAAGCTGTTCCCCGGCTCCCAGCGCCTGGTCGAACTCGCCGACCGCGTCGAGGTCCTCCAGGTCGAGGCGCTGTGCTGGTGCGGCGCCCGCGCCACGCACAACGCGCGCACGGTGGGTGGCCGGATGGTCGTCGAGGGCGCCCAGGTCGTCGTCGGCGACGTCGACCGGAGCGACGACGAGATCGGCTACGAGGTCCTGTGCCGACGCCACCACCGCAAGCAACTGACAAGCGCCACGGCACGCGCGGCGGCCCTGTCTCCCGAAGTCCTGCCGGTCGCCTCGGCCTGAGCTGTCGCAGGCGCCCGTCAGGACACCTCCTGGTGCTCCTCGCGCGCCGCCGACCGTACGAGGGTGAACACCGCGCCCTCCGGGTCCGCGACCGTCGCCTGGCGGCCCTGGGAGCCGTCGCGTGCGGGCTTCACGACGTGGCCGCCGAGCTCCTCGACCAAGGACACCGACTCGTCGACGTCCGCCACCTCGAAGTACGTCATCCAGTGCGCGCCCCGGTCGCGGGGGAGCGCCTGGCCCACGCCGTGCACCGATGCCACCGGGACGCCGCCCAGGTGCAGCGTCAGATAGTCGAAGTCGGCGGAGACGACGGCCTCTTCCTCGTAGCCGAAGGTCACCTCGTAGAACTTGGCGACGCTCGCCGTCTCCTGCGTCACCAGCTCGTTCCACGCCGGCGCCCCCGGCACCCCGGTGAGCGCCATCCCCAGATGCTCCGCCGCTTGCCAGATGCCGAACACGGCGCCCGCCGGGTCCGACGCGATGGCCATCCGGCCCGCCTCCGCGGCGTCGAGCGGACCGACGCCGACGGTGCCGCCGCAGTGGCGGATGCTTTCGGCCGTGGCGTCCACGTCGTCCGAGGCGAGGTACGGGGTCCAGGCGACGGGCAGATGACGGTCGGGCGGCATCTGCCCGATCCCGGCCACCTCGTGACCGTCGAGCAGGGCCCGCACGTAGGGGCCGAGCTGCTGCGGTCCCGGCCGGAACTCCCAGCCGAACAACGCCGCGTAGAACTCCTGGGTCGCCGCCATGCCGTGCACCATGAGACTCACCCAGCACGGGGTGCCCGGCGCGCGCCTGGCTGCTGCCTCGGTCATCGTCACTCTCTCCTCGGAACAAAATCACGTGTCGCAACGCGCCCGAGCTGATGGTGGCACTCCGTGCCGCGCGACGCCCATCGGCCGCGCCGCCACGGCCGGATCCTCGCACGAGGATGCCCGGTGAGATGTCCGCATCCATTGCCGCGCCACGGCCTCGCGATGTCCGGTCGGTCAACGCTCGGTAGTCGATCGTGCACGCTAGCCGACCGACGGCGCTCGGGCCAGAGCATGAGCAAGGATGGCCCTCATGAATGCCATCATCTCCGCAACCGAACTCGCGAGCGAGTCGACCGGCGGGAACCCGCCGGTCATCCTCGACATCCGCTGGCAGCTGAGCGTGGCCAAGGCGGCGGGCCCCCCGGCCTTCGACGGACGGGCCGCATACGAGGCCGGACACATCCCCGGCGCGGTCTACGTCGACCTCGACGCCGACCTCGCGGGACCCGCCGGAGCAGCAGGTCGGCACCCCCTCCCGGATGTGGCGTCCTTCGGCGCCGTGATGCGGCGGGCCGGCGTGTCGGCCGACCGGGACGTGGTCGTGTACGACGGCGGGCAGGGCTGGGCCGCCGCGCGCACCTGGTGGATGCTGCGCTGGACGGGTCACCCTTCCGTGCGCGTTCTCGACGGCGGTCTCGGTGCGTGGGAGGGCCCGCTGGAGACCGCGGTGCCGTCGCCCGTGCCGGGCACGTTCGAGCCCGCGCCCGGCGCAGTGGCGCTCCTGGACGCCGACGGCGCGGCCGCGCTGGCGCGCTCGGGGATCCTGCTCGACGCCCGCGCCGCCGAGCGCTACCGGGGCGACGTGGAGCCGATCGACCGCGTCGGCGGTCACATCCCGGGCGCGGTGTCCGCGCCGACGTCGGAGAACGTGGCGCAGGACGGCCGTTTCCTGCCCGCAGACGCGCTCGCCGACCGCTTCAAGTCCCTTGGCGTGTCCGGAGATTCGGGCGAGGTCGGCGTGTACTGCGGCTCCGGCGTCTCGGCCGCCCACGAGGTGCTCGCCCTCGCGGTGGCGGGCATCGACGCGGCGCTGTACGTCGGTTCGTGGTCCGAGTGGTCCTCGGACGAGTCACGCCCCGTGGCGACCGGCCCGGAGCCTCTGTAGGGCTTCGGCAGATGAGTACGCGAGAGGCCCGCGCCGATCGGTGCGGGCCTCTTCTGCGTACCGTTTGCGGCTAGTCCTGCTTCTTGCGGCGCGTCCCAAAGACGATCTCGTCCCAGCTCGGCACGGCCGCGCGCCGTCCGGGACGGACCCCGTCGGCCTCGGCCTGGCGGTCGGTGGTGCCGGTGAGACGGTCCCGGTGTCCCGCGACGCTGCGCGGCATGAGGACGTCCGCGTAGGCGGAACCCGCTCCCGCGGACGCGGCGGGCGCCGGGGGCTCCTCCGCCTCGGCGGGCTCCGGCTCGTCCGTGACGGGATCGGGCGCGGGCACCGTGGGGCGCTCGGGGACCACGATGTCGCCGCGGTAGCTGGGTACGGCTTCCAGAAGGCTGGTCAGCGAGTCACGCTCGGTGGCGGAGACGGCCGCCGGGCTCTCCTCGGTGATCTCCGGTGCGGGGGCCGGCGGCGTCGGGCGCTCCAACTGCCGGTCGAGGGCCCGGTCGAGCGGGCGGTCGCGGGGCAGCCTCGCGATGCGCGGCACGAACGGAAAGCTGGGTTCCGGCGCGGCGATGTCGTCGGTCTCGCCGATGAGCGAGCGCGCCTCGTCGTCGACGGCCTGGACGAGCCGCCGGGGCGGGTCGTACGTCCAGCTCGCCGAGTGCGGCTCACCCGCGACCAGGTAGACGAGCAGGACCTCCCAGGTGCCGTCGTCGCGGCGCCACGAGTCCCACTGGACGGTCTCCTTGTCGGCGCCGCGCAGCAGCAGACGCTCCTGCACCGCCTCGCCGAGCTGGGGGCCCGCGTTCTCGCCGGGACGGCGTACGGGGGTCTTCCTGGCCCGCTCGGCCATGAAGGCGCGCTCCGCGAGGACAGGGCCCTCGAAGCGGCGCACGCGGTCGACGGGGATGCCGGCGAGCTGGGCCACCTCCTCGGCGGAGGCACCGGCACGTATACGCGCCTGAATATCGCGGGGGCGGAGATGACTCTCCACCTCGATCTCGATCTGGCCGAGGCGCGGACGGTCGCCGCGCACGGCGGCCCGGAGGCGCTCATCGATCGGAAGCGTGTACTCCGTGCTGTCCGCAGCCTTCAGCACCAGCCGTGTGCCGTCGTTAGAGACGGCCACGACACGCAGTTCGGGCATGGGGACCTCCCGGGTGGTGCCTGCCGACGTCACGTGCGTCGCTGCTTCCGCTAGTCGAGTGTGGCCTGCCCGGGTGCAGCCTGCCACAACCTTGCCGAGTTGCCCGGCGTGTCGGGCATGGGCCCTGGATCGCCGTTATGGCACGGTTACCTGTTCGCAACGCTAAGTGACCGAGCTCGTCACCCTGTGCAACGAAACCCCTCCCGGCGGTCCTGGAAGGCCCCGGGCACCCTGACGGGAGACCGGACCCAGGGCTCGCAACGGTACTCCATTCGGGCCACTCGGGTGGACCGGCACGCCATCGAAGTTCTCATGGGGGACGGGAGTTGGGTGCGGGGGGTCACTCGTTCGGGGTTCATGGACGTGGCGTGCTTCACGGAATCCGCAGAAACGGAACTAATCACTTCGTGCATCCGTCCCTTTCTCGTGAAGTAAGTCGAGAAAGGCAGGCAAGGGTCGGAGATGGGCGAGAAGCCGGAAACCTCCCAAGATGCACAAGAAAAGCCCAAGGGGAAGCGGCTCGACCTGAGTGTGCCGCAGGTGGCGGGCAGCGCCGTGGCCGCCGTGGTGGCCGCCAAGCTGGCCGCCGGGCTCGGTGTGTACGGGACGATCGTGGGCGCGGGCGTGGTGAGCGCGCTGGCCACTTGCGGCGGCTCGCTCTTCCAGCACTTCTTCCGGCGCACGGGCGAGCAGATACGTGACGTCGCGGGCCAGGCGATACCGAAGGGCCGGCCGATCCCGGTGACCGACGACGGGCGCCCGGTACCGGAGAGCTTCCGGTCCGACATGGTCCCCGCCTCCGTGACGCCGCCCGCGGCCACGGCTGTGATGCGGACGGACGTGCTGCCGAGGACCACGTCGTGGGGGATGGGCGGCGCATCGGCACAGGGCGCCGACGCGACGACTGTCCTCCCCGCGCTGGACGCCGAGCGGACGCAGCTCCTCAGGGCGGATGCCGGTGATCCGGATCGGACGCAGCTTCTGACGGCCGGTGGTGCCGCCGCGGAGAAGACCCAGTTGCTGAGGGTCGGGGTCGGGGTAGGAGCCGGTCCGGGTGTCGTGGACGACGCCACGCGCGTCCTGCGTGCCGCACCGACGGACGGGGGAGGGGCCGGGGCCGGTGGGCCGGAACTGCCGCCTCCGCCAGGCGACTTGGGCGACTTGGGCGACGAGTTCACCGAAGGGACCATGCATCGCGCGCGCGTGCGGAGCTGGAAGCGGCCCCTCGTCGCCGCTGCCGTGGTCTTCGGAGTGACGATGGGCGGCATCACGACGTACGAGCTCGCCTCGGGGCAGAGTTTCAGCGGTGACGGGCAGCGGACCACGCTCCGCGAGGCCTTCACCGGCGGAGGCGACCACCCGTCCCGCAACGACCACACCCCCGTGCCGAGCACCTCGCAGGAGCCGTCGGACAGCAGTGGCTCCGGGACGCAGGGCGGCACGCCGCAGGACGGGGACGGGGGGCAGAAGGGCGACACCGAGCAGCCCGCGCCCACGCCCAGCGCGAGCGAGGACTCCGACACCGGTCACGACAACGGCTCGGGCAGCGGTTCCGGGGCCGGCGGAGACAAGTCCACGCCGACGCCTACCCCGACGCCCACTCCGAGCACCTCGGAGAGCAGCGACGGAGCTGATGTGCCGCAGCAGCAGGACGAGACGCCCGAGGGGTGAGCGCGGTCAGTCGCCGATGACCCGGCGCAGATAGTCGTTGGCGAACAGGCGGTCCGGGTCGAGACGGTCGCGCAGCTCCGTGAACTCGCCGAAGCGCGGATAGACCGTCGAGAAGTAGCCCGCGTCGCGCGTGTGCACCTTGCCCCAGTGCGGCCGGCCCTCGTGGGCGGTGAAGATGCGCTCGGCCGCCGTGAAGTAGGCCTGGTAGGGGGTGCCCTTGTACATGTGGACGGCGATGTACGCGCTCTCCCGGCCGGACGCCGTGGAGAGCGTGATGTCGTCCGCGGGGGCCGTGCGGACCTCGATCGGGAAGCTGATGCGCAGGTTCGAGCGCTCGACCATGGTCTTCAGCTCGCGCAGCGTCTCGACGAGGGCCGCCCGCGGAACGGCGTACTCCATCTCCACGAAGCGGACGCGGCGCGGGGACGTGAAGACCTTGTAAGGGATGTCCGTGTAGGTGCGGGCGGAGAGCGCGCGGCTGGAGATCTTGGCGATCGACGGGATCGTCGAGGGGAGAGCGCGGCCGAGTGAATTGACCGCCTGGAAGAGGCCGTTCGACAGGAGCTCGTCCTCGAGGAAGCTGCTGAATCTGCTGACAGGGGCTTCCGGGCCGGCGCTACGGTTGTTGCGCTTGGTGTTGCAGTTGCCCGTGTGCGGGAACCAGTAGAACTCGAAGTGCTCGTTCTCCGCGTACAGCGCGTCGAAGTCGCTCGCGACCCTGTCGAAGGTCATCGGCTCCTCGCGGGCGGTGAGCAGGAAGATCGGCTCCACGGCGAACGTGATCGCCGTGATGATGCCGAGGGCGCCGAGTCCGATCCGTGCGGCCGCGAAGACCGCGCGTTCTTCTGCGGTCCCCTTCTCCGAGCACGTGAGGACCGTGCCGTCGGCGGTGACCAGTTCGAGGCCCTTGATCTGCGCGGATATGGACGCCGATTCGCGGCCCGTGCCGTGCGTGCCCGTGCTGGTGGCGCCCGAGACAGTCTGCTCCATGATGTCGCCCATGTTCGTGAGCGACAGGCCCTCGCGGGCCAGGGCGAGGTTGAGTCTCTTGAGCGGGGTGCCGGCCTCCACCGTGACGGTGCCGGCGTCGCGGTCAATGTTGCGGATGCCGGTCAACAGTTGAGGGCGTATCAGTACACCGTCGGTGGCCGCCGCCGCGGTGAACGAGTGCCCCGTGCCCACGGCCTTCACCTTGAGGCCGTCATCGGCCGCCGCGCGGACGGCCGCCGACAGTTCCTCCACCGACGCGGGCGTCACCTCGCGGACCGGCCGCGCGGTGACGTTCCCCGCCCAGTTACGCCACGGTTCGTTCCGGGTCCTGGCCTGCCGGGCGTTCGTCGCGCTGCTGCCCGAGTTCCCCGTGCTCATTGGTTCCTCCCCGCTGCGGCACCGGCTGCTTCAGCCGGCGGTACCCCAGGAACCCGACCGCCACCGCGACGGCGCCGGCCACGGCCGGAACCCCGTACCCGGCCTTCGCGCCGGCGGCGTCGATCACCCAGCCGGCCGCGGAAGAGCCGAGCGCGACACCGACCGCGAGTCCGGTGCTCACCCAGGTCATGCCCTCGGTCAGTTTCGCGCGTGGTACGTGCTGCTCGACGAGGGCCATCGTCGTGATCATCGTCGGTGCGATGGACAGGCCCGCGACAAAGAGCGCCACGGCCAGAAACGGAAGGTTCCCGACCAGTAGGAGGGGGATCATACTCACGGCCGTCGTGCAGACACCGACCAGCCACCTGCGCGCGGGCGCCCCCTTGAAGTGCAGCAGGCCGAAGACCGCTCCGGCGGCACAGGAACCCGCCGCATACACCGCGAGCACGAGACTGGCCGCCGCCTTGTGGCCCTCGTCCTCGGCGAACGCGACGGTCACCACGTCCACCGCACCGAAGATCGTGCCCGTCGCGACGAACGTGGCCACCAGGACCTGAAGACCGCGCGACCTCAGGGCGGACCCCCCGGAGTGCTGTCCGCGCGGATGCGGCACCGGCTCGGTCGCGCGCTGCGCGGTCAGCCAGAAGACCCCGGCAGCGAGGAAGCAGCCCGCGAGCAGGGGCCCCGCCTCCGGGAACCATGCCGTCGACAGACCGATCGAGATGATCGGCCCGAAGATGAAGCACACCTCGTCGATGACGGACTCGAAGGAGTACGCGGTATGCAGCTGAGGGGTGTCCCTGTAGAGAGCCGCCCAGCGCGCCCGGACCATCGAGCCGACGCTCGGCACACAGCCGATCAGGGCGCTGAAGACGAACAGCGTCCAGTCCGGCGCCTCGAACTTCGCGCACAGCAGCAGACCGGCGACCGCGACCAGCGAGACCAGGGCCGCGGGCCGCAGCACACGGCGCTGTCCGTGCCGGTCGACGAGGCGTGAGATCTGCGGGCCGATGGCCGCCGCCGAGAGCGCCACGGTGGCGGACAGGGCACCCGCAAGCCCGTATCGGCCGGTCAGCTGGGAGACCATCGTGACGATCCCGATGCCCATCATCGACAGGGGCATCCGGCCCAGGAACCCGGCGACCGAGAAGCTCTTGGTGCCGGGCAGGGCGAATATGGCGCGGTAGGGGCTGGGCAAGTCGACTCCGGTAAGGCGCGTAGATGGCCAAGACAGCTTACGGGTCCCGGGGCTTGCGGGCATGCCCCTTTCCCGCCTGTCAGTGACGGATGGCAGGATCAAAGGCATGTCCGATGCGCTCGATCCCACGCCCTTCGACGGCTACGACGCCCTGCTGCTGCTCTCGTTCGGAGGCCCCGGGGGCCCGGACGACGTGGTCCCGTTCCTGGAGAACGTGACGCGCGGCCGGGGAATCCCCAAGGAGCGGCTCAAGGAGGTGGGGCAGCACTACTTCCTGTTCGGCGGGGTCAGCCCCATCAACGAGCAGAACCGCGCCCTGCTGGACGCGCTCCGCAAGGACTTCGCGGACCACGGCCTCGACCTGCCCGTCCACTGGGGCAACCGGAACTGGGCGCCGTACCTGACGGACACCCTCCGCGAGATGGTCACCGACGGCCACGAGCGCATCCTCGTCCTCGCGACCAGCGCGTACGCGTCGTACTCGGGCTGCCGTCAGTACCGCGAGAACCTCGCGGACTCGCTCGCCACCCTCGAAGCGGAGGGGCTCGAAGTGCCGCGCGTCGACAAGCTGCGGCACTACTTCAACCACCCCGGCTTCGTGCGCCCCATGATCGACGGTGTCCTGAAGTCGCTCGCCGACCTCCCCGACGACGTACGGGACGGCGCCCACATCGCGTTCACGACGCACTCCATCCCGACCGCGGCAGCCGACGTCTCCGGGCCCGTCGGTGACCACGGCGACGGCGGCGCCTACGTGAAGGAGCACCTGGACGTCGCGCGCGTGATCGCCGACGCGGTCCGCGAGGAGACCGGCATCGAGCACCCCTGGCAGCTCGTCTACCAGTCGCGTTCCGGCGCCCCGCACATCCCGTGGCTGGAGCCCGACATCTGCGACCACCTCGAGGAGCGGCACAGCGCCGGTGTGCCGGCCGTCGTGATGGCGCCCATCGGCTTCGTCTCCGACCACATGGAAGTCCTCTACGACCTCGACACCGAGGCCACGGCCAAGGCCGCCGAGCTCGGCCTCCCGGTGCGCCGCTCCGCTACCGTCGGCGCGGACCCCCGTTTCGCCGCCGCGGTCCGCGACCTCGTCCTCGAACGGTCCGCCGCCGAGAGCGGCCGGGACGTCACGCCCTGCGCCCTGGGCGCGCTCGGCGCGAGCCACAACCTCTGCCCGGTGGGCTGCTGCCCCTCCCGTACCCCCAAGCCCGCGGCCGCGGGCGCCGACAGCCCGTACGCGTAAGGATCCCGACGTGACAGACCTGAAGGCCGAACTTCTCGAGGTCGCCCTGGAGGCCGCCGCCCGCGCCGGGACCTTCCTGCGCGACGGACGCCCCGCCGACCTCGGCGTCGCCGCCACCAAGACCAGCGCCGTGGACGTCGTCACGGAGATGGACATCGCCTCCGAGAAGCTGATCACGGGCTTCCTCGCCGAGCGCCGGCCGGACGACGGAGTCCTGGGCGAGGAGGGCGCGAGCACCGAGGGCAGCAGCGGGATCACCTGGGTGATCGACCCCATCGACGGAACGGTCAATTACCTGTACGGGCGCCCCGAATGGTCGGTCTCCATCGCCGCGCGCCAGGGCGACGAGACCCTCGTCGGGGTCGTCGCCGCGCCCCTGCGCGGAGAAACTTACCGCGCGGTCCTCGGCCAGGGCGCGTACGTCAACGACCGCCCGGCACACGCGCGCGTGGCGCCCCCCTTCGAGCAGGCGCTGGTCGGCACGGGATTCGGCTACCTGGCCGCTCGCCGGGCCCACCAGGCCGATGTCGTACGGGAGTTGGTGCCTCACGTGCGCGACATCCGGCGTGGCG
Organism: Streptomyces sp. DS1-CR2; assembly: GCF_055760475.1. NCBI lineage: Bacteria > Bacillati > Actinomycetota > Actinomycetes > Kitasatosporales > Streptomycetaceae > Streptomyces > Streptomyces sp. DS1-CR2. Next base: position 6,497,494 of record NZ_CM147085.1, read on the forward strand.
GTTCGGCCGCCATCGACCTCTGCGACGTCGCCGTCGGACGCCTCGACGCGTACTACGAGCGCGGCTTGAACCCCTGGGACCTCGCGGCCGGCGACCTCATCGCGCGGGAGGCGGGCGCGCTCACCGGTGGCCGTCCGGGCGAAGTGCCGACCGGCGAGCTGACGATCGCGGCGCCGCCCGGGCTCTTCGAGCAGCTCCAGAACCGCCTTGAGGAGCTCGGGGCCTGGCACGACTGAAAGGCGTCCCCAGCCTGCTGAGCCCCCAGCCTGCTGAGCACAGAGAAGGGCCCCGGCGCCTGCCTGGATCGACCAGGCGCCGGGGCCCTCCGTGCTGCGTCAGACGTGCGAGACGCCGAGCTCCACGCCGTGTTCGGCGGCGAGCCGATGCAGGTCGTCCAGCTCGTCCTGCTCGATCTCGACGAGGAATTCGTCGCCCGTCTCGCGAGCCCGGCTCAGATCGGACTCGGTCGCCTTGATGCGCTGCAGAAGTCCTGCGGTGAATGCGTCCATGGTTGCGCCCCCTCGTCCTGGGTCGTGGGTCTGTGGCACGGGGGTGTGCCCTCGGAAGGGGCGATCACGTCTCAAACCGCCCTGCGGAAAGCGGGTCGTGGCACGCCACATACAAAGCGTGATCGCGGGTGTAAATCCGTCCTCCCCGCGCTCACTTCCGCAGAAACCTCGACCGGCGAGAAAATCCGCATTCCCGGGGCGCCCCACCGCCTTACAGCCGGTTTATGGCCGAAAGGGGCAGGATGGAGGCCACACTCCACGACCCGGACCTGCTCACAGGTGCTCAGAACCTGCCCGCAGGCCACACAGGAAGGACAGCGCCGTGCGCGTACTCGTCGTCGAGGACGAGCAGCTGCTCGCCGATGCGGTGGCCACCGGACTGCGCCGGGAGGCCATGGCCGTCGACGTCGTGTACGACGGCGCGGCCGCCCTCGAGCGCATCGGCGTGAACGACTACGACGTGGTCGTACTCGACCGGGACCTCCCGCTCGTGCACGGCGACGACGTCTGCCGCAAGATCGTCGAACTCGGCATGCCGACCCGCGTCCTGATGCTGACCGCCTCCGGCGACGTCAGCGACCGCGTCGAGGGCCTCGAGATCGGTGCCGACGACTACCTGCCCAAGCCGTTCGCGTTCAGCGAGCTGACGGCCCGTGTGCGGGCGCTCGGACGCCGTACGAGCGTGCCGCTGCCGCCCGTCCTCGAGCGCGCGGGCATCAAGCTCGACCCGAACCGCCGCGAGGTCTTGCGCGACGGCAAGGAGATCCAGCTCGCGCCCAAGGAGTTCGCCGTCCTCGAGGTGCTGCTGCGCAGCGAGGGCGCCGTCGTCTCGGCCGAGCAGCTCCTGGAGAAGGCCTGGGACGAGAACACGGACCCCTTCACGAACGTCGTACGGGTCACCGTCATGACCCTGCGCCGCAAGCTCGGAGAGCCCGCCGTCATCGTGACCGTGCCCGGCTCCGGATACCGGATCTGATGCCCTGTGGCCTCGTCACCCGCGCCACCGGCCGCGCCTCCGAAACCCACGTGGGACCCCAGAAAAGCCGAGCCGCCCTACCCGTGGCTGCGTCCCACCATCCGTATACGCCTCACCCTGCTGTACGGCGGCATGTTCCTGATCGCAGGCATCCTGCTGCTGTCGATCATCTATCTGCTCGCCGCGCAGGCCCTGAACGTCGGCAGTGACCTGCCGTTCACCGTCAACGTCACGAACGGCTCGGTGAGCAGCGGAACCTGCCGCAACTTCTCCGGCCTGCCCGACCACCCCACGACGGCCCAGCTCAACTCCGCGCTGAACGAGTGCGTCAACGAGATGCGTCAGCACGCACTCGACAATCTCCTCAGCCGCTCGCTCCTCGCCCTGCTCGGCCTCGCCGTGATCGCGTTCGCCTTCGGGTACGCGATGGCGGGCCGCGTCTTGTCCCCGCTGGGCCGCATCACGCGCACCGCGCGCCGGGTGGCCGGCACGGACCTGTCGCGGCGGATCGAGCTGGACGGCCCGGACGACGAGCTGAAAGAGCTGTCCGACACCTTCGACGACATGCTCGACCGACTGGAGAGAGCCTTCACCGCGCAGCAGCGGTTCGTCGGCAACGCGTCGCACGAGCTGCGCACGCCGCTCGCGATCAACCGCACACTGCTCGAGGTCCACCTCTCCGACCCCGGAGCGCCGGTGGAGCTCCAGCAGCTCGGCAAGACGCTCCTGGCGACGAACGAACGCAGCGAGCAGCTCGTCGAGGGCCTGCTCCTGCTCGCCCGCAGCGACAACCAGATCGGGGAGCGCAAGCCGGTCGACCTCGCCGAGGTCGCCTCGCAGGCCATCGACCAGACCCGCTCGGAGGCCGACGCGAAGGGCGTCGAGATCCGCGGCGAGCGCAAGGAGGCCGTCGTCCAGGGCAATGGCGTGCTCCTGGAACGCATCGCCCTGAACCTCGTCCAGAACGCCGTCCGGTACAACGTCCCGGAGGGCGGCTGGGTCGAGGTCACCACCGAGGCCCAGCACGGCCAGGCGGTCCTCGTGGTGTCCAACACGGGGCCCGTGGTGCCCGCTTACGAGATCGACAACCTCTTCGAGCCGTTCCGGCGGCTGCGCACCGAGCGCACCGGGAGCGACAAGGGCGTGGGGCTCGGTCTGTCGATCGCCCGCTCCGTGGCGCGCGCTCATGGGGGCCGTATCATCGCGGAGCCGCGTGAAGGGGGTGGGCTCGTCATGCGGGTCACCCTGCCGATCTGAGGCCTCCGAGACGCGTGTCACCCGCCGATTCGAGCCTTCCGAGATGCGGGTCGGCGACCGATCTGAGATGCTTCCGCCGACGTGCCGGGCGAGTTCGCTTTGAGCGGAATTTTCGGGACCTGATCCCGGGGAGACCGTGTGTGATCGATCACAAGGGCGAATTTCCGGCCATCTACTCTCCGTGATCGCGAAAGCCCCCGGAAAGCCGGGAAAATCCGGGTTTTCAGGGGTCCGGATCACGGGAAGTACACGGGGTGGCGCCGTGAGGTGCCATCTCCGGACCGTGTACGGTCCCGATCGCCATCCAACCCGATCACTCATGAGGGATCCGGTTGGGTGTCGATTGAGTAACAGACCTTGATGTGAGGCAAAATCTCCGCCTCAGGTCGGGCACAAAGTCCGGCCTCCCGCGCGTTGTGCGCTGGAGACACCGCATACACCCAGAGGGGGAGAGCGACACATGGCAACGGATTACGACACCCCACGCAAGACCGACGATGACGTCAACGAGGACAGCATCGAGGAGCTCAAGGCTCGTCGGAACGACAAGTCGACCTCGTCGGTCGACGTCGACGAGTTCGAGGCGGCCGAAGGCCTGGAGCTCCCCGGCGCCGACCTCTCGAACGAGGAGCTGGCCGTCCGGGTCCTGCCCAAGCAGCAGGACGAGTTCACCTGCATGAGCTGCTTCCTGGTGCACCACAGGAGCCAGCTGGCCAGGGAGAAGAACGGCCAGCCGATCTGCCGCGACTGCGACTGAGGCAGGGTCGGCCGTGACTGGCTCGACCCCGCCCTGGAAGCGCCGCTCCCGGAAGGACCGGGAAGCGGACGGTGGCCCGTCCGGCGACGGCGTGCGTGACGACGAGCGAGGCTCTTCCCCCACTGGAGCAGCCTCGCTCGAGGACGCGGACGGCCAAGAGGTGACGGGCGACCTCGCGGCGGCAGGATTCAGCGACCTGCCCGCCGTGCCCGCCGCGGGTGACCAAGCGCCGATCGGCGGCCGTGCACAGGTCGCCAGGCGCCGTGTGGCCGCCGTCAGAGATGGCGTCCGCAAGAGCGGCACCGCCGCCAAAGCAGGACTCGGCTACCTCGCCGACCGGATCATCGAGAACGCGCCGCGTGTGCCGGTGCGCGATCTGGCGACCCTGCGCAGACAGTTCCCCGGCCTGAGCGCCGAACAGCTCGCGGACAAACTCGTCGCGGGCGCGGCCAACGCCACCTCCACCGTGGGTGCGGGGGTCGGCGCCGCCGCGATGATGCCCGTACCGCCCGCGATGCCCGCGGAGCTTGCGGCCGAGATCACCGGCGTCGCCGCCATCGAGATGAAGCTCGTCGCCGAGCTGCACGAGGTCTACGGCGTGCGCCCGCCCGGCGCCCTCAAGGACCGCAGCGCCGCCTATCTGGCCTCGTGGACCGAGGAGCGCGGCATCGAGGTGACGAAGCCCGCGACGATCAACGCGGCGCTCGGCGGCCAGATGAAGCGCGAGCTGCGCCAGCAGATCATGAAGCGCATGGTGCGCAACCTGCCGAACCTGATGCCGTTCATGGTCGGCGCCGCGGTCGGGGCGGTCATGAACCGCCGCGACACCAAGAAGCTCGCGCAGCGGATCCGCAAGGACCTGCGCAAGATCCAGGTCCCCTGGGACGCCCTGCCGGAGCTTCCGCCCCTGGAGCGCCCCAGCGACCCGCACCCGCTGATCCCGGGTGACGCGTCCGAGCCCAAGGAGCTCGGAAGCTGACCGGCGCTACTTGCCGAGCGCCTTGGCCAGCCCCTTCGGGTCCCGCGTCGACAGGTACAGGTACGGGGTCGGGTCCTGCGGGTCGGTGACGTCCACGCGCAGGGCCGTCGGCACATAGCTGCGCAGCAGCATGAAGGCGCGCGGGTCGGCCTTGTGCGTGCGCCAGGCGCGCGCCCCCTCGGCGTCCAGGATCTCCGCGTCACCCAGCGCCGACAGCGGGATCTTCGCGTCCCCGGCGACCAGCGAGTCCGCCACGACACGGATGCGTACGGAGCCGTACGAACTCGTCACCACCGCCGCCGCGGCCGTCCCGCCGACGAGCCCTCCGAGCAACGGCAGCGTGCCGAACGGCAGCAGGACCAGGGCGCAGGCGACGCCGAGCAGGAGTGAGACGAGCCACCACGAGCGGGGGGCGGTGAGGCGTTCTTCGAACGGTGCGGTGGAGAGCTCCATGCAGCCAAGCTTGGCACGGTGCGCTTTCTGCCAGGACGCGCGGGTAAGGTCTGCGCCTGTGAGTGGTACTTCTGCAGCTCTGACGCCCCCCGCCGACGCCATAGCGCCCGTGCGGCACCCCGATGCTCCTGCACCCGGCGAGCTCCTCGGCGCGCACTACGGACACTGTTTCGGCTGCGGCGACGAACAGCCGCACGGGCTGCACCTGGCGGCGCGCGCGCAGGACGGCGTCCGCGTCACCGCCGAGTTCACGGTGCGCCCCGCCCACCAGGGCGCGCCCGGCCTCGCGCACGGCGGCATCCTGGCCACCGCCCTCGACGAGACGCTCGGCTCGCTGAACTGGCTGCTGCGTGTCATCGCGGTGACCGGCCGGCTCGAGACGGACTTCGTGCGGCCCGTGCCCGTGGACACCGTGCTGTACCTGGACGCCGAGGTCACTGCCGTCGCCGGCCGCAAGATCTACTCGACCGCCACCGGCCGGATCGGCGGCCCCGACGGGCCCGTCGCGGTCCGCGCCGAGGCCCTCTTCATCGAGGTGAAGGTCGACCACTTCATCGACAACGGACGCCCGGAGGAGATCCAGGCGGCCATGAGCGACCCGGACCAGGTCCGGCGCACCCGTGCCTTCGAGGTGAACCCGTGACCCGAGCCCCTCTCGACGTGCTGATCAGGCGCGTCGACCCCGACGTACCGCTGCCGTCGTACGAGCACCCCGGTGACGCGGGCGCGGATCTGCGGACCACCGAGGCGTGCGAGCTCGCGCCGGGCGAGCGGGCCGTACTCCCCACGGGGGTGTCGATCGCGCTGCCCGAGGGGTACGCCGCCTTCGTGCACCCGAGATCCGGCCTCGCAGCCCGCTGCGGTGTCGCCCTGGTGAATGCCCCAGGGACGGTGGATGCCGGGTACCGTGGAGAGATCAAGGTGATCGTGGTGAATCTCGACCCGCGCGACAGCGTGCGGTTCGAGCGCTTCGACCGGATTGCCCAACTGGTCGTCCAACAGGTCGAGAAGGTGCGCTTCCAGGAGGTGGCGGAGCTTCCCGGCTCGGCGCGGGCCGAGGGGGGCTTCGGGTCCACCGGTGGTCATGCCGCCGTGGGGCCGGGCCCGGGTGGGCATCAGGGTGGGAATCGATACGCATCGGTCGTATCCGACCGGGAAGGACAGTGACGTGTTCGGACGTCGCAAGAAGAACGGCGCCGCCGATGACGCGGCGGGCGAGGCCGAGCAGGTCGTCGACGGCGTAGCCGGCGACAGCGACGCGGACGAGGGCGAGCCGCAGCGCGTGCGGCTCGAGCCCGAGCCGCGTCCCGACGGCCCCTGGGACGCCTCCGAGGTCCGTGAGCCCGGCGAGGGTCGCGTGGACCTGGGCGGACTCTTCGTCCCCGGAGTCGAGGGCATGGAGCTGCGGGTCGAGGTCGCGGGCGACGCGATCGTCGCGGCCACCGTCGTCCTCCAGGACAGCGCCGTGCAGCTCCAGGGCTTCGCCGCCCCCAAGAAGGAGGGCATCTGGGGCGAGGTCCGTGAGGAGATCGCGTCGGGCATCACTCAGCAGGGTGGCGTGATCGACGAGGTCGAGGGTCCGCTCGGCTGGGAGCTGCGGGCCCAGGTGCCGGTGCAGCTGCCGGACGGCACGGGCGGCTTCCAGGTCGTCCGGTTCATCGGCGTCGACGGCCCCCGCTGGTTCCTGCGCGGAGTGATCTCCGGGCAGGGCGCGGTGCAGCCGCAGGCCGCCGGGCTCCTCGAGCAGATCTTCCGGGACACCGTCGTGGTCCGCGGTGAGGGCCCGATGGCTCCGCGCGACCCGATCGTCCTGAAGCTGCCGGACGACGCGCAGATGGTCGCCGAGGGCGTGCAGCAGGAGCCGCAGGAAGGCTCCCGGTTCGCGGGCGGCATGGGGCAGCTGGCGCGCGGTCCCGAGATCACCGAGGTGCGCTGAGCCGCACCTGTACGGCCATCGATGGGCCGCGCACTCCATGGGAGTGTGCGGCCCATCGGCGTTGCGCGGCTGGGCAGTTGAAGGTTGTCCGGACCATTGCATGGCCTTCGCGCAACCCCCTGATGTGCCGCGCATACGGGGAAGACCGGTTCGTGGCCGTACGGCGGGTGCCTGCCGTGGTGTGGGGGAGCGGGCGCGATCGGATGGTTCTGTGTGCCGCCGGGCTCGCGATCCTGCTCGTGGCCATGGTGCTCGCCGCGCTCGCCGCCCTCACCGAGAAGGCTGTCGAGGGCGGGGTGCAGCGCCGGGCCTGCCGTCGATCCAGCCGCTGTCGTCGAGGTGCCCGGGGGCTACTGCGCCGCCGGCGGAACTCGGCGCGCCGGGGGCGGGGGAGGGCGTGTGAAGCGCGCCCTTGTCGACGCCGGCGTTGTGCGCGGGGTGTCGGGTCGCGGTGCCGCTGACGGCGGACCTCGCGACCGTGGACGGCTGCCGCGCCGTGGCCGCTCGATCGCGTGGCGGGGCAGGTGTCGGCGTCGTGGTTCGCGCAGGCCCTGTGGGCGCGGGAGGACGTGTGAGGCGTATGGAGCGCGCCCTCATTGACGCCGGCGCAGTGTCGACGGAGGCGCTGCCGCGAACGCGGCGGAGAGGGCGAGGAGTTCACGGTTCTGGACCGGGCGGTCCGGCTCCAGCTGCCGCGCGCCCACGTGGAGCGGTACGGGATCGGCGGTCGGGTTCGGCTCATGGGTGAGGTGGGCCACGTGGGTGTATGGCCGGATCGCGACGACCGGACCGACAGCTGAACTGCGGCTCTTTCTTCGCCTCTTGACGGAAGGCTGGTCCGTACCTAGGGTCTCCGGCCAACACCCGTGTTCATAAAGGTACTTCACGTTCACATAGAAGAACGGATGGCCCCCCACATGCCGAACACACCGGCCCCCGCCCGCCACCGGCGCAGACGACGCACGGCCCTCCTCGCCACCCTCGCGACCACCACCACCGCTCTCGTCGCCACCCTCCTCGCCTGGCCCGGCGCCGACCGCGCCGACGCCGCGCCCGCCACCTTCGCCCACCCCGGCGTCACCGTCTCCAAGAGCCAGCTCGACTTCGCCCGCGACAAGGTCAACGCCGGCGCCCAGCCCTGGAAGGGCGCGTACGACCAGATGCTGGCGAGCAAGTACGCCTCCCTCACGCGCACCGCCACGCCCCGCGCCACCGTCGAGTGCGGCTCGTACTCCAACCCCGACTACGGCTGCACCGACGAGCGCCAGGACGCGATAGCCGCGTACACCGACGCCCTCGCCTGGTACATCACACGCGACGACCGCTACGCGAAGAAGGCCATCGAGCTGATGGACGCCTGGTCGGCCACCATCAAGGAGCACACCAACAGCAACGCGCCCCTCCAGACCGGCTGGGCCGGCTCCTCCTGGCCCAAGGCCGCCGAGATCATCAAGTACACGTACACCGGCGGCTGGGCGAACGAGGGCCGTTTCAAGGCGATGCTGCGCGACGTCTACCTCCCGGAGGTCATCAACGGCTCGAACTCCAACGGCAACTGGGAGCTGTCGATGATGGAGGCCGCCGTCGGCATCTCCGTCTTCCTGGAGGACAAGACGTCGTACGACAAGGCCATGGCCAAGTTCCGTACGCGCACGGCCGCCTACGTCTACCTCGCCTCCGACGGCGACCTGCCGAAGACCGTGCCGAGCCAGAACCTCGACACCAAGGCCAAGATCGTCAGCTACTGGCAGGGGCAGTCCACCTTCGTCACCGGCCTCACCCAGGAGACCTGCCGCGACTTCACGCACAGCGGATACGGCATCTCCGCCATCTCCCACATCGCCGAGACCAGCCGCATCCAGGGCCAGGACCTGTACGGCACCGACGTCGGGCAGCGCCTCCAGCAGGCCCTCGGCTTCCACGCCAAGTACGAGCTGGGCGAGGCGCCGCCGAGCTGGCTGTGCGGCGGGTCCGTCACGCGCGGACTCGGCCCCGTCACCGAGGTCGGCTACAACGCGATGCACACCCGCCTCGGCAACGCCATGACGAACACCCAGAAGCTCACCGAGCAGAACCGCCCGGCGGGCTCCAACAACCTGTTCGTCGCCTGGGAGACCCTGACCCACGCCGAGAACCCCAACTGATCCCGGCCATTGCCCGGCCGGGCGCCGCGTGACCATACTGGCGCCCGGCCGGGGAACGCACGGGGGAGCGCACATGAGCGAGAGCACGCAAGCGGGGGCCGCCGTCCTCGACCAGGACGGCGCCGGCCCCATGGTCGTCATCGAGGACCTGCACCGGTCCTACGGCACCGGGGCCGCGGCCGTGCACGCCCTGCGCGGCGTCTCCTTCGAGGTGCCGCGCGGTGAACTCGTCGCCCTCAAGGGCCGCTCGGGATCCGGCAAGACGACCCTCCTCAACCTTGTCGGAGGTCTCGACGAACCCGACGGCGGGCGCATCACCGTCGACGGACAGGACCTCTCCGGGCTCGGCGAGAACGGGCTCCTGGAACTGCGCCGTGACCGCATCGGCTTCATCTTCCAGTCCTTCGGCCTGATCCCGATCCTGTCCGCCGCCGAGAACGTCGGCGTGCCGATGCGGCTGCGCAAGGCCGACCCCCGCGAACGCGAGGAGCGCGTCGAGCTGCTCCTCGCCCTCGTCGGCCTCGCCGACCACGCCAAGCAGCGCCCCGGCGAACTGTCCGGCGGCCAGCAGCAGCGCGTCGCCATCGCCCGCGCGCTGGCCAACCGGCCCGCCCTCCTCATCGCCGACGAACCCACGGGCCAGCTCGACGCCGAGACCGGCCTCGCCGTCATGGAGCTGCTGCGCGCCGTAGTCCGCAGCGAACACGTCACCGCGCTCGTCGCCACCCACGACGCGGCGCTGCTCGACCTCGCCGACCGGGTGCTCGAACTCCGCGACGGCGAGATCACGGAGACCACCGCGGCGCAGGGGCGCTGACCCGAACGCCGCCGGTGCGGCGAGGCCCGCATCAGAGTTGCGTCAAAGACGCACGTCCGCGGCCCCCTTGCCCCATTTGCCGCAATTGGTGGCCGTAGGGTCGACGCTGCGTACAACACGTGAAGCGGGAAGACAATGGGGCCATGGGACGCGGCAAGCTTCGGATCTACCTCGGTGCGGCGCCGGGCGTCGGCAAGACCTACGCGATGCTCTCCGAGGGTCACCGCCGTATCGAGCGGGGCACGGACTGCGCCGTCGGCTTCGTCGAGCACCACGGCAGGCCCCGTACGGAGGTGATGCTCCACGGCCTCGAACAGATCGCCCGCAAGGAGCTCACCTACCGCGGCGCCGTCTTCACCGAGATGGACGTCGACGCCGTACTGGCCCGCCGTCCCGGCGTCGCCCTGGTGGACGAACTCGCCCACACGAACGTGCCCGGTTCGCGCAACGCCAAGCGCTGGCAGGACGTCGAGGAACTCCTCGCGGCCGGCATCGACGTCGTGTCCACCGTCAACATCCAGCACCTGGAGTCACTCGGCGACGTCGTCGAGTCGATCACCGGCGTGCGCCAGCGCGAGACGGTCCCCGACGAGGTCGTGCGCCGCGCCGACCAGATCGAACTGGTCGACATGTCGCCGGAAGCGCTGCGGCGCCGCATGGCCCACGGCAACATCTACAAGCCCGACCGGATCGACGCCTCCCTCTCCAACTACTTCCGCCCCGGCAATCTCACCGCCCTGCGCGAACTGGCCCTCCTGTGGGTGGCCGACCGCGTCGACGAGTACCTCCAGCAGTACCGCGGCGAACACAACATCCGCTCCACCTGGCAGGCCCGCGAGCGCATCGTCGTCGGCCTGACCGGCGGACCCGAGGGCCGCACGCTGGTCAGGCGCGCGGCGCGGATGGCCGCCAAGGGCTCGGGCAGTGAGATCCTCGCCGTCTACATCGCCCGCAGCGACGGCCTCACCGCCGCGTCCCCCAAGGAACTCGCGCTCCAGCGCACCCTCGTCGAGGACCTGGGCGGCACCTTCCACCACGTCATAGGGGACGACATACCGGCCGCGCTCCTCGAGTTCGCGCGCGGAGTCAACGCGACCCAGATCGTGCTGGGCTCCTCGCGCCGCAAGACATGGCAGTACATCTTCGGACCCGGCGTCGGCGCGACCGTCGCCCGAGAGTCGGGCCCCGACCTCGACGTGCACATCGTCACGCACGAGGAAGTGGCCAAGGGCCGCGGCCTGCCCGTCGCACGCGGCGCCCGCCTCGGCCGCTCCCGGATCATCTGGGGCTGGCTCGTCGGCGTCGGCGGGCCCGCCCTGCTGGCCCTCGCGCTCACCCATGTCACCGCCGATCTCGGCCTCGCCAACGACATGCTCCTCTTCCTGTCCGTGACGGTGGCCGCCGCGCTCGTCGGCGGCCTCCTCCCCGCCCTGGCCTCGGCCGCCGTCGGCTCACTCCTCCTGAACTACTACTTCACGCCGCCCCTGCACCTCTTCACCATCGCCGACCCCAAGAACATCGTCGCCATCGCGATCTTCGTAGGGGTCGCGGTGTCGGTCGCCTCCGTGGTCGACCTGGCGGCCCGGCGCACCCACCAGGCCGCCAGGCTGCGCGCCGAGTCCGAGATCCTCTCCTTCCTGGCCGGCAGCGTCCTGCGCGGCGAGAACAGCCTCGACGCGCTGCTCGACCGGGTCCGCGAGACCTTCGCCATGGACTCCGTGGCCCTCCTTGAGCGCGCGAACGACGTGGAGCCGTGGACCTGCGCCGCCAGCGTCGGCCCGCACCCTCAGGAACGGCCCGAGGACGCGGACGTCGACATGCCGGTCGGCGACCACATGGCGCTCGCCCTGTCCGGCCGCGTGCTGCCCGCCGAGGACCGCCGCGTCCTCGCGGCCTTCGCGGCCCAGGCCGCCGTGGTCCTCGACCGCCAGCGACTCCAGTCCGAGGCGGACCAGGCCCGCACCCTCGCCGAGGGCAACCGCATCCGCACCGCCCTGCTCGCCGCCGTCAGCCACGACTTGCGGACCCCGCTCGCCGGCATCAAGGCCTCCGTCTCCTCATTGCGCTCCGACGACGTCGCCTGGTCCGAGGAGGACCAGGCGGAACTCCTCGCCGGCATCGAGGAGGGCGCCGACCGCCTCGACCACCTCGTCGGCAACCTCCTCGACATGTCCCGCCTCCAGACCGGCACCGTCACCCCGCTGATGCGCGAGATCGATCTCGATGAGGTGGTCCCGATGGCGCTGGTGGGTGTCCCTGACGGCAGCGTCGACCTCGACATTCCGGAGAGCCTGCCCATGGTCACCGTGGACAAGGGACTCCTGGAGCGCGCCGTCGCCAATATCGTCGAGAACGCCGTCAAGTACAGCCCCGAGGACGAGACGGTCCTCGTGGCGGCCAGCACACTCGGCGACCGCGTCGAGGTACGCGTCGTGGACCGCGGTCGCGGTGTCCCCGACACCGCGAAGGACCGGATCTTCGCCCCGTTCCAGCGCTACGGTGACGCACCGCGCGGCGCCGGAGTGGGCCTCGGCCTCGCCGTCGCGCGCGGCTTCGTCGAGGCGATGAACGGCACGCTCACGGCGGAGGACACCCCCGGCGGGGGCCTGACCATGGTCCTCACGCTCACCGCCGCGCCCGCCCACCCCCCGGCCGGCCCCACCAGCTCAGCCATTGCTCAGAGAGGCAGGTACGCATGACCCGGGTGCTCGTGGTCGACGACGAGCCGCAGATCGTGCGCGCCCTCGTCATCAACCTGAAGGCGCGCAAGTACGAGGTGGAGGCCGCGGCCGACGGCGCGGGCGCCCTCCAGCTCGCCGCCGCGTTCCACCCCGACGTGGTCGTGCTCGACCTGGGCCTGCCCGACATGGACGGCGTCGAGGTGATCAGGGGCCTGCGCGGCTGGACCCGCGTACCGATCCTGGTGCTGTCCGCCCGGCACTCCTCCGACGAGAAGGTCGAGGCGCTCGACGCGGGCGCCGACGACTACGTCACCAAGCCGTTCGGTATGGACGAGCTCCTGGCCCGGCTGCGCGCCGCGGTCCGCCGGGCCGAGCCCACCGGCGGCGGCGAGGACGAGGGCATCGTCGACACCGGCGACTTCACCGTCGACCTGGCCGCGAAGAAGGTCAACCGCGACGGCCGCGACGTGCGCCTGACCCCCACCGAGTGGCACCTCCTGGAGGTCCTGGTCCGCAACACGGGCCGCCTCGTCAGCCAGAAGCAGCTCCTCCAGGAGGTCTGGGGTCCCTCCTACGGCACCGAGACGAACTATCTGCGCGTCTACATGGCCCAGCTCCGCCGCAAACTGGAGTCCGACCCCTCCCATCCGCGGCACTTCATCACCGAGCCCGGCATGGGGTATCGCTTCGAGCGCTGACCCGCTCATCCGTTGTCCCCGGCCCCCGGTACGCTTGATTTATGACTGCTGTCCCTCGTTCCGATACGCCGTCCGAGAAGCCGGCAGGCCGCTTCCGGCGCATGCTCGACCGGCTGTCCTCCTCCCAGGAGGACCTGGAGTCCGAGGAGCTGCGCGAGGACTCGCAGACCACGGGCTGTACCCGCATCGGGGACTGCCAGGACCGGCAGATAGTCACCGTTACTGGTACCTTGCGCACGGTCACCCTCCGACCACGCGCCGGAGTCCCGGCCCTGGAGGCGGAGCTGTTCGACGGCTCCGCGGCTCTGGACGTCGTATGGCTCGGCCGCCGGTCCATCGTCGGCATCGAACCGGGCCGCAAGCTGATCGCTTCCGGACGGGTCTCGATGAGCCGGGGCCGTAGGGTGCTCTTCAACCCGAAGTACGAACTCAGACCGCTCGGACGGGAGTAGCCGGTGACGTCCCTCGACAAGCCGACCGCGGATCAGGACGCCGACTCGAAGGCGGTGACCGAGGCCGCCCTCTTCGAGGCCTTCGGCGGCGTGCGGGGCATGGTGGAGACGGTCGTTCCCGGCCTCCTCTTCGTGACCATCTTCACGATCAACAAGGACCTGCACATGTCGGCCATCGCGGCCCTCGCGGTGTCCCTGGTCCTGGTCGTGGTCCGCCTGGTCATGAAGGGCACCGTCAAGCACGCCTTCAGCGGCGTCTTCGGCGTGGCCTTCGGCGTCGTCTTCGCGATGATGACGGGCAACGCCAAGGACTTCTACCTGCCCGGCATGCTCTACACGCTGGGCCTGGCCGTCGCCTACATCGTGACCACGCTGTGCGGGGTGCCGCTGATCGGCCTGATCCTCGGGCCGGTCTTCAAGGAGAACCTCTCCTGGCGCACGCGCAACCCCGGCCGCAAGAAGGCCTACGCGAAGGCCAGTTGGGCCTGGGGCCTGATCCTGCTCGCCAAGTGCGCGATCCTCTTCCCGATGTACTGGTGGGCCGACACCACGAAGTTCGGCTGGGTCCTGATCGCCCTGAAGATCCCCCCGTTCCTGCTCGCCGTCTGGCTGACCTGGGTTTTCCTGGCGAAGGCGCCCGCGCCCATCGACGTGTTCGCGGAGATGGAGGCGCAGGAGAAGGCCGAGAAGGAAGCGAAGGCTGCCGGCAAGGAGGGCGCCGCGCGCCATCGCCGGGAGGCGTGAGGCTCGTTCGCGTCTGACGGTGGGTGGGGGCTGGTCGCGCAGTTCCCCGCGCCCCTAAGGCGAGATGGGGGCCCGGAGTGTGACACTCCGGGCCCCCATCCGCGTAACCAGGGAAAACCTCAGCCCGCGACGTCCTCGCGGCGGACCGACAGCAGGTCCTCGAGCTGTTCCTCGCGGGCCTGGGCCGCCACGAACAGCAGCTCGTCGCCCGCCTCCAGGGAGTCGTCCTGGGACGGGGCCAGGACGCGGGTCCCGCGGATGATCGTCACCAGGGACGTGTCCTCGGGCCACTGGACGTCGCCCACGCGCGTGCCGGCGAGGGCCGACTCGGGCGGCAGCGTCAGCTCCACCAGGTTCGCGTCGCCATGGCTGAAGCGCAGCAGGCGGACCAGATCGCCCACGCTCACCGCCTCCTCGACGAGCGCGGACATCAGGCGCGGCGTGGAGACCGCGACATCGACGCCCCACGACTCGTTGAAGAGCCACTCGTTCTTCGGGTTGTTCACACGGGCGACGACCCGTGGGACTCCGTACTCGGTCTTCGCGAGCAGCGAGACGACGAGGTTGACCTTGTCGTCGCCGGTGGCCGCGATGACCACGTTGCAGCGCTGGAGCGCCGCCTCGTCCAGGGACGTGATCTCGCAGGCGTCGGCGAGCAGCCACTCCGCCTGCGGGACGCGCTCGACCGAGATGGCCGTCGGCGCCTTGTCGATGAGAAGGACCTCGTGCCCGTTCTCCAGGAGCTCACCGGCGATGGAACGGCCCACCGCGCCCGCTCCGGCAATGGCGACCCTCATCAGTGACCGCCCTCCTCTTCAGGACCCTCGGCGAACGCCGCTTCGACCTTCTCGACGTCGTCGGTACGCATCATCACGTGCACCAGGTCGCCCTCCTGCAGCACCGTCTGCGACGTGGGCAGCATCGCCTCGCCGAGCCGGGTGACGAACGCGACCCGGACGCCGGTCTCCTCCTGGAGCCGGCTGATCTTGTGTCCCACCCATGCCACCGAGGCGTGCACCTCGGCGAGCTGGACGCCCCCGGTGGGATCGCGCCACAGCGGCTCGGCGCCCGACGGCAGGAGCCTGCGCAGCATCTGGTCCGCGGTCCACCGCACGGTCGCGACGGTCGGGATGCCCAGGCGCTGGTAGACCTCGGCGCGACGCGGGTCGTAGATACGGGCCGCGACGTTCTCGATGCCGAACATCTCGCGGGCCACGCGGGCGGCGATGATGTTCGAGTTGTCACCGCTGGAGACCGCGGCGAACGCGCCGGCCTCCTCGATCCCCGCCTCGCGCAGAGTGTCCTGGTCGAAGCCGACCCCGGTGACGCGGCGGCCGCCGAAGCCGGAACCCAGGCGGCGGAAGGCCGTGGGGTCCTGGTCGATGACCGCGACCGTGTGCCCCTGTTGCTCAAGGGTCTGGGCCAGGGCGGAACCCACCCGGCCGCACCCCATGATGACGATGTGCACCGGCCGCTACCCCGCACTCCTGGTCGCCCCGATGACCTGCGAAAACATCTCGCTCACTCTTCTCTCTCAGCCTGCCGGGCAACTAGAGGCAATCGCGTGCCGCGTTGCCCGGAGACGAGCTTAAGCCGCATGGCCTGAGTTGCATGCATCCGCGTAGCCGGAAGCTTGATCAGCTTCGCCGCGCGCTGCCCCTGTCCGCAATCCGGGCCGCGTCCCGCCTGAACGCCCACTTCATCTCCTTGAAGAAGGTGTACGCGACCTCGAAGATCACGTAGGGCACCGCGACCCCGGTGATGAGCCGCCGGAGCCGGTCGGGCCAGCGGTCCGGCGGAGCCGGAGGCGCCGCGGGCGGCGGTGCCCGTACAGACGAAGCTGCGGGAGAAGTAGCCGGAGATGACGACGAACGCCGGCATGTGGCCCCACCTAGACTGAGGTCCTCCTTGGCCCGGTGAGCCGAAGCGGATGTGGGAGAGGACGACGGTGGTGACGCGCGTACGCGACTTCGATGACCGGCCCGCCTTCGACGACCCGCCCGCCGACGTCATCGCGGAGGCGGCCGGCGCGTTCGGGCTGCTCGCGTCCTCGGCCCGGCTGCACATCGTGTGGGCCCTCGCGCAGGGTGAGAGTGATGTCACAGGCCTCGCCGAACGCGTCGGCGGCGCGCTGCCGGCAGTGAGCCAGCACCTCACCAAACTGAAGCTCGCCGGGCTCGTCCGGTCCCGGCGCGAGGGGCGCCGCCAGGTCTACTTCGTGGACGATCCGGACATCGTCGCCGTGGTGCGGCTGCTGATCGGCCGCCTCGCCGAACGCGCCGACCGGACCCCGGCCCGCCGGCGCGGGGCCGGAGCCCAGGCCGTGCGATGACGAAGCGGGGCGGGCAGGCGCAGGCGTAGGCGCAGGCCCTGGCTCTGGGGTGCGGTGGTGCTCGTTCTGGTCGTGTCTTGAGCGTACGGGCGGTCGGGGGATACGGGGGCTGACGGGACCGGTGGGGCCGGGAGCCAGGCCGCCGACTATCTGGCCCGACTGCGTTCGAACTGGGACAAGGCAGGGTGATCCGCCTCCCCTGCCGGCGGCGACTGAGGCCGTAAGCCCTCGTCAGGACTGCCCGGTCAGGCGCCCGGTGTGAGGTTCCGGTGCACTTGGGGGGTGGTGGGTGGGCGGCTCCCCGTTCGAACGCTTACGATCCTCTGCGTGTCCAAACTGACCGACGTGCCCAAACGGATCTTGATCGGGCGCGCTCTGCGCAGCGACCGGCTCGGAGAAACACTCCTGCCGAAGCGCATCGCCCTCCCCGTTTTCGCCTCCGACCCGCTGTCCTCCGTGGCCTATGCGCCGGGAGAGGTGCTGCTGGTCCTGTCCATCGCGGGCGTGTCGGCGTACCACTTCAGCCCCTGGATCGCGGTCGCGGTCGTGGTGCTGATGTTCACCGTGGTCGCCTCCTACCGCCAGAACGTCCACGCGTACCCGAGCGGTGGTGGCGACTACGAGGTCGCGACCACGAACCTCGGCCCCAAGGCCGGCCTCACCGTCGCGAGCGCCCTCCTCGTCGACTACGTCCTCACCGTCGCCGTGTCGATCGCCTCCGGCATCGAGAACCTCGGCTCGGCGATCCCGTTCGTCGTCGAGCACAAGGTCCTGTGCGCGGTCGTGGTCATCGTCCTGCTCACGCTGATGAACCTGCGCGGCGTGAAGGAGTCCGGGAAGCTCTTCGCCATCCCGACCTACGTCTTCGTGGCCGGCGTCTTCATCATGATCGCGTGGGGCGCGTTCCGCGGGCTCGTCCTCGACGACACCATGAAGGCGCCCACCGCCGACTTCCACATCAAGGCCGAGAACCAGGGCCTCGCGGGCTTCGCCCTCGTCTTCCTGCTGCTGCGCGCGTTCTCCTCCGGCTGTGCCGCGCTCACCGGCGTCGAGGCGATCAGCAACGGCGTACCGGCGTTCCGCAAGCCGAAGTCGAAGAACGCGGCGACCACGCTCGCGGCGATGGGCCTGCTGGCCGTCACCATGTTCTGCGGCATCATCGCCCTGGCCATGACGACCAAGGTCCGCATGGCCGAGAACCCGGCGACCGACCTGATCCACAACGGCGTCGCGGTCGGCGGGAGCTACGTCCAGAACCCGGTGATCTCCCAGGTCGCCGAGGCCGTCTTCGGCAAGGGCAGCTTCCTCTTCGTCATCCTCGCCGCGGCCACCGCGCTGGTCCTCTTCCTCGCGGCCAACACCGCGTACAACGGGTTCCCGCTCCTCGGCTCGATCCTCGCCCAGGACCGCTACCTGCCGCGCCAGCTGCACACCCGCGGCGACCGCCTCGCGTTCTCGAACGGCATCGTGCTCCTCGCCGGCGCGGCGGCGCTCCTCGTCGTGATCTACGGCGCCGACTCGACGCGCCTCATCCAGCTGTACATCGTCGGCGTGTTCGTCTCGTTCACGCTGAGCCAGACCGGCATGGTCCGGCACTGGAACCGCCACCTGCGCACCGAGAAGGACCCGGCCAAGCGCCGCCACATGGTCCGCTCGCGCGCCATCAACACCTTCGGCGCGTTCTTCACCGGCCTCGTCCTCGTCGTGGTCCTCGTCACGAAGTTCACGCACGGCGCCTGGGTCGCCCTCCTCGGCATGTGCATCTTCTACGCGACGATGACCGCCATCCGTAAGCACTACGACCGCGTGTCCGAGGAGATCCAGGCCCCCGAGACGCCGACCGACGACAGCGTCCGGCCGTCCCGCGTGCACTCGCTCGTCCTCGTCTCCAAGATCCACCGGCCCACGCTGCGCGCCCTGGCCTACGCCAAGCTCATGCGCAGCGACACGCTCGAGGCGCTCAGCGTGAACGTCGACCCGGCCGAGACGAAGGCCCTGCGCGAGGAGTGGGAGCGGCGCGGCATCGACGTACCGCTCAAGGTCCTCGACTCGCCCTACCGCGAGATCACCCGGCCGATCATCGAGTACGTCAAGGGGCTGCGCCGCGAGTCGCCCCGCGACGCGGTCAGCGTGATCATCCCCGAGTACGTGGTCGGCCACTGGTACGAGCACCTGCTCCACAACCAGTCCGCCCTGCGCCTCAAGGGCCGCCTCCTGTTCACCCCCGGCATCATGGT
This sequence comes from Streptomyces sp. DS1-CR2, assembly GCF_055760475.1. Classification (NCBI taxonomy): domain Bacteria; kingdom Bacillati; phylum Actinomycetota; class Actinomycetes; order Kitasatosporales; family Streptomycetaceae; genus Streptomyces; species Streptomyces sp. DS1-CR2. The sequence goes on from NZ_CM147085.1 coordinate 6,516,466, forward strand.
CACCTCGGTGCCCTACCAGCTCGAGTCCTCCGAGGCCGCCAAGAAGCGGGCCCGCAGGCGCCAGGACTGGAACGCTCCGGGCGCCGTGCGCCGCGGCCCGGTCGAGAAGCGCCCGAAGGAGCCCTCGAACAAGGGCTGACCCCCTCGGCTGTCGTGTGGCGAGCGGCCGGACAACACCCACGTAGACTGGTGGGCTGTTGTCCGGCCGTTCGCCGTGTCCCTTGCTTTCTTACGTTGTGGAGTCCCCCGCCATGCAGGCAGAACCGAAGAAGTCGCTGGTCGGGGAGGAGTACGAGGTCGAGATCGGCCCCGTCGCCCACGGAGGCCACTGCATCGCCCGCACGGACGAGGGCCAGGTCCTGTTCGTCCGGCACGCGCTGCCCGGCGAGAAGGTCGTGGCCCGCGTCACGGACGGGGAGGAAGGCGCCCGCTTCCTGCGCGCCGACGCGGTCACCGTCATCGAGGCGTCCAAGGACCGCGTCGAGGCGCCCTGCCCGTACGCAGGCCCCGGCCGCTGCGGCGGCTGCGACTGGCAGCACGCCAAGCCGGGCGCGCAGCGCCGCCTCAAGGGCGAGGTCATCGCAGAGCAGCTCCAGCGCCTCGCGGGCCTCACGCCCGAGGAGGCCGGCTGGGACGGCACGGTCATGCCGGCCGAGGGCGACAAGCTCCCGGCGGGCGAGGTCCCGCAGTGGCGCACGCGCGTGCAGTACGCGGTCGACCCCGACACCGGGAAGGCGGGCCTGCGCCGCCACCGCTCGCACGAGGTCGAGCCGATCGAGCACTGCATGATCGCGGCGCCGGGCGTCTCCGAGCTCGGCATCGAGAAGCGTGACTGGACGGGCATGGAGTCCATCGAGGCGATCGCGGCGACGGGCTCCCAGGACCGCCAGGTCATCCTGACCCCGCGCCCCGGCGCGCGCCTGCCCCTGGTCGAACTCGACAAGCCCGTCTCCATGCTGCGCGTCGACGAGAAGGACGGCGGCATCCACCGGGTCCACGGCCGCGGGTTCGTACGCGAGCGCGCCGACGGCCGCACGCACCGCGTCGGCAGCGGCGGCTTCTGGCAGGTGCATCCGCAGGCGGCGGACACGCTGGTCAAGGCGGTCATGCAGGGCCTGCTGCCCCGCAAGGGCGAGATGGCGCTCGACCTGTACTGCGGCGTCGGCCTCTTCGCCGGCGCGATCGCGGACCGCATCGGCGACCAGGGCGCGGTGCTCGGCATCGAGTCGGGCAAGCGCGCGGTCGAGGACGCCCGCCACAACCTGGCCGCGTTCGACCGCGTCCGCATCGAACAGGGCAAGGTCGAGTCGGTCCTCCCGCGCACGGGCATCACCGAGGTGGACCTGATCGTCCTGGACCCGCCGCGCGCGGGGGCGGGCAAGAAGACGGTGGAACACCTCGCATCGCTGGGCGCGCGCCGCATCGCGTACGTGGCCTGCGACCCGGCGGCGCTGGCGCGGGACTTGGCGTACTTCCGCGACAGCGGCTACAAGGTGCGGATGCTGCGGGCGTTCGACCTGTTCCCGATGACGCATCATGTGGAGTGCGTGGCGATTCTTGAGCCCGCAGCAAAGGGTGTTTGACCTGCTGTTTTTCTGATATGCCGATCGCGAGGGTCGCCGCCACCACGGCGGCGACCCCGGACCATCAACGATGTCTTCCTGGAGGCGCGGGAGAAGCCGCACCGTAGGCCGTCATCGATGCGCGCTTTCGTTTGTGGCAGGTCCCATCAGGTGCGAGTCCAGCGTTGGTTGCTGCCGTTCGAGCAGGAGTAGAGCTGGATCAGGGTGCCGTTGGCGGTTCCGCCTGCGGCGGCGTCGAGGCACAGGCCGGACTGGACGCCGGCGATGGAGCCGTCGGAGTTGAGGCGCCATTTCTGGTTGTCGCCGCCCCAGCAGCTGTAGATCTGGACCTTGGCGCCGCTACCGGTGCCCGCGGCGTCCAGGCACTTGTTGCCATAGACCTTCAACTCACCGGCGGAGGTGTACGTCCACTGCTGGTTGGTGCCGCCCGAGCAGTCCCACAGCTGGACCTGGGTGCCGTCGGTGGTGCTGGAATTGGGTACGTCCAGGCAGCGGCCCGACCCGACGCCCTTGATCTGTCCGCCGTCCGAAGGGGGCGTGGTGGAGCCGCCGTTGAGCGCGTTGAGGACGGCCGTGTAGGCGGGCTTCTTGCTGCCGTCGCCGTTGAACAGAAGCGGCGTGTCCCCCGAGCGCCAGGAGTCGGTGTCGCGCACACCCCAGACGGTGATGCCGAGGCAGCGCGCGACGGCCAGGCAGTCGTTCGTCACGTTGGCGTAGGTCGAGGACGGAGCGCCCTGGATGTCGAGTTCGGTGATGGCCACGTCGACGCCGAGGGCGGCGAAGTTCTGCAGGGTGGTGCGGAAGTTGCTGTTGTAGGGGCTGCCGCTGTTGAAGTGCGACTGGAAGCCGACGCAGTCGATCGGCACACCGCGCTGCTTGAAGTCCTTGACCATGGCGTACATGGCCTGAGTCTTGGCCCAGGTCCAGTTCTCGACGTTGTAGTCGTTGTAGCAGAGCTTGGCGGCCGGGTCGGCGGCGCGCGCGGTGCGGAAGGCGACCTCGATCCAGTCGTTGCCGGTGCGCTGCAGATTGGAGTCGCGCCGGGCCCCCGAACTGCCGTCCGCGAAGGCCTCGTTCACGACGTCCCACTGGGCGATCTTGCCCTTGTAGTGGCCCATCACTCCGTTGATGTGGTCGATCATCGCCTGGCGCAGTGTGCTGCCACTGAGGCTCTGCATCCAGCCGGGCTGCTGGGAGTGCCAGGCCAGGGTGTGGCCGCGCACCTTCTTGCCGTTCTGCACCGCCCAGTTGTAGACGCGGTCACCAGCGGTGAAGTTGAACTGGCCGCGCTGCGGTTCGGTGGCGTCGATCTTCATCTCGTTCTCGGGCGTCACCATGTTGAACTCGCGGCCCGCGATCGACGTGTACGCCGAGTCGCCGAGCTTGCCCGAGGCGATGGCGGTGCCGAAGTAGCGGCCGCTCTGCGCCGCCGCGGCGCCGAGCGTGCTCTCGGCGGCGTGTGCGGCCGGCGCAACCAGTGCGCCGGTCGCACCGAGGACGCCGACGACCAGCGCCAACAGCGGGCCGCGGATCTTCCGGCGGACAACGGATCTGGGAAGGGCATACGAGCCCATGACTGTGCCTCCAAGGTAGAAATCACGGAAGGACTGAAGCGCCCGGGTTTGCGTCGTCAACTCCCCTGCGGCAGACGGACGGACGGGACGGGCCGGAGCCCGGGCGGCACGGAATCACCGGACGCCGCGGACAGGGGACGGACGATCTTCGAGACAGGCACGGGGGCACTCCATCGCGGCTCAGCCGGGGGACCGCCATGCGGCGTCACCTACCTCTCCCACTGCGTGAAGAGCCAGGGATGCGTTGGTGCGAGCCTCACCGGAACGAAACGGGGTGGTGCAGGTGCGGTGCTTTGGTGCGCGGATCTGTAGGGCAGTCGTGCGTGGATCTGCCGTGCAGCACGGATTGCCGAAGGCCGATGTGGTTCGAAATATCGAACTGCGACTGGTTGCTCAGACGGGAATGATTGAGGTATTGACGATGCATCGTCAATACACTGTTGCATAAAAGTTTCTGACACTTGTCCGAAACATTCGGGATCGTGAGTGCCGGACGGTGAACTCCCGGCGACGTCGATGGCCGATGCCGTAGGGCAGGGGCCGAGGCCAGGGCGAGTATGCGAACGCTTCCTCCACTCCGGCGTCAAGTTTGGTCCGGGCTCGGCCATTTGCCGGTGTGGCGTGCGGCGTCTCGCGCATAGGTTCCCGCAATGTTTCGGCCTAGATAACGACACATGCGAGAGGGGTTGACGCCGTTCACCGGTTCCCTATCATTCGGGTTGCTCGACACTTCGACCTTTGTTCGATACGCCGAACGCGGTCGAGTCGCTCCATCGCACAGCAAGGCAACTCCGGGTCGCACCGCCCGAACGCAGAGCCGCAAGGAGTCGTGCCGCATGCGTATGTCATGGCCGCGCCAATCTTTCTCTTTTCGACCGTGCCACCCGGGTGCTCGGCCGTCCACGCCTCCACCCCTGGCACTCATGTCGCCCTAAGGCGCCGGGCGCCACCGGACCTTCAGAAGGTCGCGAAGGACCGGGAAGTCACAAGCGGTCTGCCGTGGTGCTCGCGGGCCGTTGCGCACCGCGCTGCACCGACAGTCCGGACTACCTCTGACGAGGCCGACCGGAACCGCCCACTCAAGGTTGAGGAAGTCCCCATGCACAGAAGAATTTTCAGCCGCAGACGTCTGTCCGCGGTGCTCGCCGCCGCGGTTGCGACCCTGACCTTGTTGGCGGCGATGTTCGTCGCCAATCCGGCTCAGGCGGCCACCAGCGGCGCCCTGCGCGGTGTCGGTTCGAACCGGTGCCTCGATGTGCCGAACGCCAGCCAGGACAACGGCACGTACCTGCAGATTTACGACTGCTGGGGTGGGTCCAATCAGCAGTGGACGCTGACGGACGACCATCAGTTGACCGTGTACGGCAACAAGTGCCTGGACGTCCCCGGCCACGCGACCGCGGCCGGTACCCGGGTGCAGATCTGGTCCTGTTCCGGCGGTGCGAACCAGCAGTGGCGGGTGAACTCCGACGGCGCGGTCGTAGGCGTGGAGTCCGGGCTGTGCCTGGAGGTCACGGGCTCCGGTACGGCCAACGGTACGGCGGTGCAGATCGGGACGTGTAACGGTGGCAGCAGCCAGAAGTGGACCGGCCTGTCCGGGACGACCCCGCCTGGCGGCTCGTGTTCCCTTCCGTCCACGTACCGGTGGTCGTCGACGGGCGCGCTGGCGCAGCCGGCGAACGGGTGGGCCGCGGTGAAGGACTTCACGAACGTGGTGTACAACGGCAAGCACCTGGTCTACGCGTCGAACGTGTCGGGATCGTCGTACGGCTCGATGATGTTCAGTCCCTTCACGAACTGGTCGGACATGGCGTCGGCCGGCCAGACCGGGATGAGCCAGTCCGCGGTGGCGCCCACGCTGTTCTACTTCGCACCCAAGAACATCTGGGTGCTGGCGTACCAGTGGGGTCCGTGGCCCTTCATCTACCGCACGTCGAGCGACCCCACCAACCCCAACGGCTGGTCCGCGCCGCAGCCGCTGTTCACCGGGAGCATCTCCGGCTCCAGCACCGGCCCGATCGACCAGACCCTGATCGCCGACGGCCAGAACATGTACCTGTTCTTCGCCGGTGACAACGGCAAGATCTACCGGGCGAGCATGCCGATCGGGAACTTCCCGGGCAGCTTCGGCTCGTCGTACACGACGGTCATGAGCGACACGACGAACAACCTGTTCGAGGCGCCGCAGGTCTACAAGGTCCAGGGCCAGAACCAGTACCTCATGATCGTCGAGGCCCAGGGTGTGAACGGGCGCTACTTCCGCTCGTTCACGGCCTCCAGCCTGAGCGGTTCGTGGACCCCGCAGGCCGCCAGCGAGAGCAACCCCTTCGCGGGCAAGGCCAACAGCGGTGCCAGCTGGACCAACGACATCAGCCACGGTGACCTGGTACGCAACAACCCCGACCAGACCATGACCATCGACCCCTGCAACCTGCAGTTCCTCTACCAGGGCAAGTCCCCCACCGCGGGCGGCCCCTACGACCAACTGCCCTGGCGGCCGGGCGTCCTCACCCTGCAGCACTGACCCGCCCGATCCACGGTGACCGTGATGTGGTGCGGTCTGCCAGCGTGTGGGCGAGCGGTTCACGGCGTGGGCCGTTCCACCTGCTGACCGACGCTCACCGTCTCGAGGAACCCCAGCCGTGCGGCGGCCGGGGTTCCTCTCATCTCCGGTGCAGTTGTCGCGGTACAGCCCGTCTTCGAAGAGGTCGAGACTGAGGTTCGCACTCGGCGCCCGTGAGGTTCACACCCGTAGTCGCCGGTAGTCGTCGTCTGCTTGAGCAGTTTGGTTGCGACCGGACTTCTGGTCCTGACGGAAAGCTGGGTGGTTCCCGTCAGATCTTGATCACGGTGACCCGTGTCCCGCAGAGGGTGGTGAGGTCCTCCGGGTCGGAGGTGAGCACAGTGGTGGGGCCGGGGGCGGCGAGTGCGGTCGCGGCGAGTATGGCGTCGATGGCGTATTTGTGGCCGTGGAGCCCGGCGTCGGCGAGGAGTGTGGCGGCGTGCCGGGCGAGCGGGTCGGTGACCGGTTCCACGACCAGCCGGGAGAGGGTCCACTCCAGGGCGGGGCGGTTGATCCGGGGGTGGATGACCTCGACCAGGGTGGCCGCGGAGGTGATGACCCGGAGATCATCGGCGAGGGCGAGGGCGAGCCAGGCAGTGACCGTGCGGTCGCGCAGGACGGCTTTCGCCAGCCCTTCGCTGTCCAGGACGAGGGTGCCGCCCGGGACCGCGGGGGAGGTGCGGGTCACGCGGCGTCCGCCCGGTCCGATCCCTGCTGCCGCCGGGCCTGGTGGAGCTCGTCGCGCAGGGCCTGGATCTCCTCGTCGGTGACGGGCCCGTGTTCCGCTTCCGCGACTGCGATGAGCTCGTTGAGATTGTCGCGCTCGACCTGACGGGCGACCGCTGCGGCGACGTAGGCGGAGAGGCCGGAGGGTCCGCTGCGGTCGCGGGCGGCCTCGGCGATGTCCCGCGGCATGGTGATGGAGTACTTGCCGGTGGCTTCACTCATGCTACCTATCCTACCGCTGGTGCTCCTCCTGGTTCCGGTGCCGTTCGGGCTGCGCTATCAGGCAACTCTCTATGCCTGACGCTCATGACGCACGTTTGGTCGCACCGTTCCGGGATGCACGATTCCGCGGCACCGACAACGGGGCTCCGCCCGCGTGCGGCTCAGCCGTGGCGGCGAGGCCGCCTACCTGGCCAGACCCGTGTCATCCGCCCAGCCATAGGCGGTACGCGGCGGATCGGGTACGGCGCCCACCGCCGCCAGGTCCCGGTCGGCGGCGTGCATCAGCTGACCGGCCAGGTCGCGCATCGCGCGGCTCGCCGCGATCTCGTCCCCTATCGCGGGGATTTCCACGTCCTGGGGATTGCAGCGCGCCTTGCCTCGTCCGACCATCTGCGTCTTCCCGTTGCCGAGCACTGCCCGGGCTCTGGTGATGCCGTCCTCCTCGGTCAGGTAGACGCCGACCTTCCACTCTTCGGCGTGTGTCATGACGTGCCTCCTCAGGCTCCGGTCCCTCTGATTCCAGTAGTTTCCAGAATCCCTCCGTGCGGGCCCATTCGGCGATTTCAGCCTGTTCCGGTGTGGATATACCCATTTCTCGCGGGTAGGGGTCGTGCATGCCCATGCTCGTCGGAACCTCGGGGTGGCAGTACGAGGACTGGCGCGGCGCTCTCTACCCGACCGGCCTGCCGCAGCGGCTGTGGCTGGAGGAGTATGCCCGGCGATTCGCGACCGTCGAGAACAACAACGCCTTCTACCGGCTTCCGACGAAGGAGATCTTCGGGTCTTGGCGGGAACGGACGCCTGAGGGGTTCGTGATGGCGGTCAAGGCCAGCCGCTATCTGACCCATATGAAGCGGCTGCACGACCCCGAGGAGCCGGTGCACCGGCTACTGGACCGTGCCGAGGGTCTTGGTGACCGGCTGGGACCCGTACTGCTGCAATTGCCGCCCCATCTCCGGGAGGACGTCGGGGCGCTGGACGCGTGCCTGAGCTGCTTTCCAAGCACGGTCCGGGTGGCCGTTGAACTGCGGCACACCTCGTGGTGGGACGCGGGGCGGGAGCTTCGGGCGGTACTTGAGCGGCACGGCAGCGCGCTGTGCTGGGCGGACCGGGGATCACGGCCGGTGACGCCGCTGTGGCGTACCGCGTCCTGGGGATACGTGCGCTTCCACGGCGGCATCGCCCAGCCGCCGCCCCGCTATGGCCGGCAGGCGTTGAAGTCCTGGGCCGGACGCATCGCCGACGCCTGGCCGGACCGGGACGACGTGTACGTGTACTTCAACAACGACCTGGGTGGTGCTGCCGTCATCGACGCTACGAAGTTCGCCCTGGCCGCGGACACGCTGGGCCGGACGGTGAGCCGGACGCCGTCGTCCCTTACGGGCTTATGCCGACCGGGCGCCGTTTTGGACGGGCGACCCGTCGACGCCGAGGGTGAGGATGCCGTCCGGGTCGTACGCGATGCGCGAGCCGAAGCCGCGGCTGATCCGGCCCAGGAGTTCCTGAAGCCACTGGCAGTCCTTCGCCGACGCCCTCCGAAGCCGCATCCGCCGGGCCTGGAAGGGTGTGATGCGCAGTTGGCGGAGTCTGCCGGTGCAGGGCTCCAGCGAGGGGGAGTAGAGCAGCCGCAGGTCGTCGCGGTAGTTCTCGTAGCCGGAGATGCCCTCGTAGTCGTTGACCAGGTCGCCGCAGCCGTAGGCGATGAGTTTTCCCCGGTACAGCTCGAACGGCCGGGGATGGTGCGAGGAATGCCCGTGGACGACATCCGCGCCTCCGTCGACGAGTGCGTGTGCGAAGCGGACCTGGTCGCGGGGGACGGTGTAGCCCCAGTTGGAACCCCAATGGATCGAGGCGACGACGATGTCACCCGGTCGCTTGACCTGCCGGATCCGGGTGACCACCGCAGCCGCTGCGGCGTCCGACGCCTCGGCCACGTAGTCGATCCCACTTCGGTCCGCCGTGGCGGCCCAGCTCGGCGGGATGCCGCTGGACGGCATGCCGAAGGAGTGGACCAGGATCCGACGGCCGCCCTTGACGGGGACGATCGCCGGCCGACGGGCCGCGTCCGCATCGTGTCCCGCCCCCGCTGAGGCGAACCCTGCGCCCGCCAGCGCGTCGAGGGTCTCCGCGAGCCCGCGGCGGCCGAAGTCGAGGATGTGGTTGTTCGCCAGGACGCAGACGTCGGGGCGGGCGGCGGTGAGGCAGGGCAGATTGGCGGGATGCATGCGGTAGTGGACGGCCTTGCCGGGTGCGAAGTCGTCGCTCCGCGTGACGCTGGTCTCCAGATTGAGCACCACGATGTCGGAAGCGGCCCGGTCGAGGAGCCGCAGCGTCTCACCCCAGGGCCAGGAGAAATCGACCGGGCGGGGAATCGGCCCGTTCGCGGCCTCCGCCAGCTCGACGTAGGAGCGGGCGTCCCGGACGTACGTCTCCGCCAGCGCCGGATCACCGGGGTGCGGAAGTATCTGGTCGACGCCCCGCCCGAGCATCACGTCGCCGGCGAGGCACAGCGTGATCAGATCACCCTGCATCCCTCCAGACTAGAACCCTGCCACAGGGATGTCACGGGAGCCGCAACGCCGCCGCGCTCAGCCGGCCGACGTGCGCACGACACCCGCGTACCTGGCCGGGGGGCGGCAGACGGCCACCCTCCGTGTGATCCACCGGGGCGAGATCGAGGCCCCCGCGCGCCTGGCCGGAAAGCCTGGGATCGTGGCACAGAGAGGGCCCATGACTCGACCCCTGACAGGCAGCGGTGGTGAGCGCTGTGGCGGAGATTCACGAGCATGCTCCAGGACCGGGCGGTCCGGCTGTTGCGTCCCTGGATCCTCTCGGGGACTCGTTTCTCCGTACGCGGATCGCCCTGCCGGCGCGGCCCGCCGCCTACCTGCGGCGGCAGCGGCTCGACCGGCACCTCGACAAGGCTCTTGGGACGCGGTTGACGCTGGTCAACGGCGCGGCCGGCGCGGGCAAGACCCTGCTGGCCGCCGACTGGGCCGCTGGCCTGCCGCAGCCGGTCGCCTGGCTCACCGCCGAGGACGAGGACCGGCAGCCCGGTGTGTTCTGGGCGTACGTGCTCGAGGCTCTGCGCGCGTGCGGTGCGCCGGTCTCCGGCGCGGTCGGGGTCCCGATGGAGGCGGCCCGCGTGGACCGCAAGCTGCTGGCGGCGCTCGCCGCCGATCTGGACGCACGTCGGCAGCCCGTGATCCTCGTGGTCGACGAGTTCGACCGCGTGACCAACCCGGAGGTCGGCGAGCAGCTGGAATTCGTCCTGCACCACGCCGGGGAGGGCTTGCGCCTGGTCCTCGTCACCCGCACCGAACCCCTGCTGCCGTTGCACCGTTACCGGGCGGCCGGCGAGCTGACGGAGCTGCGCGGCGCCGAGCTGGCCTTCACCCCCGAGGAGGCCGTCCCGCTGCTGGAACTGCACGGTCTGCGCCTGTCGGTCGACGCCGCGCGCGCCCTGGTGGACCGCACCCGGGGCTGGGCCGCCGGCCTGTGCCTGTGCGCCCTGGCCGCGCGGGAGAGCGCGACCCCGGAGCTCTATCTGAAGGAGTTCGAGGCGGACCGCAGTACGGTCGCGGACTTCCTGCTGGCCGAGGTGCTCAAGCGGCAGCCGGAGGAGACACAGGATCTCCTGCTGCGGGTCAGCGTCCTGCAGCGTTTCAGCCCTGATCTGGCGAACGCGCTGACGGGGCGGACCGACGCGGAGGCCCTGCTCGCCGAGCTGCACCGCGCGAACGCGTTCGTCGAGGACCTCGGGCACTCGCTGTACCGGCTCCACCCGCTGTTCGGGGAGATACTCCGGGCCCATCTGCGGGTCCGCCTGCCGGGCCTCGAGCCCGAGCTCCACCGGCGTGCCGCGCAGTGGCTGCGCCGTTCCGGATCCCTCCTGGAGACACTCACTCACGGCGCCGCCTCGGGCGACTGGGGTCTCACCGCCGGCGCCCTCGTCGACGACGTGGCGATCGGACAGCTCTTCACCGGTCTGCGCTCGGGCGACCTCGACCAGTTGTTCTCCGGTATGGCCCCTGAGGCCACCGGTCCCGCGACGGATCTCGTCCGGGCGGCCCGCGAGCTGTCCCGGTGCGACGTCGAGCGTGGTCTCTCCCACCTGCACCGTGCCGAGGAGCGGCTTGCCGTCGACCCGTCCGACGGAGCGGCCGCGCAGCTGAGCTGTGCGCTGCTCGAGGCGCTGGCCGCCCGGCTGACCGGTTCTCCCGAGCAGGCCGAGGACGCCGCGGAGGCGGCCGGCCGACTCCGGGGGGCGGTCCCGGAGCACCTGCTCGACAGGCATCCCGAGTTCACCGCGCTCCTTCTGACCCATCTTGGCTCCACGCGCCTGTGGGCCGGGCGTTTCGAGGACGCGCGTGCTGCCCTGACCACTGTGGCAGGCACTCATGGCGGAGCGTCCACCGTGCTGCCCCGTGAGGAGTCGCTGGGGCACCTCGCACTGATCGACTACCTGAACGGCTGGAACGGCAGGGCGGAACGCAAGGCTCTCGCCGGTGCCTCCGAGGCGGAGGGGTTCTGTCTGCCCCGGACTCGCGCCGCCGGTACCGGTACCGGCATCGGGTTGCTGGTGCGGGCCGCCGTGGCCGTCGACCGCGACGAGCTGGGCCGTGCGCAGACCCTCCTCGACGAGACGGCCCGGCTCCCCTGCGCGACGCACGATCCGGTGATCGCCGCGGGACGGGCCATGACCAGGGCGCGTCTCCTGCTGGTCCAGGGCAACGCCGCAGCCGCCGTCGAGGCGGCGGACCCAGGCGTCCGTGTCGCTGTGGCCTCACCCTGGGCGGCGGGCCATCAGGCGCTGGTCGCCTCCGCCGCGCATGTCGCCGAAGGACGGCCGGAGAGGGCGGCCGAGGTGCTCCAGGGTGTGTCCGGCGATCAGCCGGCGTGTGCGGTGGAAGCCGCGCGGATACTGCTCGCAGCGGGCCGTCCGGAAGCGGCGGTCAGCCTGCTCGACAGTATCGACACCGGGGGCCGGACCGGGCCGGGCGTGACCGTTCGGGCAGCGCTGGTCAGGGCTCAGGCCGCGCAGGGGGCGGGAGACGACGCCACGGCCCGCCGGCTCGTTGCGCAGGCACTGCTCGGCGCCCGGCGCGAGCGGCTTCGCAGACCGTTCCTCGATGCCCGGCCGTGGATCCGGCCTCTGCTGTCGACCGCGCCGCTCCGGGAGCTGGCCGCGGAGTGGCTGACGCCTGCTCCGTCGCGCCGAGGTGAACCGGCCACGACCGACGCGCGGCCCCCTCAGCTCGTTGCCGGGGAGCTGAGCGGACGCGAGCGGGACGTGCTGGAGCGACTGGCCCTGATGATGTCGACCGAGGAGATCGCCGCCGACCTCTACGTGTCGGTGAACACGGTGAAGACCCACCTCAAGAGTGTCTACCGAAAGCTGGGGGTGAACCGACGCAACGAGGCGGTGCGCCGCGCGCGCGAACTCGGGCTCGTGTGAACGGGCGTCATCGGCCGGAACGGGAACCGGGTCGTCGTGCGCCGGGCGCGGCAGGTCACCTGTACCGGGTGAGGCCCGGCCGGGCGTCGGGGCGGAGGCTTGCAGGAGGGGGTGCCGCCTACCTGCCCCACACCGCCGGCGGGAGAAAGCCCATGCGCTGCGAGTTCCGCGTCGAGGGACACATGTCGGAAACGCTGACCAAAGCCTTTCCGGAACTGAGCCACGTGATGATGTCCGGCCAGACGATCCTGTTCGGTCCCGTCGTGGACGACGCGCATCTGTACGGTCTGCTGGCCCGACTCCAGTCGCTGGGACAGCGGGTCCTGGAGATGCGGCAGCTGCCGGAGGATCCGGCCGGCTGATCCGCCGGATGCGGAGAACTCGAGGAAAGCCGGATGGGGAGAACTTGAGGACGGCCGGATGCGGAGAACTTGAGGAAGGCGGTCTCCCGCCCTGCCACATCGCCACGGCGGTGCTCACGGATCACCCGCCGTGGGTGACCCGGCGGCCTGCGGCGCGCGGGAGGCTGGGGTTGTCGGGTCCCCGCGTACGGCCCCTTCGGCGTCCGGGAACGGCCCGCTCGATCGCGCGAGGAGGAGCCATGACCATGCCGCGTGGTCCGGCGCCGCACACCGGACCGGAACCCCCCGCCGACGGGGCCGCCCCCCGCCCGGCCGACGATGCCGCGGACGTACTGGCGCGACTCGGCCGTTCATGGACCTGGATCATGGGCTCGGCGGTCGTGACGCTGGTGCCGGGCGTCCTGATCCTGGTCTGGCCGAAGGAGACACTGCATGTCCTCGCGGTCCTCATCGGCCTGTACCTGCTGGCCACGGGGGTGTTCCGGTTCGTCGCCGTCTTCGCGCGGGACGAGCACGGCGAACGGCTGTCGGGGCTGCTCCTGGCCGTGCTGTTCCTCCTGGCCGGGGTGCTGTGCCTGCGGAACCCGCTGCAGACCATCACCGCGCTCTCCCTGATCGTCGGCGTCGTCTGGCTCGTGTCCGGCGTCCTCACCCTCTACACCGCCATCGCCTCCAAGGGCCTCCCGCACCGCGGCGTGCTCTTGGGTGTCGCGGTGCTCGGCATCGTCGCGGGGATCGTGGTGCTGGCCCTGCCTGCCCAGTCGGCACACGCCCTGACCCGGCTGCTCGGACTGTGGCTCGTCCTGCTCGGTCTGGCCGAGGCGGCGGTCGCCCTCGCCTGGCGGGCCGCGCTTCGAAAGGCCGGCGTCACGGACCCGCCCGGCCCCTCGACGACGACCTGACATCAGGCCCCCGCCGCACGCACGTCCTGACGCAGGAGCGCGTCCAGCCGTACGCACGTCCTGTCGTTGTCGCAGGAGCGCGTCCATCGGCGGATGCCGGGCCGTCCGCAGGCTCACCCGCGTCGGGTGAGGCCACGCGGCCCCGGCCGTGAGCACGCTGAATACGGCTCGCGAACGCGGCCGGTGAGCGCTCGGGACGGAGAAGAGACATGAACGCGCAGATGGTTCTGGCGTACGACTATCCCCTGCTGAGCGTCTTCTGGAGCATGCTCTGGTTCTTCCTGTGGATCATGTGGTTCGTTCTGTTGTTCCGCATCATCGGGGACATCTTCCGTGACGACGACATGGGCGGCTGGGCGAAAGCCGGCTGGCTGGTGTTCACCGTCCTCCTGCCCTTCCTGGGCGTCTTCGTCTACATGATCGCCCGCGGCAAGAACATGGGCCGCCGGGAGATCGCGCAGGCCCGGGAGCAGCAGAAGGCCTTCGACAGCTACATCAAGAAGACCGCGGGCGGTACGGACCGGCCCAGCGCCGTGGACGAGCTCTCCAGGCTGTCCGAGATCCGCGCTCGCGGCGACATCACGGACGAGGAGTTCGACAGGGCGAAGGAGCTGGTCCTGAGCGGCCACGGTCCGGCCGAACGCCCGGGTACCGACACGACCACCGGCTCAGGAAGCTGAGCATGTGCCGGGCGACGCGAAACGAGGAACCAACATGACCACGACCCACACACAACAGGCGGACACGACGAAGCAGGCGTGGGCAGGCGGGTTGACGCTCTTCGCGGGCATCATGCTCACGATCACCGGTCTGCTCGGCATCTGCCGGGGAATCATGGGGATCGCGAAGGACGACATCTTCGTCACCACGCGCAACTACATCTTCAAGTTCGACCTGACGGGCTGGGGCTGGGTCCATCTCGTTCTGGGCGTACTCGCCGTGATCGTCAGCTACGGGCTGATCCAGAAGGCGGTGTGGGCACGCGTCGCAGGTGTGGTCATCGCCGGACTCGTCATCATCGCCAACTTCCTCTCCCTGCCGTACTACCCGGTCTGGTCCGTCGTGCTGATCGCGATCTCGGGCTTCGTCATCTGGGCGCTGTGCGTGGTCCGGAGCGACGAATCCCCCGACCGGTAGGAGCGAACACCTCACGACGTGTGGTCGACCTGCCGAGGCAGGCTTCGTGATCGGGAGGCAGCAGAGCGGTGGGCCGCAACGCTTCTCACACCCGCGGGTCGGTGAGTGTGTGGCAGGCGTAACCACTCGTGATCACTCGGGTTGACCTCGGGGTAACGGGCATTTCGTACGGTCGGGTGGTCTCATCCGACCGTACGAAAGAGGGCGCCCGGTGGCAGCTCAGGACCCCCGGGGCCGTGCCGAGCAGGTACGGACCGTGTGCTCGTACTGCGGTGTCGGCTGCGGGATGGTTCTCGACATCGCCACCGGGTCCGACGGGCGCCGGAAGGTGCTCAAGGCCTCGGGCGACAAGGCGCATCCCGCCAACTTCGGGCGGCTGTGCACCAAGGGTGCGACCACGGCCGACATGCTGGCCGCCCCGGGGCGGCTGACCTCGGCACTGGTGCGGGCGCAGCGCGGGGCCGCGCCGGTGCCCGTCGCCGTGGACGAGGCGATCACGTCCACGGCGCGGCGGCTGCGGGCCATCGTCGACGCACACGGTCCTGACGCGGTCGCCTTCTACGTGTCGGGGCAGATGAGCCTGGAGGCGCAGTACCTCGCCAACAAGCTCGCCAAGGGCTTCGTGCGCACCAACCGGATCGAGTCCAACTCCCGTCTGTGCATGGCCAGTGCGGGCAGCGGCTACAAGCTGTCCCTCGGCGCCGACGGGCCGCCCGGTTCGTACCAGGACTTCGAGCGCGCCGATGTCTTCTTCGTCATCGGGTCCAACATGGCCGACTGCCACCCGATCCTCTTCCTGCGGCTGATGGAGCGCGTCAAGGCGGGCGCGAAGCTGATCGTCGTGGATCCCCGGCGCAGCGCCACCGCGGAGAAGGCTGATCTGTTCCTGCAGATCCGGCCGGGAACGGATCTCGCCCTGCTCAACGGGCTGTTGCATCTGCTCCACAAGAACGAGGACCTGGACACCGGCTTCATCGCGGACCGTACCGAGGGCTGGGAGGCGATGCCGGAATTCCTCGCCGACTATCCGCCCGCCACGGTCGCGGAGACCACCGGCATCCCGGAGGAGGACATCCGGAAGGCCGCGCAGTGGATCGGCGCGGCGGGGGAGTGGATGAGCTGCTGGACCATGGGGCTCAACCAGTCCACGCACGGCACGTGGAACACCAACGCCCTGATCAATCTGCACCTGGCCACCGGGGCGATATGCCGCCCCGGCAGCGGTCCGTTCTCGCTCACCGGCCAGCCCAACGCCATGGGCGGACGCGAGATGGGCTACATGGGACCTGGCCTGCCCGGTCAGCGATCGGTCCTGGTGGACGAGGACCGGGCCTTCGCCGAGGATCTGTGGGGACTGGAACACGGCGCCGTGCGCGCGGACGGCTCCGGACAGGGAACCGTCGACATGTTCCGGCGGATGGCGGACGGGGAGATCAAGGCCTGCTGGATCATCTGCACCAACCCCGTCGCCTCGGTCGCCCACCGCAAGACCGTGATCGAGGGTCTCGAATCGGCCGAACTCGTCATCACCCAGGACGTGTTCGCCGACACCGAGACCAACGCCTACGCCGATGTCGTGCTGCCCGGTGCGCTGTGGAGCGAGACCGAAGGCGTGCTGATCAACAGCGAACGCAACCTCACCCTCGCCCGCCCTGCCGTCGACCCGCCCGGTGAGGCCATGGCCGACTGGCGCCTCATCGCGCGCATCGCCTGCGAGATGGGATACGAGAAGGCGTTCTCGTACGACAGTGCCGAGGACGTCTTCGAGGAGATCAAGGGCGCCTGGAACCCGAAGACGGGGTACGACCTGCGGGGCGTGACGTACGAGCGACTGCGCGCCACGCCCGTCCAGTGGCCGGCCGCGGACGCCGAGGGTCCGGACCGCAACCCGATCCGGTACGTGAGCGAGGACGGCGCCGGTCCGGTGTTCCCGACGGCGAGCGGCCGGGCCGTGTTCTTCGGCCGCCCGCACATTCCCGCGGCGGAAATGCCCGAGGCCGGGCCGTGTTCTTCGGCCGCCCGCACATTCCCGCGGCGGAAATGCCCGACGACGACTACCCGTTCGTCCTCAACACCGGGCGCCTCCAGCACCAGTGGCACACCCTCACCAAGACCGGCAAGGTCAGCAAGCTGAACAAGCTCAACCCGGCTCCCTTCGTCGAGCTGCATCCCGAGGACGCCGACCGCCTGGGTATCGCCGAGGGCGATTCCGTGGAAGTCGCCTCCCGGCGCGGCCGGGCC
Source organism: Streptomyces sp. DS1-CR2 (assembly GCF_055760475.1). Taxonomy (NCBI): domain Bacteria; kingdom Bacillati; phylum Actinomycetota; class Actinomycetes; order Kitasatosporales; family Streptomycetaceae; genus Streptomyces; species Streptomyces sp. DS1-CR2. The sequence goes on from NZ_CM147085.1 coordinate 6,533,234, forward strand.
GTGCTGCCCGCCGTGGTGACGGACCGGGTGCGGCCGGGGTGCTGCTTCGCGCCCTTCCACTGGAACGACCTCTACGGTGAGTACCTGAGCATCAACGCGGTGACCAGTGACGCCGTCGACCCGATCTCGTACCAGCCCGAGTTCAAGGTGTGCGCGGTGACGCTGGCCAAGGTCAGCACGCCGGTCACGGTCGGTCCCGGGCCGTCCCCGCTCCCTGCCGTGGAGCCGGAGCTCGTCGCAACCTCTGCCCCTGTGCCCGGCGCCGCGGCCGCGTTCGGGCTGCCGAGCGCGCCGCCGCCCGTGCTGGCCGAGCACGAACGCCAGTACCTGGTCGGCTTCCTGGCGGGGCTGGAGTCGGGCGCGCCGGGAGTTCCTGTCCTGCCGCCCGGCGCGCCCTTCACCGAGGAGCACGCCCGCTGGGTGAACGGCGTACTCGCCGGCATGTACTCGCGTGCCCCGCAGCCGGACGCGGAGCCCCCGGCGCGGGTGCGGAGCGGCAGTCGTGAGGTGGTCGTGCTGTGGGCCTCGCAGACCGGAAACGCCGAGGAGTTCGCGGCGGTCACCGCCGACCGGCTCACCGCGGCCGGGCACAGCACGGCCCTGATGAGCATGGACGCCACCGACCCCGGAACCCTCCCGGCCACCGCTGATCTACTGCTGATCAGCAGCACCTTCGGTGACGGAGACGCTCCCGACAACGGCGCCGGATTCTGGGAGGCCCTCACCGCACCCGACAGCTCGGGGCTTGAGGGCCGGCGCTATGCCGTACTCGCCTTCGGGGACTCCTCGTACGACGACTTCTGCGGCCATGGGCGGCGCCTCGACCAGCGCCTGGACGAGCTGGGAGCCGTGCGCCTCGCGCCGCGCACCGACTGCGAACCGGACTACGGGCCCTCCGCCCACGCCTGGCTCGACCAGATCGCCACCCACCTGAGCACCGCCCCGGCACCGGCCCGCGACCTGGCGCCGGCGCCGGCCCGGGCACCATCCCGGATATCCGCCCCGGCCACGACGCCGGTCCGCAGTGCCAAGCCCGCACCCGCCGTCGCCCGGCTGGCCCGCAATCGGCTTCTCAGCCTGCCGGGCGCCGGAAAGGAGGTCCGGCGGTTCACCTTCGACAGCCGGAACAGCGAGGCACCGCTCGTGTACGAAGCCGGCGACGCGCTCGGTGTGCATCCCGTCAACTGCCCTGATCTGGTGGCCGAATGGCTGGCCGCCACCGGACTCGACCCCGACGCCGCCGTGCAGGTCCCGGGCGTGGGCGGCGTCCCCCTCGGCGAGGCCCTGCACCAGCACCTCGACATCACCCGGCTCACTCCCGCCCTGCTCGCCTTCATCACCGAGCGCACCGGCGACCGCGACCTGAAGAAACTGCTGCGCCCCGACAACAAGGGCGAACTCGCCCAGTGGTCCTGGGGCCGCCAGGCGGTCGATGTCGTCTCCGAGTACGCGGTCCACGCCGACGCCCAGGACTGGGCCGGCGTCCTCAAGCGGCTGCAACCCCGCCTGTACTCCATATCGTCGAGCCCTCTGCTGGACCCCCGTCAGGTGTCGCTGACGGTCTCCGTCGTCCGCTACGAGAATGTCCGCGGCCGCCCCCGCAAGGGCGTCTGCTCGACCTTCCTCGCCGATGCCGCTCCCGACGCTGCGGTGCCGGTCTTCGTTCAGCGCTCACCGAACTTCCGGCCCCCGACGGACCCCACGGCCCCGATGGTCATGGTCGGCCCCGGCACCGGCGTCGCCCCGTTCATGGGATTCCTCGACGAGCGCCGGGCCCGCGGACACGGCGGCCCGAACTGGCTCTTCTTCGGTGAACAGCACCGCGCCACCGACTTCTACTACGAGGACGAGCTGTCCGCCTTCCTCGCGGACGGCACCCTCACCCGGCTCGACACGGCCTTCTCCCGCGACCAGCGTGCCAAGATCTACGTCCAGGACCGCATGCGCGAACACGGAGCCCAGCTGTGGTCCTGGCTCCAGGACGGCGCGCACTTCTACGTCTGCGGCGATGCCTCCCGCATGGCCAAGGACGTCGACAGCGCACTGCGCGACATCGCCGTCGCCCATGGCGGCCTCGACCTCGACGCGGCCGCCCTGTACGTCAAGCAGCTCGCCGCCGACAAGCGCTACGTCCGCGACGTCTACTGACGGAGCTGGAGTTGAGCCGCTTGCGCGGATTGAACATGAAGGGCAGCCTCACGGTCCGCTGACGTCGGCGCACCCCGCACGCCCTCGTCACCGGGAGCCCCAGCCACGTCCTGCGAACCGATGAGGATCGAGACCGCCCTCAGGCGGGCCGCCTCCGGACACTGAGCGATATCTGTTCCGGCGAGTGCAGAAATTGAGGGCGGGGGGCTGAAGTTTTCCGGGCGGCGGGGCTGGGGAATTTGGAGTTCTGCGGGATTTCGGGGTGGCATGCTACTGTTGCATTTAGTTGCAGTTGTGGTTCCCAAAAACTTCGAGTGCCTCCGCCGGGATATTCGTTCCGGCGGGAGCGCTTCTGTGTTTCCGGTGTCCTTTCCGGGCGGGGCGATGATCGCGGCGACAGGAGTTCGCACAGTGCGGGCTCCGGGCACTGCCCCGAAGGAGATATGACATGGCTGCTGGCACCGTGAAGTGGTTCAACGCGGAAAAGGGTTTCGGCTTCATCGAGCAGGACGGTGGCGGCCCCGACGTCTTCGCCCACTACTCGAACATCGCCGCCCAGGGCTTCCGTGAGCTGCAGGAAGGTCAGAAGGTGAACTTCGACATCGGTCAGGGCCAGAAGGGCCCGACGGCCGAGAACATCGTTCCCGCCTGACGTCGTCGCTGACGCGTAGACCGTAGCTGGGGCCCGCACCTTGGGGTGCGGGCCCCAGCTCGTTGCTTTTCCAGGTGCCGTTCATGTTTTTGGCATCCAATTATTCGGCTCGTTCCTGCGATTCCCTGCGCTGTTCGAATGTCGCGGGAATTCCCTGACGCGTGCCGTGCATTTTCGTGCCGCGTCGAGGAAGGTTTTGCCGATCATGAAACGTACGTATGGGACAGGTCGAGGGAGTCGAGCCGGGCGAACGAGCGGGAGTGTGGTTTCCGGGGAGTTCGCGTTGCCGAAGACTGTTCGGCCGGGCCTCCCCGCAGTCGCTTCCTTCGGGGAACTCGCCCTGCCGGACGAGCTCCTGCGGATGCTCACCAGCCTCGGCATGAACGAGCCGTTCCCCATCCAGGCCGCGACCCTGCCCAACTCCCTCGCCGGGCGTGACGTGCTCGGCCGCGGCCGTACCGGGTCCGGCAAGACCCTCGCGTTCGGGCTCGCCCTCCTCGCCCGTACCGCCGGGCGGCGCGCCGAGCCCCGCAGTCCGCTCGCCCTGGTCCTCGTCCCCACCCGTGAACTCGCCCAGCAGGTCACCGAGGCACTCACCCCGTACGCGCGGTCGCTGAAGCTGCGCCTGGCCACCGTCGTCGGGGGCATGTCCATCGGACGTCAGGCCGGGGCGCTGCGCGGCGGCGTCGAGATCGTCGTCGCCACCCCAGGGCGGCTCAAGGACCTCATCGACCGAGGCGACTGCCGGCTCGACGAGGTGGCCGTCACCGTGCTCGACGAGGCCGACCAGATGGCCGACATGGGCTTCATGCCCCAGGTCACGGCCCTGCTCGATCACGTGCGGCCGGAGGGCCAGCGCATGCTGTTCTCCGCCACGCTCGACCGCAACGTCGACCTCCTCGTGCGCCGCTACCTGCACGACCCCGTGGTCCACTCCGTCGACCCGTCGGCCGGCGCGGTGACCACGATGGAACACCACGTCCTGCACGTGCACCCCGTCGACAAGCACGCGGCCACCACGGAGATCGCCGCGCGCGACGGCCGGGTCATCATGTTTCTCGACACCAAGTACGCGGTGGACCGGCTGACCCGGGACCTGCTCGGCGTCGGTGTGCGCGCCGCCGCCCTGCACGGCGGCAAGTCCCAGCCGCAGCGCACCCGCACCCTGGCCCAGTTCAAGAGCGGCCACGTCACCGTCCTGGTCGCGACCAACGTCGCCGCCCGCGGCATCCACGTCGACAGCCTCGACCTCGTCGTCAACGTCGACCCGCCCGCCGACCACAAGGACTACCTGCACCGCGGCGGCCGTACGGCCCGTGCCGGGGAGTCCGGCAGCGTCGTCACCCTCGTCCTGCCCAACCAGCGCCGCGACATGAGCCGGCTGATGCGCGACGCCGGGATCACCCCGCAGATCGCCCAAGTCCGGGCGGGTGAAGCCGAGTTGAGCCGCATCACCGGGGCGCGGGCGCCGTCCGGTGTGCCGGTCGTCATTACCGCGCCGGTGATGGAACGCCCTCGGCGCAGCGGGGCGAGCACCCGTGGCCGCCGCAGCCGTTCCGCCGAGGCCCGGCGCGCCGCCGATCCGAGGCGCGCCGCCGACCAGCCGCGCACGGGGCAGGACGTGGGAACCTTCCGGCAGTCCGCGCCCCCGGTCGCCGTGGCGTCCTGACCTGATACGCCACGGCCCCTGGCCCCGCCCCATCCCGCCATCCCGTAGGAGGCACTTTGACACTGGTAGAGACACATCCGCGCAAGACGGCCCGCCCCCCTTCGGGGGCAGCGTCCCTGAGGCCGTCGGGACCTCACGTCTGGGCCGACATGACCGTCGAGGTCGCCCTGTCCGTCCTCGACAGCTCCCGCGCCGGCCGGCTCCTCCTCTGCGACGAGGACGGCCGCTGCACCGGTACGGTCAGCCGCGCCGAGCTGACCGCCGCGCGCGACAGCGCCCGCTACACCGATCGCACCCAGCTGCGGGACATCGTCCACAGCTCCGGACCGTCCCTCTCCCTGTGAGGCCCTCATGCGCTGTGTCATCGCCAGATTCCCCTTCGACCTCTTCAGCAGTGACGTGCTGGAAGCGATGAAGGGCGTCAAACCCGAACCCGTCACCGGCGACTCCGTGCTCATCGGGCGGCGCCGCTACCCCGTCAAGCAGGTCGGGGCCGTCATCACCCGGCAGGACCGGCGCGACTTCACCTCCGGTGAGGTGGTCAGGGCTCTGACCGCGCTCGGCTTCACCTGTACCGAGGTCTCCGCGGGCGGCTCCGCCGGGGCTGAACTCACCCCGCTCCAGGCCGCGTCGGCGCTGATGGGCCTGCCGGCCTCCGCGTAGACACACCACCACCGCCGGCCGCCGAGGCCGGGCGGTGCCGAGGGCCCCGACCGGTTCACCGGTCGGGGCCCTCGGCGTGTGCGTGGCCTCGGCGGCGGCGCGGCCTTGCGGACGCATGGTGTTCAATTTGGCCGGGGCACGGCGGTCGCGACGGCGCCGGGGCCCCTCCATGCGCCCCTCGACGAGGTGAGATGACAGCAGAAGAACCGCTCGGCCGTCTCGACGACGACTACCCCGCCTTCACGATGGGACGGGCCGCCGAGATGATCGGCACCACGCCCGCGTTCCTGCGGGCCATCGGCGAAGCGCGCCTGATCACTCCGCTGCGGTCGGCCGGCGGACACCGTCGCTACTCCCGCTACCAGCTGCGTATCGCGGCACGTGCCCGCGAGCTCGTCGACCGGGGGACCCCCGTCGAGGCCGCCTGCCGCATCATCATCCTCGAGGACCAGCTCGAGGAGGCCCTGCGCATCAACGCGGAGTTCCGCCGCGCGGCGGCCGGACCGGACGCCGGGGCCGAGGGCCGATAGGCCCCACCCGAAGACCCTTCCCCTCAGGCAACGCCCTGCCATGCAGCTTCCTGGCGTGGCCGGATGCGGACAGCGGGGGTGGTGGCGCGGTGATTATCTCTAGGCACGCAGTCGGAACGGTCGCAGCGGACCGGACCGGCGCAGGCCAACGCATCGAACGTACGCCGCACCGTACTCGCGAATGGAGACCTCCCATGTCCCGTGCCACCACCGCTGTCAACACCCTGTACGCGGAGACCTCCTATCGGGTCCGCGAGTTCGGCCAGCAGCGCCTCGCGGTGCCACGCCGGTCCAGGTGCTCGGGACGGTCGCGGTCGAGAGCGTCGTCCTCACGGTGACGGGTGTGTTCTTCGGCACGGTCGCGGGCCTCGCGGGAATCGTGCCCTTCACCACCGTCCGCACCGACTCGCTCCTGCCCGACCAGGGCCTGGGCAGCTGGCTGATGGTCGTGGCACTCGCGGCCGCAGCGACCTTGGTGACCAGTCTGGGCAGGGCCCGCAGGACCCTGCGCGTCAAGGCGGTGGACGCCGTCGCGATCGCCGCCTGACACCGGGTCGAAGTACCCGGCACGGTCCGCGCCCGCCACCACGGCGGATGCGGACCGTGTCGCTGTTGGGCTGAACGGGTGACTTGGCGTAAGAATGGCGGGTGCAGACAACAGTACGAGCCCGGACGGGGTGGGGGCAGTGAACAGCCACGACGTCACTGACGAACAGTGGGAAGGGCTCGCCCAGGTCGTACCTCTGCGCGGCCGTAACGCATGGCCGTCAGCGGTCGACCACAGGGCCGTCCCCGAAGCGGAGACCGAAGCGCGGCGACGGTTCGTCGTGCTGCGGATCAATGTGTTCGCGGACGCCCGCGAGGTGGCCGAGACCGTGATGACGGGCATCCCCGTGCTGCTCGACCTGAGCGGCGCAGAGTCCGATGTCGCCAAGCGCGTCCTGGACTTCAGCAGCGGAGTGGTCATGGGCCTCGGCTGCGGAATGCACCGCGTCGACCGCAATGTCTTCCTGCTCGCCCCTCCCGGCACCGAGGTGCAGGACTTCGTGGCGGGGGCTGTTCCCCGGGCGTAGTCACCTGGCCAGAGCCACCGGTCCCCCGATCGTAGGAAGGTTTGACCGGAGGAACGGTTCGCCGGGCCCGCCCCCGCTTACCGTCCGGAACATGAGCTTGCCAGCGCGGGGCGCACCCCCGGCCCCCCAGGACCGGCCGAGCGTCACCGAACTGCGGCTCTCCGCCTTCGCCGCGCACCGCGGCGCAAGCTTCCCGCTCGGCCCGCTGACCCTCTTCGCCGGGCCGAGCGGCAGCGGCAAGTCCAGCGCCCTGAAGGCTTACGAGGGTCTGGCTCGGCTCGCCGGCGGCGCGGGCCTCGACGAGGTGTTCCCCGATCCGGCCGCCTGCGTCCCCGACCGGGCCCGGCCCGACGCACAGCGGCGCCGCGGCTTCCGCATCGGCTGCACCGTCACCGGGCCCGTCGGACCGGTCCGCCTCGACCTCGCGATCCAGGCGGAGCCCGAACTGCGCATCGTGGGCGAGCGGTTGACCTGCGACGGCCGTATCCTCCTGGAGACCGCCCTGCGCGACCCCGGGCGCCGCGTCGTCCAGGCCGCCTGGCACACGGCGGGCGCGACCGGGGTGACCCGCGCGCCCCTGCCGGACGACCTGCTCGGCACGGCGCTCCTGCCGCTACGCGTCGCGGGCAGGACACAGGGCCAGCGGCTCGTCATCGCCGCGGCCGAACAAGTGGTGGTCGCCCTGCGCTCCGTCTTCTCCTGCGACCCCCGGCCCGCCCGCATGCGCGGTCCCGCCCAGGCCGGCGCCGACCGCCTGCTGAGCGGTTGCGACAACCTCGCAGCCGTCCTGTGGCGTACCCGCTCCGAGTGCGGCATCCGGCACGCGCTGCTCGTCGCCGCCGCCCGGGCCGGCTGCGCGGGACCCGTCGTCGACGTCCTGTCGGAGGACCTCGGCAACGGCACGGTACGGGCCGTGCTCGACCGCGGCGACGGTCTGCGCACCCCCGTCGACCGGCTCGGGGACGGCGAGTTGAGATACCTGGCGCTCGCCCTGGTCCTGCTCACCGGCCCCCGTGTGCTCGCGGTCGACCCGGCGGCGGAGGTCCCCGAGGCGTACCAGACGCTCACCGTCCTCGCCGACGGCCTCGACCGCAGCCTCGACCCGCGGCAGCTGCGGGAGCTGACGGCGCTCGCGGTGCGGATGTGCGGGCGCGGGCACATCCGGCTGGCGGGGGCGGTCGGCGACGGGACGTGGGCGGCGCGGGAGCACGGAGCGTCGGTGGTAGACCTGGGGCCGTGACAGAACTTGATGTGGCGGGGCTGCAGCGCCGGCTGGCGCAGTTCGCCGAGGCCAGGAACTGGGAGCAGTACCACACGCCGAAGAACCTGGTGGCCGCGCTGAGCGTGGAGGCGTCCGAACTGGTCGAGATCTTCCAGTGGTTGACCCCTCAGGAGTCGGCCGGCGTGATGGCGGACCCGGACACGGCGCACCGGGTGCGCGACGAGGTCGCGGACGTCCTCGCGTATCTGCTGCAGCTGTGCGAGGTGCTCGGGATCGACGCGCTGGCGGCCCTGTCGGCGAAGATCGACCGCAATGAGGAACGGTTTCCGGTGCCGGGGGAGGGCTGAGACCGGCGGCTGACACCGGTGGCTGACACCGGCTGGAAGGGCGGCACGACCGGCCTTGTCACTCTATGGAGTCACAGAATTATCAACATTGGACTTCGTGTCCACAGATTTCGGTCGTCCTCTGGCTTTTCACCTCTCCGACCCTCACTCTGGGTAGTGGACACGGGAGTTCAGGACGGGGGCGGCGCATGGACGCGGTGCGACTCATCAGGGCGAGCCGACGGGCCCTGGCGGAGAGCCAGGACGCGCCGGCCATCACGCGGGAGGCATGGCAGGCCCAGGCCCTCGCACAGGCCATGGGGAACAAGCTGGCGAGAGAGGGCCCGCCGGAGCTGAGGGGTGAGGCGCGCGGACTGAGCGAGGCGGGCGGCAGAGGCTGCTCGGGCTCGGCGATCCCGGTCATCGGGGCGGGCGGCATACGGGCGGCGCAGCTCACGGAGCTGGCCGAGGCGCACCAGGCACTGATCGGGTTGGCCGCGCTGCTCGGGGAAGTGGGGATCGCCCTGGTGGGCATAGCCAGCGAGGCGGAGGAGGAGGGGGACTACTGGCACTGCATGGACGCGATCGACGCCGCCGACGAATCACGGGACAGGACCCTTGAGATAATCCGCCGGCTCGCGCTGCGCCGCGACACCCTGTCGGAGTCGGAGCCTGACTCGGCGGCGTAGAGGGGGCGCTGGTTGGTGCAGCGGGGGCTTCGGAGGCGCACCGACATCGGTGCGACGCGCCCCCCGGCGGGTTCAGAGGCGGTGGCCCTCGTCGGCGGACGGGGCGCCGGGTCCGGTGGACTGCTGAAGGTCGGCGTCGAGCTGCGACAGATCCGCGTTGAGCGCGGCCATCAGCTCTTCCATCTGCTGGAGCAGACCCTTGGGCGCGCCCTCCTGATCCGGCCCGGCCGGTTCGTGGACGACCTGCTCGGACCTGGCGCCCTGGGACATGGTGGCCTCCTCGGCCCTCGCCCTCCCCGCGGGGGAAGGCAGCTGACGCAAGCGTCGCCCGGCAGCGGCAGCCGCCGCTGGTTCGGGTGCGGGTACGGGTGCCGGGCGGGCCGGCTCCGCCCGAGCCAACGATCACTCGCGTGAACGGGTCACTGGCCGGGGCCCCGGCCACGTGCCCGGTTGACGGATATTCACCCGACAGGGGCGGGGCCGGAGCACCGGGACCAGCGGAGTTGACGCTGTGGCCCAGGGGCTTTTCGTCTGGACCCAGCCTGATCCAGACGAAAGACCCTAGGACACCTGGTGCATCACCTCGGTGGCGATCAGTTCCAAGTGGTCCAGGTCGTCCAGGTCCAGCATCTGGAGATACATCCGCTGCGAGCCGACGGCCTGGTACGCGGCGATCCGCTCGACGACCTCGGCCGGCGACCCGGCGAGCCCGTTCGCCTTCAGCTCCTCCACGTCACGGCCGATCGTGGCGGCGCGGCGCCTGACGTCGGCGTCGGTCTTGCCGACGCATGCCACCAGGGCGTTGGAGTAGACGAGGCTGTCGGCGCTGCGGCCGTGCTGCTCCACCGCCGCACGTACCCGCTTGAACTGCTGCTCCGTGTCGGTGAGCGATGCGAAGGGGATGTTGAACTCGTCGGCATACTGCCCGGCGAGCGCCGGGGTCCGCTTGGCGCCGTGCCCGCCGATCAGGACGGGCACCTTGCTCTGCGCCGGCTTCGGCAGCGCGGGGGAGTCCGTCAGCTGGTAGTAGGTGCCGTTGAAGTGGAAGCGCTCGCCGACGGGCGTGCTCCACAGGCCCGTGACGACGGCGAGTTGTTCCTCAAGGCGGCCGAACTTCTCCTTCGGGAAGGGGATGCCGTAAGCCTCGTGCTCCGCCCCGTACCAGCCGGAGCCGAGGCCCAACTCCACGCGCCCACCCGACATCTGGTCGACCTGAGCGACCTGGATCGCGAGGACGCCGGGGAGGCGGAAGGTGCCGGCGGTCATCAGTGTGCCCAGGCGGATCCGCCTGGTCTCGCGGGCGAGCCCGGCCAGCGTGATCCAGGCATCGGTGGGGCCGGGGAGCCCGTCGGCGGAGCCCATGTGCAAGTAATGGTCAGACCGGAAAAAAGCTCCGTAATTGAGGTCTTCAGCGGCCTTCGCGACGCGGAGAAGCGTCTCGTAGGTCGCGCCTTGCTGCGGTTCTGTGAAGACTCGAAGATCCATTCATCCATCATGCACCGGTCACTTCTGGTGACCTTTTAGAACCGCAGCGTCCCCGGAGAGAAATGCGTGGTCGGAGGCGGTACTGGCGGACCATACTCGGACACGTGTTCCTGACGATCAGTACGACCGGCACCCCTGAACGCCCCGCGACCGACCTCGGCTTTCTGCTGCACAAGCATCCCGACAACGCGCAGGCGTTCTCCACCTCGCACGGAACCGCGCACGTCCTCTACCCGGAGGCGTCCCCAGAGCGCTGCACCGCGGCGCTGCTCCTTGAGGTGGATCCCGTCGCGCTCGTGCGCCGCGGCAAGGGAAAGGGCAAGGGCAAGGGCCGCGGCGGCACCCCCGACGCGGCGCTCGCGCAGTATGTGAACGACCGGCCGTACGCCGCGTCGTCCCTGCTCGCCGTGGCGATCGGCACTGTGTTCTCCAGCGCCCTGCGCGGACAGTGCAAGGCCATGCCCGAGCGGGCCGGGCAGCCGATGCCGCTGCGCGTCGAGGTGCCCGCGGTGCCCGCGCGCGGCGGAGCCGCGCTGGTGCGCCGGCTCTTCGAGCCGCTCGGCTGGACCACGGTGACGGCCGACCCGGTGGCGCTCGACGAGCAGTTCCCCGAGTGGGGCGACTCGCGCTACGTGCGTCTCGTCCTGGAGGGCGAGCTGCGGCTCGCCGAGGCGCTGCGGCACCTGTATGTGCTGCTGCCCGTGCTCGACGACGCCAAGCACTACTGGGTCTCGCCCGACGAGGTCGACAAGCTGCTTCGGGCGGGTGAGGGCTGGCTGCCCACGCACCCCGAGCAGAAGCTGATCACCAGCCGCTACCTCTCGCGACGCTGGGCACTCACCCGCAGCGCCATGGAGCGCCTGGAACTGGTGCGGCTCGCCAACGCGGACGACACCGACGTCGAAGCCATCGACAACGCGGTCGACGAGGCGACGGACACCGAGGAGCAGCCCGTACCGCTGGCTGTTCAGCGGCGCGACGCCATCACCGCCGCGCTCAGGGCGGCGGGGGCCGGGCGGGTGCTCGACCTGGGCTGCGGGCAGGGCCAGTTGGTGCAGGAGTTGCTCAAGGACACCCGGTTCACCGAGGTCGTCGGTGTCGATGTGTCGATGCGGGCCCTGACGATCGCCGCCCGGCGCCTCAAGACCGACCGGATGGGCGAGCGCCAGGCCGCCCGCGTCACGCTGCTCCAGGGCTCGCTCGCGTACACCGACAAGCGGCTCAAGGGGTATGACGCGGCGGTCCTCAGCGAGGTCATCGAGCACCTCGACCTGCCGCGGCTGCCCGCACTGGAGTACGCGGTGTTCGGCTCCGCGCGGCCGAGGACGGTCCTCGTGACGACGCCGAACGTCGAGTACAACGTCCGCTGGGAGACCCTGCCCGCCGGGCACGTCCGGCACGGCGACCACCGCTTCGAGTGGACCCGCGAGGAGTTCCGCACGTGGGCGCGCGCGGTGGCCGAACGGCACGGCTACGACGTCGAGTTCGAGCCCGTAGGACCCGACGACCCGGAGGTCGGCCCGCCCACACAGATGGCCGTCTTCACCTTGACCGGTCAGACCCCGACCGACCGGACCCCGACCGGTCGGACCCCGACCGACCGGACCCCGACCGGTCAGACCCCGACCGACCGGACCCCGGCCGACCCGAGTCCGAAGGAGGCGAAGGCCGCATGACCACCACCCCCGGTTCCCACGTTCGTACGCTCCCCGTCACCGATCTGTCCCTCGTCGTCCTCGTCGGCGCCTCGGGGTCCGGCAAGTCGACGTTCGCGCGGCGGCACTTCAAGCCCACCGAGATCATCTCCAGCGACTTCTGCCGGGGGCTCGTCGCCGACGACGAGAACGACCAGAGCGCCAGCCGCGACGCCTTCGACGTGCTCCACTACATCGCGGGCAAGCGCCTCGCGGCCGGGCGGCTCACCGTCGTCGACGCGACCAACGTCCAGCAGGAGAGCCGCAGGCAGCTCGTCGACCTGGCGCGGCAGTACGACGTGCTGCCCATCGCCATCGTCCTCGACATCCCCGAGGAGGTCTGCGCCGCGCGCAACGCGGAGCGCGCCGAACGCGCCGGCATGCACCGCCGCGTCATCTCCCGGCACACCCGTGAACTGCGGCGCTCCCTGCGTCACCTGGAGCGTGAGGGCTTCCGCAAGGTCCACATCCTGCGCGGCGCAGAAGAGGCCGACAGCGCCGAGGTCGTACGCGAGAAGCGCTACAACGACCTCACGCACCTCACGGGCCCCTTCGACATCATCGGCGACATCCACGGCTGCGCCTTTGAACTGGAGACGCTGCTCACGAGGCTCGGTTACGTGGACGGTGTGCACCCCGAAGGCCGTACGGCGGTGTTCGTCGGCGACCTCGTCGACCGGGGGCCCGACTCCCCGGGCGTCCTGCGCCGCGTCATGTCGATGGTCAAGTCGGGCCACGCGCTGTGTGTGCCCGGGAACCACGAGAACAAGTTCGGCCGTTACCTCAAGGGAAGAAAGGTCCAGCACACGCACGGCCTCGCCGAGACCGTCGAGCAGTTCGCGGGCGAGAGCGAGGAGTTCACGCAGGAGGTCGCGGAGTTCGTCGACGGCCTCGTCAGCCACTACGTCCTCGACGGCGGCAGGCTCGTCGTGTGCCACGCGGGCCTGCCCGAGAAGTACCACGGCCGCACGTCCGGGCGGGTGCGCGCGCACGCGCTGTACGGGGACACGACCGGCGAGACCGACGAGTTCGGCCTGCCCGTGCGCTACCCGTGGGCCGAGGACTACCGGGGCAGCGCGGCCGTCGTCTACGGCCACACGCCGGTCCCGCAGGCCACCTGGCTCAACAACACCATCTGCCTCGACACCGGCGCCGTGTTCGGCGGCAAGCTGACCGCGTTGCGCTGGCCGGAGCGCGAACTCGTCGACGTACCCGCCGAGAAGGTCTGGTACGAGCCGTCGAGGCCGCTGCGGACGGAGGCGCCCGGCGGGCAGGACGGGCGGCCGCTCGACCTCGCCGACGTGCACGGACGGCGGGTCGTCGAGACCCGGCACGCCGGACGCGTGGCCGTGCGCGAGGAGAACGCGGCGGCGGCCCTGGAGGTCATGAGCCGCTTCGCCGTCGACCCGCGCCTGGTCCCGTACCTGCCGCCGACGATGGCGCCGACGGCGACGTCACGGGAAGACGCCCGCGGCGGAGCCGCTGATGGACACTTCCTGGAGCACCCCGCCGAGGCCTTCGCCCAGTACGCCGCCGACGGAGTAGGGCGCGTCGTGTGCGAGGAGAAGCACATGGGCTCGCGGGCCGTGGCCCTGGTGTGCCGGGACGCGGACGTGGCGCGCGAGCGCTTCGGCGTCCCGGAGGGCGGGCCCACAGGCGCGCTCTACACCCGTACCGGACGGTCCTTCTTCGCCGACGAGCAGGTCACCGAGGAGATCCTCGGCCGGGTGCGCGCCGCCGTCACCGACGCGGGCCTGTGGGACGAACTCGACACGGACTGGCTGCTGCTCGACACGGAGCTGATGCCCTGGTCGCTCAAGGCGTCGGGCCTGCTGCGCTCGCAGTACGCCGCCGTGGGCGCCGCGTCCGGTGCCGTGTTCCCGGGTGCCATCGCCGGCCTGGAAGCGGCGGAGGCGCGGGGCGTCGACGTGGGTGAACTGCTCGGCAGGCAGCGTGAACGGGCCGAAGACGCGGCCGCGTTCACGGACGCCTACCGGCGCTACTGCTGGACGACGGACGGGCTCGACGGGGTGCGGCTCGCGCCGTTCCAGATCCTGGCCGTGCAGGGCCGGTCGCTGGCAGCCCTGCCGCACGACGAGCAGCTCGCCCTCATCGACCGCATGGTCGAGCACGACGGGTCCGGGCTTCTGCAGACCACCCGGCGGCTCTTCGTGGACACCGGCGACGAGGCGTCCGTGAGCGCCGGTGTCGACTGGTGGCTGGAGATGACGGGCCGCGGCGGCGAGGGCATGGTCGTCAAGCCGGTCGAGGCGCTCACGCGCGACGGCAAGGGCCGTCTCGTACAGCCGGGCATCAAGTGCCGGGGCCGCGAGTACCTGCGGATCATCTACGGTCCCGAGTACACGCGCCCCGACCACCTGGAACGCCTGCGCGGCCGCTTCCTCGGGCACAAGCGCTCGCTCGCCGTCCGCGAGTACGCGCTCGGTCTCGAGGCGCTCGACCGGCTCGCGGACGGGGAGCCGCTGTGGCGCGTCCACGAAGCGGTGTTCGCGGTCCTCGCGCTCGAGTCGGAGCCGGTCGACCCGAGGCTGTGAGCGCGCGGATGTGAGCCGCCACCCAGCTCCTTGATTGCACGGGCACGGGCCGTCCGGCCGGGGAAAGATGGATCCATGGGATTCCACGTCGACTCCGAGGCCGGGCGGCTGCGCCGCGTCATCCTGCACCGCCCCGATCTGGAGCTCAAGCGGCTCACCCCGAGCAACAAGGACGCGCTGCTCTTCGACGACGTGCTGTGGGTGCGCCGCGCGCGGCAGGAGCACGACGGGTTCGCCGACGTGCTGCGCGACCGCGGCGTGACCGTGCACCTCTTCGGCGACCTGCTCACCGAGACGCTCGCCGTCGGGGACGCCAGATCCCTCGTCCTCGACCGGGTCTTCGACGAGAAGGAGTACGGGCCGCTCGCCACCGACCACCTCAGGGCCGCCTTCGAGACGATGCCGGCCACGGACCTGGCCGAGGCGCTGGTCGGCGGCATGACCAAGCGGGAGTTCCTCGACCGGCACCCCGAGCCGACGTCGGTGCGCTTCCACGCGATGGACCTCGACGACTTCCTGCTCGGCCCGCTGCCCAACCACCTCTTCACCCGCGACACCTCGGCCTGGATCTACGACGGTGTCTCCATCAACGCGATGAGGTGGCCCGCCCGGCAGCGCGAGACCGTCCACTTCGAGGCGATCTACCGGCACCATCCGCTGTTCCGCGACACGGGCTTCCACGTGTGGTCGGAGGGGCAGGCCGACTACCCGTCCACGATCGAGGGCGGCGACGTCCTGGTGATCGGGCAGGGCGCCGTCCTCATCGGGATGAGCGAGCGCACCACCCCGCAGGCCGTCGAGATGCTGGCGCACAAGCTGTTCGCGGCGGGCTCCGCGCAGACGATCGTGGCGCTCGACATGCCGAAGCGCCGGGCGTTCATGCACCTCGACACCGTGATGACGATGGTCGACGGCGACACGTTCACGCAGTACGCGGGGCTCGGCATGCTGCGCTCGTACACCATCGAACCGGGCGTGGGGGAGCGGGAGCTGAAGGTCACGGACCATCCGCCCGAGCACATGCACCGGGCCATCGCGGCCGCGCTCGGCCTCAGTGAGATCCGGGTCCTGACCGCCACGCAGGACGTGCACGCGGCCGAGCGGGAGCAGTGGGACGACGGGTGCAACGTGCTGGCCGTGGAGCCGGGCGTCGTCGTCGCCTACGAGCGCAACGCCACGACGAACACCTATCTGCGCAAGCAGGGCATCGAGGTCATAGAGATCCTCGGCAGCGAGCTGGGACGCGGGAGGGGCGGCCCGCGCTGCATGAGCTGCCCGGTCGAGAGGGACTCTGTATAGGGGGCCCGTGCAGAAGCCCTGCCTCTGGGATCCTGTATAGAAATGTGGAATGTCGTATAGACTTCCAGCATCTTTGATGCCCCAGCCGTTTTACGCGTACCCCAGGAGCGCCCCATGGCGACAGTCCGTCCCGACCTCACCGGCCGCCACTTCCTCAAGGAGGTGGACTTCACCGCCGAGGAGTTCCGCGGCCTGATCGACCTCGCCGCCGAGCTGAAGGCGGCCAAGAAGGCGGGGACGGAGACGCGGCACCTCGCGGGCCGGAACATCGCGCTGATCTTCGAGAAGACCTCCACGCGTACGCGCTGCGCCTTCGAGGTCGCCGCGGCCGACCAGGGCGCGTTCACGACCTACCTGGACCCGTCCGGCTCGCAGATCGGCCACAAGGAGTCCGTGCGGGACACCGCCCGGGTCCTCGGCCGGATGTTCGACGCCATTGAGTACCGCGGGGACAGCCAGTCCGGCGTCGAGGAGCTCGCCGCGTACGCGGGTGTGCCGGTCTACAACGGCCTGACCGACGACTGGCACCCCACGCAGATGCTCGCCGACGTGCTCACGATGGTCGAGCACTGCGCCAAGCCGCTCGACCGGATCGCCTTCGCCTACCTCGGCGACGCCCGCTTCAACATGGGCAACTCGTACCTGGTGACCGGCGCGCTGCTGGGCATGGACGTGCGGATCGTGGCGCCGCGCGAGTACTGGCCGGCCGAGGAGATCGTCGCCGAGGCCCGCAAGCTCGCCGAGACGAGCGGCGCCCGCGTCACGCTCACCGAGGACGTCGCCGAGGGCGCCCGTGGCGCCGACTTCGTCGCCACCGACGTCTGGGTCTCCATGGGCGAGCCCAAGGAGGTGTGGGCCGAGCGCATCACCGCTCTCAAGCCGTACGCCGTGACGATGGACGTCCTGCGCGCCACCGGCAACGCGGACGTCAAGTTCCTGCACTGTCTGCCCGCCTTCCACGACCTGGGCACCAAGGTCGGGCGCGAGATCCACGAGACGTACGGCCTCGACTCGCTGGAGGTCACGGACGAGGTCTTCGAGTCGGCGCACTCGGTCGTCTTCGACGAGGCCGAGAACCGGCTGCACACCATCAAGGCGATCATGGTCGCCACGCTGGCCTGACGCCCGCCCCGGCAGGGGAGGGGCGTACTACTCCGGGCTCGTCCGCTGCGCCGGTATCGCGGGAAGGGTGAACCAGACCGCCTTGCCGGACGCGGTGGGGCGATGTCCGCAGGACGAGCTCAGGGTGCGGATCAGCAGCAGGCCGCGCCCGTGCTCCTGCCACGGGTCCGGCTCCTCGGCCGGGCCGGGCAGGGTCAGATCGCCGGGCGGCGCAGGGTCCCCGTCGTGCACCTCGACCTGACAGCCCGACGGCAGCAGCTCCACCACCAGCTCGATGGGGCCCGACCCCGCAGTGTGCTCGACGGCGTTCGCCACCAGCTCGGCCGTGAGCAGCTCCGCCGTGTCGCTGTCGGCGGCGGGCGACTCGATCTCCGTCAGGGCCGTACGCACCAGAGCGCGCGCGACCGGCACCGCGGCCGCGGTGTGCGGCAGCGCGATGCGCCAGGAGGTGGGGGCGGGCGGTGTGGGCACGGCGGGTCCGTTCAGGGTGCAGGTGTCCTGACAGGGGACGACAGGGGCTGACAGCGGAGGAGCTGTCCTGCTTTCAACCATACGAATGGTAAGGCGTCGCCGGACAGAGCCGCCCGACACCCCTTCTTCGGGACGTTCGTCACTTCTCTCATACGCGCTCCCTACCCGCGCTCCCTACCTGGGCTGAACGCCTGCCATCAGGATCGCGTATCGCGTACTCGTGACGGAAGTCACGAAGCGGTGATAACTTCAGGGAACGACGTGCCTGACACAGGTGCGCCGAACCGTCCGCCGCCCCCGCCCGAGGAGGCCGCACCGCCATGAGTCCCTTCACCGGCTCCGCGCCCCGCACCGACGACTGGCGGCACCTGAGGTACGCCGTCGACGACGGGGTCGCCACCGTCACCCTGGCCCGCCCCGACAAGCTCAACGCGCTCACCTTCGGCGCCTACGCCGACCTGCGCGATTTGCTCGCGGAGCTGTCCCGCGAGCGCTCCGTACGCGCCCTCGTCCTGGCCGGAGAGGGGCGCGGCTTCTGCTCCGGCGGTGACGTGGACGAGATCATCGGCGCCACCCTCGCCATGGACACCGCCCAGCTCCTCGACTTCAACCGGATGACCGGCCAGGTCGTACGGGCCGTGCGCGAGTGCCCCTTCCCCGTGATCGCCGCCGTGCACGGCGTCGCGGCGGGCGCCGGCGCCGTCCTCGCACTTGCCGCCGACTTCCGCGTCGCCGACCCGAGCGCCCGCTTCGCGTTCCTCTTCACCCGCGTCGGCCTGTCCGGCGGCGACATGGGCGCCGCGTATCTGCTGCCCCGCGTCGTCGGCCTCGGCCACGCGACGCGCCTGCTCATGCTGGGCGAGCCGGTGCGCGCTCCGGAGGCCGAGCGCATCGGCCTGATCAGCGAGCTGACCGACGAGGGCCAGGTCGACGAGGCCGCGCAGGCCCTGGCCCGCCGCCTCGCCGAGGGCCCGGCCCTCGCGTACGCCCAGACCAAGGCGCTGCTCACCGCCGAACTCGACATGCCGCTGGCCGCCGCCGTCGAAATGGACGCCGCGACCCAGGCCCTCCTCATGAACGGCGAGGACTACGCCGAGTTCCACGCGGCCTTCACGGAGAAACGTGCCCCCAAGTGGCGGGGGCGGTGACCATGGGACCCCTGCGCGTGGCCGTCATCGGCGGCGGACCCGGCGGCCTGTACGCCGCCGCCCTCCTCAAGCGGCTCGACCCGCGCCGCGACATCACGGTCTGGGAGCGCAACGCCCCCGACGACACCTTCGGCTTCGGCGTCGTCCTCTCCGACGAGACGCTCGGCGGCATCGAGCACGCCGACCCCGTCGTCCACGCCGCACTCCAGGCCGAGTTCGTGCGCTGGGACGACATCGACGTCGTGCACCGCGGCACCCGCCACACCTCGGGCGGCCACGGCTTCGCCGCGCTCGGCCGCCGCAGGCTCCTCGAAATCCTCCACGAGCGCTGCCGGCAGCTCGGCGTGAACCTCCGCTTCCGCTCGGAAGCCCCGTCGGCAGCCGACCTCGCCCGCGACCACGACCTCGTCGTCGCCGCCGACGGAGTGCGCAGCGCGACCCGCGAGGCCCACGCCGACGCGTTCCGGCCGCACATCGAGGAGCACCGCTGCCGCTACATCTGGCTCGCCGCCGACTTCGCCTTCGACGCGTTCCGCTTCGAGACCGCCGAGACCGAGCACGGCGTCATGCAGCTGCACGGATACCCCTACTCGGCGAACGACAGCACCGTCATCGTCGAGATGCGCGAGGAGGTCTGGCGGGCGGCCGGTTTCGACGGGCCCGACGTGCGCGAGTCCGTCGAACGCTGCGCCAAGATCTTCACCGAGGCCCTCGGCGGCCGTGGCCTGAGGTCGAACAAATCCGCCTGGACCGCCTTCCGCACGGTCGTGAACGAGAAGTGGTCGCACGGGAACGTCGTCCTCGTCGGGGACTCCGCGCACACCGCGCACTTCTCCATCGGCTCCGGCACCAAGCTCGCCGTCGAGGACGCCCTCGCGCTCGCCGCCTGCCTCCAGGAGCAGCCCACCACGGCCGAGGCGCTCGCCGCGTACGAGGCGGAGCGGCGGCCCGTCGTCGCCTCCACGCAGCGCGCGGCCCGCGCCAGCCTGGAGTGGTTCGAGAACCTCGGCCTCTATCTCGACCAGCCCTCACGCCAGTTCGCGTTCAACCTCCTCACCCGCAGCCGCCGCGTCACGCACGACAACCTGCGCCTGCGCGACCCCCGCTTCACCGAGGCCGTCGAGCGCGACTTCGGCTGCCCGCCCGGCACACCTCCCATGTTCACGCCGCTGCGCCTGCGCGAACTGACCCTGCGCAACCGCGTCGTCGTCTCGCCCATGGACATGTACGCGTCCCAGGACGGCGTCCCCGGCGACTTCCACCTCGTCCACCTCGGCGCGCGGGCCCTCGGCGGCGCCGGACTCGTCATGACCGAGATGGTGTGCGTCAGCCCCGAGGGCCGCATCACCCCGGGCTGCGCCGGTCTCTACACGCCGCAGCAGGCCGCGGCCTGGCGCCGCATCACCGAGTTCGCGCACGCCCAGGCCCCCGGCACGGCGATCGGCGTCCAGCTGGGGCACTCCGGCCGCAAGGGCTCCACGAAACTGATGTGGGAAGGCATCGACGACCCGCTCCCCGACGGGAACTGGCCGCTGGTCGCCGCCTCCCCGCTCCCGTACAAGCCGGGCAGCCAGATTCCGCACGAGCTGACGCGGGACGAACTTGCCGATGTCCGCGAGCAGTTCAGGTCCGCCGCCGTGCGCGCCGCCGGCGCCGGCTTCGACCTCCTCGAACTGCACTGCGCCCACGGCTATCTGCTGTCCGGCTTCCTGTCACCGCTGAGCAATCACCGGACCGACGCGTACGGCGGCTCGCTCACGAACCGGCTGCGCTTCCCCCTCGAAGTCTTCGACGCCGTACGCGACGTGTGGCCCGGTGACCGGCCCATGACCGTCCGGATCTCCGCCACCGACTGGGCGGAGGGGGGCACGGACGCGGACGACGCCGTAGAGATCGCCCGCGCCTTCGCCGCGCACGGCGCGGACGCGATCGACGTGTCGACCGGCCAGGTCGTCGCCGACGAGAAACCCGCCTACGGACGCTCCTACCAAGTGCCGTTCGCGGACCGGATCCGCAACGAGACCGGCATCCCGGTGATCTCGGTCGGCGCGATCTCCTCGTGGGACGACGTCAACTCGCTGATCCTGGCCGGGCGCACCGACCTGTGCGCGCTGGCCCGCCCCCATCTCTACGACCCGCACTGGACCCTGCACGCGGCGGCCGAACAGGGCTACGCGGGTCCCGGTGTCGCCTGGCCGAAGCCGTACGAGGCGGGCAGCAGGCCACCGCAGACCGGACGTCTGGACGCGCCCAAGCCCCGGCTCACGCTGGGTGGTTGACGGTGGTGAACGCCGCTCCCGCGTCCCGCAGCCGCTCGTGCAGCGCCCGGAACACGCTCGCCGAGCGGGTCCCCGGCCACCGCGCGGGCAGCAGCCCGGCGGGAAGCCCCGGGTCGGCGTACGGCAGATGGCGCCAGGAGTCGAGGGCGAGGAGGTAGTCCCGGTACGCCTCCTCCGGAGCGGCGTCGCCGGGGGAGCGGGCCTGCCAGGCGGCGAGCACCGGCGCGTGCTCGTCCAGGAACGCCTCGTGCAGCGCGGCGAGACGGTCCAGGTCCCACCAGCGCGCGACCGCGTCCGCCGTCGCCGCGAACCCCAGGTGCTCGCCGCGGAACAGATCGACGTACGGGGAGAGCCCGAGGCGCTCCAGGGTGTGCCGGGTCTCCTCGTGCAGGCCCGCGGGGGCGATCCACACGCCGGGCGCCGCCGAGCCGAAGCCGAGCCCGGCAAGGCGTGAGCGCAGGACGTGCCGCTTGGCGCGCTCGGCCTCCGGCACGGAGAACACCGCGAGCACCCAGCCGTCCGTCTCGCCGGCCGGCGGCCCGTAGATGCGCCGGTCGCCGTCGTCCAGGAGTTGCCGCGCGGCCGGCGACAGGGCGTACCCGGCGGCGCCCGACCCCGTGCGCTCCGGCAGGAGCAGCCCGCGCCGCTTGAGGCGGGACACGCAGGACCGCACGGCGGGCGCGTCGACGCCGACCGCGCCGAGGAGACGGATCAGCTCGGCGACCGGCACGGCGCCGGGAAAGCCGCGCCCGTAGGCGCCGTAGAGGGTGACGATCAGGGACCGGGGAGTGTGCAGCTCGGACACGTGGTCACTCTAGATCGCCGGTGGCGCGCAGCCGGAACCGCTGCAGCTTCCCGGTCGCCGTGCGCGGCAGAGCGTCCAGAAACACGATCTCGCGCGGGCATTTGTACGGCACCAGCTCGGCCTTCACGAACGCCCGCAGTGCGTCCGGGTCCCGGCGGGCGCCCTCGCGCAGCACGACGTAGGCGACCGCTATCTGCCCGCGCTCGTCGTCGGGGCGGCCCACCACCGCGGTCTCCGCGACGTCCGGGTGCCGCAGCAGCGCGTCCTCGACCTCGGGGCCCGCGATGTTGTACCCCGCAGAAATGATCATGTCATCCGCGCGGGCGACGTACCGGAAGTAGCCGTCGGGATCGCGGACATACGTGTCCCCGGTGACGTTCCAGCCGCCGCGGACGTACGTCGTCTGCCGCTCGTCGGCGAGGTAGCGGCAGCCGACCGGGCCGCGCACGGCGAGCAACCCGGGTTCTCCGTCCGGCACTTCGGTCCCGGTGGCGTCGATCACGCGCGCCTGCCAGCCGGGTACGGGCACGCCCGTAGCCCCGGGGCGGATCGCGTCGTCGGCGGCGGATATGAAGATGTGCAGGAGTTCCGTGGCTCCGATGCCGTTGATGATGCGGATCCCGGTCGCCTCGTGCCAGGCGCGCCAGGTCGCGGCCGGCAGGTTCTCGCCCGCCGAGACGCACCGACGCAGCGAAGCGAGGGCGTGCGTGTCGGTGCCGTCGATCCCGTCGAGGAGCGCGCGGTACGCGGTCGGCGCGGTGAACAGGACGGACACCCCGTGCTCGGCGATGGCGGGCAGCAGCTGCCGCGGTCCGGCCTGTTCCAGCAGCAGCGACGAGGCGCCGGCCCGCAGCGGGAAGATGACGAGACCGCCGAGCCCGAACGTGAAGCCGAGCGGCGGGCTCCCCGCGAACACGTCGTCCGGCCTCGGCCGCAGGACATGGCGCGCGAACGTGTCGGCGACGGCGAGGACGTCCCGGTGGAAGTGCATGCAGCCCTTGGGGCGCCCGGTCGTGCCCGAAGTGAACGCGATCAGGGCGACATCGTCGGCGGCGGTCGCCACGGCGTCGTACGTCTCGGGCTGTCCGGAGCCGCGCCGCAGGAGGTCGTCGGGCCCCTCGCCGCCGAACGGTGTGACGCGCAGCCCGGGCACCTCGGCCTTCACCAGGTCGTCCGTGGTCCTGGCGTCGCACAGCGCGTGCGTGACCCGCGCGAGGGAGCAGATCGTCGCCAGCTCCTGCGACCGCGCCTGCGCGAGGACGGTGACGGCGACCGCGCCCGCCTTCATCACGGCCAGCCAGCAGGCCGCGAGCCAGGGCGTGGTGGGGCCGCGAAGGAGTACCCGGTTCCCCGGCCGCACGCCCAGCTCGCCGCTGAGTACGTGCGCGATCCGGTCGACGCGGCGGAGCAGTTCCCCGTACGTCCACACCTCCCCGTCGCCGGTGCGGAACGCGGGACGCTCCGCGCCGAACCGCTCGACGGTGCGGTCGAGCAGCTCGGCCCCGCAGTTGAGCCGCTGCGGATAGCGCAGTTCGGGGAGGTCGAAGACGAGGTCGGGCCAGAGTTCGGGCGGCGGGAGATGGTCGCGCGCGAAGGTGTCGACGTGGGCCGATGTGTGCTGCGGTGGAGCGTCTGTCATGGCCGTGCGCCCCCTTGTCATGGTGGGCTCGCGCAAACAGGTATCGGTGGGCTCGCGGAACGAGCGTATCGTGATGGTGACGACAGTCAACGGTCCGCGATAACGTGAGGGAGCCGGCCCGAGCCGCCGGCGAACCGGGAGGCGCCGACAGATGACCGCAAAGTCCGCAGCTCCGTCATTCTCGCTCGACCCAGCACAGACCGCCTGGTGTGCCGAGCTGTGCGCGCTCGCCGCCGAGCGGCTCGCACCCCTCGCCGAGAAGGGCGAGCCGGGGAAGGTGAACCGGCCGCTCGTCGCCGAGCTCGGCCGGCTCGGCCTCCTGGAGCGGCTCTTCCGCTCCGGCGCCCTCGACCTGTGCCTGATGCGCGAGTCCCTCGCCCGCGTCTGCACGGAGGCCGAGACCGCTCTCGCCCTTCAGGGACTCGGCGCACACCCCGTGCACGCGTACGGCACCGACGCGCAGCGCGCGCACTGGCTGCCGCGCGTCAGCGACGGCACGGCCGTCGCGGCCTTCGCGCTCAGCGAGCCGGGCGCGGGTTCCGACGCCGCGGCCCTCGCCCTGCGCGCCGAGCCCGACGGCACCGGAGGCTGGTGCCTCATCGGCGAGAAGACCTGGATCTCGAACGCCCCCGAGGCCGACTTCTACACCGTCTTCGCCCGTACGGCCGAGGGCGCCGGCGCCCGTGGCGTCACCGCCTTCCTGGTCCCGGCGGACCGCCCCGGCCTCACCGGCACCCCCCTCGACATGCTCTCCCCGCACCCCATCGGCTCCCTCGGCTTCGACGCGGTCCCGGTCACCGCCGACGACGTGCTCGGCGAACCGGACCGCGGCTTCCGCGTCGCCATGACCACCCTGAACCTCTTCCGCCCGAGCGTCGGGGCCTTCGCCGTGGGCATGGCGCAGGCCGCGCTCGACGCGACGCTCGACCACACCGCCCGGCGCGACGCGTTCGGCGGCAAGCTGAAGGACCTCCAGACGGTCGCCCACCAGGTGGCCGATCTCGCCCTGCGCACGGAGGCGGCCCGCCTCATGGTCTACGCGGCGGCCTCGGCGTACGACGCGGGCGCCCCCGACGTGCCGCAGCGCGCCGCGATGGCCAAGCTCCTGGCCACCGAGACCGCCCAGCACGTCGTCGACACCGCCGTCCAGCTGCACGGCGCCCGCGCCCTGCAACGCGGCCACCTCCTCGAACACCTCTACCGCGAGGTGCGGGCACCCCGCATCTACGAAGGGGCCAGCGAGGTCCAACGCTCGATCATCGCCAAGGAGTTGTACGCGTGAGCAGTATCGAGCGGATCAATCCACCCGAACTCTCCCCGGCCACCGGCTTCTCGCACGCCGTCACCGCCACCGGCGGCCGCCTGGTCTTCCTCGCCGGACAGACCGCCCTCGATGCGGACGGCAAGATCACCGGCGACACGCTCCCGGAGCAGTTCGAGCGGGCCCTGGCCAACCTCCTCACCGCACTGCGCCACGCGGGAGGCACCCCCGACACCCTCGCCCGCGTCACCGTCTACGCCACCGACGTCGCCGACTACCGCACCCACGCCCGTGAACTCGGGCGTATCTGGCGCGAGTCGGCGGGCCGCGACTATCCGGCGATGGCGGTGATCGGCACGACCCGGCTGTGGGACGAGCAGGCACTGGTGGAACTGGACGGGCTGGCAGTCGTGCCGGACTAGGGGGTGTCCGTCGGTCCCGGCCGACTACTCCTGCGGCAGGATCACCGCGCGTCCGCGCACCGCCCCGTCGTGCAACCGCTGGCAGGCGGTGGGCGCGTCGTCGATGCCGTACGTCTCCATGTGTACGTAGATGACATCGGCCCGCGGCCCTGAACGGCGTCAATCGAGTCAGATGTCCCGGAACGTCTCGATCTGCGCGCCAACGGAGTTGAGCCGCTCGGCCAGGTCCTCGTAGCCGCGGTTGATGACGTAGACGTTGCGCAGCACAGACGTGCCCTCGGCGGCCATCATCGCGAGGAGCACGACGACGGCGGGGCGCAGCGCGGGCGGGCACATCATCTCGGCGGCGCGCCAGCGCGTCGGGCCCTCGACGAGGACGCGGTGCGGGTCGAGCAACTGGAGGCGCCCGCCGAGCCGGTTCAGGTCGGTGAGATAGATCGCGCGGTTGTCGTAGACCCAGTCGTGGATGAGGGTCTGGCCCTGCGCCGCCGCGGCGATGGCCGCGAAGAAGGGCACGTTGTCGATGTTGAGCCCCGGGAACGGCATCGGGTGGATCTTGTCGATCGGCGCCTGCAGTTTGGAGGGCCGGACGGTGAGGTCCACCAGGCGCGTGCGGCCGTTGTCCGCGAAGTACTCGGCCGTACGGTCGTGGTCGAGGCCCATCTCCTCCAGGACCGCGAGCTCGATCTCCAGGAACTCGATCGGCACCCGCTTCACCGTCAGTTCGGACTCGGTGACCATCGCGGCGGCAAGCAGGCTCATCGCCTCGACCGGGTCCTCGGACGGCGAGTAGTCCACGTCGACGTCGATCTGCGGCACGCCGTGCACGGTGAGGGTGGTCGTGCCGATGCCCTCGACACGTACGCCCAGGGCCTCCAGGAAGAAGCAGAGGTCCTGGACCATGTAGTTCGAGGACGCGTTGCGGATGACGGTGGCGCCATCGTGGCGGGCGGCCGCGAGCAGCGCGTTCTCGGTCACGGTGTCGCCGCGCTCGGTCAGCACGATCGGCCGGCCGGGGGAGACGCCCGCCTCGACCTGCGCGTGGTACAGCCCCTCGGTCGCCGTGATGTCCAGACCGAACCGGCGCAGCGCGATCATGTGCGGCTCGATGGTGCGGGTGCCGAGGTCGCAGCCGCCCGCGTACGGCAGCTTGAAGTGGTCGAGGCGGTGCAGGAGCGGGCCGAGGAACATGATGATCGAGCGCGTGCGGCGGGCGGCGGCCGCGTCGATGGCGTCCATGTCGAGGGCGGCCGGCGGCACGATCTCCAGGTCCACGCCGTCGTTGATCCACCGGGTGCGGACGCCGATGGAGTTCAGGACCTCGAGGAGGCGGTAGACCTCCTCGATGTGGGCGACGCGGCGCAGGACGGTGCGGCCCCGGTTGAGGAGCGAGGCGCACAGCAGCGCCACGCAGGCGTTCTTGCTCGTCTTCACGTCGATCGACCCGGACAGGCGACGGCCGCCGACCACGCGCAGGTGCATCGGACCCGAGTAGCCGAGAGAGACGATTTCACTGTCGAGCGCTTCGCCTATGCGGGCGATCATCTCAAGGCTGATGTTCTGATTGCCGCGCTCGATGCGGTTGACGGCGCTCTGGCTGGTACCGAGCGCCTCGGCAAGCTGCGACTGTGTCCAGCCCCGGTGCTGACGGGCGTCACGGATGAGCTTGCCGATGCGTACGAGGTAGTCGTCTGCCATGTCGGCAGGCTATCTCAGATATGAGATGCCGCATTCCGGGGGGCCCATTGGAGTGACGGGCCGTCAATCGGCCCTGGTGGCGCGCGAGCGCGTGTGCGGGACGATGAGGGGGACGGTCCGCCGGTGGCGCGGCGGGACGGCTCGGCCAAGGCCGGGCATGACCAGTCCGGCCTCGTGTATTAGAGTTATCTCGACATCGAGATATCTGCAGAGGCGCACCGCAGCCGCCATGCTCGGTAAGGGTTACCTAAGTTAGCCTTACCTTAGCGGATCGGCGAAATCGTCGTGGCGGCAGGATGCGGTGGAACGCGCACATATATGAAGGAGACTGTCGTGTCGGCGAACAGCTTCGACGCCCGCAGCACGCTGCGCGTGGGCGACGAGTCTTACGAGATCTTCAAGCTGGACAAGGTCGAGGGCTCCGCGCGCCTCCCTTACAGCCTGAAGGTTCTCCTTGAGAACCTGCTCCGCACCGAGGACGGCGCGAACATCACCGCCGACCACATCCGTGCGCTCGGCAGCTGGGACTCCCAGGCCCAGCCGTCCCAGGAGATCCAGTTCACGCCCGCCCGCGTGATCATGCAGGACTTCACCGGTGTGCCCTGTGTAGTGGACCTCGCCACCATGCGTGAGGCCGTGAAGGAGCTCGGCGGCGACCCGGCCAAGATCAACCCGCTGGCCCCGGCCGAGCTGGTCATCGACCACTCCGTCATCGCCGACAAGTTCGGCACCGCCGACGCCTTCGGTCAGAACGTCGAGCTGGAGTACGGCCGCAACAAGGAGCGCTACCAGTTCCTGCGCTGGGGCCAGACCGCCTTCGACGAGTTCAAGGTCGTCCCCCCGGGTACCGGCATCGTCCACCAGGTCAACATCGAGCACCTGGCCCGCACGGTCATGGTCCGTAACGGTGTGGCCTACCCCGACACCCTCGTCGGCACCGACTCGCACACCACGATGGTCAACGGTCTGGGCGTCCTCGGCTGGGGCGTCGGCGGTATCGAGGCCGAGGCCGCGATGCTCGGCCAGCCGGTCTCCATGCTCATCCCGCGCGTTGTCGGCTTCAAGCTCACCGGTGAGCTCAAGCCCGGCACGACCGCCACGGACCTCGTGCTCACGATCACCGAGATGCTGCGCAAGCACGGTGTCGTCGGCAAGTTCGTCGAGTTCTACGGTGAGGGCGTCGCCGCCACCTCCCTGGCGAACCGCGCCACCATCGGCAACATGTCGCCGGAGTTCGGCTCCACCGCCGCGATCTTCCCGATCGACGACGAGACGCTGAAGTACCTGAAGCTGACGGGCCGCGACGAGCAGCAGGTCGCGCTCGTCGAGGCGTACGCCAAGGAGCAGGGCCTCTGGCTGGACCCGGCCGCCGAGCCCGACTTCTCCGAGAAGCTGGAGCTCGACCTCTCCACGGTCGTCCCCTCCATCGCCGGCCCGAAGCGCCCGCAGGACCGCATCGTCCTCGCGAACGCCGCGCAGCAGTTCGCCGTCGACGTGCGCAACTACGTCGTCGACGACGACGAGGCGGGCAAGGAGTCCTTCCCGGCCTCCGACGCCCCGGCGAACCACCCGAACGGCGCCCCGTCGAAGCCGGTCCAGGTGACCGCCCCCGACGGCTCGACGTACGAGATCGACCACGGCGCCGTCACCGTCGCCGCGATCACGTCCTGCACCAACACGTCGAACCCGTACGTGATGGTCGCCGCCGCGCTCGTCGCGAAGAAGGCCGTCGAGAAGGGCCTGACCCGCAAGCCGTGGGTCAAGACCACGCTCGCCCCGGGCTCGAAGGTCGTCACCGACTACTTCGACAAGGCCGGTCTGACGCCGTACCTGGACAAGGTCGGCTTCAACCTCGTCGGCTACGGCTGCACCACCTGCATCGGCAACTCGGGCCCGCTGCCCGAGGAGGTCTCGAAGGCGGTCAACGAGCACGACCTGGCGGTCACGTCGGTCCTGTCCGGCAACCGCAACTTCGAGGGCCGCATCAACCCCGACGTCAAGATGAACTACCTGGCGTCCCCGCCGCTGGTCGTCGCGTACGCCATCGCCGGTTCGATGAAGGTCGACATCACCAAGGACGCCCTGGGCATCGACCAGGACGGCAAGCCGGTCTACCTCGCGGACATCTGGCCGACGGAGGCCGAGGTCAACGACGTCGTCGCCAACTCCATCGGCGAGGACATGTTCAACAAGTCCTACCAGGACGTCTTCGCGGGTGACGCCCAGTGGCAGGCCCTGTCGATCCCGACCGGCAACACCTTCGAGTGGGACTCCGAGTCCACCTACGTCCGTAAGCCCCCGTACTTCGAGGGCATGACGATGGAGACCACCCCGGTCTCCGACATCACGGGCGCGCGTGTCCTCGCCAAGCTGGGCGACTCGGTCACCACCGACCACATCTCCCCGGCCGGTGCGATCAAGGCCGACACCCCGGCCGGCAAGTACCTCACGGAGCACGGCGTCGAGCGCCGTGACTTCAACTCCTACGGCTCGCGCCGTGGCAACCACGAGGTCATGATCCGCGGCACGTTCGCCAACATCCGCCTGCGCAACCAGATCGCGCCGGGCACCGAGGGCGGCTACACCCGCGACTTCACGAAGGACGGCGCCCCCGTCTCCTTCATCTACGACGCCTCGCGCAACTACATCGAGCAGGGCACCCCGCTGGCCATCCTGGCCGGCAAGGAGTACGGCTCGGGCTCGTCCCGTGACTGGGCCGCCAAGGGCACCGCGCTCCTGGGCGTCAAGGCCGTCATCGCCGAGTCGTACGAGCGCATCCACCGCTCGAACCTCATCGGCATGGGCGTCCTGCCGCTCCAGTTCCCGGAGGGCGCCTCGGCCGAGACCCTCGGCCTGACCGGCGAGGAGACCTTCTCCTTCACCGGCGTCGAGGAGCTCAACAACGGCACCACGCCGCGCACGGTCAAGGTCACCACCGACACCGGTGTGGAGTTCGACGCGGTCGTCCGCATCGACACCCCCGGTGAGGCGGACTACTACCGCAACGGCGGCATCATGCAGTACGTGCTCCGCAGCCTGATCCGCAAGTGATGTGCCCCTGGGCATGAGTGCCCAGGTTTTGTGGCCGCCGCCCCTCACGGGGTGGCGGCCACTGCTGCATGTGGAACGCTGCTTTGGGGGCTCGCGGGGGGTGTGCCTGGTCTTGGCGCGGTGGCGGCGTGGCTGTTGCTCTCCGACGCCGACGGCGTTCGTACGCAAGGGGTTTGATGTTGCCCCCGGCTGCCGGTCAGGTCCGCCCTCTTCGCCGGTGTCGGCCGAGCGGTTTGCGCCAGCACTGTCTGACGTCGCCGCACCACAACTGACGCGCGCCCTATGGTGGACGGCGTGCGTGTGCACCCAGGGACGTACGACGACGGGGGTGGCCAGTGGATCCGGGCACAGTGGGACTGCGGATCGCGTCCGCGGTGGTGGTGCCGTTGCTGAAGCGGCTCGTCCTGCCCCCGCCCAAGGCCCCGGGAGCCGAGTTCGCCGAACGGCCCGTGCGCATCCAGGGCATGCTGTCCTTCGTGGGGGACCACCCCACCGTCAGCCGGGACGATCTGCACCGGCTCGCCCGTGAGCTGGTGCGGCGTGCGGTGCGCGCGGCCGGTCCCCACGAGCGGCCCGTCGAGGACGACGAGCACGACGCCGTCGGCCAGGCACTGACCCGGACCCTGTTCGCCTTCGGCGAGCTGGACATGGACGACGTACAGATCTTCCTCATGGGGCCCGAGAAGCTGGCCGCCGCACTGTCCCGGCAGGCCGGCCCCGACACCCGCCGGCTCCTCACCCGGGACGCGGCCCTCTTCCACGACCGCCTCCTGGAGACGGCCTGTGTGCACCTGGTGCGGCTCTTCACACAGCGGCCGGGGTTCGACGCGCGGGCGCGGCTCGCGGACGCCCGCGAACTGCGCGATGTCCACCGGACGCTGGAGGTCGTGTTGCGCAGGGTGTCGGGCGACGACCGGGCCGCCCTCGACGGCCGGTTCGAGGAGAGTTACGCGCAGTACGTCGTCCGGCGGCACGGCACCCTCACCATCTACGGGGTCGACCTGCGCGACCCCGGAGGCCTTGAATGGCCCCTGGACACCGCCTACTTGAGTCTGCGCGCCGTCGCCGCCCCGGCTCCCGGCAGCGAGTCCGACGATCCCGACGACGAGCCGGAGAGCGGCCTGGAGGAGAGCGTCGAGGAAGCCCTCGCCACCCGCGGCCGCGTCCTGCTGCACGGCTTGGCCGGCACCGGCAAGACGACCCTCGTGCAGTGGCTCGCGCTCACCACCGCACGGCAGGACAGCGTGCCCGGGAACCTGCCGCAGCTCCTGGGCCGCGTCCCCTTCGTGCTCCCGCTGCGCAACCTCGCCCGCGAAGGCGCCGGGCTCCCGCTGCCCGACGACTTCCTGCGCTGGATGGACTGCCCGCTGGTCGGCACCGAACCCGACGGCTGGGCCACCCGCGTGCTGCAGAACGGCCGCGGCCTGATCCTCATCGACGGCCTGGACGAGATCCCCAAGGCCGACCGCACCCGCACCCGGAACTGGCTGCGCGAGCTCCTCGGCATCTTCCCCGGCAACCTGTGGCTGGCCACCACCCGCCCTTCCGCACTCGGCCCCGGCTGGCTGCGACGGGAGGACTTCCACGAGTTCACCCTCGACGCGCTGCGCCCCGCCGACCTGCGCCGCTTCATCGGCCGCTGGCACGAGGCGGCCGGCGCGCGCCCGGGACTCGGCGACGAGCTGATCCAGGCGCTGCGCGCGAGCCCCGGCCTGAGCAGGCTCGCCACCAACCCGCTGATGTGCAGCCTGATCTGCGCCCTGCACCGCGAGCGCCGCGGATTCCTGCCGCGCGGCCGCGCCGCCCTCTACAAGGCCGCGCTGTCCATGCTGCTCGAACGGCGCGACATGGAAAGGGAGTTGTACGGCCGCGGCGGCGGACCCGAGCTGGACGAGGAGGCCGCCACCGAGCCTCTCAAGCGCCTCGCGTACTGGCTGATCCGTAACGAGCGCACCCAGATCGAGCGGGACGACGCCGTGGACGTGGTGCGCCGCCTCCAGCCCCAAGTACCCAGCCTGGACAGCCTCGGAGAACCCGAGGACGCCCTCCAGTACCTGCTCGAACGCTCCGGGCTGCTGCGCGAACCCGTCGCGGGCGCCGTCGACTTCATCCATCGCACGTTTCAGGACTACCTGGGCGCCAAGGCTGTATTGGAGGAGCGTGACTTCGGCATGCTGGTGAGGAACGCTCATGTCGATCAATGGGAGGACGTGGTCCAGATGGCCGTCGCGCAGGCCGACCACAACGGGCGCGCCGATCTGCTGATGCGGCTGAGCGACCGCGGCAACCGCGAGAAGGACGACACCGTCCGGGCCCGGTTACGTCTCCTCGCCCTCGCCTCCCTGGAGCAGGCGACCCGTCTGCAGCCCGCCGTGCGGCAGACCATCGAGGCCGAGGCCGCGCGCATGCTGCCACCGCGCAGCCTGCGCCAGGCCCGGGTTCTCGCCCGCACCGGGCCCCTCCTGCTCGGCCTGTTGCCGCGCGCCGAGACACTCGACAGCGATGAGGAACTCGCCACGGTCCACGCCATCTGCCAGATCGGCGGGGACTCCGCCATCCCCCGGCTGCGCGAGTTCCTCGACACCCGTCAGTCGGCCGTACGCGCTCAACTCCTCGGTCACTGGGACCGGTTCGACACCGACACCTACGCCGAGGAGATCATCCGGCCACTGCTCGCCACCTCCCCGGCCGAGTCCGTCACCGTGCGCTCGGCGGCCGAGCTCGCCGCCCTCGCCGCCATGCCGGGCTGCGAACGAGTGGGTATCCACGGCGACTTCGACCCCGAGGCCATCCGAGCAGCCCTCGATCCGGGCCGGCTGCGCGAACTGCGACTGCGCGGCGCCCGGCAGCTGCGCGACCTGACGCTGCTCGACGACTTCGGCGCCCTGGAAGCGCTCACCCTGCAGGGCTGCCGCAACCTCACGGATCCCGCCCCGCTCACCCGGCTGCCACGGCTGCGCAGCCTCACCCTCGCCGACCTGCCGCAGTTCGAGGCGCTGTCCGACCTGGCGGGCTGCCCCGGCCTTGACGCCCTGCACCTGGGGCCCCAAGTACCCTGGCGCGGCCTCGCCGAACTGCCCTTCCTCGACCGGCTTCGGGTCCTCGCGCTGCCCCCGGGCACCGTGGAGCTGGCCGAGCTCGCCCGCTGCACAGGCCTGCGGGAACTGCGCCTGCACGAGGCCGGCGACAAGCTGCTCCCCGACGACTGGGGCAAGACCCTCGCCACCCTGACGACGCTGCGCACGCTGACCGTGTCGCCGGAGCAGCTGAGCGTGCTGCTGTTCGGCCAGCGCGCCCAGATCTCCGCGGTCACCCAGCTCTACGTGTACGCGAAACCCGGGTCCCCCGTGTCGCTGCGGCGTATCGCCCGCTGGCTGCCTGGCCTGACGGAGCTACACCTCACCCAGGGCACCGACATAGACCTGGCGCCGCTGAAGGGCATGAGCGCGCTGCGCCGGGTGCGGCTCGCCTATGCGCGCAACGTGAGCGCGGCCGAGGAACTGCCCGCCGGAGTCGACCTGGAGATATATCCGCATCCCTGACGCCCTGCCCTGACGCACTGCCTTGACGCACTGCCCTGACGCACTGCCTTGACGCACTGCCTTGACGCACTGCCTTGACGCACTGCCTTGACGCACTGCCTTGGCGACTGCCCTGCCTGCCGGGCCGCGACCGCCCGCGTGATCCTCTGGCGAGAGATCCACCGCACAGGTAAGTTCGGTGGTACGAGAGGCAGTTGTGCACACCGAGGGGAACCGGGACACTTCTGATGGGCAGGTCGCCAGTGCCATTTCTGTACGCGCGCGACCCCTTGGTGCGTTCCCTCGTCCCTGCCCTCACCGGCCTCGCCTACGACGAACGGGCCCGCAGAAAGCGGGAGTTCGGCGACGATGTGCCCGTCGTCCTGATCACTGGTCAGCACGGCATGGGCCGCAGCGCCGTCCTCGACGGGCTCGCCCGGCACTACCACCGCAGACTCTCCCTCGCCCATGTACGCGTGGTGCCCGCGGGCACCACCGCCGCACCGGACGCCGCACGGCCCGCCCCGGCGGGCGGTCCCGAACCGGCCCGCGCCGCCGACCTGGTGGAGATCCTCGAGCGATTGGTGTGCGCGTTCACCCCCTCGCTCGCCCGGTTCCCCGTGCTGGTCCCCGGCCTGTTCGCCGTCTCCGGCTGGCACGCGGGAGACGTCGAGGAGCGGGACGCCCTCTGCGCTCGCCACGCCCGCCTGCTGATCGCCTGCGGCCTGCGCACCGGCGACGAGCGCGACGTGGCGCGCGAGTGGTCCGCGCAGGTGGAGGCGTCCATCGCGGCGCACGCCGACGGCGCGGCCGACGCCGCCGAGGAGGCCGACTCCCTGCCGGTCACCCGGGCCGTCCTGCGCGAACTCGACACGCTGCGCCCCGCGGGCGCAGCCCGCCAGTGGTACGCCAAGCGGCACCCACTCGCCGACGATGCCGCAGGCGCCGACGGTGCGGAGGGTGCCGACGGCGGCCGGGACCCGCTGGTGCAGCTCGGCCGCCGCTTCCACCGCGGCGGCGACTACCGGCGCGCCGTCGAGTCCGACCTCATGGCGGCCTTCCTTGAGGAAGTCGGCGCGGCCTATGGCTGGGTGCACCTCCTGAACCGCGACCCCTGGCCACTCATCCTGCTCGACGAGGCGCACACCCCCGCAGGGCAGCGCTTCCTGGACCTGCTCCTCGAACACCGCGCCGCGCCGCAGCGGCCCGGCCGCCGCGACCGCATCACCGTCGTCGCCGCCCGCCTCGGCGACCTCCCCGAGGACGAGGCCCCGCACGCCGTACGCAGGGAACTCGCCGACCTGCTGCCCCCTGCGGGCGGCCCGCAGGGCGACCACGCCGCACAGGTCTGGCAGCGCACCGGCCACGACCCGTCGGCCGGTCTGCTCGTCGTGCCGCTCACCCCGCTCGGCCGCGACGACGTCCTGGCCATGCTCGACCGGGCCTCCTCCCGGCTGCTCCACCCCCACCTGGCCTCCGCACTGCACGCCCTGACCGGTGGGCACCCGCTGGCCGGAAAGCTGCTCTGCGACGCGGTGGTGCACGCCGCGGGGGAGCGCCGCACCGTCACGCCCAAGGACCTGCTCGACCTGGAGACGGAGAGCGGGCGGCCCGTCACTCAGGTTCTCCTGGAGGACCTGCTGCCCGACCGCCGCCAGCGCGACCGCCTGGTCGTGCTGTGTCTGGCCAGAGACCACCAGGCCGCGGCGGCGCTCGCCGAGGACCTGGCCCTGGACGGCCCGGAGCAACTGCCCGTGAACGCGGCGGCCCAGTACCTCGTCGAGCGCCACTGGCAGCGCCCCGTACCCCCCGAAGTGCCCTTGGTGGACCACGCGTTGCTGCAGACGCTCCTCGTCCACGAGGCACGCCGCACCTCGCCCCCGGCGGGTGAGCCGCACAGCTGGCACCAGATCCACCGCTTCCTGCACCTGCATCACGTACAGCGCGCCGACACCGAGGAGGCCGACGCGCTGCGGCACAGCCTGGCCACCGGGAACGCGGCGCAGGTCGTGGACATGCTGGCCGACGAGTTCGACGCCGAGGAGGCCGAGCAGAGCGTCGAGCACTGGCTGCTCTGCCTGCGGCGCTGTGCCTCGGCCCCGACCCCGCCCGCCGGCAGCGCACCGGACGGCGCCGCCCCCTGGACCGACGAGCGCGTACAGATCGCGCTCGGCGAGCACGCCTCCCGCTACACCCACCTCGACGAGGCGGGCCGTGGCATCAACCGCCTGCTGCACGCCCTGTGGTACCTGTCCGAGCCGTACGCCGACGCGGCCATCGACCCCGACGCCGAGACCCTGTGCCAGGCGGTCGGCGACGAACTGGGCTTCCTCTCCCGGCGCCACCCCACGTGGTACGCGGCGCTCGGCAGGGCCGCCCGCGACTGGCCGCCCGCCGCCCGCAAACGACAACCCCTGCCCATCCCCGCCATCGAAGGATCATGATGTTCAGTGGCCGACCCAAGGAGTGGGGTCCGCTGGATTGGTGCGTCGCCCTGGTCGTCGTACTCGTCCTGATCGGTGGCTTCGCCGCGTGGCAGCAGACCCGCCCCGGACCGTGCGGCGACGGCATGGACAAGCGCGGGGACGACTGCGTCGGCGTCACCGACCGGGCCTTCGAGACGGGCGACGACACCGTCGACAGCCTGCTCCGCGCCGTGGCGGACGAAAACGCGCGCGTGAAGCGCCAATGGGACGACCCGCAGGGCCAGTCGACCCGCATCCCGTACGCACGGATCGCGCTGATGATGCCGTTCACCTCGGACTCCACCAGCGCGATGACCCGCGAGATGATCCGGCGCGCTCTGGCCGGCGCGCTCGCGGCGCAGCAGCAGGCGAACAGCGCCAGTGGCCCCCACTACCAGCTGCTCCTCGCCCCCGACGGCCGCGACCTCGACCAGTGGCAGGACGTCGTCGACCGGCTCGGCGAACTGACCCGGGACGAGGAAGCACCACTGGTCGGTGTGACCGGCATCCCCAGCAGCACGATCCACACCCGCAAGGCGGTCGCCGAACTCTCCCGCCGCTCCATTCCCACCGTGGGCCCCGTGATCACCGCGGCCTCGATGAACTCCCGCTACTTCTTCAAGACGTCCCCCAACAACGAGCAGTTCGCCCAGGCCCTCGGCGAGTACCTGAAAGAACACCCCGGCAAGAGCCGCGGCTTCCTTGTCTGGGACAGCCGCGAGGACGACGTCTACTCGCAGGACCTGCGGGCCGTCTTCAAGAAACGCTTCGGCACCGCCTACGACCTGGACACCAACAACTCCCACTTCATCGGCTCGTCCGGCGACGACCAGGGCATCCCGCGGCGGTTCGCCGACGCGGCCGAGAAGATATGCCGCGACAAGGCGGACACGGTCTTCTTCGCGGGCCGGGACCAGGACCTGCCCGCGTTCATCAACCGCCTCGCGGACGAGGGCAGTTGTGATCGGAGTCAGCAGCTGCGGATCCTGAAGATCGGCATCGGCCTGGAGCCCACCCTCACCACCTCGTCCACCGTGCGCAGCCTGCACACCACCAACACGACGATCGTGGACGCCTCCGCCTACGACCCCGACTGGGCGAAGGGCGAGAACTCCCCGCCCCGCGGCTCCGCCGCCTTCCTGGCCCGCTTCCAGAAGATCGACAAGGCCTACGGTGTGGGGTCGTCGCCGCTCTCCGACGGCTACGCGGCGATGTACTACGACGGCTTCACCCTGCTCACCGGCGCGGTGGACCGCACGTACAGCGAGGTCAACGAGGGCGGGACGCAGACCCGGGAGCCCGCCCGGCTCCCCACGGCCAAGGACGTGTACAGCACGCTGACCATCTCGACCATCGACGGAAACGACTGCGCCGGCTGCCTGGTGGGCGCCGGCGGCACGTACGGCTTCACGGGCCCGGGCGAGAACAACCAGTGGGCGCTCTGCAAGCCCGTCCCGATCGTCGAGTTCCCGTCCACATCCGCGAAGTCGCCTCCGCTGTACCGCACTTACCGCGGCGACAAGGCGGGCGCCTGCCCTTCCTGAGCCGCGTCAGTCGCGCCGCGGGCCATGGCGCGGAGCCAGGGCCTTTCGTTTGGACGACGCAGTCCTCGCCTCCTTCTTCACTTGCTCTGCATCGGCGCCGAGAGCGCCCCGCTACGACGCGCGCCGGCTGGTCGGGCTCCTCGTCGCAGGCCTGCGCGAGCCGCGCTGACCCCACGACGGCGGGCGGGGCGGGACCGGCAACTCCCGGTCCCGCACCGCCCGTTGAGCGAGTCACTCACTCCGTCACGACAGCAGCTCCACCTCCGCCACCGTCGCGGCCCCACCGGCGAACACCAGCCGGTAGTGCTTGTACGTGCCCGGCTCGCCCACCGAGAACGCCCGCGTCTGCTTGTCCCAGGAGAAGGACTCGCCGGACCGCTGGTCCAGCGTCTTCCACGACGAGCCGTCGGCCGAGGCCTCCAGCTTCCAGCCCGCCGGGGCCTTCGCCCTGTCGTCCGACGTCAGCGTGTACTGCACGGCCTTCGCGCCGTCAGTGCCGACCGGCAGCTCCACCGACTCCGAACTCGCGCTCGTCGCCGAGGAGTTGTCGAACAGCGGGCCCGAACCCGTGATGGCGTCCTTGCGCGGCGACGGCACCTTGTCGTCCTGCGTGATCGAGACCGGCGCCGCGTTCTTGCCCGTGCCCCACTTCGACGGCTTCGGGCCCATCGCGAACTCCAGGACTCCGCCCTTCGCGACGACCGAGTGCGGCAGCGACGTCGACGTCCAGTTCTTGCCGTTGACCTTCAGGCCCTGCACATAGATGTTCTTCGCGCTGTTCTTGGGAGCCTTGACGAGGAGGTCCTTGCCGTTCTCCAGGTGCAGCGTCATCTTCGTGAACTGCGGGGAGCCGATGGCGTACTCGCCGCTGCCCATGACCAGCGGGTAGAAGCCGAGCGAGGAGAAGAGGTACCAGGCCGACTGCTCGCCGTTGTCCTCGTCGCCGTGGTAGCCCTGGCCGATCTCGCTGCCCGTGTAGAGGCGGGAGAGGACCTCGCGGACCTTCTCCTGCGTCTTGGACGGCCGGCCCGCCGCGTCGTACATGTACGTGATGTGGTGCGCCACCTGGTTCGAGTGGCCGTACATGCCCATCCGGACGTCACGCGCCTCCGTCATCTCGTGGATGACGCCGCCGTACGAGCCCGCGACGTCGTTCGTCGCCGTCTCCGGGGTGGCGAAGAACGTGTCGAGCTTCTTGGCGAGGCCGTCGCGGCCGCCGTAGAGGTTGGCGAGCCCGCGCGAGTCCTGCGGGGCGGTGAAGGCATAGCCCCAGGCGTTGGTCTCCGTGTAGTCGTAGCCCCAGATGCGCGGGTCGAACTTCGACGACTCGACGCGCCAGTCGCCCTTCTCGCTCTTGCCCTGGAAGAAGCCCGCCTTGGGGTCGAACATGTTCACGTAGTCGCGGGCCCGGTTGAGGAAGTACTCCGACTCCTCCTTGTAGTGCTTCTCACCGGTCTTCTTGTAGAGGGCCTGGCCCATCTGCGCGATGCCGTAGTCGTTGAGGTATCCCTCAAGCGCCCAGGACAGACCCTCGTGGGTGTCCGTGCTCGTGTAGCCGAGGAACGGCGACGTCTGCATGCCCTTGCGGCCGACGCCGGCCGCGGGCGGCACGACGCTCGCGTTCTTCAGGGCCGCCTTGTACGCCGCCTCGGCGTCGAACTTGACGCCCTTGGCGTACGCGTCGGCGAACGCCACGTCCGACGACGTGCCGGTCATCAGGTCCGCGTAGCCCGGCGACGACCAGCGCGAGATCCAGCCGCCGTCCTTGTACTGCTGCACGAACCCGTCGACGAGCTCGCCCGCCTTCTTGGGCGTCAGGAGCGAGTAGGCCGGCCAGGTCGTGCGGTACGTGTCCCAGAAGCCGTTGTTGACGTACGGCTTGCCGTCGACGATCTTCGCGCCGGTGTGGGTCGGGGTGTCCGGGCCCGGCATCGGCGAGAACGGCGACGCGTACTGGTACGTAGAACCGACCTTCTCGAAGCCGGAGTTGGGATACAGGTACAGCCGGTACAGGGACGAGTAGAGCGTGGTGCGCTGGTCGGCCGTGGCGCCCTCCACCTCGACCTTGCCGAGGAGCTTGTCCCACTGCGCGCGGGCGCTGTCCCGTACGGACGTGAACGACGAGCCGGACGGCAGCTCCTGCGCGAGGTTCGCCTTGGCCTGGTCGATGCCGATCAGGGACGTCGCGAGACGCAGGGTGACCGCCTTGTCGGCGCCCGGCTTGAAGCGGAGGTAGCCCTTGGCGCCGGCGGAGTCGCCGCCGGTGACCGGGGTGTCGAAGACGCCGTAGACGAAGAGCCGGGTCGCGCCCGCGGAGAGCCCGGACTTCACGTCCGAGTAGCCGGTGACGATGCCCTTGTCCTTGTCGAGCGTGAGGCCCGCCTGGTCGGAGACGTTGTCGAAGATCACGCTCGCGTCGTCACCGGGGTAGGTGAAGCGCAGCATCGCCGCGTGGTCGGTCGGCGTCATCTCGGCCTTGAGGCCGTTCTCGAAGCGCACCCCGTAGTAGTAGGGGCGGGCCGTCTCGTTCTCGTGCTTGAACGGCAGCGCACGGCCGGTACGGGAGGTGTCCGGGGTGCCGGACGCCGCCGACGGCATCATCTGGAACGTCTGCCGGTCGCCCATCCAGGGGCTGGGCTCATGGCTGGCGCTGAACGCCTCCATCGTCGGCAGGTTGTCCGCGTTGTTGTCGCGGCTGTAGTCGTAGAGCCAGCTGAGCGAGCCGGCGTTGGTCACCGGCGTCCAGAAGTTGAAGCCATGGGGGACCGCGGTGGCCGGGAACGTGTTGCCACGCGAGAAGCCGCCGCTGGAGTTCGTGCCGCGGGTCGTGACCGCGTAGTCCGACAGATGCGCCTTCGGCGGCTCCGGCTTCGCGGCCTTCAGCGCGATGTCGTCGACCCAGCCGCGGAACTTCGCCGGGCCCTTCGGCGAGTCGTACGCCACCAGGATCCGGTCGACGGTCTTGCCGGCCGCGACCGAGCCGATGGAGGAGGCGACGGCGTTCCACTGGTTGACGTAGAGCCGCTTGGCCGCGCCCTGCCCCTGCGGCGTCAGCAGCCCGCCGTTGCTGTCGGTGGCCTTCAGGTCGCTCAGATAGGTGCCGTCGGTGAAGGCGAGGTCCACGGAGACGTTCGTGGCGTCGTAGTCGCGGTCGCCGTCCGCCATCGACGGGAAGATCTTGTACGAGAGCTCCGTGTCACGGGCGACGGCCACGTCGACGTCGAAGACCTTGTTGTACGAGTACGCGCGCGAGTCGGCCTTGTGCGTGCCCGCGTAGCGCAGGGCCTTCTTGCCGGTGAAGCCCGCGCCCGCCTTCGCGGTGGGGGAGCCGCTGGGGCCCTTGTCCACGAGGGACAGCATGTCGTCGGGCGTGGGCGAGCCGGTGTCGGCGGTGGCCAGCTGGAGGTCGGCGAGCTGCGTGGCGTCGCCCGCGCCGTTGTTCTTGGTGAACTCGATCCGGAAGTGCTGGTACTCGGCCGGGTTCTGGAGGTCGTACTTCTTGGTCTGGAAGCGGTCGGCGAAGCTCTCCCCTGTGCGGGTGTCGAGCGTCGTCCACTCCTTGCCGTCGGTGGAACCCTTGAGGGTCCAGTCCTTCGGGTCGCGTTCGGCGTGGTCGTTGGCCGACGTCAGGGCGTACGTCGTGATCTTGGCCGGTGCGTCCAGGTCGTACTCGACCCAGGCCGTCGGCTCGAAGGAGAGCCACTTGGTGCTCGACTCGCCGTCGAGGAGGTTCTCCTTGGTCTCACCGCCGCCCGCGTTCTCGTCGCTGGCGCGGACCTCCGTGACATGGCTGTTGACATTGCCCGGAAATCCGCCGCTGTCGCCGCCGTCGACCCCGGACGACCGCTTCGTGCCGTCCGCGGCGGTATCCACGGTGTTCAGCCAGGTGGGGGCGGGATCGCCCGTTTCGAACGAGGAGCTGAACTCGCGCTCGGCGCGGGGCTGTTGGCCGGGGGACGCGGCGGACGCTCCCTGACCGGCGGCGACGAGCGCGAGTGAGGCCGCCCCCAGGGCGGCCGTGGCCTTGAGTCTGTGTCTGGATCTGCCGTCCATTCGCGTGCACCCTCCCGGCGCGAGACAACGTTGTCAGTTCGCAGCGCAGGGTCCAGTAGGGAGGTAAGTCGCCTGTGGTGTCAAGGTGTTGGGATCGGCGTGTGCGGCGCGCGGGACGAGAAGACTGGCGCGACCATCCATTAAGCGAGGTCATCGGTCGCCCGGCACGCATGGCCGCTCATGGGTGCCTCATATATCCGAGAGGTCTCAACTCGGGAAAGAACG
The DNA here is from genome assembly GCF_055760475.1 of Streptomyces sp. DS1-CR2. NCBI lineage: Bacteria > Bacillati > Actinomycetota > Actinomycetes > Kitasatosporales > Streptomycetaceae > Streptomyces > Streptomyces sp. DS1-CR2. The sequence goes on from NZ_CM147085.1 coordinate 6,574,943, forward strand.
CCGTCCAAACCTGCACTCGATCTTGCCCAGTTGACGTGAAGTGGACTATACCTGTCGGCGTCTGCTCAGCCGTTTCCACCGGCCGCGGACAGCGCGGGGGATGGGGGAAACGGTGAGGCGCGTATCGGAGCGCCGTCGGCCTGTGTTTCCGACCGATCCCGGCGTGTAGACATCAGGCACGACCCCAGCTTCACATCACCGCGGTGCCGGGGAGGATCCGGTTCACCGCCTGAGTCCTGGAGAAGGCGAGGACTTGAGCATGGGATCCACTTCCGCCCATAACAATGGTGAGGGCTTCGGCCGCCGCGATCTGATCAAGCGGTCCGCCGCACTCGGTCTGGTCGCCGTTCCCACGATGAGCTTCCTGTCGGCCTGCGCGAGCAGCGACAGCGGTTCGGGGGACAAGGCCAAGAAGGGCAAGACGTCCAAGAAGAACCCGCTCGGCGTGAACGAGACCGCGCCGCTCGCGGTCACCATCTTCGACGGCGGCTTCGGCACGAAGTACGCCACGGACGCCAACGCCGAGTACAAGAAGGCGTTCCCCAAGGCCAAGATCGTCTTCCACAAGACGCAGAAGATCCAGTCGGAGCTGCAGCCGAAGTTCAACGGCGGCACGCCCCCCGACCTGATCGACAACTCGGGCGCCGAGCAGATGGACATGGGCGTCCTCGCCAGCAAGAAGCAGCTCACCGACCTGACCCCGCTCCTGGACGCGCCGTCGATCGACGACCCGTCCAAGAAGGTCCGCGACACTCTGCGCCCCGGCATCGTCGAGATGGGCCAGCTTGAGGGCGACCCGGTCTGGATCATGTACTACGCGTACACGGTCTACGGCGTCTGGTACTCGCAGAAGGCCCTGGACGGCCTCGACGCGCAGTACCCGGAGACCTGGGACGACATGCTCGCCCTGTGCGCCAAGGCGAAGAAGAAGGGCATCGCCGGCTGGACGTACGCGGGCAAGTACCCGTACTACCTGCCGTTCTCGCTCTACCCCTTCATCGCCAAGATCGGCGGCCGCGAGGTTCTCGACAAGATCGACAACCTGGAGCCGAACGCGTGGAAGCACCCGGCCGTCAAGGCCGCCTTCGAGGCGTACTACGAGCTCTACAAGAAGGGCTACGTCCTCAAGGGCACGCCCGGCATCGACCACATCCAGTCGCAGACCGCGTGGGCCAAGGGCAAGGCGCTGTTCATCCCGAACGGCTCCTGGGTGGAGAACGAGTCCGCGAAGGTCATCCCCGGTGACTTCGACCTGGCGGTCGGCGCGCCCACCGGCCTCGACTCCAGCGACAAGATGCCCTTCGGCACCATCTGGGCGTCCGGCGGCGAGCCTTTCATCGTCCCGGCCAAGGCGAACAACGTCGAGGGTGGCATGGAGCAGCTGCGCATCATGCTCTCCGAGGCCTCCTCGAAGAACTTCACCTCCTCCGTCAAGTCGCTCTCGGCGTTCAACGGCGGCACCGACGGTATCGAGCTGACCCCGGGCCTCAAGTCCGGTGTCGCGGCCCTGGAGAAGGCCGGTGACAACGTGGTCAACCCGCGCCTGCAGGACTGGTACGTGAAGCTCCAGAAGGAGCAGATCGGCGTCTCCTGCCTGGGCGAGATGATGGCCGGACGGCTGACCCCGGCCGAGGCCATCAAGAAGATCCAGGCGTTCGCGGACGCGGCTGCCAAGGACCAGTCCATCAAGCACTACAAGCACCAGTAAGAACTCGTGCGCACGCGTCATCAGCGGCGGCACCCGCGAATCGATCGGGGTCGGTAAACCATGCAACACGGCAAGTACAGGTTCATTGCGGGGTTCCTGGTGGCCCCCTTGGCGTTGTATGCAGTCTTCGTCATCTGGCCGTTCATCCAGTCCATCTATTATTCGTTCACGGACTGGACCGGCCTGAGCCCGGACTTCAAGATGGTCGGCTTCGCCAACTACAAGCGGTTGTTCCAGGACGATGTCTTCTGGAAGTCCTTGCAGCACAGTGTGTTGCTGGCATTGCTGCTGCCGCTGGTGACGCTGGGCCTCGCGCTCTTCTTCGCCTTCATGCTCAATGTCGGTGGGCGGCGCCGAAAAGGCACCGCCATCACCGGAGTACGTGGTTCTGGGTTCTACAAGATCGCGTATTTCTTCCCGCAGGTTCTTTCGATCGCGATCGTCGCCATCCTCTTCCGGTTCGCCTTCAACCCCAATGACGGCGTGATCAACGGGACGCTGAAGGCGATCGGTCTCGGCAGCATCCAGCCGGACTGGCTGGGTGACCCGAACTTCGCTCTGTGGTGCGTCATGGCCGTCCTGGTCTGGAGCACCGTCGGATTCTTCGTCGTGCTCTTCTCGGCCGGCATGGCGTCCATCCCGAAGGACTTCTACGAGGCGGCGCTCCTCGACGGCGCGAGCCGGTTCACCACCTTCTTCAAGATCACGCTGCCGCTGCTCTGGGACACCGTGCAGTCCGGCTGGGTCTACATGGGCATCCTGGCCCTCGGCGCGGAGGCCTTCGCCTCGGTGCAGATCATGACGGTGGGCCCCGGCGGCCCCGACTACTCCACCACGGTCCTGCCGCTGTACGTGTACCAATCGGCGTTCCGCGACGCCAACGCTGCCTACGCCACAACGATCGGCGTCGCCCTGCTCATCGTCACGCTGCTGTTCGCAGCCGTCGTGATGCGGCTCGGCCGGCGCGAGCGGCTGGAGTTCTGACCATGAAGACCACTGACATCCCGCCCGCCGGACCCATCGAGGACCGTCCGCCGGTGAGCAAGACGGCGGCCCCGGCCGTCACGGAGAAGAGCGAGGGAACGGTCCTCAACGTCTTCTCGCACGGTGTCCTCGTCATCTGGGCGATCATGGTCGTCATGCCGCTGCTCTGGGCGGTGATGACGTCCTTCAAGGACGACAACTCGATCTTCAGCTCGCCCTGGTCGCTGCCGGACAAGCTGCACTTCGAGAACTGGTCACGCGCCTGGTCCCAGGCCCACATGAGCCAGTACTTCGCCAACACCCTGATCGTGGTGGGCTGTTCGCTGGTCGGCACGCTCGTTCTCGGCTCCATGGCCGCGTACGTCCTGGCCCGCTTCGACTTCCCGGGCAACCGGTTCATCTACTTCCTCTTCGTCGGAGGAATGAGCTTCCCGATCATGCTGGCCCTGGTGCCGCTGTTCTACGTGATGCAGAACCTGCACCTCCTGAACTCGCTGCAGGGCCTGATCGTCGCCTACATCGCGTATTCGCTGCCGTTCACGGTCTTCTTCCTGACGTCGTTCTTCAGGACGCTGCCGACATCGATCGCGGAGGCGGCGTTCGTCGACGGCGCCTCGCACACCAGGACGTTCTTCCAGATCATGCTGCCGATGGCCAAGCCGGGCCTGATCAGCGTGGGGATCTTCAACTTCCTGGGGCAGTGGAACCAGTACATGCTGCCGACGGTGCTCAACACCGAACCGGACAAGAGGGTGCTGGCCCAGGGGCTGGTGGAGCTCGCGACCAGCCAGGGCTACAAGGGTGACTGGTCGGGCCTGTTCGCCGGCCTCGTGATGGCGATGCTGCCAGTGCTCGGGGCGTACATCATCTTCCAGCGCCAGGTCGTGCAGGGCCTGACCGCGGGGGCGCTCAAGTAACGCCTCGGACACTGCGGGTGAGGGCCCGGTTCCGGAACATCTCGTCCGGAACCGGGCCCTCACCCCTGTCCGCGCCCGTGTGTGCTCTTCTGTGCTCTTCTGCGCCGGGTATCGCTCAAGCTCTTGACGGGAGGCAACCCGAAAGGCTCAGCTTAGAGTTCAATAGTTGGACATACGCCGAGGCCTCATCGAAGCGGCCTCGCACGCAGGAGGTCGTCGTGGAGACTCCGGGGTCGCAGTCGTCGCTGCATCGGGCCAATCTGGAGCGGGTCGTACGCGCCGTGCGGCTCGCGGGTTCGCTCACGCAGGCGGAGATCGCGAGGACGACGGGCCTGTCCGCGGCGACGGTGTCCAACATCGTCCGGGAGCTCAAGGACGGGGGAACGGTCGAGGTCACGCCCACCTCGGCCGGTGGACGCAGGGCCCGCAGCGTCTCGCTCAGCGGCGACGCGGGCATCGTCATCGGTGTCGACTTCGGCCACACCCACCTGCGCGTGGCGATCGGCAACCTCGCCCACCAGGTGCTCGCCGAGGAGGCCGAACCCCTCGATGTGGACGCCTCCGCGGCGCAGGGCTTCGACCGGGCCGAGGAGCTCGTCGAGCGGCTCGTGGCGGCCACCGGCGTGGACCGTACGAAGGTGGCGGGCGTCGGGCTCGGCGTCCCGGGTCCCATCGACGTCGAGAGCGGCACGCTGGGCTCCACGTCGATCCTGCCGGGCTGGACCGGCACCAAGCCTGCCGAGGAGATGAGCAGGCGCCTCGGCGTGCCCGTGCACGTCGACAACGACGCCAACCTGGGCGCCCTCGGCGAGCTGGTCTGGGGCAGCGGGCGCGGCGTCAAGGACCTCGCGTACATCAAGGTCGCCAGCGGTGTCGGGGCCGGGCTCGTGATCTCCGGGAAGATCTACCGGGGTCCGGGGGGAACGGCCGGCGAGATCGGGCACATCACGCTCGACGAGTCGGGCCCGGTGTGCCGCTGCGGCAACCGCGGGTGTCTGGAGACCTTCACGGCGGCCCGGTACGTGCTGCCGCTGCTCCAGTCCAGCCACGGGACCGATCTGACCATGGAGGGTGTCGTGCGGCTCGCGCGGGACGGTGACCCGGGGTGCCGGCGGGTGATCGCCGACGTGGGCCGTCACATCGGCAGTGGTGTCGCGAATCTCTGCAACCTGCTCAACCCCAGCCGGGTCGTCCTCGGCGGCGATCTGGCGGAGGCCGGAGAGCTGGTCCTCGGGCCCATCAGGGAGTCCGTGGGGCGCTATGCGATCCCCAGTGCGGCGCGTCAACTGTCCGTCCTTCCAGGGGCGTTGGGCGGCCGCGCGGAGGTGCTCGGGGCGCTCGCCCTGGCACTCAGCGAGATGGGCGATTCGACCCTATTGGACGGATCTCTGGCTGTGGCTACACCTGCCTTCACTTAGAGAACGCATGACACCGTTGCCATCTCGTTAAGGATTTACTCCTTGACGCCGGGGTTGCGGCCGAGTTGACTTCCCGCTACCTCGGCCGCAACGTCGCGGCCTCGTCAGGGAGGTTTCTGAAGTGAATACGCGTATGCGTCGTGCCGCCGTTGCGTTCTGTGCCACTGGTATGGCCGTCTCTCTCGCCGCTTGCGGCAGCGCCAAGGAGTCCGGCGACAAGGGCAGCGGCGACAAGGCGAGCCCCAAGAAGGGCGACGCCATCACGGTCGGCCTGCTGCTGCCGGAGAACCAGACCGCGCGCTACGAGAAGTTCGACAAGCCGATCATTGAGAAGCAGATTTCGACGCTGACCCATGGCAAGGGCAAGGTCGAGTACCTGAACGCCAAGCAGGACGCGACCGTCCAGTCCCAGCAGATCGACACGATGATCACCAAGAAGGTCGACGTGCTGATCCTGGACGCGGTCGACTACAAGGCCGTCGCCGGCGGGGTGACGAAGGCCAAGGCCGCCGGCATCCCCGTCGTCGCGTACGACCGCCTGGCCGAGGGTCCGATCGCCGCGTACACCTCGTTCGACAACACCGAGGTCGGCAAGACGCAGGGCGAGGCGCTGCTGAAGGCCATGGGTGACAAGGCCAAGCCCAGCTCCAAGATCGTCATGATGAACGGCGCGATCACCGACCCGAACGCGAAGCAGTTCAAGGACGGCGCGCTCTCGGTGCTCAAGGGCAAGGTGGCCATCGCCAAGTCCTACGACACCAAGGAGTGGAAGCCGGAGAACGCCAACCAGAACATGGAAGGCGCCATCTCCGCGATCGGCAAGAGCAAGATCGCCGGTGTCTACTCCGCCAACGACGGCATGGCGGGCGGCATCATCACCGCGCTCAAGGGCGCGGGCCTGAGCAAGCTCCCGCCGGTCACCGGCCAGGACGCCGAGCTCGCGGGTGTGCAGCGGATCGTCACGGGCGACCAGAACATGAGCGTCTTCAAGTCGTACCCGCAGGAGGCCGAGACCGTCGCCAAGATGGCCGTCGCCGTCGCCAAGGGTGAGAGCCTCGACTCCATCAAGACCGGCACGGTCGACAGCGGCACCGAGAAGGGTGTCCCCTCCGTGATCGTCCCGGTGGTCTCCCTGACCCAGGACAACATCAAGGACACGGTCGTCAAGCAGGGCTACTACACCCTGGGCGAGATCTGCACGGCCAAGTACAAGGCCGCCTGCGCCAAGATCGGCCTGAAGTAACCACGCCGGAGTCGCCCTTCGGCAACTCCCTGGTCCTGCACGGGACATGAGCGCACCGTGAAGGAGCGCCCCGTGTGAGCACGTCCGGCGCCCCGCCGCCGACAGCCCCGCAAGCTCAACGGCGGGGCGCCGGACGGAACGACGTACGACAGCACCATCCCTGCACGTACGCACCCCCCTCTCAGTCTTTTCTGTTCAACCTCCCGCCGGGTCAGGCCTTTGGCGGCGAAGGAGATGGTTCACGTGTCCGCTACGCCCGTGCTGGCGTTGCGCGGAGTCTCCAAGCGATTCGGTGCCGTCCAGGCGCTCACCGATGTAGAGCTTGAGGTCCACGCCGGTGAGGTGGTCGCCCTGGTCGGCGACAACGGTGCCGGAAAGTCCACCCTTGTCAAGACGATCGCCGGTGTGCACCCCATTGATGAAGGTGTCATCGAGTGGGACGGCAAGGCCGTCGCGGTCAACAAGCCGCACGACGCCCAGAACCTGGGCATCGCGACCGTCTACCAGGACCTCGCGCTGTGCGACAACATCGACGTCGTCGGCAACCTCTTCCTGGGCCGTGAGCTCAAGCGCCGCGGTGTCCTCGACGAGGTCGAGATGGAGCGCCGCTCCAGGGAGCTCCTCGAGACGCTCTCCATCCGCATCCCGAGCGTGCGCATCCCGATCGCCTCGCTCTCCGGCGGTCAGCGCCAGGTCGTGGCCATCGCCCGCTCCATGCTCGGCGAGCCCAAGCTGGTCATCCTCGACGAGCCGACGGCAGCCCTCGGTGTCGAGCAGACCGCGCAGGTCCTCGACCTCGTCGAGCGTCTTCGCGAGCGCGGGCACGCGGTCATCCTCATCAGCCACAACATGGCCGATGTGAAGGCCGTCGCCGACAAGGTCGCCGTCCTGCGGCTCGGCCGCAACAACGGCGTTTTCGAGGTCAAGACCACCTCGCAGGAAGAGATCATCTCCGCCATCACCGGCGCCACGGACAACGCCGTGACCCGTCGTGCGGCGCGCAGCAACGCGGAGGCTCAGAAGTGAGCATCGAAAAGACCGACAAGCCGCACACCGCCGTGGACGCCCCGGCGGCCGCGGGCGACGCGAGCGTGGCCATCGACCCCCGCCTCCTCGTCCGCGAGCAGGGATTCGCGGGCTACATAAGCGAGTTCAAGCGCAAGATGCGCGCCGGTGACCTCGGCGCGACGCCGGTCGTCATCGGCCTGATCGTCATCTGCGCGATCTTCCAGAGCCTGAACTCGGCGTTCCTGGGCGCCGAGAACCTCAACAACATCTTCGTCGCCATGGTCGCGACGGGCATGATGTCGGTCGGCATCATCTTCGTGCTGCTGCTCGGCGAGATCGACCTGTCGGTGGGCTCCGTCTCGGGTGTCTCCGCGGCGATCACGGCAGTGATGAGCGTGACCCACGGCGTCAACGAGTGGGTCGCGGTCCTCACCGCCCTCGCCGCCGGTGCCGTCATCGGCGCCCTGCACGGCTTCTTCTTCGCCCGGATCGGCGCCCCCGCGTTCGCCGTGACCCTGGCCGGCCTGCTGTTCTGGAACGGCTTCATGCTCCAGATCCTCGGCTCCAACGGCACGATCAACATCGACAGCGACGGCGTGGTCGGCAAGCTCACCACGTACTACTTCTCGGACGTCGCGGCCGCCTACGGGCTCGCGATCGTCGCGGTCGCCGCGTACTTCCTGACGGCGTTCCTCGGCAACCGGCGCCGCGAGGCCGCCGGCATCCCGTCCCGCCCGATGAGCGAGCTCGTGCTGCGCACGGTGCTGCTCGCGATCGCGGCCTTCGGCGTGGCGATCATGTTCAACCAGTACAAGGGCCTGCCGCTCGCCGTGCTGCTGTTCGCGATCGTCCTGGTCGGCAGCGACTTCGTGCTGCGCCGCACCTCGTACGGCCGCAAGATCTTCGCGCTCGGCGGCAGCGTCGAGGCGTCGCGCCGCGCCGGTATCAACGTCACGGCGGTCCGTGTCTCGGTCTTCGCCGTCGCGGGTCTGTTCGCGGCGGTCGGCGGTCTCTTCTGGGCCTCCAAGATCGCGGCGGCCAACCAGAGCGCCGGCTCCGGCGACCTCCTGATGAACGTCATCGCGGCGGCCGTCATCGGCGGCACCAGCCTCTTCGGCGGCCGGGGCCGCACGTGGAACGCCCTGCTCGGTGTCCTCGTGATCACGTCGATCCAGTACGGCCTTGCCCTTCAGGGCATCGCCACGCCGATCCAGTACATGATCACCGGTGGCGTGCTCCTCGCCACGGTCGTCATCGACTCGGTCACCCGCAAGACCCAGAAGTCGGCGGGCCGCGCCTAGCGGTCACGACGCTCCCTGGATCCTGTGCCCGGCGCCAATGACGACGCCGGGCACAGCCATGTCATGAGAGCGCTACCGAACGTGCGTACCCCCCGGGTACGGCCGATCGCGTGACGTACAACGCACAGCCCGGGCGCCGCGCGCTGAGGCGGAACATTAGACTCGACAGGCCCGGCAAAAGCTCGAACAGCTCTATCGCAAGGAGGCACGGGTGCCGCTGCTGACCCGCATCACGGGACCGCGCGATCTGGACCGGCTCAGCCTGGAACAGCTGGACCAGCTGGCCGGCGAGATCCGGACCTTCCTCGTCGACGCGGTATCCAAGACCGGCGGCCACCTCGGCCCCAACCTCGGCGTCGTCGAGCTCACCATCGCGCTGCACCGGGTCTTCGACTCGCCGAAGGACCGGGTGCTCTTCGACACCGGTCACCAGTCCTACGTGCACAAGCTGCTCACCGGCCGGCAGGACTTCGCCAAGCTGCGCACCAGGGGCGGCCTGTCCGGCTACCCCTCGCGCGCCGAGTCCGACCACGACGTGATCGAGAACTCGCACGCCTCCACGGTCCTCGGCTGGGCCGACGGCCTCGCCAAGGCGAACGAGGTGCGCGGCAAGGACGACCACGTCGTCGCCGTGATCGGCGACGGAGCCCTCACGGGCGGCATGGCCTGGGAGGCCCTGAACAACATCGCGGCCGCCAAGGACCGCCCCCTCGTGATCGTCGTCAACGACAACGAGCGCTCGTACGCCCCCACCATCGGCGGCCTCGCCAACCACCTGGCCACCCTGCGCACCACGGACGGCTACGAGCGGTTCCTGGCCCGCGGCAAGGACCTCCTGGAGCGCACGCCGGTCGTCGGCCGCCCGCTCTACGAGACCCTGCACGGCGCCAAGAAGGGCCTCAAGGACTTCATCGCCCCGCAGGGCATGTTCGAGGACCTCGGCCTGAAGTACGTCGGCCCCATCGACGGCCACGACATCGAGGCCCTGGAGTCGGCCCTGGCCCGCGCCAAGCGGTTCGGCGGACCGGTCATCGTGCACTGCCTCACCGAGAAGGGCCGCGGCTACAAGCCCGCCGAGCAGGACGAGGCCGACCGCTTCCACGGCATCGGCCCGATCCACCCGGACACCGGCCTGCCCATCAAGGCCTCGGCCGCCAGCTGGACGTCCGTCTTCGGCGACGAGATGGTCAAGCTCGGCCACGACCGCGAGGACATCGTCGCGATCACCGCCGCGATGCTCCAGCCCGTCGGCCTGAAGAACTTCGCCGACGCCTTCCCCGACCGCATCTACGACGTCGGCATCGCCGAGCAGCACGCCGCCACCTCGGCCGCGGGCCTCGCCACCGGCGGGGTGCACCCGGTCTTCGCGGTCTACGCGACGTTCCTCAACCGCGCTTTCGACCAGGTCCTCATGGACGTCGCGCTGCACAAGTGCGGCGTCACCTTCGTTCTGGACCGGGCCGGCGTCACGGGCGACGACGGCGCCTCGCACAACGGCATGTGGGACATGTCCATGCTCCAGGTCGTCCCCGGCCTGCGCCTGGCCGCCCCGCGCGACGCCGAGCAGTTGCGCGCCCAGCTGCGCGAGGCCGTCGAGGTCGACGACGCGCCGACCGTCGTCCGCTACTCGAAGGGCGTCGTCGGACCCGCGGTCCCGGCCGTCGGCAAGGTCGGCTCCATGGACGTGCTGCGCAGGGCGTCGGCCGCCAAGCCGGACGTGCTCCTCGTCTCCGTCGGGGCGCTCGCCCCGATGTGCCTGGAGATCGCCGGCCTCCTCGACAAGCAGGGCATCACCACGACCGTCGTCGACCCGCGCTGGGTCAAGCCGGTCGACGAGGCGCTCGCGCCGCTCGCCGAGCAGCACCGCGTCGTCGTCACCGTCGAGGACAACTCCCGCGTGGGAGGCGTCGGTTCGGCGATCGCGCAGGCCCTGCGCGACGCGGGCGTCGACGTACCGCTGCGCGACTTCGGCATCCCGCCGCGCTTCCTCGACCACGCCTCGCGCAAGGAGGTCATGGCCGAGATCGGCCTCACGGCCCCCGACATCGCGCGTCAGGTCACCGGTCTGGTCGCCAAGCTGGACGGTCGCTTCGAGCGCGCCACGGCCGCGGACGCCGTGGAGCCCGTGCGCGACTGACCCTGCAGAGGCTGCTCCATGGGCCGGTCCCACCACCACGCAAGGGTGGTGGGACCGGCCCATTCGCGTGAACGCGCCCGCGCCGGGACATACGGAGCGAAAGCCCCCTCGATCATGTCGAGGACGACAATGCGTGGGAGGTACGCCCGTGAGCAGCACCCTCTTCAGGACGAAGAAGGTCGAACAGTCGATCTTGGACACTGAGGAGCCGGAGCACGCACTCAAGAAGTCGCTGTCCGCTCTGGACCTCACCGTGTTCGGGGTCGGTGTCATCATCGGCACCGGCATCTTCGTCCTCACCGGCAAAGTCGCCAAGGAGAACGCGGGCCCCTCGGTGGCGCTGGCGTTCGTCGTGGCCGGCGTCGTCTGCGGCCTCGCCGCGCTGTGCTACGCGGAGTTCGCCTCCACCGTCCCGGTCGCCGGGTCCGCCTACACCTTCTCGTACGCGTCGCTCGGCGAACTCCCCGCCTGGATCATCGGCTGGGACCTGGTCCTCGAATTCGCGCTCGGCACGGCGGTGGTCGCCGTCGGCTGGTCGGGCTACGTGCGCTCGCTGATGGACAACGCGGGCTGGCATCTGCCCGAGTCGCTGAGCGGGCGGGACGGGGCCACGGGGTTCGGCTTCGACATCCTCGCCGCCGCCCTGGTCCTGGTGCTCACCGTCATCCTCGTCCTCGGGATGAAGCTCTCCGCCCGCGTCACCACGGTCGTCGTCGCCATCAAGGTGGCCGTCGTCCTCATCGTGATCATCGCGGGGGCCTTCTTCATCACGGCCGACAACTACAAGCCCTTCATCCCGAAGGCACAGCCGCAGGAGGCGGGCAGCAGCATCCAGTCCCCGCTCATCCAGCTGATGTTCGGCTACGCGCCCACCGACTTCGGCGTCATGGGCATCTTCACCGCAGCCTCCGTGGTCTTCTTCGCCTTCATCGGCTTCGACGTCGTCGCCACCGCCGCCGAGGAGACGAAGAACCCGCAGCGGGACATGCCGCGCGGCATCCTGGGCTCCCTCTTCATCTGCACGACGCTCTACGTGGCGGTGTCGATCGTCGTCACGGGCATGCAGAAGTACAGCGAGCTGTCCATCGACGCCCCGCTCGCCGACGCCTTCAAGGCCACCGGGCACCCCTGGTACGCGGGCGTCATCAGCTTCGGCGCCGCGGTCGGCCTGACGACGGTCTGCCTGATCCTCCTCCTCGGCCAGACCCGGGTGTTCTTCGCGATGAGCCGAGACGGGCTGCTGCCCCGCTTCTTCTCCGTCGTGCACCCGAAGTTCAAGACCCCGTACCGGCCGACCATCCTGCTCGGCGTGATCATCGCGATCCTGGCCGGGTTCACCAGCCTCAGCGAGCTCGCGGAACTGGTGAACATCGGCACGCTCTTCGCCTTCGTCGTCGTCGCGCTCGGCGTCATCATCCTGCGCCGCACCCGCCCCGACCTGCCCCGCGCCTTCCGCACCCCCCTGGTGCCGTTCATCCCGATCCTGTCGGTGCTCGCGTCCCTGTGGCTGATGCTGAACCTGCCCGCGGAGACCTGGCTCCGCTTCGCCGTCTGGATGGTGCTCGGCTTCGTCGTGTACTTGGTGTACGGGCGCTCGCACAGCCGGCTGGGGCGGGCGGAGGAGGCGGGCCAGGGGGCGTGACTCGGCTGGCGGGGCGAGTGTGGGGATGCCCCTCTGTCGACAGCGGCACGCCTATGATAGTAAATTTCAGGATCCGTGCGCCAAGCCGGGCCGGAGTTCTGAGGGAGGGTGGCATCCCGTCATGCCGATGAGGTCTGCGAGCGCGGCGAGCGTCAGGGGAGCACAGGCGCCCGAAGGCCGGCCCGGTGAGTACCTGGAACCGGTCGGCGTCGAGACCGGGCGGTGGCTCTTCCTCGGTAAGGACGGGCGGCTGACGGCCTATCTGCCCGTGGCCGGCGGTGTCCAGCGCTGGACACAGGACCGGCCGGGAGCCACGCGCTGGACGGGCCCCGAGTTCTTCGCCGCCCCGCACGTGCGGTTCATGTCGCTCACTCAGGGAGCGGACGGCTACGTCCATCTCCTCGGCAGGCGCGCCAGGCGCCGCGCCGACGGCACGGTCACCGTCGACATCGTGCACGCCATCCAGTACCAGACCGGCCGTCCGCTCTCGGAGTGGCGCGGCCTCGGCAACCCGTACAAGGACCCCGAGGCGGCGCGCAAGTTCGGCCGTCCGTCCGGGGTGGCCGACGCCTCCGGCACGGTCCACGTCTTCGTCCGCAACGGCGCCGGCGGCGTGCATCTGCGGCGCGAAGGCGCGGGCGGCAAGTGGCAGCCGTGGGAGGACCTCGGCGGCGAGCAGGCCGTCCACGGACTCGCCCCCGCCGTCACCGCGTCGGGCCGCATCGAACTCCTCGCGCCCGCCCGCGGGTCGGCGCTGCACTGGTATCAGGCGGAGGCGGGCGGGCAGCTGCTGCGCGGCCAGGACATTCCCCAAGTGCCCGTCGCGGGCAGCGCCGTCGGCCTGGAGACGGCCAGGGAGCGGGTCTCGTTCTACTGGTCCGCCCCTGCGGGCGGCATCGTTGCACAGCGCCCCGGCAACTGGCCGGCCGCGCTCGGATCCGCGACCGACGACACCCAGCTCGCCGCCGTCCGCACGTTCATCGACGGCTACGACTGCACGGTCCTCGCGCACCGCGGCGCGACCGGCGCGATCATGCTCTCCGCGTTCGTCAACGAGTCCGAGGCTAACGGCGTGTGGTGGTCCGACACCGGGCGGCGCTGCGTCGGCGGCCCCGGCCTCGCGGTCGACGCGTACGGCAGGGTGACCCTCGCAGCGGTCGACGAGAGCGGCGCGCTGTGGATCTCCCACCAGGCCGAGGGCCAGGGTCTGGCCCTCGGCGACTGGTACCGGATCTGACGTCCGCCGCCACCCGGCGCGGGCCTCGCGTGAAGCGGCGCGGGCCCGCGCACGGACCCGCGCCCCGCTCACTGCGAAGTCCCGTGCGCGGGTGACTTCTTGGCGGACTCGGGGACCTCGGACCCGGTGCGGATGGCCTTCCACAGGGTTCTCGCCTGCGGTTCGGCGGGCACCACGCGGTTCGGGTCCGCGGTGTCGTACCGCACGGGCAGCATGATCGTTTCCATGCTCGCCGGGTCGACGCCGTTCATGCTGCGTCCGAAGTCGGCGAGCGACTTGAGGGAGGCCAGCTCGGAGTCGGTAGTGAGCGACGAGGTGAGACTGTTGGCGATCTTGTAGGTCTTCGTGGGGCTGCCCAGCAGGTCCTGCTTCTTGATCTCGCCCAACAGGGCGATCATGAACTGCTGTTGGAGCCCGATACGGCCGAGGTCGCTGCCGTCGCCGACGCCGTGCCGCGTCCGCACGAACGCGAGGGACTGGGTGCCGTCGAGCTTGTGGGTGCCCGCGCTCAGGTCCAGGCCGCTGGACGTGTCGTGGATCGGCTTGTCGACGGTGACGGTGACGCCGCCTATCGCGTCCACGAGCCCCTTGAAGCCCGAGAAGTCGATCTCCATGAAGTGGTCCATGCGCACGCCGGACATCTGCTCGACGGTCTTGACCACACAGGCCGGACCGGCTAGCGAGTACACGGAGTTGAACATCACGCGCTTAGCAGCCGGGATGGTGGAGCCGTCCGACTTGGTGCACTCGGGCCGCGTGACCAGGGTGTCGCGCGGGATGCTCACCGCGGTGGCCTGCGTGCGGCCCTCGGGTATGTGCATCACAAGGGCGGTGTCGGAGCGCGCGCCGGCGACCTTGCCGGCGCCCAGGTCCGCGTTGGCTCCTGCGCGCGAGTCCGAGCCGAGGACCAGGATGTTCTGGCCGGACGTGGGCAGCTTCTCGGGGCGGTTCTTGCCGAGTGCTTCGTCCAGGTCGACGCCGTGGAGATTGCCGTTGAGGCTGCTGTAGAGCCAGTAGCCGGTGCCGCCGGCGGCCAGGACGAGCACCACCAGGGTCCACAGGATGATGCGCCGGACACGGCTGCCGCGGGAGCGCGGCGGCTTCGCCGGACGGCCCCGCCGCCCCTGCGGGCGCCGTCGGCTGTGCGTGGCGGTGGCATGACTCATAGTGATCGCAATCCTCCGGGACGCGGCCGTCTGGTGGTCGCACGCGGAACGGCGGAGGGTCCGTGGGGGATCGCCGGGGCCGCAAGGCCTCGTCGTGCGGCCGGCGCGAGAGGGGGCAACGCGTCCCGGTGCGCCCGGCGGGCGTACGGGCGTGCGAAGATCGGCCGGATATCGGAGCACTATAGACAGAATTCGGCGCGCTATCACGTCCTGGTCGCCGTCAGTTCTCCGGCCTCGCGGACGTCCTGACGGTTGTGAAGGTTGTACGCGCCACGGGGTGGTCCATGTCACGCGCGCGTTTGTGAAGATCGTTTGACGTTGCCTTATCGGGTAGATGTCATATAAGCGGCAAATTTGTCCGTTATTTACCTCGATTCACTGCCCCAATGGGTCCGTATTTAGAGGCTTTTGAGTTTTCGCTTGACGAGTCTTTATTGAAAGAGCAAAGATCCCTCGCGCCGGTTCCCGTTTAGAACGGCAACCGAATGTGATGTGAACTGCACGTGAAGACTCTGAGGTGTCGAGCCTCAGTCGGGTCGAGGCTGAGGGTCAATGAGAAAGCTGTCCTTGAGAGCTGTTCAGAAGCTCACGTGCAAGAAGCGTGACGCCTGGTGGACAGTGCTCTTGGTCGACCCCGTGGCGACCCGGATGCTGTGCTGGCTGGCCCGCTTCCGCTGCGTCACCCCGAACCGCGTCACCTGGGCCGCGCTCTTCGTCGGCCTCGGCTCGGCGTGGCTCTTCCTGCGCGGTGACCAGACCTCGCTCATCATCGGAGCCGCCCTCTACCACGTGAGCTTCATCCTCGACTGCATCGACGGCAAACTCGCTCGTCTCAAGGGCAATGGCTCCGTCTTCGGCGGCTGGCTCGACTACGTCTTCGACCGCATCCGCGTGCTGTTCTGCGCCCTCGCCCTGATGGGCGGCCAGTACCTGCGCACGCACGAGGCCTACTACCTGCTCGCGGCGCTCGTCGTGGTCTTCCTCGACATGCTGCGTTATGTCGACGCCCTGCAGATCTACAAGATGCGCATGTCCATGCGTACGAAGATCGAGAAGGTGACGGCGGAGCGGAAGGCGGTCGAGGCGCAGGCCCGGGCGGCGCAGGAGCCCGAGGCCGAGCCCAAGGTCGTCTTCATGGAGGACCTGCTCCGGGAGAACCCCGGCGTCGAGGCCGAGGTGCTGAAGCAGCACTCCGGAACGGGTGAAGTCGTCGACCTGCACGCCCAGTTCCGGGGGCGCTTCCCCTGGTACACCCGGGTGCGTCAGGCGCTCCTGCGCAGCCGTGTCAGGCCGCACCTGATCAGCGGCATCGAGTTCCAGATGTTCATCTTCATCGTGGGACCGTTGATCGGGCAGATCCTGTGGACCACGGCCGTCTCCGCCGCACTGCTCGGCCTCTTCGAGCTCGTGATCATGTACAAGTTCTGGCTGTCCACCCGTGACTTCACCCGGGTCATGGAGGAGCTGGCGCCCACGCCGTCCACGGCCGGCACCGTCGCCGACCACCTGTTCGCGGGCCGCCACCGAGGGCGCGTCCCCGCGGCGCCGCCCGAGGTCGCGATGGAGGAACGGTTCCCCACCCCTGAGCCGTACGAGGACCCGGGCTTCCAGCCCTATCCGCAGCCGCAGTACCAGAGCCATGCCCCGTACGCCGCTGCCGGCCGGGCCACCCCGTACCCGCCCCACACGGTCACGCGGCCCATCCCGGTGCAGCGGACCGACGACACCTGGATGGAGGCCGAGGGGCGCTCGCGATGAACTACCAGCACGTCGAACCGACCGCGTACACGGTCACCGTGGTCGTGGGCGCGTACAACGCGAGCGCCACGCTCGACCGCGCCCTGCGCTCCGCACTCGGCCAGACCCACCAGCGCGTGGAGGTCGTCGTCGTCGACGACGCCTCCACCGACGGCACCCTCGCCGTCGCCCAGCAGTACGCCCTGCGCGACCCCCGGGTGCGCGTCATCGCCCGCCCGCAGAACAGCGGCGGTGTCGGCGCGCCCCGCAACAACGGCATCGAGGCCGCGAGCGGCCAGTTCGTGATGTTCCTCGACGCCGACGACGAACTGCCCCACAAGGCATGCGAAGTCCTCCTCGCCTCCGCCCTGACCACCGGCGCCGACATCACGGCGGGCCGCGCCCTGCGTGTGAACCTCGCCAAGGACGAGATCACCGTCTGGCAGCCCCAGCTCTACGGCACCGACCGCACCGTCGCCGGCGGGCTCCGGGCCATGCCCGAACTGTTCGACGACCCGATCGCCGCGGCGAAGCTGTACCGCCTCGACTTCCTGCTCAACAACGGCATCCGGTTCCCGGAGAGCGTGTACTTCGAGGACACGTACTTCTCCACCGTTGCCGGCTACTGCGCCCGCTCCATCACCCTCCTCGCGGCCCCCGTCTACCGCTGGATCTGGGAGCGTGAGACGGACGCGCCGTCGATCACCAACCGGCGCGGCGAACTGCGCAGCATCCGCGACCGCGTCCTCGTGCACCAGTGGGCCGACGCCTTCCTCGCGCAGAACGGCGCGCACGAGCTGATGGCCCACAAGGCCGCCAAGTTCCTCTCGCACGACCTAAGGCTCTACACGCCCGAACTGCGTACCGGCGACGACGGCTACCGCCAGGGCTTCGTGCAGTTCGTCGCTCCCTATCTGCGGTCGTTCACCCCGGAGGCGTACGACCTGTGCGGCCCCCTGGAACGCGTGCGGGCCTTCGGGCTCATGCACGGCAGGGTCGACGTGGCGCTCTCGGTCTCCGACTACACCCAGCGGCGCAGCGTGCTCAGCTCCGACCTGGTGGAGCGCGACGAGAAGGTCTACTGGTCGGGCTCGCTGCTCGGCCGACCGCACGCCGAGCGCTTCCTCGACGTCACCGACCTCGACCTCACCGGCCAGACCCTCTCCGACGCCCGTCTGTTCAACCAGGCCACGCGCGCCGAGATCCGGGACGGCGAGCTCCACGTTACGGGCTACATCCGCAACCAGTTCGGCCGCATCGGCCCCAAGGACAAGCTCGAACTGACCGCGGTTCTGCGCCGCCGCAGCCCCAAGACCGACCACACCTTCACGGTCAGCGGCGTCGAGGTCGACGACGAGTACATCCGTTACCACACCACGGTGGACCTAGACGAGACCGTCGGCGAGTCCGGCAGCGGCGCCACATGGAACCTCTTCGTGCAGATCCGGCACGCCGGACAGCGCGCCACCACGACCGTCTGCGTGCGCGGCGTCGACGTGGGCCAGGAGCGCTACCGCGGCGACGGTGAGACGTACGAGATCTACGAAACCGTCAGCGGCAACCTCGCGCTGCGCCCCGAGACCAGCGAGCAGCAGGCCGGCCTCGACCCGCGCGGGACGCCCTGGCTGTGGTGGGCCGGCAGCAGGGCTCCGGAGCCGGCCGCACCCCCGAAGCGGTACGCCCTCTCGCTCGTCGTGCACTGCCACAACGACGAGTACAACCTGTACGAGTTCCTCAGCTCCCTCGCCGCCCAGGCCGAATTCATCCGGACCCAGGTGATCCTGGTGGACGATGGATCGGGCGACAGCACCCCCGGCCGGCTCGCCGCCTTCGCGGCCCACTACCCGAACGTCTCGGTCGTCACACAGGTGCCCATGGGCATGCGCGTCGCCTTCGACAACGGGCTGCAGTACGTGAGCGCGCCCTACGTGATGTTCGCGCGCGCCCGCGACATCCTCGGCGAGGACAGCCTCGGCCGCCTCCTGCGCACCGCCCGCTCGGCCAAGGCCGACGTCGTCATCGGAGACCAGGACAACTTCCCCGGCCCCCGGCGCGGCACCGACCAGCCGTGGAAGCGGTACTTCGCCAAGGGCGCGGACCAGGTGGCACGCCTCGACGACGCCCCCTACCTCGTCTTCTCCACGGACCTGGGGGCCAAGCTCCTCAGCACCAGGCTGCTGCGCGAGCAGCGGCTGCGCTGCGGCCAGGGACCCGGCTACGAGGACGCCTGGATGGCCGTGCCCGCCCTCCTGCACGCGCGCCGCGTCGCGATCGCGCCCATGGCCACCTTTTACGAGCGCGACCAGGAACAGCAGGACTCGCTGTTCGACCTGCCTTGGAACGACTCGGTGAAGACCCAGGAGCTGATCCGCCTGTGCGGACACGTCCTGAGGCGTACCGCCACGCTCAACCCGCGCACCACGCGCCTCGCACAGCGCTTCGTCGTACGCACCATGCAGCCGTACCTGCGCAACATCCACCGCATCATGAGCCGCGCGGAGATCAGCGCGATCTTCCCCGCCCTCTACGACGTCTACGCGCAGATACCGGACGACCTGATCCTGCAGTACGCGGTCGTCCCCATCTCACGCCTGCAGCACCACGCCGTGCGGACCGGGAACTTCGCGCTGTTCTGCGACCCGCACGCCAAGCCCGAGTACCTGCCCCATCTGCACATCGACGACCAGGGCCTGCACCGCAGGCTCACCGTCGACAACGTCCCGACCTCGCTGCTGCGCGTGGACCGGCAGAAGGCCGTCCTCGAGACCTTCGAGACGGAGCGCGAACAGATCGTCCTCCAGGGCCTGTTCGTCCTGTCCGGCACCGACATCTCGCACGAGTTCGACAACCGCATCCAGCTCGTCCTCGGCGACGGCCGCACCGAGCGCACCGTCCCCGTCGAGCAGGTCTACCGCCGTGACCGCTGGCGCACCCGCAAGGAACAGGACTGGTACTCCGGCTGGCGGGCCGTCCTGCGCCCGGACGACTTCAAGGGCATCAGCAACCGCGACCTCACCCTCACCGTCCGCGTCCACGACGGCGACCGGCACCTCGACATCTCCGTCGAAGCACGGCAGATGCTGCACCGCTTCAAGGGCGTCCACCCCGTGCGCCGCGCCACGCTCCTGCTCGTCATCGACGACGACGAGCAGATCACGCTGCGCCGGGTCGCGGGCCTTGTGCGCCGGGCCACCCACAAACTCAGGCGCTTCGGCCGGGAGTTCAGGTCCGCCCTGCCCGGCAGGCCTGGCTGGCGCACCCGGCTCCTGTACTGGCTCACTCACCCCTGGCTGCACCGCAAGGACATCTGGATCATCGGCGAGCGCGAGGACACCGCGCAGGACAACTCGTACCACCTGTTCAAGTGGATCCGGCAGTACGAGCCCAAGCGCAAGGTGTACTACGCCATCAACGGCGACGCTGCAGACCGGGAGAAGATCGACCACCTCGGACAGGTCATCGACCGCCTCTCCTGGAAGTACCGTGTCCACCTGCTGCACGCCTCGCGCCTCATCAACGCGTACGACTTGGAGGCCTACCTCGGCTTCCCCGGTCTGTCCAAGCGGGCCTTCCTGCGCGGATACGGCGATCTGCTTCGCTACAAGCGGGTGTTCCTGCAGCACGGCGTCGTCTACAACGACGTGGCGCCGTCCATCCACGCGCAGGTCACCAACGTCGACATGGTCCTCACCACCGGACGCAGCGAGCGCGCCTACTACGCGGAGCACTGCGGCTACGGCTACGACCGGGTCGCTGCCACCGGCCTGCCACGCTTCGACGCGCTCGAACCGGTGCCGGGACTGCGGCGGATCCTCGTCATGCCGACCTGGCGCCGCGACATCGTGGCCCCGTCCTACAACAAGGCCGCCAAGCCCGAGATCCCCTTCGCCGCATCCGAGTACTACCGCTTCTTCTCGTCGCTGCTCCGCGACGAGCGGCTGCTGAGCGCCCTTCAGTTTTACAACGTGGAACTGGAGTTCATGCCGCACTACGAGATCCGGCCGTACCTCAAGCACTTCCGCATCGACCACCCGTCGATCACCGTGTCCACCACGGGCCGCGACGTACAGCTGGCAATGCGCGAGTGCTCCATGCTCGTCACGGACTACTCGTCGGTCTTCTTCGACGTGGCGTACATGGCCAAGCCCATCGTCTACACGAACTTCGACGACGAGGCCTTCTACAGCAAGCACTACAAGCGTGGCTACTTCGACCTGGCCAGGGACGGTTTCGGGCCCACATGCGGCACTGTCGACCACGCCGTGAACGAGATCATCGGATCCATCGAGCGGGGCTTCGAGGTCGAACCCGAGTACCGCAAGCGGGCAGAGGACTTCTTCGTGCTGCGCGACACGTTCAACTGCGAGCGCGCCTACGACGTGATCGAGACCATGGACCCCGGCGTGGTGGGGGCCGTATGACGCGAGAGCGGACGGAGCACAACCGATGACACGCGTTTTCCTCGCCGGCGACTCGACGGTCGCCACCCGCCCCTACAGCATGGCCCCGATGGCCGGCTGGGGGCAGGCGCTGCCGGTGTTCTTGCAGGGTGCGGAGGTCGTCAACGCGGCACGTGCCGGGGCCAGTTCGCGCAGCTTCCTGGAACGCGGACGGCTCGCCTGGATCCTGCAGAGACTCGCCCCCGGCGACCTGCTCCTGATCTCGTTCGGCCTCATCGACCTCAAGCCGGAGCCGGGCCGCCACACCGCCCCGTTCACCGACTTCCAGTGGTACCTGCGCCAGTACGTCCACGGAGCGCGCGACCGCGGCGCCCACCCGGTGCTCGTCACCAGCCACGACCGGCGGTCGTTCGACGCCCACGGCAACATGTGGCACCCGTCCGGCCTCTACCCGGAGGCCGTGCGTGAGCTCGCCGCCGCGCTGACCGTCCCGCTCGTCGACCTCCACCGCTGGACCACCGACTGGTGGCGGCAGGCCGGACCCGACGGCACCCGGCGGGCCTTCCTTCACCTGGAACCGGGTGAGCACCCGAACTACCCCGAAGGCATCGAGGACAACACCCATCTGAGGCCGGCGGGCGCCCTCGAATGCGCCCGCCACGTCGCCGACACGATGCGCGTGACCGGCCTGCTGGCCCCGGACCGCTTCCGCAACCTGGACGTCCAGTACCTTCCCGAGGACTGCCTCCAGTGGCCCGACGACCACACCTTCGAACAGGTCACGGCGGAGCGGGCGGTGGCCGCGTGAGCACCTGGTTCCCGCTGGCCCAGGCCTGGGTCACTCACCCCCGCCACTCCGAGTACGGCGGCCGGCTCGAACTCGCCGCCGACGCCGACCCGTCCGTCCCCCTCGGCCCCGGCCAGGAGGTGCAGCTCGCCGTCACCGTCCAGCCGACCGGCGGGGCCTACCGCACCTACGGCTACCTCATGGACGACCTGCTCGGCACGGCCGCCGTCATGCCCGCGCACAAGGGCTTCGCCCATCTCGCCAAGAACGGCCGCTACGCGACGTACACCACCGGAACCGAGCCCCGCACCGTCATCTCCACGCTGCGCATCCGCGACGACGCCCCCGAAGGCGCGGTCGTCCTGCCGCGCGTCAGCGTCGGCGTGATATTGAACGAGGGCGACAAGCTGATCTCGTCGTCCGCGGTGTCCGAGGGCGGCTTCCGAGTCCGTCGGGCCTGGCTTCCCGGCCGCAGCGTGATGCTCGCCCCCGGCGCCCGGGTCACCATTCCTGCCGGCTTCAGCCCGGCGCAGGGGCTGCGGCTGACCGGCGCCACCTGCGCACGGTACGGAGTGGTCACCTGCGCCCCCGACGGCAGCGTGACTTACCGGTCGGATCCCACCTACCAGGGATACGACCACTTCGCCTGCTCCTTCGAGGCGGCCGGGGGACACGTCGTGTGGTCCGAAGTCACCCTGTTCATGGGGGACCTGGCCGGTTCACCCGGTGCGCTGCCCCTCCAGGGGTGAGCGGCGAATGGGCGGCATGAGACGGCGAACGGGCGTCGTCGCGCTGGCGATGACACTGGCCGCGTGCGGAGCGCCCACGGGAGAGCGGACGGACGGCGCGGGCCCGCCGGCGGCCGCCGCGCGGGCGGCCGGGCTGCCGAGCGGAGTCACCTACCAGCGGTCGACCCGCACCCTGGCCGACGGCGAGCCCGTACGCGTGCACGTCCTCTCGGTCGCGCCCGACGCCCGTGCGACGGTCACCGCCGCGCACGGCAGGACACTCGCCGGAACGTCCACCGTGCGTCAACTGGCGGCCGGCGCGGACGCCGCGGCCGCCGTCAACGGCACCTTCTTCGATGTCCACACCGGTGAGCACCATGGCGGCTACGAAGGCGATCCGCTCGGCATCTATGGCACGGACGGACGCCTTTTGAGCGAGGCCGCGAACCGGAGCACCGCCCTCGTCCTCGGCAGGGGGCGGCCGCGCGTGACCGAGCTGCGTTCCGCGACCTCGGTGCTCTCGTCGGACGGAGCCCGCAGGACCGTGGACGGGATCGATCGCAGGCCCGGATGGATCCTCGGGTGCGGCGGCGTGAGCGGCGACGTGCTCGCGGGTACGGACCGGCCGGTGACGGCACCCCGGCACGGCGAACTCTGCGTCGACAACTCGGAGTTGATCGACTTCCGTCCGCAGTGGGGCCCGTCGTCCCCCGCCGCCGGACCCGGCAGTACGGAGGCGGTCCTGGACGCGCACGGCACGGTCACGCGGCTGCGTTCCCCGGCGGGCGGCGCGATTCCGGCCGACGGGCGCACTCTCGTAGGCGCGGGCGGGGCGGCCCGGTGGCTGCGGGACCACGCGCGGGTGGGGCACTTTCTGAAGGTGACGAACCGGGTCACGGATCCGCGGGGCGGCGTCGTGGGCGGCCGTGGTGTCTCGTTCATCGGGGCGGGGCCCGCCCTGGTCCGCGGCGGACACGTGTGGATCAACGCGCGGGCCAACGGCTATCCGGCCTCGGCGGTCACCACCCGGCATCCGCGGACCGTCGCCGGGGTGACGGCGGACGGCACGCTCCTGCTCGTCGTCCTCGACGGCCGGTGGCCCGGCACAAGCGTCGGCGCGACGTTCGCGGAGGCGGCAAGGATCATGGTCTCCCTGGGTGCCGTCGACGCGGTGAACCTGGACGGCGGCGGCTCCAGCACGGCCGTCGTGGACGGCCAGGTGCGCAACCGTCCGTCGGGGGGCCATGGTTCGGGCCCGGGAGAGCGAAAGGTGTCGAACGCGATCGTGATCGTCCCCGAGCGCTGAGGGACGCTCGCACGGGCGTCCCGGGACTACCCCCGCCCGCCCCCGTACACCGTCCGTGGCCCTACGCACTCCGCCCCCAACGCGCCCACTCTGCACCGCAGTTCGCGATCCGCGGTCACGACGACGCAGGGGCCGCCCACTGTGGCGACCAGCTCCACGATGTGGTCGTCGCCGCTCCCCGCCGCCGACTCGACCCGCACGCCCGGCACCGACTCCACGCCGCGCGCCGCGCCTTCCACGACGAGCACGATGTCGACGCCCTCGCGCTCGGCATAGGTCACCAGGCTGTCCCGAAGGCGTTCCGCCGCGCCCCGCCGGTCGCGCCACCACCCGTCGGGGACCGAACCGACGACATTGGCACCGTCGACGATCAGCAGCGTCGTCATGTGTTCCGGCCCTTCTCCCTGGCGGTCGTGAGCCGCCGCAGGCGGGGAGCGTATCCAGGCCGCTCATACGCCGGAACGCTGGCCACACCCTGCTCCAGGAACCGCTTGCCGGTCACCCGCTCGCTGACGCCCTCGCGGTCCAGGTACGGCGTGATGCCGCCCAGGTGGAAGGGCCAGCCGGCGCCGGTGATCAGGCACAGGTCGATGTCCTGCGCCTCGGCGACGACACCCTCGTCGAGCATGAGCCCGATCTCCTGCGCCACCGCGTCGAGCACGCGGTCACGGACCTGCTCCTCGGTCAGGACGACATCGCCCTGCTTGAGGAGCGCGGCGACCTCGGGGTCGAGCTCCGGCTTGAAGTCGTTCTCGGCGGAGTACACGTAGAAGCCACGCTTGCCGGCCTTGACGACCGCCGCGAGGTTCGGGGACACCGTGAAGCGCTCCGGGAAGGCGCGGTTCAGGGTCTCCGAGACGTGCAGACCGATCGCCGGACCGACCAGCTCCAGGAGGACCAGCGGGGACATCGGCAGGCCGAGCGGCTCGACGGCCTTCTCGGCGACCTCGACCGGGGTGCCCTCGTCGATGACGTTCTGGATCTCGCCCATGAAGCGGGTGAGGATGCGGTTCACGACGAACGCCGGGGCGTCCTTCACCAGAACCGCCGTCTTCTTCAGCTTCTTGGCGACACCGAAGGCCGTGGCCAGCGAGGCGTCGTCGGTCTGCTCGCCGCGGACGATCTCCAGGAGCGGGAGGATCGCGACGGGGTTGAAGAAGTGGAAGCCGACGACCCGCTCGGGGTGCTTCAGCTTCGACGCCATCTCGGAGACCGAGAGGGACGAGGTGTTGGTGGCGAGGATCGCGTGCGCCGGGGCGACCGCCTCGACCTCCGCGAACACCTGCTGCTTGACGCCGATCTCCTCGAAGACGGCCTCAATGATGAAGTCGGCGTCGGAGAAGCCCTCGGCCTTGTCCAGGACACCGGAGACCAGCGCCTTGAGGCGGTTGGCCTTGTCCTGGTTGATACGGCCCTTGCCGAGCAGCTTGTCGATCTCGGCGTGGACGTAGCCCACACCCTTGTCGACGCGCTCCTGGTCGATGTCGGTCAGGACGACCGGCACCTCGAGGCGGCGCAGGAACAGCAGCGCGAGCTGCGAGGCCATCAGGCCCGCACCCACGACGCCGACCTTGGTGACCGGACGCGCGAGCGACTTGTCCGGCGCACCCGCCGGGCGCTTGCCGCGCTTCTGGACGAGGTTGAACGAGTAGATGCCCGCGCGCAGTTCGCCACCCATGATGAGGTCGGCGAGCGCCTTGTCCTCGGCGTCGAACCCGGCCTGCAGGTTCCCGTCCTTGGCGGCGGCGATGATCTCCAGTGCGCGGTACGCGGCCGGGGCCGCCCCGTGCACCTTGCTGTCGGCGATGGACGTGCCGCGCGCGACGGCCTCGTCCCACGCGTCACCGCGGTCGACCTCCGCGCGCTCGACGCTCACGTCGCCCTTGAGGACGTTCGCCGTCCAGATCAGCGACTGCTCCAGGAAGTCGGCACCCTCGAAGAGCGCGTCGGCGATGCCGAGTTCGAAGACCTGCTTGCCCTTGAGCTGGCGGTTCTGGTTGAGCGAGTTCTCGATGATGACCGAGACGGCCTTGTCGGCGCCGATCAGGTTCGGCAGGAGGGCGCAGCCGCCCCAGCCCGGGACCAGACCGAGGAAGACCTCGGGGAGCGAGAAGGCCGGCAGCGCCTTGGAGACGGTGCGGTAGGTGCAGTGCAGACCGACCTCGACACCGCCGCCCATGGCCGCGCCGTTGTAGTACGCGAACGTCGGCACGGCGAGGCCCGAGAGGCGCTTGAAGACCTCGTGGCCGCCCTTGCCGATGGCCAGCGCGTCGTCGTGCTTCTTGAGGAGCTCGACGCCCTTGAGGTCGGCGCCGACGGCGAAGATGAACGGCTTGCCGGTGATGCCGGCGCCGACGATCGTGCCCTCGGCCGCCTCCTTCTCGACCTGGTCGATCGCGGCGTTCAGGTTCGCGAGCGAGGCCGGGCCGAAGGTGGTCGGCTTGGTGTGGTCGAAGCCGTTGTCGAGCGTGATCAGCGCGAACCGGCCCGCGCCGAACGGCAGGTCGAGGTGGCGTACGTTCGCCGACGTGACGACCTCGTCCGGGAACAGCTCGGCCGCGCCCTTCAGGAGCTCAGTGGTGGTGATGCTCACTTGTCGCCTCCGGCGTCCTTGTGGTGCGGGTTCTCCCAGATGACCGTGGCGCCCATGCCGAAGCCGACGCACATCGTGGTCAGGCCGTAGCGGACCTCGGGCTGCTCCTCGAACTGGCGGGCCAGCTGCGTCATCAGGCGCACGCCGGAGGAGGCCAGCGGGTGACCGAACGCGATGGCGCCGCCGTACTGGTTGACGCGCGCGTCGTCGTCGGCGATGCCGTAGTGGTCCAGGAAGGCGAGGACCTGGATGGCGAAGGCCTCGTTGATCTCGAAGAGGTTGATGTCCTCGATCGACAGACCGGCCTTGGCGAGGGCCTTCTCCGTGGCCGGGATCGGGCCGTAGCCCATGACCTCCGGCTCGACGCCCACAAAGGCGTAGGAGACGAGGCGCATCTTCACCGGGAGGTTGTGCTCGCGGGCGAAGTCCTCGGAGGCGATGATCGACGCGGTCGCGCCGTCGTTCAGACCGGCGGCGTTGCCCGCGGTGACGCGGCCGTGTACGCGGAACGGCGTCTTGAGGCCGGACAGGTTCTCCAGCGTGGTGCCCGGGCGCATCGGCTCGTCGGCGGTGACCAGGCCCCAGCCGGTCTCGCCGACGTCCGGGTTCGTGTTGCGCACGGAGACCGGGACGAGGTCCTGCTGGATCTTCCCGTTCGCGTACGCCTTCGCCGCCTTCTCCTGCGAGCGCACGGCGTACTCGTCGGCGCGCTGCTTGGTGATGTGCGGGTAGCGGTCGTGCAGGTTCTCGGCGGTCATGCCCATGAACAGGGCGGACTCGTCGACGAGCTGCTCCGACACGAAGCGCGGGTTCGGGTCGACGCCCTCGCCCATGGGGTGGCGGCCCATGTGCTCGACACCGCCGGCGATGACGGCGTCGTACGCGCCGAAGGCGATGGAGCCCGCGGTGGCGGTGACGGCGGTCAGCGCGCCGGCGCACATGCGGTCGATGGAGTAGCCGGGCACGGACTGCGGGAGGCCCGCGAGGATGCCGGCGGTGCGGCCGAGGGTCAGGCCCTGGTCGCCGATCTGCGTGGTCGCGGCGATGGCGACCTCGTCGATCTTCGCGGGGTCGAGGGCCGGGTTGCGGCGCAGCAGCTCCCTGATGGCCTTCACGACGAGATCGTCGGCGCGGGTCTCGTGGTAGATGCCCTTCGGGCCCGCTTTGCCGAACGGGGTGCGGACGCCGTCGACGAAGACGACGTCCCTGACGGTACGAGGCACGATGGCTCTCCTCCAGATGCGGGATGGCACTGCCGCGCGGCGCGCACCCGGGGTGCGGGAAGCGCGCTGCGAATACCGTCATGCTACTTGCGGGTAACCAAGACGTGTAGTCCCCCCGGCCGGAGCGGCGAAGGTCACACCGCGCGATCGAGAACCGAGCGCACCACGGGCCCCGCCGAAGCCACCACGTCACGGACGAACCGACCCGTCCCACCCCGAACCCGCGCAGCGCCGAGCCGTGGTCGCAGGCGACGACGAGCGCCGCGGCGAGAAGCAGCGCCCGCCACCCCAGGAGCACCAGGCGCCCCACAGGGCGAGGCACCCGCGCGAAGGCCTCGCGCAGCCGCTCGCAGTGGAACGGCACATGCCGCTCCTCGTCGGCGAGTATCGCGCCGGCCACCTGCGTCGTGAGCCCGTCGTCGGTGCCGTCGCGCAGCGCCCGGTAGTAACGCAGCGCCACGACCTCGGCGACCATCAGGACCAGGAGTTCGAGCCGCAGCCCGAGAAGCCGGCGCAGCCGGACGAAGACGGTGTCGCTCCAGTGCGACGCGAGCGGCGACACCCCGCCGGCGCCGAGCAGCAGCCCGAGCAGCCGGGCGTGGTTCTGCTCCTCGGCCACGAACAGCCGGACGGCACGCGCGTACGGGGCGTCGCCCGCCCGGTCGGCCTTGGCGATCAGATTCGCCCCGTCACCGCTCTCGCCCACCTGGAAGCGCCGCACACTGCGCCACACCGCCGGATGCACACGGGCCCCCTGCCCCCAGTCGGGATCCCCGGCCGCTCTCCGCCGCTCCCGCTGGCCCTCGAACTCCCGCACCCACGCCGCGTACCCCCTGGTGATCATGGGAACGACCCAATCAGGAGGACCCCGGCGCCGGTCCCCGCGAGGAGTCACCGGTACAGAACCGCGACGAA
Source organism: Streptomyces sp. DS1-CR2 (assembly GCF_055760475.1). Lineage (NCBI taxonomy): Bacteria > Bacillati > Actinomycetota > Actinomycetes > Kitasatosporales > Streptomycetaceae > Streptomyces > Streptomyces sp. DS1-CR2. The sequence continues at coordinate 6,603,393 of NZ_CM147085.1, forward strand.
CGCCGACCGGCGGGGCGCGTGGCCGGGTGCGCACATGCGCGAGGACGCCCCCGGGATCATCCCGGGGGCGTCCTCGCGTACGTGGGCCGGTGTCAGACCGTCTGCTTCAGCGCCTCGGCGAGCAGCGGCGTGACCTGCTCTACCTGCCAGGTCCGCGCCCCGTACCCGCGCAGCGCCCCGGCCACCGCCGCCTCGGAGCGGTCGCCCGGGGGCTCCCAGCACACGCGGCGGACCGTGTCCGGAGTGATCAGGTTCTCCTGCGGCATGTTCAGCGTCTCGGCCAGCGACGACACCGCGGCCCGCGCCGCGGAGAGCCGCGCCGCGGCGACCGGGTCCTTGTCGGCCCAGGCCCGCGGGGGAGGCGGCCCGGCGAGCGGGGCCCCGGGCTGCGGCAGCTCCGCGTCGGGCAGCTCCTTCGCCCGGTCCACGGCCGCCTGCCACTGCTCCAGCTGACGCCGGCCCGTACGGTGCCCGAAACCGGGCAGCGCCGCCAGAGCGTGCACATTCGCGGGAAGCGAGAGCGCCGCCTCGACGATCGCGCCGTCCCCGAGCACCTTGCCCGGCGACACGTCACGCCGCTGCGCGATCCGGTCCCGCGCGGTCCACAGCTCCCGTACGACGGCCATCTGCCGGCGGCGCCGCACCTTGTGCATCCCGGACGTGCGCCGCCACGGGTCCTTGCGGGGCGGCGCGGGCGGCGCCGAGGCGATGGCATGGAACTCCTGGTGCGCCCAGTCCAGTTTGCCCTGCCGGTCGAGCTCCTTCTCCAGCGCGTCCCGCAGGTCCACGAGGAGCTCCACGTCCAGCGCGGCGTAGCGCAGCCACGGGTCGGGCAGGGGCCGCGTCGACCAGTCGACGGCGGAGTGGCCCTTCTCCAGTACGTAGCCGAGGACGTTCTCCACCATCGCGCCGAGCCCCACGCGTGGGAAACCGGCCAGGCGCCCGGCGAGCTCGGTGTCGAAGAGGCGGCTGGGGACCATACCTATTTCGCGCAGACACGGCAGGTCCTGTGTCGCGGCATGCAGTACCCACTCGGCGTCGGCGATCGCGTCGCCGAGGGCGGACAGGTCGGGGCACGCGACGGGGTCGATGAGCGCGGAGCCCGCGCCCTCGCGGCGCAGCTGCACCAGGTAGGCGCGCTGCCCGTAGCGGTAGCCGGAGGCGCGCTCGGCGTCGACGGCCACGGGCCCGGTGCCCGCGGCGAAGGCCGCGACCACCTCGGCCAGGGAGGCCTCGTCGGCGATCACCGGCGGGATGCCCTCGCGCGGCTCGAGCAGGGGGATCGGCACCTCCGCAACAGAGCCGCCGTCGTCCGGGGGTGCGCCCCCGGTGGTTCGCAGTGAAGTGTCTGCTGCGGTCTCTTGGGCGTCGGTCACCTGTCAAGGGTATCTGTGTATGTACAGCGCCCGTCGACGGAACGTTCCGTCGACGGGCGATGAAGGTACGTAAACCAGTCAGGGTCAGTGGATGATGCCGGTGCGCAGGGCCACGGCGACCATTCCGGCGCGGTCACCCGTGCCGAGCTTGCGCGCGATGCGGGCGAGGTGGCTCTTGACGGTCAGCGCGGACAGGCCCATCGAGACTCCGATGGCCTTGTTCGACTGGCCCTCGGCGACGAGCCGGAGCACCTCGACCTCACGGCCTGACAGTTCGCGGTAGCCGCCCGGGTGGCTCGGAGCACCCGGGGGGCGGCGGTGCATACGGGCCGCGGCGGACCCGATGGGGGCGGCGCCGGGGCGGGAGGGGAGCCCGACGTTGGTACGGGTGCCGGTGACGACGTAGCCCTTGACGCCGCCCGCGAGGGCGTTGCGTACGGCACCGATGTCGTCGGCGGCGGAGAGGGCGAGCCCGTTGGGCCAGCCCGCAGCACGGGTTTCGGACAGAAGGGTCAGGCCGGAGCCGTCGGGAAGGTGGACGTCGGCGACGCAGATGTCGCGGGGGTTGCCGATGCGGGGACGAGCCTCCGCGACGGACGAGGCCTCGATGACGTCACGTACACCGAGCGCCCACAGGTGGCGGGTGACGGTGGAACGGACGCGCGGGTCGGCCACGACCACCATGGCGGTCGGCTTGTTCGGGCGGTAGGCGACCAGGCTTGCGGGCTGCTCGAGGAGAACGGACACCAGGCCTCCTGGGGTGCGGGACGGGACCGGCTCGGGGATGAAGCCGGGGCGAACCGTGCTTTCAAGGTCACAGACCTCTTCGGCAGTAAACCCGCCCGCCTTTAGAGAAAGATCACGATTTAGTGAGTAACAATTCGTGCAATTCGGACGCACGATCGATCATCCGAAGATCGAACCGAATCACAACGGGACCGGAACTCTTCGAGGTCCGGTCCGGTCCGGTCCCGATCCGTTCTGTACCTGCCACTGTCCCTGCCCCTGGTCACCGGCAGCGGAAGGCCGAAAATCGCCCACCGATGGCTGTACCTCTTCGCCCGTCAGGACTCCTGCACCGCCGTTACAAGTCACTCCCGCACCGCCGTTCAGGACTTCTGCGGCCCCCGGCGCTGGGGCAGCGTCACCACGGACGCGTCCCCGGGACCGGCCGGCGGCAGGCCCGCGATCTGGCTGAGCAGATCGCACCAGGCGGCCAGGTGCGAGGCCGTGTCCGGCACCCCGGCGGGCCCTTCACGCGGTGTCCACGAGGCCCGGATCTCGATCTGCGACGCCGGCGCACGCTCACTGAGCCCGCCGAAGTAGTGCGAACTCGCCCGCGTCACCGTGCCGCTCGCCTCCCCGTAGGTGAGTCCCCGCCCCTGGAGCGCGCCCGTCAGCCACGACCAGCAGACCTCGGGGAGCAGCGGGTCCGCCGCCATCTCCGGCTCCAGTTCCGCCCGCACCAGCGTCACCAGACGGAACGTCCCGTGCCACGCGTCGTGCCCCGCCGGGTCGTGCAGCAGGACGAGGCGGCCGTCCGCGAGGTCGTCGTCGCCGTCCACCACCGCGGCCTCCAGCGCGTATGCGTGGGGCGCGAGGCGCTGGGGCGGCTTGGTCGGGTCCACCTCGATCTCCGGGCGCAGCCGCGCTCCCTGCAAGGCCTCGACCGCAGCCCGGAACGGCGGTGGTGCCGAGTCCACCGGATCCTTCGTCTTGCGCCCCTCCCGCTCCGATTCACTCATTCCCTCAGCGCCGTCCGACAGTCGTCCCTCAGCCGCAGCCATGCGGGGAAGATTAAGGGGAACGCGGCCTTCGCGCAGGGAGAGACACCCGGCACCTCCGCCCCGATGTCCCCGCGCCCGGCGGGGTTCGCGCCCGTGCGAGACTTTCCGACGTGAGTGCCAACCTCCGCCCCACGGGCCAGCAGCCGACAGCGACGTACGAATCCGCCTTTCTCAAGGCGTGCCGGCGTGAGCCGGTGCCGCACACCCCGGTGTGGTTCATGCGGCAGGCCGGTCGTTCACTGCCCGAGTACCTCAAGGCGCGCGAGGGCATTCCGATGCTCGAGTCCTGCATGATGCCCGAGCTCGTCGCCGAGATCACGATGCAGCCCGTGCGCCGCCACCACGTCGACGCGGCCATCTACTTCAGCGACATCGTCGTGCCGCTCAAGGCCATCGGCATCGACCTCGACATCAAGCCGGGCGTCGGTCCCGTCGTCGAGCAGCCCATCCGCTCGCGCGCCGACCTCGCGCGGCTGCGCGACCTCACGCCCGAGGACGTCTGGTACGTCACCGAGGCGATCGGTCTGCTGACGGCCGAGCTCGGCTCCACCCCGCTCATCGGTTTCGCCGGCGCGCCCTTCACCCTCGCGAGCTACCTCGTGGAGGGCGGTCCGTCCAAGAACCACGAGCACACCAAGGCGCTCATGTACGGCGACCCGCAGCTGTGGGCCGACCTGCTCGACCGCCTCGCCGAGATCACCTCCGCGTTCCTCAAAGTGCAGATCGAGGCCGGCGCCTCCGCCGTCCAGCTCTTCGACTCGTGGGTCGGCGCGCTCGCCCCCGCCGACTACCGGCGCTCCGTGATGCCCGCGTCGTCCAAGGTGTTCAAGGCCGTCGAGGAGTACGGCGTGCCGCGCATCCACTTCGGTGTCGGCACCGGCGAGCTCCTCGGTCTCATGGGCGAGGCCGGCGCCGACGTGGTCGGCGTCGACTGGCGCGTGCCGCTCGACGAGGCCGCGCGCCGCGTCGGCCCGGGCAAGGCGCTCCAGGGCAACATCGACCCGGCGGTCCTGTTCTCCACGCCGGAAGCGGTGGAGGCCAAGGCGGACGAGGTCCTCGCCGCCGCAAAGGGGCTTGAGGGACACGTCTTCAACCTGGGCCACGGGGTGCCGCCGACGACGAACCCTGACGCCCTGACGCGCCTGGCGGAATACGTCCACACGCACACGGCGGTCTGAGGGCGCGGGACATGACGTTGCCGCCGCCCGGCCCGGCGGCGGCAACGTTGTAGTGCGTCAGGCCTCGCAGCTGAGGGGCGGGTTGCCGCCGGACACCCAGCACACGTCGAAGCCGGTCCCGCCGTTCACGAGACCCAGGTCGGTGCCGGCGCGGAGGAAGTCGCTCTCGCTGTCGCCGAGGACCTGGCCGCTCGGCGAGACGTTGTTCACCTGGACGTAGTCGCCGCCCGCGCCGCCTCGGACAGTGCCGTTGACGATGCCGCCGGACTGGACGGTGACGTAGTCCGAGCCGAGATCGCCGGTGACCGTGCCGTCCACGTTGCCGGTGACGACGATGTGGTCGTTGCCGCCCTGACCGTTGACCGTGTCGTCGGCGTTGACCGTCGAACATAGGATGAAGTCGCTGCCCGCTGTTCCGTTCACGGTCGCGCTGGAGACGGGGATGCCGTTGACCGTGCACGAGGTCGCGGCCTGGGCGGGCGAGCTCAGGGTGAGTGGGGCGATGACGAGCGAGGCGGCGCAGAGCGCACGCGCGGTGTGTCTGATCATGCGACCAGTGACACATGGTGATGAATTGCGCGCCATTCATCACCATGTGTCACTGGTCCGCCTGGGTCAGTCCGCCGCCCGGACGGCGGCCACCGCCTTCCTTGCCGCCACCAGGATCGGGTCCCACACCGGTGAGAACGGCGGTGCGTAGCCGAGGTCGAGGGCCGTCATCCGGTCCACCGTCATGCCCGCGGTCAGGGCGACCGCCGCGATGTCGACCCGCTTCGCGGCGCCCTCGCGGCCGACGATCTGGACGCCGAGCAGACGGCCCGTGCGGCGCTCGGCGATCATCTTCACCGTCATCGGGGCCGCCCCCGGGTAGTAGCCCGCACGGTTCGTCGACTCGATCGTCGCGGACACGAACTGCAGACCGGCCCGCCGCGCGTCCTTCTCGCGCAGGCCCGTGCGGGCGATCTCCAGGTCGCACACCTTGCTGACTGCCGTCCCGACGACGCCCGGGAACGTCGCGTAACCGCCGCCCGCGTTCGTGCCGATGACCTGCCCGTGCTTGTTCGCGTGGGTGCCGAGCGCGATGTGGCGCTCGCGGCCCGAGACCAGGTCTAGGACCTCCACGCAGTCGCCGCCCGCCCAGATGTTCTCGTGTCCGCGCACGCGCATGGCGAGATCGGTGAGGAGCCCGCCGTGCTCGCCCAGGGGGAGCCCCGCGGCGCGCGCCAGCGAGGTGTCCGGGCGGACGCCGATGCCGAGGACGACGACGTCCGCCGGATACTCGTCGGACGTCGTCGCCACCGCCCGCGCCCGCCCGTCGCCGTCCGTGAGGATCTTGGTGACCTGGGCGTCGTCGACCATGGTGATGGCCAGGCCGGTCATCGACTCGTGCACCAGGCGGCCCATGTCGGGGTCGAGCGTCGACATCGGCTCCGGCCCGCGGTTGACGACCGTGACCTCGTATCCGCGGCGGATCAGCGCCTCCGCCATCTCGACGCCGATGTAGCCCGCGCCGACGACGACGGCCCGCCGCCCCCGCGTCGCGGCGAGCGTGTCGAGCAGCGCCTGGCCGTCGTCGAGGGTCTGCACGCCGTGCACGCCCGGCGCGTCGATCCCGGGAATCCGCGGCCGCACCGGCCGGGCACCCGTAGCGATCACGAGCTTGTCGTACGAGGTCCAGGTCTGTGTCCCCGTGTCGAGCTCACGCGACCTCACCCGTCCGCCCTCGAAGTCGAGTTCGGTCACCTCCGTGCGCATGCGCAGGTCGATGGACCGCTCCCGGTGCTTCTCGGGCGTGCGCGCGATCAGCTCCTCGCGCCCTTCCACCTCGCCACCGACCCAGTACGGGATGCCGCACGCCGAGTACGAGGAGAAGTGCCCTCGCTCGAAGGCCACGATCTCCAGCTCGTCGGGGCCGCGCATCCTGCGGGCCTGCGACGCGGCGGACATGCCCGCCGCGTCGCCGCCGATGACCACCAGTCGCTCACGTGTAGGGCTCATGCCCACCAAACTACGTCCGCGCCGCCGTCACTCCTCCTCGCCCCGCGCCCCGGCCGGCGGATGCGCGGGCAGCGGGCCGGGCGCCGTCGCGGGCGGCCGCCCGGCAGAGGTGGACCTGCGCGGCAGCCGCGGACGCACCAGGCGCAGCCACAGGAAGACCAGCAGGCCGCCCACCACGGCGAACGGCAGCACGGCGCCGACGGCCACCGCGACCCAGCGCAGCATCGTCACGAACGCTCCCCAGCCGCCCGCGACCGCGTCGGTGAACCCCGGGTCGTCGTCCTTGTGCCCCGCCGGTTTCACCGGGGTCTCAGTCAGTGACAGCGTGATCGTCGCGAGGCTCGTGCGGTCCTTGAGGGACGCCTGCTGCGCGAGCAGGGCCTCCAGATCGGACTCGCGGGTGCTCAACTCCCCTTCCAGGGCGACCACATCGCTCAGCTTCGTCGCCTTGTCCATCAGCTCGCGCACCCGCGCCACGCTCGCCCGCTGCGACGTGACGCGGCTCTCCACGTCGACGACCTGGTCGGTGACGTCCTGCGCCTTCTCGTTCCGCTCGATGAGCCGGCCCGAGCCCGCGAGGTCCGCGAGGACCTGCTTGTAGCGCTCCTGCGGCACGCGCAGGACGACACGGGAACGCTCATGTCCCGTGCCGTCGCGGTCGGTCGACTCGTTGCCGACGATGCCGCCCGCGTCCTCGGCCGCCGTGCGCGCCTTGTCGAGCGCCTGCGGGACGTCCTTGACCTGCACGGTGAGCGTCGCCGTGCGGATGATGTGGACGCCGGTCAGCTCGGGCGGCTCGCGCCGGGACGACTTCGCGTCCGACTGTCCCCCGCCCGCCTCCTTCGCGGAGCCCCGGTCCGCGGCGGCCGCGTCACCGCCCGCGGCCTTGGCGGAGTCCCCGCTGTCCGAGGCGCCGGCGCTGCACCCCGTGAGCGCCAGCGCCGCCACGAGCAGGACGGCGCCGGCCGCCCGCATCCCGCGGCGCCCCGGCCGCTTTCCTGTGGTGCCTGATATCCGCATCGACGTACCCCCGGAGGTTGAGTGGGACGGCCGGCCAAGGACAGGCCCTGGCCGCTTCCTTTGACGGTCCGGCGGCCCCTTTCGGTGGTTGCCGGGTGGTCCCGATGCGGTCACGGTCGGGACTCGACGGTCTGAGACAGTGGGGGCATGCGCGAAGCGGACACAGGTACGGGAACGGGACAGGCCCCGAGGGCGGTCGTCATCGGCGGTGGCATCGCGGGGCTCGCCGCGGCCCACCGGCTGCTCGCGGCGGGCGCGCAGGTCACCGTCCTGGAGGCGTCGGGCCGGCTCGGCGGCAAGCTGCGCGCCGGTGAGATCGCGGGCGTACGGGTCGACCTCGGCGCCGAGTCGATGCTCGCCCGGCGCCCCGAGGCAGTGGACCTCGCCCGCGAGGTGGGGCTCACGGACCGGCTTCAGCCGCCGGGTACGGCCACGGCCTCGCTCTGGACCAGGGGCGCGCTGCGCCCGATGCCCAAGGGTCATGTGATGGGCGTCCCCGGCACCGCCGCCGCGCTCTCCGGGGTCCTGTCCGACGACGGCCTTGCCCGCATCGAGCGGGACCGCGACCTGCCCGCCACCGAGTACGGCGACGACGTCGCCGTCGGTGCGTACGTCGCCGAGCGCCTCGGCCGCGAGGTCGTCGACCGGCTCGTGGAGCCGCTGCTCGGCGGCGTCTACGCGGGCGACGCGTACCGCATCTCGATGCGCAGCGCCGTCCCCCAGCTCTTCGAGGAGGCCCGCGGCCACCGCTCCCTGACCGAGGCCGTCCGCGCGATCCAGGAGCGTGCGGCGCGCAACCAGCAGACCGGGCCCGTCTTCATGGGCATCGAGGGCGGCATCGGACAGCTCCCGCTCGCCGTCGCCGAGTCGGTGCGCGCGCGGGGCGGCGAGATCCTCCTCGACAGCCCCGCCCACGGACTGCGCCGCACCCAAGACGGCTGGGAGGTCCGGGTCGACGACCGCGTCATCGAGGCCGACGCCGTCGTCCTCGCCGTGCCCGCACAGAAGGCGGCCCGGCTCCTCGACACCGAGTCGCCGGCCGCCGCGGCGGAGCTGCGCACCGTCGAGTACGCCTCGATGGCCCTGATCACCCTCGCGTTCCGGCGCGACGAGGCGCACCTGCCCGAGGGCTCCGGCTTCCTCGTGCCGCCGGTCGACGGCCGCACGATCAAGGCGTCCACGTTCGCCTCGAACAAGTGGGGCTGGATCGCGGCAGAGGACCCCGGCCTGGTCGTCGTACGCACTTCCGTGGGCCGTTACCAGGACGAGAAGGACCTCGCGCGCGACGACGACGGGCTCGTCGAGGTGTCGCGCCACGACCTGCGGGAGGCCACCGGGCTGAGCGCCACTCCCGTCGCCACGCGCGTCACGCGCTGGCACGAGGGCCTGCCCCAGTACCCCGTCGGCCACCACGCGCGCGTGGCGCGCATCCGCGGCCATGTCGCCAAGATCCCCGGACTCGCCGTGTGCGGGGCGGCGTACGACGGCGTCGGTATCCCGGCCTGCATCGCGAGCGCCTACGCCGCCGTCGACCAGCTGGACGGCGACCTGACCGGCGTGGAGGAGCTCACCGCGCACCCGGTGGAGAGTCTGCACGGCGGCGCGGGAGAATAGCCTCATGAGTGACGACGCCCCCGCCAAGATCCCGAACGCCGGCAAGAAGGCCAAGGACCTCAATGAGGTCATCCGCTACACGCTGTGGTCCGTCTTCAAGCTCCGAGACGTCCTCCCCGAGGACCGCACCGGCTACGCCGACGAGGTCCAGGAGCTCTTCGACCAGCTCTCCGCGAAGGACGTGAAGGTCCGCGGCACGTACGACCTGTCGGGTCTGCGCGCCGACGCCGACCTCATGATCTGGTGGCACGCGGAGACCGCGGACCAGCTCCAGGAGGCGTACAACCTCTTCCGCCGTACGAAGCTGGGGCGCGCCCTCGAGCCGGTCTGGTCGAACATGGCGCTGCACCGCCCCGCCGAGTTCAACCGCTCGCACATCCCGGCCTTCCTCGCCGACGAGACGCCCCGCAACTACGTGAGCGTCTACCCGTTCGTGCGCTCCTACGACTGGTACCTGCTGCCCGACGAGGACCGCCGCCGCATGCTCGCGGACCACGGCAAGATGGCCCGCGGCTACCCGGACGTCCGCGCCAACACGGTCGCCTCGTTCTCGCTGGGCGACTACGAGTGGATTCTGGCCTTCGAGGCCGACGAGCTGTACCGCATCGTCGACCTGATGCGTCACCTGCGCGCCTCCGAGGCCCGTATGCACGTCCGCGAGGAGGTCCCGTTCTACACGGGCCGCCGCAAGAGCCTCGCCGAACTGGTCGAGGGTCTCGCGTAGTTCGCACCCGGTGCGTACGCGAAGGGGCCGACCGGTTCGACGACCGGTCGGCCCCTTCGCGTTCCGTGCCCGCCGTCAGTCCACCGCGAGCGGCGCCGGTTCGGCCCGCGTGGCGCAGGACGCGGCGCGGGTGACCGGGATCCGCCCCTCCATCAGATACGCGTCGAGGTGGCTGTTCACGCACTTGTTCGGGCCGGCGGCGATGCCGTGGGTGCCCGCGCCGCGCTCCGTGACCAGGACCGAACCCGGAAGCCTGCGCCACAGCTCACGGGCGCCCTCGTACGGGGTGGCCGCGTCCCGCTCGGCGGCCAGGATCAGGGTCGCAGGCAGTGCGCCGGGCGCGGTCCGAACGTCGACGGGGCGCTGGCGCGGGGCGGGCCAGTACGCGCAGGGCAGGTTCATCCACGCGTTGTCCCACGTCTCGAACGGGGCGCGGCGCGCGAGCTCGGTGTTGTCGCGGTCCCAGACGCGGAAGTCGGTGGGCCACGCCGAGTCGTTGCACTCGACGGCCGTGTAGACGGCGGCGCTGTTCTCGTTCCCGGCGGCCGCCGCGCTCTGCGGCGCGGCCTGCTCGGCGAGCGGCTTCGGATTGCCCTTCAGATACTCGGACAGCGCGGACGCCCGCATCGCCCAGTAGTCGTCGTAGTACCCGGCCTGGAGGTATGCGGCCTGGAGCTGGCCGGGGCCGACGGTGCCGCCCACCGGCTCGCTCGCGAGCCGCGCCCTGACCTTCTCGTAGCTCTGCTGCACTTCGGCGGCGGTCGCGCCCAGGTGGTACGTCTTGTTGTGCTTGGCCACCCACCGCCGGAAGTCCGCCCAGCGCCGCTCGAAGGCCAACGACTGCACGAGGTTGTTGGTGTACCAGATCTGCTTCGGGTCGGGGTTCACGGCCGAGTCGAAGACCATGCGGCGCACATGCGTGGGGAAGAGCGTCGCGTACACGGCCCCGAAGTACGTGCCGTACGACGACCCCATGAAGTTCAGCTTCCGCTCGCCGAGCCCGGCCCGCAGCACGTCAAGGTCGCGGGCGTTGTTGAGCGTCGTGTAGTGCCGCAGCGCGCCCCCGGCGTTCTTCGCGCACCCCTGCGCGTACGTCTTGGCCTGCGCGATCCGCTCCAGCTTGTACGAGGCGGAGGGGTGCGTCGGCGCCTGCGTGGGGGCCTTCGCGAACCGCTTCGGGTCCGCGCAGGAAAGCGGAGCCGAGCGGCCGACGCCGCGCGGCGCGTAGCCGACGAGGTCGTACGCGGAGGCGATGCGCTTCCACTGCGGCATCAGCCCGACGAGCGGGAAGTACATGCCGGACGCGCCCGGGCCGCCCGGGTTGAAGACGAAGGAGCCCTGCCTGCGGACCGGCCTGCCGCCCTTTTGCGCCGTCGTGCCGGTGGCCTTCACGCGGCTCACGGTGAGCTTGATCTGCCTGCCGTCGGGGTGGGCGTAGTCGAGGGGGACGGAGACCGTGCCGCACTTGACGTGGTCCGGGAGGCTCTCGGCGGCGGCGCACGTACCGAAGGTGATGCCGGTGGCCGCGGCGCGGGCGGCGGCGACGGCCGTGCCGCGCAGTTCGGCCGTGCCGGAAGGGCCCTGGGTGCCGGCGCGGCCCGGGGCGGCGACGAGGGCGGTCAGGACCAGGGATCCGGCGGCCGCGTAGACGGAGGGGGCTGCTCTCATCGCTCTTCTGGGTCCCTTTCGTCCGGCCCTCGTACGGCCGTTTCGCACGGCCGTGCGGGGCTGTCACCGCCTGCCGGGAGCAGACGGGAACAAAGGGGATACTTCGTGCGGCAGTTGACGAAGTAAAGCACCGGCCTGCCGGTGTCGGCTCAATGACCCCGTTGCGCCGTCCCGAAGGCCGAGCGCAGCGCGGGGTCGGACACCGCGCGGACGCCGTGCACGGCGACGGCGGTCAGCAGGGCGGCCTCCCCGACCCCTTCGCGTACGCGCCTCGGCAGGGCGCCGATCAGCTGCTGCCCTGTGGGTGAGGCCCAGCGCGTGTAGGGGTGGACCTCGAAGCGGGCGATCGCCAGACAGGACAGCGTGAGGATCAGGGGCAGCGCGAACCACGCGGCGATCAGCACACCGTCGCCCGGCTCCCCGCCCGGCATCGTCAGCGATACGGCGGCCAGGACCACGACCGCGAGTGCGGCGGCCCGCACCTGGCGGACCGCGGCCGCGACCCCGCCGCGCGCGCCGTCAGGAACGGCGAGGCCCGCCGCGACGAGCCGGTCGGCCAGCGCCCGTACCGCGTCCGCGGCCGCCGTCGCCCGGCGCACCGCCCCTATCCGCGACTGCCCGTCCGGCCCGATCGCGCCGATCACCGAGCGCTCGATGTCGTCGCCGCCGACCGGGTCGACCACGGTGGCCCAGCCGGTGTGTGCGAGCAGCAGCCGCCGGCTGCGCGCCATCGAGACGAGGGTCAGATCGGCGACCCGGAGGGGGCCGCCCGACAGGAACGCGGCCTCGTACAGCGTCAGTTCGTGCGCGCCGCCGCCGGCCGGCTCGCTGTGAGCGGCGTGCACCGCGGCGAGGCAGAGGCGCGCGCAGGACAGAAAGGCGGCGGCGCAGGCCATGAGCAGGAACAGGAGCCAGAACATGGCGTTTTTCTATGCCACGCGTTCGGGTGGCGCCATGGCTTTTCAGCATATGGACAGAGCGTCGTCGGTATGTGACGTTCCGTTTGTCGTGCCTGGTTGAGTCCGGTCGAGCCGAGCCGAGCCGAGCCGAGCCGAGCCGAGTCGGGTCGGCTCGAGTCGGATCAGGGCTTGGGCCGGGAGACCGCCGGGGGCAGCGGGAAGGATGGGGAGGGGGACAGCGGCGTCGGGGGCTCGGGGGACGTCACCGGACCCGGCGGGGCGGGGGAGCGGGTCTCCGGTGGCGTACTCGTACCGGCGGCGTCCCGCGCGAGCGCGTCGAAGTCGACCAGGCCCGTGGACTCCAGGATCTTGATGTGGTCGAGGACTGTCCTGGTCGCGTCGTCCGCCAGGTCCCGTACGAGCGAGTTGCGTGTCGTCGCGCGGACCTGGGCGACCAGCGAGAAGACCTTCCCGTGGGCCCGGCGCAGGATGTTGGCGAACTTCCGCTCGTAGTCGTCGCCGTGCGCCGCGCTCAGCTCGGAGAGCCAGTGCCGCTGCCGGCTGGCCGGCTGGTTGGGGAGTTCGAGGCCGAGCCGCGCGGCGACCTCGCGCACGCGCGCGTCCAGGAAGGTGTGCCCCTCGACGAGGTGCTCACCCGCCGTCCGCACCGCCGTGCTCGTCCCTCTCGACTCGGCCTGCTGGCCCGCGGGCAGCTCCCACAGGCCCGCGAGCCGCACCTTCGTGACGAACTCGCGGTCCAGCGCCGACAGCGGGCCGAATCTGGTCGACACGGTCCCCTCGTCGAGCAGGTCCACGCCCGTGCCGGAGCGGTCGGCGTACGACCAGACCGGGAACACGAGGGCGGCGAGTGTGGTGACGAGCCCGGCGACGATGAGTCCGGTGCCGTTGACGAATCGGGTGCGCATGGTGCCTCCTGGTGCGGCACCGCACGCTAGTCCGCCTCACGGACGCGGGCTCGGGGAACCCCGCGAATACGTCAACTGCGGTACGGGCGCGGGGTGGCGACGCTCAGGCGGACCGGAGAGCCGGACGCCCCCGGTGCAGGGCGGACCGCGCCGCGCGCACCAGGCGTGCCCCCGGGTGCGCGGCCGGCGGGGTGGGCCCCGACCGCTCCCGCCACCACCGCTCCAGCTCCCGCCGCGCCCCCGCGTCCCCGGGCCCGCCGGAGTCGAGCAGGTGCTCGGCGAAGTCGAGGGCGTCGCGGCGGTAGCCGTCCGTCATGGGCCGGCACTGCGCGTACGACAGGAACGCCGGGCGGTACGCGGCCGCGCCGATGATCTCCGGCAGTTCGGGGGCCACCTTCGCCACGACGTCCGCCCGCTTGGCGCACAGCGCCCGGCCCTGGACCTTGAGCCGCACCCGGTCGAACCCCTCCGGCGCGGGCGTCCCCGAGACGAGGGCGGACAGGAGCGCGGCCTGCGCGAGCGCGACCCGCTGACGGGCGGGGTCGGTGCCCTGAGCGGCCTTGCCCGAAAAGAAGCGCACGGTGCGCCCGTCGGCGGCCGCCGTCGCCAACGTCCCCCTGATCTCGGCGAGTTCACGCTCCAGCTCCTGCGGAGCCGGGAAGTTCTCGTCGCGCTCCAGGAGGACTCCGGGCGGCGAGACCCGGGACGCCAGGTCGGCGAGGATGTCGAGGACGGGGCGCGGCACGGGGTGCGCGTGGCTGTCGTGCCACACGCCGTCGCGCTCGAAGCCGCCCGCCACATGCACGTACGCGATGGCCTCGACCGGCAGCTCGCCGATCGCCTTCGCGGGGTCCTCGCCGCGGTTGACGTGGTTCGTGTGCAGGTTCGCCACGTCGATCAGGAGGTGGACGCCGGTGCGCTCCACCAGTTCGTACAGGAACTGACCCTCCGTCATCTCCTCCCCGGGCCAGGAGAACAGGGCCGCGATGTTCTCCACGGCGAGGGGTACGGGCAGTGCGTCCTGGGCGATGCGGATGTTCTCGCAGAGCACGTCGAGGGCGTCCCTCGTGCGCGGGACCGGCAGCAGATGGCCGGCCTCCAGCGGCTGCGACGCGGTGAGCGCGCCACCCGCCCGTACGAACGCGATGTGCTCGGTGACGAGCGGGGAACCGAGGGCCTCGGCGCGGGCCGCGAGGTCGGCGAGCCTGCCCTCGTCGGGCCGTTCCGCGCCGCCGAGGCCGAGTGAGACGCCGTGCGGCACGACGGTGACGCCGCGCTCGCGCAGCCGCAGCAGGGAGTCGGGGACGTGCCCGGGGCACACGTTCTCCGCGACGGCCTCGACCCAGTCGATGCCAGGCATCGCCTCCACGGCCTCCGCGATCTCCGGACGCCAGCCGATGCCCGTACCCAGACGCTCGATCCGCTGCATGGTTCCCCTCCTCCACCCCGGCCGTATGCCGTGCGATGCCGGTGTCATCACCCGGGCGGACGCCGCCGAATCCCGGAGAGGGGACGTTCAGAGGTTCATTTGAGGTTCCGCGCGACGCCCCGTGGAGAAGTCGACACGGGGTTGCCCGAAGCGGCTCCAGGGCCCGTGGGCCGCTACGCCCGCTGCCCGCCCGGGAGCGGACAGAAGCGACTGCCCCCTTCGGTGACCACCGTCATTCCGGGGGCGATCTCCGTGAAGCCGGCGTCGTTCACCACCGGCAGCCCGGCCCGCGTCAGCGGCCCCCACCGGTCGCGGTCGGCGACCCGGACCGACAGCGGGAAGCCCGCCTCGCGCCACTCCTTGCGCTCGGTGTCCGACAGCTCCCACCAGGCCAGCTGGGCGCCGTGCCCGGCCTGGGCCATGGTCTTGCCCGCGGTCATGCCGAGCTCGGGGTTCAGCCACAGGACGGGCGCCCGGGGGTCCGGCGCGGCCGGCGGCTCCGGGTCGTCGAGTTCCGTGCCGGAGACCTGCAGCCGGGCCAGATCCTTGGGCCAGCCGCCGAGCGGGACCGGCGGAAACACCCGGACCTCGGCCGACCTCCCCGTCACTGTGATCCCTTCGAGCGCCTCCGCCCTGCGCCACTCCGCGCCGCGAGCCCGCCGCACCACCTTGCGGATCCGGGCGTCCTGCCAGTCGCGCATGACCTGCGCCCACTCGCCGTCACCGGTCGCCCGCGGGTCGGAGAGGATCATGAGGACCGCGCGGGCCGCCGTCTCCAGCGCGTCGGTGCGGGCCGGGGGAGCGGCCCTCTCGATCCGCGCCACGAGGGGCAGCACGAACTGCGGCGCCTCGTCACGCGAGGTCCGCTCGGGCCGGAGGGGGCTGTCCTGCGGCACCTCGGCAGAGGTGCCGGCGGCGTCGTTCGGGAGGGTCTGGTCGTCACTGCTCACCGGACCAGTCTGCCAGGCGGAAGATCGGTTCCTCGCGGCCCATTGCGGCAGCCGCGGTCACCCCGAGCAGGAGGTGCGCTGTGCCTCCTGCCATGCGCACACGGGGCACAGCGTCACCCCCTTGTGGGACTCCGGGTACTCGGTGGGCTTGCGGCACAGCACGCACTCGGCGAACGGTTCCGTGATCGCGCCGGCCGGTTCGGATACGTCCGGGCCCGTACGCGGACCCGGCCCGTCGCGGTAGTCAGCCATGACGCCCAGCGTAGTCCGGGCCCCGGACGGGCGGGCGGCCCCGGAGCGATGCCGGGGCGGGCGGCCCCGGAGCGATGCCGGGCATCGCCTCCACGGCCTCCGCGAACTCCTCCACCCCGGCCGTATGCCGCGCGACGCCGGCGCGCAGGGCCGGGTGGTCGGCGACGCGACCTCACCCCGGTGGAATCGGCCACAGCACTCTTCGTACGCCTCCGCAAGACCGCAAGGGCAGGAGGGCTTGCGAGCCGGGGCGGAACCACGCTGCCGCCGGAATTATGAGGTACGCCCGGACATGAGTTCCCTTCGGCTGCACCATCTGCTGTGTGAAATCCGTGAACTATCTGTTCCGACACGTGCACATCGTGTGTGGGTCGCACGCGTCTCCCTTCATCGAACCGTCTTTCGGGCTGGCGTAAACATGCCTTGCTCCCACAACTCCCCACTCCCCAAGGTGGGTTGAGCACTTGAGCATCAGGAGTCACAAGCGTGCGTGCTTGACCCGGGCGGCCGTCCGTCCGGGGCATTGACGGGGGAACTGATACGGGCTGTGCGGACCGGCGCGACATGACGCGTCCGGAGACCGCCGCGCGCCCGCCGTGCCGACACCTCCCCCTCTGCCGCCTCTTGGTGCCTTTCACCCGGTGCCCGAGAAGGGATAGGAGGGGGAATGCCGACGAATGCCGTGAGCGCCGCGAGGCCGACTTACCCGGGCGTCTACGTCGAAGAGCTTCCCAGCAGCACCCGCGCCATCTCCGCCGTGACCACTTCGGTGACCGCGTTCGTGGGGCACACCCGGCGCGGCCCGCTCAACGAGCCGGTGCGCGTCACCGGATTCGCCGAGTTCGAGCGGCGCTTCGGAGGGCTGAGCGCGCAGAGCCCGCTCGCCTACGCGGTGCACCAGTTCTTCGGCAACGGCGGCTCCGTCGCCGTGGTCGTCAGGGTCGCCAAGGCGGGCAGCGGCAAGGCCGCCTGCGTCGTCCTGGAGTCCACCGAGGGCCACAGCGAGAGCCATGTGCTCGAGGTCCACGCCAAGGAACCCGGCGTGTGGGGCAACGGTCTGCGGGTCGCCGCCGACTACGTCACCCCGGACTGCGACGAGACCTTCAACCTGCGGGTCTACGACGCCAAGGGCGACGCCCGCGAGAGCTTCACCGGCCTGTCCATGGACGCCGGCAGCGGAACCTACGCGCCCACCGTGATCAACGCCGGGTCGCGCCTCATCCGCGTCGACGCCGTGGGCGAGGGCCGCCCCGACCCGTCCGGCACCGTCTCCAAGCCGTTCGGCCACGAACTGCCCGACCTGGCCGTCGACCTGACGGTGAAGATCGGTGACGTGGAGCGTGAGTTCAAGCTCTACGACGCCGACTGCGACGGCGAAGCCCCGTCCTCCGTGGCCGAGCTGGCGCTGCTTCTGGAGCGCAAGCTGCGGGCGCTGCCCGACGCTCCGGGCCGGCACGCCTTCGCGGGTGTCGAGGTCACGGCGTTCGGCCGGCGCATCCAGGTCGTCGCGGGTTCCACCGACCCCGAGGACGTCGTCCGCTTCCTGGGCGAGTGCGCCAACGACCTGGGCCTGGAGGCCTCGGTCAACCCGCCGGTGTTCCCGCTGGAGGGCGGCGAGGACGGCGAGGCCCCCGGCCCGCGCGACCTCATCGGCTCCGAGGCCGACAAGACCGGCATCCAGGCGCTGCGCGGGGTGGCCGACGTCAACCTGCTGTCGCTGCCGGAGCTGGCGTCGTACGAGAAGACCGAGGACGCGCTCACCGTCGTGTCCGCCGCTCAGCGACTGTGCGAGGAGCGGCGGATCTTCCTGCTGGTCGACGCGCCCAGCACCTGGGTGAGCGTGGACTCGGCGCGGGCGGGCCTGTCCGCCTTCGACGCCGTGCGCGGCAACCACGCGGGCCTGTACTTCCCGCACCTGCAGCTCACCGACCCGCTCACCGGGCGGCTGCGCGCCTTCCCGCCGTCCGGCGCGGTCGCCGGCGTCATCGCGCGCACCGACTCCGAGCGCGGTGTCTGGAAGGCACCGGCCGGTACGGAGGCGCAGCTCGTCGGAGTGCGCTCGCTGACCGTCGATCTGACGGACCGCGAGACGGGGCTGCTCAATCCGCTCGGTGTGAACTGCCTGCGCACCTTCCCGCTGGCCGGTCCGCTGGTGTGGGGCGCGCGCACGCTGGAGGGCTCCGACGCCCTCGACAGCGCGTGGAAGTACGTGCCCGTGCGGCGGCTCGCGCTGCAGGTGGAGGAGAGCCTCCAACGCGGGTTGCAGTGGGTCGTGTTCGAGCCCAACGACGAGAGCCTGTGGCAGCAGATCCGGCTGTCCGCCTCCTCGTATCTGCACACGCTCTTCCGCCAGGGCGCCTTCAAGGGCAGCACTCCGCGGGAGGCGTACTTCGTCAAGTGCGACAGCGAGACCACGACGGACGAGGACGTGGCGAACGGGATCGTCCACGTGCTCGTCGGTATCGCGCCGGTCCGTCCGGCCGAGTTCGTGGTCGTCAAGATCCAGCAGACGTCCGGGCAGTTCGCTCTCTAGCGGCCCGGGATCCAGGGAGAGCTGAAGGAAATCGATGGCTGAGTTCACGGTCAACGCCCATCGCTTCGACCCGTACAAGAACTTCAAGTTCCTGGTCCTGTGGGACGGACGTACGGTCGCCGGCATCAGCAAGATCAGTCCGCTGAAGCGGACCACGGAGGTCGTCAAGCACCGCCACGGCGGTGACCCCTCCTCCCCGCGCAAGTCGCCGGGGCGCTCGGAGTTCGAGGGCATCACCCTCGAACGCGGGGTGACCCACGACCCGGAGTTCGACCGCTGGGCCAACAAGGTCTGGCAGGTCGGCGCGGGCCTCGGCTCGGAGGTGTCCCTCGCGGACTTCCGCAAGGACCTCGTCATCCAGGTCCTCAACGAGGCCGGCCAGGTCGCCGTCTCGCACAAGCTGTACCGGACCTGGCCCAGCGAGTACCAGGTCCTCGGTGAACTGGACGCCAACGCCAACGCGGTGGCCATCCAGTCGCTGAAGCTCGAGTGCGAGGGCTGGGAGCGGGACTACGAGGTGCCCGAGCCGGAGGAGCCCTCGTTCCTCAACCCGGCCTGAGCGCTCCGCCGGAAGTGCCGCGACGGGTCGTCGTTCGTCTGCGGCTTCGTCGTGGCTGGTCGCGGAAATCGGGGTGGACATGGTGATCACCGGGGCGGCTGAACTGCTGGCTACCTGGGAGGCGGGCCTTGGCGAGGCTCCGGTCGGGCGTGCGCTGCTGCTGCACCGCACGGCACGACCGGACGTCGGGGCGGAACGGCTGCCGGCACTGCCGGTGGGCGAGCGCGAGGCGGACCTGTTCGCGTTGCGCCGGGCGCTGTTCGGCGAGCGGATGCAGGTTCGCCTGGCGTGCGTGGCGTGCGGACAGGACATGGAGTTCGACCTGGACGCCGGGGAGCTCTCCGGGTCACTGGACGGGCGCGGCGAGTCGGCCGTACGGGTCCAACAGGACGGCTGGGACGTCGAGTTCAGGCTGCCCGGCGTCGCCGACCTGACGGCGGCGGCCCGGGCGGCGGATCCGCGTACGGCACTGTTCGCGCAATGTCTGGTCTCGGCGGTGCACGACGGGACGGCGGTGACGGCGGGGGAGTTGCCCGCGCCGGTACAGCGCCGGATCGCCGAGGCCGTCGAGGCGGCCGACCCCGGCGCCGACCTGGCGCTCAACGTGGCCTGCCCCGAGTGCGGGCAGGCCACCCGGGCCGAGCTCGACATCGCCTCCTACCTGTGGACCGAACTGGACTCCTGGGCACGGGACGTGCTGCTCGACGTCCATCTGCTCGCCACCGCCTACGGCTGGAGCGAGCCGGAGATCCTGGCGCTCAGCCCGACGCGGCGCCGCTACTACCTGGAGCTGTGTGCGGATGTCTGACTCCCCGGCCCCCGGGGGCTCGCCGGACTGCCCCGACTTCTTCGACCGGCTGCTCGCGCGGCACACCGCCGCGCGGCCGGCCGTGGCGCGGGTCCGGCCCCGGCTGCCCGGCCCGTTCGAGCGGGTCGAGGCGGTACGGGCCGCCGCACCGGCACCGGAGGAGGACGCGCTGCTGTGGCCCGCGGCCACGCCGTCGGCCGTTCCGCTGCCGGATGCGCCGTCGCCGACGGCTGTGGCGGCACGGACGCACACGGAACGGGAGCGGACCGTCGTCCGCAGCGAACGGGTGGCGGAACAGCAGGGGCCACGTCCGGCGCCGGTGGTCATGGCCGAGGCGCCGCTGCTGCGGCCCGCCGCGCCACTCGCGCCGCCGCGGACTCCGCCCGAGACCGGGCGGCGTGCGGCGGGCCGGGGACGTGTGGAGCCGGGAGCCGCGCAGTCCGCGGTGTCCGTGCCCGTCCCCCCGGGCAGGGACGCCGTTCCCCACGCCGTATCGGCGGCGCTGCCCCTCAGCGCCGCCGATACGGCGGCAACGCGCGACGCCGTACGGCAGGCCGCGGCCCGGCGACCGGCACGGGGCGTCGAGCAGGTGGTGCAGGTGCAGATCGGGCGGCTCGAAGTGACGGCGGGCGAGGCGCCCGGCGGCGGACGGCCGCGGACGCCCGCCGCGGGGAGGGCCGGGGCGACCTTGAGCCTCGCGGAATACCTGGCGCGGGGGCGCGAGTGAACCGCGAACACGGATCAGTACGACGACCAGCAGGCCGAGAGGAACCGAGGAACTGACGCCATGAGCAACGCACTTGCCCTCGCCCATGTCACCCAGGCCCTCGCCCTGCTGCTCGAGTCCAACCTGGGTCCCGAGATCGACATGGCCGTCAAGGTCGAGCCGCGCAAGCCGCCGGCCGACCCGCCGACCGAGCCCACCATCTCCGTGTTCCTCTACCAGGTCACGCCCGACACCTCGCAGCGCAACAACGACCTGCCGACGCGTGCGGCCGACGGCACGCTGGTCAAGCGGCCCGTCGCGGCACTCGACCTGCACTTCCTGATCACCGCGTACGGCGACGAGACGGAACTGGTCGGTCAGCGGCTGATCGGTTCCGTGGTGCGCGCGCTGCACGAGATACCGGTCCTGCCGAAGGACATCATCGAACTCGCCGGTGAGCGGCCGTACTTGGCAGGCAGCAATCTCGCCGAGTCGGCGCAGCGCGTGCGGTTCACTCCGACGGTGATGGACGTCGACGAGACGTCGAAGCTGTGGGGGATGCTCTACCAGACGCCCTACACCCTCTCGGTGGTCTACCAGGCGGCCCTCGTCCTCATCGACGGCCGGGAGACTCCGGTGGCGGGCAAGCCGGTGGAGCGGCCTGAGGTACGGGTGCTGCCGTTCGGGGCGCCGGGCGCGCCGGTGCCTCCGGGGGCGGAACCGACTCCTGATGTGACATCGAATGAGCCTGCTCCAGGCGATGTTGCGAAAAAGGAGGCCGAACCCCCGGCCCCGAGCGCCAAGAAGGCAGCCAGGACCCCTGCGAAGGCCGTCGCGAAATCCCCGGCCAAGGCCTCGGCACGCACGCGCAAGACAGCGCCCCGGGCCGCCAAGCCCACGCAGGAGTGACACGGCATGGAGACGACGGGGGCAGGTGAGGACATGGGGACGTACGAACAGAGCACGGCGGACACCGGCCCGGGCAGGGCGACGCTGACCGCGGAGATCCGGCGCGTCCTGGCCCGCGTCGACGCGCATGCGGCACGTGTCACGGAGGAGAGCGGCGGTGCCCCTGGGGCCGAACTCGCCACCGCGCCCGGCGGCCCCGGTAGCGCCCCGCTCGACGCCCTCGTCTCCTGCTTCAGCATCACGCCCTTCGAGCGCGACCTCGTACTCCTCGCCGCCGCCCACGAGCTGGAGCCCACGGCCGCCGCCCGATGTGCCGCCGCCTGCGGTGACCCCGAGCGGGCGTACCCCACCTTCTCGCTCGCGCTGGCCGCGCTGGCCGAGCCGCACTGGAGCGCCCTGACGCCCGTGGCGCCGCTCAGGCGCTGGCGGATCGTCGAGCTGGACGACGAGTCGCGGCTGACGGCCTCCCGGCTGCGCCTCGACGAGCGCATCCTGCACTTCCTGCTGGGCTCGCCCTATCTGGACGCACGGCTGCACGGTCAGTTGCGCCGCACGCCGGCGCCTCAGGAGCTGACGCCGTCGTACGACCTGGCCGCGAGCCGGCTCGCCGAGGGCTGGGCGACGGCGGCGGACTCCGAGGCGCCGCTCGTCGAGGTGACCGGCGGGGACCTGCGCAGCCGGGCCGACCTCGCCGCCGCGGCGGCCGCACGCTCGGGACTCAGGCTCTACTCGATGAGCGCCGAGGACGTGCCGTCCGACCCGGTCGAGCGCGACCGGCTCGCCCGGCTGTGGCAGCGTGAGGCGGTTCTGCTGCCCTCGGCGCTGCTCGTCGAGGTGGGCGAACTGGACCGCGACCAACGGGCGGCGACCGAATCGTTCCTGGCCGGGGCCGCTGTGCCGGTGGTGGTCTCGAGCGAGGATCCGCTGCGTTCGGAGCGGTCGTACGGGGCCCGGGTGGCCGTGCCGCGGCTGGACGACGAGGAACAACTCGGGCTGTGGACGAGCTCGTTCGAAGGAGTGGACCTGGTCGAGGGCGAACTCCGCTCCCTGGTCGCCCAGTTCCAGCTGCCGCCGCATGTCGTGCGTTCCGCGGCCACCGCCGTACACCGCCGGCTGCCGCACGAGGACGAGCTGGACGCCGCTGAACTCGCCTGGCGGGCCGGACTCGACGAGGCGCGGATCGGCATGGACGAGCTGGGGCGGCGGATCGCGCCGCAGGCCGGCTGGGACGACCTGGTGCTGCACGAGCGGCAGACGAGCGTGCTGCGCGAGATCGTCGCGCATGTGCGGCAGCGGGCAACCGTCCACCAGGAGTGGGGGTTTGCGGCCACCCTGCGCCGCGGCCTCGGCGTGACCGCGATGTTCGCGGGCGGCTCCGGCACCGGCAAGACGCTGGCCGCCGAGGTGATGGCGAAGGAACTCGGCCTCGACCTGTTCGTCATCGACCTCTCGCAGGTGGTCAGCAAGTACATCGGCGAGACCGAGAAGAACCTCCGCCGGGTCTTCGACGCCGCCGAACGCGGCGGTGCCCTGCTCCTGTTCGACGAGGCCGACGCGCTGTTCGGCAAGCGTAGCGAGGTCAAGGACAGCCACGACCGGTACGCCAACCTCGAGGTGAGCTATCTGTTGATGCGGATGGAGGCCTACCGGGGCCTGGCCATCCTCACCACCAACATGAAGAACGCCCTCGACACGGCCTTCCTGCGGCGCATCCGCTTCGTCGTCGACTTCCCCTTCCCGGCCGAGCACGAGCGCGCCGAGATCTGGCGCCGCGTGCTGCCGCCGCAGGCCCCGGTGAAGGACATCGACGCGTCGCTGCTCGCCCAGCTCACCGTCGCCGGCGGCTCGATCCGCAACATCGCCCTGTCCGGGGCCTTCTTGGCCGCCGAGGAGGGCGACCGGCTGCAGATGCGGCACATGCTCGCCGCCGCCCGTACCGAGTACCTGAAGCTGGAGCGCTCGCTGACGCCCACGGAGGTGCGCGGATGGGTGTGAATGTCTCACGGGACCACTCGCGGCATCCATCAGGCGGCCACTCCCGGGACCAGGTGCCCTCGGCGATCCGCGTGGAGATCGGTGAGCTGGTGCTCGACGGCTTCCGGGCGGATCCGGAGCGCGTATCGGCCGCGTTCGAGAGTGAGCTGACCCGGCTGGTCCGGCTGCACGGCGTGCCCCTGGCGGCGGACGGTCCCCTCACGGCCGACGCGCTGTCCGGGCTGCCGCCCCTGCCCGCAGGCCTGTCCGCGCGGCGGC
Source organism: Streptomyces sp. DS1-CR2 (assembly GCF_055760475.1). Classification (NCBI taxonomy): domain Bacteria; kingdom Bacillati; phylum Actinomycetota; class Actinomycetes; order Kitasatosporales; family Streptomycetaceae; genus Streptomyces; species Streptomyces sp. DS1-CR2. Next base: position 6,626,982 of record NZ_CM147085.1, read on the forward strand.
TCGGGCAGGAGCTGGCGCGTGCCGTGCACGAGGGACTGAGCGGTCACGGGGAGGTGAGCCGGTGAGCTCCCGGACCCAGGACGCCGGTGCGGAGCAGTCCGCCGAGCGGCGGCGCCGCAAGCGCAAGGAGCGGGTCGCCAAGTCCCGTGCGCCCGAGCCGAAGAACATCGTCAGCGGCGCCGGGCAGCCCCTCGATCCCGGTCTGCGACGGGAGTTGGAGGAGCAGCTCGGACACGATCTCGGCCGGGTACGGCTGCATACGGGCCGGGACGCCGGGCAGCTGACCGAGCTGCTCGGGGCGGACGCGGTCGCCGTCGGTCAGGACGTCTTCTTCCGCGAGGGCGCCTACCGGCCCGGCACCGACGAGGGCCGCCGGCTGCTCACCCACGAGCTGCAGCACACGGTGCAGAACCCGCACGGCCTCGGCGCCCTGCGGGCCGGCCGCGAACTCGGCACCGTGAGCCTGCCGCAGCAGGCCATCGAGCGGGAGGCGGAAGCAGCTGCTCAGGCGGTCGTTCAGGAGGAGTCCGCCCCACAGGTCGAGGAGGGGCAGGCCACACCTGGCTGGCTGCGCTACGCCACCGTCGACGCCGACCGGATGCGTGCCGAGGCCGTCGACCCGGCGACCCTCGTGGACCGGCTCGCGGGCAACGTGCTGCGCAGTCTGCGTGGCGACCCCACCGACGCCTCCGGCCGAGTGCGGCTCCAACTGGCGCGGATGTCACAGGAGTTGGAGGACGCGGTTGTCGATCGCCTCGAGAACCGACTGCTGACACCCGAGTACGACCGTCTCCTGGAGATCGCCGATCAGGCCCGCCCCGGCCCGGTCGAACTCCAGCCCGCCGAGACGCCGTTGCCCGAGATCGACCTCTTCGAAGAGCTCGGCGTCGAACGCACCCAGTGGCAGAAGAAGCAGGAGTCGGACCGCGGATCCGCCGACAAGCGTGCCGCCGACGCCCGCGAGGAACAGCAGGACACCAAGGCCCGCGACGACAAGAGCGGCAGCGACCGCAGTCGGGCCCGCTCGGACGCCGCCACCGAGGAGCAGGACGCCGCCCGGCGCACGGAGCAGGAGGACGAGCGCAACGCCTCCCGGCAGCAGGCGCGCGAGGAGGAGCAGCAGGAGGGCGAGCAGGCCGCCACCGACCGCGAGCGCACCGACCAGGCATCCGACGAGCGCGTACAGGGGCAGCAGGAAGGCGCCGAACAGGCCAAGGAGGAGCGCAAGGAGCAGCGCGACCGTGAGGAGGCCGACCCGCGGCAGGCGAGCGCGCCGGGCGCCGACAAGCGCAAGCGGCGGGACGACCAGACCCAGTCGGGAGCCGGGTCGAAGAACGCGGAACCGGACCCGAAGCAGAAGGCCCAGCCCGGCCCCGCACGCCCCGAGAAGGTCGACGAGCGGGCCGAACACCCCGACTCCGTGTTGTCCGAGCACGGCCTGAACGAGCAGGACGAGGATGGCGGCCCCGACGCCGAGCCGCGCGAGGAGGAACGGCCGCTCGGCCTTGAAGCGGGCGCCGAGCAAGAGGTCGCGGGCGGCGAGGACGAGGGCGGCCGGGCGCCGGGCGCGCGGGACGAGCCCGCGATCAAACCCGAGGACTACCTGCCCGAGGCCGACCTCGACCTGTCCGCCGTACCGACCGCGGACAAGCTCCAGCCGGGCGCCGCCGAACCGTCGCTGCCTTCCTTCCCCACCCCTCCGCCGACGAAGGCCGAGAAGGCGGAGCAGGAGCGGGAGAAGAACGAAGGAGAGCAGGACGAGGACGAGGCCGGGCCCGAGCCGAAAGCCCCCGGCCAGGACGAGGGGCCCGTCGAGGGCGAGGCCCCGCAGCCCGAGAACGGGCCCGCCGCGCAGGCCCAGGACCGTAACACCAAGAACCTTCAGGAGACCGACAAGCCGCTCGACCAGGAGGTCGGCCCGGATCCCGCGACCCAGGACAAGGAGCGGCCCGAACCCGAGGCCGAGAAGCCCGACCCGGAACAGCAGCAGGAGAGGGAGCAGACCAAGGGACCGGAGGACGAGGGCACCGAGGGGGACGGCGACGACGAGCAGCCGGACGCCAAGGACACGCAGGACGAGCAGAGGGAACACCAGGACCGTACGACCGCGGAGTCCCGGTCGGCCGCGGGCCCGGCGGCAGCCGCGGCGCCCTCCGCGAGTCAGGTGGCGGCGGCCGTGTCCCGGCCCGCCGGCGCGCAGACTCCCAAGACCCCGGTCGAGGACCGTGACCCCTCGCCCGCAGCCCGGCGCGGAGCCGAACCGCCCCGGTCCGAGCGCGAGGCGCCGGCGGCCAAGAGCCGGGTGCCCAAGGAGACCGGGCCGGGCGCGGTGCCGCGCGGACCCGTGGGCGCCGCGGAGAAGACCGGGCCGGCGACCGCTGCCGGACCCGGTGCCGCGCCGTCCGTCGCGCAGGCGGCGGTGAGCCCGGCCGCCGAGCAGACCGACGGGCCCGGCCAGACCGCTGCCGACACGGCCGCGCCCCGGCCCGAGGCGTCCCTGGAGAAGGACGGCGGCGGCTGCGCGCCGCCCGCGCCCGCGCCCGAGAAGGACGAGGGCGGGCAGGGAAGTTGCGGGGGCGGCGGTGGTGAGGCCGCGCCCGAGCAGAAGCAGGAGGAACCGCCGGACGTCTCGGGGCAGGACCCCAAGGCCGCCGTGCAGACCGTGAGCAAGCTGGCGCCCGACCAGGCGGCCGCCGCCATGCCTGGGGTCGACAGGGGCGCGGACAAGAAGATCGGCGAGGAGCAGAAGCGGCTCGACGCGGCCCCGCCGACGCGCGAACGTCCGTCAGGCGCGCCGCAGACGCGTTCGGCGCCGCCCTCGGCCGCTCCCGCGGCGCCGCAGGTCACCGGCAAGGTGGAGAAGCTCGGTCCGGAGAACCAGGGCGACAAGCAGAAGGCCAAGGGCGGTGACAAGGCCGAGGGCAAGCAGCCCACGGACAACGTGCCTCCGCCGCCCGCCCCCGCCGTGCCCGACAAGGGGCTCAGCGAGTCCGAGGCGAAGAGCGTCGAAGCCGCGGCCGACGCCGTCCCGACCACCGACCCACAACTGGAGAACAAGACCGTCGGCCCGGCCCCCAAGATCCGTCTTGAGGGCGCCAGCGACCCCAAGCGCACCGACGACCAGGCCAAGGCGCTCAAGGACAAGCAGTCCGACCTGCAGTCGACCGGCCGCGCCGACGCGGCCAAGCCCATGGGCGAGGACCAGATCTTCCCCAACGCGCCCCGTGAACAGCTCACCGGCAAGGCGTCCGGTGGTTCCGGGGGCGGCAAGGGCGGGGCGTTGGAGGCAACGCCCGCGCCGAAGGCCGGCGTGGGGGCGGTGGCCAAACAGGAAAAGGGCTCCGAGATCACCGGCGCCGCCGGTCGGGCGCAGGGCGACCTCGGCTCCAAGGAGAAGCAGCACCAGCAGGGCGAGCAGCAGGCCAAGCAGGACAAGCAGACCGAGATCGACCGCGAGGTCGACCGCAACACCCAGCAGCAGACCACCGAACGCGGCCGTGTCGCGCGCGAAACGCAGAAGCAGCGCGAGGACTGGCGGACCGAGCAGGACAAGAAGACCGAGGACGCGGACAAGAAGTCCGACGACGAACACGGCAAGAAGAACAAGGAGATCGTCAAGGCGCGCGACGACAAGGACAAGGAGGTCGGCGCGCGCAAGGACAAGGACAACTCGCAGATCGACACCGAGCGTGAGAACGCCGAGAAGGAGGCCAAGAAGAAGAAGGAGGAGAAGAAGCCCTCCGGAGGCCTGTTCGGCTGGATCGCCGACAAGGTCGCCGACTTCTTCAAGGGCCTGCTCGCGGCGGTCACCGCGGTCTTCGACGCCGCCCGCAAGGCCGTCAACGGGATCATCGACACGTTCAAGACCTGGGCCAACCAGGCCATCGACTTCGTACGCGATCTGGCGGTCAACGCGATCAACGCGCTCGCCGACGTGCTGATCGCGATCGGGGACGTACTCCTCGCGGCCTTCCCGGAGCTACGGGACCGCTTCCGCAAGGCGATCGAGGGCCTGAGGGACGCGGCGATCGCGAAGGTCAACCAGCTGGCGGACAGCCTGAAGAAGGCGGTCAACACGCTGCTGGACGCGTTGGCGGCCGGCCTGAACAAGCTCCTCGACGTCCTTGAGGCGGGCGTCAAGGCGGTCATCAAGGCCTACCAGGCCATCATCGTGGGCGCGATCAAGTTCGCGCAGGCGGCGATCGAGGCGCTCGGGAAGTTCGCGGCGCTGGTCGCGGACATCGCGCCCGACCCGGGCGGCTGGATCTCCAAGGCGGGCAGCTCGGCCAAGACCGGGATCACCGACCACCTCTGGGGTGCCATCAAGGTGGCGGTCAAGGGATGGTTCGACACCAAGGTCGAGGGCATCCTCGGCCTCGGCAAAGCAGTGATCGACGTCCTGGTGAAGGGCTGCGTGTCGATCAAACAGATCGGCAAGATGGCCTGGGACGCGATCATCGCCTCCCTCCCGATGATGATCGCGACCCTGGTCATCGAGAAGGTCGTCTCGATGATCGTGCCGGCGGCGGGGGCGATCCTGACGATCGTCCAGGGCCTGATGTCGGCCTGGCAGAGCATCAGCTCCATCCTGTCCGCGTTCTCGAAGTTCTGGGCGTACCTGAAGGCTGTGAAGGCGGGGCCGGCGGCCTGCCTGTTCGCGGAGGCGGTCGCCGCGGGCGTCGTCGCCCTCCTCGACCTGATCACCAACTTCCTTCTCCAGAAGCTGTCTTCGGCGATGAAGGGCGTCGGCAAGCGGCTCAAGGGCATGGCCCAAAAGATCATGGACGGGCTGAAGAAGGTCGGGGGAGGGGCGAAGAAGGCGGCGGGGTCCGCGGTCAATTCGGCTCGGGGGGCGATGCGGAGGGCGAAGCAGGCGTTGTCCAGGCCTGGCACCGCCCGGAAGCCGAAGGGCGAGCCTTCACCTGACCTGAAGTCTCCGGTGAAGCCGAAGGATCACGCTACGCCGAAGGGGCCGGCGAAGAAGCCGGATGCGGCGGAGACGAAGCCGAAGGACGCGGAGACGAAGCCTGCGAAGGAGCGGGAGCCGGAGCCGGCAAAGGACAAGACGCCTGACAAGGACCGAACCCCGGACAAGGAGAAGACCCCCGGCAAGGACAAGACGCCGGAGACCGCTCCGAAGAAGAAGCAGAAGGAGATCGAGGGTCCAAAGCCGACCAAGCCCAAGAAGCCCAAGTCCCCGGTCGGCAAGGCCCTCGCGAAGGCCAAGGGCGCGGTCAAGTCCGCCCTGAAGAAGGTCGGCAACGCGGCGAAGACGCTCGGCCGGAAGCTGAAGAAGTCGAAGATCGGCAAGGCGCTCAAGAACGGGGCGTCGAATCTGCGGAACTTCTTCAAGCGGAAGAAGGACCGGCTGCGGGATCACAAGAGGCGGCAGCAGGAGCAGAAGAGGCGCAAACAGGACCAGCGGAAGAAGGACGAGAAGTCCAAGGAGTCGAAGGAGGCTCGGCTCCAGAAGATCCTCGGCCGGGTACGTCCCTCTCTGAAGCGGCTGCTGGACAAGGGAGTGCCACGCCCCGTGCTGCGTGGCGTCACTGGTGCCATGCGGACCTGGTACCGCCTGACCGGGCTGGCCGTCGAAGGCGCCGAGAAGTTCAACATCCGGGCTTGGCTCAACCCCTCCGAGATCGCTATCGGCGGCGTCAAGATACGCCTCGAACAGCTCATGCGTGAGATCGGCCAGATCTCCATGGAGATCAGACAGGCGAAGACCGGCACGCGCGCTCAGAACGTGGCTTCCGAAGGATTCAACAACGACGGTACATATCGCACCACTTTCTCCCCGGACGCTTCCTCCGAGGGATTCGCAGAGGAAATCCGTCGTCGAGAAGAATTGAAGAACCAGGGTCGACTCAATCGCCCGATTGATCCTGGAGTCTACCGAGGCAAGCCGGGCACTGTTGAGGAGTACGAACTCATGGGCGACTCTGCGGCTGGAACGCCCAGCGAGCGGGTGCCGATCGAGCAGGGGGCTTCAACGGACCTTTCCGAGACGAAAGCTCACCTGCCGAGCCCGCTCACCGAGTCGACTTATGCCCCCAGTTATGCGCAACTGGACCACTGGCTGCAGCACGAAAAGTTCACCCCCACGCGACGACGTCGGCTCAGCACGCTCATGCTCGAGTGGCTGAGGACGGGAAGGATTCCCAAGGGCGAGCAGGACCGGCCTCTGGCGGCGGGCCTCGCGCTCTGGCAGTTCGGTTCCGAAGGGGGTCGTACCAGGACGTCGAACGTCATCGGCGCCATGCTCTTCGATGCCGGTGCCTCGGAGCACGGCGACCTGAAGGACGCCATGAAACGCCATCCGCTCCGTGGTAAAGCGGCCAAGCAGGCGCGAAGGCTGGACGAGAATCTGGAAGCCCAGAGGAGGAACGAGATCCCCAATGTGTCCACGCGTTCGCCGTCCATCTCGAATCGTTACGGCAAGTTTGTGCAGCATTGGGCGGGAACCCAGGAAAACATCGTCGCCTGGGCAAAGATGCGCGCCGAAGAGCTCGGCGACAATGATGTGACCGAGGAGCAACGCGCAAAGATTGAGCGAGAGTTCTTCGAGATGGTCCGCAAGCGCATGCTGGAACTACACGGAATCTAGGCGGTGCACCGATGGCCGACACCAGGCACTTCACAGAGCGCATGCTGCTCACCGAGCAGACCACCAGGGCCAGGGTCCATGCCTATGCCGCTGAGATGGGCTGGCGGACAGCCCTTGAGGAGGGGGACCCCACACAGGAGAACTTCCGTATCAACTTCGAGGTTGCCCCGGAGGTATTCCTTCACTACGTCGAGGACTTCACTTCGAGGCAGCGCTACTTCTATGTTTCGAGCCCCACAGCGCTCGCAGCCGACCGGTTGAGCACGCTGGTGGCGGATGATCTCGAGCCCAATACTTTGAGCGACCTGTTGCGGGCCTGTGACGTGGCCGAGGGCGTGGAACTCGGCAGGGCGAACATGCGACTTGGTGTGGGCGCTCCCTATGAATACGTGCAGGACGTGTTCGAGCGGATCAGCGCCGGGATGAGGCACGAAGATCCGCGAGTGCGACGCCTTTCGATGTGGGCCACGACCTATTCACCGTGGAGCCAGTACGTTCCCCTGCTTCGCGACATCGCCAACGCCGACCCCGATCCGGCTCTTCAGGACCGTGCCGAAACCATCCTCTCCGTCTATGAATCCCACGGAGTGACAGACCAGTGAGTGACCAGCCCGAAGTGTCACCGTCGCCCGTGGCCCGGAGTTCCCGATGACCCGCTACGCAGACATCCCCAAACCCATCCGCTCCGGCATAGTCGTGGTCGACCCCGACCGCGGCACCCCCCAACGCGTCATCGTGCTGCAGTTCAACCCCGACACCCTGGAGCGCAGCATCGCACCCCAGACCGCCGGCGACAGCGGCGACGGTGGCGGCGGGGGCAGCGGCGGGGGAGACCGGAACGAGGCGCTGCGTCTCAAGGGCCCCGCCCAGGAGACCTGGAAGTTCACCGCCGAGATCGATGCCACCGACCAGTTGGAGATCGCGGCGCCCGACGGGATCCACCCCCAGCTCGCGACGCTCGAGATGCTCGTGCAGCCCACCACCGCGCAGCTCCGCGCCGCCAGTCGGCTCTCGCAGAAGGGGACCATCGAGATCAGCCCGATCGAGATGCCGTTGACGTTGTTCACGTGGGGGAGCAAGCGGGTCATGCCCGTGCGGCTCACCGAACTGTCCGTCAATGAATCCGCCTTCGACGTGAATCTCAACCCCATCCGGGCCTCTCTCGGCATCGGCATGAAGATCCTCACCGTCAGCGATCTGCCCGCAGGGCACCGCGGTGCCGATCTGTACATGGCCCACCTCGCCCAGAAGGAGCGACTGGCCGCGGCCGCGCGGGGCGGCAGTCTCGGTGCCCTCGGGCTGCCGGGAGCAGACGTACTGAGCGGAAGGGGCTGAGGAGCACCGTCATGGCTGACATCGAGTCCTATGAGAGTGCGTTGGGGGCGATACCGGGCTCCCATCCGTATCCGCGGACGAGCCGGTACCACGACGCCGAGATCGGCATTCACCGCCAGGAGGACGGCACCGAAGTCCGTTACACCAAGCGCCGGTTGCTGCCCCCGCTCGACGCGCAGGAGACGCAGGACCACGTCGTCGGCGCCGGCGAGCGCCCCGATCTGCTCGCCCAGCGCTTCTTCGGCGACCCCGGCCAGTGGTGGCGCATAGCCGACGCCAACCCGGTGCTGGATCCGAGGGAGTTGACGGACGAGGCCGGGCGCGTGGTCGACATACCCCTCCCCGGCGGGCTGCCCCGAGGGGACCGGCGTGTCTGAACAGCCCGTGGGGCAGGGCCCCGTCCACATCACGCTCCTCATGGGGCCGAAACTCGCCAGGCCGGTGCCGGCCGAGGTGACCGAGGCCCTGCTGTCCGCCCAGATCACCGCCACGGCGGGGGAGCGCAGCGGGTTTCAGCTGGCCTTCGACCTCACCAAGACGGGGATCATCAACCAGCGGCTCCTGCCCGAGGGGTTCTTCGATCCCAAGACGCGGATCATCGTCACCGTCAGCGTCCGGGGTACCCCCGACGTGCTGTTCGACGGGCTGATCGTCCGGCAGGAGGTCGGTGCCAGCAATCAGCCCGGACACTCCACCCTCACCGTCACCGGCGAGGACCTGACGCTGCTGATGGACCTGGAGGAGCGCACCGCCCGGTACCCCAATCTCCCGCCCTCCGAGCGCGTCCTCGACATCTTGCGCCGCTACTCCGACTACGGCATCCGGCCCGACGTCTACGCCGAGAAGATCAACCAGCCCCCGCACCAGGATCTCCGCGTCCACTACCAGACCGGTACCGACCTCCAGTACGTCACCGACCTCGCCCGTGCCAACGGCTACACCTTCTACCTGGAGCCCGGTCCCAACCCCGGTCAGTCCTCGGCGCGTTGGGGCCCCGAGGTCCGGCTCGGAATCCGTCAGCACGCCCTCAACGTCAATATGGACGCCAACAGCACCGTGGACCAGCTGACGTTCGCATACGACGGGACGGCGCGGGAAGAGCCGCAGGCGCGGTGGCAGGATCCGGGGACCCGGCAGTCGACTCTTCTTCCGCAGCCACCGATCAGCCCCCTTCGGCCGCCCCTCGGGCGCCGGCCCACCCCGGCCCTCAAGCGCAAGACCCTCTCGGGGACAGCCAAGCAGCAGCGCGAACAGGCCGAGGCCGAACTCCTCGCCCGTGCCGCCGTCTCCGCCGACGTCGTCTCCGGGTCCGGCTCGCTCGACGTCAACCGGCACGGGTACATCCTGCAACCCCGTCAGCTGGTCGGCGTGCGCGGTTCCGGGCGGGCCTACGACGGCGACTACTACGTCAAGTCCGTCACGCACAACCTGCGCCCGGGCTCGTTCCAGCAGAACTTCACCCTCTCCAGGGAGGGGCTCGAGGCGCGCAGCGTCTACGTCCGACCGTAACAACAACCCCTTGATCAGGAGCAGTTCAGCATGGCGGCAGACGGCAATCGCTACCTCGGCAAGTTCCGCGGCCGGGTCGTGGACAACAACGACCCGCTGCGCATCGGCCGCATCACCGTCGAGGTGCCCGACGTCCTCGGTGACGAGGCATCCACCTGGGCGCTTCCGTGCCTGCCGTTCACCGGACCCGAGGCCGGACAGTTCGTGGTGCCGCCGCCGGGCGCGGGCGTGTGGGTGGAGTTCGAGCAGGGAGACCCCAGCTTCCCTGTGTGGACCGGGTGTTGGTACGGCGCCGCCGAGGAGCTGCCGCCCGACGCGCGGCGCGAGCTGGCGGCGAACTCGCCCAGCAAGCCGGTCGTCGTACAGACGCCGGCCGCGCACAAGCTCGTCATGAACGACACCGCCGGTGCCGAGCAGGGGATCCTGCTCCAGGCCCAAGGCGGCGCGTACATCCGCATCACCAAGGAAGCCGTGGTCATCGCGACCGGCGCAGGCGCCCAAGTCGTGCTCCGTGGCAACGAAGTAACCATCAACGAGGGCCAGTTGACCGTGCTCTCGAAGCGATAGAAGACGGGGGAAGAACCAAGTGTCCGGGAGTCTGCTCGACGCCGGAGCCGTGATCGGCTGCCCGCACGGCGGCCGGGTCACCGCCGCCACCACACCCTCCGGCGGCGTACGCATCGGGGGCGTGGCCGTCGCGACGGCCACGCACGCGTACGTCGTCACCGGCTGCCCGCACACCGAAGCCGGTGTGCACAAGCCCTGCGTCTCGGTCCGCTGGACCGCCGACGGCGCCGGCATCACGGTCGACGGCGCCCCTGTGCTGCTCGACACCTCCGCGGCCCAGTGCTTCACCGCGGCGTTCGTGCCGCAGGGGCCGCCCGTCGTCCAGGCCGCACAGCGAAAGGTGATCGTCCGATGAGCCAGACGAGCCGGGGAACCCGCCCGCGCAGCGACATCGCGTTCCCCTTCCGCACCGACCGCCGGGGACGCACCGCGCACGCCGGCCACGGCGAGCACGTCCACGACCTGATCGAGCAACTGCTGTTCACCAGCCCCGGCGAGCGGGTGATGCGCCCCGACTTCGGCTGCGGGCTCCTCGACCTGGTCTTCGCCCCGAACACCCCCGAACTCGTCAGCACGCTCGAACTGTCCGTGCAGGCCTCACTCCAGCGCTGGCTCGGCGACCTCATCGACGTGGTGGCCCTCGACGTGGAGAGCGCCGACGACGCCGTACGGGTCTACCTGTCGTACGTCCTGCGCGCCACTGGAACCCGCACGGACGACGTCTTCGAAGGGAGGGCGGCGTGACCACCGGTACCACCACCTCCCGCCGCGTCAAGGTAAGAGCCGCTCAGCTCAATGGAGTCGACTCCGTCGAGGTCAGCGACGACGGGTTGCTGCTCACCGCCATGTTCCTCGGCAAGGCACCGCACGGCCTCGGACCGGAGAACGTCCGGATCGACGGCGGCCGTCGGATCACCGGCATCACCGCCGTCGACGTCAGCGTCGAGCGCGAGGAGGACCCGGAGCTCGACGACCGGTTCTACGTCACCCTCGACCAGGCCGGAGACACCTCGGAATACGTGTTCTCGCTCGTCGAGACCGACCCGCACGGGCGGCCCGGCACCGAGCCCTTCCGCGGTTTCGACCAGCGCTACCACCGCGCGTCCTTCTCCTTCCGGCCCGACTGCCCGACTCCCTTCGACTGCAAGGGTGATGGCGAGGAGGTACCGGACTTCCCGGCCGCTCCCGTCGTCGACTACACGGCCCGCGACTACGACACCATCCGCAAGCTGCTCCTGGACCGGCTCGCGCTCACCACCCCCGACTGGGTCGAGCGCAACCCCGCCGACCTGGGTGTCACCCTCGTCGAGCTGCTCGCGTACACCGGCGACCAGATCAGCTACCAGCAGGACGCGGTGGCCACCGAGGCCTACCTGGACACCGCGCGCCGCCGGGTCTCCGTGCGCCGGCACGTCCGGCTCATCGGCTACGCGCTGCACGACGGCTGCACGGCGCGCGCCTACGTCACCGTCCGGACCGCGGGCGACACCACGCTCGCCCCGGGCACCTTCCGCTTCGCCTCCGTCGACGTCCGCACCCTCGACCCGCACGACCGCCCCGAACCGGGCACCGTGATCGACGAGAACGACCTCGGCGACCTGGACGAGCGCGGCTCGGTGGAGGTCTTCGAACCGGTCGTCGCCGCGGACCCGCTGGAGCTGAAGGCCGCGCACAACACGATCCGCCTGTGGACCTGGGGCGGCGAGGTGTGCACCCTGCCCCAGGGCGCCACCGCCGCCACCCTGCGCGACGAGTGGGACGACCCGGAGACCTGCCGGGACCGTCAACTCGGTCTGAATCCAGGTGACTTGCTCGTACTCGAAGAGGTGAAGGGCCCGCGCACCGGCACCCCCGGAGACCAGGACCCGGGCCACCGTCAGGCCGTGCGCCTCACCTCCGTCACCCCGGCCGTCGACCGCATCGAGGACCAGCCGGTCCTGGAGGTCACCTGGGCCGCCGAGGACGCCCTGCGCTTCCCGCTCTGTCTCACCACGCGCGGCGGCCGCGACTGCCTGCCCGTCGAGGACGTGACCGTGGCCCGCGGCAATGTCGTTCTTGTCGACCACGGCCGCACCCTCGCCGGACTCCCGCAGACGGCCACCGCGCCGCCCCAGCCCGCCGTCGTCGCGCCCTGCGAGCCCGCGTTCGGCTGCCACGACCGGGACGAGGGCAACGCGCCCGCCCGGCTCGTCAACTCCCTCACGGACCTGGCGGAGAGCGGGCAAGCACTCGTACCCGACGACGTCCGCGAACTGTTCGAGGTCGTGGGCGAGGGGGCGACCGTGCGCGCCGGACTCGGTCTGGAACGCGCAGGGCAGCGGCACGAACGCGTGGTGCCCGGCACGGCGTACGCCCAGGCGGTCGCCCTGCGCACCCTGCTCGCGCAGTCCGTCTACCCGGGCATCGCACCCCGCTTCCGCCCGGTGCTCGGCCGTTCACCGGTCGTCCAGGCGGTGCCGTTCCCGGACGCGCGGATCGTGGCCGCCGGGCAGGCCGAGCGGATCGCCGCGATCCCCGGGCGGGTAAGGCAGCGGCTCGTCGAGCTGTGGCGCAGCGCCCGCGACCGTGACGGGCTCGCCGCTGCGGAGATCGACGAACTCACCCTGATCTACGGCCCGAAGGTCGTCGAGCGGTTCGAGCTCCGTACGCATCCCGTCCGCGCCCTGCGCGAACTCCTGCACAACAACGACGAGTTGCTCGACACAAAGCTCCGGCGTGTGGAGATTCTCGCCTCCCGCGCCCGCGCGGGCACGGTCCTCGACGGTCACATCGCCTGGGAGATCGCCCATAGCTGGGGTCCGGACTACGCGGCCGGGCTGCACCCGGACGAGCCCGTGCTGCGCGGATCCGCGACCGCCGCGCTCGGCCAGGACCCGCGCAAGGCCCTGCCCGCCGTACGTGTCGAGGACGGCGACCTTTCCTGGGCGCCCCGCCGCGACCTGTTGGACAGTGGCCCCCGCGACCGGCACTTCGTCGGCGAACTGGAGGACGACGGCCGCCTCGCCCTGCGCTTCGGCGACGGGCGGCACGGCGCGAAGCCCACACCGGGCAGCCGGCTCGCCCTGCACCACCGGCTCGGCGGCGGCATCGCCGGCAACGTCGGCGCGGAGGCCATCAACCACCTGGTCGTCCGGAGCGACTGCGCCCATCCGCCGGCCGCCGCGGTCCGCAACCCGCTGCCCGCCACCGGCGGCGTCGAGCCCGAACCCGTCGAACAGGCACGCCAGTTGGCCCCGCTCGACCTGCGTCGCACCCGCCTGCGCGCGGTCACGGCCGAGGACTACGCCGCGCTCGCAGCGGAACTGCCCGGCGTGCAGCGCGCCGCCGCGGAGATCCGCTGGACCGGCAGCGTCCAGGAGGCCCACGTCGCGATCGACGCGTACGGCAGCACAGAGCCGTCGGCCGAGCTGCTCGCCCGGGTCGAGCAGGCCCTGGAGGCCTACCGGCGCATCGGCCACGACCTGGTGGTCGGTCCCGCCCGCCTGGTGCCCCTCGACATCGCGCTGAGCGTGTGCGCCGCGCCCGGCCATCAGCACGGGCAGATCCTGGCCGAGCTGTACCGGGTGCTGGGCAGCGGCCGCCTCGCGGGCGGCCGGCTCGGGTTCTTCCACCCCGACGCGCTGACCTTCGGCGAACCCGTACGGCTCAGCCGTCTGGTCGCCGTCGCCGCCGCCGTACCGGGCGTGCAGAGCGCCCGAGTCGTGCGGCTGCGGCGGCTGTTCGAACAGGACCGAGGAGAGAGGGAGGACGGCGTGCTGCGGCTCGGCCCGCTGGAGATCGCCACCTGCGACAACGACCCGGACCGGCCGGAGAACGGCCTGCTGGCGATATCCCTGGGAGGTTCCCGATGAGCCAGGCCTGTTCCTGCGGGGGCGCGTGCGGCGGCCACGACGAGCGTCTCGCGCCCGCCCCGCTGCACAACCCGCCCGGCCGCACCGCCCTCGACTACCGCGTCGGCGAGTACGGCTCGTTCCTGGCCGCCCTGCTGGACCGGCTCGCCTCACCGGCGTACCCGGCGCTCGGTGGCCTGACCGTCCGTACCCCCGACGACCCGGCGATCGGCCTCCTCGACGCCACCGCCGTCCTCGGCGACCTGCTCACCTTCCACTCGGAGCGAATCGCCGACGAGGCATACATCCGTACGGCCGGCGAGCACCGATCGCTGGTCCTGCTGGGGCGCCTCGTCGGCCACCGCCCCCGGCCCGGCGTCGCCGCCGCCACCCACCTCGCGTACACCCTCGAACGCGACCCGCGTGCCGAGGCGCTGCCCGTGCTGATCCCGCGCGGCGCGCGCACCCACGGTGTGCCCGCCTCCGCCGACGAGGAGTCCGTGACTTTCGAGACCAGCCGGGACCTCACGGCCCGCTGGGACTGGAACGAGCTGAAGGTGCGCAGGCGCCGGCCGTCCCTGGTCACGCCGGAGGATCTGGAGCGGCGCTCCGAGCTCTTCGTCGAGGGCACCGCGAACTCCCTGCAGACCGGCGATCAGTTGCTCTTCGTCTTCGGTGAACAGACAGGCGGTCAACGGAAGTTGCTGCCCGTCGCAGACGTGCGCATCGACCGGGACGACGACATTACGGCGATCTCCCTGCAGAAGTCGGCACCGCCCACGCTGAAGGAGCTGGTCGACGAGGTGCGGCGGTGGACCGCCGAGCCTGCGGCCCCCGGCGAGCCCGGCGACGAGCTGCCCACCCCCGAGGTGCCCAACCCGCGCCCGGTCAGCCGGCTGATCGAGGACTTCGAGGACCAGGTTCTGGCGCCGCTCCAGGCGGCTCTGGACGACGTGAAGACCCCCGAGAGCCTCGCGGCCGCCCTCGCCGAGCCCGTCGCCCGCCTCGGCGAGGCACAGGTGCTGGCCACTGGGTGGGAGGACGTGGCGGCCTGGTTCGAGCAGCTGGAGGCGGTGCTGGCGGAACTTGCCGAGCGGGCACTGGAGTTGGCGCCCGCGCGGACCGCCGGGACCCCGGTGGCCACCAAGGCGAAGAGCACCGCCGACCCGCGCGCTGCCGCCTTCCGTACCTTGGCCGCCGTCCTCCCCGCCCTCCGCGTCCAGACCCCTGCCCCGCCCTCCGGCACCGGCGCTCAGCGCCCTGGCACGGACACGGCCCGCCTCCTCGCGGCCCTCAACCCCGGCCTCACCGGCCTCTACCCGGCCTGGCGCAAGGCGGGGGCCGCCGCCCCCGGCGGCGCGCAACTCCTGCGCGACCTGCTCGCGATGCGGGTCACCGCGTCCCCCTTCGGCGCCACGGCCCCGCTCAAGCCCGTCCAGGACGACAAGGGCCGGGTCATCCGCAGCGCGGACTGGCCGCTCACGGGGGCCGTGCTGACCAGCATTCGGGTCGTCCACGACACTGCGGGCAAGGCGCCGATCCGGGCGGAGTTCCAGTACGTCGAGGGCAACGGCTCCGACCAGCGGGCCGTGCCGCTGCCCCTCCCCGGGCAGATCACCTTCGCGCTGGGCCCAGGCCAGGTCGACCTGTCGACGCGCTCCGCCCAGGACCGCGACCTGAGCTGGCTGGTCCGCCGGCCCGCCGACTCCCAGGAGCCCGGCGTCACCGCGCGCCTTCGCGACGGTCTGCCCGAATGCACCCTGTTCGTGTCCCGTCCGGACGAGGACGGCCTGATCCACGTCGGCATCAACAACGGCACCACGCAGGAGATCTCCCTGCGCCCGGGCGCCACCAAGCAGTTCACCTACGGTCAGTACGAGGTGAGCGTGCGCTACGGGGTGGGCAGCAGCGAGCCCAAGGTCGAGATCGTCATCGCCGGCAAGCCCGCGCCCGTCAACCGGCGCGTGCTGCAGCTCGACACCGTGCACACCGGCATCACGGTCGGCAGCTGGGTCGCGATCCAGCGCCCCGCCAAGGGTGCCGAGGACGGCATACCCGGCGACGCCGCGCTCGCGTTCGTCACCACCCAGGTCGTGGCCGTGCGTACGGCGGCGTACGCCAACTACGGAATCACCGGCCGCGGCACCGAACTCACCCTTGCCGACCCCTGGCTGGACGAGTTCGACGTCCTGCTGTCGCACATCCGCGACACCACCGTGCACGCGGCGGGCGCGCCGCTGGGCCTGGCCGACGAACCGCTCGGCGAGGAGGTCCACGGCAATGAGATCGAACTCGCCGAGCTGTACGACGGGCTGGGCGCCGGACGCACGCTCATCGTGACGGGCGAGCGCAGCGACATCCCTGGGACGGCCGGCGTCACCGCCACCGAGGTCGTCACCATCGCCGCCGCCGACGCGACCGTGGACCCGCACGTGCCGGGGGACCGCGTCCACACCCACCTCACCCTGACCACCGACCTCGCCCACCGCTACCGCCGCGAGACGGTCCGCATCCTCGGAAACGTCGTCGAGGCCACCCACGGCGAGAGCCGGGAGGAGGCCATCGGCAGCGGCGACTCGGACCGCGTCAACCAGACGTTTGCACTCTGGCAGTCCCCGCTCACCTGGCTTGCCGACGACAACCCCCTCGGCGCCACACCGGTGCTGGAGATCCGGGTCGACGGGGTCCTGTGGCACGAGGTCGACAGCCTGGCCGGACGCGGCCCGCGCGAGCGGGTCTACCTCACCGGCACCGCCTCCGACGGCCGGACGACGGTCACCTTCGGCGACGGCGTGCACGGGGCCCGGCTGCCCAGCGGTCACGAGAACGTCCACGCCCGCTACCGCTTCGGCACCGGCAAGGCCGCCAACGTCCCTGCCGACCGCCTCACTCAGCCCCTCACCCGCCCGCTCGGCGTCACCGCCGTCACGAACCCCCGCCCGGCGACGGGCGGCGCCGACGCGGACGGCCCGGGCCTGACCCGCCGGACGATCCCGCTGGCCGTCTCCGCCCTCGACCGGCTCGTCTCGGCGGCCGACTACGAGGACTTCGCCCGCTCCCGGGCAGGCATCGGCCGGGCCGCCGCACGCGAACTCTTCGACGGGCGGCGGCGCGTGCTGCACGTGACGGTCGCGGGCACCGACGACGTGCCCCTGGACGGAGACGGCCGTGAATCAGCCACCCTGCGCGCCCTGCGCGGGGCGCTCACCGAGTACGGCGACGCCAACCTGCCCGTCCGTGTGGACGTACGCGAGCTGGTCCTGCTGCTCGTCGCCGCCAGGGTGAAGGTCGCTCCGGACCACGCCTGGGAGTTCGTCGAACCGCGGCTTCGGCAGGTGCTGCTGCGCCGACTCGGCTACGAGGGACGCGAGTTGGCGCAGCCCGCCCGGCTCTCCGACCTCCTCGCGGCGGCCCACACCGTGCCGGGTGTCGACTACGTCGACGTCGATGTCTTCAACGGCGTCCCCGCGTCCGCCACCCCGGAAGAGCTCGCCGGGCTGCTCACCGACCCCGGCCCACCGCGGTCGAGTGTTCCCGCGCGTGAGGCGACGTACGACGAGAAGATCCACACCGTCCGTGACGCCGACGGCGAGACCCTGTCGGCGGTCTGCGCGCGCTATGGCATCCCGCTCGCCGAACTCCTGCACCTCAACCCCGACATCACCGACACCCGGCGCCTGGCGAAGGGCCGGTCCGTGTTCGTCTTCCGCGGCATCCGCCCCGCCCAGCTCGCCCTGCTGTCCCCGCGAGCGGCGGACACCCTGATTCTGACGGAGGTCAAGTGATGGCCGCGCATGCAGCGGATGTCCAGTTCGACTCGACAGCCCTCACCACGAACCGGGAACCCGACGGCCTCGCCGCCCTGCTGCCCCGCTGGCACCTCCTGCGCGACGCCGAGGAGGGCGAGCCGCTGCGCGCGCTGCTCGCGGTCGTCGCCGAGCAGCTCGACCGGGTCCGCGACGGCGTCGAGCAGGGCTACGAGGACCTGTTCGTGGAGACGGCGGCCCCCTGGGTGCTGCCGTACCTCGGCGACCTGGTCGGATACCGCACCCTGCCGGGCTACGAACGCGTCCTCACCACGGGCCTGCACGAGGGCGGGCGTGCCGCGCTGGCCGACGCCATCGCGCCGCGCGCGGACGTGGCTGCCACGGTCGCCAACCGGCGCCGGAAGGGAACGCTGCACCTGCTGGAGGAGATCTCCGAGCAGGTCGCAGACTGGCCCGCGCGGGCCGTCGAGCTGTCGCGGCTGGTCGCTCACCACCAGTCGGTGAAGCTGTTCCGGGAAACGGCCGCGGAGAGGGGTCGTCTCCTCGACCTCCGTGACGGCTCTGCGCTCGCGCTCGCCGGCGGCCCCTTCGACAGCACTGCCCGCACCGTGGACATCCGCCGTGCCAACTCGCCCAAGAAGCAGGGTGGTTGGACCCCGGCGGGAGTCGGCCTCTTCGTCTGGCGTCTCAAGGCGTACTCGCTGACGTCCTCTCCGGCGTACTGCATCGACCGCGCCCGCAACCTCTACACGTTCTCGATCCTCGGCAGTGACAGCCCCCTGGTCACCAAGCCGGTCCCGGAACCGTCGCCGACCCACATCGCCACGGTCGACAACGTCCCCGCGTTCATCACCCGCCGTCTGCTCCACGACCGTCTCCTTGACTACTACGGTCCCGGCAAGAGCTTCGTCATCCGGCGCGACGGCGAGGACAAGCCCGTACCGCCCTCGGACATCGTGGTCAGCGACCTGTCCGACTGGCGCTACCGTCCGGGCCGCGGGCAGGTCGCCATCGACCCCGAGCTCGGGCGGATCGCGTTCGGGGCGCGGTCGGCGCCCCGGCAGGGAGTGTGGGTGGACTACCACTACGCGTCCGGCGCCGACATGGGCGGCGGCGAGTACGAGCGGCCCGACCGCGTGGACCGGCCCGACGCCGCCTTCTACCGGGTCGGCCCGGGACAGCCGTACCGGCAGATCATGGACGCGTACCGGGCCTGGCAGCACGACCGCCGTGCGGACCGCACCGGGCCCGACGGCATCATCGAGATCACGCACAGCGGCGCCTACCAGGAGCAGCTGGACTTCGACCTCGACCCCGGCGACCGGCTGGAGCTCCGGGCGGCCGAGGGCACGCGGCCGGTGATGCGCCTGCTCGACTGGTACAGCAACCGGCCCGACGCCCTCAACATCCGTGCCGTGGCGGACGATTGCGCCCCGCACGAGCGGCCGCGCATCGTTCTCGACGGGCTGCTGGTCACGGGGCGCGGCATCAACGTCACCGGGCCGATGGGAGCCGTCGTCGTACGGCACACCACCCTCGTACCCGGCTGGTCGCTGGAGCCCGGGTGCGAGCCGCACTCGCCCGACGAGCCCAGCATCGTCCTGGACCGCACCACCGCCTGCCTCCAGATCGAGCACAGCGTCCTCGGCACCATCGAGGTCATCGGCGACGAGGTCGGCGAGGACCCCCTCGACATCCACCTCCGCGACAGCATCCTGGACGCCACCGGCCATGACCGCGAGGCTCTGTCCGCCCCGGACTGCCGCCTCGCTCACGCCGTGCTGCACGCGCACCGCACGACCGTCATCGGCGAAGTCCACACGCACGCGGTGGAGATCGCCGAGAACTCGGTCTTCACGGGCAGGCTGCTGGTGGCCCGGCGAGGCATCGGCTGCCTGCGGTACTCGTACGTCCCCGCCGGCTCGCGCACGCCACGACGGCACCGCTGCCAGCCCGATCTCACCCCCGGCGTACAGCCGTTGTTCGCCGCTGTGCGCTACGGGACGCCCTGGTACGGGCAGTTGGCTGATCGCTGCCCCGAGGTGATCCGGCGCGGCGCGGACGACGGCGCCGAGATCGGCGCCTTCCACGACCTGTACCGGCCGCAGCGCGAGGACGGTCTGCGCGCACGGCTCGCGGAGTACACGCCCGCGGGCACGGACGCCGGAATCTTCTTCGTGACATGAGCAGTGCCGCCGTACGACCCACCCGCACTTTCCTGAACCAGGGGGACCCCCTTCATGCACGCTGATCTGTCCCGTCTCACCTTCCACCCGGAGCGGCACTACTCCGCGGTCGTCGCCCAGCAGGGCCGCGTCCAGCTCGACGCCGACGCCAACGAGCAGACCGCGATCCAGCTCCACCAGGCCCGCACCCTCGCCGCGGACCTGATCGGCCGCTACGGCGGGCCGCGCGACGCGGCGGGCTTCCGCATCGAGTACGTGGGCGGCAAGCACGACATCGACACCCTCTACATCCACGGCGGCCGTTACTACGTCGACGGCATCCTGCTCGACGCGGACCGCCCGGCGCCCGGCACGCCCGTGCCGGACGAGGACGCCGAGGGCGCGGAGGGCGCGCAGGACACGGCCACCCCGCCCTCGTACTGGACCTACTGGGACCAGCCCGACGCCTACCGCGACGCGGAGAAGCCCGGCGACCGGCTGCCCTCGCCCGCGCAGTCGCCGTTCGTGGTCTACCTGAACGTGTGGGAGCGGTCGGTGAACGCGGCCGAGGACCCGGCGCTGCGCGAGGTCGCCCTCGGCGCGGCGATGCCGGACACCGCGGCCCGCGTCAAGGTGGTCTGGCAGGTGCTGCCGCTGTCTCTCGCGGCGCTGGCGATCGAGGACGCCGACCCGTCGAAGGAGGTCGTCCGCGCGGCCTTCGACAAATGGGCGCAGAGTCAGGCGGCGGCCACCGCCCGGCTGGCCGCCCGCAGCGAGCGGCCCGACCACGCCGACGAGGACCCGTGCCTGGTCAGGCCCGATGCCCGCTTCCGCGGTCCGGAGAACCAGCTGTACCGGGTCGAGGTCCATGCCGGCGGCGAGGCGAAGGACGCCACCTTCAAGTGGTCCCGTGAGAACGGCTCGGTCGTCTTCCCGGTCGACGAACTGGACGGCACCTGGGCGCAGTTGGCGTCCCTCGGTCACGACGACAAGCTCGACCTGGACGTCGGCGACTTCGTCGAGTTCACGGACACCGCCTGCGCCTCCCGTCTGGAAGCCCTGCCCCTGCTGCGAGTGGAGGAACTCGACCTGCCGGGCCGCCGGGTCCGCCTGTCCGCCGAGCCCGAGCCGGGCGTCGGTCGGCTGCCCCACCTGCACCCGTTCCTGCGCCGCTGGGACCACCGCGAGGGTCCGAAGCGCAGGGGCCGTACCGCAGCCCTGAAGGGCGGCGCCGTCCCCGTCACGGAGGGGGAGTGGCTGCCTGTGGAGGATGGCGTCGAGGTGTACTTCGCCAAGGACGGCACCTACCGGACCGGCGACCACTGGCTCGTCCCCGCCCGCACCGCCACCGGCAGCGTCGAATGGCCGACGGACCCGGCGCGCCGCCCGCTGCTCCAGGGGCCCGCCGGCATCGCCCGCCACTTCGCCCCGCTGGCCCTGGTCAAGGGCGAGGAGAGCGCCGTCGACCTGCGCCTCGCCTTCGGCCCGCTCGCGATCAGCATCCCGGCCGCGGACGAGGCGACCCTTGCGGCGGAGGAACAGGCACACCGTGAGGAGCTCGCGGCCGAAGGCCCCTCGCACAGCAGGTCGCAGACCACCGCAGAAGCGGAGTCCGCCGTGGAAGGAGACGAGTGATGGCCACACCTCTGAGCGCGTCCAAGCTGGTGGAGATCCTTCGGAAAGAGGGTCTGACGGTCCACGAGGTGCGCAACTGGCGTACGCACAACCGCAATACGAAAGGTCCCTGGGGCCCGGTGAACGGCGTGATGATCCACCACACCGTCACCTCGGGCACGGACGCCTCCGTGAACATCTGCTACAACGGCTACTCGGGCCTGCCGGGGCCGCTGTGTCACGGCGTCATCGACAAGAAGGGCGAGATCCACCTCGTCGGCAACGGCCGTGCCAACCATGCGGGGCTGGGCGACAGCGACGTCCTGCGTGCCGTCGTCAACGAGTCGAAGCTGCCGCACGACAACGAGGCCGACACCGACGGCAACCGGCACTTCTACGGCTTCGAGTGCATCAACCTCGGCGACGGCAAGGACCCCTGGCCCGAGGCGCAGAAGGAGGCCATCGAGAAGGTGTCCGCCGCGATCTGCCGCCACTACGGCTGGAGCGAGCGGTCGGTCATCGGCCACAAGGAGTGGCAGCCGGGCAAGCAGGACCCGCGCGGCTTCACGATGGACAGCATGCGCAAGCGGATCGCCGACCGGCTCGCCGGGAAGTCCCAGGGTTCCGGCCCCGAGCCCGACCCGAAGCCCACGCCGTCCAAGCCGTCGCACGCTCCGTTTCCGGGCAGCGGCTTCTTCCACAACGGCCAGAAGTCCGCGGTCATCACGGCCATGGGCCGCCGTCTGGTCGCCGAGGGCTGCGACCACTACGAGGAAGGGCCCAGCCCCGAATGGACCGATGCCGACCGCAAGTCCTACAAGGCCTGGCAGCAGAAGCTCGGCTTCAAGGGCAAGGACGCGGACGGCATTCCGGGCAAGACCAGCTGGGACAAGCTGAAGGTCCCGGCGTCCTGAGAGCCTGACCGGGCAGCTGCCCGGTCAGGCGGTTTCAGGGTCTGGCCGTCGACCCGATCAGCTCCGACACCCGCACGAACCGGTACCCGCGTTCCCGCAGCTTCGGTACGACGGCGCGCACCGCGGCTTCCGTGGCGGGCGCCGCGCTGCGGGTGCAGTGCATGACGACGACCGAACCGGGCCGCACCCCGTCGAGCACCTGCTGTGCCACCACGTCCGAGTCCGTGGCGAACGCGTCCCCGCTCACCACGTCCCACTGCACGGCCGTGACGCCCGCCGGGGTCAGCTTCCGCAGTACCTCCTGGTCGTAACACCCGCCCGGGAAGCGGAAGTACGGCACCGTGCGCTTCACACCCGCCTTGCGGAACGCGGTGAAGGCGCGCTCCAGGTCCGTCCGCATCTGCGCGGGCGGCATGGTGGGCAGGCCGTAGCACTCACCGGTGAAGGCGTAGTGGCTGTACGAGTGGTTGGCTACCTCGAAGAGCGGATCGCTGCCGATCGACTTCGCCTCGGCCGGGTACTCCTCGGCCCACCGCCCGGTCATGAACACGGTCGCGGGCACCTTCAGCCGGCGCAGTGTCGCGATCAGGGCCGGGTTGTCGAAGTGCTCACCGGCCGCGGCGCGGGCGCCCTCGTCGGCGGTCATGTCGGCGTCGAAGGTGAGGGCCACGGTGCGGTCCCGCGGGTGGGGCGCGCTCTTGAACACGGGGGTGAGCCCGGCGGGGCCCGGCGCGAGCGTGGGCGGGCGCGAGGGCGCGGCGGAGGCGCTCGTGCTCACCACCCCTCGCCCCGGATGCCCGGCGGAGCCGCCGCTCCCACTGCAGGCGGCAGTTCCGACCCCCAGCGCGCCCAGGGCGCAGACCAGTGCAAATCTCCGTACATAGGTCATCACGCGGCGACATTAAACGTACTAATACGATTAATTGCGCACCATGCCGCGTGTGCGGTGCGGCGTCGGGCCAGGTGGGCGAGGGGTGAGGGGTGAGGGCTCAGATGTCCCGCAGCGCCCTGCTCACCTCGTCGAAGAAGCGCGCGTGCGCGGACTCGCTCGCCGGGAGTTCGGGGTTCCAGGGGAGCAGGCGTGCCCCGGCCGCGACCTGCTGCCAGTACGGGTTCGCCGCGTACTGCTCGCGCGGGGCCGCGTTCGCGCGGGAGTCCACGAGCGCGATGCCGGGCGTGAGCGCGGCGGCCTGTGCCCACCCGGCCGTGTTCCAGTTGGCGCCCGGCCCCTGCGGCGGTTCGACGGTCCGTACGCCGAGAGCCGTCAGCGCGCTCAGGTCGGGCCACTTGGCGGGGCGTGCCAGATGGACGCTGTCCGGGCCACCCGGCGACAGGGCCAGCACCCGTCCCGGACTGTCCCGCGCGGCCTGTTCCAACTCCCGCATGGCGCGCTCCAGTTCGGCCCCGCCCCGGTCCCGCGCCGCGAGCGAGCGCGTCAGCTCGGCGAAGCGCTCCCTGACCGCGGTGAGCGAACGGCCCTGACCGACGTCGACCACGACGACCGGGACGTGCTCCTCCAGGTGCTTCGCCACGTCCGGATCGACGCCGTACACCTGACCGCCGCCGTAGGTGACGGCGACGACGAGGTCGGGCTCGGCCGCGAGCACCGCCTCCAGCCCCACGCTGTGGCCCGCCCCCAGGTACAGGACCTCGTCGAGCGGCAGCGTCCCCGCCTTGGCCGGGTCGGCGAGATCCCCGTCGTGGAACGAGCCGAAGATCCCCACCGGCCGTATCCCGTGGTCCCACAGAGTGGCGCCGGCCTGTATGTAGGCCACCACCCGTAACGGCACGTCCCCCGCGGCCGCCACATGCCCGCGGTCGTCGGTGAACTCCCAGGCTGCGTGTCGCTCCATGTGTCCCGTGTCCTTTTTGTCCCTAGGGGGCGGCGTCCTGAAGGGTCTTACGGGCCCGGCAGGACCCATAAGACCCTGCCCAAGGGGCGGGGTCGGCACGCTCGGTGCATCAGCCGCAGTTGTCGGCGGCGCTGGTGCGAGGCGTCCACGACGCAACGTTTAACGGGCCGGGCCAAAACCCCGCCCGCCTCACCCCCGCGCGAGCAACAGCTCCCGCGCCCCGGCCACGTCGAAGTCCGCCTTCGGGTACGCCGGGTCCAGCGCCTCCAGATGCTCCAGGAGCAGCTTGCTGACGGCCCAGTTGCGGTACCACTTGCGGTCCGCCGGCACCACGTACCAGGGCGCGGCATCCGTCGAACAGCGCTCAAGCGCGATCTCGTACGCCTCCTGGTAGGCGGGCCACAGGGCGCGGTCCTCGATGTCGCCCATGCTGAACTTCCAGTGCTTGTCCGGGTTGCCGAGCCGTTCGAGCAGCCGCTCGCGCTGCTCCTCGTACGAGATGTGGAGGAAGCACTTGACGACCGTCACGCCGTCCTCGGCCAACGACTGCTCGAAGCGGTTGATCTGGCCGTAGCGGCCGCCCACTTGGCGGCGCGGGACGAGGCCGCGGACGCGGGCCGCGAGGACGTCCTCGTACTGCGAGCGGTCGAAGATGCCGATCTCGCCGGGCTCGGGGAGCGCCCGCATGATGCGCCACAGGAACGGGTGGCCGCGCTCCTCGGCGGTCGGCGCCTTGAACGCCTTGATGCGGCAGCCGGAAGGGTTGAAGAGGCCGATGACGTGCTTGACCGTGCCGCCCTTGCCGCTGGTGTCCATGCCCTGGAGGATCAGCAGGATCCGGCGCCGGTCGCCCGCCGTGGCGGAGGCCCACAGGCGCTCCTGGAGTGCGGCGAGGCGTTCACCCATACGGGCGGTCGCCTCCACGCCGGCGGCCTTGGCGGAGGGGCCCGCGGGCGTCGCCCGCGCGTCGTAGGAGGCGAGATCCACGGGCTTGCCCGCGGGGATGCGCAGCAGCTCACGAAGCGGGACGGGCGCCTTAGCGCCGGAGGTCTTCCCGGGCACCTTCCCGGACCCGTGTCCGGCCTTGTCCCGGGACTTCCCGGCGCCCTCGGCCGCCTCGTCCCTGCCCTTCCGCTTCGTGTCCTTGCCGGCCTTGGCCACCGCGCACCCCTTCCCGTCAGGTCCCTCGATCGTGCGACGTACCGGGCGCCTGCGCTACCGCTGCCAGGGCCCCGTCACGGCGAAGGTCGTCCCGGGCGTGTAGCAGTTGACGTACATCGTGTCGCCGTCCGGGGAGAACGTGACGCCCGCGAACTCGCCCCACGCGGGTTCCTGCGCCGTGCCGATGTTCTGGCGCCCTCGCGCCATCGCGTACACGTCGCCCTTACGGGTCACCCCGAAGACGTGCTGCGCGCCCTCGCCGTCCTCGCACACCATCAGGCCGCCGCTGGGAGCGAGGCAGATGTTGTCCGGCTCCTCGCCCGGCAGCTGGACGTCGGTGCTCGGGCCGAAGACGATCACCAGGGTGAGGCGGCGCCCAGCGGGGTCGTAGCGCCAGATCTGCCCGAAGTGGTCGGCCGCCGAGCCCTCCGCGCTGTGGGCGAAGGAGGAGACGAAGTAGACGGACGAGCCGCCCCAGTAGCAGCCCTCCAGCTTCTGTGCGTGCGTGATGCCCTTCGGGCCGAAGTCCTGGAGGCGGATGGGGGTCTGCGCGGCGAGCGGGTCGGGTACGTCGACCCACTCGATGCCGTCGAAGGTCGCGCCCGTCTCCTGGATCACGGACAGGTCGGGCACCCCGGGCACCCGCATCGCCTGGAGCGTTCCGCCCGCCCGCAGCGAACCGAGGCCCCCCTCGGGCTTCTTGGGCAGGAAGCGGTAGAAGAGACCGAACGGCTTCTGGAAGGCGTCCTCGGTCTCGTAGACGACGCCCCGCTTCGGGTCGATCGCGATCGCCTCGTGCTGGAAGCGGCCCATCGCGGTCAGCGGCACGGCGCCCGAGCGGTGCGGGTCGGCCGGGTCGACCTCGAAGATGAAGCCGTGGTCCTTGGTGTAGCCGTTCGTGCCGGCCTTGTCCTCGGTCTCCTCGCAGGTCAGCCAGGTACCCCAAGGCGTGTGCCCGCCCGCGCAGTTGACCGCCGTGCCGGCGATGGCGACGCGCTCCGACAGGACGTTGTTGTGCTGGTCGAGCGTGAGCGCCGTACAGCCGCCCTTGCCCATCGGGTCGTAGGTGAGCCCTTCGACGGTCGGCACGGCGATCTTCGCGGTGACGCGGTTCTCGTGGTTGCGGACCAGGTGGACCCGGCCGTGTCTGCCCTTCAGGGCCGTCATGCCGTCGTGGTTGCTCGGCACCTTGCCCTCGCCGGAGCGCAGCGGGTCGCCCTCGCGGGAGAGGACCTTGTAGCGGAACCCCGCGGGCAGGTCGAGCAGCCCGGCGGGGTCGGGCTCCAGGGGGCCGTAGCCCTTGTCGCCGAGGCTCTGCGCGGCGGCGGTGCCCGCGAAGAGCTCGGAGAGGCTTCCGGCGAAGGCGATCGCGGCGACGGAAGCGCCGCCGCGCGCGAGGACCTGACGTCGTGTCGCGGAGGACTGAGAGGTACGTGCGGTACGTGCTTCAGACATGGGGCAACCTCCTGCTGGCGGACAGGAACTGTGACCCGGCTGTGTCTATCACGCGCCTTTCGTCACGGGAACCACGCGCGTAGCAGAGCCAGTTGGGGGGTGGTTGCTCGTGTAACCGCTTTAGTGTCCCGTGCGTACGGCTCAGGGGGCCGGGCGGTTGGCAGAGGCAGGAGGGGACATGAAGGTGCTGCTGCGGGCGGTGAGCGCGATCGACCGGGTGGTGGTGCGGGCCATGGTGAACCACGAGCGGAGCCTGGCCCGTGCGCCGCGGCATCCTGGCCGGGTCCAGGCGTACGGCCGACGGCATCCGGTGCGCGCGGGCGGCTTGCTGGCGGCCGCGACGGTGGCGTTCATGGCGGGGATCAGCGCAGCGGCGGGGTGGCGGTTCACGGGGGCGACCGATGCCCTGGCGGTCGTCGCCTTCGGTGCGGGGGTCGGCCTTCTCCTGGCCCTGGCGCTGCGGTGGGAGCGCATGGCCCAGGAGGCCCGTGAGCACACCGACTTCGCAGAGCCGCTCAAGGCGCTCTCGGTCCGGAACGCTGTCGCCTGGGTCGCTGGTACGTGGGTGGTGTTGACGGTGGTGACGTGGAGCGAGGACGCGTGGCAGGACAAGGACGCCGACTGGCTTGGCAGCGCGGTGTTTGCCGCTGTCCTGACGGTGCTCATCAGCGCGGCGGGCTTTGTGGTCGGGCTCGTGGCCGAGCGGCGGCGCCGGAGGTGACCTCGGGCAGCCCTTATGCGTGTACCAACCCCTTGGCATCCCGTGCCAGCGCCGTCAGCCGGGAGATCGCACGGAAGTACTTCTTGCGGTAGCCGCCGTTCAGCATCTCCTCGCTGAACAGCTGGTCGAAGGGGAGGCCGGAGGCGAGCACGGGGATCTCACGGTCGTAGAGCCGGTCGGCGAGCACGACGAGGCGCAGCGCCGTCGACTGGTCGGGGACCGGCTGCACGTCGGTCAGGCAGACCGCGTTGAGGTCGTCCGTCAGGGCGCCGTAGCGGCTGGGGTGCACGCGCGCGAGGTGGTCGAGCAGATGCGGGAAGTCGTCGAGCGAGGCGCCCTGGGTCGCGTACGCCGCCTTCGTCACCTGTTCGTCGGAGAACGGGGCGGGCGCCTCGGGCAGGCCGCGGTGGCGGTAGTCGTCGCCGTCGATCCGCAGGGGGCGGAAGTGGGCGGACAGGCCCTGGATCTCGCGCAGGAAGTCGGCGGAGGCGAACCGGCCCTCACCGAGCTTGCCCGGCAGCGTGTTCGAGGTCGCGGCGAGCGCGACGCCCGCGTCGACGAGCTTGCCGAGCAGGCTCGACACCAGGACGGTGTCGCCCGGGTCGTCCAGCTCGAACTCGTCGATGCACAGCAGCCGGTGCTCGCCGAGCGTGCGTACGGTCTGCTGGAAGCCGAGCGCGCCCACCAGGTTCGTCAGCTCGACGAACGTGCCGAACGCCTTCTGCTCGGGGGCCGCCGGTGTGGCGTGCCAGAGGGAGGCGAGGAGGTGGGTCTTGCCGACGCCGTAGCCGCCGTCCAGATAGACGCCGCGGGGGGCCGTGGGGGCCGCCGGCTTCTTCGCGAACCAGCGGCGCCTGACCGCGCCGCTCGCGTGGGCGCCGCCGAGCCCGGCCGCGAAGCCGCTCAGGACCCGCACCGTCTCGGTCTGGGTGGGCTGACCGGGGTCCGGGATGTACGTCTCGAAGCGGACCGAGTCGAAGCGCGGCGGGGGCACCATCTCGGCGACCAGACGGTCCGCGGGGACGAGCGGTTCACGGGCGCACAGGGACAGCGGGGCCGCGTCGGCTATCGGACTATGGGCCGGGGCAGTGATGGAGGACGACACAGCACCCAACTCTAGACGCCGTGCGACACTGCGTGACATGCGACGCCTGTTCCCTGTGACGTACGAAACAGCAGATCACGCGGCCCACAAAGCCCGTGAATGGAGTCTCGACGAGCTCGCGGACGCCTATGCCTACCCCGCCGGGCAGGACGTCTGGCTGCGCGCCAACATGGTCTCCACGCTCGACGGCGCCGCCCACCACGACGGCCGCTCGCAGGGCATCTCGAGCGCTGCCGACATGCGGATCTTCGGCACCCTGCGCGGGCTCGCGGACGCCGTCCTCGTCGGTGCGGAAACGGTCCGCCTGGAGGGCTATCGCCCGGCACGCGCGCGTGAGGCCTTCGCCGGGCGCAGGGAGGCTGCCGGACAGGCACCCGCCGCGGCCATCGCGGTGATCACCGGGAGCCTGGACCTCGACTTCTCCCTCCCGCTGTTCACCTCCCCCCTCGTTCCCACGTTCGTGGTCACCGGCGCCGGAGCGCCGCCCGACCGGCTGGACGCCGCACGCAAGGCGGGCGCCGAGGTGCTGATCGCCGGCGAGGGCTCCACGGTCGAGCCGGAGCGTGTGGTCGGGGCGCTCGCGGAGCGCGGGCTGACCCGGCTGCTCACGGAGGGCGGACCCCGCCTGCTCGGCCAGTTCGTGGCCGCACAGGTGCTCGACGAACTCTGCCTCACGCTGTCGCCGATGCTCACCGCAGGAGACGCCCAGCGGATTGCCGGCGGACCGTCCCTGACCGTCCCTGAACGTTTCGAGATGGCTTCTGTGCTGGAAGAGGCCGGGTTCCTGTTCACCCGATACCGTCGGAGCTGACAATCAGCGGAATCTGCCGTTCCGTTTAGCTTCCGCTGGGCACACTAAATCTCGCAGACCCCGTGCGGCCACGGGGCAGGATGGTTTCCGCAGGGACCGGTCGAGAGTCGACGGCCCACGGAGGAGAGAAGAAGGGCGCCTGTCGTGTTCACGAGCGTATTGATGATCGAGAAGGCCCTGACGTCCACCGACGTGGAGTTCGTCACCACCTTGCACGGTGACGAGGAAGTCACTTTCCACGTGCTGCTCCAGCCCCGCGGCGACCAGGCCGACCGCCTGCTGCGGGCCATCGACGACGTCGCCATGGGGGAGCTCGACGACGCGGCGAAGGAAAGGGACGTACCGGAGGGCGAGGACGCCACGGAACCCGGCGAACAAGCGCTCCAGGTCTCCCTCACCGCACTCCACCAGGCGGGCTGCGAGGCCGAGGGCCGCCTCGTCGAGGACCACCCCCTGGACGCCCTGAAGTCCCTCGTCGACGAGATCGGCGCCGACGAGGTCATCGTCCTGACCGACCCGCACTACGTGGAGGAGTTCTTCCACCGCGACTGGGCCTCGCGCGCCCGGCACAAGGTGGGCGTCCCGGTCCTGAAGCTCTTCTCGTACAGCAAGGCGTAGCCGCCGGGGCGGTACGGGGTTGCGCGGGCGGGGTGCACGGAGAAAGTAGGCTGAGCCTGCCCGCACAGTGGGCACGCAGCAGCACACCGTCCCAGGGAGAAACCAATGGCACCCGGCCTGCCCACCGCCATGGACCG
Source organism: Streptomyces sp. DS1-CR2 (assembly GCF_055760475.1). NCBI lineage: Bacteria > Bacillati > Actinomycetota > Actinomycetes > Kitasatosporales > Streptomycetaceae > Streptomyces > Streptomyces sp. DS1-CR2. The sequence continues at coordinate 6,657,151 of NZ_CM147085.1, forward strand.
ACCGCACTTCATCGGGATCGGCGGCGCCGGAATGTCGGGCATCGCGAAGATCCTCACGCAGCGCGGCGCCCAGGTCGCCGGCAGCGACTCCCGGGAGTCCGCCACGGCGCAGGCGCTGCGCTCGCTCGGCGCCACCGTCCACATCGGCCACGACGCCGCGCACCTCGCGCCGGACGCCACCTGCGTCGTCGTCTCCTCCGCGATCCGCGCCGACAACCCCGAGCTGGCCCGCGCCGCCGAGCTCGGCATCCCGGTCGTCCACCGCTCCGACGCGCTCGCCTCCCTCATGGACGGCCTGCGCCCCATCGCGGTCGCCGGCACGCACGGCAAGACGACGACCACGTCGATGCTGGCGGTGTCGCTGTCCTCCTTGGGCCTCGACCCCTCGTACGCCATCGGCGGCGACCTCGACGCCCCCGGCTCGAACGCGCTGCACGGCGAGGGCGAGATCTTCGTCGCCGAGGCCGACGAGTCGGACCGCAGCTTCCACAAGTACGCGCCCGAGGTCGCCATCGTCCTCAACGTCGAGCTCGACCACCACGCCAACTACGCCTCGATGGACGAGATCTACGAGTCCTTCGAGACCTTCGCCTCCAAGATCGTCCCCGGTGGCACGCTCGTCATCGCCGCGGACCAGTCCGGCGCGGTCGAGCTCACCCGCCGGCTGCGCGACACGACGTCCCTCAAGGTCGTCACCTACGGCGAGTCTCAGGCGGCCGACGTCCGCATCCACAAGGTCACTCCGCGCGGTCTGACCAGCGAGGTCACCGTCCTCCTCGACGGCAAGCTGCTCACTTTCACCGTCTCGGTCCCCGGCCGCCACTACGCGCACAACGCGGTCGCGGCGCTCGCCGCCGGCGTCGCGCTCGGCATCCCCTCCCGCAACCTGGCCGCGGCCCTGAAGTCGTACACCGGCGTCAAGCGCCGCCTCCAGCTCAAGGGCGAGGAGAACGGCGTACAGGTCATCGACTCGTACGCGCACCACCCCACCGAGATGTCCGCCGACCTCGAGGCGATGCGCTCGGCCGCGGGGGACTCCCGGATCCTCGTCGTCTTCCAGCCCCACCTCTTCTCCCGCACCCAGGAGCTCGGCAAGGAGATGGGCGACGCCCTCGCCCTCGCCGACGCGTCCGTGGTCCTGGACATCTATCCGGCCCGTGAGGACCCGATCCCCGGCATCACCAGCGGCCTCATCGTCGACGCGGCCCGCGCGGCGGGCGCCGACGTGGACGCCGTCCACGACAAGGCGACCGTGCCCGACGTGATCGCGGGAATGGCCAAGCCGGGCGACCTTGTTCTGACCATGGGCGCGGGTGACGTCACGGAGCTCGGCCCGCTGATCTTGAAAAGGATCAGCCTGGACCGCCTTGCCAAGTGAAGGACTGAGCTGAATGTCGTACGACGTCGAAAAGCCTGACGAGGAGTGGCGCGCGGAGCTGACCCCGGCGGAGTACGCGGTACTGCGCCAGGCCGGCACCGAGCCCGCCTTCGTCGGTGAGTACACGGACACCAAGACCAAGGGCGTCTACTCCTGTCGCGCGTGTGGCGCGGAGCTCTTCACCTCGGGCGAGAAGTTCGAGTCGCACTGCGGCTGGCCGTCCTTCTTCGACCCGAAGGACACGGACGCGGTCGAGCTGATCGCGGACCGTTCGCACGGCATGGTCCGCACCGAGGTGCGCTGCGCCCGCTGCGGCTCGCACCTCGGCCACGTCTTCGAGGGCGAGGGCTACCCCACCCCGACGGACCAGCGGTACTGCATCAACTCGATCTCGCTGAAGCTGGCACCGGAAGCGAGCTGACCGGGGTCCCGGCGGAGGCTCAGTCCTCCGCCGGCGTCTCCGGGCGCATCATCGGGTGGACGACGCCCGGGAAGACGCGGGCCCGGACCTCCGGCTCCGCGGAGCCGCCCAGGACCACCGTCTCGGCGATGCCCCACGGGCGGCCGGGCAGGACGACGGTCAGCGTGTACGAGGACGCGCAGCCCATGCAGTCGTACTTGTCCATCCACGTCTCGACGTCCGTGAGGCTGCCGGGGGCCCGGCCCACGTGACGGTGGCGGGCGTGACAGCGGTCGCACTTCTCGCCGGGCTCGCACGTGCCGCCGCAGGGGCAGGGGACGTCGAGGGAGTCCGCGGGCCGCCAGCGCTGGGTGCGCACGGCCTCCGCGGTGGCGCCCATGTCCTTCATCGCCTTGAGGTTCTTCGCGGCGACGACGTACGACTCTCCGGTCGACGTCATCCGGCTCCGGATCACGTGCTTGCGTCCGCGGTTCGTCGTCATCTGGTTCCTCCTGGGTTCACGCAGCCCGCCAGGAGGCCCACGAGATCGTTCCTTCCCCACGGTACCGGGCCCGGCGGGTGGCCCGGGCCACGAGAGACCGGGGAGAGCGGTCAGCCGGGGGCCGTGGCAACCGGAAGCTCCTTCACACCGTTGATGAAGTTCGACAGCAGCCGCCGTGGTGGGCCCGCCAGCTCGAGCACCGGCAGGGTCCGGCAGGTCTCCTCGTACAGCACTCGCAGCTGCAGGCGCGCGAAGTGCGCGCCCAGGCAGACGTGCGGGCCGTCCCCGAACGAGACATGCGGGTTGGGGCTGCGGGCGAGGTCGAGGCGGTGCGGGTCGGTGAAGACGCGTTCGTCGTGGTTGGCCGAGGCGTGGAAGACGACGACCTTGTCGCCCGCGCGGACACGGCGGCCCGCCAGGACCGCGTCGCGGGCGGCGGTGCGGCGGAACGTGAGGACCGGCGGATGGCGGCGCAGGAGCTCGTCGACCGCCGTCGCCGGGTCGGCCTTCCCGTCGCGCAGCAGACCGTACGCCTTTGGCGCCCGGGCCAGCTCCAGAAGGCCGCCGGGGGCCGCGCTGCGCACCGTGTCGTTGCCGGCGACCGTGAGCAGGAAGAAGAACATCTCGAGTTCGGCCGCCGTCAGGTCGGGGTCGGTGGCCAGGACCGTCATGACGTCGTCCGCCGGGTGGGTCCGCTTGTGCGCGGCGAGCGAGCGCGCGTAGGCGAACATGTCGCCCAGCATCGCGGGGGAGCGCGGGTCGACCGGTCTGCCGTCGGCGTCCAGAACGGGCTCGTCCGCCTCGTCCGCCTCGTCCGGGTCCTGGTGGTGGTGTCGGGTGTTGTTGAGCATCATGGAGCGGTTGACTTCTTCCCCTTCTGAAGGAGGGGGATCCCTACGGCTCGCGCCGTGGGGTTTCCTGCTTCGTCGCCGACGGCCCGCTCGGAGTTCTCCGTTGAGGTCTTACACCAGCTCCACAGGCCGACACCGTCAGTCCGACGGCCAGCAGGTTCTTCGCCGCGTTCACGTCCCGGTCGTGGGTCGCACCACAGCTTCCGCACGTCCAGCTACGGACGTTGAGTGGCATCTTCTCCTGGAGACTGCCGCAGGCGGAACACAGCTTGGACGAGGGGAAGAAGCGGTCGACGACGATCACTTCTCGCCCGTACCAGGCGGCCTTGTACTCCAGCAGGGTCCGGAACTCGGCCCACGCCGCATCGCTGATGGCGCGGGCGAGGTGCCGGTTCTTGACCATGTTCCGCACGGTCAGTTCCTCGATCACGATCGTTTGGTTGTCACGAACGAGTCGGGTCGTCAGCTTGTGCAGGCCGTCCCGGCGCCGGTCGGCGATCCGGGCGTGGATCCTGGCGACTTTACGCCGGGCCTTGCGCCGGTTGGCTCCACCCCCCTTGGCCTTCTTCGCCAGACGGCGCTGAGCCAGGGCGAGCCGGGCGCGGTCGCGGCGCTCGTGCCTCGGGTTGGCGATCTTTTCGCCGGTGGACAGGGTCAGAAGGTGGTCCAGGCCAACGTCAACGCCCACTGACTTACCGGCGGCTGCGGGCAGCGGATTGATGCTGGGGTCCTCGCACAGCATGGAGACGTACCAGCGCCCCGCCGCGTCCTGAGAGACGGTCACCGTAGACGGCTTCGCCTCCTTCGGGAGCGGACGGGACCACACGATGTCCAGCGGCTGAGCCATCTTCGCCAGCGTCAGCTTCCCGTCCCGGAAGCGGAAACCGGAGGCGGTGTACTCGGCGGACCTGCGCGACTTCTTCTTCGATTTGAAACGCGGATACCGCGCCCGCTTACCGAAGAAGCTGGTGAAGGCCGCCTGTAAGTGCCGCAAACACTGCTGGAGCGGAACCGAAGAGACCTCGTTCAGGAACGCGAGTTCCTCGGTCTTTTTCCACGCCGTCAGCATCGCTGACGTCGCGTTGTAGTTCACCCGCTCCTGCCGCGCCCACGCTTCCGTCCGGGCGGCGAGCGCCAGGTTGTAGACCTTCCGCACGCAGCCGAACGTGCGCGACAGCTCGGCTGCCTGCTCGTCCGTGGGGTAGAAGCGGTACTTGAACGCCCGCTTCGCATGCGTCTCAGTCACGTTTACAAACTAACGGTGCCACGGTTAAAGATCAACCTGCGGGTCGGAGTGCCCTGCCCTTGGCGGCGAAACTCCGCTACGGCCCCGCGGGTGTACGCCACTTCTGCGCGCGCCGTCGCCGCCCCGTGGCGCGGCGCCCCCGGGTCACACAAGGGCGCGCGGGGCATCAGGGACAATGAACGTCCGAACCGGGCGCCGCCGCGAGTGGCCGCACCCGGCCCACCGTCACCACGCAGGAGACCGGGCCCGTTGTCCCAGAAGCGCGAAACCCGCAGGCCCGTGGCCTCAGCGTCGGAAAGCCCGGGCGCCGGCGCCGTTCCGGAGGCCGGGCACCGCCGCCGGCTCGACCTGCGCGCCGACTGCGGGAACTGCTTCGGGCTGTGCTGTGTCGCGCTGCCCTTCGCCAAGTCCTCCGACTTCGCCGCGGACAAGGCCGCGGGCCGGCCGTGCCACAACCTCCAGGACGACTTCCGCTGCGGCATCCACACCACGCTCCGTGACAAGGGCTACTCGGGCTGCACGGTCTTCGACTGCTTCGGCGCCGGCCAGCAGGTGTCACAGGTCACGTTCGGCGGCGAGGACTGGCGTACGTCGCGCGGGACCGCGCGCACGATGTTCGACGTCTTCCCCGTCATGCGCCAACTGCACGAACTGCTCTGGTACTTGACCGAGGCGATGGAGCTGGAGCGGGCCCGCCCGGCGCACGCGGAGGTGCGGCGCGCCCTCGACGGGATCGAGGAGCTCACCCGCGCCGACGCCGCCACCCTCGCCGCGGCCGACGTCCCCACCCTCCGCGGCGAGGTCAGCGAGACGCTCCTGAAGGTCAGCGAACTCGTACGGGCGGCCGTGCCCGGCCGGAAGAAGAACCACCGGGGCGCCGACCTGATGGGCGCCCGCCTCAAGGGCGCCGATCTGCGGGGTGCCAACCTGCGCGGCGCCTACCTGATAGCGGCCGACCTCACCGGCGCCGACCTGCGCGAAGCCGACCTCATAGGGGCCGACCTCCGCGACGCGCGCCTTCAGGGCGCCGATCTGACCGGCAGCATCTTCCTCACGCAGGCGCAGGTCAACGCGGCCCGCGGGGACGCCTCGACCAGGATCCCGGCCACCCTGAGCCGCCCCGCGCACTGGTAGGCACGCGCCTCGCGGCGAGTGGTCAGACCCTCAGGGACTTCTTCAGGAAGTCGAGCTGGAACAGCAGCAGATTCTCCGCGACGTCCTCCTGCGTGACCATGTGCGTCGCGCCCGGCAGGGGGAGTACCTGGTGGCTGCGGCCCGCCGCGAGCAGCGCCGCCGACAGGCGCAGGGTGTGCGCGACCGCCACATTGTCGTCGGCGAGCCCGTGCACCAGCAGGAGCGGCCGGCGCAGCAGGGGCGCGTCGGCTATCAGGGAGCAGCGCTCGTAGTTCTCGGGCTCCTCGTCGGGATGGCCGAGATAACGCTCCTTCCAGTGCGTGTCGTACAGCCGCTGGTCGGTGGGCGGCGCGCCCGCGACCGCCGCGTGGAAGACGTCGGGCCTGCGCAGCACGGCGCCCGCGGCCAGGAACCCGCCGAACGACCAGCCGCGGATCGCGACCCGCGTCAGATCGAGGTCGGGGAACTGCGCCCCGGCCGCCTGCACGGCACAGACCTGGTCGTCGAGGGCGTGCGTCAGAATGTCGCCGCGGATCTCCTTCTCCCACGCGGGGCCGCGCCCCGGGGAGCCGCGCCCGTCCGTGACCAGGACCGCGAAGCCCTGTTCGGCGAACCACTGCGACAGATGCGCGGGCCAGCCGAGGCCGCGTGTGGCAACCAAGAGGTGCTGGCCCCCGTACGGGTTCACCAGGACGGGGAGCGTGCCGCTGCCCGGTGTGTGCCACGACGGCAGGAACAGCTGGCTGCGCAACTCCCGCTCGCCGAGCCGCAGATGAACGGGCCGCGTGGGGACGACGGGGCGCTCGGCGAGCGAGGTGATCTCCCCGACGGGCTTGCCCTTCTTCGTCACCTCCACGCTCGTACGATCCTCCCGGCGGCTCACCAGGACCGTGGTGCCGCCCGCCGAGACGGCCGTGTGCACGCCCGGCGTGTCCGTGAGCCTGACGGGGCCCGCGTCGGGCGCCCACGTCCACACATGGGTCTCGGTGGGCTCGTCGCCGCCCTCGAACAGCACCGACTCGCCCTGTACGCCCAGGACTTGGCGGACCTGGAGGCCCACCGGGGTCACCGGCTTCCCGGCCACGACGAGGCGGCGGGTGTCCTGCTCGTCGCGGGTGGTCACCAGCGCGCCGGACGCCGTGCGGCACGGGGCGCCGGGGACCAGCTCGACCCAGGCCGGGTCGAGCTGCTCGTCCAGGAGGCGGGTGGCGCCCGTCGCGGGGTCCACGGCCAGCGTGCGCAGCGTCCGCTGGTCGCGGCTCTGCACCGCGGCGAACGGGCCGTGCGCGTCCCACCCGGCCACGGGCACGTACTCGAACGCCCCACGGTCCCAGTCCACTTCGGCCCGCGAGCCGTCCAGGTGCAGCACATGGAGCGCCACGTCGGCGTTGGCGGTGCCCGCCGCCGGGTAGCGCACGGCGCGCGGCGGCGCTGAAGGGTCGGCGGGGTCGGAGAGATACCAGCGCTGCACACGCGATGTGTCCACGCGCGCCGCGAGCAGCGCGCCGCCGTCGGGCGCCCACCAGTGTCCGCGCGCCCGGCCCATCGACTCCGAGGACGCGTGGTCGGTCAACCCGTAGGTGATGTCAGGGCCTTCGGGCGCCGCGAGCAGCCGGTCCTCGCCGTCGAGCGTGACGACGTGCAGGGCGCCCCCGGTGACGTACGCGACGAAACGGCCGTCGGGGGACAGGCGCGGGTCCACGACCGGGCCCGCCGCCGGCACGGGGAACGGGACGCCGTCCGCGACCCGCACGGCCCAGAGCGCACCCGACAGGGCGTACACGACGGTGCGGCACTCGGCGTCGGCCGAATACGAGACGAGCCCGACCGCGCTCTCTCGCGCCCGCTCCCTGCGCACGCGCTCGGCGGCCGGCACGTCTCCCGCGCGCGCGGTGCGCGAGACATTCACGAGGACCCGCTCTTCACCGTCCTCGTGGAGCCACAGCGCGCTCACGGGGTCGGCGCCGCCGCCCGTGCGCAGGAACAGGACGCGCCCGCCGTCGGCCGAAACCGTGAACCGGCCCGGCGCGCCCAGGGCGAAGCGGCGGGTGCGGGCGTACTGGCGCGGGAACGCTCGGGCATCATCCATGAGGGCACTCTGGCACGCCCCGCTGACACCCCGTCGGGTGGACGACAGGGGGGCGGGCCGCCGCTCGCGTCAGCTGTCGGACTTGTGCCGCACCACCACGACCGAGCAGTGCGCGTGCTGCGTCACCTGCTGGCTCACCGAGCCGAGCAGCGCCCCCTTGAATCCGCCGTAGCCGCGGGTGCCCACGACCAGGAGGTCGGCGGCGCCGGACGCTTCGACGAGGACCTTCGCCGCGGGCCCGTGCACCATGCGGCTGTGCACCGGGACGGGCGGGCTCTCGCCGACCGTCTCCGTGACGACGTCGATGAGCCTGCCGCGCAAGGTCTCCCCGGGGGAGAGTAACTCGCGGCCGCCGGCCACCGTGTCCCCGTGGGCGGGCCCGCCGAAGCTGAAGGGGTTCGTGGACCACTCCCAGCTCATGATGGCGTGCACCCGGCCGCCGACGAGCGTGGCCTGCCGCACGGCCCAGCGGAGGGCTTCCTTCGAGTGGTTCGAACCGTCGACACCGACGACGATCAACGGCTCCGTGGCCTGGCTCACCGAAGACTCCTCGGGTGGGATCGGGTGGGGATCGGGTGGGGATGGGGCGGGATCGGGTACCGCCCTTTTCCCTGTCCGGGCGCACCTCAGTCGTCGGTTCACGCGATGGTGCGATCATGTGCCGCCGTCCGGATGTCCGCCGGAGGCCACGGGTAGGGCCGGGCCATGACGCAGCCGTTCGAACTGCCGCACTTCTACATGCCGTACCAGGCGCGGCTCAATCCACACCTCGACGAGGCGCGGGCGCACTCCGCGCAGTGGGCCCGCCAGATGGGCATGCTGGAGGGGTCGGGCATCTGGGAGCAGAGCGACCTCGACGCGCACGACTACGGACTGCTGTGCGCGTACACCCACCCCGACTGTGACGGGCCCGCCCTGTCGCTGGTCACCGACTGGTACGTGTGGGTCTTCTTCTTCGACGACCACTTCCTGGAGACGTTCAAGCGGACCATGGACCGCGAGGGCGGCAAGGCCTATCTGGACCGCCTGCCCCTGTTCATGCCGATGGACCTGTCGACTCCCGTGCCCGAGCCGAGGAACCCCGTCGAGGCGGGCCTCGCCGACCTCTGGGCGCGCACCGTGCCCGCCATGTCGGTGGACTGGCGCAGCAGGTTCGCCGAGTCGACCGAACACCTCCTCAACGAGTCGATGTGGGAGCTGTCCAACATCAACGAGGGGCGGATCTCCAACCCCGTCGAGTACATCGAAATGCGCCGCAAGGTCGGCGGGGCGCCCTGGTCGGCGGGGCTTGTCGAGTACGCGACCTCCGAAGTGCCCGCGTCCGTCTCCGGGTCGAGGCCGCTGCGCGTCCTGATGGAGACGTTCTCCGACGCCGTGCACCTGCGCAACGACCTCTTCTCGTACCAGCGGGAGGTCGAGGACGAGGGCGAGCTGAGCAACGGCGTACTGGTCCTGGAGACCTTCTTCGGCTGTACGACGCAGGAGGCCGCGCAGACCGTCAACGGCATCCTCACCTCGCGCCTCCACCAGTTCGAGCACACCGCGCTCACCGAAGTGCCCGCCCTCGCCGTCGAGAAGGGGCTCACACCGCCCGAGGCCGCCGCGGTCGCCGCCTACACGCGAGGCCTTGAGGACTGGCAGTCCGGCGGCCACGAATGGCATCTGCGCTCCAGCCGGTACATGAACGAGGGGGCGACCGGGAGCAACCCCCTGGCGGGGCCCACCGGGATCGGCACCTCCGGTGCGGACGTCGGCGCGCTGCTCGCCGCGGCGGGCGCCGAACGGCTGCGCGCCTACACGCATGTGCCGTTCCAGAAGGTAGGGCCTTCCCGGATCCCCGACCTCTACATGCCGTTCACGCTCCGGCTGAACCCCGGCCTGGCGCAGGCCCGCCGGCGCATCATCCCGTGGGCGCACGCCATGGGCATCCTGGAGGAAGGCGTCTGGGACGAGGACAAGCTCGCCGCCTACGACCTGCCCCTGTGCTCGGCCGGCCTCGACCCCGACGGGGACCAGGACGCCCTGGACCTGAGCGCGCACTGGCTGGCCTGGGGGACGTACGGGGACGACTACTATCCGCTCGTCTTCGGGCACCGCCGTGACCTCGCCGCGGCCAAGCTGTGCACCGAGCGGCTCTCCGCGTGCATGCCCGTCGAGGGCGGCGAGATCCCGCCGCCCGTGAACGCGATGGAGCGCGGCCTCGCCGACCTCTGGGCCCGCACCGCGGCCGGCATGACGACCGCGCAGCGGCGCACCCTGAAGGCGGCCATCGACGTCATGACGCAGAGCTGGGTGTGGGAGCTGTCCAACCAGCTCCAGCACCGCATCCCGGACCCCGTCGACTACCTGGAGATGCGCCGCGCCACGTTCGGCGCCGACCTCACCATGAGCCTGTGCCGCCTCGGCCACGGCCCCGCCGTGCCCCCGGAGGTCTACCGCAGCGGCCCCGTCCGCTCCCTGGAGAACGCGGCCGTCGACTACGCGACGCTCCTGAACGACGTGTTCTCGTACCAGAAGGAGATCGAGTACGAGGGCGAGATCCACAACGGCATCCTCGTCGTGCAGAACTTCTTCGGCTGCGACTACCCGACCGCGCTCGGCGTCGTGCACGACCTGATGACACAGCGCATGCATCAGTTCGAGCATGTCGCCACCCATGAATTCCCCGTCCTGTACGACGACTTCGAGCTGTCGCCCGAGGCGCGGGCGACCATGGACGGCTATGTGCTGGAGCTCCAGAACTGGATGGCCGGGATCCTCAACTGGCACCGGGAATGCCGACGTTACGGAGCCGACGACCTGGCCCGGCGCGCGCATGGCTTCGTACCGGGGCGGTTGCCGAACCTTTTCAGCCGGAATGAGGGATTCACGGAACCCTCGTGGGGTGGGGTGAGTCCTGTGGGGTGAAGGCGGCAACTGACCGGCCGCACCACGGGGCATGCAGGGCAGGGTGGGCGCGGCGGCTGACCGGATGCCAGAAATGCCCGGTTCAGTCTCACTCGTTCGAGGATCGTCGCGCCGGACGCGGACGGGTAGAGCTTTGGCCGGAGGTGGGCCATGGAACAGACCGCGTTGCGCCCCAAGTCGATGCCCGGAGCCCCGCGCCGTGAGGCGGCGCCCCGGGGGAACGGTTCGGGCGGCCGCCGCCCGCATGCGGCGCGGCGCCGTGGCAAGCGCCTCGTCACCCTGCTGCTCGGCCTGCTGTTCGGGGCGGTGCTCGTGCTGTCGGGCGTCGGCCTCGGCACGGTCGGTGCCGCCGTCATAGGCATGAGCAAGCTGGCCGAGATGCAGCAGCAGGCGGGGGCGGCGCCGCGGCCGCCCGCGCTCACGCCGTCACATCCGCCGGCCTCTTCCGCCTCCCCGTCGCCCTCCGCCCGCCCCGTGCGGGCGGCGCTCGGCGTCGAGGCGGTGGATGCGCCCAAGGGGGCGGGGGCGCTGCTCGTGGGCGTGCACGTGCCCGGTCCCGGCTATACGGCCGGTCTCGTCCGGGGCGATGTGCTGATCGCCTTCGACGGGACACAGATCGGCTCGGCGGGCGACCTCGCCCAGGCTGTGGAGTCCGCGCGTCCGGGCCGGCAGGTCACGCTGACGGTCCGGCACGAGTCGGGCGTGCGCCAGGTACTGGCGGTGACTCCTGGAGTGGTGACCTAGGGCCGCTATCAGGGGATCGCCCTACGGGGGAGATCAGACCACACGGAAGTGCGTCGTCAGCCGCCGCTCGTCGTCGAGGATGTGGAAGGCCAGGCCCACCGGAGCGTCCCGGTCCGCCACACCCTCACCCTCCCAGGGCAGCCGCAGCGTCCAGGTCACGCCGGGGCCGATCGCCAGCGGACGGCCCGCGAACACGGTGGCGGCCGGGGTGTGTGCGTGCCCCGCGATGATCCCGGCTATCTCCGGCCGCCGCTCCAGCAAAGCGGCCAGCTCCCGTGGCTGGGCCAGCTGGTACGCGTCGGGCAGCGGGTGGTGCAGCGCCACCGGCGGGTGGTGGAACGCGAGCAGGGCGGGCGTCTCGCCGTCGAGCCCGTCGAGGGTGTCCTCCAGCCAGTCGTACGTCTCCTCGTCGAGCCGGCCCTCGTCGGCGCCCGGAATGCTGGAGTCGCACATGAGGACCACGGCGCCGCCGACATGGTGGGCGCGGTTCACCGGTCCCTCGGACGCGGGTTCGCGCAGCAGCGCCTTGCGGTAGGGCGCCCGGCTGTCGTGGTTGCCGGGGCAGGTCAGGACGGGGAAGGATGCGTCGCCGTCGTGCAGCCCCAGCAGCTGGGCCGCCTCCTCGTACTCGGACTCGGCGCCGTGGTCCGCGATGTCGCCGGTGACCAGGAGGGCGTCGAGGGGGCCCGGCAGCGCCCGGAGGTGGTCGATCGCGCGCCGGGCGCGCGCCGTCGCGCGTGGGGTCCCGTCGAGGTGCAGGTCGCTGATCTGGGCCAGCACAAGCATGGTCGTACGTCCTCCGGAGAAGGGGCTTAACGGATGCTGCCGATCTAACCATTAGTTGTAATGGTTGATCAATGGGCAGGCATTAGACAGCGGCCCGGCCGGGCGGCGCGCGCATGCGGGAACAGACTCGCGTCAGGCCCTGCGGGCGGGCAGGATGCTGCCCGTACGTCCTGTTCGGAGAAGCAAGGTTCAGCTCGGAGCACCCGGAGGACCGGATGACCGCCACGCCCGCGCCGTTCACGGCCGACGACTACAAGGCCCGGATGGAGCGCGCCGCCCGGTCCGCGGCCGACGCGGGGCTCGCCGGCGTCCTCGTCGCCCCCGGCCCCGACATGGTCTGGCTCACCGGCTATTCGCCCACCGCCGACACCGAGCGCCTCACGATGCTCGTCCTCGCCCCGGGCCAGGACCCCGTCCTCGTGGTCCCCACGCTCGAGGCACCGGACGCCGCGAAGGCGGTGGGAGCGGGCGCCCTCACCCTGCGGGACTGGACCGACGGCAAGGACCCCTACGCGGTGACCGCGCCCCTCCTCGGCGTCTCCGGCCGCTTCGGCGTCAGCGACAACGCGTGGGCGATGCACCTCATCGGGCTGCAGAAGGCACTGCCCGACACCTCGTACGCCTCCCTCACCGAGGCCCTGCCGATGATGCGCGCCGTCAAGGACGCGGCCGAACTCGAACGGCTCACGGCGGCGGGCGAGGCGGCCGACGCCACGTACGAGGAGATCAAGAAGGTGCCCTTCGCGGGCCGCAGGGAGACGGACGTCGCGGGCGATCTCGCCGATCTGCTACGGCAGTTCGGGCACTCGCAGGTCGACTTCACCGTCGTCGGATCGGGCCCGAACGGCGCCAGCCCGCACCACGAGGCGGGCGAACGCGTCATCGGACACGGTGACATGGTCGTCCTCGACTTCGGCGGCCTCAAGCACGGCTACGGATCCGACACCTCCCGCACCGTGCACGTCGGCGAGCCCACCGCCGAGGAGCAGCGCGTCCACGACGTCGTGCGCGAGGCGCAGGCGGCGGGCTGCGCGGCGGTCAAGCCGGGCGTCGCCTGCCAGGACGTCGACCGCGCCGCCCGCGCTGTGATCACCGAGTTCGGCTACGGCCGGTTCTTCATCCACCGCACCGGCCACGGCATCGGCGTCACCACCCACGAACCGCCCTACATGATCGAGGGCGAGGAACTGCCCCTCGTCCCCGGAATGTGCTTCTCCGTGGAGCCGGGCATCTACCTTCCGGGCCGCTTCGGGGTGCGCATCGAGGACATCGTGACGGTCACCGAGGACGGCGTACGACGGCTGAACAGCACGTCGCGGGACATGGCGATCGTGAGCTAGACGCCATGTCCGACGCCCCGCGGCCCACCCAGGACACCGTACGAAGACTGCTGGACGCCCTCCTCCCCGACGGCGGGCAGCTCGACGTCAGTGCCGTGGCCGAGGGCGGCGAGCACTCCACCTGGTGGGTCGGCACCCGCTATGTGCTGCGCCTCGCCCTCGACGCGCCGTCGTCCGTGCGCCAGCGCCGCGAGATCAGGGTCCGTGACCTCGTGCGCCAGCACGTCGGCATCGCCGTGCCCGCCTCTCTCGCGTCCGGCGAGTGGGCGGCCGGGCGCACGTACACCCTCGATACGCGGCTGCAGGGCGCGTCGGGCGACGTCGTCGACGTCACCGCGGTCGGCGAGGAGGACCTCGCGGGGCTGCTCGGCGGCCTGCGGGAGGTGCCCGCCGCGCGGGCCGAGGCGCTCGGGCTCACCAGGACCGCGCCGCGCTCCCTCGACGCACTGCGCCGGGAGGCGGCGCGGGCAGCCGAACTCCTCGGCGGTAACGGCGAGTTCGAGACCGCACGCCTCGCGCAGCTGACCCCGCAGGCCGCCGCCCAGCTCGCCCCGCAGCCCGGCGCCGTCGTGGTCCACAACGACCTCAAGGGCGAGCACCTCACCGTGACCTCCGACGGCCGGGTGCGCGGCGTCCTCGACTGGGCCGATGCCGTCATCGGCGACCCGGCCGAGGACATCGCGGGCCTGAGCATCTCGGTCGGCGCCCGCGCGGCCGTCCGCGCGGCGACCCTCGCCGGGTACGGCGCCCGCGCCAGCCTGCGCGGCCTGTGGCTGGCCCGCTGCGACACCCTCGTACGCCTCGGCGAGCGCCTCCACGGCGCGGACGACAGCCCCGTGCCGCTGCTGCGCACCCAGCTGGAGCGCGCGTGGGAGGCGATCCTCCTCGAACTCGTGACGGAACTCGCCGACAAGGACCCGGAGACCGGCTGAAGCCCCTTATGGGCCGGCCTATGGCCCGACGAGCACCGCGCACGACTGCGGAGGGACGGTGAGCAGACCGTCCTCGCCGGGCAGGCCCACCGGCTCCCACGCGGCGAGCACCCGGTAGCCGTTCCGGCCGACCGGCACCGCTACCTCCTCGTCCGACAGGTTCACCGCCACCCGCAGATCACCCCGCCGGTACGCGATCCAGCGGGCCTCCTCGTCGTACGCCACGCGCACGGCCGCCAGATCGGAGTCCGTCAGGTCGGCCCGGGCACGGCGCAGAGCGATCAGCTCGCGGTACCAGGCCAGCACGCGCGCGTGAGGGTCGCGATCCGGCTCCGACCAGTCCAGGCAGGAGCGCTCCCGGGTCGCCGGGTCCTGCGGATCGGGAATGTCCTCCTCGGCCCACCCGTGCGACGCGAACTCCCGCCGCCTGCCCTTGCGTACGGCGTCGGCGAGCGCCGGGTCGGTGTGGTCGGTGAAGAACTGCCACGGGGTGCCGGCGGCCCACTCCTCGCCCATGAACAGCAACGGCGTGAAGGGCGCTGTCAGCACGAGCGTGGCCGCGCACGCGAGGAGCCCGGGGGGCAGGCTCGCGGAGAGCCGGTCGCCCAGCGCGCGGTTGCCGATCTGGTCGTGGGTCTGGGCGTAGCCGAGCAGCCGGTGCGCGGGGGTGCGGGTGCGGTCGATGGGGCGCCCGTGATGCCGGCCACGGAACGTCGAGTATGTGCCGTCGTGGAAGTAGCCCCGGCTCAGGGTCTTGGCGAGCGCGGCCATCGGCGCCTTCGCGAAGTCCTCGTAGTAGCCCTGGGACTCGCCCGTCACCGCCGTGTGCAGGGCGTGGTGGAAGTCGTCGCTCCACTGCGCCTGGAGCCCGAGGCCGCCGTGTGTGCGCGGGGTGATCACGCGCGGGTCGCCGAGGTCCGACTCGCCGACCAGGAACAGGGGCCTGTCCAGCTCCTCGGCCAGGGCGTCGACGGCCGTGGACAGCTGCTCCAGGAAGTGGACCGCGCGCGTGTCGCGCAGCGCGTGCACCGCGTCGAGGCGCAGCCCGTCGATCCGGTAGTCGCGCAGCCAGGCGAGCGCGCTGCCGACGAAGTACGCGCGCACCTCGTCGGAACCGGGGGCGTCGAGGTTGACCGCGGCGCCCCAGGGCGTGTGATGGGTGTCGGTGAAGTACGGCCCGAACGCGGGCAGATGGTTGCCCGAGGGGCCCAGGTGGTTGTGGACCACGTCGAGGACGACGCCCAGCCCGAGCCCGTGCGCCATGTCGACAAAACGCTTCAGCGCCTCGGGGCCCCCGTACGGCTCGTGCACCGCCCACGGGCTGACGCCCTCGTAGCCCCAGCCGTGCCGGCCGGGGAACGGGCACAGCGGCATCAGCGCCACATGCGTGATGCCCAACTCGACGAGGTGGCCCAGCCGTTCGGCCGCGGCGTCGAGCGAGCCCTCACGCGTGAACGTCCCCACGTGCAGCTCGTACAGGACCGCGCCGGGGAGGCCGCTGCCCGGCCCCGACTCCGAGCGCCACGTGTACCGCGCGTGGTCGACGACCGCGCTCAGGCCCTCGGGCCCGTCCGGCTGGCGGCGAGAGCGGGGGTCGGGCAGCACCGGCCCGTCGTCGAGCGCGAACCCGTAGCGCGAACCGTCCTGCGCGTCGGCCTCGCCCGCCCACCACCCCTCGCGGTCCGGGTCGCGCTCCAACGCGCGCGTGGTGCCCTCGCAGTGGAGCGCGACCCGCTCTGCCTGTGGTGCCCACACCTCGAACTGCACGGACGGTTCCCCCTTGTCTGCCGACAGTGACGACCCGTCCATCCTGCGTCAGCGGAGATCGATCCGCTGGGATTCGCAGCGGGTTCCGCGCATTCCTCGCCGGATCGGACCCGTCGGCGAACCGGCCGGTGAACCTCAGACGAAATTGATGCGCTTCTCCGTGACCGGGTACCCGGCCTTCGTGAAGTTCGCCGCCATCGGGAAGTTCCCGTCGTCCGTCGCCCCGGCGATGAACTCGGCGCCGTGCTCCACCAGAAGGTGCGTCGACTCGACCAGCAGGTCGTACGCGTAGCCGTGACCGCGCTGCTCCGGCACCACGCCGATGAACCCGATGCACGGACCGCCCGGGTTGTGAGCGGGGATGTGCAGTCCGGCCAGCTCGCCCTGTGGCGTGTACGCCAGCTGCCACCACTCGCGCGGTGACGGGCACCAGTGGAAGAAGTCCAGCTCCTCCTGCGCGGCCGTGTCGAGGCCCGACTCCTCGATGGCGTGCCGCGCGTGCGCGTCGAGGGTCGCCGAGTGGACCCGGCGCAGCACGGCGAGGATCACCTCGTCGTCGGGTTCCGCCCGGAACTCCAGGCGGCCGGGGCGCTCCGGCAGGCCGTTCTCGGGCGTCCACCGGTAGCGCAGCCGCTCCACGAGCAGCTTCTTGCCGGCCCGTGTGACCGCCTCCATCCGCGCCTCGGCGGCCGCCCGCGTCCGTGGGTCCTCACGCCAGCCCGCGGGCAGGATCAGCTCGTACTCGACGTCGAACGGGGCCAGCCGCAGCAGTTCGGCGCCCGCCTCGACGTCGTCCTCCAGGACGTCGAACCAGTTCAGGTTCACCGGTTCCGTGTCGTCCTTGCCGCCCCACCAGGCGGCCCGGGCGACCACGCGCCCTTCGCGCAGGGCGACCCAGGTCCAGTCCGGGCGGTAGTCGCCGCCCTCGGTGACGGTGCGATAGCCGACGCCGGTGATGACGCGGCCCACGAGGCCCGGATCCTCGAACGTACGGAAGAGCGGTACGTCTTCCTCGGTCAGTGCGCGGACGACCAGCTCCGCGTCGTCGCGCGTCGGGTGCGGGCTTCCTTGCGGTGCAGCAGTCAAGAATTCTCCTGGTCCACGTGAACGCGCCCGGCGGCGGTCCGAGCTGCCGAACCTAGCAGCGGGCATGGGACGGGCGCGCCCGGTTTTCCACGCACCGCGTTCCGTCACCGTCCTTGCTGGTCAAGGCCGTACGGAGGCGCGTTGAAGTTCGTCGTTTTCTGGACACCTCGGCCGCGCTGCCGGACAATCACGTACGTGACCTCCTCGTTCGAGCACCATACGTACCCCGCGCGGCTGTCCGACGCCGAGCGCGACAGGGCGTTGCGGGAGCTCCGTGAGGGCGCCGCACTCGGCCGGCTGTCGCACGACACGTTCGTACGGCGCATGGAACTGGCCCTCGCCGCCCGCCGGTCCGACGAACTGGCCGCGCTCACCGCCGATCTGCACACCGAGGGCCGCTGGTCCCGGGTGGTCTTCGGCACCGTGGCGGCGGTCTCCGGCTTCACGGTGCGGCTGCGCGGGGCATGGCAGCGCGAGCGCCTCCCGAAGCTGCAGCTGCCGTCGCCGAACAACCCCTACCCGCTGCGCATCGGGCGTGACCCGGCCAACGGACTGCGCCTCAGCCACGAGACGGTCTCCCGGGTGCACGCCGAACTGAGCAGGCAGGGCGGCATGTGGGTGCTGCGTGACCTCGGCTCCACCAACGGCACGTCCGTCAACGGGCGGCGGGTGGTCGGCGCGGCGGTCGTCCAGGACGGCGACCAGGTCGGCTTCGGACGGATGTCGTTCCGGCTCTCCGCCGACTCCGCCTGACTCGGGGGCGTTTGGCGTTCCAACTCCGGTCGTTCCAGGCAGTGTTCGCGTTCAGACGCCCGCCGCAAGCGTGTGCCGCACGGCCGCGACAGTCGTCCGCGACTGGTGCTCGACCTGGTGCTCCAGCGGCACCCAGCGCGCACTGAACCGCTCCGCGAACGCGTCGCACCAGTGGGTCACCAGCTGCTCAAGACGCTCCGCGTCCGGGTCGTCGGCCTCCTTCAGGACCCGCAGGAGCATCGCGGCCGCCCGCAGCGGCAGCCGTCTGGAGAACGCGTCGATGCTCCCCACGTACGCCATCGTGGCGTCCGGCGGCGGCGGTTTCAGCCAGTCGTCCGCGAGGCCCGGCACCAGCGCGACGGCCCAGCGCGCCGCCCGCATCAGCGGCCCGTCCACCTCGGGAAGCCGCGGCAGCGCCGACTGGAGGATCTGCTCCACCAGGAGCGTGTCCCGGCTCAGCCGCTGTGCGAGACGCCGCAGCGCCCGGTCGGGGGCGGGGTGCGGCGCCGGGTCGTCCACGAGGTCGCTCGCCCACATCGGGACCTCGACGATCGCGGTGCGGCCTCCGTAGCGGTGGGCGTGGTGCCAGGTGCTGTGCCGGGCGTCGTCCGGCAGGCTGGGGAACGCGGCCTCGACGCCGGGCTCGGGCATCACATGGACGCCGGGGCCCGTCGCGGGCCAGCCCGCCGCGTCCGACGCCCCCGTCTCCACCGGGATGTGCAGCTCCGCCGCCGACTTGGCGAACGGCTCCGCGAGCCCCGGTATGTCCCGCGTCAACTGCACCCAGCTGCCGCCCAGATCGGTGCCGTGCAGGGACACCTGGAGAAAGGGGCGCAGGTCGTCGATGACTCCGGTCAGGGTCCGCGTCTCGGGCGGCAGCCGGTCGGGCGGCAGCACGGAGGGCGACCACTCGGGCTGCTCGGGGCCCGCGGGGCGGAAGAAGTGCCGGTGGTAGTCGAGCAGGGTGCGCGGCGCGGGGGTGCGGTGCAGATCCGCGCCGTCGGGGTCGGCGCACAGCAGGAAGTGCCAGGAGCAGTCGGTGCGCAACTCCCGCTCCATCAGGGCTCGTTCGGCCAGGCGCAGCAGAGTGGAGCCGCCGGCCGGCTCGTTCGCGTGGGCGCCCGCGACCACGAGCACCGCGCGGTGGTCGTGCCCCACCGACAACAGGTGCAGCGGCCGGCCCGCGCGTGAGGTGCCGACCTGGCGTAGAACGCACAGGTCGGGTCGGTGAGTCGTCAGCTCCCGTGCTGACTGGACCAGTTCGGCCACATTCGGGTAGCGCTGCTCCGTCAGGTGACTCACCCCCGTTGGTGCTCCCCACGTCGCATCCCGCAGTACCCCACGCTGCGCGGCACCTGTCAAGAAGGCGGCATCGGGTGCCTCGACGCTGGTGCGGCCCGGCGCCCGCCGGGGCGAGGGAGGTCTCGCCGACGGTCTAAGAGAGCGGCCTCATCACACGCGGCCCGAAGACGCTGCCGGTACTCGTCAGTTGACGGGTGGGCGCACGAGGAGCGCGTCCGGAAGCCGGCTGAACGACTCCTGCACGCGCGCCGCACGTGAACTTCCCCCGGTACGCCCTCCTCAGCCGACCGGCGCCCGCACCAGGAGCGCCACCGGAAGCCGGTCGAACAGCTCCTCCACGCGTGCGTGACCGGTGAACTCCCGTCCCGGGGAGAGCAGGTCGGCCCAGCGACCCTCCGGGAGCGGCAGTTCCGTGTCGCGCCAGCCGCCCGTCTCCGCGAGGCGCAGGGACAGCCGGGTCACGGCGGCGACGGCCTCCCCGGAGCGTGCGAACGCCACACAGTGCGCGGCGCCCGCCCCCCGCGCGGGCAGCGGATCGTACGTCGACCCGCCGCCGAACCACTCCGGGTGCGCCCGGCGCAGCCGCAGCGCGGCGACGGTGAGGGCCAGTTTCTCGTCGGACAGACCGAGGGGCAGGGCCCCCTCACCGGAGTTCAGCTGCTTCAGATCGAAGCGGGCCGGCGCACGGTTGTCCGGGTCCACCAGTGCCCGGTACTCGTGCTCCGTCCCCTGGTAGACGTCCGGCACCCCCGGCATCGTCAGATGGGCGAGAGCGGCCCCCAGGACGTTCGCCCGCACATGGGGCCGCAAGGAGTCCGCGAACGCGGCGACGGCCTCCCTGGGCGGCCCGCACGGGCCCGCGGCCACGAAGTCGCGCACCGCCTTCTCGTAGTCCGCGTCCGGCTCGGTCCAGCTCGTGTGCAGCCCCGCCTCGCGCACATGCTTGAGCATCGCGCCCTGGAGCCGCTCGCCGTCCTGGTCGCCGAACCCGACCGCCGTCTGCCAGGCCGCCCAGGCGAGTTGGGCATCGGGCGAGCTCGCGCCGCCCTCGCGCGCGGTCCGCTCGGTGACCTCTGCGAGCAGATCGTCCCAACGCCCGGGACACTGTGTGAGCACGGAGATCCCCGCCCGCACATCGGCGCTCCGCTTGGTGTCGTGCGTCGACAACACGGTGCCCGTGTACGGCCAGTCGCGCTGCACGCGCGCGCAGTACGCGTGGAATGACTCCGGGTCCACAGCGGGGCTCTGTGGCGTACCGCCGACCTCCGTCGCGGACAGCAGGGGCGCGTGCCGGTAGAACGCCGTGTCCTCGACCGCCTTGGCCCGCAGCGCGGACGCCGTCTGCGCGAACCGCGCCCGGAACGCGCCGTGTTCGGGCCCCGACCCGCATTTCCCGAGCGCCAGATCCCGCACGGTGTCCACCGCCTCGGCCTCCTCGGCGACGGTGAACACCCCCTTCGCGTCCGCGGCGTCCTCGGGCGTGAGCACGATCTCGGGGTCCGCGCCCCCGGTCACGTACGGCCGGTACACGTCGAGGCGCACCAGGAGTTCGCGTACGGCGGCGCGCAGGGCCCACGGGGCGTGGTCGCGCAGGGCCGCGTCGGCGGCGCACAACCTGCCCGCCTCGCGCGTGAGGCGGTCCACCTCGGCGGCCAGCTCGTGCGTGACGACCTTGTACGCCGCGCGGCGCGCCGTGGCGTCCCAGTCGCCGCCCCGGTCGGCGGGCGCCGCCGTGAAGCGCCGGAACAGGCCGAGCAGTTCGTCCGCGCCCGACGGGTCGGTGAACAGGCCGTCGATCCGGCGCAGCGCGTCGTAGCCCGTCGTGCCTGCCACCGGCCAGGCGGCGGGCAGCTGTTCGTCCGGGCCGAGGATCTTCTCGACGACGGTCCAGCGCCCGCCGGCCGCGTCGGCGAGGTCCTTCAGATAGGCGCCGGGGTCCGCGAGGCCGTCGGGATGGTCGACGCGCAGCCCGTCGAGGACGCCCTCGCGCAGCAGCTGGACGATCTTCTCGTGGGTGGCGTCGAACACCTCACGGTTCTCCACGCGGACCCCGATGAGGTCCGAAATGGTGAAGAAACGCCGGTAGTTGAGCTCGGTGCGGGCCAGCCGCCACCATCCGAGCCGGTACCACTGGGCGTCGAGCAGCTCGGGAAGGGGCAGCGTCTCCGTGCCCTCGCGCAGCGGGAACGCGTGCTCGTAGTAGCGCAGCACACGGCCGTCCACCTCCAGGTGCTCCAGCTCGTGGCTCAGCCGGTGGCCGAGCACGGGCAGCAGAACCCGCCCGCCCTGCGCCTCCCAGTCGATGTCGAACCAGTGCGCGTAAGGGGAGTGCGGCCCGTCCCGCAGTACCTCCTGGAGGGGCCGGTTGAGCCCGGCCGCCGACGCCATGTGGTTGGGCACGATGTCGGCGATCAGGCCGAGCCCGTGCTCCCGCGCCGTTCGCGCGAGCGCCCGCAGCCCGGCCTCACCGCCCAGCTCGTCCCGCACGCGCGCGTGGTCCACGACGTCGTACCCGTGCGTGGAACCGGGTACGGCCTCCAGGACCGGCGACAGATGCAGGTGCGAGACACCCAAAGAGGCCAGATACGGGACGGCTCCTGCGGCGGCGGCGAACGGGAACGCCGGCTGGAGCTGCATCCGGTACGTGGCCGTGGGCGGGGCGGGGACCTCGCCCTCGTGATGGTCCGGTGTCATGCGCGTCATGCGAACCTACGTACCCGCCCCGGCGTCTTTCGTGTCATCGCCGCATGCATATGTCACCGGCGCCGTCGATAGTTTCGAACGATGGCACAGGCAGCGGGGGGAACGTCGGCGACATACCGCGAGGTGCTCGGGGCGACCGGGGCACTGCTCCCGCTGATCTCGTTCTTGGGGCGGCTGCCGGTGGCGGTGATCCAGTTCGGCAGCGTCCTGCTGATCACCAGGACGAGCGGTTCCCTCGCGACCGGAGGGACCGTGGCCTGCGCGCTCGCGCTCGGACAGGTGGCCATGGGGCCCGTCGTCGGCCGGCTCGCCGACCGGCGCGGTCAGCGGAGCGTCGTGCTGTGCTGCTCGCTGCTGAACGCCGTCGCGATCGCCTGCTACACGCTCGGCGTCCTCGCGGGACTCCCGACGCCGCTCCTGGTGGCGCTCGGCGTGCTCGCCGGGGCCACGGTGCCGGGGATCGGTCCCCTGGCCAGGGCCCGGGGCGTCGCGCTCGTCCGCCGCGGGGGTGCGGACGAGCGCGACGTGAACACCGTGCTGTCGCTGGAGAGCACCATGGACGAGCTGTCGTTCGTCCTCGGGCCCGCACTGATCGGCGTCGCGTCCTTCGTCGGCCACCCCGCGTACGCGTTCGGGGCCGCCGCTCTCCTGGTCGCCGGCTGCGGCACGGCGTTCGCGCTGCACCCGACCGCGACGGCGGTCCGGCCCGCGGCGGCGCCCACCCCCAAGGAGCCGCGCGCCCGGCGGCCCCGCATGCCGCGCGAGGTCCGGCTCGTGCGCCTCGGCCTCGTCCTCCTCGGCATCCTTCTCGGCGGCTGCGGGGCCGGGATCACGGCGCTCACCCAGAAGCTCGGCCAGGAGGACCAGGCGGGCCTCGTCTACGCCGCCATGGGCGTCATGAGCGCCGTCGTCGGCCTGTCCCTGGCCGCCGTGCCGGAGCGCTTCGGGCTCGCGCTGCGCTGGCGGGTCGCCACTGCGGCAGCCGCGCTCCTGTCCCTCCTGCTGATCGGCACGCAGAGCATGCCGGGCCTCTACGTGGCGGTGACCGTGTTCGGCGCCGTCTTCGCGCCGAACCTGATCACCGGCTTCGGACTCACCGAGCGCGCCGTGCCGGGCGAACGTCTCGCCGAAGGCATGACGTTCGCCGCGAGTGCCTTCGTCGGCGGGCAGGCGGTCACGCTCGCCGTGGCGGGCCGCCTCGCCGAGTCCCACGGCCCCGCCGCGGCTTTCACCGTGGGCAGCGTCGCCGCGGCCCTCGCGTTCGGCGTCGCACTCCTCGTAAAGGCCCCGGCGCAACGACGCGTCACGCCGGCCGCTGCAGCACCGTCAGGCTCCGGTCGAGGAGTGTGAGACGGTCACCGGCCCGCACCTTCGCACCGGTCCCGAGCGGCACACCTTCGGGCAGCGCCGTGTCCACGACGACCTCCCACTGGCGCCCGTGATTGACCGGCACGAGGAACTCCAGCGCGTCGGGCGAGGCGTTGAACAGCAGCAGGAACGAGTCGTCCGAGATGCGCTCGCCCCGGGGGCCCGGCTCCGAGATCGCGTGCCCGTTCAGGAACACCGACAGGGCCCGCGCCTGCGCCGCATCCCAGTCGTCCCGCGTCATCTCCTCGCCCTCCGGCGTGAACCAGGCGATGTCGGTCAGCTCGTCGTGGGTGCCCTCGACCGGCCGCCCGTGGAAGAAGCGGCGCCTGCGGAACACCGGGTGGTCACGCCGCAGCCGCGCCATCGCGCGCGTGAAGCCCAGCAGGTCGTCCTGCTCGCCGTCCTCGGGCCAGCGCACCCAGGCCAGCTCGCTGTCCAGGCAGTAGGCGTTGTTGTTGCCGTTCTGCGTGCGCCCCAGCTCGTCGCCGTGGCTGAGCATCGGCACGCCCTGGGAGAGCATCAGCGTCGCGATGAAGTTGCGGACCTGACGGTCCCGCAGGCCGAGCACCCCGGGGTCGTCGCTGTCGCCCTCCACACCGCAGTTCCACGACCGGTTGTGGCTCTCCCCGTCGCGGTTGCCCTCGCCGTTCGCCTCGTTGTGCTTCTCGTTGTACGAGACCAGGTCGCGCAGGGTGAAACCGTCGTGGCACGTGACGAAGTTGATGGAGGCGAGCGGGCGGCGGCCGTCGTCCTGGTAGAGGTCGGACGAGCCGGTCAGCCGCCCGGCGAACTCGGCGAGGGTGCGCGGTTCGCCCCGCCACAGGTCCCGGACGGTGTCCCGGTACTTGCCGTTCCACTCCGTCCACAGCGGCGGGAAGTTGCCCACCTGGTAGCCGCCCTCGCCGACGTCCCACGGCTCGGCGATCAGCTTCACCTGGGAGACCACCGGATCCTGCTGCACCAGGTCGAAGAACGACGACAGCCGGTCCACCTCGTGGAACTGCCGCGCCAGCGTGGCCGCCAGGTCGAAGCGGAACCCGTCGACGTGCATCTCGGTGACCCAGTAGCGCAGCGAGTCCATGATCATCTGTAGGACGTGCGGCGACCGCATGAGCAGTGAGTTCCCGGTGCCCGTCGTGTCCATGTAGTAGCGGCGGTCGTCCGCCAGGCGGTAGTACGAGGCGTTGTCCAGGCCCCTGAAGGACAGCGTCGGGCCCAGGTGGTTGCCCTCCGCCGTGTGGTTGTAGACGACGTCGAGGATGACCTCGATCCCGGCCTCGTGCAGTGCCCGTACGGCCGACTTGAACTCCAGGACCTGCTGCCCGCGGTCGCCCCAGGAGGCGTAGGCGTTGTGGGGGGCGAAGAAGCCGATGGTGTTGTAGCCCCAGTAGTTGTTCAGGCCCATCTCCACCAGGCGGTGGTCGTTGACGAACTGATGGACCGGCATCAGTTCGAGCGCCGTCACGCCCAGCTCCGTGAGGTGATCGAGGATCGCCGGGTGGGCGAGCGCCGCGTAGGTGCCGCGCAGCTCGTCCGGGAGGGCCGGGTGCGTCATCGTGAGGCCCTTCACATGGGCCTCGTAGATCACCGTGTGGTGGTACTCGGTGCGCGGCGGACGGTCGTCGCCCCAGTCGAAGTAGGGGTTGACCACGACCGACGTCATCGTGTGCGGCGCCGAGTCCAGGTCGTTGCGCTTGTCGGGCGACCCGAAGGGATACCCGTACACCGCCTCGCCCCAGTCGATCCGGCCGCTGATCGCACGGGCGTACGGGTCGAGGAGCAGCTTCGAGGAGTTGCACCGCTGGCCCCGCTCCGGGGTGTACGGGCCGTGCGCGCGGAAGCCGTACCGCTGGCCCGGCATGATGCCGGGCAGATACGCGTGCCGCACAAAGGCGTCGGACTCCCGCAGCTCGACCGCGGTCTCCGACCCGTCGTCGTGCAGCAGACACAGCTCTATGCGCCGGGCGGCCTCCGAGAAGACCGCGAAGTTGGTGCCGGCGCCGTCGTAGGTGGCACCGAGTGGATACGCCTGTCCAGGCCAGACCTGCATGGGTACGACTCTTCCACTTCCGGCCCGGATGCCCCGGGCGACTTCGGCGAGAGTCTTCCCGAAAGTGACGGAACCACCTAGGAATTGGGCCCCTCTTAAAGGAAGACCACGCATACCCGTCGCCCACAGGTGGGGCCGCGGGGACAACAAGGGGAAGATGTGCGAGAGCTCGCAAGACGCCATCTGGGGAAAATAATGGCGGGAGCGGCCGTCGCGGCCGCGGCGACCGCCGTGCTGCTGGGGGTGACCCTGCCGGGGGAGGCGGGCGCGGGTGACCAGGCCAAGGCCGGCTCCGCCCAGCAGGACGCGATCCCGAAGGACGGCGTGATGGAGGCCGCTCCGAAGGAGGGCGAGAAGGGCGTCGGCAGGGACCCGCTCACCGACGACGAGATCAAGCGCGCCGAACAGCTCGCCGTCGCGAGCAACGGACTGCGCAGGAGCGCGCGGGACGTCGAGGGCGACCGGGGGCCGCAGCACCTGTCCACGAACCTCAGCGAGGTGGACCCGACGCAGAGCGGCCCGCAGGCGGCCGAGCGCCGCGCCGAGGTCGTCTACTACGACTACAAGGCCGACACGGTCGTGACCAGGACCGTGAACCTCGACAGCGGCAGGGTCGAGAGCACCGACACGGCGCACGGCGTGCAGCCGCCGCCGAGCCCCGGCGAGCTGCGGGAGGCCACCCAGCTCCTCATCGCGGACCCGCTCGGCGCCGGCCTGAAGAAGGACTACAAGGACGCCACCGGCAAGCAGCTCACGGGCACGGACCAGCTGGAGCTGAGCGGCATGGTCTTCCGCAAGCAGACCGTCGCCCACGTCCCGTCCGGCCTCACCGCCTGCGGCGAGCACCGGTGCCTGCGCGTCGTCACCAAGGTCAGGAACGGGCCGTGGATCGACACCCGCGCCCTGGTCGTCGACCTCAGCGCGCGCACCGTCGGCCGCCTCGGCTGAGTCCCTCACGCCCGCCTCTCCTCCTGCTTGAAGGAGTCATTCCGTATGCACGTCCACAGACTTCGGCGCGCCCGCGCCCGGGCCGCCGTCGCCCTCACGTCCCTCGCGCTGCTCGGCACCGCCGTCAGCGCCGCGGGCCCCGCCACCGCCGCCCCGCAGGCGCCCGCCGCCGCGGCCCCGGCCTGCAGCACCGCGTACAAGATCGAGCAGGTCCTCGACGGGGGCACGACCTGGCGCATGTGCTGGCACTACAACACGCTGTCCGGGCTCGTCCTCGACAACGTCAGCTACCAGCCCAAGGACGAGCCCAAGCCGATCGCCGTCCTCACCAGCGCCCGCCTCGCGCAGGTCCATGTCCCCTACGACGACGGTGAGAACGAGTACGACGACGTCACCGGCACCGACTTCGGGTACGCCCTGCAGAACCTGAAGCCCGGCGAGTGCCCCGGCGGCACCATCAAGACCGTCAAGGTGCCCGACCGGGGCAACGTGCAGGGCCTGTGCACCACCACGCGCGCGCGGGGGCACGCGTACCGGCTCAACGACGACGAGAGCACCGGCGGCAGCGGCAAGGTCTACACCGCCCAGGGCAAGGACCTCCTCGTCTACACGGTCAACAAGGCGTCCTGGTACGAGTACATCACCGAGTGGCGGTTCTCCTCGGACGGGACGATCACGTCGAACGTCGGCGCGACCGGCAGCATCTCCCCGTACGACTACAACGGCACGGACGGCAAGGGCTGGCCGATCGGCAAGGGCGCCCGTGCCTATGCCGAGAGCCACGCCCACAACGTGTTCTGGCGGCTCAACTTCGGCCTCGACGGCTCCTCCAAGAGCAAGGTCGAGCAGTACGACTCCAAGGTCACCGCGCCGCGCGGCAGCGGCAGCCCCACCACGAAGACCACCCGCACCCCCGTCACCAAGGAACTCGCCGGTGACGCGAAGGACATGCGCTGGTGGCGGGTCGTCAGCACCGCGGGCAAGAACAAGGACGGCCACCCCAGGTCCTACGAGTTCGTACCCGGCCGCACAGCCAAGTTCCCCGGCCGCTCGTTCACCAAGCACGACGTGTACTTCACCGAGTACAAGAAGTGCGAGCAGTACGCGAGCGACAACCCGGCCGGGCACTGCGCAGGCGCCAGCGTCGACAAGTGGGTCGGCGGGCAGACGCTCACACACCCGGTCACCTGGGTCAACATAGGGTTCCACCACATCGCCCGGGACGAGGACCAGCAGCCGATGCCGGTCCACTGGCAGGGCTTCTCCCTGGCCCCCAGGGACGTGACCGCTATGAATCCGCTCACTCCCGCCGACCTCGCGGACCAGAACGGCGTGCCCAGAAACGGTAGTTGAGAAACTACCCTGCCCATCCGGCTGCACCGCCGACCGCTCCCGGAGTACCCTTCCTTGATCGTTGCTGGGGGAGTGCTCGGGGGAGCGGAAGGCGGTGCGCGGGTGAGCTCGGGTGGGCTGGAGCTGCCCCCTGGTGACGCAGGTCACGAGGGGAGCTCCGTTGACGTCCCGCCCGGAGCGGTGTCCTTGGCACGGCCGATGGACATGGGATCCCAGATCGGACCGGAGTCGGAGTTCGCCTGGGGCGCCGACGCCTGGAGCGAGGTCCGTACGCGCGCGCAGCGGGCCGGCCGCGCCTACATCTGGCTGAACCTCGTCGAACAGCGGCTGCGGGCCGTGGTGGCCGCAGTGCTGCGCCCCATCTACGAACCCGTCCACGGCGACGACTGGGTCGTGGCCGCCGCCGGGCCCGCCGGGCAGGAGTGGGTCCAGCGGGCCGTCGCCGTGCGCGAGGTCAGCCGCCGCAAGGGCTATCTGCTCGACCCGGCCGACGACAACGTCCTCAGCTTCCTCACCCTGCCGCAACTGCGCGAGCTGATGGTGCAGCACTGGCCCTGCTTCGAGCCGTACTTCGACGACCGCCGCGACGTCGAACTCGCCCTCGACGAGCTCGAGGTGACGCGGAACGTCGTCTCGCGCAACCGCGCCCTGTCCGAGGCCGTCCTCGCCCAGGCCGAGCGCGCCTCCGGGCGGCTCCTGGAGATGCTCGGCGCGGGCTCCGACGTGCCGTCCGCCCGCAGGCTCCCCGTCGACGCCGTCGAGGAGCTCGTCGCCGACCGGTACGCCGACGTCGTGGGCGTGCACCCGGACCGGGTGCGGCTTCTTCGCCAGTTCCCGGCCGAGGACATCTTCGGCGGCGCGCGCCGCCTCGACGCCATCGGCATAGGCCTGAACATTCTGGTGCAGAACTTCTCGGGCCGCCGCCTCGTCCGGCTCGCCGAGTCGGGCTGCCGGGTGCGCCTGCTCTTCCTCAACCCCGCCTCCAGTGCTGTCAAGCGCAGGGAGCGCGAGCTGGGCCTCAAGCGCGGCGAGCTGAGCCGCGCCGTCGAGATGAACATCCTGCACATGCGCCGGGTGCGGGCCCGGCTGCGCGACCCGGGCGCGTTCGAGATCCAGGTCTACGACGAGACGCCACGGTTCACCGCGTATCTGGTCGACGGCGACGGGTCGGACGGCGTCGGGGTCGTCCAGTCCTATCTGCGCCGGGCCAGGGGCATGGAGGCACCGGTCCTCGTGCTGCGCGGGCCCGGACGCGTGGTGAAGGCGAACAGTCCCCGCGACGGGGAGGAAGCCGGACTTTTCCCCACGTATCGCGAAGAATTCGAGCTGGCCTGGGCGGACGCCCGGCCCGTGTCCTGACCCCGCCGCACGGCAGGAAGCGGAACGCCCCCGGCCCGTTGTCAGTGCCCCATGTCATCGTGGTGGCCACTGGGGAGACACGGGGACGCACCATGAAGAAGGGGGCCGCGATGGGATGGCACCAGGAGCTGCTGGTCGGCTTCGACCTGGAGACCACGGGGACGGATCCGCGCGAGGCGCGCATCGTCACGGGCGCGGTGATAGAGGTCAAGGACGCGAGGCCGCTGGGGCACCGGCAGTGGCTCGCGGACCCGGGGGTCGAGATCCCCGCCGACGCGGTCGCCGTGCACGGGATCAGCAATGAGAAGGCGGCGTCCGACGGCGAGCCGGCCGACCGGGTCGCGGACTCCATCGCCGAGGCGCTCGTCGGGTACTGGCGCACGGGCGTGCCCGTCGTCGCGTACAACGCCGCGTTCGACCTGACCCTGCTCGCCGCCGAGCTGCGCCGCCACGGCCTGCCGTCGCTGCGGGAGCGGCTCGGTGGAATGGACCCGGCGCCGGTCATCGACCCGTACACGATCGACCGCTCGGTGGACCGCTACCGCAAGGGCAAGCGGAACCTCGAGGCGGTGTGCGCGGAGTACGGCGTGACGCTCGAATCCGCGCACGACGCCTTTGCCGACGCCCTCGCCGCCGCGCGCCTGGCCGCCGCGATAGCCGGCCGCCACCCGAAGGTCGCCTCCCTCGGACCGGCCCGGCTGCACGAATCCCAGATCGAGTGGTACGCGCAGTGGGCGGCAGACTTCCAGTCCTTCCTGCGCCGCAAGGGCGACGCACAGGCAGTGGTCGAGCCGGCGTGGCCGATGCGGGAGCTGACGGGGCCGGGGGTCTGAGTCCGAGCGGGAGTCCCCACGGCAGTGCAGGGGCGGAAGTTCAGGCCCGCGCCCCGAAGGAAGCCGTCAGAACGGGTACCAGCGCACCGTCGGATCCCCGTCCCGCAGGGACGCCACCCTGCGCTCGAACTCCGCGAGCGCCTTGGGGTTGGTCGGCGCGTGCTGGGCGACCCATGCGCAGCTCGCCGTCTCGCGCGCGCCGCGCAGCACGGCGCACCCGTCCCACTCCCGCACGTCCCAGCCGTACGTCCGCGTGAACGCGTCGTACGCGTCGGGGCCGAGCCCGTACCGGTCGCGGGAGAGCGCCATGACGACCAGGTCGTGCTCGCGGAGGTCTGAGGAGAACGTCTCCAGGTCGACGAGGACGGGTCCGTCGGGACCGATGTGCACATTGCGCGGCAGCGCGTCCCCATGGATCGGGCCCGCCGTCAGGTGGGGGACGAGCGCCGCCGCCGCGTCCGCGAAGCCGTCGCGCCGTTCGCGCAGATACGCGGCGTCGGCGGGGTCGATCGCGTCGCCGGCGAGCCGCAGCCACCGCTCGACGCCGCCGAGCAGCTCGCGGCGCGGCAGCGCGAAGGGCGGGGCGGGCAGGGCGTGCACGAGGCGCAGCAGCTCGGCCAGGTCGCGCGGCTCGGCGGGGCGCAGCGCGGACGGAACGCGGTGCCACAGCGTCACCGGGTGACCGTCCACGAGGAGCGGCTCGGGCTCGGCGGCCCGTACGGCCGGTACGCCCTGGCCGGCGAGCCAGCCCGCGACGGCGAGCTCGCGCCGGGCCCGCTCCAGGAGCTCGGGGTCGCGGCCCACCTTGACCACCAGGTCGCCGAGCGCGAACACGGCGTTCTCGCCGAGCGCGAGCAGCTCGGCCTCCGGCCCGCCGCCCTCCGGCCCACCGTCCCGCTGTCCGCCGCCCTGCTGTCCGCCGGGGAGCCCCGCCGCGGCGAGCACCTTCCGCGCCTGCGCCTCGTCCATCACGTGCCTCCCGCCGATCCCTTGGTCCGGGCCCAGTCTCGCACCCGTTTCACATGCGTATACGCCCCGGTCCACGCCGTATCGGACAACGTCGTGCGCACTGGCTTGACGAGTAACGGGTCCCTCAGCACGATGACGGAGGCCGCCGGGGCGGCCGGTGCCCTACCCAGTCGCCCGAAGGAGCCGGACACGTGACATTGGCGACCGCGACGACGCGGACGGGGAAGCGCGCGCCAGGGCCACCGGGCGGTGGGCGCCCGGCGGACCGCGGCGCCGCCTGGTTCCTGGTCCTGCCCGCCCTCATCCCGATCCTCGTGCTCAGCGTCGGGCCCCTCCTCTACGGCATCGCGCTGGCGTTCACCGACTCGCAGGCGGGCCGCACGGCGCCGACCCAGTGGGTGGGTGCGCTCAACTTCCAGGACCTGTTGCACGACACGCTGTTCTGGGACTCGTTCCGGATCGGCCTGCTGTGGGCGGTCGGGGTGACCGTGCCTCAGTTCCTGCTCGCACTCGGGCTCGCGCTCCTGCTCAACCAGAACCTCCGCTTCCGCTGGCTGGCGCGGGCGCTCGCGATCATTCCCTGGGCCATGCCCGAGGTGGTCGTCGGCATCATGTGGCGCCTCGTCTACAACCCGGACGCGGGTATCCTCAACGAGACCATCCGCGACCTCGGCCTCGGTGACGGCCGCGACTGGCTCACCGGCCTTGCGACCGCGTTGCCCGCCGTGATCGTCGTCGGCATCTGGGCGGGCATGCCGCAGACCACCGTCGCCCTGCTCGCCGGGCTCCAGAACACCTCGCCCGAACTCCACGAGGCCGCCGCGCTCGACGGCGCGGGCGCCTGGGGCCGCTTCCGCGCCGTGACCTGGCCCGCGCTCAGGCCGGTCGCGCTCGCCATCACCGCGCTCAACTTCATCTGGAACTTCAACTCGTTCGCCCTGGTCTACGTCCTGACCAACGGCGGCCCGGGCGGCCGGACCCGCCTGCCCATGCTCTTCGCCTACGAAGAGGCCTTCCGCTACGGCCAGTTCGGTTACGCGGCGGCGATGGGCTGCGTGATGGTCGCGGTCATCTCGGTCATCCTCGCCTTCTATCTCGTGGGCCGGCTCAAGGGAGGCGACGAGCAGTGAGCCGTACCCGTACAGGCATCCGGCCGAGCAGGCCGGCGCGCGCGGGCCAGTACCTCGCGCTGCTCGCCTATCTCGTCTTCCTCGCGTTCCCGTTCCTGTGGCTGATCTCCACGGCGTTCAAGCCGCCCCGCGAACTCGCGAGCCTGCACCCCACGTGGATCCCCAAGGACCCCACACTCGCCAACTTCCGCCAGGCCTTCGACGAGCAGCCCCTCCTGAGGGCCGCCGCCAACTCCGTGATCGTCGCGGTCTGCGCGGCCCTGATCGCCGTCGTCATCGCGACCCCGATGGCCTACGTGATGGCCCGCCACCGCTCCCTGCTGTCCCGCGCGGCGACGGGCTGGGTGGTGGTCAGCCAGGCGTTCCCGTTCGTCCTTCTGATCATCCCGCTCTTCCTGATCCTGAAGAACCTGCACCTGATCAACTCGCTGCCCGGCCTGACCATGGTCTACGTCGTGTGGTCGCTGCCCTTCGCGCTGTGGATGCTGGTCGGCTACGTCCGGGCCGTGCCGCCCGAGCTGGAGGAGGCGGCCGCCGTCGACGGAGCCGGAAAGCTGCGCACGCTCGTGTCCGTCACGGCACCGCTCCTCGCGCCTGGCCTGGTGGCGACGTCCCTGTTCGCGTTCATCACCGCGTGGAACGAGTTCTTCTTCGCGCTCGTCCTGATGAAGACCCCGGAGAGGCAGACGCTGCCGGTGATCCTGACGCACTTCCTCGGCGCCGAGGGCGTCGCCGACCTCGGGCCGCTGGCCGCCGCCGCGTTCCTCGCGACCCTGCCCTCACTGGTGATCTTCGCGTTCATCCAGCGCAGACTCACCGGCGGGATGCTGGCCGGGGCGGTGAAGTCATGAGGCGCGTAGGCCGGCTTACCGCCGTCGCCGCGGCCGTGGCCCTGCTGGTCACCGGCTGTTCCTCGGGCGGAACGGCCGACGACGGCAAGGTCACGCTCGAATTCCAGTCCCTCGCCTGGCAGAAGGAGTCCGTCGACGCCAACAAGCAGCTCGTGAAGGAGTGGAACGCGGCGCACCCGGACATCCAGGTCAAGTACGTCCAGGGCAGCTGGGACAGCGTCCACGACCAGCTGCTCACCTCCTTCGAGGGAGGGGAGGCGCCGGACGTCATCCATGACGCCTCGGACGACCTCGCGGACTTCGCGTACGGCGGCTATCTCGCGGACCTGCGGGACCTGCTGCCCGCCCGCCTCAAGTCCGATATCCCACAGCGCAGTTGGGAGACCGCGACCTTCGGTGACGGCGTCTACGGCGTGCCGTTCCTCCAGGAGCCGCGCGTCCTCATCGCCAACGCGAAGATCCTCAAGGCGGCGGGCGTCCGCATCCCGACACCCGCGAAACCCTGGTCCTGGGAGGAGTTCAGGGCCGTCACCAAGAAGCTGAGCGGCGACAAGAAGTTCGGCGTCGCGTGGCCACTGAAGGAGCCCGTCTCGGCGACCCTCAACCTCTCCCTCTCGGCCGGCGGGCGCATGTTCCACCGCGGCGCGGACGGCAAGGTGACGGTCCGCTTCGACGCCGCGGACCAGGTCGTGCCCCGCACGGTCCACGACCAGGTCAACACCGACGGCAGCGCCTCGGGCGCGACGCTCGGCATGGGCGGCTCGGACACGCTTCCCGGTTTCTTCGCGGGCAAGTACGCGATGGTCCCGCTCGGCTTCTCCTATCGGCAGCAGATCGTCCAGCAGGCGCCGAAGGGCTTCGACTGGCAGGTGCTCCCGGCACCCGCGGGACGTGACGGTCTGGCCCAGGGAGTGTCCCCGCAGACCCTGTCCGTCGCCGAGGACAGCCCGCACAAGAAGGAGGCGGCGCAGTTCATCGACTTTCTGCTGCGGCCGCCCAACATGGTGCGCCTCGCGCTCGGCGACTGGATGCTGCCGACCGGCACCGAGGCCCTGAAGGACCCGGCCCTGCGTACGGAGAAGAACGACTGGGCGACCGGCACGGCCCTCGCCGGTGACCTCCGCTCGGCCCCCGCGCAGTCGGTGCGCGGCTACGCGGAGTGGAAGGACAAGGTCGCGACGCCCGCGCTGCAGGAGTACTACAGCGGCTCGATCGGCCTCGGCGAACTGCGCGACCGGCTGGTGAAGGACGGGAGTCTGGTGCTCGCGAGGTATCAGAGGTAGGGCGGGACACCAGAAGGGTCACATGTCGAGGACGAGGCGTGGGCCCCGGCAGCGCGAGACGCAGATCATCAGCGTCTCGCCCGCCGCCCGCTCCTCGGTGGTGAGCACGGAGTCCCGGTGGTCCGCCGTACCCTCCACGATGTCGGTCTCGCAGGTCCCGCAGGTGCCTTCCGCGCAGGAGTACAGCACCTCGATCCCCGCCTCCCGCACCGTGTGCAGGATGCTGCGGCCGGGCGGCACGGTCAGGGTGCGCCCGGAGCGCCGCAGCTCCACCTCGAAGGCGTGGTCCGCGCCGTCGGCGCCGTCCGGTCCGTCCTGCGCAGGACGGAAACGCTCGGTGTGCGCGGCGCCCCGGGCCTCGACGGCGTCGAGGAGCGGTCCCGGGCCGCAGCAGTAGACCAGGGTGCCGTCGCCGCCCGTGTCCTGCGGGCCGAGATACCCGTCGAGGTCGAGGAGCCCTGTCTCGTCCTCCGGCGCGACGCGTACCTTCGCGCCGTAGGCGGAGAGTTGACCGAGGAACGCCATCGAGTCGCGCGACCGCCCGCCGTACAGCAGGCTCCACTCGGCGCCCGCCGCCTCGGCGGCGGCCACCATCGGAAGGATCGGGGTGATCCCGATGCCGCCTGCCACGAAGCGGTAGGCCGGTGCCTCACGGAGCGGGAAGTGGTTGCGCGGTCCCCGGACGCGGACGACCGCGCCCGGGGTGAGCTTCTCGTGCACGTAGGCCGATCCGCCGCGTCCGCACGGTTCGTGGAGGACCGCGACGGTCCAGGCGGTGCGATCGGCGGGGTCGCCGCACAGCGAGTACGGGCGGACCAGGTCGTCCGTGAGGACCAGGTCCACGTGGGCACCCGGCTCCCAGGCAGGCAGCGGGTCCGCCTCTGGGTGACGGAGCGTCAAGGAGACGACGCCGGTGGCCTCTTCGGTGCGTGCGGCGACGACGAGGTCGGTTTCGTAGGGCGGGGTCACCGGTCGTCCTCCGGGTGATCGGGGTGGGACAGCATCCACTGCCACATCACTACGGGGTCCTGCGTGTCGTGCTCGGCCCCGCAGTGGCAGATGCCGTGCAGTTCGTCGGTGCCGGGGACCCAGTCGACGCGGTACACCTCGGCGGTGGGCGGGCGGCTCATCGCGCGACGGTGTCGGGGGTCTTGGACCGGTCGCCCGCGGCGGCAAGGCGCGCCAGGATCCGGCGGGCGGCGAGGCCGCCCGTGTCGATGTTGATGCTGAGTTCCTGGTAGCCGGCGGGCTCGGTGTCCAGGGTCTTCTGGAGCAGGTTCAGCGCGTTCACGTCCTGCATGACGACCTCGTGGTTGAAGTCGCGCAGGAACGTGGACATCTCCTCGTCGCCGTGGCCGAAGTCGCGGGAGACGGCCCAGAAGTCGTAGACCTGGTTCTGCGTGGACGGTGTGATCGCGTAGGTGATCTCCACGTGGAAGGCGTCCGGGTCGGTGCCGTCCGGATGCGGCAGGACGCCCTGGGGGGCGATGCGGCTGTGCAGCAGGTACAGGCAGGGAGCGTGGTATTCGATGTCCTGCCAGCGGGTGATGCGGCCCTTGATGCCGGTGGAGTTCGCGTAGAACGGCGGACACTCGGCGTCGTCCATGTGCCGGCTGACGCGGACGATGCCGGCGCCCTCGTCGACCTCGGTCGTCATGGGGGTGTCGGCGACCTCGGGCGTGCCGATGTAGCCGCCGTGCAGATACGTCTCGTGGGACAGGTCCATCAGGTTGTCGACCAGCAGGACGTAGTCGGCGTCGATGGGCTCCATGCCGCCGACCGTCGTCCAGCGCGCGGAGTCGGACAGGTGCGGGGCCCGCGGGATCGTCGTCCGGTCGGCCAGCGCCGGGTCGCCGATCCACACCCACACGAAGGAGTCCAGCTCGGCCACGGGGTACGAACTCACCCTGGCGGTACGGGGGATGCGCTTTTGTCCGGGGACGTACACGCAGGTGCCGGTCGTGTCGTAGGTGAAGCCGTGGTAGCCGCAGACCACCTTGTCGCCGTCGAGCCGGCTCTGCGAGAGCGGGAAGCGGCGGTGCACGCAGCGGTCGGCCAGGGCGACGACCTCACCTGTGTCCTCGGTCCGGTAGAAGGCGATCGGCTCGCCGAGGACGGTGCGGGCGAGGAGGTCCCGTCCGACCTCCGTCCCGTACGCCGCTACATACCACTGGTTCCGTGCGAACTCGGACATGGCACTCCCGTCCCTGAAGGGCGAAGCGGCTCTGCTTCGCCGTGCCGTGGTGTGCCACCAGCGTCGTGACGGGAACCAGGCCCCGGCAACGGCTCTTCCGCCGGGCGGAAGCCGGAGAATGTCGGAGGTTCCTAATCATTGACCTCCGCAATTATTGAGCTCTACATTCCACGCAATCGCGGGCACTCCCCGGTGGCACCCGCACTCCCTCCGGACCCCCTCAGGACTCCCGCACTCCCTCGGAACTCCCCTCAGATCGGAGCGCCTCATCGTGCCCGTACCCCTGCCCCGTACCCTCGCCGCGCTCGGCGCCGCACTGGTTCTCACCCTCACGGCCCCGGTCGCCGCCGAGGCGGACACCGCGCCGGCCGCCCGCCACCTGACCGGAACCCTGGCCGACGGCGCGACCTGGATCGCGGACGTCCCCGACCAGTGGAACGGCACCCTCGTCCTCTTCTCCCACGGCTTCGGGCCGACCGTCGCCCAGAACGCGCCCACCCCCGCGGTGCGCGCCCAACTCCTCGCCGAGGGTTACGCGTTGGCGGGATCCTCCTACGATCCGCACGGCTCCGACTGGGCCCTCGAGAGTGCCGAGCGCGACCAGTTCGCCACGCTCGACGCGTTCGCCGCCGCGGTGGCCCGCCCGGCGCGCACACTCTCCGTGGGCCAGTCGATGGGCGGCCTGGTCAACGCCCAGATCGCCCGCGACGGGGCCGGCCGCGTCGACGCGGCGCTCGGCATGTGCGGCCTGGTCGCCGGCGGCACGGACCTCGACACCTATCAGCTCAACGCGGAGTACACCCTCGCCAGGCTGCTGCTGCCGGGGCAGGAGGTCCAGCTCACCGGATTCGCCGACGCCGCCGCGGCCTCCGCCACCGCCGACCGGCTCACCGCTGCCGTCAAGGCCGCGCAGGGCACGGCGCAGGGCCGGGCGCGCATCGCGCTCGCCGCCGCCTATCTCAACCTGCCCGCCTGGTCGTCCGGCGCGAAGCCCCCGGCGCCGCACGACGCGGCGGCGCAGGAGGAGCAGCAGTACGCATGGCTGGCCCAGGGCCTGCTGACGTTCATCGAGGGCGGCCGGTACGCGATGGAGCAGTCGGTGGGCGGCAACAACTCGGGGAACGCCGGCACCGACTACACGGCCCTGTTGACCCGTTCCGAACACGCCCCGCAGGTACGGGAGTTGTACCGCGCCGCGGGACTCGATCTGCGCGCCGACCTCGCTGTGCTCGCCGCAGGGCCGAGGACCGTGGCCGATCCGGACGCGGTGGCCGCCGCGCGGCGCACCTCGTCGGCCGGGCAGGGCCTCGGCGTACCGCTGCTCGATGTGCACACCGTCGCCGACAACCTCGTACCCGTGGAGCAGGAGGACGCGTTCGCGGACCGGGTGCGGGCGGCCGGGGACGGGAGCCTGCTGCGGCAGGCATACGTCGCACGCCCCGGGCACTGCACCTTCACCACCGCCGAGACCGTCGCCGCGGTGCACGCCATCGACCGCAGGGCCGCCCTCGGGCGCTGGGACGGCGCCGAGCGGCCCGCGGCCCTGCAGCGCGCGGCGCTCGGCCTGCGCCTCGGGGACGCCGCGTATGTCCCGTACCGGCCGGGCGAGCTGAACGGCGCGGCCCGCTCCCACTGAACCGTTCCCCCGTTCCTCCTTTCCCTCGTCCCCCGAACCCTCGACCCAGGGATGTCCCATGCCCGTACGAAGAATCACCGGCCGCTTCACCGCCGGAACCCTGATCGCCGGATGTCTCGCGGTCTGCCTCGCCCAGATCGGCATCGCCCTTCCGGCCACCCTCAACGGCCTCTTCCAGGAGCATCTGCACCCGGTGGGCTCCCAGCTGACCTGGATATCCGATGCGTTCCTGCTCCCCGTCACCGTCCTGGAACTGACCTTCGGCGTCCTCGGTGACCTCTTCGGACGCAAGCGGCTGCTCGTCGGCGGCGCTGTGCTCCTCGGCATCGGCGAGACGGTGGCCGCCGCCAGTACGGGGGTTCATCAGCTCTGGGCGGGACAGGCGCTCGCCGGACTCGGCGCGGCCGCGCTGTTCCCCACTTCGCTCGCGATGATCGCCGCGGGCAGCACCTCCACGGCGGGCCGGACTCGCGCCATCGCCCTGTGGGCGTCCAGCCTGTCCGCGGGCGGCTTCCTCGCCCCGCTGCTCGGGGGCATCACCGGGAACTACGGCTCCTGGCGCTGGGCCTTCGTCGTGGTGACGGCCATCGCGGCGGTGAGCGCCCTCACCAGCCTCCTGCTCGCCCGCGACTCCAGTGCTCCCGAGGGCCGTTCGCTGGACATCGGCGGCCAGATCACCATCGGCGTGGGAGCGTTCGCGCTGCTCTACGGGGTCATCCAGGGCCCGACGGACGGCTGGGGCTCCGCGGCCGTGATCACCGCCTTCCTCGTCGCCGCCGTCTTCCTCGGTCTGTTCGTCGTCGCCGAACTGCGGGCCCGTTCACCGCTGTTGCGCCTCGACCTGTTCGCCGACCGCTCGTTCGCGGTGGCCTCGGTCGTCGCCGTGGTGGGCATGTTCGCCTTCCTCGGCACCGCGTACGGGGCCAGCATCCGGCTCGGCCCGATCCAGCACCAGAGCCCGCTGCGCACCGCGTTCGCCTTCCTGCTCCTCAACGGCATCACCCCGTTCCTCACCCCGCTGACCACGCGACTGCTCACCCGGGTGGCGCCGCGCCTGCTGCTCGGCGGCGGCCTTGCACTGATGGCCGCGGGCGACTTCGTGGCCGCCTCGCTGCGGGTGACCGACCGGGCCCTGCCCTCGCTGATCCTGCCGCTCGGCCTGGTCGGCGTCGGCTTCGCCTTCACCGTCTCCTCCATCACGGCGACCGCCGTCAACGCGGCCCCCACCCACCTCGCGGGCATGGCCAGCGCCTCGACGAACCTGCTGCGCGACTTCGGCTTCACGCTCGGCCCCGCGGTCATCGGAGCGGTGGCACTCAGCCAGGCGGCGTCCCGCCTCGACGGCGCGATCGGTACGTCGGATCTGGCGCCGGGCGCCAAGGCGGCGGCCGGGGAGGTCCTCGCCGAGGGCGGGACGCTCGCCCTGAACTCCGTACCGGCCGGTTCCCCTCCCGGGGCGGCCGGACCCTACGCCCTTGAGGCGCTGGGCCACGGCTATGCGATCGGGTTCGTGGTCTGCGGGGCGGCCGCCGCACTGGCGGCGCTGCTTGTGCTCGTCGCACTGCGCCCCGGGAAGGGAACGGCGAAGGGGCAGGGCGCAGCACAGGAGGCTGACCGATCTCCCGCCGTCGAGGCTCTGCCCGACTCCGGCGCGGTCTCTTCCTGACTCCCTACGGCCGCCAGCCCAGGGCGCGCGAGATGCCGCGCCCCGCGAGCCGTACGGCCGGGACCAGCGAGTGCGGCTGTGTCCCGGCCGAGGGGACCACGAGCGAGACCGCGGCCACGACGTCGCCCCGCGGCCCGCGTACGGGCGCGGCCACCGAGACCGCGTCGTCCGTGATCTGGCGGTCGGCCACCGCGCAGCCGGTACGCCGCACCTCGGCCAGGACGCGGCGCAGCCGGACGGGGTCGGACACGGTGTGCGGGGTGAAGGCGGCGAGCGGACGCCCGCAGACCTGGTCCTGGAAGGCCCTGGCGCTGTGGGCGAGGAGGACGAGTCCGACGCCCGTCGCGTGCAGCGGCCAGCGCGCCCCGACGCGGCTGCGCACGCCGACCGCGTGGCGGCCGGACAGCCGCTCGATGTAGACGACGTCGAGGCCGTCGCGCACCGCGAGATGCACGTTCTCGTGGGTCGACTCGTAGAGGTCCTCGAGGAAGGGCAGCGCGGCCTCACGCAGGGCGGGGCCGCGCGGCGCCAGCGCCGCCAGTTCCCAGATCCGCAGCCCTATGTGGTAGCTGCCCGCCGCGTCGCGTTCGAGGGCGCCCCACGCGGTGAGCTCGCCCACCAGGCGGTGGGCGGTGGCCAGCGGCAGCCCGGCCCGGCGGCCGATCTCGGTGAGGGACAGCGCGGGTCTGCGGTGGTCGAACGCGCCGAGCACCGCAAGGAGCCGCTCCGCCGCGGAACGGCTGCGCGCGGCGCCCGCGGAGTTCTGCGAGGGCTCTGTCATGTCCGCCGGGTCAGCCCCGGTCCGCTTCCGCGACCCGCGCCAACAGGGCCTGCAACATGGCCTGTTCGCCGGAGTCGAGGGGGGCGAGCAGTTCGTCGGTGACGCGCCGGCTGCCCTTGTCGGTGTCGCGCAGGACGTCCTTGCCCCGGTCCGTGAGAGCGACGATGCGGCTGCGCCGGTCGCCCGGCGCGGGTCCCCGCTCCACCAGGCCGAGGTCCTGCAGATCGTCCACGAGGCTCACGATGGCGCTCGGGTCGTAGCCCAGCCGGTTGCTCAGCTCGCGCTGCAGGGCGCCCTCCACGGTGGCGAGGTAGCGCAGCAGCGCGTAGTGCCGCAGCCGCAGACCGAACTCTTCGAGAGTGGCGTTGAACAGCCGGCCCGAGTGCAGCCCGAGCCGGTAGAGGAGATAGCCGGTGTCGGCGTGCAGCGCGCGCATCCAGGGCGCCTCTTCGTCAGTGATGTCGGGCTCCGGGGTAGGTCCGTGCGGGCACGGGGGGTGCGGGAGGTCGGCTCCAGCATGAAGGACTTAAAGGCTTACGGCAACTATTGACGACAACAATGATTGGTCATAGCGTCCTTCTTGTCGGCCGGTACGGATTGAGCGGATCGGATCTCCTCGGCCGCCTTCTCCCCTCCACGTACCTGTTCACGCCATCGGAAGGGCACAGCCGCAATGTCTGACGTGTCATCAGCACCATTGACCTCCCTCGACGGAAAGGTCGCCGTCGTCACCGGCAGTGGCCGCGGACTCGGTCTCGCCTACGCCACCGCCCTCGCCGCGGCCGGGGCCAGCGTCGTCGTCAACGACATCGACGCGGACGTCGCCGGGCAGGCCGTCAAGACGATCACCGCGGCCGGCGGCCGGGCCGTCGCCGAGGTCGTCCCCGTGGGCACCACCGAGGCCGCCGAGCGCCTGGTCGGCCGGGCCGTCTCGGAGTTCGGGCGGCTGGACGTCATGGTCACCAACGCCGGAATCCTGCGCGACAGGGTGCTGTGGAAGATGACCGACGACGACTTCGACGCCGTCGTCACCACCCATCTCAGGGGCACCTTCACCTGCGCACGGGCGGCCGCCGTACGCATGCGCGAACAGGGCGAGGGCGGCAGCCTGGTGCTCGTCGCCTCCCCGGCGGGCCAGCGCGGCAACTTCGGGCAGACCAACTACGCGGCGGCCAAGGCCGGGATCGCGGCGATGGTGCGCACCTGGTCCATGGAGCTGGCCCGCGCGGGCATCACCGTGAACGCCGTCGTGCCGGTCGCCGCGACCGCGATGACCGAGACCATCCCCGCCTTCGCCCCGTACGTCGACGCCCTGCGCGGCGGCGAACCGCTGCCCGGGTTCCTGCGCAGGGGCGAGGGCTTCGGCACGCCGGAGGACTGCGCCGCGCTCGTGCCCTTCCTCGCCTCCGAAGCGGCCCGGGACGTCACGGGCCAGTGCATCGGCATCGGCGGCGACAAGCTCGCCCTGTGGTCGCACCCGCAGGAGGTGTCCGTCGCCTACGCGGACGGCGGCTGGAGCCCGCGGACCATCGCCGAGACCTGGCACACGTCGGTCGGGCGCGAGCCGCAGACCGTCGGGATCCCCGCGCCACGCCTCCCCGAGGCTCCCGAGGGCGTGATCCCGGCATGAGTGGCATCGACGTGGCGGCACTCACCGCGATCGACGTCCACACGCACGCCGAGGTGTCGTCCAAGGGGCGGGCCTCGCTCGACGACGAGCTGCACGCCGCGTCCAGCACCTACTTCAAGGTCGAGGGGAACCGGAAGCCCACCCTCGAGGAGACCGCCGCCTACTACCGCGAGCGGCGGATGGCCGCCGTGATCTTCACCGTCGACGCCGAGTCCGCCACCGGCACCGAGCCCGTCCCCAACGAGGAGGTCGCCGAGGCCGCGCACGCCAACCCCGACGTGCTGATCCCCTTCGCGAGCATCGACCCCTTCCGGGGCCGCGCCGGGATCCGCCAGGCCCGGCGCCTGGTCGAGGAGTACGGGGTGCGCGGCTTCAAGTTCCACCCCAGCATCCAAGGCTTCTTCCCCAACGACCGTATGGCGTACGGCCTTTACGAGGTGATCGAGGAGACGGGCGCCGTCGCGCTCTTCCACACCGGCCAGACCGGCATCGGCGCGGGCGTGCCCGGCGGGGGCGGCATCCGCCTCAAGTACTCCAACCCGATGCATGTGGACGACGTCGCCGCCGACTTTCCCCATCTGAAGATCATCCTCGCGCACCCGTCGTTCCCCTGGCAGGACGAGGCGCTCGCCGTGGCCACCCACAAGCCTGGGGTGCACATCGACCTCTCGGGCTGGTCGCCGAAGTACTTCCCGCAGCAGCTGGTCCAGTACGCCAACACCCTGCTGAAGGACAAGGTCCTTTTCGGCTCGGACTATCCCGTCCTCACTCCCGACCGCTGGCTCGCCGACTTCGCGAAGCTGCCGATCAAGGACGAGGTCAGACCGAAGATCCTCAAGGAGAACGCCGCCCGGCTGCTCGGGCTGAC
Source organism: Streptomyces sp. DS1-CR2 (assembly GCF_055760475.1). Lineage (NCBI taxonomy): Bacteria > Bacillati > Actinomycetota > Actinomycetes > Kitasatosporales > Streptomycetaceae > Streptomyces > Streptomyces sp. DS1-CR2. The sequence continues at coordinate 6,699,990 of NZ_CM147085.1, forward strand.
GAAACCGTAAAGGGGCCGGACATGCGCAACGAGGGACTGGGGTCGTGGCCCGCACGCCGGGCCCGCAAGACCCCGCACCGCACCGCACTGATCCACGGCGACACCACCGTCACCTACGCCGCACTGCACGAGCGCACCACCCGGCTCGCCCACGCCCTGCGGGCGCTCGGCGTCCGGCGCGGCGACCGGGTCGCCTACCTCGGCCCCAACCACCCCTCGTTCCTGGAGGCACTGTTCGCCGCCGGCCTCCTCGGCGCGGTCTTCGTGCCGCTCAACACCCGGCTGGCCGAGCCCGAACTCGCCTTCCAGATAAGGGACTCCGGTGCCACGGTGCTGCTGCACTCCGCCGCGCGGGGCGGTGACCTGCCGGGCGTCCGTACCGCCGTCGAGGCGGACGGACCGGCGTACGAGGAACTGCTGGCCGCCGCCCCGGTCCTCGCCATCGACGAGCAGGTCGGCCCCGACGACGTAGGCATCATCATGTACACCTCCGGGACGACGGGTCGTCCCAAGGGCGCCATGCTCACGCACGGGAACCTCACCTGGAACGCCGTCAACGTCCTGGTCGACCAGGACCTGATCGCCGACGAGGTCGCGCTCGTGGCGGCGCCGCTCTTCCACACCGCCGGCCTGAACATGCTCACCCTGCCGGTGCTGCTCAAGGGCGGGTGCTGTGTCCTGGTGGGCTCGTTCGACGCGGCGGCGGCCCTGGAACTCGTCGAGCGCCACCGGGTCACCTTCATGTTCGGCGTCCCGACGATGTTCGACCAGCTCACACGACAACCGGGCTGGCCGGACGCCGACCTGTCGTCGCTGCGGATGCTCAGCTGCGGCGGCTCGCCCGTCCCGACCCCGCTCATCGCGGCCTACCAGGACCGCGGACTCACCTTCCTGCAGGGCTACGGGATGACCGAGGCGTCGCCCGGCACCCTCTTCCTCGACGCCGAGCACGCCGTCAGCAAGGCGGGCACGGCGGGCGTGCCGCACTTCTTCAGCGACGTACGCGTGGCGCGCCCCGATCTCGTGCCGGTGGAGCCGGGCGAGACGGGCGAGGTCCTGGTGCGCGGGCCCCATGTCATGCCCGGCTACTGGGGTCTGCCCGACGAGAGCGCCGCCGCGTTCGCCGACGGCTGGTTCCGGACGGGGGACGCCGCACGGATCGACGCGGACGGCTACGTCACCATCGTCGACCGCTTCAAGGACATGATCATTTCGGGAGGCGAGAACATCTACCCCGCCGAGGTCGAGGACGCCCTGCTCGCCCACGCCGACATCGCCGAGTGCGCGGTCATCGGCGTACCCGACGAGAAGTGGGGTGAGGTCGGCAGGGCGGTCCTCGTCGCCCGCGAAGGCCGCGCGCCCGACCCGCGCGAGGTCCTCGCGTCGCTGTCCGGGCGCCTGGCCCCCTACAAGATCCCCAAGTCGGCCGTCGTCGTGGACGCCCTGCCCCGCACCGCGTCGGGAAAGCTCGTCAAGGCCGACGTCCGCTGCCTGCACGGCACTTCGTGACCACCGAACTCATCAGCACACATCGAAGGAGCCCCTCATGGGCATCACCGTCAACGGCCTGGACGAACTGAAGAAGCTCGCCGGAAGCGACCTGGGTTCCAGTGAATGGACCGACGTCACACAGGAGCGGATCGGCACCTTCGCCGACGCCACCGACGACCACCAGTGGATCCACACGGACCCCGAGCGCGCCAAGGAAGGCCCCTTCGGCGCGCCCATCGCGCACGGATATCTGACGCTCTCCCTCTTCATCCCGATGTTCACCGAGCTCCTGGACGTCGAAGGAGTCACCACCAAGGTCAACTACGGCCTGAACAAGGTCCGATTCCCCGCCCCCGTGCCGGCGGGCTCCCGCATCCGCCTGACCGCGCGCCTCGCCGGGGTCGAGGACGTGCCGGGCGGCGTGCAGATCACGGTCGACGGCACCGTCGAGATCGAGGGAGCGGCCAAGCCGGCATGCGTCCTGCAGAGCGTCTCCCGGTTCTACGCGTAGGTGTAGCGCCGACGTCGTACGCGTAAGGCTTCGCGCGTAGTCCTGACGCACAGGTCCCGGCGCAGGTCCCGACGCAAGGGCGGCGCAATTGAGTTGCACGAGACGTCTCGTCTCGCTTACGGTGGCGTCATGACCGTCCCCAGGAACGCCCATATCGCCATGTTCTCCATCGCCGCCCACGGGCACGTGAACCCGAGCATCGAGGTGATCAGGGAGCTCGTGGCCCGCGGGCACCGCGTGACGTACGCGATCCCGCCGCAGTTCGCCGAGAAGGTCGCCGAGACCGGGGCCGAGCCGAAGATCTGGCACTCGACGCTGCCCACCGACGACGACCCGGACGCGTGGGGCACGGAACTGATCGACAACCTCGAACCCTTCCTCACCGACGCGATCCAGGCGCTGCCGCAGCTCGTCGACCTCTACGAGGGCGACGAACCGGACCTCGTCCTCTACGACATCACCGCCTACCCCGCCCGCGTCCTGGCCCACCGCTGGAACGTCCCGATCGTGCAGTTCTCACCGAACCTCGTGGCCTGGGAGGGCTACGAGGAAGAGGTCGGCAAGCCGATGTTCGAGCCGCTGAAGCAGACGCCGCGCGGCAAGGCGTTCTACGGGAACTTCGAGCACTGGATCCGGTCGAACGGGATCGACCGCTCCGTCGAGGACTTCATGGGCCGCCCCGACCGCTGCCTCGTCCTCATCCCCAAGGCGCTCCAGCCGAACGCCGACCGGGTCGACGAGAGCCGCTACACGTTCGTCGGCGCCTGCCAGGGCGAGCGGGCGGCGCAGGGCGAGTGGCAGCGCCCGGCCGGTGCGGAGAACGTCCTCCTCGTCTCGCTCGGTTCGTCCTTCACCAAGCAGCCCGGCTTCTACCGCGCCTGTATCGGGGCCTTCGGCGACCTGCCCGGCTGGCATGTGGTGCTCCAGATCGGCAAGTTTGTCGACGAGGAGGAGCTCGGTGAGATCCCCGCGAACGTCGAGGTGCACCACTGGGTGCCGCAGCTGGCGATCCTCAGGCAGGCCGACGCCTTCATCACGCACGCGGGCGCGGGCGGCAGCCAGGAGGGCCTCGCCACCGCGACGCCGATGGTCGCGGTCCCGCAGGCCGTCGACCAGTTCGGCAACGCCGACATGCTCCAGGGGCTCGGCGTCGCACGCCACGTACCGATGGCGGAGGCCACGCCCGACAAGCTCAGGGAGACGGTGCTCGCCCTCGTGTCCGACCCCGAGGTGGCGCGCCGCCTCCGGGAGATCCGGGCGGAGATGGCGGGTGAGGGCGGTACGCGGCGCGCGGCCGACCTCGTCGAGCGGGTCGGCGGCCTGGTTCCACGGGAGGCGTGAAGTGATCGCGCGTTTTGGGTAACAGTCAGGTCATTTCATAACGCTCGGGTAACGCAGATGGTTCGTGGCGAAGTCATCGACTCGGCCATGGAGTTCGACCGTTACCCCCGGCCAAAGGTTGCGCTCTGTGCTACTTGAACCTTGTGTGAAGGGCTTTCTAGCGTGAGATGAACTCACCTCGAACGCCAGGAAGTTGACCAGCCATGCGCCGAGACATACCGCCCCTCGACGAGGTGCGCCGCATCACGCAGAAGAAACGGGACGCGTGGTGGACTGTTCTGCTCGTCGATCCGGTCGCCACGCCGCTCGTGCGGCTGACGGCGATGCGCACGAGGATCACACCGAACCAGATCACCTGGGGCGCCTTCATCCTGGGCCTCGGCTCCGCCGTCTGCTTCTGGCTGGGCGACTGGCGCTGGCTCATCGCCGGCGCCGTGGTCTACCACCTGTCCTTCGTCCTCGACTGCATGGACGGCAAGGTCGCCCGGCTCACCGGCCAGGGGTCGGTCTTCGGCGCCTGGCTGGACTTCGTCTTCGACCGCATCCGCGTCATGGTGTGCGGGGTCGCGCTCATGGCGGGCCAGTACGAACGCACCGGTGACGAGCTCTACATCTGGCTCGCCCTGGCCGTCGTCGGCCTCGACACCCTGCGCTACATCAACTCCCTGGAGATCTTCAAGATCCGCCACTCCATGCGCAAGCAGATCAAGGAGCGGGTGAAGGCGGCGCGGCGCGCGGAGAACGAGGCCGAGCTGGCCTTCATGGAGGACCTGCTCCGTGACAATCCCGAGGCGGACATCGAGCAGGACCTCCAGAGGGCACGCTCGGCCGAGGGAATCGCGGAGGAGGCCGCACCCCGGCCGGTGCCCCAAGTGGTCGACCTGCACCAGGAGTTCAGGAGCCGCTTCCCCGTATACCTGCGGTTGCGCTCGTTCCTTCTCCGTCACCGCATCCGTACCCATCTGATCAGCGGGATCGAGTTCCAGATGGGCGTCTTCATGATCGGCCCGCTGATCGACCAGGTCCTGTGGGCGACGATCGTGTCCGGAGCGCTCCTACTCGTCTTCGAACTCGCCATCATCTACAAGCTGTTGCTGTCGACCCGCGACTTCACGCGCACGATCGACTCGTTCGCGGAGCGCAGCCGGCGAACCGCCGCGGCCTGAACGTGAGGGTCCTCGAACGTGAGGGTCCTCGAACGTGAGGGTGCTCGAACGTGAGGGTCCTCGAATGTGATGGCATGCCCCGCCGGACCTGACGGTCCCGCGGGGCACCCCCGACGCGTACCTCAGCCCTACGCCGTCGTCACACCCCTACCCTCTAGTCCGTCACGGCCGGGGGCGGGGGAGCGGCCACCTCGTCGTGCGTCAGGTCGGGCAGCCGGTGCAGCCACTTCGGCAGATACCAGCTCCGCTCGCCGAGCAGCGCCATCACGGCGGGGAGCAGGATGCCGCGGATGACCGTCGCGTCGATGAGCGCCGCGGCCGCCAGGCCCACACTCATCTGCTTGAACGACTGCATGGACAGCGTCCCCCAGCGGGACGCTGATGAACGCCACGTTCTCGCGGCCGTGCACGGTGAGGTCCACCGGGCCACGCGCCCGAACTGACCGCGGCCTCACGGAAGTCGGCGAGCGCGCTCCGCATCTCGGGCGCTACATCTACAGGGAATTCCCGGAGTCCGAAGTGTCGGTCGAAGCCCGAATTGTTATTACGAAGGCTTGTTGAACAAGTCACAGCTGTATGTAGGTCTTGATCTGATCGCGTCAATCGGCCAGTGTTTCGTGCCAACCCCCGGAAATCTTCCGGAGATTGCCGGGGGATCGTTGAGAACCATCAGCAAACCCCCCCACAAACCCCCCACAGAAACCACGAGGAGACCACTCTTCATGGCAACTCACAAGCGTGCCCGCAGCACGATGAAGCTCACCGCGGCGATAGCCACCGCTGCCACCGCGGTCGGAGTGACTGTCTTCGCGGGCTCCCTGGCCGGCGCCTCGACCCCGGCCGAGGGCAAGGTCTACGGGCTCGACGCCAAGGGCGCCGTCTCCGGCAGCTACATCGTGCTGCTGGACCAGAAGGCGAACACCGACGCCAAGCAGGACCTCGCCAAGGAGTACGGCGGCCAGCTGAAGCGCGCCTACTCCTCCGCCGTCAACGGATTCTCCGTGAACGGCCTTTCGGAGACCGAGGCCAAGCGCCTCGCCGCCGATTCGTCGGTCTCCAAGGTCGTCCAGAACAAGAAGTTCCACATCGACGCCACCCAGGACAACCCGCCGTCGTGGGGCCTGGACCGCATCGACCAGGCGGACACCGCGGGCGACAACAAGTACACCTACCCGGACAGCGCCGGTGACGGCGTGACCGCGTACGTCATCGACACCGGCGTCCGGATCAGCCACAAGGACTTCGGCGGGCGCGCCTCCTACGGCTTCGACGCCGTCGACAACGACGACAGCGCCGACGACGGCAACGGCCACGGCACGCACGTCGCCGGGACCATCGCCGGTGACGCGCACGGCGTCGCCAAGAAGGCGAAGATCGTCGCCGTCCGCGTCCTCGACAACGAGGGCTCGGGCACCACCGAGCAGGTCGTCGCGGGCATCGACTGGGTCACCAAGAACCACCAGGGCCCGTCCGTCGCCAACATGTCCCTCGGCGGCGGCGCCGACGAAGCGCTCGACGCGGCCGTCCAGAAGGCCATCGCCTCCGGCGTCACCTTCGCGGTCGCCGCGGGCAACGAGTCGACCGACGCGTCCGCCGGGTCCCCGGCCCGCGTCAAGGAGGCCATCACCGTCGCCTCCTCCACCAAGGACGACCAGCAGTCCGACTTCTCCAACTACGGCTCCGTCGTGGACATCTACGCCCCCGGCTCGGACATCACCTCCGACTGGAACACCGGCGACGACGCCACCAACACCATCTCCGGTACGTCGATGGCGACCCCCCACGTCGTGGGCGCCGCCGCCGTCTACCTGAGCGGTCACAAGGACGCGACCCCCGCCGACGTCTCCAAGGCACTGACGGACGGCGCGACCCCCGACAAGATCTCCAACGCGAGCGAGGGTACGCCCAACAAGCTCCTCAAGATCGTCGAGTAGCACCGGCGGCACCCCTGACCGGCGGCCGCCGTGCCCTCCCCCACGGGGCGCGGCGGCCCAGAGCCTTCCTTCGAGCCCCGACCGGGCGCGGGGCTCGAAGGCAGGCTCTATCGTGTCCTCATGGCGACAAAGGCGTACGCGGCACTGCTCCGCGGGATCAATGTGGGCGGCAGCGTACGGGTCAAGAAGGTGCCCATGGCGCGGCTGCGCCCCCTCGTCGAAGAGCTCGGGCACGGCGACGTACGGACGTATCTGCAGAGCGGCAACGCGACGTTCACCAGCGACCACGGCGACGAGGAGACCCTGGCCGCCGAGCTGAGCGCGGCCATCGAGAAGGAGTTCGGCTTCCCGGTAGACGTGATCGTGCGGGACCACGCGTACCTCAAGTCGGTTCTCGACGCATGCCCTTTCCCCGCCGCGTCGCTCGAAGGCAAGCAGCTGCACGTCACGTACTTCTCCGAGCGCATCGGCCCCGAGCGGTTCGCGGCGATCGACCCGGCCGCGTACGCTCCCGAGGAATTCCGGCTCGGCGAGCGCGAGCTGTATCTCTACGTGCCCGACGGCCTCGGCCGCTCCAGACTCGCCGTGGCGCTCGCCCGTCCGGCCGTGAACAAGGGCCTCATCGCCACCTCCCGCAACTGGAACACCGTCGTCAAGCTCGTGGAGATGACCGGTGCCTGAGCTCGACGACGCCGTCGACGCCGCCATCGAGGGTGAACTGCGCCTGCTCGACCCGGCGGTGCGCCGCTCCCCGGAGCTGCTCGGCGCGCTCCTGCACCCCGACTACTTCGAGTTCGGCGTGTCGGGCCGCCGCTGGGACCGCGCCACGATCATCGCCGAGCTCACCGGGACGACCGAGCCGGGCGTGCGGCCCCTCACCGTCTCGCGGATGAAGGGCGTGCGGCTCGGCCCCGGGGTCGTCCATCTGACCTTCGACACCGACCGCAACGGCGCCTGCGCACACCGCAGTTCACTGTGGCGGCAGGGCGACGAGGGCTGGCTCCTCTACTTCCATCAGGGGACGCCGTTCAGCCGGGAGTGAGCGCGGCGCGCAGACGTCAGCGCGCCGGCTTCGAGCGGGAGCGGCGGCGGACCCCGACCGCGACGCCCGCGACGACACAGGCCCCGATGGCTCCGGCGACCGCGACCAGGACGTACGTGGGATACATGTCGTCGCCCGACGGGTACCGCTCACCGCAGAGCCGCACCACGCCGGGGTGGTCGCGGCCGACCTCCAGACACACCCGGTGCCCGGCCCCGGGACTGCCGGGGCCCGTGCCCAGCGCTCTCCTGACGGTGTGCCGGTGACGCCGGACCTCGTACGCGATCACCTGCTCGTCGCCGCTCTTCGGCACGTGCTCGACGGCGGTGACGATGCCGGTGACGCGGACCGGAGCAGCGTCGATCAGCTCCGCCTGCCGCCACTGACGGGAGGCCGAGCAGCCGCCGAGAACCGCCACGAGCAGGCAGAGGAGTCCGGCCCCCCAGAGGGCCACGCGTGTGCGCACGGGGAGCAGGCTCGCACGCCGGCGCGCGAAGAGCGCGAGAGTTTGCCCGATCGTGAATGGCCCCTACAGCCGTCTGTGAAAGGCTCGTTGGCATGCGCTACCTCATCATCGGAGCAGGAGCGGTCGGCGGCGCCATAGGCGGCCGGCTCGCACAGGCCGGGCACGACGTCGTCCTCGTCGCCCGCGGCAAGCAGTACGAGGCACTGCGGGACCACGGGCTGCGGCTCGTCACGGCCGACGGCCCGCACCTCCACCGTCTCCCGGTCGTCGCCGGGCCCGGGGAGCTCGGCGAACTGAGCCCGGACGACGTGCTCGTGCTCGCCGTGAAGACCCAGGACAGCGTCGCCGCGCTCGAGGCGTGGGCGGGGCGGCCGGTCGCCGGAGGCGGCACCGCGGCCGAGCGGCTGCCGCTGGTCTGCGCGCAGAACGGAGTGGAGAGCGAGCGCCTCGCGCTGCGGCTCTTCCGGCGCGTGTACGGCATGTGCGTCTGGCTGCCCGCCACGTTCGTGGAGCCCGGCGTCGTGTCCGCCGCGGGCGCCCCGCTCACCGGCATCCTGCACATCGGCCGGTTCCCCGAAGGCACCGACGAGACGGCCCACCGCATCTCCGCCGACCTGGAGAAGTCGTCCTTCGAGTCGCCCGTCGTACCCGATGTGATGCGCTGGAAGTACGCCAAACTCCTCGGCAACCTGGCCAACGCGATCGAGGCCGTGTCCGGGGTGATGACCACCGAGGAGGGCCTCGCCCTCTACGGGCGTGCCCGCGCGGAGGGCGAGGCCGTGCTCACCGCGGCGGGTATCGCCTTCGCCTCCAAGGAGGAGGAGAAGCAGTCCCGCGGCGACAAGATCCGCTTCGAGCCCTTCGACGGCTCGGAACGCAGCGGCGGCTCGTCGTGGCAGTCCCTCAGCCGCGGCACGGGCACCATCGAGTCCGACTACCTCAACGGCGAGATGGGCCTGCTCGGACGGCTGCACGGCGTGCCGACCCCGGTCAACGACGCCCTCCAGTCGGTCGCCGACCGCTTCGCCCGCGAGCGCCGCCCGGCCGGATCCATGCCGATCACGGAACTCATCTCGCAGACCGCCGCGGCGCCCCGGTAGCCGTCGCATTCCTTCAAGCCGCCGGCGGCCCCTGCGCGGGACGCTCTCGGCCCCCGCCGCTGCCTCCGGGAGCATGAACGAACTGTCGTCGCGTGTGGAGCGGTTGCGCTCCGCCTTGAGCGGACCGGCGTCCGGTGACGAGCGTTCTGAGGGTGAGCGTGGGCGCGCCTCACGCGCCCACGGCCACCAACTCCCGTACCGTCGCCGCCTCGTAGCGTCGTACGAGCAGCCGCGCCACCTCCGGCGCCGGGCCCAGTACGTCTGCGAGGACGTCCGCTTCACCGGCGCCGCGGGCGATGCGGTCCGGGAGGCGGCCGGGGGCCAGGACGTAGGGGGCCACCGCCACCCGCTGGACACCCTCGGCGCGCAGCTGCGCCACGGCGTCCTCCGTGCGGGGCAGAGATGCGGAGGCGAACGCAGGTCGCACGGCGCACCAACCGGTGTGCCGCCACTCCCGCGCGATTTCAGCGATCACTGCGATCGCCTCCGGGTCTGTGGAGCCCGCCGAGGCCAGGACGACCCCGGTCGTGGGCTTGTCGGCCGGGGTGAGCCCGGCCTCGTACAGACGGCGTTCGAGCGCTGCCATCAGGAGTGGGGAGGGGCCGAGCACCTCCGTCTGGCGGATCCGCAGCCGGGCCGGGGCCTGCCGCAGGACGGCCGGGATGTCCGCCTTCGCGTGGAACGCGCGGGTCAGGAGCAGAGGGAGCGCGACCACGTCGCGTACACCCTCCGCCGCCAGGGAGTCCAGGACGCCGTTCACCGAGGGGATGTTGAAGTCCAGGAACCCCGTCTCCACGCGCAGCCCCGGCCGCAGCGCCCGTACTTCGCGTACGAGCGCGTGGACCGTCGCGGCATGGCGCGGATCGCGGCTGCCGTGAGCGATCACGAGCAGGACCGGGCGGGCGGGGCGCTGGTGCATGGCGGGGTCAGCTCCTCACCAGGAGGCCGCGGCTGCGCAAGACGCGCCGCTCCAGGGGGCTGAAGATCAGCAGGTCGATGGCGATGCCGACGATCAGGATCAGGAAGATGGCGAGGAAGACCATGGACATGGAGCTGGCGTTGCGGCCGTTCTCCAGGAGCTGGCCGAGTCCGATGCCCAGGTCGGGCGACGAGGCGATGATCTCCGCGGCCATCAGCGAGCGCCACGAGAACGCCCAGCCCTGCTTCAGGCCCGCGAGATAGCCGGGCAGCGCGGCCGGGAGCACGATGTGCCAGGTGTGCCGCAGGCCCGTCGCGCCGAGGGTGCGGCCGGCCCGCAGGAACAGCGGCGGCACCTGGTCGACCCCCGACACCAGGCCGTTGGCGATCGAGGGGACCGCGCCGAGCAGGATCACGGCGTACATCATCTTGTTGTCGAGGCCCAGCCAGATCACGGCCGGCGGGACCCAGGCGACCGAGGGCAGCGACTGGAGGCCGGACAGGATCGGGCCGATCGCGGACCGGATGAACCGGACCCGGGCGACGACCAGGCCGAGCGGGGTGCCGATCACGAGTGCCAGCAGGAAGCCGAGCAGGCCGCGCGACACGCTCGTCCAGATGTAGCCGAGGAGCGTCCCCTGCAGCCACGCATCGGACACCTCGTGCCACACCGCGGACGGCGAGGGCAGCTTGCTCGGGTCGTCGACGATCTTGAACGACACCAGGCCCTGCCAGATCACGAGGACCAGGACCACCGCCGTCAGCGGCGGCAGCACTTTCTGGACCAGCGTCTGGCGCAGGGGGATACGGGTGGTCTGGACGGCGTCCAGGGCGTCGAGCCCCGCCTCGAGACCGGCCAGGTCCTGCCCGGGGACCGCGTCCTTGACGGCGGCGGCCGGGCCCACGGCCTTGCTCTCAGTCGTCGTCTCAGTGCTGGCCATGGCGGCGGATCTCCCCACGCAGTTGTTCGGTGATCTCGACGGACAGTTCCGCCACGGCGGTGTCCTCGATGCGGCGCGGCTGCGGAATGCCGACCCGCCATTCGTGCGCCACCCGGCCGGGCCGTGACGACAGCAGCACGACCCGCTCCGCGAGGCGCACCGCCTCGCGGACGTTGTGGGTGACGAACAGGACGGAGACGTTCGTCTCGCGCCAGATGCGGGTCAGCTCGTCGTGCAGCACGTCGCGCGTGATGGCGTCGAGCGCGGCGAACGGCTCGTCCATCAGCAGCAGTTGGCTGTCCTGCGCGAGCGCGCGGGCCAGCGCCACGCGCTGGCGCATACCGCCCGACAGCTCGTGCACCCGCTTGCCGTACGCGCCGTTCAGGCGGACGAGCTCCAGGAGCTCCTGTGCCCGCGTGCGGCGGTCCGCCTTGGGAATGCCGCGCAACTTCAGGGCCAGTTCGATGTTCTTGCCCGCGGTCAGCCACGGGAAGAGGGCGTGCTCCTGGAACATCAGGGCCGGCCGGCCCTGCGTGCTGATCTCGCCGGACGAGGGCTTGTCGAGGCCCGCGACCAGATTGAGCAGCGTCGACTTCCCGCAGCCCGAGGCTCCCAGGAGGGTGACGAACTCGCCCGGAGCGACATCGAGCGTGATGTCGTCCAGGACGAGCTGCTGCCCGGCGGGCGTGGCGAAGGACTTCGAGACGTGCTCGATCCGCGCGGCATGGCCGGTGGTGGTCTCCGTGCCGTCCGCGGCCTTGGCGAGGGTCGTTGCCATGGTCGTCACCTCCTGGGAACTCAAGCGATTACGGGCTTTGCCGACGCGGTTACTTGACGCCGAGGCCGGCGTCGGCGACCGCGCCCTTGCCCTCGGCCTTGAGGACCTTGTTCAGCGGCGCGAGGTCGTAGATGCCCTTGAGGTCGGGCTTCTCCAGGAGACCGGCCTTCACCGCGTGCGCCGCCTCGGTGTCGAGGGTCGAGGCCAGCGGGTCGTCGGTGAACTGGATCGACTTCCAGGCCGGGCCGAGTACGTCTTCGGGAAGCGCCTTGCCGGAGTCGGCCGCCAGCTGCTTGTTGGCCGCGGCCTTCGCCTCGTCCGGGTTGGCATTGATCCAGGCGTTCGTCTTCACCGAACCGCGCAGCACGGCCTCGACGACGTCCGGGTGCTCCTTGAGGAACTTCTGCGACACGATGATGTTCGTGATCACGAACTTCTTGCCGGGCCACAGGTCGGACTCGTCGAGGAGGACCTTGCCGCCCTCGGCCACGAGCTTGGACGCGGTCGGCTCCGGCACCCAGGCGCCGTCGATGGAGCCGGACTTGTAGGCATCCGGGGTGATCTTGTTGTCCGTGCGGACCACGGAGACGTCACCCTTGCCGCTGTTGGCGTCGACCTTCCAGCCCTTCTCGGCGATCCAGTTGAGGAACGCGACGTCCTGCGTGTTGCCGAGCTGCGGGGTGGCGATCTTCTTGCCCTTGACCTCGTCCAGGGACTTGATCTTCTTCGGGTTCACCACCAGCTTCACCCCGCCGGACGCCGAACCGCCGATGATGCGCAGGCTCTTGCCCTGGGACTTGGTGAAGCCGTTGATCGACGGCGAGGGGCCGATCCAGCCGATGTCGATGGAGCCGCCGTTGAGCGCCTCGATCTCGGACGGCCCCGCGTTGAAGATCTGGTACTTGGCCTGCGTGCCCTGGAGCTCTTTCTGGAAGAAGCCCTTCTGATTGCCCACGAGGGCGGTCCCGTGCGTCAGGTTGCCGAAGTAACCGATCTTCACGGTGTCGGCGGAGAGCTTCTTGCCCTTGGCGGCGACATTCGCCTTGTCGGAGGCGTTGTCCTTGGCGTCCGAGCCGTAGCCGCAGGCCGTCGCGGCGAGCGCGAGGAGCGGCAGGGCGGCGACGGCGGCGAGGCCGCGGCGCCAGGAGGCGGAAGTAATGGCAGGCACGGGAGGTGGTCCTCTCGTTGGCCCGGCGGTCACGGTTTCAGGCCGTGGCCGGGAAGTCGGCAGGTTTTCGTCGTCGTACGAACAGATCGCGGGGGGTGTGGGCGCGCAGGCAGTGCGCGTACGTCATCGCGCACATCGCGCGACCCCGCCCTGGCCGCTGCCGAGGGCGCCGCTGCCGATGCGGCCGCCCTCTTTCGCGAACGTCGCGTAGACGTCGATGGAGGTCATGACTAGAAGTCCCAGCCGTCGTCGTCCGTGGCCTGCGCGGCCTCTTCCGCGTGGGCCGCCTGCTGCGTGCCGGCGAACGCCTCGCCCGCCATGCCCGCGGCGAGCGTCGTGCCGTCCGCCGGGTCGATGAGGAGGAACGAACCGGTACGGCGCGAGTCGGCGTAGTCGTCGAGCGCGATCGGCTCGGCGGTGCGGACCTTGACGCGGCCGATGTCGTTGGCGACCAGCTGCCCCGGCTCGGGGTGCTGGGACAGGTCGTCCAGGGTGAGCCGCGAGGGGATCTCCTTGACGATCGCCTTGACCGTGCGCGTCGTGTGCTTGAGCAGCACGCGCTGGCCCACTGCGAGAGGCTGGTCGGCCACGTGGCAGACGGTCGCCTCGACGTCCTGCGAGGTTGCGGGCGCGTCGCCGCTCGGCACGATCAGGTCGCCGCGCGAGATGTCGATGTCGTCCTCCAGGAGGAGGGTCACCGACTGCGGGGTCCACGCCACGTCGACCGCCTTGCCCAGCAGGTCGATCCCGGAGACCTTCGACGTGCGGCCCGACGGCAGTACGGTGACGGACTCGCCGACGCGGAACGTGCCGGCCGCGATCTGGCCCGCGTAGCCGCGGTAGTCGGGGTGCTCGGCGGTCTGCGGGCGGATGACGACCTGGACGGGCAGCCGCGCGTGGCAGCTCGTCAGGTCGTGGCTGACCGGGACCGTCTCCAGGTGTTCGAGCACGGTCGGGCCGCCGTACCAGTCCATGTTCGCGGACGGCTCCACGACGTTGTCACCGGCGAGCGCCGAGATCGGGATCGCGGTGATCTCGGGAACGCCCAGGTCGGACGCGTACGCCGTGAACTCCTCGGCGATCTTCGCGAAGACGGGCTCCGCGTAGTCGACGAGGTCCATCTTGTTCACCGCGAGCACGACGTGCGGCACGCGCAGGAGCGCGGCGACGGCGGCGTGCCGGCGGGTCTGCTCGATGACGCCGTTGCGGGCGTCGACGAGGACGACGGCGAGGTCCGCGGTGGACGCGCCGGTCACCATGTTCCGGGTGTACTGCACATGGCCCGGGGTGTCGGCCAGGATGAACCGGCGCCGGGGCGTGGCGAAGTAGCGGTAGGCGACGTCGATGGTGATGCCCTGCTCGCGCTCGGCGCGCAGGCCGTCGGTGAGCAGCGCCAGGTCGGGCGTCTCCTGACCGCGGCCCAGGGACACGCGCTCGACGGCCTCCAGCTGGTCCGTGAGGACCGACTTGGAGTCGTGGAGCAGGCGGCCCACGAGCGTGGACTTGCCGTCGTCGACGGAACCGGCGGTGGCGAACCGCAGCAGGGTGGTGGCCGACAGGTCGGCCAACTGCTCTGTGGTGGTGGTCATTTAGAAATACCCCTCGCGCTTGCGGTCTTCCATCGCGGCCTCGGACATCTTGTCGTCGGCACGGGTCGCGCCCCGCTCGGTGAGCCGGGAGGCGGCGATCTCGGCGATCACGGCGTCCAGCGTCGTCGCGTCGGAGTCGACGGCGCCTGTGCACGACATGTCGCCGACCGTGCGGTAGCGGACGAGGCGCTTCTCGACGCTCTCGCCGTCCTTGGGGCCGCCCCACTCACCGGCGGTCAGCCACATGCCGGAGCGCTTGAAGACGTCCCGCTCGTGGGCGAAGTAGATCTCCGGCAGTTCGATGCCCTCGCGGGCGATGTACTGCCACACGTCGAGCTCGGTCCAGTTGGACAGCGGGAAGACGCGCACGTGCTCGCCGGGGGCGTGGCGGCCGTTGTAGAGCTGCCACAGCTCGGGGCGCTGGCGGCGCGGGTCCCACTGGGAGAACTCGTCGCGCAGGGAGAACACGCGCTCCTTGGCGCGCGCCTTCTCCTCGTCGCGGCGCCCGCCGCCGAAGACGGCGTCGAAGCGCTCCGCCTGGATCTTCTCCGTCAGCGGCACCGTCTGCAGCGGGTTGCGCGTCCCGTCCGGGCGCTCCTTGAGGGCGCCGCGGTCGATGTACTCCTGCACCGACGCGACGTGCAGCCGCAGGCCGTGCTCGGCGACGACGCGGTCGCGGTACTCGAGGACCTCGGGGAAGTTGTGCCCGGTGTCGACGTGCAGCAGCGTGAACGGCACCGGCGCCGGCGCGAACGCCTTCAGCGCCAGGTGCAGCATCACGATGGAGTCCTTGCCGCCGGAGAAGAGGATCACCGGCCGCTCGAACTCGCCCGCGACCTCACGGAAGATGTGCACGGCCTCGGACTCGAGGGCGTCCAGGTGCGAGAGCGCGTACGGGCTGTCGGTCTCTTCGCCTGTGGTGGGTGCGACGGTCGTCATGAGAGACCCCTCTCGGTGAGCAGCGCGTAGAGCGCCGCCGCGGACTCCTGCACGGTCTGGGTGTGCGACTCGATGCGCAGGTCGGGCGATTCGGGTGCCTCGTACGGGTCGTCGACCCCGGTGAGCCCGGAGATCTCGCCCGCCGCCTGCTTCGCGTACAGGCCCTTCACGTCGCGCACGGAGCACACCTCGACGGGCGTGGCCACGTGTACCTCGAGGTAGCCGGTGCCGCCGGCCTGGTGGCGCTTGCGTACCGCCTCTCGGCTGTCCGCGAAGGGCGCGATCACCGGGACGAGCGTCAACACGCCGTTGCGGGCGAGGAGTTCGGCGAGGAAGCCGATGCGCTGCACGTTGGTGTCGCGGTCCGCGCGGCTGAAGCCGAGGCCCGCCGAGAGGAACTCGCGGATCTCGTCGCCGTCGAGCACCTCGACGCGGCGGCCGTCGGCGCGCAGCCGCTCGGCGAGCTCGTTGGCGATGGTGGTCTTGCCCGCGCTCGGCAGACCCGTGAGCCAGACGGTGGCTCCGGTCACTTGCTTCTCCAAAGTCTGTGTGGTCCCGGGCATCAGCCGTGGATCCCGCACTCGGTCTTGTTGCTTCCGGCCCAGCGGCCGGCCCGCGCGTCCTCGCCCTCGAGGAGGCGCCGCGTGCAGGGGGCGCAGCCCACGGAGCCGTAGCCGTCCATGAGGAGGGGGTTGGTCAGCACACCGTGCTCGGCGACGTACGCCTCGACGTCGTCCTGCGTCCAGCGGGCGATCGGCGAGACCTTCACCTTGCGGCGCTTCTCGTCCCAGCCGACGACCGGGGTGTTCGCCCGGGTCGGGGACTCGTCGCGGCGCAGTCCCGTGGCCCATGCCGTGTACGAACTCAGGCCGTCCTCAAGGGGCTTGACCTTCCGCATGGCGCAGCACAGGTCGGGGTCGCGGTCGTGCAGCTTCGGCCCGAACTCGGCGTCCTGCTCGGCGACGGTCTGGCGGGGCGTGAGCGTGATGACGTTCACGTCCATCACGGCCTCGACGGCGTCCCGGGTGCCGATGGTCTCCTCGAAGTGGTAGCCGGTGTCGAGGAAGACGACGTCCACGCCGGGCCTGGCGCGCGAGGCGAGGTGGGCGACGACCGCGTCCTCCATGGAGGAGGTCACACAGAAGCGCTTGCCGAACGTGTCGACCGCCCACTCAAGGATCTCCAGGGCGGACGCGTCCTCCAGGTCGCGCCCCGCCCGCTCCGCGAGCTCCCGCAGGTCGGGCTCGGTCCGGTCAGGGACCTGGGTGGTCCGAGTGGCCGTCATATGTCTTCCCCTCCACCGTCGTTGCGCTGAACTCCCCGGGTCAGCAGACCGAGGAACTTCAACTGGAAGGCCCGATTGCACGCCGCGCATTCCCACGCGCCGTGACCGGTCTCGTTCGGACGCAGGTCCTCGTCACCGCAGTAGGGGCAGTAGAAGGGAGCGGCCCGCTCGCTCACGACAGGGCCTCCTCGGACGCGCGCGCGGTCCACGTGGCAAAGCGCTCGCCGTCCTCGCGCTCCGCCTGGAAGCGCTTGAGGACCCGCTCGACGTAGTCGGGCAGCTCGGCCGCGGTGACCTTCAGGCCGCGGACCTTGCGGCCGAACCCGGCCTCGAGGCCGAGCGCGCCACCCAGGTGCACCTGGTAGCCCTCGACCTGGTTGCCGTCCGCGTCCAGCATCAGCTGGCCCTTGAGGCCGATGTCCGCGACCTGGATACGGGCGCAGGCGTTCGGGCAGCCGTTGATGTTGATGGTGAGGGGCTCGTCGAACTCCGGGACGCGGCGCTCCAGTTCGTCGATCAGCGAGGCGCCGCGCGCCTTCGTCTCGACGATGGCGAGCTTGCAGAACTCGATGCCGGTGCAGGCCATGGTGCCGCGCCGGAACGCAGACGCGTTGACCTTGAGGTCCAGCGCCTCCAGCGACGCGACCAGCGACTCGACCTGGTCCTCGGCCACGTCCAGCACGATCATCTTCTGCTCGGCGGTGGTGCGCAGCCGGCCGGAGCCATGGGCGCCCGCGACCTCGGCGATCTTGGTGAGGGTGGTGCCGTCCACGCGGCCGACACGGGGCGCGAAGCCGACGTAGAAGAGGCCGTCCTTCTGGCGGTGCACGCCGAGGTGGTCGCGCCAGGTGCCTGCGGGCTGCTCGGGCGCGGGGCCGTCGACCAGCTTCCGCTGGAGGTACTCGTCCTCCAGGACCTGCCGGAACTTCTCGGTGCCCCAGTCGGCGAGCAGGAACTTCAGGCGGGCGCGGGTGCGCAGGCGGCGGTAGCCGTAGTCGCGGAAGATGCCGATGACGCCGCCGTACACGTCCGGCACCTCGTCGAGCGGCACCCACGCGCCGAGGCGCTGGCCCAGCTTGGGGTTGGTGGACAGGCCGCCGCCGACCCACAGGTCGAAGCCGGGGCCGTGCTCGGGGTGGTGCACGCCGACGAACGCGATGTCGTTGATCTCGTGCGCCACGTCGAGCTGCGGGGACCCGGAGATCGCGGTCTTGAACTTGCGGGGCAGGTTCGAGAACTCGGGGTTGCCGATGAAGCGCCGCTGGATCTCGTCGATGGCGGGCGTGCCGTCGATGATCTCGTCGGCGGCGACCCCGGCGACGGGCGAGCCGAGGATGACGCGGGGCGTGTCACCGCAGGCCTCGGTGGTGGAGAGCCCGACCCCTTCGAGGCGTCGCCAGATCTCCGGCACGTCCTCGATGCGGATCCAGTGGTACTGGATGTTCTGCCGGTCGGTGATGTCGGCGGTGCCGCGCGCGAACTCCTGCGAGATCTCGCCGATGACGCGCAGCTGCTCGGTGGTCAGCCGGCCGCCGTCGATGCGAACGCGGAGCATGAAGTACTCGTCGTCCAGCTCCTCCGGCTCCAGGATCGCGGTCTTGCCGCCGTCGATCCCGGGCTTGCGCTGGGTGTAGAGCCCCCACCAGCGCATGCGGCCCCGGAGGTCATTGGGGTCGATGGAGTCGAAGCCGCGCTTCGAGTAGATCGTCTCAATGCGTGTCCGCACATTGAGACCGTCGTCGTCCTTCTTGAACTGCTCGTTGCCGTTGAGCGGCGTGAAGTGCCCCACGGCCCACTGGCCCTCGCCGCGGTGACGGCTCACCTTGCGGCGCGGCGCGGCGGTCGTGGGCTTTTCAGGGGTGGCAGCCATGGGTGTACGTCCTTCGGGCGGGCGGAGGCTCTGACAGCTTTGACCAGCACACTTCGCGCGAGGGCGCGGCGGTGCGCAGAGTGCTGTACGGGGAGAAAACGCGGCGGTGCTGGTGGAGTCAGCTCACCGGACACATGGCGCTGGACATGCGGCCGAGGTCGACGTGCCGCCGACTCACCAAGGCAATTCCAGCTCGATCCATGACGGAAGCGTGTCATGGGACTTTCGGCCCAGTCCACCACTGTCCAGAAAGTGGACAAGACTGTCTCGCATCATGGACAGATGTGGCGCGCGTCACTGGACGCTGCGGGAAGGGACCGGGGTGCGACCGCTCGAGTGTGACTGGAGCGTACGGGAAGGGGCGCCGCGGCGCCCCTCGCCCCTCGCCCCGCGCCCCGCGCCCCGCGCCCCGCGCCCCGCGCCCCGCGCCCCGCGCCCCGCGCTCCTCGCCCCTCGACTTCTCGTCCTCTCTTATCGCCCCGGCTACGCCCCGGGCCAGGGCCCCGGCGTCGCCACCTCGGGCTCCTCCTCGACCTTCGTGTCGAAGAGGCGGAACCCGCGCCGCTCGTAGTTGGCCATCGCGTGCTCGCCGTCCTTGCTGCACGTGTGCAGCCAGACCCGCTTCGTCGGCGCGCGGTCCGGCCACCGCTCGGCCAGGTCCCAGGCACGCGCGACGGCGTAAGAGAGGAGGTGACCGCCGATGCGGCGGCCCCGGAAGACGGGTATCAGGCCGAAGTAGACGACCTCGACGACGCCGTCGTCCTGCGCCTCCAGCTCGACGTAACCCGCCGGGGTCCCCTTCTCGTACGCCACCCACGTCTCGGTGCCCGGCCGCGCCAGGACTTCCTGCCAGCGCGCGTACGTCCAGCTCAGCCGGTCGGTCCAGAGGATGTCGCCCCCGACGGACGCGTACAGGAAGCGGCTGAACTCCGGCGAGGGCACCTCGGCGCGCACGATGCGGAGGTCGTCGCCCTCGGGCGCGGGGGCCGGCCGGAGGTCGGACGGAGCGGTCTGCTCCAGGGACCAGGTGGTCACAGCGATGTTGCTCATGCGTGTCAGGCAATCACGGGCTCCGCACCCTGGCCAAAGCGGTCCGCGATACGGGAAGATCCGCCCGCGCCACGCCACCCCCCGCGCACGACGCACCTGGAGGATGTTCATGCCCCGCAGGACAACTCGCCGCACACCCCGCGGCCTCCTCGCCACCGCCATCACCACCGTGGCCCTCGCGACCCTCGCCGCCCCGGCCTCCGCCACGACCGCTCCGCAGGCCGCCGTCGGCCCACAGGGCCGGATCTTCATGGTCAACCCCGTCCAGTCGTCCGGCGATCAGACCCTCACCGACACCAAGGACTCCCCGACCGCGGTGCCCGCCTCCGCCTACACCCTCGCCGCGCTGAGGAACCTCGACGCGAGCGGCGGCCTCTCGGGCAAGTGGGTCACCGTGAGATCGAACACCGGCGGCGCCGCCTCGGTCGCCGACGCCGGCACATACGACCGTCAGGACGACCAGTTCGAGCAGGTCATGGCCTACTTCTGGGTCAACGAGGCACAGGAGTACCTGCAGAGCCTCGGCTTCGGCAGCGAACTGCCCGGCGCCAACGACCGCGCACAGCCGGTCCGCATCGACCAGTGGGGCGCCGACAACTCCTTCTTCACCGACAAGAAGGCCGAGATCCGCTTCGGCAAGGGCGGCGTCGACGACGCGGAGGACGCCGAGGTCATCGTCCACGAGTACGGGCACGCCGTGCACAACGCGCAGGTCCCCGGGTTCGGCACCTCTGAGGAGGCCGGGGCCATCGGCGAGGCGTGGGGCGACTACCTCGCGGCGTCCGTCGGCGCCTACGCGGACGCCAAGTACGGCTGGCCGCGCAAGACCGACCCCGCCTGTGTCGCGGACTGGGACTCGGTCTCGTACACGGCCACCGCCCCGCACTGCCTGCGCCGCCTCGACACCGGCAAGACGTACGCCGACAAGGTGGGAGAGGTGCACGCGGACGGTGAGATCTGGTCCCAGGCGCTGTTCGACATCAGGGGCGCGCTCGGCGCGCGTACGGCCGACCGCGTCATCGTCGACGCGCAGTTCGGCTTCGCCCCGGACACCAGCTTCACGGACGCGGCCCTGACGACGGTCGCGACCGCGCAGAAGATGTACGGGAAGAGCGCGGCGGACACCGTGCGCAAGGCGTTCCAGGCCCGGGGCATCCCCGGGGTGTGAGGACAACCAACCCTGGTGGTGCCGGGAGCGGCGCCCAACATCGGCGGGTGGAACGGGAGTTCAACCATCCGGTGACGATCGGCGGGGCGCCCTGATCCTGGTCGGGGCGCCCTACGGGGCGCCGACCGGCACCGGCGCGTTCCACTCGAAGTACTCGACCCAGTCGATCAGGCCCGTGCTTGATGGCCGTGGCCAGCGTATGCGCGCTGCCTAGTTTGAACGACTCGCCCGTGGTCCTGTCATGGAGGGTGGCGCCGAACCAGCCGTCGCCCTCGTAGGCGACCGTGGAGGTGTAGGTGTGCCCCTCCTCCCAGTCGTGGCCGAGAACAGGAACGTCGGCTTGTCGCCGCCGTTGCGCTGCCTCCCGATGTGCGCGCCGTTGTCGACGCTGAAGCCGGACCGATGGCTGGGCGATCCAGGGCCCAGGAAGCATTTTCCACCAAAGTCCCAACACCAGCGGTCGTCAGTCCGCACACAGAAAGACGGCTTCGCCCAGGTCGGGCGCGGTGCGTACGACTGCGGTGACCGTGTTCGTTGCCTGCGCGTTTCATGCGTGAAGCTGCAAGAACTAAATAGTTACCAATCAAGTCTTGTCATCTCTCGTCAGCCTGACGCAAGATTCCGGTACCTCGCGCGCCGGGCCTCAGCCCCCGCGAGGGCCCTGTGAAACCAACCCTCGCTCGCCACTCGACGCAGGAGGTGAATGTGTCGGCCGCTGCGTCCGCATCGCCCACGCCTACATCGCACAACCCGCCCGACCTACCGCACGAGGCACCCGGAACGCCGGGCAGGAAGAAGGCGTCCGGCGTGAAGGGGACGTCGGGCGCGAAGGGGACGCCGGGCGGGAAGGGGCGAAAGTCCGCCGGCCGGCGGAGCCTGCGGGAGCATCTGAGGCAGGACCGCACCCTGCTTCTGCTGTGTGTGCCGGGCATCCTCTACTTCGCGGTGTTCTTCTATCTGCCGCTCGCGGGCAACAGCATCGCCTTCCAGGACTACCAGCCCTACCTCGGCTTCAAGGGCAGCCCGCTGGTCGGCTGGGACAACTTCAAGGCCCTGCTCGAACAGCCGGAGTTCTGGACGGCCGTCTGGAACACGCTGAAGATCAGCGCCGTCCAGCTGATCCTCTACTTCCCCGCGCCGATCGCCCTCGCGCTCTTCCTCAACTCGCTGATCAGCAACAAGACCCGCCGCCTCATGCAGACGGTCGTCTACCTGCCGCACTTCCTGTCGTGGGTCGTCGTCGTCGGCATGTTCCAGCAGGTCTTCGGCGGCGCCGGCACGGTCACGAGTTACCTGAACGAGCACGGCGTGCACGTCGGGAACATCATGAACAACCCCGACACCTTCATCTACCTGATCACCTCCCAGAGCGTCTGGAAGGACGCCGGCTGGGGAGCGATCATCTTCCTCGCCGCGATGGCCTCCATCGACACCTCGCTCTACGAGTCGGCGGCGATGGACGGAGCGGGCTGGCTGCGCCGCATGTGGCACATCACGCTGCCCGGCATCAGGCCCGTGATGATCATGCTGCTCATCCTGCGCCTCGGCGACATCCTGTCGGTCGGCTTCGAGCAGATCCTTCTCCAGCGTGACAACGTCGGCCGGGACGCCTCCGAAGTCCTCGACACCTATGTCTACTTCCACGGCGTCGTCGACGGCGACTGGGGCATGTCCACCGCCGCCGGCCTGATGAAGGGCGTCATCGGCTCCGTCATGATCGTCCTCGCCAACAAGTTCGCGCACCGCCTCGGCGAGCAGGGGGTCTACCAGTGAGCACCGCGCCCGTCTCCACCACCCTGCGGCCCGAGAGCCAGGAGGGCCAGGAGAGCCGAAAGGGCCGCGCCGGCAGCAAGAAGCGCCGCGGCTCCGCCGAGCGCCCCGCCTGGATGGAACAGCCCAACCCGGCGGCCCAGACGCTGAAGTTCCTCGTCATCGTCGCGATGATCGTGGCGGTCGGCTACCCGTTCCTGCTCGCCATCGGCACCAGCCTCTCCTCCAAGGCCGAACTCGCCGCGAACGGCGGCTATGTGCTGTTCCCGTCGCACCCCACGCTCGAGGCGTACCGCGTGGTCCTGTCCGGCGGCGTCATCACCCGCGCCGCCGTTGTGAGCATCGGCGTCACGGTCATCGGCACGGCGCTCAGCCTGCTCTGCACGATCGCACTCGCCTACGGCCTCTCCCGGCCGCGGACCTTCGCGGGCAAGCCGCTGCTCCTGATCGTCGTCGGCACGTTCCTCTTCACTCCCGGCATCATCCCCAACTACCTGGTGGTGCAGGAGCTGGGACTGCTCGACACCTACGGGGCGATGATCGCGCCGATCCTGCTCAACGCGTTCAACATCATCGTCGTCCGGGCGTTCTTCCAGGGCATCCCCGACGAGCTGCACGAGGCGGCCCGCCTCGACGGCGCCGGTGAACTCACCATCCTGTGCCGGATCGTGCTCCCCCTGTCGAAGGCCGTCATCGCCGTGGTCGGCATGTTCTACGCGGTGACGTACTGGAACAGCTTCTTCAACGCGATGCTCTACATCAACGACCCGGACAAACTGCCACTCCAGGTCGTGCTGCGCAGTTACGTCCTCCAGGGCGACACCTTCAACGCGAAGGCGCTCGGCGTGAGCGTGCTGCCCGCCAGCACCGCCCTGTCGATGGCCGTGCTCATCCTCGCGGTCCTGCCGATCATCGCGGTCTACCCGTTCCTCCAGAAGTACTTCGTCAAGGGCGTCCTCACCGGCGCCATCAAGGCCTGAGCCACCCCCTGAGCCACCACCCTCAACCGCTCCTCGCCCCTTAGGAGAGTCATGTCCAAAGACGTCAACCGCCGCGGGTTCCTCGGTGCCGCGACCGTCGCCGGTCTCACCGTCGCCGGTGCCGGTTCCCTCACGGCCTGTGGTTCCGGCGCGGCCTCGGGTGGGGGCGGCGCCAAGGCGTCGGCCAAGCTGAAGCTGCCGACGTACGTCCCCGCGAACGTCCCGGCACCGGACCTGCCGGGCAACGCGGCGGGCCTCGACCCGGCGTACCTGCGCTACCCCAAGAACCTGACCCGCAGCGTCACCAAGAAGCCGGGCGACGGCAAGCCGGTCACGGCCCTGACCGAGACCTTCACGACCGCGGCCCCGGCCATGAACCGGAACGCGTACTGGCAGGAGCTCAACAAGCGCCTGGGTTCCGACCTGAAGATGACGATCGTCAACGGCCTCGGCGCCGACGACGTCTACCGCGCGAAGTTCAACGCCACCATCGCGGGCGGCGACATGCCCGACCTCATGTGGTTCCCGCCGAACCAGGGCCTCAAGAACGTCCCCGCGCTCCTCGAGCCGAAGTTCCACGACCTCACCGCGTACCTGTCCGGCGACGCGGTCAAGAAGTACCCGAACCTCGCCAACATCCCCGACTTCGCCTGGAAGACGGCCGTCTTCAACGGCAAGATCTGGGGCCTCGCCGTCCCCTACGGCCGCATGGGCCAGGTCTACGTCGCGAACGAGGACTTCTGGAAGCCGGTCGGCGGCGTCCAGTTCGACAGCGCGCAGGACTTCTTCGACAAGGCGAAGGAACTCCTCGACGTCAAGCGCAAGAAGTACGTCCTCGAGCCGGCGTACGTGAACCACATCCTGCAATTCGCCTACTGGCACGGCGCGCCCAACGGCTGGCGCATGGACGGCGGGAAGCTCACCCACTACTTCGAGACCGACGAGTTCCACGCCGGCCTGGAGTTCGCCCTCAAGTGCCGGAAGGCGCAGCTGTTCTGGCCGGACCCGAACCTGCCGACGACGCTGGAGAAGATGGAGGGCGGGTTCCTCGGACTGCACGTCCAGTCCTTCCCCGGCTTCCTCAGCGACAGCAACCAGTACGACTGGCCGGAGAAGGTCGTCGTCCCGTTCGCCGCGGAGAAGGGCATGACCCCCACCTGGGGCTACGGCTACGGCTCGGTCGGCTTCACGGCCATCAACAAGAACGTCGGCAAGGACCGTATCGAGACGCTGCTCCAGGTCATGAACTACCTCAGCGCCCCCTTCGGCACGGAGGAGCGGCTCTTCCTCGACAACGGCATCGAGGGCACGCACCACACCCGCTCCAAGGACGGCGACGTGCTCCTCAACAAGAAGGGCAACGCCGAGGTCCTCACCACCCGGCAGGCCATCAACTTCTTCGGCAACGCCCCTGAGACGCTGTACCTGCCGGGCAAGCCCGACATCACCCGCGGCATCCACGCGGCCCAGGTCGAACTGATGAAGCTCGCCAAGGTCAACCCGACCACGGGCTTCTTCTCGGACACCTACGCCAACAAGTACGCGTCCTCGACCGACACCGTGTACCAGGCCGTCAAGGACATCGTGGCCGGCCGCACCCCGCTCTCCTCCTTCAAGAAGGACATCCTGCCGGCCTGGCAGCGCGAGGCGGGCAACGCGATGCGCGACGAGTTCGAGAAGGCCATCGCCGACAGCAAGTAACGCCGCCCGGCAGGACCCCGCACCACTTGGCGTATCGCACACAGAACAGGACCCGCACGTGGAAGACCTGCGCATCGCAGTCATCGGGCTCGGACTGCGACGGAACCTGGCGACGGCCGCGCACCGCCCCGGCAAGGGGTCGGTCGTGGCGGCGGTGGCCGACCTCGACCCGCAGATCCGGGCGAAGGTACCGGAGTTGTACGAGGGCGCGGTCGCCGTCGACGACTACCGAAGGCTCCTCGAAGACCCCTCGATCGACGCCGTCGTCGTCGCCACCCCCGACGACACCCATGAAGCCATCGCCTGCGAGGCGCTCGAAGCGGGCAAGCCGGCGTACGTCGAGAAGCCGCTCGGCATCTCGGTCGAGCAGTGCGACACCGTCCTGCGCACCGCGTACAAGACCGGCACCCGCCTCTACGTCGGCCACAACATGCGCCACATGGGCGTCGTGCGCCTGATGCGCGACATCATCGCGCGCGGCGACATCGGCGTGCCGAAGACCGTGTGGGTACGGCACTTCGTCTCGTACGGCGGCGACTACTACTTCAAGGACTGGCACGCCGACCGCACCCGCACCACGGGCCTCCTCCTCCAGAAGGCCGCGCACGACCTGGACGTGGTGCACTGGCTGGCCGGCGGCTACACCAAGCGCGTCAACGCCCTCGGCGACCTCATGGTCTACGGGGACCTGCCGCGCCGCGAGCCGGACACCCCGCGCCCCGACGGCTGGCTGAAGGAGTTCGACTGGCCGCCGACCGCGCGCCACGACCTGCACCACGTCGTGGACGTCGAGGACGTGTCGGTGATGAACATGCAGCTGGACAACGGCGTCATCGCCGCCTACCAGCAGTGCCACTTCAGCCCCGACTACTTCCGCAACTACACGGTCATCGGCACCGAGGGCCGCCTCGAGAACTTCGGGGACAGCCCCGGCGACGAGGTCCGGGTCTGGAACACGGGCCCGACCGGCTACCGCAAGGACGCCGACATCGTCTACCGCGTACCCGAGGCGACGGGCTCGCACGGCGGCGCCGACGAGCGCATCATCGACGAGTTCTGCCGCTTCGCGCGCGAGGGCGGCCTCACCGACACGTCGCCCGTCGCGGCCCGGATGAGCGTCGCCGCGGGCGCGCTCGCCACCCGCTCGCTGCGCGAGGGAGGCGTGCCGTACGACGTCCCGGAGCTCGAGCCGGAACTCCTCGCGTACTTCGACGGCGGACAACTGACGTGCGCAGCAGGGGAGTAGCGGCCACAGCGCAGGCGTGGGCGGGCCCGTCGGAGGGGGCGGGCCCGCCCACGCCCGCGTGCGCACACAGACGGTCACGTGTAAGCGCGCGGATGATCACGTCTGGATGCGGAGAACGGCGCGGGTTACGCTACGCGCGTCGCGAGGAGGAACAAGTGGGCGCACACGCCCGATGGACCCAACTGCTGGAAATACTGGGCAATCAGGGCCATCTCGATGTCACCGAGGCCGCCGAACTGCTCGGCTGCTCCTCCGCCACGGTCCGGCGCGACATGGACGAACTGGCCCGGCAGTCTTTGCTGACCCGCACCCGCGGCGGGGCCGTGGTCAGCTCCGTGGCCTACGATCTGCCGCTGCGTTACAAGACGGCCCGCAAGGCGGACGAGAAGCAGCGCATCGCGAAGGCGGTCGCCGAACTCGTCCCGTCGGGCTCCGTCGTCGGCATCAACGGCGGCACCACGACCTCCGAGGTGGCCAGGGAGCTGGCCGTCCGCACCGACCCGGGCGGCACGTCCGGCGGCGTCGCGCTGACCGTCGTCACCAACGCGATCAACATCGCCAACGAGCTGGCGATCCGCCCCCATGTGAAGATCGTCGTCACGGGCGGCGTGGCCCGGCCGAGCTCGTACGAACTCGTCGGCCCGCTCGTCACATCCGTCCTGCAGAGCCTCGCCCTCGACTACACGATCCTCGGTGTGGACGCGGTCCACCCGCGCTTCGGCGCGGCCACGCACGACGAGTCGGAGGCCAGCGCGAACCGCTCGCTCGCCGAACGCGCGGGCACCGTCATCGTGGTGGCCGACTCCTCGAAGCTGGGCCGCCGGGCGTTCGCCCAGGTGTGCGCGCTGAACGCGGTGTCGATCCTGGTGACGGACAAGGACGCCCCCGAGGCGCTCGTCGAGGAGATCACGGCTCAGGGCATCGAAGTCATCTGCGTGTAACCGGGCGCCCCCGTAAGGGCCGCGCTCGACAAGGCGGTGGCCGTGGCGGGTGGGCAGGGGCATGGACTTCTGGAGCGCGCACAGGGACTCTCGGCGGACTTTGACGGGTCCGGCTGATCTCACCTGCTCGAAAACGCGCCATAACTTGCACCGCCAAGCATGCGCTGGGGCCGTAACCCGGACCGGCCCCGCCACCTCACGCGCTCGGTGATCCTCGCGCGGGTCTGAGAGCCCCGCGGGCCGATCAACTGTGCCTGACAGCAACGCTGTTGTGCGGGCGGTGTCAGTGCAGCGGCGTTGAGCGCGATCTCAGTACCCCGGGCGCCACCGAGTGCGGCAGCAGGTCCGCCGGACTCTGCGGGAGCACCACCTCCAGCTCCGCCTCCTCATGGAAGCGGTACGGGCGGTGCCCGAGCAGGCTGCCGAGATAGCGCCGTATCCGCGACATCTCGGCGCGGACCGTCACCGTGCGCGTCGGGTCGCCGAACATGTCCTGTGCGAGGCCCGCCGCGCTGTGCCCGCCGCGGTGCAGGGCCAGCAGATAGAGGAGTTCGGCGTGGCGCGGGCTCAGCTCGTGCGACCAGGACCGCGTGCCGTCCGTCACCGTGACCGACCAGCGCCGGGGCCTGCTCACATCCAGCACGACGCGGGTGCCGCCGAGCGGCTCGGCAGCCCCGTCCGGGCCGTCGGGCCGCAGCAGCCAGCCGCCCGGCAGCGGCGCCACCGCGCACATTCCCAGCGTCGGCACCCAGGCCCGCCCGTCCGAGAGTTCCGAGAGCTCGGACAGCGACTTGGGCAGCGCGATCCGGTCCACCGGCTGCATCCCCGTCACCGCCGCCGTCCAGCCCTGGACGTCCACCGCGACCGCCCGGCCGCCGATCCGCGCGAGGACCGGCGCCGCGACGGCCCGCAACCGGTCGAGGGCCGCCGCATGACGCTCCCGCAGCCGCGCCTCCGCGAGCTGCGCCACCGCCCCGACGAGCGAGAGCGTCGCCGGGTGCATCGTCTCCAGCGGGCCGCTCACATCGACGACGCCCATCAGCTGCCCGTCGCGCGGGTCCGTGATCGGCGCCCCCGTGCACGTCCACGCGTGCTGCGACACCACGAAGTGCTCGGCGGAGAACACCTGCACCGGGCGCCGCGTCACGAGCGGCGTGCCCACCCCGTTCGTACCGACCGTCTCCTCGGCCCAGTCCGCGCCCAGTTCGAAGCCGAGCCGGTCGGCCTTGTGCAGCACCGCCGCGCTGCCCTCGCGCCACAGGATGCGCCCGTCCCCGTCGGACACGACCATGATGTGCTGCGCCGCGTCCGCGACGGTGACCAGTGCCTCGCGCAGCACCGGCAGGACCTCCGTGAGCCCCGACGCCTGGCGGCGCTCCTCGATCTCCTCGAGGTTCAGCAGGCCCGACCGCACGTCATGGTCCGGGTCGACACCGCTGCGCAGCATGCGGTTCCAGGACTCGCCGATCACCGGGCGCGGCAGGATCTGCGGCCGCTGCCCCGACAGGGTCGCGGCGCGGACACCCTTCAGGAGCCGTGCGGCCAGCGAGAAGTCCATCGTGGACAGCCGGCCCAGATCGACGGTCGAGTTCTTCTGCGTCACAGGTCCTCCTGGAACAGACCGGCGCATACGGACGTGTGCTCATCGTGCCGCGTCTTCGGCCTTCGTGGGGCCGAAAGGGGAGCGCGACAGTTGCAACCCTCTGCAACTCTGGCGAACAGCCGTACGTCGGTCGAAGCTGAAACCGTGCCGCTCCGGCGGCGCGGGAGCTCCTCAAGGGGCCTGAAGGGCGGGGGTGATGCCGTGTCGGCGCAGCATCACCCCCGTAACCTCAGCGGTCAAGGCCCGTGACCTCGGTCGATACCCCGTAACCTCGAGCCGGTCGCTCAGCTCACAGGGCGCGCCCGCTCGACGACCGACCGCAGGTCCAGGCTGTGCGGCAGCGTGCCGAACGCCGAACCCCAGTCCCCACCGAGCCGCGAGGCGCAGAAGGCGTCCGCGACTTCCGGCGGCGCGTGACGCACCAGCAGCGAACCCTGGAGCACGAGAGCGATCCGCTCCACGACCCGGCGCGCCCGTGCCTCGACGCCCTCCAGGTCGGCGAGTTCGGTCAGCAGGCCCTTGATGGCGTTGTCGAGACGGTGATCGGCGCCGCGCGCCTTGCCGACCTCCTGGAGGAACGCGTTGAGTGCCTGCGGCTCGCGCTGCAACGCCCGCAGCACGTCGAGGGCCTGCACATTGCCGGACCCCTCCCAGATCGAGTTGAGCGGCGACTCGCGCAGCAGCCGCGGCATGCCTGACTCCTCCACATAGCCGTTCCCGCCCAGGCACTCCAGGGCCTCCGCCGCCACGGGCGTACAGCGCTTCGTCACCCAGTACTTGGCGGCCGGCACCGCGATCCGCAGGAACGCGCGCTCCTGCTCCGACCCGGTGTCCTGGACGGCGTCCTGGGCCGCCGCGAGCCGCAGCGCCAGCGTCGTCGCGGCCTCCGACTCCAGCGACAGGTCGGCCAGCACGTTGCGCATCAGCGGCTTGTCGATGAGCCGGCCGCCGAACGCCTCGCGGTACGTGCAGTGGTGGATCGCCTGTGCGACGGCCTGCCGCATGATCGCGGCCGAACCGAGCACGCAGTCCAGGCGCGTGGCGGCGACCATCTCGATGATGGTGCGCACCCCGCGCCCCTCGTCCCCGACCCGGCGCGCCCACGTCCCGTCGAACTCGACCTCGGCCGACGCGTTCGACCTGTTGCCCAGCTTGTCCTTGAGCCGCTGGATCGCGAACGGGTTGCGCGCGCCGTCCTCCAGGACGCGCGGCAGCAGGAAACACGTGAGTCCCTCGGGCGCCTGCGCCAGGACGAGGAACCCGTCCGACATGGGCGCCGAACAGAACCACTTGTGCCCGGTCAGCTCGTACGTGCCGTCCTCGGCGAGCGGTGTCGCCCGCGTCGTGTTGGCCCGGACGTCGCTGCCGCCCTGCTTCTCCGTCATGCCCATCCCGAACACGACGCCCGCCTTGGTGGCGGCGGGCCGCAGCCCCGCGTCGTACACCGTCGACGTCAGCCGGAGCTCCCACTCGGCGGCCAGCGCCGGGTCGGCGCGCAGCGCGGGCACCGCCGCGTGCGTCATCGACAGCGGGCAGGTGTGGCCCGCCTCGACCTGGCTCCACACCAGGAACGCGGCCGCGCGCCGCAGGTGGCCGCCGGGCCGCGACCAGGCCGACGTCAGCCCGGCCGCGACACCCTTGGCCATGAGCCGGTGCCAGGACGGATGGAACTCGACCTCGTCGACCCGATGCCCGTAGCGGTCGTGGGTGTGCAGCGTCGGCGGGTTCTCGTTCGCGAGCACGCCCCACTCCTGCGCCTGGGCGGAACCGGCGGCGCGGCCGAGGCCGCCGAGTTCCTCACGGACCTCGGCCGTCAGCGAGGGCTCCAGATGCCGTTCGACCCCCTCGGCGAGGGCCCTGTCCGCGGCAAAAACGTCATATCCCACCAGGGGCGGAGCCTGGTTGGTCACTGCGTGAGTGGTGGCTGCCATGACAGATACGGTAAGGACGTGCACCAGGCAAAAGAAACACCAGATCGGCCGCGCAGAGGCCGACTCCACCGGGCCCGCGCCCTCTATCGCAACGTCTCGAAGCGCAGGACCGCCTGGCTGCTGCTCAAGGACACCGTCAACTCGTGCATGGAGTACCGCATCCTCGGGCTCGCGGCCGAGGCCGCGTTCTTCACCCTCCTGTCCGTGCCCCCGCTGCTCCTCTCCCTCATCGGGCTGCTCGCCTACGTCGACACCTGGACCGGCGCCGACACGATCGCGGGTGTGCGCGACAACATCCTGGAGGCGTCGCGAACCGTCCTGAGCGACGAGGGCGTGAAGGAGATCGCCCGGCCGATCCTCGAGGACGCGATGAAGGGCCGCCCGGACGTCATCTCCATCGGCTTCCTGTTCTCGCTGTGGTCGGGCTCGCGCGCGGTGTCCACGTTCGTCGACACGGTGACGGTCATGTACGGGCTCGACGGGGTGCGCGGCATCGTCAAGACCCGCCTGCTCGCCTTCCTGCTGTTCCTCGTCGCGCTGATCGTCGGCTCGGTCGCGCTGCCGCTGATGATCGCGGGCCCGGACGCGGTGATCGCCCTGGTCCCGTGGTCGGAGACCGTGGTCCAGGTCCTGTACTGGCCCGTCGTCCTCCTCCTGTCCGTGGTCTTCCTGACGACGCTCTACCACGTGTCCGTGCCCGTGCGTTCGCCCTGGATAGAGGACGTCCCCGGCGCCCTCGTGGCCCTCGCGATGTGGGTACCGGGCAGCTTCCTGCTCCGCCTCTACATCACCAGCACCATCGAGGGCCCCACCATCTACGGGTCCCTGGCCGCGCCCGTCGCCGTACTCCTGTGGATCGGCGTATCGGCGTTCGCGGTGCTCGTCGGCGCCGCAGTGAACGCGGCGATCGACCGGGTCTGGCCGTCCGTCGCGACCTCGGTCGCCCGCGCCGCGAACGAGCGGTGGCGGACCAAGCAGGCCGCGGAGTACGTCGCCCGCTCCGCCGCCCGCGAGGCGCACGGCGGCATCGACGACGCGGACGACCCGGACATGCCGTCCGAGTTCCCCGAGCGCTGGTCGAAGTTCCTGCCCCCGGACGACGTGTCGTCCCGCCTGCGCTCGCACGTGCGCAAGAACGGCGACCACCCGCACGAAGATCACGACCACCACGGCCACGACCACCGCGACCACAACTGACCGGCCGCCGCGTGCCCGCGGGCCCGGCGTAGCCTCGAAGGCATGGCTGACGTGTACCGGGAGAGGGCGGCGCCGGGCGTGGCGGGCGCGGTCCTGTGGACCCGTACCGTCACCCCCGAAGACGACGGTCCCCGCCCCGCGCCGGACGTCCTGCCCGACGGCTGCATGGACCTGCTGTGGACCGAGGGACGCCTCTTCGTCGCCGGACCGGACACGCACGCCTACCGGTCCGGCATGAGCGGCGCCACCCGGATCGCGGGCATCCGCTTCTTCCCCGGCACCGCCCCCGCCGTCCTCGGCGTCCCGGCCCACGAACTGCGCGACCGGCGCGTCGACCTCGCCGACCTGTGGCCGTCGGACCAGGTGCGGCGCCTGACCGAACGCGTCGACGCGGCACAGGATCCGGCCGCCGCCCTCGAAGCCGTCGCTCTCGAACGGGGAGCCGCGCCGCCCGACCCCGTCCTCGCGCACATCGTGACGTCGCTCGGCGCGGGCCGCACCGTCGCCGAGACCGCCGACAGAGCGGGGCTCGGCGCGCGCAGCCTGCACCGGCGCTCCCTCGCCGCGTTCGGCTACGGACCCAAGACCCTGGCCCGTGTCCTGCGCCTGCAACGCGCCCTGGCGCTGGCCCGCGGGGGAGTGCCGCTCGCCGATACGGCCGCGCGGGCGGGCTATGCCGACCAGGCCCATCTGGCGCGCGACGTACGGGAGTTGGCGGGCGTCCCGCTGACCCGCCTCGTCTGACGCAGCCCCCGCCTACCAGGGCGAGATCGGCTCGACCCCGACCCGGCGCCCCTCCTCGTCGAGCAGATGCCCCATGCGCTTGACCGTGTGCAGGCCGACGATGCGGTCCGTCACCGTGAGCGTGGGCAGCCGGGCGCAGAGCGCGGTCTCGCGGCGCTGGATGTCCCCCAGGTCGTGCACCCACAGCGTGGCGAAGATGTTCGAGGGACCCGTGACGGCCGCGACCAGCCGGCACTCCGGAAGCGCGGCGAGCGTGCGGTGGACGGTGCCGATGTCCCGCGCGGGGACCCGGCCGAGCAGCGACACCGGGACCGGATGCCCGGCGAGCGCGGACGCGATGTCGCAGCGGAACGTCAGGACCGCCGAGTCCGTGAGACGGCGCAGCCTGCGGCGCACGGTGGGCGGGCTGGTGTCGGTGCGCTCGGCGAGTTCGGCGAGGCCCAGGCGCCCGTCGCGCACGAGTTCGCCGAGCAGGGCCCGGTCCACGGGGTCGAGTTCGAGCCCGCGCGCCGGCTCCTGCGCCGCCGTCGCACTGCCCAGCGCCGTGAGCTGCGAGGGGTCGAGGGAACGCAGCCGCCAGCGGCTGCCCTCGACGTAGAGCGACGTGGCGAGCAGCGCGCTGACCGACACGATCCCCGGCAGCTGTTCCAGCTCCTGCGTGAGGAAGCGGCTGAGCGAGGGCAGGTCGGGGGCGAGCACGTCGAGCAGCAGGTCGGAGCTGCCCGGCGCGGTCACCTCGATCGTCGCTGCCTCCGGGAGCGCGCTCAGCTCCGCCAGCAGCCGCGACCGCTCCTGAGGTTGGCAGCGCAGCAGCACGAACGCCGTGCAGCGGTTGCGGGTGAACTCACGGCCCGGCGCCGCGTACACCCAGGCGAGCCCCGCCCGCGTCAGCCGGTCCCACCGCCGCGCCAGCGTGCCCGCCGTCACGCCGAGCAGCGGGGAGAGCTCCGACCAGGACGCCCGGGGCCGCAGCTGGAGGGCGTTCACCAGAGCGAGGTCGAGCTCGCTGGCGGTGACCGTTTCTCGCATCACAAGCACTCCGTACGTACGAATCCATGAATATTCGGGGCCGCCCGTGCCTCGGCCCGCACAGTAGCGACCACATTCGGTTCCGGCCACCAGAAGACCCAGAGGTGAAGCTGTGTCCACGCACATAACGGGAACGGGACGCGGGCCGAGAGCGGTCAGCTCCGGTCCGGCCATGGTCGCGACGATGGCCGTCGTCGTCCTGTTCAGCGGCATCGTCCAGGGCTATCTCACCCCGCTCCTCCCCGAGGTCGGCCGGAGTCTGCACATCGGCACCGTCGGGCAGAACAACATCTACCTGCTCTTCCAGCTCGCCTGTGCCGTGCTGACGCCGCTGCTGTCCCGGCTCGGTGACCTGTACGGACACCGCAGGCTGCTGCGGGTGGCGCTCGCGATGGTGGCGGGCGGCTCGCTCCTGATCGCCGCGTGGCCGTCCGCCGTGACCCTCGCCGTCGGCGTCACCCTCCAGGGCGCCCTCGTCGGCTTCTTCCCGCTCCTCGTGGGCATCCTCCGCTCCCGCGCCCCCGAGCAGAACCGCACCGGGATCTCCCTCCTCGTGGGCGTCCTGCTCATCTCGATCGGCGTCGGCGGGCTCGTGGCCGGCGCGCTCAGCGAGGGACACGCGCAGGCGGGTCTGTGGACCGCGGTCCCCGTCGCCGTGCTCGCCGTCGTCGCCGGTCTGGTACTGCCGGACAGTGACATCCCGCGCGGCGGGCGCTTCCACTACGGCGCGGCGGCGCTGCTCACCGCGGGCCTCGTCGCGCTCGTCCTCGTCCTCGCGCAGGGCAGCACGTGGGGCTGGGGCTCGGCGCGCACGATCGGGCTCGCCGTCGTGGCCGTCGCCGTCCTCACGGCCTGGGTGGCCGTCGAGCGCCGGTCCGAGAACCCGCTGGTCAGCGTCCGTATGCTGGCCAACCCGCGGCTCGCGGTGGTCAGCGGCTACACGTTCTGCGCCGCGTTCGGCACGATCGGCTTCCTCGGCGCCAACGCCCTCTTCCTCGGCTCCTCGCGGTCCGAGAACGGCTACGGCATGGACATGGGCCCGCAGGCCATCGCCACGATCTCGCTCGCCATGGTCGTGGCCGGATTCGCCGGATCCACGCTGACCCCGCGCCTCGCCCGGCGCATCGGCGACCGCGCCGTGCTCGCCACGGGCGGCGTCCTCGTCGCGCTCGGCTTCGTCGGCATGGCCCTCTTCCACGGCAGCCTCGCCCAGTACGTGACCTCCGCCCTCGTCGTGGGCCTGGCTACCGGGCTCTTCGAGTCGATCACGCGGACCCTCTCGGCGGAGGTCGTCGAGGAGCACGAGACCGCGCTCGCCGTCGGCCTCAACGAACTCGCCCTCTCGCTGGGCGCGGCCATCGGCGCCGCCGTGATCGGCGGCTTCTTCACCGCCCACGCCGTGCGTGGCACCACGCGCATCGCGGAGTCCGGCTACCTGTGGGGCTGGGGCGCGTGCGCCTGCGCCGCCGTCGTCGGCACGGCCCTCGCCCTGCGCTACCGCGCCCCCCGCGCCGACGCCGTCACCCCCGTACCGCACCTCGCCCCGACCGGAGACCTCGCATGACCGACACCCCGACCGCGTGCAAGACCGTGACCGGCGCTGTACGGAACTGGCGCGAGCCGGTCGTCGCCCTCAGCCACGCCCTGCACGACGACCCCGAGACCGCCCTCCAGGAGCACCGCGCCGCGGCCCGGATCGCCGACCTCATGGAGAGCGCCGGATTCACCGTCACCCGCGGCGCCGGCGACCTTCCCACCGCGGTGCTCGCCACCTACGGCACCGGCGACCTCGTGATCGCGTTCTGCGCCGAGTACGACGCCCTGCCCGGCATCGGCCACGCCTGCGGGCACAACGTGAACGGCGCCGCGTCCGTCGGTGCCGCGCTCGGCCTCGCCGCCGCCGCCGACGAACTCGGCGTCACGGTCAAGCTGATCGGCACGCCCGCCGAGGAGGACATCGGCGGCAAGGTGCTGCTCATGGACGCCGGGATCTTCGACGACGTCGCCGCCGCGATGATGGTGCACGCCGCCCCCGACGACACCGTGGGCGCCTCCTCGCTGGCCATCGGCGCCTGGGACCTCGCCTATCGGGGCCGGCCCTCGCACGCCGCGCTCGCCCCCTGGGAGGGCGTCAACGCGCTCGACGCCATGACCGTCGCCCAGACCGCGGTCGGCCTCCTGCGCCAGCAGCTGCCGCCCGGCGTCGTCGTGCACGGCATCATCACCGACGGCGGCCAGGCCGTGAACGTCATCCCCGCCCGCACCGCAGCCCGCTACGAGGTCAGGGCGCGCACCGTGGAGCAGCTCGCCGAGGCCTGGCAACGGGTCAGGGCGTGCTTCGAGGCGGGCGCGCTCGCCACCGGCGCCGAGCTCGAAGTGAGCGCGCACGGGAGGGACTTCGCCGATCTGCGCCAGGACGAGGAGATGACCCGGTCCTACGCGAGGGCCGCCGGCGAGCTGGGCCGTAAGGTCACCTCGCTGCACGGCGAGACGATGGCGTCGACCGACATGGGCAACGTCTCGCAGCGCATTCCCACGATCCACCCCACGGTCGGCTACGACACGGGCGGCGCCAAGCAGCACACCCCCGAGTTCACAGCCCACGGCAAGACCCCGGGCGCCGACCTCGCGGTGCTCGACGGGGCGACGGCCCTCGCCCTCGTCGGCGTCGACCTCGCGACGTCCGGGGAACAGCGCGCCCGGCTGCTCGACGGGGTGCGCAAGCGCCGGGCGAACGCGTCCTAGCCGGGCGGACGCTTCTCAAGAGGTGGTGGCCAGCGGTGCGAACAGGTCGACCCCGTTCCCGTCCGGGTCGAGGACCACGGCGTACCGCTGGCCCCAGAACGCGTCCCACGGCTTGAGCTCACCGTCGTACCCGGCGGCCAGCAGCTCCTCGTAGACGGCGTCCACCCCGGACGCGTCGCCGCAGTCGAAGGCCAGCCCGTGCCGGGAGGCGCCACGGGCGGGCGCCCGCCAGGACGGGTGGAACGACTTCACGGTCTCCTCGGTGTCGAGCAGGACGCGCAGGCCGCCGGGCAGGACGGCCTCCGCGTGCGGCTGCTCCTCGGCCCCTTCGGGGAACGCGAGGCCGAGGCGGCGGTAGAACGTGACGGCGGCGGCCATGTCGGAGACGACGACGCCGACGGCGTCCAGTCGTGCGGTGATCTCGGTCATGGCCCCACCGTAGGCACCTGCCCCGGCGCCGGTCTTGAAGGAATCGGACACTGCCCTGCCGCGCCCCGTTCAGTCGCTGAACGCGGTGTCCCGCGCCACCTTCTCCCAGGCGCCGATCTCGGCGCGCACCCCGTCGAGGTGACCCACGACCGCGTCCACGGCGTCGTCGCCGAGCGGCAGCCGCAGCGGCGTCAGGTCCGCCCCGAGCGCGGTGATGATCGAGGCGGCGGCCTTCGCCGGGTCGCCGGGCTGGTCGCCGTCGCTGCCGCTGACCATCCGCCGCGTCGGGCCGACCGTGCCCGCGTAGTCGTCGAGCTCCGCGCTGACGGTCGTGTTGCCGAACAGGCTCGTGCGGAACGCGCCCGGCTCCACGACGAGGACCTTGATGCCGAGCGGCCCCACCTCGGCCGCGAGTGCCTCCGAGAAGCCCTCGAGCGCGAACTTCGTACCGCTGTACGCGGAGAACCCGGCGAACGACATCTGCCCGCCCATGCTGCTCATCTGCACGATCGCCCCCGAGCGCCGCGCCCGCATGTGCGGCAGGACCGCGCGGACCAGCGCCGCAGGCCCGAAGAAGTGCACGTCGAACAGGCCGCGCAGCTCCGCGTCCGTGGTCTCCTCGGCGGCCCCGACATGACTGCGGCCCGCGTTGTTGACCAGGACGTCGATCCGGCCGTGCCGCGCGACGACGTCCGCCACCGCGGCCCCGATACCGGCCGTGTCCGTCACGTCCAGGGTGAGCGCCTCGACCTGGTCGGGGTGGGCCGCGACCAGGTCGGCCAGGGCCGACGTGTTGCGCGCGGTGGCCACGACGACATCGCCGGCGGCGACGGCCGCCTCGGTGATCGCCCGCCCGAAGCCGCTGTTCGCACCGGTGACCAGCCAGACCTTCGCCATCTCGAACTTCCTTTGAAAGATGTGATCCTGTCGGATCAACTTTGTCGCCGGTACCGGTGGCCCGTCCAAGACCTGGCGTGATAACTGATGGTTATGGACGTACACGGCAGAGATCTGCGCTACTTCGTGGCGGTCGCCGAGGAGCTGCACTTCACCCGCGCGGCCGAGCGGCTCTACGTCTCGCAGCCCGCGCTGAGCAAGCAGATCCGGATGCTGGAGGGGCAGCTCGGCACCGAGCTGTTCGACCGGGACCGCCACGGCGTGCGGCTCACCCCCGCCGGCGCCGCGCTCCTGCCGCACGCGCGCGCCGTTCTCACCGCGTGGGAGACCGGCGCCGAGGCGGTGGAGCGCGCCAAAGCCGAGCAACTGGCCACGCTGGACGTCGGAATGAGCACGAGCCCCGGCCGCGGCGGACTGCTCCCCGCGGTCCGGTCACGCTTCACCGAGGCCCACCCCGACGCCAGGATCCGGCTGCGCCAGTTCGGCTGGGACGACGCGACCGCGGGGCTCGCGGACGGCACCTCCGACGTTGCGTTCGTGTGGCTGCCGCTCCCGGACGCCGACCGCTACCGGTGGGTCGTCGTCGCCGAGGAGCCCCGGCATGTCGCCCTCCCGGAGACCCACCGCCTCGCGGCCCTGGACGAGATCGACTTCGCGGACCTCGCGGACGAACCCTTCCTCGCGCTGCCGCGGAGCGCCGGAGCGCTGCGGGACCACTGGCTCGCCACGGATGCCCGCGACGGCACGCGGCCACGCGTCGGCGCCGAGATCGCCGGTACCGACGAGACGTATGAGGCGCTCGTGGGCGGGCTCGGGGTGTGCCTGGTCGCGGCGGGCAACGCGCCGCTCATCGCGCTCGACGGCGTCGTGACCCGCCCCGTGCGCGGCGTCTCGCCCTCCCGGCTGGCGCTCGCCTGGCGCGACGGCGACCGGCGGCCGCTCGTACGGGACTACGCGCGGGCCGCCCGCGAGGCCACCCGCGCTCAGTGACGTACGGCCGCAGCGAGCGCGGCGATCCGGTCCGGGCCCACCCGGCAGCAGCCCCCGATCAGCCGCGCCCCCGCCCGCTCCCAACCGGCCACCAGGTCCGCGGTGAACGTGGCCGCGCCCCGCCAGCCGCGCGCCTCCGCGTCCCAGGACTCGCCGCTGTTCGGATAGGCCACCACCGGCTTCCCCGTGACGCGCGCGGCCAGCGCCACCGCGGGTTCGACGTCCTCGGGGGCGCAGCAGTTGACGCCCACCGCGACGATCTCGTCCGCGTCGGCGGCGAGCGCGAACGCCTCCTCCAGGGGCTGCCCGGCGCGGGTGCGGTCACCGGCGACGCTGTACGACAGCCACGCCGGGACACCGAGCCCCCGCACGGCCCGCAGCAGCGCCCGCGCCTCGTCGGTGTCCGGCACGGTCTCCAGGGCGAGCATGTCCGGCCCGGCCGCGGCGAGGGCGTCGAGCCGGGTCCGGTGGAAGGCCTCCAGCTCGGCCACCGTCAGGCCGTAGCGGCCTCGGTACTCCGAACCGTCGGCCAGCATCGCCCCGTACGGGCCCGCCGACGCGGCCACCCACAGCGGACCCGGCACCCCCTTCGCCTCCGCGCGCCGGGCGGCCTCGCGCGCCAACCTGACGCTCAGGGCGAGCAGTTCGGCGGCCCGCTCGCGGGAGACCCCGCGCCGCGCGAACCCCTCGAACGTCGCCTGATAGCTCGCCGTGATCGCCACCGAGGCCCCCGCCTCGTAGTACGCGAGGTGCGCGGCCACGATCGCCTCGGGCCGCTCGGCGAGCAGCCGCGCCGACCACAGTTCGTCGCTCAGGTCGTACCCGGCGGACTCCAGCTGGTTGGAGAGCCCGCCGTCCAGGACGACCGGCCCCGCGGCGAGGGCTTCGGCAAGAGGGGGCGACTTCATACGACGACGCTAACCGTTCCTAGGGACTGAGCGGGAGTGAGTCCTGTCGCCAGGTCTCGTGCTCAGCCGAACGCCCCGAACGGTGTTGGGGGTTCTGGTTCCCCGCGTTCGCTCCGCGTCCGGGCGGCACACATCTGGTGCGTGGTCCGGGAATGCGGGGGCGAGGTCCCTCACGCCCCGGGGTTTCCGTTCCGGCCTGGACGGTCCGATGCCCGTACCCATCACTCTGGTGGGTACGGGGCGGTGTCGTCCGTCGCCGGATCGGGCGCCCCAGGGCGCGTCTTCCGATCGCACTTGGCAAACCCACTCGCGCGCACTGCGGTAGCCGCCCGCGTCCCGCTTGGAGCCTTTCGCCCAGACCGGGAGCGACAACCGGTGCCGGACCGTCTGGATCCCGGTTTCCAGGCTGTGGAGGTGCGCGGCCTGGCCACGCCGGGCCAGTGCCCGCTGATCACGGGTGGCCTTCGTGAGTGAACCCGCCCACCGCGACGAGGACTGGTCGGTCAACGTCCGTTTACGCTCGGCCCACCGCCCGGCGTCGTGGTCCAGGCCGGCCGCACATCGGGCCCTCAGATCCCGGGACGCGAGCGACCCGAGGTGGTCGCCGACCAGCCGCAGCACCTCCTCGTCCCCGGTGGTGAGGCCCTTGAGCCGGTCACGGATCGCCACACCCGACGGTCCCGGCACCACGAACGTCGCCGCCAACTCCCGCAGCCCGCCCACCTCATCACCCCCACCTGCATTGAAGATGCCGTCACAGCACCCAACGGCCGCCACTCCCCAGAGGTCACGCATTCGATGCGAGAACTGCTGTTCCCTTCCGGTCCTCCTACGGGCGGCAGCTGAGGACTTTCGCGCATGCCCCAACACGCTCACACGTAGTCAACGAACAGCAACCGCTGCCCCGTTGGAGAACCGGATCAGCGCTTGAAGGCCACCGCCGCGTACACGTTGATGTCGTCGTCGGTGACGTCGTTGATGTCGCGGTACATCGTCTGCTCGATCGGGTCGAGGCTCGCCACGTACTCCTCGTCGTGGCCGGCGCCCCCGTCGTGGTCGGCGACGTGGCCGGGCCGCCAGTGATGGGCGGGCACGATGCCCGGCTCGACGATCTCCAGGCCGTTCTCCGTGAAGAACCGGCGCACTTCGTCCGCCGAGCGGAGCACGAACGTGAAGCCGCGCTCGTGGTACGTCTCGGCCACCTTGGCGATCTTCTCGGCGTTCAGGTCGGAGGTGAGGTGGCTCAGGAAGAGCGCACTGCCCACCGGCAGCGCGTCCACCAGCGCGCGCACGATGTCGTACGCCTCCGCGTCCTCGATGAAGTGCAGGATCGCCACGAGACCGAGCGCGATCGGCGCGTCCAGGTCGATGGTGTTCGCGGCGTCCTGGAGGATCTTCGCCGGGTCGCGCAGGTCCGCGTCGATGTAGGCCGTCGCGCCCTGGGGGCCGCTGGTCAGGAGGGCGCGGGCGTGCGCGAGGACGACGGGGTCGTTGTCCACGTAGACGATCCGCGCCTCGGGGGCGATGCGCTGGGCGACCTGGTGCACGTTCTCCTGCGTCGGCAGGCCCGTGCCGATGTCGAGGAACTGGCGCAGGCCCGCCTCGCGCGTCAGGTAGTTCACCGAGCGTCGCATGAAGTCGCGGTTGTGCCGTACGTCAAGGTAGCCGCGCGGGTTCGCCGCGAGGGCGGCGGCCGCCGCGTCCCGGTCGGCCGCGTAGTTGTCCTTGCCGCCGAGGAAGACGTCGTACACCCGCGCCGGGTGCGCCTTGGAGCTGTCGATCCGCTTGTGCAGCTGCTCGGCGGATTCGTGCTGGGGAGCGTTGTCGCCCATGAAGGCCATCCCTCGTAGCTGGTCGTCGTAGGGACAACAACCTAGCCCCTACGAGCACGTGTTCGTGATGGACTCCGGCCCGCCCGTACCGTCAACTCCCGGGTACGGGACAGGCCTCGGCCGTCGTACGGGCCGGCCGTCACCGAGCCGGCGCGCAGGTCGACCCGGAACGCGTAGCAGCCCTCGTACCAGGGGGTGCTGCGCAACCCGTTCACGCGGGCGGTCAGGGTGATCCGGGACCCGTCCGCCGAGCGGTCCGTGTGCGTCAGGTTCGCCAGGACCTGCCGCGACGTGACCGCGTCCTCCTGCCGGAGCGCGAACACCCGCCGCTTTTCGGCGTCTGTCAGCCTTCCGTCCCCCGCTATCGCGCCCGCGAGCGCCCGCCGGATCCTTGCGGCCACCTCGTCGAGCTGGTCCCGCCGGGCCGCCTCCGCCTGCGCGTCCCGCTCCCGCTGAATCCGGTGACAGCCGTCGGGCTTCAGGGACTTGAAGGTGGCGGTGTGCGGGGCCCCGTACGCGGAACTCGTAGCAGTCCCTGCCCTGCGGCCCGCTCCCGCCGTTCAGCCAGACGAGCGCCACGGTGACCTGCGCCGCCCCGCTGCCCTCGTACGCGCGGTCCTGGAGCCGCACCCCGGGGGTCGACGTCAGGATCGTCCAGCGCGCGGAGTCGCCGGCCGTCCCCTTCGACGTCGCGCGCAGCTCGGCGGCCAGGTCACGGGCGACGTCGGCGGGTTCGCGGACGGGGCGCGAGGGCAGCCGCTCGCACCGCTCGTCCGCGACTCTGCGCTCGCGGGCCGGGGGCGGTGCGGCGGCCGGGGTTGACGGTGAACTCGTAGCAGCCGTGGGCGGTCACGGTACCCATCCACACGCCCGTACTGCCGGTGAGGAGCGCGGTGACGGTGACGTGCCCGCCGTCGCGCTCCTCGGCCCAGCCGCTGTCCGGGCCCTTGCGGAACACGCGGTCCAGCTCCGTCTCGAACAGCGTGC
The DNA here is from genome assembly GCF_055760475.1 of Streptomyces sp. DS1-CR2. Lineage (NCBI taxonomy): Bacteria > Bacillati > Actinomycetota > Actinomycetes > Kitasatosporales > Streptomycetaceae > Streptomyces > Streptomyces sp. DS1-CR2. The sequence goes on from NZ_CM147085.1 coordinate 6,742,677, forward strand.
CCCGGGCGGCCGCCGTCGACAGCTGGGTCCGCGTCGAGGCGGCGGCCCGCGTGACGTCGTCCTCGGCCCTGGCCTCGATACGCCCCGGGGCGGTTTCGAGGCGCCACCAGCCGTACCCCACCAGCGCCAGGGCCAGGACGAGCAATGTCACACAGCCGTTGAGCAGGCAGCCACCGCGCTGTCTCTCCACACCGTCAGGCTGAGGCGCCGCCGGCTCCGGCGGACCCCTCGTGTCCCGGACGTGATCGAACCGAGCGCGGAGCCGGACCTTCCGGTGTCCTGCGTGGCTCAGCCCGCCGTCGAGAACGTGAAGGCGAACGCGGCCGGGGCCACCTCGTGCACGTACTGCGGCAGCGGGCCCGGGCCGCAGGACTGGGAGCCGATGCCGTGCTGGGCGTGGTCCAGGTTCACCCACACCGTGTCCCCGGCCACCAGGTCCGTGCGGTGCCCGGCCGCGTCGAGGTGTTCGCCCGTCCAGCGGCGGGCCGTGAACCAGAACTCCGGCTCGCCGTCGATCCGCAGGCCGCCGATCTCCACCCGGCGGACATCCGCCCGCGCACCGTTCTCCTGCGGACGCACGTACGGCGTCTGGAGCTCGTCGAGGGACGCCTCCCACCGGCCGAGCCGCGACGCGGCCCGCGTGTCCGGATAGGCCTCGCCGGGGCCGCCGCCGAACCAGCGCGCGTGCGTCGCGGACGACGGGAGGCCGAGGCGGACGCCCAGGCGGGGGAGCGGCACCTTCCAGTCGCCCTCGGGGGCCACCGAGACCGTGAGGGTCAGGCGGCCCGCGTCGTCCGCCGTCCAGCGGTACTCCGTGGCGAGGGCGAACTGCTCTGCCGCGGGTGCCACTCGCGTCCGTACGGTCAAGGCGCCGGGTTCCAGGGCGACTTGGGCCAGGCGGTGCCGCATGCGGTGCAGCCCGGCCGCGCGCCACAGGGGGCCGAACCGCCGGTCCGCCTGCCAGTCGGCGCCGTTGTCGTTGTCGGTCGTCGCCCGCCACACGTCGAGGCGCACCCCGGTGACCGGCACCTGTCCGACGCTGTGCAGCTGGCCCGTACGTGCGTCGAAGGCAGCCGGGCCGAGCGTGATGACGTCCGCGTCCCGCACAGGCGACACCCCGCTCGCGGGAACGACCGACTGCCGCCCCGATACGGGGAGTTGAGCCCACGCCACCACATGACCCCGGTCGGCCCACGCGGTGTCGTCGGCCAGCGCCGCCCGTACCGACCACTGCGTCTCCGCGCCCCGCGCCGCGTCCGGCGGGGCGGGCAGCTTGACGTCCGCGCTCTCGCCGGGCGCGAGCGCCGGCACGGAGAGCGGGCCCGACTCCACCGGTGCGCCGTTCACCTCGTAGGACCAGGTGAAGGCCAGCGCGGCGAGGTCCGCGAAGTCGTGGCGGTTCGTGACGCGGACCGTGCCGGCCGTCCCGTCGCCCTCGATCAGGACCGGCTCGATCACCTTCTTGTACTCGACGAGCCCGGGCGAGGGCGTGCGGTCGGGGAAGAGGAGACCATCGCAGACGAAGTTGCCGTCATGCAGCTCCTCGCCGAAGTCACCGCCGTACGCGTACCCGTACCGCTCGTCCGCGAGGCCGTGGTCGATCCACTCCCAGACGAACCCGCCCTGGAGCCGGTCGTACGTCTCGAAGAGGCGCTGGTACTCGGAGAGTCCGCCGGGGCCGTTGCCCATCGCGTGCGCGTACTCGCACAGGATGAAGGGGAGTGCGCGGCGCGACTCGGGTCCCTCGTCCTCGTGACGTCCGATGCGTTCGACTTCGGCGTGGTCCGCGTACATCCGCGAGTAGACGTCGGTGTCGGCGCACGACGCGTCGCCCTCGTAGTGCAGCGGGCGGGACGGGTCGCGGTCGCGGATCCAGCCGGCCATCGCGGTCAGGCCCGCGCCCGTGCCGCACTCGTTGCCGAGGGACCAGATGATCACCGACGCGTGGTTCTTGTCGCGCTCCACCATGCGGGCGGCCCGGTCGAGGAGCGCCGGGGTCCAGCGCTCGTCGGCGACCGGATTGCCGTTCCACCGCTCGTGGGTGAAGCCGTGCGTCTCCAGGTCGCACTCGTCGATCACCCACAGGCCGAGCTCGTCGCACAGGTCGAGGAAGGCGGGGTGGGGCGGGTAGTGCGAGGTCCGCACGGCGTTGATGTTGTGCCGCTTCATGAGGAGGACGTCGTGGCGCATCGTCTCCTCGTCCAGGGTGCGGCCGTGCTCCGGGTGGAACTCGTGCCGGTTGACGCCGCGGAAGAGGATCCGCTTGCCGTTGACCTTGAGGACGCCGTCCTCCACGACGACCGTACGGAATCCGGCGCGGAAGGGGATGATCTCCCCGCCCGGCGTGGCCAGTTCACCCGCGTACAGGCGCGGCGTCTCGGCCGTCCACGGCTGAACCGGCAGCGTCACCGACTCCCCGGCCCCGATGTCGACGCCGAGTTCGGGCACGGTCACGCGGCCTCCCGCGCCCGCTTCGACGCGCAGCGTGCCCTGTGCGGTGAGGTGGTTGTACGCGGTGTGCACGAAGAAGTCGGCGTCCGCGCCGTCGGGCCGGTGCAGCAGCGTGACCTCACGGAAGATGCCGGGCATCCACCACTGGTCCTGGTCCTCCAGATAGGAGCCGGACGACCACTGGTGGACGCGTACGGCCAGGACGTTGCCCTCCGCGCGCAGCAGCCCCTCGACGGCGAACTCGTGCGGCAGCCGCGAGCCCTTGAACTCGCCCAGCTCCTCGCCGTTCAGCCAGACCCGCGCACACGACTCGACCCCCTCGAAGCGCAGCACGGTCGCTCCCGACGCGGGCCAGTCGTCCGGCAGGTCGAAGACGCGCAGATGGTCGCCGGTCGGGTTCTCGGTCGGGACGCGCGGCGGGTCGACGGGGAACGGGTAGACAGTGTTCGTGTACGCGGGCAACCCGTAGGCCCCGTTGCCCTGGAGCACCCAGTGCCCCGGCACCGTCAGATCCGCCCAGGCGGACGCGTCGTAGCCCGGGCGGGCGAAGGACTCGTCGTGGCCGTCGGCCGTCGCCGCGAGGCGGAAGCGCCACGGGCCGTTGAGAGACAGGGACTTGGCGTCGGAGGCGGCGTACCAGGAGCGCGGCGCGACACCGCCGGTCCCGGGGGACACCTGCTCGTAGTAGGGGAGTGCGGATTCCTCAGGGAGGGACACCTCGGGGAGGGACATCGTTCTCCTTCACGGTCAGGTCGTGTGCGGGGTGAGGGTGGTGCCGGTCAGGCCCGGCGACGACAGCACGCCTTCCAGTGCGAAGGTCGCCGCGCCCAGACTCACGGGGTCGGTCGGTATCGGGGACAGGACGATTTCGGTGGCCGCGAACGGGCTGCCCAGGGCGTGCCGTGCGACGGCCTCGCGCACTTCGGTCAGCAGGGGCGTACCGAGCGCGGCCGCCACCCAGCTGCTGAGCACGATCACTTCGGGGTTGAGCAGGTTCACCAGGTCCGCGACGGCGGCGCCGAGATGGCGGGCGGTCTCCCGGACGACCCGCAGCGCCACCGGATCGCCGTCGGCGGCCGCGCGGCCGAGCGCGCCGATCGTCGCGGTCTGGTCGTCGTCGGTCAACAGGACGCTTTGCGGGGCGAGTTCACGCAGCGTCCGCATGATGGCGGGCGCGCCCACGTACGCCTCCACGCACCCGCTGTCGCCGCAGCGGCACGGCCGACCGTCCAGGACGAGCGTGGTGTGACCCCACTCGCCGGCGCTGTTCGTGACACCGCGGTGCAGGGAGCCACCGAGCGCGAGGCCCGCGCCGACGCCCGTACCGAGGTTGATCACCACGGCGTCGTCGCGGCCCCGCGCGGCGCCGAACCACAGCTCCGCGAGCGTGGCCGCCCGCAGCGGGTTGTCGAGGTGGACCGGGTAGGGGAAGCGTTCGGCGAGCAGCGCGGTCAGGGGCACGTCGCGCCAGCCCCAGTTCGCAGCGCGCACGGCGACACCGCGCTCGCGGTCGACCTGCCCCGGCATCGTGACGCCCACCCCGAGCACGCGGGGCGGGCGGCGCGGCCCCGCGGCGGCGACCACGGCCCCGACCGCCGCGGCGATCCGGCCGACGACCTGCTCCGGGGCGGACTCGCCGGGCCGCAGCGCCTCCTCTGCGCGCGCCACGACGCCCAGGGCGAGATCGAAGAGCTCCGCGTGCACGTACGTCTCGGCCACGTCGACGCCGATGAGGGCGCCGCCCGCCGCGTCCACCGCGACCAGGGAGCGCGGACGCCCGCCCGCGGACTCCTCGAAGCCGACCTCGACGAGCAGGCCGAGCGCGGTGAGCTCACCCACGAGCGTGGCGACCGTCGCCTGACTGAGCCCGGTCGCCGCCGCCAACTCGCCCCGGGATGCGGGGGACTTGGCGATGAGGTGGCGCAGCACCGCGTACCGGTTCGCGGTCCTGATGTCACGGGATGTGCGCTTCACCGAGTCCCCTCCATTCCTAGCCCCCTCCTTGACGCTACGGCCGCCCGCCCCTTTCGACAAGGGGTTTGAAAAGGGGTTGTCAGAAGTCCCCGCCCGTGAGGGGGCGATCACCACGGAGTACCGTCCGACCGCATGACCCAGACCGACATCGCGACAACGCTGTCGCGCACGCTCCCGCAGACCGACCGCACCCGCCACAGCAGGCTCCGCGAGCAGGCCAGCCTCGAACGCTCCGACCTCGAGGCGATCCTCGACGCGGGGTTCGTCTGCCACCTCGGCGTCCTCGTCGACGGCCGCCCCGTCGTCGTCCCCACGGTCTACGGCCGTGACGACACCCGGCTCTACCTGCACGGATCGGTGGCGAGCCGCAGCCTGGCCGCCGAACCCGACGCGCCGATATGCGTGACCGTCACCCACGTCGACGGCCTGGTCCTCGCCCGCTCCGTCTTCGAGCACGGCGTGAACTACCGCAGCGCGATGATCCACGGCGTACCGCACACGGTCACCGACCCCGACGAGAAACTCGCGGGCCTGCAACGCCTCACCGAGCACGCGACCCCGGGCCAGTGGACGTACGCCAGGCAGCCGAGCCGCAAGGAGCTGGCCGCCACCACCCTCCTGGTCCTGTCGCTCGACGAGGCCTCCGTCAAAATTCGTTCGGGCGCCCCCGACGACGGCGACGGGCCCGACGCGGCCCTCGGCCTGTGGGCCGGCACCCTGCCCCTGACCTCCCGCTGGGGCGCGCCCACCGCCGATCCGCTGCTGCCGACCGGCATCACCGCCCCGGCACACATCGTGGCGCGCGCGGGGACCCGGCAGGGCTGACCGGCAAGCGGGGGCATACCGTGAGTTCTCGAGCACTGGTTCTGGGAGCGAGGAGAACGGGATGCAGAGCCGCACGGCGCTGGTCGAGGACCTGATGGAGCGCTTCCCGCACGTGCCGCGGGAAGCGGTGTTCAAGGAGGACCTGCTGCGCGGCGGCGTGGCGTTCGACAAGTCCGCGCTCAGCGACAACGAGTCCGGTGACGTCAAGCCGAAGTCGTACTTCATCTTCTCCTTCGACCACGGCACGCTCCCCGAGCTCGGCGAGGCCGCGCTGCGCCGCCCGCCGGAGGAGATCATCCTCACCGGCGGCCCGTACGACCTGCGGCGCACGGTCGTCTCGGTCCGCGTGAACCCCTCGTCGCCCTACCGGGTCGCGGCCGACGAGGACGGGATGCTCGGGCTCTACCTCGACGGGAAGCGGATCTCGGACGTCGGCGTCCCGCCGATGCCGGAGTACTACCGGCACAAGCTCTCCAACGGGAAGTCGGTCATGGAGGTGGCCCCCACCATCCAGTGGGGCTACCTGATCTACCTGACGGTCTTCCGCGTCTGCCAGTACTTCGGCGCCAGGGAGGAGTGCCAGTACTGCGACATCAACCACAACTGGCGCCAGCACAAGGCGGCCGGCCGCCCGTACACCGGCGTCAAGGACGTCGACGAGGTCCTCGAAGCCCTCCAGATCATCGACCGCTACGACACCACGAAGGCGTCCACCGCCTACACGCTCACCGGCGGCGCGATCACCTCCAAGCTCCAGGGCCGCGACGAGGCCGACTTCTACGGCCTGTACGCCAAGGCCATCGAGGAGCACTTCCCCGGCCGCTGGATCGGCAAGGTCGTCGCCCAGGCGCTGCCCAAGGACGACGTGCAGCGCTTCAAGGACTACGGCGTGCAGATCTACCACCCCAACTACGAGGTGTGGGACCGCCGTCTGTTCGAGCTGTACTGCCCCGGCAAGGAGCGCTACGTCGGCCGCGACGAGTGGCACAAGCGCATCCTCGACTCGGCGGACGTCTTCGGTGCGCGCAATGTGATCCCGAACTTCGTGGCCGGCGTCGAGATGGCCGAGCCCTCCGGCTTCGCCACCGTCGACGAGGCCATCGCCTCCACCACCGAGGGCCTGCGCTTCTTCATGTCGCACGGCATCACGCCCCGCTTCACCACGTGGTGCCCCGAGCCGACGACCCCGCTCGGCAAGGCCAACCCGCAGGGCGCGCCGCTGGAGTACCACATCAGGCTCCTGGAGGCCTACCGCTCCACGATGGAGGAGTACGGCCTCTCCTCGCCCCCCGGCTACGGCCCCGCGGGCGCCGGCCGCGCCGTGTTCTCCGTCAGCTCGTTCATGGACAGCCTCGCGCCGGAGCCGGCCCCGGCCGGCTAGGGCCTTTCGTTCGGATCAGGCTGGATCCGGGCGCGGTGGCGGCCCGGCACCCGCCCGGTCCACCTGTGTTCAGGCCGCGCGCTCGCGCAGCACCGCGAGCGCGCGGTCGGCGTGGGCGCTCATCCGGAACTCGCTGCGGACCACTTCGAGGACGACGCGGTCCTGGCCGAGCACGAACGTGGCCCGCTTGGTCGGCGCGATCGAGAAGCCGCGCGCGACCCCGAACCGCTCGCGCACCTCGCCCTCCGCGTCCGAGAGCAGCGGGAAGCCGAGCGTGTGCTTCCCGGCGAACTCCGCCTGGCGCTCCACCGGATCGGAGCTGACGCCCACGGGCCGCGCGCCGACGGCCGCGAACTCGGCCGCGAGATCCCGGAAGTGACAGGCCTCGGCCGTGCACCCGGGTGTCATGGCCGCCGGGTAGAAGAACAGGACGACGGGACCCTCGCCCAGCAGCTCCGACAGCCGCGTCGGGGTGCCGCTCTCGTCCGGCAGGGTGAAGTCCTCGACGGTGTCGCCCACTTCGACGCGCTTGCTCATGATCCGGCCTCCTGGGCCCTGGCCACGCCGCGCGCCCACAGGACGAGCGGCACCTGAAGGGGAAGCCGCACGAGGGCCGCGGTCCTCAGCGGCGCGGGCTTGTCGCGCCAGTCGACCGCCATCTGCACATTGGCGGGGAAGACGCCAACGAAGAACGCGGCCGTGGCCCGTGCGGCCCTGCGGCGCGTCCACGGCAGCGCGATGCCGGCGGCGAGCGCGAGCTCGACGGCGCCGCTCGCGTACGTCCACGCGCGCGCGGAGCCCGGCAGCACGCGGGGCACCGTGGCGTCGAAGGAGTTCGGGGCGACGAAGTGCGTCACCCCGGCACCGGCGACCAGCCCCGCGAGCGCGAGTGCCTTGCGCGTCGACGGGGAACGGGGCTTGGAACAGGTCGTTGGCCCACAGCGGGAACCGGTGTCGGCGTCGGGTCCGGCAGGTGATCGGGGCACGGGGCCTCCAGGGAAGATCGGGAGCCTGACGCCCGCAACATTACTGGTCGGTAAGTATCCGCGGGAAGCGCTGGAGAGGGCGATTCCGATGCCACCGGCCCGCACCGCGGCCGTCGTCCGGGCGGCCCGCAGGAATTAATCCTTGGCGCGCGGGCCGTCCCCTCCCGTACGCTCGGCGACGCCCGCCACGCAGTGGTGTGCACACACACGAGAAGCCAGGAGGTGGACTTCGATGAATGCCGTCACGCAGGGCGCCGCCCGCGTCCAGAAGCCCGTTCATCCCACCTCCGTGGCCACCGGCTGACCAACCACTTCTCCCGCGCCTGTGAGCGCGCGCCGGGGCCACCCTTGTGAAGGGTCACCCCTTGAACTCCCCTTTCTCCACGGAGATTTCCCGGCATCCCCTCGCCGATTTCGGCTGGGACGATGACTGGGCCGCCGCGTTCGCCCCGTACGCCGCGCAGGGCTTCGTGCCCGGCCGCGTCGTCCGCGTCGACCGCGGTCAGTGCGACCTCGTCACCCCTGAAGGACCCGTGCGCGCCGACACGGAGTTCGTCACCCCGCACGACCCGCTGCGGGTCATCTGCACCGGCGACTGGGCGGTCGTCGACCCGGACGGCGGCGATCCGCGCTACGTCCGCACGTATCTGCCGCGCCGCACGTCCTTCGTGCGGTCGACCTCGTCGAAGCGGTCGGAGGGCCAGATCCTCGCGGCCAACGTCGACCACGCGGTGATCGCCGTGTCGCTCGCCGCGGAGCTGGACCTCGGCCGTATCGAGCGGTTCCTCGCCCTGGCGTGGGAGTCCGGCGCCCAGCCCGTCGTCGTCCTCACCAAGGCCGACCTCGTGCCGGACGCCGCGACCACCGCGCACCTCGTCTCCGACGTGGAGACGGCGGCGCCCGGTGTGGACGTCCTCGCGGTCAGCGCGGAGGAGGGCCACGGCATGGACGTGCTCGGCGCGCTCCTCGACGGGACGTCCGTGCTGCTCGGCCAGTCCGGAGCGGGCAAGTCGACGCTCGCCAACGCCCTGCTCGGCGCCGACGCCATGGACGTGCAGGCCGTACGCGACGTCGACGGCAAGGGCCGGCACACCACGACCACCCGTAACCTGCTGGTCCTGCCGACCGGCGGCGTCCTGATCGACACCCCCGGGCTGCGTGGCGTCGGGCTCTTCGACGCGGAGGCCGGCGTCGGGCAGGTCTTCTCGGAGATCGAGGCCCTGGCCGAGGGGTGCAGGTTCCACGACTGCGCCCACGACGCCGAGCCGGGATGCGCCGTGCTGGCCGCGCTCGACGACGGGACGCTGCCCCCGCGCCGCCTCGACAGCTACCGCAAGCTGCTGCGCGAGAACCAGCGGCTCGCCGCCCGCACCGACGCCCGCTTGCGGGACGAGATGCGGCGCGTCTGGAAGATGCGCGGCGCCCAGGGCCGCGCCGCGATGGAGGCGAAGCGCGGGCGCCTCGGCTGAGACGGCCTCCCGCGGCCCCCGCTGTCCCGTACGGGAAGACGCGAATTAACCAACAGCGTCTCCCGTACGGGAAGGGGGCCCAGTAGGAACGGAACAGAGAACCGGCGTAACTGTCAGAACTTTTGACAGGCACTGTTCCCCGCTCTCGTATAGCTGCCGCCACCCGACAAGTAGCCAAGCGTGACGCCCTGGACACGGGTCTCAGGAGTGGGCCCGGTGCCGGTAGCGTGCCGCCGACGACGTGATGCGAAGGGCGGGGCCGCGGTGGCGAAGCGGTGGGTCCGGTACGTGGTGCCGGTGATGGTCGAGGTCGACGTTGAGGAGGACAAGGTGACCCGGGTGGTCACCCTGCCCGAGGAGGTCCGCGAGGACCGCGACGACATGGGTCATTTCCTCATCTACGACGAGCGGTTCGTCCGCCGGGATGGTGACGAACAGCCCCAGGTGCACGCCTTCTGCGTGGCCGAACCCCGTTGGGCGGACGACCGGTTCCGTGTTGGCGGGCCGGCAAACTGGCCGGAGCGCTGGGAAGAGAGCTTCGGTCGCCTTGATGAGGATGACCGGTACGAGGAGATCAGTCCGTACGAACTGCGTGAGCGGTAGTCAGCCCTTGGCGCGAACCGTTCGAGGAGCCGTTCGCGCTGCTGAATGCTCAGGCCGCGCACGCGGCGGCTGGGGGTCTCGCCGGTATTCCTCCAGGATTGAACGCTAAGGAATGATCTTGGTCTCGGGGTCAGGCCGCATCGGTGTCGGTTGGGTCCGAGGAACGGAACAGAGAACCGGTGTAGCTGTCAAAGCTTCTGGCAGGCGGTGATCGGGGCTGTCAGGGTGTGCGGGTGACGCCCTTTGGGGTAGCGCCGAGGTAAGCCCAAAAGCCGCCAGTTCTTGATCTTGATGGGTCTTTTCAGCTCCCGGCGTGAGCCCCGAGAGCGCTGACGCGGTTCTCGTACTCGCGGCGGGCCTTGCGCTGGGCCGGGACCGCCGCAGTGCCGTCGAGAGGCTGGCAGCGGTCGAGGAGTCGGCGGTGGACCGCGGGTGCGGCAGTGACGCGCAAGGTGTAGCCCTGGCCGCGCCGTACGGTCACGCCCTGGTCGAGCGTGACGCGCTCGGCGGGTTCCAGTTCAGCGGCGCGGAGGAAGTCGGCGACCTTGCCCGGCATGTCGAGGACGACCGGTGTTTCAGGGGCCGGGGCGCCTGGGTCGGCGGCCGTGTAGTCGGGCAGGAGGTCGGCGACGGCGGTACGGATGGCGCCGCGGCTGACCTGCTGGTCGCGGGCGAGCGCGGCGATGGAGCGGCCTTCCAGGTACGCGGTACGTACGGCGTCGACCAGCTCGGCCTTGACGGCCGGGCGGCGCCCGCCCTTGTTGCCCTTGGCCTCGGCGGCCCGCAGCCCGTCGTACGTCAGCTCTCGCTGGAGGTCGCGCTGGAGTTCGCCGGCGGCGGCGAGGGTCTGCACCATGAACTTCACGGTGGACAGCAGTTCGCCGGTGCGCGGGTGGCGGGCGGTGAGGGCCATCGCGGAGAACGCGCCGTCGTGGATGCGCAGGGCGAGCCGGTCGCGGTGGAGGACGTCGAGCACGTCGAGGATGTGCTGGGTTCCGCGTACGAGGCGGAACATCTCGGAGATGTGCACGGTGTCGCCCGGCCGCGCGTAGGTGAGGAGCTCGCCGAACTTCGGGCGATCCAGGGGGTGGAGGCGGCTGGAGGTGCCCGGCTCCTCCTCGAAGACGACCGGGTCCTCGATCCCGGCCTCGTCGAGGACGAGGTTCTGGCGGTCGGTCGACTGCTGGTCGGTCGAGACCCGCTTGTAGACGAGATTGGCCACGCTGTTCCTCGCTTCTATCGCCACATCAGTCCTCGACTGTCATCTAACCCTGTCGTCAACGGTCATCGGATCTCATTGGATCTGAGTCACCGTCAGGCCCCGGAATTACCGGGTTCATTGGACGCCCGGGATGCCTGTCGTCATTCGATTGTTTGCCGACAGGCAGGTTCGCCCCGCGCTCTCGATGGCGCGTCACCGGATCAGGGTGCGGGGTGAGGGGTGAGGGGCCTCGAGTTTTCCGGACTGAGGTGCCCCGAAGTTTCCGGACAGGCGCCCCTCCCACAGCCGCTACGTGAGGGCGCCCGCCGCGTCGAGAAGGGTGCGCGCGGTGGTGACGGCGAGACCGTCGAGGCCGTGCGCCTGGACCACCGCCCCCGTGCTCGCGCCGTCGAAGACGACGGTCAACTGCCGCGCCAGCAGGTCCGGATCGGCGGCGCCCGCCTCCTCGGCCCGGTCGCGGAAGTACGCCGTGAGCCCGTCCTTGTGGCGGCGTGCGGCGCGGCTCGCCGGGTGGCCGGGCGACTTGAGCTCGACGGCCATCGCGACGAACGGGCAGCCACGGTAGCCGGCCCGCGCCGACCGCTCCTCCACGCGCCTGAAGACATGCAGGATGCGCTCGCGGGGCGAGCTCTGGTCGTCGGCCGCAGGGAGCAGGTCCGCGTGCTCGGCGGCGGCCGTGCGCTCCAGGCTCTCGGTGATCACCTCGTCCTTGGTGCCGAACAGCTGGTACATCGACCGTTTGGAGACTCCGGCCGCCCGGCACAGCGCCTCGACCCCGATGTGCACGCCGTCGCGGTAGAAGAGCTCCGCCGCGGCGTCCAGGAGGCGCTCCCGGGGGGAGAGGGCGGATCGGGCGGTGGCGGCAGGAGGTGGCGCGTCGGTCATACGCCCAGGTTACGTCGACGATTGGCATTTGGAAACCGATCGGTTTACAGTCGGTGCAGCACATCGGAAACCGATCGGTTTCCGATTCTCCTGGCTACCCCTCACGGAAGGTTCCCCTCATGACGGACATCAAGGGTTCGGTCGCACTGGTCACCGGCGGCAACCGCGGCATCGGCAAGGAGCTGGTGGAGCAGCTGTACGCCCGCGGCGCGAGCAAGGTCTACGCCACCGCCCGTGACCCGCACACGGTCACCCACCCCGACGCGGTCCCCCTCGCCCTCGAGGTGACCGACCCCGCCTCGGTAGCCGCCGCTGCCGAGCAGGCGCAGGACGTCACGCTCCTGGTCAACAACGCGGGCGCGATGGTCGGCGGAGCGTTCCTCGACACCTCCATCGACGACGTACGCCGCGACCTCGAGATCAACTTCTTCGGCCCGCTCCTGGTCAGCCGTGCCTTCGTGCCGATCATCGAGCGCAACGGCGGCGGCCACATCCTCAACGCCCACTCGGCCTTGTCGTGGTTCGGCATGGGCGGCGCCTACAGCTCCTCCAAGGCGGCGATGTGGCAGCAGTCCAACTCCCTGCGCCTCGAGCTCGCCCCGCGCGGCATCTCGGTCACCGGACTGCACATGGCCTACGTCGACACGGACATGACCGCCGGTGTCGAGGGGGTCGAGAAGGCCAGCCCGCGCGACGTCGCCGCACAGGCCCTCGACGGCGTCGAGTCGGGCGCGTGGGAGGTCCTCGCGGACGACATGACCCGCCAGGTCAAGGCGGGGCTGGCCGTGCCGCCCCAGGAGCTGTACGCGCCGTTCATGCAGCAGGGATAGCCGCAACCGGCGGACCCCGCCGGGACGGGGCGGACCAGCCCTGCAGCCGCCTTCCAGCGCATGCGGGTCCTGCTGGTGGAGCCCGCCTGGACCAGCACCGCCTTCGACGCGGCCAGCGTGCGCCCCGACCAGCCCCTGGAGGTGTACGCCAAGCAGCGCCACGTCTTCGAGGAGTACATGGCCAAGGCGGTCAAGGACGGCGACGCCCCCGCCGTCGTGGCCAGGGAGATCGTCGCGGCGGCGACCGGCGCGAAGCCGAAGCTGCGCTACACCGCCGGCGCCATGACCGGACGGGTGCGCACCATGCGCCGTCTGGTCCCCGCCCGCATGTTCGACCAGCAGCTGCGCAAGCAGAACCAGCTCCCCGCCTGACCACATCCCCCCGCACAACACCCACAACACGGCGACATGGAAGAGAAGTTCACTATGAGCACCTACCTGGCAGACACGGCCGAGAACCTCACCGTGGAAGGCCCCTCCGCAACGTTCACCTACCGGCGCATCGGTCCGCGCGGCGGCATCCCGCTGGTCCTGCTCAACCGAGTGAGGGGCACGCTGGACGCGTGGGACCCGCAGTTCCTGGAGCACCTCGCCGCCGGCCACGACGTGATCGTGTTCGACAACGTCGGCACCGGCTACACCACCGGCACCCCGCCCGACTCCGTCGCAGGGCTCGCCGCCGGCACCGCCGAGTTCATCGAGGCCCTCGGCCTGGACCGGGTCGACCTGCTCGGCTGGGCAATCGGCGGCACCGCCGCCCAGCACCTCACCCTCCACCGGCCCGACCTGGTGCGCAGGCTGGTCATGGCGGCCGCCAGCCCCGGCGGCACGGTGCCCGGCGCACCCGCCCCGGACCCGAAGGTCGGCGCCACCATGACCAAGCCCGAGGTCAGCGACGACGACCTGGTGTTCCTGTTCTTCCCCGAGACCGACACCGGCCGCACCGCCGGTCACGCCTACCTCGCCCGGGCCGCCACCCGCCTTGCCGCCGGACTCCCCGACGTGTCCCAGGCCGCCGCCATGGGCCAGATCGCCGCGATCCAGAAGGACGCGTCAATCCCCTTCGACCAGGTGCGCGCCGACCTGTCGACCATCGCGCAGCCCGTCCTGTACGCCACCGGCATGCAGGACGCCATGATCACGCCTCTGGCCGCCTACACGGCCGTCCAGTACCTGCCCAACGCCACCCTCGTCGCCTACAGCGACGCCGGCCACGCCTTCCTCTTCCAGCACGCCCGCGACTTCGCCGCCCAGGTGACCACCTTCCTCACCGACTGACCGCTTCCCCGATGCCGAAGCCCGGGAGGGCCCTCGCCGATATCGAGGTACCGGGCAGGCCGTCGCGCCCGGTCCGCGCACAACCGAAACCCGGGCCACTCGATCGGCCGCATAAACCAGCGGGCACGGGCTCTCATCTGCACATGACTTGTCCCATCGCGCCAAGAAATTCTCACTCCTGGAGGTCTCATAAGGAGGCGGGGCGGCGCAGGGCGCGTACGGCGTCGTCGAGATCCGGATGGCGCTCGGCACTCGCGCCGATCCGCCATACCGGGCCGTCCCCTTCGCGCTCGGCGTGGACCATGCCCAGAGCCTGGACTCCTGAGCCGGCGCCCCTGCGGGTGCCGTACGGCCCCGGCGCACTGCCCTTCCCCCCGTGGGGCAGCGCCGGGGCCGCTCTCTGCACGGACACGACGGGGTGGATCACCTGGCTGGCCCTGTCGCGCGTGCCGCCAAGCAACGCCGCAACTCTTGATCACACACTGCGGAAACCTCTCCCGGTTACTCCTCGCCGGCGCCCGGGTCGCGCAGTGCGCGCAGGGCGGCGCCCTCTCCGTGGCTGCGGACGATGGGGTAGCGGCCATGGAAGTTGATGTGTTCGTGGACCAGCGGGGACAGCCGGGAGCGGATCTCTTCGGAGATCGTCAGCCCGCCGCGCTCCAGTTCCTTGACCGCGGCGTCGACGTAGAGGGTGTTCCACCACACCACCGAGTTGAGTGCCATACCCAGTGCTCCGATCTGATCTTCCATCCCGTCCCGGTATCCGTGCCTGAGCTCGCCGAGGCGTCCGAAGAAGATCCGGCGGCCGAGGGCGTGGCGGCCCTCGCCGATGTTGAGCTGGACGCCGATCATCCTGCGGTATGCCTCGGAGTCGATGAACTGCAGCAGGTGCAGGGTCTTGAAGATGCGCCCGTAGTGCGCGAACGCGTCGCCGAGGCCGGTCATGCGGTCGCCGGAGGTCATCATCCGCAGCAGGTCGTACGCCCGCACCTTCCCGGTCTGCAGGGAGCCGGCCACGCGCAGCATGTCCTCCCAGTTGGCGGCGATCTTCTCGACCTGGATGCGCTGGCGGGAGACGGGCTGCAGGGGCCCGTAGTCCTTGCCCAGGTCGAAGCGCCACAGCCGGGCATCGGAGATGTCCGCGATCCGCGGGGAGAACTGGTAGCCGCAGATAGCGAACAGCCCGAACACCAAGTCGCTGTAGGAGCCGGTGTCGGTGATGACGACCTGGGGCCTCACCGGGCCGTCGAGGTTGAACATCGCGTCCAGGATGCCGAGGGAGTCTCGCAGCGTGCCAGGCATGACGATGCCGCCCAGCCCCATGACGCGGTCCGAGACGACGTTGAGCCAGGTCGCCCCGCGCCCGGTCGAGAAATACTTCCTGTTCGGGCGGGTGTGGATGGAGCCTACGGGCACCTGGAAGCGCATGCCGTCGGCGGAGGCGACATGGCCGCCGCCCCAGTCGGAGGCGATGCCGATGTCGCCCTGCCGCGCGACCAGAAGCCCGGAGGCGGCGCTGATGCCCGGCAGGTGGAAGTAGCCGGAGTCCGCGGCCGCCAGCCGGGAGCGCGACAGGGCCTTGTTGCCGGGCTTGATGACCGGCTCCAGGCCGATGTTCGTGGACTTCGAGACGAGCAGGCCGGTGAGGGTGATGTCGAGATCGTCGGGGCGGGCGACCTTGCCGCCGATGTGCTCGAAGCAGTCGAACATGCCCGTACGGGCATGGACTTCCAGCAGTAGCTCCGGATAGTCGATGCGGGGCAGCATCGCCTGCACCGCATCGCGCACCGGCGCGTATCCGGCCGGCTCGGGCTCCGCCTCCAGACGCTCCAGGCGGATCTTCCCGTCCACGATGTCCACCGCCGCATTGGTGGGGAGGTTGTCGGCGACGTGCCCGTACATCTCGTCCAGCAAAACCTCGAGCTCGCCCAGGTGCTCGCCCTCACTGCCGGACAGCTCCAGGGCGGTGAGCACCCTCGGCCGGTTCACCTGCCAGTCCGGCCCCGACAGCAGCCGGGCCCGGGGATCGCCCCAGGTGTCGGCTCCCTTCGCGTACACGTCCTTGCGCTTGAGCGCGGTGTGCAGCGCCTCCAGGACACAGAATGTCCACGCTCTCTTGTCGATGATCCCGTTCACCGCGAGCAGCGGATCACCGAGCACCAGGCGCCGCCAGGGGCCATCGAGCAGGCGGGTGCCGATGTGCTCGACGCCGGGCTTGCGCCGCGCCTGCACTTTCGGCAACTCCCGCAGAGCCTCGACGATGGGCGTACCCGCCTGGGTCGCGCCCCACGGGATGACCTCGGCCAGCAGGGACGTGAAGCGGCGGGCGGTGGAGTAGCGGTCGATCAGCTGCTTGCGCCACGCGGCGTCCGCGTCCTCGTTCCCGCTCTCGGGCAGGACCTCGGCCAACTCCACGATGGCCTTGACCAGTTCCTCCCGGGTGACGATCTGCTCGGTGATCTCCCACACCTCGGCGAACGTCACCGGCTCCGTCTCGGGCTCTTCGCCCTCGTCAGCGCCCCTCTCGCGCTCGACGGGGACGTCGAGGAACACCGCGACCGCGTCCCTGACCTTGCCCGCGGCCTTCCGCAGCCTGGGCAGTCCCTTCATCTTCTCCTTGAGGTCCTGGCGCTCCGCGCGGGCCAGCAGCTTCGTGGCCATCAGCACGTCGAACAGGGTGAGCGCGTCATCGACCGACGCCCGCTCCAGATGCCGCATCGTGGACAGCACTGTCGCCGTCCTGCGCGGCTCCGCCAGCCGGCGCAAAGTGGGCGCGTGCGCGCCCATCCCATAACGGGCCAGCTCCGCGAGCTTCACCGGCGGCAGCCGCCACAGGTCGACCTCGCCGGCCTTCACCTCACGGATGTCGCGGGTGCGTTCCAGGGCCTGCTTCTGGCCCTGCCCGGACACGTCGATGGGCCCCTTGCGCCACCGCTCCAACGCGGAGCGGAAAGCCCCTTCGGGCACGTCGAGGAGCTCCAGGAGCGAGCGCCGGAACTCCGGTGTCACGGGCGCATCCACCACCGAGTAGATCAGGGCCTGTTCGCCCTTGCGGACCTCCGCGACCAAGTAGCCCAGGGGCGTCAGGCCCGGCAGCAGGACCCGGTTGCGCAGCAGCCACGTCACCGCCCGGTCGAACAGGGCCCGCGGCCCGTCGTTCGACACCCACACCCGGCCGGCGATGTGCTCGCGCAGCTGCAGGTCCGCGTCGTCGAAGTCGCGGATCTTCAGCAGCTTGCGGATCTCGCGGGCGTGCTCATGCTGGGTCGGCAGCCGATCCGGATACAGCTTCAGACACGACGGATCGTCGATCCCGAGCTGCTCGGCGACGAACTCCGCCACCCCCGGCGGCACCTCGGCCGGCGCCGAGAGGAAGGTGCCGAGCATGCGCACCGTGCCCCACTGCACCGCCCAGCCAAGCCGGTTGTGAGGCCGTCGCTTGGACGCCGCCTGTTCCAGCGCCACCGCGTCCAGCCGGAAGAACTCCTCCAGTTCCTGGACCGACGGCTCCCCGGTGAACTTGGCGTACCGGGCTATCTGCTCTTCTGACAGGTACTCGACAGTCACATGTGGTGACGCTAGGCAACAAGCGCCCCACCAGTCCCCACAGTGACCGAACCGAGACCACCGCGCGAACCATGATCATTCCTTAGCGTTCAATCCTGGAGGAATACCGGCCGGACCCCGGCTGTCGGAGATCTCCATCTCGGTGAGGAGCTTCTGGGCCCGTACCTTGCCGATGTCGGGGAGCGACTCAAGCAGGGCGCGGACAGTCATCTTGCGGATGGCCTCGGAGTCGCTGGCCAGCACCTCGCGCAGCGACAGCTTGCCGTGCTTGAGGGCGTCCTTCACCTCGGCCCGCTCCTTGCGTGCGGCGGCGGCCTTGTCGAGTGCGGCCCGGCGCTGTTTACACGGTCTCTTCGGCGATAGGGACGCGCTCCGGGCGGGGCTGGGGGATGTCGCCGGCGGCCTGGGGGGCGGCGAAGTCGGTGTGCGCGGCCTCGATGGCTTCGGGGTACGCCTCGCGCTTGGAGTGCTCGGCCAGCGCCCGGTAGATGCTCGCCACGGAGGGGTTCTGTCCCTTGCGCCTGCCGGTGGGGATGATCAGGTCGGGCTGGATCTGCTCGACGGACTCGCCGTTCGCCCGGCGCCGGAGCACGGTGTGGAGCATGTCGTCGGTGATGACGGGCGGCCTGCCGCCGTGCTTGCCCTTGCGGGCCGCGGTGTCGAGCCCTTCCAGCGTGGACTCGCGGATGTTCTCCCGCTCGGTCTCTGCTATCGCGGCGAAGAACGCGAACAGCAGCTTGCCGGGGCCGGTGGGGTCGTAGATGCCGGGCAGGGGCCCGGCGAGCATCTCCAGGACCAGGCCGTGAGCGGTGAGGTGGTCGGCGAGCGCGGTGAGCTCGGCGGCGTCGCGGCCGAGTCGCTTCATCTCGTACACGGTGAAGATGACCCGGCAGTGCGGGGCGTGCGCCTTGACCTCCCGCGCCGTCCTCAGCGCCTCCTCGAACTTCGGGCGGACTCGCACCCGGGTGCTGATCTTCTCGCTGAAGATCTTGTCGCGGGGGATGCCGTGCTTGCTGAGCGCGTCGAGCTGGGAGTCGAGTTCCTGTCCGAGGGCCGAGCAGCGCGCGTAGCCGATGCGGATGTCCGCGCTCGGCAGGTCCGGATCGATCGGCGCCGGCGGCGGGGTGCCCGGCCGCCACGGCCGGCCCGGCCCGCGGTCGGCCGGGGTCGGCACTCGCAGTGCCTTCTTCAGCCGGGGCACCTTGGTGAAGCGGCGGGTGTGGTAGGCGGAGGCGACCGCGCCGCCGCGCGAGCGGCAGGGCGAGCCGGGCTGGGCGTCACACTTCGGACAGGCGTGCTGTTCGACGTCGTCGGCGTCCGACCGGTCGGTTGGGGAGGGCTGCTGAGGGTCCGTCATGGGCCCGGATTTTCGCACAATGCAAGTCTCAGAAGGGGGTCCGTCCCGCTTTTGAGTGAGAACGGGTTTTGCGAGCGAATCCGGGTGCGGCGGCAATCCGGCGGCTCGTGATTGATCTTGCTCGCGCAAAGGAACGTTTGTGAGAGTAACCCCGCGTGCAACTCCGGCCCTTGCTCGTGCGCGCGGAAGATCACCAGCGGGTACGAGTACGGTCTGGGCCATCCGTTCGAGCTTCGCAAGCAACAGCTTGCAGTCGGCGAGGGCGTCGTGCGGTCCACCGAGCGGCTGGTTGCGATAGGCCCCCGCTTGACGGACCTCAGTCCGCGCCACACCGCGTAGGGCACCATCGCGTCCTCCCACCGGCACCCGGCCAGCCACTCGTTCGCCGCCGCGGCGTCGCCGCGGTCGAAGTCCATCTTGTAGGCGACCAGGGGTCGAGCTGGGCAGGGCTCGCCCGTTCTGCTCCGGCGTGCGCCGATGGAAATTTCACCACCCATACGAAATGCATTTCTGCACCTGATTCCATCTTTCAGGCGTTGTCATATTCGTTGACGGTATTTCAGCGACGCGGGACCGTTATTGAGGTCTTCAAGGTGGCCTGTGTGTCACCGCTGTGATCGTCGAAGTGAGCGTGGCGAGTCGGTCGTCACCATGACCGTGGCGTCTTTTCTCAGGCCATTGCTTGGCGAGCGGTTACAGGAGCGGAGGAGGAGAGATGTCGAAGAAGAGACGAGCCGGGAGAGCCCGGAGAGGGCGCGGATACGTGATCGCCGTGTTGGCGGCGGTGACGGCGCTGTTCACGGCTCAGGGCACCGCATGGGCGGGCACCCCGACCTTCGCAACCCATGTCGACTATGCGGCAGGGGGTGCCGCTCAGGCGGTGCGGGTGGCCGACTTCAACAAGGACGGTCATCTCGACCAGGCCGTGGCCAACTCGTACGACAACACGGTGTCGGTGTTGCTGGGCAACGGGGACGGCACCTTCAACACCAAGACCGACTACGGCACGGGGGACTACCCGGCCGGCGTCGCCGTCGGTGACTTCAACGAGGACGGCAATCCCGACCTGGCGGTCGACAACTACGTCGGCGACACCGTGTCGGTGCTGCTGGGCAACGGCGACGGCACCTTCAACACCAAGGTGGACTACGCGACCGGCTCGGCCCCCTACAAGGTGGAGGTCGGTGACTTCAACAAGGACGGCCACGTCGATCTGGCGTCCTCCAACACGAACGACAACACGGTGTCGGTGCTGCTGGGCAACGGAGACGGCACCTTCAACACCAAGGTCGACTACGGCACGGGAGCGTATCCGTTCTCGGTCGTGGCGAAGGACGTGAACAAGGACACCAACCTCGATCTGGTCGTCTCCAACGTCAGTGACAACACGGTGTCGGTGCTGCTGGGCAACGGCGACGGCACGTTCAACACCAAGACCGACTTCGGCACCGGGGGCTCACCCACCCGGGTCCAGGTGGCGGACTTCAACGAGGACGGCAACCTCGACATCGCGGTCCCCAATCTGAGCGACGCCACGGTCTCGGTGCTGCTGGGCAACGGCGACGGCACCTTCAACACCAACACCGACTACGCGGTGGGCAACGCCCCGGTCCCGCTGGACGTGGCCGACTTCGACGGTGACGGCCATCTCGATCTCGTGGCGGGCAACGCGGGCCCCGATAACACGGTGTCGGTGTTGCCGGGCATCGGGGACGGCACCTTTGCCTCCAAGACCGACTTCGCTGTCGGTGACGGGCCGTTCGGTATCGCGGTGGGGGACTTCAACGAGGACTCCCGCCCTGATGTGACGGTGGCCAACTACACCTCCGGCGATGTGTCGGTCCTGCTCAACACCACATCCCCGTAGAACCCCAAGTCGCCCGGCGGCCGCCGCTAGGCGACCGCTAGGCGACGGAGTGGGTCACTGTTCCGGTGTAGGTGCCCGACACCGCGCTGGCGGGCACCGACATGATCAGCGTCGGCCGCCAGATGCACGAGGTGTTGGGCGAACTGACCGCGATGTAGGAGAACGCGGTGCGGGCGGTGTCCAAAGTCACCTTGTTGGCGGCCGTGGCCTGACCCGGAGTGAAGGTTCCGGGCCCCGACTTCGACACGGCGGGCCCCGACCAGTACGACAGGTTCCCCCGCGCAATAGTCTGGCCGGGGGAACCGCCTCCGGTGGTGAAGTTCGTCGCCGACACCGTCGCCGTCCACCGCATCGCCGATGTGCTCGTGACCTGCACCTGCCCCATCTGCACGGTCAGCGTGTTGCCGGGCGTGGCCGACCCCAGGCTGGCCGAGGCCGGGGCCGTGATCGAGGCGGAGGACAGCGCTTCGGGAATGAGGAACACCGCTGCGGCCGTCATGGCATCCGCCGGAGGCGCTTGTCCCGGAGGCAAAGCCAGGAAGTTCGCACACAATGCTCCTCCGACCCCGATCCGCAAGGTGATTCGGGCCCATGAGGGGGCTCGCGATCCCACCCATTCTCCTTCTGGTCATCCGGCATGTGGTTCTCCCGCATTCTGGGTGAGCTGTGAAGGTGTCTGCGCGCCCTTTGCGGGTGAATCCAACGGGTTCACCCCTGAGTGTCAGTGGGGGAAACTCATGTCTGGTTTCTGGCGGCGCGTCGGCGCCGGTACCGCAGGAACATCACCGTGGCACCGGTGACGGTCAGCAGAATTCCTCCCGCGGCATACCAGACCCTGCGGTTGGAGGCGATCTCGATCAAAGCGACCGACATGCCTCCCGGCTTGGGGAAGGTCAGGCGGGCGGCAAGGTCGTGTTGCACCATGCCGCTTTCCAGGTGCAGGTGCGCGGTCCAGGGTCCGTCGGGCAGGCTCTTGATCAGGCCGTCCACTCTGACCGTTCCCCTGCCGCCCGGGGGCAGGGTGACGCCCTCGGTCAACAGATGCGTTCCCGCGTCCAGCCCGCCGGGGCCGTCCGAGAGTCTCACCTTCCCTCTGAGATCCAGTGCCCGCTTTCCCGTGTTGTGCACGTGGGCGACGATGCTCGGCGACCCGTGCTTGTCGCGGAGGGCGACGATCTTGGTGATGCGGAAGTCGGCGTACTCACGGCTGTCGCTGATGTCCAGGTACACTCGCGTCCCCACCCGCATGATGGAGCCGATGTTGTGCTTGGCGTCCGGTGGCGTTCCGCTCTCCGCCCACACCACGGCGTAGCGTTCTCCCGGCGTCGCCGTGTCCGGCACTTTGATGGTGACCTTGGCCTCGGTCTTCTCCCACGGCCCCAGCCTGAGGACGGCGGGCCGGACGCTGGTCCACCGGGACAGTTCGTTGGGGGTGCGGCCCTCGGCGAACGCGAACTTGTTGTCCGCGATCCTGGCCGCGGCCGGGTACAGCTGCACCTCGCGACGGCTGCCCGTCTTGTTGGCGACCTCGAACCGCCGGTGAATGACGGTTCCCGGCTTGAGATGGTCGACGATGTACTTCAGTGCCCGCGGGTCCTCACGCCGCACGACCGGGGCTTCGAGCAGACGGAAGCTGATGAATCCGGTGTCGTACGAAGAGTCCGCCACGGCGCTCGGCACCCCTGTGGTGGACCACGCCAGGAAAGCCAGGGAAGCGGCCAGGACCCGAACAGACAAGACATTCCCTTTTGCGTACGGAGCGGGATTCAGGCCACGGAGTGCGTGATGGTGCCGGTGTAGGTCCCGGAGACGTTCGAGATCGGCACGGTCACGGTGACCGTGGGATTCCAGCTGACGGAGTTGGTGCCGTCGCCGCTGGTCCGGGAGAACGCGGTGCGGGGGCTCGCCAGGGTGCCCGCGGTCCCGGCGGTGTGCGGGGGGTTGGTCTCGGCGGTCGCCGTGCCGGGGCTGTACGTCACGTTGCTGCCTGTGATCGTCTCTGAGGCGGTAGCGCCACCCGTCGTGAAAACGGGACTCAAGCTCACGGTGGCGGTCCACGTGGTGCCCAGCTGGGAACGCTGGTCGTTCACGGTCACCGTGCCGAGCTGGCCTGAGGCCGTGCCTCCGGGAGCAGTGGAGGAAAGAGACGCGGTTGCGGGCGCGGTGATGCTCAGGCCCGTGGTCGCGGTCACCGTGAAGGTGGTCACCGTATCGGCGGACGTTGCGGCCGCTGCAGAGGTAGTCGTGGCCGCGAAGGCGCCGATCACCGACACCGGGATCACCACAGCGTTGCGGATCCTCATTCCCACTCCTCCAGTACATGATCATGCCCACGCACATGTATATGCGCTCGGAGGCCAGGCGCTGAGAGACGGCAGGCACCCGTCACGCCCAGGGAGTAACCTCCAGGGGCCGGATGGCCTACCGCGCACCTGTTCCGATACTTCCTCTGCGCCGTCGTCGTCCTCGTCGAGGTCGACCAGCGCAACACCCGGCCGTGATCCGTCACGTCGCCGGCGGCTGCGGCCTGACTCCCGTGGGGCATCGGACGGTCGCCGTCACCGTCTTGCCCGCCGCATGGACCTTCACCTGCACATCCGCCGAGAGCTCCTGCACCAGATGCCAGCCGAACCCGCCCGGCGTCCGGGGATCCAGCGGTCGGGGCCGCGGCGGGAGGGTACTGGCGTCGTCCACCGCCACCGTCAGCGTCCCGGGCCTGACCTCCAGCCGGAATCCGGTTACTCCGCCGGCATGCTGCACCGCGTTGGCGAACAGTTCGGTGACCACCAGCAGCACCGCCTCCTCCCCGCTGCCACTCGTCGGCGCGGCCACCAACAGGAACCCGCGGGCGATGTCCCTGGCCTGCTCTGCCGTCCGCACCAGCCCGTCGTCCAGGGCGTCAGGGTCACGGTCCCTCTGGGGCGAGCACGCCATCGCGGCCTCCGGCAGTCGGCTGGCAGACCCTCACCGGCTACCCCGATTTCCGGACATCTCCCTCGAACACGATCACCCCTGTCGGTGGCCCCGGGCTGATCAGCCATGACGTCCCGGGGCCGACGACACCGGCCGGTTCAACCAGGTGAGGACGCGCGGCCCACCCCATTACCGGGCTGACACGAAGTGGACCGCCGACACACCAAGCGGCGCGTCACCCGATCAACGCACACGGCCCGGACCACGACACGGCTCTATCACTCCGACGGATGGGCTCACGCCGCAGCGTTGCCAGCTCTCACCGACATGAGACACCACTTCAACAACCCGTCTCGACCATGCCCGAGCACGACGCGCTCAAGGACACCATCACCAAATACGACCTGCCCGGCGAGATGACCGGCACCGGTGAGATCCGCAACGGCTTCGTCCACCTCCACGTCGTCATGGGCGTCGAAGGCGACCGCGCCATCGCCGGGCACCTTCACGAAGCGCACATCGGCACCCACTTCGCCCGCGCCTACGTCCTCCCCGTCACCTGGCCGACCCCGCGTCAGGTACCCGGCCCCGGCGCCGCCCTCCCCCGTGGGGCGGCACGGGGCCGCTGTCGTCCGGGCCGCCCCGTCTATCACATGGGGTGATGCTCTGGGCTGGAATCGGGGATCACCTCATACTCCGCGGGGTCACCTGGCACCGTCGCGCGCGAATCACGCCGACGATCAAGGAGCGGGCGGTGCCCACCAATTTTCTGAGCGAGGAACAGCGCAGGCGCTTCGGCCACTTCACCGAGGACCCGGACGAGGGACAGCTCGCCGGGTCCTTCCTGCTGGACCAGACCGCCCGTCGAAGGGCGATGGCCGCCCTCGGCGCGCGGAACCGGATCGGCTGGGCCGTCCAGCTCGGCGCCATCCGCTACCTGGGCACCTTCCTGAACAACCCCGAAGAAGTCCCCGCCGTCGTGGTCGCCTATATCGCCGAGCAGCTCGGCCTGGAGCCGGCCGCGTTCGCCGGGTACGGCAGCAGCGAGGCCCGCTGGGACCACCAGGAGCAGATCCGCGCCGGCTACGGGTACACCAAGTTCGAGTTCGACCAGTGGTTCGCGCTCGCCCGCTGGCTCTACCAGCGGGCCTGGATCGGCAACGAACGCCCCACCCTGCTGTTCGACCTCGCGACCAAACGCCTGGTGGACAAGAAGGCGGTGCTGCCCGGGGTGACCGTGCTGGAGCGGCTGGTCTCCGGCACCCGCGAGCGGGCCGAGAAACGCCTGTGGGCGACGCTGGCCGCCGCTCCCACCCTGGAGCAGGCCGAGCGGTTGCAGCAGCTGGTCGTCGTCCCCGCGGGCAAGCGCCTCTCGGAGCTGGACCGGCTGCGCCGCTCCCCGCGCGACATCTCCGCGCGCGGGGTGGGCAAGGCCCTGGAGCGCTACGAATCCCTGCGCGCTTTCGGCGGCCACGCCTGGGACCTGGACGCGATACCGCCGGGCCGGATCCAGGCCCTGGTGCGGTTCGCCAAGGCTGCCCGCGCCCAGGCCGTCTCCGACCTGCGAGGAGACCGGCGCCTGGCCACCCTGGTCGCGTTCGCCGCGGTGATGCCGCAGCTCGCCGCCGACGAGGCGATCGAGGTCTTCGACCTGGTGATGGGTGACATCATCCGCAGCTCGGCCGCCAAGATGACCAAGCAGAGGCTGCGCACCCTCAAGGACCTGGACGCCGCCGCGATCGAACTGCGCAACGCCTGGCTCGCCATCTGCGCCACGGCCGCCGACCCCGAGGGCGATCTGCGCGCCATGCTCGACGCCATGGACGTCGGCCCGGTCCACGCGGCGGCCGACACCGTCGAGTTCCTCGCCCAGCAGCCCGACGACGGCGCAGAGCAGATGCTCGCCGCCCGCTACAACACCATCGCCCGCTTCCTGCCCGGCCTGCTCAAGACGTTCACGTTCGAGGCGAGCCCGGCCGGCGAGCCGGTCCTGGACGCGATCGACTTCGTGAAGTCCCTCAAGGGCCGGCGCCGCCCCATCCAGGCATGGGAGGTCCCCGCCAAGGTCCTCACCTCCGCCTGGCGGCGCCTGGTCTTCCCGCCCCCGCCGATGCCCGTGGGCAGCGTGGAGAAGCGCGCGCTGATCGTCGCGTCCACCGAGGCCCTGCGCACGGCGCTGCACCGGCACGAGGTGTTCGTGCCGGGCCTGCGCAAGTGGGGCGACCCCAACGCCCGCCTGCTCGGCGACGCGGCCTGGGAGGCGGCCCGCACCAGGGTCTGCGAGGAACTCGACCTCGACCCCAAGCCCGACAAGATCCTCAAGACGTGGACCGACCGGCTCGACAAGGCTCACCGGGAGTTCGCCGACGGCCTGGCCGCCAACCCCGCCGTACGCATCGAGCAGCAAGGAGGCCGCGACCGCATCATCCTCACCGGCCTGGACCGCCTGGACGAACCCGCCTCCCTGGTCGAGCTGAACAAGGAGATCGAGGCGAGAATGCCCGCCGTCGACCTGCCCGAGATCGTGCTGGAAGTCGACTCCTGGGTGCCCTACCTATCCGACTTCACCCACGTCTCCGAGGCCAACTCCCGCATGGACGACCTTCAGCTGTCCGTGGCCGCGGTCCTCACCAGTGAGGCCACCAACGTCGGCATCGAGCCGATCGTCCACGACGGCGTCGACGCCCTCAACCGCGACCGGCTGTTCTGGGTCGAGCAGAACTACGTACGCGCCCAGACCCTCAGCGCGGCCAACGCCCGCCTGGTCGACTACCACATGCGCCTGCCCCTGGTGCAGGCGTGGGGCGGCGGCGAGCTGGCCTCCGCCGACGGACTGCGCTTCGTCACCCCGATCCGCACCCTCAACTCCGGATCGAACCCGAAATACTTCGGCACCCGACGGCGCGGGGTGACGTTCTACAACTTCCTCTCGGACCAGTTCAGCGGCCTGCACGGCATCCTGATCCCCGGCACCCAGCGGGACTCCTTCTACATCCTCGACGGCCTGCTGGAACAGGAGACCGCCCTGCGCCCGGTCGAGATCACCTCCGACACCCACGGCGCCAGCGAGATCGTGTTCGGCCTCTTCCGCCTCATGGGCTACCAGTTCTCCCCGCGCCTGGCCGACGTCGGCAGCGCCACCCTCTACCGCGCCGACCCGGACGCCGACTACGGACCGCTCAACCCCGTCACCGGCGACAAGATCAACCTCAAGCAGATCACCACCCACTGGGACGAGATGCTCCGCCTCGCCGGCTCCCTGCACTCCGGCACCATCAAAGCCTCAGAAGCCCTGCGCGTCCTCGCCCCCGGCGGCAAGCCCACCCCGACCGGCAAGGCCGTCATGGAACTCGGCCGCCTGGACCGCAGCGCGTACCTGTCCTCGTACTTCACCGACGAACTCCTGCGGCGCCGGGTCAACACCCAGCTCAACCGACAGGAATCCCGCCACGAACTCGCCCGGAAAATCTTCCACGGGCAGAAGGGCGAACTGCGCCAGGCGTACAGGGAGGGGCAGGAAGACCAGCTCGGAGCACTGGGACTGATGCTCAACATCGTCGTCCTGTGGAACACGGTCTACTTCCAGAAGATCATCGAGGAGATGCGGGCCGAGGGCATCCACGTCCGTGACGAGGACGTCGCCCGGCTCTCACCGCTGAAGTTCGCCCACATCAACTTCCACGGCCGCTACAGCTTCGCCCTGCCCAACGAGGTCCAGGGCGGACAGCTCCGCTCCACCGCCAAGCCCGAAACCGCCTCCACCACGATCTAGACGGGGCCTCCGGCCGGCTCGCCCTTGCCTGCGTGCAGGGCAAGCCGGTAGCGGACCTTCTCGTGTGACAGTCCCACCTGGCCGCCGATCTGCCGCAGTCCCCAGCCCTCCGCCTTGGCCGCGGCCATCCCTTCGTCCAGGGCCGCATCCGTCACCTCGTCCAGCGCGGCGCGCAACTGGACGACGAGCCGTAGCCGGATCGCGGGGGCCAGTTCATCCAGGCCGGCGCAGAACCGCGCCACGTCCGCCTTCAGGAATCCGATCGTCGGGTCATCGCTCACCCGCCCCACCCTGGCAGCCCACCCACGCCTTGTCAGAAGTTTTGACAGCTGTGCCGGTTCTCTGTTCCGTTCCTACTGGGACCCCGGGAACAGCGGGGGCCGCGGCACCCCCGCGCTCCAGCGCCATGTCCGAATCCCGCCAGCCCCCGGCGCCGCGCAGGCGCACACTTGAGGGCGTGATGATCGATGAGGACACGCGGTACGAAGCGGTGCGCAGCCGTGACGCGCGCTTCGACGGGGAGTTCTTCTTCGCCGTCGAGACGACCGGCATCTACTGCCGCCCCAGCTGCCCCGCGGTCACCCCCAGGCGGAAGAACGTCCGCTACTACGCCACCGCCGCGGCGGCGCAGGGCTCCGGTTTCCGTGCTTGCCGGCGCTGCCGCCCCGACGCCGTGCCTGGCTCGGCCGACTGGAACGTACGCGCCGACGTGGTCGGCCGCGCCATGCGCCTGATCGGCGACGGCGTCGTCGACCGCGAGGGCGTCGCCGGGCTCGCCGTGCGCCTCGGGTACAGCGCCCGCCAGGTGCAGCGCCAGCTCACCACCGAGGTGGGCGCCGGACCCGTCGCCCTGGCCCGCGCCCAGCGCGCCCACACCGCCCGCGTCCTGCTCCAGACGACCGGCCTGCCCATCACGGAGATCGCGTTCGCCGCGGGCTTCGCGAGCGTGCGCCAGTTCAACGACACCATCCGCGCGGTCTACGCCCGTACGCCCACGGAGCTGCGCGCCGAGGCCCCCGCCACCCGCGCCACCGCAAAGGCGGCCGGCATCCCCCTGCGCCTCGCCCACCGCGGCCCCTACCAGGCCCGCCCCCTCTTCGACATCCTCGCCCGCGAGGCCCTCGACGGCGTCGAGGAGATGACCGGAACGCCGGGCGCCCGCACCTACCGGCGCACCCTGCGCCTGCCGTACGGCACCGGCGTCGTCTCCGTCGACGAGCGCACCAGGTCCACGCCCGCTAGCCGCGCCGCGCACCACGGCGGCTGGCTCGACGCCCGCATCCACCTCACCGACCTGCGCGATCTGACGACGGCCGTGGGACGCCTGCGGCGCCTGTTCGACCTGGACAGCGACCCGTACGCGATCGACGAGCGCCTCGGCGCCGACCCGCGCCTCGCGCCACTCGTCGCCGCGCGGCCCGGCCTGCGCGCGCCCGGCGCCGCCGACCCCGACGAGCTGGCTGTACGGGTCCTCGCGGGGCGGGAGGAGGCGGCGCGGCTCGTCGAGCGGTACGCGAAGGCCGTCGACGCGCCCTGCGGCACCCTCACCCATGTCTTCCCCTCGCCCGCCGACCTCGCCGGGGAGCCGGGACCCGTCGGCGCGCTCGCCACGGCCCTCGCCGACGGCGCCCTGCGCCTGGACCCGGGCGCCGACCGCGACGACGCCGAGGCCGCCCTGCGCGCCCTGCCCGGCGTCGACGCCCGCACCGCCGCCCTCATCCGCATGCGGTCCCTGGCCGACCCGGACGTGTCCCTCCCCGAAGAGCCGGGGCAGGAACCCGTACCGGACACGTGGCGCCCCTGGCGCACGTACGCACAACAACACCTCTGGACACAGCGACAGTTGGAGCAGCAGTCATGACCGTGTACTACACCGTGCTCGACAGTCCCCTCGGCGAACTCCTGCTCACCGGCGACGAGTCGGGCGCCCTCACCTCTCTGTCCGTGCCCGGGCAGAAGGGCGGCCGCACGGTGCAGCCCGGGTGGCGGCGCGCACCGGAGCGCTTCGCCGACGCCGAGAAGCAGCTCACCGCCTACTTCAGGGGTGAACTCAAGGAATTCCACCTGGAGTTCAGCACAGACGGGACCGAATTCCGCGAGAAGGTGTGGGCGGCACTCGACGCCGTGCCGTACGGCGCGACCACCACGTACGGCGCCGTCGCCGCGAGCATCGGCGCGTCACGCGCTGCGGTCCGCGCCGTCGGCGGCGCGATCGGCGCCAACCCGCTCCTCATCGTCCGCCCCTGCCACCGCGTGATCGGCGCGGACGGCTCCCTCACCGGTTACGCGGGCGGCCTGGAGTGCAAGCAGCAACTGCTGGTCCTGGAGGGAGTCCTCCAGGACCACCAGGGGAACACTGCCTAGTCGTCGAGCCCCCAGCTGTGGATCTTGTGCGGGTGGATCCGGATGAGCTCCTCGCTGAAGTGCGCGCCCAGGTGGTGCGGGCCGGTGAGGAGTTCCGCCTCGCCCCTGATGTCGACGCCCCGCACCTTCCACGGCTTGACGCTGAGGACGTCGTCGACGACGAGCGCGACCTTCGGGTTCGCCTGGAGGTTGCGCCATTTCTTCGTCGTCCCGAACGGCTGCGAAAGACACCCCTAACCTGGGATGCTCAACTCGTGGCTCTAGACAGTGCAATTGCCGTGGTTCGCCGGGTCGTCCGCTGCTTCATCTACGCCCGCATCAGCGAGGACCGCGAGGGTGCGCACCTCGCGACGGAGCGGCAGAACGAGGACTGCGAGGAACTCGCGGCCCAACTCTCAACCCCCACCGTTGAGTACCGCATCGTGCGGGTCTTCGAGGACAACGACCTTTCCGCCTACACCGGCAAGCCTCGGCCTGACTACAGGGACATGCTGGAGGCGCTCCGCAACGACGAGGCCGATTGTGTCCTGGCCTGGCATACCGACCGCCTGCACCGCTCCCCGGTCGAGCTTGAGGAGTACATCGACGTCTGCGGGCCTAAGGGAATCGACACTCGCACGGTGAAGGCCGGCCAACTGGACCTGAGTACAGCCACTGGCCGGATGATTGCCCGACAGCTCGGCGTCCAGGCTCGGTACGAAGTTGAGCGGATGATCGAACGGTCCAAACGGGCCCGTGACCAGAAGGTGGGCCGCGGCGAGTACGCGGGAGGCCCGCGGCCGTTCGGGTACGAAAAGGATGGGGTCACGCCGCGGACGTTGGAGTGCCCCGATTGCGGCCGGTTGGGTCCCGAGGGGTTCGATGTCCGGCGCCAGTGCGACGGCTGCGGGGCGATGGACCGGTTCACCCGCAATCTCGCCTGTGAGGCGTGCGACGCGAAGGACACTCTTCAGGTCACCCGGGTCTGTGGTGGCTGCGGTACGACGGCCACGTTCGCCGAGGGGTCGGAGGCCGCAGTCGTCCGCGACGCGGCGCCGGCCATCCTGTCCGGCGCCTCGCTCGGCTCCCTCGTCGCAGCCGCCAAGGCGGCCGGCCTGATGACGTCTCACGGCAAGACTCACCGGGCTCCGAACTTCCGCAGTGTCCTGCTGCGGCCGCGCAACGTCGGCTTGATGCAGCACCGCGGGGAAATCTTCGGCCGTGCTGACTGGATGCCCCTCATGGATGAGCCGACGTGGCGCAGCATGGTTGCGGTGCTGGAGGATCCCGCGCGGCTTCCGTCGGCGACGAATGCGCGCAAGCACATCGGGTCGAACATCTACATCTGTGGGGTGTGCGGGGCCACGCTCAAAGCTTCGTCGAAGCCGAACCGGCGGGGCGGAGGGACGCGGCCGGTCTATCGGTGCAGGGACAAGGACTGCGTGACCAGGGATCTCCCGGACCTCGACAGCTTCGTCATTTTGCAGTTGATGGACCGCCTTGCCCGGGAGAGTCCGGAGGACCTCACAGCGCCCCGTGAGGAGCCGGTCAATGTGCGGGGTCTGCAAGATGAGATGCGGTCGGCGCGTCGGATGCTGGACGACTTGGCGACTGCGCTCGGCAAGGGGGAGATGGATATGCAGGAGTGGCGTGCTGCCGCTGGTCCTGCGCGGGCCCGGCTCATGGCGGCGGAGGAGGCCATGAAGGACGCGGTGAAGCGGAATCCTGCCGCGGAGCTGATCGGGGCGGAGGATCCCGTGGCACTGTGGAACAGCGAGGCGTTCGACCTGTCGCGGAAGCGGGCGACCATCGATTACCTGATGAAGGTCACGGTGCATACCGCGCGTCGGGGTCGACGGGTTGGAGGCTCGTACTTCGACGCGGAGACGATTCAGATCGAGTGGAAGTGACAGCGCCCCCAGTCGGGGACTGGGGGCGCCGTTACCACACCTCCATGCCTGGGGGCGTGTACATGCTTCGCGGTGAAGTTGCCACCGGCAACGGACACCCCGAAGATTCACTCGAACGTGCGCTCTATTCGCACAACCTTAAGCACGGCACCTGAACATATGATCCAAAAATGCATGATCCACGATACAGACAGTCGATCATGCTCCGGCAAACGTTGAGCGAGTGCCGCCCGCCCCACCCTCTCCTCGTGTCCTCGCCGCCCGCCGGGCCGTCGGCGAGCGCATCCGCGCCGCGCGGCTCCACGCGGACATGACGCAAGAGACCTTGGCTGAACGCGCCGGCCTCGACCGGCAGTCCGTCAACCGAATCGAGCAGGGACACGCCTCACCGGTCCTCGACAACCTGATCCGCATCGCCGACGCGCTTGAAGTCCCCCTGCGGGATCTCGTGTAGGTACCGGCGGGCACCGATTGATCAGCCCTTAGGCGGAAGGGCGAATCCTCTCACCGGCGCTTCCGCCTGCACGATCAGAGTGCCGATGTGTCCCGGCGTTGGGGCTTCCGTCACGGTGGCCTTGGCCGTGGCGAACCCGGCCCGGAGCAGGTGTCGCTCCCACACCGCGGCCTTGTAGCTGTAGCGGTAGGTGAACTGGGCCTTGCCCGCGAACCCACCCTTGTACATGCCTTGCGGGCCGTAGGCGCCCGGGATGGCTGGCGGTTGAGAGAACACGAACCGGCCGCCCGGGTTGAGGCGTTGGCGGACGAGGGGGAACAGCCGGGACGGGTCGGTGAACCAGGCGGCGCCGAACACCGAGTAGACCGCGTCGTAGCTCTGCGTGTCGTCGCGCAGGGCATCCAGCACTTCGCCGCACACGAACTCCGCGCCCGTGTGCGCCCACTGCTCGGTGGTCTTCTGCACCATGACCGGGGACAGGTCGACGCCGCGCGCCTTCACGCCGGCTTCGGCGAGGCTGGCGAGTGCGCGGCCGGTGCCGCACCCGATCTCCAGCACCGACTCCGGGGCGCCGAGCAGCTCGGGCCCGGGGCCGTGGCCCGTGTACTGGGTCCAGCAGAACGACGGCTCGGCGTCCGCCTGGAAGGCTGACTGCGCGTAGGTGTTCCACAGTTCGGTCTCGGCGGCGATGTCGTGGGGTACTGGCACTGCGGGTCCTTCGGTCGGTGTGCGGGAGCCCCGCCCCCAGGTGCGCGGTGGGGGCGGGGCGACTGTAGCGGGGTCAGTGGCTGTCGGGGACCTTGTTGTCACACGGCGAGCAGTTCGCGCCGTCGATGGCCCAGAGCTCTTCGTCGATACGCCAGCCCTGGGACTTCAGGAAGTCGCCGGTACGCAGGCACAGGCCGTCGCCGCGGCGCTCGATGAAAGGCGCGTGGTGCTTGAACGCGCCGCCGTTGTAGAGGCGGCAGAGGCCCCACCACACGGGAGTGTCGAGGATGAGCTGGTGCACACCGATGTCGACCAACTTGCCTACGCCGAGATGCACGTCGGGGTTCTCGATGGAGCCCATGACGTACATGACCGCGTTGCCGAGGATGCGGTCCGCCATGTTACGGACCATTGTGTGATCGCGGAGCAGCAGCGCGATCTCGCGGTCCCAGAGGGACATGCCGCTGTCGAAAACGTTGACGGTCAGTTCCGTGATGTGCGGGGCAACCGCGTTGAGGATCTCCTGGGGATCGCGGGTGCGGGTCCTGGCAGTCTGCTCGAGGGCAATGGTCACTGTTCCTCCTGGGTGAGTGAGTGCCTCTTGCCTGATGAGCCGGGGTGGGAGCCAGCCCGACGGGGTGGCGGGCTGGCTCCCGGCCCGCTTCCCGAGTGCCGAATGCCTACGGATGGCTCGGGAAGCGGGGGCTTGCAACCCGTCGCACGCCGCGTGTGTGCAGGCGCAGGTGGCGCGCGACGGGGGATCAGAGGGCGCGACGGTGCTCGGGCGGCAGGCCGGTCCGCCCCACGAACCCGCCTTGAAGCGGGGGCGGGTCGAGGACGTCGGCCAGGGCCCCGGCGGTGCGGCCAAGGTTCTTCACGTGCGAGTACATGCGGTAGTCGCTGTCGAGCGGCGTCGGGTTCGCAGGTGAATCGAGGACCCGGTACGCGGCGCGGAAGACGGCCATCGTCGCGGGGACGTTGTTGGGGTAGTCCTCGCGGATCATGCGCCGCACGAGCTCAGTGAGCAGCGCGGCGTCCTTGTCGAGGCTGGCGCGGCTCGTCGTGGCCAGGACCAAGCCTCCGACCTGCTGTGCGATAGTGCGCACCAGCTTGAAGTCGATGGGCTCCTCGGGCGGAGGCCCGACTGTCGCCTCAGCGCCCGGTACCTGAGTATCCACGGTGGGCCCCCTGCCGTCGTCGTTGATCGGGTCCTGAGACCAGACTGACGACCAGCAAGGGGCTTAACTGTCACACCTGAGTGACAGCGGTGACAGTCACAGGCCGACCCACGCGGCCATGTGCCCGAGGGTGTCCGGGGTGCGGCGCTGCTGATGGACGAGCCCTTGGATCGTCTCGCGGGCAGCGGGGTGATACCGGGTCTGCTGAGGCGCGGCCTCCCGCGCCCGGACCAGGGACTTCAACGCGGCCTCGCACCGCCCGATCTCCATCTCGGAGCGGGCCCGGTCAATGTAGAAGTGCGCCCGCCTCGACGTCGCCCACGAGTTGGGCATCTTCACCTTGCGGGCCTTCTCGACGGCCTGCCCATACTGGCGGAGCTCGCCCAGCGCCGACACCTCGTGAACCGCTACGTTCGCGGGTCCGAACGACAGCCAGTGCACCTCGGACGCGTCCCCGGTGCGCTTGACGATCCGCCGTGCCTCGGCGAGATGCGTTTCCACCAACCCAGCGTCACGCGCCCTGGCTGCGATCACCGTGGCTCCCAGGTGGAGCTGCCCAGCCACGGCGAGGGACTCGGTGCTCTCGTCGGCCTGGCCCAAGACGCGGTGGCCGGCGGCGACCAGGCGCAAGCCGATCGTGTGCTCGCCCTCGCGGAAGTAGACGAGCCCGCGCATGTACTGGCGGACGGCGGCCAGCAGGGGATCGGACGCGTGGTGGGCGGCCCAGTCCATGCGGTCGAGGGCGATGGCGGACAGGTCGTAGAAGCCGAGCTTGATCGCGACGTCGTGGGCGCTGCGGTACACCGAAGCAAGCGAGCGCCACAGTTCGGTGGTGGGGTGGCGGTGTACCGCGGTCGTCAGTTCGGTGATGAGGCGGGGCAAGTCCTTGGCAGCAGCGGTGAGCTTGGCTGCCCGGACGTGCTGGCACAACAGGTCCGCGCCGACGGCGAGTTCGGCTGGCGCGCGGGGGGCGAGGTCGGGATCGGCGCCGAGGTCGTACAAGTCGAGAGACTCGCGGATGGGGCGGATCAACTCGGCGAGGCGATCCTGTTGAAGCTCGGTCATGTACGGCTGTCCTGTCAGGGCGGTGACGTCGATGTGCAGTGCCCTGGCACATGCCGCGATGAAGTCGGGGGACGCTGGCTTGTGGCCCCGCTCGACTTGATGGAGCAGGCTGCACGAGAAGCCGATCAGGTCAGCGAATCCGCGTTGTGTGTATCCGCCGAGCTTGCGGGCTTCCGCGATGCGGGCCCCTGCGTGGTCGTCTCTGGGCATACTGGAACTCCGTTCCTGACTCACCATCTGGAACGTTACCCGCGCTCCGTGGCGCTGGACCGGCGATCGCCCTCGTTCCCACCGGAACGGGGGCGGTTGCGTCTGATCAACAGTGCAGGATGAGATGAGACATGACCTCACGGACCTTGTACCTGTTCGCGTCTGCCGCGCCCCCTGTGTTCGATATCGCGCAGGTCATCGAGACTGCGCAGGCCGATGGGTGGGATGTCTGTCTCGGCCTCACGCCGACAGCGGCCCGCTGGCTGGACGAATCTGGCAGCCGTCGCGATAGCCTCGACGGCCTGGCCGCACTGACCGGGCACCCCGTGCGCAGCGAGTACAAGATGCCAGGCGAGCCGGATGTCTGGCCGAAGGCTGACGTGATGCTTTTCGCCCCGGCCACGTTCAACTCGATCAACTCCTGGGCAGCCGGACTCACTTCTTCGTTCGTGGTAGGAGTCGTGGCCGAGGGCATCGGCAAGGGGATCCCGACCGTGGCAATGCCATGCGTGAACGCGGCCTACGCCCAACACCGGGCCCTGGACCGGAGCATCACCGAACTGCGGGAGCAGGGGATCACCGTGCTGTACGGCGAGGGCGGGTTCACGCCGAACCCGGCAGGATCAGGAAAGCCGAAGGCATACCCGTGGGACGTTGCCCTCAGCGCGGCTCGACTGCGCGCCGAAGAGGCGTAGCTCAGGCGTACTGCCTGCGCTGAGGGTCCAGGCCCGCGGCCTGCGGGCTCGGCTTCGGCTCGTCGGGCTCAGGCGGTGGGGCGCCGTCGCGGCGGCATACGAGCGCATCGGGGTCATCTGCTGGTGCCTGCCAGCTAACCTCGCGCTTTCACGAGGTGGAGTGTCCGAGGCTTGATCAAATAAGCGGAGAGTGCTCCTGACCTGCAACGATGGGACTTGTCTAGGGTCCTGTTGGCTGCAGGGAAAGAAGCACTCTCCAGGTGAAGAAGCGTATCGGGTCGTACCCGCGTGTCCGCATCGAGGGCGGCGGCCGGGCGGTGGTCTCGCAGGCTGGGGGCGTGCTGCTGGTCGAGACCGTCCGCAAGGCCGGCCTGGACACCGCGATATCAGCGGCGCTGACGCCGTGGCGGAAGACTCGGGCGGTGCACGACCCGGGCAAGATCCTGCTGGACGTGGCCCTGGCGGTCGCGCTGGGCGGCGACTGCCTCGCGGATGTCGCCATGCTGCGGGCCGAGCCGGCCGTGTTCGGGCCGGTGGCCTCCGACCCGACGGTCTCCCGCCTCATAGACACCCTTGCAGCCTCCGGGGAGAAGGCCCTGCGGGCCATCCGTGCCGCGCGGGCTGAAGTCCGCCGACATGTCTGGCGGTTGGCCGACCGGGAAGCGCCTGATGCGGGCGGGACGGTGACCGTCGACCTCGACGGGGTGCTGGTGATCGCGCACTCGGACAAGGAGGACGCCGCGCCCACGTGGAAGCGAACCTATGGCCACCACCCGCTGATGGGGTTCGTCGACCACGGACCGGGCGGCACCGGTGAGCCCGTGGCGGCCCTGCTCAGGCCGGGCAACGCGGGATCGAACACGGCCGCCGACCACATCACCGCCGCCCGACTGGCCTTGGCCCAGCTGCCGAAGAAGTACCGGCGCGGGCGCCGGACGTTGATCCGCACCGACTCCGCGGGCGGCACCCACGACTTCGTCGCCTGGCTCGCTCAGCGGGGACGGTGGCTGTCCTACTCGGTCGGCATGGTGATCACCGAGGCGATCCACCAGCATGTGCTGAAGGTTCCGGCATCGGCCTGGACGGCGGCCGTCGAGGCCGAGGGCGGGATCCGTGACGGCGCCTGGGTCGCTGAACTCACCAGCAACGTTCTGGACGGCTGGCCGGAGGGCATGCGGCTGATCGTCAGGAAGGAACGACCGCACCCCGGTGCTCAGTTGCGGCTCACGGATGCGGACGGCATGCGGCTGACCTGTTTCGCCACCAACACCTCGGGCCGGCCGATCGCCGAGCTCGAGCTCCGTCACCGGCTGCGGGCCCGGGCCGAGGACCGCATCCGCGCCGCCCGGGCCACCGGCCTGCGCAATCTCCCTCTGCACCGCACGGCCCAGAACCGGATCTGGCTGGAGATCGTGCAGATCGCACTGGACCTGCTGGCCTGGATGCCGATGCTCGCACTGACGGGCAAGGCCAGGTGCTGGGAGCCCCGCCGACTGCGGCTCCGCCTGTTCACCGCGGCCGGACAGCTCGTGACCACCGGCCGTCGGCGAATCCTCCGCCTGGCCCGGCACTGGCCCTGGACCAGCCACATCACCACAGCCCTCGAACGGCTCGCACTCCTGCCGAACCCCGGCTGACCAACGGATTCCCGTCCCTACGACAGCAGCTCAACACCCGGAGCAGTGGAACCCGGCGCCACCCCGAGACGACACTCGGGTCCTGGGTATGCACAGCCTCAGCCGACGGCACGAAAACGGTCCACCGACTCCGTCGGCGGACCGTCACGAAACTTCGAGGCTAAACCCGGTCGGGCAGGCTTGTCCGTCCGACCCGTCATTCCCGTCCGTGCCGTCGACCCCGTCCCGTCCCGGCGGTCCGCTCGGCCCCGGCACCGTGGAGTCTGCTCCCGCCGGGCCGGGCACCGTCGAGTCACGGCCGGGCGCGCCCGACGCACCCGGTGACGGCGTGATCGTCGGTGCCGGGCGGCCCGGCTCCAGTTCAGCAGGGCGTTGGCGCGCTGCGGGGTGTATCCGAAGTCGGTGGCGAAGTAGAGCACGAAGTTGCCGACGGCGGCGAAGTACAGCAGGAGGTAGACGCTGATGGCGACGGCGGAGCCTATGACTCGAGACGGAGCATCTGGCGCCACTGACCGCGCAGCGCCGCCTCGGTGTCCATCCCCTTGGCGCGCGCCTCGACCAGCGCGCGGTCGCGCAGGCTCACCATGATCTGGTCGCGCAGCGCCGGGGCCAGCTCGCGCAGTCCGAACAGCGCGACGACGAACATGATGAGGCCGCTGATGCCCGCGAAGCGGATCTCGTCCTGCCAGGTGGTGGAGCCGCTGAAGGTGCGGGAGGTGACGGCGGTGACCACGAGGCTGCCGATGATCGGCCCCATCGTCCAGTAGCCCATCGCCGAGGCCCGGCCGAGCTGCGGAGAGAAGTCCCTGATGAGCGCTGGGGTGCCACCAGAATCATGCCCTCGACGAGTGACACGGCCGCGTAGATGAGCAGATAGCTCACCTTGCCCGGCGCGTTGGGCAGGGCGAACGTGGTGAGCAGGCCGACCACCAGCAGGCCGTAGACCACGATGTTCGCCCGGCCCCAGCGGTCGGCGAGACCGGCCACCAGGGACGAGAAGGCGCCCACCGCGTTGGCGGCCACCGATATGTAGACGAAGTACAGGAACGTCATGTGGTAGTGGCTGATGATGGCTGTCGACACCGCGTACTGGATGTACAGCTGGTGGTAGAGAACGATCGTGACGAGCACGACGATGCCCAGGTACCAGTACCGGGGACCACTCTCGGGGTAGTGGTCGAGCCGTCTGCCGCCGAGGTGGCTCAGAGCTGAGGGGAACGGCCGGCTGGTGCGCCGCTCCGTGTCCGCCGGTGACGAAACCGACATCACGCCTCCCTGCTGTCGAGACACGCGCCAGCGTGTGCCTGGTCGGGGAGGCTAATACCGTCCAGTCGGTATCTCCTAGGGGTAGGACAAGGGTTTGTGATCTCGTTATGGCGGGAGTGCGCGGCCCGGGTCTGCCCGGAGGCGGGCTGGCCCGGGCCGCGGGCATACGCGTGGGCGTCAGGCGGGCAGTCCCCAGCGCTCCGCCGGCGCGTTCGCCGTGACCGGCCCGACGCTCAGGTCGGGGCGGTCGCCCTTCGCCGTGACGAGCGCGGATTCGCCCTTGCGCAGGGTGATCCGGATCGCGCCGTCGGCCGCGTCCTCGTAGCGGAGCGGCCTGCCACGGCCGTCGGTTACGTCGACCGCGCCCGCGATGCCGTGCCGCACCACACACGGCGCGCCCGCCTCGCTCACGAGCCGCACCCAGCGCGTCGTGCCGCCCTCGCGTACCGCGCTCAGCAGAAAGGCGCCCTGCGTACGGAAGTTGTGGACGGCGAGGTCCTTCCACGCGGCGGGCAGGGCCGGGAAGACGCGGATCACGCCGCCCCAGGACTGGCACACCATGTCGTGCAGGGACTGGGCGGCCGACAGCGGCGTCTCGATGACCGGGCCCGACTCCTTGTACATGGTGTTGGCCTGGATGAAGCGGGACATCAGCTGGCCCAGGTACTTCAGGGCGTCCTCGCCCTTGCCGAGCAGCGCCGACATCGAGGCCGCGCCTGTGAACGTATAGCCCTGCAGGGCCCCTTCGAAGCCCACCCAGTGGGCCAACGACTTCTCGATCAGGGCGAGTTCGGAGGGCGTGCGGCCGGTCAGCTCGTACAGCGGGTACACCGCGAGCATGTGCGAGTAGTGGCGGTGGGACTTCGCGAAGGGGATGTCCGCGCCGATCATGAAGCCGTTCGTGTCCGTCGGGTAGGCCACGCGCTTGGCGAGGACCTCGCGCCAGCGCGGCGCCAACTCGTCCTCGATGCCCAGGAGTTCGGCCGAATCCAGGAGGGTGCGGCAGCCCCACGTCAGGAGCATCAGGTCATAGTTGCAGTCGCGCGTGTTGCCGCCGTACTCGGGCGAGAACGTCGCGGGCAGGTGCAGCTTGCCGTCGGTTCCCGGCTCCAGGAAGTGCAGGTAGTAGTTGATCGCCTTGCGCAGCAGGGGGAAGAGGACGTCGCGCAGGATTTTCTCGTCCATGGTGTGCCGGTAGCTCAGCCACACGTTGTGCAGCGCCCAGGTGAGGTTGCCGACCTCGGGCGTCGGAGTGTCCTGGCCGGGGATGCCGACACCGTAGCCCTGCGCGTTGCTCGTCGCGCCGCCGTTGACGAGGTGCATGTCCGTGGTGCGCGGGATGCCGAGCGAGTCGGCTCGGTAGGGGGCCGCCATCTCGGCCGTGAGGTTGTCCCGGAATTCGCCGAGCGCCCGTGTGACGGCGTCGAGTTCGAGGTGGTTCGAGCCGTGGATCAGCCAGTACTCCAGCTGCACGTTGAGGTTCCACCAGGTCGCGGGCCACGGCGTCGGCTCGAGCCAGGGGCCGCTGGTCGCCATCACGGGCGCGTCCCGCCGGGCGGCGGACGCCGTCTTGTAGAGCTGGATCCAGTAGAAGCGCTGGATGCGCGCGTCGGGGACGGACAGGAAGCTTTTGCGGTAGTACGCGTGCCACCAGTCGCGATGGGTCACGGCGAGGGCGTCGTAGGGGAGCACGGCCGCGGCCCGCACCGTCGAGACGGCCCGGTCGCGGGCGGTGGACTTCGGGAAGGAGTGCGCCACGTTCACGTACAGCGTCCGCCGCTCGCCACGGGTGTGCTCGCGCCAGGCGGTGACGTACTGGCCGCCTGACAGGAGCGGCTGGACGCAGGCGAAGACGCCGTCGTACTCACCGGACTCGGCGGGCGGATTGCCCTCGTAACCGGCCGGGATCGGCTGGAACGCGGCACGCGGGCTGATCGACCGGGCGGGGTGGAAGACCCACCCGCGAAGCCGCGTTCGCCCTCGGACGGGGTGACCTCGACGGCGAGGACGGAGAGCGCGTTGGTGATCTGGGCGCGGATCGTGAGCGTGCCCTTGTCGGTGGTGAGGGTGCCGGTCAGCTCCGCGTCGCGAAGGCGCAGGCGCCAGTCGAGGCCGGTGATGGCGCCGACGGGTTCCAGCGTGAAGTAGCCGATGGGCAGCCGCGCCAGACCGAACAGGGAGCCGAACTCCGGGCGGTGGTCCTGGACCTCGGAGTGCTGGACATTGAAGCGGATCGCGTTCTTCCCGGGCTCCTGGTAGATCCCGGAGCCGAGGAGACCGTTGCCCAGATACGGGCCCTCGTACCAGGTCTTCGGCATCTTCTGCCAGACGAGGTCGGCGTCGGCGAGGACGGTGCGCCAGGCGTCTTCGGGGGGTGCGCTCATGGCCGTGGCGGGGAGCCCGGCCGCGGTGGCGGCGGTGGCCTGCGCCGGCAGCCCGCCCGCGAGCGCGGCCCCGGCGAGCGTGGATCCGGTGGCGAGCACGGTCCTTCTGGACGGTCTTGGCATGGCGCGGCCTCCACGTGTCGTAGCTGACGTCGATTCATCGGAGCTATCCCTCGCGGAAAGCTAGAGATGTGACGAGAGCTCGTCAATATGCCGGGAGAGATCCGATGTGACTCGCGCTATATGGATGCTGTACGTATATGTGAACCGGAGCGTCTAGCCCCAGATCACGGCCCCGATCCACGCGCCCACGATGAGCAGGCAGGCGAAGAGTTCGGCCAGGATGCTTGAGCCGCCGGCGCGCATCGCGGTCCGGGTCGAGGCGACGGCGTCGCCGTGCCGGCCCAGACGCAGCCGCTCGCAGAGGTAGATACCCCCGATGAACCCCGGGATCGACCCGATCACCGGGATCACGCAGAAACCCACCAGGGCTCCGGCGCCCGCCCATGTCGCGGTGCGGCGCGTGGCGCCGCTCTCGCGCAGCCGGCGCGGCGGAAGCTGCCAGCGAAGCACCTGGGAGGCGAGCAGGACAGCGGTGGCTCCGACCAGAACACCCCAGGCCAGCCCGTTCGGGTCCTGGAGCGACCACACGAGGACCCCGGCCCACACGAGCCACGACCCCGGCACCCCGGGCACGAGCACCCCGCACAGGCCGAGCAGCATCACCACTCCCACCAGCAGGAGTTCCCACACGCCCATCTGCCAAGAGTGCCGGACAACGGCGGAACGTGCAGATCGCAGAGGTTCACGCTCCGCCACCACCGACGGCTTCCAGCCGCGGAACTCAGCCCTCCGCGACGTGCTCCCTGTCCCGCTCCCCGGCCCGCTCCCTGTCCCGCTCCCCGGCCCGCTCCCTGTCCCGCTCCCCGGCCCGCTCCTGAGTCCGCTCCCCGGCCCGCTCCTGAGTCCGGTCCAGGGCCCGCTCCTGAGTCCGGTCCAGGGCCCGCTCCTGAGTCCGGTCCAGGGCCCGCTCTCCGCCCCGGTCCAACCCCGGCACGTCCCGTGACACCCAGCCCCGCTCGTACGCGTGCCACCCCAGCTGGAGCCGCGTCGTCACACCGGCCAGCTCCATCAGGCGCTTCACCCGCCGCTGCACCGTGCGAAGGCCCAGGTCGAGCTGCTTGGCGACGCTCGCGTCTGTGAGTCCGGCCAGAAGGAGGGAGAGGATCTCCAGGTCCGTGCCGTCCGGGCCGTCGGGCTCCTGCTCGGTGACCGAGCGGCCGCTCTCGCCGAGCCGCAGCGGCAGCGCGTCCCGCCAGACCGCCTCGAACAGGCCGGACAGTGACTCGAGGAGCCCGCTCGCGTGCACGACGAGCGCCGCCGGTTCCGCGGTGCGCGAGGTGAGTGGCACCATCGCGAGCGCCCCGTCGGCGATCACCAGCTTCGTCGGCACCCGGTCCACGACCCGTACCTGCTCGTCCCGCCCGATCGCGGCAGACAGCTCGGTCAGCCCCGTCGGCGTCGAGAGCACCTCGCGCTCCACCACGACCCGGTACGCGACGCCCCGGCTGGCGGCCTGCTCCTCCGCCTCGTTGTCCATCCCCGAGACGGCGATCGGATTGCCGGTGACCAGTGCGCACACCTCGTCCGTCGCGCCCAGCTGAAGCTGGAGGAACCGCTGCGCGACGGCCGCTGCGCCCGTGACCACCTCGACCAGATCGTGCACGGCGGGCTCGGCGGCCTGTGCCCGGTACTCCTCCGCGAGCAGCGCCGCCGCCAGCTCCGCCTTCTCCAGCTCGTGCCGCTGCTGGGTCAGGAGCGCGCCGAGCGCGACGCCCGGCGGGGCGGCCACCCAGCGCCCCGGTCGCGCGGACGACTGCGCCGCGAGCCCGTGCCGCTCGAGCCGGCGCAGCGCGTGCTCGGTCTCGTACTCGGCCAGGGCGAGCCGCCCCGCGAGATCGGGCACGTCGGCCGCGCCCAGCGACACGAGCGCGCGGTACGTGCTCTCGTGCATCTCGTCCAGACCTATCGCACCCAGCATGCGGCGATGCCCCTCCCCGAGCCTCGGTTCCGGCGGCACCGTGGCGGGAAACGGCCACGGCGCAAACCCGCCGCGCCCCATCTTCCCCGTACCACCGCTCTCTCTGCCAATGTGGCGCC
This sequence comes from Streptomyces sp. DS1-CR2, assembly GCF_055760475.1. Taxonomy (NCBI): domain Bacteria; kingdom Bacillati; phylum Actinomycetota; class Actinomycetes; order Kitasatosporales; family Streptomycetaceae; genus Streptomyces; species Streptomyces sp. DS1-CR2. The sequence goes on from NZ_CM147085.1 coordinate 6,786,067, forward strand.
ACCGCAGCACCAACATCCGCCGGGAATACGGCCTTTGCGCCGCATTCACCTGCGCTTTCACCTGGGGAGAGGGAGAGCGATGCGCGCGATATCGCGTACGGCCTCGGTGGCGGCGACCGCCGTCGCCCTGGCCGTCACCGCGGCCCTGCCCACCGTGGCCGAAACACGGGGGGACGCCAAGAGACCGATCGTCGGCAGCGAGGCGGCCGCGCAGGAGGGGGCGGGCTCCGTCGTCACCCTCGTCACGGGCGACCGGATCCTGGTGACGTGAAGGCCGCGATCGACGAGACCGAGCACGGCGGCAAGTGGAGCGCGACCGTGAACCACGCGGGCGCCTCCGGCAGGCAAGTCACCCTGAAGGCCCAACTGACCGATTCCAAGGGCAACTCGGTCGAACAGACGGTGACGCGCGCCTACGACGTGCGCTGATCACCGAACGAGCCGGTCCGCCGGGCGTCCCTCCCGTGGGGGGTGGGGTCGTCCGGCGGACCTTTTTCGCGTCGATCCTGGTCTTTTCGGGCCATTTCTGGTCGTTTTCGAGTGTCCCGTTTTCGTACGGCCCGTGAGGTGGACAATAGGGGCATGAGCCAGCAGGGGGAGAGGCACTCCGGCCGACACGGTCAAGGCGACGACTGGTGGGGGCAGTTGTACGACGACTCCACCGACGACACGGGTCCGGCCCCGGCCCCGGACACCCTCGACGACCGCTTCGCCTCGGCATCGGGGACGGTCTCGCCGCCGGGGCCCGAGCGGGCCGACGAGCGGGCGCCGGTCCCAGAGCAGGCGCCCGTCCCGGAGCAGCGGAGGGTGCCACCGCCACCGCCACCGTCACCGCCGCCGGCACCGCCACCACCACGGACACCGCCCGCGCCTGCCCCGCCCGGGGACCCGTCGCCGGAACCGGGCACCCCACGCGCCCCGTGGGAACCCCCGACACGCGCCCCGGGGCGCCCCCAGAGCTTCCCGCCCGGGCCGCCGCCCGGCCACCGGCCATCACCGCCACCGCCTCCCGCCGCCGCGCCGGACCTCCGCGCCGCCGACGCCGATGCGCCCGCCCCCGACACGGCCCCCGACGTCACCCCCGCCCAGGACGCGCCCGTCGCCGACGAACCCGAGCCCCGCCCCGCACCCCCCGTGATCCCCTACGTGGGCGACGGCCCGCCCACCTACGACGCCGAACCCACCGCGCTCCCGCCTGCCCACCCCGACACCCTCGACGACCTCGTCGCCGACACCGTCCTGGACGGCGCCAGATACGGGACATCGACCCTGCGCGCGGTGTCCGTGCGCGGCGACTCCGCGCGCTACCGGGGCGAGCCCCGCCGCGACTGCCTGCTCACCGCCCGGTTCGGCACGGGGCCCGGCGCCCTGATCCTGGTCGCCATGGCCACCGGCGCCCGCGCGGCACCCGGAGCGCACCGCGCGGCGGCCGAGGCCTGCGACTGGATCGGCCGCGCCGTCGGCCGCAGCCACGCCCGCCTCGCCGAGGACATCCGCGCCGCCCACCGGGGCGACCTCAAGTCGGGTCTGCACCGCCTGACCGACCGCAGCCTCGGCAGACTCAGGGCGAGCGCCGCCGAGCAGGGCCTCGAACCGGAGGAGTACACGGCGAGCCTGCGCTGCCTCCTGCTGCCCGCCGACCCCGACTGCCGCACCCGCGTGTTCTTCGGCGTCGGCGGAGGCGGCCTGTTCCGGGTGCGCGACGGCGCGTGGCAGGACATCGAGCCGCAGGTCTCCGAGGTGTCGGGCGCCCCCGTCGTCGGCTACGGCTCACCGCCACCGGAGACCCCCGACGGCGACCGCCTGACCATGGACCTCGGGATCACCACGCCGCCGAGCCCGTACGAGCCGGCACCCGAGCAGCCCCGCGACCCGTTCCGCTTCCGCGCCTCCGTCGCCCGCCCGGGTGACACGCTCCTGCTGTGCACGGCAGGCCTCGCCGAGCCCCTGCGGGGCGAGCCGGAACTGTCCGGGCACCTCACGCGCCGCTGGAACGGGAGCGGCCCGCCCGGCCTCACCGCCTTCCTCGCGGACACCCAGGTCCGGGTCAAGGGGTACGCGGACGACCGCACGGCCGCCGCTGTTTGGGAGGCGTAACCGCGCACGCTGTGAATTCATGGGACCGGGAGTATCCCGAGTGTCAGTACCCGGTTCGTGAAGGGGCGCGTGAGTCATGGCCAAGCAGAACGTCGCCGAGCAGTTCGTCGACATCCTCGTCCGCGCGGGCGTCAAGCGCATGTACGGCGTCGTCGGTGACAGCCTGAACCCGGTCGTCGACGCGATCCGCCGCAACTCCGCGATCGACTGGATCCACGTACGGCACGAGGAGACCGCCGCGTTCGCCGCCGGGGCGGAGGCGCAGATCACCGGGAAGATGACGTCCTGCGCCGGCTCCTGCGGCCCCGGCAATCTGCACCTCATCAACGGGCTCTACGACGCACACCGCTCCATGGCCCCGGTCCTTGCCCTCGCCTCGCACATCCCGTCGAGCGAGATCGGCCTCGGCTTCTTCCAGGAGACCCACCCGGACCGGCTCTTCCAGGAGTGCTCGCACTACAGCGAGATGATCTCCGACCCGCAGCAGATGCCGCGCGTCCTGCAGACGGCGATCCAGCACGCGGTCGGCCAGTCGGGCGTCAGCGTCGTCACGCTGCCCGGCGACATCGCCGACCGGCCCGCCCCCGAGAAGTCCATCGAGACGGCGGTCGTCACGTCCCGGCCGACCATCCGCCCGGGCGACACGGAGATCGACCGGCTCATCGAGATGATCGACGAGGCCGCCAAGGTCACCCTCTTCTGCGGCAGCGGCACCGCGGGCGCGCACGCCGAGGTCATGGAGTTCGCCGAGAAGATCAAGTCTCCGGTCGGGCACGCCCTGCGCGGCAAGGAATGGATTCAGTACGACAACCCGTTCGACGTCGGGATGAGCGGGCTGCTCGGGTACGGCGCCGCGTACGAGGCGACGCACGAGTGCGATCTGCTGATCCTGCTCGGCACGGACTTCCCGTACAACGCGTTCCTGCCGCAGAAGGGCGTGAAGATCGTCCAGGTCGACGTCAGGCCGGAGCACCTCGGCCGGCGCTCGAAGCTGGACCTCGCGGTGTGGGGCGACGTGCGCGAGACGCTGCGCTGTCTGACCCCGCGCGTGCAGTCGAAGACGAACCGGCGCTTCCTCGACAAGATGCTGAAGAAGCATGCGGACACCCTCGAAGGCGTCATCAAGGCGTACACGAAGAAGGTCGAGAAGCACGTCCCGATCCACCCCGAGTACGTCGCCTCCGTGCTGGACGAACTCGCCGCCGACGACGCCGTGTTCACGGTCGACACGGGCATGTGCAACGTGTGGGCGGCGCGCTACATCTCGCCCAACGGGCGCCGTCGCGTGATCGGTTCGTTCTCGCACGGCTCCATGGCCAACGCGCTGCCGATGGCGATCGGCGCCCAGTTCGTCGACCGGAACCGTCAGGTCGTCTCGATGTCGGGCGACGGTGGGTTCTCCATGCTGATGGGGGACTTCCTGACCCTCGTCCAGTACGACCTGCCGGTCAAGGTCGTCCTCTTCAACAACTCATCCCTCGGGATGGTCGAGCTGGAGATGCTCGTGGCGGGGCTCCCGTCGTACGGGACGGCGAACCAGAACCCCGACTTCGCGGCCGTAGCCCGTGCGTGCGGCGCGTACGGGGTGCGCGTGGAGAAGCCGAAGCAGCTCGCCGGGGCGCTGAAGGACGCCTTCAAGCACAAGGGCCCTGCCCTCGTCGACATCGTCACCGACCCCAACGCCCTGTCGATCCCGCCGAGGATCAGCGCCGAGATGGTGACGGGCTTCGCGCTCTCCGCCTCCAAGATCGTCCTGGACGGAGGCGTCGGCCGCATGGTGCAGATGGCCCGCTCCAACATCCGCAACATGCCGCGCCCGTAGCCGGTACGTGTCGCCCTCCTCACGCCCGCCGGGCCGCGAGTTCGTTGGTGGATGAATCCACAGGAGTGCGGACATGCGTGCGGGGCATGCATTCCCGTGTACGCGTTCGAGCGTGGTCGCAGGAGAAGGGTCAAGGTCATCGGCGTGCGGGCGGGGGACATGAAACGGCTGGTACGAGGGCGCGGTCCCACCACGGTGGCCGGACGCTCCCCAACAAAGGAAGCGCCGGGCGGCGACGGGGCGGGGAACGACGGCACGACGGACGACGGCGGCGCGAAGCTCAGACGCAGGCTGGGGCGGTCCGATCTGCGGGCGGTGCCCGAGGCGAGACGCGCGCTGCGCGAACTCCTCGACGAGTGGGGCCCGCCGGAGAGGTCTCAGACCGCGGAGCTGCTCACCAGCGAACTGGTGACGAACGCCCTGGTGCACACCGACCACGACGCCGTCCTCACGGCCACCGTCGGGCCGAAGCGGCTCCGGGTGGAGGTCAGGGACTTCGTGGGGCGCAGGCCGAGGCTGCGCGCACCGGTCGCCGACGACGGTACGAACGGCCGGGGTCTCGTCCTGGTGCAGTCCCTCGCGGACGCCTGGGGCGTACGGGCACTGGGTGTGGGCAAGGTGGTCTGGTTCGAACTGGACGGCGGCCCCGCGTGACACCGCGGGACCACCGCCCGGAACGGCACGCCCGCCGGGCCGAACTCCCTTCGGACGCCCCCTAGCCGAATTGCTGCTCGAGGTCCTTGAGCTTGCGCTCCAGTGAGTCGAGCCGCGGCAGGGCCTGGGTGTCGTCCTCCGCCGTGAGGTCGACCGTGACGGGCTTGCCGGCTTCATGGCCGCTCTTGACGGCCAGGAGGGAGGGACGCGCGCGCAGCGGGAGCTGTTCCTGAGGTGAGGGCGGCGGGTCCTGCGATATGGCAGGCTCCGCGCCGGCCTGCCCTGTGCCGGCCCCCGCGGAGACGGCGGTCTGCACGTCCACCTGGCGCCCTCCGCGCCCGCCGAGCGTGGGGTGGCCCCGGCTGATCGCCTTGAGCTGGGCCCGCTCCAGCTTCTCGTGCTCGCGCCTGCGCAGCCGGGTCTGCTCCTTCTCGCGCTTGTCCTCGCGCACCTCCTCCACTGCCTCGTCCAGGGTGCGTACCCCTTCGAGCAGCATCAGCGACCAGGCGCCGTACGTCTCGCGGGGCGCGCGCAGCCACCGCACGATCCGGATCTGCGGCAACGGCCTCGGCACCAGGCCCTGTTCGCGCAGGGCCGCGCGGCGGGTCTGCTTCAGCGCGCGGTCGAAGAGGACCGCGGCAGACAGGGACATGCCGGCGAAGAAGTGTGGGGCGCCCGCGTGGCTGATGCCGCGCGGCGCGTGCACCCAGTTGAACCAGGCGGCGGCGCCCGCGAACGTCCATACGAGTATCCGGGAGCCGAGCGCCGCGTCGCCGTGGCTCGCCTCGCGCACCGCGAGCACGGAGCAGAACATGGCCGCGCCGTCGAGGCCGAACGGGACGAGGTACTCCCAGCCCCCGGACAGGTTCAGGTTCTGCTGGCCGAAGCCGACAAGCCCGTGGAAGGAGAGCGCGGCGGCCACGGCGGCACAGCAGAACAGCAGCAGGTAGGACGCGGTGCCGTAGACGGCCTCCTTGCGCCTGCGGCGTTCCTCGCTGCGCTCCCACGAGTCGTCGGTCGATGCGGCCGCCTTCTCCCCGGCGCGCTTGCTGCGCGCGAGGACCGCCACCGCCGCCAGCAGGCCCAGGAGCAGCACGGCGCCGGGAAGCAGCCAGTCCAGCGATATGTCGGTCAGTCTCATCTGGGGTCCCTTGCATCGCGGTAGGGCTTTTCGGCCGCCATATTGGCTCAAGGCCACTGGCCCGCAAGGAGTTTCGGGACAAGAGAACGCCATTGGAGTGCGAGGGGGGCGTACGAAGCGGGCATGCGCTCGAACTCCCTTGAGGGTGAGGGAAGTTGAGTTCGAATTACGTCAGCCGAAAGGGCGGTTCATGGAGAAGGGGTTGCCGTTATCGCGCGCTCAGGCGGTTGCGCTCAGCCTCGACACACGGTCCGCGTCGCAGGTGCGGGGGCACGTCACGCAGGTGTCCTCGGGGCGCAGGGTGTAGAAGAGGCAGCAGCTCGCCCGGTCGCGCGTCGGCAGCGACTGCCCCTCGGGGCCGGTGAGTTCACGGAACGCGGGCTTGCCGACGTACGGCTTCGTCATGCCGGGCAGCAGCAGTTCGAGCTCCTGCATCGCGCGGCGCTCCTCGCCGAGCAGATGGGCGATGTACCACAGGCCCTCGACGATCTCATCGGTCGCCATGCCCCACAGGGCGCGCGGGCCGCGCCGCATCCGCGGCCCGAATCCGGTGAGCACCGGGCCCAGGTGGTCGGCGACGGCCGCGCGCACCTCGGCCCGCAGCGCCTCCTCGTCCGGCACGACGTGGGCGCCGGGCAGTGCGGCGGCCGGGTCGCCCGGCAGGCAGGCGAAGTCGGTGACGCGTACCGCCATCCGGCCCAGGGTGCGCTGGAAGGCGACGTTCGTCACGGGGAAGCGCGGGACGCGGCGGTCCAGGAACCACGGCACCGTGACCAGCAGGCAGGCGGGCCAGGCGTAACGGTGCAGGCCGAAGCTGGCGACGACGTCCGGGCGGGCCTGCTGCCCGTAGTCCTTGAGCACCTGTGCGTTGTCCCACGCGAGGAACGCGTCGAGGGCGGGTCCGCCCTCCGCGAGCCGGGCGGCGGCGACCCAGCCGCTGCCCTGAGGGGGCTGCTCGGTCTCGGCGAGCTCCGTGATCCGCAGACCCGCGAACACCTCGGTCAGGCGGGTGTACGCGGGCGTGAGCGCGCTGGTGGCCACGGGGGCCGATGCGGGAAAAGGCATGCAGGAGACCACCGAATCGCGATCGTTAGCAGGTAAGCCTTACCTTACCCGAACGGTCGGGGGTTTGAACTGAGGGCCCATCGGCCTATCGTTCTGCGTTGGACGAATTCCACGGATTGCCGACGACCGGGGAGGACCTGGGTGGAGCAGGCCAGAACGCGCGCCGACAGCGCCGCCTCAGGGCTGCCCGCGGGCATTCCCGAGCGGCGGGGCACCGCCGAGTGGCACCAGGTGCCCGAGCAGACCCGGGGCGAGCACACCCACAGCGAGACGCCGCTGCCGCGCCCCCGCGTCGAGCGGACCTCCGTGCGCGGGCAGGTGCTCGACGCGCTGCGCACCGCGCTCGTCGACGGCGACCTCGTGCCCGGCGAGGTCTACTCCGCGCCCGCCCTCGGGGACGGCCTCGGCGTCTCGGCGACGCCCGTCCGTGAGGCGATGCAGCAGCTGGCCCGCGAAGGCGCCGTCGAGGTCGTGCCGAACCGCGGCTTCCGCGTCACCGAGCGCAGCGCCCGCGAGCTCGCCGAGCTGGCCGAGGTGCGGGCCCTGATCGAGGTGCCCGTGGTGCTGCGACTCGCCCGTACGGTGCCCGTGGCGCGCTGGGCCGAGCTGCGGCCCCTCGCCGACGCGACGGCCGTCGCGGCCGCCGGCGGCGACCGTGCGCACTACGCGGAGTCGGACCGCGCCTTCCACCGCGCGATGCTCGCCCTCGGCGGCAACGAACAGCTCGTACAGGTCGCGGACGACCTGCACCGCCGCTCGCAGTGGCCCCTGCCCGGCGGCGGACCGCTGTCCCGCCGCGCCGACCTGGTGGCCGACGCCGCGGAACACATGGCACTCCTCGCGGCCCTGGAGGCCCAGGACCTCACGGTGGTGCGGGCGCTGGTACGGGAGCACTTCGCCGGGGCGGCGGACACCCCCTGACCGCGCCGCCATCAGCCCACACCGGACCGTCAGGCCGCCGTCGGCAGGTGCTCCGCCAGCCAGGTGGGGACGCCGCCCAGGAGGCGGAACAGGCGGGACGCCTCCGCGCGCAAGCGGGCCGCCGCCTCCGGGTCGGGTTCCGCCTCCGCCAGGGAGGCGAGCGCCGGGGCCGTGCCCACCAGGTAGCCGAGTTCCTCGCGGATGCGCAGCGACTCGGCGAAACCGTGCCGGGCCTCCGTCAACTCGCCGTCGCGCAGGGCGAGTCCGGCCAGATGGCGCCAGGTGAAGGACAGCAGCAGCGGATCGGGGTGCGCCGTCGCACCCGCGTGGGCCCTGCGGTACGCGGCCCTGGCCGCCTGCGGCGAGTCGGACAGGTTCTCCGCCATCAGGCCGCGCCGGAAGTCCAGCAGGGCGCGTCCAGGGGCGCCGGGCGGGAGCAGCGCTGCGGCCCTGCCGAGCGCGGAGCGCGCCTCGTCGGCCCGGTCCCGTACCCCCAACAGCGTTGACGAGTAGGCGAGTTGGCCGCGTTCGCAGGCCGCGGCGCCGCGTTCGCCGTCGTCGTGGGCCAGGGCCTCGGCGGCGCGCAGCGCGTCCTCCGCGGCGGCCCAGCCCTGCTCGGTGTAGAGGCAGCGCTCCCCGAGCAGTGCGGCCCGCTGGAGCGCGGCCCGCGCGTCCGTCGCGGCGAGCCGCTCGAGCAGCGCGGCCGCGTCGGTCCAGCAGGCGCGTGAGCGCAGCCGCCATACCGCGGTCTGGAGTGGATCGTCCCCTGCAGTCGTTCCGGAACCAGACATGGCGGTATGCGCCACGTTGCCCTCCCCGAGCACACCATTGAGCCGAGCTGTCGTGCGCGCATCTCAGCATGGATGTGCGCACTCGGCCAAGGGGGTAGGTGAAAGATTTCACAAACGCATGGGGTGGCGGACGGGGTTCGAAACACCCCTCGGGCGGCCCGAGTTCAGCTCATACGCAGGGCCAGGAAGAAGTCCAGCTTGTCCTCGAGCCGCGAGAGATCGCGGTTGGTGAGCTGTTCGATCCGCCCGACGCGGTAGCGCAGCGTGTTGACGTGGAGGTGCAGACGGCTCGCGCAGCGCGTCCACGAACCGTCGCAGTCGAGGAACGCCTCCAGGGTCGGAATGAGCTCGGCGCGGTGCTTGCGGTCGTAGTCGCGCAGCGGGTCGAGGAGGCGGGCCGTGAAGGCGCGGCGCACGTCGTCCGGGACGAACGGCAGCAGCAGGACGTGCGAGGCCAGCTCCTGGTGCCCCGCGGCGCACACGCGCCCCGTACGGGCTCCGGCGACGCGCCGGGCGTGCCGGGCCTCCTCCAGGGCCCCGCGCAGCCCCTCCGCCGAGTGCACGGCGGCGCTGACGCCCAGCGTGAGCCGCCCGTCGTCCGCGAGGCCCGCCGTCAGCGGATCGCGTACGGATTCCAGGAGCGCGTCGGCGTGCAGCCCCGCCTGCGCCCCGTCGTGCTCGTCCGGCACGGCGGGCAGCGGCACCAGGGCGATGGCCTCGTCGCCGTTGTGGGCGACGGCGATGCGGTCGGAGGGTTCGGGCCCCGCCGACAGGGGGTCGACGAGGATCTCCTCAAGGAGCGACTGGGCGACCGGGCCGCCCTCGATGTCGCCGCTGTCCCACTCGACCTTCGCCACGATGACCTGCCAGTGCGGGGCGGCGCCGAGGCCGGGGAGCAGCACGGGCGCGGCGACGCGCAGGCGTGCGGCGATCTCGGCGGGGGCGGCGCCCGTCTGGACCAGTTCGAGGACCTCCTGCGCGAGCCGGCGGCGCACGGTGCGGGCCGCGTCGCGGCGGTCGCGCTCGACGGCGATCAGCTGGGTCACGCCCTGGAGCAGGTCGAGCCGCTCCTCGGGCCAGTCGCTCGCGTCCGCCTCGACGGCGAGCAGCCAGTCGGACAGGACCGTCTCGCGCACGTCGCGGGAGGCGGGCGCCGCGCCGCGGCCCGCGCTGCGGATCGGGAAGAGCGAGTACGTCGTGCCGCCCGGCCCGTCGCCCGGCCGCCGCCCCTCATCGAGACGCTTCGCGCCGCCCCCCTCGATCGTCACCCGGTGCGGCCCGCGCCGCCCCGTGCGGGTGGCCGCCAGGTGCTCGGCGGCGAGACGGGCGCAGACGCCGGCGGCCAGCTCGGGGCCCGCCGCGCTCGACCCGGCGATGGCCCGGCCCGCGGGGGAGAGTACCCAGGCGCGCAGGTCGAGGTCGGTGCCGAGAAGGTCGAGGACCACGTCGGGGCCGCCGCCCGCGGGGCCGGACGTCATGAGGCGCCGGTGCCGGTCGACGACGGCGGCCAGGTCGCCGGCCCGCTCGCCCGAGACCTGGCGCACGACGTGCTCGGTGACCGTCGCGAAGGCGACGGACTCGTTCACCGCGAACAGCGGGAGCCGGTGGCGCGCGCATGCCTCGACGATGTCGTCGGGAATGGCCCCGAGCTCGGCCTCACCGGCCGCGAGCGCGGCCACGCCGGCCGTCGCGAGGATGCGGACGAACGGTTCGGAGTCCGCCGCGTCCCGGCGCCACGCGAGCCCGGTGAGGACCAGCTCGCCGCCGGAGAGGTAGCGGCTGGGGTCCCGCAGGTCCGTGGTCATCACACCGCGCACGGTGCGGTCCAGTTCGTCCTCGCCGCCGAGCAGCCTGAGGCCCAGCGCGTCTGTATCAAGGAGGGCGCGCAGCCGCATCTCATTGCCGCCGATCTGTCTCGAAGATTGTGCTTGCCTGACGGTGAGGCGGCCGGGGCCGCTTCCCGGGCACCGTGTCCGTGTTGTGTGTGGTTCTGCGCTTCAAGGGGAAAGCGGTGAGGCTCCCGGTGCCCTCCGTTTATATGAATCTACAAGACGTCCCGGTTGGCCAGCCAACTCCTTCATGGTTTCCGTGACTGACCACGGCGGAGTGCCGCGCTGTGTACTGAGCCCACTCCACGTAAACAGCACATGAACGAGCCTTCGAGGTCCGCACATCCCGTGGCTCGATCCGTTCGAACGACCGACCACGAGATCAACGAAGAAGAGAGCCGCTCATGGACTTCCTTCGCCCCGCCAGCTGGGAGGAGGCGCTCGCCGCCAAGGCCGAGCACCCCACCGCTGTGCCGCTCGCGGGTGGCACCGATGTGATGGTCGAGATCAACTTCGACCACCGGCGCCCCGAGTCCCTCCTCGACCTGAACCGCATCGGAGAGCTCGGCGAATGGGAGGTCGGGCAGGACACCGTCCGCCTCGGCGCCTCCGTCCCCTACACCAAGATCATGGAGAACCTGCGCGCCGAGCTGCCCGGCCTGGCCCTGGCCTCGCACACGGTGGCCTCGCCGCAGATCCGCAACCGCGGCGGCGTCGGAGGCAACCTCGGCACCGCGTCGCCCGCCGGTGACGCCCACCCCGCGCTCCTCGCCGCCGACTGCGAGGTCGAGGTGGAGTCCGTACGCGGCTCGCGCCGGATCCCGATCGACGCGTTCTACACCGGCGTGAAGCGCAACGCGCTCGCCGCCGACGAGCTCATCCGGGCCGTCCACATCAAGAAGGCCGACGGCCCGCAGCAGTACTCCAAGGTCGGCACCCGCAACGCGATGGTCATCGCCGTGTGCGCCTTCGGCCTGGCGCTGCACCCCGAGACCCGCACGGTCCGTACCGGCATCGGCTCTGCCGCGCCGACCCCGGTCCGGGCCAAGGCCGCCGAGGAATTCCTGAACGCTGCGCTCGAAGAGGGCGGCTTCTGGGACAACGGCAAGATCATCACCCCTTCGGTCGCCAAGCAGTTCGCGGACCTCTGCTCGGCCGCCTGCAACCCGATCGACGACGTCCGGGGCACCGCGAGCTACCGCCGGCACGCCGTCGGCATCATGGCCCGCCGCACCCTGACATGGACCTGGGAGTCCTACCGCGGTACCGCCGCAAGCACGGAGGGAGTCGCGTAATGCGCGTCAATTTCACGGTCAACGGCCGTCAGCAGGAAGCCGACGACGTGTGGGAGGGCGAGAGCCTCCTGTACGTCCTGCGTGAGCGCATGGGGCTGCCCGGCTCCAAGAACGCCTGCGAGCAGGGTGAGTGCGGCTCCTGCACCGTCCGCCTCGACGGCGTACCGGTCTGTTCATGTCTGGTCGCGGCCGGCCAGGTCGAGGGCCGTGACGTCGTCACCGTCGAGGGTCTCGCCGACTTCGCCAGGCAGCGCGCGCAGCACGGGGGCTGCGCGAGCGGCGCCTGCGGCGACGACGCGGGCAAGGCCGGCAAGGCGGGCACCTCGCTCCAGGACGCCCAGCAGTGGCAGTCCAGGCCGAGCGACTCACAGACCGGCGGGGGCGATGAACTCTCCCCGATCCAGCAGGCGTTCATCGACGCCGGCGCCGTCCAGTGCGGCTTCTGCACGCCGGGTCTCCTGGTCGCCGCCGACGAGATGCTCGAGCGGACCCCGGACCCGTCCGACGCGGACATCCGTGAGGCCCTGTCGGGCAACCTGTGCCGCTGCACGGGCTACGAGAAGATCATGGACGCGGTACGGCTCGCCGCCGCGCGCCAGACCGCAACTGTTCCGAGCCAGGGAGCCTGACGCCATGGCCGACACACGCACCACCGGCATCCCGTTCAACGTCACGCAGGGCTCCAGGACCAAGGGCGGCATCGGCGAGTCCACGCTCCGCCCGGACGGCACCCTCAAGGTCACCGGCGAGTTCGCGTACTCGTCCGACATGTGGCACGAGGACATGCTCTGGGGACAGATCCTGCGCTCCCCGGTCGCGCACGCCGAGATCCTCTCCATCGACACGGGCGAGGCCCTCGCAACTCCCGGCGTCTACGCGGTACTCACGTACGACGACCTGCCGACCGACGTGAAGAACTACGGCCTGGAGATCCAGGACACCCCGGTACTCGCCCACGGCAAGGTCCGCCACCACGGCGAGCCCGTCGCCCTCGTGGCCGCCGACCACCCGGAGACCGCGCGCCGCGCCGCCGCCAAGATCAAGGTCGAGTACCGCGAACTCCCCGTCATCACCGACGAGGCGAGCGCGACCGCGCCGGACGCGATCCTCGTCCACGAGGGCCGCGACGACCACCACATCGGCCACGTCCCGCACCCGAACATCGTGCACCGCCAGCCGATCGTCCGCGGCAACGCCGAAGAGGCCGCCAAGAAGGCCGACTTCATCGTCAAGGGCGAGTACTACTTCGGCATGCAGGACCAGGCGTTCCTCGGCCCCGAGTCGGGTCTGGCCGTGCCGTCCGAGGACGGGGGCGTCGACCTGTACGTCGCCACGCAGTGGCTGCACTCGGACCTCAAGCAGATCGCCCCCGTCCTCGGCCTGCCCGAGGACAAGGTCCGCATGACGCTCTCCGGCGTCGGCGGCGCCTTCGGCGGCCGCGAGGACCTGTCCATGCAGATCCACGCCTGCCTCCTGGCGCTGCGCACGGGCAAGCCGGTCAAGATCGTCTACAACCGCTTCGAGTCGTTCTTCGGGCACGTCCACCGCCACCCCGCGAGGCTCACTTACGAGCACGGGGCGACCAAGGACGGCAAGCTCACGCACATGAAGTGCAGGATCGTCCTCGACGGCGGCGCCTACGCCTCCGCCTCGCCGGCGGTCGTCGGCAACGCCTCGTCGCTCTCGGTCGGTCCGTACGTGATCGACGACGTGGACATCGAGGCGATCGCGCTCTACTCGAACAACCCGCCCTGCGGCGCCATGCGCGGCTTCGGCGCGGTCCAGGCGTGCTTCGCGTACGAGGCCCAGATGGACAAGCTCGCGGACAAGGTGGGCATGGACCGGGTCGCGTTCCGGCAGCTCAACGCCATGGAGCAGGGCACCCTCATGCCGACGGGCCAGCCGGTCGACTCCCCGGCCCCGGTCGCCGAACTGCTGCGCCGGGTCCAGGCGATGCCGCTGCCGATGGAGCGCCAGTGGGAGTCCAGCGAGGGCTCCGACGTGCGCCAGCTGCCCGGCGGTCTGTCCAACACCACGCACGGCGAAGGCGTCGTCCGGGGTGTGGGTTACGCGGTCGGCATCAAGAACGTCGGCTTCTCCGAGGGCTTCGACGACTACTCCACCGCCAAGGTGCGCATGGAGGTCATCAACGGCGAGGCCGTTGCCACCGTGCACACCGCCATGGCGGAAGTCGGCCAGGGCGGCATCACCGTCCACGCGCAGATCGCCCGCACCGAGCTGGGCGTCGGGCAGGTGACCATCCACCCCGCCGACACGCAGGTCGGCTCGGCCGGCTCCACGTCCGCGTCGCGTCAGACGTACGTGACCGGCGGCGCCGTCAAGAACGCCTGCGAGCTGGTGCGCGAGAGGGTCCTGGAGATCGGGCGCCGCAAGATGGGCACCTACCACCCGGCGTGGGCGACGGCCGAACTCCTCCTGGAGGGCGGCAAGGTCGTCACCGACGGAGGCGAGGTCCTCGCCGATCTCGTCGACGTCCTGGAGGGCGAGGTCGTCGAGGTGGAGGAGGAGTGGCGCCACCGGCCCACCGTCCCCTTCGACCTGGTCACCGGTCAGGGCAACGGTCACGTGCAGTACTCGTTCGCTGCGCACCGCGCCGTCGTCGAGGTCGACACCGAGCTCGGCCTGGTCAAGGTCATCGAGCTGGCCTGCGCCCAGGACGTCGGCAAGGCGCTCAACCCGCTGTCCGTCGTCGGGCAGATCCAGGGCGGCACGCTCCAGGGCATGGGCATCGCGGTGATGGAGGAGATCGTCGTCGACCCCAAGACCGCGAAGGTCAGGAACCCGTCCTTCACGGACTATCTGCTCCCCACGATTCTCGACACGCCGACCATCCCGGTCGATGTGCTCGAACTCGCCGACGACCACGCCCCGTACGGGCTGCGCGGCATCGGTGAGGCCCCGACCCTGTCGTCCACGCCGGCCGTCCTCGCGGCGATCCGCAACGCGACGGGCCTGGAGCTCGACCGGACTCCGGTACGCCCCGAGCACCTCACGGGAACGGGCCCGGCCTGACAGAGCTCTCCGGACGGTGCGTGCCTCCCAGGAACGTCACACTTCCCAGCCCGCACCGTCCGGAGCCTTCAAGTACCGCACCGCTCGCGGTTCTTTCCAGCACCACCAGCACCAAAGGCAGCACCAGCACCACCAGCACCACCGGCAACAACACCAGCAACACGGTTTCTTGCGTAACACAGCTACGCATTACCCCGTTCGTCTCGGGCCGTCCCCCGGGTCGTGCAGCCCACGCAGCATCCCAAATCCCGCGATCTCCAACGAAGTTTGTGCGGGTGTCCCTGTGAACCTTGGGAGTAGGCACCATGACCCAGCAGTCCCTGGAGCCGAAGACCACCGCCGAGGACGCGGGCGCAGGCTCGCGTCCGTCGGCCGGCAGGTCTTGGCTCGACCGGTACTTCCACATATCCGAACGAGGATCGACTGTCGCGCGTGAGGTGCGCGGCGGCGTCACGACCTTCATGGCCATGGCGTACATCCTGCTGCTCAACCCCCTGATCCTGTCCGGCAAGGACGTGGCGGGCGACATGATGGGCCAGAAGGCCCTCATCACCGCCACCGCCTTCGCCGCGGCGTTCACCACGCTCCTCATGGGCTTCGTCGGCAAGGTGCCGCTCGCACTCGCCGCCGGCCTCTCCGTCTCAGGTGTGATCTCTTCGCAGGTCGCACCCGAGATGACGTGGCCGCAGGCCATGGGCATGTGCGTGATGTACGGCGTGGTGATCATGCTCCTGGTCGTCACCGGTCTCCGTGAAATGATCATGAACGCGATTCCTCTCGCGCTCAAGCACGGCATCACGATGGGCATCGGCCTCTTCATCGCCCTGATCGGCCTCTACAAGTCCGGCTTCGTACAGGTCGGCAAGGCCACCCCGCTCACGCTCGGCGCCACCGGAGAACTCGCCGGCTGGCCCGTCCTACTCTTCGCGGGCACCCTGCTCCTGATCTTCATGCTCCAGGCCCGTAACACCCCCGGCGCCATCCTGATCGGCATCATCACCGGCACCGTCGTCGCGATGATTCTCAACGCGCTCGACGTGATCAGCCCCAAGCAGTGGGCCAACGGAGCCCCCGAACTGCACGGCAGCGCGGTCTCGACGCCCGACTTCTCGCTCTTCGGGCAGGTCGAGTTCGGCGGCTGGGGCCAAGTCGGCGCGATGACCGTCGGCATGATCGTCTTCACTCTGGTCCTCGCCGGCTTCTTCGACGCGATGGCCACCATCATCGGCGTCGGCACCGAGGCCGAGCTCGCCGACGACAAGGGCCGCATGCCGGGCCTGTCCAAGGCTCTGTTCATCGACGGAGCGGGCGGCGCCATCGGCGGTGTCGCCGGCGGCTCGGGTCAGACCGTGTTCGTCGAGTCCGCGACCGGTGTCGGCGAGGGAGCCCGCACAGGACTCGCGTCCGCCGTGACCGGCCTGTTCTTCGCGGCCTGTCTGTTCTTCACCCCGCTCACCGCGATCGTGCCCCAGGAGGTCGCCTCCGCCGCGCTCGTCGTCATCGGCGCGATGATGATGATGAACGCCCGGCACGTCGACTGGGCGGACCGCGCCACCGCGATCCCGGTGTTCCTGACCGTGGTCCTGATGCCCTTCACGTACACCATCACCACCGGTGTGGCCGCGGGCGTCATCTCCTGGGTCGCCATCAAGGTCGCCCAGGGCAAGGCCCGGGAGATCGGGGCCTTCATGTGGGGCCTCACAGTGATCTTCCTCGTGTACTTCGCCCTCAACCCGATCGAAGGATGGCTGGGCGTCCACTGACGCCCGGCCCGTGAGGGCCCCGCGCCCTCCACGCAACCGACAAGGAGACCTAGAGATGCTGGACATCGCCGAAGAGCTGCACCGGTGGGTCGAGCAGGGACGCGACTTCGCCGTGGCCACCGTGGTGGCCGTCGGCGGGAGCGCGCCCCGGCAGCCGGGCGCCGCACTCGCCGTCGACAGCGACGGCACTGCGATCGGCTCGGTCTCCGGCGGCTGCGTGGAGGGCGCCGTCTACGAACTGTGCCAACAGGCGCTCCAGGACGGCGAGACTGTCCTCGAACGCTTCGGCTACAGCGACGACGACGCCTTCGCCGTGGGACTCACCTGCGGCGGAATCATCGACATCCTGGTCACCCCGGTTCGCGCGGACACCCCGGGACGGGAGGTGCTCGCGGCGGCGCTGTCCGCCGCCGCCCGAGGCAGGGCGGCGGCGGTCGCGCGCATCACCCAGGGCCCGGCCGAACTCATGGGCCGCGCCATCCTCGTACGCGACGGCAGTGACCCCGAGAGCGGCTTCGCAGACGGCTACGAGGGCAGCCTCGGCGGGCACCCCGAACTGGACCGCACCGCGGCCGGCGAGGCCCGCGCGCTCCTGGACGCCGGACGCACCGCCACCGTGGAGATCGGCGAGAGCGGCTCGCGCTGCGGCCGGCCCCTCACCCTCCTCGTCGAGTCGTCCGTCCCCCCTCCGCGCATGATCGTCTTCGGGGCCATCGACTTCGCGGCGGCGCTCGTCAGGGTGGGCAAGTTCCTCGGCTACCACGTGACGGTGTGCGACGCGCGCCCCGTCTTCGCCACGCCGGCCCGCTTCCCCGACGCCGACGACATCGTCGTGGAATGGCCGCACAAGTACCTGGAGCGCACGCGGACGGACGGACGCACCGTCCTGTGCGTCCTCACCCACGACGCCAAGTTCGACGTCCCGCTCCTCCAGCTCGCGCTGCGCCTGCCCGTCGCCTACGTCGGCGCCATGGGCTCCCGCCGCACCCACCTCGACCGCAACGACCGCCTGCGCGACGTCGGCGTCACCGAACTCGAACTGGCGCGCCTGCGCTCGCCGATCGGCCTCGACCTGGGCGCCCGCACCCCCGAGGAGACGGCCCTGTCCATCGCCGCGGAGATCGTCGCGAGCCGGCGCGGCGGCAGCGGCGTCGCGCTGACCGGCGCCCACACGCCGATTCACCCCGACGCAGCGCGGGCACCCTCCGGGCGGATCGGGTCCGTGGCCTGACCGGCCTGAAGGCCGAGCGCGGCGTCTCGCGCGGATCCGAGCAGCTGGTCGATCCTCATGACGAGGGCCCGATGAGCCAGGTCCCGTACGAACAACGGCTGTTTGTACGAGAACTCCGGCTCGTTCGCCGCCTCGCTGACACTGGCGAGGTGCCCGCGGACCGCGTGGAGGCGGGACCGGTCCTCCTCGCCGAGGGTGCCGTCGGCGGCGTCGAGCAGCGCCGAGAGATCGATCTGTCCCCGGTGGGCCCGCTCCCTGACAAAGCCGAGCGTCTTGGCGATGACCGCCCCCGCCTCCTGCTGCCTGAGCTCTTCGAGTCCGGTCCCGAAGGCGTTGCCGAGGTCCAGGAGGAGCGCCGGGAGCGTGCCCGGGAGTGCCTGCGGGGGAGTCTCGGGGGCTGACTCCCGTACGGGTGCGGGGGCGGGGACACGTACGGGACCGGGCTCCGCCTCGGGCCTCGCTTCGGGCGGTGTCACCTGCTCCGGCACCTTCGCCGCCGCGGCCACCAGCTCCACCCCCTTCGGTTCGGCCTCTTGTGGCCCCGGCACGAACTTCACCTCACCCGGCTCGTACGCTTCGGCCGGCCCCAGATAAGCGCCGGCCGCTTCCGCCGCGAGCCGGAAGAACCACCACCGGTCCCGCGCGTCGTACCGGACGCGGGCCGTGAACATCAGCGCGCACGCCTGCATCGACAGGAGCCACTGACCGGTCCACTGGCCCGCGATGGTGCGCTGGTGCAGCCAGCCGCCCGGTGCCTTCCGCACCTCGTCGACCGTCCGGGCCAGGCCCTGCGGGATCAGCAGACCCGGGGTGTCCCGGCCGATGAGCAGGTCGAGGAGCTCGGCGCGGGCGTCGTCGGACAGGTGCGGCAGGAAGTCGGCCACCAGGCAGAGCAGCAGATGCACGGGGTCACGGGCGAGCAGCGCCCGCTCGTCGAAGCGCGACAGGTCGATCAGGACGTAGCGGCCGATGTCCGCGTCGGGCTCCTTGGGCACCATGACGTTGCCCGGGTGCAGATCGCCGTGCGCCCGGCCGCGCATCGGATAGTCGAGGGTGCGCCCCGCGAGCGGGCAACTTCCCGTCAGATGTACGGGGTTGGGGACCGGCGCGGCGTTCGTGCGGCCCAGTCTGATCCACGCGGTTTCCAGGTCGAGGCCCAGTCTGTCGCGGACCCAGACGGCCAGGGGTTCCGCCGGTTCGAGGCGCCGGTCGAGGAGTTCGGAGACGAACGAGGCCGCGGACATCTGCCCGTCCGAGTCCTCGTCCGGATTCCAGTCGGCCAGCAGGGACCGCGTGATCTGCGCGGCGACGCCGGGCATGCGCCGCTGCCGCAGGATCGTGCTGAGCGTCACCATGGTCTCGTCGTTGCCCGCGAAGCCCTGGAACATCAGCCAGGCGTCGTCCACCGGCATCGGATCGTAGAGCTGCTCCACCAGATGGTCGCGGGGGAACGAGGGATCGCCGTTCGGCAGGGACCGCCTCGCGGCAGCGAGCCGCCCCGGTTCCATCGAGGAGTCGCCGTCCGGGGAACAGAGCTTGATGATCATCCGCCGTTTGGTGCGCCCCGGATCGCTGTCCCGGACGAACACGGAGGCCAGGGACGCACCGCTGCCACCGGTGTCGAGCCAGGCTGGGGCGGTCAGCGGGCGGTGGTTCTGCTGCTGCCACTGGCCGAGCAGCGCGGCGGCGCGCGTACCGAACGGCGCGAACTGGGAGGAGCGGTCCATCGATTCAGTATCACCGCAAGGACCGCGCGCGTGTTCGCCCTCGCGTGATATCTCCTGCGAGGAGGAAGAGAAAGGGGGAGGCGACGATGGCACGTCTCAGGGGGAGCAGGCGTCCGAGGTGGCGCCCGGCGCCGGGTGACACGGTCGACGCGGCCCGGCTGCGCGAGGAGATCACCGGACACGAGGACGGCACCGGCGGCCCGCTCAGATTCGAGGGGCTGCGCGTACGCGGCCGGCTCGACCTGTCCCGCTGCCGCATCGACGCCGTCCTCGAACTGGTCGACTGCGTCTTCGACGAGCCACTCCGCCTCGCCGAACTCACCGTCGGCGCACTGGACTTGTCGGGGTCCGAAGCACCCTCCCTGCACGCGAACCGGATCACCGTCGACGGCGACCTGCGGCTGTCCGGAGCCACGCTCGGCAGCGGAACGCCCGTCGCTCAGCCGCTGACCGCCCCGCCCGCGGCCGGTGACGGCCCGCGAGTCCCGCGCCGCCTGCCGGAGGACTCCACATCGGCCGTACTGGAACTGGCCGACGCGCGCATAGACGGCAACCTCGTCGTCGAACAGCTCACCGTCGCCGACTCCGGCCTCTGGTCCCTGCTCGCCCCCCGCCTGAACGTGTCGGGCTCGGTCCACGCGCGCGGCCTCACCGCCTCCGGCGCCCTCTATCTGAGGGACGCCCAGATCGCGTACGCCCTCAACCTCGACGGCGCGGACGTCGGCGGCCTCGACGGCACCGGACTCGCCTGCGGGCGCGGCCTGTACGCAGACTGGGGCTTCCGCAGCGCCGGGCAGGTGCTGCTGCGCGCCGCCACGATCGAGGGCGTAGTGACATTCCACGACAGCGTCATCGGCGGACCCTCGGGCGCGCTGCTCCTGAGCCGGCTCCGGGCGCCACGGCTCCGCCTCGATCTGCGTGAACCACCGGCCGGCGCCGTGGTCCTCCAGGACGCGGCCGTCGACGTGCTCGTGGACTCGGCCGCCACCTGGGCCGCCCCGGGCCGGCTCAACCTCGAGGGCTTCACGTACAAGCGCCTGCAGACCGCCGGACCCGTCGACGTCCGCGCCCGCATCGGCTGGCTGACCCGCGACCCGAACGCGGGCGCGGGCTCCTTCGAGCAGCTGGCGACGTCGTACGAGAGCGCGGGCGACGAGCGGTCCGCGCGCACCGTGCGGCACGCGAGGGAGCGCCATGTGCGCCGCCTCGACCGGCTGTCGGGTCGCGCCTGGGGCCTGGTCCAGGACCTCCTGTTCGGGTACGGCTACGCCCCGCGCCGGGCGCTCGTCTGGCTGCTCTCCCTGGCCGCCGCGGGCTCCCTGTGGTTCGCGTACCACGAGCCGCGCGCGGTCGGCGGCTCCGGGCAGCGGGCCTGGGACCCGGTCCTCTACAGC
Source organism: Streptomyces sp. DS1-CR2 (assembly GCF_055760475.1). Taxonomy (NCBI): domain Bacteria; kingdom Bacillati; phylum Actinomycetota; class Actinomycetes; order Kitasatosporales; family Streptomycetaceae; genus Streptomyces; species Streptomyces sp. DS1-CR2. The sequence goes on from NZ_CM147085.1 coordinate 6,806,830, forward strand.
GTCGACCTGCTCATCCCCGTGGCGAGTCTCGGCTATCGCGGCTCCTGGGATCCGCAGGGCGCGGGCAAGGCCGTCGCCGTCTTCCTCGTGGTCTCCGGCTGGACCCTGGCGACGGCGGTCCTCGCGGGCGCCAGGCGTGTCATCGGAAGAGGGTGAGTGATCCCGCGGCTCAACTTCCGTACTGGAGCAGCTTCTTGACCGCCCGTGTGAACATGAGGCGGCCCGCCCTCGCGAGCAGCGGGTCGCACCATCGCGGGAGCGGGCGGACGCGGATCTCCTCGCGCCATGCGACGAGGGACCCGGCGCCGTACGGCGCCACCTCGATCTCGGCCCAGCCGGTGACGAACGTGCCGCGCTTCTCCAGGCGGCACCGCCCGGCCGAGTCGCCGTACGGGGGCGCCCAGTCGACGACCTCCATGGGGTCGTCGAAGGTGTGGCGCCCGACGCCGGTCCGCGGCACGAAGACGGTGCCCTCGCCGGTCGGAGGCGGGGTCGCGAGCCTGACGCGGGTGAGGGGGACGACGTCCCCGTGCCGCTCCCAGTCCGTCATGCGGCGCCACGCCTCGGCGGCGGAAAGCGGCGATTCACGGGTGATTCGGAAGAAGGCCACGCCCGGATCCTAGAACCGCCGGCGCTCTTCGCGGCGCTGCCCGGCGCGCGCCGGAACCGCGTGCTTCCTCACTCCTGAGACCCTACGATCTGTTGTGCCGATTTGATCATGAAACCCCCACACCGGCTGGAGCGCCCCATGGCACACGACGCCCACGTCATCGACCCCGCGGGACGCGGCCTCCACGCGGAGGCCGACCTGCTGCGCACGCGCGGCACCGCCGCCCTCTTCCCCGGCGCGAAGAGCTGCGGCACGGTCACGAACACGTAGCCTTTCGCCTTGAGCTCGTCGATCACGCCGGGGACCGCGGGCACGGTGCCCTTGTAGATGTCGTGCAGCAGGATGATCCCGTCACGCTTCGTCTGGTCGAGGCCGGGCTGTTCGTCGGGTACGGGCTCCTGCTGCTCCTCGCCGCCCTGGACGCGGCCCGGCGAGCCGCAACCACTCCACTCCGCAGCCCAGTTGTGGCGACAGCTCTAGGGATCGTGCTGCTCGCCGTGCCCGCCGGAGGCGTCGTCGCGCACGGCGCCGCGCGCGACGACGGCGGCCGTCTCCGACCGTGCCGCCGGAAGCGAGATCAGGCCGGGATACTCGTACACGCAATGCAGTTACGTCGTGCGCGGTGGCGGCCTGTGATCCCCTGAACCCTCGCCGGGCGGCGCCGCGTGCGGGACGGGGCAGCCGCGCAGGCCCGGCGTCGGGAACGTGCCGAGCTCGCCGACCCGGTAGCCGTTCGGATAGCCCTTGATCTCCCAGTTCTGGCGGGCCTGGTGCGGCGCGCGGCGGGGCGGCAGCAGACGTACCGCACGGCCGCGCAGGCGGACGGCGCCCCGGACGAGCGTGCGCGTGAGAGGGCTCGGTGGCTCGTAGTCGAAGGCGCGCAGGAGCGGCTCGTCGAGCAGCGCGACCGTCGCCTTCTTCAGCACCGGTTCCAGGACGCCCGGATACCAGGACGCCATGAGAGTGAGCGTCGCGTCCGAAACCCGGCGCCCGGCCTCGTCCCGGCCGAAGTGCTCGGCCTCGTACGTATCGAGGCAGGTCTCGAACTGTTCGTAGGACTCCGGGATGCCCTGGATTCCCATGTGCCGGCCCAGCGCGCGGTAGTAGTGCGCCGAGGCGATCACCTCGTGGCGCGAGAGGCGGCGCCAGCCGTAGGCGTCGATCCAGCGTTTGGGCACGACGACGAACGTGCACAGGACGTACCGCATGTCGTCGTTGCTGATGTCGTAGCTGCGGTGCATCTGGTTGATGCGGCGGACCGCCGTGCGCCCCTGGACGCTGTCGAAGCCGTGCTCGACGACGGTGTCCAGCAGCAGCGAGGTGTCGTCGTACCGCTTCTGCGAACGCTCCGTCAGTTCGGCTGTCCGGTCGAGCAGTTGGCCGATGCTCGGCACGGCGTAGGTGCGGTAGAGCGCCAGCTCCAGCGCCCGGGTCAGGTCCCACGGGAATTCGTAGGTGGCGGTCAGCCGGTAGATCGCCAGCCAGTCCCGGTCCGGGTCGAGCCGCCGGATCTGCCGGAGCCGTCCATAGCGCTGCATGCCATCCCCCATCTGTGGCCGGGAGATCAAGCCTACGGCGCCGCCGCCGCACCGGGACCGCTTCGGCGCGGTATGAGTTCCGGCGGTGAAGTGCGGGGCGGCGCGCGGCGGTTCGGTCGTCGAGGGGCGGCGCGAGGTCAGACCTTCGCCGGCACGCGGTCGGCGGCCTCGGCCTCCGGGCGCAGTCCGAGCCGCTCCGCGGGCACCCGGTGCGTCTCGCGCGCGGTGAGGGCCGCGATGACCGGCGGTACGCAGAGGGCCGCGGTGAACAGGGCGACCGTGGACCAGTCGTCACCGTTCGGACCCGCGAGCTGCGCCGCGAACGTCACCGCGAACCCGGCCACCGCGAAGCCGATCTGCGTACCGATCGCGACACCGGAGAGCCGCACGCGGGTCGAGAACATCTCGCCGTAGAAGGACGGCCAGACGCCGTTGGCCGCGCTGTACACGACCCCGAAGGTGAGGATGCCGAGGACGAGGACCAGCGGGTACGAACCCGTGGAGATCGCCCACAGATAGCAGGCCATGAGCACGGCGCTGCCGACGGCGCCCACGAGGTAGACCGGCTTGCGGCCGATACGGTCCGAGAGCTTCGCCCAGAGCGGGATCGCGCCGAGGGCCGCCACGTTGGCGAGGGCGCCCACCCACAGCATCCCGGACCGGTCCATGCCCACCGAGTCGCTCGTCGCGTACGACAGGGCCCACACGGTGAAGATCGTGCTCACGGAGGCGATCAGGGATCCGGCGACGACGCGCAGGACGTCGGCCCAGTGGTCGCGCAGCAGTACGGCCAGCGGCAGTTTCACGACACCCTCCGTCGCCGCCTGCTTGGCGAAGGCCGGGGTCTCCTCCAGGGAGCGCCGGATCGCGTACCCGACGACGGCGACGGCGACGCTCAGCCAGAACGGGACGCGCCAGCCCCACGAGAGCAGCTGGTCCTCGGGCAGGGCCGCGACCGGGATGAAGACGAGGGTGGCGATGAGCTGGCCCGCCTGCGTGCCGCTGAGGGTGAAACTCGTGAAGAAGCCGCGTCGGCCCGGCGGCGCGTGCTCCAGCGTCATCGAGCTCGCGCTGGCCTGCTCGCCCGCGGCGGAGATGCCCTGGAGCACGCGGCACAGCACGAGCAGCACGGGGGCGAGCGAGCCGACCTGGGCGCGGCTCGGCAGACAGCCGATGAGGAAGGTGGACAGGCCCATCAGGATCAGCGTGAAGACCATGATCTTCTTGCGGCCGAGCCGGTCGCCGATGTGGCCGAGGAAGAGCGCGCCGACGGGGCGGGCGGCGTAGGCGACGCCGAAGGTGGCGAGGGAGAGCAGCGTCGCGTTCGCGGGGTCGGACTCGTCGAAGAAGACCTTGGGGAAGATCAGGGCCGCGGCGCTGCCGTAGATGAAGAAGTCGTAGTACTCCAGGGCGCTGCCGGTCCAGGCCGCGAGAGCTGCCTTGCGCGGCTGGCCCTCGGGGGCCTGTGGCGGCGCGGCGGCGCCGGGGGAGGGGACGGTCACGGCGTACTCCTAGGGGGACGCTTCGGCGGTGAAGCGAGCGGAGGGGTGCGGGGTGGTGTCGCGGTGTCTCTCGCCGGCCCTGGGGTGGGGGCGAGCGGTTAATTAACCCACTGGGTAGTTAGTAGTGGATTGGCTACGGATGTTGCGCTGGCGTTACCCGCGTGTCAAGAGGTGGGCCGCGAGAACTTCCGCACGAGGTGCCCTCCCGGCACCCTCTAGTCCCCGGTGCGGTCCGCCGTCAGATAGGCGATGACCATGTCGCCGAGCATGGTCCGGTAGTGCTCGCGCCGGTCCTCCGCCACCAGGTCGCGGCCGAAGAGCGCGCCGAACGTGTGCCGGTTCGAGACCCGGAAGAAGCAGAACGAGCTGATCATCGCGTGCAGGTCGACGGCGTCGATCCCGGCCGTGAACAGGCCCGACGCGCGTCCGGCGTCGAGGATGCGGCGGATCACCTCGATCGCGGGCGAGTTGAGCGCGCCGAGCTGTTCGGAGGCGGCGATGTGCTCCGCCTCGTGGATGTTCTCGATCGAGACCAGGCGGATGAAGTCGGGGTGCGCCTCGTGGTGGTCGAAGGTGAGCTCGGCGAGCCGGCGGATGGCCGCGACCGGGTCCAGATGGTCGACGTCGACCTCCTGCTCGACCTGCCGGATCGCCGAGTACGCGTGCTCCAGGACCGCCGTGAACAGCTGTTCCTTGCCGCCGAAGTAGTAGTAGATCATCCGCTTCGTGGTGCGGGTGCGGGCCGCGATCTCGTCGACGCGGGCGCCCGTGTATCCGGCGCGGGCGAACTCCTGGGTGGCGACGTCGAGGATCTCGGCCCGGGTGCGGGCGGCGTCGCGGATGCGTCCGGCGGGTCGCGTCGGCTCTTCGACTGTGGCCATGCGTTCCTCCGGGTCGGTTCGGTGCTGGTGATTGTAGAAGCAGGGTCGGGGCTGGTGGCGGGCTGCCCTTTCCAGGATGACGCCTTCCTGGTATGACTAACGAACCAGTTCGTACATTAGGAGGAGCGCGGTGTCCCAGGACTCCTGTCTCGTCGGTCTGATCGGTTCGGGCATCGGCCCCTCGCTGAGCCCCGCGCTCCATGAGCGGGAGGCCGACCGCCAGGGCCTGCGCCATCTCTACCGGCTGATCGACATCGACCACCTGGGTGTCACCCCCGACCAGGTCGGCGACCTGGTGCGGGCGGCCCGGGCCGTGGGCTACGACGGCCTGAACATCACCCACCCCTGCAAGCAGCTCGTCATTGCGCACCTCGATGAGCTCGCCCCGCAGGCGGAGGCGCTCGGCGCCGTCAACACCGTCGTGTTCGAGGACGGGCGCGCCGTCGGCCACAACACCGACGTCACCGGATTCGCGGCCTCTTTCGCCCGCGGCCTGCCCGACGCCCCGCTCGACCGGGTCGTGCAGCTCGGCGCGGGCGGCGCGGGCGCGGCCGTCGCGCACGCCGTGCTCACCCTGGGCGGCGGCCACCTCACCGTCGTGGACGCACTGCCCGAGCGCGCCGCGGACCTGGCCGCGTCGCTGAACCGGCACTTCGGCGAGGGCCGTGCGTCCGCCGGGACCCCGGACCGCATCGAAGAGCCCCTCGCCCGCGCCGACGGCCTCGTCCACGCCACACCCACCGGCATGGCCGCCCACCCGGGGCTCCCGCTCCCCGCCGGCCTGCTGCGCCCGTCCCTTTGGGTCGCGGAAGTCGTCTACCGCCCGCTGGAGACGGAACTCCTGCGTACCGCAAGGGAGTTGGGCTGCGCCACGCTCGACGGCGGAGGCATGGCGGTGTTCCAGGCCGCGGACGCGTTCCGGCTCTTCACGCGCCGCGAGCCGGACGTCGCGCGGATGCTCGCGGACATCGCCGAACTCGCGGGTGCGGCGGCGGCCCGAGGCTGACCCCGGCCCCTACACCGACCCCCTCCTCCTCCCCCTCAAGGAGCACCGTCGTGCGTACCTCGATCGCCACCGTCTCGCTCAGCGGATCCCTGACCGAGAAGCTGACCGCCGCCGCCTCGGCCGGGTTCGACGGGGTGGAGATCTTCGAGAACGATCTCCTCGCGAGTCCGCTCACCCCCGAAGAGATCCGGGCCCGCACCGCCGACCTCGGCCTGACCATCGACCTCTACCAGCCGATGCGGGACATCGAGGCGGTGCCACCGCAGGAGTTCGAGCGGAACCTGCGCCGCGCCGAGCACAAGTTCCGGCTGATGAACCGGCTCGGCACGGACACCGTCCTGGTGTGCTCCAGCGTCTCGCCCCTCGCCGTCGACGACGACGCGCTCGCCGCCGAACACCTGCACCGGCTCGCGGAGTCGGCGCTGGAACACGGCGTACGCGTCGCCTACGAAGCACTCGCCTGGGGCCGCCACGTCAGCACGTACGACCACGCCTGGCGCATCGTCGAGGCGGCGGGGCACCCGGCACTCGGCACCTGTCTGGACAGCTTCCACATCCTCGCCCGCGGCAGTGACCCCAAGGGCATCGAGGACATCCCCGGCGAGAAGATCTTCTTCCTCCAGCTCGCCGACGCCCCGCTGATGGCGATGGACGTGCTCCAGTGGAGCCGCCACTACCGCTGTTTCCCCGGGCAGGGCGGCCTGGACGTGACCGGACTCGTCCGGCACGTGATCGACGCCGGTTACACGGGCCCGCTCTCGCTCGAAGTGTTCAACGACGTCTTCCGGCAGGCCGACGCGGGCCCCACCGCCGTCGACGCCCGGCGCTCCCTGATGCTCCTCCAGGAGGCCGCCGGCCTCACGGCGCCGCCCGCACCGGTCCAGCCCACCGGCTTCGCCTTCGCGGAACTCACCACCCCGGACGCCGGTGCCGTGTCCGCGCTCCTCGCCGCGCTCGGCCTGGCCCGTGCCGCCAGGCACCGCAGCAAGCCCGTCGAACTGTGGCAGCGCGGCGAGGCCCGCATCCTCGTCACCACGGATCCCGTCCGCCACCGCGACGGACTCGCGCTCGCCGCGCTCGGCCTGGAATCCCCCGACCCGGTGGGCGCGGCGGCCCGCGCCGCGTCGCTCCTCGCTCCCGTACTGCCGCGTCACCGGGCACCGGAGGACGCCCCGCTGGACGCGGTGGCCGCGCCCGACGGCGTGGAGATCTTCTTCTGCGCGACGGACCGGGAGGGCCTGCCGAACTGGCGGGAGGACTTCACGCCGCTGCCCGGCGCCCGTGACGGCGAACCCGACCGGGACCGGCGGGGCGCCGTCCTGCGGATCGACCACCTGGCCCTCACCCAGCCCTGGCACCAGTTCGACGAGGCCGCGCTCTTCCACCGCACGGTCCTCGGGCTCCGGCCGCAGGAGAGCGTCGACGTCGCCGACCCCTACGGCCTGCTGCGCAGCCGCGCCGTCACGAACGAGGACGGCACGGTGCGGATCGCCCTCGGCATCGGCCCCGGCCCCGCCGACGACGCCGGCCGCGTCCAGCACATCGCCCTGGCGACGGACGACGTGGTGGCCGCCGCGCGCGCTTTCCAGGACGCGGGCGGCCGCCCGCTGCCCGTACCGCCCAACTACTACGACGACTTGGCGGCGCGCTTCGAGTTCGAGCCGGGCGAGGCGGAGACGTACCGGGAGCTCGGCATCCTCTACGACCGCGACGAGCACGGCACCTTCCGCCACTTCTATACGGAGACGGTCGGCCGGGTCTTCTTCGAAGTGGTCCAGCGCGACGGCGGATACCGCGGTTACGGAGCCCAGAACGCCCCCGTCCGCCTCGCCGCCCAGCACGCCCTGCGCCCGGGACGCAGGTAGGCCCCACAACTACGGGCCGAACCACGTCAGTCGAGGCAGAACTCGTTCCCCTCCGGATCGGTCATCACGATGTAGCCCGTGCTCAGCGGCGGAGCGGGCTCGTCGCGGCGCACCCGCGCGGCGCCGAGCGCGACGAGCCGGGCGCACTCGGCCTCGAGCGCCGTCATCCGCTCCTCTCCCTCAAGACCGGGTGCCGCACGGACGTCGAGGTGGACGCGGTTCTTGGCGGCCTTGTCCTCCGGCACCTGCTGGAAGAACAGCCGCGGGCCCCGCCCTTCCGGGTCCTCGATGGCCGACCGCGTGTTGCGCTGCTCCTCCGGTACGCCGATCCGCGCGAGGAAGTCGTCCCACGCGGCCAGCGGGTCGGCGCCCTCGGGCACGTCGACGCCGGGCGGGCCGGGGTGGACGTAGCCCAGTACGTCGCGCCAGAAGGACGACAGCGCCCGCGGATCGTGGGCATCGAAGGTGACCTGGATGTGGCGGCTCACGGCGTGCTCCGTTCATAGCGTGGTGCGTGTGCGGGCAGAGGGTCCGCGGCGGAGTGCGTCTGCGGCCCTTGAATCACCCTGGCACCTCTCGCGGACAGCTTCGGTCCGCGACCCCGGTGCGCCGAAGACAACATGGTGAATCCGCCCGGATCCGGCTACTGCGTCGACCCCGCCGCCGTCGGGCCTTCGTGCCGGGCCAGCGCTTCCAACGGGCCCACCAGGAGCTGGGAGAAGGCGAGTTCGGCGGCGCCGATGAGAACGGCGTCGTCGCCGAGCTCACCGACGCGCAGCCTCAAATTCTCGCGCGAGGGGGTGAGGGCGTGGCTGTTGATACGGCTACGGATCTGGGCGGCCGAGCCGAGGAACACCTCGCGGAGCGTTCCGCCGAAGATGACGGTGCGTGGGTTGAGGAGGTTGACCAGGTTGGCGACACCGATGCCGAGCCAGTCACCGATGTCGTGCAGGGCCCCGCGGGCGCTGACGTCACCCCGATCGGCTGCTTCGACGACGGCGCGTACTGCCTCTCGGCCCGTGGCCGACGGCCCTCGACCAGCCGCTTCCAGCAGGGCACGCTCGCCGGCCTCGGCCTCCAGGCAGCCTCGGGCACCGCACCCACAGTGTCTGCCGTCGCGAGGGTTGACCACCATGTGCCCCACCTCACCGCCGTATCCGCAGTCGCCGCCCAGCAGGTGGCCGCCGGAGATGACGCCGCCGCCGATCCCGATGTCGCCGTGGAGGTACACGAGGTCCTGACAGCCCGTGCCGGCACCTCGCAGGTGTTCGGCGAGGGCGCCGAGACTGGCCTCGTTCTCGACCGTCACGGGGACACCGAGGCCCAGGCGACGGGTGAGATCCTCGCCGAACTCCTCGTCCACCCAGTCGACGTAGGGAGCGGCCCGGACCATGCCGTCAGGCCTGCGCACCGTGCCCCGTACAGCGGCGCCCACACCGACACAGACGGTTCCTCGACGGGCGGAGCCCACCATCTGCCGAGCGAAACCCGCGAGCGCTCCGGTCACTTCGCCGGCGCCGCGGTGGCCGGGCGGCAGGGGGGTCTCGCGTCGGTCGAGGAAGGCCCCGCCGAGGCCGATGCGTGCGGCGATCAACCGGTCCACGCCGACATCGAAGGCCAGGACGTACACCTGGTCGGACTCGGGCCGTACGACCAAGGAAGGCCGGCCCGCTCTGCCGGTGTCCCGGGGCAGTTCCTCACGGACGAGGCCCGCCGAGGCCAATTCGCTGACGAGTCCGAGGATGGTGCTGCGGTTGAGGCCCATGCGGTCGGTCAGGACCGCCCGTGACATCGAGCCGCTGATGTGCACGTGGCGGAGCAGGGTGCCGAGGTTGTGCCTGCGGATCTCCTCCAGCGAGGGACCGGCTTTCATCGCCCCCCAGATCTCATCGCTGTGCGGACCGGCGTCGGGACAGTGCGTCGACGCCCGCGGCCACGAGCAGAACCGAACCCGTGACAGCGTACTTGACCCCCGAGCTGTACCCCATCAGACCCATGCCGTTCTGGATGACGGCGACGACCATGCCGCCGAGCACGGCGTCCACGGCCCTGCCCCGGCCGCCGAACAGGCTGGTTCCGCCGATCACCGCCGCGCCGACCGCGAGCAACAGCACGTTGCTGCCACCGGTGTTGGGGTCGACCGAGTTGCCCCGGGACGCCGCGATGATGCCGCCGACCGCGGCCAGGGACGAACAGATCACGAACGCGGCGATGCGGATGGCGGCCACGTTGATGCCTGCCCGCCGGGCCGCCTCGGCGTTGCCGCCCACCGCGTAGAAGTGCAGTCCGAACGAGGTGCGCTGGAGCACGAACGTACCGGCGACGAGGAGGGCGACGATGACCGGCACCACGATCGGCACACCCTTGAGCGAGTCGACGATGACGTTGCGGCTGCGCTCTTGGTTGAGCAGTTGGACGGCGACCGCGCCGAGCACGGCGAGGGTTCCGATCCTGACCGCGAGCAGCGCGGGCGGCGCGGTGGTGAGGCCCCGCCGGGCGCGGTTGCGGTTCTGCCGGAACTGGATCGCCGCGTAGCCCGCGACGCTGAGCGCCAGCAGGACCCAACCGAGCGCGGGGGAGAGGTTGTTGTTGGCGACGGCCAGGATCGTCTTGTCCTGGATGGAGATGTTCGTGCCCTCTTTCAACAGCATCAGCACGATGCCCTGGAAACCGAGGAAGGCGGCCAGGGTGACCACGAAGGAGGGGATGCCGACCTTCGCCACGAGGACACCGAGCAGCAGGCCGATGACGGTACCGGTGAGGATGGCCGCGCCGACGGCTCCGTACCAGGGCCATCCGTGATCGGTGAGCAGGATGGCCAGGACGGCGGCGCAGACTCCGCTGGCGTACCCGGCGGACAGATCGATCTCGCCGAGGAGGAGGACGAAGACCAGCCCCATGGCGATCGCGATGCTCCCCGCGCCCTGGGTGAGCAGATTGGCGAAGTTCGGTTCGGACAGGAAGACAGGGCGTAGGACGGCGAAGAAGGCGCAGAGGACGACCAGTCCGAGAACGGCAGGAAGGGCGCCCAGCTCGCCGCCGCGAACCCGGTCGGCGTAGGCGCGGGCGATCGAGCGCAGACTCGTGGCGCTGTTCGTCGCGTTCTTGTCCGGCAGGCGCGGGCCGTCCGGCATCTCTGACTTCTCGGGGGTGAGGGCAGCGGTCACAGGGTGGCTCCGTTGGCGGTGGCGAGGCCCAGATCTCCGCTGCGGCCCGAGGTGATGAGTTCGACGACCTGGGAGTACGTCACGTCCGACGCTTTGACCTGGGCGGCCATCCGGCCCAGGTACAGGGCGGCGATCCGGTCGGACACCGCGAACACGTCGTTCATGTTGTGCGAGATCAGGACCACGGCGATGCCGTTGTCGGCGAGCCGCCGGACCAGTTCGAGGACCTGTGCCGTCTGTGCGACACCGAGCGCGGCGGTCGGCTCGTCGAGGATGACCACCTTGCTGTTCCACAGCACTGCCTTGGCGATGGCCACCGTCTGCCGCTGGCCGCCGGAGAGGCTGGAGACCTGCTGGCGGATGGACTTGACGGTCCGCACCGACAACCCGTCGAGGGTCTTGGCAGCCATCTCCTCCATCGTCGCGTCGTCCAGCACGAGGCCCCGGCGCTTCTCGCGGCCGAGGAACATGTTCTGGACGATGTCGAGGTTGTCGCACAGTGCCAGATCCTGATAGACGATCTCGACACCGAGGGCCGCCGCGTCGCGCGGGCTGTGCACGTGCACCTGCTCGTCCGCGAACAGGTACTCGCCGCCGTCGATCGGGTGGATTCCGCCGATGCACTTGACCAGGGTGGACTTGCCGGCTCCGTTGTCCCCGACGAGGGCGGTCACCTCGCCCAGGCGGATGTCGAAGGACACGTCGTGCAGCACCTGTACGGGGCCGAAACTCTTGTCGATCCCGCGCAGTTGGAGTATCGGGGTCGCTGTCATGGAAGACGGCTCCTTACGGTCGTGAGACCGCGGGCCCACGGGGCGTCAGGTTCCCGGGGCCCGCGGCGGACCCGGTTCGAACCGCTGGTGATCGCTCGAACCGGCCGGTCGGGGTGCTACTTGATGCCGGCCTTGGCGCACAGGGCGGCGTACTTGCCCGTGCACAGCTGCTCCTTGGTGACGAAGCCGTCGTCGACGACATCCTTGACGTTGTCCTTGTAGATGGCCACGGGTGTCTCCAGTACGGATGCCACCTTGCGCTTGCCCTTGGGGTCCTCGACGGTCGCGTTCGTCGTGCCCTTCTTCCCCTTGGCCAGCGAGATCGCGAGCTGCGCGGTGGCGTCCGCCTCCTTCTTGACCGCCTTGTAGACCGTCATGCACTGGTCGCCGGCCAGGATGTTCTGCAGCCCTTGCACCGTGGCGTCCTGGCCGGTGACCGGGACTTGGCCGTTGCGGTGTTCCTTGCGCAGGACGGCGATGGCGGCGTTCCCGAGACCGTCGTTGGCGGCCAGCACACCGCCGATCTTGGGCTGACTGGTGAGCATCTGCTCGAAGATGGTGCCGGCCTGGGCGTTGTCCCAGTCAGGGACGGACTGGTCCGGGCCCTTGACGTACTCGCCCGACTTGTACTTGGGGTTGAGGACGCCGTTGTAACCCTGGGCGAACAGCGTGGCGTTGTTGTCGGTCGATGAACCGTTGAGCGTGGCGACGATCGGTTTGCCGGCCTTCATGGTGCTCAGGCATTTGCTCAGGCCCTCGCCTTGCAACTTGCCGACCTCGGTGTTGTCGAAGCTGACGTAGTACTGCGCGGAGCCGCCGAGGGTGAGCCGGTCGTAGTCGATCGTGGCGACACCTTGCGACTTGGCCTTGTCCAGAACCGCCTTTCCGGTGCCGCTGTCGAGGTTGACGATCACCAGGACGTTGACCCCGTTGGTGATCATCTGGTCGGCGATGGTCTGGAACTGCTGCTTGTCACCCTGCGCGTTCTGGATGTCGTAGTCGACGCCGGCCGCCTTGAACGCCTCACCGAGGTACTTGCGGTCCGCGGTCTCCCACCGAGCCGAGGACTTGCTGTCCGGGAGGATCACCCCGATCTTCGGCTTCTTCGTACCGGACCCGGAGCCGTCGCCGCTCGACGAGGAGCCACACGCGGTGAGTGAACCGACCAGTGCCAGCGAGGCGGCGGTGAAGAGGAGTCCCTTGCGCATGGGGCAGGGTCCTTTCTGGTGTTACGACCGGACGACCGGACGCACGAGGGTGAGGGGCCGAACAAGAGGCGCTCTGGGGCGAATTGCCGGAACTCGGATGATGCGCCCGGCTGAATGTTGTGAGCGGGAACTTACGACCCTCCGACGGCTGTCGCCAGACCCCAGGGCAGGGCTATTTGCCATCGGCGATAACAATTGGGTGACGTCGTCGCGGCGCGGGCCTCGCGGCCTGGCTGTGCGCCGCGGGACCGGAAGCGGGCGCGAGGTGGCGCGGAGTCGTGTCGGTCTGGTGCGAGGTGAACCACTGGGCTGATGAAGGCAATTGGTGACCGCAGTGGCGTAACGGCGATTCAGGAGAGGGCGGTTGGGTCCGGTGAACGACCTCACGGTGAGGGCGAGCGGATCTCCAACTCGTGGCCTTCTGTCCGGTGGTTCGTTGGTCTGGTGTGAGCGGGCATCAGCGGCCCGAAGGGGCAACGGGCCTTGCTGGAAGGGAAGTTCGAGACGTTTCTGCCGCACATCGATGAGCGGCAGCGTCGCCTGCCGGCCGGGGCAGAGGCCCGTTCGTTCGGCCGCGGTGGGATCGGAGCGTCGACCGGGCCGCCGGTGTCAGTGAAGCGGCATCCCGACCGGGACGCCCCACGACGAGCGCTGGGGTCGGCCGGGTCGGGCGCGCTCTGCAGACGTGGGTCAGCCCGCCGCGAGGCGCCGCGTCGCCATCCCGGCCAGCACGGCCGCGCCCCTCGGGAGTGCCGCGTCGTCGAAGACCGCGTAGGGGGAGTGATTGAAGGGTGTGGTCGCCTCGTCCGTGCCGGCCGGGCGTCCGGACAGGCCGAGCTGGACGCCAGGGACGACCGCGGTGACCCGGGAGAAGTCCTCCGATGCCATGATCGGGTGCTCGGGGTACTCCCAACTGCCGGTACCGTACAGATCATTGACGACCTCGCGGCCCAGCTCCACCGCTTCCTGCGCCGCGATCATCGGCGGATAGACCTCGTGCGCCTCGATGTCCGCCGTCATGCCCCAGCCGTCCGCGATGCACTCCACCAGCCGCACCGCGCGCGGCAGGAAGCCGGCCATTGCCCGCGGCGAGGTGGCTCGGACCGTGGCCTCGAACTCGGCAGTGCCTGGGATGATGTTGAGCTTCGTGCCCGCCTGGAACAGGCCGACCGTGAGGACGACGGGGTCGAAGACCGATGTCGTACGCGTCACCAGGTTCTGCAGGGAAAGAATCATCTCCGCCGCCACCGGCACCGGGTCGGCGGCCGTGTGCGGGGTCGATCCGTGACCGCCCTTGCCACGCACGGTCACCTTCAGCTCGGCGTTGCCCGCGGTCTGCGTGCCGACGCGGCCGCTGAACGTGCCGCACTCCGGGCCGTTCGACGACACGTGGACCGAATAGGCGCCGACCAGCGGCTGCCCGGCGGCGTCGAGCAGCCCCTCCTCGATCATGTACCGGGCACCGTCGTAACTCTCCTCGCCCGGCTGGAACATGAAGACCACGGTCCCCAGCAGGTCCGCCCTGCGCGCGCACAGCAGTCGGGCCGCGCCGACCACCATCGCCACGTGCTGGTCGTGCCCGCACGCGTGCATCACACCGTCGATGAGCGACTTGTACGGCACGTCGGCGAGCTCCTGCAGCGGCAGCGCATCCATGTCGCCGCGCAGCAGCCTCGTGACGGCGGTCGACGGTCTCAGGCTGGTCTCCCCGCGTACGGCCGTGGACGGCAGCCTCGACTACCCCTCGCTTGTGGCCGCCTCCACGGCCGGGGCCAACATCGGCAATCTCGTCGACGGCGACAACCAGTCGGGAACCGTGTACGCCCAGGCGGTCGACCTCTCCCACACCTTCGACTTCGGGCCCGACTTCCGGGTCTCGGCGACCCGCTTCGGGTTCCAGAGCAACATCTTCGCCGACCGGCTCGCGAACTCCACCGTCTACGGCTCGAACGACGGCCAGAACTGGACCCGTCTGACCCCGGGCGTGACCAAGTTCACCCAGGACTTCAACACGCTTGACGTCGACCCAGCGCTACGCGACGCCCAATTCCGCTACTTCAAGGTCAAGTTGCTCAAACCCCTGCCCGATGTGCTCTACGGCATCGTGCGCAACGTGTTCGAGATGACCGAGTTCCACATTTACGGCGAACGACACGAGATCGGCACCGTGACGGTGGGGCAACCGTCATCCCGGTGAACTCCTGGAGTACTGCACCATCCTGGCCGTCCCACCATGCACGGGGCCGCGCGGGGCCCGTGGCCTACGACTCCGTGCCGACGACGCGTGCCCTCAGCCACCGCTCGGTCGCACTGACGTGTAGCAGCGCGGCAGCTTGGCCGAGGGACGCGTCGCGCGCGGCCAACGCCGAGTAGATGGCCTCGTGTTGGGCGACGGTGCGGTTCGAGGCCTGGTCGTCGACGAGGCCGCGCCAGACGCGGGCGCGCAAGGTCCGGCCCGAGATGCCCTCCAGGAGGGTGAGCAGCGAGTCGTTTCCGGCGGCCGAGATCACCGCCCGGTGGAAGGCCGCGTCGTGGGCGTTGAGCTGCTCGACGTCGTCGCGTGCCGCGCACATGGCATCCAAGTGGCCCCGTACTTGCGCCAGTTGCGCGTCGGAGATCCGGACAGCGGCGAGCGCGGTGGCCGCCGGCTCCAGGAGTCGGCGGACCTCCATCAGGTCGAGGAGCGCGGCCGAGTCGCTCTGGAGGAGTTCCACTGCTCCGCCCAGGCCCTCGAACAGCAGGCTCGGCCGCAGGCTGGTGACGTACGTCCCGTCGCCCCGCCGGACTTCGAGGATCCGGGCGACCGCCAGTGCCTTGACCGCCTCGCGCGCGAGGTTGCGGGACAGGCCGAGCTGGGCGGCGAGATCCGGCTCGGGTGGCAGCTTCGTCCCCGGAGGCAGCGCCCCGGTGCGGATCATCTCGCGGATCTGCTCGATGGCCTTGTCGGTCAACGACACCGTGCGCTCCTCCACCCCCGGCCCGCGTGGGAACAACAGCCTTGATCGGGTCCGGATGCCCAGGCTGGCCCCGATGATACTGGGGTGGGTGCGGGGAAGGGAGATCGCTGCGGCGGGCGGGCTTGCCCCGCGCACGCCGCCCGGAACCCGGACGAGGGCGCGCCGTCGCCGGCCGCGTACGGCTCCGGCCGCCCTCGCGGTGGGCCTACTTCGCGTAGAGCAGGGTGCCGAAGCCGAGTTGGTCGTAG
Source organism: Streptomyces sp. DS1-CR2 (assembly GCF_055760475.1). Classification (NCBI taxonomy): domain Bacteria; kingdom Bacillati; phylum Actinomycetota; class Actinomycetes; order Kitasatosporales; family Streptomycetaceae; genus Streptomyces; species Streptomyces sp. DS1-CR2. Next base: position 6,822,585 of record NZ_CM147085.1, read on the forward strand.
CCGCCGCTGTTCGGGCCGTAGTCCCCGCCGCCGCCTTCGGGGCGGCCCTTCTCCGCTATCGCGGTGATGTACGGCACGGACAGCCCGCGGCGGCGGGTGTAGTGGTAGTGGAGCATGTCCCAGACCGGACGCGCCTGGCCTCGGCCCCCGGAACCGAGGACGGTCTGGTTCACGTTGTCGCAGTTGTTGTAGGTGGTGTACGGGACGTTCTCGCCGAGGTTGTACTTGGCCACGTACTGGGCGGCTTTCATGAACCGGTTGCCGTCCGCGGCGTAGAGGTCGACGCCCTGGTTCCAGGCCATCTCGCAGATCGCGCCCATCAGGCCGATGCCCATGATGCTGTGGCCCTGGTCGCGGCCGGACTCCTGCCACTGGGCCAGGCCTTCGGCGTCGTGGACGAAGGGGACGGCGTGCCCGATCGCGCCGGTGCCCACGCCGCCCTGGAAGTAGTCCACCGCCTCGTCGAACTTGGCCTTGTCGTCGCAGAGGATCCCGATGGCCAGGATCGAGGCCATGTTGCACAGGTCCCAGTTGGCCCAGTAGTGGGTGTCGCAGGTGCCGTTGTGCCGGACCAGGAAGTCCGTGTTCAGCGGGTAGAAGACCTCTTTCATCAGGTTCTGGAACCGGGGCAGGTCGAAGCCCTCGTGATCACGGATGAGCTCGCCCGCGTTGGCGAACTGGTACCCGTAGATGCCCGACGCGAGCCGGGACTCGGAGTACGTGGGGTCGAGGGTCTTGAGCGTCTTGGACCATGCGTTGCAGATGTCCCGCGCGGTGTCCGCGTGGGCGGTGTCGCCGGTGATCTTCCAGCGCAGCGCGTTCTGATACGCCGCGTGGATGTCGTTGTAGAGGATCCAGTAGTTGTCCCCTTCGCCGCCGCGGATGATCGTCTCCTGCGGGTTGGGGACCCAGTCCGACGCGGAATGCGAGTTGGCCGCCAGCCGCTTCCAGCCGGCCAGCCACGGGTCGTCGCCTGCCGCCACCCTGGCGCGGGCACGGCCCAGGTCACCCTCGTTGTGCAGCATCCCGGGATGCGTGAAGGTGTCCGGTGCAGCGGCCGAGGCCGCGGCCGTCGCGCCGCCCACGGCCCCGCCCGCTGCCAGCCCTCCGGATATCTGCAGGATCCTGCGGCGACTCACGCGGTGTGTGTTGTGGTGACCCATGTAGGGCTCCTGTGTGGGGGTGTGGTGTGTGTGGTCGCTCGTCAGCTCCAGGGAGATGCGGTGAGCCAACTGGTGTCCTGGGCCCACGAGGTCGTGGAGTCCCAGGCGTTGGAGCCGCCATTGCCGGCTATGTAGGCGGTGAAGTCGTAGTGGCGGATGTACTTCGTCGGGAAGTTGACGGACTGGAAGGAGGTGCCGACCCCGCTGTTGACCTTGGTGGGGCAGAAGGTGGCGTCCTTCGCGAACGAGCCGCCGCCGTTGTCGGTGTTCAGGTAGAGCTGGTAGTTGGAGTGGCGCAGGAACTGGCCGGGGTTGTTGGCCGACTCGAAGGACAGGCAGGAGGTGTTGGCAAGGCCGGCGCGGGCGATCCAGGTGGCGTCGGCCTTGTCGGTGGCCGGGCTGGAGGAGTTGACGGCGGAGATGACGACCTTGGTGTCGGCGTCGTTGTGCCGGAGGTAGTGCGACGTGCAGCAGGGCGTGGTGGTGGCCTGCAGGGAGATCCGGGAGCCGGGGGTCAGCGAACCCGAGCTGGTCGAGCCGCTGTTGTAGCCGGCGGCGGTGATGTTGGCCTGAACGGCGTTCTCGGTGGCGTCCGAGGGGGAGCCCGAGGTCATGACGCCTTCGTAGAAGGTGCCGGCGCCGGAGACGCTGTTGTCGCCGCCGATGCCGAGGATGATCGCGCCTTGCTTCTTCATCGGGTTGTAGCCGGAGGCGTTGGGGCGTACGCCGCTGTAGTAGGTGGACAGGTTGCCCGACTGGGCGTTGCCGCCGCGGATGGCCCACTGGTTCGGGCCGCCCTTGAGCATGGCGGTCAGGAACCGGTTGTTGACGCTGGGGTTGCCCGCGTTGAATCCGCGGTTGACCCCTGAGAACAGGCCGTTCTCCAGGTCGGCCATGACCCAGGGGCCGTTGCCGCTGCCCCAGCCCCAGCCCTTGTTGTTGCCGAAGTAGAGAGCCTCCATGGTGCCGTTGCCGTCGTCGTTGCCGGTCGTCTCGGCGTTGCCGTAGTCGAAGCAGCAGCCGCCGTTGAAGTGCGTGCCGTCGAAGATTGCGTACATGCCCTCCGGCTGGTCGCCGGTGGCGATGCCGTTGGTGTTGTTGTTGCGGTAGCCGGTGCCGGGGGCGACGTAGACGCCGTACGCCTTGTGCCCGCCGACGGTGACCGGCGCTTCGAAGGCGTTGGCCAGGTTGTCGTTCCCACCCTCGGCCGGCCCGGGAAAGTGGCCCTTGGGCGCTTGGGCGAGCATGTTGCCCTTGCCGGACTGGTCGTAGATGACGGTGATGACGCAGCTGGTGCCCGCGCAGAAGGAGTCCTGCGCGGCGGCGTCGGCGTACCCGCCCGCGCTGAGCGGGCCGATGTCCCGGGTGCCGTTGTCCGAGGCGCGACGGACCTGGTAGAGCGGCCCGTTGTACGCGGCGTACAGAGCCCGTGTCGTGCTGTGTGCGGCAACGCAGGGGGTGCCGCCCGCGGCGTAGATGTCGCACGGCCCCTGGGTGGCGGCCTGCGAGGTGGTGGCCGTGGCGGTGAGGAGGCCGGCGGCGAGCGCGGCGGTGGCACCCGCCGCGAGGAGTGCGCGTCTGACGTTGCGTATCCACGGTGTCTTGATCATGAGGAGCTCCTTCACCAGGTGGGGGTGTGAGGTGAGCGTCGGCGGACCCCGGCGCCCGGCCGTGCGGACGGAGCGGGTTCCGTGGACGCTTCCGTGCTGGTGTGGCTTCGGACGTTTGTGCGCCGGGTCAGGGGACGGCGAATGACAGCGAGGTGAAGAGCAGGCCGACGGCGACAAGCGTCGCCGCCAGCCGGGAGGGAACCACGGACATGCGTATCTCCTGTCGTCCAACTCGTGGGCCAGCCAGTCGACTTGCTCGAAATATCGAACGTTGTTCGCGGTGTCGGGCAGACGTTAGGTGGGGAAACGAGGTGCGTCAATACATCCGGCATCCGTAGTCCCTCGGCGAACAACTGCACTCAACTGGCGCCAGACATCCAATGAAAGCCCGGGCGGGAAGTGCTGGCCTCGCGCGGAAACGCCGGAATCTGTGGGCTCACCCTTGACGGTGATGGGATGTATCGGCAGTCTCCCTCGCAACTCCCGGTGCGAGTGATACGCGGCGGGCAACCTTCAACCACGGAAGGCCGCATGAGACTCCGTAAACGAAGCGGGATTCGAATCGCGGGTATGGCCGCAGCTGTCCTCGCGGTCTTAGGGTCAGTCACCGCGGTGCCCGCATCCGCCGCCGCGCCGGGGAGTTGGACCTCGGTCCAGCCCGGTGTCGCACAGACCGGCTGTGACGGCGTGCGCGCCACCGTGGCGCTGGACGCGAACGGCGCACTCTCGCTCGGCGCGACCTGGAACTGCCGCCAGTCCCTGAAACCCGCTCCGATCGGGCTGGTCACCGGCCAGTCCGACTACACCAGCGGACTGGAATTCGTCAGCCGCACGGATACTCCCGTCTCGTACACGTACGAGGTCATAGCGGGGAAGTCCCGCGTCCGGACGCGGTCCGCGACCGAGACGAGGCTCGTCTTCGCGAAGGGCTCCGCGCGGGTGACCGTGCACGTCCGCACCTCCGCGGACGGTTTGGCGCTGCGCTACGAACTGCCGTCGGGTGCGACGGTGCTGAGCGAGGCGACGTCGTTCGAACTGCCCACCGACGCCCAGCTGTCCCGGCAGGTGTTCAGTCCCGATCACGAGAAAGGTTATGTGACCTCCACGGTCGCCGACGTCCCGACGGGCTCCTACGACATGGGCATGTTCGCCCAACAGGACGACGGCGCACGGGTGTTGCTCGCCGAGTCCGGCGTGGACGGCGGCTATTCGGGCGGCCGGTTCAACCACACCCAGGGCACCGGCCGGTTCACCGTCGCGCTGGCCGACGCGCAGATCGTGCGATCCGGCGCGTTCGCGACGGCATGGCGCACCGCAGCCATCGGCAGCACGGCCACGGTGGTGGAGTCCACGCTGGTCGATGACGTCGCGCCCGCGTCGAAGGTCTCCGACACCGCGTGGATCAAGCCGGGCGTCGCCGCGTGGCCCTGGCTGGACGGCATGAGCGATACCCAGCGCGACCTGACCAAGCTCAAGCAGTGGGCCGACTACGCCTCCTCGCAGGGCTGGCCCTATCTCCTCGTGGACGACGGATGGAAGACCAACCAGGCGATCATTCCCCAGCTCGTGACCTACGCCAGGGCGCGCGGTGTGCGGGTCATGCTCTGGTACCACTGGCAGGACCTGGACACCGCCGCCGAGCGGGACGCCGAGTTCACCAAGATCACCGAGTGGGGCGTGGCCGGCGTCAAGATGGACTTCATGGGGTCCGAGGCCCAGGCGCGTCAGCAGTGGTACGACGCGGCCCTGGCCGACACCGCCCGGTACCGCCTGATGGTCGACCTGCACGGCTCGCGCCTGCCCGTCGGAGTCCAGCGCACCTGGCCGCACGTACTGACCAGCGAGGCCGTCCGGGGCGAGGAACACGCCGGCAGCCGGGACATCGGGCATGCGGCCGCGCTCCCGTTCACGCGCGGCGCACTGGGCCCGGCCGACTACTCGCCGATGAGCTTCCAGCAGGGCAACCCAAACAGCGACGCCGCCGAACTCGCCCTCGGCGTACTCCTGGACAGCGGCATCACGCTGCCCGGCGGCCGTATCGCGGACTACCAGGCCCGGCCCGAGGCGCAGCGGTGGCTGCGCATGCTGCCGACCGTGTGGGACGAGACGAAGTACGTCTCGGGCGACCCGCTCACCGGAGGGGTGATCGCGCGCCGCGACGGCGACCGATGGTTCGTCGGCGCGCTCAGGCACGGCGGCGCCACGACCATCAGCTACCCGACCACGTTCCTCGGCCCCGGTACCTGGCACGCGGAGATCACCACCGACGGCCCCGACGGCCTGACCCGCACCAGCAAGGTCATCAAGGCCGGTGACACGCTGAGCGTCCCGGCGGTCGCCAACGGCGGTCATGTCGTCAGGCTGACCAAGGTCCCGGCGATCCCGGCCGGGAACCGTACGATGACCGTCGCCGGCAGCAGCCACGTACTCGACGTGAAGAGCGCGAGCCTCGCCGACGACGCCCCGATCATCCGATGGCCCGGCAGCGGCGGCACCAACCAGCGCTTCGCGTTCGTGCCCCTCGGCGACGGATACACGCGGATCGTCAACCAGGCCAGCGGCAAGGACGTCGTCATCCGGAACGCGTCCCGCGACGCGGGCGCGAAGGCCATCCAGTACCCGTACGAGGCCAACGCGAACACCAACGACGAATGGCTGGGGGAGGACGCGGGCAACGGCCGTATCCGGCTCCTCAACCGCCACAGCGGTCTCTACCTCACCGCGGGCCAGGCCCAGGGCGACCAGCTGGAGCAACGCCCGTTCGACGGCGCCGACCACCAGATGTTCACCGTCTCCTGACTGACGCAGCCGACGGGGTGGCGCATCGTGCGGAACTGCTAGTTCCGCACGATGCGCCACCGGTTGTCGGCCGTGCCGTCGTCCGGGGCCTGGACCGCGAACGCACCCGTGGAGGTGGAGTTGTTCGCGATGGCGAGCAGCTTGCCGCTGTGCTCGTTGCGGATCTTGTAGGTCCCGTCTCCCTGGTCGAGCAGCGTCCATCTGTGGTCGGCGGTGCCGTTGTCCGACCACTGCAGGACGGTCGCGTCGTCCGCCGTGGACATGTTCAGGACGCCGAGCACCTTGCCGCTGTGGGCGTTGCGGAATCGGACCGCGTTTCCGTCGGTGATCATCTGCCAGTTGTGGTCGGCGGTGCCCGAGTCCGTCCACTGCAGAGCGCGGCCACCGTCGGCCGTGGACATGTTCTGGATGCCGAGCACGAGACCGCTGCCCACGTTGGCGAGACGGACGGTGTCGCTGGTGCTCCAGTAGACGGTGTAGTTGTGGCCGTGCGCGTCGTGGAACGGGCCCAGGCTGACGGTGGAGCCGTCGGCGACGGCGGTGAAAGCGAGTGAACTGCTGCCGGTCCGTGTGATCGAGGACGTGTTCAGCGACGGGAGGGAACTGAGCGCGGAGTCACCGTAGTTGCCGGACAGGACCGACGGGCCGTAGGTGATCGCGGCGACGTTCGCGTTGTCGTTGGCCGCTCGCATGATGACCCGCATGGGCAGGCGGACGGTGACCGTGTCGCCGGAGGTCCACGCGCGGTTCAGGGTGGCGTAGCTGCCGGGGGTGGTGGTGATGGTCTGCGCGACGCCGTTGACGCTGACGGTGGCCCCGGTGGTCCAGGCCGGGATGCGGATGCGCATCGCCCAGGTTCCGCTGACATTGCCGGTGACCTGCAGGGTCGTGGTGTCGCTGACGGGGTACGTCGTGGTCTGGGTGACCGTGATTCCCCGCTCCGACCAGGTGAGCACCGAGGGCACGAACAGGTTCACGATCAGGGTGTCGTCACTGCGGAAGTAGACGGAGTCCATCAGCCTGGTGTGCATCTCCAGGCCTGTGCCCTGGCAGCACCAGAAGGTGCCGTAGTCGGTGCTCCAGGTGCCTCCGCCCCACGCCGGGCCCACACCGCGTCGGCCTCCCGGGTCGAGCGGAGTGAAGTACGTGACGTGGCCGTGGTCGTCGGCCGGGTTCTGCTGGCCGATGATCTGGTTGAGCCACGCCCGCTCGTAGTAGTCGAACAGCGCGGCCCGGTCCGGATCCAGCGCGAACAGCTCGCGGGTGAGGGTGAGCATGTTGATGGTGTTGCAGCTCTCGCACGTGTCCTTGTTGAGGTAGCCGGCGATGGCGTTCGGGGCGCGGAAGTGCTCCGCCTGGCTGTTGCCGCCGATGGCGTAGGTGTGCGAAGTGACGCAGATGTTCCAGGCGTTGGTGGCGATGTCCCGGTAGCGGGTGGTGCCGGTGGCCTTGAACTCCCGTGCGGCCCCGATCCACTTGGGTACCTGGGTGTTGGCGTGCAGTCCGTTGAGCTGGTCCTGGTTGGAGGCCAGGGGGTCGAACACCGCGGCGTGGTCGAACCGCTTGGCGACAGTCAGCCACCGCGCGTCGTCGGTCTGCTGGTAGAGATCGGTCAGCACGGCGTTCATGCCGCCGAACTCCGTCTGCAGCATGGTCTGCATCTGCTGGCCGCTCAGCCGGCCGGTGCGCCGGTCGACCCATCCCGCCAGGGCGAGCAGCACGTCCCGGGCCTGTGTGCTGCCGATGTGGCGCCATACGTCCAGCAGACCGGCGAGGGTCTTGTGGAGGGTGTAGTACGGCACGTTGCCGTTGGTCAGGGTCCGCTGTTCGAGAGCGGTGAAGTCGGACTCGGGGTAGCCGGAGAGGTATCCGGCGGTGAACCCGGCGGCGCTGTTGTTGGCCTGGCACTTGGCCAACTCCGCCACCATGTGGGTGGCCTTGTCCCGGCAGACGGTGTCCCCGGTCACGGCGTACAGCTGCGCCCACGCCGTGAGGAAGTGCCCTTGCACGTGGGTGCGGAAGGGGAACGTCGGCGCGTCCCAGCCGCCGGTCGCGGCCGCGCCGTTGGTGGACAGCCGGTGGTTGGCACGAAAGTTGTACAGCAGCCGGTCGACATCGACGAACCGCAGGTAGTTCTGCGTACGGTTCTGGTTGTCCAGCCACCGGCTCGCGGTGAGCCGGACCTGGCCGAGTGCGAAGGGGAGCGCGGAGGTCCCGATGTCGGCCCTGGCGGGAGGGACGACCGCGTGGGCGGGAGATACGCCGACGAACGCCCCGCTGGCGGAGGCGGCGGCGGTGGCTCCGGCTAATTGCAGGAGGCGCCGTCTACTGACGAAGGAAGTCACTGTGCACCTTTCGATGGCGGGAGAGTGTTTGCTCGGGGGGTGCCCCTTGCCCGAGCGCGCAACACGAGCGCTCCGGCGCCGCCCGCGGCGAGCCGGTCGAGCTGTCGTCTGGGGATGTCCACGACCTGTCCTTTGTCAGAAGCCACCGCATGCACGGGCGGTACGGGTCGTCAGAGGGCGATGATCTGCCACTGCTGCTCAGGCACGCGGTGGTACGTGGACTGGTTGACGTTGGCACCGTCGGCGGTCGAGCCTGCGTCGACGGTGAGCGACAGCCCGCTGAACCGGTTGGTGAAGCAGTAGTGGCCGTCGCCGGTGGGCGTGACCGCCCAGTGCTGCTGGGGAACGTCGGAGTCCCCGTAGATGGCGACGTTCCCGCCGTCGGCCCGCGAGAGCCCGGCCACCTCCATCAGCTTGCCGCTGTGCACGTTCTTGATCTCGTAGTAGCCGTCGCCGGTGGAGGCGAAGGTCCACTGCTGGGCGGTGTTGTTCAGCCACGGCCACTGCTGGATGTTGGTGCCGTCGGCGGTGCCGGAGTTGTACACGTCGGCGACTTCGCCGCTCTTGCGGTTGACGATGCGGTAGACCGTGCCGTCGCCCGGCAGGACTCTCGACACCAGCACCGGCTTGGCCGTCCGGCCGCCGATCCTGACGCCGCCCATGTTGGCGTAGCCGCCGGTGGCCGCGTTGGCCTGGATCCGTACGAAGCCCACGTTCCGGGCGGGCCATTCGGCCACCTTGGTGGTGCGGTCCCCGGCCCAGGTGCCGGTGGCGACCTGGGTGAAGTGAGTGCCGTCGGTGCTGGTGGAGACGGTGTACGAGGTGATGTCGCCGTCGGTGGTGTTGGTGCGGTTCCACTGCTTGGGCAGGTACTCCAGGGTGGAGACGTTGCTCCACACACCGCCCAGATCGATCGTGATCGAGTGCGGCAGGGCCGGGGAGAGTCCATATGTCGACCAGCAGGTCTCGTAATTCCTGTCGCTCAGCCCGTCGATCGCGTGGAGCGGTCCCTCCCCGGTGCGGAAGCCCGTGGCGTAGGCGCTGACGGGCGTCACGGGGTGCTCGGCGCGCGGCAGTTGCTTCGGCAGTGGCGGCCTGCTGGTGTCGGGACTCCAGGCCGCGCCGACCTCGGCGAGCCGGTCGACGATGTTGGTGTCCAGCTTGCCGCTGCGGTTGGGCGGGCAGTTGAGGATGAACGAGGTGTACTTCGGCTCCAGGTCCGCCAGATGGGACAGGATCGCGTCCTTGCTCATCAGGCTGTCCGTCGGCGTGGACGGATGCCAGAACCACCCTCTGCTGATCGTCTGTCCCTGGGTGGCGGCATAGGTGTTTCCGGCCGGTGCGGTAATGCCGGCCGGCTCCTCGAAGTAGATCGCGTCGCCGATGAAGGGTTCCACGAGACCGCCGTGGTCGATCATGACGATGTCCGGCTGGAGCGACTTCACGTGCTCGCGGATGCGTTGGTAGGAGACGGCCTGCTGGCCCATCTGCCACGCATACCCGTCGGTGACGAACAGGTCGATGGTGCCGTAGTGGGTGAGCAACTCGGTGATCTGACCGAGGATGAAGGTCATGTCGCCCGGCTGGATGGCATCGGTGCTCTCGAGACCGGACACCTTGTGCCGGCTCTCCCACGCCTCGACGCCGAAGGTGCGGTCCCAGATCGAGTAGTAGAGCCCGACCCGCAGCCCCTTCGCCCGGAAGGCATCGCAGTACGCCTTCACCACGTCGTGCTTGTAGGAGCTGTTCGCGACGTTCTGGGTGCCGTAGGCGCTCGGCCACAGGGCGAAGCCGTCATGGTGCTTGGTTGTCAGGATCCCGTAACTCATCTTCGCTGCCTTGGCGGCGGTCGCCCACTGGGCACAGTCCACGGCGGTAGGGGCGAACAGAGCGGGGTTCTGGTTCGGGGCGGCCCACTCCTGATCGGTGAATGTGCCCAGGTTGAAGTGGTTGAACATGCCGAACCGCATGTTCACCAGCTTTTCCAGGTTGGTCTGGGGGTCCGCTGCGCTCGCCTGCGCCGGCAGGGACGCCAAGGCGGGGGTGACGGGCAGCGCGGTCGCGGCGACAGCGGCGCCCGCGGCACCCAGCAGCGTGCGACGGGACAGCCTTCCTGACGGCATGGGCTCACTCCTGCGTCCTGGGATGCTACGCATGAACCTCGGCTATGTGACCTGTCCGTGTCAACGGGCGTGCAGGGATGAATTGCCGTTCGCGGGAGGGTAATTGAGCCCATCGAAGTCAGTAATGTGCGAATTGTTCTTCGCTAGACATCGTATGTCTTGCCTGGGCTGGTGGGACTCGGCTACTCCGCGGACTGCTGTCCCAGGGGAATTACCGTGCCCGCCTTGGCGTCCACCGCGAGCCGGTCGCACCAGTCCATGACGAGCGTGCGCCGGTCCGGGAAGGACAGCGGCAACCACACATGGCGGGATTCGTTGACCGGCGCACCCCAGTTCGCCGCCCACCGGTCGCCGAGGTAGAGGTAGGAGGAGCCGTCGGTGCCGTGCACTGCCAGGGTGTAGGCGGTCTGCGAGTCGTACGTGGTCGCGTCGCCCGCGTCCCGCAGTTCGCTCCAGGGGCCAGTGAGGGCGTCGGCGGTGGCGTACTGCTGCTGGTTGGGCGCCCAGCCGGTGCAGCCCGACGTGAGCAGGAAGTAGACGTCGCCCCGCTTGAACACGGCCGGGGCTTCGCGGGACTTGCCCACCCACAGCCTCGCGACCAGTTCCTCGGCCGACAAGTAGTCGGGGCTCAGCCGGTAGACGTGCAGGTCCTCGTTCTCGTTGGCGGCGGACAGGAGATGGCCGGTGCCGTCGTCATCGCGGAAGAGGGTCAGGTCACGGGACATGTGGCCGAGCGGGCGCACGCTGCCCTGGTAGCTGAAGGACCCGTCCGGGGTGTCGCACACCGCGACCGCCGCGCGGGCCTCCCTGTAGTGGCCGGCCGCCTCCTTGTGCATCCACATCACGAAGGCGCCGGTGACGGGGTTGCGGAGCACTTTGGGACGCTCGATGTTGGCCGAGGCCAGCTCGGTGTGGGACGCCTGCGTGAGCACGTGCCCCCTGAACTCCCAGTTCGCGAGATCCGTGGAGCGGTAGGCGGCGACGCCGCGGAAGGTGTTGTCGGGATGACGGTCCTCCCCGTACCAGTAGAAGAAGCCGTCGACTTCGATGATCCCGCCGCCGTGGGTGTGGATCGGGTTGCCGTCGGTGTCGGAGAACTGTGTGCCGTTCACCAGCTGGTGCATGGATTGCCTGGCCCCTTCGGTGCAGCGGTTCGGTCCGGATGGAAAACGTTCTCTACGGAAGACTGCGGGGTGCCGCGCAGTGGGTCAAGATCTCGGCGAAGGGCTCGAGCGCGATGCGCGGCCCGACGGGCGAGGAGTTCCAGGTCGAGGAGTACGGCACCGATCCGATCCCGGGGTCCGAACGGAGTGGTGGGGCAGGGCCCAGGTGTACCTAGATTTGTTAAGCGCCTTGACAGATTGGCTGTCGCTGGCGAGCGTACCTGCAGCACGCTCCTCCGGACCCCCAACCATCCCTGGGATCACAGGACTTCAGGAGTACACGGATGCCGTCGAAGCTCAGACCACGCCGTCTTGCCCTGATCGCCTCCGCGCTGGCGCTGGTCGCGATCACGCCGGTGCTGACCGGCGCCCCGGCCAGTGCCGGGACCGCGCCGGGGGCCATCGACTTCTCCGCGCGCCACCAGCGCATCGACGGGTTCGGCGTCTCGCAGGCCTTCCAGCGCGCCGCCGTCATCCATGGTCTGTATGGCCTGTCCGCCGACAAGGGTGACGAGATCGTCAAGCTGCTCTTCTCGCGGCAGGGCGGCGCGGGCCTGAGCATGCTGCGGCTCGGCGTCGGATCGTCCACGGACGAGGTGTACGACCACATGAGGACGATCGCCCCGAACGCGCCCGCGAGCCCCGACTCCCCGCTCACCTACACGTGGGATGGCAACGACGGCGGCCAGGTCTGGCTCGCCCAGCAGGCCCGGAAGTACGGGGTGAAGCGGTTCATCGCGGATGCCTGGAGCGCCCCCGCGTACATGAAGGACAACAACTCCGACTCGAACGGCGGCACCCTGTGCGGCGTCGTCGGCACCGACTGCCCGAGCGGCGACTGGCGCACCGCGTACGGCAAGTACCTCGCCCAGTATGTGAAGTTCTACCAGCAAGAAGGCATCCGCATCACCGACCTGAACTTCACCAACGAGCCCGACTGGAAGGCGAGTTACGCCTCCATGCTCTTCACCCCGGCACAGGCCGCCGACGCGGTGAAGGCGATCGGCCCGGTGCTGCGTGCCGAGGCCCCCGGCACCAAGCTGTACTGCTGCGACAGTTTCGGCTGGGACCAGGGGAAGCAGTACGCGGCCGCCATCGCGGCCGACCCGGCCGCCGAGAAGGAGGTCGCCGCGTACAGCGCCCACGGCTACGCCTCCGCCGCCACCAGCCCACTGACCGGGAGCGACAAGCCGGCCTGGATGTCGGAATGGGCGGGCAGCGGCGTGTGGCCGAGCAAGTGGGACGACGGCACGAACGCGTCCGGTCTGTACGTCGCCGAGAACATCCACAACGCCCTCGCCCGGGCCGACTCGTCCGCCTACCTCTTCTGGCTCGGCGCCTCGATCGGTAACACCGGCGCGCTCATCCGCATGGACGGCGACAGCTACACGGTCTCCACTCGCCTGCGGGCGATGACCGCGTTCAGCAGGTTCATCCGCCCCGGCGCGGTACGGGTCGACGCAGCCTCCGGTGACGAGGCAGTGCTGGCATCGGCGTACCGGAACACGGACGGCAGCGACGTGGCCGTCCTCATCAACACCGGTACGGAGCCGACGACGGCGGACCTGGCCCTGAACGCGGCGAAGGGCCATCGGGTGACCGCCTACCTCACCGATGGTGACCACGACGTGACCCCGGTGACCGGCCTCGCGCGGACCACCGCCGGGCACCTGACGGCGAAGCTGCCGGCCCGCTCGGTGGTCACCGTCGTCCTCGGCCCTGACCGGTCCCACGACTGATCGGCCCGTTCTCACCAGGTACCGAGTGTGCCGGGCTCGGTCACGCCGTCGACGGAACACGGCGTCGCGGGTCGGCCCCGCGCGGGCCCCACTTCGCAGTGAGGTATATCCGGATGACCAAGCGACGATTTCTCCCGGCCCTGGTGCTGATCTGCGCCGCCGCCCTGACCGCCACCGCGTGCAGCGACCCGTCGGCGGGCGGCGGCTCCGCGAACGCCGCGAGCGACGGCAAGGCCGACCCGACGGCGAAGCGGAGGCGGCGACGCCGCCACCCTCCCGCTCAACCTCTACCAGGTCGCCGGCGCCCAGCTGTACCTCAACAACTGGCATCTCGTCTTCGCGTACGTCGTGGTGATGAGCCTGCCGGTGATCGCGGTGTTCCTGGTGGCGCAACGCAAGATCGTGTCCGGAATCACGAACGGAGCCGTCAAATGAAGCACTCCAGATCACGACCCCGTACGACAACTGCACTGGCAGCACTGCTACTTGGAGTCACCGCGATGGCGGGAGCCCTGCATTCGGCCCCGCCCGCCCAGGCGGCCGCCTCCCTCCTTTCCGTCGACCTCGCCGCATCCGAAGGCCCGGTGCAGCATGGCGCGAACGGCGCTCTGTACGGGCTGAGCGACGACGGCGTACCCGGCGACGCGATCCTCGCCCCGCTGAAGCTGACCAGCATCAGCCAGAAACCCGACGGGGGCCTGCAGCACCCCAACGGTGACGCGGTGGAAGTCTCGAAGTCGTTCCTGCGCAACAACGGCGCCACCGGCGACATCAACGTCATGATGCAGGACATCTACCAGCACTGGCCCTACGAGGACCTCGGCCTGGACGACTACCTCGGCAAGGTCGACTCGATCGTCAGGAAAGTCCGCGACGCCGAGCACAGCGACCGCTTCGTCTACGTCCCGTTCAACGAGCCCGACTGGATCTGGTACGGCCTCAACACCAAGGACGACGCCCAGTACGCGAAGAACCGCGACCGCTTCCTCGCCGACTGGAAGACCGTCTGCCGGCGCATCCGCTCCCTCGACCCCGACGCCAGGATCGCGGGCCCGAACGAGGCGTACTACGACAGCCGCCTCCTGCCCGACTTTTTGTCGTTCGCCAAGTCGAACAACGTTCTGCCGGACGTCATGACCTGGCACGAACTCGGCTCCGACTCCCTCAAGTACTTCCAGTCGCACTACGACGCCTACCGCGCCCTCGAGAAGCGGCTCGGCATCGCCCCGCGTCCGATCTCCATCGACGAGTACGCCAACCGCCGCGACCTCTCCGTGCCGGGTCAACTCGTGCAGTGGATCGGCATGTTCGAGCGCAACAAGGTGCTCGCGAACCAGGCCTACTGGGACGCGGCCGGCAACCTCTCCGGCAACGTCGTGCGCTCCAACATCCCCAACGGCGGCTGGTGGCTGTTCCGTTGGTACGCCGGGCTGACCGGCGAGACAGTGAAGGTGACCCCGCCGACCCCGAACGCCGTCGACACCCTCCAAGGACTCGCTTCCTACGACACCGCTCGCCGACAGGCGCAGGTGCTGCTCGGCGGCGCCGACGGCGACACCGACGTGAGCATCGGGCACGTCGACCCGAAGGTCTTCGGCACGAGCGTCACCGCCACCGTCGCCGAGGCCGCCTGGTCCGGCTACGAGGGCGCGCACCCCGCGCCGCAGGTCCTGTCGCGGCTGAAGCTGAGGGTTACCGCCGACGGCACGGTCACCGTGCCACTCAAGGGCCTGCGCAAGATGTCCGCCTACCGCGTCGTGCTCACCCCCGCAGGCCGCGGCGCCCCGGAAGCCGCCGACGTCCCCTGGTCGGCGTCGTACGAGGCGGAGAACGCCGCCGTCACCGGCGCCGAGATCCGCACCCTCGGCACCCCGGCCGACGCCAACGGCTACGCCGCGTCCGGTACCAAGGACGTCGCCCCGCTCGAAGCAGTCGACAGCCAGGTCGCGTTCACGGTCTCGGTGCCCCGCACCGGCACGTACGACCTCTCCGTCCTCTACGGCAACCACTCCGGCGCCCCCGCCACTCAGCGTCTCACCATCGACGGCGCCGCCGCGCACCCGGTGACGTACCCCTCCACGGAGAACGACTCCTACCGAGGCAAGCAGACCGTCACCCTCGAACTCGCCGCAGGACAGCACACGTTGACGCTGTCTCACACCACGGGCGCCGTCTCCCTCGACCGCATCGACCTCACCGAGCACCGCACCCCCGCCGCCTCCTACGAGGCCACGCTCGCCGACATCACCGGCAAGGTCCGCTACGACTACACGAGCGCAACCGGCGCCGGTACAGGCGCCCTCGATCTGCGTCCGGGCGGCAAGTCCGTCCTCGACGTGTACGCGCCCCGAGACGGCTACTACACGGCGACGGCGCGCGCGACGGACGCGGTGCGTCTGTCCCTGCACGGCGAGAGCGTCACGGCCCGCCCCGACCGGCCCCAGCGCCTCTACCTCGTCGCGGGCAACAACCGGATCGCCGCCACTGGCGCGACGAGCCTGCGCTCCCTCGACGTCCGGGGCGCCGGGTCGGACCGCGACGTGCTGACCTACGAAGCGTCCAAGGCCCAACTTGCAGGCAGCGCCCGGCTGGTGAACAGCGAGCACGCCTCCGGCGGCAGCTACATCGGCTCGCTCGGCGGCAGTCCCGACAGCACCGCCACGTTCACAGTCGACGCCCCGCGCGCGGGCGCGTACGTCCTCGTCGTCGACTACGCGCACAACGACCGCCGGGACAACGGCCACGCCTACAACACCGACATCGTCTCCCGCACCGCAGACATCACCGTCGGCGGCTCCACGCACAAGGTGACCTTCAAGAACACCTGGAGCACGGACGACTACTGGACGGTGGGCGTCCCGGTCACCCTGAAGGCCGGCGCCAACACGGTCACGTTCGGCAACGCGACCGCGGCGGCCCCCGACCTCGACCAGATCCGGCTCGCAACGGTACGCGGCTGAATCAAGGGCGGGACCTGACGGCCTCGGTGCGAGCCGACCCGTGTTCCACGTGGGGCCCTGTCGTCACACCGACCTCCCGGCCACCCGCATCACGTCACGCTTCCTGCATCGCAGGGGCGGAGCGCTCGCCCGAGCCTCGGACGATCAGTCGGGTGGGGACGGTGATGGTGCGGGCGCGGGAGCGGTCGCCGTCGAGTCGGGCCAGTGCGGCGGCCGCGGCCGCTCTGCCGATCTCCTCGGGATCCTGGGCGACGACGGTCAGGGCCGGTTCGAGCGCCTCGGCGAGCGGGACGTCGTCGAAGGCGACGAAGGCGACGTCCTTCCGCCTGCTGCGGGAGAGCTCGGCGACGATCCCCAGCGCGACCATGTTGTTGCCGGCGAACAGGGAGGTTGGGGGATCCGCCAGGTCGAGCAGCTGGGAGGTCGCGGTCGCCGCGGCGTTCTGGTCGTGGGCGTTGGTGACCAGGGAGCGGTCATAGGCGAGGCCCGCCTCCTCCAGGGCCGACCGGTATCCCGCGAGGCGTTCGCGGCGGGTGTAGAGCTTGAGGGGCAGGTCGCCGATGAAGCCGATGCGCCGGTGGCCGTGGGCGATCAGGTGGGCGACGCCGCCGTGGGCACCCGCACGGTTGGAGCTGACGACGCTGTCCGTCGCGAGGCCCACTCCCGGACGGTCGATGAAGACGACGGGCAGGCCCCCGGCACGGTGCGTCTTGAGGTGGGAGTGGTCGGCGCCGACGGACGGCACCACCATCAGAACGCTGACGCGGCGGGCCAGGAATTTGTCCGTCAGTGCGCGTTCGCGGTCGGGATCGTCCGCGGAAGAGCCCATGAGCAGCGTCAGTCCACGGTCGCGGACGGTGTCCTCGATGCTGCCGGCCACGGCTCCGAAGAAGGGGTTGCCGAGGTCGGGGATCACCAGTCCGACAGTGGTGTCGGGCCCGCCGACACGGATATTGCGTGCCATGAGGTTCGGCTGGAAGCCGAGCTTGGCCACGGCGGCGAGCACCTGTTCCCTGGTCTGCGCCGAGGCGGGCCCGTCCTCGTTGAGGACGCGGGAGACGGTCTTGGCGCTGACGCCCACTTCGCGGGCGACGTCGGCCAGGGTGGGGCGGCGGTTCGCTGCCATGGAGGAAACGGTCTCCTGTGCTCGTCGGTTCCGGCCGCGGCCTCGGCCGGAACCTGTGAGTGCTTCGGTCGTACGTCAGTTGGCCCGGACGCCCGCGGCCTTCGCTGCCTCGGAATCCGCTACGACAGTATCCCCGGCCGCGTCGACGGTGAGTGCGCCGGTCATGATGGCGACGACCTCGGCCATCGTGTAGTCGGCCGGTTTGATCACGGCGGCGCGCCGGCCCAGCCGGTGGACGTGGATCCGGTCGGCGATCTCGAAGACGTGCGGCATGTTGTGGCTGATCAGGACCACCGGCATGCCCTTGTCGCGGACGCGGCGGATGAGATCGAGGACCTGGCCGGACTCCTTGACGCCGAGGGCGGCGGTGGGTTCGTCCATGACGACGACGGAGCGTGCCCAGGCGACGGAACGGGCGACGGCCACGGCCTGCCGCTGTCCGCCGGAGAGGGTCTCGACCGCCTGCGTGAGCGAGCGCAGACCGATCTTCAGGTCGGCCATGTGCTCGGCGGCCTCCTGACGCATACGTTTCTTGTCGAGCATGCGGAAGGCGCTGCCGAGGACGCCGGGGCGGCGCAGTTCGCGCCCGAGGAACATGTTGGAGGCGATGTCCATGGAGGCGGCCACCGCGAGATCCTGGTACACCGTCTCGATGCCGTGCGCGCGTGCGCTCTGCGGGCCGGAGAAGCTGATGGGCTTGCCATGGAGGCGTATCTCGCCGGCGTCGGGGGCGACCGCCCCGGTGAGGGCCTTGATCAGGCTGGTCTTGCCGGCTCCGTTGTCGCCGATGACGGCGAGCACCTCGCCGGGCAGCAGGTCGAAGTCGGCGCCGTCGATCGCGGTGACGTGGCCGTAGCGCTTGACCAGACCGCGGGCCTGCAGGACAGGCGTGGGGGAGTCGGTGGTGGTCATCGGGCCTTCTTCCGGGAGAGCTGGTCGACGGTCACCGCGAGGATGACGAGGACTCCGGTGATCAGGGTCTGGTAGATGGAGGCGACGCCCATCAGCTGGAGCCCGTTGCGGAAGACGCCGACGATGAGGACGCCGATGAACGTGCCCAGGACCGATCCGCGCCCGCCGAAGAGGCTGGTGCCGCCGAGGACCACGGCGGTGATGCTGTCGAGGTTGTCCGTCTGCCCCGCCTGGGGATCACCGACTCCGGTGCGGGAGACGAGCAGCAGGGCGGCGATGCCGTACATGAGGCCCGCGACGGCGTAGATGCCGATGGTCAGGCGGGAGGTGCGGATGCCGTTGAGCCGCGCCGCTTCCTGGCTGTTGCCCAGGGCGTAGACGTGCCGGCCCCAACCGGTGCTGCTCAGCGCGTACGCGAGGAGGAGGAACAGGGCGATGGTGACCAGGGAGCCGTAGGTGATGTCGGTGTGCCCGAGCGGGAACGTCCGCCCGAGGGCCGTCAGTGGGCCGGGCAGGTTGGTGACCGTCTGCTCCTTGGAGTAGATGTGGGTCAGCGCGAACGCCACGTTGAGCATGCCCAGGGTCACGATGAACGGCGGCAGCGGGATCTTCTGCACCAGCAGCCCGTTGAGCAGACCGAACCCGCCGCAGACGACCAGGCCCAGGGCGATGGCGAGCAGCGGCGGCAGGGAGCCCTCGGCCGCCATCTTGGCGATCACGATGCTGCCGAACGCCATCACGGCCCCGCACGACAGGTCGATGCCCGCGGTGAGGATGATCAGCGTCTGCCCGATGGCGAGGGTGCCGACGACCATGACCTGCTGCACGATCAGCGAGAAGTTCCCGCCGGTGAGGAACTGGTCGGTCGACAGGGAGAAGTACACACAGGCGAGAAGAAGAGCGACCAGCGGGCCGGTGGTCGGTTGCGTGAGCAGTCTGCGGGCCATGGTCGGCGCTTTGAGTCCGGCGTACGGCGATGACGTGCTCGGGGGCGTGGACGTGGCGGTCATGCGAAGTCCTTGTCGGAAGACAGAAGTCCTTGTCGGAGGACAAGAGGGGGCGGCCGTCCCGGCCCGGTCGGGGAGGTGCAGGGCCGGCCGCCCCGCTGAGGGGGAGGTGGTGTCGTACGGTCCTCGGGGCCGGGCTCAGCCCCAGCAGTTCTCCAGGCCGTAGTCGGTGTCCTTGGACGTGACCACGGCCTGCGGCTTGTCGGTGATCAGGGTGACGCCGGTGTCGGTGTAACCAGACGCCTTCTTGCCGTTCTTGGCGTACTTGAGGACGGCATCGACACCTTCGGCGGCCATCTTCAGCGGGTACTGCTGGGACGTCGCGGCGATCTTGCCGTCCTTGACCGCCCGGGTCCCGGCGCAGCCGCCGTCCACCGAGACGATCAGAACGTCCTTCTCCCGGCCCTTGGCCTTGAGCGCGGTGTACGCGCCCAGGGCGGCCGGTTCGTTGATGGTGTACACGACATTGATGCCGGGCTCCTTCTGGAGGCAGTTCTCCATCGCGGTCTGGCCCTTGGCCTGGTCGCCACCGGTGTCCTGGGCGCAGACGACGTCCTTGTCAGTGGCGCCGAAGCCCTTCAGGAAGCCCTTGTGGCGCTGGACGCCGACGGAGACGCCGGGCGCGAGGTCAAGGGTGGCTATCTTCGCCGTCTTGCCCTTCATGGTGGCCTTGGCGTACCCGCCGATCAGCTCGCCGGCGTGGAGGTTGTCGGTGGCGAAGAGGGCGTCGACCGCGCTCTCCGGATCGGTCGGCGTGTCCAGCGCGATGACCAGGACGCCCTTGGCGCGGGCCTTCTCGATCGCCGGCACGATCGCCTTGGAGTCGCTGGGCGTGATCAGGATGCCCTTGACCCCGGCGGCGACCATGTTCTCGATGGCGGTGACCTGCCCGGCGTTGTCCCCGTCGAACTTGCCCGCAGCGGTCATCAGTTGGGCGCCGTTTTCCTTGGCGGCCTTCTTTGCGCCCTCCTTCATCTTCACGAAGAACGGGTTGGTGTCGGTCTTGGTGATCAGCCCGACCTTGACGCTGCCCGAAGCGGAGCCGGCGGTGTCCGTTTTGGAGCCGGACCCGCAGGCCGTCAGGGTGAGGGCCGCGATGCCCGTGCATGCGGCGACTCTGAGGAGGGAGGGGGTCAGACGAGTGGTGCGCGACATGAACGACTCCTGCGGGATGGCGAGCGGCGCGGTCGGCATCGAGGCATGCCGTCCGAGGTGTCATCGTTGACGTATGTCATCGTTGACACCGCATGGCGAGGATGATGGACTCCGCATCCTGGAAACGTCAATGCCCCGCACCCGTCACAAATCGGCAACGCTCGTGGCCGCCGCCCGCCCGTAGCCATGCGAAAGCTGCCCGGGACATGCCCGTTTCGCCCGTACGTTCGTCAGAGGAGAGCAGCCCATGAGCTCGCGTCAGATCACGGTCCTGGGGGAGTGCGTCGCGGACGCGTTCACCGAACCTGCCAGCACCTCGAACGAACTCACCCTGCGTGTCCTGCCCGGCGGCGGACCTGCGAACACGGCCGTGGCCCTGGCTCGGCTGGGCACCCCGGCCCGCTTCCTCGCGCGCCTGTCCGGCGATGTGTTCGGCCGCCTGTTCCGGGCCCACTTGGAGGCGTCCGGGGTGGACCTGTCCTACGCCGTTCCGGCCACTGAGCCCAGCACGCTGGCCGTGGCGGAGCTGGACGCCCAGGGGCAGGCGGCGTTCTCCTTCCACGCGCAGAACACGGCCGACTGGCAGTGGAGTTCGCTGGAGCTGGCCCGGGTGGACCTCTCCGAAACCGCGTGTGTCCACACCGGGTCGCTGGCCCTGGTCCGCGAGCCCGGCGCGGCGGCGGTGGAGGAGTTCCTGGCAACGGCCGCGCCGCAGGCCACGATCAGCATCGATCCCAACGTCCGGCCGCTGCTGGTGCGCCCCGAGGTCTACCGCGCCCGGCTGGCGCACTGGTGCGGCCTCGCGGATGTGCTGCGGCTGAGCGAGGACGACCTGGAACTCCTTCTGCCGGACACGTCGCCCGAGCAGGCGTGCGACATCTGGCACGCCGCAGGGGCACGGCTCGTCGTGATCACGCGAGGCGCCGACGGCGTCCTGGCCTCACTCGACGGCGAACGGCTGGAGGTGCCCGCGGTGGCCACGCGGGTGGTCGACACGGTCGGGGCCGGGGACTCCTTCACCGCCGGTCTGCTGCACCACCTCGGCGCACGCGGTCTGCTCGGGGGCCGGCTCACGGACCTCCGTCTCGGCGACGTCGCCGAAGCCTGTGTCTTTGCCACCCAGGTCGCGGCCCTGACCTGCTCGGTCGCCGGCCCCAACCCGCCGTGGCAGAACCAGTTGGCGCAGCTCGTGACCGCCGACGGCGCCTGACGAGTAGGCGAGCCGCGTCGGCCAATCCCGCCCGAACCGTTGACGCATCGGCCGTCATGCGCACATCATCGGCCGATGTCATCGATGACAGAGTCAACGATGACACCCCTTGCGGCGCCGTGGACGACGGCGCCGACAGGCCGTCACTTCCGGTCCGTCCGCAGCAGGCTGCGCCGCGCGGACGGCAGCAGCACAGGAGACATCATGAGCTCTGGACGTGTATCCCGGCATGCCCGCACACGGATGATCGCGGCGGTGGCGACCGTCTGCGCCCTGTCCGCGGCCCCGCTCGCTCCTCAGGCCGTCGCTGCCGAGACCCCGCCGTACTCCGAGACCTACCGACCCCAGTTCCACTTCACGCCGGAGAAGAACTGGATGAACGACCCCAACGGCCTCGTGTACTACGAGGGCGAGTACCACCTCTTCTACCAGTACAACCCGGGCGGCAACTCCTGGGGCAACATGTCCTGGGGGCACGCGGTGAGCACGGACCTCGTGCACTGGAAGCAGCTTCCGCTCGCCCTGTCGCACGACGACCAGGAGATGGTGTTCTCCGGCAGTGCGGTCGTCGACCGCGACAACACCACCGGCTTCGGCACGAAGAAGAACCCGCCCATGGTGGCGATCTACACCAGCCACTCCAAGGACACCGGCAAGCAGGCGCAGTCGCTCGCCTACAGCACCGACCGCGGCCGCACCTGGACCAAGTACCAGGGCAACCCCGTACTCGACATCGGCTCCAAGGAGTTCCGCGACCCCAAGGTTCAGTGGTACGCGCCCACCAAGAGCTGGCTGATGACGGTGTCGTTGTCCACCGAGCACAAGGTGCGGTTCTACTCGTCCAAGAACCTCAAGGACTGGAGTCTGCTCAGCGAGTTCGGGCCGGCCGGCGCGACGGGCGGGGTGTGGGAGTGTCCCGACCTGTTCCCCCTCGCGGTCGACGGCGACGAGAACAACATCAAGTGGGTCCTGGTCGTCAACATCAACCCCGGTGGTATCGCGGGCGGTTCAGCCGCTCAGTACTTCGTCGGCGACTTCGACGGCAAGAAGTTCACGCCCGAGGACAAGGGCAGCTACACGCCGCCCAGCGGCACGGTGATGCAGGACTTCGAGGGCACCGACTTCGGTTCGTGGACGACGACGGGCACCGCGTTCGGCCAGGCACCGGCAGCCGGGGCAGTGGACGGTCAGGGCACGGTCGACGGCTTCGACGGCAAGGGCCTCGCCAACAGCTTCCACGCGGGTGACGGCTCCACCGGCACTCTGACCTCGCCCTCCTTCACCGTCGACAGCCCGTATCTGAACTTCAAGGTCGGCGGCGGACGGCACCCGCACGTGCCCGGAACCGTCATGGAGCAGGGACCGCCGCCCGTGGGCACGGTCCTCGCCGACTTCGAAGGCGGCACCTACGGCGACTGGACGACAAACGGAGACGCCTTCGGCACCGCACCGGCCACCGGCACGCTCCCCGACCAGCAAGAGGTCTCCGGGTTTCTGGGCGACGGCCTGGCCAACAGCTACCTGAACGGCGACTCCACCACCGGCACCCTCACCTCACCCGAATTCACCATCGACAAGGACCACATCAACTTCCTCATCGGCGGCGGCAACCACCCCGCCGGCTCCGACAACCCGGCCGTCGTCGAACTCCTCGTCGACGGCAAGGTGGTACGCAGCGCCACCGGACAGGACGCCGAGGCACTCAACTGGGCGTCCTGGGACGTCCGAGACCTCGCCGGCCAGAAGGCGCAGATAAAGATCGTCGACGACAACACCGGCGGCTGGGGCCACCTCAACGTCGACCACATCATGCTCTCCGACACTCAGGCCCAGCCCGTCTCCCAGGAGACATCCGTCAACCTGATCGTCGACGGCCAGGTCGTCCGCAGTGCCACCGGTTCCAACAGCGAGACGCTGGACTGGGCTTCCTTCGACATGCGCCCTTATGCCGGGAAGAAGGCGCAACTCCAGATCGTCGACATGAACACAGCCGGCTGGGGCCACCTCCTCGCCGACCGGTTCACCACTGCCGAAGCCCCCGCGAAGTCCGTCGTACAGCGCGCCGACTGGGCCGACTACGGCAAGGACTACTACGCGGCGGTGTCCTGGGAGAACGCCCCGGGCGGCAAGCGCTACATGATCGGCTGGATGAACAACTGGGACTACGCCGGCGCCATCCCCACCTCGCCCTGGCGGAGCGCGCAAAGCATTCCCCGGGAGATGGCCCTGCGCACCATCGACGGCCGTGTCCGGCTGACCAGCAAGCCGGTGAACAGCCTGACATCCCTGCGGCAGGATCCCCCGGCGTCCGCGACCGGGGTCACCGTCAAGGACACCTCCCAGCCCCTGATCGGCCCCGCGGCCAAGGGCAAGGCGCTCGACATCGAGGCGACCTTCTCCCTCAAGGACGCCGAACGGTTCGGCCTGAAGGTGCGCACCGGCGCCGGGGGCGAGGAGACCGTCATCGGCTACGACACCACGACGCAGGAGCTGTACGTCGACCGCACCCACTCCGGCGCCGCGGACTTCAACAGCAGCTTCCCCGGCGTCCAGACCGCGCCGCTGAAGGCCAAGAACGGCCAGGTGAAGCTGCGGATCCTCGTCGACTGGTCGTCCGTCGAGGTCCTCGGCGGCAGCGGCGAGGCCGTGATCACCGACCAGATATTCCCCGACCCCGCCAGCCAGGGGGTGCGGGTCTTCGCCGAGAACGGCTCGGTGAAGCTGGACCAGGCCCGCGTCTGGCACCTCGACTCCTACCGCGACTGACAAGGACACAAGACCATGAAGAAAACCCTGCTCGCCGAGTTCACCGCCCGAGAGGGAGCGGAGGGCGAGGTCTCTCGCCTGATCCGGGACTACGCCGAGACGGTACGCGAAGAGGCGGGCAACCTCGCCTTCGATGTCTACACCAAGGCGTCCAACCCGCGCGCCTACTGGATCTTCGAGATGTACCGGGACGAGGGCGCTTTCCAGGCACACCTGAAGGCCCCGTACGGCGGTCCGTTCAACACCGCACTTGCACCGCTGATCGAAGAGGACGCCTCTGTGCTGACGTTCCTCGACCCTGCGGCCTGATCGCGGCCGGCCCGCCTCGCGGGCCGACGCGCTCCCTTGAGGGCCCGTCGCCGAATCAGAGGGCGTTCGTATGAGCGCAAAAGCCCTGGTCAGGAGTCCATCGGGGGCAGGGCGAGGAGATCACCCGCATCACTTCTCCCCAAGGACTCCCCAGGGCCGATTCCGGCCCGATCTGTGACCGATGCGAGAGCAAACGTCAGAGAGGAACTGGGCGCGGCATGAGGGGCTCAGAGCCAGTCCCGCCGCTTGAAAATCACGTACAAACTCGCGCAAACCACCCCCATCAGGCCGATCGCAAAGGGGTATCCGAACCTCCATCCCAGCTCCGGCATGTTCTCAAAGTTCATGCCGTAAATAGTTCCAACCAGTGTGGGAGCAAACAGGATCGCCGCCCAGCTCGAGATCTTCTTGGAGTCCTCTACCTGGCCCCGCTGACCAGGGGGTTTGCGTGTTGGAGGTGCCCCGACCTGCGCGTACGCCTCTTTCTAGGTCTTTCGGGTTCGTGCGGTCTTGTGTAGCTGATTCTCCCCAGCCGCTCCCCAAGGAGCTCGATTCTCCCCGGATTCTCCCCAGCGAGCGCGCCTGCATGGGCTATCGACGGGGCCGAAGGGGCGGCTCGCTTGGCAACTCTATGTGCTGAACGGGGCGGTGTTCAGGTCCCGGTGGCGCTTGTCTAATCCTGCGCCGTGGCGGGGATCGTTGGAGTTGTCTCGACGTGTTGTCGATAACGCACCATGTGGAGTGCGTCGCGATCCTTGAGTCCACCGGAAAGGGCCGCTGACCTGCGCTCTTAATGGGTGCGCATGATGTGCGCTATGTGCATTACAGGCGATATCTTGACGCTGAAATGACGCTCTCAGGGGTATCTTGACGCTCGTTCTGATGGTGCGTCAGGTACGCCGTTGGGCTGGTCAGGGGCTGCTGGGGCGACGGATCTCCGTGTAGCGCCGAGAGTGGGTGACGCTGCATGTAGAGCGCCCGGCTTTGCTGGTCAGCAACTCAGCGCGCCTTCGGTGCGCGCCGGGGGCGTGGTAAATGGTGTTGGCGTAGGGCGAGTGCTCCTTGTGCGCTCTGACGGTCCGGCGCCGTGGCCGCGATCATGATTGTGGGCTGGTCGTTCCGGTCGAAACCGAGTCCTCTGTGACGCTGTGCAGCTCGTTGGTCAGCATGGTGCTGAGGGCCTTCCACGGGAACCGTGGAGTGTTGCTGTGAGCACGGGTGTCAGATTCCCGATTTGCCCTGGCCCTCCCGGGGCGGCCGGCCTCTGGGGCGGAGCCGTCCGCCGTGACGGAAAGGGGGAGCGGGGCATGGACGTACCGCACGAGCGGTGCGCGGGAATGGACATCAGCAAGAAGGACGCCAAGGTCTGTATCCGGGTGCCCGGTATGAAGCGCCGGGGGTCGTTCACCAGCGAGATCACTACTTGGGGCGCGACCACCAATGTGGTCCTGGAACTGCGGGACCACCTTGTGGC
This sequence comes from Streptomyces sp. DS1-CR2, assembly GCF_055760475.1. NCBI lineage: Bacteria > Bacillati > Actinomycetota > Actinomycetes > Kitasatosporales > Streptomycetaceae > Streptomyces > Streptomyces sp. DS1-CR2. The sequence goes on from NZ_CM147085.1 coordinate 6,848,446, forward strand.
GGCGCGGGTGACGCTGGTGGTGATGGAGGCGACGTCCGACAGCTCTGCCTTCGTCCCCTCCGACACCCCCGCATCCTGCGACCCAACAGCCCACGAAAACCGACGAGTTATTGATCGGCAGGCCCCTGGGCAAGCTCCGCTATGTCGTCGAGTGGACCTCCGCCTGGCTGTACCAATCTCTTCGGTGGTCCCGGTGTGGTCGCCGAACACCTCAAGAGTCCTGTGCTGCTCACGAGCGCATTGAGTCGACGGTCTTCCTCCAAGTTGGCGAGTTGCGCGTGCCGTGAAGCGTTTGCGGCCAGGTGGGTTCCGTCAAGACTTTCAAGTCTACGTAAAGACGCCGAGAGTTGGGCCGGCAGGTCGCGCGCCGGATGTGGTGGCGGCTTTGCGTAGATGGTGGATGCATCAATGGTTGTGGAGTGGGGCATTCCGGGTGGTTGGCTCGACGGGGAATGGCTGAAACTCGACGGAGGTCGAGGGCGATGGTCTGGCTGTCGGCCCTTGACGCCCTTGTGTGGTGCCTGGATAGAGTCCGCCCACTTTGAAGGGCTTGTGGCTCCGGGGTGGGGACTTGCGGAGTGGGGAGGGGTGTAGGGATGCGTGCGTCTGCGTGGCGTCGGTGCGGCAGAGCGGGGATGGCTGCTGTTGCCGGGGCATTGTTGGCCGCTGTGATTCAGCCAGTGGTTTTTGCGGCACCCGCGCATGCTGCGCCCGCGGTCAGAGCGGCATCTGGCTCAGTGGCGCAGAAGACGGCCGAGACGGAGTCGGCGGCTATTCAGGCTGCGGAGTCGAGTGACTCCAAGGTGGAGGTCACGTCGCTGCGCAGTGAGTCTGGTGAGGTATATGCCACGCCGGATGGGCAGTTGGAAGCTGTGCAGCATCTGAAGCCGGTGCGCACGCGTGTTGACGGCGGCTGGAAGGCTGTCGATAACACGCTGGTCAAGCATGCGGACGGGAGCGTGGCGCCGCAGGCGGCGGCGGTGGGTCTTGAGTTCTCTGGGGGAGGGTCGGGGCCGCTGGCGACGCTGGAGCGTGCGGGGCGAAAGCTGTCGTTCACATGGCCGACGGCCCTGCCCACCCCGGTACTGGACGGGGACAGTGCGCTCTACAAAGACGTGTTGCCAGATGTTGACTTGAAGGTGCGCTCGGCCACGGACGGGTTCTCCGAGCTGCTGGTGGTTAACACAGCGGACGCGGCGAAGAACCCGGAGCTTGCCGAACTGAAGTTGAAGATTGACTCACCCGGCCTGGACCTGAAGTCGACAGGCGAAGGCGGTCTGGAAGCTGTGGACGAGGCGGCCGGCGGCGTCGTGTTCCAGGCGCCCAAGCCGATCATGTGGGACTCCGGGCAGCCGGCAACTGGGGCCCGGACCCTGTCTGCGCAGGACGAGGCAGCCGCCGCTGGCGGCGAGGACGGACCCGGCGACTCCTCGAATGTGGCACCGATCGGCGTTGCGGTCTCGAGCGACGGCAGCCAGTTGAGCCTGACACCCGATCAGGGTCTGCTGACCAGCTCGGACACAACCTTCCCGGTGTACATCGACCCGCAGACCTACACCCCCAAGGCGGGGGAGTGGACGATGGTGTCGAAGTACTGGGCGTCATCGCCGCAGTGGCGCTTCAACGGCGACTCGGATGCAGGAGTCGGGTATTGCGGTTGGGATTACTGTGCGCCGTATGACACGAAGCGCCTCTTCTTCAAGTTCCCCACCTCGCGCTTTGCCGGGAAGTCGATCATTTCGGCGACGTTCGTGGGGCATGAGACGTGGTCGGCGTCGTGTGACGGTCGTTCGGTGCAGCTGTGGCGGACGAAGTCGTTCAGTTCGTCCACGACGTGGAACAGTTCCGATGACAACTGGCTGGACCTGCTGGACTCGAGGGATGTGGCCAAGGGCTACAGCGCCTCGTGCCCGGGTGGGGACGTGGAGTTCGATGCGCTGGCCGGAGTGAAGTACGCGGCTTCGCACAACTCGTCGTACACCTCGTTCGGCCTGCGTGCCGGCACGGAGACGGACAAGTACGGCTGGAAGCGGTTCTCCGATGACGCGTATCTGCGGGTGAAGTACAACGCCCCCCCGAAGCAGCTGTCGATGAAGCAGCTGTCGATGAACCCGGGGGCCACCTGTCACAAGCCGGACAGCAAGGTACGGGTGCGCTCCCTGCCGAAGATCATGGCGAGCGACGTGAAGGACCCGGACGGAGATCAGGTCAGCGTGCAGTTCTCGTTGTGGTGGGACGCGGGCAGTGGCTTCAAGTCGCAGTGGACCTCGGCCAAGATCGGCCCGAAGAAGTCCGGATCGGACTTCAGCTCCCAACTGGCCGAGCAGATCACCAGTACCAAGAAGATCCCGAAGGACACGACACTGGCCTGGTACGCCCGCGTGGAGGACTACGACGAGGGCAAGTACTACAGCTACTCGCCGTGGTCAGGGGCGGGGTCGGCGACCGGCTGCTATTTCGTGTGGGATACCTCCGTGCCGGCCGGGCCGACGATCACGTCCGGGGACTATCCGGCGGCCGACGACAGCAACCCCGATGACCCGGCGTATGACGGGGTGGGCCGGTATGGCACCTTCACGGTCAAGGCGTCCGACACCGATGTGACGAAGTACTTGTACGGCGTGAACGAGGATCCGTCCTCGGACAACGAGGTCACCACCTCGGGCGGCGCCGCCAAGACGATCAGCTTCCGGCCCACCCGGTCCGGCACCAATTTCGTGTACGTGCAGGCCTTCGACTCAGCTGGTAACGGCAGTGAGCGTTCGAGCTACCAGTTCCGCGTGAAGGCGGGGCAGCCCACCCGCGCCCAGTGGAAACTCGATGACGACGCCGGCGCCACGCAGGCGGCGGGCACTGCGGGAGAGCGCACGCTCACCCCGCACGGCGGTCCGACCCTTGGGGTGGACGGCGCCAAGGGCAAGGCAGTGGCGTTCGACGGCACGGACGACTACCTGGCCTCCGACATCCCGACGGTGGATACCTCGGTCGGATTCTCCGTCTCGGCGTGGGCGAAGCTGGACAAACTGCCGACCAGCGCCGCCGTGATCGCGGCGCAGCCAGGTAACAACTCACCCGGGTTCGAGCTGTACTACTCCCAGGGACGCAACCGATGGGCGTTCAACCAGTACACGTCTGACACGGCCTCGGCCACGCCGGTCAGGGCGGAGCAGGCAGCAGCCGGTGGCGTCTCGGTCGGGACGTGGACCCAGCTGGTCGGAACGTTCAGCACGACCACGGATGATCTGCGGCTGTACGTCGACGGCAAGTTGGCGGGCACAGTGGCCTATGACTCGCCGTGGGATGCGCGGCGTGGTCTGCAGATAGGCGCGGGCTCCTACGACGGTGCGCCGGGCGCGTTCTTCCCCGGTGCGATCGATGATGTCCGCCTCTTCGACAAGCCGTTGGCCCAGGATGAGGTGACAGCGCTGTTCGCCAAGCAGGACTCGGTCGGCTCGGGCCGACCGGCCCGCGCTGTCTTCCCGCTGGACGAGCCGGCCACCGATGCGGACGGCAACGCCACTACCCAGGTCACCGGGCAGGCGCAGGTGAACCCGGCGGTGTTCAAGGGCGGCGCCAAGCCCGGCCAGACCGGACGCGACGGCAAGGCGCTGTCGCTGGACGGCATCGACGACTACGCGACGACCACTCCGCACCTGAACAATCAGCGCAGCTTCTCCGTGGTGGCCTGGGCGAAGCTCGCCAAGACTAAGCCGACCCACGCGGCGACGATCGTGGCGCAGACGGGCACGACCAAGCCCGGGTTCGAGTTGTACTACTCACCCACCTACGGGTGGTCGTTCAATCAGTACAGCTCGGACGACGCGTCCGGCACCCCGCAGCGGGCCGCGCAGGGCAGCTCCGACATGGCGCCGGGCGGAGAGTGGACCCAGGTCGGCGGCACCTACGATGCGGTCGACAACTACCTGCGGCTCTATGTGCAGGGCCAGTACATCGCACGGATCAACTACTCCACCCCCTTCTACGCGGGCGGGCCGTTGCAGATCGGGGCCAGCAGCTACATCGGTGCGGCGGGCAGCTTCTTCCCCGGTCAGATCTCGGACGTACAGACCTACGATCGGGCCCTGTCCGCACCGGAGATGGCCGAACTCTTCGACGACCAGGTCAGTGTGGAGGGCCGCTGGAAGCTGGACGCGGCCTCCGGCTCCCCGGCCATCAGCGCCGACGACGTCAGTCGTGAGGACCACACCAACCGGCCGCTCACCCTGGGCTCTGGCGCCAGCATCGACGCCACCGGCAGCAACAACATGGTCGGCACCGGCGGCCTGCTGCTGAACGGCACCGCCAACGGCTACGCCTCCATGAGCAGTTCACCGATCGACACCAGCGCCAGCTTCACCGCTTCCGCGTGGGTGACCGCACCCGCGAGGCCGACGAAGCCGGTGACGGTGATGAGCATGGCCGGGGCGAGCACCAACGGATTCGTTGTGCGCTATGTGCCTGATGCCACCGACCCGGCCAACGCGGGGCGCTGGCAGCTGCAGATGGCCGGCAGCGACGCGACCAACGCGGTCACGTCGACGGCCGAGCACAACAACTTCCAGAACAACAGCTCGTGGAACCACCTCGCAGTCGTCTACGACGCCTACGCCGGGCAGATGCGTCTGTACGTCGACGGCACGGTGCAGCAGATCCTGTGCGCGGACGACGACGATGACGGCACCCCCAATGACGAGGCCTGCACTGACAAGGTCTCCTGGGACTCCTCCGTCCTCCCCTTCGCCGCGACCAAGGGCTTGCAGCTGGGCCGGGCCAAGACCGTCACCAGCAGCTGGGGCGAGTACTGGTCCGGGGCCATCGACGACGTGTGGGTCTTCCAGGGCGCCGCCAGCGACACCCAGATCTCGGCACTGGCCAACGGTGACGACATTCCGACCAGCCCTGGCCCGTGACAGCAACGAGTGGGAGGCCGGCCAGCTGCGCTGGCCTCCCGCTCCAACGGACGCCGTTCGTAGGACGGGCAGCTACTACAGGCTTCTTCAGGCAACGATGCCCCGCCGAGCGGGGTCCACGGGACACGCCCGGCGGGGGATGACATCAGTGAGGGACACAGCCATGGCAGGCAGAGCGCACGGCCGGATACGTCGCAGGATCGCGTTGAGCATCTCCACTGTGCTGGTCGGCACCTTGTTGCAGGCGACCTTCACCGCCGATGCCGAGGCGAACACTCTGGCCAAGGTCCCCGCATCGGAGAAGCCGGTGTCCGGGCACAGCGTGAAGATGAAGCCGCGCAAGCGGGACGGTCTGCCCCGCGTACCGAAGACAGCGCCCAAGCACACCTGGGCAAAGCCCGGAGCAGCCACCGCCACACTCATGGCCGGTGCCAAGGCCCCGGCCCGAGCAGGCGATTTGCCGATCTCGCTTACTGCGGCACCACGTACTAAGACCGCGAAGACGGTCAAGGGGAACAGAACGAGCCGCCCGTCGTTCTCGGGCAAGGCCAGGGTCCGTGTCCTGGACGCCAAGGCCGCACGGCGCGCAGGGGTCAACGGCCTCATGTTCAGCCTTCAGGCGCAATCAGGCGCTGAGGCAGGACAGGCAGCCGTATCCGTGGACTATTCCGACTTCGCGGACGCGTACGGCGGTGCCTATGCAGCCCGACTGCATTTGGTACGCCTCCCGGCCTGTGCGCTCACCGATCCCGGGAGAGACGAGTGCACCGCTGCTAAGCCGCTCACCACGGACAATGATGCCAAGGCGCAGACTCTCTCGGCTCCTGCAGTGACTCTTGCCGCGACTGACAGCGCGGCTTCCACACCAGTGGTATTGGCGGTTGTCACCGGCACCTCCAGCGATCACGGAAGTTTTCAGGCCACGGCGCTTTCGCCGTCAGCTACGTGGAACACCAACCTGAACACCGGTGACTTCGGCTGGTCGTACAACATGCCCGTACCGGATGTTCCCGGCGGACTGACCCCCGAGGTCGGCTTGTCGTACTCCTCTGGCAGCGTCGACGGCCGTACCTCGAACACAAACAACCAGGCTTCCTGGGTTGGTGACGGGTTCAGTCTGTGGCCTGGGTCAATCGAGCGCACCTACAAGTCCTGCGACGAGGACGGGGTCACGAATGCCGACGGCAAGAAGCCGGGCGACCTGTGCTGGGCATACGACAACGCCACACTGTCCTTCAACGGACACTCCGGCGAACTGATCGCCACCGGCACCGACACCTTCAAACTGAAAGATGATGACGGCACCAAGATCGACCGTCTGACAGGAACCACCCGCGACAACGGCGACAACAACCAGGAGTACTGGCGCGTCACCACCACGGACGGCACCCGCTACTACTTCGGCTACAACAAGCTGCCCGGCTGGGCCAGCGGCGACGAGACCACCGACTCAACCTGGACCGTGCCGGTCTACGGTGACGATGCCGGCGAGCCGTGCCACGCCGCCACTTTCGAGGACTCGTGGTGCCAGCAGGCATGGCGCTGGAACCTCGACTACGCCGTCGACGTCCACGGAAACGCGATCGCCAACTACTACAACAAGGAAACCAACTACTACGCCCGCAACCTCACCGCAGCGGATGAGACTGCCTACGACCGCGGCGGCTACCTGGACCGCATCGAGTACGGCCTGAAGTCCTCGTCGATGTACGGCACCAAGCCGTTGGCCAAGGTGGACTTCACCTCCGCCGAGCGGTGCCTCCCCCAGGACGGGGTGACCTGCGACGCCTCGACGATCGACGACAAGTCGTTCTACTGGTACGACACCCCGTGGGATCTGAACTGCACCTCGGGCAAGGACTGCACCGCAGGGGCTTCGCCGACTTTCTGGACGCGCAAGCGCCTCACCGGCGTGAGCACCGGGGTGCTGCAGTCGGACAACACCTACGCTGCGATCGACAGCTGGTCCCTCAACCACAAGTGGGGTATGTCCGACATCGACTACCAGCTGCTGCTGGACTCCGTCCAGCACACCGGCAAGTCGGCCGCCTCGAACATCACCCTGCCCAAGGTCACCTTCTCCTATGACCAGCGGGCCAACCGCATGGATATCGCCGGCGACGACACCTCACCGTTCATCAAGGAACGCCTGGCGACCATCGATGACGAATCTGGCGGACAGACCGACGTCACCTACTCCACCGCCGCCTGCGACGCCGGAAACTTGCCCACGCCGCAGAGCAACACCACGCGCTGCTATCCCGTGTACTTCACGAAGTCGGGCGACGCCGACCCGAGTCTGCAGTGGTTCAACAAGTACGTCGTCACGCAGGTCCAGCAGACCGACCGTACTGGTGCCTCACCGGACATGGTCACCCGCTATTCCTACCTGGACGGTGCGGCGTGGCACTACGACGACGATGATGGACTGACCAAGGAGAAGTACAAGACCTGGTCCACCTGGCGCGGCTACGGCCACGTCCGGGTTCAGACCGGCGGCCAGGATCCGGTCGGCATGAAGACCCAGACCGACCACTACTTCCTGCGCGGCATGGACGGGGACAAGTCCGACACCAGCGGTGGAACCCGCACGGTCACGGTCAAGGATGACAACGGAGTCAGCATCACGGACGATCCCCCTCGGGCCGGCTACGAATACAAGACCGAGAACTACAGCGGCCCCAGCGGCAAAGTCCTGACCAAGACAACCAGCACCCCCTGGCACTACGAAACCGCCAAGCGGGTCCGCTCCTGGGGCACCACCACCGCCAACCTGACCGGCACCCAGAACAGCTACGGCTGGACCTCGCTGGACGGTGGCGCAGGCACGCAGTGGCGCAAGACCTACGTCTCCTACACCCACGAGCACACTGCCGGTCGCATCACCGTCCAGCACGACGCCGGCGACACCTCCACCGCCGCGGACAACGAGTGCACCCGCACTACCTACGTCGACAACACCACTGCCTGGATCCTCGAGGATCCGTCCCGGGTCGAGACCGTAGCCGCGGCCTGTGCCGACACTCCTGACCGGGCCAAGGCCGTGGTCTCCGATGTCCGCACGGCCTACGACGGCCAGGCGTACGGAGTGGCGCCGACCAAGGGCGACGCCACGCACACGGCAACGCTGAAGTCGCACGACGGCACCACCGCCACCTACCTTGAGTCCGGCACGGACTATGACGCCTACGGGCGGCCACTGAAGGTCACCGACCTCACCGGGACCGTCACCGCCACCGAGACCACTGCCCCTGTGCGCACCGACCGTACGGACGGACGGAGCACGACCACCACCTACACGCCGACCACAGGCTTTCCGACCACACTGGCCGTCACCACGCCGCCCGCCGCCGCCGGGCAGGCCACCACGGCGCAGACCACGACCTCGACACTCGATCCGCTGCGTGGACTGCCCGTCACCGTGCTGGACGCCAACAACAAGCGAACCGACCAGACCTACGATGCGCTGGGACGCAAGCTCAAGGCGTGGCTGCCCAACCGGTCCAAGGCCAACGGAGATACCCCCAACGCCGAATACACGTACACGATCGACGGCAGCGGCCCGATCGCGGTTGGCACCAAGACGCTGAAGAACGACGGTACCCAACGCACCAGCTACACCCTCTACGACGGCTTCCTCCGCGCACGCCAGACCCAGGCCCCCGGCCCGGATGGCGGACGCTTGATCGCCGACACCTTCTACGACGAACGCGGCCTGCCAGCAAAGCAGTTCGCCCCGTACTACAACACCAGCGCCCCCTCCACCGGCCTTCTCGCGCTGGACGACGCACTCTCGGTGGAGACCCAGACCTGGAACACCTACGACGGCCTCGGCCGCGTCACCAAAACCCAGCAGGTCGCCGGCAACGGCGACGGCGGCCAGGTTCTGGCCACGGCCACCACCGTCTACGGCGGCGACCGCGTCTCGGTCACCCCGCCCAAGGGCGGCACCCCCACCACCACAGTTGCCGACGTCCGCGGCCGAACCACGGATCTGCTGCAATACCACGGCGCCACCCCCACAGGAACTGCGGACACCACCCACTACGACTACGACCTTCGGTCCGGTCAGCTGTCGCAGCTCACCGACCCGGCAGGCAACAAGTGGACCTACGGCTATGACCAGCGCGGCAACCAGACCAGCGTGCACGATCCCGACAAGGGCGACGACACGTCGAAATACGACGACCGCAACCAGCTGATCTCCACGACCGACTCCCGCAACCTGACGATCACGCATGTCTATGACGACTTGGGGCGCGAAACCGAGACCCACGACGGCGACAGTGCCTCCGCCCCACTGCTGACCAAGCACGTGTGGGACCCGACCGGTTACAAGGGTCAGCTCACCTCGGCCACCCGCTACGTCGGAGGCTCCGCGGGCAGTGCCTACACCACGGCCTACAGCCTCTACGACAACCTGTACCGCCCCACTCGCACCACCGTCAGCATTCCCGTCACAGAGGGCGCGCTGGCCGGCTCATACCAGTCCAACACCAAGTACAACCTCGACGACACCGTCCAGTCGACCAGTTACCCGGCCGCGGGCAGCCTGACCAGCGAGGTCCTCACCCCGACGTACGACGACGTCATGCGCGTCAAGACGCTGGGCGGCACCGGCGGCGCCACCTACGTCACCGACACGCAGTACAGCTACACCGGCAAGCCGCTGCAGTACTCCTACCAGGCCACCGGCGCCAAGAAGACCCAGGTAACGAACACCTACGAGTGGGGCACGCAGCGCCTGGGCAATTCCAACGTCCGGCGCGAGGACGTCAACGGGACCGACAAGTCGGCGACCTACACCTACGACGAGGCCGGCAACATCACCTCGATCAAGGACGTCGCCAGGGACGGCACCGACAACCAGTGCTACAACTACGACTACCTCGGCCGCCTCACTGAAGCCTGGGCCCAGTCCACTGAAACCTGTGCCGGCGCCCCCGGCAGTAGTGCTCTCGGTGGGCCCGCACCGTACTGGCAGTCCTTCACCTACGACCTGGTCGGCAACCGTAAGACCGAGACCGATCACAACGCTTCAGGTGACAGCACCAAGGACGTCAAGCGCACATACACATACCCGGGCGCTGGCACAGCCCAGCCCCACAGCCTCACCGAAGTCGCCACCACAGGTCCCGACGGCAACACGACAGCCGGCTACAGCTACGACAAGGCCGGCAATACGCACATACGCACAATCGGCGGCGACAACCAAACCCTCGACTGGGACAGCGAAGGCCACCTGGCCAAGGCAACTACGGACGACGGCAACGGCGGAACCAAGACCACGTCGTACCTCTACGACGCAGACGGATCCCGGCTCATTCGCCGAAACGACGCCACCACCACCCTCTACCTCGGCAACACCGAACTCACCCTCGCCAAGGGTGCCGCCACTGCCAAAGCCACCCGCTACTACAGCCTCGGCAGCGGTAACCAGGCCGTTCGAACCGACGACAACAAGCTCTCCTTCCTCGTCGCTGACGGGAACGGGACCGCTCAACTCGCGGTCAGTGCCACCGATCTGACACTGCAGCAGCGCCGCTCTGCCCCCTTCGGCGGTAGCCGAGGCTCAGAGCCGACAAGCTGGCCAGGAAGCAAGGGGTACGTCGGAGGCACCGACGACACCGACGACACGGGGTTCACCCACCTGGGCGCCCGTGAATACGACCCCACCACCGGTCGGTTCATCAGCGTCGACCCGCTGATGAACCCCAGCGAACCGCAGACTCTCAACGGCTACGCCTACAGCGGCAATAGCCCCGTCACCTACGCCGACCCCAGCGGCCTGTGCCGACCGGACGAGTGCGGCATCGGCGTCCCCTACGCAGACGGCTCCGGACGAATCATTACCACCGGCCCGGTCGACCCCGGCAACAGCTCGGCTGGCTACTGCCACTACGGAGTCTGCAGCAGCACCAAGACCACCACCCTCAGCAACGGCACCGGGCGCACCACGACCCGCTACTTCGACCTCGGCCAGAAGACGCTGTTCACCACCCACGTCGACCACAAGCCCCCGGTCTTCCACGGCTGGGCCATGGGCACCAACCCCAACTACGACCCCAACGTCAGCGACGGATTCAACCGTCACCTCTCGACCTGGCAGAAAGTGCTGATCGGCATCGCCGGTGGCATTGGTCTGGTCGCAGCTGTTGGTCCTGTCGCGGCGGCCCTCGGGCCCGAAGTCGCGGTGATCTGCTTGGCTAACCCTGCCGGCTGTGCTGAATTCGTGTCAGAAGTAGGGACCGGCGGCGCCGCTGGAGGCAGCGCGCCCTCCGGAAGTGCCTCAAGCGAGCTAACGCTGTACAACAGGGGCTTCGCTAACCGGCAGAAACTCAACATGCATATTCCGAAGCTCGTGACTCCAGGTGGTCGAACGCTCAGCATGCACGCAGCAGAGCGTGTAGCGGGATCGGGGCCCGGACGTCCACCAACAAGCCTGAAGGTTGTCGACTACATACTCGACAATGCAACTAAGGTGAAGTACGACCCGGTTCGGAGAACTATTCAGGTGCGAGCGATGCAGCTGCCTGGGAAGCCCTTCGTTGCCATCAGTGCTGATGATCCGAGCCGTGTCGTGACTGTCATGATCCCTAAAGAGATAGAACTTCCGTGACTCCAATCGAGAAGCTAAAACGAATTTCACAAGAATTCATTGATGGGCGAGACCGCTCAATGGCAAAGGTCGGAGAAATTGAGGAGCTCTTGATCGTTGAATTTCTTGAGACCGACCTGTACGAGAAACTCGCGGAGCCAGTTGCGCTCTATCGGCCCGGTGAGGGAAGTCCCTACTATGACGAGGAGGAGATGGCGCAAGCGTTGCGAGAGGCCCTGTATCCTTCATCCGCGGCAGATGGTGATTGCCAGTGATCAGGCGCGCAAGGTGCTTGGTGCCGACAATGCCCATCTAAATGAAACGGCCACCGCTGGCGCCCGCCTCCCCGCAGCACCGTGAGTTCCGTGCCCGCGTCCACCTGCCCGAAGGTGGGCGCGGGCGCCGAACTCAATAGGCATTCACCAGAGGGCGTGCACTATTCTCTGAGCATCTTGACGAGGTATTCAATAATCCCAACTCTGTGGTGCGGGTTCAGGAGAATGGGCGCACCGTGAGGGAGGGTTTCTTGAAGGGGCCCGATGGAATGCTCAAGACGGAGACAATCTGGGACGGTAATAGATTGATCACTGGGCAGTTGTACGGATCTAATTCGAGATACCGAAAGTAGGTGGTGGTCGTGTCGATGTTCACGATCTCATTCGGTAGCAGTGCAATGGAGTGCTCGGTTTGGTCGAGTTCCGGAGAAGCGCGTGCCGGATTGTCCGCCGACCTGGGCATTGTTAACGAGTACGGATCCGGCTCAGGGCCCGTGTACGTCTTCTCGTCGGCAGATGATGCTGGGGCGGGTAGCCAGGGATCAGCTGTAGGGATTCAAATGGATTCAGAATTCGAGTCCCCGACGATCTTTGGTAGTGAATGGGGCGGGGCGCGCTGGATTGGTTGTAACTCGCACCTGTATCGAATCTCTCCCGGCATGGTCGTCGATCGTGAGATTAGTCTCGATTCGAGATTCGACAGCTTCAGGTATATTTCTCGCCTGGATAGGCTAATTGTTCTCTCCGAAGTCGGACTCTCCGCTGTGTGCAGCAGTGGCGAGATTGATTGGCGGGTCAATCTAGAGGTCGTCACCGATGTGCGCTGGGAGAGCGAAAGCGCGTTGATCTCCCAGATGGATAGCCCAGAAGTGTACGTGGACCTTCGAAATGGGTCTGTGACGTCTCCCTGACAGTCCTTCCGCCATTGAGTTTGCTGGCTGGCAGCGGATCCGTGGTGCTGAGCCTCGATCAACCGCGTGACGGTCGGGCTTTGGGCGGGGGAACGGAAAGAGGTGCCTGCTGACCTGGGCTCGTTGCCGGAGGGATAGCATGGGAGACGGTTTCATTCGGTGGTATCGTGAGTCGAGTAGTACGTCGATTTTCAGATATCAAGTGGAGCGTTTCGGCCAGTTTGGTGTAAGCCTAAAGAACCCGGGGGCGGGTGTTGTTGCAGCCATTAACGTCGATGGCGACGACGTTCCAATCACATGCGAGCAGCTTGAGTGGCTGCTCAGCCTAAGGCTGTCGCCCGTCACGATGAACTGGTGAATGTCGGCGGATAGTAATCTTGCAGCCGAATATAGCTATGAGCCGCTAGGCTGCGAGATTCAGACATTCTGGCTAGATGGGTTGACTCGTGAAGAAGTGAAAACTGTGGCTCGCGCGGTGGAGGCTACAGCTTCGCTTTCACCTACGCAGACGCGGGCTCTAGTTTTCGACTTTGACGGGGCTGCTGAGCCTGATAACTGGGATTCGCTCGCCCTGTATGGGGGCACTGCGATTCCAGCTTTGGGTGATTCATTGCTCCTGGGGAGTGACCTTGCCAACGTGATTCTAAATTCGACTGGGGTTTCAGGTGAAGAGATGGATAGCGGCTTGATTAGAATCTCTCGACTCTGAGGTCGGTGTACAGGAGTTATGCGAGCTAAGCCGCGATGACGTTTACGTTCGTCGCGGTGGTGATCGGCAGCAGCAGGGTTTCGAGTGCGTCGCAGATCGGTGGTATTTACGGCCCGTGTTCGCCGATGGGTCCCGCTCCCCTTTTCGCGCAAGGCTCGTCCCTTATGTGGGTGTGAGTCAGGCGTGATGCGTGCTCATGTGGTGAGACCGAGTTCGCGTAGGGCGTCGGCGGGGTGGTTGCGGTAGTGGTCGTGGGCGGCGGCGTGGTTCTTCCATCCGGCGAGGTGGGCGAGGCTGATCGCCAGGCTGCGGAAGGTCGCGAGGGCTCGGGGCAGGCTGCCGGTCCGGGCCCGGCAGGCGTCCTCGCCGAAGGTCACGTCCCTGACGAAGTGCTGGGCCTCGATGGCCCATTGGTCCCTCACGCACCGGGCGAGGGTGGCTGCACCGACGGTCGCGGCGGGTGCGGTGGTGATGCCGAGCTCGGAGACCGCGTGCGTCTTCCCGTCGCCGCGGCCGGTGGTGTACCGCTCGATGAGCAGGGCCTGGGTGGCGTGTGGGCAGTTGACCTGGCCGTCACCCAGTGGCTGGACGTGCACGAGCCGCGTCTCGTGGCGGCCGCTGTTGGTTTCCTCGGTGCGGACCGTGGTGACGCGGTCGTTGGTGGTCGCGTCCCAGTCGAGCGCGTCGAGCTGGGTGAAGAGGGTGGAGCGGTTTTCCTTGACCGGGAAGAGCCCGAAGGCGCCGCGCTGGTGCAGGTAGCGGGCGTGGCCGGCCACCGTGTGCAGGGCGTCGGCGGTGACGATCGCCCCGGTGATGTCGGCGATCAGGTCCAAAGCGGCGGTGAAGTGCACGGTCTCGTGGGGCTTGTGGCGCATCTCGCGCTGGGCGAGCATCACGCCGGGGTCGACCTGGTAGACGCCGAGCAGGTGCAGCTGCAGGCCCTCGGCGTCGCGGGCGCCGCGGACCGTCTTGCCGTCCGCGGCGAGCTGGAGAACAGGTGGGGCACCGGCGACCGTGGCGAGCGGGTCAGCCGTGTGGGCCTGCACGAACGTACCGATCGCGGCATCCAGGACGTCGGCGTCGACGCGGGCGAGGGTGCGGGTGAGCGTGGTGGACACCGGCAGTTGGGCGGGGTTGCCGTCGGGGACTTCGAGCGCGGCCAGGATGCCCGCGCCCTGGCCGTGGGCCCAGCGGATGACGCCGCGCACCGAACGGATGCCGCAGAGCAGGGCGCAGGCGACCACGCCGAGCAGCATCGGCAAGGGGTGGGTGATCAGGGGCGCAGCGCGCGGGTCGGGCACCGTGCGGACCGCTTCCAGGAGCGAGGGGAGCGCGTCGGGGGTGCACAACTCCTTGCCTTCTATGCCGAGTTGATCGGCGAGTTGACGGGAGATGGGCAGGGTCGGGCATGATGGCATGCGGGCGAGGCCTTCACGATCTTGCGAGTCAAATCACACGATCATGACGGGTCGCGCCCTTCATCGTTCCCCGGGCTCCCTGTCCAAGATCCGAGCATGCATCACGCCTGCCTCTCGACCTGGCAGAAAGTGCTGATCGGCATCGCCGGTGGCATTGGCCTGGTCGCAGCTGTTGGTCCTCTCGCGGCGGCCATCGGACCTGAAGTCGCGGTGGCCTGCTTGGATAATCCTGCAGGCCGTGCTGAATTGGTGTCGGACGTAGGGACCGGCGGCGCCGCTGGAGGCAGCTTGCCGTCTGGAGAGGCGGGCGTTGTCTCGAGGGCCGACTTTAATTCGGACTTGTCAGCGGCGCTACTCGAAGCATGTTCTGGGCGTGAAGGTAGGGAAGAAGGGGAAGCTGACGGTGATGCCGAAGGGGCCGGATATGCCTGAATTTCAAGGGCTGCAAGGGCGCCAGCGATACAGAGAGGCCGCCCGGAACTTTATGTCCGGAGATGGTCCCGCAGGATCTATCTCCCTGCCCAGCTCAAGTGGGGGGATGTTCAGGGTCGACCCTGATACCGGATACTTCGGATATATGAATTCGTCCGGCACGATTTCGACATTTTTCAGGCCGGATGGTGACCCTGCCGCCTACTTCTTGGAGCAGTTCTAATGGGTGCCGAAGAGGAAAGTTTCGTAGAGGTTTTCCAGCAGGCGATTCGCGCGAGCGGGTGGCGTAAATCCGCGCTTCCAGGCGAGATGCTTAATGCTTGGGATGAATTCGTGAGTGAATGTCTTGGTGGATATGAGGACGATTATTCCGAGTACTTGAACGACCTTTCAGTGCGAGACGCCCTGCAGGCGGCAGCGGACGATCCGAGGGTTGTTGAAGATCGGAGGTTTCTGTGGTTTTTGCGCGAAATCGACGAAACGGACAGGGGGTTCCGTGCCCTCATTGGAGGGGGGCCCGTTGTTTCTCCTGGTGAATTGCGCTGGTGGAGGGCGAGGATTCCTCCTTTCGGTGGTGCCGATTTCGTGACAGATGTTCGCGATCGATTCGGGGGTGACCTTGATTCGACAGCAGGCTGAGGTTGTTGACCGGGATTGGCGTACGTCACGAGTGACCACTGCGAGTCTTTCTGGTCGGATTCCCAGTTGGAAGTGGCGACAGTGATCATTGAAATCGACGGAGCTCAGGTAAGTTCTGTCGCCGAGTTCCACTCGAAGATGGCGGATGTGCTGGATCTGGGATCCTACTATCGGCCGAATCTGGCGGCACTGTGGGATATTCTTTCGGCGGATATCGAAAGGCCGGTAAAGCTCATTTGGAGGGAGTCCGATGCGAGCAGGAGGGCGATGGGCGATTCTAAATTCTCGTCGCTACGTGACGTCCTGTTGAGGGTTCAGGCACAAGATGAAGAATTCAATCTCGATGAACGCTTCGTCGTGCTATTCGAGTAGCGGTGAGGTCGGGGTGAAGAGCTCTTCACTGGCGGGTGCTATTTGCTCGGCTGGTTCGTGATAGATGGGCAATTCGGGAGCTCGACATTCATTCCGAACGTCCGGGGTGAAGTCGCCGAGCTGAACGTTCCTACCTTTATATGACTACAAGGTGAAGCTCGGTGGAGGGGTAGGGCGATGAGGGTTCGCTATCTGGGTGCGCCAGACACCCCTCCCAATCCGATTGACGGTAGGTATTACCTTACGCCGGGGCAGGAGTGCGTCGTACTTGAAGTCCATGTGCGGGTTGATGGGTCTTCGTCTTTGCGGATTGAGCACGCTCGTGGCGATCTCGCTGGCTTGTTCAGCGGTGAATTCTTTGAGCAGGTCTCCTGCGTAATCCCTTCCCTTTGGAGCGTGGAGCTCTATGCCCGAGGTGGGTTGAGTATGGGGCCGAAGGATTGGATTTCCGGGGACTTCTGGGAACGCATGATGGATCGCGACTCGGAAGCAGAGGAAGAGTTCACCGCAGTGCGTGACGCAATCAACTCAGAGGACCCAATCAGCCGCTATAGTCGATCATTCCTGACGGCCCATCGAGACACGTGGTGGGCCGTCTCCCCGGCAGTAGTGCGCTTGGCGGGCCCGCACCGTACTGGCAGTCCTTCACCTACGACCTGGTCGGCAACAGGAAGACCGAAACCGCACACAACGCTTCAGCCTGGATCCACGGCGTGACGGTCTGCCTGTGGATGGGAAATAGGAAGAGGTGCCTGCTGACCTGGGATGATGGGAGTTCCTACGCCCTCATCAGTCCCACGAAGCAAGGCACCTCTGAAGTGAAAGTTTCCCACAGGCCCGCGGAACTGTTCGCCGCGTTCGATGACCCGGACCTGATCGCGCATGCCGGGCTTGTCCCCACGATCCGGCTGGCCGAGCGGTGCGGCCTGCCCGCTCTGGTGGCCGAGAAGGTGAAGCTGACCGGTGCGAAAAACGGTGCCGGGACGGCCGCCGCCGCGAAGGCGCTGTCGATCGTGGGCGAGATGGTGGCCGGGGCGGACAGCATCGACGACCTGGACGTGCTGCTCCACGGCGGGCTGCCGCGCCTGTTCGGTGGGGTGCGTGCCCCGTCCACGCTGGGCAGTTTCCTGCGCGCCTTCGCCTGGGGTCATGTGCGCCAACTGGAGTCCGCGACACGGGCGTTCACCTGCCATCTCGCGGCACACACCGGCCTGATCCCGCCCGGTGACGAGGTGGTGTTCGTCGACATCGACTCCAAGGTCAAGCAGGTCTATGGGCCGGCTAAGCAGGGCGCCTCCTTCGGCTATAGCAAGCAGCGCGGCCTGCACTTCCAGATCGTCACGGTCAAGACCGCCACCTGTGCCCCGGTGATCGTGGCCACCCGGCTGCGCAAGGGTGCGGCCGGCTCGGGCAAGGGCGCCGCGTCGCTGTTGCGCGAAGCCCTGGCGACAGTGCGGGCGATAGGCATCACCGCGAAGATCCTCGTGCGGGCGGACTCCGCGTACTTCTTCCACAAGGTCGTGGCCGCGTGCCGGAGTGCGGGTGCGTACTTCTCGCTGGCCGTGGCGGTGAACAAGACGATCCGCGAGGCGAGCGCGGGCATCGACGAAGGCGCCTGGACGCCGATCAAGTACGCCGCCGCCGTCTGGGACGCCGAGGAGGAACTCTGGATCTCCGACGCGGAGATCACCGAGGTCGAGTTCACCGCGTTCGCCTCCAAGAAGAAGGCGTTCCACACCACCGCCCGGCTGATCGTGCGCCGCGTCAAGCGCCTGAACCCGAAGTCCGTGCCCGAGGGGCAGGCCGAGCTCTTCGGTGTCTGGCGTCACCATGTGGTCTTCACCGACAGCCGCTTCACGCTCGCCCAGGCCGAGCCCATGCACCGTGAACACGCCCAGGTGGAACAGGTCTTCGCGGATCTTGAGGACTCCGCGCTCGCGCACCTGCCCTCGGGAAAGTTCACCGCGAACGCGGCCTGGCTCACCCTCGCAGCCACCGCCTACAACATCACCCGAGCCGCCGGCCACCTCGCCTCCGTCTTCCACGCCAAGGCTCGCACCGGGACGATCCGCCGCCATCTGATCAACATCCCCGCCCGGATCGCCACAGGCGCCCGCCGCCTCACCCTCCACCTGCCCCAACGCTGGTGCTGGCAGGACGACTTCACCGACCTGTGGACGGCGACCGGACAGCGCATGCTCACCTGATCTCGTGATCACCCCGTCCGCCCACGACCCGAAAGACCTCGGAGACCCCGCACCGGACGGCCGCCCGGCGATCACCGCTGCCCGCACCCGAAGAAACAGATAGCGTGATCAACATTCACGCGGTGGATCCAGGTTCAAAGCGCGGCGACACTAAGTGTCCGCTCGCCTCCGTCTACCGGGGCAGCCTGCTCGGCTGAACGGGCAGTAGTGATCCGAGTCGGGCACCATCTGGGCGCTGGGATGTTTTGGTGGCGGCGCCGAGGCGATACGCGAATGTCACTGTCTGCGATATTCCGCAGGATCGGCGGACTCATCAGGCAGGACGTCGATTAGAGGGCTGTACGTGCCCACTATGGCACGCGCATGGCATGAGCTGCCTGCCGTTTCTCCCCGGATTCTCCCCAGCGCCCGTTGACCTCCAAAAATCCTGGTCAGGGGCTTGATGGAAGCAGGGAGAGGAGATCACTCGCATCACTTCTCCCCAGCCGCTCCCCACGGCGCCTCTTTGCTCAACCTTCGACCGATGCGAGAGTGAAGCGCGAAGGAGGGCTGGGTGCGCCGCGAGGGGTTCAAAGCCAGCCCCGCCGCTTGAAAATCAGGTACAGACTGACGCAAACAACCCCCATCAGGCCGATCGCGAAGGGGTATCCGAAGCTCCAGCCCAGCTCCGGCATGTTCTCAAAGTTCATGCCGTAGATAGTTCCCACCAGTGTGGGAGCAAACAGAATCGCCGCCCAGCTCGAAATCTTCTTGATTTCCTCGTTCTGTTCGAAGCCCGCCTCCGCCAGTGCCCGCATCTCCGCGTTCTGCTGCTGGGTGACCTGCGTCGCGTTCACCGTCAGGATGTCCGCGAGGGCCTGGCGGAAGCCGTCGACGCGTTCGCTGGTGTGCGTGACGTGGTCGGCCACGTCACGCAGGTAGCGCTGGAGTTCCTCGTCCGTGCCGTACTTGGCGAAGCCCGCCATCAAGGCGTGCAGCATGCCGACCAGGGGGCGGGTCGCGCGCTGGAACTCGACCATCTCGCGCGAGAGTTCGTAGATGCGCCGGGACACCTCGGGCGCGCCGGAGAAGACCTCGGTCTCGATCTCGTCGATATCCGTCTGGACGCCGGCGACGACCGGGGCGTAGCCGTCCACCACCGCGTCGAGAATCGCGTAGAGCACCGCCTCGGGGCCGAGTCTCAGCAGCTCGGGGGAGTCCTCCATGCGGCGGCGCACACCGGACAGCTCGGGTGCCGCGCCGTGCCGGACCGTGATGACGAAGTCCGCTCCGACGAACACGTGCAGCTCCCCGAACTCGACCTCCTCGGGTGCGTCCAGGTAGCGGGCGGCGCGCAGGACGACGAACAGCGTGTCCCCGTACCGCTCCAGCTTCGGCCGCTGATGCGCCTCCAGTGCGTCCTCGACCGCGAGCGGGTGCAGGTCGAATTCGCCTGCCAGGGAGAGGAGTTCGGACTCGGTCGGGCGGGCCAGACCGATCCATGCCATGCCGTCCTGCTGTTCGCGCAGCTCGCGGAACGTCTCGGCGAGCGTCGTGGGCGACGACACCCGTACCCCGTCCTGGTACAGCGCCGCCTGCACCACGCTGGCCGTCTCGGACGCGGGGTCCGTAGGTGTGGCGGACGGGAGCGGCGCGGTAGGGGGCTCGGGCGGGTTCACCGGCGACTGTCCCGCGGCGCGGCGCCACATGTACTTCTTCGGTTCGCCTCCGTGGCGGGTCCGCCGCTCTGCCATGTCTCCGCCTTGCGTGTCGAAACGGCTGTCACTTCGGCCACTGTGCAGGATATATGGCCCGAATACGGCCGGTGGCGGAGTGATCGTCAGGGGGCGGTCGGCAGGTCGGTGGGACGTGGGTGGTTGGCTGGGCGGTGGCTTGAGGCCAGTAGCTGTCCGCAAGTCCCGATAGCGTGCCGAGTGTGACCACCAAGCGGAGCACGGCCAAGGCAAGTGTGAGCAATACGGCGACGCCGACCCTGTCGGCCCGGGCCCTGGGGCGTGCCACCCTCGATCGTCAGTTCCTGCTGCGGCGCTCGCCGGTCCCCGTGAAGGCCGCCGTGGAACATCTGCTGGGGCTCCAGGCGCAGAACGTGAAGCCGCCCTACGGCGCGCTCGCCGCCCGGCTCGACGGCTTCGACCCCGCCGAGCTCTCCCGGCTCCTGGAGGACCGCGAGGTCGTCCGTATCGTCACCATGCGCTCGACCATCCACCTCCACAGCGCCGACGACTGCATGAGTCTGCGCCCCCTCGTCCAGCCCGCGCGTGAGCGGGAGTTGAAGATGTTCGCGAAGGGCCTGTCCGGCGTCGACCTCGACCGGCTCACCGCGCTCACCAAGGCGTACGTCGAGCAGGAGCCGCGTACCCCCAAGCAGATCAGGGAGCTGCTCCTCGCCGAGTGGCCCGACGCCGACCCCCTCGCCCTCACGATCGCCGCGCGCTGCCGGCTGCCGCTCGTGCAGACCACGCCGCGCGGCCTGTGGAAGCGCAGCGGCCAGGTCGCCCTGACCACCGCCGAGCACTGGCTCGACCGGGCTGCCGACCCGGCGCCCGCCCCGGACGGCACCGTCCTGCGCTATCTGGCCGCGTTCGGGCCCGCCTCGGTCAAGGACATGCAGCAGTGGGCGGGCCTGACCCGCATGAAGGAGGTCTTCGAGCGGCTGCGGCCGCAACTGGTCACCTTCCGCGACCCGCACGGCGTCGAGCTCTTCGACCTGCCCGACGCCCCCCGCCCCGACGAGGACACCCCCGCCCCGCCGCGACTCCTCCCCGAGTTCGACAACCTGCTGCTCTCGCACGCCGACCGCACCCGCCTCGTGCCGCTCGCGTACAAGGACCGCACCTGGAAGGCGAACATGTCCTATCCAGCCTTCCTCGTCGACGGCATGCTCGCCGGGCTCTGGAAGCTCGACGAGGCCAAGGACGCCTGCGCCACGCTCACCCTCCAGCCCTTCGCGAAGCTCACCTCGGGGCAGCGCGACGCCCTCACGGACGAGGCGGAGACCACCGCGCGCACGCTGGAGGTCAAGGGCCCGTGCGACATCCGCTTCGGGACCGTACGGCCGGAGTAGTGGCAGTCACCGTGCGGCCTGAGTGGTGGCAGTCGCCGTACGGCTGGAGTAGTGGCAGACCGTACGGCCGGAGTAGCGGCAGTCGGAGCGCGCCGGGATCAGTCCGCGCGGCCCGTCGCAGCGACTGTCACTCCCAGGCCGATCATCGCGAAGCCTCCCGTGCCGCCGATCAGCGACAGGCGGCGGTCGGACCGGGCGAACCACGTACGCGCGGCGGACGCCGTCAGGCCCCACAGCGTGTCCGTGACCAGGCCGATCGAGATCGGGATCAGCCCCAACAGGAGCATCTGCGCAGGCACTTGACCGGCCGAGTGGTCCACGAACTGGGGCAGAACCGCCGCGAAGAAGACGACGCCCTTGGGGTTGGTCACCCCGACGAGCGCGCCGTCCGCGACCGTGCGCAGATCCCCGCGCGGCGGGCCCTGCGGCCCCCGGATGTCCTCGGCCCGCATCTCTCGGCGATGCCGGAACGCCTGCACGCCGAGGAAGACCAGATACGCGGCTCCCGCCAGCTTCACCGCCATGAACACCGCTGCCGAGCGCTCCACCAGGGAACCGATCCCGAGCGCCACGCCCACCACGAGCACGTACGAGCCGATGACATTGCCGAGCGCCGTCGCGACCGCCGTCCGCCGGCCGTGCGCGAGCGCGCGCCCGATCACGAACAGCACGCTCGGGCCAGGGATCACGATCACAAGGAGCGACATCGCCGCGAACGCCAGATACCGGTCGGTGGACACCATGTTCCCCAGCATGTCCCTCAACCCCCTTCGTCGTCCACGGACCGCATGAGGAATTGTTCCTGCCCGAGGCGCGGGCCGCCCGAGGCGGCAGCTATGGCAGCAGCCCCGCCCTCCGTGCCGCCACCACCGCCTCCAGGCGCGTGTGCGCGCCCAACTTCCGCATGGCCGCCCGCAGATAGCCCTTCACGGTCTCGGGCCGCAGGCCGAGGCGTTCGGCCGTGGTCGCGTTTGTCGCGCCGGTGGCCACGCACGCGAGGACGTCCACCTCGCGCGGCGCGAGCCCCACGTCCCGCACGCGCGGCGGAGCCGTCGCCGAGGCGAGCCGCCCGCACACCGCGAGGAGTTCCTCGCGCAGTGCCGGATCCACGACGCGAGGCGCGAGCGCCCGCAGCGCGCCGTGCGCCTCCCGCACCTCCTCCCACGCCGCCGCGCCGGCCGCCGCGCCGGCCGCCGCGCCGGTCGCCGAGCTGGTCGCCGCAGCCGCCGAGCCGGCCAACGCGCCGGCCACCGAACCGGCCACCCCACCAGCCCGCGAGCCGGAGGCCCCCGCTCCGCCCACCGCCGCCAGTAGCGCCCGCGCCTCGTCCCGTATCACCAAGGCCTGTTCCACGTCGCGCGCCGCCGCGACCGCCTCGCCCAGCGTGCGGTCGCCCAGTGGCTGGGCGGTGCGCAGCGCCCCGTAGAGGACGCCCCGTACCCGGCGGCGCACGACGACGGGGATCGCGAGGACCGAGAGCAGGCCCTCGGCCGCGACGGCCGCGTCGTACTCGTGGCTGATGTGCCGCGAGACCGGGTAGTCCGTGACGGCGCAGGGCCGGGACAGGGCGAGCGCCTTGCCGCCCAGGCCGTTGCCCGTCGCGATGGCGAGGCCGCGGAGCGCTCCCGTCACCGCGCCGCTCAGTTCACCGATGCGCACCGAACCGGTGCCGCCCGTCACGGTGCCGCCCGTCATGAGTCCGCCGAACGCGACGGGCAGTCCCGTGCCCCGCCGCAGCCGCACCAGAGCGGCACGCATCTCCACCGCGTCGGTCCCGTCTGCGCTCACTCGCCGTGTCCCTCCAGGGAGCGGTTCGTACACCA
Source organism: Streptomyces sp. DS1-CR2 (assembly GCF_055760475.1). Classification (NCBI taxonomy): domain Bacteria; kingdom Bacillati; phylum Actinomycetota; class Actinomycetes; order Kitasatosporales; family Streptomycetaceae; genus Streptomyces; species Streptomyces sp. DS1-CR2. The sequence goes on from NZ_CM147085.1 coordinate 6,871,804, forward strand.
CCCCCGTCCGGGGGTGGTGAGATCTGCGTCAGGGATTACACGATGGCATGCACGGTCCGCAATGAGGAGGACACATGACGACGGTGACCAGCGGTACGGATCCGAGTCCGACCGAACAGTTCCGCACGGCGAGGGACTTCCTGCTGCGGAACGCGGACGACTACACCACCGCGTACGAGGGCTTCGCCTGGCCGCGCCCCGAGCGGTTCAACTGGGCCCTCGACTGGTTCGACGTCATCGCCGACGGCAACGGGAAGACGGCCCTGCACATCGTCGAGGAGGACGGCCGCGAGGGCCGCTTCACCTTCGACGAGCTGCGCCGCCGCTCGAACCGCGTCGCCAACTGGCTGCGCGGCCAGGGCGTCCGCGCGGGCGACCGGGTCCTCCTGATGCTCGGCAACCAGGTCGAGCTGTGGGAGATCATGCTCGCCGCGATGAAGCTGCGGGCCGTCGTCATCCCCGCGACACCGCTGCTCGGCCCCGCCGACCTGCGCGACCGCGTGGACCGCGGCCGGGCTCGGCACGTCATCGTGCGCCCCGAGGACGTCGAGAAGTTCACCGAGGTCCCCGGCGACTTCACCCGAACCGTGGTCGGCGCGAGCGGCACTCCGGAAAACGGCTGGCTCTCGTACGAGGAAGCCGACGACGCCTCCGAGACCTTCGAGCCCGACGGCGTCACGTCGGCCGAGGACCCGCTCCTCCTGTACTTCACCTCCGGCACGACCGCCCGGCCCAAGCTCGTCGAGCACACCCATGTGTCGTATCCCGTGGGGCACTTGGCGACCATGTTCTGGATCGGGCTGCGTCCCGGAGACGTCCATCTGAACATCTCGTCGCCCGGCTGGGCCAAGCACGCCTGGTCGAACTTCTTCGCGCCGTGGAACGCGGAGGCGACCGTCTTCCTCTACAACTACACGCGCTTCGACGCGGGCCGGCTCATGGAGGTCATGGAGCGCGCGGGCGTCACGTCCTTCTGCGCCCCGCCCACTGTGTGGCGCATGCTCATCCAGGCCGACCTGACGCAGCTCGCGACGCCGCCGCGCGCGGTCGTCGCCGCGGGTGAGCCGCTGAACCCCGAGGTCATCGAGCAGGTGCGGCGCGCCTGGGGCGTCACCATACGGGACGGGTTCGGCCAGACGGAGACCGCCGTGCAGGTCTCCAACAGCCCCGGTCAGGAGCTGAAGACCGGCTCCATGGGCCGCCCCAGCCCCGGCTACAAGGTCGAGCTGCTCGACCCGGTCACCGGCCAACCGGGCGCGCAGGAGGGCGAGATCAGCCTCGACCTGTCCGCACGCCCCGTCGGCCTCATGGTCGGCTACCACGGCGACCCCGAGCGCACGGCCGAGGCGATGGCGGGCGGTTACTACCGCACCGGCGACATCGGCTCGCGCGACGCCGACGGCTACCTCACGTACGTCGGCCGCTCGGACGACGTCTTCAAGGCCTCCGACTACAAGATCAGTCCGTTCGAGCTGGAGAGCGCGCTCCTGGAGCACGAGGCGGTCGCCGAGGCGGCCGTCGTGCCCGCCCCCGATGAGCTGCGGCTCGCCGTCCCGAAGGCGTACGTCGTCCTCGCCGAGGGGTACGAACCCGGGCCCGGCACGGCGAAGCTGCTGTTCGAGCACTCGCGGGACGTGCTCGCGCCGTACAAGCGCCTGCGGCGCCTGGAGTTCGCCGAGCTGCCCAAGACGGTCTCCGGCAAGATCCGCCGGATCGAACTGCGCGAGCGCACGGCGCGAGGTTCCACGGCCGAGTACCGCGAGGAGGACTTCCGGTGACGAACGAACCCCGCACGACGACCCAGCCCACGCCCCTCTCCTACGCGCACGGGACGGACCCCGCGCCGCTCCTCGGCGACACCATCGGCCGCAACCTCGACCGGGCCGTGGCCGCGTACCCCGACCGTGACGCACTGGTCGACGTGCCGTCCGGGCGCCGCTGGACCTACGCTCAATTCGGCGCGGACGTCGACGAGTTGGCACGCGGGCTGCTTGCCAGAGGTGTGCTCAAGGGGGACCGGGTCGGGATCTGGGCGGTCAACTGCCCCGAGTGGGTCCTCGTGCAGTACGCGACCGCGCGCATCGGCGCGGTCATGGTGAACATCAACCCCGCATACCGCGCCCACGAGTTGGAGTTCGTGCTCAAGCAGGCGGGCGTCTCCCTCCTCGTCGCCTCGACCGAACACAAGGGCAGCGACTACCGGGCGCTCGTCCGGCAGGTGCGGGAGCGGTGCCCGGAGCTGCGCGAGACGGTCTTCATCGGTGACCCCGGATGGGACGCCCTGACGGCGGGTGCTGCTGCGGTGACTGGCGATCAACTCGATGCCAGGCAGGCCGAGTTGAGTTGTGACGATCCGGTCAACATCCAGTACACCTCGGGCACGACCGGCTTCCCGAAGGGCGCCACGCTCTCCCACCACAACATCCTCAACAACGGATTCTGGGTGGGCGAGACGGTCGGCTACACCGAGCAGGACCGGGTCTGCCTGCCTGTGCCCTTCTATCATTGCTTCGGGATGGTCATGGGCAACCTGGGCGCAACGTCCCACGGTGCCTGCATCGTCATCCCCGCCCCGTCCTTCGACCCCGTCGCCACGCTCCACGCGGTCGAGCGCGAGCGGTGCACGTCGCTGTACGGCGTCCCGACCATGTTCATCGCCGAGCTGAACCTCGCCGACTTCGCGACGTACGACCTGTCGTCGCTGCGGACCGGCATCATGGCGGGCTCGCCGTGTCCCGTGGAGGTCATGAAGCGGGTCGTCGCCGAGATGCACATGGCGGAGGTCTCCATCTGCTACGGCATGACCGAGACCTCGCCCGTCTCCACGCAGACCCGCCGCGACGACGACCTGGAGCGCCGCACCGGCACGGTCGGCCGCGTCCTGCCGCACATCGAGGTCAAGGTCGTCGACCCGGTCAGCGGCGTGACGCTCCGGCGCGGCGAGCCGGGGGAGCTGTGCACGCGCGGCTACAGCGTGATGCTCGGCTACTGGGACGAGCCGGAGAAGACGGCCGAGGTCATCGACCCGGGACGGTGGATGCACACCGGCGACCTCGCGGTCCTGCGCGAGGACGGCTACGTCCAGATCGTCGGCCGCATCAAGGACATGATCATCAGGGGCGGCGAGAACGTCTACCCGCGCGAGATCGAGGAGTTCCTCTACGCCCACCCGAAGATCGCGGACGTCCAGGTCGTGGGCGTGCCCGACGAGCGGTACGGGGAGGAGGTCCTGGCCTGCGTGATCCTCCGTGACCCGCAGGACACGCTCACCCTGGAGGAGCTCCGCGCGTACTGCCGCGACCAGCTGGCCCACTACAAGACGCCGGCCCGGCTGCGCATCCTCGACGCGTTCCCGATGACGGTGAGCGGCAAGGTCCGCAAGATCGAGCTGCGGGAGGGGTACGGGGCCGACGCCGGCTGAGGCGTACGACTTGTTCCGCGGGGCCTCATCCGGGCGCGATCAGCCCGGGTGGGGCCCTCCCGATAGTTCCGGTCTACGCCCCGGCCGCTATCAGTTCGTCCGCCGGGTTGTTGACCGGCTGGGGCATGCCCGCCAGGTCGAGGACGAAGAGCGGGACGTCGAGTTCGTCGGCGCGGGTGCGCGCGTCCTCGTCGTAGCCCGCGAGTGAGAAGTAGACGCAGACCGCCGACTCCGTCATGCCGGTCAGCCACAGGCACTCCACGTCCCGCAGGGTGGCGGGCCGTACCGACGGCTCGACCTGGGCGACGACGCCGCGCGCCGCGAGGCCGACGCCGGACGAGGGGCGCTGGTCGGCGTGGCGGATGTCCCGGTAGCCGAGCCAGCGCAGATAGAGGGCGACGGCGGTCACCGCGTCGCGCGCCGTGCGGATGGCCACCGGCCGGAACGCGGGGCGCGGGACGGGAGCCGTGGGCGGCAGCGGAATGTGGGCGGGGCCCGGCCGCGTAGGACCGGCCTGATCCGGACCGTCCGTCGTGGGCGGGTCCGCGGGCCCCGGCCAGGTCGCGCCGCCCGCCACGTCGGAGTCCGGCGACGCGTCATGGCTCGGCGCCGGGTCGCCCTCGACCGGGATCCGCAGCACCGTGCCGCATGCGCAGCCGACCTCCGGGCGCGGCCACCGGTCCCGGCGCCCGCAGGCGGCGCACCGCACGGTCACCCAGTCGTCGAGCCAGGTGCGGTGCGTGACCGGCTGCGCGGGCGCCCCGCGCCGCAGCGGCGGCACGACGGGCGCGCCGCACGAGCACGGGTAGGCCGGTGGCGCATACACCTGTTCACGCCGGCAGGCGGGGCACCGCACCGGCACGTTCTGAGCCATGACCCACTCCCGGCATCCGCCCGGGGCTCCGCACCCGGGCTCACGTGATGGCTTCCCGCCCTCGGGGCCCATCGTCCTCCAAACCCCCGGCCGCGGCAGGCAGTCGGGCGAGATCCCTCCGGATCCGTCGACGAGAGGCCGTCCCTTGACGGTCGGGAGGCCGCCGCCTACATTGCTTCCATATAGCAGAACCTGGTTTCCGCAATGTGGAAATTAGAAGCTGAAGACAGTACGAAGACAGCACGGACTCACAGCTCGCCGCGGGGCGCGACGGGAGCGCGAATCCGACAGCCGAAGCAGGAGAACTCAATGGCTCGTATGACCGCTGCCAGCGCGGCAGTTGAGATCCTCAAGCGCGAAGGCGTCACGAACGCGTTCGGCGTGCCGGGTGCCGCCATCAACCCCTTCTACAAGTCCCTCAAGGAGGTCGGCGGCATCAGCCACACGCTGGCCCGCCACGTCGAGGGCGCCTCGCACATGGCCGAGGGCTACACCCGTACGAACCCGGGTAACATCGGGGTCTGCATCGGTACGTCGGGCCCGGCCGGCACCGACATGATCACCGGCCTCTACTCGGCCACCGGTGACTCCATCCCGATCCTGTGCATCACGGGCCAGGCGCCCAGCCACCTCCTGCACAAGGAGGACTTCCAGGCCGTCGACATCGCCTCGATCGCGAAGCCCGTCACCAAGATGGCCGTCACGGTCCTCGAAGCGGCCCAGGTGCCCGGCGTCTTCCAGCAGGCGTTCCACCTGATGCGCTCCGGCCGTCCGGGCCCGGTCCTCATCGACCTGCCGATCGACGTCCAGCAGACCGAGATCGACTTCGACCCGGAGACGTACGAGCCGCTGCCCGTCTACAAGCCGGCCGCGACCCGCGCCCAGATCGAGAAGGCGATCTCCTTCCTCCTGGAGTCCGAGCGCCCGCTGATCGTCGCCGGCGGCGGCATCATCAACGCGGACGCCTGCGACCTCCTGGTCGAGTTCGCCGAGATCACGAACACGCCGGTCGTCCCGACCCTCATGGGCTGGGGCACCATCCCGGACGACCACGACCTGAACGCGGGCATGGTCGGCCAGCAGACGGGCCACCGCTACGGCAACGCCACGTTCCTGGAGTCGGACTTCGTCCTCGGCATCGGCAACCGCTGGGCCAACCGTCACACCGGCTACAAGCTGGACGTGTACCGCGAGGGCCGCACGTTCGTCCACGTCGACATCGAGCCGACCCAGATCGGCAAGATCTTCGCCCCGGACTACGGGATCGCCTCCGACGCCAAGGCCGCCCTCGAGCTGTTCGTCGAGGTCGCGCGCGAGCTCAAGGCCGCGGGCAGGCTCCCCGACCGTTCCGCGTGGGTCGCCTCCCACCTGGAGCGCAAGGGCACGCTGCACCGCCGCACGCACTTCGACAACGTGCCGATGAAGCCCCAGCGCGTCTACGAGGAGATGAACAAGGCGTTCGGGCCCGACACCCGTTACGTCACCACCATCGGCCTCTCCCAGATCGCCGGCGCGCAGATGCTGCACGTCTACAAGCCGCGCCACTGGATCAACTGCGGCCAGGCCGGCCCGCTCGGCTGGACCATCCCGGCCGCGCTCGGTGTCGCCACCGCCGACCCGGAGACCCAGGTCGTCGCGCTCTCGGGCGACTACGACTTCCAGTTCATGATCGAGGAGCTGGCGGTCGGCGCGCAGCACCGCATCCCGTACGTCCACGTCCTGGTCAACAACGCCTACCTCGGCCTGATCCGCCAGGCGCAGATCGGTCTCGACATCAACTTCCAGGTCAACCTGGAGTTCGAGAACCAGAACAGCCCCGAGCTCGGCGTCTACGGCGTCGACCACGTCAAGGTCGCCGAGGGCCTCGGCTGCAAGGCGATCCGCGTCACCGAGCCCGACCAGCTCCTGCCGGCCTTCGAGGAGGCCAAGAAGCTCGCCGCGCAGTACCGCGTGCCGGTCGTCGTCGAGGCGATCCTGGAGCGCATCACGAACATCTCGATGAGCCCGACGGCCGACATCAGCGCCGTCAAGGAGTTCGAGGAGCTCGCGACCGAGCCCGGCCACGCGCCGACCGCGATCCGGCCGCTGACGGCCTGATCAGGCGCCTGCCGGCCGAACTGGGGGCGGTCCACCCGATGGGGGTGGACCGCCCCTTCGGCGTGGCGGCGCGCGTCACGTATGACACCGGGCCGACACCCATTCCACATCGGCTTCGACTGGCATCCGCCGACGGTGCCCCTGGGCCGGATCGACTTCCTCGTCGCGTACGGCTTCGGGAACCGGCCGCCGGCCGGTGGCGGCGACCCCGCGAAGGTCATGTACTGGCCGGGACCGGATCAACGAGGAGCTGGCGGGCACCGTGTCCCGCATGCGCGCCCGCAGAGACGTGCCCGTGTACGCGCAGTGGGATCGCGCGCTTTCTGAAGTCCAAGTACCGCATGACCGGCGTGACATCGATCGAGCCGGTCATCGCGCCGGACGGCACCATCACGTACCTGAGCACGGACGGCGTCGCCGCCCAGGTCGTTCAGGCCCGCGAGAAGCTGATCGCGCGGGCGGGCGGCGGCAACTCCTGAGCGCCGCCCGCTGAGCGACGTGGGGACAACGCAAGAACGCCGAGTACGGGACCGTCCGTACTCGGCGTTCTGTGCTTCCCCCGAAGCGGGCCTCTCCTGAAATGGGCATTCCCCGAAGAGGGCTTTCCCCGAAGGGAGTTGGTGCCGCCCGACGGCATGCGACTGGCGAGACATGCATGCGTGCCGCCGGGCGGATTCCGTGGTGTGGCCGGTACCGCGGCGGCCTGGGATGAACCCCGGCGGCTGTCCTCCCCTCAGGTCGGGAAGGGGCCGCCAGGATCTTGACCACCGCACTGGCTCGCAGAGCCGCCGCGGACCGTGCCTGTCCGCCTGGGGCGGACCGCCCGCGTCGCCGTGTGACCACCCCTCATCCGGGTCTGCACAGTGGCGCGGGCATTGCGTCCGGGGCCTGACCTCCCGTCAGGCCCCGGACGCAGCTTTGGTGCTAGTCCTCGCGCAGGGCGCGGACCGCCTCCTCCACGCGCTTGCCGTACTCGGCGTCGGCGGCGTGGAAGTGAGCCAGGTTCTTCTCGATCACGTCGTCGCGCGAGACCTGCGAGAGGCCGCCGGCGATGTTGGCGATCAGACGGGACTTCTCGTCGTCCGACATCAGGCGGAACAGCTCGCCCGCCTGGAAGAAGTCATCGTCCTTGGTGTGGGCGGGCGCCTCGTGCGTGCCGGTGTGGCCGGCGACGGCGAGCGGTGCCGACAGCGGGCGGCCGGTCTCGGCGGGCCCGTCGTACGAGTTGGGCTCGTAGTTCTTGCGGTCGCGGCCGTAGGCGTTGGAAGCCATCAGACCGTCGCGGCCGTAGTTGTCGGCGTTGGTCGCCTTGGGCGCGTTCACCGCGAGCTGGGTGTGGTTGACGCCCAGGCGGTAGCGGTGCGCGTCCGCGTAGGCGAACAGGCGGCCCTGGAGCATCTTGTCCGGGGAGGGACCGATGCCGGGCACGAAGTTGTTCGGCGAGAACGCGGCCTGCTCGACCTCGGCGAAGACGTTGTCCGGGTTGCGGTCGAGGACCAGACGGCCCACGCGCTGCAGCGGGTAGTCCTTGTGCGGCCACACCTTGGTGAGGTCGAACGGGTTGAAGCGGTAGTCGTCCGCCTCGGCGGCGGGCATGAGCTGCACGTACAGGGTCCAGGACGGGTTGACGCCGCGCTCGATGGCCTGGAGCAGGTCCGTCTGGTGCGAGTTGGGGTCCTTGCCCGCGATCTCGGCGGCCTGCTCGGAGGAGAGCGAGCGGATGCCCTGGTTCGTCTTGAAGTGGTACTTGACGAAGAAGGCCTCGCCCTCGGCGTTCGTCCACTGGTAGGTGTGCGAGCCGTAGCCGTTCATGTGGCGGTACGAGGCGGGGATGCCGCGGTCGCCCATGAGCCAGGTGATCTGGTGCGTCGCCTCGGGGGCGTGCGCCCAGAAGTCCCAGACGTTGTCCGCCTCCTGCTTGCCCGTGAAGGGGTCGCGCTTCTGGGAGTGGATGAAGTCGGGGAACTTGATCGGGTCCTTGATGAAGAACACCGGGGTGTTGTTGCCGACGAGGTCGTAGTTGCCCTCTTCGGTGTAGAACTTCAGCGCGAAGCCGCGCGGGTCGCGGACCGCGTCCGCGCCGCCGAGGTTGTCCGCGACGGTGGAGAAGCGGATGAACGTCTCGGTGCGCTTGCCGACCGTGCTGAGGAAGTCGGCGTGGGTGAAGCCGGTGACGTCGTCGGTCACCTCGAAGTAGCCGTACGCGCCGGAGCCGCGGGCGTGCACCACACGCTCCGGGATGCGCTCGCGGTTGAACCGGGCGAGCTTCTCGAGGAGGTGCTGATCCTGGAGGAGGATCGGGCCACCGACGCCGGCGGTGGCGGAATTCTGGTTGTCGGCGACAGGAGCGCCGGACTCGGTCGTGAGCACACGCTTCGACATGGTGGCGAGGGTGACCTTCCGTACGGAACTGCTGGGACTGCTGACGGTGAACCGGAGCGTAAGAGGCTCTGAACAGCTACGTCAACAGTTTGTTGAAGTTATGGTCAACGGTTTGTTGAACTGCAAGGCATGGTTCCGGGCCGTGGCGACGCCTGGGCGCGACAGGACAGGTGTCAGCGCCACCACGGCCCGGAAGTCCGGGGGGTCAGACCTGCTGACCGGAGAGGCGCTCGACGCCGCGCAGCAGCGCGGAGTGGTCGAGGCCGCCGTCGCCCTGGGCGCGCAGGGAGGCGACGAGCTGGGCGACCACACCGCCGACGGGCAGGGCGGCGCCCACGTTGCGGGCTGCGTCGGTGACGATGCCCATGTCCTTGTGGTGCAGGTCGATCCGGAAGCCGGGCTTGAAGTCCCGGTTCAGGAAGTTGTCCTTCTTGCGGGTCAGGACGGTCGAGCCGGCCAGGCCGCCGTTGAGGACGTCGAGCGCGGCCGTCAGGTCCACGCCGGACTTCTCCAGGAAGACCACGGCCTCGGCGCACGCCTGGATGTTCACGGCGACGATCAGCTGGTTGGCGGCCTTCACGGTCTGGCCCGAGCCGTGCGGACCGCACAGCACGATGGTCTTGCCGAGGGCTTCGAGGAGCGGCTTGGCCTCGTCGAAGTCGGCCTGCTCACCGCCGACCATGATCGACAGAACGGCCTCGATCGCGCCGGCCTCGCCACCGGAGACGGGGGCGTCGATTACGCGGATGCCCTTGTCCTTGGCGGCCTTCGCGAGGTCCACGGAGGTCTGCGGGGTGATCGACGACATGTCGATGATCAGGGCGCCGGACCTCGCGTTCTCGAGGATGCCGTTCTCGCCGTAGGCGATGGCCTCGACCTGCGGAGAGGCGGGCACCATCGTGATGATGACGTCGGCGTCCTTGACGGCCTCGGCGATCGAGCCGGCCGCGGTGCCGCCGGCGGCCGCGAGCCGCTCCAGCTTGTCCTGCTCGAGAGTGAAGCCGGTCACCGAGTAACCAGCCTTGATCAGGTTCTCGGACATGGGGGAGCCCATGATGCCGAGTCCGATCCACGCAATCGCCGGGCGGGCCGGGTGGGAAGAAGCGGCGAGGTTGCTCATGAGGGTGCCTCTCTAACTGCGGTCGTACGTAAGTGAGTTGGCGCACGTCGGGGCGCTCAGCGCGCGGCGCGGGCCCCGGCGGGCAGCCAGTCGAAGGCCTCGGCGCTCGGCTTGTCGCCGGGCTTGTACTCCAGGCCGACATAGCCCTCGTAACCCGTCTTCGCCAGCTGGTCGAGCAGCTCCTCGAGCGGCAGCGAACCGGTGCCGGGGGCGCCGCGGCCCGGGTTGTCGGCGATCTGCACGTGACCGGTCTTCGCGGCGTACTGCTCGATCACCGCGGGCAGGTCCTCGCCGTTCATGGACAGGTGGTACAGGTCCATCAGGAACTTGGCGTTGCCGAGGCCCGTGGCCGCGTTCACCTTGTCCACGATCTCGATCGCCTTGGGGGCGCTCACGATCGGGCACAGCGGCGACTCGGGCTTGTTCAGCGCCTCGATCAGGAGGATCGCGTCGACGCGGTCGGCGGCGCGGGCCGCGAGCACCAGGTTCTCCAGGGCGAGCTCGTCCTGGACCGCCGGGTCCACGCCGTCGACGCGGTTGCCGTACAGCGCGTTGAGCGCCGTGCAGCCGAGCGAGAGGGCGAAGTCCGCCGTGATGTCGATGTTCGCGCGGAACTTGTCGCTCTCCTCGCCGGGGACGGACAGGGCGCCGCGGTCGGGGCCCGGCAGCTGTCCGGCGTAGAAGTTGAGTCCGGTGAGCTGTACGCCCGCGTCCTCGATCGCCTTCTTGAGGGCGTCGAGCTCGGACTGCTCGGGGGTGGGGGCGTCGACCCAGGGCCACCACAGCTCGACCGCGGTGAAGCCCGCCGCGGCGGCGGCCGCGGGGCGCTCCAGGAGCGGGAGTTCCGTGAAGAGGATCGACAGGTTGACGTTGAAGCGCTGGTCTGCGGCTGTGTCCTCTGAGAAGCCTGGCATGAGGGTCGGCGCTCCCTTCCGTATCGAGATCCGTACGGCACTCGGTGTCGAGTTCCGTATAGCGGAAGTTTGTTTCTGCTTGATGGAAGACTGCCGGGGATGCTTCCCTCTTGTCAAGAGGGGCTGCCGGAAAAACCGGTCGCGGCAGTAGGTTGACCCCGTGCGATTGAGAGTGGAGTTCACGACCGAGCCCTTCGACCTCGACGAGGCGCCGCCCCACGCGGTCGTCGCCCGCGACGTCATCCAGAAGGCCGAACTGGACGCGGTGGATGTCGGACCCTTCGGCAATACCGCCGAAGGGGAGGCGGACGCCGTGCTCGGCGCGGTGGACGCGCTGCTGCGCCAGGCCCTGGCGGCCGGCGCCACGCGCGTCTCGCTCCAGGTCAATGTGATGGGGGAGGGCGATAAGTGACCGCTACAGGAGACGTCCCCTTCGTCAGCGCGGTGAAGCCGCTGGTGGACGCCATGGGGGGCGAGATGCTGCCGCCGCAGGAGGCGGGCAAGGACGATGTCGTCCTGCACTGGGAGGGCCGCGAGGTCATCGCCGTACGGCTGCCCCAGCTGGCCGACTCCCTGGACCACATCCTGGTGGCCATGGAGCGCGGGCAGGGTATGCCCCTGTCAGCCCTCGACCGCAAGGCCAAGCAGGAGGTCGTACGGGCACTGGAGGCGCGCGGTGCCTTCTCCGTGCGGCACGGAGTGGAGACCGTGGCCGGCGCGCTCGGGGTGAGTCGCTTTACCGTCTACAACTACCTGAACAGGGAAAACGCCGCCAAGGGGGAGTAGCCTCCCCAGTATCACGCCAAGGTGTCGAACCAGCCGCCGTCCGGATACCGGGCGGCGGTTTTTGTCACTCCAAGTTTTCAACAAAGTGTTGACGTGGTGTTTCGGAGGGCGTTAGCTATCCGCAGCCCGTCCAGCTCAAGCCACGGAGGCTTCCCGTGACTTCACGTCCGATGCCGGGGCTTTCCCGGTTCAACACACTTCAGGAAGATGCGGCCGGTGCCGCGCTCCACGAGGTGTGTGCCAGCTCGGCGTGGGGGAGCAAGCTCCTCGCCCAGCGCCCCTTCACCACCGCGGAGGCACTCTTCGCCGCGAGCGACGCCGCCATGGCCGAGCTCAGCGCCGAGGATCTCGCCGAGGCGATGGCGGGACACCCTCCGATCGGCCGCCCGAAGCCGGGCGACCCGACCTCGTCCCGCGAACAGCGGGGCATGGCCGGCGCCTCCGAGGAGCTCAAGGCCGAGATGCTCGAACTGAACCTGGCCTACCAGGACCGGTTCGGTCATGTCTTCCTGATCTGCGCCACCGGGGCGACCGGCGAGCAGATGCGCGACGCGATGAAGGCCAGGATCGGGAACGACGCCGGTACGGAGCGCGAGATCGTGCGCACCGAACTGGGGAAGATCAACCGTATCCGCCTGACCCGCCTCGCCGAAGAAGACGTAGAAGTGGAAGAGGACAAGGACTGATGAGCACCGCGACCACCGCGTCGGTGTCGACGCACATTCTCGACACCAGCATCGGACGCCCCGCCGAGGGCGTCGCCATCTCGCTCGCCGCCCGCTCGGGCAGCGACGCCGAGTGGGTGACGCTCGGTGGCTCCGCGACCGACGCGGACGGGCGCTGCAAGGACCTGCCGGCGCTGCCGGAGGGCACCACCCACGTACGGCTCGACTTCGCCGTCGAGACGTACTTCACGCGTTCAATCAAGACAGTGAAGCAAGCCGAGGCGCAGCAGGACGCCCCCCGCGTAAGGGACAGCGGTGCGTTCTTCCCGGAGGTGGCGATCACGTTCGCCGTCAAGCCGGGCGAGCACTATCACGTACCGCTGCTGCTCAACCCGTTCGGCTACTCCGTTTACCGAGGGAGCTAGCAGACATGCCCACGATTCTCGGCCAGAACCAGTACGGCAAAGCAGAGAACCGCGTCGTCAAGATCACGCGGGACGGCGACACCCACCACATCAAGGACCTGAACGTCTCCGTCGCCCTCTCCGGCGACCTCGACGACGTCCACTACAACGGCTCGAACGCCAACTGCCTTCCGACGGACACGACGAAGAACACCTGCTTCGCGTTCGCCAAGGAATACGGCATCGAGTCGGCCGAGCAGTACGGCATCCACCTCGCCCGGCACTTCGTGGACAGCCAGCCGTCCATCCACCGCGCGCGCATCCGCATCGAGGAGTACTCCTGGGAGCGCATCGCCGGCTCCGACGGCAACTCCAAGTTCATCGGCGCCGACGAGGTCAAGCACTCCTTCGTCCGCAAGGGCCAGGAGACCCGCCTCGCGCAGATCACGTACTCCGCCGAAGGTGACGGAGGGGCGAAGTTCGAAGTCCTGTCCGGGCTCAAGGACCTGACCGTGATGAACACCACGAACTCCGAGTTCTGGGGCTACATCAAGGACAAGTACACGACGCTCCAGGAGGACTACGACCGCATCCTCGCGACGTCCCTGTCGACGTGGTGGCGGCACAACTGGACGTCCGACGACCAGCGCATGCCGCAGTGGGAGAAGTCCTACCAGCAGTCCAAGAAGCACATCCTCCAGGCGTTCGTGGAGACGTACTCGCTCTCGCTCCAGCAGACGCTGTACCAGATGGGTTCGCGGGTCATCAACAACCGCAGCGAGATCGACGAGATCCGCTTCTCCGCGCCCAACAAGCACCACTTCCGGCAGGACCTCTCCGCCTTCGGTCTTGAGAACGAAGCCAAGGACGGCGCCGTGTACTACGCGGCCGACCGCCCCTACGGCCTGATCGAGGCCACCATCCTGCGCGACGGCTGCGAGCCGCACATCCCGGTCGACATGACCAACCTCTGACGCGGGGCGCGCCCCCGGGCAGTAACTCCCAGGGGCGCGCTATACCGGAGGGAACAGCAGCAATGACACAGCTCGTAACGGGACCGACAGGCGGCCCGTGTTCCACCCCGCTGGAGCACTCAGTGGACGAGAAGCTCCACCGTTCCTGGGCGGTGAGCAGGGGTACGCCCTGTCTCGCCGGCACGCCCCGAACGGTCTTGGGCGCACTGGTCCTCCGCTTTCGCGTCCCGGTCGGCGACGCATATCCCGTATGCGGTCCGTTCCAGGTGGGCGGATTCCCTCACGACCTGGCCATGTGGGTGTGGCCAGAGGCGACGGGGAGGCCCCGAACCATCTCACTGGTGGAGCGGGGGCCCCGACTGCTGGCGCCACATCCGGCGTCCCAGATCGCATGGATCAAGCTACGAACTTTCGCCGCCCAAGCGTACGGGTCACCTGCCGGTTCACTCCATCGTGTCAACGCTCGCCAATTCGGTGCGGGTACAGGGTGGTTGATGCCTCCCCGTAGCTCGCGCCCGCGGCCGGTCACCGGCGTCGTCATCACCCTCATCGGGGTGACCCTGATGCCCGTCCCGGTCGCCTGGGCGCAGGGCGGCGACAAGACCGCCGCCGACTTCGGCGACATGAAGCACCTGGCACTCGCCGCCTACACGCTCGTCGTCATCCTGATGATCCAGCGTTTCGGCCGCGGCTTCGTCAAGCAAGTCGCCCTGTTTCTGGGCCTGTTGATCGGCACGCTGGCTGCGATCCCCTTCGGGATGGCGGACTTCGGCTCCCTCAGGTCGGCCCCGGTCGCCGCGCTGCCCACGCCCTTCGCGTTCGGCACACCCGAGTTCCAGCCCGCCGCGATCCTCTCGCTCTGCCTGGTGATGCTCGTCCTGATGACGGAGTCCAGCGCAGGAATGCTCGCCATCGGCGAGATCTGCGAGCGCGAGACCAGCGGCAGGACCATCACCCGCGGCCTGCGCACCGACGGCCTCGCCACGCTCCTCGGCCCCGTCTTCGGCGGCTTCCCCACCTCGGCCTTCGCCCAGAACGTCGGCGTCGTCTCGCTGACCAAGGTGCGCAGCCGCTACGTCGTCGCCGCCGCGGGTGGCGCGCTCCTGGTCCTCGGCGTCTTCCCGGTGCTCGGCGCGGTGGTCTCCACGGTGCCGATGCCGGTCCTCGGCGGCGCGGGCATCGTCCTCTTCGGCTCCATCGCCGTCAGCGGCATCCGTACGCTGTCGGAGGCCGGCCTCGACGACAGCTCGAACATCGTCCTGGTGGCCGTCTCGCTCGGCGCGGGCATCATCCCGCTCGCCGCGCCCACCTTCTACGCCGGATTCCCGGCCTGGGCACAGACCGTGCTCGGCTCCGGCATCAGCGCGGGCGCCCTGGTGGCCGTATCGCTGAACCTGTTCTTTCACCATCTCGGCACCCGCGGCCGCGCCACCGCCGCCGCGGCACTCAAATCCTCCTAGGGTCCTGCCGTGCCCCCACCGCCACACACAGAACAAAAAGGAAGCACCATGGCACCTTCGGCAGCCCCTTCCCGCATCGTCATCGAGAACGCGGCCATCGCGACCGTCGACGCCAACGACACCGAGTACGCCTCGGGTCACGTGGTCGTCGCCGACAACAAGATCGAGTCCATCGGCGCCGGCCAGGCCCCCGCGGGCCTGGAGAACGTCGTGCGCCGCGTCGACGGCACCGGCCACCTCGTCACCCCCGGCCTGATCAACACGCACCACCACTTCTACCAGTGGATCACCCGCGGCCTCGCCACGGACCACAACCTCTTCAACTGGCTGGTCGCGCTGTACCCGACGTGGGCGCGCATCGACGAGCAGATGGCCCGCGTCGCCGCGCAGGGCTCCCTCGCGATGATGGCCCGCGGCGGTGTGACCACCGCGATGGACCACCACTACGTGTACCCGAAGGGCTCCGGCGACCTGTCCGGCGCCATCATCGGCGCCGCCTCCGACATGGGCGTCCGCTTCACGCTGGCCCGTGGCTCCATGGACCGCTCCGAGAAGGACGGCGGCCTGCCGCCGGACTTCGCGGTCGAGACCCTCGAGGGCGCGCTCGCGGCCACCGAGGAGACCGTCAACAAGCACCACGACGCCTCCTTCGGCGCCATGACCCAGGTGGCCGTCGCCCCCTGCTCGCCGTTCTCCGTGTCCACCGAACTCATGAAGCAGGGCGCCGAGTTGGCGCGCCGCCTCGAGGTACGCCTGCACACCCACGGCAGCGAGACGGTCGAGGAGGAGAAGTTCTGCCACGAGCTCTTCGGCATGGGCCCGACCGACTACTTCGAGTCGACGGGCTGGCTCGGCGAGGACGTGTGGATGGCGCACTGCGTCCACATGAACGACTCGGACATCGCCGCCTTCGCCCGTACGGGCACGGGTGTCGCGCACTGCCCGTCGTCCAACGCCCGCCTCGCGGCCGGCATCGCCCGCGTCCCCGACATGCTCAAGGCCGGCGTCCCGGTCGGCCTCGGCGTCGACGGCACCGCGTCCAACGAGTCCGGCGAGCTGCACACCGAGCTGCGCAACGCGCTCCTCATCAACCGTCTCGGCGCCCACCGCGAGGCCGCCCTGAACGCCCGTCAGGCGCTCCGGCTCGGCACCGCCGGCGGCGCCCGGGTCCTGGGCCGCGCCGCCGAGATCGGCTCCCTGGAGGCGGGCAAGCTCGCCGACCTGGTCCTGTGGAAGATCGACGGCATCGGGCACTCCTCGATCGCCGACCCGGTCACCGCCATCGTCTTCGGCGCGGCGGCCCCGGTCACCCTCTCCCTCGTCAACGGAAAGCCGGTCGTCGAGGACGGACGCCTGCTGCACGCCGACGAGGACGCCATCGCCCGCGATGCGCGTCAGGAGGCCCAGCGTCTCGCGCGGATCACCGCCGAGGCCTGACAACCATAGATCTCCGGTCGGGGGGGACGGCCCCCGACCGGACTTGAGCCGCCGAGCGGGCTGCTCAAGTGCCGCCCCGGATCGTGGCCCCAACACTTCACGATCCCGGGGCGGTCAGCACTACCTGGGCGCAGTACCCACAACCGAATACCGGCAAGTCTTGCACGTCGTACCACCTCCCAGAAGCGAGTGCCGCCCAGGCACTGGAAAACAACCGGAGGAGCCGCTGTGGCCAACAAGCCCAGGTTCACCAAGCAAGGCACCACCCCCGACGAGATATCCGAGGGGCACACCGAACATCCTGCGGGCAAGCACCCGGTGGACGAGAAGCTGCCGCCGCTGAAGATGGCGACGACCGGCCTCCAGCACGTCGCCGCCATGTACGCGGGCGTCGTCGCGCCGCCGCTCATCGTGGGCGCCGCCGTGGGCCTGTCGCCCAAGGAACTCACCTTCCTGACCGGCGCCTGCCTGTTCACCGCGGGACTCGCCACGTTCCTCCAGACGCTCGGCATCTGGAAGATCGGCGCCCGTCTGCCGTTCGTCAACGGCGTCACCTTCGCCGGTGTCGCCCCCATGATCGCCGTCGTCAACTCGACCGACGACAAGAAGGACGCGCTGCCCGTCATCTTCGGGGCGGTGATCGTCGCAGGCGTTCTCGGTTTCATCGCCGCCCCCTTCTTCAGCAAGCTCGTGCGCTTCTTCCCGCCGGTCGTGACCGGCACGGTCATCACCCTCATCGGCGTCTCGCTGATGCCCGTCGCGTTCGGCTGGGCCCAGGGACCCAACCCCGCGGCGAGGGACTACGGTTCGACGACCTATCTCACGCTGGCGGGCATCACCCTCGTCATCGTCCTTCTGCTGCGCCGGTTCACCACGGGCTTCGTGAAGCAGATCGCCGTGCTCCTCGGTCTGATCATCGGCACCCTCGTCGCGATTCCCTTCGGCGTCACGGACTTCAGCCCGATCGGCGACGCGGACGTCATCGGCTTCCCGACGCCGTTCCACTTCGGCGCCCCGCAGTTCGCCGCCGCGGCGATCGTCTCCCTGTGCGTCGTCATGGTCGTCTCGATGACCGAGTCCACGGCCGACATGCTGGCGCTCGGCGAGATCGTGGAACGCCCCGCCGACGAGAAGACCATCGCGGCCGGTCTGCGGGCCGACACGCTCGGCTCGGCGCTCAGCCCGTTCTTCAACGGCTTCATGTGCAGCGCGTTCGCGCAGAACATCGGCCTCGTCGCGATGACGAAGATCCGCAGCCGGTACGTCGTCGCCACGGGCGGCGGCTTCCTCGTCCTGATGGGCCTGTGCCCGATGGCCGCCTCGCTGATCGCGGTCGTGCCACGGCCAGTTCTCGGTGGCGCGGGCGTCGTGCTCTTCGGCTCGGTCGCGGCGAGCGGCATCCAGACCCTGGTCAAGGCGAACCTGGAGCGGGACAACAACGTTCTGATCGTGGCCGTTTCGCTGGCCGTCGGGCTCATCCCGATCGCGGCGCCGGAGTTCTACCACGCGTTCCCCGAGACCGCGAAGATCATCCTGGATTCGGGCATTTCCACGGGCTGTGTGGCCGCGGTGATTCTCAACCTGCTCTTCAACCACCTCGGCCGCAGCGGCGATGCGGACGACGTGACGGCCCCGATGGAACCGGGCGGTGAGATCGCGTCGACGCGCACGGTCGCCGGGTCCTCCACCTCGGTAGGGTCTTCCGCAGCAGGGGGTGCACTGACGTAACGTGCGTGACGCCGCCGACCGCATGGCGGAAGTTACGTTCCAGCCAAACCGGAATTTGCCGGTCCCGCGTGAGCCGCAGAGCGACGGGACCGGCCCCGGACGGTGAGCCGGGGCAAGGGGCGGATGGGCTGTTCGGCTCACGCGCAAGCGGCGCGCCCGGCTCACGTGATTGCCGAACGCGCCGCCCTGGGAAGGGAGTTGTCAGCCGATGTGGTAGCTGTCCCCGTACACCTTCCAGTCGAGCGGCGGGTCCAGGTTCAGATTGCCGTTCTTGAGGAAGACGCGCTGCGCGGTGTCGACGCGGCTCGTGTCGCTGTGGGCCTCCTCCTGTTTCATGGCCCACACCCGAGCGTCGAGGAACGCGTTCAGGTACGCGACCTCGTCGCCGCCCTGCGCCGGCGGCTGGGCCTGGGCGAGAGCGCGCTTGCGGATGTTGCGGAAGCTCGTCGCGTCGTCGCCGTCGCCGTGCATCACGATGGCGTCGTAGTACGCGAACTGGCCGAGCGTGCCGATGTCGTCCGCCTTGCCCTGTGAGACCGCCGGGTTGAAGTACACGCGGTCGCGCTCGTCGTTCTGGGCCTGCTGGAACGCGGAGTCCTCGGCCGCCTTCTCCCAGTCGCGCCGGTAGTCGGGGTCGAGGCCGTCGTGCGAGTCGGTGCCGTCCACCTCGCGCAGGGCGGGCAGGTACTTCGCGAGGACGTTGCCGGGCTTGCGCTGCGTGTACAGCTCCACGAGGTCGAGCATGTCGCCGGTGCCGGAACAGAAGCCGATGATCCCGGCGGTGTAGCCGCGGCCGTCACCGATGTCCTCGATGTAGCCGTACTGGGCCTTCCAGTCGAGCGAGGAGTTCTCCGCGCTCGACACCAGCTTCATGGCGATCTCCTTCTTCGCCGGGTCGTCGAGCCCGTTCGCGGTGACGGGCGTGGCCGTCGCGAGCTGGGTCGTGAGGAGCGGGGCCGCTACGACCGAGGCGCCGATCAGGGCGAGCAGGGTGCGACGCGACGTGCGTATGTGGGGGGTGTGCACGGGACCTCCATGGGGGAGCTCGTTCTTCCGCGAACTGTTAGGAAGGTTTCCTACCAGAGATTGTGGGTGACGTATACCCGTCAAGCGGAGGGGAGTTGGGGGACCGGGGCAGGGGGCGCCGCGCTGGTGCCGGTGTTCCCGCACGTGAACGGCGGTTTCATGTGTGGCGGGTAGAGCGTGAGGCGCCGGGTGGGATCAGCGGCCCGGGCCGCAGGGGCGCGTGGCCGGGAGGCGTCCCGAGACGAACGCCGTCGGCGGCACGCCGAGCAGTGCGCGGAACTCCGCCGTCATGTGAGACTGGTCGAAGTAACCGGTGAGGGGGCGTTCGTCCAGGGCGGCGTTCGTCCAGGGCCGTCGGGAATCAGAGGCCGAAGGCGCGTGGGTCCGACGCGAGTGCCCGGAAGTACTCGCGCGGATCCGCCACGAGTTTGCGCTCCTTGAGGTCCATCAGGCCGCCCGCACTCGTCAGTTCTGCCGCGAGCGTGCCGTCGGTCTTGCGTATCGACTGCTCGATCCGGAACGTCTTGCCCTCCGTCCACACGAACGCGCAGCTCACGTCCACCTCGTCGCCCGCGCGCAGCTCTCGGCGGTAGCGGATGGTCGTCTCCAGGGCGACCGGGCCGACCCCCTTCGCCAGCAGATCGGCCTGCCGGATTCCGCCGTGCTGGAGCAGCACCCATCGCGCGTGCTCCGCGTACTGCAGATACACGCTCTGATTGAGGTGCCCCTGCGAGTCGGTCTCGTACCCGCGCACTTGAATGCGCACGGTGAACGGCTCCGCCACGATTCCCCCTTCGACGACCACTACGGCCAATGCGGCCAGTACAGGTACTACGGCCTCTGCTTCGGGTGCTGCGTCTGCTGCTCGATCGTCATGATCTTCGCGGTGACGCCAGCAAGTACCGCCCCCCGGTACGGGGTTCTGCGTGCTCGCTGACCTGCCACCCTGCCCGCTCCAACGCGGCGGCGCAGCCCGCGATTCCGTCCGGCCCGCGCCCCCGTACGACCACGGCCTCCGGCTGTGGTGTGCCGCCGACGCGGTAGCCGTCCCCGGTGTCACCCTCCGCCGGACGGCAGCCCGCCGCCTCCAGGGCGAGGGCGGCGGCCTGCACCAGATGCGCGCGCTCCCAGGCGCACGGGCGGTCGGTGACGCCGCCCGGATTGGTCATCCGGCGCATCTCCACGAGCCCCTGCCAGGCACTGCGCACCTCGCGCGTCCGCGCCGGACCGCCCGGCACCGGCGCCTCTCCGCCCACCCGCGCCGCGAACGGGCCGCCGCCCGAAGGCTCCGGCGGCGGGGGCCGCTCGGCGCGCTCCGGTTCGTCCCCCGCCTCCCGTATCCGGTGTCCGGCCGGCGTCAGGAAGTGGTCGTGGGGAGGTCGCGGGTGCCGGAACGCGAGCTTCATCAGGACGAGGCGCGCGAGCTGGGCGTCACCGCCCTTCAGCCGCCCGGTGACCGGGTCGGCCTCGTCGACGATGCGCCGCTGCGCGGCGGACAGCGGCCTGGTCATGGCGCCCCCCTGATTCCGTCCCTCGGCCGGTACGTGCTCCCTACGTTCCGATGGTGCAGCACGGGTCTGACAACGGCCCGGTCCGACGGCGTATCAGGGCCGCAGATTCCAGCCGGCGACGACCGGGCGGCCGTGCTCCGTGCTGAGCCTGCTGACCGTGCCCGTCGCCAGCAGGAAGTGCGCGCCGTCCGCCGGGGGCAGGCCGAGCCTGCGCGCCGTGAGAACCCGCAGGAAGTGGCCGTGGCCGACGAGGACGACGCTGCCCTCGTTCTCCGAGAGCGCGGCGTCGACCTTCGCGATCATGCGGTCGGCCCGCGCTCCCACCTCTTCCGGGCTCTCACCCGGGTGCTCGGGAGGCCCGGGCGCGACCCCGTCCGTGAAGAGGAACCAGTTGGGCCGGGTGCGCTGGATCTCGAGCGTCGTGACGCCCTCGTAGGCGCCGTAGTCCCACTCGCAGAGGTCGGCGTCGACCCGTACGTTCCCGAGACCCGCGAGCTTCGCGGTCTCGTGCGCCCGCACCATCGGGCTCGAGAAGACGGCACCGACGTGATAGCTGCCGACGAGCGGGGCGAGCTTGCGTGCCTGCTCGCGGCCGTTCTCCGTCAGCGGGACGTCGGTCCAGCTCGTGTGCCGCCCGGACAGGGCCCACTCGGTCTCGCCGTGCCGGACCAGCAGCAGGTCACCCATGCGACTGTCCTGTTCTCTCCGAGGCTGCCGTCGGTCGGGCCCGGCGATCTTGCCCGGACCCGTCGTTCGAACCGTACACGCGGTGCGGGAGGGACGCCCGGCCTTGATTGTCAGACCCCGCCCGTAAGGTCGTAGACGTCGCCGGTCCCGCCGGACGAGGGCGACGCACGACGCACCGACCAGGGCGTACCCATGCCTGCCGACCAGGGAAAGGAGCCCGGCCATGACGGAGCAGACCGACCACAGGGGCATCACCGTCGCCGCGGCCGCCGTGTTCCTTCCCGCGCCCCTGCCGCGCGAGAGCAGCGTCGCGTTCTGGCACCCGGACGGCACGGACCTGCCGGGCGCCACCCCGCTCACCGTCGTCCGGCCGCACGGCGCGGGCGCCCGCGCCCGGACCGTGCCCGCAGTCCGGCTGCCCGTCACCGACGCCCTGCCCCTGCTCGTCCGGGCCCGCCACACCCCAGGCGCCCACCCCGCCGCGGCCTGCTGGGGCGCGGCCGCCCTGCACGCCCTGCACCTCGTGGGCCGCGGCCGCCTCCTGCCCGGCCTCACCCCCTCCGACCACGACGCGTGGCGCGCAGGCCCCCTCGACGCGGACGACATCGCACAGCTGCGCGCCATAGCCGCCGCCATGCCGTACGAGGCCCATGCCGCGCCCGTCGAGGGCTCCAAGCCGCTGCGGCTGCCCGAGCCCGAGGCCCTTGTGCGCGCGTTCCTCGACGCGGTCGCCGACTCCCTGCCGCGCAGCCCCGCCGCCCCCTTCGCGGCCGGGGCGCCCTTCGCCTCCTTCGCGCCGCAGCACCTGCCCCGCGCGCGTGCCTGGGCGGTCGAGGCGGCCGCCGGTATGGACGCGGGCGTACGGGTGTCCCTGCGCCTCGACCTCTCGAACTTCACGCTCTTCGACACGGACGACGCTGCCGATGCCACCGACCCCGCCTCCGCCGGTGGGGACGGCCCGGGAGGCCCGGGCGCCGAGGAGCGGCGGCGGGCCGGGGCCGCCCTCGTCCAGGTGCACAGCCTCGCCGACCCCACGCAGGTCGTCGACGCGGCGCGGCTGTGGGCCGGTGACGGCGACGCGCACTTCGGGCCGCGCGCCAGGATCGACGCCGTCCTCGCCCTGCGCCGCGCCGCCCGCGTCTGGCCCCCGCTCGGCCGCGTCCTGGAGCGTGACGTGCCCGACGTCCTCGCACTCTCCGAGGGAGAGCTGCTCGACCTGCTCGGCCCGGCCGCGGCCCGCCTCGCGGACGCGGGAGTCGAGGTCCACTGGCCCAGGGACCTGGCCCGCGCCCTCACCGCCACCGCCGTGGTGCGCGCCGCCGCGCCCGGCTCCGCCACCGACGGCACCCCGTTCTTCGACGGCGAGGAACTCCTCAAGTTCAACTGGCAGCTGGCGCTCGACGGCGACCCCCTCTCCGAGCGCGAGATGGACGAACTCGCCGAGTCCCACCGGCCCGTCGTCCGGCTGCGCGACCAGTGGGTCGTCGTCGACCCCGACCTCGTACGCAAGGCCCGCAAACGCGAGCTGGGACTGCTCCAGCCCGTCGACGCCCTCGCCGTGGCCCTCACCGGCGAGGCCGACATCGACGGCGAGCGCGTCGAGGCCGTCCCCACCGGCGTCCTCGCCCACCTCCGCGACCGCCTCGTCGAAGGCCCCGCCGCCGTCACCCAGCCCGCGGGCCTGCACGCCACGCTCCGCGACTACCAGCTGCGGGGCCTGGCCTGGCTCGACCTCATGACCTCGCTCGGCCTCGGCGGCTGCCTCGCCGACGACATGGGCCTCGGCAAGACGGTCACCCTCATCGCGCTCCACCTGCGCAGGAACAAGGCGGCGCCCACCCTCGTCGTCTGCCCGGCGTCCCTCCTCGGGAACTGGCAGCGGGAGATCACCCGCTTCGCCCCCGGCGTCCCCGTCCGCCGCTTCCACGGCACGGACCGCACCCTCGACGGCCTCGCGGGCGGTTTCGTCCTCACCACGTACGGCACCCTGCGCACCCGCGCCGCCGAACTGGCCGGGCACACCTGGGGCATGGTCGTCGCCGACGAGGCGCAGCACATCAAGAACCCCTTCTCCGCCACCGCCAAGGCGCTGCGCACGATCCCGTCGCCCGCCCGCATTGCGCTCACCGGCACCCCCGTGGAGAACAACCTCTCCGAGCTGTGGGCCCTGCTCGACTGGACGACCCCTGGACTGCTCGGCCCGCTCAAGTCCTTCCGCGCACGGCACGCGCGCGCCGTCGAGACCGGTGAGGACGCCGAGGCCGTCGAGCGCCTGGCCCGCCTCGTGCGGCCGTTCCTGCTCCGCCGCAAGAAGTCCGATCCCGGGATCGTCCCCGAGCTGCCGCCGAAGACCGAGTCGGACCACCCGGCCCCCCTCACCCGCGAACAGGCCTCGCTCTACGAGGCGGTCGTCCGCGAGACGATGGCCGAGATCGAGGCCGCCGAAGGCATCGCACGCCGCGGCCTGATCATGAAGCTCCTGACGTCGCTCAAGCAGATCTGCAACCACCCGGCGCAGTTCCTCAAGGAGGCGGAAGGCCCGCGGGCCCGCCTCACCGGCCGCTCCGGCAAGCTCGCCCTGCTCGACGAACTCCTCGACACGATCCTCGCGGAGGACGGCTCCGTCCTCGTCTTCACGCAGTACGTGTCCATGGCCCGCCTCCTCGCGACCCACCTCGCCGCCCGCGCGATCCCGTCCCAACTCCTGCACGGCGGTACCCCCGTGGCCGAACGCGAGCGCATGGTCGACCGCTTCCAGTCCGGCGAGGTCCCCGTCTTCCTGCTCTCCCTGAAGGCCGCCGGCACCGGCCTGAACCTCACCCGCGCGGGCCACGTCGTCCACTTCGACCGCTGGTGGAACCCGGCCGTCGAGGAGCAGGCCACCGACCGCGCCTACCGCATCGGCCAGACCCAGCCGGTCCAGGTCCACCGCCTCATCACCGAGGGCACCGTCGAGGACCGCATCGCCGAGATGCTCGCCGCCAAGAAGGCCCTCGCGGACGCCGTGCTCGGCTCCGGCGAAGCAGCCCTGACCGAGCTGACCGACCGGGAGCTCGCCGACCTCGTCTCCCTCAGGAGGACGGCATGACACGGAGGACGGCATGACACCCCACACGCCGGGCCGCGCCGGCGCGCACGCCCAGGCCCGCGCCCGCGTCGACGACCGCCGCCGCACCTTCCCGCCCCTGCCGCCCCGCACCCGCACGGCCGACGACTTCGCCCTGACCTGGTGGGGGAACGCGTGGGTGGACGCCCTCGTGGACACGGCACTCGACACGGCCCGCCTCACCCGCGGCCGCGCCTACGCCGACCGAGGACACGTCGACGCCATCACCGCGACCCCCGGCCGCGTCATGGCCTACGTCCACGGCTCACGCCCCCGCCCGTACCGCACGGAGATCCGCCTGCGCACCCTCCACGACGAGGACTGGGAGCGCATCCTGGACACGGCGGCCGCCCGCCCCGACCACATGGCCGCGCTCCTCGACAAGGACGTGCCGCACGCGCTGGCCGCCGTCGCCGACCTCCTGCCCGCCGTGGGCGACCTGATCCCCGACTGCTCCTGCCCGGACGACGGTCACCCCTGCAAGCACGCGGCCGCGCTCTGCTATCAGACGGCACGACTGCTCGACGAGGACCCGTTCGTCCTCTTCCTGCTGCGCGGCCGCGGCGAACAGGAGCTCCTCGCCGATCTCACCCGGCGCAACGCGGCGCGGGCCGCCGTCGAGCGCTCCGCCACGGCCCCCGCGCTGCCCTCGGTCGAGGCCCGCGAAGCCCTCGCGCCCCGCACCCTGCCGCTCCTGCCCCCGCCCTTCCCGGCCCCCGCGCACCCGGGCCGCCCTCCCGTCTACCCGCACGCGTCCGGCGCCCCCGACCCGCTCGCCCTCGACCTCCTCGCCACGGAGGCCGCGGCCCGCGCCCATACGTTCCTCACCCGGGGCATCGACCCGATCGCCGGTCTCACCCCCTGGCAGGACGCGGTCCGGCTCGCCGCCGCCCACCCCGGCTCCGGCCTCGCAGCGTCCACGCGCACGCTCTACAAGTCCCTCGCCCAGGGCACCGGACGCACGGCCACCGACCTGGCCCGCGCCGTCGCCGCCTGGCGCCAGGGCGGACTCGCGGGCCTGGGCGTCCTCGAAGAGGAGTGGGACCCGCCGGCCGGCCCCTTCGACCGCGCCCGACCGGCCCTCATCGCCGCGGACTTCCCCCACTTCCGCCCCCACCGAAACAGGCTGTCCACGGACAACCTCCAGCTCCGCCTCGGCCGCGAAGGGCTCTGGTACGGCTACGAGTCGGACCCGGGCCGCGAGGACTGGTGGCCGAGAGGCACCCCCGACACGGACGCCGTCGGAGCCCTCACGGCACTGCTCGGCCGCTGACGGGCCGGGCCGGCGGCGGCCGAGTACATCGCTTCACAACGCCTCGGCCCATCGCGTCAGCGTCGTGAAGTCCCTCTCGCGCAGCCCGTGGCGCGGGTGGATGTGCAGGAGCAGGGCCGGGGCGTCGTGGTGCGCGGTGACATGGCGGGAGTCCAGGTCCGTGATCATGTCGTCGACCCAGGCGAAGGGCCGACCGGCCGCCCAGTCGAGCAGCGGGCGCGTCTTCCATTGGAGTGCTCTCCCGGCTGGAGCCGGGAGATTCCTGCCTACCTTGCGGCAGCGGGCTTGACGCGCTTCGCGCGCCTGACGACTGCCCTCCCGGCAGCCGGGATGAGCGCGAGGCCCATCCGGTACAGGTGCAAGACGTTCCGGGCTGCGTTGTGGTCGGCGTTGCCCGACCAGCCGCAGTCCGGGTTCTTGCACACGAACACGGCCTGGCTCTCCCGGTTGCCGGGCGTGGTGAAGCCGCACACCGAGCAGCGTCGGGAAGTATTGGGGGCGGGGACCTTGTGCAGGGTGCCGCCGAGCCGGGCGGTCTTGTACATCAGCATGGTCACCGTCCGGCCCCATGCCTCCTGGCTGATGGAGCGGTTCAGCCCAGCCTTCTGGGCAACGTTCTTCCCCGGCTCCTCGATGGTCCCCCTGGCCGACTTGACCATGTTCGTGATGGTGAGTGCTTCGACCACGACGGTGCCGTAGGTGCGGGCGATGGCGGTGGTCGTCTGGTGCTGCCAGTCCAGGGCCCGGCGCTTGGCTTTCGCGCGCAGTCCTGCGATCTGGTCGTAGGTGTGGCGCAGTCGGCGGCTGGTGCGCTCGCCGGGCTTGCGGTGCTGCTTGCGCTGCGCGGCGCGCTGCTCCAGCTGCAGGAGCCTGGCCTTCTCCTTGCCGGTCAGCCATGCGCCGTGCTCGTACGTCTCGCCGTCCGAGAGGGCGAGGGGCACGGTGACGCCCACGTCGATGCCGACCTCATCCCCCTGGTGGGGATCGGGCTCGATCTCCAAGGTCTGGACGCGGAAAGCGATGTGCCAGCCGAGCACGTCCTTGATCAGTCGTGCCCCGGTGATCCGGTTCTCCGCGCCTGCACGCTTGCCGACCGGAAGGTCTTTGGTCCACCGGAAGCGGACCCGGCCCACCTTGGGAATGTTGGCCATGCCCCAGCGGCGGTGCGTGCGGGTGATGTTCAGGTCGCGGCCCTGTGGGATATCCACGGACATCGCGGTGCGGAGGCGGCTTTTGAAGTTCGGGGCGTCGGCGCGGCCGTCCCAGCAGTTCTTCCATGCCTGGAAGTAGGTCTTGAGTACCGCTTGCGCGGCCTGCGCGGGAAGGGCGGCCAGGAAGTCGATGTCCTTACGGGCCTGGCGGATCGCGGCGTCCGCGTTCGCAAGCGTCCGCTTTTCCTTCGGCATCATCTGCCACCAGGCGTGGAGAAGGTTCCACATGGTGCGGGCCGCGTGCGCCTGGTCATCGGTCTTCAACACTTGGGCAGGAGACGGTGAAAGTCGGGCACGGTGCCCGAACTGCCGCTTAACCAAGGTGTCGTGACTCACAACCGCGAACGTAGCATTGGATTATGTCACCGCGCTGGACTCCTCATCCCAACGTGCGCACCGGACGACATGTTGTCTACAACTTGCACGTTCACTTGGTTTTTGTCGCCAAATACCGGCGAAATGCGTTCACCGAGATGTGAGTGGCATCGAAAGGGTCCGGGGGCCTGCTACGCCCTCGGGCCCGCTCCCGTTTCCGGACCCGGCGACCCGATCCGCCGCGCCCCAGTGAAATGCCCCGCCCCGCGAAGAACGTCTCGAACGCCGCCGACGGCAGTTCCGCGCAACGGGTTTCGGGGCTGGTCCCCGACGGGTTGTGGAAGTGGAAGCGGTCACCGTCGCGGGCCGTGAGCAGGACCAGGTGTCCGCCCCGGCCGGGCGCGGGCCGTTCCGGGCGCCGGACCCCGTAGTGGACCGAGGCCATGACCGTACGGCCCTCATCGAGCAGCCCGGAGATCTCGTCGACCGTCAGTGTGCGGTGGACGGTCGCGTCCAGGCCGAGTTCCTCGCGGGCGTACTCGGCGAACGGGGCGTAGATCAGACCGTGGATGTCGCCGTCCGCATCCACGGTGTACGCGCCGTACTTGAGCGCTCCGTCCCGCAGGTCGAAGAGGCTGGGCGCGCCCGGGCCGAGCGCCATGCGCAGGCAGGTCAGGCCGCACAGATGGCCGCACCACAGCGCGTAGTCCTCCACCGTGGCCGCGCCCGAGGTCTCCCAGGCGGGGTCGTCGGCGCGGTCGTGGCCGCCCTCCACGATCGCCTCGACGAGTTCGGGCGAGGCGAACTGCGTCAGGCTCGGCAGGGCGCAGGAGGTGCAGAGCGTCAATGGCGGTACCCACTCAGGAAGCGGCCGATCCGGCTGATCGCGGCGTCCAGATCGTCAGCGTACGGGAGGGTGAGGATGCGGAAGTGGTCCGGGCGCGGCCAGTTGAAGCCGGTGCCCTGGACGACCTGGATCTTCTCGCGCAGCAGCAGGTCGAGGACGAACTTCTCGTCGTCGACGATGGGGTGGACCTTGGGATCGATACGCGGGAACGCGTACAGGGCGCCCTTCGGCTTCACGCAGGAGACGCCCGGGATCTCGTTGAGCTTCTCCCAGGCCTTGTCGCGCTGTTCGAGGAGGCGCCCGCCCGGCGCGGTCAGTTCGCGGATGGACTGGCGGCCGCCGAGCGCGGCCTGGATGGCGTACTGGGCGGGGGCGTTGGCGCACAGCCTCATGGAGGCGAGCATCGTCAGGCCCTCCAGGTAGTTGCGGGCGTGCTGCCGCGGTCCCGTGACGACCAGCCAGCCGGAGCGGAAGCCCGCGACGCGGTAGGTCTTGGAGAGGCCGCAGAAGGTGAGGACGACCAGGTCGGGGGCGAGGGCGGCGGCGCTGTGGTGGACCGCGTCGTCGTACAGGATCTGGTCGTAGATCTCGTCGGCCAGCACCATCAGGCCGTGCCGGCGGGCGAGGTCGAGGATGCCCTCGATGATCTCCTTGGGGTAGACGGCGCCCGTGGGGTTGTTGGGGTTGATGATGACGACCGCCTTGGTGCGGTCGGTGATCTTCGCGGCCATGTCGTCGAGGTCGGGGTACCAGTCGGCCGACTCGTCGCAGACGTAGTGCACGGCCTTGCCGCCGGAGAGCGTCGTGACGGCCGTCCACAGCGGGAAGTCCGGGGCGGGGATGAGGACTTCGTCGCCGTCCTCCAGGAGCGCCTGTACGGCCATGGAGACCAGCTCCGACACACCGTTGCCGAGGAACACGTCGTCGACGCCGACCTCGAGGCCGAGCGCCTGGTAGCGCTGGGCGACGGCGCGGCGGGCGGACAGGACGCCCCGCGAGTCGGTGTAGCCGTGGGCCTGGGGGAGCATCCGGATCATGTCCTGGACGATCTCCTCGGGCGCCTCGAAGCCGAAGAGCGCGGGGTTGCCGGTGTTGAGGCGCAGGACGCTGTGGCCCGCCTCCTCAAGGGCGTTGGCGTGCTCGATCACCGAGCCGCGGATCTCGTAGCAGACCTCGCTGAGCTTGCTCGACTGCCGGAACTCCATGTGGTGCCCTCCCGCGACCTGCCCGTGACGTGTGTGACTTGGTTTTACCAAGTGACCGCTTGGAAAGTCCAACAAGTTGCATAGACTGCGAGCCATGCCACGCCGAAGCTACGACCAGTACTGCGCCGCCGCCCGCGCCCTCGACGCCGTCGGGGACCGCTGGACGCTCCTGATTGTCCGTGAGCTCCTCGCCGGGCCGCGCCGCTACACCGATCTGCACGCCGACCTGCCCGGCGTCAGCACGGACGTGCTCGCCTCGCGCCTGAAGGACATGGAGCGCGAGGGCGTCGCCGAGCGACGCAGGCTGCCCGCGCCCGTCTCGGCGTACGTGTACGAACTGACCTCGCGGGGACGGCAGTTGCTGCCGGTGCTCCAGGCGCTGGGTGAGTGGGGCGCACCCGCGCTCGAAGAGCGCGGGCTCACGGACGCGGTACGCGCGCACTGGTTCGCCCTGCCACTCCTGACCCATCTGGAGCGACTCGGCGGCGAGGGCGTGGTCGAAGTCCGCCTCGACGAGGGGGAGTTCCATGTCCGGGTCGGCGGCTCGGGCGCGCGCGGGCCTGTCTATGCCGAGGGGCCGGCGAGCGGCGAGCCCGACGCGCGGCTCGTCCTGGGCACGGAAACCTGTGTCGCCGTGGTGCGGGGCGAGCTGACGCTGGAGGAGGCGGCGCACGCGGGCCGTGTCGCCGTGTCCGGGGACGGCGCCCTGGCGAAGGCGCTGCGAGAGGTGTGAAGCGGAGAGCAACTCGTCCACGACGCCCGGCACTTGAGATGCGCGGGCGCCATGGACGGGAGGGTTACATGCCCGGCGGTACCCGGGACGGGCGGCCCGTGCCGCGCGTCAGGGCGTAGCCGCCGATACCGGCGAGCGCGGCCAGGATGCCGCCCGCCGCCGTCCAGACCCAGCGGTCCGACCACCAGCCGGAGGACCAGCCGTCCTCGGGCTCACTCGTCGCGAGGGCCTGGCTCGCCGACGAGCCGTTCTCCTCATCAGAGGCGTCGTCAGAGGCGTCGTCGGCGGCGGCAGCGGCCCCTTCCGTCGTCGAGCCCGGCACGAGCGGGGCCGCGAGCGAGCCGTCCACCGCCGCGGAGCCGCCGACCTTCTTTGAGGTCACCTCGACCTCGGCCGAGACGGGCAGCCCCTGGTCCGAGGGCGTCAGCGTGGCCGCCGTGAGCCGGACGTAGTAGGTGCCGGGCAGCGGGTCGTTCGCCCACTGCTCCGACCAGGCCCGCACCGTGCGCAGCGTGCAGGACAGGTCGAAAACGTGATGAACTTCCGGGCCGGTGAGGCAAGTTCGAAGTGATGCCAGCCTCGTCCAGGAGGCGCAGGCGCTCGCTGTGGGTGCGGCGGGAGCCCATGGCGCCGACGTAGCCGACGGGCAGGGTGAGGGCCTGACGCAACAGGGGGATGTCGAACTTGGCATCGTGGGTCAGGACACAGATGGCGGTGCGGGTGTCGACGGTGGTCTGCGCCAGGTAGCGGTGGGGCCAGTCGACGACGACCTCGTCCGCGTGCGGGAAGCGGGCGGCCGTGGCGAAGACAGGCCGGGCATCGCAGACGGTGACCCGGTACCCGATGAAGCGGCCGGCCTGGGCGAGGGCGGCGGCGAAGTCGACGGCGCCAAAGATGAGCAGGCGAGGCCGGGTGGCCGCCACATGCACCAGGACGGTCAGCTGCTCGCGGCAGGTCGCTGCGGCACCGCCAAGATGGCTGCCAGCCGTACGCCCGGCCCGCAGCAGCACCCGAGTGTGCTCGGTCACGACGCGGCTTGTGTCCGCGTCCAGGTCGGTGCCGCACAGGCGGCCGTCCCCGTCCAAGGCCAAGAGGCCGCCGAGGAGGTGCGCGGGCCCGTTCACGACCTGCGCCACGGCGGCGGCCCGGCCGTTCGCCGCCTCGGCAAGGGCGGTGGCCAAGTGCGGGTGCGTGGCCGGGTCGATGCGCTGCACGTGGACGTCGAGTTCGCCGCCGCAGGTCAGGCCGACGGCGAAGGCGTCCTCGTCGGAGTACCCGAACCAGGCACGTTGCGGAGCCGTCCGGTCTTCGAGGACCTGCCGGCACAGCTCGTACACGGCGCCTTCGACGCATCCGCCGGAGATGCTGCCGACGGCCGTGCCGTCCGCGTCGACCGCGACCGAGGTGCCCACGGGCAGCGGGGCACTGCCGGTGACACCGAAGATGGTGGCCAGCGCGAAGGGGCGTTGCTGGTCGCACCAGCGGTGCAGTGTGTCCGCGATGTTCAGCATGAGCCTTCCTCCGTGCGGGTCTTGGTGGTCGGTCGGTTAAGGGTCGGTGGGGCCGCCGCCGTCCGACGGGGGGACGGGTGCGGCGGCGGCCGGTCCGGCAGGCGGCGTGTGGCTGGTGCCTGCCGGACGTTGTGGCGTGCACCGCACGGGTGCACGGGTTACAGGAGTGCTTCGGCGGTGATGGGGAGTTGGCGCACGCGGCGGCCGGTAGCGTTGTAGACGGCGTTGGCGATGGCGGGTGCGACGCCGACGTGGACGACTTCGCCGAGTCCCTTGACGCCGAGTGGGTCGGCTTGGCGGTCTTCACCGTCCAGGTAGATGGCCTGGATGTCGGGGACGTCGGCGTTGACGGGCACGAGGTAGTCCGCCAGGTTCGCGTTCACGATCCGGCCGTCGCGGTGGTCGGTGACGGTGTGCTCCAGCAGTGCGGTGCCGATGCCGCCGGTGATGCCGCCGATCGCCTGGCTTTCGGCGAGTTTGGGGCTGATGATGCGGCCCGCGTCGTACACGCCGAGCATGCGCCGCACGCGTACCAGGCCGAGGGTCGCGTCGACGGCGACTTCGGCGAAGGTGGCGTTGTAGGCGTAGAAGGAGTGCCGCTCCTTGGACGCCGGTCCGGCGTAGGAGCCCTCTGCCTCCAGGTGGGAACGCTTGTTGCGGGACAGCAGGTTCTTGTACGTCTCGCCCCGCGCCGGGTTGTCCTTGGTGTGCAGCCGCCCGCCGCGTACGACGACGTCCTCGGCATCCACGCCGTACAGCGGTGACTGGCGGTCTTCGACGGCCAGCTTGATCGCCTGGCGGCGGACCTGGTTGCAGCCGTCGAGGACGGCGGAGCCGACGCTCGCCATGGTCATGGAGCCGCCGTGCGGCGGGGTCGGCGGGAACAAGGAGTCGCCGAGGCGGAAGGTGACGGTGCGCATGGTCAGACCGAGGGCGTCGGCGGCGACCTGGGTCTGGGAGGTGTAGGTGCCCGGTCCCATGTCGCTGGCGGCGGCTTCGACCACCGCGGTGCCATCAGCATTCAGCCGGATGCGGGCTTGGGCGGGCATGCGGGCGGTGTCGTAGACGCCGGCGGCCATGCCCATGCCGATCAGCCAGTCACCCTCGCGGCGCGAGCGCGGCTTTGCTCGGCGCTGGTCCCAGCCGAACACGCGGGCGCCGGTGGTGCAGCACTCGCGCAGCCGTCGGGTGGAGAACGGCAGGTTCTTCGACTCGTCGTCGCTCGGTTCGTTGCGGCGGCGCAGCTCGATCGGGTCGATGCCGAGCCTGTCGGCGAGTTCGTCCATGGCCGATTCGATGACGAACGAGGCGGTGGCGAAGCCGGGGCCGCGCATGTAGAGCGGGGTGTTCACATCCAACGGCACCGTCCGGTACGCCTGGCTGACGTTCGGCGTGCTGTAGAGCATCTGCCCGGGGAAGAGGATCGACTCGGTGAACGTCTCGTACGAAGACGTCTCGGCGTCCATCTCGTGGGCCATCGCCGTCAGGCGGCCCTGCCGGTTGCTGCCCAGCTTCAGCCGGTACTCGTAGGAGGGGCGGAAGCCGGTGTTGAAGTACTGCTGCCTGCGCTTCAGGACGAGTTTGACCGGACGGCGCGTTTCCCGGGCGGCCAGGGCGGCGACGACGGTGTGCGGCCAGCAGCGCAGTCCGCTGCCGAAGCCGCCGCCGACGTAGGGCGAGATCACCCGCACGGAGTCGGCGGGCAGGCCGAAGACGGTGGACAGTTCGGTCTGCGTGCCGACCACCCACTGGGTCTTGTCCCACACGGTCAGCTTGTTGCCGCTCCAGCGGGCGATGGTGGCGTGCGGCTCCATCGCGTTGTGGTGGTTGCGCGCCATCTGGTAGGTCGCGTCGATCCGCACGGGCGCAGAGCGCAGCGCCGCCGCCGCGTCACCGCGTGCGTACTTCGTCGGCTTGTCCGCCTTCGCCTTCGTCAGGTCGGTGGACGGCTTCTGGGCGTCGTAGGCGACCTTGACCAGGCTCGCGCCGTGTTGCGCGGCTTCCAGGGTGGTCGCGACGACGACGGCGACGGGCTGGCCGTGGAAGAGGACCTTGTCGTCCTGGAAGACCCGCAGCCTGCGGCCGCCTGGCGGGTTGTTCGAGGCGGGGTTGTCCTTGTAGGGGAGTTTCGGCGCGTTGCCGTGGTGGATCACCTTCAACACGCCCGGCTGGGCCAGGGCGTCACTGGTGTCGATGGAGGTGATGCGGCCACGGCCGACGCTCGCGTCGACGATGACAGCGTGGACGACACCCTTGATGTCGTGCTCGGCGGCGTAGGGGGCCTTGCCGGTGACCTTGAGCTGTCCCTCCACGCGGGAGAGCGGGGCGCCGACGGCTGCCTGCGGCTGGGGGCTCACTTCGTACCTCCTACGATGCGCAGCTGGCGTTCGACGGTCCGCTTCAGCAGGTCGGTCTTGAACCGGTTGTGGGCCAGCGGGCGGGCCCCGTCCGCTGCCTTCGCGGCGGCAGCGGCCCACAGGGATGGGGAGGGGCGTTCGCCGACGAGGTGCTGTTCGACGGCGGGCAGCTTCCACGGGACGGTGCCCACGCCGCCGGCCGCGACCTTGGCCTCGCGGATCACTCCGCCGCGCACGTGTAGGGCGACGGCGGCCGAGGTCAGGGCAAACTCGTAGGACTGCCGGTCACGGACCTTCAGATACCCGGACGCGAGCGGGCGGGGCAGAGCGGGTATCTCCACTGCGGTGATCAACTCGCTGCTCTTGAGCGCCTGTTCCCGGTTCGGGGTCGAGCCGGGGCGCAGCAGGAAGTCGGCGAACGGGATCTGCCGTGGCCCGTCGGCGCCCAGCACATGGACCTGGGCTTCCAGGGCGGCGAACGCGACGGCGACGTCGGAGGGGTGGGTCGCCGCGCAGGCTTCCGAGGTGCCGAGGATGGCGTGGGAGCGGTTGTAGCCCTCGCGGGCGGCGCAGCCCGAACCCGGCTCGCGCTTGTTGCAGGCGGCGGTCACGTCGCGGAAGTAGGTGCAGCGGGTGCGCTGCATGATGTTCCCGCCGATGGTGGCCATGTTCCGCAGCTGCGCCGACGCGCTCAGCTCCAGCGACTGGGAGACGACCGGGAACAGGGTGCGCACCTTGGGGTGAGCGGCCGCTGCGGACATGGTTACCAGGGCGCCGATGCGCAGGCCGCCGCGTTCGGTGGCGGTGACCGCGTCCAGCGGCAGGCCGCTGATGTCGACCACCGTCTCGGGGCGCTCGACGGTCTCGCGCATCAGGTCGACCAGGGTGGTGCCCCCGGCGATGTAGCGGCCACCGCGACGGCCCGCGGTGAGGGCCTCTTTCGTGTCGGAGACACGGGTGTAGTCAAAGGGATACATGTTGCCGGGCCCTCACTTCCGGCCCGCGGCTTGTTCCACCGCGTGCACGATCTTGACGTAGCAGCCGCAGCGGCAGATGTTGCCGCTCATCCACTCCCGGATCTCATCCGGCGAGTGGGTGTGGCCTTCCTGGATGCAGCCGACGCCGGAGACGATCTGACCGGGGGTGCAGTAGCCGCACTGGAAGGCGTCCTCGTCGATGAATGCCTGCTGCAGCGGGTGAAGTTGGTCGCCGTCAGCCAGACCCTCGATCGTGGTGACGTCGGCGCCCTCCAGCCGGACCGCGAGGGTGAGGCAGGCGTTCTGCCGGTGTCCGTCGACCAGGACGGTGCAGGCCCCGCAGGCACCGGCGTCGCAGCCCTTCTTCGCCCCGGTCAGGTCCAGGTGCTCGCGCAGCAGGTCCAGCAGCGAGGTGCGGTTGTCGACCGTGACCGTGTGGCGGGTGCCGTTGACCGTCACGGTGAGGCGGCTGGCGGGCGCCGAAGGGGAGGCCGCCGCTTCGGACTCGGACAGCAGGTCGGTGCCGAGGACGGTACCGGCGACCACGGCGGTCCCGACGGCCGTGCCGGTGGCGATGAAGGTGCGCCGGGTCGGCGCTATGCGCGACTCCGGCTCGGCAGGTACGGCGACGGGTTCTTGCGGGACGGGTTCGGTGGGCATGTGGGGAGACCTTCGCGTCGTGGACAGGGTCAACAGCACAGCGGTGGCGCCCGTGCGGGAGGCATGGCGGGATCGCCTCCGGGCGGCCAGGAGGCATACGCGGGTTCGATTCGTACGAGAACGGGGTTCCGGCGTCGTCGTGACGTACCCGGCCCGGTGGTGTTACTGGGCGGTGTAGCCGCCGTCGACGGGCAGTGCGATGCCGGTGACGTAGCTGGCGCCGGGGCTGCACAGCCACAGCACGGCCTGGGCGATCTCGTCGGCGGTGCCGAGCCGGTGGATGGCCTGGCCCGCTTCGGCCTGGCTGCGGTCGAGTTCTCCGCCTTCGACCATGGCGTCGACCATGGGGGTGCTGATCGTGCCGGGGCAGACGGCGTTGATCCGGACACCGCGGGAGCCGTATTCGAGGGCGGCGCTCTTGGTCAGGCCGATCACGCCGTGCTTGGTGGCGTGGTAGGCGGCACGGCCGGGGTTGCCGACCAGACCGCCGAGCGAGGAGCAGTTGACGATCGCGCCGCTGCCCTGCTCGCGCATGTGGCGCAGTTCGTGCTTCACGCTCGCCCAGATGCCCCGCAGGTTGATGCCCTGGACGCGGTCGAACTGCTCGGCGCTCTCGTCGGCTGCGTCGGCGGGCGGGGGCATGATCCCGGCGTTGTTGTAGGCCATGTCGAGCCGTCCGAAGGCTTCGACCGTGCGGTCGACGGCGGCGGCGACCTGGTCCTCGTCGGTGACGTCGCAGACCAGCGCGAGGACCCGGTGGCCGTCGTCGGCGAGCTGCTTGGCGGCAGCGTTCACGGCGTCCTCGTTGATATCGGCGAGGCCAACGGCGGCGCCGGCTTCGGCGAAGGCGCGGGCGGTGGCCAGGCCCATTCCGGAGGAGGCGCCGGTGACGAAGGCCACCTGGCCGGTGAAGTCGTAGGTGGGGTTCATGTCGGTTGCTCCCAACGAAGCTGTACGGGCGTGGAGTTCAGCGTGCGGTCGTCACGGTGACGTCGGCGGCCCGCGGCTCGTCGGCGTCGGTGGTGTGGTGGGCGACGATCCGCGAGGGGCCTGCCGTGCCGCGCAGCGCAAGGGCGATCAGCGGCAGCAGGGTGAGCGCGGCGAAGACGGCGCCGACCAGGGCCGGACCGGTCAGACCGAGCGAGGAGTCCAGGGCCCGACCCGCGACGAGCGAGCCTGTGGCGATGCCGGTGTTGTAGCCGGAGGTGGTCAGCGCCGAGGTGAGGGTGGGGGCGTCGCCGGCGAAGCGGACGGCGAGGGAGGTGACGACGGGGTTGACGGTGAACCCGGCCAGGGCCATGCCGAAGACCAGGATCACGGCGGCCACGGGGCTGCTGGAGGCCGGGATCAGGGCCAGCAGGATGAGGGAGGTGGCCGCCGCCGCGGTGATCGTCGTGACCATCGGGCGGTGATCCCCGAGACGGCCGCCGATGGCGGTGCCGCCCAGCGCACCGATACCGAAGGCGATCAACACCAGCGGCACCGCCCCGGCCGGGATGCCCGCCCGGTCGGTCAGCAGCGGCGTGATGTACGTATACGTCGCGAGGACACCGCCCATGATCAGCACCGCTGCGCCGAGCGCCAGCCACAGCCGCCCCTGCTTGAGGGCCCGGACCTCGGCCCGCACCGACACCTCGGCCCGCTGTCCGGTACGGGGGATGAAACGGCCGACGAACGCGGCGGCCAGCGCGGCGAGGACGGCCAGCGCCCAGAACGGGCCGCGCCAGCCGGTGTACTGGCCGACGAACGAACCGATCGGCACACCGATGACGTTGGCCAGCGTGAGGCCGCCCATCATGACGCCGACCGCACGCGTGGCGCTCGCGGGCCCGGCGGTGGTGGTGGCGATGACGAAGCCGACGGCCCAGAACGCTCCGGTGGCCAGGGCGGTCACCACGCGGGCGGCCAGCACGACGGTGAAGGAGGTACTCAGGGCGGCGACGGCGTGCCCGAGAGCGAAGACGGCGAGTGCGCCGATGAGGGTGTGGCGCTGGGGCAGGCGCAGGGTGGCCATGGCCATCGTGGGCCCGCCGACGATCATGCCGACGGCGAACGCGGTGATCAGCAGACCGGCGTGCGACACGCTCACGTTCAGGTCGGCGGCCATCTCGGGCAGCAGTCCGGCGATGACGAACTCGGTGGTGCCCATCAGGAACGTGCCGGCAGCGAGCACCCAGACGACGAAGGGCAGCTTGCCAGGGGCGGACCCGGTGGCGGAGGACATGCGAAAACTTCTTCCCGTACGAGGAGGGGCGGTTGGCGAGGTCAGGAGGCAGCCTCAATGGTGATCCGGTCGGCCCCGGACAGCTGGTCGGCGTCGGCGTCGATGTGGCCGAGGATCAGCAGGTCGGAGGAGGCGGAGGGACCGTTCTTGTAGAAGATGGCGAGGTTGCCCCACGGTGCGAAGTAGGCGATGTCTCCGGCCTTTGCTGCGGCCGGTTCGGGGGCGCCTTCGGTGGTCAGCTTCCTGGGCGGGTCGGCGATCCGCTCGGTTCCGTGGAAGTCCTCCAGGTTCAGGGTGAGCGGGAGCAGGGAGGCGAGGTCACGGGCGGCGGGGCTGTCGTTCAAGGTCGCGTCGACGGGCTGGCCGTCGATGGTGACGCGGATGTCCATCGGAGTGCTCCTTTCTGAGCCGGACGGGCTCGCCGAAGCCGAAGTCTGCGGCTGCCCGGACGCCGGCGCGGACGATGCGGAGGCGGTGGCCGGGGCCTGCTCGGCGGGCGAGTCGTCGGAGCAGGCGGTCGCGGTCAGCAGCAGTACGCCGGTGACGGCGGTGGCGGTCAGGGCCCGGCGAAGGGTGTAGGTCATGGGGTGCCGTCCTGCGGGTCGGGCAGGGGCTCGACGTAGTGGCGAAATCCCTCACGGTCGGCGTGCAGGCCGTATAGCCGCTCGGCCAGCGCCTCGGGGCTGGAGGTCGCGGAGTCGGGGCTGATCGCGCCGGGGACGATGAGCTGTGCGGCGTAGATGTTCTCCGGGGCGAGCGCGGTGTGGAGCATCGCCGCGTAGGCGCTCTCTGCGGCGAACGCGATCGAGGTCCCGGCCACGCTGGCCTTCGGGCGTACCGCGCTGCCGCCGTTGACGAACAGCAGCGTGCCCCGCCCGAGTTCCCGCATGCCGGGCAGGACGGCGTTCACGCAGGTGAGCGGCCCTTTGACAGAGAAGGCCAACGGGTCGTCCAGGTCGGCCGCGGTGGTGTCCAGGACCGGCTTCATGAAGTCGCCCCGGGGCACCGGGCTGAACTGCAGGATCTCGACGGGTCCCAGCGTTTCTGCGGCTTCGCGCAGGGCTGCAGTGAGGGAGGCGGGGTCGAGGACGTCGGCGGTGAAACCGCGGGCGTGGACGTTCTCCCTCGCCAGTTCGGCTGCCAGGTTGTCCTGGTGCTGGGCGCTGCGCGAGAGGAGGGCGACACTGTGGCCCGCTTTGCCGAAGCGACGGGCGGCAGCCAGCCCCAGGCCAGGGCCGGCGCCGACGAGGGCGAAGGTGGTCACGGTAGTTCTCCTCAACAACGTGGGGCGGGCGGGCCGCATCAGAGGGCCCGAGGAAAGAGCGGTGCGGTTCGCGAGGGGGGTCTGATGGCGCGGCGTTCGTCGACGCCGTGCAGCCCTCGGCGACCTGAAACCAGGCTGCCCGGGTTCAGCCGGTGGCCGGAGCGGCGGCGTACTCCTCGTCGGTGACGGGATTCAGCCAGTGCACGACATCGTGGTCGCCGTCGCCCTCGTTGATGGCCAGGTGGACCATCAGCCGGTTCGGCGCGGCACCGTGCCAGTGCTCCTCATCAGCCTCGAAGAGGACGCGGTCGCCGGGCCGGATGACTTCCACCGGTCCGCCCCGGCGCTGGCACAGGCCGATCCCTTCGGTGACGAAGACGGTCTGGCTCAGCGGGTGACGGTGCCAGTGGGTGCGGGCACCGGGCATGAAATGCACCAAGTTGGCGGTGACCCGGGAGGGGGCGGGGGCCGCGGCGACGGCGTCGATGTAGACGTCGCCGGTGAACCAGTCCGCCGGACCCTTTGCGGTGTCGATCGAGCTGCGGGTGATCTGCACGGATGCTCCTCGTGCGGTTGACGGGGCGGGTCAGGGGGTGAGGAGGGTCTTGATGGCGCGGCGTTCGTCCATGGCCTTGTAGCCTTCGGCGACCTGGTCGAGGGGGAGGGTGAGGTCGAAGACCTTGCCCGGGTCGATCGCGCCGGCAAGGACGCGGTCGATGAGGTCGGGGAGGTAGCGGCGTACGGGGGCGGGGCCGCCGCGCAGGCCGACGTGGGAGAAGAACAGCTCCTGGCCGTCGACGGCGACGTCGTGCGGGACGCCGACGAAGCCGACGTTCCCACCGGGGCGGGCGGAGTGCAGGGCCTGCTGCATGGCCTGGGCGGTGCCGACGCACTCCAGGACGCTGTCCGCGCCGATCCCGCCGGTCATCTCCTTGATCCGGGCTACGCCCTCCTTGCCGCGCTCGGCGACGATGTCGGTCGCGCCGAACTCCCGGGCGAGCTTCTGCCGGGACTCGTGCCGGCTCATGGCGATGATCCGCTCCGCGCCCAGTTCCTTGGCGGCGATGACGCCGCACAGGCCGACCGCACCGTCGCCGACGACGACGGTGGTGGAGCCGGGCATGACCTCGGCGGCGTCGGCAGCCCACCAGCCGGTGCCCATCACGTCCGAGACGGCCAGCAGCCCCGGCCAGAACCGCTCGTCCGGCACACCGTCGGTGGCCACGAGGGTGCCCTGGGCGTTGGGGATACGGACGTAGTCGGCCTGGCAGGTGGACATGAACTCGCGGTTCAGGCAGTTCGACTGGAACCCGTTGCGGCAGTTCGCACAGGTGTTGTCGGAGGTCGCGAACGAGCCGATGACGAACTGGCCGGGCTTGACCGAGGTGACCTCGGGCCCGACCTCCTCCACGAAGCCGACGTACTCGTGGCCCATCGGATGGGCGTGCTCGGTCGGCTCCGCCCCCCGGTACGGCCACAGATCCGACCCGCACACACAGGTCACCGCCGTGCGGATGATCGCGTCGGTCGGGTGCTCGATCTTCGGGTCCTCCAGAGTCTCGAAGCGGATGTCGCCAGGGGCGTGGATCACTGCGCCGCGCATGAGAGGTTCCTTTGCCTACCGGTTGCAGGTGCGGGCCCCGGAGCCTCGGGCGACGGACCGCCCGAGCGGGGCGCGGAGCTGCGCCTTCGCCGCCTTGATGGCTGAAGGAGAAGCACCATGCCTTCCAGGTAAAGCCCTCTTCACGCGCGGAGCGAGTCACTGACAAGGGGTGTACCGGCAGTACATCCCTATGGCCGTGTGAGGGACGTACCGTCGAGGACATGGACAACCGTGAGGAGGTCCGCGAGTTCCTCACCTCGCGGCGCGCAAAGATCACCCCCGACCAGGCCGGATTGCCCGGAGGTTCCCGGCGCCGGGTGCCGGGCCTGCGCCGCAGCGAGGTCGCGGCCCTCGCCGACATGAGCGTGGAGTACTACTCGAAACTGGAGCGTGGCAACCTCGCCGGGGTCTCCCCGGCCGTCCTCGAAGCTCTCGCCCGCGCCCTCCAGCTCGATGACGCCGAGCGCGCCCACCTGCTGAACCTGGCCCAGGCAGCCGACGGCTCCGACACCCTCACCCGCCCCCGCCGCCGACGCACCAAGGAGCAGTGGAAGCCGCACCGCAGCCTGCAATGGACCCTGGACGCGATCACCGCCGGACCCGCGTTCGTCCGCAACGGCCGGATGGACATCCTCGCCGCCAACCAGCTCTTCCGCGCCTTCTACACCGACGTCTACACCACGCCCGGCAACCAGCAGAACCTGGCCCGCTTCACCTTCCTTGACCCCGCCGCCCGCCGCTTCTACCCCGACTGGGACGCCTTCGCCGACATCACCGTCGCCATCGTGCGTGCGGAAGCCGGCCGCAACCCGCACGACAAGGACCTTCACGACCTGGTCGGGGAGCTATGCACCCGCAGTGAAGAGTTCCGTACCCGTTGGGGTGCGCACAACGTCCGCCACCACGGCACCGGCACCAAGCACTTCCACCACCACGCCGTCGGCGACCTCTCCCTCGCCTTCGAGGGCCTGGAAATGGCCGCCGCCCCCGGCCTCACCCTCACCATCTACACCGCCGAGCCCTGCTCACCCTCCGAAGAAGGGCTGCGCCTCCTCGCCACCTGGGCCGCCACCCAGGAAGCCGACCCGGAACGGTCGGCGATTGGCTGACCGCCGACAGGGCTGACCGACGCCGAACCGGTACGGCTCGCCGAGAACGCCATATGGCGTCTTCCCAGGGGAGTGGTGGTGCGTATCGCCCAGCCCGGCCAGTCCGCCGCCGCAACGCGCGAGGTTCAGGTCGCCCGCTGGCTGGCCACCCAGGGCGTGCCCGCCGTACGCGCTCTTGACCTGCGGCAGCCAGTAGCGGTCAACGGGCACTCGGTGACGTTCTGGCAAGAGCTGCCACCACACGAAATCGGGACGGTCGCGGACGTCGTCGTGCTCCTCAAGCAACTGCACGCCCTGCCGAAACCAGACCTGCTGCTCGGCGAGCTGGACCCCTTCGTCCGGTTGGCTGAGCGCATCGACGCAGCGAGCACAATCTCTGACGATGACCGGCAGTGGCTGAACGACCGGCTCAAAGACCTCAAGGCCCAGTGGGCTTTGAGGCCGAGGGGCCTGCCGGAGTGCGTAGTCCACGGGGATGCATGGGTCGGCAACGTGGCGCGCACCGAGACCGGCCCGCTGTTGATGGACTTCGAGCGCGCTTCGTACGGCCCGCCGGAGTGGGATCTTGTGTCGACCGCCGTCAAGCTCACCACGACCGGCGCGGTGTCTGCCAAAGAGTACGCCGCATTCTGCTACGGCCTTGGTACTGGTGAGCTCGCGTATTCAACTGTCGCCAGTTCCTTGTTGGGTCCAGACAGTCAGTGACTGTGTGTA
This sequence comes from Streptomyces sp. DS1-CR2, assembly GCF_055760475.1. Lineage (NCBI taxonomy): Bacteria > Bacillati > Actinomycetota > Actinomycetes > Kitasatosporales > Streptomycetaceae > Streptomyces > Streptomyces sp. DS1-CR2. The sequence continues at coordinate 6,914,399 of NZ_CM147085.1, forward strand.
GTCGGTGAGTCCTGCCGACCTACCTCCGGGCTGGGTCCGGGCACGCCGAGTGCTTTGGCCCGGGCCGGAAGCCGCTCGCGGGCGGGTGCGGGCTCGTTGTCCACATCGTTGACCGGTCCTCCTGACCAGTCGAGCGCGACCAACGCGGCCTGCCGCGCGCCACCGATATGGACGAAGGAGCTCACTGCGTCATTCATCACGGTGCTGCTGGGAAGACCGGTCGCCCGCCAGGTCCGCCGCGAACGCGGCTCTCGTTCAAGACCAAATGCCGTGACCGGTGTGCTGGCCTGGTGTGCGGACCGCTCATCCCGGATCCACCGGCTTGCCGCCTGTGGATAGTTCTTCCGGAAACGAGGAAGTGCCTTGTGACCTGCGATGATGGGGTTTCTCTAGGACCACATCAGGCACGATCGGCAAGGCACTTCCGAGATGCAATCTTCCCATGCCGCCACGGCGGTCTCGTCCGCGTTCGATGACCCGAATCTGATCGCGTACGGCGGGCTTGAGCCAGTGGTGCGCCTGGCCGAGCGATGCGGCCTGCCCACGCTGGCCGATGAGCTCATCCGGCTTCCGAAGTCGAAGGACGGCACCGGGGCCTTCCCCGCGGCGAAGCTGATGTCGCTGGTGGGCGGTATGGTCGCGGGTGCGGACAGCATCGAGGACATGGACCGGCTGCGGCACGGCGGACTCGGTCGTTTGTTTTCGGGGGTGCGGGCCCCGTCCACGCTGGGCAACTTCCTGCGCTCCTTTACCCACGGGCATGTGAAGCAACTGCACGCCGTGGCCCGCCGGTTGTTGCCCCGCCTCGCAGCGCACACCCCGCTGCTGCCCGGCGCGGATCAGGTCGCCTATGTGGACATCGACGACACGATCCGCCGCACCTACGGCTACGCCAAGCAGGGCGCCGGATACGGATACAGCAAGGTCAAGGGGCTCAATGCGCTGCTGGGGATCGTCTCCACACCCCTTGCCGCCCCGGTAATCGCCGCCACCCGGCTGCGCAAGGGACCGTCCAACTCCGCGCGCGGGGCAGCCGCGTTCGTGACCGAGACCATCCGCACCGCCCGCGCCTGCGGCGCGAGCGGCCTGCTGGTCGTGCGGGCCGACTCCGCGTTCTACGGCGCCGATGTCGTGAACGCCTGCCGGACCCTGGACGCCCGCTTCTCGATCACGGTGCGGATGAACGCCTCCATCAAGGCCGCCATCGCGCGCATCGACGAGAACGCCTGGACGGCGATCAAGTACCCCAAAGCGACCTGGGACGAGGAGGGCCAGTGCTGGATCTCGGACGCGGAGATAGCCGAGATCGACTACACGGCCTTCACCTCCAAGCCGAAGCAGCAGCAGGTCATCGCCCGCTTGATCGTGCGGCGGGTCAAGCGTCTGGCCCCCGATACCGTCCCCGCCGGTCAGGGCACGCTCTTCGATACCTGGCGCTACCACGCCGCGTTCACCAACTCCCCGCTCTCGCTGGTGGACGCCGAGCGTGATCACAGGCGGCACGCTGTCGTGGAACAAGTGATCGCGGACGTCAAGAACAGCGCCTTCGCGCACGCCCCCTCCGGCTACTTCCAGGCGAACGCCGCCTGGCTCACCCTGGCCGCCGTGGCGCACAACCTGACCCGTGCCGCCGGAACTCTGGCCGGAACCTTCCACGCCAGAGCGACCACCGCCACGATCCGCGACCACCTCATCAACGTGCCCGCCCGCCTGGCCCGCACAGCCCGCCGCCTCACCCTCCATCTACCCGAACGCTGGCCCTGGCGAGGCGACTTCATGCAGCTGATCACCGTCTTGCACGCGCCACCGTCCACGGCCTGACACGCCCTGACCGACCCGCCCGAAAGGGCCCGAGACCTACGGACATGTGGAAGAGCTGGGCAGACCAGCGGCCATTCCATGCCCGAACCCGCAGATCAACCTCGGACCAGCCCGAACACCCCCGAAACGATCACTCTCAAAACAAGCCGGTGGATCCGGGCTCATGCACAGCGACTACTCCTGGTCGCGCCGCCGAACAGTTTCGCTGAACCGGGTCCATAGAGTGCGCGCGGCGACCGCGAGGGAACTGCCAGCGACCGTGACCATGAGCAGCATTTCCAGCAGGGCGGCGACACGAACGGCAAGACCATGCAATCCGACGTCCAGAAAGCCACCAGTGGACGCGATTCCGAAGGACAGGAGGAAGACGTCCACCATGTGCGTCGGTTGGCCTACCACGACGGACGGAGCGTTCCCTCGGGCGAGGAATCCGTAGAAGATCGCGAATCCGGTGATCAGAAGTGCTGGACCAAGTCCGAGCAGTGTCCGCGCGATACTGGCGCCTTGCCGCCGCGCGAACGAAAGGGTGGCAACCAGAGTGGCGAGCGCTGCGGCAGCTGCGGCGACGAGCCAACCGATCGCCACGGGCGCTATCGACAGCACGATGGCGGTCACCGCAAGCGCAAGACTTCCACCACCCCAATACAGAGCGGAGCCCGGCGGCCACGTGTCGATGGCTCGCCGAGAAGTCCGAAGCCCTTCCGGTGCACCGAGAAGAGCTCGAACGCTCTCGAGAACCAGCGCGTCCTTTATCCGACAAGAGCCTTTCGCAGTCATCGCCGTTTCTAAGGGCTTGCAGATCATCAAGGTGTTGCTTCCCGTCCTGGGATTCGTTGGTTCGGTATGCGCATCACGAACGAGACTCGTGCCCAACTCGCGGTGAAGTTCGCCGTGTTGTTCCCACATCTGGACGAGCGGCAGCGGCGGCTATTGATGGCCGCGGAGGCCCGAGGGCTGGGACACGGCGGCATCCGAACCGTGGCGCGGGTGGCCGCAGCGAGCGAGACGACGGTCCGTAGGGGCGTCGTCGAACCTCGCCATCGGCGCCTACCGGCACGCCCGACGCACCGACGTCGGGCTGTCCGGGATCTACGCGTTCATGGACCGGGCCATCGCCGGGCAGTTCGGGCCCGAGCACTTCGTCACCGCACAGATGATGCGCCTGAACGTTGCGACAGGCCACCCGCAATGGGTCAACGCCGGCCACCCCGCGCCGCTGCTGATTCGCAACCACCAGGTCGTCCGGCAACTGCACAGCCCCACCACCTTGCCGGTCGGCTTCGGCGGCGACGAGCCCCAGCTCAGCGAGCAGACGCTCCAGGTCGGCGACCGGGTGCTGTGCTTCACCGACGGCCTGATCGAGGAGCACGATGTCCGCGGCGAGCAGTTCGGCGAGGAGCAACTCATCGCCTGGGTGAACCGCATCGAGCACGTCGAGGAAGGGGTTCGGGCGGTGGTGCGCTCTCTCTCCCGCACCCTGATCCAGGAGCGGGGCGGGGTCACCAGCGACGACGCGACCCTCTTCCTGATCGAGTGGCGCGGGGGTGCCGCCGACCACATTGCCACCCTGGAATGAGCCGATACCGCCCGACTGGTGGTGCGGCCGTTGGCGGTGACTCTGGCATGTCACGCGAGAAAACCGCGAGGGATCTATCGTCAAGGTATGAGCGTGTTCATCAAGCTGGTGGAGAACCGGCCCCCCAAGGAATACGCGGAGCTGGCGGCTGTAGATATCTCCTACGACGACATCACCGAAGGTGAGTCGCCTGCCACGTACGAGTACGACCTGCTTCCGAGTGGCGCATTGCGGATCCTCAGAGTGACCAAAGGCGAAGCCGCTGTCGTCGAATCGATCTACGCTCCCGGACTCTGGTTCCGTGTCCAGGGGCAGTGGCGCGGTAATGCGGAATAGCAAGCACTCTGCCGGCGGCCGCTGCCGGCAGCTGGGCCCGGCCGTCGGTGCTTGAGGTCCGAGCAGAATGTGCTCATGCTTCGCGTCAGCCGACGGAATCACGTCGGAAACTACCTGCAGGTGTACCGTGGATTGTGGGTTGCGCACTCTCACGTGTTGCGCCTGAAAGGACGGCCCCGGCGGTTTCACCGGGGCCGTTTCGGGGATCACGCAGAGCGTGCTGGCGCGGTCACACGGGCGCCATGGCCGCCCTCGGAATCCCAGACCGCTTCTCGGGCCTGGTCGGCTACGATCCGTTGGAATTCGGCCCTCTGCAGCAGATCACTCGCTGTGTGGCTGCGCAGCAGACCGGTAGCCGCGGTCATCAGCCAGGCGGCGATGGCCGGATCCGTCTGCGGCGGAATCACCAGCAGGTCCCAGCGGCCGACGGTGTAGGAGAGCAGCAACAGCTTGTGGGGGTCTTGCTCGGCCTTGAACCAGCCGACGCTCACCACATGCCCATCAACGGGCACCTTCCGTGGGATGACCGGCCACAGGGTCGGGTTCACCGTGACATGCGTAATGCGCCCCCAAAGGGGATCCAGCACCGCTGTCAACGCAGGAAGTTCCGCCGCCAGGTCGCGGGAGCGGGGCCACCAGGCACCGTCCAGAAGAGCACCAGGGGTGTCCGTTGAGGCGAGCGCGACACGCAGCGGCAGCGAAAAGGTCCGCTCCTCGACCGCCGACGTATACAGAATGGTCGCGGTCATGACGCGGACCTGTCCCCGGGCCGGTGTACACCGGCCCGGTGTTGTGAATCGCCGAGAACGACAGGAGCTTAGAAACTCTTATGCGAAATGTCCTCGGTAATTTCAGGATACTCCCGGATACAGCCCGCCGGGCGGTTTCGGGGTTACGGATATTCGAGGTTACGGATATCAGGGCGTTTTGACGGGTCTTCGAACTTGAGCGGTGTACTCGGCTGGCGGTGCTGACCTGTCGTCACGATGGTGACGGTCGTGGTGGTTGTCGGCATCCGAATGCAGAGCGCCCGTGGTCATACCTGATCATTTCTGTTCTCGACGCAGAACGATCACGCCGGAGCCACGGGCTTGGTCAACGATACGACGTTGCTGCTCGACCTCGACGGGGTGAGCTGAACCGGATTTTGTAGCGGCCCTGAAGCCAGGCATGATCGCCTCGGCAGATGGGAGAACACGCATCCGATGCCTGCACCACGGAAGTACCCCGACGAGCTGCGTGAGCGAGCCGTCCGCGAAGTCCAGACCTCCGGCCGTCCGGTCGCTCATGTCGCGAAGGACCTGGGCATCCACAAGGAGGCCCTGCGCGGCTGGGTCCGCCAGGCCGAGGCAGACAAGGGTGACCGGCCTGATCTGCTGACCACCGCCGAACGGACGGAGCTGACCCAACTCCGCAAAGAAATAGCTGAGTTGCGTCGGGCGAACGAGATCCTGAAGGCTGCCTCGGTGTTTTTCGCGAAGGAGCTCGACCAGCCCCGCACGAGGCTGACGCGGTGATCAACCACCTCCGCGACGACTTCGGGGTCGAGCCCGTATGCCGGGAACTGGATCTCTCGGTCTCGGCATTCAACGCCCGCCGTAGGCGCCCGAAGTCCGCCCGGCGACAGCGCGACGAACAGCTCATCGAGCATATCCGTCGCATCCATGACACGTCCGGCCAGACCTATGGAGCCCGGCGCATCCACCACCAGTTGCGGCGCGAGGGCATCGCCGCGGCCCGCTGCACCATCGAGCGCCTCATGCGCGAAGACGGCCCGGAAGGCGTGATCCGCGGGCAGCGGCGCCGCACCACGATCCCCGAGCCGACCGCGCCCAGGCCGCCCGATCTGGTCAATCGGCGCTTCACCGCGAGCCGGCCGAACCAGCTGTGGGTCGCTGACTTCACCTATATCCGCACCTGGTCGGGCTGGGCATACGTCGCCTTCGTCCTGGACGTGCACTTGCGGATGATCGTCGGATGGCAGCTCGCCACCCACATGCGAACCGATCTCCCGCTGGACGCACTGGAGATGGCCTTGTGGCGGCGGGGAATCAAGAAGGGCTCGGGGCTGATTCATCACAGCGACCGCGGGTCGCAATACGTGTCAATTCGGTACGGTGAGCGGCTGATTGAGGCCGGCGCGACCTCATCGGTCGGCTCCGTCGCCGACAGCTATGACAACGCGATGGCCGAGGCTCTCAATGGTTCTTTCAAGGCCGAGCTGATCGAGCATCAAGGCCCCTGGCGGGACGCTGACCAGGTCGAACGTGCCGTCGTTCAATGGGTGGGCTGGTACAAAACCGAGCGCCTGCACTCCGCCCTCGACTACCTCCCACCCGAGGAATTCGAGGCCCGGCATCACCGATCACAGGCAGCCCCAAACGCCGCCTGAAATCAGAGAAACCGGCCGCTACGAAGCTCGGGGCAGCTCACTCCGGGCGTTGGACCGAGCGCGGTTCGCCTACGACTTCGCGGATCGCACCAGCGAGCAGCATATCGCCGTTCACCTGCGGCAGTTCGCATCCTGAGCCCCCTCGCGCGGTACGCGGGCAAGCCCAGGACGCGAACGCCGTCGTACGGCCGGCCCGTCGCTCCTCAGTCCTGTGACGTCTCCTCGACAACCCAGGACAGGTACGCCTCCGACCCTCCGGTCACGGGCAGCGTGATCCACTGGGGGACGTCATACGGGTGCTTCTCGTGCAGCCACGCCTCCAGTGCCGGCAGACGGTCCGTCGTAGTCATGTACGAGATCCGCCACTCTTGCGCCGTCTCGACCTTCCCCTTTCACCGGTAGAAGGCGGTGATCGGCGCATAGATGTGAACGCCCGCTGCCAGTTTGCTCTCGACCGCGCCCCGGGCCAGCGCCTTCGCCTGATCCTCGTCGTCACTGGTCGTCTGCGCGATCACAATCTCGTGGGCCATGCCACTGCCTCTCCAGCTCGGGTGCCGCGACCCTACCCAGCCGTCCAGGGAACACCGAAAGTCGGTCGCTCCGGTGAAGGTCCTCTCGTCGACGAGGTTGTGCAGCGGCTTCATGATGCAGGTGCCGGTGCGTGTCTTGCGCCTCAACCCGGATCCACAGGCATCAAGCCGGTGGATCCGGACTGAGGTTCCCCCGAGATGCGGAGGATGCTGACAGCGGATGGCGCATCCAGCGACACCGGAAACTGGGCACTGACCGGCAGTACATCTACACCTATCCGGCACGGAAATCAGTGCGTTCCGCAACGGGCAAGGTGAAGGAACTTACCGGACGGCAGAACGTCGGCTTGTCGCTGGAGTCCTTGCTCCACCGGCTGAACTCGGTGTTGCGAGGATGGTGTGCGTACTCCGCCCCGGAGTGTCGATGCATGCCGCCCTCGGCGAGGATATCGAGGAGCTCGGCGAACAGGTTGTAGGGCTGGCCGTCCGCTGTCCGTGGGCAGGACGGTCTCGTCGGTTTCTGACTCGATCGAGTGGAGGCGGGCCTTGGCGAGCAGGTCGAGTCCCATGTAGCGGCAGGCTTCGGTGCACTTCGTCGTTCTGCTCCGCCAGGACCGCGCCGACCAGGTGGATCAGGGCGGTGCGGTCGGGGAAGATGCCGACCACGTCGGTGCGGCGGCGGATCTCCTTTTCCAGCCGTTCCTGCGGTTCTTCGACCAGATCTGCCGCCAGATCTCGCGCGGGAACGCGGTGAACGCCAGGACGTCGCCCTGGGCGTCGTCCAAGTGGGCTGCGGTTTGGGGAACTTGGCTTCCAGGGCGCCGAGCACGTGCCGCATCCGGGCCTGGACAGATTCGGCGTCGGCTGTTCGAAGATGGTCCGCAGCAGTGTGGCCACCCAGGGCTGGGCCGACTTGGGCACCTGACTCAGCAACACGCGGGCGTAGTGGGTGCGGCAGTGCTGCCAGATCGCGTCCGGCAGGGTGGCGCCGATCGCCGGAAACGGGTACCCCTCGACATCGTAGGCACGGGCGCACACCGATTGGATACCGTTGGGAGACCGATGGGAGAGGTATCGACCCCACGGTTTTCCCAGGACGTGTCACCCGATGCACCGCACAGCACAACGGTCGTTGTCATTCGGTGTTCCTTCAGCCGGATGAGTCACAGTGCCGCGCGCCGTCCGGCGGATCGGCCGAGGCGGAGGCATCGCGGTGCAGCAGGCGGAGTGTGTGGGATAGCGTCTCGATGCCCGCATCGGTCTGGTCGATCTCCTCCTGAAGCATTCGCACCCGTGCCTCCAGCAGCGCAGCCTCGGCCGCCAGGGACGCACTGGTGAAGGCAGGGTCGGAGTGTTCCTCGGGGTCCGGTGGCATCAGGCGTCCCTCTTCTCTCACTGCGATGATTCACGGAGAGCGGCGTGCGTGCCGCCCTCCGCATTGACCGGACAGGCGAGTCGGATGTGACAGGCGCTGGCCCGACGTCACTCCGATGACGAGCGCCCCCGGTCAGCCGTTCACCCCAGGCACGACCCGGCACAAGGTTGCAAAGGCTCGCCAGTTCGCCATGCCGAAGTGCGAGCCGAGGCCGACGTCATCATGATCCTGGTCCCGGACCCGATCCAGGCCCAGGTCTACGAGGAGCACATCGTCCCGAACCTGAACGACGGCGACGCCCTGTTCTTCGGCCACGGCTTCAACATCCGCTTCGGCTTCATCAAGCCCCCGGCCGGCGTGGACGTCTGCATGGTCGCCCCGAAGGGCCCGGGCCACCTGGTGCGCCGCCAGTACGAGGAGAGCCGCGGCGTTCCCTGCATCGCCGCCGTCGAGCAGGACGCCTCGGGTAACGCCTTCTCGTACGCCAAGCGCATCGGCGGCACCCGCGCCGGCGTCATCAAGACCACCTTCACCGAGGAGACCGAGACCGACCTGTTCGGTGAGCAGGCCGTCCTCTGCGGTGGCACCGCGGCGCTGGTCAAGGCGGGCTACCAGCTGGCGATCGCCTACTTCGAGTGCCTGTACGAGCTGAAGCTGATCGTCGACCCGATGTACGAGGGCGGTCTGGATAAGATGCGCTGGTCGGTCTCCGAGACCGCCGAGTGAGGGGACTACGTCACCGGCTCGCGGATCATCACCGAGGCCACCAAGGCCGAGATGAAGCAGGTCCTCGCCGAGATCCAGGACGGCGCCTTCGCGCGTGAGTGGATGGCCGAGTACCACGGCGGGTCTGAAGAAGTACAACGAGTACGAGAAGGCATAGACCGTACGACCCCCTCCGGGGACAGCCCAGCACCGGAAAGCTCCGTCTCCGTGCAGCGCAGGTCTCGGACCAGCATCGTCCGCGCCCGCCAGGCGACATCCGGCAGGTACCCGCGCTCGTCGGGCGACTCGCATCCTCCCTGCGACCGTGTGCCCCGGTGGTTGACCGGTGTCACACGGGACCTGTGACACCGGTTGCGTTACGGACGGGTGTCACAGATGCGCGGGTTGTCCGGTCTTATGTGGCAGCCCCCGGTACCTCGTCATGAAGACAAGAGAGTGTGATCGATATCCGGGGCCTTTCAACGCGTAAGAATCCCGGAGGTTTCGCTGCCATGACCGCTGAGCGAGGAGAACAGGCCGCCTACTGGCGCGATCGGAACAGCGGTCATCGCGGCGTGAGCGAATCATGAACGGTGGTGACGGCATGGATGAGCCCGGCCGGGAAATCGCCGCGCCGCCGAGAGCGACGCGGGAGAGAATCCGGAAAATCTTCCCGGACCACTGGTCGTTCGTGCTGGGAGAGATCTGTCTCTACAGCTTTGTCGTCCTCCTCATCACCGGTGTGTATCTGTCCCTGTACTTCCATCCGTCCATGAAGGAGGTGCGATACGACGGAAGGTACGCACCGTTGAGGGGCCAGCTGGTGTCAGAGGCATTCGATTCGACCGTGCACATATCCTTCGACGTCCGCGGCGGCCTGCTGATCAGGCAGGCGCATCACTGGGCGGCGCTGGTCTTCGTCGCGGCCCTGCTCGTCCACATGATGCGCGTGTTCTTCACGGGCGCCTTCCGTAAACCCCGCGAGCTCACCTGGATCGTCGGCTTCCTGCTGCTGGTACTCGGTATGTTCGAAGGGCTCACGGGATACGACCTGCCGGATGACCTCCTGTCAGGGACGGGGCTCGCGGTCGTGAACGGGACGATCCTTTCCCTCCCGATCGTCGGAACCTATGTCTCGAAGTTCCTCTTCGGCGGCGAGTTCCCGGGCACGGACCTCGTGGCCCGCTTCAACGTGATCCATGTCCTGCTCATCCCCGGTCTCATGGTGGGACTGCTGGTCCTCCACCTGTTCCTGATACTCCGTCACCGGCACACGCAGTACCCGGGCCCGGGGCGCAGCGAGAGCAATGTCGTGGGGCTGCCGGCGAAGGTGCGGGCCGTGAAGTCCGCCGGAGTCTTCTTCCTCGTGGCGGGCGTCATTTTCGTCATCGCCGCGGTCGCGCAGATCAACCCCGTCTGGGCCTACGGCCCCTACCGCAGTGATCAGGTCTCGGCCGGGTCGCAGCCCGACTGGTACATGGGGGTGGCCGACGGGCTGCTGCGGGTCATGCCCGGCTGGGAAGTCTCCTTCTGGGGCCACACGTTGGCACTGGACAATCTGATTCCGCTCATGGCGGGCGTTGGTCTCTTCCTCACCCTGGGCGCCTACCCCTTCGTCGAAGCCTGGGTGACCGGCGACAAGCGGGAGCGGCACCTCCTGGACCGGCCGCGCAACCAGCCCGTGCGCACCGCACTCGGCGTCGCCTGGCTGGGCTTCTACGGGGTAGCCCTGATCGGTGCCGCGAACGACATCATCGCCATCCGCCTCCACGTCCCGGTCGAGTCCGTCACGTGGTTGATTCGGGTCGGCCTGTTCGTCGTCCCGTGGGCGGCGTACGTCCTGACGAAACGGTGTGCCCTGGGCCTGCAGCGCAGGGACCGCGACACCCTGCTGCATGGTCGTGAGACCGGCGTCATCAAGCGCCTGCCGCACGGCGAGTTCGTCGAGGTGCACGCACCGCTCAGCCAGGAACGGATCCACCTGCTGACCCAGCACGAGCAGTACGAGCCGATCGGTACCGATCGCGGGGCCGACGGCGGGGACGCGGCTACTGCGGTCCGCCTCACCCGGAAGCTGCGCGTCCGGCTCAGCCGCGCCTTCTACGGCGAGGACGCACAGATCACCAAGCCGACCGCGCAGGAGTACCGGCAGATCACCGGGGTGCACAGACGCTGATCGCGGTACGGGGCCGTGCGTACCGACCCGGTCGGGATCAGCGTCCGCACGTGGAAGAGCCGGGCATCGGTGACGATGCCCGGCTCTCGTCGGTCGTGCGGTCCTCGCGAGCCGTTCCGGCTAGCTTGATCTTCAACCTGTGCGGCGGGGTCGTGGGGTGGTTGACTTCTGTGTTCGCTGCTTCGCCGATGGTGTTTTGCGGGGTGTGTGCACGTCGTGGCGGGGTGTGGGCCGGGTGTTCTTTCCGCCCGGTGGCCGACCGGGGCCAGGGCGAGAGGGTTTCGGTGCTCTGGCCGGGCAGGCGGCTTGTGGTCGGATGTGCCGGAAGTCGCGGCGGACGCGGGCAGGACTGATTCTGTCCCGGGAACGGGGTTACTCCCAGGGGCGTCGTAGGTCGGCTGCGAGTGGGCGGGCCAGACGGAGTTGGGTGTAGGCGGCGAGGATTAGCCAGGTCCATCGGTCGGCCGCCTCGGGGGTGCGGATCTTCGGGGAGGTCCAGCCGAGGGTCTGTTTGAAGAGGCGGAAGGTGTGCTCGATGTCGAAGCGTCGCAGGTATGCCTGCCAGAGGCCGTCTGCGTCTGCCGAGGTGGCGTCGGTGCCGGACCACCAGAGCCAGACCGGCTTGGGGGTTGCTCCGCTGGACAGGTGGTCGATGTCCAGGCGGATCACTGTGCCCTCGACGATCGGGAGGGTGCCGTCGGTTGTGGCCCAGGAGGAGCGGTGGGTCAGTTTGGGGTGGAGCCGGTTCCAGGAACGGGCCCTGGCGGTGCCGTAGAGGCGTGTGTCGGTGACGGTTTCGGTGTCCGGGGTGTCCCAGGTGTCGGGCTGTCCGAAGACGAACTCGCCTCCGTGCCGGGGCGGCCTGCCCTGGGTGTGTGGCAGCCGGGGCGGGACAGCCCTGCGCAGGACGCGGTCTGATCGCATCCGGGCCAGCACCTGCACGGGCAGCCCCCTCAGGAGGAAGCCGAGGCGGGGTGCGTCGTATCCGGCGTCCGCGACGATGAGGATGTCCGGGTCGCCCGTCTGCCACTGCCCCGCTGCGATCAGTCGCTGAAGCAGATCGCGTAACTGCCGGGCGGTGACAGTGGCGGTGTCGTCGCCGGGCGCCAGGCGCAGTGCGTCCAGGAGTGCGGTCCACGAGCTGCGGCCTGGCCCCAGTGCGCAGACGATTGAGTAGGGCCAGCCGGGGACGGGGATGTGCTGGTCTTTCCCCCGGCCGTAGGTGTGGCACAAGATCCGCTGTGGTGAGGTGTGTGTCGGACCACAGCCAGCAGGTGACATCGACGGCCAGGACCAGCCGGCCGTCGGCCGTCCGCGGCAGTGGCACTTCGGCCAGCGCCCGCCTCAGCCGTCCGGCATCAATGCGTCCACGGGCCAGGGCGGCGTAGAGCCCGCCATGGCCGCGGCGGTGTTCACCCACCAGGGACAGTTCGGCCAGCGACCTCACCGGCCCGTCGCCGCACAGAACCGCATCAGCCAGCTCGAACAACGCGTCCGAACGAGCGGTCAGGCAGGAATAGAACTTGCCCCGGGCCGGGGTTCGTCCGCGGTCAGTGTGTGCGAGTCGACCGCGACGGACCGGGCGAGCCCCCGGCCTCGCTTCTGAGGCAGGACGGGCCCTTCCGGTGTGACATGTGACCGAGCACGCTGTCACACGGTGTCCCGGAACCCGGTCTGATAGAGGCCACGCACACTCAAAAAACGGAACGGAGAGCGATGCGCGACGCGATGGCTCCTCGCGGAGGACGTCTGGGCAGAACAGCGGACTCGGTACCCGCCTCCTCCGCCGTCTCGGCCGGCACGTCGTCGACGGTGGGTGGAAGAACGTCTACGGTCTCGTCCTGCCCGGCGTCGAGAAGATCTCCGCCATCCTGCGCCATGTCCCCCGTGCCGGTCCACCGGACGTCGGAGGCGGGTGTCATCACGGTGTGGGCCGAGATGGACCGCGCTTCCCGGCCAGGCTCGGCTCGCGAAGCGCGGTCCGTCCGGCTAGGAAGCCAGGGTGATGTTCGTCGGCGTGCCCTGCCCGGCCATCTTCGCGTAGGGGCAGAGCGAATCGGCCTTCTCCATCAGCGGGGCGGCCACGCCGGGATCGACGTCCGGCCACTCGACCACCAAGTCCACGCGCAACAGGTAGCCGCCGTCCGCCGGGTCCCGCCCGAACGCGACGGTCGCCTCGATGGAGATCGCCGAAGGGTCGAGCGCGGCCTGCCGTGCCACCAGGCTCAGCGCCCCGTGGTAGCAGGCGGCGAAACCAGCGGCGAACAGCTGCTCCGGATTCGTCCCCTGCCCGTCGCCGCCCAGTTCGGCGGGCATACGCAGGTCCAGATCCAGGATTCCGTCGGCCGAGCGGGCCCGGCCGGTGGCCCGGCCGTGACTCGCCACACCGCCGCTCACGGTCACCGTTGTGGTGTAGATCGCGGCGAAGGACTCCCCGTCGAAGTCCCTTTCGGTGGACAGATCGGGCAACCTGACCGGCTCGTTCACTGCGTGACCCCCTCGACGTCGCGGTCCATCGCCGCGCGCGGAGTCGGATCGGATGTCCGGGGGTGGGTAACCACCGGCCGCCGGGCAGAGCCCACGGCCTCGTGTGTGCTGGGTGTCATATTGTGTGAGCCTTTACGTTGTGAGGGCGTGCCAGTCAGGGACAGCTAGTTGACCGGCATGTCACCCCTGTTGTGACAGCCCTCGACGGAACACCCGCCCGCCCGGGATCCGTGGCCGTCCGCAGCGCGCGGAAGCCGCCTCAGGCGTCCAGCGAAGCCACGTAAGGAACCAGTTTCGCAGGATTCATCACCCACAAGAGACGTTCGATGCCGCGCGCGGACACATCAGCACAGAGCAGCACCTTCGCGTTGCCGTCCTCCGAGACCAGGACGGCGGGCCTGCCGTTGGCCTCGACCCAGCGGACATCCGTCCGCGGCCAGAAGCGCGGGGCGAAGGCGGCCAGATACCGGGAGACGTGCGGCAGCCCGGATACCGGGATCTTCGATGCCCCGCGCGTTCCGCCGCCGTCGGAGTAGCTCACGATGTCCTCCGTGAGGACCTCCTCCAGTACCGCCAGATCACCGGTCCGCGCCGCGTCCAGGAACACCTCCAGCAGACGCCGGTGCGCAGCGCGGCCGACCGGTTCCCGGCGTTCCGCGGCCAGACGCTTGCGGGCACGGGTCACCAGCTGGCGCGTGTTGGCCTCGCTGGTCTCCAGGACCTCCGCGATGCGGCGGTACGGGTAGACGAAGGCTTCCCGCAGTACGTAGGCGGCGCGTTCCACGGGATTCAGCTTCTCGAGCAGGAAGAGGACGGCCAGGTCGAGCGCCTCCGCCCGCTCCGCGCCCAGCTGCGGATCCGCCCTCGTGTCCAGGGGTTCGGGAAGCCAGGGTCCCGTATACGATTCGCGCCGCACTCTGGCGGACTGGGCCAGGTTGATCGCCAGCCGGGCGGTGACCGTGGAAAGGAAGGCGGCCGGTTCTTCGATCCCGGCGCGGTCGGTGCTCTGCCAGCGCAGCCACGCCTCCTGGAGGATGTCCTCGGCCTCTACCGCGCTGCCGAGCACACGGTAGGCGATACCGAAGAGCTGGGGCCGCGCCGCGACGAAGTCACTCGTCGCCCGGTCGAGGGAGCCTGGTTGGTCACCGGCGCGCATATATGTCCTCCAGTCTCGGACCCCATGCTACAAGCCGGACCGGCGGCTCCTGTGTGTCGCCGCGAGCCGGACGGTCAACACGGTGGGATCCGGCGGACCGGACCGTGGGACGAACTCGGACCCGGCCAGTTCCGCGACCACCGTCGCACGCGAGGCGGACCACATCCAGAACGTTTCGTGGTGTTCGCGCAGCACACCGTGGTCGCCGCGGACCCAGTAGTCGAACCGGGTCCGGATCCGGTTCTCGTCGGCCGAGGTCACCATGCGTCCCCCGTACTCGTGCTGCCCCACCCGCTGCGTCGGGAGATCATGTGTGGTCTCGTGCAGGGGGAGACGGGCGGGCGGGAGCTGGACGAGCAGGACACCCCCGGCCACGTGCGCGTCGGCGAGGGCCGGCCACAGGGAGCGCCGGGAGGCCGGAGGCAGACACGCGACCATGTTGTGGCATATTGCCACGTCCGCCACGCCGTGCAGGCCGGACTCCTGCAGGGTGTGCGGATGCACGGTCACCCGCCTGCGCAGCGCGGCGGGCAGGGACGCGAGGCCGGTCATCAGCGGGGAGCGCATGGCACGCGTGGGCTCGACGGCGTACACGGGGGCCCGGGACTCCGCAAGGCTCATCAGCGTGACCCGGCCGGTTCCCGCGCCGGCGTCCAGCACACCGAGACGGGCGTGCCGGACATGGCCGCCGTACAACCGACGTACTCGCGCGGCGTCTCGTTCCGCCTGCAGGACGTCGTAGAACTCGGCGCTGATCGCGTAGCCGTCCTGCGGCTCCAGGTGGAGAGGGGCGGCGGACGCATCTGCCAGGGATGGGTGCATATCCAGCAAGACCGGCCATGTGCCCCGTCTGTGACAGTGCGGCGCGACCGCGGTCGTGGCGGCGCCGGGGCGGATGTCACCTGCTTGGCCCCGGGGGCGGCAACGGCCCGGTCAGCGCGCCCAGTACATCTGGCATCCCCTCGCCAGGATCTGGCACGACTGGTCGAGGGCGACCGGTTCATGACCGAGGAGATGGTCAGCCACGTGGACGCGCCGATGAAGGACAGCATCCTTGAGCTCTACCGCCCCGCCCTGACGACGGGCGCGGAGTAGAAGCCGGCGCTGACGGAGATGTCCGCCCCGGCCCTGGTGTTCTCAGGTGCGCGCGACCCGGCCTGCCAGATCGAGTTCGGTGACAGGCTCGGCCACGCTCCGGGACGACCGCTCACTCGTGCCGGAGGCCCTCCGGCCGCGTCGCGATCGCGATCGGCCCTGCTGCCCCGGGGGTGGTGAGCAGCATGCGCTCGGGGAAGTCGTCTGGTGGATCGGCGCTCGTGGCGTGGGCGGTGGCGGTGATGCGCGGTGTCTTCCATCCGGGGCCGTCCGCGCCGATGCGCAGCCTCATGCCCGCCTTCCACGTGGTCATGTCGTCCGCTCCGTGCGTGCCGGCCGGAGTGACGAGGAAGGCATCCCCGTCGGAACAGGCGGGCAACACGGCCAGTCGGCGCAACCCGGCGCAGTCGGCTATGCGGACCGTGTGCGGGAAGGCGCCGTCGGGCGTACTCACGGACAACTCCCCAAAACCGACGGCCTGCTGCACACCGGGAGTCGCGGCGAACACCGGGGCGTACCGCTCCGCGTCCCCCTTGCCGTCATCGAGGCGGGCGAAACCGATGTGCGTGCGGGGCGAGGAGGAACCGTGCGCCGCCTGTGGGGTGCGGTCCGCAGATTGCTGGGTGATCCCGGTGAAGAGGGTCTGCAGCGCCACGGCACCGGCCACGGCGACCGCGATCCCGTTGACCGAGCGGGTGGCAGCCTCGCCGCTCAACTGCAGCCTTCGTACCGCCAGTTGCCAGGACAGCGGACCGAAGCCGCCGAACAGCCCGGTGAGGCGTTCCACGATCCAGGGCAGCACGGCGGTGACCCCGATGAGCAGCGCGAGCATGCCGGCGACCACCTGCACGACGGTGGTGACGTCGTGCAGGTCGGATGCGTTGCGCACGGACGTCCGCAGCAGGACCAGTCCGAGCAGGGGAAGCGCGATACGCCACCACAGGCGCCGGGTGGTTTCGCCGGACCTGCGGACGACTCCGAGGGGCTCCACGGCCACCTTGTTCATCGCCATCCGCGTGACGGCGAGGGAGAGTGCGAGGACGGCGACGACCGTGAGGGCCGCCAGTAGAGGCTGTGGAGTGAGATCCTCGGTGAAGACGCCCAGCCCCTGTACCTCCACCAGCCCGATGAACTGACGGCCCGCCATGAACAGGATCGCGCCCAGCGCGATACCGGCCAGTGTGCTGAGCAGCGTCTCGCCCGCGGCGATGCCGGCCGTCATCCGGCGGTCCGCGCCGACCAGCCGCAGGGCGGCCAGCCGCCGGTCCCGGTGCTCACCGCCGAACCGGACGGCCGCGGCGATGAAGACGCCGACCGGGGCGAGCAGTACGACGATCCCCGCGATGCTGAGCAGGGCGAGTTCGGGGGAGAGCGGCTTCTTCGCGTAGACCTTGCCGAAGTGGTCCAGTCGCCGCGTGCCCGCGACGCCGGTCACCATGTGATCTCCGCCCAGGTAGAAGACGTACTCGCCGGGGTCGAGCAGGCCCGGGTCGCCTACCTCGCCCACGACGGGGTGGGCGAGGCGCTCGCGCAGCAGCTCGCTGCCCGGTGCGGCCAGTAGCTTGCGCAGTGCTGGTGACACGACCATCTCTCCGGGGCGTGGATAACGCCGGAGTCCGGGCGGAAGCGGTGCGTCGGACCCCTCCGGCTGCACCATGCGCCCCCGGATCTTCTTGTCCCGGAACACGGTGTCGATGTCGCTGATCAGTACAGTGCCCGCCGAAGGCATGATGGCGCGGTCGTCGAGGTTGACGTCGATGCGGTGGTGAATGCGCTCGTCCCGGTGGTGCCGGGCGGTGGGTACCGACGCGGCGAGCAACAGCACGGCGACTCCGAGCCCGACTCCGACGGCCGTCAGGGTGGTGCGGACCTTGCCCTCCCGGCCACCGGGCAGGGCGAGCCGGGCACCGAGGCCGAGCGCGCGAAGTCCCCCGAAACGCCGTCCACCGCCCGGGACTCTCGCGGTCACGACATGGCGCGCATCTTTGCGAGCTGTCTTCCTCTCGTACGGGACGCGGGGCGCCGTCCGTACGGCCCGGGGGCTTGGAGTGCCGATCACATCGGCCGTACAGAAGGGGGAGCGGCATGGCGTGGAGGCCGCCTGTCGGCATGCCCGCACTATACGCCGAAGGTATTAGTCGCGCATGCTGTACCGCAGCAACCATTGTGCACCGTGTCACAACATCATGCGGTGTTACCGGTCACCGACGCAGAACGTCCGGGTGGTCGCCCGCTGGATCAGGGGCGCGACCGGAGCGGGTTCCCGCCGCGGAGCCGTGGCGGGGCCGGCTCCGCGGCGGTGTCGCCGTTGGCCGTTCCGCGTGCCGTGGGCTCCCCGGTGATGCGGAGATTCACGCGGCGCGGTACAGACCTCGGCCCGCGCGGTGGATCCGGGACGTGCCGACCAGGCGGTCGAGAGTGCTGCGCACGGCGTTGATGCTGCCGCTGTCCGTGGCACGGCCGAGCGCCTCGGCGACATCGCGTGCCCGGACGTCGGTGTCCCCGGCTCCGGCGAAGTAGTCCAGGATCTGCTCGGTGAGTTTGCCGTACTTCTGCTGACCGCCCGCCTCGTCGGAGGCCGTGGCCTCGTCGACGGGAGCCGTCGTGGCCGGCTCCCGTCGCGGCTCCACACGGGTGGCGCCGCCGGTCTCGTGCGTGGCCGTGGCGCCGACGGCTCCGGGCGGTGTCGACCCGGCGGCGGACATGAGGGTCTGCAGCGCACCCAAGGCCCGCTGGACGGAGCCGAGGTGCGCCTTGACCGCGGCCAACTCCCGTTCCAGGGCCTGCTTTTGGACCTCCAGCCGAGCCAGATCCTCCTGGAGGCTCTCGGCGGTTACCTCGATCTCATGCGCAGCGTGGGTTACAGACACCATGTGTTCCTCTCGCCCCTCAACCCTGTGGTCGCGCCCGTGTCCAGTGCCACGACATGTCATTCGGCTCGCTACCAGTACCACGCAACATCATAGGCAGGAACACCCGCGCGTCGAGGAGAGACCGGGTCGCCCCCCGGTTGCCGGCTACTCGATGGCGCAGCCCGGGTTGGGGGCGTCCTCCGAGAAGGGGGCGCCGTGCGGCAGCACGTACAGGACTTCGAGAACGACGTCCGTGGTTCCGCGGTTCTCACCGATGTGCACCTGATCGGCGCCCGCCGGTTCCTGGATCGTGCTTCCCGCCGGGTACACACCGTCCGGAGCGCAGGTGGCGTCGACGTGGCTCAGCGTTCCCTGCTTGACATAGCCGTACAGAGTACCGTCGTGGTAATGCCACCCCGTGCCCTGGCTCGGAGGTACGGTGATCTCGCGGAGGATGTAGTCCCGGTCGCCGACGGTGGTCCGGGCGATGACTTTCGCGGTCACCCCGGGGCCGCCCGGGGTCGCGTGGGCCAGGCCTGCGGGGAGGGAGACAGCGGCGAGCACGGCACCGACCGCTCCCAGACGTGCCAGGATGCGCATGAAAGTCCTCTCAGCAAAAGCGGGTTGATATGCCCGACGCGGTCGCGTACCGCGAGCGGGAGTCGAGGAAAGCGGCGATCTTGCTCGGGTTGAACACCCACATGACCCGGTGGATCCCATCGCCCGAGGCCGCGATGGTCATGAAGGTCGAGGGGCGGCCGTCCCGGTGGAGCAGCACCCCACCGCGTCCGTTGGCCTCGACGGGCCGTACCTCCACCTCGCCCCAAAACCTCGGATACGCGGTCGAAAGGTTCGCCACCCGGGCGCGCCCCAGTACCGGCACGCGCGCGGCGCCGCGTATGCCGTTGCCATCGGACAGGCTGACGGCATCCGGGGTGAGAAGCGCTTCCAAGGAGGCGATGTCGCCGTTCTGCGCCGCTGCCACGAACGTCTCCAGCAGGCGCCGGTGTTCGGCCGCGTCGACACTCCCGCGCTGCTCCGCGCCGAGGTGCGTGCGGGCGCGGCTGACGATCTTGCGCACGTTGACGACGGTCAGCTGGAGGATTTCGGCGATCTCGGCGTAGGCGTAGTCGAACGCCTCCCGTAGCACGTATGCGGCCCGCTCCGTGGGGGTCAGTTTCTCCAGGACGAGCAGGATCGCGAGTTCCAGGGCTTCGGCCCGCTGAGCGCCCACCTCGGGATCGCTGCTCGTGTCGACGGGTTCGGGCAGCCACGGGCCGATGTAGGTCTCGCGCCGCACCCGGGCGGACTGGGCCACGTTGATCGCCAGCCGGGTGGTGGTGCTGGACAGAAAGGCCGCCGGGCTGACGACCACCGAGCGATCCGTCTTCTGCCAGCGCAGCCACACCTCCTGCACCACGTCCTCGGCCTCGACCGCGCTGCCCAGTACGCGGTATGCGATTCCGAAGAGGCGTGGCCGGAGTCCGACGAAGACGGACACGGCCCCGTCAAGGGCATCGTCCGCGGGGGGTGTCTCGGGATGCATTGTCCTTCTGTCTCCGTTCCTCCGGGGGCCAGCGCTGTCAGATGACGCGACGCACCGGCCGTCCGATGGGCAACTGCTGGCGCGAGGCGGTGTTCGGGCAGGGCGAAACCACCCACAGGGCCCTGCTCCGATCGCGTCAGCCTTATTGACCATGGAGGCCACTGTTTTGTGACAGGGTTTGCGTGCAACTGCGGACGTGGCGTCGAAGACGTGTTGGATGTTGTGCGTCCGAGTGCCACTTTCACGCCGGCATTGCCCGCAGAAACCAGTCTTTCCGACCCGTGTGTGCTGTGTCCGTGCCGACGGGCCCCTACGACGGCCGGGCCGGGCAGCGGCTTCGTTCCAGGACAGGAGTCATCGCGGGACGGTCCCCAGCGCCAGGACGACCGCTGGGTGACCCAGGCGACCGGAGCCATCGGGGTCGGGAAGAAGGAGCCGTGGCGGGTGGACCTGTTTACCCAGCGAGCCTATGTGCGCCAGCGACAGAGTGTTGTCCGGGTCGGCTGAACCCTCTGCCAGGACGACGACGGCGAGCTGCTGGCAGTGTTTGCAGGCCCGACGCTCGCGTCGAGGGTCAGCTGCCGATGCAGACGGCAGGCGAAGCGGTCATGCGATTCGGCTCGGTTCCCGACGAGCGGGTCATCAACCGGGAGGTGTGCGGCGACCCGGCGCTGTCACTCGACCGCTGCACAGTGCCAGCGCCCTGATCCGATCTGGCCCGTCCGCTCATAGTCACTTGACTGATGCATCGGGCCTCCGCCGGTCCCAGGCTCGGAGGCAGTACATCGGAGCAGGTGAGGGCCCGCCGAACCAACGGTTGCCAATTCACGGCTCTGGGCCCCCGATCAGCAGCCGTCTCAGTAGCCGTCGTGGCGGGAAGACGAGAGAGGACGAATTATGAGTGGGAAGGTCTTCGACACCGATGATGACCGCGAGTGTGCTTACAAAGATCGCAGACACCGACAGGATGGCCACGCGGGGCGGGACACCCAGCCCGAGCCAGTGACGTGCCGGACGGTCGTCGCTCTTGTCGAAGAGGAGGCGCCGCTGCCGGTCATAACAGATCTCCGATACGACAGCACGGAGCCGTATTCAGTATCCATAGCATTCAATGCGGGCACCGACGCGGCCATTGAGTGGGAATTTGGGCGCGAGCTCCTGATTTCCGGTCGACGGTGGCTCGCTGGCCTCGGCGACGTCCAGATGTGGCCTACCGAAATCCGCGGTCACGGGTTGGTGTACATGTCATTTCGGTCGGGCTGGGAAGTGTTTGTTGTAGCCACATCGGCGGTAGTGATCGACGAGTTCCTAAAATGCACTTTCGAGGTCGTACCCCTCGGAGAAGAAAGTCGTTTTGTGGGTGTCGAAAGTTTCGTCAGCCACCTGCCAGATGAAACATGACGACCCGAATAGGAACGGCTTCGAACCCGATCGAGGAATGTCCGGCGATTCCTGGGACGTGTACGGGTCGGAACCGGTGACCCGGTGACGTTGCGACGCCCAGGGGAACGGGTGTACCGACGAGAGGGTCTACCGGCGAGCATGGACCCCTCTCTCGCGGCTGGATTGATCAACTGTGGGCGCTGCCCCAGCAGGATGCTGATCTGGGCGCGATCCGGGCCGGACTGCACCGACCGGAAATCGAATGGTCATTCCGAGCGGATCGACGGGGCCGATGAGAGGTCGCACCTGACGGGTACCATGGCGGTCAGAACGACCCGTTGACGGAGGAAGCCTCACGTGCTGTGCCCCACGCCCGCTGTGCCGATGAGTGAACGTCCGGTCCTGCCTGAGCATCCTGTCACCACGGTCAACGCAAGCAACGAAGGCGGGCAGCGCCGGACGGCAGAGGGCATGGTTTTCGCCCGGCTCGTTCCGGTCCACATGCGCACGGTCCCGGCGGACGTACGCGTCGGGACGGGGCTGTTGCGAACCCCGCAGAAGGCGGCATCTGTACGCGTGCGATGATCGGACGGGACAAGGAGCTGCGCACCCTGCGTGGGCTGCTGGCGGACGCTGCGGCCGGGCACGGCAGTGCGCTACTGGTCCATGGCGCCGCTGGTGTCGGCAAGTCGGCTCTGCTGCGCACGCTCGGGGCCGAGGCCCACGAAAGCGGCTTCACGGTGCTGCGCACGTCCGGGGTGGAGCCCGAGCAGTGGCTGCCATTCGCCGCGCTGCAGTTGCTGCTGCAACCAGTCGTCCGTGGCATGAAAGACCTATCGGCTCCGCACCGGTCGGCGCTGAGCGGCGCGTTCGGAGTCGGGGACACCGAGCCCGAGATATATCGGGTCGGACTGGCCGTGCTTGAGCTGCTCGCCGACGCGGCCAACCGGCAGCCGCTCCTGCTGTTGGTCGACGACGTGCAGTGGATCGATTCCTGCAGCCGGGACGTGCTCAAGTTCGTCGCCCGGCGCACCCGCGACCTCGCCATACAGGTGATCGCTGCCGCCCGGATCCAGTACTCCGAATCGTACGTGCTCCTGGACCTCCCTCTGGGACCGCTCGGCCCGCCGGCCGCCGCCGAATTGCTCGATGTCGGCGCGCCCGACCTGCAGGCGCCATTGCGGGCGCTCATCCTGGAGCGTGCCGCGGGCAATCCGCTGGCCCTGGTAGAGCTGCCTAAGGCGGTGCAGGGCATGACCACGCAGATGGACGACCTGCCGCTGACCCAGCGCCTGGAGGATGCGTTCTCCGCGCGTACCGATTCGGTGAGCCGGGAGTGTCGCACCTTGCTCCTGGTCATGGCCGCCGAGCCGGCCACGCCCCTGAACCTGCTGCTGGACGTGTCGAGTCGCCTCTCCGGCTCGGCGGTCTCCGTCGATGCAGTGCAGGAGGCGGTCGACGCGGATCTGGTCAGCCTGGTCGGCTATACCGTCGAGTTCCGCCATCCGCTGATGCGCACGGCGATCTACACCCACGCTACGCTCGCCGACCGGCTGGCCACCCACCGTGCTCTCGCATCGGTGATGGACGACAGCCCCGAGCGTCAACTTGCCCACGAGGCAGCGGCCACCATCGGGCCGGACGAGGAGCTGGCCGCCCGGCTCGAGCGTTTCGCCGATGCGTCGCAGGCCCGAGGAAAGGTGGCGGCTGCCGTCCCGGCGTTGCGCCAGGCGGCCGACCTTGTCCTCAATTCGCAGCGCCGGACCGGCATCCTGGTCCGGGCGGCCGAGCTGTACAGCGAGATCAACGACCGCATCAGCGTCCAGACGCTGCTGGACCGCACCGACATGAGCGTGCTGGGCCGGGTGGAGCGGGCTCGCCTCATGGTGGTGTCCGACAATTCTGCTTTCGAACCGGGCGAGCCACAGCGACGGATCCAGGACATGGTCACTGCGGCGGCCGGAGCGTTCGACGCGGGAGCCGAAAACGTCGCGGAGAACCTTTTGTGGCGTGCCGGCGCACGATGCTTCTTCCAGGACGGCGATGCGCAGGTGCGCGCCCGGGCCGCAGCAGAACTGGACCGATGGAATCCTGACCCGGACGCCCCCCACGTGCTGGCGGTGCGGGCATACACCGAGCCGTACCAGTACGGGGCTGACGTGATCGCGCGGCTCGACAGAATCAGAGCAAACCGTCAAGACGGTCGGATCCTGCATTTTCTTGGTAGTGGCGCAATGGTCATCGGTGACATCAGTCGCGCCGTCCAGTACCTCGCGCTGGCGGCCGCGGCGTGGCGGTCGCAGGGTCGGCTCGGGCTGCTCGCCCGTTCGCTGGCCGCCAGTTGGCCGCAGGTGTATCTCGGTCAGCTCGAGCGAGCTCGCGAGGAGTCTGTCGAGGGGCTCACCCTGGCCGAGGAAACCGGAGAATGGATCGTCTGGATAGGACTGAAGGCTACGGCCGGCCTGGTGGCGGCGTTGCGCGGAGAAACCGAACAAGCAGCGCGGACGGTCCGCGAACTACGCATGCACAGCCTGTTCCCCGGTATGCCGTTTGTCACCGTGATGGCGCAGCAGACCGACGGCCTGCTCGCTCTCTTCGACGGCCGCGCAATGGAGGCATACAACGTTCTCACTCGCGCGTTCGATCCCGTTGACCCGCACTACCACTCGGTGAGTCGCTGGCTGCTCGCACCGGACCTGGCGGACGCCGCAGTCGCCGCGGGCACCGTGAAGCAGGCCCGGGAACTGCTGGCCGACCTTCCGGTGCTGGCCAGACAGCTGCCTTCGGAAATGATGGTGGTGGCCCACACCTACACCGACGCGGTGCTGGCTCCGGACGACAGAGTGGAGGAGCGTTATGCCGCCGCCCTCACCGCACTGCCGGCCGACTGGACGCTGTCACGTGCCCGGCTGCATCTGCACCAGGGCCGCTGGTTGCGCCGCCAACGCCGAAACGTGGACGCCCGGCACCCGCTTCGACTCGCCCGCGACGAGTTCGACCGCGTCGGCGCGCAGCCCTGGGCCGAGATGGCCCGCGAGCAGCTGCGTGCCACCGGCGAGTCGAGCAGTCGACGGTACGCGAACACCGGCGAGCAGCTTTCGGCCCAGGAAATGCAGATAGCCGTGCTGGCGTCACAGGGGCTGAGCAACAGGGAAATCGGCCAGCGCCTGTTCATCTCGCACCGGACCGTGGGCGCGCATCTGTATCGCATCTATCCACGCCTTGGCATCACCGGCCGGGGCAAGCTCGCCGCCGCACTAGCCGCACTTCATGATGAACAGCCCGGGTCCGACGTCTCCAGCGCCCCGGGGTGACCTGCCGAAGTCGGTTTCGGTAGGTCGGCGTTGTTCTCGTCGAGCTGTCCGTGCTCGGCCTTGTGCACAGCGTCGGCCGCACGGGGACGCGGCAGAGAACCTCTGTGCCGGGTAGCCAAGAGGCGCCCCTCATTCGCCGGCGAAGGAAGCGAAGGCTGCCTCGGAACGGAACCTGCCCGGGAGTGACCAACTGACCAGGATTTGAGTACTCGGGATCGTACAGGTGTGCCTGCGGTGGGAAGTCCTCATCCTCGCGGACCGCGCCTACCAGGGAGTCGGCGCCATCGTTCCGCATCCCCTACCGCGGCTATCGCGGACTACCCGGGTAACACCGGCAGTACGATCATGGCCACGCCCGCCTGTGAGCACCCGGTGCCTACGTGGTGAGGCGGTCGTCGGGCCCTTCATGAGGCGGGGGATGAAGGAGGTCCACCGGCTCCAGCAGTCGAAGTAGGTCATGCTGGGACAGGGCCATCGGGTCACCTCTCCCAACGAGCCGCGCGACTCGGAGAGTTGCGCGATGGGCGGCCTTCTTCGGCTGACCACGGCCGGTCGGTGAGGCAGGCCGGGCAACGACTTGATGCCCGGCTTGAGTCGGCTGTTACCGTCGGGCCCCCCGGTCGGAACGCTACAGGGTGAACGTGCCCGCGGCGTCCAGACGGTTCTGACGGTGAGCGTTCCGGCTCGCTACACCGAACTCGAGATCGAATGTGAACGGGCAGTTCGACGTCCTTGATCAGGAGGTAGTGCCAGCCCTTCAGCAGTGAGGTGAAGCTGCGGCCGGGTGGCCCCTGTCTGTCGCCAGGGGCCACCCCGCAGGGCCCCTACTGCTGCCGCATGAGCCAGTCGGCGAACCGGGTCTCGGCGATATGGGCGTCAGGGCCCGGCACGAGCGTGGTCTCCTTCAGTTCGGCACCGGAGTACGGGGCACTCGGGTCCGTGACGACCGTGCGGGCGTCGTCCTTGTCGCCGAGTATCTGACGGATGAGTTCGTCGAGCTGGAACACGTCCGGGCCGGCGACCTCGACCACGCCGTTGACCGGTGCGCCGACCGCAGTGCGGCCGACGGCCGCGGCGACGTCGTCGGAGTAGATGGGCTGGAACTTGACAGGTGCCAGACGCACGGTGTCGCCCTCGGTCGAGATGTCCGCGATCCCGTTCACGAACTCGAAGAACTGCGTGGCGTGAACGATGGAGTACGGGACGTCGGAGGCCTTGATCAGTTCTTCCTGCGCCTGCTTGGCGCGGAAGTAACCACTCCCCTGGAGGCGGTCGGTGCCGACCACGGACAGCGCCACGTGGTGCGTCACGCCAGCGTTCGCCTCGGCCTTCAGGAGGTTGCTGGTCGAGGTGCGGAAGAAGTTCATGACCTCCTCGTCGCCCCACGAAGGGGAGTTGGACACGTCGACCACGACTGACGCGCCCTGCAGCACCTCGGCCAGTCCTTCGCCGGTCAGAGTGTTGACGCCGGTGTTGGGCGAGGCCGCGACCGCCTCGTGCCCGTACTCGTTGAGCTTGCCGACCAGCTTCGAGCCGATGAGCCCGGTTCCGCCGATCACTACGACCTTCATAGCGGTGTCCTTTCGTAGGTTTTCATGGCGCGGCGCGCATCTACGATGTGCCCCTCGTCGGCGCCAAATGAATTTCGGTATGCACTAGGAGAGACCGGATAGCGGCTCTACTTGTGACAGGGGTTCGTAGGAATCGGGGAGATTCCCGGAGAACGCCCTCGAAGGCCCGGTCTGCGAGCGAAGGTAGGGCGGATCAGCGGTCGCTTTATTCGACGAGCTTTCCATCGGTCGAGACCTCAGCCATCAGAGAGGAAATTTCGTCGGGGATGGCCGGAATGCTCTCGCGGGTGATACCAGTCGTGGGCGACCACACGAGGTTGACCTGCTGAGCGGGGTCCAGGTGGGGGTAGTCGCTGCGGTTGTGGCAGCCGCGAGTCTCGCGACGCTCCAGCGCTGCTTCGAGGGTGGCCCTGGCCGACAGGGCCGCGGACTTGAGGTCAAAGGCGTGCGCGAGATCCTGGAAGCCGGCGATGTCCGGGTGCACGCCGACGTCCTCCATCCGCTTCTCGATCACCGCGAGCTCCGCCAGCCCGGCGCGGATGCCCTGTTCGTCACGTACGACTCCGGCATGCTCGGTCATGGTGTTGCGGATGGCGCGCTGCAGGGCGCGGACGTTCTCCGGTCCGTCGGCCTCGAGAAGATCGTCGATCTCCGAGCGGGCCTGTGCGATGGCTGATGCCGACCGCGGCTGGGCGGTCAGAGATTGCGAGTATGCGGCGGCTGCCTGGCCCGTGATGCGGCCGAAGACCAGCAGTTCGATGAGGCTGTTTCCGCCGAGGCGATTGGCGCCGTGCAGGCCGCTGGACGCCTCCCCGATGGCGTACAGGCCGCGCACGTCGGTGCTGTGGTCCTCGTGGCGTACCCACACACCGCCCATCGAATAGTGCGCGGTGGGCGCGATCTCGATCGGCTCGCGGGTGATGTCCAGCATCTGCAGATCGAGCAGAGTCTGGTAGACGCGGGGGAGCCGCGTCATGATCGTCTGCCGGGGCAGATGGGAGACATCGAGCCACACGCCGCCCTTGGGCGTGCCGCGCCCTTCCTTGATCTCCGTGTAGGAGGCCAGAGCGACGCGGTCGCGGGTGGACAGCTCCATGCGGACGGGGTCGTAGCGGTTCATGAACCGTTCCCCGAGCGCGTTGCGCAGGATGCCGCCCTCACCTCGCGCGGCCTCGCTGACGAGGGTGCCGGCCGCGTTCTCCGGCTCGATGATCCCGGAAGGGTGGAACTGCACGAGCTCCGGGTCGCGCAAGCGGGCGCCGGCCTCCACGGCCAGACGGAAGGAGTCGCCCGTGTTCTCGTCGCGTCGCGAGGACGTGCGCCGCCAGATGCGGGTGTGGCCGCCCGCCGCGAGAATGACGGCGTCGGCATGGATCACGTAGCGCGTCCCGTTCGTGAGATCGAAGCCGTAGGCACCGAGAACAGCGCCGTCGTGGACCAGGAGCCGGGTGATATAAACGCCGTCGAGTACCGGGACTTTCAGCTGGTCCGCGCGTCGGATCAGCGTGCGCTGGATCTCCAGACCGGTGTAGTCGCCGGAGAACGCGGTCCGCCGGAACTTGTGCGCGCCGAAGAAGCGCTGGGAGATCCGGCCGTCCTCCTCCCTGGCAAAGGCCATACCGTACCGCTCCAGGTCACCGATGCCGCGAGCGGCGCCCTGGGTGACGAGCTCCACGGTGCGGGGATCGGCGAGCAGATAGCTTTCCTTCAGAGTGTCGGCGGCGTGCTGCTGCCAGCTGTCCTCGGGATCCATAGTGCCGAGGGCAGCGTTGATTCCTCCGGCAGCAAGCGCCGTATGCGCGTCCTCCTTGGGGCGCTTGCCGACCGCGAGGACGTCGACACCGGCCTCGGCCAGTTCGATTGCTGCTCGCAGCCCGGCACCTCCGGTTCCGATCACCAGCACCATGGTGGAAATACGTTGTTCGGTGATAGCCACGATCTACTCCGGTCGCCGAGGGGTTGTCAGTCAGTAGGACCAGGATGTCCAGGAATCTGTGACACCTCCCGTGGGCGCTCCTGTGGCGAGTGGTGCCCACTGACGTTGGACGTGGGAGTGAGCCGATGTTCGGGCCGGAGAGGAGCACGCGTGTCACCGACGTCCCGGGACAGCACACCTAGGCGGGGCAGGCGCCAGCCGTCACAACCTCGTGGGCTTCACGGTCATACCTCCAGCCGAACACTGCCTTCGCGAGCCGGCTGGCCACTGATCATCTCCGTAGGGCGGAGGAGAGGAAGATGCCGTATGCCCTTGCACGGCCCTGCGTCGACACCACGGACAGAGCTTGCCTCAACGAGTGCCCAGTGGACTGCATCTTTGAGGGCAACCGGATTTTCTACATCATCTCTTCCGCGTGCGTGGACGGCCATGCGTGTGAACCCGTCTGTCCGGTCCGGGCCGTCTTCTTCGAAGAAGACGGCCCGGAGCACTGGGCGCAGTACACGACCATCAATCCGAATGCTTCTCGCTCTCGGGGCAGGAGGGCGAGGCGTTCGTCCTTGGTGGCGATCACGCCTGGTCGCGCAGTTTGCACCGCGGCGTCACCCAGGCTTTTCCGTGACGGCCGCGGACCTCGGGGAGCCGGCACGGCCCGAGGCGGACGCCGTGGCCCGGGTTGCCCCGGCTGGACGTGTCGAGACCTTGCACCGTGCGTGATGTCACACCGTGTCTATGGCAAAACACATGTGCAGCGGTGCCCAGCAGGAAAGTTGCGGGATCATCGGTGGCTGGGGCGGTGGCGCCCCGGCGAGGGAATGAGGCAGTAGATGACTGTTCACTCCGGAGGCCGAGCCTTCCGGTCGAGCTCCGTTTCCGGCGGTACTCATCGCCTCGACCTCCGCTTGCGCCACGAGCGGCTGGTATTCGCCAGGATGCGCACGTCGCAGGACCGGTTCGCAGACGCGATCACCGCCTTCGCCGGCACGATGGGCTTTGTGTACGTCCACGCCGTCTGGTTTGCGGTGTGGATCGCCCTCAACCTCAGGCTGTTCGGCTCCGTAGCGGTCTTCGACCCCTATCCGTTCGGGCTGCTCACTATGATCGTGAGCCTGGAGGCCATCTTCCTGTCCACATTCGTGATGGTGAGCCAGAATAGGCATGCCACTCGTGAGAACGTCAGGGCTGATCTGGATTTTGAGACCAATCTTCGCGCCGAGGTCTGGGCGGTGCACATAGGCAAGTTGCTCGGCCTGGACCCGCAGGAGATCGAGCTTCACGTGCAGGAGATCATCCAGCAGAGCAAGAACGCGATGGAACCGGGGTCCGTGGATTCGCCGGTGGGCCCGGAGGCTCTGTGAACCTGGCCTTCGATGGAGCATCGGTCGGCGGCTCGGCTGTCGAGCGAAAAGCCGTCGTGTGCCGCCATGGGCACACGACGGCTACAGAAACGACATGCGGCCGGAGAGGCAGCTGATGCCGTGGGCCATGAGGCCAGCCTGATGCTTGCCAGCGTTCCGAGTAGGGCCATCTTCGTGTAAGGGCACAGCGAATTGGCCTTCTCCAAGCGCGGGGTGGCGACGGCAGGGTCGATGTCCGGTCACTTGACGGAGGCCGACGTGCAACAAGTAGCCGCCGTCTTCCGGGTCCCGCCCAACGGCAACGGTTGCCTCCACGCTCTTTGTCGGTGGACAGGTTGGGCAACCGGATCTAGTCATGGCATGACTCCGTCAACATTGCAGTGCGAGGTTGGAATGAGCCCGTGTCAGGCGGTCGTCGAGAATGTCGCCGGTCGCGTAATTGGTTCTGGCTGCTATCGGCGGTTCCTGCGGCGTCACTCGCCATAGCCGTTCGGCGGCCGTTTCCCATGGCTGGCCGATCTCCGGCATGAGCACTTCATGGGGTGCGGCCGGGTCCTCGAGCCGGTGTCGGTTGCCGGCGCCTGGATCAAGTGACGAGCGGCGCTCTTGTGGATCCGTGGTGTCAGACCTACGGCGTGGTGCACGACTCGGCTGGGGTGGCCAACGGGCCGCCCCGGCGAATCTCCGCGCAGGTGAACACCCGGCCGGGGCCGTCGACCGCTTCGACCACGCTGATCGAGGCGGGCTCTCGGGTGAGTACGATTGCCGCCCGCCCTTGCCCTGGGCCGAGCACACGAAGCCGGCCGCGGGAGTCGGACAGGATGTGTCCGGGCCGAACCCATGCTGCACTCATATAGTGGCTTATGTCTCACTTCGGACGCACTACCGGCGAAAGGGCATGTCATGAAGTTCGCAGTCATCGGCGGTACGGGACTGATCGGATCGCAGGTCGTCAACAACTTGAACGCCGCCGGGCACGAGACGGTACCGCACTCGAAGTCCACCGGAGTCGACGTCATCAGCGGCCAAGGACTCGACGAGGCGGCAGCCGGAGCAGACGTCGTCGTCAACCTGACGAACTCCCCGACCTTCGACGAAGCCTCCCTGGCCTTCTTCCAGACCTCGATGGACAACCTCCTGGCCGCGGCCCACAAGGGCGGCGTCGGCCACTTCGTCATCCTCTCGATCGTCGGCACGGACCAGGTACCGGAGCTGGACTACTACCGCGCCAAGGCGCTCCAGGAGAAGGTTCTCGCGGCCGGGCCGATCCCCTACTCGATCGTGCGGGCCACGCAGTTCATGGAGTTCATGGACGCGGTCCTGTCCTGGACCGCTGACGCCGACACCGTCCGGCTGCCCGCCACGCCCATCCAGCCCATTGCCTCCAAGGACGTGGCGGACGCGGTGGCGGAGGTCGCCGCCGGCGCCCCGCTGAATGGCATCCGCAACATCGCCGGCCCCGAGGTCTTCACCCTCGACGAGCTGGGCCGGATCACCCTGTCCCACAAGGGCGACAACCGGAGAGTCGTAACCGATCCCACCGCCGGCATGTTCGCCGTCGTCAAGGGCGACGTCCTGACAGACAAGAACGCGCACCTCGCTCCCACCCGCTACACCGACTGGCTCGCCTGACGAACTCGCACGCTCACAGGCGAACCGGCCGCAGAGGTGCCGGGTGCGGTCGCCTGCGAGAGCTGGTGGCCGTCCCCTGACCGTAGGTCTCAGCGGTCTTCAGCATCCCAACCTCGCCTCTCCTTCTGCGCTGAACCATGCCTACGCGGTCCGGGTGCTGACGGCGGTCAAGGGTGCATGAGCAGCATGATGACCGTTCCCAAAGCCATCGATCCGTCCCAGAAGTAGGGGTAACGCCCACTCGCGCTGGTGGAATTGGCTACGGCGTCCGAAACGCTGCTTAGCGTGGGCATGCCACGGGTCAGACCAAAGAGCGTACGCAAGCAGGTACAGCGCCAGCACTCCGGTGACCACGGCGCCGGCCCTCGATCCCCCCGCAGAGTGGCTGAGGTGCACGGCCTGGTGCTCCGCGGGGAGACCCTGTGTCAGGGGCTCGTGCGACAGGCCCGCCATGGAGAGCGTCATCCAGGCCATCGCTGCCATGCCGGCCGCGTACGGCAGCCTCCGTGCGGTTGCGGTCAGTCTCGACTGCTGACAACGGCCGGCAGCGGCCAGCGGGAACCACAAAGCAGCTGCCGTGAAGAAGGCCGTCAGCGGCAGCTCCGGCAGCGCGGAACTGCAGTTCCACGGCATCACCGCCATGGCCAGGGCCATGGCGGTGTGGAGGAGATGGTCCACTCGGTCGCGCCATCGAAGACTCCGTGACACGAGGGCATACCGCAGTGCGCGGACGGCCGCCGACGCAAACAGCGCTGTCAGCATGCAGTACACGACATCGGTGGCGCTCATGCCTTACCGCGTCCTCCCACAGAGCGAACGGGATCCGTTCGGAACAGGCCTGTGCGCAGGCGGCAGGTCAGTCGGTGGGCCGCGGGGCGCGCAGGTGTGCCCGCTTCTCCAATTCCTCGTCGTCGACGAGCGTGAGCATCGGCTTGCCCGGCGCGCACATCATGAACACGACGTACTTGGCCGGCGCGTCCGACGAGGCGTTGCCGTTCTGATAGTGGATCACTTCACCGCCCGGCTCCCAGAATGTCTCACCGGCCTTGATCACGTGCTCCGGCTCACCCTCGAGCTCCCACCGGACCGCGCCCTCGAGCACGTAGCCGAAACACGGCCCCGAGTGGCGGTGCGGGGGAGTCCCAGGGTCACCGGGGGCCCATTCGACGAGGATGGTCATTCCCGAAGCGCCCTCGGGAATGAAAGGCGGCTTGACGTCCGCCAACATCTTGGGTCCGAAGCCGTCCCCTGAGTGCATTCCGTGCATTTCGTGCATTGTGTTACACCTCCGTAGACCTGCCCGGAATGGAACGACCTCGCGTCGTCAATTTCGGGCTCACGACAACATGATTTACAGTGAAGACAAGGCGCGGCCCGCATCTGTGACACGCCGCGCGCCTTTGCCTTACACGCAGCGAGTCCCTATAACCCCCTGCCCCCTGCCAGCGGCGTCCACAATTCGGCGAGCTGCAGCATCGAGAGAGCAGCGCACCGTGGCAGTCGTGGTCAACGTTGTGATGACGCTGACCTTGATGGCATCAGGACGGGCATACGGTGGGCCTTTGGCGGCCAAGGGTGATCTGCATCCGACTTTGACGGGCAGCCTCCCGGGAGAACACGATCGATCCCTGAGAAGAGAACCGTCTTTCAGGAGTCCGCCCGAAAGGGTAGGCGCAGTATCGGGCCGCGAAGAAGCCGGCTCAGCCGACTGCGTGGTTGAGCGCAATCGGCTGGCGCCCGAAGTCCGTCTCTCCGCCGAAGGTAACGATGACGCGAAGAAGAACCGTACGCGCCGGCTGGGCCGCACCCTGACTCAGCCGAACATGCCGACCTTGTAGCTGCCCGCCGGCTGCTGGGTGATGATGTTGATGCGGTTGTAGGCGTTGATGATGGCGACGAGGGTCGTCAGCGCGGCGAGCTGGTCCTCATCGAAGTGCTTGGCGGCGTCCGCCCAGACCTCGTCGGGGACACCACCGGCCGCGTCAGCGATGCGGGTGCCATGCTCGGCCAGCTCCAGCGCGGCGCGCTCGGCCTCGGTGAAGACCGTCGCCTCCCGCCAGGCGGCGATCAGGTTGAGCCGCACCGAGGTTTCCCCGGCGTGGGCGGCCTCCTTGGTGTGCATGTCGGTGCAGAAGCCGCAGCCGTTGATCTGGCTGGCGCGGACCTCGACCAGATACTGAATGGTGGCCGGCAGCGTCGAGTCCGACAGCACCTTGCTGGCAGAGAACAGGTGCTTCAGCACCTTGCCCGCGAGGGGGTTGCCGTAGTAATTGAGACGTGCGTCCATGGGTCCTCCTGACAGAATTGCCGTTACGCACTTCTGACCGGACAACCCGGCGAGGTGTGACACCAAGGGCTGTGTGATGCGGGTCTCAGTGGCCATGTCATCAGACCCGGCTGCGGGTCGGGCCCAGAGGAGAGAGGTGCACCGGTTCAGTCGGTGGGCCGCGGAGCGCACAGGTGGGGCCGCTCGTTCAGCTGCTCCTTGTCGAGCAGCTCGAGCAGCGGCTTGCCGGGCGCGCACAGCATGGTCACGACGAACCGAGTCCGCGCATCCGCCGGCGCGTTGCCGTCCGGGGGATGGATCACGTCATCACCCGGCTCCGAGAACGTCCCGTCGCCTTCACCACGCCCTCCGGCTCACCCATCGACGGTCCTGCCCGAAGGGTCCTTGACGTTGTGTTGCACCTCCACAGGTGTACCGCCCATGAGGCGGCCACACCGTCCGCCGACGTGTGTCTGCACGTCCGAGCTCCGTGTTTTCCTGTGCGTGGGGAGCGCAGAAGGGGCCGGGGAAGGCCACACGGTGCTCCCGGCCTGTGACCCCGGAGTGCGCTCCCAAGCGCAGCGGACACTTCGGCGCAGTGCTCGGGGCTGTCACGAAAGTGGCACGAGCGCGGTCCTAAGTGTTTTGAAGGGCTGACTTCACCCATCACCCACGCACATCTCGTGCCGTCCGGCACTGGAACACGTCCGTTTCGACAGTCGGTCTCTCACCTACCCCCACTGTGACAGAAAGGCTGCCATGAGTGATCCGTCCCGGCCCACTGAGTTCTCTGCGACGAGTGAGCTGGACCAGCTACCCGACCGGGACACCGAGGAGACCTCCGAATGGCAGGCATCACTCGACGCTGTCGTGCGGAACTCAGGGCCGGATCGGGCGGTGTACCTGCTGCGACGCGTGCACGAGTACGCGGCCAGGTCCGGGATCGCTCTGCCCGAGCTCTTGTCCTCGGACTACATCAACACGATCCCGGCGTCGGCGCAGCCCGTCTTTCCTGGTGACGTCGCCATGGAGGCCAGGATCACCGCCCTGAACCGCTGGAATGCGGCAGCGATGGTGACACGCGGCTCCCGTCTGGGGCTCGGCGGCCACATAGCCACCTACGCTTCGGCGGCATGGCTCTATGAGGTCGGGTTCAATCATTTCTTCAAGGGCAAGGACGGGCACGGCTCCGGCGATC
The DNA here is from genome assembly GCF_055760475.1 of Streptomyces sp. DS1-CR2. Lineage (NCBI taxonomy): Bacteria > Bacillati > Actinomycetota > Actinomycetes > Kitasatosporales > Streptomycetaceae > Streptomyces > Streptomyces sp. DS1-CR2. The sequence continues at coordinate 6,949,104 of NZ_CM147085.1, forward strand.
AGCTGTTCGTGCAGGGGCATGCCTCGCCCGGCATCTATGCCCGCGTCTTCCTGGAAGGGCGCCTCGGCGAGAAGCAGTTGGACAATTTCCGACGCGAGGCCGACGGCCACGGATTGCCGTCCTATCCCCACCCCCGCCGCCTGCCGTGGATGTGGGAGTTTCCGACCGTTTCCATGGGGCTCGGTCCGCTCGCCGCCATCTACCAGGCTCGGTTCAACCGTTACCTGCAGGCCCGGGGCATCAAGGACACAACCGGGTCCCGCGTATGGGCCTTCCTCGGCGACGGGGAAATGGACGAACCCGAAGCGACGGCCGCCCTGGCGCTCGCCGCCCGCGAGGGTCTCGACAACCTCACCTTCGTCATCAACTGCAACCTCCAGCGCTTGGACGGCCCTGTACGGCCGAATTCCAAGATCGTTCAGGAACTCGAGGGCCGGTTCCGCGGAGCGGGCTGGAACGTGGTGAAGTCCCTCTGGGGCGAGGCTTGGGACGCCGTGCTGCGACAGGACACCACCGGGGCCCTCGTGCACCGCCTCGGGGAGGTACCCGACGCCCAGATGCAGACGTACGCCGCGCGGAACGCCGCCTACACACGCGAGAACTTCTTCACCGGCGATGCGCTCTCCGGCATCGCCGCCGGGCTCAGCGACGCCCAGCTCACCGATCTGTTCGAGAACTCGCGCGGCGGGCACGAACCCCCCAAGGTCCATGCCGCCTATTGCGCCGCGGTCGAGCACCAAGGAGCGCCGACCGTCATCCTCGCCCAGACGGTGAAGGGACACACTCTGGGTGCGGGCTTCGAGTCCCGCAACGCCAATCATCAGATGAAGAAGCTGACCATGGCACAGTTCCGTGAGATGCGTGACTTGCTCGAGCTCCCCATCCCCGACAGTGCGCTGAGCGGCGAGTTGGTGCCGTACTGGCACCCCGGTGAGAATTCGGAAGAGGTGCAGTACCTACGCGACCGGCGTACGGCTCTGGGAGGCCCCGCCCCAGTACGCAAGGTGGTCGCCAAGCCGATGCAGCAGCCCCCGGCCGCCCCCTTTGAGGCCTTGAAGAAGGGCTTCGGCAAACAAGAGGTGGCCACCACCATGGCTCTTGTTCGGCTGGTCAAGGACCTGATGCGGGTCGAGGAGACGGGGCCGCGCTGGGTACCGATCATCCCCGACGAAGCCCGCACGTTCGGCATGGAATCCCTGTTCCCGACGGCCGGGATCTATTCGCCGCACGGCCAGACCTACGAACCGGTCGATGCGGATCAGCTGCTCTACTACAGGGAAGCCAAGAACGGCCAGCTCATCGACGAAGGCATCACCGAGGCTGGTTCCATGGCCGAGTTCACCGCTGCGGCGACCTCGTACGCCACGCACGGCGAACCCATGATCCCGTTCTACATGTTCTACGCCATGTTCGGTTTCCAGCGAACCGGTGACCAGTTCTGGGCCCTGGCAGACCAGATGGGGCGCGGGTTCGTCATCGGGGCGACGGCCGGCCGTACGACGATGACTGGCGAGGGACTGCAGCACGCCGACGGCCATTCCCACCTGCTGGCATCCGCGAATCCAGCCGCTGTGAGCTACGACCCGGCCTTTGCGTACGAGATCGCGGTGATCGTCAGGGAAGGGCTGCAGCGGATGTACGGCGACCGGCCCGAAGACGTCTTCTATTACCTGACGGTCTACAACGAGCCCAAGCAGCAGCCGGCCATGCCCACCGGGCCAGCGGTCGAGGAGGGGATCCTGCGGGGCATATACCGGTTCCGGCAGACGGAGCCGCGCGACACGGGACCGCAGATCCAGTTGTTGGCTTCCGGCACGGCCATCCACTGGGTGCTGGAAGCGCAGCAACTACTCACGTCCCAGTGGGGAGTCCAGGCTGACGTGTGGTCGGTGACCTCCTGGACGGAGCTGCGCCGCGATGCCTTGAGTGCCGACAGGGCGCGGCTTCGGGGTGAGGAGCACGTCCCGTATGTGACTGCTGCGCTGTCGGGCGCCCCAGGGCCGGTTTTGGCGGTCAGTGACTGGATGCGGCAGGTGCCTGACCAGATCAGCCAGTGGGTCGAGCAGGACTACACGTCGCTGGGAACGGACGGCTTCGGACTGTCGGACACCCGTGATGCCGTACGCCGCTATTTCCATGTGGACGCCGAGTCGATCGTTGTTGCCGCCCTGGACCAGTTGGCGCGGGCCGGCGCAATCGCCCCGGAGACGGTTGTCCAAGCGCGCGATCGCTACGGCCGGCAGGGTGAGCAGCTCGTCGAGGGTGTGGCGCTTTGGAAGTGAACCTGCGGACTGCAGGGCGTAGAAAGACAAAGGGCGCCCGGGGCGCCCTGCGATTGCATGAGGAGTAACCGAAGTAATGGCGGATTCCGTAACCGTACCGGCCCTTGGTGAGAGCGTCACTGAGGGCACGGTCACCCGCTGGCTGAAGCAGGTCGGCGAGACAGCACAAGTTGAGGTGCCTCTCCTTGAGGCCTCCACCGGGAAGGTCGAGCGCGAGCGGCGATGGTGGGTTGGCGCCGGCTGTTCGTGGTGGGGCAGCGCCGGGGCCAACAACGACTCTGAGCACCTCGCGGTGGTGGACTGATGCACCGCCAGAAAAGTCGGCAACCGGTCAGTACGAGTTCTGCAAAACGTAGGGGAAGCTGCTCGAACTTGCGACACGCTGTAAGGAGTACTGCTCTTGACCTGCATGGATGCAGGAAGGGGGCTTATTTGTGGGAGTGCACCGATGGTGCGTACGGTCCAGTACTTGGATGTTTGCGCAAACGCTCGGTTGCTTGCCGGTATCTGCCGGTTCCGCTGCCATGCCCGGTTCAGTGGCGGGCGATGGCGGGAATCAGCCGCAGGCGCGGACCTGGCGAGGGCAGCTGCCGTGGCCATGCCAGCGGTCGGCGGAACAGGCTGACGACGGGGGCGCCGACGGGCGTTGGTGGCGTCAGCGTGTGTCGTACCGGTAGATACGGTGTGCCTGCTCGACCGAGAGAGACATGATGTCCCCGACGATTCGCAGGGCCGTGATCCCCGCCGCCGGACTCGGCTCCCGCCTGCTGCCGCTGACCAAGGCCACACCGAAGGAGATGCTCCCGGTCGGCGACAAACCGGTTATCGAGCACACCGTGCGCGAGTTGGTGGACTCCGGCATCACCGATATCACCATCGTCGTCTCCGGAGGGAAGAGCCTTATCCAGGACCACTTCCGCCCCAACCCCGCCCTCGTGGAACAGCTCCGCAAAGACGGCAAGACGGCCCAGGCCGACGCGGTGGAGGAGGTCGCGGAGCTGGGCCGCCAGGGCCACATCACTTACCTCGACCAGTACGGCCCCTACGGCAACGGCACTCCGGTGCTGAACGCTGCCCGTGCCTTCGGCGACGAACCGGTGCTGGTGCTGTGGCCCGACGACGTCTTCGTGGCCGAGGTCCCCCGTGCCCAGCAGCTGATCCGCGCGTATGAGCAGACCGGCTGCCCGGTGCTGGCTCTCATACCTATGGACCCCGTAGACTCCCAGCGCTATGGCGTGCCCGTCGTCAAAGAGGACCTCGGAGACGGCCGACTGCGCATCACCGGCCTGGTCGAAAAGCCCGAGCCCGCTGCAGCCCCGTCGTCGTATGCGGCTATCGGCGGTTACGTCGTCACCCCGGGCATCATCGACGAACTGCGCGAGCAGACCCGCCGCTGGTACGAGCACAGGACCGGTGAGGTCTACCTGACCCACGCCATCAACGCCTACGCTTCCACCCGCGCCGCGTACGGGCAGGTCATCAGCGGCCGCTGGTACGACACCGGCAACCCCGCCGACTACCTCGTCGCCCAGATGGCCTCCGCCCTCGCCCACCCCGAGTACGGCCCTGTCCTGCGCGGCCTGGTCACCGGACTGGATGGCGACTGTGCTGTCCCCCTTGCAGGCGGAAGCTAACACCTGACCTGCTGCTTTCCCTCCTGGGTCGCCTGCGCAGCGAGCGGCCCAGGACAGGGAGCAGCGGCCGCGTGTCGGGTGTCGGCCGGCGTCGTGCGGGGTTCCGGCTGAGGCGTTCCCGGGCGGTCGGTGTCGCCGTGGGATGCGCGGGAACTGGCCTTGCGGGCATCAGCCTCGGCCCAAATAAGCTGGTACCCGGGTCAGGCGCCATGTTCCTGGCCGGGGGATGGACCAGGCGACGAAGGCCCGGAGCGGCCGTGCGTCAGCGCCTCATTCACCTTCGACACCGGGCCGAAGTCCTTGGCGGCCAGGGCCTGGTTGCGCGCACAAAGCGCTTGCCATCAGCCGTCATCGTCATGGCGACGGGCGTGGGCGTGCGCGTGACGCCGCATCGGCAAAGCGGCGCCGGACCCCGGCAAGGCCGGGAGAAACTCCTCGGAAGCCGGCGCACTGGTCTTCGTGCCGCGGGCTTCCCCGGTGACCCAGTGGCCGCACATGACTGCTGTAAGCCCGCAGAGGCTCCACAGAGCGAGGACGGCAAGGTGGCCGGCACCCGCGTTGCCGTCGAAGTACGTGGTATCGCGAAGCAGGCTGGCTCCTGCGCCGGGGGGCAGCCACTGGCCGACGTAGTCCACGCCCTTGGGGAGCATCTCCGGAGCGGAGGTGGCGCCGGAGAAGGCGTTCCCGACGAAGACCATGAGCCCGGCGCTGAGCCCAAGGCCCCCCGGCCCGAGGAGTCGGATCACGCCGGCAGCGGTGGCGCTGACGGAGAGCAGGTCGAGCGACAGGATCGCCCACGTGGCCACGTGATTGTGGGGCAGCGCCCCGAGGAAACCCTGGGCCACGAGATAAATACCAAGGGCCGCGACGGCGCATGCGACGAGAAGTGTCAGCACTCGGTGCCGCGGGCGGGCCAGGCCGCGAGCCATCGTGACAAATGCCCCGATCAGGATGCCGCAGATAGTGAGCGGGAAGACTGATGAGCTGAACACTGCACCCCGGGGGTCCTCCGTGGCGACGGGCACCACGTCGACCGCCTTCACGAGGATTTTCACCGAGGAGTCAGCACCGGCGACTCCCTGCTGGGCGGCCTTCTGCTGGGCAGCGCCCTGCTGGGCGGCTGCCTGCTTGTGGGCCTTCGCTGGGGAATGTGCCCCAGCGGCCTTCTGCTGGGTGATCTGCTGAGTGGCCTTGTCGGCCAGCTGTTGTCCGATACCGGTCAGGAGCTGGGCCACGGAGGGGCTGGCGGCGGTGGCCTTCAGCACGGTGATGCTGTGGCCGGAGATGGCGAAGGCGCCGTAGACATCCCGGTTCTTGATCGCCGACCGCGCGGCCTGCGTGTCGGCATAGAGGTGGAAGTCGAACGCGCCGGGCTTCGCACGGGTCAGTCCCTCCACCGCGTGCTGGCTGGCCGGCCCGGTGCCCACGATCCCGACCGGGACGTCGCGCGGCGAGGTCCGCCCCGCCGGCCAGGCGAACGCCATCACCGCCAGTGTGATCGCTATGGGCAGCGCCACGGCGGCAATGGCTACTTCCCGCCATGCCTGGTGTCCTGACAAGGGGTTCCTCACAGCCCGCCCTCTCATGAAAAGGAACGATCGTTTTTGGGTTCTCAGTTTGACCTACCGCTCGGGAAACGTCAACATGAATGTTCGTTTTCTTTGCTACGCTGGCCTCATGCCCAAGGTCACCCAGCAGCACATGGACGCCCGCCGCGAGCAGATCCTGGACGCGGCGCGCCGTTGTTTCCTCCGTGACGGTTTCCACTCCACGTCCATGCAGGACCTGTTCGCCGAGGCGCAGATGTCCGCGGGCGCGGTGTACCGGCACTTCACCAGCAAGGACGAGATGATCCTCGCGATCGCCGAGGAGAACATGCGCGATGTCCTCGACATCACGCTCGCCGTCGCCACGAACCGGCAGGGCCAATCCATAGGGGCGGTCATGGCGGAGCTGCTCGACGTGATTCGGGCCAAGTCCGTTGAGGAAGACGTGGCCGGCCTCGCGGTTCTGGTCTGGGGAGAGGGCATGCGCAACCGCTCGCTGGCGCGCAAGCTCGACCATCTCATGGGCCGTATACGCGCCAATCTGGTCACCTTGGTCCGCGACCACCAGGAACGCGGTGGTTTGCCCACGAATGTGACGGCTGAGGCGATCGCTTCAACGATGCTCTCCGTCCTCCCCGGCTACATCCTCCAAGTGGCTCTGCTCGATCCGGCTGTGGTGGCCGAGGTGCCTGACGCGGTGCGGGCGTTGTGGCCGGGGCCGGCCGGTGAGCGCTGAGCGGTCTCGCCACTTACAGGGCGGCACGTGCTGGTCACAGGTGGGACATCCGCGGGCCAAGGTGAAACGAGGTCATGCGGAAGGGGTGCCGCTCCGGGCAGAGGCACTCCTTCTGATCTGCAAGTATCTGGCTGTGCGGGGATGTGAAGCCACGGTGACTCGCGCAGCCGGTTTTGAAGACCGCCCGCAGGTAGCCGCCGACCTGGGACTTTCGTTTGGATCACCGGGCGGACCAGCGGAAGATGCCCGCGATGTGAAGTCCGGCCAGGTAGATGTCGCGGTCTTCTCGTAGCGGGTCGCGATCCCTCGCCACTGTGTCGAGCGGTTGATGCACCGCTCGACCATGGTCGGCCGGTTCGCTGACCGGGGCTCCTCTTTGCGGACTCCGCCCGCGTGCTGGTGAGTGTCTCGGCGTCGCTCGAATCCTGACCCTCTGACGGCGGATCAAAAGTGACCTACTTGGTGATCTTCGCCTGAACCTGATCTTGATCTGAGGTCAGGAGGGAGAGGGTGATCTGCGTGGAGGACTGGGCAGAGATTCGCAGGCTGCACCGGGCCGAGCAGATGCCGATCCGGGCGATCGCGAGGCATCTGGGCATCTCGAAGAACACGGTGAAGCGTGCACTGGCGAGTGACCGGCCGCCGAAGTACGAGCGGCCGGCCAAGGGCTCGGTGGTCGACGCCGTCGAGGTGCAGATCCGTGAACTGCTGCGGGAGACGCCGACGATGCCCGCCACGGTGATCGCCGAGCGGATCGGATGGGAACGCGGGATGACGGTCCTCAAGGAGCGAGTGCGGGAACTACGGCCCGCTTACGTTCCCGTCGATCCGGTTTCCCGCACGACCTATCAGCCGGGTGAACTGGCCCAGTGCGACCTGTGGTTTCCCGAGGCGGACATCCCGCTCGGCTACGGGCAGACCGGCCGGCCGCCGGTGCTGGTAATGGTGTCCGGCTACTCGCGGGTGATCGCCGCACGGATGCTGCCCTCCCGCACAACCGGCGACCTGATCGACGGTCACTGGCGGCTGCTGTCCGCCTGGGGAGCGGTGCCCAAAACGCTCGAGTGAGGCCAGCGGCTCCACTGCGAGGACATAGCGCAGTATGGCAAGGCCGACCAGTTGTGCAGAGACCAGAGACGTGAACGCCGGTGTCCGCTCGGTCTCTTCGGGGGCGATCCGGCCCAAGCATGACGCGAAGGTCGCCTCGATCTCGTTGCGGAACGCCTTGGCGGTCGCCTCGTCCGACAGGCTTGCCCGGTAGACGGCGACCAGCGCGGGGCGGGTCGACTCGTCCTCCCAATAGGAGAGGAACATCCGGGTGATCCACTTCCCGCGGTTCTTCACCAGGTCCTCTCTCCTCCTCCGTGCCCTCCGTCAGGGATTCGAAAAGGGCGGATATGCCGACCCGGCAGGAAACGGCCTCCCGGAAGAGACCGTCCTTGTTGCCGAAGAAGTGGTGGATCAGCGCAGGATCCACTTCCGCCCGCTGGGCGATTTCGCGCATCGTTGTGCTCGCATAGCCCTTGGCAGCGAAGAGATCGAGGGCGGCCGTGAGGATCTGGGCCCTGGTGCTGCTCTGTCCCGGGCGACGGCCGGCGCCCCGCCGCCCGCGGGCGATCTTCATGGCAACAGGTCGTCGACATCTGTCGCCACGGTCGCGCCGTAGCGGGCACGGATGATGGCGATCACGGTGTCGGTGGTGCGGTCCAGGTAGCTGCGGCCATCGGGCAGCTGCGCCTCCGGGCTGATGTAGCTGCGCGGCCCGACGTGGGTGGCCGGGTCGAGCCGATGTGCGGTGATCTTCCCGGCGCGAAGGGCCCGATTCCATTGGCTACGGCGGAACAGCCGCCAGCGTTGAGGGAATATCCAGGTGCCGACCCGCTCGATCCGATCGTTCGCGCTGGTGAGCTGATGCACGTGCTCGGCATGGGTGAGGTCGTTGGCACCGTTGTGGAATCCGCCGAGCATGATCAGTAGAAGCGGGCAGCGCAGCTGGGTGTGCAGTGCGTCGACCGCGCCTGCGGCGACCTGGGCGCCGCCGCTGTAGCTGAGCAGCACCACGGGGATACCGCTGTCGGGCTGGTAGCCGGCGAGCCGGAGTTGAGCGGCGATCTGGGAGCCGACGGCCCGGTCGTACAGAGGACGGTACCGGTGGTCGGCGGCGACGAAGGTCTGCATGACATTGTGCAGGAACAGCAGCAGACCGACGCGGCGGCCCACCCACGACCACACGGGCCGCTCAGCAAGCGGTTCTGCCAGTGGCGAGTAGGGCTGCACCTGACCCAGTACCCGCAGCTCCGGCGCTCCGGCGATCACGGCCCTGACCAGCTGGCCGCCGTCACGAGTGTCGCGGGAGCGGCGCTTCCCGATGCCGTCCAGGTAGACCAGGTAGGCATCTGGCGGACTGTCAGAGGCCGCGCCCCGGGCATAGGGCACACCCTTCGGGAGCGCGGTGACAGGGCTCCGCCAGCCGGCGCTGTAGGCCAGCACCTCGTAGCGGGCCAGCAAAGCTTCAACGAGCAGAACCGGCCCGAGCACGCAGACCCAGAGCAGAAAATCGTTCATGCGATCGACTCCGGAGTCTTGGGCGCACTGATTCTCACGACCAGGCGCCGAACAGTCTCTACAGCAACCCCCAGGCCCACCCCGGCGACGGCCACACAACCGGCGGCGGACCACCAGCCCAGCCCGGTCGCCGCGGCGAGTGGACCGGCCAGACCGGCTCCGACCCCGACAAACAGCAGCAGGTGGAACAGGGGCCCGAGCAACGGGAACGCAAGGACGGCAGCGAGCACCAGCGGGGCGACCAGGCCGGGTGTCCACACCAACCCGCCGCCTGGCGGTGCTGGGGAATGCACCAGCTGGGCGAGGGTCTCCGCGGTCAGTGGCCACAGGGTGAACACAGCACCCTCCGCCAAGCCACCGGCCAGTAGCAGCCCGGACAAAGATGTCCGCGACATGCCGGGCCGGCACGCCACCATGGGCAGGATGCGCCCGGCGGCCTCCGACAGCCCGCCGAACAGCAACAGGACGACGACGACAGGTGACATCGCTCAGCCTCGCGGTGCCGGATCGACGGGAGCCGGTCGACTGACCGAGTCGGCGGCATCCAGGTATCGCTCGAGTTCGTCGACGGCCCGCAGGTACCCCCCCGCCTCCAGCTGGGCGGCCCGCAGAGTCGCTGCGGCTGCCTGGAACGAGGGGTCGTCCAGCAGGCGCCGGGCGAGGGCACGTACGGAGGCCTCGGTGACGTCCTGGGTACGGATGGACAGTCCGGCGCCGAGCTCGGCGACTTGTCGGGCCACCATCGGCTGGTCGGCACCCTGCGGGACCACCAGCATCGGGACCCCGGCGTACAGGGCCTCGTTGACACTGTTCATCCCGCCGTGGGTGACAAATAGCGCCGCGCGGGCCAGTACCTCCGGTTGCGGTACGAAGCGACGGGCGAGCACATTGGCCGGCAACGGCTCCAGAGCGGAGGGATCGGTCTGCCCGGTGGCGATGATCACGGTCCCGCCCAGCGGGGCGAGCGCGGTAGCGAAGGTGCGCAGCAGTTGCGGGGCGGCGTTGAACACGGTGCCCAGCGAGGCGTACAGGACTGGTTCCCGTAGCTGTTCGGCCGGAAACGACGGGTCGACGGGACGGGCCCCGACGCTTGGGCCGACGAACCGGTAGGACTGGTTGAATTCCTCGGCGGCAGGCTGGAACGCCCGCGAGGTGTAGACCAGATTGAGTGGCTGGCGGATGTTTATCAAGTCGACCAGTGGCAGTCCACGCGTGTCGTAGCGGCGATGCAGACTCCAGCGGGACCGAAGGTAGGCCTGGAGGCCGCTGGGCCGGGCCATCGCAGCGGCCAGCAGGTCCCACGAGCCGCGGGTGATGCTGGGGACGTGCCGGTTGTAGGCGAACGTGGTGAACGACGAAGCCGCAGGCACCTTGAGTTCGCGGGCGGCGATTGCGCCCCACAGGCAGTCGCTGTCGTGGACGATCAGGTCGGGTCGGACGCGGCGCAGATCGGTGAGCACAGCGGGCAGCAAGCGGACGGCGGCGAGCCCGAGCGTCTCTATGAACATGGCCGGCGTCGGTGGGTCGGGGAGCGGCTGGTCGCCCCCGGGGTACGGGTACACAGTCGCGCCGGTGGCCTCGATCTCCTCGTGGAACGCGGGCGGGGTGTGGTACGTCACGGTGTGGCCGCGCCGAACGAGTTCGGCCACAACCGGCAGCGTCGGGTTGACGTGCCCGTGCATGCCGATGTTGAGGAACGCGATGGTACTCACAGGTCAACCCCTGATATCGAAGAAGTGGATGCCTCGCCCGGACTGGCGGATGTCAGCGGAGGGCCGTCGAGCCGGTACAGGCCCGGACCGCTGATGCGTAGCCCGTCGAGAAAGCGCCCCGCCGTGCGGGACGCGGTGCTGATCAGGCGCTGGGCCTGGCGGAAGTCCCACGGAGCGGGCCAGGCCTCGATGCCGGTCGGCAGCACGACGGTCGGGATGTGCTTGGACACCTCATGCAGGTCACGCTCGATCTGATGGTGCAACAACAGTGTCCCGGCCCTGGCGGCGATGGCACTGGCACGTCGGCGTGGGGTGGTGGGGCGCAACGGTGAGCTCTCCGGCCCGGTCGACAGCACCACCACGCTCGCCGCCCCGGCCTGCAGGGCCGCCAGTACCGGGACATAGGCGATCACCCCGCCATCGACGAGCACCCGCCCTCCACGATCCACCGGGGGGAGCATCCCGGGAATGGCTGCGCTGGCCAGCAGCGCGGACTCGAGGTCGCCGTGGTCGAGCAGCACCGAATTGCCGGTGACCAGGTCCATGGCCACTGCGGTGAAGGGGATCGACAGCTGCTCGATCCGCGACGGCAGCTCGGCCCGGGCGATCAGCCGACGCAGGCCGCGATCGGTGAAGACGCTGGCCCGTGAGAACAGGCGGTGGCCCAGCGGATAGACCTCACGGCGGTGCAAGTGGGTCCACACTTGGTCCAGCCACGGCGCGGCCCTGTCGGGGTGGGCGGCCGCGATGGCTCCGTTGAGAGCACCCACCGACGTTCCGATGATCATATCCGGGACGAATCCGCGCTGTTCCAGCGCGTACCCGATACCGACGTGCGCCGCTCCGAGTACTCCACCGGCGCCCACCACCACGGCCACGGGACGGGGAAGGCTGTGCAAGCCCGTCGACGGCGGATCCCCGGGCGGACGGCTCGATGAGGTTGGTCTTTGCGACAAGTAAACCCTCCGCCTTTCTCACGACGGCGTCGGATCGGATTGGGTTCCCCAGTTAGGACCGGGCGGCCACCCGGTCTGTGACACCGACCCCGTCGGCGAAGCGCCGGGCCATCGAGCGGATCTGCGGACGGCAACCGGAAATCGGGGTGTAGGCGCCAGGAGCAATCGGACTGTCAGAAAGAGGGCGCCGTCCGCGGCGATCGACCCAGGGCTCGTTCAGCCCAGATGGTCTTGCCCGCTGAGGTGTAGCGGGTGCCCCAGCGCTGAGTGAGCTCGGCGACGAGGAACAGTCCCCGGCCGCCCTCGTCGCTGACCTGGGCCCGGCGCAGGTGAGGGGCGGTGTTGCTGCTGTCGGAGACCTCGCAGATGAGGGAGCGCTCCTTGATCAGCCGCAGACGGATCGGTTCGGTGCCGTATCGGATTGCGTTGGTGACCAGTTCGCTGACCACCAGTTCCATGGTGAACGCGGCCTCCTCCAGCCCCCACGCGGTGAGCCGCTCGTCCACCAGCTTGCGTGTCTCCGCCACAGCGGCCGCGTCCGCGGGGACGTCCCACTCGGCGACGTGTTCCTTCCCGAGGACCCGGGTGCGCGCGACGAGCAGGGCGATGTCGTCGGTCCGCGTGTCGGAGTGCAAGGACTCCAGGACTGTGTCGCACAGTTCTTCCAGCGAGGGCACGGGCCGGGCCAGGGCGCGGCGCAACTCGTCGATCCGTTCATCGATGTCGTGGCCGCGGGTTTCGACGAGTCCGTCGGTGAACAATGCCAGCAGGCTGCCCTCGGGAATGTTCACCTCCGTCGCCTCGAACGGCAGGCTGCCCAGCCCGAGCGGGGGCCCGGCGGGCACGTCGAGGACCTGTGTGGTGCCGTCCGGGCGCACCAGAACCGGGGGCGGGTGACCTGCCCGGGCCAGCGCACAGGTACCGGACACCGGGTCGTAGACGGCGTACAGACAGCTGGCGCCGATGTCGCCGGGGATCGCGTCGTAACCGGCGACACCGCCATCGGCCTCGTCGCCCGTCTCTTCCACCGGGTGGGTCACCATGTCGTCGAGGTGGGTGAGGAGCTCGTCGGGCTGCAGGTCGATGTCCGCGAGGGTCCGTACCGCCGTCCGTAGCCGGCCCATGGTGACCGAGGCGCCGATGCCGTGGCCGACGACGTCCCCGACGACCAGGCCGACACGAGTGCCGGGCAAGGGGATCACGTCGAACCAGTCCCCACCCGCCTCGGCGGCGCGGTCGGCAGGCAGGTAACGGGCAGCGGTCTCCGCGCCCGGATGCGTGATCGGGCCACGCGGCAGCAGGGTGCTCTGCAGCAACAGCGCGATGCCGCGTTCGCGGGTGAACCGGCGGGCGTTGTCCAGGCAGATCGCGGCACGAGCGACCAAGTCCTCGGCGACGGTCAGATCGTCGGCGGCGAAAGACTCACGGGAGGCGCCATGGCGGAGGAAAGCGGCGGCTCCGAGAGTAGTGCCGCGGGCTCGGATCGGCACCGTGATCAGCGAGTGCGCTCCACAGGCGTGCAGCTCTGCCGCCGTCGTGGGCTCGTCGGCGAACCACCGGGTCACCTTTGGATCGGTGAAGTCGTGAAGTTCCGCTCTCCCGGTCGCCACACAACGGCTGACCGGTGAGGAAGCCGGGTGCCACCGGGTCTCGCCCGGGGCAGGACGCGCCCCTGCCGCGAAGAACTCCGGCCGTTGTGCGGCCCGGCGCAGCAGAACGGGGCCGGAGAGAACAGCCGCGGGCAGCTCACCGCCGAACACCGCCTCGAACAGGTCGACGCTGACGACGTCCGCGAAACGGGGCACGAGGAGCTCAGCGAGCTCCTCAGCCGTCCCCTCCAGTTCCAGGCTGGCCCCGATGCGGGTGCGGGCCTCGCCAAGCAGGGACAGCCGCTCCCGTGACTCGTACTGCTCGGAATAGTCGTACGCTGTCATCGCCACCGCGCGTACCCGGCCCACCGAGTCCTTGAGCGGGAAGTAATCCACGGTCCAGGCGTGCGCTTTCGGTTCGCCGGGGACCTTGAGGAAAGCCTCTCTCTGCGCCGGGTCGCCCGTCGAGGCCACCTGCCGGATCCATCGGTCGTTCTCGATCAGCGGGGCATCCGGGATCAGGTCGCTGATGCGCCGGTCGCGGAGTTCGTCCTCGCGCAAACCGGTTGCCCGGGCCATCGTCCGGTTCTGCTTCAGGCTCCGGGCTTCGCAGTCGAATATCCCGAGGTGAGATGGATGTTGCTCGAACACCCACCGCATCAACGCCTCGTCTCCGGGGTCCTGTGCACTCGACCGAGCCTCTGCAGACACCCGAGGCTGTGCGGTCAGCAGAAACCCGCCCGGCCGTTCAGACGCCCCCAAAGGCGACACACAGACCTGCGCCTCGACAGAGCGGCCGTCACGGTGCAACAGCGCCGCCCCGTCGGTGGTGAAGAGACTGGTGAGGGACTTGCCGATGACTTCTTCGGGCGCGTAACCCCACAGCAGCTGTGCAGCGTTGGTCCAAAGGATTATCCGGCCAGAAGGGTCGGAGACGGCGATGGCCGCGGCTGCGTCGACGCGGATTCGTGCCGATCCTGGAGGCAGCGGACCGAACCATGCGGGGGAGTGCGTCATGGTGCCTACTTGGTGTGCCGTGCCGGATGACCGCCGGATTGCCTTTGCCATCGGCTCTATCCACGATCGTTCCACGGCAGACCGCCGTCAAGACGAGCGTTCGGCATCCCGGCGCGAGCTCGCACCGACGTTGCGTGGGTGCAGCGGAGGCGGGCATACCATATTTTGTTTCAAACGATACCGTATCGGATGAATGGGTGGCTGGTAACCTGGAGCTGTGATTGCCGACGCTCCTCACCCCTCCGCCGCCTTGCGTGCGACTGACCGTCCGGGGGACACCTCGCCTTTCGCTCTCGGCCTGCTGCTGCGCCGGGCGCACTGGCGTGCGGCCGCGGTCATGACGGAGGCGCTGCGCCCGCTCGGCGTCGAGTTGCGGCATTTCGCGGTGCTGCTGGTGCTGGTCGACCGCGGGCCCACGGTGCAGCGGGACCTGGCGGCGGCGACGGGGTCGGACAAGGCGGGAATCATGCGGGTCGTGGACGACCTGGAACGCATGGGACTGGCCGTACGCAAGACGGTTCCGGGGGACCGGCGGGTGCGGGCGGTGGAGATCACGCCTCGGGGTGTCGAGCTTTTCGATGCGGCGCATGTGGCGGCGGAGCCGCTGGCCGAGCGTCTGGTCGCCGAACTGGGACCCGGTGGGTCCGAGCAGTTGACGGGTCTGCTGACCCGGCTCGCACATCCCGCAGCGGGCGAGGCGTAAGCGCTCCCGCGCGGCGGCTGTCCGAGGCATGGACAGGTTCCATGTGTTCCATGTCGTACGGGCTTGCACGGCGCCCCCGCCTTGACGGCTGCGGCCATCGCCGCCACACACCGGCCCGGCTGCAGGTAGGACTTCGCCGCCATCGTCCAGAAGCGCGGCCGGCTGGCGGCTCCAAAATCTGGACCAACCCACCGTCGATCAAGGGCTGATCGCCACCGTCTCAGGCGGGGCGCAGGCAACACAGACACCGTGTGACGTCCTGTGCCGAGGCGTCCCACGGTGTCCAAGTGCCGGGTGGTTACGCGGCGAGGAGTTCCGCGAGCTCCTTGGCCTTGGCGGCCGCGTCCTCCAAGGCACGCTTGCGGGAGGTCTCGTAGAGCGGGATGAGTGCTGTCATGGTCGGGTTGCGGGGGGCCATGGTGAGTTCCGGGACAATGAAGTGGAGGTCCAGGCCGAGGGTGTTCTTGAGGACGGCTTCCAGGTAGTTCTGTACGAAGTCGTAGCCCTCGCGCGGCGTGCCGGGCGCGTAGGAGCCGCCGCGGCTGGCGACGACCACGGTCGGGGTGCCCTGGGCGGAGGGCGTCTCGCCCGCAGTGCGGCCGAGGAGGAGCACGCTGTCCAGCCATGCCTTGAGGGTCGAGGGGATCGAGAAGTTGTACATGGGGGCGCCTATCAGGACGGCGTCCGCCTGCTCCAGTTCCTCGATGAGCTCCACCCGTGCGGCGAACGCGGCGGACTGCTCCGGAGTGCGCTCGGACGGGGCGCTGTAGCCGGCGGACCAGGCGGCTGCGGTGATGTGCGGCACAGGGGTGGCGGCGAGGTCGCGGTAGATCACCGTGCCCTCCGGGTGCTGTTCCTCCCACGTCTTGCGGAAGGCGGCCGTGACCGAACGGGACGAGGATGCCTCGCCGGGGAACACGGACGAGTCGATGTGCAGCAGCGTGGCCATGGGTTTCCTTCCAAGAGGAGATCAGTGCTCAACCATAGTCAAACACGTGACGGTATCGAATAAGACTATAGCGAGTGTAACGACAGCCGGATCGGGCGGGACAGGCGATCACGGGCCTCTTTGGGGTCGTGCAGGGTCCGCCCATGGGAACGGCGCAGCCAGACGGTGCGCGTACCGGGTCAGCAGCCCTCTGACGATCTCGGATCCGGAACAACGAGCACAGTCAGGCCCTCTCTCGACGGTCGAGTCACACCCACACCTCATGCC
This sequence comes from Streptomyces sp. DS1-CR2, assembly GCF_055760475.1. Lineage (NCBI taxonomy): Bacteria > Bacillati > Actinomycetota > Actinomycetes > Kitasatosporales > Streptomycetaceae > Streptomyces > Streptomyces sp. DS1-CR2. Next base: position 6,965,061 of record NZ_CM147085.1, read on the forward strand.
AACATCACGCTTGGCGACGACAGCGTTCGCCTGCCTTCGTGGCCCACACCGCTGCCTTGAGTGAGGACCGGATGCCCCCAAGTTCTGTGACGAAATTGACTCCGTCGCTCCATCGTGCACAGCCGTGTCACACCGTGCTGACCCGTCTGGTCTATCTGGTGTCGCACAACGAACAGAGGGACCGATGCGTGAGATTCTGATTGTCGGTGGAGGCTACGCGGGCTTCTACACCGCTTGGCGCCTTGAGAAGAAGCTGCATAGGGGCGAGGCGCGGGTCACGGTTGTCGACCCGCGTCCTTACATGACGTACCAACCCTTCCTGCCGGAGGTGACGGCTGGATCGGTCGAGGCACGTCACGCTGCCGTATCGTTGCGACGACACCTGCGCAGCACCCGGCTGATCGCCGGGAGCGTGACCGAGATCCGCCACGCAGACCGGACGGTGTCCGTGCGCTCTGCGAGCGGAGCAGACCACGAACTTCAATACGACACCCTTGTGGTCACTGCCGGCGCCGTGACCCGCACCTTCCCTGTACCCGGGCTGGCGGAGCAGGCGATAGGCCTGAAGCATGTGGAGGAGGCGGTGGCCATTCGAGATCGGCTGATGACGGCGTTCGATCAGGCGGCGTCACTACCGCCTGGCGCCGAGCGGCAAAGGCTGCTCACCGTCACGTTCGTGGGTGGCGGGTTCTCCGGCGTCGAAGGCTTCGGTGAACTGCTGTCGCTGGCGACTGCGATGGTCAAGTTCTACCCGGAGCTACGCTTCGACGAGGTGTCGTTCCACCTGGTTGAGGCCCGAGGCCGAATCCTGCCCGAGGTGGGAGACAAGCCTGGTGCCTGGGTCGTGCGCTCTTTGGAACAGCGCGGCGCGCGAGTCCACCTGAACACGCAGCTGCTCTCTGCCGAAGACGGCCACGTTGTGCTGTCCAACGGTGAGGAATTCGATTCCGCGCTGATCGTCTGGGCCGCTGGGAACGCTTCGAATCCGATCGTGCACAACCACACGGATCTGCCCGTCGATGAGAGGGGCCTGATCGTGGTGAGGCCTGATCTGCGCGTGGGCACCGACAGCGAACCCGTGGCGGATGCGTGGGCGGCCGGAGACGATGCGGCCGTTCCGGACCTCGCTTCTCCCGTACCGGGCGCGCGTACGGTGCCGAACGCCCAGCATGCCGTGCGGCAGGGCAAGCGCCTTGCACAGAACATCGCAGCAAGCCTCCGGGGTGGCAAGATCCGAAACTATCGCCACAGCAGTCTGGGAGTGGTGGCGACGTTGGGTCTCGGACAAGGCGTCTTCCAGTACAAGAGCATCGTTGTCAAGGGACTTCCCGCCTGGCTTATGCACCGGGGCTATCACGTCCTTGCTGTGCCCAGCTGGGAGCGCAAGGTCCGCGTTCTCGCCGTCTGGCTCACCGCCGCACTGTGGGGCAGGGATCTCGTCTCCCTTGCCTCCGTTCAGCATCCACGGGACGCGTTCGTCACGAACGGCAATCCGAACCGGCAATGAGAGCCGGGCGGGCGACGGCTCAGTCGCATGAGCATGCCGGAAAGACCCAAAGACCACTTGTCCGGCCGAGGTTGTTTGGTTCGAGGTTCAGGTGTCGCGCCAGTTCGGGGTGGCTTCGCGGGTGGGTTGCCTAGTCTCGGGCGAGTCGGCGGTGGTGCATGAGCCGGCCGAGGTCCGCTCGACAACCCAACGCCGGGGAATCACCTTGAAGCCTCTGACGCCGGGGACGCGTTGGACGACTTCAACGTCGATACCGTGGCAAGCGCTGTGGTCGATGGCTCTGGTGCGATAGCGGGTGTCGGCTCACGCCTTGGTGACACGAGGGTTCGCATCGGCGATGCCCGAAGGCAGGTGGATGCCGCCGGAGTTGTCCGAGACGCTCGCCGTGGTCATCCAGCCGCCAGCAGGAGGCCGGGGGTGCCGACGCCGATGTGCCGGCTTTCGGCCCGTGATTTCTTGCCGGCGTCGATGCCCTGGTCGGCCGCGGGTACGTTGGCGGAGGTCTTTACGCTCTGAGCCTCCAGCACGCAGGCACTCCGCTCGGCTCCCGACCTTCGGACTGCCGGACCAGACGCCTCAACGGGCCGTTGAGCTGATCGAAGACGCTCTCGCTTCTTTCAGGCCTCTCCTCGGCGTTCGTGAGACTGCGGCCCGGGCCAGTTCCGGCTCGATACGTTCGGTCGCGCACCCCTCACCGACATCGGGGTCTACCGCCTTCTGTTCCCCCACCGCAGTCCTTACTTCGGTGCCGGACTTCGACGTCATGACCTCCTTCCCGATGTTGATGCCTGCACCACGCCTACTCACTACGGCGACTGGCTTGTCAACCGTCTCACTCCTGGCTCCCGGAATCATCACAACTGGCCTTTCCCTCACTGGAGGACACCATGGACCCGAGCAAGGAGGCTGAACGCGGCCTCACCGACATCGAAACATACCTCTACGGGGAGGCTCATCTGCATGCAGCACGTCAGCGTGTGGCAGCCTTCACCACGCGGGCCACAGGTCTGACCCTGGAGCAGAAGACCAATATCGAGCTGTGGTATCTCGACGAGCAGAAGTACGTAGCTCGTATGGTCACCGAGCACATCTCGGACCGCATCAGCCTGGAGCAAGAGCAACACCAAGTGCGCTTCAGGCACTGGCTGCGCGGAACGGCGACCGCGATGGCTCTGATCACCGCCACGATGCTATGTGTCGCTGTGACCCTGGGGACGTTGCACTGAACCATCGGTATTCGCTTCGCCCATGTCTGACCCGGTCCCAGACGGCCGACGACGGAAAAGCCACACGGCACAGAGCTGATGTAGGGATCTGCGAGCAAGGCGCTCGCGTCTACATCATCCGTCCCTCCGGTGACCGGGGGTCATCAGTTTCGAGCATCCGGAAATCCAGACAACGGTGCGCACAGCGTGTTTCTCGGTGCTGGGCCTCTCGTTGCGATGTCCGGCTGAACACCCGCAGGGTCGGCGGGAAGGGGCGGGCTGAGTGGTCGCCGGAAGAGGCCCGGAGTCTGACGCGGAGTTCCTGCAGCCTGCCGTAGGTACGTCGCCGGTCTGGTGAAGGTGCCGGCCGGAGAGCTTGCGAAGTACGACCTGGCGGTCGTTGAGCGTCACCGAAAGCAGATCCGCGAGACCTGCGGTTCCGGCCGGCGGTCCTGGAGTACGAGGAACTGTTGACCGCGTCGCTCCGCGTAGGTGCGCCCGGTCGAGCTGGTGGAGGACCGGCAGCACGAGACACTCGGCCAGGCACTCTGTGATCGCCTCACGCAGAAGACCTCGGTCCAGGCGTAATCGATCATCGCCAATGACATACCGACACGGGCGGTCAGCTCTCTGAGTTCCAGCCCAGATGAAGCACCGCTATGTCGTCCGCCAGGCCCCCGAAGGGCGCCGCCCTGGACGCAGCGCCGTGGACCAGGGCGTCGATGAACTCCTGCCCGGGCAGGTGTACGTGCTGCACCGCCAGCCGCAGGAGGCCTTCCTCGCCAAGTCGTGTGGAGGGGGCAGTCCTTCCTTCGTACAGTCCATCGGTGAAGAGCACCACGCTGTCGCGCGGGGAAAGCGAGACATCGGTCTGCGTCCAGTCCTCGTATCCCGGAAACAGGCCGAGGGCGATTCCAGCCCGAGGCTCGACCCAGCGGATTTCCCTCTGGCTGCGTAGCAGAAGCCCCGGGTGTCCCGCGCTCACCACTTTCAAAGACGATCCTCCTGGAGGGAACACCAGCGACACAACAGTGGTGTAGGTGTCGTCGTCCGCTCTCTCATCGATCAGGACCTTCTCCAGGATGCGCAGTTGCTCGAACTGGGTCTTGCCGCAAAGAACGGCGGTCCGCCAAGCCAGGCGCAGGTGAATCGCCAGGGCGGCCTCAGCCGCTCCATGTCCCGAGACATCTCCCAAGATCACGTGTACGGTCGAGTCCTCGGTTTGCACAATGTCGTAGAAGTCACCGCACAACAGCGAGTGAGCCCGCCCTGGAACGTAACAGGAAGCGGCCGAGAAGTTGTCGTCACGCAGCGTTGGTGCGGGAAGCAGGCCTTGTTCCAGGGCCGCATTGTCCTGGGCGATCAATGCATTGAAATCCATCGCAGCTCTAAGTGTTTCCTCGTGTTCTCGGCGCACGCTGTGCCGGGACTCGGGGGTGAATCCGACAGTCGCGACTGCATGAGGCACTGGCACGGTATTCCACCCTCGGTTCATGCGTGTTGCCACCTCCCGACATAAGACAGGAGATGAACTGGATCTGTGACAAGAGAGGGGCAAGTATTACTTCGAAAAACGATCTTCAGAGGGCGACATCGCACCGACCGCACAAGTCCTGGCTGCTGTACACGCCCGCAACAGCCTCGAGTTCGTGGGTGAGGTGTTGCGGGAGATGTCGCAGGCGCTCGCCGTAGTCGCGCCGGAGTGGATGCGCACGATCGTGGATCCGGCATGACAGGAACGCTACGGGACGCGGGGTGACGCCTGCCGGCTTCCGACCGACGAAACAGGACCGGCGCGAGTTGGCCGGGCAAATCGCCACTGACTCATACCCCTCGCTCGAAGCGGTCTTTGCGCGTGGACTCGCCTGGGTCGGCTACAAGAACCACCTCAGCGAGAACTGTGACGATCCCGAAACTTCACAGCGCCCGGCTCTGATCGACCGCGTTGTCACATCAGCTACCCGTCTTCACCGCTGCGAGTGACGCCGGTGCCGGGCTTGCCCTCAACATCGCGTGCCGGTGGCCAGAGAACCCTCACTGTCCAGCAGGTCATATCCACCTGTACGTCGCCGAAACCCTCGCGTTGGCCGGGCAGGACGCTCCCAGACTGTCCTGACGCTGCCCGCTACTCCCGCGCTCGACAGGGTGACTGGGTGCTCAGCCTGGCGTGCGGCCGCCGCTGTTCCCGGCGCAGTTACGCAGGCTGGTCCGGAGAGTCCGGCGCGAAGCTCACTCCGGCGGCGGTGAGTGGGGAACCATCACGCCGCCTTGGTGATCATCTCCTTGCCCCGGCGGGCGCCACGCCGCCTGATCGCACGGCGTTCGCTTTCCGTCATGCCGCCCCAGATGCCTTCCACCTGCCCCACGCCCACGGCCCAGCCGAGGCACTGCTCCAGAACAGGGCAACTACCGCAGACAGCCTTGGCTTCGTCGATCTGTGTGAGCGCCGGGCCGCTGTGTCCTATGGGAAAGAAAAGATCAGGGTCCACACGTAGACAAGCCGCCCGTTCGCGCCAATACATGGCGTACTTGCCTCGTCGTTCAGCAGCGATGGAAATGCGGACCTCCAGGGTTCGTCATTCGGCAGGAGACCCCGGAGCCCGATCATGGTCTTCATCGTCTCTGCGAAGAGGCGCCGGGGCTATGACTGAGACCGGACACCCGGAGTATTTGTGACACGCAGTCGAGTTCTGCGTAGCTGCGAAAGCGTGAGTTTTGCAGCGTGGCACTGATCGGGTGACAGCGTCGGTGCCGCAACACACAAGACCCCCGTGCCGGTGGAGAAGGTGTTCGAAGTCTCAACCCATTCGAAGTCTCAACCCATCGGCGCAGGAGATGCTCCCATCTTGGGTCAAGCGGCCCGCGTAAGGACTTTCTTGTTGCTATCGGTGCAGGTGAGGGCCTTGAAGACCTCGCGGGCTACGGAGCGTTCGGACGACGGCGATGCGGTAGAGGGCCGTGTTGGCGGAACGGTTGCTCCGCGGTTGAGTCGGTGTCGGTCCCTGCGTTCGGATGGGGCGGGGATGGGAGCGGCACCGCACAGATGGGCGAAGCTGCCTCGGACCGCAGGCGTTCGGGATTGTCGCCGACAGCGGTCAGGAGCCGGGCGGCGGTTTCGGGACCGACTCCGTGGATGGCCAGCACCACCGTCGCTGTCGACGTCGCGGACCACCAGGTGGCCAGCGTCGGGTCGTCGTCAACGCCGGCACGTTCCGCCGGCTGCTGCGCTGTTGCGAGCAGTGGCCCGAACGCCGCTTCGCCGTCGAAGGCGCCCGCGGCCTGGGCCGCACTCTCGCCCAGCAGCTGGCCGCCGCAGGCGAGAACGTGGTGGACGTGCCCTCCACTGTCGGCCCGGGCCCGACTGCTGTCCACCGGCGGCGACCGCAAGACAGACGCCTACGACGCTCGCCACGTCACCCAGGTCGCCCTGCTCCGCGACGGCTTGAGGGCCCGCGAACCCGAGGACCAGACAACGATCCTGTGGCTGCTACTGACCTTTTCGGATTGGCTTCGGGTGATGTGAGGTGAGGGCCAGCCCGGTCTCGGTGAGGCAGCCGTCGTGCCAAGGCAAGATCACCACAGCGCCGACGGCGTGCCTCGCCATGCAATTTTGCCTGACCGGCCCGTTTCATCCCCACGGCACAGGATGAAAGAGGTCAGTGAAACGCACAGCGAGGTGCCGTGCGCGTCGGTCAGCACGGGCAAGGGTCTGGGACAGCTGATGTCACAAGACGCGTGCATGCCCGGTCAAAGGATCGAGCCGAGAAACGAAGGAGGTGTGTCGTGTGCGAGGACTCAGTCATCGGCTGTGAGAGTTCCTTTGCCGGGCGCAGGCGCTGCATGGTGGCACCCTGTCATCGGCGCGCGGAAATCTCTGAAGCCCTCGTGAAGGCCGAAGGGATCATTGGGGGCGGCCGTGTTGTGTGGTGCCGTGTGAGCAGGAGGATGCCGTATGGACGATACTGACGCGGTGCCGGTCGCGGAGTTGCTTGACGAGCGTCGGCACCTGCTGGATGTCGCCTACTGGATGCTGGGCAGTTCCCGTGAGGCGGAGAGTGCCGTCGGTGAGACCTACCGCCGGTGGTACGGGCTGTCCGACGCGGAGCGCGGGCGGATCACAGCTCCCCGGCGCTGGCTTGTGAAGACTACGGGCGGTATCTGTCTGGAGCTGCTCGCCGACTCCCGCCGGGGTGCGGCCGGTCGGAGGGACCAGAGGGAGGAGCACCATACGAAGACGGGAGACGCCGATGGGGCGCAGGCGAGCCTGGCGGAGGAGGTCAGCCGGGTTCTGCTCGACGCGCTGGACTCTCTGTCGCCGGCCGAGCGGGCGGCGTTCGTGCTTAATGACGTCTTTAGGATGGCCCCCGGCACAGTAGCCGACATCGTGGGACGCTCAGAGCCGGATTGTGTGGAACTCGCCGACCGGGCCCGCCACAGCCTTCGGATGCAGCGCTCAAGCCCCACCCCGCCGGACGAGCGCGATGTCCTCGCCAGCGCAGTCCGCCAGGCCTGCGTGAACGAGGATGCCGAACTGCTCGAGTCGCTGCTGTGTCCGGACGCCACGGCGTTCTTTGACGGCGGCGGCAAGGTCCGGGCACTGAGCAGGCCCGTACACGGCAGCCGTCAGGTCGCCCATAGCCTGCTGACACTCTTGGCTCGCCACCCTCGTACCACGCTGACCACCCACTCCGTCAACGGGTGCACCGGTCTCATCGCCCGCTACGACCATCAGGTCGCCGCCGTCATCAGCCTCGACACCGCCGACCACCACGTCACACAGGTCTGGGTCGTCCTTAATCCCGACAAACTACGCTCCTGGAACGAGTCCCCCAGCCCCCGCGACCCCGGCTCGCACCGAAACCCGTCACAGCAGGGCGATGGCTGGTCCTGATCGCTTCTGGGCGCTGTAGTGCGGCCGTGCGATCGCCGCTCGGTGCTGTCGGTTCTCTGGTGCGCACGGTGCTCCTGGATGACCACGCGCCACTGCCGCCACGCCAGGTGCGCCCACTGGGGATCGCGTGGGAGACCGCTCTGTCCTGTCCTGCGGCTGCGGCCGTCACCCGTCATGGGCGTCATTCGGACCCAGCGCGGGGCAAGGCGGGGTGGCCGCGATTTCTGGGCGGCTCTTCCCGCTGGTTCGTCACGCCGACCGAACATGAGGTGCTGACTGACTCACCGCATGGGTTCCGCGCAGAAGGGCCCAGGTCGATGAGCGTCCACCTCGGCCCCCCAGTTATGTTTTCGGCGGTCCTGCAAGAGGGCCGCTGGCCTCCGGGCCCGGCATGACTGTGTCCCCCTGTCGAAGGCATGACCTGGGGGGTGGTGTCACCGGGCCCGGCAGGTGCCGTCGGAGACGCTGATGAGAGGCCCGACCACCGTCCGGTCCGGCGCAATGCCGGACAGCTCGCGGGCGGCAGGTCTGCATAACGTGGATGCGCGCGTACGACACCGAAGCCGAGGCCAGCACGTTCAACTCCCCTGGGAGGGCGCGATGTTCGACACCGAAGACGTGGGCGTATTCCTCGGCCTGGACGTCGGCAAGACCCCTCATCACGGCCACGGGCTCACTCCAGCCGGGAAGAAGGTCCTCGACAAACAGCTGCCCAACAGCGAGCCGAAGCTGCGGGCCGTCTTCGACAAACTGACCGCCAAGTTCGGCACCGTCCTGGTGATCGTGGACCAGCCCGCCTCCATCGGCGCCCTCCCGCTGACCGTGGCCCGGGACGCCGGCTGCAAGGTCGCCTACCTGCCGGGACATGCCATGCGCCGGATCGCCGACCTGTATCCGGGCGAGGCCAAGACCGATGCGAAGGACGCCGCGGTGATCGCGGACGCGGCCCGCACTGGCTTTATTCACGAGTTAAAAGTGAACGAAGCCAGTCGGGAAGGTCGGCTGCATCAGCGCCTCTGCGTGACCCGGATGTGCTGGCTAACCAGCCTGCCGGCGACGCGGGGCGAACGCTGCCGGGTGCCTGCGTTGATCGCACGACGAGCGCCCCGTCACGCCTGGCGCAGTCTCGCATCGCCCGGCACTGGACGGAGTCGCCGCGCAGCGGGAACACGATTCGAGGAACGCGGCGATCTTGCTCGGGCTGAACACCCACATCACCTTGTGGATGCCTACCGTCGAGGCGGCTATCGTCATGAATGCCATGACTCGGCCATCCCGGTTGATCGTCACGCCCGTAAGGCCGTTGGCGTCGACCAACCTGAGCTCTGCTTCCCGCCACAGCCGTGGATAGGTCGACATTTTGGCGATACGTGAACGGCCCAGCACAGGTATACGAGCGCAGCCCCGGAGACCGTTTCCATCGGACAGACTGACAGCATCGGCGCTGAGAAGGGTCTCCAGTGAAGCCACATCGCCCGTTTGAGCCGCTGAGACGAAGGCGTTCAAAAGGCGTCTGTGCTCCGCCGTGTCCACGCTCTCCCGCTGCTCGTCCGACAGATGCTTGCGGGCGCGGCTGACGATCTTCCGGACGTTGACGACGCTGAGCTGAAGGATTTCAGCGATCTCGGGGTAGGTGTAATCGAACGCTTCACGCAGCACGTACGCGGCGCGTTCGGCGGGGCTCAGCTTCTCCAGTACCAGCAGCAGCGCCAGTTCGAGGGCCTCTGCGCGCTGTGCGCCCACCTGCGGATCCGAGCTGGTGTCGACGGGCTCGGGCAGCCAGGGCCCGATGTAGGTCTCCCGGCGCACACGTGCCGAGTGCGTGACGTTGATCGCCATACGGGTTGTGGCGCTCGATAGGAAGGCGACCGGGCTGACCACCGCGGAACGGTCTGTCTTCTGCCAGCGTAGCCACACCTCCTGAACCACATCCTCGGCCTCGACCACGCTGCCGAGCACGCGATAGGCGATTCCGAAGAGACGTGTCCGGTACTGCACGAAGACCGAGACAGCCTCTTCAAGGTCCGATCCAGGTGGGGACGGTTCGAGATCCATGATCCTGCGGTCTCCGTTCCTTAGGTTACGGCTGTCTAGTGGCGGGACCACCCGGCTACCGCGCAATTGCGGACGGCTCCGGCCCGGGATACCAGGTGCTCTCCTGAAGGCCGGGGTACTGCCTGCCGAACATGAGGCGCATAAGGGTGCAACTCCAGTGGTAACGGAACTGTGGCCACCAAAAGTCAAGGCTGCTTCAGCCGCTTCCTCGTACTGGCGCACCAGGTGGCCCCGGCTCTTCGGGACGACCGTGCATAACGTCAGTGCCGGCCGGGGGCTTGATGGAGCCGAACCGGATGTCGAAGCTCTGGCGGGCGAGAGGGCCGGCTCGCCGCATCCAGACGTCGACGGTGTCAGCAGCCGTCGACGAACGTGACTGTCTCCTCGAGCGGCGCCCGGCCGATACGGGGTTGGCTTGCCGTGACGTCCTCGTGCCCGATTGACATGCCGCAGAAGAGGAGGAGTCCATCCGGGGGCGACAGGACCTCGGCGACGGTCTCGTGATACTTCGCCCAGGCCATCTGCGTGCAACTGTGCAGCCCTTCGGCGCGGAGCAGCAGCATGACGGACTGCAGATACATGCCCACGTCGGACCACTGGGGTCGACCCATGCAGCGGTCGATGTAGCAGAACAGGGCGGCGGATGCACCGAAGCAGTCCCAGTTCGCGGCAGAGGCTCTCTGGCGCGCCTCCAGGTCGTCACGCGGAATGCCGAGTGCGCCGTAGCGCTGCTCACCGAAGGCGGATCGGCGCTCCTGGTAGGGGCTCTTCAGTGCGGTCGGGTACTGCTCGTACTCCGGCTCGTCCCAGGGGTCGCCTGCGGCTATGCGCTCGCCGGTGCGCTTTTTGAGCTCAGCCAGCGGCCGGCCGGTCAGCACGTAGGCATGCCACGGTTGGAGGTTCGACGCTGACGGCGTCCAGGCCGCGGCGGACAGCACACGCTGCAGCACCTCCCGCGGGACCTGCTGGTCGGTGAATCCCCGCACAGCTCGCCGACTCGCGACCGCCTCATAGACGTTCATGATCGCCTGCATCCCTTCCATTCGATGCGCACATACTCGTTACATCTGCGACAGTATCATTTAACACTATCCGATGCGTGGGAAGGTGCATATCGAGAAGGGGGCTCGTGCAGGGGAGGGCCGCGAGTCGCCGTCGTCTGCCGGTCCCTCGCGGGTGATCTTCACCGCCGGTCGACGGGGTGTGCGCAGGTTTCACGGACTTGCTGTCGGTCGACGTGTCGGTCGGGGGTGCATTCGGCCTGTTCGGCAATGCTGACGCCCGACCGGAGGCGTCCCTGCTCGCAGCCGGGCCGGTGTGTGGCGGCGATGGCCGCAGCCGTCAAGGCGGGGGCGCCGTGCAAGCCCGTACGACATGGAACACATGGAACCTGTCCATGCCTCGGACAGCCGCCGCGCGGGAGCGCTTACGCCTCGCCCGCTGCGGGATGTGCGAGCCGGGTCAGCAGACCCGTCAACTGCTCGGACCCACCGGGTCCCAGTTCGGCGACCAGACGCTCGGCCAGCGGCTCCGCCGCCACATGCGCCGCATCGAAAAGCTCGACACCCCGAGGCGTGATCTCCACCGCCCGCACCCGCCGGTCCCCCGGAACCGTCTTGCGTACGGCCAGTCCCATGCGTTCCAGGTCGTCCACGACCCGCATGATTCCCGCCTTGTCCGACCCCGTCGCCGCCGCCAGGTCCCGCTGCACCGTGGGCCCGCGGTCGACCAGCACCAGCAGCACCGCGAAATGCCGCAACTCGACGCCGAGCGGGCGGAGCGCCTCCGTCATGACCGCGGCCGCACGCCAGTGCGCCCGGCGCAGCAGCTGGGCGAGCGCGAAAGGCGAGGTGTCCCCGGGACGGTCGGTCGCACGTGAGGCGGCAGGGGGGGTTCTGCGAGGAAGCGTGGTCACGAAGTCACATTACAGTCATATGTACTTTCGATACGGTTTCACTTGAAACTAAATGTGTGGTGGAAGCGCGGCTGTTCTGCGGGCACGCCTCTGCGTGGACGGGGGTGGCGCCCGTACCCCGCAGCGGTGACGGGGATGGCCGGCGAGGACGTGCATCTGAGGGACGCGGCGAGCGGGCGGCCGTCGGTTCGGTCTGGTCCGGTCATGGCCGTTCCTCCTCGCGGGGCCCCGGATCAGAGGCGGGCGTCCTCAATTGCGGCTCGACTGGAGACGAGTCGGACTCGGGCCAGAGCCGCCACTGTGATCCACACCGCCCAACTCAGGTCGCTCAGAAGCCAGTTGGAGAGGCCGCTGCCTCTGGCTGCCTCCGAGCGACCCGGGCCGGACCGGGGGCAATCCGAGTGTTTTCCTCTGACTACCTCTGCTCGCCTCTGCAACCGTCCTAGCCTCGGGCTTTCGGGCGGCGGAGCCGGCCGCGCCCTCCGCCCTCGGCACAGGCACGCATCAAGACCGCCACCTGGATCACCGACTTCTGCAACGCCAGGCGGCTACACAGCGTGTGCGGGTTCGAGAGCCCCATTACCGCACTTCGCAAGATTGAGGTGGACCCGGAGTCCGGCTGCTGGTTGTGGACCGGTAGCTGTAATCGGGAAGGCCCGTCCGGCTGCGGCACCGTCTGCTACCAGGGGAAGGTCACCTACGCCTCGATCATGCTGGAGGCGGGAGAGTCCGTGGTGACGCCAGCGCGATGGCTCGGGCACTTGTCCCCGGCTGTCACGCTCGGTTACTATGCTCACTTCATGCCGGAGGCCGGAAGCAAGGGTCGCACCGCCATCGACGGACTGCTGGGGGCTAGGAGGATGACGATGCTAGTCGAAACTCCCCAGATTCTCCCCAGGGCTGATCGGGGAGGTTTCCGGGCTGTGTCGCGTTGGAGCTGACCATGAAATGTAAGGCGAATGGATCATGGAGCATCGGAAGATGCTGAGAGAGGTCGCCGCTACCCGCTACATCGAACCCCTGCGGGCGGGCGGATCCGTGCCCGGCGTCGTCGAGGCCGACGACCTGGGGACCTATGTCGTGAAGTTCACCGGCTCCGCGCAGGGCCGCAAGGCGCTCGTCGCGGAGATCGTCGTCGGTGAGCTGGCGCGCCGTCTCGGCCTGCGCTTCCCCGAGCTGGTCCGCGTCCACTTCGACCCCGTGGTGGCCGCACACGAGCCGCACCAGGAGGTCCAGGACCTGCTGCGCGCGAGCGACGGGCTCAACCTCGGGATGGACTTCCTGCCGGGCGCGAAGGACTTCACGCCCGAGGTCGCCGCCGCCTTCACGGTGGACCCGCTGGAGGCCGGGAAGATCGTGTGGCTCGACGCCCTCACGGTCAACGTGGACCGCACGATCCACAGCTCGAACCTGATGATCTGGCCCACCTTCGGCATCCAGGAGCCGAAGCTGTGGCTGATCGACCACGGCGCCGCCCTGATCTTCCACCACCGCTGGGACGCGTCCGCGCCCGACAAGGCGTACGACTTCCGCCATCACGCCCTTGGTGCCTACGGGCCCGACACGCAGGCCGCCGACGCGGAGCTGGCGCCCCTCGTCACCGAGGAGATGCTCCGCGAGATCACCGCGCTCGTCCCCGACGCGTGGCTGACCGACGAGCCGGGCTTCCATGCGCCGGACGAGGTCCGCGAGGCGTACGTCTCCTATCTCGCGGCCCGCGCCCGTACGTCCGCCGCCTGGCTGCCCACGGACTTCCCGTCGCGCGACCAGCTGGCGGCCGCCGACGCGCGCCGCGCGGCCGACACGGAGAAGGGCCGCCCCGACTGGCTCAAGCGCGTCCCCGACCTGCACGGCAAACCGGCCGCCGAACAGGACTGGTCCGTCCACCTCGGCAACAAGGGCTGACCCCGGACACGACCGAGCCCCCGGCGCTGTGCGGTGCCGAGGGCTCGGGTGGTGCGGGGCGGACTCAGCCGGCGAGCTGCTCGTACGCGGGCAGCGTCAGGAAGTCCGCGTAGTCCGCGTCCAGGGAGACCTGGAGGAGGAGGTCGTGGGCCTGCTGCCACTTGCCGGCCGCGAAGGCCTCCTCGCCGATCTCGGCCTTGATATTCGCGAGCTCCTGGGCCGCGACCTCGCGGGCCAGGTCGGCCGTGACCGTCGTGCCGGAGTGCTCGCCGCCCTCGAAGACGACGCCGGCGTTGATCCACTGCCAGATCTGCGAGCGGGAGATCTCGGCGGTGGCCGCGTCCTCCATCAGGTTGAAGATGGCGACGGCGCCGAGGCCGCGCAGCCACGCCTCGATGTAGCGGATGCCGACCTGGACGGCGTTGACCAGGCCGTCGTAGGTGGGCCGGGCGTCGAGGGAGTCGATCGCGATCAGGTCGCCGGGCGCGACGGACACGTCCTCGCGCAGGCGCTCCTTCTGGTTCGGCTTGTCACCGAGGACCGCGTCGAAGGACGCCATCGCGATCGGGACCAGGTCGGGGTGGGCGACCCACGAGCCGTCGAAGCCGTCGCCGGCCTCGCGGTCCTTGTCGTTCTTGACCTTCTCGAACGCGACCTTGTTGACCTCCGCGTCGCGCCGCGACGGGATGAACGCCGCCATGCCGCCGATCGCGTGCGCGCCCCGCTTGTGGCAGGTGCGGACGAGGAGTTCGGTGTAGGCGCGCATGAACGGGGCCGTCATCGTGACCAGGTTGCGGTCCGGCAGGACGAACTTGGCGCCGCCGTCACGGAAGTTCTTGACGATGGAGAACAGGTAGTCCCAGCGGCCCGCGTTCAGCCCGGCGGCGTGGTCGCGGAGCTCGTAGAGGATCTCGTCCATCTCGTACGCGGCCGTGATCGTCTCGATCAGGACGGTCGCGCGGACGGTGCCCTGGGGGATCCCGACGTAGTCCTGCGCGAAGACGAAGATCTCGTTCCAGAGGCGGGCCTCCAGGTGCGACTCCGTCTTCGGGAGGTAGAAGTACGGGCCCTTGCCGAGCTCGATCAGGCGCTTGGCGTTGTGGAAGAAGTACAGGCCGAAGTCGACGAGCGCGCCGGGAACGGGGCGGCCGGCCTCGTCCTTCAGGTGGCGCTCGTCCAGGTGCCAGCCGCGCGGGCGCATCACGACGGTCGCGAGTTCGTCGTTGCCCTTGAGGGCGTACGACTTGCCGCTGCGCTCGTCCGTGAAGTCGATGTTGCGCGTGTAGGCGTCCATCAGGTTGACCTGGCCCAGGACGACGTTCTCCCAGGTAGGGGCCGAGGCGTCCTCGAAGTCCGCGAGCCAGACCTTGGCGCCCGAGTTCAGCGCGTTGATGGTCATCTTGCGGTCGGTGGGACCGGTGATCTCGACGCGGCGGTCGTTCAGCGCGGCCGGGGCGGGCGCGACGCGCCAGGTGGTGTCCTCGCGGATGTGAGCGGTCTCCGGGAGGAAGTCGAGCGTGGAGGTGCGGGCGATCTCGGCGCGACGCTCCGCGCGGCGGGTGAGGAGCTCGTCACGCCGGGGCGTGAACAGCCGGTGCAGCTCGGCCACGAAGGCGAGGGCCGCGTCCGTGAGCACCTCTTCCTGCCTGGGCAGGGGCTCTGCGTCGACGATGGCCAGCGGGGACGGCGCTGGTGCGGACATGAGCTGTCACTTCCTTCAGCGAACGGGCGCGGGCGGCACCGAGTGCCGTGGGCGCCGGAATACGACTACGGACCCCGCGCGGGGGGACCGGCCCTTCTGAGCAGTGGATACTAGTTTCCTCATTGTGGAAGTTCAATGGTTTGTTGATGTCGAGATTCTCCGGGTCGACATAACGTGGCGCTCGGTGCCAGGCTCCTCACGCCCCGTTCATGCCCCTCACTCACCACTCATTCAAGGTGCTTGAGGTCGGCCTCGGTGTCGATGTCGTAGTCATCGGCCACATCGCCGCACTCCACGAGCGTGAGCTCCGACGCGTGCTCCTTCAGGTACGCGCGCGCCCCGCGGTCCCCGGCCGCGCTCGCCACGATCCCCGGCCAGTGCTCCGCCCCGAACAGGACCGGATGCCCGCGCTCCCCGTCGTACGCGGCCGCCGCCAGCGACCCCGCCGACCGGTACGCGGCCCGCACGCGCGCCACGGCCGGAGCCCCGATCCCCGGTTGGTCCACAAGGAGTACGAGCGCGGCCGGCGCCCCCGTCCCGGCGAGCGAGCCGAGCCCCGCCCGCAGCGACGACCCCATGCCCTCCTCCCACGCCGGGTTGTCCACGAGCACGCACCCCGCCAGGTCCGCCCGCGCCCGCACGTCGTCCGCTGCCGCGCCCAGCACGACGTGGACGCGCTCGCAGCCGCCCGCGCGCAGCACCGCCACCGCGTGCTCCACCAGGGGGCGCCCGCGGTGTGTCAGGAGCGCCTTCGGCCGCCCGCCGAGCCTGCGCCCACCGCCCGCCGCGAGCAGCAGTCCCGTCACCGGAGCGTCATCCGTTGCGTGTGTCATGAAGCCTGGATACCTCACCGGGCGGCCCGCGCGCCGACCCCCAGGGACACTCGTGAGGCCGGAATTCGGTCGGCACGGTGGCGGGCGCGGCAGAAAGTGGCGTTTACTGGCCGGCGACCCCGATGCGGCGCGTCCGACCCACGCCCCAGCGGGGCGGCGGAAGGCGTACCACGTGCGAACGCGCACGTATGCGGTCGCACAAAGGCGTGCGAGGGGGGAGAGCTGTGTTGCGGAGCGTGGGGCAGAAGCGGGTGGCGGTCAGCGAAGAGGATCCGCGGGTGACGGAGTTGCGCACCGCGGTGTCCAGGCTGCGCCGTGAACTGGCAGCCCATCCGGCCGAGTTCCCTGACCGGGCCGTAGCCGAGGACGAACTGGCCGCCCTGGACGCGATGGCCGCCGGCGGCCTCCCCGAGATCCCGCGCCTGCGCCGCTCCCTGCTGCTCATCGCGGGCGCGATCGGCTCGGTCAGCGCCCTGGCGAGAGGCCTCGGGGACGTGCGGAACGCGGTGGAACTGTTCGGCGGGCCGCCACTGCACTGACGTCGTGAGCGAGTTGACGACCCATCAGCCTGGTGTCACGCCACCCAGTGCGGCCGTCCCGGCTCCTCGCCCGCCGGGCCGAGGCCGTCCGCGAGGGTCTGCGCCAGGCGACGCACCGCCTCCCTGGCGACCTCGGGCGGCTGGGTGTACGGGAAGCGCAGCCGGTGCTCGTGCGTCCCCGGGTCCGCGCCGAAGCGGGAACCGCCCTCGATGCGCACCCCGTGCCGCAGCGCTGCCCGGGCGAGCGCCGAGGCGATGGGGCGGCCCAGATCGATCCAGAGCGACAGGCCTCCGGGCGGCAACTGCCAGCGCCACTCCGGCAGTTCGCGCGCCAGATCCTCGGCGAGAGCGTCCCGCTGGGCCCGCATCCGCGGCAGGCGCTCGCTCAGGACCTCGTCCATCCGGTCGAGCAGCCGCAGCGCGACGAGCTGGTCGAGCACGGAACCCGACATGTCGAACGGCACCCGTGCCGTCGCCAGTTCGGTGATGAGCCGCGATCCGGCCCTGACCCAGCCGATGCGAAGCCCGCCCCAGTGCGACTTGCTCAACGAGCCCACAGTGACGACCTGTTCGCCCGCGCCGTGCGCCGCGAGTGAGGCGAACGGCGCGGGCGGCGGTACGTCGAGCGCGATGTCGGCGACCGTCTCGTCCACGACCAGCCAGGTCCCGGTCGCCCGCGCCGCTTCGAGCAGCCGCACCCGCTGCTCGCGCGGCATCAGCCGCCCGGTCGGGTTGTGGAAGTCCGGGATCAGATAGGCGAGCCGCGGCGCGGTCTGCCGCAGCGCCGACTCGAACAGGTCCGTGTCCCAGCCGCCGTCCGTGACCGGCACCGGGGTGGCCCGCATCCCGCCCCTGTTCAGCGCGTCCAGGGCGTTCGGGTACGACGGGTTCTCGACCAGGACGCGGTCGCCCGCCCGGGCGAGGAGCCCGAGGGTGAGCGACACCGCCTGCTGGGCGCCCGAGGTGATGAGGATCTGCTCGGGAAGCGTCGGCAGGCCGCGCCGCGTGAACCGCTCGGCGACGGCGGCCCGTAGTTCGGGAAGCCCGTACGGGTGGTAGCCGGGCGTCGACGCGTGCCTCGGCAGCAGTGCGCCGGCGGCGGCGAACGCGTCGGCGAGCTCCGCCTCGGGCGCGCCGGGCGCCGCGATGGCGAGGTCGATCACGTCGTCGCCCGTGGGGAAGACGGCCACGCTGGCGGGCCGCTGTCCCTCGGGCAGCTCGGTCCACGTCCCCGCGCCGCGCCTGCTGCGTGCGTAGCCGCCCTCGCGGAGCAGGTCGTAGGCGGCGGTGACCGTGGCGCGGCTGACGCCGAGCGCCGTGGCCAGCTCGCGCTCGGCGGGCAGCCGGGTGTGCAGCGGGATGCGCCCGTCGAGCAGCAGGGTGCGTACGCCCTGGGCCAGGGCGCGGTAGCCGGGCCTCTCTCCGGCGGTGACCGTCAGGAGGCCGGCGAGGCGGCGGCTGCCCAGGGACCTGTTCATGTTGTCCGTGCCCGGCGTGTTCAAGGCGTGGACCACTCGATTACCTGCCATGCCAACTCCCCGCTATTGGCCCTGCTGTCCAGGCCAATCAGCGTACAGACTCGACAGAGGTCAGGGATTTTGGCCTGGGGATCCGGCTGAGGAGGCATGCCATGAACGGGTACGAGGCGGGCTGTGTCACGGACCGTTTCGAGCGGGAGATGCAGCGCCGCGCGGAGGCGCGCACCACGCGGCCGGCGGGCGCCTGGGTCCGCGCGCTGGTGAACGGGAAGCGGCGCAAGGGAAGGAAGCCGTGAGCGCCGCCCCGGCCCGGCGGCCCGAGGAAACGGCCGGTCAGGTCGTCGTCGGGGTGAGCGACTCGCTCGGCGGGCTCGCGGCGCTGCGCGCGGCCGCCGAGCAGGCGCGCCGCTCGGGCCGGGTCCTCGTAGCCGTCCTCGCGTGGGAGCCGCCCGAGGGCGAGGGCCTGTACGCCCGCCGCCCCGACCCGCAGTGGGCCCGGCACTGGCACCGCGAGGCCCGCGCCCGCCTCGACCGCGCGTTCGCCGAGGCGCTCGGCGGGCCACCCCAGGACGTGGACCTGGTACGCCGCGTGGTCAGGGCCAAGCCGGGCCGGGCCCTGTGCGAGGCAGTGGCGGGCCCGGACGACCTGCTCGTCATCGGCGTCCATCCACGCCGCATGTGGCGCGGGCGGATCCACCGGCACGTGGTCGCCCACGCCGGCTGCCCGGTCCTGACCGTGCCGGCCCCGCCGCTGGCACGGCAGGAGCTGCGCGTACTGCGCCGGGCGACCGCACGGGACTTCGCGGCGGCGGGGCCGGCGGGGTGAGCGGGGGTCGGTAGGTGCATGAGGCCGCACGGTCGCGGCTGTTGTTCGCAGGGCGGATCTTCGGCTCGGTCGTGGCGCACGCCGGCTGCGCGGTCCTGACCGTGCTCGCTCCGCCGCCGACGCGGCACGGGCCGTTCCGGGCGACCGCACGCGACTTCGCGGCAGCGGGGCGGGGTGAAGCGCGGGGCCGGCCCGCTGAACGGCGGGTCAGCGTCGCATCAGGCCGCGTGCGGTGGCCGCAGCGACCGCCGCTGTGCGCGAGTCGACGCCCAACTTGGCGTAGATGTGCACCAGATGGGACTTCACCGTCGCCTGGCTGAGGAACAGTTCCTTGCTGATCCGCTGGTTCGACAGGCCGTCCCTGACGAGCTGGAGCACCTCCAGCTCGCGGCGGCTGAGCGCCTCGGCGGGGGCCCGCATGCGGTCCATCAGGCGGTGTGCGATGGCGGGCGCGAGCGCGGACTGGCCGGAGGCCGCCGTACGGACCGCCGCCGCGAGCTCCTCCGGCGGCGCGTCCTTGAGCAGATAGCCGGACGCGCCCGCCTCCACCGCGGCGAGGATGTCCGCGTCCGTGTCGTACGTGGTCAGGACGAGGACGCGCGGCGCACCGGGCCTCGCCGCGATGGCCGCGGTCGCCTCCGAGCCGTGCATTCCGGAGCCGAACTGGAGGTCCATGAGGACGACGTCGACCCCGCCGGCCGCGGCGAGCTCCACGGCCCGCTCCGCCGTGGCGGCCTCCGCGGCGATCTCGAAGTCGGGTTCGGCGTCGAGGACGGCGCGGAGCCCGGCGCGTACGACGGGGTGGTCGTCGGCGAGCAGGAGCCGGACGGTCATGACGCGCCTTCAAGGGGGAGAGCAAGGGGGAGTGGGAGAGTGACCGCGACCGCCGTGCCCTGGCCCGGCGCCGACTCCACCGTGAACGTGCCCCCCAGGGACTCCGCGCGTGAGCGCATCGCGGGCAGGCCGAACCCGCCGTCGCCGGACGGGGCCGACGCGGGGTCGAAGCCGCGGCCGTCGTCCACGATGTCGAGGGCCACGGCCGTGTCCATGAAGCTGAGGGTGATCTCGGCGCGGCGGGCCCCAGCGTGGCGCACGGTGTTCGCGAGCGCCGACTGCGCGATCCGCAGCAGGGCGACCTCGTACGGCGTCGGCAGCCCGGACGCGGTGCCGCTCTGCGTGAAGCGGGCGGTGAGCCCGGGAGCCGTCGCGCACAGCCGCTCCAGGGCCCCCGCGAGCGACCCGCTCTCCAGGTCCGGCGGCGACAGGGCCCGCACGAAGCGGCGGGCCTCGGCCAGGTTGTCCTGGGCGGCCGCGCGCGCCTGTTCGATGTGCGGGGCGGCCGGTGACTGCGGCGGCAGTGCGCGCTGGGCCGCCCGCAGCAGGAGCTGGATCGAGGACAGACCCTGCGCGAGGGTGTCGTGGATTTCCCGTGCCAGGCGCTCCCGCTCGGCGAGGGTGCCCGCCGTGCGCTCCGCGGCGGCGAGTTCGGCGCGCGTCGCCATCAGCTCCTCGATCAGGCGCTGTCTGCGCTCGCTCTCGCGGTACAGCGTCTGGTAGCCCATGACGGTCGCGACGGCCACGGCCGCGCCGAGGAGCGGCCCTATGAAGGCCCCCGGGTTGAGCTCCTGTCCATGGCGTACGTACGAGGCGATGGCGGCGCACGCGGTGAGCGCCACGGCGGGGACGCCCCAGCGGGCGGGCAGCAGATGCAGCTGGAGGAAGTACAGCGGGAACGCCAGCCACAGTCCGTCGGGGGAGAGGGCGAGCAGTACCAGCCACACCGCGCACAGCGCCCCGAGCCAGAGCGCCGCCCCGTCCCGCGTGTCCCGTACGGCCGGGATCTGCGGGCCCGCCCCGTACACGACGGTCATCACGACCGCGGCGGCCACCACGGCGCCCGCCCCCGTCGAGTCCCCGGCCAGCGCGCGGCCGGCGACCAGCAGGAGCAGCCCGGCCATCAGCAGATGCAGGCACAGGCGCAGGACGCGCAGAACGGGGGTCAGAGAGCGTGGATCCATACCGTCATCAGCGTAGGCAGAAGAACGTCGAGGACGGTCAACCGAAAGTTTGAAAGGCGGCTCCTTCCTTCGATTCGGGTGAAGCGTGCTGTGGCGCGATGCCCGGGGCGGGCGCCCGGCCGCAGGCTGGGGACCATGTTCGTCGCATGGAGAGATCTACGGTTCGCCAGGGGCCGGTTCGCGCTGATGGGAAGCGTGGTCGTGCTGATCACGCTGCTCGTCGGCCTGCTGTCCGCCCTGACCGCGGGCCTGGCCCGGGACAACACCTCGGCGCTGACCGGGCTGCCCGCCGACCACCTGGCGTTCGCCCGGCCCGCGGACGGCCAGGCGGTGTCGTTCACCGGTTCGACGGTCGGGGCCGGGCAGTGGCGGACGCTGGCCGCGCGTCCGGGGATCGAGAGCGCGCAGCCGCTCGGCATCAGCACCGTCAACGCAGAGGCGGGCCACCACACGGCGGCCGTGTCCGCGTTCGGGGTGCGGCCCCGTTCGGGGCTCGCGCCCGACACGACGGCACCCGGCACGGCCGTCCTGTCCCGGCAGGCAGCGGACGATCTGGGCGCGGGGCCCGGTGACCGCATCGCCCTGTCCCGTACGTCCCTCACGGTGAGCGCGGTCGCGGGCGACGCCTCGTACAGCCACACACCCGTCGTCTGGATTGACCTCGGCGACTGGCAGAACGTGGCGCCGGGCGGGCAGCGCACAGGGGAGCGGGCCACGGTGATCGCCCTGCGCACCGGGGACGGCGCCGGCCTCGGCGCCGCGGACCGTGCGGCGGGCACCGAGACGCGGACCGTGGCCGGGGCCCTTGAGGCCATAGGGTCCTACCAGGCCGAGAACGGCTCGCTCCAGCTGATGCGGGGCTTCCTCTTCGTCATCTCGGCGATGGTCATCGGCGCGTTCTTCACCGTGTGGACGATCCAGCGCAGCGGCGACATCGCGGTCCTCAAGGCCCTCGGCTCCTCGACGCCCTATCTGCTCAAGGACGCGCTCGGGCAGGCCGTGGTCATGCTCGTCGGCGGCACGGCCCTCGGAACGGCGCTCGCGGCGCTCATCGGGGCGTTCGTGCCCGACAGCGTGCCGTTCGTCATGGAGCCGCTCACCACGCTCGGCCCGGCCGCCGTCATGGCCGTGCTCGGCGCGGCCGGCGCCGCCCTGTCCATCCGGCGCATCACCGCCGTAGACCCCCTCACCGCACTCGGGAGCGCCCGATGAGCCTCGACCTCGACGAGATCACCCTCACCTACCCGGACGGCGACGGACGCATCACGGCGCTCGACAGCGTCACGCTGCACGTCCCGGCCGGCACGGTCACCGCGGTCGTCGGCCCGTCGGGTTCGGGCAAGTCCAGCCTGCTCGCGGTCGCGGCGACGCTGGTCACGCCCGACAGCGGCACCGTGACCGTGGGCGGTACGCCGACGGACTCGATCGGCCCCGCCGAACGCGCCGGGCTGCGCCGCCGCTCTCTGGGCATCGTCTTCCAGCAGCCCAACCTGCTGCCGTCCCTGACCGCCCTCGAACAGCTCCAGGTGATGGCCCACCTGGACGGCCGCAAGCCGCGCGAAGTGCGGGAGCAGGCAGGGGAGTTGCTGGCCGCGGTCGGGCTCACGGACCAGGTGCGCCGCCGCCCCCACCAGCTGTCCGGCGGTCAGCGCCAGCGCGTCAACATCGCCCGCGCCCTGATGAACGAGCCGTCGGTCCTGCTCGTGGACGAGCCGACGAGCGCCCTCGACCACGAGCGCGGGGCGGCCGTACTGGATCTGCTCGCCCGGCTCACGAGGGAGCGCGGCACCGCGACGGTCCTGGTCACGCACGACCGGGCGCATCTCGCGGTGGCGGACGAGGTGTGCGAAATGGTGGACGGGCGGCTCACGAAGGCCGGCCCGTCCCGTGCTGCGGGTGGTGCCCGCTACGCGCCGACCCCGGAGCTCGACAGCGCCACCGACAGCTCCTCGGCGACCTGCTGAAGCACCGGCACGATCTTCTCGGTCGCGGCGTCGGTGACGCGTCCAGCCGGGCCCGAGATCGAGATCGCGGCGGCCGTGGGGGAGTTGGGCACGGAGACGGCGAGGCAGCGCACGCCGATCTCCTGCTCGTTGTCGTCGACCGCGTACCCGGCTCTGCGCACCTCGGCGAGCGCGTCGAGGAAGCCGTCGGGCGTCGTGATCGTCTTCTCCGTGGCGGCCGGCATGCCGGTCCGCGCGAGCAGCGCGCGCACCTCGTCGGCCGGGGTGTCGGCGAGCAGGGCCTTGCCCACGCCCGTCGAGTGCGGCAGGACGCGCCGGCCCACCTCGGTGAACATCCGCATCGAGTGCTTGGACGGCACCTGAGCGACGTAGACGATCTCGTCCCCGTCCAGCAGCGCCATGTTCGCCGTCTCGCCGGTCACCTCGACGAGGCGGGCGAGATAGGGGCGGGCCCAGGTGCCGAGGAGGCGGGAGGCGGACTCGCCGAGGCGGATCAGGCGGGGACCGAGCGAGTAGCGCCTGTTGGTCTGCTGGCGCACGTAGCCGCAGGCGACCAGGGTGCGCATCAGGCGGTGGATCGTCGGCAGGGGAAGGCCGCTGCTCGCGGAGAGCTCGCTGAGACCTACCTCGCCCCCGGCGTCGGCCATCCGCTCCAGGAGGTCGAAGGCGCGCTCGAGGGACTGGACTCCGCCGGTCGGGGCGGAAGGGCCAGAGGACTTGGTGCTGGCGCTTGACGTCGGCACGGGCGCGTTCCTTTCGGGGCGGAAGGGCAAGGCAGCAGCCTACCCGGCGGTCACCGAGAGGGGTGTGGCACGGCCCGGGTTGTTCCGGCCGGTCAGGGGGCCTTTGTCCGGGTGGCGCCGGGCCGTGCCTGTGTTCTCTTGACGGTGTCGTCGTAGATAGCTACGTTCTGATCTACGGAATTCTAATTCCACTTTGTGGAAACGTCCAGGACGGCGTCGTCCCGTACGAGACGGGTCTTGACGGACCCCGGACCGGAGTGAAAACTCCTTCAACAGAACGTTGAATTTACTGAGAGGGGCTCGGGTGTCCGACGTCGAACTGGTGCTGCGCTCGACCCGCGTCATCACCCCCGAAGGCACGCGGCCCGCGTCGGTCGCCGTCGCCGGGGGAAAGATCGCCGCCGTCCTTCCGCACGACGCGGACGTACCGGCAGGCGCCCGGCTCGAGGACTTCGGTGACGATGTCCTCATGCCCGGACTCGTGGACACCCATGTCCACGTGAACGACCCGGGGCGCACGGAGTGGGAGGGCTTCTGGACGGCCACCCGCGCCGCGGCGGCCGGCGGCATCACCACGATCGTCGACATGCCGCTCAACTCGCTGCCGCCGACGACGACGGTGGCCAACCTGCGCACCAAGCAGGACGTCGCCGCCGCCAAGGCGCACATCGACGTCGGCTTCTGGGGCGGCGCGCTGCCCGACAACGTCAAGGACCTGCGTCCATTGCACGACGCCGGGGTCTTCGGCTTCAAGTGCTTCCTCTCGCCGTCCGGCGTGGACGAGTTCCCGCACCTGAACGGTGACCGGCTCACCGCCTCCATGGCCGAGATCGCCGGGTTCGGCGGCCTGCTCATCGTGCACGCCGAGGACCCGCACGAGCTGGACGTCGCCCCGCACCACAGCGGCCCGAAGTACGACGACTACCTCGCTACCCGGCCGCGGATCTCCGAGGACGTCGCGATCAAGGGGCTCATCGACACCGCCAAGCGGATCGGCGCCCGCGTCCACATCCTGCACCTGTCCTCCTCCGACGCGCTGCCGCTGATCGCCGAGGCCAAGGCCGAGGGCGTCCAGCTCACCGTCGAGACGTGCCCGCACTACCTCACGCTCACCGCGGAGGAAGTCCCGGACGGCGCGAGCGAGTTCAAGTGCTGCCCGCCCATCCGCGAGGCCGCGAACCAGGACCTGCTGTGGCAGGCGCTCGCCGACGGCACCATCGACTGCGTCGTCACCGATCACTCGCCGTCGACCGCCGACCTGAAGACCGACGACTTCGCCACCGCGTGGGGCGGCATCTCCGGCCTCCAGCTGAGCCTCTCCGCCATCTGGACCGAGGCCCGGGGGCGCGGCCACTCCCTCGACGACGTGGTGCGCTGGATGTCCTCGCGCACCTCGGAGCTGGTCGGCCTCGACGACCGCAAGGGCGCCATCGCTGCCGGCCGCGACGCCGACTTCGCGGTCCTCGCCCCCGACGAGACCTTCACCGTCGATCCGGCCGAACTGCAGCACCGCAACCGCGTCACCGCCTACGCGGGCAAGACGCTGCACGGCGTCGTGCAGTCGACCTGGCTGCGCGGTGAACGCATCGTCGCCGAGGGCGAGTTCACCGCACCGGCAGGCAAGCTCCTCGAAAGGAACAACTGATCACTGTGACGGCGATTCCCCGCTTCACCGGCGACGCGAACCCCTACGGCGGCGGAGACCCCTACGCCGACTACCGCACCGCCGACTTCCCGTTCACGCAGTACGCCGACCTCGCCGCGCGGCAGCTCGGCGCCGGTGTCATCGCCGCCAACGACGAGTTCTTCGCCCAGCGCGAGAACCTCCTCGTGCCCGAGCGCGCCGAGTTCGACCCCGAGCACTTCGGCCACAAGGGCAAGATCATGGACGGCTGGGAGACCCGCCGTCGCCGCGGCACCGGCGCGGACCACCCGTGGCCGACCGCGGAGGACCACGACTGGGCGCTCGTCCGGCTCGGCGCCCCCGGCGTGATCCGCGGCATCATCGTCGACACCGCCCACTTCCGCGGCAACTACCCGCAGGCCGTATCCGTGGAGGCCGCGTCCGTGGAAGGCGCGCCCACCCCGCAGGAGCTGCTCTCGGGCGACGCCAAGTGGGCGACGCTCGTGCCGCGCACGGCGGTCGGCGGCCACGCGGCCAACGGCTTCGCCGTCGACGTGGAGCAGCGCTTCACGCACCTGCGCGTCAACCAGCACCCCGACGGCGGCATCGCCCGCCTGCGGGTCCACGGCGAGGTCGTGCCCGACCCCAAGTGGCTCGCCACGCTCGGCACGTTCGATGTCGTCGCCCTGGAGAACGGCGGCCGCGCCGAGGACGCCTCCAACCTCTTCTACTCGCCCGCGAGCAACACCATCCAGCCGGGCCGCTCCCGCAAGATGGACGACGGCTGGGAGACCCGCCGCCGCCGCGACCAGGGCAACGACTGGATCAGCTACGGCCTGGCCGCCCAGTCGCAGATCCGCGCCCTGGAGATCGACACCGCCTACCTCAAGGGCAACTCCGCGGGCTGGGCGTCGGTTTCTGTGCGCGACGGCGACGATGGCGAGTGGGTGGAGGTCCTGCCCCGCACCCGCCTCCAGCCCGACACCAACCACCGCTTCGTTCTCGACGCCCCTGCGGTCGGCACCCACGCGCGCGTGGACATCTACCCGGACGGCGGCATCTCCCGCCTGCGCCTGTTCGGCTCGCTGACGGATGAGGGCGCGGCCCGTCTGGCGGCCCGTCACCAGGAGCTCGGCGGCTGACCCAGGCTCCAGGCCCGCGCGTGGGGGCATACCGGACTGACAGCACCGGTACACCCCCGCGCGCATGCGTCACGCCGCGTGCCCGCCGTCCACGGCGAACTCCGCGCCCGTGACATACGTGGCCTCGGGGCCCGCGAGATAGGCGACCATCGACGCCACCTCGTCGGCCGTGCCGAAGCGGTCCAGCGCGACGGACACGGTCTGGCCCGAGGCGTACGGTCCGTCCGCCGGGTTCATGTCCGTGTCGATCGGGCCCGGGTGGACGATGTTCGCCGTGATGCCGCGGCCGCCCAACTCACGTGCCAGCGCCTTCGTCAGGCCGATCAGGGCCGCCTTGGTCGTCGCGTACACGGTCCCGCCGGGGCCCGGTACGCGCTTCGCCATGCAGGTGCCGACAGTGACGATCCTGCCGCCGTCGGACAGCCGCGTCGCGGCCGCCTGCGACGCCAGCAGGACACCGCGCACGTTCACCGCGAGCGCGTGGTCGATCTCGGCGAGCGAGAAGCCCTCCAGCGGCCCGAGCACCCCCACGCCCACGTTGTTCACCAGCACGTCGAGCCCGCCGAACGCGTCCGCCGCCTGATCCACCGCCCCCGCCGCCTCGTGCGCGTCCGCCGAGTCCGCGCGCAGCGCGAGACCGCGCCGGCCCAGTGCCTCGATGCGGCGCACGACCTCCTCGGCCGCCTCCTTGCCGTTCACGTAGGTGACCGCCACATCCGCGCCCTCACGAGCCAGCCGCAGCGCGGTCGCCGCGCCGATCCCGCGGCTGCCACCGGTGACGAGTGCCGCCTTGCCGTTCATGGGTCCTCCTGAAGCCATCGGTTGTTATGACTTCAAGTAAATGGACGGGCGACCGCCGATGCTGGCGGCAAACGGACGCCGATGCCCCCGCCCGCGGCGGTGAGCTCCCGGGCGGGTCCGGCGGGTGGAAAGCGGTGGCCCTGATGATCTTGCCGCCGGTACCGTGAGCCCGCCCCCGTGCGAGCCGCCGTCGTCTCCACGCCGCCGTACGCCGCCGGAGACCGCACCTTGACCACGCTCACCGCCACCGCGCCCCGCCGCGCCTGGCTCACCGACCTGCCCGTTCTCCTCGTGGCCGTCGTCTGGGGAGCCAGCTATCTCGCGGCCAAGGGCATCACCACACAGGCCACCGTCCTCGCGGTCCTCGTGCTCCGGTTCGGCGCCGTCCTGCCGGCGCTCGCCGTGGCCGGGCGGGGCGCGCTGCGCGGGCTGAGCGCCGCGCAGTGGCGCGGGGCCGGACTCCTCGGGCTGATCCTCAGCGGGATCTTCCTCCTGGAGACCTACGGCGTCGTCCACACCTCGGCGACGAACGCGGGCCTCGTCATCAGCCTCACCATGATCTTCACGCCCCTCGCCGAGGCCGCGGTGACGCGGACCAGGCCGCCCCGCACCTTCCTCGCCGCGGCCGCCGTCTCCGTGGCCGGCGTCGTCCTGCTCACCCAGAGCGGCGGCTTCACGGCACCGTCCGCCGGCGACCTCCTGATGCTGCTCGCGGCACTCGCCCGTACCGTCCACGTCCTCGCCATGGCCCGGATGAAGTCCGTGCGGGGCGCGGAGGCGCTGCCCTTGACGACGGTCCAACTGGGCGCTTCCGTCGCGGTGTTCGCGCTCTTGTGCGGGGTGCCGGGGACGGGCGCCGCGCCGTGGGAGGCGGCCGCGGACTTCGGCCCGCGCGCGTGGGCGGGGCTCGTCTTCCTGTCCGTCTTCTGTACGCTCTTCGCCTTCTTCGTGCAGATGTGGGCGGTCCACCGGACGTCACCGTCCCGGGTGAGCCTGCTCCTCGGCACGGAGCCACTGTGGGCCGCGGCGGCCGGCATCGTCATCGGCGGCGAACGCCTGGGACCGCTGGGCCTGTTGGGAGCCGTGTTCGTGCTGGCAGGGACGGCATGGGGGCGCCGCGTCACCGCCTGAGTCACTGCCTGAGCCGCACCCTGAACGGGCCCTGAACGCGCCCCGGACGCCCCTGATGCGGCGCCTCGGATTGGTTAACTTCCGGAAAACTCCCCTGACTTGACGTTGACACGTCATGCTCTACGCGCGTCACACTAGGGGCCATGCGAATCCCCCCACGAATCGCCAGTGTCACTGCCCTCGCCGCCGCCCTGCTCATCGGCGGCCCCGTCCTTGCCGGCTCGGCCACCGCGGCCCCGGCCCCCGTCACGTACTCCGTGACCGCCGTCGGCGACATCTGCTACTCGGCGCTGCCCTCCCAGGCCCACGACACGCTCGACCTCATCGAGCAGGGCGGCCCCTACCCCTACGACCAGGACGGCACGGTTTTCTCGAACCGGGAGGGTGTCCTGCCCTCGCAGTCCACCGGCTACTACCACGAGTACACGGTCATCACCCCCGGCTCCCCGACCCGCGGCGCCCGCCGCATCGTCACCGGCGAGCAGTCCCAGGAGGACTACTACACCGGCGATCACTACGCGACGTTCGACCTCGTCGACTACGGCTGCTGAACGACCCCGGTGACCGGCGCCGTCAGCTCTTGAGGCTCTCCGACGCGGCGAACAGGGCGAACGCGAGCACGATCAGCGCGATGCTCCCGTACACCTCGTAGCCGTCGAGGATGCCGAGATGCTGGATGACGCCCCAGCTCAGCCACCCGGTGAACTCGTGCAGCAGGCCGACCGCGCCCTGAATGAGCGCGATCGCGCCGATGAACTCCAGAACCTTCTTCATGGGTGACAACCTCGCCCCGCGGACCCCCCACGCACATCGGCCGCGGGGCGAGGCGCGTCCCGCCACAAGACGCGACTTCCGGCGGGGCGCGCCCACCGAAGTACCGGCCGCCGCGACTTTCGTCCACGTTCCGCTCCACGAGGCGGTACCGGGCCCCGCGGATGCGTAGATTTGCCGACCATGGAGGTTCAGGAGCGGACAGGGACGACCCCACCGGGGAAGAGGTACCGGTGGCGGCGCAGGATGCTGCCCTCGGCCGTCGCCGACGAGCTCGACCTGGACCCGGACGGCCGCCCCGGACGCAGGCGCCGCACTCTGCGCGACTGGGTCGTCGACTTCACCTGTTTCCTCGCCGCCGTGGGCATCGGCCTGCTCGGCGCCCACTCCGTCTCGAACGACCCGAACACCTCCGACGGCCTCGCCGCCCTCGACCAGTGGCTCGGCGCACTCGCCTGCGCCGCCGTGTGGCTGCGCAGACGGTGGCCCCTGAGCCTGGCCGTCGCGCTGTCGGCCGTCAGCATGGTGTCGAACAGCGCGGGCGGCGCCACCCTGGTCGCCATCTTCACCCTCGCCGTGCACCGCCCCTTCCGATACGTCGCCTGGGTCGCCGGCGCCTCCTGCGCGCTGATCCCGTTCTTCTTCTGGATCCGGCCGGACCCGGACTCGCCGTACGTCGTCTCCGTCGCCTTCACGATCGTCCTGACGATCACCGTCGTCGGCTGGGGCATGTTCGTACGCTCCCGGCGCCAGCTCCTGATGTCGCTGCGCGACCGGGCGAGGCGCGCCGAGACCGAGGCCGCACTGCGGGCCGAGCAGGCGCAGCGCCTCGCCCGCGAGGCCATCGCCCGCGAGATGCACGACGTGCTCGCCCACCGGCTCACCCTGCTCAGCGTGCACGCGGGCGCCCTGGAGTTCCGGCCCGACGCACCCCAGCAGGAGGTCGCCCGTGCGGCCGGCGTCATCCGCGAGAGCGCCCACGAGGCGCTCCAGGACCTGCGCGAGATCATCGGCGTTCTGCGGGCCGACGACCACGGCGAGGAGTCGGGGCGGCCCCAGCCGACGCTCGCCGGGCTCGACGCCCTGGTCACCGAGTCCCGCGAGGCGGGCATGAAGATCGTCCTCGACCACCAGGTCACCGCCCCGGACACCGTCCCCGCGTCCGTCGGCCGCACCGCCTACCGCATCGTCCAGGAAGGCCTGACCAACGCCCGCAAGCACGCCCCCGGCGCCGAGGTCGAGGTCCTCGTGTCCGGCGCTCCGGGCGACGGCGTCACCGTCTCGGTCCGCAACCCGCCGCCCCCCGGCGAGGTCCCGCACGTGCCGGGCTCGGGCCAGGGCCTGATCGGCCTCACGGAACGCGCCACCCTGGCCGGCGGCAGCCTCGGCCACGGCGCCGCCGCAGACGGGGGCTTCGCGATCGAGGCCTGGCTGCCGTGGCCCGGGTGACCCCCGCCCGCGGCAGGCTCGCCTGGACCACGTGATCACCGGCTCGCTACGGTGCCCCCCCGGGACAGCGATGGCGGCGACGGTGACGGCTGCGGTACGACGGCGCGAAGGCGGGACAGGGTGAATTCGGTGCAACCGATCAGGGTGCTCCTCGTCGACGACGACCCGCTGGTGCGCGCGGGCCTCTCCTTCATGCTCGGGGGCGCGCCCGACATCGAGATCGTCGGCCAGGCGGGCGACGGCTCGCAGGTCCCCGCCCTTGTCGCCGAGACCCGGCCCGACGTCGTCCTCATGGACATCCGCATGCCGGACGTGGACGGTCTCGCCGCGACCGAGGCGCTGCGGGCGCGGCGCGACGCACCCGAGGTCATCGTCCTCACCACGTTCCACGCCGACGAACAGGTACTGCGCGCGCTGCGCGCCGGGGCCGCGGGTTTCGTCCTCAAGGACACCGCGCCCGCCGAGATCGTCGAGGCGGTCCGCCGGGTCGCCTCCGGAGCGCCCGTCCTGTCGCCCGCCGTGACCCGGCAGCTCATCACGCGGGCCACCGGCCCCGACCCGCAGCAGGACCGCAGGGCACGCGCGCGTGAGCGACTCGCCGAACTGGCCGACCGCGAAAGAGAGGTGGCCGGCGCCGTGGGCCGCGGCGCGTCCAACGCGGAGATCGCCGCCGAGCTCTACATGAGCGTCGCGACCGTCAAGGCACACGTCTCCCGCATCCTCGCGAAGCTCGGCCTGAACAACCGCGTCCAGATCGCCCTCCTGACCCACGACGCGGGACTCCTCGACGACTGACTCCGGCGGCACGGGTAAATTCACTGCGTGATCCGGGCGCGGGCGAACGGCGCTCGGGGTCCGCCGCACGGGGGAGGATGACGATGGCCGGACCACGCCGGCGCACGGTGCGTGACCTCAGACGCAACAACCGCGCCACGGTGCTGCGCAAGCTCTACTTCGACGGGCCGCTCAGCCGGCAGGAGCTGGGCCCGCTCACCGCACTCAGCTCGGGGTCGATCAGCAACGTCGTCTCCGAGCTCGTCGCCGACGGCCTCCTGGAGGAAGCCGGATCGGTCGACTCCGACGGCGGCAGGCCGCGCACGCTCCTGCGCGTCGCACCGCGCTGCGGCCACCTCGCCGGCGTCGACATCGGCGAGACACGCGTAC
Source organism: Streptomyces sp. DS1-CR2 (assembly GCF_055760475.1). Taxonomy (NCBI): domain Bacteria; kingdom Bacillati; phylum Actinomycetota; class Actinomycetes; order Kitasatosporales; family Streptomycetaceae; genus Streptomyces; species Streptomyces sp. DS1-CR2. The sequence continues at coordinate 6,996,724 of NZ_CM147085.1, forward strand.
GCGTGGAGCTCTTCGATTTCACCCTGAACGAACTCGCGCGCGTGGACGCCCCGTTGCCCGACGGACACCATGACGCGCGGGACGTCGTACGGATCGTCGCGGCCGGCCTCGCGCAGGTGCTCGCCGGGGCGAAGGTCGCGCCGGACGCCCTCATCGGCGTCGGCATCGGCGTGCCCGGCATCGTCGACGCCTCCGGTGCGGGCGGCGCCGTCGGAGCTGTCGTGCACGGCCAGGCCATCGGCTGGGACGCCGTCCCCCTCGAGGCGATGCTCCGCGACTGCGGTGAACTCCCGCCCGAACTGCCCCTGTTCGTCGACAACGGCGCCAAGACGCTCGGCCTCGCCGAGATGTGGTTCGGCGCGGGCCGCGGTGCCCGCAACGCCGTCGTCGCCCTCATCGGCTCCGGCGTCGGCGCCTGCGTCATCGCCGACGGCGTCCCCTACCAGGGCTCGTCCGGCAGCGCGGGGGAGTGGGGCCACACCACACTCCAGGTCGGCGGACGCCGTTGCCGGTGCGGGGCGCGCGGCTGCCTGGAGGCGTACGTGGGCGCCGAGGCGCTGCTCGAACGGTGGCGGGAGAGCGGCGGCCACCCGGCCTCGGCCGACGAGGAGGGGGCGCTCGCCGAACTCCTCGCCGACCCCGAAGCCGGTGAACTCCTCGACGAGACGGCCGAGTTCCTCGGCGCGGGCATCGCCGACCTCGTCAATCTCTTCAACCCCGAGCGCATCGTCGTCGGCGGCTGGGCCGGGCTGCTCCTCGGCCCCCGCCTCCTCGAACCGGTCCGGCGGGCGGCCGCCGCGTACGCCCTGCGCCACCCGTACGCGCAGACCACCATCGAACTCGGGCGCCTCGGACCCGACGCGGTGACCGTCGGCGCGGCGACCCTGCCGCTCGCGCGTTTCCTGGCCGAGGGCGGCGCGGCGATCACGTCACGGGAACCGATTGTCAGTGGCGCGAGTTAGATTCGGCAGGGCCTCCCGTCGTCCGCTGTGACCTGTCGACGGTGGACGAGGAGGGCACGGAGAAACTGTGCGCCGTCGCCCAGGGCACGATCCTGTCGGTCGCGCAGGGCTGATCGGTCGCCCAGGCTGAGCGGCGCGCGTACGAGGCCGGAGAATCAGCCCCCCGGGATCTCCTCCATCCGGACCAACCGCCGCTCCCGGCGCGACAGTTCGCAGGCCTCCGCGATCCGCAGCGCGTGCAGTGCCTCGCGGCCGTCGCACGGGTTCTCGCGTTCGCCGCGCACCACGTCGACGAACGCGACGAGCTCCGCCTCGTACGCCGGGGCGAAGCGTTCCAGGAAGCCGGGCCAGGGCTTGGTCGCGGCCGACGGGCCCTTGGGCTCGGTGGAGGCGAAGGGCGTGCGGTCGTCGAGGCCGACGACGACTGTGTCCAGCTCGCCGGAGAGTTCCATGCGTACGTCGTAGCCCGCGCCGTTGCAGCGCGTCGCCGTCGCCGTGACCAGCGCGCCGTCGTCGAGCGTGAGGACGGCGGCCGCCGTGTCGACATCCCCGGCCTCGCGGAACATCGCGGGTCCGGCGTCGGACCCGGTCGCGTACACCTCCGTCACCTCGCGGCCGGTCACCCAGCGCAGGATGTCGAAGTCATGGACCAGGCAGTCCCGGTAGAGCCCGCCGGAGAGCGGCAGATAGGCGGCCGGCGGCGGCGCCGGGTCGCTCGTCATCGCCCGTACGGTGTGCAGCCGGCCGAGGCGGCCCGAGCGCACCGCCTCGCGCGCCGCCGTGTACCCCGCGTCGAAGCGGCGCTGGAAGCCCAGCTGGAGCACGGTCCCGGCCCGCTCCACCTCGTCCAGCGCGGCCAGCGTGCCCGGCAGGTCGAGGGCGATGGGCTTCTCGCAGAACACCGGGAGCCCGGCCCGCGCCGCCCGCCCGATCAGGTCGCCGTGCGCGGACGTCGCCGCCGTGATGACCACCGCGTCCACGCCCCAGGAGAAGATCTCGTCCACCGTGGGCGCCGCGGTCGCGCCGATCCGGTCCGCGAGCGCGACGGCCCGCTCCGGGTCCGCGTCCGTGACGACGAGCGAGCCGACCTCGCGGTACCGCTCCAGAACTGCTGCGTGAAAGGTGCCGATACGGCCCGTCCCGATAAGTCCGATGCGCATGCAGTCAAGGTGCCGCCCGGGGAACCCGCTGTCAACGGTTTGTCCTGACAACCGAACTTCACGACTTCCCGTCAACATTCCTTGCGACTACGCTCGGCCCGTGGCCAAACCAGTAGTCGATCCGACCGTGTCGCTCCAGCTCAGCGTGGACCGCAGCAGTCCGGTTCCGCTCTATTTCCAGCTCTCCCAGCAGCTGGAGGCGGCGATCGAGCGCGGCTCCCTGACCCCCGGCAGCCTGCTCGGCAACGAGATCGAGCTCGCGGGCCGGCTCGGCCTGTCCCGGCCCACTGTGCGCCAGGCCATTCAGTCCCTCGTCGACAAGGGCCTCCTCGTGCGCCGCCGTGGCGTCGGCACCCAGGTCGTCCACAGCCAGGTCAAGCGCCCCCTGGAGCTCAGCAGCCTCTACGACGACCTGGAGGCGGCGGGCCAGAAGCCCGAGACGCGCGTTGTGGCCAACACCCTCGTGCCCGCGTCCGCCGAGGTCGCGGCCGCGCTCGGGGTGGCGGAGGGCGACGAGGTGCACCGGGTCGAGCGGCTGCGGCTGACCCACGGCGACCCGGTCGCGTACCTCTGCAACCACCTGCCCACCGGGCTGCTCCCGCTCGACACGGAGCGGCTGGAGGTAACCGGGCTCTACCGGCTGATGCGCGCCGCGGGGATAACCCTGCACAGCGCCCGCCAGTCCGTCGGCGCCCGCGCCGCCACGGCCGAGGAGGGCGAGCGGCTCGCCGAGCCCGCGGGCGCCCCGCTCCTGACCATGCAGCGCACCACGTTCGACGACACCGGCCGACCCGTCGAGTTCGGGTCGCACACATACCGGGCGTCCCGCTACTCCTTCGAGTTCCAGCTCCTCGTACGGCCGTAAGAATGTTATGACAAAGTCATTGACGGTGCCGGGTACCCACCGCTAGAACTCCTCCAGCCGCACACGGGCGGCGAGGAGAGAGGTGGCACACCATGCGCACAGCCCGCACGGCAGCAACCCTCATTGCGGTCGTCGCACTCGCGGCCGGATGCAGCAGCTCCGGAGGCAAGACCTCCGAGGACAAGGCCGACGGCTCAGGAGGCGGCAAGTCCGCCGGCACGCCCCGCCTGAAGATCGCGATGGTCACGCACTCCGGCGAGGGCGACACCTTCTGGGACATCGTCCAGAGTGGCGCCAAGCAGGCCGCCGCCAAGGACAACGTCCAGTTCCTCTACTCGAACGACAAAGAGGCCAAGGGGCAGGCCGAGCTGGTCCAGTCGGCGATCGACAAGAAGGTCGACGGGATCGTCGTCACCCTGGCCAAGCCCGAGGCCATGAAGGCCGTACTCGCCAAGGCGAAGGACGCCGGGATCCCGGTCGTCACGATCAACTCCGGCGGCGAGTTCTCGCAGCGGTTCGGCGCGCTCACCCACATCGGGCAGGACGAGTCCGTGGCCGGCGAGGCCGTCGGCAGCGAACTCAACGCGCGGGGCAGGAAGAAGGCGCTCTGCGTCATCCACGAACAGGGCAACGTCTCCCTGGAGCAGCGCTGCGCCGGCGTCAAGAAGACCTTCAAGGGCACCGTCGAGAACCTCAACGTCGAGGGCACCAACGCCCCCGCGTCCCAGTCGTCCATCGAGGCCAAGCTCCAGGCGGCCAAGGACATCGACGCGGTCGTCGCGCTCGGCGCTCCCACCGCTGCCGTCGCCGTCAAGGCCAAGCAGGACGCGGGGAGTGAGGCGGAGGTGGACACCTTCGACCTGAACGCGGCCGTGGTGAAGAGCCTCAAGGCCAAGGACGTGGGCTTCGCCGTCGACCAGCAGCCCTACCTGCAGGGCTATCTCGCCGTCGACGAACTGTGGCTCTACCGCACCAACGCCAACGTCATCGGCGGCGGAAAGCCGGTCCTGACAGGCCCCGCGATCGTGACCGAGAAGGACGTGCCCAAGCTCGAGACGTACACCGCGCGCGGTACCCGGTGAACGGATGCGTGATCCCGGTGCCTGCTGTGTGCGCCCGGGGGACAACCCCCGGACCCCCGGCCACAAGCCTGGCGCGTCCCCCGGGACCTGCACGGCGGCCGAGACATGCGGTCGGGGATACTGAGGCGTCCGGGGCCCGAGAAGTGCCCCCTGGGGCCGGTCCGCCGGCTCCGGTGTATCAGGCAGCACAGCAAGAAGGGCACGGCCTCGTGGCACGGTTTCGGAGCTGGGTGAGCATCGCCCTCGCAGGGGCAGTCGGTCTCACCCTCGCGGGGTGCAGCAGCACCGGCGGCAAGCGGGCGGAGGACGCCAGGAAGGCGGCCTCGGCCCAGGGCAGGGCCGCGGTGAACACCCCGCGCTGGACCGTCGCGATGGTGACCCATTCAGGCGACGGCGACACCTTCTGGGACATCGTCCAGAGCGGTGCCAAGCAGGCCGCGATCAAGGACAACATCAACTTGCTGTACTCGCACAGCGACGAGGCGCAGCAGCAGGCCCAGCTCGTCGACGCGGCCGTGGACAAGAAGGTCGACGGCCTGATCGTCACGCTCGCGAAGCCCGACGCCATGAAGGCCGCCGTCGCCCGCGCCGAGAAGGCCGGCATCCCCGTGATCACCGTGAACTCCGGCTCCGAGGAGTCCAAGAAGTTCGGCGCGCTCACGCACATCGGGCAGGACGAGACGATCGCGGGCCGGGCCGTCGGCGAGGAGCTGAACAAGCGCGGCCGCAAGAAGGCCCTGTGCGTCCTGCACGAGCAGGGCAACGTCGGCCACGAGCAGCGCTGCGCCGGCGCCAAGGAGACCTTCAAGGGCCAGATGCAGAACCTGTACGTCGAGGGCACCAACATGCCCGACGTCCAGTCCTCCATCGGCGCCAAGCTCCAGGCCGACAAGTCCATCGACTCCGTCGTCACGCTCGGCGCGCCCTTCGCCGCCACCGCCGTGAAGGCCAAGCAGGACGCGGGCAGCAAGGCCGAGATCGACACCTTCGACCTCAACGAGAAGGTCGCCGGCGGTCTGAAGGACGGCACACTCGGCTTCGCTGTCGACCAGCAGCCCTACCTCCAGGGCTACGAGGCCGTGGACCTGCTCTGGCTCTACCGCTACAACGCGGACGTCCTCGGGGGCGGCAAGCCGGTCCTCACCGGACCGCAGATCATCACCAAGGACCAGGCGGCCAAGCTCGAGGAGTACACGAACCGGGGGACACGATGAGCGCCGCCGCACCAGGGACCCCGCCGCTGACGGACGAGCGGCTCCTGAAGACGTCACCGCTGCGCAAGCTCATGGGCCGGCCCGAACTCGGCTCGGTCGTCGGCGCCATCGCCGTCTTCCTCTTCTTCGCGATCTTCGCGGACAGCTTCCTGCGGGCCTCCAGCCTCGCCACGGTCCTGTACGCGTCGTCGACGATCGGCATCATGGCCGTACCCGTGGCCCTGCTGATGATCGGCGGCGAGTTCGACCTGTCCGCCGGCGTCATGGTCACGACGTCCGCGCTGGTCTCGTCGATGTTCAGCTACCAGATGACGGCCAACGTCTGGGTCGGCGTGGGCGTCTCGCTGCTGTTCACGCTCGCCATCGGCGTGTTCAACGGCGTCATGCTGACCCGCACGGACCCACCGAGCTTCATCATCACGCTCGGCACGTTCCTGATGCTGACCGGCATGAACCTCGGCTTCACCAAGCTGATCAGCGGCACCGTCTCCACCAAGTCGATCTCCGACATGGAGGGCTTCTCCTCCGCGAAGGACGTCTTCGCCTCCACGCTCACCATCGGCGGCGTCGACTTCAAGATCACCATCCTGTGGTGGCTCGCCCTGATCGTCGTCGCCACCTGGATCCTGCTGCGCACCCGCGTCGGCAACTGGATCTACGCGGTCGGCGGCGGTGAGGACGCGGCGCGCGCCGTCGGCGTCCCGGTCAACAAGACCAAGATCGGCCTCTACATGGGCGTCGCCTTCGGCGCCTGGATCTCGGGGCAGCACCTGCTGTTCTCCTTCGACGTCGTGCAGTCCGGCGAGGGCGTCGGCAACGAGCTGATCTACATCATCGCGGCCGTCATCGGCGGCTGTCTGATCACCGGCGGCTACGGTTCCGCGGTCGGCGCGGCCATCGGCGCCCTGATCTTCGGCATGACGAGCAAGGGCATCGTGTTCGCCGAGTGGAACCCGGACTGGTTCAAGTTCTTCCTCGGGGCGATGCTGCTCCTCGCGACCCTGCTCAACGCGTGGGTCCGCAAGCGCGCGGAGGCGACGAAATGACCGAGACCGCAGAGCGTACGGCGCTGGTCGAGCTCGATGGCGTCAGTAAGTACTACGGCAACATCCGGGCCCTGGAGGACGTCTCCCTCGTCGTGCACGCGGGCGAGATCTCCTGCGTCCTCGGCGACAACGGCGCGGGCAAGTCGACCCTCATCAAGATCATCGCGGGTCTGCACCGGCACGACTCCGGCTCCTTCAGCATCGAGGGCGAGGAGACCCGGCTCGCCAATCCGCGCGAGTCCCTCGACCGCGGTATCGCCACGGTCTACCAGGACCTCGCCGTCGTCCCGCTGATGCCGGTCTGGCGGAACTTCTTCCTCGGCTCCGAGCCGACGAAGGGCTCCGGGCCCTTCAAGCGCCTGGACGTCGACCTGATGCGCAGGACGACCCACGCGGAGCTGCTGCGGATGGGCATCGACCTGCGCGACGTCGACCAGCCCATCGGCACCCTCTCGGGCGGTGAACGCCAGTGCGTGGCGATCGCCCGCGCCGTCTACTTCGGCGCCAAGGTCCTCGTACTCGACGAACCGACCGCCGCCCTCGGCGTCAAGCAGTCCGGCGTCGTCCTGAAGTACGTCGCCGCCGCGCGGGACGCGGGCCTGGGCGTGGTCCTGATCACGCACAACCCGCATCACGCGTACCTCGTGGGCAACCGCTTCGTCCTCCTGAAGAGGGGCACGATGTTCGGCAGCTACGACCGCGACGAGATCACCCTCGACGAACTGACCCGCCAAATGGCAGGCGGCAGCGAACTGGACGACCTGCGCCACGAGCTGGAGGGCCGGGACGCTCCGTAGGCACGGCAATGGCGCCCCGAAGGGGCGCGGGGAACTGCGCGACCAGCCACAGCGAACCCGCAGCCGAGAGCGAACCCGCGGTAGCGCCACGCCCACCCCAAGTGACCGGTACCGCACCTGGAAGCCCGAGCGGCAGCGAAATGGCACAATCGGCGCGATGAGCACCTACCGCGACCTCGCCCACCGCGGCTCCGCACGAGCCACCGTCCTGCGGACCGTCGGCACGCGTGAGCGCCGTTCCCACCTGACGGCGCCGCGCGTCCCGACCGTCGGTATCGACATCGGCGGTACGAAGGTGATGGCGGGCGTCGTCGACGCCGACGGCAACATCCTGGAGACCCTGCGCGCAGAGACTCCGGACAAGTCCAAGAGCCCCAAGGTCGTCGAGGACACGATCACGGAGCTGGTGCTCGACCTCTCCGACCGGCACGACGTACACGCCGTCGGCATCGGCGCGGCCGGCTGGGTCGACGCGGAGCGCAACCGCATCCTGTTCGCGCCCCACCTGTCGTGGCGTAACGAGCCCCTCCGGGACCGGATCTCCAGCCGCCTCTCCGTCCCCGTACTCGTCGACAACGACGCGAACACGGCCGCCTGGGCCGAGTGGCGCTTCGGCGCGGGCCGTGGCGAGGACCACTTGGTCATGATCACGCTGGGCACCGGCATCGGCGGCGCGATCCTGGAGGACGGCCAGGTCAAGCGAGGCAAGTTCGGAGTCGCCGGTGAGTTCGGCCACATGCAGGTCGTCCCCGGCGGCCACCGCTGCCCGTGCGGCAACCGCGGCTGCTGGGAGCAGTACAGCTCCGGCAACGCCCTCGTGCGCGAGGCCCGCGAGCTCGCCGCCGCGGACTCCCCGGTCGCGTACGGGCTCATCGAGCGCGTCAAGGGCAACGTCTCCGACATCACGGGCCCGCTCATCACCGAACTCGCCCGCGAGGGCGACGCCATGTGCATCGAGCTGCTCCAGGACATCGGCCAGTGGCTCGGCGTCGGCATCGCGAACCTCGCGGCCGCCCTGGACCCCTCCTGCTTCGTCATCGGTGGCGGCGTCTCCGCGGCCGACGACCTGCTGATCGGCCCGGCCCGCGACGCCTTCAAGCGCCACCTCACCGGCCGCGGCTACCGCCCCGAGGCTCGCATCGCCCGCGCCCAGCTCGGCCCCGAGGCCGGTATGGTCGGCGCCGCGGACCTCGCACGGCTCGTCGCCCGCCGCTTCCGCCGGGCCAAGCGCCGGCGCGTGGAACGGTACGAGCGCTACGAGCGTTACCACCAGGGCACGGGCTTCGGCCTGGGCCCGCAAAGCCCGGCGAGCGCCGCCGGCGAGACCCAGGGACCCAAGTAATGACCGTGCCACGCCAGCCCTCGTCCCCCGACGAAGGGCAGCGCCCCCCTGGGAACCGCCGGAGGGTCATCCGCCGCCGCGCGCTGACGCTGCTCACGATCGTGCTGCTCATCGGCGTGCCCGCCGGCTATCTGGTGATCTCCGCGAACCAGAGCCGCAACAGCGGCAAGGACAAGGAGGCCAAGTACTCCGCGACAGGCCTCACCATCGGCTGGCCCTCCAAGGTCCAGCGCCGGCTGTACCAGGTGCCGATACCGGTCTCCTCCGCCAAGGGCGTCGCGTACTACGAGACGAACAACCTCAGGACGAGCCGCCTCTACGTCCGCTTCCGCACCACGGACTCGGGCCTCGACAAGTTCCTGAAGACCATCGGGAGCAGTTCGTCCGAGCTGAAGAAGGACGACGTCACCATCAGCCCGCGCAACCAGAAGGTCGTCGGCTGGGCCTTCGACGGCCCCGGCCCCTACCGGGGCCTCACCCACAAGCAGAAGAACCCCGAGCCGACCCTGGACATCGTGGTGAACCGGGAGAACCCGGCGAAGCCCTTCGTGTACGTGGTGTCGACGACGACGCCTTAGCGCGGGCAGCGCTCACCGGCGCCCGTCCCCGCGGGGACGGATCGTGGACGCCACCCGCACCGGCTTCGAGCAGTTCGTCGAGATCACCGGCCGGCCCCACCGATGCTGTGGCCTCCCCCAAGGTGAAGGTCAACCAAGGCTTCCGATCGGTTCCCTGACGATCTTTCACCTGCTGGCGTCGTGGCCGCGTGCCTCACCTTCCTGGCCGACCACGGCGTGCCGGACCACATCCCTTGCGCGGTGGGCCGGTCACACGAACGTGAGGACCGCCGAGCGGTGGTACGTCAAGCCGGACGTGGAGGATCTTCGCGAAGTCTCCACGACGTGGGACGGCCTGCACGGGGTGTCCACCCAGTCGTGTGAGGAATTGTGAGATGTGAGACCGTGCAGGGCGTGAGTGAGACACCGAAGAACACCCTGCAATACCGCTTTGACGGGCCAGAAGACGCTCCTGTCCTGATCTTGGGTCCCTCACTGGGTACCACATGGCACAGGTAGGCAGAACCGTCTTCTGACGTCCACGTGGTCCAGTTCGACGCCGTTCACGCAGGTTTGGTCTTGGTGGTCTTGGTGCGTCGACGGTGTTGGTGACAGCAATGTGACACGTGATGGTCGCTGAGGCCCCCTGTCGGCCTGGTGCGGGCAGGGGGCCTCAACGTTCGTCAGCGGCGAGGTCCGATCACATCGGTACGGCGTCTGTCGTGACGCAACTTGAACCAAGATGTCGGCCTCTGTGCCGCATAACGATCGGCCGGTGTCAGTTCCACGACGCCCCAAGAGCTGGGACTGAGCATGCTCCCTGTTTCCAGGTGGGAATGCTGCGACGGGCGGGAGGATTGGTGGGTGCTGTCCCGGGTCTGGGGTCTGACTCATGACATCTCTGACCGGAGCGTCTGAATTTCGCAGTGTCGGCTGTTGGCCGGGGATGGTGCGTTGTCGGTGCCGGGCTGGCGGGGTGTGTCCCGATAGGGGCCTGCCGATCATTGTGGCGTCCTCACGATTCTGACTGTCTGACGCGGCCCGGTACCGGCGACGCGACACTTCGTCGGACCGGAAGGGGAACGGGCATGTCCACTTCGACCGTGCCCAGTACGTCGCTCGCCCCGCAGACCCGCCGTCGCCGTCCTGGGGGAGAGGTGGTGCTGGGAGTGGACACGCACCGGGATGCCCACGTGGCTGCGGTGCTCTCCGTAACAGGGGCCGTGCTGGCCACCGACGAGTTCCCGGCCACCGCAGCCGGATACCGGGATCTGCTGAAGTGGGCCAGGAAGTCGGGCGTGCTGAGGCGGGCCGGGGTGGAAGGGACCGGCTCCTACGGGGCGTCCCTGTCCCGCTATCTGCTGGCGCAGGGTGTGGACGTGCTGGACGTGAATCAGATGGACCGGGCGGATCGCCGGCGGCGCGGCAAGTCGGATCCGCTGGATGCCCAGAATGCGGCGCGAGCGGTCTTGAGCGGGCGGGCGCGGGCCCGGGCCAAGGCGGGCGACGGGCCGGTGCAGATCGCCAGAATGTACAAGCTGACGAAGGTGTCGGCCGTCAAAGCCCGCACGCAAGCCATCAACCAGCTCAAGGCCGTCCTCATCACTGCCGACCCAGCCCTACGGGAAGAACTGGCCGGACTGGGCAATGCAGAACTCTTCCGTACTTGTGCGGGGTTCGCCGACGTGAGCGGTCAGGAGGGGGTCGGCGAGGAGTCGGTGCTGCAGGCCACGCGGAGCACGCTGGGTCTGCTGGCAACCCGGATCGGTCAGCTCTCCGAGCAGATCCGGGATGTGGACGCTCGTCTGGCCCGGCTCGTGGAATGCCATGCCCCGCAGCTACTGGACGTGGTGGGGATCGGCCCGGACACGGCTGTCGCCTTGCTGATCGCGGTGGGGGACAACCCGGAACGGCTGGGCACTGAGGCGTCGTTCGCTGCTTTGTGCGGGGTCAGTCCGGTCGAGCGTTCCTCGGGACGCCGGCAGTTCCGCCGCCTCAACCGCGGCGGCGACCGGCAGGCCAACGCCGCCCTCCATCGCATCGTGTTCACCCGCCTGCGGGTCGACCCGCGCACGCAGAACTACTACGAGCGCCGTATCAAAGAGGGCAAGACCCGGCGCGAGATCATCCGGTGCCTCAAACGCTACGCGGCCCGGGAGGTCTTCCACCTCATCGGACAGCCACAGCCAGAACCCTGCTCATAGCCTCTTGGCCGAAGGCGGCCGCCGGCGACTCGCTCTGGCCGGGGGCTGCCTCTGACTTCGGGAAATCGGCAATTCCTGCCAACCTCTCTGCCCCCTTCGGTCATCCGCGGCGAACTGGAAGACGCCCAGACGGCCCCTTCGAACAGCAATACCCCGCCGTGGACCGTGCACGTCGTCTCCGGCGCGGCGCGGGACGCTCTCAGCAATGAACCGCTCCGGGCCGAAGACGAGGATCGCACCTGCCAGGATTTCACCGCCGATTACGGCGAGGAGGGCATCTCCCTCGAGCGGGCGCGGGCGCTGGGCACGAGCACCTACCGGGCCCGCGGCATCGTGCGCTCGGACCGGGACGACAGGAGGGCGGCGGCCCGCGAGAACCTGGAGTTCTACGGCGCTCCCCACGCCGCCTTCCTGTTCATGCCGACGCTCGGCGACGGCGTGCGCACGGCCGGCGACATCGGCATGTGCGCGCAGAACTTCCTGCTCTCCCTGGCGGCCCGCGGGCCGGCCGGGATCCCGCAGGCCGTACCCGGCGCCTATGCAGGACCGTCCGCGAATTCCTGGGCGTCCCGGCGGAGTTCAAGCTGCTGTTCGGCATCTCCTTCGGTACGGCCGACCGGCGGCACCGGTGAACACACTGCGCACCGAGCGGGTTCCGCTGCAGTAGAGCGTGGTCCTGCACGACACCCCTGGCGTCCTCGACAGTAAGTAACACGTCAGCCGGCAAGAAGTCCGGCCCTCGGGAGCGGCGCAGCGGCAGGATCCCGCCCCCATGACGGCTGCCCACAGCCCGGGCATCCGCACCTCATTCCGCGCGCCTGCGGGGTCTACCCCCTACTCCCCCTTTGACAATTCGGAGGGAGCCTCCGTATCCTCGAGAAGGTAAAGCGGAGGCTCTCTCCGTTTCCTAGCGCCTCGTCTGGAGGAGGAGCCATGACAAGCGGGCAGATGGTCCTGGGCATGCAGTTCAGCGGCGGCTACGGGGCCGAGCCCGGGGCCTGGCGGCTGCCGGGTGCGAACCTGAACAGCTACACGGACATGGATCAGTTCGTGCGGTACGCACAGGCCGCCGAACGCGGCAAGGTCCAGCTGCTGTTCATCGCGGACACCCCGGTTCTGGACACGGACCTCGACCACCACGCCCCGCGCCAGGCGATCGACCCGCTGCTGCTCCTGACCGTCCTCGCGCGGGAGACCGAGCGGATCGGGCTGGTCACCACCGCCTCCACCACCTTCAACGAGCCCTATAACCTTGCCCGCCAGTTCAAGGCCCTGGACGTGATCAGCCACGGCCGGGCCGGGTGGAACGCGGTGACCACCTCCGACCCCGCCGCCGCGGCGAACTTCGGCAGCCAGGTCCCGCCGCGCGCCGAGAAGTACGAGCGCGCCCACGAGGTCATCCAGATCGTGCAGGCGCTGTGGGGCAGCTGGGAGAAGGACGCCCTGCTGCTCGACGTCGAGAACAAGCGGTACGCCGACATGGACAAGATCCAGCCGGTCAACCTGCAGGGCAAGCACGTCGCCTCCCGCGGCCCACTGCCCATCCCGCCGTCCGAGCAGGGCCAGCCGGTCATCTTCCAGGCGGGCGGCGGCAGTTACGGCCTGGAGATCGCCGGTCGCTACGCCAGCGGCGTGTACGCCAACCCCTACACCATCGAGGACGCCCGGGCCCAGCGCGAGGCCCTGCGGGACGCCGCCAAGCGCGCCGGACGTGACCCGGACGAGGTGAAGATGCTCGCCGGTTTCATGCCGACCATCGCCACCTCCTCCGAGGCCGCCCTTCAGCGGCGCCGCTTCCTGGACGAGGTTGTCGACCTGGTCCAGCGCGTCCGCTACCTCGGCGCCATGCTCGGTCTCCCGCTCGGCCCCGCGCAGCTCGACGAGCCGCTGACCGCGCAGCAGCTCGCCGACGCCGTGCCCAGCCCGCACGACCCGCGCTCCGCCCGCGCCCTCGAAGTGGCCCGGGAAGGCTGGACGTTGCGCGACGTGATCGCCCACGGCGTCATCGACTACCACCCGGTGGTCGCCGGTACCGCGACCGACGTGGCCGACCACATGCAGGAGTGGTTCGAGGCGGGGGCCTGCGACGGCTTCTCGATCGCCCTCGACGGTTTCCACGACGGCTTCGACGCCTTCGTCGACCAGGTCGTCCCGATCCTGCAGGAACGCGGCCTGTTCCACGAGGACTACGAGGGCCCCACCCTGCGCGACCACCTTGGCGCCCACGAGCAGTACGGCCTCGACCCGCGCCTCACGAAGCCGGCCCGGTCATGAGCCCCGTGCGGCCCACCACCGCCGCGTCGTCCAACGCCGCGCCCCCCGCAAGCGTTCCGCGACGCCATGGCGGCCGCCGCCTCCCCGGTCGCCGTGGTCACCGCCATGGACGGCACCCGCCCGCACGGCACCACGGTCAGCGCATTCGCCTCCCACTCCCTGACGCCTCCCATGGTGCTGGTGTCACTGGACAACCGCTCCGAACTCCTCGCGCTCGTCCGCCGTTCCGGCCGCTTCGGCCTCAACATCCTGGGCGTACACCAGGCCGGTCTCGCCACGGCCTTCGCCCGCTCGGGCCCGGACAGGTTCGACGGCGTCTCCTGGCGGGCGAGCCAGGGCCTGCCCCGCCTGCCGGGCTCGGCGGCCTGGGCCGCGGCCGAGGTCGACGAGTACGTGACGGCCGGGGACCACACCGTTCTGCTCGCCCACGTCACCGCCGCCGAGGCGCGTAGGGGCGGCCCGGGCCCCCTCACCTACCACCGGCGTTCCTTCGGCACGCACACCCCGCAGGCCGCCTGACGACAGGCCGCCCGACGGCAGCAAGGACAGAAAGACCATGAAACTCTCCCTCGTCGAACTCGCCAACGTCGCCCCCAGCAGCGACAAACCGCAGGCGCTCAAGGACGTCGTCGCCGCCGCGCGACAGGCGGAGGAGCTCGGCTACCACCGCATCTGGTACGCCGAGCACCACGATGCCGTCAGTGCCGCCTCCTCGGCCCCCGAAATCCTCATCGCCCTGGCGGCGAGCGCGACTTCACGCATCCGGGTGGGCTCCGGCGCGGTCCTGCTCAACCACTACAGTCCGTACAAGGTCGTCGAGAACTTCGCCCTGCTCGAAGCCCTCGCACCGGGCCGCATCGACCTCGGCCTCGGCCGGGCCACCGCGGGCCCCGTCGTCGACCTCGCCCTGCGCCGCGACCGCGACGTACCGCCCACCGACGACTTCGCCGAACAGGTCCAAGAGGTCCTCGCCCACCTCCACGGCGGCTTCCCCGCCGACCATCCCTTCGCCCGCCTCGACCCCACGGCCGGCATCTCCACCCGACCCGAGGTGTGGATCCTCGGCTCCTCCGGCTCCAGCGCCCGGATGGCCGGACAGCTCGGCCTCGGCTACGCGTTCGCCGGTTTCATCAACCCCGGCCTGGCCGCCCGGGCCCTGCTCCGCCACGGCGCCCACGCCGCCGGCGGTCCGACGAGGCCGCGCGGAATCTTGTCCCTCAGCATCGTGGTGGCCGACACCGACGCCGAAGCCCAGCGCCTGAGCTGGATCCGGACGGCCCTCATGGCACGCCTGGCGCGCACCGGCACCCGCGCGCAGGTCCCCACCGTCGAGGAGGCCGCACGCGAACTTACCCAGGCACAAAAGGACGCGCCCACGGTCATCACCGACGGACGCTGGCCCCTCCAGGTCGCCGGCAGCCCGGGGACTGTACGGGACCAGCTGGAGCAGATGACCAAGGCCGCCGGCGTCGAAGAGGTCATGGTCCAGGACATGGTCGCGGATCCCGCGACCCGCGCCCACTCCCGCACTCTGCTTGCTCAGGCACTCGATCTCACCCCCGCCCTCAAGTGACGGGCCACCGTTCCGAATCCCTGAAGTCCCGTAAGTTTCTGGAGGCACTGACCGATGACCACCTTCGTGGACCGCGTCGAACTTCAGGTCGCCGCGGGTAGCGGGGGCCACGGCTGTGCCGCTGTCCACCGGGAGAAGTTCAAGCCGCTCGGCGGCCCGGACGGCGGCAACGGCGGCCGTGGCGGTGACGTGATCCTGGTCGTCGACCAGGACGTCACGGCACTCCTCGGCTACCACCACTCCCCGCACCGCAAGGCCACCAACGGCCAACCGGGCGCGGGCGACCACCGCTCCGGCAAGGACGGCCAGGACCTGGTCCTGCCGGTGCCGGACGGCACCGTCGTCCTCGACAAGCAGGGCAATGTGCTCGCCGACCTCGTCGGCCAGGGCACCACGTTCGTCGCCGCGCAGGGCGGGCGTGGCGGCCTCGGCAACGCGGCCCTCGCCTCGGCCCGCCGCAAGGCGCCCGGCTTCGCGCTGTTCGGTGTGCCCGGCGACGAGCGGCACGTCGTCCTGGAGCTGAAGACCGTCGCGGACGTGGCGCTCGTCGGCTACCCGAGCGCCGGAAAGTCCTCGCTGATCTCGGTGCTCTCCGCGGCCAAGCCGAAGATCGCCGACTACCCGTTCACGACGCTGGTGCCGAACCTGGGCGTGGTGACGGCCGGCTCGACGGTCTACACGATCGCGGACGTGCCGGGCCTCATCCCGTGCGCCGGCCAGGGCAAGGGCCTCGGTCTGGAGTTCCTGCGGCACATCGAGCGGTGCAGCGTGCTGGTGCACGTCCTGGACACGGCGACCCTGGAGTCCGACCGTGACCCGGTGTCCGACCTCGACGTCATCGAGGCGGAGCTGCGGAAGTACGGCGCGGGGCTGGAGAACCGTCCGCGGATCGTCGTCCTCAACAAGATCGACGTGCCCGACGGTCAGGACCTCGCCGAGATGGTGCGGCCCGACCTGGAGGAGCGCGGCTACCGCGTCGTCGAGGTGTCGGCCGTCGCCCACAAAGGGCTCAAGGAGCTGTCGTACGCGCTCGCCGAGCTGGTGGGTGCCGCGCGTGCCGCGAAGCCGAAGGAGGAGGCGACCCGCATTGTCATCCGCCCGAAGGCCGTGGACGACGTGGGCTTCACCGTCAAGCGCGAGGACGTCGACGGCGAGCCGCTGTTCCGCGTCCGCGGTGAGAAGCCGGAGCGGTGGGTGCGGCAGACCGACTTCAACAACGACGAGGCCGTGGGCTACCTCGCCGACCGGCTCAGCCGTCTCGGTGTCGAGGACGAGCTGATGAAGGCGGGTGCGCAGCACGGTGACGGCGTCGCGATCGGGCCTGAGGAGAACGCGGTCGTCTTCGACTGGGAGCCGACGATGACGGCGGGCGCCGAGATGCTCGGCCGGCGTGGCGAGGACCACCGCTTCAACGCGCCGCGGCCGGCCGTGACGCGGCGGCGGGACCACCAGGCGGAGCGGAGCGATCCGGAGCTCCAGCTTCTTCCTGCACCAGGTCGTCCGGCAGGTCCACGCCGAGCGAGAGTCAGGACCTGGAAAGAGTGGGCCGAGGTGTCGGCCACAGGAGAGGCCGGGCGGGGGAGTGTTTAATCTCCAGGGCTCCCGGCTGACGCGCCGCCCGGGCGCGGCATGGTCAGTAAGCGGCCAACTCCCGGTTGGCATTGCTCATACGGAGCACCGGCTGCTGCCTCCCTGCTTGCTTCGCTTCGCGGAGCCCTGTCCCCCGGGGCGGTGACGGGAACGTCCGCCCCGGGAGTCCGGGCCGCGGACCGCCGGCGATGCGCCCTCACTGGGCATGCGGTACCAGGAGCTGGCGTCAGTCAGTAAGGCAGGCCCTCCGACGCCGCACGCAGGGCGGCGAGCAGGCACGTGGCAATCTCGCTGCCTGCCGCCTCGGGTTCCTCCGCGTACCGGCGGGCGAAGTCCTCCGAGGCCGCTCGCAGCGCACCGTTGATGGTGGCCGCGTGCACCTTGGTCCGCAGGTCGTCGGCGCTGCCGCCGGACCGCTCGGCGAGGAGTTGGGCGAGGACGGGCAGGGCCTCGTCGTGGGCCTGGAGCCAGACGGCGCGCAGTGCCGGGTCGGTGGTGGTCATGCGGATCAGGTCGAGGATGACGGGGGCCACCGCGGGCAGTTCACCGGCACGCAGCGATCGTGTGACGAAGTCCAGCAGGCCCATGTCGGCTGGCCAGTGGCGCAGTTGGGCGACGGCGAAATCGAGCCCGGCGGAGAGCAGCGGCAGGATGCAGCTCTCCTTGGTGGGGAAGTGGCGCCACAGGGTACGCGAGGAGATGCCGACGGCGCGGGCGATCTGTTCGCCCGTGGTGCCGGTGACGCCGTGTGCGGCGAACAGGCGGACGGCCTCGGCAGCTATCTCGAAGCGGAGCGTCTCTTTCCGTCGCTCGGCGAGCGACGGCTTCGCTTCCGTCTGAACTGCTCTCGCGTATACCACCGTTGGCGTTTCGTGCACCTTCGCCCCCTCCGGCCCCCGTCTGTCGTCGCAGCATAGCGAGCCCTTCAAAAATGGCACACGCAGACGCCTTGTCTCTCACTGACACACAGACCTACGCTGCCGTAAGTGACCATCGAGTAACAGTGCTGTCTCACGCACGTTTGGCATGTACAGGTCATTTAGCGCCCGGCTACCGCGACCACCTGAATCCCGCCCCGACCAGGCTGCTCGTACGGCCAACCGATCGGACGGCGCCCCATCCCACCGAAGGAGCCGCACATGCCCATTCCCAGCAGGCGCGCCCTGCTCACCGGCGCTGCCGGACTCGCAGCCGCGAGCGTTCTCCCCACGCCCACCGCCGGCGCGGCTCCCTCCCGGGTGAGGCTGGTCCGGGAAGAACACCGGGCCCTCGTCATCGGCTCTGGCTTCGGCGGCGGAGTGGCCGCGCTGCGCCTGGCGCAGGCCGGCGTGCCGGTCACCGTGCTGGAACGCGGCCGGCGCTGGCCGACCGGCCCGAATGCGGAGACCTTCCCGCGCGTCTCCGGCCTCGACCAGCGGGCACTCTGGTACGGCACCCTCCCCGCGGCAATCCGCCCGCTCGCCAAGCTCATCGGCGCCCCTTTGAACTTCGCCCCCTACGTGGGCCTGCTGGAGCCGATACTCGGAGAGAACATCCTGAGCGTCTGCGCGGCCGGGGTCGGCGGCGGCTCCCTCGTCTACCAGGGCATGACGCTCCAGCCCTCCGAGGCGGTCTTCAACACCTGGCTGCTCCAGGAACTCGACTACCGGCGCATGGACAAGATCCACTACCCGCGGGTCGCCGCCATGCTCGGCGCGGCGACGGCGCCGGACGAGCTGGTCAACTCCTCCACCTACTACGCCGCGCGGGTCTTCGCCGAGCGGGTGCGCAGGGCCGGATACGGCCTGGAGAAGATTCCGATGCCGATCGACTGGGACTACGCCCTGGCCGAGCTGCGCGGCGAGATGAAGCCGTCCTACACGAACGGGGACTGCGCACTCGGCGTCAACAACGGCGGCAAGCACTCCGTCGACGTGACCTACCTCCGGCAGGCCGAGGCGACCGGCAGAGTGACGGTCCGCACCCACCACAACGTCACCTCCGTGGCCCGGGCGGCCGACGGCCGCTGGGAGGTGCACATCGACCGCACCGACGACGCGGGAACCGTGCTGGAGCAGAAGATCCTCACCGCCCGCGCCCTGGTCATGGCGGCGGGCAGCGTCAACACCAGCAAGCTCCTCGTCCGCGCGGGAGCCACCGGCGCCATCCCCGACCTGCCCGACGGCCTCGGCGAGGGCTGGGGAACCAACGGCGACCGCATCTACGCCTGGACCAACCTCCAGGAGGACTTCGGTGCCGAGCAGGGCGGCCCGGTCGTCTACGGCAGCAAGGAGTGGGACGACCCCGCCACAGCGAACACCATCATCCAGGCGTCACTCCCGCCGCTCGGCCTCAACTCCCGGACGACCATGCTGGTCGGCTTCGGGGTGAGCGCCGACCGCGGCCGGTTCCGCTACAACGCCGCCACCGACTCCGTATCGCTGCACTGGCCCCTGGGGGGCGACGTCGCCAGCCACCGCAGCATCCAGCGGCGCGTCAGCAAGGTCGCCAAGGGGCTAGGTGTCCTCACGGACACGAACGCCCTGGTCAACAGCACCTGGCACCCGCTCGGCGGCGCCCCGATGGGCACCGTCTGCGACCTCGAAGGCCGCGTCCAGGGCCAGCGCGGCCTCTACGTCCTCGACGGTGCACTGATCCCCGGCACCACCGGCGCCTGCAACCCCTCGATGACCATCGCCGCCGTGGCCGAACGGGCCATGGACCACATCACCGCACACGACATCGACACGACCATCTAAGCGACGAACGAGGAGCACGCCATGAGCCGCAAGAGAACCCGTTCCCGTTCCACCCTCCCCGCCCCCGCAGTGGCGACCGGCCGCGCCATCAAGCCGGGGCTCCGCCTGCTGGCCGGGGTCGTCGCCGCGGGCACCGTCTGCGCCGGCCTGTCGGCGGCACCAGCCTCGGCCGCCGCACCGGAACGCATCGTCTCCCGCGGGGTCACCATCCCCGCCTTCTACACCCCACCGGCTGAACTCCCCTCCACGAACGGCGCGTTGATCCGTACCGAAGCACTGCCGCTCGGGCTGAGCATCCCCGGCCTGGACGGCCGACCGATGCCCGGCACCGCGACCCGCCTGATGTACAAGTCCACCGACTCGGCCGGACAGCCCGTCGCCGTGACCGGCGCCTACATCGAACCCTCCGCCGCCTGGAAGGGAACCGGACCGCGCCCCCTGGTCGCGGTGGCCTCGGGCACCATGGGCCAGGGCGACCAGTGCGCCCCGTCCTTCGCCCTGCAGAACCCGCTCACCCTCAACGGCGACACGGTGTCCGTGGGCTACGAAGCCCTCGCGATCTACCGCATCCTGTCCACCGGGGCAGCCGTCGTCGTCACCGACTACGTGGGCCTCGGCGCCACCGACCGCCTGCACACCTACGTCAACCGCCTCGACCAGGCACACGCCCTGCTCGACGCGGCCCGCGCCGCCCACGCCGTACCCGGAGCGTCGGTCACCGCGGCGTCCCGCACCGGCCTGTACGGCTACAGCCAGGGCGGTGGCGCCAGTGCAGCAGCCGCCGAACTCCAGTCCTCCTACGCCCCCGACATCCCGCTCGCCGGCACCTACGCCGGTGCACCTCCGGCGGATCTGACCTCGGTCATGAGGGGCATCGACGGCAGCGCGCTAGCCGGAGCGCTGGCCTGGTCCATCAGCGGATTCGCCCAGGCCGACCCCGACCTGCGCGCGATCGTCAACGCGAACATCAGCGCGACCGGCAAGGCCGCCCTGGCGGACGCGTCGACCATGTGCGTCGGCGACGCTCTCTTCGGCTACGGCTTCACCAAGAGCACGAAGTGGACCACCAACGGCAAGTCCATCGGGGACATCATCGCCGCCGACCCGCGCGCCAAGGCCGCCCTGGACAAGCAGCGCATCGGCACGCTCAAGCCGACCGGACCCGTACGCCTGGCCACCGGCATCCAAGACGACATCGTTCCCCACTCCCAGGCCCGAAAGCTCGCCGTCGACTGGTGCAACAAAGGCGCCAACGTCACCTACGACGCCATCGTGCTGCCCAACCTCGGCGACAAGATCCTCACCAACCACCTCGTGCCCCTCATCACCGACCAGGGCGACTCCATCTCCTGGCTGACCGAACGCCTCGCCGGCAAGACGGCCACCTCCAACTGCTGGTCGATGCCCATCCAGCTCTGAACCACCGCGCACACACCGACCGTGCCGCGTCCACCGGATGACACTCCGGTGGACGCGGCACGTCCGTGCGTGCATCAGAAAGTCAGGCGCCGGCCGCCTGGTCCGTACACGCCGGGTTCCCCGACGCCACCTCCGGCCGGCGGGACTGGCCAGAGGATGCCCGGTCGACGCCGAGGCCGCAGCCCACCTCGCTCGCAGAACACCGCACTCAGGGGCTGTGGGAGCATCGTTCACGGTCCGCCTCACGTTCTCCGGCAACCTGCCGAAGAACTTGATGGGGCACAAGCTGGTCATCAGCAAGACGGCCGACATGCAGAGCATCGCCACCGAAAGCATGTCCCCAGGTACTCGATAGGGACTACCTCAACAAGGAGAATGCGTCCATCGCGCGCGATGCTGATCACGAATCTCGGGCCGTACGGGGCCGGCGGCCGGTCCGACTACGAACCCCGACCCGGTACGCCGGGCGTCTGGGACTGGCAGGGCGACACCCCCTGAACCCCGAGGCCGTTCGGGTCGTTCACCTGTTGCGTGATACGGCGCCGGAGACGAACCACTGGACCACCAGGGGGCTGGCCACGTGCACGGCCACCCGGGCGGCCTCCAATGTTTTGGACGGGGTGGGCCCCGTCCCTCCTCACATGGAGATTGCGCGGTTCAGGCGGACAAGGTATTCCGCGTCTGGTTGCACGCCGGCCCCGAAGCGTTCCTGGACCACGGCGAGCCCGAGGTCGCGCCGCTTCGGTGATCGCGCCGCGTCGGCCGCCGCCAGTGCGTCCGGCAGCTCCTGACGGGTGAGATCCGTGCAGTAGGCGGGTGTGCCGGGCTGCTGCCGCCACGATTCCGCGAGCGGCCCCGCATCAAAGGCGTCGAACCCGGTGTCCCCAACGAGTGCCATTGCCAGGCCACGCTCTCGCGCACTGTCGGCCGCGACGGGGAGCGAGATGCGGTCCGCACTTCCCGCCGGCTTGTTCCTGTGCGCGAACGACTCGGCTCCGATCGAGTTCCACGCCTTGACGATGGACCGGCCCAGTTGCTTGGCAGCCCACACGCTCTCGGGCTGGCCGGCCTCGATGGCCGCGATTCCGTTGTCCCGCTGCGGGAAGTAGTTCGACGTGTCGAGGACAACCGTGTCAGCCGGCACCTTGGCGATCAGTGGTGCGACCTGCGGAATGCGGGCGAAGGGAATGGAGAGGACCACGGCGTCGACGTCCACTACGGCTTCCGCCGCTGTCACCGTGCGTCCGCCCGAGGCCAGCACGTCCGCCTCGATCGTCTGCGGGCCTCGCGAATTGGCCGCCTTTACCTCGTGCCCGGCCGCGCTCAACCGCCTGATCAACGTCTTGCCGATGTTCCCGGTGCCGAGAATGCCGATCTTCATGGTGAAACTCCTTGTCCGGAACGGAACCCTGTTTCGGTGACCGAGGTTCCGGGGCTTGGTCCCTGCGGCACGTGACCGGGGCTGCGGCCGACCGTGGACGGGTGGCGCAAGTGGGTGATGACGACCTTGCCGAAGTGAGCGCCGCTCTTCGTGTTCGTCTTGTGTGTTCGCGGCGTACCAGCGCTGCCGCTCTCGTGTCGTTGCGTGCACGAGAGTCGCGTTGGGTGGCTCAGCGGTGGGCGGCGCGGTTCATTTCGACGACGTCGTCGACGGTGGGGTTGGCCGGGAGGGCGGCGAAGCGTTCCGGGAGGCTGTCGCGGATGGCCGCGTCCTTGACGCGGTCGGCCGCGGCCAGGGCCGCCGGCAGCTCGTCGAGGGTCAGTTCGGTGCAGTAGGCGGGGCTGTTGGGCTGCTGGCGCCAGGAGTCGGCCAGTGTGCCGGCGTCGTAGGGGTCGAAGCCGGTATCGTCCACGAGCTGCATGGCCACGCGCCGCGCCTCCTCGGAGTCGCCTGCGACGGGGATGGCGAGGCGGCCGGGTGTTCCGGCCGGAAGACCCTTGGCCCGCTGGGTTTCGGCCAGGGCGGCGTTCCACGCCTTGACCACGGGCCGCCCCAGCTGCTTGGCGTTCCACACGCTCTCCACCGCGCCGTTGTCCACGGCCTCGATCTGCCCGCTGAGGTGCGGGTAGTAGTTCGAGGTGTCGATAACCACCGTCTCCTCGGGGACCGAGGCGAACAGGCCGGCCAGCTTCCCCGCCACCCCGAAGGGGATGGCCAGGACGATGACGTCGCGGCCCTGGACGGCGTCGGCGAGCTCCGCCGCGCGAGCCCCGGACTCCAGCACATCCGCCCGGACCGTCTCGGGGCCGCGGGCGTCGGCCACCTGGACGTCGTGACCGGCCGCGCTGAGCTTGGCAGCGAGGTTCCCGCCGATGGCACCGGCGCCTATGACATTAATTTTCATGATTTGTTCCTTACGAGGTTGTGCCGCCCCTTAGGGCAGCGCGATGTGATGGCCGTGTGGCGGTGCCACCTGGCCTTGGGGGGGCGAGGCGCGGTGTCTGGCTTTTTACGCCTGGGGGTCCCGCTCGCGGTAGCCGCTCGCGATGAGCGTGCGGAGCCGGTCGAGCGACTTCTCCTCGGTACCGGTGCCCTTGATCCAGGCAACGGAACAGGCCGCAAGGAACAGGTCGTGCCCCCGCACCGACGCGCGCACGCGGCCCGCGAGCTGCGCCGCTTCCACGTATTGATCGGTGGCGGTGATGAGGATGTCGCAGGGAATCGTGAGCGGGTTGTCCGGTTCCTGAGCCCTGGCCGCGGCCATGAGCGGTTCCGGCAGCCCACTGAAGGCGCTGAAGTACTCCTCCATCGCCCGCAGCCACTGCTCCAGCGCCTCGGCCGGGTCGCCGAGCTGCTCGATGTCCGCCTGGCGGGCCACCAACTCCTCAGAGCGCGTCTGCAGCACAGCCGCCAGCAGCGCCTCCCGGGTGGGGAAGTGCCGGTACAGGGTGCCGGGACCGACGCCCGCCTCCTTGGCCACCGCCTCAAGCGAGGTGCCGACCCCGTGCTGCAGGAAGTGACGCTGCGCGGTCTCCAGGAGGGCAGCGCGGTTGCGCTGAACGTCCGCACGTGGCTTACGCCCCCGCAGTTCACCGGCGCTCATGCGCCCTCCTGCCTGCCGTGATCGTGCGGCCGCATCAAAACGGATGCTGCCTCCGTACACATTCGAGAGTAAAACGGAGGCGGCATCCGGTCAAACGGGCGGCCCGACCACGGTGCCCGGACAGAGCAGCGGGGCGACATGTCTGGCCGCAGAGCGCAGGGCACAAGCCGTGCGGGCTGCACCATTCCAGGCTGCCCTTGTACGGCCCCTCCCGCGCCGAGCCTGGCCCGTCCCCCCGGGCCAGGCATCAGGGGGTGAGCTGCTGGTGCCCGATGACGGAGAGCAGTTCGAGCTTGCTGTGGCTCTCCGTGCCGGGGCGAGTGGTCAGCACCACCAGAGTCTGGGCGCGGTTCTCGGTGAACAGGACCTGGGCGTCGACGTCGATGCGGCCGAGTTCGGGATGGAGGATGGTCTTGCAGTCGTCGTAGCTTTGTGCGACCTCCTGAAGTTCCCACATGCGGACGAACTCAGGGCTGTGCTCCTGGAGTTCGGCGAGGATCCGTGCGGCTCGTGGGGTGTCGCTGCCGGCTGTGAGCGCGGCCCGCAGACGTGCTGCCTGGGCGCGGCCGTGGCGCTCGCGGCTCTCCTCGGGAACCATCAGACGCTCGGCCGGGTCCATGAACCAGCGGTAGTAGCCACTGCGGGCCAGACCGGTGTGGCGGGTCTGGTCGCCGAGCAGCGCGACGGCCAAGGGGTTCATCGCGAGAGTGTCGAGCAGGTCGGTCTGCACCAGGGCCGGGGAGTCGTCCAGGCGGTCCAGGACCCGCATCAGCGGCGGGCTGACATGTTCGGAGCGGTGGAAGCGGGCCGGGGCGTTGTGGCCGATGAGCACGAAGAGATGGTCGCGTTCGTCCAGGGACAGCCGCAGCGCCCTGGCGAGCGCCCCGGTGATCTGGACGGAGGGCTGCGGAGCACGCTGCTGTTCCAGCCGGGCGTAGTAGTCGGTGGACATGCCGGCGAGCTGCGCGACCTCCTCGCGGCGCAGCCCTTGCGTACGCCTGCGCGGCCCCTCGACCAGCCCGACGTCGCGGGGCCGCAACATCTCACGCCGGCGGCGCAGGAATGCCGCTAGTTCCTTCTTGTCCATGCCCCCATCCTCGCCGTATCCTGCCCGACTATCCAGAGACCGCCGATCCATGGCTGAGCACTCCTCTCCCACCCGCGCGCGGCCACTCATACGGTAGACGCCGAGAGCGCTCCCAGCGAGACAACCCGATGGTCACTTGACCTGCATGACCCGCTGGGAAATTCGCTGACCATCGGCGGTACGCCGCAGGCCGCCGGTATGGAAGACGGCCTGCGGCGACGGTCCCCCGTCGACGACGCCCGACGCTTTGGGACCGGCCCCGAGCCTCGTCGCTCGGCCTGGCCGACACGACGATGTTCGCGGTGTCAGACGGGCGCTCGCGTGCCCGTCGGCACTCAGGACGGATCCGGTCGCCTCCCGCGCGACGACCGGGGCGAAACCCAAGACGCTTCCCTATCGTTCCGCGTCTTCGGTGAGGACCTCCCCGAGGCGGTCCCGCTCGCGTTCGTCCGCGATGTGGCCCCACAGGGCCTGCCCGCGTGCTGTTGTTTCGCATCGGGCATGACAGGTCGGTCAGCTGCTGGTGATCATGGCGAGGACGTTGTCGTAGGAGCCGCTGGCCTCCGCGTCGCGGATGAACCGGGCGCGCTCGACGACAATCTCCTTCGCGTCGGGCTTCTCGCGCAGCAGGTCGAGGGCCTCGGTGAGGAAGTCGTCCAGCGGCATGGCGTGGTCGTTGTCCTGCTGGCCCAGCAGGGTCGTGCGCACGCCCGGCGGGGCCATCTCGATCACCTGGAGGCCGGCGTCAGCACCGGCGAGTTGGATGCGCAGGCTCTCGGAGAAGGAGTGCAGCGCGGCCTTGGTCGCGCTGTAGGTCGGGGTGCTCGGGTACGGGACGAACGCCAGCGCGGAGGTGACGTTCATGACGACCGCGTCGTCCTTGCCCACCAGCAGCGGCAGGAAGGCGTACGTCATCCGGATCGTGCCGAGCAGGTTGACCGTGACGTGATCCTCGGCGACCGGGAGTTCGGCCGGGTCGAGGAGGTTCTCCCGCAGCATGATGCCGGCGTTGTTTACCAGGACGTTCAGCCCCGGGTGGCTCGCTGCCACGGTCTCGCGGGCCCGGGCGATCGAGTCGGGGTCCGCCACATCGAGGACCAGCGCGTCGATGCCCGGATGCTCGGCCGTGATCTCGTCGAGGAGTTCCTTGCGCCGGCCGGCGACGATCACCTTGTTGCCGGCCTCGTGCAGGCGCAGGGCCAGGCCGAGGCCGATGCCCGAGGTTCCGCCGGTGATCAGGATCGTGTTGCCGGTCATCTTCATGGGGGTCTTGCTCCTTCGTTACGGCGGGCCGGTGAGCGCCCGCAGCCTCGACCGTAGGGGCGCCCGTGCAGGCGCGGGAGAGGAAGGTTTATCCATGGATCGACGGTCCCTGGCTGGGCCATAGAAGACGCCACAGCCGGTCAGCGCCTCCAGACCGGGCGCCGCGAGCCGCCAGTGGGAGACCCCGGTGGCCAGGATCACGGTCTGGGCGGTATCGGCGGATCCATCATGGAACCGCAGCACCCGCGCGGACCCGGCCGGCCGGAGAGCAATCTGCCCTCCCACGTTGCTGTCGGTGCACGACATGCTGGAGGAAGCGGTGGGGGCCGTGGGGATCGAGGAACCGTTCTGCCGCGGGGCCAGCATGGTGGAGCGAGCCGACGGCCAAGGGAAGGTGCCCTGGTCGGGGCCACTGTCCGAGCGCGGCCGGCGCCACGATGACCACGTGCGAGGCAGTCTTCACTACGCCGGTAAGCGCCCGCAGCCATGCGCGCCATCGGCGTGGCCGAATGCGCGCTCGCGTTGCTGGTCAAGCGGTCGCGCAGGTGCGTCGCGTCGGCAAAACGCTCGCCGACCAGGGCGTCGCGCAGGAGCTCATCGCGCGCTCACGCATCGAAATCGAGCAGGCGCGCCTGCTCGTCCTCGAGACTGCCTGGTTGATCGACCGGCACGGCGCCGAGGGCGCGTGCTGAGATAGCAGCCATAAAGGTCGTCGCGCCCGCCGTCGCCACCGCTGTCATCGACCGTGCCATCGAGGTCTTCGGCGGCGCCGGCGTCAGCGACGACTTCCCGCTGGCCTACGTCTACGCCTGGGCCCGCG
This sequence comes from Streptomyces sp. DS1-CR2, assembly GCF_055760475.1. NCBI lineage: Bacteria > Bacillati > Actinomycetota > Actinomycetes > Kitasatosporales > Streptomycetaceae > Streptomyces > Streptomyces sp. DS1-CR2. The sequence goes on from NZ_CM147085.1 coordinate 7,023,761, forward strand.
TGCTGCGCATCGTCGACGGCCCGGACGCCGTCCACCGCCGCACCATTGCGCGGGAGGAGCTGCGCCGTACATGACGCTCGAGGCTACGGACGTCCAGCTCTGGATTTACGCGGGCACGCGTTGCGCTGGGGGTCTGCACGTCACTCACCATCTCGCCGCGCCCCGTACGCGAGGGGACCGCAGGCGCGGTCGAGGCTCTAGACCGACCCCAGAACCGCGGGCAGCGTTGTCGGTCGCAACCCGAAAGCTTCTCGACCGACGCGACAAGGCGTGTCGAGACCGCTGACCGTGAGGTCACGTGGCCCAACCCGCCCGCATGATGTCTTCGAGCGCGGGGCCGGACGTCTCGTCGGCCAAGGCGGCCTCCCGCACCCAACTGATCGCGAGCACGTTCAGGAACAGGTCTTTGCCTCGCACGGTCGGTCGGGCGCCGCCGTCGCGTTGGGCCGCGGACAAGAACTCGTCGGTGATCGTGACGTAACCCTGGCATGTGAGCGCCAGAGGTGACGATCCCTCGTTGAGCGCCAGACGAAGAGGTTCCGGCAGGCCGTTGAAGGCGGTGGCCCAGTGGCCCAGCGCCTCCAGCCACTGAGCGAGTGCGGCGGTTGAATCGTGCACCTCGCGCCGGATGGCGTCACGACGGGCCTTGAGTTCGTCGCTGCGTGCCTGCAGAAGTGCCGCGAGCAGAGCGTCGCGGTTGGGGAAGTGGCGGTACAGGGTGCCGGCCCCGACGCCTGCCAGTTTGGCGATGGCGTTCATCGAGTCGGACACGCCGTGCTCGGTGAAGTACTGCTCGGCCACGCCGAGGATGTGCGAGCGATTGCGCTGCTTGTCCGTTCGGGCGGCGCGCTGGCGGGTGCTTGCGTCTGTCACGTCCGAACCACCTCCTTTGACAATGCGGAGAATGTCTCCGTATTGTCGTTTCGTGAAGCGGAGACCCTCTCCCTATCAGCGTAGCGGTGCTGGTCTCGCTTTGTTGCGGCGGTGCAGCCGCACGGCAGGGGTTGGTACGTACGCCCTGCTGCAGTCACTGGTCACCCCTGTACTGCCGACCATCCAGGTCGCGTTGCACACCTCTCAGACCAACGTCACCTGGGTGCTGACCGCCTACCTGCTGTCAGCGTCCATCTTCACGCCGATCATGGGTCGCCTGGGCGACATGACCGGTAAGAAGCGGATGTTCGTGATCGCGTTGGTAGCGCTGGCGATCGGCTGCTTGCTGTCCGCGGTAGCGACCAACCTGCTCGTGATGATCGTCGGCCGGGTCATCCAGGGCGTCGGCGGAGGCGTTCTCCCGCTGGCGTTCGGCATCATTCGCGACGAGTTGCCGCAGGACAAGGTTCCGAGCGCGGTGGGCACCATTGCCGGACTGAGTGCCGTCGGCGCCGGCATCGGCATCGTGCTGGCCGGCCCGATCGTGACCGCCTTCGGCTACCACTGGCTGTTCTGGTGGCCTCTGATCCTTTTGGCCATCTCCGCCCTGGCCGCCCACTTCCTGGTTCCGGAATCGCTGCAGCGCAGTGCAGGCTCCATCAACTGGCTCACCGCGCTCCTGCTGTCCGGCTGGTTGGTCGCACTGCTGCTCGGTGTCAGTGAGGCGCCGACCTGGGGTTGGACATCGGCCAAGGTGTTGGGCCTGCTTGCGGTCGCCGTCGTGCTCGCCGTTGTCTGGGTGGTAGCGGAGTCTCGCGCCGAGCACCCGCTGATCGACATGACGATGATGCGGGTGCGTGCCGTCTGGGCGACGAACCTCGTTGCACTGCTGTCCGGTGCGGCGTTCTATGCCGCGTTCGCGTTCTTGCCCCAGATGTTCCAGACCTCCTCGTCCGCGGGCTACGGCTTCGGTGCGTCGATCACCCAATCAGGTCTGATGTTGTTGCCGCAGACGGTGGCAGTGTTCGTGCTCGGCGTGGTCGCCGGAGGGATGGCACGCCGCTTCGGCTCGAAGAACCTGGTCATCGTCGGATCCGTGATCGGCGCCGTGGGCTACTTCCTCGTCGCCGTGGCGCAGGACCGCGAGTGGGGGATCTACCTGATCACCCTTGTCGTCGGCGTGGGATTCGGCATGGCATTCGCGGCGATGTCGAAGCTTGACCCCCTGCCGCGATGAGCAGCTTCAGGATGGCCGTACCGGCGGCGCCGCACCCGACATGACGACCCGTACGTCACCGATGCCCTTGTCCACCACGCGCAGCGCGTTGGTCAGCGCGGCGAGCACCACGATGGCGGTGCCGTGCTGGTCGTCGTGGAAGACGGGGATGTCCAGGGCCTCGCGCAGCCGTGCCTCGATCTCGAAGCAGCGCGGCGCGGAGATGTCCTCCAGGTTGATGCCCGCGAAGCCGGGGGCGATGGCCTTGACGATCTCGACGATGGCGTCGGTGTCCTGGGTGTCCAGGCAGATCGGCCAGGCGTCGATGCCGGCGAACCGCTTGAACAGGGCCGCCTTGCCCTCCATGACCGGCAGGGCGGCCATCGGGCCGATGTTGCCGAGACCGAGGACGGCCGAGCCGTCGGTGACGACGGCGACGGAGTTGCGCTTGATGGTGAGGCGGCGCGCGTCCTCGGGGTTCTCGGCGATGGCCATGCAGACGCGGGCGACGCCCGGCGTGTAGACCATGGAGAGGTCGTCGCGGTTGCGTATGGGGTGCTTGGACACCATCTCGATCTTGCCGCCGAGGTGCATCAGGAACGTACGGTCGGAGACCTTGCCGAGGACGACGCCCTCGATGCCGCGCAGACCTTCGACGATCTCGTCCGCGTGCGAGGTGGAGGAGGCCGCGATCGTGACGTCGATGCCGAGGCGGTCGGCGTCGGAAGAGATGACGTCGAGCGCGGTCACCGAGCCGCCCAGCGCCTCCATGGTGGCGGTCAGCCGGGAGACGGCATTGCCTGCCGCGGGGACTTCAGCTGCTGTTTGTCGTTGGTCGGGTATGGAAGTGATGCCTGAAGTCGATTGCTGGAAGGCCGAGTTGGAGTTGCTCCTCGCTCGGGTGGTGCGGGCCGGTTCGGACCCGGGCGGATCTGCGGTGGCGGATGCGTGACTACGTGCGGGGACTGCTGGCGCCGGTCGGGCGGAAGAACGGCTGGCAGCTGGCCGAGTGGGCCGGCCACCGTGATCCGGCGGGCCTGCAGCACCTGCTGAACGGTGCCCGCTGGGACGTCGACGCCGTTCGCGATGACGTGCGGGACTATGCCGCCGAGCGGCTCGGCCCGGGCGGGGTGCTGATCATCGATGACACCGGGTTCGTCAAGAAGGGCACCACCTCGGCCGGGGTGGGCCGGCAGTACACCGGCACCTCGGGGAAGATCGACAATTGCCAGATCGGCGTGTTCGGCGCCTATGCCACCAGCTCGGGCCGGGCCCTGGTGGACCGGGAGCTCTACCTACCGAAAGCCTGGACCTCCGACCGTGAGCGGTGCCGGGCAGCGAAAATCCCTGATGAACGCGGCTTTGCCACCAAGGGCGAGCTGGCCCGGGAGATCGTGCGCCGCTGCCTGGCCGCGGGCCTCCCGGCCGCCTGGGTGACCGCGGACGAGGCTTATGGGCAGGACTGGAACTTCCGCCGCCTGCTCGAGCAGCTCGGCCTCGGTTACGTGGTGCGGTGCCCAAGTCCCAGCAGATCAAGTCCCTAGCCGGCTGCTGGCGCATCGACCAGCTCATCGACGAAGCCCCCGCCGATGCCTGGCAGCGGCTGTCCTGCGGTGACGGGGCGAAGGGCCCGCGCGTCTATGACTGGGCCGCGGCGAAACTGCCCGCCAACATCATTTTCGACCCAGATCCGCCGACCCATAATCGCTGGGTGCTGGCCCGCCGCAGCCTGTCCGACCCCACCGAGATTGCCTCCTACCTTGCCCACGCACCCGTCGGCATCGAGATCGACGAACTCGCCCGGATCGCCGGCAGTCGGTGGGCAGTCGAGGAATGCTTCCAGGCCGCGAAGAACGAGTGCGGCCTGGACGAGTACGAGGTCCGCCGCTATCCGGGCTGGTATCGGCACATCACCCTGGCCATGCTCGCGCGTGCCTTCCTGACCGCCCTGGCTGCCCAAGAGGCCCACCGGGAAACCGCAGAAACGAACCGACCAGCCTCGTCTCCCTCACCGTGGCAGAAATCCGACGGCTCCTGGACACTCTGCTGCCCCACCCCAGACCCGCGCTCAACCAGCGTCAGCATGCACTGACATGGTCCCACTGGCGCAGACGCCACCAAGCCATCGCCCATCGATGCCACTACCGGAAAAGAGCCAGCTCAGGACACGAATTCTGACTGGAGTATTAGCCTCGAAGTTTCGTGACGGTCCGCCGACGGAGTCGGTGGACCGTTTTCGTGCCGTCGGCTGAGGCTGTGCATACCCAGGACCCGAGTGTCGTCTCGGGGTGGCGCCGGGTTCCACTGCTCCGGGTGTTGAGCTGCTGTCGTAGGGACGGGAATCCGTTGGTCAGCCGGGGTTCGGCAGGAGTGCGAGCCGTTCGAGGGCTGTGGTGATGTGGCTGGTCCAGGGCCAGTGCCGGGCCAGGCGGAGGATTCGCCGACGGCCGGTGGTCACGAGCTGTCCGGCCGCGGTGAACAGGCGGAGCCGCAGTCGGCGGGGCTCCCAGCACCTGGCCTTGCCCGTCAGTGCGAGCATCGGCATCCAGGCCAGCAGGTCCAGTGCGATCTGCACGATCTCCAGCCAGATCCGGTTCTGGGCCGTGCGGTGCAGAGGGAGATTGCGCAGGCCGGTGGCCCGGGCGGCGCGGATGCGGTCCTCGGCCCGGGCCCGCAGCCGGTGACGGAGCTCGAGCTCGGCGATCGGCCGGCCCGAGGTGTTGGTGGCGAAACAGGTCAGCCGCATGCCGTCCGCATCCGTGAGCCGCAACTGAGCACCGGGGTGCGGTCGTTCCTTCCTGACGATCAGCCGCATGCCCTCCGGCCAGCCGTCCAGAACGTTGCTGGTGAGTTCAGCGACCCAGGCGCCGTCACGGATCCCGCCCTCGGCCTCGACGGCCGCCGTCCAGGCCGATGCCGGAACCTTCAGCACATGCTGGTGGATCGCCTCGGTGATCACCATGCCGACCGAGTAGGACAGCCACCGTCCCCGCTGAGCGAGCCAGGCGACGAAGTCGTGGGTGCCGCCCGCGGAGTCGGTGCGGATCAACGTCCGGCGCCCGCGCCGGTACTTCTTCGGCAGCTGGGCCAAGGCCAGTCGGGCGGCGGTGATGTGGTCGGCGGCCGTGTTCGATCCCGCGTTGCCCGGCCTGAGCAGGGCCGCCACGGGCTCACCGGTGCCGCCCGGTCCGTGGTCGACGAACCCCATCAGCGGGTGGTGGCCATAGGTTCGCTTCCACGTGGGCGCGGCGTCCTCCTTGTCCGAGTGCGCGATCACCAGCACCCCGTCGAGGTCGACGGTCACCGTCCCGCCCGCATCAGGCGCTTCCCGGTCGGCCAACCGCCAGACATGTCGGCGGACTTCAGCCCGCGCGGCACGGATGGCCCGCAGGGCCTTCTCCCCGGAGGCTGCAAGGGTGTCTATGAGGCGGGAGACCGTCGGGTCGGAGGCCACCGGCCCGAACACGGCCGGCTCGGCCCGCAGCATGGCGACATCCGCGAGGCAGTCGCCGCCCAGCGCGACCGCCAGGGCCACGTCCAGCAGGATCTTGCCCGGGTCGTGCACCGCCCGAGTCTTCCGCCACGGCGTCAGCGCCGCTGATATCGCGGTGTCCAGGCCGGCCTTGCGGACGGTCTCGACCAGCAGCACGCCCCCAGCCTGCGAGACCACCGCCCGGCCGCCGCCCTCGATGCGGACACGCGGGTACGACCCGATACGCTTCTTCACCTGGAGAGTGCTTCTTTCCCTGCAGCCAACAGGACCCTAGACAAGTCCCATCGTTGCAGGTCAGGAGCACTCTCCGCTTATTTGATCAAGCCTCGGACACTCCACCTCGTGAAAGCGCGAGGCTAGGGGCGCTAACAGAAGTCACTGATCATGCGACTGTCACTTTGTTTACCCTGATCGGGCGCCGCGGGTGAGGGTGACGAGGTCAGCCATGGATGATCCCGGCGGTGGTGACAGCGCCCTCTTCAAAGCCCCAGTCGGTGAGAATCTTGCGGTACTCACCGCTGCTGATGAGCGCGTTGAGGGCACGCTGGAGGGCGTCGCGTAGTGCGGTGTTGGTTCTGTCCACGGCCATGCCGACGGGAGCCTGGTTGACCAGGTCGCTGTCCGGGAGGCCGAAGTCGCCGCCGGAGCCCTTGGCCTCGTGGACGGCGTACGGAAGGTCGGTGACCACCGCGTCTATGGAGCCGTCGCGGAGCAGTCGCGGGATCGCGAAGATATCCTCGGAAGTCTGTTTGATTGGTTTCGGGCCGCACGCCTTGTAGGACGCGTCCCGGACCACTTCCTCATCGCCGTCGACATGCATGCCACAGAGGTCGGCCCACGAATGGATCTTCCGGGCCGTCTTCCACGGGGCGTAGACCGTGTAGCCGTAGTCGAAATAGTGGATGAAGTCGACGCCTTGGCGTTCTTCTGCGTCGAAGGAGGTGTACTTCGAGCTCGGCATGACCACGTCGTAGGTCGACCCAAGCCGCTGAAAATCCCGGCCAGATGCTTCGACGCCGACGAGCTTCACCCGCAGACCGAGTTGGTCACCGAGCGCTGCGGCCAGGTCAGGGTCGGCACCGACCCAGTCGCCGGGTTTTGCGATGACGTCTCTGTCCTCGACAGTGCTGGTGTCGAGCCAGCCACTGTCGTCGGCGGCGGCAGCGAGATTGTGCGCGCTACCGGTACGGACACCTGCCACAGCGACCGTGAGGGTTCCGGGTGTCACGAGGTGGAGCTTGTTCGCCTGCTTGCCGTGGCTACCGTGCCCGCCTGCCGCCTCCTTGCCATCGCTGGAGGAATTGCCCAGGGTGTACGCCGTGATCGCGCCCAGCGCGGTGGCCACGATCACGGCCCCGGCGATCAGCCAGGAACGTTTGCGGCGAGACGGGGCGGCGGACGGTGGCAGGGGGCCCGGCACCGAAGCTGGAGTCCGGGCGGTCTGGGTAGGCTGCTCTGCCTCGGGGAGCCTGGCTGTGGGCCCCGCACTTCCCTCCGCGGCAGCGGCCAGCATCGCGTCGAGCCGCTCGGCCGAGGGCCGCGCCGCCGGGTCGGATACGAGGAGCTCCGTCAGCACGGGCGCCAGGACCCCGGCCCGGACGGGCGGCGGCACCTCGCCGTCGAGGACGGCCGCCACCGTGGCCAGCGGGGTTGGCCTGCGCAGTGGGTTGTGGCCCTCGATGCAGACGTACAGCATCATGCCCAGCGACCAAAGATCGGAGGCGGGGTCATCGTCCGTGCCCCGGATGCGTTCGGGGGCGAGGTAGTCGGGGGTGCCGATGAGTTCTCCGGTCGCGGTCAGCGTGGAACTGGCGGTGGAATCCACCGAGCCGGTTCGCTGCAGGGCGGCGATACCAAAGTCGGTGAGTACCGCCTCTCTGTCCGGGCGCAGCATCACGTTGGCGGGCTTCACGTCACGGTGGCGGATGCCGGCAGTGTGCGCGGTGCGCAGCGCGGCCAGTACTTGACGGCCGATCCGGGCGGCCTCCTCCGGCGCCAGCAGCGTCCCCTCGTCCAGCAGCTCCGCCAGGCTGCGGCCAGGTATCAGCTCCATCACCAGCCAGGGGAAGGAATCCTCGCCCTCGTCAATGACGTGGTAGATCGTCACCACGTGAGGGTGACTGAGCCGAGCCAAGGCCCGGGCCTCACGTAGAACACGTTCACGCAGGACCCGCGAAGGGGCGGAGCCCTCGGGGGCCAGCTCCGGAGCGAGCGGACGGACCTGCTTGACCGCGACCTCCCGATGCAGCATCAGGTCGCGCGCCCGCCACACCGTGCCCATCCCGCCGCTACCCAGCCGCTCTACCAGCTCGAAGCGCCCGTCAATGACCCGCCCGCTGTCGCCATCGATCACACAGGGAGCCTACGCGCCCGCCCCTATTGGCGGCAGTCCATCGGCCACCCAAATCCAGGACGCCCAGGTCGAGTTGGTGGTGCAACTTACTGGCTCTAACAAAAGCCGTTGATCACGTGACTGTTGGCTTGTCGGGTCGTTGTTCTGTTCATGGGGAAAGGGTCTGCTGCACGATCGGGTGACATCTGAACTGGCTTGCCCTGTGGGGCGGGTGGGAAGAATGTCGCTGTGCCCAAGCCCTATCCGAAAGAGTTCCGCGAGGATGTCGTGCGGGTCGCGAGGAACCGGAACCCTGCGCATAGGGGTGAGACACTTCGGATCGGCTGGCGGTAGGCAGCGCAGCTGTGCTGCCGAATTTCGGCCAAGTTGCGATGAGGGTGTGCGGACGTAGCCGGACGTCCACGGACTGACGCGAACACAGTGAGAACTACTGAGCCCGGATCCACCGGCTTGCCGCCTGTGGATAGTTCTTCCGGAAACGAGGAAGTGCCTTGTGACCTGCGATGATGGGGTTTCTCTAGGACCACATCAGGCACGATCGGCAAGGCACTTCCGAGATGCAATCTTCCCATGCCGCCACGGCGGTCTCGTCCGCGTTCGATGACCCGAATCTGATCGCGTACGGCGGGCTTGAGCCAGTGGTGCGCCTGGCCGAGCGATGCGGCCTGCCCACGCTGGCCGATGAGCTCATCCGGCTTCCGAAGTCGAAGGACGGCACCGGGGCCTTCCCCGCGGCGAAGCTGATGTCGCTGGTGGGCGGTATGGTCGCGGGTGCGGACAGCATCGAGGACATGGACCGGCTGCGGCACGGCGGACTCGGTCGTTTGTTTTCGGGGGTGCGGGCCCCGTCCACGCTGGGCAACTTCCTGCGCTCCTTTACCCACGGGCATGTGAAGCAACTGCACGCCGTGGCCCGCCGGTTGTTGCCCCGCCTCGCAGCGCACACCCCGCTGCTGCCCGGCGCGGATCAGGTCGCCTATGTGGACATCGACGACACGATCCGCCGCACCTACGGCTACGCCAAGCAGGGCGCCGGATACGGATACAGCAAGGTCAAGGGGCTCAATGCGCTGCTGGGGATCGTCTCCACACCCCTTGCCGCCCCGGTAATCGCCGCCACCCGGCTGCGCAAGGGACCGTCCAACTCCGCGCGCGGGGCAGCCGCGTTCGTGACCGAGACCATCCGCACCGCCCGCGCCTGCGGCGCGAGCGGCCTGCTGGTCGTGCGGGCCGACTCCGCGTTCTACGGCGCCGATGTCGTGAACGCCTGCCGGACCCTGGACGCCCGCTTCTCGATCACGGTGCGGATGAACGCCTCCATCAAGGCCGCCATCGCGCGCATCGACGAGAACGCCTGGACGGCGATCAAGTACCCCAAAGCGACCTGGGACGAGGAGGGCCAGTGCTGGATCTCGGACGCGGAGATAGCCGAGATCGACTACACGGCCTTCACCTCCAAGCCGAAGCAGCAGCAGGTCATCGCCCGCTTGATCGTGCGGCGGGTCAAGCGTCTGGCCCCCGATACCGTCCCCGCCGGTCAGGGCACGCTCTTCGATACCTGGCGCTACCACGCCGCGTTCACCAACTCCCCGCTCTCGCTGGTGGACGCCGAGCGTGATCACAGGCGGCACGCTGTCGTGGAACAAGTGATCGCGGACGTCAAGAACAGCGCCTTCGCGCACGCCCCCTCCGGCTACTTCCAGGCGAACGCCGCCTGGCTCACCCTGGCCGCCGTGGCGCACAACCTGACCCGTGCCGCCGGAACTCTGGCCGGAACCTTCCACGCCAGAGCGACCACCGCCACGATCCGCGACCACCTCATCAACGTGCCCGCCCGCCTGGCCCGCACAGCCCGCCGCCTCACCCTCCATCTACCCGAACGCTGGCCCTGGCGAGGCGACTTCATGCAGCTGATCACCGTCTTGCACGCGCCACCGTCCACGGCCTGACACGCCCTGACCGACCCGCCCGAAAGGGCCCGAGACCTACGGACATGTGGAAGAGCTGGGCAGACCAGCGGCCATTCCATGCCCGAACCCGCAGATCAACCTCGGACCAGCCCGAACACCCCCGAAACGATCACTCTCAAAACAAGCCGGTGGATCCGGGCTGAGACTGAATGGGACTGTCCGGGTTCAATCCATGCTGGGTTACCTGTTCTCCTCTGCGGGCCACACTGCATCCATGACGAGCTTTCAGCAGCGGAAGGCGATAGGTGACGCGCATGAGCGGTACGTCGCCAACTCGCCGGGCGAGGGTGGACGTCGACTACTGGGGCCAAGGGCCGTGTGCCGCGCGATCGCGGCGGCACGTCCCATCGTTCCCCGGAAGTCGACAAAACGGGCGGTAGGCTGCGGACACGTGATGGTCGACAAGCGACACCCCCAGCCATTTCCGCGAGCCGAACGCAGCGGGCAGGCCGTGCAGGCTGCGGTTCCGCTGTACGGTTTCCAGCCCCCGGTCGGCACTCCGTACGGCCTTGAGGTGAACACCATTGAGGAGTTCTTCGCCGGGCACGACGACTGGCCGTGGAATCCGCCCCGTCCGGGCCGTGCGACCTTCCACTATCTGATCCTGGTCACTGAGGGCGAACTGCTCCACGACGTCGACCACGTCACGCGGACCGTCTCCCCGGGCCAGTGGCTGTGGGTGCGCCCCGGGCACACGCAGTGCTGGCATCCGCCGGGCGCCACCCGCGGCCCGTTCATCCTGTTCGAGCCGGGCGTCCTGACCTCTGAGATCGCCCGCCTGCTGGCCCCGCTCACCGCGCACGAGGCCCCTGCCGTGCTGAGCCCGCACCCCGACGACGACGCCTGGCTGCGGCAGACGGCCCTCCAACTCCTGGACGAACACCGTGCACTGGGGCGCCGCCGGCTCGATGTCCACCACGCCCTGCGGCGCAGCCTGCTCGAATCGCTGCTGCTGCGCCTCGCCAACTCCCCGGACGTCGCCTCCGCCGGCCCGGCGGCGAAGGGCACGGGCCGCAAGGACACATACACACAGTTCGTGGACGCGCTGGAACTGCATTTCCGGGAACTGCACCGGGCCGCGGACTATGCCGCGCTGTTCGGCTGTTCCGTACGTACTCTCAGCCGCGCCGCCCGGGACGCCACCGGCAAGGGGGTGCGTGAGCTGATCGACGAGCGGCGGCTGCTCGAGGCCCGGCGCCTGCTGGTCGGTGCCGGGTGGGAGGCCCGGGCTGTCGCCCAGCACCTCGGTTTCACCGATCCCGCGAACTTCGGCCGCTTCTTCCGCGGTCACACCGGTCTCACTCCGGCCGCGTTCGCGGCCCGTGAGGCCGATTCCGGCAGGTGAGGCGCAAGCCCGCACTCCCATCAGCCGTCCCCGTACCCGTCCCTGTCCTCGGGTGACCCGACCCGAGCCGATCCCGATCAGAGCCCTTCCCGGCTGGACGATCTGATGGGCGTCAGGCAGCGGCGCCACGGGGGGCCGACGTCGCCCGGCCGCGCTCGGAGTCCGGGAACTGCCGCAGTAGTTCGCGCAGTTTCGGTGCCGCCGTGTTGGCGCCGAAGACCGGAGTGCCGGGCTCCATGCGTATCCCTTCGGTGAGCGCTCCGGCTTCGACGGGGTCGAAGCCGAGGGCGTCGACCAGCGCGGTGACGGCGGCCACGGCCTCCGGAACGTCGCCCGCGACGGCGATGGCGCGGCGGCCCGCCGCCCCCGCGGCGAGGTCGGGGCGGGCACCGTCCTCCAGGTCGTGGTACCCCATGTGGTTGAAAGCCTTCACGACGTGCGAGCCGGGCAGGTGGGCTTGGACGAGCTCGCTGGAGGAGGTGCGCGGGTCGGTGAGGTCGTCGCGGATCCCGTCCGTCTCCCACCAGTAGTTCATCGCGTCGGCGACGACCTTGCCGCGCAGCGCCTGCGCCGGGACGCTGCGGTACTTGCCGAGTGGCAGGGCGAGGACGACGAGGTCCGCCTCGGCGGTGGCCTGTTCTGCGGTGACGGGCTCGGCGCCGGGGGCGAGAACCTCCACGGTGAGGGCGATGCGCTCCGGGGCGCCCGAGCCCGCGATCAGGACCCGGTGCCCGGCCGCGACGGCCAGGCGGGCCAGCACCGTGCCGACCTTGCCCGCGCCCAGGATGCCGATCGTCGGGAGCGGCTGAGTTCCCATCACGTACTCCTCATTCAGGTTGCGGTCAGTCGGCCAGCAGTTCGCGGACCATCGGGAGGACCTTCGTGCCGTACAGCTCCACCGCCCGCAGTCGGGCGCTGACCGGCTGGGCGCCAGCGGTGTAGACGAGGTCGATCCGGCCGACGCCGAGCCGCTTGACGGAGGCGGCCATCTTGCGGGCGACGGTCTCCGGGGAGCCGACGTACATCGAGCCGTGCTCGATCTCGGACTCGTACTCGCCCTTGGTGACCGGCGGCCAGCCGCGCAGCGCCCCGATCGTGTCGCGGATGACTTTGTAGTGCGGCCAGTGCAAGGCGCGGGCCTTCTCGTCGGTGTCGGCGACGAACCCCGTGGAATGCATGCCGACTGGGTGCGCCACGGTGCCGAACTGCTCGGCGGCGCGCTGGTACAGGTCGATGTAGCGGCTGAAGCGGGCCGGGTCGCCGCCGATGATCGCGAGCATCAGCGGCAGCCCGTGGCGAGCGGTGCGGATCACCGACTGCGGGGAGCCGCCGACCCCGACCCAGGTGGGCAGGCGGCCGGACTCGGTCTTGGGGAAGACGTCGGCGTCCTTGAGGGCGGCCCGCTGGGTGCCCTCCCAGGTGACCGGCTTCTCGTCCAGCAGCTGGACGAAAAGGTCCAGCTTCTCCTCGAAAAGTACGTCGTAATCGGCCAGGTCGTAGCCGAAGAGCGGGAAGGACTCGGTGAACGAGCCCCGGCCCAGGATGACTTCGGCGCGGCCGTCGGAGAGCGCGTCGAGGGTGGCGAAGCGCTGGAAGACGCGCACCGGGTCGTCCGAGCTGAGCACGGTGACCCCGGAGGCGAGCCGGATCCGCTCGGTGCGGGTGGCGATGCCCGCAAGCACCGTCTCGGGCGTGGAGACGGCGTACTCGGGGCGATGGTGCTCGCCGAGCGCGAGGGCGTCGACCCCTATGGAGTCGGCGAGTACGGCCTCGTCCATGACCTGCCGGATCGCGCGGGCGTAGGAGACGGGACGGCCCTGGTCGTCCTGGGGGACGTCGCCGAAGGTGTCGAGGCCGAAGAGGACGTCGGGCGCGGGCGCGACGGCGGACATGGCGTACTCCGTTTCGCTGGAGGAAGTGGGCGTGGGGGGTGGTGAAGGGATGCCTCGGGCGGGCTTACCAGGCGTACGGGCCGAAGCGGCCCCAGGCGATCACGACCGCGATGGCGAGCAGCACGACGTTGATGCCGACGTTCGGCCACTCGCCCCGGCGGGCGTGGGTGACCACCGCGCCGAGCATGATCAGCGCGACGCCGACGGCCGCGAGCGGCGTGAGCACGGTGGCGGCCGGGAGGACCAGGCCGAGCGCGGCCAGCACCTCCAGCGAGCCGATGGCCTTCACCTGGCCGGCGGTGAAGCTCTTCGCCCAGGCCATGGACTCGGCGGTCTTCTCGTAGGGCTGGGCGAGCTTGCCGCCGCCGGCGGCGAGCATTCCGGCGGCGAGCAGGGACTGGAGTATCCAGAGGAAGACGTTCATGGCGGGTCCGTTTCATGCGACGGGAGAGGACGTGCGGCCGGGCCCGACAAGCGGGGCCGGACCTCGCACAGCATAAGCGGACTTCACCCCGTTTAGATTCCCCGGCCTCCGGGCGAGATGCACGGCGGGGATAGATTTGCCGCATGGAACGATCGCCGCTGCCCTTCGGACGGCCCCGAGCCGAGCGCGCCGACGCCGCCCGCAACCGAGAGCAACTGCTGGCGGCGGCGCGCGAGATGACCGCCGAGCTGGGGGCGGACAAGGTCACCATGGACGGCCTCGCCGAACGCGCCGGCCTGGGCAAGGGCACCGTCTACCGCCGCTTCGGCACCCGCGCCGGGATCTTCCACGCCCTGCTCGAAGACGACGAACACGCCTTCCAGCACCAGGTCCTGGCCGGACCGCCCCCGCTCGGCCCGGGTGCGGAGCCCCTCGACCGGCTGGTCGCCTACGGCCGGGCCCGCATCGCCTACCTTGCCGACCACGTCACGATCGTCCGCTCCTCACTGGACCGGCACCGGCCCGTCCCCGCCGAGGGCGGCAGTGGCTTCAGCCAGGCCCACATCCGCATGCTGCTCGGTCACGCGGGCACTGGTGTCGCCGATCTGGACAGCCTGACCGTCCAACTCACCAGCGCCCTGGAAGGCCCCTTCATGATCTTCCTCGCGCTGCCGGGGAGCGGCCCCGACGGCGACGCCGAGGCCGACGCCGCCTTCCAGCGCCGCACCCGCCCGCTGGGCAACAGCTGGCAGACCCTGATCGAGCGGGCCTGCCGCACCCCGTGAAACTGCGGGGGCGCCTGGCCTGACCCGACCGGGTCACCCCTCCCATCCGGCAATACTTGGCTAGCCACATGATTGCTGTTACGGTTGCTATGTGCCCAGCCACACTTTTTATCGCGGCCCGAGCGGAATGAGCAGAGTCATCATGAAAGCGATCGTTTTCGACGAGTTCGGCGGCCCGGACGTGCTGCACGAGGCCGACGTCGAGGTCCCGCAGCCCGGCCCCGGCCAGGTCCGGGTCCGTGTGAAGGCCGCCGGGCTGAACGCCCTGGACGGCAAGACCCGCGCCGGAATGCTCGAGGCCGTCTACCCCACGACCTTCCCCGCCACCCCCGGCGGCGAGCTGGCCGGCGTGGTCGACGCGCTCGGCGAGGGCGTGACCGATGTGCAGGTCGGCGGCGAAGTGCTGGGCTGGTCGGACACCGGCTCGTACGCCGAGTACGCGCTGGCCACCACCGTGGCCCCCAAGCCCGCCGACCTGTCCTGGCAGGACGCAGCCGCGCTGCCGGTCGCAAGCGAGACGGCCGAGCGGGTCCTGGACCAGCTGCAGGTCACCGCCGGGGAGACGGTGCTGATGCACGGCGCCTCCGGAGCGGTCGGCACCGTGGCCGTCCAGCTCGCCACGGCCCGCGGCGCCCGCGTGATCGCCACCGCCGGCGCCTCGAACCAGGACTACCTCACGTCGCTCGGCGCGACGGCGACCACCTACGGCGAGGGCCTGGTCGAGAGGGTGCGCGCACTGGCCCCCGACGGCGTGGACGCGGTCTTTGACCTGGCTGGCAAGGGCGCCTTGCCCGACTCCATCACCCTGCGCGGCGGCACCGACCGCATCGTCACCATCGCCGACTTCAGCGCCCGCCAGCTGGGCGTCACCTTCTCCCAGGGCTCCCGGGAGCACTCCGCCGAGCGCCTGGCCGCCGTGGCCCAGGACGCCGCGGCCGGCAAGCTCACCACCACCGTCACCGCCTACCCCCTCGCCAAGGCCGCCGAGGCCCAGCAGGCCAGCGACGCCGGACACGTGCGCGGCAAGCTCGTCCTGACCGTCGACTGAGCACGCCAGCCCCTCGAATACCCCCACCCCCGGTTGCGGTGGCCGTCGCGTCACCGCATTACCGAAGGATTTCGTCATGCTCGAATCCCTGTGGACCCCGACCACTCTCGGCTCCGTATCCCTGCCGCACCGCCTGGTCATGGCCCCCATGACCCGGGACCGCTCCACGCCGGAGGGCGTGCCGACGGAGCTGAATGCCGAGTACTACGCCCAGCGCGCCTCCCACGCGCTGATCATCACCGAGGGCACCCAGCCGTCCGCCGACGGTCAGGGCTATCTGCTGACCCCCGGCATCTACGATGACGCGCAGATCGCCGGATGGCGCACGGTCACCGACGCCGTGCACGCGGCCGGCAGCCGCGTGTTCATCCAACTGATGCACGTCGGCCGCATCTCCCACCCCGACAACACCCCGCACCACCGCCAGCCGGTCGCCCCCTTCCCGATCCGCCCGGCCGGCGTGATGTTCACCGCGACCGGACCGCAGGAAATGCCCGAACCCCGGGCTCTGTCCACGCAGGAGGTCGCGGAGACGATCGAGGACTTCCGGCGCGCTGCGGCGGCCGCGATCGCGGCGGGCGCGGACGGTGTGGAGATCCACGGTGCCAACGGCTATCTGATCCACCAGTTCCTGGCCGACAACACCAACCAGCGCACCGACGGCTACGGCGGCTCGATCGAGGCCCGTATCCGCTTCGCTGTCGAGGTCGCCGCCGCGGTGGCCGACGAGATCGGCCCCGAGCGCACCGGTATCCGCCTCTCGCCCGGAAACCCGTACAACGACATCGCCGAGTCGGACACCCACGAGCTGTACCCGGCGCTCGTCGAGGCGCTGCGCCCGCTCGGCCTGGCCTACCTGCACCTGATGCACGCCGGCGACGAGGCGCTGCTCGACACGCTGCGCTCGCAGTGGCCGGGCACGCTGATCCTCAACCGGGCCGGCGCCGACATCCCCACCCGGGCCAAGGATGTCGAGAACGGCACGGCCGACCTCGTCTCCGTCGGCGCCCTCGCCCTGGCCAACCCCGACCTGGTCGAGCGGCTGCGCGTCGGCGCGGAGCTGAACACTCCCGACCCGGCCACCTTCTACGGTGGCGGAGCGGTCGGCTACACCGACTACCCCACTCACACCGGCTGAAGAAGCGGAGACCATGCCTGACATTCCCACGACTGCGGCAGGAGGGCCGATGGGCTACGCGATCTTCCAGCTCGCGCGCGCCCATCGCGCCTACGCCGGCGCCCTGCTGCGCAAGATGGACCTGCACCCCGGCCAGGAACTGCTGCTGATGCAGCTCCTTGACCGCGAGGGTCAGACCCAGTCCGAACTCCTCGAAGCCGTCGGTCTCGACCACTCCACCGTCTCCAAATCCCTGCGCCGCATGCAGGAGGCGGGCCTGCTGGTGCGCGAGCCCGCCGCCCACGACCGGCGCGTGATGGTCGTCCACCTCACCGAGAAGGGCCGTGGCATGCGCGAACCCATCGCCGCCCTGTGGCAGAGCCTGGAGGAGATCTCCGCGGGAAATCTGACGGAGCAGCAGGCGCAGTCCTTCGTCGAGACCGCTTACGCGATCACCGAGGCGATCGCCAGCCGCCCGCTGCCGCCAGAAGAAGCCGGCTGACCTGCCGATACGGCAGGGCGGACCGCGGACGGCCGGCGGTGTGGCAGTAGCCCGGACTGGGGGCGTCGAACTGCCGCCACACCGCCGGCCGTCCGCACATCGGCAACAGCCGCCCCTTTCACCCCAAGCCCCACCTTGACCTGATGGAAAGTGAATCCCCCATGCCTGCCACCGACTCCACCACCCTCCCCGTCCTCGTCGTCGGAGCGACCGGCTCCCTGGGCGGCAAGGTCGTCGACGAACTCCTGGCGCGCGGCAAGAAGGTTCGCGCCCTGGTGCGGCCCACCAGCGACGCGAGCCGGCTCGAAAGCCGGGGCGTCGAGATCGCCCGCGGCGACATGCTCGACGTCGACTCGCTGGTCGCCGCCATGAACGGCGCCGACGCCGTCATCACCACCGCGGCCGGCTACACCCGCGGCGGCAAGAACGCGTACGACATCGACACCATCGGCAACGCCAACCTCGCCGAGGCCGCCCACCGCGCCGGCATCCGCCGCTTCGTCCTGACCAGCATCCTCGAAAGCGACAAGACGCCCGACGTCCCGCACTTCTGGCACAAGAAGCTCGCCGAGGACAAGCTCGAACAACTCGGCGTCCCCTTCGTCGCCCTGCGCCCCGGAGCCTTCCTCGACCAGATCGCGACCGGGGCGGGCAACCCGATCGACAAGGGCCGCATGATCTGGATCGGCAAGACCGGCGTCCCGCTGACCTTCGTCCACATGTCCGACCTCGCCGCCTACCTCGCCGCCGCGGTCGACGCCGACACCCAGGACGGTGAGCGCATCGACATCGGCTGGGACCGCCCGGTCAGCATGCGCGAAGTGGCCGACCTGATGGGCGCCCGCGCCGGAAAGAAGATCAAGGTGTGGGCCGTGCCGTCCCCCGTCACCCGCGCCGCAGGCGCCGTAGCCGGCCGCTTCATGCCCCTGCTCAAGGACATGGCCGCGATGTTCCACTGGTTCGACACCGGCCGCTACGTCGCCGATCCCACCCGCCAGGAACAGCTCTTCGGCCCCGCCCCCACCGCCGAGCAGGCCCTCGCCCGCTTCACCGACGAACTACGCACCGCACAGGGCAAGTAGCCGGCCCACACCCACGCCGCCGGACGGCCCGACCAGCACGGCTGGGGGGCCATCACCTCAGGAGCGCACCCGCCTTCCTGTACCTGTGTCGATCCCGAGGAGAATCCATGCACACCCTGCTCGTCGTCGCCCACCCGCGCGGCTCGTCCCTGACCATGCAGGTCGCCGACCGGGCCCGCAGTCGCCTGGAGGCAGCGGGCAACACCGTCGACTTCCTCGACCTGCATACGGAGGGCTTCGACCCGCGGATGAGCCTCGAGGACGAGCCCGATTTCGCCGACCCCCGGAAGGTCTACTCGGCCGAGGTCCGCGCGCACATGCGCCGCGTCGAGGCCGCCGACGAGATCGTCATCGTCTTTCCCGTCTGGTGGTACGGCCTCCCGGCCCTCCTCAAGGGCTGGGTCGACCGGGTGTGGAACCACGGCTTCGCTTACGGCATGCGTACGTTCACCTCGCACATCGCCGGGAAGCGCGTGCTGTGGCTGGGGCTGGCGGGCGCCTCGGAGAGCACCTTCGCTCGGAGCGGCGTACGCGGGCTGCTCGAACAGCAGCTGACCGCAGGCATCTCCTACTTCTCGGGCATCGAAGACGCGACGGCCCACGTGGTCTACGACACGATCGACAACGGAGCCACCGCTTTGGAGACGGCCGATACCGCTCTGGCCGACTTCGTCGCGGCACAAGGGGCACAGGCCGGTGCGTGACCCCACGACGTTCCGCTGGATTTACCCCGCCGCCAGGCGGCCCGGCCAGGACGACTGCATCACCTCAAGACGACCGCGGCCGGCCCGCAGGGACGGCGACCGCTCAGCCGGAGTGCGGTGCGAGCGCCTCGCGCAGGTAGCGGCCGGTGACGCTGTCGGGGCTTTCGGCGATCTGCTCGGGCGTGCCGGTGGCGGTGATGCGTCCGCCGTCCGCGCCGCCGCCGGGACCGAGGTCGATCACGTGGTCGGCGTTGGCAATCATGTCGAGGTCGTGCTCGATGAAGACGACGGTGGCCCCGTTGTCGACCAGGCGTTGCAGCACGCCGAGCAGGACGCGGACGTCGAGCGGGTGCAGGCCGACACTGGGCTCGTCCAGGACGAACAGGGCGTCGTGCTGGTCACGGTCGAGTTCGGTGGCGAGCTTGAGTCGCTGGGCCTCGCCGCCGGACAGGGCGGGGGTGGCCTCGCCGAGGGTGAGGTAGCCGAGCCCGAGGTCGACGAGGGTCTGCAGGCGGGAGCGGACCTTGTTCAAGTCGCCGGTGTGCTCGATCGCTTGGGTGACGGTGCAGGCCAGTAGCTGCGGCAGGGTCAGCCCGTCGGCCGCGTCCCCTCCGCGCGGCACGCGGCGGACGGCGTCGGCCTCGGGGGCGTAGCGGGAGCCTTCGCAGTCGGGGCAGAGGATGTCGACGTCGGGCAGGAACTGCACGTCGAGTTCGATCTGTCCGGTGCCCTCGCAGGTGGGGCAGCGCAGGCTGCCGGTGTTGTAGGAGAAGTCCCCGGCCTTGAGGCCGCGTTCCTTCGCCGCGGGCGTGGCGGCGTAGGCGCGGCGCAGGTCGTCCAGAGCGCCGCTGTAAGTGGCCACGGTGGAGCGGACGTTGATGCCGATGGGCGAGGCGTCGACGACGTTGACACGGGTGATGCCATCCGGGGTGAGCTTGCGGATGTGCTCCGGGAGCGGCTGCCCAGCGGCGTGCGCTTTCAGCGCGGGAACCAGGCTTTCCAGGACGAGGGTGGTTTTGCCGGAGCCGGAGGCGCCGGTGACCGCGGTGAGACGGCCGCGCGGAATGTCCAGGTCGAGGGCGTGCACGGTGTGCAGCGGCGCGGTCCGCAGCTGGACGCGGCCCATCTTGAACACGTCGTCCGCGTCGGGCCGGGGCCGTACGAGGATCTCTTCGCGGCCGGTGAGGAACCCGCCGATCAGGGATGCCTTGCTGCGTCCCACGCTCTGGAGCGTGCCTTCGGCGACGACCGTGCCGCCGCCCTGCCCGGAGCCGGGCCCGATCTCGATGAGGTGGTCGGCCTGGCGCAGGACCTGGACGTCGTGGTCGACGACAATCACCGAGTTGCCGTCGTCCAGCAGACTGCGGATGACGCCGAGCAGACCGTCGACGTTGGCGGGGTGCAGGCCGATCGAGGGCTCGTCCAGGACGTACAGGACACCGGTGGTGCGGTTGCGGACCGCGCGGGACAGCGCGACGCGCTGGCGTTCGCCGGTGGACAGGGTGGACGAGGCACGGTCCAACGTCAGGTAACCGAGGCCGAGTTCGATGAGCCGCTGGGCGGTGGCCACCATCTGCGTGACGATGCTCTCGGCCATGGGGGCCATCGCCTTCGGCACGGTGGCAGGGACCGTCTGGACCCACGCGGTGACGTCGTCGAGGGTCTTGGCGGTGGCCTCGGCCAGGTTGATGCCGTCGACCAGGCTGGAGCGGGCCACCTCGCTCAGGCGGGTGCCGTGGCAGTCCGGGCAGGTCTGCACGGACAGGAACTTCTCGACACGATCGAGCCCCTTCTTGGTGGAGGCGTTCTTCAACGCCTCCACGACCGCCTGCCGGGCGTTGCGGTAACTGGCGTTCAGCTCGAAGAGCTTGCCGTTCTTGGCCGGGTACAGGATGACGCGCTTGACCGGCTCCCCCTCGAAAACAATCGCGCGTTCCTTCTTCGTCAGCTTCGAGAACGGCACGTCGGTACGGACACCGAGCTCGGCGGCGACCTTCGGAACGGCGGCCAGGCCGAACATTTGCCAGGGCACGACTGCGCCCTCGTCGATGGTGCGCGAGGGATCGGGGACGAGGGTGCCCTCGTCGACCTCCCGCACGGTCCCGGTACCCGCGCACCGCGGACAGGCGCCGTCACTGTTGAACGCGAACGACTCCGCGCCCGGCGGCCCGAACACCACCTGGCACTCGGGACAGGTCAGCGGCAGGTCCAGTGCCACGTCCATGGTCGGCTCGAGGCGGTGCCCGTTGGGGCACCGGTGGTGGCCGAGCCGGGAGAAGAGCAGACGCAGGCTGTTGAGGAGCTCGGTGGAGGTGCCGAACGTGCTGCGCACCCCGGGAATGCCGGGCCGCTGACGCAGCGCCAGCGCGGCCGGCACATGCTCGACACTGTCCACGGCAGCATGGGCCGCTTGGGTGAGGCGGCGCCGCGTGTAGGTGGACAGCGCCTCCAAATAGCGGCGGGACCCTTCGGCGTAGAGCACGCCGAGGGCGAGTGAGGACTTGCCCGAGCCGGAGACTCCCGCGATCGCGACGAGCTTGCCCAGCGGCACCGTCACGTCGATGTCCTTGAGGTTGTGCACACGTGCCCCGTGCACCTTGATCGCGTCCGGTGCGGGCACGGGCGCCGAGCCGGCGCCCGTCGCCCCCTTCACAGACTTGCCCACTGAACTGGTCCTTCCGCTACGGCTGGTCGTGATCGATGCGGGATGCCCGGGAAGACGCCGGGCGTCAGCGCATCAGGGTGCTCTACTTGCCGACGCTGGTGCGCTTCCACGACTCGCGCAGCTTCTGGATGCTGTCGGGGTCCCACGCGTTCCGCAGGGACAGGTGCCCGTGCGTCATCAGCCACTCGCCGTCGGTCTTGCGGAAGATGAGCGACATGTTCCACGACAGGAACAGCTTCTCCCCGCCGTTGTCGTCCGGCTGGTACGTGTTGAAGGTGAAGACCAGCAGGACCTCGTCGTTGCTGATCACGCGGGTGGTCTCGTCCAGATACTCCTGCCGGGTGAGGCCCGCATCCGCGTAGATGCGCTTGAAGTGCGCACGCACAGCTTCACGGCCTACGACGAAGTGCTCGGCGAGCGGATCGACGTAGGTGACGTCCTCGGCCAGCGCGTCCATGTAGCCCGTCGGGTCTCCGCTGGTCCACCGCCACTGGATGGACTTCTCGAACTCGACGAGTGTTGCGACTTCTTCGGGGGTCATGACGTTCTCCTGTCTGTCGTTCATGCCGGTGTTCTTCTGGTCCAGGCGCGGGTCGCCGGTCAGTACGCGACCAGGTCCTTGAGGGTCTCGGAGAAGGCCCAGTTGGAGTGCACGATGAGCCACTGGCCGTCGACGAGCCGGTAGCCGTGCGTGGCGTTCCAGGCGCGCAGCAGCTTCTCGTTGCCGTCCTCGTCGAGCACGTAGGTCTTGAGGTTGTAGCCCATGACGGCGAAGTCACCCCTGTCGCCGACGTGCACCTGCGGGTTGAGGTACTCGCTGCGCACGATGTTCGGGTTGGAGTAGATGGACGACAGCCACGCGACGGTCTTCTCCTTGCCGACGACGATGTCCTTGAGGATCGGGTCGAAGTAGCTCACCTCGTCCGCGAACCCGTCCAGGTAGCCGTCGGGGTCGCCGACGCTGAAGCGCTCGTTGTACGCCTTCTCCAGCTCGATGAGGGTCTTGCTGATCTCGTCCTTGTTGACGCCCATGACGTCTCCCTTCGTAGGTGCCGCGACCGGCGCGGGCCAGATGGTGTGTCTCCTCAGGCGTCGAGCGGCGTTCCGTGCCGGCCTCGACGTCGGTCTGGGCGAAGCGAACCCGCTCCAGGCCCCAGGGGGATCTTCACGGCCAGGGCCTTGTTCCGCTTGTTGGCGATTGCTCCCGGCTACGTATCCACTTTCAGCCCCCGCCTACCGAATCGGGCGGTCGGCAGCGGACGCCTAGTGGTCAGTTCGGGACAGTAGGCGCGAGTGGTCGCACCCCTGCCCGAATGTCTCCGATTGACCAGCAGATGTCCGCAGGCGCCGGTCAGGCCGGTCGAATATAGGGCGAATATGAATGAATCGTGTGACGCTCTCCGTACTGCGTGTGAGGGAGGGCGCCACAGCTCCGGACAGGGCGGTTCGCGAAGGAAACCCGGAGTGCTTGACCTGCACTTTCCATCGGTGTCGCATGCATCCACTTGGAGTCCGACGCCACGGTCGATCAAGGAGTGAGTACGACGTGGCGCACAAGATGACGACCGACGAATGGCGCGCCTTCGTGGCGACCGGCGGCCGTACCGGCAAGTTCGCCACGGTGGGCGCAGACGGCACGCCCGCGATCACTCCGGTGTGGTTCGTCCTGGACGGCGACACCCTCGCCTTCACCACCGGCGGCTCCACCGCCAAGATCAAGAACCTGCGGCGTAGTCCGCGCGCCGCTCTCTGTGTCACCGACGACGAACCCCCGTTCTCCTACGCCGAGTTCCGCGGCGATGTCACTCTCAGCGACGACCTCGACGAACTCCTGCGGATCGCGACGGCGGCTGGCGAGAAATACATGGGCCCGGAGCAGGCCGAGGCGTTCGGCCGACGCAACGGCGTCCCGGGCGAACTGGTCGTCCGACTCCACCCGACCAAGATCCACGCGTACGGCGGCATCACCGACTGACGGCCCACCGATCGCCACACCGTTGAACCGAGGAACGAACCACCATGAGCGAACCGACCGGCCCAGCCGGCGAAGCCGGTCCTCGCACGATGCGCGCCGTCGTCGTCTCCGAAACGGGCGGCATCGACAAGCTCGTCGTCACCGACCTGCCCGTACCCACGGCACGACCCGACTGGGTCCGTATCAAGGTCAAGGCGTTCGGCGTCAACGAGTCCGAAGTGACCACCCGCAAAGGCTTGTCCAGCCCCGACGTGACCTATCCGCGCGTCCTCGGCATCGAATGCGCCGGAGTGGTCGACGAGGCACCGGCCGGCAGCGGCCTCACCCCCGGCCAGCAGGTGGCCACCATGATGGGCGGGATGGGCCGCTCCTACGACGGGGCGTACGCCGAATACGTCCTGGTCCCGGCCGCCCAGTGCATCCCGTTCACCTCCGGCCTGCCGTGGGAGACGCTCGGCGCGCTCCCGGAAATGGTGCAGACCGCGTACGGCTCCCTGTCCACCGGCCTCGACCTGCGCCCAGGGCAGTCGCTGCTGATCCGCGGCGGCACCTCTACGGTCGGCCTGACCGCCGCCGCCATCGCCAAGGACCTGGGCGCCACCGTGCTGTCCACCACCCGTCGCCCCGACCGCGCCGCCATGCTCCGCGAAGCGGGCGTCGACCATCCCCTCGTCGACGACGGCGAGATCGCCGAGGCCGTACGGGAGATCTTCCCGGACGGTGTCGACGCGGCCCTGGAACTGGTCGGCGCCGGGCACCTGCACGACACCCTGCGCGCGGTCCGCGTCCACGGCACGCTCTGCTTCACCGGCGCGCTCAACGACCAGTGGACGATCCCGGACTTCAGCCTCCTCGGCTTCATCCCCAACGGGGTACGGCTGACCGCCTACGGCGGCGCCGCCACCGACCTCCCCGCCGACGTCCTCGACCACCAGCTGCGCGCCATCGCCGACGGACGTCTGAAGGTGAGCGTCGCGAAGGTCTACCACGGCCTGGAATCCGTCGGCGAGGCCCAGGCCGATCTGGAATCGGGCGCGTACCCGGGCAAGCACGTCGTCGTACTGGACCTGGACTGACGGCAGCGGCCCTTCAACTGCCGTACGGGAAAGAGAGGTTGCAGTGATGAACGGAATGAAACTGCAGGAGACGGCACGGGAGCGCGCCCAGAGGCTGCCGGACGCCAAGCCGGTGGACCCCTTCGGCCCCGAATGGGAGGTCTTCGAGGTCCACGGCAAGATGTTCCTGCTGATGACCGAGGTGCCCGGCCATCCGGTCGTCATCCTCAAGTCCGAACCGGACGAGGCCGAGGCGCTGCGTGCCGCGCACGCCGACATCACCCCCGGCTACCACATGAACAAGAAGCACTGGATCACGCTCTCCGCCGGGAAGTCCCTCACGCCGCGCCTGGTCGAGGACCTGGTCACCGACTCCTACCGGCTCGTGGTCGCCGGGCTCCCGAAGGCCGAGCAGCCGGTGGATCAGAAGATGTTCGGCGAACGCGCGCCGGGTGCCCGGTGAGCCTCGGCGGCGACCGGCTCCAGGACATCGCGCGCCGCACGGCGGCCGGTCTGCCCGGTGTCACCCACGACCGCCCCTTCACCCCGAAACTGGACGTCCACAAGGCGGCCGGCAAGGTCTTCTTGATCGTCACCGACGACCCGGACGACCTGATCATCACCGTCAAGTGCAAGCCTGACATGGGTAGTTCACTGCGGGCACGGTACGAGAGCATCGTGCCGGGCCGCTATCTCAGCAAGGCGCACTGGATCTCCGTCGGCGCGGGCCCCGGCATCACCGCTGCCCTCGTCGAGGACCTGGTCACCCACTCCTACGAGCTCGTCCACGGCCCACCACCCCGGAAAACCCCCTGATGACCCACACCGAACCCGCCCTTCCCCTCTTCGGCGACGAGCCGGTCCGCCCGCTGGCCGACCGGCTGCGTCCGCGGGCCCTGGACGACGTGGTCGGCCAGGACCACCTCCTGGCCCCCGATGCCCCGCTCGGCCGCATGGTCGCTCAGAAGCGCCTGGTCTCCACCGTTCTCTGGGGCCCGCCCGGCTGCGGAAAGACCACCATCGCCCGCCTCCTGGCCGAGCGCACCGGGCTGGCCTTCGAGCCCTTGTCGGCGACCTTCTCCGGCGTCGCCGACCTGCGCAAGATCTTCCAGGCCGCCACGCGCAGGCACCAGATGGGCCAGGGCACGCTGCTGTTCGTCGACGAGATCCACCGCTTCAACCGGGCCCAGCAGGACAGCTTCCTCCCGTACGTGGAGGACGGCGCGGTCGTCCTGGTCGGCGCGACCACCGAGAACCCCAGCTTCGAACTCAACGGCGCGCTGCTCTCCCGCTGCCAGGTCCTCGTCCTCAAACGCCTCGACGACACCGCGCTGACCACACTCCTCACCCGCGCCGAGACCATCGCCGGCCGCCCGCTGCCGCTCACCGACGACGCCCGCCACGCCCTGACCGCGCTCGCCGACGGCGACGGCCGCTACCTCCTCAACCTGGCCGAACAGCTCCAGGCCCTGCCGGCCTCCACCGCCCCGCTGGACGTCGCCGCCCTCGCCGCCCATATCCAGAAGCGCGCCCCGCTCTACGACAAGGCGCAGGAGGGCCACTACAACCTGATCTCCGCGCTCCACAAGGCGATGCGCGGCTCCGACCCGGACGCCTCCCTGTACTGGCTGGCCCGCATGCTCGACGGCGGCGAGGATCCCCTCTTCGTCGCCCGCCGCCTGGTCCGCTTCGCGAGCGAGGACATCGGCATAGCCGATCCCCAGGCCGTGCACCAGGCCCTCGCCGCCTGGGACGTCTACGAACGCCTCGGCTCCCCGGAAGGGGAACTGGCCATCGCCCAGGCCGTCGTCTACCTGGCCACGGCCCCGAAGTCGATCGCTGTCTACCGCGGCTTCAACGCCGCCGCCGCCCGCGCCCGCCGCACCGGTTCCCTCATGCCGCCGGCGCACATTCTCAACGCCCCCACCCGCCTCATGAAGGACCTCGGCTACGGCAAGAACTATCAGTACGACCCCGACACCGCCCACGGCTTCTCCGGCGCCGACTACTTCCCCGACGGCATGGACCGCGATACCTACTACCACCCCACCCGCAACGGCTACGAAGCCGAGATCCGCAAGCGCCTCGACCAGTGGGCCGCCCTCCGCGAGAACAACACCGGCCGGGGCCGGAAGAGAACTCCGTCGCAGCAGGCCAGCGGGCACGGCGTAGAGCTTGCCTCCGAAGCACGAATCTCGAGAATGCTCCCTTAACGCAGCAGCCGCGCTGGGAGGATGGGCGGGTGCTGTCCCGGGTCCGGGGTCTGACTCACCAGTTGGTTGACCGAGGTGTCCTGGAATCACAGTGTCGACTGCTGGCCGGGGACGGTGCGTTGTCGGTGCCGGGCGGGCAGGGTGTGTCCCGATAGGGGCCTGCCGATTGTTGTGGCGTCTTCACGTTTCTGACCACCTGACGCGGCCCGGTATCGGCAACGCGACACGTTTGCGGACC
The DNA here is from genome assembly GCF_055760475.1 of Streptomyces sp. DS1-CR2. Classification (NCBI taxonomy): domain Bacteria; kingdom Bacillati; phylum Actinomycetota; class Actinomycetes; order Kitasatosporales; family Streptomycetaceae; genus Streptomyces; species Streptomyces sp. DS1-CR2. The sequence goes on from NZ_CM147085.1 coordinate 7,050,711, forward strand.
AGAAGGGGAATGGACATATCCAGATCAACCATGTGCGCTTCGATCACGCCGAGTACACCTCCTGCTCTGCAGGCCCGTCGTCGCCCCGCAAGGGCTGGCACGGCTAGCGTCGGGATATCCACGCCGCTGTGGTGTTCTCCATGGCGGCGACCGCGCTTGCCGCCGACGTCACGGCCGACGGCTTCCCGCGATCTGCCGAAGTGAGCCAGGAAGTGTTGAACCGAGGTGACCCGAGAGGTCTTCCACCTGGTCAAACCGCCACAGCCGGACCCCCGGTAATAGGGGCTGTCGCGACAGATGAGAGGGTCAGGCAGGTGAGTGAGACACCGATGAAGACCCTGCAGTACCGCTTTGACGGGCCAGAAGACGCACCAGTCCTGATCTTGGCTCCCTCACTGGGTACCACATGGCACATGTGGGACCGGCAGGTACCCGAGCTCGCCCGGCAGTGGCGGGTGTTCCGTTTCGACCTGCCCGGGCACGGTGGCGCCCCCGCCCACCCGGCCGGTTCCGTCGCCGACCTCGCCGCGCGGCTCCTGGCCACGCTCGACGGACTCGGCGTGCAGCGCTTCGGCTACGCGGGCTGCTCCCTGGGCGGCGCCATCGGCGCGGAGCTGGCGCTGCGCCACCCCCAGCGCGTGGCCTCCCTCGCGCTGATCGCGGCCTCGCCCCGCTTCGGCACCGCCGACGAGTTCCGCCAGCGCGGCGTGATCGTCCGCAGCAACGGCCTCGACCCCATCGCCCGCACGTCCCCGGAGCACTGGTTCACCAGCGGCTTCGCGGCCGCCCAGCCCGCGATCACCGACTGGGCCGTGCAGATGGTGCGCACCACCGACCCGGGCTGCTACATCGCCGCCTGCGAGGCGCTCGCGTCCTTCGACGTACGGGCCGAGCTCGGCTCCATCGGCGTCCCCACGCTCGTCCTTGTCGGCTCCGACGACCAGGTGACGGGCCCCGCCCAGGCGCGCACACTCGTCGCGGGCATACCGGACGCGCGGCTCGCCGTCGTGCCCGCCGCCTCGCACCTCGCCCCGGTCGAGCAGCCCGCCGCCGTCACGGACCTCCTCGTACGGCACTTCTCCACCGCCTGGCAGCCCGCGTACGAGACGGGGCAGCACGCGATCCCCGCCGCCCCCGTCAAGCCCGTCCTCGCGCCGCCGCCCCCGCCGGTCGCCCCCGTGGCGGAGATCGGGCCCACGGAGGCCCAGCCCGAGGCGGAGGTCCGGCCCGACCGGCACGACGTGGGTCTCAAGGTGCGCCGCGAGGTGCTCGGCGACGCGCATGTCGACCGGGCGCTGGCCTCGGCGGATGCCTTCTCCGGCGACTTCCAGGAGTTCCTCACCCGCTACGCGTGGGGCGAGATCTGGAGCCGGCCCGGCCTCGACCGCCGCATGCGCAGCTGCGTCACGCTCACCGCGCTCGTCGCCGGCGGCCACCTCGAAGAGCTGGCCTTCCACACCCGCGCCGCCCTGCGCAACGGCCTCACCGCCGACGAGATCAAGGAAGTGCTGCTCCAGGCCGCCGTGTACTGCGGCGTGCCCGCGGCGAACTCGGCGTTCAAGGTGGCCCAGGCCGTGATCCGCGAGGAGACCACGCCGCAGGAGTAGACGACCGGGTGCCGGGGCGGGCCGGACGCGGGCCGGGAGCGCAGGATGGTTCCTATGAAGCTCACGAAGAAGATCCATGCCTGCGTCCGCCTGGAGAAGGACGGGCGGACGCTCGTCATCGACCCGGGCGGCTTCTGCGAGGAGGACGCGGCTGTCGGCGCCGAGGCGATCCTCGTGACGCACGAGCACCCGGACCACTTCAACGAGGCGCGGCTGCGGGTGGCCCTCGAAGCCGACCCGGCCACCGAGATCTGGACCCTGAAGTCCGTGGCCGACAAGATCTCGACGGCGTTCCCGGGCCGGGTGCACACGGTCGGGCACGGCGACACGTTCGAGGCGGCCGGTTTCGACATCCAGGTCCACGGCGAACTGCACGCCGTCATCCACCCGGACATCCCCCGCATCACGAACGTCGGCTATCTGATCGACCACGGCCGCGTCTTCCACCCCGGCGACGCGTTCACCGTCCCCGACCAGCCCGTCGAGACGCTCCTCGTGCCCGTGATGGCCCCCTGGAACAAGATCGCCGAGGTCATCGACTACCTCCGCGAGGTCGGCCCGCAGCGCGCGTACGACATCCATGACGCGCTGCTGACCGACCTGGCCTGGCCCATCTACGAAGGGCAGATCGGGGCGCTCGGCGGGACGGACCACCTGCGGCTGACGCCGGAGGAGTACGCGACGCTCTGAGCACCCTCGCGGGCTGTGAAGTCCCGTTACCGGCCGAGGAGTTCGACGATCTCTTCGGTCGTGGCGAGTTCCGCGATCCGCGGGAAGATCTTGCCGAAGCTGTGCTCGTGGGACGCGGCGTCCGTGTCGGTCGTCGCGTCCTCGACCACCGTGAGGTGGTAGCTCAGCTCGAAGGCGGAGCGGGCGGTGGACTCGACGCCGATCGAGGACGAGATCCCCGCGAGCACGATCTGCGTCACTCCGCGGCGGCGCAGCTGGAGGTCCAGCTCCGTCCCCGTGAACGCGCCCCAGTGCCGCTTGGTGATCACGATGTCGTCGCCGAGCGGGCCCAGCTCGTCCGGGAACTCGGAGAACGCTGCGGGCGGCGCCTGGGTGAGCCCGGGGGCGGCCGACCGGCTCACCGGCAGGTCGCCGCCGTCGGGGGACCAGGCGACGCGGACCCGCACAACGGGCAGGCCCCTGGCGCGGAAGGCGGCCGCGAGCGTGGCCCCGTTCTTCAGGACTCCGTCGGCGGGGTGGACGGTCGGCAGGCCGAGGATGCCGTTCTGGAGGTCGATGAGGACGAGGGCGGTGCGCTCGTCGAGGGTGCTGGCGGGCATGGAGGGCTCCTTGCGGATCCGGGGGAGATGCTTCGGCAGGCTAACTTTCAAGCAGGGAAACTTGCAAGGTAGCCTGCCTATCGCCTGCCTATCGCCTGCCTATCGCCTGACTGTCGCGTGCTGCCCATCGCGCCCCGTCGGCGGCCGCCCCGGGTTCGGCAGGCGTTGTCGTACCCGCCCGGTAGGTTGTGGGCATGCGGATTGCTACCTGGAATGTGAACTCGATCACCGCCCGGCTGCCCAGGCTCCTCGCCTGGCTGGAGAACACCGGGACGGACGTGCTGTGCGTCCAGGAGACCAAGTGCACGGCCGAGCAGTTCCCCGCGGACGAGCTGCGCGAGCTGGGCTACGAGTCCGCGGTGAACGCGACCGGGCGGTGGAACGGCGTGGCGCTGATCTCCCGCGTCGGCCTGGAGGACGTCGTGACCGGCCTGCCCGGCGACCCCGGTTACGAAGGCGCCCACGAGCCCCGCGCGATCTCCGCCACGTGCGGCCCGGCGCGTGTCTGGTCGGTATACGTGCCGAACGGCCGCGAGGTGGACCACCCGCACTACGCGTACAAGCTCCAGTGGTTCGAGGCGCTCAGGGCGGCCGTCGCGGGCGACGCGGGGGGCTCCCGCCCGTTCGCCGTGATGGGCGACTACAACGTCGCGCCGACGGACGACGACGTCTGGGACATCTCCCTCTTCGACGGCGCCACGCACGTCACCCCGGGGGAGCGCGCCGCGCTCGCCGCGCTCCGTGAGACGGGCCTGTCCGACGTGGTCCCGCGGCCCCTGAAGTACGACCACCCCTTCACATACTGGGACTACCGCCAGCTCGGCTTCCCCAAGAACCGCGGCATGCGCATCGACCTCGTCTACGGGAACGCGGAGTTCGCGGGGGCCGTGAAGGACTCGTACGTGGACCGCGAGGAGCGCAAGGGCAAGGGCGCCTCGGACCATGCCCCGGTGGTCGTGGACCTGGAGGTCTAGGACGTCTGCGATCCGAGGGGGCCGGCCCGGAGCTCTACGGCTTCAGCGCCCCCAGATCCACCGCCCGGGCCATCGCGTCGAGCCCCGCGTCCCCCGGGTGCAGATGATCTCCGCTGTCGTACTCGGGCCGTATCCGCGCGGGATGCGCCGGATCGCGCACCACGGCGTCGAAGTCGAGCACCGCGTCGAAGTCGCCCCCGCTGTCCCGCACATACGCGTTGACGACCTCCCGCTCCCGGTCCGCCGTGGCTGTGCACAGCGTCTCGCCCTCGCACGGAGTGACCGTCGCCCCGACCACGCGCAGGCCCCGCGCGTGGGCGCGCGCCGCGATCTCCCGTAGCCCGGCGACGACCTGGGCCCCGCTGAAGCCGGCCCGTACGTCGTTGACGCCCTGGAAGACGACGACCGTGCGCGCCGACGTCTGCGACAGCACGTCACGGTCGAGGCGGTGCAGCGCGCTCACACCGCCCGTGTCGGTGGAGACGCCGTCCCCGGGATAGCGGTCGCCCGTCACCCGGTTCGCCGAGATCCCCTGGTTCAGGACTCCGTAGTGCGGCACCGTGTCCTGCTCGCGCAGCCGGGTGGAGAGCACGTCGGGCCAGCGGTGGTTCGCGTCCGGCGTCGACTTCACGCCGTCCGTGATGGAGTCGCCGAGCAGAACGACCGACCCGGGCCCGCCGCTCACGTCGACACCGGTGAGCAGCGGCCAGTAGGTGATCGTCGACGTGTACGAGGCCGCTGAGGCCTCCGCCGCGTGATCGCCCGGCAGGCTCACGTACGAGCGCTGGATCGCCTGGCTGTGCACCGGCGCCGTGGCGACCGCCTCTGGAAGATGGAAGCTGACCAGCAGATTCGCGCCGGCCGGCACATCGAAGCCCACCGGGTCGCTGAACGCCTGCGCCCCCGCGGGGATCTCCGTACCCGCCGCGCCCCGGAACGTCAGCGGCACCGGCTTGCCCGTGGCCCCGGCGCCCGCGTCCTGCACGGCCACCGTCGCGCTCCCGACCCGCACCGGTGCCGACGCGAACGTGTTGTCGAGCCGGATCCGCACGCGCGGCCCGCCCACGCTGGTGTGCACGACGAGCCGCACCGTGCGGTCCGCCCAGGGGCCCACGGCCGCGTATCCGGCGGTGGACGCCGACCAGGTGCCGGTCCACCCCGGCGCGGGTGAGCGCACCGACAGGGCGAAGACATGCAGATCGGGGGTGCCCGGGTCCCGGGGCAGGTCCACGGAGGCGATCTCACGGCCCTTGGCGACCGGCACCGTGACGACGTACAGCCGTGTCCGCTCGGCGAGTTGACCGCCGGGTGTGTTGCGGTGGGGCAGCGCCACGGACTTGGTGGCGAGCGGGCCCGTGCGCCAGTCGGGCGCGGTGAGGCGGTACGTGGAGCGCGAGCCGTCCCGGTAGCGCACGGTGCCGCCACCGGCCGCGTCGCCGCCCGTTCCGGCCACCAGGAAGGCGAGCGCGTCGCCCCGGCCGTGCACGCGGACGGGCTGGCCGTCAGCGCGCACGTTGTCGGGCCCGGTCGCCGCCGTGCGCGGCCAGGTGAGGCGGGCGCCCTCAACACCCAAGATGCGCCCGGGAGTCCAGCCTGCCGCCGACAGGTCACCGACGGACAGCGAGCTGCCCGAGCCGTCGAAGTCGGCCTCCCCGGCCCGGTCGTCGGCGCTGACCGCCCTGTTGTCGAAGAGCCGCTCCAGAGGGAGCGGCCCGGGTCTGTGCGGGGCGGCCTGCGCGAGGGCGGTGGGGGCGAAGCCCGTAAAGAGCGCCAGTACAGCTGCCGTTCCCCAGACGCGTCGGCGCATGACCGACTCCCTCCGCTTGTGGGTGAGACGTGACAGGTGAGCCATGAAGCTAAAGAGGAGACAGGTCCGCGTCAATGAGCCGCGTGCGAACGTGGCCCGAACTCTCCGTAACGGAGCTCAGCGCGCCCTGTGGTGCGACAGCCTGCGGGGATGTCAGGGTGAACGGTATGAACATCCCTTTCTTGGACAACTGGCGCAGGAAGCACGGTTCCGCCTTCGGCGTGGCCGTCTTCACCGAGGGTGACGGCGGGGCTGAGGGGATCGCCGAACTTCTCTCCGAGTGCGAGCTGCTGCGCTCGCAGGCACACGAGGCCGGGGTCGAACTGGACGACTCCGTCGCGTCGTTGGAGGCGCTCGACCAACTGGTGCCGCGCTGGCGCGAGGACGAGGAAGCGCTGCCGTGGCTCGGCAACGACGCGGGCCTGTACCTCGGTACGGTCCTCGTCCGCCAGGTGCCGGAGGCGGCGTGGGTGATCTGGCCCAGCGGGCAGCCGGTGGTGCGGCTGCCCTCCGGCCGCGAGGTCGACGTCGTCGCCGCGGGCCACGAATGGGCGACCAGCGGGGCGCCCGAGCTGTCGCAGTTCTACGCCGAGGCCTCGGAGACGTAGGACCGCAAATACGGTTAATGGCCATACGTGCGTGTCGCCGGTCAAGTCCCAAATTGACGTAGGTAGTTTGCGCGGACCGACACAGCTGAGAGTGGGCAGGTCTTGCCATGGCCGTCGATCCGTTGATCGAGCTGCGTGACGTCAACAAGTACTACGGGGAGCTGCATGTCCTCCAGGACATCAACCTCACGGTCGGCAAGGGGGAGGTGGTGGTGGTCATCGGCCCCTCGGGGTCGGGAAAGTCGACGCTCTGCCGGGCGATCAACAGGCTCGAGACGATCCAGTCGGGGAACATCCGGCTCGACGGACAACCGCTTCCGGAGGAGGGCAAGGCCCTCGCCCATCTGAGGGCCGAGGTGGGGATGGTCTTCCAGTCCTTCAACCTCTTCGCGCACAAGACGGTCCTGCAGAACGTCTCCCTCGCCCAGATAAAGGTCAGGGGCCGCAAGCGGGACGAGGCCGACAAGCGCTCCCAAGAACTCCTCGACCGGGTGGGGCTCGCCTCACAGGCCGCCAAATACCCCGCCCAGCTCTCCGGCGGCCAGCAGCAGCGCGTGGCCATCGCCCGCGCCCTCGCCATGGACCCCAAGGCCCTCCTCTTCGACGAGCCGACCTCGGCCCTCGACCCGGAGATGATCAACGAGGTCCTTGAGGTGATGCGACAGCTCGCCCGCGACGGCATGACCATGGTCGTGGTCACCCACGAGATGGGCTTCGCCCGCTCCGCCGCCAACCGCGTCGTGTTCATGGCCGACGGCCGCATCGTCGAGGACCGCACCCCCGAGGACTTCTTCACCAACCCGCGCAGCGAGCGGGCCAAGGACTTCCTTTCCAAGATCCTCAAGCACTGACGGGGGCGGACCGATCCATGCTGTGCAAGACACGTGTGTTCCGCGCCGTCGCCGCCCTCGCCCTCACCGCCCTGGCCGCGGCGGCCTGCGGCAAGGAGGGCAGTCCGCCGACCAAGGGCCCGGCCCCCGACAAGCTGCCCACCTACCAAGTGGCGAAAGACTTCCGACTGTCCTCCTCGCCCACCTGGGAGCGCGCCAAGAAACGCGGCTACTTCATCGTCGGCGCCAAGGAGGACCAGCCGTACCTGGGGGAGAGGGACCCGGCGACCGGCCTCTTCTCAGGCTTCGACGTCGAGATCGCCAAGATGATGTCCGCCTCGCTCGGCTTCCCCCCGAAGACCATCCACTTCAAGACGATCGCCTCGGCCAACCGCGAAACCGCCCTGCAGAACGGTCAGATCGACTACTACGTCGGCACCTACACCATCAACGCCATGCGCAAGAAGCTCGTCGGCTTCGCGGGCCCGTACTTCCTGGCGGGTCAGGACCTGTTGGTACGCAAGGACGAGAACGACATCCACGGCCCGCAGGACCTGGCCGGCAAACGCGTCTGCTCGGCGAGCGGTTCGACCCCCTACCAGCGCATCAAGACCGACTACCCGAAGGCGACGCTCGTCGCGTACGACACGTACTCGGTCTGCGTCGACAACCTGCTCACCTACCAGGTCGACGCCGTCACCACCGACGACGCGATCCTGATCGGCTTCGCGGCGAAGGTGCCCGACCAACTCAGGGTCGTGGGCAAGCCGTTCTCCGAGGAGCCGTACGGCATCGGTGTGCGGCGCAGCGACAACGCGCTGCGGATGGCGCTCAACGACGCTTTGGAGGCCCGCGAGAAGAACGGCGACTGGAAGAGGGCCTTCGAAGCGACGCTCGGCCAATCCGGCGTGCCCGCGCCCACCCCGCCCCCCATCGACCGCTACCCGGCGAGCTGAGGAGGCCTCGTGGATGTACTGACCAGCAATTTCTCCACTTTCGCCAAGGGGTTCCTCGGGACGGTCGAACTGACCGTCTACTCCTCGATCCTCGCGCTCGTCCTCGGCTTCGTGATGGCGTCGTTCCGGGTCGCGCCCGTCGGATCCTTCCGTGTCTTCGGCACGGTGTGGGTCAACATCCTGCGCAACACCCCGCTGACCCTGCTGTTCTTCGCGGTGCTGCTCGGCCTGCCGCGCTTCGGACTCGTGCTGCCCTTCAAAGTGTTCGCAATCCTCGCGCTCGGCTGCTACACCTCCGCCTTCATCTGCGAGGCCCTGCGTTCCGGCATCAACACCGTCCCCAGGGGGCAGGGCGAGGCGGCCCGCAGCCTCGGCATGACGTTCGCCCAGACGCTGTCGCTGGTCGTGCTCCCGCAGGCCTTCAAGTCCGTCATCCCACCCATCGGCTCGACCCTCATCGCCCTCGCCAAGAACTCGGCGATCGCCGGCGCGTTCAGCGTCACCGAGCTGCTCGGCACCTACAAGACCCTCAGTGAACTGGGCTACAGCATCATCTGGACGTTCTTCTGGATCGCCGTCGGCTACCTGATCATCACCCTCACCATCAGCGCGATCTTCAACGTGCTCGAGAAGCGCTGGGGAGTTCCCCGATGAAGGCTCTTGCCCACGACGCCACCGCCCTCTACGACGTACCGGGACCGAAGACCGAGCGACGGCACCGGCTGTACGGGGTGCTCTCCACGCTGATCGTGCTCGGGCTGCTCGCCTGGATCTTCTACCTCCTGTTCGACACCGACCAGTTCACCTACACGAAGTGGATGCCGTTCGAGTACAAGGGCATCCAGAAGCTGCTCCTGCGGGGGCTCGGCAACACGCTGAAGGCGTTCGCCATCGCCGCCGCGCTCTCGCTCGTGCTCGGGGCCGTGCTCGCGGTGGGGCGCGTGTCCGACCACCGGCCGGTTCGCTGGCTCGCCACCCTCGTCGTGGAGTTCTTCCGCGCCATGCCCGTCCTGGTGATGATCTTCTTCATCTTCGTGGCGCTGAAGGTCCAGCCGCTGCCCGCCCTCGTCGCCGGGCTCACCCTCTACAACGGCTCGGTGCTCGCCGAGGTCTTCCGCTCCGGCGTCATCTCCGTCGAACGCGGCCAGGGCGAGGCCGCGTTCGCGCTCGGCATGCGCAAGACCCAGGTCATGACGCACGTCCTCGTGCCACAGGCGGTACGCGCCATGCTGCCCGCCATCATCAGTCAGCTGGTGGTCGCCCTGAAGGACACGTCGCTCGGCTTTCTCATCACCTACGAGGAGTTCCTCCACGCGGGGAAGCTCATCGCCTCGAACCTCGACTACGATTTGCCCTTCATCCCCGTGGTGATGGTGATCTCTCCGATCTACATCGGGATGTGCATGCTCCTTTCGTGGTTCGCCCAGTGGGTGTCCAAGCGCCAGCGGCGCAACCCCAAGGTCGAGGCGGCCGAAGTCGCCCCGGCCGAACCGGGGACGCTGCTGCCGGGGGTGCAGTAGCAGGGGCTCCTTGCACAGACCACAGGGCCATGCCCGCCCGGCAGCAGCCGGAGATCACTGCTCGCGCAGGGGGATCGACACGTATGACGGGTCGTTCTTCGGCGAGGAGAAGGTCAGCTGCGCGCCGGTCGGGTTGTGCTCGATATAGAGCGGGTCGACCGTGTCGACGACCAGGGCGAGCCGGTGCCCTGCCGGGACGTCGTAGGCCGTGGAGAACAACTCCAGGTCCACGCCGAACGGAGCACCGGGTGTCTTGCCGTGGAAGGTGTACGGCGCGTTGCTGACCAGCTTGCCGAGGCCGAGCGGGCCCACGTCGTACAGGTACGCGACGAGGGTTCCGCTCTCCTTGGTCGGGGTGAGCGTGGTGTGCAGCTTCGCAGTCCCGCGCACATGCTGTTCGGATGTGTACTTCTCCGACTGCCACACGCCCGCCCAGCGGCGCGGCAGCAGCGGCACCGAGGCCGTCGGGGGCAGCCGCAGGAACTGGTCGAGGATGTTCGACAGTTCCAGGAGCCCGCCGTTGGCCCCGGAGTCGACGTTCGTGTGGATCGTGGTGGTGCCCGCGAGGGCGATCTTCTTCTTCGTCGCGCCGACCGACTTCCAGTCGGGGTAGCTCTCGTACGCGCCGGTGGAGCGGGACTTGATGCGGACGGGGAGCTCGCGGTCGACGCCGTTGGCGTCCCCCTTGAGGTAGTGGTCGAACCAGCGGTGCGTGTCCTGCCACGTGTCGTTGGGCAGCCCGAGCAGTCCGGTCGCCTCGGCCGTGGCGTGGTCGCCGGGGCGGAACTCCAGGCGCTTGGGCGTGGTGAGCTTCTCGTAGAAGTCCGCGTACTGGTTGGGCGGGAAGACGGTGTCGCCCCAGGCGTTGCCGAGCAGGATGGCGGCGCCGTTCTTGTTGATGCTGTCGATGTACGTCTCGGGGGAGCGTTTCCTGCCCCACGCGATCATGTCGTCCTCCTTGGCCAGGTTCGAGCCGAGGAAGTCCTTCATGACCTGCTGGAGTTCGGGGCTCGGGCGGCCCGTGAGATAGCCGGCGCCGGAGAGCAGGGCGGCGGCCTGGAAGTGCTGGGTGCGGCCGGAGTAGATCGAGTCGATCAGGTCGCCCCAGCCGCTGAGCGCCGCCACGGCCTTGATGCGCTTGTCGTGCCCCGCGGCGAGCAGGCTGATGCCCGCGCCGTAGGAGACGCCCGCCATGCCGACCTTGCCAGGGTCGGCCTGGGTGTTGGCGAGGGCCCAGTCGATGACCTTCGAGGCGTCCTCGATGTCCTCGGGGCCGCCGACCTCGATCTCGCCGCCCGACTGCCAGAAGCCGCGCGAGTTGTAAGTCACCACGACATAGCCGGAGTCGGCGAGCTGCCTGGCCTGGGCGAGATACTCGATCTGCGGCACGGCCCAGCTCGTGGGGAGCACGACGACGGGGTATCTGCGCGAGGTGTCGGAGGGGGCCACGACGTTGGCCTTGAGGACCGTTCCGCCGGCGCCGCTGATGTCGACGAAGCGCACGCCCGGCCCCGGCGCCGCCTGCGCGGCGGGGGCCAGGCCCAGCCCCGCCCCGGCGATCAGGGTCGCGGTCACGGCACCAACAGTGGTCGTACGCAGCGCTCTGCGCGGGTGTCGCGGGTGTCCCACGGGTCACTCCTCACTCGTGTCAGTGCAAAGTGACCCGACGGTAACCGTGGCGTCTTACCGTAGGTAACCCGTCGGTAAGTTACGTACGGGTAACGATGTTTTGTTGTTCAACGGCGTCGCCGCGCCCCAGGTCAGGGGCGGGTCACGTCGCCCGGTGCGAGGAGGAGCGGGGCGTGGCCGCGGGGGCCGGCGCCTGGGCGGCGCGGGTGACGTCGCCGACCAGCTCGACCACATCGGGGCCGTACGCCTGGGAGTTGACGACCTTCAGAAGGAGCACGAACGCGTTGCCGCCGTGCTTACGGGCCAGGCGCTCGTGGTGGCGGGCGAGATAGCGGGTGGCCGCCTGGTTGGTGACCGGCAGCTGGCCGCAGAAGAGGAAGACCGGGCGCGAGCCCTGCCCCTGGCCCGCCGTCAGCCGGGCGAGCAGCACGTACTCAGTGATCCCCGGCTCCAGGCGGTAGCGCTCGCTGCCTATCTGGAACGCGCCGCGGTCGGGGCCGGGCTCCGGGGCTGTGTTGACGCGGATGCCCGGCAGGAGACTGTGCATATGGGCGGCCATCCGGCGGTTCGACGCCGGTCCGCCCACGCAGAACTCGGTGCGTTCCCCGAAGCCCTGCTGGGTCGTGTCGTGTGCGACGACCTGCGCGTGCGCCCCGCAGTCCTTGATGATTGCCGAGAGTTCGAGCAGGGCGAAGACGTCGTGACGCTTCACCGTCAGCTCGGGGCCGCCCGCGTCGCGGTTGACCACGAGGAGCGACTCAGAGTTGTCGGGCAGCCCGAAGAAGGCCTGCCTGCGGCGGAGTTTGCGCTTCCACAAGTAGGTGCGGGCGAGCCAGCCAAGGGCGGCGCTGATCCCGGCTGCGATCACGCCGAGGACGATGTTGCGCACGTCTTCAGTCATGGGGGCGCATGCTAGCGGGCGGACGGATCCTTGTTCGAGGGGGTCCTGACGGCTCGCGGAACTGAAGTTACGCTGCGCAGACGGCTGTTGACTGGAGGTACGGATGAGACGTCCTGTTGCGCGGAATCGGATGCATCCCGGGTATCCGGGGAGGCCGCGGAGCCTGCGAAGTCTTCGGAATCTCTCGGGGCTGGCTGTCGCGGCCACGCTGGTGACGGTCGGTGCCGCCGCGGCCCCGGCGTCCGACGCGAACCACTCGCCCCACGCGTCCGCGCAGAAGGTGCCGCTCGCCGTCGGCTACGGCGGCGCGGTCTCCAGCGTCGACGCGGACGCGTCCGCCGCCGGGATCGAGGTCCTGCGCAAGGGCGGCAACGCGGTGGACGCCGCCGTCGCCACGGCCGCGGCGCTCGGCGTCACCGAGCCGTACTCCGCGGGCGTCGGCGGGGGCGGCTACTTCGTGTACTACGACGCGAAGACCCGCAAGGTGCACACGATCGACGGCCGCGAGACGGCCCCGCTCACCGCCGACTCGGGTCTGTTCCTGGAGAACGGCAAGCCCCTCGCCTTCAACGACGCGGTGACGAGCGGCCTGAGCGTCGGGACACCGGGCACGCCCGCCACCTGGCAGACCGCGCTCGACACCTGGGGCAGTGAGCGGCTCGGCTCGGTGCTTCGGCCGGCGCAGAAGCTGGCACGGGACGGGTTCACGGTCGACGACACGTTCCGCTCCCAGACCGAGGCGAACCAGGCGCGGTTCAAGGACTTCCCCGCCACGGCCGAGCTGTTTCTGCCGGGCGGCGCGCTACCCGTCGTCGGCTCCACGTTCAAGAACCCCGATCTCGCCCGCACCTACGACGAGTTGGCGCACAAGGGCGTCGGCGCCCTCTACCGAGGCGACATCGCCGAGGATGTCGTACGCACCGTGAACAAGCCGCCCGTGGACCCGGCGTCGGGCCGGGTCGCGCGGCCCGGCAAGCTGTCCGTCAAGGACCTCGAGGCGTACGGGGCGAAGCTCCGGGCCCCGACGAAGACCTCGTACCGCGGGCTCGGCGTCTACTCGATGGCGCCGTCGTCCTCAGGCGGTACGACCGTCGGCGAGGCGCTCAACATCCTTGAGCGCACAGACCTGTCGAAGGCCACGCAGGAGCAGTATCTGCACCGCTACATCGAGGCGAGCCGGATCGCGTTCGCGGACCGCGGGCGCTGGGTCGGCGACCCCGGCTTCGAGGACGTCCCTGCGAAGGAGCTGCTCTCGCAGCGGTTCGCCGACTCGCGGGAGTGCCTCATCAAGGACGACGCGGTCCTGACGAGCCCGCTGGCGCCGGGGGATCCGCGGCGCCCGGGCGAGTGCGGTGAGCCGGGCGACAAGGCGGCCCCGACGACCTTCGAGGGCGAGAACACGACCCATCTGACGGCCGCCGACAAGTGGGGCAACGTCGTCGCGTACACGCTGACGATCGAGTCGACGGGCGGCAGCGGCATCACCGTCCCGGGCCGCGGCTTCCTGCTCAACAACGAGCTCACGGACTTCTCGTTCGCGCCGGCCAACCCCGCGGTCCACGACCCGAACCTGCCGGGGCCCGGCAAGCGCCCGCGCTCGTCGATCTCCCCGACGATCGTCCTTGACCGGCACAACCAGCCGGTGGTGGCCCTCGGTTCGCCCGGCGGCGCGACGATCATCACGACCGTCCTGCAGACGCTGACCGGCTTCGTCGACCGCGGGCTGCCCCTGGTGGACGCGATCGCGGCGCCCCGCGCCAGCCAGCGCAACGCGGCGGCGACGGAGCTCGAACCGGGCCTGTGGGGCTCACCGGCGAGAGCGCGCCTGGAGGCGCTCGGCCACGTCTTCAAGCAGAACCCCGAGATCGGCGCGGCGACGGGCGTGCAGCGTCTGAAGAACGGCAAGTGGCTCGCCGCGGCCGAGAAGGTGCGGCGCGGCGGTGGCTCGGCGATGGTGGTGAGGCCCGCCTCCGGCGGCTGACCAGACGTGCGGTGAGGGGCCCGTGGTCCCGTCGGCTGACGTGGGATCGACGTCAACCGGCGGGAAACGCGGGCCTCTTGGCGTATTCGAGCCGGAGCCGGGGCGACCGGCTCAGAGCGCCGTAAGGATCCGCGGTCCCGCGTCCGTGATCGCCACCGTGTGTTCGGCGTGGGCGGCGCGGGTGCCGTCTCCCGTGCGCAGGGTCCAGCCGTCCGGGGCCGCGTAGTAGTCGTCCATGCCGCCGGCGATCACCATCGGCTCGATCGCGAGCACCATGCCGTGTTTGAGGCGCATGCCCCGGCCCGCCCGTCCCTCGTTCGGGACGGGCGGGTCCTCGTGCATCTTGCGGCCGATGCCGTGCCCGCCGAAGCCGTCCGGGATGCCGTACCCCTCCGCCCGGCACACCTTCCCGATTGCGTGGGCGATGTCCCCGATCCTGTTGCCGACGACCGCCGCCGCGATGCCCGCCGCGAGCGCGCGCTCCGCCGTCTCGATGAGGTGCAGGTCTTCGGGGCGTGCCGTGCCGACCGTGAAGCTGATCGCCGAGTCGCCGGCCCAGCCGCCCAGCTCGGCGCCGAAGTCGGCCGAGAGGAGGTCGCCGTCGCGCAGCCGGTACCCGTCGGGGATGCCGTGCACGATCGCGTCGTTCACCGACGCGCAGAGGACCGCGGGGAAGGGGGTCGGGGCGAACGAAGGGCGGTAGCCGAGGAACGGGGAGCCCGCGTCGGCCGCGCGCAGGACGTCGTGCGCCACCGAGTCCAGCTCCAGGAGCGAGACCCCGACGGCCGCCTTCTCGCGGACCGCCGCGAGCGCCTGGGCCACGACCCGGCCCGCTTCCCGCATCTCGTCGATCGATGTGTCCGTCTTGAGTTCCACCATGCCAATTACAATACCGGTATTTGAATGGGGGTTCTGCCGGTAGACTGGACGCATGGTCCGAACCCCCTTGACACCCGAAGAGCGCGAGCGCGGCGAGCGGCTCGGCCTCCTGCTGCGCGAGGCCCGGCGCGGGCGGAGCATGGTGGAGGTCGCCGCGAGCGCGGGTCTGTCCGCCGAGACGCTCCGCAAGATCGAGACCGGCCGGGCGCCCACGCCCGCGTTCTTCACGGTCGCGGCCCTCGCCCGGACTCTCGGCCTCTCCATGGACGAGATCGTCGCGCGTTGCTCGCTGGTGACTGTCTAGCTGCGGCGAGTGAGGACGGTGCCGCCCCGGAAAAGCGCCCGTAGCGCCCTCGAAACACGGAGGGTGTTTTCTTCCGAACCGGAAGACTCCACTCTGCGGAGGGATCGGGCGGCGTGTGATGGAAGTGGAACAACTCCCTGACCAGGTCAGGGAGTTCGCGGTGTACCTGCGCGATCTCCTGGCCCGGCTCGACCAGGACGCCGGCTGGTGCGGCATCTTCTGGCAGCGCGACCCCGACGGGATGCGGGCGTGCCTCACCGGCGCCGAGGTGCCTCCCTGGGATGTCGTGGAGGCCCTGCTCCAGGATCTGGGCGGGGGCGGGGGGTCCTACGAGGCAGAGGTGGACGCAGGAGTAGGGGCAGAGACCGTACGGGCCCGAGCCCTGCATCGCGCCTCGCTCAACGCCTTCGACGCACGGCCCGGCGGCCGCGACCTGCTCGGTGACCGGCTCGACGTGATGCTCCGCGAGCAGCGGTACGCCGCTGAGCGGCAGGTGGAGCTGGCCCAGCTCCTGCCCACGGCCGCCACGCGCGAACATGCCGAGGCGATGCGCCTCGATCTGGCCTGGGCCCGCGACGACCACGAACGCGCGACGGCCCGCTGCGCGGAGCTCCGCCGGAGGGTGGCGGACCTGGACCGGCGGCCACCTCCGCCACCGCCGTCACCCCTCCCCGTACCGCAGCAGCGCCCGCAGTCAGCACCTCCCGACCCCCCGGGACGCTCCAAACCGCCCAAGGAACGCAAGCGCCGCCCCCGTGGCAGCGCCCGTTTCGCCGGGATGCTCGACGAGGCCGAGGCCCCTGTCGCTGGTGCGACCGAGCCGACCGTCGACCCCACACCCCCAGCCGCTCAAGGCCCGTCACGGAACTCCGCCGCGAGCCCGCGCGGCGCCCGGTTCGCCGGGGCCGCCGAGGGGCAGGAGGCGGCACCGCCCGCCCCGCAGCGCCTCGACAGCGAGGCGCGCGACGCCATCACCGCCTGCGTCGCCACCCTCCTGCGGCTGCGCGCCGAGGGCCGCGGCGGGGAGGCGCACGGCGTACTTGTCGAGGCTGCCCACTGGCCCGCCGCCCGATTCCCGCTGCTCGCCGCCGAGTTGGGCCGCGCGGGCCTCGGCGCCGACTGGGCGACCCTGCTCTGGGAGACCGCCTCGCTCCCGGCCGACCTCCTCGTGGGCGCCGCCGACGCGCTCGCCGCCGCGGGACGCACCGCCGACGCCCAGCACATCCTGCGCCAGGGAGTGGCCCGCCCCGCCACCGAGATCGGCACGTCCGTGCTCCGCCTCACCGACGAGGGCCGCCACCGCGAGACCCGCGCGCTCCTCGACGCCTACGTCCGTGTACGCACCCCCGAAGAGGCCGCCCGCAGCGTGGGCGACGACCCGGGCCGCCTCGTCCCGCTGCTCGTCGAGGCGGCGCGCGGAGTCTCCGACGAGCGGTACTGGGACGTCGTGCACGCCCTCAGGGTCGCCGGGTTCCCCGCGTAGTCCGCTCACGCCTCACCCGCACGGGTGCGAAACATGATCGATTCCGCCGGTTAACGGCGATGGTCTTGGCAAGCCCGCCGGTGAGGCTTACGTTCGTCCCTCTACGGCCTGTGTCTACGGGCGTAGAGGCTCTCTGACGTCCCCCGGCGGGGGCAACAGGCAAAGGAGCGGCACATGGCCCACGTCGTACGCGCCGCGCTGATCCAGGCGACCTGGACGGGCGACACCGAATCCATGATCACCAAGCATGAGGAACATGCGCGGGAGGCCGCCCGGCAGGGCGCGCGGATCATCGGTTTCCAGGAGGTCTTCAACGCCCCCTACTTCTGCCAGGTGCAGGAGGCCGAGCACTACCGGTGGGCCGAACCCGTGCCGGACGGGCCGACGGTGACCCGGATGCAGGCGCTGGCCCGCGAGACCGCAATGGTCGTCGTCGTACCGGTCTTCGAGGTCGAGCAGTCCGGGTTCTACTTCAACACCGCGGCCGTGATCGACGCCGACGGCACGTACCTCGGCAAGTACCGCAAGCACCACATCCCGCAGGTCAAGGGCTTCTGGGAGAAGTACTACTTCAAGCCGGGAAACCTGGGCTGGCCCGTCTTCGAGACCGCCGTCGGCCGCGTCGGCGTCTACATCTGCTACGACCGGCACTTCCCGGAGGGCTGGCGCCAGCTCGGGCTCAACGGCGCTCAGCTCGTGTACAACCCGTCCGCCACGAGCCGCGGCCTGTCGGGGTACCTGTGGCAGCTGGAACAGCCCGCCGCGGCCGTCGCCAACGAGTACTTCATCGCCGCGATCAACCGCGTCGGCGTGGAGGAGTACGGCGACAACGACTTCTACGGCACCAGCTACTTCGTCGACCCCCGCGGGCAGACCGTGGGCGACGCCGCGAGCGACAAGGACGAGGAACTCCTCGTACGGGACCTGGACTTCGGCCTCATCGACGAGGTGCGCCAGCAGTGGGCGTTCTACCGGGACCGCCGGCCCGACGCATACGAAGGGCTGGTGCAGCCATGACCACTGTCACTCGTGAAGGAGCCGACGAAGGGACCCGTGCGACCTTGATGACCCCCGATCTCCACGCCCGTCACCGCGCCGTCCTGCCGGACTGGCTCGCCCTGTACTACGACCGCCCCATCGAGATCACCCACGGCGAGGGCCGCCACGTCTGGGACGCCGCCGGGAACAAGTACCTGGACTTCTTCGGCGGCATCCTGACGACGATGACCGCGCACGCCCTGCCCGAGGTGACCAAGGCGGTCAGCGAGCAGGCCGGACGCATCATCCACACCTCGACCCTCTACCTCAACCGGCAGATGGTCGAACTCGCCGAGCGCGTCGCCTCGTTGTCCGGCATCCCGGACGCCCGCGTCTTCTTCACCACCTCCGGCACCGAGGCCAACGACACGGCGTTGCTGCTCGCCACCGCGTACCGCCGCTCGAACCAGATCCTCGCGATGCGCAACAGCTACCACGGCCGTTCCTTCTCCGCCGTCGGCATCACCGGCAACCGCGCCTGGTCCCCGACCAGCATCTCCCCGCTCCAGACGCTGTACGTCCACGGCGGGGTGCGCAGCCGGGGCCCGTACGCCCAGCTGACCGACGCCCAGTTCATCGAGGCGTGCGTCGACGACCTGCGAGACATCCTCGGCCAGACCCGCGGCGTCGCCGCGCTCATCGCCGAACCCATCCAGGGCGTCGGCGGGTTCACCTCGCCGCCCGACGGCCTGTACGCGGCGTTCCGCGAGGTGCTCCAGGAGCACGGCATCCTGTGGATCGCCGACGAGGTGCAGACCGGCTGGGGCCGCACCGGCGAGCACTTCTGGGGCTGGCAGGCGCACGGGCAGAACGGTCCCCCCGACATCCTCACCTTCGCCAAGGGCATCGGGAACGGCATGTCCATCGGGGGCGTCGTCGCGCGCGCCGAGGTCATGAACTGCCTCGACGCCAACTCCATTTCGACGTTCGGCGGCTCACCGGTGACGATGGCCGCCGGCCTCGCCAACCTCATCTACCTCCTCGAACACGACCTCCAGGGCAACGCCCGCCGCGTCGGCGGCCTCCTCATCGAGCGGCTGCGGGCCGTCGGCGCCACCACCGAGTGCGTACGAGAAGTGCGCGGCCGGGGCCTGATGATCGGCATCGAGCTGGTGAAACCCGGCACGGACGAGGCCGACCCGGACGCGGCGTCGCGCGCGATCGAGGCGGCCCGCGAGGGCGGACTCCTCGTCGGCAAGGGCGGCGGGCACAACACCAGCGTGCTGCGCATCGCGCCGCCGATGACCCTCACCGTCGCCGAGGCGGAAGAGGGCGCGGCCATTTTGGAACGGGCCCTGCGCAGCGTCTGTTAGCCCGAACCAGCGGGTCTGCCGGCCGAAGGCAGTGATGGTAAGGAAGGGGCCCCGATGACCGTCACCGACGCCGAACACGCCCTGTCCGTACGGCAGATACTCGCCCTGGAGCGCATCGCGGCGGGGGACCCCGAGGTGGTCGCGGGGGCCGGTCATCTCGACCGGCCCGTGCGCTGGGTGCACGTCGCCGAGGCCGCCGACGTCGGGGTGATGCTCAGCGGCGGCGAGATGGTCCTCACCACCGGCGTCCTCCTCGCCGGGAACGCCCACGCCAGGACCGAGTACATCAAGTCCCTGCACCGCGCCGAGGCGGCGGCCGTCGTCCTCGGGCTCGGCCGTGCCTTCCCGTCACCGCCCGAGGACATGCGGCGCGCGGCCGAGCGGTACGGCCTGCCGATGGTCGTCCTGCACCGCCCGTTCCCCTTCGCCGAACTCACGGAGGAGGTCCAATCCCGGCTCGTGAGAAGGAAGTTCGCGGCGGTCAGCCTCTCCGAGGGCATCCGCACCGCGCTGACCGGACTCATCACGGCGGGCGCCCCGCTCCAGCGGCTCCTCGACGAGATCGCCGCGCACAGCGGCTGCCCCGTCGTCGTCGCCAACCTCGCCCACCGTGTCCTCGCCACCGCCGGTGAGCGGTCCGCCGTGGACGACGTGCTGCGCGACTGGGAACGCATCGCGCGCCGGGCGGGCTGCGCCGACGGCGCCGACTGGTACCGCGCCGACCTCGACGGGCGCGGCGAACGCTGGGGCAGCGTCGTGCTGTGCGGCTACCGTGGCGACGGCCCCACCGGACGGCTCCTCGCCGAACGCGCCGCCGAGGCCCTCGTCCTGCACCGCATGCTCGGCGGCGCCGCCCGCACCTGGGAGGAGCAGTCCGCGCAGAGCATCCTCACCGACCTCGTCTCCGGCGTCGAACCTGCCCGCCATCTCCTGCCCCGGGCCAGGGCCGCCGGCCTCCCCGTCAACCGCCGCACCTTCGCCCCGCTCGTCGTCCGCGACGGCGACCCCGCCGAACTCGACCGCGCACTGCGCCTGTTGGGGCTGCCGGGACTCGCCGCCGAACTCGCGGACGGGGCCACCGCCGTCCTGCTCAGCCTCGCCCGCGACCAGGCCCCGGGACCGCTCACCGAACACTTCGCGGCCCGCCTGCGCGCAGGGGCGGGGGAGCCGGTCGTCGTGGCGGCCGCCGAGCCGTGTACCGCCTGGGACGACGTGCCCGCCGGGCTGCGCGAGGCCCTGCACATCGCCCAGGCCGCGGCCGGCACCCCGGACGTCCCGCCCGTCGTGCGCCTGCGCGACGTACGCCTGCGCGGCCTCGTACGGCTCCTGCGCGACGACCCGCACGTCCAGGCCTTCACCGAACGCGAGCTGGACGGGCTCCTGTACGCCGACGACCCGGGCCTGCTGCCCGTCCTGCGGACCTACCTCGCGACCGGGCGCAACAAGTCGCGCACGGCGCAGCTCCACCACATGAGCCGCCCCGCCCTCTACCGCAGGCTGGAGGCCATCGAGTCGCTCCTCGGGCTCGACCTCGACGACTTCGAGCAGGCCGCGTCCGTCCACATCGCCCTCCTCGCCCACGACGCGCAGAGAGGGTGACAGCGTGGAACGCCGTACGGCTCCAGACGTGACACGGTGCAACTCCGGTACACGGCGCGGACTTCCTAGGCTCACGGCACACCGAGCGACCGGAGGTCCCCGATGAGCACCGTGATCCGCGCCGCGATCTTCCAGACCGCCTGGACGGGCGACAAAGAGTCCATGATCCAGGTCCATGAGCAGGCCGTCCGCGACGCCGCCGCGCAGGGGGCGAAGGTCCTCTGCTTCCAGGAGCTGTTCTACGGCCCGTACTTCTGCCAGGTGCAGGACGCGAAGTTCTACGAGTACGCCGAGGCGATCCCCGACGGCCCCACCGTCCGACGCTTCCAGGCGCTCGCCGCCGAGCACGGCATCGTCCTCGTGCTGCCCATGTACGAGGAGGAGCAGCCCGGCGTCCTCTACAACACGGCCGCCGTGATCGACGCCGACGGCACCTACCTCGGCAAGTACCGCAAGACTCACATCCCTCAAGTGAAGGGATTCTGGGAGAAGTTCTACTTCCGTCCGGGCAACTCCGGCTGGCCCGTCTTCGACACGGCCGTCGGGAAGATCGGCGTCTATATCTGCTACGACCGGCACTTCCCCGAGGGCTGGCGCGCGCTCGGCCTCGAAGGCGCGCAGATCGTCTTCAACCCGTCGGCGACCTCGCGCGGCCTGTCCGGCTACCTGTGGCAGCTGGAACAGCCGGCGTCCGCCGTCGCGAACGAGTACTTCGTCGGCGCGATCAACCGCGTCGGCCAGGAGGAGTACGGCGACAACGACTTCTACGGGACGAGCTACTTCGTCGACCCGGAGGGCCAGTTCGTCGGGGAGGTGGCGGGCGACAAGGAGCCCGAACTCGTCGTCCGTGACCTCGACATGGCAAAGCTGCGCGAGGTCCGCGACCGCTGGCAGTTCTACCGCGACCGCGCCCCGGGCGCGTACACGCCGCTGACCAACCCGTAGGCAGCGTAGACACGGAAGAGGGAGCATGAGCAGCAGCCGTACCGTCATCCGCGGCGGACTCGTCGTCACCGCCGCCGACGAGATCCACGCCGACGTACTCATCGAGGACGGGCGCATCGCCGCCCTCGCCGCGGCCGGCACCGACGCCGCGGAATCCTGGACCGCGGACCGGACGATCGACGCCCGCCAGAAGTACGTCATCCCGGGCGGCGTCGACGCGCACACCCATATGGAGATGCCGTTCGGCGGCACCTTCGCCGCCGACACCTTCGAGACGGGCACCCGGGCGGCGGCCTGGGGCGGCACGACCACCATCGTCGACTTCGCCATCCAGTCCGTCGGGCACACCCTGCGCGAGGGCCTGGACGCCTGGCACGCCAAGGCCGACGGGAAGTGCGCGATCGACTACGGCTTCCACGTGATCGTCTCCGATGTGCACGACGAGACGCTCAAGGAGATGGACCTGCTCGTCGCCGAGGGGGTCACGTCGTTCAAGCAGTTCATGGCATACCCCGGAGTCTTCTACTCCGACGACGGGCAGATCCTGCGCGCCATGCAGCGGGCCGGCGACAACGGCGGCCTGATCATGATGCACGCCGAGAACGGCATCGCGATCGACGTCCTCGTGCAGCAGGCCCTGGAGCGCGGCGAGACCGACCCGCGCTACCACGGCGAGGTCAGGAAGGCGCTCCTCGAAGCCGAGGCGACGCACCGCGCCATCAAGCTCGCGCAGGTCGCGGGCGCGCCCCTGTACGTGGTGCACGTCTCGGCGCAGGAGGCGCTCGCCGAGATCGCGCGCGCCCGCGACGAGGGCCTCAACGTCTTCGGCGAGACCTGCCCCCAGTACCTCTTCCTGTCCACGGACAACCTCGCCGAGCCGGACTTCGAGGGCGCCAAGTACGTGTGCAGTACGCCCCTGCGGCCCAAGGACCACCAGGCGGCCCTGTGGCGCGGCCTGCGCACGAACGACCTCCAGGTCGTCTCCACCGACCACTGCCCCTTCTGCTTCACCGGGCAGAAGGAGCTGGGCCGCGGCGACTTCTCGAAGATCCCCAACGGCATGCCCGGCGTCGAGAACCGTATGGACCTCCTGCACCAGGCCGTCGTCGACGGACACATCTCGCGCCGCCGCTGGATCGAGATCGCCTGCGCGACCCCGGCCCGCATGTTCGGCCTCTACCCGAAGAAGGGCACCATCGCGCCCGGCGCCGACGCCGACGTCGTCATCTACGACCCGCACGCCGAGCAGGTCGTCTCCGCCGAGACCCACCACATGAACGTCGACTACTCGGCGTACGAGGGCAAGCGGATCACAGGCCGCGTCGAGACCGTGCTCTCCCGCGGCGAACTCGTCATCTCCGAGCGGGAGTTCACGGGCCGCGCCGGTCACGGCGTGTACACCGCGCGCTCCGCCTGCCAGTACCTGAACTAGAAACGTGGTGGATCCCATGGACTTCGGACTCGTCCTCCAGACCGACCCCCCGGCCTCCGGCGTCGTCTCCCTCATGCAGCGCGCCGAGCGCGAGGGCTTCACCCACGGGTGGACCTTCGACTCGGCCGTGCTGTGGCAGGAACCCTTCGTCATCTACAGCCGGATCCTGGCCGAGACGTCGCATCTGACCGTCGGCCCGATGGTCACCAACCCGGGCACCCGCACCTGGGAGGTCACCGCCTCCACCTTCGCCACCCTCAACGACATGTACGGCAACCGCACCATCTGCGGCATCGGCCGCGGCGACTCCGCGATGCGCGTCGCCGGACGCAAGCCCAACACACTCGCCCGGATCAGCGAGGCCATGAAGGTCATCAGGGCGCTCGCCCGGGGCGAAGAGGCCGACCTCGGAGGAACGGTCATCCGTTTCCCGTGGGTGCGGGACGGTGCCCAACTGCCGGTCTGGATGGCCGCGTACGGGCCCAAGGCCCTGAAGATGGCCGGCGAGGAGGCGGACGGGTTCATCCTCCAGCTCGCCGACCCGTATCTGACCCAGTACATGATCAAGGCCGTGCGGGACGCGGCCGCCGGCGCGGGCCGCGACCCGTCCGAGGTGAAGATCTGTGTGGCGGCGCCCGCGTACGTCACCGCCGACGACTCGCCCGAGGCCCTCGCCCACGCGCGCGAGGAGTGCCGCTGGTTCGGCGGCATGGTCGGCAACCACGTCGCCGACCTCGTCACCAAGTACGGCGAGCACTCGTCGATGGTCCCCGACGAACTCACCGACTACATCAAGGCCCGCCAGGGCTACGACTACGCCCACCACGGCAGGACCGGGAACCCCGACACGGCGTTCGTACCGGACGAGATCGTCGACCGGTTCTGCCTCATCGGCACCGCACAGGACCACGTCGAGAAGCTGCGCGCCCTGCGGGACCTCGGCGTCGACCAGTTCGCCCTCTACGCCATGCACGACGCGAAGGAGGAGGTGATCGACGCGTACGGGGAGCACATCATTCCGGCGGTGAACACCTGAGGCGATCCCATGGGGAACGCCTGAGCCCCATCTCGGTACACCCCGTCACCCTCGTCCTCCCCGCCAGGGTCCCCACCGCCCGCACCCGCACGGCCCGTTCGCACCTCCCCGCTGTCCGAGCCCCCGGCTCCCGAACGAATGGCCTGCTCATGACCGACACCGCGCCACCCACGCTGCCCGCGGGCGGCGGCATCGACCTCAGCGCCGACGCCTACCCCTCCGACAGCCGCTTCGCCAACGACGACCTGCGCCCCGTCCCCCTCGCCGAACGCCGCTGGACCACCTACAACTTCGTGGCCCTGTGGATCGGCATGGCCCACTGCATCCCCTCCTGGACCCTCGCCTCGGGCCTCGTCGCGCTCGGCATGGACTGGAAGCAGGCCGTCCTCACCATCGGGCTCGCCAACGTCATCGTGCTCCTGCCGATGCTGCTCACCGGGCACGCGGGACCCAAGTACGGCATACCCTTCCCCGTCCTCGCCCGCGCCTCGTTCGGCCTGCGCGGCGCCAACCTGCCCGCGCTGATCCGGGCGGCGGTGGCCTGCTGCTGGTTCGGCATCCAGACCTGGATCGGCGGGCAGGGCGTGTTCGTCCTGCTCGGGAAGGTCTTCGGCGGCTGGGCCGACGTCTCGCACGTCGGCGGCTACCCGTGGACCCTGTGGCTCTGTTTCGTCCTCTTCTGGGTCCTCGAACTCGCCATCATCTACCGGGGCATGGACACCCTGCGCCGCTTCGAGAACTGGGCGGCGCCGTTCGTCCTGGTCGGCGCCGTCGTCCTGCTCGTATGGATCGCGAACAAGGCGGGCGGCTTCGGCCCGCTCCTCGACGAGCCGTCCAAGGTCGGCTGGGGATCCGACTTCTGGAAGATCTTCTTCCCCGGCCTGATGGGCATGATCGGCTTCTGGAGCACGCTCAGCCTCAACATCCCGGACTTCACGCGCTTCGGCAAAGGACAGCGCGCCCAGGTCTGGGGCCAGACCCTCGGCCTGCCCACGACCATGACCCTCTTCGCCCTGATGTCCGTCCTGGTGACGTCCGGGTCCGAGAAGGTCTACGGCGCCGCGATCTGGGACCCGGTCGCGCTGGCCGGCAAGACCGACAACGTCTTCGGGCTGCTGTTCGCGCTCATCACGGTCTTCGTCGCGACCATCTCCGTGAACATCGCGGCGAACGTCGTGTCACCCGCGTACGACCTGGCGAACCTCGCGCCCAAGCTCATCAACTTCCGCACCGGCGCGCTGATCACCGGTGTCATCGGCGTCCTCGTCATGCCGTGGAAGCTGACCTCCACGCCCGAGCTGTACATCTTCACCTGGCTCGGCGTCGTCGGCGGACTGCTCGGCACCGTCGCCGGCATCCTGATCGCCGACTACTGGATCATCCGCCGCACGGTGCTCCACCTCGCCGACCTGTATCTGCCGAACGGCCGCTACTGGTACTCGGGCGGCTGGAACTGGAACGCGGTGATCGCCTTCGCCGTGGGCGGTGTCCTCGCCGTCGGCGGCTCGTACTCGACGGTCGACGCGCAGGGCGCCAAGCAGGGACCGTTCCCCGTGGACGGCCTCATCCCGTTCCTCAAGCCACTCGCGGACTACGGCTGGGCGGTCGGGCTCGCGTCCTCGCTGATCCTTTACGTGGCCCTGGCCAAGGCGCGTGGGGTCCGGATCTAGCCGGTCGGGCCTGCTTTGCCGGTCAGCTTCGCCACCGCGTCCCCGGCCGCCTTCAGGGCGCCCTTGTAGATGCCGTCCGCCGGGGGCGCGCCGTGGGACTCGAAGTCGCTGCCGTTGTACGTGACGGTCACCAGGGCGTTGCCGGCCCTGACCGTCACCACCGCCCCCCGGGTGTTCTGCTTGTCGTGCGAGGTGAGGGCGACGGTGATCCGGGCCTCGTCACCGAGGCCGGGCGCCGAGTCGCCCTTGCCGCGCGCGGCGAAGGCGGTGTTCGCCGCGGCGGCCGTCTCCTTGATCTCGAAGGAGACGTCGAGCCAGCGGTAGTCGTAGTCCTTCAGCGCGCTCCACGAGCAGCCGCGGCGCAGCGAACGGTCGGCGGCGGCGAGTTCCTTGCCCGCCGGGTCGGCCTTCGGGACCAGGTCCGCGACCGTGCTTGCCGTGACGGCGGAGCACGGCTCGGGCGGCTTGTCGTAGGCGCGGCTGGTCGCGGACGCCGCCGACTGTGGGGCACGCTTCGCCGAGGGCTGCGGGGCAGCGGCAGGCTGCCCAGGCGAATCCGCCATCGGGCCCGAGGTCCAGGCCCAGCCGGCGCACGCGAGCACCGCGACCGGCAGGACCCGCACGGTCAGAGCGAGGGGGAGAGGGAGAGAACGCACGGCGTACGCCCCTTGTGCGAGGGGGAGGGGACGCCAGTGTCACACGAGTTGCCCCGGGACAACACCGCCCCCTTGCCCCTCATGCGCATCATGCGCAGTTCAGCGAGTTCGCATCACCGTGCCTTCACCCCAAAGAGGCCTGGCGGAAGGGCATCCGGGGCTGGGACCGCAGGGCCGCACCGGTGCGCCTGGCCTCGCCGGGGCCCACGCCGTGCAGGCCCCTGAAGGCCCGCGCGAACGCCTCGCCCGACCCGTAGCCGTAGCGCACGGCGATCTCGAGGAGCGTCGGCTCCCCGGCGAGCACCTCCGCGCTCCTTCCTGTTGACCTCGCTCACGCTAGGGAGGACCCATGGCCGCGGACCCGACATCCTGTGCCCGTTCCGGTCGGACGTGCCCGTTCCGGTCGCTTGGGACCTTGTGCCCTTCTTTGCCGGGGCCGGTTATTCAATCTTCATCGAATGCGTTCCGCCATGCGGACAACCCCCTTGCCTGTGGACTGTATGCGAAATACGTTCTGCGGTATTCCTTGATCACACACGGATCATCCACAGGATGTCCCGCACACTCGTCCCCTGGCGGAGGTATCTCCTCGTGCGCCGAACAGCGGTTGCCGTCACGGCAGTTGCCCTGGTGTTGTCCACAACGGCGGGCTGCGGCTCCCTCCAGTCCTCGGCCACCGAGGTCGGCGGGGAGCGCATGACCGACGACCGGCCCGTACGGGACGGCGGCACGCTCACCGTCGCCCTCAACGCGGACCCGGACAAACTCGACCCCTCGCTCGCCCAGACCCTCGTAGGCCGCACGGTCTTCGCCGGGATGTGCGAGAAGCTCTACGACGTCGACGAGGCGGGCAAGGTCGTCCCGCAGCTCGCCACCGCGCTGCCGAAGACCTCGCCGAACGGCCGCACCGTCACCTTCTCCGTCCGCAAGGGCCTGAAGTTCAGCGACGGCACCTCCCTCGACGCGGCCGCCGTCGTCACCTCGCTGCTGCGCCACCGCGACCTGCCGGGATCGGCCCGCGCCACCGAACTCACCCCGCTCAAGACGGCCGAGGCCACCGGCGCGTACTCCGTGAAGCTCACCCTCAAGCAGGCCTACGTCCCGCTCACCGCCGTGCTCGCCGACCGCTCCGGCATGGTGATGTCCCCGGCCGCGCTCAAGAAGTACGGCAAGAACTTCACGAATCACCCCTCCTGCGTCGGCCCGTTCAAGTTCGTCGAGCGCGTCGGCGGCGACCGCATCGTGCTCGCCAAGGACCCGAACTACTACGACGCGCGCGACGTCCACCTCGACAAGGTGATCTACAAGCCGATCCCCGACGGCAGCGTCCGCCTCGCCAACCTGCGCTCCGGAGACGTCCAGGTCGGCGACCAGATGGTGCCCGTGGACGTGAAGAGCGCCCTCACCGACAACAAGCTCCAGCTTTTCAACTCGCCGTCGCTCGGCTACCAGGGCATCGGCATCAACGTCGGCAACGTGAAGGGCCTCGGCCAGGAGCCGGGCCACGTCGACAGCCCGCTGGCGAACGACGTCCGTGTCCGCGAGGCCTTCGAGCTCTCCATCGACCGCGCACTCATCAACAAGGTCGTCTTCCAGGGCATGTACGAGCCCGCATGCGGCCCGATCTCCCCGGAGTCCGCGCTCGCGCCCGGCGTCAAGGCGTCGCAGTGCCCCAAGCGCGATGTGGCCAAGGCCAAGCGGCTGTTGAAGCAGGCGGGCGTCAAGACCCCCGTGCACGTCGAGCTGAAGACCTCCACGACGCCCGAGTGGAGCCGCATCGGCCAGGTCATCCAAGCCATGGCCAAGGACGCCGGGTTCGCGGTCACCCTGCGCCCCACCGAGTACGCCACCATGCTCGAGGAGACCGACGACGGTCACTACCAGACGTTCAACAGCGGCTGGTCCGGACGCCTCGACCCGGACGGCAACATCGCCAGCTTCCTGCAGACGAAGGGCGCGATGAACGCGTACGGCCTCTCCGACGACAAGATCGACGCCCTCATCGAGCGCGGCCGCACCGAGGCCGACCCCGCCGAACGCGCCAAGATCTACGGTGATCTGACCCGCCGAGCCAACGACGCCCACGCGCTCATCTACCTCTACCGCCAGAAGAACTACGTCGTCGCAGGGCAGGACGTCGCAGGCGTACGCGTCTACGGCGACGGACTGATCCGCGTGAAGGATGCGGGGTACGCCAAGTGACGACCGCTCAACTCACGGAAAAGAAGGTCACGTTGAGGAAGGCTTCTGCGAAACGGCAGGGGCTGCTCGCCGGGCACCCCATGGCCAGGTACGTCCTGACCCGCGTCCGGCAGTCGGTCATCACGCTCATCCTCGTCTCGATCGTCGTCTTCGCGGGGATCCGCGCCCTGCCGGGCGACCCGGCCCTCGCCCTCGCGGGCGAGGAGCGCAGCCCCGCCGCGCTCGCCGCGATCCGTGCCGAGTACGGGCTCGACGACAACATCGTGATCCAGTACGGGCGTTTCATCAGCCACGCCCTGCAGGGTGACCTGGGCACGTCCTCGCGCACCGGCCTCCCGGTGGCCGACGCCATCGGGCAGGCGCTGCCCGTCACGCTCGAACTCGCCGCGCTCTCCCTGCTGCTGGCGATCGTCCTCGGTATCGGCGCCGGTGTCGTCGCGGCCGTGCGGCGCGGCAGGCCCGCGGAGTGGATCGCCAACGGCCTCGCCCTGCTCGGCCTCTCGGTCCCCACGTTCTGGCTCGGCATCGTGCTCGTGCTCGCCTTCGCGATCGTCGTCCCGGTCTTCGCGGCCTCCGGCTTCGTCCCCTTCGGCACCGACCCGATCGACAACCTGCGCCGCATGGTGCTGCCCGCGATCGTCCTCGGATCCGGGCTCGCCGCCGTCGTCATGCGTCAGACGCGCGCCGCGATGCTCGACTCCCTGTCCGCCGACTACGTCCGCACCGCCCGCGCCAAGGGCCTGTCCCGGCGCGAGGTCGTCGGTGGCCACGCCCTGCGGAACTCCCTGGTCACGGTCGTCACCGTGCTCGGTCTGCAGCTCGGTCACCTGATCTCCGGCGCGGTCGTCACCGAGCAGATCTTCGTGCTCCCCGGCTTCGGCAAGCTCACCATCGACGCCGTCTTCACGCGTGACTACGCGACGCTGCAAGGCGTGGTGCTGTGCACGTCGGCCGCGTACATCTTCATCAACCTGCTGGTCGACGTGGCGTACTCGGTCATCGACCCGCGCATCCGGCTCGGAGGTGCCCGGTGACCACGCTCGCCCTCACAGGAATACGGGTCCGCGCGGCCAAGAGCGGCAAGCTGCGCGCCCTGCGCAGGAACAAGCTCGCCATGACGGGCGCCGTCATCGCCGCGGTCTTCGTGCTCGCCGCGCTGTTCGCACCGCTCGTCGCGCCTTATGACCCCGCGCAGCCGAACTTCGACAACGTTCTCGCGGCGCCCGGCTGGAGCCACTGGCTCGGCACCGACGACCTCGGCCGCGACCAGCTGTCCCGCGTCGTCTACGGGGCCCGGGCCTCGATGCAGGTGGGCGTGCTCGCCGTCGTGCTCGCTTTCGTCATCGGCGTCCCGCTCGGACTGCTCGCCGGCTACTACGGCAAGTTCGCCGACAGCGTCGTCTCGCGCGTCACCGACACCATGCTCGCGTTCCCGTTCCTGGTCCTGGCCGTCG
This sequence comes from Streptomyces sp. DS1-CR2, assembly GCF_055760475.1. Taxonomy (NCBI): domain Bacteria; kingdom Bacillati; phylum Actinomycetota; class Actinomycetes; order Kitasatosporales; family Streptomycetaceae; genus Streptomyces; species Streptomyces sp. DS1-CR2. The sequence continues at coordinate 7,080,824 of NZ_CM147085.1, forward strand.
GTCTCGCCGCCGTGCTCGGCCCGTCCCTCACCAATGCGACCATCGCGATCGGCATCTCGCAGATCCCGGCCGTCATCCGCATCACCCGCGCGGAGACCCTGCGGCTCAAGCACGTCGACTACGTCGTCGCGGCCGTCGCCAACGGGGGAGGGGACGGCACCGTCCTGTTCCGCCACATCCTCCCCAACGCGACCTCGGCGCTCGTCGTCCAGGCCACCGTCGGCATCCCCGCCGCGATCATCGGCGAGGCCCTGCTCAGCTTCCTCGGCCTCGGCGTCCAGCCGCCCGAGCCGTCCCTCGGCGTGATGCTGTCGTCCGCCCAGTCCTTCCTCGCGCCCGCGCCCTGGATGGCGGTGTTCCCCGGCCTCGCCGTCGTCGCCGCGACGCTGGCGTTCAACCTGCTCGGCGACGGCCTGCGCGACGTCCTCGACCCCCGTGGAGCGACCCGATGAGCCCCGACCCCGTGCTGAGTGTCCGCGACCTCTCGGTGTCCTTCCGCTCGGACTCCCGCACCGTCCACGCGGTCGACCACGTCTCGTTCGACCTGGCGGCCGGTGAAGTCCTCGCCGTGGTGGGCGAGTCGGGCTGCGGCAAGTCCGTCACCTCCATGGCCGTCATGGGCCTGCTCCCGCCGACCGCGCACATCACCGGGTCGATCAGGCTCGGGATGCGCGAACTCGCGGGCGGCGACGACAAGGCGTACGGGAAGATCCGCGGCAAGGACATCGCGATGATCTTCCAGGAGCCGATGACCTCGCTGAACCCGGTGCTCACCATCGGCCGGCAGATCGGTGAGGTGCTCCGCCGCCACCAGGGGCTGAGCAAGAAGGAGGCACGCGCGCGTGCCGTCGAACTCCTGGACCTCGTCGGTATCCCCGCCCCGGCCCAGCGCGTCGACGAATACCCGCACCAGCTCTCCGGCGGCATGCGCCAGCGCGTGATGATCGCCATCGCGGTCGCCTGCGACCCGGCCGTCCTCATCGCCGACGAACCGACCACCGCCCTCGACGTGACGGTTCAGGCGGGCATCCTGGAGGTCCTCCAGTCGCTGCGCGAGCGCCTCGGCACGGCGATCGTCCTCATCACCCACGACCTCGGCGTCGTCGCCGACACCGCCGACCGCGTCCTCGTCATGTACGCGGGCCGGCCCGTCGAACAGGCCCCCGTGGACGAGCTGTTCGCGGCGCCCAGCCACCCGTACACCCGCGGACTCCTCTCGGCGGTCCTGCGGCCCGGCGCCTCGGCCGCGGCGGATAGTGGCGGCAAGCGGCGCCTGCCCGAGATCCCCGGCCTCGTGCCGAGCCTCGACTCCCAGCCCGACGCCTGCACGTTCGCCCCGCGCTGCACCCGTGCCGACGAGCGGTGCACGACGACCCGGCCCGGCTTCGAAGCCGTCACTGAGAACGCCGCAGCCGACGCCCCGCACCTGACCGCCTGCTGGCACCCGCACACCCTCCAGGAGGCCGCACAGTGAGCACCCCGGTCCTGCAACTCGACGCCCTGGAGCGGCACTTCGCCGCGTCCGGCGGCACCGTACGCGCCGCCGACGGCGTCTCCCTGACCGTCGGACGCGGGGAAGTCGTCGGTCTCGTGGGCGAGTCGGGCAGCGGCAAGTCCACCGTCGGCCGCTGCGCCGTACGCCTCGACGAGCCCACCGGCGGCACCGTACGCATCAACGGCACCGACGTGACGACCATGTCCCGGCGCGCCCTGCGCCCCCTGCGCAAGGACTTCCACCTCGTCTTCCAGGACCCCTCGTCGTCCCTCGACCCGCGCATGACCGTCGGGCAGATCGTCGCCGAGCCGCTGCGGCTGCACGGCATCGCGAAGGGCGAGGCGGCACGCGCGCGCGTGGCGGAACTCCTCGCCCAGGTCGGCCTGCGCCCCGAGCACGCCGACCGGCACCCGCACGAGCTGTCCGGCGGCCAGCGCCAGCGCATCTCCATCGCCCGCGCCCTGTCGGTCGACCCCGCGCTCCTCGTCGCCGACGAGCCGACCTCCGCCCTCGACGTGTCCGTCCAGGCGTCCGTCCTCAACCTGCTCGCCGACCTCCAGCGCGACCGCGGCTTCGGCTGCCTGTTCATCACCCACGACCTCGCCGCCGTCGAGTACCTCGCCGACCGGATCGCGGTCATGTACCTGGGCCAGATCGTCGAACAGGCCCCCACCGCCGAGCTGTTCGCCGACCCCAAGCACCCCTACACCCAGGCACTCCTGTCGGCGGCGCCCGTGCCCGACCCGGTCACCCAGCGCACCCGCGAACGCATCGTCCTCAGCGGCGAACTGCCCAGCCCGCTCGCGCCGCCGCCCGGCTGCCGCTTCCACACGCGCTGCCCGCTCGCCACAGGCCGCTGCCGCACCGAGATCCCGGCACTGCGCACCCTGGACGGCGGCCGCGAGGTGTCCTGCCACCTCGTCGCCGACGACGGCACAGCCCCCGACGCCGCGGCACCCCGAACCGCGGACGCCGACGACTCACTTCGTACGATCCCTCACAGCCGCCCCGCATCCGCCTGACGCCCGAGGAGCACCACCCTTGTTCACCACCCGGCCGACCCTGCAAGGCACCTTCGGCATGGTCTCGTCCACCCACTGGCTCGCCTCCCAGTCGGCCATGGCCGTCCTGGAGAGCGGCGGCAACGCCTATGACGCCGCCGTCGCCGCGGGCTTCGTCCTGCACGTCGTCGAACCGCACCTGAACGGCCCCGCCGGCGAGGTCCCGATCATCCTCGCCCCCGCCGGCGGGGACGTCAGCGTCCTGTGCGGGCAGGGCGTCGCGCCCGCCGGGGCCACCGTCGCCCACTACCGCTCCCTCGGCCTCGACCTCGTACCCGGCACCGGCCCCCTGGCCGCCGCCGTGCCCGGCGCCTTCGACGCCTGGATGGTCCTCCTGAAGGACCACGGCACCAAGTCCCTGGCCGAGGTGCTGAGTTACGCCATCGGGTACGCAGAGGACGGGCACGCGCCCGTGGAGCGCGTCGGCGAGACCGTCGACACCGTGCGCGCCCTCTTCGAGAACGAGTGGCCCTCCTCGGCCGAGGTCTACCTCAAGGACGGCGCCTCCCCGAAGCCCGGGGAGCTCTTCCGCAACCCGCAGCTCGCCGCGACGTGGCGCCGCGTCATCGAGGAGGCCGAGGAGAGCGCGGGCGACGGCGCCGACAACCGTGTCGCCCAGATCGAGGCCGCCCGCGCGATCTGGCGCGAGGGCTTCATCGCCGAGGCCCTCGTCCGGCAGGCCGGCCGGCCCACCATGGACACCAGCGGCACCCACCACACCGGCACGCTCGCCGCCGCCGACCTGGCCGGCTGGTCCGCGTCCTACGAGGCGCCCGCCACGTACGACTGGAACGGCTGGACCCTGTGCAAGGCCGGCGGCTGGAGCCAGGGCCCCGCCTTCCTCCAGCAGCTCGCCCTGCTCCGCGACGAGCTGCCCGCCTACGGCTCCGCCGAGTACGTCCACCTGCTCATCGAGGGCTGCAAGCTCGCCATGGCCGACCGCGAGGCCTGGTACGGGGACGCCGGGCCCGAGGACGTGCCCCTCGCCGAGCTCCTGTCCGACGAGTACAACGCCGCGCGCCGCGCCCTCATCGGCGACAAGGCGTCCCACGAGCTGCGGCCGGGCAGCCCGCGCGGCACCGAGCCCCGGATCTCCGCGCACGCGCACGCCGTGGCGGCGGGGGAGGACGGGTTCGACGCCATGGGGATAGCGGGCGCCGGAGCCGGTGAGCCCACCGTCGCCAAGCGCGGTGACCAGGAGGTCTCCGCGGACGGCGCGACCCGCGGCGACACCTGCCAGCTCGACATCGTCGACCGCTGGGGCAACATGGTCGCCGCGACGCCCTCCGGCGGCTGGCTCCAGTCGAACCCCGTCGTGCCCGAGCTCGGCTTCCCGCTCGGCACTCGCCTCCAGATGGCGTGGCTGGACGAGGGCCTGCCGAACTCGCTCGCGCCGGGACGCCGTCCCCGTACGACGCTGACGCCGTCGCTCGCCCTCAAGGACGGTGTGCCGGTGATGGCGTTCGGCACGCCCGGGGGCGATCAGCAGGACCAGTGGCAGGTCCACTTCTTCCTGGCCGTCGCGCTGCGCGCGGCCGTGCGCGGCGGGCTCGACCTCCAGGGCGCCGTCGACGCCCCGAACTGGCACAACGACTCCTTCCCCGGCTCCTTCTACCCGCGCGCGATGCGGCCCGGCAGCGTCACCGTCGAGTCCCGCGTCGGCGAGGACGTCATCGAGGAGCTGCGCCGCCGCGGCCACGACGTGACGGTCGGCGAGCCCTGGTCGGAGGGTCGCCTGTGCGCGGTCGCCCGCGACCCGGAGACCGGCGTCCTGTCGGCCGCCGCCAACCCGCGCGGGATGCAGGGGTACGCCGTCGGCCGCTGACGGATCAGGCGGTGCACGGATCGATGTATCAGGGGTGGGGTTCCGCGGTATTCAACGGGATTCCACCCCTCGTACACCGGGCGGGTACGGGCTGTCAGTGGAGCGTGCTCTCATGGAGGCATGATCGAAGCACAGGAAATGACGGAAAGCATCGACGACTTTCTCGTACACGGGGTCACCGAGGTGGAGCAGGCCGTGCGCGCCGCTGCCGCCGCAGAGGTGATGCCCCGCTTCCGGCAGCTCGCCGAGGGTGACGTCGCCCAGAAGAGCGGCCCGCACGACCTCGTGACCACTGCCGACCGGCTGGCCGAGGAGTATCTGACCCGCGAGCTGAGCGCCCTGCTGCCCGGTTCCGTCGTCGTCGGCGAGGAGGCGGTCCACGCCGACTACGCGGTCTACGACGCGATAGGCGAGGACGCCCCGGTGTGGATCGTCGACCCGGTCGACGGTACCCGCCAGTTCGTCCACGGCGACCCCGGGTTCTGCATGCTCGTCGCGCTGGCCCAGCACGGCACGGTCCTCGCCTCCTGGACGTTCGCACCCGCGCTCGGCGAGTTCGCCGTAGCGGTCCGCGGCAAGGGCGCCTGGCTCAACGGCGAGGCGCTGCACGCCGGTTCACCCGGAGCGGACGAGCCCATCGACGTGGCGACCTCGCACCCCGACTACACGACGGACGCGCAGAAGCGCGACCTCCTTGGCCTGTGGGCCGACGGGGTGCGCCCGCGCCCGTGCGGCTCGGCCGGCCTCGAGTATCTGGCCGTCGCCCGCGGCGAGCTGGACGCGACCGCGTTCTCCTGGGAGGCCGCGTGGGACCACGCGGCGGGGCTGCTGCTCGTCGAGGAGGCGGGCGGCACACACCTGACGAAGGAGGGCGAGCCCTTCCGCATCACCGGGGGGAACGCACTTCCGTTCACGGCGGCCAGGAACGCGGCCACGGCTCGGCGCGTGGTGGACCTGCTCGGCGGCGAGTGACCGAGCGGCCGCGAGCGCCCCTCGCGGGTTCCCGCGCCCATGACCTGCGCCGACCCTCGGCGCACCCTTGCGCAGCCCGTCCGGGAACGCCCCGCGCCCCGGCTCTGTCAGCCCTGCGGCATATCCTGTCGACCAGTGGCCTCGGCTGACAAAGGAGTCCGAAGGTGCCGTCGATGCTCGATGCCGTCGTCGTGGGTGCGGGACCGAACGGACTGACCGCTGCCGTGGAGCTGGCCCGCCGAGGCTTCTCCGTGGCGGTCTTCGAGGCCAGGGACACCGTCGGCGGGGGCGCGCGCACCGAGGAGCTCACCCTCCCCGGATTCCGCCACGACCCGTGCTCGGCCGCTCACCCTCTGGGGATCAACTCGCCCGCGTTCAGGAACATGCCGCTGGACCGGTACGGCCTGGAGTGGCTGCACGCCGAGCTCCCCATGGCGCACCCCTTCCCCGACGGCAGCGCGGCCGTACTGTCACGCTCCGTCGCCGAGACGGCCGCCTCGTTCGGGCCGCACGACGCGGGCACCTACCGCCGTCTCGTCACACCTCTCCTGCCCAAGTGGGACGCCCTCGTGCGGGACTTCATGGCGCTGCCGCTCACCTCCCTGCCGCGCGACCCGCTCACCCTGGCCCGCTTCGGGCTCACGGGGCTCCCGCCGGCGACGTGGCTGATGCGGCGCTTCCGCGACGACCGGGCGCGCGCCCTGTTCTCCGGCCTCGTCGCCCATGCCATCGCGCCGCTCGGCGGCCTGGCCACGGGAGCCGTCGGCCTCGTCTTCGCGCTCGCCGGTCACGCGCGTGGGTGGCCCGTCGCGCGCGGCGGCTCGCAGGCGATCTCCGACGCGCTCACCGCGTACCTCAAGGACCTGGGCGGAGCCGTTCACACGAGCTACGAGATCAAGCGCCTCGACGACCTGCCGCCCGCCCGGGCCTACATCTTCGACACCTCGCCCACGGCCCTCGCCCGCATCGCCGGGCTCGGCAGCTACTACGAGCGCTTCCGGTACGGCGCGAGCGTCTTCAAGCTCGACTACGCGCTCGACGGACCCGTGCCGTGGACGGCGAAGGAGGCCAGGAGCGCAGGCACCGTCCAGGTCGGGCCCGGCAGCCGCGACATCGAGGCTGCCCTGCGCGCCGCGTCCCGCGAGGGCCGCGCCCCGGACAAGCCCTTCCTCATCACCGTCCAGCCCAGCGTCATGGACCCCTCCAGGGCCCCCGCGGGCCAGCACGTCTTCTGGGCGTACGGGCATGTCCCGAGCGGCTGGGACGGCGACCTCACCGACGCCGCCGAGCGGCAGCTGGAGCGCTTCGCGCCCGGGTTCCGCGACCGGATCCTGGCGCGGGCCACCGCGGGACCGCCCGAGCTGGCCGCCCGCAACGCGAACTATGTGGGCGGTGACATCGCCTGCGGCGCGGTGAGCGGGCTCCAGACGCTGCTGCGGCCCAAGCTGTCCCTGTCGCCGTACACGACGCCGCACCCCGCCGTCTTCATCTGCTCGTCCGCGAGCCCGCCGGGGCCGGGCGTCCACGGCATGTCCGGGCACAACGCGGCCAAGGCCGTGTGGAGGAGGATCCGCGCATCATGACCCGAATCACCCTGGTCAAGGGCGACATCACCGCCGAGACCGCCGACGCGATCGTGAACGCGGCCAACTCCTCGCTGCTCGGCGGCGGCGGTGTCGACGGCGCGATCCACCGGCGCGGCGGCCCCGAGATCCTCGCCGAGTGCCGCAGACTCCGCGCCTCGCACTATGGAAAGGGCCTGGCCACCGGACAGGCGGTCGCCACGACGGCCGGGAACCTGGACGCCGGGCATGTGATCCACACAGTAGGCCCGGTCTGGTCCGCGTCCCTGGACCGGTCCGAGCTGCTCGCCTCCTGCTACCGCGAGTCGCTGCGCGTGGCGGCCGGTCTCGGCGCGCGCACGGTGGCCTTCCCCGCGATCTCGACCGGGATCTACGGCTGGCCGCTGGACGACGGGGCGCGCATCGCGGTCCGCACCGTGCGGGAGGCCGCAGGGCCGCCGGTCGAAGAGGTGCGGTTCGTCCTCTTCGACGACCGGGCGTACGCGGCCTTCGCCGACGCCCTCGCCGACTGACCGCCCCCCGCCGAGGGGCCGCGCGGCCCGCACGTGGATGTCGGATTCTCGCCAGCCGGGGGCGGCGGCCATCGGCGATGCTTACTGCATGCACACCGACACCGACCGATGCGTCCGGGCCGTCCAGTCCAAGGACGCCCGCTTCGACGGCTGGTTCTTCACCGCCGTCCTGACGACCCGGATCTACTGCAGGCCCAGCTGTCCGGTAGTGCCTCCCAAGCCCGAGAACATGACCTTCCTGCCCAGCGCCGCCGCCTGCCAGCAGGCCGGATTCCGGGCCTGCAAGCGCTGCCGCCCCGACACGAGCCCCGGCTCCCCGCAGTGGAACCAGCGCGCCGACCTGGTGGCCCGCGCCATGCGTCTCATCGGCGACGGCGTCGTCGACCGCGAGGGCGTCCCCGGCCTCGCCGGACGCCTCGGCTACAGCACCCGCCAGGTCGAGCGCCAGCTCCTCGCCGAGCTGGGCGCGGGCCCCCTCGCCCTGGCCCGCGCCCAGCGCGCGCAGACCGCACGCATCCTCGTCGAGACGACCGAGCTGCCGATGGCCGACATCGCGTTCGCCGCCGGCTTCTCCTCCGTCCGCACCTTCAACGACACGGTCCGCGAGGTCTTCGCCCTCGCCCCGAGCGAGCTGCGCACCCGCGCGCCCAGGAACGGTGCGGCGGCGCCCGGCGCGATCACGCTGCGCCTCCCGTTCCGCGCCCCGCTCAACCCCGACAACCTCTTCGGCCACCTCGCCGCGACCGCCGTACCGGGCGTAGAGGAGTGGCGCGACGGCGCGTATCGGCGCACGCTGCGCCTCCCCTACGGGCACGGCATCGTCACCCTCACACCCGCCCCCGACCACATCGGCTGCCGCCTCGTCCTCACCGACCAGCGCGATCTGACCGTCGCGATCAGCCGCTGCCGCCGCATGCTCGACCTCGACGCGGACCCCATCGCCGTCGACGAGCAGCTGCGCGCGGACCCGCTGCTCGCGCCGCTCGTCGACAAGGCGCCCGGCCGCAGGGTGCCGCGCACCGTCGACGAGCCCGAGTTCGCGGTCCGCGCCGTACTCGGCCAGCAGGTGTCCACGGCCGCCGCCCGCACCCACGCCGCGCGCCTCGTCACCGCGCACGGCGAGCCCGTCGACGACCCCGACGGCGGCCTCACCCACCTCTTCCCGTCACCGGCGTCCCTCGCGGCCCTCGACCCCGAGGCGCTCGCCCTGCCGCGCAGCCGCCGCACCACCCTGACCACACTGGTGCGCGAACTCGCGGAGGGCACCCTCGTCCTCGGCCCCGAGAGCGACTGGGACGAGGCCCGCGACCGGCTCATGACGCTGCCCGGCTTCGGGCCCTGGACGGTCGAGGTCATCGCGATGCGCGCCCTCGGCGACCCGGACGCCTTCCTGCCCACCGACCTCGGAATGCGGCGCGCCGCACAGGAGTTGGGGCTGCCCCACACACCCGCCGCGCTCACCGCGCGCGCCGCGTCCTGGCGCACCTGGCGCGCGTACGCCGTCCAGTACCTGTGGGCCACCGACGACCACCCGATCAACTTCCTCCCCGTGTAAGGGACGTACGACCATGACCGCCAAGCAGCACCACGTCATCGACAGCCCCTACGGTCCGCTCACGCTCGTCGCCACCGACGGCACGCTCAGCGGCCTCTATATGACCGACCAGCGCCACCGCCCCGCCGAGGAGACCTTCGGGGAGCGCGACGCCCGCCCCTTCGGGGCGGTCATCGACCAGCTGGAGGCCTATTTCCAGGGCGAGCCATCCGACCAGCAGCCATGGCCTGTATGGCGCACCGCGGTCTCCCTTCCGAGTGACTCCGGTGGCGCGAGTCCCCGGATCACTGGTGTCTGTACGAAGGAGGACCGGGCAGAAAGCGAGAGACCATGGAGCGAAAGCGCGAGCGCCTCGCGACACCCTGGGCCGCGGGGGTGGCCGGGGTGGTGTTCGCGATCCTCATGGCCGCGGCGATGGTCCTGATGCGCATCGCTTTGCCCGGCGGCAACGGCGCGGACGACGTAACCGTCGATGCCGGACAGCGCAGCGCCGTGCGGACAGCGCTGGAGCTTCTCCCGTTCGCCGGGATCGCCTTCCTGTGGTTCATGGGCGCCCTGCGCGAGCACGCCGGCGAGGCCGAGGACCCTTTCGTGTCCACGGTGTTCCTGGGCAGTGGCCTGGTCTTCGTCGCCACCCTGTTCGGCGCTGCCGCGGCAGCCGGAACCGTGCTCGACGAGAGTCAGCAGCACCCTCCTTTCGGCCGGCATTTCGCCTACGCCCTGCTGACCACGTACGCCATGCGGATGGCGGCCGTGTTCATCATCACGACCTCGACCATCGGCCGCCGACGCGGCGCACTCCCGCGCCCGCTCGTCGCCCTCGGCTACCTGGCGGGCCTTACGCTGCTCGCGGTGGGAGCGAACGTGCCCTGGTCCGAACTGGTCTTCCCGGCCTGGGCGTTGCTCCTCAGCCTGAACATCCTGCGGGGTCGGCGTCCCGCCCGGTCGCAGCCGGCCACATCGGCCTGAGCCGACCACACCGCTCACTCGAACGGTCGCCTTCTCGTCGCCGCAGCCCGTCCGGACACCGAGGGTGGTCTCAGGGGGCTGACCGGGCCGTGGAGAGGACCGATCCCGTGGTGAGGATTGCCGTCGACCTGAACCGCTGCCAGGGGTATGCGCAGTGCGCGTTCCTTGCGCCCGAGATCTTCGCCATGCACGGCGAGGAGGCACTGCTGTACACCCCGGAGGCCGACGAGGCGCAGCGTGCGAAGCTGGCCCAGGCCGCCGCGGCCTGCCCGGTTCAGGCCATCCTCGTCGATGCGGTGGACGTACCGGCCGAGGCGGTGTCCGGTGCACGGTGACGGATCCCTGGAACGGCTCAGACGCGAGGGCCGCATCGTCGTCGTAGGCGCCTCACTGGCCGGCCTGCGCGCCGCCGAAACCCTGCGAACCGAGGGCTTCGCGGGCTCCCTGACCATGATCGGTGACGAGCCCCACGAGCCGTACGACCGGCCCCCGCTCTCCAAGCAGGTGCTGCTGGGCAGGGCGGCCGCCGACCGCACCGCACTGCCCAGGCTCCGGTCGGTCGACGTGACCTGGCGGCTGGGTGTCCCGGCCACCGGCCTGGACATGGCCGCAGCGCGGGTGCGGCTGGCCGACGGTGACGAGGTGCCGTACGACCGGCTGCTGATCGCCACCGGGGTCCGGGCGCGACCCTGGCCGCGCGAGGCCGAGGCGGAACTCGACGGCGTCTTCGTCCTGCGGACCCGCGACGACAGCGCCGCCCTCGTGCGGCGGCTCGAGGCGGGACCCAAGCGGGTCCTCGTCATCGGGGCCGGGTTCACCGGCTCGGAGATCGCCTCCGCCTGCCGCGAACGCGGCCTCCCCGTCACCGTCGCCGAGCGTGGCTCGGCGCCCCTGGTCGGCGCCCTCGGCGGGCTGGTCGGCGCGGTCGCCGCGGAGCTCCAGCGCAAGCACGGTGTCGACCTGCGATGCGGGGTCATGGTGACCGCTCTGGAGGGCGACACCTCGGGACGGGTACGCGCCGCGCATCTGTCCGACGGCTCCACCGTGGAGGCCGACGTGGTGATCGTCTCGCTCGGGGCCACCCGCAACACCGAATGGCTCGCCGGGTCCGGACTCGGGGCCGGCCCCCGCGGCATCGCCTGCGACGCCGGCTGCCGCGCCTTCGACATCCGCGGAATCGTCACCGACGACATCTATGCGGCGGGCGACGTCGCCCGCTCCCCTCACGCTCTGTTCGGCTATCAGTTCCTGTCCCTGGAGCACTGGGGCAACGCCGTCTCGCAGGGTCGGATCGCGGCGCACAACATGCTCAGCGAGAGCACCGACCGCCTCCCCCACATGGAGGTGCCGGCCTTCTGGTCCGCGCAGTTCGGAGTCAACATCAAGTCCGTCGGGGTGCCGTCGCTGGGGACCGAGATCCTCATCTCGCAGGGCTCGCTCCAGGATCGGCGGTTCGTAGGTGTCTACGGGTATCAGGGGCGCGTCATCGGCGCGGTTGCCTTCGACCATGCCCGGTGGCTGCCGTTCTACCAGGAGCTGATCGAGACCACCGCGTCGTTCCCGCCGCCGTTCGACACGGTCGACCGGCGCTCGGACGGACAGCGGCCGATCGACGCGGACTTCCCCGACCCGTCGGTCCCCACCCACGGCCCCACTGTGACCCTCAGCGGATACTCACCGGCCGACCGCCGGATGACGTTCACCCCCGCGCACTGACCGGCACGGCCACGAGGACTCGCCATGACGCCATCCTTGCTGCACCAGGTTCTGGACTACGCCAACCGCGCCAATCCGTACCCGATCTACGAAGAGCTGCGGAAGACGCCGGTCCACCACGAAGCCGACGGGCCGTACGTCATCAGCACCTACTACGAGATCCGCAGTCTCCTGCACGATCCCCGGATCAGTTCCGACGCCCGCAATCTGGCCTCGAACACCCGCGACCCGCTGGCCCAGTCGACCGAGGGGGAAAGTGCCCTGCCGCCGAGCTTCCTCCGGCTCGATCCGCCGGAACACGACCGGCTGCGACGCATGACGAACCGGCCCTTCGGCCCGCCGCACTCCCCCCGCCGGGTCGACGGGATGCGCGAAGAGCTGCACGGCATCGTCTCCGGCCTCATCGACGACATCGGCGACCCGGGCCGGATCGACCTGGTGGACCAGTTCTCGTACCCCTTCCCGGTGACCGTGATCTGCCGGCTGCTGGGGGTGCCGCGCGAGGACGAGGCACGCTTCCACACCTGGGCGGACACCATCGCCGCCGGCCTGGACCCCGACCCGGACGCGGACCCGGCCGAGCGGGGCAAGGTCACGCAGGACGCCCGTATGCAGTTGGGCATGTACCTGGCCGGACTGGTCGAGGAGCGCCGCAAGAATCCCGGAGAGGACATGCTCTCCGAGCTGGCGACCGCAAAGGGCGAGGACGGGGCGATGACCACCATGGAACTGCTCAGCACGGCAGCGCTGCTGCTGATCGCGGGGCACGAGACCACCGTCAATCTCGTCACCAACGGAATGCTGACCCTGCTGCGCCATCCCGATGTCCTGGAGCGGCTGCGTGCGGATCCGCGGCTGGCCGTGCCCATCGTCGAGGAGCTGCTGCGCTTCGAGCCGCCGGTGCAACTCGTGCCGCAGCGCACCACCCTCGCCGACATCGAGGTCCGCGGCGTCACCATTCCCAAGGGCGCCTCGCTGTGGCTGGTTCTGGCGTCCGGCAACCGAGACCCCCAGCGCTTCGAGGACCCCGACCGCTTCGACCCCGACCGCCAGGACATCCAGCACCTCGGCCTGGGCAGCGGCATCCACAGCTGCTTCGGGGCACCACTCGCCCGGCTGGAGGCCCAGTTCGCCCTGTCGGAACTGGCCCGGAGGCTGGAGAACCCACGTCTGCTGGAGGACCCGCCGCCGTACCGGCAGAACGCCGTGCTGCGCGGGCCGCGGCATCTGTCCATCGCCTGCGACGGGATCCGCCCTTAGGGCCCCCTAGTGCCTGGCCCTACGGGTGCGCCATGCCGAATTGGCGCAGCAGCTTCGGCAGCGCGGTGCCGATGGGTTCGCGGATGAGTTCGTCGGCCAGTTCGTCGTACGGCGTCGCCTCGGCGTTGACGATGACGAGCCGCGCCCCATGATCCGCGGCGACACCGGCGAGCCCGGCGGCGGGCTGCACCTGAAGACTGCTCCCCACGGCGACGAACACCTGACACGCCTTGGTGATCGCGACGGCCTCACCCAGCACCACCGGATCGAGCCGCTCCCCGAACATCACGGTCGCCGACTTCAGGATCCCCCCGCACTTCAGGCACGGCGGATCGTCTTCCCCGGCCTCGACCCGGGCGAGGGCGTCCTCCATGGGCCCACGCGCATGACAGCCGGTACACACGAAACTCCGTACGGAGCCGTGCAGTTCGAGGACCTTGCGGGCGGGCATCCCGGCGAGCTGGTGCAGCCCGTCCACGTTCTGCGTGATCACCCGCACGGGCACACCGGCCCGCTCCAGATCGGCGACGGCCCGGTGCGCGCCGTTCGGCTCGGCGGCAAGGGTCCGGTTCTTGCGCCGCATCTGCCACGACCGGCGCCGGATCTCCGGATCCCCCATGTAGTACTCGTACGTGACGAGCTTCTCCGCCTCCGGATCGCGCCGCCACAGACCGTTCGGCCCGCGGTAGTCCGGGATCCCGGAGTCCGTGGAGATGCCTGCACCACTGAGGATCGCGACGAGAGGCTGCGTGCTCATGCCGCCGAGGGTAGGCGCCCCTGCGGGCGAACCGCGAGGCGGTATCGGCGCCCGCCGCACCGGGCCGGGTCCGCCCGCCGCACCCGCCCGCCGCACCGGGCCGGGTCAGCTCGCGCGGTTGCCGTCCTCCAGTTCGGCCGTTCCCTCGCCCCGCGTGAGGACGTCGAGGGCCGTAAGGACGCGGCGGCCCAGTGGGCCCGGCAGGTACTCCGGCAGGTCGGGCCGGTCCACGAGGCGCCAGGAGAGCAGTTCCTCCTCCTGGAGCCTGATCGCCTTGATGCGGTCCTCGTCCAGGACCCCGCCGTCGTACAGATAGGCCACGAGCGGCGGTCGCGCGGGCGTGCCCGGCACCCAGTCGACCGCGAGCAGCCGGCCGAGCTCCAGGTCGAGGCCGATCTCCTCGGCGGTCTCGCGCCGGGCGCCCTGGCGCGGGGTCTCCCCGGTGTCGGACTCGACGGTGCCGCCCGGCAGCGCCCACCCGTCGCGGTAGTTCGGCTCGACGAGCAGCACACGCCCCTCGGAGTCACGGAAGAGCGCGGCGGCGCCGCACAGGACGCGGGGGAGGCCCGCGATGTACGCGGCGAACTCGGCAGAGACAGTCATGAGGGAAGCGTAGGGGGTGTCCGGCGGATCACGGCCGGGGTCGCGACGCCTGGCACGGGACCTCGCCCCGTTGTCGAAACATCCGAATGGCTCCGCCATGAGGGTGCTCCGGCGCCTTGCGATGCGCCGCGCCAGGCGCCGCGACCTGTCCGACCCCGATCCGCCGGCCCCCCTGACGACCGTGTGCGGGGCCCGGATCCGCCGGGCTACGCTTCGGCCAACTCGACCGTACGCGACGCGAGTTCGCTGATCCGCGCGCCGTCGAACCCGAACACCGCGCTGCGCACCCGGTCCTCCAGCGGGTCCTTCCACTGCGCCGGGATCGCCGCGGCGCCGCACAGCACACCGGCCACGGACCCGGCCGTCGCGCCGTTCGAGTCGGTGTCCAGGCCGCCGCGCACCGTGAGCGCGAGGGTGCGGGTGAAGTCCCCGTCGCCGTACAGGAGCCCGGCTGTGATGACGGCCGCGTTCGGGACCGTGTGGATCCAGCCGAGCCCGGACGTCTCCTCCTCCAGCGTCGCGAGCGTCTCCTCCCAGCTCAGCCGCGACTCGTGGAGCGTGGCGGTGCGCCGCACCGTACGGGCCAGCCGGCTGCTCGCCGGGATCACGGTGAGCGCGGTGTCGAGCGCGGCGCGCGGGCCCGGCGCCGTGAACGCCGCCGCGACGAGCGCCGCCGCCCACATCGCGCCGTACACGCCGTTGCCCGTATGGGACAGGACCGCGTCGCGGCGCGCGAGGGAGGCCGCGCGGTGCGGGTCGCCCGGACACGTCCAGCCGAAGATGTCGGCACGGATCAGCGCGCCGATCCACTCCTGGTACGGATTGTCGAACGTCGCCGTGAGCGGCGGCTTCAGCCCGTTCGCGAGATTGCGGTACGCCGCCCGCTCCGCGGTGAACGTCTGCAGATACGGCAGCCTCATCAGCCACAGATCACCCACCTGTTCCGTGGAGAAGGCGAAGCCGTACGTCTCCAGGAGGTGCAGGCCGAGGATCGCGTAGTCCACGTCGTCGTCCCGGCAGCTGCCGTGGATCCGCCCGCGCACGCACTGCCGCCACTCGGGTCGCAGTGCGAGGCCGTCGGACTCGTCGGCGGGTTCGGGCAGATAGTCGGTGAGCGGCAGGGCGGCGGCCCGCCGCAGATAGCCGTCGATGCGCGCCCGGGTCCAGTGCTCGCCCTGTTCCACCGGCTTGCCGAGCATGTTGCCCGCGATCCGGCCGAGCCAGCCGCCGAGCACCCGGTCCTGGAGGTCGCTGCCCACTGGGGTCATGTCTTTGGTGTACCCGATGAGGGGCCGCGGTGGGGTGAGGCGTTCCGCGCCGTGCGCCGGACCGTCCGCGCACCGCGCCCGGCTGATCGATCATTTCCGTGCTCACGGCGCCCCGGTTTGAGTGGGTATAGCGGGACTTATCGTCCGGGCGCGCCGTTTCGGGGACCGGACAGCCATGGGCAGCGGCCCCCACCTCCGGTTAAGGTCGCAGCGGCGCGACTGCCTTGCGCGAGCAAGGCGCGAAAGCAAGGGGAATGCAAGGTGGCGGACGCTGGAGTGACGGCGGAGCACGTGCTCATCGCCGCGGACAAGTTCAAGGGCTCGCTCACGGCCGTGCAGGTCGCGGAGCGGGTCACGGCCGGCCTGCGGCGGATCGCGCCCGGGGTGACGGTCGAGTCCGTGCCCGTCGCGGACGGTGGGGACGGCACGGTGGCCGCGGCCGTGGCGGCCGGTTTCGAGCGCCGCGAGGTACGGGTCACGGGGCCGCTCGGTGACGAGGTCACGGCGGCGTATGCCCTGCGGGACGGCACGGCCGTCGTCGAGATGGCCGAGGCGTCCGGGCTCCAGCTGCTGCCCGAAGGCGTCTTCGCGCCGCTGACCTCGACCACGTACGGGTCCGGCGAACTGCTCGCCGCGGCGCTCGACGCGGGCGCCCGCTCCATCGTCTTCGGCGTGGGCGGCAGCGCGACGACCGACGGCGGCGCCGGAATGCTGGCCGCGCTCGGCGCACGCTTCCTGGATGCGGACGGCAAGCCCGTCGGCCCGGGCGGCGGGCCCCTCGCCGACCTGGCCACGGCCGACCTCTCGGGGCTCGACCCGCGCCTGGCCGACGTGGAGATCGTCCTCGCCAGCGACGTCGACAACCCGCTGACCGGCCCGAAGGGCGCGCCCGCGGTGTACGGCCCGCAGAAGGGCGCGACGTCGGACGACGTCGCCGCCCTGGACGCGGCGCTGGCCCACTTCGCGCGGGTCCTGGCCAAGTCGATCGGCCCGAAGGCACTCGAATACGCCGACTCGCCCGGCGCCGGAGCCGCCGGTGGCATCGGCTACGGCGCCCTCGTCGGGCTCGGAGCGGGCTTCCGGGCCGGGATCGAGGTCATGCTCGACGTCCTCGGCTTCGCGCCCGCGCTCGCCCGCGCCACCCTCGTCATCACGGGCGAGGGTTCCCTCGACGAGCAGACGCTCCACGGCAAGGCCCCGGCGGGCGTCGCCGCGGCGGCCCGCGCGGCGGGCGTCGAGGTCGTGGCGGTCTGCGGCCGCCTCGCCCTTCCCCCGGAGGCCCTGGGCCGTGCGGGCATCCGCCGCGCCTACGCCCTCACGGACGTGGAGCCGGACGTGGCCCGCGCCATCGCCGAGGCGGGCCCGATCCTGGAGACCGTGGCGGAGCGGGTCGCCCGCGATTTCCTGGTGTGACCTGACGCGCGCCGGGGTGAGGGGTGGTCCTCACCCCGGCGAGGGCCGGTAGGCGGCGAGGGCCGGGGTCATCTCCATCAGGTCGCGGGGGCGCGACAGTGACCTGGGCGTTGGCCTGTCCGGCACGGGAGCTGCGGCCCTGGACACGCTCCGGCAGCCGGACGACCGCGTGAAGGTCCTGGTACGCCCCGGCCTCCCCGGCACCGGCCTGCACCCCGCTCCGTGAGATAGGACGAAGGGCCCCGAACCAAGCGGTTCGGGGCCCTTCGTCCGTACGGGTACGGGTTACGGCAGCTGCGCGGCGCGTGCCTCGCGGCGGTTGTCCCGGAAGTTGTTCACCCTCCGGGCCGTCGCGAACAGCGGGATCACGGCGCCGAGGACCAGCTGCAGCGCGCAGCCGGTCTGGAGCAGCAGCTGGCCGCCGGGGGCGTCGAACGCCCAGGCCGCCAGGAGCCCCATCGCTGCCACGATCCACCCCAGCATCGCGACCGCGAGCGGACCGCGCGGCTTCGGGTACTCGACGCGGCTCACCATCAGCCAGGCCGTACCGATGATCGCGAGGACCGTTGCCACGAACGGCAGCTCGAGGAGCACGATCGACACGACCGTGAGCGCCCCGAAGGGGCTCGGCATGCCCTGGAAGGTGCCGTCCTTCACCGTCACGCACGAGAATCTCGCGAGTCTGAGCACGACGGCCAGGAGCACCACGATGGCGCCCACCGCCGCCACCCGCTGATGCGCGTCGTCCGCGACCATGCCGTACACGAGGACGAAGTACGCGGGCGCGAGGCCGAAGCTGATGAGGTCCGAGAGGTTGTCCAGCTCGGCGCCCATCGGCGACGAGCGGAGCTTGCGCGCCACCAGGCCGTCGAACAGGTCGAAGATCGCCGCGGCCAGCATCAGGATGACGGCCGTGGCCGCGCTGTGCCGGGCCATGCCCGACTCCTGGCTGCCCTGGAGGTGCGGGATCAGGATGCCGGTGGTGGTGAAGTACACCGCCATGAAGCCGCACGTGGCGTTACCGAGCGTGAGGGTGTCCGCTATCGACAGGCGCAGTGAAAGCGGCATTTCCTCCGCTTCGTCCGCCTCCTCGGCCTCGGGCACCCACCCGGCCTGCGTCTCTGGATCAGTCACGGTCAATGCGAGTCACCCCAGCCACGGTCTTCTGGCCGACCTCGAGCGCGACCTCGACACCCTCGGGGAGGTAGATGTCGACGCGCGACCCGAAGCGGATCAGACCGATGCGCTCGCCCTGCTCGAGCTTGGTGCCCTGCGGGACGTACGGGACGATCCGGCGGGCGACCGCACCGGCGATCTGCACCATCTCGATGTCGCCGAGCTCGGTGTCGAAGTGCCAGACAACGCGCTCGTTGTTCTCGCTCTCCTTGTTGAACGCCGGGACGAACCCGCCGGGGATGTGCTCCACGGACGTCACCGTGCCTGCCAGCGGCGCGCGGTTGACGTGGACGTTCAGCGGGCTCATGAAGATCGCGACCCGGGTCCGCCCGTCCTTCCACGGCATGATGCTCTGCACCACGCCGTCGGCCGGGGAGATGACCCGGCCGGGGGCGATCTCACGCTCGGGGTCGCGGAAGAACCACAGCATGCCGGCCGCCAGAGCGGTGGCGGGTACGGCTACTGCGGCGGCCTTCTTGGAGCGACGCGAACGGGCCAGGCTCAGGGCGGCTGTGGCGACGGTCGGCAGGAGCCACGGCGATGCTCCGCGCGCAATGCGTCCACCCAGGACGCCGTCGCGTGGTGCAGAGGTTTGGCTGTGGGGCATGGATGACCTTCGTAGCGGATGATGCCGCGCTCTGTACGGGGGGACGGCGGCTTTTCCGGGATGCTATCGGTTGCGAGCCACAACTGGGCAAGCCAGGAAGCTGAGTCGGCGGCTGAAGGGTGCTGACAGGGTGTGATCTTCTTCTCGAACAAAACACCCTGTAGCGGACATTCAGCCCTGGAATCGATACTCCTCGAGCAGGCGGCGGCCAATGATCATTTTCTGGATCTCGGCGGTACCTTCACCGATCAGGAGCATCGGGGCCTCGCGGTAGAGACGCTCGATCTCGTACTCCTTGGAGAAGCCGTAGCCGCCGTGGATCCGGAAGGCGTCCTCGACCACTTCCTTGCAGTATTCGGAGGCGAGGTACTTCGCCATCCCTGCTTCCAGGTCGTTTCGTTCCCCGGAATCCTTTTTGCGTGCTGCGTTGACCATCATCGCATGGGCGGCCTCGACCTTGGTAGCCATCTCCGCGAGCTTGAACTGGATGGCCTGGTGCTGGGCGATGGGCTTGCCGAACGTGTGGCGTTGCTGGGCGTAGGAAACCCCCAGTTCAAACGCACGCTGCGCGACACCGCAGCCACGTGCCGCGACATTCACGCGGCCGACTTCCACTCCGTCCATCATTTGGTAAAACCCTCGGCCACTCGCGCCGCCGAGTACCCGATTGGCCGGAATGCGCAGTCCGTCCATGATGAGTTCGGTCGTGTCGACGCCCTTGTAACCCATCTTGTCGATCTTCCCCGGAATGGTGAGGCCCGGACGGACCTCTCCGAAGCCGGGCTCCTTCTCGACGAGGAAGGTCGTCATCGACTTGTGGGGCGCCGTGCCCTCCGGGTGTCCTTCGTCACTCTTGACCAGAACAGCCACCAGATTCGACGAGCCGCCGTTCGTCAGCCACATCTTCTGACCGTTCAGGACGTACTCGTCCCCGTCCTTCACCGCCTTCGACGAGATCGCCGACACGTCCGAGCCGAGCGCCGGCTCCGACATCGAGAACGCGCCGCGCGTCTCGCCCAGCGCCATGCGCGGCAGGAAGTAGTCCTTCTGCTCCTGCGTGCCGTGCTGCTTGAGCATGTACGCCACGATGAAGTGCGTGTTGATGATGCCGGAGACCGACATCCAGCCGCGGGCGATCTCCTCGACGCACAGCGCGTACGTGAGAAGGGACTCGCCCAGGCCCCCGTACTCCTCGGGGATCATCAGGCCGAACAGGCCCAACTCCTTGAGACCGTCGACGATCTGCTGCGGGTACTCGTCGCGGTGCTCCAGCTCGGTCGCGACCGGAATGATCTCCTTGTCCACGAAGTCGCGGACGGTGGAGAGGATCTCCTGCTGGACGTCGGTGAGACCGGCGGTCTGGGCGAGTCGCGCCATGGCTACTTCTCCTGCTGCTTCAGTTCGGGACGGCCCGGCTGCTCGCCGCCGCGCTCCTTGATGTACGTCTCGGTGGGGACCATCACCTTGCGGCGGAACACGCAGACCAGCGTGCCGTCCTGCTTGTAGCCCTTGGTCTCCACGTAGACGATCCCGCGGTCGTTCTTCGACTTGGAGGGCGTCTTGTCGAGGACCGTCGTCTCGCCGTAGATGGTGTCGCCGTGGAAGGTCGGCGCCACGTGCTTGAGCGACTCGACCTCCAGGTTGGCGATCGCCTTGCCGGACACGTCCGGCACCGACATGCCGAGGAGCAGCGAGTAGATGTAGTTCCCGACGACGACGTTCTTGCCGAAGTCGGTCGTCTTCTCCGCGTAGTTGGTGTCCATGTGGAGCGGGTGGTGGTTCATCGTCAGGAGACAGAAGAGGTGGTCGTCGTACTCCGTGACGGTCTTTCCGGGCCAGTGCTTGTAGACCGCGCCGACCTCGAACTCTTCGTACGTGCGTCCGAACTGCATGGTGCTCAGGCCTCCGGGGCTTCGAACTTGGAGGTGCGCTGCATGCCCGCGGCGCGTCCCTTGCCGGAGATGACCAGGGCCATCTTGCGGCTGGCCTCGTCGATCATCTCGTCGCCCAGCATCGCCGAGCCCTTCTTGCCGCCGGCCTCGGACGTGCAGAAGTCGTACGCGTCCAGGATCAGCTCGGCGTGGTCGTAGTCCTCCTGCGAGGGCGAGAAGATCTCGTTCGCCGCGGCGACCTGGTCCGGGTGCAGCACCCACTTGCCGTCGAAGCCGAGGGCCGCGGCGCGCTTCGCGACCGCCTTGTAGCCCTCCTGGTTGCGGATCTGCAGGTAGGGGCCGTCGATCGCCTGGAGGTTGTTGGCGCGGGCGGCCATCAGGATCTTCATCAGGATGTAGTGGTAGGCGTCGGCGTCGTAGCCGGGCGGCTGCTCGCCGACGACCAGGGACTTCATGTTGATGGAGGCCATGAAGTCGGCCGGGCCGAAGATGATCGTCTCGACGCGCTGGGAGGCCGTCGCGATCGCGTTGACGTTGTTGAGGCCCTGCGCGTTCTCGATCTGCGCCTCGATACCGATCTTGCCGGTCTCGAAGCCCATCGTCTTCTCGATCTGCGTGAGCAGCAGGTCGAGCGCGACGATCTGCTGGGCGTCCTGGACCTTCGGCAGCATGATGCAGTCGAGGTTCTGGCCCGCGCCCTCGACGACCGTGACGACGTCGCGGTACGTCCACTCGGTCGTCCAGTCGTTCACACGCACCACACGTGTCTTGCCCGTCCAGTCGCCCTCGTTCAGGAACTTGACGATGGTGTGCCGTGCCTCCGGCTTGGCGAGCGGCGCGCAGGCGTCCTCCAGGTCCAGGAAGACCTGGTCGGCAGGCAGACCCTGGGCCTTTTCCAGGAAGCGCGGGTTCGATCCCGGGACCGCGAGACACGAGCGGCGGGGACGGAGACGGTTGATGGGCGCGGTCATGCGGGGACCTCCAGAGGGTCGAGCTGGTTCGCTTGCCGGATCTCGTCGACGATACGTCCGATGATCTCCGTGATGCCGAAGTCCTTGGGGGTGAAGACGGCGGCCACGCCCGCGCGCTTCAGGTCCTCGGCATCGCCGTTGGGAATGATGCCGCCGACGATCACCGGGATCTCGGCGGCGCCCGCCTCGCGCAGCCGGTCGAGGACGTCGGGCACCAGCGCGGCGTGCGACCCGGAGAGGATCGACAGGCCGACGCAGTGCACGTCCTCGGCGAGCGCGGCGGACACGATCTGTTCGGGCGTGAGCCTGATGCCCTGGTAGATCACCTCGAAGCCCGCGTCACGGGCGCGTACGGCGATCTGCTCGGCGCCGTTCGAGTGCCCGTCGAGGCCCGGCTTGCCGACCAGGAGGCGCAGTTTGCCGCCGAGCTCGTCGCCGGTGCGGCGGACCTTCTCGCGGACGAGGGCGAGCGGCGTGCCCTCCTCGGCGGTGACGGCGACGGGCGCCGACGACACGCCCGTGGGGGCGCGGAACTCGCCGAACACCTCGCGCAGCGCCTGGGACCACTCGCCGGTCGTGACCCCGGCGCGGGCGCATTCGAGCGTGGCTTCCATCAGGTTCCCGGTGCCGGCCGCGGCCTCCTTCAGGCGCTCCACGGCCTGCTGGGTGGTCGGGTAGTGGAACGGGTCGCCCATGCCCTGCCGGTCGCTCGACTCCTGGCGCGTGGTGCGCCACTCGTCGATGGCCCGCACGACCCGCGACTCGACCTGGTGATCCACCGTCATGATCGCGGCGTCCAGGTCGGCGGTGAGCGGGTTCGGCTCGGTCGACTCGTGGATGTTCACGCCGACGATCTTCTCCTCGCCGCCCTCGATCCGCGCCCGTCGCTCGGCGTGCGAGGAGACGAGCTGCGACTTGAGGTAGCCGGACTCGACAGCGGCCATCGCGCCGCCCATCTCCTGGATCCGCTCGATCTCGGCGAACGAGTCGGCGACGAGCTCGTCGACCTTCTTCTCGATGACGTGCGATCCCGCGAAGATGTCCTCGTACTCCAGCAGGTCGCTCTCGTGCGCCAGGACCTGCTGGATGCGCAGGGACCACTGCTGGTCCCAGGGGCGGGGCAGGCCGAGCGCCTCGTTCCAGGCAGGGAGCTGGACGGCGCGGGCACGGGCGTCCTTGGACAGCGTCACGGCCAGCATCTCCAGGACGATGCGCTGGACGTTGTTCTCCGGCTGCGCCTCGGTCAGGCCCAGGGAGTTGACCTGGACGCCGTAGCGGAAGCGGCGTTGCTTCGCGTCCTCGATGCCGTACCGCTCGCGCGTGATCTGGTCCCAGATCCGCCCGAACGCCCGCATCTTGCACATCTCCTCGATGAAGCGGACACCCGCGTTCACGAAGAAGGAGATGCGGGCCACGACGTCCCCGAACTTCTCGGCGGGGACCTGCCCTGAGTCGCGTACGGCATCGAGAACGGCGATCGCGGTCGACATCGCGTACGCGATCTCCTGGACCGGGGTGGCCCCGGCCTCCTGGAGGTGGTAGCTGCAGATGTTGATCGGGTTCCACTTCGGCATGTGCCGGACCGTGTACGCGATCATGTCCGTCGTCAGCCGCAGGGACGGACCCGGCGGGAACACGTGCGTGCCCCGCGACAGGTACTCCTTGACGATGTCGTTCTGCGTCGTGCCCTGGAGCTGGGTGATGTCCGCGCCCTGCTCCTCGGCGACGACCTGGTAGAGCGCCAGGAGCCACATGGCGGTGGCGTTGATGGTCATCGAGGTGTTCATCTGCTCCAGGGGGATGTCCTGGAACAGCCGGCGCATGTCACCGAGGTGCGAGACCGGCACCCCGACCCGGCCGACCTCGCCGCGGGCGAGGATGTGGTCCGGGTCGTAGCCGGTCTGCGTCGGCAGATCGAACGCGACCGACAGGCCGGTCTGGCCCTTGGCGAGATTGCGCCGGTACAGCTCGTTGGACGCCTCAGCCGTGGAGTGACCGGCGTACGTGCGCATGAGCCACGGCCGGTCCTTTACTTTTCGCCCCTGCGACGGAGAGCGCTGTGTGCCGCTGTCGACGTTCCTCAGCCCGCGGTCGCTGCGCTCCCTTGTCTTCGTCTCTTTCGACATCGGCGCGCCCTCCGTCGCAGGGGCAGTCTGACGCTCAGTCATGTTCCGCTACTCCTTGGGGGTTCAGATGTTGCGGAAGCGGTTGATGGCGTCGATGTGCTGGGCGCGCAGTTCCTGGTCGCGGACGCCCAGGCCCTCCTTCGGGGCCAGCGCGAGGACGCCGACCTTGCCCTGGTGGAGGTTGCGGTGCACGTCGTAGGCGGCCTGGCCGGTGTCCTCGAGGGAGTACACCTTCGAGAGCGTCGGGTGGATCTTGCCCTTGGCGACCAGGCGGTTCGCCTCCCACGCCTCGCGGTAGTTGGCGAAGTGCGAGCCCACGATCTTCTTGAGGGACATCCACAGGTAGCGGTTGTCGTACTCGTGGTGGTAGCCGGACGTCGAGGCGCAGGTGACGATCGTGCCGCCCTTGCGGGTCACGTAGACCGAGGCGCCGAAGGTCTCGCGGCCCGGGTGCTCGAAGACGATGTCGACGTCCTCGCCGCCGGTGAGCTCACGGATGCGCTTGCCGAAGCGCTTCCACTCCTTCGGGTCCTGGTTGTGCTCGTCCTTCCAGAACTTATAGCCCTCGGCGTTGCGGTCGATGACCGCCTCGGCGCCCATGGCCTCGCAGATGGCGGCCTTCTCCGGGCTGGAGACGACACAGATCGGAGTGGCGCCGCCGGCCAGCGCGAACTGCGTGGCGTACGAGCCGAGTCCGCCGCTGGCGCCCCAGATCAGGACGTTGTCGCCCTGCTTCATGCCGGCGCCGTTGCGCGAGACGAGCTGGCGGTACGCGGTGGAGTTCACCAGGCCGGGGGCCGCGGCCTCTTCCCAGCTCAGGTGGTCCGGCTTCGGCATCAGCTGGTTGGACTTGACGAGCGCGATCTCGGCGAGGCCGCCGAAGTTCGTCTCGAAGCCCCAGATGCGCTGCTCGGGGTCGAGCATCGTGTCGTTGTGGCCGTCCGAGGACTCCAGCTCGACGGAGAGGCAGTGCGCGACGACCTCGTCGCCGGGGTTCCAGGCGTTGACGCCGGGACCGGTGCGCAGCACGACGCCCGAGAGGTCGGAACCGATGATGTGGTACGGCAGGTCGTGGCGCTTGGTGAGCTCCGACAGGCGTCCGTAGCGCTCCAGGAAGCTGAAGGTGGACACCGGCTCGAAGATCGAGGTCCAGACCGAGTTGTAGTTCACGGAGCTGGCCATGACGGCCACGAGCGCCTCGCCCGGTCCGAGTTCGGGGACCGGCACGTCGTCCAGGTGGATCGACTTGCGGGGGTCCTTGTCCCGGGTGTCGAGGCCGGCGAACATCTCCGTCTCGTCCTTGTGCACGGTGATGGCGCGGTACGACTCGGGGAGCGGCAGAGCGGCGAAGTCGGCGGAGGTCGACTCCGGCGACTGAATCGCGTCCAGGATTTCCTTCACGATGTTGCCTCCGGCGATGCGTCCCAGGGGGACGTTGAGGGTTACGTCGGGGTGGAGTGCTGCTGTGTGGGTGGAGAGGTGCCGTCGGTTCGGCGGGGTGTTGCTACGGCAGCGCTTGGTCGGCGCGAGAAGTTTGCCTGTGACGCAGGCGTCCGGGCGCGCTCGCCACGGTTTGGGGTGGCTTGCGGGGACAGCCGACGTACGGAAGTTCTCTGCACGCCGGCCGCCCGGACACCTTCAACGTATGGCACCGCGTGCCAGTCGGCAAGACACTGGGTGCCACAACTTTTTGAGCGATGATCGATCAGTGCAGGTCAGGGGTGGTGCGGCTCGATGGCACCGGAGGTCCACGGCGGCTCTGGCCTGTGCTTCAGAGGCCCGTTAGAGGCCCCAGAGGGGGTCCACGGGGGTCTCCAGGGGGCCCGCGATGCGGGCGGGGCGGCGGGGCGCCGGGGCGGCGGGGCGAGGGCGGCGTGCGGATCGCGCACGTGCGGCCGGACAGGGCCCCGACCTTGCTCGGTGGGGAGAGTGTCGCCGCCTATCGGAAGCCGGGCGTACAGATCGCGCCGGACGGCCGGCCAGGGGTGGCGGCGCTCTCCGGGCGGGAGGCCGCGCCGGAGAGCGCCGCGCGTGCCGGTTTTCTTGACGGGGCGTCAACAGCCCCTGGGGCCAGCACCGTTCATGCGGTGTCGGCGGAGCCGCTAGCCGCGTTCCCGCAGCGCCTTCTCGATCGTTCCCATGATCTCGTCCAGCGGCGCGTCCGTGCGCGCCACGGTGACCAGCACGTCGCCACCCGTGGACACGGAGGCCGCCGGAGCGGTGGCGGTGTCCCGGCCCGCCCCGATGCCCGTACCGAACGTCTTGCGGACGATCGCGAAGGCGTGGTCGAGCTGGTTCTCCACGTCGCCCTGGCCGCCGGCCCGCAGCCAGCGCCGCAGCACGTGGTTGTGGGCGGTGACGACGGCGGACGCGGCGACCTCGGCGAGCAGCGGGTCGTCATTGCCGTGCTGGTGGGCCTGCTCGTCGAAGTGGCCCAGGAGATAGCGGGTGAAAAGCCGCTCGTAGCGGGCCACCGAGGCGATCTCGCGCTCGCGCAGGGTGGGTACCTCGCGCGTGAGGCGGTAGCGCTCCACGGACACGGCGGGCGACGCCGCGTACATCTTCATGACTTCCTTGATGCCGCGGCACACCGTGTCGAGCGGATGCTCGTGCGCGGGCGCCGCGTTGAGGACCGCCTCCGCCCGGATCAGGGTGTCGTCGTGGTCCGGGAAGATCGCCTCTTCCTTGGAGCGGAAGTGGCGGAAGAAGGTCCGCCGTGCCACACCCGCCGCGGCCGCGATCTCGTCGACCGTCGTGGCCTCGTAGCCCTTGGTCGCGAAGAGTTCCATCGCCGCGGCCGCCAGCTCCCGGCGCATCTTGAGCCGCTGGGCTGCGGCGCGGGAGCCCGCGGCGCTCTCAGGAGCGTCGGGCGTGGGCGTCGTTCGGGAGGACTTGGCGGCCTTGGACATGCCATGAACGTACTGCATATGCGCGGTGGCGTGCGCCCGAGCGGGGTTCCCCCCGCCCGGGTCACGGGCGGGGGGAGTGAGACCGGGCGGCCGGAGCAGGCCGCCCCAGTCGGTGGGCCGTCGGGTGCCGCTGCCCTTGGGCAGGTCAGCGCCGGGCATATTCGCGGAAGCCGCGGCCGGTCTTGCGGCCGAGGCAGCCCGCGGCCACCAGGTGCTCGAGCAGTGGCGCGGGGGCCAGGCCCGGGTCGCGGAACTCGCGGTGCAGGACCTTCTCGATGGCCAGCGAGACATCGAGGCCGACCACGTCCAGGAGCTCGAAGGGCCCCATCGGGTAGCCGCCGCCGAGCCTCATCGCGGCGTCGATGTCGTCGAGCGTCGCGTAGTGCTCCTGCACCATCTTGATCGCGTTGTTCAGGTACGGGAACAGCAGCGCGTTCACGATGAAGCCCGCGCGGTCGCCGCAGTCCACCGGGTGCTTGCGGATCTTCGTGCACACCTCACGGACGGTGGCGTGCACGTCGTCGCCGGTCAGCACGGTCCGCACGACCTCGACGAGCTTCATCGCGGGCGCCGGGTTGAAGAAGTGCATGCCGATGACGTCCTGCGGGCGCGAGGTCGCGCGGGCGCA
This sequence comes from Streptomyces sp. DS1-CR2, assembly GCF_055760475.1. NCBI lineage: Bacteria > Bacillati > Actinomycetota > Actinomycetes > Kitasatosporales > Streptomycetaceae > Streptomyces > Streptomyces sp. DS1-CR2. Next base: position 7,108,122 of record NZ_CM147085.1, read on the forward strand.
GGCCACGACGGGCAGCGACGAGGTCGTCGTGGCGAGGACCGCGCCCGGCTTGCACACCTTGTCGAGGGTCCCGAACAGCTGCTGCTTGATCTCCAGGTCCTCGGCGACGGCTTCGAGCGCCAGGTCGACGTCCGAGAAGGCGTCGTACGAACCCGCCGCGGTGATCCGGTCCAGGGTCTGCGCCGCCGCCTCCGCGGTCATGCGGCCCTTGTCGACAGAGCGCGAAAGAGACTTGCCGATACGGGACTTGGCCTTCTCGGCCTTCTCCTCGCTGCGGGCGGCGAGCACCACGTCGTAGCCCGCCTTCGCGAAGACCTCCGCGATACCGGACGCCATGGTCCCGGAGCCCGCGACGCCGACCGAGCGAACGGTGCGCGCGCCGTCCAAGACCTCGCCCGCGAGCGGGGTGAGCGCGTCCCGCACGACCTCGGAGCTGCCCGGCTCCGCGTACGTGTAGAAGCCGCGCCCCGACTTGCGGCCGGTCAGACCCGCCTCGCTGAGCTGCTTGAGGACGGGCGCCGGCGCGTGCAGGCGGTCGTGGGACTCGGTGTACATGGCGTCGAGGACCGTGCGGGCCGTGTCGATGCCGATGAGGTCGAGCAGGGCGAGGGGGCCCATGGGCAGGCCGCAGCCCAGCTTCATCGCGGCGTCGATGTCCTCGCGCGAGGCGTACTTCGCCTCGTACATGGCGGCGGCCTGGTTGAGGTAGCCGAACAGCAGGCCGTCGGCGACGAAGCCGGGCCGGTCGCCCACCGCGACGGGCTCCTTGCCGAGTTCGATGGCGAGATCCGTGACCGCCGCGACGGCCGTGGGCGCGGTGAGCACCGACGAGACCACCTCGACGAGCTTCATCGCGGGCGCCGGGTTGAAGAAGTGCAGCCCGAGGACCCGCTCCGGGCGGGACGAGTCGGCGGCGAGCCGCGTCACGGACAGGGCGTTGGTGCCGGTCGCGAGGATCGTCTCCGGCCGCACGACGGCGTCGAGGTCCCGGAAGATCTGCTGCTTGATCTCGTACGACTCGGGGGCCACCTCGATGACGAGGTCGGCGTCGGCCGCGGCCTGGAGGTCCGTGAAGGTGCGGAAGCGGGCGAGGATGTCCCGCCGCTCGTCCTCGGTGAGGCGCTCGCGGCGCACCGCACGCGCCGTCGAGGCCTCGAGCGCGGCGACGGCCTGCGCGGACGCGGCCTCGCTGATGTCGATGCCGATGACGTCACGGCCGGCGCGGGCGAGCACCTCGGCGATGCCGGTGCCCATCGTGCCGAGACCGACGACCGCGACGGTCGGGAGGGTGGCCGGGGAAGCGGGGGACAGGGGAGCGTCCATCTGAGGACTCCAGGAGGGAGGAGTGACGACTGAGGGGCACAAACGGATACGCCTACGGGCGTACGGAGTGCGGGGATTCGAGCCCGGACGCGACGCACACAGGCGTCCGGTGAATCGGTGAGATGGAGATCCGGCGGGGCTCTGTCCCGGAGCCGCGCCGTACTGCGGTACCTGAGGCACCGAACCGACTGACACTCTCGGCGGCTGCGTCACCAGGCCGCCAGGAGTGGGGTGCGGGGGGTGTGCCCCGCTCAATTGAGGTTAACCGGCGAGTAACGAGCGCGCCAGCCCTCGGCGTTCATCAGTCTCTGTGATCTACGTCGCCGAGGCCCGAGGCCGCTCTACGCTGGACCGCATGGACGAAGAGTTGCGATCGGTGACGGAGCGCTTACGGGCCGAGTCGGGTGCCTCCCCGCTGCTCGACCGGATCGCGGCGACCGGCGACCTCGACGAGCTCGCGGCCGTGCTGACCGAGCCCGGGCAGCCGCTGTGGGCGCGTGAGCTGGCCGCGTACCGCCTCGCAGTGGCCGGGGACCGCCGGGCCTTCGAGGCGCTCGTCCTGCTCCTCAACCACCGCGACCCGGCACGCTGTGCCACCGCCGCGCACGCCCTGGCCGCGCTCGGCGACCCGCGCACCGCGCGCGCGGCCGCGGCGCTCGCCACGAACGAGCTGCGGGTCGCGTACGCGCTGCACCCGGTGCGGCTCCTGGCCGCGCTGCGCGCTCCCGAGTCCGCGCCCGCGCTGATCACCACCCTGGAGCGGCGCCTCGGCCCCCGCGATCCGTACCGCGCGGTCGCGCTCGCGTGCGTGGAGGGGCTCGGCGGCATCGGGGACGCCCGCGCCCGTCCGGCCCTGACCGCGGCCCTCGCCCACCCGGCGCTCGCGGAGGCCGCGGTGCGCGCGCTCGCGCGACTGCCCGAGCAGCGTGAGAGCTGAAGCCCGGGCATCAGCGGCGGACAGTGCGCACGTAGCGCACTTCCGGTACGGGTTCCCCGTCCACCTCGAACGGCTCCTCGGCGCCGTCCGGGGTGAACCCGGCGCGCTCGTAGAACCTTCGGGCGCGGGCGTTGCCCTTGAGTACCCACAGGCGTATCCGCTCGTAGCCGGCGTCGGCGCAGCGGTCCAGGCAGGTGTCCAGGAGGGCGCGGCCCACGCCGCTGGACAGCTGCCGGTCGTGCACGTAGATCGCGTACAACTCGGCTTCCCCGGGCGGCAGATCGGCGTCGCGGGTCGGGCCGTGGCAGGCCCAGCCGACGACGTCGCCGGCGCGCTCCGCGACCACGTTCACCACCGACGAACCGGCCCGCGCGAGACGCTCGCGGCGGCGCGCCGCGTCTTCCTCGATGCTCAGCGCGGCCAGATAGGACCCTGGCAACAGGCCCGCCTACGCCGTCCGCCAGCCGCGGATCCGGATTCCCGCCACCGCCTCGCAGTCGGCGTCGGCCATGTCCCGGACGTGGAGGTCCGCCGCCGGGGCCGCGGCCGGGGCGGTGTCGTGGGTTCGAGGGGTGCTCATGCGCCCATCGTGACCCGGCGGACACCGCCCCGGCCAGGGTGTTCCATCACAGGGGACTGCTCAGCCGTGGAAGCCCATCAGCCCGTGCAGACGAACGCCGCGTGACGGGGACGGACCGGCGGCGCTCTTCTTCGCGAGCGGTTTCGGGTCTGGCAGCTTCTTGCATGTCGCGTCGGCCTCGCCGCTGCCGCGCGGCACCTTCCCGGTCCGCAGATAGTCGGCCAGGTACCGGTCCAGGCAGGCGTTCCCGCTCAGGCTGACGCCGTGGTTCTCGCCGCCCTGCTCGACCACCAGGCTGGAGCCGCGCAGCTCGCGGTGGACGGCGACCCCGCCCTCGTACGGCGTGGCGCCGTCGTCGGTGGCCTGGAAGAGCAGCGTCGGCGGCAGCCCGTAGTTGGACACGTCCGTCGGGGTCAGCGGACTCGTCGGCCAGAACGCGCACGGCGCATTGTACCAGGCGTTGTACCAGGTCGAGAAGGGCGCCTTCTCGTACGTCTGCCAGTTGTCGTAGCGCCACTGGTTCCAGTCGCGCGGCCACCCGGCGTCGCGGCACTGCACAGCCGCGTAGACGCTGTAGCCGTTGTCGCCCGAGGCGTCGACGGCGCCGAACGCCTTGTACGTCTCGACGAGCGGGGCCGGGTCCTTGTCCTTCACGTACGCCGCGAACGCCTCGGCCAGATAAGGCCAGTAGCCGTTGTAGTAGCCGCCCGGCAGGAAGGTGTCCTCCAGTTCGGCGGCCCCGACCTTCTTGCCCGCCGGCTTCTTCTGCACGGCGTCGCGCATCGCGTACCACTCGGCCTCGACCTTCGCCGGGTCCTTGCCGAGCTTGTACGTCGCGTCGTGCCGCGCGACCCAGGCGAGGAACGCCTGGTGGCGGGCGTTGAACGCGTGGTCCTGCCCGAGGTTGTCGTCGTACCAGACACCGCCCGGGTCGACGATCGAGTCGAGCACCAGGCGGCGCACGCGCTGCGGGTAGAGCTTGGCGTAGACGGCGCCCAGGTAGGTGCCGTACGAGTAGCCGAAGTAGTTGAGCTGCTGTGCGCCGAGCGCCGCGCGGATCGCGTCCATGTCCCTGGCGGCGTTCACCGTGTCGAAGTACGGGAGCACGTCCGCGTACTTGGCGGTGCACGCCTTCGCGAACGCCTGCGCACGGTCGAGGTTGGCGCGCTCGATCGCCAGGGTGGACGGCACGCTGGGCGGGCGCACGGTGGCGAAGTGCTTGGGCCGGCAGTTCAGGGCCGGTTTGCTCTTGCCGACGCCGCGCGGGTCGAAGCCCACGACGTCGTACTGGGCGGCGACGCTCTTCGGCAGCTCGTGTGCCACGAAGCCCGCCAGTGTCAGGCCGCTGCCGCCGGGGCCGCCGGGGTTCACCAGGAGCGGGCCCTGCGACGTCTTCGCGGTGTGCCGGACCCTGGACAGGGCGAGCGTGATCTGCTCACCGCCGGGGCGGTTGTGATCGAGCGGGACCCGCACCGAGGAGCACTGGAGCGTCGGGTATTTCTTGGTGCCGCAGTCCTTCCAGGTGAGGGCTGCGCGCTGGACGGAAAAGGTCGGGGCGGCGGCGGCCGGAGCCGCGGCGAGCATGCCGGCCACCATGGTGGCGGCGCCGCACACAGCGGCTACACGTTTCTTCATCGGGCCTCCCAGCACGGAGGGTTCGGGGCCGCGAGCGCGCGGCCCCCGCGGCATGGTCCCCGAATCCGTGCCGGGAGCGTCCTGTTCCCTGCAGAGTTGACCCGATTGGCGTGTACGTGTCCGGGAGGCGCGTGATTCAGAGAATGGTGAGCTGGGTGGCTGCGGGGGCGGGCTCCGGCTCCTGGCGTGCGCGCAGCCGTCGCGGGGCCCCCGCGCGCGAGGGGCCGATGCCGAACTCCTCGGCCAGCTCGTGCACCTGACGGGTGATCCGGCGCTGGTACCACTTCGGCGCGTAGGCACCCTCCGCGTACAGCCGCTCGTAGCGCCGCACCAGGTGCGGGTGGTGCTGCCCGAGCCAGGACATGAACCACTCGCGTGCCCCGGGCCGCAGATGCAGCACGAGCGGGGTCACGGAGGTCGCCCCGGCCGCCGCGACGGCCCGTACGGTCTCCCGCAGTTGCCCGGGGTGGTCGCCCAGGAACGGGATCACGGGGGCCATCAGGACCCCGCAGCCGATGCCGGCCTCGCCGAGGGCGCGGACGACGTCGAGGCGCCGCTCCGGCGCGGGCGTGCCCGGCTCGACGGTGCGCCACAGCTCGCGGTCGACGAAGCCGACGGACACCGAGACGCCGACGTCGGTGACCTCGGCGGCCTGCCGCAGCAGGTCGAGGTCGCGCAGGATCAGCGTGCCCTTCGTGAGGATCGAGAACGGGTTCGCATAGTCCCTGAGCGCCTCGATGATTCCCGGCATCAGCCGGTAGCGCCCCTCCGCGCGCTGGTAGCAGTCCACGTTCGTGCCCATCGCGATGTGCTCGCCGCGCCAGCGGCGCGAGGCCAGATGGCGGCGCAGCAGATCCGGCGCGTTCACCTTCACGACGATCTGACTGTCGAAGCCGAGGCCCGTGTCGAGGTCCAGATAGCTGTGCGTCTTGCGGGCGAAGCAGTAGACACACGCGTGTGTGCAGCCCCGGTACGGGTTGACCGTCCACTCGAACGGCATGCGGGAGGCGCCGGGCACGCGGTTCACGATCGACCTGGCCCGGATCTCGTGGAAGGTGACGCCCGCGAATTCAGGCGTGTTGAACGTGCGGGTGATCACGCTGTCCGCGCCGAAGAGCGCAGCGTCCGTGACCCTCCCTGTCGGGATTTCGGCCGGATTCTCCGTGAGGTTCTCCCAGCGCATGACGCCTCCTAGTGCCGTAGCAGACAACGTTTGCCCTGTTGTGATGTGACGCGCCGTCCGGGTGCTGTGCCGGGCGGCGCGTAGCCGTCACCCTGGCTGGGTGGCGGAACGAGTACATGTACGCGAGATCGACGATGACGAGGGCAGACGGCTACTACGGATCATCCGCAGGGGCACCGGGTCGGTGGTGACCTGGCGGCGGGCCCAGATGGTGCTGCTGTCCGCGCAGGGCATGCCGGTTGCGAAGATCGCCGAGGTGTCGTTCACCAGCGACGACCGGGTCCGGGACGTGATCCACAACTTCAACGCCGACGGCTTCGAGTCGCTGTATCCGAAGTACAAGGGCGGCCGCCCCAAGACGTTCACGCTGCCCGAGCGGCGCGAGATCAAGAAGATCGCCAAGTCGAATCCGACCGAGCACGACCTGCCGTTCTCTACCTGGAGCCTGACCAAGCTGGCGGACTTCCTGGTTGCCGAGGGGGTGGTCGACGACATCAGCCACGAGGGCCTGCGCATCCTGCTCCGCGAGGAAGGCGTCTCGTTTCAACGCCTGAAGACCTGGAAGACCTCCCGCGATCCGGACTACGCGGCCAAGAAGGCCCGCGTCGAACACCTCTACGCTATCGCCGACGGCGAGGTCATACCCGAGGACGGCGAGCCTGAAGTCATCTTCTGCATGGACGAGTTCGGGCCGCTCAACCTGATGCCCCACCCGGGCCGGCAATGGGCCGAGCGCGGCGGCAAGCACAAAGTCCCCGACCGTGAACCACGCCGACGACGGCGGGCGACCTACAACCGCTACGGCGGAGTGCGGCACCTGTTCGCCGCCCTGGACCTAGCCAAGGACAAGCTCTACGGCCACATCAAACCGGTCAAGAAGCGGACGCAGTTCCTGGAGTTCTGCCGCTACCTGCGCAGCCTCCACCCGGACAACGTCCGCATCGCGATCGTCTGCGACAACTTTTCCCCGCATCTGACCACGAAGAGGTGCCAACGGGTCGGCACCTGGGCGGCGGCGAACAACGTCGAGATCGCCTACACCCCGACGAACTCCTCCTGGCTCAACCGCATCGAGGCCCAGTTCACGGCCCTGCGCTACTTCACCCTCGACGGCACCGACCATGCCGACCACAAGGAACAGGGCAGCATGATCCGCCGCTACATCATCTGGCGAAACCGCCATGCCGACGACCGGCGCCTACGCGCCGTCGTGGACAGGGCAAACGTTGCCTGATCCGGCACTAGCTAGCACTGGGCACAGAATAGAACACATGTTCCCTTGATCGTGCGACCCCGATTTTGGTGGCCACCCAGGAGGGTGGTTGGCTTGGGCTCCCTCTCGAACACCGAGAACACCGACTGCTGGAGGAAGTGCCATGGCGCAGGTCGAGGCCATCACGGAGCGGGTCATCGCCGCCGAGCCGGACGACGTGTTCGACGCGCTCGCCGACTACAGCGGCACGCGCGCGAAGCTGCTGCCCGAGCACTTCAGCGAGTACGAGGTCCGCGAGGGCGGTGACGGCGAGGGCACGCTCGTCCACTGGAAGCTCCAGGCCACCAGCAAGCGGGTCCGCGACTGCCTCCTCGAGGTCAGCGAGCCCACCGACGGCGAGCTCGTCGAGAAGGACCGCAACTCCTCGATGGTCACCACCTGGCGCGTGACCCCCTCCGGCGAGGGCGCCTCGCGCGTCGTCGTCAGCACCGTCTGGAACGGCGCGGGCGGCATCGGCGGCTTCTTCGAGAAGACCTTCGCCCCCAAGGGCCTCGGCCGCATCTACGACGCCGTCCTCGCGAAGCTCGCCGCCGAGGTGGAGCAGTAACCCCGATGTAGTGCCCCGATCCAGCACCCCGATGTAGTGCTCACCGTTTCGAGTGGTTTTCCGTTCGCGCGCGGTTGTACGCCGTAGGGCTCCCACCGGCGCATTCGCGCCGGGAACCCGCCGGAGCCGCCGCTCGTCGCGCTTGCCCGCAGTTGTCGCGTAATGCGAGAAATATGCGGCGCAGGCGCGACGAGGGGAGCGACAGGTGGGCACGACGACGCTGGGGACGAGTGAGCCGGGGCCGGTGCCGGCGACGGAACCGACCCCGGCCCCCGAGCCCCAACCGGCCGTGGAGCAGCTGCAGTTCCCCGACCACGGCCTGAGCCCGAGCCGGGTGCGCATGGTCTTCTTCGGGCTCATGCTGGCGCTGCTGCTCGCCGCGCTCGACCAGATGATCGTCGCCACCGCGCTGCCGAAGGTCGTCGGCGAGCTCCACGGCCTCGACAAGATGTCCTGGGCGATCACCGCCTATCTCCTGACCGCCACCATCGGCCTGCCGATCTACGGCAAGCTCGGCGACCTCTTCGGCCGCAAGGGCGTCTTCCAGTTCGCCATCGCCGTCTTCGTCGTCGGCTCCGCGCTGGCCGGCTGGTCGCGCACCATGGACGAACTCATCGCGTTCCGCGCCGTCCAGGGCATCGGCGCCGGCGGACTCATGATCGGCGTGCAGGCGATCATCGCGGACATCGTGCCGCCTCGCGAACGCGGCCGCTACATGGGCCTCATCGGCGCCGCGTTCGGCCTCGCGTCCGTCGCGGGCCCGCTGCTCGGCGGCTATTTCACCGACCACCTCACCTGGCGCTGGTGCTTCTACATCAACGTGCCCTTCGGCCTGGTCACGCTCGCCGTCGTCACCGCCGTACTCAAACTGCCCCGGCCCAAGGTCAAGGCCAGGCTCGACGTCCTCGGCGCCCTGCTCCTCGCCGCGGCCTCAACCTGTCTTGTTCTGCTGACCAGTTGGGGCGGCACCGAGTACGCCTGGGGTTCGCGGGTCATCCTGGGGCTCGCCGCCGGAGCGGCCGTGACGGCCGTGCTCTTCGTCGTCGCCGAACACTTCGCCGCCGAACCCGTCATCCCGCTGCGGCTGTTCCGCGACCCCGTCTTCAACATCACCAGCCTGGTCGGCATGGTCATCGGCATCGCCCTCTTCGGAGCGGCCAGTTACCTGCCGACCTTCCTCCAGATGGTCGACGGCGCGAGCGCCACCGAGTCGGGGCTGCTGATGCTGCCGATGATGGGCGGCATCGTCATCGCCTCGATCGCCTCCGGCCAACTCATCAGCCGCACCGGGCACTACAAGATCTACCCGATCCTCGGCGGGACCCTGTCGACGGCGGGCATGTGGCTCCTGTCCCGCCTCGAAGTCGACACCCCGCGACTGCACTACAGCCTCTACATGGCCGTACTCGGAGCGGGCATCGGCATGATCATGCCGGTCCTCATCCTCGCCGTGCAGAACGCCGTGCGCCCCGCCGACATCGGCACCGCGACCAGCGCCAACAACTACTTCCGGCAGATCGGCGGCAGCGTCGGCGCCGCGATCTTCGGCACGCTCTTCGCCGACCGGCTCGCCGACGCCCTCGCGGACCGGCTGCCCAAAGGGGCGGGCCTGCCCGACCCGGAGTCCATCACCCCGCAGCTCGTCCACGCCCTGCCGCGCGCGCTGCGCGACGGCTACATCCAGGCGTACGCCGACGCGATGCCCCGGATCTTCCTCTACCTCGTCCCGGTGCTCGTCCTCGGCCTCGTGATCGCCTTCTTCCTCAAGGAGACACCCCTGTTGTCCAGTGCCGCCCCCCACAGCGCCCCGAGCGGCGAGACCGCCTCAGTCCCGACCCAGGCCCGGACCTCGTACGGCGCCGGCGTGCCGGTCTGCGGCATCGTCCAGCACCCCGACGGGACCGCGGTGCCGCGCGCCGCGCTCACCCTCATCGACGTCGGCGGCCAGCAGATCGGACGCGGCGCCAGCGGCGACGACGGCCGGTACGCCCTGTCGACGCCCGGCGCCGGAAGTTACGTCCTGATCGCGGCGGCGGGCGGACACCAGCCCCAGGCCGTGACCGTCACCGTGGGGGAGCGGCCGGTCGACCTCGACGTCGTCCTCGGCGGCGCCGGGCGGCTCGCCGGGAGCGTGCTGACCGCAGACGGCGCGCCCGTGCGCGACGCCACCGTGACCCTGACCAACGTCCACGGAGAGGTCGTCTCCACGACCCGCAGCGGGCGCGAGGGCGGCTACGTCATCACGGAGCTGGTGGCCGGCGAGTACACGCTCGCCGGGAGCGCGCCCGCGTTCCGCCCCGCCGCGCTCCCCGTCACCGTGATGGCCGCGCGCGAGACCCGCCAGGACATCGAACTCGCGGGCGGCGCCGTGCTGCGCGGCACGGTCAGGGCCGGCGGCGGACGGCCCGTCGAGGACGCGCGGGTGACCCTCCTCGACGCGGCCGGCAACGTCGTCGACACCCTCACGACAGGCGCCGACGGCACATTCCGTTTCGTCGACCTGTCGTCGGGCGAGTACACCGTGATCGCCGCCGGTTACCCGCCGGTCGCCACGGTGCTGCACATGGCGGGCGGCGGCCGCACGGAGCGCGACCTGCAACTGGGCCACGAGGACTGAGCGTTGGGGCCGGGCGCGGCGCCCGGCCCCGGCACTCCGTGCCCGTTCAATTCGGCCGATGCAGCCCCCTGCACCCCCGTACCGCGTACCGTGGAACGGGAAAGGGCCGAACCAATGACGCTCGGTCGCCGCGCGGGGAAGGGAGCGCAGGCCATGCACAGTGGCACCGGGACGGCCCCACAGAGCCCCGTGCCGGGCCGCGTACCCCTGGCGGTCGTCGTGGTCGACGGCGACGGACTCGTCTCGCACTGGAGTACCGGCGCACGCCGCCTCTTCGGCTCCGCGCGCGAGGACGCCGTCGGCCGCCCCGCCACCGACCTGCTGCCCGTCTCCGGCGCGCTGCCCGACGGCCCCAACTCCGAGGCGTACGGGGAGGAGGGCGCGTACGACGGGCTCGGCCCCGGCCTGGAGTCCTCGCTCGAGGGGCGGGCCTCGTACCCCGCCGCGGGCCGCGCCCGCCTCGAAGCTCCGCGCCGGGAGCGCATCGACGTCCTGTGGTGGGCCTACCCGCTCGTCGGCCCCGGGCCCGAGAAGCTGCTCGTACTCGCCGCCGACGCAGACCGGTTGCACGCCGACGACGTGCCCGACGGACACCCCCTGGAGCGCATCGCGCCCGGCTTCGCCCTGCACACCGACTTTCCCGGAGCCGACGAGCTGGCCCGCGGACTCCCCGCCATTCTGCCCAGCATGAGCGTCGGCGAGAGCGCCCGCATCGTCTCCCAGGTGCTCGAACTCGGCTATCCCGTCCTGGAGTTCAGCCTCCACGACCGGGTACCCGTCACCGCCGACTGGGGCGTGCCCCGGCGCGCCGAGCGTCAGGCCCGCAGGGAGGAGGCCGCCCGCGCGGCCGCCGCCGGACTGCCCGCGCCGCGCCGCGCACCCGACGACGAGACGGACGACCTGGAGTACGCGGCCGTCCGCGAACACCTGGAGTTCCTCAACGAGGTGAGCGGGCGCATCGGTTCGTCCCTCGACCTGTCCCGCACGATCATCGAGGTCAGCCGGGCCGTCGTACCGCGCTTCACGGACGTCGCGGGCACCTATCTGCGCGAACAGGTCGTCGCGGGCGAGGGGTTCCCCGAAGGCCCGCCCGATGCGACCACCCTGTGGCACCGCGTCGCCCTGGAGCACACGGACGAGCCGGGCCGCTGGGACGACGTCGTGCCCGTCGGCGAGTCGATGCCGTTCCCCGCGCACACGCCGTTCTTCCAGTGCATGACCTCAGGGGAGCCCGTCCTCGTCCCGCGCATCAGCGAGGAGATGGGCAACGCGATCGCGTCGCAGTTCGAGAAGCGCGACATCAGGCCCCTCATCACCGACCGCTCGATGCTGGTGGTGCCCCTGAAGGCGCGCAACGTCGTCCTCGGATTCATGATCCTGCTGCGCCACCGGGAACGCCCGGTCTTCAACGACATGGACCGCGTCACCGGCGCCGAACTCGCCGCCCGCGCCGGCCTCGTCCTCGACAACGCCCGCATGTACACGTACCAGGAGAGCGTCGCCGAGACCCTCCAGGACAGCATGCTGCCGCACATCGAACCGCACATGCCCGGCTGCGACATCGCCACCCGCTATCTGCCCGGCACGCTCCTCGGCCGCGTCGGCGGCGACTGGTTCGACTCGATCAAGCTGTCGGGCTCGCGGACCGCGCTCGTCGTCGGCGATGTCATGGGTCACGGGCTCAACTCGGCCGCGATGATGGGCCAGTTGCGCACCGCCGTCCAGACCATGGCCGCCCTCGACCTGCCGCCGGCCCAGCTCCTGCGCAACCTCGACGACCTCGCCCAGCGCCTCGGCGAGCACTACCTCGCGACCTGTCTGTACGCGGTCTACGACCCGATCGCGAACGCGCTGGAGCTCGCCAACGCCGGGCACATCCCGCCGGTCCTCGTCCGCGCCGAGGACGGCCGCAGCGAGCTGCTCGAACTGCCCACCGGCGCGCCCATCGGCGTCGGCGGCGTCCCGTTCGAATCGGTCCGCGTCCCGATGGCGCCCGGCGACCGGCTCGTCATGTGCACCGACGGCCTCGTCGAGGTGCGCGGCGAGGACATCGGCGTCGGCCTCGCCACGCTCTGCGAGTCCGCCGCCCATCCCGCGGCCTCCATGGACGCCGCCTGCGACACCATCATCAGATCCCTCAACACCCGCGGCGGCCGCAAGGACGACGTCGCCCTCTTGATGGCCCGGCTCAACGGCATCGCGCCCGAGGACGTCGCCCACTGGAGCGTCACCCCCGACCCCGTCGAAGTGCCCCGCACGCGCGCCCTCGTCCGCGACCAGCTCACGGCCTGGGGCCTCGGCACGCTCACCGCCCCCGCGGAAATGATGGCCGGGGAACTCGTCGCCAACGCCGTACGGCATGCCCGCACCCGCAGCGTCGAGGTACGCCTGGTGCGCTCGGGGACCCTCGTGTGCGAGGTCGAGGACGACGACCAGAGGCTCCCGACGCTGCTCAACGCGGGCGCGGGCGACGAGTTCGGGCGCGGCCTGCGCGTCGTGAGCGCCCTTGCCAGGGAGTGGGGCACGAGCCGTACGGGCTCCGGCAAGACCGTGTGGTTCGAACTGGCGTTGCCGCGAGGGTAGTTGGCGTCGGGGCGCGCCGGGCGTCCACGTATCGAATGCGGCGTGAAGGTATGGGCCGGGTGCTTGTGGGCGGGCCCGGGGCGCGGTAGACCGATCTTGGCGTGCCACCACACCCCGGGAGTTGCAGATGAGCGTGACGAGTCGGTACAAGGACGCCTGGGAGAGCTTCTGGCGCGAGGCTCCCGGCGAACCCGGCGGAGTCTTCTGGGACGCCGAGCCCGCCCTCACCGCGAAGGTCCATCTCGCCCTGTTCGAGCCGCACTTGACCCAGAGCCTTCCCGTCGTGGACCTCGGCTGCGGGAACGGCACCCAGACGCGCTTCCTCGCCGACCGCTATCCGCGCGTCGTCGGCGCCGACCTCTCCGACGCCGCCCTCGGCCACGCCCGGCTCGCCGACCCCGCGGGCCGGGCCGACTTCCGGCAGCTCGACGCCACGGAGCAGACCGAGGCGCACCAGCTGCACTCCGAGCTCGGCGACGCGAACGTGTACATGCGGGGCGTGCTCCACCAGTGCGAGGCGGACGACCGCCAGGCCCTGGTCGACGGCATCGCGGCGCTCGTCGGCGAGCGCGGCCGGGCCTTCGTCGTGGAGCTCGCCGAGGCCGCCCGGCCCGTCCTGATGTATCTCGCGCAGAGCCCCACGGGCCCGCCCGCGAAGCTGGCACCGGTCTTCGCGCACGGCATCGCACCCGGCGAGGTGTCCGACGCGGCGGTTCCCGACTACGTGCGTACCGCGGGCCTCGACGTGCTCGCGAGCGGCGAACTCCCGCTCACCACCACGGAGTACACACCGGACGGCACCCGCATCGAGCTCCCGTCACGCTGGCTCGTCGTGGGGCGGGCACACTAGCCGCCGCAGGCCGAGGCGGCGCAGGGCATTGCCGAAGGGGCCCAGGAGATGCGGGCAGAGCGGCCTGCCGCGCCGGAGCGGGACGCCCTCGTGCGCGGTCACCGCGAGGAAGAAGCCGCGCCCGGGGCGGGTCTGGAGGGTGGTGTTCCAGCGGTAGTCGTGGCCCTGGGCCAGCGCGACCCGCACCGCCCGCCGGCCCAGCCCCTCCTGCCGGCGTGACTCCAGGATCCAGATGCCGAGGAGCCGGCCCGTACGGCACGGCGCGCACAGCCGGAAGCGGACCTGGCCGACGAGGGCTCCGCCCTCGTCGTGAAGCAGCACCTCACCGACGCCGTGTGCCGAACGGGGAGGGATGCCCGTGAGGCGCACCGGCCCGGACGGTGACGCCGGCCGGCCGGGGGCCATGGGGGATCGACCGGCCCGTCAGTCGCGCGAGTTGCCGAAGAGCAGGCGATAGCCGATGAGCAGCACGAGCGAGCCGCCGATGGCCGCGATCCAGGTGGTCCCGTCGAAGAACTGGTTGTCGACCGGGCGGTCCAGGAACCGCGACGAGATCCAGCCGCCGACGAACGCGCCCCCGACGCCGATGAGGGTCGTGCCGATGAGGCCGCCCGGGTCGCGGCCGGGGAGCAGGACCTTGGCGATGACTCCGGCGACGAGGCCGAGGATGATCCAGCTGATGATGCCCACGTGTGCGTCGTTCCCCTCGGTGATGTGTGGTGCTTGTGCATGTGGTTCTGCTTCGGCTGTGCAGTGGCTGTGAGTTGGCTGTGCGTTGCGAATGTGCGCAACTGTCCAGTCAGAGGTGAAGACGCTGAACGATCCCGGTCGGTTGCATTGGTTCAGCCGTAGTGCTCAGCTGCGGCGCGTCATCCGTAGGACAGGTTCGAGCACAGGCTGTCGTCGGCTGAGCGGGCGTCGTCGGAGACGTCGGACGGTATGCCGGTGGGTTCCGGCGACGCCGTCGCGGCGGTCGACGGATGGTCCGCGTAGTCCTGCCCGAGAATCGCCTTGATGCCCGCGGTCGAGGTCTCTTCGAGGCGTGCGCCCGGGAACCGCTGGGCGAGCGTTCCCGCTCGCGCCTTCTCGCCGGGGCCGTACTGGATGAGTGTGGTCGCCTGGTTCCGGGTGTTCGCGGTCGCCGTGCCCGTGACGGTGAACCCGTCGTCCTCAAGGGCGCGCGCGGCGTGGGCGGCCAGTCCCATGACGGTCGTTCCGTTGTAGACCGTGACGCGGATGCCGTCCCCCGGATCCGGCGCGGCGGAGGGCGCGGAGGAGGCGCTCGACCGGGCGCCCTTCTTGCCGCTGGCGTCCTTCCCGTCGAGTGTCCGGTCCTCCCTGAGCGACGCCCACAGCGCGTCGGCGTCCGGCTCGACGACCGCGACGCGGCTTCCCTCGTAGCGCCAGGGGATCGTGACGAACTTGGTGTTGTGCAGGTCGACGTTCTTGAGGGACATCGCGAAGGAGAGGAGCTTGTCGGCGGAGCCGAGGCCGGAGTCGACGGTCATCGACCGCGTGGCCGCGTTCGCGAGCGGCAGGAGCTTCGTGGGCGTCAGGCCGTTGCTTTTGATCTCCTTGATCAGGCTGCCGACGAAGGCCTGCTGCCGCTTGATGCGGCCGATGTCGGAGCCGTCGCCGATGCCGTGCCGCAGGCGGACGTAGTCGAGGGCCTTCTGCCCGGAGACGCTCTGCTCGCCGCGCGGGAACAGGAGCTTGCCGGGGGTCGTGCGATGGGGGTTCAGGTCGCGCTGGTAGATGGGCTGCGGGAGGCACACCTTCACGCCGCCGACGACGTCGGTCAGGGCGGCGAAGCCCTTGAAGTCCACGACGACGGTGTGGTCGACGCGCAGACCCGTCAGCTTCTCCACCGTGTTCTGCGTGCAGGCGGGGTTCCCGTCGGGGGTCTCGCCGGTCGAGTACGCCGCGTTGAACATCGTGTCGGGCCGCGTGCTGGTCCAGCTGCCGTCGGGCAGTTTGCAGGGCGGGATCGTGACGAGGGTGTCGCGCGGGACGGACACCGCCACGGCGTTGCGACGGTCGGCGTAGATGTGCAGCAGGAACGCCGTGTCCGAGCGGCCGATGTCGCCCTTGTCGCCCCCGCCGAGTGCCTCGTTGCCCCCGGTGCGCGCGTCGGAGCCGATGACGAGGACGTTCTCCCCCTTCGACGCGTCGGCGTCGGGGCGGTCGCCGGAGATGCCGTCCGAGCTGAACGTGTTGATGTCGCCGCCGAGTTTCAGATACACCCAGCCGACGCCACCCGTCAGGAGGACGAGCAGAGACAGGGCTATCGCGAGCGTGAAGCGCACGCGGCTGCGCCTCGGTCGCGCCGCGCGTACGGGGGACTTGGCACCGCCGCCTCGGCGCGCGGGTGCCAACTGCTCACGGGTGCCTGCCATGGGGTGCGCCCTCACTCGGATCCGGGGTTGTGCAGTTGCGCAATGTAGCAAGCTTCTTGGTGGGTGCCGTCCGTGGTGCCCACCTCATCCGAAGAGACGAAGGATGGGGCGAAAATGTTCCACAACGGTCAACGGTCTTGAGCCCTGGCACCTGCTCATTGTGGCGATCGTGGCCATCGTCCTGTTCGGTTCGAGGAAACTGCCCGACACGGCGCGCGCTCGGCAGGTCGCTCCGGATCCTCAAGAGCGAGACGCGGGCGATGAAGACGGACGAGGTCGAGGAGCGCCGGGACCCGGCCGCGTCCTGACACCGGCGCATCCGCCGGCCACAGGGGCGCCCGCCGCCTTTCGGTGGACTGGACCTCTGGCTCTCCGGGTGGCTCTGGCCTGCGCGTTCCCCGGCGCGTACCGTGATGCGCCATGAAGATCCTCATCAGCGCCGACATGGAGGGCGCCACCGGTGTGACCTGGCCGGGCGACGTGCTGCCCGGCACCCCGCAGTGGGAACGCTGCCGGTCGCTGTTCACCTCGGACGTCAACGCCGCCGTGCTCGGCTTCTTCGACGGGGGTGCCGACGAGGTGCTCATCAACGAGGCGCACTGGTCGATGCGCAATCTGCTCCTGGAGCAGCTCGACGAGCGCGCGGAGATGCTCACGGGCCGCCACAAGACGCTCTCCATGGTCGAGGGCGTCCAGCACGGCGACGTCGACGGCATCGCGTTCATCGGCTACCACACGGGCGCCGGCACGGAGGGCGTGCTCGCCCACACCTACCTCGCCAACTCCATCACCGGCGTCTGGATCAACGGCGTACGGGCGAGCGAGGGCCTGCTGAACGCGCACGTCGTCGCCGAGTACGGCGTACCCGTCGTCCTCGTCACCGGCGACGACCTCACTTGCGACGACGCGCTCGGCTACGCGCCCGAGGCCCGCAAGGTCGCGGTCAAGGACTATGTGTCCCGGTATGCGGCTGTGTGTCGTACGCCGAAGCGGACCGCCGCCGACATCCGGGCCGCGGCGAAGGAGGCGGCGGCGCTCGCCGTGCGCCACGAGCCCGTCGAGGGCGGCCCGTTCACCATCGAGCTCGCATTCGACGCCGAGCATCTGTCGATGGCCGCGACGGTGGTGCCCGGAGTCCGGCGCACCGGCGAGCGCAGGGTCTCCTACACGAACGACACCATGTACGACGGCATCCGCACCTTCAAGGCGGTCACCACGATCGTCTCGGCCGCGGTGGAGGAACAGTATGGCTGACCAGGCATTTCAGGTGGACGATCAGGCGCTCGACGAGGTCGTGACCTTCACGTCCGAGCTGATCCGCATCGACACCACCAACCGCGGGGGCGGCGACTGCCAGGAACGCCCGGCCGCCGAGTACGCGGCCGAAAAGCTCGCCGAAGCCGGCCTTGAGCCCACCCTCCTCGAGCGCACGAAGGGGCGCACGAACGTCGTCGCGCGCATCGCCGGCACGGACCCGTCCGCCGACGCGATGCTCGTCCACGGCCACCTCGACGTCGTCCCCGCGGAGGCCGCCGACTGGAGCGTGCACCCGTTCTCCGGAGAGATCCGCGACGGGGTCGTGTGGGGCCGGGGCGCGGTCGACATGAAGAACATGGACGCGATGATCCTCGCGGTCGTCCGGCAGTGGGCCCGCGCCGGGGTGCGCCCGCGCCGGGACATCGTCGTCGCCTTCACCGCCGACGAGGAGGCGAGCGCCGAGGACGGTTCCGGCTTCCTCGCCGACCAGCACGCGGGCCTCTTCGAGGGCTGTACCGAGGGCATCAGCGAATCGGGCGCCTTCACCTTCCACGACGGCTACGGCAAGCAGATCTACCCGATCGCGGCGGGCGAGCGCGGCACGGGCTGGCTCCGGCTCACCGCGCACGGCAAGGCGGGCCACGGCTCGAAGGTGAACCACGCCAACGCCGTCACCAGGCTCGCCGCCGCCGTCGCGCGGATCGGCGCGCACGAGTGGCCGGTGCGGCTCACTCCGACCGTGGCCGCCGCGCTCACCGAACTCGCCGCCCTGTACGGCATCGACGCCGGCGTGGGCTCCCCGCGCTTCTCGGCCGACGAACTTCTCGCCAAGCTCGGCCCGGCCGCGGCTCTCGTCGCGCCGACCGTCCGCAACAGCGCCAACCCGACGATGCTGTCCGCCGGATACAAGATCAACGTGATCCCCGGTGAGGCGAGCGCGCACATCGACGGCCGGTATCTGCCGGGCGGCGAGGACGAGTTCCGCGAGACCCTCGACCGGCTCACCGGACCCGATGTGGACTGGGAGTTCGAGCACCGCGAGGTCGCGCTCCAGGCGCCGGTCGACTCGCCGACGTTCGCGGGGATGCGCGCGGCCGTCGAGGAGTTCGCGCCCGAGGGGCACGTCGTGCCGTACTGCATGTCGGGCGGCACCGACGCCAAGCAGTTCTCGCGGCTAGGCATCACGGGCTACGGCTTCGCGCCGCTGAAGCTCCCCGAGGGCTTCGACTACCAGGCGCTCTTCCACGGCGTGGACGAGCGGGTCCCGGTAGAGGCGCTGCACTTCGGCGTCCGCGTGCTCGACCGCTTCCTGCGGTCCGCGTAGGCGCCGTCGGGCGGGTTTCGGCATCGGTTGGGGAGACGGTCTAGGAAATGGCGTCGCACGTGGAGAATATGGGGGCCTCTGAAGTCATGGGGGGCGTGGACAAGTTGGTGCTGATCCAGAACTACGGATCGTGGCCGTCGCCGATCACGGCCGCGCTCGCCGCCGCGCACGACGGGAAGCCGGAGTACGTCGGCTTCGTCGGCGACGAGGCGTGGTGGACCGAGCCCCGCCCCGGCGAGGGCGGCCGGCGGGCCCTGGTCAGGCGGCGCGCCGACGGTTCGGAGCACACCGTGCTGCCCGCGCCGTGGAACGTGCGCAGCCGCGTCATCGAGTACGGCGGCCAGCCGTGGGCCGGCGCCGTGCGGCCCGAGGGGTCGCATGGGCCGCTTGTGGTGTTTGTCGACTTCGCCGACCAGCGGCTCTACGCCTACGAGCCCGACGCTCCCGGCGCCGTACCCCGCCCGCTCACCCCCGTCTCCGCGGTCGGGGACGGGCTGCGCTGGGCCGATCCGCAGATCCACCTCGACCGGGGCGAAGTGTGGTGCGTCCTGGAGGAGTTCACCGGGGACGGGCCGACCGACGTGCGCCGCGTCGCCGCCGCGGTGCCGCTCGACGGAAGCGCGGCCGGGGACCGCGCCGCCGTGCGCGAACTCTCCGACGCCTGCCACCGGTTCGTCACCGGACCCCGCCTCTCGCCCGACGGCCGCCGCGCCGCCTGGCTCGCCTGGGACCATCCGCGCATGCCGTGGGACGGTACGGAGCTGGTCGTCGCGGACGTGGCCGAGGACGGCACGTTCAGCGGGGCGAGGACGGCGTTCGGCGGGCCCGAAGAGTCCGTGGCGCAGGTGGAGTGGGCTCCGGACGGCGCCCTCGTCTACTCCAGCGACCGCAGCGGCTGGTGGAACCTCTACCGCGTCGGCCCGGACGGCGAACCGCGGGCCCTGTGCCCGCGCGAGGAGGAGTTCGGCGGGCCGCTCTGGAAGATCGGCCACCGCTGGTTCGCCCCGCTGGAGAGCGGCCTGATCGCCGTCGTCCACGGCGTCGGCGCCACCGCGCTCGGCGTGCTCGACCCGGCGACCGGCGAGGTCGTGGACACGGCCGGACCCTGGACCGAGTGGAGCCCCGCCCTCGCCGTGCACGGCACCCGCGTCGTCGGCATCGCCGCCAGCCCCCGCACCGGCCACGAGGTCGTGGAGCTCGACACGTGTACGGGCCGGGCGCGCGTCGTCGGCGCCGCGCACACCGACGCCGTCGACCCCGCGTACTGCCCGGAGCCGCAGATCCGCACCTTCGCGGGCCCCGACGGCAGGGACATCCACGCCCACATCTATCCGCCGCACAGCCCCACCCACGCCGCGCCCGACGACGAACTCCCGCCCTACGTCGTGTGGGCCCACGGCGGCCCCACCGGGCACGCGCCCCTCGTACTCGACCTGGAGATCGCCTACTTCACCTCGCGCGGCATCGGCGTCGCCGAGGTCAACTACGGCGGCTCCACCGGCTACGGCCGTGAGTACCGCAACCGCCTGCGCGAACAGTGGGGCGTCGTCGACGTCGAGGACTGCGCCGCCGTGGCGCTCGCGCTCGCCGCCGAGGGCACCGCAGACCGCAACCGGCTCGCGATCCGCGGCGGCAGCGCCGGAGGCTGGACCACGGCCGCGTCCCTGACCGGCACCGACGTCTACGCCTGCGGCACGATCCTCTACCCCATCCTCGACCTCACGGCCTGGGGCTCCGGCGAGACCCACGACTTCGAGTCCCAGTACCTGGAGTCGCTCGTCGGACCGCTCGCCGAAGTTCCCGCGCGATACGTGGAGCGCTCGCCGGCCGAGCACGCGGAGCAGCTCACCGCGCCGTTCCTGCTGCTCCAGGGCCTCGACGACGTGATCTGCCCGCCCGTGCAGTGCGAGCGCTTCCTCGCCCGTCTGGAGGGGCGCCGTGTCCCGCACGCGTACATCGCCTTCGAGGGCGAGAGCCACGGGTTCCGGCGCGCGGACACCGTGATCCGCGCCCTGGAGTCCGAACTCTCCCTGTATGCCCAGGTGTTCGGCCTCCATCCGACCGGGATCCCCACGCTGGAGCTGTCCAAGTGACGTCACCGACACCGCTGACCCGACCCGCACGCCTCGCCCCCGGAGCGCGCGTCGCCGTCGCCGCGCCCAGCGGACCCGTGCCCGAGGGCCGGCTGGAGGCAGGTCTCGACATCCTGCGCGGCTGGGACCTCGAACCCGTCGTCGAACCCCAAGTCCGCTCTGTCCATGGGCGGTTCGACTACCTTGCGGGCAGTGACGCCGAGCGCGCCGCCGGTCTCCAGCGGGCCTGGTGCGACCCGTCCGTCGACGCCGTCCTGTGCGCGCGGGGCGGATACGGCGCGCAGCGCATGGCCGACCTGCTCGACTGGGACGCGATGCGGGCGGCCGGGCCCAAGGTGTTCGTCGGGTACAGCGACATCACGGCGCTGCACGAGGCGTTCGCCGCCCGGCTCGGTCTCGCGACCCTGCACGGACCGATGGTCGCGGCGGCCGACTTCGTCAAGAGCGCCCGCGCGCAGGACCACTTGAAGGCCACGCTCTTCGCGCCGGAGACCGTACAGACCATCACGTCGGTGGACGGCGGACGGCCGCTCGTGGGCGGCACCGCGCGCGGCGTCACACTCGGCGGCTGCCTCTGTCTGCTCGCCGCCGACGTGGGCAACCCGCACGCCCGGCTGTCGGCCGCGGGCGGGCTGCTGTGTCTGGAGGACACCGGCGAGGAGACGTACCGCATCGACCGCTACCTCACCCAACTCCTGCGTGCCGGCTGGCTGGACGGGGTCTCGGGGATCCTGCTCGGGTCCTGGGCGGAGTGCGAGGCGTACGACGGGTTGCGCGCGCTGCTCGCCGACCGGCTCGGCGGTCTCGGCGTACCGATCGTCGAGGAGTTCGGCTTCGGGCACTGCGAGGGGGCGCTGACGATCCCCTTCGGCATGACGGCTGAACTCGACGCGGACGCCGGGACGTTGAGCCTGGACGTGCCCGCGCTGGCCTGAATCTTTCGGTTACTGAATCTTCGTCAAGAAACACGCGTCCCGGTGATTGACCTGTGTATGACACGTGTCACAACATGACCACGCCCAGACTTACCGGTCGGTAGCCGGTGGGTCTTCCTCAGCGTGGAGGTAGCCGTGTCCCGTGCTGTGCCCCGATCCCGACCGCGGTCACCACTGGCGCCGGCCCTCGCCCTCGGCGCCATGGTCGCCGCGCCCCTCGCCCTCGCAGCGCCCGCGAACGCGACGCCACAGACGCAGCAGACGGGCGAATACACCGTCACCGCACTGAAGTTCACCGTCCGGGCAGGCGGCCGCACCTGCGTCGTCGATGCCGACCTCTACCGGCCCGCCGGCGTCGACGCCACCCACACCGCACCCGCCGTCCTCGCCACCAACGGTTTCGGCGGCAACAAGTCCGACGGCTCGACCGACGCCATCGGCAAGGCCTTCGCCGCGCGCGGCTACGTCGGACTCGTCTACTCCGGACTCGGCTTCGGCAAGTCGGGGTGCCTCGTCTCGCTCGACGACCCCCGCATCGACGGCGCCGCGGCCTCCGGGCTGGTCGACTTCCTCGCCGGGACCCGCGCGGCCGACGACGGCACGAAGGCCGACTACGTCACCGAGGACGGCAAGGGCGACCCCCGCGTCGGCATGATCGGCGGCTCGTACGGCGGCGCGATCCAGCTGGCCACCGCGGCGGTCGACCACCGCGTGGACGCGCTCGTCCCGATGATCACCTGGAACGACCTGGCGTACTCCCTCGACCCGAACAACGCCGCCGACCGCTCCGTCCCCGGCTCCTTCAAGTGGCAGTGGACCAACGGCTTCTACCTGATCGGCGAGGGCCAGCCCCTCCTCGAACCGTCCCTCGACCCGTCCCGGATCAACAAGCTGACCTGCCTGCACTTCGTCACCGACGCCTGCGAGACGATCAGCACCCTGAACTCCGGCCGCTACCCGTCCGACAAGGCGGGACCGATGCTCGACTACGCGCGCAGCGTCTCCCCGGTCTCGTACCTGAAGCAGGTCAAGGCGCCGACGCTGCTCGTGCAGGGCCAGTCCGACAGCCTCTTCAACCTGAACGAGGCGCAGGCCACGTACGGGACCCTCAAGGCGCAGGGCACGACCACCAAGATGATCTGGCAGTCCTGGGGTCACAGCGGCGGCCTCACGGATCCGGCGAGCGGCGAACTCAACCTCGCGCAGGGCAACCTGGAGACCTCGTACGTCGGCAAGCGGATCCTCGCCTGGTTCGACCGCTACCTCCAGCACAAGAAGGACGTCGACACCGGCCCCGCGTTCGCCTACTACCGCGACTGGATCACGGACCCGGACCAGACCTACGCCACCGCGCAGAGCGTCCCGGCCCTGAGCCGGAAGGTGTATCTGTCCGGCGACGGCAAGCTCGTCGACAACCGGGCGAAGGTCGCGCGCGGCAGCCGCGCGTACGCGAACTGGCTGATCCCCACCAGCCACTCCGAGTCCTCCCTGGCCGGCCTGATCGGCCTGCCCGACCCCGCCCCGCGCGACACCGCGGGCACCTACCTCGGCTGGACCAGCGAGCCCCTGACCCGCACGACCGACGTCGTGGGCGCCCCGAAGGCCACCCTCAAGGTCGTCTCACCGAAGACCGAGCGCGTCCAGAACTCGGACGACGCCGCCGACAAACTCGTCCTCTTCGCGAAGCTGTACGACATCGCGCCGGACGGCAGCAAGACACTCGTCCACCGACTGGTCGCACCGGTCCGTGTGCCGGACGTGACCCGCTCCTTCACAGTGTCGCTGCCCGGCATCGTCCACCGCTACGAGACGGGGCACCGTCTCCAGTTCGTCATCGCGGCGAGCGACGACGCGTACGGCGGCAACAAGGGCATCAAGCCCGTCACCGTCACCAGCGCGCCCGAGGACACCGGCGTCCTGGAGCTGCCGGTCGTCGGACAGTAGGGCGACCCGGGGCCGGGGCCGTCACCCGTACGGCCGCGCGCCCCGCCCCGGAGGGACACCCCGCCGTGCGCGAACCCGCCCGGCTGCCCATGCTGGGCGGAGAAGGCACGCGTCGCTCCGACGGAGGGGTCCACGGATGAGTCCCAAGGACACGGCGAGCTCCGACAGGAGCGGCGTCACCGGCACCTTCACACGGGGCCGGATCGCCGTCATCGTGCTGGTCGTCCTCGTCGTCGTCTTCATCCTCGAGAACACCCGGCAGGTCAGGATCCGCCTGCTGCTCCCCGAGGTGTCGATGCCGCTCTGTCTGGTGCTCGGCGCCGTCGCCGTCATCGGGGCGATCTGCGGCGGCTACTTCATCAGCAGGCGCAAGTGACACGGACCGGCTGCCGCCCCACGGCCGCGGCGTAGGCTGGCCGGATGTCCGCCACCAGCCGCCGCTACCTCGACGAAGGCCCCCACGTGGGCATACGCCCCTTCACGCTCGCGGACGGAGAAGAGTTCACCGCGCGGGCGCGGGAGAGCGCGGAGCTGCACCACCCCTGGCTCTTCCCGCCCACCGCCGCCGACACCTACGCCGCCTACGCGGGCGCACTCATCGACGATCCGACCCGCTGCGGATTCCTGGTGTGCGAGCGGACGGACGACGGGGGCGGTGGCGAAATCGCCGGCTTCATCAACATCAACAACATCGTCCGCGGCGGCTTCCGCAGCGGCGCCCTCGGCTACGGCGTGTTCGCGCACGCGGCGGGCCGCGGCATCATGAGCGAGGGCCTCGGCCTCGTCGTCCGGTATGCCTTCGGCCCCCTCGGACTGCACCGCCTGGAGATCAACATGCAGCCGGGCAACAAGGCGTCCATCGCGCTCGCCCGCCGCGCCGGGTTCCGCCGTGAGGGCTACTCGCCCGACTTCATCTTCGTGGACGGCGCCTGGCGCGACCACGAGCGCTGGGCGCTCACGGCCGAGATGCCCGGTGCTTCCGGTTGACCTTCATCGTGTCCATGTCCGTCGCCGACGACTTCAGCGACCCGAAGCCGTACCCCTCACCGAGCGCCCTGAGCGACGCCTCGGCCCGCTCCTCGGCGAGCGCCTCCGCCATCTCCGCGCCGTCCTCGGCATCCGACTCCACGACGAACCGGTACGAGAAGTGCTTCAGCACCCGGTCGTACGTGAGCGATCCCTCCGGCGTGAACCTCATCGACGCGAGCCCGTGCTCGTCGGCCTCGGCGAGCAGCCGCTCGCGCGCGCCGTCCGCCAGACCGTCCCATGTGCCGCGGACGATGACCCTGTAGGTGTGCTGCGTTCCCATCCGCGGAGAGTAACCCGGCGGGCCGAAATGCGCCTTTGCTTAATTCTGACCTGGAGAGCCCCTGGTCAGCTCGGGGGCGAGCCTGTTCCATGGTCGTCGGGGCACTCCGCGTGCGGACGGCGGGCCCCATGGACCAGGAGGCGGACTTGACGGACTCGCAGGCCGAGCGGACGACCCTTCGACGCGACGTACTGACCCTGCCCGGCGTGGCGGTGGGCGCCCCCGACCCGCTGCCGCCGCTGCGGCCCCTCGACGAACTCCACGAAGTCGACGACCGCTCCAAGCAGGGCATGCCGCGCGACATGGCCCGCCAGATCGGCTACGAGAAGCTGCGCAGCATCCTGCCGGAGCGGCTCAAGAACGGCTACGGGCGCGAGCGCGCCCCCCTCACCCTCGACACGCTCGTGATCGAGAACGACCGGCTGCGCGTCACGGTTCTGCCGGGCCTCGGCGGCCGTGTCCACTCGATGTTCCACAAGCCCACCGACCGTGAACTCCTCTACCGCAACCCGGTGTTCCAGCCCGCCGACTTCGCCCTCAACGGCGCCTGGTTCTCCGGCGGCATCGAGTGGAACATCGGCGCGACGGGGCACACCACCCTGTCCTGCGCACCCCTGCACGCCGCCCGCGTCACCGCGCCCGACGGCGGCGACATGCTGCGCCTGTGGGAGTGGGAGCGCCTGCGCGACCTGCCGTTCCAGGTGGACCTGTGGCTGCCCGCCGGTTCCGACTTCCTCCACGTGGGGGTGCGGATACGCAATCCCCACGAACGGCCCGCGCCCGTCTACTGGTGGTCGAACATCGCCGTCCCCGAGGAACACCGCGTCCTGGCCCCCGCCGACGAGGCCTGGCACTTCGGCTACGAGCGCAGCCTGCGCCGCGTCCCCGTCCCGGAGTCCGACGGCGTGGACCGCACCTACCCCCTCAGCGGCGAATTCCCGGCCGACTACTTCTACGAGGTCCCCGACGGGCAGCGCCGCTGGATCGCCGCGCTCGACGACGACGGGCACGGGCTCGTACAGACCTCGACCGACCTGCTGCGCGGCCGCAAGCTGTTCCTGTGGGGTCACGGCGAGGGCGGGCGGCGCTGGCAGGAGTGGCTGACCGAGCCGGGCACGGGCGGCTACGCCGAGATACAGGCGGGCCTCGCCCGCACCCAGCTGGAGCACGTACGCCTGGACGCCGAGGGCGAGTTCGCGTGGCTGGAGTCGTACGGACCGCTGTCCGCGGCGCCCGACGCCGTGCATTCGGCCGAAGACTGGGCGGCCGCGCGCGGCGAGGTCGAGGAGTGCCTCGAAGCCGCGCTGCCGAGGGCGGACGTCGACGCCGCCTACGCGGCCTGGCGCCCGCACGCCGACGCGGAACCGGAGGAGTCGCTCGCGGAGGGCTCCGGGTGGGGCGCCCTCGAAGTGCTGCGCGGTGACTTCAAGCTGCCCGGCACCCCCTTCGCCGAGTCGGGCCTCGGCCCGGCCCAGGAACCCTGGCTCGACCTCCTGCGCACCGGCTCCATCCCCGAGCCGCGCCGCGTCGGACCGCCCGGTCCCACCCTCGTCGCGCCGCACTGGCGGGACATGCTGGAAACGGCGCCCGCACAGCCGCTCACCGAGTACCACCTCGGCGTCGCCCAATGGCATGCGGGCGACCTGGCCCAGGCCGTACGCAGCTGGGAGCGCGGCCTCGAACTCGCCCCGTCCCTCTGGCCGTTGCTGCGCTGCCTGGCCGTCGCCGACCAGGAGGCCGGCCATCACGAACGCGCAGCCGACCGCTATGCCGAAGCCTTCGACGACCTGTGCCAGGAGCGGCGCGACGACGGCGAGGCCTGGACGGCGGCCACCGCGGCGCTCGGCCGCGAGGCCATCGACGCGCTGCTCGCGGCCCGCCGCCCCGGACCGGCCCGCGCCGTCTGGGACCGGCTGCACGCCACGACCCGCGCCCGCGGCCGCTTCCGGCTCGTCGAGGCCCGGCTCCTCCTTGCCGAGGGCGACAAGGAGGCGGCACGGGCCGTGTTCGACGAGGGCTTCGAGGTCGCCGACCTGCGCGAGGGCTCGGAGGTCATCGCCGAACTGTGGGCACGCCTCGCCGCGCCGGGCGAACGTCTGCCCGCCCAGTACGACTTCAGCATGCGGCCCAGGGAGTCCTGACCCGGCGCGCGGCGGCGCGCGCGGTCAGGGGAGCAGCAGCTCGCCGTCCCTGGCCACGAGCCGACCCGCCCTGACCACCAGGTCACGCGCGGGCAGGTCCACCACGACCGCTCGTCAAGCCTGGCCCTGCCGGTCGGCGTACTCGAAGACCGAGCCGTCCGGGTGCATCGCGATCAGGTTGCGGCCCGCGGGCGTCGGGACCGGTCCCGCGAGGACGCGTGCGCCGGACGCGCTGAGGACGGCGTGGGCCTCGTCGACGTTCGGGACGGCGATCGTCGCCGAGACCTTGCGCAGGACGTCGATCTCCTCCTTCGGCCCGCTCATCAGCAGGAAGCAGCCGACCGCCGCGACGGAGACCCCGCCGCGCTCGAAGCGCAGGGCCCGGCTGCCCGCGAGCCGTTCGTAGAACGCGACCGAGGACTCCAGGTCCTCGACGCAGATACGCAGCGTGGTTCCCAGGATCTCCATAGCGGTGAGGGTAGTTGGCCACGCGCGGACGCGTGATCACTTCCGGGGAACGGCGGGGAACGGCGGGGAACGGGGGGCGCGGCGGGGATCGGTCGTGAGGCGGCGCGCCCGCGTCACCGGGAGGACGGTGACGCGGGCGCACAGCTCAGCTCTCCTCGCTCCCGTGATCCGTCTTGCGGCACAGGATTTCGCCGTGCAGCACCGAGAACCAGGCGTCAGGCTGCTTCCCCCATGTCCGCCACGCCTCGGAGATCTCCTCCAGCTGGGCGGCCGTCGCGTGGCCGCTCTTCGTGGCGCGGTCGGCGTACGCGGAGGCGACGGTGCGGTCCGCCCACAGGCCGCTCCACCACTCGACCTCGTCGGGCGCGGAGTAACACCAGGTGGAGGAGGACGCGGTGATGTCGGCCGGGGTGAAACCGGCCTCCAGTGCCCAGGACTTGAGACGCCGGCCCGCGTCCGGTTCGCCGCCGTTGGCGCGGGCGACCCGCCGGTACAGGTCCAGCCAGCCGTCCATGGCGGGCGCGTTCGGGTACCAGGTCATGGCCGCGTAGTCCGAATCGCGGACGGCGATGAAACCGGTGGGCTTGGTGACGCGGCGCATCTCGCGCAGGGCCTGCACCGGGTCGCCGACGTGCTGGAGCACCTGGTGGGCGTGCACGACGCAGAACGTGTCGTCCGGGTAGTCCAGCGCGTGGACATCCGCCGTCGCGAAGTCGACGTTGGTCAGGCCGCGTTCGGCCGCCGTCGCCCTTGCCTGGTCGAGGATCACCGCGGCCTGGTCCACGCCGGTGACATGCCCCTCGGGAACCAGTGCCGCCAGGTCGGCGGTGATGGTGCCCGGGCCGCACCCGATGTCCAGGATCTTCATGTGCGGCTTCAGCGAACCGCGCAGATACGCCGCCGAGTTGGCGGCCGTGCGCCAGGTGTGGGAGCGCAGCACGGACTCGTGGTGGCCGTGCGTGTAGACGGCGGTCTCCTTCGGCATGGCGGTCCCCTTCGCAAGATCGGTGAGCGGTGAACCCAGTGAGATCACCGTACGCCGTTATGCCGAATATTGAGATGGCCATCTCGCTATACGGACTCGTTCGTGCTGTCACAGTATGGTCGGCGACCGGTAGACCCGCAGTGCCTCGTGCTGCTTGTCGATGGTCAACTCCCGTCCGCACGACCCGACTTCACCGTCGAAGGCCAGCGGTGTGCCGGGGCTGATGCGGTCCATGCGCAGCCGCGTGCGCCGGACCGCGGCGTGGAACGGGGAGCGGGACAGCGGCCCCGCGAACGCCGCCGCCAGGAGACGTGCGCCCGGCAGCCGGCCGCCGTGCACCACGCGCACGTCGAGCAGGCCGTCCGCGAGATCCGCGCGCCGGCCCGCCGTGAGCCCCATCCGGCGGTATGTGCAGTTCCCGGCGAACACCATCCACAACGGCCGCCGCGTGCCGTCCAGTTCGGCCTGCAACGGGTGGTCGCGGCGCAGCACGTGCGTGGCGGCCACCACGTCGGCGAGCCGTCCGCCGATCCGCCGCGACCAGCGCTCGCGCTCCTTCACCAGCTCCGGGTACACGCCCAGGCTGAAGGTGTTGAGGAAGATCCCGGAGGTGGCCGACGAGCGGAAGCGGCCGACGTCGACCGCGACGGCGTCGCCCGCCTCGACGGCCCGCGACAGATCGCCCGGGTCCTCGATCCCCAGGTCGTAGGCGAAATGGTTGAACGTGCCGCCGGGAAGGACGGCGAGCGGCAGACCGTGGCGCAGGGCGACGCCCGCCGCGGTGTTCACCGTGCCGTCCCCGCCGCACACCCCGAGCGCCCGCGCCCGGGTCGCCGCCCTCTCCAGCGCGGCGGGCAGATCGGACCCCTCGGCCTCGACGATCTCGGCGAGCGGCAGCAGGCCGCGCAGCGTCCGCGCCTGGTCCGGCGTGCCCGCACCGGTGTTGACCACCATCACCAGGCCCTGACCGCCGGGCAGCTTCGGCACGTCGTCCACCAGCGGCCGGCCCGGCGACGGCATCTGGTCGCGGGTCGGCACGAGGCCCCGTACCGCGTAGGCCGCGCCCGCCCCGAGCGCGGCGCCCGCGAGGACATCGCCCGGGAAGTGCGCGCCCGTATAGACACGGGACGCGGCGACGGAGAACGCGAGGGGCGCCACCAGCGCGCCCAGCAGGCGGGACTCCAGCGCGACGCCGGTGGCGAAGGCGGCCGCCGACGCCGCGTGCCCGGACGGGAACGACGTCGTGACGGGCTGCCGCTTCAGGCGCCGCACCAGTGGCACCGGGTCGAGCACGGGCCGCGGCCTGCGCACCGAACGCTTGCCGAGCGTGTTGATCGTCGCGGACGCCACGGCGAGCGAGGCCACCCCGCGCACGGCCGCGCGGCGGGCCTTCGGCGAACCGCCCACCGCCAGCGCGCCCGCCGCCGCGAACCACAGCACCCCATGGTTCGCGCTGCGGCTCAGCCGGGGCAGGACACGGTCGCCGCCGGGCCAGTGCCGACGCGCCGCATACTCGAAAACGCGCAGGTCAAGGGCGGCGAGCCGGCCGCGCAGGCCGGGGCCCGGAGGGGGTGCGGTCCACCGGGTCGTCAGAGGGTCGAGGTCAGCGCACATTGCGCACGTGTACCCGCCGTGGGGCCCCACACCCCGGGGGCGTGCCGAAATCGTTTTGCTCCTCACCCGACCGGGCGCCCACAATGCGGACCATGGGACATCTGGAAGCCGCGCACCTCGAGTACTACTTGCCGGACGGGCGGGCGCTGCTCGGTGATGTCTCCTTCCGGGTCGGGGAGGGCTCCGTGGTCGCCCTCGTCGGGCCGAACGGCGCGGGAAAGACGACCCTCCTCAAGCTGATCTCCGGCGAGCTGAAGCCGCACGGCGGCACCGTCACCGTCGGCGGCGGGCTCGGCGTCATGTCGCAGTTCGTCGGCTCGGTACGCGACGAGACGACCGTGCGCGACCTGCTCGTATCGGTTGCGACCCCGCGGATCAGGGAGGCGGCGAAGGCCGTCGACAAGGCCGAGAACCTGATCATGACCGTCGACGACGAGGCGGCGCAGCTCGAGTACGCGCAGGCCCTGTCCGACTGGGCCGAGGCGCGCGGCTACGAGGCCGAGACGGTCTGGGACATGTGCACCACGGCCGCCCTCGGCATCCCGTACGACACGGCCCAGTTCCGCGAGGTCCGCACGCTCTCCGGCGGCGAGCAG
Source organism: Streptomyces sp. DS1-CR2 (assembly GCF_055760475.1). Lineage (NCBI taxonomy): Bacteria > Bacillati > Actinomycetota > Actinomycetes > Kitasatosporales > Streptomycetaceae > Streptomyces > Streptomyces sp. DS1-CR2. Next base: position 7,138,712 of record NZ_CM147085.1, read on the forward strand.
AAACGACTCGTCCTCGAAGCGCTGCTGCGCGGCACCGACGAGGTCCTCCTCCTCGACGAGCCGGACAACTATCTCGACGTGCCCGGCAAGCGCTGGCTGGAGGAGAAGCTGCGCGAGACCCGTAAGACGGTCCTGTTCGTCTCCCACGACCGGGAGCTGCTCGCCCGCTCCGCCGAGAAGATCGTCAGCGTCGAGCCGGGCCCGGCCGGCGCCGACGCCTGGGTGCACGGCGCCGGCTTCGCGACGTACCACGAGGCGCGGCGCGAGCGGTTCGCGCGCTTCGAGGAGCTGCGCAGGCGCTGGGACGAGAAGCACGCCCAGCTGAAGAAGCTCGTCCTCAACCTGCGGCAGGCGGCCGCGGTCAGCCACGAGATGGCGTCCCGCTACGCGGCGGCGCAGACCCGCCTGCGCAAGTTCGAGGAGGCGGGACCCCCGCCCGAGCCGCCGCGCGAGCAGGACATCACCATGCGCCTGCACGGCGGCCGGACCGGCGTGCGGGCCATCACCTGCAAGGGCCTTGAGCTGACCGGCCTCATGCAACCGTTCGACCTGGAGGTCTTCTACGGCGAGCGGGTCGCGGTCCTCGGCTCGAACGGTTCGGGCAAGTCGCACTTCCTGCGCCTGCTCGCCGGGAACCCCGACGACACGGTCGCGCACACGGGGGAGTGGAGGCTCGGCGCGCGCGTCGTGCCCGGCCACTTCGCACAGACCCACGCCCACCCCGAGCTCCAGGGCCGCACCCTGCTCGACATCCTCTGGCTCGACCACGCCAAGGACCGCGGCGCGGCGATGGGGCGGCTGCGGCGCTACGAGCTGACGGCCCAGGCCGAGCAGAAGTTCGAGCGGCTCTCGGGCGGCCAGCAGGCCCGCTTCCAGATCCTGCTGCTCGAACTGGCCGGAGTGACGGCGCTCCTCCTCGACGAGCCGACGGACAACCTCGACCTGGAGTCCGCCGAAGCGCTCCAGGAGGGCCTGGAGGCGTTCGACGGCACGGTCCTCGCCGTCACGCACGACCGCTGGTTCGCGCGCTCCTTCGACCGCTACCTCGTCTTCGGCAGCGACGGCCGACTGCGCGAGTCCGACGAACCCGTCTGGGACGAGCGCAGGGTGGAGCGGGCGCGGGGGTAAGGGACGCGCGCGGGGTGACCGGCGCCGCCCCCGCCGGCGCCCCGTCACCCACTCGGCCCAGCTCCGCGCGACCCTCCCCTCGCCGCATTCCCACGTGCTCCCGATCCCGGGACGCGGCCACCGTCCCTGCCGTGCAGGCCGCGCGCGAGTGTGCGGCTCGGGAGAGGCTGGGGAGGGTATGAGGTGCCCATGAGGTCGGCAGTGCGGACTGGCAGCGCGTGGAGGTGGCACATGCGGGGGAACGACCACGGGATCCTGGAGGGGCACGGGCCCGTCCGGTACGGGCCGCCGCTGCCGGACGACGGCCTTCCCGTCCTGCCCGAGCTGGCCGCCGCGGCCGCCGCCGCGGACCCGGCCGCCCCGCAGCCGCCCGGCGGCTCCCCCTCCCTCCTCGACGCCGCCTGCGGCTACTGGCAGCGTCGCGGGCTGCCCACCGAACCGGGCGGCACCGCTGCCGCGCCCGGAGGCGCACCCCTGCTCCTCGCCCTGACCGCCGCGATCGGCGGCGACGTGCTGCTGCCCCGGCCCTGCCCGGCCTGGTGGGAGCCCCAGGCGCGGCTGCTCGGCCGGTCCGTCTTCCACGTGGCGACGCCCGCCGAGTGCGGCGGCGTCCCCGATCCGTACGCCCTCCTCGAAACCGCGCGCCGCGTCCGCGCCGAGGGCGGCGACCCGCGGCTCCTCGTCCTGTCCGTCGCCGACGACCCGACCGGGACCGTGCCGCCGCCCGAGATCCTGCACGAGGCGGTCGAGGCCGCCGCGGAGGAGGGCCTGCACATCGTCAGCGACGAGACCTGGCGCGACACCCTGCACCACGACCCGGCCCGCGCCACCGTCCTGATCGGCCCCGCCGAGATGCTGCCCGAGCACGTCACCGTCGTCACCGACCTCACCGGCGCCTACCTGCCGCCCGGCCTGCCCGCGGCCGTCGCCCGCCTCCCCGCCACCGCGCGCGGAGCCGCGCTGCGCGCCCGCGTCCTGGACATCCTCACCGCGCTCGGCGCGGTCCTCTCGGCCCCCGCCGCGGCGGCAGCGGCGTACGCGCTCGGCGAGCCCGCCGGGATCACTGCGCACCTGCACGCCACGACCGCGCTCCACGCGCGCGTGGCCGCCGCCGTGCACCGCGCGGTGCTCCGCTCCGGCGGACTCGCCCGGCCGCCCGAAGCCGGCCGCCATCTGTACGCGGACCTGGACCGGCTGCGTCCCGCGCTCGCCGCCCGCGGCGTCGGCGACGCCCAGGACCTGGAGGACCGGCTCTCCGAGCGGCTCGGCATGCCCACCCCCGGCGGCCACCGCTTCGGCGACGACCTGGCGGTGCTGCGGGTACGCCTGTCCACCGGCCCCTTCCTCGGCTCAACCCCCAAAGAGCGTATGACGTCTCTCTCCGCGCCGGATCCTCTGGAATTGCCGCATGTACAGCGCGCGTTGAGCATGTTGCAGTCGGCTCTCGACGATCTCAGGGCCGACGTCAAGGGATGGGAGAGTCCTCGATGACGCAGCAGTCCGAGTCGACGGCACAGCGAGCTGATGCCCCCGCGTCCTTCGTACCCCTCGCCGAGCCGAAGCCGCTCGGCGGGGGACGTATGTGGCCCAAGTCGTTCGCCGACCGCCTGACGGCGCCGCTGCCCGGACTGCGCGCCTTCGCCCGGTTCGCCAGGGAGGGCGCGCTGCGTCCGCCGCCCGACGCGCTGAACGAGATCGCCGCCCTGCCGTTCGAGCCGGGACCGCTGCCGACCGTGGACGCCCGTACCGTCGCCGTCAGCTGGGCCGGGCACGCCAGTTGGGTGCTGCGCATAGGCGGCCTCACCGTGCTCACCGACCCGGTCTGGTCCCGCAAGATCCTCGGCACCCCGGCCCGCGTCACCCCGGCCGGCGTCGCCTGGAGCGCCCTGCCGCCCGTCGACGCCGTCGTCATCAGCCACAACCACTACGACCACCTGGACGCCCCCACCCTCAAAAGGCTCCCGAGGGACACACCCGTGTTCGTCCCCGCCGGACTCGGCCGCTGGTTCACCCGCCGCCGCTTCACCTGCGTCACGGAGCTCGACTGGTGGGAGGCGGCGGAACTGGACGGCGTGCGCTTCGACTTCGTCCCGGCGCACCACTGGTCCAAGCGCAGCCTCGTCGACACCTGCCGCACCCTGTGGGGCGGCTGGGTCCTCACCGACCTGGAGGGACAGCGGGTCTACTTCGCAGGGGACACCGGATACGGCCACTGGTTCTCCGAGATCGGCAGCCGCTACCCCGGCATCGACCTGGCGCTTCTGCCCATCGGCGCCTACGAGCCGCGCTGGTGGCTGAAGGACGTCCACTGCGACCCGGAGGATGCGGTGCAGGCCGCGCAGGACGTGGGCGCGCGCCGTATGGCGCCCATGCACTGGGCCACGTTCCTGCTCTCGGCCGAGCCGGTCCTCGAACCCCTCACGCGCGTACGGGCCGCCTGGCAGAAGGCGGGACTTGCGCGCAAAGACCTGTGGGACCTGCCGGTCGGCGCCTCACGCGTGCTGACCGTCTGAGCGGCCCCCGCGCGCCCGCCGCCACACGGCGGGCGCCGCGCTGATCACCAGCGTCAGGCCGACCGCCGCCACCACGCCCTCCCACGGCTCACTGAACAGGGAGCCGCCGAGGATGCCGATGAGCTGATACGTCACGGCCCAGGCCAGGCACGCCGGGACGTCCCCGCGCGCGAACTGCCGCAGCGGCATCCTCGCCATCAGGCACGCCAGCATCACGGGGATGCGCCCGGCGGGCACGAGCCGGGACAGGACGAGCACCATCACCCCGTGGTCGGCGAGTTTGTCCTGCGCCTGCGCGAGCCGCTCCTCGGGCGCCCGGTCGCGGATCGCGCCGAGCCACTTCGACCCGTTCTTCGACCGCATGCCGCGCTGCCCCAGCCAGTACAGCGCCACATCGCCGAGGAACGCCGCCGACGCGGAGACTCCGAACACCAGGAGCAGCGAGAACGGCGCCGTCTGATGAAAGGCGACCACGGCCGCCGAGCTGACGAGCGCCCCCGTGGGGACGACCGGCACCAGCGCCCCGATCACGATCAGCAGGAACAACGACGGGTATCCGACGGCCTGTTGGGTGGACTCCGGCGGCGCGTGCGTCACCGCGGCGGCGAGCAGCTCGTGGCCCGCGCCACTGACCGGATTCACCTGGCGACCTCCGGCCTCACGCTCTCACCGTGACCGAGCAGATGCACCGTCACCTCGGGCGCCAGCTGGGCGGAGCGCCGCACGAACTCCTCGCCCGGCGTGTGGAATTCATGCGGTCGCACCGCGTCCATGCCGATCGGCCAGTACGTCCCGTAGTGCACCGGCACGGCGCTGCGCGGCGCGATCCGGGCGAGCGCCTCGGCGGCGCGGCCCGCGTCCAGATGGTGCGGCCCGAGCCAGGGTCCCCACCCCCCGACCGGCAGGAGCGCCACATCCACCTCGCCCACCGCCCCCGCCATGGAGTCGAAGAGCCCGGTGTCGCCCGCGAAGTAGGTACGGGCCTCGCCGCTCACCACGAACCCGAGCGCGGGGGAGCGGTGCGGTCCCACCGGGATGCGCCGCCCGTCGTGCGACGCGGGCACGGCGCGTATGACGAGGTCGCCCACCTTTACGCGGGTGCCCGGCTCGACCTCCGTGAGCCGCAGATGCGTGAGCCTGCGCAGGCCGGGCACCGCGCGCCGGGCCCCTCGCGGGAGCAGGACCCGGGTGCCGGGCGCGAGCCGGGCCAGGGACGGGACGTGCAGATGGTCGGCGTGCAGATGAGAGACGAGCACGACGTCGGCGACGGCGGCCTCGGGCGGTGGGGGCGCCCCGCGGCGCCGGCGCAGATGGGCGAGGCGGCGCGTGAAGAGCGGGTCGGTCAGCACGCGGATTCCCGAGTCCTCGACCGTGCAGGTCGCGTGACCCCACCAGGTGATCTCCACCGGCACCTCCAGGACCTCCTCCGTGCGACTCCCCCCGAGCCTACGGGCAGGAGTAGGGTCGTCGGGGAAACCGGAGGTGAGGGGGACACCATGGGTGAAACGGCGGGGGAGACCGCGGCCGGCGCGGTCCGCGTCACGGCGATCGCCAGCCTGACGCCGCTGGAGGAGCTGGACGTCGACCCCTTCCTCGTGGACTCGCGCGGCCAGCACGCGATGTGCGCCCGCTGGGCCGCCGACCGGGGCTACGTCGTGACCAGGGAACTCCTCGCCCACTCACTGCGCTCCGACCACGACGTGCTGTGGACGGACGTCGACGCGGGCCTCGTCGACCTGTTCGTCGCCCCGAGCGAGAGGGTCCTGCGGGCCGCGCTGCGCTCGGTCGACGAGTTCACGGCCGAGTGCGAGCGCCGCGGCGTCCGCCTGGAGACCGCGGGCCTCGCCGAGCCGTCGTACAACGCGGAGATGAAGAAGCGCGTCCACCGCCGGATGTCGATGCCGACGGCCGGTTACGACGGCTGCTGACCGGCACCACGTTCGTCCCGCGCCGCCCCGCGCCGGGCACCTGTGTTCGCAGTCAGGGGAAAACCCGGACGTATCGCGCTCATATGACACGCTTGGCGCGGGGTCGACGACGTGACGACGAGAGGGTGGGCGAGGCGTGGGCGAGGGGCTTTGGCGGCGGTTCGCCAGCATGTGCTGGCGGTCGATCGCGGTGTGGGCGGTCAGCACCGTCACGATGCTCGTGCTCGCCGGGATCCTGCCGGACTTCAAGCTCCAGTCGGACAACGGCGACAGTGCCACCCGCATCGGCGTCACCGCCGCGCTCGGCGCGGGGGCCTTCGCCGTCCTGTCCGTGCTGGTGTGGCCGCTCCTCGTGCGCGCCCTGCTGCTGGTGCCCGCGCTCGTCCTCGGCCTCGTCGTCTTCTTCCTCAACGGCGGACTGCTGCTCTTCGCCCTGGCCATCGTCCCCGACGGCCGGGGCGAGGCGAACCCCGAGACCGCCGTCGTGGTCGCCGCCGTGATGTCCGCGGTGGCGTCCGCCACCGGAGGAGCCCTCGCCGTACGCGACGACGACGCCTACCGCCGCCGCCTGTACCGCCTCGCCGACCGGCGTCGCCGCAGAGGGAGCGCCGGAGCGGGACCGTCCACCCCCGGCACCGTCTTCCTCCAGCTCGACGGCGTCGGCCACGACGTCCTGCGCGACGCCGTGAACCAGGACGTGATGCCCACCGTCGGCGCCTGGCTCGGCGCCGGCACCCACCGCCTCACGCCCTGGCGCACCGACTGGTCCAGCCAGACGGGCGCCAGCCAACTCGGCATCCTGCACGGCAGCAACTACGACGTGCCCGCGTTCCGCTGGTACGAGAAGGACACCCGCGAGGTCCAGGTCTCCAACCGGCCCACCAGCGCCGCCGAACTCCAGCGCCGCGCCATCGAGCACACCGGCGACGGCGGCCTGCTCACCCTGGACGGCGCCAGCCGCGGCAACCTCTTCAGCGGAGGCGCCGAACAGGTCGCCCTCGTGCTGTCCGTCGCGGCCCGCCGCGGCAAGGAGAACCGCTCGCGCGCCGGCTACTTCGCGTACTTCAGCGACCCGGCGAACGCCGTGCGCACCGCCCTGTCCTTCGTCGCCGAGGCCGGCCGCGAGATCGGCCAGTCCACCCGGGCCCGGCTGACCCGGCAGCGCCCCCGCGTCGGCCGCGGCGGGCTCTACCCGTTCATCCGCGCCTTCGCGACCGTCGTGGAGCGGGACGTCGTCGTCGCCGCGGTCATCGGCGACATGCTCGCGGGCCGCAGCGCGGTCTACGCGGACCTCGTCGCGTACGACGAGGTCGCCCACCACTCCGGGCCCGTCAGCCGCGACGCCGAGAAGGTCCTCGCACGCCTCGACCGCTCCCTCGCGCTGATCGCGAAGGTCGCCGAGCACGCCCCGCGCCGGTACCGGATCGTCGTCCTGTCCGACCACGGGCAGAGCCCCGGCGAGACGTTCCGCGCCCGCTACGGGCTCGGCCTCCAGGACCTCGTCCGGGCCGGCTGCGGACTGCCCGTGCCGCGCCGGGCCCAGCGCACTCACAGTGGCGCCGAGGCCCGCGCGGCCGTCCGGGCCGCGCTGGGCAGGCCCGTGGAGGAGGGCGCCGAGAAGCACCGCCCGTCCTCGCGCCGCTCCGAGCCGATCGTCCTCGCCTCCGGCAACCTCGGCCTGGTCTCCTTCCCCGACGTGCCGCACCGCATGAGCAAGGAGGAGATCGACGCCCGCCACCCCGCGCTCCTGACGACCCTCGCCAACCACCCCGGCATCGGCTTCCTGCTGGTGCGCAGCGAGGAGCACGGCGCCGTCGTCCTCGGCGCGCGCGGCGCCGAGATCCCCCTGGCCGACCTCGACGACCGCCCCGGGCCCCTGGCCGACTTCGGCGCGCACGCCGCCGGCGCCGTCCGCCGTACCGACTCCTTCCCGCACACCGCCGACATCATGGTGAACTCCTGGTACGACCCGGCCGAGGGCGAAGTGCTCGCCTTCGAGGAGCAGATCGGCTCCCACGGAGGCCTCGGCGGCGCCCAGGGACACGCGTTCCTGCTCGCCCCGAAGGCCTTCTCGCCGCCGGTCGCCGAGGGCGCCGAACTGGTGGGTGCCCAGCAGGTCCACCACGTGCTCCGCCGCTGGCTGCGCGAGGGCTGCGGCCCCCAGGTCCCACTGGACAAATCCCGGCACGAGCCCACCCCCGACGCATCATTTACGGTCGCGACGGTCACTCCGCAGGACAAATCCGCCTGATTTTGAACAATGTGTGCCGGGGACCGACCATGAGACGTCGCCCGGCGATCCCGGTCGGCGCCCGCACGAGAGAGGCGCACCACCCCCCATGCCCCACACCGGAACCGTGACGAAGCCGGCTCCGGCCCCGCAGCACGAAGAGCTCCCCAGCAAGCACGCCCGCCGCTTCGGGCTCCCCATCGCCACCGCCCTCGTGATGGGCAACATCATCGGCGGCGGCATCTTCCTGCTCCCGGCCTCCGTAGCCCCCTTCGGCACCATCAGCCTCGTCGCGTTCGGCGTCCTGACCGTCGGAGCCATCGCGCTCGCGCTCGTCTTCGGCCGCCTCGCCCGCCGCCATCCGCAGACCGGCGGACCCTACGTCTACGCGCGCGAGGCGTTCGGCGACTTCGCCGGGTTCCTGGCCTCCTGGTCGTACTGGATCACCACCTGGGTGTCGAACGCGGCGCTGGCCGTGGCCGCCGTCGGCTACCTCGACGTGCTCCTGCCCCTCCACGGCTCCACGTTCTGGACCATCGTCGCCGCGCTCACCGTCCAGTGGCTGCCCGCCCTCGCCAACCTCGCGGGCACCCGCTACGTCGGCGCGGTGCAGCTCGTGTCGACCGTCCTGAAGTTCGCGCCGCTGCTTCTCGTCGCCGTCGGCGGCCTGTTCTTCTTCCACGCCGACAACCTCGGACCGTTCCGGGCGAGCGGCGACTCCTCGCTCGGCGCCGTCTCCGCGTCCGCCGCGATCCTGCTCTTCAGCTACCTCGGCGTCGAGTCCGCCTCGGTCAGCGCCGGCGAGGTCCGCGACCCCGAGCGCAACGTGGGCCGCGCCACCGTCATCGGCACCGGCCTCGCCGCCCTCCTCTACCTGCTGTGCACCCTCGCCGTCTTCGGGACCGTCGCCCACGACCGGCTCGTCGACTCCAGCGCGCCCTTCTCCGACGCCGTCAACGCCATGTTCGGCGGCACCTGGGGCGGCACCGCCGTAGCGATCGCCGCGCTCGTCTCCATGCTCGGCGCCCTGAACGGCTGGACGCTCCTGAGCGCCCAGACTCCGTACGCCGCCGCCAAGGACGGCCTGTTCCCGGCGGTGTTCACCAAGAAGAAGCGCGGCACCCCGACCGCCGGCGTCCTCGTCGCCGTCACCCTCGCCTCGCTCCTGACGGTCTACAACTACACGGCGGGCTCGGCCGGGGTCTTCGAGACGCTCGTCCTCGTCACCACGTTCACCGCGACCGTCCCCTACCTCCTCTCGACCGCCGCCCAGATCTACTTCCTGCTGTCCGGGCAGGGCCACCGCGTCAGCGGCCCGCGCCTGGCCCGCGACCTGGTGCTCGCCCTCGCCGCGTTCGGCTTCTCGCTGTGGCTGGTCGGCGGCGCCGGATACGCGGCCGTCTACCAGGGCGTCCTGTTCCTCTTCGTCGGAGTCCTCGTCTACGCGTGGATGGCGGCCCGCAAGAAGCGCACCGCAGGGGAGACCACCGACTGATTCCGCGCCCCGTGCGCATTGCGGCCATAAGCGGTCCGGGTGTGGTCGGATGGTGCTCAACGCCCCAACCGGCACCCGACTGAAGGGAATCACCGTGGCTACCACGCGCTCCGCGCACACCGTGTGGGAAGGCGATCTGCTCAAGGGGAGCGGCGTCGTCACCTTCGACTCGTCCGGCATCGGCCAGCAGGCCGTGTCCTGGCCCTCCCGCGCCGAGCAGGCCAACGGCAAGACCAGCCCGGAGGAGCTGATCGCCGCCGCGCACTCCAGCTGCTTCTCGATGGCCCTGTCCAACGGCCTGACGACCGGCGGCAACCCGCCCACCAAGCTCGTCACGTCCGCGGACGTCACGTTCCAGCCGGGCGAGGGCATCACCGGCATTCACCTCACGGTCGAGGGCACGGTGCCAGGGCTCGACGAGGCCGGATTCGCCGCGGCGGCCGAGGAGGCCAAGAAGAACTGCCCGGTGAGCCAGGCGCTCACCGGCACCACGATCACCCTCACCGCGAAGCTCGCCTGACGGCGCACGCCCAGCCTTCACGTGCCGCGGTCCCGCAGCGACGGGCCCGCGGCACTGCTGTCACCACGCGTCGCCGGTCACCACGCGCCGCGAGTCAGAGCGCGTCGCGCTTCTTCCGCAGCAGCTCCACCGTGTGCTCCGCGGACGCCGCCTGCGCCGCGATGTGGTCGAGCACCTCCAGATGGGCGCCCACCTCTTCCCGGCCGTCCAGATAGAGCGCGCCCGTGACGTACTCGCTGAAGACCATGTCCGGCAGCTCGCGCACCGGGAACCGGAACAGCGTGAACGGGCCGAACGTCCCCGGGTGCGGGCCCGCCGTGAACTCGGCTATCTGGAGCGTCACTTGAGGCAGTTCGGCCGCCTCTATGAGCCGGTCGAGCTGGTTGCGCAGCACCTTGGGGCCGCCCGGCGGCCGGCGCAGCACCGTCTCGTCCATCACGACCCACAGATGCGGCGCGTCCTCACGGGTCAGCAGCGCCTGGCGGGCCATCCGGAGCGTCACATGGCGTTCCAGGTCGCCGGGCTGCGTGCGGCCGACGGTGCCCGCTTCCAGGACGGCCCGCGCGTACTCCTCCGTCTGCAGCAGCCCCGGCACGAAGTGCGGCTCGTACGACCTGATGAGCCCGGCAGCGCTCTCCAGGCTCACGTACAGGCTGAACCAGTCGGGCAGGATGTCGTGGAACCGCTGCCACCAGCCCGGCAGATTCGCCTCCTCGGCGAGCCCGACGAACGCCTCGGTCTCCTGCTCCGGCACCCCGTACAGCTCCAGGAGCATCTGTACGTACGGGATCTTGAGGGCGACCTCCGCGGTCTCCATGCGGCGGATCGTCGCGCCGGTGACGCGCAGCGCGCGGGCGGCCTCGTCGCGGTTGAGCCCGGCCGACTCCCGCAGTTCCCGCAGGCGTCTGCCCAGGACCACCTGGCCCACGGTCGGCGCGGGCCGCCGTTCACTCACGTCACGTCTCCCCACGTGCCGGGCGGCGAGCGGATTCGGGAGCCGGTGCGCTCCCAGCCGCGGCACTGCGCGCACTGAACATGTGCGCGAGCCGCGTGAACGGTACCAGTGCGATGAGTGGCCTGCCCACTACCGCGTGGATCCGGTGACGAGGCCCCGACTACGGCTCCAGCGACCGCAGATACTTCGCCGTCGCCGGGTCGGCCGGCAGGAACGTCTCGATCGCGAGCTCGGCCACCGTCACGTCCATCGGGGTGTTGAACGTCGAGATCGACGACACGAACGACAGGACCTGCCCGTCGTGCTCGATCACCATCGGCAGCGCGAAGTACGGCACCGCCTCGCCGCCCTCCCCGTCGTCGGCACCGGCGTCCCTGTCAGCCACCGGGTACGCCTTGACCTCGTCGTACACCGCGCGCAGCGCCTCCGAGCGGTCCAGCGCGATCTGTCGCTCCATCTGCGCCAGGAGATGCCCCCGCCACTCGCGCAGATTCCGGATCCGCGGCGCGAGGCCCTCCGGGTGCAGGGTGAGGCGCATCGCGTTGAGCGGCGGGGCCAGCAGCGACTCGGGAATCCCCTCCATCAGCATCGCGATGCCCCGATTGGCGGCGACCACCGTGTACGTCGCGTCGACGACCAGCGCCGGATACGGCTCGTAGCCGTGCAGGAGCCGGTCCAGGCCCTGCCGCAGCGCCGCCATGGAGGGGTCGTCGAGCGGGGTCTCCGCGAACCGCGGCGCGTAACCCGCCGCGAGCAGCAGCGCGTTGCGCTCCCGCACCGGCACGTCCAGATGCTCCGCGAGCCGCAGGACGAGCTCCTCGCTCGGCCGCGACCTGCCCGTCTCCACGAAGCTGAGATGCCGGGCGGACGAGTCCGCGCGCAGGGCGAGCTCCAGCTGGCTCACCCGCCGCCGATCCCGCCACTCGCGCAGCAGAGGACCGATTCCGGACTGGCGAGCACGCGTGGCAGTCGTCATGCCACGACCGTAGCCGAGGGGCGCGCGGCACCGCCCCTGTGGGACGCTGGAAGTCCTCGCACATCACAGGGAAAGGACCTGGTCATGCCCACGGAGCCGCTGTCCCAGAAGGAGATCGAGGACCGTCTCGCCGAGCTGCCCGGATGGAGCGTGGCCGATGACAAACTCACCCGCACCTACCGCCTGGCCAACCACTTCGCGTGCACGGCCCTCGTCGTGCACATCGCGCAGATCCAGGACGAACTCGACCACCACTCCGACCTGACCCTCGGCTACAACACGGTCGCCCTGTCCGTGAACACCCACAGCGTGGGCGGAAAGCTCACCAAATTCGACTTCGCCCTCGCCCAGCGCGTCCAGGAGATCGCCCCCACCCACGGCGCGAGCTGACGGCCGGTGCTGGACTACGACAAGGAAGCCGCGGTCTACGACGAGACCCGCGGCGGCATACCCCGCGCCCGGTCCGCCGCCGAGGCCGTACTGCACCTCGTGCCGCCCGCCGCCCGGACCCTCCTCGACCTGGCCTGCGGCACCGGCCTCGTCACCATGCGCCTCACCCGGCCGGGCCTGCGCCCCGTCGGCATCGACCTCGCCCCTGGCATGCTCCGCGCCGCGGCGCCCCGCCTCGACGGCGCCGCCGTCCGCGGCGACAGCCGCCAACTCCCGTTCCGCAGCGCCTCCGTGGACGCCGTGACCGCGATCTGGCTGCTGCATCTGCTGCCCGACGCGCGCCCCGTCATAGCCGAGGCCGCCCGGGTCCTGCGGCCCGGCGGCGTCTTCGTGACCACCGTCGACAAGGCCGCCGCCCACGACGTCGGCAGCGACATCGACACCCTCGTCGCCCCCTACCGCAGCCGCCTCCCCTCCGACGCGGCCGCACGCATCGCCGCCCACGCCGCCGGCCACGGACTGCGGCCGAGCGGCGAGGCCCGCTTCCCCGGACACGGCCAGGGCCGCACCCCGAGCCGCCTCGCCGACGACGTGCGGCGCGCCAGGATCTACGCGGCCGGGGGCACCGCGCTCGCCGACCTGATCGCCGCGCTCCCTGACCCCGAACTACCCCGCGCGGACCCGGAGTTCACCGTGCACGCCTTCACACGGCACGCCTGACGCACTCACCACCGACGAGGCCGAAGCCCTCTTCCATCCGGGCCACGGTCGACGCGCTGGCCGTCCTCTACGCCTGAACCACGGCCTCACGCACGTGTGCCCCGACTCCGGACGGAGACGGGGCACACGAACCCGTACGCGTGGAGCGATCAGGCCATGTCGAACGTCGCCGGGTCGGGGCCCAGGCGACGGTCCTCGTTCAGCGCGCTGATCGCGGCGATGTCCTCGAGGTCCAGCTCGAAGTCGAACACGTCGATGTTCTCCACGATCCGCGACGGCGTCACGGACTTGGGGATCACGACGTTGCCGAGCTGGACGTGCCAGCGCAGCACGATCTGAGCCGGCGTGCGGCCGTGCTTCTGGGCGATAGCGACGATCGCGGGGACCTCCAGCAGGCCCTTGCCCTGACCCAGCGGCGACCAGGCCTCGGTGGTGATGCCCTGCTCCGCGTGGAACTCACGCGCGGCGCGCTGCTGGAGGTGCGGGTGCAGCTCGATCTGGTTGACCGCCGGGATGATCGACGTCTCGCCGAGGAGGCGCTCCAGGTGCTCCGGAAGGAAGTTGGAGACACCGATGGCCTTGGCGCGGCCGTCCGCGTAGATCTTCTCGAAGGCCTTGTACGTGTCGACGTAGCTGTCCTTCGAGGGCAGCGGCCAGTGGATCAGGTACAGATCGAGGTAGTCGAGGCCCAGCTTGTCGAGGGAGGCGTCGTAGGCGCGTAGCGTCGCGTCGTAACCCTGGTCGGCGTTCCACAGCTTCGTGGTGACGAAGAGCTTCTCGCGGGCGATGCCGGAGGCGGCGATGGCCTTGCCGGTGCCCTCCTCGTTGCCGTAGATCGCGGCGGTGTCGATGCTGCGGTACCCGGCCTCCAGGGCCGTCGCGACAGCCTTCTCGGCCTCGGCGTCCGGCACCTGCCATACGCCGAAACCGAGCTGGGGCATCTCGACGCCGTTGTTCAGGATGATCGGGGGGACCTTGCTCACGAGCTCTCGATCCTTCGCGTTGTCGGGTGGTACTCCCATCGTCAACGATCACGGCCCGGGGCGCATTCCCGTTCACGCCGTGTTCACAGGGGCGCCCCGGGCCCCGCTCACCCGGCCGAACCGAGATAGGCGTCCCGCACGGCCGGGTCGGCGCGAACCGCCGCCGGCGTCCCCTCGGCCAGCACGGTTCCGAGGTCGAGGACGACTATGCGGGAGCAGAGGTCCATGACGAAGGCGACGTTGTGCTCTACGAGGAGCACGGCGCAGCCCTGTTGGTCCGACAGATGGCGGATGACAGATGTCAGCTGACAGATTTCATCATCTGTCATCCCGGATGCGGGCTCATCGAGCAGCACCACCCGCGCCCCCTCCACCCCCGCCCTGGCCAGTTCCACCATGCGTGCCTGGCCTACGGGGAGCGCCCCCGCGTACTCCCCGGCCAGTGCGTCGAGGCCGCACGCGCGCAGCATCGACGCCGCCTGCTCGCGGCGCCGGCGCTCGTACGTCCGTCTGGTCGGCGCCGCCAGCAGGTCGGCGGCGAGCCCGCCCCCGCCGCCCCGCCACTCCTGCGCCACCAGCAGGTTGTCCGCGACCGTGAGCTGGCCGAAGAGCTGCTGGCGCTGGAACGTGCGGCGCATTCCGTGGCGGGCCCGCCATACGGGTGAGCGGCGCGTGATGTCCTCGCCGTCCAGCAGGACGCGGCCCTCGTCGGGGCGCCGGATCCCGGAGGCGACGTCGAAGAACGTGGTCTTGCCTGCGCCGTTCGGGCCGATGAGCCCGCACACCTCGCCGGGGCGCAGCATCAGGCCGACCCCGTCGAGCGCGCGGATCCCGCCGAACCGGACGCCGACCCCGGCCGCTTCGAGTACGGGGTTCCCTGTGGTCCCGCTCATGGCCGTACCGCCCCTTCCTCTTCGGTGGCCTGGGCCGTGCCCGGCCCGCTCGCGGCGAGACCCAGGTAGGCCTCGGTGAGCCGGTCGGCCCGCACCTCGGAGCGCGGGCCGCACCACGAGACGCGGCCCCGGTCGAGATACGCGACGGTGTCCGCGACGCCGAGGATCTCGGTGGCCTTCTCCTCGACGAGGAGCAACCCCGTTCCCGCGTCGCGGAGTTCGGCGAGCAGCCGGAACACGTCCTCGACGATGCGCGGCGCGAGACCGAGGGACGGCTCGTCGGCGATGAGGACGCGGGGCGGCTCCTGGAGGAGCGGGGCGAGGGCGAGCAGTTGCTGTTCGCCGCCGGAGAGCGCGCCCGCGGTGACGTTGCGGCGGGCGGCGAGTCCGGCGAAGCGCTCGTACACGTCCTCGCGCGCGTGCTTGTCGGGGAGGTGCAGGGTGAGGTTCTCCTCGATGGTGAGGGCGGGGAAGATGCCGCGCCCTTCGGGGGCGAGGAGTACGCCGGCCCGCGCCCGGCGGACCGGGCCCTCGCGCGTGACGTCCCGCCCGGCGACGTACACCTGTCCTCGCAGGGGTGTGAGAAGCCCGGCCGCCGTACGGCAAGTCGTGGATTTCCCGGCGCCGTTGGGACCGAGGAGGGCGACGATCTCGCCGGGGTGGACGGTGATGCCGACGCCGTGCAGGACGGGCGCGCCGTCGTATCCGGCGTGAAGGCCGCGCAGTTCGAGGACCGGCGGGGCGCTGCCGTCTTGAGGGGGAGCGGGCGCCTGAGCCGTCGCTTCGGACTGTCCGATGCCCGCCGCCCCCGGCTTCGTACTCCTGCGCCTGTGGCCTCGTACGGAGATCGCCGCGCAGTACCCGTCCGGGTCGTTGGCGAGTGCGAGGCCCGCCAGGCCGAACAGGACGACCGGCAGATGGACGGAGTCCGTGACGTAGTCCGCGACGAGGTGCGGCACGATCGCGTAGACGAGGCCCGCGACGACCGCGAACTGCGGGCGCCGTACTCCTGCCGCGACGACGACCGCGAGCCAGATCAGGCCTGTCATCGCGGTGAAGTCGGTAGCGGTGATACGGGTGTTGTACGACGCGTACATCACGCCCCCGAAGCCCGCGAGGCCGGCCGAGAGAGTGAAGAGGAGGAGTTTGGTACGGATGACGGAGACGCCGGAGGCCATCGCTGCGGCGGGCGCCGAGCGTACGGCGAGCATGGCACGGCCCGAGGGGGAGTTCCGCAGCGCGGCGAGGGCGGCCACGGCGGCCGCGCACAGGACGACCATCGCGACGCCCATCGCCCGGTCGTCGCTCAGGTCGACGGGCCCGAAGACGGGGCGCGGGATCTCCCAGCCGGTGTCGCCGTTCCTCAACCAGCCCATCTGGAAGAGGACTTGGTCGGCGAGGAAGGCGAGGGCGAGCGTGGCGAGGGCGAGGGTACGGCCGCCGAGGCGCAGCGCGGGCAGCGCCACGAGCGCCCCGAGGAGGGCCGCGACACAGGTGCCCACGAGCGCCGCCGCGATGAACGGCCAGCCGTGGCTCATCAGGAGACCCGCCACGAGCGCCGCGCCGGTGACGAACGTGGCCTGCGCGAGGGACACCATCGCGCCGAGCCCCGTCACGACGGTGAAGGAGACGAAGACCAGGGAGAGGGCGAGGCCCTGGGCGAGGATGCCGCTCCAGAACGGGGTCGTCACCGTGTAGAAGGACGCCGCGAGCAGCACGGCGGCCACCGCCCATGGCCCCCATTTCCGCGTCCAGGCGCGGCCCGCGAGGTAGTCGACGGGCGGCGCGTCGGCGGCGGCCGTCCCCGCCGTGCGCTGTCGCCGGGTGAGCAGCAGCAGTCCGGCGAAGAGGATCAGGAACGGGACCGCGGTACGGAACCCCGTGATGCGTTCGGCGAAGGACGAGTAGCCGGCGACGAGGTTCTGCAGGACGCCGAGGCCGAGTCCGCCCGCGAACGCGAGGGGCACGGACGCGAAGCGCCCGAGGACCGCTGCGGTCGCCGACACGAACAGGAACAGCGTGAAGTCGTGGGCGGACAGGCCGAGCAGTGGTGTCGCGAGGACGCCGGCGAGGCCCGCGAGGCCGGACGACACCATCCACGCCACGGTGGAGAGCCGGTCGGCGCTCATGCCGCGCAGCTCGACGAGTGAGCGGTTGTCGACGGCGGCCCGCAGGCGCAGGCCGAGGGTGGTGTGGCGCATCAGGATCCACAGGCCGAGCGCGACGGCGGCGGTCGCCAGCCACGTGATCAGCTGGTCGGAGTCGATGCCGACGCCGTCCATCAGCTGCCAGTTCTTCGCGGGGCTGGGGCCGACGCCCGGCAGCCCGAACTGGTTCTCTGCGGGCTTGAGGGACACCCCGGCGTCGTCGAGCAGTTCCACCACCCATAGGCCGAGCGCGGGCAGTGCGACGAGCAGGCCGATCGTCGCCACGATCTGCGCGGTCTCGCCGACGCGGGCCAGCTTGCGGAACATCAGCCGGTCAAGTCCCCAGCCCAGCAGGGGAGATGCGACGCAGACGAGGAGGAGCGCGGTCGGCACGGCGGGCCAGCCGAGACCGGAGTGGAGCTCGTAGAAGGTGAGCGCGCACAGGTAAGCGGTGGCGCCATGGGCGAAGTTGAAGAGGCCGGAGGCCGAGTAGGACAGGACGAGGCCGGTGGCGAGGAGCGCGTACAGCGCACCCGACACGAGCCCGCTCAGCACGAAGGCCAGCAGGTCGGACATGCGGGGCGCCCCCTACGTGAACGGGATGGGCTCGTAGCACTTGAAGGGTGACGAGACGTGGTACGCCCCGTCCTTGAGCTGGACGAGGGCGCCGCAGCCGAACGACTCCTTCTGCCCCTTGGGCAGGGCTCGGTCGCCGACCATGGTGCCGGTGTCGGAGAACCCGTCCGCGGCCTTCTGGAAGGAGGCGACGGTGAGGTCCCGGCCGGCCTTCTGCGCGATGGAGAGGAAGAGGTCGGCGGACATGTAGCCGGTCATCATGTGCATGTTGAGCGGCACGTCCTTCCCGCCCGACGCCTTCTTGATGTCCGCCTTGAACTGCTTCATCGCCGCCGTCCGCGTCTCGAACGGTTCGAAGGTCAGCAGGATGTGCACCCCGTCGAGCGCCTCCTTCGTCGCGCTCTTGGCGAGCAGCCCCGGGTCGTAGTCGGTCGGGTCGGTGAGGACGCCGCGGTACCCGGAGCGCTTGACGGCGGTGAACAGGCCGATGTTGTACGGGGTTTGCATGACGGAGACGACGATGTCGGGCGCCTTGCCGCCGTCGCTGCGCAGGATCTCCTTGGTGTACGCCGACCAGTCGCTCGGGACCGAGGTCGCGGGCACGGACGCCTTGGCGTAGGTGACCTTGTATCCGGCGGACGCGAAGCTCTGCTTGTAGGTGCGGATGGCGAAGGTGCCCGCGTCGTTGTCGTTGGCGAGGATGGCGACGGTCTTGCCCTTGACGCCGTGCGTGACCTGCTTGAGGCCCTCGGGCCAGGTCTGCGAGATGGTGCCGCCGGGCATCGGGACCATGCAGCCGCCGAAGCCGTAGATGTAGGTGGGCCCGCAGAAGGACGGGATCGTGCCCCAGCCGAAGGTGGGGACCTTCTGCTTCTGGAGGAAGTCGGCGCCGGAGAAGGTGACCGAGCTCATCGGGGAGATCGCGAACACCTTGTCCTGCTGGACGAGTTTGCGGGCCGCGGCGAGGTTCTTGGCCGGGTCCTGGCCGTCGTCCTCAGCGCCCAGGTAATCGATCTTCCTGCCGTTGATCCCGCCCTGAGCGTTGGCGCGGGCGAAGCGGGCCTTCGCGCCGAGGTCGGTGTCTTTCTTGCTGTAGCCGCTGGCGGTCGTCATGGAGACGATGCCGCCGACCTTGATGGCGTCATCCGTCACTCCGCGTGCCGAACTCCCCTTGCTGTCTGGGGAGTTGCCGGTCGCGGCGGAGTTGCACGCGGTGGCGAGCAGCAGTGCCGCCACAGTGGCGGTGATGGCGCGGACAGTTCGCGACACGATGGGCCCCCTCCGTCGGGTGAGGGTGATTCTGTGTGCGACCTGATGAACCGTCAATAACTGACGCATCGGTAATTGATGAACCGTCAGAAAGGCTTCGCGGCCGGGTCAGGGCCTTGCGGCGGGGTTACCTTCGGGAACGTGCCGGCGCGCGATCAGCCCCCGTACAGCGCCTCGACCTCCTCCGAGTACGCCGTCTCGATCGCCTTCCGCTTGAGCTTCAGGGACGGCGTGAGCAGCCCGTGCTCCTCGGTGAACTGGTAGGCCAGTATCCGGAACGTACGGATCGACTCGGCCTGCGAGACCAGGGTGTTGGCCGCCACGACGGCCCTGCGCACCTCGGTCTCCAGATCCGGGTCGTGGACCAGCTGGGCGGGCTTCAGCGGCGGCTTGCCCCGCATGTTCAGCCAGTGCTCGACGGCCTCGCCCTCAAGAGTGACGAGCGCGGCGATGTACGGCCGGTCGTTGCCGACGACGATGCACTGCGCGACCAGCGGATGGTCACGGACGCGCTCCTCCAGCTGCTGCGGCGAGACGCTCTTGCCGCCGGAGGTCACGAGGATCTCCTTCTTGCGGCCGGTGATCGTCAGGTAGCCGTCCTCGTCGAGCGCGCCGAGGTCGCCGGTGGCCAGCCAGCCGTCGTGCAGGGTGGCGTCGGTGGCCTTCGGGTCGTTGAGGTACCCCTGGAACACATTGCCGCCGTACAGCCAGACCTCGCCGTCGTCGGCGATGTGGACCGTCGTGCCTGGGATGGCCTGGCCGACCGTGCCGTAGCGGGTCTGCTCCGGCGGGTTCGCGGTCGCCGCTGCCGTGGACTCGGTGAGCCCGTACCCCTCGTAGATCGTGACGCCGGCGCCCGCGAAGAACAGGCCCAGGCGGCGGTCCATCCCCGAGCCGCCCGACATCGCGTGCCGCACGCGGCCGCCCATCGCCTCGCGGACCTTGGAGTAGACGAGCTTGTCGAAGATCGAGTGCTGCATGCGCAGCGACGCGGAAGGTCCGGGACCGGTGCCGAACGCCTTGGCCTCCTGCGCGTCCGCGTACTTGACGGCGCACTCGACGGCCTTGTCGAACGGCCCCGACTTGCCGTCCTTCTCGGCCTTGCGGCGGGCCGCGTTGAAGACCTTCTCGAAGATGTACGGCACGGCGAGGATGAACGTCGGGCGGAACGACTGCAGGTCGGGCAGCAGGGCCGCCGCGTTGAGCTGCGGCTGGTGGGCGAGCTTGACGCCGCCGCGGATCGCGGCGATCTGCACCATGCGCCCGAAGACGTGCGCGAGGGGCAGGAACAGCAGGGTCGAGGCCTCGTCGCCGCGCTTGGAGTGGAACACCGGCTCCCAGCGGGTGATCATCGTGTCCGCCTCGAACATAAAGTTCGCGTGGCTGATGACGCAGCCCTTGGGGCGGCCCGTGGTGCCCGAGGTGTAGATGATGGTGGCGATCGAGTCGGGGGTGACGGCGCGCCGGTGGCGGTGCACCACCTCGTCGTCGATGTGGGCGCCGGACTCGATCAGCCGGGGCACGGGATCGGAGTCCAGCTGCCACATCCGGCTGAGCGTGGGCAGCCGGTCGATGACGGTGGCGATCGTCATCGCGTGGTCCTCGTGCTCCACCATCGCGGCCGACACCTGCGAGTCGTGCAGGGTCCAGAAGACCTGCTCGGCGGAGGCCGTGGGGTAGATCGGCACGACCTGGGCGCCGATCGTCCACAGCGCGAAGTCGAAGAGGGTCCACTCGTAGCGGGTCCTCGACATGATCGCGACGCGGTCGCCGAAGCGGACGCCCTGCGCGAGCAGCCCCTTGGCCAGCCCGAGCACTTCGTCACGGAATTCGGCGGCCGTCACATCGAACCAGCGGCCCGCGTCGTCCTTGCGGCCGAGTACGACGTGCAGCGGATCTTCGAGGGCATGGTCGAACACGGCGTCGGCCAGGCCGCCCACCGGCAGCGCCGACGCCAGAGGAGGATTGGTGAACTCGCGCAATGTTGCTCCTTGTGGCGCTCCGCACAGCGCCGGTGACGGTACCCCACCGCGCGCCCCGGCGGGAGGGGTTCAAATGGGCCGGAGCGTGCGGAATATGCACTGGTCAGCCGGTGAAATACGGCCACAAGGGGAAGCGCGGGACAGAATTCCTACGGTTCAGTAAGTTTCGGTGGCGTAATCTCCACGGAATCTGTACGGGGTGGTTACCGGGGGTCCGCTGCGGGGTTTTTGGGCGGACTGGTCGCTTCCGATTTCTCCACGGACGGTCCACGAACGTCCCCGGCGGCGGTCGCTCCCGGCGGGCGGTGGGACGCCGGCAGGCGCCCCTGCTATCGACTGCGGTGCAGGCGGTCGCCCCCTTCGAGGATCGCCTGGGCCAGCGCCTGCGCCGCGTCGCCCTGCGACGCGCTGCCGTGCCGCGGGCCGTGCAGCAGCACGAAGTCCACCTCGCCCAGCTCCGGCAGTCCCGCCCGCTCCGGTACGCGGACCAGGCCGGGCGGGATCAGGCCGCGGGAGTGCGCCATCACGCCGAGGCCCGCCCTGGCCGCCGCGATCAGGCCGTTGAGGCTGCCGCTGGTGCAGGCCACGCGCCAGGCGCGGCCGTGCCGCTCCAAGGCTTCGAGGGCCAGGGCGCGCGAGATGCCCGGCGGCGGGTACACGATGAGCGGCACCGGGCGGTCCGGGTCGAGGCGCAGCCGCTCCGCGCCGATCCACACCAGCCGGTCGTGCCACACGGACTCGCCGCGCGGGTCCTCCGGCCGCCGTTTGGCGAGGACCAGGTCGAGCTTGCCCGCGTCGAGCTGCTCGTGCAGCGTCCCGGACAGCTCGACCGTGAGCTCCAGGTCCACCTCGGGGTGGTCGTGCCGGAACGCCTCCAGGATCTCGGTGAGCCGGGTCAGGACGAAGTCCTCCGACGCCCCGAAGCGCAGCCGCCCGCGCAGCCTCGTGCCCGTGAAGAACGCCGACGCCTGCTCGTGCACCTCCAGGATCCGGCGCGCGAAGCCGAGCATCGCCTCGCCGTCCTCCGTGAGCTCCACCGTGTGCGTGTCCCGCGTGAACAGGGTCCGCCCGGTCGCGTCCTCCAGGCGCCGCACATGCTGGCTGACCGTGGACTGGCGCAGGCCGAGTCGGCGGGCGGCCTGCGTGAAGCTCAGCGTCTGGGCCACCGCGAGGAACGTACGCAGCTGCGAGGGGTCGTACATGCCCCCGACCCTACCCGTGCTCATCGTGGAACGTGATGACAGTCAGTGCGGTATGCAGGATTCCCGATCGCCCTGATCAGGAGGACGATGGAGAGGGCACGATCTGAACCGACAGCAAGGAACATGGAACCCGTGAAACGCCTGACTTGGCCGTCCTGGATGCCGGTCGACCCCTACATCCTGGCGCTCATAGGGACGGTGGGCCTCGCGGCGCTCCTGCCCGCGCGCGGCGGCGCGGCCGATGTCGCGTCCGGCGCCTCGACCACCGCCGTCGCGTTCCTCTTCTTCCTCTACGGGGCGCGCCTGTCGACCCGCGAGGCGCTCGACGGGCTGAGGCACTGGCGGCTCCATGTGACCGTCCTTGCCGCCACGTTCGTCGTCTTCCCGCTCCTCGGCCTCGCGGCCCGCGGCCTCGTCCCCGTCATCCTCACGCCGTCCCTCTACGACGGACTGCTCTTCCTCACCCTCGTCCCCTCGACGATCCAGTCGTCGATCGCCTTCACCTCCATGGCCCGCGGCAACGTGCCCGCGGCGATCTGCGCGGGCTCCTTCTCCTCGCTCGCCGGCATCGTCATCACGCCGCTGCTCGCGGCGGGGCTGCTCGGCAACAGCGGCGGCGGGTTCTCCGCGGACTCCCTCGTCAAGATCGTGCTGCAGCTGCTCGCGCCGTTCCTCGCGGGGCAGTTCCTGCGCCGCTGGGTCGGCTCCTTCATCACGCGGCACAAGAAGGTCCTGAGTTACGTCGACCGCGGCTCGATCCTCCTCGTCGTCTACACGGCGTTCAGCGAGGGCATGGTGCAGGGCATCTGGCACCAGGTCAGCGCCGTGCGCCTGGGCGGGCTCCTCGCCGTCGAGGCGGTGCTGCTCGCCGTGATGCTGGCGGCCACCTGGTACGGCGGCAAGGCGCTCGGCTTCGGGCGCGCGGACAGCATCGCGATCCAGTTCGCCGGGTCGAAGAAGTCCCTGGCGGCCGGACTGCCCATGGCGAGCGTCCTGTTCGGGGCGCACGCGTCCCTCGCCGTGCTGCCGCTGATGCTGTTCCACCAGATGCAGCTCATGGTGTGCGCGGTGATCGCCAAGCGCCGGGCGCGCGACCCCCTGGAGCAGGTCAGCGCGGGCGAGCGAGCCGCAGCGTCACGAACCGCGGCCGGTACAGCGACACGTTCCGGCTGACCTGTGCCTGCGCGGTGGCGGGCGCCGCGTCCAGCCAGTTGACGTCGTAGCTCAGCAGCAGGCGCCCGTCGCCGCCGCCGAGCGCGGGGTGCGCCTGCGGGTTGTACGCGGCCGTGCCCTGCGGGAGCGCCCCGTCCGGCGGCAGCGGCGCCTCGAAGCCCTTCGCGGGACCGTGCCAGGGCCCGGTCGGTGCGCACGCCCAGTAAGAGGTGACGCGGGTCAGGCCCGCGGTCCCGGCGGCCATCGTGAACAGGACGTACGTACCGCCGTCGCGCACGACGGTGAACGCGCTGCCGACCCCGCGGCGTTCACCGTCGCCGAGGACCGCCCGTGGCCGGGCAGCGCGCGTCCAGCGCGAGCCGTCCCAGTAGCGCCACGCCCCCGGCTCGGCGAGCCGGCCGCGCGGCACGCGCGCGACATAGGCATGGCGCGTGGCCCCCTGCCCGTCGTCACCGCCGAACACGTACGTCCATCCGCCCCGGTCGAGCGCCGTCGTGCCGAACAGGACGCGCCGCGCCGGATCCGGCACGCCCCGCTGGTCGAGGACCGTCGCGACGCTCTCGACGCGCAGGCCGGGCAGGGACAGCGTGGCGACCTCGGTGGCGGCGGGCATGCCGTAGATCCAGGGGCCCGTCCCCGTCGTACGGGTCCACAGCAGGACGCGGACGACCCGCTCGGCGGAGCCGGGGGAGCGGGGCTCGACGCGGGCCGCGACCGGCCAGCGCCACTGCTGCGGCGCCGGGTCGGGGAACAGGGGCGCGGGGAGCGTGCGCTCCAGGGTGCCCGAACGGCCCATCACCACGGCCGAGTTGCGCACGAACGGCGCCGACATGTCGCGCCAGGCATGGGGCTGGCCCGCCGGATTGGGCGGCGCGTGCACCTGTCCCAGATAGGTGTCGGAGAACAGCCACAGGACCCGCCCGTCCGGGAGCCGCACCGAGTGCGTACCGTCGCCGCCCGTCCAGTCGTCGCCCCGCGACGCGTCGTCGCCGTAGCGGGCGAACGCGCCCGTGAGGCCGGTGTCGGCGGACCACGACGCGACGACGCGCGCCGCGCATGGGCGACCGCCCTCCCGGTCGTCGTCCGGGAGGGCGGTCAGCAGGGCGGCGGCGCAGACCAGGGCGAGCAGCAGGCCGAGACCCGCTCCCAGGCTCCTGCGGCGCACCGCCTCCGTGTCCGCGGGCACGCTGGGACGTTAGTGGCCCCCGCGCACCCGGTCCATGGGCAGCCACAGGACGGTGTCCGGGGTCACAGTGGTGACCGGGGTGTTGAGTTCCTCGTCGCTCAACGCCCGGTCCTGGATCCGGACTTCGTCGATCGCGCCGGTGAAGTGCGCCCGGCTGTCCATCCGTTCGCCCACGTGCACGCCGAACGGCGAGTTACGGCTGACGGAGCCCGGCACGTCGGGCGTACTGACCGACGTCCCGTCGACGGTGAGCGTCAGCTGCCCACCGCCCCGCCGCAGGGACAGGTGGTGCCACTGGCCGTCGTTGTAGGCGCCCGTGGTGCGCACCGACGCGGACCGCGGGGCCGCGGCGCCGTCCCGCGTGGTGATCAGACCCGTGATGCGGTTGCTCGCCGGCTCGGCGCGCAGCCACACCTGCG
Source organism: Streptomyces sp. DS1-CR2 (assembly GCF_055760475.1). Classification (NCBI taxonomy): domain Bacteria; kingdom Bacillati; phylum Actinomycetota; class Actinomycetes; order Kitasatosporales; family Streptomycetaceae; genus Streptomyces; species Streptomyces sp. DS1-CR2. Next base: position 7,163,397 of record NZ_CM147085.1, read on the forward strand.
GCTGCGTGGTGCCGATGCCGCCCATCCACAGCAGCGGCTGCTCACCGGTCGTGGCGGAGTAGCGGAACCACAGCGACGCGGTGAAGTCCTTCGCGCCGAGCGGCAGTCGGTCGCTGTACGGGAGCCGTACCGCGTCGTCCGTGCCGTCGAAGGAGAGCGCCCCGCCGAAGCGGCCTGCCGTCGGGGAGGCACCGCCGAGCACGGCCGCGTCCCGTGCGTGGCTGGCCCGGTCCTCCGTCGTCGGGTCCGCGCCGCGGCGCGGCGTCAGCCAGTCCTCGGTGAAGCGCGCGAAACGGATCTCGTCGCGCGCGTCGACCGCGCCGCCCTCATACATGAGGCCCACATGGTCGCCGGTCGCCTGCACGAGGTCCGAGTAGCCGGACCAGTCGGTCGTCACCACGGTCGAGCGGTCGAAGCTGTCCCAGGTCCGCCCGCCGTCGTACGAGGAACGGACGGTCATGGTCCGGCGCCGGTCGGGGTCGCCGGGGCAGGCCAGCAGCAGCCGGTTGCCGGTGCGCAGGACCGAACCCTGCACCTGGGGGGTGTAGAGGTCGGGGAGTGTCGTGAAGCGCCGCGTGAACGAGTCGCCGCCGTCCCGGCTCCATGTGTGCGTGCGGTGACCGAGGTCGGTGCCGTCCTGCTCGCGCCCCGACACGTACAGCGTGCCGCCGGGCAGTTCGGCGAGGGTCATCTCGGACGGCTTCTGCCGGAAGGTGCCGTCGTCCGCGATCGGCCACGAGTCCTTCGCGCCGACCCGCCAGTGCCTGCCGCCGTCGTCGCTGACCATGAGCGCGGCATGGTTCGCGGTGATGCGACTGCCGTTCCAGGTCTCGGCGTTGACGGTGAAGACAAGCCGCCCGCGGTGGCGCCCCTGGGCGAGCTGGAGGCCGTGCACCGGCCCCGTCGCGTACCAGGAGTTCCAGTCCTTCGGCAGGATCTCGTCGCTCAGGTCGCGCGGCGCCGACCAGGTGCGGCCGTCGTCGTCGCTGTACTGGAGGTGCGGGGTGCGGTCGCACGGAATGTCGCAGTTCTTTCCGTCCGTGCGGCCGGTGTTGTACGTCTCCGCGAGCACGATGCGGCCCGTCCTGAGGTCGACCACGGGGGCGGGGTTGCCGTGGGTGTCACCGGCGCCCTCGTTGACGACCTGGAGCGGGCTCCAGGTGCGGCCGCCGTCCTCGGACCGCTTGACGACGATGTCTATGTCGCCCGCGTCGGAACAGTCGTTCGTCCGCCCCTCGGCGAAGGCGAGCAGCGTCCCCTGCTTCGTCTTCACCACGGCCGGAATGCGGTAGCAGGCATACCCGGGATCCTGGGAAGCCTTGAAGAGGACCTGCTGCTCGAACGGCGGTTGCGCCGAGGCCGCTCGGGCAGCGGTGGCCTGGGTCGCTTGTGTCGCGTCAGCCGGTTCTGCGGCTTGCGCGGGCAGTGCGGCTCCCGCGGCGACCGCGAGCAGCGCGACGACGGATGTGCCCAGGGATCTCAGACGTACACGGAGACTTGACGGCATGGTGCTGCCACCCTTCAACGGCTCGTGCCAAGGCTGATGTCACGGCTCATGCGTCTGGACATCCAGACATCCCACGTCCAATGTCCGGGCCACAGACGCTACTTGGGACGCTCGGCACGCCACAAGCACCGTGCATCAGGGGATCAGGACGACTTTGCCCGGATTGGCGCGCCCCTCCATCGCCTCGCGGGCCCGCGCCGCGTCCTCCAGGGGGCATGCCGGGGTGCGTCGGCGCGTGGGGCCCGGCCGGCGCAGGGGGCGCTCCCCGCCGGATCCGGGCCCCGTCGCCGTGCCGCGGGGAAACCGGTCAGCCCTGGGCGGCCGCGGCCCGCAGGGCGATGCGGTGTTCTCCTGCGTACACGTTCATGTGGGGCCCGCGCAGGAAGCCGACCAGGGTGAGGCCGCTCTCGGCGGCCAGGTCGACCGCGAGCGACGACGGCGCGGACACGGCCGCGAGGACCGGGATGCCCGCCATCACCGCCTTCTGCGCGAGCTCGAAGGAGGCGCGGCCCGAGACGAGCAGGATCGCGCGGGACAGCGGAAGCCCGCCGTTCTGGAGGGCGCGCCCGACGAGCTTGTCCACCGCGTTGTGCCGGCCCACGTCCTCGCGGATGTCGAGCAGTTCCCCTGCCTCCGAGAACAGCGCCGCGGCGTGCAGACCCCCGGTCCGGTCGAAGACCCGCTGGGCCTCGCGCAGCCGGTCGGGGAGGCTCGCCAGGAGCGAGGGCTCGATCCGGACCGGGGGAGTGTCGTCGATCGCGAACCGGGTCGTCGTACGCACCGCGTCCAGGCTCGCCTTCCCGCACAGGCCGCACGACGACGTCGTGTACACATTGCGTTCGAGCGTGATGTCGGGGATCTCCACGCCGGGAGCGGTGCGCACGTCGACGACGTTGTAGGTGTTGACACCGTCCGCCGTAGCCCCCGCGCAGTACACGATGCTCTGGAGTTCCTCCGTCGCGCCGAGGACGCCCTCGCTGACCAGGAACCCCGCCGCGAGAGCGAAGTCGTCGCCCGGGGTGCGCATCGTGATGGCGAGAGGCTTGCCGTTCAGGCGGATCTCCAGGGGTTCCTCCGCGACCAGGGTGTCGGGCCTGCTGGAGACCTGCCCGTCCCGGATGCGGAGCACCTTGCGTCGTTCCGTGACTCGTCCCATGTGTCGATCAGTCCCGGTTCTGTACGTGCTGATAGCCGAAGCGGCCCTTGATGCAGAGGTTGCCGTGGGTCACCGGGTTGTCGTGCGGCGAGGTGACCTTGACGATCTCATTGTCCTGCACATGGAGAGTGAGGTTGCAGCCCACTCCGCAGTACGCGCACACGGTCGTCGTCTCCGTCTGCTCCGCCTCGTTCCAGGTGCCCGCCGCCCGCATGTCGAACTCCGACTTGAAGGACAGCGCGCCCGTCGGGCACACCTCGATGCAGTTGCCGCAGTACACGCACGCCGAGTCCGTCAGCGGCGCGTCGTGCTCCACGGCGATCCTGGCGTCGAAGCCGCGCCCGACGACCGAGATGGCGAACGTGTTCTGCCACTGGTCACCACACGCGTCGACGCACTTGTAGCAGAGGATGCACTTGTCGTAGTCCCGGACGTAAAGATCGTTGTCGACGCGCGGTTCCTCGTCCACACGTGCCGCGTCCGGGCCGAACCGGTCGGGCTTCGCCTCGTACTCCTTGATCCACTCGGCGGCGCGCGGTGTCGTCGACAGGTTCACGGACGAGGCGAGCAGTTCGAGGACGACCTTGCGGCTGTGCCGGGCCCGCTCCGTGTCGGTGCGGACCTCCATCCCCGCCTCGGCCTTGCGCGAGCACGCCGGGGCGAGGGTGCGGGCGCCCTCGACCTCGACGACGCACACCCGGCACGCGTTCTTAGGAGTGAGGGTGTCGCCCTCGCACAGCGTCGGGATGTCCTTGCCCGCGGCCCGGCAGGCGTCCAGGATCGTCGACCCCTCGGGCACCCGCGACTCCTGCCCGTCCAGCGTGAACTCGACGAGGCGGCGCGGCACTCCCAGCGGTATGGCGGTCATTCGTACGCCCCCAGGCGGTCGATGGCGGATTCCACGGCGTTCCACGCGGTCTGCCCCAGACCGCAGATCGAGGCGTCCCGCATGGCCCGCCCCACCTCCCTGAGCAGCGCGATGTCACCTGCGGCCGCCGCACCCGTCCGCTCGGCGATCCGGTGCAGCGCCTCCTCCTGCCGGACCGTGCCCACCCGGCACGGCACGCACTGTCCGCACGACTCGTCGCGGAAGAACTCGGCGATCCGCAGCAGGATGCGCGGCAGCGGAACGCTGTCGTCGAGGGCGAGGACGACGCCCGAGCCGAGCGTCGTGCCGGCCGCGCGCGTCCCCTCGAAGGTGAGCGGGATGTCCATCTCGTCGGCGCGCACGAAGCCGCCCGCGGCGCCGCCGAGCAGCACGGCCCGCAGGTTGTCCGGCTTCCCCGCGAGGTCTAGGAGTTCGCCGAGCGTCGCGCCGAACGGCAGCTCGTAGATCCCCGGCCGCTCGACGCTCCCCGACACGCAGAACAGCTTCGGCCCGGTCGACTTCTCCGTGCCGATCGCCCCGTAGGCCTCGGCGCCCATCGTCAGGATCGGCAGCACGTTCACGAGCGTCTCGACGTTGTTCTCGGCCGTCGGCTTCCCGAACAGGCCCTTCTCCACGGGGAAGGGCGGCTTGGAGCGCGGCTCGCCGCGGTAGCCCTCGATGGAGTTGAAGAGCGCGGTCTCCTCGCCGCAGATGTACGCGCCCGCGCCCCGCCGGATCTCGATGTCGAAGGCGTAGCCCTGACCGAGCACGTCGTCCCCGAGGAGCCCGCGGGCGCGCGCCTGGTCGATCGCGTTGCTCAACAGCCTCAGGGCGCGCGGGTATTCACCGCGCAGATACAGGTATCCCTTGTGGGCGCCGACCGCGTACCCGGCGATCGTCATGGCCTCGATGAGGGAGTACGGGTCCCCTTCCATCAGGACCCGGTCCTTGAAGGTGCCGGGCTCGGATTCGTCGGCGTTGCACACCAGGTAGTGCGGATGGTCGGGCTGTGAGGCGGTGGCCTTCCACTTGACGCCGGTGGGGAAGGCCGCCCCGCCGCGCCCGACGAGCCCCGCGTCGGTCACCTCCCGGATCACCCCCGCGGGCCCGAGCGCGAACGCCCGGCGCAGGGCGGCATATCCGCCGTGGGACCGGTAGTCGTCGAGCGAGCCCGGGTCCACGACTCCGATGCGGCGCAGCAGGGTGAGTCCGGGCTGCCCGGCCTGCGGGACGGCGAGCGAGGCGGGCGGTTCGGGCTCGGCGGCCTCGGGCGCGGAGGCGGCGAGGACAGTGGCCTCGGGGGTGGCGGGGGCCACGACGGCGGTCGCGTGCGGCTTCCCGGCATCCGGTGCGCCGCCCTCGGCCGATGGCGAACCCGCCCGCACCACCAGCGCCGCCGGCGCCCGCTCGCACAACCCCAGACAAGGACTCCGTTCGACCGAGATCCCGCTCCCCAGCCCCAGCCGACCCTCCACCCCCGCGCAGAGCTCGGCGGAGCCGGCCGCCGCGCACGCCACGTCCGTGCACACGTGCAGCACGGTCGCCGGGCGCGGCTTCACGGAGAACATCGAGTAGAACGTCGCCACCCCGTACGCCTCCGCAGGCGGCACCGTCAGCCGCCGGCACAGATAGTCGAGGGCGCCGTCGCTGATCCAGCCGACCCGGTCGTTGACCGCGTGCAGCCCCGGCAACAGCAGGTCCCGCCGCTCCCGCGCCGCACGGCCCCCGCGCGCCCAGCGCAGATCCGCGTCCGAACGGACCGTCGAGTCACCGAAAGGGGCTTCCCACGCGGAGCCGGGCGGCCCGAGCAGCGCGTCGACCGCCTCGCGTTCCTCGTCGGTGGGCTTGCTGTCACCGAAGCGCAGATCCATTGCTCTCCTACGTGTTACGTTTCGGGTGCCCCGGAAGGGGTCGGTTCGGGCTGGACCGCAACCCCCGGGTTGGAAGCCCCCGCCTTTCAGCGGGGAGCGGAGTCACGTCCTGCGTCAGCTCCTAATGGCAGCGACCGGCAGTTTCTCGATGCGGACCGCCGAGGCCTTGAACTCGGCGGTCCCCGCGATCGGGCAGTTCGCCTCGATCGTCAGCTGGTTGGTGTCCACCTCGTCGGGAAAGTGCATGGTCATGAACGCGAGCCCGGGCCGCAGCGCCGGGTCGACCCACACGGGCGCCACCACCACGCCGCGCCGCGACGACACCCGCACCTCCTCGCCCACCACGACGCCGTACCGCTCCGCGTCCTCCGGGCACAGCTCGACGTACTCGCCGCGCCGCAGCGGAGAGGCGAAACTCCCGCTCTGCACACCGGTGTTGTACGAGTCGAGGCGCCGGCCCGTCGTCAGGCGGATCGGGAACGACTCGTCCGTCAGGTCCACCGGCGGGTCGTGCGCGACGAGCCCGAAGGGTGCCGCACGGCCGCGCAGCGCCGGATCCTGCTCCCACAGCCTCCCGTGCAGGAAGCTCGACGGCAGGACCTCCAGGTCCGGGCACGGCCACTGAAGGCCCTGGTGCTCCTCCAGGCGGTCGTACGTCATGCCGAAGTGGTCCGGCGACAGGTCACGCAGCTCGTTCCAGACGGCCTCGGAGTCGGCGAACTTCCAGTCGTGGCCGAGCCGCGCGGCGACCTCGCAGATGATGGCGATGTCCTCGCGGGCCTCGCCGGGCGGGGTGAGCGCGGCGCGTACGCGCTGAACCCGCCTCTCGCTGTTGGTCGTTGTGCCGTCGGTCTCCGCCCAGGCGGCGGTCGCCGGCAGGATCACGTCGGCCATCTCCGCCGTCTTCGTCAGGAAGATGTCCTGGACCACCAGATGGTCGAGGGCCGCGAGACGGCGTATCGCCTGCTCGCTGTCGGCCTCGGACTGGGCGGGGTTCTCGCCGATGCAGTACACGGCGTGCAGTTCGCCGTGCTCCATCGCCTCGAACATGTCGGTGAGCGTCATCCCGTACCGCGGCTGGATGGCCGCGCCCCACGCGCGCTCGAACTTGACGCGGTGCGCGCTGTCGAGGATGTCCTGGAAGCCGGGCAGGCGGTTGGGGATGGCGCCCATGTCGCCGCCGCCCTGGACGTTGTTCTGCCCGCGCAGGGGCTGGACGCCGGAGCCGTAGCGGCCTACGTGCCCGGTGAGCAGCGACAGGTTGATCAACGCCCGTACGTTGTCCGTGCCGTTGTGGTGCTCTGTGATGCCAAGGGTCCAGCACAGCTGGGCGCGCTCGGCGGTGGCGTAGGCGTGCGCGAGGTCGCGGATGGCGGCGGCGGGGACGCCCGTGACCTTCTCGGCGAGGGAGAGGGTCCACGGCTCGACCAGCTCGGCGTACTCGTCGAAGCCGGTCGTGGCCCGCTCGATGAACGCCTTGTTGTGCAGGCCCGCGTGGATGATCTCGCGGCCTACGGCGTGGGCGAGCGGGATGTCCGTGCCGACGTTCAGACCGAGCCAGCTCTCCGCCCACTCGGCGGTCGAGGTGCGGCGCGGATCGACCGCGTACATCCGTGCCCCGTTCCTGATCCCCTTCAGGACGTGCTGGAAGAAGATCGGGTGCGCGAAGCGGGCGTTGGAGCCCCACATCACGATGAGGTCGGTGTGCTCGACCTCCTCGTACGAGGAGGTGCCGCCGCCCGAGCCGAACGCCGCGGACAGGCCCGCGACGCTCGGGGCGTGACAGGTGCGGTTGCACGAGTCGACGTTGTTGGTGCCCATCACGACGCGCGTGAACTTCTGTGCCACGTAGTTCATCTCGTTCGTGGCGCGGGCACAGGAGAGCATCGCGAACGCGTCCGGGCCGTGCGCCTCCTTGGTGCGCCGGAAGCCGTCCGCGGCCCTGGCGAGCGCCTCGTCCCAGGTGGCGCGTCGCAGCGGCTCGTCCCGGGAGTCCCGGACGAGGGGATGGGTGAGGCGGGTGTACGTCTTCGGGGTGCGGTCCCGCTTCTTCATGCCGCGCTCCTCATGCGGTCGGCGAGCAGATCCGAGATGGCGTGGACGGTGCGCAGTGTCGGGACCGGAACGCCGGTGATCTCCGCCAGTTCCACGACGGCCGCAAGCAGCACGTCGAGTTCGAGCGGTTTGCCGCGCTCCAGGTCCTGGAGTGTCGAGGTGCGGTGGTCGCCGACGCGCTCGGCGCCGGCCAGCCGTCGTTCGACGGAGATGTCCGGACGGCAGCCGAGGGCTCCGGCGACGGCGAGCGTCTCGGTCATCATGATCTCGATGACGCGGCGTGTGCCGCCGTGCAGGCACATCTGCCGCATGGTCGCGCGGGACAGCGCGCTGATCGGGTTGAACGAGATGTTGCCGAGCAGCTTGATCCAGATGTCGCCGCGCAGCTCGGGCTCGACCGGGCACTTGAGGCCCCCGGCCTGCATCGCCTGACTGAACGCGAGGCAGCGGTCCGACACCGAGCGGTCGGGCTCCCCGATGGAGAACCTGGTCCCTTCGAGATGGCGAACGATGCCGGGGCCTTCGAGCTCCGTCGCCGCGTAGACGACACAGCCGATGGCCCGCTCGGGCGCGAGCACCGCACTGACCGTGCCGCCCGGGTCCACACTCTCGACGCGCTGCCCGTCGTGCGGGCCGCCGTGCCGGTGGAAGTACCACCAGGGGATGCCGTTCTGGGCCGCGATCACGGCCGTCGAGCTGTGCAGCAGCGGCTCGATGAGCGGCCCGCACGCCGCGTACGAGTTCGCCTTGAGACCGAGGAAGACATAGTCGACCGGGCCGATCCCCGAGGGGTCGTCGGTCGCGTGGGCCCGGGCGGTGAAGTCACCGCGGGGGCTGAGCACTTGGACGCCGTGCTGCCTCATGGCCGCGAGGTGCGGTCCACGGGCGACGAGATGCACGTCGGCGCCGGCGCGATGCAGCGCGGCTCCGACGTAGGCGCCGATCGCACCGGCGCCGAGGACTGCGACTTTCACGATGGCGAGCTCCGTTCGGTCGAGGGCTCCTGCTCTCACGGGAGGAGAGTGCGGAGGACCGTCGGACTGTCGATGGAATATTGTCTACAGTATGGAAGATGGGCCGACAAGAGGTGACGCATCGCATACCGTGTACGGATTCCGGTGTGCGCTCTTCCCAACTCCCGTACGGCTCCCTAACGTTCGGGATCATGAGGCCCCCCGTCGCGCCAACCGGCTGGAGCCGCTGGCTCGTTCCGCCCGCCGCTCTGTCCGTCCACCTCTCCATCGGCCAGGCCTACGCCTGGAGCGTCTTCAAGCCCCCGCTCGAGTCCGCCATGCACCTCAGCGGCACCCAGAGCGCCCTCCCCTTCCAGCTCGGCATCGTGATGCTCGGCCTCTCCGCGGCCTTCGGCGGCACGCTCGTCGAGCGCAACGGCCCGCGCTGGGCGATGACCGTCGCCCTCGTCTGTTTCTCCTCCGGCTTCCTGCTCTCCGCCCTCGGCGCCGCCACCGGACAGTTCTGGCTGATCGTCTTCGGCTACGGCTTCGTCGGCGGGATCGGCCTCGGCATCGGCTACATCTCGCCGGTGTCGACCCTGATCAAGTGGTTCCCCGACCGGCCCGGCATGGCCACCGGCATCGCGATCATGGGCTTCGGCGGCGGCGCGCTGATCGCCTCCCCGTGGTCCGCCCAGATGCTGGAGTCCTTCGGCGCCGACTCCAAGGGCATCGCCCTCGCGTTCCTGGTCCACGGCCTCACATACGCGGTGTTCATGTCCCTCGGCGTGCTCCTGGTGCGGGTGCCGAGCGCTCCGTCAGGGGCGCGGGGCTGTGACATGAGCGGCTCCGCCGCGTGGGCGCGACAAGCCCCCACCGGCCCGCAGGTATCAGCAAGCGCAGCGATCCGCACCCCCCAGTTCTGGTGCCTGTGGCTCGTGCTCTGCATGAACGTGACGGCGGGCATCGGCATCCTGGAGAAGGCCGCCCCGATGATCACGGACTTCTTCAAGGACAGCGGCACCCCCGTCGGCGTCTCCGCGGCCGCGGGCTTCGTCGCGCTCCTGTCGGCGGCGAACATGGCGGGCCGCATCGGCTGGTCCTCCGCCTCCGACCTGGTCGGCCGCAAGAACGTCTACCGCCTCTACCTGGGCGTGGGCGCCGTCATGTACCTGCTGATCGCCCGCTTCGGCGACTCGTCCAAGCCCCTGTTCATCGGCTGCGCGCTGGTGATCCTCTCCTTCTACGGCGGAGGCTTCGCCACCGTTCCCGCGTACCTCAAGGACCTCTTCGGCACCTACCAGGTCGGCGCGATCCACGGCCGGCTGCTCACGGCCTGGTCCACCGCCGGAGTGCTCGGCCCGCTGATCGTCAACCGGGTCGCCGACAGCCAGGAAGAGGCCGGAAAGCACGGCCAGGACCTCTACGGCCTGTCCTTCACGATCATGATCGGCCTGCTCGTCGTGGGCTTCGTCGCGAACGAGCTGATCCGTCCCGTCCACGCCCGCCACCACATCCCCGCCCCGAGGGAGGCCACCGATGACGCAGCCGCAGAGCGCCGGCAGTCCGCCTAGCCGTCGCGCGCTCACCCTGTTCGCCTGGCTGTGGGTCGGGGTGCCGCTCGCGTACGGCCTGTACGAACTCGTACAGAAGGCGAGGCAGCTCTTCACGGGGTAGCACGGGACAGGCCCCGGACGCCGCAGGGCGATGTGGGGCACCCTCCAACCAGGGCGCCCCAATCCTGTCGCTTTACGTGCCCTCGTACCGGTGAGTCGCTCACCAGACTGGTGGATCCGCATCCCGAACACCGAGGGGCCCCACCTATGACCGGTTCGCGCATCGCCGCCATTGGCCACTACCAGCCCGCCAGGGTCCTCACCAATGACGACCTGGCGGCGATGGTGGACACCGACGACGCGTGGATCCGCAGCCGCGTGGGCATCCGCACCCGTCATATCGCGGGCCCCGGCGAACCGGTCGACGACCTGGCCGCGCACGCCGCGGCAAAGGCGCTCGCGTCGGCGGGGCTGTCGGCGGCCGACATCGACCTCGTCGTCGTCGCCACCTCCACCGCCGTCGACCGCTCACCGAACATGGCCGCGCGCGTCGCGCACCGCCTCGGCGTGCCCTCGCCCGCCGCGCTCGACGTCAACGTGGTGTGCGCGGGCTTCACGCACGCGCTCGCCACCGCCGACCACGCAGTACGGGCGGGCGCCGCGACGCGCGCCCTGGTGATCGGCGCCGACAAGATGTCCGCCGTCACCGACTGGACGGACCGCACGACCTGCGTCCTCGTCGGCGACGGCGCGGGCGCCGTCGTGGTCGAGGCCTGCCCGCCCGGCGACGAGCCGGGCATCGGGCCCGTCCTGTGGGGTTCCGTGCCCGAGATGGGCAACGCCGTCCGCATCGAGGGCGAGCCGGCGCGCTTCGCGCAGGAGGGCCAGAGCGTCTACCGCTGGGCGACGCAGCAACTGCCGCCGCTGGCCCGCGCGGCGTGCGAGCGCGCCGGGTACACGCCCGCGGATCTGGCCGCCGTCGTCCTGCATCAGGCGAACCTGCGGATCATCGAGCCGCTCGCCGAGAAGATCGGCGCGGTGAACGCCGTCGTCGCGCGCGATGTCGTCGACTCGGGCAACACCTCCGCCGCTAGCGTCCCGCTCGCCTTCTCCAAGCTCGTCGAGCGCGGTGAGATCCGCAGCGGCCAGCCGGTGCTGCTCTTCGGATTCGGCGGAAACCTGTCCTACGCGGGCCAGGTCGTCCGCTGCCCCTGAGCAGGCGTGATTTCGCGGCGTTCACGGGTGTAACGAGACCGACTCCCGCCCCTCCTGGCCATTGTGCTCGGTAGACTGTAGACGAAAGCCAATTCATACTGGCTTCTCCGTTGCCCAGGAGGGGGACCGCGATGTTGTCCACAGGACTGCCGCAGGGGGCGGTGCCCAAGCTCGAGCGCCCCGGACCGCTGCGCGAGCGGGTCTACGAGGCGCTGCTCGAACTGATCACGACGCGTGCACTTCAGCCGGGCCAGCATCTGGTCGAGAGCGAACTCGCCGGGCACCTCGGGGTGTCGAGGCAGCCCGTGCGCGAGGCGCTACAGCGGCTGAACACGGAGGGCTGGGTCGATCTCCGTCCGGCGCAGGGCGCCTTCGTGCACGAACCGACCGAGGACGAGGCGGACCAGCTCCTCACGGTCCGTACGCTCCTGGAGGCCGAGGCGGCCCGCCTTGCCGCAGCGAACGCCGGCAAGGCCGGGATCACCGCACTCGAAGAGCTCTGCGCCAGAGGCGAGCAGGCCGTCGCCGACGGGGACGTCGAACTCGTCGTGGCGACGAACGCGGCCTTCCACGCCAAGGTCATGGAACTCGCGGGGAACGTCGTCCTGGGTGAGCTCGCCGGACAGGTGGACCGCCGCGTGCGCTGGTACTACCAGCCGGTCGCCCGCCAGCGCGGCAAGCAGTCCTGGATCGAGCACCGCGAGCTGATCGCGGCGATCGCGCAGCGGGACGAGGCGCGGGCGACGGCGGTCATGCGGGCCCACACCGAGCACACCCGCGAGACGTACCACCGGCGCGACCAGTCGTAGGGGCCGCGTGCCTGAAGGGGGCGCGGGCTTTGCGCGGCGGGACACAGCCGACCGCGCGGGCTTTGCGCCGCCGGCCCCAGCCGACCGTCAGCTGGAAGAGCTCCCCGACAGGCCCCGCGCCTCCGCGGCCAGCATCGCCACCAGGATCACGACGAGCGCGATGAGTTCCGCCACGGCGGCCACATGTATCCCGAGCAGCGCCGCGCCGAGCACCACCGGCACGGCCGCTGCCCGGAAGGCAAGCGGGGAGAGCCGCATGGCGGTCCGGAACGCGACATCGCCGGCCAGGAACAGCGCGACACCGCCCGCGAGCGCGAGCGCGGGCCCGGTGTGCAGATGTTCACCGAGATGACCGAGCGACTTCTTCACGCCCGCCGCGAGGAACGCGACCCCGAGCAGCATCGGCAGGAAGGCGTAGTAGTACGCGTTCATCGCGAGGCGGAAGCGGCGCGCGGGTTCCGTGGCCCGGAACGTCTCCTCGGCCGCCCCCTCGTCCCGTACGAAGTACGTCCACCACAGCGCGACCGCGACCGCCAGCGCCAGGAACGCGCCCCCGAACAGGCCCACCGTCAGCGGCTGGTCGCCGATGCCGATGCCGATCGCGATGACGGACTCGCCGAACGCGATGATCAGGAGCAGGCCGTGGCGCTCCACGAAGTGCCCCGGCTCCAGGCCGCCGAGCTGACCCCGGAGGTCGTCCGTCGTGCGCCCGCCGTGGCTGCGGGGACCGGCCTGCGCCAGGAACGGCGTCACGATCTGCAGCGCGATCGCGAGCACCCACCATGCGTCGGTGGCGAGCCCGTGGAAGAAGCCGCCCGTCGTCACGGCGAGCGCGGCCAGCGCGTTCGGCACCGCGTACCAGATCACGTCACGGCCGTGGCTGCGTGTGTACAGCGCGCTGTGCACCACGACGACGAGCAGGAACCCGAGGCCGAAGACCACGCCGCCGTCGGTGAAGGCGCGCGGGATGGCGAGCGCGCACACCAGGAACGCGCCCATCCCGACGATGAGCAGCAGCCGGCGTGAGGGCCGGTCGGGCGGCACCTGGTTGGTGAGGTAGGCGTAGGCGCCGTACATCCAGAACAGCACGACGAAGATGAGGACGACCCGGCCCGCCGTGGCGAACGACAGGTCGTGCGCCAGCAGCACGGTGAGCTGCGTCAGGGTGAAGACGAAGACGAGGTCGAAGAAGAGCTCCAGCGTGCTGACCCGCAGCTCGGGGGCGGGCCGTCGCTCCTGTGTCCTCTCCTGCGGGCCGCGCGTGCTCTCCGTCATTCCAACCCCCTTGTGACGTCCATCAGTTGTGCGAGCGACAGGGTACGCGGATCCTTCCTCCCGGCTCTTTGTCCTGTGACTGGAGAAAGTCATGGGTAATTGCTGCGCAACTTCTTCCCACTCCCGGCAAGCACTGCTACGTTCCCCTCGAAAGCCCGAAGACGGGACGACCGGCGGCCCGGTGAGGCGGTGAGGGGCACGTGAGACGCATGACGGCTCGACCCGCGAACGCGCACCAGGCGCGCCTGCTGCGTCTGCTGCGCGACGGCGGACCCAACTCCCGGGCCCAGCTGGGCGATCAGGTCGACCTCTCGCGGTCGAAGCTGGCCGTCGAGGTGGACCGGCTCCTGGAGACGGGCCTCGTCGTGGCCGACGGACTCGCTGCCTCGCGCGGCGGGCGCCGCTCCCACAACATCCGGCTCGCGCCCGAACTGCGTTTCCTCGGCGTCGACATCGGCGCGACCTCGGTCGACGTCGCTGTCACCAACGCCGAACTGGAAGTCCTCGGGCACATCAACCAGCCCCTGGACGTCCGCGAGGGTCCGGTCGCCGTCTTCGAGCAAGTGCTCGCGATGGCGGCCAAGTTGAGGGCCTCCGGGCTGGCCGAGGGGTTCGACGGAGCCGGGATCGGCGTCCCCGGACCCGTCCGGTTCCCCGAGGGCGTGCCGGTCGCGCCGCCGATCATGCCGGGCTGGGACGGTTTCCCCGTCCGCGAGGCCCTCAGCCAGGAACTCGGCTGCCCGGTCATGGTCGACAACGACGTGAACCTGATGGCGATGGGGGAGCAGCACGCGGGCGTCGCCCGCTCCGCGCGCGACTTCCTCTGCGTCAAGATCGGTACGGGCATCGGCTGCGGCATCGTCGTCGGCGGAGAGGTCTACCGCGGTACGACGGGCAGCGCCGGCGACATCGGCCACATCCAGGTCGAGCCCGACGGACGCCAGTGCGCCTGCGGCAACAAGGGCTGCCTGGAGGCCCACTTCAGCGGCGCGGCACTCGCCCGCGACGCCGAGGAGGCCGCCCGCGAGGGCCGTTCCGACGAACTCGCCGCCCTCCTTGAGACGGCCGGGAAGCTCAGCGCCGCCGACGTGGCCGTCGCGGCCGCCGCCGGTGACGCCACCTCACTCGATCTCATCCGCCAGGGCGGCAACCGCACCGGGCAGGTCATCGCCTCACTCGTCAGCTTCTTCAATCCGGGCCTCGTGGTGATCGGGGGTGGCGTGACCGGCCTCGGCCACACGCTTCTCGCCGCCCTGCGCACCCAGGTCTACCGCCAGTCGCTGCCCCTGGCGACCGGCAACCTCCCCATCGTCCTGGGCGAGCTCGGCCCCACCGCCGGAGTCATCGGCGCGGCCCGCCTGATCAGCGACCACCTGTTCTCACCGGCGTAACACCGCCCGGCGTAACACCGCACGCGATCACCACACCAGTACGGCGCTCAGCTCCGCCCTGCCCTGGCACCGGCCCGCATCCGCCGAGGGGATCACTCATGGCACCGGAACCACCCCTGCTCACCATGTCCGGCATCACCAAGTCGTTCCCCGGCGTCCGCGCCCTCGACGGCGTGGACCTGGAGGTCCTGGCCGGTGAGGTGCACTGCCTCCTCGGCCAGAACGGCGCGGGGAAGTCCACCCTCATCAAGGTCCTCGCCGGCGCCCACCAGCCCGACGACGGCACGATCACCTGGCGCGGCGAGCGCACGGTGCTCAAGTCGCCCATCGCCGCGATGCGCCTCGGCATCGCGACCATCTACCAGGAACTCGACCTGGTGGAGGGGCTGTCCGTCGCCGAGAACGTCTACCTCGGACACGAGCCGACCACCGCCGGATTCGTGGTCCGCGGGCGCGACGCCCGCACCACAACCGCCGCACTGCTCAAGCGACTCGGGCACGACGAGATCGGCCCCGGCACGCTCGTCGGCGACCTCTCGGCGGCCCAGCAGCAGATCGTCTCCATGGCCCGCGCGCTCTCCCACGACGTCCGCCTCATCGTCATGGACGAACCCTCGGCCGCCCTCGACCCGGACGAGGTCGACAACCTCTTCCGCATCGTCGACTCCCTCACCGCGGACGGCGTCGCCGTCGTCTACATCTCGCACCGCCTGGAGGAGATCCGCCGGATCGGCGATCGCGTCACCGTCCTCAAGGACGGCCGGGCGGTCGCGGGCGGACTGCCCGCCAAGGAGACGCCGACCCGCGACGTGGTGGCCCTCATGACCGGCCGGAACGTCGAGTACGTGTTCCCCGAGCGTCCCTCGGGACCGCCTCGCGCCGAACCCGTCCTGACCGTCAAGGGCCTTTCCCGGCAAGGGGAGTTCGCGCCACTCGACCTCGAACTGCGGCCCGGCGAGATCGTCGGCCTCGCGGGGCTCGTCGGCTCGGGACGCTCCGAGATCCTGGAGACGATCTACGGCGCACGCAAGGCCACTACGGGACAAGTCGCCGTCGACGGACAGGTGTTGCGGCCCGGCAGCGTCCGCGCCGCCGTCCGCGCCGGTCTCGGCCTCGCCCCCGAGGAGCGCAAGGCACAGGCACTCCTCATGCTGGAGTCCGTCACCAACAACGTCTCCGTCTCCTCCATGTCCCGCTTCTCGTACGGGGGCTGGCTGGACCGGGGCAAGGAACTCGACGCCGCGCGGGCCGCGACCCGCGAGCTGTCCCTGCGCCCCGACAACCCGTCCGCGCCGGTGCGCACCCTCTCCGGGGGCAACCAGCAAAAGGCCGTCCTGGCCCGCTGGCTCCTGCGCGGCTGCCGCGTCCTCCTCCTCGACGAGCCGACCCGCGGCGTGGACGTCGGCGCCCGCGCCGAGCTCTACGCCGTCATCCGCCGCCTCGCCGACGACGGCCTCGCGGTCCTCATGGTCTCCAGCGAGGTCCCCGAGGTCCTCGGACTCGCGGACCGGGTCCTGGTGCTGAGAGAGGGCCGGGTCGTCCACGAGGCCCCGGCGGCGGACCTGGACGAACACAGGGTCCTGGACCTGGTATTGGCGGGGGCATGAGGCGCCCCGTCAGGGGCGCGGGGCTGTCACATGTGCGGCTCCGCCGCGTGGGCGCGCCCAGCCACGAACAACCGGCACTCGGGCTGCCACTCAGGCGCCCCTTAAGGGGCGCGGGGAACTGCGCAGACACCAGCCAAAACGAACCCGCACACGAAGGGAGCCCCGAGCGATGACGCACCCCACATCCCCCGCCCGGCCCGTCGCGCCCAAGAGCGCCCCGGCCAAGACTCGCCCCAGAGGCTTCCGTCCAGACGTGCGGACCCTGTCCCTGGTGGGCGTGCTCGCCGTCCTCGTCCTGATCGGCGGCGTCACCCAGCCCGACTCGTTCCTCGACACGCACAACGTGCAGCTGATCCTCACGCAGGCGTCCGTCATCGGTGTCGTCACCGTCGGCATGACCTTCGTGATCATCTCCGGCGGCAT
The DNA here is from genome assembly GCF_055760475.1 of Streptomyces sp. DS1-CR2. Classification (NCBI taxonomy): domain Bacteria; kingdom Bacillati; phylum Actinomycetota; class Actinomycetes; order Kitasatosporales; family Streptomycetaceae; genus Streptomyces; species Streptomyces sp. DS1-CR2. The sequence continues at coordinate 7,180,083 of NZ_CM147085.1, forward strand.
CGACCTGTCGGTCGGCGCGATCGTCGCCCTCGCGAGCGTCTGGGCCACCACGGTCGCGACCCAGGACTACGGCTTCGCCGGAATCCTGTTCACCGCCGTCGTCGTGGGCGTGGCCTGCGGCCTGGTCAACGGGCTGCTCATCGCGTACGGCGGCATGGTCCCCTTCATCGCCACCCTCGCGATGCTGGCGTCGGGCCGCGGTCTCGCCCTCCAGATCACCGACGGCAAGACCCAGACCGTGTCCGTGGACAGCGTCCTCAAGCTCGGTGAGCGCGACGCCTACATCCTCGGCATCCCGCCGCTCGTCCTCGTCTTCGCGGCCGTCACGGTCGTCGGCTGGCTGGTCCTGAACCGCACGACGTTCGGGCGCCGCTCCGTAGCCGTCGGCGGCAACGCCGAGGCCGCGCGGCTCGCCGGCATCGACGTACGCCGCCAGCGCCTCTACCTCTACCTCCTGTCGGGCCTGTGCTGCGGCATCGCGGCCTTCCTCCTGATCGTCCTGGCCGGATCGGGACAGAACACGAACGGCAACCTCTACGAACTCGACGCCATCGCCGCCGCGATCATCGGCGGCACCCTGCTGACCGGCGGCCGGGGCACCATCACCGGCTCCGTGCTCGGCGTACTGATCTTCACCACGATCACCAACATCTTCGCGCTCAACAATCTGCAGAGCGACGTCCAGGAGATCGCCAAGGGGGCGATCATCGTCGCCGCGGTCCTGGTCCAGCGACGCACCTCCACCACCACTTCTTGACTCGGGAAGGGCCCACCGACATGCCAGAGACCACGAGCCGCAGAGGACTGCTCTTCGGGGCGGCAGCCGCCGTCACCACGGGCGGACTGCTCACCGCCTGCACGAGCAACGAGCCCAAGGACGCGAAGCCCGCGGCGAACGACAAGCCCGCCGCGGACGACAAGCCGGGCAAGCACGTCACCATCGGGTTCGCGGGACCGCAGGCCGACCACGGCTGGCTCAACGCCATCAACGACAACGCCACCGAGCGCGCCAAGAAGTACTCCGACGTCACCCTGGAGGCGACGGAGGGCTCGAACGACACCGCCGCGCAGATCGGGCAGGTCGAGACCCTGATCAACAAGAAGGTCGACGTCCTGGTGATCCTGCCGGCCGACGGCAAGGCCCTCACCCAGGTCGGCCTGAAGGCGATGCGCGCCGGGATCCCCGTCGTCAACCTCGACCGGATCTTCAACACCCCGCAGGCGTACCGCTGCTGGATCGGCGGCGACAACTACGGCATGGGCCTGAGCGCCGGCAACTACATCGGCGAGCAGCTCAAGGACAAGAAGAACGCCAAGGTCGTCGAGCTCGCGGGCCTCGACAACCTGGAGCTCACCAAGCAGCGCAGCCAGGGCTTCGACGACGCCCTGAAGAACTACCCGAACATCAAGAAGGTCGCCCGCCAGGCCGCCGAGTTCACCGTCGAGTCGGGCCAGTCGAAGATGGCGCAGCTCCTCCAGGCGCAGAAGAACTTCGACGCCCTGTGGAACCACGACGACGACCAGGGTGTCGGCGCCCTGCGCGCCATCAAGCAGGCCGGCCGCGACGACTTCCTCATGGTCGGCGGCGCCGGAGCGCTCTCCGCCATGCAGGCCATCGAGGCCGGCAACAGCGTCCTCAAGGCGACCGTCCTCTACCCGCCGACCATGGCCGCCTCCGCGATCGACCTCGCACGCGCCCTCGGACAGGGCAAGGGCGTCAGCGGTATGGCCGAGTTCGAGATCCCGGCCCACGTGACGCTCTTCTCGGCGGTCGTCGACAAGGACAACGTCGCCCAGTACATGCCGACCGGCTTCAAGTGATGGATGCCCCCACAGCGCATCTCGCGGGACCGGCGTCGACGAGGAGGACTACTGCATGGGCACGACTCAGGAGCCGGGGACAAGGCCGCGCCCCTTGGGTGTCGGCATGGTCGGCTACGCCTTCATGGGCGCCGCCCACTCCCAGGGCTGGCGCACCGTGGGCCGGGTCTTCGACCTGCCGCTGCGGCCGGTCCTCGCGGCCGTCTGCGGCCGGGACGGGCAGGCCGTCCGCGCCGCGGCCGACCGGCTCGGCTGGGCCGCGGCCGAGACGGACTGGCGGGCGCTGATCGCCCGCGAGGACGTCGACGTCGTCGACATCTGCACCCCGGGCGACAGCCATGCGGAGATCGCCGTCGCCGCCCTGGAGGCGGGCAAGCATGTCCTGTGCGAGAAGCCGCTCGCCAACACGGTCGACGAGGCCGAGGCGATGGTCGAGGCGGCCGAACGGGCCCGCACGCGTGGCCAGTTGGCGATGGCCGGCTTCAACTACCGGCGCCTGCCCGCCACCGTGCTCGCCCGCCGTATGGTCGAGGAGGGCCGCATCGGCGCCCTGCGCCACGTGCGCGTCTCCTACCTCCAGGACTGGCTCGTCGACCCCGACTTCCCGCTCACATGGCGGCTGAAGAAGGAGTACGCGGGCTCCGGCGCCCTGGGCGACCTGGGCGCGCACGCCGTCGACCTCGCGCAGTACCTGGCCGGGGAGCCCCTCGCCGGAGTCTCGGCGCTCACCGAGACCTTCGTACGGGAACGGCCGGTCCTCAAGGACACCGTAGGGGCGTCGGCCGGGCTCGCGGCGGGCGACGCCGGGACCGGGCGCGGCCCGGTGACGGTCGACGACGCGGCGCTCTTCACGGCCCGCTTCGCCTCCGGGGCACTCGGCTCCTTCGAGGCGACGCGCTTCGCCTCCGGCCGCAAGAACGCCCTGCGCATCGAACTCAACGGCGAGAAGGGCTCGTTGGCCTTCGATCTGGAGCGCCTCAACGAGCTGTCGTTCCACGACCACACCGAACCCGGGGTCAGCGCGGGCTTCCGCCGCATCCTCGTCACCGAGCCCGAGCACCCCTACCTGGAGGCCTGGTGGCCGCCGGGCCACGGCCTCGGCTACGAACACACCTTCACGCACCAGGCCCGCGATCTGGTCCACGCCATCGCGGCCGGTGAGCAGCCCGAACCGTCCTTCGCCGAAGGCCTGCGCGTGCAGCGCGTGCTCGCCGCCGTGGAGGAGAGCGCGCTCAAGAACTCCGTCTACACCCCCATCCCGGTCTGAGGAGGCACGGCTCATGCCACGCCAGTTCACCCTGTTCACCGGACAGTGGGCCGACCTGCCGCTCGAAGAGGTGTGCAGGCTGGCCCGTGACTTCGGCTACGACGGCCTCGAACTCGCCTGCTGGGGCGACCACTTCGAGGTCGACAAGGCCCTCGCGGACCCCGGCTACCTCGACTCGCGCCGCGCCCTGCTCGACAAGTACGGCCTCAAATGCTGGGCGATCTCCAACCACCTCGTGGGGCAGGCGGTGTGCGACGCGATCATCGACGAGCGCCACCGGGCGATCCTGCCGGCCCGCATCTGGGGCGACGGCGAGGCCGAGGGCGTACGACGGCGGGCCGCGGCCGAGATGGAGGACACCGCGCGGGCCGCGGCGGCCTTCGGCGTCGACACCGTCATCGGCTTCACCGGCTCGTCCATCTGGCACCTGGTCGCCATGTTCCCGCCCGCGCCCGAGTCGATGATCGAGCGCGGCTACCAGGACTTCGCCGACCGCTGGAACCCCGTCCTCGACGTCTTCGACGAGAACGGCGTCCTGTTCGCGCACGAGGTCCACCCGTCGGAGATCGCGTACGACTACTGGACCACGCAGCGCGCCCTCGACGCCGTCGACCACCGGCCCGCCTTCGGCCTGAACTTCGACCCCAGCCATTTCGTGTGGCAGGACCTCGACCCGGTCGGCTTCCTGTGGGACTTCCGTGACCGGATCTACCACGTCGACTGCAAGGAGGCCAGGCGCCGCCTGGACGGCCGCAACGGCCGCCTCGGCTCGCACCTGCCCTGGGGCGACCCGCGCCGCGGCTGGGACTTCGTCTCCGCGGGCCACGGCGACGTGCCCTGGGAGGACGTCTTCCGGATGCTGCGCTCCATCGACTACGAGGGGCCCGTCTCGGTCGAGTGGGAGGACGCCGGCATGGACCGGCTCCAGGGCGCCCCCGAGGCGCTCAGGCACCTCAAGACGTTCGACTTCGAACCGCCGTCGGCGTCCTTCGATTCGGCGTTCAGCAACTGACGCCCTGAAGGGGCGCGGGGCCGCCTCGGTGTGCGGCTCCGCAGCGACTGCGCGACCGGCCCCAACGGTCGCGCAGTCGCTGAACCCTGCCCAGACACCTCTTTGTCTTCGTGCAGGAGAAAGTCTCAACAACCTTATGCACAAGGGCTATCCGAGCCAGACAAACGCGGCTAGCTTCGTTGCCGCATACATAGCAACCGCTTTCCCGGGGTGACGGCGCACCCCGTCCACGGCACGACCCGCCCCTTTCCGGAGGAACCCGTGCACAGAAAACGCCCGAGAATCCGCAAGGCGCTCGCACTCCTCACCGGCACACTCCTGGCCGGTGCATCGCTCACCCTCACCGCCCGTGCCGCTGAACCGCCGGAGGCGCAGGCGGAGGACTTCCAGCAGGTCACCCTCGCCAAGGGCGCCGAAGAGGTCGGCGAGCCCATGTCGCTCGCCGTCCTGCCGGACCGCAAGGTCCTGCACACCTCGCGCGACGGTGTCCTGCGCCTGACCGACGAGAACGGCACCACCAAGGTCGCCGGCAAGCTCGACGTCTACTCCCACGACGAAGAGGGCCTCCAAGGCGTCGGCGTGGACCCGAAGTTCAGCGACAACCACTTCATCTACCTCTACTACGCGCCGCCGCTCGACACCCCCGCGGGCGACGCCCCGAACGACGGCACGGCCGCGGACTTCAAGCCCTTCGACGGCCACAACCAGCTCTCGCGCTTCGTGCTCAACACGGACGGCACCCTCGACAACGCCAGCGAGAAGAAGATCCTGGAGATCCCCACCTCGCGCGGCATCTGCTGCCACGTGGGCGGCGACATCGACTTCGACAAGGACGGCAACCTCTACCTGTCGACGGGCGACGACTCCAACCCGTTCTCCTCCGACGGCTACACGCCGATCGACGAGCAGCCCACCCGCAACCCGGCCTACGACGCCCGGCGTTCGGCCGGCAACAGCAACGACCTGCGCGGCAAGATCCTGCGCATCAAGGTCAACGACGACGCCACGTACTCCATACCCGACGGCAACCTCTTCGCCCCGGGCACGGACAAGACCCGCCCCGAGATCTACGCGATGGGCTTCCGCAACCCGTTCCGGATCAGCGTCGACAAGCCGACCGGCATCGTCTACGTCGGTGACTACGGCCCCGACGCCGGCACCGCCGACCCCAAGCGCGGCCCCGGGGGCCAGGTCGAGTTCGACCGCGTCACGAAGGCCGGCAACTTCGGCTGGCCGTACTGCACCGGCAACAACGACGCGTACATCGACTACGACTTCGCCACCAAGACGTCCGGCGCCGCCTTCGACTGCGCCGCGCCGAAGAACACCTCGCCGCACAACACGGGCATCGTCGACCTGCCGGCCGCGCAGCCGGCCTGGATCCCCTACGACGGCGCCTCCGTGCCCGAGTTCGGCACCGGCTCCGAGTCCCCGATGGGCGGCCCGGTCTACCGCTACGACGCCGCGAACACCTCGCCCGTGAAGTTCCCCGAGGCCTACGACGGCAACTTCTTCGCCGGTGAGTTCGGCCGGCAGTGGATCAAGCGGATCGAGCAGGACGCGGACGGCAAGGTCGCCAAGATCAACCCGTTCCCGTGGACCGGCACGCAGGTGATGGACATGGCCTTCGGGCCGGACGGCGCCCTGTATGTCCTGGACTACGGCCTGTCCTGGTTCGGCGGCGACGAGCACTCCGGCCTCTACCGCATCGAGAACGCGACCGACGGCCACTCGCCCGTCGTCGACGCCAAGGTCGACAAGACCTCGGGCCAGGCCCCGCTCAAGGCCCGCTTCTCCTCGACCGCGACCGACGCCGACAGCGACGCGCTGACGTACTCCTGGAACTTCGGCGACGGCACCACCGGCACGGGCGCCGCCCCCAGCCACACGTACAAGAAGAACGGCACCTACACCGCGACCGTCACCGCCAAGGACACGACGGGCCGCACCGGCAGCGCCGACACCCACATCGTCGTCGGCAACACCGCGCCCACGGTGACCCTCGAACTCCCCGCGGACGGCCAGCTGTTCACCTTCGGTGACGAGGTGCCCTTCAAGGTGAAGGTCACCGACCCCGAGGACGGGACGATCGACTGCTCCAAGGTCAAGGTCACGCACATCCTCGGCCACGACATGCACGGCCACCCGGTCACGTCGGCCAACGGCTGCTCCGGCACCATCAAGACCTCCGCGGACAGTGAGCACGACCCGAACGCCAACATCTTCGGGGTCTTCGACGCCGAGTACACCGACCAGGGCGCAGGCGGCCAGCCCGCGCTGACCACCCACGACCAGAGCGTCACGCAGCAGAAGCACCGCCAGGCCGAGCACTACGGCGACTCCAAGGGCGTCAGTATCGTCGCCCACACCCCGGCCGAGGGCGGCAAGACGGTCGGCGACATCAACAACGGCGACTGGATCTCCTTCAAGCCGTACGTCCTGAACAACGCCACGTCGTTCACCGCCCGCGTCGCGTCCGCCGGCACCGGCGGCACGCTGGAGATCCGCAGCGGCTCCGCCACGGGGAAGCTCCTGGGCAGCGCCAAGGTCGAACCCACCGGGTCCTGGGAGACGTACAAGGACGTCACCGGCACCCTCGGCGGGGCGTCCGCGAAGACCACGACCCTGTTCCTGGTCTTCAAGGGTGCGGGCACCGACGCCCTGTTCGACGTCGACAACTTCACCTTCACCACCAGCTGAGGAAGGAGCAGGACTGTGCGCACCTCCACCCGTACCGCGCTCGCGGCCTCCGCGGCCGCCCTGCTCATCGGCTGTGTCTCCGCTCCCGCGTCCTCCTCACCGGGGGACGCGGGGGCGGGCGGCCGGGTCCTGGTCTTCTCCAAGACCGCGGGCTTCCGCCACGACTCGATCCCGGAGGGGATCGCCGCCGTGAAGGACCTGGGTGCCGCAGGCGGCTTCGCCGTCGACGCCACCGAGGACGGCGGCGCCTTCACGACCGCCAACCTGAGCCGCTACGACGCCGTCGTCTTCCTCTCCACCACCGGTGACGTGCTCGACGAAGGCCAGCAGAGCGCCTTCGAGAGCTACATCAAGAAGGGCGGCGGCTACGTCGGCGTCCACGCGGCCGCCGACACCGAGTACGACTGGCCGTTCTACGGAGGACTCGCCGGCGCCTACTTCCAGAACCACCCGGCGATCCAGCCCGCCACGGTCAAGGTCGAGGACCGGGGCAACCCGGCCACCGCCCACCTCGACCGGACCTGGAACCGCACCGACGAGTGGTACAACTACCGCACCAACCCGCGCGAACACGCCCACGTCCTCGCCTCGCTCGACGAGTCGTCGTACACGGGCGGCACCATGGCGGGCGACCACCCCATCTCCTGGTGCCAGAACTACCAGGGCGGCCGCTCCTTCTACACCGGCGCCGGCCACACCAAGGAGTCGTACGCCGACCCGGCCTTCCGGCAGCACCTGCTCGGCGGGATCCGCTGGGCGAGCGGCGCCGCGCAGGCCGACTGCCGGCCCGAGAACGGCTACACGTCCCTGTTCGACGGGACCGCCGAGTCGCTGGGGGACTGGAAGCAGGCCGGACCCGGCTCCTTCGAGCTCTCGGACGACGGCACGCTCACCTCGGCCGGCGGCATGGGAATGCTCTGGTACGCGGGCCGCCCGCTCGGCTCGTACTCCCTGAAGCTCGACTGGAAGATGGCCGGGGACGACAACTCCGGTGTCTTCGTGGGCTTCCCGGAGTCCGACGACCCCTGGTCGGCCGTGAACAACGGCTACGAGGTCCAGATCGACGCGACCGACGCGCCCGACCGCACCACCGGGTCCGTCTACAGCTTCCAGTCCGCCGACGTGAAGAAGCGCGACCGTGCGCTGAACCCGCCGGGGGAGTGGAACACGTACGAGATCCGGGTCGAGGGCGAGCACCTGCGGATCTGGCTCAACGGCGTGAAGGTCAACGACTTCACCAACACCGACCCCGCCCGGAGCCTGCGCGACGGATACGTCGGGATCCAGAACCACGGCAACGACGACCAGGTGTCCTTCCGTGACATCCGGGTCATGGACCTGCCCGCGAAGCCGGGCGCCGGGTCCGGCCACTAGACGGCGGCGGGCGGGGGACGCCGGACCCCCGCTCGCCGTCCCGCACCACCACGGCAACTCCGGCTCCAGGTTCGCGTACGACAAGGAGGCTGCCCATGTCCGCCGAACCCACTTCCCCCACCGCCCGCTCTCCTCGTCACGGTGTATGGCTCATCGGGGCCCGTGGCTCCGTCGCCACCACCGCGGTCGCGGGCTGCGCCGCCGTCGGCGCGGGCCTGCACCCTCCGACCGGCCTGGTCACCGAGACCGAACCCTTCGCCGACGCCGGGCTCCCCGCGCTGTCGTCCCTTGTCTTCGGCGGACACGACACCGTCGACTGTCCGCTGCCCAAACGCGCCGAACACCTCGCCGCCGGAGGAGTCCTGCCGCACGGCCTGCCGGCCGCGGTCGGCGCCGAACTCGCCGCCGCCGACCGGGAGATACGCCCGGGAGGCCCCCAGCCGGGGGACTCCCGCTCCGACGACGAACTCATCGCCGCCTTCGCCGCCGACATCCGTGACTTCGTGGACCACGGCGGACTCGCCCGCGCCGTCGTCGTGAACGTGGCGTCCACGGAACCCGCCCCCGGCAGCAGCCGGCTGCCCGCCAGCTCCCTCTACGCGGCGGCCGCCCTGCGCGCGGGCTGCCCGTACGTCAACTTCACCCCCTCCACCGGCCTGCACCACCCCGCGCTCGCCGAACTCGCCGCCACCAGCGGCCTGCCCTACGCGGGCCGTGACGGCAAGACTGGCCAGACCCTCCTGCGGTCCGTGCTCGCGCCGATGTTCCTCCAGCGCTCCCTGTCCGTGCGGGCCTGGTCCGGCACCAACCTCCTCGGCGGCGGAGACGGTGCCGCGCTCGCCGACCCCGGCGCCGCCGCGGCGAAGAACGCGGGCAAGGAACGCGTTCTCGCCGACGCGCTCGGGGCCGTGCCCGAGGGCGAGGTCCACATCGACGACGTGCCCGCGCTCGGGGACTGGAAGACCGCCTGGGACCACATCGCCTTCGACGGGTTCCTCGGCTCCCGCATGATCCTTCAGACGATCTGGCAGGGCTGCGACTCCGCGCTCGCCGCCCCCCTCGTCCTCGACCTGGCCCGCCTTCTCCTGCGCGCCCACGAGAAGGGCGTCGAGGGGCCCCTGCCGGAGCTCGGCTTCTACTTCAAGGACCCGGACGGCGACGCGTCCCCCGCGCTCGCCGAGCAGTACGCGACACTGGTCGGCTTTGCCGGACGCCTGCGGTGACCGGCCGCGCACAGCACCTGCGGGCCTGGGCCGAACTCCTGCGTCTGCCCGCCCTGTTCACCGTCCCCGGCGACGCGCTGGCGGGCGCGTCGGCGATGGGCCTGCGCCCCGGCCGAGGCACCTTCCTCGCCATCGGGTCGTCGCTGTGCCTCTACGAGGCGGGCATGGCCCTCAACGACTGGGCGGACCGCGCCGAGGACGCCGTGGACCGCCCGCACCGCCCGCTGCCGTCAGGGCGAATCCGCCCCGCAGCGGCCCTCGCGGCAGCGGGCGGCCTCACGGCCGCGGGCCTGGCCCTCGCGACCCGGGCGGGCCGTCCCGCCGCCCTGGCCGCGGGCGCGCTCGCGGCGACGGTGTGGTCGTACGACCTGGGCCTGAAGAAGACGCCGGCGGGACCGGTGGCGATGGCGGCGGCGAGAGGGCTCGACGTGCTGCTGGGAGCGGCGGCGACCTCGGGCCGCCTGCATCGCGCGGCCCTGCCCGCGGCCACGACGCTGGCCGCCCACACGCTCGCCGTCACCGCGGTGTCCCGCAACGAAACCCAGGGCGGCGACGTCAAAGCCCCCCTGGGCGCGCTCGCCGCGACCCTCGCGCTGACCCGGATCACCGGGCGCGCCCCACGACTCCCGGCAGGCCGGCGGGTAGCAGCCGCCCCCGGCCTGTCGGGGACCACCGCCGCCGCCCTGGCCGCCGCCTACGCGGCCACCGCGGCCCGCCCCTACTTCCACGCCGCCCTCAACCCCTCGCCGCCCCTGACCCAGCGGGCGGTGGGCGGCGGCATCCGCGCCATGATCCCCCTCCAGGCCGCCCTCGCCGCCAGGGCCGGCGCCCCCAGCACCGCCCTGATCACCGCCGCCCTCGCGCCGCTCGCGCGGCGCATCGCACCGAAGGTGAGCGTCACATGACCATCCGCTGGGGATACGGCACGAACGGCCTCACCGACCTGCGCCTGGAGGACGCCCTCGCCGTCCTCGCCGACCTGGGATACGACGGCGTCGGCCTCACCCTCGACCACATGCACCTGGACCCCCTGGTCCCGGACCTCCCCACCCGCACCCGGCAGGTGGCCCGCGCCCTCGACCGGCACGGCCTGACCGTCACCGTCGAGACCGGCGCCCGCTACGTCCTCGACCCGCGCCGCAAGCACGGCCCCTCGCTCCTCGACCCCGACCCGGACGCCAGGGCCGCCCGCACCCGGCTCCTCATCAGGGCCGTGCAGGTGGCCGCCGGCCTCGGCGCCCACGCCGTGCACTGCTTCAGCGGCATCACTCCGGACGGCACGGACGACGGCACCGCCTGGAAGCGGTTCGCCGACGCGCTCGCCCCCGTCCTCGACGCGGCCGACGCCGTCGGCGTCCCGCTCGCCATCGAGCCCGAGCCCGGCCACCTCCTCGGCTCACTCGCCGACTTCCACTACCTCCGCGAGGAGTTCGGCGGCCCGGAAGCGCTCGGCCTGACCCTGGACATCGGCCACTGCCAGTGCCTGGAGCCGCTGCCGCCCGCCGACTGCGTGCGCGAGGCCGCCCCCTGGCTGAAGCACGTACAGATCGAGGACATGCGGCGCGGTGTCCACGAACACCTTCCGTTCGGCGAAGGCGAGATCGACTTCCCGCCGGTGCTCGAAGCCCTCGACGCCACCGGCTACCAGGGACTGACGGTCGTGGAACTGCCCCGCCACTCCCACGCGGGGCCCCAACTCGCCGAGGAATCCCTGCGGTTCCTGCGATCCGCCGCCGAAGGAGGCACCCCATGACCGACACACCTGTCGGCATCGCGGCCCTTCGCGCCCGCACCGACGCCTCCCTCGGCGAGACCGCCCGCACCTGGCTCGACAAGGCCACGGCGGCGGCTGCCGCCGAAAACACCGGTAATCAACAGACGCCAGCCACATGGGAGTTGAGGTTCGCCGAAGCGGGGCGCCGCTGTGGCGCCGAGCACGCCGACAGTGCCCGCATCGTCCTCCTGCACGCGGCCCGCGCCGACACCGCCACCCTCACCCGCCTCTACGAACAGGGCGCCGGCGCCGAACGCCGCGCCGTCCTCGCCGCCCTGCCCCACCTCGTACCAGGGCCCGAAGCGCTGTCCCTCGTCGAGGACGCGCTGCGCACGAACGACACCCGGCTCGTCGCCGCCGCCGTCGGCCCCTACGCCGCCGAGCACCTCCCCGCACACCACTGGCGGCACGCCGTCCTGAAGTGTCTGTTCACCGGCGTGCCGGTGTCCGCCGTCGCCGAGCTCGCCGAACGGGCGCGCGGTGACGCCGAACTCGCCCGCATGCTCGGAGACTACGCACGCGAACGCACCGCCGCGGGCCGACCCGTCCCCGACGACCTGCACCGCGTACTGGCCCTGACCCCCCTGGTCGTGCCCCCTCCCCACAAGGCCGAGGAGTCCTGATGCGCATCTTCGACCCCCACATCCACATGACGTCGCGCACCACCGACGACTACGAGGCCATGTACGCCGCGGGCGTACGGGCGATCGTCGAGCCGTCCTTCTGGCTCGGCCAGCCCCGCACCTCGCCCGCCTCGTTCTTCGACTACTTCGACGCGCTCCTCGGCTGGGAGCCGTTCCGTGCCGCGCAGTACGGGATCGCCCACCACTGCACGCTCGCCCTCAACCCCAAAGAGGCGAACGACCCGCGCTGCACGCCCGTCCTCGACGCGCTGCCGCGCTACCTCGTCAAGGACAACGTCGTCGCCGTGGGCGAGATCGGCTACGACTCGATGACCCCCGCCGAGGACACCGCGCTCGCCGCGCAGCTCCAGCTCGCCGCCGACCACGAACTCCCCGCGCTCGTGCACACCCCGCACCGCGACAAGCTCGCCGGACTGCGCCGCACCCTGGACGTCGTACGCGAGTCGGACCTGCCGCTCGACCGCGTGCTGATCGACCACCTCAACGAGACCACGGTGAAGGAGGCCAAGGACGCGGGCTGCTGGCTCGGGTTCTCCGTCTACCCCGACACCAAGATGGACGAGGAGCGGATGGTCGCGATCCTCACCGAGTACGGACCCGAGCAGGTGCTCGTCAACTCGGCCGCGGACTGGGGCAAGAGCGACCCCCTCAAGACCCGCAAGGTCGCCGACGCGATGCTGAAGGCCGGCTTCACCGAGGACGACGCCGACCGCGTCCTGTGGCGCAACCCCGTCGCGTTCTACGGCCTCAGCGGCCGGCTCGACCTCGACGTCGCCGGAACCGACGCCACCCACGAGGGCAACTCCATCCTGCGCGGCGGGGCGTGAGCGATGCGCTTCCGCCACCCCGACGGGTCCACCGTCCACCTCGCGTACTGCACCAACGTCCACCCCGCCGAGACCCTGGACGGCGTGCTGGCCCAGCTGCGCGACCACTGCGAACCCGTCCGCAAGCGCCTCGGCCGCGACCGGCTCGGCATCGGCCTGTGGCTCGCCAAGGACGCCGCGCGCGCCCTCACCACCGACCCCGTCGCCCTGCGCGGCCTGCGCACCGAACTCGACCGCCGCGGCCTCGAAGTCGTCACCCTAAACGGCTTCCCTTACGAAGGGTTCGGCGCCGAGAAGGTCAAGTACCGCGTGTACAAGCCCGACTGGGCCGACCCGGAGCGCCTCGCGCACACCGCGGACCTCGCCCGGCTCCTCGCCGCGCTGCTCCCCTCCGACATCACCGAGGGCACCATCTCCACGCTGCCCCTCGCATGGCGCACCGGCTACGACCCGGCACGCAGGGACATCGCGTACGCGGCGCTCACCACCCTCGCCGAGCGGCTCGACGCCCTGGAGGAGCTGACCGGCCGCTCCCTCCGCATCGGCCTCGAACCCGAGCCGGGCTGCACCGTCGAGACGACCGGCGACGCCATCGCCCCGCTCACGGCCGTGGCCCGCGACCGCATCGGCGTCTGCGTCGACACCTGCCATCTCGCCACCTCCTTCGAGGACCCGGCCACCGCACTCGACGCCCTCGCCGCCGCCGGCATCCCCGTCGTCAAGTCCCAGCTCTCCGCGGCCCTGCACGCCGAGCACCCCGAAAGAGCCGAGGTCCGCGAGGCGCTCGCCGCGTTCGACGAACCCCGCTTCCTGCACCAGACCCGCACCCTCACCCCCGAAGGGCTGCGCGGCACCGACGACCTCGGCGAGGCAATCGCCGGCGGCGCGCTCCCCGACACCGCGCCCTGGCGCGCCCACTTCCACGTACCGCTGCACGCGGCGCCCGCGGCCCCCCTCACCTCCACACTCCCGGTGCTGAAGGACACGCTCACCCGCCTGGTCGGCGGCGCGCACCCGCTCACCCGTCACCTGGAAGTCGAGACGTACACCTGGCAGGCGCTCCCGCCCGAGCTGCGCCCCCGCGCCCGCACCCAGCTCGCCGACGGCATCGCCGCCGAGCTCACCCTGGCCCGCGACCTCCTGACGGACCTCGGCCTGAAGGAACTCCCATGACAACTGCCACCGCAGACCACACAGTCGAGCGGCCGGACGTGAGCCCGAACCCGCTGCTCGTCCTGGACGTCGTGGGACTCACCCCGCGTCTCCTCGACCACATGCCCCACCTCAAGGCCCTCGGCCGGACTGGGTCGCAGGCCCACCTCGGCACGGTCCTGCCCGCCGTCACCTGCGCCGCCCAGTCGACGTTCCTCACCGGCACCATGCCGTCCGAGCACGGCATCGTCGCCAACGGCTGGTACTTCCGCGAGCTGGGCGACGTACTCCTGTGGCGCCAGCACAACGGACTCGTCGCCGGCGACAAGCTCTGGGACGCGGCCCGCCGCAGCCACCCCGGGTACACGGTCGCCAACATCTGCTGGTGGTACGCCATGGGCGCCGACACCGACATCACCGTCACGCCCCGGCCCGTGTACTACGCCGACGGCCGCAAGGAACCCGACTGCTACACCAGACCACCGGCCCTGCACGACGAACTCACCGAGAACCTCGGCACGTTCCCCCTCTTCCACTTCTGGGGCCCGGGCGCCGACCTCGTCTCCAGCCGGTGGATCGTCGACGCGACCCGTCACATCATGGCCACCCGCCACCCCGACCTGGCCCTGGCCTACGTCCCCCACCTCGACTACGACCTCCAGCGCTTCGGCCCCGACGACCCGCGCTCGCACCGGGCCGCCGCCGAACTCGACGCCACCCTCGCGCCGCTCCTCGACGACGCGAAGGCCGAGGGCCGCACGGTCGTCGCCCTGTCCGAGTACGGCATCACCCGCGTCGAGCGGCCCGTCGACATCAACCGCGCCCTGCGCCGCGCCGGACTCCTCGAAGTGCACACGCAGGACGGCATGGAGTACCTCGACCCGATGACGTCCCGCGCGTTCGCGGTCGCCGACCACCAGATCGCCCACATCTACGTGCGCCGCCCCGAGGATCTCGACATGGTCCGCGAGGCGCTGAAGGACGTGCCCGGCATCGAGCAACTCCTCGACGACGAGGGCAAGAAGGCCCACCATCTCGACCACCCCCGCTCCGGGGAACTCGTCGCCGTCGCCGAACCCGACGCCTGGTTCACGTACTACTACTGGCTCGACGACGCCCGCGCGCCCGACTTCGCGCAGCTCGTCGAGATCCACCGCAAACCCGGCTACGACCCCGTCGAGCTGTTCATGGACCCCCAGGACCCCTACGTCAAGGTGAAGGCCGCCGGCGCCCTGGCCCGCAAGAAGCTCGGCATGCGCTACCGCATGGCGGTCGTACCCCTCGACCCCTCACCCATCCGCGGCAGCCACGGCCGCCTCCCCTTGAGCGACGACAGCCCCGACGGTCCGCTCATCCTCTGTTCCACCCCCCGCGCCGTCACCGGCCGTGTCGCGGCCACCGACGTGAAATCGCTGTTGCTCGACCTGGCCGGTCTCGCATGAGCCCGGTGCGCACCCGCACACACCCCGCACCCACCCGAGAAAGAGAGAGACCGTGACCGCGTTCAACGATGAATCCGGACCCGGCGACGCACTGCGCCGCGCTCTCGGTGTCAGCCGCCGACGCTTTCTGAGCACCTGCACCGCCGCGGGGGCAGCCGCCGTCGCCGCACCCGTCTTCGGCGCGTCGCCCGCCCTCGCCCAGAGCACGCACAACGGCGGCGGGGGCGGCGGCAACGCCCTCGTCCCGGCATCCAAGCGCGGCATCATCCTCTACACCGTGCGCGACGCCACCGGCAGAGACCCGCTCGCCACCGACCTGCCCTCCGGCTTCCGCGAGGTGTTCAAGGAGCTGGCCCGCTACGGCTACAAGCAGGTCGAGTTCGCCGGCTACGGCCAGCACGCCAACGCGCCCGGCGGCGCCAGCCTCGAATCCGTCGAGGGCGCCAAGCTGCTGCGCTCCTGGCTCGACGAGTACGGCCTGCGCGCCCAGGGCAACCACGGCTTCATCCCGGGGTCGTGGCCGCTCAGCCAGCCCGACCTCGACACGTTCAAGAAGCACCTGGAGATAGCCAACATCCTCGGCATGGACCACATGGGCACCGGCGGCGACCCCACCGGCAGCGCCTACCGGTCCGACTGGGACACCGCCGCCGACAAGTGGAACGCGCTCGGCAAGATCGCCCACGGCGCCGGCCTCAAGCTGTACACGCACAACCACGACGCGGCGTACGGCTTCCTGCTCGACGGCGGCCCCCTCGACGCGCAGGGCAAACCGACACGCAGCTCCGGCATCCGCAAGCTGGAGTACTTCCTCGAGGTGACCGACCCGAAGACGGTCTGGCTGGAGATGGACATCTTCTGGGCGCACGTGGCCCAGTACAAGTTCCACACCTACACCGCCCACGACGGCTCCCAGCGGGAGAACGTCTTCGACCCGGCGGCGCTCGTGAGCCGCAACAACAAGCGCTACCCGCTGTTCCACGCCAAGGACGGCACGGTCAACGAGACGAACGGCATGGGCTACGACATGGTGCCGTTCGGCACCGGAGTCATCGACTACGAGAAGTTCTTCACCCGCGTCGGGGCGATGAACTACCACAACCCGATGGTCGAGCAGGACAACGCGCCCAGCGCCACCGACCTCGGCCAGTCCCTCACGTACGCGAAGACCGGCTACGACAACCTGGCCGGGCTGCGCAAGAAGCGCTGACGCCGACCCGGCGGAAATGAGTGGGGCCCTGCCATACGGCCGGGCCCCACTCAGTAGGTGAACGTGAACTCCCCTTATGCGCCGATGACTTCCTTCGAGGTCGTGGCCGCCTTCTCCCGGCCCGGCTGCCGCAGCAGCAGCGCGAAGGCCGCCGCCACCATCGATATCCCGCCGGCCAGCGCGTACGCCCCGTTGTAGCCCCACGCGGCGACCACCATCGAGCCGAGGCCGCCGCCGAACAGACCACTGACGAGCTTGCCGCTGTAGACGAGCCCGTAGTTGGTGGCGTTGTAGTTCTCCCCGAAGTAGTCCGGGGTCAGCGCCGCGAACATCGGGTAGAACGCGCCGCCGCCGAAGCCCGACAGGAACGCGAACACCAGGAACAGCCACTCACTCTTGATGTCGCCCGCCCAGATCACGCCGAACTGGGCAAGCCCCAGCACGACGATCACGAGCACCAGGCTGAGCTTCCGGCCCCAGATGTCCGACATCCAGCCCACGACGGCACGGCCGACTCCGTTGATGACGGCCATGACGCCCATCGACGACGCCGCGACCAGCGGCCCGAAGCCGACCTCCTTGGCGAAGTCCACCTGGAACGAGATGCCGAAGATCGACACACCGGCCGTCAGCACGAGGCTGAACCACATGATCGGCAGCATGCCGGTCCTGATGGCCTCCTTGGGCGTGTACTGGCGTACCGCGGGCGGGTTCTTGGCCAGAGACCTCGCGCTCTTGCCCGTGCCGGAGGTGGCCAGAGGGTCGATGTCGTGCGGCCACCAGTTCTTCGGCGGGTCCCTGAAGTAGAACGCGCAGACCAGCACCACGACCAGGACGTAGGCGCCGATCATGTCGAGCACCCGGTGGTAATTGGACGTGTCGAAGGCGTAGTTGAAGATGAAGATGAACGGCAGGGACCCGTAGGCGAAGCCGCCGTTGACGAAACCGGTCCTGCCGCCTTTTCGCTCCGGGAACCATTTGCCGACCATGTTGATGCAGGTCGAGTAGACGAGGCCGGAGCCCAGGCCACCGATGACGCCGAAGCCGAGGATCGCCAGCCACACATTGCTGAGATGGGAGAGCGCGAGAAATCCGAGCATGCACAGGAACGCGCCGGTCATCATGGCCCGCTTCGCGGACAGGATGCCCTTCTCCCGCATCCACCCCGCCGGGAAGGCGATGCCCGCCTGGAAGAACACCCAGACGCTCAGGATCCAGAAGGTGTTCGACTGCGTCCAGCCATGTGCGCTGGACAGAGTGTCCTCCGCCGAACCGTACGCGTACTCGGAAACGCTGATGGCCATCATCGCGACCCATGGCAGATACACCATGAACTTACGGGAATGGCCGAGGATGTCGCGGTCGCTCTCGCCCAGGCGATAGACGCGGCCGTTCTCGTCGGTGATTTCTCGGTACCTGCTACCGGTGGTCGTCGCTGAGTTGCCTGCGGCGATGGGCTCCGCCGTCATATCAAGCCATCTCCTCACCGAGCGGTTGCGGGTTGGGAACGATGCGGCGCTGAGGTTTCGGCCTGCCCGGCGCCTTGAGGAACAGTGCGAGGACCGCGGAGGCGAGCCCGATGGAGCCCGCGATGACGAAGGCGCCTTCGTAGTCCCACGCCCCGACCACGACGGCGCCCATTCCGGAGCCCACGAGACCCGAGATCAGCTTCGAGCTGTAGACCATCCCGTAGTTGGAGGCGTTGTTGTTCTCACCGAAGTAGTCCGCCGTCATGGCCGCGAACAGCGGGAAGATCGCGCCGCCGCCGAACCCGGAGACCATCGAGCAGAACAGGAAGAACGGCATGCTGCCCATCGACCCGGAGACGAGTACGCCGAACTGGGCGGACCCGAGGACGAGGCAGACGACGATGAGTGTGTTGCGGCGGCCGAAGCGGTCGGAGATCCAGCCGATCACACCGCGGCCGGTTCCGTTGACGATCGCCTTGAGTGACATCGCCGTGGCCACGATGCCGCCGGCGAATCCCATGTCCTTTCCGAACGGCACCTGGAAGGCGATGCCGAAGATATTGATCCCCGCGGTGCAGAGCAGACAGAACCACATCATCCACAGGACGGGTGTCCGGGCGGCCTCCTTGGGGGTGTACTGCTTCACGGCCGGCGGGTTATTCGCCAGAGCCCGGCGAATCTTCGGGTCGTCGGACACCTTCAGCGGGTCCACATGCGGGGGCCACCAGCCCTTCGGCGGGTCCTTGAAGAACCAGCCCGCGAACGCGACGACGGCGCAGCAGATCACGCCGACCATCACCAGGACACCCTCGTAGTTGCTCAAGTCCATGTACGACGTGAACAGGAAGACGAAGGGCACCGAGCCATAGGCGAAACCGCCGTTGACCATCCCGGTCTTGCCGCCCTTGCGCTCCGGGTACCACTTGCCGACCATGTTCACGCAGGTCGCGTAGACGAGGCCGGCGCCGATGCCGCTGAACATGCCGAAACCGAGGTACGCGACGATCACATGCGGCGCGTACGCGAGCGACAGATAGCCGAGGATCGTGCCGAGGGCGCCGAGGAACATCGCGTAACGCGCGGGCAGCCTCCCGCTCTCACGCAGCTGCCCCGCGGGGAAGGCGACGGCGGCCTGGAAGAACACCCAGACACCCATCAGCCAGAAGATGTGCCCGCTGTTCCACAGATGGGCCTCGTGCAGGGTGTCCTCGGCGGACGTGAAGGCGTACTCGGACGAGCTGATGCCGAGCATGCCCATCCATGGGAAGAGCACCATGGTCCAGCGTGGTCGCCCCATGATGTCCCGATCGGTCTCACCGATGCGGTACAGGCGGCCGTTGCGGTCCGTCACCTCCCTGAAGGGGACGGGACTCGATAGATCGTCGGTGGTTTTCATGACGGTCGCACCCCTTGCGTCGAAAGATCTGGCCAGCGCCCCCTGTCCAAATTCCTTCTCCGTGCGCATGGGTCCCGGGGCCGGCCCGCGCGCACCGCCGGCCGGCCCCCAGTCCGGTCACCTCATGAACCGCCCCCCAACAGCCCCGCCGCACGGGCCCACCGGCTGTGTTGGCCCGGGGGCAACCCCCGGACCCCCGGCCGGTTCGTCGGCTGGTCCGGGCATCACAACAGCCCCGCCGCACGGGCCCACCGATACTTCGCACCAAGTGCGGCCACCGGCTTCTCGGTCGTGTACGGGTACGCCACGACCCCGCGCTCGTAGAGGTACTGGCAGGCCTCCTCGACCTCGACGTCGCCCGCGAGCGACGCCACCACGGGCTTCTCGATGCCCCGCGCGCGGAATTCCTCGACCACCCGTGCCGTCAGCTCCGCGAAGACCATCGGCGGGGTGACGATCGTGTGCCAGTAGCCGAGGACGAGCGAGTGGATCCGCGGGTCCTCAAGTCCGAGCCTGATGGTGGCCTCGTACGTCGACGGCGGCTCACCGCCCGTGATGTCGATCGGGTTGCCCGCGGCGCCGAAGGGCGGGATGAACGCCTTGAACGCGGCGTCCAGATCCTCCGGGATCTCCATCAGGGACAGGCCGTTGTCGACGATGGCGTCCGAGAGCAGCACACCCGAGCCGCCCGCGCCGGTGATGATGACGACGTTGTCGCCCTTCGGCGTCGGAAGCACGGGCAGCGCCCGCGCGTACTCGAGCATCTCGTTCAGCCCCGGCGCCCTGATGACGCCGGCCTGCCTGAGGATGTCGTCGTACACCGCGTCGTCGCCCGCGAGGGCTCCCGTGTGCGAACCGGCCGCCTTCGCGCCCGCGCTGGTGCGCCCCGCCTTGAGGACCACGACGGGCTTCTTCGGCACCGTCGCCCGCGCGGCCTCCACGAAGGCCCGCCCGTCCTTCAGGTCCTCCAAGTGCATGGCGATGCACTGGGTGTTGGGGTCCTCGCCGAACCAGGTGAGCAGGTCGTCCTCGTCGAGGTCCGACTTGTTGCCGAGCCCCACGATCGCGGAGACACCGGTCTTCGTCGTGCGCGCGAAGCCGAGGATCGCCATGCCGATGCCCCCGGACTGCGAGGTCAGCGCGACCCCGCCCTTCACGTCGTACGGCGTGCAGAACGTGGCGCACAGGTCCTGCCACGTCGAGTAGTAGCCGTAGATGTTCGGCCCGAGCAGGCGTACCCCGTACCGCTCGCCGATCGCCACGATCTCGTCCTGGAGGGCCTGTTCACCGGTCTCCGCGAAGCCGGAGGGGATCAGGACCGCGTTCGGGATCCCCTTGCGTCCCACCTCTTCGAGGGCCGAGGCCACGAACTTGGCGGGGATCGCGAAGACCGCCACATCCACCTCACCCGGGACGTCCGTGACACTCTTGTACGCCTTGCGGCCCAGGATGTCATCGGCCTTGGGGTTCACCGGATGGATCTCTCCGGAGAAACCCCCGTCGATCAGGTTGCGCATGACCGAATTGCCGATCTTGCCCTGCTCGCTGGACGCGCCGATCACCGCGACCGAGCGCGGCTGCATCAGCCGGCGCATCGACCGGAGGATCTCCTCGCGCGAGTACGTGCGCCGCTGCTTTAGTGCCCCGTCGGCGAGGATCACCCGGATGTCGGCGGCGACGGCGCCCTGCGGCGTCGCGATCACGGGGTTGAGGTCGACCTCGGCGATCTCCGGGAAGTCGGTGACCAGTTGGGACACCCGGCGGATCTGCTCGGCGAGCGCCCACCGGTCGACCGGCTGCGCGCCGCGCACCCCGCGCAGCACCTCGGCCGCCCGGATCGAGTCCAGCATGGACACGGCCTCGTCCGCGCCGACCGGCGCGAGCCGGAACGTCACGTCCTTGAGCACCTCGACCAGCACACCGCCGAGCCCGAACGCGACGACCTTCCCGAACGTCGGATCGGTGACGGCCCCGACGATGACCTCCTGCGAGGAGGGCCCGGTCGGCAGCAGCTCCTGCACCTGCACGCCCTTGATCCGGGCGTCCGGCGCGTAGGCCCGCGCGTTCTCCACGATCTTGCAGAAGGCGGCCCGCACGTCGGCCGCGCCCTCCACCCCCACGATCACGCCGCCCGCGTCCGTCTTGTGCAGGATGTCGGGGGAGACGATCTTCATCACGACGGGTCCGCCGAAGCGTGCCGCGTACGCGACCGCCTCGTCCACGTCCGTCGCCAGCTCCTCGCCGGGCACGCAGATCCCGTACGCGTCGGCGATCACCTTGCCCTCGGGGGCGGTGAGAGCGCTGCGGCCCTCCGCGCGTACGGATTCGAGCAGCGCCCGTACCGTGAGCTCACGGTCCTCGGCCATCAATCAGATCACTCCGTTCGACTTGAGCAGGCGCAGTTCCTCGTCCCCGAGCCCCAGCTCCCCGACGAACACCTCGGCGTTGTGCTCGCCGAGCAGGGGTGAACTGACCACTTCCACAGGGGAGTCGGAGAGCTTGAGGGGGGAGCCGACCGTGGTGAACGTGCCGCGCTCCGGGTGGGCCACCTCGACGACCATCTCGTTCGCGACGAGCGAGGCGTCCTCGATGATCTCCTTGGTGGAGAGGATCGGCCCGCACGGGATGTTGTGCGCGTTGAGCCGCTCGAGCACCTCCCACTTGGGCAGGGTCGAGGACCACTCCTCGATGAGCTGGAACATCTTGTTGAGCTTGGGCAGGCGCGCCTCGGGCGACGCCCACTCGGGGTCCTCGGCCAGCTCGGGCCGCCCGATCAGCTCGCTCAGCGGCTGCCAGCCGACGGGCTGCACGATGACGTACACGTAGTCGTTCGGGCCGCCGGGCGCGCACTTGACCGCCCAGCCGGGCTGGCCGCCGCCGGACGCGTTGCCCGAGCGCGGCACCTCGTCCCCGAAGTCCTCGTTGGGATACTCGGCCAACGGGCCGTGCGTCAGGCGCTGTTGGTCGCGCAGCTTGACCCGGCACAGATTGAGCACGGCGTGCTGCATGGCGACGTTCACGCGCTGGCCGCGCCCGGTGTTCTCGCGCTGGAACAGCGCCGCGAGGATGCCGGCGACGGCGTGGATGCCGGTGCCGGAGTCACCGATCTGCGCGCCCGTGGCCAGCGGCGGACCGTCCTCGAAGCCGGTCGTCGCCATCGAGCCGCCCATGGCCTGCGCCACGACCTCGTACGCCTTGAAGTTGGTGTACGGGCCGTCGCCGAAGCCCTTGATGGAGGCGTAGACGATGCGCGGGTTGATCTCCTGGATGCGCTCCCAGGTGAAGCCCATCCGGTCGACGGCGCCCGGGCCGAAATTCTCGACCATGACGTCGGAGCGCCGGATCAGCTCGGTGAGGAGCTCCTTGCCGCGTTCCGTCTTCGTGTTGAGGGTGATGCTCCGCTTGTTGCAGTTGAGCATCGTGAAGTAGAGCGAGTCGACGTCCGGCAGGTCGCGCAGCTGCTTGCGCGTGATGTCCCCGGTCGGCGCCTCCAGCTTCACCACGTCCGCGCCGAGCCAGGCGAGGAGCTGGGTCGCGGAGGGCCCGGACTGCACATGGGTCATGTCGAGGACACGGACGCCCTCAAGAGCCTTGGTGGTCATGGCAGGGCTCCTCACTTGTACATGGTCTGGTTCATGGTTCCGGGGGCGTACGCGTCCGGGTCGACCCACACGTTGATCAGTGAGGGCTTCCCGGACTCGCGGGCCCGCCGGAGCGCGGGCGCGATGTCGGCGGGGTCGCGGACCTCTTCGCCGTAACCCCCCAGCATCTGGGCGAACTTGTCGTAGTGGACGTCGCCGAGGGTGTTGCCGACGCGCTCGCGCTCGTCGCCGTACTTGGCCTTCTGGCCGTAACGGATCTGGTTCATCGACGAGTTGTTGCCGACGATCCCGACGAAGGGCAGGTTGTAGCGGACGAGGGTCTCGAAGTCCCAGCCCGTCAGCGAGAACGCCCCGTCGCCGAAGAGCGCGACGACCTCCTTGTCGGGCCGCGCCTGCTTGGCGGCGAGGACGAAGGGGATGCCGACGCCGAGGGTGCCCAGCGGCCCCGGGTCCATCCAGTGGCCGGGCGACTTGGGCTGCACGACCTGCCCGGAGAAGGTGACGATGTCGCCGCCGTCGCCGATGTAGATCGAGTCCTCGGTGAGGAAGTCGTTGATCTCGCTGACCAGGCGGTACGGGTGGATCGGCGAGGCGTCCGACCTGAGGCTCGGCAGGCGCTTGTCGATGGCGGTCTGCTCGGCGGCCCGCAGCTCGTCGAGCCACTCCTTGCGCTTGGTCCCGCCGCCGTTCAGGCGCCCGGACGCGGCCTCGGTGACCGACTTCAGGACGAGACCCGCGTCGCCGACGATGCCGAGGTCGATGTCGCGGTTCTTGCCGACGGTGCGGTAGTCGAGGTCGATCTGTACGACGGTCGCGTCGGGAGAGAGGCGCTTGCCGTAGCCCATGCGGAAGTCGAAGGGCGTGCCGACGATGATGATGAGATCGGCGTTGGAGAAGGCGTAGCGCCGCGAGAGCTGGAAGTGGTGCGGGTCGCCGGGCGGCAGGGTGCCGCGTCCCGCGCCGTTCATGTACGCGGGCACGTTGAGGGTGCGGACGAGCTCGATGGCGTCCTCGGTCGCGCGGGTCGTCCACACCTGGCTGCCGAGCAGGATCGCCGGCTTCTCGGCATGCACGAGGAGGTCGGCGAGCTTCTCGATCGCCTCCGGGTCACCGGCCGAGCGGGTCGAGGCCCGGTACTGGCCGGCCTGCGGTACGCGGGCCTTGTCCACCGGCACCTTGGCGTCGAGGACATCGCGCGGGATCTCCAGGAAGGAGGGGCCGGGAGCGCCGTGGTAGCACTCGCGAAACGCCATCGACACCATGTCGGCGGCGCGCGCGGTGTCCGGCACCGTCGCCGCGAACTTGGTGATGGGCGTCATCATGTCGACGTGCGGCAGGTCCTGGAGCGAGCCCATCTTGTGCTGGGTGTGCGCGCCCTGGCCACCGATGAGGAGCATGGGTGACTCCGCGCGGAACGCGTTCGCGACACCGGTGACGGCATCGGTGGTGCCAGGCCCCGCGGTGACGACGGCGCATCCGGGCTTGCCGGTGATGCGCGCGTACCCGTCCGCCGCGTGGGCGGCGACCTGCTCGTGACGGACGTCGACGACTTCAATGCCTTCGTCGACGCAGCCGTCGTAGATGTCGATGATGTGGCCGCCGCACAGGGTGTAGATGACCTCCACACCTTCTGCCTTGAGCGCCTTGGCGACCAGATGACCACCGGAGATGAGTTCCTGGCTGTCGTCGGGCATGAGGAAGTCCTGTCCCTTCGTAGGGGAGTCGTGCGCTGTCGCAGTACATTGCATACAGTCGACGAATACTGTATGAAGCTTGTTATCCCGCATCCGGTGGGTGGTGTCCAGGGGGCGTGCGGCACTTTTACGGCAGGAGCCGAGATGGACCTGTACGAGCACCAGGCAAGGGAACTCTTCGAAGAACACGGCATCTTGGTGCCGAAGGCCGAGGTCACGGACTCGCCCAAGGAGGCCCGCGAGATCGCGCGCAGGCTCGGCGGCCGCGTCGTCGTCAAGGCACAGGTGAAGACCGGCGGCCGCGGCAAGGCGGGCGGCGTCAAACTCGCCGCCGACCCGCCCGCCGCCGAACTGACGACACGCCAGATCCTCGGCATGGACATCAATGGCCACACCGTCGGCAAGGTGATGCTGGCCCAACCGGTAGACATAGAGAGCGAGTTCTACGTCTCCTACGTCCTCGACCGGGCCGCCGGACGCTTCCTCGCCATCGCCTCCGCCGAGGGCGGCATGGACATCGAGGAGGTCGCGGCGACCCGGCCCGAGGCCGTGGCCCGCATCCCGGTCGACCCGGCGGAGGGTGTCACCACGGCGAAGGCCGCCGAGATCGCCCAGGCCGCCGGCCTCCCCGACCGGACCGTCGACGTACTGGTCCGCCTCTGGGACGTCCTCACCCGCGAGGACGCCGTACTCGTCGAGGTGAACCCCCTCGTGCGTACGAGCGGCGGCCAGATCCTCGCCCTCGACGGCAAGGTCACCCTCGACGACAACGCCCGCTTCCGCCAAGAGCGTTGGGGCACGCAGGAGTCCGCCCACGACGACGCCCTCGAAGCGGCCGCCGCTGCCAAGGGCCTCAACTACGTGAAGCTCGACGGCGAGGTCGGCATCATCGGCAACGGCGCCGGGCTCGTCATGTCGACGCTCGACGTGGTCGCGGGCTGCGGCGCCCGCCCAGCGAACTTCCTCGACATCGGCGGCGGCGCCTCCGCGCAGATCATGGCCGACGGCCTCTCCGTCATCCTGTCCGACCCGGCCGTGAAGTCCGTCTTCGTGAACGTCTTCGGCGGCATCACCGCCTGCGACGCCGTCGCCGACGGCATCGTCCAGGCCCTGGAGTCCGTACGGCTGACCAAACCGCTCGTCGTCCGACTCGACGGGAACAGCGCCGCAGCGGGCCGCGCCATCCTCGACGGCCGCGCCCACCCCCTCGTCGAACAGGCCACCACCATGGACGGCGCCGCGCGCCGGGCCGCCGAACTCGCCGACGCGGGTTAAGGAGCCGGGACATGGCGATCCACCTCACCAAGGAGAGCGGGACATGGCGATATACCTGACCAAGGAGAGCAAGGTCCTCGTCCAGGGCATGACCGGCGCCGAGGGCATGAAGCACACCCGGCGCATGCTCGCCGCAGGCACGAACGTCGTCGGCGGCGTCAACCCGCGCAAGGCGGGGCGCAGCGTCGACTTCGACCACCGCGCCGTCCCCGTCTTCGGCTCCGTCGCCGAGGGCATCGCGGCGACCGGCGCCGACGTCACCGTCGTCTTCGTGCCGCCCGTCTTCGCCAAGGCGGCCGTCACTGAGGCCGTCGACGCGGGCATTCCGCTGGCCGTCGTCATCACGGAGGGCATCCCCGTCCACGACGCCGTCACCTTCCACGCGTACGCCGCCGCGAAGGGCACCCGCATCGTCGGCCCCAACTGCCCCGGCCTGATCACCCCCGGCCAGTCCAACGCCGGCATCATCCCCGCCGACATCACCAAGGCGGGCCGCATCGGCCTCGTCTCCAAGTCGGGCACCCTCACCTACCAGCTCATGTACGAACTGCGCGACATCGGCTTCTCCACCTGCGTCGGCATCGGCGGCGACCCCGTCATCGGCACGACACACATCGACTGTCTCGCCGCGTTCCAGAACGACCCGGACACCGACCTGATCGTCCTCATCGGGGAGATCGGCGGCGACGCGGAGGAGCGCGCTGCGGCCTATGTCCGCGACCACGTCACCAAGCCCGTCGTCGCCTACATCGCCGGGTTCACCGCCCCCGAGGGCAAGACCATGGGGCACGCGGGCGCGATCGTCTCCGGCTCCTCCGGCACGGCGCAGGCCAAGAAGGAGGCCCTGGAAGCGGCCGGGGTCCGCGTCGGCTCCACCCCGACGGAGACGGCCCGCCTGGTACTCGACCGCTTGGCGGACTGACGCCTACAGCGGGGAGTGGGGAGCGAGCCCACCGGGCAACCTCCCCACTCCACCCACCCCCCCCGCACCAGCCATGCACCCCCGCCCCGACTGTGCACCGTGAGCGGAGAACCTGAAATGGCAGACAACCCCAGCAACCCCGCGCCCCACACCCCCGCCGCCCCCGTGGCGACCACCCTCAAGGCCGGCACCTCCTGGCACGACGCCTGGCAGCGCTGCCTCGCCGTCGCCCCCGAGGCGTTCCGCGACGACCGCGTACTCAACCTGTGGAACGGCACCTGGCAGGCCGACGGCCGCGCCCTGCCCGCCAGTACGCCCGTCGACGGCAGCCCCATCGCCGGGCCGCCCCGCCTCGACGCCGCCACCGCCCACCGGGCCGTGCGCGCCTCCCTCGACCAGCACCGCGCCTGGCGCCACATCCCGCTCGACGAGCGCCGCGCCCGCGTCGGCGCCACCCTCGACGCCCTCACCCAGCACCGCGAACTCCTCGCACTCCTCCTCGTCTGGGAGATCGGCAAGCCCTGGCGCCTCGCCCAGGCCGACGTCGACCGCGCCATCGACGGGGTGCGCTGGTACGTCGACGGCATCGAGCCCATGGTCGACGGACGCGCCCCGCTCGAGGGCCCCGTCTCGAACATCGCCAGCTGGAACTACCCGATGAGCGTCCTCGTGCACGCCGTCCTGATCCAGGCACTCGCCGGCAACGCGGTCATCGCCAAGACCCCCACCGACGGCGGCGTCGCCTGCCTCACCCTCGCCTGCGCACTCGCCGCCCGCGAGGGCATCCCCGTCACTCTCGTCAGCGGCAGCGGAGGCGAACTCTCCGAAGCGCTCGTGCGGGCGCCCGAGATCGGCTGCGTCTCGTTCGTCGGCGGCCGCGACACCGGCGCCGCCGTCGCCACGGCCGTCGCCGACCTCGGCAAGCGCCACATCCTCGAACAGGAGGGCCTCAACACCTGGGGCATCTGGAACTACTCCGACTGGGACAAGCTCTCCGCGGTGATCCCCAAGCTCTTCGACTATGGCAAGCAGCGCTGCACCGCGTACCCGCGCTTCGTCGTCCAGCGCAGCCTCTTCGACGACTTCCTCGCCGCGTACCTCCCGGCCGTACGCACCCTGCGCGTCGGCCACCCCCTGGCAGTGGCGGACCCTCAAGACCCCTACCCCCAGCTCGACTTCGGCCCGCTGGTCAACGCGGCCAAGGCGAAGGAGCTCACCGACCAGGTCGCGGAGGCCATCGACCGAGGCGCCGTCCCCCTGCACCGCGGCGCCCCGGACCCCGGCCGCTTCCTCTCCGGCCAGGACACAAGCGCGTACGTCCACCCGGTCACGCTCCTGAGCCCACCCCCCTCCTCCCCTCTCCACCACGCCGAACCGTTCGGCCCCGTCGACACGATCGTCCTGGTCGACACGGAGGCGGAACTGCTCGCCGCGATGAACGCCTCCAACGGCGCGCTGGTCGCCACCCTCTCCACGGACGACGACGCGACGTACGACCGCCTCGCCCCCCAGATCCGCGCCTTCAAAACGGGCCGCGGCAAGCCGCGCTCGCGCGGCGACAGGGACGAACTGTTCGGCGGCTTCGGAGCATCGTGGCGGGGAGCGTTCGTGGGAGGGGAGCTGCTGGTGCGGGCGGTGACACGGGGCTCGGAGGGCGAACGGCTCCCGGGCAACTTCCCGGACTATCACTTGATGCCGTAGCCCTCCGGGGAGGCGGGGTGTCGGTGGGCGCGGCCCGAGCAGGAAGCAGACGCTCGGGCAGCGGCCACCGATACGCCGTCGGTGACGGACCAGATACGCACGGTGAGTCCCGAGGGGCCCCGCCCCAGGCCCCCGGAGGTGCCGCCGAGGGGACGGATATGCAGGTGAAAGGCACTCCGAGGCTTTGGTATTGTTATCCATGTCGCCGCGGGGAACACTCCGGCCGGGCGGCAGACACCTAGTCCGGGTGGCGGAATGGCAGACGCGCTAGCTTGAGGTGCTAGTGCCCTTTATCGGGCGTGGGGGTTCAAGTCCCCCCTCGGACACTTATCTTGAAATGCCTGGTCAGCGTGCTGACCAGGCATTTTGCGTGCAATCACAGTCAGGCGCGCACAGCACGGCCACGGACCGGACGACGGCATGCGGCGACTCGAGCAGCCGCACCTTGAGGCCGTGGTGCTCGATGGCTACAGGTTCAGATGCGCGCAGAGTGACGTGGTGTCAGCTGGTCGCGCTCCCCGCGACCCACTTGCTCCACGGCATGTTCCAGTCGCTGAGGCCGTTGCCCGGGGCGAGCTTGGTCTTGTCCGGGGAGTTCTTGATGATCACGACGTCACCGATCATCGAGTGGCCGAAGAACCACGCGGCGGGCTGCGTACCGTCGCCGCCGTCCCTGGCGTCCTTCAGGCCCACGCAGCCGTGGCTGGTGTTGACCTTGCCGAAGACCGAGTCGGCACCCCAGTAGTTGCCGTGGATGAACGTGCCCGAGTCGGTCAGGCGCATGGCGTGCGGTACGGCCTTGATGTCGTACGAGGGCTTGCCGTCCTTCTCCGTGAGGCCGACGCTCGCACCGTTCATATGGATCTGCCGGAACTTCTCGGAGATGACCATCCGGCCGTTGTACGTCGGGTGCTCGGTGCTGCCGGACGAGATCGGGATGGTCCTGATCGTCTTGCCGTCCCGTACGACGGTCATCTGCTTCGTCCTGGCGTCGACCGTGCTGATCTGGCTCCGGCCGATCTTGAACGTGACCGTCTTCTGGACGCCGTGGGCGCTGAGCCTGACGGTGACGGTGGAGCCGGGCTGCCAGTAGTTCTTGGGGCGGAAGTCGAGGCGGCTGTTGTTGAGCCAGTGGCCGACGACCTGCTGGCCGCTGCTGGAGCTCACCTGGATCTTCGACTCCATGGCGGCCTTGTCGCTGATCGCCTTGTCGAAGTTGACCGTCACCGGCATGCCCACGCCGACGGTGGATCCGTTCTCGGGGGAGACGTGCCCGATGAAGTCGTTGGCCGGGGAGACCGTGGTGATCGCGGCGTTCCCGGTGACGGAGCGGCCCTTGGCGTCCTCGGCCTCTGCGGCGACCTGATACTTGGTGGCCCGCTCCAGCGGCCCGTCCGGCTGCCAGGACGTGCCGTCCGCGGACAGGGTGCCCGAAACCTCGGCGCCGGTCGCGACGGCGCTCATGGTCACCTTGGTGAGCTTGCCGTTGCTGACGGTGACCTTGACGGGGTCGTTGATCCCGATGCTGGAGGCACCTTGCCCAGGCATGATCTTTATTCGGGCGTCGGAAGCGTCCTGGGCGTCGGCCCGAGCCCCCCACGCCTGGGAGTGCGGGTGATTCCCAGGGCCGTTGTCGCTGGTGGCAGCGTTGCTGGTACCACCGAGGGCCGTGAGTGCGAGTACGCCGCCGAGTATGCCGGCCGGAGCCACCAGAGCGGTGCGTCGGTTACGTACCGTGATCAAACGCTTCTCCTTTGCCACTGGTCGTTGAATCCCTGGGGCTGGTTATCGGAGGAATGCAGCCAGCCCCGAAGAACGATTTATGCACTCATCCGCCCCGAATTGGGCAAAATGTGGCGAACCCAACGCGTCGCGAGAGCGCTGCCGAGGCTGTGTCCGACGGCCGGACAGCCCGTACGGCTGAGGGCTCGGGTCCTGCCGCCTACTGGCGGCTCACCGTGCGAGTGATGCCCGCGGCGACTGTCGTGGCGAGGATCCAGCCGGTGGTGATCAAGATCCGTCAGCATCAGGCCTGTGCCGATCAGTCCGGGCTGGGCAGGGGCCAGCACCAAGTGTTCACGGGGGATGTGGCCGATCCCCGGCACTGCGAGACTGTCGATCAAGACTCTGATGTCCGGACGGCCCCGGTGCGTGGCCATGGGCAAGGACCGATCCCGTACCCGGCCTCCATCTCAATCGTGCGGCTTCTTGTAGGCACCGCACCCGAGGGTCGTGTGTGACGGTCGGCTACGCTGGCCGCTGTCATTGGCGTGAGCATGGCTTTCATTGAGTAAGAGGAGAAAAGTCCGTGAAACAGCGTCCGGTGCTTGCCGGCCTGACCGTGATGCTGGTGGCCGTTCTTAGTGCGTGCGGCGGTGGTGCGGACAAGGGTTCGGGTCACGGTGGTGGCGGCAAGGGCGGTTCTTACTCCAAGCCGCACTCCGACCAGGTGCGCGGTCTCTACGACGCCGTCCGGCATCTTCCGCGCAAGACCGTCAAGGGCACCCGCGCGCACATGGTCAAGGAGTGTGATCCGGCGACCCGCAAGGTCAAGCACACCTCGCGCAGCGGCAGCGGCAAGCGCAAGACGACCCGCACCTGGTACACCACCGAGCACTACAAGCAGTGCCACAAGGTCCGCAAGGGCAGCGAGACGTACACCCGCGTCGTGCGGAGGGAGCGGTGGTGCGTGCGGCTCGACGACGTGAACGGGAAGGCCGCCAAGGACGACCTCTGGTTCCGGGTCGGCCCCGCCACGTACAGCGAGGTCCGGAACAAGGACGGGCATGCGCGCGTGAAGTTCGAGCCGAGGGCGCGCGGCTGCTGACGCGGGCGGCTCAGGTTCGGCGTGCGGCGGACCCCGCCACGTGCGAGGGGAAAACCCCAGGTCCCCGCCCCGGCGCCCATGGCATCCTGAGGCGATGAACGGACCGCAGATCGTCGTCAGCGTCGTGCCCGAGCTGCAGCTGTTCGTTCCGCATGCGCGGCGCGGCGGCGCGGCCGTCCCGCTCGTCACCGACGGGGTGTCCACGCTGGGGCATGTGATCGAGTCGCTCGGCGTGCCGCTCACGGAGGTCGGGGCGCTGGTCGTGGACGGGCGCGAGGTGGCCGTCGGCCACATTCCCGTGGCGGGGGAGCGGGTCGAGGTGCGGGCCGTGGTCCGGCCGCAGCGCGTCGAGGGGGCGCCGCTGCGGTTCCTGCTGGACGTCCATCTCGGCACGCTGGCACGGCGGTTGAGGCTGCTCGGGGTCGACTCCGCTTACGAGTCCACGGACGTCGGCGACCCCGCGCTCGCGGCCCGCTCCGCCGCCGAGCGGCGCGTCATGCTCAGCCGGGACCGGGGACTGCTGCGGCGACGTGAGCTGTGGGCCGGCGCGTACGTCTACAGCGACCGGCCCGACGAGCAACTACGCGACGTGCTCGGCCGGTTCACGCCCGAGCTGCACCCCTGGACGCGGTGCACCGCCTGCAACGGACTGCTGAAGGACGCCCGTAAGGAGGATGTCGCCGACCTCCTTGAGGGCGGGACGCGCGGCACGTACGACGTGTTCGCCCAGTGCCGCGCGTGTGAGCGCGTGTACTGGCGGGGTGCCCATCACGACCGGCTGGAGCGGATCGTGGGGCGGGCGGTCGCCGAGTTCGGGGGCTGAGGGGCCGCTTCGTCCTCCGGCCTCAGGGGCGGTTCGATGCGCCAGGCGATGCGCTGCCCGTCCTGGACCACCCTGCGGTACGCGTACAGCACCACCGAGATCAGCAGGATGCCGACGAGGTCTGGATGGCGGGGGACTGTGTGTCACCGCGGACCGTGGAGGAGGCCGTACTGGAGGGGCTGACGGTGGCGTCGTCGCTCTGACACACGCCTGGCCCCCGGCGGGCTCAGCGCGGATGGCGGCGCAGCCGCACCCGGTACGAGTAGTGCTCCGGAAGGAAGTGGCTCACGGCCAGCTCGACCGGGCGCCCCGACGCCGACAGGTAGAGGCGGTCGATGCGGAGCAGCGGATGCTGCGGCGGGCAGTCCAGGTGTGCCGCCACCTCGGCCGACGCGAGGGCGACCGTGACGGACTGCTCCGCCTCCGCGATCGGCTCGGGCAGCCGCCCGTCGAGGAGGCCGATGACGGTGACGCGGCTGTCCGTGCCCGCCTCTGTCAGCTCGGGGCGGTCCGCGACGAGCGCGCCCACGTCCGGCGGCAGACGCACCGTCGTCAGGCAGAACGGGGTGTCCTCGTGCAGCCGCAGGAACGAGAGGTGGTCCACGCGGTCGGAGCCGACGCGCAGCCTGCCCGCCGCGTCGACGTCGACCCGGCGGCGCAGCGGCGATACGAGGCGCATCGTCGTGTCGAGGGACAGCGCCATGAGGTCCTCGACCGAGCCGAACTGCCGCAGATACTGCTCCTCGCGGGGCGCCGCGAACGTGCCGCGCCCCGGGATCCGGTGCACCAGGCCCTCCGTGACCAGGTCCTGGAAGGCGCGCCGCACGGTCTGCCGGCTGAGCCCGTGTGAGGCGGCGAGCTCCGCCTCCGTGGGCAGCCGCACCCCCTCGGGGTAGTCGTGCCGCAGGATCGCCTCGCGCAGCTCGCGCGCGAGGCGTACGTAGGCGCTGTCACGCCCGGGGGCCGCCATCCGTGTCCCCCTCGTCCGCTCTGTGCGTGTCGTACGCGTCATGTCTGCCGTTCACCGCCCTGCCTGTGCCGTGAGTCTAATGGCCGTACAAGACGGTGCGCAGGTCAGACGTCCAGACCGCCCCGGGAGACCAGCTGGCGCACGATGACGTTGCGCTGGATCTCGTTGGTGCCCTCGCCGACGATCATCAGGGGCGCGTCGCGGAAGTAGCGCTCGACGTCGAACTCGGTGGAGTAGCCGTAGCCGCCGTGGATGCGGACCGCGTTCAGGGCGATCTCCATGGCCGTCTCCGAGGCGAAGAGCTTGGCCATGCCCGCCTCCATGTCGACGCGGCGGCCCGCGTCCGCCTCGCGGGCGGCGTACAGGGTGAGCTGGCGCGCCGCGGTGAGCGAAGTCGCCATGTCCGCAAGGTAGTTGCCGATCGACTGGTGCTTGTAGAGGGGCTCGCCGAACGTCTCGCGCTCCTGCGCGTAGCGCAGCGCGTCCTCGAACGCGGCCCGGCCGACACCGAGCGCGCGCGAGGCGACCTGGAGGCGGCCCGTCTCCAGGCCCTTCATCATCTGCCCGAAGCCCTTGCCCTCGACGCCGCCGAGCAGGGCGCCGGCCGGGACCCGGTAGTCGTCGAAGGTGAGCTCGCAGCTCTCGACGCCCTTGTAGCCGAGCTTCGGCAGGTCGCGCGAGACGGTGAGCCCCGGGCCGTGCTCGGCGAGCAGGATGGAGATGCCGCGGTGCTTCGGCTCGGCCGCCGGGTCCGTCTTGCACAGCAGCGCGATCAGCTGCGAGCGGCGGGAGTTGGTGATCCAGGTCTTGCCGCCGTTGACGACGTACGCGTCCCCGTCGCGCCGCGCGACCGTGCGCATCGCCTGGAGGTCGGAGCCGCCGCCCGGCTCGGTGAGGGCCATCGTCGAGCGGATCTCGCCGGTCGCCATCTTCGGCAGGTAGCGGTCCTTCTGCGCGTCGGTGCCGAAGTGCAGCAGCAGCTTGGAGACGACGGTATGGCCGCCCATGGCGCCCGCGAGGCTCATCCAGCCGCGCGCCAGCTCCTCCGTGATCAGTACGTAGCAGGGCGTGGAGACGGGCGTGCCGCCGTACTCCTCGGGGATCGCCAGGCCGAAGATGCCGAGGTCCTTCATCTGCTCGATGAGTGCCTCGGGGTAGATGTTGGCGTGCTCCAACTCCCGTACGACGGGCTTGACTTCGCGGTCCACGAAGTTCCGCACGGTCTCGACGATCAGCTGTTCGTCGGAGGAGAGGGTGTCGAGGGCGCTCACTTCGCGGACGCTCCTTGCTCATGGTCGTGCGCGGTGTCGATGACGCCCTGAGCGCGCAGCCGCTCGATGTCGGCGGCGCTGCGGCCGAGGGCGCCGAGGATCTGTTCGGTGTGCTCTCCCGCGGCGGGGACGGGGTCCATCCGGGGGGTGACACCGGAGAGGTCCGCCGGGGGAAGCAGCGCTTGTACGGGTCCCTGCGCGCCCGGCACCGCGATGTCGCGCCACCGGTCGCGCTCGGCGAGGGCCGGGTGGGCGAGGAACTCGGCGATGGAGTTCACACCCGCGTTGGCGATACCGGCCTTGTCGAGGAGCGCCATGGCGTCCTCGCTGCCGAGCTCGGCGAAGCGCGCGGCGACGGCCGCGTTGACCTCGTCGCGGTGGGCGACGCGGTCGGCTCCGGTGGCCATGCGGGGGTCGTCGGTGAGTTCGGGACGGCCGAGGACCGTGGAGCACATTGCCTGCCACTCGCGCTCGTTCTGGATGGAGAGCAGCACCTCCTTCCCGTCGGAGGCGGTGAACGGGCCGTAGGGCGCGATCGTGGCGTGCTGGGCGCCGATGCGCGGCGGCTGCGTGCCGCCGTAGCGCGTGTAGTAGGCGGGCTGGCTCATCCACTCGGCGAGCGCCTCGAAGAGGGAGACCTCGACGGCGGGCGCGCGTCCGGTGGTGGCCCGCGTGTAGAGGGCGGTGAGTACGCCGCTGTACGCGTACATGCCCGCCGAGATGTCGGCGACGGAGATGCCGACGCGGGCGGGCTCGTCGGGTGAGCCCGTGATGGAGAGCAGTCCCGTCTGGCACTGCACGAGCAGGTCGTACGCCTTGCGCTGCGACCAGGATCCGCTGGTGCCGTACCCGCTGATCGTGCACGGGATGAGGCGCGGGTGGCGGGCCTGGAGCTCGGCCGGGCCGAGGTCCATGCGGTCGGCGGCGCCCGGGGCGAGATTCTGGACGAACACGTCCGCGTCCGCGAGGAGTTCCTCCAGGATGTCCCGGCCCTCCTGCGACTTGAGGTCCAGGGTGAGGGACTCCTTGGAGCGGTTGAGCCACACGAAGTAGCTGGCCTGGCCGTGCACAGTGGTGTCGTAGCGGCGGGCGAAGTCGCCTCCGCCGGGGCGCTCGACCTTGATGACGCGGGCGCCGAGGTCGGCGAGCTGGCGGGTGGCGAAGGGCGCGGCGACGGCCTGTTCCAGGCTGACGACCGTGATGCCTTCGAGGGGGAGCGGATCGGTCATGCGGCGGCCTTCCCGGGAAGTTCGGTCAGGAGCAGGGCGCGGGCCGACTCCCAGGTCGTGTCCTTGAGCAGAGCCGGTACGTCGCTGCCGCACGCGACGAACTTCTCCGTCAACTCCTCATCCGTGGCAGGGCGTTGGGGCGAGCCCGGGGGATGGGCGAGGGCGGACCGCAGGACCCGGCCGTCGGTGAGCGTCACCGCGAGGTCGACCTCGCCGTCGAGGAGCCCGGCACCGCCCTCGGTGCGCTCGGACCCGACCGTGGCCATCAGGCGCCGCGCCTCGGGCCGGCCCACCGCGTCGTCCGTGAAGGCGCCGAAGCCGGGGAACCCGTCGAGCAGGGCCGTCGCCACCGCGTACGGGAGGCTGAACTTGCCTTCGAGACCTGTCTTTGGACGGTCGTGGATGAGGGGGTGGATCGCGGCCCCCGGGGTGATGACGCGCACGGCCGTGACGTCGTCGGGGCCGCACTCGGCGCGCAGGTCGCGCAGCGCCGCGATCGGGCGCTGCATTGCGTAGCAGCAGGGGAACATCTTGATGGCGAGGCCACCGGGGACGGCGGGGCCGCCGGTCCAGGACGCCCCTCCCTCGGCGCCGTCCGCCCCCTCCGCGCCCACCAGCTTCAGCCACGCGTCGACCGCCCGCGGGTCGGCCGTGGCGCCTGCCCGGGCGAGGCGCGCCGCCCGCACCCCCGCCTCCGCCGCGAAGCCGACCTGGAGTGACTTGCTGTGCGTGCCGAACGCTGCCTGGACCCCGCTCGCGCCGGGCACCGCGAGCGCCATGGCCGTCGCCAGCTGCTCGGGCGTGAGGCCCCAGGCGACGCCCGCCGCGACGGCCGCCGCGGGGGCGCCCGCCGTGCACGTGGCGTGCCAGCCCGCCGCGTAGTGGGACCAGCCGAGCAGCGTGCCGAGCCGGGCCATCACGCCGGCCCCGGCCAGATAGGCGCCCGCGTCGCCGCCCGCCGCGAGGACCGCGGGGACGATCACCACGCTGATGTGCGTCGTGGACTCGATGTGCAGGTCGTCGAAGTCGAGGACGTGCCCGACCGCGGCCCAGCGCGCCGCGTCCGGCAGCTCGGCGGCCAGCGCGCTCACGGGGTGGTCGCGCGCCGCGAGCGTGACCGCGACCGTGTCCAGGAGGGAGCGGCGGGAGAGCGCCAGGTCCTCAGCGTCGGGTTCGTATCCGTACGCCCACTCGGCGAGCGATTCCGCGATGGCCGGCATGGCTTCCCTTCGGGCATGTCCTGCACTACGTGGTTACTTTGTACGGCCAAATGATGGGAGCGTCAATGGCGCCACCGAACGGGGATTCAAAGCTTTCACATGCAACTTCACCTCAGGGGGGTTGACTGGACGCCCGGCGGGGCGGACGCTGGGCCGCGTTTTGTGCGGCACAATCCGCCATTGAGGCGGCCACATCCAGCGGTCTGTCCAGCCACCTGACCAGGTACTGGCAATCCAACCCGCGCCGGGGCTCGGCTACGTCGCGGTGTTCGTGTTCATCGCGGGATGCTGGCTGGTCGCCACGGCCACCGTGTACTTCTTCGGCGTCGACACCCGCGGCCGGTCGCTGGAGACCCTGCACGACGCGGCGGCGGCCCCGGTGGCTTCCGCCGCACACGTCTCGCCACGCATTGGAGAATGAGAACCATGCCCCAACCACACGCATCCCAGGGCGAGTTCGAGCTCGCGCGCTATCTGGACGCCTGGTCCCCGGCGCCCGTGAGCCTCGACGATCCCGTCGCCGCCGCGCCCGTCACCGCCCTGAGTCAGGTCCTCGACCAGGAGGCGACCGTGGCCGGCGAGGGGGAGCCGCTGCCGCCGCTGTGGCACTGGCTGCACTTCCTCGAATGGCCCGCACAGCGGGAGCTGGGGGCCGACGGGCACCCCGCGCACGGCCACTTCTTGCCGCCCCTGCCGGACCGCAGGCGCATGTTCGCCGGCGGCCGCGCGGAGTTCATCGCGCCGCTGCGGGTGGGCGTGCCTGCCCGGCGTACGAGTTCCCTCGCCAAGGTCGAGATCAAGCGCGGCCGCACCGGCGAGATGGCGTTCGTGACGGTCCGTCATGAGATCGCGCAGGCAGGGGAGACGCGGGTCACCGAGGAGCAGGACCTCGTCTACCGCGTCGGAGAGGACGAGCGACGCAGCGGTGGCTTCGGACTCGACCTCGGTGAGGCCGAACCGTCGGACGGTGACTGGCAGTTGATCCTGCGCCCCAAGCCGACCCTGCTGTTCCGCTACAGCGCGCTGACCGCGAACGCCCACCGGATTCACTACGACGAGCCGTACGTACGCGACGTCGAGGGCTACCCAGGGCTCGTCGTCCACGGGCCGCTCCTCGTCCAGCTGATGCTGGAACTCGCCCGCCGCGAGGCCCCGGAGCGTGAGATCCGTACGCTCTCGTACCGGCTGCGCAAGCCCGTGTTCGCGGGCGAGCAGGTGTGTGCGCTCGGCGACGTGGCGGACGACGGAGGATCGGCCGGGCTGCGGATCGCGACGCGTCGGGACGAGCGGCATGCGACGGCGGAGGTGACTTTCAAGTGAGCGCCGAACGCTGGCAATCGAGCCGTGGTTGACGCGTGACACGGGGAACGTCAGCGCCGGCCGAACGGCTCCCGTGCGAACGACGCCGCCGCGCGGGGCGTGTACAGCCGCTCCACGTCCTGGGCGTACGCGGCGAGGACCGCGCTCCTGCGCAGCTTCAGGGACGGTGTGAGCAGGCCCGTGTCCGGCGTGAACTCGCCCGGCAGGATGCGGAATTCACGGATCGACTCCGCCCGCGAGACCCGCGTGTTCGCCCGGGAGACCGCACGCTGGATCTGGGCGCGCAGTTCCTCGTCGTCGGTCAGTGTGCCCGGCTCGGCCGGGGCGCGGCCCTTGAGGCGCTGCCAGTGGTGCAGGGCCTGCGGGTCGAGGGTGATGAGCGCGGCCACGTACGGCCTGTTGTCGCCGACGACGACGCACTGCGAGATCAGCGGGTGGCTCCGCAGCTCCTCCTCCAGGGCCAGCGGCGACATGCTCTTGCCGCCGCTCGTGATGATGACGTCCTTCTTGCGGCCGGTGATGACGAGATAGCCGTCGTCGAGATGTCCGAGGTCGCCGGTCGCGAACCAGCCGCCGTGCAGCGCCGTTCGCGTCGCCTTCGGGTCGTTGAGATAACCCGGGAACACGACGTCGCCGCGGACCCAGATCTCGCCGTCGCCCGCGATGTGCACGGAACACCCGGGAAGCGGCCGTCCCACCGTGCCGAAGCGGACCGCGCCGACCGGCTGCGCCGTCACCGCAGCCGTCGTCTCGGTGAGGCCGTAACCGTCGTAGACCGTGATGCCGGCGCCCGCGAAGAACAGACCCGTCTCACGGGACAGCGGCGAACCGCCCGACACCGCGTGCCGCACCCGCCCGCCGAAGACCGCGCGCAGCTTCGCGTACACCAGCCGCTCGTACACCGCGTGCCGCAGCCGGAGCCGCGGCCCCGGCCCCTGCCCGCGGCCGAGCGACTGCCGCTCCGCCGCCTCCGCGTACCGCACCGCGACCTGCGCCGCCCTGCGGAAGAGCGTGCCGTGACCCGCGTGCTGCGCGGCCGCACGGGATCTGGCGAGGACCGTCTCGAAGATGTACGGGACCCCGAACATGAACGTGGGCCGGAACGACGCGAGCGCCGGCAGGAGGCTCTCGGGGGAGAGATCGGGCTCGTGCGCCACATGCACACCGCCCCGCACCGAACCGACGACGACCATCAGGCCGTAGCAGTGCGACAGCGGCAGGAAGGCGAGCAGCGACGGGGGTTCGCCAGGAGATCCGAGGATACTGCTCCAGCCGGCCAGCAGGCTGTCGCACTCGGACGCGAGGTTAGCGTGCGTGATGACACAGCCCTTGGGGCGGCCCGTGGTGCCGGAGGTGTAGCAGATGGCCGCCGGGTTCTGCGGGGCGACGGCCGCGCGCTGCCGGTGCACGTCCTCGTCGGCCACGCCCACCCCGTCGTCGGCGAGCGCCGCCACGCAGCCGCTGTCGAGCTGCCAGATCCGCGTGAGCGCATTCTGCGAGCCGTACGCGGCGGCCACGGTCATCGCGTGGTTCTCGTTCTCCACGACGATGCCGGTCGCGCCCGTGTCCTGGAGGATCCACCGGACCTGCTCCACGGACGACGTGGGGTACACGGGGACGACCTCGGCGCCGACGGTCCACAGTGCGTACGCGAGGAGCGTCCACTCGTAGCGGGTACGGGACATGAGGGCCACGCGGTCACCGAGACGGACCCCGTTCGCGAGGAGGCCGCGGGCGACGGCGAGCACGTCGTCGCAGAACGCGGCGGCGGTGACGGGAATCCACGTGCCCCCGCCATGGCTGTTGCCCGGGCGCGAGAACTGGAGGCGTCTCGGCTCGCGTTCGGCCGCCGCGAACACGGAGTCGGCGAGCCCGCCCGAACGCAGTGGCTCGACGAGGCGCGGGACGGTGAACTCCTGCATGGTTCCCCTTCCGTGGCGGCGGCTCAGGACTAAACCATTGGCAGCGCAAGCTACTCCCCTGCGCGTGCGGGTGCCTAGGGCCTTTCGTTCCGGGGGAGGGGGAGGGGGAGGGGGCGGCGAACATCTACGCCGAGAGCACCCGTATCCGGGGATGAGCGGTCTGGGCGGTACGCCCAAGGGTGCGCCGCCGCTACCGCGCCGCCCGCTGCACCGCCTCGGCCGCCAGAGACGTGGCCGCGCGGCGTGTCGCCTCCGACAGGAGCGCCGTCCGGATCGGGCCTCCCGCCGCCAGATGACGGTCGTACGGCAGGTGCACCACCGCGACCCCCGTCTCGCGCAGATGCGCGGTCGCCGCCTTCAGGTCGAGCGTCATGTCGGGCGCGCTCGACGTGAGCGCGACGACGGTACTGGCCAGGGCCGCCTTCGGGAGCTGCGCCAGCCAGTCGAGCACCACGCGCGTGCCGCCCACACCCTCCACCGTCATCGGGGCGACCACCACGCGCGCGTGCGCCGTGTCCATCGCCGTACGCGCCACC
This sequence comes from Streptomyces sp. DS1-CR2, assembly GCF_055760475.1. Taxonomy (NCBI): domain Bacteria; kingdom Bacillati; phylum Actinomycetota; class Actinomycetes; order Kitasatosporales; family Streptomycetaceae; genus Streptomyces; species Streptomyces sp. DS1-CR2. The sequence continues at coordinate 7,220,706 of NZ_CM147085.1, forward strand.
TCGCCCGGCAGCGTCTCGCAGTCCACGACCGTCACCGCGAAGTAGCGCCGCAGCGCGAGCGACACCGTCCGGTACGTACGTATGTCCAGCGGGGCGCCGACGCGGCCCTGGCTCGCCGGCAGCAGCCAGCCGCCGTCGGTGACCGGCACGAGATAGCCAGTGACATCGGTGAGTCGCATCGACGGTTTGAGGATCTGCGCGAGGTCGGGGCACGACCAGCGCACCGACTCGGCGCCCAGCCGCACGGGCAGCGTGCCGAGTGCGGCGTCCGCCTCCAGCGCGAGCACCGGGTCGTGCCGGTAGTGGTTGAGGGTGCGGGCGAGGAGGGCGGACACGGTGGTCTTGCCCACGCCGCCGCGGATGGATGTCACGGCGACCACCCGGCCGTTGGCCACCGGCTGCTGCACCTCCCGCGCCAGACGCGTCTCTTCGGACACTCCCGGCGCGGCGGACGAGGCGAGCCTGCGCAGCGAATGCCTCGTGCGCCTGGCCACGGTGTCCCCGTGCTGAGCCCGCCTGAGCGCCCCCGCGAGCCGCGGGTCGACGGTGGGGACGGACTCGGGGGTGAAGGCCGGGAGCCGGGGGTTCCGTGAGGGGGGCTTGGGGGCGACCGGGGGGTGGGGTGCGGGCGCGTGCGGCTGAGGGGTCGGCGCGGGCGCGGGGGTGTAGGGGGCGGGGAGTCCTGAGGGAGGCGGGGCGGAGGGGAGGTGGGGGGTCGGGGGGTTCGGGGGCGGGGCGGGCGCGTCGGGGGTGGGTGCGGCGTCCCTGATGACGGCTTGGGGGACGGGGGTCGGTGCGTCCGGGGCCGGGGAGTGGGTGGCTGCCGCCAGGACAGGCACGGCGTCCGTGATGTCGGGCGGGGACGGAGGCGCGGGTGTGGGGGCGGCCTTCTTGTCGATCTCGATGGACACGTCCGGTAGGGGTGACGTACCCGTGCTGCCGGGTCCGGGCTTTGGCGCCAAGAGTTTTGGCGCCAGGGGCTTTGCGGCCGGCGGGGCGTCGGCGGGGGCGTCGCTTGATGCCGCCGGGGCCGGTACCGCGTCCACGTCAGTCGGCGGAGTCGGCGGAGTCGGCGGAGTCGGCCGGTCCGCTCGGCCCGCCGCGAGGCGTGCCGCCAGTGACGCCGTCCGGCGCGGCGCCGGGCCGGCCGCGGGGGAGATCGGCTCACCCGCAGCGTCGTCGTCCGGGTCGAGCGGCGGTGAGGGCGACGGGCCAGGCCCCGCGTCCGGTGACGGAGACGTATTGGGGCGCCGGCGCGGAAGCGGTGCGCGCCCGGGGGCGGGCGCAGGCGCCACTGAGGGCTCCGCCTCTCCCTCGGCCCCGGCGCCTCGCGCCGCTACCTCGGAACTGGACATGTCCGACGCCGCCATCTCGCCGCCCTCCCCGCCCAGTTGTGCCTGGGTCTGCCTGAGCAGGTCCCGCAGTACGTTGTTCTGCCAGTCGCTCTGCGTCATTCCCCGAGCCCCTACGCGAAGGTGTCGAGCAGACGCCCGTACACACCGAAGACGCCGAGCGGCTCGCGGGACGGCAGCACGAGTTCGACGCGTCTGCGCTCACCCGCCAAGGCGACTCCGCTCAGCGCCGTACGGCTCAGTGACCCCGTCGATATCACGCTTTTGAACCTATCATCGGGCCGAAGACGTGCTGGTCGGCGTGGTGGACGGTTCCGGGGGAGAGGAACTGGCCGGGCGCAACGCGGACACGACGTCGCGAATCGGCTGTAGCCGACACCCTCACCCACCCCCTGACCCGAACGTACTCGCGGACATCGTACGAGCAGCCCGCGTCGCACCAGCAAACCGCCTGGTGCGGCGGGGGGGCGGGGTCAGCGTCCTGAGGCTTTCGCCCGCGATACGGCAGTCTGCGGCAACGCAGAGGGGGCGGGCCCGCACCACCGGACCCGCCCCCGCCTCACTCCGCCCTGCGGATCAGCGCCGCAGCGTCACCGTGAAGCCGCGGTCCAGGGACTGGCGCGCGGTCTTCACCGTCGTCACCCCCGTGTCCGCGTCGTAGTACCAGCCCGACCCGGCTGCCGCGAGCGCGTCCGCCGAGCTGACGCGGGGCAGCGTGCGCCCCTCCGCCGACACTCGGCGCGGCGCGCTCTCGCCGTGGACGGTGAACCGGTACGCGCGGGCGTCGGGCTTGTTCTTGTAACTGCCCTTGCTCGCACCGACGTTGACCTCGGTTGCGTGCTCGCCCTGGTCGACCGTGACGCGCTGCGTCGCCGACGCGCCCTTGGCGAAGTCGCGGGTCACGCCGTCGTCCTCGTACAGCGTGGAGGAGGAACGGCCCTGCGGATACACGTCCCAGTCCAGCTCGTGGACGTCACGGGACTTGTACGACGTCGTCCCCTTCGGCCACATCGGCACGACTGCACCGGACCTGACGAAGAGGGGGAGCGTGTCGATGGGCGCGTGGTAGCCGTCGATCGTGGTCGGGCCCTTGTAGGTCTTGCCCGTCCAGTAGTCCGTCCACGTGCCCTTGGGCAGGTAGATGCCGTCGCGGGTGTCCGAGTCCTTGTAGACCGGGGCGACCAGGAAGTCGTCGCCCGCCAAGTACTCGTACTTGGCGTTCGCGCCGAGCGTCGCGGGGTCGTCCGGGTACTCCAGGTAGAGCGGGCGCACCCCGCCGACACCGGTCTTCGCCGCCTCGGCGGACAGCGTGTACAGGTACGGCAGCAGGCGCTCGCGCAGCTGGAGGTACTTGCGGTTGATCGACGTGTAGGGCTCGCCGTCCACCCACGGCTGCTGATTGATCTTCTGGCCGGTGGTGATGTCCCGCGCCCAGCCGTCCATCGTCATGATGGCGGGCAGGAACGTCTTGGCCTGGAGGTCACGCGCGTACATCTTGGCGTCGTGGCTGTAAATGCTGCCCACGTCACCGGTGTTGTACGCGATGCCGGACATCGTGGCGCCCGCGTACGTCGGGATCTGCCAGCGCACGTAGTCCCACGACAGCTTCTGGTCGCCGCTCCACAGCACGCCGCAGCGCTGCGCGCCCGCCCACGAGACGGGCAGCCAGACGAACCCGCGCGCGTCGCTGTTGTCCTCGATGCCGGCCTTCGCCTTGTCGCAGGCGTCCAGGGCCATGCCGTAGCCGTTGCCGACCCAGGCGACATCGAGCTTCGCGACGCGCTGCCCGGCCTTCACCTGCTCGCCGAGCTTGTCGATGCCGTCCTGCGTCCACAGGCCCATCTCGGCGCCGCGCTCCTGGAGGCCCTTGGCGGTCTCGGCGAGGTTCTCGTAGCCGCAGCCGTAACCGTCGTTGACCAGCATCCAGCCGAGCGGCATCTGGTGCTCGACGTAGCCGTCGGCGACCTTGAGGGAGTCGAGAGTGTGCCGCTCGCCCTGGTTGGCGTTGTGGAGATAGCAGTCGGCGTCGCCGGGTTCGAGGCCGTACACCGGCGGCATGAACGGCTTGCCGACCAGCGACGTGTAGCCGCCGATCACCTTCTTCGCGTCACCGAGGAAGTAGTAGGCGTCGAGGCGGCGCTCCTGCTGGCCCGTGTGGACCGAGGGGCCGAAGTCGTAGACGCCGGGGGCGAAGGTGTTGCGGTAGACGCCGTAGCCCGCCGAAGAGAGGTAGAACGGCTGCGAGTTGTTGTAACCGCCCTCGTTCCAGTTGGTGTTGTTGGCGACGTAGACCGTCTTGTCGCGGTGCGAGAACGAGCCGTTCTGCTCGCCGCCGCCGAAGAACTGCTCGTCCTTGCCGCGCTCCAGGCTCTGCCGCATGCCGCCGGTGGACCAGCGCAGGGGCTTGTCCTCCTGCCAGATCCGTGTCCTGTTGTCGGCCTTGTAGAGGCCGAAGCGCAGGGGCTTCTTGTAGACGCGCAGGACGGCGCCGGAGGAGCGGATGCCGTAGTACGCGCCCGCGTCGAACGACGAAGTGTGCCGGTCGAGCGCGGGCTGCTTGCGCACGATCTGCGATCCTGCCGGGTCGCTGAACGTGCCGGACGGGTCGGCCTGGAGCCGCAGCTGGCCACCTGTCAGGAATTCGGCCTTCGCCTTCAGGGTGCCGGCGCCGATGGTGTAGCTGCCGTCCTTGCCCGTGAAGGAGGTCAGGTCGCCCGCGTCGGTCGTCTCGGGCAGATACGCCTTGCCGACGAAGGAGTTGTCGTGCACGTCGTAGGGGACGACCACGACGTGGTACGTGCCGTTCGCCTTCGGGATGATCGTGGCTTCGGGGTCGGCCGTGCCCGCGCTGGCGGCCACCTGCTTGCCCGCGTCGTCGAAGACGTACATGTCGAAGTCGTCGGTGGGCTGTTTCGCCCACTCGATCGAGACGGGGACGCCGCCCTCGGGGTTGTCGTCCCAGTAGCCGTCAGGGACCGACACCTTGAGGTCGAAGCGGTCGCACACCTTGTTGTCGGGGTCGTCCGCGGCGGCCGGGCACTTGCCGGGATCGCCCACGGTCCCCGCGGCGTACACCGGGCTCTGCCACGTCACGCTCTTGTGGGCGTCGTCGAGCACCCCGCTGCCCGGAGTCGCCGCCTTCGCCTGCTGGGCGGGGGTCCCGAGGAGGGTCGCGCCGAGGAGTGCCGCGGTGCCGATCACCGCCAAGGTGCCCCCGCGAGACGGTCGTTGCCGTCTCGGCCGCCATTGCCGCAGTCTTCGCAATCCGTGCAAGGTGCATCTCCGCTCAACCCGAGTGACCCATGGAGCCCGGCCGGTCGATGTTTACCAGTGCTTGAACTATTGCCATTTCGAGCAACTTCGAGCACGAAGGTTCACAGGGTTGAGGGGTTCTGTCAATGTCCTTGCGCGGGCCGGCTGCGTTCCCTTGCGCGGCCTGCGGCTCGGGTTGTGGTCCGGGCTAGGCCATCTGACGCCGCACCAGCTCGTGCAGCCGTCCGTTCGTGTCCGCGAGCAGCTGGGCCGGCGGTCCCTGCTGGACGACCCGGCCGTCCGCCATGACGATCACCCGGTCCGCGTCCATCACCGTGGACAGGCGGTGCGCGATGACGACGCGCGTGGCGTTCAAGGCGCGGGTGCTGTCGATGACGGTGCGCTGGGTCTCGTTGTCCAGCGCGCTCGTGGCCTCGTCGAAGAACAGGATGCGCGGCCGGCGGATCAGCGCCTGCGCGATCATCAGGCGCTGGCGCTGGCCGCCGGAGATGGCGCCGCCCCCGGCGATCATCGTGTGCAGCCCCATCGGCATCCGCTTGATGTCCTCGGCGAGCCCCGCCATCGCCGCCGCCTCCCACGCCTCCTCCTGCGTGAACACCTCGGCGCCGCAGATGCAGTCCAGGATCGAACCGGTCAATGGCTGCGCGTTCTGCAGGACGACGCCGCACTGCCGGCGCACCGCGGCCTGGTCGAGCGCGCCGAGGTCCTGGCCGTCGTACAGGACACCGCCCGAGACCGGCTTGTCGAAGCCGATGAGGAGGCGCAGGAGCGTGGACTTGCCGCAGCCGCTCGGACCGACGACCGCGACGAACTCGCCCGGCCTGATGGACAGGTTCACGTCGTCGAGGACGAGCGGCCCGTCGTCCGTGTAGCGGAAGGACACGCCACGCGCCTCGATCTCGCCGGTCAGCTCGCCCGGCTGGGTGCTGGCGGCCCGCACCTCGGGCGCCTCGTCGAGGACGGGCTTGATCTGCTCGAACATCGGCAGGACGGCCGCCGCCGAGATCAGGGCGCCCGTGAGCTGCGTGACCGAGGACAGCAGCATCGTCACCGCGGTGCTGAACGTGAGGAAGTCGCCCGCGGAGAGGGTGCCCCGCGCGGGGCCCGCGAGCAGAATGAACATGCCGAGCGAACACAGCGGCAGATAGACCGCGTTGAGGACCGTCGTCAGGTTCTTGATGCGGCCCGCGCGCCGCTGGAGCTCGCGGCTGCGCGCGAACTCCCCGGCCCACGAGGCGTACGCGAAGCTCTCCGCGCCCGCGACCCGCAGCTTCGGCAGGCCGCGCAGCGTCTGGAACGCCTGGTTGTTGAGCTTGTTGCCGAGCACGACGAGGCGGCGCTGCCAGCGCAGTTCCCACAGCCCGAGGGTGAGGAACACGCCCGCGATCACCGCGAGCATGGCGAGCGCGGTCAGCGCCAGGGGGACGCTGTAGAGGAGGAGCAGGACGAGGTTCATCGCGCCGACCGTGCCGGACTGCACCACCACCGGCCCCACGCCGGACATGAGGCGGCGGATCGAGCTGATGCCCATGGCGGCGCTCGCCAGCTCACCCGTGGAACGTGACGCGAAGAACCGCGTCGGGAGCCTCAGCAGGCGGTCCCACACGGCGGGTTGGAGTGCGCTCTCGATCCGGCCCTCCATGCGCAGGATCGTCAGATTCTGCAGCAGCATGAACGCGGCCGACACGATGCTCGTCACCATGACGGCGAGGGAGACCTGCACGATGAGGTCCGTCTCGGCGTTCGGCACGTACACGCCGAGCACCCGCCCGGTGGCGACCGGCACCAGGGCCCCGATCGCGACCGTCACGAGCCCGGCGAGCAGCAGATTGCGCACGTCGGCCCGCGTGCCGCGCGCGCTGAACCGCAGCAGCCGCAGCGGGCTCAGCGCCCGGTCGGGCAGCGGCCGGTACAGCATGACCGCCCGCTGCTCGAACTCCTCCGCGTTGTCTTCGTCGATCCGGGTCCGCCGCCCGCTCGACGGATGCACGGCCTCGTACCCGCCGCGCCGCCACAGCAGCGCGACCGGGGCGCCGGACGCCGCCCGGTGCCCCACCAGGGGGCCCGCGTTCTCACGCCACCAGCGCCCGTCGAGGCGGACCGCTCGGGTGCGGATCCGTGAGGCGACGGCGACCTGCTCGACCGGGTCGACGCGGTCGCTGACGGCGCCGCTGCGCTCGGGCGCCGCGAGCGTGATCCCGGCCGCGCTCGCGACCAGCTGGCACGCCGCGTACGTCGCGTCGTCGCCGTTCCCGTTTCCGGAGGAGCCGCGCCGCGAACTCCCCCTGCCCTGGCGGCCGATGGACGCGAGGAGCGTCCGGTCGGCCTCCTCGCGGACGGTCTCGCCCGCCTTGATGCCCGCCGCCGTCCGGGTCTCGTGCGCGCTCTCCAGGCGTTCGATCCACCGGTCGAGCGCGGACAGGAGCCGGAACTGCTGGTTGACCATGCGCTGCCACATCGAGCCGTCGACGAGCAGCTCGCCCACGGTGTCCGCGCTGTACGACGCCCCGTACTGCACGCTGCCCGGCAGGATCGGCAGCCACAGGATGTCGTCGTCGCCCACGGAGTCGTCGCCGGCCGTCCGGCCGTCGAGGGGTGCCTCGAACAGGACACGCTGGCTGCGGCCCACACCCAGGGCGAAGGCGTGCTCGAGGAGGCTGAGGGCGGCGTCCTGGGTGTCGTACTGGCTGAGGTACTGCTGGTCGTACGACCACGAGGCGTCGCCGTAGTCCGGGCGCTGGAGTTCGCGCAGGCCGATACGGCGCAGCAGGCAGCCCTGCAACGGGCGGCCCACCAACGTGTGCTGGGGCCCCTCGACCGGGCCGAGCAGCAGGGTGCCCGCTTCGAGCCGGCCCAGGAAGTGCCAGTGCCCCTGGGCGGCCGCGTCGACCGCGAACAGGTCGAGCGCGCCCTGGACGACCAGCCACAGGACCTGCGGTCCCTCGAGGTTCAGGCTGCGCATGCCGGCGCAGTCCACCGGCATGCCCAGGGAGCCGAACGAGGCGGTCACCTGGTCGCCGGCCGCGTACTCCTGATCTGTGTACGTCACGTCAGTGCTCCTTGACCAGCTCGGCGTACGCCCCGCCGGCGGCGACGAGCGCCTCGTGCCGGCCCCGCTCCACGATCTGACCGTGGTCGAGGACGACGATCTCGTCGCTGTCGCGCACCGTGCTGAGGCGGTGCGCGATCACGACGCAGGCGCAGCCGCGGCGCCGCAGATTGTCGATGATGAGCTGCTCCGTCTCGGCGTCGAGCGCGCTGGTCACCTCGTCGAGCACGAGGATGCTCGGCCGGCGCACCAGGGCCCGCGCGATCTCCAGGCGCTGGCGCTGGCCGCCGGAGAAGTTCCGCCCGTCCTGCTCGACCCGGCCCTGGATGCCCCCGGGCCTGCGCGCGATGACGTCGTAGAGCGCCGCGTCCTTGAGGGCGTCGACGACGGCCTCGTCCGGGATCGACGGGTCCCACAGCGCGACGTTGTCACGGACCGTGCCCTCGAAGAGGAACACGTCCTGGTCGACGAAGGAAACCGACGCCGAGAGGGCACCCCGCGGAATGTCCTCCAGACGCTGCCCGTCGATGCGGATCGAGCCCTCCCACGGGCTGTAGAGCCCGGAGATGAGGCGCGACACCGTGGACTTGCCGCTGCCCGAGCCGCCGACGAGCGCCACCTGCTGACCGGGCCCGACCGCCAGTGAGAAGCCCGTGAGGAGCGGCTTGTCCAGCGGGCTGTAGCCGAACGTGATGTCGTCGAGCGTGACGTGCCCCTTCAGACGGCGCGTGCTCGCCGCCGCGTCGGGCCGCGTGTACAAGGCGTCCGCCGGGAAGCTCTCCACGTCCTTGAGGCGCGCCACGTCGGCGGCGAAGTCCTGGATGCGTCCCGCGACACCGTTGAGGCGGGTGATCGGCGCGGTGAACCGCGTGACGAGCGCCTGGAACGCCACGAGCAGGCCCACCGACAGATGCCCCTCGACCGCGCGCAGGCCGCCGATCCACAGGATCAGGGCGCTGTTGAGCGTCGCCAGGGTCGGCGCCACCATGCCGAGCCACGCGCTCGGCACCCCGAGCCGCTGCTGCTCCTCCAGCGTGGTCGCGTGCTGCCCCGCCCAGCGCCGGAAGTACCCGTTCTCGCCGCCCGTCGCCTTCATCGTCTCGATGAGCTGCAGACCGGTGTACGAGGTGTTGGTGAGCCGCGCCGTGTCCGCGCGCAGCTTCTGCGTACGGGTGGCCCGCAGCCGGATCACGATCCGCATCGCGACGACGTTCCCGAGCGCGATGCCCACACCCACCAGCGTGAGCTGCGGGTCGTACGTCCACAGCAGCGCCGCGTACAGGAGGACCACGACGCCGTCGACGCCCGCCGCGGTCAGGTCACGCGCGAGCGTCTCGGAGACCGCGTCGTTCGACTGGAGGCGCTGCACCAGATCGGCCGGACTGCGCTGCGCGAAGAACGTCACCGGCAGCCGCAGCAGATGGCCGAAGAACCGGGCGCTGCTCAGCGTCGACGCGATGACACGCCCGCGCAGCAGATTGGCCTGCTGGAGCCAGGTGAGCACGGCCGTGAGCGCCACCATCGCGCCCATCGACGCGAACAGCGCGCCGAGCAGTGAGGTCTGGTCACCGATCAGGAACATGTCGATGTACGTGCGGCTGAGCGCGGGCAGCGCCGCGCCGACCGCGACGAGCAGGAGGCTGGCGAGCAGCGCCGCGAGCATCGTGCCCGTCGTGCCGCGAAGTCGCGCGGGCATCGCCCGCAGGACGCCGGGCCTGCGCCCGCCCGTGCGGAAGTCTTCACCGGGTTCGAGGACGAGGACGACGCCCGTGAAACTGGTGTCGAAGTCCTCGGCGGGCACGAACCTGCGGCCCTTGTCCGGGTCGTTGATGTGCACGCCGCGCCGCCCGAAGCGCCGGCCCATGCCGTCGTAGACGACGTAGTGGTTGAACTCCCAGAAGAGGATCGCGGGCGCCTCGACCTCCGCGAGCGCGGCCGGCTCCATCTGCATCCCGCGCGCGGTCATCCCGTAACTGCGGGCCGCCTTCAGAAGGTTGCTGGCCCGCGAACCGTCGCGCGAGACGCCGCACGCGATGCGCAGCTCCTCCAGCGGGACGTGCCGGCCGTGGTGCGCCAGGACCATCGCGAGGGACGCGGCGCCGCACTCGACGGCCTCCATCTGGAGGACGGTGGGCGTGCGGACAGTGCGGTGGCGGCGGCGCGGCGGCTTCGGCGCGGGGCGCGCGCGGCGGCGGCCGTGTCCGGCCGGGGGCAGCTGCTGCTGGACTGCGGGGGAGGGGCTCACGGGAGCAGCCAATCGATCGGGCGCTGCTCGGCGAGGTGCACGGCGCCGGAGGCGGGGGTCATCGAGTCGAGCGCGTACGGGGGTCCGCCCTTGGACGACCACGCGTAACCCGACTTGGTGGAGGGCGACGCGACGAGCTTCACGAGGACCGCGACCGCCGGGCCGCCCTTCGTGAACTGCGTGGCCAGTTCCTTGTCGCCGAGGAACGCCTCGACCCGCTGACTGCTCTGCGCGCCGCGCCCGACCGCCTGCACCCGGCCGCGCAGCATGCCGTACTGCTGGGAGGGCGCCGACTGGACGGTGAGGTCGACGTCCGCTCCGACGGGGACGGTGCCCGCGCGGTCCGCGGGGACGTACAGCATCGCGAGGAGGGGGTCCTTGGCGCCGGTCTTCTCGACGGTCGCCACGTCGGAACCGGTGGTGACGACCGCGCCGATCCGGGCGACGAGGGTGGTGACGCGGCCCGCGTCGACGGTCCGCACATAGCGGTCGCCCTGCGGTGTACTGACCTTGAGGAGCGGGGAGTTCGCGGCGAGGCGCTGCCCCTCCTTGGCGAGCACGCCCGTGACCTGACCGGTGACGGGGCTCTGGAGGACGTAACTGCCCTGCGCGTGGGTGAGGACGCCGGGGACCCGCAGCGTCGAGGAGAGCGACCCGGTCACCGCCCACACGGACGCGGCCGCCATCACGACGAGGGTCACGGCCAGCGCGAGTACGCCCTGGGGCCTGGCGAGCCGCACAGGAAGGTCGAGTTCCTCGGGCGACTGCAGTTTGGACAGGGCCTGTTGGCGGAACTGCACGACGTACTTCCCTTACGTGTCTTCCGGCCCGGCGAGGCGCCGGGAGTGCCCAAGGGCCCCGGAACCGGGGGGAGGTTCCGGGGCCCTGGCAGAGCCGTGGCTCAGAGACCAGCGGTCAGGCCGGAGGCCAGGCCGGTGACGGCGGCGGTGTTGACGCCGGTCAGGCCCTCGACGGTGCCCGTCAGGCCGGCGACGGTGCCGGAGACCGGGGCGATCGAGTCGGCGGTGCCGGTCAGGTTGGCGGCGAGGCCGCCCACGAGGCCGCCCGACACGTTGTCGAGGTCGGCGTCGGAGATCTCAAGGGTCTGAACCTGGGGGGTGGAGTTCATGATGAGCTGCCCTTCTCATTGGTAATTACCAGAATGCGTGAATCACTTGCGTAACTCCCGCAGTGCGGAGGATCAAAGCACGCGGACGCCTCGCACATCCAATCGGAAGGTCCCCGGTCAGAGGCTGTGTGGGCACGTAATTACCGCCGCGTGCAGGCGTGTTCACGTCGTGGGAGCAGACCCTTCACAGGATCCACAGGTCCGAATTTCCGAGCGGGCTCCATGAATTTCTGCAAAATGGACACTCCCGCATTTTTGGACGGACCCACATTTGAGGGTTGTGCGCATTCACGGCACACCGTGACCGGACTGCGCATTCGGTGTGCAGGTTTGCTGGAGGGGTGCGCGGGAGCGCAGGGGGGTTGTCTCCCGGGCCGCGGCGTGAACAATGGGGCGATGCTGGAGTTGTCGCAGGACACAGGCGTGACGCTGCCCGGTGGTGCGGGTGCGGTGCGGTTCGGGATGACGCCCGACGAGGTGCTCTCCAAACTCACCGAGGGCGCGATCACGCGCAGGCGGCAGTGCATGACACTGACGCGCGAGCAGTACCCGGAGCTGCGGCATGCGCACGACGCCTGGCTCAGTGGGCTCCTCCACGAACCGGACTGGGCCTTCGAGGCGGAGTTCGACGGTGTCACGCTCGGCTTTCGGGGCGGCGGCCCCGGCGCGGCGGACCGGCTGTCCCGGCTCGATGTCACCACCACGGTCCCCGCCCCGGCGACGCCGGTCGCCTGGGAGGACATAGACCTCTTCGGCTACCCGGCGGCCGAGGTCGCCGAGGCCCTGCCCGAGGCCACGCGGCTGCCGGACGGCCCGGCGGCGGGAGCGGGCCGGACCGCCACCGGCCTGGTCGTCGAGACCGCGGGACTGCGCCTGTCCCTGCTGACGCCCGCGGCCGCCGGCCAGCGCGTCGTGCTGCTCGGGCCCGACGCCCGGTCCTGGCAGGCGTGTTGCGACGGCGCGTGGGAGTGCGTAAAGGAAGGGGACGCGCTCACCGGGATCATGCGGTGACCTGACGGCCGGTCCGCGGGCCCCGGAATCCGCCCGCCCACCCGTGGAGCGCCGGGTCCTGAGTGCGGCCGGCCGCGCATGGGCCCGCTCACGGCCGTCCGCGCGACTACCGGACCACGCGCTACCGAGGCAGCGCGCAGACGGCGATCGGTGCGGCGAACGCGGGACCCTCCGCCGGGGTGAGCCCGCCGCCGCAGTGGTCGACGTGGAAGACGGTCACGGACCCCGACTTCTGGTTCGCGGCGACCAGCGCAACCGTGGTTGCACCTGCGCAACGCACCTCAGCGGTCGAGCTCGTTGTGCGCGCTCTCCGGCAGCCGCAGATACACCACGGACGACACGAGGCAGAGCACGGCGACGTACCAGGGGAAGAGCCCCGCGTGCCCGGTCTCCTTGAACAGCGTGCCGACATAGGGAGCCGTCCCGCCGAAGACGGCGACGGTGAGCGAGTACGGGAACCCGATGCCCGCCGCGCGCACCCGCGCGGGGAACACCTCGGCGTTGACCGCGGCCGAGATCGACGTGAAGCCGGTGAGCAGCACCATCCCCGCGCACTGCACCAGGAGCAGCGAGGCGAACGAGCTGCCGAGCGAGCGCAGCAGCGGCACGCTGAGCAGCGCGAAGCCCAGGCCGAAGAAGAGGAGCAGCGGCTTGCGCCCGAACCGGTCCGAGAGCATTCCGCCGACCGGCTGGAGCAGGGCGAAGAAGGCCAGCGCGATGGTCCCCGCGACGAGAGCGTCCGCCTTGTCGATGCCCGCGTTCAGCTCCGCGTACGTGGGCAGATAGGACGTCCACGTGTAGTAGGCGAGCGTGCCGCCCGCGGTGATGCCGCAGATCAGGAGGGACTCGCGCGGGTGATGGCGCAGCGCGTCGAAGAGGCCCGGCCGCTCGGCCGCACGCTGCTCGGCGCTGCGCGTCTCCTGCGCGCCGCGCCGGATCCAGAAGCCGACCAGGCTGAGGAGCGCGCCGAGTACGAACGGCACGCGCCAGCCCCAGCCGTCCATCTGCCCGTCGCCGAGCGTGCTCACCAGCGCCGCCGCGACACCGGACGCCGCGAGCTGTCCGGCGGACGTGGACACGTACTGGAAGGACGAGAACAGTCCGCGCCGCCCCGGGCCCGCCGACTCCACGAGGAAGGTGGTCGAGGCCGCGAACTCGCCCCCGACGGACAGCCCTTGGAGCAGCCGCGCGAGGACGAGCACCACGGGCGCGAGGACGCCCGCGGCCGCGTACGTCGGGGTGAGTCCGACGAGCAGGCTGCTGCCGCCCATCAGCAGGATGGTCACGGTCAGCGCGGCCCGGCGGCCGTGCCGGTCGGCGACCGCTCCCATGAGGAGGCCGCCGACCGGCCGCATGAAGAACCCGACGGCGAACACCGCGAACGTGGAGAGCAGCGGTACGAGGGAGTTGCCCGAGCCTTTGGGGAACACCTGGCCCGCGATGTACGTGGCCAGGAAGGTGTAGGCGTACCAGTCGTACCACTCGACGGCGTTGCCGACGGAGGCGGCGAGGAGCTGGCGGAATGGGTGAGCGGGCCGGGTGGTGGCCTTGAGGGTCTCTGTCATGATCCTGACGCTATCCCCGGAAAGTCCCTGCTCACATGGGGTTTGACGGAGTCGACACATCGCCGTCACTCGGTCCGCTCCGGTCGACCGACCGTGTCGTTTGGTGCGGCCGGGGATCCGAACCAAAATCACGGGCGCTGAGTCAGCAAAAGGTCAGCAAGAGCCCGAGGTCAGTACGTTGCCTTCCATCCCCAAGCAGCTCGCCCGTGGCATGGGCACCTTCGCCAAGCCGTGCAGGTGCCCAGCCCACCCGCTGCCAGCACCCGTACTTCATCCGCTACCGCGACGCGGCCGGCAAGCAGCGGGAGGACACCGGCTTCCGTACACAGGACGCAGCCAAGGAACGGCTCGTCGAGCTGTACGCACGGAAGTCCAGCACGCCGGCGTCCAAGGCCGAACTCGTCCGTCACTACGATCAGATGCGGTTCGAGGACTTCATCGGCGACTACATGGGCCGACAACGACGACTCTCGTACGGCACGGCGTACGAGTACGAACACCTCGCGCGGAACCACCTGATTCCGGAGCTCGGATCACGGCGTGTGGAGACATTCAGCCCGACTCGGCCGGTACGAACAGGTCGAGCATCAGATGGCGACTGGGGTGGCGAACGACGACGAGGTCCGGGTGGACGTCGGTCCTGGTCTCGCGGTTGACGGCGGTCTGTGTCGAGTGAGGGCGCGTCATTTGAGTAGGGGGGTCAGGGCGGAAGCGGCGAACAGGACCAAGGTTCCTCCTACGCGGTTCGCCACGGTGGCGAAAGGTATCAGGTGCATGCGGCCCCTCGATCGCCGCGGGGTCGCAGACCAGCTGGCGCCCGCGCCGGAACGCCTGGATGTTGGTCCGAGCCGCGGCGCCGTTGAGCGCGATGGCCTTTTCCAGGGACGCCTCGCCCACCGGGAGTCGGCCGAGCTGCCAGGCGACTCCGACGAGCAGCATGTTGGCGTACTGCTCGTGGCCGAAGAGCTGCTCGGACATCCGGGCCGCGTCCACCCCGAGGTGCCTGCGGGCGGCCGAGGCGAGGGAGTCGCGGACCTGGTCGGCGTCCGGGAACCGGATGCCGGTGCCACCACCGGGTGGAGCGCCCGTTGTACCCGTTCGACGAGGACGCCTACGAGGCCGGGACGGACGGCCCCGAACTCACGCCGGTCCTCCTCTAGCGGCGGCTCAACCCATCCACTCTGCCTCGTGCTTGGCGTACGTCCCGTCGTGCGTCGCCAGATGCACGAACTGGGTCACGTACTCCTGGAAGTCCCGGTCGCCGCGCGGCGTCGCATACGCCTTCTCCGCGAACGTGAACGGCTTGTCGGGGTGGATCGAGCACAGCTCGGGGTGGAGCTTGGACTGGTAGAGCGTCTCGCTCGCATCGGTCATCATCACGTCCGCCCGGCCCGCCACGATCTCGTCGAAGATCGTGGTGTTGTCCGGGTGGACCTTGATGGTGGCCTGCTTGATGTTGGCGCGGGCGAACTGCTCGTTCGTGCCACCCGGGTTGACGATCACCGTCGTCCCGGCCTGGTCGATGTCCTTGAGCGTCTGGTACTTGTTCTTGTTCGCGCAGCGCACGATCGGCGTCTTGCCATCCTCGCGGGTCGGCTCGCTGAAGTACACCTGGCGGGCGCGGGGCAGGGTGATCGAGACGCCGCCGACGCCGATGTCGCACTTCCCGTCCGACAGGTCCGTCGTCAGGTTCGCCCACGTGGTGTCCACGAAGCGGGCCTTGGCGTCCAGGCTCTTCGCGAGGTCCTGGGCCATGTCGATGTCGATGCCGCTGTACGAACCGTCCTTCGGGTCCTTGTACGTGAACGGCCGGTAGTCGCCCGTGGTGCACACGCGCAGCACCCCCGACTTCGGCACGGCGTCCAGCAGGCTCCCCTGCTGCTTCTTCGCGGGCCGGTTCGCCGCTGTGGGCGCGGCCGGCGCGGCGGCGGTCAGGGCCAGCAGGCAGACCAGGGCGGACAGGGTGGCGGCACGTTGCTTGGACGCGCGGCGGCTCATCGCGGCTCCTCGGCAAGAGATCGGTGCAGGGTGAAGAGATCACTCAGGGGCACACCCTGACAGAAGAGTTCGCGCAGGTGAAGTGACGCCGGGCGCGTGGCCTGCACGGGTCAGAGCAGAAAACCCGCGGGGAATGGGTCGGTCGGGTCGAGATGGAACTGCGAGGTCCCGGTGACCCAGGCTCGGCCCGTGATGGACGGCAGCACCGCGGGGCGCGTCCCGACCGTCGTCTCGCCGAGCAACCGGCCCGTGAACCGCGTCCCGATGAACGACTCGTTCACGAACTCGTCGCCGAGGCCCAGCTCCCCGCGCGCGTGCAGCTGCGCCATCCGCGCGCTGGTCCCCGTGCCGCAGGGGGAGCGGTCGAACCAGCCGGGATGGATGGCCATGGCGTGCCGGGACAGTTCGGCGGTCGAGCCGGGCGCCTTCAGATAGACGTGATGGCAGCCGTTGATGTCGTCCCGTTCCGGGTGCACCGGCCGGGCGCGTTCGTTCACCGCGTCCATGATTGACAGTCCCGCGGCGAGCAGATCCTGCGCCCGGGAGCGGTCGAACGGCAGCCCCAGGTCGGCGAGTTCGACGATTGCGTAGAAGTTGCCGCCGAAGGCCAGGTCGTAACCCACCTCGCCGAAGCCGGGCACCTCCGCCTTCTGGTCGAGGGCGTGGGCGAACGACGGCACGTTCTCGATCGTCACCGCCGTCGCCGCGCCGCCCTCCACCGCCACCGACGCGACGACGAGCCCGGCGGGGGTGTCGAGCCGGATCGTCGTGACCGGTTCGACGACGGGCACCATCCCCGTCTCGACGAGGACGGTCGCGACGCCGATCGTGCCGTGGCCGCACATCGGCAGCAGCCCGGACACCTCGATGAACAGCACGCCGTAGTCGGCGTCGGGGCGGGTCGGCGGCTGCAGGATCGCGCCGCTCATCGCGCTGTGGCCGCGCGGCTCGTACATCAGAAGGGTGCGTATGTCGTCGCTGTGCTCCATGAAGTGGAGCCGGCGCTCGGCCATGGTCGCACCGGGGATCGTCCCTACCCCGCCGACGATCACCCGCGTGGGCATGCCCTCGGTGTGCGAGTCGACGGCATGGAGCGTACGACGGGACCTCACTTGTACCCCTTGGAGAGGACGGCCTCGGTGTCGGCGGTGATGCGTTCCACCAGCTCCGGGGCGAGCGGAAGGCGCGGCGGACGGCACGGGCCGCCCTTGAGGCCCGCGATGTCCATCGACAGCTTGATCGACTGGACGAACTCGACCTTCGAGTCCCAGCGCAGCAACGGATGCAGATCTCGGTACATCGGCAGCGCCCTGGCCAGGTCGGCGGGGTCGCCGGACGTGGCCAGGCGGTAGAGCTCGACCGTGGACTCGGGAACCATGTTCGGATACCCGGCGATCCAGCCGGTGGCCCCCGCGAGACCCAGCTCGACGAGCACGTCGTCGGCGCCGATCAGCAGATCGAGGCCCGCCGCCAACTCGCTGATCTGGTATGCCCGTCGGACGTCACCGCTGAACTCCTTGACGCCGACGATCGTGCCCTCGTGGTACAGCTCGGCGAGCAGCTCGGGCGTCAGGTCGACCTTGGTGTCGAACGGGTTGTTGTACGCGACGACCGGCAGGCCCACCTTGGCGACCTCGCGGTAGTGCGCGACGACCGCCTGCGGCTCGGCACGGAAGGTGTTCGGCGGCAACAGCAGGAGCGACGTGGCGCCGGCCTCGGCGGCCTGTTCGGCCCAGCGGCACGCCTCCATCGAGCCGTATGCGGCTACCCCCGGCATGACGCCGAACCCGTCGGGCGCCGCCTCGACCGCGGTCTCCACGACGCGGGCCCGCTCTTCGGCGGTCAGCGTCTGGTACTCGCCGAGTGAACCGTTGGGCGCCACCCCGTCGCAGCCGCCCGCGGCGAGGAACCGCACGTGCTCGCCGAACGCGTCGTAGTCGACCGAGAGATCGTCATGGAAGGGGAGCGCCGTCGCGACATGGACGCCGTGCCAGGGCGTGGCGGGACTGAACATGCTGATGTCTCCTTGTGAAACGTGAAGGTGCGGGGGCGTGGCGGGTGCGGGCGCCGATGGGCGGTCCGGTTCAGGACGTCGACCCGGCTGCCGTCATCCATTTCTCCAGGCCCGAGGCGTCCAACGGCAGTGCAGCGGACAGCACTTCGGAGCCTTGCGGGGTGACCAGGATGTCGTCCTCGATCCGTACGCCGATGCCGCGCAACTCCGGCGGAACGGTGAGGTCGTGCGCGTGGAAGTACAGGCCGGGCTCGACCGTGAGCACCATCCCGGGGGCCATGTCGGCGCCCAGGTAGGCCTCGTCGGCGGCACGCGCGCAGTCGTGGACGTCGAGGCCGAGGTGGTGACCGATGCCGCACACCAGGTAGCGGCGGTGGTGCTGGCCGGTGTCGGACAGCGCCTCGTCGACGGAGACCGGCAGCAGTCCCCAGTCGGCGAGGCCGTGCGCGATCACCTCCATGCAGGCGTGGTGGAAGTCGGAGAACCGGCGGCCGGGGCCGACCGCGGCGAGACCGGCGCGGTGCGCCTTCTCCACCAGGTCGTGCACCTGCCGCTGGGCGGTGGAGAACCGTCCCGAGGCGGGGAACGTGCGGGTGACGTCGGCGGTGTAGTGGCTGTGGACCTCGACGCCCATGTCGAGCAGGAGCAGTTCGTCGGGCAGGACCGGGCCGTCGCAGCGCACCCAGTGCAGCGTCGGGGCGTGCCGGCCACTGCCGACGATCGACGCGTAGCCGGGGCCGTTGCCGTACGCGCGGGCGTAGCGGTCGAAGGTGCCCTGCAGCCAGCGCTCCCCGGGGCCCTCGATCGCGGCGGGTATCTCCCGGACGACCGCGGCGAAGCCCTCGACGGTGCTGTCCACCGCCCGCCTCAACTGCCCGATCTCCCAAGGGTCCTTGAACATGCGAAGCTCGGCCAGCGTGCGGCCGACCTCCTCGTCGACGGTCACCTGCTCGGTGAGATCGGCCAGGGGACGGACGTCGATGCCCAGCGCCTTGGACCAGTCGTCGAAACCGGGCGCGGCCCCCACCCACAGCTCGCCGTACCGGGCGTCGCGCCAGAATCCCTGCTCGCCGGGGTAGGCGGGCGGCGGTATGTAGAGAGTGGCGTCGCCGGACCGGAGCACCACGACCGCGTTCTCGACGGCGCAGCCCGTCACCCAGTAGAAGTCGCTGTCCGGGCGGAAGTCGTACGCTGTGTCGTTGCTGCGCACCGGCGCCTCGCCGGCGGCCAGCACGACGGTTCTGCCGGGCAGGGCCTCGGCGAGCCGGGCCCGATGCTCGGCGGCCGCTTCCGGGGCGCCGGGGACGACGGGCGCGGTGCGGTCGGGCGTGCCCCAGCCCGTGCCCATGTAGGTGTTGAATGCCGGGATTTCGGTCAGCTTCGGGGGCCTGCCCTCACGCATCGGTGATCTCTCCTCCTGCGTCGCGCACCAGCTCGTGGAGGCGGGTGAGGACCCGCCCGTCGCGGATGCCGTCGTGTTCGTACTCGTTGGTGACCCAGGTCTGCACGTTGCCGACCCTGGCGGCCGTGTCCAGCTGCAGGCCGGCGTCCACGTACATGTCGTCGTAGTAGACGGCGGCGGCGAGGGGGACCTCGTTGGCGGCCAGCCGGTCGAGGTCGTACAGCGGCGGCCACTCCGTGCGCTCGGCCAGCAGTTCCACCGCCCCTTGGAACGGCCGCAGTCCGGCGATCTCCGCGAACATCCAGGGATAGATCATCTCGCCGGTGAACAGAAGCGGCCGGGCATCCTCGGCGAACCCCGGATGCCGGGCCAGCTCGGCCTGCGCCGCCCATCCGGTGGCCCCGGCGCCGTGCCCGTAGATGCTCTCCTGGAGCGCGGCGAACAGCGGGTTGTCGCTGTACGACGTGCGGGCCAGCACCTGGTGCAGGAACGCCGCCGAGAGCTCGTCGCCGCTGAACGCCTCGTCGAGCAGCCAGTGCATCCGCTCGTGGCCCGGCTTCATGCCGAAGTCGATGCCGAGCGACTGCAGCCGCCGCACGGTCAGCACATCCCCGTCCGGCAGCCGCACGTCCCCCGCGGCCAGCCGGTCGGCGATCCGGCCGACGCTCTCGACCTGGTGCGGGTAACGCCGGTAGAACAGCTCGTTCTTCGCCGCCACCCGCGGATACGTACGCCGGTAGACCTCGGCGGCCGACGGGTCGAGGCCGGGCAGCCCGCCGGTGACGTAGCAGGCGCTGAGCCCCTCGGGGACCCGCGACAGATACGTCAGGGTCAGGAAGCCCCCGTACGACTGGCCGAGCGTCGTCCAACGCCGGCCCCCGTACAGGGTCTTCCGTACGTGCTCGTGGTCCGCCACGATCGCGTCGGCCCGGAAGCAGGCCAGGAAGTCCGCACCCTCGCGGGCGGACGCGAACGCGCTCATCCGGCGCCCGTCGACCCGGCTGCTGCGGCCCGTGCCGCGCTGGTCGACCAGGACCACCCGGTGTGTCTTCAGCGCCTTGCCGAGCCAGCCGCCGCGGTCCACAGGGCGCGGTCCCTTGCCGCCGGGGCCGCCCTGCAGATAGACGAGGCAGGGCAGGTCCTCGCCGGCCCGGGTGGGGGCGGCGAGGTCGCGGACGAAGAGCTGGATCGTGCCCCGGGACGGGTCCGACCAGTCGAGCGGCACGTCGACCAGGTGCTCGCGCACCCGCATGCCGGGGATCGTGTATTCGACGGTCATGCGGTGGCCGCCTTCCGCTTGCGCTCCCACTCCGGATTGATCCGGGGTATCGCCGCCAGCAGCGTCTGCGTGTACGGGTCCTGCGGGGCGTCGAAGACCCGGTCGCACGGCCCCTGTTCGACGATCTTCCCCGCGCTCATCACCGCCACCCGCTGCGCGATCCGCCGGACCACGGCGAGGTCGTGGGCGATGAAGATGTACGAGAATCCGCTCTCCCGCTGCAGCCGCATCAGCAGCTCCAGGATCTGCGCCTGCACCGACACGTCCAGCGCGGAGACGGCCTCGTCGCAGATCACCAGCTTCGGGTTGACCGCGAGCGCGCGGGCGATGCCGATGCGCTGCGCCTGCCCGCCGGAGAACTGCGCCGGATAGCGCAGCGCGTGGTCGGGGTTGAGGCCGACCCGCTCCATGAGCTCACGGGTGTGGGCCCGCCGGCCGCCCTTGGGCGCGATGCCCTGGTAGTCGAGCGGCGCCATGAGGATGCGCTCGACGGTGTGCCGCGGGTTGAGCGACGAGAACGGGTCCTGGAAGACGACCTGCACATCGGCGCGGTAGCGGGCGAGCTGCGCACGCGTGGCGTGGGTGATGTCCTCGCCTTCGAACTCCAGGGTGCCCGCGCTCGGTTCCATCAGCTTGGCGGCCATCCGCGCGCTGGTGGACTTGCCGCTGCCGGACTCGCCGACCAGCGCGAGGGTCTCGCCGAGCCGCACGTCGAAGCTGACGCCGTCCACGGCCGTGAACTCGCTCTTGCGGCCGTAGAGACCGCGGGTCGTGAACCGCTTGATCAGGTCGCGGGCGCTGAGCAGTACCTCACTCATGCGATCACCTCGTCGGCGGGAAGGTTTTCCTCGGGCAGGGCGTCGTCGATCCGCGGGATGCTGTCGAGCAGCTTGCGCGTGTACGCGTGCTCGGGCGCCGAGAAGATCCGCTCGGCACTCCCGTACTCGACCTGCTCGCCCTGGCACATCACCAGCACCCGGTCCGCGATCGAGCTGATCACGGCGAGGTCGTGGGTGATGAAGACCATCCCGGTACGGGTCGTGTCCTGCAGGCCGGCGAGCAGGCGCAGGATCTGGGCCTGGACGGTGACGTCCAGGGCCGTGGTCGGCTCGTCGGCGATGAGCAGCGCGGGCGAGCAGACCAGCGCCATCGCGATCATGATGCGCTGCCGCTGCCCGCCGGAGAACCGGTGCGGGTAGTGGCCCACCCGGGTGCCGGGCTCCGGGATGCCGACCCGCTCCAGCGCCTCGATGGCGACCTGCCTGGCCTCCGCTCGCGAGGCGTCCCGGTGAGCCCGGTACATCTCCTCGATCTGCAGGCCGACGGTGTAGTACGGGTTCAGCGAGGACAGCGGGTCCTGGAAGATCATGGCAGCCTGCTCGCCCCGGATCTTGCGCATCTCCCGGTCCGTACGGCCGAGGAGCTCGACGCCGTCCAGCGTGACGCTGCCCTTCGTCACCGCCCCGCGCGGCAGCAGGCCCATGATGGCCAGGCTGGTCATCGACTTGCCCGAGCCGGACTCGCCGACGATGCCGACGGTCTCGTTGTGCCCGACCGTGAACGACACGTCCTTGACGACGTCCACAGGACCGCGCGTGGTCGGCAGGGTCACGGTGAGGTTCTCCACCGCAAGCAGCTCGCTCATCGGATCCTCACTCGCGGGTCGAGGGCGGTGTAGAGGAGGTCGACCACGACGTTGCCCATGACCACGAGGAAGGCCGCGAGCAGCGTGACCGCCATGATCACCGGCTGGTCGTTCTTCTCGATCGAGTCGGCGGCCAGCTTGCCGACACCGTTGAGGCCGTAGACGGACTCGGTGATGAGCGCGCCGCCGAGCAGGCTCGCGAAGTCCATCCCGAAGATCGTGACGACCGGGGTGAGCGCGGGGCGCAGCGCGTGCCGGCGCATCGTCAGCAGGGGCGAGAGGCCCTTGGACCGAGCGGTCCGCATGAAGTTCTCGGCCAGCGTGTCGATGACGTTCGCCCGCGTCAGCCGGGCGTACAGACAAGCGGCGCCGGTGGCGAGCACGATCCACGGCATGAGGTACGAGTCGAACCACAGCCCCGGATTGTCCGAGAACGCCACGGCCGACGGGAACGGCAGCAGCTTCAACTTGACCACCAGCAGGTACTGCAGCGCCAGCGCGAGCACGAAGTTGGGGACGCTCGCGCCGCCCAGGGTGAGGTTCATGGCGACCTTGTCCCACCAGGTGCCCTCCTTGACCGCGCTGAGCAGGCCCGCGGCGATGCCGACGAGCAGCCAGAGCGCGGCCGCGCCGACCGCGAGGGTGGCGGTGGCCGGCAGCCGCTCGATGATCATCCCCGTGACCGGCTGGCTGGTCTGGAACGAGTACCCGAGGCAGGGCGCCGCGCAGTGCACGAGGTCATTCCCGGATCCGTAGTCCCGCCCGGCGACGATGCCGGTCACGAAGTGCCAGAACTGGGTGAGAAACGGCTCGTTGATGCCGAGGGCATCCCGGATCTGCGAGACCCGGTCCGGCGTGCAGGTCTTCCCGCAGATCATCAGCGCGGGATCCGGCGACAGCTCGAAGAAGATGAGATAGGTGAACAGGCAGATCAGAAAGAGGATCAGTACGAGGCCGGCGAGCCGGCCGGCGAGATAGCGGGCCATCAGGCGGCCTCCCCCGCATCGGTGGCGGCCCGGACTCGGTCGCCGAGCACGGTAAGGGACAGCACGGTCAGGAAGAGGAACAGGCCGGGGATCACGAAGTACAGGGGGTCCACGGCGTACCAGTGCACCGAGCTGGAGATCATCTGGCCCCAGGAGGCGGTCGGCGGGCTGACGCCCACGCCCAGGAAGGACAGCCCGGCCTCGGTGCCGATATAGCCGGGCACGGCGAGGGTGGTCATCACGATCAGCGAGCTGCGCAGGTTGGGCAGGATCTCCTTGAACACCAGGGCGCGCTTCGAGGCGCCCGAGGCGCGGGCGGCCTCGACGAAGTCGCGGCCCAGCAGGGTCAGCGTCTGGCCGCGCACCACCCGGGCGAGATAGGGCCAGCCGAAGAAGCTGATCACGGCGACCAGCAGCACCGACTTGTTGCCCGTGGGCAGCGACGACAGGATCGCGATCATGAAGATCAGGGCCGGGAAGGCCATGAGGAAGTCCATGACCCGGGAGATCACCTGGTCGACCCAGCCGCCGTAGAAGCCGGCGACCATGCCGATCACCACCCCGAGCAGTGTGGTGAGCACGGTCGCCGAGATGGCGATGCTGAACGAGACGCGCGCGCCGTACGCGATCCGCGCCAGGAGGTCACGGCCGTTCTGCGGCTCGACGCCGAAGACGTGGTCGGCGCTGACACCGCCGAACGACCCCTTGGGCAGGCCGCCGGAGTTGACGTCGATGGCCCCGGTGTCGAACGACGTCGGGCCGTGGCCCGTGACGGCGCTGATGAGCGGCGCGCAGATCGCCATCAGCACCATCAGGGCGATGAACCCGGCGCTGAGCATGGCGCCGCGGTCGTGGAGCAGGACCCCCATGATCCGCCGGCTCGCCGTCGGGGGCGCACCGGGCGCGGTCGCTGATGGACCGGCCTGCGCGTCGGGAACGATGGCAGTCGTCATCTGTGGCCTACTTCCCCGCGTCCTTGAGGCCGACCGAGACGAGGTCGATGCCGCCGCTGAACGCCGCGCTCTGGTAGGCGCCCGCGATGTTGGAGCCGGGGATCATGGTGACCTTCTCGTAGGCCAGGGAGACGATCGGCGCCTGGGCCATGATCTGCTTGTCCAGCTCGCCGTACGCCTTGTTGGCGGCATCCACGTCCTGCATGGCCGCGATCTCGTCGATGCGCTTGTTGATCGCCTTGTTGTCGATCTGCGCCAGGTTGGCGTTCGCGGTGGGGGTGATCCGGCGGCCGTCGAACAGCGGCGGCAGGAAGGTCGCGCCCGACGCCCAGTCGGGGCACCAGCCGGTGATGGCGAGGTCGTGCTGCTTGGCCGTGGTGCCGATCACCTCGTAGTACGTCGAGGTGTCAATGTTGTTGATCTCTATCTTGATGCCCAGCGGCTTGAGGGCCTCCTGGATCGCGACCGCCTCCGCCGTCGACTTGGCGTCCGGCCGGTTGTCCAGGGTGAGGCTGAACCCCTTCGACACCCCCGCCTCGGCGAGCAGCTTCTTCGCCTTCGCCACGTTGCGTGGGTAGGGGTCGTACTCGCTGCGGCCGAGCATGGTCGGCGGCTGGATCGCGGTCCCCGCGGTGGCAAGCTGCTTGCCGCCGAGCGCGGCGACGACCGTCTTCTTGTCGATCGCGTACTCGATGGCCTGACGAACCCGCACGTCCTTGAGGTACTTCTTGGTCGTGTTCATCCCCATGTACGTGGTGCAGCCGCCGTACCCGGAGAGTGTGCGCGACTTCAGCTCCGGCGTCTTGATCCGCGACAGCGTCGAGGCCTGGATGCTGGGGGTGATGGCGTCGACGTCCTTGCCCTGCCCGGCGAGCATGCGCTCGTCCATGGTCGCGGCGTCAAGGCCGAAGGTCCACTCGAAGGCGTCCGGCTTGGCCGCGCGGATCTTGTCGGTCGACCGCTTCCACTTCGGGTTGCGGGTCAGCTTGAGCGACGCGCCGTGCTTGTAGCTCGCCACCTTGTACGGGCCGGAGGAGATCGGCTTGGTGTCGAACGCGTGCTTCGCGCCCGTGCCCTTCGGGAACGGCGTGAAGTTGGGCATGGTCAGCGCGCTGGGGAAGTCGGGGAAAGACTTCTTCAGATGGAAGACGACGGTCTTGGCGTCGGGCGTCTCGATCGAGTCGAGGTCACCGGACTTGTACGGGCCCTTGTAGCCGGCCGGCGCCTTGATGAGCTCCTTCGGGTAGGGCGAGCCCACGCCGTCGGGGTCCCAGGCGCGCTCGATGCCGAACTTCACGGCCTCGCTGTCGATCGGCGTGCCGTCCTCGAACTTCAGACCGTCCTTGAGGGTGAACTTCCAGGTCTTCGCGTTGTCGGACGGGGTACCGAGGTCGGTCGCCAGGTCCGCGTGGACCTTCACGCCCTTGGCGCCGGTACCGGCGCCGAACGTGGTCAGGCCGCGGTAGATGAGCCGGTAGAAGTTGTTGACGCCGCCGTCCCACCCGGCGCTCGGGTCCAGGTGGGAGAAGTCGGCGTTGGCCAGGACATGGACGGTGCCGCCCGTGGCCGGGCCCTTCGATGCGCCACCGTCGGCGTCGGCGGCCGACTGGCCGCCCTCCCCGGAGCAGGATGCGAGCAGCGTGCAGGCAAGCGCGGCGCCGATGGCAGCCGTGGTTCTCCTCATGGTGCGCTCCTTGGATCGGTACGTTTCGATGACGTCGGGGGAAGTGCTCACTGGGCCCGAACCCAGACGCGCATGGCCTCGGGCCTGCGGTTGCCCCACAGGAAGTAGGGGACGAGGGTCACCTGAGCGGTCCCGGCCGGATCGGCGGCGACGGGCTCGCCGGTGATCTCCGGATAGAGCTCGGCCGACGGCACTGGCGCGACATCCGCCGTCAGACGCACGGCGACCTGTCTGGGCAGGCCGTCGGGCAACGCCGCGAGTTCGGCGTCGGCCAGACGGTCGACCGGGAGGACGAGATCGTCGACCGGGGCGGGGGAGTCCTGCTGCTCGACGCAGTAGACGAGCGGCCCGCGGGCGACGGCGACGGCGCCCCGGGTCGCGTCCAGGTAGGGGTGCGAGGCGTGGCCGCGTACCGGCATCGGCAGGTGCAGGCGCAGCGTGTCTCCCGCCGACCACTCCCGCTCGACGGTCAGCCATCCGTCCTCGGCCGTGACCGGCTCGCCGTCCAGCGTGACGTCCCGGGCCCACGCGGGGATGCGCAGGCGGATCGCATACCGGCGGCAGGGCGCGCGTTCGACGGTGAGGCGCACGTCGCCGTCCCACGGATACGCCGTCTCCACGCTCACCGCGACGGCGTCCGTCTCGATGCGGCCCTCGGTGAACAGGGCGATGACCAGTTCGTCCGGGCGCTCGGCGGCCACGTAGTCGCCGAGCTGTGCCATCCACCGGACGATGTTGGGCGGGCAGCAGGGGCAGCCGAACCAGGAGCGGCGCAGCGCCTCGCCGCCGGTCTCGGCGCCGCTGCGCTGCTCGTGGTCGGGGCGCCGCTGGAGCGGGTTGTCGTAGAAGAAGGCCTGTCCGTCGGCCGAGAGCCCCACGGCGTAGGCGTTGAAGAGCACGCGCTCGAAGACGTCGAGGTACTTCGCGCTGCCCGTGGCCACGAACATGCGCCAGGCCCACTGCATGACAGCGATGGCGGCGCAGGTCTCGGTGTACGCGCGCTCGGACGGCAGCTCGTACCGGTCACCGATGGCCTCGTCGGAGTGCCGGCTGCCGAGCCCGCCCGTGAGGTACAGCTTGGTGGCGACCATGTCGTCCCAGAGCTTGTCCAGGGTCTCGAACAGGGTTCGGTCCTGCGTCTCCAAAAAAACGTCGGTCGCACCGGCGGCCAGGTACCCCATGCGCACCGCGTGCCCGGTGACCGTCGCGAGGTCACGGAAGGGCAGATGGTCCTGGAAGTAGTCGGGCGGGAAGACGCTGTGCCGCAGGTGTCCGTGCCCGCGGCGGTCCACGAACAGGCGGGCCTGGGTCAGATAGGCACGCTCGCCGGTCTCCCGGTACAGCTCGACCAGGGCCATCTCCACCTCGGGATGCCCGCAGACGCCCTCCTTGCCCCCTTCGCCCTCTTCGCCGAAGCGCCGGACGGCCAGGTCGGCGAACTTCCTGGCCACGGCGAGGAGTCGGGCGTCGCCCATCCTGCGGTGGGCCGCGACGGCGGCCTGGATCAGATGGCCGAGGTTGTAGAGCTCGTGCCCCCAAGCCAGGTCCTGCCAGGGCTTCTTGGCAGCCTCCGGGTCCTGGAAGAAGGAGTTGAGGTAGCCGTCCTCGCCCTGTACCCGTTCGAGGAGCCCGACGACCTCGTCGAAGAACTCCCGTACGCCGGCGTCCCCTTCGCCCTCGCCGATCTCGTACGCCAGACCTTCGAGCGTCTTGTACAGATCGGTGTCGAGGAACGGGTAACGGCCGCGGTAGGCGGGAGGTTCGGCGCTGAGGAGTCGGCTCAGGTTGTCGAGGTTGCCGGCGGCGCGCAGTTGCTCGACGGTGTGCGGGATCGTCGCGTGCCGGTTCCGGTCCTGCCACTCCCGGAGCAGACCGCCCGTGATGCGGGTGGAGGAAAGCGGCGAGACAGCACCCATATCCGTCCGTACGGCTCCCGTCGGCTCATCTGACACGGTTCTGACCTGCCCTGATGCCATGAAATCCCCAGTGATATGTGGCATTGCACTGTGCAATAGCACTGGCGTGCTGCGCCGACCTTAGAGCCGGGGGGAGTTGAACGGCAATGGATGTTCCGTGGAATTTACGTGGCGGCGAACTCCGGCGGCACGCACGGCCGGTGGGTGCCCGTCCGACTTTGTGAATCCCTTTGACGGGGCAGGGGTGTGTGACATAGTACTGCCGTGACTAAGCGACTGACCTGCGATGTTGTGGTCGTCGGGGCCGGGATGACGGGCGCTGCATGCGCCTTGTACGCGGCCCGCGCCGGCCTGAGAGTCGCCCTGGTGGACCGCGGCCCGGTGGCCGGCGGCACGACCGGCGCCGGCGAGGGGAACCTGCTGGTCTCCGACAAGGAACCGGGGCCCGAGCTCGAACTGGCCCTGCACTCCGTCCGGCTGTGGGCCGAGCTGGCCGCCGAGCCGGGGATGGGCGACGCCGTCGAGTACGAGCGCAAGGGCGGCGTCGTCGTGGCCACCGCGCCCGAAGGGCTCGCCGCCCTGGAGGAACTCGCGGTCGAGCAGCGCGCCGCCGGGGTCGAGGCGATATCCGTCGACCCCGATGAACTCCGTTCTCTCGAACCACACTTGGCGCCAGAACTCCCCGGCGCGGTCCACTATCCGCAGGACGCGCAGGTGATGCCGTCCATGGCCGCCGCCCACCTGGTGCGCGCGGCACGGGCGGCCGGCGCCCGACTGCACACCGGCTGGACCGTCACCGGCGTACTGAGCGCCGCCGACGGCTCCGTCCGCGGCGTCCGTACCGACCAGGGGGATCCGAAGACATTCACCTCGCGCGCGCCGCGGCTCGCCGCCCACCCGGACAAGCTGGCCGAGGCGGCACAGTACGCGGCGGCGCTGCTGACCCACCGGATCCCGGTCCGCGCGCACCACACCGTCATCGCGGCGCATTGGACGGACCGGTTGGAGGCCGTCACCGTCGCCGCGCTCGACGCCGACGGCCGGGTCAGGCCGGGCACCGAGCGGCGCATCCCCTGCGACACTCTCGCCGTCGGCCACGGCCTGCTCCCGCACACGGATCTCGCCGAGACGCTCGGCTGCCGCGTCGACGACGGAGGCGTCTCGGTCGACGAGGGACAGCGCACCGACGTGCCCGGCGTCTGGGCCGCGGGCGAGAGCACCGGCATCGGAGGCTCGACGCTCTCCCTCGCCGAGGGACACATCGCAGGACGTTCGGCGGCCGCCCGGCTACGGGGGACGGAACCCGACCCGGCCGGCTGGGCGGCAGCCGCCCGCACCCGCGACCGGCTGCGCCGCTTCTTCGCCACCATCGACTCCGTGTACGCCCCGCCCGCGCACTGGACCGAGCAGATCACTGACGACACGGTCGTCTGCCGCTGCGAGGAAGTGCCGGCGGCCGCGATCCGCGAGGCACTGGACGAGCTCGGCGCGGGCGATGTACGCACCGTGAAACTGCTGACCAGGGCAGGCATGGGCTGGTGCCAGGGCAAAATGTGCGGCCCGGCGGTGGCGGCCCTCGCCGGAGGCGAACAGCGGCCCGCGAAGCGGCCGTTCGCCTGCCCGGTACCACTGGGCGTGCTCGCACGGGCCGGAGAGCAGGAAGCGGCCGCAGAGCACTGATCCCTCCGAATCCGCCCCACCCCTGCCCGGCACTCCCGTACCGCCCCTCACCACGCGCTGCCACGCATCCGCTGCCTGGATACTGGTGGCTCGCGACTTGGCATGGAAGGAAACCCGATGGCCGCCCAGCGCACCAGCGCCCGAACCGCCGGTCCCGCTCTGCCCACCCTCGGGGGCACGCGGAGCAGCTACCGCGAACGTGTCGTCGACGCGCTGCGCGCCGCGCTGATAGCCGGCGAGCTGCGGCCGGGCGAGGTCTACTCCGCGCCCGGTCTCGCCGCCCGCTTCGGCGTCTCCGCGACGCCCGTGCGCGAGGCCATGCTCGACCTCGCCAAGGAGGGCCTGGTCGACACGGTGCCCAACAAGGGCTTCCGGGTCACCGTGGTGTCCGACCAGCAGCTGGACGAGTACACCCACATCCGTGCGCTGATCGAGATCCCCACCACGGTGGAGCTGGCCACGACCGCGGACCCCGCCGCCCTGGAAGCACTGCGCCCCGTGGCCCAGGAGATCGTCGCCGCCGCTGCCGCCGGTGACCTCATCACGTACGTCGAGGCGGACCTGCGCTTCCACCTCGAACTGCTCGCCCTCGCGGGCAACGCCCACCTCGTCCAGGTCGTCGGCGATCTGCGCCGACGCTCCCGCCTGTACGGCCTCACCTCGCTCGTCGAGGAGGAGAAGCTGCAGGCCTCCGCCGAGGAACATCTCGAGATCCTCGACGCACTGCTCGCCCGCGACGAGGAGGCGGTCCGCGCGGTCATGACCCGGCACATCGGACACATCCGGAGCCTGTGGGCGGAGTAGCGGCGCGGGTCTTCGTGCGAGGCGCACCGTGCGCAGCCGTGGCTCAGACGGACCGGTGGTACTGGTCCGGCACGTGTACGTCGGCGCTGCCCATGCCGATAAGCGGCCCGGCGCGTCGTACACATGCTCAAGGCCCTCGACCGCGGTGCCCACGGAGGTTGGCCGCGGCTCGCCGAAGGGGATGTAACGGCCCGTCACGGCCCAGCGCGGTTCGGGAGCATCGCGTTGTAGCGGCGGTTGATGAGCCGCATCGTGATCTCCTCGGTCCATTCGCTGTACTTGGCAGCGCCCAGGTCGTCGATGATCAGCAGGGGACAGCGGGGGTGGGCGCCAACCGGCAAGGGGGCACCTCAGGCGACCCCTTGCGATCCAAGGCATGAGCCCACACCCCGGCGACCGTCCACTCGGGCGCGGGCGCCGGGGCCGGCTTTACGGGATACGCCGCGGCCGCACTCCTTCCAGCGTGGGCGTGACGGGGCGCATCAGCCCGTCCGCCCCGAACGTCACCTTGTCGATGGTCGTCTCACGGTGCGTGCCGTCACCGTCGGGGATCGCGAAGCGGTGGTAGGCGATGTACCAGTCGTCGGTCCCGGGCACCTGGAGCAGGGAGTTGTGACCTGTGCCGAGAATGCCCTGGGCCGGGTCCTTCTCCAGGACCACACCGCGGTAGGTGAACGGCCCGTACGGGGAGTCGGCGGTGGCATACCCGACGCGGTAGTCCTCGCTGCGGGTGTCGTCGATCGAGTACGTCAGGTGGTACACGTCCCCCCGCCGGACCACGAATGTGCCCTCGCGGAAGTCCGTAAGTCCCTTGATCTGCTGAATCTTTGACGAGTCGAAGGACACCATGTCGACATTGAGCGGGACCACCCACGCCGAACCGTTGCCCCAGTACAGATACGCCTGCCCGTCCTCGTCAGTGAAGGCGGCCGGGTCGATGGGCTGCCCGGCGCCGTCCGGGTTGGCCGCGATCAGGACCTTGCCGGAGTCCGTGAACGGCCCGGTGGGTGAGTCGGCGGTCGCGACACCGATCTTCGCCTCGGCACAGTAGTAGAAGAAATACTTCCCGTCCTTCTCGGCGATGGTGGGCGCCCAGGCGCGCGCATCCGCCCAGCCCACGTCCTTCCCGAGATCCAGGATGACGCCCTCGTCCTTCCAGTCGACAAGGTTCTGCGACGACCAGACGCTGAAGGTAGTGCCGCTCCAGCCGGCGAACCCGTCGGTGGTCGCGTAGATGTAGTACGTCCCGCCGAACGCGACGATGTTGGGATCGGCGTAGAGTCCCGGCAGCACCGGCGTACGCATCTCCACCGCGGATACCTTCCACGCGCGCTGCGCGCCCGCCGCCGAGGTGACGGTGTACGTCACCGGCTTGCGCAGATCCATCCGCTTCCCGTTCGCCGGGCTGATCCGCGCACCGGGCGCGAGCGTGAACTTGGGCCTCAGCCGCCGCCGGTCAGTCCCCGGCACGACCGGCAGGACGACGGTGGCGCCCTCCCCCTCGATGACGGCTGGAACCTTGAGCCCCTTCACTTCCACGCCACGGACGCGGGTCGCGTTGGCGGGCAGCGCGGCGATCTCGTCGTCCGACAGGGCCCGGTTGTACAGCCGGACGTCCCGCAGCCGCCCCTTGAGGGTGTGGTCGGAGGTGTACTGCGATCGGCCGAGGTAGTTGGCCGTGGTGCGGCCGCCGCCGATGTCCGAGGGCATGAGGGTGATCGCGGTGTTGCGCGCGACGACAACGCCGTCGAGGTACAGCAGAGCGGTGTCCCCGTCGACGGTGTACGTGACGTTGGTCCAACGCCCGTGCGCCAGGCCGCTGTTGGCGTTCGCCTCCTGTTCCTTGCTCCAGTTGCCGTCGGACAGGGCGGCCCGGAACCCGCTGCTGGTGCTGCCGCCGGTCGCGAAGAGATAGCCGTTGCCGTGGCCGGTGGCGGAGGCGGTGTTCCCGAACCCGTAGAGGAAGTAGGGCGTCGCCTGATCGCTGTCCACCCACACATCGGCGGCCACGGTGACGGCGTCCACCCCGGACAGCATGTTGTCGGGCAGCTTGACGTGCCCGCTCGCGCCGCCGAGTACGAGAGCCCCGTCGGCCCAGCTGATGTCCCCGGTGGCGGTGCCGTGATAGCCGTGCCCGGAGGTGTCGTCGGCGCTGGTGTCCAGCGGCCAGTGGGCGACGAGCCCGTCCGCGTCGGCCAGGACAGGGGCGACGCCCCACTTGGCGTTGACCCGGTCGAACTCGTCCTTCGTCACCGGAAGCACGGTGCCGTGCCGAGGGGCCGAGGGCAGCCGGTACTCGGCCGACTTGGTCCACACCCCGCCGGCCAGGTCCGTCGACTCGAAGGGCATGTAGCCGCTCGCGGTGTAGTCATCGACGAACAGATACCACTTCTCCTCCGTGTTGGACTTGAAGACGAGTGGCCCCTCGCCCTGCGTCATGGCCCCGCTGCCGATGCACTCGGACACGGTGTCCCAGTCCGTGTCGAGCAGATCGGTCGCCTTCTCCTCCAGGATGAACTTCCCGCACGAGGACTGCTCCGCCGACCGCTCGTCCTTCGTGAACCGGTAGTACGTCCCGTCGTGCGCGATCACCGTCGAGTCGATCACCGAGTACCCGGGGTCGTTCCACACCTTGGCCTCGCTGAACGTCACGAAGTCCGTGGTCGTCGCGTACAGCATCCGGTTGTAGGTGTCCCCGGTGTGCTCCGTGTCGTCATCGGCGTACAGCTTCGACGCCCAGAAGACGACGTACGCACCGACCTCCTCACTCCAATAGGCCTCGGGCGCCCAGGTGTTGCCCGCCGTCGCCGGAGACACCTGCACCAAACGCTCCTGGGACCAGTTCACCAGGTCCGTCGACTCCCACACCATGATCGACCGGGAGCCGTGCCGCTGGACGTAGTCCCAGCCGGCCCCGCCGTAGACCTTCAGGTCGGTGGCGATGAGAAAGAACGTGTCCCCTTCGGGCGACCGGATGATGAAGGGATCGCGTACGCCCTTGTCGCCGAGGGCGGAGGTCAGCACGGGCTCACCGCCGTTCAACTCCCTCCAGTGAAGCGGGTCGTCGCCGCGGCTGAGCGCGAAACGGATCTGCTCACCGTCGGCGGTGCCCTCACCGGTGAAGTAGACGAAGAGGTAGCCCTCGTAGGCGGCGGCGCTCTTGTCCCCTGCACGGGCGGGGGCCGGGGCGGCAAGCGTCGTGGCCCCCAGAGTGAGCGCTCCGGCGACGAGAAGGTGCCGCCGCGACAGGTTGGCAGCGGGCAGACGGGATGTTCCGTTACGGGGCATACGTACTGATCCTCGGGGTGCGGGGGGAGCCCGTGGGGGCAGAGCTCGTGGGGGTGGCGGTGGTGTCGGCGTTGGTCAGTGAAGAAGCCCTCGGGGGCCCGGTCAAGGTCCTGGGCGCGGATTGGTCCGAAAACTCGAAGGTCGATCGATATACCGAACGACAAACAGTGGAGAGTCGGCGATAAGGGACGCCTTCCGGTGGGTCTACGGGGGTCCCCCCCGGCGTCATCCCTACGATCTCCTCGCCGCTCAGCCCGAGTTGGCGCCCCTCTGACAAGACTGCCCGCGCCTTCCCTGTGAGCCGGACCACCCCCCGTTCCCATCCTCCGGCGAGCAGCGCGACGCCAAGCGGCCCGCGCGTCATGAGCAACGAGCGGGTGTCAATGGTCTCCCTTGCGCGAGACCTTGACGGCAGAAGGGTCGGATGTGACGATTCCGGCGCTGCGATGTTTGCGTAAACATCGCAGCGGCCGGGCCTGCCCGCAATGCCGGACCCATGCCTGTCCCAGCGTGTGTACGCGCGTTTCCCGCGCCCAACCCGGCAATGCGGCACCGCTGTTCACCGAGTCGCTCTCTCCTTAAGGGGAATATCCGTGCGCATGGCCCGAACCCGTCGTATCTCCTCCATACGAACCGTCGCCGTGGCTGTCGCGGCGGCCGCTCTCGGCGTCGCCGCTCTCTCCGCCGGACCCGCCACCGCGGCCCCGCGAGCGGACACCACCCAGTTCAAGGGCGTCAACTGGGCCGACCCCCGGGACAACTTCGCCGACGACGAGCTCCAGCTCTCCGGCCTGTTGACCACCGACAGCTACCGCGAGACGTACGGCAAGGCGAAGCGGATCATGTCGGCTTTCCGCGCCAACCTCGGGGCCAACACCGTCCGGCTTCCCATCAACCCGTACACGGTGAACGGCAGTTACTGGGACTCCTACCAGGGGGTCATCGACGCGGCCTCCGACCAGGGCTTCAAGGTGATCGTTTCCTACTGGGAGGGAACGGGCGAGCGCAAGGACGGCCTCATCGACGACACCACCACCTACTGGCCCATGTGGAACAGAGTCGTCGACACGTACAAGAACGACCCGCGGGTCTACTTCGAGCCCATGAACGAGCCGCACGGCTACACCGAGACCGAGTGGGCCGACCTGGCCGCGAAGTGGCTGGACACCTACTCCTCCGTCCCCCGCGACCGTGTCTTCGTCAGCGGCGCCGGCTACAACGACCACGTCACCTCCGTCTGCGCCGACCCGCGCCTGGCCGGCACCTATCTGTCGCTGCACCACTACGGCTTCTGGAAGTCGTACGCCACCTACCACCAGTGGGTCGCCGACCTCAAGGAACGCATCGGCGACTGCGCCGGCCGGACGGTCGCGGACGAGTTCGGCTCCCCGATGACCACCGGCCTCGACTACAACGTGCCGACCCCGGACGACAACTTCGTCAACTACCTCCAGGCCGTCACCGACACCTTCCGCGAGCTGAAGATGGGCTCCGTCTACTGGCCCGGCCTGCGCAGCGACGACACGTACTCGCTGCAGACCCTGACCGGTACCGAGGACCGCCCCTGGCTGGCCACCACCAATCAGTCGGGCGCGGACAGGCTCGCCTGGGCGTGGGGGCGCGGCGAGGCGGTCGGGGACTGAGGGTCGCGTGCGAGCGGGGCGGGCCTCGTCGGGCCGCCCCGCTCCCCGTGCCGTGCGCGAATCCTGACTAGCTGCCGCTCACATCCGTCAGCCTCCATCGCTGGTTGGCGCCCGAGTTCGGCTGCCAGACGGTGACCGCGGCGCCGTCGGCGGTGGCCTGGCCGCCGACTTCGAGGAGTGTGCCGGTCGCGGCGTTGACGAGGGTGTACGTGCCGTCTCCGGTTGTCGACGCGATCCAGCGGGTGGCCGCGTCGCGCTCACCGCTGTCGGCCTCGACGACCGGTACGCCCTCGCGTACGGCAAGACGCTTTCCGCTCGCCGCGCCGGCGAACACGTAGCTCTTGCGGTTGTCCGGGCCGTCGCCGCAGACCTGCTGCAGCTGCCACCGCTGTCCGGCCTCATCCGCACCGGCCTTGATGACGAGGCCGCTTCCGTCGTCGGCGACGGTGAGGTCCTTGCCGCTCTGTACGCCGGTCAGCTTGTACGTGCGGCCCCTGCGCAGGGTCGCCGCGTCCTTTGCGACCCCGGACACCCCCTTGATCACGAACGAGGTCACGGACTGCGCGGGCACGGTGAACGCGGCCTTCTTGTTGCTGACCGGGATCGCGGCCTGCGGCGACAGCTTGCCGTCGGCACTGGTCACGATCGGGGTGACGGTGGCGTTGCCGCGTACCTTCCCGAACTTCGACAGGTCGAGCGTGATCGTGCGGGCGTCGGTCGTGCTATTCACGTGGACGACGGTGGCCCCCTGTCCCGACCGGGTGACAGCCGCTGTGCTGCTGGTGTCGTCGACCTTGATCAGGCTGTCGCCGGGCCGGATGTAGTGGGTGAAGTTCCGGGCGGTGTCGAACTTCGTGTTGGTGTAGACGGGGCAGGTCTCGAGGGTGTCCTCGGCGGTGGCGCTGAACGAGACCTGGACCGAACCCCAGTTGCCGCCCTTCGCGGATTCTCCGCCCGGCTTCATGTTGTCGTAGTCCTCGACGGGCTGCCAGAACACCCAGGCCGTGGGCTCGAGTTCACGCAGGTCGTCGACCATGTGCTGG
Source organism: Streptomyces sp. DS1-CR2 (assembly GCF_055760475.1). NCBI lineage: Bacteria > Bacillati > Actinomycetota > Actinomycetes > Kitasatosporales > Streptomycetaceae > Streptomyces > Streptomyces sp. DS1-CR2. The sequence goes on from NZ_CM147085.1 coordinate 7,256,665, forward strand.
GCCAGGCCGAGACCGGGCCGCATGTCGGTGAAGGACTGCCCCTCGCCCCAGTCGCCCTCGACCTCGCTCATCCACAGTGGCTTGCCGTCCGCCTTGGCGAGGTCGCGTACGGCGGTGCGGCCGTTCGTTCCGTACGTGTGGACGTTCAGCTGCCCGACGAGACTCCTCACCTCGGCCGGGTAGCTGTTCCAGTTGGTGGCGAAGGTGGACGGGTTGGTTTCGTCCATCGCCGATATTCGTGCGCCGGTCTGCGCCGACTTCAGGGCGGCGGCGAGGGCGGGTATGACCTCCTGCTGGAGCCCGGGGCCCATGTGCGCGCCCTCCTGGCGGCCGCCGGTCGGCCGGCCGTCGGCGCCGAGTGTGGTCTTCCAGTAGCTGGTGTTGGGCTCGTTGAACGGGTCGACGGTGTCGACCCTGATGCCCTCCGCCTTCTCCAGACGCTTCGTCGCACCGGCCAGGTAGGCGGCGAAGTCGTCGATGGACTCGGTCTTGAGCTGGTCCGTCGAGGCGTCGAAACCGCCCGAAACGTAGCCGCTCTGCGTCATGAAGTACGGCGGCGAGTTGCTGAACGTCTCCCAGTGGGTGATGTCCTTCTTGATCCGGTTCACCCACCAGCGCTGGGTGGCGTCGGCGTTCCCGTTCCAGTGGTCCTCGTTCTCGGGGTCCCACCAGTCGGTGTCGCTCCGGGTGGTGCCCTCGGGCGCCTTCCACCAGCCTTCGACCGCGCCGCCCGGCCTCAAGTAGTCCGTCACGTCAGGGGCATTGCCGCCGCCGATGTTGTAGCGGGCGATGTTCAGGGCGAGTCCGTCGCGGCCGAAGACGAGGTCGGCGATCTTCTCGCGGATCTCGTCCGGGTAGCGGCCGGTGGCGTTCGCGAACCAGACGAGGCTGGTACCCCAGCCCTCGAACTTCTCGTGCTGATACGACGGATCGGGGGTGACCGTGACCGTGGTGGTGGCCGCGGCGGCCAGCCGTGCGTTCGCCAGTTCGGCCCCGGAGACCAGGGCGGCGGCGCCGATGAGACCGAGGAACCGTCTGCGGGTGTAGCGCGCCAACGTGTGCTCCCAACATCGTTGTACGGGCGATCAGTTGTAGGTGCGGCGGTGCGGCTCAGTGAGTGCGCTGACGCAGGACCGCCACCTCGCGGGGCGGCAGGACGAGACCGTCGCCTGCGATCGCCGGTCCGAGAACCACGTCTCCGCTGACACCCGGCAGCGGGACCGACTCGTCGCTGCGGTTGATCAGGAAGAGGTAGCGGCTGTCGGCGTCCCGGCGCACTGCGGTCTCCACCGACCCCCGCGCCCCGTCCGGGAGGACGCTGTCCACCCCGGCGGGCGCGAGCAGTTCGGGCAGGAGGGCGGCGAGGCCCTCGATGCCCAGGCGCGTGGAGATGTACGCGGCTGAACCCCGGCCCGTGGTGCGGCGCGTGACCGCCGGGCGGGCGGCGTACGTGCCGGTGCGGTAGCGGGCGAGCACCTCGACACCGGGAGCTTCGACGGTGATCCGGTCGCTCCACAGGCTGCCGGTCGCGGCGTTGTCGAGGGCGACCGTGTCACCGTCGAGCAGCGGACCGAACTCCTCGATGCGGATGCCGAGCAGCTCGCGCAGGGCGCCCGGGTAGCCGCCGAGCCAGATATGGTCGTTCTCGTCGACGACTCCCGAGAAGTACGTCGTCACGAGGTGGCCGCCGCCCTCGACGTAACGGGTGAGCTCCTTGGCGAGCGTCTGGGGCACCATGTGCAGCACGGGCGCGATCACGACGTCGTACGCCGAGAGGTCTGTCCGGTGGGCGGGTACGACGTCCGCGCGGATGCCGAGGCGAAGGAGCGCGGAGTACCAGTCGAGGGCCTCACGGTGGTAGTCGAGCCGCGAGGTGGGGTGGGAGTCGTGCTCACTGGCCCACCACGAGTCCCAGTCGAACAGGACAGCCACGGTGGCCGGTTCGCGCTCGCTGCCCGCGATCGGTGCGAGGGCTTGAAGGGTCCGGCCCAGCTCCACGACGGAGCGGAAGAGCTCGCTGTCCTGACCGGCGTGCGGGACCATCGCCGAGTGGTACTTCTCGGCGCCGGCTGCCGACTGCCGCCACTGGAAGAAGCAGACGGCGTCGGCACCGTGGGCGACATGCAGCAATGAGTCGCGGGCCAGTTCACCGGGTGTCTTGGCGACATTGACCGGCTGCCAGTTCACCGCGCTCGTGGAGTGCTCCATCAGGAACCACGGCCGGTGGCCGGCGATTCCGCTGGTGAGGTTGGCGGAGAAGGACAGCTCGTCGCGGTCCTGCGGGCCGGGGACGACGTAGTGGTCGTTGGCGACGAAGTCCAACTCGCCCGCCCAGTCCGCGTAATCCATGCCCTTGGTGCCGCCCATCACCATGAAGTTGGTGGTGACGGGGACGCCCGGAGTCAGCTCGCGCAGCACCTCGCGCTCGGCGATGAGGTGCTCCTTGAGCGCGTCGGAGGAGAACCGTTTGAAGTCGAGTTGCTGTGTCGGATTGGGGTGCGAGGCCGCGAGGCGCGGCGGGAGGATCTGGTCGAAATTGCTGTACCTCTGCGACCAGAAAGCCGTTCCCCAGGCATGGTTGAGGGCGTCGAGGGTGGTGTAGCGGCGGCGCAGCCAGGTGCGGAAGGAGTGGGCGGCGTCATCGGAGAAGTCGTAGACGTTGTGGCAGCCCAGCTCGTTGTTGACGTGCCAGGCGACCAGGGCCGGATGGGCGGCGTAGCGCGTCGCGAGCTCCCGTACGAGCCGCAGCGCGTGCTCACGGAAGACCGGTGAGGTGGGCCGCCAGTGCTGGCGGGCGCCCGGCGACACGGTCTCGCCGGTCGCGGTCACCGGCAGGATCTCCGGGTGCGCGGTGGTGAGCCACGGCGGCGGCGATGCGGTGGCGGTCGCCAGGTCCACGCCGATGCCGCCCGCGTGCAGCAGGTCCATGATCTCGTCGAGCCACCCGAAGTCCCAGGTGTCGGCCGTGGGCTGGATCCTGGCCCAGGAGAAGATCGCCAGGGAGACGGTGTTCACTTTGGCCTCGCGCATCAGCCGGACGTCCTCCGCCCACACCTCCCGCGGCCACTGCTCGGGGTTGTAGTCGGCACCGTAACCGAGCCGGCGGGCGCCGTCGCTGCCCTTCGCGTACGGGAAACGGGAGGTGAGGGGGGCGGTCATGCAGGTCCTTCCAATGGGGCGGTCTTCGCCGGATGCGTGCGGACTACTTGGTGACGGTGAAGCCCTGCTCCGTGCCGTACTTGACCGATGAGTCCTGCCACGACTTCAGACCTGCGGACAGCTTGGTGCCGGAGACGTAGGCCTTGCCGACGGTGTCGTTGAAGATCGAGTTGGCGTAGACCTGGAAGGGCAGGTACGACCATCCGGTGGGCACGTTCTTCGCGGACTCGGCGAAGATCTTGTTGGCCTGCTGGCCGCCGAAGTACGGGAACTTGGTGTCCTGGAACGCCGTCGAGTTCAGGTCCTTCACCGTCGCCGGGAACGCACCGTCGGCGACACGGGTCTGCACACCGTCACCTGCGGCGATGAAGTCGACGAAGGCGTACGCGAGTTCCTTGTTCTTGCCGAGCTCCGGCAGCGCGAGGGAGCTGCCGCCGTTCTCGGCGCTGGCGTGTCCGCCCTTGGTCCACTGCGGCAGCGGGGCCACCCGCCAGTCGCCTGAGGCCTGCTTCACACCGGTGACGAAGTTGTTCGGCATCCACGCGCCGGTGGGCAGCGTGGCGATGGTGCCGTCCCCGAGGCCCTTGTACCAGTCGTCGGTCCAGCCGGTGATCGGCGCGACGAGCTTCTCGTCGATGAGCTTCTGCCAGGTGTCGGTGTACTGCTTGGCGGCCGCGTCGGTGAAGTCGATGCCGACCTTCGTGCCGTCGACCTTGTACGGGTGCGAACCGGCTTGCCACAGCAGGCTGGTGGTCATACCCGCGTCACCGACGTCGCTGGTGATGTACATCTTCGGGTTGGCCTTGTGCAGCTTGCGGGCGGCCTCGATGTACTCGTCCCAGGTGGTGGGCACGGAGATCTTGTACTTGTCGAAGACCTTCTTGTTGTAGAAGAGCGCCATCGGGCCCGAGTCCATGGGCAGTCCGTAGACGCTGCTTCCGTTCGACACCGCGTTCCACGGGCCCGGCGAATACGCGCTCTTCAGCTTGTCGGCGCCGTACGCGCTCAGATCGGTGATGCCCTTCGTCAGGGAGTACTGGCCGAGCGCGTAGTACTCGACCTGCGCGACGTCAGGGACGCCCTTCTTCGCCGAGATGGCGTTCGACAGGGCCTTGTACTGGTCGTTGTTCGTGCCCGCGTTGACCACCTTGACGTGGACCTTCGGGTACTTCTTCTCGAACTGGGCGGCGACGTCCTTCACCGTGGAGTCCCACGTCCACACGGTTATCGTGCCGCCCTTCTTCAAGGCGGCCTGGATGTCTGCCGAACTGACCTTCTTGTCACTGGAGTTGCCGTCGTCCGAGCTGCCGCAGGCGGTCACCCCGAGGGCGAGGGCGAGGGCGCAGACGAGACCTAGGGGGCGCGGCAGGCGGCGGGAGTGCTTGGGCATGGCAGTACTTCCACTTCGTCGTGGTGCTACAAGGGGTGTCACACAGGGGGTGAGCTTCGGGGCTGCCGCCTACTCCTACTCCTTGACGCTTCCGGCGGAGAGCCCTGACTGCCAGTACTTCTGGAGCAGGAGGAAGGCGGCGATCAACGGCACGATGGTGAGCAGCGAGCCGGTGAGGACCAGGTTCGTCACGGCTTGGCCGCCGGACGTCTGGGCCTGCTTGTTCCAGCTGTCGAGGCCGAGGGTGAGCGGATACCAGTCGGCGTTCTTCAGCATGATCAACGGCAGGAAGTAGTTGTTCCACGTCGCGACCGTGGTGAAGAGCAGGACGGTGACGGTCCCGGGCGCGAGCAGCGGCAGAGCGACCTGGAAGAAGGTGCGCACCTCGCTCGCGCCGTCGATGCGGGCCGCCTCCATCAGTTCGGCGGGGATCGCCTCACCGGCGAACACCCACATCAGATACAGGCCGAACGGCGAGATCAGCGACGGGATGATGACCGCCCACGGGGTGTCGGTGAGCCCCATGTTGCTGAACATCAGGAACGTGGGGACCGCGAGCGCCGTGCCCGGCACCGCGACCGCACCGATGATCACCGCGAACACGGCCCGCTTGCCCGGGAAGTTGAACTTGGCGAGCGCATACCCGCCCAGCACGGCGAGGAAAGTGGCGCCGCCCGCGCCCACCCCCACGTACAGCAGGGTGTTGAGCAGCCAGCGGACGAAAACGCCGTCCTGGTAGGTGAGCGTCTCGTGGATGTTCGACCACAGGTCGAAGTCGCGGTCGAACCACAGGCCGAACGAACGGGCAAGCCCCTCCTGGGACTTGGTGGCGCTGATCGCCAGCCACAGCAGTGGCAGCAGGCTGTAGAGAAGGACGACGCCGGTGAGCACGGTCAGCAGGATGCTGCGCCGGGGCCGGCCGGGTATGTGGCGGCGCCGTGATCGCAGACGCGGGGCGCTCCGGCTGACCGATGTCGCCGGGCGCGGGGCGGCGGTGGCGCTGCTCAGTGCGGTCATTGGGGTCACGCTCCCTTGCGCATGCCGCGGAGCTGGACCACGTAGGCGACGATCATGGTGATCACGCCCATGACGATGGCGACCGTCGCGGAGTAGTTCTGCTGCTGGCCGGCGAAGGACAGCGAGTACGTATAGAAGTTCGGGGTGAAGTCGGTAGTGATCGTGTTCGGTGCGAGCTTCTGGAGAATGGCGGGCTCGTTGAAGAGCTGGAAGCTGCCGATGATCGAGAAGATGGTGGCGATGACCAGGGCGCCACGGATCGCTGGGAGTTTGATCGCCGTGATGACGCGCAGTTGTCCGGCGCCGTCGATTTCCGCGGCCTCGTACAGGGACTGCGGTACGACACGCAGCGCGGCGTAGAAGATCAGCATGTTGTAGCCGACGAACTCCCAGGTCACGATGTTGCCGATGGACGCGAGGACCAGGTGGGCCGAGAGCGGTTCGGGCAGCGTCACGCCGAGCCCGTCGTTGATGTCACCGACCAGTCCGTAGCGGGTGCCGTACATGAAGCCCCACATGAGGGTGGCGACGACGGCGGGTACCGCGTAGGGCAGGAAGACGGTGATCCGGAAGAAGTCCTTGCCGTACAGGCGGCCGCTGTCGATCGCGAGGGCCACCAGCAGGGCGATGCCCAGCATGATCGGCACCTGGATGAGGAGGAACAGTCCGACGCGTCCGACCGCGTCCCAGAACTGGCTGTCCTGCAGGGCCAGTTGATAGTTTTCCAGGCCCACGAAGGTGGTGCCCCCGATGAGCTTGGTGCGGAACAGGCTCAGATAGACCGAGTACGCGAGCGGCGCCAGGAAGACCAGTGCGAAGACGAGAGTGAAGGGGCCGATGAACCCCCATCCCGTCCACGAGCGGCGCGCCCGGCGCGCCGGTGATCCGGCCGTACGCCGGCCTGCGGCGGCCGGCGGTTCAAGCGTCGTCATCTCGCGTCCCTCACTCATACGTCCCCGTCGGGTGGCGCCCGGATGATTACGTAAACATCAGGAGCACGAGTGATCCTATGACTGTTATGTTTACGTAAACATTCGGTGGCGGCATGTCTACACGCCCTTGTTCTCGACGGTCAAGAGTCTTCGGGCGGGGAGATCGATACAGTGACATCCGCCGTGGACGAAGCCGGCAACTGCGGCATCCGTGAGGGAGATGATGGAAGCAACGGACAACGCTCCGGCGCACGGCGGGGCCGGCGGACTGCGGCGTGCGCAGCGCGCGTCGATGGCTGATGTCGCCCGGGTCGCGGGCGTCTCCTCGCAGACGGTCTCCCGTGTCTCGAACGGCTTCCCCGGCGTCAACGAGGAGACCAGACGGCGGGTCCAGAGTGCGATGAGGGAGCTCGGCTACCGGCCCAACAGCGCTGCGCGCGCCCTGAAACGCGGCGACTTCCGCACCATCGGTGTCATCACGTTCACGCTGTCCACCACGGGAAACGTCCGTACGCTGGAGGCCATCGCAGCCTCCGCCGCCGAGGAGGGGTACGCGGTCACGCTCCTTCCGGTCGCCGTGCCCACTCAGGACGAACTGCGCGGCGCCTTCTCACGGTTGGGCGAGCTGGCGGTGGACGCGGTCATCGTCATCATGGAGGTCCACCTCCTCCACGCGGCCCGGCTCTCACTGCCGCCGCACGTCAAGGTCGTCGTCGTGGACTCCGACGCAGGTGACCGCTACACCGTCGTCGACAGTGACCAGGCAGGTGGTGCCCGCACTGCCGTACGCCACCTCCTCGACCTCGGCCACCGCACTGTCTGGCACCTGGCAGGGCCCGAAGACTCCTACGCCGCCGAACGCCGCACCAGTGCGTGGCGCGCCGCCCTGACCGAGGCCGGCTGCGAGGTGCCTGAGCCCGTACGCGGCGACTGGTCGGCCGAGTCCGGCTACCGAGCCGGGCTCGAGCTCGCCGAACAGCCCGACTGCACCGCGGTGTTCGCGGCCAACGACCAGATGGCCCTCGGTCTGCTGCGTGCCCTGAACGAAAGGGGCCGCCGCGTCCCGCAGGACGTTTCGGTGATCGGGTTCGACGACATCCCGGAGTCCGGCTCGTTCCTGCCGCCCCTGACGACCGTCCACCAGGACTTCGCCGAGGTCGGCCGACGCTGCGTGGCGGGCGTACTCCGTCAGGTGCGGCAGGAGGAGACGGCGGACGCGCAGACGACGGTGCGGGGCACGACGCTGGTGCCGACGCGGCTGGTGGTGCGCAACAGCACGGCGGCGCCCAGAGGGCCGGCCGCGGCCTGACGGCAGGGTGTCGAGAGGCGTCGAACGGCTTGCGGCATGCCAGCGCGTACGCGCAAGGGCGGCCGAGAGGTTCGAGCGGCTGGGGTCAAGGGGTCGCAGGTTCGAATACTGTCGTCCCGACTTGTGTTGTCGCAGATCGGAGGCCGTCCTCTCGTGATCGAGAGGGCGGCCTTTCGTGATTCCTGGGGCGTGGTGGTCGCAGTGTGGTCGCACGCTTTTGGTGCACTGAACGGCACCACGTGGTCATGATCGCGACCATCCCCCGAACCCCGCCGTCCCACACCTCAGGTCCTACGGCCCGGGGTCACGGTCAGCCCTTGTGGTACAAGATCACCGTCGTCGTCACCAGACACGGCGAGGGCGGCACCATCTCCACCCGCAGCGTGCCGCTTGCGGTGTCGTAGTCCACGCCCTCGGCCTCGAACGTGCCCGAGCAGATGCTGCGTTGAGGGATCGCGAACGCGGCCGTGACGTGCCCGGTGACCGGCGAGCCGTCCAGCGGGCGGTCCAGGGCGACCTCCAGGACCTCCTTCGTCGAGCCGTCGGACGAGCACGCCAGATGTGTGGCGTCGGTGAAGTCGCAGCCCTGGATGTTGTCGACCGGCTTGTCGAGAGTGATCTGCCCGGCCTGCGGGAGATTCGCGCCGGGCGCGGGCGCCGACGGGTTGAGCACGGGCGCCGGGAAGACCTGGAGCCGGTTCATCGTGCCCCACTCGCCGGCCACCAGCCACTGCCCGTCCGGCGACACGGACGCGAACGAGTTGTTGAGCAACTCGCCCTGATCCAGGGCGTGTTCGTACGTGGTGCGCCGCCCGTCGGGGGCTGTCACCGCGAACATCTTCTTCGTCGCGCCGTCGCCGCCCTGGTACGCGTCGAACGTGTAGCCCTGCGCCACGTCGGGGTCGCCTATGTGCGACCAGCCTGCCGTGCGCAGATCGAGCGGTATGGAAGCAAGGCCCCGGTACACCAGCGAGCCGTCGGCGTGGCTCGCCAGGCCCTGGCTGCCGGTGAGTGAACTCACCCGCGCGGTGCCGGTCTCGGTCCAGGCGGGCGCGGCCACCGCCGTGCCCGCGCCGAGCACGAGGGTGCCCAGGGCCGCGGCCAGAGTGAGGAATTGGCGTCTCGTCCGTCGTTGCGTGGGGGGTTTCATCGCGGCCTCCGCCGGTCGAAGATCGGGTCGCGGACCAGGCTGCCCTACGATCGGCGCATGAGGCTGACGATTCTCGGCGGTGGCGGATTTCGGGTGCCCTTGGTGTACGGAGCGCTGCTCGGCGACCACGCGCCGGGCCGCGTCACCGAGGTCACGCTGCACGACACCGACCCGGACCGGCTGCGGGCCGTCACCGGCGTACTGGCGGAACAAGCCACCGGCGTCCCCGACGCGCCCGCCGTGCACGCCACCACCGACCTCGACGAGGCGCTGCGCGGCGCCGACTTCGTGTTCTCCGCGATCCGCGTCGGCGGCCTCGCGGGCCGCGCCGCGGACGAGCGGGTCGCCCTCGCCGAAGGAGTGCTCGGCCAGGAGACCGTCGGCGCCGGCGGCATCGCGTACGGCCTGCGGACCGTGCCCGTCGCCGTCGACATCGCGCGCCGCGTCAGGCAACTCGCGCCCGACGCCTGGGTCATCAACTTCACCAACCCGGCAGGCCTGGTCACCGAGGCCATGTCACGGCACCTGGGCGACCGCGTCATCGGCATCTGCGACTCGCCCGTAGGACTCGGCCGCCGCGTGGCGCGCGTCCTCGGCGCCGACCCGGGCGAGGCTTGGATCGACTACGTCGGCCTCAACCACCTCGGCTGGCTGCGCGGACTCGAAGTGAACGGCCGCGACGAACTCCCGCGCCTGCTCGCCGACGAGAAGCTGCTCGGCTCCTTCGAGGAAGGCCGCCTCTTCGGCACGGACTGGCTCCGCTCACTCGGCGCGATCCCCAACGAGTACCTGCACTACTACTACTTCAACCGCGAGACCGTCCGCGCCTACCAGGAGGCCGACCGCACCCGCGGCGCGTTCCTGCTCGACCAGCAGGCCGCCTTCTACGCCGACCCGTCGTACGCCAGTTGGGACCGCACCCGCGCCGAGCGCGAGGCCACCTACATGGCGCACAACCGCGAGGCGTCCGGCGCGGGCGAGCGGGACGCGGCCGACCTGGAGGAGTCGGGCGGCTACGAGAAGGTGGCGCTCGCCCTGATGCGCGCCATCGCCCGCGACGAGCGCGCGACGCTGATCCTCAACGTGCGCGGGCGCGGCGCCCTGCCGTCCCTCGACGACGACGCCGTGGTCGAGATCCCCTGCCTCGTCGACGCCAACGGCGCGCACCCCGTCAGCGTGGCGCCGCTGCCCGGCCACGCCACGGGCCTCGTCTCCTCGGTCAAGGCCGTCGAGCGCGAGGTGCTCGAAGCGGCCGAGGGCGGCTCGCGCGCCACCGCCGTCAAGGCCTTCGCCCTGCACCCCCTCGTCGACTCCGTGAGTGTGGCCCGCCGCCTCCTGGAGGGATACACGGAGGCCCACCCCGGCCTCGCTTACCTGGTCCGTTAGGCGGTGACGCGGTGCGGGTGGCGCTGCGGCCGTTCCAGATCGTGACGCTGCGCCTCGCGGTGGGCGGCCGGGGCTGAAGTCGTCAGCGGGGAGGGCCGGTTGGACCTCCCCACGGATCCTCGCTCCATGATTGTTTCTGACGCATACAGCGAATTTTCATGCAAGAGTCATCACCCCTTCCCCTCTGACGGGTCCTCTTGGAACACTCTGCTCGCTTCTGTCCCCACACACCCAAGAGGCCCACACCCATGCCTGAACTCAACCGGCGGCGTTTCCTGCAGATAGCGGGCGCGACCGCGGGCTTCACCGCCCTGTCGAACAGCATCGACCGCGCCGCGGCCATCCCGGCCGCCCGCGTCAAAGGAACCGTCCAGGACATCGAGCACATCGTCGTCCTGATGCAGGAGAACCGGTCCTTCGACCACTACTTCGGCACGATGAAGGGCGTCCGCGGCTTCGGCGACCCGCGACCGGTGACGCTCCCCAGCGGCAAGCCCGTGTGGAACCAGGCGAGCGGTGCCAAGGAGGTCCTGCCCTACCACCCGGACGCGGCAGACCTGGGCATGCAGTTCATCGCGGGCCTCGACCACGACTGGGCCGGCGGTCACAGCGCGTTCAACAACGGCAAGTACGACAACTGGATCGCCGCCAAGGGCACGGGCACGATGGCGTATCTGACGCGCCAGGACATCCCGTTCCACTACGCGCTCGCCGACAAGTTCACGGTGTGCGACGACTACCACTGCTCGTTCATGGGGGCCACCGACCCCAACCGCTACTACATGCTGTCGGGCCACGTCGGCAACGACGGCTCCGGCGGCGGGCCCGTCCTCGGCAACCAGGAGGCCGGCTACGGCTGGACCACGTACGCCGAGCGCCTGGAGAAGGCCGGGGTCTCCTGGAAGGTCTACCAGGACATCGGCGACGGCCTCGACGCCGCCGGGAGCTGGGGCTGGATCGACGACGCCTACCGTGGCAACTACGGCGACAACTCGCTCCTCTACTTCAACAACTACCGCAACGCAAAGCCGGGCGACCCCCTCTACGACAAGGCCCGCACCGGCACGAACGCCAAGGCCGGCGACGGCTACTTCGACGTCCTGAAGGCCGACGTCAAGGCCGGGAAGCTCCCCAAGATCTCCTGGATCGCGGCGCCCGAGGCGTTCTCCGAGCACCCCAACTGGCCCGCGAACTACGGCGCTTGGTACATCTCGCAGGCTCTCGACGCGCTCACGTCCAACCCGGATGTATGGAGCAGAACGGCTCTGTTCATCACGTACGACGAGAACGACGGCTACTTCGACCACGTGGTGCCGCCGTACGCCCCCGCCTCCGCGAACCAGGGCCTGTCCACCGCCGACACCACCCTCGACTACTTCAAGGGCAACGCGAGCTACGCGGCGGGCCCCTACGGCCTCGGGCAGCGCGTCCCCATGATCGTCGTCTCGCCGTGGTCCACGGGCGGCTACGTCTGCTCCGAGACGCTCGACCACACCTCGATCCTGCGGTTCATGGAGAAGCGCTTCGGCGTCAAGGAGACCAACATCTCGCCGTGGCGCCGCGCGATTTGCGGCGACCTCTCCACCGCGTTCGACTTCTCCCTCACGAACACGACGCCGGCGCAACTGCCCAGCACCGCGGGGTACCTGCCGCCGGACCACGACCGGCACAACAGCTACGTGCCGAAGCCGCCGGCCAGCCCCGTGCTGCCCAAGCAGGAGTCGGGCTCCCGGCCCGCGCGCCCGCTGCCGTACGCGCCCTACGTCGACGGGGTGTCCACGCCGTCGACCGGCAAGTTCCAGCTCACGTTCAGCGGCGGGCCCTCCGCGGGCGCGGCGTTCCAGGTGAGGTCGCAGAGCCGGACCGACGGCCCCTGGACGTACTCCACCGAGGCCGGCAAGTCGATCTCGGACGCCTGGAACTCCACTTACTCCGCCGGGAAGTACGACCTCACGGTGCACGGCCCGAACGGGTTCCTGCGCGCCTTCAAGGGCACCAACACGGTCGCCGAGCCCGGGCTCACCGCCCGCCACGACGCGAGCACGGGCAACCTCACACTCACGCTGACGAACCCCACCGGCGCCGATGTCCACCTCACCGTGACCAACGCCTACGGCGGACAGCCGCAGACGTACACGGTGCGGGCCGGTGCCACCGTCACGCAGACCGTCGACCTGCGCGCGACCAAGCGCTGGTACGACCTGAAGGTGACCGCCGACAGCGACAGCACGTACCTGCGCCGCCTCGCGGGCCATGTCGAGAACGGACAGGCCGGCGTGAGCGACCCCGGGATCCTCACGGTCTGACCCCGTAGGGGCTTCGATCTCCAAGACCTCCAAGACCTCCAAGACCTCGAACGTCGAAGACGCTCGAAAATCGCGCCGCCGCCCGTTCCGTACCGGTTCGGGCGGCGGCGTACGTCACATCTGTCCGGCCTGGAGGCCATCACAGGATGGCGCGATAGTGTGCCCGGGTGACGACGCATTCGAACACCCCGGCAGGCTGGTACCCCGACCCCCAGGGCGCGCCCCAGACCCTGCGGTGGTGGGACGGCGCGCAGTGGACCGAGCACACCAGCCCTGTGCAGCAGCCCGCGGGCCAGCAGGTCCCGCAGCAGGCGCAGCGGCAGCATGTGCAGCAGCCGGTCCAGGGCCAGTTCGCGCCGCAGCAGCCGCAGCAGCACGCGGCCGGCCCGTACGGTCAGCAGGCCCCGCAGCAGCAACAACAGCAACAACAGCAACAACAGCAGTACGTCGACCCCGCCAAGGTGCAGCGCCAGGTGCAGCACCAGGCCGGTGTCGCGCCCACCGCGCAGGGCGGCGGCAGCCTCTTCACCGAGCCGGTCCTGGTGGTGAACCAGAAGGCCAAGCTGATCGAACTGACGAACGAGTACACCGTCATGGATCAGAACGGCGCCCAGATCGGCTCCGTCGTCCAGGTCGGCCAGAGCACCCTCAAGAAGGTGGCGCGCTTCGTCTCCAGCCTCGACCAGTTCATGACCCACAAGCTGGAGATCCGCGACGCGTACGGGCAGCCGCAGCTCGTCATGACACGGCCCGCGAAGTTCATGAAGTCGCGTGTCGTCGTGGAGCGTCCGGACGGCTCGCCGGTCGGTGAGATCGTCCAGCAGAACATGATCGGCAAGATCAACTTCGGGATCAACGTGAACGGCCAGCAGATCGGCGCGATCAAGGCCGAGAACTGGCGGGCCTGGAACTTCTCGATCGTCGACCACGCCGACAACGAGGTCGCCCGCATCACGAAGACGTGGGAGGGACTCGCCAAGACGATGTTCACGACCGCGGACAACTACGTCCTCCAGATCCACTACCAGCTGCCCGAGCCGCTCCTGAGCCTCGTCGTGGCGACCGCCCTCACGGTGGACACCGCCCTCAAGCAGGACGCGCGCGGCTTCGGCTGACCGGGCCGGCGTCCGGCGGGCGCCGGTTCACCGCGACGTGGGCTGCTCCAGGCCCGCCTGCTCGTCCGCCCCGGCCGTCGTCCCGTGCGCGGCGGGGACGCGCGGTCCGCCCGCCCGGCGCGCGGCCGGGACCAGCAGCGCCGCGAGCGCGGCGGCGAGGCACAGCGCCGCGAGCAGCGTGAAGCCGTGGGTGTACCCGGAGGCGTAGGGGAGTCCCGACGCCTGGAGGTGCCCCGTGACCAGGCTGCTCATCACGGCGGCGCCGATCGAGCCGCCGATGGTACGGATGTTGGCGTTCATGCCGGTGGCCGCGCCTGTCTGCGCCGCCGGGACGCTCTGCACGATCAGGTTCGCCATGGACGCGAACGCGAGCCCGATGCCGAGCCCGAACGCGCCTGCCGCGAGGGCGACTTGCCACTGCTCGGAGTGCCAGGCGGCAAGCATCGCGCAGGAGACCGCGCCCAGCGCGGCGCCGGTGGTGAGCAGCGCCTTCCCCCCGACGACGGGTTCGAGCCGGCCGCTGAGCACCCCGGCGAGGAACATCGCCACGAGCATGGGGAGCATCAGCAGCCCCGCGCCCGTCACGCTCGCCCCGAAGCCGTACCCGGCGGACGACGGTGTCTGGGCGAACCCGGGCAGGAACGACCACACCGCGTACATCCCCGCGCCGAAGAGCAGCGCGGTCGTGTTCGTCGTCCACACGGCGGGCAGCCGCATGACGCGCAGGTCGATCAGCGGGCTCGCGGAGCGCGCCTCGGCGAGCACCCATGCGGCGAAGAGGACGAGGGCGGCGGCCAGCAGACCGACGACCTTGATCGATGCCCAGCCCCAGGACGTGGCCTGGCTGATGGGCAGCAGCAGGGCGACGAGCCAGCCGGAGAGCAGCACGGAGCCGAGCCAGTTCACGCGTCCGGTGCCGCGCGTCGGCGACTCGGGAACGTAGCGGTACGCGATCAGCGCCGTCACCGCGACGACGGCCGCGGGCAGCCAGAACAGCCAGCGGTAGTCGAGCGCGCCCACGATCGGCCCGGCCGCGACGATGCCCACACCGCCGCCCGCCGCGATGACGGCGGACAGGTTGCTGATGCTGGGGCTGACCCGGTGGCCGGGGAACTCGTCGCGGATGATGCCGAACGACAGCGGGAAAAGCGCGCCGCCGATGCCCTGGACGACGCGGGCGACGATGAGCACGGCGATGCTCGGGGCGAGGGCCGCGAGCACACAGCCCGCGGTCAGCGCGACGAGCGCGGCGACCATGGTGCGCTTCTTGCCGACGAGGTCGCCGACCCGGCCGAGTATGGGCGTGAAGATCGAGGCGGACAGCAGATAGGCGGTCATCACCCAGGTCGAGGTGGCCTGGCTGGTGTGCAGCGCGTGCTGGACGGTGGGCAGGGCCGGGGCGACCAGCGACTGCATCATCGCGAACACGCCGGCACCCGTCGCGAGGACCGCGAAGGTGAGGCGGTTGGAGCTTCTGGGCGCCGGGCTCGGCGCCTTGGCATTCCGGGACATGAGATTCCGGGTCGTGCGAAGGGGCGTCGTGCGATTCCGGTTCAAGGCGGTGTCTCTCTGAACGGAAGGTGGCCGGGCACACCGGCGTGACCTGCGGCAAGGGCCGTGGTCCGCCGGGGCGCGCGAGCTGGGAGGATGGTGGGATCCGGCCGTTTCGGCCGGTCTGACCGCAGCACTGTGCGGCGGGGCAAGGGGTGTGCCGACTGCTAAAGTGGAGGCACCCCTCGACTTGGATAACAATAGCGGAGGGTTGCCTCCGGTACAACCTTGGCAGCCCGCGCTGCCTCACCCCGGGAGTGGCACGCATGACGGACAGGGAACTCGTCGGCGGGATCGTCGCGGCCCAGCGCCCACGGCGCGCGGACGCGCGCCGCAACTTCGACGCGCTCCTCGCCGCGGCCCGCGACGCGTTCGCCGAGAAGGGCGCGGAGGCGTCGCTCGAGGACATCGCCCGCAAGGCCGGCGTCGGCATCGGCACGCTGTACCGCAACTTCCCCACGCGCAGGCACCTCTTCGAGACGGTCTACGCGGAAGAGGTCGACGCCCTGTGCCGGCTCGCCGACGAACTCGCTGACGCCCCGCCGTGGGACGGGCTCGCCACCTGGCTGCGCCGCTTCGTGGACTACACCGTCACCAAGCGCGCCATCAGGGACGCGCTCAGCGGGGAGTCCGACATCTTCATCGCCTGCCGCCGCGCCATGCTCGACGCCGGCGAACCCCTGCTGCTGCGCGCGCAGGCCGCCGGAGAGGTCCGCGAGGACATGTCCTTCGACGACCTGCTCCGCCTGATCTCCGGCGTCACCGGCGCGGCCTACGTGGACACCGAGCAGCGCGACCGGGTCTTCGGCATCGCGCTCGACGGGATGAGGACGCGTCCCGCGCCTCGCAAGCCGTGACGCGGGACCCGTAAAGCGGATCGCGTCATGCGGATCGCTTCAGTGCCGATCGCGTAGTGCGGAGGCCGTGAAGGGGACGCCCTCGGGACGCCTGGAGTGCGCCCGGTGCCGGTTCCGGTTGGGGCGGGATCGACGGCAGGATGACCACCGTGCCCGGCAGTACGGGCATCGGGGGAAGGCTCTGCAGGTCCGGCAGCCCGGGCAGGCTCGCGACCGGGCTCGGCTCCGTCGCGCGGGGCGGCAGCTCGGGCCGCGGTTCGGCCGCCGTGAGCGACGGCCGCGGTCGCGCCTGCGGAGTCTCTTGGGTCTCCTGGTCCTCCTGGGTCTCCTGTGTATCCGGTGACGTGCGCGTGAGGAACAGGACGCCGCGGGCCGCGAGCGTCGCCCCCGCCGCCGCGAGCAGAATCCCCGTGATCCCGCCCTGGAGCCGCTCGCCGAGCAGCGTGACGCCGATGATCGCCGCGGCCACCGGGTTGGAGAGGGTGACCATCGCGAGCGGCGCGCCGAGGCCACCGCGGTAGGCGACCTGGGACAGGAGCAGGCCGCCCGCCGCGAACGCCGCGATGAGCAGCGCCACGACGATCACCTTGACGCTGAGCAGCGGCCCCGTCCGGTCGGTGACCGCGACGGTCACCGTCTGGGCGAGCGCCGAGGCGATGCCCGAGGCGAGACCGGAGGCCGTCGCGTGCCGCAGCCCCGGCTTCGCGCCGCGCCGCGACAGGAGACCGATCAGGGCGGCCGTCGCACCGGCGACGGCGAGCGCCTCGCCGAGGCTGAGCGTGTCGTCGGGGGCCGGGCCCGAGGCCGTGAGCAGGAGCGCGCCGAGCCCGGCGAGCGTGAGCGCGGTGCCGCGCCATTCGACGGACAGGACGTGCCGCCCGGCCAAGCGCGCCCCGAGCGGCACGGCCGCGACGAGCGTCAGCGCGCCGAGGGGCTGTACGAGGGTGAGGGGGCCGTACTTGAGGGCCGCCACATGCAGGAGCGCGGCGGACGCGTTGAGCAGGACCGACCCCCACCACGCGCCCGTGCCGAGCAGGCCGAGGACGCCCGAGTCGGCCCCCGCGGTGCGTGACGCGAGGCGTTCCTGGGCGACGGCGGCAGCGGCGTAGGCAACCGCCGAGACGAGGGAGAGTGTGACGGCGAGAAGGGTGGCGTTCACCGGTGTGCTCCTGACGCCGTGAGGACTGTGCGCCCCGGACGTGCCGCTCCCGAGGTGGCCGACGCGACCGGCGCGTCGACGGCGGACGCGGAGCCCGCCGTCACCGACACCGGGATGCGCGCGAGCACTTCGGACGCGGAGAGGGAGCCGCCGCGCTGATGCGCCGGGGTCCAGGGGGCGGGGATCGCCGCGCCCATGGTCTCCGCGGTCGCCGTGAGCGAGGCCGCGGCGCGCGGGGCGGGCAGCAGGTGCCGGCCGATGGACTGTCCGGGCTTCTCGGCCGGTGTGGTGCCGGGCAGCCGGATCACCGCGAGCGCGATGCCCAGGAGAGCCGTCGCCACGATCGCGTCCAGCCAGTAGTGGTTCGCCGTGCCGATGACGACGAACAGAGTGAGTGCCGGGTGCAGCAGCCACAGCCAACGTAGCCGGGAGCGGGTCGCGGCGATCAGGCCGACGGCGACCATCAGGGCCCAGCCGACGTGCAGGGACGGCATCGCGGCGAACTGGTTCGCCATCGAGTCGGTCTGCGGCGTCGCGCCGTAGACGGTCGGGCCGTACACCTGCCCGGTGTCCACGAGGTGCGCGGCGGCCAGCATCCGGGGCGGGGCCAGCGGGAAGGTGAGATGCAGCACAAGGGCCGCCGCGGTGAGGGCGGCCAGTACCCGGCGCGTCCCTATGTAGTGCCGGGGCCTGCGCAGATACAGCCAGATCAGAAAGGCGGCCGTCGCCGGGAAGTGCACCGTCGTGTAGTAGGTATTCGCGATGCGGACGAGGCCGTCGCTGTGCAGCAGGGCATGCTGCACGGCGCCCTCGCCCGGCAGATGGACAGCGCGTTCGAGGTCCCACACGCGGTGCGCGTTGTGGAACGCCTCGCCGGTGTGGCCATTGGCCAGTTGCCTGCCGAACTTGTAGACGAGGAACAGTCCGACGACCAGCAGGAGCTCCCGGACCAGGGGCGGGCGGGCGACGACATCCGGCTGGTGGCCGACGGCGTCCGTCTCGCGGCCGGCTGTGTCCGGCTCCGGTTCGGCAGGCTCGGTAAGGGAATTCATCCCCCGGCCCCTTTTCATGACGACTGGGTGGTGCGGTGATGCGGAGGTGAGCACGGCGTGAACCGCGCTCATCGATACGCCAGTGTACCGAAACGCTGGCGTACCGGTACACTGGCGTATCGATAGCGAAGATCGCGAGGAGAAGAGCCATGGAGTCCCAGGAGCAGGCAGGCACATCAGTGACCACTTCGCGCCGCTCCAAGATCACTCCGGAGCGCGAGCGGGAGTTCTACGGCGCGGTCCTCGACCAGCTCCGCGAGAACGGCTACGAGGCGCTCACCATGGAGGGCGTCGCGGCCCAGGCGTGCTGCAGCAAGTCCACGCTCTACCGGCAGTGGAAGACGAAGCCGCAGCTCGTGGCCGCCGCACTGCGGGCGGGACGCTGCGTGAAGTTCGCCAGTATCGACACGGGTACGTTCGCCGGGGACCTGCGCTCGGCCGCTCGCGCGGCGGCGCAGCAGGCCGGACGCGACACTCAGCTCGTCCAGGCCCTCGGCCATGCGGTCCTCAGTGACGAGGAACTCCAGGGGGCGCTGCGCGAGGCCCTGGTCGAGCCGGAGCTGGCCGCGCTCGGGGCGATGGTCGACCGGGCCGTGGCGCGCGGCGAGATCGCCGCGGACCATCCGGCCGTCGAGTTCCTGGCCGCCCAGCTGCTCGGGGTGCAGCGCTTCCGCCCGGTCCTCGAGGGCCGGTACGCGGACGCGGACTACCTCACCCGCTTCGTCGACGCCGTGGTGCTGCCCGCACTCGGCCTGAGCGAAGCCACCTGAACGGGAGGCCGCCGTCTGTCGGGATGACCGGACGGCGGTCTGCCCGCGCCGCACCGTGGGGACGGGCGCGGCGCGCACCCCCGGGCCGGACGGGTCCCTCCTTGAGCGGAGGGGGACCCGCCCGGCCCCTGGGCTTTCCCCTGTGGCGCCGACGGGTTGTTACGGGGGCCTACACGGGGCCTGCACGTGTTGTGTGGGGCCCTACACGTCCTGCCCGTTGCCGCCGCCCTCGGCGATCGCGGACTTCTTGATGCCCTTGGTGATCTTGTCCATCGAGGTCACGTCCGGCGCCTTGTCGTTCACGTCGATGCCGAAGCGGACGACGACCAGCGACTTGGGGTTGGCCGGCGCGGGGAAGACCAGCGACTCGACGTAGCCGTCGTCGCCCTTGGCCGTGACGACCTGCCAGCGCACCAGGTAGCCCTTCTGGCCGGCCACGGTGACGGCCTGGGACGCCAGTTCCTTGTGTGAGGTGATCTTCCCGTAGATCGCGCCGCCGTAGGACTCCTGCGCGTTCTTGGAGATGTCCTCCTTGGCCGCGGCCTCCGCGCCGGTCGCCTTGAGCTTCAGCGCCTCGGCCGACGCCGAGAACGCGCCGCCGCGCACACACTGCTGCTTCGTGTCGCCGGGGCAGGCGTACGGGCCGGTCGTCACCCCCGCGTTGCCGCCCTTCGTCGTGCCGCCGGTCCAGCCGTCGAGCACGGGCATCGACACCCCGTTGACGAGGTCGGCGGCGAAACCGTCGCCCGGACCCGGCGCCTGCGGAGCGCCACTCTCGCCACCGGAACCACCGGACCCGTCACCGCCCCCGCTCCCGCCAGGACCGTCCCCCGGCCCCTGAGGAAGTCGCGGAGAAGCAGAGGGACTTGACGAGGAGTCGGCCCGGTCGCTCTTGCCGTCGCCGTCCCCGGACGTCAGCGCGTACACCCCGCCGACGATGCCGCCGAGCACCACTACGGCGACACCGGCGGCGATGGCTATCTTGAGGCCGCGTCTCGGCTTCGGCTCCGGGTACGCGGGGTAGCCCGGGTATCCGGGATGGCCGAACTGCCCCTGCGGCTGGGAGGTCTGCGGATAGCCGTACGTCTGCGGATGCGCGCCGCGAGCCGCCGGCGCGTACGCGGGCGGGGCGGGCGCGGCGCCGGCCTCGGCGGCACGGGTCTGCTCCGTCCACACGCTGCCGTCCCACCAGCGTTCGGTGCGGGGGCCTTCGGGCTTCTGGCCGGGATCGGGGTACCAGCCGGGGGGAGTCACCTGGGTCATGTGCGCCACAGTATGAGGCGTGCGTGAAAGAGGCATGAGAGGGGGCAGGTCCGGTTCCGGAAGGGCACCTTCTCACTTACGGCGAAGACCTGCGCAGACCCCCACCCACAACCCCCAGGCTCCGGCTACTCTCGACGTCTGTACGTCGATTGAGCGACTTCGGGAGGGTACGGGATGACGCAGAGTCGGCCTGAAGGAGCCGCCTCGGCCGCCCTGTGGGAGCGGGACAAGGAGATCGCGGACGTCGAGCGGGCGCTCGGCGAACTCTGCGGGGACGCGGCGTCGTCGGGCAGCCTCGTCGTGTTCAGGGGCGAAGCGGGCATCGGCAAGACCGCCCTCCTCGAAGAGGTGCGCCGCATCGCGGCGGGACGGGCCACGGTCTGGTCGGCCCGCGGCGGCGAGACCGTCACCTCCGTCCCCTTCAACGTCGTGCGCCAGTTGCTGCAGCCCGCCCTCCTCGCGCTCTCGCAGGAGGAGGCCCGCGAGTACTTCGGCGACTGGTACGAGATCGCCGGCCCCGCCCTCGGCATAGCCGAACCGGGCGGCCGCCAGGCCGACCCGCAGGGTGTGCGCGACGGACTCGTCGCGGCCGTGTCCCGGCTCGCCCGGCTGCACTGGCCGCTCGTCCTGCTCGTCGACGACGCGCAATGGGCCGACGAGGAGACTCTCCACTGGCTCGCCGCGTTCGCCGAACGCCTCGACGACCTCCCTGTCCTCGTAGTCGTCGCCCACCGCGACGGCGAGGCGACCGCCGCCTCCACCGGCCACCTCGAAGCCGTCGGCGCCGCCGCCCGGCCCCGCACCACCCTGTACGCCCTCACCCCCGACGCCACCGCGGGCCTCACCCGCGCCAGCCTCGGCGAGCACGCCGACGCCCCCTTCTGCCGCGAGGTGTGGGCCGTCACCGGCGGCAACCCGTACGAGACAGTCGAGCTCCTGGCCAAGGTCCAGGACAGCGAACTCGAACCCGCGGAGGGCTCGGCCGGCGAGCTGCGCGCCCTGAACAAGTCGGCGCGCGGCCGCGGCCTCGTCGCTCGCCTCGAAGGCCTCGGCACCGACGCGACGCGCTTCGCCTGGGCCGCCGCCATCCTCGGCACCCGGATCGCCCACGACCTCGCGGCGCGCCTCGCCGGGATGACGCCGGGCGAGGCCGGCCGCTGTGCCGTGCTGCTGCGCGCCTCCCGCATCCTCACCGACGCGACGTACGAAGACGGCGCCGTGGGGCTGGAGTTCGTGCACCCGCTGATCGCCAGCGCCGTGTACCGCTCCATCCCGGCGGCCACCCGCACCGCCATGCACGGGCAGGCCGCCTGGGCCGTCACCGCCTCGGGCCACGGTGCCGCGGCCGCCTCCCGGCATCTGCTCCAGGTCCACCCGGACGACGACCCCGAACTCGTCGAGCAGCTGCGCGCGGCGGCCGGCGAACACCTCGCGGTCGGCGCCCCGGAGGCCGCCCGCCGCTGTCTGGAGCGTGCCCTCCAGGAACCGCCGCTGCCCGACGTACGGTCCGAACTGCTCTACGAGCTGGGCTGCGCCACCCTCCTCACCTCGCCCGCCGTCACCATCGGCTACCTGCGCCAGGCCCTCGACACCGACCCGGGCCTCGACGGGGACGCGCGCGTGGACGCCGTGTGCCGGCTGTCTCAGGCCCTCGTCCACAACAACCAGCTGGAAGAGGCGCTGCGCGAGATCGACGCGGAGGCCGCGCGGCTCGACCCGGGTCCGGCCCGCCTCCGCCTCCAGGCCATGCGCTACATGTGGGAGGGCATCCACGCGGGCGAGGAGGACTCCCCGGGCCGCTCCCGCAATCTCGCCGCGCTCGCGGGCTCCCTCACCGGCCGGGACAACCCCGAGCGGGTCCTGCTCGTCCTGCGCGCCTTCGACGCGATGACGCGCGGCGAGAACGCGGAGGAGGTGGTCGAACTCTGCGACCGCTCCCTCGTCAACGAACGCCTCGCGCCGGGCCTCGGCTGGACCGACCCCGAGTGGGGCTTCGAACTCCTCGCCATGCTCGGCAGCGCCTATCTCTTCGCCGACCGGCTCGACCGCGCGGAGAGCCTGTTCAGCGAGGCCGTACGCGCCTACGAGACCGCGGGCTGGAGCGGCGGCCATCTGGCGCTCGCGCACGCCTTCGTCGGTTACGTCCACCGCAGGCGCGGCCGCCTCACCGACGCCGAGGCCGTCCTGCGCGAGAGCCTGCGCCTGGCCGACCGCGTCGGCCGCGGCCTGCCCATGCACTGGGACGCCGCGTGCATGCTCATCGACACACTCGTGGCCCGCGGCCGGATCGGCGAGGCGATGGAGATCGCGGACCGCTACTCCTTCGGCCCGCCCTACCCCTCCACGATCGTCCTGCCCGACGCGCACTCCGTCCGCGGACGCCTGCTGATCGCCGCGGGCCGCACCGAGGAGGGCGTCAGCGAGCTGGAGGCGGCGGCCAAGGCGGCCACCGCCCGCGGCGGACACAACACGATCATGGCGCCCTGGGCCTGCGACCTGGCCCGCGCGCTCGCCACCGAGGACCCGAAGCGCTCCAGGGAACTGGCCGCCGACGCCCGGCTCCAGGCCGAGCGCTTCGGCACGGACACGGCGATCGGGGAGGCATTGCGCTGCGAAGCCGCCCTGGAGAGCGGCCAGCGCTCCCTGACGCTCTACGCGAAGTCGGTCACGTACCTCGAAGCGTCGCCCTGCGCGTACGAACACGCGGTGGCCCGCGTCGAGTACGGCATCGCCGCCCGCTCGGTCGCGGAACTCACCCGAGGCCTCACCCTTGCCAGGTCGTGCGGCGCCGAGGGCCTGGCCGCCCGCGCCCGCGAGGTCCTGGACACGGGACGCGGCCTGCGCTGACCGCCGGCGTGTGCGAGGGCTCAGCCTGCCGCCGGGCCCTCGCCGCTCTCCTCGGAGAGGACCCGCTGCGCCACCGCGAACGCCGAATTCGCCGCGGGGACACCGCAGTACACCGCGGACTGCAGCAGTACGGCGCCGATCTCGTCCGGCGTCAGGCCGTTGCGCAGCGCGGCGCGCACATGCATCGCCAGCTCGTCGTAGTGGCCGTGGGCCACCAGCGCCGTCATCGTGATCATGGAGCGTTCGCGGCGCGTCAGCGTCGGGTCGGTCCAGATCTCGCCCCACGCGTAGCGCGAGATGAAGTCCTGGAAGCGGGCCGTGAAGGGGCTCTGCCGGGCCTGCGCGCGGTCGACGTGCGTGTCGCCGAGCACCTGCCTGCGTACCTCCATCCCGCGTTTGACGCCCCCGCCGAGCTGGGCCCGCAGCGCCGTGATCACGGGTTCGGGGCACTGGGCGGGGGCGAGGTGCGAGGCACCCGCGATCTCGACGAGCGACGAGCCGGGCACCGCGTCGGCGATCTCCCGCAGATGCGCGGGCGGCGTCGCCGGGTCCTCGCGGCCCGCGATCAGCAGCGTGGGGGCCGTGATCGAGGCGAGCTCCTCGCGGATGTCGAACGCGGCGAGCGCGTCACAACAGGCCGCGTACGCCTCCGAGTCGGCGGTGCGGTGGTCCTCGATGAGGGCGGGCACCGTGAATCCGGGCGTGAACCAGCGCCGGTCGGCGGTCTCCGCGACCGGGCCGAGCCCCTCGTGGCGTACGAGCCGGGCCCGTTCCTCCCAGGGCTTCGAGCCGCCGAAGTGCGCCGACGAGCAGATCACCGCGAGGCTCGACACCCGCTGTGGGTGGTGGACCGCGAGGTGCAGGCCCACCGCGCCGCCGAGCGACACCCCCGCGTACGCGAAGCGCTCGATGCCGAGAGAGTCGGCGAGATCCAGGACGAGCCCGGCCAGATCGGCGACGGTCGCACCCGGGCCGATCAGGCCTGCCGGGGACTTTCCATGTCCCGGCAGGTCCCAGGGCACCACACGGTGGGTGACGGACAGTTCGGGCGCGACCAGGTCCCACAGGGCGGTGGAGGTGCCGAGCGAGGGGCCCAGGAGGAGCGGGGGAGCGGTGGCGGGGCCTTCGGCGCGGTGGTGAAGAAGGGTGCCGCGGTCGGGGGATGCAGTGCTCAACGTCGCTCCAGGGCACGGTCGGTGAGGGCTCCGGCGGAGCCGGTGTAACGAGCGGGGTCGGTGAGGTCGGCCAGGTCGACGCCCTTGAGGCCGGGCTCGTCGGCCAGGATCTCGGCCAGGGGCCTGTCCTCGGCGCGGGTGCGCCGTGCCGCCTCGGTGAGCAGGGACTTCGCGCGGGCGCGCCCGAGCAGGGGCGCCAGCTCGGCGGCCAGGCGCTCCGAGACGATCAACCCATGGGTGGCGAAGAGGTGTTCACGCATCACGTCCGCGTGGACCTGAAGCCCCTCGGCGAGCTCGGCCGCGTCGCGCGCCGCGCCGCCCACGAGCCGCAGGAGGTCGCGCAGCGGCTCCCACTCCGCGTGCCAGGCGCCGGCGGGGCGCTCGTCCTCGGCCGCCATCGACGCGTAGAGCGTCGCGGCGAGCGCGGGTGCGCGGCGGGCGGCCGCCGCGACGAGCGTGGCCCTGACCGGGTTCGCCTTGTGCGGCATCGCGGAGGAACCGCCGCCCGCCCCCTCCGACAGCTCGCCGATCTCCGTACGGGACAGCGTGAGCACGTCCGCCGTCGGCTTCGCGAGGGCCCCGGCCGTGAAGGCGAGCGCGCCCGCGAGGTCGGCGACCGGGGTGCGCAGGGTGTGCCACGGCAACACGGGTGCGACCAGGCCGAGTTCGGCCGCGTACGCCTCGGTCAGCTCACCGGCGTTCGTGGCGCCGAACACACCGAACGCCGCCAACGTGCCTGCCGCGCCGCCCAGTTGGACAGGAAGCGAAGCCCGCACGGTGTTCAGCCGGTCGCGTGCGTCGAGGACGAGCGAGCGCCAGCCTGCCGCCTTCAGGCCGAACGTCGTCGGCACGGCGTGCTGCGTGAGCGTACGGCCCGGCATGACGGTGTCGCGGTGCGCGGATGCGAGCCGGCCGAGCGCGCTCTGTGTGCGCGCCAGGTCGCCGAGCACCCCGTCCAGTGTCCGGGCCGCGACCAGCATGAGCGCCGTGTCCAGGATGTCCTGGCTGGTGGCGCCCCGGTGGACGTACGGGGCGTGCTCCCCGGCCACGGCGGCCGTCAGGTCGGCGACCAGCGGGATCACCGGGTTGCCCCCGGAGCGGGCACGCAGCGCGAGGTCACGGAGGTCGAAGCGCCCCTCGTCCGCGGCGGCGCGCGTCACCGCGTCCGCCGCGGCCACGGGCGAAAGGCCAAGGGCGGCCTGCGCCCGGGTGAGCCCCGCCTCCGCGTCGAGCAGGGCGCGCAGGACTGCCGCGTCCGAGGTGTCCGACTCGGCGGGTGAGCCCGCCCGGCCGGGGGAGAGCAGCCCGGCGTCGGGATCGGCGTCAGGATCGACGTGTGTCACTGGAACTCCAGGAAGACCGTTTCGCCTTCGCCCTGAAGGCGGATGTCGAAACGGTACGTGCGGTGCGCGTCTTCCTGCGGCTGCGCGAGCAGCGTCGCGCGCCGCTCGGCTGACAGTGAGTCGAGCAGCGGGTCCGCGCCGTCGGAGAGGTAGGCGCGGGTGAACAGGTGGTGCAGCAGACCGCGCGCGAACACGCACACGCTGACGTACGGCAGTCCCGCGTTGCCCGGCGGCAGTGTGAAGAGGGCGTAGTGCCCGTCGGCGTCCGTGGCGACCCGGCCGAATCCGGTGAAGTCCGTGCCGTTGCGGCCGAGATGACCGCCGGTCGTGGGGTCGCGGCGCAGTGAGCCGGGTGCCCCGTCGAGCGAGCCGTCGGGTCCGGCCTGCCAGAACTCCAGGATGGCGTCCGGCACCGGGGCGCCCTCGCCGTCGAGCACGTAGCCGTGCAGGGCGATCGTGTCGGGATGGCCCTTCGGCGCGACCTGCTCGCCCTCGGGGAACGGCAGGGCGTAGCCGTAGAACGGGCCGACGGTGTGCGACGGCGTGGGGAGGAGCTTCTCGGGCACGGAGGTCATCGGCCTTCCTCGATCCAGGTGGCGGAGGGACCGTCGAGGACGATGTCCCACTCGTAGCCGAGGGAGAACTCGGGCTGGGACAGGTCGTGGTTGTACGCCGCGACCAGGCGGTCGCGCGCATCGTCGTCCGTCACCGAGCGCAGGATCGGGTCGTAGCGGAACAGCGGGTCGTTCGGGAAGTACATCTGTGTCACGAGCCGCTGCGTGAACGCGTCCCCGAACAGGGAGAAATGGATGTGTGCGGGGCGCCACGCGTTGGTGTGGTTGCGCCACGGGTACGCGCCCGGCTTCACGGTGGTGAAGGAGTAGCGGCCCTGATCATCCGTCAGCGTGCGCCCCACGCCGGTGAAGTTGGGGTCGAGCGGCGCCGGGTGCTGGTCACGCAGATGCGCGTACCGGCCCGACGCGTTGGCCTGCCAGATCTCCACGAGCTGGCCGCGCACGGGGCGGCCGTCGCTGTCGAGCAGTCGTCCGGAGACGGTGATGCGCTCGCCGAGCGGCTCGCCCGCGTGCTGACGCGTCAGGTCCTGGTCGATGTCGGTGATGTCCGTGGCGCCGAAGACGGGCCCGGACAGCTCGACGGTCTCCGGGTCGCCGCCGTTCACGGCGACGAGCGGCTGCTTCGGGTGCCGCAGGAGCGAGCTGCGGTACGGCGCGTAGTCGCGCGCCGGGTGGTGCTGGGCGGGCGCGCCGCCCGCGCGCGCCTTGTCGTACGCGCTCTGGAGGTCCGCGACCTCGACGTCGATGTCCGACTGGGTGAGTGCCATGGTGGGTTCCTGAGTCCTTAGCGTTCGAGGACGAGGGCGAGGCCCTGTCCGACGCCGATGCAGAGGGTGGCGACGCCGGTGCCGGAACCGGCGGCCGTGAGCTGGTGCGCGACGGATCCGGCGAGCCGCGCGCCGGACGCGCCGAGCGGGTGGCCGATCGCGATGGCGCCGCCGCGCGGGTTGAGGATCGCGGGGTCGAACTCGGGCCACTCGGCCACACAGCCGAGGACCTGCGCGGCGAACGCCTCGTTCAGTTCGAGGGTGGTCAGGTCGCCGAACCCCTTGCCTGCCCTGGTAAGCGCGCGGTTGACCGCCTCGACGGGGCCGAGCCCGAAGTAGTGCGGGTCGATCGCGGCGACCCCGGAGGCCGTCACCCGGGCGAGCGGCTCGCGGCCGGTGGCCTTCAGACCCTCCTCGTCGACGAGCAGAAGCGCGGCGGCGCCGTCGTTGAGCGGCGACGCGTTGCCCGCGGTCACCGTCCCGTTCTCGCTGCGGAACGACGGCTTGAGCTTGGCCATGGCCTCGAGCGACGCGCTCTCGCGCACACACTCGTCACGCGCGACGACGAGCGGGTCGCCCTTGCGCTGCGGCACGGCCACCGGCACGATCTCGGCGTCGAACAGGCCGTTCTTCTGCGCGGCGGATGCCTTCTCGTGCGAGGCGAGCGCGTACGCGTCCTGCTGCTCACGCGTGATCCCGTGCTTGTCGGCGATCAGCTCGGCCGACTCGCCGAGCGGCACGGTCCACTGCGGCTCCATCCGGGGGTTGACCATGCGCCAGCCCAGGGTCGTGGAGTACAGCTCCATGTTGCCCGCGGGGAACGGCCGGTCGTTCTTGGGGAGCACGTAGGGAGCGCGCGTCATCGACTCGACGCCGCCGGCCACCGCGATGGAGATGTCGCCGAGCGCGATGGCCCGCGCGGCCTGGATGACGGCTTCGAGGCCGGAGGCGCACAGCCGGTTGACGGTGACGCCGGGCACGGAGGTGGGCAGCCCGGCGAGCAGCCCCGCCATGCGGCCGACGTTGCGGTTCTCCTCGCCCGCGCCGTTGGCGTTGCCGAAGTACACGTCGCCGATCAGCGCCGGGTCCAACTCCGGTGTACGCGTGAGCAGTTCACGGATGACATGCGCGCCGAGGTCGTCCGGGCGCACGGAGGCGAGGGAGCCGTTGTACCTGCCGACCGGCGTGCGGACGGCATCGACGACGTAGACGTCCTTCATCGGGCTTCCTCCGGGATGCGGACCTTGGCGGCAGTCCTCGCGGTGACGTCGTCGACGGTGACGCCGGGGGCCAGCTCGACGAGTTCGAGCCCGTCGGCGGTGACGTCGAGGACGCAGAGGTCGGTGATGACGCGGTTGACGCAGCCCTTGCCGGTCAGCGGCAGCGTGCAGTCCTCGACGATCTTGGGGGTGCCGTCCTTGGCGGTGTGGGTCATGGCGACGATGACCCTCCGCGCGCCGTGGACGAGGTCCATGGCCCCGCCGATCCCGGTGATCATCTTGCCGGGGACGGCCCAGTTGGCGAGGTCGCCGCGGGCGGAGACCTGCATCGCGCCGAGGACGGCGACGTCGATGTGGCCGCCGCGGATCATGCCGAAGGAGAGCGCCGAGTCGAAGTACGAGGCGCCGGGCAGGACGGTGACGGTCTCCTTGCCGGCGTTGATGAGATCGGGGTCGACCTCGTCGTCGGCCGGGTAGGGGCCGACGCCCAGGATGCCGTTCTCGGATTCGAGGACGACCTCGACGCCGGGCGGCAGGTGGTTCGGGATGAGCGTCGGCAGGCCGATGCCGAGGTTGACGTACTGGCCGTCGCGCAGCTCGCGGGCGGCGCGCGCGGCCATCTCTTCACGGGTCCAGGCCATCAGCTGCTCACCGTTCCTCGTGCCTCAGGCGCGGAGACGGTGCGCCGTTCGATCTGCTTGTCCGTGGCCTGCGCGGGCGTGAGGGGCACGACGCGCTGGACGAAGATGCCGGGCACGTGCACGGCGTCGGGGTCGATGTCGCCGGGTTCGACGAGTTCTTCCACCTCGGCGACGGTGACGCGTCCGGCCATCGCGGCGAGGGGGTTGAAATTGCGGGTGGACTTGTTGAACACGAGGTTCCCGTGGCGGTCGCCCTTGGCGGCGCGCACGAGGGCGAAGTCGGTGCGGATGCCGCGCTCGAGGACGTAGTCCGTGCCGTCGAAGGTGCGGACCTCCTTGGGCGGGGACGCCAGCGCGACGCCGCCCTGGCCGTCGTAGCGCCAGGGGAGTCCGCCCTCGGCGACCTGGGTGCCGACGCCGGCGGGCGTGTAGAACGCGGGGATGCCGGCGCCGCCGGCCCGCAGGCGCTCGGCGAGCGTGCCCTGCGGGATCATCTCGACCTCGACCTCGCCGGACAGGTACTGGCGGGCGAACTCCTTGTTGGCGCCGATGTACGACCCGGTGACCCGGGCGATCCGCCCGGCCGCGAGCAGCACGGCCAGGCCCGAGTCCAGCGCCCCGCAGTTGTTGGAGACCACGCTCAGGCCCGTGGTGCCGCGCTCGTGGAGCGCGCCGATGAGCACGTTCGGGACGCCGACCAGGCCGAACCCGCCGACTGCGAGGGACGCCCCGTCCCCCACGTCGGCGACCGCTTCCGCGGCCGTCGCCACCACCTTGTCCATCCGAGCCAGCCTCTCCACGAACTTGAAATGCTCAGCGCACTGAGCATTTATGTGACTGGCGCTTACGGTGCCACCGCATGCCCAAACCGTCAATAGTTCGGGGATACGACGGTGGGAAGCAGGGGAGTCGACTCGACACGGGCTGCCCTATGGTCGAGTATTGGTCAGTACACACCCGAAAAATTCCGGAGGTCCGCGATGGCCGCGGTGGATCTGACCACCCACCCGGGGCACCTGGCCCGGCGCCTCCAGCAGGCGCACTACCTGCTGTGGAACACGATGGTCTCCGAGGAGATCACCTCACCGCAGTTCGCCGTCCTGAACGCGCTCGTCGCCGAGCCCGGCCTCGACCAGCGCACCGTGGGCGAGCGCGTCGGCCTCGACCGCTCGACCATCGCCGAGGTCATCAGCCGCCTCAGCCGCCGTGGACTGATCGACAAGGTGCGCGACCCGCAGGACGGCCGCCGCTCCCTGCTGCGCCTCACCGGCGACGGGACGCGCGTCCACCGCAAACTGACCGTGCGCACGGCCCGGATGAATCAGATCTTCCTCGCGCCGCTGTCCGCCGACGAGCAGGCCGTGTTCTTCGACCTGATCCAGCGCGTCTCGGACGCGGCGGAGGGGCTTCGCCATCCGACGGAGCCGCTCGCGAAGGCCTGACGACGGTGTCCCGGTGCGAGCCGGGGCTCTCACCGCTCGGCGAAGAGGACCCACACCTGCCCGCGCGCGAACGTCATGCGCTTGCCGCCGCCCGCCGTCGTGAACTGTGTGCCGTCGGCCGCCGAGCGCCGCTCCCACCGGACGTCGTACGCCAGGCCGTCCCGCAGTACCGTCGCCTTGCCCGAACCCACGGTGTCGGAGAACGGTGACGTGTTCCCCGACCGGTCGTGGAACCGCGAGCTGCGGACATCGACGTACTGGACGACGACGGTCGAAGCGTTCAGCATCCCGCCGTCCGTGGTGCGTGCCCGGGTGCCGTCCATCGATACCTGCCAACTACCGGTCTGGGCCGACCAGTTGAAGGTGAAGCGCGCCGCCGGGAAGCGCACGGTGAGGGCGTTCTTCGCCTGCCCGCCCGGCGGGCGCGCCCCGAATGTGACCCCGGCCGCCGCCAGCGCGCCCGCCTGCGGCGTCACGCCCAGCTTGCCGGGTCGGAGGTAGAGGTTGTGCGGCGCAGGCTTGTCGCTGCCGCGGAAGTAGGCGGCGGCCGGGGCCTTGCCGGGCGGGAGCGCGTCGAGCGGGGCCTCGGCGATCAGCGGCAGCAGTTTCGACTGGGCGCCGGAGAACGCGAGCGTGGGGCGGTCGAACTGCCGCAGCAGTTCGAGATCGGTCTCGCGGGCGCTGCGCACCGGGCCGACCACGGGCGGCAGCCGGGTCGCGTACACGGCCATCAGCCGGCTCAGACCGCTCTCGACCTGCTCCGCGTAGATGATGTCGGCCCGGCCGATGCCGGTCTGCGGGCGGGCGGGACCCACGTTGTCGATCTTCACGGCGAGAACGGGGCCACGGCTTCCCCCTCCGGTGGGGCTCGCGGAGTGGCCGTCCGGCGGGTGTCCGTCGCCGACCGTGCACCCGGCGGCCGTAGCGGCCAGGACCGCCGCGACGATCGCGGCCCGCCGCACGCGCCTCACCCGCACCCGTCGTATTCGCACGTGTGGGTGATACCCGCCCGGCAGCGGATCGATCAGTTCCGGTCGAACGTGTTCGACATACTTGGCGGAGCTCACGTGAGCCGACGCTCATATCGGCACGGGGGTGTCCGGCCACGATCCGCCGGACACCCCCTAGCGCAGGACATCCGCCAGGTCGTACCGCACCGGCTCGTCCAGCTGCGCGTACGTGCAGCTCTCGGGCGTCCGGTCCGGGCGCCAGCGGCGGAAGCGGGCCGTGTGGCGAAAGCGTGCGCCGTTCTCCATGTGCTCGTACGCCACCTCGGCGACGAGCCGCGGTTCGAGGGGTACCCACGAAAGGTCCTTCTTGCCGGTCCAGCGGCTCGTCGCCCCGGGCAGGCGGGACTTCTCGTGCGCCGACTCCTCGGTCCACGCGGCCCACGGATGGTCCTGCGTCGACTCGAGGCGCAGCGGCTCAAGCTCCGCGATCAGCTCCGTACGCCGTTTCATTGTGAACGCCGCGCACACGCCCACATGCTGGAGGACGCCCTCGTCGTCGTACAGGCCGAGCAGCAGGGAGCCGACGACCGGGCCGCTCTTGTGGAAGCGGTAGCCCGCCACGACACAGTCCGCGGTCCGCTCATGCTTGATCTTGAACATCAGGCGTTCGTTCTCGCGATAGCGCAGGTCGAACGGCTTGGCGATCACCCCGTCGAGGCCCGCGCCCTCGTACTGCTCGAACCACGTCTGCGCCAGCTCGGCGTCGGTCGTCGACGGGGCCAGGTGGACGGGCGGCGTCGCGCCCGACAGCGCCTCGGCCAGGCGGGCCCGGCGGTCCACCATGGGCGTGTCCATCAGCGACTCGTCGCCGAGGGCCAGTACGTCGAACGCCACGAACGACGCCGGGGTCCGCTCCGCCAGCGTCCTCACCCGGGACGCGGCCGGGTGGATGCGTTCGGTGAGCGCGTCGAAGTCGAGCCGGCCGTCCCTGGCGATCACGATCTCGCCGTCCAGGACACAGCGCTGCGGCAGCCGGTCGAGGAGGGCGGCGACCAGCTCGGGGAAGTAGCGGGTCAGGGGTTTGCCCGTGCGGCTGCCGATCTCCAGGTCGGCGCCGTCCCGGAAGACGATCGCGCGGAAGCCGTCCCATTTCGCCTCGTAACTCATCCCCGGCGGGATCTTCGCGACGGACTTGGCGAGCATCGGCTTCACGGGCGGCATCACCGGCAGATCCATGACCATGAGCCGATTCTGTCGCGATACGCCGTCACCCGCCCGGTATGCGCACGGAGGCCGTTGCGCCTAGCGTGGCCCGCATGGGCAAGTCGAACGGTGCGGCCGTGGAGCTGGAGGCGGGGGAGCGGACGGTACGCCTGTCCAGCCCGGACCGGGTCATGTTCCCCGAGCCCGGATACACCAAGCTCGACCTCGCCCGCTACTTCCTCTCCGTCGGCCCCGGCATCGTGCGCGCCCTGCGCGACCGCCCCACCACCCTCCAGCGCTACCCCGAGGGCCTGGACGGCGAGTCCTTCTACCAGAAGCGCGCCGCCAGGAACCTGCCCGACTGGATCCCCACCGGCACCATCACCTTCCCCAGCGGGCGCCACGCGGACGAGATGTGCCCCACCGAGATCGCCGCCGTCATCTGGGCGGCCCAGTACGGCACCCTCACCTTCCACCCCTGGCCCGTCCGGCGCGCGCGCCCCGACCACCCCGACGAGCTGCGCATCGACCTCGACCCGCAGCCCGGCACCGACTACACCGACGCCGTCCGCGCCGCCCACGAGCTGCGCTCCGTCCTCCATGACTTCGGCGGGCTGCGCGGCTGGCCCAAGACGTCCGGCGGCCGCGGCATGCACGTCTTCGTGCCGATCGCCCCGCACTGGACGTTCGTCGAGGTGCGCCGCGCGGCCATCGCCTGCGGCCGCGAGCTGGAGCGCCGTATGCCCGACCGCGCCACCACGGCCTGGTGGAAGGAGGAGCGCGGCGAGCGCATCTTCGTCGACTTCAACCAGACCGCACGCGACCGCACCATCGCCTCCGCCTACTCGGTACGGCCACGGCCGAACGCCCCCGTCTCCGCGCCGCTGCGCTGGGACGAGGTCGACGACGCGCGCCCGGCCGACTTCGACATCGGGTCGATGCCGGCCCGCTACGCCGAACTCGGCGACGTCCACGAGGACATGGACGAGCACGCCTTCCGGCTTGACGCGCTCCTCGAACTCGCCGACCGGGACGAACGGGACCGCGGCCTCGGCGACATGCCGTACCCGCCCGAGTACCCGAAGATGCCGGGCGAGCCCAAGCGGGTACAGCCGAGCCGGGCCAGACACGAGGACTGACCCGGCTCGACTCGCTCAACTGCCTTACACATACTGCCTGTTACAGCTCCACGACCTGTTACAGCTCCATGGCCTGATTACAGCTCCTTGATGCGGATGTCCCGGTACGAGATGACGTCCGTCGTGCTGTGGACCTGGAGTCCGACATAGCCGGAGGAGTACCGCCGGCCATCCGTGCCCGGGTCGTCCCCGCGCGGCGGCTCGAAGACCTGACCGCCCGTGTTGTCGAACTCGTTGATCAGGACGCCGTTGCGCAGGACCGAGAAGTGCTGGCCGACCACACGGATCTCGTAGTCGTTCCACGTGCCCTTCTGGGTGACACCCGCGCCCGCGAGACCCACCCGGTCGAACCCGTAGATCGAACCGGTCTTGTACATGTCGCCGTCAGGCTTGTCGAGCACCTGCACCTCGTGCCCGTACTTGATGGCGACCCACTCGGGCCGCGACTCCTCCGGGTTGTCGTGGACCCACGGGAAGCGCACGAAGACACCGCCGTTGGCGTTGCCCGTGCCCGGCGCGTCGTCCCGCCACTGGAGCTTCAGCGAGAAGTCGCCGTACTTGCGCTGCGGGAACCACAGCATGCCCATGCCCTCGACCGTGGTGCTCGACGTGATCGAGCCGTCCGCGTTCAGGCCGAACTTGCCGCCGCCGACCTGCTCCCACTTGTCGAGCGAGCCCTGCGTGCCGTCGAAGATCTTGCGGTAGCCCTCGGTCTGGCCGGGCTTGCCGATCCCCGACTGCTTGGCGGCGCGGTTGATCTTGTTGTACTCGCGCTGGTCGATCACGCCTTCCTTGAGGAGCTTGTCGGTGACGGTCTTGACGTGCTTGAGGAAGAGGGCCTGCGAGGTCCACTCCCGCTCGTCCTCGATCAACTCGTTGATCCGGCACCGGTTGTTGGTGACCCGGTTCGGGATGCCCGTGTCGACCGTGCCGACAATCACCGTCAACCGCTCGTCGAACTCGGCGCAGTCGGGCGCCGGGACCCCGCCGCCCGTCGTGACCGTGAAGGCCTCCGACTTCGCCGCCGATGTGTTGCCGGCCTTGTCGCTCGCCCGGTACGCGACCGTGTGCGCGCCCGCCCGGTCCACCACGACCGGCGCGGTGTAGGCAAGGTAAGGGCCCGCGTCGAGCGAGTACTCGATCTTGTCGACCTCCGAGTCGGCGTCCGTCGCGGAGACGGTCACCTTGGCGCTCTTGAGGTACGCGCCGTCGGAGTTCTTCTCGCCGTCGACCTTGGCCGACACCTCGGGCGGCGTCTTGTCCTGCACGGGCGGCGCGACCACGGTGAAGTCGACCGACTTCTCCGCGGCCTGGTTCCCCGCCTTGTCCGCGGCGCGGTAGCGGACCGTGTGCGCGCCCACCTCGTGCACCATCACAGGGGAGGTGTACGGCTGCCAGGTGCCGTCCGAACCCACCGCGTACTCAATGGAGTTGACTCCAGAGCCGTTGTCGGAGGCCGTCACCGTGACCGTCGCCATCGAGAGGTACTCGCCCTTGTCGTTCTTCTCGCCGCTGACCGTCGCCGAGGTCTCGGGAGGTGTCTTGTCGTCCGTCGGCGGCGCGACCACGGTGAAGTCGACCGACTTCTCCGCCGCCACGTTCCCCGCCTTGTCGGACGCCCGGTAGCGGATCTTGTGCGTACCGACCTGGTCGACGACCACCGCGGTCGTGTACGGCTGCCACGCGCCGTCGGCGCCGACCGCGTACTCGACCTTGTCGACCCCGGAGCCCGTGT
This sequence comes from Streptomyces sp. DS1-CR2, assembly GCF_055760475.1. NCBI lineage: Bacteria > Bacillati > Actinomycetota > Actinomycetes > Kitasatosporales > Streptomycetaceae > Streptomyces > Streptomyces sp. DS1-CR2. Next base: position 7,292,118 of record NZ_CM147085.1, read on the forward strand.
CCGTCGCCGTCACGCTGACCGACGCCGAACCGACGTACTCCCCTTGGGCGTTCTTCTGCCCGTCGACCTTGGCCGAGGTCTCCGGCGCGGCCGTGTCCTCGCCGCCGCCCTCGGTCACGACGAGGATGCCCTGCATGCCCTCGTGGCCGGGGATCGTGCAGTGGTAGCGGTAACGGCCCGGGGTCAGGGTGACCTCGACCGAGTGCTTGCCGCCCTCACCGTCGTTCGGGTTGGCCAGGATGTTCACCGACACGTCGTTGTTGTACTCGGGGTCCGACGTGTCGAACGTCAGCGTGTGCGGCATGCCCATGGTGTTGCCGGTCGCCGCGCTGTTCTCGAAGACGATCGTTGTCGCGCCCGCCACCGCCGTCGTCGGCGCCGAGGCGTACTTGGTGATGTCGTCGCTGCCGGTCCAGTTCAGGACCTGCTGGGCCGCGGCGACCGGGGCGTCCTGCCCGAACGCGACGGGGGAGCCGAGTCCGAGCATCAGCAGCACGGCGGCGAACAGCGCCGTCCACAGTCTTCGCCGGTTCTTGGTGCGCATCCTCATCACTGCGCCTTCCTGGCCAGGTCACCGGCCGCAGGGGTCGCCTCGCCGCCCGTGTAAGTCACCTTCCACAGGGCCGACTTGGCATCCGAGGTGAAGAAGCCACGGCCGTAGTCGAGGACGTAGAGCGCGCCGTCGGGGCCGAACTTCCAGTCCATGAGGTTCTTGATGCCGTCGTTGCCGACCGGCACGATCTTCTTGAGGTTCTCGGCGTGCACCGGGATGCCGCCGTCACCGGCCGTCTTCGGGTCGGTGATCACCGCGTGCCGCGGCTGCGTGGCGTCGTAGAAGTCGCCGACGAACCACTTGCCGTCCCAGTAGCTCGGCCATTTGTCCGCGTTCGGGATCGACGCGTCGTAGCGGTAGACGGGCCCGTCCATCGCGGCCTGCCCGCCGCCCTTCAGCCACGGCAGGAGGTACTTGGCCTCCTCCTTCTTGTACGAGGGGATGCCGTTGGCGTCGCGCGGGTAGTCCGGTGCCCCGCCCTGCGGCGAGTACCAGATGTTGTTGGCGGTCATCGGCGGCAGGTTGACGAGACCGTCGTTGTTCGGCGACTCGTTCTTCAGGTGGTCGCAGTCGTACCAGCCGAGCGGCTTCGTCGGGTCCGGCAGATTGCGGTCGCGGTAGGGCTGCTTGTTGCCCATGCAGTACGGCCAGCCGCGGTTGGACGCCTTGGTGATGACGGCGAACGTGTCGTACTTCGCCGGACCCCAGGTCGTCGACGGCTCACCGGCGTCCGGGCCGACCCAGCCCGCGTACAGCGTGTCGGTCTTCTTGTCGACGGAGATGCGCGCCGGGTTGCGGACACCCATCACATAGATCTCGCCGCGTGTCTTGCCGCCGCCCTCCGCGGCCTCCTTGCCCGTGAATAGGTTGCCCTCCGGCAGCGTGTACGTGCCGTCGGCCTCCGGGTGGATGCGCAGGATCTTGCCGTTGAGGTTGTTCGTGTTGCCGGCGGTGCGGCGCGCGTCGGCGAACGAGACGCCCTTGTAGTTGGGCTCGGGGTTATTGCCCGAGTAACCGTCGCTGAAGCGGCTGGAGTTGTTGTCACCGGTCGCGATGTACAGGTTGCCCTTGGAGTCCCAGGCCATCCCGCCGCCCGCGTGGCAGCAACTGTGGATCTGCACCGGCCACTTGAGCAGCACCTTCTCGCTGCCCATGTCCAGCTTGTTCGTGTCCAGGTCGAGCGTGAAGCGCGAGACGCGGCGCTCGGCCATCTGCTTGTCGCGGTCGATCTGCGAGTGCGGCGTGTAGTGCAGGTACACCCAGCCGTTCTGCTCGAACTTCGGGTCGAGCTCGATGCCGAGCAGGCCCTCCTCGACCTTGACGAGTTCGTCGCCGCCGCCCTTGTTGCCGAAGACGGTGAGCGCCCCGGCCTCGGTCACCTTCTTCGTCTTCGGGTCGTAGACGTGGATCTCGCCCTTGCCCTTGCCGACGTCGGGGTTGTTCCAGTCGGTGACCACCGGCTGCGAGGAGTCAGCGCCGCCGCGCCCGATGTACAGGACCCGCCCGTCGGGGGCGGTGACCAGGCCGTGCGGCTCACCGATCTGGTCGTTCTGACCGGGCTGGTTGGGCTGGGTGAGGCGCTCGGCCTTGTAGTTGGAGTCGATCGCGGCCTTGCAGTCGGCGCGCACGATGCGGCTCGTCCACAGCAGGGCGCCGCGCAGATGCGACTGGAAGTCGACCTCGTCGTAGCTGGAGGCCGTGCCGCCCATGCCCGTGTAGAAGGAGCGTCCGCCGTCGTAGTCGCGGCACCAGGACACCGGGTGGTCCGCACCGTTGGCGCTCGCGCCCGGCTGGTACGTCGACTCGCGGACCCGGGCCACGGTGTGCACCGAGCCGGACGGGTTCTTCACCCAGTTCAGCCACTGGTCGGGCCGCTTCCACTGCACGGGAAGGTCCTGGGTGGCCGGATGCTGTCGGTCACCGACCTCGACGGTGGCCCGCTGGACGTTCGCCGGGCTTGAGTCCGCCGGGCGCGCGCCGATCAGTCCGGTGAACCAGTCCGAGTACGGCTCGGCACGGGCCGCGTCGTGGATGCCTACGAATCCGCCGCCGGCCTCCATGTACGACTCGAGCCCCGCCTCCTGGTCCGGGTCGAGCACGTCGCCGCCGCCGGTCAGGAAGGCGACCGCGTTGAAACGGCCCAGCTTGGTGGCGTCGGTGAACACGGACGCGTCGTCCGTCGCCGTGATCTTGAAGCGCTGGGCGGCGGGGCCGCTCTGGCCGATCTTCTCGATGGCCGCGATGCCCGCGTTCACTACCGGTGACTCGTCACCACCCGCGGCGGAGCCGTAGTACACCAGGACGCGCACATTCGAGCCGCCGGGAGGCGACGGCAGGGACATCGTTGTCATGGATGGTTCGGGACCCGGACGCGCGCTGGCGGCGGGCCCGGTGAGGAGTCCGGCGGCGACCGCCCCGGACGCCAGGATCGCGGCGACTGCGCGGCGTCGTCTGCGTCTGTCTCTGTCCAACCCTCTTACGCCCAAGGGTTTTTGATGCGGCGTGGACCGCATGAGTTCACCCACCCCTCGTCGGTCACAGGTACGGCGCGGATGAAGCTAGACCTCTTTTCGCGGCTCGCCAATAGGTATGGCCGCAGTGGCGCGAACTTTGTCCTGAGTGTGGATAAACGAAGATCACCCGGTTACCGTCTCTCTGGTCGTCACGCGAGGCCCTGGTGCCACGTCCGCGTAAGTCCCGTACGAGAGTGGGGAGTTCGGCATGGACAGACGCAGCTTCAACCGACGGGTGCTGATGGGCGGGGCCGCCGCCGCGACGACGGCGACATCGTTGTCACTCATCGCGGCGACGGATGCCGCCCCGGCGGACGGCCCGGTGCGCACGGCTCCGGCCGGCGGTGAGGTCAAGCGCATCAAGATGTACGCCGAGAAGCTCGCGGACGGGCAGATGGGCTACGGGTTCGAGAAGGGCAAGGCGTCCGTACCCGGCCCTCTGATCGAGCTCAACGAGGGTGACACCCTGCACATCGAGTTCGAGAACACGATGGACGTGGCGGCCAGCCTGCACGTCCACGGCCTTGACTACGAGGTCTCCAGCGACGGCACCAAGCTCAACAGGAGCGACGTCGAGCCCGGCGGCAGGCGCACCTACACCTGGCGGACGCACGTCCCCGGCCGGCGCAAGGACGGCACGTGGCGCGCGGGCAGTGCGGGGTACTGGCACTACCACGACCACGTCGTCGGCACGGAACACGGCACCGGCGGCATCCGCAAGGGCCTGTACGGGCCGGTCATCGTCCGGCGCAAGGGCGACGTCCTGCCGGACGCCACGTTCACGATCGTCTTCAACGACATGACCATCAACAACAAGCTGGCGCACGAGGCCCCCGACTTCGAGGCCACGGTGGGCGATCGCGTCGAGATCGTCATGATCACGCACGGCGAGTACTACCACACCTTCCACATGCACGGTCATCGCTGGGCGGACAACCGCACGGGCATGCTGACCGGCCCGGACGACCCGAGCCAGGTCGTCGACAACAAGATCGTCGGCCCCGCGGACTCGTTCGGCTTCCAGATCATCGCGGGAGAGGGGGTCGGGGCGGGCGCCTGGATGTACCACTGCCATGTCCAGAGTCACTCCGACATGGGGATGGTGGGGCTCTTCCTGGTGAAGAAGGGGGACGGCACGATCCCGGGCTACGAGCCGCACCACTAGGTGGGCACAGCGCGCCGTGCCTACTGGTCCTGGCGGCGCTCCCCGGGCGGCAGCAGCAGCACCTCCAGGGCGCGGGCGCAGGTCCGTGCCCGGTCAAGGAACCACTCGGTGCGCCCGTCCGTGATCAGCTCGGGCGTCGCCCGGACCGCGAGGGCGAACCGGGCGTGCCCCGCACGGTCGAGAACCGGCACGGCCAGGGTGCGCACGCCGTGCGCCGACTCGCCGTCGTTGAGCGCGTACGCGTCGCGCCGCACGTGCTCCAACTCGGCTGCCAGCGCCGCCGGTTCGACGATCGTGCGGTCGGTGAAGGCGCGCAGCGGCGGCAGTGAGGCGAGGTCCGACTCCCCGGGCCGCCCCCAGGCGAGCAGCACCTTGCCCAGCGCCGTGGAGTGCAGCGGCCGGCGCAGGCCGACCTTCGGCGTGACCGAGCCGCCCGCCACGATCACTGCGTGCGGCCCGCTGCGCAGCGCCAGATCCGCGGTCGCGCCGGTGCGCTCGGCCAGATCGGCCAGTTCCGGAGCGGCGAGGTGCAGCCCGCGCTGGTGGTAGGAAAGCCGCCCGAGCTCCGTCACGGCCGGGCCGAGCCGGTAGCGCGCCGTACGGAAGTCCTGCTCGAGGAAGCCCGCGCCCAGGAGGGTGCGGGCGAGACGGTGTGCGGTGGAGACGGGCAGGGTGAGGCGGCGCGCCAGGTCGGACGCACTGAGGTCGGGCCCGTTGTCGTGGAAGCAGTGCAGGACGTCCAGAGCGCGCTGCACTGCCTGCGCGCCGCCGGGAGTACGGGGCGCGGTGGGGGCGGTCACGGTGGGGGCTCCCTATGGGTCGTACGTGCATGTGCTCGGGCTCTGGGTTCCCACATTACGGCAGCCTCGACGGGCCTCAACGGCGGCCATGGCGGACTCAAATTGCCATCTGAAACACTCCGTTCACACCCGTTCCCACAGGATGGGAAGCGGCTTGCCGGTCCGGCCGACGGCGTGCCACTGTGCACCCGTCACCACCGCGCCACGAGCACGGACCGCACGAACGCAGAGGGGAGCAGCGCCATGACCGGTAGCCTTCGCCGCGCCGCCGCGCTTGCCCCGCCCCTGGTCGCGTCCCTGTTCACGCTGCGCCGGCACATCGACCTGGCGCGCGTCTCCAGCGCCACCTGTCGCTGACACCACAGACCCTCACCGGCAGGCCCGCGAGCCTGCCTCCCCGCGCGGCACCCGCATGCCGCCGCGGCCCGCGTTCGCACTCCCCGCCGCCCCCATGCCTCTCCACCCCGGGAACCCGCCATGACGCATGCCCACGCCCGGACGACGACCGCCACGACCGCCGTCCCGGACACCCTCTGGTTCACCCGCTGTCCCGTGCCCACCGCGACCGGTATCGCCGCCGACCAGCAGTGGCTCACCGCCGAGTTCGCGCCGGACGGCATCGCCGTACGGTCCCTTCAGGACGCCGACCGGGACGTCGACCGCCGCACGCACTACACGCACGCGCTGCCCGGCCTCTTCCGCGAGGGCGGCAACGTCCCAGCCCTGTGGGCCCGTTCGCGCGGCGAGGAGACGCGGCTCGTCGGCCTCACCTGGATCGAGGAGCGCCAGACGATCCTGGTCGCGCCCGGCTCGGGCATCAGGGGCGCCGCCGCGCTGCGGGGCCTGCGCCTCGCCGCGCCCCGCCACCGCATCGCCATCGACTTCTGGCGGGCGATGGCCCTGCGCGGCTTCGAGGGCGCGCTCGCCTCGGCGGGGCTCGGCCTCGACGACGCCACCCTCGTAGACGTACCCGCCGAGGGGCACACCGGACAGTGGGCCGCGGAGCTCGCCGCCCTCCAGCGTGGCGACGTCGACGCCGTCTACGTCAAGGGAGCGCTCTCCGTCGAGGCGGCCCGCCGCATCGGAGCCGAAGTCGCCCTGGAACTTGACGAGTTGCCCGACCGCACGCAGCGCGTGAACAACGGCACACCGCGGCCCATCACCGTCCACCGCCGTCTCCTCGACGACCACCCGGACCTCGTCGACCGCTTCCTCGCCGTGCTCCTGCGCGCCGCCGACTGGGCCGCGGAACGGCCCGACGACGTGGCCCGCATCCTCGGTGCCGAGACCGGCGCGGGCGCCGAGGGCGTTGCCGGCGCCTATCGCTCCGACACCCACCGCACCCTGCACCCCGACCTCTCCGAGGGCCGCCTCGCCCTGCTCGCCCAGCAGTCGGCGGCCCTGCACGCCCACGGCTTCCTGCCCGAGCTCGTCGACGTACGGGACTGGGCCGACCCCGCTCCGCTGCACCGCGCCCGCCTCCTCCACCCCACCCCGCCCGCCTCCAACCGGCCCGCCCTCTAAGGATCCCGTCATGCGTATCCCGAAGACCCTGTCGGCGCTCGCCGCACTCGCCGCGCTCACGGCCGTCGCCGGCTGCGGCACGTCCGAGGCGGACTCCGGTTCCGGCGCTGCGGCCGAGGTCACCGTCCGCATCCCCGACCCCGGGAACTCCGGAGTCCTCGCCCTCGGCAAGAAGGACGGCTCTCTCGCCAAGGCGCTCGCCACGGTGCACACCAAGGTCGAATGGACGGGCAGCGCCGGCCCGTTCGCTCCCGCGGCCCAGGCGATGAACGCGAACCAGCTCGACATCGCGACCGGCTCGATCACCTCCGGCATCACCTCGCTCGCCCAGACCCCCGGCTTCAAGTTCTTCACCGCGACGGCCCCCGACCCGGTCGGCGAGGGCATCCTCGCCAAGAAGGGCTCCGGGATCGAGAAGATCGAGGACCTCGTCGGCAAGAAGGTCGCCGTCAACCAGGGCGGCACCGGCGAGTACCTGCTCCTCAAGGCCCTGGCCGACCACCACATCCCGGCCGGCAAGGTCGAGCGCGTCTACCTCCGCCCCGACCAGACCGCCGCCGTCTTCAACACCGGCAAGGTCGACGCCTGGGCGGTCTGGTCGACGTACGCGGTGGCCGAACTCGGCAGCGGAAAGGCGGAGTTCATCGCCGACGGCAAGAATATCGGCTCCGACAACTACAGCCTGAACGCCGTCCGTACTGGCTTCGCCGACGAGCACCCCGAGGTCGTCAAGGCGCTCTACGCCTACCTCCACGAGGGCAGCGTCAAGGAGAAGAAGGATCCGGCCGCCTATCTGAACGTGAACACCGACGCCGGCCCGCAGGCCGTCACCGGTGAGTCCCGGCGCATCCAGACCGGGTTCAACGCCGAGGGCGGCACCGTCGAGCCCATCACCGACGCCGACATCAAGCGCTTCGAGGAGGTCGCCCGGTTCTATGCCGATCAGAAAGTGACCAAGACGAAGGTCGATGTCGCGGCGCACCTCATCGATGTGGAGAAGCTGTCGTGACGCTCACCGACCGGCGGGCGCGGGGCACGGAACAGGCGGCGCCGCACGGTCTCGTCAGCCCGCGCCCGCCGTCCGGCCGACCCCGCCCCCGCGCCTACTCCGTCACCGTCCGGGCTCTCGGGCCTGTCGTCCTCCTCGTTTTGTGGTGGGTGGCGTCCGCGACGGGCCCGCTGACTCCCGACGTCCTTGCCTCACCGCCCCAAGTCGTCGATGCGCTCGGTGAGTTGTGGGGGAACGGCCAGTTGCCCGACGCGCTCACGACCTCCCTCACCCGCTCCGGACTCGGCCTCGCCCTCGGGCTCGTCACCGGCCTCACCCTCGGCATCACGACCGGCTTCACGCGGCTGGGGGACGAACTCCTCGACTCCTCCCTGCAGACCCTGCGCACCATCCCGTTCCTGTCCCTCGTGCCGCTGTTCATGGTCTGGTTCGGCATCAACGAGACCGCGAAGATCCTCCTCATCGCGGTCGCCACCACCTTCCCCATGTACGTCTCCACGTCCAGCGGCGTCCGCAACACCGACCGCAAACTCGTCGAGGCCATGCGCAGCTTCGGCATGAGCAGGCTCGGCATCGTCAGGGAGGTCGTCCTGCCCGGCGCCCTGCCGTCGCTGCTCGCGGGCCTGCGCCTGTCGATGACCCTCAGCGTCATCGCGCTCATCGCCGCCGAGGAGATCAACGCCACGGCCGGCATCGGCTACCTCATGTCCCAGGCGCAGAGCTACGCGCGCACCGACATCCTGGCCGTCTGCATCCTCGTCTACGGCCTGCTCGGCCTGATCGCCGACGGGGTCGTACGGCTCCTCGAACGCGGACTCATGCCGTGGCGCCGCGCCGTACAGGGGGCCGCACGATGAGCACAGCCGTAAGCATCACCGGCCTGCGCCGCGCCTTCGGTGACCGCGCCGTCCTCGACGGGCTCGATCTCACCATCCACCGGGGCGAGTTCGTCGCCCTGCTCGGCGCCAGCGGCAGCGGCAAGACGACACTCCTGCGCATCCTCGGCGCGCTCGACGGGGCCGACGGGGGAGAGGTCCTCGTCCCGGAGGCCCGCACGATCGTCTTCCAGGAACCGCGCCTCGTACCGTCCAAGAAGGTCCTCGCCAATGTGACGGTCGCGCTGCCGCGTGGGCAGTCCGCGCGCGGCCTCAAAGCCCTGTCCGAGGTCGGCCTCGAACGCCACGCGGACGCCTGGCCCGCCACGCTCTCCGGCGGCGAGGCCCAGCGCGTCGCGCTCGCCCGGGCCCTCGTGCGCGAACCCGAACTCCTCCTCCTGGATGAGCCGTTCGCCGCCCTGGACGCCCTGACCCGCCTCAAGATGCAGGACCTGGTCGGCGAGCTCTGCCGCGCGCACCGGCCGGCCGTCCTCCTCGTCACCCACGACGTCGACGAGGCCGTACGCCTCGCGGACCGCGTCTGCGTCCTGCGCGACGGGCGCCTCGTCACCGACGAACCCGTCGGCGTCGACCACCCCCGCGACCCCGGGGACCCCGCCTTCGCCGCCCTCCGCAGGCGCCTCCTCGCCGACCTCGGCGTCCACAGCCGCACCCCCGCAGAATCCGGAGTGATCTGAATGTCCGTCATCATTGGTGTCCACAACAGCAATCCGTCGCTCTACTACCTCTCGCGCCTGGACTACGCGCAGCAGGAACTGGCCGCCGTCGGTGAGAGCGCCGTCTTCCACTCCTACGTCAACGGCGTACGCACCGGCGAACTGCTGACCCAGGGCGTCATCGACTTCGGCGGCACCGGGTCGACCCCGCCCGTCACCGCCCAGGCCGCCGGCCACGACATCGTCTACACGGCCGTCTCGGCGCCCCGCCCCGACCACGGCGCGCTCCTCGTCCCGCAGGACAGCCCGGTCCGCACGGTCGCCGACCTCAAGGGCGGCACAGTCCACCTCGCCATCGGCTCGTGGCAGACCCACCTCATCGCCAAGGCCCTGGACGACGCGGGACTCTCGTACGCCTCGGACATCACCCCGGTCCGCGGCGACGGGAACAGCGAGAAGCTGCTGCGCTCCGGCGAGATCACCGCATGGGTCGCCCAGGGCGCCCAGCTCGTCGCCGCCCTGCGCACCGGAGGTGTCCGTGTCGTCGTCCGCACCGGCGACGTCATCTCCGACCGTTCCGTCTTCTTCACCCGCCGCGACCTGGCCGAGCGGCGCCCCGAGGTGATCGACGCCCTGACCCGCGCACTCCAGCGCGCCGACGACTGGGCGAAGGAGAACCCGCGCGAGGCCGCCGAGATCGCCGCCGAGCACCAGGGCGGCACCCCCGACGACTGGGAGACCGCGCTGCGCGCGCTGCCGTGGCGCATCGAGGCCGTCACGGACGAGTTCCTCGCCGAGCAGCAGCAGGGCGCGGACATCTTCCACCGCACCGGCTTCATCGAGCGCCCCGTCACGGTCGCCCACGCCGTGGCGCGAAAGGCGGCCTGAACGCCATGGCCGCCGCACCCGAAGTCCTCTGGTACATCATCCCGCGCGAGGGCGCCTACCCCTGGGAGCAGGAAGGCCGCAGGCAGGTCGACCTCGGCTACCTCAGCGGGCTCGCAGGAACCGTCGAACGCCTCGGCTTCTCCGGCGCGTTGCTCGCCACGGACCTGTACGACGTCTGGCCCCTGGGCAGCGCGCTCGCGGCCTCGACAAGCACCGCGTTCAAACCGCTCCTCGCGGTCCACCCCGGCCTGATCTCGCCGACGCTCCTCGCGAAGATGGCGCTCAGCTTCGACACGCTCTTCGGCGGCCGGCTGCGCTTCAACGTCGTCAACGGCTCGACGAAGTCCCTCCAGGAGTACGGCCTCCACGTCGAGCACGACGAGCGCTACGAACTGAGCGCCGAGTACTGGTCGATCGTGAAGCGCCTCACCGCCGGCGAGATCTTCGACCACAAGGGCCGCTTCTACGACCTCAAGGACGCCGGCGCCTCCTTCCGTGACCTGAAGCCCGTCCAGGACCCGCACGTTCCGCTGTGGTTCGGCGGCTCGTCCGCGCCGGGCATCGAGATGGCCGCCGAACACGTCGACGTCTACCTCACCTGGGGCGAACCTCCCCACCTGCTCAAGGAGAAACTCGACCGCGTCCGCGAGCGCGCCGCCGTCCACGGCCGCACCCTGCGCATCGGCCTGCGCCTCCACCTCATCGTCCGCGACACCGAGGACGAGGCATGGGCCGCCGCCGACCGGCTCCTCGACGTGACCTCCGAGGCCACGTACCGGCGGCAGCTCGGCGAGCGCGCGGGCGAGGACGGGGTCGGCTGGCAGCGGCAGTTCCGCCAGCACGGCGGCCGCGTCCCGGCCAGAGCGCGCGAGCTGGAGACCCATCCGAACCTCTGGCCCGGCATGAGTCTGTTCCGTCCGGGACCCGGCACGGCGGTCGTCGGCTCAGCGGCCCAGGTCGTCGAACGCCTCAAGGAGTACCAGGACCTGGGCGTCGACACGTTCATCCTGTCGGGTAACCCGCTCCTGGAGGAGGCGTACCGGGTGGCCGAGACGATCCTGCCTGCGTTGGGGGTGGTGAGGGGGTAGTGCGAAGGGCCTACCGAGGAGTACATCGCGGGTGTACACCTCCAGGGACGGCGGGGATCACTGCACAGCCCCAACCACCCACACCTGGAGTTGAGTTGAGCAAGGACAGCGAGTACGACTACGTCATCGTCGGTGCCGGGTCCGCCGGCTGCGTGCTGGCAGCGCGACTCTCCGAGGATCCGGCCGTGCGCGTCGCGCTCGTCGAGTCGGGCCCGCGCGACCGCAAACCCGAGATCCGCATCCCGGCGGCGTTCCCGAAGCTGTTCCGGACGCCGTACGACTGGGACTACTCGACGTCGAAGCAGTCCGCGCTCGACGGCCGCGAGCTGTACTGGCCGCGCGGCCACACACTCGGCGGCTCCTCCTCGATGAACGCCATGATGTGGGTGCGCGGCCACCGGGACGACTACGACGCGTGGGGCGAGGCGGCCGGCGAGGATTGGTCGTACGACCAGTTCGCGCGCTACTTCCAGCGCGCCGAACGCTGGGCGGGCACCCGGCGGGCCGACTCGCCGCACGGCACCCTGGGCCCGCTCTGGATCTCCCCGCCGCGCGACCCGAACGTGACGACGTCGGCGTTCCTCGACGCCTGCCGCGCCGCCGGTCTGCGCGAGCTGACGGAGCTGAACCACGAGGACCACGGCGGCTTCGCGCTCACCCCGCTCAACCAGCGCCGCGGCCGCCGGTGGAGCGCGGCCGACGGCTATCTGAAACCGGCCGCGCGCCGGCCCAACCTGCACATCCACACCGACGCCCGGGTCACGCGCCTCGACTTCGACGGCACCCGCGTGGCCGGCGTCGTCGCCGAGGGAGTCCCCGGCATCCTGCGCGCCCGCCGCGAGGTGATCCTCAGTGCGGGCGCCATCGGTTCACCGCAGCTGCTCCAGCAGGCGGGCGTCGGTGACCCCGGGCAGCTCGCCGAGGCGGGGATCGACGTCCGCGTCGCGTCCCCCGACGTGGGCCGTCACCTCCAGGACCATCTCTCCTTCGCCGTCACGATGCGCTGCCCCAGGCCCGTCACGCTCACCGGCGCGGACTCCCTGACCAATGTGGGCCGCTTCCTCCTCGCCGGGCGCGGACCGCTCACGTCGAACGTCGGCGAGGCGGTCGCCTTCATCAAGACCCGCCCCGAACTGACCTCCCCCGACATCGAGTTGATCTACGCTCCCGTGCCGTTCGTCAACCACGGGCTCACCCCGCCCGTCGAGCACGGCATCACGATCGGCGTCGTCCTGCTCCAGCCCGCGAGCGAGGGCCGCATCACCCCGGGCGGGGCGGACGCCTCGGCGCGGCCGCTGATCGACCCCGGCTATCTCGCCCGTGACGAGGACCTGCGCACGCTGATGGCCGGAGTGCGCCGCGCCGAGGAACTCCTCGCGGCCGAGCCGCTCGCCCCGTACACCGACGGGCCCCTCGCTCCGTACCCGGGGGCCGTCGGCGACGAGGAGCTCGCGCAGGTGATCCGCGCGGGCGCCGAGACGCTCTACCACCCCGTCGGCACCTGCCGCATGGGCGCCGACGAAGGATCGGTGACCGACCCGCGCCTGCGGGTCAGGGGCGTCGAGGCCCTGCGCGTCGTCGACGCCTCGGTGATGCCGCGCATCACCCGAGGCCACACCCACGCCCCGACCGTCGCCCTCGCGGAGAAGGCCGCGGAGCTCATCCGCGAGGACGCCGGGGCGTGAGTAGTCCGGGACCTACGATCCGACGCTTACCGTGAAGCGCCGCGGGTTGCCGTCGTGCGCCGCGCCGGACACGTCCGGCTGCCCGTCGGGGCGCACGTCGTCGTACGGGAAGGCGTACCCGATGGGCGAGTTGGCGTGCACGACCCGTGACCAGTGGTTGGTGACGCCGCCCTGGTAGTAGTCGGCCGTCGTGGTGCCGTTCGGCTGCTCGGGGTGGGTCAGCATGATGCTGCGGTTGAACCCGGCGGCGAGACGGGCGAGGAGGCCCTTCTTGTCGTCGGGGTCGCCGGGGTTGTTGGCGAACGGGCCGTGGTTGCAGGTGAAGATGTCCTTCGAGGAGGGCTTGGGGAAGCTGTGCCCGCCGTTGAAGGTGAGGGTGTCGCCGCTGACCCGGCCCGTGAACACGCCCCGGCCGCCCTGGAGATCGATCTTCAGGTCCGTCGTGCGGTACTTCTCCCAGACCTGGTCGACATAGCTGTCCCAGACGTCCCGGAACGGCATCTCGTCGGGGCGGTCGAAGTACGGGGCCATCAGGTTCTGCGGCGAGATGACGCGCAGGACCTTGCCGTCGCCTCCGCGGATGACGAGCTTGTCCCAGGGCTGCCCGTCCTTGGCGGTCTGGGCCGCGAGATCCGCGGCGATCCTGTCCACCGCGCCGTCCGGGAGCGGTGCGACGGTGTGCGTGGCATCGCCCTCCAGGGTCAGGCCGATGGGCAGGGCCGTCACCAGGTCGACGTAGCTGATGTTCGCGTACAACTGGTCCGAGTTGAAGGTGAATTCACAGAACGACCAGGTCTTCCCGTAGTTCGCGTCGGTGGAGGTCGCGAAGGCCGGCTCGACGAGCGCGGGGCCCGGATTGAGGAAGAAGTCGAGCGTGTCATCGCGTACGAAGTAGACGCGGGCGCCGTACATCTGAGGAAGCGTCAGGATCTTCGGGGCCGAACCGGCCGCGCCCAGCGGGATGGCGCAGTCGACGGGCAGCGGGGTCTGCGGGGCTGACGGCGAGTCGGGGTGGTAGACCCCGCCGTCGGGCTTGAGCAGCACCCAGCGGTCGGTGCCCTGCTCGTGGCCCGTGACATAGGCACGCACGGTGCCGGGCAACGACTTGTTCTGCAGGGCGAGTTCGCAGGTGGCGGGTGCTGCCTTGGCGTCCGGGCTGAGGGCGCTGCCCCAGGCCGGGTAGGTGAGTGCGGTGGCGGCCGTGGCGGCGCCGGTCAGGAACAGTCTGCGCGATATCACGGAGGACTCCTGAGGTGTGGGGGAGCACCACTGTTGCGAGTGCGGCGCGACGGGTCAAGACTTGTGACGGGGAGCGCTCCCATTTCCGTGGACCGTTCAACTCTTGGCGATGGCTTGGTGATGCTGGGCGTTGGCTGCACGGTGGCACGGTCGCGGCTGGTCGGCGGCTCATCGGCGGCCCATAGGCGACTCGGAGCCGGTCCGGTGCGGCGGCGCGTGGTGACGGGGCGTGGTGACGGCGCGTGGAACGGCCATTGTCAGTGCGCGGTGCCAGACTCGGTGAGGCAGACAACGGGACCCCTGCAAGGGGGGCACCCTCAACGAGGAGGGCACCATGCTCACCACCCGTTTCGTCGACGGCTCGCCGAACTGGCTGGATCTCGGAACCCCGGATCTCGACGCCGCCGTTTCCTTCTACAGCGGGCTCTTCGGCTGGCAGTTCCAGTCGGGCGGCCCCGAGGTCGGCGGTTACGGCCTGTTCCAGCTGGACGGCAAGACCGTCGCCGGCGGCATGACCGTCACACCCGACCAGGCGTCGCCGTCCTGGACCGTCTATTTCCAGACGCGGGACGCGGATGCGACGGTGAAGGCCGCAGAGCAGGCCGGCGGATCCGCGCCCTTCCGGCCCATGGACGTGACGGACCTGGGCCGCATGGCGATCATCGCCGACCCGGCGGGCGCGACTTTCGGCCTCTGGCAGCCCGGCCGGAACAAGGGCCTGGGCCTCGCCACCGACGACTTCTCGCTCAACTGGATCGAGCTGTACACCCCGGACGTCGCCGCGGCCAAGGACTTTTACCACTCGGTGCTCGACTGGGGCACCTTCGACGTGTCGTTCCCCGGCGGTACGTACACGACGGTGAACCCGATGGGCACCGGCGAGGACGACATGTTCGGCGGCATCGTCACGCTGGGCGACGACCCGGCGGAGTCCGACATCGGGGCGCACTGGTCGCCGTACTTCCATGTGCCGGACGTCGACGCGATCGCCGCCCGGGCGCAGGAGCTCGGCGGTAAGGTGCGCTTCGCGCCCACGAACCTGCCGGGCGTCGGCCGCATCGCCAAGCTCACCGACCGGCAGGGCGCCCGCTTCGCGGTGATCAAGGGAGACCCGAACCAGACCTGAGCCGGGTCCGGGCGCGCCCCGCAGGGGCCGGGCGGGTTCAGGCCGAATCCGCCCGGCGCGCCGCGTTGATCAGTCGTTGATCGTCTGTTTTTCGCCACGCGGCACGATCAGTGGCATGTACTCGAACCACACGCTGCGCCCCGTCACGAGCGCTCCCGGGGCCCCCGTCCCCTCATGGCAGGACGAGGCGCTGTGCGCCCAGACGGGCGCCGACTTCTTCTTTCCCGAGCCCGGCAGCTCGGTACGCGAGGCGAAGAGCATCTGCGGCCGGTGCGAGATGCGCTCCGCCTGCCTGGAGTACGCGCTCGCCAACGACGAGCGCTTCGGCGTCTGGGGCGGCCTCTCCGAGAAGGAGCGCCACCAGCTGCGCCGTGGCTGAGCGGGCCACACGCCCGTGACGCGGCACGCCCCGGGCGCGTGGCCCGGGGCGTGCTTGCGTGACGGGGGCGGCTCAGCCCGCGGCGCGGGCCGCCATGCGGGCCTTGCGGGCGGCGAGCTTCTCGTCGAACTTGGAGGCCTCGCTGTCCAGGCCGCCCATGTACAGGCCGAGCTCCTCCTGGGCCTTGAGACCCTCCGGGCCGAGCCCGTCGATGTCCAGGACCTTCAGGTAGCGCAGCACGGGCTGGATCACGTCGTCGTGGTGGATGCGCATGTTGTAGATCTCGCCGATGGCCATCTGGGCGGCGGCGCGCTCGAAGCCGGGCATGCCGTGTCCGGGCATCCGGAAGTTGACGACGACGTCGCGCACGGCCTGCATCGTGAGGTCGGGGGCGAGCTCGAAGGCCGCGCCGAGCAGGTTCCGGTAGAAGACCATGTGCAGGTTCTCGTCGGTGGCGATGCGCGCCAGCATGCGGTCGCAGACCGGGTCGCCCGACTGGTGGCCGGTGTTGCGGTGCGAGACGCGGGTCGCGAGCTCCTGGAAGGCGACGTACGCGACCGAGTGCAGCATCGAGTGCCGGTTGTCGGACTCGAAGCCCTCGGCCATGTGCGCCATGCGGAACTGCTCGAGCTGGTCCGGGTCGACGGCGCGCGACGCCAGCAGGTAGTCACGCATCACGATGCCGTGGCGTCCCTCCTCGGCGGTCCAGCGGTGCACCCAGGTGCCCCAGGCGCCGTCGCGGCCGAAGAGGGAGGCGATCTCGTGGTGGTAGCTGGGGAGGTTGTCCTCGGTGAGCAGGTTGACGACGAGCGCGATCCGGCCGATCTCGGTGACCTTGGACTGGTCCTTCGCCCAGGCCTCGCCGTCCTCGAAGAAGCCGGGGAAGTTACGGGCGTCGCCCCACGGCACGTACTCGTGCGGCATCCAGTCCTTGGCCACCTTGAGGTGCCGGTTCAGTTCCTTCTCGACCACTTCCTCCAGCGCGTACAGCAGCTGGGCGTCCGTCCAGGTGGAGGACGAGCTACCGAGGTGGGGAGAGGTGATGGTCACGAGGGCTCCAGGGGGGACGGGAGTAGTACGAGGAGACGAATCGCAGGCACGAGCGGTTGTACCTACGGTGTCGTAGGTTACGTTGCCGTAGGTTAAACCCTCTGTAAAGGGCCCCCCGGAACCGGCCCCTCCGGCCTCAATGGCCTCTATGGCTTCATTGCGCCTCAGGAGTGCAGCTCGCGGAGCCTGACTGAGAGGCACGTCACACAGCCCTCCAGCTTTTCGAACTCGCCGATGTCCACCAGAACCGGCTCCAGGCCGAGATCCGCGTACAGCTCCGCCGTCCTCGGCGCGCTCGCCGCCATCAGGAGCTTCCCGCCGCCCAGGAGCATCACATGCGCGCCGGCCTCTTCCGGGACGGGCAGGAAGCGCGGGAAGAGGGACGGCACGTCCACCATCGGCTCGTGCCCGACGACCGTGCCGTCGGGCAGGGCGGTCACGGCCGATTTCAGCTTGATCTTGCCAGGAACCCCGGGCGTTTACGCCCGGGAGCAATCGCATCCCGAGTGCAGCGGGCGGAGTCCCGCAGAGTCCGGTACGCTCGCGGTCGGAGACTGCGATGCGAAAGGCACGAACCACTCGCCGGTGGGGACACGGTTGCAGCTTGGACCAGCTCCTTGAGACTTGGGTCGCACACAGGCGACTCGCGGCGACTCCACCACCCCTGGGGTGCGTGGTAGCGGGGCGCAGTCAATCGCCCCTGTACGGAACCCCGTACTGGACGCAGCCATACCTGTCACAGCCAGTGATGGCTCGAGCAGCAAGCCCGGGAATTCATTCCGAATTCATTCCCGGGTAGTTGACATGCAGCACCTTGCTGGCCGTGCGCCCGGAGCGCCGCGACATAGGCCTCCCATTGCGAGAGCGCCAGCGCCGGGTCGACCGGGGTGCGCTCCACGTGCGTGACGAGGCCGTCTGCGAGGCGCGGCCCCGGGCGGCGGATCAAGGCCTTCCGGCTCGGCATGTGCGGCTCCTTGGGGCTGTCGTCCGGTCGGGGCTCACGGCGGGTGGACGGCGGTTCTTGGTCGGGTTTTTACGGCGGCCGGGCGCGAGGGCCCGGCGCGCACATCATGCACAGCCGGGCGCCTACGACGGAACCCCCTGCCCGGTGATGTCCCTCAGTTCCCCTCCTTCCATGAGCAGCGTCCGCGTGACCCCGATGGACTTCAGGAACGGCAGGTCGTGGCTGGCCACGAGCAGCGCGCCCTCGTAGGACTCCAGGGCCGTGGTCAGCTGCCGGACGCTCGCCAGGTCGAGGTTGTTCGTCGGCTCGTCGAGCATCAGCAGCTGGGGTGCCGGCTCGGCGAGCATCAGCGCCGCGAGGGTCGCCCTGAACCGCTCGCCGCCCGAGAGGGTCGCCGCCGGCTGATCGGCCCGTGCCCCCTTGAACAGGAAGTGCGCGAGCCGCGCCCTGACGCGGTTGTTCGTCACCCCGGGAGCGAACCGCGCCACGTTCTCGGCGACGGTCAGGTCCTCGTCGAGCACGTCGAGCCGCTGCGGCAGGAACCGCAGCGGAACATGCGCGACCACCTCACCCGCGACGGGTTCGAGATCCCCGGCGATCGTGCGCAGGAGCGTGGTCTTGCCCGAACCGTTGCGCCCCACGAGCGCGATCCGCTCAGGGCCGCGCACCTCGAACTCGCCCTCCACACGCGCCCCGTAGGCCATCCTCAGCCCGCACAGAGTGAACACGGAACGGCCGGGCGGCACCGCCGTGTGCGGCAGATCGACGCGGATCTCGTCGTCGTCGCGCACGGCCTCCACCGCCTCGTCGAGCCGCTCCTTCGCCTCGGCGAGCCGGCCCTCGTGCAGTTGGCGGTGCTTGCCCGCCGAGACCTGGGCCTGCCGCTTGCGCTGGGCCATGATCGCCTTCGGCTCGCGCTTGCTGTCCCACATCTTCTGTCCGTAGCGCTTGCGCCGGGCCAACTTGACCTGGGCGTCCGCCAGTTCGCGCTTCTGCTTCTTCAGGTCGGCGTCGGCGACCCGCAGCATGCGCTCCGCCGCCTCCTGCTCGGTCGCGAGCGCCTCCTCGTACGCCGAGAGGTTCCCGCCGAAGCGGACGAGGCCGCCCGCGCGCAGATCGGCGATCTGGTCGACCCGTTCGAGGAGTTCGCGATCGTGGCTGACCAGGACCATGACGCCCGGCCACGCCTCGACGGCCGCGTACAGGCGTCTGCGGGCGGCCAGATCCAGGTTGTTCGTCGGCTCGTCGAGCAGCAGGACGTCGGGGCGGCGCAGGAGCAGCGCGGCGAGGCGGATCAGTACGGACTCGCCTCCCGAGAGCTCGCCGACGGTGCGGTCGAGACTGATGCGGCCGAGACCGAGCCCGTCGAGGGTCGCGACGGCGCGCTCCTCGACGTCCCAGTCGTCGCCGACCGCCGCGAAGTGCTCGTCGCGTACGTCGCCCGCCTCGATGGCGTGCAGCGCGGCGCGGGCACCGGCGATGCCGAGGGCCTCGTCGACGCGCAGCGAGGTTTCGAGGGTGACGTTCTGCGGTAGACAGCCGATCTCGCCCGCCACCTTCACGGTGCCGTCCGCCGGTGAGAGTTCTCCGGAGATCAGCTTCAACAGCGTTGATTTTCCTGCGCCGTTGAGGCCGATGAGCCCGGTTCTGCCGGGGCCGAACACGGCCTGAAGACCGTCGAAGACCCGAGTGCCGTCGGGCCAGGCGTAGGTGAGGGAGGTGCAGGTGATGGAGGTGGGGGAGGTAGACATACGGCCTCGCGGTCGCTCGGTGGGAACGGTGGGCAGCGCATGGGGACACCGCGGGCGACCACAGCCGGAAGCAACGAGAGCGCACAGGGCGCGAAGGACAGTCCTGTGCCGGATTCAGGCGGGAGGACGGCTCGGTCATCCGAGGTCGCACACGCAGGAACACGTGGCGCACCGGTGGGGTGCGGCCGCGTGACGCGGTGTCTGAGAACCTCAGAAGAGCAACGTCCTACTCCGATCGACGACAACAGAATCAACGGGAACGCTGTCCACCGTACGAAGGTGGCTGTGGGCCGTCAACGAATTATCGTGAGCCCTCACGCCCTCGCCCCCACTCCGCAGGAGGAGACCCCCGTGCCCCACGGCTCGCTCTCGCTGCCCGCCCGGCTCCTGCTGCTGGGCTTCGACACGGAGAAGGGCAGGGTCTCCGGCGCCCCCGACATCGAGCTCGCCGTCCGCGCCGCCGCCCTCGTCGAACTGGCCCGGCGCCGCATCATCAGCGACGTGGACGGCGTCGTCACCCCGGTCTTCGACGCCCGTACCGGCGACCCCGTTCTCGACGAACTGATGGAGCTGGCCGAGGAGTCGAGGCCGCGCACCTGGCGCACTTGGATCGGCTACCGCGCCCGCGCCACCCTCGACACCGTGCGCCGTCAACTCGCCTCCGAGGGCTATCTGTCGGCCGAGCGCAAACGCGTCTTCGGGCTCTTCCCCGTGACCCGCTACGGCCTGGAGCGCGCCGGTTACGTCGAGGTGCTGCGGGCCGAGGTGCTCGGCGCGCTGGAGGGGGGCGAGCCGGTCGGCCGGGTGGACGAGGACGACGCGGTACTCGCGGTGCTCGCCGCCACGGGCAAGCTGCGCCGGCTGATCCCCGGCAAGGCCAGGCGCACGCACAAGGACCGCCTCGACCACCTCACGGCGCGCGCCGGCGGCATCTCCCCCGAACTGCAGCAGAGCCTGGGCGACATCCGCGCCGCGCTCGCCGCGGCCGTCAAGGCGGCGGAGGCGTCGCGGGCCTCGGCGGGCGGGGGCGGCGGGGGCTGAACAGGGGGTGCGCAGGGTTGAGCATGGGTCACACGTACGTGTCGGATTCCTGCCAGCCATACGCCGGAGCCGGGTGGTTGGCTGTACGGCATGACGAACCGTACGCACCTCAATGACCAGGCCCTGGCCCTCCGTTCGCAGCATGTCGCCGGCCGCCCGCTCGTCCTGCCCAACGCCTGGGACCTCGCGAGTGCCCGCATCGTCGCGGACGCCGGAGCCGCCGCCGTCGCCACCACCAGCGCCGGCCTGTCCTGGGACCTCGGCGCGGCGGACGGGGACCGGCTCGGCAGGGACGAGGCGCTGGACGCCGTCGCGCGGATCGCCGCGGCCGTGGTCGTGCCGGTGACGGCGGACATCGAGAGCGGCTACGCGGACGCGGCCCAGGACGTCGCCGTCACC
Organism: Streptomyces sp. DS1-CR2; assembly: GCF_055760475.1. Classification (NCBI taxonomy): domain Bacteria; kingdom Bacillati; phylum Actinomycetota; class Actinomycetes; order Kitasatosporales; family Streptomycetaceae; genus Streptomyces; species Streptomyces sp. DS1-CR2. The sequence continues at coordinate 7,312,844 of NZ_CM147085.1, forward strand.
GTGCGCGCCGTGCTCGACGCCGGAGCGGTCGGCGTCAACATCGAGGACGCCTGGCACGGCGGGAGCGCGCCGCTGCGGCCCGTCGAGGCACAGGCGGAGCGGATCGCGGTGGCCCGTGCCGCGGCGGACGCGGAGGGCGTGGCGCTGTTCGTGAACGCGCGTATCGACACGTATCTGATGGGTCCGGGGGAGCCGGAGGAGCGGCTCGCGGCGACGCTGGAGCGGGCCGCGGCCTACCTCGCGGCGGGTGCTGACGGGATCTTCGTGCCCGGGGCCGTCGACCCGGTGACCGTGAAGGCGCTCGTCGCCGGTATCGAGGGGCCGCTCAACGTGATGGCCTGGCCCGGGGCGCCGTCCGTGGCCGAGTTCGCCGCGCTCGGGGTCGCCCGGATCAGCGTCGGCGCGGGCATCGCGCAGGCCGCGCACGCCCTCGTCCGCAGGGCGGCCCGGGAGCTGCTCACCGAGGGAACGTACGAGAGTCTGGCCGGCGGGCTCGCATACGGAGAGCTCAACGCCCTGCTCGGTGAAGGGAGGTGAGCCCGGTGGAGGGGGCTCTGGTCAGTACGCGTCCCGCATCAGCTCCGCCAGATCGCCGTCCAGGTCCACGTGCAGATGCTCGTCGCCCACCGGCACCATCGCCGCCGTACTGCTGAGGAAGCGGCGCAGCTCGCCGGTCCGGATGTGCACGATCGCGGTGCCCTCGTGGGCGTGGAACTCCAGGACCGTGCGGTCGTAGCCGTACGGCCGTACCCGGACGTCGCCCGCACCGGCCTGCTCCCGCATCCCGGCCGAGAGCAGCTCGCGGGCGAACGTCCAGCTCACGTCGACGCCCTCGAGCGTGGCCGGCGCGGGGAACGACATGCGCACGGCGAAGGGGTCCTGCATGTCGTAGCGCAACGTCGCGGGGATGGTCGACATCCGCGGCGCGGCGGCGACGAGACGGGCCTCTACGGCTTGCTCGATGACGGTGGACAACGCCTGCTCCCTTGTGACGGCTGAACGGACGGCGGTTCGGGCAACAGCTCGGACGGCGGGTCGGTCGGCGAGTCGGACGACGGGTGGGACTCCCCGCCACTTGAAGAGACGGCGGAACGAGGGAATCCGTGCACCGAACGGCCGAGGAAAGGTGAGTGACCTCTGTCACCGGTCTCCGCTCCCTGCGGGGCGGGCCATCTGGACGGGGCCGGGGGAGTGGGCTAGCTTCGCCCGCCATGAGGGGCATGGGGAAGTCGCGACGCATGGTGTCCATGGGGCTGGCCGGGGCGGCGATCGCCCTCGCGTTCGCTCCGGCGGGTCCGGCGCAGGCCGCCGGTGCGCAGGCCGACGGAGGGCAGGCGCGGGCGCAGCCGCACTGGGCGCTGAAGGAATCCGGCACGGACGCGCGGTTCCGGGGACTTGCCGCCGTGAACCGCGACGCCGCCTGGGTGGCCGGGGCCAAGGGCACAGTCCTTCGCACCTCGGACGGGGGCGCCCACTGGCGGAACGTGTCGCCGCCCGGCGCGGGCGAGCTGGAGTTCCGCGACATAGAGGCCTTCGACAGCAGGCGCGCGGTCGTCCTCGCGATCGGTGAGGGCGACGCCTCGCGGGTGTTCCGCACGGACGACGGCGGGTCCACCTGGACCGAGTCATTCCGCAACCCCGACCCCAAGGCCTTCTACGACTGCCTGACATTCTTCGACGCGCGCCACGGCCTCGCGATGAGCGATCCCGTCGACGGCAAGTACCGGATCCTGTCCACGCGCGACGGAGGACGCTCCTGGAACGTCCTGCCCAGCGACAAAATGCCCGCGGCGCAGGAGGGCGAGGCCGGGTTCGCGGCGAGCGGCCAGTGCCTGGTCAGCTCCGGTCCGCGCGATGTGTGGCTGGCCACGGGCGGGGCCGCACGCGCCCGCGTCCTGCACTCGTCGGACCGTGGCCTGACCTGGCGGGCGACCGACGCCCAGATCCCGGCGGGCGACCCGGCGCGCGGCGTCTTCGGCCTTGCCTTCCGTGACCGTACGCACGGCCTCGCGGTCGGCGGCGACTACCGCGCGGACCAGACGTCCCCCCGGGCCTCGGCCACGACGCGCGACGGCGGCCGCACCTGGATGCCGTCCGCCGCGCCCGTCCCCGCCTACCGTTCGGGCGTCACCTGGCTCCCGCACAGCCGGACGAGCGCCCTCGCGGTCGGCCCGACGGGGACCGACCTCACCGTCGACGCGGGCCGCACCTGGCGCACCGTCGACACGGGCTCGTACGACACGGCGGACTGCACGCACGACGGCGCGTGCTGGGCCTCGGGCGAGAAGGGCCGCATCGCCCGGCTCGAACGGTGACCCGCGGCGGGGCCGTCTAGCCGGCCAACTGCTGCCGGAATCGCGCCATTTCGGGTGCCGTCTTCGTCGCGATGAACTCCGTGACGCGGTACGTGCACACGTCGCCGGTGACGAAGGGGTCGGCCGCCGTGATCTTCTCGATCTGCGTGCGGTCGTCCCCGACGGCGAGGATGATCCCGCCGTCGCGCGGGTTCTTGCGGCCGGAAGCGATGAAGACGCCGGCTTCGTACTGCTCGTCGAGCCAGGCGACGTGCGCTTCGAGCAGCGGGTCGACGTGCTCGACCGGGGCCGTGTAGGTCAGTTCGAGTACAAACATGATCGCCAGGCTACCCGTGGCCCGCCGGCGCCCCGGCCCTATGGTGGTCGCCATCATGAGCCACCAACAGATCCTTGCCGACTGGCCCACCGACGAGCGCGCCGCGCGCGCGGTCCAGGACGAACTGCGCGCCCGCGTCGTCCTCGACGAGCCGGGGCCCCCGCCCGGCACCGGACTCGTGACCGGTGTCGACGTGGCGTACGACGACGAGCGCGACCTCGTCGCGGCGGCGGCCGTCGTGCTCGACGCGGCGACCCTCGACGTCGTCGAGGAGTCCACGGCCGTCGGCCGGATCTCCTTCCCGTACGTGCCGGGCCTGCTGGCGTTCCGGGAGATCCCGACCGTGGTCGCCGCCCTGGAGGGCCTCAACTGCGGCCCCGGCCTTGTCGTCTGCGACGGGTACGGCCTCGCCCACCCGCGCCGTTTCGGCCTCGCCAGTCACCTCGGTGTCCTGACGGGGCTGCCCACGATCGGCGTCGCGAAGAACCCGTTCACCTTCACGCACGAGGAGCCGGCGGCGCCGCGCGGCAGCACGGCGCCCCTGCTGGACGGCGACGAGGAGGTCGGCCGGGCACTGCGCACCCGCGACGGCGTCAAGCCCGTCTACGTCTCGGTCGGCCACCGCACGAGCCTCGATACCGCGTGCGCCCACACCCTGAGCCTCACGCCGAACTACCGCCAGCCCGAAACGACGCGCAGGGCGGACGCCCTGTGCAGGCGAGCACTGGCGGAGGCCCAGGAGGGCGCCACGCGCGCGTAGCGACGTGCCGCGTCCCCAGCGCGCACCTACCCCTACCGCGCAGCCGCCACCCGGAACGTGATCCCCGCGTCCCGCAGGCGGGTCGTCAGGGCATCGCCCATCGCGACAGCCGTGGTGACCTGGCCCGAGGTTTCGGGCAGGTCGTCCAGGGCCAGGCACATGGCCGACTCGCCGAGCATCTTCGCCGTCTCGTCGTAGCCGGGGTCCCCGCCCGAGACCTCCGTGTACACGCGGCGGCCGCCGCCCTCGCCGACGAAGCGCACCGAGAACCAGCTGGCCGCGCGCCGCGCCTCGTCCGGGCCGTCGCCCGGCTTGAGCCGATCGGACAACCACCTGCGCGCGGGCGGCAGTTGGGCTGCGGCGAACAGTGCGCCCGTGGCCGCGACACCGCCGAACGCGACGGGCAGGTGCCGCACCGCCGCGTAGTGCCGGTATCGAAAGTCGGGACCGTAGCGCTCCAGGGCCCGCGCGGACCGCTGCACGATCTGCGGATCGATCGTCGGGAGCGGCAGCGCCCACGCGTCTACCTCCTTGGCGTAGCGGGGCGCGCCCGTCGGCGCGTACGCCCTGCGGCCGACGAGGCGTGGCTGGTGCCGCCGCCGGTCCTGCTGCGCGGCCAGCATCTGCCGGCCCCGCGAGAACTGCGTCAGCGCGGACGCGAACGTGCCGCCCGAGAACGTCGCGTTCGACCGCACGAACCCGTCAATGCGCAGCGGCACGTCCTCGGGGAGCTGACCCACCGTGAAGAGCACGCCCAGGTCGTGCGGGATCGAGTCGAAGCCGCACGCGTGGACGAGGCGCGCCCCGGTCTCCCGCGCGCGGGCGTCGTGCCGGACGTATGTGACGTCGACGAACTCGGGCTCGCCGCACAGGTCCGTGTAGTCGGTGCCCTCCTCGGCGCACGCCGCCACCAGGTCCTGGCCGTAGGTGACGTACGGGCCGACGGTCGTGGCCACCACGCGCGTGCGTGCGGCGAGGGCGCGCAGGGACGCCGGGTCGGCGACGTCCGCGCGGACCAGTGGCAGCACGGCGCACGCGGGGTCGATCGCGGTGAGGCGCTCGCGCAGCCGCTCCAGCTTCCCTGTGTCACGCCCCGCGACGGCCCAACGCAGCCCCTCGGGCGCGTGCGCCGCCAGATACTCGGCGGTGAGCGCGCCGGCGAACCCGGTCGCCCCGAAGAGCACGATGTCGTACTCGCGGCCCGCCCTGTCGGCCCTGCCGGGCCTGTCCCGCATGTCCCGGTCCTTGTCGTGCCCGCTGTCCTGCCTGGTCATGACACCCCTCAGCCCTGCGCCCCGCGCCGTTGTCGGTGGCCGAGGCTAGCGTGAGGGGTGAGCGGAGGTTCAGGGGCCCCGCCCGGAGCGGGAGGTCGTCGTGGCCGAGCCGAAGGACCCGTCGCAGCGGGCGCTCACGACGTGGGCGCGCGTACGGGAGTTCGCACGAACACCTTCTTGTTCACCTTCGCGACCGTCTCACCCCACGGGAAGTCCTCCGTGGCACCCGGCACCCCGAGCTCGTCGCCTGGACGCGCGATGAGCGCCGCCCCGGCCGGACGTGACGGCATCCCGGTTCAGGCGAGTTACCCCGAATCCGTACGTGCCTCCTGGCAACACCGCAGCTGTGCGTCGTAAATTACTAAGCGCTTGCTCGCCAGGGGTTGTGCTGAGTGGAACACGTTCTTAGCATCCCTGGTGTTACATCAGTTGTGTCACAGTGCTGGGGGCTCGATGGCAGTGGCAGGGATGACGGACAGCGGCCCGCTCGCCGGGGTGCGCGTGGTCGAACTGGCGGGCATCGGCCCGGGCCCGTTCGCCGCGATGCTCCTCGCCGACCTGGGCGCCGATGTCGTGCGCGTGGACCGCCCCGGAGGCGCCGGGCTCGCGATCAACCCTGAGTACGACATCACCAACCGCAACAAACGCTCCGTGATCATCGACCTCAAGGCGGACGACGGCCCCGCGCGCGTCCTCGACCTCGTCGCCAAGGCGGACGTCCTCATCGAGGGCTACCGTCCAGGCGTCGCCGAGCGCCTCGGCGTCGGCCCCGACGCCTGCCAGGCCCGCAACCCGCGCCTCGTCTACGGACGCATGACGGGCTGGGGCCAGGAAGGCCCCCTCGCGCAGCGCGCCGGACACGACATCGCGTACATCGCCCTCACCGGCACCCTCGGGATGATCGGCAAGCCGGACGAGCCGCCGACCGTCCCCGCGAACCTCGTCGGTGACTTCGCGGGTGGCTCGCTCTACCTCGTCGTCGGCATCCTCGCCGCCCTCCACCACGCACGTGACACCGGCGCGGGCCAGGTCGTGGACGCCGCGATCGTCGACGGCGCCTCGCATCTCGCCGCGATGATCCACGGCATGCTCGCGGCCGGCGGCTGGCAGGACCGGCGCGGCAGCAACCTCCTCGACGGCGGCTCCCCGTTCTACGGGACGTACGAGACCTCCGACGGCCAGTACATGGCGGTCGGCGCCCTTGAGCAGCAGTTCTACGACGAGTTCATCGCACTCCTCGGCATCGGGGACACGGCCCCCGCCCGCAAGGACCTCGCCCGCTGGGGCGAGCTGCGCGACGCTGTCGCCGCCCGCTTCAAGACCCGTACCCGCGAGGAGTGGACCGCCGTCTTCGAGGGGTCCGACGCTTGCGTGGCGCCGGTCCTGTCCCTGCGCGAGGCGCCCGGCCACCCCCACCTGGCGGCGCGCGGCACCTTCACCGACCACGGCGGCATCACCCAGCCCGCCCCCGCACCCCGCTTCTCCGCGACCCCCACCGCCGTCCGCAGCGGCCCCGCGCAGCCGGGCGCCGACACCGCCGGGGTGGCCCGCGACTGGGACGTACCGAGCCTGACGAAGGAAGAGAACTGATGGAGCTGTCCGCACCCCTCGCCTACGCAGCCGACCCCCGACAGGCGGCCGACGACGCCGCCGCGCTCGAGTCGGCGGGCCTCGACGCCGTCTGGGTCGCGGAGGCCTACGGCTTCGACTCGCCCACGATCATGGGCTATCTCGCCGCCCGCACCGAGCGCATGAAGATCGGCGCCGCGATCCTCAACGTCTACTCGCGCACCCCCGCCCTCATCGCCCAGACCGCCGCCGGACTCGACGCCGTCTCCGGCGGCCGCGCCATCATCGGCCTGGGCGCGTCGGGCCCGCAGGTCGTCGAGGGCTGGCACGGCAAGGCGTACGACAAGCCGCTCGGCCGCACCCGCGAGACCATCGAGCTGACCCGCCGCATCCTGCGCCGCGAGATCATCGACCACCACGGCATCACGGACATGCCGCTGCCCCCGGAGAAGGGCGGCAGGCTCGGCAAGCCCCTGAAGATCCTCTCCAAGCCGGTACGCCCCGAAGTGCCGTTGTACGTCGCCTCGTTGGGCCCGGCGAACGTGCGGATGACCGCCGAGACCGCCGACGGCTGGCTGCCCACGCTCTTCATTCCCGAGAAGGCCCACCAGGTGTGGGGCACCCCGCTCGCCGAGGGCGCTGCCGAGCGCGCGCCCGAGCTCGGGCCGCTCCAGGTCGTCGCGGGCGGACTGCTCGCCATCGGCGAGGACGCGGCGGCCGCCCGCGACCTCGCCCGCCCCAACATCGCCCTCTACGTGGGCGGCATGGGCGCGGTCGGCAAGAACTTCTACAACGACCTCGCCGTGGCCTACGGCTACGAGAAGGAGGCCAAGCTCATCCAGGAGCTCTACCTCTCGGGGAAGAAGAAGGAGGCCGAGGCCGCCGTCCCGGACGAGTTCTGCGAGCTCATGAGCCTGTGCGGACCCGAGAGCTATGTGCGTGAGCGTGTCGAGGCCTTCCGCGCCGCCGGCGTCACCATGCTGAACGTCATCCCGGTCGGGCCCGAGCCCGCCCGGCTGGTCGAGACCGTCAAGAACTGGCTGTAGGGGAGGGCACCACGATGGCAATGGAACGGCAGATCTTCACCGAGGAGCACGACGCGTTCCGCGAGACCGTCCGCACCTTCCTCGCCAAGGAGGTCACCCCGCACTACGAGCAGTGGGAGAAGGACGGCATCGTCTCGCGCGAGGCCTGGCTCGCGGCCGGCCGGCAGGGCCTCCTCGGGCTCGCCGTGCCCGAGGAGTTCGGGGGCGGCGGGAACGCCGACTTCCGCTACAGCGCCGTACTCGCCGAGGAGTTCACCCGCGCGGGAGCCGCCGGCCTCGCGATCGGACTCCACAACGACATCATCGGGCCGTATCTGACGTCGCTCGCCACGGACGAGCAGAAGCGCCGCTGGCTGCCCGGCTTCTGCGACGGCTCCCTGATCACGGCCATCGCGATGACCGAGCCGGGCGCCGGATCCGACCTCCAGGGCATCCGCACCACGGCCGAGGACCGCGGCGACCACTGGCTGCTCAACGGCTCCAAGACGTTCATCTCGAACGGGATCCTCGCCGACCTCGTGATCGTCGTCGCGAAGACGACGCCCGACGGCGGCGCCCACGGCCTGTCCCTCCTGGTCGTCGAGCGCGGCATGGAGGGCTTCGAGCGCGGCCGCAATCTCGACAAGATCGGCCAGAAGTCCCAGGACACGGCCGAGCTCTTCTTCAACGACGTACGCGTTCCGAAGGAGAATCTCCTCGGCGAGCTCAACGGCGCCTTCGTCCACCTGATGACGAACCTCGCGCAGGAGCGCATGGGCATCGCCGTCGCCGGGATCGCCGCCGCCGAGTACCTCCTGGAGATCACCACGACGTACGTCAAGGAGCGCGAGGCCTTCGGCCGCCCGCTTGCCAAGCTCCAGCACATCCGGTTCGAGATAGCCGAGATGGCCACCGAGTGCGCCGTCACCCGGACCTTCCTGGACCGCTGCATCGTCGACCACTCGAACGGCGAACTCGACGCGGTGCACGCCTCGATGGCCAAGTGGTGGGCCACCGAGCTCCAGAAGCGCGTAGCGGACCGCTGCCTCCAGCTCCATGGCGGCTACGGCTACATGACGGAGTACCGCGTCGCCAAGGCCTTCACCGACGGACGCATCCAGACTATCTACGGCGGCACGACCGAGATCATGAAGGAGATCATCGGGCGCTCCCTGCTCGGCTGACTCCCCACCGACCTCCCGGCCCGGCCCACCTCATCGCCCGGCCCACCCTCATCGAAAGGCAAGCGAGTGAGCACCGAAGCGTACGTGTACGACGCGATCCGCACCCCGCGCGGACGCGGCAAGGCGAACGGCGCCCTGCACGGCACCAAGCCGATCGACCTCGTCGTCGGACTGATCCACGAGGTCCAGCGGCGCTTCCCGGGCCTCGACCCCGCCGCCATCGACGACATCGTGCTCGGCGTCGTCGGCCCGGTCGGCGACCAGGGCTCCGACATCGCGCGGATCGCGGCCATCGCGGCCGGGCTCCCCGACACGGTGGCCGGAGTGCAGGAGAACCGCTTCTGTGCCTCGGGCCTCGAAGCGGTCAACCTGGCGGCCATGAAGGTCCGTTCCGGCTGGGAGGACCTCGTCCTCGCCGGCGGCGTCGAGTCGATGTCGCGCGTCCCGATGGCCTCGGACGGCGGCGCCTGGTTCGCCGACCCGATGACCAACTACGAGACGGGCTTCGTGCCGCAAGGCATCGGCGCGGACCTGATCGCCACCATCGAGGGCTTCTCCCGGCGCGACGTCGACGAGTACGCGGCGCTCTCGCAGGAGCGCGCGGCCGCCGCCGTGAAGGACGGCCGCTTCGCCCGCTCCGTCGTGCCCGTCACCGACCGCAGCGGCCTCACCGTCCTCGACCACGACGAGTTCCTGCGCCCCGGCACGACCGCCGACTCGCTCGCCAAGCTGAAGCCGTCGTTCGCGGACATCGGTGACCTCGGCGGCTTCGACGCCGTCGCGCTGCAGAAGTACCACTGGGTCGAGAAGATCGACCACGTCCACCACGCGGGCAACTCCTCCGGCATCGTCGACGGCGCGTCCCTCGTCGCCATCGGCACCAAGGAGGTCGGCGAGCGCCACGGCCTGACCCCGCGCGCGCGGATCGTCTCCGCGGCCGTCTCCGGCTCCGAGCCGACGATCATGCTCACCGGACCTGCACCGGCCACCCGTAAGGCCCTCGCCAAGGCGGGTCTGACCATCGATGACATCGACCTTGTCGAGATCAACGAGGCCTTCGCGGCGGTGGTGCTCCGCTTCGTGCGGGACATGGGGCTGTCCCTGGACAAGGTGAACGTGAACGGCGGGGCCATCGCGCTCGGGCATCCGCTGGGGGCGACCGGCGCGATGATCCTGGGCACCCTCGTCGACGAACTGGAGCGCCAGGACAAGCGCTACGGCCTCGCCACGCTGTGCGTCGGCGGCGGCATGGGCATTGCCACGATCGTGGAACGGGTCTCCGGCTAAGCGCCGTCGGGCTGCCTCGTCGTTGCCAGGTGCGGGTTGTCTGTGGCTGGTCACGCCACGCGGCGGAGTCGCAAATCGATACAGCCCCGCCCCCTGAAATGCACGCCGTCCGGGCGGCATTTCCCCGAGAGTGGCGGAGCCGCTCGCCTTCAGGGGCGCGGGGAACGGCGCGACCAGCCCCCACGCACCCGCACCCAGCGACGAAGCACTAGCCCACCCCCACCTCACCGCCCGCACAAGACTTCACGGAGTACACATGACCGCCAGCACCACAATCCGCTGGGAAGAAGACGAGACCGGCATCGTCACGCTCGTTCTCGACGACCCCGACCAGTCCGCGAACACCATGAACCAGGCGTTCAAGGACTCCATCGCCGCGATCGCCGACCGAGCCGAAGCCGAGCGCGAGCGAATCCGCGGCATCATCTACACCTCCGCCAAGAAGACGTTCTTCGCGGGCGGTGACCTGAAGGACATGATGAAGGTCGGCCCCGAGAACGCCCAGCAGGCGTTCGAGACCGGCACCGGCATCAAGAACTCCCTGCGCCGCATCGAGACGCTCGGCAAGCCCGTCGTCGCGGCGATCAACGGCGCGGCCCTGGGCGGCGGTTACGAGATCGCGCTCGCCTCCCACCACCGCATCGCCCTCGACGCCCCGGGCTCCAAGATCGGCCTCCCGGAGGTCACGCTCGGCCTGCTCCCCGCGGGCGGCGGCGTCACCCGCACCGTGCGCCTCATGGGCATCACCGACGCCCTGCTGAAGGTGCTCCTCCAGGGCACCCAGTACACCCCGAAGCGCGCCCTGGAGAACGGCCTCGTCCACGAAGTGGCGGCCACCCCCGAGGAGATGCTCGCCCAGGCGCGCGCCTTCATCGACGCCAACCCCGAGTCGCAGCAGCCCTGGGACAAGCCCGGCTACCGCATCCCGGGCGGCACCCCGGCCAACCCGAAGTTCGCGGCGAACCTGCCCGCCTTCCCCGCCAACCTGAAGAAGCAGACGAACGGCGCCCCCTACCCGGCCCCGCGTAACATCCTCGCCGCGGCCGTCGAGGGCTCCCAGGTCGACTTCGAGACGGCCATGACCATCGAGGCGCGCTACTTCACCGAGCTCGTGACCGGTCAGACCGCGAAGAACATGATCCAGGCGTTCTTCTTCGACCTCCAGGCCGTCAATTCCGGCGCGAACCGGCCGAAGGGCATCGACAAGCGCCCCGTCCGCAAGGTCGCCGTCCTCGGCGCCGGCATGATGGGCGCGGGCATCGCCTACTCGTGCGCCCGCGCCGGCATCGAGGTCGTCCTCAAGGACGTGACCGCCGACGCCGCCGCCAAGGGCAAGGGCTACTCCGAGAAGCTCTGCGCGAAGGCCGTCTCCCGCGGACGCACCACCCAGGAGAAGGCGGACGCGCTCCTCGCCCGGATCACGCCCACCGCCGAGCCGCAGGACCTCGCGGGCTGCGACGCCGTGATCGAGGCCGTCTTCGAGGACCCGGCGCTCAAGCACAAGGTGTTCAAGGAGATCCAGCACGTCATCGAGCCCGACGCGCTGCTGTGCTCCAACACCTCGACGCTGCCGATCACCCTCCTCGCCGAGGGCGTCGAGCGCCCCGAGGACTTCATCGGGCTGCACTTCTTCTCGCCCGTCGACAAGATGCCGCTCGTCGAGATCATCAAGGGCGAGCACAGCGGTGACGAGGCGCTCGCCCGCGCCTTCGACCTGGTCCGCCAGATCAACAAGACGCCGATCGTCGTGAACGACTCGCGCGGCTTCTTCACCTCGCGCGTCATCGGTCACTTCATCAACGAGGGCGTCGCGATGGTCGCCGAGGGCATCGAGCCCGCCTCCGTCGAGCAGGCCGCCGCCCAGGCGGGCTACCCGGCCAAGGTCCTGTCCCTGATGGACGAACTGACGCTGACGCTGCCCCGCAAGATCCGTAACGAGACCAAGCGCGCCGTCGAGGAAGCGGGCGGCACCTGGGCGGGCCACCCGTCGGACGTCGTCATCGACCGCATGGTCGAGGAGTTCGACCGTCCCGGACGCAGCGGCGGCGCGGGCTTCTACGAGTACGTCGACGGCAAGCGTGCCGGGCTGTGGCCGGGCCTGCGCGAGCACTTCACCAAGCCCGGGTACGAGATCCCGTTCGAGGACATGCAGGAGCGCATGCTCTTCTCCGAGGCGCTCGACACCGTGCGCCTCCTGGAGGAGGGCGTCCTGACCTCGGTCGCGGACGCCAACATCGGCTCCATCTTCGGCATCGGCTTCCCCGGCTGGACCGGCGGAGTCCTGCAGTACATCAACGGCTACGAGGGCGGTCTGCCCGGCTTCGTGGCCCGCTCGCGCGAACTGGCCGAGCGCTACGGCGAGCGCTTCCAGCCGACCGCGCTGCTCGTCGAGAAGGCCGGGAAGGGCGAGACCTTCACCGACGCCTGACGGTCACGGGGGTTCCGCGCCGGGGGTCAGCCCTCGGCGCGGAACGCCTCCCGCAGCTGCTCCTTCAGCGACCGCTGGAACGCCGTGACCAGCGCCTGCACCACCATCGGCTGCATATGGGCCGACAGGGACTTCATCGCCGCCACGTGCGCGGGATCCTCGGGGTTCGACTCGCGCTCCCGGTAGGGCCCCCACACCTCGTCGCGGAACAGCCGCGTCAGCTCCTGGGCGGCGTCCCTCGTGTGCTCCATGAGGACGGTGCGCGCCGCGAGGATCGTCTCGTGCGCGATCGGCACCCCGAGCAGCTCCACCCCGAGCCGCAGCAGACCGGGGTCCACGCGGAAGCTGTCGCTGTCCTCCAGGTACGCGACGACACCCATCGCGGCCAGCCGGTCCAGATCCTGCCCGGACAGGGCGCGCCCGGCCCGGCGCTCCAGCTCGGCCCGTGTGACGTCCTCCGCCGAGTCCGGGGCCCAGCTCGCCACCAGCGCGCGGTGGATCGCCAGGTCGTCCGCGCTGAGGTCAGCGGGCAGCTGCTCCAGATACCGCTCGATCGCGGAGAGCGTCATGCCCTGGTGCTGGAGCTCCTCGATGAGCGCGAGCCGGGAGAGGTGGTCACGGCCGTAGTGGCCGACGCGCCGCGGCCCGATCACGGGCGGCGGGAGCAGGCCCTTCGTGCTGTAGAAGCGGATCGTACGGACGGTGACGCCCGCGCGCGCGGCCAGTTCGTCGACCGTGAGCGTCGGCTCCCCGGTGTCCGTCGTCATGCTGCGCCTCGCTTCTCGGGTCCCGCGTCCTGCGTGCTCCGGTTCCGCACACCCGGCAGGTTCAACAGTATTGCTGAGACACCAAAGTTGTGAAAGCGCCGCGGGGTGGAAAGGGCGGGTGTGAAGGGGCTGTTGGGGCGTGAGCAAGCGCTTATACGCCTCGCGGAACCCGCTGTACAGAGGCTGATCATCATGTGAGAAGTGCCGCTATGTGATCTCCGCCACCGCGTGCTCCCTGCCTGGTGGGGGAAGGTGCACAGTCGGTCCGCGCCATGTCAGGAATGTCGCGGGCCGCAGCACATCCGGACCCCGGAGCAATCCGGGCACCACAGAGGGATCCCCCCACGTGAGTAAGGAAGCCGCCAACACGGCTCTGGACGCATCCCGCACAGATGCGTCCCAGGCGCCCGCCGACGCGGGTGACGCCGGCTACAGCAAGGACCTCAAGGCCCGCCACGTCAACATGATCGCGATCGGTGGCGCGATCGGTACCGGACTGTTCCTCGGAGCGGGCGGCCGCCTCCATTCGGCGGGCCCCGCACTCGCCGTCGCGTACCTCGTCTGCGGAGTCTTCGCGTACCTGGTCGTGCGCGCCCTCGGCGAGATGGTCGTGTACCGGCCGTCCTCGGGTTCCTTCGTGTCGTACGCGCGCGAGTTCCTCGGCGAGAAGGGCGCCTACGTCGCCGGCTGGATGTACTTCCTCAACTGGTCGATGACGGGCATCGCGGACATCACCGCGATCGCCCTCTACACCCAGTACTGGAGTGCCTTCACGACCATTCCGCAGTGGGTCCTCGCGCTGATCGCCCTCGCGGTCGTGCTCGGCGTGAACCTGATCTCGGTGAAGTACTTCGGCGAGATGGAGTTCTGGTTCGCGATCATCAAGGTGGCCACGCTCGTCGCCTTCCTGTTCGTGGGCGTCTTCCTGATCGCCACGCAGCACCCGATCGACGGCCAGACGCCGGGCCTGAGCATGATCACGGACCATGGCGGATTCATGCCGAGCGGCACGATGTCGGTGATCCTCGTCATGCAGGGTGTCGTCTTCGCGTACGCCGCCCTGGAGCTGGTGGGTGTCGCGGCGGGCGAGACCGCCGACCCGCAGAAGATCGTCCCGCGCGCGGTGAACTCGATCATGTGGCGCGTCGGCCTGTTCTACTGCGGCTCGGTGGTGCTGCTCGCACTGCTGCTGCCGACTTCGGTGTACTCGTCGGACGAGAGCCCGTTCGTCACCCTGTTCAGCAAGCTGGGCGTCGGCGGCATCGGCGACATCATGAACCTGGTCGTGCTCACCGCGGCCATGTCCAGCCTCAACTCGGGCCTCTACTCCACCGGCCGCATCCTGCGCTCGATGGCGATGTCGGGCTCCGCGCCCAAGTTCACCGCCCGCATGAACCGCAGCCAGGTGCCGTACGGCGGCATCCTGCTCACCGCGGGTGTCGGCGTCCTGGGCGTCGGCCTCAACTACCTCCTCCCGCACGACGCCTTCGAGATCGTCATCGAGGTCTCCTCGATCGGCATCATCGGCACCTGGGTCATGATCATGGTCGCCCACCTGGCGTTCGTCCGGCGGGCCAAGCAGGGCCTGATCAAGCGGCCGTCGTTCCGCCTGCCCTGGTCCCCGGTCACCGAGATCGTCACGATCGTCTTCCTGCTGCTCGTGCTCGGCCTCATGTGGAACGACCCGGACACGGGCCGCAAGACCCTGATGCTGATCCCGGTCATCGCGGTCATGCTCGTCGCCGGCTGGTTCGCCGCCCGCCGCCGCATCCAGCGTGAGTCGACCCAGGAACTGACCAAACTGACCGACGGCGAATAGCGCCGGCCCCCACTGTCAGTGGCAGCGCCTACGGTGGCGTCATGCCGGAAATCACGTATCTCCGGGGTGGCGCCACCTGTCCGTTGCGCATCCCGGCGACGGTGTACGGCCACGGGGACTGAGCCACACGTTGCGAGTGGCGGGTGGTCGGGTAGGTCCATGGCATGGCCCTCGTATCCCTGCCCCTGGAATTCCACCTCAAGGTGGGTCAACTCGGCGCATCCGTTGCCCTGTTCGCGGCGGGGGTCCTCGGCCGGGCGCGGCGGTGGGCCGGGGATCAGGAGGCACCCGCCCCGGGGAGCGAGCAACTGCCTCAGCCCTGCCAGTGCGCTCCCGTCCGGCCCCGCGCGGACCTCGCCGGCGGGCCGCGCGGCCCGGTCGCCGCCGCCGAGACGGACCTGCGCACCTGTGTCTCGGAGCTCGCGTCCGACCTGGCGTCCCGCTTGGGCAGTGAGTCGCAGGGCGGCGGCATGGCGCACCCCTGAGCCGCACCACAGGAACCCGGGGTCGCATACTGGATCACGTACACCCGGGAACCGCTGGGGAGCCGTATGAAGCAGCACGACCTCGATCCCGAGCCACCTGAGCCCGGCGGCATCCTGTGGGACATCGCCGGTGAGGTGCGCTCCCTGCTCGCCCTCCCCTCGGCGCTCACCCTGCAGGTCGCCCACCCGGCCGTCGGCGCGGGCGTCGACGAGCACTCCGTGTTCCGCACGGACCCCTGGGGCCGCGGCGAGCGCTCCCTGCGCTCCGTGATGCTGTGGGTCTACGGCGGTGAGGACGCCGCACAGGAGGGCCGCCGCCTGCGACATCTCCACCGGACCATCCGCGGCACCGACACTCGGGGCCGCAGCTACCACGCGCTCACTCCCGCGTACTACGCCTGGGTCCACGCCACCGGCTTCCCCGTGTACCGGCAGGCCCAGCGCTACCTCGGCCGCCGCCCCTTCACCGAGGCGCAGGAACGCCGGCTCTACGCGGAGTGGCTCCAGGTCGGCCGGATACTCGGCCTGCACGACCGTGACATGCCGCAGACCGTCGAGGAGTTCTGGCCCTACTACCGCAAGGTTCTGGCCGACGAGATCGAGCTGACGGCCGTCGTACGCGAACTCGTCGCCGTCGACGCACCGGTCCCGCCGCCCGACCGCGGGCCGCTGCCCGTCAGGCTCGCGCTGCGCGCACTGTGGCCGCTGCTGCTGCCCCCGCTCGCTCGCTTCCGCCGCTTCCTCACGATCGGACTGATGCCGCCCGACGCGCGGGAGGCCATCGGCCTGCCGTGGACCCCGGACCAGGAGCGCAGACTGCGACGGTTCGGCGCGGTCGTCCGGCGGGTGGTGCCGCTCCTGCCGGAGCGCCTGCGCTATCTGCCGATGGCACGACGGGCGCGAGCCGCCGAAACGGCCCGCGCCCGCTGACCTCAAAAGGCCACTGACCTCGAAAGGCCACTGACCTCGAAAGGCCACTGAGCCTCAGTGGTCGTGCACCGAGTTCGTCGCGGCGATCTGCTTCCACGACTTCGGCTTCGCCGGCGCCACCCCGGCCCGCGCGACCCGGTCCCGCTGCGCCGCGGCCGTGCCAGGCTTCGACGGCTGGTAGAGCCAGGTGTCGAAGAGCGCCGCCAGCGGCTTGCCCGAGACCTTCTCGGCGAACTTCACGAAGTCGCCGACCTTCGCGTTCCCGTACGCGTGCTCCTGCGGCCAGCCCTTGAGGATCTCGGCGAACTTCTTCTCGCCGACCTCGTTGCGCAGCGCCTGGATGGCCAGCGCCCCGCGGTCGTACACGGCGATGTCGAACTGGTTCTCCGCCCCCGGGTCACCGGGCTTGACCTGCCAGAACGCGTCGTCGGCCGGGTGCTGCGCGTATGTGTAGTCCGCGAGCTCCTGCGCCGTGCCCTCGCCCTCCTTCTCCGACCACAGCCACTGGCTGTAGCGGGCGAAGCCCTCGTTGATCCAGATGTCTTTCCAGCCGTCGACGGAGACGCTGTCGCCGTACCACTGGTGCGCCAGCTCGTGCACGATCACCGACACGTTGGAGCCGTTCGCGAACTGCGCGGGGGAGTAGAAGGGCCGCGTCTGCGTCTCGAGCGCGAAGTGCGACGGCACGTTCGGGACGTACCCGCCGAGCGCGTTGAACGGGTACTTCCCGAACTTCGTCTCCAGCCACTCGGCGACCTCGGTGGTCCGCTCGACGCTCGCGCGCGCCGCGCCGTAGTTGTCGCCCAGGTCCTTGCTGTACGCGTTCACGACCGGCAGGCCGTCAGCCGTCTTGTCCGTCGTGATGTCGAACTTGCCGACCGCGAGTGTGGCCAGATACGTCGCCTGCGGCTTGTTGGAGCGCCAGTTGAAGCGCGTCCAGCCGAGCTTCGACGACTGCGACTGGAGCACGCCGTTGGAGATCGCCTGAGTCCCGTCGGGCACGGCCACCGACACGTCGTACGTGGCCTTGTCGCGCGGGTGGTCGTTCGACGGGAACCACCAGGCCGCGGACTCCGGCTCGTTGGCGAAGACGGCGCCGTCCGGCGTGCGCTGCGGGGACGTGAAGCCGTACAGCTTCACGTCGGACGGCTTGCCCGCGTAGCGGACGACGACGGTGAACGTCGATCCCTTGGGCAGGCCCGCCGGAGGAGTGACCTCGAGCTCCTCCACGCCGGACGTGGTGAACTCGGCCTTCTTGCCGTTGACGAGGACCTCGCTGACCTTGAGGCCGAAGTCGAGGTCGAAGCGCGAGAGGTCCTGCGTGGACGTGGCGAGGATCGTCGCCGTGCCCTCCAGGAGGTCCGTCTTCGGCTGGTACTTGAGGCGCAGGTCGTAGTGGGAGACGTCGTAGCCGCCGTTCCCGTAGTCCGGGTAATAGGGGTCGCCGATGCCCGAAGCCCCGGGGACGAAGTCCGCCGCCGATGCCGGGATCGCCAGCATCAGAGCGGCCGCCAGTGCGCCCGGGGCGATGAGTCTGCGGTACACGAAAGCTCCAAGTCGTAGGGCCGTGAACGTTGTTGCCGACCCTATTCAGCCGCTCCCGCCCCGGTCATGTCCATGGCCTCACGTGTCACACGATCGCCATTCGGCCGACATGCGCCATAACGTCCCACGCACCTTTCACCGTCACGTACTGCCCTCTTTTGCACGGGAGTTGACCGGGGTACGTTCCGCCCCATGCCGATACCTGAGAGACGCACGCGTCCCCTGTGGAGGACGCTCGCGACAGCGGCCACCGCCGCACTCCTTGCCGTTCTCGTCTCTCCCGGGGCCGCCCAGAGCGCCGCGCCCCGTGAGTCGAAGCCCGTCTACTCGTACGACAAGGCCATCCGCGAATCCGTCTGGGTCGACACCCGGCTCGACGGCGACGGCGACGGGAAGACCGACCGGGTCGCCGTCGACATCGTCCGGCCGCGCGAACCCGCGCAGCAGGGCCGCAAGGTCCCCGTGATCATGGACGCGAGCCCGTACTACTCGTGCTGCGGCCGCGGTAACGAGAGTCAGAAGAAGACGTATGACGAGCACGGCAACGTCGTCCAGTTCCCGCTGTTCTACGACAACTACTTCGTGCCGCGCGGCTACGCCTTCGTCGCCGTCGACCTCGCCGGAACCAACCGCTCCGACGGCTGTGCCGACGTCGGCGGCCGCTCCGACATCCAGTCCGGCAAGGCCGTCGTCGACTGGCTGAACGGCCGCGGCAAGGGCTACACCAGCCGCACCGGCACCGAACGCGCCAAGGCCGGCTGGACCAACGGCAGAACCGGCATGATCGGCAAGAGCTACGACGCCACCATCGCCAACGGCGTCGCCGCCACCGGAGTCGAGGGCCTGAAGACGATCGTCCCGATCGGCGGCATCTCCTCCTGGTACGACTACTACTTCCAGCAGGGCGCGCCCCTGTACGACAGCGGCCCCGAGTGGCTGTCCGACTACGTCGAGAGCCCCGAGGCCCGCACCCGCTGCGCCGCCGTGCAGAAGCGACTTGTCGACGAAGCGCCCAGAACCGGCGACTGGACCGGCCTGTGGGACGAGCGGAACTATGTGCCCGACGCCGGCAAGGTCAAGGCCAGCGTCTTCGTCGTGCACGGCATGCAGGACCTGAACGTCCGCACCAAGCACTTCGGCCAGTGGTGGGACGCCCTCGCCAAGGCGGGCGTCGACCGCAAGATCTGGCTCGCGCAGACCGGTCACGTCGATCCCTTCGACTCCCGTCGCGCCGCCTGGGTCGACACCCTCCACCGCTGGTTCGACCATGAACTCCTCGGCTACGACAACGGCGTGGACCGCGAGCCGATGGCCGACATCGAGCGCACCCCCGACCACTGGACCACCGACCGCGTCTGGCCGCCCCGCACCACCGACTCCGTGCGCCTGAGCCCTGGCAAGGGCAGCGCGGCCGGCGTCGGCACGCTCGGCCTCAAGGGCGGCTCGGGCACCGAGGCGTTCACCGACGACCCGAAGCTGAGCGAGACCGACTGGGCCGCGCAGATCGACAAGTCGACGCCCGACAAGGCCGGGTTCATCACCGAGCCGCTCGGCAAGGACCTGCGCCTGTCCGGCTCGTCGAAGGTCACCGTCACCGCCACCCCCTCGACCACGACCGCCCACCTCTCGGCCGTACTCGTCGACCTCGGCCCGGCCACCATCCGTGACTACGCCGACGGCGGCGAGGGCATCACCACGCTCACCGACCGCACCTGCTGGGGCGCGAGCACGGCCGGCGACAGCTCCTGCTTCCTGCGGACCGAGGCCAAGACCGCCGACGTCGACCGGACCGTCTTCAGCCGCGGCTGGGCCGACCTCGGCACCTACGCCTCCGATCGCAAGGGCCTGCCGCTCACCCCGGGCAAGCCGTACACGATCACCCTCAGCCTGGCCGCGAGCGACCACGTCGTCCCGGCGGGCCACCGCCTCGCGCTGATCGTCGCGGGCACCGACAAGGACCTCATCGACCCGCCGTCCACCAAGCCCACGCTCACGATCGACCTGGCCAGGACCTCCGCGCACGTCCCGCTCGTCGGCGGCGCCGCCGCGTTCGCGTCCGCCACGGCAGGTACCCACGCCGCCGCGCCGCGCACGTCCGCACCCGACGACCTGGCCGACCCGCGTCCGCTCCGCCCCGTCCCGGGAGGCAGCACTCGATGACATCGCACTCGATGACACCCCGTATCCGTACCCTCGCCCTGGCCGCGACGGCGGCCGCCCTCGCCGCGCCCCTGCTCACTGCCCCGGCCCAGGCCACCTCCGCGCCGCCGCGGACCGGTTTCGAGCAGAGCGACGGCGCCCGCTGGACCGGTCAGCCCGAGGAGCAGGACTTCCTCGCGGCGGTCGACAAGGCGAGCGACCGCGTATCCGTCGAGAAGGCCGGCACCACCAAGCAGGGCAGGCCCGTCCAGCTCGTCCAGATCGGCGAGCACCGGACCCCGAACACCGTGCTGCTCATCTGCAGCCAGCACGGCAACGAACCGTCAGGCCGCGAGGCGTGTCTCACCACGATCCGTGACCTCGCCTACGCCAAGGACAAGAAGACGCAGGCCTTCCTGTCCCGCACCACCCTGCTCGTCGTGCCCACCGCCAACCCCGACGGCCGCGCCGCGAACACCCGCGGCAACTCCGACGGCATCGACATCAACCGCGACCACATCGCCCTGGAGACCGCCGAGGCGCGGGCCATGGCCGCCGTCATCCGCGACCGCAAGCCCGACGTGATCTACGACCTCCACGAGTACGGGGCCACACCCAAGTACTACGACAAGGACCTCTTCGACCTCTGGCCGCGCAACCTCAACACCGACACCCAGGTCCACGACGAGGCGGAGACCCTCTCCACGGCGTACGTCCGTCCTGCCGCCAACGCGGGCGGATACTCCACCGGCACGTACGGCATCTGGACCGACCCGGTGACCGGCGAGCCCGTCAAGCAGACCGCGGGGGACGGGCAGGAGCGCATCCTGCGCAACGTCTCCGGCGTGAAGCACGCGGTCGGACTGCTCATCGAGAGCCGCGTCGACCCCCAGACGGACGCGGAGAAGGCCGACCCGGCGCTCAACAACCGGCGCCGGGTGAAGAGTCAACTCTCCGCGCTCGGCGGCCTGTTCGCGTACACCGACCAGCATCGCGGCAGGATAGAGGCGGCCACCGGCGCCGCCCGCGTGGCCGGATACCGCGACCGCGGACCCGTCTACGTCGGCGGCGCGGACAACGACCCGGCCGAGCCCGCGGAGATCATCCAGAACCCGCCGTGCGGCTACCGCCTCGACCCGTCGCAGTACGCGTCCGTCACGGACAAGCTGGCGCTGCACGGGATCACCGTGCGCAAGGACCGGACAGGGGAAGGGGTGTTCGTGCCGCTGCGCCAGTCCGAACGGGCGCTCGTGACTCTGCTCCTCGACGCGCGTGCTCCGTACCACCTCACCGAGGGGGAGCCCGACACCACGTGCTGAAACCGGGGCGTTCACGTCGTTTGTGGTAGGTCCTGAGGGGTGAAGAACCCCGAAATCAAACCTGCCGCGGAGGCGACGGGGCGACGGAGTCCGGCGACCGACCGGGTGGTGTTCGGCGTGAGCGCCGCACTCACCGTGGCGTTCGTCATCTGGGGCTCCGTCGCCACCGACTCCCTTGAGGACGTCTCGACACGCCTCCTCAACGGGCTGATCCACAACGGCGGTTGGGCGTTCATGCTGGCCGCGTCCGGCTTCGTCGTCTTCGCGCTCTGGCTGGCGATCAGCCGGTACGGGAAGATCACGCTGGGCGACGAGGGCGAGACTCCCGAGTTCAGGACCGTCTCCTGGGTCGCCATGATGTTCAGCGCCGGCATGGGCATCGGCCTGATGTTCTACGGAGTCAGCGAGCCACTCGCCCACTACACCACACACCCGCCGGGCACCCAGCCCGTCGACTCGGCCCAGGCCATGGAGACCTCCATGGCCACGACCCTGTTCCACTGGACGCTGCACCCCTGGGCGATCTACGCCGTCGTCGGACTGGCCATCGCCTACAGCACGTTCAGGCGCCGCCGCCGGCAGACCATCAGCTCCGTCTTCGTACCGCTGATCGGCGAGCGGCACGCGCACGGCGCCTGGGGCCGCGTCATCGACATCGTCGCGATCTTCGCCACCCTCTTCGGCTCCGCCGCGTCCCTCGGCCTCGGCGCCCTGCAGATCGGCAGCGGATTCGAGGTGCTCAACTGGATGGACAAGGCGAGCACGGGCCTCCTCGTCACCATCATCGCGGTCCTCACCGTCGCCTTCGTCGCCTCGGCGGTGTCCGGGGTCGAGAAGGGCATCCAGTGGCTGTCCAACATCAACATGGTCCTCGCGCTGATCCTGGTCGTGTTCGTGTTCATCGCCGGGCCGACGATCCTGGTCCTCAACCTGCTGCCCACCTCGCTGGGCGCGTACCTCGGTGACCTGCCGCAGCTCGTCGGCAGGACCGAGGCGTCCAGCGGCAGGGGCGTCGCGGCCTGGCTGGGCAGCTGGACGGTCTTCTACTGGGCGTGGTGGATCTCCTGGACGCCGTTCGTCGGCATGTTCATCGCCCGTATCAGCAAGGGCCGCACGATCCGCCAGTTCGTCGGCGGCGTCATCCTCGTCCCCAGCACCGTCAGCCTCGTCTGGTTCGCGGTCTTCGGCGGCACGGCGATGAGCCTGAAGGAGGGCGGCGCACTCGGCAACGCCTCCACTCCCGACGCCCAACTCTTCGGTGTGCTCCACGAGTTCCCCCTCGCCACCGCGACGAGCCTGCTCGTGATGATCCTCGTCGGGATCTTCTTCGTGTCGGGCGCCGACGCGGCCTCCATCGTGATGGGCACGCTCTCGCAGAAGGGCGCCCTCGAACCCGGCCGCTTCGTGGTCATCTTCTGGGGCGTCGTCACCGGAGCCGTCGCCGCCGTGATGCTCCTCATCGGCAACGGCTCGGGCAACGCGCTGACGGGACTGCAGAACCTGACGATCCTCGTCGCCGCGCCGTTCACCCTCGTCATGATCGGGATGTGCGTGGCCCTCATGCGGGACCTGCGCCACGACCCGCTGATCGTCCGCAGCGACAGGGGCGACGAGGCCGTCGAGGCGGCGGTCATCGCCGGCCACGAGCAGTACGACGGCGACTTCGAGATCCGGATCGGGCCGGGCCAGGGCACGGAGCGTGAGGGCGACCCGATCGGCTGACCTGTTGTCGCGCGGTCGAACCGCTCAGGAGACGGCGAGCCCTGCCGCCTCCTGGGCGCAGCCCCACGCGACCGTCACCCCGGCCCCGCCGTGCCCGTAGTCCACGAGTTCAAGAGCCGTCGTCAGGCCGATGACCCCGCCGCCGACCACGATCACATCGCTGCTCGCGTCACTGTCCGCGAGCGGACCGTAGCGGAATCGGTCATGCCGTGCTCACATCAGGTCGCGGTGGGAATACTCAGGGCATGTCTGCCGAGTACGCGACCTTCGGCCTGGCACCGGCCATGCGCGCCGGTGGGGTTCTCACGAACGGGGACTACCAAGTCCACCGGGAGTTCCTGGACTTCATCGTGAACGGCTCGCCGCTGCTGTTCCAGCTCTCCGACCTCGACGCCGTCTCCCCGCTTGCCTCCGACATCCCGCCGGCGATCTTCACGGCCCACGTCCGCAGCCTGCTCCTCGAAGCGGACGCTCCGCTCCCCGACTGCCGGTACGTCATCTACGGGTGCCCGGAGTGCGAGGGCCTCGAATGCGGGGCCGTCACCGCGGTCATCGAGGCGGACGGGCCCGACGTCATCTGGCGGGACTTCGCCTGGCAGACCGGGGAGCAAGCCGACCTGGAGCTCAACGGCTACCGCGGCATAGGCCCCTTCCGCTTCCAGGGCGCCGCGTACCGCGAGGCCCTGCGGCCGCTGCTCGACGACGGCGCGGAGCCCGCGCCGGCCCGCCGCGTCCTGCTCATCGGGGCCCGCGTCGCCGTCCTCGCCAAGCTCGCCGCCGCGCTGCGCACCATCGGCATCGGCGCCGAGATCACGCAGGACGCGGCCGGTGTGCCGCCCGACGAACTGCGCACCTACGGCGCGGTCGCCTTCGGCCGCGCCGTCAGCGAGTCCGACCGGGCCGCGGTGCGCGAACAGTTCGAGCGGGCGGGCGCCGAGGCCGCCTACGTGGACGGGCTCGCCCCGATCGTCCCGCTCCTCGTCGCCCAGATAGAGAGCGCCCTGGACCGCCGCGCGGTCCCGCAGCGCCGCCTCACCCGTCTCGTCGCCGCCGACGGGGAGGCGGTCCTGGAGGTCACCTCCGCCTGCCGGGTCCGCCTCACCGCGTACCGCCTCGACCGGCTCTACCGCAGCCACGCCCAGGACGTCTTCGACGCCGTACTCGAACCGGGCCGTCACCGCATCGCCCTCGACCCGAAGGCGACCAGGGGGGAGTCGTTCGTCGTGGCCCGCACCACGGGCAGCGTGCTGGTGGCGCCGATGACCCGGTGAGGGGTGTCTTCCGCAGCCGGGGAGCGGCGGGCGTGGGCGGTCCGTCCGATCGCTAAAATCGGCGGTCTGATGACTGCCACTCTCGTAGCCAAGAACCTCGCCGCCGGGCACGGCGACCGGTCCCTGTTCTCCGGGCTCGACCTCGTGGTCGCGCCCGGGGACGTGATCGGGCTCGTCGGCGCCAACGGCGCCGGGAAGTCCACGCTCCTCAAGCTCCTCGCCGGCCTCGACACCCCCGAGCAGGGCGAGCTGCGGCTCTCGCCGCCCGGCGCGACCGTGGGGCACCTGCCCCAGGAGCCGGAGCGCCGCCCAGGCGAGACCGTGCGCGAGTTCCTCGCCCGGCGCACCGGCGTCGACGCCGCGCAGCGCGCCATGGACGAGGCCACCCAGGCACTCGTCGACGGGGCCCCGGGGGCCGACGACGCGTACTCCGTGAGCCTGGAGCGCTGGCTCGACCTCGGCGGCGCCGACCTCGACGAGCGCGCCGAGGAGATCACCGGCTCCCTCGGCCTCGGCGTCGGGCTCGACCAGGAGATGGCCTCGCTCTCCGGCGGCCAGGCCGCGCGCGCGGGCCTCGCCTCGCTGCTGCTGTCGCGCTACGACGTGTTCCTGCTCGACGAGCCGACCAACGACCTCGACCTGGACGGCCTGGAGCGCCTGGAGTCCTTCGTGCGCGGGCTGCGCGCGGGCACGGTCGTCGTCAGCCACGACCGGGAGTTTCTGACCCGCACCGTCACCAAGGTCCTGGAGCTCGACCTCGCCCAGCAGGAGATCAACCTCTACGGCGGCGGATACGAGGCCTACCTGGAGGAGCGCGAGGTCGCCCGCCGGCACGCGCGCGACGAGTTCGACGAGTACGCCGACAAAAAGTCCGCGCTCGAAGGCCGCGCCCAGATGCAGCGCGGCTGGATGGACAAGGGCGTCAAGAACGCCCGCCGCAAGGCCACGGACAATGACAAGATCGGCCGCAAGTTCCGCAGCGAGGCCAGCGAGAAGCAGGCGGCCAAGGCCCGGCAGACGCAGCGCATGATCGAGCGCCTCGACGTCGTGGACGAGCCGCGCAAGGAGTGGGAG
This sequence comes from Streptomyces sp. DS1-CR2, assembly GCF_055760475.1. NCBI lineage: Bacteria > Bacillati > Actinomycetota > Actinomycetes > Kitasatosporales > Streptomycetaceae > Streptomyces > Streptomyces sp. DS1-CR2. The sequence continues at coordinate 7,338,073 of NZ_CM147085.1, forward strand.
CTGCGCATGGAGATCGCGGCGGCGCCGCGCTCCGGCGCCGTCGTCGCCACGCTGCGCGACGCGGAGGTGCGGCGCGGCGACTTCACGCTCGGTCCGGTCTCGCTCCAGATCGACTGGGCCGACCGCATCGCGATCACGGGGGCGAACGGCGCCGGGAAGTCGACGCTGCTCGGCGCGCTCCTCGGCCGGGTGCCGCTGGACGCGGGGCACGCGACGCTCGGCTCCGGTGTCGTCGTGGGCGAGGTCGACCAGGCGCGGGCCCTGTTCCACGGCTCGGAGTCGCTGCTCGACGCGTTCTGCGCGGCCGTGCCGGACACCGAGCCGGCCGAGGTGCGCACCCTGCTCGCGAAGTTCGGCCTGAAGGCCGATCACGTCCTGCGGTCGGCGGCCACGCTGTCGCCGGGCGAGCGCACCCGCGCCGCGCTGGCGCTGCTCCAGGGCCGGGGCGTCAACCTGCTCGTCCTGGACGAGCCGACCAACCACCTCGACCTGCCCGCCATCGAGCAGCTGGAGTCGGCGCTCGACTCGTACGAGGGCACGCTCCTGCTCGTCACCCATGACCGCCGCATGCTGGACGCCGTCAGGACGCAGCGCCGTCTAGAGGTCGCCGACGGCAAGGTGACGGAGCTGTCGGTCTGAGGTGCGCCGCGTGGGCTGACGGGTGCCGCGTGGGCTGACTGTGCCCCATGGCCTGATGACCCGTGCCGCATGGGCTGACCCGTGCCGAGTGGGCTGACCGGGGCCGCGTGGGCAGACGCGTGGCGCCGGGCTGACGTGTGCAGGCCGCGTTTGCACCGGCCGCCCGCGTTGACGTGCTGCCCGGGGCCGGTCACCTGCGTGGTGACCGGCCCCGGGTGCGTCAGCGCCTCTTCGGGTCGAGCAGGCCCGCGCGGCGCAGTGCCTCGGCCATCTCACTGTTCGCGGGCGCCGGCGCGGACGCGCCACCGCGCCGCTGCCCCTGGGACTGCTGCCGCTGGCCCTGGCCCTGGCCCTGGCCCTGTCCCTGGCGTCGGCCCTGGCTGCCCTGTGCCTGGCCGCCCGGTGCCTGGCCGGCCTGTCCCTGGCGCTGCTGCCCTCGCTGCTGCGGCGGGCGTCCGCCGCGCTCCCGGCGTCCGCCACCGGCACCAGCACCAGCACCCGCCCCGCCGGCGCCCGGCTCGCCCGTCGTCGGCTCGTCGTCGAGACGCAGCGTCAGCGAGATCCGCTTGCGCGGGATGTCCACGTCGAGGACCTTCACCTTGACGATGTCACCCGGCTTCGCGACGTCCCGCGGGTCCTTCACGAACGTCTTCGACATCGCGGACACATGCACGAGCCCGTCCTGGTGCACACCGACGTCCACGAACGCGCCGAACGCCGCCACATTCGTCACGACGCCCTCGAGCACCATCCCGGAGGCCAGGTCGGAGATCTTCTCGACACCGTCCTTGAAGGTCGCCGTCTTGAAGGCGGGACGCGGGTCGCGCCCCGGCTTCTCCAGCTCCTTCAGGATGTCCGAGACCGTCGGCAGACCGAACTTGTCGTCCACGAACTCGGCCGGCCGCAGCCCGCGCAGCGCCGCCGCGTTCCCGATCAGGGACGCGACCTCGCCTCCCGTCGTCTTCACCATGCGCCGGACCACGGGGTACGCCTCCGGGTGCACGGACGACGCGTCGAGCGGGTCGTCGCCGCCGCGGATCCGCAGGAAGCCCGCGCACTGCTCGTACGCCTTCGGGCCCAGCCTGGCCACGTCCTTGAGACCCTTGCGGGACGTGAACGGGCCGTTCGCGTCGCGGTGCGCCACGATGTTCTCCGCGAGGCCCGAGCCGATGCCGGACACGCGGGCGAGGAGGGGAGCGGACGCCGTGTTCACGTCCACGCCCACGCCGTTCACACAGTCCTCGACGACGGCGTCCAGGGAGCGCGACAGCTTCACCTCGGACAGGTCGTGCTGGTACTGGCCGACACCGATCGACCTCGGGTCGATCTTCACCAGCTCGGCCAGCGGGTCCTGGAGGCGGCGGGCGATCGACACGGCGCCGCGCAGCGACACGTCCATGTCGGGCAGCTCCTGCGAGGCGAAGGCCGACGCCGAGTACACCGACGCGCCCGCCTCCGACACCATCACCTTGGTGAGGTTCAACTCCGGGTGCTTGGTGATGAGTTCACCGGCGAGCTTGTCGGTCTCGCGCGACGCCGTGCCGTTCCCGATCGCGATCAGGTCGACCGAGTGCTGGGCCGCGAGGCGTGCCAGCTTGGCCAGCGCCTCGTCCCACCGGTTCGCGGGCACGTGCGGGTGGATGACGTCCGTCGCCACGACCTTGCCCGTCGCGTCGACTACCGCGACCTTCACGCCCGTACGGAAGCCGGGGTCGAGGCCCAGCGTCGCGCGCGTGCCCGCCGGGGCGGCGAGCAGCAGGTCCCGCAGATTCGCCGCGAAGACCTGCACGGCCTCGTCCTCGGCGGTGGTGCGCAGCCGCAGCCGCAGGTCAAGGCCGAGGTGCACCAGGATGCGGGTCCGCCAGGCCCAGCGCACCGTGTCGGACAGCCACTTGTCCCCGGGCCGCCCCTGGTTCCTGATCCCGAACCGGTCCGCGATGATCGGCTCGTACGAGGACGGGCCACCGGCGACGTCGCCCGGCTCCTCCGGCTCCAGGGTCAGGTCGAGGACGTCCTCCTTCTCGCCGCGGAGCATCGCGAGGATCCGGTGGGAGGGCAGCGCGGTGAACGGCTCCGAGAAGTCGAAGTAGTCGGCGAACTTGGCACCCGCCTCCTCCTTGCCGTCGCGGACCTTGGCGGCCAGCTGACCCCGGCCCCACATGCGCTCACGCAGCTCGCCGATCAGGTCGGCGTCCTCGGAGAAGCGCTCGGTGAGGATGGCGCGGGCGCCGTCGAGCGCGGCCTGCGCGTCCGCGACGCCCTTGTCGGCGTCGACGAACGCGGCCGCCGCGGCGGCCGGTTCCACCGTGGGGTCCCCGAGCAGCCCGTCCGCCAGCGGCTCAAGACCCGCCTCGCGCGCGATCTGCGCCTTGGTGCGGCGCTTCGGCTTGAACGGCAGATAGATGTCCTCGAGGCGCGCCTTGGTCTCGGCGGCCATGATCTGCGCCGCCAACTCGTCGGTCAGCTTGCCCTGTTCCCTGACCGAGTCGAGGACCGCCGCACGCCGCTCCTCCAGCTCCCGCAGATAGCGCAGCCGCTCCTCGAGCGTGCGCAGCTGCGCGTCGTCGAGCATCTCGGTCGCTTCCTTGCGGTAGCGCGCGATGAACGGGACCGTCGAACCGCCGTCGAGCAGCTCGACGGCGGCCTTCACCTGCCGCTCCCGTACGCCGAGCTCCTCGGCAATCCTGCCTTCGATGGACCCCGTGATGGGACCTGCGCTGGGTGTTGCCACGATGCCGTACCGCCTTCTCAACTGAGGGTGCGCGGCAATTGTGGCAGGTGGCGCCGACAACGGGGGGCAGCCCACCGGCCTGCCGGCGCCTGGTGGCCGTTCAGGCGGCCTTGCCGATCAGGTCGGCCGGGAACGCGCCCGCGCCCAGGGCGGTGCCCATGAAACCCGTCGCCAGCTCCGTGAGCCGGGCCACGCCCGCCTCGCCCAGGTGCGCGTACGGCTCCCGGTCGAGCCGGTCGGTCTGCGCTTCCAGGTCGCGGCGCAGCGCCACTCCGACGTCGGTCAACTCGCCCTGCGCGTCGAGCACCTTGCGCTCCCGGAGCCGGTCGGCGGCTGCGTCGAAGTCCTCGCGGGTCCAGCCGCGCGTGGCGAGCAGCCACTTCGGGGCCATGCCCTTGCCGGTTGCGACATGGCTCACCAGCGCCTCGACGGGGTCGAGGTCAGCGGCGAGCAGCGCGGCCAGGTGCCCGTCGCCGCGGTCCGGCTTATGAACAGCTCGCATGTCTCAGGCCCTCTCCTGTCTCACGAACTGCCAGGTGAGGACCCAGGGTGATGTACATCGGACCTCGGAGGTTGCTGTCTCAGACCATGCCGAGAACCGTAGCCCGTTCGTGACCTTCGAACCCGCTGCACGGCGCCGACCGTCTGGTGCGGGAGTCAACCTGTTCGGGTTTCGCGGAGTTGCGAACTTCCGCTCGCGCGCATGTCTCCGTCAACGATCAGGATTCAGCTCGGGGATTTCTGAGCGGTCGTTGATCCAAGAGAGGCCTCCGAGGTCGAGTCGTCGGCGTGTACGAGTGACGGCTACGTAGGCGAGGCGCGCTTCGCTGTCGCCAACCGGGGGTTGCGACTTGGCCGGAGCGCGGTCGGGCTCGTTCGGCGGTGGAGGGGGCTCGAAGTCCGAGGCGATCCTCACCGAAGCCCATTCCCTGCCCTTGGCCTTGTGGGCTGTCGACACGGTCACCTCGGCTACCCCTTCCGGGACCAAGCGGGCGACGGCCGACAGGATGGCGTCGGGGCCATGGGTGTCGACCAGGTCGACGAAGGGCTGCAGGTCGCGTGCAGGGCGACCACGACCGGGTCCTCGGGGTACGCCGCGACGAGTTCCTGGGACGGCTTGATGTACGGCCAGGTCGCGCCGACCGCCAGCGGGGTGAGGCCGGTCAGCCGGTACGCGTCCTCGATGTCGAGTTCGACTTGACACCTATATGACTCGCTCAGCACCCCACCCATGCCTGCCCACCAACCGAGTCAAGAAGAAATGGTGTGGGTGGGGTAGTCGGTGTAACCAGTTGCGCCGCCGGTGTAGAAGGTGTCGGGGTCGGGGGTGTTGAGGGGCGCGCCGGCGCGTATGCGCTCGACGAGGTCGGGGTTGGCGAGTGACAGGGAGCCGACGGTGATGACGTCGGCGAGGCCGTCTTCGATGTCCTTGGCGCGGGTGGGGATGTCGGTGCCGGCCCGGTTGAGGACGAGGGTGGTCGGCCACAGCTTGCGCAGGGTATGCAGGAGTTCCTCGTCGCCGCCGTGGGCGAGGACGTGCAGGTAGGCGAGGTTGAGGGGGGCGAGGGCGCGCACGAGTGCCTGGTAGAGCTCGTGGGTGTCGCTCTCCGTGATGTCGCCGAGGTTGAAGGGGTTGCCGGGGGAGATCCGGATGCCGGTGCGGCCGGCGCCGATCTCGTCGGCCACGGCGGTGGCGACCTCCACGGCGAAGCGGATGCGGTTGTCGATGGAGCCGCCGTAGCGGTCGGTGCGCTCGTTGGCGTTGGTGGAGAGGAACTGGTGCACCAGGTAGCCGTTGGCGCCGTGGATCTCGACACCGTCGGCGCCGGCGGCGATGGCGGCCGCGGCGGCGCGCCGGAAGTCGTCGACCGTGGCGGCGACTTCCTCGGTGGACAGTTCGCGGGGCTCCGGCATTTCCTGGAAGCCGGACGCGGTGAACGTGACGCCCTCCGGCTTGATCGCGGAGGGTGCTACGGGCTGTCGGCTGTGGGGGGTGTTGTCGGGGTGGGAGAGGCGTCCGACGTGCATGAGCTGGATGACGATGCGCCCGTCGGCCTTGTGTACGGCGTCGGTGACCTTCCGCCAGCCGGCGATGTGCTCATCGGTGTAGATGCCCGGGGTCACCGGGTAGCCCTGTCCGTCGGCGGAGGGCTGGGTGCCCTCGGTGATGATGAGGGCGTGCGAGGCGCGCTGGGCGTAGTACTCGGCGTTCAGCTCGGTCGGCACGCCTTCCGGGGTGGACCGGCTCCGCGTCAGGGGGGCCATCGCCACCCGGTGCGGCAGGGGGATGTCTCCGGCGGCGGTCGGGGTCCACAGGGCATTCAACATGGGCAATTCCTTAAGTAAGCATGGATTGATGGGGGTTGCGCGGGGGCCTACGGCCAACACCGCTTGCATGCGGCTCATCGGTCGGCCGGTGGGCTCCCGCAGGGCCAGCCGGAAGAGCGAGGCTCAGTTAATGGCGCGCCAAGGCGCCGCACCATGAACGCTCGCGTCACGCCGAGTCGCGGCCGTTTGAAGGGTCACGGGCAGCCAGATGCACAAGCTCCAGCACCTCGCCGTCTTCAATGAGAGCTCTCAGCCCTCATTGAATTATGACCGTAATGTTATGCGTTTGACCGATGGATCGCAAGCGACCTTCTCAGGCGGCGCCGGATCGCGTAGCGGGACACGGTGGAGAGCGCAAGCGAGCGACCCGATAGCAGATCGACGCTCAGGGCGTGAGGACCTGACGGATGCGCCATTCGGCAACCTCAAGGGCGACCCCCCGGTCGGCCTGGACGCGACCACCCCCCTGACCAACGCGGCCCGAGAGCACGCGGTCGGCCATGCAGCCCGTCCCACGGTCGCTCGCCATCGACTCGCCGGGACGACCCGCCCACCAGCTCGAACCGCCTCCAGGTGCGCCGCGCCCACCCTCCGATCTGCGACTCGACACCTAAACGCGTCACTGCTGTTGCAATATACCGAACTGTCGAAACGCACGTGATGCACTTAGCCATCAATGCTGCTACGCTCGAACTTAAGATTACGACCATAATCTAATGAGCTGGGAGCACATGATGGCAACAGCACGACCGGTGGCACTAGTAACGGGTGCCTCCTCCGGCATCGGAAAGGCAACGGCGCTCGCGCTCGTCAAGGAGGGCTTCGAGGTGATCGGGACGAGCCGGAAGGCGCCGGGGCCCGCCCGCCGCGATGGCATGACCTTCCTCACCCTCGACGTGACCAGCGACGATTCGGTCACTGCCGCGGTCGCGGAGGTAATCGAGCGATATGGACGGATCGACGTCCTGGTCAACAACGCCGGCATCGGCTCATCGGGCGCCGACGAGGAAAACTCCATCGTTCAGGCCCAGCGCGTCTTCGACATCAACGTCTTCGGCGTGATGCGCATGACGAAGGCCGTCCTGCCACACATGCGCGCCCAGAGGGAAGGACGCGTCATCAATATCTCGTCCATCCTCGGGTTCATCCCCCAGCCCTACATGGCCGCGTATTCGGCGTCCAAGCACGCGGTCGAGGGGTACTCCGAGTCGCTGGATCACGAGGTTCGCGGCCACGGCGTCCGGGTTCTGCTCGTCGAGCCCGCCGGCACCAACACCCCGTTCGATGCGAACGCCGTGGAGCCCGACATGCCGTTGCAGGTATACGCCGAGCAGCGGCGCATCGCCGACCAGGTAGCGGTGTCGTTCGGCAAGGACGGTGACGCCCCCGCCGTCGTCGTCAAGTCGATCGTCGCGGCGATCACCGACTCCAAGCCGCGGCTGCGGTACGCCGCCAGCCCGAACGCCCGCCGCATCAGCACGGCGCGCCGCCTCGTTCCTGCCCGGGCCTTCGACAAGCAGATCCGTAAGACCAACAAGCTGGCCAGCTGACACTCGTCGACCAGCCGTAAGGAGCGAGGCATCCGCCTCGTCCGCGCTCTTCAGCGTTCCCCCGCGCGACATCGCCGTGCCCGGCAAAGCACGCGCGGCCTCGAACACACCCCCACCAGCAAGAGAAGGACATCATGACCACTTATCTGGCAGACAAGGCCGAGGAACTCACCGTGGAGGGTCCCTCCGCGCGGTTCACCTACCGTCGAATGGGCCGGCAGGGCGGAGTCCCGCTGGTTCTGCTGCACCGTTTTCGCGCGACCATCGACTGGTGGGACCCTGAGTTCCTGGACTACCTGGCCGCCGACCATGACGTGATCGTCTTCGACAACATCGGAATCGGCTACACCACCGGCGAGCCGCGCGACTCTCTCGACGGATTTGCCGAGGGCGTCATCGAGTTCATCGAGGCACTCGGCCTTGCTCGGGCCGACCTGCTCGGCTGGTCCCTGGGCGGCTTCGTGGCCCAGCGCGTGGCCCTGCACCGCCCCGAACTGGTGCGCAAGCTCGTTGTGGCAGGCAGCAGTCCGACCGGCTGGGTTCCGGGTGCGCCGCCCATGAGCGAGAAGGTCCTGGGCATCATGTCCAAGCCCGACGGCGGCGACCTGGAGGACATGCTGTATCTGTTCTACCCCGAGACCGAGGCAGCCCGCGCCTCCGGGCTCACACACGTCGACCACGTCTCCACCCGACTCGCCGCCGGCGGCCCAGGCATCTCCGAAGCGGCGGCCAACGGCCTGCTCACCGCAGTGGGCAAGGTCCTGGAAGTCCCCTTCGAGCAGGTGCGCGCAGAGCTGAAAGCCATTAAGCACCCTGTCCTGTACGCCAACGGCGTCCACGACGTGATGCTCCCGGCCTTCGCCTCCTACGTTGCCGTCCAGCACCTCGACAACGCCACCTTGGTGCTGTACAGCGATGCGGGCCATGCGTTTCTCTTCCAGCACGCTAAGGCTTTCACCACTCAGGTGACCAACTTCCTCGCCGCCTGACGCACCGAACGGAGCGTCGGCGCAAAGGGGGAGGAGCGGCTGCGCCCGACGTCTCTCGACGCGGCCCCGCTCGCCCACCCGCCCTCCGGCGCCACCGTCGGCAGCCACCTTGACCCGCTCGGCGCGGTCCGGTCATCGCGCCCTGAACTGCCCGGTCAACCTGCTGCAGGGGCCCTCGCCGCGGGCAACACCGTGCCTCCCGGTCCCCGCCTCCGTGGCCGGCACCCAACTACCACGCAATGTCTCATATCTGAGCCCCGCCACTCATTGGATTATGCCCGTACTGTAATATGGGGAGCGCTGGTGACGGCGCGGACGGCAAGCAATGCCCACGGGGAGACGGAGAAGCGTGTGGCGCGATACGGGCAAGAGCACAAGGAGGCGACACGGCAACGGATCATTGAGACGGCCGGGCGCCGATTCAAGAAGGACGGCATCGACGGCTCGGGAATCTCGACGCTCATGGGAGACGCGGGGCTGACCAACGGCGCCTTCTACTCCCACTTCGCATCCAAGGACGACCTCGTCGCCACCGTTGTCGCCGACCAGCTGCAGACGCAGAGCGCGCACGTCTGCGCCCAGGCGCCCGGCCGCGCCGGACTTGAGCAGATCGTGCGTGAGTACCTCTCGGTGCGACATCGGGACAACCCGGAGGGCGGCTGCCCTTCCGCCGCCCTGCTCGACGAGATCGGCCGCTGCACAGACGCAACCAAGCAGGCGTACACCGAATGCGTGCTGCTTCTCATCGATGACATCGTCGCCCGTCTGCCCCAGGGCGATCCGCAGGCGGCACGCGTGGAGGCGCTCGGCCTCCTCGCCATGATGGCCGGGACGCTGCAGCTCTCCCGCGCCCTGTCCGACCGGCGGCTCTCGGACGAGCTTCTTGAGCAGGGCATTCGCAATGCCCTCGTCCTGCTGGGCACCGGCCAGCCCAGCTGACGTGCGCATCGTCATTTGTTTTTGGACGCGGTCTTTACGCGGACGGCCCGGTCCGTCCCGAGACGGTCAGCACTGACACTGGCTTCACCAACGCGGAAGCGCGATTCTGAAGGCGGCCGAGCGGGTGCTCGCCCAGGACCCCGGCGCGTCCATGGAGCAGATCGCCGAGGCCGCGGGCGTGGCCAGAACGACGGTGCACCGGCGGTTCGCCAGCCGCCAGGCCCTCAGCGAGGCACTCGCCGCCTCAGCTAAGCGGCAGCTCATGGAGGCCGTAGAGGACGCCCATATGGACACCGCACCGCCGCTCGTGGCGCTGCACCGCGTCACCACGAAACTCACTGCGGATCAAGAGCGTCTGGCGGTTCACACTCGGCCACCCCTTGGCCGATGCCCCGCTCACCGCAGTGATCTGGTCGGAGATCAACGCCGCCGCCCTCGAGTTTCTGGCCCGGGCGCAGAGCGAGGGCTCCTCGCCCCGGACGCGGACCTTATGTGGGCACGGCGGGTCTGCTACGCCCTCGTCGACGAGGCCCTGCACGGGGGCAGCGAGGACATGGACCCGGAGCAGGTCCGACAGAACGCGGACGCACTGGCCATGCTCGTCGTCGACACGTTTCTGCGCGGCGTGGGACCACAGGGCTGAACCAGATGCTGCCGGCGGACGCCAGGCCTCGTCTCGTCTTGCCCTCGGCCGCTCCTCGGACAATCGTGGAGAGTGCCTTGGCACAAGGCAGAAGGGCCAGGTGCACCATGCATCGCACCGGCGGGCCACCCAACCGACGCACAGATCAGCCGGACGAGGCCCAGCTCAACGAGTCCGTGACCATAGCCGTGACAGACGGGAACGGACGTGTGGCCTACTGGAGCCGCGAGGCCCAGGAGCTTCTGGGGTACGCCCCTGCAGAGATCATCGGCCGCCCCTTGGGCGATCTGTTCTCCCCCGACGGGGCGACGTTCCGGCATCGCGATGGCAGCCTGCTGCATACGAGGGCCCACCTGAGCCCGTTGCTCGGCACGACACACCAGCAGCACTTCCTCGTGACGACCGTGCCGTCACCGGAGACAGGAAAGCTGCAGGACCTCATGTGGTGGATGCTGGAGCAGCAGTCCCCATCTCTCTCGATCCACGACCGTGACGGGCGGCTGCTGTGGGCCAACGAGGCCACCCGGCGGGCGGTGGGCTTCGTCCAGAGTGAAGTACGCGGCAGACGTCTCAGCGAGTACCTCCCAGGATCCGCGTTCGAGGAGGCGGAGCGGCGGATCCTCCGGGTCGGCGAGACTGGCGAGCCGGAATACACCGAACTCTTCGTAGCACTCCCGCGTGAACCCAGGGCACATGCCTGGGCTGTGGACGTCTTCCCTCTCAAGGACGCGCACGGCCGGGTGCACGCGGTGGGCCTGGTGGTGAACGACTACTCCGAGCAGTACCGCGGCCGCGAGCGCATGGCCCTGCTGAGCGAGGCCAGGACCCGCATCGGCGCGAGCCTGGATGTGGCGGGCACCGCCCAGGAACTCGTCGACGTGACCGTGGCGGTGTCCCGCTTCGCCGACTTCGTCAGCGTCGATCTGCTGGACGACGTCTTCCGTGGTGAGTTGCCCGGCCCCGGTCCCCGTACGGGACCTGTCTCGCTGCGACGAGCGGCGCAGGGCGGCGCCCACCCTCTCCCGCCCGACGCGGCACGTGGCATCGGCGCGATCCACACCCATCCGCAATCGTCTCCCGTCGCCCGCTGCCAGGCCACTGGCCGTGCGGTGCTGGGCAACGTCAAGGACCCCGACATCGTTCGGTGGCTTGCCGAGGAACCCGTACAAGCGGCGTGCGCCCGCGCCTTCGGAACGCACTCCCTGCTCGCGGTGCCCATCCGGGCCCGTGGCGTGATCCTCGGGGCCGCCCTCTTCCTCAGGCACTCGGCCTCTCCCGACCCCTTCGGCCGCGATGACCTGACCGTCATCGAGGACCTGGTGGCCAAGGTCGGGATCTGCCTGGACAACGCCCGTCGGTTCACCCACGAGCGCGGCATCGCGCTGGCGCTCCAGCGGTCCCTGCTGCCCCAGGGGCCGACCGTCCACCCTGCCGTGGAGACGGCGTCCCGTTATGTGCCTGCGGGCGGCAACGCTGGGGTGGGCGGCGACTGGTTCGACGTGATCCCACTCCCCGGCGCGCGAGTCGGCCTCGTCGTCGGCGACGTCGTTGGGCACGGCATCAGTGCCTCAGCCACTATGGGTCGTTTGCGCACAGCGGTGCGCACCCTCGCCGACATCGACCTGGCACCTGACGAGCTCCTCACCCACCTCGACGACATCGTGACCCACTCCGGGCTCCCACAGGACATCTCCGACGCCGACGACGCCTCGGCGTCGGAGATCCCGGGAGACATTGGCGCCACCTGCCTGTACGCCGTCTACGACCCCGTCTCCGGCACCTGCTCACTGGCCCGCGCCGGCCACCCACCCCCTGTCGTGGTCGGACCGGACGGGACGGCCCATGTCGTGGATCTGCCGGCCGGCCCTCCCCTGGGGCTAGGCAGCCTGCCCTTCGAAGCGGCGGAGCTCACGGTGCCCGAAGGCAGCGTGCTGGCTCTGTTCACCGACGGCCTCATCGAAAGTCGCCATCACGACCTCGACGAAGGCAACCGCAGCCTGTGCCAGGCACTCGCCCGGCCGGAATCCTCGCTCGAAGCCCTCTGCGACACGGTCCTGAACACCCAACACCCCGCGGTCGACGGCGACGACGTCGCTCTGCTGCTGGTCCGTGCCCGGGCCCTCGGCCCGGAGAGCCTGGCTTCCTGGGATCTGCCCAGTGATCCTGCGATCGTGGCCGAGGCACGCAAACGCACCTGCGACCGTCTCACCGAGTGGGGGCTCGAGGAGGCCTCGTTCGTCACGGAGCTCGTCGTCAGCGAGTTGGTCACCAATGCCATCCGCTACGGCACCGGCCCGATCCGACTGCGACTGATCAAGGACCGGACACTCACGTGCGAGGTCTCCGACGGTAGCAGCACCAGCCCCCACCTGCGCAGGGCCCGGCTGAGCGACGAGGGCGGCCGCGGCCTGCTTCTGGTCGCCCAGCTCACCGAGCGATGGGGCACTCGCCATACGCGTACGGGCAAGACCATTTGGGCTGAACAGTTCATCCCCACCACCTGAGCGGCCTTCGGCCACGCCGCGTGACTATGGCTGGGAACGGGAACTGACACTCCCCGGTCGATGTTCGTTACGCCGGGACCGCGGCCTGCGGCTTGTCGTCGGCGGCGGCAACGCGGTGCAGCCCCTTGCGGTCGTACCAGCCCGTCACGCCGAAGCCGAAGAGTGCGGCCAGTAGGAGGCCGGCGGCCATCATGACCCAGCCGCGGGTCAGGCCGGCGTCGCCCTGGGCGTCGTAGTAGAGAATCGAGCGGACGCCGCCGGTGATCTGCCGCAGCGGCTCGAACTCCGCGAGGAGGCGGTAGAAGCCGGGCAGCGCCGCGATGGGGGTGGTGGCGCCGGCCGTCGGCACGGCCATCGCGATGAAGACCAGCGCGACGAGCAGCATGCCGGGTGTGCCGAAGACAGCGAGCAGGGCGAGCGCGCCGATCCCGACGACCGCGATCGCGCACACCGAGTACAGCCACAGCAGCGGCAGGTGGGAGGCGTCCATGCGCATGAGGCCGACTGCTCCTGCCAGCACCAGGCTGCCCATGAGTACCGAGAGGCCGACCATGATGGTGCTGCTGATGGCGAGGGTCTGCACCCGGCTCGCCCGGATCAGTGGGCGTTGTCTGCGAAGCGGCCCCGTCTCGTTGTGGGTGTAGCCGAGGGCGTGGTCGACCTGGCCGCTGATGACGTTGGCGGACAGCATGCCCAGGACCACGAGGACGAGCGCGTAGTAGAAGGCCGTCAGGCCGAAGCCGCTGTGCGAGTCGAGCGGATGGCCGTCCTGCACGTCGACGGCTGCCGGGTCGGCCAGCAGGAGGCGCGCCGCGGAGGTCAGTTTCGTCCCCTCGGCACCGGTCTGCGCGGACAACTGCCTGCCCACCTCGCGTGAGGCGTTCTCGGCTGCCTCCGTCGTCGCCACCCTCGCCAGATTGGATCCCAGGCTGCCGGCGGACTGGTTGGTCAGCACCGTGAGCGTCGGGCGAACCGGCGTCTCGGTAGACGCGGTGTCGGTCAGCGCGATGGCGGAGGAGGAGAAGTCAGCGGGCACGACGAGGGCGCCGAACAGCTTGCCCTGGCCGAGCTTCTCCTTCATCTCCTTCTCGTCCATCAACTGCCAGTCGACCTTGTCTCCACCGGTGGTGGATTGAGTGATCGACTGGGCAGTCTGCGCCCCGAGGTTGACCTGTTTCCCGCTGACGATCGCCCCCTTGTCGGCGTTGACCACGGCTACGGGAAGCTTGTGCAGGTGGCCGGCCGGATCGACGTTGGCGCCGACGTAGAGGACCGCGAACAATAGGGCCAGGACGCCGGCGATGGCGCCGTTGGCGATCCACAGTCCTCGGGCCCGCAGGACGCGAAAGGGATGAATCCCGTCCATGATGAGCGCTCACACCACCTTCACGAAGTCGAGGAACCGAGCGGCGTAGTCGGCGTCGCCGGAAATCCGCAGGTCCCGGTGGCGCCAGTCGGCCCGGTGGGTGGCCCATTCCGGAAAGTCGATGGCGCGTCCGGTGATGGTGGCCGCCGGCTTGTCCGACGGTCCGACGGTCACTACGCCGCCCGGGCCCACGGACCAGCTGCCTCCTCCCGGTCCTTCCAGCTCGATCGTGAGCGGCTGGGTGAACCAGGCCGGCCGCGCCGACCGCAGCTGATTTCTCAGGACGGCGAACATCCACTCGAGCACGGTGGCCATCCGGTTGGCGTCGGTGCCCGGAACCGGCCGCCCCAGAGCGGGAGCGATGTCGTGGCGAAGGTGGGTGTGATGGTCGAACGTCATCGCACCGGCGATCATCAGCCCGCCGGGGAACCAGCCGAGTTCAGCCATCGGCAGGCGCATCCAGTCGAGGGGCAGCCGCGCGGCCACTCCGATCATCCGGCTCCAGCGTTCGTACTCGGCGAGCGTCTGTGAGACCGGCTGGCCTCGGCGCTGGTCGACGAACACCTCGTTGGTCCGCTCGAGGTCCCTCATGCGCATCAGCGTCACCACGGAGGGGGTGAAGAAGGAGCGGCAGGTGGCGCCGATGTGCGCGACCACATCCTGGACGCTCCATCCGGCCGCGTTGCTCGCAGCGCTCCACTCCTTTTCGTCCAGTTCCCCGCAGAAGCGCAGCATCTCCGCGCGCTCGGTGCGGAAGGCTTCCGCTCGATCAGTTCTCATCGGTGGTCCCTTTCGCCGGCCCGGGGCCTGAACCCGCGAGAGGCTGGCGCCCGTCGTGTGCTGAGGTATCGGCTGGCCGGCTTGTCGTCGTGATGGATGTGAGGCTCAGCGCATCGAGCAGCCCCCGGCGGCTCGTTCCGCGCCGGTTCACGTGATCCGTCGCAGCACGCGGTCCTTGCGGCGGGTGTAGGGCGGGTAGGTGACGCGCAGGGTGTCCGGCTTGAGCGGCTTGTCGAGGACGGACTTGGTGTGGCTGAAGGTGTCTAGGGAGTACGAGCCGTGGTAGCGGCCCATACCGCTCTCGCCCACGCCACCGAAGGGCAGGCCGGGCACGGCGAGCTGGGCGGTCGGGACGCCGAAGGTCAGGCCGCCGGAGGAGGTCTCCGCGATCAGTCGCTGCTTGGAGCGTTTGGACGCGGTGAAGGCGTAGAGGGCCAGCGGCTTGTCCCGCCCGGTGATGAAGGAGATGGCCGCGTCCAGGTCGGGGACCCGGATGATGGGCAGGACGGGGCCGAAGATCTCGTCGCGCATCACGGCGGAGTCGGGCTCGACGTCTGCCAGTACGGTGGGGGCGATGTAGCGGTCGGAACGGTCGTGGTCGCCGCCGACGACGGTCCGGCCATCGTTCAGCAGGCCGGCCAGCCGGTCGAAGTGGCGCTCGTTGATGATGCGACCGTAGTCGCCGCTCCGGGCCGGATCGGTGCCGTACATCTCGCGGATCGCGTCGGTCAGGTGCGTCTCGATCTCATCACCCGCCGGGCCAATCGCGAGCACGTAGTCGGGCGCGACGCAGGTCTGGCCCGCGTTCATGAACTTGCCCCAGGCGATGCGGCGGGCGGCCGTCGCGAGATCGGAGCCGGGTTCGACGACGGCGGGGCTCTTGCCTCCGAGTTCCAGGGTGACCGGGGTGAGATGACGGGCCGCGGCGGCCATGACGATGCGCCCGACCGTGCCGTTGCCGGTGTAGAAGATGTGGTCGAACCGCTGGTCCAGCAGGGCGGTCGTCTCCGGTACGCCCCCCTCGACGACGGCCACGGCCTGCGGGTCCAGGACCCTGGGCAGCCAGTGTGCGAGCACCGCGGAGGTTGCGGGGGCGACCTCGCTGGGCTTGAGGACGACACAGTTCCCGGCGGCGAGTGCCCCGATGAGGGGGGCCAGCGCCAGATTCAGCGGGTAGTTCCAGGGACTGATGATCAGCACCGTGCCCAGCGGCTCACGCACGGTCCAGGCCCGGGCCGGCACGAGTGACAGGGGCACGGAGACCTTGCTCGGGCGCATCCATCGGTCGAGGTGGCGGAGGGTGTGGTCGATCTCCCTGACGAGGAAGCCGATCTCCATGACGTGCGACTCGGTCGCGCTCTTGCCGAGGTCGGTGTGCAGTGCCTCCGCGAAGACGTCCTGTTGCTCGGTCAGCAGACGTCGCAGCGCCTGTAGTTGCTGTTTCCGCCAGGCCAGGGGCTTGGTGCGACCCGTGTCAAAGGTGGCGCGCAGGCGTGTGACGGTTTCGGCTGCGTGCTCTGTCGTGGAGTCGATGTCCACGTGAGTGTTTGGCTTCATGCCCTGAAGCATATACGAAACGAAATCATTTCGTTTCGTATGAGTGTACGCTTTGCAATGTGACCCCTCCCACGCATCCCGCGCTCTTCAAACGCCTCAGCGCCCAGGCCCTCCGGCGCTTCGATACCCGTGCGTCCGTGCACGTCTCCGCGGGAGACGGCCGATGACCGGGCCGGCGGCACGCCGGGGACGTCCCCGCGATGCCGCCCGGGACCGTGCGCTGCTGGACGCGACTCTGGCCGTCCTGAGCGAGAGCGGGTACGGCGGACTGACGACCGCTGCCGTAGCGGCCCGCGCCGGAGTGTCTACCGCCACCCTCTACCGCCGCTGGCCGTCCAAGGAGGTCCTGGTGGTCGCCGCTGCGGCGGCGTACGCCCAGGAGCTCACGGCACCTGCGGACACCGGCACCCTCGAAGGCGACCTGCGCGCCCTCCTCCGGGACAAGGCGGCCTCGATGACAGGGAAGGAGGGAGGGGTGCTGAGGTCCTTGATCGCCGAGGCCGGGCACAACGCCCCCTTGGCTGAGGCGCTCACGAACACATTCGTGGCGCCTGTGCGCCGGCGTATGGAGGAGATAGCGCGAAGTGCGGTGGACCGGGGCGAAATCTCACCGGTCGAGCACGCCGATCTCCTCGGCGACCTGATCATCGGCCCCATGATGAGCAAGTTCTTCCTCACCCCCCTGCTCCCGGACGAGGTGGACACGGCCACCGCGGTGGCTACGGCCGACCGCCTGCTGCCCTTCCTTCTGCGCGCGATCGGAGGCAAGGAGAACGCTTGAGACGATTCCTTCCCCAATCGGTCAAGCGCCGACAGATGCCGCGGCGTGGGCTGCTCGCACCGAGATCTTGTCGATCTTGCCGACCGCGTTCTTGGGAATCTCCTCCACCACGAAGTATGCGGTCGGGCGCTTGTAGCCGCTGAGACTGCGCGCACACAGCGCTTCCAGCGCTGCCGTATCGACCGTCAGGCCCGGTCGCGGCTGCACGTAGGCGACGACGACCTCTCCCCACTTTTCGTCGGGTACGCCGATCACGGCCACCTCAAGGACCGACTCATCGCCCGCCAGGACATCCTCGATCTCCTTGGGGTAGATGTTCTCCCCACCGCGGATGATCATGTCCTTCGAGCGCCCGACCAGGGTCAGATAGCCCTCGGCGTCGAGGCGGCCGATGTCGCCCGTGTGCAACCAGCCGTCGACGACGGTCCTGGCGGTCTCGTCCGGACGGCCGAGATAGCCGCGCATGACATTGGCGCCCCGCACGAGGACCTGGCCGGCCTCCCCCGGCGCCAGCTCGGTGCCGCTCGCGTCGGCTATGCGGATCTCCTGCCCAGGGAACGGAAGCCCCACGGTCCCGGCGCGTCGAGGGCCGGCGAGGGGGTTGATGGTGCAGGCGCAGGACGTTTCGGAAAGCCCGTACCCCTCGATGAGCGGAAACCCGTACCGGGCCTCGAACCGGGTCAGCAACTCGGCGGGAGCGGGCGCCGAGCCGCAGATGCCGTAGCGCACGGACGACGTGTCAGGCCGGACAGCGTCCGGCAGGGCCGCGAGCATGTTGTAGATCGTGGGAACAGCGCTGAAGAAGGTGGGGCGCTCGCGCTCGATGGCATCGAAGAACGTGTGCGGATCGAACCGGTCGGCGATGACGACGCTGGCGCCCGCGAGCAGCGGCGTGAGCACGCTCACCACTGTGCCGTTGACGTGGAAGAGCGGCAGGATCAGCAGGCTCCGGTCGGTCGGCCCCAACTCGAGGGCCTTGCGGATCATGTCCGTCATGGCGTCGATGTTGGCGTGGTCAAGTACCACGCCCTTCGGTACTCCGGTCGTGCCGCTGGTGTAGATGAGCAGGGCTGGCGCTGACGGGTGCGACTGGGGTCTGGGGTCTCCCCCCGCCGTCTCTTCGTACACGTCTGCGACGGCGAGTGTGGTGATGCCGCCTTCAGCGGTCGTGCCGTCCTCGACCACGACCAGGCGTGCGCTGGAGTCCTTGAGTTGGCGCGCGACCTCGACCTCGGTCAGCTTCGGATTGACCGGTGTGACGGTGGCGCCGATCCGCCAGGACGCGAACAGCAGAAGAACGAACTCGACGCGGTTCGTCAGCTTGAGGGCCACGACGTCACCAGGCTCGATACCGAGGTCCTGAAGGTGACGTGCCGCCGCTCGGACGCGTTGCAGCAACTTGGCGTTGGTCAGCGACTGACGACCGTCGGAGACCGCGGGTCCGTGCGGGTCGAGTTCGGTGCGGCGGTCGGGCAGCGAGGCGAAATCCATGGCGAGCGTACCTGTTCTGTGTGGCGGGTGGTCAGGTCAAGAAGCCGCGGCGGCCGGAAGCGTACGCGGCCCGGGGCGTGCCAGAGCCGGAAACGGCAGTCCGGTCAAGTCGGTCTTCAGGAAGGTCGGTTGTCGGAAGCGGCCCGCTCACCTTCGCGGAGCAGGTACTTCTGGATCTTCCCGGTGGAGGTTCGGGGCAGCTCACCGAAGACGACCCGCTTGGGCGCCTTGAATCGCGCGATGCGGGATTTGACGTGGTCGATGATGTCCTGCTCGGTGGCGACCGCATCCGGCCGCAGCACGGTGTACGCGACGGGCACCTCGCCCCACTTGGTGTCCGGGGCTCCGACGACGGCGACCTCGAGGACTGCCGGGTGGCTGGCAATGGCCTGCTCGACCTCGATGGAAGTGATGTTCTCTCCGCCGGAGATGATGACGTCCTTGCTGCGGTCCCTCAGCTCGATGTATCCGTCGGAGTGACGGACGCCGAGGTCGCCGGTGCGGAACCAGCCGTCCGGTGCGGCCGCGGCGGTCGCGGCGTCGTCCTTGAAGTAACCGAGCATGAGGTTGTTGCCGCGCAACCGGATCTCACCGATCGTGGTGCCGTCCGCGGGGACGTCGTTTCCGCGGTCGACCACCCGGGCGGTCAGGCCGATGACGTTGGCCACGCCCTGACGGGCCCTGAGCCTGGACTGCTCCGCCACGTCGAGGCCGTTCCATTCGGGGTGCCAGTCGCACAACAGCGCCGGCCCGAACGTTTCGGTGAGTCCGTACAGATGTGTGACGTCGATACGCAGACCTTCCGCGGCGGCGAGCAGGGTGGGGCTCGGCGGCGCCCCACCGGTCAGGAAGCGGATGACACCGTCCGACTCCCGGCTGGCCTCGGGGGCATTCACCACCATGGACAACACTGCAGGCGCACCGCACAGATGGGTGATGCGTTCGCCCTGGATGTGCCGCCAGACCTCCGAAGCCTCCACCTTCGGCAGGCATACGTGTGTCCCGCCGGCGGCAGTGACCGCCCACGGGAAGGACCAGCCGTTGCAGTGGAACATCGGCAGGGTCCAGAGATAGGCGGAGGCCGCGTTCAGCTGGGTGTGCGTGACCATCGCGAGCGCCTGGAGGTAGGCGCCACGGTGGTGGTACATGACGCCCTTGGGACGGCCGGTCGTTCCGGAGGTGTAGTTGACGGACAGCAGCGCTCGCTCATCGGGCGACGGAACGGCTGCCGGCACGGCGGCCGCGAGGAGTTGTTCGTACGCGCCGTCGTCGCCCGGGCCCGCGCGCACGATCAGGGGCGGGTTGGGCATGCCGCTGATCGCCGTGGCCACGAGTTCGTCGAACTGCGGATCCTGCAGGAGCACCGCACTTTCCGAGTGCTCGAGGATGTAGCGGACCTCGGGGGCGGAGAGTCTGGTGTTGACGGTGACCAGGGGTGCACCGGCCCACGGGACGCCGTAGTGGGCCTCCAGCATGACGTGCGTGTTGGGTGCCAGTACGGCGACCGGGTGGCCGTTCGCGAGCGGGGCCAGGGCACCCGCGAGGCGACGGCATCGGTCGTGGAACTGGGCGTAGGTGAAGCGCCGGTCCCCGTCGATCACAGCCGTACGCTCGGGAAACACCGCGGCCGACCGGTCCAGGAAGGAGAGGGGACTCAATGGCTCGAATGACAGGGCGGGTGTCGCCGGGTTGAAGCTCATGGCATCGCTCCTTCACGCTCCGGCGACAGGGGCGCTCGCGCGCTAGATCCCTAGGTACACCGGATAATCGATCTCTGTACCGGACATCAGGTCGAAGGCACGCTCGACCACTTCGTTCCCCCCGAGGGCCACCTGCAAATCTCCCGACTGGACGGCGTCGACGGCTCGCGTGCCGCCGAAAATCAGCTTGAGGAAGGTCCGCACCCGGCAGGTGATTTCAAGGTCGGGGCGAACGGGTGCAGGACCGCTCCTTGTCAACATCCGGCCGTCGGCGATCTCGACATGAAATGTCTCTCTCCCCACGTGCATCTCGTAGATCTCCTTGAGGCCGACGAGCTTGTCCGGCGCGACAACGCTGGAAATGCTGAGGGCGATGAGGTCCACGCGGGTGGTCGCCGGATCGATTTCCGGAGACGGCGGAAGACCCAGGCCCCACCGGCCGAGCGCGACGAGCGGCTCACGAAGCCCCTCGCCCCTCTCGGTGAGCTCATACACGCCCACCCCCGCGGGAGGCGGAAGCGTGGTCCGGCGAACGACCCCGGCGTCTTCCAGACTGCGCAGGCGCGTGGTCAGGCGGTTCGGCCCCAGGGTCGGCAGTGCGTCGACGAGATCTTTGAACCGCTTGGGTCCGAGCAACAGTTCGCGCACGATCAGGAAGGTCCACCGCTCGCCGAGGACGTCCATGGAACGGGCGATCGGGCACATCTGGCCGTATGTTCTTGCGTTTGTCATGCTTCTACTGTACGGCTCGATAACTCCTCACTATATGTGTCGTACATTGCCGCCGATCCCGGTCCGTGCTCCGCCGTCATCGTCGTATGCCCACGGCGTCGGCGAAGGCTTCCAGCTCACGGCGGATGTCGCCGGCGGGTTGGAACACGATCTCGGTGACACCGTTCGCCGCCAGGTCCTGGACCTTGGTGAGGACGTCTCCGGCCGTGCCGGTGAGGGTGACATGCTCGACCAGCGTGTGGGCCCCAGCGTTCCAGGCGGCGGTGTCGGCGTCGTTCAGATGCAGCAGGTGCCCGTTGTGCACCGCGAGGTGGCGTTGGGCCTCCGGTGTGTCCTGCACGACGGCCAGCCATTCCGGACCTCCGGGCAGTGCTTTTACGGCTTCCTCGCCGCCGAGTTCGTAGGAGAAGTGGAACACCTGCGCAAGTCCGGGGCCTGCGGCCGTGCGCAGTCGCTCACTGCTGAGCGCTTCGCCGTCGTCGAGCACCGACCCGACAGCCAGGTACAAGACCTTCTCGAACGACTTGGCCCGGCCCGGGACGCCGCCTCCGGCGACGAACAACCCGTCCCCGAGTGATGCGGCGATCTCCATGCCCTTGGGACCGATCGCTCCGATGTAGACCGGGATACTGCCCGGTGTGCTCGGGAGAGACGCGGCCGTGTGCAGCATGCGCAGCGGGCTGCCCTCCCACTCGGCTGTCTCGCCCCTGAGAAGCGCGCGGAACGTCGCGACGTAGCGAGACAAGTACGCCCAGGAGACGGGCTGTTGCCCCATCGCACGGCGGCCGGTGTATCCGGTACCGAAGGCGACCGCGACGCGCCCGGGGGCCAGGCGCTCGAGAGCCGCCGCCCCGCTGGCGTTGACCATCGGATTACGCAGCGCCGGTACGAGAACGCCGGGCCCAAGTCCGATGCGATGGGTGCGTTCGGCGGCCAGCGCCAGACACATCCACACGTCGGGGCTCTGTTGCGGGGTGTCGTAGAGCCACGCACGCCGGAAGCCGAGCTCCTCGGCGATCCGGACGTGCTCCGGTGTATCCAGCGTGGTCGCGAACGCTGCCGATACGTCCAGGCCCGCCGAGCTGCGGCCGTGAGCGGCGGAAGGCGAAGAGGAGATGCTCATGACTGCCCCAGGGTGTTCGGGAGCCCTGTGACGGGGACGTTGGCCAGCCGCAGCTGGCCGCGGGCGATGAGCTTGCCGTTGTCGGCGCTGGTGAGGGTCACCTGCCACAGTTGCTGGCTGCGCCCCTGCTGGACCGCTTCGGCCAGTACCTCCACCGTCCCGGCGGTGAGCGGCCGGAGGAAGTCCGTACTGTTGGCCACTCCCACGGCGACCTCGCCGCGATCGGCCACCGCGGCCGACGCACCGACAGTGGCGGCGGATTCCACGGCGGTGGTGTAGACCCCGCCGTGCACCACTCCCCAGGGGGTGTGGTGCACGGCGCCAAGCCGTATCTCCCCCCGCACCCGTGTGTTGGTGACTTCGGTGAAGCGCAGACCGACGGCTTCCACGAACGCACTGCGGAACATGTCGAAGCCTGACGTGGGCGCTCCGTCCCGGCCGGCTGACGGGTCGATCCTGGACTGTGTCACTTGTCGCCCCCTACTCGCTCGCGTGGTTCGGGTCGTCCGAGGTCGCTTCGGCGGCGGGGTTTCCGAGGAGGCCGTGCGCGCCGTACCAGACAGGACCGATGTTGAGCCGGTCGGGATAGCGGGCGATGATCTCGTCGAAGAACTGCTGCGGGGTGGGCTTCTCGTCGAGAAGACGTTGCGCGTCACGCAAGTACTGGCGGGTCTGGTCGATGATGGCCGGATCGTCGGGCAGGTCACGGTTCTTGTGGCCGGCCACCACGGCACGGGGATTGAGCGACTCCAGGACGTCGAGTGCTGACAACCACGTCTCGAATCCGCCGTTGGGGGTTTCCAGCAGCATCTGGTGCACGCCGTTGTAGACGACGTCGCCTCCGACGATCAGGCCGATCGAGGGGACGTGAAGCACGGTCGTGTCGTCGGTGTCGGTGTGCCCGACCTCGATCGCCTCGATTCGGTGCCCCTCCAGTTCGAACCCGTCGGCGGGGATCTGCTGGTAGACGAGCGGGGCATCGGGGATCAGGCCGGGAAAGTCCGCGTCCCAGAACTGCTCGCGCCCTTCGACGTTGCGGCGCATGATCCCGATGGTGCCCTCGCTGGCATAGGGGATGGCTTCGGGAAAGCGCTCCAGCAACATGCCGGTGCCGAACCAGTGGTCGCCGTGGCCGTGCGTGGCATAGATGTAGGCGAGGCGCTTTCCGGAGCGCTCCACCCAGTCACCGATCGCCTGCGTCTGTTCGCGGGTGAACGGCGGGTCGACCAGCACGGCCTCCCGGTCTCCGAGGATCAATGTCGTGGCCAGCGGCGACGAAACGATCGGCCCGCCGTCGGGCAGCCGCTCGGGCCGGGCGCGGGGGACACCTTCGCAGACGTACACGTCATAGCTCAGCTCACTCATGTTCGGTGGGTTCCTTTCGGTGCCGTCAGGCGATCTGTCGTACGAGGCGTTCACTTGCCGGCGGCGCTAGCCGAGCGGTGCGAGAAATTCCTTGATCAGAGCCTCCACCTCGGAGGGCCTCTCCCGAGGAGCGAGGTGAGCGACGCGCGGCAGCACCACGAGTTGGGCGCCGACGATGCGGTCGGCCAGGTCATCGGAGTGAGGAGCCTGGGGCAGCGCCTTGTCCTCGGCTCCGGCGATCACCAGTGTGGGAGCGGTGATCCGGTGCAGGGCGTCGATCACCTCGCTGCGGTCTCCCAGCACCGACCGTGTGGCGAGCGCGAGGCCGGCGGTGTCGAGGTTGTTGACCGTTTCGGCGAACCGCGGGGCAAATCCGGTGTCGTGACGGCGGGAGTAGTCACTGAGCATGCCGCCCACGACCAGCCGGCCCAGGCCCCCTGGAACGCCGACCCGTATGAGGAGGGTGATCAGGCGGACTTTGAGGCGGTCGCCGAAGTTCACGCCGCGGGCGGTGGTGTTGGACAGGACAAGGGCGGTCACACGGTGCGGTGCGATGAGCGCGACCCGCAGCGCCATGATGCCGCCCCACGACAGTCCGAGAAACGCAGCCCGGTCGACGCCTGCGTCGTCGAGCACCTGAAGGGCCGCATCACCGCATTCCTCCATGGTGAACCGCCGCGAGGCCGGGGCGCTGCCGCCAGTACCGGGAGGGTCGACCAGCAGAGTCCGCCATCCGAGAGCGTGGAGGCCGGCAAGCTGTGCTCCCCAGCTGGTCTCGCCGTCGCTGTACAGGCTCGGCCACAGCAGTGCCACGGGGCCGTCGGCGGGCCCGGCATCCTGCACGTGGAGCGGGCCCAGCGTGGTCGACACGATCAGTGCGCCGGAGTGTGGTGTGCTCACAGGTGGCTACCCCACCAGGCGAGGGCGGCACGGCTGCCCGGCTCGTACCCGTCGAAGTAGATGCCGTAATGGTCGATGCCGGGAATGACCTGGTAGTCGACGACGCTGTCGGGAATCGTCTCCAGGACTTTCGCCGCGCGGCGTCCGTTGTCGGCGATGGGGAACAGTTCCTCCTCGCCGGCGTCGATGATCAGGGTGGGAATCCGCAGTCGGTCGACCTGCGCGAGCGGGTCGAAGTGCGCCAGCTTTGCCAGGTACGGGGTTCCCGCCATGCTCGGCCACGGATCGACACCCTGGGGAATCGCGTCGAAGTCGCCGCGAGCGGTGTCGATCGCACGCTTGCGGGCCGCTTCCGCCACGGGTCCACTCAGTGGGGCGATGGCGGCCACCTGCACGGCCAGCGCCTTGACACGGTTGTCGTTGGCGGCCAGATGCACGGCGATGCCTCCGCCGAAACTGGTGCCCCACAGCCCGATCCGGGCGGGATCGACATTGGGCTCACCTTCGATGAAATCCACGGCCGCGCGCAGGTTCGCCGTCCATGCGAAGGGATCCACGAGGTCGCGGATGAACCGCACCCGGGTGAGCGCCTCGTTGCCGTCATCGAGGTCGGGGGCGTCGCCGACCAGTTGCAGGGGGGATCCCGAGCCGAACCAGCTGCCCTGAGTAAAGGTCAGGGTGATCATGCCCGCTGAAGCGAACAGTGCCGCGTAGCGTTCCGCGGTGAGTTTGCTGCCGCCCCACCCATGGCACAGCACGACGGCCGGCAGGGCGGCGTCGGGGGCGACGTTCGTGGGTCGGTACAGGTCCGCGTCGAGTGCGATGCCATCGCTCCACACAGTGACCTGCTGCCGGCCGACGCCGTCGGGCATGACCAGCGGCGGATAGACCTTCTCAGCCATGGTTCGCCTCTTCCAGGGCCGATTCGATGGGCCAGGCCTCAGCGAGCCTGTCCTTGTCCGTCGCCGCTGAGTGGATGCCGACCACACGCCAGCCCTTGTCGGACTTGGCCACGCTGAACTGCACCGCCCAGCGCTCGATCTCGCTCTCGTCGGCGCGGCGCCTCGACCAGATCACCTCGACCGCGGCACCGACGGTGTTGTAGACGAGCACGCGCCGATCGGGCACCACGGTGTGGCTGTATCCCGACTCCCGCAGGGGCGCGTAATTGAGGTCCAGGAAGCCGAGCACGCTCGCGTCATCGAGGCACCAGAACGACTGTTCCAGCCCCGTGACGTGCAACGGAGTGCCCCAGTAGTTATGAATGAACTCGGGTCCCTCGTCGGACTTGCCCGAGGCCACGGAGACCCAGCGCGGCAAATAGTCCTCGAAGAACCATTCCGTCACCTCGGCGCGCGTGGCCGCGGTTCGAGTGTCAGACATATCGGCAAATTCCTTCCGAAAGGAGTTCAGTAGCCGGTCATTCCGAGAGCGGGACGGGGAAGTCCGTCTCGCGCCCCACCGCCGCACGAGCGTGGGCACGCTCCCCGGACTGGACGGGTGTGCACCAGCTGCGCGGCCAAGCCAGAAAAGGCGGTCTTCGACACGACTCGCATGAGTGGTGACCAGGAGGGACAGCCGCTCGCGAGTGGCGTGAGCACCCAGACTTGCGGGTCGGTCTGGGTGATTGCCCGCGGAGGTCGGCGTCTCGACGGCCGCCCGACGTCTCGGCGACCAGCACCCATGAGACGCACGATCACTCGCTGGTTCGGTGCCATGCCGGCACCGGCGATCATGGAACGCAATCCACCGAGTGACCTCCTCGCCACATGCCGGAAACGCTAGCAGCGACTATCTGGAATGTATAGCGTCAAGTGGGCGCGAGCTCAACGAGCACAGTCCACGAGCGGCGAGATGCGCCCCGGCATGCCGGATGCGCCGCCTCCTCACCCGCGCCGCCGCCGCGCACTGTCCGACCACCGGCGAGCTCCGCCGCCCCGGACGCCCCCCGTCGACGACCCCGCCTGCGCGAGACAAACGGGATGTCGCCGATACTTGACCTACAGGTCAAATATGCGCATGGTGGAGTCATGGCAAGGCCCAAGGAATTCGATCCGGACGCAGCGATCGAGCAGGCGATGAAGGTGTTCTGGCGCCAGGGATACGGCGCCACCACACCCCAGGGCCTGGCGGACACCCTTCGCATCGGCAAGGGCAGCCTCTACAACGCCTTCGGCGGCAAGCGCCAGTTGTTCGACCTGGCATTGCGCCGCTACCTGGACCTGCAGGTAGCGGCCGTGACGGCGTGGCTGGAGAGCTCCGGTCCAGCGAAGGAGCGGCTGCGCAACGCGCTGCACTTTCTCGTCGAATCCGACCTCGCCGATCCAGATCGCCGGGGCTGCCTGGCGACGAACAGTGCGGTGGAGTTCGGGCGTGCCGACGAAGCCGTGGCCGCACAGGTCCGAGGACTGTTCGACCGCACCGAGAGCACCTTCCAGGTCCTGATCGAGGAAGGTCAGTGCACCGGGGAAATCGACCCGGGGCGGGACGCGAAGGCGCTGGCCAGCATGTTGCTGAACACCATCACCGGCATGCACGTCCTGGCCCGCATCGAGCCTGGGCCTGGCCGTCTCCTCAGGGTGGTCGACGCGACCATCGACCTTCTCTGACCCGCGCCCCCGAGCCTCTGGGGCCGGGCCTGGCCGAGTAATGGCAATTTTGTACCTACAGGTCAAAAATCCCTGTTCCACGAAACGCCGAGCGGAGAAACAAGAAATGGCGAATGAACTGACTCTGAGCGTCTTTACCGTGCCCGCACGTTCGGTGAACGTGCCTCTCCCGGTCCCTGCGCCGCAGGGAGGCTGGACCTGGCCGCCGACGGCAGCGACGCTGATCGCCGGCGAGCGCGAAGCCGTCCTCGTCGACACGGTACCCACAGTGGAGGACGCGCTGAAGCTGGCGGACTGGATCGAGGCAAGCGGAAAGGAGCTGACCACCATCTACATCACGCACGGCCACTTCGATCATTTCCTTGGCTCGTCGACCCTGCTCGATCGATTCCCCCAGGCCCGGTTGGTGGCCACCGAAGGAACCGTGCGCGCGATCGAGGCGGAAGCCGCGTCCGGCAGTGATCGGAAGCTCTACGGCCAGATGTTCGTTGACAAAATCGGCTCGACCGTCGTCGTGCCGGAGGCTCTCACCGATCACCGCCTCGATCTGGAAGGACACGAGGTGATCGCGGTGGCAACCGGCCAATCCGATGTCAGCGACTCCGCGTACGTGTACGTACCCAGCCTCGCCGCTGTCATCGTCGGTGACATCGCGTACAACGACGTACACCCCACTCTCGTGACCAGTGATCACGAGTCACGGCTGGCATGGATCCAGACCGTCTCCCAGATCCAGGACCTGAAGCCGGACATCGTCGTGGCCGCCCATCGGCGCCCGGACGCACCGGACGACGCCCGGGTACTCGCCGACACGATTTCCTACCTCCAGGAAGCGGATCGGGTTCTTGCCGGGGAGCCGAGTGCGGCGCAGTTCATCGAGCACATGCTCAAGGCGCACCCCACCCGACTGAATGTCACCACTCTGCTCTACGGGGCGGCAGCCCTCGGACTGAAGCAGCCGTAGGAGGAATCCGGGCCTTGCCTGCAAGCGGAGCGCTAGCCCTCAGGGCTCGCGCCAGCAAGGCGGAGGGCGAAGTCGCCGTACTGCCAGACGATCGTGTCCTCGTTGAGTTCGCCGTCCTCGCGGTACCACGCCGCCACTCCCATACCGAGGTCGAGGATGGCGTAGGAAACCAGCCGCGCCGAGGCGACCTTGAAGCATCCCTCCGCGACGCCCGCGTGGACAATTCCGCGGAAGCCGGCTTCGTACTCGGCACGCAGGGCCAACACCCGACCTCGATGCGGCTCGACGAGACTGCGGATCTCGCGGTTTCCGACGAACGCCTCGAGCCGGTGCCGGGCGTGGTAACGCACGTGCGCCTCGGTGGCGCGACGAAGGCGTGCCACCGCGCCTTCGCTGCTGGCGACGGCTGCGCGGTGCGCGGTGAGGAGGTCCTCCATCGTGGCGATCATGATCTGGGCGAGCAGGTCCTGCTTGGACGCGACGTGCTTGTACAGACTCGGGCCGCGGATACCCACCGCGCGCCCGATATCGGCCATCGTGGTCGCCTCATAGCCGAGGCGCGTGAACAGCTCCAGCGCCCCGGCACGAATGTCGTTGGCTCGACTCACCTTCGCCTCCCCTTCAGGACTAACAGACGATAGCCGATCGAGAAAGCGACTGTGACATGCGCCATGGTGCATGTCACCAAGCGCCCGCTTAGAGTCCTGGCTAATACCCATTAGCCAGATTGGGAGGCGCCATGACAGTCGACCTCACCCAGGACCCCGTCGCCGCGGACCTCGCGCGCCGCACCGCCGACTTCGTCCGCGAAGTGGTGATCCCGGCCGAAGAACAGCACCGTGGCATCGCGCGCTCCGAGAACGTCCGGATCGGGCTGCAGCGAGCCGCGAAGGACGCGGGTGTCTTCGCGCCGCACGTCGGGGCGCAGTTCGGCGGGCACGGACTGGACATGCGGGGCAGGGCCGCCGTGTTCGAGGAGTCGGGGTACTCCCTGCTCGGTCCGCTGGCGATGAACATCGCCGCACCCGACGAGGGCAACATGCACATGCTGGAGGCCATCGCAACGGCCGAGCAGAAGGAGCGCTACCTGCGCCCGCTCGCGGCCGGCGACATCCGGTCCTGCTTCGCGATGACGGAGCCCGCGCCTGGTGCGGGCTCCGACCCGAGTGCACTGGCGACCCGCGCCGAACGCGTTCCGGGCGGCTGGCGTATCGACGGGCACAAGTGGTTCATCACCGGCGCCGACGGTGCGGGGTTCGCGATCTGCATGGCCAGGACCTCGGGTGAACCCGGTGACCAGGGCGGCGCGACCATGTTCCTGGTCGACGCCGACAACCCCGGCATGAAAACGGTTCGGCACATCGAAACGCTCGACGAGAGCCTCTACGGCGGCCACGTCGAGCTGAGCTTCGAGAATTGCGTCGTACCCGACGACGCGGTGCTCGGCGAAGTCGACCAGGGCTTCCGCTACGCGCAGGTGAGGCTGGGGCCCGCCCGAATGACCCACTGCATGCGGTGGCTGGGCATCGCCCGCCGCGCGCAGGACATCGCCGTCGCCCGGGCCGCCGACCGCCGGCTGTTCGGCTCACAGCTCGGCGATCTCGGCATGGTGCAGCAGATGATCGCCGACAACGAGATCGACATCGCGGCCGCCCGTGGACTGATCCTCCAGGCTTGCTGGGAGCTCGACCAGGGCGGCTCGGCCTCGCAGTCCACCTCGATCGCCAAGACCTTCTGCGCCGAAGCGATCTGGCGGGTCGTGGACCGGGCGCTGCAGATATGCGGCTCACTCGGTGTCTCCGGAGACATCCTGCTCGGTCGGTTCCTGCGCGAAGTCCGCCCCTTCCGGATCTACGACGGCCCGTCCGAAACCCACCGCTGGGCCATCGCCCGCCGCGTCCTGCGCCACCACGGCGAGGCGGCCACACGATGACCGCCCCGGATCGGACCACGGTGGACGGTCTCGACCTGCCCGCACTCGAGCGGTTCTTCGGCGAGCACGTGCCCGGGTTCCGCGGCGGACTCTCCGCCGAGCTGCTGCAGGGCGGACGGTCGAACCTGACCTATCTCGTCACCGACGGGCGGACACGATGGGTTGTTCGCCGTCCTCCGCTGGGCGGGCTCACCCCCTCCGCACACGACATGCAGCGCGAGTACCGGGTGGTCGCCGCGCTCGCTGCCAGTGACGTCCCCGTGGCCCGTGCCGTGGCCTTCGGGGGCGCCGAAGTCCTCGGGGTGCCTTTTGCGGTGGTCGAACACGTCGACGGCAGAGTGATCCGCACCGTCGAGCAGCTAGATGCCCTCCCGGACAGCGAGATCGCACGCTGCGCCTACGGCCTGGTCGACGTGCTCGCACGCCTCCACGCCGTCGATCCCGGCGCGGTCGGGCTCACCGGGTTCGGGCGCCCGCAGGGCTATCTGACGCGCCAGGTCCAGCGCTGGTACGACCAGTGGCAGCGCGTCCGGACCCGCGAACTCGCCGACATGGAGCGGCTGTACACCCGACTCTCCGCCGCCTGCCCGGCGGAGAGCGGCGCGTCGATCGTGCACGGCGACTACCGCATCGACAACGCCATCCTTGATGGCGTGGACGCGGGGATCGTTCGTGCGGTGGTCGACTGGGAAATGGCCACCCTCGGCGACCCCCTCGCCGACCTCGGTCTGCACCTCGTCTACACCGACCCGGCCTTCGCACCCGTACTCACCGGATCGGCCGCCTCCACCAGCGAACGCCTGCCCACTCCGGCCGACCTCGCCCAGCGCTACGCCGAGTCCAGCGGCCGGGACCTCGGCGAACTCGGCTTCTACCTCTCCCTGGGGTATTTCAAGATCGCCGTCATCGCCGAGGGAATCCACGCCCGCTTCCAGCAGGGCCTGACCCGCGGCACAGGATTCGACACCGTCGGGCAGGCCGTCGCGCCGCTCACGGCCGCCGGACTTCGAGCGCTGACACACCTGGAGCCGCAATGAGCAGCGTCCTCGACCTCTTCCGGCTCGATGGCAAGGTCGCCGTGGTCACCGGGGCCAGTTCCGGCCTCGGTGCCGGGTTCGCCCGAGCGCTCGCGGAGGCGGGCGCCGACATCGTCCTCGCCGCCCGCCGCGCCGACCGCCTGGCCGATGTGGCAAGTCAGGTGCGCGACACCGGCCGCCGTGCCCTCACGGTCGCCACCGATATCGGCGATCCGGAGCAGTGCGAGGCGCTGGCACGGGCGGCGATCGACGAGTTCGGCCACGTTGACATCCTGATCAACAACGCCGGCACAGGCACGGCGGTGCCTGCTCTGAAGGAAAGACCCGAGGAGTTCCGCCGCGTCGTCGACATCAATCTCAACGGCGCCTACTGGGCGGCGCAGGCGTGCGGCCGTGTCATGGAGCCCGGTTCCAGCATCGTCAACGTGGCCAGCGTGCTCGGGCTGATCAAGTCCTACGCCCCGCAGGCGGCCTACGCCGCCAGCAAGGCCGGCCTCATCGGCCTCACCCGCGACCTCGCCCAGCAATGGACGGGACGCCGTGGCATCCGGGTCAATGCCGTCGCACCGGGATACTTCGCCAGTGAGATGACCTCCGGGATCCCGGAGGAACAGCTTATGACGTTCATCCGGCAGACCAGCCCGATGGGCAGGCTGGGGCTGCAGCGTGAGCTCGATGCCGCGGTCGTCTTCCTGGCGAGCCCCGCCTCGTCCTACGTCACCGGCACCACGCTCGCCGTCGACGGCGGCATGTCCGGCCACTGACAGTGTGCCCGCCCCCCTTCGCCGGCAGTCCAGGCAGCCGCGAAGGGGGGCGGGCACACGGTCCTCTCACCGCCTTGAACCGCTCCTGGACGCGAGAGCGGGCAGCGCACGTACAGATGTCCCCGAGCGTTTCAGCCCACCATGGGCAGCCGCAGCGCCGCCGGGGCCGTCGCCGGGACGGCGGGGTTGTCCGGGGCCACGGGATTGAGGCGACGGTAGGGCTGCGACGGGGCAGGGCGCGGATCGGTGTCGCCCTTGTTGGGCCAGAACGAGAAGGCACGCTCCGCCTTGGCCGTGATGGTCAGGGACGGGTTCACCCCGAGGTTCGCGGTCAGCGCGGTTCCGTCCACGATGGACAGTCCGGGGTAGTTGAACACCCGGTGGTACGGGTCGATCACACCGTCCTCCGGCGAGGTCCCGATCGGCGCACCGCCGAAGAAGTGCGCGGTCATCGGCCTGTTGAAGATCTCTCCCCACCCCCCGCCCGGGACACCGCCGACGTGCTCGGCCGCGCGGAGGTTCGCCTCGTGCCCCGCGGGGATGAACGTCGGGTTCGGCACGCCGTGCCCCTGTTTCGAGGTGTATCTGCGGCGTCCGAACAGACCGCGCTTGGTGTACGTGGTGATCGAGTTGTCCAGGCTCTGCATCACCAGCAGGATCATCGACCGCTCGCTCCAGCGGTAGCCGTTGAACAACGTCATCGACCTGACCGGCTTCCGCGCGATCGTGCGTAGCATCTGAAGCCACCGCGGCATGGGCAGTGAACCGTCGGTAGCGGCGGTCTGCAGCAGGCCCATCGCGTTGCTTCCCTTGCCATAGCGCACCGCTTGGATGTGCGTGTCCTCGTCCGGGTGGATCGACGATGTGACCGACACGCCACGGGTGAAGTCGAACGCGGGGTCGACCGCGGGCCGGCTGACGCCGACGATCGCTTCCGAGTTCGTGCGCGTCAGCTCCCCCAACCGCGGTGAGAGCTCTGGCAGTACGCCGTTGTCCCGCATCCGGTGCAACAGATGTTGCGTACCCCAGGTGCCGGCGGCCAGCACGATGTGGGGCGCCGTCAGACTCCGCCGGAAGCGCCGCGACCGCTTGCCCGTCCTGTGGACGTCCACCACGAAGGATCCGTCGGACCGTGGTCGTACGGCGTCCACCGTGGTCATCGGCATGACCTTCGCACCGGCGCGCTCGGCGATGTAGAGGTAGTTCTTGACCAGGGTGTTCTTCGCGCCGACCCGGCACCCTGTCATGCAGGAGCCGCACTCGGTGCAACCCGTACGCTGTGGCCCGGCGCCGCCGAAGAATGGGTCGTCGGTGGACTTGCCGGGCTCGCCGAAGTGCACCGCAACTGGTGCCGGTTGGTAGGAGTCCGCCACACCCATGTCGGCCGCGACCTTGCGCATCACCTTGTCGCAGACGGTCTCGGTCGGGTTGGTGACCACCCCCAGCATGCGGCTGGCCTGGTCGTAGTAGGGCGCCAGCTCCGACTCCCAGTCGGTGATGTGCGCCCACTGCCGGTCCTCGTAGAACGGCTTGGGCGGCCGGTACAGCGCGTTGGCGTAGACGAGTGAACCGCCGCCAACACCGGCGCCCCCCATCACTATGACGTCCTTCAGCGGGTGGATGCGCTGGATGCCGAAGCAGCCGAGCGCGGGCGCCCACAGGTAGCGCCTGAGATCCCACGACGTCTTGGCGAACTCGTCGTCGGCGAACCGACGGCCCGCCTCGATCACGGCGACCCGGTAGCCCTTCTCCGTGAGGCGCAGGGCCGCGACACTGCCGCCGAAACCCGATCCGACCACGATCACGTCATAATCAATTTCACTGGCCGTGGGGATTGTCATGAGCGCTGCCCTCCAGTCTCCTCGCCGTTGTCCGTTTGCCGCGTCAGCTCAGCAGGAACGACGAGACCGAGCGCGGTGAACAGGTCAGCGAGCTTGCCGTCCAGCTCCACGCCGACCTCGGCGATCTCCGGATCGTCGAAACTCGAGAAGCGGGTGCTGGGCTGATCAACGGAGAACCGCAGCCGGCCGTCGTGGTCCTCGTAGATGGCGGTGCGCAGGGGCGCGTAGAGCATGACACCGGGGTTGTGGCGATACATGCGCTCGGCGATGGTGTGGTTACCCATGAGGTAGGCGGTGCAGCGGCGCTCGTGCCCGGCCATCCGCATCATCAGGTCGGTCTCGCCGCGCCAGTACAGCAGGAAATCGTGCGGGGCCTGCTGGTCGGTGATCCGGCGGATCGTAGCCCAGTCGGTGCGGCCGAAGGGGTCCGGGTCGAACGGAGGAACCGCCTGCTCGTAGCGCTCACGGAATTCCTCGAACGGCAGATCGACCGCGATTTCGAGCCGGCGCACCTGGTGGGTGACAACGCGCGCCTGACCGGTCATTGTTCGTCTCCCCGCATGATGGATCCGGACGGTGACCACTCGGAGGTGTCGATCATCGAGTAGTCCTCGCCGTGCTTGTCGAGACGTTGCATCCGGCGGCCGTCGAACCGCGCGAGGGTCTCACTGTCCAGCGGTGGGACGAACGCGTTGTTCACCACCGTGTACTCTGCGGCCAGCCGGCCGATCGGGGCAACGGCGCCGGTGTCGATCCGCCCGTTGGGCAGGTAGAGGTCATCGCGGATGTAGAACTGCACGACCCGCCCCACCACGAGGTGGTTGAATCCGTCCGGCGCGGCGACGATCTGTTCCACCACGCACTCGAACGCAATCGGCGCACCCTCGATACGAGGTGGCTTCACGGCGGAACTGGGCACCTTCTTCACCCTGACCATGTCGAACTCGTCCTCGTCGGGTTCGAATTCGCGCGCACTGAGGTGCAAAGGAAGTGCCTGCGGCAGTGTGGCCAGGTGGGTCACGAATTCGCCGGTGTCGCGCATATTCACAAAGCTGTCCTTGAGCGTGACGCCGTCGGACCGGGGCTGGATGGACAACGAAACCATGGGGGGCTTGCGGCCCACCACGGTGAAGAACGAGATCGGTGCCAAGTTTCCGATCCCGTCGGCCGACAGGGTGCTGACCCATGCAATGGGGCGCGGAATGACGCTCCCGATCAGCAATTTGTACGCTGCTTTGGCAGTGAGATTCTCGGCGTCGATGTACATTCAGTGATCCCTTCAGCGACTGGGCCGGCTGACGGCCCCGGCCCTGTTGCCATGAGTGCGGTAGATCGAGAAATCCGGTGGTTGGTTCGGGCGAGTTCTCTTCTTCGCCGTCACCGGTGGCGTCCCGCAGGCAGACGATGAGGATGCAGGCGGGCGGGCCGGCCGCCGGTGAATGAATAACAGCCTTCAGCAGCCTGTGAAGAGGAGTTCAAGGCAAGGAGTCCATATGCGGAGCCTGGCCTTCGATGTGAGTCCGCGCTGGGCACGGGGCGCGCCTGAGCAGAGCGGCCGGTGCCGCGACGCGATGCCCGTCAACGCCCGATCTCGCGTACGAGCCGGGCGACTTGATGCTCTGTCACCGAATTCAGCAGACGTCGGGCGCGGCGCCCGGGCATGGCCGCGGGGGTCCACTCCTCGACGCTCCGCATCGTTTGGCCGGTCGTCCACCGGACGGCACGCGCGCGGGACCAGCACGCGCACATGGCGCCCGAGTCCAGCGTACGCAGTCGGCCGTCCCTGACCACTTGCCTCGCGAACCTCGTGCGCACCGACCGCGCCGGGACCCAGGGCGGCCCCGTTGCCCAGCGAGTGCGGGCCCTTCAGCGACTCCTTCGTCATAAACAGAAACGCTAGCAGCGACTATCGGAAATGTATAGCTTGATGAGCTGCGCCAGCCCTCGTCGATCCCTGGCTGGCGCGGCCACTCGCCTCTCCGGCAGCCCGGCCACCGCACCGTGTACCTCGCCCCGGATGAGCTGACCGATCCCGCGCAGCGGGCGCGGGTGGGCAGGCTGCGGGACGGCTGACGATGGGTGCCTTCGATACTTCCCTGCTGCGGCTCTTCCGCGCTGTGCGCGAGCACTTCCCCCGACATGCGCTCCGGGGAGGGCTCGGACGAACTGTTCGGCGGCTACCGCTGGTTCCCCGCGCGGCTGCCGAAGCAGCAGCGTTTCCCTGGGAGGCGGTCCTGGGGCCGCGCCGACCTCCTCCCCGAGCCGGTACTGACCCGCCGCAAGAGCCCCTACCCGATGGTCCGCTCTCCTTCCCGTCCAGATCTCGGTCTCCCGCGGCAACGGAACGGCATTGTTGCCGCGCTGGCCGATGGCGAGGGAGCCTCGACGACCGAAGACGACGGCGGAGGCGCGAGGGAAGAATTGCGGGCGTAGCCGGCGCAGGTCCCAGGAACCGGTGAAGTCGACTTTGAGCGGATGGTCAGGGTCGGTCCCGTCTCCGGTATGAAGTCGGTCCAGTAGGGGCGGGTCCAGCACGGGGTTGGTCACGACGAAGGCGAACGAACCGTCTACGCATAGGTACTGCTGAACGGCTCGGGTAATGAATAGGCCCGACAGGTCCTGGTGCGTAGCGACCTCGAAGCCCTTCCGCAGGCCGCGGGCCTGCATCGTCGCCTTGAAGGTCTTCCATATCGCCCGGCATGTGCCGGTAGGAAAGCCAGGGCGGGTTGCCCACGAGGACATTGACGCAGTTCTCGGCTCCAGCCCGTGATCGCCTTCGATGACTGCACGGCGTCGCTTGTCCGCGTTCATGCTCTCGACCCGGAAGGTGCGGCGCCGGCCATCGAGCATCCCGCGCACCTTCATCCGCCGCAGGTCGATGTCATCGACGATGAACAGCTCCTCGCGGCGTCTCCACAGAGTCTTCGCCGCGGCCCGCACCTGTGCTGCACGCTCGGTGCGCCGGTACATGTCCAGCTCCCGCAGCGTCGGATCCTGGATCATCACCGAGCGGGGCAGGCCGAATTTCGCGATCGCTTGCAACTGGACCTCTGCCGGGGAAGCATCCCGTCGCGGTAGCCCGACCTCGATATCCAACAGACAGCTGAACTCCTGCAGCCGCATGCCCGTCGTGATGGACAGTTCGGGTGCTGCGCTGTCGCGCAGGGGCGAGCGCCCGCGAAACGTGCGATCAATGCGCCCGTCGGGCAGGTAGCCACGCAGCCCGACCTGCTTGAGGAAGTTCCACTGCCGCCACGTCAGATGCCGGACGTCGAGCTGTGTGGTGGCACCCCAGGACAGCACGTCACGGCCGTTGCGACGGCGGAAGTAGGGGCGCTTGTCGATCAGCTTCTCGTCGTGGGCCCAACCGTAGAAGTTGTTGATCATGGCCCGGCGCCGCTTCCAGGTCGCCGGCGCATCCGGCGACTCGCGGTGCTCGGTGCAGTCTTCCCGGTACGCCAACAGGTCTTCTTCGATGACCGACAACAGATCGACGGGCGGGTCGAGCTCGTCCTCCAGGAAGTCGGTCAAGTCGAGCGCGTCGTATGTGTAGTCCTGCAGCGACTTCGCCTTCAGCGTCTTGGCCATCTCCAGAAAGAAGGAGACCAACGGCTCCGCCGGGCGCATCTGTGAGTCGAAGAAGAACGGAGTTCCTTCCTTCAGCGCCCCCTTTCGCGACACGTACGCGAAGGCGTTGAGATCCACGCCGGGCGGCGCCTCGTAGAAGCGACGAACCGTGCTGCGTGACACAAAGAAGTAGTCCATCCCACACCACCGCGACCATGAGACATCCAGGCGGAGTGGAACCTAACAGCCGCACCTGGGGCCCCATGTCACTCGGGGATCACGACTGAGACATCTGGACTTCCTTTGCATAATGCTCGCGCAGGAGGGTGGCGGCGTGCCAGTACGCGAGGTGCGGCTCCTCGGGCACCGGCAGGTCGGCGTGGGCGGCGTACAGCGGCCGGGCGTGGCGGGTGCAGGCCTGCGTGGCCCGCAGCGCGAGAGCGGCGGCCTCGGCCATCTCCGGGGAGGCCACGATCTCGTCGCCCAGGAGCCTGCGCAGCGTCGAGTCGACGGCACGCGCGCGTGCCGCGAGGACGGTCTCGGGGGAGGCCGTTTCCCACACCGCGGGCACGTGTGCGGCGACGAGCTCGTGCTTGAAGTTGTAGAAGGTCGCCGTCACGGTCCCGGCACCGACGGCCCCCATCGCCGCCGCGCGGGCCGCGAAGTACGCCGCGCTGCGGTGCGTGATCCCGATGGCGCCCAGCTCCTTGCCCAGGTCGGGCGAGAAGTAGTGCGTCGAGTGGAACGGGTTGAGCATGTTGTGGCAGCGGCGGGCGGCGCGGGCGTCCGGGGAGGTCGTCGTCATGCGAGTACGTTACCGACTGGTTGGTACGGGCGGAACGTACGGGGCGCGGACCATTCGCCGGAAGGTTCGCCGAACCATTCACCGAACCGCTCCCACCACGTCAGGCGCGCGATGGCAGGAAAGGTGGGGTACTCGTCATTGCGGCCGTCCCGCCGTGCCCGAAGACTGGCTGTGTGGCCGCCCGCACCGTGCTCATCCTGTTGTTCGACGACGTCCAGAGCCTGGACGTGACCGGCCCGGCAGAGGTCTTCGCCGGAGCCGCCCTCTGCCGGGGCCCGCGCCCCGGGGACACGTACCGCATCCGCACGGCCTCCCTCGACGGCGGGCCCGTCCGCACCTCCAGCGGGCTCACGCTCGTCCCCGACCACGCACTCGCCGACGCGCCCGCCCCGCACACGCTCCTCGTCCCCGGCGGCCGGGGCACGCGCCGCCCGGATCCGCGCCTGACCGCCTGGCTCCGGGAGCACGGCCCGCGCGCGCAGCGCCTCGTCTCCGTCTGCACGGGCGCCATCCTGCTCGCCGAGGCGGGCCTGCTCGACGGCCGCCGGGTGACCACGCACTGGGCGTACTGCGACCGCCTCGCCCGCGACCATCCGGCCGTCGAGGTCGACCCGGACCCCATCTACGTACGCGACGGGAACGTGGCGACCTCGGCCGGCGTCACCGCGGGCATCGACCTCGCCCTCGCGCTCGTCGAGGAGGACCACGGCCGCGACACCGCGCTGACGGTCGCCCGCCACCTCGTGGTGTTCCTGCGACGCCCGGGAAACCAGGCCCAGTTCAGTGCCCAGCTCTGTGCCCAGACCGCGCGGCGCGAGCCGCTGCGCGAGGTCCAGCACTGGATCACCGAGCACCCCGACGACGACCTCTCCGTCGACTCGCTCGCCTCCCGCGCCCGCCTCTCGCCGCGCCACTTCGCCCGCGCCTTCCAGGCCGAGACGGGCATGACCCCGGGCCGGTACGTCGACCTGGTCCGCCTCGAACAGGCGCGCCGCCTCCTGGAGGACACCTCCGACGGCGTCGAGGAGATCTCCCGCTCCTGTGGCTACGGCACCCCCGAGGCGATGCGCCGCGCCTTCACCAGGGCGCTCGGCGCGTCCCCGGCCGAGTACCGCCGCCGCTTCTGCCCACCCGGAACCCCTACAACGGGCCGGCGCCCGTCCGAGCCCACCCGTTCCTGACCGAAAGGCACCCGATGAAGATCGCCATCGTCCTTTTCGACCGCTTCACCGCGCTCGACGCCGTCGGCCCCTACGAGACGCTCGGCAGGCTGCCTGACGCGGAACTCACCTTCGTCGCCGAGCGGACCGGGCCCGTGCGGTCGGACACCGGACGGCTCGCCCTCACTGCCGACAAGACGCTGTCGGAACTGACCGACCCGGACATCGTCATCGTCCCCGGCGGGCCGGGCCAGAGCGCGCAGATGGAGAACGAGGTCCTGCTCGACTGGCTGCGCGCCGCCGACGCCACCAGCACCTGGACGACCTCCGTGTGCACGGGGTCGCTGCTCCTCGCCGCCGCCGGTCTGCTGGACGGCCGGCGCGCGACGTCGCACTGGCTGGCGCTCGACGCCCTGAAGAAGCTCGGCGCCGAGCCGACGGGCGAAAGGGTCGTCGTCGACGGCAAGTACGTCACCGCCGCCGGGGTTTCCTCCGGCATCGACATGGGCCTGACCCTCGTCGGCACGATCGCGGGCGACGAGCACGCGCAGGCCGTACAGCTGCTCACCGAGTACGACCCGCAGCCGCCGTACGACGCGGGTTCGCCCCAGAAGGCCCCCGCGCACCTCGTGGAGAAGTTCCGCGCGGAGAGCCGCTTTCTCCAGGCGTAGTGCACAGAGCCGCCTCCTCCACGCGTAGGCCAGGAAAGCCGTTTCCTCCTGACGCGGTCGAGGCGGCCCGTTTCATCCCGACGTGGTCCATGTGAAGCGCGGCTTCCTGCGCTCCAGGAACGCGGCGACGCCCTCCGCGGTGTCGCCGCTCCCGCGCGCCTGCTCGGCCCAGTGCGCGGCCCGCTCCACGCGGCCGTCGGCGAACTCCTTCGCCGCGGCCTGCGTCAGCTGCGAGCGCTCACCGAGAATCCGAGCGAACTCGCCGACCCGCTTGTCCAGTTCGTCCCCGGCGAGCACCTCGTCCACGAGCCCGGTCCGCAGGGCACGCTCCGTACCGATCAACTCGCCCGAGAACAACAGGTACTTGGCCGTCGCGGGGCCCACCAGAGAGGCGAGGCGGCGCGTCGAGCCCGCCGGGTACACGATCCCCAGCTTCGACGGCGTGACCCCGAAGAGCGCGTCCTCGGCCGCGAACCGCAGGTCGCACGCCGCCGCCAGCTGGCAGCCGCCGCCCACGCAGTACCCGCGCACGGCGGCCAGCGTCGGCTTGGCGAAGGCCGCGAGCGCCTCCTCGGCGGCGACCGCGAGCTCCTGCGCCCGCGACCCCGAGCCGCCGAGCGTGGAGATGTCGGCGCCCGCGCAGAACGTCCCGCCCGCCCCGGTCAGCACCAGCACCCGCACCGCAGGATCGGCGTCGAGGGAAGCGAGCAGCGGCGGCAGCGAGCGCCACATGCCGTCCGTCATGGCGTTCCGTTTGGCGGCGTGGTCGATGACGACGGTGGCGATGCCGTCGGTGACCGAGTGCGTGAGCTGCGGCGGTGTGTGCGACATGCGCCGGATGCTATCCGCATGCCTCGAACGTACGATCAAGAAGGGGTGGCCGGCGAGGAGGCGTCATGGCGCGGTCCGGCCGACGCGTCGTAGGGCTCACGACGCCCGATGGCGCGTCCAAACCCGTACAACCTGAATAGCCTTGGAAGAGGGAACTAGAACGGCAGGATCAGTCGTACACCTGACGCTGTCATACGCCAATGGTCAAATTACGTCGATACTCGCTGACTTCTGGTCAGTCATTCGGTACGGACCAGTGGATTCCCAACACTCGACGTGTGGTGACAATCGAGCGCAAGGGCGGCGACCGGACGATGGGCGACCAGGGATGGGGGTCCCGCCCGAGTCCTCAAGACGCTGGGGGAGTGCCCCCCGACCAGCAACCGGGAAGTCCGCTGCCGTACGAGGGGGTCTGGCGCTTCACGGCGCAGGCCGTCGACGCGTCCGTGCCGCAGGCCCGGCACGCCGTGCGTGACCTGCTGGTCCGTCAGGGCGTACCCGCCTCCGACGACCTCGTTCAGGGACTGCTGCTCATCGTCTCCGAGCTGGTCACCAACGCCGTGCGGCACGCGGCCCTGCTCTCACCCGTCCTCGCGGTGGAGGTCGCCGTCGGCGCCGAGTGGGTGCGCGTCTCCGTGGAGGACGAGCACCCCTACCGCCCGACCGCCCTGGAGGCCACCGACGGGCAGACGGGCGGGCGCGGCCTCCTCCTCGTACGCGAGGTCACCCGCGAGGCGGGCGGTGTGTGCGACGTCGAGCACACGGCGAGCGGGGGCAAGGTGATCTGGGCCGCCCTGCCCCTCAAGCCCGTCGACGCCTGAGCGGCGGACTCACCAGCCGGCGGACGGGCCCGTCAGCTCCCGGATCGCCGGTCGCGCCGCGTCCAGCACGGTCATGAACCACGACGAGAACGGCCCCTGGGCGTGCCGCACGGCCAGCTCCTCCGCCGTCACGTACGCGGTCTCGCCCACCTCGGAGGGATCCGGCCGCAGCGGCGCCTGGACCATCCCCACGAACAGGTGGTTGAACTCCTGCTCCACCAGGCCCGAGTCCGGGTCCGGGTGGTTGTAGCGCACCGTCCCCGCCTCCGCGAGCAGCGAGGGCGAGACCCCCAGCTCCTCGAACGTCCTGCGAGCGGCCGCGGCGAACGGCGCCTCGCCCGGGTACGGGTGCCCGCAGCACGTGTTCGACCACACGCCGGGGGAGTGGTACTTGCCGAGCGCGCGCTGCTGGAGCAGCAGCCGGCCCTGTTCGTCGAAGAGGAACACGGAGAACGCTCTGTGCAGCCGTCCGGGCGCCTGATGCGCGGAGAGCTTCTCCGCCGTGCCGATCGTCCTGCCGTCCTCGTCCACGAGTTCCAGCAAGATCGCTTCTCCGGTGCCGTTCGACGAACTGTTCGCCGCGGTGGCAGGTGTGGTCGGCATACCCATCCTTCGCTTCGGTCCTCGAACCCCAAGTCTGCCGTACCGGGCAGACTGTCCCGGCACTTGGCAGCGCCCGCATGTCCCGCCCGGAGGTCCGGGCGGGACACACACAGGCTCAGACGCCGAAAGCGGCCGGGTAGGTGATCGTGCCTTGCGGCACCTGCCAGGAACTGTCCGCCGCGCCCAGGACGAGCGCCATCATCGCCTCGTCCGGCACCTCGAACCCGGGCCGGATGCCGTACCCGGAGGCGGGCGAGAAGCCGAACGTCGGGTAGTACTCCGGGTGCCCGAGTAATGCGGTGACCTCGCCGCCGGTCTCGGCGGCCAGGAGCAGCGCGGAGCGGCCGGGGCCGCAGCCGAGGTCGAGCACGCGCGGGCGCTCGGGCAGCGGTCCCACGAAGGAGAGGAGCCGCAGGGTGGTGGAGTGGGAGCCGGGGCCCTGCCGGGGAAGTCCGTGGTGCAGGGCGAAGAAGGCGTCACGTACGACGTCGTCGGAGTTGTCGGTCAATGGATTGAACCCTTGGGTGAGAGGGCCCCGCGAACGCGCACTCCTGCTGGGAAAGCGGGAAGGGTCAGGCGTGGGCCCGGAAGGCGGGGATGCACCTGTCGCTGCGCGGGGCAGCGTTCACCGCGACGACAGTCATCAACCCACCTCCTCAAAGATCCATGGCCAACGTAGCACGCAGTGTGCACAACTGCCCCTGGGTGATGGGCAGTCAGTGGCAGAGCTTCGCCTCATGCTCCGCGTGACCGACCGGCTCCAGCTGGAACGTGCAGTGCTCGACGTCGAAGTGGACACCGAGGCAGCCCTGGAGCTCGTGCAGCATCTTCTCGTGGCCGATGGCGTTGAGGGCCTCCGAGCTCACGACCACGTGTGCGGACAGGACGGGCATGCCCGACGTGATCGTCCAGGCGTGCAGGTCGTGGATGTCCAGGACGCCGGGGAGCTCCGTGATGTGGGCCCGCACCTCCGCCATGTCGACGCCCTTCGGTGCGGCTTCGAGCAGCACGTTCAGCGTCTCCCGCAGCAGCTTCACGGTCCGCGGGACGATCATGAGGCCGATCGCGATCGACGCGATCGGGTCGGCGGCCTGCCAGCCGGTGGCCAGGATGATCGTCGCCGAGATGATCACGGCGACCGAGCCCAGGGCGTCGGCGGCCACCTCGAGGAAGGCGCCGCGCACGTTGAGGCTCTCCTTCTGACCGCGCACCAGGATCGACAGCGAGATCATGTTCGCGACGAGACCGATCACGCCGAAGACGATCGTCAGCC
Source organism: Streptomyces sp. DS1-CR2 (assembly GCF_055760475.1). NCBI lineage: Bacteria > Bacillati > Actinomycetota > Actinomycetes > Kitasatosporales > Streptomycetaceae > Streptomyces > Streptomyces sp. DS1-CR2. The sequence goes on from NZ_CM147085.1 coordinate 7,381,070, forward strand.
CGCCCTCGGTCTCGGCCGGCTCCAGGAACCGCTGGATCGCCTCGACCAGCACATAGCCGCCGACGCCGAGCAGCAGCAGGCAGTTGGCGAGCGCGGCCAGGATCTCGGCGCGGGCGAAGCCGAACGTGCGCTGTTCACTCGCGGGGCGGTTGGCGAAGTGGATGGCGAGCAGCGCCATGCCGAGGCCGAGCGCGTCGGTCGCCATATGGGCGGCGTCCGCGATCAGGGCGAGCGAGTCGGCGAGGAGTCCGCCGACGATCTCGGTCACCATCACGGTCAGCGTGATGCCGAGCGCGATACGCAGCCGGCCCAGATGCGCGGCCGAGGCCGTGCCCGTGGGCGCATGGCTGTGCCCGTGATCGTGTCCGGCCCCCATGGAAACCGCCCTCCGTCCGCTCGTCGGCGCGCCTGGCCGGCCGCCCTCGCGATCACAGTGAACTACGGGTAGGGGGTATCTGCAAACACTGCACTGAACACCGTTGTCATGTGCCCTGACCTGCGGAAATGGCAGCAGCAGGTCAGGGAGTCGCCAGGGTCAGTTGGCGGTGGTCTCCGGATGCCGCAGCCGCCAGCCCGCCCACGCCGACTCGACCATCTCGCGCACCCCACGGCTCGTCGCCCAGCCGAGTTCCTTCGCCGCGAGTTCCGCGGAGGCCACCGCACGCGGGGAGTCGCCCGCGCGGCGCGGCTCGACCACTGCCGCCCGCGGGTCGCCGCTGACCTCGGAGATCAGATCGACCAGTTCGCGGACGGAGACGCCCTCGCCGGAGCCGATGTTCACCGTCAGATCGCCCGTCGCGCCCGGCTCGGTCAGCCGGCGCGCGGCCGCGAGATGGGCCTCGGCGAGATCGGCGACGTGCAGATAGTCACGTACGCACGTGCCGTCCGGCGTCGGGTAGTCGTCGCCGAAGATCCGGGGGGCCTCGCCGCGGCTCAGCCGGTCGAAGATCATCGGGATCACATTGAAGACGCCGGTGTCCGCGAGCTCGGGGGCGGCGGCGCCCGCCACGTTGAAGTAGCGCAGGCACACGGTCGCCATGCCGTGCGCCCGGCCGGCCGCCCGCACCAGCCACTCGCCCGCCAGCTTCGTCTCGCCGTAGGGGCTCATCGGCGCGCAGGGGGTGGACTCCGTGATGAGGTCCACATCCGGGTTGCCGTACACGGCAGCGGACGAGGAGAAGACGAAGCGCCGCACGCCGGCCTCGGCGACCGCGTCCAGGAGCACCGCCAGGCCGCCCACGTTGTCGCGGTAGTAGAGCTCGGGCCGCTCCACGGACTCGCCGACCTGTTTGCGGGCCGCGAGATGCACCACACCGGTCACGGAGTGCTCCGCGCACACCCGCTTCACCAGCTCGGCGTCCAGGGCCGAGCCCCTGACCAGCTCGATGTCCGACGGCAGCCGTTCGGTCACCCCGGTCGAGACGTCGTCGAGGACGACCACGTGCTCCCCGGCGGCGGCCATCGCCCGCGCCACATGTGCCCCGATATAACCCGCTCCACCTGTGATCAGCCATGTCATGGTCGACCACACTAGGCCGTGTCCCCATGTGCCCTCCCGGGCCCTCGCACGAGCGGCAGTTTGTGGGGCGGGGCCTTGATCGACAATGATGACGGGGCGGTCGCGCACACTCAGACCGCTCTTATCGGGCCATGAACGGGCGGTGAACGTCCGCTTCTCATCATCCGATAGCCTCTGCCGACGTGCCGCCCGGCCGCACTCGGCCCGGGGCGCCCCCATCACGCCTGTGCCCGCTGCGCCGGCGTGCAGGCAATCCAAGGAGTGAGTTCGTCTGTCGACCGCCATCGTCACCGGTCAGCCGGTACCCGGGTCGTCGCTCGAGGGCGAGCTGCGGGCACTCGGCTTCGACGTGCGGCTCGCCCCGGACGCCGCACAGGCAGGGACGGCGCTCGCCGCGGTCCCGGCAGGACAGCGGGTCGCGCTCGTCGACGCGGGCTTCGTGGGCCACACCCACGCCCTGCGCCTCGGCCTCACCGACCCCCGCTTCGCCGCCTCGGCCATCCCCGGAGCGCTCTCCGTACAGCCCGCGGCCCGCGAGGCGCTGACCGGCGCCCTGCGTGACTCCGCCCAAGGGCCTTCCCCGACGGACTTCGGTACGCGGGCCGGCACCCTGACCGGCGTGCTCGCCGACCGCGTCGCCGAGCGCCTCACCGCGTCCGGCACCGAGGTGCACCACCCCGAGCTCGGTGAGCTCGTCGCCGCCGTGCCCGCCGACCCGCAGGCCCGCAACGAGGCCCGACAGGCGGTCGCCGCCGTCGACGACGAGGCGATCCGGCTGCGTACGGCGGTCAAGGCGCGCGACGGTTTCTTCACGACCTACTGCATCAGCCCGTACTCCCGCTACATCGCCCGCTGGTGCGCCCGGCGCGGTCTCACCCCGAACCAGGTGACGACCGCCTCGCTGGTCACCGCGCTGATCGCGGCGGGCTGCGCGGCCACCGGCACCCGCCCCGGCTTTGTCGCCGCGGGCCTGCTGCTCCTCTTCTCCTTCGTCCTGGACTGCACGGACGGGCAGCTCGCCCGCTACTCCCTGCAGTACTCGACGCTCGGCGCCTGGCTCGACGCGACCTTCGACCGGGCCAAGGAGTACGCCTACTACGCGGGACTCGCGCTCGGCGCGGCCCGCGGCGGTGATGACGTGTGGGCGCTCGCGCTCGGCGCGATGGTCCTGCAGACCTGCCGGCATGTCGTGGACTTCTCCTTCAACGAGGCGAACCACGACGCGACGGCGAACACCAGCCCCACCGCGGCCCTCTCGGACAAGCTCGACAGCGTCGGGTGGACGGTCTGGCTGCGCCGGATGATAGTGCTGCCGATCGGCGAACGCTGGGCCCTGATCGCGGTACTCACCGCGCTGACGACGCCGCGCGTCACGTTCATCGTCCTGCTGATCGGCTGCGCCCTCGCCGCGGTGTACACCACGGCCGGCCGCGTCCTGCGCTCGCTGACCCGCCGGGCCACCCGCACGGACCGGGCCGCGCAGGCCCTCGCGGAACTCGCCGACAGCGGCCCGCTGAGCGAGCTCCTCCAGCGCGCGGTGCGCGGTGTGCCTCGTCACACGGCCCCGGCCGTCGCCGCGCTCGGCGCCCTGGTCCTCGTACTCGCCACAGCGCTGTCGGGCTACGGCAGCTGGTGGCCTGTCCTCGGCGCCGCCGTCTACGCGCTGACCTCCGCCGCGGCCGTCTCGCGTCCGCTCAAGGGCCCCCTCGACTGGCTGGTCCCGCCCGTCTTCCGCGCCGCCGAATACGGCACGATCCTGCTGATCGCAGCGAAAGCGGACGTAAACGGAGCGTTGCCGGCAGCTTTCGGACTGGTGGGCGCGGTCGCCTACCATCACTACGACACGGTGTACCGCATCCGCGGTGGCACCGGCGCGCCGCCGCACTGGCTGGTCCGGGCGATCGGCGGGCACGAGGGCAGGACGCTGGTGGTCACGGTGATCGCCGCACTGCTCACCGAAACAGGTTTCACCGTCGCGCTCACGGCGCTCGCCGGGTTCGTGGCACTCGTGGTGCTCGCCGAGAGCATCCGCTTCTGGGTCTCTGCTGGAGCACCCGCCGTACACGATGAAGGAGAACCCGCATGATCGGCCTCGTCCTGGCCGCCGGCGCAGGCAGCCGGCTCCGCCCCTACACCGAGACGCTCCCCAAGGCGCTCGTGCCCGTCGCGGGCGAGGGAACCGAGAACGAGCTCTCCGTCCTTGACCTCACCCTGAAGAACTTCGCCGAGATCGGCCTCACCGAGGTCGGCATCATCGTCGGCTACCGCAAGGAGGTCGTCTACGAGCGCCAGGCGGCGCTCGAGGCGAAGTACGGCCTGAAGCTGACGCTGATCGAGAACGACGTCGCCGAGAAGTGGAACAACGCCTACTCCCTGTGGTGCGGCCGTGACGCCATCAAGCACACGGTGATCCTCGCCAACGGCGACACCGTGCACCCGGTCTCCGTGGAGAAGACGCTGCTCGCCGCCCGCGGCAACGGCAAGAAGATCATCCTCGCCCTGGACACCGTCAAGGACCTGGGCGACGAGGAGATGAAGGTCGTCGTGGACCCCGAGAAGGGCGTCCAGAAGATTACGAAGCTGATGGAGCCGTCCGAGGCCACCGGCGAGTACATCGGCGTCACCCTCATCGAGGGCGAGGCCGCCGACGAGCTGGCCGACGCCCTGAAGGCCACGTACGAGCGTGACCCGCAGCTGTACTACGAGGACGGCTACCAGGAGCTCGTGAACCGCGGCTTCAAGGTCGACGTCGCCCCGATCGGCGACGTGAAGTGGGTCGAGATCGACAACCACGACGACCTCGCCAAGGCTCGGGAGATCGCGTGCCAGTACTGACCCGGCTCATGCCGAGTCCGGTCGTCGTCGACATCCGGGCCGGCGCGCTGGACGACCTCGCCACCATCCTCACCGACCAGCGCATCGCCCCCACCGGCAAGCTCGCCTTTGCGATCAGCAGTGGCGCTTCCGGCAAGCTCCTCAGGGAGCGGTTCGCACCGGCGTTCCCGGGCGCGGACTGGTTCGACGACGCGGACGGCACCATCGACGGCGCCGTCAAGCTCGCCGACTCGATAAAGAAGGCAGGCCGCTACGACGCGGTGGTCTCGCTCGGCGGTGGCAAGGTCGTCGACTGTGCGAAGTACGCGGCGGCCCGGGTGGGCCTGCCGCTGGTGGCCGTTGCCACGAACCTCGCGCACGACGGTCTGTGCTCGCCGGTCGCGACGCTGGACAACGACGCGGGCCGTGGCTCGTACGGTGTGCCGAGCCCGATCGGCGTGGTCATCGACCTCGACGTCATCCGGGACGCCCCCGCCCGGTTCGTCCGGGCCGGCATCGGCGATGTCATCTGCAAGATCTCCGCCGTCGCCGACTGGGAGCTCTCGCACGAGGTCAACGGCGAGCAGGTCGACGGCCTGGCCGCCGCCATGGCCCGCCAGGCCGCGCACGCGGTGCTGCGGCACCCGGGCGGCATCGGTGACGACGACTTCCTCAGCGTGCTCGCCGAGTCGCTGGTGATGTGCGGTCTCGCGATGTCCGTGGCCGGGGACTCGAGACCCGCCTCGGGCGCCTGCCACGAGATCTGCCACGCCTTCGACCTGCTCTTCCCCAAGCGCAACGCGCAGCACGGGGAGCAGTGCGGGTTCGGCGGGGCGTTCGCCACGTTCCTTCGCGGTGACCACGACACCGCGAAGGAGATGGTCGAGACGCTGCGCCGGCACGGCCTGCCGGTCCTCGCCAAGGAGATGGGCTACAGCGACCAGGACCTCGTGGACGCCGTGCTCTTCGCCCCGCAGACGCGCCCCGGCCGCTACACGATCCTCGAGCACCTCAACCTCAACGCCGACCAGATCAGGGACGCCTACGCCGACTATGCAAAAGCCATCGGTAGCTGAGCTCCGCCCGGTCGTTCACCCCGCGGGGGTGAAGGACCGGCGGAGCGGCGAGCACTGGGGCGGCCGGCTCTACATGCGCGAGATCTCGCTGCGCATCGACCGCCACCTCGTGAACACCAAGGTCAGCCCCAACCAGTTGACCTACCTGATGACCGTGTGCGGCGTCCTCGCGGCGCCCGCGCTGCTGGTCCCGGGTATCTGGGGCGCCGTCCTCGGCGTCGTCGCGGTCCAGCTGTACCTGCTGCTCGACTGCGTCGACGGCGAGATCGCCCGGTGGCGGGGGCAGTACTCGCTCGCCGGTGTCTGGATGGACCGCGTCGGCGCGTACCTGACCGACGCCGCGGTCCTCGTCGGCTTCGGTCTGCGCGCCGCCGACCTGTGGGGCAGCGGCCGGATCGACTGGCTGTGGGCCTTCCTCGGCACGCTCGCCGCGCTCGGCGCCATCCTGATCAAGGCCGAGACGGACCTGGTCGGCGTGGCCCGCCACCAGACCGGCAAGCCCCCGGTCCAGGAGTCCGCGTCCGAGATCCGCGCCTCCGGAATGGCGCTGGCCCGCAAGGCCGCCGCCGCGCTGAAGTTCCACCGCCTCATCCTCGGCATCGAGGCATCGCTGCTGATCCTGGTCCTCGCGATCGTCGACCAGATCCGGGGCGATCTGTTCTTCACGCGCCTGGGTGTCGCGGTCCTGGCCGGCATCGCGCTGCTCCAGACCGTGCTGCACCTGGTGTCCATCCTGGCGTCGAGCAGGCTGAAGTGAGTACGGCGATGAAGGTCGGCGCGGTGATCATCACCATGGGCAACCGCCCCGAGGAGCTGCGCGCCCTCCTCGACTCCGTCGCCAAGCAGGACGGCGACCGGGTCGACGTGGTCGTGGTCGGCAACGGCTCCCCGGTCCCTGACGTCCCCGCCGGTGTGCGCACCGTCGAACTGCCCGAGAACCTCGGCATCCCGGGCGGCCGCAACGTAGGCATCGAGGCCTTCGGGCCCTCGGGCTCCGACGTGGACGTGCTGCTCTTCCTCGACGACGACGGCCTCCTGCCGAAGACGGACACCGCTCAGCTGTGCCGCGAGGCCTTCGAGTCCGACCCGAAGCTGGGCATCGTCAGCTTCCGGATCGCCGACCCGGAGACCGGCGTCACCCAGCGTCGCCACGTCCCGCGCCTGCGCGCCGCCGACCCGATGCGCTCCTCGCGCGTCACCACGTTCCTCGGCGGCGCCAACGCGGTGCGCACCCGCGTGATCGCGGAGGTCGGCGGCCTGCCCGACGAGTTCTTCTACGCGCACGAGGAGACCGACCTCGCCTGGCGTGCCCTCGACGCGGGCTGGATGATCGACTACCGCGCGGACATGGTGCTGCACCACCCGACGACGGCCCCCTCGCGGCACGCGGTCTACCACCGCATGGTCGCCAGGAACCGGGTCTGGCTCGCGCGCCGCAATCTGCCCGCGCTCATCGTCCCTGTCTACCTCGGCGTCTGGCTGCTCCTCACGCTCGCCCGCCGACCCTCCGGACCTGCGCTGAAGGCCTGGTTCGGCGGGTTCAAGGAAGGCTGGACGAGCCCGTGCGGCCCCAGGCGTCCCATGAAGTGGCGTACGGTGTGGCGCCTGACCCGACTGGGCCGACCTCCCATTATCTGACAAGCTCGTGCCTGAGAGCATTCGGCCCGTACCCCGGTCCCTGGCTCATGCCTATGCCCGACCGGCAGCGCACTTTGAAGACGAAAGTTTCCACTAGTGAGTGAGACAACGCATGACGGCGGTGTCGCGGTGACCGCGCGTCCGTCGCCCGATGAGGGGCTCTCCCCGGCCGACCTGGCCGCCAAGTACGGTCTGACCGTCAGTGGCGCCAGGCCCGGCCTGTTCGAGTACGTCAGCCAGCTGTGGGGCCGGCGTCACTTCATCCTCGCCTTCTCACAGGCGAAGCTCACCGCCCAGTACAGCCAGGCCAAGCTCGGCCAGCTCTGGCAGGTGGCGACGCCGCTCCTGAACGCGGCCGTGTACTACCTCATCTTCGGCCTCATCCTGCACGCCAGCCGGGGCATGTCGATGGACGTGTACATCCCGTTCCTGGTCACGGGCGTCTTTGTCTTCACCTTCACGCAGAGCTCGGTGATGGCGGGCGTGCGGGCGATCTCGGGCAATCTGGGCCTGGTGCGCGCCCTGCACTTCCCCCGGGCCTCGCTGCCGATCTCGTTCGCGCTCCAGCAGCTCCAGCAGCTGCTGTTCTCGATGATCGTCCTGTTCATCGTCGCGGTCGGCTTCGGCAGCTACCCGGGGCTGTCCTGGCTGCTGATCATCCCGGTGCTCGCGCTCCAGTTCCTCTTCAACACCGGACTCGCGCTGATCATGGCGAGGCTGGGCTCGAAGACCCCGGACCTGGCGCAGCTCATGCCGTTCGTGATGCGTACGTGGATGTACGCGTCCGGCGTGATGTTCTCCATCCCGATCATGCTGGCCGACAAGCCCGCGTGGGTCGCCGACATCCTGCAGTGGAACCCGGCCGCCATCTACATGGACCTGATGCGCTTCGCGCTCATCGACGGATACGGCTCGGGTAATCTGCCGCCGCACGTGTGGGCGGTCGCGGCCGGCTGGTCGGTACTGGTCGCCGTCGGCGGCTTCGTCTACTTCTGGAAGTCCGAGGAGCGGTACGGCCGTGGCTGACGAAGACATCCTGGGCAGGAACGCGGGCAAGGGACACATCCCGACCGTCATCGCGGACGGGCTGCACATCGTGTACCGCGTCAACGGCGCCAAGACGGGCAAGGGCAGCGCGACCTCCGCGCTGAGCCGCATCGTCAAGCGCGGCGAGGAGCGCGGCGTCCGCAAGGTGCACGCCGTCAAGGGCGTCACCTTCACCGCGTACCGCGGCGAGGCCATCGGCCTGATCGGCTCGAACGGGTCCGGCAAGTCGACCCTGCTGCGCGCCATCGCCGGGCTCCTGCCGGCGGAGAAGGGCAAGGTCTTCACCGACGGCCAGCCCTCGCTCCTCGGTGTGAACGCGGCGCTCATGAACGACCTGACGGGCGAGCGGAACGTCATACTCGGCGGGCTCGCGATGGGTATGTCCCGCGAGCAGATCCGGGAGCGCTACCAGGAGATCGTCGACTTCTCGGGCATCAACGAGAAGGGCGACTTCATCACGCTCCCGATGCGTACCTACTCCTCCGGTATGGCGGCGCGGCTGCGCTTCTCCATCGCGGCCGCGAAGGACCACGACGTCCTCATGATCGACGAGGCCCTGGCCACGGGTGACCGCAAGTTCCAGAAGCGCTCCGAGGCCCGCATCCGGGAGCTGCGCAAGGAGGCCGGCACGGTCTTCCTCGTCAGTCACAACAACAAGTCGATCCGCGACACCTGCGACCGTGTGCTCTGGCTGGAGCGCGGCGAGCTGCGTATGGACGGACCGACAGCTGAGGTACTCAAGGAGTACGAGAAGTTCACGGGCAAGTAGTCCGGGCGCCCCCCGGGCAACCCTCCGCACCCGTTTTCGCGTCTCAAGGCCCCGCCGGGATATCTTCGGCGGGGCTTTGATGTGCATGTAGGTGGCAATTAATTCCCGCTGCGGTCAAGTGAAGGTCAACTTCCTTGCGTGCAGGGAATCTTGGAGCCAAACGGTGTGTTGTTGTGATCTGCGGGAAACCCGGTCGGGGCAGGGGCGGTTGTACAACGTAAGCTGTACCGGTGCCGATTCGCGGCAAAGGGGCGATAATGCGCGACACCTTGACTCGGGGGTCGGTATGCCGCGCGTAAGGATGGGCGGCGTGTCCGAAATAGGATGTTTTGGGTCAGCGGTGTAGAACGGGAGATGTGACGGCAATGGCTATGGAAACTCTCCAGCTCCACGATGCTTTCGCCGTCCTAGTACCGGGCAGCGCGTGGTGACGGGATCATCGGGAGCGCCCGCCGGGTCCGCGGCCGGAGCGACACTCGACAAGGCCGCCGACGAGAATTTTCCGGTGGCCCCCTTCTTTCTGCCCCGGGACTGGCGCGACGACCTCATGGCGGTCTACGGCTTCGCCCGCCTCGTCGACGACATCGGTGACGGCGACCTCGCTCCCGGCGGCGCCGACGCCCGACTCCTGGGTGTGTCACCCGAACGGGCCGATGACGACCGACTGGCTTTGCTCGACGCCTTCGAGGCCGACCTTCACCGGGTGTTCGATTCCACCCCCCGTCACCCCCTCCTGCGCGCTCTGCAGCCCCCCGTGCACCGCCGCGGCCTCACCCCCGAACCCTTCCTCGGCCTCATCCAGGCCAACCGCCAGGACCAACTCGTCACGCGCTACGAGACGTACGACGACCTGCTGGCCTACTGCGAGCTCTCCGCCAACCCGGTCGGCCGCCTCGTCCTCGCGATCACCGGCACCGCGACCCCCGAGCGCCTCCGCCTCTCGGACGCCGTGTGTACCGGCCTGCAGATCGTCGAACACCTTCAGGACGTCGGCGAGGACCTCCGGCAAGGGCGCATCTATCTGCCCGCCGAGGACATGAAACAGTTCCATGTCCAGGAGTCCGACCTTGCCGCTCCCACGGCGGGCGCGTCGGTGCGCGCCCTGGTCGCGTTCGAGGCCGAACGCGCCCTCGGTCTCCTGAATGAAGGCACCCCCCTCGTGGGTAGCGTCCACGGCAGGCTGAAGCTGCTGCTTGCCGGGTTCGTGGCAGGAGGGAAGGCGGCGGTCACCGCGATCGCCGCCGTTTCGTACGACGTACTTCCTGGACCGCCCAAGCCCACCAAGCTCCGGTTGCTGCGTGAGGTGGGAGCGACTCTGCGAGGAGAGGGGTGAGCCGGACCGTGGAGTCAGACCAGCACGTGTCGGCAGCGGTACTCGCCGCATACAGCTACTGCGAGACCGTGACCGGACAGCAGGCACGCAACTTCGCCTACGGCATCAGGCTGCTGCCGACGGCCAAGCGGCGGGCCATGTCGGCGGTGTACGCGTTCTCGCGCCGCGTCGACGACATCGGCGACGGAAGGCTGCCGCCGGACGTCAAGGCCGACCGGCTCGACGAGACCCGGGCACTGCTCGCCCGGGTCCGTGACGGCGATGTGGCGGAGGACGACACCGACCCGGTGGGCGTGGCCCTCGCGCATGCCGCGCACCGGTTCCCGATCCCGCTCGGCGGCCTCGACGAACTCATCGACGGTGTCCTGATGGACCTGCGTGGCGAGACGTACGAGACCTGGGACGACCTCAAGGTCTACTGCCGCTGCGTCGCCGGCGCCATCGGCCGGGTCTCGCTCGGCATCTTCGGCACCGAGCCGGGCGCGCGCGGCGCCGAGCGCGCCACCGAGTACGCGGACACGCTCGGGCTCGCGCTCCAGCTCACGAACATCCTGCGCGACGTGCGGGAGGACGCGGCGGACGGCCGCACCTACCTGCCGGTCGACGACCTCGCCAAGTTCGGCTGCTCGGCGGGCTTCGACGCCCCGACACCCCCGGCGGGCTCGGACTTCGCGGGCCTCGTGCACTTCGAGGTGCGCCGCGCCCGCGCCCTGTTCGCCGAGGGATACCGGCTGCTTCCGCTTCTCGACCGGCGCAGCGGCGCCTGCGTCGCCGCCATGGCCGGCATCTACCGTCGCCTGCTCGACCGCATCGAGCGCGAGCCCGAGGCCGTCCTGCGCGGCCGCGTCTCGCTCCCCGGACGCGAGAAGGCCTACGTCGCGGTGCGTGGCCTGTCCGGACTCGACGCCCGCAGCGTCTCCCGTCAGTCCTTCAGGAGGCGTGTCTGATGAGCACGTCCGGCAGAGCGGTCCGCACCGACGGGAAACGGCGGGCAACCCTCCACACCGACGCGGCGTCCATGACTTCAGCGGCCTGCCGTGCGTCTTTCAACGATCGCGCGCACACTGACGGAACGGCCGAAGGGGAGGGCGCATGAGCGACGGGAACATGCGGCCCGACGGGCCGGGCGCGAACGCCGCCGACGGCACCGGACGGCAGACCGCGGTCGTGGTCGGCGGAGGTCTCGCCGGGTCCACGGCCGCCCTCGCGCTCGCCGACGCGGGCCTCGACGTCACCCTGCTCGAAGGGCGCCCGAGACTGGGCGGCCTCGCGTTCTCCTTCAAGCGCGGTGACCTCACCGTCGACAACGGCCAGCACGTGTACCTGCGCTGCTGCGCCGCCTACCGCTGGTTCCTCGACCGTATCGACGGCACGGCCCTGTCGCCCCTGCAGGAACGTCTCGACGTACCCGTACTCGACGCCGACAGGAACCGGCTCGGCAGACTGCGCCGCACCGCGCTGCCCGTGCCGCTGCATCTCGCCGCGAGCCTCGCCACGTATCCGCATCTCTCGCTCACCGAGCGCGCCAACGTAGGGCGTGCCGCGCTGGCCCTCAAGGGGCTCGACCTGGGCGATCCGGCCCTGGACGAACGGGACTTCGGCAGCTGGCTGGCCGAGCACGGCCAGTCGCGGCGCGCCATCGAGGCCCTCTGGGACCTGGTGGGCGTCGCCACCCTGAACGCTGTCGCCGGCGAGTCCTCGCTCGGGCTCGCCGCCATGGTGTTCAAGACCGGGCTGCTGTCCGAACCGGGCGCGGCCGACATCGGCTGGGCGCGCGTCCCCCTCGGCGAACTCCACGACACTCTCGCCCGCAAGGCGCTCGACTCCGCGGGCGTACGCACCGAACTCCGAACACGCGTCACCTCCATCTCCCGTACCGAGAACGGACGTTGGAGCGTGGAGGTTCCCGGGGAGCGGATCACGGCGGACACCGTCGTCCTCGCCGTGCCCCAGCGCGAGACGTACGACCTGCTGCCCGACGGCGCGCTCGACGACGCCGAGCGGCTGCTCGCCATCGGGACCGCGCCGATCCTCAACCTGCACGTCGTCTACGACCGCAAGGTCCTCAAGCGACCCTTCTTCACGGCGCTCGGCTCGCCCGTGCAGTGGGTCTTCGACCGCACGGAAGCGTCCGGGCTCACCGAGGGGCAGTACCTCGCCGTGTCGCAGTCCGCCGCGCAGGACGAGATCGACGAGCCCGTCGCCGTGCTCCGCGAGCGCTACCTGCCCGAGTTCGAGCGGCTGCTGCCCGCCGCGCGCGGCGCGAAGGTACTCGACTTCTTCGTCACCCGGGAGCGCACGGCGACCTTCGCGCCGGCCCCCGGCGTCGGCGCGCTGCGGCCCACGGCCCGCACCAACGCCCCCGGCCTGTACCTGGCCGGCGCGTGGACCGCCACCGGGTGGCCCGCGACCATGGAAAGCGCGGTACGCAGCGGTGTCAGCGCCGCCGATGCCGCTCTCGCCGCACTCGACCGCCCACGCGGTCATCTGTTCCGGGAGGCGGCATGAAGCTCGATCTCCAGGGGGCGGACCATCCGGCCCCCGGCGACGCAACAAAAGGAGACCCTGTGCCCGCTGTGCCCTCGGCCGAACCGCCTGCCGACGCGGTGGACGTGACCGCGCTGCTCGAGCGCGGCCGGACCCTGGCCACCCCGGTGCTGCGGGCCGCCGTGGACCGCCTCGCACACCCGATGGACACCGTCGCCGCCTATCACTTCGGCTGGATCGACGCGCAGGGCAACCCGGCCGACGGCGACGGCGGCAAGGCCGTACGCCCCGCGCTCGCCGTGCTGTCCGCCCAGGTCCCGGGCGCGGCACCCGAGGTGGGCGTGCCCGGCGCGGTCGCCGTCGAGCTGGTGCACAACTTCTCGCTCCTGCACGACGACCTGATGGACGGCGACGAACAGCGCCGCCACCGGGACACCGTCTGGAAGGTGCACGGCCCGGCGCAGGCCATCCTCGTCGGCGACGCCCTCTTCGCCCTCGCCAACGAGGTGCTCCTCGAACTCGGCACCGCCGAGGCCGGCCGTGCCACGCGCCGCCTGACCTCCGCCTCGCGCGCCCTCATCGACGGGCAGGCGCAGGACATCAGCTACGAGCACCGCGAGCGGGTCACCGTCGAGGAGTGCCTGGAGATGGAGGGCAACAAGACCGGCGCCCTGCTGGCCTGCGCCTCCTCCATCGGCGCCGTGCTCGGCGGCGCCGACGACCGGACCGCGGACCAGCTGGAGAAGTACGGCTACCACCTCGGTCTCGCCTTCCAGGCCGTCGACGACCTGCTCGGCATCTGGGGCGACCCGGAGGCCACCGGCAAGCAGACCTGGAGCGATCTGCGCCAGCGCAAGAAGTCACTGCCCGTCGTCGCCGCGCTCGCCGCGGGCGGCCCCGCGTCCGAGCGGCTCGGTGAACTCCTCGCCGCCGACGCGAAGAGCACCGACTTCGACACCTTCTCCGAGGAGGAGTTCGCGGCCCGCGCCGCCCTCATCGAGGAGGCCGGCGGCCGCGACTGGACCGCCGAGGAGGCGCGCCGGCAGTACGCCGTCGCCATCGAGGCCCTGGACTCCGTCCAGATGCAGGACCACGTGCGGGCGCAGTTCGTCGCGCTCGCCGACTTCGTCGTCGTACGAAAGAGATGATCGCTATCGGCCTCATATGACTCGCAGTCGCCGGCCGGTGCCCATCCAGGGCATCGGCCGACGGCGGACCCAGCAGAGATCGAGCACTGCACGAAGGGGAAGCCATGACAGCGACGACCGACGGAAGCAGCGGAGCGGCAGCTCCCGGCGCGACCTCGGCCACCACTGCCCGATTGACCGACACGAGCCCCGGGGCGGCCGGGACGCACGACGCCGCCACCCGTTCCGTCCAGCGCGCCACGGACTTCCTGCTCGCCCGGCAGGACGCACAGGGCTGGTGGAAGGGGGACCTCGACACGAACGTCACGATGGACGCCGAGGACCTGCTGCTGCGCCAGTTCCTCGGGATCGGGGACGAGGCGACCACCCGCGCCGCCGGGCTCTTCATCCGCGGTGAACAGCGCGACGACGGCACCTGGGCCACGTTCTACGGCGGCCCGGGCGAACTCTCCACCACCATCGAGGCGTACGTAGCCCTGCGTCTGGCCGGGGACGCCCCCGACGCGCCGCACATGGCGAAGGCCTCCGCCTGGATCCGGGAGCGGGGCGGGATCGCCGCGAGCCGCGTCTTCACCCGCATCTGGCTGGCCCTGTTCGGCTGGTGGAAGTGGGACGACCTGCCCGAACTGCCCCCGGAACTCATCTACTTCCCGAAGTGGATGCCGCTCAACATCTACGACTTCGGCTGCTGGGCCCGCCAGACCATCGTGCCGCTCACGGTCGTCTCCGCGAAGCGCCCGGTACGGCCCGCGCCCTTCCCGCTCGACGAGCTCCACACCGACGCGCACAACCCCAACCCGGCCAAGCCCCTGGCTCCGCTGGCGAGTTGGGACGGTGCCTTCGAGCGGCTCGACAAGGCGATGCACCTGTACCACAGGGTCGCGCCGCGCCGGCTGCGCAAGGCGGCCATGAACTCGGCCGCCCGCTGGATCATCGAGCGCCAGGAGAACGACGGCTGCTGGGGCGGCATCCAGCCCCCGGCGGTGTACTCCGTCATCGCCCTCCATCTGCTCGGCTACGACCTCGAACACCCGGTGATGAAGGCGGGGCTGGAGTCCCTCGACCGGTTCGCCGTGTGGCGCGAGGACGGGGCCCGGATGATCGAGGCCTGCCAGTCGCCCGTGTGGGACACCTGTCTCGCCGTCATCGCCCTCGCCGACGCCGGCCTGCCCGCCGACCACCCCCGGCTCGTCAAGGCCGCCGACTGGATGCTCCAGGAGCAGATCGACCGGCCCGGGGACTGGTCCGTCCGCAGGCCCCAACTCGCCTCCGGCGGCTGGGCGTTCGAGTTCCACAACGACAACTACCCCGACATCGACGACACCGCCGAGGTCGTCCTCGCGCTGCGCCGCGTCCGGCATCCGGACAGGCCACGCATGGAGAAGGCCATCGAGCGGGGCGTGCGCTGGAACCTCGGCATGCAGTCGAAGAACGGCGCCTGGGCCGCCTTCGACGTCGACAACACCAGCCCGTTCCCGAACCGGCTGCCGTTCTGCGACTTCGGCGAGGTCATCGACCCCCCGTCCGCGGACGTCACCGGACACGTGGTGGAGATGCTCGCCGTCGAGGGCATGTCGCACGACCCGCGCACCCGGCGCGGCATCGAGTGGCTGCTTGCCGAACAGGAGCCGAACGGCGCCTGGTTCGGCCGCTGGGGCGTCAACTACGTATACGGAACAGGGTCGGTGCTGCCCGCCCTGACCGCCGCCGGGCTGCCCGCCTCGCACCCCGCCGTCCGCCGAGCCGTCGCCTGGCTCGAATCCGTCCAGAACGACGACGGCGGCTGGGGCGAGGACCTGCGCTCCTACCGCTACGAGGACTGGAAGGGCCACGGCGTCTCGACCGCCTCGCAGACCGGCTGGGCGCTGATGGCGCTCCTGTCGGCGGGGGAGCGGGACTCCAAGGCCGTCGAGCGAGGAGTCGCCTGGCTGACCGAGACCCAGCTGGAGGACGGCACCTGGGACGAGCCGTACTTCACCGGCACCGGCTTCCCGTGGGACTTCTCGATCAACTACCACCTCTACCGCCACGTCTTCCCGCTCACGGCACTGGGCCGGTACGTCCACGGGGAGCCGTTCGCCGATCAGGCGGCCTTGACGGGCAAGGGGAGCTGATGACCGGATCACCGGCGGCCCCGCGCCCGCCGGACGCCCCGCTGCTGGTCGCCTGCGCGCTCGGCATCGAGTACTTCGCCCTGCGCACCGGCGCCCGCACCGGAGCACCGGCCCAGGTCACCGTGCTGCGCACCGGCATGGGACCCAAGGCGGCCGAGCGGTCCGTGGCCAAGGCCCTCGAGGACCCCGCCCTGCACGACGCGGCCGTCGTCGCGACCGGCTTCTGCGCCGGCCTCGCCCCCGGCATGCACCCGGGCGACCTGGTCGTCGCCGAGGAGACCAGCGACCCGTACGGCTGCACGCCGTGCACCGGCACGGAACTCCTCGTCAAGGAGCTGGTCAGGGCGGTACCGGGACGGACCGTGCACACCGGTCCGCTCACCGGCTCCGACCATGTCGTGCGCGGTCACGAGCGCGGTGACCTGCTCGCCACGGGCGCGATCGCCGTGGACATGGAGTCCGCGGCCACGCTGCGCACGGCGGCCGCGCGGGGCCCGCGTCCGGTTGCGGCCGTACGGGTGGTCGTGGACGCTCCAGAACATGAACTCGTCCGTATCAGCACGGTACGCGGTGGAATATCGGCTTTCCGCGTTCTTCGTGCCGTGCTTCCCGCATTTTTCGAATGGCACCGTTCTTTGCTGCTCCCCCGGAGGTGAGCCAGATGGCCATGCCGCTTCGTCAGTCCATCAAGGTCGCGACGTACCTCTTTGAACAGAAGGTTCGCAGGCGCGACAAGTTCCCGCTCATTGTCGAACTGGAGCCGCTGTACGCCTGCAACCTCAAGTGCGAGGGCTGCGGAAAGATCCAGCACCCCGCCGGAGTGCTCAAGCAGCGGATGCCCGTGGCGCAGGCCGTGGGCGCCGTTCTGGAGTCCGGCGCGCCGATGGTGTCCATCGCCGGCGGCGAGCCGCTCATGCACCCGCATGTCGACGAGATCGTCCGGCAGCTGGTGGCGAAGAAGAAGTACGTCTTCCTCTGCACGAACGCGCTGCTCATGCGCAAGAAGATGGACAAGTTCACGCCCTCGCCGTACTTCGCCTTCACGGTGCACATCGACGGGATGCGCGAGCGTCACGACGAGTCCGTCGCCAAGGAAGGTGTCTTCGACGAGGCGGTGGAGGCGATCAAGGAGGCCAAGAAGCGGGGCTTCCGCGTCACCACGAACTCCACTTTCTTCAACACGGACACCCCGCAGAACATCATCGAGGTCCTGAACTACCTCAACGACGACCTCGAGGTCGACGAGATGATGCTCTCGCCCGCCTACGCCTACGAGAAGGCGCCCGACCAGGAGCACTTCCTGGGCGTCGACCAGACCCGGGAACTCTTCAAGAAGGCCTTCGCGGGCGGCAACAGGCGCCGCTGGCGCCTCAACCACTCGCCGCTGTTCCTCGACTTCCTCGAGGGCAAGGTCGACTTCCCGTGCACGGCGTGGGCGATCCCGAACTACTCGCTCTTCGGCTGGCAGAAGCCCTGCTATCTGATGGCGGACGGGTACGTGACCACGTACAAGGACCTCATCGAGAAGACCGACTGGGACGCCTACGGGCGTGGTAAGGACGAGCGCTGCAACAACTGCATGGCGCACTGCGGCTACGAGCCGACGGCCGTCCTCGCCACGATGGGCTCGCTCAAGGAGTCCATCCGCGCCGCCCGCGAGACCGTCTCCGGAAACCGCGGGTGACACCGTCATGACCTCCCCAGAGCCCGTCTCACTGGGGCTCCCTTCGCTGCCGGTCCGACCGATCGCCGACCGCAGAACGAGTCGGCAGATCCACGTCGGGCCGGTGGCAGTGGGGGGCGGAGCGCCGGTGTCCGTGCAGTCGATGACGACGACACGGACCTCGGACATCGGGGCCACGCTGCAGCAGATCGCCGAACTGACGGCGTCCGGCTGCCAGATCGTGCGGGTGGCCTGTCCCACGCAGGACGACGCCGACGCGCTCGCGACCATCGCGAGGAAGTCGCAGATCCCGGTCATCGCGGACATCCACTTCCAGCCGAAGTACGTCTTCGCCGCCATCGAGGCGGGCTGCGCCGCGGTCCGGGTGAACCCGGGCAACATCAAGCAGTTCGACGACAAGGTCAAGGAGATCGCGCAGGCGGCCAAGGACCACGGCACTCCCATCCGTATCGGGGTCAACGCCGGTTCCCTGGACGCCCGGCTGCTGAAGAAGTACGGCAAGGCCACCCCTGAGGCGCTCGTCGAGTCGGCGCTGTGGGAGGCGTCCCTCTTCGAGGAGCACGGCTTCAGCGACATCAAGATCTCGGTGAAGCACAACGACCCCGTGGTGATGGTGAACGCCTACCGGCAGCTCGCCGCTGCCAGTGACTATCCGCTGCATCTGGGCGTGACCGAGGCGGGCCCGGCGTTCCAGGGCACCATCAAGTCCGCCGTCGCTTTCGGCGCGCTGCTGAGTGAGGGGATCGGCGACACGATCCGCGTCTCGCTGTCCGCGCCGCCGGTCGAGGAGATCAAGGTCGGCATCCAGATCCTGGAGTCGCTGGGGCTGCGCGAGCGGCGCCTGGAGATCGTGTCGTGCCCGTCGTGCGGGCGGGCGCAGGTCGACGTCTACAAGCTGGCCGACGAGGTCTCCGCGGGCCTCGACGGGATGGAGGTGCCCCTTCGGGTCGCCGTCATGGGGTGTGTGGTGAACGGTCCCGGCGAGGCGCGCGAGGCGGATCTCGGCGTCGCGTCGGGCAACGGAAAGGGCCAGATCTTCGTCAAGGGCGAGGTCATCAAGACCGTCCCCGAGTCGAAGATCGTCGAGACCCTCATCGAAGAGGCGATGAAGATCGCCGAGCAGATGACGGACGCCGGGGTGGCCTCGGGCGCTCCCGACGTCGCCGTGAGCTGAGGACAACCGGAGAGGGGGCCCGAGCGTGACAATTCTGGAAAGCATCCGGGGGCCGCGCGATCTGAAGGCGCTGAGCGAGGAACAGCTCGTCGAACTGGCCGCGGAGATCAGGGAGTTCCTGATCCACGCGGTCGCGAGGACCGGCGGCCACCTGGGACCCAACCTCGGAGTGGTGGAGCTCTCGATGGCCCTGCACCGGGTCTTCGAATCGCCCGTCGACCGGATCCTATGGGACACCGGCCATCAGAGTTACGTACACAAGATGTTGACGGGACGTCAGGACTTCTCGAAGCTGCGCGGGAAGGGGGGCCTGTCCGGCTACCCCTCGCGAGAGGAGTCCGAGCACGACGTCATCGAGAACAGCCACGCGTCCACCGCGCTCGGCTGGGCGGACGGCCTCGCCAAGGCCAACCAGGTCCTGGGCGAGCGGGGCCACGTCGTCGCCGTCATAGGAGACGGGGCGCTCACCGGCGGCATGGCCTGGGAGGCGCTCAACAACATCGCGGCCGCCAAGGACCGCCCGCTGATCATCGTCGTCAACGACAACGAACGGTCGTACGCCCCGACCATAGGCGGACTCGCCAACCACCTGGCGGCCCTGCGCACCACCGACAGTTACGAGAAGGTCCTGGCCTGGGGCAAGGACGTCCTCCTGCGCACCCCGGTCATCGGACACACCGTGTACGAGTCCCTGCACGGCGCCAAGAAGGGGTTCAAGGACGCCTTCGCGCCTCAGGGCATGTTCGAGGATCTGGGGCTCAAGTACGTGGGGCCCATCGACGGGCACGACCTCGGCGCGGTGGAGTCCGCACTGCGGCGTGCGAAACGGTTCCACGGGCCCGTGCTCGTGCACTGCCTCACCGAGAAGGGCCGCGGCTACGAGCCGGCCCTCGCGGACGAGGCCGACCGGTTCCACACCGTCGGCGTGATGGACCCGCTCACCTGCGAGCCGCTCGCGCCGTCCAACGGCCCTTCCTGGACCTCGGTGTTCAGCGACGAGATCGCCCGCATCGGACGGGAGCGCGATGACGTCGTGGCCATCACCGCGGCGATGCTGCACCCGGTCGGACTCACCAAGTTCGCCGAGGAGTTTCCCGGCCGGGTGTGGGACGTGGGGATCGCCGAGCAGCACGCGGCGGTCTCGGCGGCCGGACTCGCCACAGGCGGCCTCCACCCGGTCGTCGCCGTCTACGCCACCTTCCTCAACCGCGCCTTCGACCAGCTCCTCATGGATGTGGCGCTGCACAACTGCGGCGTGACCTTCGTCCTCGACCGGGCGGGCGTGACCGGCGTCGACGGCGCCTCGCACAACGGCATGTGGGACATGTCCGTCCTCCAGGTCGTACCGGGCCTGCGCATCGCCGCACCCCGCGACGCCGAGCAACTGCGGGCCCAGCTGCGCGAAGCAGTCACCGTGGACGACGCCCCGACACTGATCCGCTTCCCGAAGGAGTCCGTCGGCCCCGAGATCCCGGCGGTCGACCGGATCGGCGGCCTCGACGTACTGCACCGGGCCGACGACCCCGACGTACTCCTCGTCTCCGTCGGCGTGATGGCGCCGGTGTGCCTCCAGGTCGCGGAACTCCTGGCAGCGCGCGGCATCAACTGCACCGTCGTGGACCCGCGTTGGGTCAAACCCGTCGATCCGGACCTCGCGCCGCTCGCCGCACGGCACCGGCTCGTCGCCGTCGTCGAGGACAACAGCAAGGCGGCCGGCGTCGGCTCCGCCGTGGCGCTCGCGCTCGGCGAGGCCGAAGTCGACGTACCCGTACGGCGGTTCGGGATCCCCGACCAGTTCCTCGCGCACGCCAAGCGCGGTGAAGTGCTCGCGGACATCGGGCTCACGCCCGTCGAGATCGCCGGGCGGATCGGCACCAGCATGGCCCGCAAGGCCGAGACGGCGGCCCTCGTGGCCGGCAAGGAGAGCGACGACGTATGAGCAAGGAGTTCGATCTCGCACGACTCCTGGCCGACCGCGGCGCCGAGCGCTACGAGCTGCACGCCAAGTACCTCAACCACCAGCTCCCGCGCATGCTGCGCACCATCGGCTTCGACAAGGTCTACGAGCGGGCGGATGGCGCCTACTTCTGGGACGAGGACGGCAACGACTACCTGGACATGCTCGCCGGGTTCGGTGTGATGGGCCTCGGCCGGCACCACCCCGTCGTCCGCAAGGCGCTGCACGACGTCCTCGACGCCTCGCTCGCCGACCTCACCCGCTTCGACTGCCAGCCGCTGCCGGGCCTGCTCGCCGAACGGCTCCTCGCGCACAGCCCGCACCTGGACCGGGTCTTCTTCGGCAACAGCGGCACGGAGGCCGTCGAGACGGCGCTGAAGTTCGCCCGGTACGCCACGGGCAGGCCCAGGGTCCTGTACTGCGGGCACGCCTTCCACGGGCTGACCACCGGGTCTCTGTCCGTGAACGGCGAGTCCGGATTCCGGGACGGCTTCGCGCCGCTCCTGCCGGACACCGCCGTGCCGCTCGGCGACCTCGACGCCCTGCGCGCGGAGCTCGCGAAGGGCGACGTGGCCGGGCTGATCGTCGAGCCCATCCAGGGCAAGGGCGTCCACGGGACGCCGCCCGGCTATCTGCGCGCCGCCCAGGAGATGCTCCACCAGCACAAGGCTCTGCTCATCGCGGACGAGGTGCAGAGCGGCCTCGGCAGGACGGGCGACTTCTACGCCTACCAGCACGACGAGGGCGTCGAACCCGACCTCGTATGCGTGGCGAAGGCGCTCTCCGGCGGCTATGTGCCCGTCGGCGCGACGCTCGGCAAGGACTGGATCTTCAAGAAGGTCTACTCGTCCATGGACCGGGTCCTCGTGCACTCCGCCAGCTTCGGCTCGAACGCGCAGGCCATGGCCGCGGGCCTTGCCGTGCTCTCCGTGATGGAGAACGAGGAGGTCGTCGCGAACGCCCGGGCGACCGGTGAGCTCCTGAAGTCCCGGCTCGCCGCCCTCGTCGACCGCTACGAGCTGCTGGGCGACGTACGCGGCCGCGGCCTGATGATCGGCATCGAGTTCGGGCGGCCGAAGTCGCTGAAGCTGCGCAGCCGCTGGACGATGCTCCAGGCCGCGCGCAAGGGCCTCTTCGCGCAGATGGTCGTCGTGCCGCTGCTCCAGAAGCACCGGATCCTCACGCAGGTCTCCGGCGACCATCTGGAGGTCATCAAGCTGATCCCGCCGCTGATCATCGGGGAGCGCGAGGTGGACCGCTTCGTCGAGGCATTCACCGCCGTCATGGACGACGCGCACTCGGGCGGCGGGCTGATGTGGGACTTCGGCAAGACGCTGGTGAAGCAGGCGGTCGCCAACCGCTGACCGTTTCGTAAGGGCGCTTCTTAAAGAAGGAAGCCGTTTGCCTCTGGGGCAAAAAATTTGCCCCAGAGGTACGGCTCTGGCTCAATCGACGGTATGAGCCCTGCCCCTCCGGAGCCGGCTCCGGAACCCACGGAGCTGCCGTCCGTCGCCCCGCAGCTGCGCGAACTACGGCGCCGCGCCGCCCTGACCCTGGAGGCCGCGGCCCGTGCCGCCGGGCTCTCGCCCGCGCACCTCTCCCGTCTGGAGACGGGCCGCCGTCAGCCCTCGCTCCCGATGCTGCTCGCCCTCGCCCGCACCTACGGTACGACGGTCTCCGAACTCCTGGGCGAGACGCCCGCCGACAGGGACGCGATCGTGCGCTCCTCAGACATGGAGGCCACCGAGGCGGGCGGCTGGATCTACCGGCAGGCGGGCGCCCCGGGGCGCGGCATGCAGGCGCTGCGCGTCCATGTGCCGTTCGGCGCCCAGGGCGACATCGTGCGCGTCCACCCCGGTGAGGAGTGGCTGTACGTCCTCGACGGGCGGCTGCGGCTGCGGCTCGGGGACACCGCGTACGCGCTCGCCCCGGGGGACAGCGCGCACTTCGACTCGCTCACCCCGCACCGGATCGCCGCCGCCGACCGCGACGGCGCCGAGCTCCTCTTCGTACACACCCTGCTGCAGAGCCCGTCCGCCGCGCTGTGCCTCGGCCCGGCGGCGGGCGGCGGCGAACGGCCCCAGGGAGGCCCTCAATGAGCGCAGAGCCCAACGACGCGACCGAGTCCGAGCGGCAGCCCGCCCGGCGTGACATCGAGGACAAGCTCCCGCGCGGCATCTGGGTGCGCCTGCTCGTCTACGTCTTCGCCGGGCACCTCGTCGCGGGCTTCATCTATCTGCTGTTCACGCTGGGGGCGTCACGCGGGTGACGCCCTTCACCCGGCCTGTCGGTCGGTGACGGTCTCAGTCGAGAAGGCGCTCGCGCAGCCGCTCGCGCTGTGCGGGGGACAGCTTGAGGCCCTCCTCCAGATAGCGGTCGGTGGAACCCCACGTCTGCGTCACCGTCTTGAAGGCGGCGGCCAGGTAGGTGGCGCGGGCGTCGAACAGGGGGCTCAGCAGTTCCATGACCTCGGGGGACATCGCGTCCTTCGAGGCGCTGCTGCGGTGCACCTTGTAGCGGCGGTGTGCCGCGTTCGACTCCAGGTAGTCCGCCTCGATGGCGTCGCGCTCCACACCCACGGCCAGGAGCGTGACCGCTATCGAGAGGCCCGCGCGGTCCTTGCCGGCCGCGCAGTGCATGAGCGCGGGCACGCTGTCCTCGGCGAGGGAGTGCAGCACCTGGCTGTGCTCGGCGGTGCGCTCCGCGATGATCGTCCGGTACGACGTGATCATGCGGTCCGCGGCCTGTCCCTCGGAGAGGGCGGCGCGCAGCTCGTCGAGATTGCCGTCGCGCACCATCTGCCAGAACTCGGCGCCGTCCGCGGGGTCGGTCAGCGGCAGGTTCACGTTCCGCACGCCGGGCAGCGTGACGTCAGGGCCTTCGAGGCGCTGGTCGGCGGCATTGCGGAAGTCGAAGATCGTGTGCAGCCCGAGCGAGGAGAGGAACGCGGCGTCCTCATCCGTGGCGTGCGCGAGGTGACCGCTGCGGAACAGCACGCCCTGCTTGACCCGACGGCCGTCCACGGTCGGCAGACCACCCACATCGCGGAAGTTGCGCACTCCGGCCAACTCGGGCTCGGTGGACGGGACCTGCTGCGTCACGGGGGCTCCTCCCGGTCGGCCGCGGCGCTGCTCGCCTGCGGGCGCCTTCGACGATACGACATGGCTGCCAGGGGCAACCATGTGAGAGACGTCAGGTGATTGCGTGTCTAATGCCCGAAATAAGGCGATAGGTGAGCATTCGCGCCTTACGCCATAACTAGCCCTGAAATGGGAGTAGATGGTCAGCAATGCGTGAGCAGGGTCATAGTCGTGACCGTCCGTGGCGGCCGGGCCGGATGCATTTCCAGTAGGTAGCGCAGTCGCAAAGATCGTAAATCGACGGAGCGTGACGGCTTTTTCCGGAAAAGGGCATTTAAGGATCAAGAACCAGAATATCCAAGGGAATTAGCGCCTTGTCCCCGCGCTCCGCGCTCGCTTACGTTCAGCGCAATCCGGACGGACCGCCTCATCCTGCCGCCGCCCGGAATCCGCACATCGATCCGTGCTCGGCAGGAGCGGGGGACCCAGGTAGACCGCCGTATCCGGCACACCGGCCACGGCTCGGGGTGAAGCCGTGCCCGAAAGGGGTGTGGCCGGGCAGCTCCAGCCCGAACCCGACAGCTCACCTCGCAGGCGACGGAGAGGAATCCCCCATGCCCGCGAAGGGTAAGCACCGCCGTCCCAAGTCCCAGCGCTTCGCGCGCTCGATCGCCGTCGCCGCAACGGGCGGCGTCGCGCTCGCGCTGCCGCTGATGGGTGCCGCCAACGCCGCGCCCCCCGCGGCCGCCCACTCGGTCGCGCAGACCGTCGCCGCTCCCGCCGCGGCCAAGACCTACGCCGTGAAGAGCGGGGACACCCTTGCGAAGATCGCCGACGAGCAGAACGTCAGCGGCGGCTGGAAGAAGCTCTACTCCGACAACCGCTCGGTCATCGGCGGCGACCCGTCCGTGATCCGCCCGGGCCTGAAGCTGACGATCGGCCAGAAGGCCGCGGCCCCCGCCACCCAGGCCGCCGCGCCCAAGGCCGCGGCGGCGACCACCACCGGTTCCAGCTACGCGCTGCCCGTCCAGGGCGCCTCCATCGGTACGGCGTACAAGACCGCGGGCGCCATGTGGTCCAGCGGTTACCACACCGGTGTCGACTTCGTGGTCCCGACGGGTACTCCGCTCAAGGCCATAGCCGCGGGCACCGTCGTGTCGGCCGGCCTTGACGGCGCGTACGGCAACGAGGTCGTCATCCAGCACGCCGACGGCAAGTACTCGCAGTACGCCCACATGTCGTCCCTCTCCGTCTCGTCCGGGCAGACCGTGACCGAGGGCCAGCAGATCGGCCTCTCCGGCGCGACCGGCAACGTCACGGGACCGCACCTGCACTTCGAGATCCGCACCACCCCGAGCTACGGCTCGGACGTGGACCCGGTCGCGTACCTCCGTGCGCACGGGGTCTCTCTCTGATCTCGATGGCGTGATGTGAGCGTGTGACGTGAGCTGTGAAGTGAAGCTGTCTCACTGACGCGTGACGTGAAGGGGCGGGTCCGGTTCCGGGCCCGCCCCTTGGTCGTGACCTCCGCCGCATCCCCGTCGTATTCCTGACATCGCGAAACTGACCGGGTGGGCTATATCACCACCCGTCAACCCCTTCCTACGGTCGCGTAGGTCACATCGCAGGGTGAAAGATGTGTGGTCGTGGCAAACGAATCGAGATCACTCAACGGCGGCACGATTCGGTCCTACGCGGCGGTGGGGGACAGCTTCACCGAAGGCGTCGGGGACCCCGGTCCCGACGGGGCCTTCGTGGGCTGGGCCGACCGTCTCGCCGTCCTCCTGGACGACCGGACCCCCGAGCACTCCTTCCGGTACGCGAACCTCGCCGTGCGCGGCAAGCTCCTCGACCAGATCGTGGAGGACCAGCTCCCGCGAGCCGTCGAACTCGCCCCGGACCTGGTGACCTTCGCCGCCGGCGGCAACGACATCATCCGTCCCGGCACCGACCCCGACGACGTCGCGGAGCGCTTCGAGAAGGCCGTGGCCCGGCTGACCTCCGCCGTCGGCACGGTCATGGTGACCACCGGCTTCGACACCCGGGACGTCCCGGTCCTCAAGCATCTGCGCGGCAAGATAGCGACGTACAACGGGCATGTGCGCGCGGTCGCCGACCGCTACGGCTGTCCGGTGCTCGACCTGTGGTCCCTCAAGACCGTTCAGGACCGCCGTGCCTGGGACGACGACCGGCTGCACCTCTCGCCCGAGGGCCATACGCGGGTCGCGCTGCGGGCGGGGCAGGCGCTCGGCGTCGAGGTGCCGGCGGACCCGGACCAGCCGTGGCCGGCGCAGCCGCCGCGCGGCACGCTGGAGGTCCGGCGCGACGACATCCACTGGGCGCGGGAGTTCCTGGTGCCGTGGATCGGCCGACGGCTGCGGGGCGAGTCGTCCGGGGATCATGTGGCAGCGAAGCGGCCGGACTTGCTGCCGCTCTGACGGGAACGGCGCGCGTGATGGGGGAGCTTGCCCTTGGGGACGGCTCCCCCGCGCCATTCCCCCGGGGCCACCCCGCGCTCGCTGGGGAGCCCGACGTCGCGCCGCCGTCAGCCTGACGTCGTAGTCGTAGTCGTAGTCGTAGCCGTCAGGTCCGCCCGCTCAAGTCCCAGCTCCCGGGCCAGCGCGTCGTCCACCCACTCCTGCATGCGCGCCCGCGAGACCGTCCCCGTGTACGCGGTCATCTGCACCGCGAGCCCGTCGAGGAGCGCCGTCAGGCGCAGCGCGGCGCCCGCCGGGTCCGGGCAGCGGAACTCGCCCGCCGCCACGCCCTCCGCGACGACCTCGCTGAGCGCCGCCTTCCACTGCTTGTCCAGGTCGCGGGTGACCGCCCGCAGCGCGGGCTCACGCAACGCCGCGGACCAGCCCTCGATCCACAGTCGCCACCCCTTGGCCTGCCCCGTCGGCGCGTACCAGCGCACGGCCGAGCGCAGCCGGCGCAGCGCCGTCGTGCGCTTGCCGAGCAGCTTGCGCAGATGCGCCAGGTCTCCCTCGGCGGCGTGCGCGAACGCGGCCGCGACGAGCTTTTCCTTCGTCGAGAAGTGGTACAGAACCAGCGCGTTGCTCACCCCGAGCGCCGCGGCGACGTCGGCGATGCGCACGGCTGCCACGCCCCGCGCCTCGATCTGTTCGATGGCGGCCCCCAGCAACTCTTCGCGCCGCTCGGCCACGCTCAACCGCACTCTTGCCACGCGGTAACCCTACACACGGGCACCGGCGTCGGGTGCCGGGCGACGAACCCGGTGTGAACGCCTCGTGCAGGACTCTTGACACTGCCCAGTGGTGCCCGTCACAGTCTCGCTTACTGACTGGCCGTTCAGTCAATAGGCCGTCTCAAGAACAACTGTCACGCCCGTGCCCAGCCGTGCAGCAGGAGTTTCCCCGTGACCCAAGCGCCGCCGATACCGCCGACCGAGCCGTCCGCCACGGGCGCGCCCGACCTGCCCGACCTGTCGCAGGGATGGAGTGAACAGCGTTCCAGGCTCAAGAAGGACCTGCGCAGGCTGGACGTGCTGTTCTTCCTGATCTGCACCCTGGTCGGCCTCGACACGATCGGCTCCGTGGCCGCGCAGGGTCCCCAGGGCCTGACCTGGATGGCGATCCTCGCCCTCGCCTTCTTCCTCCCGTACGGGCTGCTCGTGGCCGAACTCGGCTCGGCCTTCCCCGTGCAGGGCGGCCCCTACGTGTGGACGCGCCTGGCGTTCGGGCGGCTCGTCGCCGGTGTGAATCAGCTCCTGTACTGGATCTCCAACCCCGTCTGGGTGGGCGGCAGTCTGTGCATCATCGCGCTCACCACGTGGGAGGAGTTCTTCACCCCGCTGCCGGGATTGTGGAAGTACGCGGCCGGCCTCGTCTTCATCTGGGGCGGCGCACTGGCCGTCGTACAGTCCGTGCGGATCGGCAAGTGGGTGCCCATCGCGGGCGCCGTCGCCCGGATCGTGCTCCTCGGGTTCTTCCTGATCTCCGTGGTGGTGTTCGCCGTCCAGCACGGGGTACACGCGCTGCCCGCGGGGGAGTTCGTCCCGACGTACGCCGGTTTCGTGGCGCTGGTCCCGGTCCTGATCTTCAACTACGTCGGCTTCGAACTGCCCAGCTCCGCGGCCGAGGAGATGACGAACCCGCGGCGCGACATCCCCCTGTCGATCCTGCGCTCCGGCTTCGCGGCCGTCCTCCTCTACGGCGGCCCGATCCTCGGCATCCTCCTTGTGCTGCCCAGCCAGGAGATCGGCAGCCTCGGCGGTTTCATCGACGCCTGCAAGGCCGTTTTCACGGTCTACGGCGGTTCGATCGCGGCCGACGGCACGGTCACGCTCACGGGCCTCGGCTCCGTATTCGGCGGGGTCGCCGCGGCGGGCCTGATCATCGGCCTGCTCACCTCGGGCGTCACCTGGGCCATGGGCGCCCACCGCGCGCAGGCCGTCGCCTGTGCGGACGGCGCGGGTCCGGCGTGGCTCGGCCGCATCTCCGAGAAGCACGGGACGCCGGTGCGGGTGAACCTGCTCTCCGCGGTGCTCGGCTCGATCCTCTTCGTGGTCGCCCTCAACCTCACGGGCGGCAACGGCGAGAAGTACTTCGCGGCGGGCCTCGGCCTGACGATCTGCACCACCTTCATCTCGTACGTCATCACGTTCCCCAGCCTCGCCGTGCTGCGCCGCAAGTACCCGGACACGCCACGCCCGTACGCCGTCCCGGGCGGACGCGTGGGCGCGTGGGTCGTGAGCGTCCTCGCCACCGGGTTCGTGGCGTTCACCGTGATCGTGCTGATCTGGCCGGGCTTCGGGGTCGGCTGGTTCGGCTCGGCGGGCAGCGCGGCGGACTCACTGCCTGAGTCGTTCGCCGGTGAGCGCGCCCAGTACACACTGAGCCAGGTGCTGCCCCTGCTGCTCTTCGTCGGCATCGGGCTCGTCTTCTACGCGATGGGCGCGAGGACGCGCAGGCGCGTGAGCAAGTAGAGAGCGCGCTCGCGCGCAACGGAGGGCCTTCCCCGTGGCGGGGAAGGCCCTCCGGCGTGCCGGATCCCGACGGGCGATCTGTCGCGTCACACGCCCACGAACTGGTAGTCGCGCACGATGCGCCCGTCCTCCGCCACGACGACGAACTCCAGACCCCCGCCCGTCACTTCGCCGCTTCGCGTGAGAACCGATTCCCAGCGGAACGTGACGACGTCGTTCAACTGCTGCACGCGCGGCCGTAGCCCTGAACGTGTACGCGCCGCGCGCGTGCTGCTGCATCCGCGCGGCCTCGCGTCGCGGATCGTGAACCTGGACGAGTGGGCCTGGCATGTCATCGACGGACTGCACGACGAGTCCGTCCGCAATTCCAACCGAGCTCTTACGGAGCTGGTCGCCGAACTGGAGGACATGCTGCCGGACCGGCCCCGAAAGGCCGGTCCGGACTGTCTCGGCTTCGCCGTCCCGCTGCGGCTGCGTAGGAACGCGGTGAGCTGCGCCTACTGAGCACGCTCACCCACTTCGGGGCGGCGGTCGACGTCACGCTCGCCGAGCTGAAGCTGGAGGCGTTCCTACCGCTCGACCAGGAGACCGCCGCCCTCCTCGCCGACGCCATGGAAGGGCGTCGGTGAGGTGCCGGCCTGGTCGAGCACTCCGTGCGCGTCCAGAGCGATCGCGCCTCCCGGGTGCACGAGCAGCGGATTGACCTCCAGTTCGGCCAGTTCGGGATGGTCGACGGCGGCCCGCGCGACCGCGCACACGGCGGCGGCGGCCGCCTCCAGATGCGCTCCGGGCGCGCCGCGCCAGCCCGTCAGCAACGGTGCGTGCCGCAGCCGCAGGAGCAGGGCACGCGCGCGTGCGGGTGTCAGGGGTGCGAGGGCCAGTGCTGTGTCGGCGAGCAGTTCGGCGGTCACCCCTCCGACGCCGACCATGACGACGGGCCCGAACGACGGGTCGCGTCGCACGCCGACGATCAGTTCGTGTCCGTACGGCGGTGTGGCCATGGCCTCCACGGCGTAACGGTCAGCACCTGTCGTCGACTTCATACGCGTGAACGCGGCGCGCAGGGCGTCGGCGTCGGAAATCGACAGGGCGACCCCGCCGGCCTCGGTCTTGTGCGCGAGCCCCATCGCCTTGAGGACGAGCGGATACCCCGTACGGTGCTCCGCCGCCTCCACGGCTTCGTCCGTATCGGTCACGAACTCGGCTGCAGGGAAGGCGAGTTGATAAGAGGCGAGCAGCTCCCGCACGCTCTCGTAACCGGCGTCCGCCAGCCGGTACGTCGCCGTGGCCGGCGGATCCTCGCCCACGAGAGCAGGCTCTGTGAGGCGGGCCGCCGCCGCGACGGCGGTCGCGGCCTGCTCGATGCGCTCGTAGACGGGCACACCGCGCTGCCGGAGGACAGTCAGGGCCGGGGTGTCGCGGGCCATCGTGTGCACCACGAGGGCGCGCCCGGAGTCGACGGCGGCGTCCGCGAGGGCGTGTGCCACCTCGCATTCGCGTTCCGTCTGGGCCGGGTTGGCGGTCGCGTAGTCGCCGAAGTAGCCCGTGAGGACGACGGCGTCGGCGTCCCCCGAGTGCAGCAGGGTGCCCGCCACGCGCGCGTAGTTGCCGAGATCGGCCTCACCCGCGCCCGCCAGGTCCACAGGGTTGCCGCACCCGGCCCCGCCCGGGAGCTGCTCCGCCACCGCCTCGCGCGTGCCGTCCGCGAGGGCGGGCACGTCGATGCCTTGAGCGGCGAACGCGTCGGCGGCGAGGGCGCCTTGGCCGCCGCTGTCCCCGACCACGGCGACGCTGCGCAGCTGGGGCGGCGCACCGGCCACAGCGTGACCCGCACTCCGATGGCGTACGCCCTGTGCCAGCAAGTACACCGCCGCGTCCACCAGTTCGCCGGCCGTGTCGAGCAGCAGGGCGCCGGCGTCACGGCACACCGCCTCCACCGTGGCGCGCGCGCTCACCAGGGCGCCGGTGTGGGACGCGGCGGCGCGCCCGGACGCTGCGCTGCGCCCCACGGTCAGGAGCAGGACGGGCTTACCGGCGGCGTGCGCGGCCGCCAGGACCCGCGCGAGACGCCGGCCGTCGCGGAAGTCCTCGATGTACGCGGCGAGCGCTCTGGTGGGCTCGTGCGTGATCAGCGACTCCAGGGCGTCCGCCGCGTCGATGTCCCGCTGATTGCCCAGCGAGACGAACCGGGAGAAGCCCTGCCCGGCGCGCGCGAGGAGACGGCCGATCTCCAGGGCGAGGTTGCCGCTCTGGGACACGAGACCGAGGCCGCCCGAGGGGAACTCGCCCCAGCTGAGGCGCAGTTCGCTCGTCGTGTCCACCACGCCCATGCAGTTCGGGCCGAGCAGCCGCGCTCCCCGGGCCGTGACGAGCTCGGCGAGCGCCCGCTCCTCCTCGGCGGTGGCGCCGCCCGACGTGATCACGGTGAAGCACCGGGCGCCCGCCGCGAGCCCGTCCGTGACCACCGGCCGCACATGGCGGGGCGGCACGGCGACGACGACGTGCTCGGGCGGTACGGGCAGCGACGTGAGGTCCGGCAGGAACGGTTCACCGTCCAGGGTGCCGCCGCGGTGGTTGACGAGGTGGACGGACCGGCGGTCGCGGCCCGAGAGAGCTCCCGACGCCAGCCAGTAGCCCCACTTCTCCGGGTTGTCGGACGCCCCGACGACGGCGACCGACCGGGGGTCGAAGAGCGCGTCGAGGCCCACGCGCGCGTGCGCACCGGCGTCCGGCGGGGGAGGCGTCACCTGTACCACCCGAACCGCTCCGCGATCACCGGCAGCCGGTCCGCGACGATCGCGTGCGCGGCGGCACGCGGCGTCGTCCCGTCGGCCTCGGCACGCGCCAGCATCTGGTCGATCAGCGCGCGCATGGAGCGCCGCGTGTACGCGAACGCCTCGTCCGCGTCGGCCTCGATGTCCCCGAACAATGTCCACCACCACCAGGCGTTCGTACCGGAGTTGACGACGACGTCGGGCAGGACGGTGATGCCGCGCGGGGCGAGCAGTTCCTCCGCCTCGGGCAGTACGGGCATGTTGGCGGCTTCGACGATCCAGCGCGCCGAGATCAGTTCCTGGTTCGCTGCGTCCACCGCGTACGACACGGCGGCGGGGACGAGGACCTCGGCGTCGGCCGACAGCCAGGCGTCGCCCGGCAGTTCACGGTCGGCCTCGCGCAGCGCCGAGCGGTCCACCGTCCCGTAGGCGTCACGGGCGGTGAGGAGCGCCTCCACGTCCAGGCCTTCGGGGTTGGCGACGGTCCCCTTCACATCAGCGACCGCCACGACCCGCAGACCCGCGCGCGCCAGGAACCGGGCGGTCGCCCCGCCCATGGTGCCCAGGCCCTGCACGGACACCCGGGTGCCCTCGTACGGGACGCCCGCGCGGTCCAGGGCCGCGAGCACCGACTCGGCGACCCCGCAGCCGCCGACGAGCTCGTCGAGGCCGATGCCGTCGACGTCGACCGCGAAGGCGTCTGCGAGGCGCCGGCGCGCGGCCGACTCGTCGTCCAGCAGCGGGTAGACGGCCTGGATGGACGAGACGAGCCCGGCCTCCTCGGCCGCCTTGTCGACGAGGTCCTGGGTGAGCCCCAGGTCCTCGCCGGTCGTCCAGAAGGACTCGATGTAGGGCCGCATGGCGCGCAGATAGCGCACGAGGACGCCGTACGCCTCCGGGTCCTGCGGGTCGCAGTCGATGCCGCCCTTGGCACCGCCCAGGGGGATGTAGCGGCCCTGAGGGTTGTAGTGCAGGGCCTCCTTCATCGTCATCCCGCGCGCGAGGCCCGCGACCTCGTCGAGCGTGCAGCCCCGGCGCATCCGCAGCCCGCCGCTGGACACGCCGCGCACCAGCCGGTCGACGACGAGGTAGCCGTGCCTGCCGGTGACGTGGTCGGTCCAGGTGAGCGACATCAGGGGGGTGGCGGGCGCGGTCATGCGGTCTCCTCCTCGGGGACGGTGATCAGGGTGGGTCCGGGGGTGGCCAGGGCCTGGGTCAGGAGCGCGGCGAGTTCGCCGGGGGAGTGCGCGGGGGCGCCCCTGCCCCCGAAGGCCCGCGCGAGGCCGGGCAGGTCCACGCGCGCGTGGTCGACGGCGGCCGGTGTGTCGCCGCGCGCGGCCATCTCGTCGCGGATCTCGCCGTAACCGCCGTTGTCGAACACGACGACAGGGAGCGGGAGTTGGAGCTGTGCGGCCGTGGCCAGCTCCTGCACGGAGAACTGGAGCCCGCCGTCCCCGCTGATCGCGACCACCTGCCGGTCGGGGCAGGCGGTCTTCGCGCCGATCGCGGCGGGCAGCGCGTAGCCGAGCGTGCCGAACCCGGTGGGGTGCAGATAGCGCCCCTCGGGGCCGATCGGGAGGTGCGGGAGCGCGCCGTAGTAGCAGCACTGCGCACTGTCGGAGGTGAGCACGGCATCGGCCGCGAGGACGCTTCTGATCGCTTCGAGATACGGGACCCAACGGGCGTCACGCGCGCGTGTCTCGTCATTTCGGGAGGCGAGCACGGCGGCCGTGGTCCGTGCTGCCGCGTCCGTGGCCGCGGGTCCGGGCACCTTGGCGAGCCGCTCCTTCAGTGCCTGCACCGTGGCCTGCGCGTCGCCCGCCAGAGCCACGTCCGCGGGCACACCCGCGTACATCTGCGCCGGATCGACGTCCACGCGGATCAGCCGGCCGCCGAGCGCCGGCGGCGCGGACCACAGGTCCGACTCGGCGAGTTCCGTCCCGACGGCGAGCACGACGTCGCAGTCGGCCAGCCACTTCTGTACGGAGGCGCTGTGCAGGGACACTCCGAGGGCGAGCGGATGACGTTCGTCGACGATGCCCTTGCCGTTGGCCGTGGTCGCAACCGGAGCGCCCAACTGCTCGGCCAGAGCCCGGCATTGCTCGGCCGCACCCCGTGCGCCACCGCCAAGGACCAGGCCGGGCCTCACCGCACCGGCGAGCAGCGCGGCCGCCGCGTCGAGCGACGCACTGTCGGCCGCACGGGGCGCCAGCAGCGGAGCGCGCCGTACCGGCCCGGCGGGCTCCGTCGCCTCGAGGAGGTCGAGCGGCACCTCGATGTGCGCGGGCCGCGGCCTCTGCGTACGGAACAGGCTGAACGCCCGCGCCACCGCCGCCCCGATCTCCTCCACCGAGGACACCCGGTGGCTGAACGCCGCCACGTTCCGCAGCGCCTCCGTCTGGCTGCGCATCTCGTGCAACAGGCCCGTCGACTGGCGCGGATGGCGCAGCGGCATGCCCGGCGACACCACGAGCAGCGGCACGCTGTCCGAGTACGCCTGGCCCACTGCGGCCGCGATGTTCAGGAGAGCGGGACCCGTCGTCGTGATCGCCACCCCGGGATCGCCCGTCACGCGTGCGTAGGCGTCGGCCGCGTACCCGGCGCCCTGCTCGTGACGCGGCGCGACATGCGTGATGCCGTACGCCGCCAAGTGCCGGTAGATCTCCAGGTTGTGGGTCCCCGGTATGCCGAACGCGGTGGAGACCCCATGGGCGGCGAGTGCCCTGACGAGCGCCTCGCCGCCGGTCGACGTTCGCATCTGCTCAGTCACCGTCGCCTCAGTCACCGTCGCCTCAGTCCCCGTCTTCGCCGTCACAGCGACCTCGAAATGACCAGGCGCATGATGTCGGAGGTGCCTTCCTCGATCTCCTCGAGCTTGGCGTCCCGCATCCACTGCTCGACCGGGAACTCCCGTGAGTAGCCCCAGCCGCCGAGCGTCTGCACTGCCGCCCAGGTGCAGTACGCCGCCGTCTCCGACGCGGTCAGCTTGGCCATGGCCGCCTCGGCGGTCGCGTCAAGGCCGGCGTCCAGGCGCCGCGCGGCACGCCACGTCATCAGTCGGGACTGCTCGATCCGCGTCCGCATGTCCGCGAGGCGGAACGCTACGGCCTGGTGCTCGATGATCGGCTTGCCGAACTGCACGCGCGTGCGCGCGTAGTCACGGGCGTACTCGTACGCGGCCCGCGCCACACCCGTGGCGGCCGCGCCCAGAACGGCGCGCGAGATGTCGAACGTCCGCATGAGGCCGGCGAATCCCTGCCCCTCGTCGCCGAGACGGTCGGCGTCGGGCACGAACACGTCGGCGAAGAACACCTCACGGCACACGATCGCGCGCTGGCCCATCTTGCGCATCGGCTCACCGAACGTGAGCCCCTCGGCGCCCTTGCGCAGCAGGAACGCCGTGACACCGCGCGAGCGCTGCGACGGGTCCGTCTTGGCGAACACGACGTACTGCTCGGCCTCGCCCGCATTCGAGATCCAGGCCTTCTGGCCGTTCAGGAGGTAGCCGCCCGCCGTGCGCGTCGCGGTCGTCACGATCGACGCGGCGTCGGACCCGGAGCCCGGCTCGGTCGTCGCCAGCGAGGTCATCGGGGTGTCGGCACCTGCCAGCGGCGTCAGCCAGGCGCGCTTCTGCTCCTCGGTACCGAGCTCCATGACCGGGTCGGCGAAGAAGCCGTTCGAGCAGAGGAGATTGCCGATCCCCAGGTCGCCCACGCACAGCTCTTCCTGGACGAGGACCTGTGTGAACACGTCGGTGAACCCGCCACCCCCGTACTCCTCGGGCAGCATGAACCCGGTGATGCCGACTTTCGCGGCCGCGCGCCACAGATCCCAGGGCGTCTCCACGTCCGCCTCGTCCACGGCGCGCCCGCGCGGCCGGATCTCCTCACGCGCGAACGTCCTCGTGAGGTCCACGATGTCCCGCTGCTCCGGGGTGAGGGAGACCAGCTCGATGGGGAGCTCTGACACGGTGCCTCCAGAAACTGACGGATACCGACGAGGGGGTCACGACCGGCGCGGGTCACAGACCCGATTACTGAATCGCCAGTCAGTATCCGAGGCGGTGAAGACCAGTGTCAACGCAACGGCTACTGAATGATGGATCAGTTTTCTGACGCCACGGCGAAGACGCTTCCGCCCGCTCCGCGCGCGGGTGGTCCGAGCGCGATACGAGCCGGCTGCCGACCGTGACGCTGAGTGACGTCGGCGCCACGCAACCGGGGCGCGCGTTGGAATTCCTTGTGTTTCCGGCTCCCGGATCGGGCACTGTCAGCGGGGCCGCCCATAATGGAATCCCTGATCGACCCACCGGGAGGCGCTGTGTCACGTTCCCTGAGCTCCGGGCTCCGCCCGCTGCGGCCCGCCGCTTTCGGCGCGGACCCGGCGGGAGAGCGACTCGAGCGGATCCGGAGGTCGCCGAACTTCGCGGACGGCAGCTTCCAGAACCCGGTGGGCGCACGCACCAGGCCCGCGGGTTCCATGATCGAGTTCGCGAGGGTCTTCTTCGCCAAGGAGGGGCGCGTCCGCCGGGCGCCCACGGGCACCGTCCCCGTGCACTCCACGACGCTCGCCGACCTCGCGAAGCCCCCGGCGAGCGGCCTGCGGCTCACCTGGATGGGACACTCCAGCGTCCTCGCCGAGATCGACGGCAGCCGCGTGCTCTTCGACCCCGTCTGGGGCGAGCGCTGCTCGCCGTTCGACTTCGCGGGCCCCAAGCGACTGCACCCCGTACCGCTGCCGCTCGCCGCGCTCGGCCCGGTGGACGTGGTGGTGATCTCCCATGACCACTACGACCACCTCGACCTGCCCACGATCCGGGCGCTGGCCGACACGGACACGGTGTTCGCGGTGCCGCTCGGCGTCGGCGCGCACCTGGAGCACTGGGGCGTCCCCGCGGACCGCCTCCGCGAGCTCGACTGGAACGAGTCGACGAAGGTGGCGGGGCTGACCCTGACGGCCACGCCCGCGCGCCACTTCTGCGGCCGGGGCCTGCGCAACGAGCAGCACACCTTGTGGGCGTCCTGGGTCGTCGCCGGTCCCGAGCACCGCGTCTACCACAGCGGTGACACCGGCTATTTCCCCGGCTTCAAGGACATCGGCGCGGAGCACGGGCCGTTCGACGCGACGATGATCCAGATCGGCGCGTACAGCGACTTCTGGCCCGACATCCACATGCGTCCCGAGGAGGGCATGCGCGCCCACCTCGACCTCCAGGGAGGGTCCGGCGGCGGGCCCATGCTGCCGATCCACTGGGGCACGTTCAATCTGGCGC
Source organism: Streptomyces sp. DS1-CR2 (assembly GCF_055760475.1). Lineage (NCBI taxonomy): Bacteria > Bacillati > Actinomycetota > Actinomycetes > Kitasatosporales > Streptomycetaceae > Streptomyces > Streptomyces sp. DS1-CR2. Next base: position 7,417,904 of record NZ_CM147085.1, read on the forward strand.
CGCACCCGTGGGCCGAGCCCGGCGAGGGCACGCTCGCGGCGGGACAGCGGGCCGGGGCCAAGGTCGCGCTCCCGTGCCCGGGCGAGCCCTTCGAACCCACGGCCGAGACGCTGCCCGCCCAGCCGTGGTGGCGCGGCATCGCCACGCAGCCGGCGGAAGGATGGCCCGAGGCGGAGCCGGCGGACCGGCCGGACCCCGGCACGGCAGCCGGCAACGGCGCGGGCGCCGGGGCCGGCTCCGGCGAGCAGGAGGCCGTACCGGCGGTCTGAGCATGTCCACGAGGTTCGGGCTCTTGGGCTCTCAGGCAAGCGTCCTTTGAAACCTCCCCCAGCTAAAGCAGGGGGATTCCTAGCTCACGTCGCCTGATCCCCGGCGGGGATGCAGGTCTTACACGATCAGCACTAGCCGGGACAGAGACCAGCCCGGACGAGCATCACACGGGCCGAGTTTTTGTCCCGAGGCCGGGACACCCCGCACGTGGTGCACGTATACGTTCGTTCTGAGAGAGGCAGCGCGTGCTTGGTTCTCGCTCCGCAGTCTGCGCAGTCCATCGTTGTGTGCGCCGGGTGCACCAGATGCACGGACCGGCCATGCTTACGGCCCATCTCGACCAGGGCTGTCTTGGTCGCGCCGATCGCCGCGTCAGCGGCCTTCTTGGCCATGGTGGACTTCGCGAGGAACTTCGGCCGGAAGTCCTCCACGGCCAGGGCGTCATGGTCACGGACGACCTTCTTGGCCCACTTGCGGGCGGTGTCCTGACGCTGCCGGGCCACCTTCTTGTGCAGCTTCGCCGCCTGCCGCTTCGCCTCGCGGTAGCCCTTCGATCCCGCATGTCCACGCTTCGGCTTACGCCGGGACATCATCCGCTGATAGTGCGCCAAGCGCTGGGCGGCGTTCTTCCCGTGCTGCGGGTGAGCAAGGTCGTGGTCGTCGCTGGTAGTGGTCGCGGTCTCCTTCACACCCCAGTCGATCCCGATCACCCGGCCGGTTCCCGGCAGCGTCTCGGTCATGCCCCGGGCGACGAACGACGCGTACCAAACTCCGGTGCTGTCGCGGTAGACGCGGACGCTGGAGGGCGGCTCGGGAAGAGCACACGACCACACGACCGTCACGACGATGCCGCCCGCCAGGTGCAGACGGCCGTCCTTGAGGCGAAAACCCCGCCGGGTGTAGTTCAGCGACGGGTCGTCCTGGTGCTTCTTCTTGTACTTGGGCATCCCGGCCCGCTGCCGCATCGGCACAGCGGCCTTGATGTCCTTCAGCGCCTTCGCCCGCGACTTCGCGAAATCGCGTATCACCTGCTGCTGAGGAACACTGGAGCCTTCACGCAGCCAGCCCATGCTGGTACGCGCCTCGGTCAGCATCTTGTCCAGCCGGGCCGGACCGCACTTCTCGTTCGCGGCGTGCGCCTTCTTCGAGCGGGCGCAGCACTCGTTCCACAGCCACCGGCACCGCGCCCATTCCGCTTCGAGGGCGCCAGTTGCGGTGGACGACACGCGAAGGCGGAAGGTGTAGCGGGCATGCCCGACACCTGCCGTTTCCTGCGCCGCGGTCGTCATGAACAGCAACCTATCCGGGAGGACTGACAGTTGAGAGCTCTGATCCAACGTGGGCTGCCTCACCACCACGGCGGGTGCACGCCGATCCGCCCCGCCGGCGAATCGGCTTCTCCTGCCCTGCTCCGCAGGAGTCCGATCCCTCCCCGGCCTGAAGGCCGGGGCATCCTCGGAGGAATCCGGTGAGAACCCGGACCTTTGCGCGTGAGAGCCCGGATCTCGACGGGCTGTCCTGGCCCGACTCCTCGAACATCGGGCGTGCCGCGGGCACCGGAACAGGACGCATTTTCGGTTAAAGGAACACCCGTACCCATGACCGGTCGGGCGTCCAGCCCTGTTATCGGTCTGTCGTACGAAGCCTCATACCAGAGCGGGATCTCGGCCGCCGGACTTTGGCAACTGCCCACCGCATGTGAGCCGTGCCCGACTACCGTGTGTGCTCGCTGAGCGACGCAGCGGCGGCATTCCCACCCGCTCCCGGCCGGGAGCGCGATGCCGCCTGCCCGCCTCGCGCCGACCCGCAGGAGCCCCCACGTACGAGGACGCCGAATGTCTCACCTTCGCCCGCCGGCCCCCCGCGCAGACCGCCGAGAGGGCGGTCGGCACGGCAGGCCGGGTGGCCGGTCCGTCCCCCCGCAGCCCGAGACCCACATACGGCCCCAGCTTCTGCGCCTTGGCGTACTGCCCCCGCTCGCCGTCGCGCTGAGCGCCAGCGCGGCCGTTCTCTTCACCATCCGCTCCACGGGTGCCCGCCCCGGGCTCGCCCTCTGGGCCGTCCTCGCCGGAGCGTGCCTCGTCACCCTGGCCGGCATCGTGATCGCCGCGGTGGCCGCCGATCGCGCCGCCAGGACCGTACGCGAACGGGTCGGCGTTTTGCGCCGTGCGAGCGCGCGTGGGCAGGGTGAACTGCGCGGTCTCGTGGAGCAGTTGCGTAAGGGTGAAGGGCCGCCGCCCCGTAGGCAGCCCCCCGTGGTCGCCCCGGACGGCGACGAGTTCGACGCGCTGGCCGCGGACATCACGCGTGCCCAGGACGTGGCCGTCACCGCCGTCGTCCAGGCCTCCCAGCTCTCCAGCCACGCGGGCAGCGAACAGAAGGTCGAGGTCTTCGTCAATCTGGCCCGGCGTCTGCAGTCCCTCGTGCACCGAGAGATCTCGGTCCTCGACGAGCTCGAGAACGACGTCGAGGACCCCGACCTGCTCAAGGGCCTGTTCCACGTCGACCACCTCGCCACCCGGATCCGCAGGCACGCCGAGAACCTGGCCGTGCTCGGCGGCGCCGTGTCCCGCCGCCAGTGGAGCTGCCCGGTCTCCATGACCGAGGTCATGCGGTCGGCCATAGCGGAGGTCGAGCAGTACTCACGGGTCAAGCTCGTCCCGCCGGTCGACGGCACCCTGCGCGGACACGCCGTCGCCGACTGCATCCACCTGCTCGCCGAACTCGTCGAGAACGCCACCGTGTTCTCGGCCCCGCACACCCAAGTCCTGCTGCGCGCCAACACCGTCACGTCCGGTCTCGCCATCGAGGTCGAGGACCGCGGCCTCGGCATGCCCGTAACCGAGCAGAACAAGATGAACACGCTGCTCGCCGACCCGGACCAGGTCAACGTCGCGAGCCTCCTCCAGGACGGGCGCATCGGCCTCTTCGTCGTCTCGCAGCTCGCCCGCCGGCACGGCATCACGGTCCGGCTCCAGAGCAATATCTACGGTGGTGTGCAGGCGGTCCTCGTCGTGCCGCAGAGCCTGCTCGGCGGCGACGAGAGCGAGCCCGCGCCGAGGCCACGGAGCGCCGCGGACGCGACGGACGACAGCGCGCAGACCATGCACCAGCGGCACCAGGCGCATGAACGGCGACTCTCGCAACACCAGAGCCAGCAGGGGCGGCAGCACCAGCTCGAACAGCCGCCCCAGCACCAGCCCCAGCCCCACCGCCCGCAACCGCAGCCCCAGCCACAGAACCAGCTCCACCGTCCCCCTCAGCCCGACCCCCAGCCATACGAGGCACCGCACCAACCCCCTGTGCCCCGCGAGCCCCCGCACGCAGGCGTGGCCGTCGTCCCGCGGCAGCCTCAGGGCGGCGCCTCCGACAGAGGGCATCCCGGCGCGAACGGGATCGCGCCGCCCCTCCCACTGCGTACGGCCAGGGACGAGCGGCGCACACCCGCCGACGCGCTGCCCGGCATCCGGGCCGAGGACCGGCAGGCCGCCGGGGAGCACACGCCCGTCCCCCCGACCCCGGTCAACGGCGCGGTGCGCGGCACCATGGGGCGGCCCCAACTCCCCAGGCGGCGCGTCCAGGAACACCTCGCGCCGCAGCTGAGGGGTGGCCCGGCGCAGCGGCAGGAGCGTCCCGAGAACGAGGCGCCCGTACTGCACGACCCGGGCCTGATGGCGGCGTTCCAGCGCGGCATCGGGCTCGCGGAGGCGGCCGAGACGCGGGACCCGGCCCTCGGCGTGCGCGACCTGCCTCAGGCCGGTCCAGAGCCGGCCGACGGGCCCGCCACCGGGTCACTCGCCGCCTACGAACCGGACTCACGGCACGACGGGGGCGACACCGCCGGATGACGTTCGCCCGCCGCCTGAGCACCGGCCGCCTGAGCACCGGCCGCCCGAGCACCGGCCGCCCGAGCTCCGGCCGCCTGAGCACCCGCCCCCTGAGCGCAGGCCCGCTGTGCACCCGCCACATGCCGCCACCAGTCCCGCACTTCCCACAGTCAACGCACCCCCAGCAGTCCACCAAGGAGTCGATCCCCCATGGCGAGCGATGTGCCGACGGGTCATGTGTCCGATCTCGACTGGCTGATGAGCGGCCTCGTCCAGCGTGTGCCGCACACCCGCAGCGCCGTCCTCCTCTCGTCCGACGGCCTGGTCAAGTCCGTCCACGGCCTCGACGCCGACAGCGCCGACCACATGGCGGCCCTGGCGTCGGGGCTCTACTCCCTCGGCCGTAGCGCCGGCGTCCGTTTCGGGGACGGGGGTGAGGTCCGGCAGGTCGTCGTCGAGCTGGACTCCACCCTGCTGTTCGTCTCGACGGCGGGCTCCGGCACGTGCCTCGCGGTGCTCGCCGGGCGTGAGGCCGACGCCGCGGTACTCGGCTACGAGATGGCCATGCTGGTCAAGAGCGTGCGCCCGTACCTGATGACCGCGCCCCGCCAGCACGCGGCCGAACCCACGGCGATGAGGAACTGAGCATGACGGCCCCGCAGGACGGGCCGTGGCTCGACGACGCGGCCGGCCGCCTCGTCCGCCCGTACACGGTGAGCAACGGGCGGACGCAGCCGACCACTTCGCTGGATCTCCTGTCGCTGGTGATGGCGACCGGGGCCACCCCTCTCGGCTACCTGGGGCCCGAACACAGTGAGGCGCTCAAACTGTGTGCCCACCCCACATCGGTCGCGGAGGTCGCGGCCCATCTGAAACTCCCCGCCGCCGTCACGAAGGTCCTGCTGTCCGACCTCGTCGACTGCGGGGCGATCACCACCAAGCCCCCCACGTTCCACGACAACCCCACTGACCGGTCCCTACTGGAGGCAGTGCTCGATGGACTACGACGACAGCTCTGACGCCTTCCCCACCGCGCTGAAGATCCTGGTCGCGGGTGGCTTCGGTGTCGGTAAGACGACCTTCGTCGGCGCGGTCAGCGAGATCGCCCCGCTCAGCACGGAGGAGCTGCTCACCACGGTCAGCGCCGAGACCGACGACCTCGAAGGCATCGAGAACAAGGTCGAGACGACGGTTGCGATGGACTTCGGGCGGATCACCCTGGATCCGGAACACGTGCTGTATCTGTTCGGCACGCCCGGACAGGAACGCTTCTGGTTCATGTGGGACGAGCTCTCCGAGGGGGCGCTCGGGGCGGTAATCCTCGCGGACACCCGCCGTCTCGAGGACTGCTTCGCCGCCGTCGACTTCTTCGAGGAGCGCGGCATGGGGTTCATCGTGGCCGTCAACGAGTTCGACGGCGCCTACCGTTACGACCCCGACGAGGTGCGGGCGGCCATCGACCTCGACCCGCAGGTGCCCGTCGTGCGGTGCGACGCGCGGATCTCCAGCTCGGGCATCCAGACCCTCCTCACCCTCGTCCGGCACCTCCTGGCGCACGCCCCCGCCCAGACGACGTACGGGGCCCACACATGACGGGGTCAGACGGTGACCGTCCCGCCGTCGGGGAACGTGATCCGCACCTGTCCGCCGTCCCCGGGGTCCGCCACGCATGAGATCGACTCGCGCAGGGCCTGTGGGTGCACGACGTCGCGCGTCAGGACAGTCAGCGTGACGTGCACGCTGGATCCTCCGGGGTGGCCGGCCGAACGGAGGTACGGCGTCGCCGAGTGCGGGCCGTAGGCGTTGGCCTCGACCTCCCGTGCGATGCCGGACTCCTCGTCCCAGCCGTGCAGCGCCACCACCGCGCTCGTCACCCCGGACTCCGTGCGCGTCAGCGACCAGCCTGGGCCTCGCTCGGCGTGGACGCTGGTCTCGTCGGCGACCGCGTAGCCGCCCTCGCGCACCGTCACGCCCGCGGGAGCCTGCACCCGGTGCACGCGGATCTCCCACGGCCCGTGCAGCACGGTCGTCGACTCGATCGGGAACTCCTCGTCGAATCCAGGCAGTTGGGCGTCATGGCGGGACGAGGCGACGCGCCCCTCGCAGGAGACCGGGTGGATCCGGCGGCGGCGCGACGGGGTGCCGTCCGGCGCGAGGAGCGCCACATGGTTGTCGACGGTCCGCTGCCAGGCGTGCGGGGCCGCCTCGGGCGCCGTAGCCGTGGAGTAGGCGAGCTTCGCGTAGTGCGGATCGTCCGTGGCGGGACCGTCGAGCGGGTTGTGATCGCTGCCGTGGTTGATCAGCCGCACGATCCCGTCGTGGGGGGTGCCGTGCAGGAGCCAGCCGGGCGCGGGCAGCGCGGTGTACTGGATGGCCCGCTCGGACTTCTCGACGGGCAGCTGCGCTTCGCGCTCGGTCCACACCGGATGGCCGGCGGGCAGCAGCAGTCCGAGAAATCCCTTGCTCGCCCAGTACGGCGAAGCGGGGCCCGAGTACGCCTGCGTCGTCGGCAGGAACGTCCCGTACCAGCCGAGCGGCAGCAGGCCCCGCTCGTCGGGGACGCCGCGCTCCACGAAGTGCCGCGCCGTGCCCGACGCGAGGCGCCGCGTGAGCCCCGGCTCGAGCGGGGTGCAGTCCGCGAGCGCGCCCATCCACACGGGCGTGGTGGCGGCGAAACGGTACGTCAGTGAGCGGCCCTGGTGCACAGGGGCGCCGTCCCCGCCGAAGAAGTGCGGGTAGGTGGTGAGGAACTGCGACAGACGCTCGCGGTAGACCTTCGCGCGGCCCCCGTCGCCGTCCGGGCCCGCCATCCGCGCCCACAGCAGCGGGTACAGATGCATGGCCCAGCCGATGTAGTAGTCGAAGTTGCGGCCGTCCCCGTCGGTGTACCAGCCGTCGCCGACATACCAGTCCTCGATACGGTCCAGGCCGCCGTCGATGTCGTCCTGACTGTGCGGGGCCCCGACCGAGGCCAGGAACTGCTCCGAAACCACCTGGAACAGACGCCAGTTGTTGTCCCACGTGCGGCCGCCGACGAAGCCGGAGAACCAGTCCACGATCCGCTCCTGCACCCGGGAGTCCAGCCTGTCCCAGATCCAGGGGCGGGTCTCGTGCAGCCCGATCGCGATGGACGCCGCCTCCACCATCTGCTGTGAGCAGTCGGTGAGTTCGGGCCACGCCTCGCCGTCGAGGCCCGTGCCGCGCCCGCGGTCCGTGCCGGTTGTCAGACCCTGCGCGTAGCGTTCTACGAGTCGGGTATCCACGTCCCCGCCCGCGCCCGCTATGCGGAAGGAGGCCAGCAGGAATGACCGCGCGAACCCCTCGAGCCCGTCCGACACAACCCCCGACCAGCTGGCCCGCCCCGGCAGCCGGTACTGCGCGAACCCAGGGGTCGCGTACGGGACGAGCGCCTCCAACTGCCGGTCGGCGAGCGCCTCCCAGTGCGCGCGCGTCCAGCCCGTGAGCGGGGACAGGACACGGTCGGTGGGCGGCAGCGAGAGGTGCGGTGCGGGCATGGGGGCGTGTCGCTCCTTGATCGGAAGTGGCGGGCCGGGGTGACCCTATGCGCGCCTGGGGCGCACGTCGACGGTCGGAACCGTCGGACAGGTACTCATGCCAGCTCGGCCGTGTGGCTGTGTCCGCGTGAACCCGCGACGTCGACCGTGAGAACGGGGCGGCGGCCCGGTGTGAGAGTGATCGTGTCGTCGGCGCGCGTCACCTTGTGTACGGGGAAGGGGAGTTCGACCGAGAGCGTCGTCCCGGTGCGGCCGGGGTCGGCCACGGCGACCGCGATGCCGTCGCCGTGCCGCCGCACCAGGACGGTGGCCGGACCGGACGACGTGAGTCCGGCGGCGCTCCCGGGACCCCAGAAGTGCGCGGCGAGGAGCCCGAGGCGGCGCGCCTCGACGGCCTGCACCGTGGCGTCGTTCGCCACGATCCGCACGGGGCGCGAGTACGCCCACACCCCGGTCGCCACGGCGCTCGCACCCGGCAGGAGCACATAGGCGTACGAGGAGTCGGTGGGGGAGGAGCCATGGTCGAACCACAGGGTGACGTAGCGACGCGTGACCGGGTCGGTGCCGCCGCCGGTGTCCGCACCGGAGTTGAGGGCGCCCCACGTGCCGGTGCGTTCCTCGCGCAGCGCGCGCAGCGGGACGCCACCGGGCGCGCGTCCCGGATGGTCGGGAAAGACGTAGCCACCCGTGCCCTCCAGATGCGCCCAGTCGGCGCCGGACAGCGAGGCGGACCAGCCCTGCTCGCCGGGTTGGCGCCGCCCGTCCACCAGGAGGCGCTGCGCCCCGCCAGTGCGGAGACTGCGGTTCTCGACGACGGTCTCGACCGTGCGGCCGTCGCTCGCGGTGATGCCCGCGCCGAGCGCGACGACCGCGTTGTCCAGGCAGAACCACGCCTTCCGCGCCTTCAGCGTGCTGCCGTCGGCGATGAGTTCCATCGCTGCCGCGCCGTACTGGTCCTGGAGGACGGCGCCGCCCGCCACCGCGTTCTTCGGGCGGTACGTGCCGGTGCCGGCGCCCGTGCCGACATCCGCACGCGCGCGCGTGTCCACGGTCGTGCCCGGCAGCCGGTACGGGTCGACGGTCGGCCAGAACCCGTCGCCGAACTGGCCGAGGTCGTCGCCGTCGTAGAGGTACGTCATGCCGTCGCCGGTGTACCAGCCGTGCAGGTTCTCGCCGTTACCCGCCTCGTACGCCGCGATGCGCTTCGAGGAGAGCGACAGGGCGAGCGCCCAGCCGGGGCGCCGGTGCACCACGCGGTCCATGTCGGCGAACGAGAAATGACCCGTGAGACGCTCCGCCGCCGGTATCGCGTGGTCGTCGAGGACGGTCTTCGCGCGCGCCAGAGCGGGGATGCCGACGAGGCCCGCGTACGGATGGGCCTTGTTGCGGCTGATCCACCCCTTGGCGAGCGCGCGCCAGCGCTCGGCGTACGGGGCCGGGGCGCCCGCGGCGAGCCGGAGGATGTAAGTGAGCGTCACGGCACCGTCGTTGTAGTCGCGGGCCCGCTCGCGCGAGATCGCCCGCCCGCGCAGCGCGTCCATCATCAGCCCGTCGAATATGACGGGCGAGAAGGACCGCTCCACCGCCTCGTACAGCACCGACACCTTCGGGTCGTTCACGGCCCACTCCGACCCGGCGAGCAGCGCGATCAGCTGCCCCGCGCTGCCGAGCAGCACACTGCCGTACGTCCCTGTGTAGGCGACGCTGTCGTGCTGGACGAACGACCCGTCCTCGTAGAAGCCGTCGCCCGAGGTGACGTAGGTGAACAGGCTGCGGCGCCCGCTGTCCCGTACGTCCGAAAGGCCGTCACGGGCCAGCGTGACCGTGGCCGCGTCCCGGGCGAGCAGCCCGCGCAGGGCCACGATGACGGCCTTGTCGGCGCGGTTCGCGCCGGTCTCGGAGAGGGAGGGCGAGTTGGTGCGCCGGTCCGGGTTCGGGCAGAACTTCGCGACGGTCGCGACGTGTCCGGCCAGGTCCGCAGCCGGCAGCTTCGACCGCAGGAGTACGCAGGTGTCCATCAGCGCCCGGGGCGCGCCGATCTCCCAGAACCACCAGTTGCCGGACTCGGCGCGGGCCGGGTTGTAGCCGGTGCCGCCCAGGAAGCTCAGCGCCGCGACGAGTGTGTCCGCGACCTCCGGGCTGCCGGTCAGCGAGGTGCCGGGGGTGGCCCAGGCGGTGGCGATTGTGCGCAGGCGCGGGTAGCTCTGGCCGAACATTGCGGGGTCCGACGCGGGGGAGAGGTCGGCCCACAGCGCTTCCCTGCCCGCACTCCGGTCGAGGTCCTTCCACCAGGCGGACGCCTGCGTGTCGAGGGCCTTGACTGCGGCCGCGAAGTCCGGATCGGCGGTGTCGAACGCGCCGCCGGTGAGCTGCTCCTCGGCGCGCGCCAGCAGTACGTCGAAGGCGTCGGCGGCAGGGGCGTCCGCCGCTTCCACGGCATCCGCCGCCGTCGCGACGCCCGTTGTCAGGGGGAGCGCCGCCGCGGCGGTCGCGCCCGCGAGGGTCAGGGTCTGTCTGCGAGTGAGGTCCATGTTCGGTGGGTCCCTTCCGGGCCAGTCAGGTCAGGGATGTCAGTCAGGTCGGGCAAGTCAGTCGGTCAGCGTGGCCGGTTCGACGGTCGGCCTCGGCAGCCGGAGGCGCTCCGTCTCTGCGGAGGGACGTGCGGTGAGCGGGACGGTGACTCCTATGGGGATCAACAGCATCGGAGTGACGTGCGGGCTGCGCGCCAGCATGAAAGCGGTTGCTATCCCGCCGCAAGAGGGCCCGGCAAGTTTCTTTCTGTTACTACGGCTTGAGGGAGGAATCCGATGAGCAGCGCCGGGCGGAAAGCCGTAGAACGCTGCCGGCGGAACGCCGGCCGGAGCCCGGCGGCTCACGCCCGGCGCCGCCGCACCCCACGCGGCGCCGCCACGGAATCGCGTACCACCAGATGCGTACCGAGGCGCAGCGTGCCCGTCGTCGGGGCCCGCCAGTCGTCCTCGTCTCCGCCCGCGAGGGCGACGCGGACGGCCTGGCGGCCCATCTCCTCCAGCGGGATGTGCACGGTGGTGAGGCGCGGCCGCAGCTCCTGCGCCACGGGCACGTCGTCGTAGCCGACCAGAGAGACGTCCTGCGGCACCCGCAGCCCGGCCTCCTCCAAGGCCTGGGCCGCGCCCGCCGCCACGATGTCGTTGGCCGCGAAGGCGGCGGTGAACTCCGGCCCGTCGCACAGCAGTTCCGTCATCCGGCGGTGGCCGAACTGGCGGCTGAACGCACCGGGCTGCACGAGCGCCGGATCACGCGGCAGCCCGCGCTGCTCCAGGGCGCGACGGTGGCCGGCGATCCGTTCCTTGGTGGTGGAGAGCCCCGGCGGCCCGCCCAGGTACAGGATCCGCTCGTGCCCCTTGGTCAGGAGGTGGTCGGTGATCGCGAAGGCGCCGCCCTCGTTGTCGTACTCCACCCCGACCGTGGGCGCGTCCTTGTCGAGCGAGGGCCGGCCGCACAGCACGAGCTTCGACCCGCCGGCGTCCAGTTCCCGGGCGCGGCGGGCGAGTTCCGTGCGGTAGCCCCGGTCGGCGACGCTGCCGCCGACGAGGATCACCGCGTCGGCGCGGCGCTCGTGCATCAGCTCGATGAACGCCAGCTCGCGCTGCGGGTCGCCCTGGGTGCTGCAGACCAGGCAGAGCCGGCCGCCCGCCGTCGCCTCGCGTTCCACGCCGCGCGCGATGTACGCGTAGAAGGGGTCGACCACGTCGCTGATGATGATCCCGACCGTGCGTCCCGAGACACCGGCCAGGGCGCGGGCATGGGCGTTGACCACATAACCCAGCTCGCGCATGGCGTCCTCGACGCGCTCGCGGGTGGCGGTCGCGACCGGGTAGTTGCGGTTCATCACGCGGGACACAGTCGCGGTCGACACGCCCGCGAGCCGCGCCACGTCCACGACGGTCGCGCGCCGTCCGTTCGCCGTCGAGCCCTGCCGGGGCATCCGGACCTCCCCCTGGTCGTCGTGCTTGTTCTGGTTTTCCTGACCGTCCTGGTCACCGGTCTGCGCGGCGGATGCCGCGACCCGTCCCGCGCCCTCTCCGTGCGCAGAGCCTATGACTTCCGCCGTGCGCCGGTTCACGCGATCCGCTCCAGTTCCTCCAGGAGTACGGGGTGGTTGAGCGGCACCCCGCGCGCGTAGCGGGCGAGTTCGTCGACCGCGAGGGCGCCGAGCCGTCCCACCTCGTTGCCCTGCGCCCCCGCCATGTGCGGGGTGATGAAGACGTTGGGCAGGTCCCACAGGGGGTGACCGGCGGGCAGCGGCTCGGGGTCCGTGACGTCGAGGACGGCGTCGATCCGGCCGCTGACCAGGTGCGCGGTCAGGGCCTCGGTGTCGACGAGCGGGCCGCGCGCCGTGTTGATGAGCAGGGCGCCCGGGCGCATCAGCGCGATGCGCCGCTCGTCGAGCAAGTGGTGCGTGAGGGGGGTGGACGGCGCGTGCAGGCTCACGACGTCGCTGGTGGCGACGAGGGTGTCGAGGTCGGTGCGGGTGACCCCGAGCAGCTCCGCCTCGGCGGCACTCACGAACGGGTCGTGGAGCAGCACGTCCGCGTCGATCGAGCGCAGCAGCTGGATGACCCGACGGCCGGTGCGTGAGGCGCCGACCACGCCGACGGTGATGCCGTGGGTGCCGAGCCAGTGATGGCGGTCGAGGTCGGCCGCGGTGCGGTGGGAGCGGCGGGAGCGGAAGAGGTGGGCGAGCGGGAAGGCCCGCTTGGCGCCCATGATGATCGCCGCGAGGGTGAACTCCGCGACGGGTACGGCGTTGGCGGCCGCGGCGGACGACACCGCGATGCCGCGCCCGTATGCCTCGGGGGTCAGGAACGTCTTGACCGTGCCCGCCGAGTGGATCACCGCGCGCAGCCGCGGTGCCCGGTCGAGCACGTCCGTTTCGATGGGCGGGCAGCCCCAGCCGGTCAGCAGGACCTCGCACTCGGCGTGGAGCCGGCGGAGTCGGCCTGGACCGGCGACTCGTCAGTGGTACGCACCCTGCCTCCGGACAGTAAACGTGTTCTATGAAGTCACCGCACGCTAGGGATCACGAGGGGTGAGCGTCAAGCGTGCCGACTCTGACCCTGGCTCGCCTCAGCGCGAGATAGCAACAAATACTCGTTACCAACAGGCAGTTGAAAACTCGGCCAACCCAGGTGTTGCCCAGACCGGTTGCCCAGACCTATTGACGCGAGGGGTAACCGCTTACTAACTTGCCGCCCCATGGCTGACACAATGCCCGTCCCGCCACGGGCAGTTCACCGGCTCTCGCTGGGGCAGCGGCTCAAGCGGGACAAGGTCATGCTGCTGCTGACCCTGCCGGGCCTGCTCTATTTCTGCGTGCCGTTCCGAATCCGAGGACGCCGCCCAGAAGGGAACCAAGTGACCCGCACCGTACGCGCCGCGATCGCCACCGTCGTGGCCGCCGCGACCCTCGCCGTGGCCGCGCCCGCACAGGCCCACCCGTTCGACCCGAAGCCCGGCGCGGACGGTGTCGGGGACCCGCTCTTCCCGACGCTCGGCAACGGCGGCTACGACGTCCGGCACTACGACCTGTCGTTCGACTTCACGCCGGTGACGTACGACTTCACCGGCACCATGAAGATCAGCGCGAAGGCCACCCAGGACCTCTCCTCCTTCAATCTCGACATCGACTCGCTCGCCATCGACGCGGTGAAGGTCAACGGCAAGGACGCGGCCTTCGCCGTATCGCTCGGCAAGAGCGGCCAGGAGCTGACGGTCACCCCCGCCGGCGGCCTGCACGACAACCGCCCCTTCGAGGTCGCCGTCACCTATCACGGCAACGGGAAGACGAAGCCGGTCGGCGTCCCGGGCTGGCGCTACATGAGCGACGGAGGGTTCGCCTCCGCGGCGCAGTCGTCCCGCGCCGACACGTTCGCCCCCGTCAACGACACCACGAGGGACAAGGCGAGCTGGACCTTCCACCTCACCGCCCCCGACGGCTGGACGCCCGGTGCCAACGGCACCGCGACCGGCATCCGCCCGGCGGGTGAGGGGAAGACCACCTCTGACTTCCGGCTCGACGCGCCCATGGCCTCCGAACTCCTCGGCATCTCCGTGGAGAAGCAGACCCTGCTGACCGGCAAGGGGCCGCACGGAGTGAAACTGCGCCACTACGTCCCCGACGACCAGCTCGCCACGTACCGGCCGATCGTCGAGCAGACGGGCGGCCAGATCGCGTGGCTGGAGAAGACCCTCGGCGTGGGCTTCCCGTTCGACACCTACGGGATGCAGATCGTCCGCGACGGCTACAGCGACGCGTTGGAAAACCAAACCCTGTCACTGTTCGGGCCGGGCTGGTTCAAGGACGCGTCCACGTCGACGACGTACACGAACGTCATGGTCCACGAGATGACTCACCAGTGGTTCGGCGACTCGGTCACGCCCACCACCTGGCAGAGCGCCTGGCTGAACGAGGGGCCCGCCGTCTACTACGCGGCCCTGTGGGCCGACCAGCAGGGCACCGCCTCCATGGAGGACAAGATGCGGACCGCGTACGGGAAGCTCGACACCGTACGCAAGACCGACGGGCCGCCCGGACTGCCCACCGAACTCGGCGGGTTCAACATCTACGACGGGGCCGCCGTCGTGCTGTACGCCCTCAACCAGCAGGTCGGCCAGGACGACTACGACGCGATCATGAAGTCCTGGCTCACGAAACACCGGCACGCCAACGCCGACTCCCAGGACTTCATCGACAACGCGGTACGGGTCACGCACGACCCGTCGCTGCGGCCCTTCCTGGAGGACTGGCTGTTCAGCAAGGACAACCCGCCCATGCCCGGCCACCCCGACTGGAGCTGACGCCGACCATGAACGGCACCCGCATCGCCGTCGCGCTCGCCGCCACGGCCGCCCTGCTGTCCACCGCCCCCGCCGCGCACGCCGAGCCGTCCGCCCGCGTCCTGCACGCCGCCCCCGACGGCTCCGGCACGGCCTGTACGCACAGCCGCCCCTGTACCCTGGAGGGCGCTCGCGACGCCGCCCGCACCGTCGAGGGACGCGACATACGCGTCGAACTCGCCGACGGTACTTACACGTTGAGCGGACCTCTGGAAGTCGGCGCGGCCGACTCCGGGCGCGACGGGCACACCGTCACCTGGACCGCCGCGCGAGGCGCACACCCCGTACTCTCCGGCGGCAGGCCCCTGAAGGGCTGGACTGACAACACCGACGGGACCTGGACCACGCACGTCACCGACGGCGTCACGCCCCGCCAGCTCTTCGTCGACGGGGTACGGGCCGTGCGCGCACGCGGCGCGTCGTGCGCCGCCTCCGTGTGCGACGCCACCAAGGCCGGCATGACCGGCGCGAAGGCCACCGGCATCGCTGCCTGGGCCCGCCCCACCGACGCCGAAGCCGTCATCAGCGTCCGCTGGCGCAGCTACCACTGCCGCATCGACTCCGTCACCGGCGACGTCATGACGTTCGCCCAGCCCTGTTGGACCAACTCCGTATCCGGCACCAACCGCACGGGCCCCGCCTGGGACTCCACCACGGTCGACTCCTCGCGCTACGCGAAGGTCAAGTACTTCGAGAACGCTCCCGAACTCCTCGACCAGCCAGGCGAGTTCGTCTGGAACTCGGACGCGCGCACCCTCACCTATCTGCCGCGCAAGGGCGAGGACATGCGCCGCGCCAAGGCCGTCACCCCGGCCACCGAGCGGCTCCTCGTCCTCGACGGAGCCCACGACGTGCGCGTCGAAGACATCGCGCTCCAGTACGCGGCCTGGCACCAGCCCTCCACCGACGAGGGCTACGCCGGCATGCAGGCGGGACTCGTCCTCACCGGCGCCACCGGCCCCGTCGACCACGCGGGCCGCTACTACACCAAGCCCTCCGCCGCCCTCACCGTGCGCGGCGGCAGGCATGTGACCGTGAACCAGGTGGAGTTCAGCCGGCTCGGCGGCGCCGGAGTCGTGTTCGAAGCCGGTACGCAGGACTCGAAGGTCACCCGGTCCCGCTTCACCGACCTGTCCTCCGGAGCCGCCTACATAGGGGACACGGAACCCATGCCGACTCCTGAACTCGTGGGTGCGCGCAACACGGTGGCGTACAACACCATCCGCCGCACCGGAGTGGAGTTCACCGACGCCGTCGGCCTCTGGGCCGGCTACGAGGCCGCCACCGTCATCGACCACAACACCCTCGACGACCTGCCCTACTCGGGCATCTCCGTCGGCTGGGGCTGG
Organism: Streptomyces sp. DS1-CR2; assembly: GCF_055760475.1. Lineage (NCBI taxonomy): Bacteria > Bacillati > Actinomycetota > Actinomycetes > Kitasatosporales > Streptomycetaceae > Streptomyces > Streptomyces sp. DS1-CR2. The sequence continues at coordinate 7,433,744 of NZ_CM147085.1, forward strand.
AACCAGCCCGAGGCGCAGAAGTCCGTCCTGCGCGACAACCGGATCACGAACAACCGGATCACGAACGTCATGCGCGTCGAGCACGACCAGCACGACGGGGGCGCCATCTACACGCAGGGCGCCCAGCCCGGCACTGTCATCTCCGGCAACTACATCAACCGCAGCGCCTTCGGCAACACCGAGCGCGACGGCAACGGCATCTACCTCGACGAACAGTCCAGCCACATCCGCGTCGAGGGCAACGTCCTCACCCGCCTCGGCTACAAGTGGGTCTCCAACTGGGCCGACTACGGCATCGACAACCATGCCACCGGCAACTGGACCGACACGGACGCACCCGCACTCGCCGGCACCGGCTCGGCCATGACCGACAACCACACCAAGCTCGACCGGCTCCCCGCCGACGCCCTGAAGGTCGCCGCCGCGGCGGGCGCCCAGGGCCACGCCCGGGTCGAACAGCTGCGCCCAGACCTCGCCCGCACGGGCACCGCCTCGCAGTCCTCCACGGACGGCACCGCCACCGCGGCCGCCGCGACCGACGGCGACACCTCCACCGACACCCGCACCCTGTCCGAGCCGGGCGCCTGGTGGCAGGTCGACCTCGGCTCCGTACAGGACGTCGGGCAGGTCGAGGTCTGGAACAACACGTCGATGACCACGACCGGCTTCGACGTCCAGCTGGCCCGCACCGCGGACTTCGCCGACGCCACGACCCTCCACGTCCCGGGCAAGGCCCTGCGGCCCACCGTCCTGGACACCGACAAGGGCACCCAGGCCCGCTACGTACGGATCGAGCTCACGGGAACGGGACGCGTGGCACTCGCCCACGTACTGGTCCACCCGTAGCCCGCACCAGTGGTGGCCTGAAGGAAACCTGCGGCGGCGCTTAAGAAATCCTCGATGGACCACGGGCGCCGCCGTACGGCAGATTTGCTTCCGTCGGCAGCAGGCGCCGCAGCCGCACCAAGGCGCCCGCCCGTGCCGTCACTTCACTCTTCCCCTCGCACGGCTGCCGGTCCCGGCATGCCGTGACGCGGGGTGCGACGACGGGAGCCGTGCGTTGAAGGCGCTGGTCAAGGAGAAGTCCGAGCCGGGACTGTGGCTGACGGACGTGCCCGAGCCGGGCATCGGCCACGGAGATGTGCTGATCAAGGTCCTCAGGACCGGGATCTGCGGCACCGACCTCCACATCCGCAACTGGGACGGCTGGGCGCAGCAGGCGATCAGCGCGCCGCTGATCGTCGGCCACGAGTTCGTCGGCGAGGTCGTCGAGACTGGCCGTGACGTGCCGGACATCGCCATCGGCGACCGCGTCAGCGGCGAGGGCCACCTCGTCTGCGGCAAGTGCCGCAATTGCCTCGCCGGGCGGCGCCACCTGTGCCGGTCCACGGTCGGCCTCGGCGTCGGCCGAGACGGCGCGTTCGCCGAGTACGTGGCTCTGCCCGCCGCCAACGTGTGGGTCCACCGCGTGCCCGTCGACCTCGACGTGGCCGCGATCTTCGACCCGTTCGGCAACGCCGTGCACACCGCCCTGTCGTTCCCGCTGGTCGGCGAGGACGTCCTGATCACCGGTGCCGGGCCCATCGGTCTGATGGCCGCGGCCGTCGCCCGGCACGCCGGCGCCCGCAATGTCGTCGTCACCGACGTCAGCGAGGAGCGGCTCGACCTGGCCCGCAAGATCGGCGTCAGCCTCGCCCTGAACGTCGCCGAGTCCACGATCTCCGAAGGACAGCGAACGCTCGGCCTGCGCGAGGGCTTCGACGTCGGCCTGGAGATGTCGGGCAACCCCGTCGCCCTGCGCGACATGCTCGCCAACATGACCCACGGCGGCAAGATCGCCATGCTCGGCCTGCCCGCCGAGGAGTTCGCCGTCGACTGGTCCCGGATCGTCACCTCGATGATCACGATCAAGGGCATCTACGGCCGCGAGATGTTCGAGACCTGGTACGCGATGTCGGTCCTCCTGGAGGGCGGCCTCGACCTCGCCCCCGTGATCACGGGCCGCTACAGCCACCGCGACTTCGAGGCGGCCTTCGACGACGCGGCCAGCGGCCGCGGCGGCAAGGTCATCCTCGACTGGACCCTCTGAGCACAGCCCGCCAAGCCCCGACCTCCTGACCGACCTCTTCTTTTAAAGGAAGTCACCATGTTCGACTCCGTACGCGACGGTCTCCAGGCCACCCTCGACGAGATCGCCGCCGCGGGCCTGCACAAGCCCGAGCGCGTCATCGGCACCCCGCAGTCCGCGACGGTCGCCGTCACCGCGGGCGGCCGCCCCGGCGAGGTCCTCAACTTCTGCGCGAACAACTACCTCGGCCTCGCCGACCACCCCGAGGTCATCGCCGCCGGCCACGAGGCGCTCGACCGCTGGGGCTACGGCATGGCCTCCGTCCGCTTCATCTGCGGCACCCAGGAGGTCCACAAGGAGCTCGAGGCGCGCCTGTCCGCGTTCCTCGGCCAGGAGGACACGATCCTCTACTCCTCCTGCTTCGACGCCAACGGCGGTGTGTTCGAGACGCTCCTGGGCGAGGAGGACGCCGTCATCTCCGACGCGCTGAACCACGCCTCGATCATCGACGGCATCCGCCTCTCCAAGGCCCGCCGCTTCCGCTACGCCAACCGCGATCTCGCGGACCTGGAGCGGCAGTTGAAGGAGGCGCAGTCCGCGCGCCGCCGCCTCATCGTCACCGACGGCGTCTTCTCCATGGACGGCTACGTGGCGCCGCTGCGCGAGATCTGCGACCTCGCCGACCGCTACGACGCCATGGTCATGGTCGATGACTCGCACGCCGTCGGCTTCGTCGGCCCCGGCGGCCGCGGCACCCCCGAGCTGCACGGCGTCATGGACCGCGTCGACATCATCACCGGCACTCTCGGTAAGGCGCTCGGCGGCGCCTCCGGCGGCTACGTCGCCGCCCGCGCCGAGATCGTCGCGCTGCTGCGCCAGCGCTCGCGCCCGTACCTCTTCTCCAACAGCCTCGCCCCGGTGATCGCGGCCGCCTCCCTCAAGGTCCTCGACCTCCTGGAGTCGGCCGGTGAGCTGCGCGAGCGGCTCGCCGCGAACACGGCGCTCTTCCGCACCCGCATGGGCCAGGAAGGCTTCGACATCCTGCCCGGCGACCACGCCATCGCGCCCGTCATGATCGGCGACGCGTCCGTCGCGGGCCGCATGGCCGAGCTGCTCCTGGAGCGTGGCGTGTACGTGATCGGCTTCTCGTACCCGGTCGTCCCGCAGGGCAAGGCCCGGATCCGTGTCCAGCTCTCCGCGGCGCACTCCACCGAGGACGTGAACCGGGCCGTGGACGCCTTCGTCGCGGCGCGCGCGGAGCTCGACGCGGAGTCCGCCGGGGCCGCGAGCTGACCGGGGGCCACCGGCCCCCGGTTCGGACATCGGCGGCACATTTGGGAGAATCGGTCGCATGATCGAAGCGCGGCGGCTGCACATCCTCCGGGCGGTGGCCGACCACCGCACCGTGACGGCGGCTGCCGCCGCGCTCTATCTGACCCCGTCGGCGGTCTCCCAGCAGCTGACCGCCCTGGAGCAGGAGACCGGCCACCGGCTCGTCGAGCGGGGCGCGAGAGGCGTCCGGCTCACCCCGGCGGGCGAGATCCTGCTCACGCACACGAACGTGGTCCTTGCCCAGCTGGAGCGGGCGGAGGCCGAGCTCGCCGCGTACAGCTCGGGGGCGGCCGGCACGGTCACCGTCGCCGCGTTCGCCACCGGGATCGGCCTGGTCGTCGGCCCGGCCCTGGCCCGCCTCGCGCGGACGGCGCCCGGCATCCGGATCCGCGTCCAGGACGCCGAGGGCGACGCGAGCCTGCCGATGGTCCTCGACCGGCAGGTCGACGTGGCGGTCGCCGTCGAGTACCGGGGCGCGCCGGGCGCGGACGACGCCCGCCTCACGCGCGTACCGCTGTACGCGGAGCCGTTCGACGCGGTGCTTCCCGCCGCGCACCGGCTCGCGGCGTCCGACCGGGTGCCGCTCGCCGAGCTGGCCAAGGACACCTGGATCGGCCCGTTCCCCGGCAACCCGTGCCACGACGTGGTGGTCCTGGCCTGCGAGCACGCCGGTTTCCAGCCGCGCGTCGAACACTCCTCGGACGACTTCCGCGCCGTCGTCGCCCTCGCCTCGGCGGGCGCGGGCGTCGCCCTCGTCCCGCGCTCGGCGCTGCGCGGCATGGACCTGTCCGACGCGGTCGTCCGCCCGGTCGACGGGGTGGCGCCGACCCGCAGGGTCTTCGCGGCGGTCCGCTGCGGAGCGGAGGAGCACCCCCTGATCAGGCCGGTCCTGGAAGCGCTGGGGGAAGCGGCCGAGTAGCCGGGGCATCCGCCTTCGGGTCGTCCCGGCGCCCCGTGCTCGCCCGTATCCGCACCTCACCCACGATCCGCTCCACCCGCGAGCGCGGCCCCCTCGGTTCGCGCAGCGCGAGATCGAGGGCGGCGCGGCCCATGCCCGTCAGGGGGAGGGCCACCGTCGTGAGGGGCGGGGTCAGCTCGCGGACCAGCGGGATGTCGTCGAAGCCTGCCAGTGCGATGTCCTGAGGGACGCGCAGTCCGTGGTCGCGGAACGCGGCGAGCGCCCCCACGGCCATCACATCCGTGACGGCGAAGACGCACGTGGGCCGCGGGCCCCGGCGCAGCAGCTCGCTCGCCGCCGCGTAACCGCCGTCGCGTGTGAAGGCGCCCTCGACCACGCACTCGTCCGCAAGGTGCACCCCCGCCTCGGCGAGACCCTGCCGGAATCCGGCCAGCCGGTCCGCGACGGTCGTCAGCCGCACGGGCCCGGCGAGCACCCCGAACTCCCGGTGCCCGAGGCCGAGCAGCGCGCGGGCGAGCGCCGCCGCCCCCGCCCGGTTCTCCGGCAGCACCGTGTCGACGCGCAGACTGCGGTGCCGGCTCACGACCGCGACCCGGCCCCCGCCGCGCAGATAGGGAGCGATCTCGGACTCCAGCGAACGCTCCCACGCAGGATCCTGGAAGCCCGAACCGATGAGCACAATCGCGCGGGTCCGCTGTGCTCGCAGCATGGAGATGTACGCGATCTCGCGCTCGGGTGCGCGGAACGTGCTGGACAGCATCACAAGGAGACCGCGCTCGGCGGCCCGCGCCATGATGCCGCTGGCGATCGCGGCGAAGTACGGGTCGCCCACGTCGTGGCAGATGACGCCGACCGTGTTGTTGGAGGCGCTGGCAAGGGCCTGCGCGTGGGCGTTCGGGATGTAGCCGAGTTCGTCGGCCGCGGCGCGGACCCGGCGTAACAGGTCGTCGCGGACGCGGGTGGTTCCGTTCAGGGCGCGGGACGCCGTCGCGGGGGAGACCCCCGCCGTGCGGGCCACCGCGTCGAGAGTTACGTGCGGTTCTTGCGGGTGCCCGTGCGGTTCGCTCACTCTGCCCCCTCGGATTCCGGTCGCGGCACCGGTCGCAGGAAACTTCGGAACGGCCTATTGACCCTGTGCTCCACGAGTCATTAGCGTGGCTGACATCGTACCAGAAAGCGCTTTCTGAAAGCGATTTCTCCTCTTCGTTACCGTCCCACCTGTTGTTCCGTTACCTCGCGAATTCTGTTACCTCAGCTCTCCTCAACTGCCTCCCGATTCCGTAGGAGTTCATCGTGAGTCAGAGCACACTGCCCGCAACTCCCGCCAAAACAGCGGGAGTCGCCGACCGGCAGGCGCCCAGTCTTGGCCGGCGTGCCGCGGACGTGGCCGAGCGGAGCTGGCGCCCGGTCGCGCTGCTCGTCGTCTGTTTCGTCGCCTGGTGGGTGATCGCCGCGGCGGAGCTGGTCGAGCCGTACCTGGTGCCGTCACCGGGCCGGACCCTCGACGTCATCCTCGACAAGCCGGACTACCTCTGGCAGCACACCTGGGTGACCACGTACGAGACGCTGCTCGGCTTCGTCATCGCCGTGGGCGTCGGGATCCTCTCCGCCGTGATCATGGTCTACTCGTCGACCGTCGAGAAGACGCTCTATCCGATCCTGCTCTTCGCCCAGGTCGTCCCGAAGATCGCGATCGCGCCGCTGTTCGTGGTCTGGCTCGGCTTCGGCATCGCGCCGAAGATCCTCATCGCCGTACTCATCGCGTTCTTCCCGGTCGTCATCTCGATGGTGACCGGACTCAAGGCCGTAGACCCGGAGATGCTCCAGCTCTCCGCGACGATGGGCGCGAGCCCCTGGCAGACCTTCCGGAAGATCCGCTTCCCGGCTTCCCTGCCGCACCTGTTCTCCGGCCTCAAGGTGGCCGTCACGCTCGCCGTCACCGGCGCCGTCGTCGGTGAATTCGTGGGCGCCAACGAGGGGTTGGGCTACGTCATCCTCCAGGCCAACGGCAACCTCGACACCCCGATGCTCTTCGCGGGACTGCTCGTCATGTCCTTGATCGGTGTCGTGCTGTTCGTCCTCGTCGAGATCGCCGAGAAGCTGCTCCTGCCGTGGCACGCGAGCCGCCGCGACGTCGCGGCGACCACGGCGTACTGAACACCGGCACCCCGGGAACCTCCCCGGACCACTCACCGACCGTCGCGAGAAGGGCCGCCCCATGCACGCGCGCAGACTCCTGACCGGACTCGTCCCCCTGACGCTCGTCGCCCTCACGGTGACGGCGTGCGGCGACGACTCCGGCGCCACGTCGACCAGCGACTCCGGCAAGAAGCTCGACAAGGTCACACTGACGCTCAACTGGTACCCGTACGGCGAGCACGCGCCGTTCTACTACGGCAAGAAGCAGAAGATCTTCGAGAAGCACGGCATCGACCTGGAGATCCGCGCGGGCCAGGGCTCGCAGAAGACCGTGCAGGCCACCGGCGCGGGCCAGACCGACTTCGGCTGGGCCGACACCCCCGCCGTGCTCGCGGGCGTGGACCAGGGCGTCAACGTGAAGAGCCTCGGTGTGTTCCTCCAGACGACGCCCGCCTCGGTGCAGTCCTTCGCGAGCCAGAACATCAAGTCCCCGGCGGACCTCAAGGGCAAGACCATCGCGGGGACGGCGGGCGACGCGCTCTCCAAGACGTTCCCCATCTTCCTCAAGAAGAACGGCCTCGCCGAGTCGGACGTCAAGGTCCAGAACACCGACCCCGCCGGCAAGATCGCCGCCGTCATCTCGGGCAAGACCGACGCCCTCCTCGGCTACGCGAGCGACCAGGGCCCCACCATGCAGGACAAGGCCAAGAAGGACGTCTCGTACCTCCGCTTCTCCGAGCACGGCCTGAACTTCTACTCGAACGGGCTCATCGCCGGCCCCAAGACCCTTCAGGGCAAGGGCGACCTGGCCAAGCGCATGGTCGAGGCCGTCAGCGAGTCCTGGGCCGCAGCGGAGAAGAGCCCCGAGCCCGCCGTCGCCTCCATGAAGGGCGCCTCCGAGCAACTCCCGCCGGAGACCGTGCTGTCCGAGCAGTTCAAGACGACCCTGACCCTCCTGCACACGGACGCGACGCAGGGCAAGGCGCCCGGCGCCAACACCGAGGCCGACTGGCAGCAGACCATCGACGTCTTCGCCCAGGCGGGCATGGTCAAGAGCCCGAAGCCGGTGGCGGACTACTGGGATTCGGCCAACGGGATCAAGGGCTGAGCACCCGTCCCGTACAGCCCACAAGGAGAGCTGCACCATGCCGAAGGACGCGACACTGAAGAAGGCCGGCACAGCGAGCGCACACGTCGGGCCCGCCGTGCGCGCGGCGGACGTCGACGTCCGCTTCCGTACGAAGAAGAAAGAGGTCACCGCCCTCACCGACGTCTCGCTCGACGTCGCGTCGGGCGAGTTCGTCGCCATCGTCGGACCGTCCGGCTGCGGCAAGTCCACGCTCCTCAAGCTCGTCGCGGGCCTCCTCACGCCGTCGTCGGGCGAAGTCCGCCTGCACGACGAGCTGGTGCGCGGCCCGCGCAAGGACATCGGGTACGTGTTCCAGCGCGCCGCCCTCCTGGAGTGGCGCTCGGCGCGCCGCAACATCCTGCTCCAGGCGGAGATGCGCGGCATGGCCACCGCCCAGGCACGCGCGCGTGCCGACGAACTGATCCGGATGACGGGGCTCACCGGCTTCGAGGACGCGTATCCGCACGAGCTGTCGGGCGGGATGCAGCAGCGCGTCGCCCTGTGCCGGGCCCTGCTGCACGAGCCGCCCGTCCTCCTCATGGACGAGCCGTTCGGCGCGCTCGACGCGCTCACGCGCGAGCAGATGAACGTCGAGATGAACCGCATCTGGCGCCAGACGCGTACGACCGTGCTCCTGGTGACCCACTCCATCCCGGAGGCCGTCTACCTCGCGGACCGCGTCGTCGTCATGAGCCCGCGCCCCGGCACCGTCACCGAGATCATCGACGTCGGCCTGCCGGCCGAGCGGGACTACGCACAGACGCTCGCGACCCCCGAGTTCCGCACGGCGACGGGCCGCATCCGCGAGCTCCTGGGGGCGGTCTCGGCGCACGACTGACCGCCCGCGCCCACGACAGGGACCCCCGTACCCCGAGACGACGCTCGGGGTACGGGGTCCCACCCACGTACCGCGTCAGTACCGCAGCGCCGCCAGATACTCGTAGCTGTTACGGGCCGTCGCGAACGGGTCCTTCGGGATGTCGTGCTCCACCAGCCACTGCCGGACACCTCCCGTGTCCGCGTCCTGGAACATGGCGGCGAAGTCCAGCGTCCCCGACCCCACGTCGGCGAAGCTCCCGTCGGGCGCCATGTCCTTCACGTGCAGGGCGGGGAAGCGGTGTGGGTGCCGCACGAAGTACGCGGCAGGATGGGCGCCGCCCTTCGACGCCCAGTACACGTCCAGTTCGAAGGCGACCAGATGCGGATCGGTCTCGCGCACGAGGATGTCGTACAGGTTCTCCCCGCCCACCACGTCGTGGTCGCCGTCGTGGTTGTGGAACAGGACCGGGCCGAGACCCGCCTCGCGTGACGCGGTCCCGATCCGGTTGAACTCCCTTGCCGCTTCCCGGTATCCGGCCGGGCTGTGCATCGAACCGGGCAGACTGGGCACCACCGGCCACCTGGCGCCCAGAGTGTGCAGATCCTCCAGCGCCTGCGGCAGGACGCTGCCGGTCAGCGTCGTATACGCGACATGCTCCAGGACCGCACGCAGGCCGGCGGTGTCGAGCATCCGCCGGATGTCCGCCGCCCCGTACCCGTGCCGCCCGCTCACACCGACCGTCGCGTACCCGATCTCCGCGAGCTGCTCCACGGTGCCGGCGAAGTCCGCCGCGAGGACGTCACGCATCGTGTAGAGGTGCATGCCGATGCCGCCGCGCGGGATGCGCCGCCGCTGCCCGGCCGACGCGGGCAGCGCCGTACCGACCGCCGCCGCGAGCCCCAACGACGTACCGAGAAAGGCCCTTCTACTGCTTCTCATGCCACTCCTCACCCCTCACTTCACCGTGATCCGGACCGAGCCGGTGGTCGTGTCGCCCTTGTCGTCGGTGACGGTCAGATGCGCCGTGTACGCGCCCGCGCGCGCGTACGCGTGCTGGGCGTCGGCACCCTCCGTACCGCCCGGCTTGACGTTGTCCCCGAAGTCCCAGTGGTACGAGGCCGCGGTACGGCCCTCCGGGAGCTTCACCGTGCCCTTGAGCGCGACGGTGAGCGGCGGGGCCCCGCTCTCCGGTGTTGCGGCCACCGTCACCTTGGCACCGGCGTGCTTCTCCACCCCCGGCCCGTTGAAGTGCAGCCAGTCGACCGCGAACAGGTCGGGCTTGTCGGCGCTCCACTGCGGGTTGGTGAAGACGGCGTACAGCGGGAACGTGCCGTCGTAGTCGGCGAGTTGGGTGGTGGGGGACACCATGTTGCCCCAGTCTCCCGTGTTCGGGACGGACACCTTGCCGAGCAGCTCGCCGGTCGGGGAGCCCGCGCGGAACTCGACGTCGCCGCCGATCCCGCCCGACGCGGCGCCCACGGTCACCGAGTCGACGCCCTTCAGATGCACGGGGTCGAAGGAGATCCAGTCCCCGTTCTCGATCTCGGTGAGCCGCTTGCCGCCCGACGCGTCCGCGCGGCTCGCGACCACGACGCCGTCGTGCGCGCCGCCCGTCTTCGTGTAGTGCTCGGCCTCACGGAACGACGTACGCAGCGAGAGCGACGCCGACCCCGTCAGCGCGGGCACACCGCCCGAACCGCCCTTGTCCTCGTACTGGGCGCTGATGCCGTAGTAGAGATTCTGGCCGGGACCGTGGCTGTCACCCGCGTCCGTCACGATCTCCCCCGCGCACCCTGTGTAGTTGTCCAGCGGATGCAGGTGGGAGTCGTGGCCGAGCTGCGACTGGGCGACGACGCGCGAACAGTCGATCGGACGCCCGTCCTCCCGGTCCGTCACCTTGATCTCGAACGGGATCGTGTCGCCGAAGCTGAACGTCCCGCCGTCCGGCGGCTGTTGGATCGTCACCTCGGGCCGCGTGTTCCCCACGGTGATGTCCTGAACGGCGCGTCCGGTGAGCCCCGTCGGTCCGGTTACCGTCAGCCGCGCCGTGAACACGCCGTTCTTCGTGTACGTGTACTTCGGGTTCGCGTCGGTCGAGTCGGTGGTGCCGTCCCCGTCGAAGTCCCAGGCGTACGTGACCGGTTTGTCGTCCGGCAGGCCCGAGCCCTCGCTGGAGAACGTGACGGCGAGCGGTGCCGAGCCGCTGTCCGGCGCCGCCGCGACCCGCGCGTCCGGGAGCCGGCTGTCGGCGACATAGTCGATCCGGTAGATGCCGGCGCCCTCGTTGCTGCCGCCGCGGCCCGTCCCGCTGCCGAGCCCGAAGTCGATGACGTACAGCGCCCCGTCGGGGCCGAAGTCCGCGTCGAAGGGCTGGTTCCACTTCATGTCGCCGAACACGGAGTTGATGGACTGCAGATCGCCGGCCTCGGCAGGCGCGAACCGCGGATCCGTGAACGTCTGGTCCTTCTCCTGGATCGAGAAGGTCTTGAACCACTGCCTGGTCAGCTCGTAGTTGAACCACTTCCCGTCGAAGTACTCGGGGAACTTGGTCTTGTTCGGGTTCGCGGGATCGTAGGCGTACACGGGGCCGCTCATCGGGCCACCGCCGCCGGTGCCGAGCTCCGGGAACTGCTCCGACGCGGAGTAGGCGTACCAGACCGACGCCGCGTGCGCGGGCGGTAGGTCACGCAGGCCGGTGTTGTTCGGCGAGTCGTTCACGAGGTGACCGCAGTCGAACTTCGCCCCGGACGTCTTCGACTCGAAGTCGTAGTCGTTGAACGGGGTGTTGTCGCCGATGCAGTACGGCCAGCCGTAGTTCCCCGCCTTGGTGATGCGGTTGAACTCGACGGTACCTTCGGGACCGCGGTCGGCCACCGCGCTGCGCGCGTCGGGACCGTAATCACCCACGAGTAGCGCGCCGCTGACCGGATCGGTCGTGATCCGGAACGGGTTGCGCAGGCCCATCGCGTAGATCTCCGGGCGCGTCTTGTCGGTGCCGGGCGCGAACAGGTTCCCCTCGGGGACGCCGTACGTCCCGTCGGTCTTCGGAGTGATTCGCAGCACCTTGCCGCGCAGGTCGTTCGTGTTGCCCGCGGTGCCCTGCGCGTCCCAGGCGCGACGGCCCTCGCGCTCGTCGATCGGGTTGAACCCGTCCGACGCGAAGGGGTCCGTGTTGTCGCCCGTCGCGATGTAGAGGTCACCCTTGTTGTCGAAGGCGATGGAGCCCGCCATATGGGAGTTGGCGCGCCCCTCGCCCCGCCAGGTCGGAAGGGTGAGCAGGCGTTTCTCCGACGCCGGGTCGACCTTGCCGCCCGACTCCGTGAACCGCGAGAGGTTGATCCGTTTCTCGGTCTTGTCGGAGTTCAGGAGATAGATCCAGTGGTTGTCCCGGAACTTCGGATCGAGCGCGAGCCCCAGCAGACCGTCCGACTGACTCGTCATCTCGGGCGTGTAGGCGAGGTCGAGAGCCGTGGTGACCTTCAGCGTCTCCTGGTCGATGATCTTCAGCTTGCCGGTCCGCTGGATGAAGAACACGCGCCGGTCCGGGGCGACGGCCAGCTCGAAGGGGTCGGCGAGATCGGCCGTCGCGAGCGGGGTCCGCTGGAAGCTGCCGGTCCTGGTCGCCGAGCAGTCCCCCGGCTTGTCGCCGGCCGCCCACTGGATGCCGCCGAGGATGTGCTGGAGGAAACCGGCTTCCTGGAAGGCCGTCTTGTCGTGTCCGCCCGCGGTGAACCAGGAGCGGCCGCCGTCGTAGTTCTGGCACCACGACCACGGGTGGTCGACGCCCTCGTCGAGGCCGGTGACCCCGTCACGCACCTTGATCTGTGCGAGCGTGTGCACCTTCCCGGTGGGGTTGGTGCGCCAGTTGTACCACTCCTCCGTACGCTCCCAGAGCTCCGGAAGCCCCTTCGTGGAGGGGTGCGCGTGGTCGAGGACCTTGATCCGGCCCGTCTGTACGGCGGGATGCTGGTCGAAGATGGCCCCGACGAGCCCCTCGTACCAGCCCCAGTCCCGCTCGCTGGCGGACGCGGCGTGCAGCCCGACCCAGCCGCCGCCCCCGCGGACGTACTTCTGGAGGGCCGCGCGCTGGGCGGCGTCGAGCAGATCGCCCTTCTCCGGCGTCGAGTTGGTGTTGTTGAAGACGATCGCCTTGAAGCGGGCGAGGTTCTCGTCGGTGAACGCGGCGGCGTCGTCGGCCGCCTCGACGTCGAAGCCGTTCTCACTGCCGAGCTTCTTGATCGCGTCGATGCCCGCCGGGATCGAGTCGTGGGCGTAGTTCGTGACCTTGGAGAAGACGAGTACGCGATACGAGGCGGCGGCCTCGGCGCGCGGCGGAGCCGCCAGACCGAGACCGACGACGAGGGCGATCAGCGCGAGGAGGACGGTCCATGGCGAGCACCTGCGCGGGCGCCGCGGACCGCGCGGGCTTCGCGCGGTGGAGGTGCTGGGCGCGGGAGGACCGTGTCTCCCAGACGGTACGGGTGTGGCGGAACTCGTAGAACTCATGGCGCTCCCTGGGCTGTTGGCCGGTGGGCCGACTCGGGCGTGCGGTGAGTGCTGCGGGAATGCCGGAGCGCCTGGAAGCCGAAGCTTAGAAAGCGCTTTCCCGATGGCGTCGTTCAGCGTAGGTTCCGGGCGGAGAGGGGTCAATGGGTCGGAACGGGCCGGGGGATTCGGAGAGGGCCAGGGGGTGCGGAGGGGGCGCAGCGATCGCCGGGGACCGGGGGCGGTTGCCTCGCGGGGCCCGGGTGACGGTCGCCGTTGAAACGGTGGAGCGGGTGGCTGCCGCCTTCGAGCCGGTGAAGTGGAGGGTCTCGTTCGCGGGGACGCGGGCCCGGTGGCGGGGGCTTGAGCGGGTGGGTCGGCCGGCCGTCGTTCGCCGGGGCCCGGTGCCGGTGGCGCCTGGTGCGTTGTGCGCGGAGACGGAGGCCCGGCGCCCGTCACGCCCGAACCAGTGGGCCGGCTGTCCCGCGTATGCGCTCCGACCGGCGGTTGTCAGTGGCCTTGGCTACGGTTTCTTCCATGCAAGACGCCGACGACGTACGTTCCATCGCCCTCGCCCTGCCGGAGGTGACGGAGAAGATCGCCTGGAGCATGCCGACGTTCCGGGTCGCGGGGAAGATGTTCGCCACGATGCCCGAGGAGGAGACCTCCGTCGCCGTGCGCTGCCCCAAGGTGGAGCGCGACGAACTGGTTCTCGCCGAGCCGAAGAAGTTCTGGATCGCGGACCATGAGGCGGGCTTCGCGTGGGTGCGGGTGAGGCTCGCCGCGCTCGACGACAGCGACGAGCTGCGCGACATCCTCACCGACTCCTGGCGCCAGGCGGCCCCCGGCCGACTCCTGGACGCCCACCCGGAGTTGGGCCCTCCGGAGCCGACAGACTGAAATTCCCGGGGCGATGTCAGTGCCGCGTGGCATCATCCGGCAGGGGTGGGGGACGCGGAGCCACTGGGGCCGCCGCGCCGCCGGGGAGGGTACGGGCAGGCATGGGCGGGTTGTCGAAGGAAGAGCCACGGGGGTCGGGGGAGGAGCGGGAGCGGGCCGGGGATTCGACTGGAGGGTCGAATACTGGTCCTGGTGAGCCCAGGCGGCCGCGGGATTCGGCTGGGGGGTCGATTCCTGGTCTCGGTGAATCGAGGCGCCCGCGCGGCGGTATCTGGTCGCGGGACTTCGGACTGTTCTTCTCGGCGCGTGCCGTGGCCAAGCTGGGGGACACCATGCTCCCGGTCGCGCTGGCCGCAGGCCTGCTCCAGCACGGGTACGGCGCGGGCGCCGTCGGCCTCGCGATGGCCGCCTCCGTGGCGTGCTTCGCGGGGCTCGTCGTCTTCGGCGGTGTCTTCGCGGACCGGTTCAGCACGCGACTGCTGATGATCGGCGCCGACGTCACGCGCCTCGTCACCCAGTCCCTCGCCGCGGTCATGTTCTTCTCCGGGCACGTGGTGCTCTGGGAGATCTGCGTGATCGGTGCGGTGAACGGCGCGGCGTCCGCCCTCTTCCAGCCCGGCGTCGCCAGCACTGTCCCGCGCCTCGCCGCCGACGTGCAGGCGGCGAACGGCGCGATACGCGTCGCCGAGTCCGTGGCGCAGCTCGCCGGCCCGGCCGTCGCCGGCCTGCTCGTCGCGTTCGCCTCGCCGGGCGTCGTCTTCGCGGCCCACGCGGGCACGTACGGGCTCAGCGCACTGTGCCTGCAGCTGCTCCGGCTGCCCGCGGCCCGGCCCGGCACCGAGGCGATTCGCGGCAGCGGGTTCCGGGCTGATCTCGTCGAGGGTTGGCGGGAGTTCAGGTCGCGCACCTGGCTCTGGGGCGTCATAGCGATCTGGTGCGTGCTGATGATTGCCGCCTGGGGCCCGGCCGTCCCGCTCATTGCCACCCAGGTCGTCCAGGAGCACGGCCCGCGCGTCTATGGCCTGGTCAACTCGGCGCTCGGCCTCGGCACCGTCATAGGCGGCGTGTTCGCCTTGCGGCTGCGCCCCCGCCGGATGCTGCGCGCCGGGGCTGTCGCCCTCTTCGGGTTCAGCCTGTTCCCGGCGACGGTGGGCGCCGGGTTCGGCGTGGAGTGGATGGCGGCGGGCGCGGTCGTCGCGGGTGCGGGGATGTCGTTCTGGGGCGTCATGTGGGCGACCAGCATCCAGACCCAGGTCCCGGGCGACGTCCTCAACCGTATACACGCCTACGACGTCGCGGGCTCCCTCGCGATGACACCGGTCGGCCAGGCCCTCGCGGGGCCCGCCGCCGGAGTCTTCGGCACCCGGCACGTGCTGCTCGCCGGTGGAGTGACGACCGTCCTCGTGGCGGCGGCCCTGCTCTC
Organism: Streptomyces sp. DS1-CR2; assembly: GCF_055760475.1. NCBI lineage: Bacteria > Bacillati > Actinomycetota > Actinomycetes > Kitasatosporales > Streptomycetaceae > Streptomyces > Streptomyces sp. DS1-CR2. Next base: position 7,448,959 of record NZ_CM147085.1, read on the forward strand.
CGTCCCCGCGATCAGAGGTCTGATACGGGTCGACAGCACCGTGCCCGGCGGGAGCCCGCGCAAGGCGCCCGCTAGCCGCGAGCCCGCCCGCCGAGGAAGCCGCTGATCCGCTCCCGCAGGGACGCGGGGTCGAGGCCGTGCGCGGCCACATGCTCCTCGATCTGTCCGTACCGGCGCAGCTCACGGCGGCCCACACCGAGCCCCAGCACCCGGTGCGGCAGGTCGGCGAACGCTTCGTTGGCGGCTGCCGTCGACGTATCCGCCAGATACGGTTCGACGATCACCACATCGGCGACGTCGGCTGCGCCCGCGGCACGCCGCAGCGCCCCGGCGTCGAAGGGCCGCACTGTCGTCGCGTAGAGCACGGTCAGGTCGAGGCCCTCCGTCGCGGCGAGGACCGCGTCGAGCATCGACCCGACCGCGACCACGACGCCGCCCTGGCCTTCGCGGACGGTCAGGAATCGCTCCGCGTCGACGGCGAGTGCCTCCCTGTTCGACTGCTCCGAGAGGCGGACGTACACCCGGTCGTCACCGGCGCCGACCGCGTGCCGCAGCAGAGTCTCGGCCTCGTCCGGGTGGCCCGGCACATGCACGGTCCAGCCGTCGAGGGTGTCGAGCAGCGCCACGTCGCCCGGCGCCATGTGGGTGAAGCCGCCGGACGGCCAGTCGAAGGAGGCGGCGGCGCTCACCAGGACCCCGCCCACGTCCTGATGCCCGAGGTCGAGCTTCACCTGCTCGAAGGGGCGCTCCACCAGGAAGCTTGCGAAGGTGTGCATGACGGGCCGCAGTCCGGTCAGCGCGAGCCCCGCGCCCGTTCCGATGAGCAGCTGCTCCCTGATGCCCACGTTGATCACCCGGTCGGGGTGCCTGCGCTCCGCCTCCACGAAGCGGTCCCTGCCGATCTCCGCGAGGACGACGGCGACCCGGGGGTCCTCGTCGAGCAGCCGGGAGACGACAGGGGCGAATCGATCACGCATGGTGTCCATGACGCGGGTGTCCTTCCGGGGAAGAGAAAAGAGAACAGGAGAGAGGGGGGGCGGCGCGCGGCTCAGGCGCTCTTGGGCTCCACGCGGGCGACGACGACGCGAGGCCTTCCCGGGTGCGGCGCAGTGAAGGCTTCGTACAGGGCCTCGTGATCGCGGCCGTCGGCGGTCGCTGCGGACCAGCCGGCCGCCTCGAAGCGGGCGGCGATACCACCGGGCCTGGAGTGGCTGGCCGAGGAATTGTCGACGACGACGGTGTGCAGCCGGTCGAGGGCGGCCGGCCCGGCGAAGGCGATGGCCTCGTGGTTGCTGCCCTCGTCCAGCTCGGCGTCCCCGATCAGCGTCCAGACCGCCGGTTCCGCGAGGCCCTGCGCGCGGAGTCCGAGCGCGGTCCCGACGGCGATCGGCAGCCCGTGCCCCAGGGACCCGCTCGCGATCTCCACGCCGGGGACGAGTACCCGGTCCGGATGGTGCCCGAGCGGGGAGTCGTACGACCCGAAGCCGGGCAGCCACTCCTCCGGCACGAAGCCCTTCGCCGCGAGCACCGCGTAGTACGCCATGGGGCCATGGCCCTTCGACAGCAGGAACCGGTCACGTTCCGGATCCCGCATGCCGTCGGGCGTCACCCGCAGCACCCGGTCGTAGAGCACCCAGAGGACATCGAGGGTGGAGGTCGCCGCCGGGCCGTGCTTCTCGTCGCCGGTCATGCGTCCCATGAGGGCCGGAAGGTCTCCGTAGCCGTAGGAGCCCGCCGCTGTACGTGCCGCTGTCGTTGTCATGACAGGAGCGTGCAACCTCAAGCCAACTTGAGGTCAAGAGCGACCTGCCGCGCAGTGGCCACGGAAGAAAGGAGTGCGCGACCACCGCTCCGAGTGCGGTATGGTTTCCGTGCGCGTTCGGCCAGGGGAAAGCCCAGGTCAGACGAGCACCGGGACGTGGCGCAGCTTGGTAGCGCACTTGACTGGGGGTCAAGGGGTCGCAGGTTCAAATCCTGTCGTCCCGACAGTTCGAACGTATCGAACGTCGCAGGTGAAGGGCCGTTTTCATAACGGCCCTTTTTCTGTTTCCGGGCCCGCTCCCTGGGAGCAATGGGAGGGAGCACGCTCCCTCCCGGTCCCCTTAACGAATTGCTCCCATTCGAGCCGCTGCGCACATATTCGATTTCTTGCCCACGTGTTCACATTCGTGTCCGTTTTGTGACTGCTGGCTCCCCGTCGTTCGGGGGGTCTTATGGGTATGAGCTTCCGCTCTTCACGCAGGTCACACTCGCTCCCAGTGGGAGCAGGGCTGGGAGTGGCGTCCCCATAGCCGGAACGGACGGTATGGGGCCATGCGAAACCTTGGCCCCTTGTCCGATTTCGGCTGGGTAGTATGTCGGATTTCGTTGGTGGGCATTGCGGGCTGCATGGAGATGTTGAACGCAGGGATGGCCAGTTCGGCAACCTTCGGGGGCTTGGGTGGCTGGGGGCGCTGGTTGCAGTCGGAACGTGGCCATTGGCGCAGGCTCAGCGCGCTGAGCGGACGATGGCCCCAGTCCCGGACGTAAGTGCGGCATGGGTAGGGCGATGGCTGGACAAAGAAGGCACGGCACCTGGCAGGGCAACGATGAGCGCCGGGCTGCGCTGCTACTCCGTACGTCCCCTTGTGACCGGTCGTCCCCTTGTGGCCGGTGTGGATCTCTCGCGGATCTCCTTGATCAGGGCGTCGTCGACCGTCTGGCGTACCTCGTGGGCTTCCGTGCCGGCGAGTCGTCGGTAGTAGCCCGAGCGCGAGACCTGAAGCACCCGGCATGTCCGCCGCACCCTGAAGTCGACGCGGTTTGCAGGAGGTGAAGTCCCAGTCGCGGGGCATGCTCTCGTCTTCCTTGGCGAAATGCCGGGGTCGAAGATCTCCCGCTCGGGCGACCGTTCCTTCTCCGCCTCGCGCAGCCTGGCCAGCTCCTCACTCCGGCTCTCCACAGCTTCGTCGCTGCGGCTATGACTGCGGCCCGCCAGCTCGTCGGCCTGGTGTACCCAACTCTGCAACGTCTCGCCGGTCACCCCACATCCGCCGCGACCATTGCTTACGTGCTCGCTCTGCCTCTTCTCGAAGCGGGCGACGAGGTAGGCGACCGGCCTGGTGGCCCAGTTCCTTCGCGATAACGCCCCCCAAAAAAAGGTGCGTACGCAAGGCGATTGCGCTCATGCTCACTGCCTGAACGGCTACAACCGGGAAGCACTGGTGTGTAGTTGGGCAATGCAGATAGAGGGTGGCCAAACTGCTGTCACGGCACGGCCTGGCGCCGGACCCACCTTGTGAAGATTTCCAGCCCGCTGGCCAATATGTGACGTGACGTCAAGTAGCCGTTGACGGCGCAAGCTTCCCTTGGTGCAATGCCTTGTCTACGAAGACGCGAGGGTGGGGAACGGGCACGTGGCAGGGCTGGACAGTGCAAATCTCAAGACGCTTCTCGGTGACGTCGCCTCGGGAAGGCTTCAACTCCCCGACTTCCAGAGGGATTGGAAGTGGGACGACGACCGGATCAGGGCCATCATCGCGACCGTGACGCTCGACTACCCCCTGGGTGTCACGATGACGCTGGAGACCGGTGGCGCCTCCCGATTCCGTACCAGGCCGCTCACGGGTGCGGAGTCGGTCGCCGAGCGGGATCCCAGTCTCCTGCTGTTAGACGGTCAGCAGCGTCTGACGTCGCTTTTCCAAGCCCTGTACGTGGCCGATGCGCCGGTCCGGACCGTGGACACACGGGGTAAATCGGTCCGCCGCTGGTACTACGTCGACATAGCGAAGGCGACCGGTTCACCGTCCGACCGTGACGAGGCGATCGTCTCCGTGCCGGAGGACCGCATCCTGCGCAGGGACTTCGGGCGCAAGGTCGTGCACGACCTCAGCGACACCGCGGGTGAATGCGCTGCGGGGCTGTTCCCCCTGCGGATCGTCTTCGACACCCAGAGGGTCAACGCATGGCGTCGCGAGTACGAGAGGGCGGACGAGGCGCAGAACTTCGATCTGTGGATCAAGTTCGAGGACCAGGTGTTGCACCCCGTCAGGTCGTTCCAGGTGCCGATGATCAATCTGTCCTCGTCGACGTCGATGGACGCCGTCTGTGCTGTCTTCGAACGGGTCAACACCGGAGGCGTCCCGCTCAACGTCTTCGAATTGCTGACCGCGACCTATGCCGGGGATCGTGAGTACACGAGTCACACGGGCGATTACTACGACCTGCCCTCCGTATGGCGTTCGATCAAGGAGCATGTGGCGGAGCGGTACCCCGTGCTCGGCCGCCTGGAGGTGGATCTCGACGACGGTCTGACCAACAGCGACTTTCTCCAGGCAGTGGCCCTGGTGCGGACGTGGAACCGCAAGCTGCTCGATTCCACGGTGGGGGTCTCCTGCAAGCGGCGCGATCTACTGGAGCTCCCACTGGAGGACTTCCAGGAGCTCGCCCCCCGTCTTCGAGATGCTTTCGCATGGGTCGGGGATTTTCTGTTCACACAGTGCATCGTCCAGGCCGCGGACCTGCCGTACCGGACGCAGGTGGTTCCACTGGCCGCGGTTCGGGCGATTCTCGGTGCGGATCTCGATACCCCGGAGGCGACTCAGAAGGTCACCCAGTGGTATTGGTGTGGTGTCCTCGGTGAGATGTACGGCGGCTCGACCGAGACCCGTTTCACCCGTGACGTGGAGCAATTGATCGCGTGGATCCGTGACGACGGCGAAGTCCCCGATACGATCGCCGACTCCTTCTTCGACCCCCAGCGCCTGTTCACTCTCAAGACCCGCAACAGCGCCGCATACAAGGGCATTTTCGCGCTCCTGATCCGCCAGGGCGCTGTGGACTGGCATTACACCGAGAGCCCGATGGCCCCGGGCCGGTTGGTGGAGTACGGCGTCGACGTGCACCAGATCTTCCCGAAGAACTGGGTGCGCCGGAATCTCGACGAGCGCTACCCGGCCAGCTCCATCATCAACAAAACGCCCTTGTCACTCCGGGCGGCCCAGGCCCTCAGCGGTGCCCCGGCTGCGTACCTGGAGCCCCTTGCGGCGGCGGCCGACATGCGCTCCGAGTGGTTCGACGACGTGATCTCGACCCATTTCATCGATGCCAAGGCGCTGCGGGCCAACGACTACGTCGCGTTCTTCGAAGCGCGCGCCTCTGCGCTGGAGGACCTGGTCTTCCAGGCCATGGGCAAGCGCACCAAAGTCGTCCGCGGCGCTGCTGACGAAGAGGGGGAGCGCTGATGAAGAAGCCGACGACGGCAGAGCTGATCGCCCTCAAGGGGGCGGAACTCGCGCTGTCCGAGCTGCTGGCCCTCTACGAAGTGCGGGTGCGGCAGACCGGGATCATCCGGGAGATGAACGAGTCACTGGCAGCTGCCGGACTGACGACGCTTCCCGACTTCTCCTCCTGTCCGACCCTTGCCCGGGTGCGGCTCGTGCCGGTCGCGACCACCACGACTGTGGCACCAGAGGAAGATCTCGCCGTGCCGGCCGATCCGCTGCCGCCGGGAGCGCTGCCCCAGCGCCTGCTGCTGGGGGAACTGCCCTCGGCCGTGGTCGGCCTCAAGTGCGTCCCCCCTGGTGCCGAGCTGAGCCAGGCCACCTATCTCATGCGCTACGAGGGCTACAACCAGATCCCCGTGGTCAGCAACATGACCGAGCTCCACGGAGTGGTCACCTGGAAGTCGATCGCCCTCATGTACGAGAACGGCTGGGCGACGACGTTGGAGAACGCCATGCAGCGGGAGTCGCTGCCGGTGTTCGACAGCAGGGAGGACCTGTTCAGCTGCCTGCCCATGCTCGTGGATCACGGTTACGTGCTGGTACGGGGACAGGACGGCCGAATATCGGGCATCGTCACGTACCAGGAGATCGTCCGCCGGTTCCAGAACACCGCCCGGCCGTTCTTCCTTCTCGGTGAGATCGAGTCGCTGCTCCGCCGCTGGCTGGGAGCCCGTCTGGACGCAGAAGCGGTCATCGCCGTGCAGGCGACCAACCGTAAGCCGGAGCACCGTACCGGCAAGGTGGAGGACCTGATGTTCGGCGACTACGTCCTCCTCCTGGACGGCGCTCAGCGGAGGACCGCGCTGGCTCAGCGTGCCGACGCCAACTGGGTCGCGCTGGGCCGCCCGGCACTGGACCGCGGCCAGTTCGTCCACCATCTCCAGCGCGTGCAGGCCATCAGGAACAGGATCGCTCACTTCGACGACGATCCGCTGCCGCCGGAGGACATGAGGGACCTGACCTCGTTCGCCCGGCAGCTTCGGGACTGCGTACGGTGAGCAGTGGTCCGAAAGCGGGCGCCGTTCCTGGTCGGCTCCGCGTTCGCCGATGTCAGAGGCCGCGAACCCGATGACGGCACTCCGGCCGCAGCGATAGGGTGAACCTTCGGTGAAAGTGTGACGTGCCGGGACAGGTGGTCACGAGAGGGTGACGCGGCAGAGATGACTGAGGTGCCCGCGCAGATCGGCCGGTACACGGTTGAGCGCGAGCTGGGCGCGGGGGGCATGGGACAGGTCTATCTGGCCTACTCGCCCGGCGGCGACCCGGTCGCGGTGAAGGTGATCAGGAACGACAGACTCGATCAGGCGACCCGAGCGCGGTTCGAGAGGGAGGCGCTGATCGCCCGGACGGTCGTCGGAACCAACCGAGTGGCCCGTTTCCTCGACGCCGACCCTTACGCCGACGAGCCGTGGATGGCCGTCGAGTACGTGCCCGGACTGACCGTCCACGAGCAGGTGGAGAGGGCAGGAACCCTCCCGGTGCCGCTCGTCGCCAGCCTCGGCGCGCTGCTCGCCGAGGGACTGGAGGCGGTGCACGCCGTCGATCTGCTGCACCGCGACCTCAAGCCGCAGAACGTGATGCTCGGCGAGTACGGCCCGATCCTGATCGACTTCGGGCTGGGCGCGTTCCTGGACGCGGGCAAGGACACCCTCACGCACGACGGCATGATCATCGGCACGGTCCGCTGCATGCCGCCGGAGCAGGCACTCAGCCGCTCCCAGGTGAAGAAACCGGCTGACGTCTACGGTCTGGGCACGGTTCTGCTGTACGCGGCGACCGGCCACTACCCGTACGACGGACGCGGCTGGCCGGCGATCGTCGCTCAGGTGACCGACGAGACCCAGCCGCCGGACCTCGCAGGGCTGCCCAAGGCGCTCGTTCCGTTGGTCATGGCGATGCTCGCCCACGCTCCGGAGGACCGGCCCGTGCTCGCGGAGGTCACGGACCTGTGTGTCGCGCTGATGAAGGACGCGGGGTTCACCCCTGTCGAGGCGCGTTACGCACTGATCGACGTAGCTGTTCCCTTCGGCGGAGGGGACGGTCGTACCGGGCCCTCGCCATCGGTGTGGGAGCGCATCGCGGTCCAGTACGGCGATGCACCCGACGTGCACACCCAGGTCGTGGACGAGGACGGCGTCGACAGCCCGCTGGACCGCCCAGCCCGCCCCGACGCTGCAGAGGACGGGGCGGAATCCGAGCCCTCCGGTGCGGCAGGGGCGGACGCGACCCACACCGGGTCCGCGGTCGTACCGTCGGACGGCGGTGCGGATCGTGGAGACGCCGCCCGTCCCACGGAGCGGACGCCCGCCGATCCGCCCCGCAGGCCCGGCCGGAAACCGGCGTCGCAGAAGGTGGCCGAGGAACTGAGAGCCCGGTACGCGATGCAACCAGCCCTGTGACATGCGGTGTGCGGGCAGAGCGGTTCACAGGAGTGCCGAGGCGGTGCGTCAGCGCCGGCGGCGGGGCGAGAACACCGGAGAGCGGCAGTGGGAAACGGTATGCGGGACGACGAGGGAACGGAGCGGTTCGTGAGTGGTGCGGGGGCGAGCGACGGCACGACGGTGGCGGGACAGGGGACTTTCGATTCGGTAGACGGCTCGGTCCGTGAGCAGGCCGCACCGGACTCCCTGTCCGAGGCCGGGCCGCGCTCGCGCCGTCCCAGGTTCGCCCCTGGATCCCAGGTCGTGGTGCGTAACGAGCAGTGGCTGGTCAAAAAGGTCGCCGACACCACGTACGACGGCTGGATGGTCGAGGTCACCGGCGTCTCCTCCCTGGTGCGCGGCATGGACGCCGTCTTCTACGAGAAGCTGGACCACATCGAGCCGATCGACCCCGACAAGACCCGCCTGGTTCCCGACGCCTCGCCGAACCACCGCAAGGCGCGCCTCTACTTGGAGGCCGTCATCCGCAAGACCGCGCTGCCGCAGACCGAGCACGGGCTCGCGCTGGTCGGCAACTTCCTCATGGACCAGCAGACGCATCAGCTCCGCCCTGCCGAGCTGGCCCTGTCGAAGGACAACCCTCAGCCGCGCGTGCTCATCGCGGACGTGGTGGGTCTCGGCAAGACCCTGGAGATCGGCATTCTCCTCGCCGAGCTGATCCGCCGGGGCCGAGGCGAACGCATCCTCGTGGTCACCCCGGCGCACGTCCTGGAGCAGTTCCAGCGCGAGCTGTGGACCCGTTTCTCCATCCCGCTCGTCCGCCTCGACTCCACCGGCATCCAGCGCATCCAGCAGGACATCCCGGCCGGCCGGAACCCGTTCGCCTACTTCAAGCGGGCGATCATCTCCGTGGACACCCTCAAGAGCGACGTCTACGCCCACCACCTCGAAAACACCGAGTGGGACGCCGTCGTCATCGACGAGTCGCACAACCTGGTCAACCGGAACACGAAGAACAACGGCCTGGCCCGTCTCCTCGCCCGCCGCAGCGACGCCTTCGTGCTGGCATCCGCCACCCCCCACAACGGGGACGGCGAGTCGTTCGCCGAACTGATCGGCATGCTGGACGACGCGGCGATCGCCGACTCGTCGTCGTACGACGTGAAGGACCTCAAGCACCTGTACATCCGCCGGACCAAGACGGACCGCGAGGTGCGCGACTCCCTCAAGGGCGAATGGGCGGACCGCGGCCCGTCCAAGCCGGTGTTCGCCGAGGCGACCGAGAGGGAGGAGGCGGTCCTGACGGAGCTCGCCGCGCGCTGGATCCCGCGCGACCCGGCGGCCTCCTCCGTGTGCGTGGACTCGATGGTCGCCTACAACCTGCTGAAGGCGTTCCTCTCCTCGCACCGCGCCTTCCAGGTCTCCGTCGCCGCCCGGACCAAGACCCTTGAGAAGCCCCTGAAGGTCCGCAAGGGCCAGGACCCGGCTCAGTTGGAGGCGGCGCGGCAGATCGAGCGGAAGGCGATCGTCGACCTGGCGCGCCTCGCCGACGACCTCGGCGACGACGACTCGTCCAAGCTCGAAGCCCTGGTCGAGGTCCTGAAGGAGATCGGTGTCGGTCCCGGTTCGGACACCCGGGTCGTGGTCTTCTCCGAGCGCATTCCCACCCTGAAGTGGCTGGCCGAGACCGTCCCGGCCCGACTCGGATTCCCGCGGGTGAGGCAGTCGGACCCGGGCGAGAAGGAATCCAAGCCCTGGAAGGCGTACGGCGGGGTCGTCGAGGTCATGCACGGCGACGCCACCGGCGAGCAGGAGCAGCAGCGCATCGTCGAGGAGTTCGGCCTGGCCACGAAGCCCGTCCGGTTGCTGTTCACCGGCGACGTGGCCTCCGAGGGCGTCAACCTGCACCAGCAGTGCCACGAGCTGATCCACTACGACCTTCCCTGGTCGCTGATCCGCATCGAGCAGCGCAACGGCCGCATCGACCGCTATGGGCAGAAGAAGTGCCCCCGGTTCCGGGCCCTGGTGCTCACCAGTGATGTGGAGTGGCGCACCGACGACGCGACCGGTGAGCCCCTGCCGCTCGACGACCGCCTTGTCGGCGCGAAGCTGCTCGCCCGCGAGGAGGAGGCCCACCGCATCGAGGGCACCGCGGAGGCGGTCACCGGGATCTATAAGGCGAAGGAGGAGGAGGACAGGCTCACCCGCGACCTCATCGCCGGACGTACCGTCGAGGAGTCGATCGAGCAGTCGTCGTCGACGTCGGGCGGCGGAGCGAAGGCCATGCTGGCCAGGGCGATGGGCAACGTCGGAGCGAAGAAGCCGACGGACGACGTGCCGCGCGCCACCGTGCCCGGCCTGTTCGGCACGGTCGGCAGCGCCACCGCTACCTCCGACTACTTCGACGAGGCCCTCCGCCAGGTCTGCCACCCCAGCAGCCCCGAAAACGCCCTCAAGCTCCGGCGTGAAGGTGACGGCACCTTGGCCTTCCAGCCGCCGCCTGACCTTCTCCACCGTCTGAAGGCCCTGCCCAAGTCCTATCTGACCGAGCAGGAGATCCTCCCCACGGCGAACAAGGAGGGGCGCATCCGCCTCACCTTCGACAAGGGCCTCGCCGCCAAGCGCCTGAAGGTGGCCCGCGAGGAGTCCGACAGCCAGTGGCCGAACGTCAGTTACGTCTCTGACGTGCACCCCGTCCTGGACTGGGTCACCGACAAAGCGCTCGCGGCGCTGCGCCACGACGAGGCGTTCGTGCTCGCCTTCGACCCGGACCGTGACAAGGCGGCCGACATCGATCCGGAGCTGCCGGCCGCGCTCGACGGCCCGGTCTACCTCCTCCAGGGCATCTACTCGAACAAGGCCGGACGTCCCACCGTCGTCGAGTGGATGGCCGTCACCGGCCTGCCCGACGCCCCGCGCACCCACCGCATGGACGACGCTTTCCTCGCCGCCTGCCGGGTCGGCCCGAGCATGCCGGGGCGTAACGCTCCGGTGAACAAGGACGCGCTCCAGCGCTGGCTGCCGGCCGCGGTCGCCGAGGCGCGGCGCTTCCTGGAGGTACGTGAGGCCGCCTACGCACAGCAGATCGAGGCCGTGCTCGCACCGTTCGAGAAGCGTGTCACGGAGTGGAAGCAGGCCGCGCTGTTCACCGCGGAGGCCCGCCGCTCCCAGAAGAAGAAGAACGACGTGAACCTCACGGCCGACCGGCGCCGGACGCTGATCCGCTCCCTGCGCACTTCGGGCGCTCCGCTGCTGCGGCTCCTCGCCGTCCTGGAACCGCTGGCCGCCACCCCCGCACCGCACACCGGCGAGTCCGCCGCGACCGACCTGCCCGACGCCGGAGAGACGAGCGCCCGATGAGCACCGACTTCGACTCTTTCTCCAACCGCGGCGAGTACCTGTCCGCCCACTACTTCGCCGAGCAGCTCGCCGACGGCCTGAAGAAGGGCGTGTTCGCGGCCTGGACGGACCGCGAGTCCGACGACAACGACAAGCGCCCCACACCGCGGGTCGCACTGCGCGGCATGCGCTCCGTCTACCTCGACGAGAAGTTCCGGGGCTTCTTCGCCGAGCAGGCCAAGGCGGACGCGGAGGACGACGAGCACCCCGACAAGGAGGGCTTCGAGGAGCGCCTCAACACCTACGAGGACGAGGAGTGGTGCGGGCGCGTCGCCGAGTGGCACCGCAAGGTGCTCACCGCCCTCGGCTACGCGGGAGTCGACGCCGAGACCGATGGCCCCCGCGAACTGACCGTCCACCGCGCCGGACGCGACCACACGGTCGAGGTCGCCTGGCACGGAGACGGCATCGTCGCCGTCGACTGCGGCTGGTCCGCGAGCAACGACACCGCCCTGGACGCCGACGGCTACGGCCGTCTGCTTCACCCCCTGCGGACGGTGGGCAACGGCGAGACCTACGAGTCGGGTCATGCGCTCGCCACCTGGCTGTTCCAGAGCGAACTGGGCGGCGAGGGCGGCAGCACCCCGCGCTTCGTCCTGCTGTTCTGTGGCGGTGTGATCGTCCTCGCCGACCGGCAGGCATGGGGCGAGGGCCGCTACCTAGCCGCCAACCTCGACGCCGCCCTGGAACGCTACGACCGCCGCCAGACCGGCGAACTCGCCACCATCGCCGGTCTGTTCAGCCACGACGCGCTCGCCCCGGCCGAGGACGGCAAGGGCCCTGCCATCGACGCCCTGGTCAAGGCGTCCCGGGACAACGCGGTCGGGGTCTCGGGCGAGCTGCGCCAGGGGCTCCAGAAGTCCGTCGAGATCATCGCCAACGAGGTCCTGGCCCGGCTGGAGCAGGCCGGTCTCGAACCCCGCGACCTCGAAAGACCGGGGGAGCCCTTCGCCCGCCAACTCACCCGTGAGGCGCTGCGCTACCTCTACCGCATCCTGTTCCTCCTGTACGCGGAGGCCCGCCCCGAACTGGGCATTCTCCCGGCCGACGACGGCACGTACGAGGCCGGCTACTCGGTGGCCCGCCTGCGCGAGATCGTCGAGCGGGACGCCCAGCTCACGGACGAGACCGCCCGCAACGGCACCCACCTGCACGACTCCCTCGACCTCCTCTTCAACAAGGTCAACTACGGGCACCGCGAGTACGGCACCGAACCGTGGGACGAGCTGGACAGCGACGACGCCGAGACCCGGAAGAAGAAGGCCAAGCAGCGCAGCGAGGGGCGCGGCCTGCGCTTCGAACCGCTGCGGAGTGAACTCTTCGAACCGGCGGCGGTACGGCTCATCGGCCGCGGCACCCGCGACCCGCGCCACGACGAGGACAGCCCCGACGGCCCGGTCTGGCTCGACCTGTGCCTACGCAACAGCGCCCTGCACGAGGTGCTGCGCCTGCTCACCATGAAGAAGGCCAAGCGGCGCGGTGAGCGCGGTGGCTTCATCTCGTACCGCAACCTCGGCATCAACCAGCTCGGCGCGGTCTACGAGGGCCTGATGTCGTACACCGGCATCATCGCCGAGGAGGAACTGAGCGAGGTCGCGAAGGGCGGCGATCCGGAGAAGGGTTCCTGGCTCGTCCCCGCGCACCGGCTCAAAAAGGAGTACGACGAGAAGACCTGGGTCCTGTACGACGAGGGGGACCGCGAGGAGAAGGGCCTGCGCGGGCCGAAGAAGTACCCGGCGGGGACGTTCGTCTACCGCCTCGCCGGCCGTGACCGGGAGACCTCCGCCTCCTACTACACCCCCGAGTCGTTGACGAAGGTCACCGTCGAACTGGCCCTGAAGCACCGCCTGGACCAGGAGAGGGACGAGGCCGGAAACGTCGTCAAGACCCGTGCCTCCGAGCTGCTGAAGTACCGCATCTGTGAGCCGGCGCTCGGTTCCGGGGCGTTCCTCAACGAGGCGATCAACCAGGTCGCCGAGGAGTATCTGCGGCGGCGGCAGGACGAGTTGGGCCGCTCCATCCCGACCGCGCAGGCGTTGACGGAGAAGCAGAAGGTCAAGGCGTACATCGCGCTGCACAACGCGTACGGCGTGGACCTGAACCGGACAGGCGTCGAGTTGGCGGAAGTCTCGCTGTGGCTCAACACCATGCATCCGGGGATGCGGGCGCCGTGGTTTGGGCTGCACCTGCGGCGGGGTAACTCGCTGATCGGCGGGCGGCGGGCGGTGTACGCGGCGGGGGATGTCTCGCCGCACAAGGGCAAGCCACGCTGGCTGGTGGACAAGGACACCCTGGCCCCTACCCGGCTGCCGTTCCGCGACAACGAGGCAGGCGGGCAGGAACTGCCGCTGCCGGACGGTGCGGTGCACCAGTTCCTGCTCCCGACGCCGGGCTGGGCGGCGGTGACGCGGGCGGGCGGTGACGCGAAGAAGCTGCTCGGGCAGCTGGCCGGGGACGGCGTGGAGCAGCTGAAGGACTGGAAGAAGGGCGTCCTCCAGAAGCCGGAGCGGAAGTACACGCAGGCCGGTACGCCGAGGATCGACCGGAAGACCGGTGACGAGGCTGCCTCCCAGTACACGCGGCTGCGGGACGCGTCGCGGCGCGCGGAGTTCCTGTGGAAGCTCGTCGTCAAGCGGATGGAACTGTCGGAGCGGGAGATCGCCCGCAGCATCGACGTGTGGAAAGCCGACCCGAAGGACGAGGAGTTCGCGTTCCTGCGCCGGGCCGAGAACGGTGCCGGTGCGACGCGGCTGTCGAAGGAGAAGGTCTACGCGGATCTCTTCAACGCTGTGGACACGCCGTACTGGCGGCTGAAGCAGGTGATGGACGCCTGGTGCGCGCTGTGGTTCTGGCCGGTGGACAAGGTCAGTCTGCTCGACGGCACGGACGGGGAGTACACGGCGGAGTCCGTTGACGTGGAGGAGCTGCTGGGCGGGTTCGGCGAGCCGGAAACGCCTCAGGAGGCCCCGGAGGAGGCGCGGCCGAGCAGCGAAACTGCGCCTGCCCCTGTTCCTAGGGTGAGCGGGCCCGTGCCCCGGTTCGCTCAGGCGGGGTTGCTCTTCCAGATGGCCGGTGATCAGCCTTCCCTCGACGACGCGGGCATGGAGGCGGAGGGCGAGTATTTCTACGAGGTGCAGAAGGCTGGTGGCGTACCGAAGCAGCGCAAAAAGCCGACGGGCCCCGCTCCGACGCGCCGCCGCCCGGTCATCCCACTCAAGGACCTGAACGACTGGCTGGACTTCCTGGAGTCCATGCTCGGGGTGGGCCCGGTCCCTGAGGGCAGTATCGGATCCGACCTCGACGATCTCAAGGACTTGGGGGAGTACGAGAAGCTGCTCCTGGACGAGATGTGGATGGACCGCACCGACCCGGAGGCGCGCTACCCCTGGATGGGGGTGGTGAGGGAAATCGCGGAAGAACAGGGCTTTTTGCATTGGGAGCTGGACTTTGCACTGGCGTTCGCGGAGGGTGGGGGGTTCGACCTTCAGGTCGGGAATCCGCCGTGGGTTCGGCCGCAGTGGAAAGAGGACCCGGTGCTCGCCGAGTCCGATCCGTGGTTCATGCTCACCGAGAAGCCGCAGGCGGCCGAAAAGCAGCGGCGGCGCACGACTGAGATGGCCGAGGCGGAGGTGGCGGCGTACCTCCTGCAGGAGGTGACGGCCACGGTCACGATGGCCGACTATCTGGCAGCGGCACAGGCATATCCGCTGGTCGCTGGCAGCAAGCCAGACCTATACCGAGCCTTCATGTGCCAGGTGTGGGATCACACGGCGGCATTTGGTTGCGCGGGGTTGATCCACCCCGATACCCACTTCAATGGTGACACCGAGGCCAAGCTCCGGGAGGCGGCCTACCGTAGGTTGCGAATGCACGGCGACTTCGTGAACGCAGGTAACCGGTTCTTCCCTCCGCCAGTCGGCCGGTCCAGCCACTTCGGCGTGCATATTTACGGCACCCGTGGAGAGATTGATTTCCAGCACCTATCCTGGCTCTTCTCCGTCGATGCCCTGCGCCTCTCCTCGGTGCATGATGGCAAGGGTGACGCGCCAGGTGTCAAGTTTGATGGGGACTGGGATGAGCGTCCGCACCGAGAGCGAATCATTCACGTTACGCCGCAGACGTTGAATAGGTGGCGACAGCTCTCAGGGAGTTGGGACATTCCTGTGGAGCAGACCTGGATTTTGACGCCAGTCAGTAATCTCGAAGAGTCTGCTATTAGCGCACTCTCGGCCTACCCGGTGCGACTTGGTGCAGAAAAACATCAGATTAGTCCAGGATTCAGTGAAAGCGTAGTGAAGCAGCGAAAGTTCGGCCCGGCGGGGGATAGTGCGCTGATTGACTACAATAAAGGCAGTGAGGGGTTTCCAGACTACCGTGCGGACTCTTGGTCTGAGGTGATTCTTCAGGGGCCGCAAATCGGCGTGTCCAATCCTCTGTTCAAGCAACCTAGTCAGGGTGGTGGCGAGGTGCGTGGGGTTGACCACATGGTCATCCCTGTTGATTTTGTTCCGGAGTCTGAATTCGTTCGTACTGTGGATGATTCAACCTACAAGCAGCAGCAGGATCTCTGGGTGCATTTGGCTGGTGTCTCTGGTTCGGTAAGGAATCGGGAGGAGGTAGCTGACTCGCATACCGGACCTCTGGCAACATACTCGTCTTTCTATCGGCTCGCGTGGCGAGAGTGGATTGCCATGGATACGGAACGCAGTCTGTATGCTGCTATTATCCCTCCGGGGCCCACTCACTTGCTAACCGTTTTTAGTGCGACCTTGGTTGACAGGGAGTCCACTGCGTTGACTGTGGGATTCTGGTCATCCATTCCTCTCGACTACATGTTGAGAATCACTGGAACGAAACATCTACAGCCATCTCCTGCTCGGCGGATGCCAGTTCCTCGGGCTGACCATCCGCTAGCCCCCGCCCTCCTCCTCCGCACCCTCCGCCTCAACTGCCTCACGACCGCCTACGCCGACCTCTGGAAGGAACTCCACGACTCCACCTGGGCTGACAAGGAGCCCTGGGCGCGCTCCTGGCCCCTGATGTCCACGCGACTCAACGACACAACCCCCACCTGGCAGCGCGACACCCCCCTCCGCACGGAGTACGCCCGCCGCGCAGCCCTCGTCGAAATCGACGCCCTTGTGGCCGTATGGCTCGGCATCGACGCCGACACGCTCGTCACCATGTACCGGGCCCGCTTCCCGATCATGCAGGACTTCGACCGCGTGACCTGGTTTGACGCCACCGAGCGCAAAATCGCCGGTGACCGCTACACCTACGGCCACGGCCAGGACAAAGACCACTGGAAGCAGTTCGAGAAGTACCAGGCCGACCCCGCCAACAACCCTGCCCCCCAAACCCCCGCCCCCGACGGCTACACCGCCCCCTTCTACAAGGCCAACCGCGAGACCGAGATGCGGGAAGCTCACGCCTACTTCCGGAAGCGGCTGGACGAGGCCGTCGCCGCCGGTAAGTGGGACCCGGTGAAGCAGGAGGTGCCGAAGCCGTGAGGCCGACGCTCGAAGCCGAGGGGTTGAAGGAGAGCCTCCTTCAGTACCTCTCCACCACCTACGCGCTGACCGATGAGGGCGCGCGAAAGGCGCTGCACAGGTTCCTGGGGGACGACAACTCCGGCATGTTCCGGGGGCCATTCCTCCGGCTGCGCACGCCCTTCGTCCAAGCCGACGCGTCGTGGGAGGCGTACCTCGACTGGCGACGCACGGACGGCTGGACGCCGTACGCGCACCAGGCCGTGGCCTTCGAGCGGCTCTCCTCCGCGGGTGGTCGGACGCCGCGGCCGACCCTCGTCACCACCGGTACCGGATCCGGCAAGACGGAGTCCTTCCTCTACCCGGTGCTCGACCACTGCGCCCGCGAGCGGGCCGCCGGGCGCGGCGGCGTCAAAGCCGTGTTCCTGTACCCGATGAACGCCCTCGCCACCGACCAGGCGCAGCGCATCAACGGGTTGCTCACCGACCATCCGGAACTCAGCAAGGTCCGGGCCGGTCTCTACATCGGTGAGCGCGCGGCCACCCGGTACGGGCGGGTGTACACCGACCGGTACGACATGCAGGTCACGCCGCCGGACATCCTGATCACCAACTACAAGATGCTGGACCTCCTCCTCCAGCGTGCCGACGAAGCCGCGATGTGGGCGGGCTCCGACATCCGGTACGTCGTCGTCGACGAGTTCCACACCTACGACGGTGCCCAGGGCACGGACGTGGCGATGCTTCTGCGCCGGCTCGCCTCCGCCGTCGGGGCCTCGGAGAAGGGGCGGCCGCTCGGTCGTATCTGCCCGGTCGCCACCTCGGCGACCCTCGCCTCCGGGACGGACGCCGACGGAGCGCGGCAGTTGCTCGACGTGGCGACCCAGGTGTTCGGCACCGAGTTCACCGCCGACGCCATCGTCGGCGAACAGCGGCTGACCGTGGACGAGTTCGTGCCCGGCGGCGACTTCGATCCGATTCTGCCCGTGCCTACCCCCGACGAGCTGGCCGCCCTGCCCGACCCCACGCTCGGTGATGAGGAGTTCGCCGTTCTCGCCGAGGTCGTCACCGGCAGCCGGGACACCGATCCGTTCACGCTCGGCCGGGTGCTGAAGCGGCATCCGCTGACCGCCGCCGTGCTGCATGCCCTGGACGGGCAGGTGCGTTCCACGCCCGAGGTCCTCGACCTGATGTGGCGCCGTGGCGCCCAGGCGTGGGGCCGCACGATCACCCTGCGCCCCGAGGTGGCGGCGAAGGCACTCGCCCGCTTCGTCGCGCTGCTCTCGGTGGCACGTGCCCCGGCGTCCACGCCCGAGGAACCGCGTCCCTTCGTGCAGGTCGAGGTCCACCAGTGGGCCCGGTCAGTGTCCCGTCTCGTGCGGGGCGTACTGCCGTGGCCCAAGGCCGAGTTCGAGTGGGACACGGCCGGTGCGCCCGAGACCTCCGAGGAGGCGGCGGCGCGCACCGCGCCCGTCACCACGGCGACCGAGGGGCAGTCGGCGAACCTCTTCCTGCCCGCCGTGTACTGCCGTGACTGCGGGCGCTCCGGCTGGGCGGTCTTCACCCCGGAGTCCGACGACCTGGACGTCGAGGTCGACACGCACAAGATCCGGCGGGCTTCGGTCAGCCAGGACAAGATGCGGGTGCGCAATCTCATCGCCGCCACCGACGGCGAGGCCCGGGAAGGTTCCGGAACCGCACCCATGGAGGGGGCGGGCCACGCCGCCCAACGTGCCGACGCCAACGCGCTCAGTGTGGCCGGGGCGGGTCAGCTCCGCGTACTTGACGGGCCGAGGCGCAGGCTGCGGCTGCCCGACCCGGTGGCCGACTACGACCCAGAGACCGGGAGCCCCCGGCTGGCCGGCGCCGACTCGGCGTTCGTCCTCGTCTACCTGGGGGAGACTGCGACCACCGCCGCCGAGGAGGACTGGTGTCCGGCCTGCGGCTCGCGCAACACGATCCGCTTCCTCGGTACCGGCGCCGCCGCGCTCGCCGCCGCCTCCGTCACCCAGCTGTTCACGGGCGGGGAACTGGACGAGAAGCAGGGCGAGACGAAGACCCTGATGTTCAACGACTCGGTGCAGGACGCCGCGCACCGCGCCGGCTTCGTCGCCAGCCGCTCGTACACGTTCTCCCTGCGCGCCCTGTTCAAGAGCCACCTCTCCGAGGACGCCCCGACCGCGCTGAACGACCTGATCGCGGACGTGGTCGCCGCGACCACCGACCGCACGACGCTCGCTGCCGTCGTCCCCACGGACCTGCACGACATCAAGGGCGTCAAGAAGCTCCTCTCCGGTCAGGGCCGGGGAGGGGACTACAAGACCTGGCAGCTGATCGGGGAGCGGTTCGCGTTCGAGGCCCTGATGGAGTTCGGGTTCCGCTCCCGCAACGGCCGCACCCTGGAACTCACCCGTACTGCCGCCGCTCAGGTACGCATAGCCGACCCGACGGCCGCCGTCGACATCGTCCGCACCGCGCACACCGCCCCGTACGGCAAGGGCGGCCAACTGCCCGTACCCGACGCACTGGACGACGACCGGTACCTCGGGTTCCTGCGGATCTTCCTGGAGCGGCTGCGGACCCGCGGCGCCACGGGCCACCGCTGGCTGGACGGCTACCTGAAGGAAGCCGGCACCAGCCGCTACTTCATCTGGGGCAAGCGGCCCGTCGGCATGAGGGCCTTCCCCAAGGGCATCGCCGCGCCCGTCTTCCTGCTGAGCGCGCCGAAGTCGAGAAGCGAGTTCGACTTCGCCACCGGGCGTCTCTCCTGGTACGAGCGGTGGGCGCAGCGCAGCCTCGGCCTGCCCCGCGAGCAGGCCGCCGAGTTCTGGTCCCGACTGCTGCCCGAACTCGTCGCCGCCGGACTGCTCGCCGCACGCACGCCCGAGGACAGCAGCCTCAGGATCTACGGGCTCAAGCCGGGCGCCGTCGACGTACAGCTCCTGAAGGACGACGAGGTCAACGAGGCGTACGTTCGCTGCCCGTCCTGCTTCTGGGAGCAGACCGTCCACCCGTCCCTGCTCGGCCAGTGGGACGGCCAGAAGTGTCCCGCCTACCGCTGCCGCACCGGCCGTCTCGTCGCCGGCACCCGGCCGGAAGGGCTCGGCCGACACCAGCGCGACCGCGACTACCGCGAGGACTACTACCGCAGGCTGTACCGCAAGGCCGGCACCTACCAGGTGATCACAGCCGAGCACACCGGCATGCTCACCCGCCCGGAACGCGAACGGGTCGAGGCGGCGTTCCGGGACGGCAGCGGGTTCAAGGACCCCAACGTGCTGTCCTGCACGCCCACCCTGGAGATGGGCATCGACATCGGCGACCTGTCGGCCGTCGTGCTCGCCGCCCTGCCCCGCCGCGCCGCCAACTACGTCCAGCAGGTCGGCCGTGCGGGACGGCGTACCGGCAACGCCTTCCTCCTCACCATCCCCGACCGCAGTCGCCGGGACCTGTACTACCTCGACCAGCCCCGCGAGATGATCGCCGGGCAAATCGTGCCGCCGGGCAGCTACCTGTCGGCCATCGAGATCCTGCGCCGGCAGTACCTCGCCCACCTCCTCGACCTCGCCGCGCAGGGTCGGCTCAAGCGCGCCGACGGGCGGACGCTCGCCGCGATCCCCCGTGAAGCGCCCGCCCTCTTCGGCCCCACCGGATACCTCGAAGACCTCGTGGAGGCCGCCCTCGCCGGTGCCGCCGAACACGTGGAGGCCTTCCTCGGCCTCTTCCCCACCGGCGTCAGCCCCCAGGCCGCCGACGAACTGCGCACCTACGCCCAGCGCGAGCTGCGCGGCACCGTCGAGGAGGCCGCACGGCAGTGGAAGCGCGGGGAGGAGGAACTGCGGCGCAGACTCACCTTCATCGACGAGGCCGTCCGCGAACTGCACGAGGACGACGACGAGCAGCGCGTCCGAAAGGCCGAACTCGAGGCGGAGCACCGGGCCGTCGGCCGACGCCTGATGAAACGCGGCAACGTGACCGCCCAGCAGGCCCTCTGCGACCTCGGCCTGCTGCCGAACTACGCCCTCCTCGACGCCGTCACCACGCTCAACGCCACCCTGTACTGGTTCGACGGCCCCGACCCGAAGACCGGGCGAGAACGCTTCGACTCCAAGGTGCGCCCGTACGAGCGGCCCCAGCGCTACGCACTGTCCGAACTCGCCCCCGGCAACACGTTCTACGTCAACGGCTACAAGCACCAGATCACCGGCATCGAGATCGGCAGCTCCACCCGGCCCGACTGGACGCCCTGGCGGTTCTGCCGAGAGTGCGGCTACGTACGTACCGAGGACGCCGCCGAGGACCGCAGCCCGTGCCCGCGCTGTCACAGCACCGGCATCGCCGACGACGGCTCCTGCCTCCACCACGTGATCGAACCGACCGTCGTCACCTCCCGCGACAAGCGTGACGACGCTCGCATCGGAGACGACAAGGACGACCGCGAGCAGCGCTTCTACACCGTCATCGACGCGGTCGACTTCCCGGCGGAGCACATCCAGGCCAAAGCGTCCTGGCGGCACACCCGTGAGACCTTCGGCGTCGACTACTCCCGCAAGGCGGTCATCCGGAGGATCAACGTCGGCCCGATGCGGTTCGACGCCCGCGCCGAGGAGGAACTGGCCGGACACGACGTCCGGCTGGCGCCCTTCCACGTCTGCACCGCCTGCGGGGCGGCGAGTGCCGACGGCAAGCCCGTCTTCGACCACGAGACCGACGCCCTCGATACCTCCGCCGTACGCAACCCCGCCGTCAAGCACCACCAGCCCTGGTGCCCGCTGCGCCGGGGCAAGAGGGGGCCGGACGCGCCGAAGCAGGAACCGGTGCTCCTCGCCCACCAGCTCACCACCGAGGCCCTGCGCGTCCTGCTGCCGGCCGCGACCGTCCTCGTCGACGAGAAGGTCCACTCTTTCCGGGCCGCCCTGAGGCTGGGTGTCGACCGGCACTTCGGCGGCGACCCCGTCCACCTGGACACCACCCTCGCCACGATGCCCGACGCGGCCACCGGCGAGAGGCGGCACTTCCTCGTCCTGTACGACCGGCTGCCCGGAGGCACCGGCTACCTGGACCGGCTCAAGAAGCCCGACGCCTTCCGCGACACTCTCGCCGACGCACGACAGATGCTGATGGCATGCCCTTGCAAGGAAGAGGGGCGGCGGGCCTGCCACCGCTGTCTGCACCGCCACGCAGAGGAGCGGCACCAGGACGTGGTCTCACGCAAAGACGCGCTGGAGATCATCAACAGTCTGCTCGGTCCCGTCGACGAGGACGGACGTCCGCTCACCGACGACGAGGGAAACCCGGTCAGCCACTGGGCCACCAAGGAGATTCCGACGACCGCGGCGATCGGCCTCGACCGGCAGGTCGAGTCCGATCTGGAGGCCCGTTTCCTCGCCGCCCTGCGCAGCTGGAGCACCGGCCAGGACGACGCCGCCCTGGAGGAGAGTGGCGCGCACAGCGGCCTCCTGCGGTTCGCGGGGGCCACGGCATGGCGCATGACAGCCCAGCGCGACGAGGAGTTCACCCGGACCGACTTCACCTTCGAGCGGACCGACGGCACACCCCAGAAGGTGCACGTCTTCCTCGACGGCCACCGGTTCCACGCCACCCGCGCGCACAACCGGATCGCTTCCGACTGCAGGAAGCGGGACGAGCTGCGAGCCGGCGGAGCCCTCGTCTTCCAGGTCACCTGGGACGACCTCGAACTCTTCGAGAAGGGCGAACGCGCCAAGGCCCGCCCAGTATGGCCGCCTTACCGGCGCACCGGCCAGGACACCGCCAAGGACTGGTACGAGGAACTCGGCGGCGACCGCGCCGACCTCGCCGACGCCGTATTCGCCAACCCCATCGATACGCTCCTCGGCTACCTCCGCGACCCCTCCCGCGCCCGCTGGGGGCGCCGGGCCCAGGCGCTGGTCGGCGGACTCCTCAGCGCGCCCGAACCGCTGGCCCAGAACGTCAGCCCCACCCAGGCCCGCGCAACCCTGCGCAGCGCCCTGGGCTCCCTCGCGAAGGGCGGGAACCCGGCGGCCGACGTCGAACCCCTCACCGGGAACGGCGAGATCCTCGTCCTGTCCGCCACCGACGAACACGGCCTGCCGCTGCTCTACACCGTCGACCCGTCCGGCGGACCGGACGGCACCGCCGGGGTCGGCTGGGGCGCCCTCGCCGTACTCGACGACCAAGACGGCGACCAGCTCGGTACGGCCGCACACAAACTCCGGTGGCGATCCTGGCTCTACTGGTCCAACCTCCTCCAGTTCCTCGCCTTCACCGGCGGCGACGGCGTGCAACTCGCCGGCAGCCTGGCCGCCGACTTCGCCGTGGAGGCACTGCGGGTCGGAGGCGGCCCTGGTGAGCTGGAGACGCTCATCGCGCGGCTGCACCCCGAGACGGCCACGACGGGCCCATCGGCGGACGGTGCCAGGGCCGCGGCGGAGAGCACCGGGGCGGCAGCGGCGCCGGACCGGGCCTCGACCTCCTCCTCGCTGGAGCAGGCGGTGGAAGAGCTGCTCCGGGACGCGGCCTGGGACGAGGACATCCTCGAACTTCTCGAAGAGGACGAGCCCGACTCCGACCTCACCCGGCTGGCCAAGGCACTCGCCGCGCGGGGCAAGAAAGCCCCGGTCTTCGGCTATGAGCTGGGCGATCGCGGCTGGCAGGCCGACTTCGCCTGGCCCGGCGCCGCCAAGGTGGCGGTGTTCGTCGACTCCGACGCCCACGACAGCGAGGAACGCCAGAAGCGGGACGACGCCTACACCGGCGACGGCTGGACCGTGCGTACGGCAGCCGACTGGCTCGACCACCTAGACACCCTGCTCACCCTGCTCCCGGACACGGAAGGCGCCACCCACCGATGACCGCACGGCTCAGCCTGTACGAGAAGGCCGAACAGGAGCTGTACAAGCTCGACCGCTCGGTCAAGGGCAAGTTCTACGACTTCTGCCACCGCTTCCGGCAGAACCCCGACCACCCCGGTCTCGACCTCAAGCCGCTCAAGGGCGACGGCCGCGTCTACCGCGCCAAGATCGACCAGTCCTACCGCGCCCTCCTCGCCAAGATCGGCATCGACGGTGCCGGCCGCGAGAAGTGGCTGGTCGTCGCCGTCCGCCACCGCAAGCACGTCTACGAAGAACTCTCCGTCGCGATCAACCGCATCACCGGAGAGATCGAGTTCGTCGACCTCTCCGTGGTGGGCCAGAGCGTTCTGCAGCGGGCCGGGATGACGCTCACCCCGGCCGAGCAGCACGAAGCCGCGGACGAGCCGGAGACGTCCGCCCCCGAACCGGCCACCGCCGAACCCGCGGACGGCACGACCGCCGTTCCCCCGGCCGAGCGGCTCCTCGCCGACGTCACCGCCGAACACCTCCGTGACCTCGGCGTCGCCGAACAGCTCATCGACCTCGCCCTCGCGGTCACCGAGAGCACCGAACTCGACGCTCTCGTCTCCGGCGCCCCCCTCCTCACCAAGGACATCCTGTACGGCCTCGCCGCAGGCCTGTCCATCGCGGACGTGC
Organism: Streptomyces sp. DS1-CR2; assembly: GCF_055760475.1. Lineage (NCBI taxonomy): Bacteria > Bacillati > Actinomycetota > Actinomycetes > Kitasatosporales > Streptomycetaceae > Streptomyces > Streptomyces sp. DS1-CR2. Next base: position 7,473,003 of record NZ_CM147085.1, read on the forward strand.
GCAAGGAGATCACCGCTCCCGTCGACGTCGAGCTCGACGAATCCGAGCGGAACGACCTGGACGCGGCGCTCGCCCGCACCACGGTCACCACCATCGACGACGCTCTCAAGGACATCATCGAAGAGGGCGACTTCCGAGCCTGGAAGGTCTTCCTCCACCCCGCCCAGGCCAAGCTCGTCGACCGCCGCTACAGCGGCCCGTTCAGGGTGTCCGGCGGCCCCGGCACCGGCAAAACCATTGTCGCCCTCCACCGCGTCAAGCACCTCGCCGAACAGCTGCCCCCCGGCCACAACAAGCCGATCTTGCTCACCACCTTCACCAAGAACCTCACCACCGACCTGCGTGCCCGCCTTGCCTCCCTGCTCGAACCCGAGCAATTGGCCCGCGTCGACATCACGCACATCGACCAGCTCGCCGCTCGCGTCCTCAACGAGAACACCGTCGCTGGCGCTGGCAAGCAGCGCATCTACGACAGCGTCGCGCTGAACACGCTCCGCCAGGTCCTCCTCGAACTCGACGAGAAACGGTGGGACGCCGAATTCCTCTACGAGGAATGGGAGCAGGTGATACTCGGCCAGTCCCTCGGCACCCGCAAGGCGTACTTCGACGCGCGGCGAGCCGGACGGGGGCGGTCCGTCAACCGACCCGACCGGGCGCAGATCTGGAAGCTCCTGGAGCAGTTCACCACCCGTCTCGACAAGGAGGGCCGTGAGACGTGGGGTCAGGCCGCCGAGCGCGCCGCCCGATTCGAGATGCAGCGTGCTGCCAAGATCGAGCATCGTCATGAGTACAAAGACGAGATCGGCGGCAAGGACCTCATCCACCGCGATGACAGCTCCGGCATGTACTACCTGGGTCACCGTTACAAGCACGTCGTCGTCGACGAGGCGCAGGACCTCAGGCCCGCCCACTGGAAGATGCTTCGTGCCATGGTCGCGCCGGGCGAGGACGACATGTTCATCGCCGGCGACACCCACCAGCGCATCTACGACCAGCAGGTCACCCTGGGGACCGTCGGCGTCAACATCCGCGGTCGCGCGGCCCGCCTCACCCTCAGCTACCGCACCACCCGCGAGATCCTGAACCGGGCCATGGAGGTGGTGAGTCCCAAGAGCAGCCAGATCGCTTTCGACGACCTCGACGACGGCACGGACAACCTTGACGGCTACCGATCCGTTCTACGTGGCCCGGCCCCCGACTTCGTCCGCTGCGAGAGCTGGGACGACGAACTCGCCCAGCTCGCCGCCACGCTCCGGGTCTGGCGCCAGGAACTCGCTACCGGCGGAGCCGACGGCAAGGCCCGCGACCCTCGCGGCAACATCGCGGTGTGCGTCGCCGACCGTGAAGCCGTCAACCAGGTCATGTACTACCTGGCGACCGAGGCCGAACTAACCGTCGCCGAACTCACCAAGGAAGGTGCCAAGGGAGACGGCGACATCCACGTCGGCACCATGCACCGCTTCAAAGGCCTCGAATACCAGAGGCTCGCCATTGTCGGTGCCCGTGACGGTGTCATCCCTCGAGCCTCCGTCGTCCAGCGCTACCGCGACACGGACTCCCGGCGCCTCGCCCGGGAGGAACTGAAGGCCCGGTCACTGCTGTTCGTCGCGGCCACCCGCGCTCGCGACACCTTGCGCATCAGCTGGTACGGCAAGCCGAGCCCGTACCTGCCGAGGTAGGGATGTGCGAGAGCTCTGCCGCTCGCCAAGGGTTGCAGGGCTCTCGTGGCCATGCACGACAGTCATACCGGCCAACCCACACCCACGTCGACGAATGGATGATGGGTGTGCTCGCCCATCGTGAAGGTGTGAACCCCTGTCTGTTCTGACGGACCGGTTTGGACGTCAGCCGGACTCTGACTCGCCTCAGCCGAGGTCCGCCGTCTGCTGGATGCTCACCCGCGGTTCCGTCAGGGCCATGTCTGTGTGGGCCTGCGGCGCAGGCGACCCGATGCGTCACATGGATTCGCCTGCGCCAGCATGTCAGCGGCGATAGACGGATGCGGCGTTCGGGGTACGTGGATTGAAGACCCAGATTCCCTGCGAGTGCGTGGCCCCCGTTACTCGCCCGGCTGCGCGGAGCCAGGGGTTTGCCTTCTGGAACGGGGCGAAATTGTCGTTGGAGACGATGACCCCGCCCACCTCGGCTGCGATGCTGATCACGAGTGCGTCGCCGCGACCCTCGGTCCCGGCCGGAGGTTGTACGACGGTGCCCGCGGCGATGGCGGCTTCTACGTCGGGGCGCTCCTCGGCGGAGACGTCGTGTCGCAGGGTGGCGTCGAGACGACGTGGATGTCACGGTCGGGGTGCTTGAAGCGAAGCGACCTGATGGCTGCTTCGAGGGCGGCGAAACTCGGCTTGCCTCCGGCGGCACGAGGCGGCCGGCCGTTCCAGGCGAGATTTGATCCGTCCACGACGAGCGGCGTCGTCACCGCGGCGGCTGCGGGCGCAGACGCGTGAGAAGGCTGCCCGGGAACCGGCGCCGGCCGGTGGGCGGGAGGGGAAGAGCTGTTATCCGCCGTCCCACGGTTCTGGTGTGGATGTGTCGGCGTCGCTGCCGGGCGGGCAGTCGGAGTGAGAGCGTTGAGGCGGTCGAGCTCCTGCTTCACTTCCGGCAGGACGTTGCCGTCACCGAAGACCTTCACTTCTCCCTCAAGAACAGGTTCACCCGTCTTCTGTAGGGTCGCCTTGACGGTGAGGAGGCCCTCCTTGCTGTAGGTGTACTCCAGGTCGAAGACACCGTCCTCGGCCTTGGATCTTTGTGGATAGGTCAGAACAAGATCGGTCAGCTTGACGTTGTCCGGGTGGTCGATGGGGCGGTCCGGGTGCCCTTCCCATACCTCCACGGTGAGGTGGGAGACGTTGTCTCTGGTGGGTTCGTACGACTTGACTCGTTGCTGAGGCAGGCGTTGGTTCCGGTCGATCAGGGAGCTGAAGCGGCGCTTCCCGTCGCGGTCCTTGGTAACCGTGCCCAGCGCGTGGGTGTTGACCACACGGACGATGCTCGTCAGCTCACCGTCCATCGCCGCAGCGCAGATTGCTGCCCCCTCGGAGACGGCTGTCATGGGGTTGCACAGTGCGGTGTCGACGAGTTCGCAGTCGAGCGCCTCCGATACCGCGGCGCGCACCGCCGGGATCTGGCTGCTGCCGCCGATCATCAGCACTGCTGTGAGATCGTGCGGATCGATCCGGGCCTGTTCCAGGCATTGCTCTACCGGGTCGAGCGCACGGTTGATCAAGTCCTGGATGGCTTTGGAGAATTCGTCCTGACCGATCTCGACCACGACCGAATCGGGGGTGACGATACGGACCGATTCCTGCTGGGAGAGCAGGATTTTCGCCCGTTCGATGTCCAGATTGAACTGACGCTTCTCGGAGTCGCTCCACCGGCCCTGGGCGGGAGCCCGGTCAAGGACGATGCGCCGCAGTCGTGCGTCGATCTCGAGTCCGCCGAGACGGTTGACACCTCGGCTTGCCTTCTCGTCGAAGAACCCGCCTTCGTGTAGGAGCAGGGTGGCGTCCATGGTGCCGCCACCCCAGTCGAAGACCAGAAATTCGCCGTCGAGCTCCATCTCGTGTGCGTAGGCGATTGCGGCCGCTGTCGGTTCGTTGAGCAGTGTCCGGGCCTTGATGCCCGCGGCGCGGGCGGCCTCGCGCGTGCGGAAGCGGGCCGCTCCGGTCGCGTTGGCGGGCACGGTGATGACGGCCTCACGGATCTCGGTGGCAGCCTCCTCCTCAGCCGCGCCGACCATGGCGCGGAAGACCCCGGCCGCCGCGGTGGTGGCGGCGAACCTCTCACCGCCCAACGTCACGAACGGCTCCTCGCGCAGCATCCGCTTGCATGCCTCAACCGCGGTTTCGGAGCGGAGCTTGGCCTCCCAGCCGAACAAGGTGCCGGGCCGCAGGGAACTGGTGCCCACCACCGACGGGTAGAGCAGGTCGAAGCCCGGTCGGCGCCAGTCGGCGTCGAGCCCCTGGCCGCCGATCTCCAGTACCTCGACGTACTCGCCGTTCCACTGGGCCACCACCGAGTTGGTCGTACCGAAGTCAATGCCCGCCGCTGTCATGCTTCCTCCCCCGCCGCCATGCCCTTGGATGCGGACACTCGCCGCAGCTGTCCTGCCAGAATGACCTTTCCGGTCAACTCATCGACATACGCCGGACGCAAGAGCTCGAAGAGCTCGCCTTCCCCCTCGGTGACCACGAAGCGGTCGCTCTCCTCCGGCTCCGTCAGCCTCAGCAGTCGCAGTTCACGCAGGTGAGCTGTCATCGCGCCCTCAACCGTGTCGCCGCCGTGGGATTCCTGGGACCACAGCAGGGCGTCGATCTCGGCGAGCCGTCCGGCGAAGAGGGCGCGGGTGCGGAACTCATCCAGAACGGCCTTGCGCACCGCTGAGTTCAGCACGGAAGGCGGAGGGCAGTCGCCGAGTCTGACGCCTTCTATGGCTTCCGGTACGCGCGCTACGACCCCCTTGATGATCGTCACCGCGTCGATCGGCGGAGGGCTCGTCGGCGGTTCGGCGGTCTGCACGGCGGCTGGTGCCGTGGGAGCCTCCAACCGGTGCACCTTGCGGCCCTTTGCACCGCCTGGTTTGCGCGATGCGGCACTTGCCTGGGGACCGGGTTGGGTCTGGCCGCACTGCGGGCACGGCCGGTGCGGTCGCTGGCCCTTCGGGATCTTAGGGATCTTGGGGCCGCGCTTCGCGCGTGTGTTCTTCGGATTCATCAGGGTTCTGCCTTGTTGGATTCGATTGACCGGTCTGTGAACTGACGCATCACCGGGTGTGGCTGTGGCGGTCGAGATGCGGGGCCGTAGTGCGGAAGTCGTCCAGGAGTTCGACGGCGGCCCGTGCTCGGATGGCCTCGAGATCCGCGCCACTGGTCACCGAGGTACGACGCCGCAGGGCCTCCAATGGCGGCACCACGTTGCGGGGTACGACACAGGGCATGGCGTACTGGGATGAGTCGAGCGGAAGCTGGAAGAAGACGTCCCAACCCGCTTCACTGCGCAGCGCGTCCCGGATACGGTCCTCGGCTCGGTTCAGCCCTGCCTGGGCGACCGGATCACCCTCATGGTGCCGGAAGATCGCACGGCAACGCTCTTCCCAACTACCGTCACCATGGCCCAGCCCAATGTCCAGAAAAGGGTTGGTTACCGGACCGCGATTGTTCTTCGTCGTCCTCTTCCAGGCGCGGACAAGCGCAAGGTTACGTTCGGCGATATCCCCGCCCGTCGCCGCCGCCTTGCCGGCGTGCTCCTCGGCTGTGTCGAGATCGCCCATTGCCGCAGCCGAGTACGCCGCAATGGCATGCGCCTCCAGTACCAAACCAGTTGGGACTTTCCGAGTGCTGCCGCCCTCGCGGGTAAGAGACCGCGACTGATGAGCCGCCGCCTCCAGATCACCGGACTTCGCGAGGTCATACGCCCGGTTGAGGGCGACGAGCGCATAGAACGGGCTACGTCCGGCGTCGACGGGCTGCCGTGGTGTCCACAGTGCTGCCATCAGCAGCCACAACCCACGATCCGCGGTCATTTCGACGGGCCACTGGCCCGAGAGGGCCCCCGACTTGATATTGCGCAGCTCGATCTGCTGCACCCGGGGCAGCGCGGCGTCGAGCGCTCCGAGGGCCGACACATCGCCATCCATAGTCACGTCATACAGCAGGTCCCAGACGTCCTCGGGCTCTTGCCGCAGGAGCGTATGGCCCTTGAGGAAAGCGTGCCTGCGCAGGTAGAAGTGCCATTCGAGCTGCTCGGCCTGCTCCAGGGTGAGCGTTCCCGGGGCGAGGCGCGCTCGAAGGTACAGCCCTTCGTCGTCGTCACGCGCTTGCCACGGTTCGTCCTCGGGCACCAGGCCGCCGTGCTCGATTAGATCGTCGAGGACGGAGAGGGGAGCCCAGGAGAGGAGGGCCTCGAGGAAGCGGTTGGGTAGTGGGATCGCGCCGCGGGTGGCGGCGGTGGCGAACAGGGAGAAGGCGGCGCCGCCCGAGATGGTTTGCGAGCGCTTGCTGACGAGCTCCAGGCCCGGCGCGGTCGAGCACAGCACTCGGCACCGTTCCAGCCCTGTCTCGTTGAGCCAGTGCACGTTGGTGGCCCCACAGGGCGCGCAGGTGAGTCAGAACGGAGCCCGGCGGAAGAAGGCCCAGTCCAGTGCGGATTGCCGGAAACAAGGTCTCACGGTCAGGCGCGCCTTCCAGCGCTTGGGAGAGTGCGGCCCGCTGGGCCTCGGGCAGACCAGGGACGGATGTCACCTCCGTCAGCATGGCGAGAACCGCTTCGACAGCCTCACTGCCGCCGACCCCGAGCCATCGCCATTTGCGCTGTACAAAACCGCTTACCCCCGTAGGGCCCTGGCTTTGGCGGCGTTCCAGGGCGCGCGCCAGACGCTCTCGTTCTGCGGCCTTTGCCGCGCGCCGAGAGGCGGCTGGGTCCGTTATGTCGTACACCCCCATAGGCTATCTGCACGGTCGGACAATCCCCATGGCCTGGCGGATATCGTGAAGTTGAGATGAGTAGGCCATCGTCGGCGCATCTGACTGGTCGGCCTGGTTGGGGGTGCGACCCGGGGCGCGGAAGTCGACGGAGCGGATGTCGCCCGCCCATCCGGACAGGACCGATACCTGCGCCCCGCGGTTCGGTTGATCGCGCGTGAACGGAGATGCGGGCCTCGGAGCTGGTGTCTTCGGCTGGGCAGTGGCGGAGGCGCGTCATCGGCGGCTGGGTTCGGCGCCGACTTCGCCCCGGTTGGTGCCTCCTGCGTGAGGCGATATCCGTTGGCCATCATGGCGTGCGCCGCCTGCTGGAGGTCTCCGCGAGCCATTCCGCTAGGAAGCGGCCCCAGCCGCCGGCGGTGGGTTCGCAAGCGAGCGGCGGGTGGTATAGCCCCGTCGCCGGGACCGGCGTGGTGAGTTCAAGTTGGTGCACGGGTCCTTGGATTCGTCAGCACAGGGACGTCGCCTTCCCCCAGCGGCTTGACCGAGGATGCGGCGAACCTGATCGCTGCGGTGACCTCGTTAGAGTCGCCATGCTGCGTGGTCATTGTGAGTATGTGGCCACGTACTCACGCCCGTCCTGCTCGGGGCTCGTCATGTTGGGAATCCTCGCCGCCTCGCCCTACGCGGGGTTGCCCTCTGCACCCCCATCCGCCTCGAGACCAGGCGTGGCCGCGCTCCTGAAGCGGCATCACCTGTCATTGTGTCCGATCAGTTCGAGCAGAGCGGACGGTACCCGGTCACTGCTGACGTCGATGCCTCTTTTGCTCATCACTCGCTGTGCCCCAGCATTGGCCGCGAGTCTGGTTCGCATGAGCGACGTCATTTCCTTCGAAGTGGCAATGAGGAACGCGGCGCAAGTGTTACTTCGCGCCTTGGTCGTACGAGACTTCCTCCCTTCCCGGGTCGCCGCGCAACGCGCCCACGATCCGGGAGGGAAGTTGTCCGTCGACGACCGCGAAGCGCTGATTATCAAACAGCGGGACATCAGCATCGCCAACCGCATTTGCATGGCCCGCACCGATCACGGCCACCAGTACCGACCCCCAGGGCACGCCACGGTCGCCACGACCATCGACCGCGCAACCGAACTGATCATGCGAGAGCTCGGTCAGGAGCACGCTGCCTCGGATCGGACCCGTCGCGGCGACGCTCCCTCCAGCGCCGCTGGCGGGGACGGGAAGAAGAGTAAGAGCCGTCGTGGCGGAGAGGAGCGGCTCCCGGAGATGGCGTTCATGACCGTTCACGAAGTCGCCGTGGCAGTCTGGAAGGACATCGGAGTGCCCAGCATTGAGGCAGCTGAGATGCTCATCCGCGATGAGCACGCCCTGCGCATGGCCACATACGAGGGTAGGCCCGCTCGTGTTTGCCCTGTCACGGGCGCCAAGTGCCATCCCCTGATTGAGAGTGCGGAATGTCCCCGCTCGTGACGAAGGCACTCGTGCTGCTGTCGCGGGGCGCGGTTTCCAGCATCTGTTCGTCCGAAAACTGGGAGACGTGCCAGAGACGGGTGCGCGCAGCTGGCTGGAGGCCAGAGCGGTCATCACAGGCCTGCTGGTCAATCGGCTGGATCATGAGAATGAGAAGCACTCCCTGGTGGCCTCGACCGAGCTTGGACCGGCAGGTTTAGCAACATGCGGATCCTTCTCCTCGGTGGTACCTGGTTCCTGGGACGCGCCGTCGCCGACAACGCCACGGCCCGTGGCTTGGAGGACACCACCTTCAACCGCGGCCGCAGCGCCCCCGACCTGCCTGGCGTCGAGGCTGTCCACGGTGACCGGACGAACCCCGACGACCTCAGGCGGCTCGCGGCGCTGGGACAGTGGGACGCGGTGGTCGACACGTCTGCCTCTGAGATGGCTCCCCGCCAAGTTCTCGACGGCGCTGCCGTACTGGCCGCGGCCGCCGACAGGTATGTCTACGTCTCCACGGTCAATGCATACACGGGCTGGCCCCACGAACCCCTCACCGAGGACAGTGCTACTTACGACGCGCCGGCGGACGCCGACCGCGATTACGGCGCCGACGACGGCACCACGGTCCACTACGGCAAGCAGAAGGCTGGCAGCGAGGCCGCCGTCCTGGCCACTTCGCCGGGCGGGCGACGATCTTGCGGCCGGGAGTGATCCTTGGTCCCGCCGAATACGTGGGCCGCCTGCCCTGGTGGCTGAGCCGCTGCGAGCGCGGCGGCACGATCCTCGCCCCGGGCCGACCCGGCCAGCAGATCCAGCCCGCCGACGTCCGCGACGTGGCCGAGTTCACGCTGACCGCCCCACGCGGTACCTACAACGTCGCAGCGCCGCGCGGTCGTGACACCGTGAGCGACCTTTTGGCCGCCTGCCTGCATGTCACCGGTAACGGTGGCCATTTCGCGTGGGCGGGGGACGACCTCCTCAAGCGCCACGGGGTACGCGAGTGGACCGAACTCCCACTGTGGCGTACCACCAAGGGCACATGGGCCGTCGATTCGGCCCGCGCCCAAGAGGCGGGTCTTCAGTGCCGTCCTCTCGCGGACACCGTCGTGGACACATGGGCCTGGCTTGAGGCGGGGGATGGGCCGGTGGCCCATCCGCGCTGGGACGACCACGGCATCAGCCCCGCAAAAGGAACAGGAACTCCTGCGTCTCCTGCAGAGCTAGCCCGGACAATGCCCTTGTGGCCGGGCGGAGCACAACATGACCGATGACGAACTGTCATCAGGCAGCACCTCTTGGGCGCAAAGTCCGCGAGGGACGCTGGAGCGCATCGGCTCTATTACAAGATGGCCGATCGAGGCATGGCCTGGAAGGACGGCAAGACGCCGGACGAGCCCTGGGACAACTGGCCGGAAGACGACGACCTGATCGACTACAACAAGTGGCACTACGTCTGGTGGTCGGACAACCATGAGAGACACGGAAGGCCGACTATCCAGAATGGGTATGTACGTGGTGCTGTCGCTATGTTCATTCAGCTGGTGGACTGCACGATCGCAGCGGTGCAGCACCAACATGAGTGGTTCGACAAGCCCAGTCGTCTGCCTCGCCAGTGGTTCCGGCCGGTCATCAACGAGAACTCGCTGAACGATGCTTCGTTCTGGTTCGGCGAAACGCTCCATCGCGGCAGGTGAACCTAAGCTCAACCCTTCACCGCTCGACATCGGCTCGCCCCTAAGGGCTGAGCCATCTTCACATCGCCGCACCCGCGTCACCCTTGGCTCAAGGAGGTGAGCCCTCATGGCCGACGCCGTTACGGAGGCGGATCGCGAGGAAGTGCTCCGCCTGCACGGCGAAGGGCTGCCTCGCAGTGCCATTGCTCGGCAGATCGGCCGCAGCGCCTCCACTGTCTCCAAGATCGCACGACAGGAAGGGCTGCGCTACGACGGCGGCGCCCGGATGAGGGGCGCTGCGACGGAGGCCCGTCGCCAGGATTTGGCAGCGGTCCGCACTGAAGCCCAGCACCGCCTCTACGCCCGCGCGCTCGCGAACCTCGCCCGCGTGGAAGCCGACCACTACGTACGCACCGAGCTGCTGCCCAACGGCCACACCGTCCAGGTCGTCAGCGACGACGCTCCGGCCCAGAACGAACGACACCACTCCCAGGCCATCGTCTCCTACCTGGCCACCGCGCAGCGCCTTGCCGAGGTCGACGTCGGCCGACACGCGGACGGTGTGCGCTCCGCCCTGACTGAGCTCGGCGCTGGGATTCGGCGCCTGTTCGCCTCCGAGTTGAGCGACGACAATGTGCCTCGCAGTGGTGAGGAGGAGAGGAGCAACCGCGTACCGGAGTCGGAACGATGGGACGTCCGGGAGTCCGGGGAGGGCGACAGGTGAAGCTCGGTACGGACTCGTCGGACGATATCCGACGTCGGTATCCCAGGGGACCCGAGGTGCGTCGGGCTGGCGTGCGTCGCCGATGAATGCGCGCCGATGACCCGGAACGGGGCACGCGACGACAGACGCCCAGTGTCGGCGGTCGCCTGTCTCACCTCGGGTAGCGGCAGATCTGAGGGGGGTTTGAAGTTTTCAAGAGTGCGCCCAGCTGCGGGACTCCGTGGAGGTAAATGTCGGGGCCTTTAGCGCCGGGCAGGAGGCGACGGAGGGAACGGGTGGCAACGTCGGCGAGCGTTGCGCCTACATCGGTGCCGAGCGCAACGCTTAGCGTTCCGATGAGTTCGACTTCGTGATCGTCCCACTCGTCGACGTGGACGGTGAGGAAGTCGATGGGCGCAGACTCCCGCCTCGCGACGAGGAGCAGTTCGCAGATGTGCACGACGTTTGACAGGTCGTAGTGGAATTGAGCTGTGAGCCTTGATGCTCCGGGTTCTAGAGAGTCAAAGTGGATATCGAGGCTCTCAGCATCGTCGGGGCCGACCGTGAACCGCAACAGCGCGGTTCCGCGCCGGAGAGCGGTCTCGGCTGCTTGGAACTCGCAGGTGTCGTCTATGGCGATCGACCACCACGGGAGTGGGCCCCATGTGCCGTGAGTTGTCAGGTGGTCAGGCACGTAGCCGAAAACTTGGGACCTGTTCAGGAGGTACTTCTGGAAGGTAGTGAGGCAACCGTCTTGGAAGTGTTCGTCCTCGCTTCGCTCGCGAAGGAGGTCGAATTCGATGGCGCTCATGCCCTCTATGGCCAGCCCGATGTGATCCAATTGCTGCTGGAGCATCTCGGTGGCGCGGGTGATGACCCCGTGAAATTCATGACCCGGTGGCGTCTGGTCGCTCAGGCGATCGATGACTCGCAATCCTGCCGGGACCCTTGCGAGATCTCCACCGAGGTGCACCAAGTGGCGCGCCTTCAGAGTGCTCCACGGGCGCGTGGACATCCACCGGCTCCAGGCGCGGTCACCACTAGGCCGGCCGATCGCGAGGGAGCCGAGGTTGCCGACGCGCACGTCCGACTCAGCTGCCAGTTGTTCCCCTAGATCGGGGTACGTCTCCAGCGGAGCGGCTGGCAGGGACGAGAGTGCTGAAAGGACCTTCGGATCCATTGTGTCCCAGAGCTCGCTGAGCTCGTGTTGCACGCGCGAACGAGGCCTTGTGCGGCAGCGCTGGGCGGCCCAGTGCTCGATGAGCAGCATGTATGTACCCTCGGGGCTCCACGGGAGGAGCCCCAGGCCACCGCGGATCGCCATGGAGGTGGCGAGCCCGTCTCGTTCGAAGCCGAACCGGACTTTGCTCACGAGTGCTGTGAGTTCGGCGACATCCGGGACTGGCGTGGCAAAGACTCCACTCGAAGTGAGCAGTTGAACAATGTTCGACGTGGTCTCACCTTTGGCGAGATGCTGGGCGATGCGTGCAACCAGCAAAGAAGCAACGAGAGTTGGCTCACCGAGATCGCTGCGCAGTCGACCGGCGCCGAGCGCAGAAATGTCTTCCAAACCCCAGAGAAGTCCCTGTTGGATTTCGCGGAACCATTCTTCGCGTTCCGCCGCGAGCGTCGGCGGTGAGGGGCTCTTCGCTGCCCGGTTACGGAAGAGCGTGATGGTCTGACCCAGATTCCTGGCGCGCTGTTGCGGTATTGGAAGCCCTCGCGATTCCAATCGGCAGCGCACGTTCCGATAGAGCGAGTCCATGTCAAGTGGATCTGGGGCACCTGTAACCCCCTCGTTGATGACTTCCAGGAGTGCACCAGTGAACGAGGTAAATTCCGAATCCGCAGGAGCCCTAGCTGCCTGAGTCGCAGCCGAGGCCGTCATGACACAGGTGCCTACGATAGCGGTCTGGTCCGCGAACTCGTCAGGTACGCCCATGTAACCTTCCAGGGCGGCACCGCTGTAACAGCAGTCGAGGATCACTACCTTTTTCGGCGCGAGACAGTCGGCTACTTCGGCACGCAGATCGCTGTAGGCGATTGATTCGTACAGCTTCGTGCTGGGCTCGGAGTTCCGCAGCGCGAGGCGGAGAGTGCCGTCGGAGGTGGCACGCAGGCCGTGGCCGGCGAAGTACACAACCAACGTGTCCGTTGCCTCGCTCGCGGCGCGGTTCACCGCGTCGAGGGCGTCCTTGACTCCAACCGGGTTGAGTAGCGTGACGCAGTGATTGACAGAGAGGCTTCCGCTGAACTCAGCCCTAAAGAGTTCACCGAGCCTCTCGATGTTGTTTCGGACCGACGGCAAGCTCGGGAGGTTCTCGTACTCATCCGCCCCGATCAGAAGCACGCGACTGCCGCTGACATCAGGCAGAGCCATCAGGACCTCCGGTCGCCGATGACACCGAAGGCTGTTCTGCTCTGGTGTCCCTGTCGGTTTCGCTCGGGGGCGTGGTGGCCAAGAGATCCCTGACTCGGCGAAGGGTCTCGTCCGACGTGTCGTGGACGGTCACTGTCGTGTTCCCGCGGCTAAAGGTGACCTTTCGGGGTGGTGAAGGTCGAGCTGCTTGCCAGGCGACGACGATGTTCACCGCCAGGCTGGCGGCGGCGATGCTGTTGCTGACCACCATGTTGATGATCTCGCCTGTACTCATGCGTTCGGAGGTGCCAGAGGGCAACGCCAGATCCACGGTGGCGTGACGCCGGAGCTCACGATCTTGCCTGAGCCAGTCGTATAGAACGTGGGCCGCTCCATCGTCATCTGGTGCATCGACGGCGATGTGCATGTACACGATGTCTCCTCAATACGTTGGCGTCACCCAGTGCGCACCGCTCTTTGTGCGCAACACGATACGTCGTCAACTGGCGGAACCTGTCAAAGCAATCAAGGCAGGTAGATCGTTCTAACGCTGTGCTGGGATCAGTGGGCCGTCTGGTGCCGGCTGGTTGATCCAGGCCGTTGCGGGGACCTTCGGGGGCTCCGGTGGCTTGCGGACGAAGCGTTCGGGGTGCTTCGCGTAGACCGCCTGGAGGACGTCGGCACGCATCTCGCGGAGCTGCTCGGCGAGACCGAAGTGCACGTCGTAGGGCGTGTGCAGGCCGATCCCGGAGTGCCGATGCTCCTCGTTGTACCAGGTGAAGAACTGGGTGCACCACGCCCGGGCATCCTCGAGGGATCCGAAACGCTCGGGAAAGTCGTGCCGGTATTTCAGGGTCTTGTACTGGCTCTCGCTGTACGGGTTGTCGTTCGACGTCTTCGGCCGCGAATGCGACTTGGTGACGCCGAGACCGGCCATCATCTGGGCGACGTTCTGCGCGATCATCGGGGAACCGCGGTCCGAGTGGATCGTCAACTGCCCTGGTTCGATGCCGTACTTGGTGATCGTCTCGGACAGGAACCGCTCGGCGAGGTCCTTGTTCTCGTGGGCGGCGATCATCCAGCCGACCGTGTAGCGGCTGAAGATGTCGATGATCGTGTAGAGGCAGTAGTAGACGCCCTTGACCGGCCCCTTCAGCTTCGTGATGTCCCAGCTCCAGACCCGGTTCGGGCCCTCGGCGACCAGCTCGGGAACGGTCCGGGGTGGGTGGACGGCCTGGCGGCGGCGTTCACGGACCTCGCCGTGCCGTCGCAGGAGCCGGTACATCGTCGACTCCGAGCACAGGTAGACACCCCGGTCCAGGAGGACCGCGTAGATCTCGGCGGGCGCCATGTCGGCGAACTCCGGGGAATGGAGCACATCGAGGACCCGTATCTCCTCCTCGGGTGCGAGAGCGCGCGGATGTCGACGCCGTTCCCGCCGCGGCTTGGCCGGGGCGGGGCTTCGGCGGTGTTGGCGGTAGTAGGTGGCACGGCTCACGCCGAGCGCAGCGCATGCCTGGACGCGTCCGACCAGCCCGGTGAGCTCTTCAAGGGCCTGATTGCGGGCGGTGTTGAACGCCACGGCCGCGAACTGGGCCCCGGTCACTGGTTCTTCTCGCCGTTCCTGTTCGGGGCGCTGTCCGTGGCGAACTGGTCGAGCAGCGCGGAGAGTTTTCCCTGGACCTCGATGACGGTGCGGGCCTTCGCGAGGTCGGCTTCCAGGCGGGCCTTCTCCGCCTTCAGCTTCGCGATCTCCTTGTCCCTGGGGTCCGCCTTCGGCTGTCCGGCCGACGCGGCGAGCGCGTCCAGGGCGCCCTTGTCCCGCTGCTGCCGCCACGTCGTGATCAACGACGAGTACAGGCCCTCCCGCCGCAGCAGAGCGCCCTTGCCCTTCTTGTCCAACGTCTCGTACTCCGCGAGGATCCTCGCCTTGTACTCCGCGGTATACCGGCGCGGACCGGTCGAACGGGCTTCTACCTGCGGATCAGGGGTCCCGTGGTCATTCGTGCTGGCCACCCGGGCACTACTCCTTCTCCGCCCTCGACTCAATGAATCATCCAGTATGCCCGACTCGATCTACTTTGACAGAGAGGGTGGCGTGCAGTGACGTGGAATTCAGCAGTGGATCACGCTGTCCTTCAGGGGTGACACCAGGCAGCGGTGATGTGCCTGTTCGCCTGTGCCGCGTCACCTCGGCTGCGCCGGAGCCGAGAGTCTCCTTGGGGCACGGACCTCACCCTGTCAGGGCCCGAAGGAGAGGGCCGGAACTCTGGCCGAAACCGGCATGGACTTCTGTAACGGGGGTCTCAGCCGGCGCGCTCACTCGACGCCGGAGAGCGGGGCGACGTCGTGGGGAACGCGATCCACAGCTGCCCTCCCTACGCGTGCGTTCCTACCTCGGGGAAGGAGTGAGCCCGACTGGCCACAACCGATTCGCTACTACTGTCCCGCAAGCGCAGGGCTCGGGGGAGCATTCGGGCCAGGGCGGCGAGTAGCGCCCGGTCTGACCAGCCGGGCGTGGGCGCGGTGACCTGTCGGCGGAGAACCGCGAGCTCGTGGCGCGCGTTCTTGGCCGCAGAGGATCGGGACAGTAGGACGAGCCACGCGAAGATCCGCATGGTGATCAGGTAGGCAAGTCGTACCAGCACGAGCACTGATCATGCCGGAGAGATGGTTGCCACGCGCATTCCCCGAGGTCAGGGCCGGTGAACCCATTCTGGAGCGCTACGGAGGAGCAAGTATTCGGGCGGAGTGTTCGATGGACGAGAGGTCCGGTGCACCGTCGCGGAGCGGGGTCGGCACCGCGATGACCGCGACGTCGAACCCGGCCAGGTCGTTCGCGTTCGCGTTCGCGGTCGGGGTGTAGGTGCCGTTCGTCAGGGCGGCGGCGACCTGGCGGTCGGGGATGTCCGGGGACGGGGACTGAGCGGCCCGTAGGCGCTTCACTCGTATGTCGTCGGTGTCGAATCCCACCACGCGGTGGCCGGCGTCTGCGGCCCGGATGGCCAGGGGGAGGCCGACGTAGCCCTGGCCGAGTATGGCCGTGCGACATGGTCTTGCGGAGGCGGGGTCAGGAGCGGTCATGGGCGATCACTCTTGATCGGCTGGGGGAGGTCGATGGCCAGGAGTCGTTCGTGGAGTTCGCCGAGAGCCGTTCGGTTGCTGTCGAAGTGCAGTACTTCGTGTGCGGTGTCGTAGTCGCGCCACTCCAGGGCGGTGTGGTCGTGGGAGATCGCGGCCTCAATGCCGGTGAGGTCGATGGCGAAGGAGTACTCCGGGACGACGTAGGTTCCGGCCGGCCAGTGGACGCGGTCGGCGAAGAAGCGCGCCGGGACGCTGGCTGTGGTCTGCAGCGGATAGAGGGGGGTGGGGTGGTCGAGGCCGAGTTCCTCGGTGGCCTCGCGCAGTGCGGCCTGTTCGGGGGTCTCGTTGTCCTCGCCGCCGCCGGCCACGGCCTGCCATACGTTCAGGTCCTCGCGTCGGAGGACGGCGAATTCGAGTTGGTGGCCGACGTGGCGGAAGGGAACGACGAGGACCTGGAACGGAGCTCGGGGCATGTGGGTGTCCTTGGTCAGTGTGCGGTCGAAGCCGGGGGAGCGGGCGGGTGCTGGCGGTTGTCGTAGATCTTTTCCACGGCTCGTACGACGTCGGCGAGTTCGGTCGGATGGTCGAAGAGCATGCTGGATCCCGCGGCTTGCCCGAGGAGGGCCAGGGATGCGCACGCTGTGCGGGCCTCGGCGGCGGAGGTTCGGCAGGCGGAGTAGTCGCGGCTGGTGGGATCGGCATAGAGCGGTTCGTCGGGGCAGGCGGTGAGGGTCCGGACGGAGACAGGGATGCCTTCGGGCTGTTCGGATCCGTGGACACGACCCTGTTCAAGAAGTCCTCGACGAGGAGCCGAAGGAGCGACGGGGTGAGCTGGGGCCGATGGTCCTGGAGATCAAACGCCCACGTCTTCCTTCTCTGTGGTCGCTTCTCAGGAGGAAGCCCTCGTCCTGGACGCCCAGGGCATCGCCATCTTCAAGGAGCTGCTGGCTCTCGTCCGCCCCAAGCCTGACAAGGACGACGGCGAGGACGAGACGCCGCCGTCCGCGACGGAGATCCTGGACCACATCAAGGCCGCCCACCGGAGTCCGGGAAGTACACCACTCTGGCGGAGCGGATCAGGCTGTTACGGGACCGGATCATCCAGAACTCCCAGGACGCGCTTGAGTTCCTGTCTGAAGCACTCCGGATTGCGCGCGCCATCGTAGATGCCGAGGAGTACCCCGACCAAGCCGTCGTCGTGCTGGACGATGACCAGGTGGGTGACCTGTCGCGGATCACCCGCGACCTCGCACCGTCCGGCCTGGCAGTCACAGAGCGGAAGCTGGCCGAGGAGATCGATCGGGCGGTCACACGCGCTCTTGGCTGGTCATGGGACAACACTGACGCTCGCAACCGAGGCGCCCGCCGCGCCACCGTTGAGGTCTTCCGCCGGTACATGTTGAAGCCGGTGGGGGAGCCGTATGACTCCACCGTCGCCTACAGCGAAGCGCACTACCTCGTCGACTGACGAATGCACGGAGGCCCGGCAATCGGTGGCGGTTGCCGGGCCTTGTCAGCGTTGCACGGGCTCGCATCTATCCCCTGGGCCACACCTGACGGCAAGCTGGCACCCCAGTGAGAGATGCGGACGAGCCAGCTGGTCGTAGGCCTTTCGCGGTTTCGTCGTGTTGATGCCCGTAGGGCGGCCAGCCAGTGCGAGGAGCCAGCGGTTACGGACTGCAAGTTCAGTGGGAACGACGAGTTGTTCCACGAATGGTGAGAAGCCGCCAAATGGCGTCGGACTCCAGCGCTGACCGTGTCGGTGAGTGCGAGGGATGTGCCTGCCCAGAGCGGCGTTCAGAGCCCTCTGTCACCCAGCTGGCCTGCGGAATTGCGTGGGCCGTGCTGTCTCGTGTTGGTGGTTCCTGGACTTCCTGAAGGTTGAGATGCCAGCCGCTATCAGCCACTGCGCGTGCCTGAACCCGTGGAGGCTCTGCAGGGGATGTAGGGCCCGGATATCGTGCTCAGGTTGCATCTGTTACAGATGGGAACATCATGAAGCACCTCGGCGGGACTGGACGTATGCCGAGGGGCGGGCTCTACGGGGAGGGACAGATCGTGTCGGACGGCACGGGGGATGCGCCGCAGTCGGCAGTGGCCGGGATCGGCGCGGCGGCGGGGAGCTTGGCTGCGTCGGTTCTGGGGGCCGTCGGTGCGTCTGTGGCGCAGGCGATGCGGGTCGAGGGAGAGACGCTGACGGCGTTCAAACGCCGCGTCGACACTTTGCTGCGGGACTTGGAGAAGTCGCACGCGGCGCCTTCGAAGATCGCCGGAGGAACGCTCGGGGCGGGCCGACTGGGGGCGTTCGACGAGGCGGATCTCCTGCACTCCTCCTACACGCACGTGCACACTCAGCTGGAGAACCTGTCCAAGATGCTGGCGCTCCAGATCGAGGCGTTGGTCGTCACCGTGGATGCGTCGAAGACCGGCTACGACAACCTGGACGAGGACGTACGCGCACGACTGAACCGCATCCGCACTGATGCCGACGCCTTGGTCGACGGGGGGTCGGACACCAAGCAGGCTTCGGGCAAGGGTGGTTCGGACGGCGAAGAGCCCAGTGAGCCGCGCCCCCAGGCGACGGACACGGAAGCGGGCGGACTGTGATGCGGCGGGCGACTGATGCCGTAACTGCTGCAGCAGAGATCGCTCTGTTCAAGGGACGCAAAGACGAGGGCGGAGCATGAGCGACGGCCTGGGATCGCGCATGTGGGGCATGGTCAAGCAGTACCGCTTCGCCGTGCACACCCCTGAGGAACTGTGGACGATGGTCGAGCCGGCGGACGGCTCGAAGCCTGCAGATCTCGGCGTGTTGCTGACGGCGGCGGCAAAGACGATCAAGAGCATCGGCGACGACCTCAAGACGCACAGCACGGCGGTCGAGTGGGACGGAGAGGGCGGCGAGGCGTTCCGCAAGTGGGTCCATCAGGCCGCGCTCGCGACCCTGGGCCTGGGCGACTACAGCGAGTCCGCCGGCAAGTGGATGGCGCATGCGGCGGACACGCTGCACGAGGTCAAGCCGCAGCTGGAGATTCTGAAGAACTCCAGTGCCTCGGCACGCTCGATCCTGGACGCGCACGCGGCCAAGGCGACGGATGTCGGCAACCACGACGGCGGTTCGTCGGAGTCCTCCGTGAAGTCGGCCAAGTCGCAGTACGACAACGACCGTACTGCAGCAGCCCAGTTGATGATCAAACTGGCACAGTCGTACACGGCGTCGACGGAGCAGATCGATGCGCTGAAGGCCCCGAAGTTCCCGGAACTTCCCAAACAGTTCGTGCCGGAGAGTCGCGACGATCTCACCCACCGCCCGGGCGCGTCTTCCGATGATGCATCGAGCACTGGGACGGCGGCTGTGGCGAGCGGAGTGGGCGTTGCTGCAGTAGGGGCTGCAGCAGTTGGCGAAGCGGCGCGTGGTGCCGCACTGGCCGCAGGAGACCGCCACACAACCTCAACTGCCGTTCCGTCAAGAACAGTTCCGGATCTGTCCCCGGGCGAGGCGAACATCGCCCTCGACAGGGTCGGCACGCTCCCGCCTCCCACCGCTCCGACTGCAACACCCTCCGCGTCGCCGCCGTCCGCGTTGCCGGGCGGCACCTCAGGCATCGGGCCCCCGGTCCCGGGTATGTCACCGCCGGCGTTCGGAGGCACAGGCCGATCCGGTGCTCCGCAGCGCGGAGTGAGCGGCGGCCGTGTCTCTGCTGCCAACGGTCTCCGCGGACCGTTGGGCACACCGACGGCCCCGCGTGCCCCTGGTACTGCCCCTGGTACCCCCGGCGCGTCGCGGGCGGTTTTGCCGGGGCGCGGAGTTCCCGGGGTGACGGGCACGCCGAGCGGCTCCGCGTCGCGTGTACCAGGACCAGGTGGTGCGAGCCCGGGGCGTCCGTCCAACGGGATTGCAGGTGGGCGTCCGGTTGCACCGCAGACGGGCCGTGCGACAGGTGCGATTCCGCGGGGCACGGTGGTCGGCGGTTCCCCGACTCAGCAAGCACCAGGAGTCCGCGGTAATGCCCCCGTGGGGGCACGCGCCGGAGCAACACCGAGCCGCGGCGCTGTGCCTGGCATGGGACGTGAGAGCGGCGTGGCCGGTGCACGGATGCCCGCGCACTCCGATGGTGTCGTCGGTGGAAAGCCGCAACCCTCGAAGACGAGCCGGAACCCGCCGACCACGACCAGAGCGGCGGGTCCCGTACGCGGAACGGAGAGCCGTACAGCCCAGGTGCACAGTGGTGGACCCGCTGGAGGCTCCTCGCAGACGGCACGTAAGGATGGCACTCGGCCTGCTCCGGAGGAGCGCTCGCGTGACGAGCGGCCTGTGCGTGAGGAAGCAGAGACGGATCAGACCGAGCTACCACAGCCTCCGCTGCGGCTGCCAGGCCTGCCACCGACGACTCGGCGCGACAACGAAGGATGACGATGGGTTCCCGTACCAAGCAGGTACGCAGGCTCCGGCTGGCGTCGGCCCTGTCCGGCGTCGTGCTCGCGGGCGTTGCCGTGACACCCGCGCACGCCGAGACCGTCCGGGACCAGCAGTGGTACCTGGACGCCATGCGCGCCGAGCAGATGTGGAAGACCAGCACCGGTAAGGGCGTTACGGTGGCGGTCATCGACTCGGGCGTCGACCCCGATCTCGCCGACCTGCGTGGACAGGTACTGCCCGGCAAGGACTACTCCCGGCACCCTGGCGACGAGCACTCGGACTACGACGGGCACGGCACCCGCATGGCCGTACTGATCGCGGCCACCGGCGCGAAGGGCGACACGCAGGGCTCGTACGGGCTGGCTCCCGGAGCCAAGATCCTGCCGATCCGGGTGCCGGACTTCATCGAGAAGAGCCGCAAAGACGGTAACCCCGACGACTACCCCACCTATCTCTCCAAGGCCATCCGGTACGCCGCGGACTCCGATGCCCAGATCATCAACATCTCGCTGGGCAGTGAGGACCACGCACAGAAGCTGGACGACGCAGTCGCCTACGCGCTGTCGAAGAACAAGCTGGTCTTCGCGGCCGTGGGCAACACCGGTGCCGGAACGAATCGGGTGGAGTACCCGGCAGGGACACCTGGAGTGGTCGGCGTCGGTGCGATCGACAAGAATGTCAAGGCGACGAGGGAATCCCAGCACGGCCCGCAGGTCGACCTGGTTGCACCCGGTGCGGACATGGTCGCCGCCTGCAAGGGGGGCAGCGAGCTGTGCGATTCTCACGGTACGAGTGACGCCACCGCGCTCGCTTCCGCCTCCGCGGCGTTGATCTGGTCGAAGCATCCGGACTGGACGAACAACCAGGTCCTACGGGGCATGCTGAACACTGCGAGCGGAGCCGTGAGCGGGAAGAAGCGAACCGACTCCATCGGGTATGGCGCTGTGCGCCCCCGGATCGCACTCACCGAGCCCGGGGCCCCAGGCCAGGCCGACGACTACCCGTTGCCCGACTACAAAGACGGGGCCTCAGCGGCGGCACAGGGAGGCGCAACCGCTGAGCCGTCCGCGGGCGCCTCGACGTCCCCCTCCGCGGCGTCTTCTGATGACGAGTCGAGCGCACTGCCGTGGATCTTGGCGGGAGTGGGCGGGCTTGTGCTGGTCGGAGCTGGTGGCGGGGCCGTCGCCCTGCGCAGCCGCAAGCGCCGCCGCGAGGCATTGACCGCACCGCTGCCGCCGTCGCCGCAGCAGGGGTGGACGCAGCCGCCTCCCCCCGGCACGCAGTCGGGGCAAGGGCAGCCGTGGCCGTACCAGGACACCAACCACACGGGCACGCCATGACAGGACGAGGATCGAGCGGGGGCGAGATTCCATGACGGATACGACCGGGGAACAACACACGCCACACAGCGGGCCGGAAAACATGGTCGGTATGCGGCTGAACCATCTTCCCGACGACGCGCGGCCTGCCGGCGGCGGTCAGGAAGACCTGGCGTCGAGTCCGGCGGAGAAGAAGGCCGCCGCACGGGCCATTGAGGAGCACATCCAGCCGGATACCCGTAAGGCAGGCGACTGGGCGGACATCGACACCGGTGCAGCCGTTAAGGAGTTCCGCGATGGATGGCTCACGTCAGGGGCGTTAAAGAAGGCCCACAAGACCTGGGGCGAGCAGGTTCACAACCTGTTGAACCGCCTCTCGTCGGAGAAGGCGGCGTTGCGGGGTGCCAACAACACTCTGCAGGGCACCGATGGCG
Organism: Streptomyces sp. DS1-CR2; assembly: GCF_055760475.1. Classification (NCBI taxonomy): domain Bacteria; kingdom Bacillati; phylum Actinomycetota; class Actinomycetes; order Kitasatosporales; family Streptomycetaceae; genus Streptomyces; species Streptomyces sp. DS1-CR2. Next base: position 7,494,901 of record NZ_CM147085.1, read on the forward strand.
AGGTAGGTGCGCGTACGCGCTCTCTTTCGGCACTGGACGGCTTCTGACGCAGATGGGCAGAGCCCATTCCTGAACGTCACTTCGACCAGCAGGACGCCACAGCAGGACCACGGGGGAACCATGCCGACGTACCACGACATCATGACCGTCGACCTGTCCACACTCACCACGGCCGCGGACCGTTGGGACGGGATGGCGAAGGAGTTCCATAAGCAGGAAGTCGCCTACGACCGCGATGTTCACGGCATATCCATGGGGCAGGCCTGGACGGGGCTGAGCGCGGATGCCGCCAATCGACGGTTCGACATCACGCTGAAGGAATTTCAGAAAGCCCAGACGGAAGCCAAAGCGGTCGCTTCCCTGCTGCGGGACGCACACCACCAGTTCAGCGAGGTGCGCAAGAGACTCAGGTCCGCCCACGCGGACGCCATCAAGGCCCGCATGGCGGTCTCCGACGAGGGCGTGGTGTCCTTCGACACCACCGATCTCACCGAAGGTGAACGTAACGCCCTCCATCACGACCCCTCGTACCAGGAATCCGTGGGGACTGCTGTCACGGCGTGGCAGGACCACCTCGATCAGATCGTCAAGGACGCAGAGAAGACTGACCATTCCGTCCAGATGGCACTCAAAGCGGTGGTCATCGACTCCAACTGGAAGGACGGGACACTCGAGGGCTTCAACGGAGACGCCAAGGACCACCTGAAGGACTACAGGGCCGCAGGCAAGGGCGGCAAGAAGTCTGGCGGATGGAAGGGCGACGGGGACTTCAAGCTGGACTGGTGGTCCCCGTCCTTCAGCGCCTCGGCGGATCCCAAGTACGGGAAGGAGGGCTCGGTCAAGGCGGCTTTCGATCTCGTCCACATGACCGGAAAGGGCTCGCTGACCAATGGCGACTGGAAACTCTCCGGGATCGGCGACGCCTACGCCGGTGTTCGCTCTGGCGCGAACTACGGCTTCAGTGACAAGGGCATCTCGGGCAAGGCCGAGGTGTCCGCAGGCGCAAGAGCACTGATGGAAGGACGGGCCGAGTACGGCGACTGGGGCGGTGTCTATCTGCGCGGCGACGGCTTCGCCGGCGCCGAAGCCGGAATCTCGGGCAAGGTGAACAAGGACGAGGTCGGTGTCAGCGCCAAGGCCTTCTACGGTGCGAAGGCCTCGATCGGCGGCGGCGTCGAGGCGGCCGGGATCGGTATCGGCGGGAACTTCGAGGTCGGCGCCGGCGCGGGCGTCGAGGCCAAATTCGGCGTCAAGAAAGACGAGCACGGGTGTGTGGAAACTGAGCACCGGCGGTTTCGCAGCCGTAGCCGTGGGTGCAGGAGCAGGAACCGAGATCACCTTCGACCCCAACAAGTTCGGCAAGACCGTCGACAGTGCGGCTGACGCGGTCGGGCTTGGTGGCGCCGTGGACACAGTGGGCCACGGCCTCAAATCCACCAAGGACACCGTCGCCGGCTGGCTCGACTGACCAGCCCGATGAGAGGAGCAACTGAGTTGCCCAAGCTACTTCCGGTGGCAGTCGAGTTCCAGCTGCCTGACGGCTGGGCCCCGGCCTCACCTGAGACCATCGACACTTTCGGCGTGGCCTTCGCGGCCCTGCATCCCCACCCCGATGCCGGATTCGCCGCCAACATCACCATCGATGGAGAGATTCCGCCCGACGACGTATCACTGTCGGACCTTGCCGACGCGTCCGTGGAGCGCCTTGAGCAGGCCGCTGAGTCCGTGCAACTGGTGGACCGCCGCGAGGTCGGTCCCGACGACGCGCCCGCTCTCGTGCAGCGTTTTCTCCTGTCGGCCGCCGTTAACGACGAGCTCCGCGAGCTCGCCCAGGTCCAGGTGTACCTGCCCCTTGCCGACACCGTTGATCCGCACAAGTATGCGGTGATCAAGCTGGCACTGACCGCCACCACCGAACAGCTTCCCGAAGTCCTCAAAGAGTTCCAGGACTTCGTACGCACCGTGCGACCGAGTACCCCGGAAGGAAACTAGCAATGGGCCGCTTTCGCGATTGGCGGACGGGAACCCGATACCCGGACGAGGGTGCCGAGCCGTTGGCGCGCTCCCACGTGGAGGCGGCCTTGTTCGCGCTCAATGGCCCGGACAAGCCCTACCGCGTGCGCACCGCGCTTGCGGAGGAGAAGGCCGACGTGGTGGCAGAGTGGCACATGCTCGAGCCGGGCTGGGGCAGCGGGATGGGACGCCGGCAGGTGGAGCGGACGTTCAAGTTCCGTATGCGTCTGGACGGTGGGGCCCACGAGGTGCGGGTCTGCGCCGATGTCCGCGAGACGACGCGCGCCGGCGACCCGCCCACCCGCGTTGTGGCACGCAGGCACGGCAGGGGGCCTCGCACCCGAGTGAAGTCTTGGCGCGGAAGCTACAAGAAAGGCCCGGACGGTCGGCGCCAGCGCGTTGACGACTTCCGCTTCGACTCGAACGATCTGAGGGACCCGTTGCAGGAGGTCGTGCTTGCCTCGGGTTGGACGTGGCGAGGAACGCACAAACCGTGACTGTCCCGTACGACATTGAGCGGAAGCCGGTTCTCTGTGAACTCTGATCGCTGATCACCGTCGGCTTAGCATGCCGTTGTCGACGAATTGGAGGAACCTGCATGCCAGGACCACACAGCTGCGCACCTACACGGTCAAGGAGGGCCTCCTCGATGGGTGGGTAACGCGGTGGAGGGACGAAATCGTGGCGCTGCGTCTGGAGTTGGGCTTTGAGATCGGTGGAGCCTGGGTTGACCGGGAGCGGAATCAGTTCGTGTGGCTGATTGCCTACGAGGGTCCCGAGTCGTTCGCCGAGCGCAACGCCCTCTACTGGGCCTCGCCGCAGCGGAAGGCGATGGACCTTGACCCGGATGACTATCTGGTGTCCACCGATGACCGCACGGTCGAGCCCAAGCAACTCTGATCACGGGGCGGCAGGGAGCATGTGCTGGCGCCGCTCGTCGTCGTTGAGGATGCGGAAGACTCGGCCGCGGGCGGTCGCTTCCAAGTGGTCGAAATCGGGGCAGATGGGCCAGATCCGGGCGGGGCCGTCGAAGGAGGCGGTGAGCAGCTGCGTGCCGTCGGGGGACCAGGCGACGGAGGACACCTTGTCCTGATGGACACCCACGATGGCGACCTCCTCGAAAGTGGCCGTGGACCAGATGCGTACGGTGCAGTCGTCCGAGGCGGTGGCGATGCGACGACCGTCGGGGGACCACGCGATACCGCGCACACGGACCTCGTGTCCTTTGAGGATGTCGATGCGCCGTGAAGGGTGCCAATATTCGCGCACGGTTGCTGGCCTGCGGTGATTCGGTCGGCGTGTGATGGGTCGTCAGACTGCGCGGTGGTACTCGTTGATGAGTCCGCCGAGGATCTCGCGACGTCGGATCGTGCCGATCGGCAGGGGAGTGACGTTGGTTGCGTCGCAAGGCGCTCTCAGCTCCAGTGATCGGTGAGGTCTGCCCCTGTTGTAGTGCTCGGTGTACCGGTCCAGGACGGTGTGCAGGTGGCGTTCGCCGGCGATGAGCATGCGGTCGGTGCATTCGGCACGGACGGTGCGAACCCAGCGTTCCGCGAACGCGGTTGCCCGTGGGCAGCGTGGAGGGATCTTGACGACCTCCACGTCCTCTGCGGTGAACACGCCGTCGAAGGCGGCGGTGAACTTGCTGTCGCGGTCTCGGATGAGGAAGCGCAAGCTGCTGCCGGACCGGTCCTGGCGGGTCATTGGCGAGTACGGAACCCACGTTCGCGGGTGGGACCAGAGAGGCCTCGCCATACGCGCTGGAGCCGGTGGAACTGCCCCCTGACGGCCCGGCGGGTCAACCATGCAGCTGGGGGGAGTGGGCTGCCTCCTGACACCAACCGCCACGCCATCTCGCTCCGTCGTCCACAGCCCAACCAGGGCGAGACAAAGGGAGTCCCAACGGCCGGTTCGCCCATGTCGGTCATCCAGTCGAGAGCGGGAGTGCCGCGCAGGCTCACGGTGAGGACGGTGGAGGAGAGGGCATCCCCTGAGGAGGCCAGCCGAGGCCTAGGTCTCGCGGCGCCATTCGGCTCCGCTGCCGTCCGGGAAGCCGGTCAGGGCGCGGACGCCGGAAAGGACGAGGGCGGCGAGCGGGGTGTCGTCGTCGAGGGCGTGGGCGTCTGAAAGCGTGCCGGCGGCGAAGGCGGGCAGGGACACGGCGGGGTCGGCGGGCAGTGCCCGCAGGGCCGTCGTGGTGTCGGCGAGCAGGGCCTTCGCCGCGGGCCGGGTGCCGGCCAGGCGGCGCACGAGGCCCCTCGCAACCGGTCGGCCCAGTTGGCCAGTTCGCCCGGTATCCCTGGGCGGTGCGGTGCTCAAGGATCGCGCCAGGGGTGGGCAGCCATTGTCCGTCCCCACTGACGTTTCGCTCTTGGCCGCGTAGCCACTGAGTACGGCGACGACGGCGCCGACGGCAACTGCCGACCAGGCTGGACCCTTCAGAATCCCCCCGGCCCCTGCGCAGGTGAGTCCTGGGCTGAGCATAGGGCGAACTTCGCTCCGAGGATGCGCTGTCGCCGCCCGCGGAAAGCCCCGCGACGCCGTCGATTCGCCTTGGGTACCAGCCATCGATCGGTGGCCACGCGGAATGAGCCATTGAAGAACCGCTGTCCACCGTCCAGTTACAGCCTGTTGCTCCACAAGTACCCGCGATATTCTGCCCCGTGCCCTGTACGGCACAACCGGCGAAACACGAGGGGGATCGTGGACGGGCGCGACGTGCGCGGGCACTACGAGGGGTTGGCAGCCGAGTACGACGAGAACTGGGTCTACGGTCCGGACTACGTGCCCTGGATGTCCGGCCGGATCGTTGAGGCGCTGCGGCTCGGCCCTGCGGACCGGATCGCCGACATCGGCTCCGGTACGGGCCTCTTCACCAGGGAGGTGGCCCGGCAGCTCCAGCCCCGCAGTCCGATTCTGTGCGTCGATCCTTCCGAGGCGATGCTCAGCCAGCTAGAGACGCCGCCTCCGGCCGACTTGGCGCCCATTGTCGCCTCCGCCGAGGACGTCGCCGAAGGACGCACCCACCTGCCATACGAGCACCTCGACGCGATGTGGCTGAAGGAGTCGGTCCATCACGTCGCCGACCCGGCGCACACGCTTCGCGGCCTGGCCGACCGGCTGGCGCCCGGAGGCCGGCTGCTGGTGGTGATGCTCCCGGCCACCATCCAATACCCGCTGTTCGAGGCAGCCCTCGCGCGCTTCGAGGAGCTCCAGCCGGACCCGGCCGTCATCGAGGGACACCTGCGGGCTGCCGGGCTGGAGGCCGAGCTCAGCCATGTCGATCACGAGCTGCACATCGACCGAGACAGGTATCTCGGCATGGTGCGTGCCCGCTACATGTCCTTGCTCTCCACCTTCCGCGACAGCGAACTTGAGAAGGGCATCGAGGAGATGCGGGTCGCTCATCCGGAGCCGGTGCTGGTGTTTCCGGACCGGTTCGCGTTCGTCCTCGGCCGGCGAGGTGGGGAGTCTTCGTGAGCACCTTGGTCGATGAACGGCTGCGGCGCCTGCAGAGGGAACTCGACGATCACTCGCGGATCGCCGATCGGCTGGGGCTTGATCTGGAACGGCCGTTACGGTCCCTCAACGACGGCTATCCCGAGAACGCGGTTGCCCTGGTCGGGAAACTGACGGAGAAGCTACTCAAGGAGTTGTGGCGTCACCACGACGTCGAGGGCGACCCCTCGACGAAGGCTCTCAACGACCTGGTCAAGCGCTGCCGTCCGTACATCCGCAGTAGCACGGTCGTGGATGCGCTCGAGGACATTCGTCGGCTGCGCAACCGGTCCACGCACGATGGGTACGACATCAGTGACGAGGACGGGCTGCTGGCGGTCCGCAGGCTCGTGGAGGTGCTGGTCTGGTTCACCAACACCGGGAGCGCGGCGCTGCTCGGGGGCGAGCCCGACATGGCGCCCGAGGTGGCGCGCCGCTGTGAGTTCCTTGCCGGGCTGTACGTCACCCTCGGCTACCGGCAGGCGAAGCGGTTCGTCCTCAGCCCGGACACGGTGTACCAGCTGTTCTGCCGCGAGGTGGGGATGCGGCTGGAGTACGTGGAGTTGATGCTTTCCCGCGATGCCGACGACCTGAGGACCGTCCTGGCCGCCAGCGGTGGGGAGTTGCTGCGCACCCGGCTGCCCAAGCTCACCCGGTTCGTCGTCCTGGAGGACGACGGCGGTGCGGTGCCTGGCGCTCTCCACCCCATGTTGGGGCTGGACTTCCGAATCGTGCGTTACGACGGCTTCGTCGACACCCTCGTCAATCTCGACGGCCACCTCGCCGCTCTCACCTCCGCCGCCGACCCGGAGGAACCGAGGACCGCTGTCGCCGCCGCGGCCCTGACCACTGACCCGCGCACCGGCGAGTCGAAGATGGAGCAGTCCGGCGACGCAGCGGAGCTCCTGACGCGCCTGGCCCGCGGCAGTGCGAACATCCTGGTCACCGGTCGTCCGGGGAGCGGCAAGAGCACGCTGCTGCGCTCTCTGGCCGCCAACCCGGAGCTCCGCCGCTTCCGTTTCTACTTCGACCTCGGTCTCAAACTGAAGGACGAACCGTTCTCCGAGTACGCGGGCCGCCTGCTCGCGCCGGCCATGACGGCGGATCGCTCGCGAGCCTACGAACTCTTCCTCTACCTCATCCGCTCGGGGACAGCGCTGTGTGTGCTGGATGCCGTCGACGAGGGCGTTGACGAGGCAAGCCCGGCCGGTTTCCTGCGGCTCTTCGCCGATCTCGCGGCCGTACTGTCCGCCGAGTCGGCGGTGGTCATGAGTTCACGGGTGTCCTTCCTCGCGGACTCGCCGCAGATACGTCAGCTGCTCGACAGCGGTGCGGGCCGCTCCGAGCAGCTGGTCGAGCAGATGTACGCGAACGGCGTTGACCCGTCCCGCGTGCCGCATTTCCACGTCGTACGCCTGGTCGAACCCGAGGCAACCCCGCTCGAGACGCGCCTCACCACGGCGCTGAACCTTCCGGCGGGCAGGCCGCTCGCGGACATCCTCAGCACTGACATCACGCGCACGCTGGGCGAACGTGGCCAGCCCGAGCTTGAGCAGCGGCTGCCCGCCGCGTTCGGGCATGCCTTCCTCGCCGACCGCACTGTGTTCTCCCTCCTCGATATCCACCGGCAGCTTGGGGCCGACGCCTTCCCGGACGGGCGTCTCGATCTCGACGCGTGTGTGCTTGCTCCGCTGTTGCGGTCCGCCGGGCCCGATCATGTCGCCTTCGTGCACTCCGCGTACCAGGAACTACTGGCGGCCAGGTTCCTCGCCGAGCCGGCGAACCGGGACCTGGCGGCGAACCTGCCCGGCGGCGCCCTCCTCACCGAGCAGGTTCGCGCCTTCCTCGCTGGCATGCCCGGCGGTCGGGAGACGGACGACTGCGTGCTGCCCGCCGGGGCGTACCTGGTCGGTCCGGCCGACCGGCTGCTGATCCGCCGCGTCGAGCGTCCCGTACGTTTCGACCGTCATGCCGTGACCGTGGCGCGCTACCGCGGCTTCCTCGACGCCCTTGACGCGGACGGCACCTCGCAGTGGGACCACCCCGATCAGCCGGCCGACGTCACCCACCGCCCCTGGACCGACCGGCTGCGGCACCCCGACTACTACGAGAACCCGCGTTACGACGCCCACCCGGCCGTCTGCGTCAACTGGTGGAGTGCGTACGCCTTCGCCGCCTTCGGGGGCAAGCGGCTGCCGACCTCCCTGGAGTGGGAGGCCGCCGCCCGAGGCACCGACGGGCGCCTGTTCCCCTGGGGCGACACACCTGACAGCACCCGGGTCAACTGCGCTGACACATGGGTCGGCCGGCCTGTGGTGACGTACCAGGCGTGGTACCGGGACTTCGCAGGCGACGCCGTCCGGCGGGCCGGGGCGGCACCCGTCGACGAATGGCCGGGCAACCGCTCCCCGTTCGGCGTCCTCGACATGGTGGGCAACTGCTGGGAATGGACATCCACCAGCCTGGACGATCCCGGCGAGGCCGTCATCTGCGGTGGCAGCTACGACAACCCGATGCGCGCGGTGCAGACCAGCAGCAAGGGCATCTACCGCAAGCGCGGTGGGAGCAACGCGGTCGGGTTCCGATGCGTGCAGGACCTCGAGACACGAGAGATATCCGGGACAGAGGGGGCGACGGCATGAGCAGCGGCGGGCCGCGTCACGGAACCATCGTGGACCGGCGTCCCAGCGGCGGAGGGCTGAGCGGTGCGCTCGGCACCTATGTCGTCCGGGACGACGAGGACGAGTGCTACTACGGCTTCGACTACCGGCAGATCGTGACCGAGGGATTCCGCACCATCCGCACCGGCGAACGCGTCCGCTTCCATGTCAGCACCGAAAGCCCCGACCGGGCGGAGTTCGTCATCCGCCTCGACCAGCCCGACCCGACCGAGTACTACCGGTGACCGCCTCCGGAGCTCCGCTGCTCGAGGACGCCACGGGGGCACGCCAGGAGCTGACCCTCGTCCTGCCGGTGCGGCTGCTGCGCATCCCGAACTGGCCCGAAGGACCCTTCCCGTTCGAGCTGGGCAGTCGCCGCACCGACGCCCAGACCCGGTCCACCTACTTCGCCCCCGCCTCCGCCCGCGCACTGTACGGGGCACCCGGACGAGCGCGTCGCTGGCATCTGCCGCTGGACGTCAAGCAGGACGGGCTGCACCTGCTGGGCATGGAACTTCTCCGCGCGGCCACCGCCCGCAACCCCGAACACGCCCTCGTCGTCCTGCACTTGAGCGCGGAGAGACCGCTGCTGCCCATTCTGCGGGCCCTGGCCGGGCGGCGACCGAACTCCGCCGAAGAACTGCTCACCGGGCCCTTCGACCCGGCAGGACTTCTCGCCAACATCGCCGACGTCCGTACCGCCGATGCGCCCTTCGCCATAGCCCGCCCCTACACCATCGCCTTCATGACCCCCACGGCGTGGCACACCCCCGCCCTCCGCACCGGCGGCGAAGGGGCACTGCCCACCACAGCGGACCATTGGCTGTGGCAGCTGGCGTCACGCTCCACACCTCAGGACTTCCCGTTGCCGCCGGAGACCGCCGCCGAACAGCTCAAGGACGCCGTCAGAATCTCGGCAGACTGGAGCGCTTTGGTGCTGCGCCAAGGGGCCGCCTTCCTCGGCCACCGCCCCGACACCGGTGCGGGCGACTTCTTCGAGTTCGGCGCGCTGCACTCCCGTACCGTCTATCTCGACGCCCTGCTCCTCGGCTCGCTCCAGCGTGACCACATCGACGAGCTCACCGACGAACTCTCCGAGGTGTTCAACTCCTCACGGCTGGCCCGCCGCGTCGCTACCCTGGAGCGGAACATCGCCGTCTTCCGCAGCACCTACTGGCGACAGCACCTCACCGCACACGGCGCGGCCAACGATCTGCTCCTCGCCTTCCAGAACCAGCACCGGCTGCCCGCACGTTTCGGTGAAATCCTCGTGGAAGCAGCCGACTACAGCAGGCTTGTGCAGACTCAGGAAAGCCAGCAGATCAGCGGCGCCTTGGGCGTTCTCACCATTCTCGGCCTGCCACTCGGCACCGCCCTCAGCATCCTGCAGGTTCTCGACGACCACTCCACGGCCCACCTGCTCATCGCGCTCGCACTGTCGGTCGCCGCCACTGCCGGAGCCCTCACCACACGGTATGGGCGACTGGTTCTGTCGTCCTTGCGGGGCGGGAGCGGCAAGGCGTAGGACACCGCCGATCTGCGTGACTCCGCCGTCAGTGTTTGTGCGGAAGAACGGTGAACCGTACCGGCTCGGCGAGTGTGAGGCGGGCACCTTCCTCGTCCGCAGGGGGGACGACGGGGCGGACCGTGCACGCCGTCTGTGCACGGGCCGCCCCTGACTTAGGGCCGGACAGTGCCCGGCTCGGCGGCGAGATCCACGATCTTGCACCGCCGAAGATCCCGGATGAGCTGCCCGGCGACCGTCCACTGCAGCCGCGCGGAGTCGAGTTCGACGACCTCGCGGCGGTTCGGCACGATGCGCCCGCGCTCTATGGCGTAGTGGCGGCCGTAGACCGCGACCGGCTCGGACTCGCCCACCCGCACCACGACGTACCCGTCGACTAAGTGGGGGCAGGCGGTGACCGCCTCGCGGGCGTGCGGCAGGCAGATCGGCGGGTGCGTCGTCATCAGCTCGTTCGGCCAGTCTGGCCAGTCATTGCGGTTGTCTTCGAGCAGCCACAGCACGCCTCTGTCGTCCTGGTCGGCGGGCTGCCCGCACACCTGGCAGCCGAGATCGCGCATCGCCGCGAGCTGCCGCCGAGGATGGATGTTGCCGAACTCGGGCCGACCGACGCCGGGCGAGCTGCCGCGGCGGTTCCACAGCGCCCCGAACGCGCGGTCGTCGGGCTGCTCGTCGGTGTACGCGAGCACGCCGTGCAGGGTCGAGCAGACGAGGTACTGCGCCGGGGTCGCCTCGCTGCTCCATGGTGCGATGAACGGGACAGTCGACGTGAGGGCGAGCGAGGCGGTCATCGTGCACCCCCGAGAGGCGCGGGCACCGGGCCGTCGACGATGCCGGCGATCGTGGCGAACAGCCGCGAGGCGCCGCGGCCGCGTTCGAGGTAGTCGTCGATCTCTGCGCGGCAGGCGATCGGCGACAGCTCGTCGAGCCCGATGACGAGCAGTACGCCGCCGAGGTTCGCGAACACGCGGGCGAGGCGCGGCTGCCGTACGCGTAGCGCGGTCGTGCAGTGCGCGAAGTGCACGAGGACGTCGGTACCGACGCGACGTACCCATGATCCGTCGGCCTGCGGCGGCTCGTCGGGTAGACGAGCGCCAGCGGCCGCGACGAGTCCGCGCATCTGCTGCTCGACGAGCGCCGGGTCGGCGTCGTCGAACTGCGGGGCGCGGTAGGTGATCAGCAGCACCCCGAACACGTCGCCAGCGGCGGTCTGGTCGAGCCACGTGTGCGTGCCGAGCGAGGCGATCAGTCCGGGCGTGGGTGTGCAGGGCGCGGTACGCGCGGGTGCGTGCATCATGGCTGCACCTCCGCGGCGGCGCGGCTCGCGAGGGTTGCGGCGTAGCACTCGTACAGGTCATCGGCCCGAGTGGTGCGCGATTCGTTCGACGGCGCGACAAGCCACGACGTCGCCCGGATCGTCATTGGTGCGATCACCTGTGGGTCGGGAACGATGATGTGCGCGCCCTCGGCGAGTACTTCGCTGCCCGGTAGGTCCCATGCATCCGCCGATCCGGGGGCGACGAGAAACTCGACGCCCCGCGCCGTCAGCAGTACCGGTCCGAGCGGCTTGCCTTGGGCCTGTAGCGCCCGCAGTACCTGCCAGCCGGCACCCGTCGGGATGCGGACGGCGTCCCATGCGCGGCCGCAGGGCAACGAGGCGAGTTCGTGCTGTTCCCATGCCATGGTGACGGCGACCGTTGATGCGCCGGCTCGTTGCAGCCAGAGGTACGGAGGGAGTTGGCTCAAGGGGCGCATGCGATCACCTCACACACGTTTGTGAGACCGAGCAGGAAGGACAGTCGTTCGGCCGTGGCGGTCTCGTCGCCCCATACGCCGACCTCGTAACCGCCGTCGATGAGGTACGCGCCGTTCAGCACCTCGACAGCCTCGGATACGTGCGGATTCAGCGGGTTTATCACGCTTACTGTGCCGTCGTTTTGATCAGTGACGGACAGCCCGCGTGCCCGTAGCGTCTCGACCAAAATGGTCGGTGCGGTGTTCGCGTCCATAAAACGATCTCACCGCGGCGCGAGGCTGTGCGACATCTGACAAGCTATGACACGGAGTTGATCATGCCCCTAGCTGTGGCTATTACTGGCACCCGGGCGACGGGACACCGCGAAGCCTCATGGTTCGCCGAGCTGTTCGGCACCTATCTCGGGCCGTGGGCTACCGACTCGACGCAGTTCTACATCGGGGGAGCGAAGGGCATCGACAGCCTGTCGCTACTGTGGCTGGCCGGGCACTCGAAAGCTGCGATCACGGTTGTGGTGCCCGGCACGCTCGCACGGCAGCCCGCAGACGCCCGGCAGGCGGTGCAGCGCTGCCGCGACCGCGTCGCGGAAGTAGTCGAGTTGGGTGCGGCCGAGCTCCGCAGTCCGGCCTACCACGCGCGCAACCGATACATGGTCGACCGGGCCGACATGGTCATCGGGTTCCCTCTCGCCGACGGCGACGAATCGTCGGGAACCTGGCAGACGATCACGTACGGCGCTGAAAGGGGGAAACCTCGACTGATCGTACCCGTGTGAGCAGTTGAGCGGGCATCATGAGGTCATGACCGCGCACGACAGACTCGTCGGTGCCGCCACCCTGCACCGACTGAGGCAGTGCCGCGGCTTGTCCCTGCGAGGAACCGCTCGTGCTCTCGTCAAAACGGCGTCCCGACTTGGGCAGCCCCTCGACGCGAGCGTCGAGAGCGTGCAGCGGTCCGTCGCCCGCTGGGAAAGCGCCAAAACTCCTGTCCTTCCCGCCGAGCGATATCAACTGCTGCTCGCGCACCTGTACGCCCGCGGCGCCGACGGTCAAATGACCCTCGGTCCGGGCAGTGACTTTTCCGAACTGCTCGACGCGTTTGCCTACTTGGGAGAGAGCGAGCCTCGCCTCGCTGAGTTGCGCACCATTCTGGTACGCACCACGACCGACGCCGGCGACGGACTGCTCGCGTTGCTGGGGGCGAACGCGCAAGTCGCCCTTGCGGACGCTCTCACGGATCCCTCGCGGATCGACGAGGCGCTGCTCGTGTCGATGCGCGGGGCAGTGAGAGAGGTGAACGGGCAAGTCAGCAGTGTGCCGTTCGTGCGCCTGCAGCTCATGCTCGCGCCGCTCGTCGAGTCATGTCGCCGGCTACTCGACGTCGACGAGTCGGTGCCCGAGCCGTTCAAGCCAGGCCTGCAAGCTGTCGCCGCGCAGGCATTCACGCTCGCTGGCCGGTTCGCGTTCGAGACACGCGACGACGAGGCTTCGAGGGCGTTCTACGCGGCCGCCACACAATCGGCCGGGCAGATCGGCGACCCGTGGCGGCGCGCCACGGTGCATATGAGTCACGCCCTCGTCACGTTGTACTCGACGCCCGGTCTAGAGCCGGCGAAAGCGCTCGTCGACGCTGCTGTGCGCGACGCCCGAGCCGGTGAGAGCGTGACCGTGCGGGCGCGGGCACATGCTCTACAGGCTGAGATCGCAGCCCGCGCGGGGGCAGAGAAACACGCTCGTGCCGCCCTTGCGCTCGCGTGGTTCGACATGGAACGACAGGGCGACGGCGACCCCGCCCCGTCGAGCTTCTCGCCGGCTCATCTGCGCGGGTTCGAGGGCGTGACCGCGCTGTACGTCGGCGATGCCGCGGACGCGCACGACTACTTCGCAGGCTCGGCGGCATCCCTTAACGCGCCGCGCGAGCGAGTACAGCGTGTCATTGTGTCGACCGATCAGGCGCTAGCTCGTATCCGCCTCGACGCCCCCGAGGCGGCGACGGCTCTACTGCATGAGTGCGTTGATGCCGCTTCGGTGACGGGCGGCCGCGTCGCTGCGATCCGCCTGCGTGACGCCCGCCGTAAGCTGCGCCCATGGCGGCACGAGGACTTCGTCGCCGACCTCGATGATCACCTGATCGAGTCGCTCGGCGCGTGACTGGCCGTGGCGCATCACGCGGGCACTACTTGCCCTGCCTGCGCTCCATTTCATGGCCCAGAGGGCTGCTCCCACACACCGATCGTGAACAGATGCCCGTCGGACAACCGGTAGCCGAATAGCGCCGTCGCGTCGGTCACCCCACGCGCCCGCTTCCGCGAGCCGTCGAACCCGAGCACGATGCGATCGCCGGGCTGCACCTCGCGGCCGAGGTCGGACGACGCCCGCACCTCGGGCTCGGTGAGCCATGCGTCGGGCGCATGCGTGATCTGAGGTCGGGGTGATCGCTGCTGTCGCCGTACGCGTACCGCAGCCCGGCGACGAGCGACCGTTCGTCGGTCATGTCTGTCTCGGGCGGCGCCTCGCGGTGATCGGTCGCGGTACGTCGACCAGGTCACCGGGTCGGTGCTGCTCGCCGAGGCCCGCGGCGGGGGTTTCGGGCTGCTCGGACGGGTCGCCCCGAGCTGCAGACTGGGGCGCACGGGTCGATCATCGCCGTATGGCCTTCCATCGACCCGTGATCGTGAGCCCGCCGTCGACAAGCGGCGGCCGCCAGGTGCGCGTCGACGGCGAGATTCTCGGGCTCGCGCACAGCCTCGTCGACGTCGCCGAGTTCCTGCGCCGAGCCGGCCTCGAAGGGCTTGATGCGAGCGGCGTTGCCGAGTCCGAACTGATCGAATGGCGCGGCGGCGGCCCCGATGAATGGGGGCCGCCGCCTGTGTGAGGGTGCATCGCAGCTACATGGCGCCGTCGCCGTCCTTGAGCGTGAAACTCAGCACGCTGAGACCGGGCGAGTTCAACTGGTCGATGCAACACCGGCTTGTTGAAGCGAGCGTAGTTGCTCCTCGAAGATTTCAGCGGGCGTCTTCCACCCGAGGATCTTTCGTGGCCGGCTGTTGAGCGCGTGAGCGACGGCCTCGAGTTCGTCAGCGGACCAGCGCGACAGGTCGGTGCCTTTGGGGAAGTACTGCCGCAGCAGACCGTTAGTGTTCTCGTTCGTCGGGCGCTGCCACGGTGAGTGCGGGTCAGCGAAGAACACCCGCGTCCCGGTCTCCAGCGCGAACTGCGCGTGGCCCGAAAGCTCCTTCCCGCGATCCCACGTCAGGGTCTTGCGCAACTGGTCGGGCAACTTGGTCATCGACGCCGCGAGTGCGGCGTTCATCGCGACGGCCCCGTAGCCGCCGAGCGACGGCCCGTTCTTCACATACGGCTTCTCGCCCCAGCCCTCCATGCGTGGCAGGTGGACCAGGAGCGTTGAACGGCTGCTGCGCTCGACAAGCGTGCCGATCGCGGACCTGTCCGTCCCGATGATCAGGTCGCCTTCCCAATGCCCGGGCATGGCCCGGTCGTTGGCCTCGGCGGGGCGCTCGCTGAGGACGACATCGGCGGTGACATGCCCTTGGGGCTTGTTCCGTGACCTGGCCCTCGGCTCCCGCAACGCTCGCCCCGTTCGGAGACAAGTGACCAGTTCACGCTTGAGCGCACCACGCCCCTCGATGAACAGCGACTGGTAGATGGCCTCGTGGCTGATGCGCATGGACTCATCATCGGGGAAGTCGACCTTCAGCCGATGCGCGATCTGCTCTGGGCTCCATGCCGTCGACCACCGTCGGTCTTGGCGATGGGGCTTGTTCAACCCCTTCCACGGCGGTGTCCTGGGGCCCGGGACGATCGTGCCGTCATGCCTACGGACGTTCCCAGCGAGCCGGTCTTGCACGTACTCACGCAGCCGCTCGTTGCCCACCAGCTTCGCCGTCTTCGGACGCTTTGCGGCCCGCTGTGCCTTCCACTGCGCCACCACGGCGCGGTAGACCGGCTTCCCGCCCCTGGTCGCAGCGTTTCGGCGCAGTTCACGAGACACGGTCCCGGGGTCGCGGCCGATCGTGAGAGCGATCTCGCGCACGCCCTTCTCCTGGGCCTTGAGCAGCGCGATCTCCTCACGCTCGGCGAACGACAGGTACCGGCCAGTGGGCTCGTCCAGGCTCAGCGGGGTCATCCCGCCAGCGTGTCGAAACCATCGGATCCCGACCGGTGCCGACACGCCGACCCCCTCGGCGGCCTGGACCGTTGTGACCCCGGACGCGATCAGGCGCCAGAACTCCCGTTGCACAGCGCGCGACGGCTCCGGTCGGCCGGGCGAGCGCATCGGCGCCCGCATCGCCCGATCCGCGGCCCACTGCCGTCGCGCCCCGGCCGGCGCCTGCGGCATCGGCTTCTTCGCTCGTCCCATCCAACACCTCCGTCATCAAGGTGTTGCGACGACCAGTTGAATTCGCCCCGGCCACGAGCGTCACTATGAACGCTCCGCTGCCGGTCGCAGTGGCTGCGTACGTCGACAGGTTGCCGACGCTCGCCGCGAAGATTCCGCAGGCGAAGGCGACGTCACCGCAGCCGAGAATCAGCAGGGTGACGAGGATCGCCCTTGAAACCCTGGGTCTCGGCTGCGGGGCGTGGGTAATGTCCAACGTAGGGTCCGTTCTCGTTATGGCAGATCTGACCTGTTAGGGCTCGACGGCAAGCTGTGGTAGGTGCGCCGTCGGGCCCTTGTGCTTGGGTGAATCTTGGCGTCACTCGTCCCTCAAACGCCAACAAGAACTGGCTAGTTGAGAGCCATGTCTCACTCGCCCTATAGGTGGACAGATCGGGCATTTCTCTTCGAATTTGGGGACGGTCGTGGCTACTTTCCCCGAGCAGCCCGACGTATCCGCATGTCAGGGGCCGCTCGCCGCGATTGCCGTTGCTACAGGTCGTGACGTCGCCTCGACAAAAGTCGCAGCCACACGTACGGAAAATGGGACACCGGCAACGGCATTTAGACGCGCGCCGCGGCCTGTTGGCGGCGCTGCGCTGCTGCCCGCTTGCGTCGCCACTCGGACTTGTCGAGAGCGACTTGAAGGGCGGCGAGTTCCTCGGGCCGCGACCAGGTACGCCGCCCGCCCTCGACCATCACGGGCGCGGCGCAGCCGAGGCCAGTGTCGCAAGTGACCGTGTCCGGCTCGCCGCCGCGCGGTGCAGGACCAACTCGCCCTTGCAGTACGGACACGGGCGATCGTCGAGGGTGACGACGTACCGGTCGCCGACTCCGCCGATCGTCCGCTCGATCCTGCGGGCAGCCTCGCGGGCGACGAATGTGATCGAGGTGCGGTGCAGGCTCGTGATCGGCTTGCAGTACCCGAACCCGCCGTCGAGGCGGGCGAGCAGCCACTCGGCGGCGTGCACGGCGCTGCGGTCGCCCATGGAACGACCAGCGGTGCAGGCTCGCGGCGTCCTCGGCGGCGATCCCGTCGCGGCGCACACGGTCGTCGGCGCCGATCCGCGCCTCGCGGGCGCTGCGGTAGTCGGTCCGCTGGCCGATCGACGAGCCGACCGGCGGCAAGCCCGCGAGACAGCCTGCGGCCCCGCGCGGAGGCGGCTGGGAACGTCAGTCACCAGCAAAGGCCGTTGCCCAGGCCCCTCATCTGGTCGACGGTCACGGGACCGCAGGCCTCGTGAAGCCCCTTCACACATCCGGCGGGGCCGGGCATTACGCGGCCGAACTCCTGGCGGGTGGTGCCGAGGTAGTCGGAATCGACGGCAGCGCAACTCTGCTGAATCACGCGCGGGAGCGATTTCACGACATCCCTGGCAAGGGCTCACAGCGACTGACGGCAGGTCCGAGGACAGGGTTGACCTCTCGCTCGCCGGGGGCTCGTTGGCAGTCCACTACCAGCGCATGCCGCTGGAAACGTTCCTGAACGAGCTGCTGGCCGCCGGTTTCATGCTTGAAAGACTCGTCGAGCCTCGCCCGACGCCCGGCCTGCGAGAACTCGACGAAACGGCCTACAACAAGCTCCACCAGGCTCCGTGCTTCCTTGCTGCCAGGCTCCTTCGGCCCTCACAGCACGCAATCCCTGCCTTCCGGCGAACGCGCACAGTCACTGCCCCGTCTCCCAAGCGCCAGAACTGGCGACACTTGAATACGCGAGCCCACCAGTATTCAACGCCCGTGCCGCCCAAGCTATTGGTTCTTGGAAGACCTGGGTGAGGGGTGGTCCGCTCTTCGTAGATCCACGGTGTCGTGGTCGCGTCCCAACCGCGATCACCGTGGAGGTCTCAATCGTGGTCCCCCTTCTGGTTACCGCCATTTTGCTGTTGCCGTCCGTAGCGCTGGCGGGCCCCTTCGCCGTCGTCGAAGCGCGTACGTGCATGAGACCCGGTCCTGGCCGTCACCGCCGCATTACCCGAGGGCGGCATGCGGCGAGGGGAGGGCGGCGATGAACCGTCCGCACCTGCCCCGCCCCCGTCCTCCGTTCTCGAACCCCTGCGTCGTGTTGCGTTGGACCAGTTGCACTCCCAACGCGTCGGCGCAGGCCCGGGCGGCATTACGCCGGACCCTTGGCCAACTTGGCTTGCGCGGTGAGGCGATCAGCGACGCGGTGTTGGTCGTGTCCGAACTCGTGGCCAACGCAACCGAGCACGCGCCGGGACCGTACGAGATGAGGCTGCGGCTCACCACGGCTGAGTACGTCTGTGAGATCGAGGACAGAGATCCGCACGTCCCTGAGATTCCAGCATTTCCCTCGGATGCCCCCTTCGCTCCCGACCCCGAAGGGCGCGGAGGAGGGCTGGATGCCCTGCTGGATCTACTCGCCGAGCGAGGCCGAGGGCTCTCCATCGTGAACGAACTCACCCGAGGAGCCTGGGGTTTCAAGTGCACACGCACCACCAAGGTCGCGTGGGCGCGGTTCCCGGCAAACATGCCGCCGCTCCTCACAGAGATCGTCACGCGACCGGAAAACGGCGCTCGCGATGAGGCATCCGAATGCGCCGAGCGTGCCTACGATCTGGATCCTTGAGACAGAAGAGTTGGAGAGGGATTGTGAGGGCTGATCCACACGGTGTGCGCCCGACCCGGGAGGCCGGTCCCCACCGAGGCCCGGGTCGAGCCGGCCGTCCCCGCGGGCGTGGAGGTAGGCGCCCCGTCGCCCGGCTCCGAACTCGGGCCTCCCCGATGTTCGCAGTGTCTGCAGACGCGCCCTCTCCGAAGCACCCACGGCTGTTCTCCGGAGGCCGCCGTCCATCGGACTTTGAGGCGCTTTGCTCAGCGGTTTGACGGCATGGTCCGCAGGTGCGCTGCTGCGGCGGCGGACTCCACTGCCCGGCTCCAGGTTGATCGACACGTCTAATTCCGAACCCATGCAGGTGAATTGGCGTGACAGCGAGCAGTGAGATCGCCGGTTACTCGCACCGTAAGAGTGAACGGGACGCGAATCTTCTGGATCTTGTTTGTCTCGCCAGAATCCTGGGGCATGACGGTTGCAGCGGTGATGGTGACGAACGAACCACGTTGCGTAATGCGTAGCAGGTGGGAACGGGGGAGACGTGAGAGCAAATACTGTGAGCACGGGGGCGGTTGTGACCATCGCCGTAGTCTTGGCATGCGGGTTGGGGGCGTGCACTCACAGTGCGCGCGGTCCGGAGAGCGGGAAAGGTTCCCAAGCTTCGGAGCCTCGAGCCTCGGTGTCCCCCTCTGCGACCGGCGAGGCCGATGGTGAGGCCGTGGCTGCCTACAAAGCTATGTGGGAGGACGCCGCCGAAGCCTCCCGGACCTCGAACCCGAAACACCCACGCCTTGATGACCACGCGACAGGCAACGCTCTGAGCCTGTTGCGATACATGATGGAGCAGAACCAAAAGCGCGGTGTGACGGGTAAGGGCGCGGCGAGCGTTGGTCCTGTCGTGGTGAAGTCGAGCAAGACCAAGGTCGAGCTGCAGGACTGTGTTGATGGCTCGAAGTGGGTGCAGGCCAAACCGAGCGGCTCTTCCGCGGGCATTTCGGGCGGGCACTACCGCACTGAGGCAACGGTTGTTATGGCTTCGGGCAAGTGGTGGGTCTCCGAGTTGTACAACGGGGAGGCTGGGTCATGCATGGGCTGAGGCCCGGTCTCCCGGCGTTCCCTGGAGCGATGGTCGCGACGCTGGCGTTATCGCTTCTTGTGCTGTTACCCGGCATGAGTTGGGCTGACGACGGGGGCTCGTATATGGGTGTAACCACGGGGGTGAAGTGTCGGCAAGGAAAGTGTGGTGTCGGCGCGAGCAGCAACGCGCGTCCGGCACGTGCTGGGAAGCCGAAGCGGCCCTCTTCGCAAGGTCCTTCGGCAGGAGCAGGGCACGGCGGCGGTCCGAAGGGGCCACCGACGATTGAGTCGGATGGCTGGGAGTACGACCTCGGAAACGGGATGGGGATCCTCCCTAGATTCGACGGTGCCAAGGCGAAGCCGCGGGGACGCGATGTGGAGCCGAGGCCGGACCCTGCTGTGGTTGCGCAGCAGGTGATGCGCGAGTTGGTGTTGCCCGATCCGGTGATCCGGACCAGCCCCGATGAGAAGCATGCGCAGTTGGTGAGGGTGCCGACGTGGATGTGGTTGGACCGGGCGATGTGGAAGCCGGTGTCGAAAACCGCGAAGGTGCCGGGGGTTTCGGTGACGGCCACGGCGATACCGCGTTCGGCTACGTGGCGCATGGGCGACGGTGAGACAGAGGTGTGTGAGGGCTCTGGGACGCCGTACTCGCCGAAGTTCGCTGCGGATTCGAAGTCTCCGGACTGCGGGCATACGTACGTGCACTCGTCGGCGGGGCAGCGGGATGAACCGTTCCGGGTTCGATCGAGACTCTAGGCTGTGACTGTGACCTGGGGTTTCGTGGTTGCTCGGTAGTAGTTGTTCTCGTATTCGACGGGTGGGATGTGCCCGATCTCACCGTGGAGTCGGCGGTGGCAGTACCAGTCGACCCACTCAGCAGTGGCCAACTCGACCTCGGACAGCGTCTTCCAAGGTCGGCGGGGCTTGATCAGCTCGGTCTTGAAGAGTCCGATCGTGGACTCCATCAGGGAGTTGTCGTACGCGTCGCCGACCGATCCGATCGACGCGGCGATGCCGGCCTTCTCGAGGTGCTCGGCAAGTGCGAACGATGTGTACTGCGACCCGGCATCGGAGTGATGTATCAACTCGCCCTTCCGATAGGAGTGTTGGTCGCGATCACGTTGCCACAGGGCCATCTCGAGAGCGTCCAGGACGAGCCGTGTCTCCTTCGAGATGGCCGCTGACCAGCCGACGATACGGCGGGAGAAGGTGTCCACGACGAACGCGACGTAGACGACGCCGGCGAACGTGGCGACGTGGGTGAAGTCGGCGACCCAGCAACGGTTCGGGGCCGGGGCGACGAAGTCACGGTCCACGAGGTCCGGGGCCCGCTCCGCGCTCACGTCGGGAATCGTGGTGATCACCCGCTTGCCGCGGACCGCGCCGGTGATCCCGAGGTCACGCATGAGGCGTTCGACGGTGCAGCGGGCCACCGCGACATCCTGGCGGTTCAGGTGCCGCCAGATCTTCCGGGCACCGTAGACACGGTAGTTGGCCTCGTACGTCTGGGTGATCAGGTCCTTCAGCTCGGCGTCGCGGAGGGTGCGGGCCGCAGGCTTGGCCTGGCGTTTGTGGTGGGCGTAGTAGGTGGACGGGGCGATCTTGCAGTCGTGGTCGGTGAGGACCCGGCAGATCGGCTCGACGCCGCCGAAGCGGCCCTTGTACTCGTCGATGAACGCTACGAGCGTGTGTGTGGCCGGTCGAGCTCGGCCGCGAAGAAAGACGCCGCAGCCTTCAAGATCTCGTTCGCCCGCTTGAGTTCGGCGATCTCCTTCTTCATCGCCTTGACCTGCGCGGACTCCTCCGTCGTAGTGCCCGGACGGGCACCTGCATCGATCTGGTCCTGCCGCACCCACTTGCGCAGCGTCTCGGTCGTGCCGATGCCCAGTTTCTGGGCGACCGCTTTCATCGCGGCCCACTCGGTTTCATACTCGGGCCGCACCTCGGCGACCATCCGCACCGCACGACGGCGCAGCTCAAGCGGGTACTGGGAAGGACGTGCCATGACTCGATCCTCTCAAATGATCGAGTCCCTATCGAACCCGGAACGGTTCAGGATGACGCGTACACCGTGTCGGTGACGGTCACTTGGGATGTGGAGTGGCGCGGCGGCGGGCAGCAGGGCCTCATTCCTGGGCTGCAGACCCAGGCGCAGATGCCGCTGCGGGTGGCTGAGGCGCAGGCGTTGGTCGTGGCCTGATCGCCGAGCGGGGCGACGGTACCGGGGCCGGATCGGTGCCGGGCCTCATTTTCTTGAACGAGATCGAGTGGGGTGAAGTGTGGGTACCTCTTTGTCTTCTTCCAGGCCAGCGGGTGTCAACGGCGCGTGGGCGCGGATCAAGCCGCCACGGCAGTCGGCGGAGGGTCCGCCTGCGGGTGGCGGTCCGGTTGGGGCGCCGCGGCGGTGGCGGCCGGGGCTGGTAGCGCTCGGCCTTGCCGGGGCCATCGCGTGTGCGTGTGGTGCCGCGTGGGCGGTAGGCAGTGCGGGGGAGCGGCAGCCGGTGCTGTCCGTGGTGCGTCCGGTGGCTGCGGGTGAGGCGATCGAGGCGCGAGATGTGGGTGTCGTGCGACTTGGTGCGGACGACGCCACGCAGGTGGTGCCGGCGGGGCAGCGGGGCGCGGTGATCGGGCGGCGGGCCGTGGTGCCGCTGGTGTCCGGGCAGTTGCTCGCGCCCGGACAGCTTGGGGACGCGGCCGGGTTCCCGCCCGATGGGCTGGCCCTTGTCGTAGTGGGTGTGGAGCCGGGGATGCTGCCCGCTGGACTGGCGCAGGGGCAGCGGATTGCCGTGGTGCCCGGTGCTGCGTCGGGCCGGCGCGGGGCGGCTGATGAGGACGCGCAGGAGCCGGATCCGGTGCTCGGTGTGGTGAACGCGGTAGGGCGTGCGGAGTCGGCGTCCGGTAAGGGGGCTGTGACGGTGCTCGTGGATGCCGGGGCGGTGCGCCGGGTGGCGCAGATGAGTGACCCGAGGGTCGCGGTGCTGAGTTCGTCCGTGAAGGCGGTCTCCTGATGCGGCAGATCGTGGCGCTCGGTTCCCTCAAGGGAGCGGCCGGTTCGAGCACGCTGGCTCTGGCACTGGCCGCGGCATGGCCGCGCCCCGATGGAGTGCCGCCGGTGGTGGTGGAGGCCGATGCTTCCGGCGGCGATCTCGCTGTGCGGTTCGGGCTGTCGGACATGCAGGGCCTGCTCGCGTTGGCGGCCGGCGCACGTCAGATCGAGCAGGAACAGGACCTCGATGCCTGTACGCAGCCGGCTGCGGGAGGGCTGAAGGTCGTGGTGGCGCCCACGGGAGCGGACCAGGCCCTGCCGAGCGTCGCGGAGGTAGCGGCATGCCCCTCCGTGCTGCGCGGTGAGGATGGCAGCACGGGGGTGGTGCTGCTCGATCTCGGGCATCTTGGCTCGGCTCCGTCGCGGGAGCTGGCGCGGGCCGCGGATCGCTTGGTGCTGGTGGCCAGGGGTGGCGCGGACGCGCTGGCCCATGTGGCTGCCCGCCCCGAATGGCTGGAAGGGATCCGGCCGGACCTGGCCGTGGTGGGGAAGTGCCGTTACTCCGAGTCGGACATCGCCCAGGCGCTGGACATGGAGCGGGACCAGGTCCACTTGCTGCCCTGGGATGTTCGGTCCGCGGACGCCTTCGCCGGAGTGACGGGCGTGGCCGAGCGGCGGTGGCGCCGGTCGCCGCTGGCCAGGGCCTCCTTCGTCCTGGCACGACGGCTGACCGGGGCCGACAAGGGTGTATCGCGCGGCGGGCTGCGCGCCGAATTGGCTCAGTTGGGCGGGTGTGCTCTGCCCAGACCTCTGTCGGGGCGGCCGGGGGCGCTGCGATCCCTGGAGAAGGGCGGGACGCCATGACGGACCACGCCCGGGCCGCCGATATGTTGCGGGAGAACATCGCCGCGAACCTGACGGGCTTCGCGCACTCCCGCAGCGAGGCCGGACTGCCGGTGCAGAGCAGCGGTGAACGGCGCACTCTGGCCAGGAAGCTGCTCGCCGATGAGATCTCCTCCCACAATCAGGGCCGACTCCGCGTGGGCCAGCCGGCGTTGAGTGACGGTGAAAGGGAGGTACTCGAGCGCTCGGTGATGGAGGCACTGTTCGGTCTCGGTTCCCTCCAGGAACTGCTGGAAGACGATCGGATCGAGAACATCCAGATCAACGGAGCGGACCAGGTCTTCGTCCGCTACGCCGACGGAACCGAAGAACAGCGTGCCCCCGTGGCCGCCTCTGATGGTGCACTCGTTGATCTTGTACGGCAGATCGCGGCTCGCTCGGGCCTGGAGGAACGGCGCTTCGATCGTGGGTCGCCGAGCTTGAATGTGTGTCTGCCGGACGGTTCGCGCCTGTTCGCGGTGATGGCGCTGTCGCACCGGGTGGGGCTGACGATCCGCCGCCATCGCTTCAAGCGCGTGTCCCTGGACGATCTGGTCGATCGCCTCGGTGTGTGCGACCGGCCTCTGGCGGCGTTCTTGAGGGCGCTGGTGCGGGCTCGGAAGAACATCATCATCGGCGGCGGCACCAACGTCGGCAAGACCACCCTGGCCCGCGGACTGGCCTCGGTCATCCCTTCCTGCGAGCGGCTGGTGACCATCGAGGACACCTTCGAACTCGGGCTGCACCAGGACACGCTCGCGCACCCGAACGTCATGGCGTTGCAGGCCCGCGAGGCGAACCTGGAGGGCGAGGGAGCCGTCGACCAGGCGGAGCTGGTGCGCTGGGGACTGCGGATGTCCCCGGACCGGGTGATCGTCGGGGAGATCCGGGGGCCGGAGGTCGTGCCGATGTGCAATGCCATGAGCCAGGGCAACGACGGCTCGCTCTCCACGATCCACGCTTCCACCTCACGCGGGGTGTTCACGAAACTCGCCGCGTACGCCGCCCAGTCACCGGAGCGGCTGTCGCTGGAGGCGACGAACCTGTTGGTCGCCTCGGCCGTGCACTTCGTCGTGCATGTGGGCTGGGCCGCGGACGGGCGGCGCGTCATCGACTCGATCCGCGAGGTCGTGGACGCGGACGGCACACAGATCGTCTCCAACGAGGTCTACAAACCCGGCCCCGATGGGCGCGCCGTGCCAGGGGCACCTGTGCGCACCGAGACCCTTGACGAGTTGGTCGATGCCGGCCTGGATACGGCTCTCCTGCGCGGCGAGCGATGGAGGCGGACATGACCCACGGAGCGCTCATCGGGCTGTTGTGGGGAGCGGGGCTCGCGCTCTTCCTGTGGCTGACCGTGTACGGCGTCCTGCCACGCGAGCGTGGCCGGCGCACTGTGCGGCTATGGCGGCTGCCGCTCAAGGCAAGCGGGCGGCAGTGGCTGGCAGCGGTGGTGGCCGCCGCCCTGACCGTGGCGCTCACAGGTTGGCCGGTCGCCGGGCTCCTCGCGCTGGTGGGCGTGCTGACCCTGCCGCGGCTGCTGGGACGAGACCGCGATGCTGCGGCCCGCACGGCCCGGCTGGAAGCCGTCGCCATCTGGGCGGAGATGCTGCGCGACACCCTGTCCGCGGCCGCCGGACTGGAACAGGCAATCCTTGCCACAGCCCCCGTCGCCCCGCCCGCCCTGCGTGAGGAGACGGCCCGCCTGGCAGCACGCATCGACGACGGGCAGCCGCTGGGCCAGGCCCTGCGGGCCTTCGCCGACGATGTGGACGACGCAACCTGCGACATGGTCACGGCCGCACTCGTCATGGCCGCCGAACGCCAAGCACGCCAACTTGCAGGACTGCTCGGCCAGTTGGCTGCGGCGACTCGGGAACAGGTGACCATGCGGCTGAAGACCGAGGCCGGGCGCGGGCGGGTGCGGACCTCGGTGCGCGTCATCACGTCCACGACGCTGGGCATGGCCGCGGGACTGGTCGTCCTCAACCGCGCCTACCTGGATCCCTACGCGAGCGCCCAGGGACAGTTCGTCCTGGCGCTGGTGGGCGGCCTGTTCGCCGTCGCGTTCTGGTGGCTGATGAAGATCGCCACGGTGGAGGAGGAGCCCCGGGTCCTCAAAGGTGCGGCACGTACGACGGCGGGGGAGGCGGGGGTTTGATGACAGTGATTCTGCTCGGGCTCGGACTTGGCGGCTTCCTGGCGCTGACCGTGTACGGCATCAACCCGCCCCGCCCTTCACTCGCCGACACCCTCGCCCGCCTAGGCACGCCCATCACTGCATCGTCTCCGGCGTCCGCGGCGGGTAAGGGGGAGGGTTGGGCGTCACGGCTCGGGTGGCGGGCCGTGCCGGCACTGAAGGCCCTCGGTCTGCCCACCCGGAATCTGCGCGACGATCTGGAGGTCGCGGACGTGCCGGTCGAGCGTTTCCTGGCCGAGAAGACCGGTGCTTTCCTCGCCGGGCTCCTCGCGCCGAGCGTCGCCTCGCTCCTGCTGTGGGCACTGACCGGGAGTGGATTTGGTGTGCAGCCGACGGTCCTCGGCTCACTGCTGACCGGGACGGTGCTGTTCTTCACCCCGGACCTGTCGGTACGGGCCGAGGCCCAGCGGCGCCGCAAGGAACTACGCCACACCCTGTCCGTCTTCCTCAACCTCGTGGTCATCGCCCTGGCGGGCGGCGCCGGCATCCACCAGGCCCTCGTAGACGCAGGAGCCAACCCGCACGGATGGGGCGCCGCCCAACTACGCCGCGCCCTGACCGCCTCGGAGGTCGGGCGGACCAACGTATGGCACGAGCTGGGCGCACTCGGCGCCCGCACCGGGGTGCGGGAACTGGCGGAACTCGCGGCGACGGTCTCGCTCGCCGGCAGCGAAGGCGCCAAGATCCGCGTCTCGCTGGAGGCCAAGGCCGCCGCGATGCGCACCCGCAGCCTGGCCGAATCCGACGGCGCCGCGCAGTCGGCAACCGAACGGATGTCGCTGCCGGTCGTCGTCCTCTTCGCGGGATTCCTCGTCTTCATCGGCTACCCGGCCCTGCAAAACGTCCTCGCCGGGCTGTAGGCCGCAACCACCCACTACGGAACGGAGCTTGCCGTGAGCATGCGCCCGATCGTCATCCGCACCCGCACCTGGTGGCGGCGCGCCCAAAGAGGGATGGCCCAGGATGCCGGGTACTCCACCGAGACCGTCATCGTCACCGCTCTGCTCGTCATCATGACCCTCGCGGTCATCGGCGTCATCGCCGCCAAAGTGACCGCCAAGGCGGGCGGGATCGACCTTGGCTAAAAGAAGCCAACTACCGCGTACGAAACGGCCAGCGGACCGTGGGGCCGCGAGTACCGAGCTCGTGCTCGTGGTGCCGCAGCTGATGACCCTGCTGCTGTTCATCGTGCAGTTCGCTCTCGCCCTGCACGCCCAGCACATCGCCCAGACGGCCGCCTCCCGCGCCCTGGCCGCGGCCCGGGCCCAGGACTCCACTGCCGCGGCCGGCAACGCACGCGCAGCGGCCACACTGCGCCTACTGGGCGGGGCAGTACTCAAACACCCAACGGTGAAAGTCAGCCGCGGAACGCAGAGCGTGGCGGCACATGTGGAGGGCGAGGTCCTCGTCGTCGTACCGGGCCTGCATCTGCGGGTGGCCGGGAACGCCGCAGGGCCGACCGAGAGATGGGCCGCAGACCCTAGTGGGTTCGCGAATTCTGAAGTGCCGTGGCGCGCGAAGCGAAGTGTCGGTGCTGAGCAGTGAGCGCGCGAGGGGACTTGGGCTCAGGATACGTGCGTCGAGCGTGTTCGAGCCCTTGCCTGACAGGTTGCTCGTGCGGTGCGCCAGATGGCCTCGAACTCTTCGACGGTGAGGTCCTGCGGCTCGTGGGCGTCCCACTCTTGGACGGGAACCTCCGCCGTGCCACCGAACGTCGCTTCATAGTCTGCGAGGCTCCCGGTCTGCTGGGCCGCTTCCCATTCGGCCAACGAGGCTGCGGCAATGGGCCTCTCGAGAGGGCCTTGAAGTTCAACCTGGCGAGTGACACAACCGTCGGCGTCGACCTCAAAGTAGAACCAGGTGTCTTCCTCGGCCCAGTAGCTGCGAAACCAGCGCGTCATGACGTCATTGTCCTCGATGCCGTGACGGTCTCTTCACATGCCCTGCGTCCAGACCCCGACAGGGGCGTCCGTCGGGTGCAGCGACAGCCGGGTCGGCTTTCCGACACAGACAGGGTGACCGGATGCGCATGACCCAACAGTTACACCGGCCACGCGATAGCGGGTCGGCGACGACGGAACTCGTCTTGGTGACCCCCTTATTGATTTTGCTGGCGCTGGTCGCCGTCGCCTTCGGCAAGCTCGTCGGTGCGCGCCTTGACGCCGACGAGGCCGCCCACCAGGCCGCCCGCGCCGCCTCCCTGGCACGCTCCGCCGACGCCGCCAGGGCCGAGGCCAGCGGGGCGGCCACTCGCAGCCTGACCGGCGCGGGCTCCTCGTGCACGGGCCCCCGGGTCACTCCTGAACTGGGCGACTTCTCCCCCGGGGGTGTGGTGCGGGTGACGGTGACCTGCCGCGCCGTCCTCGACCTGCCGGGCATGCGCGGTGTGGACGTCACCACGTCGGCAGCTTCCGTAGTGGATCTGTATAGGGGAGTGGAGCCATGAGACGCAGAAACCGACGAGGTGCGCCGTGCGGCGACTCGGGGCAGGTCACCGCGGTCGTCGTCGTGTCAGTGGCCGGGCTGTTCCTCTTCGCGGGACTTGTCATCGACGGCGGCCTCGCCCTGGCCGGGAAGGTACGCGCCGCCGACACCGCGCAGGAAGCAGCACGCGCCGGATGCCAGCAAGTCGACCTCGACTACCTGCGTGCCACGCACCGCACGAGACTCAACGCACCCGAGGCCGGCGCGGTGGCACGCGCACGCGTGGCCGCCGTCGGTGACACCGCCCGCGTAACGGTGCGCGAGGACCAGGTGCAGGTCAGTGTCACTCACGTCCAAAGGAGCCAAGTCCTCTCACTGGTCGGCGTGGACCGGCTCACGACTACCGCGTCCGCCACCGCCCACATCGAACTCGGAACCAGCACCCCCTGGGGCGACGGAACGCAGGGAGGGCCCTGATGCCAAGACCAGCTTCGTCTCGCCACACCGCGCCGCGGTTGATCGCCGCCGTACGTCTCATCGCCTCCACTGGCACGCTCGCTGGCGCAGTGGCTGGCATCCCGTACGTTCTGCTCACGGCTGTCGGCGGGCCCTGGCCCAGTCAGGTCATTTCGCTGAATGACCTGCTCACGCGGATCGGACAACCGATCAGCGACCCCTTCGTCCTGCAGGCCCTCGCCCTCGTGGGGTGGGCCTGCTGGGCGTACTTCACCGCCACGGTGCTGCGTGAAGCGCTCTGGCTGCTGCGGCGCCTGCCCACGCTCATGCGGGACACGGCACTGCTGCGGCGCCGGACTGCGACGCTGCCCGCCCACCGGGCCGCCGCCGCACTCCTCGTTGGCACCCTGCTCATCGCCCTGATCGGCCTTTGGCGCCTGCCCGTCGCGCACGCCACAGCGCCTGCCATGAGCCCCGCCGCAGGGCCAGTTGCGGCTGTCGCGCCCCTGCAGGTGCCACCCGCGCGAGCCGACAATGCAGAGCCCGCCACGTACGTCGTGCAACCCGGCGACACACTGTGGGGCATCGCGGAACAGCACCTCGGCGACCCCCTCCACTGGCCCAAGATCTACCAACTGAGCTGCGCCATCCGGCAATCCGACGGCGAGCTGCTCTCCGACCCAGACCACATCCAACCGGGCTGGCGCCTGCACCTGCCCGTACACAACGCTCCCGCACCCCCTCCGCCCCAGCCGCCCGCCAAGCCGCCGCCCAGCACACCCACTCCGGCCCCCGCACCCCACGAGAGCCAGCCCCCCGGCCGCGGGGGTCACGGCGACGAGCAGCGGCACACAGACCGTCAGCAGCACGATCACCACCAGGCCCAGGAACGCCGCCCGGTGGCTATCGGGTTGGGCGCCGCCTCCACGATCGGTGTCACCACCGCAGCCGGGATCGCGGCAGCCATCGGCTTCGCCCGGTGGCACGCCACTCGCCGCCGCACTCCCCGCCTCGATGCCCTCTGCGAGCCGTTGGAGGACGACGACCTGCTGCTCGGCGAGGCCCTGCACCGCAGCAACCAAGCCCACCTGGCAAGCCGTGCCACCCGCCACCACAACCCCGACATCATGGCGCGGCGCACCGCCCCGGCCGAGGCCGGGCCGCCGGGCACGGTCACCATCGCGGAGCGCGCCGGACGGGAAGTCAGCATCGATGCCCTGACCGCACCCGGCGGCGTACACCTGGCGGGGCCGGGCGCCGAGGACACCGCACGCCACCTCCTGATCGCCATCGCCTCCGCGGCCCAGCGCCTTCGACCCGCCCCACCACGCGTACAGCTACTCGCCCACGAGGCAACCGTGAGCCGCCTGCTGCCCGGCATCGACGCACCCCTCCCGGCGTGGACGCTCACCGGCAACGCGGCCGAAGCGGGCCAGGCAGCCGAGCACGCGCTGCTGGAGCATTTCCGCCACGAACAGCGCCTGGACTCCGAAGCGTTGGTACAGGATGCGCCCGCCTTCCACGTGCTGCTCCTGGACGGCCAGAGTCCCGGGGAGGACGACGGCCGGCTGCGGGCCCTGGCCGCACGGACCGGCGCCGGCCAGCTCGCCGTCGTGACCCTCGGCGGTCAGCGCGACGTGGCACAGCACCAGCTCGCCATCGCCGCCGACGGCACCTCCACAGGCCCTCTCGCCGCCCTGGACGGCGCCACGATGTTTCTCCTCACCCCCGACACGGGCCACGAACTCGCCCAAGGGCTCCTGGCCGCCCACGGACACCACACCGCCCCACACGCCCCCACCGCCCCCACGGATACTCCGGGCCCCGACCCTGACCCCGCCCCACTCGAGGCCATCGATGCCCTCGCCCCCGAACCGGCCGGCGCCCCGGCGCCGCAGCGCCCCAATGACCCCCGCCCCAGCCCTGAGTCTCTGGCCCCGCCCGCCGCGCTGAAGACCGGGCCGCCTCGCCCGGTGCACCTGGCCCTCCTCGGAGGATTCAAACTCCTCGTCCACGGCGAAGAATGCACACTCGCCGACACCAGGAAAGAAGAGACCCGGGAATTTATCGCCCTCCTCGCGGCCCACCAAAGCGGTCTGCGCGGCGAAGAAATCGCCGAGAAAATGCAACTGGCCGACGACCCGACCGAAATGAAAGCGGAACTTGAAAACCTGCGGCGCGCCGCCCGGCGCGTCTTCCGCAGCGCCACCGGAAAGAAGGAGGTCGCCTTCGTCACCCTCAGCGGCCCTATCCACCGCCTCGACCCGCAATACATCTCCACGGACGTCACCGCGTTCACCGATGCCCTCACCCAGGCCACCCGCGCCGACTCCCCGTACGAACGCGCCACAGCCCTCCAACGCGCCACCACCCTCTACACCGGGCAGCTATGTGAAGGCGCCGACTACCTGTGGGCCCAGGGCTTCAGGATCGCCCTGCACCGACGCGCGCTGGACGCCCTGATGCTGCTCGCCGAACACACCGCACAACAGTCCGCCGACCCCGAACCCGCCCTCGCCCTGCTCAACCAGGCCGCCGACCTCGACCCGGAAAACGAACGCGTCTACCGGCGCATCATCCAGCTCCAGATCACCCTGGGCCGTGACGATGCCGCCCAC
The DNA here is from genome assembly GCF_055760475.1 of Streptomyces sp. DS1-CR2. NCBI lineage: Bacteria > Bacillati > Actinomycetota > Actinomycetes > Kitasatosporales > Streptomycetaceae > Streptomyces > Streptomyces sp. DS1-CR2. The sequence goes on from NZ_CM147085.1 coordinate 7,525,966, forward strand.
CGCACCCTGGCCCTTCTCACGGACCGTCTCGCCTCCATCGACGAAGCCCCCGAAGCCGCCACCCTCGCACTCCTCAACCAGGCCCCACCCCTGCGCCGGGCGCCGGCAGGAGGCACACCCACCCGAAGGTGAAGTCCTCCCGCTCGTCCCGACCCCCGTCCTGCCACCGGGGTCCATCCCGCCGTCCCGCTTGCACAGGAGCACCCTGCGCGGGCATCCGCCCAGGCCACGGCCCGATCCGCCACCGCGGACCGGGCCAGCCTGCATATCGGTACGAGAAACTGTCCCGATCTGCAGGCACCGGCGGCCCACCCCCACTGCTTCCCCTATACGCAGCTCACTCATTGCCTGCACCTGTTCTCACCTGCTTCTTCCCATCACCCCACCCCTTCTCTCTTCCTTCCTTGTTTGAGGCAGTTCGCCGACCCCTCAGCCGGGTGAGGCGGGCGCCCAGGCGAAGCCGGAGGCGCCCGCCGTGCCGCCGGGGCCGTGCCGCCGGGGCCGTGCCGCCGGGGCCGTGCCGCCGGGGCCGTGCCGCCGGGGCCGTGCCGCCGGGGCCGTGCCGCCGGGGCCGTGCCGCCGGGGCCGTGCCGCCGGGGCCGTGCCGCCGGGGCCGTGCCGCCGGGGCCGTGCCGCCGGGGCCGTTCGAGCGCGCGCTCGATTTCCCGGTTCCGCCGGCGCCCGCAGGGGCCTTGATTTCGGTCGCCGGATCGCGGGGTCACGACAACAAGCGTCGCGACGCCCCGAATTTGCCATTATTCGCGTCGTGAATTCACGAGAATTCCAGCATTATCAAGCCTGAATGCCGACTTCACTGCACCCTCGAACCGAGCTATATTTAAATTGTTCCCGAAAGGGACGGAACGGGAAAGGCGAAAAGGGCCCGGCGGAGGATTCTTCGAATGGGCGGCCGAATGCAGAAAGGTGATTCGGGTGGGCGGCTATAAAGTGAATGCGGTAGAGCTGTGTCAGGCGGACGCGCTGAACTGGATCGAGTTCGAAACGCTCGTGTGTCATGACGAATGGGAAGAACTCGGTTTCGGCGAGTTCGGGACGCGAGTGAAGTTCGGCGGAACGCTGATGGCGGTCGAAAACGGGCACACCAAGGGCCGGGCCTGGTCCCGGGTCCGGGTGCGCGTCACCGCCCCCGCTACCGGCAAGCCCACCGAGATCACCTCGGTGCTCGGCAGCCACATCACCGTCACGCTGACCGACCGCGAAGGCTGACCCCGGACTCCCGGCACCGCGCCTCTGGACACACCACGTATTGCGGTGCCGCCCGGCGCTGACACTCAGCCCGGGACGGCGCCGCCACCCCCACCACACACGCGCCTCGGCACCTCGATGCCCAAATCACGCCACGGCCCTCATCACCGGCCCGCTGGCCGACCGGCCTGCCCGGTAGCCCTCGGTGACCGCTGAGCGAGCGAGGGCTGGCGCGAACCCCCACCGATTTCTCCTTAAGACAGTGAGAGGAAGGCTTCGCCATGGCCGCAAGTACCCCTGCCCCCTCGACCTCCGCGCCCGCCGCATCAGGCAAGTCCCGCCCTGGTGAACTGCGGGCCCGGATCGCCGGGATCCTGGCAACCAGCCCGCAGGGCCGCTACACGGTGACCGAACTGGCCAAGCAGCTGGGGCATTCGGGCGGCGCGGTCGGTAACGCCTGCGAAACCCTCGTCACCCGGGGTGAGGCGGAGCGGCTGGGTGACAAGCCCCGTACCTACCGGGCGACATCGACCACAGCCGCCGCAGCCCAGCACATCCCGGCCGCCTCACCCCCGAGCGCACCTAGGCCCCGTCAGGCGGGCGCGGTGCCCGCACCCGCACCGCCGCCGAGCGGGCGCCCCGGCCCAGTCACCCGTCCCAACGGGCAGCGCTACCACCCCAGGGCGCTGGCGAACCTGCCCGATGTGGAGGCGCTCCAGCGCCTGCGCGAGGCCAGCGTCCCGGTCCTCCTCTACGGGCCGCCGGGCACCGGGAAGACCTCCCTGATCGAGGCCGCCTTCGGGGACCTGATCACCGTGGCGGGGGACGGGGACACTACGGTCGGCGACCTGATCGGGGAATACACCCAGGACGACCAGGGCGGATACGAGTTCATCTACGGGCCGCTGGTCACGGCCATGCAGGAGGGCCGCGCCCTCCTGCTCGACGACGCGACCCTGATCTCCCCGAAGGTCCTGGCGGCCCTGTACCCGGCGATGGACGGGCGCAGGCAGATCCAGGTCAAGGCACACAAGGGCGAGACGATCACGGCGGCCGACGGGTTCTACGTGATCGCCGGGCACAACCCCGGCGTGCACGGCGCGGTCCTGACCGAGGCCCTGGCCTCCCGGTTCAGCATGCAGATCCAGGTCGGCTCCGACTACGACCTGGCCGCCTCCTTGAACATCAACCGCACGGCCGTGAGGGTCGCCCGCAACCTCGCCACCCGCCAGGAGGCCGGAGAAGTCGGCTGGGCCCCGCAACTGCGCGAGTTGATCGCCTTCCAGAAGATCGCCGACGTACTCGGCACCGCAGTGGCCTTCGCCAACCTGGTCGGCATCGCGCCCCTGGAAGACCGGGACACGGTCACCGAGATCGTCACCAAGGCCATCGGCAGCCCGGTCACCGCCCTCGCCCTGGGCCGCCAGCTCTAACTCGCCACCCTTGCCTGCCGGTTGCCGTACCGCCCCGGCGGTACGGCCCGGCCGCCCCCTCCGCGCAACAGCTTCGAAAGGACCCTGCGATGACCACGCTTGCCCCCGCCCACGTGCACCACCACCCGCCCGCCCCGACCGGGACGCAGGAGGCGCTCGCCCGCTGGGAGGACGACGGCGGCCCGCTGTATGACCCGGCGCCTCGCCCGGAGGCGGTCGAGTGGCTGCGGATCTCGGCGGAACTGACCGAGCGCCTGCCCGAACTCGCCGGACGCCAGGACATCCTGGTGACCTGCGCCCCGGGAACCCTTTCCGGCGCCCCGGCCGCGTTCTTCCCCGCCACCGCGAACCTCGAGATCGACGCGGCCTTGTTCACCCCGCATCGCCCCCGCACTCTGCACCCGCAGCGGGCAGGGGACGAAGAACGCTACCCGGTGGCCTGGGGCGCGATGATCCACGAAGCCGCGCACGCCGCCCACTCCCGGTGGCTCACCCCAACCGTGCCTAGCGGTACCGCTCAGCGTGCGGCGGCCGAAATGCTGGAGGAGTCCCGCGCCGAGGCCGCCCACCTCGCGCGCCGCCCCGACGACCGACGCTTCTTGCGGGCCACGGTGCACACGGTGGTGATGGCCGAGATGATGGACCAGGCCCCCGCCGACCGATGGCAGGCCGCCTTCGTCGCCGGACTCCTGCTCGCACGCCGCGATGCCGGAATCCTCGACCCCGACGAAAGCGAACCGGTCGAGCAGGCGGTCACCGCGATCCTCGGCCCCGACCTCCTCGCCCAGCTCTCCACGATCTGGACGGCCGCCCACGCCACAGCCGATGACGACACCGAGGCGATGCTCGGTCACGGCCAGGCCTGGTGCCAGGCGCTCGACCAAAAACCCCACGCCCCCGAGCCACCCCCGATCCCCGGCTCCTGCACCCCGCCACACGGCGCACCCGGTGCCCTGGCCGAGGCAGTTGGCCAGACGGTCCGCGCAGTGCGCCGCAACGAACAAGCCCAGACCCAGGCGCGCCAGCAGGCCGATGCCGCCCGCCAGGAACGAGCGCGGGCCAAAGCCGAACAGGCCCAGCAACAGCGGCAAGCCGCCCAGACCGCAAGCCAGGTGTTCACGCCCGGCGCCCGCCCGGTACTGCCCGGCAGGCGCCCGCACCCGCGCAGGAAACTGCGCTCACCGGTGACCGGCACCCGCACCCCCACCGGGCCGGAGAAGGCGGCAGCCGGACGCCTGGCCCGCGCCCTGCGGGCGGCCGCCTACCGCGAGCGCACCGCCACCATCACCGCCTCGGCGGCGCCGCCCGGCCGCTTGAACATGCGCCAGGCCCTGTCCCGCGACGCCCAGCAAGCCGCCGGAGCCGTACCCACCGCCACCCCCTGGATCCACACCCAGCGCAAACACACCCCCACCCCACCCCTCAGGGTCGCCATCGCGGTGGACGTGTCCGGCTCCATGGGCTCGGCAGCCGGACCCATCGCCTCGGCCGCTTGGATCCTGGCCCGGGCCACAGCCCTGACCGACCCCGACTCCCGCAGCGCCACCGTCGCCTACGACCGTGCCCTGACCGCGATCACTGCCCCCGGACGCACCCCGGCCCGGGTCACCGAGTTCGACGCGAGCGGCAGCGGCCACCGTCTGGCCGAAGCCATCGATGCCCTCACCGCCGGACTCAACCTGAACCACCCCGGAGCAGGCCGCCTCCTGGTGATCGCCTCCGACGGCCACTACTACCCCGAAGAAGCCGCCAACGCCGCCGCACGTATCACCGCCCTGCGCGCGACCGGCTGCGCAGTCCTCTGGCTCGCCTTCGCCCCCAACGCCCGCCCATTGGACGGCGCAACCTTCCTCGAACTGACCGACCCTGCCCAGGCCGCCGCCGCAATCGCAACAGCCGCGAGCGCCGCCCTGACCGCCGCCACCCGCACCTGACCACCCCCGGGCCGCACCACCCGCGGCCGCGCTACACCCCGAGCCCTGGGCCGCCCACCTGCCGGGCGGGCGGCCCCACACCGCTCACGGGACTAACTCACGCGAAGGAGCACCCCCGTCATGGCCTCGATCACCGAACGCGCCCACTCCGCAGCCGTGTTCATCCGCCACAACATGGCCGTCAGCCCGCACGGCCGCTACCGGGGCGAGGAACACGCCCGCACCGCGATCCGCCTGGCCGCCCTCCTCGGACTGGGCCTGGACCAGATCACCACCGAACCCGACTGGCTCCGTCGCCGCACCACACCCGGCGAACCGGTACTGGCCACCGCCACTTGCCCCGAAACCAACGAGACGTATCGCTTCCTGCTCCGCTACCCCGTCTACGAAGACGAGCCCTTCGAGCTGCTCGGGCCCTGCCCGGAATGCTTCGCCGACGTCCCGGCCGCGACGATCCGCCACCTCGCCGACCTCGGCGACTACCTGGCGCACGGCCCCCTCCAGATCGCGGACTGCGACCGGCAGGGTGGCACCCCCGACACCTTCGACCGCGACCAGGGCCACACCGACACCTGCCGCTACGGCGAACACCTCTAACGCCATCCCGCCCACCCCACGGCACGAAAGGGCAACCGGTCATGACCAACCCGCCCAGCCGCGTACGCGGCACAGCCAAGACCGCTCCGCACACCACGGGTTCAACGCCTGCCGCACCCCAGGGACCCGGCGAACAGGCCGTACACGACCTCCTCGGCCGGGACGCCAACCAGCGTCTGCGCATCCAGACCCAGGCCGACGGCCCTCACGCTGCCCTGGCCCAACTGGTCCTGGAATCAGCCCGGGAGGCCGACCGGCTCTACGAACGATTGCGCCTGCAAGCCGCGTACTCCCGCGACCGCCTCACCGAAGCCCTCGACGACCGCCGCACAACGGCCTTCATCCCGGTCAGCGGCCTGTTGGGTCCATGCGGGCACAGCACCGACCTGCTCGCAGCACGCTGCGCCCAACAGCTGAACCAACTCGGCCTCGTCCTCGACACCTACCGAACGGCCTACCAGACCACGCCCTGACAACCACTTCACGTCGCATCCCCGGCGCCCAGCCTCGGGTCCCGGGGGTGCACGGCTCGGCTGGTACTGGATCCTGTGGCGCAGACCGAGCCCCGGTGCTGCCCTCGTCCTCCCGGAAAGAATGCTACCCATGCTCCGAATACACCTGTCGTGCCACTGCGGCGGCTGCGGCCATGCGGGCTGCAGACGACGGCGATGGGCAGGCACCATCTCAGCGTTGGGCTTTAAGGTCTAAAGGGCCCGGATACCAAGTACCTCCCCGATACGTTCCTGCTGGCTGTTGTGCAGATCACGAGGGCGCCCAGGCGCAGGGCTCCCATCGTTCCGCGCGACAGGTTGGTCAAACCTCGAATCGGCTGGGGAAGGGGAAGTACGACTCGAGGAAGGTGTGGAGCTCGGCGGTGATGCGTTCCTGCTCGGATTCCGGGGTGCTGACGTCGTTGAGGCAGAAGAAGTCATAGCGCCGGGTGCGGGCGAGTTCAGCGAGTCCAGCTGTCGCGTCCGGTTGTGCCACGTCGATGTAGCGCAGGTTGTACTTGCCTGGCACGGCTCGGCCGGTGACGTAGGCGTGGTGGTGGTGCAGGGACGCCGTCATCGCGATGTCCGTCACGGAACGGAAGCGGGCACTGCTGGTGCGTGCCACGTCCTCGGCGAAGCGCTCCTCGAGCTCCTCCATCACCGCGCGGATCTGCGGTTGGGGAGTGTGCATGAACTTGTTCGTGGTGAATCGTCCGTGCGCGGCGAGCAGCAGTCTTCGTACGTTCTTGCCGGCCGAGTTGGGTGCGGGCTCGTCGGGGTGAGGTTCACCGAGGCCCAGTTGGAAGGGTGAGAAGGGGATCTTGGCCACGCCGTTGCCGTGGAAGAAGTGGCTGGCAGTTACGGGGCGGCCGAGGAAGAAGTCGTCGTTGAAGTACAGATAACGCTCAGACAGGCCAGTGATGTGGTGCAACTGTGCTTCGATGGCATGCGAGTTGAAGACCGGGAGTGTCGTGGGGTCGGCGAAGATCTCCTTGTGGTCGACGATGCGGATACCCAGGGCGTCGGGATCCAGCCAGGCAGGTGTCTGTCCGTCGGTGACGATGTAGACGTTGCGAACGAACGGGGCATACATGTCAAGCGATCGCAGGGAGTACTTCAGCTCGTCGTGACTGGTGTACCGGGAGGCGCCGGTCTCGCGGGCATGGATTCGCGGTGCGCCCACGCGATGTGACTCCCTCCTGGCCCGCAGATCGGGGTCGGAGCCATCTACCCAGGTGTATACGACGTCGATAGGGAAGTCGACCGCGTCCACACGTGGTTGGAGAAAGTCGGCGTAGGTGGGGTGCTCGCGCCCTTGTATCTCGCGTACGGCTGGTAACCGCGCGGCGGCGGGCAGCACGTCAGTGACGGAGTTGAGGCGCGGTGCGACCAGCGAGTCCACCAGTACCTGCTGCGGAGGTTGGGTTCGTAGGGTGACGGCCCGCTTGGAGCCCACGACTTTCGCACCGTCACGCCAGAATTCCACGTCACAGCCGAATCCCAGGTCGGCGAGCAACTGGCCGTCAGGGCCGAGCAGCAGCTCGCCGAAGCGGATCGTGTCTTGGCGCTTGAGGTCCTCCGGCAGCGCTCCGTCCGCGTACAGAACCGCGTCCTGGGGTATCGGATCGCTGCCCGGTCTCATCGCGTACATCGGGGTAGAGCCGTACATCTTTCGCAGTGCGTCCAGCAGTTGCTTGCGGTCGCTGTGGCGCATGCCCACGACGTGGCGGATGCGGGAACGGCCGGGGACAAGGAAGTACTCGACGCCAGCGTGCTCCAGCGCGTCGCTCACCAGACCCAGGTTATGGGCAGAGGCGCCGGCCGCAGTGAAGGTTCGTACTACTCGTCCGTAGAACGTGCGGCCCTCGACGGTCACCGTCCGCACATCGCCATCGGAGTCCAGCAGGGCACCTCGCCGCGCTGCGATCCGCTCCTGGCGCTTGCGTTCCGTGGCTGCGGCCTGAGCGGTGGCGCGTCGCCCGGCGCGCTCTCTTCGTATCCGAGCCGGCAGCATGCGCTCTGCGAGCGCTTGGACGCGTGAGGGCATGAATGCTCTACCTGATCTTTTGTCGGAAACATACTGGTTGTGCAACCGCGGGACGGATAGCGCGGGAGTCGGCTGAGGCCAAGACGGTCCGGCTGCCCGATGACGAGCTAGGTATTACGCGACCTGGGGTCGCGGCCGACCTTTGAGGCGCTCCTTTTGAGCCACTCCGCGACTGGAATGGCTGCAGCCTGCCGACTCGGGTGGGGGCGTCGAAAATCGGCCACCCGGCGACCGGAAAATCCTGGCCTACGCCTTTCTGTGAAACGTCTTGTGTCGATGGGGCGGGCGGAATTTCGAGGCGGATATTCGTCGCGCGTATTGGCGATTTTCGGTTCGCTGGATGAGTCGTTTCGCCTCACTCGGCTACGTCGCTGACGGTCGTGCGTGAGGGGCGGCAAACCGGCGAGCATGCCACACAAACCGCGAGGTCATCCAGCAGATGCTTCACGGAGTCTTCACGATCAACGCCTGTCGCGTCGAGGGTGATTCGTCACGGTTGCCGCTTATCTTCCCTCGCGGACTGGCCTGATGGAGGTGGACGGTGTCGAGGCTCCGAACTTCCTGGGTGTGCAAAGTAAAGGGACTATGAAGCACTGGCTGACCCTTCGTCAAGTTCCCGCCGTACAGGTTTGCCCGACTTGGCGATCATTTAACCGGAAGGCTCTAATCCGCTTCTTTGAGGGATTTGGGTTTGCGCTTGACATGCGAGTATGCCCTCCGGCTAGTTTTACGGCCGCTCGGCTGTGCGGGTGGGTGCGGATTCTTTAATTCGTGCTGCATGGACCTGAGCGGTGCGACAAAACGGAATATGAGGGGTGGGGTGGGGCACTCATGCTCAGACGCATGAGCGTGGCCGGAATGGCCGCAGGGGCGGCAATGGTTCTTGCGGCGACCGGGGGGCTGGTTTCGCTCGGGCACTCGGCGGCTGCGGCCGCCGCGTGCACGGGCGGAACCGCGACAGACTTCAACGGCGACGGCGTCACGGACACCGTCGTGGGTGATCCGAACGCGACCGTGAGCGGCGCATTGCGGGCCGGGTTGGTCAGGGTCGTGCTGGGTGGCGGCAAGGGGGTCTTCGAGATCTCCCAGGCCACCAGCGGGATGACCGCTACTCCGGAGCGTGGCGACCAGTTCGGGGCTTCGCGCACCGCGTACGACGCCGATGGTGACGGTTGCACGGACCTGGTGGTGGGTGCGCCGTTCGAGGACGTGACGAAGGACGGCGCTGACCTGCACGATGCCGGCGCGGTCTACGTCATCCACGGCACACCCACCGGCATCGGTGTCGGATCGGCCATCGAGACCTACACCCAGGCCCAGTTCGATCCGAACACAACCACAGAGGAATACGACCGCTTCGGCTTCGCCTTGCAGTCGGGCACCACCTCAACCAGCCTCCCGTACCTGGTCATCGGGGCGCCGGGAGAGAACGTCACCAGCGGTGGCAAGGACTACGCCGACGCCGGCTGCATCCACTACATGCAGGGCACGACCAAGACCACCGCCAACGAAGACGACGCCGGGGTCCCCGGAGTCGTCGAGGCCCATGACCGGTTCGGCTACTCGCTGACCGGGACGAACCGCTTCTTCGCGGTGGGCGCCCCGGGCGAGACCATCGGCACCGACGCCTCGTTCGCGGGTGCGGTCACCGTGTTCAACCACACCATCGCCGGTGGCGTGCCCACCGCGCTGGTGGGTCTGGATCAGGCGGATGCCGGCGTCGGCCTGGCTGGCACCGCGGAGCCCAACGACCAGTTCGGCACATCGATCGACATGACGAACTTCCGCCCCAGTGACCAGACGTACAACTCGGATGCCCTGCTGGCGGTCGGTACACCGACTGAGTCGGTCGGCTCGGTGACCGACTCCGGCGCCGTGTCGGTGATCCGGATCCAGCCCACGGGTGCCTACATAGAGCTGGCGGCGATCGATGCTTCCGCCGACGGGGTCGACGGGTTCCCGACGAAGGGCGACTTCTTCGGCCAGAGGGTGGCCATTGCCAACACCGACACCTCGGCAGTGAGCAGCGATGCCACCATCCGGCTTGCGGTGGGCATACCAGGACGCGATGTCGCGGGTGTGAAGGACGCCGGCGCAGTGCAGATCCTGCGCCCCCTGGACGTCTCGATCGGCGCCAACGACAAGATCATCACCCGGGCGGTGAGCGGCAGTGTTCTGCCTGGAACCGCGACCACACGCGACTACACCGGCATCAGCCTGACCGCGGGGAGCGCCAACCTCTATGTCGGCGTGCCTTACAGCAAGGCCTCCGACACCCCCAAGGGCGCTCTCTACAGCATCCCGTGGACGGACATCTCCGGGTCCACCACGGCGGGCACCACCACGTTCAAGCCGGGCGCAGGCGGAATTCCTGACGCAGGAACCTCCTTCGGCGTGGTCGGGTGACGGGCGACATGGCAAGAGAGAAGAACTCCAACATGAAGCGCCATGCCATAGGCAACGGCGGGCGGAGCCGCGCCGCCGTCATCGCCGCCACCCTCACCGCGCTCCTGGCCACCGGCCTCGGCGTCATCCCCGGCCTCGGCGCCGAGCCTCAACCGGCGGCCGCCGCGACACATGACCCGCAGACCGCCGCTGGAACGGCCGAAGCCCAGGCCAAGGCTGCCAAGTCCGGGAAGAAGGTGGAGGTACTCGCACTGCGCGACGAGCGCAGCACCACCGTCGCCAACCCGAATGGCACCTTCACGACCACCGAGTATGTCCAGCCCATCCGTACCCGCAAGGACGGCAAATGGACGGGCATCGACACCACGCTCGTCAAGCAGCGCAACGGCACCTTCACGCCGAAGGCGGCCCTGACGGCCATGACCTTCTCGGGCGGCGGTGACAAGACCTTCGCCGGGATCGAGAAGGACGGCCGTTCCCTGACCCTGGACTGGCCGCACAAACTGCCCAAGCCGAAGATCGACGGGGCCACCGCGACGTATGCGAACGTCCTGCATGGTGTCGACCTCCGAGTCACTGCCAGTGCCGAGGGCTTCTCGCACGTCCTGGTCGTCAAGAATGCGAAGGCCGCAGCGAACCCCGAACTTGCCCAGCTCGACTTCCCGGTGGACACCGGCTCCGTCAAGCTGAAGATGACGCAAGACGGCGGTCTCGAGGCACAGGACAGCGGCAGCGGGGGCACGGTCTTCGAGGCGCCCCAGCCGATGATGTGGGACTCCAGCCACACGAGCGAGGCTCCGGACTCGGCCACCCAGACACCCTCCGCATCCCCGTCAACTCCCACAGACGCCAGTACCGGGACGGACGGCACGGTGACGCCGCCGGACGGCGCCCAGGTCTCCGATGTCGCTGTGGACACGGCCCGGGACACGGTCACGTTGACCCCCGACGCTGCCCTCCTCAAGGGCAAGGACACGGTCTACCCGGTCTACATCGACCCCGTGTACAAGACCGCCAACCGCACCGGCTGGACCATGGTGTCCTCGTACTACTCCTCGTCGGAGTTCTGGAAGTTCAGCGACGACGAGGGCGTCGGCCGGTGCCCAGCGGACGTCTCCTATCGATGCACTAGCAGCAGCGATGTCAAGCGGCAGTTCTTTGCGATTCCCACGGGGACCTTCGAAGGCAAGGGCATCGTCTCTGCCGAGTTCGCGGTGACGATGGTGCACACCTACAGCACCTCCGCACGTGAGGTGCAGCTGGGTCGGGTCAACTCGAGTGGGGCGAGCGCGATCAGTTCCTCGACGAACTGGGGCAACCAGCCGTCTCTGAAGGACGCCATCACTTCGCAGTCACCCACTAATCCGGCGGGTTCCTGTACGTCCACGAACCAGAACGTGCGTTTCAACGTAAAGAGCACTGTTCAGAAGGCCGCGGACAGCGGCTGGGACACCACGACGTTCCGCCTCAAGGCCGGTGACGAAGGCGACTACTCCTACTGGAAGCGGTTCTGCGGCAACGCCCACCTCGAGGTCACCTACAACCGACCGCCCCTGCAGCCGGCCATGGATGACCTGAAGATGACGCCGGGCGCCGACTGCGAGTACGGCAACGCGGGGGAGCACTATGTGTCGGAGGCCCCCAGGCTGATCGCGTCCATCAAGGACCTGGACCACGGGGACGCGGGCAAGGGCAGCTCGGAGAGTCTGCAGGCAGAGTTCCACGTGTTCTGGACGGTCGGTAGCACGACGTACGACCACTACGCAACGACCGCGGCCCAAGGTACACACAACGCGTCCACGAGCGGCCAAACCGGCGTGGCCACCTTCTCCACGTACGTGGTGGGGTCGGATATCGCAGGCGATGGCCAGCCGGGCTTCACCATTCCGCAGAACGTGACCATCGGCTGGGCGGTACGTGGCAAGGATGATGGCCCCTCGACGACCAACACTGGCCCGTGGAGCCTGGAAGGCACACAGACACGCTGCGAGTTCATCTACGACGACAAAGCCCCCAAGGCGCCGGTGGTCACCTCGACGGCATACCCGAACGATGATGCGTATCACGCAGGCATGGGCGACTACGGTAGCTTCACCTTCGATTCAGTGACAGCAGACGTGAAGCAGTACAAGTACCGCTTCACGGGCGACTGTGCAGTCCCGACGACGGACTGTTGGAAGACCGTCGACGCCGAGTCCTTGGGCGGACCGGCCACTGTGCGCTGGATGCCACCAGACGAGGGGCCGATGTATGTAGAGGCCAAGGCGGTTGATAGCGCAGGTAATTCGCAGAAGACTCCGACCTCCTATGTCTTCCTGGTCAGCGACGGTAGGGCCCCCGCCGCGGGCTGGACGCTCGGTGACGCCAAGGGTTCGGCCACCGCGGCTGGAATGAGTGGTGCCCCCGCCGCAACTCCTGGCTCTGGTGTGGCATTCGGTGATGCGGGGCCTCTTGGCCCCACGGACACCGCCGCTGCCCTCGACGGCAGCGCGAACGCCTACCTGGACGCAGGCCAGCCCGCGGTCGACACCAGCGGCACGTTCTCGGTGAGTGCCTGGGTCAACCTGCCGGCGCGCCCCACGGACGACGTCACCATCGTGAGCCAGGACGGCACGGCCAACCCTGGCTTTGACCTCGGTTACGACGTGGACACGGAGTCGTGGACGTTCCGTACCCCGTTCAGCGACATGGAGTCGATGGGTTCATGGAAGGTGTCTGGTGCCACCGCGGTGCCGGGCAGCTGGACCCACCTGATCGGCGTGTACGACAACGAGCTGGGCACGCTCAGCCTCTTCGTCAACGGTGACCTGATCAAGGAAGACGTCCAGAAGCGCCGCACCACATGGAACGCGACAGGCAGCCTCCAGATCGGCCGCAAGCTCTCCCTCGACGGCTACACCAGCAACTTCAAGGGCAGCATCGCCGACGTCAAGGTCTACGACCGCGTGGTCCCAGAGGCCGAGGGCCAGGAGCTCGGCGGGGTCTCCGCGAGCCAGCTCGCCTACTGGCAGGTCGACAGCGCCACCAGCGGCGTCTCCCCGGAGGACGCCGCAGGCACCGGCCTGACCCTGGGTGGCGGCGCGGCGATCTACCTGCCGGACGACTCGTGCGACCCGGCGGTGGACCCGGACTGTGTCCCGCCCGCCGAACCCCTGTGGGGGGATGGGCACCTGGCGCTGAATGGCACCGACGCGTACGCGACCCGCGCGGCCGGACTCCTGGCCAAGGAGGACAGCTTCACCCTCACCGCCCGGGCCCGCCTCGCGTCTGCCGGGTCGACCAAGGACCAAACGGCCCTGTCCCTTGCCGGAACCAACGGCAGCGCTGTCACCGTGAAGTACCTGGCCTCCGCCAACCGCTGGCAGCTGGCGGTCACCGACAAGGACGCGGCCGGCTCGACCACATCGGCGATCAACGCCGGCGCTGTCGTGCCCAGCAGCGAGGGCGACGGCGATCACCTGGCCCTGGTCTACTCCGCGGTCTTCGGCGACGTGCTGCTGTACGTCAACGGCACCCTGGCCGCCCAGGAGCCGTGGGACAACACGTGGGACTTCACCACCGCCTCGCTGCAGGTCGGACGGAGTTTGACCGGCGCCGCCGCATCCGGCTACTTCGCCGGCGCCATCGACGAACTGCGGATGTACCGCGGGGCGCTGGACGCGAGCATCGTGCCCACGGTCACGGTGCTGCCCGCCGGCGCGAGTATCGAAGAGACCGTCACCTGACGGGCTGAGTCAGAGGCGGGCGCCCCGCAACGCGAGTCCACACGACTCGGGTCGCGGGGCGCCCGCCCTCTTCGCTTTCCACCAATCCACCTTTCCTCATTCACCATCTCTCCCTACGGAGTTGTCATGCGCTCGCCCTACCGGTCCCGGTGGCGCATCCCGGCCCGGAGCACTGTGCTCGGGCTAGGGGTCGCCCTGGCCGTCGGCCTGTTGCCGCAGTACGCGCCACAGGCCACGGCCAAAGATGGCGGTCTGACCAGACCCGCCACGCAGAAGAACCTGGACGATCCCGTCCACGGCAAGAACGCCAAGGCCCGCAAGTACGGCAAGTCGGACCCTGCCGAGAAGGCGGCGGTGAAGTCCGCGGCCACCAACCGGCACTGGCCCAAGGCCGCCGCCGACGAGGTCACCCTCGGCAAGAAGCCCGCCAAGGCCGACGGGCTCCCGGTCAAGGTCGCGGCTACCGGCAAGACCAGCCCCGCCTCCGTGCGCGTGGCCGTGCTCGACCAGAAGAAGGCCAAGGCCGCCAAGGTCGACGGCACCCTGCTCACCGTGGCCCGCGCCGACGGTGACACGAAGACCGGGCCGGTCCAAGTCACCCTCGACTACGCGGACTTCGCCGGCGCCTACGGTGGCAGTTACGGGTCCCGTTTGCGGCTGGTCCAGTACCCCGCGTGTGTCCTGACCACTCCGCACAAGAAGACCTGCTCCACGCCCAAGCCGCTGAAGGGCAGCAATGACGCGGCCGCGCAGACCCTGACCGCGAAGGTGTCCGCGGCCCCGGAGACCTCCGGCACGTCCACCCAGCTCGGCACGGAGACAGCCGGCGCGGACGAGGCGGCCTCGTCGGCCACGGTGTTTGCGGCCACCGCTGGAGCCTCCGGCGACCAGGGCAACTTCGGGGCCACGTCTCTGAAGGCCTCGTCTGAGTGGAGCGTGTCCAACTCCTCGGGTGCGTTCAACTGGTCATACCCGATCACCGCCCCGCCCGTGCCCGGCAGCCTGGCTCCCACTGTCTCCCTCGGCTACAGCTCGCAGTCCATCGACGGGCAGACCGCGACTACCAACAACCAGGGTTCCTGGGTCGGCCAGGGCTTCTCCTACGAGCCCGGCTACATCGAGCGCCGCTACAAGCCGTGCGCCGATGACGGCCAGGCCAGCAACCTGGGCGACCAGTGCTGGGGCACCGACAATGCCACCATCTCCCTGGCCGGCGGCGCCTCAGGCGAGCTGATCAAGGACGACACCACCGGCGAGTGGCGCGTCAGCTCCGACGACTTCAGCAAGGTCGAGAAGCTCACCGGCACTACCAATGGCGACAACAACGGAGAGCACTGGAAGGTCACTGCCACCGACGGCACCCAGTACTTCTTCGGCCTGAACCAGCTCCCCGGATACGCCACCGGTGATGAGCAGACCGACTCCACCTGGACCGTCCCGGTCTACGGCGACGACTCGGGCGAGCCCTGCTACGACGCGACGTTCGCGAGCGCCTTCTGCACCCAGGCATGGCGCTGGAACCTCGACTACGTCGTGGACGCCCATGGCAACGCGATGTCGTACTTCTACAACAAGGAGACCAACTACTACACGCAGGGCCTGAAGACCGAGGAGAACGGCAAGGCCTACATTCGCGGCGGCTACCTCAAGCGCATCGACTACGGCCAGCGCGCCGGCACGGTGTACGACACGAAGCCGTCCGCCCGTGTCAACTTCACCACGGCCGAACGTTGCATCGGCGCTCTGACCGACTGCTCCACCGGCGCACTCACCGACGCCACGGCCGCCGACTGGCCCGACGTCCCCTGGGACAGCAACTGCGCGGCCAGCACCAAGTGCCCGGGCAAGAACTCGCCGACGTTCTGGACCCGCAAGAAGCTCTCCAAGATCACCACGCAGATCCGGACCGGCGACGCCACGTACGACGACGTCGACTCCTGGACCCTGAAGCACGACTTCACCGACAACGGTGACGGCTCCAAGTCGCTGTGGCTCAACACCATCGACCACACCGGCCTCGTCGGCACCGACGTCGCCGTCCCCTCCGTGAAGCTGTACGGCAAGCAGCTGGCCAACCGCGTTGACGTGGCCGGCGACAACATCCAGCCCTTCATCCGCTTCCGGATGTCGGCCGTGGAGAGCGAGTCCGGCAGCGTCCTGTCCGTCAACTACGCCGCCACGGACTGCACCTCCACGAACCTGCCCACCCCCGGCAAATCCACGGCACGCTGCTACCCAGTCAAGTGGAACCCGCCCGGCGTGACCGACCCGATCACCGACTGGTTCCACAAATACGTCGTCTCCTCCGTGGTCGAGACCGACCTGGTCGGCGGGAGCCCCGACCAGGTCACCTCCTACACCTACCTCGGCGACGCGGGCTGGCGAAAGAACAGACCCGACGGACTCACCAAGACCGAGTACCTCACCTGGGGCGACTGGCGCGGCTACGGCAAGGTGCGCGTCGAGACCTCCGACGGCACCAACAACGCCTCCAACACCAAGACCGAGCACGTCTTCTTCCAAGGGCTTGACGGAGACGTCAACCCCGACGGCGGCACCAAGACGTCATCGGTAACCGACTCCAAGGGCGTCAGCTACCCCGACTCCGATTGGAAGTCCGGCTTCGAGCTCGAGACCACGACCTACGACGGCACCAAGGTCGTCCAGAAGTCCATCAACACGGTCTGGACCAAGGTTACATCGACCAACGCAGCGAGCTGGGGCACGGACTACGCCCGCTACGTCAGCCCCCTGCGCACGGACAACTACGAAGCACTCGCGGCTGGCGGCTGGCGCCAATCGGCGTCCGTGAACACCTACGATCCCACCACCGGACGTGTCACCCAGGTCGCGGACTACGGCCAGGCAGCCGTCGCCGACAACAAGTGCACAACTACTGAGTACGCGGACAACGCGACCAAGCACATGTACAGCTTCGTCTCCCGCGTGGAGACGGTCAAAGTGGACTGCGGTGGCACCGTTGACCGCTCCAAGGACGTCATCTCCGACGACCTGACCCTCTACGACGGTGCGACCGTCCTCGGAACCGCCCCCACCCTGGGTAACCCGACCACCATCAAGCGGCTCGCCTCCCACGACGGCCTGATCCCCACCTACCAGACGGTCTCGGACACCACCTACGACGAATTCGGCCGCCCCCGGTCGGTCAAGGACGCCGCCGGAACGCAAAAGACCATCGACTACACCGACACCTACGGCCTGGCGACCGCCAAGACTGAGACCAACACCCTCGGCTGGACCACCAAGACCGAATACGCCCCCCAGTGGGGCCAGGTCAACGCGCAGGTCGACGTGCACGGAAAGCGCACCGACCTCGCCTACGACGGCCTGGGCCGCCTCACCTCGGTCTGGCTCCCGGACCGCCCCAAGGCGTCCAACTTCTCGGCATCCCTGAAGTACGCGTACGGCATCCGCACCACCGCTCCCAACTACGTCCTCACCCAGAAGATCGAGAACAGCGGCACCACGTACGGCAGCGAGTACACGCTGTACGACGGTCTGCTGCGCCCGCGCCAGGTGCAGACCGACGGGCAGGGCGGCGGCCGCATGATCGCCGACACGTACTACGACGGCTCCGGCCGCATCGTGAAGACCAACGACACCTACTACGCCAGCGGCGCTCCGAGCTCCACGCTCTTCCAGCCGCTCAATGCCGACATCGACGCGCAGACGGTGACGGAGTTCGACGGCGACGGTCGCACCACGGCCTCAATCTTCAAGGTCGCGGGCACGGAGAAGTACCGCACCACCTACACCTACGGCGGCGACCGGGTCCACATGGATCCACCGGCCGGACAGACCGCCACGACGACGATCACTGACGTCCAGGACCGCACGGTCGAGCTGCGTCAGTACAAGGGCGACACCCCGCTGCCCGCGGGCACCGCCGCGGACTACGTCGCGACCAAGTACGGCTACACCCCCTCCGGCCAGCTCGCCAAGGTTACCGACAACAGCGGCAACATCTGGTCGTACGAGTACGACCAGCGCGGCCGCAAGACCAAGGCCGTCGACCCGGACACGGGCACATCGACCTTCGGCTACGACGACCTGGACCAGCAGACTTCCGTCACCGACTCGCGCTCCAACACCACGACCACCGTCTACGACAAGCTGGGCAGAGCGACCGCCACCTGGCAGGGCGCGGCTGACACAGGCACCAAGCTGTCCGTGACGAAGTACGACACGGCCGCCAAGGGCGAGCTGTACGGCGTCTACACCTACAAGGACGGTGCAGTCCACGACTCGGTGACCTATCCGGTCCTGGATGCGGACAACGACTACAAGCCGACCTCGACGAAGTACTACCTGTCCCCGACGGCCGAACCCGAGCTGGGCGGCACCTACGAGTTCAACACCCAGTACAACGCGGACGGCACCGTCCAGGGACAGAACTTCCCCGCGGCGGGTGGCCTTTCGGGCGAGGCAGTCTCGTACCAGTACGACTCGCTGCAGCGCCCGACGGCACTGAACAGCTCGCTCGGCGGCGGCAGTTACGTCTCCAAGACGGCCTACTCGCCGACCAACCAGCTTGAACAGCTGGAGCTCTCGACGGGTGGAGCCTCGGACAAGAAGACCTGGCTGACCTACAGCTACGAGCAGGGCACCAAGCAGCTCACTAACTCTCGCGTCGACGTCGAGGGGGCCTCGGCGGTCGCCTACGACGCCGACTACACCTATGACGCGGGCGGCAACGTCCAGTCCATCGTCGACAACCCCACCGGCGGCACGCGGGACACGCAGTGCTTCGCCTACGACAACCTGCGCCGCATGACGGACGACTGGACATCGTCGGTCACCCCCGACGGCGCCGTCGGCACGGGCAGCACGGACGCGGCCTGCAAGTCCGCCGCGTCGTCGACGACGGTCGGAGGAGTAGCCCCGTACTGGCACCAGTACGGCTATGACGCCACCGGTAACCGCACCTCCGAGACAGACCACGGTATCGACGGAACGGCGACCTCAACGAAGGCGTACACCTACGGTGAGAACGGCGAGGGCCCGCACCAGCTGACCAAGGTGGTCACCGACACGACGGCGACGCCCACGACGCCCGCGGTCACGTCCCAGGACACCTACAGCTACGACCCGGCCGGCAACACCGACACCCGGGTTCTGGGCGGCGATACCCAATCGTTGGTCTGGGACAAGCAGAACGACCTGACCAAGGTGACGAACGCGGACGGCAGCGAGTCGTCCTACGTCTACGACGCCGCGGGCAGCCGACTCCTGCGCAAGGCACCGTCCGAGACGACGTTCTACCTGCCCGGGATGGAGCTGCACCTCAACAAGTCCACGAAGGCCGTCACTGCCACCCGCTACTACTCCCTCGGCGGTCAGACCGTCGCGGTCCGCGACAGCGGCGGCGTGACATTCCTGGCCGGCGACAACCACGGCACCGCCCAGCTCGCCATCAACGCGGTCACCGGACAGACCCAGCGCCGTCGGCTCGACCCGTTCGGCGAGGGCCGCGATAGCGCATCGTCGGACAACTCGAAGTGGGTGGACGACAAGGGCTTCGTCGGCGGCTCGAACGACGAGACGTCGGGCCTGGTGAATCTGGGGGCCCGCGAATACGACGCGTCCACCGGACGCTTCATCTCCGCCGACCCCATCGTCGACTACACCGACCCGCAACAGGTCAACGGCTACGCCTACAGCTACAACAACCCGGTCACCTTCTCCGACCCCGACGGCCTCAAGCCGGCCGAGTGCGACGAGCCCGGCATGACCTGCAGGGTCAACGACGGGGGAGGCTTCGACCTCAATCCGACGGCCAATTGGTACAAGTGGAGCGGCGTGAAGGCGCCCACGGAGACGCCGGCCAGCTACAAGGCACGGCAGGAACGCAGGAAGGCCAACGCGGCCAAGGAACTCGCAATTGCGATCGCCAAGGAACTCGGCAAGATCGTCGCCGACGAACTGGGCATCACCGACGCACTGGACTGCTTCACCACCGGCAGCCTGGGCGCCTGCGGCGCCACCGCAGGCAACATCGTCTCTTCACTGATCGGCGGCGGCCCAGCCGCCAAGCTGGTCATGAAGTACTGGAACAAGATCGACAAGGCGTACGCGCTGGGCAAGCGCATCGTCGGACTCGGCAAGAGGCTCTGGGGGGCCTTCAAGGACTGGCGCAAGAGCAGCAAGGCGGCCAAGGCGGCAAAGTCCTGCAATAGTTTTACGCCCAGCGTCAGGGTACTGATGGCCGACGGTTCAACTCGGGCCATCAAAGACGTCGACATCGGAGACAAGGTCCTTGCCGCGGATCCGGAAACCGGTGCGACGAAGGCCGAGACAGTCACTGCCGAGATCAAGGGTCAAGGCCTGAAGCACCTGGTCAAGGTCACGATCGATGTCGACGGCAAGAAGGGCTCGAAGACGGCCTCGGTCACGGCGACCGAGGGGCACCCGTTCTGGGTTCCCGAGGTCGGCGAGTGGATTGACGCCACGAACCTGCGAGCAGGCGCCTGGCTGAGCACGAGGGCTGGACTGCGCGTACAGGTCGCCGCTGTTAAGCGGTGGACAGCACAAACAGCTGCAGTTCACAACTTGACCGTTGCCGAGCTTCATACGTACTACGTCCTCGTTGGTGCGGCGCCAGTACTGGTTCACAACGACCCGGTAGACGTCTGCATCTTGCCTTCCCACGGCATCGATGCGTCGAGATACCCTGAGACAGCGCAGCACGTCGAGGATGCGCAGGCAAATGGCAAACCGAGCCTGTTGACCATTGACCGTGCAGGCGCGAAGCAGAACCGTAAGGACTCTCTGCGAGGCATTAAGACGCAGAAAGGAAAGGATCGAGACGAATACCCGCCAGCAATGTTCAAAGAGGGCGGATCCGGGGCAAGCGTGCGTCATATCGACCAGAGTGACAATCGTGGAGCAGGATCCACAATGGGTAGAGCGCTCGGCGGATTCGTGGATGGGACAAAGGTGATTATTTATGCTGCACGCTGAGGGTGCAGTCACCCATTCGGGGGCGATCGACCGGTTGATTGAGATCGCTTCCCCTCCCATAGTGGAGGAAGGTGAGGAGGTTCACGAGCTCCTTTCAGAATTGCTTGGTCGGAAGAACGGATTCTACGCATTTCTGGGAGCCTTGCACGTCCTTCCTTCGGCTCCCAGTGAAGGCGAGTTTTCGCTAACTCAATGGAATTCGTCAGGGCTGTGGCGATCGCTTTACCCTCAAATTCCGACCAAATCTGTTGCGTTCGCCGAGGACGTTTTCGGTGGCCAATTCCTGATTTCCCATCAAGGGGTAAGTCTGCTTGACCCTGAAACTGGCGAGATCGAGGATGTGGCTGAGGATTTGGAAGGGTGGTGTCAAGAAATTCTGGACGACCCAGAAGTTCTCACCGGGTATCCTTTGGCGGAAGAATGGCAGAGGTTGAACGGGAGGATGCCCGTGGGGGAGCGGCTTGTTCCTGTGCGCCCGTTCGTCTTGGGCGGAGAGTACTCCTGTGAAAATTTGATGTCGATGACATCGAGGCGCGGACTCATGTATCGCGCTGAATTTATGGAGAAAATCCGAGGCGTTTCGGACGGTGGAAAACTCGTGATCAAGAACTACGACTCCGGACGGTAGCGCAGACGAGGTTTGCTCTAGGCTGGCGACACTCAGTCACCGGCCTAGAGCGACCTGACTAGGGTGGCGAACGCGGACCGCAGTGACCACCTAACATTCCAACTGCCGTCGATCGGCAGCACAACGAGCCCCGCCACGAGTAGCCCGGAGCTCCGTCGGACCTGCCGAGCCTAGGGTGAAGCTCTGGCATGCTTGGGCGGTAATGTACTGGCTTGGAAGTTCGTGGAGTACCCACCGCATCCTTTGGTGTGCAGAAGGAAGCCTCCCGGCGTGCGGCCTTGCGCGGGCGTCAGCGATAATGCCCTCGTGGCGACCAACCTTGAACTCTTTGCGGACTACTTCCAGATTCATATCCGAGATGAAGGCTCCAAAGCTGATCTCGGCGATGTATGGACGGAGCAATCCGTCCTGGATGGGCTCGGGGTAGCTGAAAGCGCCCTCGCCATCGGCACCGCCGACAACGGCATCGTGGCGGTCAGTGTCCATGTTGCTTCGTGCCCGCCGGGAGATGACAGTGACGATTTCGATCACGTCGTCGAGGCCAGCATCCAGGTGTCTTCGGGGCAGCTCGTCGTGCTGGGCAGTACGGACTACCTCCCCGATGCGGCACGATTCGGCATGCCGGCCGGTTGGGCCAGGGTCAGAGCTTCTCGCCGGAACCTCGCTGCTGCCGTCCTCCTCGACTCCGAGGAGGAGCCCGAGGGGCAAGAGGAGATTCGGCTGCAAGCCTGGTCTGCCCCGTTCTCGGAGCCTCGCATCATCAAGCGGTGGGCGCAGCCGGAGGCGTAGTTTCACTGGCGAGTTGATTCTCCGCCTCGAGTCGGTTGATCCGTGTGGTGCACGGGTCCGGGTCTGGTCGTGGCGATGGCGTGCGACGGCTTGGTAGCGGCGTCTCCACCTCGACCATCTCGGCGCGTGAACAGCCCCCTGCCGTTGAGATGTCGGTCGGGGATGGCGAGTTGCCGGCAGTGTCGGGATTTCCCCCTTGCGATGGCCGCGGTAGCCCGGCCGAGGTCATGCCCTTCGTGAGGAACTCGGTGTCGTCGATGATCGATATGCCATCCGACTGGCCGAGCTTCTCGACGAGTATCCCTGCAGCCCACCGCGGATCTCTTCGGGATCCCATCGGCCCCGGCCAGGAGCCGTTGCAGACTGTCCGGCGCGCTGTGGTGGGCGAAATTGGCGAGTTGTCAGCCGTTCTTACCCCCGGCAGGCTCCAGTGCCCACCGTTCCAAGATCCTTGATCACACCAGGACCCAGCGCACTCCGAGCGGCCGATCGGTTCAACCGGCTTACAGTGTCCAAGGAATGGAATTATGCGGCATGGTAGAGATTCGCGACATCCACGACCTCTCATCTTCAGAGTGGGGTGACCTTCCCTCTGATTTGGTCGGGCGGGTGGTTGACGTCAAAATTCTGTGCGTCCACTCCTTCGGGGTCGGAGTCGAATTCGCCGGGTTCGGCGCTTATGGCCATGTCAATTCTCCTCGTGTGACGGATGGTCGGTTCACGGTTGAGGAGTTGTCAGGGCATGTCGGTGAAATTCGGCGAGCGAAGGTACTCTCGGTAGTCCCCGGCCGTCAGGCGACTCTGACGCTTCGCTCGTCCGAATTCTCGACTGAATGATGTGCGTGCTGACCTGTTCTGAGATCAAGGTAGGTCAGCACGCTTCCGCCTGGGGCGCACGCCTACCGCCGTCGGCTCGTCGACTGGCTGCGATCGTGGCGCTCGCGGCCCGAGTGTCACGCCTGTCCAGACCGGTGCCAGCATCCGTAGTAGCCGGGACGGTGAACGCGGCCTTGCGGGTTTTCAGAGGCCAGCGGGAAAGTGGCTGCCGTCATGACGGTTTCATGGCGGAGTGTTCTTGGCCCCGTTGTGCAAGTGGCCTTTCCAAGTCGCCTCCGCCCACCGGGGCTTCGATGTGCCACCAGTCTTCCATCGCTTTCTCCATGGACGAGTTCGGGCTCAACCTCGAGCCCCACCCTGGCCGGCGATGGGCCGCACGCGGCGTCCGGCGCGAGGGTGGGGCCCCGTCGCGGCCTTGGGCCGCCGCCGGTCGTTCTACAGCCGCCCGCACGGGGCCCGGTTCGCTACGACCTGGCCAAGGGCCAAGTTCTACGAGCACGTCAAGAAGACGAAGGATATGGCGGTGTCCGCCGCCATTGTCGTCCGGCTGACAGGGGCGGCTGTGTGCCTTGCGAGTGCGGTCACGGTCTCTCGGCGGAGATGGAGGTGTGCGAGTAGAAGGCCGCCGTGACGCCGATGTGGTGTGGTCAAGCTGTTCCTTGACCACGACGAGTTCACGCAGGCTTCGTCGTCACCGTGATGAAATCACTCAAACCGGTGAAAGCATCCTCGTAGGTAATCAAGTCTGGCTGGCGGGTGAAAGACTCGCGGCGCCCCTCGCCCCAAGGGGGCTGAACCCGCAGGAAAGGGAGAGTTTGTTGCCCCACCGCTGATCGCCATGTCAGCCCCCGCAGTTGCTGCCTCGCCAGTGCATGCGCCTGGGGCAGCGGCGGCAGCCAAGAAGGACTTCTGTCGCATTAGGGCGTCGTCGGCCACGGTCCGCACCGAACCACGCATGAGCGCCGCGGCTGTCGGTACGGCGTATAGGGGCGACCCCTGCACAGGGCATGGCTGGGCCGGGGGTGACAGCACGTGGGTCAAGGTCACGATGAAGCGCACCGGTGTCACCGGATACGTGCGCTCCTCCCTGATTGCCTGGGGCAAGGAGGAGCTCACCCAGACCGGGTCGTGACTGTTCGGTGCCGTGAGGTCCGGCGGCGGGCACCCCTTCAAGGGGTGCCCGCCGCCGCGTTGGTGCTGGCCTCTACTCGGTAGCCGTTTCCGGGGTCGCCAGGCGGTAGGTGCGCGGTGCTTCGCTTACCTGCTCGGCGATGCCCTGACGGGCCAGGACGACCAGCGCGTTCGCGATGGCACCCGAGCTCCTTTCGATCACTCGGCTGATACGGGTCGCGGTGAACGCGTTGTCCGGGTGGGCCTGGAGGTGGTCGATGACCCTCTGCCGCAGCGCGCCCGGCGCCATCCGCATCTTCGGGGCAAGCACTGCCACCGGCTCAGTGGCTGCAGTGCGAGCGGGGGGCTCGGCCGAGCGCTTCGCATCTTCCGCGTCCGAGCACGCGTCGTCCGGGCCCGGAGCGCCCGTTTCCTTGTTCGTCTTGGGCACGCTGGGTGCTTCAACCCGTGCGGGGGTTTGCGCCGCCGCCCCTACGACGGGCTCATCGGCCGGGGTCGGGGAGGCGTTGGTTTCCGCGACTTCGTCGGTGCCTACGGAGGCCATGGCCGAGGCCTCGTCCGGGGTGGCGTTGACGCTGTTGTCGGTCACCTCCAGTTCGTCGCTTTCGGTGTCCTCGCTCTGCGCGGACCGCCAGCGGTCGGGGGTGCGGCGGGGGCCGGTTCGTTCGCCTTCCTCGCGGATGGCCAGGCCGTGCTCCTCGAGGGTGATGAGGGCCTTGCCGGCGGTGGAGCGGCCGATGCCTGCGGCCAGGGCGAGTTCGGCGACCGTTGCGCCGGGGGAGGTGATGAGTTCGGTGTAGATCGCGGCCGGTGCTCCTGTCAGGCCAGTCTGGGGTTCGGGAATGGGGACGGCGTGGAGGGTGCGGGTTTCGTTGGTGGTCTCGGTCATGTTGGGGCCTCGTTTCAGGGAGTTGATGGTGGGTGAGGTCCCCGGCCGGGGTGCAGCCACTGGGCGGTTGCGGGTTCGGCGAGCCGCGTGCGCAGCGCGGAGTTCTCCCGCCGGCCCGCCCGTCGGGTGTCCGAATTCGTGAATTCGTGGCCCGGTGGGCGGACCACCATGGACGCTCTGGCCCTGGTCGAAGTCAAGCCGCTTACCCCGCTCTCCGACCGAACTCAGAATTGCCGATCGGTGCTGGTCACGAGAGTGGTGGTGCACCATCGGTGCGCCGCTTGATGAGCTGGGTGTGGATCTGTTTGGCGCGATCCGGGCCGAGGTGCAGTTCGGAGCGCAGCCGCCATACGCTCACCGGCCCGCCGGTCGCGGTGCGCACGGCATCGTCGATCGTCACGGCGTGCGCCCACAGTGCCGCGTCGATCCCCCGAATGCTGCGGTCGGGGCCCGTGGGCGCGCCTGGGGGCGTGGGGGACGGACTGTTGGCGGCGTGGGGCCCAACGGCGGCCGCTCCCTCACCCGCGGCTTGCGCCGGTGATCCCAACGGTTGGGAGGGTGTGGCTGGTTCGTCGGATCGGAGGGGTCTGCTCGGATCGGCTTTGGGCGTGGGATCGGTGGCGGCGATCCGGTCGAGGAGTGGGGCGACGGTCCGGCGGTAGGCGGCGATGGTTTCGGTGAGAAGGATCAGGAGCACGGTCGGTACGCCGTGTAGGACCACGCCGGCGAGATCGGCGTGGATCGGTGTGCCGATCTGTCGGTTGGGCCAGATCGAGTCCCAGGTGTTCATCAGCGTGGCGGTGATGCCGGTGAACCAGCGCAGTGCTGCCGACCAGTGGGGTGGGCGGATGCCCCAGGCGGCGAGCCGGGCGTCCGCGTACAGGATCGCGGCGAGTGCCAGGGCCACCATTGGGTCGAGGAGGATGGCGATGGCGGGGGTGACGCCGCGGCTGGTGGCGAACAGAGTGACGTTCACAGCGGTGAAGATCACTGCGAGGACGGCGACTCCGGCCAGGGCGCGGGTGAGCGCGGTCAGCAGGGCCTGGGCCTCGGCCGGTGCGGGAGCGCTCATCGTGTACTTCCTTGGCCGGCGGGGCGGGTGGCGCCCTGGAAGTCGGCTCTGCTGGTGGGATCGAAGGCGCGTTCGCGGACGACGGCTCCGGGGTGGGGTGCGTCGATCATGCGGCCCGGTGCGCTGTAGATGCCGACGTGGGTGATGTGGGTGGGGCTGGTGCCGAAGAACAGCAAGTCGCCTGGTGCGAGAGGTGACTTGGCCGGGAGGTGGGGGCCGGCGGCGTACTGGGCCTGGGCCACGCGGGGGATACTGATTCCGGCCGTGTGGTAGGCGGCCTGGGTGAGGCCGGAGCAGTCGAAGCCGCCCTCGGTCGCTCCGTCGCCGCCCCAGACGTAGGGCTGGCCGAGCTGGGAGCGGGCGAAGCTGACGGCCTTCGCGGCGGCCGCAGTGGGTGCGGGGCCGGCGGCCTCGTACCGGGCTGCGATCTTCAGGACCTTGTCCACGTACCAGTCGGCATGGTTGTAGCTGAAGATCGCCGAGCGCAGGTTGCGGCCGTTCTTCGCGCCGTTGGCGCACAGCATCCTCGCTGCCGCGAACACGGCGTCGACCGGGTCCCACGGGGTGGGCGGGTTCTTCCCGCCGGGCGGGACCGGGTGCGAGTACTGCTTGAAGGTGGACGGCAGGAACTGCATCGGTCCCACCGCACCGACCGAGGAGATCATGGTCGGGTGCCGGCCGTGGTCGGTTTCGACCTTGCCGATTGCCGCCAGGATCGTCCAGGACAGCCCCGGGCATTCGGGCGCGGCCCGCTGATAGAGGGCCAGCATGGTCCGCGGGATGTCGGCGAGCGCGTGCTTGCTGGGCGAGGCGGCCGCGCCACTGGTGCCGGGGATCGCTGAGCTGATCAGCGCGGCGACGACGAGAGCGGCGAGCAGCGGCAGGGCGAGGACGGCGCAGCCCACCCCGGCGGCCGTTTTGGCGAGCGTGCCCACGGTCAGCTGCTGGGGGTCGGCGGCTGGGGCGGAACAGGATGCCACGGCAGGGCTGTGGGGCGGCCGGGCGAAGACAGAGCTGTCTCAGGTGTGAGCGCGGGGATGAGGCCCTGCCAGTGGGCGGCGAGCTGGGCGGGGGTGAGGCGCCCGGCCGGGGCGGGGCAGAGGGGGAGCCAGGCGGCGTCGGCTGGTTTGGCGAGCTGGGTGTTGCCGGTGGCGATGGGCAGTTCGAGGCGGTCCGCGCTCTCGGCGATGCGGTGGCGCAGGGCGGCCTCGCGGCGTGCGGTGGCGGTGTGGATGAGGAGTGGGGTGCGGGTGCCGGTGGTGGAGGCGAGGGCGGCGTAGCCGGGGAGTTTGGCTTCGACGCGGGCGAGGTTGTAGGACCCGGTGTCGTACTCCAGGAAGAACGGCAGGAGTTGATGGCCGGCGGTGGTGTGGTGGGCGTAGGCGTCGGGGCGGATCCAGTCGCCCCAGAGCCGTGTTGCCGAGCGCTCGGACAGCCACTCGGTCAGGCCTCCGGTGGTGGCGAGTTGGATAAGGAGGGTGTTGACGCCGAGGGTGTGGTCGAGGGTGGGGGAGAACGCGGTGCGGGCGCAGGTGTCCTTGCGCCAGCCGGTAGCTGCGAGGTCGGTGCCGGCGCGGGCGGCGAGGAGTTCGGCGCCGGCGCGGCCGAGGGTGTAGTGCTCGGGGGCGGAACCACGCTGGCGCAGGGGGCGGAACGAGTCGGTGACGCCCATGAAGTACAGCTCGCGCAGGCGGCGGTTGGCGGTGCGGTGGCCGGTGAAGGCGAGCGCGGTGATGTGGTGTGAGGTCAGCACTTTGTGTTCGTAGAGCATTTCGATGAGCCACACATCGCGTGGGGTGAGGCGGGTCGCGAGCTGCGAGAGGTCGGTGCGGGCCCGGGTGGGCTGGAGGGGTCGGCGCCGTCGGGAGGCGGCGCGGGGGACGTAGCCCGGGTTCGGACTGGTCGTGGGCATGACCTTCTCCTCGTAGAGAGCTCGGCGCGCGGGGGACCTCGGGTGGGGTTTTATAGGGGGAGATAGCGGGAGCG
Source organism: Streptomyces sp. DS1-CR2 (assembly GCF_055760475.1). Classification (NCBI taxonomy): domain Bacteria; kingdom Bacillati; phylum Actinomycetota; class Actinomycetes; order Kitasatosporales; family Streptomycetaceae; genus Streptomyces; species Streptomyces sp. DS1-CR2. The sequence goes on from NZ_CM147085.1 coordinate 7,554,118, forward strand.
GCTGGTGGTGCCGCCGACCCGGGCGGCAGCGGCGGCCCGCAGCTCGGCGGATCGACCCGGCACAGGTGGACTCAGGGGCCGGGTGGTGAGGGTGAACGCCGAGGATTCCGCGCCATGGGCCAGCAGGTGGGCGGCGGCCTGGTAGGGGCCGAGGTGGGCGAGGTCGTGGGCGCCGAGGGTGGGCAGGGTGTGGCGCTCCAGGGCGCTGGCGTCCTCGGGGGAGGCGTTGAAGAAGACCTTGTTGCGGGCGTTGGCGGAGATGCCCTCGCGCAGGTCGCGGGGGAGTTGGGCGAGATGTTGATGGGCGAGGACCATGGACAGGCGGTAGCCGCGGGCCTCGGCGAGCATGTCCTCCAGCGGGTAGGGGAGGGTCAGGAAGTTGTGGGCCTCGTCGACGTAGAGGGAGGCGTCGATCCGGTCGCGTTCTGAGGTGCGGGCGCGGGCGGTGGTGGCCTGCCAGGTTTTGGCGACGATGAAGGAACCGAGCAGCCGGGTGGTCTCCTCGCCCAGAGCGCCCTTCGGTAGGCGGGCCAGGAGGATGCCGCCGTCCAGGACGTCGGCCAGGTCAAAGGTGGACTCGCCGGAGGCGATGGTCTGGCGGGCGAACGAGCGCAGCAGGAAGGCGCGCAGCTTGTTCATGATCGGTCCGACGACGGCGGCGCGGGAGGGCTCGGACAGCGACTCGTACCAGAGCCAGAAGCCTTTGAGGACGGGGTCCTTGATGGTGGGGATCATGCGGATGCGGTAGGCGGACTCGCCCAGGAGGCGGGGGATGTCGGCGAGGGTGACCAGGCGGTTGGTGGCCTGGGCGTGACGCAGCAGGGTGAGGCAGGCGGCGCGCATGATGTCGTCGGTGCGCGGTCCCCAGAAGGCACTGAAGATGCGGCGGAAGATGCCGGTGATGTTGTCGACGACGACGTCGATGTCCGCGCCGTCCAGGACATTGAGGCATGGCGGGGTGTGGGTGTCGTCGGGGTCGATGACCACGAGCTTGTCGGCGCATGAGGGCGGGAGGCGGTGAAGGAGGTCGGTGATCAGGTCGCCCTTGGGGTCGATGACGATCGCGCCACGGCCTGCGGTCACGTCGTCGAGGACGAGCTGGGCGACGAGAGTGGATTTGCCGGAGCCGGTGGCGCCCATGAGGTGGAGGTGGTGGCGGGCGTCGGGGACGGCCAAGCCGACACCACGGCGGGCCCCGGTGTCCGCTGTGCCGAGCGGTTTGACGCCGGAGCCTGGGGCGGGGATGGCCGGGGGCGGTGCGATGGACCGGGCGCCGGCCCGGGCCAGGCCGGGGGCGTCGGGATCCACGGGGAGGTGGGCGAGGGCGGCGAGTTCGGGCACTGACAGGAGGTCGCCGCGGTGAAGGAAGCGGCGGGTGCTCAGCGCCTCATGTGGTTCGCGCAGACGGTGGCGGGCCAGCCAGTTCCGTGCCGCGTAGAGGGAGAAGGAGGAGGCGATGGCGTGGGCGCGACCGTGCAGCCGGGCCTCGGCCTCCTGCGCTTTCGCCGGGAGGGCGATGGCGTAGCGGATCTGAACGTCCCATTGCGGGCCGGTGAGTTTGCCGACGCTCTGGCGCACCTCGACGCCGTGCGAGGGGTCGGCGGCTGCGGGCGAGGTGCGCTGTGGGGCATGGGTGAACAGCCGGAAGACGGAGGAGAGGCGGGGTGCGGTGTGCCCGGCTTTGAGCCGACGGGCCATGCGCTTGGCGCGGCGCAGTCGGGCGCCGGTCGCGGGCCGGGCCAGGACCTGCACCAAAGCGTGCTCGTCCTCCGCCATGCCTGTGGCCGCTTGGAGCAGTGCGCGCAGCGGATCGTCCTTGTGGTCCGTGCGCAGAGGCAGCGCCTCCATCCGCGCCAGGCGGAGGCGGCCCGACGTAGTCAAGTGACGTGAAGGGAAAGGTGGTTCGGCATCAGTGACAGTGGTGTGGGCCCCGGGCCAGGAGGCCTCGACAGCGCGGCGGACAAGGGTGGTGGGGATGGAGCCGGGAAGCCACAGTCGCACGGTCAGTCCGCCGGTGTTCCACTGGTACTCGAAGGCGATGTGCGGCTGGCCGTGCAGGAGGCGCCGGTACCAGGGGCGCAGCAGCCCGGAGAGCTGCGCCCACAGCACTTCACCGCCCTTGGCGGGCACGGTGGGCGGGGCGAGGATCGTGACCAGTCGGGCGCCCACGGCAAGAGAGCGCTGCCGCCCGCGATGCACCCGTGTGCGCAGACCCACGACGCCGACGCAGGCCAGCACGGCCATGGGCGCCAGCCACGGCCAGGCGCCGACGAGAAAGCGCCAGTTGGGCGCCAGCAGAGCGGGCCAGGAGTGGCTGGGATCCGTCAGGAACGTGCCCAGCGGCCCGCCGGGGGACGGGGCGGTCACAGCTCGATCCCGGTCAGGTCGGGGAGCCCGTACGGATCGTTCGCCTCGCCCTGCGCGGCGTTCTCGGCTTCGTAGAGTTCGACAGGGTCGGTGGTGATCAGCTCGTGCTCCGTGTCGGAGGCGATCGGGCTGAAGGAGATCTTGGTCCGGCCGGACAGCAGGAGGGCACATCCGCGGGGCGCGGCCAGCAGATGATGCCGTTCGCCGCGCGAGAGGCGGAACGCGGTGGCGATCTGGTCGATCGACTGCGGAGCCTGGCGCATCAGGAGCTGGGTGGCGGCATTTGCCACGATGGCCCGGCCGAGTTCGGACGCCAGGACGTCGTCGGCGTCCTGAGTGACCACTGCGAGCCCTGCCCAGTACTTCCGGGCTGCTTTGGCCATCTGGAACAGGAAGCGTGCACCGTGCGCTTCGCGCATCAGGCGCCAGGCCTCGTCGACGACGACCAGGCGTCTGCGCCGGTTGCCGGTGTGGGCGACCTGGCGCCAGATTGCGTCCAGTGCGAGGAGCATGCCCGCGGTTTTCAGTTCCTCGGGGATCTCGCGAAGTGAGAAGACAACCAGGTGGCCGGCGGGGCGGGTAGTGCTGGGACCGGCGAACAGCTGCCGGTGGGAGCCGGTGATGTAGGGCTCCAGGCGCGTCGCCAGTTCGCGGGCGGCCGGGTCCTGCATTGCGAGCAACTGGGCGGACAGGTCGGCGAGTAGTGGCGCGGGTCGGGACCACGTGGCCGGATCGGAGGTGATGCCCGCCTGTTCGTAGGCGGCGAGTACGGCCTTGTCCAGGACCGCACGTTCGGCCGTGGAGAGTTCCCCGCCGAGCAGCACGGTCAGGAAGGTGTGCAGGAAGAGGACGCGGCGCGTGAGGGCATCCGACTCCGTGCCGCTCTCGTGCGGCAGGTCGAAGGGGTTGAGCCGTACGGCGGGGTCGCCGAGACGGATGACGGTGCCGCCGACGGCTTCGGCGAGGCGGACGTATTCCTCTTCCGGGTCGATGACCATGGCTTCGGTGCCGGTGAACAGCAGTCGGAGAAGCTCGAGTTTGGTCAGGTACGACTTGCCGGCCCCGGAGCGGGCCAGGAGCACCGAGTTGTAGTTGTCCTGGGCGAAGCGGTCCCACAGGACCAGGGAGCCGCTGGCCGTGTTGACGCCGTACAGGACGCCGCCCGGGGCCATCGCCACGTCGGCCGGCAGGTCTGGGGAGGCGAAGGGGAAGCAGGCGGCCAACGCCTCGGTGTCGAAGGTGCGGCGCACGTTCAAGGTGTCGATGCCCAGCGGGAGGGTGGCCAGCCAGCCCGGGAGCGCCCGGTAGGTGGCGGGAGCGGTGGACACCAGCAGGGACTCGGCGATCGAGCGGACCAACGCCACTTCGTTGGCGAGGTGTTCCTCGCTCTCGCCGTAGACGGTCATGTACAGGCCGAGGCGGAAGAGTTTTCCCTCACCGCGCGCGATCCGGTAGGCCAGTTCGGCCGCATCCTGCGCGGCTGCCTCGGTGTCAGGGTCATCCAGCCGTCCCCGGTCCGATCCGGCGCGGCGGGAGGATTCCAGGCGGGCGCGCTGCTTCTTGAGCTGCTGCGCGGCGAGCGCGCTCGTGACGGGCTCGATGTGCAGGGCGACATCGAGGCGGCCGGGGTAGGTCAGCAACGGATCCAGCCACCCCGGCACCACCTCGGCGGGATACCCGGTCACGACGAGAGTGGCGGCAAGGAAATCGCCGACGGCGAGGGTTCGGGCGTGTACCTCGATGGCGTCGGGGCCGAGGTGAGCGAACTCTTCGCGCCCGTTGACCAACTCGTCGTGCGCAGCGGAGCGTTGCGGGAAGCGGAGCTTCATGCCCCTCCCATCGGTGTGGCGTCGGGGTCGGCTGCGAGCCGGAGCGTGTGGGCGGTGGCCTCTGCATCCAGCACGGTGACGGTGATCTCGGCACCCTCCAGGGCGCGTGTTGCTTCGGTGAGGCGGTGGCCGGCCCGTGCCCCGCCTGAGGGGGACGGTTCGCGGGCCACGAGCAGGACCTGGCGGGTGAGCAAGTCGCGTTCCGCGGCGAGTTGATCGAGGAAGCCGGCGTGGGCGAGCGCGGCTTGCTCGAGCGCCGGATGCGGAAGCTGCGGTGCCTCGTCGGTCAGTTCGTCGACGAGTGGGGCGACGTCCAGACGGTGGGCGCGCACCAGGATCTGGGTGGGGCCGGTCAGGGCGTTGAGCCAGCGGGCGAACGCCTCGGTCAGCGCCTGCTGTTCGCCTCCGGTGCGCAGGTGAAAGTTGATCGTGCTGCACACCGCGAGCGCGGACCGGCCCTCGTGACCGAGGTCCAGCACACCCGTGTCGCTGACCTCGCTGCACGGCATCCGCAGAGCGGCCGGTTCCCGGCCGGCCTGCGCACGCCACGCGCCGGGGACGAGGCCCGGCAGCCGCCGGACTCCCTCAGGGGCCGGTACACACCGTTTCGGCGTGCGATGGAAGCGGACCGCGGCCAGCAGCAGCCGGTCCATGCCGATGCCGTCCCGCCGACCCACCGCGACCACGGTCACTACGACGGCGACGGGTGCGACGAGGGCCAGGTAGGCGAGCGGTGCCATGAACGAGCGCGTTGCCCAGTACCCGGCGTACAGCAGAAGGCCAGCCACGGCCAGGATGGCGCTCTGACGCGCGGTGAGCGGGCCCAGCACCTGATCCGACTTGCTCACGTCGGCCGGGATACGAGCCGAGGCGACGTACTCGTCATCCAGATCGGTCACAGCGGATTCACCTCCGGGAGGCTGGGGGAGTGGGCGGTTCCAGGGGCAGGCGCAACTGCACTGGGCGTGCCGGGCGTTTGCGGACGCGGGCGGCCGGCACGGGCAGGGCCAACTGCTGCGGCCTCCGCCTCGGACTGGCCGTGGCGGCAGGCGCGGCGGCCACGCTCGGCTGCCCACCCGGCCGCACGATGGGCTGGACGCCCGGTCCGGAACTGCCCGTGCGGGGAACACCGCCAGGGAGAGCGCGTGCAGTGCGGGGAACACGCTGGGCTGCGATCGGCAGACGCAGCTGAGTCGGCCGCCCGGGACGAGCGGGGACACGTTTCGCGGGGATGGGCAGAGTCAACTGCCGCTTATGCCGCGCCTGCGCGGGGTGGATCACGGAGCGAGGGCCTCCTGCCGGTCGCGATGGCCCGGACGCGGCACCGCCGCGCCGAGCAGCAGCGCTCTGTGCGTTGGTCTGCCCTCCGGGTGCCGCACCGGAGCCAGAGGCGACCTGGGTGGCGCGTGCCCGGAGCCCGGTCAGCAGGGCCCTACCGCGGCGGACGGCGAACCCGGCGACGCCCCCTGGCCGCGGCGGGCCGCCCCCGCCGGGACCTCGGCCAGGTCGTCCGCCGCCTCCGCCACCGCGTGGCCCTCGAGGGGGCGGGCCACCGCCACGAGGGCGCCCACCGCCGCCTCCGCCCCAGCCGCCGCCTCGGCCGGCCCCGGCGGGACGCAGAGCGCCCAGTCCGGGCGCCGCACGGTTCAACAGCCGCCACATGGCGACGGACTGGAGCATCCGCAGCGGCGCAGGGGCATTGAGGCTTACGGGGGTGGAGCGCAGGACGGAGCGCAGACACCAGCCGGGAATCTTGAAAAGGATCCAGAACAGGGCCAGGCCGGCGAGCGTGGTACCCAGCTGGCTCGGCTTGGGAAAGCCCAGCAGGCTGGAACCCGGGGCGAAGAACAGCTTCAGCGCGACAACGAACGTCATCGACTGCGCCACCTGGATCGCTAAGCAGCCCGCGAGCCCCCGCCACCACATGCGCGCCAGCGGATCGGTGACCGGATGCGCATGACAGGACAGCGCGAGCGGCGCCGAAACGGCGAGGAGCGCGATCACGGCCACGCGCACGATGTATCCGATGAGGACAGCGACGATCAGCACGACCATGATGACGGTGAGCATCAGCAGGTAGAGCTGCAGCCCTGCGACGCCGAATATCGCGAACGGGATGACCCGTTCCACCAGCCCCTTGCCGGCGTCCGACAGGTCAGTGCCCATCACCACGTATGACAAGGCGTTCGCGAGGCTGATTGCTTTGCCCATCACGGTCAGCGACATGGAGGCGGCGATCATCCCGATCAGCAGCCGGGGAGCGATCTGCTTGAGGGCGTAGCGAGTCTGGACGGTCTCGTAGCCCATGACCGTGATCCCGCCCGCGGTCACGAAGAGCACGTAGATCCCGGCCGCGATCCCCAACGATCCGGTCCACAGGCGTTTGATGTCGGCCTGCCGGGTCACGTCCGGGGTGGCGAGCAGGGTGACGGCCAAGAGTTCGCGCACTGGTTTCATGACCTGCTCGACGAGCTTGCCGAGGAACGAGGTGACCGCGTTCACGATCATTCCGGGGACATCGAGGAGAGCGCCGAAGCCTTCGCCCGGAGTGCAGTCGGTGCCCTCCACCTCGCAAGCCGGCGGAATCAGACCAGGGGCAGGTTCGGGTGCGGAGGGCGGCTTGGGTTTGGGGTTGGCGCGTCCAGGGGCGGGCGAGGGACCAGGTGAGGGCGAAGGTTCAGGCTGCGCCGGCTCCAGAGGCGGATCGGGAGCAGGCCCGGGCGTGGGACGAGGCTCCGGATCGGCCAGCGTGACCGGCGCATGGCGCGGGGCCGCCACGACGTACGGGGAAGACAGCGGCCCGAGAGCGAACCCCAGGGAGACGAAGAGCAGCAGCAGGACGCCGGTGACGCGGCGCGAAGAGGTCATTGGCCGCCCCCGCCGCCAGCGCCGACGATGCCTTGAAGCGCGGTAACCAGGACGGGGGCCATGATGGCCAGCCCATATCCGATGGCCGCGGCCTTCAAAGCCCGCTTGGCCGACTCGACTTCGCCCGGGTCGCCACCGGCCATCAGGTAGCGCAGGCCGCCGAACGTGAGGAACAGCGTGGCAAGCCCGGCCAGGAGACCAACGATCCAGTTCCGCAGATTGTTGATCACCGTGGGGACGTCCGCGACAGCCCACGACGACGGCGGATCGGACACAAGCGTGACAAGCGCGAAGGCCACGACGAAGAGCAGCCGGGCCGCGATCACGCCCACACGGCGCCGCCGGGCATGTCGGCGGGCTCCGGCCCGCGGTGGGCGCAGACGTACGAGCACGTGCACACACCTCCTGGAGCGGCACAAGGGGAGAAGACAGGGGAAGGAGCGGGGGAGAAGTGGTGCCTCGTCCCCGGGGGCGGGCTGGCCCGCAACAGCGCTTCACCTCCTTCATGAGGGAAGGCGAGCTACTGGAACGCGGAGGGGCGGAGCCGAGTGTCAGCACGGGACGCCGTGCCCGAACCCCCAGGGACAGATGAGGCAGAAGGAGCCCTACGGAACGGGAGTTGCCGCAGGTGCCTTCACACTTCTAAGGAGGAAAACCGGACGCGATCGTGCCAGAGACCGGATTCAGAACTCCTCCGCGGCCAGCGCAGCGGCCAGACGCTGCTCAGCCGCGGACCGACGCCGGAAGGCAGCGCGCACACTCATGCCCACCTCGTTGGCGGCCTGCGCCATGAGCCGGCGCTCCAGCCGTGTCTGTGCGATGAGTTCGGCCTCCTCCTTCCCGAGAACCCCAGCACCCACGGCCCGCTCCAGGACCTCGAACACCTCCGCGTGACCGACGGTGGGAAGCGGCCGTGCGACGGTGTTCTCGTCCAGCGGCACGGGGGCCGTGCGCCGCGCCCGTTGCGCGGCGTACAGCAGGCGGTGCGCGGCCCGGTCCCCGGCCCGCAGCAGCCGCAGTCCGGCCTCCTCCGTCCCCACCGGCATGGCCGTGAGCTCGGTGGCCACCGCGGTCAGCACTTCCTGCTCCAGCTCGCATGCCTCGACCTCTGCCAGCCGGGGCAGCCGCGCCAGTGCTCGCCGCAGCCCGGGAATGGCGAGACCAACTGCCACGGTGCCCCACGGCTCACCGTGCGCCTGGCGGCGGCGCAGCACTTCCCGCCATACACGGGCACGGGCCTGAGCGGTGCAGCTGGGATGAGCCATCCGCGAGCGGACGCGGGTCACCGCCAGCGCCCCGGCCTCTGGATCGGGCAGCAGCGAGCCCGGCAGGGTAAGCGGAAACGGCGATGAGGCCAGAGCGAGGAACGCGGACTCGACCTCTTCCAGAGGGGAGACGGACACCAGACAGGCGGGGCGGAAGTTCGTACGTCGCATGACGAGGCTCCTTGCGGCGATGAGCTGCGAAGCGGACGCCGCCCATCCCGCCAGTCACCCCCGTCACGACCCCGCCATCACCGAGCCGTACTCGCGACCCCTCACCGCCACGGCCCCGCCACATCCCGGCCCCGCTATGGCAGATCTGCCACCGACCTGCTCCTTTGCCGCAGCAGACCGCCGAGAAGATTCGCTGAAGAAATACCCAGCCCGACCCTGACTCCACGGACACAGGGTGCCGCGTCGGTTCACCGCCCGGGGTGCCGCCGTAGTGGCAGATCACGCGCTGACCAGTACCTTCTTTGTCTACTGGCGGTATGAGAGATCATCTCGATTGGCGGATCGAGATGCAGGTGCCCTGGAGGGTTGAGACTCCGAGTACTGCTGTGACGATGCAGAGATGCGCGAGATCAATGAGTTGATCAACGTCCACGATCTCCCCTGGCCGTTCCTCCTTCTGTCACTCCCGGCCTTCCAGCCAGCAGCAGCTGGACCGCCTCCCATTCCGCGTCCATCATGTCGACGGATACCGCCGAACCCGTTCGGGATGATCGGTCGCGTTCTCCGAACCTGTGCGCGACTCAACCACAGGATGGATCAGCCGAGTTGCATGCCGCTGGGCGTGAGCGCGTAACGGTGGCGTCACCGCTTCACCCTGCCCCGGATCGCGAGAGCCGCGAGACCGAGCAAGACCGGCTCGGAGAAGCGGGATGCCATTTCGATGTACCCGCCGGCCGTCGTCAAGTCCTGTCCGCTGGACCGGAACACGACCGAGTTGAAGGTGATACTCAGCGCCTCGTCAAAGCGTTCGCCGGTGAAGTGGCTTCCGGTGGGGTTGCGTGGGTCTTCCTTGTCGATCTCGAAGGTGACCCTGCCCCCGCCGGGCGGCACCGTGCCCGTGGCTTCCTGCTTGGGGGAGTCCTGCGGCAGGCCGAACCCCATCATGAGCAGGATGGTGGTCATCATCGCGAGGGCGAGCCAGCACAACGCCCGTGAGGCGCGTAGCCCGTACCCGGACAGCAGCCAGTAGGCCCACAGGAGGCTCCGTTCGCTCCTTGGGATGTCATCAGCGTGGCGTCGCATCTCCATTTCGCCGTAGTAGAAGTCGGCTGCGCCAGGTTCGTGCTTGCCGTCTTCGAGGATCTTGCGTAACTGTCGATATACCGGCGCCAGCGTGATTGGCTCTAGTACCTCTACGCGTCTCGGTGCTGGCGTCCAGCCGTCTGCGGTCGGGCCGCGGCTTGCACGCCAATGCTGTTCTTCAGCCAGTGTCCGCCGGGGCGTCCAACGGACCGGTCGCCAGCCGTGCCAACGCGTTCCGGAGGGAACGAGAGGGAGGGAGTGTCGCCCCTCAAGCCGGAGCTGATCGAGGTGAACTGCGCCAGCGAAACGGCATTTGCAGAGGTCAACGTCAGTCACGGTAAGCATGGCGCAGTCGATTCCGCGAACTGATAGAAGACTTGCTTTGCCGAACCCTTTGAGTGAGATCGGCTGCTGAGGCACAGAGTTGGTAAGGTCCACTTCGGCGTCAGTGACGCGAAGAAGTGACGGCCACTCCCATCGAGCCCGAGTAAAGTCTGTCCCGTTGGCTACTACTTCTATGGTAATGGGCGCGCCGAATGAGGCCTCAATAAAAGAAACTCTCCCATCTGCCGAAAGGTCGAGTGATCGCGCGGTGTGAAAGCTTACCCTGGAGAAGATGATGTCATCCTCTGCGTGTGATCGGGACCAGTCAACATCGTTCTGGAATTCGCATCCCGAAAATTCAACCTTCTCTTCAGTGAAGTTTGTGCAATTGAAATCGGTCGGACCCGAGAAGGAATTGCCGAGAAATAGCGTCATTCCGATGAACTGAGCGCTCTCGAACGTGGTATAGTCATGGAATTCAACGTCAGAGAATACGGCGCCCTGATTAAATTTGGCGCCGGTAAAGAATGTACGCTTCTTGAATTGGCAGCCTCGAAAGTTTCCAGTAATGTGGAAATTTGCACTAGAGAACGTCGCGTCACCATTGAAGCAAGCGGGCTCGAATCTGGCCCACTCGAAGTCGGCGGCGTAGAAGTCCACCTCCCCGAAGGCTGCCACCCCGGTTGCTGGGTCACGGACTGCGTCGAGGAGTGCTTGAAGCAGATCGTCGCTGAAGTGGGTCTCGCAGTGGTTGACGGAGGACCCCGGATGTAGGGAGGAGAAGTACTGGGTGCGCTCTACTTCCGAAAGGTGCCACAAGCACTGCTGGAACCGGTCGACTTGATGCCCTTGGCATCCGAGTGGATCAACCTCTGGGCTTGCGCCATGGCCACAGTATGGCCAGTCCGGGGGGATCGGATTTGCTCTGTTCATGCCACAATCGATACCGCATCTGCCCCCGAAGGTCAGGGTGTTGAGGGAATCCCGTGAACTTGATCAGCTGTGCGGTCGTCTCCTGGCGTGCTCGAGCGGCAGGTCCGCGGAGGGCGAAGCCCTGGGGTGTCGTGAGGGTTGTGCCTATTTCACGAATCCCGGTTGTTTCGGGCGTGCCGGAGACCAAGTGAATCACGAAACGGTAACGGCGGGCGGGCAGGGGAGTACCCGCGTTCGGTCGGACCGTGGGTGCACATGCAACGGAACGGGGGAGCTGTCGGGCCCCGAACTCCTGCGCTTCGAGGGGGTTAGGGAAGGCACTCGTCCCCCGGGGTGTGTACGGCTGGTGAAGGTGCTTCCGAACCGCGAGCAGGGGGTCGGCGAGTTCCGTTGTTGGGTGGCCGTGGGGCCGCTCCACATGGATGCGGGCTCGGTCGATGACGGTGGCGAGGCCGTCGATCACGAGCGGCGGCATGGGTGTGAATATGTCTCCGATCTCCGGCACTCGCTGCGCGATCGACCGAATGGCTGGCACGATCGTCCACCGAAAACCTCCTTAATAGAGTGTCAGCACACCTCGGCGCCACGCCCGTTCAGCGCGCCCACCCATGACCCAGCCACGCACTCCGACGAACTCATTGCCGCTGCCGGCCACCGTCTGGATGCCCGGCCCCCGCGACACCGAGACCGCAGCCTCTGCCTCGTCCGTCTTGCCCTCTTGGGCCATCGATAAGATCCGCGCGGAGTTCACCCACCGACCGGGACGCACCCCCGCCCCGCTCCTGCGCCTGGCCATCAGTGACACCGATGCGGGCATGGACGCCCGTAGCTCCTGCACCCAGGACACCACCCCCGGCGACCCGTACAAGGCTTCACGTACTACGCCGGTGATCCTCGCGGAACTCCACCCCGCCGCCCTCCCCACGGCAGCCGTGCACAGCCACTACGGCAGCGATGAACAAGGCGCCATCGACGACGCCTGGCCCGGCTTCTTCCACCGCGCCCACCGACTCCTGCGCGGCAACGGCCTCCTGCTGCTCGCCACCCGCCAGCGCCGTGACGCCGAACGCCTGACCGACCCCCTCGGCCACCTCGTCGCGGGCGCCCGAACCGCCGGATTCCGCTACCTCCAGCACATCGTGATCGTCCACGGCCACCCGGTCGGTGACCGGATCGTGCCCGCCCCACCGGACGACAGCTCGCCCGGGCTCATGCACAGCGACCTGCTGGTCCTGCGTGCGCAGGGGAGCCGACCGTGAACCCGTGCCCGCTCTCGGTGTGGAACACCGCCCCCACCTCCGCCCCCGCCCAGCGCAAGGGCCGCTACGTGCCCGGCTCCGCGGCCCACCCGGCCAAGATGCTCCCCGCGATCGCCACCCATGCCATCACCACCTACACCCGGCCCGGCGGCCTGGTCCTCGACCCGATGTGCGGCATCGGCACCACCCTTGTCGAAGCCGTCCACCTCGGCCGCCACGCCCTGGGCACCGAATACGAACCACAGTGGGCCGACCTCGCCGACCGCAACCTGCGCCACGCCGACCTCCACGGCGCTACCGGCGCCGGGTCCGTCTACCGCGGCGACGCCCGCCGGCTCACCACACTGATCCCGGGCGCGTTCCACGGCCTGGTCGACCTCGTGCTCACCTCACCCCCGTACGGGGCGAGCGTCCACGGCCAGGTCCGCTCCACCCGGGAGAGCGGCGAACGCGGTGTCGTCAAGAAGGACTACCGCTACAGCCGAGACCCCGCGAACCTCGCCCACGTCGGCCTCGAAACCCTCCTTGAGGCGTTCACCGAGATCCTCACCCAGTGTCGCCACCTTCTCCGCCCCGGCGGACACGCCGTGATCACCACCCGCCCCTGGCGCGAACGCGGCGAACTCATCGACCTGCCCACCGCCGTCCTGGCAGCCGCCGAAAACGCCGGCCTCACCCCGGTCGAACGCTGCGTCGCCCTCCTCGCCGGCATCCGTGACGGCCAACTCATCACCCGCCCCTCCTTCTTCCAGATGAAGAACGTCCGCGACGCCCGTCGCCGTGGCCTGCCCGTCGCCGTCATCCAGCACGAAGACACTCTCGTCGTACGACGACCCACGCACCCCGCCCCCGCTCAGCGCACCGCACGCCCCGCGGGCGGTCCCCCTCACCCGGCGCATGACACGCACCGCCCACCTCTCGCCTGGGCGGGACGGTGACCTGGCCGATGGCTCACTGCGCCGCCCACCGTCACGAAGCCGGTCTGCGCATCGGCAGCCTCTGCTCCGGAATCGGCGGCCTGGATCTCGGCGTCCAGGCCGCCCTGGGCGGCGACATCGCCTGGCACGCGGAGAGGGACCCGCGGGCAGCCCAGATCCTTGCCCGGCACCGGCCCGACGTTCCCAATCACGGCGACATCACCACGGTCGCCTGGGCCACGGTCGAACCCGTCTGCGTCCTGACCGCCGGATTCCCCTGCCAGGACCTGTCGGTCGCCGGCCCCCGCACCGGCCTTGCCCCCGGCACCCGCTCCGGCCTGTGGCACACCGTCACTGAGGCCATCCGTGCCCTCAACCCCTGCCTGGTGGTGATCGAGAATGTCCGCGGCCTGCTCTCCACCCGAGCCGGAACCCACGCCCTTCGCCACGTGGAACCCTGCCCGCGGTGTATGGGAGACCCACCCGTACAACCCGACATGCGGGCACTGGGCCTGCTACTCGCAGACCTGGCCGACCTCGGGTACGACGCGACGTGGTGCTGCGTACACGCCTGCGACGTCGGCGCCCCGCACCGCCGGGCGAGAGTGTTCCTCGCCGCCTGGCCAGCAACCCCGGTGCCAGGAACGGCTGTTGAAGACGCCGACGGCGAACCTGGGCCGCAACGGCGGATCCCAGCACCCGGACAAACGCAAGGCCGGTGGCCACGGCCCCACCCTGGCCGACGAGGTCGAGCATCTGCTGCCCACCCCGCGAGCGAGCGACGGCGCCAAGGGCTCACCGAACCAGTGCTACAGGAACGGCAGCGCCACCCTGGCCTCCACCGCAGCCGCCCTTGCTGCCGCGACACCACGGGGCGGAACGTCGTGGCAACCGCAACCTGCTCCGCCACCCCTTGTCGGCACGCCGACGGCTCTCGGGCACGGTGTCGCCGCGGCGGTCGAGGAGGTCAAGTACCTGCTGCCCACCCCGACCTCGTCGGACGCACATGGCGGTGCGGGCACCACCCCGAAACGCAGGGGCGGCATGAATCTGCGGACGGCCGTCACTCGCCTGCCTGCTGGTGGGGCGAGTTCCTGCCCGCCATCCGCCGATGGGAGCACGTGAGCCGACGTGCCGCGCCCAGCCCCACCCAGCCCGGCACCCGCAGACTCTCCTCCGAATTCGTCGAGTGGATGATGGGCCTGCCCGCCGGCTGGGTCACGGAAACCGACACACTTTCCCGAGCCGCCCAACTCCACCTCTTGGGCAACAGCGTCGTTCCCCGCCAGGCCGCACACGCCCTCAACCTCCTGCTCCCCGACGGCATCCCGCCCCACACCCACCGCCTGTGAGGACGCGGGACCAGGCGGGAGGCGAGGAATGACGCGCCCGCCCCCCCCAATCACGGACTCCAGGGAACGGGCGTGACGACATCGCCGCACCGGAGCGTCCACGGTCGACGCACGGTTCGGCATCTCCACCGCCGCCACGCGTGCGCACAGCCGTCCACGATCCGGGGCCCTGAAAGGCACACGACCTTCCGGCCGGGGCCGGCGGGTGAACCGCGACGCGGCCCGACTGGCCAACTCTTCCCCGCATCCCGGGACCAGTGCCGCACGATCACGCAGAACGCCCCGACCCCCGATTCCCGCCCGTCACACATCGTGTGGACCTGTGCCGACGCCCTCGGCGCCGCGTGCCGACGCCCCGACCACGGCCCGTACTTCCAGGAGCGCGACATGAACTCCGAACCTGCCGAAGAACCGCCTCAGACCGACCGTACAGATGTGGACCTGACCTACCTGCTCGCACTGCCCCCGGACGAGGCCCCTGCTTCCCCGGACCGGCCCCCGCCGCCCACCAGCACCGCGGCTCGCGTCGAAGACCGCGCGACTACAAGGCCGAGGCAGGACCGGCGAGAGTCACAGCCCCCTCATCACGAGCGCACCGCCCAGACCGATCCGGCCAACACCGGGGCGGACGCCAACGACGGGGAGGTGCCGCGGCTGTTCACCGCAGAGCAGGCAGCGCGGGTGCTGCAGGTACCGCCGTCGTGGCTGCGGAAGAAAGCCGCGGCCGGCGCCATCCCACACACGCGCATCGGCCGCCATCTGCGCTTCAGCGCACATGACTTGCACCGTCTCATCGCGGCGGGGCAGCGCGGACCCACCGACGCCCGGCACGGGTGACAACCCGAACACGCGATCCGCTTCCCCTCCGGTAGCCGATGGAGCGTCGATGGTCCAGCGCCCGATGGCGCACATAACCGGGCACCCAACGTCGGGAGCGTCCGCATGTGGTGCACATGCAGACGCTCCCGGGCGCCCATCACACCTCAACCCTGGTGCGGCTACGTGCCGCTGGGGCTGAACGAGCAGTCAGGAGAATCCGATGGCCTGGGTCGAACGCCGTGGCAACCGCTATCGAGTGCGCTACTGGACACCGGACGGCCGTGCCGAAACCGCCGGGGTGTTCCCCACACATGACGCCGCCACCGAGCACGCCACGACCCTCGCCCCGGTGCCCCGAACCATCACCCCAGCGCCTGTCGCGCTGCCTGTCGCTCCGACGGTTGCAGAGGGGGCCGTACCCGGGGACTTCGGGGCCGTCCGATCCGATATTGCCAATCCGCTGGCCTACGCGGTTCTGCAGGTGCTCCAGCCGACGCAGCAGGCCCACGGTGCGCATACACCCGCCTCGTGGCCGCCGCAGATGCCCGTCCACAGTGTCGGCATCGCAGCCCACCCGAGCGACGCCGGCAATCCCACCCTGGAGCAGGGGAGCGCACCGACGGCCGCAGTAGTCAACATCCCACCGCGCGCCCTGCCACCCCACCCCGAGCTTGCTCGGACCACACGCGCCAGCCATCGGGATCTGTCACCGCTCGCCCTGCAGCGTCCCGCCGTCGCCCGCATCTCGCCAGCACCGCCGCTCACCGCGACGGCGGTGCTACCTGCGCGAACACCGTTCGAGCCAGTCGAGACACTGCTCACGGACTGGGTTCACCGTTGGTGGCTCACCATCGACGTCGGCCCCAACACCGCCTCCCACTACCGCAGCCTCCTCAAGAACCACATCCTGCCCCGCTGGGGATCCCTCCCCCTGCACCTCATCGCCCCCAGCGACGTCACCGTGTGGCTCAAGTCGCTCCAGCAGCGCTACGCCCGCTGCACCACCACTTCGATCGGCAAACTCCTCGCCCTGGTCATGGCCGCTGCCGTCACCGAACGCCTCATCCCTGACAACCCCGTCCGCATCCCCCGCCAGCGCGGCCGCGAACGCCAGGGAGAGGACCAACTATGGGCCACCGAACACGATGTCATTGCCCTGGCCCGACGTGTCACCCACCTCGCCGGCCCCACCCAGGGCCTCCTCGTGATCACCGCCGCCTACACCGGCATGCGCTGGGGCGAACTCGCCTCCCTGCGCCGCCCCGCCCACGACCCCCAGGCCGCGACGCTGACCATCCACCCCGACACCGGCAACCTCCTCGAAGTCGACGGCCGACACGGCTACGGCCCGCCCAAAACCGCGGCCTCCGTCCGCACCGTCACCCTCCCGCCCTTCCTCAACGCCCTCCTCCAGCAAGACCTCGCCCGCCACGACCGCGAACACCTCTTCACCAGCACCAAGGGCAAACTCCTGCGCCGCTCCACATTCGCCCGCCGAATCTGGGCACCAGCCTCCCGCGGCACCACCCTGCCCGACGGCACCACCTGGCCCGCGCTCAAACCCGGCCTCACCTTCCACAACCTCCGCCACACCCACAAAACCTGGCTCATCGAGGACAACATCCCCGAAGTCGCCCAGGCCCGCCGCCTCGGCCACACCCTCAAAGGCATCGCCGACGTCTACGCCCACGTAGCCGACAGCGTCGACGCCCGCCTCCTTGCCGCTCTGGAAGCCCGCTGGCAACGCTCCCTCACCCACCACGCCTTGGCGCCCGTCGCGGCTGCCCAGGACACATGACAATGAACCAGGGGTGATCGGGCCCGAGGAGTGGGCCACCGGTTCGGATGACGCCACGCACTTGACGCAGTCATATCTATCCCTCGCCGGAGTGATCATCGTCGAGGAGGCCGTTTCCACATGATCGGCATGTGGGTTAGGGCGATCATGCGAAATGTGATCAAGGCCGGTCTGACGGCCGCTTCCATTGTCTTGCTGCTCGCTCCCGTCTCCTCGGCGTCAGTGCCGATGAGTGGGGACGACACCGACGGGTCGGTTTCCATCTATGTCGAGGGGAAAGGACTGCACGTTGACCGTATTACTGTGTCG
This sequence comes from Streptomyces sp. DS1-CR2, assembly GCF_055760475.1. NCBI lineage: Bacteria > Bacillati > Actinomycetota > Actinomycetes > Kitasatosporales > Streptomycetaceae > Streptomyces > Streptomyces sp. DS1-CR2. The sequence goes on from NZ_CM147085.1 coordinate 7,571,412, forward strand.
TCCGACAAGCAGCGCAACGGTGAGAAGTTCCGCGTGTACAAGCACACGGGCAGCTCGGCCAGCAGCTCTAACGTCACCCGCTGGAAGCTGGCCAAGTTCACCAGCGCCGGCATGACGAAGTTCGCCTCGGCCTCGTGGAAGATCAACCGGAAGTTCCCGAACGGGACGTGGCTGTGCGCTGTGGCCACCAAGTCGTCGGGGAACCCCTGTATCAAGGTGCACCGCTGACCGGTGCGGCCGCTCGCGGACGGGTATGAACCAGGCGGCCCGGGCGGATGTGATCCGCCCGGGCCGCCTGATACATGGACGGCGTCGTCCTGCGCTCGAAACCAGCCGAGTTTGGGCTCGCCAAAACGGGGATCAAAACCTGCCGCGAACATGACCACGCCCGGCTGCGGTCATATGTTCTCGACCCCGTGTTCTTCACAGTGCGATGTCACGAGAGGCGGGCCCTCTTCGCAGGCGTCGGGAACGGCGTCGGCGGAGACGGTTGTGTCCGCGCCCGTGGCGGCGAAGCCGGCGAGTATACGGGTGGTGGGGCATGCCGGTGGGGGCGTGTATGACGTGATGCTGAGGTACTACAAGAGCGGCTCTGCGCGTGTCGTGGAATCGGTCTTTGCCGGCAAGAACACGCGCAACAAGGCCGCGGTAGCTGCACGGTGGGTTTGTACACTGCGCCTGGCACGCGGATGCGTGTGGGGGCCGGCTGGCGTAAGCCGAGCGGCCGCTGGAGCGGGGACACCTGGCGAGGAGTGAAGCTGGGGTGCCAAGGGTCACAACGGTCCAAAGATCCCGGCGCACTCGCGACTGTGCACGCAGTTCAAGGGCTCTTCCACCCTGGCGTGCGTCAAGATGAATGACGCACCTGTTCGCCTCGAGGCGCGTGGGTGTAGGCCGACCTTGTCTGCCTACGCCCCGCGCTGCGCCGAGTCGCTGTGATCCTTCGCAGACCCACTCCATATCGGGTCATCTCGATAGGCGGGTGGTTCGTCGCACCGCCCAGCTGGTGGCACGCACGGTGCGGTGCGGCGATGCGGGTGTTTGTACGCGCTTCTTTGGGCACCAGCGCACCAGCGTTTCGTGGCTCCACTGACGTACCAAATTGATCTGGCCCGACCGGTATGACAGGGCAATTCATGCAGAGTTCCGGAGGGTCTGTGCACCGTGTCATCCGCATGATCAAATAGGGGGGGATGACTTCGTTCTGGACTGGTAAGCGGGTATGTCTGCGCGGTATCGAGCCCGAAGATTGGTCGGCGTTCATGGGCTTCGCCGTCGACGAGGAGCGGCTGGGAGACCTGCTGAACCCGCCCCGGTCTGCCGAGGGGTTCCGCGCCTGGGCGAATGAGCAGGCCGTCGCGAAGTCCGAGGGCGACTGCTTCGGGTTGGCCATCGAAGCCGTGGACACCGGGCAGATCGTCGGGGCTGTCAGCACGCGCCACGCAGATCCACATGCGGGACGGTTCGAGTACGGCGTCACGATGGGTGCTGGACACCGGCGCAAGGGCTACGCGGCAGAGGCTGTGGGGATGCTGCTGCGCTTTATGTTCGCAGAGCGGCGATACCACAAGTGCGAAGCGCGGATCTTCGCGCACAACGAGGCATCGTTGGCACTGCATCGTCGGCTCGGCTTCGCCGAGGAAGGCCGCCTGCGCGATCACATGTTCTTTGCTGGCCGTCACCATGATCTCGTCGTGATGGGCATACTCGCCGACGAGTTCGCGCAGATGCACTCGATCAGCGAGCTCGCGTGAGCGCTCCGCTCCTCCGCTCCTTGGGCCGCGGAACCACCCGATCGAAGTGGAGCCAAAACATCTTGGAACAAGGGGCGCACGAGGCAAGACGCACGCCCCCTACGACCCTGCGGGTGCCGATTAATCATCCGGCCTGCTCAGGCGGTATGTTGGTACTCGTGGAGGGTTCCGCCGAGTCGGTCTCGTCGGCGGACCTTCAGGTGCGTGATGTGCGCTGGTGCGTTGATCGGTTCGGGTGGTGGGCGAAGGGGCGCGGCTTGCTTCAGCGTTCGGTGCGGTCGATGCCAGTTGTAGAAGGATTCGAACTCGCGCAGCGCATCCAGAAGGTGGTTCTGGTTCCAGATCAAAGTGCGGTCCAGGTGCTCACGTCGGCAGGTCTGTATCCAGCGCTCCATGAGGGAGTTCATTCGCGGTATCTGGATGCCGGTGGTGACGACCTTCACCCCGGCGTCGGCCAGCAAGGCGTCGAAGGCGGTGGTGAACTTCGAGTCTCGGTCGCGGATCAGGAAGCTGGCACTGCTGCCTGCCTCCTCCAGGTTCATGAGGAGATTGCGGCCGAGCTGCACGATCCAGTCCGCAGTCGGGTGTGCGGTGGCGCCGAGGATCCGGACGCGCCGGGTGGAGTGCTCGATGACGGCGAACACGTACAGGCGTGCCCCGGTCAGGGTGCGGGTCTGGAAGAGATCGCAGGCGAGTAGTGCGGCGGCCTGGCTGCGCAGGAAGTCGGCCCAGGTCGTGCTCTGCCGTTCGGGGGCGGGTGGGATGCCGTGCTCGCGGAGGATCTCCCAATCGGTGGAGGCGGCGACCTTGATGCCGAGGGCTGCGAGCTCGCCGTGGATCCGGCGATATCCCCACGAGCTGTTCTCGCGGGCCAGGCGCAGCACCAGGGCGCGGATCGAGGGGACGGTGGGCGGGCGCCCACGACGCTTGGGCAGGCAGGCAGGCAGGCAGGCAGGCAGGCAGGCAGGCAGGTCGCGGCGTGGCGTCGCTTGAGCAGGTTGCGGTGCCTGTGCAGAAGTGTGTTCGGGGTGTACCAGCAGCAGGAGGTGCCGCAGCTTGTTGGTGGGGAGGTGGTGGAGCAGGCCGGCGAGGACAGCGCGGTCGGTGTCGGTGAGCGTGGGCTTGCCGGCTTGGCGTTGCACGACTAGTAGTTGGTGACGCAGTGCGAGGATCTCGATGTCTTTGTCTCGGTCACTCATCGGCAGCAGGCGCAGGAGCGCGAAGGTGTTGGTAGCGGCGAGGTAGGCCAGGCGCAGCAGCACGACAGATCATGATGCCGCCCGTTGCTGTCCACGTGAAGACAGCGGGGCGATCGGCGGGCACAGCCAGAGAACGCTGATCAAGACCGTCACCTGGGCAGATGATTTATCGGCACCCGCAGAGATCGCCCGCGTCGCCGGTAACCCCGCACTGGAGCCACTGCTCACTGTCTTCCGGACGCGTTCGCGGCGTCACCAGATCTTCACCCTGCCCGAAGGGCCGGAGATCAAGCGGGTCAGCGACGCGAGGCACCGGGAGATCGCCGGGGCGATCACCCAGCGTGACCCGGTGGCGGTCGCAGCCGCGGCATCCGCGCACATCGCGCATTCCGAGAAGTGGGTGCGCCATCTCCTGGAACTGGAGCGGGACTGAGATGCCAGGCGCAGTAACCGTCATCTACGACATGGACGTACGCGGCATCCCCATCCTCTGCGTCGAGGTGTGACGTCCTCCCCCTGGAACGGATGACGGCGTGTGATGTCGACCGGGAAAGGTCGTGGTCCGAGAGACCCTGCCGGAGGGTGAGATCCGGCAGGGCCCCTCGGACGTGGTGCATGACCGAGGGGCCGGGGCTCACTCCGCCCGGCGCAGGCGCAGCGTCACGATCTCGAACGGGCGCAGCGACAACGGCACCTCGCCCCGGCCGTCGCCCTGCTGGAGCGTCAACGGCTGCTGGGGCAACGGCCGTTCGAGCAGGTCCGTCACCGTTACGTCCGCCGTCGCGAAGCCCGTGCGCAGCGATCCGTTCGCGCGACCGCCCAGGGACTCGTACACCCGGACCACGACGTCGCCCGAGCCGTCGTCCGCCAGCTTCACGGCCTCCACCGTCAGCCCCTCGCCGACCGTCGAGACGACGGGGGGTACCGGAGGCGCCGTGGCCGTGCGCAGCGGCAGGTTCAGGGCGTAGCCCTCCGCGACCGCGTCCGCCACCGTCGCGCCCGGCAGGAGCGCGTAGGTGAAGCGGTGCCGGCCCTGGTCGGCCTCGGGATCGGGCACGCGCGGGGCGCGGACCAGGCTGAGCCGGACCGTCGTCGTCGTGCCGCCGTCCTCGCGGGTGGTGCGTGTGACGTCGTGGCCGTACGTCGAGTCGTTGAGCACCGCGACGCCGTAGCCCGGCTCGCCGACATGTACCCAGCGATGGCCGTACACCTCGAACCGCGCCGATTCCCAGCTGGTGTTGGTGTGTGTGGGCCGCTGGACGTGGCCGAACTGGACCTCCGCCGAGCTGTGCGGCGCGCGCACGTCCAGCGGGAAGCCGGCCTTGAGAATCTTCTCCGCCTCGTGCCAGTCGATATCGGTGGCGAAGTCGACGCGGCGGCTGCCCGCGCGGACCGTGATGGTTTGCGTGATGCGCGAGCCCTTGCCGAAGGCGCGGGTGACACGGATCGACGCAAGGAGCGGGCCCTCGTCGACCACATCCACCGACTCGGCGTCGAGGAGGTCCGTGTAGCGGTTCTTGTAGTGCTTGTCGATGTCCCAGGCGTCCCAGTAGTTGGGCAGGTCGCTGTGAAGACGCAGCAGGTTGCCCGCCGCGTCCGGCGCGATCACCTCGCGGTCGGCCGCCAGGTCCCGCACAGAGGCGAGGGTGCCGTCCTCGGCGACCTCGACCCGTACGAGGCCGTTGTCGATGACCCTGCCCGTCACTGTCACGGGCAGCGAGTCCTGAGCCGAACCGCCCGACCCGCCCAGCGCCGCCGCCCCGCCCGCGGGTACCGCGACGTGGACCGCGGTGTTGCCGTCGGACAGCTTCTGCCCCTCGGCCGCCGCGCCTGCGGGCACGGCCACGACCTCCGCGCGGTCACGCGGGCCGGTGTTGAAGACCGCGGCGCCCGATGCGGTGCCGAGCGCCGCGAGCGCCCCGGCCGTCAGGGTGTCGACCTCCGCCGCGACCCGCGCGTACTCGGCCTCCGCCTCCCGGTGCACCCAGGCGATCGACGAGCCCGGCAGGATGTCGTGGAACTGGTGCAGCAGCACCGTCTTCCACAGCCGGTCGAGATCCTCGTGCGGGTACGTGTATCCGGGGGCGTGCAGCGCGGCCGTCGTCGCCCACAACTCGGCCTCGCGCAACAGGTGTTCACTGCGTCGGTTGCCCTGCTTGGTGCGGGCCTGCGAGGTGTACGTCGCCCGGTGCAGCTCCAGGTACAGCTCGCCGGACCACACCTGGTCCTTCGGGATCTCCTTGCGGGCCGCGGCGAAGAATGCGTCCGGGTGCTCGACCTTCACCTTCGCTGAGCCCTCCAGGTCGGCGAGGCGGCGGGCGCGCTCCATCATCTCGCGGGTGGGCCCGCCCCCGCCGTCGCCGTGCCCGAACGGGGCCAGGGAGCGTGAACCGACGCCCTTGTCCCGGTAGTTGCGTACCGCGTGCGCCATCTCCTGGCCGGAGAACTCCGCGTTGTACGTGTCCACCGGCGGGAAGTGGGTGAAGATCCGGGTGCCGTCCAGGCCCTCCCACCAGAACGAGTGGTGGGGCAGCTTGTTCGTCTGGTTCCAGGAGAGCTTCTGCGTGAGGAACCAGTCGTTGCCCGCGAGCTTCGCCAGCTGTGGATACGCGGCGTTGTAGCCGAAGGAGTCGGGCAGCCACACGCCCTTCGTCTCGATGCCGAAGTGCTCGATGAAGAACCGTTTGCCGTGGATGAGCTGGCGGGCGAGGGCCTCGCCGCCGGGCAGGTTGCCGTCGGCCTCCACCCACATGCCGCCGACCGGTGCCCACTGCCCGGCCCGCACGGCCTCCTGGATGCGCGTCCACACATGCGGGTAGTGCTCGCGCACCCACGCGTACTGCTGGGCCTGGGAGCAGGCGAAGACGAACTCGTCGTACTCCTTGGCGAGCGCCGTGACGTTGGAGAAGGTGCGGCTCGTCTTGCGCTTGGTCTCGCGGATCGGCCAGAGCCACGCCGAGTCGATGTGTGCGTGCCCGGCCGCCGACAGGACGTGCGCGCTGGCGTGGGCGGGCTTGGCGAGGGCGGGGCGGAGCACGGCGCGGGCGTCGGCCGCCGTGCCGCTGATGTCGTCCAGGTCCAGGGCGTCGAGGGACCGGTCGAGCGCTACCATGATCTCGTGGCGGCGCGGGTCGGACTCGGCGAGCTCCCGCATCAGTTCGTGCAGCACCTGCACGTCGAGCGAGAGGTGGAAGACCTCTTCGTCGAGGATCGCCAGGTCCGCGCTCTTGAAGGTGTAGAGCGGCTTGTCGCCGGCCGTGAGGACGTCGCCGAGCGGAGTGGGGGCGGCGAAGTCGCCGGCGAGGATGTCCGGGTTGGAGGCTGCCTCCACCAGGTAGTGGATCTCCTCGCCGCCCGTCGCCGGGTTCGCGACCGGGACGTACTGGTTCTGCGGGTTGACCGCCTTCAAGGGCGCGCCGTCGGGCAGGTGGACCAGGGCCTCGGCCTGGTTGCCGGGCCAGTCGCCGACGAAGCCGAGGTCGATGACGGTCTCCACGCGGCGACCCGCCCACTCCCGTGGGACGCGCCCGCGCATACGGAACCTGTGGGGTTTCAGAAGTCGGCCTGGCTCTATGACCAGTAGCGATGGGTGGAACAGTACCTTCAGGGAATGATCTCGGCGTGTCGCTACGTTTGCTCTATCTGATCTTCAGCCGACTGCTCGGCTGGTTCGCATTGCTCGCCCGTTCCTCCGCGTCCAAGGACATCGAGCTGCTGGTCCTGCGCCACGAGGTCGCGGTGCTGCGCCGCACGAACCCCAAGCCGCGCTTTACCTGGACTGACCGCGCCTACCTCGCCGCCCTGATCCGACAGCTACCCAGGGTGCTGCGACAACACCGCCTGGTCACGCCCGACACGATTCTGCGGTGGCACCGCCGACTGGTGACGAAGAAATGGACCTACGCGAACCGGACCGGCCGACCTCCGATCGACCAGGCGATCGCCGCGCTCATCGAACAACTCGCCCTGGAAAACACCGCGTGGGGATACCAGCGTATCCAGGGTGAACTTCTCAAGCTCGGCCACCGCGTCGCTGCTTCGACCATCCGTAGAGTTCTCAAGCGCTTGAAGATACCCCCGGCACCCGAACGATGCACCGACACCACATGGCGGCAGTTTCTCCGCGCCCAGGCCCAGGCCATGCTCGCCGTCGACTTCTTTCACATCGACTGCGCGGTTACCCTGCGGCGGCTGTACGTGTTCTTCGCAATGGAGGTCGGCACCAGGTACGTGCATATCCTCGGCGTGACCAGCCATCCGGACGGACCCTGGACCACGCAGCAGGCCCGCAGTCTCCTGATGAAACTCGACCACCGAGCATCCGAGTTCACCTTCCTCGTGCGCGACCGGGCCGGCCAGTTCAGCAGGTCGTTCGACGCGGTCCTCGCCAGCCAGGACATCCAAGTCGTGAAGATCCCTCCGCGCTGTCCGCAAGCGAATGCGTACGCGGAGCGGTTCGTGCACACGGTCCGCTCGGAGGTCACCGACCGGATGCTCATCTTCGGTCAGCGCCACCTGCGCACTGTGCTGGACGAGTACGCCCAGCACTACAACGGGCGAAGACCGCATCGCGGACAACAGCTGCACCCGCCGCGGCCCGACCACCCCACCGCCGACCTCACCCACGAGAGGATCAAGCGCCGTCCAGTCCTCGGCGGACTCATCAACGAGTACGAAAGGGCAGCCTAGATCTGCAGGTCAGCACGATGCCCCTGTTCTGGAACCCCACAGGGGCCGGACTGCGTGGTACGGCGGTCGCGAGTGGGGGCTGAGCCGTGGTGATGCGCACTCCGCTGGTGGTCCGGCCCGGTGACCGGGTCCGGTTCGACGCCACGTCCGGCTGCACCTGGCGGCAGCTGCCGCCAGGCTTTGGCGCTACCTGGAGTACGGGGCGGCGGTACATGCTTCGCTAGACGCATGGAAGTCGTTGCCACGAGCGTCATAGCCGTGTTCGGAACGCTGCTTGGCTCAGCGGTGACCTACCTGTTTCAGCGGCGCACCGTGCTGACGCGTGCGCACAGCGGACGGACCTGCCCCTTCGGCCGAACGCGGGCCCCGCCAGGACCGAAAGCGCGGGTTCGGCCGGTGGAACGGCCACTCGGCCGAACAGGGCGGGGCTCACCGCGTCGCGTCGTACCAGTGCCCCACGCACTTGCGGGTCAGCCGACCGAAGGCGGTGAAGACGGCGACGCCGAGCAGGGATGCCACCAGGACCGCGGCAAAGAGTTCCGGGGACTGGGCGCGGGCCTGGTAGCGGCTGATGAGGGCGCCGATGCCGGGCTCGCCCTGGCGGAAGAAGAAGTCGGCGACGATCGCGCCGACCACCGCGAGGCCCGCCGAGATGAGCAGGCCCGCGAAGATGGCCGGCAGTGCGGCGCGGAGTTCGAGCTGGGTGAGCACCACCCAGCGGGATGCGCGCTGCAGGGCGAACAGTTCACGCTGGGCGCGCTCCACCGACCGTAGACCGAACAGGGTGTTGGAGACCATTGGGAACAGCGCGATCAGGACGCAGACGACGGTGCGGGCGAAGAAGTCGAAGCCGAACCAGAAGCCGACCAGCGGCACGAGGGCCAGCACCGGGATGCACTGCAGCATGACTGCGTACGGGAAGAGCGAGCGCTCCACCCAAGGGGCGTGGTTCATCGCGATGGCCCACAGCACGCCGATGACCGCCGCGACGGCGAGTCCGGTGAATGCCACCTGCGCCGTGCTCCACAGCCCGTCCCCGATCTCGCCGCGTACGGCGGCGTCGAAGAGGGCGTCGGTGACGACCTTGTGCGGGGCGGGCATCAGGAAGCGTCGGGCGGGATCGAGGACGGCGTACGTGATGAGGTACCAGACGCCGATGAGCACGGCGGCGACGAGGATCGGGGGGCCTGCGGAGCGGAGCGGGGCGCGTTTGGCTCCGCGGCGGGGCGTCGTCTGCGCCGCCGACTGGACGGCTGTCCTCGCAGTGCTCTGTGTGGACTTCTCGGTGGGCTTCTCGGTGGACTCCCGGGCGATGCTCATGCCGCGTATCCCTCCCTCAGTGCGCTGCTGATGCGCTGCGACAGCGCCCCGAATGCGGGCGTGAAGCGCAGTTCTGGCTCCCGTTCGACACCGAACGGCACGTCAACGGTGTCGATCACCCGGCCGGGGCGTCCCGACATGACGATCACCCGCGTCGAGAGGTAGAGCGCCTCGGTAACGGAATGGGTGACGAACACTCCGGCGAACCGCAGGTCTGCGAAGAGGCGCCGCACCTCCTCGCCGAGGCGCTGGCGGGTCAACTCGTCGAGGGCGCCGAAGGGTTCGTCGAAGAGGAATAGGTCCGGTTCGAGGGTGAGGGAGCGGGCGAGCGAGGCCCGCATGCGCATGCCGCCGGACAACTGGTGCGGCAGATGGTCCTCGAATCCGGCGAGCCCGACCGTGGCCAGGGCCGTGCGGGCCCGTTCGCGGCGCGCGGCCTTGGCCGCCCCGGCGAGCCGCGGGAAGAGCGCCACGTTGTCGAGCACGCTCAGCCAGGGCAGGAGAGTGGCCTCCTGGAAGACGTAGCCCACGCGCTGCGCGTCGATGAGCGCCTCGCCCTCGGTGGCCTCGCCGAGCCCGGCGGCGATGCGCAGGAGGGTCGACTTTCCGCAGCCGGAGGGGCCGACCACGGCGACGAACTCGCCGCGACCCACCTGGAGATCGACGGATTCGAGCGCGGTGGTGCCACCGGGGTAGGTGAGGGAGACGTCGCGGAAGTCCAGCATGAGATCGGACATCGTCATGTCACCCCTTGCCGTTCTCGTGGAGGCCGATCGACGGGTCGAGGAACGCGTTGGTCGCCACGTCCGCCGACTTGAGGTCGGGCGCGGGTGCGGTGTGGTTGCGGGTGAGGATGGGCTTGGTGATGTCCAGGATCTTCTGCACCCTGGCCCGGTCGAAGTCGCCGAGGGTGCGATTGCCGCCATTGCTGACGATGCCCTCGGCAAGCTGCCGCTTCGCGGAGTCGGCGGCCTGCCCCTTCGTGTAGACCCAGCCGGTGTCGAAGGCGTTGACGGCCTTGACGATGAGCTTGTTCACCGGGGCGGGGTCGGCAAAGTAGTCAACTGTTGACTGCTGCACGACGGGAATCAACTTCTTGAGACACTTCGACGATGCGTCAACATCCTTGCTGCGTACGGACAGTGCCACCGCGTACAGCGGATATCCGGTGTCGTTGATCAACTGGTGGGCGACCGGCTTGTGCCACTCCTTGAGGTCGTGCTGGTACAGGTACGGCTCCACGGTCGCGAAGCCCTGCTGGGCGTCCTTGCCGCCGGACGCGAGGAAGGCGGCGGGTGAGCCGTCGTAGCTGGCGTCCACTTGGCCGCGGCGCAGGATGTGCTTGCCGAGCAGGTAGTCCATCCACGTCGCGCCGTCGAAGTAGCGCACCTTCGCGTTGGTCCTGCCGAGGTCCTTGATGGTCTTGACCTTGGGGTACGTCGCAGGGTCCCACATGATCATCCATGGGGCCTTGTCGAAGGTGGCGAAGACCTGGGTGACCGGCTTGTCCGCGGAGTTCTGTACGGCCTCGTCGGTGTTGACCCAGCCCAGGAGGATGTCAGGGTCGGTGTACATCTGCACCGGCACCGGCTGGTTGCCGATCGCGGGACCGCCGGCCCGGATCTCGACGTCGACGCCGGTGTACGCGCCGTGTGCGAAGAGCGGCCCGCGGACCTGTTTCGCAGAGGCGTCGACGACGGGGTGGGGGCCCAGCAGCCGGTAGAGGCCGCCCTGTTCGGCCTGCGGGTTCCAGTCGGTCTGGATGACGACCTTCTTGGGGCAGACGTCGGACAGATCGGTGGGGCCGACCGTGTACTTGGCCGCGCTGCCGAGGTCGTCGGACCTGGCGCCCGCGCCGGAACCGCAGGCGGTGGCGGACAGCAGCAGCGCGGTCGCGACACCTGCCGCGCGCAGAGCGGGGCGGGCTTTCGTCGTACGGAGCATCCTGGTGACTCCTTCGAAGGGGCGGGTCACAGCGAGTCGAGCTCGGTGCGGTGGGCGGGCGGGTCCGTGTTGCCGTCGTTGGTGGTGGTGCTCAGGGCGAAGCGGTCGCGGGTGGTCACGTAGAAGCTCGCGCCGAACCGGCCCACCGGGTGGTAGTCGGCGAGCCGCACATGCCAGCGCTCCGGGTCGATCAGGCCTTCGCGGGCCCACAGATGCTCGATGCGGCCGAAGTAGATCTCCCGGCTCGCGGTCTGCAGCCGCTCGTGGAGGGTGCACTCGAGGGCGACCGGCGCCTCGGCGATCCGCGGTGCCGCGACCTGGGCGCTGGGGACGGCGGTCAGGCCGACCTGCCGCACCTCGTCCACTTCGGGCGGATGAGCGAACCCGCAGTCGTGCATCTGCTGGGCGATTGCCTCGTCGACAAGGTGGACGACGAATTCGCCGGTCGCGTCAATATTGACCGCCGTGTCCTTGCGTGTACCACCTGTCCGCCGGTCAAGACTGATCATCACCAGCGGCGGATCCTCGCCGACCATGGCGAACATGCTGAACGGGGCCGCATTGACCACACCGTCCACACTGACGGTGGTGACGAACGCGATCGGACGCGGGACGATCAGGCCGGCCATCAGTTTGTAGCGCTCGTAGGCGCTCAACTCGCCCATCACCACATGCGTTTCACCTGTCGCACCGCCCACAGGGGGAACGTGCGGGTGCGTGACCTGCTCAGCCATGGCTGGCCACCCACCAGGACAGCAGCACGTCACGCAGCGCCGCCGCGTCGTCGTCGCCGTAAAGATCCCGGCGGCGTACGGACTCCAGAGCGGCCAGCTCCCCCTTGCCGAGCTCGACGGCGACCTCGGCCGTCCGCACCGGCGTGCGCGGGAAGTCCTGCACGTACGACGGATCGCGCTCGAGTCGGCGCTCGGTGCGGATGTGCGGCTGCCGGAACTGGCGGGGCGTGCGCTGGGTGTCGTACGCCAGGACCTCGGGCACCGCGTCGACCTCGGCGCGCGTGGCCGTGGACAGGACGGCGAGCACCGGCGCGAGCGTGTAATTGCTGGTGCTCATGATGTCGTTGCCGCAGATGTTGGGGATGGCGAGAACGTCCATCAGGGCGAGCAGTTCGACGTGGTCGCCGGGTGCGGTCTGCTGGCGGACGATCTCGGGCATGCCGTCGACGACCCGGGTCGCCATGAAGAGATTGAACGAGTCGTGCACGTCGTCGGGGGTGAGCCCGTACTCGCGCTGGGCCTCTGCCTGGATGTCGGCACAGTTGGTGTGCAGGGCGAAACCGTGCAGCGAGTCGTACATGTTGGCGCTGCACCGCGGGAACAGCGTGTCGTTCAGTCCCGCCGTGTCGGTGAGCAGATACAGCATGGCGCGCTCGCGCGGCGGCGCCGACCACAGGAAGTCGCCCTGGCTCGGGTGGAGTCCGTGCAGGGTGCGCGTGCGGCCCACGTGCAGGGCCTCGCGATAGTCGTGCAGGTTAAAGGCGTTGAGGTCGACGCACTGGTTGCCGTCCACCTGCTCGACGCGCAGGACGTGTCCGGCCGGCACCTCGATGGCCTGACCGGTGCCCGGGGCGATCTCCCAGCGAGCCACTTCCTTGCGCTCGGCCAGGGGCTGCTCGGCGAGCGCGTCGTACCAGCGCCAGGGGCGTCCGGTGGTCCGGGGATGCGGGCGCCTGCGGACCTCGGTGGCCGACTCGGTCAGCGCGAGGCGCACCACGTCACCACGGGAGGCGGCCTCTGCGGCGGCCACCGAGGCGTCGACCAGTTCGAGCTGCTGGTCGGTCAGGGTGAGCACGACGTGCGGCATCCGGGCTCCTTGCTGTACGGGAACCGGCCCTCCGCGAGCCCGTTCGGTATACGGAAAAGCTTGATTTCCGTATACGAGCAGTGGGTCGTTGCCCCCGAGTCACCTCGTGATTTCAGCCGTGTTGCCAGCTCAACTCGTCGTATCCGCCCGTGCGTTCCGTATACCGAGACCCACAAGTCCCGTGCTTACAATCCCCGCATGCACCCGACACCCGACCGACCCGCCCAGCGGGCCGAAGCTGCCTTCGTGAGCCTGCGGACCGCCATCGTCGAGGCCGCGTTGCCGCCCGGCACCAAGCTCCCCGAGGACGCCCTCGCCGCGCAGTACGGAGTCAGCAGGACCCTGGTGCGCGCGGTACTCGCCCGCCTGGTCGCGGCCGGGCTCGTCGACTCGGGCAAGGCGAAGTCCGCGATGGTCGCGAACCCGGACGCCGAGGACGCCAAGGCGGTCTTCGAGATGCGCCGCTGCCTGGAGCAGGAGGCGATCCGCCGCCTCGCGGCCCACTGGGACCACACCGCCGCGGCGACCCTGCGCGCCCATGTCCGCGCCGAACGGGCGGCGGCCGACCAGCGCGACCACCGCCTGTCCGGCAGGCTCGCCGCCGAATTCCACGTCAAATTGGGCGAGTTCAGCGGCAACCCGCTCCTGGAGCGCTACCTGACCGAGGTCGTCTGGCGCGGCTCGCTGATCCTCGCGATCCACGGCCATGCACACGACCAGCTGCAGTCCATCGCCGAACACGAGGAACTCATCGACCTGTTGGACGCGGCTCGTGCCGAGAAGGCGGGCCACCTGGTGGGCCGCCACATCGGCGCGGTCGAGGCACGGGCACTGCAACGCACACCGGAGGCGGCGCCACCGGACCTCGGCGCGATTCTGAGCCGGTACTGATCTGCGCCGCCACTGAGGCCGGGGGCGGAGGGGCGGCCTGCTCGGGGCGTCGCTCGCTACCGCGACGAACCGAACCCGCAGCCCACGGGAGTCCGGCCATACCGCTCTGCCGGACTCCCGTCCCCCCAACGCCCAAAGGCGATCGGAATCGGACCTGCCGCCGCCCCGCCATCAGCCCTAGGTGCATGGCCAGCGACTCGGCCCAGGTGGTGGCGGCCCGGTCTGGCGCGGGGTCGATGCCCTCGGGGGTGAGGATTTCCCAGACGGTGGAGGCGGCGACTTGGTTGCCGAGGGTGGCGAGTTCGTCGTGCACCCTGCGGTAGCCCCAGGACGGATTGGGCGGAGGGTCAGCACGCGGATTGAGCGGACCGTGGGCGGCCGGCCCGGACTTTTCGGCCGGCCTGTGCGGGCATGGCGCCGCTTGATCAGGTCGCGGTGCCGGCGCAGGACGGTGTCTGGCCGGACCAGTAACCGGAGTGGGCGCAGGACCTGACGGGGTAGGGGTGCCAGTAGAGCGGCAAGGAATGCCCGGTCTTCCGCAGTGAGTTTCACCCGGTCCGCGCCGAGCTGCCGCTCCAAGACGGGGAGTTGGTGGCGCAGGGCGAGGATCTGCGCGTCCTTGTCGCGGTCGCTCATCGGCAGGAGCCTGTGCCGTTCGGAAACTCGTCGCTGCTGGTCAGGCTGCGTATCCGTACTCGTTGATGATGCCGCCGAGTACTCGGGTGCGGAGGAGTCGACGCGCGGCCAGGTTGGTCGGGGGCGCTGGGTGCTTGTGGGCGAGGGGTGGAAGCTGTCCTCGGGCCTGGTGCGGGCGATGACGGTTGTAGTGCCGGGCGTAGGCGTCCAGGGCCCGTCGGGCGCGGGCCTCGCTGCATATCAGCAGGTGGTCGAGGACCTCGCGCCGCAGGGTGCCGATGACCCGTTCGCAGTGCGCGTTCATCCGAGGAGCTCGCGGCGCGGTTTTCACGACCTCGATGTCGTCGGCCGCGAAGACTGCATCGAAGGACTCCGTGTACTTCGCGTCCCGGTCGCGGAGCAGGAAACGCAGTGATCAAGGCCGTCACCTGGGCGGATGATTTATCGGCACCCGCAGTGTTCCAGCCTGGGGCTTGCTCAGGCGCACGGCTCCGGGACCAGTGTCCTCATGCCTCCCACGAGCCGATCCCGTTCCAGACCCGCGCCACCACATCCAGCGCCCCCGGGGTCTGGCACAGCGCACTCGCCAACTTGGCCACCTCCCGCATCAGCGTCTTGCCTCCCTTGCGATCAAGTTCGTGCCCGAGCCGTCTGATTTCGACCTGGCTGTGGATCCACTCGTCGGCTGGCCGTCCGGAGCGCAACACTTCCTCCAAGTGGGGCCCCTTGAGCCACAGCCGCTGCTGCTCCCGCGTCAGCCGGGATTCCCATCGCTCACCTTCTCTCAGCAGGGTGAGCAGTCGCTGGGCATACCCGTCCACCTCTTCTTGCGACTCACCCGCGCTTGTCCGGCCGGGTTCTTCGAATACCGGGATCGGGATCGTGAAGCCGGCCCCGGAGAGGGGGTTGGTGGTGTCGTCGATCAGGCTGTCGTAGTAGGACCGGGGCGGGTCGATCCGATGCACGTCCGACAGCTGGTCGGGAGGCCACACGACCGGCCGGAGCGGCGGCCGCAGCACCTTCGCTAAGGCGAAGGGGACGCCCTCGGCATCGGTGCCGTAAACGACCTCGGTGTGGTCGTTCGTCCCGGCCCCGGTGTGCCGTTCGCTCACCAAGAGCGCGATGTCGGCCAGTTCTCGCCCGTCGCGGGCGCGGACGATGTGGGTGCGGTGCACCGGAACCTCGTTGATCAGGAGATCTGGGCTCGCCCCGAGCAGTGCGGTCCGCAGCCAGTCGTCTTCCATGACCGGGACCGGACCGCTGCGGACGAGGAACGCCGTCGAAACCGGTGTCTCCGGCATCACATGACCCCAAGGCCGTGTGCGACCGGTCGCCTTGGCCCACGTCATTCGTTGCCGGCAGTCCGGGCATGCGAGGGTGTCGAGACCGTAGGAGAGCGGCTTGTTGGCCCCGGCAGCCGTCCGGCACGGGCCGCAGAGGGTGAGCGCGCAGTTCACACACTGTGCGAATGCGGTCGACCCCATGTTTCCGCCCGGAGAGGTGCCGGCCAGAACGGTCGCGCCGAAGGCCAGCCAGCTCAGGCTGCGGCAACGCCCGCATTCGACACGGATCGGGTCGAACCGAGGGTCCTCGTAGTCCAGTTCGGTTGGCGGCTCAGGCGCTTTGAGCAGGTCTTCCCTGCTGGTCCAGAACACCAGACTCGCGAGCTTCAGTCCCAGGACGTGGTTGCGTGGCAGCACGTACCGGACGATGTCGAGGGCGCTGTGAAACCGGCCCTTCTTGCACTCTGCCTGGACCGCCGTGATCTCCTGGTCCCGCTCCTTCTCGCTCTCGTGCCCGGGTAGAGGGCCCTCCCTCAGCGCCCAGGGGTCGACCCCCGAGAACCGAGTGACATGCCCCGTTGACGGGAACACCTCGGCACGCGGCGCGCCGGGGACGGCGTCCAGCGCGAGGTGCGGGGACGCGTCCGTACCGACACTCAGAGACCTCAGGGCCTGCGCGTGCTCGGTCAAGCCGCGGTCATCGAGAACATCCGCGCCGAGGCCGAGCGCCTCGGCCCGGGTGCGGGCGTCCGTCCCGGAGAACAGGACGGCGGTGTTCACCGCATTCAGCGCTCCGTCCTCGTCGCCCTCCCGCCACAGGACGTGAGCCCTGGAAAGAGCGCGACGGGCGGAACGGTCTTCTCCCGATGCCGGTGGACGGTCGGGCTCCGTCCGCGCGGGCACCCCGAGGCGTCCGATTGCCTCCAGTACTGCCCAGAACGTCTGTATCCGTTGGTCCGGTTCGTACGCAAGGCATGACGCCAGGAAGCTCCGCACATCCTCGTCCGGCACGTGTGAGGCGAGGGGGTGGTCGCCGAACGAGAAGTCCAGGAAGAAGGATCGACCCGCCGGCGATCGGTAGAACTGTGCCTGATCGACGTCCTGGTCGCCGGGCAGCGATCCGGTCAGCATCTCCAGGGCGATGAGGCCGAAGGAGTACACGTCGCAGCTCTGGCTCACGTTGCCGGTCGCCAGGACGACCTCTGGGGCCTGGTATCCGAGTGTCCCGGTCGTGGCGGCAACCGAGGGGTACCGGACCCGTTCCACGCGTATCTTCCGCAGAAGTCCGAAGTCCGCCACTCTGGCGGCGGTGTCGACACTGGTGAAGAGGATGTTCTCGGGCTTCAGGTCGAGGTGCGCGACCTCGCCTGACCGGTTGGCGTGGGCCATCCCTTCCGCAATGTCCCGCAGCACCGGCAGAGCCATCTCTCGGGCCCAGGGGCTGCCGTGCAGTCTGTCGCGCAGCGTCCCCGCGTCCATGTACTCCAGGAACAGAAACGGCTGCTCACGCCTGTCCAGCTCCACCGCGACGACGGGCACCACGTTGCGGTGCCGGGGCAGGACCATCTGCCGCAGGACCTCACGTTCCAGGAACGCCGAAACGCCAGTCGTCGGAAACTTCAACGCGTAAGGCTCTCCGGTCGCGGTGTCGCGCACGCGGTACACCTTGCTGGACGCGCCGCAGCCGATGAACTGCTCGACCGTGTAGGTCCCGAAGAGGATCTCGCCAATCTTCGGTTCCCGCGCCGGATCGTCACTCACGAAGGCCCCCTGTGCCGCGTAGGTACGTTCAGTCGATGGATAGGGAGACACGCTCGGTCAGCTGCACCTCGTCACCGCTGCGCACGGGAGCACTGTCCCCTCGCTCCAGCCGGGCCACCGGAGCCCCGTCACGGACGATGGTGGACGCCCCTGCGGCGCTTCTGTGCACGTACGCCCAACCGTTGTTGTCCAATTCCAGTGCGCCGTGCGAACGGCTGATGTCCGGGCGGTCGATGTCGATGTCCCGGTGACTGCGGCCGACGGTCACGTAATCGCTGGCGGTCGTGTATGACGAGATCTCGGCTCCATCGACGGTCACCCGCAGGTCGAGGCAGTTCCGCAGCGTTCGGCGGGGGGTGTCCCGCGGACGCTCGTAGGTGATGTGCAGGGGCCCGGCGACATCAGTGCACAGGACGTCGCCGTTCTCCAGGAGGACGGACTGCTCGTGACTCCGCACCTCTCCGCCGGCCCGCTCCAGCACGACGGGGCCGGGAAGCGCCGGGAGCCAGAGATACCCCGGCCGGCCGTCGGTGTCGTCGGACCAGCGCAGTACGCCCGCGGCGCCGTCCCGGCCGGTCGTCCGCACGAGGAAGCAGTGGTCGGGGCCTGGCACGAGCGCCATATTGAGCGGACGGCCGACGAAAAGCGGCCGGGCGCCGGCAGTCCGCCCTTCATGGAGTACGAGCGTCGCCGGGGCCTGCGGCGCCGTGTCAGCCAGCAACGGCGCGTGTCCTGACCCCGGCCGGGGTGTCCGCCACGACCTCGGGCGCAGCCCTCTCGCAGTCCGCAGCTCGGCCCGCACCTCGACCCAGTCGCACGAGTTCGTGCGCCACGGAACAAGGAACCGGAACTCCTGACTGCCGGGCAGTTGTCTGCGCCGGCCGGAGACGGTCCACTCCAGGCGGCTGGTGCCGACGCCGGTCACATCGCGGACCAGTTCCTGCCCAGCGCGTGTGCGTCCCAATTCGCCGCGCACCTCGATCACGGCAGGTTTCAGGGAAACGGAACCGGACTTGGTGAGCTGCACATCGGTGTAGTCCGCAGACGGCGACGGCCGGCAGGCCACCGGGGGGTGATGTCCTCGGGGCGCGCACAGTTCGGCCGTCACCAGGAGAACGGCGTCCGTCCTGGGGGCTGGGAACCGCACAGACACCGGGACCGTGACTGCCAGGTAGGGCCGCGCCGCTTCCGCGCCTGACAGGCCAGCGGCTTCCAACGTGTGCTGTGAGGCCGCTTCGCAGGTGATCCGCCCAACCTCCGCCCAGGGCACCAGCGTTGTGTTTCCGGATACTCCGTCAGCTGTCGACACAGGATCAGTCTCGCGCATGCAACACCGGCAGACTCGGCCTTCGCACTTCTTCTGACCGCTTCTCCCTGCTTCACTGGTGCCGCCGCAGAGACCAGCCAGCTGATGGACTGCATGGCTGTCAGGCCGGGATGTTCCCCTCGAGGAAGGCCGCGGTGTCGTTCTGGAAGGTCTCGATCCACTGGCCACGTCCCTCGCGCAAGGGTGGCCAACCTTGGGGATTCCACGACGGCACAGGTCGCGCAGATCGAGTGCCGTGACATCGTCCCCGTACTGCAGTCCGCTGGCTGCCCGTCAAGTGTCTGACCTGCGACCTTTCCTGGATCTGCTGCCCGATCCCCGTGCGAGGCGGGGCCGCTGGTACTCGCTGACCGCGATCCTCCTCGCCTGTGCCTGCGCGGCCGTGTCCGGAGCGAGGAGCGTCGACGAGATCGCCGAGTGGGCTCAGCGGGCCTCGGACACTGTGCTGACCGCCGTCGGGGTGCGCCGGCATCCGCTGAAGTGGCGCCGTGCTCCCTCGCGGACCACGATCGGCCGCGTGCTGGTGGCCGTTGACTGTGACGCCCTGGACCGGGCGGTCGGCGCCTACCTCGCCAACCGGAACGAGGCGGGAACGGCTTCGGGACAACGGCAGGTGATCGCCGTCGACGGCAAGTCGCTGAAGGGATCGGCTCGCCTGTCCGCCGGCCGCAGGCACTTGCTCTCCGCGGTCACCCACCACCGGGCGGTGACCCTCGCCCAGGCGGAGGTCGGCGCGAAGACGAATGAGGCCGCGCACTTCCAGCCCTTGCTCCTTCGACGCGCTCCACTCGGTCCGGGCGAATGTAACCTGGCTGGTCGGGACGAAGAACGCCCACTACATTGCGATGATCAAGCGGTCAGCCGACCGCCTACCGGCAGCTCGCGGGCCTGCCCTGGCCGGACGTCGCCATCCAGCACACCGCCTCCTTCGCCGGACACGGCCGCCGTGAGTCCCGCTCCCTCAAGACCTGCGGCATCGCCGACGAACTCGGCGGGATTGCCTTTCCTCGCGCCCGCCTCGCCCTCCGTGTTCACCGACGCCGCTGGCAGACCGGCCGGCGCGAGAGCCGCGAGACCGATTACGCGGTCACCAGCCTCGACTCCCACCAGGCCACACCCGCCGAACTCGCCGTCGCCGTCCGCGGCCACTGGAGCATCGAGGCCCTGCACCACGTCAGAGACGTCACGTTCGCCGAGGACGCCTCCACCGTCCACACCGACACCGCACCTCGGGCCATGGCCACCCTCCGCAACCTCGCCATCGGCCTGCTCAAGACCCTCGGAGCCACCAACATCGCCAAGACCACCCGCGCAATCCGAGACCGAACGAGCCCTCCCACTCCTGGGCATCACCAACAACCCCGACCCTCACGGAACTTGATCAAGCCCTGCTTGGTAGGGGAGTTGCTCTATAGGCGCGTAGCGCCTCAGACGGACGGCAAGAAAGTCGAAGAGTCGCTGTCTGTGCTTTGCGGCCTCGAAGGGCTGAAGAAATCTCTCGAACGGCATTTACTGAACTACCATTTGAAGGCAGTGGCGCTCAACGGACAACACAACTCATGGGGAGCGACCCGCACTTGACTTGGGGGTCAAGGGGTCGCAGGTTCAAATCCTGTCGTCCCGACAGAGATGTCAGTTAAAGCCGCAGGTTAGGGGCCATCTTCGGATGACCCCTAACGCGCGTTCGGGAGCGGAGTGGGAGCGGCGTCAAGCGTGGGTTGACCCGAGTCGCCGAAATGCGGCATTCCCGCCGAAGGCGTTGGTGCTGGTAGAGGCGCGATTCTCGGTCAAGGGGTCGAGATCCACGACCCCTTGACGGATTTCTGGACAAGGGGTCGTCGAGAACACGACCCCTTGACTGCTTTCGATGACCCCTTGACCGGGCGGGCTCCGGGTCTCGGTGGCCAGTCCCTCCAGTTTTTGAACGCGGGGAGAGTCGTTCGGGCAGGTCACGCGCGAGGGCGAGGGGTTCTGTGGTGCTCCTTCGTGAGCACATGTCTGTTGGGAGCACGCAGTCGGGAGCCGTGGAGCGCTCTCGCACGCTCCTCGAGCTGCCACGAGCCCCCCTTCGCCAGGCTGTGCAGGCGGCCGCGGGTCGTTTCCATCCGGGCCGGAGCCGAGGTGTCCTCGCCTATTGCGCCGCGATTCTCTGCGCTCTCACTCCCCGCCCAGCTGTCGCCAGCACCGACAGGATCCGTCGACGTCCCTCACATCCGGGGATCACTGCGCGGCCGTTGACACTGGTCCGGGCCTGTCCTGAGATCCAGGCCTCGTGCAGGCCTGACCCTCACTCGTGGCGAAAGCGCGCGGGTGAGAGGTCTAGAAGATCGCGATGGGGTTGACGGGGGAGCCCACGGCCCCGGAGACCTTGATCCCGATTCCGGTCAGGAAGAACTCCCATGTGCCCAGGCGCGCGCACGTCTCGGACAGGTCTTCGAGGTTGAACATCTCGCCGAGGGTCATGCCCAGGTCTCGGATCAGGACCATGTGTACGGGTGCCAGCACGCCCTCGATTCCACTGGGCCTGACCTCGACGGCGAAGTTGTCCGCAGCGATCGCGGCCACCTGGTGTTCGTGCAGCCACGCGCACGTCGAGAAGCCCATCCCGGGTTCGTCGGGGCCGAGGAAGGTGTCGTGGTTGCCGTTCAGGAAGTGCTGGTACCAGCCGGTGCGCACGAGCAGGATGTCACCTGGCCGCACTTCCACCCCCTGGGCGCGTGCCGCCCTGTCGAGGTCGTCGGGGGTGATCTCGTCCCCGCCCTCCATGACGTCGACGCCCCTCAGCCGGGCGATGTCGAGCAGGACCCCGCGTCCGACGATCCGGTCCACCACACGGTCGAACGAATTCTTCGTCGCACCGTCGAGCGCGGTCATCGACGTGGCGGGGTAGCCGTTGTAGATCTCGCCGTCGTAGCCGACATGGGACAGCGCGTCCCACTGGGTGCCGGCCTGCAAGGGCATGCTGACGACGTCGTCGGCTGCCATGGCTCCTGCGGGAAATTCGACGTCGGTCAGGATCTGCGTCATCCGATGGATCGGATTGAAGCGTGCGCAGAACCCTCGGCCGTTGTGCGGTCCATTGGCGTCCAGTGGCATCCCGAGGTCGACGGTCTCCCCGGTCCTGATCATCTTGGCCGCTGCGGCCCGCACCTCCGGGGTGATGAAGTTGAGCGTGCCGATCTGGTCGTCTGCTCCCCACCGCCCCCAGTTGCTGAGCTTCGCCCCGATCTCCTTGAACTTATCGTCAACGGTCTTCGCTATCGACATGTCGCTCCTGAGAGTTGGTTGGGTGCAGCTGTGTTCAGACGTTGCCGCTGTGTTCGGGCAACTGCCTCGGGGCCGGCTGTATATGGGCCCTTCTGCGGGTCGCCCGGCGTACGAGCAGGTGGGTTACTGCGGAGAGGATCATCGCGCCGATCATGGCGACGAACGCCGGTGCGAAGGAGTCACCGCTGACCAGTACACCGATGACGATCGGGGCTGAGAAACCCGCGATCTGCGGAGCCATGTTGACCGCACCCATGTAGGTCCCGGCGCCCGAGGTCGGGACTGTGTCCAGCGGCAGGGAGAATGCCGGGCCCATGATCATGTAGGCGAAGAAGAGGCCGCAGATCAGGAACATCTCCGCGATGACGGTACTCTCGGCGATCCAGACACCCGCGACGCAGAGCCCGGCGGCCAGGAGTCCGGCGACAATGAATTCCGTGCGTCGCTCGGCGAGCACCCTGTTGCACAGGAACGAGCCGATGACCATGCCGAGGACGCCGGCGATGTAGGGAAGGCTGGAGTACGACGCCAGGGTCGACAGGTCGAGGTGCCGGTACGTGACGAGATAGGTGGGCAGCCAGGCGTTGAGGCCGTACAGCGTGAAGGCGAGGAAGAAGATTCCCGCGAACTGGCCGAGCAGATGAAGGGACATGAGGTTGCGCAGCTGAAAGCCCTTGTCGGACTGCACCGATCGCGCCGCGGCTTGCGGCGCGTCGACCCGGTCCCGTGAATCGCGCATCAGCAGCAGCACGAGAGCGCCGACGACGATTCCGGGCACCAGGGTCAGGTAGAAGACCCAGCGCCAGCCGGCGTCGCGGATGATAGGTGCCGCGATCAGGGGCGCCAGCGCAGGGCCGATCGCAGCGGACGTCAGCATCATGCCGAGGGCGAAGGTACGGCGGCCGTGCCCGAACCAGTTGGCGATGACGCGGTACCCGGTCGGCGGCGCGATTCCTTCGCCGACGCCCATCGCGAAGCGGACGAGCAGGAGCATCAGGAACATCTGCGCGACGAAGCCGCTCAGTGCACTGAACACGGACCACGATGCGATGCCGACGAGAAACCAGCGCCGCTGTCCGAACTTGTCGCCGAGCCATCCGCCCGGGATCTGGACCAGCGTGTAGCTCAGGAACACCGCCCCGCTGATCAATCCGATCTGGGTCGATGTGTAGCCCAGTTCGGTCGACATGAACGGCGCCACGAACGCCATGGCCTGCCGGTCGAAGAACGAGAGGATGTTCGCCAACCAGATCAGGCCGATGATCACCCAGGGATACCAGGCGCGCGTCGCCCATCGGTCGGTCCGGTGACTGGTGCGGTTCATGGTCACTCCCCTGCCGGCGTTGTCGCCGGGGTCGGGCCGTCGGTCCGGGAAAGCTGGCCCCTGGGCTCGGAGAGTTGTCTCCGGCGGCCGGACGTGTCGACGAAGAGGAGGTCGCGTCCGGCGTCGGCCGACGCGATGACGCGAGCGAGCCAGATCTGGTCAGCGGTAGTCTTCGGCACGGGCGGCAACTGTTCCTTCCGAGTGGTGGGTGGGAGGCGGTCATGGGGTGGCGACGAACTCCGGCCGACGGCACGGGATGTCCGCGTACTGCTCACGATGTGAGGCAGGTCCGGTGACGGGCGGCACCTCTTCCGGCCGCTCGGAGCGGATTGCGCGGCGCGGCCCCGGCGAATTGCCTTCCGGCGGCCCCCGGCGGGTCGCCTACCGGCGTCAATGGGGAGCGGAGAGGTGCCGGGCGAAGAACGAGGCCACGTCGCCGAATCCGAACACAGCGTCCTGGCTCTTGCCCGTCGCGCCGCCGTGGTGCCGCGCGGCAGCGGCGCCCTCTGCGGCCAGGCGCCCGCCGTCCAGCAGGGCGTCCGCCGCCAGATCGCCGCGCCGGGCGGCGTTGAGCGGTAGCCGTCGAGAAGGTACAGATCGCTTTCCGCGCCGGCTGCGACGAGTGCCGTGTGCAGGTTCCAGCTGTGGCACCACGAGACCAGGTCGTCGGCCGTGCCATGGCAGATCTGGAACGGTGGGGCGTCGGGCCGGAGATGGTGGAGCGGGCTTGCCGTTCGCGCGAGCTCCGGAAGCTCGTCGGGGGAACCTCCGAGGAAACGGTCCGTCCAGGAGGGGCCGTTGAGGCCCGGGAGGGTGGTCAGTTTCGGCGGGGGCGCAGACGTCGTCATGCCGGTGGGGGCGTACGCATCCGACACTGCGCGTACAGAGACGTCGCCGTGGAGATCGCCTTCGCCCGGCAGCTGTGCCCTGTGGCCCAACAGGCCTGCCAGTGCGGCGAGATGGCCGCCGGCCGATGCGCCCCAGAGGTCGAGTGCGTCGGGGGAGATGCCCAGGGTGGAGGCGTGGGTGCGCAGGTACCGGGTGGCGGCGCGGACGTCGAAGAGCTGGGCGGGGAACGTCGCCTCGTGGCTCAGGCGGTACTCGATGCTCGCCACCGCAATGCCCCGGGAGGCGAGGGCACCGTGTTGCTCCGGCATCTTCTTGCGGTCCCCGCGGACGAATGCGCCGCCGTGGATCCATACGACAACCGGGCACGGACCTGCTGCGTCGGCCGGGATGTACAGGTCGAGCATCAGGTCCCGGCCGGGATGCCGGGCGACGACCAGGTCCGGACGGACTTCGGTCCTGCCGTCGCCGTGATGCCGGTGAGAGCGCGTCATGTGAGCAGCGGGGTCAGGAGCGAGGTGACGAAGAGGACCAGGGTCCCTCCGACACGGTTCGCCACGGTGGCGAACGGCATGAGGTGCATGCGTTCGCTGGCGGAGAGGACGGCGACGTCGCCGGATCCGCCGGTGTCGGCCATGACCAGGCCGGGTGCGATGGCTGCCTCGATGAAGTAGAACTTGGCCAGCCATCCCAGTGCACCTGCCGTCATCCCGGCGAGCAGCACGGTGGCGACCGTGAGGACGACGAACCGGGGGTCGCTGAGGGAGGTCAGGATCTCGGAGATGCCGATGGTGGCGATCGAGATCCCGACAAGGAGGGGTGGTACGAACAGGGTGGTGGCCAGACTTCCCCAGGCGGCCGTCGCGTCCTCCAGGTCGGTCGGAAGCAGGCGGAAGATCTTGACGGTGACGGCGAGGAGGGTGGTCCAGGCGTAGGCGTGCAGGCCGGGGGCGAGGTGTTCGAGCATGGTGCCGGCGACGAGAAGGGTTCCCGCGATGAGCAGCCCCTGGCCCAGGGCGAGGAGGTTCGCCTGGGTGACGGACTTCGGCGGTGCGAACTTCTCGGAACCGTTCTCGATGCGGAGGAGCTTGCCGTCCCCGTTGAAGCCGACGAAGGGGCGGATCTTGCGCTTGCCCAGGCCGTTGAGGAGGGAGGCGCAGAGGATGCAGACGATGTTGGCCAGGAGGACGGTGGAGACCAGGCTGCCGAGCAGGCTGCTCGCTTCGACGCCGAGCCGTTCGCCGTACATCTCGCTCATGGGGAGGGCTCCGAGCGGCAGTCCACCGGCCATGATCGGCGCCGCGATCATCAGCATCGCGTCGGCGAAGCCGTAACCCATGGCCGCGCCGAGCAGGCCGATCACGATGAACACGACAGCGATGGTGCCGACGACCGGGACGGCGAAGCGCACACCGGCATTGATCAGCAACGCACGCGGCATGCCCAGAATGGCGCCGGTGATGACCGCGATGAGGACGAAGTCGGAGAACCCCTCCTTGTCCACGAACGTGGTTACCAGATCGACGACTTCCTTCGGCAGCACACCCGCGTACACCAGGAGGGCAGGCCCGAACACACAGAGCAGGATGGGCAGTCCGAAGTCCCGCAGCACGGGCACGCGGCCGCCGATCCAGGTCAGCAGCCATCCCATCGTCATGGTCACCACGAAACCGGAGACCATCCCGGGCGGCAGGCTGTCCGTGTACACAGCGGCGATCACCGCGGCGAGGATCGCCGCGAACACCCACACCGGCATCCCGCCGATACGGAGACGGCTCGTGCGTGACGTTCCTTGTCCGTCGTCCCCGTCGTCGGTCGGGGCGCTGCCCTCGGTAGGTGATTGATCGGCGAGGGCCCGTTTGCGGATGAGCATGATGGTTCTCCTGGGTGGGAGTCGGCCTGCGCGGGGGAGGGGGCGTGGATCAACGAGGCCCGGCGGCGGGGGCCGAGGAGTGGTCCGAGAGGCGGTCGAGGTCGGCCCGGGCCCTGGTCAGGTCACTGCGGTACGTGGCGACGTTGGCGACCTTGATCTGCTCGTAACCGCGTACCCGGTCGGGGAGTTCGGCCAGCTTGAGGATGGTGGCCAGGGTGTCCGGGTGCAGGTGGGGGAGGGCGTGCTCGATCGCGGTGCGGTATTCGGTGATGAGGTCGCGTTCCATGCGCCGTACCGGATGCCATCCGAAGACGTCGAGCTTTG
The DNA here is from genome assembly GCF_055760475.1 of Streptomyces sp. DS1-CR2. Lineage (NCBI taxonomy): Bacteria > Bacillati > Actinomycetota > Actinomycetes > Kitasatosporales > Streptomycetaceae > Streptomyces > Streptomyces sp. DS1-CR2. The sequence goes on from NZ_CM147085.1 coordinate 7,597,671, forward strand.
TGCCGCGCAGCCGTCGGGCCGCGCGGAGTGCGGTGAAGACGGGGCGGGAGGCGGCGCCGAAGCCGATCTTCTTCTTCATGCCCAGGGCGCGCAGGATCGGCGGGTGGAGTTGTACGCGGTAGCGGGCGTCCACGCCGAACTCCTGCGAGACCGTCTCGTCGAGACCGGCCTGGAGGACGAGGCGCGCGACCTCGTACTCGTCCTTGTAGGCCATCAGCTTGTAAAGGTGGCGTGCCACCGCCTCGGTCACGGTCGTCGATCCCGGTACGGCCGCGCTCTCGCGGACCCGGACCTGCTCGACGAACTCGGCGTAACGGCGGGCGTATTCGATGTCGGAGTAGTCGATGAGGTCCGGTACGCGGATGTCGAGGAGGCGGGCGAGTTCGGTGCCGGGGACGGCGTTGACCAGTTCACGAACACCTGTCGCATCAGGCAATGCGGGGGAGGGCGCCTGTGGCCGCTGCGGACGTATGAGGTTCTCGACCGCTGCCGGGTCGCTGACCAGCTGGCGGCCGCGCCGGAAGGCCTGGATGTTGGTCTTCGCCGCGGCGCCGTTGAGCGAGATGGCGTGCTCCAGGGCCGTGGCGCTGACCGGGAGTTGGCCGAGCTGCCAGGCGACACCGACGAGCAGCATGTTGGCGTACTGCTCGTGACCGAAGAGCCGCTCGGCCATCTGAGCCGCGTCCACGCCGAGATGCCTGCGGGCGGCCGATGCCAGGGAGTCACGGACCTGGTCGACGTCCGGGAAGCGGATGCCGGTGTCGACGACCATGTGTCCGGTGGGAACCTCGGCAGTGGAGGCGACCACGGTGGTGCGCGTGGGATCGGCGACCTTGAGGTGCGTCGGGTCGGTTCCGACAAGGGAGTCACAGACCAGGTAGAGGTCGCAGCCGGATGCCGGGATCTTCGAGGCGACCTCGCGGTCGGTGATCCTGATGTCGGACACGACCGCACCGCCCTTCTGCGCGAGGCCGGTCTGGTCCAGGCTCCGTACGGAGCGTCCGTCGATGACGGCGGCCGTGGCGACGATCTGGGCGACGGTGACGACGCCCGTGCCGCCGATGCCGGTGATCCGCAGACTGAAGTCACCGCCGGTTTCCTGCACTTCGGGTACGGGGAGGCCGTCGGCCTCGATGTCGGCGGCCCTGGCCCGCCGGGGCTTCTGCTCGCCCACGGTGACCGTGACGAAGGAAGGGCAGTCGCCCTTCAGGCACGAGTAGTCGAGGTTGCACGAGGACTGGTGGATGCGGGTCTTACGGCCGTACTCCGTCTCCACCGGGTGCACCGACAGGCAATTGGACTTCTCGCCGCAGTCGCCGCAGCCCTCGCAGACCCGCTCGTTGATCATTACGCGAGTACGGGGCGTCTCCGCCTTTCCGCGCTTACGCTTGCGCCGCTTCTCCGCCGCGCACTCCTGGTCGTGGACGAGCACCGTGACGCCGGGCACCGCCGCCAACTCTTCCTGGATGACTACGATTTCGTCGCGGTCACGGATCTGCACCTGCGAGGGCAGGCCCTGGCGGCGAGTGCGTCGTACATCCTCGGACGTCACCACGACCTTGCTGACGCCCTCGGCGAGCAGCAGCCGGACAAGCCGGGGCAGCGAGAGCTCGCCGACCGGGTCCTGGCCGCCGGTCATCGCGACGGTGGAGTTGTAGAGGAGCTTGTAGGTGATGTTGGCGCCCGAGGCGACCGCCGCACGCAGGGCGAGGCTGCCGGAGTGGGTGAACGTCCCGTCGCCGATGTTCTGGATGAAGTGGTTCTCGGCGACGAACGGGGCGATGCCCAGCCACTGGGTGCCCTCGCCGCCCATCTGGGTCAGCCCGAGCACCTTGCCGGTCTGCTTGTCATCGGTGAGGAGCACCATGCCGTGGCAGCCGATGCCGGCACCGACGACGGAGTCGTCGGGGACCTTGGTGGAGCTGTTGTGCGGGCAGCCGGAGCAGAAGTACGGCGTCCGCGTGAGCAGGGGCAGTGCGGTACGCGTACGCGGGAGCTGTTCCTTCCAGGCCCGTACGGACTCGATGCCGTGGACGTCGCCCAGTCGGCGGGCGAGCGCCTTGGCCACCTGGTCGGCGTCCAATTCGCCGACCGGACTGACGAGTTCGTGCCCATGGTCGTCATGCTTGCCCAGGACCAGAGGGGAGTCGGGGAAGCCGTAGAGGAGGTTACGGACAGCGTCCTCCAGGAAGGGGCGCTTCTCCTCCACCACGATGATCTCTTGCAGGCCTTGCGCGAAGTCGCGGATCTCGGTGGGGTCGAGCGGCCAGATCATGCCGAGGCGGAGGAGGCGGATTCCCCGGCGTTCCAGCTCGTCCTGGTCGAGGCCGAGGCGGCCGAGCGCGTCGCAGACGTCGAGGTAGGTCTTGCCGGCGCAGACCAGACCGATGCGGTCGTCGGGTGTGTGTGTCACGACCCGGTTGAGTCGGTGGGCGGCAGCGTAGGCGAGTGCGCGCGGCAGGCGTTGGGAGATCTGGCTGCGCTCGAGGTTGATGAGGTTGGGGGCTGCGAGTATCGCGTCGGGGCGGTGGTCACCAGCCTCAAGGGTGGGGGGAGGTGGGGTGCGCACTGTCGCGGTGCATGCGCCGTCCGCCACCGCCGTGGTGATCTTCATGGCCGACCACAGGCCGGAGTGGCGCGACATCTCCACCGCGTGCCGCCCCATCTCGAGCACGTCCTGCGCGTCGGCCGGATACAGGGTCGGCATCTGCAGATCGGCCAGGGTGTACTCGGAGGCGCACGGCAGCGAGGAGGACTTGCCGGCCGGATCGTCCCCGGCCAGGGCGACGGCGCCGCCTCGCGGATGGGTGCCGACCAGGTTGGCGTGGCGCAGCGCGTCGGAGGCCCGGTCGAGACCGGGGGACTTGCCGTACCAGTAGCCCGTGACGCCGTCGACCTTCAGGCTGCCGGCCTGGTCGGCGAGCTGGGAGCCCATCACCGAGGTGGCCGCCAGCTCCTCGTTCACACCGGGGAGGTGGACGTGGTCGAGACCCTCGAACAGGGCTTTGCGGCGGGCGAGTTCCATGTCGTAACCGGCCAGCGGGGAGCCCTCGTAACCGGAGACGAGCGAGCCCGTACGCAGGCCGCGCTCCCGGTCGGCCAGGGCGTTGTCGCGCACCATCCGCACCAGGGCCTGGATACCGGTGAGGTACGCGGTTCCCTCGCGTACCGTGTAGCGATCGTCGAGTGAGAAGTCCATGGGTGCTCCCCGGGTCAGTCCGCTACGCGGGTCGTGCGCAGGGCGCGGACCAGCTCTTCGAGATCGGTGGCGGCGGCGATGGCCGCGGTCAGTTCTTCCTCGCCGGCATGGGCCGACAGGCACCGCTCGGCCACGGTGGGCACGAGCGCGTGGGGGACGATGCAGATGCCGTCGGCGTCGCCCACGATGTAGTCGCCCGGCCTGACCGGTCGGCCTGCGATGTTCACGACGTCATTGAGGGCGACCGCTTCCACCCGGTGGCGCGCCGCCAGGGGGCTGCTGTGCCGGCTCCAGACCGGGAGTCCGGATTCGACGATCGCGGTGGTGTCCCGGACCGCGCCGTCGACCAGACAGCCGGCGACACCGGCTTTCAGCGCCCACTGCGCGGAAAGCCCGCCCATGACGGCGGAGTTCGCGCCCCCGCAGTCCATGACGGCGACGTCGCCAGGCCGCGCGACGGCGTACAGGTCGCGGTCACCGGCGAGGACGGCGGCGCGGGCGGCTCGGTGGGTGGCGGGCTCGCCGTGCACACCGACATAGCGCACGGTCACGGCCGGTCCACACATCCGCATCCCGGGCGCCAGCGGCGCAAGGGCGTCGGTGCCGAGCACGGCGCCCGCCCCCACCTCGTCCAGCGCGTCCGCCACCAGCGAGCTCAAGCCGGGGAGCGCGGCCCAGGACTTCAACGGGCCCGGGTCATGGCGCGGCACCTCGGTCGTATGGATGCGCTCCGGATCGACCTGGCCGAAGAGCCGGCGCCGGATGCGTTCGGACTCGGAGGTTGTCGTGACGCTCATCGGGCGGCCCCGTCCGTCACACGCGGCATCGTGGGGCGCCGCCGCGACTCGAAGTCCGCGATCTCGTCGGCGTGTTCGAGGGTGAGGGCGATCTCGTCGAGGCCGTGCATGATCCGCTGCCGGAAGGGCTCGGGGTAGTCGAAGTCGTAACAGGACTCCCCGCAACGGACCGTCCGCTGCTCCAGGTCCACCTCGATGCGCGTGCCCGGTGCTTCCTCCAGCCGGTCCCACAGCTCTTCGATGTCCGCCTCGCTCATCTCGGCTGCGAGGAGGCCGTTCTCGACGGTGTTGCCCCGGAGGATGTCGGCGAAGCGTGGCGCGAGCACGACACGGAAGCCGTAGTCGACGAGCGCCCACACCGCCCATTCGCGTGAGGACCCGGTGCCGAAGTCGCGGCCGGCGACGAGGACCGAAGCTCCTTCGTATGCGGGGTTGTTGAGTACGAAGTCGGGGTCCTTGCGCCATTCGGCCATCAGCGCGTCGGCGTGGCCGGTCCGGGTGAGCGGGATGTTGAAGATGCGCTGGGAGGGATAGAGCTGGTCGGTGTCGACGTTGTCGCGTCGCAGGGGGACGGCGATGCCGGTGTGGGTGATCAGCGGTTCCATGGTCATCCTTGTCTTCGTCGTCATCCTCAGAGTTCGCTCGGTGCGGCGAGGCGGCCCGCGACGGCGGTGGCTGCCGCGACGGCGGGGGAGACGACGTGTGTCCGTACGCCTGGTCCCTGTCGGCCCTCGAAGTTGCGGTTGTTGGTGGAGGCGGCGCGCGTGCCGGGGGCGAGGACCTCGCCGTTGATCGCTACACACATCGAGCAGCCGGGGGCGCGCAGCGGGACTCCGGCCGCGGCGAAGATCTTGTCGAGACCCTCGTCAACCGCCTGTCGGCGTACCGCTTCCGAGCCCGGTGAGAGATGCACCCGGAGGCCGTCGGCCACCGTGCGCCCCCGCCAGATGTCCGCGACCTGGCGCAGGTCCTCGATCCGCCCGTTGGTGCAGGACCCGATGAAGACCGCGTCGACCGGGATCGATCCCATCGCAGTGCCCGGCTGGAGATCCATGTAGGCCAGGGCCCGTTCTGCCGCCGCCTGTTCGACCGGGTCGGTGAAGGAGTCGGGGGCAGGGACGGCGCTGGTCAGCGGGACGCTCTGGCCGGGGTTGGTGCCCCAGGTGACGCGTGGGCTGAGCGTGCAGGCGTCGAGATGGACCTCGCGGTCGAAGACGGCGTCCGGGTCGGAGACGAACTGCGCCCAGTGCTCCTTCTCCGCCTCGAAGGCCTCGCCCGCCGGGACGTGCCGGCGTCCGGCGAGGTAGGCGAACGTGACCTCGTCGGGGGCGACGAAACCGGCCCGGGCTCCCGCCTCGATGCTCATGTTGCACAGCGTCATCCGCTGTTCCATGGACATCGCCCGGATCGTCGAGCCCTGGTACTCGATGACGTGCCCCTGGCCCCCGGCCGTACCGATCTTCTCGATCAGAGCCAGGGCGACATCCTTGGCCGAGACACCGGCGGGCAGCTCGCCCTCGATGGTGACCCGCATGTTCTTCATCCGCGTCATCGGCAGGGTCTGGGTCGCCAGGACGTGCTCGACCTGGCTGGTCCCGATGCCGAAGGCGAGAGCCCCCAGGGCGCCGTGCGTCGAGGTGTGCGAGTCGCAGCACACGATGGTCGTCCCCGGCTGGGAGAGCCCGAGTTCGGGGCCGATGACGTGCACGATGCCCCGCGACGCGTGGCCGAGCTCGTACAGCTCGATCCCGAACTCCTTGCAGTTGCGGCGGATGTGCGCGACGAAGGGCTCCGCGATCGTGCCCGTCAGGTCCTGCGCGGTGTCGATGGTGGGGGTGACGTGGTCCTCGGTCCCCAGGGTGAGGTCGGTGCGGCGGACGGTGCGCTGCTTGGCGCGGAGGTTGTCGAAGGCGACCGGGGTGTTCGTCTCGTGGATCAGGTTCAGGTCGATGTACAGCAGGTCGCGGCCGGCGTCGTCGGTCCTGACGACGTGCGCGTCCCAGATCTTGTCGGCTGCGGTCTTCGGCACGTTGCCACTCACTCCTCATCGACAGGTGGCACCTCCGAGCACCGATCGGCTCAGAGATATATCTGTAATACTCTGGAGATGTGCGTGAACTATGCCGAGCGTCACACCAGGCGTCAAGAGAGATAACCTGGCCTTCCGAATTCCGGCCGCATACCGGGTCCCCTGGCCCGGGTCCATTGCGAGCGAAAGGCAGATCAGTGGCGCAGAGCGAGTCCGCCCTCCCGCCGCAGGCAGGTGGTGCACGCCAGTCCATGACGGAGCGCGTCTACGAGGCCCTCAAGCACGACATCCTCACCGCGCGCCGCCGCCCCGAGAGCCTGCTGCTCGAGCACGAACTGGCCACGGAGTACGGGGTGTCCAAGACCCCGGTCCGCGAAGCGCTGCGCCTCCTCGTGCACGAGGAGTGGGTCCTTGTGCTGCCCCGCAAGGGCTACATGGTGCAGCCGCTGCGCTTCGACGACGTCCGGGAGATCTACGCGATGCGTCAGCTGATCGAGCCGTATCTGGTGGTGGAGGCGGCGAAGCGGGCCATGCCCGAGGATTTCGACCGCCTTCAGGGCCTCGTGGACGTGCAGGAGGCGGCCACCGATGTGGATGCCGCCCTGGACGCTGCTGCCGCCTTTCACGTGGGCATCGCCGAGCTCGCGGGCAACCGGCGGGCGGCGCGAACGCTCAAGGGGTTCGTCGAGGAGGCGCGACGGATGTACCACCTGGCGCCCCATATGGACCGGCGCCTGCACGAGCAGGCCGAGTTGACCGACCACCGTGCGCTGGTCGAGGCGATGCGGCGGCAGGACACAGCGCAGGCGCATGCCGTGATGGAACGCCACTTGCAGGAATCGCTGCGTCAGAAGCTGGAGGGGCTGACCAACTTCTGACGGGCGGGGTGCGGGGTGCGGGTCGGTATCCCGTGGTTACTCGCCCTGCGGGAAGTCCGTCGACGCGGCCAGGGCATCCTGGGTGCGGAAGCCGGCCAGGCGGTGTTACAGGTGGTCGATGGTGCTGGTCAGGGCCTGGGAGCTGAGGACCATGCACAAGGGTGCGAGGTGCCGGTCGACGGTGCGCTTGCCGAAAACCTCATCCGCGCAGGTTAGGGCGTGTCCCGGTTTCCGTGTATGCCCCGCCTCAGAGTGCGTTGTGGACAATCACGCCGTCGGCCATGGCCAGGTGTCGCTTCTCGCCGAACAGTTCGGCAAGCATCATGCCGGGGTGCTCGATGGGGTCACCACGTCCCTCCAACGGCACTCGCGCCCGCCACACCGTTCCGTCGTGCTCGACAGTGATGTCGGCCCACTGTCGTGAAGGGGCTTCGATGGCGATTCCCCCCGGTAGGTAGACATCATGGACACTGGGCCTGAGGGTCCGGAGAGAGTGATGTCACCGATGGTGATGAAGGTTTACTCCTCGGAGTTCAAGGCGGATGCCGTGGCTCTGTACGCGTCGGACCCCGACCTCACGATCGCGCAGGTCGCCCGCGATCTCGGGGTGAACGCGGAGACCCTGCGGAACTGGATCCGCAAGGACCGCACGACCACCGCGGGCGGCCGCACGGCAAGGAAGAACATGACCACTACCACCGGGCCCGACGGGGCCGGCCGGAGCCTTGAGGAGCTCCAGGCCGAGAACGACGCCCTGCGGGCGGAACTGCGGGCGGCCCGGAAGGAGGCAGCCACGGCCACCGAGGAGAGGGACATCCTGCGCAAGGCGACGAAGTTTTTCGCGCAGGAGATGAGCTGGTGACCAGCCGCTACCAGTTCATCGAGGATCAACGCACCGACCATGAGGTCACGCGGCTGTGTCAGGTGCTCGGCGTGAACCGCTCGGGCTACTACAAGTGGGCCGGCGCCCACGAGGCCCGCGTTCTGCGCGAGCGTGAGGACGTCGAGCTCGCCGGGAAGATCAAGGAGATCCATGCCGCCTCCGGCGGCGCCTACGGATCTCCCAGGATCACCGCCGAGCTCCGCGAGGCCCCCGACGCCGGGATTGTCAACGAAAAGCGCGTCGCCCGGGTGATGCGCAAGTTCCGCATCGTGGGGACCCACCTGCGCAAGAAGATCCGCACCACCGTGCCCGAGCCGTCCGCGACCCCGGTGCCCGACCTGTTCCAGCGGGACTTCACCGCGACCGCACCGAACCTGAAATACATGGGCGACATCACCTATCTCCCCCTCGGCGACGGGAAGTTCCTCTACCTGGCCACCGTCATCGACTGCTTCAGCCGACGCGTCGCGGGTTGGTCAATCGCCGGCCACATGCGCGCCGAACTCGTCGAAGACGCACTGAAGATGGCTGCCGCTACCCGCGGCAACCTCGACGGGGCGATCTTCCACAGCGACAACGGCGCCCAATGCGCATCGAAGGACTTCGCCAAGCTCTGCCGGAAACTCGGCGTGAAACGCTCCCGCGGCGCGGTCGGCACCAGCGCGGACAAGCGCTTGTCCGCGCTGGTGCCGACTGATCCGATACTCGCCGCGAGGCCGGCGGCGTCGAGGTGTTCGGCCAGCTTGAACGACGTGTATTGACCGGATTCAACCGGTCGTTGCAACACCAACTTGTTGAAGCAACTGTAGCTGCTCGTTGAACGCCTCGGCGGGTGTCTTCCAACCGAGCGTCTTGCGGGGTCTGCTGTTGAGAGTGTGAGCGACGGCCTCGACTTCCTCGGCGGACCATCTCGAGAGATCGGTGCCTTTCGGGAAGTACTGGCGCAAGAGCCCGTTGGTGTTCTCGTTCGTGCCACGCTGCCACGGACTATGCGGATCGGCGAAGAAAACCGGAATGCCCGTCTCGACTCTGAATTGCGCATGGGCCGACATCTCCTTGCCGCGATCCCAGGTCAGCGACCGTGCCAGCTGTTCGGGCAGCGTCGACATCGTATTGGCGAGGGCGGTCTTCATCGTGATCGCCCCATAACCGGCCAGCGCAGGACCGTTCTTGACCGATTGCTTGTGCCGGTACCCTTCCTCGCGCGGCAGGTGAACCAGCATCGTGAATCGAGTTGACCGCTCAACGACAGTGCCGATCGCGGACCGCTCCAGCCCGATGATCAGGTCGCCTTCCCAGTGGCCAGGAACGGCACGGTCCTCGACTTCGGCAGGCCGTTCACTGATCAGCGCTTCGGGCGTCACATGCGCCCAGGTCTTGCGGCGCGAACGAGCGCGCGGGGCACGCAGTGCGCGGCCCGTGCGAAGACACAAGATCAACTCTCGCTTCAGCGCCCCACGGCCCTGAACGTAGAGAGCCTGGTAGATCGCCTCGTGGCTGATGCGCATGGACTCATCATCCGGGAAATCAACCTTGATCCGGTTCGCGATCTGTTCCGGACTCCACGCCTGCACCCACGCGCGGTCCTTGCGGTGCGGCTTGTTCCGCCCCGTCCACGCGCCTGTCGAAGGTCCTGCGATCGCCCTGCCGCCAGGCGTGCTGATCTCTCCGGACAGCCGCTCCTGGACGTATGCGTGCAACCGCGGATTGGCGACCAGCTTCGATGTCTTCGGGCGGCGGGCGGCCATGTCCGACTTCCATTGCGCGACCGAGGCCCGGTAATCGAGCTTCCCGCCCCTGGTGCCCGCGTTGCGCCGCAACTCGCGGGAAATCGTCCCCGGATCACGGCCGACTTGCGAAGCGATTTCACGAACGCCCATGCCTTGGGCGTTGAGGAGCGCGATCTCCTCCCGCTCAGAGAACGACAGGTACCTGCCCGAATTCGGCTTCGGATCGAACGGTCGCATGCCGCCACACTGCCGAAACCAGCGCGTGGCCACCGCCGGCGCCACGCCGATAACCCCGGCCGCTTCCTCCGCGAGGAGACCTTTGGCGATTTCATCCCAGAACGCTGCTTCGATATGACGCTGAAATTTCGGATGCCCCGGAGACCTCAACTTTGGCCGGATCGCCCGATCGGCTGCCTGCTGACGACGAACCATCCCACACCTCGCTGATCATGAGGTGTTGCGACGACCGATTGAATCCGCCTTGTGATCCCGCATCCGAGTGATGGATCAACTCCCCGCGCACATAGGGATGTTGATCGCGGTCGCGTTGCCACAGGGCCATCTCGAGTGCGTCCAGGACGAGTTGGGTCTCCTTCGTCATGGCCGCCGACCAGCCGACGATGCGGCGGGAGAAGGTGTCCACGACGAAGGCGACGTAGACAACGCCGGCCCAGGTGGTCACGTGAGTGAAGTCCGCGACCCAGGTGCGGTTCGGGGCGTCGGCGACGAAGTTGCGGTCGACGCGGTCCGGGGCCCGCTCGGCCTTCTCGTCCGGGATCGTTGTGATCACCCTCTTGCCGCGGACGGCGCCGGTGATGCCCAGCTCGCGCATGAGCCGTTCGACGGTGCAGCGGGCCACCGCGAGGCCCTGGCGGTTCAGCTCGCGCCAGATCTTTCTCGCCCCGTAGACACGGTAGTTGGACTGGTAGACCTCGTTGATCCTCTCCTTCAGCTCGGTGTCCCGCACGACCCGGGCCGACGGTGAGCTGCGGCGTTTGTGGTGGGCGTAGTAGGTGGAGGGGGCGATCTTGCAGTCGTGGTCGGTGAGGACCCGGCAGATCGGCTCGACGCCTGAAGGGTGTCAAAATCTCCAAACATGCTGTGAGCTGGGGTTTTCCTGCTGGGGAGTGATGGTTCATCAGGAGGCTCGGTGGTACTCGTTGAGGAGTCCGCCGAGGATCTTTCGGCGTCGGACGCGCCCTGCGGGGAAGGGGATGACGGTGGGGTCGTCGCCGGGAGCGCGAAGGTCCAGGCTTCGGTGGGCCCTTGCGGTGTTGTAGTGCGTCGCGTACTGGTCCAGCACGGTGCGCAGGTGGCGTTGACCGAAGATCAGTATCCGGTCGGTGCACTCGGCTCGGGCGGTGCGTATCCAGCGTTCCGCGAAGGCGTTCATCTTCGGTGCTTGTGGGGCGGCCTTGAGGACCTGGATGCCGTTGCCGGCGAACACCGCGTCGAAGGCCTGGGTGAACTTGGCGTCGCGGTCCCTGATCAGGAAGCGGAACGGGTGGGCGCGGTCCCCGAGTTGGAGGAGAAGGTTGCGGGCCTGCTGGGTGACCCAGTCGCCGGTTGGTTGCGTGGTAGCGCCGAGGACGTGGACGGTCCTGGTGCCGACCTCCATCACGAAGAAGACGTACAGGCGCTTCAGGTTGATCGCGCAGTCGACGTGGAAGAAGTCGGTCGCCGGCAGGGTGTCGGCCTGCGTGTGCAGGAACGCACGCCAGGTGTGCTCGGTCGCGCGGGTCGGCGCGGGTGGGATCTTGTTGCGGAGCAGCACTCGGCGGATGGTCGCGGTGGCCCAGGCGGCGCAGTTCTCCCTGGACCCGGACGTATCCCCAGGTCGGGTTGTCGTGGGCCAGACGGAGGATGAGTGCGGTGAGTTCCTCGGCCAGCGGCGGTCGGCCCGACTTGGCCGGTTGCTGTCGCCACTTGCGGCGTACCAGGCGGCGGTGCCAGGTCAGGAGCGTGCCGGGGGTGACCAGTCGATGGCGGCGGAGCAGGGCGGGCAGGCTTCGGGCCAGGGCGGACAGGATCGCGCGGTCGGCCACCCAGAGCGTGAAGACCTCCACCAATGTGCCCGTGACCAGCCAGGGAACCGATGCCGCCAAGAAGATCGTGGGCAGGAAGCGCGGCATCCTGACTGACACGCTCGGCCTCATCCTCGCTGTGACCGTCACCGCAGCCGGCCTCTCCGAGAACACCCTGGGAATACGCCTCCTCGACCAGGCGAAGGAGGCGTACCCGACCATCTCCAAGAGCTGGGTCGACACCGGGTTCAAGAACGCCGTCGTCGAGCACGGAGCCCAGCTCGGAATCGACGTCGAAGTCGTCAACAGAAACCCCGGAGTTCGTGGATTTCACGTCGTAAAGAGGCGCTGGGTAGTGGAGCGGAGTATCGGGTGGATCATGATGCATCGACGCCTCGCCCGCGACTACGAAACCCTCACAGCCAGCTCCGAAGCCATGATCCACGTCGCATCCATCGACAACATCGCCAAGCGCATAACGGACGAGACCACGCCAACCTGGCGAGGAACCTACTAGGACAGAAAGGGCAATCTGCCTAGATCAAACGCCCTCTGAGGGCTGTCGGCTGCCTGTCCTGCGGTCAGGACGAACGACAACGGACGGCACTTGCGGTCTGCTGCGAGATGAACCTTGCTCGTCAATCCGCCACGGGACCTGCCGAGCAGGGCTTCCTTCAAACGGAGCTTGCGCCGTCGCCTGATGTGCCGCCGCTCTTCCCGGCCAGGGTCGTCACTTCCGTCGTGTCCGTTCTGTTCCGGCGGGCCGCCCCCTTTTGCCGGGCCCGCTCCTGGTCGGCGGCGGCTTCCTCAAGGGCGTCCATGACCTCCTTGCCGATGCACATCCCGGCGGCGTCGTGGTGGGCGCGGGCGGTCGTGGAGTCCACGCTGACCAGGGACAAGTCCGTCTTCCCCTGCCGGGCGGCCTCGGCGATCACACCTTCCAGCAGTGTGGTGAACACGCCGGCGTCCCTCCAGACCCGGAAGCGACCGTAGACCGTCGGCCACGGGCCGAACTCGCCCGGCATCTCCCGCCACTGACTGCTGGTGCGGAACCGCCAGATCACCCCTTCGAACTGCTCCCGCAGCCGCTCGGGGTACGGGCCGTACTCGCCTATCGGCAGGAACGGCTCGATCAACTTCCATTGTCGGTCGGTGAGTTGCCTTCGCGTCACGACTGTCTTCCTACCGGATCCGCCTTCCAAGTGGATCCGGTTCGACAATGTTGATCACGACATCACACAGGCCCAAGTGCGGGCACCCCGCCGGGAGCGGCACCGGCTGCCGCACCCGCCCCAGCACTTCAGGAGGGAACCATGTCCTGCTGCACACCCGGCCGAGGGCAGGCCGCGCCCCAGGCGATCCAGACGGCTGTCGTCCTCACGGATCCGGCTGCGCTCCGGGTCGCCAGGCCGCTGATCGACCTGCCCGGCGGACGCTTCCTGATGGGCACCGACGACCCGGACGGCGTCCCCGCCGACGGCGAGGGCCCAGTCCGCGAAACGGAGATCGGTCCCTTTCGGATCGCCCCAACGACCGTGACAAACGCCCAGTTCGCCTCCTTTGTGAAGGCCACCGGCCACATCACCGAAGCCGAGGAGTTCGGCTTCTCCTACGTCGTCGACGTATTCCTCCCCGACCGGTTCGCCGCCACCTCACCACCGATACCTGGGACCCCGTGGTGGCGAGCAGTGTCCGGCGCGACCTGGCGCCATCCCTCAGGCCCCGGCTCGTCCTTCGAGTCCCGGCAGAACCACTCCGTCGTCCACGTCTCGTGGAACGACGCCCAGGCCTACTGCTCCTGGTCCGGCACCCGCCTGCCCACCGAGGCCGAGTGGGAGTTCGCCGCCCGCGGTGGCCTGGAGCAGCGTCGCTACCCCTGGGGCGACGAACTGGCGCCCGGCGGCCGGGATATGTGCAACATCTGGCAGGGCGAATTCCCCACCCGCAACACCGGGCCGCACGCCCGCTTCGGCACTGCCCCGGCGAAGTCGTACCGCCCCAACGGATACGGCCTGTACAACACGGTTGGCAACGTCTGGGAATGGTGCGCAGACTGGTTCAGCTCCGACTCCCACCGCACCGGCCTTCGCCAGGACCCGTCCGGCCCACCCACCGGCACGAGCCGCGTCATGCGCGGCGGCTCCCATATGTGCCACGACTCGTACTGCAACCGGTATCGCGTCGCGGCCCGCAGTTCCAACACCCCCGACAGCTCCACGGGCAACATCGGCTTTCGCGTGGCTCGGTGATCTTGTCAAGGGGCTCCGGGGTCGGGAGGTGCTTCAGGTACCGCCCGCCCTTGTGGCGTGAGGAGCAGCGGTCGGAGCCATGCCGAACAACTCCAGCTGCACCACCGGCCGCTGTTCGGCAGAGCCGCTTCGGACTCCACCGCCCATCGCACCCTGGCCGCTCTGGATGAAACCGCCCTGGACAAACTCGCGAAGGCCCGCCGGAAGGTGCGTCGGCATGTGTGGTCGCTGCTGCACCTCCGACCCGGCGGCTTCCCCTGGCTGAACGTGGCGGGCAAGCGCCTGACGGGCTGGATCGTCATCGACATGGACGCCACGCTCATCACGGTGGCCTCCAAGAAGACCGGGGCGGCCGTCACGTTCAAGAAGACCTTCGGCTTCCACCCGCTGGCGGCCTGGTGCGCGAACACGGGCGAATCGCTGGCGATGCAGCTGCGGGCGGGCAATGCCGGCGCGAACACGGTGGCCGACCATGTCCGGGTCCCGGCCGCCGCGCTGGCTCAGATACCGCACTCCTCCCAGGCCAAGATCCTCATCCGCGTCGACGGCGCCGGTGCCACCCATGGCCTGCTGGAACGCCTCGAAGCGTTGAACACCGCCCGTCGCCCGGTGCGTTACTCGGTGGGGTGGAAGATGACCGACGCTGACGAGAGGGCCATCGCGAAACTGCCCGTGGACATCTGGGAGACCTCGCTGAAGCACAAAGGAGATCTCCAAGAGGGCTACTTCGTCGCCGAGTTGAGTGATCTGAACACCCGCGACGGCTGGCCGGAGGGGATGCGACTGATCGTGCGCCGGGTCAGGCCGTCGGGGCGGCAGCTGGGGAAGCTGACCACCTTCGAGGAGAAGACCGGCTGGCGCTACAGCATCACCGCCACCAACATCTGCCACATGTGGGGCATCGCCGGCTCCCACCAGAGCCAGTTCCTCGACGTCCGGCACCGCTCGCATGCCGGGGTAGAAGATCGGGTGCGGACGAACAAGGCCATGGGCCTGCACAATCTCCCGTACAAGTCCTGGGAGATGAACCGCGGTTGGATGCTGGGCGCGAATCTCGCCGCAGATCTGGACGCCTGGGTCCGGCTGTTGGCCCTGCACGACATCGATGACCTCGCGGACGCCGAACCCGACACCATGCGTTTCCGCCTCTATCACCTGCCCGCACGCCTCACCACCCACGCGGCGCCGCTGGCTGCGAATCGATTCCACCTGGTCCTGGGCGACGACGTTCACCACCTGCTGGCAACGGCTCACCGACCTGCCGGCCGTCACCTGACGGCCAGACACCGCCCCGACGAAGTCCAGGAAGGAGGAAGACCAGCAGCACTCCGGGCCCGTGGAACCCGGCGCGCCCGCAGCGTCATTCGACGGCCCACCTCGAATGGCGCGAGGACATTACGGGCGAACCGCCGAGCCGATCAGCGACCGACCCCGCTGAAGAATCGAGGTTGACGTGATCACGCATCGCTTGATTGTCTTCCGGTATGTATCCGGGAGCATTTCTGACGGCGCGGCGCCATGTCGACTTTGTTCGACTTTCCGCCAGCCTGTGTAGGCCCTTGGTGGCCCGCGTGCGCACGTCATACACCCGGATCTCACGACGCACTTGCAGGTGAGCGCATGCGCCTCACCTCAGGCAGAGTCGCCCGAGACTCATGACGCGACGGTTGGCGCCCTTTCCCGGCGCATGACGATCGACGCGGCAGCCGACAAATAGGCGGCGCCCGCCTGGTGTTTCCGCTTTCGCCACGCTGAATTGAAGTGCGGAACCTGTCGGGCATGTGCCCGCTTTTTCATTCTGTCGAACCGTGACACCCGGCAGTCGATTTTCCACCAGCCCGTACTGCTGCCTGCCCATCCGGGCCGACACGGCCCGAGGGCTTATCCCGACCCCAGGAGACCTGTATGCCTTCCGCTGACCCCGGCCGTTCACGGCCGAGACGACTGCTCGTCACGGCCCTCACCGCGGGGGTGATCGCCGCCGCGGCAGCGGCCCCGGCGAGTGCCACCGGCTCGGTTTTCACACCGGTGCCGCCGCACAACCCCTACGCCGGCCCGGACGGCACGGCCACCATGCACGGGGACACCGGTTCGTCGGACACGACGCCTCTGCCCGGGCCGGGGGCCGGCACCCTCACCTCGAAGCGGGTGGCGCTCGCGTCGGCCTGCCCGACGGTGCTGGTCGGCTCGGACGGCTATCCGGTGGCACTGTGCACGTCCATCTTCGGGCAGGTCCCCACAGTCCATCTGCTGGACCCGGACGACGGCAGCTCGATCGCCGAACTCACCCTGACCAAGGGGTCGTTGCTCGGCGGGGTGTATGCGTACATCGATCAGGACGACCGGCTTGTCGTGGTGGACGGGAGCAGGTCGCTCCTGCGGATCGGCCATCACCAGGACGCGGACGGTGACTGGACCCTGACGGTAGATCAGAAACTGCCGTTGACTTCAGCGATACCCGAGGGCGACGCCGTGACCGGGCTGTCGCCGGACTGGCAGGGACGGGTGTGGTTCGCGACCGGCAACGGGCTGGTGGGCACCGCCGACGACCGCACCGGCACCGTACGCACCCTGCAACTGCCCGATGGGGAAAAGGTGGCGAACAGCATCTCCACCGCGCCCCAGGGCACGCTCGTTACCACGACCCAGGCGACCTACCTGCTGACCGCAGACGCTGACGGCATCCCACGTATCTCCTGGCGGCAGGCGTACGACCGCGGTTCGGCGCGCAAGCCGGGGCAGCTCAGCTGGGGCAGCGGCTCCACGCCCACCTTCTTCGGGCCCGGTGACGGGACGGACTACGTGGCCATCGTGGACAACGCGGACACCCAGGTGAAGCTCCAGGTGTACGAGACGTCGACCGGCCGGCGGATCTGCTCCACACCGGTGCTGCTGGCCGGTGGGGCGGGCAGCGAGAACTCCCCGATCGGCGCGGGCCGCAGCGTCTTCGTGGCCAGCACCTACGGCTACCCATACCCGGCGGTGCCGGACGGCGCCGGGGACAGCGTGCCCGCATCGGCTGACTTCACCGGCGGGCTGACCCGGGTGAACGTCCGCGCCGACGGCTTGGGCTGCGATCTCGTGTGGGACAACACACTGCGGTCGGCGGCCGTGCCCAAACTGTCGCTGGCGGACGGCAAGCTGCACACGGTGCTGCGCGACCCGCTGATCCCGGGCACGTCCGGCACCAGCCTCCTCGACCCATACCGCTATGCGGAGATCGATCCGGACACCGGAAAGGTCACCCGCAGTTCCCAGGTCGGCATCGGCTCCCTCTACGACACCCTCCAGATGGCCGGCACGGCGGCACCGGGTGGGGTCTACTACCAGGGGACGGTCACGGGCGTCCTGCGGATCACCGCCGAGTGACGAACACCGTCCAGTGATCGACACCGCCGGGTGACGGGCACCGTGAGGATCCTGGGAGGCCCCCGTCGAGGGCCTCCCGAGATCCTCGCCGTCCGTCGTCCGAGCAGGTCCCCGGCGCACACCTCCGCCGTGGGAGGCATGCCCCTCGAACGTCCGTCGTCCTCACCAGGGCCATCCCCTTTGAACAGGCCTGGCCGGAAAGGCATCCTTACTGCGGTGCGGATGGACCAGCTCGAATACGTCGCCGCGGTCACACGGCTGGGGTCGCTCCGGCGCGCCGCCGAGCAACTGCATGTGTCCCAGCCGGCGCTCAGCGAGACCGTCCGCAACCTGGAGCGCGAACTTGGCGTGGACCTGCTGGAGCGCAAGCGTTCCGGGGCGAAGATCAGCGACGAGGGCCGCGAACTGCTGCCGCACATCATGAGCGTGCTGGATGCCGTCGATCGGCTGCGCGGCGCGGCGGGCGACCAGCACCGCATCAGCCGTATGGTCCGGCTCGGCACGGTCAACACGGCGACCGTCCCCCTGCTCATCCCCACGGTCCGCGAGTTCCGCGCAGCCCATCCGGTGACGCAGGTCGAGGTGGTCGGTACGCAACAGACCGAGATCCACCGCGGACTGAAGGAGGGCGCCTTCGACCTGGGCCTGGTGAACTACCTCGAGGGCGACGACGTGCCGCCGGACTTCGAGACCATCGAACTCCTGCGAAGGCGCCCGGTGATGTGCGGTCCAGCCCCCGGCCCTGACGGCCGAAGGACGTTCTGCGGTACTGGAGTTGATGAACAGCGCCGAGTACGCTGAGCTGCCGCCCGCACAGATCTGGGCCCGCGAACTGGATGCCAGGCGCTATCACTGCTCCGTCTCGACGATGTACCGGATCCTGCGCGGTGCCGGAACTGGCCGCCACCGCGCCGTCGCAGGTGTTCACCTGGGACATCAACAAGGCGGCCGGGCCCGCCAAGGGCGCCTGGTATCACGCCTACGTCATCATCGACACCTTCAGCCGCTACATCGCCGGCCACACCGTGGAACGGGCCGAATCGGCCAAGCGGGCCGAGGAGTTGATCCGCGAGACCTTCGAACGCAACGGCATCGTGCCCGAGACCGTGCACGCCGACCACGGCACCTCGATGACCTCGAAGAGGGTCTCCCAGCTGCTGATCGACCTCGGTGTCACCAGGTTGCACTCGCCGGCCGAAGGTCAGCAATGACAACCCCTTCAGCGAGGCGAACTTCAAAACGATCAAGTACGCGGCGGACTACCCCGCCCGGTTCGACTTCCTCGCACTGCCCGGGAGTGGTTCGACGCCTTCATCGCGTACGAGCACCGGCATTCGGGCATCGGCCTCCACACACCTGCCAGCGTACACTTCGGCACCGCCGAAGAGGTCCGTGACCAGCGGGCCGTCACCCTCGCCGAGGCACATGCCCGGCATCCCGAACGCCTCGGACGCCGTCCCAGACCACCCGAGATACCGCAGACGGCATGGATCAACGACCCGGCCAAGCGCAAAGAGCCCGCACCACAGACCTCGTAGCATCACGACCTCTCACTGGACTTGAAATCTTCCGCGCCCACAGCCTGCGCCACTGCCGATACCACGACATCGCAAAGACCCACGTCCAGCATGTGCTCACCGCCGCCGGAATCAACATCATCCGCCTCAGCGCATGCCTCCCGCCCGGCACCACCCCACCGCGTCCAATCAGACCAGCCAGCCATTTTTTCGGCGCCTCTGCCGGAGCTTGGCCATCTGAAGATCACCAACAGCATCCAGAACGAGTGCCAGAGCCACGACTCAACGACAGGGCCGGCCAACAGGCGTCACACGGTGGCGAGGAAGTCGGCCGGGTCGATGTGCCGGCCGTCCTGCCCTTCCTCCAGGGCGAGCGCCACGGCGAAGGCGAGGTCCCCTTTGTGGGTGAGGGAGACCCGCACCTCCGTGATGCCCGCCGCTGCGGCCCGGTCGGCGGCTGCGCCCGTCAGACGGACGAGAGGTGCGCCCTCGTCCGTCCGCAGGACCGCCACCTGACAGGGGCGGACCCCGCCCGTCACCCCGGTGCCGAGCGCCTTCAGCACGGCCTCCTTGACGGCAAAGCGGCCAGCCAGGAACTCCCGGCCACGGTCTGGTCCGAAGCCGGCCGCAATCGCCAACTCCCCGTCCGCGTAGGCGAAGGCACGGAACCACGGGCGGGCCAGCAGCCGGTCGAGTTCGCCGAGGCGGAGCAGGTCGACGCCGATCCGCATCAGCCGGTGGCCGGCGCGGTGGTGAAGACCGCGTGGTGGCTGCGGCCGGTGCGCGGGTCGGTGTCGCGCAGGACGACCGTGCGGTAGCCGTGCTGCCACTCCTGCCAGTGCGAGGCCAGCTCCAGCCACACCCCCGTGCAGTAGGTGCCGGACGGCGCGAGGTGCACATCTGATGCTTCCGGTACGTCCCCCTCTGTCGAGCAGGGGCCGAGGACGTACAGGGTGCCGTCCCCGTCCGGCCCGTCGGGCAGGGGACCCGATCCCACCCGGGCCAGTCGCAGGCCTCCGGGGCCGGATGCCGCCCGCAGCACCAGGGCGGCGGCCGAGTCGGTCAGCCCCTTCTCCTGGACCAGGGGGACCTCGGTGGGCAGGGTGGTCTGCTCCAGTACGGCGAGCACCACCTCGGCGGCCCGGCCGGAGTGCGCGAAGGCTGCCGCGATGCGCAGCGCCGTGAACGGAGCCGCCAGCCCCTGCTGGGCGAGGGCGAAGTTGACCGCCTCACCGCCGAGGAGCTCGGTGAGATGGGGTGCCACGGCGGTGAACGGGACCACGTCCGGCAGGGCATGGGCGACGATCAGCAACTGGGGACGGGCGTCGCGCACACCCTCGGAGTCAGCCAACCGGTCAGCGAGTTGACGATGGGTCACATGTCGCCCAGTGGCGAGGAGTTCCTCGTCCGGCTTGGCGCCGAAGGGCCCGAGGAGGTCCTCGAAGAAGCCGAGATGGTCCTGGATGGCGCCGGCCCCTGGGCCCTCGGGCGAGCGCACGGAAGCGGTGGCTTGGAGTACGAGGCCGGTCATGGTCCCTCCTCTCCCGCGCTCAGCAGCCCCTCGACGTAGTCGGCGAAGGAGCGGACGGAGCGCAGGTGGTCGATGTCGAGGGTCTCGGGGTCGACGGCGACACCCGTGGAGTCCTCGACCAGGAGCAGGAGTTCGAGCACGGACGAGGAGTCGAGGCGGAGGTCGTCGAAGAGGCGGGTGTCCTCGGTGAGGTCGGTGATGTGCCGTTCGAGGACCTCACCGAGACCCTTCTCGATCGCCGAGATCACCTCCTGGCGGGCGGTCATGCCGCTGCCGCCTCCTTCCCGCGGGCGCGCTGGCTGCGATGGGTGATCACCATCGCCCCGAAGGTCGCGCCGAGGCCGACCGAGACAAGGACGTAGTGGGCGCCGTCGGTCAGCCGTCCCTCGTCGCGCAGGGTCGTGTAGTTGACGAAGACGTCGGAGGCGAAGGTGTGGCTGTAGCGGGGCACGTTGTCCAGGAAGACCATCTCCGCGGGCACGTCGAGGGCCTTGATGGTCTGGCGCCACGCCAGCATGTTGACGTTGTGCGGGATGATCAGGTCGATGTCGGCGAAGCTCAGGCCGGCCTCGTCCACCGCCCGGTGGATGACCTCGGCGATCCGGGTGCCGTACTGCTCGCCGAACTCGGTGTTCTGCTCGGGAGTCAGCTCCAGCCACTCGGCGTACTCGCCCAGGGTGCGGGTGACGAACGAGCGCACCCGGTCGCCGGTGCCGTCCAGGGTGACAAGGCAGGCGGCCGCGGCATCCGCCATGATCGCGGTGTTGGGGATGTGCTGGACGACCGGCGAGTAGGCGCGTTCGCCCGTGACCATCAGGGCGTACGCATTCTCGTCGCCGTCCGCGCGCAGGAGCTCGCCAACCACGTCGAGGGCGCCGAGGCTGGAGACGCACGCCTGGTGACTGAGCCCGAACGCCTCTGCATCTGTCAGTCCCAGGTCGTCGCGGACGACCTGGGCGACCTCCACATCGGGGGGTGCGACGGCCTGGGTGGTGTGGGCGTAGACCAAGTAGGCCACGCGTGCGCCCTCCGGGAGGGCGTCCAGGGCGCCGCGGGCGGCGGGCAGCAGCAGATCGAACAGGTTCAGCTCCGGATCGAAGCGCAGGGTGTCGAGTCCGTAGAACTTCCGGAAGACTCCCAACGCGGCGCGGCGCAGACCGAGATGCTCGCCGAGCTCCTCGATCCGCAGGCTCCGCTCGGGCAGATACGACTCGATGCGCTCGAGGGTGGTGTGTGTGGCCATCAGCTGGCCACGGTCTCGGCGCGGATCAGCCACAGACGGTTGGCGCCGCGCCGGCTTCTGGGCTGGACCTGGTAGGGCCAGCGGCCCTCGCCGGCGCCCGGCTCGCCGGGCTCCTTGAGGTCGGTGACCTTCCAGCCGTTCGCGGTGAGGAACTCCTCCGGCTCGTCGGTGCCGAAGATCCAGGGGGTGCCGTCCGCGGCCAGGGTGTCCAGGAAGCGCTTGGTGAAGGGGGAGCGCAGCAGGGCGCGGCCGAGGATGTCGAAGGCGAGGCGGCTGCCGGGCGCGGAGGCCGAGGCGAGCAGTTGCAGCAGTCCCGCCGCCTGCTCCTCGGTCAGGAAGAACGTCAGCGCCTCCGCGACCCACAGGGTGGGCTTCGTCGGGTCGAAGCCGGCCTGCTCCAGATCGGGCAGCCACTCACCGGTCAGGTCGGCGGAGACCTCCCGCCGGTCGGTGCGCGGGGTGGCGCCAAGGGCGTCGAGCCGGCGGCGCTTCTCTGCTATGAGCGGGCCGTGGTCCACCTCGAAGACCGTGATGCCGTCGGGCCAGTCCAGGCGCAAGGAACGGGTGTCCATGCCGGCGGCGATGAGCACGACCTGGGTGATCTCGCCCTCGGCGACGGTCGACTCGATGGACTCGTCCAGGTACTTGGTGCGGATCGAGATGAACGGCAGCAGTCCGCCGCCCTCGTAACGGTCGATGAGTTCGAAGCCCTTGGGCGCCGCGAGGTCACGGGCCAGCGGGTCGGTGTAGAGCGCGTCGTCGCGCTCGGACTCCAGGGCCCGGGCGGCGGCCATCCACTGGGCGGTGTACGAGACTGCATGCATCGTTCGTCCTCTTTCGGGGTCGTCGTCGATCAGGAACGCGGTCGGGAGCGCGGTCAGGCGAAGAAGGCCTCCTGGATGGTGGCCAGGGTCTGGAAGTCCTCGACGTCGATGGTGTCGAAGTCGATCTCCCTGCCGCTGGCGTCCTCGATCGCGTAGACCAGCTCGACGAAGGCGAGCGAGTCGACCAGGCGGTTCTCGATGATGTTGACGTCGTAGGCCAGCTCGGTGCGGTCCGGGTGGCGTCCGAGGATCCAGTCCCTGACCTTGTCGATACCGGTGGTGTCCACGGCGGAGCTCATGGTGTTTCCCTTCGGGCGGTGGTGGCTTGGGGGAGTGCTTGTGCGTGCTGTGGGGCGGGTGGGGTGGCGACGGCTGCCGCCACGGCGACGGCCCAGCCGGCGTCGTGGCTGATGCTGATGTCGATAGGTCCGAGGCCGGCCTGTTCGGAGAGTCGGGCGGCCCGGCCGGTGAGCCGGAGCATGGGCCGGCCGCCGGGGCCGGGAAGGATCTCGGTGGAGAGCCACGGGACCGGCCCCGAGGCCGCCCCGAAGAGCTTGAACACGGCTTCCTTGGCGGCCAGTCGGCCGGCCGCGCCAGCCTCGTCGGACAACTGCCGTTCCGCGGGCGTCAGCATGCGGTGCAGGGCCGGTCCCGACTGCGGCTCGAGCAGTTGCGGGATCCGGGAGAGGGGGACCAGGTCCACGCCTATACGCGGCCGAGCGGCAGCGGCGGGACCGGTCATGCTGATGGCGCTGGGCGTACGGCAGCGGCGGCGCCGCGTACGGCCTCGAGGGCGGCGGCCAGATCGGCGTTGTAGGCCTCGGAAAGGACGGCCAGCCAGCGCTCGAGGCCGAAGGCCACACAGGAGGTGAAGGCGTGCTCGCCCGCCGCGAGGCGGATGTCGCAGCGCTCGCCGAAGAAGTTGCGGTGCGTGTTGACCGAGGCGATGGCCAGGTCGCCGTACTGGAACTCGTACTTGACCGGGCTCAGCTTGGCCATCAGGGCGCGGGCGCCGTCGTTCTTGAAGAACGGGTCGCTGGCGGCCTCCCGGGTGAGGCCGAGGCCGAGTTTGCCGGCGAAGGCCTCGATGCGGTCGGTGAAGCGAGCGATGACCTGTTGGGTGTGCTCGTAGCTTCCGAGGGCGACGATCTCGCGCATCTGGAAGCTGGCCAGACGGCGCAGTCCGCCGTAGTGGTCCTCGTTGCGGAAGCAGCGGTTGACCAGCGTCACCAGGGTGTCGCCGGGCAGGCTCGTGCCCTCGTGGTAGAGATACGCGCCGTAGCAGGTGGCGTGCGGCAGGCCGTAGCGGACCTCGCGCACCGTGGACGGGGCGAATCCGCCGTCCACCGGCTTGACCTCGCCCTGGTCCAGGTCGAGTCCGCCCGCGACCCAGGCGAGCTGCGGGAAGTTGGCGTAGACGTCGAACTTCTCCAGGTCGGTCACGGGATACAGCGGCGGCGGGCTGATCTCCTCCGCGCCCGCCTCCACCCCCCAGCCGCCGAAGATCTGGTCGAGCTCGCGCACGAGCCGGGTCGCCTCCGGGCCGAGGATGGCCAGGGCGCGCTCGCCGGAGCTGCCGGTCAGCCGGTTCACCGGATGATTCCCGTCTTCTGGAGGAACTTGGCCGTCTTGCGGAAGGTCTGCTCCTCGGCCCGTTGCCGGGCGGGTGAGGCCAGCAGCGTGCGGCGTGCCTCGTGCGGGTTGTCCAGGCCCGCGTCGCGGTAGACCTGAGGGTGGTACATCGACTCGTAGCTGTGGGTCATATAGCGCTTCAAGTAGGCGGAGATCTCTTCCAGTTCGGCCTCGGTGGCGGTGGCCTTGACGTCCTGGAAGAGCAGCTGGACCAGTTCGCGGCCGAAGGCGATGTGCCGGGACTCGTCCTGGTGGTGGATGCGGTTGATGGCCCGGATGGTCTCGTGCAGGCGTCCGTCGGCCGCCATGGCGGAGTTGTAGTGGTCCACCAGCTCCTCGAAGATCATGATCCGGGCGAAGACCAGCAGGCTCTCCACCTTCGCCGAGGGGACCGCGCCACTGCCGCCGGCCGGCTGCCGGTAGATCTTCCCGTTTCCGTAGCGCAGGCAGAACTCGGCGAAGAACCACATGTGTTCGTTCTCCTCACCGATGAAGTGGTGGAAGAACTCCGAGGGCGCCTCGAAACCCTTGGTGTGAATGCGGTTGACCACTTCGACGAGGAGCTCCCGGATGCCGTGCACATTCAGGCTGTAGAAGTTGATGCTCTCGTAGCGGGAAAGCGCCTGAAGTTGCTTGACGCTCAGCGAATCGGCGAGTTCGGTGCCATGGGTGGTGGTGAGTTCGGGGCTCATCCACCACATGTCTTCCGGTAGTTGATCGGGCCACTCGAAAAGCCGGTACGGATTATAGTAATCGTCGATCGACTTCGCGCTCAGGCGGCCCAGTATTCCCTGGAACCGTTCACTGCGGTCGATGACCTCGCTGACCATGGAGTAATGGCCTCCGATCGGCTCGGGACTGTGTCGTCGACGAATGTAAGGCGGCGCTCGCGCGGGGCTCAACGGCCGGAAGCGGCCTGGCCTGGACCGGACAGTGCTCCCGATCCATGTCCAGGAGTGGTCTAGACCCGCTACCGTCGAGGGACGGCCGCTCCGTCGGCGTCGATGTGCGGCAGTGCTGAGGGATTCGCGCGAATTGATCCGGTCGAGTTCCGGACCGGACGGGATCTCAGGGAGGGACCAAGCCCCGTGAACGGTTCGATTTCCATGGGTCGAAAAATCCAGTCACTGCGCAGACGGGCCGGGTTGAGCCAGCGCGAGTTGGCGGCCAGAGCCGGTATGAGTGCCCGTGCGCTACGTGATATCGAGCGCGGTCGGGTGGCGCGCCCGCAGCTGCGGACCGTGCAACGGCTCGCGGCGGCATTGGAGTTGCCCGGGACGGAGGTCCTTGAATTGCATGCGGCGGCCCGGCAGGAACCGGTCAGGAGTTCCGCCAGATTCAGGGTGCACATTCTCGGGACGCTTTCGGTCCAGCGCGGCGACACCCAAATTCCGGTGACCCGGCCGATGCTCAGGCGGCTGCTCGGTCTGCTGGTGTTGCGGCATCCCCAATCCGCAACACATCAGGAGATCATGGATGTGCTGTGGCCATCGGGGCCGCCGCAATCCTCCCGGAGTTTGGTCCATACCTATGTCAGTCAGGTGCGTCAACTCCTGGAACCGGAAGGGGCTTTGGGAAACGCCGGTGACAACGCAGGTGGCGCGGCTCAGAGCGTGGAGCGCGTACCGGGCGGATATCGGCTGCGCGCCGAGGGCGGCCAGACGGATCTGGGCCGCTTCCAGGATCTGGTGGCGCGCGCGAAGCGGACGTACGGCACCGGCGACCTCGAGGTCGCCCACCAGTCGCTCGCGCTCGCCCTGCAGTGCTGGCGGGGACCGGTGCTCAGCGATGTGGATCCGCACTTCGGACAGCACCCGAGCGCGGTCCTCGCCACCGAGCGGCGGGTGGAAGCCGCACTCCTCTACGCCGATGTCTCCCTCACCCTGGGCTGTCCGGAGCCGGCCGTGCCCGTGCTGTGGGAACTGTCCGGCAGCGAACCCCTGCACGAGGGCGTGCACGCCCGGCTCGTACTCGCCCTGGCCGGGTCCGGCGAGCAGGCGGCGGCGCTCAATGTGTACGGGGCCTTCTGCGAGCGCCTGGACGACCAGCTGGGCATCAGACCGGGCCGGGAGCTGCAGGAGGTGCAGCTGCGAGTGCTGCGGCAGCAGATCCCGGGGACCCGGCGCTCGGGCCCCAGCCTCGTGACCGCCCCGTCCAGCGACCCCGGAACCGGTCCGGGCAAGCCCTCCCAACTGCCCGCCGGCACCTCCGCATACGTCGGCCGCGAACGCCAACTCCGGGAGCTGGACGGCCTGCTCGGCACCGGACCCTCGACCCACGCGCCCACCCACGCCACGGTGATGACGGTCGTCGGCCCGCCCGGTGTCGGCAAGACCGCCCTGGCCATCGAATGGGCCCAGCTGCGCCGGGACCACTTCGAGGACGGCCAGCTCTTCGTGGACCTGCGCGGTCACTCGCCGCTTCCGGCCCTGAGCCCCGCGGATGTCCTGGCCCGCTTCCTGCGCGCCCTCGGTGTGCCCCCGGACGGTGTGCCCACCGGTGAGGAGGAAGCCGCCGCGATGTACCGCACGCTGCTCGCCGGGCGGCGCATGCTCGTCGTCCTGGACAACGCCGGCGGTGTGGACCAGGTACGGCCCCTGCTGCCGGGCAGCAGCAGCTGCCGGGTGGTCATCACCAGCCGCAGCCAGCTCGCCGGCCTGGTCGCCACCGCAGGGGCCCAGCGCCTGGGCCTGGACGTCCTCAATCTCTCGGAGGCCCATACGCTGCTCGGCCGGATCCTCGGCGCGCAGCGCGCGGCCGCCGACCCGGACGGGGTGGTTCGCCTTGCCCAGCTGTGCGGCTGGCTGCCGCTGGCGCTGCGGATCGCCGCGGCCAACCTGATAGCCAACCCCACGCTGAGCGTCGCCGCCTACTGCCAGGAGCTGGCCGGCGGCAGCCTGATCGGCGGACTGCAGGTGGAAGGCGACGAACGCTCCACCGTCCGGGCCGCGTTCGACCTGTCCTACCTCGCGCTCCCGGAGGCCGCGCGCCGCACCTTCCGGCTGCTCAGCCTCGTGCCCGGCTCGGACGTCACGGTCCAGGGCGCCGCCGCGCTGATCGGCGTGGAGACCGCCCGGGCGGGCCGGCTGCTGCGCCAGCTCGCCCATTCCCATCTGGTCCAGGAGCCCACGCCGGGCCGGTTCGGGCTGCATGACCTGCTCCGGTCGTACGCCCGTGAACTGGCCGGCGACGAGGAGCCGGAGGCGGTCGGGCGCCTCCTCGACTGGTACCTGGCGCGCACCGAGGCCGCCGCGGAGCTGCTGTACCCGGACGATCTGGCGCACACCGATGCGGCCGGGCGGCGACGGATCGAGTCGGGCCCGGACGAACCGGCCGACGCCGCGCAGGCCGGCGAGTGGCTGACGACGGAGCGGGAGAACCTGGTCAGCACCGTCCGGTACGCTGCCGAGACCGGGCGGCACACGGTGGCCTGGCGCCTGGCCGAGGCCCTGCATGGCTTCCTCTCGCTCGGCATGCACACCGCCGACCGGCTCGCCGTCGCGGCGGCCAGCCTTGCCGCTGCGGTCGCGGACGGCGGGCCGCGGGCCGAGGCGGCCGCGCGGCTGCGCCTGGCCGACTGCCACTGGGTGCGGGGCCGCAACGCCGAGGCCGAGGAGGAGTACGCCCGCGCCCTGGACCTCGCCGAGCGGACAGGCTGGAGCGACGGACAGGCCATGGCGCTGAGGCGGATCGGGGCGGCGCACCAGGAGAACGGCGCGATGGGCAAGGCCTCGCAGTTCCTCTCCCTGGCCCGCGACCTCACCCCCCGCAGCACCGGGCACGGGGCCACCGAGGACCTGATGAACCTGGGCTTGATCTGCTGGAAGATGGGGCGGCTGTACGAGGCCGCGGAGCACTACACGCAGGCAGCCAGGCTCCGCGACGAGCTGGGCTCGGTCGGCGGAGCGGCGATCGCGCGCACCAATCTGGGAGTCGTCTACCGGGCGATGGGCCGCACTGCCGAGGCGATCGAGGTGCTGAACGGGGCGCTTGCCGTGCATGCCGAGGGCGGCAACAAGGCAAGCGCGACCGTGGCGCTGAGCTGTCTCTCAGCGGCCCATTCGGACCTGGGCGACCACGTCCGCGGACTGTGTCTCGCCCAGGACGCCGTCGCCTCCGCGCAGGCCCTGCAGGACCGGCGCCTGGAGGCGAACGCGTGGTTCGCGATGGGGGCCGCCCAGGAACGGGCCGGGGAACAGACGGCGGGGGACAGCTACCGCTTGACGCTGCATCTGGCCTCACTGGTCAACGACCGCTTCCCGCAGGCCGCCGGGCTGATCGGCCTGGCCGCCGTGGCGGTACGGCGCGATGAACCCGAGGAGGCCCTGGACGCCGCGGGCCAGGCGCTTGCGCTCGCCAGAGAGGCGGAGTTCCGGGTGCTCGAGGCCAGCGCCCTGCAAGTCGTCGCCCTGGCCCGGGTGCGGCTCGGCGACGCCGAGACGGCGATCGAGGAGGCGGGGCGGGCGCTCGCGATGCACCGGCAGACCGGCCACCGGCCCGGAGAGGGCCGCAGCCACCTGGTCCTCGCCGGCGCGTACGCGGCGCGGGGCGAGCAGGACCTCGCCTTCGGGCACCGACGCCAAGGGCTGCTGCTCTTCCGGGAGATGGGGATGCCCGGCTACCGGGACTTTGCCGCCCGCCTTGCCGACCACGCCGGTCCGGGGGTGCGGCGAGCTGCCGGGGGGAGGCGTTGAGTTTTCTGCCGCCACGCCCGGGCCGGCTCCGGGCGTGGCGGCGTTCGGGCAGGTCAGCGACGTAATGACAAGGCAGAAACGGCAGCCTCGTACCGCCTGCGCGTTATAGCCACACTGTGGCCGGGTGTCCAACAGCCCTCCGTACGCTCAAGGTTGATAGGTACAGACCATTCCGGAGAGGTACAGGCCACTGAAGGGGCGGGTCGCGTGGAGATCACCAGCGCCACACGGACGGGGAGAGGCATGGGTGTCAGCGAGGACCTTGTTGTCACCGGAGGCCACTTCGCCGTCCTGCTCGACGGAACCGGCCCCGCCCAGGACGGCTGCGGCCACGGCGGGCGCCGGCTGGTGCAGGAGCTCGGCAGCCGGCTGGCCCAGGATCTGATCCGGCACGAGGACGCGCCCCTTTCCCAGCTGCTGCGTGATGCGCTCGGCACCGTCCAGGACACCCACCGCCAGCAGTGCGAGCACTCTCCCGGCCCAGCTCCGGCCGTTGGCGCAGTGCGCGAACGCGGCGGATTCCTCGACCTGTTGATCCTCGGCGGCATGGCCGCCCTGGTCCAGTTCCCCGACCTGACCGTGAATGCCGTACGCGACGTCCGCCCGCTCGGCGGCGGCGCATCCGAGGCGGCGGCGAGCGCCGTCGTCGGCAGTCTGCCCGCCAAGGACGTCCACCAGGTCTGTCTGCTCACGCCAGGCGCGTACCGGCTGGCCGAACCGTACACGAAGAACTGGCCGCAACTCCTCGACCGGTTCGCCAGCGACGGCCCGGACGCCTTCCTCGCCGCGACACCGTACGACGATGCGTCCGTGGCGCTCTGCGTGCAGCAGCACTGACGTCATCCCCGCGGGAGCGGGCCCAGGTCCCCTTCCGAGTATCACGTCTGCCACATCCGCCACCCCATACGAGGTGACCCCTTGCCCCAGCTCACGGTGCCCTTCTCCGGTCTGTCCCGCCGCAGTGGACCGTTGTCCTTCGGGCACGCCAACATCGTGCGTGCCATCACCATCGACGACGACCCCACCCGCCTCAACCTCGCGATGGTCTTCGACGCGCCGCCCACCAGCGGCCTGGACCGGATCGCGGAGCTCGTGCGCACCCTGGTCGAACGGCATCAGTCGCTGCGTACCACCTATCGGTTCACCACGCCGCCCGAACAACAGGTAGCCGGTGAAGGGGAGTTCACCATCCAGGTAGTGGAGGTGGACGGCGACCCGCTGACCGCCGCCGAGCAGACCGCGCGCAGCCTGCGGGCCCGCGTCTTCGACCTCGTCGCCGAACTGCCGTTCAGGGCCGCCGTGGTGACCGAGGGCGGCACCCCGCGCCATCTGGTGTGGGTCGTCACACACGCCGCGATGGACGTCGCCGCCTGCGAGACGCTGCACAGCGAGTGGAGCGCACTGGCGGCGGGCCGGCCGCTGCCGCCGGCGGTGCTGCAACCCGTGGACGTGGTCGAGCTGGAGCGCAGCGCGAGCATCCGCAGGCTCGGCGAGGGCGCGCTGCGCTACTGGGAGACCCTGCTGCGCAAGGTGCCGCAGGCGATGTTCACGCCCTCGCACCATGCCCCGGCCAAGACGTCCTGGCTGCATGCGGGGCTGAGCATCCGCTCCCGTACCACCCCCGGCCATCTCGAGACGATCGCCGCGCGTACCGGTGCCAGCACCTCCGCGGTGGCACTCGCCGCACTCACCGCGCTGCTCGGGCACCGCACCGGGCACCGCACGGTGGTCACCACCTCCCTGTCCGGGAACCGGGTGGTGCGCAAGCTGCGCGGGTTCTTCGGCTCACTGGCCCAGGACGCGCTGCTTCCGGTCGAGTTCGACGGCCTGGAGAGCTTCGATGACGTCGTACGCAAGGTCCGGTCCGCGGCACTGCCGGCGTACCGCAGCAGCTGGTTCGACCCGACCGCGGTGTGGCAAGTGATCAATGGCGTCAGCGGCGAGCGTGGCATCAGCTTCGCCCGTGACCTGGTGTTCAACGATATGAGCGCGCTCGCCACCGCCGCCGAGTCGCCCGACCAGTCCGCGCGCGGCCGGCTGCCCGGGGTATGGATCCCCGGCCATCAGCCGCCGCCCGAGGGGGACGCGGAGCACGGCGACAGCAGCATCGGCTGGCTGCCCGCCGAGGACATCCCCTGTCGGTTCTTCGCCTGCCTGTACCGGATGGATCAGGAGTTCGAACTCGCCCTGTGGGTCGACCCACAGACCCTCGACAAGGCCGAGGCCGAGGAGTTCGGCCGGGCCCTGCTGAAGCTCCTCCACGTGGCGGCCGAGGGTGATCTGCCGCTGAAGGACCTGCCGTCGCTGACGACGCTGCCGCCCGTGGAGCGCGGCGAGGGCTGGATCCTGAGCGATCACTCGTGGATCGAGCTCGACGCCGTACAGGCACTGCTTTCGGACGTCATGGGGGACGACCCGCATCTGGTCACCGCCGCGCCCGACGAGGAGCTCGGCCATCGCCTGGTGTGCCATCTGGTCGCGCCGGCCGACCCGCGGGCCGTCCACGAGCGCACCCTGGTGGCGCTGCCCGGCCGGGTGACCGCGATCGCCCCGCACCACTACCTGGTCCACCCGACCGCACCGGACGGCGAAGGGTCGGACCCCGCGGCCTGGGCCGGACTGCCCGTGCTCGCCGAATCCACCGGACGCCTCCAGGAAGGTGACGCAAAGTGAGCGCCGAGACCGAACTCCGCACGGATGAGGCGGACGCGGTCGGCGGACCGCTGTGGACCACCAACTTCCGCCTGTACTTCGGCGCCCGCACCAGCTCGCTGCTCGGCGACGCGATGCTGCCGGTCGCACTCTCCGTCGGCCTCCTCGAAGCTGGCTACGGCAACGCGGGCGTCGGCTACGCGCTCGGTGCCTGGATGGGCGCACTAGCTCTGTGCATGCTGTTCGGAGGGGTCCTCGCCGACCGGTTCACGCCCCGCCGCATGATGGTGATCGCCGACCTGGTGCGCCTCGTCATCCAGGCCGTGATGGCCGTCATGTTCGTCACCGACCACATCTCGCTGTGGGCCGTGGTGGGGCTGCAGTTCCTCTCCGGCTGCGCCACCGCCCTCTTCCAGCCGGGCGTGGCGAGCATGGTCCCGCAGGTCGCCGGCGATGTGCAGCGGGCCAACGGAACCCTGCGCATCGCCGAGTCGACGGTCGGGGTGCTCGGCCCGGCGCTGGCCGGCGCCCTGGTCGGGTTTTCCGGAGCCGGCACCGTCTTCGCCCTCTACGCCGCCACCTATGCGATCAGCGGCGGCTGCCTGCTCGGCCTGCGCCTCAAGGTGACGCAGGCCGAGCGCGCAGAGTCCATGCTGCGCCAACTGGCAACCGGCTGGGCGGAGTTCCGCTCCCGCCCCTGGCTGTGGGGCGTTATCTCCACCTTCCTTCTGTACGGCTGCTTCGTCGCCGGTGTGTCCCTGCCGGTCGGCGCCGACCTGGTCGTCGACCATCTCGGCTCGACCGGCCTCGGCATCGGCATGGCCGCGCTCGGCGGCGGCGGTGTGATCGGAGGCATGGTGGCCATCAAGGTGCGCAGCAGCCGTCCGCTCGCCGCGGGCTCCGCCGGCTGGGCACTGTACGCGCTGTTCCCGGTGGTGACTGCGGTGCATCCGAACATCGTGGTGCTCTCGCTGGTATGGGCGGTGGCTGGTGCCGGGCTCGCGTTCTGGGCGGTCATCTGGACCACCACCGTGCAGACTCAGATCCCCGCCGACCTGCTCAACCGCGTCTACGCCTACGACGTGGCCGGCTCGCTGGTCTCCATGGCGCTTGGCCGTTCGCTGGCCGGCCCGCTCTCGTCCCTGGTCGGTGCACGCCCGCTGATGGTGCTTGCGACCGTGCTCGGCCTGCTCTGCAGCGGTCTGCTGCTCGCCGTACCCGCCATCCGGCAGTTGCGTGCCGCCGTATCCGACGGCCCGCGGACCGCCGGAGCCGACCGGAGGAAGTGACGTTGTACACCATTCCCGCACCGGATCCGGTGCCTGCGTCGGTCGACGCCTTCGCGGTGCAGGTCTACGAGTACCTCCTCGCCCAGGGCGGCGTCACCCGCGCCACCGTGGGGCGGGCCCTGGACGCTTCCCGGCAGCGTGTCGAGGAGGCCCTCGGTGTGCTCCGCGGACTGCAGCTGGTGAAGGAAAACGGGGCCGGCACCGGGGAGTTGGTGGCCGTCGATCTCGCGGCGGCCCAGAGTGAACTCCTGGTCCCGCTGGAGCTCGCAATCCATGACAACCGGCGCAGACTGGCCGGGGTCAAGGGGCAACTACAGTCCTTCATGAAGGCCTTCGAGGCCGGCCGGCGCGACCGGCCGCGCTGGGAGAGGGTGGTCGTCACCGACGACCCGGACGAGATCGAACTGCGACTCCTCGAGGCAGCGCAGCGCTGCACCCGGGAGATCCTGCTGATGCAGCCTTGTGTGGCGCAGGAGCACACCGAGCTGCGGCAGGCCCATCCGCTGGTTCTGGACGCGCTGCAACGGGGCGTGCAGGTGCGGGTGTTGTACCCGCACACGGCCCGCGGCGACGCCGGCACCCGCTCCCGAGTCTGTGACCTGGTCGCCGCGGGCGCGGCCGTACGTACCTCGCGCGAGGTGCACGGGCGGTCGCTGGTGTTTGACCGCAGCACCGCGTTCGTCCCGGCGGAGGGCGCCGGCGAGAGCGGCACGGGAGTCACCGTGGTGTTTGAGCCGACGGTGGCGAGGTTCCTCGGTGGTCTGCACGATCTGGTGTGGGAGTCCGCGTTCCCGATGGAGCGCGGCGCGGTCGGCTACGCGGGCGCCCGCGACGACCTGCGGGCCACCATCCTGGAGCTGCTCGCGGCGGGCATCAAGGACGAGGTGATCGCCCGCCGGATCGGTCTGTCCGAGCGGTCCTTCCGTCGCCATATCTCGGCGATCATGCAGGACTTGGCGGCGAGAAGCCGCTTCCAGGCCGGGGTCATGGCGGCGCAGACCGGGCTCGTCGGCTCGGGCCGGGCGGCCTTGCCGGGGGCCCTCGGAGCGGAGTTACCCGGTCCTCACGGAGCGGAAGTGCCGCGCCCTCGCGGAGCGGGTTTGCCGGCCTCTCGCGGAGCCGAGCAGACGGCGAGGCCCGCATGAGCCGCTACGCCCACCTCGCGTACACGCCGACGGTACGCGAGGTCCAGGCCGAGATGGGCAGCGCCCTTGCGGCGGGCCGCCGCCTGCGCGCCCCGGCCGACCGGTGCGATCCGCTCACCTCCGTCGAGGCGGGCTTCATCGCCGGCCTCGACGGGTTCCTGCTCGGCAGCGTGGGGGAGACCGGCTGGCCGTACATCCAGTTCCGCGGCGGCCCGCCCGGCTTTCTGCACGTCCTGGACGAGCGGACGGTCGCCTTCGCGGACGTCGGGGGCAACCGGCAGTACATCACCACCGGGAATCTCCGTGGTGATGACCGGGTTGCGCTCTTCCTCCTGGACCATGCGCGGGGTGCCCGGCTGAAGATGTACGGGCACGCCACCGTCACCGGCGCGGGCGAGCGGCCCGAACTGGCCGAGCGGTTGGGGTCGCCGCGGACCGAGGGCCGGGTGGAGCGTCTGGTCACCATCGCGGTCGAGGGCTGGGACTGGAACTGCCATCGTCACATCACCCCGCGGTTCAGCGAGCGGGAACTTGCCGATGCGCTGGCGCCCACGAGGGATCGACTGGACCGCCTTGAGCGGGAGAACGCCGAGTTGCGGGAGGAACTACGGGCGCTGCGGGGGAAGTTGTGAGCGACTGGCCGGGTGCGGAATGGCCGCGGCCCGGTGCGCAACGTGCGCGGCCTGCCGGAGGTGTGCTGCCTCCGGCGGGCGGGTCTGCGTGGGAGTTCAGGTGCTGTGGGCCAGGGGCCGTGGCAGGTGCTGGGCGTCAGGCACCGCGGCGCTGAGCGAGCAGCCAGTCGTAGACCTCGGGGTTGTCGTACGCCCGGGTCCACGAGTCGTGTCCGACGCCGGGATAGCGGGTGAACCGTGCCTGGTTGCCGCGCTCGTGAAGTGCGTCGACGATCTTCTCGGTGTGGCTGATGGGGATGTTGTGGTCCTCCTCGCCGTGGAAGGTCCACACCGGGAGCATGCCGATCCGGTCCGCGGCCTCGGGCATCCAGGATCCACAGATGGGCACGGCGGCGGCGAACCGCTCCGGGTAGCGCGCGGTGATCGCCCAGGTGCCCGCGCCGCCCATGCTCAGACCAGTCACGTACACCCGGTCCGGGTCGATGCGGTACTCCTCGGCGACCCGGTCGAGGAGGGCATACACCCCGGAGATCTCGGCTGCCCAGGTGCTGTAGCCGGGACACTGCGGGGCCAGGACGACGAAGGGCAGTTCGGCGCCCTGCGCCAGTTGCTTGACCGGGCCGTGCGCGGCGAGGTCGAGGGGATTGTCGCCCCGCTCCGAGGCGCCGTGCAGAAAGAGGAGCAGCGGCCAGCGGACCGTCTCGTCCTCGCCGTATTTCCGCGGTACGGAAAGGATATACGGAAGGTCGTTCCCGGCATGGTCAACTTTGAATGTGTGGGTTTGCAGATCGGCGGTCACAAGCACCTTCCCGGACAGTGGATGAAATGTGCGGGGCAAACATCCCGCTGCCGCATACGCGGTGTCAATGAACCTTCAGGAAACCGGAAGTAGTACCTCCGGCAACTCCCTCGAAATGTGCTGCCAAAACTGCCGTATGCGCGTGCCGCGTACCGGCAGAAATGCGCATGTGTGCAGTTCAGGCGACGCTTCAATGCAGTGATCGAGGCTGTAGAAATCTGTGGTTTCTCTATAGCTTTCCGCCTACCAGCTTCCGATACTGTTCCCCCATTCATTCGTCCCGGCGGAATCCGTGCAAGGGTTTCGTGGGTATTTTCGGAGCATGATCTGTGGAGGTTTCATACATGATCGCGCGCGCGGCAGGAAACCCGTTCGGAGTCCGGGAAACGGACGGTCTGGAAGTCGTCGTCTTCGACGGCGGACTCGGCGACCAATATGTCCTGGACACCGAGGACCGCTATCGCGCGGCATTCCCCGGGGCGCAGGTCACCCACACCGCCGTCGAGGACATCCAGGCCGTGCTCCGGCCCCGCTTCGACGACGGCACCCCGCCCGACCTGGTCGACAACACCGGCCCCGGCTCGCTCCCCACCGCGGCCCTTGCCGCGGCCGGCCAACTGACCGATCTGCGGCCGCTCCTCGACGCCCCCGCCCTCGACGATCCGCAGCGCACCGTCGGCGAGACGCTGATCCCGGGAGTGGCCGCGAAGGGCCGCTTCGGCGGCGAGCAGGTCTGGGCGCTCAACTACGCCTACACCGCCTTCGGCATCTGGTACTCGCAGCAACTCCTCGACAAGCACGGCTGGTCGTACCCGAAGACCTGGGACGAGATGCTGGCGCTGTGCGCCGAGGCGAAGAAGGAGGGGATAGCCGGGTGGACCTACCCCGGCGCGTACCCGTACTACCTCCAGTGGACGCTGTACCCCTTCATCGCCAAGATCGGCGGCACGGACGTACTGAAGTCGATCGACAACCTGGAACCCAACGCCTGGAAGCATCCGGCGGTGCGGCAGGCCTTCGAGGCGTACCACGAACTCACCGTCCGCGGATATGTGTTGCCCGGCACTCCGGAGCTCGACCACGTCCAGTCGCAGACGGCGTGGACGAAGGGCGAGGCGCTGTTCATTCCCAACGGCACCTGGGTGGAGAAGGAGACCGCGGGCGCCACCCCCGAGGGTTTCGGGATGACCGTCGCCCCGCCGTCCGGCCTCGACGCCTCGGACGCGCTGTCCTTCGCCACCGTGTGGGCCCAGGTCGGTGAGGCGTATGTGATACCGCGCGGCGCGCGAAACCCCAAGGGGGCCCTGGAACTGCTGCGCCTCATGCTCGGCCGGCAGTCCGCGCGGGACTTCGCGCTGCACTCCTCGTCCCTGACCACCGTGCGCGGCGCGCTGGAGGACATGGACCTGCCTTCCGGACTCGCCTCCGCGGACGCGATGCTGGCCGCCGCGGGCAGCAACATCATTGCGCCGCGCACCGACTGGTACCAGACGCTCAACCGGGAGGTGATCGCCGGTCTCATCGGTGAGATGATGGCGGACCGCATCAAGCCCGCCGAGACGATCGACCGGATCCAGCGAGCCGCGGACGACACGGCCCGGGACCCGGAGGTCACGAAGTACCGGCATCCGTGATGGTTTTCGGTCTCGCAGGCCAAGGCCGAGGCGCCTGCGGAGCTGATAGGAGCCGAAGGCGTGAAGCGCTTCCGCCAGGCGCATGTTGCGCGCGTAGGTTCGGAAGAGGGCGATTGGTTCTTCCCCGGGCGGCATCATGCGGCGCAGTGCTGATGCAACGTCAGGAGAGTAGGGGGCAGGGACTGGTGGGATGCGAACAGTCATGAGACCTCCCCATGGATGCTTCTGTTTTAGAAGCGCCTGGCGGGAGGGTACTGTTTCTGAATCCGAAGCGCCATCCCATGCAGATCGGCAGGCTTGATGACGGCAGCTCCAGTACCTCGACGCCCAGTCCGCGGCTCGTCCACGGGCCGTCCTCTCATGGCCGCCCTCGACCTGTTCGGGCGACGCTGGACCTTGCGCATCTTGTGGGAACTTCGAAGTGAGGCGCTTGGTTTCCGGCCGTTGCAGCAACGCTGCGACGGCATGTCATCCAGCGTGCTTCAGCAGCGTCTCACGGAACTGCAGGACACCCGCCTCGTCGAGCGCGCTGCTCAGGACGGCTACCGTCTGACGGCTCTCGGCAAGGATGCCTGCGCGCAGCTTCGAGGACTGCACCGCTGGTCCGAACGCTGGGCCGGTGAACTCGACCAGGAACCGTCTGGCGGTTCAGGTTCGTAGCCACAATCGGATCGAGGCGACAGTGACCGTGCGCCGTGGAAGATATAGGCGCGCTTGTCATACCGCGTTGCCACGGCACGGAAGCCCTTGAGCTGATTGATCGTTCGCTCGACTTCGTTCCTGCGGGCATACCGTGCCCGGTCGAATCCGGCAGGTCTGCCGCCCTTGCTGCCGCGGCGCTTGCGGTGGGCCCTCTGGTCCCGGCGCTCGGGAATGGTGTACCTGATCTGCCGGCGGCGCAGGTATCGGCGGTTGCGACGAGAGCTGTACGCTTTATCGCCACTGAGGTGATCCGGCCGTGTGCGCGGGTGCCCGCCTGCCAGGCGCGGGACGCGGACCCGCTCCAGGACCGGTATCAGTTGCGGCGCATCACCCCACTGGCCCGGCGTGACCAACAGGGCTAACGGCCGCAGCCCACCCTCACCAGCCACATGGATCTTCGTGCTCAACCCGCCGCGCGAACGGCCAAGGGCTTCATCGGCGCGATGCTCAACGGGCCGGGCACGTCTCCGAGGTTTCCGCGGCGCTTGCTTATGAGCGCCGCGGCGTGCTGGTGGGCGCGACACACCGTGAAGTCCGCACTCACCATGGACCAGTCGATCCGGCCCTCCATATCAGCGTCGGCTAGAAGGTCAGTGAAGATCTTGGTTGTTGGAGGGGCGTCCCGGCCGGGGCGCCCCTTGTTGCTATGCGGTGGTGGGGACGATGGTCCAGGTGGTGCCGGTGTGGGTGAGTCCGAGGTTGATCATTCGGCGGAGGCTGAGGGCGGCTGCTCGGGTGTGGAGCCAGGTGTTGTTGGTGATGGTGCCGCGGTAGCGGAGTCTGCGGTTGCCGCGGTGGACGATCCAGGCGACGGCCCGTTCGACCGGTGGTCTCCAGCGGCGGTAGTCGGCCTGCCAGCCGGAATCGGTGGCAGCCTGGCGGCGGGCGGCTGTCTGGAGGTCGTGGTGCGGCCGGATGGTCAGGATGCGGCCGGCTTTGGCTTTGCTGCACCGCTCGCGCAGGCGGCATCCGGTGCACAGACCTTTGAAGGCGGCCGTGCGCTGCTGGTGCTGTCCGCCGGGGCCGGAGAGGGCGACGGTGTGGCCGGCGGGGCAGGTCACGGTGGAGGCGGTGGTGTTGATGGTGAAGTCGTCGGGCCGCCCCCTTTTGCCGGGCCCGCTCCTGGTCGGCGGCGGCTTCCTCAAGGGCGTCCATGACCTCCTTGCCGATGCACATCCCGGCGGCGTCGTGGTGGGCGCGGGCGGTCGTGGAGTCCACGCTGACCAGGGACAAGTCCGTCTTCCCCTGCCGGGCGGCCTCGGCGATCACACCTTCCAGCAGTGTGGTGAACACGCCGGCGTCCCTCCAGACCCGGAAGCGACCGTAGACCGTCGGCCACGGGCCGAACTCGCCCGGCATCTCCCGCCACTGACTGCTGGTGCGGAACCGCCAGATCACCCCTTCGAACTGCTCCCGCAGCCGCTCGGGGTACGGGCCGTACTCGCCTATCGGCAGGAACGGCTCGATCAACTTCCATTGTCGGTCGGTGAGTTGCCTACGCGTCACGACTGTCTTCCTACCGGATCCGCCTTCCAAGTGGATCCGGTTCGACAATGTTGATCACGACATCGCACAGGCCCTAGCGGGATGGGCCGAGTACGGCTACTGCGCCAGTCACTCGCGGTTCTTCTGGGGACTGCGGCTGCACCTGGTGTGTACGCTGCACGGCCTGCCGGTCGCGTTCGCCCTGACTGGTGCCGAGGCCGACGAGCGCGAGACGCTACTGGGCCATGCTCGACGTCGAGCCCGCGCTGGTCACCAACCGCCCCGGACAGACGCTGATCGGCGACAAGACCTACTTTGGCCGGGACTTCGAGCACCGACTGACGGAGCTGGACATCCGGCTGCTGCGGCCCGCCCGCAAGGGCGAGGCCCCGCGGCCCGGACCGCAACTGTTCAAGCCGTTGCGACAGGCAGCCGGTGCAGCAGTGCCGCCAGAAACGCCCGGTCACTCGGGCTGAATCGCACCCCTTCCTTGCCGAGTTGGCGCTTCAGCACCGTGATCTGATGGCGCAGGGCGAGGATCTCGACGACCTTGTCCCGGTCGCTCTTCGGCAGCAGGCGCAGCATCGCGAACGCGTTCGTCACACCCAGATA
This sequence comes from Streptomyces sp. DS1-CR2, assembly GCF_055760475.1. Classification (NCBI taxonomy): domain Bacteria; kingdom Bacillati; phylum Actinomycetota; class Actinomycetes; order Kitasatosporales; family Streptomycetaceae; genus Streptomyces; species Streptomyces sp. DS1-CR2. The sequence continues at coordinate 7,637,220 of NZ_CM147085.1, forward strand.
GGCAAGTCGCAGCAGCACGGCGGACCATCATGCCGTGTTGATTACCAACTTCACCAGCACGTGATCCCGCCCGACCGCGATCAACTCGTGCACCCCCTCCCACCAGGGCGGATGAGTTTTCGGCACGGGCAACGTCCCGGACCGCCTCCAGCAACGCCGGCAGCAAATCAGCGCTGCACAACTCGTTGGGAGCGGCACCGAGTTGTTGGGCGCGCGTTGGCGGGCAAGTCGGACGGGATGACATGCGGGCACGACCTTCACGATCATGCTGACGGGAATCAGCGCGATCACGAACCGTCGCACCCTTCAACCTCGCTCTTTCGGTTGGGTCGATGAGGCGTCGCTGAGGGGCAACTGTCGGCTGGCCGAGGCGATTTCGGCGTTCGGATATGGCGGAGTCCCGGCGCGGTGGTCGGGTTCTCCAGGGTCCTTCGGGTCGTGGGTGGGCAGGGGATTGTTGGTCAGCTGGCGGGGCGGGGTAGGGCGGCGAGGCGGTGGAATGCTTCGGTGAGTTGATTTCTCCAGGGCCAGGTCGCCGATATCCGCAGGCGGAGGCGTCGGCCTCCGCGGGTGAGGCGGGCGGCGACGTGCAGGAGTCGGTATCGGAGCTTCTTCGGTTCGGCGTCGGCGAGTTCGCTGTCCAGCAGCAGGACGCGGGTCCAGGCGAGCAGGTCGATGGCGGCCAGGGATAGCTCGAGCCAGGTGGCGTTGACGTGGAACTGCCGGGAGGGGAAGCGGCCGAAGCCGGTGTCCTTGCCCGTGCGGATGTGGTCTTCGACGGTCGCGTGGCCGCGCTGGCGGACTTCCAGGAACTGGGCCGAACCGCCGCCCAGATAGGGGGTGTCGGTGAGGAAGACCTGGTGGCGCAGGCCCTCGTCCTGGTCGAACAGGGACAGCTGGGCGCCGGGGTGAGGGCGTTCGCGGCGCACGATGATGCGGGTGCCGGCCGGGTAGCCGGCCAGGTCGACCATGCCGGTCAGCTCGGTGACCTCGGCGCCGTCGCGGAGGGTGCCGTCCTGGTTCAGTGCCGGGTGCCAGAGCCGGTCGGGGACGGCCCGGATCGCGCGGCGGACCGGCTCGGTGACCGCGTATCCGACCGAGAAACGCAGGTCCAGGCCCTGCTCGCGGCGGTTGCGGATGTGGGTGAGGAAGGCTTTCGCGGATCCGGCGCTGTCGGCGCGGACGAGGAGAGCGGTGCCGTGCCGGTGAGCGTCGGGGATCTGCGCGAGTGCCTGGTCAAGCACCGTGATGTGATCGGTGGCGGTGTTCGCTCCGGCGTTGCCGGGACGCAGTCGGCCGGACAGTGCCTCGCCCGTGTTGGCCAGGAAGCACAACAGAGGGTGGAAGCCGAAGCCGCCCTTGTAGGTCGGGGCGGCCTGGTCCTTCTCGGAGTGGCAGGTGACCAGCGTGGCGTCGAGATCCAGGACCAGACCGGGAAGCTCATCTCCGCCGGCCCGGGCCGCGGGGATGCCCTCACCGTGCTCGGCGGCCTGCAGCCAGGCGACTTCCCGGGCCCGGGCGCGGGCCGACGCCAGCGAGAGGAGCACCCTCTCATCGGTGTCGGCGAGCAACCGCCAGGCTGTCGGTGTGGAGGCGACTGACCCGAACACCTCGCCCTGGTCCCGCAGTACGGCCAGGTCTGTGATGGTCTCACCGCCGTCAGCGAGCATCACCGCCAGATCGGTGGCGATCCGTCCCGGATCATGTCCGGTCCCCCGAGGCCGCAGCGGTTTGAGTGCGGTCGACTACGCCGTGGTCAGGCCCGTGGCCTCGGCGAGATCCGCGAGCAACCGTGCCCCGGCATGACCGACCACCCCCGAACCGTCCGCCGAGACATGGAGCCTGGGACGCGAACCGATAGCCTGCACGCAGAAAGTGCCTTCCGCTTGGACCGACAGAACCCCTCGACAAGGTTCATCGTCCCTGCTCAGAAGGCACTTTCGCGTCTACGGTATGGGTGACCGTCCCCGCCCCAGCGAAAAGCCGAGGTTAATGACCGACGCCGCGAACACTCCGTCCGCCACCCGCGCCTCCCGCGTGATCTCGATCGGCGCCGTCGTCATCGGCGTCGCCTACACAGGCTTATGGGCCTACTACTGCCTCGGCGCTCCCCTCGCCAAGATGGAGGCCGACCTCGCCCTGCGGGGCCCTCTTCGACGCGTTCCCCGACCTCGAACTCGCCGTGCTCCCAGGCGAGTTGAGGCCACAGGAGTCGTTCATCGTCAACGGTCATCAAGAACTTCCCGCCATCCCGGCAAAGCCCGCCCGTACGCCGAGCGCACCTGGGTAAAATCCCGATTCGCCGTCCAGCCGACCGACCTCACTCGGACACAGGGGACATTCCATGCCTGCCAGCATTTCCCGCTCTTCGCAGAATTTACGTCGGCAGCTTCCAGGGTGCGCATTCGGCTCGACAAAGGCTCGGCTGGCCGTGCCTGTCCTGGCTCTCATGGTGATCTTCGCAAGCGGGTGCGCAGGCGGCACGAGCACGCCGGCCCACTCACCGGCACCGGCTCCCCCACGCGCCTCGTTCCCGGCCAAGCCGCCCGCCTCCGCGAAGTGTTCAGGAAAAGTGCTGGATCACCGGGACATCAAACATCCCGACCTCGGAGAGGTCCGCGTATTCCTGGTCAGGCGAGCCGTCGCCCTGGACCCGAAAGGGTGCGTCGCAGCCGTCACCGGTAATGGTCACGCACTCAAGACAATCGACGTGGACATCTACGAGAACGAACTGCGCTTCGCCACACCCGAATCCGACACCACCAAGAACACCTTCGTGATCTACAACCCGGGCCGCTACGACGGGGTCCTGGTCCTGGTACCGAACAAGGAAGGGTTCGAGGACATCGGCTGGTCGAGCCCTGAGGATCACTACAGGAGCGCGAAGCTCGCCTACTACAGCGCGCGGCTCGTCGGCCCTGGTGGAGACGGCCGGTACACGATCGTCAAGTCCGAGAATTCCTGCGTCCCCAGCTGCGCCGAGGGCTCCACGACAAACGTCACGCTGCACTGGAACGGCCACGAATACCTGCCGGCCGCATGACGTTCGCCTGGCTGCGGTCACGGGTTGTCCGCCAGGGACGGATCAGGACCGAACTCGGGTACGGCGTCTTTCTCTCGTACAGCGGGGATCGCGACCGGCAATGGCTTCCGCACCTGCAACGGACCATCGAAAGGCAGTCCCGCCCCTGGTACAAGCCGCCTCGGATCAGAGTGTTCCTCGATGACAGCGGAGTATCGATCGGACCGCAGCTCTGGGGGAAGATCGAGGCCGGTCTTTCCCGCTCCGAATGGCTCGTGGTCATGGCGTCGCCGGAGGCGAAAGCATCGTCATGGGTCGACCGGGAAATAGAGTGGTGGCTGGAGAACCGGTCGGTCGACAGCATCCTTCTCGTCGTGTCCGACGGACAACTGGTGTGGGACGAGCAACGCGGCGACTGGAACCCGGAGTTGTCGACGGCACTCCCCACCCGATTGTCCGGACGGTTCGAGCAGCAACCGGTCTGGAAGACCGTGGACCTGCGCCACCCCAACGACGGCGCGGATCTGCTGCCCGATGTAGACGGCGTCGCCCTCGGCATCGCATCCGTCGTGCGTGGCCTTCCCGAGGGCGACCTCAAGTCGGAAGGCATGCGCGACACCCGGCGCAACCTGCGAACGGCCAGGATCACCGCCGCGATCTTGGGGTTACTCCTCCTGGTCACGAGCACGGTGTCGGTGATCGCGCTCGTCCAACGCGCCGAGGCCACCCGCCAGCGCGACCATGCCGTCGCACAGCAGCTGATCAGCCAGAGTTCCTTCCTCGCGACCCGTGACCCGCTCGGCGCCCGGCTGAAAGCGCTGGCAGCCTGGCAGATCGACCCCACTCCGGAATCCCATCTCGCGGTTCTCAACGCCGCCGTCAACCCGGAAACAGGTTTGCTCGCGCACTCCTGGCGCGTGGGATCGGTGGCCTACAGCCCGGACGGCAAGACCATCGCCTCCGGAGGCGGAGACGGCATCGTGCGGCTCTGGGACGCGGCCACACAGCAGAAGGTCGGTGCCCCGTTCATCGGGCACAACCAAGGCATTTCGTCGGTGGCCTTCGGACCGGGCGGGCGGACCCTGGCCAGCGCGAGCGCGGACGGCACTGTCCGGCTCTGGAACGTCGCCGACCGCAGACAGATCGGTGACGCGCTCAACCCCCGTTCCGGGGCGATCAATTCGGTGGCCTTCAGCCCTGACGGCGGGACTCTTGTCACCACTGGCGACCACGACTCCGGGGCGGCCGTACGCATGTGGGACGTGGCAGCACATCGCCAGATCGGCAAGCCACTCGGCGGTCGGGACTCCTTCGTCGACGGGGTGGCCTTCAGTCCCGACGGCAGAACGTTCGCCACCGCAGACGCTGACGGCGTACAACTCTGGGACGCCCGCTCCCGTGTGCCCCTCAGCAAGAAGATGGGCGTACACGGCATCAGCGTCACGTCGGTCGCCTTCAGCAAAGACGGCAGGACCATCGCCGCCTCCGATTACGACGGCAGCGTCCGGCTCTGGAACACCTCGACCCGAAAACCAGCTGGGAAGCCGTTCACGGCCAATGGCTGGTCGGCCAATGGCTGGTCGGCCGATTCGGTGGCCTTCAGCCCCGACGGCACGATGTTCGCCGCCGCCTACAGCAACGACAGCGTGCAACTCTGGAACGTCGCCCAGCACAGTCCGGTGGGAGCACCCTTCACCGGCCACACGGGTCCGATCGAGGACATGGCCTTCAGCCTGGACGGATCGACCCTGGCAACTGCCAGTAATGACACCACAGTTCGGCTGTGGAATATCCGCGCACAACGGCAGACCGGACCGTCGATCGATACGGGGGAGCTCAGTAAGACAGTTGTCAGCCCGGACGGGCGGACCCTGGCCGTTACTCGTTCCGACGTCGTGCGCTTCTGGAACGTCGCCACACGCCGCCAGATCGGTGGCCCCTTGGACTTGGGCCGGACGCCCACGGACCCCACGATCGCTTTCAGCCCCGACAGCAGGGTGATCGCGACCGCCAACACGTATGGAACAGAGTCCGGGGTGAGGCTCTGGGACCTCAAAACCCGACGTCAGACAGGCAAGTTGCCAAACGACGGCCGCACCAGTGCCGATTACGCCCTGGCCTTCAGCCCCGATGGCAAAACCCTTGCCACCTCCACCAGGGACTCCATACGCATATGGAATCTGGCGACACATCGTCAGATCGGTACGGTGCCCGGTGTCACCGGATGGACGCTCACGTTCAGCCCTGACGGTCACACCATCGCCGCCAACACCCAAGACGACACAGTGGCGCTCTGGGACGTCGCCACACGTCGCCGCATCGGCGAGACGGCGCCCGGCCACACGGCAGACATCATGGCCGTGGCGTTCAGCCCCGACGGCAAGGTGATCGCCACCGCGGACCGCGACAACACCATCCGGCTCTGGAGCGTGGCCACGCGCAAGCAGGTCGGGGAACCGTTGACCGGACATCTCAGGGGCGTGAACTCCGTGGCGTTCAGCCCCAACGGGAAGGTGCTGGTCAGCGGCGGTATGGATCAGACGGTCAGGCTCTGGGACGTAGGTACCCGGCGCCAGATCGGCGAGCCGCTTCAAGGGCACAGCGGTGCCGTCGCCGGCGCGGTCTTCGATCCCAGTGGCAGGACGGTCATCAGTTGGGGCGAGGACAAGACGGTGCGGCTGTGGGGTGTCGATGCGACGGTGGATCCGGTGCGCTCGCTGTGCTCATGGGCACGGGGTGCGTTCACCGCCGGCCGATGGCGCGCCTACGTACCCGCAGGCCCCGCCTACCGGCCGCTCTGTCCGAAGTCCGGAGCAAAGTGAAGTGGCGCCCTCACGAGGTGACGTGAGTGGTGCCCGGCGTCAGCCGGTCGCCGTGGCGGTACCAGACCGTGGTGGCGTCGCCGGTCGGGCAGCAGTGCGGGTCGTTCGTGCGGTACCACTTCTCGTGGGCCACGATCCGGCCCGTCGAGAAGTCCAGTCGCACGAGTGCCGTGCCGTACACCGCGGACTTCTTGCGCGGGGTGATCGTGCCGATCACGGCGAGGTTCTTGCCCGCGTGCGTGTAGACCGCGTACGCCGCCAGGATCTGGCCGTTCTGGGTGACGCCGTCACCGCAGCCGAGGTATACGGCGGCCTCGTCACGGTGGTCGCCGTCGGTGTCGCCGTACAGGACCGTTCGTCCGCGCATGAGGCTCACCTTTCCCCAGACGGTGGACTTGGCCGTGGCCTGCCCTTGCGCGTCGAATCGGACGAGGTCCGGCACACCGCAGAACGCTGCGCTTGCCGGAAACCTCATCCATCGAGGTCAGGCGGCGTGGTGGTACTCGTGGAGGATGCCGCCCAGGCGATCGCGTCTTCGTATGTCGAGGCGATTGAGCTCCTCCGGATCGGCGACCGTAACGGGCAGGGGACGTAGCGGGCGGGCGTTCGCAATGCCCTGATGAGGCCGATGGGAGTTGTAGAACTGTTCGAACTCGTGCAAGGCGTGGAGCAGATGCCGCTGATTCCAGATCAACGTGCGGTCCAGCAGCTCGCGCCGGCAGGTCTGCACCCACCTCTCCATGACCGAGTTCATCCGCGGCATCCGGACGCCGCTGAGGACGCTCTCGATCCCCGCATCTCGCAGGACGGCGTCGAACAGCTCGGGGAACTTGCCGTCCCGGTCTCGGATCAGGAACTTGGCCTTGAATCTGGCGTCTTCGAGGTCCATGACCAGGTTCTTTGCGGCCTGCGTCACCTAGAGAGCGGTCGGGTGTGCAGTCGCGCCCAGGATCCGGATCCGTCGGGTGCTGTGCTCGATCACCGCGAACACGTACATCCGCGCCCCGGACAGGGTGACCGTCTCGAAGTAAGTCGCACGCCAGCACGGCCTCGGCCTGGGAGCGCAGGAAGTCTGCCCAGGTACTGGAGTTCCGTTCGGGCGCTGGGTTGATCCCGGCCTCCTTGAGGATCTCCCATACGGTGGAGGCAGCCACCTTTACGCCGAGGATTAGCAGTTCGCCGTGGAGGCGCCGGTAGCCCCAGTTGGGATTCTCCCGGGCCAGGCGCACGACCAGAGCGCGGATGGAGTGCACGGTGCGAGGCCGGCCTGGTCGCTTCGGGCGCGACGCGGCAGCGAGGCGGCGTGTGGCCAGGTCGCGGTGCCAGCGCAGCAGCGTGTCCGGCCGGACCAGCAGTCGCAGCCTGTGCAGCGCATCCCGCGGAGGCCCTGAAACGGCACATGGTCGCGCGGCTTGTCGTATGTCGTGCTCGCCGCGTGATGAAGCATTGCATCGGAAGGACGCGGTGTGAGGGGGAAGAAATTTTCCCCGGCACGCAATGCACCGGGGATCCGGTTGATCCCTCAGTGAGAAGGAAAAGCGCAGAACGGCGAAGCAAAAGCACGGGGGCGCTGCATTCATTATGGGAGCGCAGGGCTCAGCCCTCGGAGGCGTTCCACAGCTCGCTGAGTTCTGCCCAGTCCGGAGCCGGGCTCTGCAACGCGGTGGGCCCATCGGTGGTCGACGTGCGCAGTCCGGCGAGGATCAGGTCCAGGTACCGCAGGTGGAGCGTGGTGGCGCGTTCGTCGGTGACGGGGATCCGCGCGGTGAGGTGTTCTAGCAGCAAGGGGACGTCGGCGGAAGTGAAGTCGGCGCGCAGTACGCCCGCGCGGTGCGCGCCGTCCACCAGGTCGTCGAGGGCGGCCCGGAGCCGGCTGGAGGCGGCCACGATCTCATCGGTGGCCGGCAGTCGGCCGCCCATCAGCGGGAGCAGCGGACCGACTGCACCCTGGGCCGAGAGCGCGTTCCGCAGGAAGCGGGCGAAGGCCGCCCAAGGGTCCGGCTCCTCGGCGAGGGCTGTGCGGGCCTGGGCGACGAGCTGTTCCATCCCCATGACGCGCATCCGCTGGGCCAGCAGCTCCTTGCTGGGATAGCGGCGGTAGAGGCTGCCCATGCCGATGCCGGCCCGGCGGGCGATCTCCGAGACGGGGGCGTCCCAGCCAAGCTCGGCGAAGACTTCGCGCGCAGCCTGCATGAGGCGGGCGTCGTTGCGGTCCGCCTCCCGCCGGCGGCCGCGCGGTCTGCCGGTCTGCGTGTCACCCATGGACAGGTATTTTCCCCTACCGGCGTGCCACGCCGTACCCACCGTCGACGGTGAGCACCTCGCCGGTGACGAAGTCGGCGTCCTCGCCGACGAGCATCGCGATCGCCCGGGCCACGTCCTCCGGCTCCGCGACCCGCCCCAGGGGCGTGTTCTCCGCCAGCCGCCGCTGGAACTCCTGCGGCATGCGCGCGCTGCTCTCGGTGCGGACGTAACCCGGCGCCACGACGTTGACGTTGATGCCGAGCGGACCGGCCTCGTAGGCGACGAAGCGCGCGAAGGTGTTCAGGGCGGCCTTGGCGGTGCCATGGGCGGCCATGCCCGGGGCGGGCGGACCGTCGGCCACGGCGCTGGAGACATACACGATGCGGCCCTGTCCCCGGGCGCCCATGAGTGTCAGCGCTTGCTGGGTGAGGGTGTAGACGGAAGCCAGTTCGTCCGTCACCTTCGTCCTGAAGTCGTCCCAGGCGAGGGCTTGAACCGGGGTGGGAATGAAGCGGGCGCCGGCGTTGCAGACAAGAACATCCAAGCGCCCGTCGACCGCGGAGCGCTCCAGCAGTTCGGCAGCCTGGGTGGGGTCGTGCACGTCGGCCTGCACGGCGAAGGCTTCCCCGCCGTCGGCCTCGATGAGCTTGACCACCTGGTCGGCGGACTCGCGGCGGGAGAAGTAGTTGACGGCTACGCGGTAGCCGCGAGCCGCCAGTTCCCGTGACGTGGCAGCGCCGATTCCCCGGCTGCCGCCGGTCACCAGGGCCGTGGGCTTGGTCATGGCGTTCATATGTCCTCCCGCGTCGGGTGATCGACTGCCCAACTTATCGGAGCGGAGCGCTCCGTTCAAAAAAGTGACCGCGATGGGGAATCGGGCCTTCCGGCACCGCGTTGTCCCCTGACATGAGCGAAGTAGTAGTAGCGCGTGCTTACGGTGGTCCCGAGGTGCTGTCGGTGATCGATGTCGCCGTAGCGGAGCCCGGGCCGGGTCAGGTGCGCATCGAGGTCCGCGCCGTCGGCGTCAACCCTTTCGACCACAAGATGTACAGCGGTGCCTTCGGAACCGATCCGGCGAACCTGCCGATGCGGCTCGGTGCCGAAGCGGCAGGTGTGGTGACCGCTGTCGGTGCCGACGCGACCGGCCCCGCCGGTCCGATCCAGATCGGCGACGAGGTGATCGCGTACCGGGCGCCCGGCGCGTACGCCGCCGAACTCATCGTCCCGGCCTCGTCGGTGGTGCCCAAGCCCGCCGCTCTCTCCTGGGAGCAGGCCGGAGGACTGATGGTCACGGGCGTCACCGCTGTGCACGTTCTCGAAGCGATCGGCCTACGTGAGAACGACTCGGTGCTGGTCCACGGCGCGGCGGGTGGCGTCGGCCTGATGGCCGTGCAACTGGCCGTCGAGCGCGGAGCCAGGGTGCTGGGAACGGCGAGCCCGGCCAAGCACGACGTACTGCGCGACCTGGGGGCGATTCCGATCGCGTACGGGCCGGGTCTGGCGGACCGGGTGCGCGCGGCAGCACCGCAGGGAGTCCACGCGGCTGCCGACCTGGTGGGCACCGACGAGGCGGTGGACGTCTCGGTGGAGTTGGTGGCGGACCGGTCCCGCATCGCGACCGTCGCGGCGTTCGAACGCGGGGCCCGAGCCGGCATCAGGCTCCTTGGCGGCGGGCCCGGCGCGGACCCCGGCACGGAAGTCCGCGCCGCTGCGCGCCTACAGCTCACCGAAGCCGCGGGGGCCGGGCGACTGCGCGTCCTGATCGCCGCCAGCCATCCGTTGCGCGAAGCCGCCGCCGCGCATCGGCAGATCATGACCGGGCATACGACGGGGAAGATCGTCCTCGTCCCGTGCCCCGGCCCCTGACTGCACCGGCAACTTCGTTCGGATGGCCGTGGCCGGCCGACGCACGAGTCCTGATGCTGGTGTACCCGTGACGTCATGACGCAGTGAGAAGAGAGGAGGGAGCGTCCGAGGCGAAAGCGGAGGGCGAAGAAGCTCTACCCCGTTGCTCGCGGTGGTGGGGACCGCTGGAAGCTGCGGCACCCACCTGCTTGAGGCGGCAGGGCGCGCCGTTCAGGATCCGTTCCGCCCTGCACGGATTGACCGTGCGTGGACGAGATCGCCGTGCCGATGTCGACCTTGAGGCGAGGGCGGTGGACTGGTCCTCGAGCGAGTGGTCGCTGCTTTCGCTGCGGGCTGAGCGGTGCCGCGGTCGGCTGGAACCCCGCTGGCGGCGGCATACGATGCGCCGAGACCGCCGGGGGAGCGGGCGGTGTGCGCCGTGCCTGGGCCACCGACGCGCCAGCCTGTCCTTGACCGGCCGACGAGCTCAGGCGTTGCGCACCGTCTTGCTCACCTGGTCGAGCAGCGTCCGTAGCTGCGCGCTCTGGTCCGGTCCCAGGCCCTCGGTGATGTGACGCTCTACGTCGGCGATCACCTGGTCGGCCGCGCGCAGCGCCTCCCGCCCGGCGTCGGTGAGGTGCAGTTCCTGCACGTGCCGGTGGCGCGGGTGCTCGCGCCTCTCCAACTGGCCGCGGCCCTCCAGGCGTGCCACGAGGGAGGCGACGGCCTGAGGGGTGACGTTGAGGCGGCGGGCCAACTCGGCGCCGGCCAGCCCTGGTTCGCTGTGCACCGACATCAGCAGGGTGTAGTGCGCGGCGGCCATGCCCAGCGGGCGTAGCCGCTGTTCCTTGAGCGTCTGCACCGCCAGTTCCGCGCGCCGCAATGCCCAGGTCACCCGGTCAAGCGCGCCGAGCCCCACAGGCTCCTCATCATCACGTATCACCTGCCAAGGGTACGACACTTCATAACCATCAAGCGTTTGACGCTAAGCTAACGGTTGAGGCATGCTCGGCGTATGACTCGCACGATCGCTCTCATCACCGGAGCCTCCTCCGGCATCGGCGCCGAATACGCCCGTCTGCTGGCGGATGACCACGACCTCGTCCTGGTGGCGCGCCGCGCGGACCGGCTCGGCGACTTCGCAGAGGAGCTCCGCGCCTGGGGCGCCGCCGTGGAGGTACTGCCCGCCGATCTCGGCACCCACGAGGGCATCACCGCTGTCACCGGCCGTCTCGCCGCGGGGGACGTGCGCCTGCTGGTCAGCAACGCCGGCGCCGGCGGCTACGCCCCGCTCGTCGACGTCGACCCCGCCGACATCGACCGCCTGCTCACCCTCAACGCCGTGGCCCCCATTCAGCTGGTCCGCGCCGCGCTTCCCGGAATGCTCGCCGCCGGAGAAGGCGCGATCATCACGGTGGCCTCGCTGCTGGCCTTCAGCTCCGGCCTCAACGATCCCCGCGCACCACGACGCACTCTCTACGCGGCGACGAAGGCCGCCACCGTCGCCTTCACCCGGACCCTCACAGGTGAGCTCGCGGACACGCCCATCCGTACGCAGCTGCTCCTGCCCGGCGTCGTGGCCACGGAGTGGAACGAAGGCGTCGGCCGCGACATCCCCTGGGCGATGACCCCGCAGGACGTCGCCTCGGCCAGCCTTGCCGGCCTGCGCCTGGGGGAGACCGTGTGCACACCCGGTCTGGAGAACCAGGCCGCAGCCCTTGACGCCCTGCTGGCTGCGGAGTCCGCTCTGCTCACCGGCGGCAACCAGCCCACCCCCGCGGCTCGCTACCGCAACCCGCACGCGTAGCAGCGGGCGCCTCCTCGGCGCCGCCCCCGACCCGGCCGCGGTCGCCCTCCGGCGGCTGCGCCACAATCCGCCCGCCGAGAGCGCTTCCGGATATGCGGCCACCCGTGCCCAACTGCCAGACGTTCGGCATGGCACACGTTCTCAATGATCTCGTCCGTGCGGTGCTCATGTCGGCCCGCGCCGACCGCAGTCCAGCGGCCATTCGTGCCGAAGACCACGTCCGCCACCTGCCCTTACCCACGGGTGCGCCTCACGCGGGCGGACGTAAGAAGGACAGGGGAAGACCCATGACCGACAACATCCCGACGATCACACGTGACGGTGTCATCGGATACGACGCGACCGAGATCGTCACCATCGACCAGGCCACCGGAGCCGAGTTCGCGCGATACCCCGTGGCCGGCAAGGAAGAGGCGGCCGCGGCCGTCGCCGCCGCACGCTCGGTCACCGGGGCCTGGTGGGACCTCGGCTTCGAGGGCCGCGCGGAGCGACTGCGCGCGTGGCGGCGGCAGATAGCTTTGAGCGGTGAGGAGGGCGCCGCACTCATTCACGCCGAGAACGGCAAGCCCCTCGACGACGCCCGCGTGGAGGTGCTCGGGACTCTCGAGCACCTGCAGTACGCCGCCGACAACGCCGCGCGCGTCCTGGACCGCCGGGAGGTTCCGGCCAGCCCCACCACGCCCAACCAGCGTGCGTGGGTCGAGTACCAGCCCTACGGCGTGGTCGGCGTCATCGGCCCGTGGAACTTCCCCCTGCTCACTCCCGCGGCCATCCTCGTCGACGCGCTCGCGGCCGGGAACGCCGTGGTCCTCAAGCCCAGCCAGATCACGCCCGGCGTCGCTGAATGGCTCGTCCGAACCTGGCAGCGTGCCGTTCCGGAGCTGCCGGCCGTCCTGCAGAACCTGAACGGATACGGGGCCACGGGTCAGGCGCTCATCGAGGCCGGCCTCGACAAGCTCGCGTTCACGGGCAGCGTCGCCACAGGCCGGACGGTGGCCGCCCAATGCGCGCAGACCCTGACCCCCGTTCTGCTGGAACTCGGCGGAAAAGACGGCGTCATCGTCGCCGAGGACGCCGATCTGGACGAAGCCGCCGCTCACATCGTGTGGGGCGCCATGCAGAACACCGGACACGGTTGCATCAGTCTCGAAGTGGCCTACGTAGTCGAGTCGGTGCACGACGAGTTCGTCGAGAAGATCAGCGAGCTCGCCGGGCAGGTACGCGTCGGCAGCGACGAGGACGCGGAGATCGGGCCGGTTCCGCTGCCGAGCCAGACCTCGATCATCCGGGAACACATTCAAGACGCCCTGGAGCGCGGCGCGACAGCCACCGTCGGTGGCCTCGACGCGGTGGGCGACCGCTATGCCGCGCCCACCATCCTGGTCGGAGTGGCCCCCGACGCCCTCGCGGCGACGGAGGAGACGTTCGGGCCGACGCTGGCGGTCGTCAAGGTCGCCGACGCCGATGAGGCCGTCGCTCACATCAACGCCGGCCGGTACGGGCTGGGCAGCGCCGTCTTCAGCCGCGACCGCGGCGAAGCCATCGCTCGTCGCCTCCGCGTGGGAATGACCAGCATCAACGATGCTCTGGTGTTCTCCATGAACCCCGCCGTGCCGTTCGGCGGTCGGGGCGACAGCGGTTACGGGCGCAAGCAGGGGGAGGAGGGACTGCGGGAGTTCGCCTACGCGCACTCCTTCACCGCCAAGACCGGCCCCGCCCGGTTCTCCGCCTCGACCTTCGGCAGGCCGCAGGGAGCCATGGAGGGAGCCCTCGCCGGCGCCCGTAACAGGATCCTGGCCGAGAGCGGCGAGAAGTCGGACTGATTCAACTCACGGGCGCCCACGGACGTTCCGGACCGAGCTAGGCCCGCCGTACGTGCCCTCACAAGGCGGGCCATCGGCCTGCCCAGCACCCGGGTTCGAGACGCTGCACCGTCTTGGACCCGGGTCCCGGACGCCGCGCCGATGTCGGGGCGCATGGGAGAGCTGCGGTGCGCCGGCCGCGGGTGCGAGCGGTGAGCGATGGATGGCCGCCGGGCATGCGGCCGCCTGGCGATGGTACGGAGCGCTGGACCGGACATCGGAGGATGCCGGGCCCAAGGCAGCGTCGACTCCCATCAGGCGGGGCCCCCGCCATTTCGCCTGAACCTCGACGCCTGACCCCCTTCGGTCCGGGCCTGAGCCCGCTCACCCGCGGGTCAGGCCCAACTCGCCCGCGCGCACCCCGGCCTGGAAACGTGAGCCCGCGTCCAGGGCGACGAGGAGTTCGGCGACTCTGCGGCGGTAGGTGCGCAGCGACATGCCCAGTTCGCGGGAGGCTGACACGTCGGTCACTCCGGAGCCCAGTGCGTTACAGCACCTCGCGGGCTCGCGCGTCGATCCGGGGCCGGTCGGGGTCGAAGAAGGCCGCCAGTTCGGTGGCCGTCTCCCACGCTGCTTCGAACAGCGCGTACGCCCCGCTCACCAGGGCGGGTTCGGCACTCATCCCGGCGGCCAGCAGTGGGAAGACATTGCCGGCAGCGAGGACCAGGTCGAAGTCCGCCGCGATGCCGAGCAGGGCCGGATCGAACTCGGCGAGATCGGCCCGGAACGGGCGGGCTGCTGGTCGCGGGCTTCGGCCTCGACGCCGCCCACCTGCCCGTGCCGCCCGGCATCACGTTGCCGGAGTACGACGCGAGTTGTACTGCGGCGGGCCTCGCCCTCGTCGACCGGTTTGCCGCCTGGGACGCCGACGCCTACGACGGCGGTGGCTACGCCGTCAGTATCCATCGCGCCAGCCCCTGACCCGGTCGTTCAGGTCCATGACCACCGGGGTGAGCGCCAGGCCCGCTGCGGCGGAGTTCTCAGGGCTGAGAAGAAGCCAGCGCCCCCTGCTGGGGGTCAAGGGGTCGCAGGTTCAAATCCTGTCGTCCCGACTTGTGTTGGCGCAGGTCGGAGGCCGTTCTCTCGTGATGGAGAGGGCGGCCTTTTGTGTTTCCGGGGGCGTGGTGGTCGCAGTGTGGTCGCACACCTTGGGTGCGGCTGGTTCACGGCGGTGCTGAAGGCGGGCGGGGCAGGCTTCCGCAGCCGGCGGAGGGCTTCGCGGAGGCTGCGGATGTGGTCGCGTGGTGATCACGGCAGGGTCGGCCGGTTGGTTCGAAGGCTGGTGGTCTCGGCCTGGGTGAGGGTGTGGTCGATGGTGTCGACGGCTTCGCGTGCGGCCTGTTGGGTGAGGTGGCTGTAGAGGTTCGCGGTGGTGGACAGGGTGGAGTGTCGCAGGGTCTTGGAGACCACCGTGAGGGGGACTCCGGCGGTGATGGTGATGGTGGCGGCCAGGTGTCGCAGGTCGTGAACCGTGACTCTGGGGACGCCGGCTTCGTCGGAGAGACGGTGGAACCGGTCGAGCACGAGTTGTGGTCCGAGGGGGCGGCCGTCGGGCCGACAGAAGACCAGTCCGGCGAACGGATCGGCAGCATCGCTGTGGGTGCGAGGAACCGTACGTGCCCGATGTCGCAGCGCTGCGGCGACGCGGGGCGAGATGGCGACCCAGCTGCGGCTCGATCGGGTCTTCGGGCTGGTGAGGGCGAGGTGGTTGTTGTCGATGGCGGAGAGTGTGGAGCGTACGTAGAGGACGCACTCGTCGAGGTGGACGTCGTCCCAGTGCAGGCCGAGGGCTTCGCCCTTGCGCATGCCGGTGCCGATGAGGAACTCGAACAGGTCGGCCATGTCGGGGTCGGCCTGGTGGCAGTAGGAGAGGAAGAGGGCGGCCTCCTCTGGGGTCCAGATCCGCCGCTCCGGTGAGGGCGGTCGGCGCACGATCGGGGGACTGGCGGGGTTGTGGGGGAGGCGGTGCTGGCGGACGGCGTCGCCCAGCGCGCTGGAGAGGGTGGCCAGACACCTGGAGAGGGTGACTTTGCCGCGGCCGGCGGCGAGTTGGCTGGTGGCGAAGGCGGCGATGTGCCGGTGCCCGAGCTACTCGAGCTTGAGGGTGCCGAAGCCGGGGATGAGGTCGTTGCGGACGTAGTCCCGGTAGCGGGCCATGGTGGTCGGCTTGAGCACCAATGCTTTCGCGGTGAGCCAGGCATTGAGGTAGTCGGCGACCGTCTGGTTGGGATCGGCGTCGAACCCGCCCGCCTCGCCCTCGAGGAATCTGAGGAGCGCAGTCTCGGCGCTGTCCTGGCTGGGGAAGCCTCCGCGGCGGATGGTCGTGCGACGGTGATCCGGGGTGGGGGTGTCGACGGCGAAGGTCCACGTCCCGTGTTCGCTGTCCGTGACCAGATGTGGGCAGTGTGCGCCGAGCTGGTGACGGCGAATGTCTCGGCAGCCGCAGCGGCGGTAGACACGACCGCGGCCGGCGGTGGTGGTTGTGCGCATGGGGATCGCCTCCAGCGTGCGGCAGGGTATGCCACACATCCAGCCTCCGTCCGATGCGACCACCAGGCGACCATCATGTCCTCGGCGTGGACTCTGACCTGGTCATATCCCTTGATTGGGCGAAAGGTGAAGTAGTTCGGCGGTGAGGGGCCCTCCGCCCACTTCCGGCGAGAACCCGGTGTGTGCAGTTACCGGCGCGGAGTACTTGTCAACTTCTCCGACGGCTCGCTGGCGAGGGGTTGGATTCGGTCAATCCTCGTCAGGCGCAAGGATGCGCGCGCAATGTGGCGTTTGTGATCTAGTGGTCTGCGCCGTTCACGATAAGGATGCCCCGACGTATCGGAGAACGGGGGCGGCTGTATGGGGATGGGATGGGGGCTGCGTGTCCGGGGGCGGGAGGGCACAGAGATGGGTGGGCTCCCAGGAATACCAATCCAGGCGGGACCGGGATCGGCCAGCGTCGGTGGTGACGATCAGGCGGATCCCACCTCGTCAGAGGTGACCAGGCTGTTGTGTCAGGGCGTCTACGCCCGCCCTGACCGGGTGAAGCCGGTCAATGCGTGGTGGCGCAAGATTTGCGGCAAAGGCGGGAAGGCTGACAGGCCCCGGCGCAGCGCACGAAGGCGTATCTACTTGGATGGCAGCGACGACTGCCCGCCCCTGGGCGAGCCGATGGCGCAATGGGTCGTCGACCATGTGCTGCACGGGCCGCCGCTGCCTGTTCCGTCATACGGATTCGATGTTGTGCCGGTGGTCGCGCACGGTCTTCGTGCCCGGCGCCGTCGATGGGCGCGGCGCACTGCGATGTTCCTGATGGCCGCGGCCATCGCGTATGTGGCTCCTTGGGCGGCCGGGGTGTGGGGTGGTGCTGTCTTTCTGGCTCTGGTGATGCGTTGGGCCGCGGCCCGGGCAGCGCGCCGGCTCAAGAAGTCGCGGCTGGCCTCTTCGCCGCGTGTCGCGTACCTGGTTCTGTGTATTCCGTGGTTGTTGGCCGTCATTCCCTATGCGCCCATTGACAGTGAAATGGTCAGCCTACGGGCCGAGTTGATCCTGCTGCCGTTCGCGCTGCTCGCCGGCGGCGCGGTCGCGTTCGCTATAGACCGGCTCGCGGCCCGGGCATCTCTGGACCGGCTCGTCAAAGGAGAGGTCGCGGCGGGCCGACTGCCTTGGACGGCGGCGAGGGGAGAGCGCCGGATGGCCATCCTGAGTGAGAGGCAGACGCGAGCCGAGCTACCCTACGACGATCCGGAGCGGTTCGTCGGTGCCGGACGCTACGTGTGGGGCATCGCGGACATGAATGTCCCGCTGAAGCCCAAGGACATGGAGGTGTCGGTCAAGCCGTTCGAGGACCAGGAGTTGCTGCGCCGGATGGGTGCGGCATTGTGGGACCTGGGGCGAGGTGCGCGAGAGATCACTGAACCGCTGCCGGGCTTCTCGGTGGTTCAGGTGAAGGGCCTGCCGTCGGCGTTGTGGCTTCGCCGTACGCGTGCGGCGAAGCTGGAGGACCCCGATCTTCGTGGCCGCGGCAGACGATCGCCTTCGAGCGTTCCCGATCGGCTGTATCTGCGCGCACAGTGCGTGAGTTGGGACGGCCAGGTCGTTGTCAGCGTTTTCGTCCATGCGGCCTTGGAGGCGGGGGAGCTTCATCTGACAGTGCGACCCCATGTCATGACGCCGCTGTACAACGAGCTGCGAGTGACTGACGCGTCGTTGGCCCGCCGCGGTACCCGGCTCCTCGGCTGGCTCATCGTGCAGACGCTGCTGGATGCCGCAGCGGGGCCACTGGCTCTGTGGCGGTTCGTGGCCCGGCTGGGGCGCGGACTCGCAGAGCAGCAGAGTGAGGATGGCGACGGCCGGGGTGAGGAGAAGGACCCGGTGAGCGTGCGTGACCGCTACTCCACCGAGGAGGTCACCGACATGCACCAGAGCGACGACGCCAAGAGGCATGTCGTCCTCATGCAGACCTGCATCTTTAGGGCCGTCGCCGAGTATCTCGAGGAACTGGGCGTCGACACCGCACCGTACGAACAACAGGTGGCCGCCGTGATCACCAACATCCAGGTGTACGGCGACAATAACGCCCCGATCCAAAGCGTCGCGGGCAACAACATCAGCGGCGTGGGGCAGAGCAATGCGCCCCAAGGAGGCAAATGATGATCGGCGGACGACGGCGGCCTGAGCCGGACCCCGGACACGGCTCGGGCATCAGCATCGGCGGCAACAACAACGCCCCGAATCAGAACGTCGTGGGGCAGAATATCTCCCACGTGCACCAGTCGGCATCGGTTCAGAGCACGCCCGACATTGAGGATGTACGGAGCCTACTCACCGCGTTCCGCGCCGACCTGGACCGGAATCAGAGTGGCCTCGCCACTACGCCGGTGCTCCGTAGCATGACGGACACGATCGATACGTCGCTTGCTGCGCAGGCCCCTGACACGGGTGCGCTGCGGCAGATCGCTCAGGCCCTGCCCGCGCTGGTCGTGGGGACTGTGGTCCAGCAGGGTGGGGAGGCACTCGCCAATGCCCTTACCGGGTGGCTTGGTTGATGTAGCGGGAGCGAGTTGTCCGTCGGTAGTTCGCCGGGGGGCACCGTTTGTCGACCACGGTTGCTGCCGTTGGATTGAGGGCGTAGTTTCCGTTCGCCCCTGTCCAGACAGCCGCCCGCCTCCGCGAACCACGCTATGGGCCACCTGTCGGTCCTGGACGTTGGGTGGCAAGCAGTCCCTTCGTGGGGAGCTGATGGGGAGAAAGACTCGGCCATCGTTAACAGGAGGTGATGGACGGCCTACACCTCTGGGCGATCGCTTGGCACAATGCACAAATGGATCTAGGGGGAACAGCTTCAATCGCCGCTGCAGTGGCTGTAGTTGGCGCGGGTCTGGGTGCCTTCGGGGCCGTCCGTGCTGCCAGGGATGCAGGTAGTTCACAGCGGCGCTCACAGCATGAGCACTGGCGTCGGCAGACTCGGGCCGATGCCTACACCCAGTTCGCCGGTGCGGTAGAGGAACTGGCGCCGGCGGTTTCTGTGCTCACCCGCGCTGGGGATTCAGTACTTCCGGACATCGAGGAAAGGGTCTCTGAAGCGCGACGGCTCATGTCAGCGCTCTCGAAGGCCGAGAGCGCAGTGGGGCTGGCGGGACCTGACCGTGTGGCTACGGAAGCCAAGTCAGTGGCGCGGGGGTACGGGTTCATCCTGCGTAGCGCCCTCGTGGGGCTGGGGTTTGAACCAGCCAGACGAGGCGACCCGCCATCGTTCACGCCTGCGCATTGGCCGAACCTGAATCATTTCCGGGAGCTGGCCCGATCCGCCCTGGACGATCCGGACGGCGCCCTCGAACGCCAGTGACGGGTGTTGAGCCGCAGCAGCAGCGCAGGCGGGGGCGTCGGCGACTCGAGCGCGCCGGATCCTGCGTCGCGAGGACCTCGAACAGCAGCAGTGCGCCTGCCGAAAAGTCCATCCACGCAGTTCAGGCGGCATGTTGGTATTCGTGGAGGACTCCGCCGAGGCGGTCTTTTCGGTGTACGTCGAGGTGGGGGATCTGTGCAGGGGTGAGCGGTTCGGGGACGGCACGCAGGGTGTCCCGCTCGAAAATACGATTCTCGGCTGTGGCCTGCACGTTTGTTGATCCCGGCGACGCGGCGTCGACTGCCCTGCGACGATCTGCAGATGTCGCTGTCGGTCGTCGCCGCGCTGGTCCGGAATCTGATCGCGGTGCCCGCTGCCGTGCTGCGCAGCCGCATGGCCAAAGATGCGGAAGTGTTGGCGCTACAGCATGAGAACGCGGTGTTGCGCCGTCAGATCGCCCGGGTCCGCTACCAGCCGGCCGACCGGATCTGGCTCGCCGCACTTTCTCGGTTGATCCCTCGTGGCCGTTGGCGCCAAGTCTTCGCGGTCACCCCCACCACACTTCTGCGCTGGCACCATCAACTCATTATCCAAAAATGGACGTTCGGACAGACGTGCCGTCCAGGCAGACCCTGTGGGGCTCGAAAAGTCATCGCTGCAGTTCAAGCGGCATGTCGGTACTCGTTGATTGCTCCGCTGAGGATCCGGGTGCGCAAGAGCTTGCGGGGCTCGAAACCATCCAGGACTGCTGGCTGTTCCTGGGCCTCGGGCGGTCGTTGATCGCGGGATCGGTGCGGCCGATGTCTGTTGTAGTGGTCCTGGTACTCGGCGAGGACCTGCCGGGCGTGGGCCTCGTTCAGGAGCAGAACGTGGTCGAGTGCCTCGCGGCGGATCGTGCCGATCACGCGCTCGCAGTGGGCGTTCCTGCGCGGTGCCTGGGGTGCGCTGAGCAGCACGTCCATGCCTTCGGCTTCGAAGACGGCGTCGAAGGAGCCGGTGTACTTGCTGTCGCGGTCGCGGAGCACGAAGCGCAGCGACTCGACGCGGCTGCCCAGGTCATCGGCGAGATTGCGCGCCTGCTGGGTCGCCCACTGTGCGGTGGGGTGGGCGGTGACGCCGGTGATGTGGAGTCTGCGGGTGCCGTGTTCGAGGAACGCCAGCGTGTACAGCCGGCTGCCGGTGATCGTGTCGACGTGGAAGAAGTCCGCCGCGATGATCCCCTCGGCCTGCGCGGTGAGGAACTCGCGCCAGCTCGGGCCGGTGCGGCGCGGGGCGGGGTTGATGCCGGCCTTGTGCGGGATCTCCCAGACCGTGGACGGCGCGATCGGGTGCCCCAGTCGGGCCAGTTCGCCCTGGATCCGCCGGTGGCCCCACCGCGGATTCTCCTGCGCCAGGCGCAGCACCAGCTTCTTGAGCGCGGCCGCCGTGGGTGGACGCCCGGTGCGTCGGCGTCGGTCGGAGTAGTCCCACTTCTTGGCGATCAGCCTGCGGTGCCAGGCCAGTAGCGTCTCCGGCGTGACCGGGAAGACGCTGCTCCAGCAGCGGCGCGGTATCAGCGACGACAGCGCGGCCAGCCAGAACCGGTCCGCGGGCTCGTAGCGGACCGGGCCGTTGAGTTGTCGTCGCAGCACCGAGTTTTCGTGCTGCAGCACCAGCAGTTCGGCGTCCTTGGCCGTGTCCCGGCGCAGCAGGACCGCGGGTATGGACAGCAGCGCCCGGGTGGCCCGGTACAGCATCGAGATGATCACACGCGCAGCATCCCAGCCACCGCGGAGGGCCTGGCGCGTAGGCTCCCACCTGCAGCGATGACTTTACGAGCCCCACAAGATACACAGCCTGACCAGCAGCGACGAGTTTTCGAGCCCCACAGGATGATTTGTCGGCACCCGCAATGTTCTTCCATTGCCGATTTGCCCGCGATTTCTGGTGCTCAGGGTGACAAGAGTCGTGTAACGGGAGACTGTTACGCACGGTTCTGTGGTAGCCGGAGGGGAAGTTCCCTCCGGCTACCCGACCGTCACGTCATCAAGGAGGCTGTCGAGCACCGCTTCCTCCTCCACACGGACGCCGAATCGGCCGATCTCGACGGCGAGTTCCGGATCCCACGGAGAGTCGGCCGGCGTGCCGCTCAGGGGAAGCGTCGCGTGGGGAGCGGCCGCTCGATAGTCCGCGGCGGTGTAACGCCAGGGCTCCCAGGGGACATGGGTGCGCAAGGCGGTGGCGATGCGCAGGCCGCCCCAGTCGAAGTCGCCGTGGTAGCGCAGCCGGGTGCCCCGGCCCGCGAGGTGGCGAAGGAGGGCGAGGGCGGCAGCCGAGGGCTGGCCTTGTCCGCAGATCAGCGGCGGGGCGGCGGGGTCTCGCGCATCAGCGGCAGCGGTGAGGACGGCCGGGTTCTCGCAGACGTAGGCGAGGGCCGGAGCGGCGATCGCGACAGCGGGTGCGGCAAGTTGGCGTAGCGTCAGGATCGCCGGTTCGCCCTGGTCGGCATACCAGTCCAGGGCCGGGTTGCCGCGCAGCCCCAACGTCAGGACGGTGGAGGAGACTTCGTCGCGCAGCAGGCCTGCCGCGGCCCACGCGGCACGTCGCCAGGCCGCGCCACTGCCGTCGGAGTGCCCGGTGAGAGCGCGCACGCCGGACAGGATGAGCGTGGCGGTCGGGGTGCCGTCGTCCAGGGCGTGGGCGGAGCCCAGGGCGCGGGCGGCGAAGGTCGGCAGGGAGACGGGCGGGTCGGCGGGGAGCGCGGCGAGGGCGTGTGCCGACTGTTCGGCCAGGGTGCGGGCGGCGTCGGGGGTGCGGGCGAGACGGCGCAACCGGCCTTCGGTGCGGACGCGTTCGGCCCAGGCGGCGAGCGGTGCGGGGAGTCCGTCGAGCGGGGCGTGCGCGTGGGCCCATGCCAGGTCCTCGGCCTCGCGGGTGGCGCGGCGCGGGGTGACGGGTCCGGTCAGCGCGGTCACCGCCGCGGCCAGGCCGTCCGGGCTCGCGCCGCTGGTGCGCAGGATCGCGTCGACCGCGTCGAGGCGGACAGCGAGGGTGGCGCCGGTCGGGCGGGCGCTGGGGCGACGGCCCAACAGGCGTTCGGCAGCGCGGCGTTGTAGGTCCGTGGGCTGAGCGAGGGTGAGGGTACCGGTGAGCGGTTCCTCGCGTTCCATGCGTCGTCGTACGCGCTGCACCAGCCAGTCGAGTTCGGGGCCGCCGATGAGGCGCCGTACGCGGTCCAGTTCCAGCGGAGTGGTTGCGGTCATCGTGCCTCCAGGGCGGGGGCCGGGCGCTGGGGGCGGATCCTTGCGGCGCCGTCCCACTCCCAGCGGGTGACGAGGACGGCGGCGATGTCGTCGACGCGGGAGAGCTGGGCGATGGCGATGCCGGGGACCTCCGGGTAGCAGGCCCATTCGCGTTCGCTGGTCATGACGACGTCCAGGTCGAAGGCCGAGAGCAGGCCGAGGCACTTGGCGCGGGAGTCGTCGTCGACGCCCGCGAACGCCTCGTCGAGGGTGACCAGGCGCGGGGCGTACGGGTTCGTGGCGGTGGCGTAGTGCGAGGACGCGGCGGCGAACAGGGGGACGGACACGGCGAGAACGCGTTCGCCGCCGGAGGCCGGTCCGGTCGCGGGCACCCAGGCGCCGTGCTGGTGGCGTTCGATGCCGAACTCGTGCCAGGCCCTGTAGTCGAGCGCGGCAGTGAGGTGCTCCAGCCAGCTGCCGGAGTCGTCGGCACTCTGCTGCTGCGCGATCTGCTCCTGGAGGAACACGCCGACCGCTGCCCGGTCCTCGGTGCTCCAGGCGTCGGCGGACTGCAGAAGCAGCTTGCGGATCCGGGCGAGCCCGGTGGGAGCGCGCTTACGCGAAGGCCGCCAGACGAGCCGGAGGCGCATTCCCGTGGACGTGGGACGCTGCTCCAACTCCAAGTTCATCGCAGCGACGTGATGCTCGGCCTGACCGATGAGCTCCTGTAGAGTGCCCGCCACCTCGGTGATCAGATGGGTTTCGAGGATCTCGCGTTCGTGGGCGGAGAGGATGCGGGTCAGTTCGGCGACCTCGGTGGCCAGCGCCTCGGCGAGTTCGGGTACGGCTCGCGGGCGGGCCTGGTAGACGATATCGACGACCATGCCGTCCTCGACCATGCGGGCGGTGGCCGAATGACCGTGCCGGGACAGGGCGTTCTGGAGGGCTGTGAGCTCTTCGCTGAGCCGCTTCTGGACACGTTCCCAGGCCGCGTCCGTGTCGTCGGTTCCGGACAGGGCCACCTCGGCGGCGCGGGCGAGGGCGATGGCCGGGGTGGTGGCCCAGGGGCCGGATTCCAGGGGCGGTACGTCGAGGTCGGGGGCGGCGACCGCGAGCAGGCCTGTGCCGGTGAAGCGCTGGAGGGCGGCGATGGCGTCGGCGCGGCGCTCGGTGGCGCTGGCCACGTCCGCCTCCAGTTGCTCGATACGTCCGGTGGCGCGGCCCGCGGCGTCGATCGCCGTGCGGATCTCGGTGTCCGCACGGTCCTGCTCGGCGTCGCACTCCGTGAGGGCGCGGGCGGTGTCGGCGAGGCGGCGTTCGAGTTCGGCGACGGCCGAGCCCACGGTGTCGCGCAGGGTGGTGTGCCGTTCATCGGCGGCCACCGCGCGGCGGACGGCCTCAGCTGCGCGCGCGGAGAGCTCGGCGACCTGCCTCCCGGCATGGTCGGCTTCCTCGCCTTCGCGCCCCAACGTCCGTTCGGCTTCGGACAGTTCACGACGTACGGGCCACAGCGCGGCCAGCGCCGCCCCCAGGACTGCGAGCGCGTCACGGACGGCGGCCAGGCCCGGCCGGTCGGCGGGCAGGCCGACGGCGTCGGCGCTCTCGGTGAGTTCGACGCGGGCCTCAGCGGCGTGGGCAGCGGCCTCGGCCGCCTGCTCGGCGCGCTCCTGGTGCCGTTCGCTCGCGCGGACCATGGCGCGGGCGGCGCCGGTCACGCGGGTGTGCTCGGCGCGCAGCGGGGCGTCGTCGGGAACGGCGGCGAGTTCGGCATCGAGGGTGCGGCGCCGGCCGTCGACGGCCTCGACGCCTAGCTGCAACTCACCCAACTCGCCCTTGATGGCAGTGAGTTCGGTGGCGACGGCCGTCATGCGCTGATGCCGGGCCGCCTCCCGGGCGCCCGCGCCGATGTACTCGGCGGCGGGCTTGGCCCAGCGCCCGGTGAGGACGCCCACGCGGAAACGGCCGTCGGCGGCGATCCAGGTCCCGTAGGCAGGCAGGCCACCATCGGCGGACGCCGCGTATCCGATCGCCTCAAGGATCTCCAGGACGCGCAACTCGTCCACCGCGCGCGCACGTTCGTCCCCGGGATCGACTGCGGGCCGCGCCACGCTGTCCAGGCAGGGGCCTGCCGGGCGGGGTGACGAGGCCGGGTCGAGGACGGTGTCGTGGCGGCCGGGGCCGAGGAGGGCACCTCCGGGGGTGACCCAGGCGTCGAGCAGTCCGGAGGCCTCCAAGGCCGCCTCGACACCGGCACGGGTAGCTGCCTCGGCGTCGTCGCGGAAGTCGATGAGACGCCACAGGGGCGCACCGGGAGTCGCCTGACGCACGGAGGGATTCCGGGTGTGCGGCGGGCGCGGGGCGTGCACCTGTCCCTGCTCCAACTCCTGCCACTCCAGCCGCAGTTCATCACGGCGGCCGGTGAGGACCTGGGCGCGCTGGGTGAGGTGGGCGCGAGTGTCGGCGAGGTCGGAGGAGCAGGCGGCGTGCGCGGCACCGGCCTGCGCGCGAACCGGGTAGGGACCCGACAGGGTCCGGGTCCACTCCTGCAGCGAGTCCAGCAGTGCCTCGGGCGCGGTCCAGGTCAACTCGCGGCAGATTCCTGCCTGTTCGCGTACGGCATCGAGCAGGGCGCGGGCTGAGTCGGCCCGCGTGTCCTCGGCCCGTGCCTGGTCGTCCTGCGCGTGGGCGAGGTCGGCGGCCGCCTCGTCGGCGCGGCGGGCGGCCTCCCGCCGGGCGCTGTCGCGGCGTTCGGCCTCGTCGGCCAGGGCGGTGACGTGGTCGAGGGTGCGGCGGCGGCGCGCCACGGCCTCAGCGGCCTCTTCGGTCTGCGGCGGGTCGGGCAGTACGACCCGGGCGGCACCAGCTGCTTCCCGTACCGCGTCCTCGGCCTGCGTGGCACGGGTGCGGGCACTCTCCTCGGTGCGCTCGGCGGCGGTGCGGCGGCTCAGGAGGCGGGTGTGCCGTTGGGCCGCCTGGTCGCGGTCGGACTCGGCGCGGGTCTGGTCGCCGGCGGTGCGGCGTGCGCCTTCGGCGGCCTGTTCGAGGGCGCGGGCGTCGCGCATCTCGGGACCCTCGCGCAGTGCGGCGTCCTGGGCGCGGAGCCTGGCCTCGTGTTCGCCGAGGGCGACGAGCCGGGCCTGTGCGGCCTCCCGCCGCTGAAGCTGCTCGGCGCGTTCGTGCTGCGCCTGGGCGAGGTCGCGGTGCAGGGACTCGTACTGGGAGTGCTCGGCGCGGGGCAGCCGCGCCCGGCGTCGGGCGGCGACACGGGCGTAGCGACGGTAGTACTCCAGGAACCGGTTCGCGGCCCTCTCCGCCTCGGTGGCCGCCCGCAGCTCCTCCTGCTCGTCGTCCAGGGACCGGAACGCCTCGGCGGCGTCGGTGACGACAGCCTGGTCCATGGGCGGCAGCGCCTCGGTGAGCGCCTTGGACAGGGCCGCCTCGCTGGGGCGCTTGGACAGCTGCGGCTGGCGCAACTGGATCAGCAGGTCGACGAGGGCCGCGTAGCGCTGCTCGCCGAGTCCGAACAGCGCCTCGTCGACGGCGCGCCGGTACACCTTGGCCTGGTCGTACACCGCGCCGTGCCCGGCGACCGCCTCCGCGAGCCGGTCGCGGGAGAGGGCGGTTCCGGTGGCGTCGAGGAAGCCGAATCCGGCCCCGACGCGCTGGTCCGTGACGGCGTACCAGTGGCGGGCGATGCCGCGCCCCGCCACCGCCTTGAGGCCGCAGGCGAGCGTACGGAAGTGCTCCTCGCCGGTGGCGTCGTCGCGGCGGCCGAACTCGATCCAGGTGTAGCCGAGCCGCTCGGGGTGCGGGTGCTGCCCGCCGAGCAACAGGTTCCACTCCATCCGCTTGCCGGGGTCGCCGTCGGGTTCGACGCGCCGCGGGTGCAGATCACCGTCGAGGAGGAACGGCAGGGTCAGAGCGAGGACCTTGGACTTGCCAGTGCCGTTGTTGCCGCGCAGCAGCAGCCGCCCGTCCCGGAAGGCGAACTCCTCGGTGTCGTAGTGGAACAGGTCGACGAGCCCGATACGCAAAGGCTGCCAGCGGGACCTGTGGGGGCGCGGGAGGCCATCGGCCATCGGGGGGCTTCCTCTCGTACGTGCTGCGGTGCAGGCGCCTTCTTGGCGCCGGGCTCGGTGATGACGGCCTCGCCCACGGCGTACCGGCCAAGGGCGGGCCTTGCCCGTACTCCGCCCGGCGTGCGCTCGGCCAGCGACAGCGCGACCAGACGGGCAAGCGCCTGCTCGACGAGCTCACCCTCCGCCCCGGGTTCGCGGGCGGTCTTGGACCAGAAACCACCATGAATATCGGCCAGTTCACGGACGCGAGTCTTCAGGTCGTCGATACTCAGCTCGCCCCCGGCTCCGGCGAGATGCTCGGCGAGCAGGAGCGTGATGTGGCCGTGCGTGCCCTGCTCGGGCATACGTAGGTCAGTGAGATCGTCGTCAGGGTCGACCATGGCGATGCCCTCGGCCCTGACCTCCGGTACGAGGCCGGTGAGTTCGGTGATGCGGGCGGTGAGGAAGGCGCGCTGCCGGGTGAGGTAGCCCAGTTCGGCATCGGTGAGCGTGTCGTAGTACAGGACCGGGTCATCGAGGAGGCGCCGGGTGAGGCCGCGGCGCATGGCGCGGAAGCGCAACTCCTCACTGTCGAGGGAAGTTTCGGCGCTCAGGGCGGCCGAGCGTTCCTCGAATGAGGTCACGGTGATGAGGGAGGGACCGTGGCGGGCGGCGAGCAGTCCGGCGAGGACGCGCCGGTCGACGTCGTAGAGCGCGTCGCCGGTTCCGCCGACGTAGGCTTCCTCGTCGCCCGCGACGCGGCGGAGCACTCCGTACGCCAGCAGGAGGCGTACGACGGCCGCGAGGTCGAGGCGTTCGTCGCGCCGTTCCAGGGTGAACTCCACTCCTGCCGCGGCGAGTTCGGGATCGGCCGCGTCGAGGAGAACCTGTTCGGCAAGCCGCCCCAGGGCTATCTGTGCCTCGCCCCGCTCAAGCGCTGCGAGGGCCAGGCAGAGCAGGACGTAGCGGCGGCGGGTGAAGGGGGCACCGGATCGGGCGGCCTCGCGCGCCGGGTGGGTGGCGTCGTCTAGCGTGCCGGGGGCCTTGACCAGGCGCGCGGACTGGGCGTCCACGCGCAGCGCCCACCCCGTGTTCCGATCGAACCACTCCCGCAGTTCACTGCTATGGCGCCGCACGAGGCGGAACGCGTCGCCGTACGGACCCGAGGCGAGCAGCAGCGGGCGGGCGAGCAGAGCGCGTGCGGCCCGCCGCACTTCGGCGGCGTGCTCGCCGTCGAGGACGTGGGCTCGGGCGTCGGGCACTGCGGCGCGGGCGTCGGCGGGTTCGGGCGTCATCGGGCCTCCAGATCGACGATCTCGATCAGATGGTCGGGCCCCTGGAACACGCCACCTGGGGTGCGCACCCGCGCCCGCGATCCGTCGTCCAGCGCGGTCAGCCGGATCTCCATCGAGCCGTCGTTGCTGGTGGCGGTTGTGGTGGTGAGGCCGGGCCGCCAGGTGGCGAGGGCATCGCCCAGCAACTGCAGGAACAACGAGAAGGCGAGCGGGTCGAGTTCACTGAGGTCGCTGAGGCGGGTCGAGCCGTGGGTGGCGAGGCGAGCGCGGGCGGCGGCGGTCTCGGCGGCCTGCTTCTGCGCGATCTCGGCGAGCCGGCGCAGCCTCTCGGAACGGTCCTGGACCCGGCGGGGCTTGCCGCGCCGCTCATAGCTGCCGGTGCGCCGCAGCTGCGGGCTGATGCGCAGCGGCTCGGCCTGCGCCCAGGGCGTGGCGGCGGGCACGGGATGCCGTTCGCGCGCGGTGAGCGTGTCGGCGTCGACCGTGAGATGACGGGCCGGGTACAGGCCGAAGGCGCTGCGCCAGAGCCGGTGCCGGGCGTCATCGTCGGGCGCCTGCGCGAACCAGCGTGCCAGCGTACGGAAGTCGGCCGAGCGGTCACTGCGTCCAGCGCGACGCTCCGTCAACGACCGTACAACAGCGAGGAGTTGCGGGATCGCGCCCAGCGCGCGGGCGCGCAGCAGCCGCGCCTGCGACACTCGTCCGTCCACGCCCTGCCCGCTGACGAACCACGCGGCGAGCCCCGCCCAGCGCGCCTCCCACCGCGCATACGCCGCCGCTTCGGCCTCCGCGACCTCGTCCGGCGCCGCGTCGGCGGCCTCACGGGCGGCGGCGACGGCCAGCAGCGGCCGCACCAGACCGCCGCCCCTACTGCCGCCCTTCACGTCCTCCAACTCCGCGATCAGCGCGGCGATCCGCCCGCCGAGCGTGATCAGGTCCTGGATGAACCGCTCCAGGTACTGGATGAGCCGGTCCTTGTACGCGAGGAAGGCCTCCTCGGAGACGTCATGCAGGTCGATGGTGCGCTGCAGCGACCCCATGAACGCCCGCGCATTGTCCGCGAGCGCCGTGAACCGGCTGGCCAGCGCGTCAAGCGCCAGATGTACCTTGGCCGGGTCGGGCTTGTCATCGGCGGCGATCACGAGCAGCGCCCGCAGCTGCGTGACGATGTCGTGCAGTGCGACGGCCTGCAGCGCACCGCGCCGCCCGAGCGCCTCGTCGTACGTGGACAGCGCCTGCTCGGCGGCCTCGCCGGCCTGCGTCAGCTGATACACGAACCGCTTGCGGTAGAAGTCCTCGACCGCGGTGACACGTGCCGTGTCCGGATCTGCCCGCAGATTCCCCCAGCCGCTCTGCGCGAGCGCGTCCATCGACGAGGCCACCTCGTCCACGGACGCGGGCCGCACCCCGGCCGGCAGGGCCGCGAACACGTCGTCGGGCCGCAGATGCACCGCGTACCGCTCCTTGGCGGCGACGAACGCGCCCATCACCTGCCGGTGCAGCTCGGCGCGCGGCGTGGTGAGATGCGCGAAAGGGCCGTAGGCGGGCGTTCCGGGCTCGGCGGGTGGGCTGGGGTGCGGCGTGCTCATCGGGTTCATTGTCCCTGATAGGACGGTGTGCCCGAAGGGACTTTCGGCAGGTTGCCGCCGATAGGCGAGAGTGCCCGCGACCGCCCTGCCACCGCAGGCCCGTCGCATCAGACCTGCACGGGAACGAGACACTACCGAGTGTGCACTCGGCGGGGGTGACGGTAAGCGTGCCGAGCCGGAGCGGATCGGCTGCCGCACGATCGTGCGGCAGCATTCGGTCCTCGGCAGGCTGAGCCGGCGGACCGTGGTTCTGCCGGACGTTCACTCGGATGAAGCGACCCTCCGTCTCGTAACGCTTTGTCATCAACTCCTCGCCACACCGGCGCAAATCCCCTGCTCGCCCGCCGCGGCCCAGGCCTACGTTGCGGTCCCGTCCTGCCGGAATCCGGATCGGTCCCGGCAGGACGCCGGCCGGGAATCCGGCACATCATGGAGGCACACGGAGGAATCACTGGGTGAGCGGGGGAGCCCCAGCACCGGCCGTGCGCCGGGACGTTTTCGCTCGCATCCCACTGGCCTCCGCCTTCAGCGCTCTCGCAAGGACGGCGGAGGAACTCGGACGCCCCGGGACCGTTGGCTGGGCCCTGGATGTGATGCGCGCTGCCGTGTGTGACCGCCCCGCGCTCGTCACCGAACTGATCACCTGCCTGCGCGCGGCCGATCTCCGTGCAGAGGCTTGGGGGACGGCGGTGGAGCATCTCGACGATCTGTCGATGTACACCCTCCAGACGCTCGTGGAGGAGCGGCGCGGCACTCATCCGGGCAGCACCGTCCTCCCCTATCGGAAGCTGGTCGACCTCTACCTCACCGACACCGGCAACAAATACCGCTACCGGCACGCCGTACGTCACCTCAAGGCACTCCGTGACATCCACCGCGGCCTGGGGACCGAGCCCGAGTTCCTGCTGTACCTGGAGGAGCTGCGCGCCCCGCACCGTCGCAAGACCAGCTTTCTCACCCTCCCCGACAAGGCCGGTCTCGGCGGAACACACCCGGAGTGACGTCGACCCTCGTGATCCCTTGCACACGATCCGGAACGAGTGGAGCGGATCCGGGACAGTCGCGTCCGTCAGTGGAACCCCATAGCCATCTGCACGACGGCCTTGTTGTATATCATTGAAGACATGACCGAGGTGACGATCTTCCAGCAGCTCAGCGACCACGCCGACCTCCTGAATACCCGCGACGCGGGCTTCAGCGGTGCCGAGATCTCCCGCGGCCAGGTGGTCATGATGATGAGCCCGTCCGGAATGCACGGCCTCACCGCGACCCGAATCCGCCAGCAGCTCGACCCGCAGGTCACCGCGAACGCCCCCGATCACGTCGTCGGCCTCGACATCGAGGTCGAGAACCCCGGCATCGGCGTACGCCGCACACCCGACATCATCGTCATCACCGAAGACGCCCTCGAAACCATGGACCGCCCCGACCCCCAAGGCGCACTCCTGGCCGTCGAGGTCGTCTCCCCCTCCAACCCGGACAACGACTACGTCGGCAAGCTCCGCGACTACCCCGCCATGGGCATCGACCGCTACCTGATCGTCGACCCCCGCGATGGAACCGTGCACCACCACTGGAACATCAAAGGCCACGGCGACGGCGCCACGTACGCCAACCACACCGAGCATGCCTTCGGCGAAAGCGTCGACCTCGGCGACCATTTCACGCTCGACACGTCCGTCCTCAAGCGCTACCCGCAGTCGTGATCGGCACACAGGTCGCCGCGCTGCGCGCCGCCCGCGGCTGGACACAGGCCCAGCTCGCCGAGGCCGCCGGTACGACACAGGCGCAGGTCTCGCGGATCGAGCAGGGTGCCGTCACCCCGACCCTGCCCGTCCTGCGACGCCTCGCCGCAGCACTCGGCGCACGCCTCGACGTCGTCCTCACCCCGGTCGAGTAGGCCCCGCACGCCGGCTGTGTGCGGCGCCCGGCTTGTCGCCCGCGGGCAAGAGACCGGGTGGCCCAGTCCTCTGCGCGCTCGGGCCAGTGCCTGTGGGGCTCGAAAAGTCATCGCTGCAGTTCAAGCGGCATGTCGGTACTCGTTGATTGCTCCGCTGAGGATCCGGGTGCGCAAGAGCTTGCGGGGCTCGAAACCATCCAGGACTGCTGGCTGTTCCTGGGCCTCGGGCGGTCGTTGATCGCGGGATCGGTGCGGCCGATGTCTGTTGTAGTGGTCCTGGTACTCGGCGAGGACCTGCCGGGCGTGGGCCTCGTTCAGGAGCAGAACGTGGTCGAGTGCCTCGCGGCGGATCGTGCCGATCACGCGCTCGCAGTGGGCGTTCCTGCGCGGTGCCTGGGGTGCGCTGAGCAGCACGTCCATGCCTTCGGCTTCGAAGACGGCGTCGAAGGAGCCGGTGTACTTGCTGTCGCGGTCGCGGAGCACGAAGCGCAGCGACTCGACGCGTCTGCCCAGGTCATCGGCGAGATTGCGCGCCTGCTGGGTCGCCCACTGTGCGGTGGGGTGGGCGGTGACGCCGGTGATGTGGAGTCTGCGGGTGCCGTGTTCGAGGAACGCCAGCGTGTACAGCCGGCTGCCGGTGATCGTGTCGACGTGGAAGAAGTCCGCCGCGATGATCCCCTCGGCCTGCGCGGTGAGGAACTCGCGCCAGCTCGGGCCGGTGCGGCGCGGGGCGGGGTTGATGCCGGCCTTGTGCGGGATCTCCCAGACCGTGGACGGCGCGATCGGGTGCCCCAGTCGGGCCAGTTCGCCCTGGATCCGCCGGTGGCCCCACCGCGGATTCTCCTGCGCCAGGCGCAGCACCAGCTTCTTGAGCGCGGCCGCCGTGGGTGGACGCCCGGTGCGTCGGCGTCGGTCGGAGTAGTCCCACTTCTTGGCGATCAGCCTGCGGTGCCAGGCCAGTAGCGTCTCCGGCGTGACCGGGAAGACGCTGCTCCAGCAGCGGCGCGGTATCAGCGACGACAGCGCGGCCAGCCAGAACCGGTCCGCGGGCTCGTAGCGGACCGGGCCGTTGAGTTGTCGTCGCAGCACCGAGTTTTCGTGCTGCAGCACCAGCAGTTCGGCGTCCTTGGCCGTGTCCCGGCGCAGCAGGACCGCGGGTATGGACAGCAGCGCCCGGGTGGCCCGGTACAGCATCGAGATGATCACACGCGCAGCATCCCAGCCACCGCGGAGGGCCTGGCACGTAGGCTCCCACCTGCAGCGATGACTTTACGAGCCCCACACGACTCGGCGGCATCCTTCACGAGTACACAAACGCGGCCTGATCTGCTCGGACGTAATAATCGGCACTCACAGGATCACCACCCCGTTCAACTCCGGCGTCAACGAAGGCCGCATCACGGACCTGAAGCTCCACAAGAGGATTATGGCCGGCCGCGCCGGGGTTCCGCTCCTCCGGCACCGAGTCATCCTCATGGCCAGACTCCGGCGCCACTATCGTGGCAGAGCGTCACCGGCGCATGGTGGCACACCCCCGCTTCAGGAAAATCTTGCCAGGGCCAGCTTAGGCCGTACGCCGACACGAGTACCGACGTGCCGCCTAAACCGGCCGGATGTTTCATCGGCACCCGCAGCGTCAGCCCACGGTGAGCACCATCCGGAAGCGGGCCTTGCCGGCGAGCATCTTCTGGTAGGCCTCATCCGCACGGTCCAGTGGCACGGTCTCGGTCATCGGTCGGATGCCGTGCAGGGCGCTGAACGCCATGGTGTCCTCGACGTCCTGCGAGGTGCCGGCCGGGTGGCCGCGGACGATGTAGCCGCTCATGAGCAGCTGGGCCGGGCTGATGCCAAGCGGCTCGGTGTCCGCGCCGATAACCACGAGCTCCCCGCGGGGGGCCAGGCCGTCCACGGTGGCCGTGATGGCTGCGGAGTTCCCGGCGGTGGCCAGGACGACCTTGGCGCCGCCGAGGGACTGCAGGGCTTCGGCGACCGGGGTGTCGGAGGTGCTGTCGACGTAGTGATGGGCGCCGAGTTGTTTGGCGAAGTCGGCCTTCTCGGCACCGCGTGCGATAGCCACGGTCTCGAAGCCCATCGCGATCGCGTACTGCACCCCAAGGTGTCCGAGGCCGCCGAGTCCGAGCACCGCGATGAGATCGCCGGGCCGGGCGGAGCTGCGCCGCAGCCCGTTGAAGACGGTCACGCCCGCGCAGGCCATCGGCCCCGCGTCGATCGCCGACACCGCGTCGGGGATCCGGGCCAGCGCGTCGACGGGCGCGATCACCTTCTCGGCGAATCCTCCGTCGTATGCCCATCCGGGGACCTTCAGATTCGGGCAGACGATGAAGTCGCCCTCCCGGCAGGATTTGCAGTGGCCACAGCTGCCGCCGAACCAGCCGACCGCGACCCGGTCACCGACCTGCCATCCACGGTCCTGAGCGCCTTCGCCCAGTTCCTCGATGCGCCCGGCGATCTCATGCCCGGGTACCTCGGGGAACGACACCCCTGGTAGTCCAGCGCTCACGAAAAGTGCGTCGGAGTGGCAGACACCGCATGCCTCCACGGCGATCCTGACCTGGCCGGAACCCGGCTGTGCCACCTCTCGCTCGGCGAGTTCGAACGTGCCGTTGGGTTCGTTCACCTGCGCGACTCGGTAGGTACTCATCGTCAGCGCTCCTCGGGGAAGTTGTCTCCGTACATCGGTAGGCCGCTCAGGGATTGTTTTCGGGAGGCTTCCTCCTCGATCACATCCCAGTGCTCCGCCAGGATGCCGTCCTCCATGCGGAGGAAGTCTGCGGCGATCCACGGGGCGGGCTGCACGTGCCCCGAGAAGCGCCCGCGCACCATGACCGTGTCCCCTCCCGGCCGGGCTCGATGTGAGCGCTGTGCTGGATGTAGTCGGGGGACCAGAACCGCTCGGCAGTGGCGTAGTCCCGCTTGTTGAACAGAGCGTCGAAAGCTTCACGGACGATGGCCTTGTTCCTGTCTTCGACGGTGCTCATGAGGTAATCACCTTCTGTCTGCCGCTTGCAGAAATGGGCGCAAGCACCCTGAAAGACCGGCCGGTCAAGCCGCGCACCGCCGACCGGATGTCGCCTGAGCTTGGGATTTGCTCCGATCAGTCGGGTATTCAGTCCCTGCCGAGGAGCTTCCTCGCGGTCCGTACGATCTCCTGGTTGGTGTAGGCGTGCGCGCCGATGCCCCAGCCGCAAGGAACGGTCACGGTCAGTGATACCCAGGTGCGCTCTGCGAGGGAAGCGTCTCCGGCGGCCTTGGCGATGAGCGCGGAGATGTCTTTCACCAGTCTGAGTTGCTGCTCGCGATTGTGCACGCCCGCGTTGGTGGTCACGTGGACGCGCACGCTGTTGCTGCCGCCCCCGGCGGTGGAGAACGCCTCCGGCTCCAATTCGTGGATGAAGGCGGCGGCCGTTGTCGGTGAAGAAGGGAATCGATGGCACCTTCCCCCAACTTATGATGGTCTCCGCGAGCTCCTTGGCCAGAGCGTGCTAGTAGGACTCCGTTAGGTCGCTCTGGATCTTGGGTTCTGGCTGGTGGTGGGTGTTCTGGGCAGGGGGCGGTGGCAGGTGGTGCAGGTGCCGGTCCAGCAGTTCAGCAGGTCTTGGATGGTGTCGAGGATCTGGTAGAGGGTGAGTCCGGTGTATCGGCTTTTGGGGCCAGGCGTTGTTCGGTGAGGAACGCGTGGGCGGCGGTGACCAGGGTGACGTGGTGGTGCCAGCCCATCCAGGAGCGTCCCTCGAAGTGGTCCAGGCCGAGGCCGTGTTTGAGTTCCCGGTAGTCGTGCTCGATGCGCCAGCGGAGCTTGGCGAGGCGGACCAGTTCGGCGAGGGGGACCGTGTCGGGCAGGTTGGACAGCCAGTAGTCGGTGGGTGCTTCGGCTGTGGCGGGCCATTCGACCAGCAGCGTGACCTTGGGCAGGACACCGTCCCAGAAGCCCTCCTGCGCGGTGGCGGCGGCCTGGGCCAGGCGGCGGGCCCGGACTCCGGCGGGCCGCACCCGCAGCGCCAGGAAGTGCGAGCGCATCGGTCCGCGGGATCCTTCCCGCCAGGTCACCTCGGTGAAGGCCTGCCGCCCGTGGCCGGTCGCCAGCGCGGCCACCGAGGACGCCTTGTCGCGGTAGCGGGGCTGCGGCTTGCAGCCGTTGCCGGACCACGCCGGGGCGGTGGGCTGCGCGTCGTGCGGATGGACGGTCACGTCCGAACGGACCGCCACGACATATTTGATGCCCCGCTCGCTCAGGCAGTCGCGGAAGTCGGCGTTGGCCTTGCCGAAATTGTCATCCGTGCACGTCATGCGGCGTGTTCGTACTCGTGGAGGATGCCGCCGAGACGCTTGCGTCGTCGTATGTCGAGGCGGGTGATCTGTCCCGGATCGGTGATCGTTTGGGGGAGTGGGCGCATCGGGCGGGCATTGGCGATGCCCTGATGCGGCCTGTGCCCGTTGTAGAACTGTTCGAACTCCCGTAGGGCATAGGAGAGATGGCGTTGGTTCCAGATCAGCGTGCGGTCCAGGAGTTCGCGCCGGCAGGTCTGCACCCACCTCTCCATGATGGAGTTCATTCTCGGCATCTGAATGCCGCTGAGTACGACCTCGATGCCGGCGGCGTGGAGGATGGCGTCGAACAGGGCGGGGAACTTCCCGTCACGGTCCCGGAGTAGGAACCGAGCCCGGCAGCCGGCGTCTTCGAGGTCCATGACGAGATTCTTCGCCGTCTGTGTCACCCAGGATGCCGTCGGGTGGGCGGTGGCTCCCAGGATCCGGATACGCCGGTTGGCGTGCTCGATCATCGCGAACACGTACATCCGCGTCCCCGACAACGTGACGGTTTCCAAGAAGTCGCAGGCCAGTAGCGCGTCGGCCTGGGAGCGCAGGAAGTCCGGCCACGTGCTGGAGCCGCGCTCGGGTGCAGGGTCGATCCCGGCGTCCTTCAAGATCTCCCACACCGCGGACGCAGCTACTTTCACGCCCAGGACGAGCAGCTCGCCGTGAATCCTGCGATACCCCCAGCAGGGGTTCTCCCTCGCCAAGCGCACCACCAGCGCCCGAACGGAGTGGACCGTCCGTGGGCGCCCCGGGCGTTTCGGCCGGGAGGCGACAGTATGGCGGCGAGCGACCAGATCGCGGTGCCAGCGCAGCACCGTGTCCGGTCGCACCAGCAGCCGCAGACTGCGCAGCACATCGAAGGGCAGGCGGTGCAGCAGCGAAGCCAGGAACGCCCTGTCGCTCGCAGTGAACCGCGCTCTGTTGTTGCCGAGTTGACGTTCCAGCACAGTGATCTGATGGCGCAGGGCGAGGATCTCCGCGTCTTTGTCCCGATCGCTCATCGGCAGCAGGCGCAGTACCGCGAACGCGTTCGTCACACCCAGGTAAGCCAGTCGAAGCAGCACGGTTGATCATCATGCCGCGGCGACCTCCAACTGCGCGAGAGTGCAGACTCCAGCAACCGATGTCGACATCGGCGAAACCGGGCACACTCGCTCTCACCAGGGCGGATGAGGTTTTCGGTAGGCGCACGTCCGGTGCGGCTGCGGCGTGCGCTGTAGTCCCACTTTGCCGCTATGAACTTGCGGTGCCAGGCCAGTAGCGTGCCCGGAGTGACGGTCAAGGCCCCTCAGTCGTACTGCCACTGCTTGTTCTCTCGGTCCAGGTCGGGGATGGGGCCCAGGAGGGTCCAGCCGGGGCCGAGGGAGCGGGTGGTGCGAAAGCCGCGGGCGTCCGCGTACGACTCGGTATCGGTGTCGGCGGGGGCGTGCATGAGGGTGTAGATCGGGGGGTCGTTTCCGTAGAAGCGGAAGAAGACGCGGTTCTTGTCGTGTGACTGGTGCAGGATCACGTCGGTGCCCCAGAGGGCTTCGTACGTGGCCTTGTCCTTCGGAGTCGTCGGATCGCACTCCTCGGGACGTCCGGGGTCACGGACGCAGATGCGGGCCTGGATCCAGGTGATCACTTCGGCCTTCGGGTGGGCAGCCGCCAGCTGTCGCATGCGGGCGTCGGCCTTGGCGAAGGCGGACTGCCGGTGGTCGATCTGCTGCTCCAGCTTATCGAAGCGCCGCTCGTCG
This sequence comes from Streptomyces sp. DS1-CR2, assembly GCF_055760475.1. NCBI lineage: Bacteria > Bacillati > Actinomycetota > Actinomycetes > Kitasatosporales > Streptomycetaceae > Streptomyces > Streptomyces sp. DS1-CR2. The sequence goes on from NZ_CM147085.1 coordinate 7,674,798, forward strand.
AAGCCGCTGCCGAAGTGCCACCCCAGCATGGCGAAGACGGCGACCCGCCAGGCCAGGACTACCGCCGCCACGACGATCAGCGTGACGAGCAGGATCCGGCCCGGCGAGCGCCGCCGAAGGCGGCGACGCTCCAGCTCGAGAGCGTCAGAACGAACCACTGATGGGCACCTCGACGTCTGCCTGGGCGATCGGCGGGGTGTACTTCCCGTCGAACCGGTCGTAGTGCTGCAGCGTAAACCAGTCGATGAAGCCGTACTGGGTGATCTCGTCGTCCGGGTCGAGACCGAAGTGGTCGTAGGAATGGAAGAGCAGTGTCCCGGAGAACGTGTTCCCGCTGACCGTGTAGTCCTTCAGCTGGATCGTGTGCCCGTGGAACTGGTGGATGGCGATGGACAGCGCCCGCTGGTTGTCGTCGGTGGCGGAGAAGTCGTACACCGGGTACTTCAGGCCCGTGCGGTTGAACTCCTGGTACAGCAGGTTCTGGTCGAGCTTGTCGTTGACCGTGAACGGCGCCGTGTCACCACGGTTCTCCTGGAGGAGCCGGGTGATGATCCCCTCGGCCTTCTCGAGGTACTGCTGCTCTTGAGGCGATGCCGCGACCGCCCGGGACAGGGCGGTGCCGGAGCCGACCGTCTGGAAGCGGGCCGGGTCGAAGTTGTCGTCCACCGTGACGGTGCCCGCGCTCTGGCCGTCGCGGCCGTAGCGGAATCCGTTGTACAGGTCGACGACCGCCTGCTGGTGGTCGTAGTCCGCTCCCGCCTTTCCGGCGTTCATGATGCTGTTGAATTCGCCCCACATCCAGGACTCCGGGGTGAACGAAGCGACGTAGAACTGCCAGCTGAGATCCGTCAGCTCGTCGTAGGTGTAGTCGTTGAACGTCAGGTCGTCCGCCACCAGCGGGTTCAGTGGCACCTTGACGTCACTCGGGTCGGCCTCCTTGCGGTGCCCCTCCCGGTTCGCGGACTGGTGGATCAGCATGTCCGTCGGCACGACCACCATGGGCTGCTTGTCGGCGCCGTCGCGCTTCCCGTCGCCGTCCGTGTCCCGCTTCAGCGGATTCGAGGCGAGCTTCGCGTAGACCTGGTCCGCCGCCCCGTTCAGCTTTCCGGTGACGACCTGGATCTCCTTGCCGTCCACGACCGAGTCGCCGTCCGAGTCCGGGTTGTCGGGGTCCAGCTTTCCGACGGGCAGCCCATTGCCCGTCAGGATGCGGCCGTCCCGGATCTGCCGCTCGTCGTAGTCGCTGATCCCGTCGTTGTCGGAGTCCTTCGACTGCTGGGCGTCCTGGGTGGCATGGGTGCGGGAGCCCTGCTCGACCGCCTTGTCGAAGGCCCGGCTGTCGAGCACGACGTACTTGGCCGGGTCGCCGGCCGTGGCCGTGATGGTGTTTCCGTCGAGCCGCTGGGCCGCCACCTTGACCAGACGCTGGGACTCTTCGTCGTAGCGGTAGACGGCCGGCTTGATACCGGGACCGGTCCGCTTCGGGTCGATCGCGAAGGAAACCTTCGCCCGGCCGGATGTCCCGTCGGCCGAGAGCTGGTAGCCGTTGCCCAGATAGCCCGGCGTGGACTTCGGGAACTGCTTCTGGTCGGCCGGGAGCTTGGTGATGTCGAAGGCCTGCACCTGATCGGGACGCAGGCCCTCGACCGCAGCGGAGGCCTCGGTGACGCCGCCGTCCGCCGTGCGCGTCACGTCGAAGGCGGACTCGGCGGTGCGCGGGTCGGAGCCGATACGGTCCTCAGCGCCGTCCTCCACGCCGTCGCCGTCGGTGTCGGCCTTGACCGGATCGGTGTGCTGGGCGAGCTCCTTGCCGTCCGCCAGGCCGTCCGCGTCGGTGTCCGGGTTGCCTGCGGCGGTCTTGAGCCGCAGCTCACGCAGGTTGGTGATCGTGTCCCCGTCGGGGTCCTCCTGGCCGTCGGGGACGCCGTCGCCGTCGGTGTCGCGCTTGAGCGCGTCGCTGCGGTTACCGAGTTCGACGAAGTCGGTCAGGCCGTCGCCGTCGGTGTCCTTGGCCTTCGGGTCGAGCTTGGCGCGCTGCTCGATGTCGTCCGTGAGGCCGTCGCCGTCCGTGTCCTTCGTCGGACTCGCGCCGTCCTTGGCGAAGTTCGCCCAGGTCGGGGTGTGCGCGCTGCCGTCGGGCCGGGCGCTGTACCAGAGCGTGGAGGTCTCGCCCGGCTCGATCACCTTGTTCGCCGGGGTGCTCTGGAAGGTGGCACGGTCGCCCTGCCCGGAGTCCAGCCGTACCGCGTCGGTGGCGGTGATCCGGTCGGGTAACTCGAAGGTCAGGGACCAGTCGTTGATCTCGTGCTGGGAGAGGTTCTCGACCTGGAACTGCGCGAGGTAGGAGCCCTTGGGCGTCTTCTCGCGGAACGTCGGCGGCACCTTGCTCTGCAGCGGGTCGCCGGCGTCGAGCATCCGGTAGGAGATCTTGACCTCGGTGTCGCGGTAGAGCGTTTTCCCTGAAGGTGAGCCGCCGCCGTCGGCGATGACCGACGGTGTTGCGGCCCCAAGCAGAAGTAACACGGCGCTGAGTGGAATCGTGACGCGTCTGAACATGGTGCCTCCCACGTATGGAAAGTTACCTGTCGTCGCGAAGTAGCCCCCGTTTCACGGCACTTCACCGGTCTGACGGAGCAGCCTACACAGCTGTGAGTGACGGACATCCGATGGTCCGGAGGGGATATTGGGGAGGAAGTTATGACTCCGTTTAGGTCGGTTCGCGACCGGTCGGCGGCCTGTGCCCAGGCCGCAGGGGAACCTTGCCCTTGCCGAATATCTCGTCCGCCCTGGTGGGAGCGGGTGTGCCAGGGTTTGGCGGATGACGGCCGCGGTCGCTGGAGGCGGCGCTCTCGCGCAGCTGTCGACCACGCGGCAGGATGATCGACCGTGCTGCTGCGACGACTGACCTACCTGGGTGTGGCGAACGCGTTCGCCACGCTGCGCCTGCTGCCGATGAGCAACCGGGAGAAGGAATTAGAGATCCTCGCCCTGCGTCATCAGATCACGGTGCTGCGGCGCCAACTCGGCAAGGAAAGGGTGCAGTTCATCCCGAGTGATCGGGCATTCCTGGCGGCGCTACTGCACCGGCTGCCACGGCAGGTAATCCGCAGAATACGGCTGCTGGTGCGCCCTGAAGGGTGCCAATATTCGCGCACGGTTGCTGGCCTGCGGTGATTTGGTCGGCGTGTGATGGGTCGTCAGGCTGCGCGGTGGTACTCGTTGATGAGTCCGCCGAGGATCTCGCGACGTCGGATCGTGCCGATCGGCAGGGGAGTGACGTTGGTTGCGTCGCAAGGCGCTCTCAGCTCCAGTGATCGGTGAGGTCTGCCCCTGTTGTAGTGCTCGGTGTACCGGTCCAGGACGGTGTGCAGGTGGCGTTCGCCGGCGATGAGCATGCGGTCGGTGCATTCGGCACGGACTGTGCGAACCCAGCGTTCCGCGAGCGCGTTTGCCCGTGGGCAGCGTGGAGGGATCTTGACGACCTCCACGTCCTCTGCGGTGAACACGCAGTCGAAGGCCGCGGTGAACTTGCTGTCGCGGTCTCGGATGAGGAAGCGCAAGCTGCTGCCGGACCGGTCCTGGAGGGTCATCATGAGGTTCCGGGCGAGCTGCGTGACCTAAGCCCCGGTGGGGTGCGCGGTGACGCCGAGGACGTGGACGTAGCGGGCCCCGACCTCCATCACGAAGAACACGTATAGCCGTTGGAGGGTGACCGCGCAGTCGACGTGGAAGAAGTCGCAGGCGAGCAGGGTGTCGGCGTGGGCGCACAGGAAGGTCCGCCAGGACGTGTCGGCACGCTGAGGGGCGGGCGGGATCCGATGCCGATGCAGGATCCGGCGGATCGTGCTCGCCCCGACGCGGTGGCCCAACCGGCGCAGCTCGCCCTGGATGCGAATGTAGCCCCAGGTGGGATTGTCACGAGCGAGTTGTTGGATCACGACCCTGAGCGCGGCGTCCAGTGGTGGCCGTCCTGGCCCTTGTTGGGGGTATGTCCATTTGCGGGAAACCAGCTTGCGGTGCCAGGACAGCAGGGTGGCCGGGGTGACGATCCGGTGCCGGCGCAGCTCGTGGGGGAGTTGCCGGGTTAGAGCGGCGATCAGCGCCCGGTCCGCCCACGACAGTCTCGGTCGCTTTACCTGCCGTCGCAGTACCGCGAGCTCGTGGCGGAGTACGAGTATCTCCGCCTCCTTCGAGGCCGCACTTCGTAGCAGGAGGGCAAGCCCGCCGAGGAGTCGCCGGAAGAGCCAGTACAGCAGTCTCAACGCCATGAGAAGGGATCACGGCTCACCTGGGGAGCGAGTGAACCAGCAGGTCAAGACAATGCGCGAATAATGGCACCCTTCACGCTGCCCAGCGCGTGAAGGCAGTACGGACCACCTTTGCCCAGGCCAGGGATGTCAGATGAGCCGGCGAAATCAGCAGCGCCATCCAACTGCGGGTTTTCGCGAGTCCTTGGGACGTGTTCCCGATGACTCACCATGCGGAGCGCGTTGCCACCCCGGCTCCTCGGGTGGCTGCTGACTTCCGTGCCCGACCTCGATGCTCGCGGGGCCGCGACCGGAACCGGGGACCGTGCTGCCGGGGCTCAGGCGTCGATGATGACGGGGATGATGAGGGGCTTGCGGCGGTGGGTGCGGAACGCCCAGTTCGCCACAGCGCGGGCGAGGAGCTGTTCGAGTTGGCGCGCGTCCCCGACGCCTTCCTCAGCAGCGGTGGACAGGGTCTTCTCGATGACGGGGACGACCGACTCGAAGGTGGTGTCGTCGTGGACGAAGCCGCGGGCCAGGAAGTCGGGGGCCTCGGCGAGGGCGCCGGTGTCTGCGTCGACGATCGCCACCACCGTGACCACGCCTTCGGCGGCGAGGGTGAGGCGGTCCTTGAGGGACGCTTCGGTGGCGCCGCCGACTTCCATGCCGTCCACGTAGACGTTGCCGGCGGGGACCTTGCCGGTGATGGACGCGCGCCCGTCGACGAGGTCGACGACGACGCCGTCCTCGGCGATGACGACCCGGTCTGGGTCGACACCGGTACGGATGGCGAGGTCGCCGTTGGCCCGCAGGTGGCGCCATTCGCCGTGCACGGGCATGACATTGCGGGGTTTGACGATGTTGTAGCAGTAGACGAGTTCGCCAGCGCTGGCGTGCCCGGAGACGTGGACCTTGGCGTTGCCCTTGTGGACCACGTGGGCGCCCCACCGGGTAAGTCCGTTGATGACGCGGTAGATGGCGCTCTCGTTGCCGGGGATGAGGGAGCTGGCGAGCAGGACGGTGTCGCCCTTGCCGATGCGGATCTGGTGGTCGCGGTTGGCCATCCGTGACAGCGCGGCCATTGGTTCGCCCTGGGAGCCGGTGCACACCAGAGTGATCTTGTGGTCCGGGAGCTTCTCCAGCTCCTTCGTGCTAAGGACCAGACCGGACGGGACCTTCAAATAGCCCAGTTCACGGGCGATGCCCATGTTGCGGACCATCGACCGGCCGACGAAGGCGACCTTGCGGCCGTGCTGGTGGGCGGCGTCCAGGACCTGTTGGATGCGGTGCACATGGCTGGCGAAGCTGGAGACGATGACCCGGCGCGGCGCGGTGCGCATCACCTGCTCGATCGCCGGGTTCAGCTCACGCTCGGAGGTGGTGAAGCCGGGTACTTCGGCGTTGGTGGAGTCGGTGAGGAACAGGTCCACGCCCTCCTCGCCGAGGCGGGCGAAGGCGCGCAGATCGGTGATGCGGTCGTCGAGAGGGAACTGGTCCATCTTGAAGTCGCCGGTGTGCAGCACCATCCCGGCGCCGGTGCGGATCGCGACCGCGAGGCTGTCCGGGATGGAGTGGTTGACCGCAACGAACTCGCAGTCGAAGGACCCGAAGCCGCGCCGGTCGCCCTCCTGCACCCGCACCGTGCGCGGCCGGATGCCGTGTTCCTTGAGCTTGGCCTCCAGGAATGCCAGCGTCAGCTTGGAGCCGACGACGGGAATGTCGGACCGCTCGCGCAGCAGGTACGGCACGCCGCCGATGTGGTCCTCGTGGCCGTGGGTGAGTACCACGGCCACGATGTCGTCCAGCCGGTCCCGGATCGAGGTGAAGTCCGGCAGGATTACGTCCACGCCGGGCTGGGTCTCCTCGGGAAACAGCACGCCGCAGTCGACGATGAGCAGCTTGTCGGCGTGTTCGAAGACGGTCATATTGCGGCCGATCTCACCTAGGCCGCCCAGGGCGATGACCCGCAGCCCTCCTTCGGGAAGGGGCGGGGCGGCTTTCAGCTCGGGGTGCGGATGACTCATACCTTGACGTTACCCGGAGAGTGGGACGGGGTGATCCACTGCCTGTGTGATCTCTTCTTCCCGACGGAGCGGGGCACCCGCAGCGGCTGCCGTGGGTCAATCGGATTACGCCGGCGGCCGGCACAGGGGGCAGTGAAGGCGGCACTACCGGGCGAGCTCCAGTGCCCTGACCCTGCGTTCATAGTCGCCTGACTCCCGGTGCGGCTTACTCCCCGTGCGACCTCTGGATGCTAAGTCACTGGTGGGCTGGGGGTTGGCCTCCGCGCGGGCAATGGAGCGTTTGCTCCACGCAGCACCCTGGACGACATCGCCTCGTTGAGTGCGGGTACGGGATTGATTTACCTGTGCCCATGACATCTTGCCTGGGTAGACAGCTGCGACGGTGTAGTTGGCGGTGTCCCATTGCAGGGTGACGCGCATCCTGCGGGCGAGGGCAGCGCGGTCTGCGTGCAGCTTCGCGAAGGCTCTGTCCGCGGCGGCGGAATGCCGCTTGCGCAACCGAAACTCCACGACCAGATCGCCCTGTCGAAAGGTCAGTAGACATGCGCCGTCGGCTAGCGACTCGAGAACGGCGCTCTGAGCTCCGTTGACTGTCTTGGGGCGGTGTTGGAGGACGCGGCGGAAGAAGGCACGGCGTCCAGTCTCGTTAAGCATCATCCCCAGTAAACGTCTCGTGCCGCCTTCCGCGCAGAGATTCCAGCCTCGCGCAGGCGTCCGCGCCATCTGACTAACCGAGGGCGGTTCGGTTCGGATCACGGGCGAGAACCTGAGGAAGGTGAGGTTGGGCTGTCGGTCGTGGGTGACAAGGCCCGGGTGAGCGCGCCGTTTTGGCTGCACTGGCCCTCCTCCAGGACGAAGTTGCCGTCCTGGACCGCGATGGGGTTCTTCTGTACGCGGATGACGGAGGCCGGCAGGTTGGGCGTGCGGACGTAAGGAGGGACGGTGCCGATGCCGGCACGACCACGATTTGTTCGTCGAGCGCGGTGAAGACGTCGGCGACGAGACGTTCGGCCATCCTGGGTGCCTTGGGGCGGATCAGGCTGACCAGGGCGTCGTCGTCCGCGCTTCCTCAACTGGCCTGGTGAGCCGTACTGTTCGAGCATCAGCAGCACGGCCGGGTGGCGGATGCGCGGCCCCAGGACGCGTTCCAGCGAGGGATGGATCTGGGTGAGTAGACCGTGCAGCCGATGGGCGATGCGGGTGGTTTCGCCGGTCAGGTCGTCGTCGAACCCGACGATCATCTCCAGTTCGGCGATGGTCTCGTCCTCTAGCTCGATGGACCGCAGGGTGTGGAGCATCGAGCGGGCGGCGTCGGCGATGATGAACGCGTCCCTGGCGTCGGTCTTGGCCTCACCGGGATAGAGATCGGCGATCCGCCGCATCGTTAATCCGGGCAGGTAGACACCTCAGGCACTCAACGTGTCAAGCGGCAGCGGCGAGTTCGGTGGGGAACGCGGTCTGCTCTTCGAACAACTCGTGGTGCTGGAGGCAGTAGTAGAGATGGCCGAGCATGCGGTTGAAGAGGTTGCGTTGGGCGGCCGCGTGCCAGTCTCCGTGCTCGTCCCGGCGCCGCCGGTAGTGGGCCTTGGCGCCCGGCGAGGCGGTGATCGAGGCGAAGGCCCAGAGGTAGCCGGCAGCGTTGAGGCGGTCGTTCTTGACCCACCGGCGAGTGATGCTCGACTTCTTGCCGGAGGCCCTGGTGATGGGCGAGGCACCGGCATAGGCCTTCAGGCCGCGGGCGTCCGCGAAGCGGGTCTTGTCGTCCCCGATCTCGGCCAGCACCCAGGCGCCGAGCTGGAGGCCGAGACCGGGGAAGCTGAGGATGATCTCAGGATTCTTTGTCGGGAGCGATCCTAAGTGGTGGTGCGATCGCGGCGGCGTCGCGTGAACACATGAGGATGCGTCATGACGCAACGCTCAGAAGAGGGCCGTGGCGAAGCGGTGCGCCCCATCGCGAGGACCGTCCGGGTGCCACAGCCGCACGGGTGCGCGGGGTCGGTCGCCGACTTCCTCGCGACGCTGACGTGCTCGGAAGCCAGTTGACCGATGCCGGTACGCTCCTTCACCACAGCAAGATCGGTACGGAGAAGGGAAGTGGGATGGGGCGTAAGGCGTGGTTATCCATAGCAGCAGCCTTCCTGCTGGGTGTGGGAACCGCAGTGACGGTGTCCGAGCTGGTCGAACCGTCGGGCGTGACGGTCAGCAGCAGACCGCCGGCCGATGAGATCCCTCGCACGCGGCAGGCTCTGGTCGCGAAGTGGGAGAAGTCGCTGGCCGACGCTGGCCTGAAGCTTCCCGAGGGCTGGGAGAAGATGTCGACGGTCCAGATCCGGACCGAGTACATGAGCCAGGAACTGGCCAACGCGGGCCCGCCGCCTACGGGCGCCGCGCTCGACCCCGACTTCGGCGGCCCGGACGACTGACTGACGTCAAAGAGGCGGGCACCAGCCCGAGTTCGGCTGGTGCCCGCTTTCTGCTGTCGTGCGCGTGCTGCTAGCTGAACGTGCCGATCCGGTTGATCACGTCGATCGCGTTGTCGGCGTGCGCCGAGCTGTACAGGACCGGTTCGACGATGTTGCCCGCTCCGTCGTCGATACCGTGCGAGTTGGCGCCGACGATCTGACCCTCCGGGGTGGACATCGGGCCGCCCGAGGCGCCGTGGCCCATGTCGCAGTCGAACTTCAGCCGGTCGTCCACGGGGAAGAACGGGGTGGCGTCCTCCGCGTTGCCCGTGCAGTAGAACTGCGTGTAGCCGTCCATGTCGGTGCGCTGGTAGCCGTCACCGGGGAAGCCGGAGTCGATGATGTCCGGCCAGTCCGGGCCCGAGCCGAACTTGTAGCCGAAGGCGCCGACGGAGTCGGTCAGGTTCGTGTAGCCGGTCGGGGGAGTGACCGTGAAGGCCGCCATGTCGCCCCAGAAATAGTCCTCGTCCGCGGTCCAGGCGGTGGGCGCGACCTTCGCGTTGGCGGCCCACTCGCCCCACGGGGCGTCATAGCCCTTGGGGGCCATGTCGTTCTTCTTGTAGCCGGGGATGAAGAGGATGTTCTTGTAGAAGCCCTCCGGGCCCGTGCCGTCACCGGGGTGGATGCAGTGGCCCGCGGTCCACACGGTGTTCTTGTTGGCGGTGACGATGGACGATCCGCTGCAGCCGTGCGTGGTGCCGTCCTTAGCGGTGAACAGGATCTTCCCGACCAGGACGGCGGGCTGCGACTGCGGGAACGGGACCGGCTGGGCGTGCGGCATCTCCGGCACGACCGAGGCGGTGGTGAGAGGCGCGAGCGTCTTGCCGGTGACCGCGGGCGCGGACTTCGCCGGCAAGGTCTGCTTGACAGCCTTGCGCTCGCCGCCCTGGGTCGCGGCCGATGCCTTCTTGTCGAAGGCGGCCTGGTCCTTCTTCTCGTTGGCGACGGCACTGCTGACGCGCTCGGCGGTCCAGTAGTCCCGCACCTTCTGCGGGTCGGTGGTCTGCTTGCCGATGGTCAGCTTCGGCTTGGGTAACGGCGTCTCGGCCTGTGCAACGGTGGCGGTGGCGAGGGTGGCGGGGAGGAGCGCAAGGGAAAGCAGCGCGGCTGCGGTTGCTCGTCGGGTCGCACGTATGTTCACTGTCTACCCATCTGGTCGAGATGTTGATCTTGAGCTGAGAGTGAAGCACGCAGATGAGGAGGGCCGGTGAAGCCCGCGTGAGGGAATCTCCCTGCTTCAAGAGCGGAGTGAGGACGATCGTGCGGCACTCTTCCCAGCTATCAACTGCCGCTGGAACCACGGAAGTTATGGTCGGACGTCACCCGTTCGTGAGGAGAGCGAATCGAGCGTGCTCGCGCCCGCCGGGCGAGGGGACCGCGCGCGTACGCCCGGACGGAAGCCCAGAAGTCTGACACCAACCGCTCACGCCACCAAGAAGAGTTCGGTCGTATCTCCGCTGAGCTGGAGCGACGCAGGCGGGGCCTGTGCCGCTCGAAAATACGATTCGGTGCTGTGAGCTGCGGCGAAGGGGCCGTTCGGTCAGGCGGTTCTCTCGTACTGGTTGATCAGGCATCCGAGGAGGCGTTGTCGCCGGATCTGGTGGGCCTGGAGGTTGGTGACGGTGGCCGGGGTGGCTGGTTCGGCGCTGTCCGGGGGCAGTTGCTGTCGGGACTGGTGGGGGCGGTGCCCGTTGTAGTGCCTGATGTATTCGGCCAGGACTGCGCGGGCATGGGCCTCGTTGTAGATCAGCATGCGGTCGAGGAGCTCGCGGCGGAGGGTGCCCACGACTCTCTCGCAGATCGCGTTCGCTTTGGGCGCCTGCGGTGGGCTGAGCAGGATCTCCACGTCGTTGGCGGCGTCGAAGGTGCGGGTGTACTTGCTGTTCCGGTCCCGGAGGAGGAAGCGCAGCGAGTCCAATCGGCGCCCCTGCGTTATGGCAAGGTTCCTGGCCTGCTGAACGGTCCACGCGGCGGTGGGGTGGGCGGTGACGCCGGCGAGGTGGACGCGGCGGGTGCCGTGTTCGATCAAGATCAGGGCGTACAGGCGCTTGAGCGAGATGGTGTCCAGGTACGGGAAGTCGGCGGCGATGATGCCGTGGCCTGGGTGGTCGTGAACTGTCGCCAGGTCGGGCCGGAGCGTGCGGCGCGGGGGCGATGCCGGCTGCGTGGAGGATCTCCCAGACTGTGGACGGGGCGATCGGGTAGCCGAGGCGGGCGAGTTCGCTCTGTATCCGGAGGTGGCCCCAGCTGCTGTTCTCCTGGGCCAGGCGCAGGATGAGCTGTTTAACGGCGGGCGCGGTGGAGGGTCTGCCGGGGCGGCGGTGCCGCGTGAACATCCGTTTTCTGACGATGAGTTGGCGGTGCCAGGCCAGCAGTGTGGTGGGGGCCGGGGTGATCGTGAAGGTCTGGCGCCAGCGCTCGCGTGGGACGCACCGCGAGAGTGCGGCGAGCCAGATCCGGTCTGCGGGCTCGTAGCAGACGCGGGCGTTCTGACGGTGCAGCACCGTGTTCTCATGCCGTAACGCGAGGACTTCTGCGTCCTTGGCCACGCGGCTGCGGAGTACGGCAGAGGGTACCTTGATCAGATTCCGGACCAGCATGGTGACGATCGACAGCGACATCGAAGGGTCATCCCAGGCGCCATTGAGGCTGTTGCCCCGCGTGGAGAAGCTGCAGGCCAGAGCCGGAATCGTATTTCCGAGCGGGACAGGATGAGTTATCGGCAAGGGCAGCGGCCAGCCAGAACCGGTCCGCGGGCTCGTGGCGGACCGGGCCGGCGATCTGACGGCGTAGCACCGCATTCTCATGGCGGAGGACAAGCAACTCGGCGGCCTTGGTGCTGTCGCGACGCAACAGCACCCTGGGGACGGACAGCAGCTCGCGGGCGACTTTATACAGCAATGAGACGATCACGCCGGCATGGTTTCAGTTCAGACCGCGCGATGGTTGCGACCTGCAGCGATGATTTTCCGAGCCCCACAGGATTCAGGGAGCGTTCTCGTCGTTGTGGGTGCCGAAAAGGTCATCCGAGCTGGTCAGGCTGCATGGTGGTATTCGTGGAGCGTTCTGCTGAGCCCGGATCCACCGGCTTGTTTTGAGAGTGATCGTTTCGGGGGTGTTCGGGCTGGTCCGAGGTTGATCTGCGGGTTCGGGCATGGAATGGCCGCTGGTCTGCCCAGCTCTTCCACATGTCCGTAGGTCTCGGGCCCTTTCGGGCGGGTCGGTCAGGGCGTGTCAGGCCGTGGACGGTGGCGCGTGCAAGACGGTGATCAGCTGCATGAAGTCGCCTCGCCAGGGCCAGCGTTCGGGTAGATGGAGGGTGAGGCGGCGGGCTGTGCGGGCCAGGCGGGCGGGCACGTTGATGAGGTGGTCGCGGATCGTGGCGGTGGTCGCTCTGGCGTGGAAGGTTCCGGCCAGAGTTCCGGCGGCACGGGTCAGGTTGTGCGCCACGGCGGCCAGGGTGAGCCAGGCGGCGTTCGCCTGGAAGTAGCCGGAGGGGGCGTGCGCGAAGGCGCTGTTCTTGACGTCCGCGATCACTTGTTCCACGACAGCGTGCCGCCTGTGATCACGCTCGGCGTCCACCAGCGAGAGCGGGGAGTTGGTGAACGCGGCGTGGTAGCGCCAGGTATCGAAGAGCGTGCCCTGACCGGCGGGGACGGTATCGGGGGCCAGACGCTTGACCCGCCGCACGATCAAGCGGGCGATGACCTGCTGCTGCTTCGGCTTGGAGGTGAAGGCCGTGTAGTCGATCTCGGCTATCTCCGCGTCCGAGATCCAGCACTGGCCCTCCTCGTCCCAGGTCGCTTTGGGGTACTTGATCGCCGTCCAGGCGTTCTCGTCGATGCGCGCGATGGCGGCCTTGATGGAGGCGTTCATCCGCACCGTGATCGAGAAGCGGGCGTCCAGGGTCCGGCAGGCGTTCACGACATCGGCGCCGTAGAACGCGGAGTCGGCCCGCACGACCAGCAGGCCGCTCGCGCCGCAGGCGCGGGCGGTGCGGATGGTCTCGGTCACGAACGCGGCTGCCCCGCGCGCGGAGTTGGACGGTCCCTTGCGCAGCCGGGTGGCGGCGATTACCGGGGCGGCAAGGGGTGTGGAGACGATCCCCAGCAGCGCATTGAGCCCCTTGACCTTGCTGTATCCGTATCCGGCGCCCTGCTTGGCGTAGCCGTAGGTGCGGCGGATCGTGTCGTCGATGTCCACATAGGCGACCTGATCCGCGCCGGGCAGCAGCGGGGTGTGCGCTGCGAGGCGGGGCAACAACCGGCGGGCCACGGCGTGCAGTTGCTTCACATGCCCGTGGGTAAAGGAGCGCAGGAAGTTGCCCAGCGTGGACGGGGCCCGCACCCCCGAAAACAAACGACCGAGTCCGCCGTGCCGCAGCCGGTCCATGTCCTCGATGCTGTCCGCACCCGCGACCATACCGCCCACCAGCGACATCAGCTTCGCCGCGGGGAAGGCCCCGGTGCCGTCCTTCGACTTCGGAAGCCGGATGAGCTCATCGGCCAGCGTGGGCAGGCCGCATCGCTCGGCCAGGCGCACCACTGGCTCAAGCCCGCCGTACGCGATCAGATTCGGGTCATCGAACGCGGACGAGACCGCCGTGGCGGCATGGGAAGATTGCATCTCGGAAGTGCCTTGCCGATCGTGCCTGATGTGGTCCTAGAGAAACCCCATCATCGCAGGTCACAAGGCACTTCCTCGTTTCCGGAAGAACTATCCACAGGCGGCAAGCCGGTGGATCCGGGCTGAGGCGGTCGCGTCTGCGTATGTTCAGGTGGGCGATCTGGCCGGGATTGGTGACCGGCTCGGGGTGTGAGCGTAGAGGTGATGCTTGGCCGAGTGCACGATGCGGGCGGTGGTTGTTGTAGTGGTCTTCGAACTCTCGAAGGGCGCAGAGGAGATGGTGCGGGTTCCAGATCAGTGTGCGGTCGAGTAGTTCGCGGCGGCAGGTGCGTACCCAACGTTCCATGATCGCGTTCATCCGGGGCATGCGGATGCCGGTGAGCACCACTTTGATTCCGGTATCCGCGAGGATCGAGTCGAACAGTTGGGGATACTTGCCGTCCCGGTCGGGGATCAGGAATCGTGCATGATGACCGGCGTCCTCCAGGTCTATGACGAGGTTTCGTGCGGCTTGCGTGACCCGGGCGGCGGTCGGGTGCGCGGTGGCGCCCAGGATCCGGATCCGGCGACTGGCGTGCTCGATCACCGCGAGCACATGCAGCCGGGTACCGGTAAGCGTGACGGTCTCGAAGAAGTCGCACGCGAGGAGAGCATCTGCCTGTGTGTGCAGGAAGTCAGCCCAGGTTGTGGTGGAGCGCTGCGGAGCCGGATTGATTCCGGCGGCGCGCAGGATCTCCCAGACGGTGGAAGCCGCGATCTTGATGCCGAGCATGGCGAGTTCGCCGTGGTTCCGTCGGTAACCCCAGTTCGGGTTCTCTTTCGCGAAGCGCAATACCAGTTGCCGGATGGAGCGCACGGTCCTTGGCCGGCCGGTGCGCTTAAGGGCGTGAGCGGGCTGCGTGCCGACACTTTGTCAGGTCGCGGTGCCAGCGCAGCACCGTGTCCGGCCGAACCAGCAGCCGCAGCCTGCTCAGGGCATGTCTGGGCAGACGATGGAGCAGGGCGGCGAGGAACGCACGGTCCTCGGGAGCGAAGTTCGGTCGGGCTGTACCGAGCTGCCGTTCAAGGACTGCGAGCTGGTGCCGCAGAGCGAGGATCTCCACGTCCTTGTCCCGATCGCTCAACGGCAACAGCCGCAGCGCGGCGAAAGCGTTCGTGACGGCCAGATAGGCCAGGCGTAGTAACACGATCGAACATCATGCCGGAGCTGAGCTGGCGGGAACGGTCGATCAGCCCTCCGGACCCGATTGTCCAGCCAGGCCCTTTCACCAGCGCGGATGGACTTATCGGCACGCACAACGTGCTGCGTGAGTTCGAGCGGCACTATAACGAACACCGGCCACACCGGGCCCTTGGCCAGGCCGCTCCGCTGCATGCACTGCCCGCACCGGTCACCGAGCCGGACCGGATCACCCGCCTCGATGTTCGCCGACGCGACCGGCTCGGCGGCACCCTCCACGAGTACCGACATGCCGCGTGACCTGTCCGGATGATTTATCGGCACCCGCACGGTGGCCGCGTCAGCGCGGTGCGGCGGCGGTGCGGGCTGCGACCAGAGCGGCGACGGGGTCGGCTGTGGCGGGGGCACAGGGCCACCATGCGGCATTGCGGCCTTCGCGGGTGTAGGGATGCCATCGGTTGTCGGGGCCGAAGCGGATCTGGACGCCCTCGTCGTCGGCGGTGAGGCGGTTGCGCCAGGCACGCAGCCGTGCGGTGCGGGCGGTGTCGTCCGCGGTGTCGGGGTCGGTGAGGGCGGTGCGGGCGGCGGCCATGGCTGCGGGGTCGGGGACGAGGGGTGCGCGGGCGACGGCGATGCCCGCGGGGCCGCCGTGGCGAAGGGCGCGGACCAGGAGGGCGAAGTCGAGCGCGGGCACGCCGGCGGCGCGTACGAGCTGGTGGAACCAGTCCTCGCCGATGCCGGTCGCGGCGAGGCGCACGGCGTCCTCCAGCGGGGCGCTGGTGAGGGATGCGGTGTGCCCGGCGGCGAGGTGGCGGGCGCGCTGAGCGGTGTCGCGGGTGAGCGCTTCGAGGTCGTCAAGGGTGAAGGGGGCGCCGGGCGGGGGCGCGGTGGTGACGGGAGAGGGGGCTGTGTCGGCTTCGCCGTGCGTACTCCCGGCCGGCTCGCGGGCCGGCGGGGTGAAGCTGCCGTTCCAGGAGGCGAACGCCTCGCGGGCGGGCACGCCCCGGCCGCGGGCCGTCTCGCCGGTCTCGGGCGCGGTGTCGGTGAGGGCCTGGCGGCGGGTGCGCAGCGCGGCGAGGACGGCGTCCTTGGTACGGCCGCGGAGGGTGAAGAGCCAGAAGGGATCGTCGTCGAGATGGGCGGCGGTGGCATAGCACAGGGCGGCGGCGTGCTTGCAGGGATAGCCCCAGTCGGGGCAGGAGCACTCCGGGTCGAGTTCGCTCGCCTCGGGCAGCAGGGGGACACCGGCGGCGCGCGCGTCGTCGACGAGGTCGGCGGGCATCTCCCCGTCGAGGAGGGCAGCGGTGCGGCCGGCTTGCGCGGCGATGGCGCCGAGGAGGGTCTCCCACTGGGCGCCGGTGAGGACGCGCAGGTGCAGCGCTGCGTCGTACGGCCAGGGGGCGCTGCCCTCGACCTCGGCGCGCAGCAGGCCGGGGGTGGTGGTAACCGGGCCGACCATGCCCTTGCGGGCGTAGGTGCGGCCGCGGGAGAGGCGGCCGGCGTCGAGGGTAGAGGCTTCCAGGGCGTCCACCCAGGCCTGGCCCCACCAGGTGGCGGCGAAGGCGCGGCTGCCGGTGCGCGGCGCTTTGCGGGAGGGGGTCATGCCTCGAACTCCTTGGACAGTGCGACGAGTTCGGCGAGGTCGGCGTCGGTCAGTTCGGTCAGGGCGGCCTCGCCGGAGGCGATGATCTGGTCCGCGAGGGCGCGCTTGGCCCCGAGCAGGCGGGCGACCTTGTCCTCGACGGTGCCCTGCGTGGTGAGCCGGTGGACCTGGACGGGGCGGTCCTGGCCGATGCGGTAGGCGCGGTCGGTGGCCTGGTCCTCGACGGCGGGGTTCCACCACCGGTCGTAGTGGATGACATGGGTGGCGCGGGTGAGGTTGAGGCCGGTGCCGGCGGCCTTAAGGGAGAGCAGGAAGATGGGGAACTCGCCCTGCTGGAAGGCGGCGACCATCTCCTCGCGCCGGGGGACGGGGGTGGCGCCATGCAGGTAGCGGGCGCGGATGCCGCGGTCGGCGAAGTGCCGCTCCAGGAGTCGGCCCATCTGCGTGTACTGGGTGAAGACCAGGGCGCCCTCGTCCTCGGCGACCAGGGTGTCGAGGAGTTCGTCGAGGAGGTCCAGCTTGCCCGAGCGGCTGGGCAGCGGGCCGGTCTCGCGCAGGTAGTGGGCGGGGTGGTTGCAGATCTGCTTGAGTGCGGTGAGGAGTTTGAGCACCAGGCCGCGGCGGGCGATGCCGTCCGCCTTCTCGATGAGGATCATGGTCTCGCGCACCTGCGCCTCGTACAGGGCGGCCTGCTCACGGGTGAGGGTGACGGGGTGGTCGGTCTCCGTCTTGGCCGGGAGCTCAGGGGCGATGCCCGGATCGGACTTGCGGCGGCGCAGCAGGAACGGGCGGGTGAGCCGGGTGAGTTGCTCGGCGGCCCGCCGGGCCTGCTCGGCGGTCTCCTCGTCGCCGTCCGCGCCCAGCGCGCCGCGCTCGATGGCCTTCGCGAAGCGGTCGCGGAAGGCGGACAGCGGGCCGAGCAGACCGGGGGTGGTCCAGTCAAGCAGCGCCCACAGCTCGGAGAGGTTGTTCTCCACCGGGGTGCCGGTGAGCGCGACGCGGGCGCGGGCGGGCAGCGCGCGCAGCTCGCGGGCGGTCGTGGCGTACGGGTTCTTGACGTGCTGGGCCTCGTCGGCGGCCACCAGCGACCACTTGACGGCGGCCAGCCGCTCACGGTCCCGGCGCAGCACCCCGTAGGTGACCAGGACGAGTTCGTCACCGGCGAGGTGATCGAGGGTGCGTTCGCCGCCGTGGTAGCGGCGCACCGGGACGGCGGGAGCGAAGCGGGCCGCCTCGCGCTGCCAGTTGCCGAGCAGCGAGGCCGGGCAGACCACGAGGGCGGGGCCTGCGGTGTCGGGCTGCTCCTGGCGGTGCAGGTGGAGGGCGAGCAGGGTGACGGTCTTGCCGAGGCCCATGTCGTCGGCGAGGATCCCGCCGAGCGTCAGGCGGGTCATGTCCGACAGCCAGGCCAGTCCGCGCTTCTGGTAGTCGCGCAGGGTGGCCGTCAGGCCCCGAGGCACGCGGACGGCGGCGCGGCCCTCGCCGGCGCGCAGCCGGTCGACCAGTTCGCCGAAGGCGCCGGCCGTCTCCACCGCGACGCGTTCGCCGTCCCATTCCACCTCACCGGTCAGCGCCGCCTGGAGTGCCTCCAGCGGGGCGAGTTCGCGGCTGCGCTGCCGCTTGAGGCGGGCCACCAGCTTCGGGTCGGCGACCACCCACTGGTCGCGCAGCTTGACCAGCGGGCGGCGGGCCTCGGCGAGCAGGTCGAGTTCGGCCTCGGTGAGCTGCTCGCCGCCGAGCGCGACCTGCCAGGAGAAGTCGAGCAGGGCGTCCCTGCCCAGCAGGGTGTCCACGGTCGCGCCGGGCGCGGTGGCCGCCCCGATCTCCGCCCGCATGTCGAGGGCCTTGACCAGCTCGCGCGGCCAGTGCACGCGCACGCCCGCCGAGCGCAGCGCGTCGGTGGCGTCCCCCAGCAGCTGCATGGCCTCCTCGTCGTCGAGCCGCAGCGCGCTCGGTGTGGCTTCGGCGAGCAGGCGGGTCAGGGGCTGCCAGGCCCGTGCGCCGCGGCGCAGCGCCAGCAGCGTCTCGGCCTCGGCGTGCGGGCCGAGCAGACGCTGCGCGAGGTGCGGGTCGGCCCACAGCTCGGCAGCGTCCAGGACCAAGGACGGGTCGGCCGCGGTCCGTAGCTGCAGCACCGCGTGGAAGACGCGGCGCCGTCCGGCCGGGGGCTCGACCCGCAGCTCCACACCGACCTGCGCGGCCCGCTCGGCTGCGGCTTCGGCCGCCCACTGGGCCAGGCGCGGGTGCAGGGCGGTCGCGCGGTCGGCGTACGGGTTGCCGGGCGCGGCCCAGCCGGCGGCCGGGGTGCGCGGCAGGGTGTCCGCGATCGCGTCACAGAACTCCCGTACCAGGGCTGCCGGTTCGGCGATCCGTACGGCCTTGTCGTCTGCCGGGGGCGCGGGCAGATTGTGGGCGTACGGGGGCAGAGCGGCGGCCAGCGCGTCCAGGTCCCGCTTGCCCCGCTGGCCGGGCGGCCCGAAGCGCCAGGTGGTGTACGTGTCGGAGGTCAGCGCCGGATACAGACGCCCCTCGCCGAGCAGCTGCAGGGCGTGGCGGGCGACGGACGCCCAGGCGGCGAGCGACCGATGGATGCCCGTCTCGGGCAGGTCGAGCAGGAGGGCGAGCGCGTCGCCGGTGCCGAGCGCCCAACCGTCGACGCCGCGGGTGCGCACCCCGGCGCCGTGCGGCAGGACCAGCTCCAGCCGGACCCGCTCCACCGTCTGACGTGCGGCGGCCGCGGCGGGTACGCGGCGGGCACCGGCGGTGGGCCGGTAGAACACCAGGCGGCCGAGCCGGGCCGGCTGCCCCGGCTCGGCCGGCGCGAACACGGCGGCCCAGCCGTCCGCGGCCAGGTGCTCGCGCGCCCAGGCGATGGCAGCAGGGTCGGCGAGCGGCGCGGCCTCGGCAGTGAGCTCCCTGAAAACTCGGCTCATTTGGCGTTTCCCGCCTTGAACGCGGCCTTCCGCAGCCGTTTGGCCAGGGCCTTGTCGAGGGGCCTGACGGCGTCGGCCAGCGCGCCGAGCACCTCGCCGGTGTGCGGGTGGCCGGCGCGCCACAGTTCGTCGGCGCCCTCGGCGAGCTGATCGAGCGGACGCCTCCCGTCCCCGGGACCCGCCAGCAGCCTGTCGCGCAGTGCCTGTTCGCCTGCCGCGGCGAACGGCAGCGCACCGTCCACCAGCATCCACTCCAGGCCCCAGGCTGCCTCCCCCTCGGCGGGCTCGTCGATCCGGCGCAGCATGGAAGCCGCCGCGTGCGCGCAGCCGGTGATCTGGGAGACGGCGGCCTTGCGCAGCACCGTCTTCGCCCTCCCGGTGAGGTCCGCATCCAGTACGGCGGCCAGTACGCGCGGGGCCTCAAGGCGGCGCAGCGCGTCGGCCGGCTCCGTACCGTCGCAGGCGTCCACCACCTGCACCGCCGCGTCCGCCGCGGAGCGCGCCGCGAGCCAGGCCGCCACCTCCGCCGCCGCATCCGCCTCGGCGGGGTACGAGGGGAGTGCGGCCAGCAGTTCGCGGGCGTCCGCCCTGGCGAGCGAGCCGATCACCGGCGCCGGGATACCTGCCGTCACCAGCAGCGCGCGCAGGCCGGAGCGGCCCAGCGCCGTGAGCCGGAAGCGGTCGGCGGGCAGCATGCCCTGCCCGCCGCCGTCGAACAGCAGGGTGAGGACGGCGGCGTCCGCCCGCGGGTCCTGGCCGTCGCGCTCGGCGGCGCCGAACAGCTCCAGCGTCCCGGCGATGTCGTGGTACTGGTCGGCGAGGAGCGCCGACACCAACTGTCGGGCCGGGCCCTCGGCCAGTCCTGACAGGCCGTCGGTGAGGAAGTCGGCGACATCCACCCACTCCCCGTCGGGCAGCCCGTACGCCGCGAGCAGCATCAGGAACACCAGCGGCGGGGCCGCGTCGGTCAGCTCCTGCAGCGGTGCCAGCTCGCCCAGCGGCCCGTCCAACGCGGGGAAGATGAGCGCGAGTTCGGTCACCGCGCCCGCCACCGCCTCCTGCCAGGCGGCCAGCAGCGCTGCGTCGTCGTCCTCGTTCGGCAGCTCGGCGCCGGCGTGCGCGCGGTTGCCGTCCACGTCAATGAAGCCGCAGTTCAGCGCCCATTCCCAGGGCAGGTCCACCGGCTCCATATCGGCCGCGCTGCGGATCTTCGCCAGCTGCGCGGCCCGCTGCTCGGGATCACCCCATTCCTCGGAGTCGAGGCGCCACAGCTCGGCCTCCTCCACTGCCTGCCGGGCGAGCTTCGGCCGCAGCAGCCCCTTCGGAGTCAGCTCCCGCCCGCCGCCGCACCAGTGCCCGAGCCGCACCGCCGCCATGAAGGCGGGCACCTCGCGCACGGTGTGGGCCAACTCCGCCGCGCCGGGCAGCCGTACGGCCGGGAGCCGGACGTCCGCGGCGTCGAAGAGACCGGCTGGCGACGCCTCTTCGCCCATACCGTCGTCGTCGGCGAGCGGGACCGCGCCGCCGGGCAGCGAGTGGAACTCGCCGCACTCGCAGCGGTACGTCCCCTGCGGGGCCTTGCGTTCGGCTCGCTTGCCACGCCGCCCGGCTCGTGTGACCGCCGCCCGCCGCATCGGCACCTGTGCGAGGGATCGGGTGAGCTCGG
The DNA here is from genome assembly GCF_055760475.1 of Streptomyces sp. DS1-CR2. Classification (NCBI taxonomy): domain Bacteria; kingdom Bacillati; phylum Actinomycetota; class Actinomycetes; order Kitasatosporales; family Streptomycetaceae; genus Streptomyces; species Streptomyces sp. DS1-CR2. The sequence goes on from NZ_CM147085.1 coordinate 7,695,539, forward strand.
CAGGGTCGAAGGCAGCCGGGTCGAAGCCCTCCTCGTACAGGCCCGCCAGCACCTCGTCGTGCAGGCCCTCGTGCCCCACCCACTTCTCACCACCGCGCCGGACGGGAGTGGGGCTCGGGTGCTCCCCGTCCGCGTACCGCTCCAGCAGCTCGGCCAGCCCCCATCCGCCGCCGAGGTCCTCGGCGGGCGGCATGGCCCGCCGCCCGCCCGTGCACACCGCACGCTCCCCTTCGCCTCCTTCGGCGGGGCGCACCCCCTCCACCGTGATCCGGTGCAGCCAGTCGTCGCCGAAGTCGTAGGTGTAGTCCATACGGTCGCCGGTGCGCGGCAGGACGTCCGCGAGGACGGCCTCCTCCTCGTCGAAGACCGGGATGTCGAGGTCCTCCGGCGGGGCGTACCGCCCGCCCATGCGGTCCTCGAAAGCGTGCAGGTGTATGTCCTGCCATCCGAACGCCATCTGGATCACGTCGTGTAGCGAGCCCAGCGTGACGTCCGAGGGAACCACCAGACGTCGCCACACCGGCGGTTTCATCCCCTCCAGACCGACCTTGAGCTGGTGGACGGAAGGGAGGTGCACGGCGGAGCTGCGCTGGGCGGTCATGGTTGAGGGCTTCCCACTGGTCGGAGGCATACGCGTCGGGCACGCCGCGAGCCCGTCGCCGTACGCCGAACGGCTGACCCGGCCATTCTCGCAGCCCGAAGCAGTCGGCCAGGTCGTTCGGCTCAATCCCCCTGATCCTCGCGGTTCATCGAGCACCGGCAGGCCGGCAACCAATCCGTGCCGGCCGGCCACTGCACGGTATGGAGGCGGTGGCGGGTTCTCCCGGCGCCGTGACGATCTGGAGGTAGAGATGTCGGTAGGCAGGTGTCGCAGCGCAGCCGCAGCAGCCGCCCTGAGGGCGGCTGTTGTCGCGTTGGTCTCCCCGGGTTCAGGGGCCACCCCTGCCCCGGCTGTCGATGCTGCGGTGGCGTTCGACGGACAGTCAAAGGCGGCGGAGGGCCGTCACGTGTCTGGAGTGGTCCTGAACCGCCGCGCGGAGCGTAGCGCCGCCGTCAGTGCCCTGCCACATCGCAGAACGGCTGGGGGTCAAGGGGTCGCAGGTTCAAATCCTGTCGTCCCGACTTGTGTTGGCGCAGGTCGGAGGCCGTTCTCTCGTGATGGAGAGGGCGGCCTTTCGTGTGTTCCGGGGCGTGGTGGTCGCAGTGTGGTCGCACGCCTTGGGTGCGGCTGGTTCACGGCGGTGCTGAAGGCGGGCGGGGCAGGCTTGCGCAGCCGGCGGAAGGCTTCGCGGAGGCTGCGGATGTGGTCGCGTGGTGGTCTCGGCCTGGGTGAGGGTGCGGTCGATGGTGTCGACGGCTTCGCGTGCGGCCTGTTGGGTGAGGTGGCTGTAGAGGTTCGCGGTGGTGGACAGGGTGGAGTGTCGCAGGGTCTTGGAGACCACCGTGAGGGGGACTCCGGCGGTGATGGTGATGGTGGCGGCCAGGTGTCGCAGGTCGTGAACCGTGACTCTGGGGACGCCGGCTTCGTCGGAGAGACGGTGGAACCGGTCGAGCACGAGTTGTGGTCCGAGGGGGCGGCCGTCGGGCCGACAGAAGACCAGTCCGGCGAACGGATCGGCAGCATCGCTGTGGGTGCGAGGAACCGTACGTGCCCGATGCTGCAGCGCTGCGGCGACGCGGGGCGAGATGGCGACCCAGCTGCGGCTCGATCGGGTCTTCGGGCTGGTGAGGGCGAGGTGGTTGTTGTCGATGGCGGAGAGTGTGGAGCGTACGTAGAGGACGCACTCGTCGAGGTGGACGTCGTCCCAGTGCAGGCCGAGGGCTTCGCCCTTGCGCATGCCGGTGCCGATGAGGAACTCGAACAGGTCGGCCATGTCGGGGTCGGCCTGGTGGCAGTAGGAGAGGAAGAGGGCGGCCTCCTCTGGGGTCCAGATCCGCCGCTCCGGTGAGGGCGGTCGGCGCACGATCGGGGGACTGGCGGGGTTGTGGGGGAGGCGGTGCTGGCGGACGGCGTCGCCCAGCGCGCTGGAGAGGGTGGCCAGACACCTGGAGAGGGTGACTTTGCCGCGGCCGGCGGCGAGTTGGCTGGTGGCGAAGGCGGCGATGTGCCGGTGCCCGAGCTGGTCGAGCTTGAGGGTGCCGAAGCCGGGGATGAGGTCGTTGCGGACGTAGTCCCGGTAGCGGGCCATGGTGGTCGGCTTCAGCACAAGTGCTTTCGCGGTGAGCCAGGCGTTGAGGTGGTCGGCGACTGGCTGGTTGGGATCGGCGTCGAACCCGCCCGCCTCGCCCTCGAGGAATCTGCGGAGCGCAGTCTCTGCGCTGTCCTGGCTTGGGAAGCCGCCGCGGCGGATGGTCGTACGGTGGTGATCCGGGGTGGGGGTGTCGACGGCGAAGGTGCACGTGCCGTGTTCGCTGTCCGTGACCAGATGTGGACAGTGTGCACCGAGCTGGTGGCGATGAAGGTCTCGGCAGCCGCAGCGGCGGTAGACACGACCGCGGCCGGCGGGGGCGGTTGTAGGCATGGGGATCGCCTCCAGCATGCGGCAGGGTACGCCGACACATCCAGCCTCCGTCCACTGCGACCGCCAGGCGACCACCACGGCCTCGGCATGGTCTCTGACCTGGTTATACCCCTTGAGAGGGCGTCGTCCGGCGGTGAGAATGACCCCGCCGCCGACTTTCCGGAAATATCCCAGTTGGGCAGCTAGCGGCGCAGAGCACTTGTCAACTTCTCCGACGGCCTGCAGGCGAGGGGCTGGATTCGGTCAATCCTCGTCAAGCGCAGGGATGCGCGCGCAATGTCGTGTTTGTGATCTAGTGGCCTGCGCCATTCACGATAAGGATGCCCCGACGTATCGGAAAACGGGGGCGGCGGTATGGGAATGGGATGGGGGCTGCGTGTCCGGGGGCGTGAGGGCACGGAGATGTGAGGGGCCTCGCATTTTCCGGACAGGCGTCTGACTGCCTATTTCACGCGGCGATTCGCAACTTCTCGTATTCGGCGTGAACTTCGCGCGGAGGGCGGTAACCCACTGCCGAGTGGAGGCGTTTGTGATTGTACCAGAATTCGATGTACCGAGTGATGTCCTGGCGGGCAGCCGCGCGCGTCAGGTAAGTCACCCTGGATACACGCTCGTTCTTCAGGGTACCGAAGAACGATTCGGCCATGGCGTTGTCGAAACAGATCCCGGTGCGGCCGGAAGATCTGCGGAGCCCGAACCGGTCGAGCGTCTTCCCGAACTCGGCTGACATGTAGTTACTTCCACGGTCGGAGTGAAATATCGCGCCAGCGGAGAGGTTCCTGTTCCGCGCTGCGTTGCGGATCGCTCTGGATATCAGTGGGGTTTGATAGTTATCGTCCATCGCGTAGCCGATGACTTCCTTCGTGCAGCAGTCGATGACCGTTGCGAGGTACAGCCAGCCTTCCCCTGTCGCGATGTAGGTAATGTCACCGACGAGTTTTTCGCCGGGTGCGTCAGCGGTGAAATTGCGGCCGACAAGGTCCGGCACCTGGCCGGCCGTGGCCTGGGTGAGGCTGAACCTCTTCGGCTGCGGCTGGCAGGGCTCAAGGCCCAGATCACGCATGAATTGGCGGACCAGTTCCAGTCCGGCGGTGACACCCCAGCGGTCCAGCTGGGCCTGGATGCGCCGGTGGCCGTAGGTGCCGTCGGACATGTCGAAGGCCTTCTCGATGAGCAGTTTCAGTTCTTCGCGCCGCCGGGCCGTCGCGGATTCCGGGCGGGATCGCCAGTCGTAGTAGCCGGATCTGGAGACGCCGAGCCGGCCACACATGAACTCGACGCTGTACGCGTACTTCTCGGTGTCGAGCCGCATCTCGTCGATGAACTCGTACTTGCTTGCTACCGGGGATCCTTCGCGAAGTACGCTGCGGCTTTTTTCAGGAAGGTAACTTCCATCTCCAGCTCACGGTTACGTCGTTCCAGTTCCTTCAGACGCGCCCGCTCGTTCACTGTCAGTTCCGCGTCGGGAGCCGGTTCCTGCTGCTTCTGGTGCTTTTTCACCCAACCCCGGAGCGTCTCTGGGTTCAGCTCAAGATCCCGGGCGACTTCAGAGATCGTCTTGCTTGATGTCAACGCGATCTGGACGGCTTCCTCGCGGAACTCCGGCGAGTACTTACTGGGTGGCGCCACTTCTTCCTCGTTTCCTGTTCAGGACAACCCTATTGGATCCCTGTCCGGAAACTTCGTGACCCCTCACATGTCGCGGCGTGACGATGTTTTAGGAAGTTGCGGTGCCAGCGCAGGATGGTGTCCGGGCGCACCAGCAGGTGGAGCCGTCGAAGCTTGTCCATCGGCAGGTGGTGGAGCGGCCCGGCGAGCAGGAACCGGTCGCCCGGCGTAAATGCTGGTTTCTCGACCTGGCGTTGCAGGACGGTGAGTTGGCGCCGCAGCACCAGGATCTCGATCTTCTTGTCGCGGTCGCTCATCGGCAGCAGGCGTATGAGCGAGAAGGTGTTCGTCATGGCGTGGTAGGCCAGGCGCAGCAGCACGGCAGACCATGGTGCCGCCGTCCACCATGTGCTGGAACAGCGCAGTCGTGGGCGGCGTGACCGCCCACGCCTGTGCTCGACGATCAGGGCCTTCACCTGCGCGGATGATTTATCGGCACCCGCGCTGTCCATCGACGGCTGCCTCGTCACCGCGCTCGACGGCGAGTCGGACGAGATGAAGCGCTGCCTCGACGACCACGTCCTGGACGCGGTCCCGGTGAACACCACGGTCGTGTACCCCGGCGACTCCCTCTTCGCCAAGCCCGTCCCGCTCCTCCTGGGGAAGACCCGCCTGATCCTGGAGTCCGGCTCGGCCCCATCATCGCGGTCTACGCCGACGTCTCCAACGCCGACCGCTACCTTTTCAAGAGCGGCCTGCTGAGCCCCGGCCAGCTGTGGTGCGTCCTTCCGGGCCTGCCCGGCTGCAACCCCATGGCGAACCCGCGCCAGATGGTCGACGGCCTCCTCCGCTTCGCGTCCCTCATCTACGACACCGACCCCGGAGCCACCATCCTCGTCTGCGCGGCCGGCTGCGCCTCCATCTACCTCGCCACGGTCGCGGCAGCGCTCGGGCTGCACATCCGGGTCGGCATGGAGGACACGGTCTGGAAGTACCCGCACAAGCAGGAGAAGCTGACATCGAACCTGGAGGCGTTCCGGGGGGCGAAGCAGCTGGCGGAGGTGCTGGGGCGGGAGGTGGCGACGCCGAGCGACCGTCGGCGGATCACGGGGCTCGGCGACGCCTGAACGCCAGTTACCGAGGCCGCGCTGGTGCTTCAGCAGGATCTCGCCCCACTCCCGGCCTTGGGCGAACACCCGGGTCGGACGGTGAGATCCTGCTGAAGCACTGAGGATGCCGGCAACGTCGGGCCGGCGCGTCACCCGCCGACGACGGCGCGCAGTGTCACGTACAGCAGGGACGGACCGAGCAGACAGCCGACGCCGGTGTAGAAGGTTGCTGTCATCGCGCCGTAGGGCACGAGTCGCTTGTCGGTCGCCGCGAGGCCGCCGGCCACGCCGGACGTCGTGCCGAGCAGCCCGCCGAACGCCATGGCGGACTTAGGGTTGTTGAGGCCGATCAGCGGGGCCACGAGCGGCGTGCCCACCATCACCACCACGGACTTGACCAGCCCGGCCGCCACCGACAGGGCGATCACGTCGGAGCTCGCGCCCACCGCGGTGCCGGTCACGGGTCCGACGATGTACGTGGCCGCGCCGGCACCGATCGTCGCCATCGACGCGGCGTCCGTGTAGCCGAACAGCGCGGCGACGACGGACCCGACGAAGAACGACACCAGCACGCCCAGCAGGATCGACAGCACGCCGGTGAGCCCGGCCTGCTTGATCTCGCGCAGGTCGACTCCGTACGCGGTGGAGACGATCGCGAAGTCCCGCAGCATGGCGCCGCCCATCAGGCTCAGGCCCGACAGCGCAGTGAAGTCGGCGAGGCCACCCTCGCCGCCCGTCGCCTGCCCGCCGACATAGGCCAGCACCAGGCCCAGCATGATGGCGATGGCGGAGCCCTGCAGACGGCCGCGGGTCAGGACCTTGGACAGCCACGCGGACAGCAGCATCAGCCCACCGATGAGGGCGAACGCCACGATCAGGCCGTTGTCCTTGCAGACGGAGATGAGTACGTCGACGTCCATGTCAGGCCCCCTGCTGCTGCGTGGCGGTGTCGGTCGCCGCGGCGATCTCCTCGCCGTCGGCGGTCAGCGGCGGGAGCGGCTGCGCCGGCTCTCCGATCCGTGTGAGGACGGGCACCAGGGCGCCCGTCGCGACGACCGCGCCGAGGCCGGCCAGGAGCGCCATCGGGCCCCCGGTGACGGCCTTGGCCACGTTCTGAGTGGAGGCCATGGCGATGACGATCGGTATGTACATCGCGCTCCAGAAGAGCACGCCCTGCTCGGAGGCCTTGGGGAACTTGTCTTTCCGGCGCAGCCAATGGGTGACGAGCACCAGCATGATCATGGCGAAGCCGACTCCGCCGATGTTCGCGTCGACGCCGAGGGCGTCGCCGAGCAGTTCACCGACGAGCGTGCCTGCGAGCATGCACGCAGCCAGTGCTGCCACTCCATAGAGGACCATCGTCTACTCCACACTGAGAGACTTGGGGACTTGGGGACTTGGGGACATGAGCAATGCGGGGGGTGGCGGGAGAGCCGGGGAGAGCCGGGCGAGGGAGGTTACGCGTCCACCGCGGTGAACAACTCGTTGTACTGCTTGCGCAGTTCGGCCTTCTGGACCTTGCCCATGACGTTGCGCGGCAGGGCCTCGACGATCCGTATGGCGCGCGGGTGCTTGAACCGGGCGAGGTCTCCGGCGATGGAGGCGAGAAGCTCGTCGGCCTCGGGCTCCTGGCCCGGCTGCCGGACGACGACGGCGACGACGGTCTCGCCGAAGTCCGGGTGGGGCACGCCGATGACGGCGGACTCCAGGACCTTCGGGTGGGCGTCGAGCAGTTCCTCGATCTCCTTCGGGTAGATGTTGAAGCCGCCGGAGATGATCAGGTCCTTGCCGCGGCCGGAGATACAGAGGTAGCCGTCCTCGTCGATCCGGCCGAGGTCACCGGTGATGAAGAACCCGTCCGCGCGGAACTCCGACGCGGTCTTCTCGGGCATCCGCCAGTAGCCGGTGAAGACGTTCGGGCCGCGGACCTCGATGCTGCCGACCTGGCCCTCGGGCATCACCTCGCCCGTCTCGGGGTCGACCACGCGGATCTCGGTGCCGGGCAGGGGCATGCCGACGGTGCCGGGCTTGCGGGGGCCGCCTTCGTAAGGGTTGGTGGTGTTCATGCCGGTCTCGGTCATCCCGTAGCGCTCCAGGATGGCGTGGCCGGTGCGTGCTTCGAACGCCTCGTGGTCGGCGGCGAGCAGTGGGGCCGAGCCGGAGACGAAGAGGCGCATCGAGGCGCAGGTCTCCGGGGTGAGGCGGTCGCTCTTGAGCAGGCGGGTGTAGAAGGTCGGCACGCCCATGAGCACGGTAGCCTCGGGCAGCAGGTCGGGGATCTTCTCCGCGTCGAACTTCGCCAGGTAGTACATGGAGGCGCCCGCCGTCAGCGTCATGTTGGCGGCGACGAACAGGCCGTGCACATGGAAGACCGGCAGGGCGTGGATGAGCCGGTCGTCCTCGGTGAAGCGCCAGGCCTCCAGCAGGGCACGGCAGTTGGAGGCGAGGTTGCCGTGGGTGAGCACGGCGCCCTTGGAACGGCCGGTGGTGCCGGAGGTGTAGAGGATGGCGGCCGGTTCGTCGGCCGTCGCCTCGTACAGGTCGTCGTGGTGGTCCTCGCCTTCCAGCAGGGTGCCGTCCCCGTCCGTGCCGAGGGTCTCGACGACGAGACCGGTGCCCTCGCGGTGGGCGTGCTCGGCATGGCGCTGCGGGGAGCAGACCAGGACGCGCGGTTCGGCGTCGCCGATGAAATACTCCATCTCGGCGCCGGTGTAGGCGGTGTTGAGCGGCAGGAACACCCCGCCGACGCGCAGCGTCGCCAGATACAGGGCGATCGCCTCGGGCGACTTGTCGACCTGCATGGCGACCCGGTCACCGGGGACCACCCCGTCGGCGACGAGCCGGGCGGCGATCCGTGCCACGACACGGTCGGTCTCCCGGTAGCTGATGGACCGCCCGTCGGGCAGCTCGAAGAGCGCCTTGTCCGGGTGCCGTGCCACCTGCTCGGCGAAGGCCCGGTGAATCGTCGGGAAGGGTGCCGTCGGGGTTCCCATCGGGGTCGTTCCTCTCTCGTTCTTTCCTGTTCGCAGCGCCTGCGTCGCGCGCATGGGGCCGTCCACGGCGACGGTGCGGTGCCGGACGAAGTCCTCGTGGCGGCGCTCCAGCAGCTCCGGCTCGTAGCGGTAGTTGATCATTGCGCCGTAGGACTGGCGCCAGGCCTCGGGCGTGTTGTTGGCAGGCCAGTTCAGGCGCCAGGCCGCGGCGCCGTTGCCCAGGTGGAAGCGGGCGACCGGGTCCAGGGGGCGGCCGTCGTCGCGGCGCTCGACCGTGATGTAGCGGGTCAGCGCGGCGAAGAGCCGGGGGCGGATACGGTCCGCCCGCGCGGCGCCGACGTCCGGCACAGCCGCGTCAAAGACTGCCAACTCCGTGGCCAGGGTCTGCAGTTCGGGATCGCGCCCGGCCTGATCCTCCAGCCAGCGTCGGAATCCGGGGATGGGCGAGAGTGTGGCGAACTGCGTCAGATGCGGAAGCTGCTCGCCGACTTGCTCGATGACTTGCTTGATGAGGAAGCTGCCGAAGGAGACCCCGGCGAGACCGTCCAGGGCATTGTTGATGGAGTAGAGCGCAGCCGTGTCGGCCAGGGCCGGATCGAGCGCCGGTCCTGGTTCGAGCAGCGGGGCCATGCTGTCCGGCAGTCCGCGGACCAGGGCGACCTCCACGAAGATCAGCGGGACGTCGCCGGTGGCCGGATGGAAGAAGGCGTAGACGCGGCGGTCCTCCGGCTCCAGGCGGCGGCGCAGTTCCCCGCGGTCGGCCATGGGGTGGACCTGTTCACCGCGCAGCACATGTGCGTGGAGTTCCTCGGGGGCGTCCCAGGTGACCTCGGCCATGCGCAGGAAGCCTCGGTTGAACCAGGATGTCAGCAGGTGCTGGAAGTCGTGGTCCAGGGGCCGCAGTTCGGGGGTGTGGCGCATCAGACGACGCAGGTCCGCGCGCATGCCGACGAGGGCGAGCGTGGCGTCCGGCGCGTGGTTCATCCGGCGCAGCAACTGCTGGCGTGCCGGTTCGACGGCGTCGAAGAGGCGGACCAGCTCCGATGCGCCCCGGGTGTTGGACTCGCGGGCCGCCTCCCAGCTGCGGTACGCGGTGCGGACCTGGTCGGCATCGGCGTCGTAGGTCCGGGTGATGTGCCTGAAGAAGGCGCCCTTGGCCTTGTCGTCGAGCGGGTCGTAGGCGGCGAGTGCCTGGGCGGCGACCGCGCGCATCGAGGCCTCGCCGACGTCGCTCATCAGGACTTCACACGCGGAGAGCAGTCGGCCCAGCGGGCTGTCGGGGCCGGCGCCGTCGGCCGTCGCGTCGTCGAGGGCTCGCTGCCCCAGCGCCTGTCGCAGATCGGACAGCAGCCAGCCGTCGCCGCGTTCCGGGGCGCACCCCGGACGCTGCCGCGGATGACGTTCCATCTCCGCTCCCTCCCGGCACCGGGATCACGAAACAAATATGCATCGTGGTCCGTGATGTATATAACAGTGCACCGTAGATCACAGACGTGCGGTGCACCACCCCTTGGAGGTGCCGGATAATCTGACCGTTCGGAGGTGCACATGGCTCGAGTCCCGGAAGCCCGGCGCGTGCGGGACGCGTTGGAGAACGCGGTGGTGGACGGTCGCTACCGCCCCGGCGAGCGCCTGGACCCGGCGCAGCTGGAGCGGGAGTTCGGCTGCTCGCGCACACCCGTCCGCGAGGCGCTGCAGGCCCTGGAGCGCTCGGGCCTCGTCCAGATCCGGCCCAAGCAGGGCACGTACGTGACCGAGCTGAGCGTCCATGAACTGGCCGAGCGGTTCGAGGTCATGGCGGAGCTGGAGGGGATGGCGGCACGCCTGTCCGCCCGCCGCATCGAGCGCTCGGCGCTCGACGAGTTGGAAGACGCCCTCAAGGAGTGCGCGCAGCACGCGCGCGCGGGCGACGCCGATCCCTACTACTACGCCAACGCGCGCTTCCACGGCATCGTCTACGACGCCTGCGGCAACGCCTACCTGTCCGACCAGGCACACGCCCTCAAACGGGCCCTCCAGCCGTACCGGCGACTGCAGTTGAGGGTGCCGGACCGGATGCGGCGCTCACTGGCCGAACACCGTGAGATCGCCGACGCCATCGCCACGGGTGATGCGGAGCGCGCCGAGAACGCGGCCCGCGACCATGTCCTCGTCCAGGTCAAGGAGTTCAGTCAACTCGTGCGCACGTGGCGGCACTTGACCGAGCAGCCTCCGGTCGGAACCGGCTGACCTCGTACCGCGGACAGCAGCGGGCACGATCGCGGGGATCGCTGATTAGAGCAGGAGCTCCCGCTTCAGCCGGCGAACCTCGGCTTTTCCGAGTCCGAACGCCCCCTTCTCGTACGCAGTGAAGGACCCGAACGTGTCCCGGACCTCGTCGAACCCGACGTTGAGGTATTCGACTCCGAGTCCTTCGTGACGTCACGCCGCAGCAGCAACGCGGGCAGCGACTGCAGGCGGCGCGTGACGGCGTACACCATGGACAGGATCACGAAACATGATCCCAGACTCGGCAGAGCCGCTGCTCAGGGTCCTGTGCTCCCGGTTCTTTGCGGCGACGGGCTTCAAAGCGGGACGACGATTCGTGTTTTTGAGCCTCACAGGGTGCCGACGCAACGCCGACGGCACCTCACGGTAGGCCCCGGCCGCCGCCTCGTGCGTGCGGGACGCGGCCTCCGACTGCGAGAACCATGACGTCTGCGCCCTCGAGTGGGGCGCGCTGCTACGTCTGGTCGATCGGACCGCGCCGGACTGCAAGGACGGCGGCCTCCCGTCCGCGGCCGCGCGAAAAGATCGGATCTATTGCTTCAAGACCCCTTGTGGCTAAGAGGTGTTGACTGCATCATTCCCGGGACGCGGGTTCACCTCCGAGTATGGGAGTCACTTATATGAACGAGAGGCATATCTCGGCCGCACCCTCCCGCCCCTCCCGGCGGACCGCTCTCACTCTGGCCACCGGAGTGGGCGCAGTCACGCTTCTCCCGCAGACCGCCTCCGCCTGGGCCGCTTCTGCCGCCACCGTGGGGGCGAGCGCGCATTCCACCGATGTCTCGCCCCATGAACGGGTCGCGCGCGACGCCTCGTTGCGTTGGCGCACGCTGCCCGCCGACTGGAAGGACGGCGCACTGCTCGGCAACGGGCTGCTGGGCGCCGTCGTCTCCAAGGGCGCCGCCGCGAACACCCTCCAGGTGATGCTCAGCCACACCAAGGTGCAGGACCAGCGCGGGCAGTGGCGTGCGGCCATCGGCTACTCCCGGCTGCCGATCGGCTGTCTCACCCTCAGCCTCTCCGGCGAGATCACCGCCGTCGACTGGACCCTCGACCTGTACGACGCCGAACTGCGCGGCACCATCACCACGGCCCGGGGCAGTGTCGCGTTCAGCATCCTGGTGCACAACTCCCGTGACGCGCTGGTGGCGTTCACCGAGCCGAGCCCGGGGGAAGAGGACGCGGCCTGGTCCTTCACCTGGATGCCCGCCACCACGTCGCGCACAAAGGACAAGCCCGCCGACTACGTGGGCAACCCGGACCCCGCGACCGGCACTGCCGAGGGCACCTCCTATGTCGAGCAGCCGCTGATAGCGGGCGGCGGCTGGACCACGGCCTGGCGCGAGCGCCGCGACGGCACCCGCCGGGTGCTGGCCGCCCATGTCGTCTACCGGCACCCGGAGGAGCTGAGCGGCACCACGCGCCTCGCCCTCGCCGCGGTCGACCGCACCCTCGCCGCCTCCACCGCGGGCCTGCTGAGCGAACACCGATCCTGGTGCCACCGCTACTACCGCCGCAGCTTCGTCTCCGTACCCGAAAAGCGAATCCAGGACTTCTACTGGATTCAGCTGTACAAGCTCGCCAGCGCCACCCGCGCGAACGGGCCGTCCCTGTCCGAGTGGGGGCCGTGGTATCCGGAGACCGGCGGCAGCTGGACCGCCGTCTGGTGGAACCTGAACGTGCAGATCGCCAGCTGGCTGCTGCAGGGCTCCAACCATCCCGAACTCGACTCCGTCACCTCGACGTTCAAGGCCTTCGAGGCAGAACTCCCCACCTCCGTCCCCGCGGAGTACCGTGACGGCGATACTTACGCTCTCGCGCACCCCTCGGACTGGATGCTGCGCACCGGCGGCAAGACGGTCGGCGTCCCCGGCACCGCCTCCAAGACCGACAACACCGGCAACCTGCTGTGGGCGCTGCACAACATCTGGCTCAGCTACCGCCACTCCATGGACCTGGCGATCGTCCGCGACGTGCTCTACCCGATCCTCACCCGCGCGGTGAACTTCTACGACCACTTCCTGTACGAGGGTTCAGACGGCGCCCTGCATCTGCCGCTGACCCGCTCACCGGAGTGGGCCGACGCCGAGGACTGCACCTACGACCTGTCCCTGGTGCGCTGGGGCTGCACCACCCTCCTGCAGTGCCTGAAGCTGCTGCGCACGACGCACCCCAAGGCGGCCCGCTGGCAGGAGATCCTGGACCGGCTCACTCCCTACCCGCAGGACGCGACCGGGGTGATGGTCGGCGCGAACAAGCCGCTCACCGAGTCGCACCGGCACTTCTCGCACATGCTCTGGCTCTTTCCGCTCGCCGAGTACGACCGCGCGCGCCCCGCCGACCGTGCCCTGATTGACACCACCTTCGACCACTGGGTCAAGGACCGTACGCAGTGGGCGGGTTACAGCTTCGCCGCCGCGTCCTCGATGGCCGCCCGTATCGGCCGTCCCGAGCAGGCCCTCGACCTGCTGACGTACTTCACCGATGGCAACGTGTTCCGCAACTCCCGGATGACCGAGAACACCATGTACGTCGAGGGCGGCAACCTCGCCGTCGAATCCCCGCTCACCGCAGGCCAGTCCGTGCTCGACATGATGATCCAGAGCCACTCCGGGCCGGTGCGGGTCTTCCCCGGTGTGTCGGCGAGCTGGCCCGACGCCAGTGTCCAGGGCCTGCGCGCCCAGGGCGCCTTCCTCATCGACGCCGACCGGGCCGACGGCGCCACCCGATGGGTACGGGTGCACAGCGAGGCCGGCGCGCCGCTCGACCTGGAGCACGGGATCAGCGGGGACATCGACGTACGGGACGAGCAGGGGCGACGTTTGCCGTACCGCACGACGGGTGTCGGGCGCGCTGTGATCCAACTCCCGAAGGGCGCCGTGGTGTTGGTGACCCCTGCTGGCAAGAGGATCACCGGTCCCGCACCGCGGGACGTGCCCGCACTGTCGGCGCGGCGCCCCTGGGGACTGCCGGACTGAACGCGGAGTCAGTGCACCGGCGCGGCGGACTCGGAAGTGATGTTCTTGTTGAAGCGGAGCAGGTTCTCAGGGTCCCAGGCGGCCTTGACGGCGCCCAGCCGTCCGTGCTTGGCCTCACTGCCGTGAACGGTCCGGCGCCACTGCGGCCCTGGTCGTCGGTGAGGTTGGTGTAGCCGTTCGTCAGTGAGTGAGGGCGCATCGCCTCGTCCATCGCCGTCGCCCACTGCTCGTACAGAGCGTCGTGCTCGGACGTGTCCCACATGCTGACCGCCTCCCACAGCCAGGCGGCGCCCTCACGGGAGAAGGCCATGGCGTCCTCGGCTGTGTCATCGGAGATGGCGCCGCCCATGCACCAGATGTTGATGGTGGTGGCGCCGGGGTTCGCGGGTGCGGCGGCGTTCGCCAGCACGGTGGTGATGGCGTCGGTGTCGAGCGCCGGCAGATAGCCGCCGCGCAGGTTCATGCGCTTGCCGTAGGGCGCGACGGCGTCGAGCATGCTGTTCGCCTGCAGCCAGGGCATGGCGGTGACCAGGTCCGCCACCGGGCGGCCGAGCGTGGCGAGCGGGTCGATGTCCCGGCGGGCGGTGGCGACCTCGCCGTTGTCCACCGGGGACGAGGACAAGCACCGGTCGGCCGTGGGCCTGCGCGGGCGGGGACGGCAGCGCGGGGGCCCCGGCGACGGCGGCGAGCAGGCCCAGCTCGCGCGGGGCGGCGGCCACCACCGCGGGCAGTCCGGCGAGCACGTCGGCGGCCTGCTCGATCGGGAAGATCAGCTGCCCGGCCACCACGTCGGGGCCCACCGGGTGCGCACGCACCATCTACCGGCACTTCCCGAACAAGGCCGTCCTGGTGGAGCGCATCGCGATCCATGCGATGCAGGAGAGCCTGGCGCAGGTGCGCCGCGCCCTGGCCGCGGAGCCGGGTTCCTGGAGCGCATTCACTGGGTGGTGCGCCACATGATGGGGCTGCGCAGCAGTCAGCTCTTCCCAGTGTCACGGGGGGCGTGCCACTGAGTCGGTGCCCGAACTGGTCGCGATCCGTACAGAACTCCTCGATGCACTACAGGAGTTGGTGACTGCCACGCAGCGGTCGGGGCGCGAGGACGCTGCGTTGGCTGGGCTCCTTGGCTGAGCAAGGACATGCCTTCGCCCTGTGGTCGGTAAGGAGAGGGCGCGGTTCACTACGAGCGATCGGGCGTTCCTGGCGGCGCTGCTGCACCGGCTGCCACGGGACGTGCTCCGTAGAGTGCGGCTGCTGGTGCGCCCGGATGCACTGCGCTGGTGCCTGGAACCTGAGAGGCGTGGGGACCTGGCAGTGCTCAACCCGGCCGCCGAGCTGCTTGAGCTGGGCCGCAGCCCGTCCACCATCAGCCGGGAGATCCGCCGCGACCGCCACCCGGTCAACGGCCACTACCGCCCGCACGCGGCCCAGGCCCGTGCCGATGCCCGCCGGCCCCGTCCGAAGCCCGGAAAGATCGGCCAGAACCCGCAGCTGCGGGACTTCATCCAGGACCACCTGGACATACGGTGGAGCCCGGAGCAGATCTGCCAGGCTCTGCGGGCCCAGTTCCCCCGGCAGCCGGAGATGTTGCCGAGAATGTTGATCTGGTCGCCGGTCACCGACTCGAAGACCACGGAGAACGCGCCGTACACGCCGTTGTAAACGTACGCCCATAGCTGCGCGGAGACGACGGTGATCACCGCCCAGGGCAGCAGGAGCAGGGCCATCATCCAGCCGCGGGCGCTGGTGAGGCGCTCCAGGACGAGGGCGATGAGGGTGCCGAGGACGACTTCCACGACGACTGTGCCGAGGGTGTACAGGACGGTGAACAGGAGGGCCTGGCGCCAGCGGTCGGAGGCGAGGAGTTCGGCGTAGTTGTCGCCGGTGAACGCGCCGAGCCGGAAGCCGGATCCGGTGCGCCGGTCCGACGACCGGTACTGGACGCGACGCGGGAGTTGGTCCTGCGCCTGGCCGATCCCGGGGGCATCGGCGCGTCCAGGGGGAGCTGGCCCCGGCTGGGCCTGATCGTCTCGGCGGCTGTGGTCCGGGTGGTGCCGCGCCAGGGCAAGGTCCCGCCGACGCCCCAGCGAGCGGGCGTCACATGGTCCTCCTTCTTGCGTGCTCACGTGTCCGGCCTGTTGACCTGCGAACTTTCCATGCGTGCACCGAGTCCTGCAGGAAGTCCCGAACGTGTTGGAACGGTCCAGTCGCGCTGACCGCGCGGGCGGCGCACCCCTCTGCCTCCGGGCAAGGCCGCACGATCCGGCCGTCGGAGTATCCTGAAATGAGCTTTCGATGGTGAGCGGCGATGACTGTTGTCGATGCCCAGGTTCACTCCCGCCCTGGTCACGGGCCATGCTGAGAGCGGCCCCCGGGTGAGTCGGGCCGCTTCGGGCCCCCGTCCGGGAAGGAAGTGATCCCGGTGCCGGACATCTGGGGTGACCGAGACGCCATGGCCCGCAACCGCGAGCGGGTCTTCGCCGGCGAGCCGACCGTGACGAGCCTGCGGGGCCCCATCCTGAACTCATGGCGGCGCTGCCAGTCCCTGGGCCTGTCACCGGATCTGATCGAGCCCCCCTACCAGGTGGAGCTCGACTTGGCGGGCCGCCTGTTCAGGGCGGCCGCGCCGGTGCTGGAGCGGCTGGAGTCCGAGGCGGCGGGCACGCATGTGGGCGTGGTCCTCGCCGACCGGAACGGCGTGATCCTGCACAGCCGTGCCGGGGACAAGACGCTGTACAAGCACCTCGAGGCGGTCCGGCTGGCACCGGGATTTACCTACACGGAGCAGTACGTCGGCACCCACGGCATCGGCACGACGCTCGAGGAGCGATGCGATGTCCGCGTCTTCGGTGCCGAACATTTCGCCACCGCCCTGCAGCCGTTCATGTCCGTGGGTGCCGCCGTCCGGGACCCGCTCAGCGGATCCCTTGAAGGCGTGGTCGGTCTCACGTCCTGGTGCACCGATGCGAATCCGGCCATGGCGGCCATCGCCCACAAGGCTGCCGAGGCCATCGCCGGGCGGCTGTTGGAGCAGCACACGGAGGGGGAACGCGCCCTGTACCGGTGTGCTCTGCAGGTCGAGCGCAGTGTGCAGGGAGCGATGACGGATGTGGAACAGGGTCTGGCCGGCTCGGTCGACACCGTTCTCACGGACAGCGACCGGCTCACACTGCGGGAGAAAGCCACAGAACTGATCTCCGCAGCCCGCAGCACCGCCGTGCAGGTACCGCTGGCCGGGGGGCGGCTGGCGACTCTTGTATGTCGGCCGGTGGCGGCTGACACAGGCGAGGACGGTGTGGCCGTCACGGTCAGCCTCGCCAGCGACGCACGGCAGCATCGCGTGGGGCCCGTGCCTCCCGGGCGCACCAGCGTCCAGCCGGACGGAGCGCAGATCGCGACGCCCCCGGGCATACCTCGCGCGGCATCTCCCGCCCCGCCCCCGGAGACGGCCGCCTCAACGGCCGGAGAGCCGGAACCGGAAGGCGCGGGGACGGTGGGGGACACCGACAAGTCCGCGGTGACAGATACCCCCGACGAGTGGCTGCTGTCGGTGGGGCACCCCGAGATGGGGCAACTCGCGATGGCCGCGCGGGAGCGTCTTGAACTGCTGTACGACGCAGGGATCCGGATCGGCACCACCTTGGACGTCACGCGCACTGCGGAGGAGCTGGCCGAGATGGTCGTGCCGCGGTTCGCCGACGTCGTCACGATCGACCTGCTCGAACCTGTGCTGCGCGGAGACGAACCGCTTGCCCTGGACGTCCCGTTGCAACGGGCAGCGATGAGCGCCCCGCACGGCGACTCGCCGTTCTGCCCGGTCGGCGGGCGGATCAGCTTCGCCTCCTCTGCGCCGCAGGCCAAGTGCCTAGCCAACGGACGGGCGGTCCTCGAGCCGGATATGGGCGCGGTTCCCGAATGGGCGGCCCAAGATCCCGACCGCGTCGGTCAGTTGTTGCAGTACGGCATCCGCTCCCTCATCTCCGTTCCGTTCAGCGCCCGCGGGGTCACTCTCGGCCTGGCCACCTTCTACCGCTCCCAGGAGTCCAGGCCCTTCGAGGAGGACGACCTGCAGCTGGCGGAGGAGCTCATCGCCCGCGTTGTCATGTGCATTGACAACGCCCGCCGCTTCACCCGCGAGCAGACCATTGCCCTCACCCTGCAGCGCAGCCTGCTGCCGGGCGTCCTCCCGGAACAGAACGCCGTCGAGGTCGCCCACCGCTACCTGCCCGCCCAGGCGGGTGTGGGCGGCGTGGGCGGAGACTGGTTCGACATCATCCCGCTGTCCGGAACGCGCGTGGCGCTGGTTGTCGGCGACGTCGTCGGCCACGGCCTGCATGCTGCCGTCACCATGGGCCGGCTCCGGACCGCGGTGCACAATTTCGCCGCCCTGGACCTGTCCCCAGACGAGCTCCTCGGACGCCTCGACGACCTGGTCATCACCCTCGACCAGGAGGAGGCCTTCCGGCCCGGCGGAGGCGACATCATCGGTGCCACCTGTCTGTACGCCGTCTACGACCCGGTCTCCCAGCGCTGTACGGCGGCCCGGGCCGGCCATCCCCTGCCCGCAGTCGTCGACCCCGATGGCGCCGTGCACTTCCCGGACCTGCCGGCCGGCCCTCCGCTCGGCCTGGGCGACCTGCCCTTCGAGACCGCCGAACTGGACCTGCCCGAAGGGAGTCAGCTGGTGCTCTACACCGATGGGCTCATCGAGGACCGCCAGTGGGATGTCGACTACGGGCTCGAGCGGCTGCAGCGCGCCCTGGCCTACCCCGGGCGACACCCCGAACTCACCTGTGAAGCGGTTCTGCAGGCATTGCCGGGCCAGCGGGTCAGCGACGACGTCACGCTGCTCGTCGCCCGCACCCGGGCCTTGAGCGCCGACCAGACGGCATCTTGGGATGTGCCCTGCGACCCGGCAGCGGTCTCCGGCCTACGAGCGGCCGCCGCCCAGAAGCTGAGTGAGTGGGGGCTGGACGCCTGCGCCTTCACCGCCGAGCTCGTTCTGAGCGAGCTGGTCACCAACGCCATCCGGCACGCCAGCGGCCCCGTCCAAGTGCGCCTGCTGCGCGACCGCACGCTGATCTGCGAGGTCTCCGACGGCAGCAGCACCTCCCCCCACCTGCGCCGTGCCGCCGACACCGACGAGGGCGGGCGCGGTCTGTTCCTCATCGCCCAGCTCGCCCAGCGCTGGGGTACCCGATACACCCCCAGGGGCAAGGTCATCTGGGCCGAGCAACCCCTGAGCCCGACGACCACTCTGGAACTGCATTCCTGGTAACCCTTTTTGGTACGGACACACCAGGGGATCCACGACAGCAAGAGGTGATCACATGCAGGCCGAGGAGCGCCAGCGACAGATCGTGGCTCTGGCACGCCAGGAAGGACACGCGAGCGTGGACCGGCTGGCCGCGGCGTTCTCGGAGACGCAGGAGACAATCCGGCAGGACCTGGACCTGCTGGAACGTCAGGGCCTCCTGCGCCGGGTGCAGGGGGGAGCCATCCCGCTCGTCCGGCTCGGCTTCGAGCCGGACCTGCCCACCCGTGGCGGCGTCATGGAGGAAGAGAAGAAGAGGATCGCCGAAGCCGCGCTGGCGGAGGTGCCCGACGAGGGGGCGATCCTGCTCGACGCCGGGTCCACCACCTCCCACTTGGCCGAACTGCTGCCCGGCGGCCGCGAGCTGACGGTGATCACCAACAGCCTACCGATCGCCCAGCTGCTCGCGGGGCAGCCGGGGCTTACGGTCATCACCCTGGGCGGCCGCGTACGGGCCCGTACGCTCGCGGAAGTCGACGTGATCGCCATCCGCACCCTGAGCACCTTCCTCATCGACGTGACCTTCCTGGCGACCAACGGGGTTTCGGTCGAACACGGCCTCACCACCCCGGACCTGGCAGAAGCGGAGGTCAAGCGGACGATGTGCCAACGAGGGCGGCGGCGGGTCCTGCTCACCGACAGCAGCAAGATCGGGAACGACACCTTCTGCCGGTTCGCCGACGTCCGCGACTTCGACGTCGTGGTCACCGACACCGGGATGGAGGAGGAGACCGCCGCGGACTTCGCCGCGATGGGACCGCGCGTCGTCCGCGTCTGACTGGGGTCAAGGGGTCGCAGGTTCAAATCCTGTCGTCCCGACAGAGATGTCGGCCAGACCACGGCTGCCACGGCTCAGCTGGACCCTTGGCCGCCCAGAGCGTGTCGCTGCATCAGCCGGGATATGTCCTTCGCGGTGACGATCCCCGCCAGATGGCCCGCGTCCACCACGAGGATGGGCATGCCGGTACCTGGGCCAAGTCCGTCGAGGACCTCGCTCAGAAGATCGTTCGGCGCGGCAGCCGCGTACTGGGCCGACGGCGTCGCCACCTCGCATACGCGCAGCCCCTCCCGGCGTGCTCCCGGGATCGCCGTCAGCCGACGCACCTGCACGATTCCGCTGGGACGGCCCTCGAAGTCGAGCAGCGGCAGGGCGGAATGCCGGGATTTCACCGCCACTTCGTCGATGAAACGCTGGACAGTCAGCCAGTCGGGACCAGTGGTCACCGGGCTGGACATGGCATCGGCCACGCGCACACCCTGTATGGCCGTCTGGAGAACAGCGCGCTGCCGTTCCGCGCCGGCGACGACCGCGATGAAGCCGCCGACGAGGACGAGCCACAGCCCGCCCGGCGTCCCGCGGAGGAAGGCAATCCATCCGACGGCCGCCAGCAGCACTCCCATGACCTGACCGCTGCGGGATGCCGCCCGGTCCGCACGCTGCCGGTCCCCGGTGCTCCACCACAGCAGCGCCTGCAGCACCCGTCCGCCGTCGAGCGGAGCAGCAGGCAGCAGGTTGAACACGCCCAGGAACAGGTTCGCCCAGCCGAGCCACACCAGGACGGCTGCGGGCACCGCCCAGCCGAGCAGCGCGTACAGCCCGATTCCGGCTCCGAGCGCCACGCCTCCGATGGCCAGGCTGGTGAGCGGCCCGCTGACCGCCACCGCCAAGGCGGCCGCGGCGGTCTGCGGTCGCCCCATCCTGGTCATCCCGCCCAAGGCCCACAGCGTGACGTCCTGTACCGAGATCTCCCTCCTGCGGGCGGTCGCGGCGTGTGCCGTCTCGTGGAGCAGCAGGCTGCCCATGAGCAGCATGGCCCCCACGACACTCGCGAAGGCATACACGGCATCCGAGCGTCCCGGAGCCAATGCGGGGAGGGCCTGGAGGCCGAGCCCGTACGCGAGCAGCACCGCCAGCAGCGGAACGCTCCAGTGCATGCGCAGCGGTACCCCGACAACACGTCCGACACGGACGGAGCCGTTCATCGTCGTCTCCTGCCGGCTCGGCAGCCGGTCCATCCGGGCAGGACCTGCGACCTGTGCTCCGTGAACGACCGGCACGGCACTCACCCCCATTGTCACTCTCGGAATCTCCGACGGTCGGCCGGTGCGGCCTGGGGCGTGACCGCAGCGGTCAGACGCGAGGTGGTGACCGCCACCGGCTGGGTGGATGCTCGCGGGCTTGGTGGGTCGCGTCGTTGGCGCTGAATCCCCGAACCCGTCACCGGTACTCCAGCTGTGCTGCCAGTTTTTCGGGGAGGGCGTGCCGGTTCGCATGCGTCACGACGATGAGTTCGATGCCGGCGCGCTGTTTCAGGGCGTCGGTGAACGGGTCGCTGTGCGCATGAACGGTCGCGACCACATCGATGTCGGCCTCGAAAACGGACCGGACGGCCGCCCTGAACGAGGCGGAGGCCAACTCCATCCGGCCGAGCTCGTCGATGAGCGCAAGCTGACCGGGAACAGGATCCGCCGAAGCTGCCGTCAGCGCCGGTAGCGCCACCCGGTCCATGACGCCCAGGTCGACTCCGTACCGCCCGACCTTCGGCGGCCCCGGGAAATCGACGTGGGCGAGCACGGCGCGGTGTCCCGCCGCCGTCTCCAGGGCGAAACCGACCCGGGTCCCGTCCTGCCGGATCTCCTCCGTGGTGAAGCCGACGATGCCGCGGCCGTGCAGCAGCGAGGCCAGCCGGCGGATGACGGTCGTCTTGCCGACGCCGGGGCGTCCCTCCAGCAGGATCCTCGTCGGCATCTCGTACTCCGTTCCGGGTCGGCAGCCCTCCACCAGGTTCTCAGCGAAGAGGGTCGTCGCAGTTCCGACTCGGCCGATCGGGTGCTTGCAGCGCTCGCTCGGTGATGTTCATCGCGTTCACCGGGTACAGCGCCGTCCATGACCGCAATTGAGCTCAGCAGCACGGCGTTCGGCGACCATCAGGCGATCCCACGCCATCACAGTGGGGAGGGCGACGACGTCTCGCCCCCCTTGACCTGGTCGGCGGCACCGGAGGGTGCGGCCGAGCTGGTTTTGGTCTGCGAAGACCCCGACGCACCGGGAGGGGCGTTCCTCCACTGGCTCGTCACCGGTATCGACCCGGGGAGCTCCGGCGTGGACGAGGCCGAGACACCTCGCGGCGGCCGCGCGTGGCCCAACGACTTCGGGCGCGTGGGCTGGGGTGGGCCCATGCCTCCCCCCGGGCACGGGAAGCACCGCTACTTCTTCCGCCTGTACGCCGTGTCCGAGCCGCTCCCGCTCCACGGCCGAGCGGGCTCCGACGCGGTGCACCGGGCCCTGAAGGGCAGGGGCCTGGCCAGTGGCACCCTGGTCGGCACGTATCAGCGCTGACCGTGTCCAGGGGCGCCGTGCAGCCGGACGAAGCAGGCTGACACGACCGTCCCGCTGTGTACGAGGTCGTGGCGTTGCTGACTCGGCCGAGGTGTAGAAGACGGCCTCATTGGGGGAGTCCAGCCGGCCCAGCTCCTCGGCCAGCAGCCCGAACGCCGCCTCCCAGCCGATTGCCTCGTAGTGGTCCGAGCCGGGCCGCTCGACCATGGGCACTCCTGCCCGGTGTCGGCACGTTCCACCCGCCGCGCGAGCCGGAACCGCGGTATGCGTCCGCGTCAGGTCGGCGTCCCGAGGTCGGTGTACCGCAGCAGCGCGCCCACACCCTCGTACAGCCTCAGCTCGCTCTCCGATACGACGACCAGTTCGGCACCGGTGCCGACGAGGGTCCGCACCAGGGCCTCGTCGGCACGCTCCTCGCGGGGTGCCCGCACGCCGAAGGAGGCCAGCTCCGCCTCGGTCAGGGCGAGCTGGGTGGGCTGTGGGCCCACCCAGAACCGCAGGGAGGGCGCGGGCGGGTGGTGGAGGAGCAGCGCCGCGACCTGACCGCGCTGAAGGGCAGCGACGGTGGCGGACAGCCCCTCCGTCGCGGCCAAGTGCAGTGCCCGCCGGCCGATGAAGATGTCCACGAGCGCCCGGTCGTGCGCGGCCATGCGGCCGCGGAAGGCGGTGTTCAGCTGCGGCTCCAGAAGGGCGCGCCGGGTGTCGGTCGGCGTGGGACCCCCTACGCGTACGACCCTGTCCCGCAGGGCGTGCGGGAGACGGCGAATCAGTACGTTGGACGCCCATTCGTCCCCGCCTATGACGACGGCGTCGGCGCCGACGCGCCGCGCCCATTCGTACAGCCGGTGGCCCAGCCGGACCGCGGTGTGATGCCAGGTCGCCACCGTGACCCTGCGGTGCAGCCGCTCACCCGGGTGACATTGGACGTCGGCCAGGTCCCGGTCTCCGCGTCCAGCGTCACCCACCCGTGAGTCTCGGCGGTCGGCAGCCCGCCGTAGTGCACGGTCACGGCCAGGTAGGGGATCTCCGGGATGTGCTGGGTGACGAGGGGCATCGCATCCGGCAGCGTGCCGTAGCGCGCGCAGTCGTGCGCAGGAGGCCTGGGCAGCTCCCCGTCCAGTACGAGCGCTCCGTGCGCGGCGAAAACGGCCTGCCCGTGGATCCCCGGTACCTCCGTGTCGGCGCCGACCACCTCCTCCATCACCTTGAGCAGCGCCCGGTCCGCGCCCTGACGGGTCAGTTTGTCGCGCAGCCGCCGCCAGCGCAGCGCGATCGCCCGCTCCGGATGCTCGACGTCACGCGAGGTGTCCAGGTACACGGAGGCGAACGGGCCGGGCTCCACGTACAGGGGCGCCAGGAACGACAGCTTCATCGCCACTCCTCGTAGGAGGTCTCCCTACGTTCGATGATGCGCGTGTGCCGCTCGAAAACTCATCACTGCTGGTCAAGCGGCAATCGCCGCGCAGCGTATGAGGCTCAGGCGACTTGCTGATAATCGGCGAACGGGAAGGCGTCCTGTGTCGCGTCACGCGCCGCACCGGGCGATTCGAGTACCGGGCTGCTGCCCACCGAGGTGAAGGCCGAGGACGTGCATGCCACCCTTGAATCAAGGGCTGAACCACCGCTCCCACAGGGGCACGATCGACGGGTGCGGACGGCTGATCCTCGATCCGCACCCACGCGACCGCGTGGGTGACCAGCCGAACGGGGTCCGCACAACCCCTTCGACGCCAAGCTGTACTTTGTGGCAGGAACACGCCGACCATGATCTCTGGATGGCCATGACCACCGGGCCCGGGCGTTCGCTGCGCGGTCATCGCACTGTTCCGCACACCGGTGATCTGCGTGTCGAGGCCTGGGCACCGACACGCGAGGAGTGCATCGCCGAGGCAGTGCGAGGCATGGTCGGCAGCTTCGCCGAACTGCCCGCGGAGGCCTCCTGCGTGGCGCGGGAGTGTGTGGTGGCGGTCGGAGACGACGGCCGGCTCCTGGTCGCCGTGCTTGAGGAAGTCATCTACCGCATGGATGCGTCGGACGAACTCCCTGTGGACGTCACGGTGACGCCGGAGCCGTGTGGCGTACGCGTGCAATTCACGATGGCCGACAGCGCGACAGCCATGCAGACCGGGGCCGTACCCAAGGCCGTCGCGCTGCACGGCCTGCGACTGGCCCATGACGCGCACGGGTGGGCGTGCCGAGTGACGCTCGATGTGTGACCCCGTCCCGGCGTCTCGCGCCGGAACGCCTCGCAGAGGAGGCCGAACCGAGATGGATATCCGGCTTGTGGCAGACGGACCCTGGCGGTTCCGCATCGAACAGACCGGCGCCATGCGCGTACCCGGAGTCGTCCTCGCCCCACGGGAGCTGCTACCGGACGAGCCCGGCGACCAGGCCCTTCAGCAGGTGGCCCATGTGGCTACGCTCCCCGGCATCGTCCGTGCCTCGTACGCCATGCCCGACATCCACTGGGGCTACGGCTTCCCCATCGGCGGCGTGGCCGCCACCGAAGTCGCTGACGGCGGCGTCATTTCGCCGGGCGGGGTGGGCTTCGACATCTCCTGCGGGGTACGCCTCCTCACCGCGCACGTCGACCGCACCACCCTGCTGCACAGGCTGCCCGCGCTGATGGACCGGCTGGACGGACTGATCCCACGCGGGCTCGGGCCCGGCGGACTGTGGCACCTGACGGGCCGGGCACAGCTGCACGAGATCCTGAGCGGCGGATCCCGGTACGCGGTCGAGCAGGGCCACGGCGTGCCACGCGACCTGGAGCGGTGCGAGGACTGCGGAGCCGTCGGCGACGCCGATCCCACCCAGGTCGGCGAACGCGCGCTGGACCGCGGCGCCAGGCAGGTCGGCAGCCTGGGCTCGGCCAACCACTTCCTGGAGATCCAGGCGGTCGACACCGTCTACGACGAGACATGCGCGCGGGCATTCGGCCTGCGCCCAGGCCTGGTGTGCGTCATGATCCACTGCGGCTCACGCGGCCTGGGTCACCAGATCTGCTCCGACCACGTACGGGCCATGGACACCGTGATGCGGCGCTACGGCATCGACGTACCCGACCCGCAAATGGCCTGCGCACCCGTCGACTCGGCCGAAGGCCGCGCCTACCTCGGCGCGATGGCCGCCGCAGCGAACTACGCCCGCGCCAACCGCCAGCTGCTCGCCGACGCCGCCCGCAGTGCATTCCTGCAGCTGACCGGCTCGGGCCTGGATCTGCTGTACGACGTCTCGCACAACCTGGCCAAGCTGGAAACCCACCCCCACCATGACGGCGCCCGGGCGCTGCTGTGCGTCCACCGCAAAGGCGCCACCCGGGCCCTGCCGCCGGGCCACGCCGATCTGCCGGACGCCCTGCGCCGCTTCGGCCAGCCGGTGTTCGTGCCCGGCACGATGGGCACGGCCTCGTATGTCATGACCGGCAGCACCAGCAACCGGGCGTATGACTCCTGCTGCCACGGCGCGGGCCGCGTCTGGAGCCGACACCGCGCCCACCGCGAGACATCCGCCCGGCAGCTGCGCCACGAGCTGGCCGACGCGGGGGTCGCGGTGCGCCCCGCATCCTGGCGCAGCGTGATCGAGGAAGTGCCCGAGGCGTACAAGGACGTCGACGCTGTCGTAAGGGCAAGCGAACACAACGACCTGGGCCGCCTTGTAGCGCGCCTGGTGCCGCTGGGTGTCCTCAAGGGCTAGCAGGGGGCCAGGGCTGATGTGTTCTCAGGTTGTGAGACGAAGCAGCTCGCACGCTTGGGCAGGGCGTAACCGGTAGTGGTCACGTGGACCGAACCGTACGAAGACGTGTCAGCCACCGTGTACGAAGCCGGGCCAGAGCGCCCGGGTGGGTTGTGCTCACCCGTTGGCTGTGGCCGTGCCGGATAATCGGGGCGATCTCCGACCGCTCGGGAAACGAACCTGGCCTGAGGCTGAGTTCCCTGGATGAATAAGTCCGATGTCTGATCTGGTGGTTCTTGAACTTCCCGTGCGGCGGTCTGTGATCCTGGAGGGACTACGACGGAGGGAACTGCGCGTATGTCGTCCGGGTATGGCTTTCACCCGTTGTCTCTCGGTGTGAGGTTCGTGTTGGAGCTGGTGGCTCTGGTGTGCTTCGGGCTCTGGGCATGGGCTGTGGTGCCTGGTTTCCTGCGGTATGTCTGCGTGGTTGCCGTTCCCCTGATCGTGGCCGTGCTGTGGGGAGTCTTCGCCACCCCGGACGATGCATCCCGGTCCGGGGGCACGGTGATTGCGACACCTGGTCCGCTGCGGTTCCTGCTGGAGCTGGCTGTGTTCTTCGGCGGTGCGGCCTCGTTGTACGCGGCGGGATCCCGCACTCTCGCCGTGGTGCTCGCCGGCGTGCTGGTCGTGTACCACCTTCTGTCGTGGGACCGGGTCTTGTGGCTGGTCAGGCATTGAGTCCGCCCCAGCCCACCCTCGCGGTCGCGCAGGCGCTGCTCGGCGTGCATCCCGAGGCGCGCTGGTTGCGGTACGCGCACACGCACTTGGCCGCGATGTTCCCGTACCTGCCGCAGCAGTCCGGGTACAACAAGCGCCTCAAGGCGGCATTGCCGGGCACAACCCCCAGGGAGGACCTTGCTACCGGCTGTCGGCCGCCACGCGGAAGCCGATGTTGGCCGTCGAGCTGTCGGGGGTGTTACGGCTGCGGGCCGCGACGCGGTAGCGGTTGCAGTACGAGTCGTGGCACAGGTAGGAGCCGCCGCGCATGACGCGGGAGATGTCCGGGACGAACCAGTCGGCCGTCCACTCCCAGACGTTTCCCACGGTGTTGTAGAGGCCGTAGCCGTTGGGGCGGTAGGACTTCGCGGGTACGGTGCCGGGTCCGCCGGGACCCGTGTAACGGGCGGGGAAGTCGCCCTGCCAGATGTTGAGCATCGTCCTCCCGCGCGGGGCCAGTTCGTCACCCCACGGGAAACGGCGCCGTTCGAGTCCGCCGCGGGCCGCGTACTCCCACTCGGCCTCGGTGGGCAGGCGTGTGCCGGACCACTCGCAGAAGGCCTGGGCGTCGTTCCAGGAGATGTGGACGACGGGGTGATTCTGGCGCGATTCGATGGATGACCCCGGGCCTTCGGGATGCCGCCAGGTCGCGCCGGCCACCGCCCGCCACCACGGCACTTCGGCAACGGGCTCCGCCGTGTCCGCGAGTTCCTCGGGGAGGAGGCCGCAGAAGACGAAGGAGGAGTTGAAGCTCTCGGCCTCAGTGGCGTAGCCGGTCGCCTTGACGAAGCTCGCGAACTGGGCGTTGGTCACGGTCGTGGGGGCGATCCGGAAGGGGGCGACCTCGACCTCGCGGACCGGGCCCTCGTGGTCGGCCGCGATGCCGTCGGGGTCGTCACCGCCCATGAGGAACCGGCCGCCGGGGAGGCCGATCAGCTGCTTGGCGATCCGGAGTGCCGTCTCGGAGCGGGGCGGTGCGGTGGACGCGTCCGGCGCGATCGTGAGAGTGGCCCGGCCGGGTGTGCAGCAGGAGGAGGACATGACATCTCCGAGGTTCGATGGTGAGGTCGGCCGGGTGCCCGTGAGAGACGGGCACCCGGCCGGATGGTGCGGACCGGCCGGCGCCGGGCCGGCCGGCGCGGCCAGTACGGCTAGCTCACGCGGTCGGCGGCGAGCTGGTCCCTCAGGGCCGGGATGCCCAGAGCCTGCTCGTCCGCGGAGGTCGCCCCGTAGAGCTTGTTGGTGAGTTGGTACGGGTCGTTCGTGAGGTCGTAGTACTCGCGGAACGTCACCTCACCGGTGCCGACCACATTGCCGTTGGTGTCGGTGTGGAGCTTGTAGTACTCCGTGTACTGCTTGTCCTTGGCGACGTACGAGGACCACGTGTGCGGGCTCCCCGTCTGGTGGACGCCCTGCTCCCACCACTCGACCAGCAGGTGGTCACGGCTGTAGGTGCCGAGCAGCGACTTGCCGTCCTGCGGGGTGTTCGCGGTGATCCCGGCCGCGTCGAGGATGGTGGGTGCGATGTCGATGTTGGCGACGATGCGGTTGTCCGTGGTACCGGCGCCAAGGCCGCCGGCCGGCCAGGACAGGTAGAACGGCACCTCGTGGGACGGGGAGTAGGGCACCGACTTCTTGGACCATCCGTGGTCGGCCCAGGTGTAGCCGTTGTCGCCGAGGTAGATGACGAGGGTGTTGTCGAGCTGGCCCAGGGACACCAGCCTGTCCTTGAACGCCTGCACAGCGTCGTCGACAGACAGCAGGGTGCGCAGCTGCCGCTGCCGCAGCGCCTGGCCGTCGGCGAGGGTCTGGCTGGCGTTCTGGATGTAGTCGGGCTTGTCGCTCTTGTCGGTCTCGAAGACGGACGGGCGGCCGTTCCACTCCGGCACCACGGTGTTGGCGTACTGCGTCTCCGGGGTGTTGGGCTCGTGCGAGGCCTTGGGGGTGACGACCGCGAACCAGGGCCGGGTGTCGGTCGCGGCCTTGTCCAGGAAGGCCAGGGTCTTGTTCTTGATGATCGTGGTGCTGTAGCCGGCGATCGTGTGGACGGTCCCGTTGTCGTTGTACGTGCCGTCGTTGTAGACGACCGGGTCCTCCAGCACCCACTCCTCGAAGTGCGGCGGGTTGTCACTGACGTTCCAGGCGTTGAGGTACTTGCCGAACAAGCCGGTGCGGTAGCCGGCCCGCTTCAGGTAGCGCTGCACCGTGGTGTTCTGGTCGAGCTTGTACGGGTGGCCGTTGTCGAGCACGCCGTGGTTGTGGGCGTAGCGGCCGGAGAAGACGGAGGAGCGGGAGGGGGCGCACAGCGGCGTGGCGACGTGGCCGTCGGTGAACTTCACGCCCTGACCGACGAGCCAGTTGATGGTCTTCGAGGTCGCCCAGTCAGTGTGCTTGGGCTGGTCGTCCGTGACGATCAGCAGGATGTTCGGGCGGGTGGCCGCCGCGGCCGGAGTGCCGGTGGCCAGCTGGGCGGCCGCGGGGACGGCGACCGCCGCGGCAACCGCGGCCGAGCTCGCGAGGAAGCCGCGTCTGCTTACCTTCGACTGCTCGTGCTCACTCATTTGGTTTTCCCTTTTCTGTTTTGGGCGGGGTGAATTCCACTCGCCAAGTGAATGAAAAAGGCGCGCAGAATTCCCGGAGTCCTCGTTTGGGATATACGGGGATTTGCGAATGAGGAACGGGAGGCGGGAAACTGTGGCCCAGTCGAGGCGCGATCGGCCGCGGCTGGTCGGAGCCCGATGTCCCGTTGAATGATGAGGCGTTGACCGGCTGCTCAGGGCCCGGACGAGCGGCGTCCGAGCCCGGCGGTCACGCCGCGGCGGCCTTACAGAGCGTACTCGC
Organism: Streptomyces sp. DS1-CR2; assembly: GCF_055760475.1. Lineage (NCBI taxonomy): Bacteria > Bacillati > Actinomycetota > Actinomycetes > Kitasatosporales > Streptomycetaceae > Streptomyces > Streptomyces sp. DS1-CR2. The sequence goes on from NZ_CM147085.1 coordinate 7,724,964, forward strand.
CAGCCGTCCGAAGTCGACGTGCCGACGAGCAGCGAGAATCACTGCTGCCATGGCTGTGAGAGTAAAGGGGCGAGTGAGGTCTGGGCAATGGGGTCAGGATGAATATTTTAGAACCCGGCCCTATTGTTGCGGGGATATTGCTGGTGCAGACCTGAGCGTTGTCCCCTAATCGCTGGTCATGCGTCGCCAAACTCCACATGCCCAGCGAGACGGCTGTCCGCAACGGGGTGTTCGAGCTGGAGGCCGGCGGGGGATCCCCTGCCGGTGGGTCGGGTCAGAAGGCCCGGCGGAGGACGACGGCCTGCCGAAGAGCTGGACCCGGATCTGGTGCCCGCCCTGCTTGGCCTGGTTGAGCTGGATGAGCGCGGTGATCCGATGTCGCCGCTGCGGTGGACGACCAAGTCGCTGCGCAACCTGGGAGAGATGGCCTCGCACGGACCCGAATCGCCATGTTGATTCCTTACGGCCTGGCTACGCGAGGAACTTGCTGAGCCAGGTTCCCAAGTCCGCCCAGCCCTGGGTGGCCACGCTGCTGCGGACCGTGTTCGAACAGCCCGACGCCGACGCGGTAACGGCACAGATGCGGCACGTCCTGGACGCTTTGGAGGCCAAGTTCCCCAAAGCTGCAGCCCGCTTGGACACCGCGCAGCACGATCTGCTGGCCCTCGCCGCCTTCCCGCGGGAGATCTGGCGGCAGTCTGGTCGAACTGTGAGGCTTGCTGGGCAACGCTCTCGTGTCGTGGTCTGGCCCGTGGTCTAACTGGCAGTGCTGCCTACGGCCCTGGCCCGCCTCTGCCGACGGATCTCTGGCGCAGGAGGCTAACGCAAGAGTCCCCGTACGGCGTCGAACGCCGCTGCCACCGTCGCCGGATCCGCCCCCGGGCGGGCCAGCGCGCTCATGGGGATCGGGGTGACCGGGGGCAGCCCCCCGTAGGGGGTCAGGCCGTCCGGTGCCGGGCCGACCGCGGCGAGCAGGGCCACGCCCTGGCCCGTGCGGGCGATGTCGAGGACGCCGGCCAGATATCCCGCGTCGCCGACGACCGTGGCCTGCACCCCGTGCGCGGCAAGCGTCGCTATGGCCCGGCGGCGGATCGCGCAGGGGTCCTCGATGGCGACCAGCGGCACGGGAGCCGGCGCGGTCGGCGGCTCCCAGCCGGGCGTTGCGTGCCAGAGCAGGGGAAGGCCGCCGACCGGCGTGCCCTCGGTGGCCGCGGCCTCCGTTACGTACACCGCGACATCCACGCTCCCCCGCTCCACGGCCTCGACCAGCCGCGCCGAGCGGTCGATGCGGAACCGCACCCGGCAGCCGGGCCGCACCTCCTGGACGGCCGCGGTGAGGCGTGGCAGGAACTGGTCGGCGGCGTGCTCGGTGGAACCGATCGTGACGGTGTCGCCGTCCACGTCGAGCAGGGCGCGCACCGCCTCGTCGTGGACGGCGAGGATGCGCCGAGCCTGCTCGACGAGAAGGCGCCCCTGAGGGGTGAACCGCATGCCCCGGCCCTCACGTTCGACGACCGGGCCCCCGAGCGTCTTCTCCAGCCGGCGTACGTGCTGGCTGACCGCGGACTGGCTGAGCGCGAGGGAGCGGGCCGCGCGGTGGAAGCCGCCGCAGTCGGCTATCGCGGTCAGGCTGCGCAGGGCCACGATGTCGAGGACAGGTTGGGGCATACGGCGACCGTAGCCCGTATCCGGCATCGATCGCGATTGCTGATCGGTTTCGATGCGGAATCGTCGTTGGACGTGGTCCGTCCCGGCCGGTCATGATGAGCGCATGGTTCCCGCGACCGCTTCCGCTGCCCTTCTGACGCAGCGCCGAGTCATCGACTTCGGCGTGGCGTGCAGCGCGCGCTGTCGTTGATCTCCGCCGCGTACCGGCGTTCCCGTTCTCCACACCGGCGCTCTCGCCGGGCCTGAGCTGATCACGTCTCCTTTGTTCTGACACGTGTCGGCGGGCCCTCCTGCTCTTCACGTGTCCATTCCCCCTGCCCCGAAACAGGAGTTGCTTCCCCATGCCCTCCTCTCTTTCCCCCTCTCCTTCCTCCTCCTGGGACGAACCCGAAGACCTCGCTGCGCGCGGCACGCTCATCGTGCTGGCCGGACGGGGCGAGCACGGGGGCGTGTACGAGCGGTTCGGCCGCCGTCTTGCCTTCGACGCCTACCGGGTGCGCGCCCTCGGCGACGCCTCCGCGGATCCCTCCGCGCTCGACGAGGCGGCCAAGCTCCTCGCCGACGAGTCGCTGCCCGGCCCCAAGGTGCTCGTCGGTTCGGACACGGGCGCCCGGTATGCCGCTCGGCTCGCCGCCGAGCAGATCGCGGGCGTCGACGCGCTGATCCTGGCGGGTCTGCCCACCGGCCCCTGGGTGTCCGGAAGTTGGGAGAACGAGGTCGAGGCACGTACCGCCTGCCCCACCCACCAGGGACGCCTCACGAACGACCCACGCTTCCGGCGCGGCGCTCTCGACGAGCCCCCCGTTCTGCCAGAACTGCGACTGGATCTCGCAGGCGTACCCGTGCTGGCCCTGCACGGCACGGACGACGCGGTGAGCCCGCTCGACCGGGCGCTCAGCGCCTACGAGGGCCACCCGGGCATACGGGTCGTGACCTTCAACGGCGGTCGGCACGACGTCCTCAACGACGCGCTGCACCGCACAGCCGCCGCCACGGTCGTGCTCTTCCTGGAGCGGCTGCGCCTCTCGCCCGAGCTGCCCGCGATCGCGGAGGGTCTCGTATGAGCGCCCGTGTGACGACAACGGTCACTGAGCTGCGCGAGCTGCTCGTTTCGGACCGGCCGCCGGTGGTGCTCGACGTCCGCTGGGCGCTCGGTGACCCGCACGGCCGCGATCACTATGCCCATGGGCACATCCCGGGCGCGGTGTACGTCGACCTGGACACCGAACTCGCCGCGCCACCGAGCCCGCAAGCGGGCCGCCATCCGCTGCCGGGCCTCACCGAGTTGCAGACCGCGGCCCGCCGGTGGGGCCTTCGTGACGGTCAACCGGTCGTCGTCTACGACGACGTGGGCAACACGGCGGCGGCCCGCGCCTGGTGGCTCCTGCGGTACGCCGGAGCGACTGACGTGACGTTGCTGGACGGGGCGTTGGGGGCCTGGCGGGCGGCGGGACTGCCGCTGGAGGCCGGAGTGCCGACCGCTCCCGCGCCGGGTGACGTCGTGCTGAAGCCGGGCGGACTGCCGGTCACCGATGCCGACGGCGCATCCGAACTCGCCAGTGACGGCCTGCTGTTGGATGCCCGTGCCGCCGAGCGGTACCGGGGCGAGGTGGAGCCCGTGGACCCGCGGGCGGGGCACATCCCGGGGGCGATCTCGGCGCCGACCGGGGAGAACCTCGCGGCGGACGGGACGTTCCTGCCGCCCGAGGTGCTGCGCAAGCGGTTCGAGGAGCGCGGCGCAGGTGCCGGGTCCCGTATCGGCGTGTACTGCGGTTCCGGCGTCACCGCCGCCCACCAGATCGCCGCGCTCGCCCTCGCCGGTTTCGAGGCGACGCTCTTCCCCGGCTCCTGGTCCGCCTGGTCCGCCGATCCCGCCCGTCCGGCCGCGACCGGTCCGCTGCCGTCCTGAGGCGACGAGAGAGGAATCCCCGCACATGACGACGAATCCGCTCGACGCGGCGGCCACCCCGGCCCTGCCACGCCCCCACTCCCTGACCGACAAGGCGCCGCCGGCTGCCCGGGTTACCATCCGGGGCACCGCCCGCACCACCCGCCGCTTCCGGATGCCCCGCTCCGTACGCCGGACGGCCGGACCCGTGGGCCTGGTCCTCCTCTGGTTCCTGACCTCGGCCACCGGTGTGCTCCCCGAATCGGTCCTCGCGTCCCCCGTGGACGTCGTGAAGCAGGCCGTCGAGCTGACCAGGAACGGCGACCTCCCCAGCGCCATAGCCGCGTCGGGGCGCCGGGCGGCCATCGGCTTCCTCATCGGGTCGACAGTCGCCCTGAGCCTCTCCCTGCTGGCCGGGCTGTTCCGGCTCGGCGAGGACGTCATCGACTCCTCGATGGGCATGTTCCGGGCGATCCCCTGGGTGGGTCTGATCCCGCTGTTCATCGTGTGGTTCGGCATCGAGGAGACCCCGAAGATCGCGCTGGTCGCGCTCGGGGTCACCTATCCGCTGTACTTCAACATCTACGGCGGCATCCGCTCCGCCGACTCCCAACTCATCGAAGCCGCACGGATGATGGGGCTCGGCCGACTGGGCCTGATCCGGTACGTCATCCTGCCGAGCGCGCTGCCCGGGGCGCTCGTGGGGCTCCGGTACGCCCTCTCCACCGCCTGGCTCGCCCTCGTCTTCGCCGAGCAGATCAACGCGGACGCGGGCCTCGGCTATCTGATGAGCAACGCGCAGCAATACTTCCGCACGGACATCATCGTGCTCTGCCTCGCCGTCTACGCGCTGCTCGGCCTCGCCTGCGACTTCGCCGTACGCATCCTGTCGCGCCGTCTGCTGACCTGGCGGGCCAACTTCGAGGGTGAGGCATAGGAACATGACCAACAGTGTGGAAATCCGCGGGCTTTCACGGGCCTTCGACGGCAACACCGTCCTGCACGACCTCGATCTCGACATCCGGGAGGGCGAGTTCGTGGCCCTGCTCGGGCACAGCGGCTGCGGCAAGTCGACGCTGCTGCGGATCCTCGCCGGGCTGGACGACGAGATCGGCGGCGAGGTCACCGTACCCGCGCGCCGCAGCGCGGCCTTCCAGTCGCCGCGGCTGCTGCCCTGGCTGAAGGTATGGCGCAATGTGGTCCTCGGGCTGCCCGGCCGTCCCGACCGGTCGCGCGCCGAGAGGGCGCTGGACGAGGTCGGCATCGCGGACCGTGCCACGGTCTGGCCCAAGACCCTCTCCGGCGGCCAGGCCCAGCGTGTCTCGCTGGCCCGCGCCCTGGTCCGCGAGCCCGAACTCTTGCTCCTGGACGAGCCGTTCGGCGCTCTCGACGCCCTCACCCGGGGCAGGGTGCAGCAGCTGGTCGCCGAACTGTGGCAGCGGCACGGCTGCGCGATCCTCCTCGTCACCCACGACGTGGAGGAGGCGCTGCTGCTCGCCGACCGCGTACTGGTGATGGACGAGGGCCGGATCGCCCACGACCTGACCGTCGGCCTGCCGCGCCCCCGCGACCTCACCGCCCCCGAGTTCGTCACCCTGCGCGCCCGGCTCCTCGGCTGGCTCGGCGTCACCCCCACCCACACCCCGGCCGATGCCAAGGCCCTTGAAGGGACCCTCTCGTGATACGCACCATCGCCGCCGCAGGCCTCAGCCTCTCCGCCCTCCTGGCGCTGACGGCGTGTGGCGCCGACTCCTCCGCGGACACCGCCAGGAGCCAGGACGAGGTCACCCTCACCATCGGCGACCAGGCCAAGACCCTCCAGACGATCGTCGCCGCCTCCGGCGCGCTGAAGGGCGCCGAGTACAAGGTGAAGTGGGCGGAGTTCGAGGGTGCGGCCCCGCTCTACCAGGCCGTACAGGCGGGCGCCGCCGACACCGGGTACTCCGCCGACCTGCCGGCCCTCCAGGCGCTCAGCGGCGGGGTGAAGTTCAAGAACGTGGCCGCGCTCAAGAACGACGGCAAGCACGTCGGGATCGTCGTGCGCAAGGACTCCGGCATCGACAGCGTCAAGGACCTCAAGGGTCAGAAGGTCGTGGTGTCCTCGGCGAAGGGCAGTGTCGCCGAGTACCTGCTCGCGAACGCCCTGAAGCAGAACGGCCTCACGTACTCGGACGTGAAGGTCCAGTACCTGCTGCCGACCGACGCACAGGCCGCGTTCGCCTCGGGGAAGGTCAAGATCTGGGCGACCTTCGGCGTCTACCAGGCCGTCGGTCTGGAGCAGGGCGGCAAACTCCTCGTCGACGGCGCCGACGGGCGCGTCAGCGGCTACGGCTTCATCGGCGCCTCCGACAAGGCCCTGGCGGACAGGCAGAAGAAGACCGCCCTCGGTGACTTCCTACGTCGCCTCGGTACGGCCCTGAAGTGGACGAGCACGCACCAGGCCGCGTACGCCAAGGCCATCGAGCAGCGCAACGGCGCCGACGCCCCCGTGGCGAAGACGCTCGCCTCGGCCGCGTACAGCCAGGTTCTGCCGATCGACTCCGACGTGAACAGGACCGTCCAGGGTGTGGCCGACCTCATGAACGGCATCGGTGTCCTGGAGCCCAATGTCGACGTGGCCAAGTCCGCCGACGCTTCCGTCCTCAAGTGACGTACGCAGAACTCAACTGACGTTCCGAGAAAGGGAGTTCATCATGCCCGTAGAGTTCATCAGCGCCGTCCACACCGACTCCGGGGCCTCGGGCCCGGCCGCGGCGAGCCGGACCGGCTTCGACCCCGACTACCTGCGCAAGTACGCCCGTGCCCTGGACGACGGCGGCTTCGACCACACTCTGGTCGCCTATCACTCTGCCTCGCCGGACGCTTTCCAGGTCGCCCAGTTCGTCGCCACCCACACCGAACGCGTCCGCCCGATCCTGGCGCACCGGCCCGGCGTCGTCTTCCCCACGCACGCGGCCCGCGCCCTCGCGACCCTAGATCAGATCAGCGACGGCCGTCTGTCGCTGCACATCATCTCCGGCGGTAGTGACGAGGAGCAGCACCGGGAGGGCGACTACCTCAACAAGACCGAGCGGTATGAGCGTTCGGATGAGTACATCCAGATCCTGCGGAAGGTGTGGACGGCCGAGGGGCCCGTCTCGCACGAGGGAAAGTACTTCAAGTTCGAGGGCTACTACTCCGATGTGAAACCGTTCAACGGGCTCATCCCCGTCTCCGTGGGCGGATCCTCACAGGACGCCTACCGGGTCGGCGGCCAGCAGGGCGACATCTTCGGCCTGTGGGGCGAGCCGCTGAAGGAGACCGCCGAGCAGATCGCCGCCGTCAACGCGGTCGCGGACACCGCCGGACGCCCCCACCCCCGCATCTGGGTGTCGTTCCGCCCGATCATCGCGCCCACCGACGAACTGGCCTGGGAGAAGGCGCACCGGACGCTGGGTGTGCTGAAGGACCAGGCGAAGAACACGGAGCTGCTGCGCCACTACCGGACCACCGGGCGCCCGGCAAACGTCGGATCGCAGCGGTTGCTCGACATCGCGGAGCGCGGCGAGGTCCAGGACCGCTGCCTGTGGACCGCCCCGGCGGTCGCCACCAATGCCGCGGGTGCCTCGACCGCTCTGGTCGGCTCCCCCGAGACGGTCGCCAAGGCGCTGCTCGACTATGTCGACATCGGCTGCGACCTGCTGTCGATCCGCGGCTACGACCCGCTCAACGACGCGATCGACTACGCCCGTTACGTCGTCCCGCTGGTCCGGCAGGAACTCACCCACCGAGCCGCCGCCTCCCAGGCCGCCTGACCCGAGCTCCCTGGATCCCCGTCCACTGCGCCTGTTCACCAAGACCCGTTATGGAGATTCCGTGTTGTTCCGCCGTTCCCTGCGCGCGTCCGCCGCCGCCCTCGCCCTCCTCCTGCCGTTCGCGGCGGCCTGCGGGGGCAACGCGACGGCCACGTCCTCGTCCGGCCCGTCCCCGGTGACCCTGCGTGTCGGCGCCACCGGCTGGAAGGCCGAGGAGGCGATCCTCAAGTTCGCGCACCTCGACGACACCCCGTACAAGGTCAAGTGGAGCCTGTTCCAGGGCGGTGACCAGCAGCTCCAGGCCATCCGCGCCGGAGCCCTCGACGTGGCCTCGTCCAGCGAGATCCCGCCGATCTTCGCGGCTGCCGACGGCAAGCCCAACTTCAAGGTCGTCGCCGTGCAGCGCGGCTCGACCCTGAACCAGGAGGTCGTGGTCCCCAAGGGCTCCGAAGTGACCGACATCGCGGGCCTGAAGGGCAAGAAGGTCGGCTACGTCCAGAACACGACCGCCCACTACTTCCTGTACGAGTTGCTGAAGCAGGCGGGCCTGAAGTGGTCCGACATCGACGCCAGGCCGCTGCTGCCCAACGACGGTCTCGCCGCCCTCAACGGCGGGAGCATCGACGCCTTCGCCTCGTACGGTACGTCGATCATCACCGCCCACCAGCAGGGCGCCACGACGGTCGGCTCGGGCAAGGACATCCTGTCCGGGAACTTCCTCTGGTCGGCGCGGGACAGTGTCCTCAAGAGCGCGGGGCAGCGGGCCGCCACCGCCGATCTGATCGCGCGGATCACCAAGGCGTACGCGTACGTCGGTGACGGCCGGCAGAACGCGTTCGCCAAGGTGATCGCCACCACCACCCATCAGCCCCTGGCCCAGGCGGAGAAGGAGTTCCGCGCCCAGCAGGCGCAGCGGCCGACGCAGGCCCGGACGGTCGGCGACGACACAATCGCCTCGCAGCAGAAGGTCGCCGATGTATTCGCCGAACTCGGCGCGCTGAAGTCGCCCCTGGACGTCAAGTCCTTCTGGAGCCGCGAGCTGAACACCGACCTGAGGAAGGCGCTGTGACCACGGACCTGATAGCCCGCCTTGCGGAACTGGCCCCCGGCTACGACCGGTCCGGCGCCTTTCCCGCCGCGTCCCTGCGAGCCGTGCACGAGGCCGGGCTTCTCACCGCCACGGTCGGCGAGCGGTACGGCGGCCGGGGCGCCGGCGTCGAGGAGACCGCGCGCATCCTGCACGCGCTGGGGCAGGGTGACCCCTCGGTCGCCCTGATCGCCGCGATGACCCTCACCACGCACAGCAGGCAGGCGGCTCAGCCGCACTGGCCGGACGAGCTGTACGCGCGCCTGCTGAAGGAGTCCGAGGAGCGGCCGACGCTCGTCAACCACGCGCGTGTGGAGCCCGAGTTGGGTTCCCCCGCGCGAGGCGGCCTACCGGCCACGCGCGCCCGGCGCACCACCGACGGCTGGTCGGTCAGCGGCACCAAGCGGTTCGTGACGGGCGCGGAGGGGCTCGCCTGGTTCCTGGTGTGGGCCAGCACCGACGAGCCGGAGCCACGGGTGGGCACGTTCCTGGTGCCGGGCGGCTCTCCCGGCATCGAGACCACCGACCGCTGGGACCAGTTGGGGCTGCGGGCCAGCGGCAGTCACGAGGTGACGTTCCGGGACGTGGAAGTCCCGTACGAGCAGGTCATCGGGCTCACCCCGTACGGTCCGGCGGCCGAGCAGGACAATAGGGCGGGCGCTTCCCTCCATCTCCCGCTCGCCGCGCTCTACTTGGGTGTCGCACGAGCCGCGCAGTCCTTCTTCCACACCTTCGCCCACGAGCGGGTGCCCGCCAACCTCGGTCATCCGGTGGCCCGTACGGAACGCTTCCGGCGGACCGCCGGGGAGATCGAGGTGCTGCTCGCCGCCGCCGAACAGCTGGTGTTCGGCGGAGCCGCCCGGGTCGACGCCGACGACACCGCGTACGCGCCCGAACAGGCCCTGGGCGCCCGTGTGCTGGCTGACCGGCACGGGGTACGGGCCGTGGAGCTGGCGGTCCGGCTGCTCGGCAATCCGGGCCTGGCGCGCGGCAACCCCCTGGAGCGGCACTTCCGCGACATCCAGTGCGGACCCGTGCACGCGCCCCAGGAGGACATCTCCCTGCTGGCGATCGGAACGAAGGCACTGAACCTGTGACCGCACGTGCGACGAAGGAACGGAACCTGTGACTGCACCCGCAACAACCGCGCCCGCGCAGCTCCTGGGCCTCCTGGCCCGTGACCTCGCCCCCGACCGGCTGACCACGGACCGGGCAGCGTTCGCCCCGTACGCCACCGACCGCTCCGGCACCCGGCCCGTCGGCAGTCCGCTGGCCGTCGTGCACGCCCGGCGCACCGAGGACGTGACCGTCACGCTCCGGCACGCGCACGCCCTGCGGGTGCCGGTGGTGCCGCGCGGTGCGGGCACCGGTCTGTCAGGCGGAGCCTCGGCGGGCGAGGGCTCGCTCGTCCTGGACCTGTCCGGGATGAACAGGGTGCTCGAACTGTCGGCGGACGACCAGCTCGCCGTCGTCGAGCCCGGCGTGATCACCGCCGAGCTGGACCGCGCCGCCGCCGCCCACGGGCTGCGGTACACGCCCGATCCGGCGAGTGCCGCCCTGTCCACGATCGGCGGGAACATCGCCACGAACGCGGGCGGTCTGCGCTGCGCGAAGTACGGGGTGACCCGGGACAGCGTGCTCGGCCTGGAGGCGGTGCTGGCCGACGGCACCGTGCTACGGACCGGCCGACGGACAGTCAAGGGAGTCACCGGCTACGACCTGACCGCCCTGCTCACCGGCTCGGAGGGCACCCTGGCGGTGATCACGTCGGCCACCCTGCGGCTGCGCCCGATCCCGGTGGCGACGGCCACGCTCGCCGCGTACTTCTCCTCGTTCGAGCGGGCCGCCGAGGCGTCGTACGCCGTCGCCCGCGCCGGTGTCGAGCCCGCTCTCGCGGAACTCGTCGACGGGCCGGTACTCCAGGCGATCGACCCGGCGCTGCGGGAGCGGGGCGCGGCCCTGCTGCTCCTCCAGTGCGACGGCGCGGGCGCGGCGGCCGAGGCGGCGTCCGTCGCACGGCTGCTCAAGCCGCTGGCGGCAACCTTGGAAACGACCACGGATCCCGCCGAGGCCGAGGCGCTCCTCGCCGCCCGCCGACTGGCCCTGCCCGCGCTGGAACGCCTCGGCCGGCCGCTGATCGAGGACATCGTGGTGCCCCGCTCCCGGCTCGCGGAGGCGGCCTCGGAGATCCGGGCCATTTCCGTACGCCATGACGTGCCGGTCTTCACCATCGCGCACGCGGCGGACGGGAACCTCCACCCGATCATCGTCGTGGACCCGGCACTGCCAGGTCTGCCGGACGCGGCCTGGGAAGCGGCGGGCGAGATCTTCGCGCTGGCCCTGCGGCTCGGCGGCACGCTCACCGGTGAACACGGTGTGGGGGTGCTCAAGCGGCAATGGGTGGCGGACGAACTGGGGCCCGCGGCACACGCGTTGCAGCGCAGACTCAGGGAGGCGTTCGACCCGCGGGGCATTCTCAACCCCGGCAAGTCGCTCTGAAACGTCCTACCACGCCTGACGCCTGGCTCCACACCTACAGTCACCACCGCGGACACACCGCGCTCAAGGGCCGGCCACCCGCCGGCCGCGCCGCCGTCAACGGGACGCGGCTGCGCTACCGGACAGCCGGCTGCGGTCCCGCGGTGGAGTCGACGAGGTGGCCGAGGTCGTGCTGCCCTTCCTGGCCCAGCGGTTGTCAGCACGGGGCGAAAGCCCGTGTGCCCGCACCGGACTCATCTGAACGCTGCCACCGCGTACGCACGGCATGGGCCACGGCCACCGGTGAGTCCGGTCCCGGGGCTCCCGGGCGTAGGTGACCGAGCGGAGGGTGCCGTGCAGCGGAGGACACTCGGTGCATCCGGTGCGCCGGTGACGCCGAGGGCCCTCGCGATATCGGAGGTGACTCCGCCGATCCGCCAAGAGCGTTTCCGCTCCTGGCGGGTGGAAACGTGTCGCAGGTGTCGACGGACCGTCAGGTTTCCCTCATCCGGGTGAGGGAACAGGACTTACGGCATGTGACCGATGCCTACTCGGTCCGGACGCGGCGGGGGAGCGGGCGAGGGGATGAGTCGCAGGCGCAGCGAAGCGGTCGAGAGCCGGCCAGTCACGTACGACGCCTTCATCTCCTACAGCCATGCCTGGGACAAGGGTGTTGCCGAAGCCTTCCAGCGCGCGTTGCAGGGGTTCGACCGCCCTTGGTACAGGCCGAGAAGTCTGAAGCTGTTCCGCGACGAGACCAACCTCGCGGCAAGTCCCCATCTGTGGCGGGAGATCGAGCAGGGTCTGACCCGGTCCCGATGGCTGGTGGTGATGGCGTGCCCTTCGGCGGCGGTGTCCGAGTGGGTCAGGCAGGAGATCCGCTGGTGGCTGACGCACCGGTCGGTGGACACCCTGCTCATCGGGTGGACCGACGGCACCCTGGTCTGGGACGCCGAGCGGGCGTCGTTCGACTGGTCGCTGACCGACGCCCTGCCGCAGGAGGACCTGGCCCAGGCCTTCGCCGCGGAACCGCGCTGGGTCGACCTGCGCTGGTTACGCAGCCCGGAGCAGGCCGGATCGGACCCGCGCCTCATCGAGTGCGTGGCGGAGTTCGTCGCGCCTCTGACCGGCAAGTCCAAGGACGAGCTGATCGGCGATCACGTGCGCCAGCAGCGTCGGACCCGGCGCTGGGTGCAGGCCACGGTCTCCGTGCTCACGACACTGCTCCTGCTCGCCGCGGCCGGCGGCGTCATCGCCTACAACCAGCGCAACAGCGCCCGCGCCCAGACCCTGGTCGCGCAGTCACGCCAACTCGTCGCCGAAGCAACCTCATTGAGGGACAGCCAGCCCGATCTGGCGCGCCAGCTCATGGCGCAGGCCTATCGTCTCGCGCCGACGGCCGAGGCGACAGGGGCGCTCGTCGAAAGTTCCTCCATGCCCCGGGCCATTCACGGGCGGGGCAACGACCAGGCCGTGGCGTACAGCAGCCGGGGACTGCTCGCCGTGGCCGACGACGGGGTCCGCCTGTTCGACCCGGACCGAGGTGCGCAGTCGGTCGCCCGATACGCCACGACGCACCGGGTGACGGCTCTCGCCTTCAGCGCGGACGGCAGGCTCCTCGCGCTGGGCGGCGCCGACGGCGAGGTGCGGCTCCTCGACGTGACGGACGGCGACCGCCTGGAGCCGCGAGGCTCAGCCGCACCGGTCGGCCGCAGGCCGGTCGTCTCCGTCTTCTTCCGGCCGGGCGAAGAGCTGCTCGCCCTGAGGGACAGGGGCGGCGCCGTCCTCGACGTACGGGACCCCGCGCATCCGAGACATGCCGGGTCCCTGCCCGCTGACACCGTCGCCGTGAGCCCGAAAGGCGACCTGATCGCCACGCAGGATGGGACGTCACAAGGAGCACGCGGCGCACCGGACGAACGCGGTGAACAGGCGACACGTGTGCGGCTGTGGGCCGGGTCCGACGCGGCGCACCTGCGCCGCGTCGCCACGCTCGACTCACCGCCTTGGTCCATCGACACGACGTCGCAGGGCGTGGCGTTCAGCCCGAACGGCCTGGCCCTCGCTGTCGCGGGCAGCGACAGCCGGGTGTGTCTGTGGGACCTGGCGGATCCCGCGCATCCCGTCGCCAGACCGGATCTGAACGCGCAGATCCGCGGGGGACTCCTCTCGGTCGCGTTCTCGCCGGACGCGACGACTCTGGCCGCCGGGGACGGCGAGGGAACGATCACGCTGTGGGACGTGTCCGACCCCGTGCGCCCTGTTCCAGGCGCCCGGTTGAGCGGCCATGCGCGGGCGGTCGGCAGCTTGTCCTTCAGCCCGGACGGGCACACCCTGGCCTCCGCCGACACCGAAGCGACCCTGAACACCGTCGACGCGGACGACGGCACCGTGCTGCTCTGGGCCATCTCGGGAAGCGAGCGGTCCTCCGCGGCCGCCGTGCTGCCGACCTCGGGAACCTTCCCACCCTCCTTCAGCGCCGACAGCCGCCTGCTGGCCGCGGGAGGAGACCCCACCACGGTGTGGCGGGTGGACGGCACCGGGCCGCCGCGCCGCCTGACCACGGTCGAGACCTTCAGCACCAGCGGGCAGGCCGTGGTCTTCGGCGCTGACGGGCACACCCTGTTCTCCGGCCTGCCCGTACGGGCTTGGGACATGGCCGATCCCGCGCACCCACGCGACCTGGCACCGGGGACGATCCGGACCGACGGCGCCAAGAATTTCGTCATCGACCCCGCCCTCCCGCTGGCGGCCATGAGCGGGAGCCTCAGCGAGACGGTCCAGCTGTGGGACATCGGCGAGAGGACGCGGCCCGCCCCGCTGGGCACACTCGACGACTCGAGCACCCACGGCCAGGACATCGCTTTCAGCCCGGACGGCGCTCTCCTGGCGGCACGGACGCGCAATGGCGGCGTGCGGGTCTGGCGTGTCGCACCGCACGCCCGGCCCACGCCGGCCGGAGACCTCCCGGCGACGGACGGGCAGGCCACTGCCCTGGCCTTCTTACCGCACGATCGCACCCTGATCGTCGCGCACGACAGCGGAACGATCACCACCTGGGACGTCTCGCGCCCCGACCGGCCACGACGCGAGGGTTTCGCGCCCCAACACGCCGGTCCCATCAGGGGACTTGCTGTCCACCCGAGCGGCGAGTTGGCGGCCACCGCCGGCATGGACGGCCGGGTCCGCCTGTGGGACGTCGACGACCCGACCCGCCCCTTGGAGGTGGTCTCGCTGAGCGGCGGCGGCTTCACCCCCTTCGCTTCCGTGGGGTTCAGCCCGGACGGACGGCTCCTCGCGGTCAGTGGTGACCGAGGCCAGCGGTTGTGGACCGTTGACCGGTCCGTCATCCTGCGGCGGCTGTGCGCGGAGTCCCGACGCATCACCCGAGACCAGTGGAAGCAGTACCTCCCGGACAGGTCCTACGATCCACCCTGCGCCTGACACAGAGACGGAGTCGCACCGTGGCAACCGCCATACCGCGCACCACGCCCCTCACCCTGCTCGTCGCGTTCCTGGCGCTGCTGCTGACGACCAGCGCGTGCGGCTCGCCGAGCCCCGCACCCCGCGTCGAGCCGACGCCCCGGGGGAGCGCCACCGCCGACTCCACACCCTCGGGCGGCACCGCCTCCGCGGCGGCGGGCGGCCTTCAGGTGGTCGGTCCGGCGCCGGCCGACCTGCACGACGTGGACTGGCCGCACACTCCGGTGCCCGGCGCGTTCTGCGGTGTGCCGGGGCTCGTACGACTCGACGCCCAGGGCGAGGCGATGGCCACGTCCACTGTGTGGGGAGCGGTTCGCGTCAGGCAGGGCAAGCAGGTGTCTTACGGCGACATGGACGGCGACCACCGCAACGAGGCCGTCGTCAGTGTCGGCTGCGACGACAACGGCCGTACCCAGAACGCCGACATCGCCGCCGGCTATGTGCTGTACGGGCACGCGGGGAACGACCTCGCCGTCATCGGTTCGCTCACGCCGCGGCAGAAGAGCGCGCAATACTCCACAGCACTCGCGGGCGTGGAGTTCGCGCCGGGCAGGATCGTCGTGCACGAGAAGTGGTACCGCGCCGGCGACCCGCACTGCTGCCCTACCGGTGACGCCACCACCGTCTGGACCCGCAACAGAGACCGGTTGAGCCCAGGCCAGCCCCATATCACCTCATGAGGGCCGGACGGGACGGGGCGGCCGCCGGGTACGACGTCTTCATCTCGTACAGCCAGAACCTGGACCGCGACGTCGCGACCGTTTTCCAGCGGCGCATGGAGAACTTCGGGCGCCCTTGGTACCGGCCCGCGCGATTGCGGGTGTTCCGTGACACGACCCACCTCAGCGCGAGCCGCGATCTGCAGGAGGAGATCGAGAACGCGCTGGCGCGGACGAGGTGGCTCGTCGTCATGGCCTCTCCGCTGGCCGCGGCGTCCCCCTGGGTCCGTGCCGAGATCGACTGGTGGGTGACGCAGGGCGGCGGCGCTGCGCAAACGTGCAGGTCAATGCAGCGATCGTGCGGGCGCACCTGCAGCTCGGCGGCCCCGTCGTAGTCGTCTGGGACAATCTGAACGTTCACCGCAATAGGCAATTACAGCAGTACGCGGTCGAGCACGACTGGCTCACCATCGTGCAACTTCCTACCTACGCATCCGATCTCAAGCCCGTCGAGGATATCTGGTCGATACTCCGACGTGCTGCGACGGCCAACGTCGTCTGCACCGACCGCGATCACCTCGTCCAAGCCGTCCGCAGTGGCATGCGCCACATCCAACGACGCACCCACCTCATCGACGGATGCCTCGCCGAAACCGGCCTCTCGTTAGACACGACAACTCAACGGAAAGGTCAGTCGGAGGGCTTCGGAACGGCCAGTTGGCGGCCGGCTTCGACGGCCTGGCCTGCCATGCGGTCGACGTCCGCCGGGAGGCCGGTGAACAGTTCGAAGGCGAGTGCCGCCTGGTGTACGCACATGTGGATGCCGGAGAACGTGCGCAACCCCCGTGCCCTGGACGCCACGAGAAGCTCGGTGTCGACGGGCATGTAGACGACATCGCTGACCCACAGCGGTGGCCGGAGCCGTTCGACGCTCACCGGAGTGCCCGGGAGATGGGCCATACCGACCGGGCTGGCGTTGACCAGGCCGTCGGCCTCGGCGACCGCGGTGTCCACGTCGGTGAGGACGCGCGCACGTCCGGCTCCGTGGGCGTCGCACAGGTCCGCGACCAGAGCCTTGGCACGGGCCCGATCGACGTCGTACACGCCGAGGCACTCCACCCCCGCCCCCAGCTGCGCGTGCGCGACCGCTGCTCCCGCTCCGCCGGCGCCTGTCTGTACGACCGAGCGGAGCGGAACTCCGGCGAGGTGGCGGCGGAAGGCGGCGGCGTAACCGGGGGCATCGGTGTTGTGTCCGACGACTCCCCGGTCGGTGAAGAGCACGGTGTTCACGGCGCCCAACCGCTGAGCCGCCGGGGTCACCTCGTCGAGGAGGCCGAGGACCTCTTGCTTGTGCGGATGGGTGATGTTCGCCCCCGCGTAGTGGCGTTCGCGCAGTTCGTCGAGTCGGCTCTGCAGTGGGCGGTCGTCGTCGTGGGTGTCCATCAGGTCGTAACGCAGCGTCAGGCCCTGGGCGTACGCCTCGGACTCATGCAGGCGGGGAGAGAGCGAGTGGCTGATCCCGTGGCCGAGGAGGGCGACGCGGATCGGGGTGGAACGGTCGCCTGTTCTCATGCGCTCTCAACCACCCTGCGCAGGGCATCAAAACCGTGGACGTATCCGTGTATTCCGGCGCCGATGAAGACGGCCTCCGCGATGTCGGAGAAGTAGGAGTGGTGCCGGAAGGGCTCCCGTCTGTGCACATTGCTGACATGGACCTCGGCGAGTGGGGTCCGCGTTGCGAGGAAGGCGTCGCGCAGTGCGACGGACACATGGGTGAGGCCGCCGGGGTTGATGACGACTCCGTCGTTCCGCCCGCGTTCGTCATGGAGCCGGTCGATCAGGGCGCCCTCGTGGTTGCTCTGGAAGAAGTCGACTTGGTAGCCGACCTCGTCGGCCCGCGCTCGTACCAGTTTCTCCACGTCGGCGAGGGTCTCTGCGCCGTACAGGTCGGGTTCGCGGGTGCCGAGGAGGTTCAAGTTGGGGCCGTTGAGGACCACAATGCGCCGATGAGGGTCTGTCATGTCGATGTCTCCTGTCGCAGGGTCGGTGGTGATGCCTGCCTGTACGAGGCCTAGCCGGGAAGCGGCGCGGCCTGGGGGTCGGGGATCCGTGTGCGCTCGGGGTTGCCGAGCTGTGCCATCGGGGTGTGTGCGGTCTCGTGGCCCGCGAAGGCGGCCACCGCCGAGAGCACGCACAGGCAGGCGATAAGGGCGGCGACCGGCACCCAGCCGGTGGTTCCGGTACCCATCAGGGCTGTGGCGATGGTGGGCGTGAACCCAAGGGCAAGGTTGGCGAACTGGGTCGACACGGCCATACCGGTGTAGCGGACTCGGGCGTCGAACATCTCTGCGTACAGCGACGGGGCGATGCCGTTGGGAGCGGAGTACACGACACCGGACATGAGGACGGTGGCCGCGCCGATGAGCCAGATGTTCTGCGTCACAATGGCGGCGAAGAAGCCGGATACGGAGACGGCACATCCGACGGCGCCCAGGGCGAACACCGGGCGACGGCCGACGCGGTCGGCGAGCCGGGCCCACAGCGGGATGGCCGCCACTGCCACCACGTTGGCGACCGCGATCACGATCAGCATCCGGGACTCCGGTACCGACCAGGTCTCGGTCGCGTAGGAGAGGCCGAAGACAGTGACGGCCGTCGAGACGACGGCGAACAAGTGGCATACGACGATGCGCAGGAACGCGCGCCAGTAGTAGCGCACGAACGGCACCAGGGGGACCTTCACCACTTCCTCGTCGCGCTGCAGCTTCGCGAACTCCGGCGGCTCCGTCAGTCGGCTGCGCACCCAGTAGGCGAAGGCCACCACGACCGCGCTGGCCCAGAACGGCACCCGCCAGCCCCACGTGTACATGGCCTGCTTGTCGAGCGCGGCGACGGGAAGGAAGGTCAGCGTGGCCACGACCAGGCCGGCCTGGGTACCGGAGAGCGTGAAGCTGGTCCAGAAGGCCCGGTGCCCCTCCGGGGAGTGTTCGAGGGACATCGAGCTGGCGCCGCTCTGCTCCCCCGCGGCGGACAGACCCTGGGCGATCCTGCAGACGACGAGGAGTACGGGGGCGGCGACGCCCGCGGTGTCGTAGCTGGGCAGGCAGCCGATGGCGAAGGTGGACACGCCCATCAGTACGAGGCAGAAGACCAGGACGCGTTTGCGGCCGATGCGGTCGCCGAAATGGCCGACGAAGAAGGCGCCGACCGGGCGGGCGACGTAGGCGACGGCAAACGTCGACAGCGACGCGAGGGTGGCAGTGGCAGGGTCGATGTCGGGGAAGAACACGTGGCTGAAGACCAGTGCTGATGCGGAGCCATAGATGAAGAAGTCGTAGTACTCGACCATGCTCCCGAGGAACGCCGCCAGCGCGGCGCGGCGCGGGGTGCGCTCGTCGGGCACGGACCGGTCCGGGGCTCTGGACATGTGGATCTCCTTGTGGCTCGGATCCGAGCGGACTCGGATCGGGTCAGGCACTGCATCGGGCGAGACCCCGGAATCTTGTGACGCCCCTCACGGCCGGACCAAAGGATGTGACCCGGTCACCGGATCAGGGCTGTGGTCCTGCCAGGATCGATCCGGTGAGTGGGTCATCGCCGTTGGCCGACCCCAAAGCGGCGACGAGGATGGGCCGGACAAGACGAGAGGGGGCCGCATGGCCAGGAACAGCCCGGTGTCACCGATGGAGGACGGGGCGGTGACGGTCGCGAGCCATGTGACGCTGACCGGGGCGGGGTTCGGACACCGCCCCCGACATGACTTCGCGGCTCGCTGCGCTGCGGCGGGGGCGGCCGGGTTCGACGGAGTGGGTTTGCATGCGGCCGACCCGGTCTTCGACGACGGCGACGCCGTCGGCCTGAGCCGCGTACAGGAGGCGCTCGAAAGCTCCGGGGTCCGGCTGATGGAGATCGAGTTCCTGACCGGGTGGACGGCCGGGACCGCCGGGACGGACCAGGCGTCGGTGCGCCGTCTGCTCGCGTTGGCCGAGGCGTTCTCACCTCATCATGTGACGGCCGGAACGCTGGATCCGGGCCCTGTCGACGCCGGCCGGGCGTCCCGTTCCCTGGCCGAACTCGGGGACAGGTTCGGCGAGTTCGGCACCCGCGTCGCAGTGGAGGGGTTCGCCTGGTCAGGGCTCGGCGATCCGCGGCGCTGGCGCGAGGTGGTGCACGGCTGCCCTTCGCCGTGGGTGGGCTTCATGGTCGACACCTGGCACTTCCGCAACGGCGACGGCGGTCATGACGAGGCACTCGATCTGCTGGCCGACCGCATCGCCGCGGTGCAGCTCAACGACGGCCGGATCGTGGCCCGCGACCACATGCGCCGTGCACGTGAGGAGCGGCACCTGCCGGGTGAGGGCGCGCTCCGGCCACGAGCCCTGGCCCACGCGATCCGTGGGCGCGGTTACGACGGGCCGTGGGCCGTGGAGAGTTGCGACGCGTGGTTGCAGAACGCCCCGGCCGAGGAGGCGGCCGCGGCGGCGTACGGCGCGCTTCGAGCCTGTCTTTGAACCCCCGTCGTCCGCGCGAAGCGCGGGCGCAGCGACGGTCGGTGCGTGGCCTGGGGGTCCCCGGCCGGAGGCTGGGGGAGTACGGCGTCACAGGTCATGTGGCGGAGCCACCTGTCCTGGGGCGCCGCACTCCGAGGGTGCGTGCCGGGCGTCGGGGCGCAGGCGGGGGTTCAAAGACAGGCCCTTACAGGAGCGGTCGGGTAGTCACCGGGTAGGCCGCCGGTCCCATGTGTCGGCGTCAGCTCCGGCCTCGGCTTCAGCCTCTGCGTCGAGTGGGTGGTGCTCCGGTTCCGCCGGCCGGCTGAGCCGCCGCGTGAGCGCGTCGGCGGTGCTGGCCACGACGGGGCCTATCCGACCCATGCGCTGGGTGATCCTCGCATGCGGCCCCCAGACCGACACCGCCGCGACCGGTCTCTTGTCGGGACCGAACACGACGGCGGCGCAGGACCCGAGCGACTGGCTCAGCTCGCCGTCGTCCACCGCCCAGCCCCGGTGGCGGGTCACCGCGAGCTCGCGTTCGAGCGCCGACACCGTGGTGATCGTGCTCGGCGTGTAAGCGCGCAGCCGCAAGCGCTTGAGGACCTCGGCGGCCTGGGGGCCTGGCAGCCCGGACAGCCACGCCTTTCCGACAGCGGTGCTGTGTAGGGGCCGGACGGTGCCCACCTGGGTGGTGGCAGGACTGGGCATCGGCCCGAGCTCGCGGTGGACGAAGACCATCGTGTCGTGCAGCGGGATGGCCACGCCGCTGGTCTCTCGGGTGAGTTCCATGAGGTGCCGGACCAGTTCGGGTGCCGCCTGGGCCACGTGCGAGCGGCTGAGCACGGCAAGGCCGAGCCGGAGCGCCTCCGGTCCGAGCACCCACCGGCCCGACTCGTCGGCGAGTGCGAGAAACCCCCAGGAGGTGAGCCGCTCGGCCAGGCGGTAGGCGGTGCTGCGACTGGTCCCGGCGGCCTCCGCGATCTCGGCCGCTGTCGCCTCGTGTGCACCGGCCATGTGCTGGAGCACTGCAAGGGCGCGGTCCAGTGGCCCGGTGACGGTGGCAGGTCGAGTGTCGGCATCGCTCATAGAGCTCAGCCTGCCATGTTCCCGGAACGGGACATCGCTGGTGGGCGCGGAGCGGCTCGGTCGTCCGTTCGCCCGAGCCGCGAGGACGTTGCAGTCACCGGGACACCCGAGGCCGGGTCGTCGCAGCGAGCGCGAAGATTCCGCCGTGCCCTGGGACCTGCCGCACGGTGTGGCTAGCGTCATGGCCGGACATCGCGGTCCGCGCTCGACGAATGCGAGGTTCTCCATGTCAGCAGCGGTCTTTCCCGGAGCCGACCGGCGTACGACCGGCTCCGTGGTACCCGACAATGCCGTGGCCCGGGTCTCGGCGGTCCTCGACTGCTTCGCGGGCCGCACCGACCACCTCAGCGTCTCGGAGCTCTCCCGCCGGTCCGGCCTGCCGAAGTCGACCACCTCACGCCTGGTCGCGGACATGGTCGGGCACGGGCTGCTCGAGCGGGACGGTCCGGCGCTGCGCCTCGGCTGCCGGATCTTCGAGCTGGGTCAGCGGGTACCGCCGCGCCGCGCGCTCCGGGACGTCGCCCTTCCGCTGATGTCCGATCTGCGGGCGGCGACCCGCCTGAGTGTCCATCTGGCGGTCCTTGACGGCAGCGACGTCGTCTACGTCGAGATCCTGCGCGGTGACCAGGTGCCGCACATGCCGTCCCGGACCGGAGGCCGCATGCCGGCCCACGCGACGGCAGTCGGCAAGGCGATGCTGGCATTCGCGCCGCGTCGTGCGTTCGACGAGGTCGTGGCGTCGGGCCTGCGCCGCGTCGCTGCGCGGACCCTCACCTCGCCCCGGTCGCTGGCCCGGGAGTTGGAGCGGATACGGCGGGACGGGATCGCCTTCGAGCAGGAGGAGTCCGGACCCGGAATCGCGTGCGTCGCCGGTCCGGTCCTCGACGAGGACCACCGGCCCGTTGCCGCGCTCTCGGTCTCAGGGTGGAGCGGACGGCTCCACCCGCACCGGATGGCATCGGCCGTACGCACTGCCGCGCTCACGGCGAGCCGGACGCTGAGCTCCACCGTTTGACCACGTGTCCCGCTGACCCGAACAGCTTGATGGACCCCAGTAGACGGGGTTCAGGACCGTGGACCCCCGCTTGCGAAGATCTTCCGAAGAAAGGCACCACCATGTGGGACATCGACCGGGTCGCGGACGAACTCACCCGCCGCGCCGCCGAGCGCAGCGCCGGGGGCCGTATCACGGCCGAATGGCCCGGCCTCGACCTCGCGCACGCCTACACCGCGCAGGACCGCCTGGTCCAACGCCGGGTCGAGGAGCGGGCGGAGCTCGTCGTCGGCGTGAAGCTGGGCCTCACCTCCGAGGCGAAGCAACGCCGCATGGGCATCTCGGCTCCCCTCACCGCATGGATCACCAACGGCATGCGCATCGAGCCCGGAGCACCGCTGGACGTCGCTTCCCTCATCCACCCGCGGGTCGAGCCGGAGATCGTCTTCGAGATGGGAGAGGACCTGGCAGGGCCCGGCGTCACGCGCGAGACGGCGATGAGCGCGGTCAAGTCCGTCCGGGCAGGCCTCGAGGTGATCGACTCCCGCTTCAGCGACTTCAGCTTCGCCCTGCCGGACGTCGTCGCCGACAACGCGTCCGCCGCGGCCTACGTGCTGGGCGACGTGGTCGTCCCGCCGGATGCCGTCGACCTCGCTGCCGAGCCGTGCACGCTCACGGTCGACGAGGAGACCGTGGCG
Organism: Streptomyces sp. DS1-CR2; assembly: GCF_055760475.1. Classification (NCBI taxonomy): domain Bacteria; kingdom Bacillati; phylum Actinomycetota; class Actinomycetes; order Kitasatosporales; family Streptomycetaceae; genus Streptomyces; species Streptomyces sp. DS1-CR2. The sequence goes on from NZ_CM147085.1 coordinate 7,747,289, forward strand.
AAGGCCACCGGATCCGATGTCCAGGGGCATCCCGGAGAGGCGCTCGCCCTCGCCGCGAACGCGCTGGGCGAGCGCGGCCACCGCATCGAGAAGGGCAGCCTGGTGCTCACCGGCGGGCTGACGGACGCGGTGTTCCTCGCCCAGGGGTCCACGGTGACCGCATCCTTCCGTCATCTCGGCTCGGTGTCCCTGACCGGAATCTGACCGCACTGAGCCGCGCTTCCACGCACCGTACAGAGAACACGCACCGTACAGAAAGAGAGAAAAGGGGACACCACACCATGTCTGACCGGCCGAGCACACCAGAGGAATTCCTCGCGTCCTACGAGGAGCTGGTCGGCTTCGTACCGCCGCGGGTCAAGGCCAGGTTCGCCCGTGCGCAGGCCGAGGGCCCCGTCCGCGAGGACGTTCTGCTGGCCCAGGAGCGGCTGCGCAACCTCGTCATGTACCCCGACTGCCTCGACCAGCGCACGGTCCAGCTCGTCCTGACGGGGATTCTGCACAGCAAGCTCAGCGATGCCGCCGCACTGCACGGCCTGGCGGCCCGCCGCGCCGGCGCCACCGACGAGCAGCTTCAGTCGGTCATCGACCTCGCCTACCTGTTCACGGGCATGTCCGCGGCCAACCGCGGACCCGCTCTCCTGGAGGCCATCGATGAGCTGGAGGCGAAGGCCCGATGAGCGCTGCCCTGCCGGAAGAGCCCGTCTACGACCTTGCCCAACTCGGTCACGCCGAACTGCTCACCCCTGTGTACGAGGACAGCCTGCGCTTCTTCGTGGACGTCTACGGCCTCGACCTGGTGGCCGAGGAAGGCGGCAGCGCATACCTGCGCGGCTGGGGCGACACCGAACTGACCACCCTCAAACTCACCCCCGCCCCCCAGGCCGGCCTCGGGCACGTCGGCTGGCGTGCCGTCAGTCCGCAGGCCCTCGACCGCCGCGTCGCGGCGCTGCGTGCGGCAGGGGTCGAAGGCGAGTGGATCGACGGCGACGTCGGACACGGCAAGGCTTTCCGTTTCCGCGTGCCGAGCGGCCAGTTGATGGAGATCTATTACGAGAGCGAGAAGTACCGGCCGGCGGATGACCGGAAGCCGTACCTTCCCAACCAGCCGCAGGCGGAGATCCACCGGGGCGTCGGCGCTCAGCGCATCGATCACCTCAACATCCTGGCCCCGGACGTGCCGGGCACCCGGGAGGTCATGGCCCGCGCACTCGGGTTCAAGCTGCGCGAGTACCTGGTCCCTCCGGGGCAGGGCGAGGTGGGCGCGTGGATGAGCCTGATGAACAAGGCCCACGACCTCGCGATCACCCGTGAGACCGGAGCGACCTCGGGCCGGCTGCACCACCTGGCGTACGCAGTGGAGAACCGCGAGGACGTGCTGCGGGCCGCTGACACCTTCAGTCAGCTCGGCCAGCCGATCGAGTTCGGCCCGGCCAAGCACTCGCGCACCCAGGGGTTCTTCCTCTACGTCATCGAGCCGGGCGGCAACCGGATCGAGGTGTTCTCGGGCGGCATCCACATCTACGCCCCCGACTGGGAGCCGGTCCACTGGACCACCGAGGCGGGCGGCCGTTCCACGGCATGGGGCCTGGACGTTCCGCCCAGCTTCCACACTCACGCCACGCCCGTGCTCGGCTGAACAGCGGAGCGGGTCCGCGCCCTATGACCAGGGCCGGTGCGCCTGGGCGAGTACGACGAAGGGCCGGGAGTTCCTCCCGGCCCTTCGTCGTACGGGGTGTCAGCTCGCCTGTGCCAGCCCCAGCGCCACGTCGACGATCATGTCCTCTTGGCCGCCGACCAGTCCGCGATTGCCGACCTCGACGAGGATCGTGCGGACGTCGACGCCGTAGCGTTCGGCCGCCGCCTCGGCGTGCCGCAGGAACGAGCCGTAGACCCCGGCGTAGCCGAGGGTGAGGGTCTCGCGGTCCACGCGGACCGGGCGGTCCTGCAGCGGGCGCACCAGGTCCTCGGCCGCATCCTGGAGGGCGAAGAGGTCGCAGCCGTGGTCCCAGCCGTTGAGGTCGGCGACGGCGACGAAGGGTTCGATGGGGCAGTTGCCGGCGCCCGCGCCCTGGCCGGCTAGGGAGGCGTCCACGCGGGTCACGCCCTCCTCCACCGCGACCATGGAGTTGGCGACGGCGAGGGAGAGGTTCTCGTGGGCGTGGATGCCGAGTTCGGTGGCGGGGTCGAGTACGTCCCGGTAGGCGCGCATGCGCTCGCGGACGCCGTCCATCATCAGGCGGCCGCCGGAGTCGGTGACGTAGACGCAGTGGGCGCCGTAGGACTCCATGAGCCCCGCCTGCGCGGCCAGTGTCTTGGCGTCGGCCATGTGGCTCATCATCAGGAAGCCCGACACGTCCATGCCCAACTCTCGGGCGGTGGCGATGTGTTGGGCCGACACGTCGGCCTCGGTGCAGTGCGTGGCGACCCGCACCGAGCGCACCCCGAGCGCGTATGCCCGCTTGAGTTCCTCGATGGTGCCGATGCCCGGCAGCAGGAGGGTGGTGAGGCGGGCGTTGGTGATGTGGGCGGCCGCCGTCTCGATCCACTCCCAGTCGGTGTGGCTGCCGGGGCCGTAGTTGAGGGAGCCGCCGGCGAGTCCGTCGCCGTGGGACACCTCGATCCCGCCGACGCCGGCCGCGTCGAGGGCGGCCACGATCCGGCCGACCTGCTCCGGCTCGATGCGGTGCCGGATGGCGTGCATGCCATCGCGCAGGGTGACGTCCTGGATGAACAGCTTGGTGTCGCTCATGCGTCGGCTCCCTGGAGTTCGGTGGCGCGGGCGGCCATGGCCTCGGCCATCCGCAGGGCCGCGCTGGTCATGATGTCGAGGTTCCCGGCGTACGCCGGAAGGTAGTGGGCGGCCCCCTCGACCTCGAGGAATACGGACACCTGGTGGGTGGCCGGGGCCATGGTGAGGGTGTGCACCGGCTGGTCGGCGGGGATCGGCGCGATCTGCACCTGCTGCTTGAGGCGGTAGCCCGGCACGTACGCCGACACCTCGTCGACGCGCTGGGCGATGGCCGCGCGGATCGCGTCGTGCGTGGCCTCGTCGGGCGCGTTCACCAGCGCGAGTACGGTGTCCCGCATGATGAGCGGCGGCTCCGCCGGGTTCAGGACGATGACGGCCTTGCCGCGCTCCGCGCCTCCCACCGTTTCGATGGCGTGGCTGGTCGTCTCGGTGAACTCGTCGATGTTCGCACGGGTGCCGGGACCGGCGCTCTTCGACGCGATCGAGGCGACGATCTCCGCGTACGGGACCGGCGCCACCGAGGAGATCGCCGCGACGATCGGGATGGTGGCCTGGCCGCCGCACGTCACCATGTTCACGTCGTCCGCGCCGACATGGTCGACGAGATTGACCGCCGGGATCACCATCGGGCCGAGGGCGGCGGGGGTGAGGTCGACGAGCTGCTTGCCGTACGGGGCGAGCACCGCGGCGTTGGCGACGTGCGCCTTCGCTGATGTCGCGTCGAAGACGATGCGGATGTCCTCGAAGCCGTCCATCGCGATCAGCCCCTGGACGCCCTCGGCGGTGACGGGCACCCCGAGCCGCTGCGCGCGGGCGAGCCCGTCGGAGGAGGAGTCGATGCCGACCATCGCGCCCATTTCGAGGGTGTCCGACAGGCGGAGCACCTTGATCATCAGGTCGGTGCCGATATTGCCCGAGCCGATGACGGCGACCTTGGTCTTCATGCGGAGGCTCCTTCATGACTGGGGGCGTGGAAGCGGACGGAGACGGAGCCGAGTCCGGTGATGTCGGCGGTGAACGCGTCGCCGGCCGCGGCGGGCACCATCGGGCCGAGCGCGCCGGACAGCACGACCTGGCCGGCGCGCAGCGGGTCACCGACGTCGCGGGCGGTGCGGGCGAGCCAGGCCAGTGCGGAGAGCGGGTCGCCCAGGCAGGCCGCGCCGTCGCCGCTGGAGACGGTCTCGTCGTGCCGCGTCAGGGTCATGGTGGCCTCGACCGGCTCGAATTCGGTGAGCGGCTTGGCCGGGGTGCCGAGTACGTAGAGTCCGGAGGAGCCGTTGTCGGCGACGGTGTCACCGAAGGTGATGTCCCAGTCGGCGATCCGGCTGTCCACGATCTCCAGCGCGGGGACCGCGTGCGCCACGGCGGCTCGGACCTGCGCGTCGTCGAGCGGCCCCCCGGCGAGGTCCGCGCCCAGGACGAACGCGATCTCCGCCTCGACCTTGGGCTGGAGCAGCTCGCCGACCGGCACGGACGCCCCGTCCGCGACGCTCATGTCCGCGAACAGCACCCCGAAGTCCGGCTGGTCCACGCCCAGTTGCTTCTGTACGGCGGGGGAGGTGAGGCCGATCTTGCGGCCGGTGACGCGGCCGCCCGCTTCGAGGCGGCGCGCGGTGAGCAGTGCCTGGACGGCATAGGCCGCCTTGACGTCGTCGCAGCCGATCAGGTCGCGCACCGGGGGGCAGGGCACGTGGTCGGCGGCGGCGCGCAGCAGTCGCCGCGCCGCCCGCGCCACGGCGTCGTTCCCGGGAGAGGTGTGGCCGGGGGAGATCTCGTTCATGCCCTCAGCTTGGAGAAGGGGGATGGCTCACGCCCAGCATTGAGTTCCGCCAGACGGAACTCGCCCGCAGATCAGTGGTTGCGCAGCTCCGCGCGGCGGCCGAGTGTCGCCGAGATGCCCGCCGCGGCCGCGCGCACGCTGGTGGCGTGCCGGGCGGGCTGGAACCGGTGCACCGGGCCCGTGACACTGACCGCCGCCACGATCTCGTCCGACGGGCCGAAGATCCCGGCCGCGACGCAGATGATGCCGACCGCCGACTCCTCGTACTCGTAGGCCACCCCCTTGGTGACGACGTCGGACAGCTGCCGCCTCAGGACGTCGACGTTGGTGATGGTCCGAGGGGCCTTGCGCTCCAGTGGCCCGCGCAGTGCGGCCTCGCGCACCTCGGCGGGAGCGTGCGCCAGCAGCACCTTGCCGATCGCCGTCGCGTGCAGCGGCATGCGGCCGCCGAGCCGGGACGGTGAGTCGGCCTGCTGGTGGCCGCCCATCTTGGCGACGTAGACGACCTCGGTGCCCTCGCGGGTGCCCAGATGGACGAGTTCGTGGGTGCGCACGAAGAGGTCCTCCAGGAAGGGCGTGGCCACTTCGAGCAGTCCGCGCTCGACGGACGCCCGCATCCCCAGCTCGAAGACGAGCCCCGACAGCCGGTAGCGTCCCTGGACACGGTCGAGGAGTCGGGCGGCCACCAGATCCCCGAGGACCCGGTGCAGCGTGCTCTTGGCGAAATCCGTACGCCGCTGCAGTTCGGCGAAGCCCAGGGTGGTGTCCTCGACGGTGAAGGCCTGCAGCACGGTGAGGGCCTTGGCCAGGACGCCGCTGGGCGCGTCGTCGCTCAAGGCGTGGCTTCTTTCCGAGGAGTCGCAATACCCCGACTGTACGGGACGGTGTGCACACCTCCGGACCTGGGGGTTGTCGACGTTGCGCAGTGATGCTCGGCGGGAAGTTCCTGGCTCCGAGAGGTGGCCGTAACCGAGGCGCACCCCGGCGCGAATCCGGACCGTGGAGGACCGGGCGGAGGGGGCGACGGGGCGGGTTTCATGGTCGCGTACGGTGCGTTCACGTGATGTCCTCACGGGTGAGTCGTGACTGACCGGGCGATGCATGGGGAGACGTGGCGCCGGGGATGGGGACGGTGCTCACGCCGGTGCGAGGCCGGCGGGGTAGGCCGCCGCGGAGAGCATGTGGAGGCGGGCCCGGATGCTTCCTACGCGACGGGTGCGCAGGCGGCTACGTCACTTGTCCCGGTGCCCGCACGACGGGTGGCAGCCGCAGGTCCGGTCATCCGCGTGATCCAGGGGTGGGGCCGGTGCTCTTAGCGTCGCAGTGGATCCCGAGCGAGGATTCGGTGGTCCCGCGTTGCCGGATCGCCGCCAGTGGCCTGCGATGCCGCACCCGCCTGAGGAAAGGTTCTGAAGCGATCATGACTTCCGAGAGTCCGGTGTCTGCGCCCTGCGTCCCGGTCGCCCGCGACACTCACCGGAGCACGTGATGGCCGTCCTGAACTCAAAGGATGCCGAGCCCCGGTCCGCGAGCCGTGCCCGCTCGCCTCGGGATGCCGTGGCGCGTGCGCTGCGCACTGTCACCTACGAGGTGCTGCCGTTCAAGAGCGCCGAGGACAAGGTCCTGGCGCACGTCCCCAACGATGTGGCGCTCACGGTGACCACCACCGAGGCCAAGGGGCTCGGCCCGACGATCGACCTGGCGACCCGCCTCACCAGGCAGGGGTACCGCGTCGCCCCGCACATCGCCGCCCGCCTGGTGCGCGACGAGGCGCATCTCGCCGACGTCGCCGCGCAGTTGCAGGACTCCGGTGTCGACCGGCTGTTCGTCATCGGAGGGGACGCCGCCGAGCCTGCGGGGCCCTATCCCGACGCGCACAGTCTGATGGAGGGCCTGCGACATGTCGGACACCGTTTCACATCCCTCGGGATCGGCGGCTACCCCGAGGGGCACGGAAGGATTCGCGACGAGCTGATCGAGCGTGCCCTCGAGGTCAAGGCTCCGCACGCGACCGAGATCATCACGCAGCTGTGCTTCGACGCCCGCACCACGGTGCGCTGGGCGCGCGCGGCAAAGGTGCGCGACACCGGCCTCCCGATCAGGATCGGCATCCCGGGCGCGGTCAGCCGGCAGAAGCTGGTGCGGGTCTGTGGCGGGCTCGGTCTCGGACAGTCGGCGAGGTTCCTGACGAAGCAGCAGAACATGCTGTGGCGCTTCTTCCTGCCGGGCGGATACAGCCCCGGGACCCTGATCGAGCGACTCGCTCCCGCCTTCGGTGAGGCCGACAACAACCTGTCCGGCTTCCACGTGTTCACCTTCAACGACCTGGAGAGCACCGAAGCGTGGCGGCAGCACCGCCTTGCCCGACTCGCCGGGGAGGCGTCATGAACCCTGGCGGCACGGAGAACCCTGGGCCCACGGAGAACCCCGGGCGCACGGAGAACCCTGGGCGCACGGGCCCGATCGCCGGCGCCGCGCGCGGAGTCCTGCTGCTGTCCTGCCCGGACCGGCCCGGCATCGTGCACGCCGTGACCGCACTGCTCGCGAACGAGAAGTGCACGATCGTGCAGAGCCAGCAGTTCGGCAGCACCACGAGCGGAACCTTCTACATGCGCGTGGAGTTCGCACGCGCCGACGGCTCGCCCGTCGACCTGGGCGCACTGCGTCCGCGGTGTGCCCAGGTCGCCGAAGCCTTCGGCATGGACTGGCAGTTGACGGACGCCGAGCGGCGGCTGCGTGGGGTCATCATGGTGAGCAGGTTCGCGCACTGCCTGAACGACCTGCTGTTCCGCTGCTCCATCGGCGAGCTGAACCTCGACGTCGTCGCCGTGGTGTCCAACCACCCCGATCCCGGCCGTATCGCGGACACTTTCGGCGTGCCGTTCCGGCACATCCCCGTCACCCGTGACACCAAGCCGCAGGCCGAGAACGAACTGCTCCAGCTCGTCCGTGAGGAGCGGGTCGACCTGGTCGTCCTCGCCCGCTACATGCAGATCCTGTCCCACGACCTGTGCAAGGAGCTGGAGGGGCGTGCCATCAACATCCATCACTCCATGCTGCCGAGCTTCAAGGGGGCCAAGCCCTATCACCAGGCGCACTCCCGCGGCGTGAAGTACATCGGCGCGACCGCGCACTACGTGACGCCGGACCTGGACGAGGGCCCCATCATCGAGCAGGAGCTCATCCGCGTCGACCACTCCCTGAGCCCCGGCCAACTCGCCGCGCGCGGCCGCGAGGCCGAGACCCGCGCGCTGGCCCGTGCCGTGCGCTGGCACAGCGAGAACCGCGTCGTCGTCAGCGGCAACCGGACCGTCGTCTTCCAGTGAGTCACGGTTGAGGCCGCTGGTGCGGCCACCGGCCACCGGCCGCCGGCACCGGACATCGGTCCCGACCCGGTACAGGACATTCGACGTAGTTCGGCCCGACCGGCCAACGGTCCGCCTCTGCAGGGGTGACGTGGACGTTTCCGATGTGCATCCTGGTGATCACTGATGTGCCGGGGACCGGGAGGCGGGGCCGTATGCCAGGGCGGAGCCGAGCAGCCGTCGACACTCCGGGGACCACGGCAAGGGCCCGAACCACGCCGAGCGGCCCCGCCCCGGACCGCGTCGACTGGGCCGATGTCGCCCGGCAGGTACCCGACGGGCTCGCCGTGGTCGACGGCCTCGGGCGCTTTGTCCAGCTCAACGACGCCGGGGTGGCCCTGTGCGCCTGCCCGGCCGACGAACTGATCGGCCGTGCGGCGCCGTTCGACCTCGCCCACTTCGCCGCCATCGCCATCGCCGACGCACCGGCCCTGCTCGACGACGACGCCGCGGCGCAGGAGCAGGTGTGCACCTGGGCGCCGAGGCCCGGAATCCACCGGGAGTTCGCCTACCGCACCCAGCCGTTGCCGGGGCGCGGGGGCCGGACCGTGGTGGCGTTCCGCGACGTGAGCGTGGAGCATCACCGCCGGCGGCGCGTAGTCGCCATCGCCCGTACCGCGGCGAAGCTGGCATCCGAAGCGTCGATCACGACGATCCTCGACGCGCTGGCCCGCGAGGTGCTGCGCGCCGACATGCTGGCGGCGGTACAGATCCTCACCCTCGACGAGTCCGGGAGCAGCCTGCAGATCATGGGCTCGGCCGGGTTCAGCCACCGGACGGAGTTCTTCGACAACCTCATGGAGTGCCGCAAACGCGGGGCCACCCTGCGCATGCTCGAGGCCTTCCGACGCAGGGAGCCCGTGGTCGTACCGGACCGTGGCGCGGCCATTCAGGCGGACCCCGCGTGGGCGCCGCTGCACGATCACATGGGGGAGTTGGACTGGGACTGGTTCGCCAGCGTTCCGCTGATGATCCGCGGCCGGGCCACCGGCATCATGAACGCCTACTTCGCTCCCGGGCAGGTGGTCGGCCCGCGCACCGTGGAGTTCCTCGAAGCCATGGCCGACCAGGCGGCCGTCGCGGTGGACTATGTGACGCTGCTGCGCAAGGAGCGCGAGCTGGCGCGGCGCGACGAACGCCAGCGGCTCGCCCGCGACCTGCACGACTCGATCGTGCAGCAGGTGTTCGCCATCGGGATGCAGGCCAAGTCCATGGGTGTGCTCGGCACGCGGACCGGCACCGTCCCCGTCGAGAGCGTGCGGCGGATCGCCGACGAGGTCGGGGGCCTGTCGCGGACGGTGCTGACGGATCTGCGCGCCATGGTGCACGAGCTGCGGCCCGCCTCGTCCGTCGAACTCGGCCTGGAGGAAGCCGTCCGCGCGCTCGCCGACAGCACGGCCCACCGCACGGGCCTGCGCTTCGACCTCGTCACCGGTACGGGGCTTCAGGACATCGGGGCCGAGCTGGCCGAGGACGTCTACCGGATCGTCGCCGAGGCCATCCACAACGTGGTCAAGCACGCCGAGGCCACCCGCGTCACGCTGCGCATGGGCGTTCGGGACCGGACCCTTGCCGTCACGGTCGCCGACGACGGCCGGGGCATGGACGCGCCGTCCGACACGGATCTGCTGCCGCCCGGCGGTTACGGACTGACCAGCATGCGCGAGCGTGCGGAGCGCTGGGGTGGCGCGGTGCGCATCGGCCCCTGCCCCGAGGGCGGTACGTCGGTTCGCGCGGCGGTCCCACTGTCGGATTCGGGGCCAGGGTCCGTGTCCGGCCGCCCCGAAGGTCCGGCACACCACCGGACAGAGCGAGCGGAGGACGGACAGCCGTGAACACCGCAGGAATCGAGGACCACGTGGCCCCGACACCGATCCGCGTGATGATCGTCGACGACCACGCGGTGGTACGCCGCGGCATCCGCGCCTACTTGGAGGCCCTGGACGATCTCCAGGTGGCGGCCGAGGCCGCCAACGGTCAGGAAGCCGTCGACCGCCTGAAGGAGATGTCCGCACACGGCGAACTGCCCGGCGTGGTCCTCCTCGACCTGCTGATGCCCAAGATGGACGGCGTCGCGGCGACCAAGCACATCACCCGGACCCATCCGGGCGTGAAGGTCGTCGTCCTGACCAGCTTCGGCGAGATGGAACGCGTGCATGCCGCGCTCACGGGCGGTGCGTCGGGGTACCTGCTCAAGGACAGCGAGCCGGAGGAGGTCGTCGCCGCGATCCGCGCGGCGGCGCGCGGCAACGTCTTCCTCCACCCCGCGGTGGCCCGCCGGCTGACCCAGGAGATCGTCTCCCCGCCCACGGGCCTGAGCGCCCTGACCCACCGCGAGCGGGACGTCCTCGTCCTCGTCGCCCAGGGCTGCTCCAACCAGGAGATCGCGGACGAGCTCGTGATCAGCGAACGCACTGCCCGCACCCACGTCAGCAACGTCCTGCGCAAGCTCCAGCTGACCTCCCGCACCCAGGCGGCCCTCGTCGCGGTCCGCCAGGGCCTCGTGCCTCAACAGCCGTGATCCGACGGGCTGTTACGCCTGCGTCGCCGCCCTGCGCCAGCCGGGCCGGTAGGTGTCGCGGGCCATCGCGGTGTACGGGGCCGGGCTCACCACGGCCCGGACGGCGAACTGCTCGTGCGGCTGCACGGTGGTCTTGCGCGAACCACCGTCCGGTTCACCCCAGATGACCTTCACCTCGGCGCCCAGCGGGACATCCGGGTTGACCGTCGCAAGCGACAGCGCCTTGCGCTCGTTGGCGCTGTAGCCGGTGAACATGGACAGGCCGACGGTGTGGCCGTCCGCGTCCTGCACGTCGTCGAAGTTGGACGAGCCGTAGTTGGCGTTCGGCAGGTCGAAGAACTGGTAGCCGGGGCCGTCCTTGACCGGGGAGGCGAGCAACTCGGCCACGTCGTCCGCGTTCCACGCGAGGGTGACCTTGCGGCGCTGGGCAGCCGGGTCGATCGCATCCAGAGCGCTGCGGCCGACGAAGTCGTGGTCGAACTTCACGAAGTTGCCATAGCCCAGCTCCCACGGGTTGAGGTAGTAGTCCTCGATGCTCTCCGAGACGAAGCTGCCGGCGAGGGCGTTGGCCGCCTCGTAGCTGTCGGCGCCGAGCCACTCCCGGTACGGGCGCAGCGCCTCGCCGGTGTAGACGGCGGGCAGCGGGGACGGAATCCACCCGGATTCCAGGGTGTTGCAGGAGTAGGCGCGCGCGCCGGCCGGCTCCAGGCCGAACTCGTGGCCGGCCTCCAGGACGGCGTCGCGGATCTTGTCGTAGCTCCCGTACGGGCCCCATATCTCCAGACCCGGCGCGCCCGCCATGCCGTGGCGCAGCGTGCGGACCTGCTCCCCGGCGATGTTCATGTGGCCCATCCGGAAGAACTTCACCTTGTCGACCGGGCCGCCGTTGACCTTCTCGATGACCTCCCAGGCGCGCGGGCCCTGGATCTGGAAGCGCCACACGTCGCGGGTGACGGGCCTGCCGTACGGGCGGGAGGGGGAGCGGTCGTCCTGGCGGATGTCGACGTTGTAGCCCTTGGAGGCGTTGTACGTCAGCCAGTTGGCGACCGGCGCGCGGCCGACGAAGACGAACTCCTCGGCGGCCAGGCGGAAGAGGATGCCGTCACCGATGACCCCGCCGTCCGGCGCCACGGGCACGAACTGCTTGGCGGAGTCCACCGGGAAGTTGGCGGTGCTGTTGATCCCGGTGTCCGTGAACAGTTTCAGGGCGTCCGGGCCCGAGACCCACAGGTTGGTCATGTGGTGGGACTGGTCGAAGAGGACCGCCGTGTTCTGCCAGGCGGTCACCTCGCGGCGGAAGTTGGTGAACTCGCCCGGGACGACCGGGTAGATGTACGCCCCGAGCTGGGAGTTGCGGAGCAGCTCCACCGTGCTGTCCGCCTGGTCCAGTACGTCCTGCAGGTTCTTGGCGCTCATCTGTTCACCCGTCCTCGCTCGCGGCTGTCGGCCTCACGCTAGGGATCACTCCCTCCGCACGGCACAGTGGAATGGCGGGACCGCGGCGGCCGGGTCCGGCCAGGGGCGGCGGGTCAAATGACGTAGCCATGACGCGGCCGGCGGCCGATGGTGGGGCGCCCCGCCCGCTCTACGGTTCGGAGACGATCGCCGTCGTCCGCGCCTTCGCGCACGGGGACATGAGCCAGGGAGCACGCCATGACGGGCAGCAGTAACGGCAACAGCAGCCTGGAACCGCCGGGGACATACGTCTTCGACGGGCCCACCAGCCGCCGCGGACACCGCATGAACAAGCTGTTCATGTCCCTGCGCCGGGAGCAGGCGCGCACGGACTTCCTCGACGACGAGACGGCCTACTGCCGCCGCTTCGAGCTGTCCGACGCGCAGGCCGATGCCGTACTGCGGCGCGACTGGCAGGCGATGCTCGACCTGGGCGGCAACATCTTCTCCATCTACAAGCTCGCCATGATGGACGGACTGTCGATGCAGTACCTCGGTGGTGTCTTCACCGGCATGTCCGAGGCGGAGTTCAAGGCGGCGATGCTGGCGGGAGGACGTGGCGATGGCTGAGGTGATCTGGGGTCTCGGCACCTCGCACGTGCCCTCCATCGGGGCCGCGATGGACCGCGACATGACGACCGATCCGGTCTGGGCGCCGCTGTTCGAGGGCTACGCACCCGCCCGGACCTGGCTCGCCGAGCACACCCCCGACGTGGCGATCCTGATCTACAACGACCACGCCAACGGCGTCGACATGGACGTCGTCCCCACCTTCGCCCTCGGCACCGCCGAGCGCTACCGCGTGGCCGACGAGGGCTTCGGCCGCCGCCCCGTGCCCGACGTCCAAGGTCACCCGGCCCTCTCCTTCCACCTCCTTGAGCACCTGATGGACGAGGGCTTCGACCTCACCGTCTTCCAGGAGCTGGACGTCGACCACGGCTTCACCGTCCCCCTGTCGGTCTGGACCCCCGAGCCGGGCGACGCGTGGCCCTGCCCGGTCATCCCGCTCCTGGTCAACGTGATCCAGTACCCGCAGCCGACGGCCGCCCGCTGCTATGCCCTGGGCCGGGCCCTCGGCCGCGCCATCGCGGGATTCGACGGGGCCGGCACCGTCGGCATCCTCGGGACGGGCGGTATGTCACACCAACTGGCGGGCGCGCGGGCCGGGTTCATCAACTCCGGCTTCGACCACATGTTCCTCGACGCCATCGAGAAGGACCCGCACAAGCTGGCCGCGCTGAGCCGTGAGGACTACATCCGGGCGGCCGGCGCCGAAGGCATCGAGCTGATCATGTGGCTCATCATGCGCGGCGCTCTGAACGAGCAGGTGCGCAGGGTGCACACGGCGTACCACATTCCCGCGTCGAACACGGCCGCGGGCCTCGCGCTCTTCGACAACCGCACCTGAACGAGGGGAGGGGGGCGGCAGCCGCGGTAGGCACGGCTGCCGCTCCCTTTCCGAGCGGGCGCGGCAGCGGTCGTGTCGGAGCACGTACGCACCGGTTCGGCTGCCGTTTGTGCCGCTGCCGGAGCCGTCAGCGGGAGCAGCGACCCGGCGATGAGCGCGGTCGCCGGCGTGAGGGCCCTTCGCCGGGCCGGTCGTGCGGGGCGTTGTCTTACGTACGGTTGATCCGCCTCTCGTCAGTCGTGCCAGTGGATCGCTGCGGGGTGGGGGCAGGTTCGGCCGCGGCGCCCGCCTGGAGCGTGCGTCGACCGGCCGACAGGATCGCTACCAGGCTGACCAGACAGACGGCCGCCAGCAGCGCGGAGACCGCCGCGGACGAGCCGAACTCCGCGTACAGGGCGGTCGCCAGGAGCGGGGTGACGCCGCCGCCGACGACCGAGGCGGCCATGTAGCTGATCGACGCGCCGCTGTAGCGCAGGTGCACCGGGAACATGTCCGTGATCAGCGCCGGCTGGACGCCACCCATGACGGCGTTGCCCACGGTGATGACACCCAGCGACAGCACGATCAGCGGCACCGAGCCCGTGTCGACCAGCCAGAACAGCGGGAAGGCCCAGACCACCCCGAGCGCGGCGCCGAACACGAAGATGGGCTTACGGGCCATGCGGTCGCCCGCGATGCCCCCGGCGAGCACCGCGAGACACCACAAGGCGCTCACACCGACCAGGATCCACAGCATCGTCGTGTTCGGCAGCTTCAGCGTGCCCGTGCCGTAGGTGACCATGTACACGGACACCAGGTAGCCGATGGCCGGGGCGGCGATCGACATGACGCTGCCGACGAGCAGTTGGAGCGGGCTGCGCCGGAACACCTCGAGCACGGGCAGCTTCGCGACCTCACCGGCGGTACGGACCCGCGCGAAGTCCGCGGACTCCTCGATGCGCAGCCGGACGACGAGCCCGACGACGATCAACAGGGCGCTGGTGAGGAACGCGATGCGCCAGCCCCAGGCGGCGAACGCCCCCTGCGGCAGCACGGAGGTGAGCAGCAGGAACACCAGCTGCGACAGCATGATGCCCGAGGGCAGCCCGAGCTGCGGGAAACAGCCGTACAGCGAACGGCGGCCCGGTGGCGCGTGCTCGACCGCCATGAGCACGGCGCCGCCCCACTCGCCGCCGACCCCCACGCCCTGGACCAGCCGCAGGAGGACGAGCAGGACCGGTGCCCAGACGCCGATGGTCGCGTACGTCGGCACGAAGGCGATCGCGGTCGTCGCGACGCCCATCAGGAGCAGCGAGACGACCAGCATGGACTTGCGGCCGACGCGGTCGCCGAAGTGCCCCATGACGATGCCGCCGAGCGGGCGGGCGGCGAAGCCGACGGCGAAGGTGCCCAACGAGGCGAGGGTTCCGCCGAGTTCGGAGAAGGCGGGGAAGAACTGCTCGCGGAAGACGAGGGTCGCCGCGATGCCGTAGATGAAGAAGTCGTACCACTCGATGGTGGTGCCGATGTAGCTGGCGACGGCCACCGTGCGGGCCTTGCGGGCGTCGGTGCGGCGCGCAGGTCGGGAGGTGGACATCGCTTCACCTCTCCTGTGGGTGGGTGGCGAGCGTCTCGACGGTGACGTCCATCCACTTCCACATGGGCAGCGACGTCAGCGCGTCGTGCAGGGCGGCCGGGTCCTCGGCCTCGTACAGCCCGATGGTGGCGTTGCGTCCCGGCACCCGCCACAGGGGTTGGAGGACGCCGGCCTCGCGCAGTTCGAGCGCGCGCTCACGTTCGCCCCGGCGCAGTTCGTCACGGACTTCGTCCGGGGTGTCGTTGGGCAGCAGGTTCTCGGTACGGACCAGGAATTCCACGGTGACCTCTTCGAATGGGGTACTCAGGTGGCGGCGATCTTGAGGAGCAGCGCGGTGAGTTCGCCGGGTGCGGTGACCATCGCCTCGTGTCCGGTGGCGAGTTCGTGGACGGGCCAGCCGCGGTCCGCCGCGCGCCGGGCGTGTGCGGTGAATACGCGCATCCAGTCGACGCATTCGACGAAGACGGCGGGAACCTGGTCGAACTGGCCGGTCAGGCGCAGTGGTTCGGTGTACGTCAGCCACGGGTGCGGGGTGAGACGCGGCGTGAGCCAGTCGACGTCGGCCTTGTCGCTCACGCCCAGCTTCTCCAGCGACCGGACCGGGATCAGCCAGCCGAAGCCGGGCCCCGCGACGGACTCGCGGTAGTGCCCGGCCACCGTCTGCGGCAGCAGGTCGATCGCGGCGTCACCTTCATCGCCCACAAAGGCGTCCAGGTGGACGCGTCGGGCGATACGTGACGGCACGCGGTCGGCGACTCCCGTGACGACCTGGCCCGCGTAGCTGTGCCCGACCAGGATCACGTCCCGCGCGTCGTACGCCTCGAGGAGGGACACGACGTCCTCGATGTGCGTGGACAGGCCGACCTGTCGCGTGAGGAGATGGGCGCGGTCGCTCAGGCCGGTGAGCGTGGGGGTGTGCACCTCGTGCCCGACGGCGCGCAGCGCGGGGGCGACGCGCTGCCAGGCCCAGCCGCCGTGCCAGGCGCCGTGGAGGAGGACGAATGTGCTCATGGGTTGTGGTACGCACCTTTCGGCGAGCGGTGGTTGTCAGTCGTCGGCGTCGACGTAGCGCACGCCGAGGCGTTCCAGGGTGGGCCGCATGTCGTACAGGTCGAGGCCGAGCACGCCCTCGCGGAACTTGCGGCGCTTGTCCTCTTCGTTGGCCTCGCGCCGGGCGCACGCCTCGACGACGTCCTCGCCCTCGTCGAGCGGGACGCACAGGACCCCGTCGTCGTCGGCGACGATGATGTCGCCGGGGTTCACCAGCTGACCGGCCACCACGACGGGCACGTTGACCGAGCCGGGCACGGCCTTCGCGGTGCCCTGCGCGTGCACGGCCCGGGACCAGACGGGGAAGCGCATCGCCGTGAGGTCGGCGACGTCGCGTACCCCGGCGTCGGTGACGAGGCCGAGGACGCCGCGATGTTGCAGCTGCGTGGCGAAGAGTTCGCCGAACATGCCGTCCGTGCAGCGGGACGTGGTGGCGGCGACGAGTACGTCGCCGGCCCGGCACTGCTCGATGCAGGCGTGCAGCATCAGGTTGTCGCCGGGGTGCGAGAGCACGGTGACGGCACGCCCCGCGATCCGGGCACCGGCATAGATGGGCCGCAGCTCGGGTCCGAGCAGACCGCGCTGACCGTGGGCCTCGTGCGCCGTGGCCACCCCGCTCTTGGCGAGCGCGTCGACGGTCTCGGTGGCCGGTCCGCGGTTCGTACGGACGATCACATGCCGGCTCATCGCAGCTCGTCCCCCACGGTCGGGAACACCCGCTGGTACGCCTCGGCCTGCACGATCCCCTTGTCGCCGCCGTTGCGGACGGCCTGCACACCGCGCCGGAGCCCCAAGTCCGTGTAGTAGCCCACCAGATGGGACTGGGCGCCCATGCACTCCATCGCCTTGCGCTTGCGGTCGATGACCGGAGTGATGTCGAGCAGCAGGTTCGGGGTGAAGCCGCACTGCTCGGGCTGGTGCGGCTCGAACTGCAGGACCTGCGGCGCCCCGATCGGACGACTGGACCGGTCGTGCCCCGCCGCCTGCGCGACCTGCCGCGCGAGCAGCGTCGCCTCGTGCGCGGAGTTGTGGTCGCGGTTGTACGGGTCGGACGCCACATGCGTGAGCACGAACTCCGGCTGCGCGGACCGCAGTTCGGCGACGATGCGGTGCAGGCCGGTGTCGTCGACGCGCAGCGGATAGTCGCCGAGGTCGAGGAAGGTGATGCTCGCGCCGAGCGCCTCCGCGGCGGCCGTGGCCTCCGCCCGGCGCCCCTCCTTGGCCCGCTCGAGCGTCATGCCCTCCTGCTTCCACAGGCCTTGCGACTCCCCGCGCTCGCCGTAGCTCAGGCAGACGACGCGGACGTCGTAGCCGCGCTCGGCGTACAGGGCCAGCGCGCCGCCGGCCCGCCACACGAAGTCGCCGGAGTGGGCGCTGATCGCCAGGGCGCAGGGACGCTGCTCGTTGGTATCGGTCACGGGCATGGCCTTTCTCGCTGCTGGTGCCGCGTGTCATGGAGGGGTGGGCACGGGTGATGGAGGGCGCGACGGCACCGACGTTAGGGACCGGCAGGAGGCTGGGTAACGCGCGAATGACCGGACCCGCGCGGAGACTTGTCGCCGACTCGGCTACGTCATCCGTCGCGCCGGCCGCGAGCGCCCGAGCGCCCGGCTTCCCTGTCGACACACGCCGCGCCGTGCGCCTCGTGCTCCTCGACGGTCCGCCTCGCCCAGGCCACCTCCAGCTTTCCCGTCGGGGTTCGGGGCAGCCGGGGGAGGACGACAACGGTGCGCGGCACCTTGTACCCCGCCAAGGTCGCGCGGACCCAGTCCCGTACCTCCTGTTCGCGCAGCGGCCCGGCGTCGTCGGTCGCGACCACGGCGGCGACGCGCTCGCCCCAGGTCTCGTCGGGGATGCCGACGATCGCCGCGTCCGTGATGGCAGGGTGCGCGAGGAGCACCTCCTCCACCTCCTGCGGATGCACCTTCTCGCCACCGGTGTTGACGACCCCCGAGCCGCGGCCGAGGAGACGCAGCGAGCCGTCCGCCTCAACCCGGGCGAGATCACCGGGGATCGCGTGGCGGACGCCGCCGACGGTGCGGAAGACGGCGGCGCTCTGCTCGGGGCGGGCCTTGTGGTAGCCGAGCGGCATCGGCCCGCTGTACGCCAGAAAACCGGTCTCTCCGCTGCCGGGTACGACTTCCCTGCCCTCCTCGTGGAGCACCTTGGCAGCCGGGACGGGGAAGAAGCGGGCGGGAAGGTCGGTGGTGGACGTGGTGCGGGCGAAGGCGACCGGGCCGCCCTCGCTCGCGGCGATCGCGTCGGTGATGGTGACATCGGTGCGCTCGTGCAGGGCGCGCTTCAGGTCGTCGCTCAGGGCCGTACCCGAGCTGAGGATCTGGCGCAGTGCGGTCAAGTCGTGGGGAGAGCGGGCGCGTTCGGCCGCGAGCAGCTCGTCCACCAGGGGGCGGCACACCGCGTTGCCCGCGACGATGAGCAGGCCCACGCGACGGTCGGCCACGGTCCGCCAGATGTGCCCGGCGTCGAGCCGGCCGGGGCGGGCGGTGACGACGCGGCCGCCGACGAGCAGCGCGCCCATCGAGTTGAACAGGCCGGTGGCGTGCATGAGGGGGACGGCCGGCATCGTCGTGGGGGCGACGCCACGGGTGTGCGCGGACCGCGCGATCCGTACGGCCTCGTCCACGTCTTCCGGCGGAGTGTCCGCGCCCACCGGCTGGAAGATCGGCACGGTCAGGCAGTGCAGCAGGTCGGACAGTTGCCAGATGACGCCCTTTGGTCTGCCGGTGGTGCCGCCGGTGTACATGAACAGCCGGTCCGTACCGGGGCGCGGCTCGGCGGGGTGTGGCGCCGTCGCGGCGAGGAGTTCCTCGTAGTCGGGTGCGTCCGGGCCCGTGACGGTGGCCGGACCCGCCCGGACGAGCAGGCGCAGGCTCGGTACGTGTCGCGCGGCGTGCGTGACATGACCGGCCAGGGCCCCGCCGAAAACCAGGGCGGAGGCGTCCGCGTCCACGAGAAGCTCCGTCAACTCACCTTCTTTATAACGATAGTTGACGTTGACGGGAGTCGCGCCGAGCTTGAAGGCGGCGAACACGGTCTCCAGGTAGGCGGCCTCGTTGTAGAGGTAGCAGGCGACCTTGTCGCCCGGGCCGACGCCCGATTGCGCGAGCGCGGCGGCGAGGCGCGCGGCGCGATCCTCGAACTGCGCGTAGGTGAAGTCCCGGTCCGGTTCGCTGAGGGCAATGGCCTGGGGGAGGGTGCGGGCGACGCCCTCCCAGACGGTGCCGAAGGAGACATCCATGGTCGGCACGGTAGGGAGCGGGGGCCGGGCCGCGCACTCTCCCTTTCATGAGGCGAAAGCCCCGTGGCCGCCGCGACGTTGCGGGCCGCACAGTGAGCGGGACGAAGGCCGGGGGTGGAGCGGACCGAATCCCCCACGAGCAGGTGTGCATCGACCAGGCGCAGGACTGAGGAGCATGAGGAGCAGCCCATGAAGACCCCCGACGCCACCCACCTCATCGGCGGCGAGTGGATCTCCGCGGCGGACGGCAGGACCCTCGCCGTCCTCGACCCCGCCACCGGCCAGGAGTTCGCCCGGGTGCCGCGCGGCCGCGCCGCGGACATCGACGCCGCGGTGCGCGCGGCCGAGGCGGCCTTCCCGGCCTGGCGCGACACCAGCCCGACCGAACGAGCCGAACTGCTGCTCCGCTGGGCCCAGTTGATACGCGAGAACGAGACGGAGATCGACCGCCTCGAGTCGCGCGAGGTCGGCCGCCCGCACTGGGGACCGCTGCCGCTGCCCGGCATGCTCACCTTCATCGCGGGACAGGCCGACAAGGTACAGGGCCACACTCTGCCCACCCGCAGCCCCGACGTACTCGGCCTCACCCTGCGCGAACCGTACGGAGTGGTCGGCAGCGTCATCCCGTGGAACGCGCCGGGCCCGATGTTCGTCAACGACGTCGGCCCGGCGATCGCCGCCGGCAACACCATCGTCGTCAAGCCCGCCGAGGACGCGCCCCTCACCCCGCTCGCCCTCGCCCGGCTCGCGCAGCAGGCGGGCATCCCGGCGGGTGTCGTGAACGTCGTGACCGGATACGGCTCCGAGGCGGGCGCGGCGCTGCCCGCGCATCGTGGAGTGCGGCGGATGAGCTTCACCGGCTCGCCGGCCACCGGCTCCGCCGTCATGGCGGCCTGCGCGCAACGCCTCGTCCCGCTCCACCTCGAACTCGGCGGAAAATCCCCGCAGGTGATCCTCCCGGACGCCGACCTGGACGCCGCGATCCCCGCCATCGCGGCCGGGATCACCCTCAACACCGGGCAGATCTGCGCCGCGGGCTCCCGGGTGGTCGTCGACCGGTCCGTCCACGCCGAGGTGGTGGAACGGCTCGCGGTACACATGCGGCAGGTGAAGATCGGCCCCGGACACGAGCAGGTGCAGATGGGGCCGCTCATCAACGCCCGGCAGCACGCCCGCGTCCTCGACTACATCGAGGTGGGCAGCAAGGAGGGCGCCCGGCTCGTCACGGGTGGCGGGGTGCCGCAGGGGGACGGATACGCCGACGGGTACTTCGTCGAGCCCACCCTCTTCGACCGGGTCGAGACCGGGATGCGGATCGCCCGGGAGGAGATCTTCGGCCCGGTCCTTTCGGTGATCCCCGTCGACGGCGAGGACGCGGCCCTGGCCGCCGCCAACGACACCGACTACGGGCTCGTCGCGTCCGTATGGACCCGCGACCTCGCCAGTGCCGTGCGCTTCTCGCGCGGACTGCAGGCCGGCCAGGTCGCGGTGAACGCCGCCCTCGGCGGCGGCGTCATCGGCGCCCCCTTCGGCGGCTACAAGGGCAGCGGCTTCGGCCGCACGATGGGCGCCGACGCCGTGCGCTCGTACACGCAGGAGAAGGCGGTGTCGCTGCGTGGCGCGGTCTGAGCGGGCGGAGTCGGGGCGCGCGCTGCCGGGGACGCAGGACACCGCGTCCGGGCCCGCGCGGGGCGCCGGCCACGCGTCGGGCACCGCTTCGGCGCCGGGCGCCGGAGTTGTGTCAGCCACCGGTCCTGCGTCGGGCGCGGGCCTCGCACCGGGTGGGGGCCCCGCGCGGCTCGCCGGCCACCCGTCGGCCACCGCCCCCGCACCGGCCCTCGGCCTCCGCATGCGCGTTCTCATGGAGCCCCGCCACGGTGCGACGTACGACGACATCCGTGCGTTGGCCCAGGCCGTCGAGGATGCCGGCTTCGACGCCTTCTTCCGGGGCGACCACCTCCTGGGCGTCGACCCCGAGGATCGGCGCTATCAGCCCACCGACGCGTGGACCACGCTCGCGGGCCTCGCCCGCGACACGCGGCGCGTACGGCTCGGTGCCCTCATGGGCGCGGCCACCTTCCGCGCCCCCGGACTACTCGCGGCGATCGCCGCCACCGTCGACCAGATGAGCGGCGGCCGCGTCGAACTCGGCCTCGGCACCGACTGGTACGAGCGCGAGCACGCCGCCTTCGGGCTGCCGTTCCCACCCGTCGGCGAACGCTTCGACCGCCTCGAGGAGCAGCTCGCGATCATCACGGGGCTGTGGTCCACCCCGACCGGCGACGAGTCGGGCTTCTCCTTCGACGGCGCCCACTACCGGATCGACTCCAACCGTACCCCGCCCCGTACCGCTCAGACCCCGCGCCCGCCCCTGCTCATCGGCGGCACCGGATCCAGGCGAACCCCGGCCCTCGCCGCCCGTTACGCCGACGAGTTCAACACCGCGCTCGGCGGCGACCTGCGCCGGCGGTTCGCCGTCTTCGAGCAGGCCTGCGAGGCGATCGGCCGCGACCCCGCCACCGTACGCCGCTCCTCGGTCCTCCCCGTCGCCTGCGGCACCACCCGCGCCGACGTCGAACGCCGGGCCGCCGTCATGGGCTCGGACCTCATCCGGCGTGAGGCCGCCATCGGCTCCCCGGACCGGATCACCGAACGACTCGGCGAATTGGCCGAGTTCGGGGCCGACACCGTCTACCTGCACATCTATGACGTTCACGATCTCGACCACATCGCCCTTCTCGGCGCCGAGGTCCTCCCGCACCTCGCGACGCGACCGGCAGGAGCAGAACGGGCACCCCGATGAGCGTCGTCGTCCACCAGCGCTGAATCCACCAGCACTGAATCCACCAGCACTGAGCCGGTGCCTTCCGAGAACCAGCACTGAGCCGGTGCCTTCCGAGAAAGGGACCTCCGTGGCCCCACCCAGCTTCGTCGTCCCCGCCGACCGGGACGCCGTCACCGCCGCGCTGCGCGCCCAGCTCACCGCGCTGCCCGAACGCTCCCCGTTCTACGCCGACCTGTTCGCCGAGCACGGCATCGCGCCCTCCGCCTTCCAGACCCCGGACGACCTGCGCAAATTCCCCTTCACTCAGAAGCAGATGCTGCGCGATTCGCAGGCTGCCGCACCCCCGCTCGGCCGGCACGCGGGCGTCACGATGCGCGACGTCGTCCGGGTGCACGCCTCCACCGGCACCACCGGCACGCCCAGCTGGGTCGGCGTCACCCGGCGCGACGCCGACGCCTGGACCGACATGGTCGCCCGCGCCTTCACCACCATGGGCGCGACCCGCGAGGACGTCGTCCTGCACGGCTCCGGACTCACCCTCTTCGTCGGTGGGCTGCCCGTCCGCGACGCGCTGGAACACATCGGCGCGACGATGGTTCCGATCGGCACCGGCGCCTCACAGAAGGCGCTGCTCGCCCTGGAGACGCTCGGCGTCACGGCGCTGCACTCGACGCCGTCGTACGCCCGCTACCTCGCCGAGTACCTGCGTCAACAGGGGAGTAACCCACGGGAGTTCGGGCTGAAGAAGATCTTCGTGGGGGGTGAGCCGGGTGGCGGGGAGCCCGCCTTCCGGGCCCGCATGGAGGAGGAGTGGGGCGCGCCCGTCACCGAAGGGCTCGGCAACGCCGACATGGCGCCCGTCCTGTTCGGCGAGGCGCCGGGCAGCGGCGGGATGCGGTTCACCGGCGGCCGGCATGTCCTGGTCGAACTCATCGACCCGGACAGCGGGGAGAGCGTCGTCCCCGAACCGGGCGCGAGCGGCGAGCTCGTCTACACCTCCGTCGATCGCGAGTGCAGCCCCCTGGTGCGCTTCCGCACCCGCGACCGTGTCACCGTCACCGGTCTGGCCGCCGACGGCGCCCCGCTCATCCGCTGCGTGGGACGCACCGACGACATGCTCATCGTCCTCGGCGTGAATGTCTTCCCTTCCGCCGTACGGGACGTGGTGCAAACCCTGCACCCGCGCACCGGGGGCGCCGTCCAGATCGCACTCCCGCATGCGGGGCCGCGCGTCGAGCCGCCGCTGCGGGTGGAGGCCGAGTGGGGGGAGGCCGCCGCCGATCCGGCGGCGCGCGAGGCGCTGCGCGGCGAGATCGAGGACCTGATCCGCTCCCGTCTCTCGGTGCGGGCCGCGGTCACCCTCGTACCGCCCGGGACGCTGGCCCGCTCGGAGATGAAGTCGCAGCTCACCCGCATCGACAACGGACACTGAGAGAGGCACGGACGATGACCGACACCGTACGCGCGGCAGTCCAGGTGGCCCCGCACAAGCTGGAGATACGGGAGTTCCCGCGGCCCAAGACCGGGCCCGACGACGGATTGCTGCGCGTGGAGGCCAACGGCATCTGCGGCAGCGACCTGGAGATGTACAAGGGGCATCTGCCCATGGGGTCCTTCCCGTTGGTGCCGGGGCACGAGCCGCTCGGCATCATCGAGGAGGTCGGCGAGCGGGCGGCCGAACGCTGGGGTGTGCGGCCCGGCGACCGCGTGGCCCTGGAAGTGATCGTGCCCTGCCGGGCCTGCCACGACTGCCTCACCGGCCGCTACCAGGCGTGCCGCAACAAATCCGGCGCACATGGTGTCACCGGACTCGACAATCCGCCGAGCCTGTACGGCGGGCTCGCCGAGTACCTGTACCTGCGGCCTAACGCCGTCCTGCACAAGGTGGACCCGACCATCCCGGCCTCGACCGCCGCCCTCTTCAACCCCCTGGGCGCCGGGGTGCGCTGGGCCGCCCACCTCGGCGGAGTCGGCTTCGGGGACACGGTGCTGATCCTCGGCGCGGGCCAGCGCGGACTCGCCTGCGTGATCGCCGCGCGTGCCGCTGGGGCCGGCACGATCGTCGTCACCGGCCTGGAGGCCGACGCCCACAAGCTGGCCCTGGCCCGCGAGTTCGGCGCCGACCACACCCTCGTCGTCGACGGCGACGCGGCCGAGGACCCGGTCGAGAAGATCCGCGAGATCACGGACGGCGCGATGGCCGATGTCGTACTGGAGCTGACCCCCATGGCCGCGGGCCCGGTCGGCGAGGCGCTGCGCGCCGCACGCCACGGCGGCCGCGTCGTCCTGGCCGGGCTCAAGGGAAACCGCGAAGTCCCCGTCCCCACCGACCTGGTGATCAACCGCGCGCTGACGCTCGTTGGCGCGTACGGCGTCGACGCCCGCGCCTACGCCGAGGCCATCGCCCTCATCGAGTCCGGCCGCTTCCCACTGGAGAAGCTCCACACCCACAGCTTCGGCCTGGACGACACCGACCTCGCCCTGCGCACCCTCGCGGGCGAGGTTCCCGGCGAGGCGGCGGTGCATGTGTCCGTCCATCCGAACGACTGAGCCGAACGACCGAGCCCAATCGCTGAGCCGAGCGACGGAGTCACCATGCTGATCGACGCCCACGCCCACCTGCTGCCCCGCGACTATCCGGCCGATGCCCCCGCCTGCTTCCCGCGCATGGAAGCGATCGACGGGGACACCGCGCGCACCCTCCTCTTCGGCGCGATGCGCTACCGCGCCCGCGACGTCTTCTTCGACGCCGAGCGTCGCATCGCCGCGCAGGACGCCTCCGGTGTGCATGCCGAGGTCCTCAGCCCGATGCCTCCACTGCTGCGGTACGACCTGCCCGCGGCGGACGGCCTCAGTCTCGCCCGACACGTCAACGAGTTCACCGCCACCTTTTGTTCGGCCGCTCCCGACCGCCTGCTCGGCTTCGGGACGGTGCCGATGCAGGACGTCGACGCCGCCACCGCCGAGCTGAAGACCCTGCGCGAACAGGGCCTGTACGGCGTCGAGATCACCTCCAACATCCTGGGGCGCTCGATCGGCGACGCGAGGTTCCTGCCCTTCTTCCAGGAGGCCGAACGCCTCGGCCTGCCGGTCTTCGTCCACGCCATGCCCGCACCCGACGAGCGGCTCCCGAAGTCGGCGATGGGCACGTACACGGTCGGCGTCGAGGGTGCCTACGCCGCCGCCTCGCTCGTCACGGGCGGCACCGCCGCGGCCTGCCCCGACCTGCGGATCTCCTTCAGTCACGCGGCCGGCGGCTTCCCGCTCATGATCCCGCGGCACCAGTACTTCTGGGGCGGCTCCTGGAACGAGGAGGAGCCCGTGCCCGAACGCGCCGTCGCCCCGGACGACGGTCCCTCGCCCCTGGAGTACGCGCGCCGCTTCTACTACGACTCCCTCGTCTTCGACCGGCGCGCCCTGCGCTTCCTCCTCGAACTCCTCGGTCACGAACGGCTGTTGATCGGCTCCGACTTCCCGGCCATGCCACGGGAGGAACCGGCGGGCCGCACCCTGCGCTCCATGGACCTGCCCGACGCCGTCCTGGAGGACCTCACCTGGCACAACGCCTTCCGCTGGCTGGGGATCGAGCCGCTGTGCTAGGGCGTGT
Organism: Streptomyces sp. DS1-CR2; assembly: GCF_055760475.1. Classification (NCBI taxonomy): domain Bacteria; kingdom Bacillati; phylum Actinomycetota; class Actinomycetes; order Kitasatosporales; family Streptomycetaceae; genus Streptomyces; species Streptomyces sp. DS1-CR2. Next base: position 7,772,847 of record NZ_CM147085.1, read on the forward strand.
CTCCTCGATCTCCGTGGGCCTGCGGCGTCTGGCACCGCACCTCGCGGCGTTGTCGCATCACCCACGGACACCCAGTCCGAGGGCGATGCTCCGCCTTGCGATGCACGGCACCAGACGCCGCAGGCTTATCCACGGAGATCGGGGAGACACGCCCTAGTCGGCAGGGCCCATCGACCGGGTGATCGACCGCGCGGTGCGGGTGAGCAGGGCCGTCAGTTCCCGCGGCCGGGCGGTCGCCGCGTCGACCACCACGCTGATCGCCGCCGCGGCGTGGCCGTCCCGATCGGCCACCGGCACCGCCACCACCAGATCCGGCAGGGTGATCCGGCCGCGGGCCACCGCGACCCCGGACCGCCGGATCTCGGCGAGTTCGCCGCGCAGCGCGACGGGATCGGTCAGGGTCATCGTGGTGAGGCGCTCCAACGGAGAGCTCAGCACCTCGTCCTGGACGGCCTGGGGGGCGTAGGCGAGCAGGACGAGCCCCGTGCCGGTGACATGCAGCGGACGGCGGTCGCCGACCCGGCTGCTGAGCGGATTGCCCACCCGCGCCCGCAACGTCTCGACGTACACGACCTCTTGGCCGTCGCGCACCCCGAGATGAACGTTGCCACGCGTGCGTTCGTGCAGGTCGTCGAGGTAGGGGTACGCGGCCTCGCGCAGTCGGAGGCCGCGCGGCGCGAGAGCGGAGAGTTCGAGCAGGCGCAGGCCCACCGTGAAGCGCCGGTCCGATCCGCGTTCCAGGACACCCTGTGCCACGAGCTCCCGGGTGAGCCGGTGCGCGGTCGGCAGGGACACGTCGGCGCGCCGGGCGATCTCGCTGAGCGTGAGGCTGCGGTGGCGGGGCCCGAAGGCGTTCAGGACGGACAGCATCCGGCCCGCCGCGGTGAGGGGCGGCCCGGCGGACGGCTGTCCTTCGGGAAGTGCAGGTGTCGCGGCTCGTGCGGACATGACGTGTTCGCACCTCCAGAGGCGTCGGCTCGTATGCGGGCACAGTGTCACCAGGCGTTGGGCGCCGCACAAGGCCCCGGGGACGGCCTCCCGCGTTTTTCCCGAACCGCCCATGGGCGTCGCGACATATGACGTAGCGCCGCACGGCCCGACCGGGCCATGGACGAGAGCGCGCCCTGCCGTCTTCCGCCGGCCGCGGCCAACTTCCCTTTCGTACGACGAAAGCCGCCTGTGCCCGGGCGGGTCCGCGGGTCAGCCTGAAAGGGAACCGTGACCGTCGGCACGCCACACCATCGGCGGGTGCGGGAGGCAGGGCCGCCGCGACCATGCGGTCACCGGGGTGGATCGCCTGCCGCGCGTCCGCTGCCGCGCGAGCCGCCGCCCGCCCACGACATGGCGCTGCCCCTGGTCCGCCGGCACTCACGAACCCGCACAACCTGAGGAGCCCCCTTGACGACCTCTCACTTCGACGCCCCCCACGATCCCATCGCCGGAACCGACCAAGCCGCCGAGGGCCAATGGCTGCGCGGCCGCGGCGCCCTGGTCACCGGTGCCGGCCTCAGCGGCCCGGTGGGCGGCGTCGGCTACGCCATCGCCCGGGTCTGCGCGAGCCACGGCGCGGCCGTCGCCGTCGTGGACCGCGATCCGGCGGCCGCCGACCGTACCGTCGAGGCGATCACGAAGGACGGCGGCGCGGCCTTCCGCGTCGACGCGGACGTGACGCGCGACGTGGACTGCGAACGCGCCGTCGCCGAGACCGCCGAACGCTTTGTCGGCATGGGCCGCCGTCTGGACACCCTGGTCAACAACGTCGCTTCCGGAGAACGTTCGGGCGTCTTCGACGTCGGCCCCGACGACTGGGACCGCCTCATGGACATCAACCTCAAGACCGCCTGGCTGATGACCCGCCACGCGGAACAGCGCATGACCGAGGGCGCGTCCGTCATCAACATCTCCTCCGTCGGCGCCCGCGGCACAGGACCCGCCATGGTCTACACCGTCGCCAAGGCGGGCCTGGAGAACCTGACCAAGGGCGCCGCCACCACCCTCGGCCCGCGCGGCATCCGCGTCAACGCCGTCCAGGTCGGCGGCATCTGGTCCTCCTTCGCCGCCGCCAACATGACCGAGGACATGCGCGAAGTACGCCGCCGAGCCATCACCCTCGGCATCGAGGGCACCCCCTGGGACATCGCCTACGCCGCCCTGTACCTGGCCAGCGACAAGGCCCGCTGGGTCTCCGGACACGTCCTCGCTGTCGAGGGCGGCGGGATGGGCCGGCCGCAGCGCTGAGACGGCTTCCGGCTGGTGGAACAGGACTGTTGCGCCGGAGGGCCGTACGGCAGAATCCGGCCGACATGACCTCTGCGCAGCCGGGCCCCGCCCACCTCGCCAATCTTGACCTCAACCTGCTCGTGACGCTCCGCGCACTCCTGCGTGAGCGGAACGTCACGCGGGCGGCCCGGCACCTCGGCGTCACCCAGCCCGCCGTCAGCGCCGCACTGTCCCGGCTGCGCCGGCACTTCGGAGACGAGCTGCTCGTACGCGCCCAGGGCGGATACGTCCTGTCGCCGCTCGCCGGGCAGTTGGCCGGCCAGACCGAGGCGGTGTGCGCGGCGGCGGAACGACTCTTCGCCACCGGCAGCGCCTTCGACCCGGCGGCCACGGAACGGGAGTTCACGCTCTTGATGGCCGACTACCCGGCGGGAGTCCTGGGGCCCGCGCTCTCCCGGCTCTTCGAGCGTGAGGCGCCCCACGCGGCACTCCACCTCCAACTGGTCCGGGAGACTCTGGGCAGCGGCGCCGGCGACACGATCCGACTCGTCGACGGCATGGTCTCCCCGCCGCTCGGCCACTTCCGCACACCGGGCGTCGCCACGGCACCGCTCTTCCGAGACCGATGGATCTTCCTGGTGTCCGCGGACCACCCGCTGTGCACGGCCGAGTCGTTCGACGTCGAGGACCTGACCCGGCTGCCCTGGGTGGTGCCGTACCATCGGGACGACGGCTACCCGTCGGCCGCTCCCGTGACCCGGCAGCTGACCGCGCTGGGGATCCGGCCGCGGATCGCCGTCCGGGTGGAGAGTTACCGGGCCGTGCCCGACTTCCTGGCGGGCACCCGGCGGGTCGCACTCGTACCCGAACGCCTCGCCACCCCCCTCCCGTCCGCGCTGGGTCTGCGCGTCCTCGACAGCCCGGTCCCGCTGGACCCGCTGGAGGAACACCTGTGGTGGGACGCGAGCCACGACGAGGACCCGGCCCACAGCTGGCTCCGCGACGCGGTGCTCCGCGCGGCATCGAGCCTCGGACCGTTAGGGCGCTTCTGACGCCGTGCGCCCCGGACCATAAACGCCATTGATGGTGCCCAGTCGGATGCTCTATCGACCGGGGCGTTCCCACCGGCCACGGGCTTTCCTAGGTTGCGGGAGAGCCGAAAGAGCCAACCCCCTGTACAGGAGACCTCCATGCCCCATGCCCTGACAGAGCTGAAGGTCCGCACCGTCACCAAGCCCGCGGGCACGGTGCACCACGAACTCGCCGCCGATGTCTGCGTGGTGGGGGCGGGCGTGGCCGGTCTCTCGGCCGCGATCGAGAGCGCCCGGCTCGGCCGGGACGTCGTCCTCGTCGACAGCCTGCCCGTGCTCGGCGGCCAGATGGTGAACTCGCTGATCGGCCTCTTCTGCGGGGTGTACGGCAATGGCCCCGACTACCGGCAGCTCACCCACGGCATCTTCGACGGCATCTTCGCCGACCTGGGAGCCTCCGGCGACCTGCACCACAACCGCGGCCACACCGTCACCGTCACCTACGACGAGGTGGCCCTCGGCCGGTGGGTGGAACGGCGGGTCCGGGAGTTGGGCATCCGCGTCGTCCTCGGCGCCTCCCTCACCGCCGTCGAACGCGACGGCCGGCGCCTGGCCGCCGCCACCTTCGCCACCCGCTACGGGACCGTCCGCGTCGCTGCCCCCGGCTTCGTCGACGCCACCGGTGATGCGGCCCTCGCGTGGGAGGCCGGACTGCCCTGCCGGATCCCGGAGCGCGCCATCTACGGCTCCCAGCAGATCGTCCTCGAGCACCTGGACGAGACGCATCAGCCCGGCCGCGAGGAACTCGCCGAACGCGTCCACGGGCAGGCCTCCGAGTGGGGGCTGATCCGCCGCGACGGGCTCGCCTTCTTCTTCCCCGGCCGGAACACCGCTGTGCTCAACATGACCCACGTCCCCGCCCCCCTCGACCCGGTCGAGGCGTCCGCCGCCCAGCTCGACGGCCGCGAACAGGCCGACCGGGTGGTGGAGTTCCTGCGGGCGGAGTTCCCCAAGGCCTTCGGCTCGGCGAAGGTCCGCTCCTACGGCTTCCCGGGCCGACGGCAGACCCGCTGGATCCAGGGCACCCATCAGCTGACGCTCGCCGAGGTGCGGGCCGGAACCCGCTTCGACGACGCGGTCGCCCGTACCGCCTGGCCCGTCGAACTCCACGACCGCGCCGACGGATACGTATGGGAGACCTTCGAGGCCGACCACGTCCACTACGTGCCACTGCGTTCCCTGCTCCCGCCCGACTGCGACAACCTCGTCGCGGCGGGACGCTGCGCCGACGGCGACGCCGCCGCCCTGTCCAGCGTCCGTGTCATGGGCCCCTGCGCGGCGATGGGCGCGGGCGCTGCCCACGCCCTGGACCTGGCAGGACCCGACGGCAGCGTGCACGCGATCGACCTCGCGCAACTGCGCACCCGCCTCGCCGCCAACGTCGATGACTGAGGAGCCGTCCATGACCGCACTCCGCAGCAACTACACGCCGGGCACCTCCCCATGGGCCGTCCGCAGGGCCCAGTGGCGGGCCCTCGGCCTCACCGACGAGGACATGGCCAAACCGAAGATCGCCATCGTCAACTCCTCGTCCCAGCTGGCCACTTGCTACAGCCATCTCGACGACATCGCGAAGGTCGCCAAGGAGGCGATAGCGGCGGCGGGCGGCATCGGTTTCGAGATCCGCACCGTCGCCCCCAGCGACTTCATCCACAGCGCGGGCGGCCGCGGCGGCTACATCCTCTCCGCCCGGGACCTGATCTCCCACGACATCGAGGCGGCCGTCGAGGGCGCCCAGCTCGACGGCATGCTCACCCTCGCCTCCTGCGACAAGACCGCCCCCGGCCAGCTGATGGCGGCGGCCCGGCTCGACCTTCCCACCGTCGTCGTCGGCTGCGGCTACCAGCCCTGCGGCACCTTCTCCGGCCGCCACTGCGACATCGAGGACGTATTCCTCGGCGCCGGTCACCACGCCCAGGGCCGCATCGGCCTGGACGAACTCACCGGCATGAGCGAGAACGCCGTGGCAGGACCCGGTGTGTGCGCCGGCATGGGCACCGCCAACTCGATGCACATGGCCTGCGAAGCGCTCGGCATGGCACTGCCCGGCTCCACCCCGGTCCTCGCCAACAGCCCGAAGATGTGGGCCGACGTGCGGACGGCCGGACACCGGATCGTCGAACTCGTCCGCGGCGACATCAGGCCACGCGCCCTGCTCACCCGCGAGGCGTTCGAGAACGCGGTCACCGTCATGCTCGCCGTCAGCGCCTCCATCAATTCCGTCAAACACCTCCAGGCTGTCGCCGAGGAGGCACGGAGCGGCGTCGACGTGTACGGCCTTTACGAACGCCTCGCCGACCAGGTGCCGCTGCTGACCGCCGTACGGCCGAACGGCCCTGTCTCCATCGAGGAGTTCGAGGCGGCGGGCGGCGCGGCCGGCGTTCTGTGGCAGCTGCGCGAGCTGCTGCACACCGACGCCCCGACCGTCACCGGTCGCACGCTCGGTGACGAGCTGGAGGGACGACGCCCCGCCGATGAAGACGTGATCCGCCCGCTGGACCGTCCACTCGGCCACCGGCCCACGATCGTCCTGGTCCGCGGTTCGCTCGCACCGGCAACCGGCATCGTCAAACTCGCCGTCGACGAGGAGCGCCCGCCGTCCTTCACCGGCCCGGCCAAGGTGTACGACACCCCGCAGGACGCGCTCGACGGACTGAAGGCCGGCGATGTGCACCCCGGACAGGTCCTCGTCCTGCGCGGCCTCGGCCCCACCGGAACCCCCGGCATGGGCATGGCGTCGCGCCCCGTCTTCGCGCTCGACGGCGCCGGCCTGACCGGCAAGGTAGCCGTCGTCACCGACGGACAGCTCTCCGGCCTCGTCAACAAGGGCATCGTGGTCGGCGAGGTCTCCCCGGAGGCCGCGGCCGGCGGCCCACTGGCCCGGGTCCGCGACGGCGACACCATCTCCATCGACCTCACCACCCGTCGCGCCGACCTCCTCGTACCCGAGGACGAGCTGGCCGCCCGTACCCCGTTGACCTCGTACGAGGACGGCGGTCGCGGCTGGCTGTCGGTGTACCGGCGCACGGTCCGCCCCCTGCAGCAGGGCGCGGTCACGCTCGAGGAAGGACCCGCAGACGCATGAAACTCACCGACACCGACAAAGCCATGCTCGACGGCGCCGAAGGCCCCGCCGTCCAGGCCGCCATGGACCTCCTCGTCCGTTACGGCCGCGCCCTGGACGCCGAGGAACTGTGTGACGTGCGCAATGTCGCCGGAACCATGACCCAGCCCTCGCCGGCCAAGGCCCGCCTTGTCGAGGAGGGCGGCTGGAACAAGGCGTACGCCGTCCTCAACCTCGACAGCGACGGCGATTTCGCGATCCCCGACATGAAGGTGCCCACCTGCCAGCTCCAGCAGAGCTTCGGCCCCGACGCCCAAGGTGTCGCCCCCTACCCGCCCGAACTCGTCGAGCTGCAGTCCGACGCCGAGGCCTTCTACAGCCGCAAGGGCGTCAACATCCTCGCCACCTGCACGCCCTACCAGGTCGGCAACATCCCCGTGCGCGGCGAGCACGTGGCCTGGATGGAGTCCTCCGCGGTCGTCTACGCCAACTCCGTCCTGGGCGCCCGCACCAACTGCGAGGGCACCTCCTCCACCGGCGCCGCCTCGCTGACCGGCCGCATCCCCTGCTGGGGCAACCACCGCGCGGAGAACCGGTACGGCACCCACCACATCGACGTCCGCACCCCGGTGGCAGGCCCCCTCGACTGGGGCATGCTCGGCTACTTCGCCGGCGGGCTCGTCCAGGAGGAACGCCCGGTCGTCACCGGCGAGCTGGACCTCCCGGACCTGCTCGACCTGAAGCACTTCGGGGCGGCCGCCGCCTCCTCCGGCGGCGTCGAGATCTATCACATCCCCGGCATCACCCCGGAAGCCCCCGACCTGGCGGCCGCCTTCGCGGGACGCCCCGCCCCGGAGGCCGTGCCGTACGGGAAGCGGGAGCGCCGCGCCGTCTACGAGGACCTCAACTCCCAGGGTGACAGCACGGATGTGGACTTCGTCCTGCTCGGCTGCCCGCACGCCTCACTCGACCAAGTACGGGACACGGCCCGGCTGTTGGAGGGCCGCCGGCTGCACTCCGGCACCCAGCTGTGGCTGATGGTGCCGCGTGCTCTGCGGACCACCGCCGACCGCAACGGCTGGACACGGACCATCGAGCGGGCCGGCGGCCGCGTCCTCACCGACTCCTGCCCCGCGATGTCCCGCTCCGCGCCGCCCGGCACCAAGGTCTTCGCCACCGACTCGGCGAAACAGGCCCACTACCTGCCCGCGATCCTCGGCATCGAGGCCTGGTTCGGCACCCTGGCCGACTGCGTCGACGCCGCCGTCACCGGCACCTGGAAGGGAGAGCTGCGATGAGCACGGCTGCCCTCGTCCTGCACGGCAGGACGGTCGTCCCCGGTGTCGTGGAGGGGGAGGCGCTGGTCTCGCCCGAGACGATCTCCGGGTGGGGCGGCATCGACCCGGCCCGCGGCATCGTCATCGAACGCCGCCACGCCCTGTACGGACAGTCCTTCGCCGGGAAGGTCCTGGTGTTCCCGGGAGCCAAGGGCTCCTCCGGCTGGTCGGGCTTCTTCCAGGCGACCCGCCTTGCCGGGACCGCCCCCCTCGGCATGCTCTTCACGACCGTGACGAGCAAGGCCGCACTCGGCGCCGTCGTCACCCGCATCCCCACCGTGACCGGCCTCGACCGGGACCCGCTGACCGTGATCCGCACCGGCGACCGGGTCCGCATCGACGCCGACCACGGCACCGTCACGATCCACCCCGCCGCACCGTCGCCCGAGGAGGCACCGTGAGCGCCACACCGCCCGTCGTGGAACTGGCTCCGCTCATCGAGCGCCAGCGCGCGAGCCGCCCCTGGCTGCTGATGTACGCCGTCTGCTTCGTGATCACGTTCCTCGACGGCTTCGACTTCCAGATCCTGTCCTTCGCCGCCACCTACATCAAGGGCGACTTCGGCCTCACCGAAACCCAGCTCGGCACCCTGGGCACGGTCGGCCTCTTCGGCACCATGATCGGCGCGCTGGTCATGGGCTACCTGGCGGACCGCGTGGGACGCCGTCCCACCATCACGGTGTCCGTCGCGGGCTTCGGCATCTTCATGATCGCCTTCGCTTACGCGGACACCTACGGGCATCTGTTCCTGCTGCGGTTCCTCTCCGGGCTCTTCCTCGGCGGTGTACTCCCGTTGACCTGGGCCCTGGCCGCCGAGTACGCACCGAAGCGGTTCCGGGTCACCTCCGTCGCCATCATCATGGTCGGCTACACCCTGGGTGGCGCGGCCGGCGGCCCCGTCTCCAACTGGCTGGTGCCGGAGCACGGTTGGCGCTCCGTGTTCGTCGTCGGTGGTGTCTGCTCCCTGCTCACCCTCGCCGCGAGCCTGCCACTGGTGCCCGAGTCCGTGAAGTTCCTGGCGCTGAAGGCCCGGCCCGGCAGCGATGAGCGCATCGCCCGCATCCTGAAGCGCCTCCAGCCGAACATCGACCTCGCCCCCGGCACCCGCTTCACCGCCGACACCCCGGAACATGCCTACTCCGGCAAGAGGTTCACCCCCGCCCAGCTCTTCCGCGGTCATCTCGCGGCCGTCACGCCCCTGCTGTGGCTCGTCTACCTGCTCTCCTCGGCGCTGATCTACTTCATGGTCTTCTGGACCCCGACGATCAACGAGCAGATGGGTTTCAGCGTCAGCGCGGCCGCCACCATCGCGGCCTCGGCGAGCGTGGCGGGAGCCGTCGGCCAGTTGTTCATCAGCCGATTCGTGGACCGCAAGGGCGCGGGCACCATCCTGTGGATGCCCCTGGCCGCCGTCGTCTGCATGCTGGTGCTCGGAAGCGGGACGCTCGCCCCCGCCGTCTACGTCACCTTCGTCATCGGCGCCAAGATGTTCATCAACGGCGGCCACGGCGGCATCACCAGCATCGCGAGTACCTTCTACCCGACCGCGATCCGCGCCAACGGCGGAAGCTGGGCGTCCTCGGTCGCCAAGATCGGTGCCATGCTCGGCCCCTGGCTCGGCGGCGTCATCCTCGACGCCGGACTCGGAGCGCGCGGCGCGTTCATGGCCTTCGCCGTCTGCCCGGCCGTGATGGTGCTCGTCCTGTTCGCCCTCGGCCGGGTCCAGCGCAGGCTGCCGGACGGGGCGGAGGGCGCACTCTCGACACAGTCGCAGCCGGCCGAGGCGCCCGCACCAGTACGGCCGACGGCGCCGCCTTCACAGGCCGGCCCGTCCGTCGGCTGAGGACGCGCCTGCTCAGTGCCCCGCCCCGCGCAGGCGCCGCTCGATCCGTGCCGCGGCCGCGACCACCTTCGGGGCCAGTGGCCTCGCCTCCTGACCCGTGGACAGCCGGGGGCGGGGGACCGCCAGGCCCACCGCGGCGCGGGGCTCGCCCGTGCCGGTGCGGACACAGGCACCGAGCGCCGACACGGAGCGGTCGCTGTCGCCGAACGCGGCCGCCCAGCCGCGCCGACGGATCCGCTCGAGGTCACGCAGGAGCCCAGCCAGGTCGCCGCCGTCCTCCTCGAGAAGGAGCCGGGGGATCCGGCGCCGGAGCTCGTCCTCGTCGTAGCAGGCGAGCATGGCCCGGCCCACCGCCGTGCGGTGGGCCGGCAGGACCCTGCCCACGCGGGAGGCCACCCGGTCGGGGCCGCTGCCCTCCAGACAGGACACGAAGCGGACGCGGGGCCCCTCGAGGATGGCGAGCGCGGCCGTCTCGCCGGCCCCGGCACAGAGGTCTCGCAGTACGGCGTCGGCGGCATCGCGCAGGCCGATCGCCGCCGTGGTGGCGAGAGAGAGCTCGAGGACCGCGGGGCCTGCGAGGTAGGGCGTGCCGGGACGGTCCTGCCGTACGAACCCGGCCTGCTTGCAGGTGCTCAACAACCGGTGCGCGGTGGACGCGCCCACACCGAGCTCCGCGGCCGCCTCGCTCAGGGTGACCGAGCCGCGCCGGGCGACCAGCAGGACCAGACGCAGCGCATGGTCGGCCGACTGCAGTACCACGCCGGACGGCCGTACGGTCGGTGATTTCCGCATACAGGAATGCTAGGCGGGTTCGTTGCGGCCGCAAGAAACCTGCTGTTTATCTTGCTGTGACGGAGGTCACCCAAAGGTGCCGCGAGATCCAGGCCCCACCGAACCGCTGCGCCCCTGAACTCACCGCTCCTGCATGCCCTTTGGAGGTTGCGTATGCCTGCGCCCCGTTTCCCGGACACTCCGACGTTCTCCGGCGCCAACGCCCCGATGCGAGTGGAGGCAGACATCACGGATGTCGAGTGTGTGCAGGGCGAGGTGCCCACGCAGCTCGACGGCACGTACTTCAGGGTCGTCGCGGACCACCAGTGGCCACCGCTGCTCGGCGACGACATCAAGTTCAACGGCGACGGCATGGTCATGTCGATGCGGTTCAGGGGCGGGCACGTCGACTTCAAGAGCCGTTACGTCCGCACACCTCGCTTCGTCGCCCAACAGGAGGCCAGGCGGGCGCTGTTCGGCGCCTACCGCAACGCCTTCACCGACGACGACTCCGTGCGCGGCATGCGTCGGGGCCTGGCCAACACCAACGTCTTCTGGCACGCCGGCAAGCTGTTCGCCGCGAAGGAGGACAGCCCGCCCATCCGTATCGACCCCGACACCCTGGAGACCCTCGGCGAGGACACCTTCCAGGGCGCACTCACCTCCGAAACCTGCACCGCACACCCCAAGTTCGATCCGCACACCGGCGAGATGGTGTTCTTCGGGTACGCGGCGAAGGGCGAGACCACGCTCGACATCGCGTACTACGAGGCCGACGCCAAGGGCCGCATCGTCCACGAGGTCTGGCTGAAAGCCCCGTACGCGAGCATGGTCCACGACTTCGCCGTCACCCAGAACTTCGTGATCTTCCCGATCATCCCGCTGGTCAGCGACATGGACCGGTTGCAGGCCGGCGGGCCGATCTTCGCCTGGGACCCGTCGAAGGACGTGTATCTGGGGGTGCTGCCGCGCAAGGGCCGCGCGCGGGATGTGCGCTGGTACCGGTCCGCCAACCGGTTCTCCAGCCACATCATGGGCGCCTGGGACGACGGCCGGCACATCCACATCGACACGCCTGTTTCCGAGTCCAGTTACTTCCCCTTCTTCCCCGACCTGTCCGGCGCCCCGTACGACCCCGAGCGCACCAAGGGCTTCCTGTCCCGCTGGACCGTCGACACGCAGGCCGCGCCCGAGGACGGCTTCACCGAGCAGCGGCTGACGGGCACGGCCGGCGAATTCCCGCGCATGGACGACCGTTACGAGACCCTCCCGTACCACTGGGGCGTGATGGCCGCGTATGAGGTGCCGGGGGAGGAGCGGCCGGGCGGCGGGTTCCGCTGGGTGGCGGGCGTCGACCACCGCACCGGTGCCACCACCACCCACTACGCGGGCGACCACACCTCCGTCGCCGAACCGCTCTTCGTCCCCGCGCACGACGGTGCCGCCGAGGGCGAGGGCTATGTGCTCGCCGTCGTCGGCCGCCTCGCCGAGAACCGCAGCGACCTGCTCGTCCTCGACGCCCGGGACATGTCCGCCCCGCCCGTCGCCACCCTGCGCTTCCCGCTCCGTATCCCCTACGGCCTGCACGGCAACTGGATCACGGCCGCCGAACTCGCCCACCGCGCACCCACGGAGGAGTCATGACGCCCACCCTCGAAGAACTCGCCCGCCGCCTCGACCGCGTCGAATCCCTGCTCGCCGTCCGCAACCTCCAGCACGCCTACGGCTACTACCTCGACAAGACCCTGTACTCCGAGGTCGTCGAGCTCTTCAGCGAGGACTGCGAGATCGTCTTCATGGGCGGTATCTACCGCGGCCGTGCCGGCGCCGAACGGCTCTACATCCAGCGCTTCCGCACCACGTTCACCGACGGGCGCAACGGCCCGATGCACGGCTTCCTGCTCGATCACCCGCAACTGCAGGATGTCATCACCATCTCCGAGGACGGTGACAGCGCCAAGGTGCGGATGCGCACCCTCATGCAGGCCGGCACCCACTACACCGTCAAGGCCGCGGGCGAGCAGCGCAGCCGCCGCGACCAGTGGTGGGAGGGCGGCATTTACGAAAACGAGTACGTGCGCGAGGGCGGCGTCTGGAAGATCCGGCGCCTGAACTACCAGCCGCTGTGGCACGCCGACTTCGAGACCGGCTGGGCCCGCAGCGAGCAGCACTTCGTGTCGGAGAGCGTCGCCTACCCGGAGAACCCGGTCGGCCCCGACGAACTGGTCGAGAAGCCGCACGAGTTGTGGCCCTCGACGGCCGTGGTCCCCTTCCACTATCCGCACCCGGTCACCGCAGAGGAGTGGAAGCAGTAATGAGCCACCACCCCACACTCGCCACCGGCGGCGACGGCGGCTACCTGCGCATCGCCACCGAGGAGGCCTTCGCCACCCCCGAACTCCTCACCGCCTACCGTGAGTTGCTCGCATCCGGCGAGGCCGACGACCCCGGCTTCACCAGCCTGTGGGGCTTCTACGCGGGCAACAGTCCGCGCGCCCGCCTGCTGCAGGAGCGCCTCGTCGACCTCGGCGAGCGGCGCATCGCCGACATGGACGCCACCGGCATCGACCGCGCGATCCTCTCCCTCACCTCGCCCGGCGTGCAGGTCTTCGACGCCGGCCGCGCCACCGCGCTCGCCGAGCACGCCAACGACGTGCTCGCCGAGGCCTGCCGCCGGCACCCCTACCGCTTCACCGGCCTCACCGCGATCGCCCCGCAGGACCCCGGCAAGGCCGCCGCGGAGATCGTCCGCGGCCACCGCGACCTCGGTTTCCGCGGCGTCATCGTCAACTCCCACACCCAGGGCGCGTACCTGGACGACCCGCGCTTCGACCCGATCCTGGCGACGGCCGAGGACCTCGACACCCCGATCTACCTCCACCCCAACACGCCCTCCAAGGGCCTGATCGGCCCCCTCCTGGAGGCCGGGCTCGACGGGGCGATCTACGGCTTCGCCGTCGAGACCGGAATGCACCTGCTGCGCCTGATCACCTCCGGCGTCTTCGACCGCCACCCGCGGTTGCGCGTGGTCGTCGGTCACCTCGGGGAGGCGCTGCCGTTCTGGCTGCCGCGTATCGATTTCATGCACGCCGCCAGCGTCAAGGCCGGGCGCTACGAGGCGATGCCGCCGCTGGAACTCACGCCCAGCGACTACCTGCGCCGCAATGTGTGGGTCACCACCTCCGGCATGGCCTGGCAGCCCGCCATCCGCTTCGTCCACGAGGTGCTCGGCGCGGACCGCGTGATGTACGCGATGGACTATCCGTACCAGTACGTCGCCGACGAGGTCCGAACCCAGGACGAACTCCCCTTCCCCCGCGACGAGTTGCGCGCCTTCTTCCAGACAAACGCCGAGCGTGTCTTCGTCCTGCCGGTCTGAGACCGGCCCGCTTCGCAAAGGAGCGACCGTGAACGCACCGTACTCGGCACGTCGCATGCACGCCGTCCTCGTGGTGTTCGTGTACGTCACACTCGGCTATGCCGTCAGCACCAACATGCTCGTCCCGCTGCTGCCGCAGGTGCAGCGGGAGTACGGACTCGACGAGGTGCAGGCCGTGTGGGTCACCATCTCCACGCTCCTCACCGGCGCCCTGTTCATCCCCTCGCTGTGCCGGCTCGCCGACGTGCGCGGCTGGCGGAAGCAGATCCTGCTCACCGCCGTGGCCTGCGTCGTCGTCGGCGGCGCGATCGCCGCGCTCAGCGACAGCCTGCCGACGCTGCTGCTCGGCCGCGGCCTGCAGGGCGTCGGCGCCGCGGCCACCCCGATGACCTCGGCCATCGTCAACGAACACTTCACCCCGGCGCTGCGTCGCATCGGGCTGCCGGTGAAGGCGGCGTCACTGTTCGCGGGTGCGGGTGGCGGCGGCATCCTGGCGGCCCTGCTCGTGGACGAGCCGAACGGCTTCAGGACCCTGTTCTGGATCTCGGCGGCCGTCCCCGCCCTTGGCTTCCTGCTGGTCGCCGTCCTGGTACCGGCGACTCCCACCCTTGCGGACAGCCGGATACGGTCCGTCGACCTGCCCGGCGCCATCGGGTTCATCGTGCCGGTCGCCGCGCTGGTCGTCGCCTTCTCGTACGCCTCCCGTTGGGGCTGGAGCTCGGGCAGGTTCCTGGGCCTGTGCGCGGTCGGCGTCCTCGCCTTCCCGGTGTGGGTGGCGGTCGAACGCCGCACCCGCGAACCCCTGGTGGACCTGAAGGTGTTCTTCTCCCGGCCGATCACCATCGCCAACATTTCGTCGGTCTTCGTCGGCTTCGCCATCTTCGGCTCGATGGCGTCCACGGCCACCTTCATCCAGATGCCGCCCGTGCCGGGGCTCGGCGGCCTGGGCCGATCCGGGCTCGCCGCCGCGCTTCTCATCCTCCCCGCCGAGCTGATGATGCTGGGCTTCGGCCCGTTCGTCGGCCGGCTCACCGCCCGCTGGGGCAAAGGCGTCTTCCTGGTCGCGGGCCCGGCCGTGCAGGCCCTCGGCTACCTGCTCCTCATCGCCTCGCACGGCAGCCTCGCCGCCGTCGTCACCGGCATCGTGGTCATCGGCGCGGGCACCGCACTGATCGGACCGGTGTGGGCCCTGATGTACGTCGAGGACATCCCGCCGCAGCACGTCGGCCGCGTCTACGGCATCGCCCCGATCCTGTCCCAGGGCGTCGGCGGCTCCCTCTCGGGCGCCCTGTTCGGCGCGCTGCTCGTTGCCAACCGACTGCCCGGAGGCGAGCTGCCGTCCGAGGCGGGCTTCGTCGCGTACTGGTGGATCGCGGCCGCAGCGGCGGTCTGTGCCGGGATCTGCGGCGCCGTCTACCTGAGGAGTTACGGACGAGGTGGCCCACGCACGGGCGCGGCCGGTCCCGATGCGGCTCCGCGGGAAGCCGCCGCACCGGCCGCGTGACGTCTCGGTTCAGGCGCCCGTGTCAAGCGGCACCACGTCCAGGCCGTCGCCGGCGATCACCCGGCCCGGCCGCCACCGAAGCCGAGGAACCGGCGCCGGGGCATGGGCGGCGGTGTCACGTCGTTCCTCCGGTGATCCGGGCGGCCGCGTGCTCCGCGCACATGACGACGGTCAGATGCGGGTTGGCGCGCGGTGTGTCCGGGAAGATGGACGCGTCCACGACGCGCAGGCCGTTCACTCCGCGTACCTGCAGGTCGGGGTCGACGACCGCGTCCGCCGCGTCCGGGGCGCCCATGCGGCAGGTGCCGGACATGTGCCGGTTGTCGGTGGCGTCCGGCAGGATGCGCTCGGGGCCGGGGATGTCGGCGGGCCCTTCGAGCAGGCTGCGCACGGCCTTGTGGTCGGCGAAGCGGGCGATCAGCTCCAGGCCCTGCTCGATGCGCGCGAAGTCCCGCCGGTCGGTGAACACCCGCTGCTCGATGTGCGGTGGGGTGAGCGGGTCGGCGGTGCGCAGCCGCAACTCGCCGCGGGAGAAGACCTGTTCCTGCTGCGAGACGAGCATCCCCTGGCCCTTCGTGCGGCGCCCGCTGTCGTACATGCCGCTGTTGGGGACCAGGAACATGTCGTTCTCGCCGGCGCCGCCGAGCCCGGACGAGTAGCGCAGGATGGCGTTGGTGACCGGCACGTCGGGGTCGCAGGGCAGGTCGGCGCGGGTCGGGATCGGCACGATGAGCATTCCGTGGTCCTGCAGGTGGCGGCCGACGGGCAGGTCGGCGACGACGTCGATGCCGAGTGCGGACAGGTGCGCGGCGGGTCCGATGCCGGAGCGCATGAGCAGGGCCGGGGAGTGCTCGGCGCCGGCGCACAGCAGTACTTCGCCGCCGGGCGCGAGCCGGATCTCCTCCCCGCCGACGAGGACCACGCCGCGGGCCGTGCGGGTGGCCGGGTCCAGGGTGACGGTGGCGACCTGGGCGTGACCGCGGACGGTGAGGCCCGCGTGGTCCCGGCGCGGTTCCAGGTAGCCGTCGGCGGGGGTGACCCGGCGGCCGTCGCGTATGTTGAGGGCGAACGGGCCGATGCCGGTGGTGCCGGGCGCGTTGTGGTCCTCGCACCACGCGTATCCGAAGTCGGACGCGGCCTCGGCGAAGGCCAGGTCGAGCGGGCTCCACCGGTCCTGCGGGGTGCGGCCGACGGGGATGGGGCCGCCGCTGCCGTGGTAGGGGCGGTCCGGGTGGTCGAGTTCGTCCTCGAGCCGGACGAAGTGCGGCAGCACGTCGTCGTACGACCAGCCTTCGGCGCCGTGCCGGGCCCAGCCGTCGTAGTCGTCGGGCACCCCGCGGATCGCGTACATGGCGTTGACGTTGGAGGTGCCGCCGACTCCGCGCCCGCGGGCGTAACGGCCCTCCTCCTGGGCCGGATTGCGGATGCTGGTGATGTTCTGCCACCAGAAATCGGGGTGGGCCAGAGGGTCGAGGTTCAGGCGTGGGGTGCGGAAGGCCTCGGGTAGCGTGGCGGTGCGCCAGTCGGGTCCGGCCTCGAGGAGCAGCACGCGCGCGTCGGTGGCGGCGACGAGTCGGCCGGCGAGCGTGGCGCCCGCCGCTCCGGCTCCGACGACGATGTAGTCGTAGTCCTGGGGTGTGGATGCGTGGGGCATGGAGCCTCCAAGGATCGGCACGGCGAGGGGGAAACGGGCTCAGGGGGTCCCGGCGACCGGCGGATGTTCCCGGTCGCGATCGGAGGAGGACACGGGGCCGGCCTTGCGCCGGGAGCCGGAGGCGGGGCTGATCGCGCTGAGCGCCCGCCCGGTGGTCGGGATGGCGAGCAGGAAGACGACGAGCGCGGCGAAGGCGTAGCCGGATCCGATGAGCAGCTGGGACGTGGCCGCTCCGGCGCCGGCGACCACCGGCACCAGGACCAACGACTGTACGATGCCGCCCACTTGGCCGATGCCTCCGGCCAGCGAGGCGCCGGTGGTGCGGGCGTGGGTCGGGAAGATCTCGGCGGCGTAGTTGTACCCGGGCACGAAGATGAGGGCCGCGAAGCCGTGCAGCATCACGGCGGCGATCAGGTACGCGGCCACGCTGCCGCCGCCCGCGGTGATGACCACGGTGCTGGCGGTGGCGATCAGCAGGCCGGTCACGATCAGCGTGCGGCGCTCGAGCCGGTCGACGACCAGCGGCGTGAGCACGTAGCCGACGATGCCTGCCACCTGGCCGACACTGGTGACGGCGGCGACCGTGGACAGGTCCATCCCGTACTGGCCGAGGATGGTGGGCTGGAACGTGGTGGTGGCCCGCACCGACCACTGCACCCCGAACCAGAACGCGGCGGCTACGAGGAGCCGTTGCAGGTACGGAGGGCGCAGCAGAGCGCCGACGGGGAAGCGCGCGGGGGCCTGTTCGCTCGCCTCGACCACCGGCTCGGGCAGGGTGTGCCCGGCCCGCCGCAGCCGGGACTCCATGCCGTCGACGATCGTGTTCGCCTGCTCCGTACGGCCCTTGAGCGCGAGCCAGCGCGCGGATTCCGGAAGGATGCTGCGCTGCGCGCCGAGCATCAGCACGAAGACGAGCGCGCCGAAGCCGTACACCCAGCGCCAGCCCTGTGCGCTCATGGGCACCAGCCAGCCGGAGAGCAAGGCGGCGGCCAGGCCGCCGACGCTGGAGGCGAGGACGGTGAGGGATACGTAGCGGCCGCGCCGCTCGGCGGGCGACGACTCCTGCACGTACGACGTGCACACGGCCAGGCCGCCGCCGGTGGCGAAGCCCGTGACGACGCGGAACACGACGAGGGACTCCGCGTTCCAGGCGAGCGCGCAGAGCACGGCCGTGGTGCCGAGGGCGGCCATGCCGAGCAGGTAGGTGCGGCGGCGGCCGAGGAGGTCGCCGAGCGAGCCGAAGAGGAAGGCACCGAGCGCCGTGGTGACGGCGTTGCCGGTGAGCATGACGGTGACTTCGGCGGTGCTCAGGCCGAAGTGCTTGGTCATGGCCGTGAGCGTGTAGCCGATGAGGGTGATGTCGTAGATGTCGATGAAGTAGGCGAGCCCGAGGATCACGAAGGCGGCGCGACTCAGGCCCCAGCGGGGCATGCGGTCGATGCGGGCGTTGACGAGGTCGGCGGCTTCGGAGCCGCCGCCGGAGCGGGCGGAGCTGTGGGGCACGGGGATGGTCCCTTCTCGTGCAGGTCCGGTCGTGCTGCGGAGGGGACGACGTCTCGCTCATGGAAGACGTAGGCTGTGACGTATGTCAATCAGTACGTCTAGTTTTTCTGGCCGACGGCTGTCGCGGGTTCGCGGGGGCCGGCCGGAGCCGGCTGGGAGGCGGATACGTTGAGCACCATGACCGACACAGCCGCAGCCGACGCTCTCGACGCCCCTTCCGCCGAGGCCGCAGGACGGGCCCGTGGGCCGCAGCACCTGCTGATGATGCTGCTCGGCGACTACTGGTTCGGCCGCGCCGAGGCGCTGCCGTCCGCCGTACTCGTCGCCCTGCTCGGTGAGTTCGGGGTGAGCCAGGTGGCCGCGCGCGCCGCACTCAGCCGCCAGTACCGCCGCGGCCTCCTCGATGTCGACAAGCGTGGCCGCCGCACCTACTACCGGCTCAGCGCCCGCTCGGCCGAGCACTTCGCCGACACCGGCCGGCGCATCGCGGCCTTCGGGGCCGGCGATGCGGGGGTGGAGTGGGACGGACGCTGGTCCCTGGTGGCGTTCTCGGTCCCCGAGCAGCACCGCGCCACCCGCCATGCGCTGCGCGAACAGCTCCGCGGGCTCGGCTACGCGCCGCTGTACGACGGGGTATGGGTCTCGCCGCACGGCCGCGAGGAGGAGGTGCGCGACGTCCTCGCCGACCTGGGGGTGGGCACCGCGACCCTCTTCGCGGGTGCCGCCTCTGAGCTCACCCCGGCCGGCGGCGACCCGCTGACGGCCTGGGACCTGGACGCCCAGGCCGCCGCCTTCGAGCGGTTCGCCGAGCGGTGGGGCGTGTGGCGCAGGCGGGCCGAGGGCGGCGACGTCAGCCCGTCCCAGGCGCTGCTCGCACGCACCGAACTCATCACGGACTGGCGGCTTTTGATGGCGCACGACCCGGCGCTGCCGCCGCAACTGCTGCCGCGGCACTGGCCGTTGGCGGCGGCTCGTGACGTCTTCGTCGCCGTGTACGACGGGCTCGGGCCGCTCGCCCGGTTCCGGGTGCGTCAGCTGATCGGGGGGCACGACGCGGAGCTCGCGGCCCTGGCGAACCACCACAACGTCGCGGATCTTGCGCGCCCGACCTCTTGACGGCGCCCGAGTATTGTCTGTGAATAGATGAACGTGCGTCGAGGCAAGCGTCTTTCATTGAGGACGCTCGGCAACGGCGACGGCCCCACCTGACCGCGCCCCGACCAGGGAGGTATCGGTGCCGAGCACCATCCTGGACCCCACCGGAGGCAGTTCCCCCGCCGACTCCGCCACGCACGACGAGCCCGCCCCGCGTCTCGCGGGCGTGCCTTTGCGTGGAGCGCGCGTGGGACTGCTCGAGAACACCAAGCACAACGCGGCCCTACTGCTGCGGGAGTTGGGTGCGCTACTCACCGCCGAGCACGGCGCCGCGTGCCTCGTGCCGTACACCAAGCACGACTTCGCCCGCCCCGTCTCCGGCGAACTCCTGCGTGAACTCGCCGACCGCTGCGACGTGGTGGTCACCGGCGTGGGGGACTGCGGCTCGTGCAGCGGCTCCGCGATCGCCGACGGCATCCTCCTCGAACGCCACGGCATCCCCACGGCGGTCATCTGCTCGGACGCGTTCGCCGTAAGCGCCGACGCGATGGCGGAGCTGAACGGCGACGCCGACTTCCCGTACCTGACGACCTCCCACCCGGTCGCCGTCCTCGACCCGGGACAGGTGGCCGAGCGGGCGCGGGTGTTGCTGCCGAAGGTCGCGGACCGACTGAGCGGAGGTGCCGGCCGATGAGCGTGACGCCCGCGATCGACGTCGCTTTCGACGCCGAAGAGGCCCGGCGGGCGGTCGAGTACGCCTACGAGCACGGGTGGTCCGACGGGTTGCCGCTGGTGCCGCCCACACCGGCGCTCGTCGACCGCTTCCTGGCGACCACCCCCCGCCAACCGTCCGAAATCATCGGCGAGATGGAGCACCTGGGCCGCACCTGCACCGTCGAACTCGCAGCCGTCAACGCCGCGTCGGCCGGCTGCGCACCGGAGCACTTCCCCGTGGTCCTCGCGGCCTGGGAGGCGCTGATGCTCGAGCGGGCCGCGCGCGGCGGCGCCTGGCAGTCCACGTCGGGCCCGTCCCCGCTGATCGTCGTCAACGGGCCCGTACGCACCGAGCTCGGCTTCAACTCCTCGGGCGGCGCCCTGGGCCCGGGCTTCCGCGCCAACGCCACCGTCGCCCGCGCCATCGGGCTGATCATCCGCAACGTCTTCGGCCTCAGGCCGCACGGCCTCGAACAGTCCACCCAGGGGGTGCCCGGACGCTGGAGCCTGTGCGTCGGCGAGAACGAGGAGGACAGCCCCTGGGAACCGCTCGCGGCGAGCACCGGACTCGACGCCCCCGACGCCGTGACCGTGACCCTCCTTCGTACGAGCGCCTATGTCGACAACCGCCACACCGGCGACGCCGAACAGGTCCTCTGGGACCTGGCCGACGCCATGTCCGCCACCGGCTCGATCATCTTCCGTACCACGTCCTGCGCCGTCCTCCTCGGCCCGGACCACGCCCGCCTGTTGGCGGGCGCCGGCTACGGCCGCGCGGACGTGCAGCGTTGGCTGTACGAGCACGCCGGGCGCACCGTGGCCGACCTGCGGCGGGCGGGCAAGGACGGCGTCGGCGAGGACAACGGGGTCCGGTACGCCACCGGCACCGCCCCGGACGCGCCCGGCGGCACGGAGTTCGTCCGCTTCCTGCCCTCCCCGGAGTCGATCCCGGTCCTCGTCACCGGCGCCCACGGCGCCGCGATGTCGATGGTCGCGCGGGTCTTCGGCGCCTGGTCCGGCACGTCCGTCCCCGTCGTACGCAAGACATAGGCAAGGAGTACCGACATGCTCGACACCCACGCGCTGGCGCAGGCCGCTGCGCCCCTGGAGGCCGACGGCTTCCACCTCGAGGCCCGGGAGGACGGCGACCGGTTGCGGATCACAGTGACCGCCGACGCAGGCACCTGCGAGGACTGCCTCGTACCCAAGGACGTACTGCGCCGCATCCTGCACAACGCCCTCGGCATCCCCGCCGAAATGATCGACGTCACCTACCCGGCCGACGCTCTCTGAGCGGCCCTCGACCCACCGTTCACGCCGTGGCGGCCTCCTCGCCGAGCCGGAATCCCGGGTCACCGAGGGGATAGTCGCCCGAAAACCTTCACAGCGGGGGCATGTCACCCGCCAAGGGATTTGGCGTGTTCATTACCGGGGCCTGCTAGCTTGATTGGTTGGCGGTTGTCCGGTGATGTACAGCGTTGAGGACTTGGGCAGTCCGCGGTCGCCGCGGGCGCGTAGGTGGACGAGTACGTACGGGGGACGGGGACGCTCATGGCGTGGGACGAGTGGGAACAGCTGAAAGCCGAGGTGGCGGAGCGGCACCGGAACGCGGCCGGCGCATCCGATCGGCCGTCGGCGCAGATGCGGCTCAATCAGCTGGCCGCCCCTGACAGCGGTGGCGGGGGCCGTCCGGACATCGACATCAAGCACAAGGGCGTGCACGGCGCCGCCGACGACACCGAGACTCTGTCGCGCGATGCCATGAAGCGCCTGAGCCACGCACTCGACACCAGTGACGAGGTGTACACCGCTCACTACGGCAACGGCTGGCTGAGCCCGGTCCAGCTTCAGGTGTGTGCCCTGAACTGGGAGGAACACATGGTGTCCCTCGCCAGGCAAATGGGCGATCTGAGCGCGAAGTTGAGAGATTCGGCCAACGGCTACCGTGGCGCGGACCTCGAGGCCGAGGCCCGGCTGCGTGCCGCCGTCGAGGATCTGCGGAAGGCGTGAGCGTGGTTTCGTACGAAGGCATCAACAACGCCCGCCCGAGCAAGTGGAAGACGGCTTCGGACGAATGGCACTCCCTGGCCGGGTACGCGCTGTCCGCCGCGAAGGACCTGCGCGACTACGGGGTCAAGCCGCTCGCCGAGAACTGGACCGACGAGGTCGGCAAGGCCGCCGCGGGCAAGTTCGAAAATCTGGCCAACCAGTTCGAGGTGGCCTACGACATCCTGCTCGCCGTCAACATGGTCGCCGACGGCATGACCACTGCCATCGAGACCGCCCACAGCACCATGCGCGAGGCGCAGCAACTCGCCGACCAGTACGGCCTGACCATCGGGGCCGACGGCACGATCACCGGCCCACCGGTGCACAACCGGACCGAGGCCGAGGAGTTGGGCCCGTACCGCTCGCAGGTGCAGGACCTCATCGACCAGGCCGTCGAGCAGGTGACCACTGCCGACAAGCTGGCTGCCGCCGAGTTCACCAAGCTCACGAACCAGACGGGTCTGACCGACCCCGACAAGGCGCTCAACGAACTGCAGACCCATGCCTCACACGTGCAGATGGAGATGCTGGCCGCCGACATCCCCGTCGACCAGGATCCGACGACGGTCCGTCAGTGGTGGGGCGGTCTGACTGCCCAGCAGCGCAAGGACATGATGCTGGCCGAGCCGGTCCTCATCGCCAATCTCGACGGCATCCCGGAGGACGTGCGCACAGACCTGCGTGGCAACGGCAAGTACGACCGCGTGAAGCTGGTCCAGTACGCCCTGGACAACTGGGACAAGGGCGACCCCACCGATTTCGGCAACAACTGCACCAACTTCGTCTCCAACGCGCTGCACGCCGCGGGGATGCAGGAGAAGACGTCGTTCTGGGAGGGCACGACCGACGACGACAGCTGGATGATCGGCAACCCGACAGGCATCGACTGGGTCGACAAGAAACTGGCCTACTCGGACAACTGGACTGCTGCCGAGAACAACCAGAACTTCATGCTGCGCCACGGCGGCCAGGAGGTCTCGCGCGCCGATGTGAAGCCGGGTGACATCCTCTACTACGAGCAGGCCGGCCCCAACGACTCCATCGAGAAGGGCACCACGCACCACGCGGCGATCGTCACGGCGGTCATGCCGGACGGTGAGATCAAGTACACCCAGCACACCGACTCGTATCAGAATGTCAGTCTCGAAGGCCGGATCAACGCCACAGAGAAGCACGAAGGTGCGCAGAACATCCGCATTGTCCGACCCAACCCTGACTGGTACTGATGCCAACGATGAACCCCACCACCACCCCGTCCCGCAGCCGCAACGGCCTCCTCGTCGCCGCCGTTGTGCTGGCCGTCATATCGGCCGGGCTGCTCGCCGCTCACATCTCCTTCGACGGGGACACGTTCCAGAACTGCAAGTATCTCGGACCTTCGACGAGGATGTACGTCACCGCGTGGGCAGGGCCCCTGTGCAGCGGCGCCGCGCTGGTGCTCACCTGCCGCCGTACTCGTCGCTTCACCGGCGCCCAGGTGACCCTCGTCTGCACGGTCGCACTGCTGCTGTTCGTCCAGCTTTTCGCGCTGTACTGGGTGTATGCGCCGGACCCGAGCGGTGGCACGGGCTGCTCGGGCCTCAGTCTCCTCATGCCTTGACATGCTCCTCGGGCTGAAGGACCCCGTTGCTGATCTCTCAAATCTCCCGTCGCGCCGGGTGCGTGTGCGGGAGGGTGGAGAGAAGTCTCAGGTTCATTGGCGGTGGTGTCCCGGTGTGGTTGGAGTCGTGGTCGGGCGGGAAGTGCCGGAGTTGACGCGGCGGGTGGCTCGCGCGGCCTTGCCAAAGGGGTCGTTGGCCATCCGGCTGCGCGACAGCCTGGGGCAGGTCTTCGACGACGCTTTGTTCGCGGAGGCGTTCCCGTCCGATGGGCGGCCTGCTGCCTCGCCGGCCGTGCTGGCGATGGTGTCGGTGATGCAGTTCTCCGAGAGGCTGTCCGACCGGCAGGCGGCTGAGGCCGTGCGGGCGCGGATCGACTGGAAGTACTTGCTGGGCCTGAACCTCGACGACAGCGGTTTCGATCACTCGCTGCTGGCCCGGTTCCGGGCCAGGCTGGTCGCGCATGGCTTGGAAGAGCGTGTCCTGGAGGCGGTGTTGGAGGCCGCCGCGGGCCAGGGTCTGCTGCACCGGGGGCGGGCGCCAGCGCACCGACTCTACCCGGGTGGTCGCCGACGTGCGCCTGCTGAACCGGATGGAGTTCGTCGCCGAGACCCTGCGCGCTGCGCTGGAGGCGCTCGCCGCTGCCGCACCGGACTGGCTGGAACAGGCTCTGGCGGAACGGGAGACGGACTGGCTGAGCCGGTACGGGGAACGCGTGGACTCCTGGCACGGACTGCCCGACGACCAGGACCGCGAAAGTTGGCTTCGCCAGGTCAGCGAGGACGGATTCCACCTGCTTTCGGCAGCCTGGCGGCCCGATGCCCCCGACTGGCTGCGCCGCATCCCCGCGTACCGCAGCTGCATACGGGTGATCGTACGAACACCGCTCACCCGTTCACCAGAGAGAACACCCGTACTAGCCATCACCGTACGGGGACCCCCGCCACGTCCAGCTCCGCAGGAACAACACCGCAACGCTCCGCGTCGCTACGACCTGATTGGCTGGCGGATCATGGCGTCTCATGGGCGGATGCCATCACCTCGCCGTCACGCCACGCGTCTCGCCATCGCTGAGCAGCAGCGCCCCGTTTTGGCGGCGTCGGCGTCCGGGTGGCGCCGTACCCACGGCTACTTGTGGGGCGGCTCCTCGGCTGCCGCGTCGAGCAGTTCAAGGTAGCCGTCAACCGCCCCCCACAGCGAGTCCTCCGGAAACCGTGCTGAGCCTCGGTGGGCGCGCCGCCACGGCTCGTCGTCCCAGTAGCGGTCGCGTACCCGGCGCAGGTGGACGAGGGAGGCGACGGTTTCGACACGCCGCTGCTCGGGCTCCTCTGTCGGCTGAAGGGCGGCCAGCCGCAGCGGGCCGGCCTGGCCCGCGGCAAGCGCGTCCAGCGCACGGGTACCGGGGCCGGCGCGGGACCAGATGCGCAGCGGACGACGAATCGCGTGGTTCCACACCGGCCAGGCCGCGGGCCGCCAGCGCCGCACGACCGGCGCCTTGCCAAGGCCGAGGAAGTTCGCCAGCGCGGTGCACTCGGGAGGCTCGACGCCCCAGGCCAGTTCCTCGGCGGGCAGGTCGACAACGAGGGCGATGTGCACCACCGGGATGTCTCCCGTCCCGTCCAGGATGGGGCCGAAGGCATGCGCGGCGAGAAGAGCACCGCCGCCGGGCAGTCGCCGGGCACGGTCGCAGGCGTCGGTGATCGTACGGAGACGGCGAACGGCCGTGGTATGACGCATGACCTCATCCTGCCCGGCCCGCGGGCGAGGGGCCGAGCCGTGTCCGGTCGGCCACCTAGGTGTCGCTGGTGGGCCTGGGCTGCGGCGCGGGCGTGTTCCTCTACGGCCTTGCGGTGGGTCTCCTACTCGCGCCGGGTGCGTTCGGTGCGGCAGTGGTAGGCCGCGTCGAGGAGTTCGGCGGCGCTGCGGCGCGATGTGGGCGGGGCGGTGGTGGCGGGGATGGCAGTGGAGCGGTAGCGGGCCTGTAGCTCTGGTCCCGGCTGAGGGCTGCTGCCCAGGACGGCTTGCAGGAGCAGGTCGTCCTTCTCCTTCGCGGGCAGAGATGCGATGAACGTCGCGAGTTCGCTCCGGTCCGGGCCCGGTGCGGGGCCGGGCTCGCTCGCCTGTGCTGCGGCGGTCAGCAGATCGGGGTCCACTTCCAGGAAGTCGGCCAGGGCGCGCTGCGGGCCGGTGAGTTCGGACAGACCTGTGGGGACCGGCGGTTCCATCTCGCGGGCATACTCCTCCTCGTCGTCCTCGGCCAGTTCCCAGACGGTGAGGGCGGCCAGCCAGGCGAGGTAGAGGGCGCGCAGGTCACCAGCTGCGAGTTCGGCGCGCAGGCCGATCAGGGAGGACAGCTCGTAGGAGGCCTCGAATTCCCATTCCTCGCCGTCCTCACTGTTGCGGGCCGTGAGCGAGTATCAGTACTACGAGTTCCTGGCCGTCGACCGGCCTCTGGATCCTGCACCCCCTGACCGCCTGGCCACAGCCCTCACCGAAAGCCTGCGGGAAATATCCCGCCACCTACTGCCCGCCCGCCGCAGTCGCTTCAACCCCCCCGTCATCAAAGGCAAGATGTCCGGCTTCGGCGTCAAGCGCGATGAACACCGCAACCCTCCGCAACCCGACCGGAACCCCGAGCCGTTCAGGCGGTCGACGCCGCGTGCGGACGCGACGCGTAATGAATTCTTGGGCATATGCATTCAGGGTGATCCGGTGAAGAAGCGGATACCCGATGCGTTTGAAGTCACGCTTTCTTCAAACTCCTCACAGATTGTAATGCGTGCATTAAGGCGACGAGACCCGTTCTCACAGTGAGGCAGTCACGAGAAGTGAGGTAACGAAACAACGGATTAACTGATGCGTAGTCGACGGGAATCCTCGCCCCGGTCCACTCCTGGCACTGGCCTTCACGCCCAGCCGTCAGGAGAGTCCATGTCCTTATTCGCCAGGGCGACCTGGCCCGCAGACCATCGCGACGAGATCGTCGCCGGTGCGCTCGTCGCGGCGGTGATCGTCGTGCTCGGGTACGCCTCGGGCATCGGCGCACCCGCGCCCACGGACCTCGACAGTGCCGCACCTCCATCGGCCGGTGCTCCTTCCGCCGTACGCACTCCCACCTCGGGTTCGTCCGTCGGGCCGGGCGGCACTGCCGGGGACACGGGGGCCGGTTCAGCGGGCGACTCGTGGGGCGGAGGCAGTGGTGCAGGAATTCCCGTCACCGGAGACGCGTCATCCGGGAGCGGGCACGGCAGCCACGGAACTGGGGGCGGAGACAGCGAGCACGGGCCGATGCCCGAGCCCTCTGAATCGGCGCCGGGCATCCCGACGCCGTCACCTTCTCCCACATCGACGGGCAGTTGTGACGAGGGTGAAGTGAGTCTGGTTCAGCCGCTGTTGAACGGCGTACTCACACCGGCGACCGGTCTGCTGGACAACCTGCTCAAGGGCAGTTCCGGCGCCACGGCCTCCCCGATGCCGTCCTCGTCGGCGTCGTCCTCCGATGTCTCGCCCTTGTGCGTGGGCGTGGCGACTTCCCCGTCGGTGATACCGGAGGTGCTGCCGTGAGACGCCGCGCAGTCTCATTGTTCGCCGCCGTCCTGGCCGCCGTCGCGGCCCTGCTCTTCGCCGCGCCCGCCGCGTCGGCCCACACCGAACTGGACTCCTCCGCACCGAAGAACGGCACCCGGCTCACGCACACCCCCGCCACCGTGCGGCTCACCTTCAGCGAAACCGTCGACCTGGCCGACGTCCACATCTCCGCCGGCGGCAAGCGCCTCACCCTGTCACGGCCGGAGCGCGGAGGCGGCAAGGACACCGTCGTCGAGGTCGCCGTCCCCAAGACCACCGGCCGAAGCCGACTCGGCTTGGTTTGGCATGTGCGCGACATGGAGGACGGTCATCCGTCGTCGGGGACGCTCTCCTTCCCCCTCACGGCCAAGGCGGCCGGCGGCTCCGCCTCCGATATCTCTCAGCAGGCGGAGCCCGCCCCGTCCGAGACGGTACGCAAGGTGTGGGCGGCTACCCGCTGGGCCGGGTATCTCGCCCTCGCCCTCTACGTCGGGGGACTCGCGTTCGTCGCGCTGCTGTGGCCGGTGGGCGCCCAGGACGGCCGAACCCGCCGGACACTCGCGCTCTGCTGGCTGTCCGGACTGGCGGCGAGTCTGGTCGCCCCGGGACTGCAAGGTGCGTACGGAGCGATGGGCACTCTCGACGACGTGTTCCGTCCGAGTACCTACCAGGACCTGTTGAGCACCGAGGTCGGCATCGTCGCCGCTTGCCGGGTCCTGATGTGGGTGCTGGCGGCCATCGTCCTGGCCGCCCTGCTCCAGGGCGGCGAGCGGGCCGCACGGTCTCCCGGCTGGCGGACCGGTGCACTCGTCGTTGCTCTCGGTCTGCTGCGCACCACCGGCATGACCGGCCACAACGCCGAGGGGTCACACCCCGGTTGGGGCGCAGTGGCCGACCTGGTCCACCTCATCGGCATCTCGCTCTGGCTGGGCGGTCTGACTCTTCTCCTACTGGGCGTGCTGCCCCGGCGCCGGCCCGAGGAACTGTCGGCCGCCGTGTCCGGCTACTCGACCCTGGCCGGAGTGTCCGTCGCCGCGATCGCACTCGCGGGTGCCGTGCTGACCTGGCAGGTGGTCGGCTCGTTCGGTGCGCTGTTCCACACGGACTACGGACGGCTCCTGCTGCTCAAACTCGCCGTACTTGTCGCCGTGTTGCTCGTCGCCCAGCGCAGCCGCGGCTGGGTGCGCACGCGGCTCGACATCGCCGTACTACTGCGTGGCGACCGCGCCACCGTACGGCCTTTCGTCTACTCGGTCGCGGCCGAGACGGGGCTCGTCCTCGTCGTTCTGGCCGCGACGAGTCTGCTGGTCACATCCGCTCCCGGCCGGTGACCAGCCCTCTGTCCCACTCCTCTCACCTGACTAGGGAGACGCATCACCATGCACACTGACGACACCACCGCATCCCCGCCGCGTCGACGGCACTCACGGGCGGGCAACCGGGTGCTGCTGGCGACCGGTCTGGGCGCCGGTCTCGCGGCCGTCGCTTCTCTCGGCCTGCTCCAGTCGGCGAGCGGGGCCGGGGCCCCGGCGACGGCGGCACCGGCGGCCGACGCCCACTCCGCGGCCATGGCCCATCCGGCCGCCGGCCAGGCCAAGGCGGCCGACCACACCATCGAGATCAAGAACATGGCCTTCGCGCAGCCGAAGCTGACGGTGAAGGTCGGCGAGACCGTGAAGTGGGTCAATGAGGACACCGCTCCGCACACCGTCACCACCACGAGCGGCCCGGCCAAGCTGGACTCGGGCAATCTGCAGAAGGGCGACAGCTGGTCGTACACCTTCACCAAGGCCGGCACGTACAAGTACTACTGCGCTGTGCACCCCGACATGACGGCCTCCATCACCGTGGTCGCGGACGACGGCGGGAGCACGGGGGGCGGAACCGGCGGTTCCACGGGCGGCTCCGCTGGGGGTTCCACGGGCGGATCCAGCGGAGGGTCCACGGGAGGGTCCACGGGTGGGTCCACCGGGGGGTCGAGTTCCGGTGGTTCCACCGGCGGCCACAGTGGCGGCTCCACCGGAGGGAGCAGCTCCGGCGGTACGAGCGGCGGCGGTGACGACGGCGACGGGCAGTGCCACAGCGTGCAGCAGGTCCTGCTGCCGATCCTTCAGCACATCAACTCCGCGCATCTGGAGGAGTCGCCGGGCCAGCAGGTCCAGGACGCGCTCAAGCTCGACAGCTATCTGAAGATGCACACCGTCTGGCTGGAGTCGGTCCTCACCCCGGCCGTGAACGGGGGCGGCAGCATCGCCGACAACACGCTCGGCGTGATCCTCCAGCACGTCAACTCGGCTCACTTGGAGGAGCCCTTGAGCCAGCAGGTCGCGGACATTCTGAACCCCGACCAGTACGTCAAGACGCACACGGTGTGGGCCGAGCACCTGCTCGCCCCCACCACGGACTACCTCACCAACTCCTGCTGAGCTGTTCCAACAGGACGTGGCGGACCGGCCGAGTAGCAGTCGGCCGGCCCGCCACCCCGCCATTGTCCTACCCCGTCGCTCCGTTCGCCCACCGAGGTGCCGAGATGACCGCCGAAACACTGAAGACCGCTACCCTGCCCCCGTCCAGGCCCGGCCTTTCCTGGCTGCCCCGACCCGGCACCTACACCAGCGCACCGGGACGCTGCATCGTCGAACTGAGCGCCCGGATGGGACCGTTGACTACGCTCCGTCGCCGCCTCACCGCGGACGACGCCACCCTTACCGTCGCATCGGAACCAGAAGACTGCGTCCTGAGCCTGAAGCTGACCGGCCCCGCACTCGGCGGCGAGGAACTTTCCTTCGTCAGTACAACGATCAAGTCCGAGGCGGAGGGCTCCCGCCTGCGTACCGCGGGCGAACTCGCCACCGGCGACACAACTGTGCCGTCCGTGCCGGCGACACTGACCTGGCGCATCGTCGAGCGCACCGACGACAGCCTTCTCGCCCTTGGCACGACAGTGGTGCCCTACGGCCCGCTGCGCCGCACAACTGGCTTCACCCTGTCCCGCACCCGCCCCGCAGACCGCCTGCGTCTGCTCGTCGCCGCGGAGTTCACATGCCCCGCCTGAACGCCCTCCGCACCGGGCGTATCCTGCTCGCCGCGCTGCTCACCACGGGAACCGTCACCTTCCTCGGCACTCCCACCGCCCTCGCCGCCGGTCACCAAGTCGTCATGTCCGGCTACGCGTTCGGTCCGCGCTCCGTCACCATCACGGCCGGAGGCACTGTGACCTGGGTCAACCAGGACCAGGCACCCCACGACGTGAAGACCACCTCCGGACCCGAGACCATCCATTCCCCCATGCTGGACAAGGGCGGCACCTGGAGCCACACCTTCACAACGGCGGGCAGCTACGGCTACGTCTGCACCGTGCACCCCGGCATGACCGCCCAGCTCGTCGTCAAACCCGCAGCCGCTCCCGCCCCCACCTCACACCCGGCCACCCACCAGCACCCCAGCTCAGCGCCTGCCGCCGTACCCGGCAGAGGACCCACCCGTTCAGCCAACGCGGCCGCACCGCCCGATCACACCGACCACAGCTCCAAGGCCACCCCGCCTGCGTCGGACAGTCCCTCTCCGTCCGCCACGCCCGCTGCTGCCGCACAGGAGCCCCCCGCGGTCCAGGGCGCCGCCTCAGACTCCCGCCCCCTCGATCCGCTGCTCCTTCTCGCGGGCGTCGTCGCGGGCGTCGCCGTGCTGTGCCTGCTCCTGGTCGGATCCCGCTCGGCGGCTGCCACGAGCGGGAACGGCGGTGCGAGCCAGCGCTGATGTCATGGAGGGGCGGCGTCCCCACCTGACGCCGCACCCGGCGACGACAAGGCCGGCGAACGTGTGGCGAGCTCACAGGCGAGGAAGCGCACAGCCGAGGTGGACGATCGACGTCGGCTGGGCAGACAAGCACGCGGAAGCTCCTGGTGGACAGGCGATCTTGGTCGTGACCTTGTCCACCAACAGCATCTTCACGTCCGGACACCACACACCCCAACTACCCGCCAGATCAGCCTGGTTGGAACTGACGGGCACTGTTCGGACCGAGAATGCCTATTCCCGGACCTGCCTCGGATCGATCGGAATCTCTCGTGCCGTCTTCTCGGCGCGCTCCTCGGCGCTCGACTCCCGCGCCACGGTCCCGCAGCAGCGGTCGTACTGGTTCTGCCAGTCCGCCATGAACGTGTCGTAGTTGGACTGGCCGATCAGCTTCAGGTCCGACTCGTCGTTGTGCCAGACGCCGTTGCTGGTCCAGTTCGAGGAGCCGACGAACACGAGCCTGGAGCCGGTCGCACCCGCGTAACCGCCGCTGACCATCATGTACTTGTCGTGCGTGTAGTGCAGGGCGTTGCCGTTCGCGTCGGTGCCGGTGCTGGTGTCGTGCATGTCGATATTCGTCCGGTTCTTCAGGTAGCTCTGCACGCTGTCATCGACCTGGCCGGCGGTGATGAGAATGTGGATCTTGACGCCGGTTTGTGCCAGGCTTACCAGCTTCTTCGGCAGCTCCAGATAGTTCCGGTCGCCCGGCTGCCCGTGAGAGGTCCACTGGAACATGGCGATGTTGATCGTGGCCGGCGCCTTGATGTTGTTCAGGAAGTCGACCCAGGTGTCGCTTTTGGTGCGCGCCTTGGGCCACTGGTAGGAGGGCGGGGACAGTTGCCTGGCGGCCGTGGCGCTGGTGGAGTTGTAGTAGTCGGGTGCCAGCGGGCCCGGGCCATAGATCGCCCCCTTGGCCATGGCGGTGAAGTAGCGGACGTAGGAGTTGTACAGGTCGACGTTGCCCTTGACGGTGGCGCTGCTGTTCCACGCGGTGCCGGCCTGGGCGGAGGTGGGGTTGGCGCTGCTGACGGTCACCGTTCTGTTCGCATCGAGCCCGCCGCTGAGCATGTAGTACTTCGCGTGCAGGGCGGAGCCGTCGAAGTGGGACAGGCAGCCGCCCGGGCACAGCGCGGCGAAGCTGGAGGCTCGCGGGTCGTTGCCCAACTCGGTGACCATCGACTGCCAGATCGCATTGTCGCTGTGAGCGTCCATCAGCGCTTTGACGATGACGCCGCGCTGGTGCGCGGCGATCAGGGCGTTGGCGAAGTCCGGGCCCGGCTGTGCGTTGCTGATCGAGTACATGGCGACGCGTATGGTCTGCCCACAGCTGGCGCTGTTGATCGATTCGATGATCGGGCCCATGATCTTCATCTGGGCGGCGGGGTCCTCCGGGTCGTTGAAGCGCGGGCCCGGGCTGGAGGTGAACGTCCGAGACTCGCAACTGAGCGGGGGCTTGGCCTTCTTGACCGCGGCGTGCGCCGTTGTCATCGACAGCACGGTGACGACCAGCGCGGTGATCAGCGTGAACGTTCGCTTCATGAGCGGCCTTTCGCTGGGCTGTTGATGATGAAGAGTCGGGTTGCCGCAAGAGGACCGCAGGAGCGATGCCGCCGGCAGCGGAATCTACTACTGTTCCATCGATTGTTCCGATAATCACTAGAAGCCCCCGCACTGCGCATCGCAAGATTCCTTGAGCAGGGGAGCAACCGCGGGGTGTTGCTCTGCAGGCTGACTGCCCAGAGGTGGGACTACAGCAAGCGCCGAAGCATGCCTGGTCGACCGCCGACCGCGAGTGCGGTGAAGGCTCTGGTGCTGCAGCTCGCCAAGGAGAATCCGCGCCGGGGCTGCCGACGGATCCAGGGGAACTCGTCCGGCTCGGGCATCCGGTCGGCTCGACGCGATCTGGGAGATCCTCAGCGCAGCGGGATTTGATCCGGCCTCACGCCGCAGCGGTCCGACGCCGGCCGCGCAACGACCGTGCCACCTCGTCGGGGGCGGTAGCCCAGCGGGTCCGCAGCTTCCTTGATGCGCCGCTGAGTTCGGGCCGACCGGTTCCCCTGAGCCCGCCCGCTGAAGACGAACGACACGGCCGCACGCGAGACCCCGGCACGCTCGGCGACGCCACGGGCGGTGGGGGGCTTCACCGGTGGGGCTCCTTCGGGACGGAATCAGGCGGGCACGCGCGGGGGTGTACGCGCACACCCAGGCCAGGTGGGAGACAACCAGCGTGCCCCCTGCCGCGCTGCGTACCCCGTGTGCGGCGGCCTTCCTGGCCGGCCCGCCTCGCGATGCATGGCTGGTCCTGGATGGTGAACACTTCGTTCCGGGAATGTTAAAGACCTCCGCTCAAACGCTTGACCACCCCGAAACCCCCGCCCTACGCTCCTGCTCAAACGTTTGACCGGGAGGGCAATGTGCAAGGCAGCGTGTTCTTTCAGCCACCTGACGGTTGGGTGGGAGACGTCATCCCCTTCGAGCGGGACGGCGAGTTGAACCTGTTCTACCTGCACGAACATCGTGGGCATCCCAAGCCCGGTACGTCCTGGTCCCTGGCTGGTACCCGCGACCTCGTGCACATCGAGGACCGGGGGACCGCCCTGGCCCACGGCGCCGACGACGAGGCCGACTTCAACGCGTACACCGGAAGCGTGGTCCGCGACTCGGACGGCACGTACCACCTCTTCTACACCGGGCAGAATCCGCGGATCGTCGGCGACGACGGTGAACCGCTCCAGGTCGTCATGCACGCCACCGGCTCCGGCGACCTCACCGCGTGGACCAGGCACCCCGAGCACACCTTCGGCGCCCCCGAGGGTTACGAAACCGCTGACTGGCGCGACCCGTTCGTCTACTTCGACGAGGGGCGGGGCCGGTGGCGGATGCTGGTCGCCGCCCGCCACAAGGAGGGCCCCGAGCGTCGCCGTGGCGTGATCGCCGCCTGTGAGTCCGACGACCTGGTGACGTGGAAGCCGACCGAACCGTTCTGGGACCCGCGCCGCTACATCACGCACGAATGCCCCGAGGTGTTCGCGCTGGGGGACTGGTGGTACCTGGTCTATTCGGAGTTCTCGGAGTCCTTCGTCACCCGGTACCGAATGGCGCGCAGCCCGGACGGGCCGTGGCAGGTGCCGGAGCGGGACACCCTCGACGGGCGGGCGTTCTACGCCGCGAAGTCGGCCGAGGTCGGCGGCCGGCGCATCTTCGCCGGATGGATCGCCAGCCGGGAGGGCGACACCGACGACGGCGCGTGGCAGTGGGCCGGCACCCTCTCGCTCCTCGAAGCGACCCAGAACGCGGACGGCACCCTCGCCTTCGCCCCGCCCGCAGAGATCTTCGCGAGTTTCGGACAGGCAGTCGCCATGGGGCTTGCCCCCACCGCGCTCTCGGCCCCCGACGGATTCGCGTGCGCGGTGTCGGACGTGCCGCTGCCCGAACAGTGCGTCGTGCGGGCGGAGTTCGCCGTCGAACCCGGCACTACCGAGTGCGGTCTGCTGCTGCGCACCGGCCGGGACGGCGACCAGGGCTACGTGGTGCGCCTCGAGCCCCGGCGCGGCCGGATGGTCCTCGACCGCTGGCCCCGGCGACGTACGGGGGACGCCCAATGGCAGATCTCCGGGGACGTCCCGCACGTCATCGAACTGGAACGCCCCGCCGACCTCTCCGGCCGCACCCACACCCTGGAGGTGATCGTCGAACGGGACCTCGCCGTCGTCGTCCTGGACCGGCAGGTCTGCCTGAGCACACGGCTGTACGACACCGCTCACGACCGGCTCGGCGTGTTCGTTGGGGAGGGCGGGGCCGAACTGCTCGATCTGACCGTCCGCGTACGGGGGGCCGCCGAGTGAGCGCTCACAGGAGGAAGCCCATGAGGAGAGCGCTCACCACGGCCGTCGCGGCTCTGGCCCTCTGCCTGACCGTCTCGCTCTCCGGCTGCGCCGCCGACGGTCGGGGCGTGGACGCCTCGGACGTCGACCCGGCCGGCTCCGTCGCGCCGCGCGAGATCTCCTGGCTCCTGTCGCGCCCGGCCGACGGTGCGGTCATCAGGACCATGCGGGAACTCGCCGCCGAATACGCCACGTCGCACCCCGGGTTCAGGCTCCGCTTCATCACCACCCCGGACCGGCCGTCGTACATCCAGAAGTACGAGACGCTGGCCGCGGCGGACAAACTGCCGGAGCTGTTCGACACCGACGCGACCCCGTTCGCGCGCAGACTCGCGCAGCACGGACGGATGATGGACGCCGAAAAGCTCCTGCGCGGTCTGGGCCTTTACGACCGCTACCGCCCGGCGGCCCTGGACTACCAGCGGTTCGACGACGGCTCGCTGTACATGATCCCGTTCGAGTACCAGGCGGAGTACTTCTGGTACAACAAGGCGCTCTTCCGCAAGGCAGGCGTCCGTGTACCGAAGTCGCTCGACGACTTCCCCGCGATGTGCCGGGCCCTGCGAGGCTCCGGCGTCACGCCGATCGCGCTCGACGGACAGGACCAGTGGCCCCTGGAGCGGTACGCCGCCTACCAGCCGTTCCGCACCGCCGGACCCGGCTACGTACTCCAACTGAAGCAGAATCAGGCGAAGTTCAGTGATGCGGCCGGGCGCAGGTCGGCGAACTGGCTGAGCGATCTCGGCAAGGCGGGGTGCTTCCAGAAGGGCTTCTCGTCGGTGGGGTACGCCGACGCGCAGAACCTCTTCACCTCCGGCAGGGCGGCCGTCTACAACATCGGCACGTGGGAACTGCCGAGCCTCGCGACGACCGCGCTCGACCCGGAGGTCCGTGACGACGTCGACTTCTTCCGGCTCCCGGTGACCACGGGCTCGGTCACCTCGGCCGACGAGTTCGTGACGCCCTCCGGCATCGGCATGGCGGTCAACTCCCGTACATACGACCCGTTGGTGCGCGACTTCCTGAAGTTCGCCCTCACCCGGTATCCGGCCCGGTACGCCGCCGCGGGGGAGCTGTCCCCGACGTCCGACGCCAAGACGGTCCTGCCCAAGAACGCGACACCCCTGTATGCGCGCGCGGTCGCCGCGGCCGGCGACGTCGGGAAGGACACAGCCGTCCCCTGGGACACCCAGCTCGATCCCACCTCCAACACCAAGTTCCAGCAGGAGCTCGTCCTCCTCGTCCAGGGCGACATCTCGCCGTCCGACTTCGTGTCGACGATGGACTCCGTCATCGGCCGCAACGCGCCGAGGTATGCCAAGTGACCGCCGCAACCGCCGCGCGCGGATCCCGTCCCCTGGCCTCCAGAAGGGCCGCCATGCTTCCCTCCCGATCCAAGCTCTCGGTCGTGGTGTTCCTCCTGCCGTCACTGCTGCTGTACGGGGCCGCGGTACTCCTGCCGATCGGCCAGTCCCTGGTGCTGAGCTTCTTCACCTGGGACGGCATCAGCGAGCTGCGCTTCGCGGGGCTCTCCAACTACACGTTCATGCTCACCGAAGGCGACTTCTGGACAGCCGTCACCAACCAACTCGGCTACCTGGTCGTGTGCTTGGTGCTGCAGCTGGGCGGAGGGCTGCTCGTCGCCAGCCTGCTCCTGTCGATCACCCGCGGGCGCGAGATCATCAAGGTGCTGTACCTGTTGCCGGCCGTGATCTCGACGGTGGCGATCGCCCTGCTCTTCCAGCGCATCTACTCGATGGACCCGGCCGGACCGCTCAACCAGCTCCTCGGCCTCGTCGGGCTCGACAGTCTCGAACGGCCGTGGCTGTCCGACGTGAACACCGTGCTCGCCGCGGTCTCCGCGCCGGAAGGATGGAGGTTCGTCGGTCTCTACACGGTGATCATCTACGCGGCGCTGCTCACGGTCCCCAGGGAACTCGAAGAGGCGGCACGGCTCGACGGCGCGAATCAGTGGCAGATCTTCGCCCGCATCCGGTTCCCCTACATCCGGCCGGTGTGGATGACCACCTCGATCATGGCGGTCACGTACGCCATGCGGGGCTTCGACGTCCCGTACCTCTTGACGAACGGCGGCCCGGGCCAGTCGTCCGAGCTGGTCACGACCTACATGTACAAGACCGCGTTCCTCAGCACGGACTACGGCTACGCGAGTGCGATGTCGGTCTTCATCGTGGTGGAGAGCCTCGTCGCCGTCGGTCTCCTCTTCCTTGTCCTCCGGCGGAAGGCCGTCTGATGTCCACGCTCCTGCCCACGCGCCCGCTCTCCGGCCCCGCTCGTGACCGGCACGCCGCCCCGAACCCGCCGCGCGTGGGGCGGCGTCGGCCCGAGGTGTACCGCGTCCTGTCGCGGGTGATCATCGCCGTCCTGGTGGTCGTCCAGGTCTACCCCCTGGTGTGGCTGTTCCTCAGCAGTGTCCGTACGGAGAAGGACTTCGCCTCGGCCAACCCCTTCGGCCTGCCGACCTCGTTCACGCTGGACAACTTCGCGCGGGCCTTCGACCACGCCGACCTCGGGCGGTACATCCTCAACAGCCTCGTCGTCACCCTGGGCGCCGACGCGCTGATCGTGGTGTGCGGGCTGATGGGTGCCTACGCGATCCAGGTGCTCGGCTTCCGTCTCAGCAATGTGGTGCGCGGCCTGTTCCTCCTGGGCATCGTCGTGCCGGTGCAGATCGCCCTCGTACCGTTGTTCATCGACTACGCGCAGGTCGGGCTGCTCGACACGTACCCGGCGATGATGATCCCGCTCGCGGGGTTCGGCCTGCCGATGTCGATCTACCTGTTCTCCGCGTTCTTCAGCTACATCCCGCGCGAGATGTACGAGGCGGCGTCCCTGGACGGGGCGGGCCCGTATCGCATCTTCGCCCGCATGACGCTTCCGCTGTCCGTCAACACCATCGTCACGGTGGTCATGGTCAACAGCATCTTCATCTGGAACGACTTCGTCTTCGCCAACACCTTCGTGCTGTCGGAAGGGCTCAAGACGATCCCCGTCGGCCTGCAGAATTACATCGGAGCGATGGGCAAGACCGACTGGACCGCGACCTTCGCCGGTGTGTGTGTCACCGTGACGCCGCTGCTGCTGGTCTTCCTCGTCCTCAACAAGGCGATGATCTACGGGCTGGAGAGCGGCGCCACCAAGGGCTGACAGCCGCCACCCCCACGAAGGAGCACCGATGAAGAGCGAAGGCGGTACGCACAGGGCCGTCACCATGCGGGATGTGGCCCAGGCGGCGGGTGTCTCGGTGTCCACCGTCTCGCACGTCGTGAACAACACCGGCGCGAGGATCGGCGCGGAGGCCCGCGAGCGGGTGCGCCGGGCGATCGAGGACCTGGGATACCGGCCGAACGCCATGGCGAAGAATCTCGTCAAGGGCGGCTCGCGGTTCGTCGGTCTGGTCGCCGACGCCATCGCCTCGACCCCGTTCGCCGGACAGATCATCCACGGCGCCCAGGACGAGGCGTGGCAGCACGGTTACGTACTCCTCGTGGCGAACACCGAGGGCAACGAGGCGGCCGAGGCCAGCGCCATCTCGATGATGCTCGAGCACAAGGTGCGCGGCGTCCTCTACTCGACCTGGTACCACCGCGCGGTGGACCTCCCCGCCGGGCTCACCGAGGCCGACACCGTCCTGGTCAACTGCTTCAGCGCGGACGGGTCCACGCCCGCCGTGGTCCCGGACGAGCGCTCCGGCGGGCGCGAGGCGGCGCGGCTGCTCCTGGAGCAGGGGCACCGGCGCATCGCCTTCCTCAACACGCGCACGCCGTCCCCCGCCCGCGACGGGCGGCTCGAGGGCTACCGGGAGGCGCTGGGCGCCGCCGGCCTTCCCTTCGACCTCGACCTGGTCGCCGATGTGCGACCGGACCAGGAAGGCGGCTACGCGGCCGTGGACAAGGTCCTCGCGATGCGGGCGACCGGCGTCTTCTGCCACAACGACCGTGTCGCCATGGGCCTTTACGACGGGCTGCGTGAGCACGGTCTGCGGGTGCCCGACGATCTCTCGGTCGTCGGGTTCGACAACCAGGAGGTCATCGCGGCGCATCTGCGCCCCACCCTGTCCACGGTCGCGCTGCCGCACTACGAACTCGGCCGGCGCGGTGTGCGGGTCCTGCTCGGACTCGAAGCGCCCGAGGGCGCCGCCCCGCTGGCGGTCAACTGCCCGCCTGTGCCCCGCAGTTCGATCACGCGACCGTCCGAGAGCTGAACCGCCTCGACGCCGTTCGTTCCCTTTCGTGCGCCCTGGCGGATCCCTTTTGACCTGTTCGTCAGGAATCATCCCTCAAGGAGTCGTCACATGACCCGTCTCTCCCGACGCACCGTGCTCCGCTCCATGGGGGTGGCCGCGCTGGCTGCGGCCACCACCCGCATACCGGCCGCCTCCGCCGCGGCATCACTGCGCGCCGTCTACCATCTGACGCCGCCCGCGGGCTGGCTCAGCGACCCGCAGCGTCCGATCCGCGCCGGTGGCGAGACCCACCTGTACTACCTGCACAGCGACCAGAACAACGCGCCCGGCTGGTGGCAGCACGCGACCACGACCGACCACGTCACCTTCACCGACCGCGGCACCGCCATCCCGCTGCAGCCGGACTTCCCCGTGTGGACCGGGTCCGGCGTCGTCGACTCCGCCAACACGGCTGGATTCGGGGCGAACGCCGTGGTCGTGCTCGCCACCCAGCCCACCGGCGGTGACCGTTACGACCAGGAGCAGTACCTCTACTACTCGACCGACAACGGCTACACGTTCACCGCGTACGGCCCTCCGGTGATCGACAACCCCGACCACAACGACTGGTTCCGGGACCCGAAGATCCACTGGGACTCCACGCGCGGTGAGTGGATCGCGGTGATCGGCCGGCAGCAGGCCGCATGGTTCTACACCTCGCCCGACCTCATCCACTGGACGCACACCACGTCGTTCGGCTACTCCAGCCCCAACATCGGCGGCTTCGAATGCACCGACCTCTTCGAGATGACGGCGGACGACGGCACCCGTCACTGGATCCTCGGCGCCAGCATGCAGGGCGACTACAGCGGCCTGCCCGACACCTACGCCTACTGGACCGGCACCTGGGACGGCTCGGCCTGGACCTCCGACAACACCGCCCCCCAGTGGCTCGACTGGGGCTGGGACTGGTACGCCGCCGTCACCTGGCCCAACCCGGCCGCCCCCGACACCAGCCGCTACGCCCTCGCCTGGATGAACAACTGGCAGTACGCCGCGCGCACCGTGCCCACTGATGTCAGCGACGGCTACAACGGCCAGATGTCCGTCGTCCGTGAACTGCGCCTGGCCAAGCAGCCGGAGGGTTGGTACACGCTCCTCTCCCAGCCGGTGACGGCCCTGCACGACCACGTGACCCGCACGGTCCCCCTCGCCGACGTCACCACGGCCGCGGCCGCCGTCCTCCCGTACCAGGGCACCTCCTACGAGCTCGAACTCGACATCTCCTGGAGCCAGTTGAACAACGTCGGCGTCTCGGTCGGCAGGTCGCAGGACGGAGCGCGGCACACGAACATCGGGGTCTACCAAGGCTCCGTCTACGTGGACCGCGGCCCGTCCGACCGCGCCGACTACTCCTTTGGCAGTCACACGCAGAGCAACGCTCCCATCGACGCAGCCGCGCGCACGGTGCACCTGCGGATCCTCGTCGACAGACAGAGCGTCGAAGTGTTCGTGAACGCGGGCCACACCGTCCTGTCGCACCAGGTGTACTTCGATTCCGGCGACACCGGCATCTCGGTCTACGCGGACGGGGGGAGCGCCACGTTCTCGAACATCGTTGTGCGTGAGATCGGCTGAGTTCGACCCTGTAGGGGACCTGGTGGCCGTCGCGGTCAACCGGCGACGGTCGCCAGGACTTCGGCCGACGTATCCCGTGCTGGACAGGGGCGGGACGGCGGATAGTGACCGTCGTGCGTCAAGACCTCGCACAGAGCGCCCGCATGGCCCGTGACGCACACTCAAGGTGCTCGGATTTCGCCGCGCGAGCCGCTGAGGCTGTCGAGGAGACCGTCGTCCAGCACCGTGCCCTGCTCCGCGAACCGGACGACTCCGCAGTGGTCAGCACCGCCGCGACCACGGTGTCGGTCTCTACGCGGGCCCTCACGACCTGCCCGCGGCCCAGGCGGACCAGGCCTGACTGGCGTCGGATGCGCAGGGGCCGTAAGTAACGGGCCTGCTTCTTGACATGCCCCTGATCGAAGAGCACTCTCGCGGAAGCCTCCCCCCGCCCCGCACAAGTCGGCTCGACCGCAGAAGACAGGGGATTCGCCGTGGGCACGAGCACCGGACAGACGGCTGCCACGCGCAGCCACCGCAACCGCGCTGTCGTCGCCAGCACGGTGGGCACCGCCATCGA
Source organism: Streptomyces sp. DS1-CR2 (assembly GCF_055760475.1). NCBI lineage: Bacteria > Bacillati > Actinomycetota > Actinomycetes > Kitasatosporales > Streptomycetaceae > Streptomyces > Streptomyces sp. DS1-CR2. The sequence goes on from NZ_CM147085.1 coordinate 7,814,298, forward strand.
GTGGTACGACTTCTTTCTCTACGGGACGGCCGCGGCACTCGTCTTCCCGCACTTGTTCTTCCCGGGCCAGTCCGACTACACAGGCGTCCTCGCCTCCTTCGCCACGCAGTTCGTCGGCTTCGCCGCCCGCCCCGTCGGCGCCGCGATCTTCGGACACTTCGGCGACCGGGTCGGCCGCAAGTCCACTCTCGTCATCACCCTCCTGCTGATGGGCGTGAGCACCGTTCTCATCGGCTGCCTGCCCACGTACGACTCGATCGGCCTCGCCGCGCCGATCCTGCTCGTCGTCCTGCGCGTCGTGCAGGGCATCGGCGTCGGCGGTGAGTGGGGCGGCTCGGTGTTGCTCGCCATGGAGTGGGGTCCGAGGAAACGCCGTGGCCTGATGGCCAGTTGGCCCCAGATGGGCGTGCCGCTCGGGCTGCTCGCCTCGACCGGCATGGTCCGCTGGATGACCTCGGCGACCGGCGGCGACTTCGAGAGCTGGGGCTGGCGGATCCCCTTCCTGGCCAGCGCCGTCCTCATCGCGATCGGCCTGTACGTACGGTTGCGGGTCGTGGAGAGCCCCGACTTCAGCGCGGTCAAGAACGCGCGGGCCGTGGTCCGGCTGCCGGGCTGGGAGGTGCTGCGCCACCAGTGGCGTGAGGTCCTCACCGCGGCGTTCGTACGCCTCTCCGAGCAGGCCCCGTTCTACCTCTTCATCACCTTCGTGCTCGCCTACGGGACCGAACACCTCGGCCTCGCCCGCAGCGACCTGCTCGACGACACGCTCGTCGCGGCCGCCGTCGGGCTCGTCTCCATCCCGCTCTTCGGCCATCTCTCCGACCGGATCGGGCGCCGCCTCGTGTACGGGATCGGGATCGCCTGCGTCGCCGCGTTCGCGTTCCCGTACTTCGCGCTGCTGAACACCGGGTCCTCGGGGCTGGTGCTGTTGGCGATCGTGCTGTCTCTCGTCTTCCACGATGTGCAGTACGGTCCTCAGGCCGCGCTCATCGCGGAGGGCTTCGGCACACAGGTCCGCTACAGCGGCGCCGGCCTCGGCTACCAGCTCGCCTCGGTCATCGCGGGCGGACCGGCACCGCTGATCGCCGCGGCGATCCTGGAGGACACCGGGTCGAGCGTCGGCATCAGCGTCTACATGGTGGGCTGCTGCGTGCTCTCCTTCGTGGCGCTGCTGCTCATACCGCGGCGCGCGGACTCCGACCTGACGGTGGGGGAGCCGGTGCGGCAGGAGGTGTGACCCGCGGGCCCGGCGCACCGCGCCGTGGAGCCGGCGGCCAACGCCGAAAGGTAGGGCTCGGAGTCGATGTGCACGAGTCGGGCGAGGCTTGGCACTCGAGATGGCGCCATCCGGGTGTGCTGCGGCTGTGTCGGTCTGCGATCGCCAGAAGGATTGATCATGCTGAGCCCGGACCAGCACCATGCCCGGCGAAGGGGTGTTTAGCATGCCGAACGACTCAGTCGCACGCTTCCTGGCGGCTCTGACGCCTGAGCAGAGAGAGACCGTCGTGGCCAGGTCCGGGGAGGAGCAGGAGCGGCTCGCAGCAGCCTGGGAACGGGAGTTGGAAGGGGACGACGAGCTTGATGTGCTCGACGAGGTGTCCCCGCCGGCAGCCGAGGCTGAGGCGGCTCGCCGCGTCCTTCGACAGGAGTCAGCCTGACCCTGCCCCCGCCGAAATCCTCATCCGCCCTGGTGGGAGGCGGTTCGAGGGGGGTGCTCTCGCGTAGCTGGTGGTTGTCCCGACACGATGGTCGGCCGTGCTGCTGCGACTGGCTTACCTGACGGTGGCCCAAGTGTTTGCCTCGGCATACGGAGACGTGACCGGCTCGACGGCATTCTCCACGCGTACCAACATGCCGCATGACCTGCGCGGATGAGGTTTTCGGCAGGCGCAAGGACGGTGAGGACGGCTGTCTGGCGCTCGCGCGAGTTGCCTGCTCATTCGTCCCATTGGCCAAGGAGGATGTCGGCCAGGTCGGTGCCGGGTTCTGCGGCTCCGTCGGGCAGGGCTTGTTCTGCCCAGATGATCTTGCCGTGGGCGGTGTACCGGGTGCCCCAGCGCCCGGCGAACTGGGCGATCAGGAACAGTCCCCGGCCGCCCTCGTCGGTGGCCGCCGCCCGGCGCAGATGCGGCGAGGTGCTGGAGTCGTCGGCGACCTCGCAGATCAGATTGCTGCTGTCGTACAGCAGGCGCAGCCGTATGGGCTGCGCGCCGTACCGGATGGCGTTCGTGACCAGCTCGCTGACGATCAGTTCGGAGGTGAAGGCCAGCTGGTCCAGGCCCCAGGTCTCCAGCTGACGGGTGACACCGGCGCGGACGCGGGAGACGGCCTCTGGATCGGAGGGTATGTCCCAGTCAGCGACGTGGTCGGGGTTCAGCAGCCGAGTGCGGGCGATGAGCAGGACGACGTCGTCGCGGGGGCGTTCGGGCAGCAGGGCGTCGATGACTGCCTGGCAGGTCTGTTCCGGGGTGCGGTCGTGAGGGGACAGGGCGCCTCGCAGGAGGTCCAGGCTGGTGTCGAGATCACGGTCGCCGTCCTCGAGTAGACCGTCGGTGAACAGGGCCAGTCGGCTGCCCTCGGGCAGCCGCAGTGCGGCGGTTTCGAACGGGAGAGCGCCACCGAGGCCGAGGGGTGGTGAGACGGGAGTGTCGGGGAAGGCGACCGTGCCATCGGGCTGGACCAGCGCGGGACCGAAGTGGCCGGCGCGCGCGATGGTGCACATACCCGAGACCGGGTCGTAGATCGCGTACAGGCAGGTGGCGCCGGTGATCTGCCCCTCCTCCTCGGCGGCCTCGTCGGCGTCGGTTCGGGCGACCAGCTCATCCAGGTGGGCCAGCAGTTCATCAGGGGCCATGTCCAGGGCGGAGAAGTTGTGCACGGCGGTGCGCAGGCGGCCCATGGTGGCCACCGCGTGCACTCCGTGACCGACGACGTCGCCGACGACCAGGGCCACCCGGGCGCCGGGCAGCGGGATGACGTCGAACCAATCCCCGCCCACTCCCGCCTGCGCGGGCAGATAGCGATGGGAGACCTCCAGGGCGCTCAGTTCCGGCAGCCTCCGCGGCAGCAGGCTGCGCTGCAGGGCGACGGCCATGGTGCGCTCGCGGGTGTAGCGGCGGGCGTTGTCGATGGCCACCGCCGCCCGGGCGGCCAGCTCCTCGGCAAAGCACCGATCCTCCTCCCCGAAGGCCTCGAGGGTCTCGGCGCGCCAGAAGTCGGCCAGTCCAAGCACCACGCCGCGGGCCCGCAGCGGCACGCTGATCAGCGAGTGGACGCCATAGTCCAGGATCTGCCGGGCCGGCTCGGGATGCTGGGCCTGCCAACGGTCCGCCGTGCGCAAGTCGACCTCGAGGACCGCCTGGCCGCTCGTCACGTCCGGCGCCGTCGGATCGATGAGCGCGAGTGTGATGAGTTCACCCACCGGGTGGAACGGCGAATTCTGCCGCACGCCACTGACGGCTGCGCGCCGCATGGCGGTGCTCCCCTCGGGGGGCTCGTCGCCCCGCAGAACCGGCTCCAGCAGCTCGACGGTGACGACGTCAGCGAAGCGCGGGACCGCCACCTCGGCGAGCTCCTGGGCGGTGCGCGCCACATCCAGTGTGGTGCCTATCCGCACCCCCGCGTCGTAGAGCAGTTTCAAACGCTCCCGGGCCGCCTCCGCCCTGCCCGCAAGCGCCCGCAGCTCGGTGGTGTCCCGCAGTGTTACCGCGCTCCCGGCAATCCCTCCGTAGGGGCCGGTCGGCCGCACATTCACCGCCAGCAGACGGTCGCCCGCCAGATGGACTTCATCGGTTGCCCCTCGACCGGAGACCAGCAATTCGGCCAGGGGCGGCTCCAGGCCGAGGGCCGTGACATGGCGACGCTCCGCGTCCGCGGGCAGGTCGAGCAGCCGCTGTGCCTCGTCGTTGGCCAGCAGCAGCTGCCCGTCGCCACCGATGATCAGCACGCCCTCCCGCACCGAGTGCAGTACCGCGTCGTTGTGCTCGTACATGCGCGTGATCTCGGCCGGGCCGAGGCCGCGGGTCTGACGCAGCAGCCGTCGACTGAGAAGCGCCGCTCCGCCCGTGGTGACGGCCACCGCGCCGGCCGCAGCGCCCACCACGGCCGGCAACTGCTCTGCGACCCTGTCGCCGACATGCTCGAGCGTGATCCCGGCGCCGACCGCGCCGACCACCGACCCAGACGGTTCCTTGACGGGGATGAAGACCCGAACCTGAGGGCCGAGAGAGCCAACACCTTCCTCCCGTACGGTTCGGCCTGCCAACAAAGGAGCCATGTCGGTAGCGGTGTGGCTGCCGGCGCGACCATTACGGGAGGAAAGGGCGTAGTAGATTCCGTGCCGGTTCAGAATGCCCAGGAAGTCCACGCCGGAGCCCTTCCCGGCCTCGTTGACCCGCGGCTTCAGCACTGCGGTCGGGTCGGGAGACTTCAGGGCCCCCAGGAGCCCCGGAGAGCTGGCAAAGCCCTGCGCGACAGCGAGTGATTGATTGCTGGCCGCGTGGGTGCTCTCGCGCTGGGCGGTCAGTGCGAGCATCACGACGGCTCCGACGGCGAGTAGGAGCACGACCGCCACTTGCAGAACGAACATCTGGCCGACGACGCTACGGACACTCAGCACCGAAGGCGGCCCCTTCCGCCGGCTGCTGGTGCCACTGCCCATGAATCGAGCGTCCGGGGAAGAACTGGGGCGGATGCGGAATCCGCGCATACGTCAATTGTGCGCTTGCCCTTCAATTCCTGGAGTGATCGGATGCGCACGGTCACAGACCGATGCCAGGAAGTGAGATACGGCAGCGGGGCAGTGGAAGGCAGGCAAGGCACACACTGCCGTACCGCCCTGCCCTTGCCGATAACCGCATCCGACCAGGTCACGTAACGTTTCGAAGTAGAACGTTTCGAACTCGTAGAGCCTGTGGAGCAGGTGGTGCTGGTTCCAGATGAGCGTGCAGCAGTCGGCCCGCCGGTCAGGTCTCCATCACGGCATCGCAGTCGGGGCACACCGCGGATGAGTACTCCTCGGGATACCACGGCCCCTCAGGGTGCTCGGAGTGCTTCCAGCGGGGCGTCTCCATGGCGAAGGTGTCCTTGCCGCAAAGGGTTCGCGGTCCCGCCGCGGTGGGCGTCCCCGGGGCGGCAGGCGCCGCGTGCACCCGACGGACGGCACGGTCGGTACCACGCGGTTCGCGCGGGGAGGCGCGCGCGGCCAGTGCCTTGTCGAGCTCGTACACGATGAGGACTTCGCCCATACCTCTACGATAGGCGGCCGCGCCAAGGCCCGACCCGCCCGCAGCCGGCCGGTCGGCCGCACGGCCGTCTCCAGGGGGCGCACCGGAGGCGGATCTGATCGGCCGCGACAACGAGCCGGCCACGATGCTGTCGGCGCTCACCACCGCGGTCGGGGGTACGTCGCAGGTCGTGCTGGTCTCCGGCCCCAGCGGGGTCGGCAAGACCCAGCTCTCCGTGAGGCTGTCCGAACATGCCCGGCTCAACGGTGTACAGGTGTACTGGGGCAAGTGTTCGGAGCAGCAGGGCGCTCCCGCCTACTGGCCGTGGCTGCAGGTCTGACGCGACATGGTCGCGTGTGCACTGTCCGGCCCGCTTCGAAAAGAGTTCGGTTTCTCGCGACGGACGCCGCCTGCCTCCTCGTAGAGCAGATGAAGGCACTACCCGTACCGCTACGCACCACCACCCTTGGTCCGACTCGCGAACCTACGAGGTACCTGTGGCTTTCCTCTCGACACTCCGTCTTCACCGCCACTCGCGGTCGCGGGGGCGTCTCGCCGTCGGGTTGCTGGCACTCATCGCCGGGACCCTGCCGAGTGTGTCGGCCGACGCCGCCACCCCGCCCTCCGGATCGGTCAGCGACACTGCGCCCACGACCACGTGGAGCGCCGGTCCCTTCGCCGTCCCGAACGTCTCCGGCACTGCCGGGACGGTGAGCTGCGGGAATGCGCAACTCTGCGACGACTACACCCTGAAGGTGTCGGTGCCCGTGGGCTACGACGCCGGTCACAGCCTGCGCGTCGATGTCAAGTGGCCCGACTCCGCCGCCGACTTCGACCTGTACGTCCTCGACGCGGACGGCCGCGAGGTTGCCGCCTCCGCCTCTTCCAGCGACCCGGAGACCGTGCTGCTTCCGGCGGTGACGGCCTCGTACACCGTGCGCGTGGTGCCGTACGCCCCGCTCGGCGACAGCTTCACCGGCACCGCGAGCCTGGTCGCCGATCCGGCCGATCCGCCGCCGAGTACGGCGACCCCGCCGATGTACGCGAACTCCTCGGCGCCCGACAGCATCAAGGACGCGCACAACGCCGGCGAACCCTCGATCGGCGTCGACCGCGCAACCGGTGCCGCGATGTTCCAGGCGTACACCTCGACGCTGAAGGTCACCTACGACGGCGCCGGCGCCGCCACCTGGCAGGACAAGAGCGCCAACGCGGCCAACGGCTGTCCGCAGGGCAGCACCACCAGCCTCGACCCGATCCTGTTCACCGACCCGGCGACCCACCGCACCTTCGAGTCGCAGCTCGCCGGCAAGACCGCTCTGACCTGCTACACCGACGACGACGGCGAGACGTGGACGGCCACAGGCGGCTCGGGCATCAACTCCGGTGTGGACCACCAGACCATCGGTGGCGGCCCCTTCACCACGGGCGCGCCGGGCGCCGTCACGGCGTACCCCAACGCCGTCTACTACTGCTCCCAGGACATCGCCGACGCCTCCTGCGCGGTCAGCCGGGACGGCGGTCTGACGTACGGGCCCGCCGTTCCGATGTACTCGCTGCTGGACTGCGGCGGCCTGCACGGGCATGTGAAGGTCGCCCCGGACGGCACGGTGTACGTGCCCAACAAGGGCTGCGGCGGCAACCAGGCCATGGCCGTCTCCGAGGACAACGGGCTTACGTGGACCGTCCGCAAGAACCCGTCCAGTACCCCCGGTGACTCCGACCCGAGCGTCGGAATCGGCGTCGGCGGGACTGTGTACATGGGCTACCAGAACAGCGACGGCACCGCGCGGATCGCCGCCAGCCACGACAAGGGCAGGACGTGGCTGTACGACCAGAACGTGGGCGCGTCCCTCGGCATCAAGAACATCGTCTTCCCCGCCGTGACCGCGGGCGACGACAACCGCGCCGCCTTCACCTTCCTGGGCACCACCACCGGGGGCAACTACCAGGACACAGCCAACTTCAAGGGCGTCTGGCACCTGTACGTTGCCACCACTTACGACGGCGGCCAGTCCTGGGTCACCGTCGACGCCACCCCCACCGACCCGGTACAGAAGGGGTCCATCTGCACGGGCGGCACCACCTGCGGCCAGGACCGCAACCTCCTGGACTTCATCGACGTCACCCTCGACGCCCAGGGCCGCGTGCTCGCCGCCTACGCCGACGGCTGCACCGGCACCTGCGCCACCGGCGGCGCTCAGAACTACGACGCACTGGCTTCCGTCGCCCGCCAGTCCTCCGGCAACACGCTGTACGGCGCGTACGACGCCGTGGTCGCCGGCAAGCACAAGAACTCCAAGGGAGGCCGCTAGGTGAAGCCGTTCGTCCCGGCTGCCGTGCTGGTCGGCGCCGCCCTCGGTCTGGCGGCCGTCACTGGATGCTCGCCCATGCCCCGGAACGCCGGGCCCTTGCCTGCGACGCCATACACGGCCGCGTCCGCGCCCGGCGGCTGCCCCACCGCCGCCTCACTGCCGCTTCCCAAGGACTTCCCGGCGGATCTGCCGGTGCCCGAGGGCGCAGTCGTGACCTCGGTGGAGCACCGCACCGGCGGCCGGCTGATCGTCGCCACGGTCGTACGGAGCGGCTTCGACGCCACCCTGGCCTTTCTGCACAAGCAGCTCCCCAAGGCCGGATTCACCGCGAAGGACGGTGAGGTGGAGAAGGACGACGCCGAGTCGAACTTCTCGTCCGCGACCGTCCGGGGCCGCTGGACGCTGCGGAAGATGCCCGGCTGCGAGGGAGGGGTTTACGTGACGTACCTGACGTCCGCGGTCTCCTGAACTCGGCCCGGCCGAGGCCTCTTCCCGGCCGGTGGAACCGCGAGTGGCCACCTTTCGCGGCGAGTGGCACCGCGTGCGACGCCGGCCGAAGGGTGGCCCCTCGGACTGGGAGACCGCTGGTGAACAGGTGCACCGCGAGCCTGACAGGCCGGCCTGCCAAAGGACGGCGAGACGGTAGCCCTGGACCAACGATCAGATGACCCACGTCATCCGATCTCGCTCCCAGGCCGTAGGGAAGCGGCCCTCTCGGGCTGCGGACAGGCCGGGCTCTGGCATGTATGCCTGGTAGACGATGACTGTGGAGTCGTAGCGGGCGCGGATCTGGTGCTTGAGTGCTGGCACGGTGACAGCGTGCGGACACTGCTCGATGCGCGCCATCGAATTACCTGGGCAGCGCCCGGTCGACGTCGATGCCGAGAGTGGCGCCGTTGTCGATGGCTTCGGTGCGGTAGCCCGAGTGGGCCCATGCCTTGGTCGCGCCGGGGTTGGTGGTGGCGATGTGAGACATCAGGTGCGTGCCGCCGACAATGTCGGAGACGCCCGCCGCAGTGATCCGGACGGCCAGGAGCAGGCCGAGCGTGTCCACCCTGATATGGCGCCTGCGGCCTGGGAGCGCGCCGCCGTCCCGCACGCTGCGCACGGCCGACTCGGCGGCCGTGGAGCGGGACGTCGATGATGCCGGTGGCCTGGCTCGACCGCTGCCGGGCCTGTTTCCACGTCACCGCCAGACCTGGTGGTGGGAGGCGGACCGGAAGTTCCGGGCAAGGCGGCGCCCTGTGCTGGGCAGATCTGTGGTCCGCTGGTGACGCCGCTGTGGCGTACGGCGTCATGGGGGTGCGTACGGTTTCACGGCAGCGTCGCAGAGCCGCCGCCGCGCTACGGCCGCCGGGCGTTGAAGTCCTGGGCCCCGTCGCATCTTCGACACCTGGCCCGACAAGAACGACGTATATGTGTACTTCAACAACGACCTGGGCGTTGTGTACTTCAGCAACGACCTGGGCGGCGCGGCCATCGTGGACGCCGCGAGGTTCGCGCCGGTGGCAGTCGCGTTGGGTCGGAGGGGGAGCACCCGTCGTCCCGTGACATAAGCCACACAAGCTTTTGGCTCTCAGGTCGTCGAATAGTAGATCGGGGCCTGACGGCATAGCGCGTTTTATCCGTCTTGATGCAGGAATCCCCCGAGCCAGATCGAGCGGTGTTCGATCCGCTCAACGCTTTTGCCCGTTCGGGTGGCGAACAACGGTTTCTGACGGACCAACGGACTTCTTCGCCACTCCGGGAGCCGGACCAGCACGCCTGCGCGCCCGTTTCAAGAGCTGTCCGTGGCTACGGGCCGAGGTAGTACTGCCGCCTGTTGCCGCACCCCGACAGCAGTTCTAAGAATGACGGCCGCAAGGCGTCTCCGCGGCCCCCAGGTGCAGGAACTGGGCAGAGCCGGACCCTGGGGGCGCTCCGCGATCACTGAGCGAGGTCACGCATGAGGAAGCACCGCAGGAAGTCGCACCACCGGCCGATAGCCATCGCTGTCATCGCCGTAGCAGCCGTGGGTGTGCCCTCCGCCGCCATGGCCTGCATGGACACTCAGGCTGATGCGGGCGGTCGCCCCTCCGACCACTGGAAGAACGTGAGCTCCCACCATCGGTGGACGGGCTCGTCCTGGGGTCATGGGCCGGCTGCGGGAGCGTCGAAGAGCTCCACTGCGACTCCCAGCGCACCGCAGACCACCGCGTCTCCCAGTGCACCTGCTACGACCGCACCGGCATCCGGGGACACGGCCCGCGTACTGACGCTCGTCAACAACGAGCGCAGCAAGGCGGGATGTTCCCCGCTGACCATGAACGCGAAGCTGACCAAGGCCGCTCAGGACCACAGCAAGGACATGGCATCCCACCGGAACATGTCCCACACGGGCTCCGACGGGTCGTCGCCCGGCGACCGGATCACGCGTGCCGGTTACACCTGGAGCTCCTACGGCGAGAACGTCGCCTACGGCTACTCCACGCCCGACAAGGTCATGGCGGCCTGGATGTCCAGCCCGGGCCACAAGCGCAACATTCTCGACTGCTCGTTCAAGGAGATCGGCATCGGCCTCGCGCAGCCCGGCAGCTACTGGACTCAGGACTTCGGCACGGCCCGATAGGGACGCTGCGGCGTCTCGACATGGAGAGCGCTTCGGCGGAGCGTGCCGACGCAGCCGCAGTGGCCGCCGCCGAACGAACAGCTCGAGAGGCGCGCGGGCAGCGTAAGCGCAATCGGCGCACAGCAGGTCTGAAGGTCGGCAACCAACAGCGCAATTGGGGTTGTTGACGTTAGTGACGTGCTGCGCGGAGTCGGCCGTCTTAAGGCCTCGTCGTGCGCCGCAGCTCACCGCACCGACTCGGCGGGGGGACGCTCGCGCACGGCGCCGTAGCCGATGAAGTACGCCGGCACGCGCTTGAGCCACGGTGAGGTGGTGAGTAGGTCGCTCATCCGCTCCGCCCGCCTGGCATTGCCGAAAGGCGGGCGTCCCGCGAGTACGGGCGCGATGACCCTCGCGTGAGCGAACCGCTGCAGTGCCTGCGTCGCCGCCGTGGTCGGCCACCGGCGCCGCTGGACGCCGCGTACGTCCCGCAGGCCGACCGCACCCCTGCTCAGCGGTTCGACGAGATACCGCGCGGCGGCCACTGCGTCCTCGACGGCGAGGTTGATGCCGATGCCGAAGACCGGTGACATCGCGTGCGCCGCATCGCCGATGCACAGCAGCCCCGGGCGGTGCCAGCGCCGGAGACGGTCGAGCCGTACGTCGAGCATCTTCACCTCGTCCCATGACCGCAGCGCATGCGCCCGGTCCGCGCTCCAGGGCACGGCGGCCGAGAAGTCGGCCATGAACCGCTCGAGACCTGCGGCGCGGCGTTCGGCGTCGGTCCCCTTGGGAATCAGCGCGGCGCACTGCCAGTACTCCCCACGGTCGATCATCGCGGTGAGGAACCGGTCGCCGGCGCCTCCCACAAGCCCGTGCGGGTCGCCTTCCCGCCGTGGCAGCCGGAACCACCAGGCGTCCATGGGGCAGGTGAACTGCCGCAGCCGAAGTTCGGGCCGCGAGCGGGCCAGCGAGCCCCGACCGTCGCAGGCCACCGTGAGGGTGGCCCTCAGTTCGCCGGTCCGGCCGTCGGACGTGCGGTACCGCACTCCGGTGATCCGTCCGTGCTCCAGCACGAACGACGTCGCCTCGGTGTTCATCCGCACGGAGAAGGACGGCTCTTTTCGGGCCTCGTCGGCGAGGAGGTTCAGCAGGTCCCATTGCGGCACCATCGCCACGTAGTTGTACGGGCCCGGTAGCGCGCTGATGTCCGAGACGGTGATCAGCGAACCGTCCGTGCCGAGCGGCAGCTGGACCGTGGTCACCCGGCGTTGCTGCAGACGGGCGAAGCGCTCGGCCAGACCGAGATCGTCCAGGAGCGCCAGGGTCGAGGGATGCACTGTGTCGCCGCGGAAGTCGCGCAGAAAGTCCCCGTGTTTCTCCAGGACCGTGACGTCCACCCCGGCGCGGGCCAGTAGCAGGCCGAGGACCATTCCCGCGGGGCCGCCGCCCACCACGCAGCACGTTGTCCGCTCCATCGCAGCCCTTCCCTTCGGTGACATCCACGGCCTGAGTCAATAGGGCATATACCCTCAAAACTGACAACTTTGCCGTGTGGGTGCGTGACGCCCCCTGGAGGCCTGATGAGCCAGCAGCCGGTCCTTTTGCCTTATGCCGATCCGGCCTTCATGGCGGATCCCTTCCCGCTCTACCGGCAGCTGCGCGAGGACGGCCCGGTACGGCGCGCCGTCCTCGCCGGTGGCCTCGAGGCATGGCTGGTCACACGCTATGAAGACTGTCTCGCAGCCCTCTCCGACCCACGGCTGAGCAGCGACGTCCGCGATGCCTCGGACCCCCGGCTCCTCGAGCGGCTGCCCGCCACGGAGCGCGAGTCGATGCTGCGCACCATGCTCCGCTCCGACCCGCCCGACCACACCCGCCTGCGCCGCCTGGTCTCCAAGGCGTTCACCGCCCGCAGGGTGGCCGAGCTGCGGCCACGCGTCCAGGAGATCACCGACGGGTTGCTCGACACGATCGTGCCCGCAGGCAAGGCCGAACTCGTCGAGGACTTCGCGTTGCCGCTTCCCGCCACCGTGATCAGCGAACTGCTCGGAGTGCCCGTCGCCGACCGGGACGACTTCCACCGGTGGACCGAAGACATGATCCTTCGAGGAGCCGAGCCGCCGGACCCGGCCCGGATGGACCGAGCGTGGCGGCAGATGCGGTCGTACCTGACCGGACTCCTCCAGGACAAGCGAGCCCGGCCCGGTGACGACCTGCTCAGCGCCCTGATCGCCACCCGGGACGAGGAACACCAGCTGGACGAGGACGAGCTGATCGCCATGGCTTTCCTGCTGCTGGTGGCCGGATACATCACCACGGTCAACCTGATCAGCAGCGGTATCACCGCGCTGCTCGCCCACCCCGACCAGCTGCAGATGCTGCGGGACGATCCGGAACTGCTGCCCGGTGCCATCGAGGAGTTCCTGCGCTACGACGGACCGGTGAACCCCGGCATCGCCCGGTTCGCGCGCGAGGACGTCGCCATCGCGGGAGTGGCGGTCCCGCGGGGCGCGACCGTGCTGGTCGCCTCCGCCATCGCCGACCGCGACCCGGCGCAGTTCCCGGACGCCGACCGCCTGGACATCACCCGGCAGGACAACGCGCACCTCGCCTTCGGGCACGGCATCCACTACTGCCTGGGGGCGCCACTGGCCCGGCTAGAGGGCCAGATCGCCATCGGAACCGCCCTGCGCCGCCTGCCTCACCTGAGCCTGGCCGAGCCGCTCAGCGAACTGCGATGGCGCTCGGGCGGTCTGCGCGGCCCCGAACAGCTGCCCGTCACGTTCGCCTCAGACCCCTCCAGCTGACTGCACCACACGGAGGTCTTCGTCTCCCACCGATCACGGCAGATGGCTGCTCGTTACACGTGTGTTCCGCACCCGCCCATTCGCTTATGTGGCCACCGAGACGGGCATCTCGCGGGTCGCCGCGCACATGCGGGTGCGCCGGCGGCGGGCGGGACGCCACCCTGCCGACCGCAGACTGCCATCGCTGCCACACGGCACTCGGCGGCAAGCCCTCCATCAGCCGTGTGAATAACCCTGCGGGACTATGCACCTCACTTAGGGGCCCCTAGGAGTCCGGCGAAGAGCGAAAGAACGAGCGCCGCAGCCGAGGCCGCCGGGGCAGGCGACGCCTTCGGGGCGGGCGGCCGTCCGGGCCGTGCTGCAGTGAGCCGGGCCCGGCAACGCCCAGCCCGAGTCGCTGCGGTCATGTGGTCTTGATGTCGTCCACGCGCTCGCCCTCCGCCTGGGACGGCTCGGTCCTGGGGACGTCCGGGTGCTGGGCTGCACGCTCAGCCAGCTCGTCGCGCTCGCCCTCAGCTTGGGAGGGTGTGTGAGAGTACAGCCAGGTGTCGTAATCCGAGGCTTCGGACTTCATGGCGGGCCTCCCTTGCTCGCTCATCTCCCATGCTCCTCCGTCGACCCCAGCAGGGCGAGACCAGCCGGCACTGCATCTCGCGTCCCAAGCCAGTCCCAAGCCGATGAAGCTGCCGGATGCGCAGCCCAGCCGATCCCCGGTGGTACTGAAATTCGCCGACATCTCTGCAGCCCACCGAATCTCTGCAGCCGACCACCACGCTCAGAGGTTCCCAGGACTCACCGTCGGGCGTCGGCGCTTGTCGCGGCGCCCTCCATGGCTCTGTTCACGGATCCAGGTCGGAGACACCCTCACCGTGAAGATCGTAAAGATCGTGAAGATGGTGGACGTCGGCCCTCCGCGACGTCGGATCACGCGCACCTCCGTGTCTCAGGGTTTGCCCAGGCGTACGGCGAGGGCGGCGATGTCGTCGTCGAGGCGTCCTCTGCTGTGGCGGAGGAGGTCGCGGTGAAGGGCCGTGAGTAGTTCGCGGGGTGGTGTCGGGGGCTGTCGACGTATCCAGGCTGCCAGCGGGAAGAACTCGCCGTCGTGGGCGCGGGCCTCGGCGATCCCGTCCGTGTAGAGGAGGAGCAGGTCGCCGGGGGTGAAGTCGAAGGTGTCGATGGTGTAGTGATCACCGATCAGCTCGGCGAGGTTGAGCAGTGGCGAGGGGGCGGCGGATTCGAGAACGCGGAGATTCCTGCGATTCAGGAGCAGTGGCGGGGGGTGTCCGCAGTTGAGGATGTCGATACGTCTGCCCTCGTGCGGGATCTCGGCGAGAAGGGCGGTGGCGAAGCGCTCCATCGGCCCGTCGGGAGGAAAGGCGGCGCTGTAACGGGTGCAGCTGGCGTCCAGCCTGCGGGCGACGTTGACCATGTCGGTCTCTGTGTAGGCCGCCTCCCGGAAAGAGTTGACGATCGCCGCGGCGGCCCCCACTGCCGGCAGGCCCTTGCCCCGCACGTCTCCGATGAGGAGCCTGACCCCGTGTGGCGTGTCGACCACTTCGTAGAAGTCCCCGCCGATGCGGGCCTCTGCCGCGGCCGCGAGGTACAGCGACTCGATCTCGATGTTCCGGAAGCGGCGTGGCATGGGGCTCAGTACCACTTTTTGTGCCACGTCGGCGACGAGCCGTACCTGGAGGAGGGTGCGCTCCCGCTGGAGCCGGACGTGGCTTCCGTATGCGGCGGCCACGGTGACGGCGATGATCCCTGCGGCCGTCCACCACGTTCCCAGGCCGGGGAAGACGAGGCTGAGGCCGATCATCAGAAAGAGGCAGACCGTCCCGAGCAGGACGGTGGGAAGGACCGGCCACATGGCGGCGGCCAGGGCTGGTGCCGCGGGCAGGAGGCGGCTGAAGGCCATTTCCGGCGGAGTGGCGTAAGCCAGGCTTGCGATCACGACGGTCAGAATCACCGGCGACAGCCGCACAAGCCTCCCCCGGTCGTAGCGCCGACGGAGCCGCGGGCGTCCAGAGTCGATCACACTTCCCAGAATATCCGCAGAATAAGGGCATAGTGCTCCTGTCCCTCCCGCACCACAGCCGATGAGCGCCCGCCCCTATGGCCCGCGTCACTCAAACTCTGCCGGCAACCGCGCCGTCTGCCGGTGCAGGCAGGCTGACGAGATCAGGACCTTCAGGAAGAAGTAGAAGAAGAAGCAGAAACAGTCGCGTCGCGGCGTTGAGCCCGGATTGCGGCGTCCTACCTGATCTCGGCAGCGGCACTCGCGCAGCCGGCCACTGCGGGAGCAACCACGCGCGACAGCCAACGTCGGCTGTGACCCGCTTCTTCGGTCGCGTGCGTGGTGTCCGTCCGTGGCATGTGTGGCATGCGTGTGGTCCGGCCGTGTGGCAGCGTGGAAGGCGACCAGCCATGGACGTACAGGAACGGCCCGCATGGACGGACGGAACGGACGGACCGGCGTGGCGCCGTCCGCTCGGGCTCGCGCGCTCGCGGCTGCGGGTGCGCAGCATCGCGGGGCAGGTGTTCCTGTGGCAGGTCGGTGTCGTGGTGCTCCTGATCGCCGCGGCGCTGTCGGCGCTCGTCCTGCAGGCCCGGTCCTACGGCACGACCGACGCCGAGCACCGCACCCGTACCGCGGCCATTGCGCTGGCGGGGTCTCCAGGCATGGCGAAGGCACTGGCCGACCCCCATCCGACGGCGACGCTGCAGCCCATCGCCGAACGGACCCGCAAGAGCGCGGGCTTCGACTATGTCGTGATCACCGACCCGCAGGGGATCCGTTACACCTCGCCCATCCCGGGCCTCATCGGCAAGCACATCTACGGCCCGTACCAGCAAGCCCGGAACGGCCCGTACACCAGCAGCTTCACCAGCCCTCTGGCGCACATCGTGGACACCACCGCGCCCGTCCGCAGCCCGGGCAGCCAGGTCGCCGGGTACGTTTCGGTGGGCATCACCGTCGCGCGGGTGAACCACGGGGTGATCAGCGAGCTGCCGGTCGTGTTCGGCGGCGCAGCGGCTGCGCTCTGCCTGGGCATTTGCGGAGCAGTACTGGTCCGGCGGCGGCTGCACCGCCAGACGCACGGCCTGGGCCCGGCCGAGATGACGCGCATGTACGAGGAAGCCGACCGGGCGCGGGCCCGCCTGGAGCTCCTGTACGACGCCGGCGGGCGGGTCGGTACCACGCTGGACATGAAGAGGACCGTGCAGGAGCTGGCGGACGTGGCCGTCCCCCGCTTCGCGGATTTCGTCACCGTCGAACTGGCCGACCCCGTACTGAACGGCGATGAGCCGTCGCCGGGCACGGGCACGGCCGGGGGCCCGGCGCTCCGCCGCGCCGCCGTGAGCGGCGTCCGGGACGATGCGCCGCTCTACCCGATGGGATCGGTGGTCAGCTTCCTGCCGACCACACCCGAAGGCGTGGGCCTGGAGACCGGCCATCCCGCCCTCGCCGCCGATCTGCGCCGGGCCCGCGCCTGGCGGGAGCGCGACCCGGCGAATTCCGAAAGCGTCCTCGCCTACGGCATCCACTCGCTGCTCTCCGCGCCCCTGCGTGCGCGGGGCCTGAACCTCGGCATTGTCAACTTCTGGCGCGCTGGATCCTCCGAGCCGTTCGGGGACGACGACCTCTCCTTCGCCGAGGACCTGGTCGCCCGCGCCGGGATCTCCGTGGACAACGCCCGCCGCTACACCCGCGAGCACACGATGGCCGAGGAGCTCCAGCGCAGCCTGTTGCCACGCGGCCTGCCCGAACAGAGCGCCCTGGACGCGGCCTCCCGCTACTGCCCGGTGTGGCAGGGGGTGGGCGGGGACTGGTTCGACGTCATCCCGCTCCCGGGGTTCCGGGTCGCGCTTGTCGTCGGTGACGTCGTCGGCCACGGGCTGCACGCGGCGGCCACCATGGGCCGCCTGAGGACCGCGGTCCACAACTTCTCCACCCTCGACCTGGCACCCGACGAGCTGATCGCCCGCCTCGACGACCTCGTCATCAGCCTCGACCAGCCAGGTGCCGACGACGAGCAGGCCACAGAGGTCACCGGAGCCACCTGCCTCTACGCGATCTACGATCCGGTCTCCGGGCGCTGCACCATGGCGCGGGCAGGCCACCCCGCGCCCGCTCTCGTGCGGCCTGACGGCGGCGTGGACTTCGCCGACCTGCCCGCAGGGCCGCCGCTCGGCGTGAGCGGTCTGCCGTTCGAGGCCGTGGAGCTGCAGCTGGAGGCCGGCACCGGGCTCGTCCTCTACACCGACGGGCTCATCTACAACCGCGAGCGCGACGTTCAGGAGGGGCTCGCCGCCCTGCGCGCCGCACTGCGGGACGCGACCGGCGACTCTCCGGAAGGCATGTGTGACGCGATCTTTCGTGCGCTGGTTCCACCGCGGCCGAGGGACGACGTCGCCCTTCTCATCGGGCGCACGCGCCTGTTCGCGTCCGACCAGGTCGCCGAGTGGGAGGTTCCCAGCGATCCGTCCGCCGTCTCGCGAATCCGGTCCGAGTGCGTCGGGCAGCTCTCGGACTGGGGGCTGGAGAGCCTCGCCTTCACCACCGAGCTGATCCTCAGTGAGCTGATCACCAACGCGATTCGCTACGGCAGGCCGCCGGTCCGCGTCCGCATGTTGCGCGACGGGGGCCTGGTCTGCGAAGTCTCCGATCACAGCAGCTCCTCACCGCACCTGCGGTACGCCACCACTACGGACGAGGGCGGCCGGGGGCTGTTCCTGGTCGCTCAACTGGCCAAGCGGTGGGGGACCAGGTACACGGCCCTGGACAAGGTCATCTGGGCCGAGCAGTCGCTCACCGTCACGCCCGACCAGCTGCGGGAGGCACTGATCTCGTAGCGCGGAACGCTCCGCCGCGATCAAAGTCCGATTGTGTCTGTGACATGCCCGAACCTGTTTACTTTCTGGAAATCCAGTCGTAGCCTCTGATTGAAACCACAGACTCGGGCACGACCGGGCGAGACGTCGGAGGCAGACGGATATGTACGCACCGGAGCGGCAGCAAGAGATCCTCCGTCTCGCGCGTGACGGCGGACGCGTGGACGTGCTGTCGCTCGCCGAGGAGTTCCAGGTCACCGCGGAGACCATCCGCCGCGACCTGAAGACCCTGGACAGGGCCGGTCTCGTACGGCGGGTGCACGGCGGTGCCATACCGGCCGGGCGGCTCGACTTCGAGCCCGACGTCGCCGAGCGCGAGGGCACTGCGGCCGACGAGAAGGACCGCATCGCCCGGCTCGCGCTCGCCGAACTCCCCGAGGACGGCACCGTGATCCTCGACGCCGGCACCACCGTCGCCCGCCTCGCCGCGGCGCTGCCCCTGGAATCGACGCTCACCGTCGTCACTCACGGCCTGCCCGTCGCGGCCCGCCTCGCCGACCACCCCGGCATCCAGCTGCACCTCGTCGGCGGGCGCGTCCGCCACCGCACCCGCGCCGCCGTCGACGCCTGGGCCCTGCGGGCGTACGGGGAGATCCGCGCGGACGTCGTCTTCCTCGCGGCCAACGGGTTCTCCGCCGAACACGGCCTGACCACCCCCGACCTCGCCGAGGCCGCCGTGAAGCGCGCGGCCGTCGGCGCCGCCCGCCGGGTCGTGCTGCTCGCCGACTCCGCCAAGTACGGGCAGGAGCACTTCGCCCGCTTCGGCGACCTGGGCGATGTGGACGTGCTGATCACCGACAGTGGCCTCAGCGACGGGGATGCGATCGCGATCGAGAAGGGCGGCACGGAAGTGGTCCGCGCATGAGCCCCACGACACCGGCCCCGACACCGGCCCCCGCCCCGGAACCGACACCGACCCCGGAACCGGCACCCCCCACGCAAGCCACCACGGAAGACGCAGGCGGCATGATCCTCACCGTTACCCCCAACCCCTCCCTGGACCGCACCTACGAGGTCCCGGCGCTCGACCGGGGCGAGGTCCTGCGCGCCACCGGCGAGCGCATGGACCCGGGCGGCAAGGGTGTCAACGTCTCGCGGGCCGTCGCCGCCGCCGGCGCCCCCACGCTCGCCGTGCTTCCGCTGGGCGGCGCGCCCGGCGCCCTCGTGGCCGAGCTCCTCGACGCCCAGGGGATCAGCGTCGACCCCGTCCCCGTAGCCGGACAGACCCGGTCCAACATCGCGCTCGCCGAGCCGGACGGAACGCTGACGAAAATCAACGCGCCGGGCCCCGAACTCACCCCGGAAGAAGCGGAGTCACTGCTCGCCGTCGTCGGCGAGCGCTCCGTGGGCGCCGACTGGATCGCCTGCTGCGGCAGCCTCCCGCGCGGCCTCGCCCCGTCCTGGTACGCCGAACTGGTCGCCCGCGCCCACGCGGCCGGCGCCCGGATCGCGCTCGACACCTCGGGCCCGGCGCTCCTCGCGGCCCTGCGCGAACGGCCCGACGTCGTCAAGCCGAATGCGGAGGAGCTCGCCGAGGCGGTCGGCCGTCCGCTCGCCACCGTCGGCGACGCGGTCAAGGCGGCCGAGGAGCTGCGGGACCTCGGCGCACGCGCCGTCCTCGCCTCCCTCGGCGCGGACGGGCAGCTGCTCGTGGACGGCTCGGGCGTCTGGTTCGCCACCGCCCCGGTCGATACCGTCCGCAGCAATGTCGGCGCGGGCGACTCGTCCCTGGCCGGCTTCCTCATCGCGGGTGGCACCGGCCCGCGGGCGCTGGCCTCGGCCGTCGCCCACGGCGCCGCTGCGGTCCAGCTTCCGGGCAGCGCGATGCCGACCCCGGCCGACCTGGACCCGGACGCGGTGACCCTCACGGCGGACGTCCCGCTGGACCGCGTCCTGAAGGAGCCCGCGCCATGACGGCCTGCGCCCCGCCCCTGAATACGCCCCATCAGGTAGCCACCGGCCTGATCACTCCCCACGCTCCCTGCCGGAGCCGCCGTCCCCGCGGCGAAACCCCCGTCCCCACCCCCGTCCCCACCCCCGCCGCCAAGGCGATACGAGTGCGTAGGAGCCCGCGATGAGCGAGATGATCACCGCGGACCTGGTCGATCTCGACCTGTCCGCCGACACCAAAGAGGCGGCGGCCCGCGCCCTCGCCGAAAGGATGGTCGCCCAGGGCCGGGTGACCGACCTGGACGGCTTCCTGGCCGACGTCGCAGCCCGCGAGGCGCAGATGCCGACCGGCCTCGACGGAGGCATCGGCATCCCGCACTGCCGCAGCGAGCATGTCGCCGAGCCGACCCTCGCCTTCGGCCGCAGCACCGACGGGATCGACTTCGGGGCGCCGGACGGCCCGGCCGACCTGGTCTTCCTCATCGCCGCGCCCGCCGGAGCGGACGACGCCCACCTCACCATCCTGTCTTCGCTGGCACGGCAGTTGATGGACGAGGACTTCAAGACCGCGCTGCGCACGGCGACCGACGCGGGGGCCACGGCGGCGCTGATCCGCGGGGACGAACCCGAGCCCACGCCCGTGCCGGAGTCCAGGCCCGAGCCGGAGTCCAGGCCCGAGCCCACTACTGAGCCGGAGCCCACGCCCGAGCCCACGCCCGAGCCCGCTCCCGCGGCCCCCGCCGCGAAGTTCAAGATCGTCGCCGTCACCTCCTGCCCCACCGGCATCGCCCACACCTACATGGCGGCCGAGTCCCTGGAGAAGGCGGGCCGGGACGCGGGCGACGTGGAAGTGGTGGTCGAGACACAGGGCTCGGCCGGGTTCACCCGTCTCGCCCCGGAGGTCATCGCGGGAGCGGACGGCGTGATCTTCGCGCACGACGTGCCCGTACGGGAGAAGGACCGCTTCGCCGGGAAGCCCACCGTCGACGTCGGCGTGAAGGCCGGCATCAACCGGCCCGCCGAACTCATCGGCGAGGTCCGCGAGAAGGCCGCCCGCGGCGAGGCGACGTCGGGCGCAGCGTCCGCCACCCCCGTGGACCGGGCCGGTGACGCCGGCGACGGCTACGGCACCAAGCTGCGCAAGTGGCTGATGAGCGGCGTCAGTTACATGGTCCCGTTCGTCGCGGCCGGCGGTCTCCTCATCGCCCTCGGCTTCGCGATCGGCGGCTACACCATCAACAAGGCGCCGTCCGTCGCCGAGCACTTCGTGTGGACCCAGACCGACAGCTGGGCCGCGCTGCTCTTCCAGGTCGGCTCCGTCGCCTTCGCGTTCCTCGTCCCGGTCCTCGCGGGCTTCATCGCGTACGGGATGGCCGACCGGCCGGGGCTCGTGCCCGGGTTCGTCGGCGGTTCGATCGCACTCACCATCAACGCCGGCTTCCTCGGCGGCCTCGTCGCCGGTCTCATCGCGGGCGGCGTCGTGATGGCGATCCAGAAGGTGAACGTGCCCCCCGTGCTGCGCGGGATCATGCCGGTGGTCGTCATCCCGCTGATCTCCTCGGCGGTGGTCGGCTTCCTGATGTTCCTCGTCATCGGCAAGCCCATCGCCTCCCTCCAGCGCGCCCTGACGGACTGGCTGAACTCCCTGTCCGGCGCCAACGCGATCATCCTCGGCGTCATCCTCGGCCTGATGATGTGCTTCGACCTGGGCGGCCCGCTGAACAAGGTCGCGTACGCCTTCGCGGTCGGCGGCCTCGCGAACCCCACCGAGGGCTCGCTCAAGGTCATGGCCGCGGTGATGGCCGCCGGCATGGTCCCGCCGCTGGCCATGGCCCTCGCGACGACCGTGCGCGGCCGGCTCTTCACCAGGACCGAGCGCGAGAACGGCAAGGCAGCCTGGGTGCTCGGCGCCTCGTTCATCACGGAGGGCGCGATCCCGTTCGCCGCGGCGGACCCGCTGCGCGTCATCCCCGCCTCGATGGCGGGCGGCGCGGTCACCGGCGCCCTGTCGATGGCCTTCGGCTGCACCCTGCGCGCCCCGCACGGCGGCATCTTCGTGGTCCCGCTGATCGGCAACCCGTTCCTCTACCTCATCGCGATCGCCGCCGGTGTCTGTGTGTCGACGGCCTTGGTCGTGATCCTGAAGGGGATGCGGAAGTCCGCCGAGGGCGGGGCGGACGGGGCGGGCGACGCGACGGCGCAGAAGGGGGAGGAGCCGAAGATATCGGTGGCCGCCTGACAGTTCGGAACTGTCCGCTCATGCAAGCAAGATAAGTCACGGTCCGGGACCAAAGTCCCGGACCGTGGTGTTGACTGGCGCTCGCGTACGAGGACAAAGCCCCGCGCCTGGCAGTACACGACCAGCCGGTGCTCTGAGGTGACGCGACGAACCCGGACGGCTCCCTCACGGGCGGCGTAGTCGACTGCCCACGACGCAATCCGCATGCCGAGCCGCTGCCCGGCCGAGACCGGCGACCACCGCGCCCGCCGGGATGCGGTGCACGCTCGCTGCCGCCAGCGTGGGGGAGTGGTGCAGCAGAAGGAGGAGGGATTCACCACCGCCCTGATTGCGGAGTTCCCCGCGGACCTCAGCGCCGTACGCATCGTCAACCGCGGCCATCCGCCGTCCCTGCTCCTCGACGCACAGGGCTCGGCCACCGTCATCGAACCGTCTCAGGAAGTGCCTCCGCTGGGGATGGGGGTGCTGGGCAGCTGGTCCGCACCGGTCGACACGTTTCCGTCCCCGCCCAGCGCGACACTCCTGTGCTACACGGACGGCATCACCGAGTCACGGGACGCCGAAGGCGCGTTCTACGACGCTGCGGCGCGCCTGCCCGTTCTGCTCCGGCACCGCGCCCGGTCCGGCGAGCACCCCACACCGGCGCAGGTCCTCGACATGCTGATCCGTGACGTACGGCGCCACACGGGCGGCCGGCCCCAGGACGACCAGGCGCTCCTCGCGCTGCGCCGCTCAGCGCTCTGACCGCATCCCGCATCCCGCACCCGGGAGAGGGCTTTCGGTGCCCTGCGGCCCACCCGCTCAGCGGGTACACGTTGAGGTATGGACACCAAAGCCTGGCTCATCCTCGCCGCAGCCGTCGTGCTGCTCACCATGGGCATCACCGCAGTTCTCCTGGTGCGGGTGATCCGGGCGAGGAGGCTGCTCCTCGCCGCGGGAATCCCGCTCGCCAACAAGGCGCTGGTCTGGGCCGCCGTGATCTACGCGGTGTCACCGATCGACCTGCTGCCGGACCCCGTCTACCTCGACGACATCGGATTCCTGCTGCTGGCCCTTCGCTCTGTGCACGTTGCTGCGCGAAACGGATGCCCGCTGGTGGCAGGTCAAACTGTGATGCGACACCTGGCAGGCCGCCGAGCAGTTGGCCATCAACCACCTGGGGCCGCTGCTGGTCGCGGCCGAGGAGAGCGGGGACGTCGCCGCCTGGTGGTCCATCCGAACGGGCGAATCTTGGCGGCAGCGCGTCCTGCCCGCCGACAGCCGTGACGCGACTGCTGTCCTCGGACGGCTGACCAGCACGCTCACCGAACGGGCCGCGATCCGGCACGCTCAGGGCCAACAAGCGCGAAACGGAAGCGTTCGGCGCCGGACCTCAGCGGCCCATCAACCGAGGCTCACAACTGATTGGTCGACGTCGAACCAGAGTTCGTGCCGACGCGGGGTGCCGTCCTCAGCCTAGGAACGGTGCCCCGCCGGCTTGCATCTGCCATTGAGCACGAACCTTCGCGTACCCGTTCGCTTGAAGACACCACGGAGGGATCTTCGCGACCTTGATGTGTCGATCGGCGGGCGGCCGGTCTGGTTTGGGTACGTCCACTTGTTCGTCACCAGGCGGCGGTGCCACCGCGGAATCGTGTGGGGTGTGACCAGACGGTGTTGCCGCAGCGTCACGGGCGCGTCCGGGTCAGCCGCCCTGGCCGGCGCTTCCCATCGGGCCGACCTTCACGGGGGAACCGGAGCCGTCCGTGACGGGGAGCGTGGCGTTGCCCGGCCAGTCGAGGGTGACCGACTTCGTCTCGTCGGGCGGTGTCACCACCAGGCCCGTGACACGGACACCGGAGCCACCCGAGGTGTTGAGCGGGTAGTTGATGCCGAACGCGACGGACTCGCCGTTCTTGAGGACGACGGTGTCCGCAGGTTCACCAGTGCGCTTGGCGGACACCACACCCGAGCGGGTCTTCAGGTCCACACCGGCATAGCCCGCCAGCGCACAGTCGCGGCCGCCGCCGTTCTTCAGTTCGACGGCGACCGTGCCGTCCGGATCGCCGTCGATGGTGCTGTCGATCGCCGTGATCTCCAGCTCGTCGGTGCGGCACTTACCGGCCTTGCCGCCGGCATGGGAACCGGCCCCGGATGCCGTGCCCTGCCCACCGGAGCTCTTCTGGCCGGACCCCTTCCGGTCAGAGCCCTTCCCGCCCTCCTGCGCCGAACCCGAACCTGAACCCGAACCCGAACCCGATGCCGAATCCCCGCCCGAGGACGACGCGGTGGACGCCGACGACGGGGCACTCTGGCCCGTGCCGTCGTCACCGTTCTGGCAGGCCGTGAGTGACAGACCTGCGGCAACGGCCAGGGCCGCAAGGGTGAGCTTGTGAACGCGCATCGTCATATTCCCCGCATCGGTTGAGGTCCCACCGCTCGGTACTGGTCAGGTACCGGCGATCGTTTCTGATCACCAAGAGCCGCTGAACCCACCGGCCGTTCCGCCCGGCCGCCTCCTAATACACCCCTGTTACACCCACAGCCGGGCCGTGACACACGCCGGCCGGCTCCTGATCGGCACGTTCCGGGCTGCCTCACCTCGAAGCCCTGCCGGCCTGCGCGGCAAATGAGCCGGCCGGGCGGCAGACATCCGGATGCATCGACAGGTCCTGCTCGCCGTCCCAGAACGGGCCCGGACCTCGCTGTACGCTGCGAGCATGCAGTCGTCCGCCCCTTCCTCGCCTCAAAGGGCTGCGCACGCGGGCCCGATCGCAGGCCCCGCGCACCGCGGGCTTCTGACGGAGCGCATCGCTCGTCAGTTGGAGCACGACATCCGGTCCGGCGCGATCGCGGTGGGAGCGAAGCTGCCTTCGGAGCGTGAGCTGGCCGCCCAGTTCGGCTCCAGCAGGAACGTCGTACGAGAGGTGCTGCGGCGGCTCGAGGCCCAGCATCTGATCGAGGTCGCGCCCGGGCGAGGCTCCTTCGTACGTGAGCAGACCTCCGGGCAGGCCAGGGGGTACGACGCGCTGTACCGTGCGGGTCGGCCCACGGCCCGTCAGCTCATCGAGGCCCGACTCCCGTTGGAGGTCGAGATGGTGCGACTGGCGACCCGGCACGCCACCGACGAAGACCTGGCGACGATGCGTGACGCATGCGACGCCCTCGAGTCGGCGACCGATGTGGTGGTCAAGGCGCAGGCCGACATGGACTTCCACGACGCCGTCGCGGTGGCGAGCAAGAACCCGGTGCTGCGGATCATGCTGTCGTCGATCAGTGGAATGATGTTCGAGATGATGCTGCGTTCGAACTCGGACCCGTCGATCGGCGAAGAAGGGGTGCCGCACCACTCGGAGATCTTCGCGGCGATCGAGGCACGCGACGTGGAACTCGCCGGCGCCCGCATGAGGGAGCACTTGACGCTCGGGCTGCGTACCTACGGGCCGGACCTGGACGTGCAGGTGGACACCATGGCGCGCAACCACATCGAGACTCTTCTGGAACGGGCGGCACGGGGACGCTGAGCCTTCGGCCCGGACCGGGTGTCGTCGGCACCCGGTCCAGCCGGCCGCCGCAGCGCCGAACGGCCAAGGGTGGTCGACGCGCTCGCAGTTGAGGTTTGTGGATCTTTCTCTCAGGGGTGTTGCGGACGTGAAGAGCTTGTACGGTCCGGCCCAACTGGTACTACCAGTTGGCCGGGACAAGGCAGATAGTGAGGACCTTCCAGAACGTTCCAGAGCAGACAGAGCAGACAGAGCAGACAGAGCAGACAGAGCAGAAAGACGAGGACAAGGATGTCCACGAGCAGCCGGCTCCTGCGCCGCTCCTTCGGCAGGCTGGCCGCTGGGATCGCCGGAGCCGCGGGGGCCGGTGCGCTCGGCACTGGCCCCGGAATTGGTCACGGCGACGTCCCCGGCACTCTGGTCAGACCTGGAAGAGCAACGTGCCTTGAGGTCCCCGCCGGACCTCGGTGACCCCTCGGACCCGGGAGAACAGAGGGGCCTGGCCCGGAGAAGCGAGAATCCAGCGCACTCGATACCGCGCGAGGATCTTCTGCCGTTGTGCCGATGGCGTATGCGGTGAGAACAACGCGCGCTGCGCCTGCGCTCGGGCCGCAGCCTCTTGGCTGTGGAGTGCCGGGTCGGGCCATGCCGGACTGACCAAGGACATGCCGTAGGCGGGGATCAAGTGATTGAGCGGCTTGGCAGAGGCCGCTACGACGTCACCGCGGTGCATGTACGAAGCAGCCCACCCCAAGTGAGGCCACAACGGTAGAGCCGAGGGCAGCATGCGCTCGGCCGTCGCCTTCCCAGACGCGGGCGCGAGCCAGACGACCGGCGATGACTGAGCCCAGATGCCCACCGCGCAAGCCATAACGGTCACAACTGCGAGCAGACGTTTGACGGTACCCGTCCGCCACCACGTCACCAACTCGATGGCGAGTGCCATCTGGAGGGCGAGCATGGCGAAGATGAACATGCGGCTGAGGGTGTACGACCCGCTGAACCATCCGTACGTCACCACGACCAGTGCCATGCCGGCCAGCAGAACCAGCGGATCGAGGAGGTCCCTGCGTGCGCGCGCGAGGATCGCCACGATCCCCAGGGCACCGAATCCGTATACGCCCAACAGGTCCTCGTAGGCGCGGACGTGCATGGCGTCCAGCTGGTGAGAGCCGGCCAGGGTGAGAACGTTGTAGTAGGGCCACGCCATCACCGCAGCCGTGAACACCCCTGTTGCGACCACCAGTTGGATCCGCTGCGCTGCGGTGAGTCGCAAGATGGGTCGGACCAGGAACGCAGCGCATCCCAATAGAGTCCCCACCCCGACGATCGTGTGACTGATGAGAGTCGCCGCAGTGGCCAGGCTCATCACCAACAGCGGTACAGGACGTGGCCTGCGCGCCCACTGCGCTGCCGCGGCCCACAGGTGCAGGGCCATTCCCAGAGCGAAGTAGCTAGGGAATGCAACGTTGACCGTCACCGCAAGGCCGGAGTGGTAACCGGCCCACAGGAAGCCGTGTGGACCCCACAGAAAGAGCGCGAACAGTACGGCGGTCGGCGGGGCCCACCGGTTGGCGCTGAAAATGCCGGTCACCCGGCACACCCCGCTGAAGAGCAACAGCATGTTGAACAGCGCACAGAGCTTGAGCGTGCCGAATGCCCCCGCGAAGCCGAACATTCGTCCCACGCAAGCGGCCATCACCGTGTACGGGGTGTAGTAGGGACTTGATCCGTTCGGCAGGTCCACGAGCGGATTGCCCGGGTGGGTCAGGGAGTGCTGCAGACGATCGATGACCGCCGCGTGCTGGCCGTAGTCCCAGATCCACGGCTCACGTTGAACAACCATCCAGACAAACGCGATGAGCGGTACGCACGTCGCCACGGACGGCCACCAAGCCCGCCACCACAGGGCCACCGCGGAGCCCGGCCGGACATCCACCCTCTTCGCGTCATGCGGATCGTTCAAGGTGGATGTGACCGCCATACACGCGCTCCTCGACTAGCCCTTGCGACGGACACTGGGCAGGCTATGAGAAGCGGATACGGCATTGAGGAGCCGCGCTCGCGGCATCCCCCGTTCGGGCCTTGCCGACATCCAACGACCCACCTGTGCGCCTGGAGACCGCGCGGGCGCTGGCGGGCGCGGGGGCCGAGGTGACCCTGGCGGGATGATGCGGTGATCGGACAAGTCGATGCCTGAGACCACCTCGGCGGCGAGATGGCTCTCGGGTGTCTTGTCACATCTCTTGGTCTGGTGGCCGGCGCGTTACGGTGCACTCGGCTCGGCGGTGGCCGGACTGGCGGGAGCTACGTCATCCGGATGTGGGGCTTGGGCACTTTCAGACTTCCACCGGCCAGGCGGATCCCGTAGAGAGCTGCCCCCTCGATGGTGATCGTTCGATGATGGGCGTTCCGAGCGGTCGGAGCTGGAGTGGAGAGCCACTGCGGGACGGCAGTCGGGCTGATCGCGACTCGTCCTCGGGGCGCCGCCGTCTTCCCTCCCAGCTTGAGGGATTTGCCGACCAGTCTTTCCGCGTACAACGTCGCAGGCCCCTCCGCGGTGGCGATGGTGCCGGCGCCGGCCTTCAGGTGCCATGTGGCGGATTCCCTTCGGGCCGCCAGGTCGAGGTCGGCTGCTTCCAGTGCGCGGGCGGTGAACTTGAGCAGTCGCTTCTTTCCTGCCGTGGTCTTGACGGTGACCACGCCCGCGAACTCTGCGTCACGGAGCACGAGCCGCCGCGATGCGAGGGTCCAGGTGTTCATGGCCGGAACGACTGGTGTGCGGTCGATCGTGGGCACGGGGGCGGGGGCGGGGGCGGTGTCGTCACCGTGTTGAGGGGAAGCCGAGTGTCCGGGGGAGGCGGAGACCCGCGCGTGCGGTGGTTTTGTGTGGCAGCAACGGGGATGGCAGGAGGGGGTGCCGGCTGCGGGAGCGGTCGTCTCCTGTGCACTCGGTTCCTGCGCCGGCTGTTGATCGGCGCTCGGCGAAGCCTGCGCCTGCGGAGTCGAGGCGTCGGCTCGCTGGCCGGGCAGGAGTGATGCATTCGCCTGGCGCAAGCGGTCCGTGCCGGGTTCCCGACGCCCGGTTGTCGGTACCGGTTGCTCAGCAGACCCGGCTGCGGAACGGCTCCGAGTTGTGCAGGGAACCTGGTCGGTGTCCTCTTGGGCGGCCAGGGTCTGACGCGCGCTCGGCACCGAGCGGTTCACCGTCGGCGGTCCCGTTTTCGACGGTACGGCCGCGACGGCGAGGAGGGCTGCTGGCAGTGAGCTCAGCACCAGCAGGTGCCCTACCGGTCGGGGAACTCTACGAAAGGCGGCGCGGGCTATCGGGACGTGCGGCTCGGCGGCGCATGTCGCGCCCGTCCCACCGTCGGGGGGCGAGGTGCTGGAGTCGTCACTGGGCATGATGTCCACCCTCCGCGGGTGTTGCCGAAAAGGTGCTCAGGCCCTCGTTCTCCGCCGTGGCGGGCGCGTGACCGGTGTCGGCGGTGTCCTCCGGCAGGGAGGTGTCGTCCGTCGCTGTCCAGGCGCAGGCGAGGGATCCGCCGACCAGCCCGGGCAGCGCGCCGAGCAGAAGGCCACCGAAGTTGGCGAGCGGCAGGGCGACCAGGGACAGCAGGATCGTGGCGATTCCGGCGAAGACACGCGCGTTCTGCTGGAGCCACAGGAGGAGACCGAGAACGACGAGAAGGACTCCGATGACCAGCGACGCGGCACCGGCAGTGGTGGACAGTGCCAGGGTGACACTGCCCCATGTCAGGTGCGCGTAGGGAAAGTACATGATCGGCAGCCCGGCCGACAGCGTCATCAGGCCGGCCCAGAAGGGACGTGTGTCGCGCCAGGTCCGGAACCCACGCCTCGTGCGGCAGAGACCGTCTTGCCACTCAGCCGGGATGGTCATGTTTCTCATTAAGGAGGGCTCACTCCTCTTCGGGCGTGCCGGAACAGGCCGATGGGAACGGACAGTTCGGACGCGTGGGCCTGTACCCGTGTCACCGGCACGGGGGAATTTCTGCGGTGCGTGTGTGTCGTGGCCGGTTCAGAAGCATTCGTCGGTGCCCTGTGTAAGCGACAATTTCGCTCCGGGCAGGTCGAGGGAGCCGAGGGAGGCCCCGACGCCGCTGACGTGGACGTTGTCCAGGGTGGCGGACGTACTTTGCATCGCGATGCCGTTCGGATCGAAGAACTTGGAGTGCCGGTCATCGGGGGACACTTCACCCGAGGTGAGCGATCCGGCAGCGACGCCGATGTCCAGACTGTTGAACCTCGCGTCGCTGGCCTTGAGCTGGCTGATGTCGAGGAACATGTGTTGTGCGGTGGCGGGGCGGTCGCTGTTGCCGGTCAGCCGGAGAGTGTAGGAACCCAGGCCGGGGACCGGCAGCATGACCGACAAGCACAGCCCGTCGATCTTCGCGTCTCTCACTCCTGTCACCGTGACCGGCACGAGCCGGCCCTCGCGTGTCACATCGACCATGCCGTAGATGCTCAGGCCCCTGCCTCTCAGGGAGTCCGCGGCGATCTTGAATGTGTCACCGGAGATGAAGAAGGACGCCGCGAGAGCCCCCTGGGCCACGCTCACGACCAGAACAGCGGCGCCGGCAACGCTAGGGGTCAGGATGGCGGCAAAACGCTTCCATCGCGTCCTTCGCATTTACCCACTCCTTCTTCGGTAGAGCCTCGCGCAGGGAACGAATGGCAGTGGACGCATTCGTCTCCGGCCCGCCGGTTCGCGAAAAGACGCCACTCGTATTTGGCGTCAGTGCTCGTCCTCAATTTCCTGCCGAATTACCGACATGCTCCATTGAACTGCGATGGGGCGAGCATCTGACACCCCTGGGCACTCCACAAGCCCGGCACCACCGTTCATGTGTGAAACCGCCCCAATGACCTATCGCACCGCCTCGCCCCCGGCATCGACCGCCTGGCGGACCTCGGAGATTCATCGACGAGGGTGGCTCGCCAGTAATACGAAGATTTCGCTGACGCCTACGCTTCGGCACGTGCTTCCAAAAAAGCAAATATTGATTCAACCGAGAACGCGAACTAATAAAACGTGCCCCCCAAATATGCTGTGAGTGAGGATGAAGCTCCCCCTTTGACCTGGACAGCCTGTTACTGGGACGAAAGGTCCCGCAGAAAGCAGTCACAGGCAGTGAGCGTTTTCCAACCTCAACTTGAGCAGATCAGATGCAGTATGAGGATGGCCTGGACGAGGCAGGTGATGCGGGTGATGCGGGTGGTGGAGCAGCGCAGCTTGCGCAGGAGCCGCCGGGCCTGAGGGTGGCCAGGGCCTGTTCGACGAGTGCGCGGGTCTTCGCGTGCGAGCGGTTGACGGCCTGCTGACCTGCGGGCGGGCTTTGGCTCTCCTCTTCGCCGCCGGCTTGACCGCCAGCCCGCTGATGACTGCGCCGGCCCACGCCGCCTACGGTCCCTGCAACACCACCTCGTGGCGCGACGTGCCCACTCTCGGCGGGGACAACGTATACAAGATCCCAGCCCGCTCGGACAACGGGATCTCCTGCTACTTGGGCTACCAAGTGGGTTCCGGGTCGGCGGTCGAAGCTCTTCAGCAAGCCATCATCATTTGCTACGGCGGCACCTGGGCCGCCCAGAGGATCCAAAACTCCGGTGGCGCCGACGGCCACTACGGCACTGGCACGGTCGAGGCCGTCAGGTGGCTCCAGAGCAACAAGCTCGGACTCTCCGGCAGCGCCGACGGTGTCTACGGTCCCGATACCCGGAGTCGTATGCAGTGGCCTCACTACTACCATGGTGCGCTCCTGTATAGCTGCAGCAACCCATCGACGCTCTGACCCGAATTGGCTGGGTCACATCAGATGACTTGAGCAGCTCAGGGGCAGTGAGGCGCCCCGTGCCTGCCTGACGCATGAGGTCGTCCCCGGGCGCCTCAAGCCCGGGGACGACCTCACTCTGCCCGCCGTTGACGCCGGGAAAGCGGTCGGCCTACAGCGCGATGACAGGCACCCGGTGCTGGTTGACGTCGTCAACGAGTCGATCCCTTGAGGCGTGCTGTCCCGTGGGGCAGGGCGCGCTGGCCGACGAGCCTATGAGCGCCCTTCGGTGCTTGCAAGAGCTTGAAGTGCACGGCCTTCAAGCTGATTCGAGCGGACGCCGCGTGATGTCGTCGCCGGGCCGATGTGCCAACTGGCAGGCAGCGCACGGCTGTTGACGGTGTCGGCGGCCTCAAGTGCAGTTCCGATCAAGCGAATCATCGGTCAGGTCCGGGCCGTCGGGGAGGAAGCGAAGCCTTGGACGCCAGTGCCTGGACCGTGTGGGGCTCGAATACTCGGCGCTGCTGGTCAGGCTGATATCTGTACTCGTTGATGACGCCGCCGTGGATTGAGTGCGCAGCAGTTGACGTGTTCGGGGAACACCAGCGCGTACAGGCGCTTGAGCCCGGCAGAGTCGATATGCAGGCAGTCGCTGGCGGATGACGGTGTCGGCCTGGGGGGTGAGGAAGTCGCGCCAGGTCAGGCCGTGGCGGCGCAGTACCGCGCCTCGTGCCGCCGCAGCACCAGCAGCTCTGCGTCCTTCGAAGTCTCCCGGCGCAGCGGCACCGTTGAGATCGAGAGCAGCCGACGGGTCACGTTGTCGAGGAGCGATGGGACGCGCTCGACGTTGCGCAGGTACCGCGCTGATGGCACTCGTGATGCTGTCCGCAGCAGCATGTGGCTCTGACGGGACTCAGGTAAACAGTGAAGGCGTCTGCCCTCGTGCCTTTACCTATGATGACCGGACTTACGCGAGTGTTGCGAATGTGGAGTTCCGAGTCGGCTCGAAGCTCGGTACCGCAACGCCGCCGCCCTGTAAGGACATCGGTGGCCAGAAGGGCGGAACGCCGTTGGCGGCTGAGAATGCCTATGCCGTGAAGGGCATCTCGCCAAAGGTAGCCCTCGTGGTCGGGGAGACACCCGAAGAAGCCCCTGCTCACGGCAGTGCATTTCCGGCGAGGAGCTTCCCTCTGGTGAAGAATCTGATCAACCACTCATAAAGCGGTAGCGCCGGCGGGGTATGACGCCGCGATGTTTCTGGCGCACCGCCTGCTCGTGCCGGCCACGGCAGCGCGGGTGCGCCGTGAGTTCGCCGAGCTGCTCGGCACAGGCCTGGGACGCTCCGCCTGCAGCGGGGTGGGGCCCTCGGGGTCACGGATATGCCGAGCAGCTGAAGGTGGAGAAGCGGCTGAAGGTCGTGGAACGCGAGAGCCGGCCTGCGGGGATGCGGTGGAGGCAGCAATCCGCCGTCTGCTCGTCACACTCCGCTGGTGGGCACCACGTTGGTGGCATCCACTGCGGGGCGCAGCGCTTTGGCGAGGTGGACGGCGTCGCCCACGGCCCAGAAATGGGTGAAGAACAGGCGGGGGCTCTCCGTCAAGTGGTGGTTGTGCAGCTCGACGAGCTTGATCCTTCCCCGCCGCAAGGCTCCCAGTACGTTCTGGACCTCCTCGGCGAGCATGACGCAGTCGCCGCTGAGCGCTGCCCTGCCGTTTCCCAGCGGCTGGAAAATGAACGCGCTGGTCGCGCCCAGACCGGAGGGCAGCACCAGATGGCCGTCGCTGATCGTCTCGCGGCGGGCGAAGACGGCCTTGTAGACCGTGCCGTCGCTGGAACCCTTGGCGCCCAGCGCAGCGTCGATTCCGGCAGTGTCCAGGTCGACGGGGCTCGGCGGGCCGGACGGTTTTGCCGGCGGGATGCCGGTGCGGTCGAATCCCGCGCGCAGGCCGCGCGCCAGGGCCAGTTCGTCAAGGCCGTGTCCGTGGACATGGACCCACCAAATGTCGGGGCAATGGGCGGGCAGATGCTTGTGGAGCGCGGTCTGCGCGATTCCGTTCGCCTGCCAGGCATCGATCACCCGCTGCAGTTCCCTCTCGGTGACCGCCACATCGCCCATGCACATCGTGCTGCCGTCGGCGTAGCGGACGAAGGCCACGTGCGCACCCAGTGCGAGCTCCGGTGTGATGACGACGTTGCCCTCGACGACGACGCGGAGATCGTCGCGGGGGAAGGGGGTGTGGTACGTCGTCCCTCGCAGCAGGTTGCCGCTGCGGCCCAGCACTTTCGCCACGGCCGCCCAGTCCGACTCGGTGGTGGTCACCGGCTTGACCATCGCCCCGTCGGTCATCGCACGAGCGCTGGCAGGCCCCGCTCCGGCCAGCACCGGTGCCAGTGCGGCAGCGGCCAGTACGCGTCGCCGAGACGTGGCCGCCTGTTTGTCTCCAGTCATCATGTGATCTCCTCCATGGCGAGATGAAAGCATAAGGAATGTGCCTTATTGGCGTTGACTGCGCCTATATGGGCCAGATGTGTCTTTTCGACTGTCATCGAACGGTGTCTTGAGTGGTGCCTTGCGTATCGTCAGTACCCCTGTGACGTGCGGGAGTTGGACGGGGCCTGCACCGGTCGACCGGCGAACAGCACTTCGCCCGGCCGGAACTGGCATGTGCGGATCTACGTGACCTGGCAGCAGCGGTTCATGAACCGGCGCAGCAGGGGGAGACGCCCAAGGGCGTGGAACGGGACCTGGCGCAGTTCTGGCCGGTGTGAGGTCTGGGCCCCCCGGCGACGCCGATCTGGGTCAGCGCATTCGTCCTGCGCACCGTCCCCAACCGGCCCGTGACCGCACAATGGGAAGCCCACGGCCTGACCACCACGACCGACTCCGCACGAACTACCCCCAGCGGCTGGTCACGAGCGCAGCGGAACAACGTTGCGCCGTCGAGCAGGTGCTCCGTGCCGGCGACGACCCACCGGACTGGAGGCAGAACGCCGCTATCACACCCGGCTGTACCAGTCCCGGCCCCCTCCGTACGACTGACGCCCAGGAGCAGGAGCAGCTGACCGTAGGGCTCCACTCCTGCGAAGGATGGGCCCGCCGACTGGCCGGCAGACGCGCGGAGTCGGGCGGTTCGGTCTCTTCGGAGGCCGTATCGCCCGTATCGCCCGTACCCTTCGTGGTGACCACGGCGTCACATAGCGGGCGCCAAACCACTGGAGGCAATACCTCGTGCTGATTGCTCAGCGTCCGTCCCTGACCGAAGAGGTCGTCGACGAGTTCCGCTCCCGGTTCGTCATCGAGCCGCTGGAGCCGGGCTTCGGTTACACCCTCGGCAACTCCCTGCGCCGGACCCTTCTCTCCTCGATCCCGGGTGCGGCGGTCACGTCCATCCGTATCGACGGTGTCCTGCACGAGTTCACCACCGTGCCGGGCGTCAAGGAAGACGTCACCGACCTCATCCTGAACATCAAGCAGCTGGTCGTCTCCTCGGAGCAGGACGAGCCGGTCGTGATGTACCTGCGCAAGCAGGGCCCGGGTCTGGTCACCGCCGCTGACATCGCGCCCCCGGCCGGTGTCGAGGTGCACAACCCCGACCTCGTCCTCGCCACGCTCAACGGCAAGGGCAAGCTGGAGATGGAGCTGACCGTCGAGCGCGGTCGCGGCTACGTCTCCGCCGTTCAGAACAAGCAGGTCGGTCAGGAGATCGGGCGCATCCCGGTCGACTCGATCTACTCGCCGGTCCTGAAGGTCACGTACAAGGTCGAGGCGACCCGTGTCGAGCAGCGCACCGACTTCGACAAGCTGATCGTCGACGTCGAGACGAAGCAGGCCATGCGTCCGCGTGACGCCATGGCGTCGGCCGGTAAGACCCTGGTCGAGCTGTTCGGTCTCGCCCGCGAGCTGAATATCGACGCCGAGGGCATCGACATGGGCCCGTCCCCCACGGACGCCGCCCTGGCCGCCGATCTGGTACTGCCGATCGAGGAGCTCGACCTCACCGTCCGGTCGTACAACTGCCTAAAGCGCGAGGGAGTCCACTCCGTGGGTGAGCTCGTCGCCCGCTCCGAGGCGGACCTGCTGGACATCCGTAACTTCGGTGCGAAGTCGATCGACGAGGTCAAGGCGAAGCTGGCCGGCATGGGTCTGGGCCTCAAGGACAGCCCGCCCGGATTCGACCCGACCGCTGCCGCCGACGCCTATGGGGCGGAGGACGACGGGGACGCCGGGTTCGTGGAGACCGAGCAGTACTGAACGCTGCGCTGGGCGGGTCGCGAGGGAGCCGGGAGGGCTCAGGAGCCGGGTGAGCGGTGCGGCGGTGGCCGCTGGCCCGGCACGTTGTGACATCGCGCGCTGCGCGATCCCTTGGCCACCCGGGCATTTCACTGTGGACCTCGCCGGCTCGCGCCGCTCGACGCGGCCGTGGGTCCGTTGACTCTGTGACAACGGGGACCGGCGGGGCTGTCCACGGCAGCGAGCCGGAGGGGGCTGGAACCTCAGCCCCCTCCGGATGCCGCAGCGGCACGACCCCCGCACTCCGGCCGCTGCGATCGATGGAGACGGCCCACGTGCTTGACCGTGCCCCCTTGCCAACTGCGCTGCGGACGCAGGTGCCCAGCCGGCCGGACTGTCGGGCCGGCCACGGTCAGCGTTTGATGCCTACGCCCGCCAGCAGGCTGATCTGGGCGTCCGTGGGCTCCGTCCCGTCGGCGGGAACGGCGGGCCGCCAGCGGTGGCAGCAGACGATGCCGGGTTCGATCAGATCGAGTCCGTCGAAGAAACGGCGGACGTCGTTGTGCGAACGGAACTGCACCGGAGACCCCGACTTGGTGTAGACTTCCGCGACCTTGTTCCAGGTGTCGGGGTCGAAGTCGGGCGTGCAGTGGTTCATGGCGAGGGCGCTGCCCGCCGGGAGCGGTTCGAGCAGCCGGCGGACGATGGCGTACGGATCGTGCGGGTCGGTGATGAAGTGCATGAGCGCGTTGAGGGAGAGGGCGATGGGCTGGTCGAAGTCCAGGACCTCCGAGGCTTCCACGGCGCTCATCAGCGCATCGGGGTCGGTGGCGTCGGCCTCGATGTAGGCCGTGCGTCCCTGCGTCGTGCTGCGCATGAGGCGTTCGGCGTACTTGAGGACGAGGGGGTCGTTGTCGGCGTACACGACGCGGGCATCGAGCGCGACGGACTGGGCGACCTGGTGCAGGTTGGGCTCGGTCGGGACGCCCGTGCCGATGTCCAGCCACTGGCGGATGCCGTGCTCCTGTGCCAGCACACGGGTGGCCCGGTGCATGAACGCCCGGTTCTCGCGGGCGGTCACGTAGATGCCGGGGTGGGCCTGGGCGGCGACCAGGGCCGCCTCCTTGTCGATCTCGAAGTGGTCCTTGCCGCCGAGGAAGTAGTCATACATCCGGGCCGAGTGCGCCTTGCTCGTGTCGAGATCCCGGCCGGCCTGCCTGGTGGTCATGTTCTCCCCTTCAGGTGTGTGTCTGTCGGCCCGCAGGCCAAGGACGGGACCGGTGTCGTCGTCCCTCCTCCTGCCCGCCGCCGGTTCACCCGGCGGCCAAGTGATCGGCCAGGCCCTCTTTGACCCCGCGGACGAACGCGGCGATCTCCTCCGGCGTGTAGATCAGTGCCGGCCCGGCCGGGTCGGTCGACTGCCGTACGGCCACGCGGCCGTCGGCGAGCTGCTTCGCCTCGACGCACTGACCGCCGTTCGGCCCGCTCCACGGGCGCTCCCAGCCGTGCTCCCCGAGATCGCGGGCCGGCATCCCGTTGTACACGCCCTCGTCGGTGATCGTCATGAGTACTCCTTGCGCATGCGGTTCAAGAGCGCCCTGCTGTCCTCCGACGACGTCAGCAGCGCCATTCGGGAATGCGCCTCGAGATGCGCGACGACGTCCTCACGCTGGTCCAGATAGACGGAGGCGGACAGGAGTTCGCTGTAGACGATGTCCGGCAGTTCGGGTTCCTCGAACCGGAAATAGGTGAAGGGGGCGCACGCCCCGACATGGGCACCAGCGGCGAACGGGACGATGTCGATGCTGATGTGCGCGAGCTCGCACACGTCCAGGAGCCGCTCGATCTGCTCCCGCATCACCTCAGCGCTGCCCACCGCCCGGTGCAGAACGGCTTCCTCCATGACCACCCACAAAGTGGGGGCATCCTCCCCTTCGAGCAGGCTCTGTCGGCGCAGCCGCAGCTCCACGCGGCGCGCGAGCTCCTCCTCGCTGCCGTTCGGCAACCCGCCGCGCAGCACGGCACGGGCGTAGTCGGGAGTCTGCAGAAGGCCGGTGACGTACTGGGGTTCATAGGTGCGCAGGGTCTTGGCGTCGGTCTCCAGGCTGACGTAGGCGGTGAACCAGCTGGGGACGGCGTCACGGTAGGAGTGCCACCAGCCGGGCTCGTTGGCCTGCTCGGCCAGGTCGACGAACTCGTCGATCTCCTGGCGGTCCGCGCCGAAGGTCTCCAGGAGCTTCTCCACGTAGAGAGGCTTCAGCGCGACCTCGGCCTTTTCCAGCCGGCGGATCGTCAGGGTCTTCACGCGCAGTGCCTTTGCCGCGTCCTCCAGCGAGGCACCGGCGCCGAGCCGCATGTCCTGCAGCCGACGGCCGAGGATCATGCGCAGGACTGTCGGTGCGCTGCTGCTGGAACGGGCCTCACTCACGCCCAACCTCCTGATGGTTCATCAACATCACCATTCTGACAGTGACTTGATGGCGACGCCAGGGTGATATCCGCGCTCCTGAAATTATCAGAGAGCCGGTTGCAGCGTGATAGCGATCACGCGCATAGTTGGCATGTGAGCGGTCAAGTCACAGCTCTGACGCAGCATCCGGCCCGAACGGGACACGTGATGCTGATGCCGTCGTGGGCACCCCACCGCAGGGCGCCAGCCTCGGCACACGCCTCTCACCCCTCGAGCTGCAGCCCGCATCCCCACACCGCGCCTGCCCCCCCGGAAGGCACTGGAAGGCGACATCCGTGACTCTGCCCACGCCCTCAGCCCCGGCCTTGACCCCGGCCTTAGTCGAAGCGTGGCCAGGCCCGGCCGGCTGCGCACCAGACCAGTTCCCCCGGCCAACGGCAGAGACCGCGGTCGGCACCGCACGGCCCCGCTACGTCCCCTTCACGCGGCGAGGAACCCGTTCTCCTCGATCCACCTACAGAAGGCGCCCATGATCCCCCACAGCGAAACCGCTCCTCCCGTCGTGCTGTACGTATGCGCCGATCGAGCCCGGGGCGCGCCCGGGTCAGCCACGCAGTGTGCGCAGACAGAAGGCCACGCGTTCGCCCAGGAGCGCGGACTGGCGATCGCCGAGGTCGTCACCGACACGTACGGTGAGCCCGACCCGGCCCGGCGCAGGGGGTGGCGGCGTGTGAGACAGCTGGCACAGACAGGCCACGTCACCGCGGTTCTCGTCCGCTGGCCCAGCGCCATCGCCCCGGAGTCCGCGCACGAACTCCGGCACCGCGAGACCGCCTGGCTCCACGACCAAGGCGTGCGCGTCCAGTACACCTGGGCGCCCCTGTCTTCGAGGAGCGACGAGGCCCGGTGATCCCGCTCGGCGATGTCCTCGTGAAGAAGTGCCGGGACCGCCTGAAGGGCGACGGGGTAGACCTGAGCGCCTACAACACCACCGAGAACGCCGCGGACTTCGCCGACCTGCGTACGGCACTGGGCTCCCGGTGGAACGTCTACGGGTACGAGTTGCTCTGGGAGTGATGGGAGTGAGCGGGCTCCCGGCGATTCGCCTTAACCGCCGGCTCCCACTCGCTCCCACTTTCCGGGTGGCCCCGTATTCGATTTCACGGGCATTGGGCCGGCCACGAATCTCCGTACCAGCCACTGTCCGTCGGTGATCGATGGTCCCGGGCAGCAGCGAAGGGTCGGTGGCCGCGCCGCGCAGCCGGTTCAGGATGGCCGTGGCCGCCTTGTCGTAGCTGGTGAACTCGTCGTGCAGCACGGACTCGGCGTTGGCCATCTCCAGGTACGCGACCAGTTCGAAGGCGAACTGGGGACACCGATGTCCTCCGCGATCTCCTCCGTCTGCTGCGCCTCGACGATCGTTTCTTCCAGATAGACCTTGACGGGGGAACCTCACCTCAGTGCGGTCGGGATTTCCGGAGTCCGGCAGCCGGCCTACCCCAACGGTCAAGAAGGCATCAGCTGTGCGCTAGAAAGGCGTCAGGATGTCGGCAGGAACACGGGGACAATGTATGACCGAGCGCGGGCAGGCCATACCGGAGGAGTACCTGGACGGTTTCGGCGCCATGCTTGCCGACGCCGGTGCGACCGGGCGCCGACTGAATCGCGACGAACTCGCCTCGCGGCGTGATCTGGGGGAGCGGGCAGCGGAGGCCGGCCTGGGGCCGCGTGCCCTGGTCGGCGCGCATCTGGTCTTCGCCCGTACACACGTGGGTGGCGGTGTCACGTTGGACAGCGTGCTCGGCGCGCTGGAACAGGCCGTCGACGCCTTCGCCGAAGGCTACGAGCGCGCCCAGCGCCTGGCCGTGCGCCAGGAGGAGGCGGCTCGGCGGGAGTTCATCGACGACCTGCTGTACGGGCGCAGTGATCTGGGGTTGCTCGCCCAGCGAGCGGAACGCTTCGGGCTGCGGCTCTCGTACGCGCACGCCGTGGCGGTGGCGCAGGGCGAGGTCGCGTACGACGCGGGTGATGCCGTGCCGCGGGATGTGGAGCGGGCGCTGATCTCCCGGTTCGGTGACCGGAGCATCCTTCTGACCACCAAGGACGGCCGGTTGGTCTGCATCGCGCCGGGCGACCAGGACGAGGTGCTGGCGTTCTTCGCGAAGCAGGCGTACGCGGCCACGGACGGCGGTCGTGTCGCCATCGGCCGCGCTCAGCCGGGTCCCCGCGGCGTAGTCCAGTCGTACGAGGAGGCACTGGGCGTCCTGGAGCTGGCCGAGCGGCTGGAGTTCGACGTCCCCGTCCTGCGCTCGGCCGACCTCCTCGTCTATCCGGTCCTCACCCGCGACCGGCAGGCCATGGCAGACCTGGTCACGACGACACTCGGTCCGCTCCGCGAGGCGCGTGGGGGGCGCCGGACCGCTCATCGAGACCCTTGCCGTCTACTTCGACTCGGGCTGTGTCGCTGCCGAGGCGGCCCGCCGCTTGTCGCTCAGCGTGCGCGCCATGACGTACCGCCTCGAACGCATCCACAAACTCACCGGGGCCGACCGCCGACCCCGCCGACCCCGTGCACCGATACACGCTGCAGACCGCGGTCATCGGCGCCCGGCTCCTCGACTGGCCAGCTCAGCCGCTGTGACGTGCTTCGGCGTCATGGTGCGGGCAAGGTGCCTGAGGCGCCGAGGAGTTCGTGCAGCAGGTGGGAGGCGGTGATCACGCCGAGCAGGTGCGTGCCGTCCTTCGCCTTCTCGGCCACGGCGACCAAGGGGCTTCGGACCCGGGCCATGAGGGCGGCGACTTCCAGCGCGGTGTCGTCCGGAGCGGCGACCGGCGGCGGTGTGACGTCGCGCGAGAGACAGTCGGCGACGGTGCGGCCGCGCAGTGCCTGGCAGAGCCGGTCTGCGTGCTTCTCGTCCACGACGGCGGCGAGGGACGGGTCCTCGATGACGTACGGGGGAACCAGCACCTTGATCAATTGAGAGGCGGGCAGGATCGCCCGGGGCGCGCCGTGCTCGTCGAGGACGAGGAGCCCGGGGAGTTTATGCTCGGCCATGAGACGGGCTGCTTCCGTGGCGTCGCTGTCGACGCTCACCGATTCGTAGGCGACCGCGAGGTCTCGTGCGCGCACAACCTGCTCCTCTGTTGCGTGGTGTCTACCAGGGTCGTACCGCGAAGGTGTCGCGGCCAGAGCCTTGATGGGAAACATACGCGGACGGGTGCGCGGGGCGTGCAGGTCAGCGTTCGGGTCGCTGCGGTTCAGTGCCGGGCGGGTGCGGCCCCGGGTGGTTCTTGGGCGGCTCAGAGCCGGATTCAGGTTCAGGTTCGGGGGTTCGGGTTCGGGTTCGGATTCACGCGAGTGCGAAGTAGCGCAGCCACACGTACACCGCCGAGATGGCCACAGTGACGGCGGTGACGATCAGGCCGTACTTGGTGAACTGCCAGAAGGAGATGGGCTGCCGGTTGCGTTCGGCGATGCCGAGGACGACGACGTTGGCGCTGGCGCCGATCGCGGTGGCGTTGCCACCCAGGTCCGCGCCGATGGCCAGGGCCCACCACATGATGTGGTCGCCGGTGCCCCCCATGTCGTGGACGAGGTCGGCGGTGATCGGGGCCATGGTGGCGACGTAGGGGATGTTGTCGACGATGCCGGAGAGGACGGCGGAGGCGCCCAGCAGGACCATGGAGCCGCCGAGTTCGTTGCCGCCGATGACGTCGGCCAGCGCCTTGGAGATCTCTCCGATGACGCCGGTCTCGATCAGTCCGCCGATCATGATGAACAGGCCCGCGAAAAAGGCGAGCGTGGGCCACTCGACCTCGGCGAGCACCTCTCCGGTCTCCACCGTGGAGATGGCGACGAGCAGTCCGGCGCCGAGCAGGGCGACGATGCTGGGTTCGTAGTGCAGCACGGGATGCAGGACGAATCCGGCGACGACCAGCGCGAGGACGATCAGTCCCTGGACGAGAAGGCGCGGGTTCTTGATGGCTTCGCGTTCCTCCAGGTCCATGATTTCCGCGGCGCGTTCCTCGTCGTAGACGAAGGATTTGCGGAACATCACCCGGCACAGCAGGACAAGGACCACCGTCAGTACGGCGGAGAGCGGGGCGAGATGTACCAGGAAGTCGTTGAAGGTCAGGCCGGCGCGGCTGGCGATGATGATGTTCGGCGGGTCACCGACCAGGGTCGCGGTGCCGCCGATGTTGGACGCGAAGACCTCGGCGATCAGGAAGGGGGCGGCGGGCAGCGCCAGCCGCTCGCACACCAGAAGGGTGACCGGGGCGATCAGCAGGACCGTGGTGACGTTGTCGAGCAGGGCCGAGGCCAGCGCGGTGATGACGACCAGCATCACCATGACCCGGAAGGGTTTCGCCCGGGCCTTCTTCACGGCCCAGATGGCCACGTACTCGAACATGCCGGTCTTCTTGAGCACGCCGACGATCATCATCATGCCCATGAGCAGGAAGATGACGTTCCAGTCGATGCCGGATCCGGTTGAGTAGAACGCCGACTTGTCGTCGGTCGCGCCGATCGCCAGCATGAGCGCCGCGCCGCCGAGCGCGGCGGCGACCCGGTGGATCTTCTCGCTGATGATCAGCGCGTATGCGCCGACGAAGACGACGATCGCTGCCCAGCTGTGCCAGTCGTTCACGGTCCTCCGATGCGTCGTTCCATCAGATGGGCGGCCGTGACGGCGCCCACCACAACTGTGCGGTCACTGTCGCTTTCGACGACGGCGACCAGCGGGCTGTGCGTAGGGGACGGCTGCCTTCCCCGGGCCAGCGGCACGGCGGGGCCCAGGGACCGCGATGAGCGCGTAGGCCCGCTCGCCCTGCGGGATCCCGGACTGCGGGGAGGGCCACCGGGAGGGCGAGGCCTTCGTTGACGCCGCTCTCCACGTTCAGTAACTGCCGTAGTTTCGCCGGGACTTCCTTGCGGCCCGCGCGTGATCAGTGCCGTGCCGATACAGGCCGGCGGCGTGCCGAGGCCGGGTGTGCGGGTCGGGTTCTTCCGATTGGCGCGCAGCCTGGAGTATGGGACGTGCATGCCGTCGGTGATCAGTACGGCGAGCAGAGCCAGATCGGCGGTCACGGACATGACCTCGCTGTCCGGCGTGATGTGGACGAGACCGAGGAAGCCGTCGCTGACAAGTGCCCGCCGAGCAGGAACGGGAACGATGTCGACAGGACTGTGCGGGCGGTGAGACCTGACAGCAGGATCGCGACGAGTGGTGCGACTCCGAATACCGCGACCAAAGCCATGGTCGGTGCCCCCGATCAGCGAAGAGACCTGTTGCCTATCGCCGACCAGACTTCCCGGCACACCGGGAGAAACCCTACAGGTTCTTAACGCGGCGCTGACAGCCTCCAGGCGTGCAGTGCGGGGGGGATTGTGGTTGCCGGGCCGGCAGCGGTGGCGCACCTGCGTGACGGAGGTGCGCCCTGGCCGTGGCGCTCGGCCGGGGTGGCGCACGGTCGCGGTCGCTGGGTACGTCGGGCACCGGCATCAAGGAGTCATCAAGACTGCCGGATTACGGCAATGCGCCCGGCGTCAGGGACGCGTCAAGACGGGTGTGGCAGGAACGGTGGCCGTCCCGGCTCCGCGCCGTAGGGTTGCCGGTATGGATCCAGTGGGGCTTTGCCGGGCTGTCGACGAGGAGTTCGCCGTTACTGGAGTGGACACCCCTCCCTGGCCCGATCCGCATCCGGATGGCGAAGCGCGGGACGAGGAGTACTCGCGGTGTCCGGACCCGGCGAAGTACCTCGTTCTCGCTGCCCGGGCCAAGGCCTGGACACGGGCGTTGTCCCGGCTCGGGCTGGCCGAGGTGGAGACGGTTACGGACCCGGCGGCGATCTGGCGGCG
This sequence comes from Streptomyces sp. DS1-CR2, assembly GCF_055760475.1. NCBI lineage: Bacteria > Bacillati > Actinomycetota > Actinomycetes > Kitasatosporales > Streptomycetaceae > Streptomyces > Streptomyces sp. DS1-CR2. Next base: position 7,858,032 of record NZ_CM147085.1, read on the forward strand.
GGCTCCGGGCGTGGGGGTGAGCGACGCTGTCCGGCTGCACCCGGTGCGCGCACACGCCGTACCTCTCGTCTTCGGGTTCTCGGCCATCGACAAGGTTCCCGGGACGGTTCTCGTGGTGGGGGCGGGGGAGCCCGCGGTGAGTCTCGACCAACTTCCGGACTGCGGTTGCGACGCCTGTGACAGCGGTTCCGCCGACCTGCTCGAGGCGGTGGACGAAGTAGTGGTCGCCGTGGTCACCGGCACGTTCGTGCACGTCGACGCGGGGCAGGGGCGGGAGATTGTGTGTACGGGGGACAGCTGGTCGGCGAGCAACTGGGATGAATCCGGTCCGCCGGTCGAGGAGGCGCTTGCCGCGGCGCGGGCCGGGCGGTCGCCGTTCCGCGTTGTGCGTGGGACGGCCTGGGAGTGAGCCCGAGTCACCCCTGGGCCTGTCCTTGCACGCGTGCTGCGTCCTGGGTGCGGAGCAAGGACTTGACCACCTTGCCGCCCGCGTTACGGGGAAGTTCGGTGACCAGCACGAGGTCCTTGGGCCGCTTGAAAGAGGCGAGCTTTCCTTCGAGGAACCCCGTCAACTCACGCAGCGACAGGTCGGCTCCCGGGGTGACGGTGACGTAGGCGACCGGCACCTGGCCCCAGCGCTCGTCGGCCCTGCCGATCACTGCGACCTCCCGTACGCAAGGGTGCGTGGCGACGGTGTTCTCCAGTTCGGCGCAGTAGATGTTCTCGCCGCCGCTGATGATCATGTCCTTCTTGCGGTCGACGACCCAGACGAAGCCTTCGTCGTCCTGCTTGACCAGGTCGCCGGAGTGGAACCATCCGCCTTCGAAGGCCTCCGCGGTCTCCTGCGGCTTCTCCCAGTACCCCTTCGTCAGCGTGGGCCCGCGGTAGACGATCTCACCGACCTCGCCCACGGCGACGTCGTTCATGTCCGCGTCGACGACGCGGTACTGGATGCTCGGGATCGGCCGGCCGACCGAGCCGAGCTTGCGCAGGGAGTCCTCCCCACGGAGCACGCAGGTGATGGGCGAGGTCTCGGTCTGGCCGAACACTGCCACGTTGAGCGCGTCGGGGAACTTCTCGCCCATGGCGCGCAGGGTCGCGTCGCTCGCGGGGGCGGCCCCCCAGCTGATGATCCGCAGCTTCAGGTCACGCTTGTCGATGTCGGGCTGGGCGCAGAGCAGGTCCCACTGCTGCGGAACGTTGAACACGACGGTGGCGCCGTCGCGTTCATACGCGTCGAGTACCGCCTGTGGGTCGAAGGCGCCCAGAGGATGGATCACGACCATGCTGCCGACCAGGAAGTTCGCCACCATCGAACCCAGACCCGCGATGTGGAAGAAGGGCGCCGTCAGGAAGCCGACATCGGAGTCGTCGAAGATCTCCATCGCGCGGATGCACGTGATCGCCTGTACCTGCATGTTGCGGTGGGACAGCATCACCCCCTTCGGCCGGCCGGTGGTGCCCGAGGTGTACATGATCAGCGCGGTCGACTCCTCACTGATGTCGGGCAGTTCCATCGGCTCGTACGCCGACAGGAAGTCCTCGTACGCGATGCACGCGATGCCGTCTTCGGCCTCGGCCTCGCTCGATTCGCCGATGACCACGACGGTGCCGATCGACGCGCTGCTCGGTACGGACCGGAGCAGCGGCAGGAGCCGTGCGTCGACGACGATCGCCGACGGAGTGCAGTCGGTCAGGATGTGGTCGAGTTCCAGCGGCGCCAGCCGGAAGTTGAGCGGCACGGCCATGGCCCCCAGGCTGTTCGCCGCGAACACGCTTTCCACGAACCATGGATGGTTCAGCGTGAGCAGGGCCACGCGGTCACCCGCGGTGATGCCTCGGTCGGCGAGCGCGGCGGCCAGTTGCAGCGAGCGTCGCGACAACTGTGCCCAGGTCGTGGTCACCCCGAGATGGCGCAGCGCGGGCTTGTCGGGTCGCGTCATCGCGTGGGTGGCGGCCTGGGACATCCAGTGGTGCCGGAAGGACCAGGCGGGCGCCGTGTCGGCCGACATGAGCGACTCCTCAGGGGCGTAAGGGGGCGTATCGATCGGTGGTCGCTGCGGCATTGTGCCGTTCAATGCCGCGGTTCGAGAAGCGTCGTGACGCACTTTGTTAATAGAGAATCACGTGGGTGGCGTCTGGGACCCGCTGGTCGCGCGGTCCGCACGCGGGTGGCCCGGGGGCCTGCTCGACGTGTGGTTGACTGGGCGGTATGGCCTCGTCTCCGAATGCGTGTGTGCGTTCATGACCGCCGAGCCGACCGCGGCCACTCGCCCCCGCAACCGCAGGCAGCTCATCGTCGAGGCGGCCGGCCGGCTCTTCAGCGAGCGCGGCTACCACGCGGCGTCCATGGAGGAGATCGCCGCCGGTGTGGGCATCACCGCCACGGCCGTGTACCGGCACTTCCCGAACAAGTACGCCCTGTTCGCCGAGTGCGCGCACGTCATGGTGGACCGACTCGTCGGCGCGCTCGACGAGTTGCCGCCCGAGGCGGCCCCGGCAGAAGTACTCACCGCCCTCATCCGGGTCACCGTCGCGCATCGCGCGTCGGGCGGCGTGTACCGATGGGAGGCCAGGTACCTCGACCGTGACGATCGCAGGCTTCTCAGGGCGAAGTTCGGGCGCGTCGTCGGGCGGGTCACCGAGGCGGTGCGGCGCGAGGGTCCGCTGTCCGACGAGCAGCTGCGGGTTGTGGCGGCTCTCGGCGCGATCGGGTCCATCACCATGCATAGGACCTCCATTGCTCAACGTCGGCTCGAGGAACTGCTGTTGGCGTGCGCCCTGCGCGTGATCGCGACCGACCCCGTACCGGCCATGAGGAGCAAGCGCTCCGTCGAGCTGCCGGCCCTGCCGGTGCCCCGCTCACGGCGTGCGGAGATCCTCGCGGCCGCCGTCCCGCTGTTCGCCCGGGACGGGTTCGCCAACGTCACGAACGGCCAGATCGCCGAGGCGGTGGGGCTGGCCCCGTCCGCGCTCTACCGGCACTACCCGGGCAAGGTCGACATCCTGGCCGCGGCATGCCTGCAGGCGGCGGGGCTGCTGGCTCAGGCGGTGGACCGGAGTCTGCAGGAGGTGGCCGATCCGCATGACGCCGTCGTGGCGCTGGCGGCGACGTACGTGGCCTACAGCTTCGAGCACACCGCACTCACGAGCGTTGCCGAAGCCGAGTTCGTAGGCCTGCCGGCCGACCTGCAGCGCCCCTTGGTCCTCGCGCAGCGTGAGCACATCGCCGTCTGGGAGCAGCAGTTGCGACTGGCGCGTCCGGAGCTGGACCCGCGTCAGGCCCGGGTGCTGGTGCACGCCGGGTTCGGCGTGGTGGTCGAGGCCGGGCGGAGACTGCGATGGCAGGACAGCCCTGACCACCGGGCCGCCGTGACGAGCCTGGTCGTGGGCGCCCTGGGGCTCTGAGCAAGGCCTGGGCTTCTGAGCAGAGCCTGGGTCCTGAGCAGAGCCTGAGTCTGAGGGAGAGCGGCAGACGCCCGTCCTGCGGACAGGTGTGCCGTGGGACAGGCCTGCGCGTGGTCGGTCCGGGGTACTCAGGAGGCCGGCCTGTTCCCCGTCGGGATCACGATGGGGGTGGTCGTCCCCGAGGAGCCGTTGTTCAGGAACGCCATGGCCAAGGCGCGCACGAACTGGTCGAACACGTAGAAGGCGCCGGGCGCGACGGGTGACAGCCCCTCACGGAACAGGATGAAGGCCGGCCACCCGGTGCGGATCAGTGCCGCCGAGGCGTAGTCGCGCTTCAGCCCCAGCCAGTCGCCGATCTCGTTGCTGAGGACGTAGCGTACGAACTCGTTGAGGAATCCGCGCGTGACGCCCAGGTCGACCTGGGCGGTCAACCCGAGGAGATCCTCGGCCAGTTCGATGCCCTCGGTCGTCGGGGAGAGGATCGGTGTGAGCACCTGGCCCGACTGCGCTTCCGCGTCGGCCCACGACTTGGGGATGTACTCGTCCCGCACACCGAGCAGATGCAGGGCGACCTGCCAGCTGTGCAGGAAGGCATCCTGGTCCTCGGCCGAGAACGGGACCTTCCACTCGAGCAGCTTCCTGCGCACGAAGGTGCCCAGGCTGTGGAAGGTGACCAGGATGTCGGCGTTGCTGATCGGGATGCGCTCGTCCGTGACCGCCGTCCAATGGGGTGACTGCGGCAGCAGGTGGCGCACCGCGGCGTGCACCACACGTGTCTTGTTGGCGGTGACCACGAACTGGCCCGTCGGCTCGAAGCCCTTCAGCTGGGCCAGGTCGTAGCCGAACGTGAACGTCTTGGCCGCGCGGTCCTTCATGTTGGCGCCGCCGGCGGACCAGTAGACGCTCCTGGCCTCTCGTGGGATCACGGTGCTCATGATTCCGCTGCCGAGCCCGTAGAGCATGAAGAGGTAGGTGTCCTTGCGCCGGTTGAAGTCGGCGGCGCGGGCCAGCTTGCCGGAATCCGCCCAGGAGGGCAGCCTGTTGACCCTCTGCAGGTATGCGGTGAGGTCGGCCGGCAAGCCGCTGGGCAGCGGGTCGTTGTTGTTCACCCACGATGCCATCGCGGTGTTGACCGCCGGAACCTGGCCGTTGTCGAAGAGTGAGGCCACCAGCTGGTCCACCTCGTCGTCCCACACGTATTCCGGGTCGGTGCCCGTGCCGGTTCCGGCGACCGAGCCCGTCGGTGACCACGCCCACGCGTTGGTGGTGCTCGTCGCGCCCACGAGGCCCAGCGCGGCACCGAGGGACAGGACTCTTCTGCGGCTGAGATTGTGCATGGACGTGCTCGCCTTCCTGGTAGGACGTGCGGCTCATCTCGCCTTATGGTGCTCGGAGTTGGCGTTGCCAGCACGTTTCAACGCTTGTTCCAGGATGTGATTTCTGATTAACATAGCGAGGTGCGCTGCCGTCGACAAGGGCATCGACGTGACCGAGGAGCCGTCCGTCGGCTCAGGCCCACGGCCGCCGGATCCGCACGGGCGGGCCGGACGCAGGGCCCGGCCACGACACGGACGCGTCGGCCGCCGTCCTCTCACGGTGAGGCGGATCACTGCGGGCGCGGTGGTGGCCATGCGTCCAGCGTGCGGGCGCCCGCACGCTGAACTCCTCCGCAAGGCGGGGAGCGAGTTCTCCCCTTGTGGCCCTTTTCTGTTGCGCGGGTCTCCGCCGTATGGACGCGTGGTGTCGGCTCGCAGGTCTCTGCGTTAAGGTGGCCGACATGCAGACGCACTTGAACTTCCGTGAGGATGAGCCGCAGCACAGCGGCCCCCGCGGTGAGTGCGCGCCCCGCGGATACGGCTTTCTGCGCCGCCGCGGCCGGGTGGGTTCGCCCCCGGCGTCTTCCTGTCGCTGAATCCGCCGCAGGCCTCCGTATTCGGGCCTGAGCCTTCCCGTACCGGTTCCCGGAAACGTCGCGTCGCGCCGTCCGCCGCCGGCCCCTTCCTGAGCTTCGAAGGAGTTCGCCATGTCGCTCACCCACGACGTCGCCCCCACATCTGCCCTGCGCGACCACCGCATCCCCGCCGACGGCCTGCACGAGGGCACTCGCATCCTGAATCGCCTGCCGGACGGTGTGCGCGAGAGGCCGTACGAGCGGTTCGAACTCGTTCCGCAGGGCCGCGTTATCGGAGCGGAGATCCGCGGCCTCGACCTCTCGCGGCCCGTGTCCGTCGCGGTGCGGGAGGAACTGAACCGCGCGCTCCTCGAATGGAAGGTGCTCTTCTTCCGCGGCCAGCACCTGACCTCCGACGCGCAGCGCCAATTCGCCCGTAACTGGGGAGAGGTGGAGACCAATCCGCTGCTCGCTCCAGGTGACGGCGACGACGTGGTGCGCTTCGACAAGTCGGCCGGTGCCGTTCCCACGTACGAGAACGTCTGGCACACGGACGTCACCTTCCGTGAACGCCCGGCCCTGGGCGCCGTGTTGCAGCTGCGGGAGGTGCCCCCCGTGGGCGGCGACACGATGTGGGCGGACATGGCGGCCGCGTACGACAACCTGCCGGTCGAGGTGCGCGAGCGGATCGACGGCGCGAGTGCCGTCCACGACTTCCTGCCGGGCTTTGCACGCTTCTACTCGCCGGAGCAACTGGCCCCGTTCCAGGAGCAGTTCCCGCCCGTCCAGCATCCCGTGGTGCGTCGCCACCCGGAGACCGGACGCCGGATGCTGTTCGTCAACACCTCCTTCACCACCCGGATCATCGGCCTGGAGCGCCCGGAGAGCGACCGCCTGCTCCGGCTGCTCTTCCAGCAGGCCCACGTCCCGGAGTTCCAGGTGCGATTCCGCTGGCAGGCGGGCGACGTCGCCTTCTGGGACAACCGCGCGACCCAGCACTACGCCGTCAACGACTACGCGCCGCACCCCCGGGTCGCCGAACGCGTGGCGATCGCCGGGGACCGTCCGTTCGCCTGAGCCGGCGCGCGGCAGCGTGACCAGGGGTGTGCACCGGATGACCGTGGGCCCGTCTCCGGCGCCGTAAGCTGCCCGCCTTGCGCGGCTCAGGCCTGCTTGGACGACTGCGAGAACGCCACCACCGTGCCCACAGCGGCAGTTCGGGCCATCAGAAACGGATGTAGATGCCGGCGGCGATGACCTTGCCGCCGATCGAGATCACCTGGATCGTCCAGTACGTCCAGCGGATCACGAAGCCGGCCAGCGGGCCCAGACAGTGGCGCCCGAGGCGGTGCGGGGGCTCCTGCCGGGGCCTGTCACCTGGCGCCTACCGCTGTTTTCCGTTCGGATGTTCGCGGTCCGCGCCACGATGGTGCGCCGGTTCAGTGCCTCGGCTCGACCACCGTCTCGATGAGGTGGAAGGCTGCCGCGTCGGTGCGGGCCGCGTCATCCGTCACCAGGCGGTCCTGGCACAGGCCTCGTAGGCCGGAGACGAGGAGAGTCGCCCGTTCGCGGGCCACCTCTCTCGGGTGGCCGAGGCGGCCGACGGCGTCCGCGATCGGGCCGATCATGACCTCGACGGTCTCGCGGGCCAGGTCTCCGTACTCGTCCGGGTCGGTCGCTGCCAGACTCAGAAGCTGGAGCAGTATCCGGATGGGCCCGGCCTGCTCGCCCACCGTGATCGCCTTCCACAGTGCCCGGGCCGACCGGCGCAGGTCCGCAGCGTCCTCGACGGTGTCGAACATCGCGTGGGCATCGGGTCGGCTTGCCGCCAGGGCCCGGGCCAGCAGATTTCCCCGGCTGCCGAAGTAGTAGAGCAGCATGCGCTTCGTCGTGCCGATCTCCTCGGCGAGCGGGCTCAGCGACAGGTTCGCGAGGCCGTGGCGCTGCACGTACTCCACCACTTGACCAAGGAGTTCGGCACGCTTCTCGGTGTTCATCGGACGGGACACATTTTGAACGTACCGCACGGTACATGTATTGTCCAATCGTTATTTGTGTGCCGATCGGTACATCTATGGATGCGGGAACGGAGCACGACACGGTGGAGAACGGCACACGACCGCGCGGGGCGGTGGCGAAGGCCCTGGCCGAGGCGGCTTGGTTTCCCGCGGTCCTCTTTCTGGGGATGATCTTCTTCTTCGCGCCCGCCCTGCACGCGCCCGGGCCGCATCACGTGAAGGTGGCCGTGGCCACAGGCGCCGAGGCGGACCGGGTCGACGCGAAGCTGCGCGCGCAGACCGCCGGCGGATTCGACGTCACCCCCGTGGCGGGTCGAGAGCGGGCGCGGCAGGCCGTCCTGGACCGGGACGCCTTCGCGGGCTACGCCGTCGACGGGGGGCACCCGGTGCTCTACGTCGCGAAGGCCAACGGAGCGTCGCTGGAACAGACGTTGATCACGTCCTTCAGCAAGGTCGCCGGCACGGCAGACACGCTCACGGTCCGCGACGTCGTTCCGACCACGGCCAAGGACCCGATGGGCTCGACCGTGCTCTACTTCGGCATCGCATGGAACATCCCGGCCTACATCCTCGCCACGACGTTGCTGCGCGCGGTCACCCTCAACCGTCGCCGCAAGCTGCTGGCCCTGGCGCTCGTCGCCGCGGTGTTCAGCACCGTGGGCTACGCGGCGGGGACCGGCCTGGGCTACCTGAACCCCGAACCGTCCGTGATGGCCGTCGCCTTCCTGCTCACCACGGCGGTGGCCGCGACTGCCTCCGGACTCGCGCCCTTCACCGGCCGGTTCCTGCCCGCGGTCGGCATGACGCTCTTCATCGTCATGTCCATCCCCACGAGCGGAGGCGCGGTGCCCGCCCCACTGCTGCCGGAGTTCTATCAGGACGTGCACGCCGTCATGCCCTTGGCGAACGCCATCGACGCGCTGCGCGGCATCCTGTACTTCGGTGGCGCGGGCGTACTCAAGCCGGTCCTTGTGCTGTGCGGCTGGATCGCCGGGGGCGTAGCGCTCCTCGCACTGGACCATGGGCGCCACAAGCGTGCTGCGCTCGAGGAAGAGGTCGCCGAGCCGCCCGCGGACGACCCCGCTCTCGAGACGCCCGTACCCACCGCACTCCCGGTCCACCGGCACCACTTCGGCGAACCGGTGCCCGCGCTGGCCGGCATGGTCCGCGACGTCGACCAAGAACCGGTGCGCGGCGCGGTGGTGGTCGTTCTGGACGGTCGGGGGCGGCAATTGGTCAGCACTGTCACGGACGTGCAGGGACGCTACGCCGTCGCGGGTCTGCCCGAAGGGCACCTCGGCATCGTGGCGTCGGCGCCCGGGCGGCACCCTCTGGCCCTCCGCACGTTGTTGCGGGCGGGCGCGACGGTGGACGCGGACTTCACGCTGCGGGGACGCGGGGAACGTGCGGTCGACGCGGAATCCGGCAGACTCACCGCCTCCCGCTGACTGCGAAGACTCGGAGCCCCGTCCATGCCCACCTGGAAGGGTGGTGGGACGCGAAGGCGCGCACCGCCGGCAGCCGGCGAAGAGGGGATGGTGACTCAGAAGAGGGGATGGTGACTCACCTGACCTTGTTGCGCCCGGCCCGGTCCAGGTCACTGACAACTCCGAAGGGCCGGGCGGACCGATTCAGGTGCCTGCGTTTCTGCCGCCCCGCGCTAGCCCGTCCGATGGTGACACTGACGCGGGAACAGCGCACGGCGCGCCTCGCCCGCGAGGTCGTGCACCAGGGGGGCCAACTCCTTGAAATCCACCGCCTGGTAGTCGCCGCAGAGCGACAGCGCGGCCGTTGCCGGGCCGCCACTGCGCAAAGGGGCCGCGACGCAGCGGAAGCCCGTCAGCGTCTCTTCGTTGTCGATGGCCAGGCCGTCCCGCCTGCGAATCCTGGACAGTTCGTGGTGCAGGTCAGTGGCGGTGCGCAGGGTGCGTGGGGTGCTCATGGGCAGTTGTCCGCGATAGGCCGAGTCGACCAGGCCCGGGTCGAGCGTGGCGAGGATCGCCTTGCCCACAGCCGTTGTGTGTGCGGGCAGTCGTGCGCCGAGCCGGGTGGGCAGCTGGGCGGCGGACCGGCCGCCCGCCTTCTCCAGGAAGACCACCTCGCGTCCGTCGAGAACGGCGAGATGCCCTGCCAGGCCGGTGTGCCGGCACATCTCGTGCAGCAGAGGCGTGACGACGTCCCTGATCTCGTTGTGTCCCGCGGCGCGCCCGCCGAGCTCCAGCGGGCGCATGCCGAGCCGGTAGCCGCCCGTGGAGTGGGTGAGCCAGCGCAGCCGGATCATCTGGTCGAGGATGCGATGCAGGGTGGAGCGTGGCAGGCCGGTGCGTTCGGCGAGGTCGAGCAGGGAGAGGCTGGGCGTGTGGGGGTCGAACGCGTCGAGGATGAGCGTCATACGTTCGATCATGGAGCTCGGGGCGGGGACGTCGCTCGCGTGTCCGCCGACCTTTGCCGGTGCCGTCATGTCCGCCTCCACCGAGAGCGAGAGCGAGAGCGAGAGCGAGAGCCAGCGCGAGAGTGCGAGCCGGGGGCCGTGTCGTGATGGGTCCGGGCCGTGTACTGCGCAGGCGTCCGCGATCGAACCGACCTGGACGCCGACAGTGTGACGGTCCGCTGGCCTTAATGGGTGTCCCTTGCGAGGCCCCTGCCGTGCGCCTACAGAATCCTCACCCTTCGGGTGCGTCGCGGCTGGTGCGGGGAGCCCGCGGTGTCCGTCGGTGAGTCCCACTGAGCGGGAGTGGCAGGTCCGTTCACCGGGATGCGGCCATGCGACCCCTTCCGAGTCTCGGTACGTGCGCAGAGAGTGCGGCGGGTCAGCCAAATGTGACGGTCCGTCAAATCTAGGCGAAGGGCATCGATGTCCGTGCGAGGATCCCTCTCCCTCCCCCTGCGAGCCCGCGCGCTCTGCGGGACGGGCACGGTCGCGCTCCTGGTGTTCCTGCCGGCGGCGGCCCATGCGGCCGGGCCGGAAGACTCCGAGGGCGGCGACTGCCCGGTGGCCGCGACGGCGCAGGGCGTGCAGGTGACCGTGAGTGCGAGCAACGACACGCTGCTGCAGGCGCCCACCGGGGTGGGTGTTCCGGTGGCCCGGGCCTGTGTGAACTACGCGGTCGGCGAGTCATCGGGGTGGGCCGGCAGCCCCTACCCCGGCGAGACGGTCATCTCCGCGCCCGCGCTGATCGGCAGCCAGACCGGGCAGAAGTTCCCCGGCTATCCGGCGTACGCAGCCTCCACCTACCCCTCCGACGAGAGCGCCACCAGCGGCAAGGGTCCGCATGTCATGCGCTCGCACAGCACCAAGACGTCCACCGAGGCGGAGGCCAGTACGGTCCTCGGCCAGGACGCGGCGGCGGCGTCCACCACGGCGATGGCCCGCACGTCGGTGGACCCGGACGCCCTTACGGGCAAGGCCACGGCCACCTCGGACACCAAGCCGTGGGCCGTCAACCGCGTCCTCGAACTCGGCCGGGTGCTCAGCTCCGCGACCGCCACGGTCGACCGGGACGGCAAGGTCGTACGGGACTCCGAACTCAGCATCGGCCGCACCGAGATCGCCGGCCAGGGTGTGGAGATCACCCCGGACGGACTCAAGGTCGTGGGGCAGTCCGCACCGCTGCCCGACGCCGCCGATCCGGCCAAGGCCCTTGCGGCCGCGGGAATCAAGATCCACTACCTGGACGAGAAGCGCACCGAGCAGGGCGTCGTGTCGGCCGGTCTCGAAGTGCAGGCACGGCAACAGGACACCCAGTCCGGGGCGGTCTACACCGTGACGTACGTGTTCGGCCGCGCCTCCGCCGACGCCGGTCGTATCGAGGCGCCGCCCGGCAGCGGAGGCGCGCCGCCCGCCCCCGTGCCGCAGGCGCCGTCCGGGGCGGGCGGCGGCGGGGACGCCGCGGGCTCCCAGGCACCGGCCGACGACAGCCCGGCCGCCCCGAAAACGCCGTCCGACGACAGCTCGTCCACGCCAAAGGGCACCAGGCCGGTCCAACTGGCCACCAGTCCGGCCGACATGGGCGTCACCGGCCTCTACATCGTGCTCGCGTTCGGCGCCGTGGCCACGTTTGCCGCCGGCACCCTGCTGCGCCTGTTGGGAGTGAAGACTCGATGGACATCGTGACCCGGATACGCAGTCAGTGGGACCGGCTGACCGCTGCGGTCACCGCACTGGCGGGCGCCGCGACCCTCGTCGTCGGCTGGCGCGGAGTGAGCGGTACGCCGTATCCCGCCGAGCAGTTGCCGTACGTCGTCAGCGCCGGGCTCGGCAGCCTGTTCCTGCTCGGCATCTCGACCGCGTTGTGGCTCTCGGCGGACCTGCGCGACGAGTGGCGCAAACTCGACCGCATCGAGCAGGCGCTGCGCGCCGCCGGCGGCGTCGGCGGGGCCGCTCCCGCCCTAGCCGGGGACCGGCACGACAACGGTGCCGTCGTGGCATCACCCGCACGCGAGCGGACCGCTTCGGTCTCCCCGGGCTCGGCGGCCTCCCCGGCCGAGCCCGAGCGGTCCGCTCCGACTCCCCTCGGCGAAGGGGACGTTCGATGAGCGGCGTGGACGGTCGCACCGTGCCCTGGCGCGACCGGGACGTGGTGACCGTCTGCGGCACCACCCTGGTCGGACTCGCCTTGATCGTGACCGCCTGGTTCGGCGCAGGGGGCACCGTGTCGACGGCACGGCAGGCGGCCTGGCTGAACCTCGGGGTCGCCGGGTTCGCGGTCTGTGCCGGCGGCCTCTGCCTGTGGCTGCTGCGGGCCCGCCGCACGCTCGGCGAGCGCCGTATCTCGCTGATCGCCCTCGCTCCCGTGGACGACGAGGACGCGTTCCCCGCGACGCGCACCCACCGCAGCGGGCCGACGGACACCACGCTCGCCCTGCCGCTGGTGCGGGCCGAGGGCATGGACCGCGCGCACCACCCCGACTGCCCGCTGGTGGCGGGCAAGCACGTGGCACCCGTCGGAGCCGGCGGGGGAGACCTCTGCGGGGTGTGTGCAGCGTGAACGATCTGCTGCCGTTCCTCGTCGTCGGCATCACCACCGGATCCGTCTACGGCCTCGCCGCCATGGGCCTGGTGCTCACCTACAAGACGTCGGGCATCTTCAACTTCGCGCACGGTGCCATCGCCGCCGTGTCCGCGTTCGTCTACTACGACCTGCGCACCCTGCGCGGACTGCCCTGGCCCCTCGCGCTCGCCGTCGCCGTGATCCTCGTACCGCCGCTCATCGCGCTGCTCATGGAACGCGTCACCCGCTCGCTGGCCGCAGGCACCGCGGCCACGAAGATGGTGGCCACCATCGGGCTGCAGCTGATCATCATGAGCGCGCTGCTCGCGGGCTACGGCGGCGCTGCCCTCGACTTCCCCGGCTTCCTGCCCACCGACACCGTCACCGTGATCGGAGTCAACGTCGGTATCGACCAGTTGACCTCGGCCATCGTGGCGGCGGTCTGCGCACTCGGATTCTTCGCCTTCTTCCGGCTCTCCTCGATGGGCGTGCGGATGCGCGCCGTCGTCGACGACCCGGATCTCCTCGAGCTCTCCGGCACCAGTGCGTTCGCCGTGCGCAGCCGGGCCTGGCTCATCGGCTGCTGGTTCGCCGCCGCCTCCGGGGTGCTGCTCGCCCCTCAACTCGGCCTGGACGTACTCCTCTTGACCCTTCTGGTGGTGCAGGCGTACGGGGCCGCGGCCGTCGGACTCTTCTCCAGCCTCCCGCTGACCTACGCCGGCGGACTGCTCATCGGGGTCCTCGCCGCCCTCGCCACCAAGTGGGTGTCCCACTCCGAGACGTTCGCGGGGCTGCCGCCCGCGATGCCGTTCGTGGTGCTGTTCGTGGCGCTCCTCCTGGTCGGCCGCGGCAGACTCGCCGAGATCGGCGGACACCGCCCGGCGCCGGCGTCCCGGCCACTGGTCAGCCGTGCCACCGCGCGGATCACGGCGGTCGCCGCGGTGGTGCTCGCGGCGGGCATACCGATCGTGGCCGCGTCCAAACTTCCCGTGTATTCGGCTGCGTTGGTGTTCGTGCCGATCTTCGCCTCGCTGCAGCTCCTTGTCCGCACCTCGGGACAGGTCTCGCTCGCGCACGCCGCCCTGGTCGCCGTGGGCGCATCGACGTTCTCGCATCTCGCGGTCGGCGCCGGACTCCCGTGGCTGCTCGCCGTGCTGCTCGCCGGGGCGGTCGCCGTGCCGGTCGGCATGCTGGTGGCGATCCCCGCGATCCGGCTCTCCGGCCTGTATCTCGCCCTGGCCACCTTCGGGTTGGGGCTGCTCCTTGAGCGGGCGATCTACGGCACGTCCTGGATGTTCGGCGCCACCAACACGCTGCCCGCGCCACGCCCCGGCCTCTTCGAGAGCGACGAAGCCTTCTATTACGTCCTGCTCGCCTTCGCGGTCGCCGGATCCGTCCTCATCGCACTCGTCGGCCGCAGCCGGCTCGGGCGGCTGCTGCGCGCCATGGCCGACTCGCCGACGACGCTCTCCACCCTCGGCCTCGGGGTGAACGTCACCCGGGTCACCGTCTTCGCCATCTCGGCGTTCGTCGCAGGAGTCGCGGGAGCGCTGTACGCGGCCCAGGGCCAGTCGGCGACGGGCGCGCCCTTCCTCTCGTACACCTCACTGACCTGGCTGACCGTCCTGGTCCTCTGCTCCGGTCTGCGCTCGGCAGGCCCGCCCCTCGCAGCGGTGCTGGTCGCGGTGGTCCCGGCGTACCTCACCGACGACACCTTCGCTCAGGCTTTGCCCGTGCTCTTCGGCGTCGGGGCGCTCCTGGTCGCGCTGTACGAGGCGGGCGCGGCCCGCCGCCGCGGCACCGGGCAGCCGCCCGAGGAGCCGGCGGGTTCGCGGTCCGACGAGCGCCTCGACGCACCGGGCCCCGCGGCCCAGCGTCTGGCGGCTGTCAGGAAGGCGCGTCGCGCTCAGGCCGGGACCACAAGGATCCGGGTCGGCGCGGGACTGACGAAGGAGGTCACGCGATGAACGAGGGCCATGCCTTCATGAAGCCGACGGAGACCGAGAACGCGGCCACCACGCCGGCCACCAAGGCCGAGAGAGCGGCTGCCGGGCAGGCCACCGGGGCCGAGAGCACGGCCGACGCGCAGCCGACGGGCTTGCAGATCAAGGACCTGACCATCCGTTTCGGCGGCAACACCGCCGTGGACTCGGCCGCCTTCGACGCACCGCTCGGCCGTGTCACCGGACTGATCGGCCCCAACGGCGCGGGCAAGACCACCACCTTCAACGCCTGCTCAGGGCTGCTGCGCCCCACCCAAGGGGAGATCCACCTCTTCGGGAAGGACATCACCGCCCGCCCGCCCGCCGCCCGCGCCCAGCTCGGCCTCGGGCGGACCTTCCAGCGGATGGACCTCTTCGACTCCCTCACGGTCGAGCAGAACATCGCCCTCGGGCGCGAGGCGGGACTGGCCCGCAGCCACCCCCTCAAGCAGCTCCTGTCCACCCCCGCCGAGACGAAGGCCGTGCGTGCCGCCACCGAAGAGGTCCTCGAACTGTGCGGCCTGCGCGCCCTGCGCCACGAGATCGCGGGCTCCCTCTCCACCGGGCAGCGCCGCCTCGTCGACCTCGGCCGGGTCCTGGCCGGCGACTTCTCGATGCTGCTGCTCGACGAGCCGTCGTCCGGCCTCGACACCGCCGAGACCGAGAAGTTCGGCGCCATCGTCACCGAGGTCGTGGCCGAACGCGGCTGCGGCGTCCTGCTCGTCGAGCACGACATGGGCCTCGTCATGTCGGTCTGCGACTACCTGTACGTACTCGACTTCGGCCAGATGATCTTCGAGGGCACCCCGGCCGAGGTGCGCGCCAGCCCCGCCGTGCGCGCCGCCTACCTGGGATCGGAGGCCGCGTAGTGCTGGAACTCGACAACATCAGCGCCGGATACGGCGGCACACGCGTCCTTCGCGACGTCAGTCTGTGGCTCCCTCCGGAGTCCGTGGTGGCGCTACTCGGCACCAACGGCGCCGGAAAGACCACCCTGTTGAGGGTGGCCTCCGGCCTTCTTGCACCGACCGCCGGACGCCTGAGCGTGGACGGCAAGGACCTCACGGGCAAGCGCCCGCACACCCTGGCCCGCAACGGCGTCTGCCATGTCCCCGAAGGGCGCGGGGTGTTCCCGACCCTGACCGTGAAGGAGAACATCCTCATCCAGGCGGCGGGCGGCGACCTCGGCGAGGCCGTCGAGCGTGCCGTCTCTGCCTTCCCTGTCCTGGGCCACAAGCTCGGCCAGCTCGCCGGATCGCTGAGCGGAGGCCAGCAGCAGATGCTGGCGCTCGCCCACGCCTATGTCACCGACGCCGACTACGTGCTGCTCGACGAGGTGTCGATGGGCCTGGCCCCCGTGGTCGTCGACGAGATCTTCGAGTTTCTCGGCAGGCTGGCCGACGACGGCCGCGCCCTGCTCCTGGTTGAGCAGTACGTCGCACGCGCCCTCGAACTGGCCGACTACGTCTACCTGATGAACCGCGGACGCATCGAATTCGCCGGAGAACCGGGCGAGTTGGACAGCGACCGGCTGATCGCGCAGTACCTCGGCGCCCACACCTGAACGTCTCGGCCCCGCCACCCACCCCAGCACCCCACGACTTCGTCCCCGCTCCGTGGAGGAGACCATGATCCCAACCCGTACGCGCGCCACAGCGGCGGCCGTGGCGGCGCTGAGCCTGGCGCTCGCCGCCTGCGGCAGCCGGGTCGACCACGACACCGTCGTACGTTCCGTCGGCGGCGGGGGCCAGGTCGCCACCGGGGCCGCCGGCGCGGACACCACCGTCGGCGCAGACGGATCGGCCGATGCCACCTCGGGCGACGGTGCGTCGGACGACGCGGCGTCCGGGAGCGGGGCGGGCACCAGCGGCGCTGGCAGCGGCAGTGGCGGCTCCGCCTCGGGCAGCGGAGGCAAGACGGCCAAGAGCGGCGGCGGGCCCATCGTCATCGGCAGCGTCGGTACGACCTCCGGTCCCGGCGGCGTCGCGTTCGCGCAGGGCCCGCGCGCCCTGCAGGCCTGGGCGGCGACCGTCAACGCCCAGGGCGGGATCAACGGGCGCAAGGTCCAGGTGATCGTCATGGACGACGGCGCCGACGCGTCCAAGGGACGCAGCCAGATGCAGGAGCTGGTCGAGCAGCGCAAGGTGGTCGCGATCGTCGCCTCGTTCACCACCACGCAGACCATGAACGCCTGGAAGAGCTACGTCGAGAAGATGAAGGTCCCCGTCGTGGGAGGCGACTGCTCGACCACCGCATGGACCGCGAGCCCGATGCTGTTCAGCGAGTGCCCCGGCACCAACTCCGCACTCGACGGCCTCGCCCAGGTCGGCGCCAAATACGGCAAGGGCAAGAAGCTCGGCGCTCTCTTCTGTACCGACTCGGACGCGTGCACGCATGTGCAGGACCGGTTCTTCGGAAGCGGCAAGGCAGCCGAGCGCTACGGCCTCGATCCCGTGTACAACGCGAAGATCTCGGTGACCCAGCCGGACTTCACCGCCGAGTGCATCCAGGCACGTAACGCGGGCGTCGAGCTGATGCTCGTCACCGGTGACCCCAACACCGTGAACAGGGTCGCCTCGTCCTGCAGCCGGCAGAACTTCACCCCGCAATTCCTGCAGCCGGGCGCCACAGTGGACGGCGCCACCGCCTCCAAGCCCGGCCTCAAGAACGTACTGGCCGTGACACCCACGTTCCCCTTCACGGGCTCGACAGCGGCCGGGTTCGGCCAGTTCAACTCCGCCTGGAAGAAGTACGGCGGTGGGAAGTCGCCCGGTCCGGCGGCCGCGCAGGGCTGGGCCTCCGCGAAGGTGTTCGAGAAGGCGGCGCGCGGCGCGGGCGAGATCAGCAGGGCCGGTCTGGTCAAGGAGCTCACCA
The DNA here is from genome assembly GCF_055760475.1 of Streptomyces sp. DS1-CR2. Classification (NCBI taxonomy): domain Bacteria; kingdom Bacillati; phylum Actinomycetota; class Actinomycetes; order Kitasatosporales; family Streptomycetaceae; genus Streptomyces; species Streptomyces sp. DS1-CR2. The sequence continues at coordinate 7,875,196 of NZ_CM147085.1, forward strand.
CCTTCCGCGGGCAGCGTTTCGACGGGCTGACCGTCCCGCTGACCTACGTCGCGGGCAAGGGGACGACCGACACCAAGTGCGCCTTCGGGATGCGCGGTTCGGGCGGCAAATGGACGGCGATGTCCGGAGGAAAGGCGTTCTGCTGGTGAGCCGGCCCATGGACGGGGAGCGCGCCACGGATCGCCCGACGGACAGCCGTACGAGTCGGCGTACGGAACGGCATACGGAACGGCGTATGGAACGGCGTATGGAACGGCGTATGGGACGTGACGGCCGGGACACAAGCCGCGCCCGCGGCCGAGGCGGGAAGCGCAGAACACTGCTCTGGCACCAGATCCTCAGCGGGGCGGTCGCCGTCGCCGCGGCCGGCGGCATGGCGACCGTCACTCTCTTGCAGCTGGCCGACCTGTCGCCGGTGGCGGCCGAAAGCCCGTCCGCTGCGCCGCCCCAGGCCAGCGGCGGAAGCCCGCCCCTGTATCCCGATGCGCCGGCGGTGATCCCGGGGACGCGCCCGTTCCCGTTCAAGGACAAGGGCAAGAGCAAGGGCGGCACTGCCAAGGCGCTGCCGGTGCTGCCGGCGGCGTACGGGATTCCGGGCCGGGTCCTCGCGGCATACCGGAGCGCGGCAAAGGAGCTGGCGTCCGAGGCGCCGGGGTGCGGGATCGCGGTGCCGATGCTCGCGGCGATCGGCCGGGTGGAGTCCGGGCATGCCCGCGGTGGCGCCCTGGACGCGCAGGGCCGTACACGAAGTCCCATACTCGGGCCGCGACTTGACGGCAGCCCGGGCGTGGCAGCCATCCACGACACCGACCACGGTGTCTGGGACGGCGACCGCGTCTGGGACCGCGCCGTCGGCCCCGCCCAGTTCATCCCGTCCACCTGGCGGCGCTGGGGCAGCGACGGCAACGGCGACGGCACACGCGACCCGCACCAGATCGACGACGCCTGGCTGGCCGCCGGGCGGTATCTGTGCACGGCGGGCGGCGACCTGTCGAAGGGCGCCGGCATCCGCAAGGCCGTGCTCGCCTACAACCATTCCGATTCCTACCTGGAGTTGGTGCTCAGCTGGATGCGGGTCTATGCACACCAGGCCGTCGCGACCTCGGGACACCCCGGAGCGAGCGAGCCGTCGCACCAGCCGGCAAAGGACGGCCACGACCACGATGCGCAGCAGCCCGCCACCCCCTCGGGGCAGAGCAGCCCCTCGGACGACGACGGGAAAGAAGGGCACGAGTCGAAGCCGAAGCTGCCCGGGCTTCCGACCGAGCGGCCCCCGTCCGACGATCCGAAACCGAACCCGCTGCCCTCCCTGCGGCTGCCGTCACCCGGGTACAGCCCCTCCCCTTTGTTCCCGTCACCCAAGCCGTCGTAGGACGCGGGTCTCACACGGCGCCGACCCGCCGGCCTCCCTCTCGCTCAGCCCGGCGGCGGCACTGCATCGGAAGGCACTGCGTCAGAAGGCTCCGCATCGGAAGGCACTGCATCGGAAGGCAGGGCGGAGGGCAGTGTCTTCGGCACTTCGGATGCCGTGGGAACGGCGGGGAGGCCGAGCTCCGTGGCGGAAGGCTGCTCAGGAAGCGAGGGATAGGAGGGATATGAGGGATGCGAGGGCAGCGAGGGAAGGCGCAGCCCGGACGGAACGCTCACTCGGGGCATCACCGACTCCACCGGCAGCCCCAACAGCCCGGAGCCCAGGGCGGTGTGTCCCGCCGTCGGAGCACGGTTGCCGTGGCCCGGGCGCGCGCCGCGGTCGGGACCGGCGGCGGAATCGGTTACAGAAGGCACCGCCTTGACGACCCTGTCGGGCATGGACGAGACCTGTACGGGGTGCGTCTGCCGAGCGGCGGACGGAGCGGGACGTGGCGGCGCGGGCAGCCGGGAAGACGGAGCCGGCAAGGCGAGACCGAGAACGGCCACGGCCGCCGCGGTGGAGACGACCGCCGCCTGACCGGCCGCGCCGAGGCGCCGCACCGGATACACACACGACCAGACGGCCAGAGTGCCCGCCAGCGCGTGGCGCAGGGTGCGCCGCGCTCGGGCGAGGAGTGACTCCACCGTGCGATAGCTCAGCCCCATCCGCCGGGCCACCTGACCCACGTCGAGATCCTCGGCCCTCAACCGCAGTGCCTCGGCCTGCCGGGCCGGCAGCCCCCCGCTCCTGCGCGCCAGCCACCTCGCCTCCTCCCGGTCGCAGACCACCTCATCGAGCGGGGCCGCGCCCGCAGTCGCGGCCATGGCACGACGGCCCGCCTCCACCTCCCGGCGGACCTGCTGATGCCGGTCGGCACAGAGCCGCACGGTGACCGACCTGAGCCAGTCGCCGAGCCGCTCGCCGTCCAGCTCGGGCCGCTGCACGGCACGCAGCATCGCCTCGTGCACGGCGTCTTCTGCGTCCTCCGCACTCATGGATCCGCGCCGCGCCACCTCCAGGAGCTGGTCACGGTGACTCCAGATGAGCGGCCACCACTCGTGACCGCCGCGTGGCGCCCCTCGCCTCGTACTCCACGGCGCCGTGGCCATCGGATCCCTCGCACTTCACCATCGCGGACCGGCGACTCCCACCCGGGGCGCAGACCATAGCGCCCAGCCGATGCAATCGGGAGACCGAATACGAAGCCTTTCCGGGGAGCGACGGCCCCTGCTGAGCCACGTTCGGCGTCGGTCTTCCTGGGTAGCGACGTGGTGGTGATCGCCGACGCGGGGCGTCCCCGGCCCTGCGCTGTGACCGGCGGCCGATGCCCTCGTCGGGCGGCGATCCTGCGCTAAGGAAGCATCAATAGGCTTGTCGGCGGCCATACTTGAGCATGCGGGGTTTTCCCGTGGCGACACGGGGTTTTCCCGTGGCGACGTCGTGACGTGGGGGAGTCGAAGTGGCCAGCGCCGGCAGAGGGCTTGGGAAGGTCGAGATACGGCTTCGCTGGGATCCGAGCCCGCTGGGGGAGTCGCCTCGCCATCTGGATATCATCGGCGCGGTCTACTCTGCGGACGCCCCTCAGGGGCGACCGGTGTACGTCGTCCACACTGAGAGTCGTTCTCCCGACGGCACCATCAACATGAGCCGCCATAGCGAGAATGGCCAGGGCTTCGGCTTCGTCGAGGTGATGGTCCTGGAGTTCGACCGGATGCCGTCCACCTCCGGGCGGGTGGTGGTGGGGGTGGCCATCCACCAGAGCGGCGGTACGCGAACGTTCGGTGAGATATCAAACGCCGGCGTGCAAGTCGTCGAGGGGTACAGGGAGCTCCTGGCCGACGACTTCGCGCAGGTGGCGGGGGCGACGGCCGCGACCGTCGCGGAGTTCACCCCGGATGACTCCGGGGCCTGGGCACTGCACGAGGTGATCCGCGGGTTCGACAGCGACCCGGTGCGCTTCATGGCAGAGATGGGCGGCGACGGCTCGTAACGCGTGCCGGTCGGCTTGGCCGTACTTGGCCGTACCAGCGGCCCGGGGGAGTGGCCTCTGCCTGGCAGCCGTCGGTAGTAGGTACGCCTCGCGGCTTTGCGGGCTGGGGGAAGGGCGGGCGTCCTCGGTGGCGGCCCAGGCGGACAGCAGGCGCAGCGCGTCGTTATCGCGTGTGCCCGGTTCGGCGCTGTAGACGGTCATGGTCAACCCGGGCTGGGCGGGCAGGGTGATCGCCGAGGCGCGCGCCGGACGGTCGCCGTATCGCGTCGTGTGCGGCCCGGCCTGGGACTGACCAGGGGTTGCCGCAGGACGGGGTGAGTGCAGGGAGGGGCGATGGGGGCAGTCGGGCAGCAAGCCGGGGCGGAGTCGTCGGCGCCGGAGATGGTGGTGCCGCGGGTGTGCCGGTGCTCTCCGGCCGTCCGGCAAGCACTGCTTTGCCCTCCCGATCGGATGAGCGCCTGGACGAGGCCCGTGAGCCTTTCGTGTGCCAGTCGCTCTCCGCCGCCACGCTTCCGGCTGACCGCTGACACTCTGTAGACGTGCTTGGCCGAAGCTGTCAGCCGGACGGCACGCGCCGCCGACGCCGTCCTCGCACATTTGAAATAATGGCCTCATCGCTCTTTCTGTCGTGCGACGCCATGAGGCCATGACCTTGATCACCGAGGGTCCTGCCAGGAGGCCGAAAATGCACTCCTCAATCGTGTGGGCGGACCCGACAACGGTGCGGAGAGGTTGCCGCAGACGGAAGGCGACCGAGATCGGCCGTGCGGTTCCTGGGTGATTGTGATGGCGGGAATCGAGCACGGCATCCACCCGAGGCGGCCGCACACCGCCGACCTGCACGAACGTCTGCGTGCCGAGCTGGTCCGGATCGACGAGCAATTGCAGTCTCTGCTGGACGCCATGGACCGAGTTCAGGGCCTGCTGAATGCCGTGGTGTCCATCAGCCGGGAGGTGGAGCTGCCCGCGGTGCTGAACCGTATCGTCACCACCGCCATGGATCTGGTGGGCGCCCGCTACGGGGCACTGGGCGTACTCGACGAGTCCGGAGACCATTTGGAGCGGTTCATCGCCGTCGGCCTGTCCGAGCAGGAACGCGCTGACCTGGCCCACACCGGATATCCCCGCGGCCAGGGGGTCCTCGGGCACCTGATTCGTCATCCGGAGCCGCTGCGCGTGGAGAGCATCCTGTCTCATCCGTCGTCCACCGGGTTCCCGCCAGGCCACCCCTGTATGCGTAGCCTGCTCGGCGTCGCGATCAGTGTCCGCGGCGAGATCTACGGCGACCTCTACCTCTCCGAGCGGCGCGACGGACAGCCTTTCGACGCTCACGACGAGAACGTCGTCGTCGCCCTGGCCAGCGCCGCCGGGATCGCGATCGAGAACGTCCGCCTGTTCGAGCGGGTACGGGTCGGAGCCGAGCAGTTCCAGCGGCTTCTGCTGCCGACACTTCCTGACCTGCAGCCTTTCGCCGCGGCCGCCACATACAGGCCCGCTGCCGAGCCGAGTCAGCTCGGCGGAGACTGGTACGACGCCATTCTGCTGCCCGGCAAGGTCGTGGCGGTCGTCATCGGTGATGTGGTCGGCCATGATCTGCGGGCCGCGGCCTCCATGGCCTCCACCCGCAACATGCTGCGCGCTCTGTTGTTCGAACATGGCGGTGCGCCCGGTGTCGTCCTCGCCCAGCTCGACCGCACCCTGCAGGCCATGACTAGCAACCCCATCACCACCACGACGCTGGCGCGCATCGAACCGGCCGGACCGGGCTGGCGCCTCCACTGGAGTACCGCGGGCCACGTCCCGCCCCTGCTGATCGTCCCTGGGCGCCGGGCGGAATCCCTGTTCGCCGAGCCGGGGCTGCCGCTCGGGGTCGACCCTGAACAACCCCGCCCCGACCACTCCCGGCACCTGCCCCCTGACTCCACGGTCGTCTTCTTCACGGACGGGCTGATCGAACACCCTGCCCGGTCCATCGACGAGAGCCTCGACGAGCTCGCCGATCTCGCCACCGCGTACGCGGCCCTGCCGCTGCCGGATTTCGTTCTGGCACTGGCCGATCACCACCCCAGCGACGGACACGACGACATGGCCGTCCTCGCCCTGCGCACGCCGCCCGCCTGACCTCGCGTCCGCGCCGGACCCCCGGTTCAAAGGTGCCGTGGAGGATCCCGGGGAAGCGGCGGATGATGGATCACGGAGCGATGTCGAAGCGGAGGCCGTCCCCATGACAGTCGCCCGGCAGGAACGGCTCCGGCGCGGCGCCGCGGCCGCCCTGGAGATCTGTGTCGTGGCCGCGGTCTACTACGGCTCGGCCAAGCTGGGACTGCTCCAGCAGCTGGTGCGCGGACAGGTCACCCCCCTCTGGCCGCCGACCGGGATCGCCCTGGCGAGCCTGCTCCTGCGCGGCCCGCGGGTCTGGCCCGGGATCGCGCTCGGTGCGCTCCTGGTCAACGCCTCCCTCGGCCCGTCGCTGCCGGCCGTGCTCGCCATCGTCGCGGGTAACACGCTCGCGCCCGTCTGCTCGTACGAACTGCTCCGTCGTGCCGGATTCCGTATCGAACTGTCCCGTTTGCGGGATGTGCTCGCGCTGATCTTTCTCGGTGCGTTCACCGGGATGCTGGTCAGCGCGACGATCGGCAGCGGGACTCTGGCCCTCGCCGGAGTGGTGAGCGCCGACGGGTTCTGGCCGACGTGGTCGGTCTGGTGGACCGGCGACGCGATGGGCGTCCTGGTGGTGACGCCGGTCCTGCTCGTCCTCCGCTCGGCCCGCTGGCCGAAGGAGGCTCCACTGTCCCGCTGGGCGGAAGGGTTCCTGCTCCTCGCAGCCACGGCCGGCGTCGGACTACTCGGGACCGCCGGCAGCGCACCTCTCATGTTCCTGGGCTTCCCGCTGCTGATCTGGGCGGCCTTCCGCTTCCAGCTGGCCGGGGCTGCGCCCTGCGCCCTGGCGGTGTCCACCTTCACGATCGTCGCCGCCGCCCAGGGGGCCGGCCCGTTCGCGAGTCACGATCTGCTCACCAACATGATCACCCTGCAGGCTTTCAACGGTTCCTCCGCGCTGACCGCCCTGCTGGTCGCGGCCGCCGTCAGCGAACGCAATCAGTCCCAGAAGGAGATCTCGCGGGCCTGCGGGTATCTCGCCGAGATGGTGGCCAAGATCTCCGCGGGCGGCTACCAGCGGACGCTCCCCGCCAGGGGCGGCGCAATGAACAGGTTCGGCGAAGTGAACAGGTTCGGCGAGGACAAGGTCGGCGAAGAGAACAAGGTCGGTGAAGAGGGCAAGGTCAGTGAAGAGGGCAAGGTCAGTGAGGAGGAAAAACGGGAAGACCAAGGCGGACGAACCGGAAGGAGCGCGTTATCAAGCTGGCTTTCCGCCGGACGGGGGTTTGTGTCAACTTCGCAGCGTGCGCGATGCCGTCGCGCCGGCTGAGCACCTTGGAAGTGGGAAGGGCGGGCCGAGTGGCTCACCGCCGAGCCGAGCTGACCCCTCCGCGGGGAGCGGGGAGCGGGGAGCGGGGAGCGCGGAAGGGGTCGCGTGCCTCCGCCTGACCCGGTGCCGGTGCTCGCTCACCGGCACCGGTCTCCTCTGGGATGATGAGTGATCATGGCCTCCAAGTCCTCGTACGGTTCAGCCGGTACGCCGCCCACCAGTGAGGACGTAGCGCGCGCCGCGGGGGTGGCGCGGGCACTGCGCGCGGGGCGGAGCGGGGTCGTCCTGCTCACCGCCCCGGCTGTGACCGCCGGGCCGTTGTTCGCGGGGTACTTCGCCGAGCTGCAGCTGGCCCTCTCGGAACTCGGTTATACGGCCGTCCTCTACGCCCCGACGGGGCACGCCGCGCCTGCGCGCGCTGCTCGACGGCTGAGCGACTTCGGGGAGCACGGGAGGTTTCGCTCGGGGGGACCGTCTGAACGATCAGAACAGGGGCGGGTTAGCATATGAGCGCCGCCTAGCTCGAAAGATAAACCTGTGACTGTCAAAGACGACTCGTTCACCAACTGGAAGAACCGCGAGGAGATCGCGGAGTCGATGATCCCGATCATCGGGAAGATGCACAGGGAGCGGGACGTCACCGTCCTGCTCCACAGCCGCTCCCTGGTGAACAAGTCGGTGGTGAGCATCCTCAAGACCCACCGGTTCGCCCGCCAGATCGCCGGCGAGGAACTGTCGGTCACCGAGACGATGCCGTTCCTGCAGGCGCTCGCCGCGCTCGACCTCGGCCCGTCGCAGATCGACATCGGCCTGCTCGCCGAGACGCACAGGGCCGACGACCGCGGTCTCTCGGTGGAGGAGTTCACCGCCGAGGCCGTCTCCGGCGCCACGGGTGAGAACAAGATCGAGCGCCGCCAGGCGCGTGACGTCGTCCTTTACGGCTTCGGCCGCATCGGCCGCCTCGTCGCCCGCCTGCTCATCGAGAAGGCCGGCTCCGGCAACGGTCTGCGCCTGCGCGCCATCGTCGTCCGCGGTGGTGGCGATCAGGACCTCGTCAAGCGCGCCTCGCTGCTGCGCCGCGACTCCATCCACGGCCAGTTCAACGGCACGATCACGGTCGACGAGGCGAACAGCACGATCGTCGCCAACGGCAACGAGATCAAGGTCATCTACGCCAACGACCCGTCCGAGGTCGACTACACGGCGTACGGCATCAACGACGCCATCCTGATCGACAACACCGGCAAGTGGCGTGACCGCGAGGGGCTTTCGCAGCACCTCCGCCCCGGCATCGAGAAGGTCGTCCTGACCGCTCCGGGCAAGGGCGACGTCCCGAACATCGTGCACGGCGTCAACCACGACATGATCAAGCCGGACGAGCAGATCCTGTCCTGCGCGTCCTGCACCACCAACGCGATCGTCCCGCCGCTGAAGGCGATGGAGGACGAGTACGGGGTGCTGCGCGGTCACGTGGAGACCGTCCACTCGTTCACCAACGACCAGAACCTGCTGGACAACTACCACAAGGCCGACCGTCGCGGCCGCTCCGCGCCGCTCAACATGGTCATCACCGAGACCGGCGCCGCCTCCGCCGTCGCCAAGGCGCTGCCCGACCTGAAGGCGCCGATCACCGGCAGCTCGATCCGCGTCCCCGTCCCGGACGTCTCGATCGCGATCCTCAGCCTGCGCCTGGGCCGCGAGACCACCCGCGAGGAAGTCCTCGACTACCTCCGTGACGTCTCGCTGAACTCGCCGCTCAAGCGCCAGATCGACTTCACCACCGCCCCCGACGCGGTCTCCATGGACTTCGTCGGCTCGCGCCATGCCTCCATCGTGGACGCCGGGGCCACGAAGGTCGACGGCGACAACGCGATCCTCTACCTGTGGTACGACAACGAGTTCGGCTACTCGTGCCAGGTCATCCGCGTCGTCCAGCACGTCTCCGGGGTCGAGTACCCCACGTACCCGGTCCCGACTGCCTGAGCCTTGACAGCCCGAGGGGGCCCGGCCGTTCCGACGGCCGGTCCCCCTCGGGCTGTTGTCGCAAGGGCGTGACCTCTACCGGTCGCCCGCCAGCGTGCGCATCCACGCCTCGACCTCGCCCGCCGACCGCGGCAGGCCCGCCGACAGGTTGTCCGTGCCGTCGGCCGTCACCAGGATGTCGTCCTCGATCCGCACCCCGATGCCGCGGTACTCCTGCGGCACGGTCAGGTCGTCCGGCTGGAAGTACAGGCCGGGTTCGACCGTCAGCACCATGCCGGGCTCCAGCGGGCCGCCCACATACGACTCCGTGCGCGCGACGGCGCAGTCGTGGACGTCGAGGCCGAGCATGTGGCCCGTGCCCGCCATGGTGAAGCGCCGCTGGAGACCGAGCTCGAAGACCCGCTCCGGGTCGCCCTCGAGCAAGCCCCACTCGACGAGCTTGCCCGCCATGCAGCGCTGGGCCGCGTCATGGAAGTCGCGGTAGGCCGCACCCGGCTTCACGGCCGCGATGCCCGCCTCCTGGGCCTCGTACACCGCGTCGTAGATCTTGCGCTGGAGCGGCGTGAACGTGCCGCTGATCGGGAGCGTGCGCGTCACGTCCGCGGTGTACAGCGTGTGGGTCTCCACGCCCGCGTCGAGGAGCAGGAGTTCGCCGGGGCGCACCGGGCCGTCGTTCTGCTCCCAGTGCATGATCGTGGCGTGCTCGCCGGCCGCGCAGATCGAGCCGTAGCCGACGGCGTTGCCCTCCAGGCGGGCGCGCCGGAAGAAGGTGCCCTCGATCCAGCGCTCCGAGGTAGCGATCGCCGTCGCCAACTCCCGTACAACATCGGTGAATCCGTGCACCGTGGAGTCGACGGCCTTGCGCAGCTCGCCGATCTCCCACGCGTCCTTGACCAGGCGCAGCTCGGACAGCGCCTCCTCCAGCCCGGCGTCGCGCTCGGCATCCGTCGTCACGGCGGCCTCGAGTGCCGGGTCATGGCCGCGGACGATGCGGGTCGGCGCCTCGGGCGCGGCCGAAAGCTCGGCGGCGGCATCGCGGATGTCGCGGCAGGGCAGGCCGAGGACCAGTTCGGACTCGGCGAGGCTGCGGCGGCGGCCCATCCACAGCTCGGACGTCATGCCGGTCCAGAACTCGTCGGTGTCCCGGCTGTCGCGGGGGAGCAGATAGAGGTGCATGTCGTGCCCGCCCTCGGCGCGCGGCTCGAACACGACGGCGCTGTCCCGCGCCTGATCTCCCGTCAGATGCACGTACGCCGAGTACGGACGGAAGGGGTAATGGCTGTCGTTCGAGCGGATCTTGAGCTTGCCGGAGGGGATCACCAGCCGCTCGCCCGGGAACCGCGCGGACAGAGCGGCACGGCGACGGGCGGCGTGCGGCGCCTGCTCGTCCGGCCGCAGGTCGCGCTGCTCGGTGTCGGCCCAGCCCGTCCTCATCAGGGCGGAGAGCTCATCGGAGAGGCCCGGGTAGAGGCCGTTCTTGCGTCCCTTGGGCCGGGGTTGGGCCTCGGGCCGGGTCGTGGGCTGCGACGTCGCCTGAGTCGTGGGCTGTGGCCTGGGCTCGGAGGAGGACACGGTGCACCCTTCTGCTGTGTTCCGGTGTGATCGAGCTGGTTCCGGTGGGATCCGCAGTGGTTTCGGCTGAGCTGCCGGTCAGCCTAGTAGTCCTTGGCGCGCGTGGGAACATGTGACATAGTACTGACGTGACTACGCGACTGACCTGCGATGTTGTAGTGGTCGGCGCCGGAATGGTGGGCGCGGCCTGCGCCCTCTACGCGGCGCGGGCGGGGCATACCGTCGTCCTGGTGGACCGCGGCCCCGTGGCCGGAGGAACCACCGGTGCGGGCGAGGGGAACCTGCTCGTCTCCGACAAGGAACCCGGCCCCGAACTCGAACTCGCCCTGCTCTCCGCCCGGTTGTGGTCCGAACTCGCCGCCGAACCGGGCGTGGCCGGGGCCGTCGAGTTCGAGGCCAAGGGCGGCGTAGTCGTGGCGTCGTCCGCCGAAGGCCTGGCGGCACTGGAGAAGTTCGCCGCGCAACAGCAAGACGCCGGTGTCGACGCGCGCGCCGTCACGGCCGACGAGCTGTACGCACTCGAACCGAAACTCGCTCCGGGGATGCCGGGCGGCGTCCACTATCCGCAGGATGCCCAGGTGATGCCCACGCTGGCAGCCGCGCACCTCGTACGGCTTGCGCGCGCGGCAGGGGCGCGGCTGCTGACCGGCGCGCCCGTCACCGCGGTGCTCCGGGCGGCGGACGGTTCCGTGCGAGGCGTACGTACCGGACGGGGCGAGATCCACGCCCCCGCCGTGGTGAACGCGGCAGGCACGTGGGGCGGCGAACTGGCCGCACTCGCCGGGGTCCGGCTGCCGGTGCTGCCGCGGCGCGGCTTCGTCCTGGTCACCGAGCCGCTGCCGCGTGTCGTCCGGCACAAGGTGTACGCCGCCGACTACGTGGCCGACGTGGCGAGCGACTCCGCCGCGCTGCAGACCTCACCGGTCGTCGAGGGCACCGCGGCCGGTCCCGTGCTGATCGGCGCGAGCCGCGAACGCGTCGGCTTCGACCGCACGTTCTCGCTGCCCGTGGTGCGGTCCCTCGCGGCGGGGGCGGCACGGCTGTTCCCCTTCCTGGAGAACGTCCGCGTGATGCGGTCCTACCTGGGGTTCCGCCCGTACATGCCGGATCATCTGCCGGCGATCGGACCCGACGCGCGCGTGCCCGGGCTCTTCCATGCCTGCGGGCACGAGGGCGCCGGCATCGGACTCGCCACGGGCACAGGGCACTTGATCGCCGGAGCGCTCGGTGGTGGTGGAGGACCGGACCCCGCACTCGCGCCGTTCCGCCCGGACCGGTTCCCCGAGGAGGAATCGTGAGCAGCAAGCGCACACCCCTGGATCTCGTGAGGGCCGAGCCCGGGCCCGCGCACACCGCCACCTTCGACGGCGCGGAGATCGCCGTGCTGCCCGGGCAGACCGTCGCCGCGGCACTGTGGTCGGCGGGCGTCACCGCCTGGCGCACCACGCGCGGCACGGGCGAGCCACGGGGAGTCTTCTGCGGGATCGGCGTCTGCTTCGACTGCCTCGTGACCGTCAACGGCCGCCCCAACCAACGGGCTTGTCTGGTACGGGCGGAACCCGGTGACGACATCCGCACGCAGCACGGCACCGGGCACGGCGCCGCGACGGAGGGGGAGGGGCCATGAGGCGTGGCACGGATGAGAGCTCGGCACGCACGCTCGCCGTGATCGGTGCCGGGCCCGCCGGACTCGCCGCCGCGCTCGCCGCGGCCGTCCGCGGGAGCCGCGTGACACTGATCGACGCGGGCGCGCAGGCGGGAGGCCAGTTCTACCGCCAGCCCGCCGAGGAGCTCGGCGCCCGTCGCCCGCAGGCGCTGCATCATCAGTGGCGGACCTGGGAGCGGCTGCGGGACGGGCTGGCCGAACAGGTCGAGGCGGGCCGTGTCACTCACCTGACAGACCATCATGTGTGGTGTGTGGAACGGCGCGACGAGACATCCGGCTTCCTCGTCCACGCGCTGCACGGCCCGGCCCAGGAAGAGCCGTCCGTGGTGCGTGCGGACGCCGTGATCCTGGCGACCGGCGCCTACGAGAAGGTGCTGCCGTTCCCGGGCTGGACCCTGCCAGGTGTGATCACCGCGGGCGGCGCGCAGGCCATGCTCAAGGGCGGACTCGTGCTCCAGGGGCGTACGGCCGTCGTGGCGGGCACGGGGCCGCTGCTGCTGCCCGTCGCCGCCGGGCTGGCCGCGGCCGGTGCCGACGTCGCCGCACTGGTCGAGTCCGCCGGGGCGAAGGACGCCGCCCGGCACGCGAGGACGCTTTCCGCCCACCCGGACAAGCTCGTCGAAGGGGCCGGGTACGTAGCTGAACTGATGTGCCGCCGCGTGCGGTTGAAGGCCCGGCATGCCGTCGTGGAAGCGCACGGCGACGGCGCGCTCGGAGCCGTCACCGTCGCCGCGCTCGACCGTGACGGGCGAGTGGTGCCGGGCTCCGAGCAGGTTGTCCCCTGCGACACCCTCGCCGTCGGCCACGGCCTGCTGCCACACACCGACCTCGCCGAGACGCTCGGCTGCCGTCTCGAAGGGCCGGCCGTGGCCGTGGACTCAGAGCAGCGCACGAACGTCCACGGAGTGTGGGCCGCGGGCGAGGCCACCGGCGTGGGCGGCGCCGCTCTCTCGCTGGCCGAGGGGCACATCGCGGGGTGCTCCGCTGCGACACGGCTCGCGGGGCGCGAACCCGATCCGAGTATGTGGGCGGCCGCCGCCAAGTCCCGTACAAAGACACGGAAGTTCATCGCCTCCCTCGACGCCGTCTTCGCGCCGCGCGCTCACTGGGCCGAGCAGGTCACCGACGACACCGTCGTCTGCCGCTGCGAGGAGGTGCCGGCCTCCGCGATCCGCGAGGCGGTCGGTGAGCTCGGGGCCACGGACGTGCGCACCGTGAAACTGCTGACCCGGGCCGGGATGGGCTGGTGCCAGGGCCGCGTGTGCGGACCGGCCGTCGCCGGGCTCGCGGGATGCGAACTGCTCCCCTCCAGACGGCCGTTCGCCCGCCCCGTCCCCCTGGGAGTGCTCGCTCGGGCGGGGGAGGATCTGCCCGACGAGTGACCCGGACACCCCACCCCTCCAAAGGCCGTATCCATCAGATCGTTCACATCAGACCGTAGCGATAAGTGCAATGTCATACGCCACAGCCACAGAGGAGACACAGCCATGACCACGTCCGAGCGAAGCCCCTGGCACGGCGTTCTCGTAGCCACACCGCTCCCGCTGAACGACGACCTCTCCGTCAACTACGGGAAATTCGCCGAGCATTGCGTCTGGCTGTTGGAGAACGGCTGCGACGGCGTCGTTCCGAACGGCTCGCTCGGTGAGTATCAAGTGCTCACACCGGAGGAGCGCGCGAAGGTCGTCGAGACCGCCGTCGCCGCGATCGGCGGGGAGCATGTGATGCCCGGAGTCGCCGCCTACGGCTCCGCCGAGGCCCGCCGCTGGGCCGAGCAGGCCAAGGACGCCGGCTGTGCCTCCGTGATGCTGCTCCCGCCCAACGCCTACCGCGCAGACGAGCGTTCCGTCCTCGCCCACTACGAGGCGGTCGCCGCGGTGGGCCTCCCCGTCGTCGCGTACAACAACCCCATCGACACCAAGGTCGACCTCGTGCCGGAGCTCCTCGCGAAGCTGCACCGCGAGGGGTTCGTCCGCGGGGTCAAGGAGTTCTCCGGCGATGTGCGGCGGGCCTACCGCATCGCCGAACTCGCCCCGGAACTCGACCTGTTGGTAGGCGCCGACGACGTGCTGCTCGAACTGGCCATGGCCGGTGCCAAGGGCTGGATCGCCGGCTACCCGAACATGCTGCCCGCCGCGTCCGTCGAGCTGTACCGCACCGCCGTGTCCGGCGACCTCGCCACCGCGACCGCCCTCTACCGGCAGCTCCACCCGCTCCTGCGCTGGGACTCGCGGCCCGAGTTCGTCCAGGCCATCAAGCTGTCCATGGACATCATCGGCCGCCACGGAGGCCCCTGCCGCCCGCCGCGCATGCCCCTTCTGCCGGACCAGGAGAAGGCGGTGCGCGCCGCCACCGAACAGGCGGTCGCCGCCGGCCTCGTCTGACCCCGGACCCCACCCCACCCCCACCGCATCCACGCCAAGGGAGCAGCTTCCGACATGCGCAGCAAACTCGTCCTGCACGCGGTCGACTCGCACACCGAAGGCATGCCGACACGGGTGATCACCGGCGGCATCGGCACCGTCCCCGGCGCCACGATGAACGAGCGCCGTCTGTACTTCCGTGAGCACCGCGACGACATCAAGCAGCTCCTGATGAACGAGCCGCGCGGGCACGCCGCGATGAGCGGCGCGATCCTCCAGCCGCCGACCAGGCCCGACTGCGACTACGGCGTCATCTACATCGAGGTCTCCGGCTACCTCCCGATGTGCGGGCACGGCACGATCGGCGTCGCCACCGTCCTTGTGGAGACGGGCATGGTCGAGGTCGTCGAACCGGTCACCACCATCCGCCTCGACACTCCCGCCGGACTCGTCGTCGCCGAGGTCGCCGTGGAGAACGGCGCGGCGAAGTCCGTCACCCTGCAGAACGTGCCGTCCTTCTCCGTCGGCCTCGACCGCGAGATCACGCTCGCCGACGGACGCACGGTCACATACGACCTGGCCTACGGCGGCAATTTCTACGCGATCCTGCCCCTCGACCAGTTCGGCCTGCCCTTCGAGCGCGAACGCAAGGACGACATCCTCGCGGCGGGCCTCGCGCTGATGGACGCGATCAACACCAAGGACGAGCCCGTACACCCCGAGGACCCGTCCATCCGCGGCTGCCATCACGTCCACCTGTACGCGCCGGGGTCGACCGCCCGGCACTCCCGGCACGCGATGGCGATCCACCCCGGCTGGTTCGACCGCTCGCCCTGCGGCACGGGAACGAGCGCCCGCATGGCCCAGCTGCACGCACGCGGTGAACTGCCACTGCACACGGAGTTCGTGAACGAGTCATTCATCGGCACCCAGTTCACCGGCCGGCTGCTCGGCACCACCGACGTGGCCGGGACCCCGGCCGTGCTGCCCAGCTTCACCGGCCGCGCGTGGGTGACCGGCACGGCCCAGTACCTGCTGGATCCGGACGACCCCTTTCCGGCGGGATTCGTCCTCTAGCGCCAGGTCTGCAGCGCCAGGCCTGGAGCAGCACCAGGCCTTGAACACCCGTCCCGCAGCACTCCACCTGCCACGGGATACTTGTGGAACGTGACATGTCACCTAGGAGGACCACCCCATGGCCGACCGGCGCAGCGCCCCGTCCGCCGCTCCCGCCCTGCCCAGCCTCGGCGGGACGCGCAGCAGCTACCGCGAGCGGGTCGCCGACGCGCTGCGCGCCGCGCTGATCGCCGGTGAGCTGCGGGCGGGCGAGGTGTACTCGGCGCCGACCCTCGCCGTCCGCTTCGGGGTGTCCGCGACGCCGGTGCGCGAGGCCATGCTCGACCTCGCGAAGGAGGGACTCGTCGACGCGGTGCCGAACAAGGGCTTCCGGGTCACGGCCGTCTCCGAGAAGCAGCTCGACGAGTACAAGCACATCCGCGCGCTGATCGAGATCCCGACCACGGCCGAACTCGCCTCCACCGCCGACGTCGCGGCGATGGAGGCGCTGCGCCCGGTCGCGCGGGAGATCGTCGACGCGGCGGTGGCCGGCGACCTCATCGCCTACGTCGAGGCGGACATCCGGTTCCACCTGGGGCTGCTCGCCCTCTCCGGCAACGAGCACCTGGTCGAGGTGGTCGGCGACCTGCGCAAGCGCTCGCGGCTCTACGGGCTGAACGCGCTGGTCGAGGCGGGCCGTCTGGAGGCGTCGGCCGAGGAGCACCTGGAGATCCTCGACGCACTCGTGGCCCGTGACGAGGACGCGGTGCGCGCCGTCATGACCCGCCACCTCGGGCACGTACGCGGACTCTGGGCGAGGTGAGCCACCGCCGCTCCCGTGTCGGCGCGGCGGGCGGTGGCCCGTGGCGTCGTAGCGTGGCCGCACTGCGGACGGCGACGGGCGTCGGCGCGCACGACCCGGAACCGTGGTGATGTGGCATGTGCTGGAGCGCGACGGCCGACCTCGTGGCGGGCACCGCGATCGCCGCCGCGGGAGCCGTCTGCGTCGCCCGGACCGTCCGCGCGCGACGGCCCCGCGACCTGCCGCTTGCCGCGCTGCCGCTGCTGCTCGGCGCCCATCAGATCGTCGAGTCCGTCTTGTGGCGGTCCGGCGGCGGGACGGGTCCCGCCACCGTCGCCTGGGCCGTGATCGCCCTCCCGGTCCTGGCGCTGTGGGTGCCCGCCGCGGTGGTGTGCGCGGCGCCCCGGCGCGCCCGCGGGCGGCTGCTGATCCCGCTCGCGGCCGGAGCCGTGACCGCGGCGGGCCTCGCATACGCGCTTGCGACCCGCACGGTCACGGCCGAGATCCGCGGTCACACCGTGGGGTACGCCCTCGGCCTGCCGCACGCCGGACTCCTGGTCGCCGGGTACCTCCTGGCCACGGCCGGCTCGCTGCTCCTGTCCGCCGACCGCGGCCTCGTGCTGCTCGGTGTGCTGGTCGCGGCTGGCGCGGCGGTGTGTGTCGCGCTGTGGCGGTGGGAGTTCATCTCCACGTGGTGCGCGTTCGCTGCCGTCTCTTCCGTCGCCCTCCTGTGGTGGACGGGCCGCAGCACCGATCAGCCGGTCAGAAGGCGTCCTCCGGAAGGTCGACAGCCGTCCGGTCCAGGGACTCGAGCAGGCTGAACTGCGCCTCGGTCTTGGGCAGTTCGTGCCGGAAGAAGTAGCGGCACGCGCCGCGCTTGCCCTCGTGGACGGCCTCCGTGCCGGGCGCCGCCGCGAGCAGCTGCTCCAGCCACATCCAGGCGACGACGACGTGCCCGACGGCTTCGAGGTAGACGCTCGCGTTGGCCAGGGCGGTCTCCGGGTCGCCGGTCGACCACAGGCGCTGGGTCACGGAGACCGCACGGCGTACGGCGGTGTCGAGCAGGACGCCGTACTCGGCCGCCTCTCCGCCGGCTTCGGCCGCGCGGGCGGTCGTCGCCGTGACGCGCTCCACGAGCAGGCGCAGGCCGGCTCCGCCGTCCATGACGACCTTGCGGCCCAGCAGGTCGAGACCGTGGATGCCGTGCGTGCCCTCGTGGATGGGGTTGAGCCGGTTGTCGCGGTAGAACTGCTCGACGTTGTACTCGCGCGTGTAGCCGTAGCCCCCGTGCACCTGGATCGCGAGACTGTTGGCCTCCAGGCACCACTGCGAAGGCCAGCTCTTGGCGATCGGGGTGAGCACGTCGAGCAGCAGCCGGGCCTCGGCGCGCGCCTCGGGGGTGGCGCCGGTGTGCTGCTCGTCGAGGAGCCGGCCGCAGTACAGAGTGAGCGCCAACGCGCCCTCCACGTACGCCTTCTGGGCCAGGAGCATCCTGCGGACGTCGGCGTGCGCGACGATCGGGACCTGCGGGGCGGCCGGGTCCTTGCCCGCGAGGGGGCGGCCCTGCGGGCGCGTGCGGGCGTAGTCGAGGGCGTGCAGATAGCCGGTGTAGCCGAGGGCGGTGGCGCCGAGGCCGACGCCGATCCGGGCCTCGTTCATCATGTGGAACATGTAGGCGAGCCCGCGGTTCTCCTCGCCGACGAGGTACCCGACCGCGCCCGGCGCGCCGCCCGGCCGGTGGACGCCCTCACCGAAGTTGAGGAGGGTGTTCGTCGTGCCCCGGTAACCCATCTTGTGGTTGAGGCCGGCAAGAACCACGTCGTTGCGCTCGCCCAGTGAACCGTCTTCGCCTACAAGGAACTTGGGGACGATGAACAGCGACAGGCCCTTCACGCCGGGCGGCCCGTCCGGGGTCCTGGCGAGCACGAGGTGCACGATGTTCTCCGACAGTTCGTGCTCGCCGCCGGAGATCCACATCTTGTTCCCGACGAGCCGGTACGTTCCGTCGTCCTGCCGCTCGGCCCGCGTACGGACATCGGCGAGCGACGATCCGGCCTGCGGCTCCGAGAGGCACATCGTGCCCATGAAGCGGCCCTCCACCATGGGGCGTACGAAGGTGTCGATCTGCTCCTTCGAGCCGTGCGCGAGGACGAGGTTGGCGTTGCCCATCGTGAGGAACGAGTACGCGGACGTGCCGACGTTCGCGGCCTGGAACCAGGCGAAGCACGCGTCGGCGACCACCGACGGCAGCTGCCCGCCGCCCACCTCGTAGTCCATGGCGCCCGCGATGAGCCCCGACTCGCCGAGCACCCGGAGCGCCTCCTTCACCTCGGGGATGATGTGCACCCGCTCCCCGTCGAAGGTGGGCTCCTGCGCGTCGTTCTTCTTGTTGTGCGGGGCGAAGTGCCGCGTCGCGATCTGCTCGCTCAGCTCCAGTGCCGCGTCGAAGGTCTCGCGGGAGTGGTCCGCGTACCGCTCCCGGGAGGTGAGCGCGCAGACGTCGAGCCATTCGTACAGCAGGAACTCGAGATCGCGGCGGGACAGCAGCAGGGATGCCATGCGTTTACTCCAGGCGCACTGATGGTGACGGACGGTACCGAACCGCGGGGCCGACGGGCACCGCTCCATCAGCGTACTAAGCAGTTGCTTATTTCGGCCAGTGTCGGCCGGCAAGTGACGGGGGTAACGGCGCCGCGTGCCCCTGGGTAGTGTTCCGCCCGAAGGGGGAATGCCGTGACAGGGGAACCTGCGAGCCAGACCGTTCTGGACGACGGGCAGATCAGGCACCTCGAACTGATCCAGGCCGTCGTCGCGCGCATGGGCAACAACTCGTTCCTGATCAAGGGCTGGGCGCTGACCCTGATGGGTGCGTTGCTCGCCTTCGCCGCCGGGAACGGGAGCTGGACGGTGGCGGCCACCGGCTTCGTCCCCATCGTGGCGTTCTGGCTGCTCGACGGGTACTTCCTCTACAAGGAGCGGCTGTTCAGGCGGCTCTACGACAAGGTGCGGCGGCCGGGCGGCGGCATAGAGCCGTTCAGCCTCGACGCGAGCGCCGGCGCGGAGCGGGCCGGTGCGCTACGGGCCGCGGGTTCCCTGACGGTCGCGCTCTTCTGGTCGGAGGCGAGCAGCCCGAGGGTGAGGCGCGGGAACGCGGTGTGCCGGTAGCTCGGCAGATTCCGGGCCAGCTGCCGGGCGAGCAGGCCGAGTGCGTAGCGCGGCAGCAGCTCCTGGCCCGAGGTGAACTTGATGTATCCGAAGGGGTATTGGGACCCGAACTGCTCCATCAGGACGCACAGCAGCTCGCTGGTTCCACTGCCGCGCGGCCCGAGCAGCATGGTCAGCGGACGCTCCGCGGCGCGGTCGAGCGCGAGTGTCGACTCCACGAGCGAGACGATGCCACCGCGCCCTCGCACGCCGGTGACTGCCGAGTGCTCCGTCACGGCCCCTGCTCCCTCGTATCTCGGTGATCTGCAGGGCATCAGTGCAGCGAGAATGCCACAGGAGGCACTCCGTGGCGTCAAGTGTTCAGGTTTCCCGCGGAGTTGGCTGATCTTTGGCGGGAGCGGCTCGCTGCTGTTGCCGGTGCGGCTCCGATGTCAGGCGCCGCGCGGCGGTTCCACGCTGGCCAGCCACGAGGTGAGCAGGGACTCCAGGTGCTCGGCCTCGTCCCGGCCGAGGGCGGCCAAGAGGCGGCGTTCGTTGGCCATGTGCTCGCTGAACGCATCGTCGATCAGGTCCCGGCCCGCGGCCGTGAGGGCCACCACCCGGCCCCGGCCGTCCCCCGCCGCGCGGCGGCGCGTGACGAGGCCGCCGCGTTCGAGGCGGTCGATCCGCTTCGTCATCGCTCCGGTCGTGACCATGGTGTGCGCGGCCAGCTCGCCGGGGGCCCGCTCGAAGGGCTCGCCGGCGCGGCGCAGCGCGGCCAGGACGTCGAACTCGCCTTCGCTCAGGCCGTATCGCCGGTAGACGAGGCACAGCTGCTCTGTGAGCAGCGCACCCAGGCGGTGCAGGCGGCCGATGACTCCCTGGGGGGTGACGTCGACGTCCGGCCGCTCGCGGGCCCACTCGGCCTGGATGCGGGCGATGTGGTCGAGGGGTCGACCGGGGCGGTGGGGCCCGTGGGACTGTTCCGGGGGCATGACTTCACTATAGCTTCCATGGAAGCTACTCTGCGGTGGGCGATGGTCACGGCGATCGCTCCCGTGGCATGGGGAACGACCTACTTCGTCACCCACGCCTACCTGCCCGCGGGAAACCCGCTCTACGGGGCGGTGCTCAGAGCCCTCCCGGCCGGGCTGCTGCTCCTGGGGGTCCGGCGCGAGCTGCCCCGCGGATCGTGGTGGTGGAAGTCTCTCGTCCTCGGCGCCCTCAACATGGGCGCCTTCTTCGCCCTGGTCTACGTCGCGGCGCAACTCCTGCCGACGAGCACCGCCTCGACGATCATGGCGACGTCCCCGGTGGTCATCATGGCCATCGCCTGGGCGCTGCTCGCCGAAAGGCCCGGCCCGGCGCACCTCGTGGGTGCCGCCGTCGGGATCGTCGGCGTCTGTCTGATGCTGCTGACCGGGGCCGTGTCGGCAGCCCCCCTCGGAGTGCTCGCCTCGGTCGCGGCGATGGGCATGTCGTCCCTCGGCTACATCCTCGCCAAGCGCTGGAGCCACGCGTCCGACGTGCTCGCGTCGACGTCCTGGCAGCTGATCGCCGGAGGCCTCCTGCTGCTGCCGTTCGCCGTGATGGTGGAGGGGGCGCCGCCGTCGCTCGACGCGCCAGCCGTCCTGGGCTTCGGCTACGTCACCGTCGTGGCGACGGCGCTCGCGTTCGCCGCCTGGTTCGCAGGCCTGCGCCACCTGCCCGCCGCGACGGTCGGACTCGTCGGGCTGCTCAACCCGGTGACCGGGGTACTCCTGGGCACGCTCGTCGCGGGGGAGTCGCTCACCGCGCGCCAGGTCTGCGGCCTGCTCCTGGTCCTCGCCGGCATTCTCATCGGCCGGCGGGCACGCCGCGCCCCGAGGATCCGCGGCACCGCGGCAGCGGTGACGGTGCCCGCCCCCGCTCCGGAGGTCGGGCACCGTCATGAGTGAACTGCGGGCCTACACCTCCGCGATGGACCGTCCCGCCCAGTCCGGGGCCGGCTCGGTCAGCTCGGTGAGGCGCTCGCGGACCTCGTCGGGGAACGGCGCCGCGCGCCCCGCCTTCTGGTCGACATGTACGGCGAGCAGCTCCATCGTGGCGACCGGCTGGGCGTCCTCGGCCGGCTCCGCGCCCGGGGCCGTGACGACGTACAACTCGTGGGTGAAGCGGGCCTTCTTGGCCGCAGCGCCCAGGACCCGGGTCCGAACGGCGAGCGCCGCCCCCTCCGGGACGTCGCGCAGATAACGCAGGTGCGACTCGACCGTGTACAGGGAACAGCCGGTGGACTCGCGGTACCCGGAGTGCAGGCCCGTCTCGATCATCAGCGCGTCGGTGGCGTGCCCGAAGACGAGAACGTAGAACGCCTCGCTCATATGGCCGTTGTAGTCGATCCACTCGGCGCGCACGGTGCTGTGCAGCAGCGGCAGCGGCGTCACTGGCCCGCCTCCTTCCGGGCGCGGGGCAGGCGGCCTGTCGCGCGCAGTACGTCGATGACGCTCTGGTCGCGCTCGGCCACGAGGTCGGCGATGGTCCGCCCTGCCGCCGCGTCGTCGCAGCCCGCGACCACGGAGTCGTACAGCGCCTTGTCGAGCTCGGGGGCTTCGAGGCGGGTCCACGGGGACTTCAGCGAGGGGCCGAAGTGGTCCAGCATGTGCGCCATGCCGCCCTCGCCGCCCGCGAGCGCGAACGTCAGCATCGGACCCATGAACGCCCAGCGCAGGCCAGGGCCTTCGGTGATGGAGTCGTCGATCTCCTTCACCGTTGCCTCGCCGTTGGCGACCATGTGCAGGGCCTCGCGCCACAGGGCCTCCTGGAGGCGGTTGGCGATGAAGCCGGGCACCTCGCGGTCCATGGTGATGACGGACTTGCCCGCCGCCTCGTAGAAGCGGGAGGCCCACGCCACCGCCTCGGCCGAGGTCTGCTCGCCGCCGACCACCTCGACCAGGGGAATCAGGTACGGCGGGTTGAACGGGTGTCCCACGACGAGGCGGCCCGCGCCCTCGGCGTCCGTCTGCATGTCCGTCATCGGATAGCCGGACGTGGACGAGGCGATGACGACTCCGGGCGGCGTCGCGGCGTCCAGACGGGCCAGCAGATCGCGCTTGAGGTCCAGTTTCTCCGGGGCGCTCTCCTGGACGAACTCGGCGTCCGCCACGGCCTCTTCGAGGGTGGCCGTCACCGTGAGACGGTCCGTGGACGCCCCGTCCGCGAGGCCCAGCTGGGTGAGCGCGGGCCACGCGGCGTCGACGAGGCGGCGCAGCCGCTGCTCCGCGTCGGGCGCCGGGTCCCAGGCCGTGACGTCGTAGCCACGGGCCAGGAAGTGGGCGACCCAGCCGCCGCCGATCACACCGGCGCCCACACAGGCGACACGGCGTACGTTCTCGGGTTCGGTCGACGTCATGATCAGGCGGTTCCTTCCTGGGCGGCGGACGGGGTGCGGGGCTTGAGGCCGAGCTTGTTCCGGGCCTCGTCCGGGGTGGCGACGCGGGCGCCCATCGCCTCGACGATCGTCACGGCGCGCTCCACGAGCTGCGCGTTGGTGGCCTTGACGCCCTTGCCGAGATAGAGGTTGTCCTCCAGGCCGACGCGGACGTGCCCGCCGAGCACGACGGACTGCGCGACCCACGGCATCTGCATCCGGCCGAGCGCGAAGCTCGCCCACTGGGCGCCCTCCGGCAGCATGTTGACCATCGACTGGAGAACGCCCGGGTCGGCCGGCGCGCCCCACGGGATGCCCATGCAGAGCTGGAAGACGGTCGGGTCGTCGAGCAGGCCCTCGGCGAGCAGCTGCTTGGCGAACCAGAGGTGACCCGTGTCGAAGATCTCCAACTCGGGCCGTACGCCCAGCTCCTGGATGCACCGGGCACCCGCGCGGAGCATGTCCGGCGTGGAGACGTAGAGGTTGCTGCCGTCGCCGAAGTTGAGGGAGCCGCAGTCCAGGGTGCAGATGTCGGGGAGCAGGTCCTCGACGTGCGGGAGCCTTTCGAGACCGCCGACGAGGTCGGTCCCGGGCAGCTGCTTCAGCGGCTCGTCCGGGTCGATCACCAGGTCACCGCCCATCCCGGCGGTGAGGTTGATGACGACGTCGGTACCGGTCTCCCTGATCCGCTCGACGACCTCGCGGTACAGCCGAGGGTCCCGCGAGGGCGCTCCGGTCTCGGGGTCGCGTACGTGGATGTGGACCTCGGCGGCGCCCGCGTCCGCCGCCTCCACCGCGGAGCGGGCTATCTGCTCGGGGGTCACCGGCACGTGGGGGCTCTTGCGGACGGTGTCGCCGGCGCCGGTGAGGGCGCAGGTGATGATGACGTCCTGGTTCATGGGCATGCGGACATCGCTCCTTGGACCCGAAGGCCGTTGGGGGGAAGGGGGATGTGGGGATGTGGGGGTGAGTCAGTTCATGGGGGGGCGGGCGCGGTCAGGGTGCTGTCGACGTACGTGAGCAGTGCCGTGTGCATCGCTTCGGCGTCGGTGCCGGGGGCGCCGGGAGCCGTGGCGAGCACCTGGGTGGCCAGGCCGTCGATCAGGGCGGTGAGCGCGAGCGCCGCCGCCTCCGGGTCGACGGGTCTGAACGAACCCTGCGCGACACCGCGCCGCACCACGTCGGCGACGGTCTCGCGCCACTGCCGGTAGTACTCGGCGTGCAGGTCGCCGACCGCCGTGGAGCGGGCCGCCTCGGCCCACAGGTCCAGCCACACCGCCCACTGTCTGCGCTGCTGCACGGAGCGCGGCGTCTGGAGCGCTATGAGCTGGCGCAGCTCGTCGGCCGGGTCCGCCGCGTCGGCGGTGCGCGCCGCCCGGTGGGCGGTGTCCTCGTCCATGCACCACCGCACGGCCGCCTCGAGGAGTTCCGCGCGGCCGGGGAAGTGGTAGTGGATGGCGGCCGTGCTGGTCGCACAGGCCTCGGCGATGTCGGAGACCCGTACGGCGTGGAAGCCGCGCTCGGCGATCAGGCGGACCGTCTCGCGCACGATCTGCGAGGGGCGGCCGCCCTCGACCGGGACGGCGCCGCCCGCCGGGCGGGCCGGGGGCCGGTGCCGCGCGCCGAGCAGCCGGCCCGCGTCCACCTGCCCCTCGTCGGCGATCCGGGCCAGCTCGGCCGCCGTGAAGCGGCGCGTGCCGCTCAGGGACCGGGACAGCTTGGAGGGGTCCATGACGATCCGCCGGGCGAACTCGCGCTGGCTCACCCCGGCGGCGGTGATCACCTCCCGCACCCGGGCGGCGACCTCGTCTCGGTTCTCGGCTCCGTGTTCCACGGTCGACGACCCTAGCTGTGTGTTGAGCAGATCTCAACACGAGACCCAACATAGACACAGATCAGCCGGTGTATTGAGCTGCTGACCGGCGCATCAGTCAGCAGCTCAATACGCGCTCAACGGGACCAGCGGGCCTCCGCCGCCGCGGGCGCGCTCCGGGACCCGTCCGGCGCGACCGCCACGAGCCGCAGCCGCGTGACGGTCTCCGACGTGGCGGGCGCTGGAAGGCTCAGGCAGTACACGCCGACCAGCTGACCAAGCCCGGCGTGTGGTCCCACCACGAGACCGTGCAGGCCAGCGGCCCGACGGCGATCCCGGTGACGGCACACGGCCGCTATGTGCGGGTGTGGCCGGCGAGCGACAAGCCGGTGGAACTGAACATGGCGGAGGTGGAGGTGTACGGCAGGGCGCGCAGCTGACCTACCACGTGCGCAACTCGATCTCGGTCAGCAGGTCTTCCGGCAGGCGCTCGTAGTCCCGCCGCTTGGTCATGGCCAGCAGCCCCAAGACGCGTTCGGCGTAGCCGCCCGCCAGGGCCTCCATGCCGCGCAGCACCCGGCGGTACGTCAGCTCCAGCTCGGCGTCGGTCAGTTCCGCACCGCCGCTGAGCAGGAGGTGCAGCAGGTCGTGCGCGAGCGAGGTGGCCGGCTCCCCTTCCGTGGCCACGAACGTGGTCACGGAAGGGCCCAGCCACGCGAACACCGGGTCCATGACGTGCCGCACGAGAGAGTCGTTCGTCCCGCCGGACACCTCCATCTTGTGCCAGATCTCGTCCCAGTAGGGCCGGGACCAGCCGGGCCCGCCGTGACCCCGCGGGTAGCGGTAGAGCCAGTTCGCGTCGACCGGGTCCGGCGGCGCGGGCGCGCCGTAGCGCGGCGCGACGTGGAGCGTGCGACGGCCGTCGGCGTCCCAGGACCGGTGCAGGGTCATCGACAGGGCGAAGTCCGTCCACTGCTCCTCGTTGAGCGCCGAACGCCACAACAGGGCGTGCCGGTGCCAGGCACTGACCGGGTTCGCCGAGCCGGGGAACAGCTCGGCGGCCGTGGTGCCGCCCGTAAGCAGCAGGATGACCAGGACGAGATTGGCGCCGTACAGGCCGTGCCGTGACGCGACCCTCAACGTCGCGGGCCGGTAGGCGGGGTGCTGGTCACCGGTGCGGGTCTCGTGCTGGTCGAGTACGCGGATCAGGACCCGGCTGAGCCTGTCCCGCTCGGACGGCTCCATCCGCGCCGCCATCGCGCCGGCGAACCGCAGCATCTGGCGCCCGGACAGGGGCGCGTACGAGAGCAGGGCGTACGCCAGGTCGTCGTCCACGCGCTGGTCGCCGAGGGCGAGGGCGGGCCGGTTCTGCACGAGCGCGCTCAGCACGTGCAGCGCGAGCCGCACCGCCAGATACTCGCCGAACGTGGCGTGCAGGAACTCGTACGTCGCGAGGACGTGGCCGTCGCGCACCGACTGGGCGCGCTGCACGAAGTAGAACCGGCCGAGCGCGACCTCGGCGGCGCCGAGCGGCGTGCGGAACCCGGCGGCCGCGGGGGACGAGCGGCCCAGGAGCGCGGCCAGATCCTCTTCGAGCTCGGCCGCCGAGACCCACTGACGGCGCCGGTTGAGCAGGGCGAACGCGACCAGGGACAGGCGCTGCATCTCCAGCTCGGCGCGCTCGCGCAGGAGGTCGTCGGGCACGGCGTCCCCGCTCGTCTTGCCGACCTCGCGGCGCGCGAAGGAGAACAGGAGCTCCTCGTACAGATCGGCCTCGTCCAGCGGTTCGCCGCCGTCGCGCTGCAGGCCGTTGCCCGCCACGTCGTACAGGGCCAGCATCGTCAGGAGCAGCGGCTGCGCCGCGAGCGCCGCGTGCCGGGACACCACCTGCCACGACAGCGGGCGCAGGCCCCTCGCCGTGAACCCGGCCGCGTTGGCGTCGTTCCACACCGCGAGCCACTGCTGGATCTGCGTGGCGCGGAACGGCTCGAGGCGCAGCGCGACCATGCCGTCCGGGTAGCGCGCGCGGTCGGCGACGGACGTGCGGCTGGTCACCAGGGCCAGCAGGGGACGGCCCTGTTCCGACTCGCGCTCCTGGAAGCGGGCCACCCGCACCAGGAAGTCGTTGTGGTGCACCCCGGTCGTCTGCAGCAGCTCGTCGAACCCGTCGAGCAGGAGCACCGGGACCGCGCCCCCGGCCGAGCGGACCAGATCGGGCCACGTGACGCGCTCGCCGGTCGCGGCCCGCACCGCCTGCTCGATCTGCTCCTGGAGGTCGTCCTCGGCTCGTACGTCGCGCAGCGGCACCCGCACCGGCAGGAATCCGGCCGCGGGGAGCCGCGCCGCGAGCACCCGCGTCAGGACGGACTTGCCCGCGCCGGGCTGCCCGAGCACCAGCAGGGGAGTCCGCTCCTGCCCCGCCGAGGTCAGCGCCCCGGCGAGATACCGGGTCAGGTCCTCGCGCACCGGGGCCCGCTCCCACCACGCCTCGTCCGCAGGCCCGTGCTGCCCGGCCACCGGCCGCACCCGGAAGTCCGGGTCCAGATACATCTCCTCCAGGGCCGGTACGCGGATGCCGTCGGGCGCCGACGCCGCGTCCAGGACCGGACGGGAGAGCGCTGCCTCGTGGGAGCGGGCCAGGGCGGCCGCGACGTCCACGGGAGGCCGCGCGTGCGATGCCGTACCGGCCAGCAGCGCCTCGATCCCCGCGAGGGCCCGCCGGACACCGGCCCGCGTCGCGCGGTGTTCTGTCTGCGTCGCCCAGAACCCGAACTCGGGTGCCTGCTGGGCGAGTTGGGCGTACAGGCTGTCATAGTGGACACACGCCGCACCCGGCAGCGCACCCGTCAGGGCCCGCTCCGCCGCAGCCCGCCCCGCCGGTGTGAGCGTGTCCCACACCGCAAGGCCCGCCACGAACCGCACAAAGCGCCCGGACAGGGCCGTGTACCAGTCGCGGAGCTCCCGCGCCACGTCCTCCGGCGCGAGGTGCGGCGCAGGGAACGGCGCGTCCACCGCGGCGAGGGCCCGCGCGAAACCGGCGTCCGGTTCCCCCGCCCCGACCAGCGACAACTGCTCGCCACGGGTCATGCGCACCGCGTCGAGGGAGAACGGAAGGTCCTGCTCCGCGAGCGCCTCGAACCAGCCGAGGACCACGACGACCGTGTGTGCGGCCCGCAGCACCTCGCCCCGCTCGACCCGCCCGTCCGCCGCCCCGAGCCGCGCCCCGACCCCGCGCACCGCGTCACGGCCGAGCCCCAGGAGCCGGCCCCGCGCGTCCGCGATACGGAGGATTCCGTCG
Organism: Streptomyces sp. DS1-CR2; assembly: GCF_055760475.1. Classification (NCBI taxonomy): domain Bacteria; kingdom Bacillati; phylum Actinomycetota; class Actinomycetes; order Kitasatosporales; family Streptomycetaceae; genus Streptomyces; species Streptomyces sp. DS1-CR2. The sequence goes on from NZ_CM147085.1 coordinate 7,903,130, forward strand.
CTCACGCCGCCCGTCGCCACGGCCAGCACCCCGCCGAGCGACCGGTCGAGCGCCGCGAGGCGCGGCGGGTCGGCGCCGAGCAGCACCAACGCGTCCGACAACGACAGCAGCCTGCGCGAACCCACCCGAACCCCCCATGGATCATGTGCGGACGGCCGCCACTCTGCCAGGGCACGAGGCCGGGGTCCATCGAGCACGGTGCGTAAGCTGTGCGACACCGAGTGCGCACCGTTCCCCCAAATGGCTTACCGTGTGGGCCGTGGACAGTCAGGGGAAGCGGGCGGTTCGGCTGCGCCTGACCGGGGCCGCGGCACTCGCCGCCGTATCGGGAGCGGCGGGCTCGTGGGCGTACCTGCGGGCCGGTGGGTCCGCGGGCGACGTGGTGCGAGACCTCTCCGTGGGCTGGGCGTACGCGGCCGCGGGGATCGTGGCCTGGCGGCGCAGGCCCGCCAACCGGACCGGCCCCCTGATGATCGCCGAGGGCGTCACCTGGTTCTTCGGGAACCTCCAAGGCACCTCCGTACCCGCCCTGTTCGCGTTCGGCGCCTGGTGGGAGGCGCTGAACATGGCGATCCTCCTGCACCTCATCCTCTGCTTTCCCGAGGGCCGCCTCACGACGGTCCTGACCCGGCGACTGGTCCAGTTCGCGTACGGGCTCGTCGCGGTCGGCGGCCTGCTGCGCACGCTCCTGTTCGACCCGGCACAGGCCACCGGCGCGACGTATCTCGACTGCGTGGGCTGCGGTCCGAACGCCCTGTTCATTCCCGGCACCCACGACCTCTTCGGCCCCGTCGACACCGTGTACCACGCGCTCGGCTGGGTCATCTCCGCCGGCGCCGCGGTGGCCGTGGTGCAGCGCTGGCGGCACGCCTCGGCCGCCCGCAGGCAGGCGCTGCTCCCGGCCTGGATCGGCATCGCCGTCGCCGTCGTGTTCCTGATGTGGGACATGCTCTTCTACGTCGTGCCGTGGTTCGGCCACGTCGGCGACACCGGTGAGCAGGCCGTCTATCTGCTGTCCGACCTCGCGCAGGTCGCCGTGCCGTTCGCGTTCCTCGCCGGACTGCTGCGCATGCACCTCCAGCGCGCCGAGGTCAGCGGCCTCGTCATCGAGGTCGGCACCGACCCCGACCCGGCCCGGCTGCGCGAGGCGCTGGCCCGCGTCCTGGGCGACCCGACGCTGAGGCTCGGCCTGTGGCGGGAGGAGCGGGGCGCCTACGTCGACGGCTCCGGGCGTGAAGTGACGGTGGACGGCCCCGGCCGCACCCCCGTCGGCGCGGCGGACGGCCGCCCACTCGCGCTCCTGCACCACGACCCCGCGCTCATGGACGACCCGGAACTCCTCGCATCGGTGGCCGCCGCGCTGCGCCTCGCCCTGGAGAACGTGTGGCTGCGCTCCCGCGCCAGGGACGTGAGCACGCGGATCGTGGAGGCGGCCGACTCCGAACGCAAGCGCCTGGAGCGGGATCTGCACGACGGGGCGCAGGCCAGGCTGGTCTTCGCCCTGATGGCGCTGCGACGTGTCGAACGTGGCCTCGCCGACCATCACGACGCCGCCCTGCGCGCGTCCGTGACCGAGGCGGAGTCCAGCCTCAGGCTCGCCATCGAGGAACTGCGCGGCCTCGCCCACGGCCTGCACCCGGCGGTCCTCACCCGCGAGGGCCTCGGCCCCGCGCTGACCGCGCTGGCCAGGGAGGCGACCCTGCCGGTCGTCGTCGCGGCCGAACCCCGGCGCTACGACGCGGTCGTCGAGTCGACCGCCTACTTCACGGTGTGCGAGGCCCTGTCCAACGCGGCCAAGCACGCCGGTGCCCGCGCCGTCAGCGTCTCCGCGACGCACCACGACGGCCGGCTCGTCATCGAGACCGTCGACGACGGAGTCGGGGGAGCGGACAGCGCGCGCGGCAGTGGCCTGCGCGGCCTCGCGGACCGGCTCGCCGCCGTCGACGGAGTGTTGCATGTACACAGTCCCGCCGGTGGCGGGACCAGAATCAGGGCGGAGCTTCCGTGCGGGTGATCGTTGCCGAGGACTCGGCGCTGCTGCGGCAGGGGATCGTACGACTGCTGTCGGACGACGGTTTCGAGGTGTCCGCGGAGTGCTCCGACACGGGGCCCCTCCTCGCGCTCGTCGCCGAGCACCGTCCGGATGCCGTGCTCCTCGACATCCGCATGCCGCCGACGCACACCGACGAGGGTCTGGTCGCGGCGGCCGCGATCCGCGCGGCGCACCCCGGCACGGGCGTGCTGCTGCTGTCCCAGTACGTCGAGACGACCGACACCGTCAGGGCCCTGGCCGAGCAGCCCGAGGGCTTCGGCTATCTCCTCAAGGAGCGCGTCGCCGACATCGACGAACTCGGCGGAGCGCTCAAGCGCGTGGCGTCCGGCGAGACGGTCCTCGACCCGCTCGTGGTGGCCAAGCTCATGAACACCCCCCGCCCCACGAGCCCTCTCGACGACCTCACCGGCAGAGAGCGGGATGTGCTGGCCCTGATGGCCGAGGGCCACTCGAACGAAGCGATTGCCCAGCGTCTCGTCATCGGCGGAAAAACGGTGGAGACGCACGTACGGAACGTCTTCGGCAAGCTGCGCCTGGAACAGGATCTGCTCGAACACCGGCGCGTGCGCGCGGTGCTGACCTACCTGCGCGCCTGACCCCGCCCGTGCACGCGGAGTGAAGAGGTCCCGGCTGGCCGCTCCGAAGGCGACGTCGTCCCCCGATTTGCCCCCGTGGCTCCCCCGTACGTCGACTGCGGAGCGGTGCCGGTGAACTCAACTCTAGGCAGCCCGCGCGCCCGGGACATCAGGGCCAGCCCTGAGATCCGGAGTAATTGCTACCGGAACCGGGCGACGGGGCCGAAGCGCGAGCTCAGCGGGCTGCGCAGCGCCCGACCACCGCACCCGCGCGGTCGATGCAGAGTACATCGACTTGGACGGGCGCGCCCCGCAACACGCGCAGAGCCTCGTCGCGGGCGGTCGCGGCCACCAGGTCGCCGAGCGGCGGCCACAACTGGAGTGCCGCGAGGCCCGTGTTGGCGTCCGCCACCGCCGCCGCGACCTCCGCGCCCGCGCCCGCCTCGGCCGCGAGTCCGGCGAGGAACGACTTGTCGACCTGCGAGCGCGCCGAATGCAGATCCAGATGCCCGGCCGCGAGCTTCGACAGCTTGGCGAATCCGCCGCAGATCGTGAGCCGGTCGACGGGATGCCGGCGCACGTACTTGAGGACGGCGCCCGCGAAGTCACCCATGTCGAGGAGCGCGTCCTCGGGCAGTCCGTACTCGGCGACGACGGTCTTCTCGGACGTCGACCCGGTGCAGCCCGCCACATGCGTGCGCCCGGCGGCCCGCGCCACGTCCACACCCCGCCGGATCGAGTCGATCCACGCGGAGCAGGAGTAGGGCACCACGATGCCCGTCGTCCCCAGTATGGACAGCCCGCCGAGGATCCCGAGCCGCGGATTCCAGGTCGACCGGGCGATCTCCTCACCGTGATCGACGGACACGGTGATCTCGACGTCACCGCTCCCGCCGTGGCGCTCGGCCACGGCCGCGACGTGGTCCCGCATCATCTGCCGCGGCACGGGGTTGATCGCCGGTTCCCCGACGGCGAGGGGCAGCCCGGGGCGGGTGACAGTGCCGACGCCCGGGCCCGCCCGGAACGCGACGCCGGACCCGGCGGGCAGCAGCCGCACCGACGCCCGCACCAGCGCGCCGTGTGTGACGTCCGGGTCGTCGCCCGCGTCTTTCACGATGCCCGCCATGGCGTGCTCACGGGTCAGCTCCTCGGCCGCCAGCGCGAACGCGGGCGTCTGCCCCTTCGGCAGCGTGATCGTCACCGGGTCCGGGAAGTCGCCGGTGAGAATCGCGGTGTACGCGGCCGTTGCCGCACCCGTCGCACAGGCGCCGGTCGTCCAGCCGGGCCGCAGCCCGGTGTGCTTGAGTTGGGCGCCGCGTCCGCCCTTGGCCTCGCCCGGCTCACCCATGAAGGGACCCCGTACCCGTGCACGTACTGATCCTCGGCGGCACGACCGAGGCCCGCCGCCTCGCGGAGGCCCTGACCACCGGCCACCCCGGATGGCGCGTGACGAGCTCGCTGGCCGGCCGGGTCGCCCGGCCTCTGCTGCCCGCGGGCGAGGTGCGCAGCGGCGGTTTCGGGGGAGCCGATGGCCTGGCCCGCGCGCTGCGCGAGCTCCAGGTGGACGCGCTCATCGACGCCACCCATCCTTTCGCCGGGACGATCAGTTTCCACGCGGCACAGGCCGCGGCCACCGCCCATGTTCCCCTGCTGGCACTGCGCCGCCCCGGCTGGGTCCCCGCACCGGACGACGACTGGCACCACGTGAACTCCCTGGAGGAGGCGGCGACGGTACTGCCGTCCCTGGGCGCCCGAGCGTTCCTGACGGTGGGCCGGCTGGGCGTCCCGCCCTTCGCGTCCATCGACGACGTCCATTTCCTGATCCGCTCGGTGGACGCTCCCGAGCCACCGCTGCCCCCTCACTCGGAGGTCCTGCTGGACCGGGGCCCGTTCACGCGGGAAGGCGAACGAGAGCTGCTCCGGACTCGCGACATCGACGTACTGGTGACGAAGGACAGCGGGGGAGAGGCCACGGCCCCGAAGCTCGTCGCAGCGCGAGAGGCGCGCATCCCGGTCCTGGTCGTACGACGACCGGAGACGCCGGAGGGAGTGGCTGAGGTGGGATCGGTGGCGGAGGCGGTGGAGTGGGCGGGGGTTGTCCAGCGCTGAGCCCGGCACCATCCAGCCCGTCCGGCGTTTGAGGGCGAGCCCGAAGGGCGACAGTGGGGGACCGGGGGCGCCGCCCCCCGGGGCGTGCGGCCGAACCCTATTCCACCGCACAAGCAACCGCGTTGACCGCCGCCGCGGCCATCGCACTGCCGCCCCGGCGCCCCCGCACCACCAAATACTCCAGCCCCAGTTCCCCCGCATGCTCCACCAGCGCGTCCTTCGACTCGACCGCCCCCACGAACCCGACCGGAACCCCGATCACCGCGGCGGGCGGCGCCGCCCCCTCCCGCACCAGTTCCAGGAGCCGGAAGAGGGCCGTGGGCGCATTGCCCACAGCAACCACCGCCCCGCCCATCCGCTCCCGCCACAGCTCCAGCGCCGCGGCGGAGCGCGTCGTGCCGAGTCGCTCGGCGAGCGCCGGAACCGACGGGTCGGACAGCGTGCACACCACGTCGTTGTCCGCGGGCAGCCGCTTGCGGGTGATGCCGCTGGCCACCATGGACACGTCGCACAGGACGGGTGCGCCCCCGCGCAGCGCCTCACGGGCACGGACCGCGACGTCCGGCGAGTACGCGAGGTCGCCCGCCAGGTCGACCATCCCGCACGCATGGATCATCCGGACCGCGACCTGGGCCACCTCCGCGGGCAGCCCGCCGAGATCGGCCTCGGCGCGGATCGTGGCGAAGGACCGGCGGTAGATCTCCGCCCCGGACTTCTCGTACTCGAACGCAGTGCTCACGGCGGGGAGCCTATCCAGCGGTGCCCACTTCACAGGTGCGGGGCCCGGGTCTATAGTCCAAAACTAGCAGTGCTAATTAACTTCCCCCAGGAGCCGCACGTGCGTCCCGTCCACTTCGCCGCCGCCCGCCGCACCCCGATCGGAAAGCTGCGCGGGTCCCTGTCCACCGTGCGCCCGGACGACCTCGCGGCCGGTGTCATCCGCGGCCTGCTCGCCGGTGTGCCGGAGCTCGACCCGGCCCGGATCGACGACGTCTACTGGGGCGCCGCGAACCAGGCCGGCGAGGACAACCGCAACATCGCGCGCATGGCCGCCCTGCTCGCGGGCCTGCCCGAGTCCGTACCCGGCGCGACCGTGAACCGGCTGTGCGCCTCCGGACTCGAAGCCGTCACCACCGCCGCCCGGACCGTCGCCTCCGGCGAGGCCGACGTCGTCCTCGCGGGCGGCTCCGAGTCCATGAGCCGCGCCCCCTTCGTGCTCCAGCGCCCCGACGAGGCGTTCCCGCACAAGATGGAGACGTACGACACACGCCTGGGCTGGCGGCTGGTCAACCCGAAGATGAGGGAGCTGCACGGCGTCCTCGCCATGGGGGAGACCGCCGAGGAGGTCGCCGAGCGCTACGACGTCCCACGCGAGCGCCAGGACGCCTTCGCGCTGCGCAGTCACCACAACGCCGCCGAGGCCCGCAAGAACGGCCTTTTCGACGCAGAGATCCTCCCCGTCACGCGCCCGGACGGCGTCGTCGTCGACCAGGACGAGTGCATCCGCCCCGACACGTCCCTGGAGAAGCTGGGCACGCTCAAGCCGGTCTTCCGCAAGGGCGGCACCGTCACCGCGGGCAACGCCTCACCCATGAACGACGGCGCCGCCGGCCTGCTCCTGGTCAGCGAGGAAGCCCTGCACGACCTCGGCCTCGAATCCCTCGGCCGCTACGTGGCAGGAGCCTCCGCCGGAGTGCACCCCGACGTCATGGGCATCGGCCCAGTGCCCGCCACGCAGAAGGCGCTCGCCCGCGTCGGCTGGTCCGTCGCCGACATCCAGGAGGCGGAGTTCAACGAGGCCTTCGCCGCCCAGGCCCTCGCCTGCGTCGACGCCCTCGGCATCGACCCCGAGCTGGTGAACCCCACCGGCGGCGCCATCGCGCTCGGCCACCCGCTGGGCTGCTCCGGAGCCCGCATCCTCACCACCCTGCTCCACCGCATGCGCCGCACCGGCGGCTCGCGCGGCCTCGCCACCATGTGCGTCGGCGTCGGCCAGGGCTCGGCCGTCCTCGTCGAGCGCTCCTGAACTCCCGCACACCGTAAGGAACTCGAAGAAGACGAGCAGCAGGTTCACCGGCCGCGCGGCCGTCGTCGACCTCACGGCCGAGCGCGCCGAGGCCACCGTCCGACTGACCCCGGGAGTACGCGCAGGGGGGCGGCGTCCCAGCATGCGGCGCCCCCTGACGCCCACCAGATAGATGGGTTTAGCATCTGTCCCCGGTATGTACTCCATAACCCTCTGGGAATTCGCCGCGCTGGCCGCCGCGGCCGTGCTCGTCGGATTCTCGAAAACGGCCGTCAGCGGCGCCAACACGGTCAGCCTCGCCATCTTCGCGGCGGTCCTGCCGGCCCGTGAGTCCACCGGCATCCTGCTGCCCGTCCTCATCGCCGGCGACATCCTCGCCGTACTGACCTACCGAAGACACGCCCACTGGCCCACCCTGTGGCGCCTCTTTCCGGCCGTGGCCGGGGGAGTGGTCCTCGGCACGCTGTTCATGGTGTGGGCCGACGACGCCATGGTGCGTACGTCGATCGGGGCGATCCTGCTCCTGATGGCCGCCGTCACGGTGTGGCGCAGACGCCGGGAGGACGCGCCGGCCGTCGAGGAGACCGCGAGCCGCGCGGGCCGCGCGAAGGCCCGCTCCTACGGCGTGCTCGGCGGCTTCACCACCATGGTCGCCAACGCCGGCGGGCCCGTCATGTCGATGTACCTGCTCTCGGCGGGCTTCCGGAAGCTCGGCTTCCTGGGCACCTCCGCGTGGTTCTTCCTCATCGTCAACTCGGCCAAGGTGCCCTTCAGCGTGGGCCTCGGCCTGATCAACGGGCGCTCCCTGCTCCTCGACGCCGCACTCGTCCTGTTCGTCGTACCCGGCGCGTTCATCGGCAAGGCCTGCGTGCACCGCATCAACCAGCGGCTGTTCGAGCGGCTTGTGATCGCGGCGACGGTGGTCGGCGGGGTGCAGCTCCTGCTGCGCTGAGCCGCCGTCACGACTTCGGGTGTGGCCCTCTGCGGGTTGTGGGGGCCTGGGCGAGCAGTTACGGGTGGAGTCGGGGGGCGTTTGTTGCTGCGTCCAGGGTGGGGGGTTGGTTTTCCACCTTCGTGGCCAGCGTTGTCGCCCAGGTTTCCAGGGATGTCAGGTCGATTCCGTGCGGGGTGGGTCGGGCCGTCGCCTCGCGCCAGGTGGTGAGGCCCGTGGCGCCGCGGCGCAGGAGGCGGGCGCCGCCCGCCGTGTTGCCTCGGGCCGCGTGCGTCAGGCCTACCGCCAGCTGCGCCAGGGCGCGCCACAGGCCGCTCTCCTCCTCGGGGCCCGACTTCCACGCGTCCTCGAACACCTCGTGGGCGTGGAACGGCCGGCCCGCGTCGAGCAGCGCCTGCGCCTCCGCGACCGTTTCCTCGGGAGTGCGCACCACGCCTTCCGGCTGCCGCGCCACCCCCTCCGCGCCGTACGGCAGCGGACGGCCGAGGCCATCGCGGGGGCGCGCGTTCCGGGCCCGCCCCTCCTCGTCACGGTCGCGGTTCCGGCCACTGCTCACGTCACTCATGCCTCGATTGTCCCGCGCCGGCGCCCGGCCGTCCCGAGCGGTCCCGCCGTCGCCCGCGGCCCATCCCACCGGCTACGGACCACCACTGAGCTTGGGGTATTGTTCTTTCTGCGCCGCCAAGCGGAAAACCGCGGGCGGCGCGACCGGGACGTGGCGCAGCTTGGTAGCGCACTTGACTGGGGGTCAAGGGGTCGCAGGTTCAAATCCTGTCGTCCCGACGGTTAGCAGTTTGCATTGCAGGTCAACGGCTGGTTCGAGGTTCTCGAACCAGCCGTTGTCTGTTGTGACCGGCTGAGAGCACACGTGGCCCCGGCTCTTTTCCGCCTTGGTGGACAACACCACGGTCGTCCTGACCAACTCCCGTGGCTGGTCTGAGGAAGGGGATGGACCCATCGGGCACGCCATCGCGCCGGCTGCTGCGGGCGCTCGACATGGACGTGGTGGGCGCAGGCCGCGAACCGGCCACGGACGAACCGGACTTCGGACCGGTGCACGGCCGCGACGCTCCACGCCGCAGTCGCCGACGCGGACTACGTGATGCTCGCGGCCCGCTGACCCGGCAGACCCGCGGCATGGTCGACGCCGCGACATCACACCGGGCTGGGGTGACGGTCACCCCAGCCCGCGCCCGCTCATCCTGAGTGAGCCACCGGCGCCTGGGATCACTGTGCGGCCTTCAGCCTGGTGCGCAGCCGGCGCCCGGCGCTGAGGATGTGCTCGCTCAGCATCGCAACCGCCTGATCCGTGTCGCGCGAGCGGAACACGCGGACCAGGTCGGCGTGGGAGGCGACCGACGGGCGCAGGTCGCGGTCCTGGGTGTTGGTGACGTCCAGGAGGGCCGCGAACACCGGCCGGTACTGCTCCCATGCCGCCCACAGGCGCCGGTGCTGGGCGAGTTGGTAGAACGTGGTGTGGAACTCCAGGTCCGCCTCGGCGAACGCGGAGGGGTCCTTGTCGTCCGCCGCCTTCGCCATGACGGCGACCCTCGCATCGAGGTGGTCGGCCGCGGCGGGGACGTCGGCACGCTCGATGGTGCGGGTGAGGGCCAGTCGCTCCATGGACGCGCGGAGCGTGAACAGTTCGTCGATGTCGTCCTCGTCGAGCCCGGTGACGAAAACCCCGCGCCGGCGCGACTCCACCAGACCTTCGGACTCGAGGCGGCGCAGCGCGTCACGGATCGGGCCGCGGCTGACGTCGAAACTGTCGGCCAGGGCGCCCTCCACGAGATGTGTGCCCGGCTCCAGTTCGCCCTTGACGATCCGCATCCGAAGCTGGTGCGCCACGCGTTCGCCCAGCGGCAGCTGCCGTATCTGATCCACTGCCAGCCGGTCCACGCCTGGTCCTCCTCGCCCCTGGGCGGACGCACCGTGCTCGCGCGCGTCCGCCCCACTGTCAACGGTCAACGGAAAGCCACTATGCCACCGTCCCGGGGCCGGACTTGTCCAGCCTCAGCGGCTGCACCTTCGGGAGCAGGAACGCGTACGTCGCCGCGCCGATCAGCGCTACGCAGCCGGCCGTCATGAGGGGCACGGTGAAGGAGCCGTTGCTGCCCATCAGCACGCCGAGCAGCAGCGGGGAGACGATGCCCGCGATGTTACCCGCGGTGTTCTGGATGCCCGCGATCGATCCGACGTGGCCGGGGGTGGGTGCGACGTCGCCGGGAAGCGACCACACACTGGCGGCGGCGAACGTGGAGCAGAAGTACGAGGCGGACAGCGCCGTCAGCGCCATGCCGACGCTCGGCGAGACTACCGCGAGCGCGATGACCGAGGTGCCGAGCAGACCGCCCACGAGACAGATCTTGCGGGCCTTGGTGACCGGCGTTCCGCGGCGCACCAGCCAGTCGGAGACCAGCCCGCCGCACCAGCCGCCGACCATCGAGGCGAGACCCGGCACCATGCCGAGGAAGCCGAACTTGAGCGTGGAGAGGTGGTACGTCTCCACGAGGTACGAGGGGAACCAGGTGATGAAGAAGTAGGCCACGAAGTTGACGCAGAAGAAACCGAGCATCATCGCCCACACCACGCGGAAGCGGAACAGGTCGCGCCACCGGATCGCGGTCTGCTCGGGGGCGTCCCCGGTGTCCTGACCGGCCTTGATGTAGTCGAACTCCGGCTTCTTGAGCTGCTTGTGGCGCTCGGGGTCGCGGTAGTACAGCCACCAGCCGAATGCCCACAGGACGCCGAGTCCGCCGGCCACGAGGAAGGCGGCGCGCCAGCCGAGGCCGGCGACGACCAGGGCGACCAGGGGGATGGACAGCGCGCCCCCGACGGCGTTGCCGTTGTTGAACGTCGCCGAGGCGAAGCTGCGCTCTCCCTTGGGGAACCACTTCGCGACGACCTTGGCGCTGGCCGGGAACGAGGGGGCCTCACCGAGGCCCAGGACCATACGGAGCGCCACGAGCATGCCGGTGCCGCGGGCGACGCTCATCAGCGCGGTCGCCACGCCCCACCACAGGCTGGCGAAGAAGAGGGCGACGCGCGGTCCGACGCGGTCGGCCAGCCAGCCGCCGGGCATCTGCCCGAAGGCGTACGTCCAGAAGAACGCCGACATGATCAGGCCGGACATCGTCGAGGAGATGTGGAAGTCCTCGCTGATGTGGGGCAGCGCCACACTCAGGGTGGCCCGGTCGATGTAGTTGATCGTGATGCCGGCGAAGAGCAGACCGAGAACGGCGAAACGGACCCGGCCGGTGCGGGGGCGGGGGCCGGTGGTGTGCGGGGAGTCGGGGCCGGCGGCGGAGGGCCGGGTTCCAGGCTGGGTAGACGTCACTGTGTACCTTGCGTTCCTGGGGCAGGGACTGGGGCGGGGATAGGGACGGGCGGCAGGTTCAGCCGCGGGCCTGGTCCGGCGAGACGCCGTTGACGACGGCGCGCGGGGACTTGCCGGACAGCACGAGGTCGAGGCTCTCGATCACGGAGGCCCGCAGGTTGTCGTACGCCGTGTAGGTCACGCCCGCGGAGTGCGGGTTGAGCAGGACGTCCGAGCGGCCGCGCAGCGGGGAAGCGGCGGGCAGCGGCTCCTCGGCGAACACGTCGAGGGCGGCACCCGCCAGGCGGCCAGAGTCCAGGGCCCGGGCTACCGCCTCCTCTTCGAGCACACCGCCGCGGCCGGCGTTCAGGACGTACGAGCCGTGCGGCATGCGCTCCAGCAGTTCGGCGCCCGCTGCACCGCGCGTCTGCTCGTTGAGCGGCATGTGGAGGGTGAGTACATTGCTGCGCTCGGCCAGCTCCTCCAGACCGACGTACTCGCGGTCGGGGTCGCTCGGGTACGGGTCGTGGACCAGGATCTTGGCGCCGAAGGCGTCGAGGCGGCGGGCGACGGCGCGGCCGATGTTGCCGAAGCCCGCGATGCCGACGGTGAGTGAGGAGACGTCGGGGCCGCGCAGGCCGTCGGGGCTCCATTCGCCGCGCTCGACCTTCTCGTGGCCGAGGGCGTAGTGGCGCAGCAGGTACAGCAGGGCACCCACCGTCCAGTCGGCGACCGCGTCGGTGTTGAAGCCGGGCAGGTTGGCGACCGGGATGCCGCGCTCGGCGGCGGCGAGGTGGTCGACTCCGTCAAAGCCCACCGCGACCGACTGGATCAGCCGGCAGTGCGGCATCGCGTCCATCAGCTCCGCGGTGATACGCCGCTCCTTCTCCAGCGGAGCGAGGACGACCGTAGCTGTCGACAGCGTCTCAAGGCGGTGGCGCGGGTCCTCGCCGGGGCCGATCTCGGAGATGCGCAGATCCGGGTGGCCGGGGAGCAGTCGGCGCAGTTCCGCGGGGCCGAGGTCGTTCAAGTGATAGAGGCTGACGAGGTGTTCGGGCTGAACGGGCATGGTGCGCTCCGACGTGAAGCGGGGTCGGCGGCGACCCCTGCGGCTCGTGACTTCGGTCATCCTGAGTCATACGATCAAGAGCCGTCAACGGTTAACCGTTGACCAAAATCCCATGACTTGCCGTCGGCTGTGCGCGTCACCCCGAAAGGATCGCCCCTTTATGTCCCCCTCTGCCCCTCCGCAGTCCTCCGTCATCACCCCGCTCGTCACCCCGTTCACGACCACGGGAGAGGTGGACCTGGTGGCCGCACGCGAGCTGTTCCGCTTCACGGCCTCCACCACGGGCCAACTGATGATCGCGGGCACGACCGGCGAGTTTCCCGCCCTGGACCGTGCCGAGCGCCGTCGGCTCCTCGAACTGGCCCTGGAGATCGCCGGTCCCGAGGCCGTGATGGCGCACACCGGCGCCCCGGACGCCCACACTGCTGCCGCCCTGACCCGCGATGCCGTCGCCGTCGGCGCCACCCGCATCGCCGCCCTCACCCCGTACTACTTCGCCGCCACCGAGGGCGAACTGCGCGACTACTTCCGCCGGGTGCGCGAGGCCGCGGGCGAGGCCGAGCTGTATGCGTACCTGTTCCCCGAGCGCAGCGGCATCGCCGTGGGGCCCGAGCTGTTCGGGCGCCTCGCGGCCGACGGTGACTTCGCGGGTGTCAAGCTCAGTGGCTCCCCGTCCACCGAGGTCGCCGCCTACCGTGCCGCCCTCCCAGACGGCTTCGCCGTCTACTCCGGGAGCGACGCCCTGCTGACCGATGTCCTCGACGCCGGCGGCGCGGGCGTCATCTCCGGCTGCTCGGGCGCGCTCCCGGAGCCGTTCCTGGAGCTGGCGGCGGCGCACCGTGCGGGCGCCGACACCGGCGAACTCGCCCGCCTCCAGCAACGCGTGGACCGCGTGGTCGCGCTGCTCGGCCCGAGCACGGGCCGCATCAAGCACGCACTGATCGCACGTGGCCTCCCGGCCGGTACGGCCCGCATGACGGTCGGCCACCCGGACGAGCGTACGGCGGCGGAGATCGAGAAGTTGGTCGCGGACGTGGTCGGCTGAGTCCCCAGTCGCAGTCGCCCCGATCAGCCCGCCCGGAGGACGTTCGGTCCCCGGTCCGCAATGCTGTCGGTGATCTCGGCCGGCAGGCCGGTGTCTGTGACGACCGCGTCCAGTTGGTCGAGGCGCACCACCGTGAACCGCTCGACGCCGCCCCACTTCGAGCTGTCGGCGAGCAGGGCGACCGAGGCGGCCGAGGCCATGACGGCCTGCTTCAGCAGGACCTTCTCCGAGGAGTGGCTGGTCACGCCGTGGGCGAGATCCCACGCGCCCGTGCTGAGGAAGGCCAGGTCGATGTTGAGCGCCTCGATCGTCCTGGCGGCGAGCGGACCGCTGCTCGAACCGCTGTCCGCGTCGGTCTCGCCGCCGGTGTGGATCGCGTGCACGGACGGCAGGGCCATCAAGCCGAGGGCGGCGTGGAAATCGTTGGTGACGACCGTCAGGTTCGTGTGGGCGGCCAGGAGCGGAACGACCTCCTGGCAGGTCGTTCCGGCGTCCAGGTAGAGCGTCATGCCGTCGTCGACGAGTTCGAGGGCGGTCTGCGCAATCGCCTGCTTACGGGGAACCTCCAGCGCGGCGCGGGAGGCACGTTCCCGGGGCGGTGCGCTGCCCGCCCAGTCGGCGAGGCGGACGCCGCCCTGCACCGAGACGACATGGCCGCTGTTCTCGAGGGCGGCGATGTCGCGGCGGACCGTCATGTGGGAGACGCCGAGGCGAGCGGTCAGTTCCCGGATGCTCAGGACGCCGTTGATGCGCAGGAGGCGCAGGAGTTCCTGGTGGCGCTGCTCGGGGATCAGCGGTGCCTTGCCGCTCATGTGACTCCACTCTCATCCGCGTGACACAATGTGAAAGATTGTTTTACGGTGTTGCGCTATGGGAACAAAGTTTAACGCCCTTGACGCTATCACCCGTCCTGGGGCCCTCCTGATCGTCCGCCTCGACAGTGCCGAAGAAGCTCTGGCCGTCTCCGAAGCGGCGATAGAGGGAGGCATCCGTGCGCTGGAGATCACCCTTTCGGTGCCGGGCGCACTGGACGTCATCTCCAGTCTCGCCGACCGTCACGGCGCGGACGGCATCGTCATCGGCGCAGGCACGGTCCTCGACGAGCAGGCCGCGCACCGCTGCATATCGGCCGGGGCCAACCTCCTGGTCAGTCCCAACCTCAATCCGGCGATGCTGGCGGTCGCCAACCGCTACCAGGCGGTCTCCGTGAGCGGCGCCTTCACGCCGTCCGAGATCGTCGACACCATGCAGGCCGGCGCAGACATCGTGAAGCTGTTCCCGGCCGAGTTCGTCGGCCCGGCCTACGTCCGCACGGTCAAGGCTCCCCTCCCGCAGGCGCCCGTCATGCCCGCGGGCGGGGTCACACCGGAGAACGTGAAGGAATGGTTCGACGCCGGGGTGACCGCCGTAGGTGTCGGCTCCTCCGTCACCAAGGCCGCGCGCGCCGACGGCGACTACCGCAAGGTCACCCGGGCCGCGTTCACCATGCTCGGCGCCATCGCCGACGCCCGGGCCTGATCCGCACACCCCGGCCTTACGGCAACTCTCTGTCCCCGCCCCGCCGTTAATGGAGCAAAGGAGCTCTCTTCCATGGCCGAGCAGACCCTCGCCCCCTTGTCCCCGGATTCCCTGGACCAGGATGGGACCGCCCTGCGCAAGTCGATCCGTATCCGCTGGGTCCTCGTCGCCCTGCTGGTGATCGGCGGCGTCGTCAACTACCTCGACCGGGCGACGCTGAGCATCGCGAACACCACCATCGCCGACGAGTTCGGCCTCAGCTCCACGCAGATGGGTCTGCTGCTCGCCGCCTTCTCCTGGCCGTACGCGATCGCCAATCTGCCGGCCGGATACCTCGTCGACCGCTTCGGCCCCAAGAAGATGTACGCCTGGGCGGCCGGGCTCTGGTCGCTGGTGTCCATGATCGGCGCGGCGGCGACCTCCTTCGGCACCCTGTACGCGGCCCGCGTCGCCCTGGGCGTCGCCGAGTCGCCGTTCTTCACCGCGGGGCTCAAGGTCAACGAGCGCTGGTTCCACAAGGACGAGCGCGCTCTGCCCGTCTCGATCGTCAACACCGGCTCGCAGATCGCCAACGCCGTCGCCCCGCCGCTGCTCACGGGCCTGCTGATCACCTTCGGCTGGCGCGGCATGTTCCTCGCCGTCGGCGCTCTCGGCCTGGTGATCGTCCTCGTCTGGCTGCGGATCTACCGTGACCCGACGTTGCGCGAAGAGGCGCTGATCAAGGGTGCGGAGGCCGCCGAGGCGGCGGCCGCCGCCAAGGCGTCGGGCGGGCCGCAGGCCGCCTGGGGACAGATGTTCCGGCAGAAGAACACCTGGTTCATGGTGCTCGGTGCCTTCGGAATCTTCTACACCGTCTGGGTCTACCTCACCTGGCTGCCCAGCTATCTCCAGACCTCTCGCGGCTTCAGCCTCGCCGACACCGGCTGGCTGTCCTCCCTGCCGTATCTCTGCGGCATCGCGGGTGTTCTGGCAGGCGGCTGGCTGTCCGGCCGGCTGATCCGCAAGGGCCACTCCCCGGTCACTTCGCGCAAGGTGCCCATCGTCGGCGGCGCCGCACTGGCCGCCGTCGCGGTCATCCCTGTCGCCTACGTGGACAGCACGGCCCTCGCGATGGTCCTCCTCTCTGTCGGATACTTCGCTGCACAGGCCCCGATGGGCTGCCTGTGGACGCTCGCCGGCGACATCGCGGAGAAGCACCAGGTGGCCTCGCTCGGAGCGATCCAGAACTTCGGCGGGTTCCTCGGCGCCGCTGCCGCCCCTGTCGTCTCCGGTGCGATCCTCGACGCCACCGGAAACAACTACAGCCTGGTCTTCCTGATCGGCGGCGTGCTGTTGATCGTCGGCGGCCTGTCGTACCTGCTCTTCGTCAAGGACCGCCGCCCGGCCGTCGCCGCCTGACCCATCCCGGAGCCCGTACATGAGCACTCCCCGAGTCCACCTCGTGATCGGCCCCGCCGGGTCCGGCAAGTCCAGCGTGGCCAGGCTGATCGCCGAGCGGTCCGCCGCCGTCTACCTCGACAAGGACACCGTCTGCACGAGGCTGACCGAGGCGCTCCTGGACGCGGCCGGCACGGACCCGTCCGAGCGCGACCAGAACCCGTACTACCAGTCCGTCGTCATGGACTTGGAGTACGCGACCCTCCTGGACCTGGCAGGGGACAACCTCCGCCTCGGCAACTCGGTCGTCCTCGACGCCCCCTTCGGCCGCTACCTCTCCGATCCCTGCTACCTGACGTCGCTCGCCGACAGGCATGGCTGGCCCCGGGACATCCAGTACGTGGTGGTCCGGGTCCGCGTGGACAAGGAGACCGCCCACGCACGGGTGCGGGCCCGCGGCCACGCCCGCGACGTGTCCAAGCTGGCCGACTGGGACGCCTTCTGGGATAAGGCGTCTACCGCCGAATGCCGTTGGACGGGAGCCCGGATCCTGGAGTTCGACAATGGCGGTCACGGCATCGACGCGGATGCTGTGGGACGGGGGTTGGACGGGCTGGGGTGACGGCCGACGGCGGGGCTGGGGGTCGCAGGTTCACATCCTGTCGTCCTGACTTTTGAGAGTCGCAGATCAGGGTCGGTTTCGGAGAATTCCGAGGCCGGCCCTGGACCGTTTCCGGGGGCCGGCACCGGCACCGGCACCGCACAGAGGTTCCGCCAGGACCTGCCCGCATGCCCCGCGCGCAATCCACGTTCTCCTAGGCGGGCATCACCAGCACCGCCCGCCCCCGGATCAGCCCCTGGCGAAGCCGGTCGATGGCGTCCGGGGCCGAGGACAGCGGGAGCTGCTCCGTCTCCACGCGCAGGGCGCCGGAACGGGCGAGGGCGATGACCTCGGCCAGTTCCTGGCGGGTGCCCCAGAAAGGGAGCGAGAGGCGGACGCCGGGAGGCAGGAACCCGGGCTTGCGGACCGTGAGTTGACCGCCGCCGCTGCCCACGATCGCCAACTCACCACCGGGGCGCAGGACTTCGGTGGCGAGATCGAGCGTGGGCTGTGCCCCCGCGAAGTCGAGCACGGCGTCCACGCCGACCCCGCCGGTCGCCTTCCGCAGGGCGGCGGCGGTGTCGGCGTCCATCGGGATGCTCTGATGCGCGCCGGAGCGGTCCGCGAGGGCGAGGGCCTCGGGGCGCAGGTCGACGGCGAGTACGCGGCTCGAGGTGGTCGCACGCAGGATCTGGACGGCGAGGTGTCCGAGGCCGCCGATGCCGACGACCACCGCCGTGCTGCCCTCGCCGAGCGCCTGCCGCACACCGGCGACGGCGTGATACGAGGTCAGACCGGCGTCGGAGAGCGGCGCCGCCTGATCGGCCGGGAGGTCGCCGATCGGCACCAGATGGCGAGCGGCGGGGACGAGCACGTACTCGGCCATGCCGCCGTCGCGACCGAGCCCCGCCCCGTGCCAGCCGAGGGTGCCCCGCCGGTCGCAGTGGTTGTCCTGCCCGGCGGCGCAGCGCGCACAACGCCCGCATCCCCACGGGCCGTAGACCACGACACGCTCGCCCGGCGCCGATCCGCCGTCCGCACCGGGGCCGAGGGCGGCGACCCGCCCGGCGATCTCGTGGCCGAGCGTGAACGGCGGCCGGTAGGGGAGTGCGCCCGGGGCCGCGTCGAGGACATGGAGGTCGGAGTGGCACAGCCCGGCGGCCTCCACGCGCACCAGGACTTCTCCCGGCCCTGGCACCGGCCGGTCGAGGTCGGCGAGCTCCGGTTTCTGTCCCCAGTCCTTCAGTCGTAGCGCCTTCATCTTCACGGTTTCACCGTCCGGGGTCTTGTCAGTCGGGCGGCCGTGACGATAACAGATATGAAGTCAGTTCAGTATGGTCGTGATCGACGTGGCGAAGGGCTGGGACATGACTGAGACGCGGCAGGGGCAGCAGGGACGGTTCGCGGAGAAGATCGCCTTGGTGACGGGGGCCGGCTCGGGCATGGGGGCCGCGATCGCGCGGGAGTTGGCGGCCGAGGGGGCGGCGCATGTAGTGCTCACCGATCTGAACGGCGAGGCGGCCAAGGCCGTGGCCGCCGAACTGCCCGCCGGGCGGGCAGTCGCGGTCGCGCTCGACGTGGCCGACGCGGCGGCGGTCGAAGGTGCCGTCGCCGACGTGGTGCGGGAGCACGGCCGGCTCGACATGGTCGTGCACGCCGCCGGCGTCGACGACCCGAAAGCCAAGCAGCTCATCGCGGACGCGCTGGTCGAGGGACGTCCGCCCGAGGTCACCGACCGGCTGGACGACGCCTCCTGGAGGCGCGTCATGCGGGTCAATCTCGACGGCACGTTCTACGTGCTGCGCGCCGCGGTGCGGGTGATGCGCCCGGCCGGAGCCGGTGTCATCGTCGTCATCGGCTCCTCGTCGGCCTTCGACACCCCGGTCGGCTACCCCCATTACTCCGCGTCCAAGGCCGGCGCGCACGCGCTCAGTCAGGCCGTGGCCAAGGAGGTCATCGCCTCCGGGATCCGGGTCAACGTGGTCGCGCCGGGCCCGACGGAGACCGGCATGGCCGCGCGGACACCCGCGGCACTGCGCAGCGGCTTCGCCGATCCGCGGGTACGCCCCTACGCGACGCCCGGGGAGATCGCCGACATCGCCCTGTTCCTGGCGAGCGACGCCGCCGCGAACCTGGTCGGAGCGGTGCTGCTCGCCAACGGGGGCCGCTTCACGGCCTGATTCAGCCTGATCTGCGGCCTGGTTCAGCCTGATCCGCGGCCTGATCCGCGGCCTGATCCGGGGTCTGATCCGGGGTCTGAATCACCACTCGATGCGCGGCCTGATCGGCTTCGCGGCAAATCAACTCGTGCACGGGTATTGCCCGGGCCGGAGCCGAGTGTCTACGGTCCATGAATTGAGTTCAGTTCGCAATTTGATCGGTGATGCCGAGGCGCCGGACCCGGGCGTACGGCACGAGGAGACGGTCGACGTGGATCAGTTCTTTCTCGTCCTGGTGAGTGGTCTCGCCAGTGGCGCGGTGTACGGCCTGATGGGGCTCGGCCTGGTGATCATTTATCGGGCCACGGACGTGGTGAATTTCGCCCTCGCCAGCCTGGCGACGATCGGGCTGTACGCGGCGCTGACCCTGCACGACGAGGGTCTGCCGCTCATCCTGGCCGCAGGGGCCGCGGTCGTCGTCACCGCGGCGGTCGGTCTCGCCGCCCGGGAGACGGTCATCAGGCCCCTCGCCCATGGGGAGTTGCTCTCGGCCCTTGTGATGACCATGGGCGTGTCCCTCATCGTGGAAAGCGTCATCAGCACGATCTGGGACGACCAGCCACGGCTCTTCCCGAGCCTGGTGGACGGGTCGGTCTCGTTCGGCGACGCGGCCATACCGACGCAGAGCCTGCTGACCATCGGTGTGGCGGCCGTCGCGATGGCGCTGGTGGCGTACCTCTTCGGGCGCACCACCATCGGCTCCGCGATGCGCGCCGTCGCCGAGTCCGCCGACACCGCGCAGATCCTCGGCCTCGGCTCGCAGCGCATCGCCCGGGTCGCCTGGGCGCTCGGCCTCGGCCTGGGCGCGCTGGCCGCCATCCTGTACGCACCCCGCGCGGGGCTGGTGCCCACAGTGCTCAGCGCCCCGCTCTTCCGCGCCTTCGCCGGGATGTTCCTCGGCGGGCTGACGAGCATGTACGGCGCCGTCATCGGCGGGCTGACGGTCGGCGTGCTCGACAACCTGGCCGCGAGCTATGTATCGGCCGGATACCGGGACACGTTCGTGTTCACGTTCACCATCGTCGTGCTGCTGATCCGCCCGCAGGGGCTGTTCGGCATGCGCGCGTTCCAGCGGGTCTGAGGGAGCGCTCCATGTCCGTCTTCAGCCGTTCCAACCTTCTGAGGGCCGGGTGCGGACCGCTCGCCGCGGTCCTCCTCATCCTCGTCCTGCACAGCGGCGCCATCCCGCCCTACCAGGCCTACTCCGTCGGGCTCGCCGCCGTCTACACCGTGCTCGTGCTCTCCGTGAACCTGCTCGCCGGGTGGGCCGGCATCTGGTCGATCGCGCATCCCGCCTTCTTCGCCCTGGGCGCCTACTTCGCCTCGTACGGCAGCACGCACGGCTGGTCCCTGGAGGCCGTCGTGCTCGGGGCCGCCGGGTGCGCCGCGGCCTTCGGGGCGTTCCTTGGCGGAGCGGGCGCGCGGTTCTCCATGCTCTATCTGGCCCTGCTGACCCTCGCGTTCACCATGGTGTCCCTGGAGGTGATGGGCCAGTGGACCGACGTCACCGGCGGTGACCAGGGTATTCCGATGGAGGAGCTGCACAGCGCCCTGGGGCTCGGCACGCTCTCCAGCGCCGGTACGCAGGCCCAGTACATCGCCGTGGGCGTGGCCGGAGTCGCCCTCGCCGTGGGCGCGCTGGCCAGGCCGAGCGCCCTGCGCATGCGGCTGGTCGCCGCCAAGTCCCATCCGCTGGCCGCCCGTTCGGTGGGCATCGCGCCCGAGGCCCAGTCGGCCCTCGCCTTCGCCGTCAGCGCCGTGTTCGCCGCGCTTGCCGGCGTGCTCCTCGCCCTGGTCGTCGGATTCGTCAGCCCCGACCCGTTCTCGCTGGCCCTGGCGATCTCGCTGATCGCCGCGTGCGTGCTCGGGGGCGCGGGGACGCTGGTCGGTGCGGTGGTCGGCGGCGCGTACCTGACCTGGGCGCCGACCGCCGCCGAGACCGTCGGCGTCGCGCAGCCGATCCTCCAGGGAGTCGTGCTCATCGCGGCCCTGGTGTTCCTGCCGGGCGGCGTCGTGCCGTTCCTCGTGCGCGCCGTGCGCCGGCTCTTCGGACGCTCCACGGCGAAGCCGCCCACCCTCGTCGAGGCGGCCGAACAGGTGCCGCCGCCCGTGCCCGCACCCGCGCCGACCGCCCCCGAACTGCTGCGCGTCGACGACGTGGGCGTCTCCTTCGGCGGCGTGAAGGCACTCGAAGGCGCGTCGATGACCGTACGGGCCGGTGAGACCGTCGCGATCATCGGCCCCAACGGGGCGGGGAAGACAACGCTGTTGAACGTCCTGTCCGGTCTCGTCGGCGGCGGCCGGGTGACGGGAAGCGCGCAGTACGCGGGCAAGCCCCTGCTCAAGAGCCGGGCCACGACACGGCGCGGGCTCGGCATCGGCCGCACCTTCCAGCACGCCGAGACGTTCCCCGAGCTGACCGTCGCCGAGAACATCCTGTGCACCCACCGCCGCGTCACCGCTCACCACCGGGCCAGGGCCGCCGAACTCCTCGAGAGCGTCGGCCTCGCACCCTTCGCGGACCGCCGCCCCGCCGAGCTGCCCTTCGGCCTGCACAAGCGACTCGACCTGGCCAGGGCGCTCGCCGAGGAACCCCGGCTACTGGTCCTGGACGAGCCGTTCGGCGGGCTCGACGCAGGTGAGCGCACCCTGCTCGCGCGGGAGATCGTGCGCCAGCAGCAGCGCGGCACCGCCGTCGTCATCATCGATCACGTCCTCGACGACCTGTTCGCCGTTGCCCACCGCGTAGTCGCCTTCGACTTCGGCCGGCCCGTCGGCGAGGGCCTGCCCGGCACGATCCTGGACGACCCCCGGGTCCGTACGTCCTATCTCGGCGAGGGCGGCGACCGCGTCGAACTCCCGCCCCGCGACGGCCTCGCGATAACAGCCGTACACCTCACGGGAGTCGACCACTCCTACGGCGGCGTCGCCGCGCTGCGCGGCATCGACCTCGCCGTCCCCGAGGGCAGCGTGCTCGGCGTCGTCGGTGCCAACGGCGCGGGCAAGTCCACCCTGGGCCAGATCCTGCACGGCACCCTCGCTCCCACCCACGGCCGTCGCACGGCCGACGGTGACCTGCGCAGCGCGCTCGTGCCCGAGGGCCGGGCCCTGTTCAAGACGCTCTCCCTGCGGGAGAACCTGGAGGTCGCCGCGTACGCCGCGGGCATCAAGGGCACGGACCTTCGCGCCCGTCTCGCGCAGACCGGCGAATGGCTGCCGCCGCGGCTGCGCGAACGCATGGGGATGCCGGCCGCCGGCCTGTCCGGCGGCGAACAGCAGATCCTCGCCATCGCCCGCGCCCTGATGGCGCGGCCCGATCTGCTGATCGTCGACGAACCGGCCCTCGGCCTCTCCCCGGCGATGGTCACCGAGGTGTACGCCCGCCTCGGCAGGCTCGCGCGGGACGGCATGACGGTCGTCCTCCTCGAACAGTCGCTGACCCGCGCCGCGTCCGCCTGTCACGAGGTCGTCGTCCTGCACGACGGCCGCGTCGCCGCCCAGGGCGAGCCTGCCGATCCCGAGTTCCTCGCCCGCGCCGAACGGGCCTACTTCGACGGCGAGGAAGACGCGCCCGTGGCCGCCGTACAGGGCTGAGACCGAACGAGCTCAACAGATTCTGGTGATGTGGTGAGGAGAACCACCGTGCAACCTCAAGGTGCCGACCTGCGCGTGATCGCAGCGGAAGGTGTCGACCTGCTCGTCATCGGCGCGGGCATGGCCGGGCTGACCGCCGCCGCCCGGGCCGTCAGGGACGGTCTGTCCGTCGCCGTCGTGGAGAGCGCCCCGGACGTGGGAGGCTCCGCGCGCTTCGCGGGCTACGCCTGGACCGCCCCCGACCACGCGACGATGGACGCGCACAACCCGCGCGGCGACCGGGCGCTCAAGCGGGCCCTCGTGGACCGGTTCGCCGACGGCATCGACTGGATCCGGTCCATCGGCGTCGAGGCCAAGGACGCCCAGCCCATCCTCAGCTTCGGCCGCGGCCACCGGTTCGACACGAACCACTACGTCGACACCTGCCGCCGGCTGATTGCCGAGGGCGCGGGCGAGCTGCTCCTGAACACCGGGACGGAGCAACTCCTCCTCGAGGACGGCGTAGTGGCCGGCGCCGAGGTGCGCGGCGCCGACGGCGGACGCCGCCGGATCCGCGCCACGGCCACCCTCCTCGCCACCGGCGGCTTCCAAGGCCACCCCGAACTTCGCACCGCCCATGTGCACCCCCATGCGGACCGGATGCAGCTGCGCTCCAACCCCCACAGCGCCGGCGGCGGCTACCGGCTCGCGACTGCGATCGGCGCGGCCACCGGCAACGAGAACGCGGGGTTCTACGGACACCTCATCCCCAGCGGCATCCCGTTCGCCGACCCGGCCGACTTCGTCGACATGTCGCTCTACTACAGCGAGCACGCTCTTCTGCTCAACTTGCGCGGCGAGCGGTTCGTCGACGAGACGCTCGGGGACCACCTCACCACCATGGCCCTGCTCGACCAGCCCGAGAGCCGCGGACTCATCATCGCCGACGCCCGGGTGTTCCGTGACTGGATCGGCGGCTCGTACGTCGAAGGGGCGGTCGCCGTCGACAAGTTCGCCCTCGCGAGCAAGCGCGGCGGCCGCGTCGGACTCGCCGAGGACCTCGACGAACTCGCCTACCTGCCCGAGGAGTGGGGTTACGACGCCGCGGTCGTCCGGGATGCCGTACGGCGCTTCAACGAACAGGTCACCGCGGAACCGGGTCCGGCACCCGGCCGGGCACTCGATCGTCTCCCGCTGGACCAGGCGCCGTACTACGTCATCGAGACCGTGCCCGCCATCACCTTCCCCTTCCACGGCCTGCGCATCGACGACCAGGCCCGCGTCCTGGGCGAGAACGGACGGCCGCTGCCGGGACTGCTCGCCGCCGGATCGGACACCGGCGGCTTGTGGGACCGCGCGTACGCGGGCGGCATCGCCTCGGCCCTCGTCTTCGGCCTGACGGCGGCGTGGACCGCTGCCGCGGCGGCCCACCACTGAGAACCCCCGGATGCGGAAGGGCACGATGAACACCACCAGCACCCACGGCAGCACCATCGACCACAAGGCCTTCTTCATCAACGGGTCGTGGCAGGCCGCCGACGGCACCGGCCACTTCGACGTGATCTCCCCGAGGTCCGAGCAGCGCATCGGACGGGTCCCGGCAGCCTCCAGGAACGACATCGACGCGGCGGTGGCCGCGGCCCGGCAGGCGTTCGACGAAGGGGAGTGGCCACGGCTGAGCCCGGTCGAGCGCGCCGGCCATCTGACCCGGCTCGCCGACGGCATCGAGCGACGCGGTGCCGAACTCGCCGACCTGATCACCGAAGAGCTCGGCTGCACCCTGGTCCTGTCGCAGGTCTACCAGACGGTGTCGCCCGTCATGAGCCTCAACTACAGCGCCGAGATCGGCCGTGGCCTGCGCACGGCAGAAGTGCGCGTCAGCGATCTGTCCCCGCTCGCGGGCCGCTCGGCGGGCGGCGGCATCATCCCCATGGCCGGGGCCAGCCTCGTCGTCAAGGAACCCGTAGGCGTCGTCGCGAGCTTCCCGGCGTACAACTTCGCGCTGCCCGCGATCGGCCAGAAGGTCGGCCCCGCCCTGGTCGCGGGCTGCACGGTCGTCGTCAAGGTGACCGAGCCCAACCCCCTCGCCATCTTCGTCATCGGGGAGATCTGCGAGGAGATCGGACTGCCGCCCGGCGTCCTGAACATCGTCGCCGCGCGCGCCCCCGAGTCCGACTACCTGGTCCGCCACCCGGGCGTCGACATGGTCAGCTTCACCGGCTCCGTCGAGGTGGGGTCCCGGATCGGGGCGGCCTGCGGCGAGCTGATCCGGCCGTGCGTGCTCGAACTAGGCGGGAAGTCCGCGGCCATCGTCCTGGAGGACGCCCGCATGGAGGACGTACTCCCCGTCCTCATCGGCGCGAGCGTCGGCACCAACTCCGGCCAGAGCTGCGTCGCCCAGACTCGGCTGCTCGTCCCCGAGTCCCAGTACCGCGCCTACGCGGAGGCACTGGCCGACGGTTTCGCCTCGCTCAAGGTCGGCGACCCCAGGGACGCCGACACGGCGGTCGGCCCGCTGATCACCGCGCGCCAGCGCGACCGCGTCGAGCACTACGTGGACACGGCCCGCAAGGAAGGCGCGACCATCGCGTACGGCGGCCGCAGGCCCGCAGGACTGACGCGCGGCTGGTACTTCGAGCCGACCCTCGTCACCGACGCGCACAACGGCATGACGGTGGCCCGGGAAGAGATCTTCGGGCCCGTCGCCGCGCTCATCCCGCACCGGGGCGAGGACGACGCCGTGCGCATCGCCAACGACAGCGAACTCGGCCTCGCCGGTTCCGTGTTCACGGCCGACCCGGTCCACGGTTTCGACATCGCCCGGCGCGTGCGCACCGGCACGTTCTCGGTCGATACCTTCGCCGCCGACCTGGGCTCGCCCTTCGGCGGCTTCAAGAAGTCGGGCCTCGGCAGGGAACACGGGCCCGGCGCCGTCGAGGAGTTCCTGGTCACGAAGACGATCTCGACCGACCCGGCCGCGGGCCTGCCCGCCGAGGTGACCGAGGGCGTCCCGCACGGCACCGGCCCCGGCACCACCCACTGAGCCCCCGCCCGAATTTGACAGCAAGTTGGAGAACCCATGCACGACCGGCACCCCGACATCGACCCCCGGCTGCTCTCCGAGACCGATGAACAACGTGAACTCCGCTCCGTCCTGAGGGACTTCTTCGCCGAATTCAGCGGACCCGACGCCGTCCGCGCGCACATGGCGGGCCCGCGCGGACACGATGAGCGGCTGTGGGCGCGGCTCGCCGACGAGATCGGCGTCCAGGGCCTCGCGATCCCCGAGGAGTACGGCGGATCCGGCTACACCTTCGCCGAACTCGCCGTCGCCCTGGAGGAGTCGGGCCGCGCCCTGTGCAGCGCCCCGCTGCTGCCCACCGTGGGCCTCGCCGCCCCTGCGCTGCTCGGCAGCGGCGACCGGCAGGCGTGCGAGCGGTATCTGCCGCGGATCGCGAGCGGCACGCTGACCGCGACCGTGGCGGGCCTTCAGGACGGTGAGCCCGGCATCAGCGCCGAGAGCGCGGGCGGGGGGATCGTGCTGCGCGGCGCGGCGGACTTCGTGCTCGACGGAGCGGGCGCCGACCTCATCCTCGTACGGGCCCATACCCCGGACGGACCACGGCTGTTCGCCGTCGAACCGGACCCGGACACCTGCCTTCGGACTCCGCACCGCGTCCTGGACGAGACCCGGCGTCAGGCGCGGCTGGAGTTCCGGGGCGCGCCCGCCACGCCCGTGGGGGAGTCGGACAGGATGGCCGACATCCTCGATAAGGCGCGGGCCGCGCTCGCCGCCGAGCAGGTCGGCGGCAGCGGCCACGCCCTGGACGCCACCGTCGAATTCGTCACGCAGCGCGAGCAGTTCGGGCGTCCCATCGGCTCGTTCCAAGCCGTCAAGCACCGTCTTGCCGACGTGCTGGTCGCGCTGGAGGCGGCCCGATCGGCATCCGCGTACGCGACCGCCTGCGTCGCCCTCGGCTCGCCCCAGCTGCCGGTGGCGGCCGCTGCCGCCGCCACGGTCTGCTCCGAGACCTTCCGCCTGGCCACAGCCGAGTACGTCCAGCTGCACGGCGGGATCGGCTTCACCTGGGAGCACCCCGCGCACCTGTACGTGCGCCGCGCGCGCAGCGGAGCGGTGCTCTTCGGCACGCCGGTGGGCCATCGAGCCCGGCTCGCCGAGCTCATCGGTCTCGCGGCGAACACCGCCACCGCCATCGTCACTGCCGCTTGAGCCGAGGGGAGACATACATGAACGCACCGAGCACCCCTGCCCTCGCCGCACCCTTCACGCTCGGCGGGCACACCCTCCGCAACCGTCTCGTCGCCACCGCGCACGCCACCGCGGCCGTCGCCGACGGCGCCCCCACCGAAGCCGACCACGCCTACTGGCGCCGCCTGGCGCAGGGCGGCGCCGGCATGGTCATCACCGGCGGTACCGCCGTCGCCCCGGAGTCGACCCTGCCGCAGCGCTATCTGACCGAGGCGTGGCGCCCCGAGATCAAGGACGCCGTGCGCCGCCGCGCCGAGGCCATCACCCAAGGCGGCGCCGCAGCGATCGCGCAACTCGTGCACCTCGGCCGCGAGACCCTCGGCGCGGGTACGTACTACCCGCCGGTCTCCGCGGCCGCCGTCCGTTCGCCCCGCGAGGCGACCGCGCCCCACCCGCTGAGCGCGGAGGAGGTATGCCGCGTCGTCGACGCCTTCCGCATCTCGGCGGCCAACAGTGTGCAGGCCGGCTTCGACGGCGTCGAACTGCACGCCGGGCACGGCTACTTGCTCGCCCAGTTCCTCTCCCGCGCCACCAACACCCGCGACGACGAGTACGGCGACCGGATCGCCCTGCTCGCCCAGGTCATCGACGCCATCCGTACCGAGATCGGCCAACACTCCATCGGAGTACGGGTGTCGGTGGAACCCGGCGAGAACTCCGGGCTCGGCCTCGACGACCTTGTCGAACTCGTGCCGCGACTGCACGCCGCCGCCCCGTTCACGTACGTCAATGTCACCACCGGCGTCCGCAACACCTACGTCCCCGGCATGGCCACCACCCGCCCGCCGCTCCTCGCGTCCGTGGCCCGGCTGCGCGCCGCGACCGGGCTGCCGCTGCTGGTCAGCCAGGGCTTCCGGTCCGCCGCCGACATCGAGCGGGCCCTGGGGGCGGGCGCCGATCTGGTCGGCATGGCGCGGCCGTTCATCGCCGACCCCGACTTCGCGCGCAAGGTCGTCGCCGGGGACGAACGCTCCATCCGCCCCTGCACGGGCTGCAACGAGGGCTGCCGCACCTTCGAACCCACCGGCTCGTGCTCGGTCAACCCTGAGCTCGGACCGCCCGGCGCGGCCGCCCGTCCGGCCGTGCCGCTGCTGCTCGGCCGCCCCGGGACCGGTGGCAAGGACGGCCCGGTCGCCGTCGTCGGTGCAGGTCCCGCCGGGATGGAGTGCGCGGCGGCACTGGCCCGCACCGGCCACGAGGTCGTCGTCTTCGACAGCGCCCCGCACGTCGGCGGGCAGACCCGGCTCGCCGGCCGCGCCGCGCGCCGCTCCGGGTGGCTGAAGCTCATCGACTACCAGCGCAATCAACTCGCCGACCTGGGCGTCGAGGTGCGCCTCGGGACCGTACCGGCGTCGGCCGAACTGTCGGAGTACGCCCAGGTCGTGCTCGCCACCGGCGCGCAGGAGGCGGCGGTGCCCGTGCCGGGCTCGCTGCCCACCTTCCGGAGCACGGACTTCCTCGACCGCTGCGCCGACTTGGTGCCGAGCGCGCCCCGGGTGGTCGTCCTCGACGACGGGTTCGGCTGGTGGCAGGGCATCAGCGCCGTGGAGAGCGCCTTTGCGGCCGGTGCCCGCGAGGTCACCCTCGTCACCCCGGGCAACGGCTTCGCGACCGGCATCTCCGCGGAGAACCGCACCCAGCTGACGAACCGACTGGGAGGCGCGCCGCTCCGCGTCGTCGCGCTGACCGCCGTGACCGCCACAACGGAAGGCGGATTGCGGCTGCGGGGCGTTCTCGACGGGCGGGAGAGCGACCTCGCAGCCGACGTCCTGGTGACTGTCGGCGAACGGCGCCCGCGCCGCCCGGACTTCACACGCGTGGACGGCCGGACCGTCCGCGCGATCGGCGACTGCGTCGTACCCCGCCTGGTGGCCCACGCCGTCGCCGAGGGGCGCGCGGCCGCCGAGTCGGTCGAGGTCCGCGCGCCGTGACCGGCGTACCGGCTCCTCTGTTCCCCCCACTGCACCGCAAACCCATTCCCAAGGAGTGAGGCAGCAATGACACGTCGCATCATCGTCTGTGGTGGCGGCTCCGCCGGTGGCGTCCTGGCCGCCCGGCTGAGTGAGGACCCGACGAACACCGTCACTCTGATCGAGGCGGGCCCCGACTACCCGACGCCGGAGGAGACCGCGAAGCACGCCCCGGAGCTGCTCGACGCCAACCGGATCGGAGTGCCCACCCACGACTGGGGCTACGCGTCGAGCGACGAGGTCGCCGAGGCCGACGCCAGCCCGACGTTCGGGGTCGTGGACCCGGGCGTCGTGCCCGTCCTGCGCGGCAAGGTCATGGGCGGCTCCTCATCCGTGAACGGTGCCAACGCCCTGCGCCCCCACCCCGAGGACTTCGCCCGCTGGACCGGCCTGGGCAACGACCGCTGGTCCTGGGACCAGGTCCTGCCGTACCTGAAGAAGCTGGAGGACGACCCGGTCGGGGGCGAACTGCACGGCACCGGCGGGCCCGTGCACATCCAGCGGTTCACGGAAGGCAACGGCCTGCGCCCGGTCATGTCCGCGTTCCTCGACGCCTGCGCCGGGGCCGGCCACCCGATCCACGAGGACATGAACGGCGCCGAGCGCCTGGGCGCGGGACCGCTGCCGCTGAACCGCCTGGACGGCGTCCGTCAGAGCACGGCCATCGCCTACGTCGGCCCGGCCCGCGACCGCGCGAACCTCACTGTCCTCGGCGAACGCACCGTGGATCGCGTCGAGTTCGCGGAGGACGGCACCACGGCCCGCGCCGTGATCCTGACCGACGGCACCCGCATGGAGGCCGACCTCATCGTGCTCGCCGCCGGATCCATCGGCAGCCCGTCGATCCTCATGCGCTCCGGGATCGGCCCCCGCCGCATACTCGACGAACTGTCCATCCCGGTCGTCAAGGAACTCGAAGGCGTCGGCCGGAACCTGCGCGACCACCCGATGGTGTACCTCACCTACGCCGTCGACGAGGCCGCCGTCGGCGAACTCACCCCGCCGTTGCAGGCCGTCCTCACCCTCGGCGCGGGCGGACCCGACGGCGCCGGCGAGGTCGACCTGCACGCGGTGCTCCTCACGATGGAGCCCGGCGAACTGCTCGTGCCGTTCGTGCTGTACCGCCCGTACTCGCTCGGCAGCCTGGAGATCGTCTCCCGCGACCCGGACGTCGCTCCGCGCATCCGGCTCGGTCTGTTCGACCACCCCGACGACCGGCGGCGCATGGTGTCCGGCATCCGCCACATGCGGGAGATCATGGAGTCGGCGCCGCTGGCCAAGTACATCAAGGCCGAGACCTGGCCGGGCCCTGAGCTGACTTCCGAGGCCGATCTGCTCCGCGCCATGGACGAGGGCAAGAACACGTGCTGCCACGCCGTCGGCACCTGCGCGATGGGCGCGGAGGACACGCCCACCGCCGTCGTCGACCAGTACGGGAAGGTGCATGGCGTGGACGGCCTGTACGTCATCGACGCCTCGATCATGCCGGACATCCCGGCCCTGCCGACCAACACGACGACGATGATGCTGGCGGAGCGCTGCGCCGACGACCTGCGCGGGACGCAGCTGTCGTAGCCGGCGCGCACGGTTGTGGCGGTCGGCGCACTCTGCACAGGCGTCGGCAGCCAGTCCCCGTGGGTGACGGCGTCGCCGGGGAGCAGATGCGCAGGGCCAGGTAGAAGCCGCCGTCCGGACACGGCCGCCAGTTGGGAACACCCCGGGGCCGGCCGCTGGACTCCAGCGGCGTGCCCTCACCCGTGGCCTCAGCCCTCGTACACGTAGAACCCGCGCCCGCTCTTGCGCCCCAGGTGCCCCGCCGCCACCATCCGCTGCAGCAGCGGGGGAGCGGCGTACAGCGGCTCCTTGAACTCCTCGTACAGCGACTCGGCGACGGCCTGCGCCGTGTCCAGACCGATCAGGTCGAGCAGCCGCAGCGGGCCCATCGGGTGCGCGCAGCCCAGTTCCATGCCCCGGTCGATGTCGTCGGCGCGGGCCGTGCCCGACTCCATCATGCGGATCGCGGCGAGCAGATAGGGCACCAGGAGCGCGTTGACCACGAAGCCCGAACGGTCGGGCGCCTGGATGGTCTCCTTGTCGAGCCCTTCGACGGCGAACTCGCGGGCGCGCGCCAGGGTTTCGGCGTCGGTGGTGAGCGCGGGCACGACCTCGACGAGCCTCTGTACGGGCACGGGGTTGAAGAAGTGCAGACCCACGACGTGGGAGGCGCGGCCGGTCGTCACGGCGAGGTCGACGACGGGGATCGAGGAGGTGTTGGTGGCGAGCACGGCGTCCGGGTCGACGAGCACCTTGTCGAGCTGCCGGAACACCTCGGTCTTCACCTCCCTGTTCTCGGCGACGGCCTCGATGACGAACTGCCGGTCGGCCAGTTCGCCCAGGTCGTGGGTGAACGACAGCCGGGCCAGGGCCTGTTCGCGCTCGGCCTCCGTGAGCTTGCCGCGTCGCAGCCCGCGGTCCAGGGACGCGACGACACGGGCGCGGCCCGCGGTGGCGAGTTCGGGGCTCGACTCGGCGACGGTGACGTCGAGGCCGCGCAGTGCGGCGACCTCGGCGATGCCGGAGCCCATGAGGCCGCAGCCGACGACGCCGAGACGGGTGATGACAGACATGAGGGTCCTTTCCAAAGGGAGCGGGGAGAGGCGGGCGTCACCGCTCGTGGACGGCGCGAACGGCCATGCCCGCGACCGCCCCGGAGGCTCCGGCGCGGTCCCGCAGCCACTCCCGCAGGGCGAATTTCTTGACCTTGCCGCTGGTCGTGTGCGGCAGGGCGTCGACGAGGAAGAGGCTCTCGGGGATCTTCTGCGCGGCCACTTCGCGGCCGGTCAGATGCTCGCCGATCTCCTTGAGGGTGAGCTCCTGTCCCGGGCCGGTCACGACGAACGCGCACGCCCGCTCGCCCGTGCGTGTGTCGGGCCCGGCGACGACGGCGACCTCGGCGACGGCGGGATGTTCACCGAGGAGGTTCTCCACCTCACGGACGCTGATCTTCTCGCCGGCGCGGTTCACGACATCCTTGATGCGCCCCTCGATGTGCAGGGCGCCGTGCTCGTCGACCCGCGCCAGGTCGCCGCTGCGGAACCAGCCGTCCGGGGCGAAGGCGTCTTCGTTGAGCGCCGCGTCCAGGTAGCCGAGACAGGTGTCGGGGCCGCGCCACAGCACCTCCCCGAACGTGTCCTGCCCCGAGACCATGACCTCGGTCGGGGCGAGCGGCAGGCCGTCAGTGCGGGTGCGGATCCCGGCCGGGTCCCAGCGGTTGGCCGCCGTCACCGACGGTCCCTCGGTCGCCCCGTACATACGGGTCACCACGCCGAGCCGGTCCGCGGCCCGGCGGGCGAGCTCGTCGGGGATGTCCGCGCCGCCGCACACGAGGTAACGGATTGTCGGCGCAGTGACATCCGCGGCTTCGGCGGCGGCGAGCAGATCGGTGAGGAACGGCGTCGAGAAGATCGCGAAGCTCGCCCCCTCGTCGATGACCCGGCGCAGGGCGAGCGTCGGCTCCCAGAGGTCCTGGAGGACCACGGGTGCGCCCAGCAGGAATGGCAGGACGAGGGCGCAGTTGACGCCGGTGACATGGGTGACCGGCGACGGATTGAAGATCACGTCGCGCTCGTTCAGCGCGAACCGGTCGACCAGCGAGGAGTTCTCGTACATCAGGGTGTTGTGGCTGTGCAGAACTCCCTTGGGGGCGGCGGTTGTTCCGGAGGTGTAGAGCAGCAGGCAGACCTGGTCGGGATCCGGCTCGGGCAGTGCGTGCACTGTCGCGGCGGGATCGGGACCGGCCGAGGCCAGGAACGTGTCCCAGGCGACGGTGCCCGGCTCCTCGCTGACGTGCCCGTCGACGACCACCACATCCCGCAGCTCGGGGAGGTCGTCGCGCAGCCCCCTGTAGAGCGCTGGATAGTCGAAGCCCCGGTAGCGGCCCGGCACGAACACGATCTTCGTCCGGGCCTGGCCGAGGATGAAGCGGAGCTCGCTGCCCCGGTAGATCGGTACGATCGGATTGGCGACGGCGCCCACCTTCATGACGGCCTGGAAGACCACCAAGGCCTCGGCCCGGTTGGGCAGCTGGAACGAGACGACATCATCCTGGCCGATGCCGCGCGCGTGCAGAGCGGCAGCCAGGGCCGTCGACCGCCGGTCGACCTCGGCGAACGTCATGCGGCGCGCCCCGTCGACCACGGCGAGCGCGTCCGGCCACAAGGCGGCGGCCCGGCTCAGATACCGGCCGACTGGGCGGTCCTGCCAGGCGCCGATGGCTCGGTAGTGGGCGGCGCGTTCGGGCGTGGGGGGATGGGTGGGCCACATCGAGATGTCTCCTCGGCTTCAGCTGTCTCAGTTCGCTCGGCGTCGGCACACGTGCGTCAGACGTTGCGCCGATAGGCGCCGCCGACCTCGAAGAACGCCTCGGTGATCTGCTGCAATGAGCAGACCCGTGCCGCGTCCATCAGTACGGCGAAGACGTTCCCGCCGCTCGTGGCCGCGTGCCGGAGCGAGGCCAGCGCCACGCCGGCGGCGTCCTCGTGGCGGGCCCGGAAGCTGTGGACCCGGTCGAGCTGGGACTGCTTCTCCTGCTCGGTGGCGCGGGCGAGTTCGACGACCGGCGCGGGCTGCCTCTCCTGGTCGGCGTGCGGCGAACGGAAGGTGTTGACGCCGATGAGCGGCAGCGAACCGTCGTGCTTGCGCTCCTCGTACAGCATCGACTCGTCCTGGATACGGCCGCGTTGATAACCCGTCTCCATCGCGCCGAGCACCCCGCCGCGCTCACTGATCCGCTCGAACTCGATCAGCACTGCCTCCTCCAGGAGGTCGGTCAGCTCGTCGATGATGTACGAGCCCTGCAGCGGGTTCTCGTTCATCGCGAGACCCCACTCACGGTTGATGATCAGCTGGATGGCGAGGGCGCGGCGCACCGACTCCTCCGTGGGCGTGGTCACCGCCTCGTCGTAAGCGTTGGTGTGCAGACTGTTGCAGTTGTCGTAGAGCGCGATGAGTGCCTGCAGTGTGGTGCGGATGTCGTTGAAGTCCATCTCCTGGGCGTGCAGCGAACGGCCCGACGTCTGCACGTGGTACTTCAGCTTCTGGCTGCGCTCGTTCGCCCCGTACCGGTCGCGCATCGCCACCGCCCAGACGCGGCGGGCCACCCGTCCGAGCACGGAGTACTCGGGGTCCATGCCGTTGGAGAAGAAGAACGACAGGTTCGGCGCGAAGTCGTCGACCTTCATACCGCGTGCCAGGTACGACTCCACGTAGGTGAAGCCGTTGGCCAGCGTGAACGCGAGCTGGCTGATGGGGTTCGCGCCCGCCTCGGCGATGTGGTAGCCGGATATGGAGACCGAGTAGAAGTTCCGTACGTCCTGCTCGATGAACCACTCCTGGATGTCGCCCATCATGCGCAGGCTGAACTCCGTGGAGAACAGGCATGTGTTCTGCCCCTGGTCCTCCTTGAGGATGTCGGCCTGCACGGTGCCGCGCACACTGCGCAGCACCTCGGCCCGGATCTCCCGCGCCTGCCCGTCGTCGGGCGCGTGGCCGTGCTCGGCGGTGTACGCGTCGAGCTGCTGGTCGATCGCGGTGTTGAGGAAGAACGCGAGGATCGTCGGCGCGGGACCGTTGATCGTCATCGATACGGAGGTGGTGGGCGCGGTCAGGTCGAAGCCGTCGTACAGCGCCTTCATGTCCTCCAGGGTCGCCACCGAGACGCCGGAGGTGCCGACCTTGCCGTAGATGTCGGGGCGCAGGTCGGGATCGCGGCCGTACAGCGTGACCGAGTCGAAGGCAGTGGAGAGCCGGGTCGCCGCGCCGCCCTGGGACAGCAGCTTGAAGCGGCGGTTGGTACGGAACGGGTCGCCCTCACCCGCGAACATCCGCGCCGGGTCCTCGCCGTCCCGCTTGAAGGGGAACACGCCGGCCGTGAACGGGAAGGAGCCCGGCAGATTCTCCGCACGCAGAAAGCGGATCAGGTCCCCGTGATCCGTCGTCCGCGGCAGCGCCACGCGGGGAATGCGGCTGCCCGACAGGGACTCGCGGACCAGCGGGGTGCGGATCTCGCGACCGCGCACGGTGAACGCCAACTCGTCACCGGAATAAGCCTCTACGGTTTTCGGCCACTGCTCCAACGCCTGCCGCGCGTCGTCGTCGAGTGTCCCGCGCGCCTCGTCCAGCAGCCGCTCCACCGCGGCGGTGGGTTCAGCAGCGCCCCTCAACTCGTCACGTACTGCGTTCAGTTGCTGCACCTGGCGGGCAGTCCGGGCCTGGGCGTCGGTGCGCGCATGGTACATACGCACCGTCTCGGCGATGTCGGCCAGATAGCGTGCTCGCGAAGTCGGAACGATCTGCGCGGCCCCACTGGAATGACGTACCGAAACCTCGGGCAGTGCTCCAGGCCGCAGCGCGAGACCGCGCTCGCCGAGCAGCCCGCGCAGATGCTGGTAGAGCGCGGTGACACCGTCGTCGTGGAACGTCGCGGCGCTGGTGCCGAACACCGGCATCTCCTCGTGCCGCGTGCCGAACGCCTGGCGGTTGCGCACGAGTTGGCGCCCGACGTCGCGCAGGGCGTCCGCCGCGCCCCGCCGCTCGAACTTGTTGACGGCGACGGCGTCCGCGAAGTCGAGCATGTCGATCTTCTCCAGTTGCGACGCCGCCCCGAACTCGGGCGTCATGACGTACAGCGACACATCCGCGAACGGCACGATCGCGGCGTCGCCCTGCCCGATGCCGGGCGTCTCGACGACGACCAGGTCGTAGCCGGCCGCCTGGCAGGCGGTGATGGACTCGCCGAGACCCTCGGGCAGCTCGCTGGTGCCTCGGGTGGCGAGTGAGCGGAAGAAGATCCGGTCGCCGTCGAGCGAGTTCATGCGGATGCGGTCGCCGAGCAGGGCGCCGCCGCCGCGCCGCCGCGTCGGGTCCACGGCCAGCACGGCCACCCGCAGCGAGTCCTCCTGGTCGGTGCGGATCCGGCGGACCAGCTCGTCGGTCAGCGAGGACTTGCCCGAGCCGCCGGTGCCGGTGATGCCGAGCACCGGCACCTGGCGAGCCCCCGCCGCCTTCTCCAGACGGCGCAGCTCCGCGGCCGGTACCGTCCCGGCCGCGGCGGCCGACAGCAGCCGGGCCAGTGCCGGGCGCTCACCCGCAAGGACCTGCTCGATGTCGGCGGGCTCGTCCGCCCACGGCGCGCAGTCGCACTCCTCGATCATCGTGGCGATCATTCCGGCCAGGCCAAGGCGCTGCCCGTCCTGCGGCGAGAAGATCCGCACCCCGGCCGCCGAGAGCCGCTCGATCTCCTGCGGCACGATCACGCCCCCGCCGCCGCCGAACACCCGTACATGCCCGGCGCCCCGCTCCCGCAACAGCTCCGCCAGGTATTCGAAGTACTCGATGTGGCCGCCCTGGTAGGAGCTGACCGCGACACCCTGGACGTCTTCCTCCAAGGCGGCATCGACCACCTCGCTCACGGAGCGGTTGTGCCCGAGGTGGATCACCTCCGCGCCCTGGGCCTGAAGGATGCGCCGCATGATGTTGATCGAGGCGTCATGCCCGTCGAAGAGGCCGGAAGCGGTGACAAAACGGACGGGATGCTGAGCGCGCGGCATGTGCTGCACTCCTGACTGCCCCCGGGCCGCGACGGCGTGGGGGCGGATGCTCACAGAGACCTCTCCATACTGAACCGAAGTAGGTGCAGGTCTCAAGAGAATCATTGAAGTCAGTTCAGTTCGGTGACAGTCTCGGGTGGTCGCAACGATGCGATTCCAGCGCGATCCCCGGGAGGAACGATGCTCGCCGCCAGGCTGTACGGAACCAAGGATCTGCGGATCGAGGAGATGCCCGAACCCGAGCCGGGACCCGGCGAGGTGAAGATCCGCGTGGCGCACGCGGGCATCTGCGGCACCGATGTGCACGAGTACTTCGAGGTGCCGCGCGCCACGCACGAACCCAACCCGCTGACCGGCGCCACCCTGCCCCAGACACTGGGGCACGAGTTCGCCGGGACCGTGGTCGCGTGCGGTCCGGGAGTGGAGCGCGTCGCGGCCGGCGACCGGGTCTGCGTCCGGCCGATCCGCACCTGCGGAGTGTGCGCCCGCTGCACGTCAGGCCTCTCCCATCTGTGCGCGTCCCTCGCCGCGATCGGCGTCACCTCGCCCGGCGGCGGACTCGCCGAGTATGTGGTCGTACGGGCCGAGGCCGCGCACCGGCTGCCCGACGAGGTGCCCATGGAACAAGGCGCGTTGGTGGAACCCATGGCGGTCGGCCTGAACGCGGTCGAGCGGGCCGGAGTGGGCGCGGGCGACACCGCCTTGGTCATGGGGGCCGGCGCTGTCGGCATGGGTGTGCTCTTCGCGCTCAAGGCGCAGGGCGCGCGCGAGGTGATCGTCGTCGAGCCCTCGCCTGCCCGCCGCGCGGCCGCGGCACGGCACGGCGCCCAGGTCATCGATCCGGCTGCGGGCGACGTGGTCGCCGATGTCCTGCGGCGCAGCGGGGGCCGGGGCGTGGACGCGGCGATCGAGTGTGCGGGCCGGCCCGAGGTGCTTGACGCCGCCATTCGCTCCGTCGCAGCCCGCGCGCCCGTGGTCCTCGTCGCCCTGTACTCGGGGCCCGTCACCGTGGACGCCTCCGTCGTGCGCCTGGCCGAACTCGCGCTGCTGGGCTGCGAGGCGTACCCCGACGGGGTCTTCGAGCGGGTCATCGCGCACATGGCGGCCGGGCGCTACCCGACCGACGGCTGGCTCGATCACATCCCGCTCGCCGAGACCGTCGCCGGGCTGCACGACGTGCGCGACGCGCGGCGGCTCAAGGTCCTGGTCGACCTGCCGGACCGCGACGCCTGATCCGTCCCGAACCAATCTCGGAGTTGGCCTTGACAGTGGATCACCAGCTCCCCAAACTCGTAATGAATTCAGTTCAGTTTGAAGCGGAGGAACCTGAGATGGCAGTGGAAGACGAGATCCAGTTCGAGCGTGACGGCCACGTTGCCCGCGTCTGGCTCAACCGGCCCTGGAAGAAGAACTGCGTCACGGTGCCGATCCTCGACCGGCTCGACGAGATCATCACCGAGGTCGACGAGGACCCCGAACTGCGCGTCCTGGTCTTCCGGGGGCGCGGCGGCACCTTCTGCTCGGGCTTCGACCTCGACAGCCTCAAGGCCGACTTCGTCGGCAAGTCGAACGCCATCGACGTCGCGGTCAAGTCCGCGAAGGTCTGCGACCGTCTCTACTCGATGAAGACCCCGTCGGTGGCCGTCCTGGAGGGCCACGTCACCGCGGGCGGCTTCGAGATCATGATCTCCTGCGACTTCGCGATCGCCGCCGACGACGCCAAGATCGGCGATTTCCACATCCGCCGCGCGCTGTTCGGCGGAGCGGGCCCGATCTACCGCGTGCCGCGCATGATCGGCATCCGCAAGACCAAGGAGCTCATGCTCACCGGAAAGCTCCTCTCCGGTATCGAGGCCACCGAGTTCGGCCTGATCAACGACCACGCGCCGACCGAGAAGCTCGACGAGACGGTCGAGGAATTCATCTCCCACCTCACCGACAAGAGCCCCTTCACCATGTGGCTCACCAAGATGACGATCGACCGCAGTCTCGACGCCGACACCCAGTCGCTGATGGTCATGGAGCACCTCGCCGTCGGCGTCGCCCTCAACTCCGAGGACGCCAACGAAGGGGTATCGGCGTTCCTGGAGAAGCGCGAGCC
Organism: Streptomyces sp. DS1-CR2; assembly: GCF_055760475.1. NCBI lineage: Bacteria > Bacillati > Actinomycetota > Actinomycetes > Kitasatosporales > Streptomycetaceae > Streptomyces > Streptomyces sp. DS1-CR2. The sequence goes on from NZ_CM147085.1 coordinate 7,941,511, forward strand.
CAAGTGGCAGGGGCGCTGAGCCGGATGACCACGCATCCGCGGAGTCCGGCCGCCGGGCTCCAAGGCGCACGCTGCCGCGGCTGCTCGGTCGCGGTCTACCCCGCGGACGCGGCGTGCCCGCGCTGCGGGGGACCGGCCGAGCCGGCCGTTCTCAACAGTGCGGGCACGCTGTGGACCTGGACCGTTCAGCGGTACGCGCCCAAGTCCCCGCCCTATCAGCCCCCGCCCGGCGGCTTCGAGCCGTTCGCGGTCGGCTACGTCGAGCTGGACGACGGCGTCCGCGTCGCCGCCGTGATCGAGGCCGACGACCTCGACACGATCAGGATCGGCATGCCGCTCACGGTCGGCGCCGGTGACGGCGTGCCACGGGCCCGGCCCACCACGACAGCGGAGGAGAGCTCATGACCGCGGACGTGCTGATCTGCGGCGCCGCACGGACCGCGTTCGGCCGCCCGGAGGCGAGCGGCAGGCAGCTCGCCGTCGACGCGGTGAACGCCGCGCTGAAGGACGCCGGGGTCGACTGGCCGCGGGTGGGCGCCGCGTTCGGCGGCAGCGACAGCGCCGGGCTCGCCGACACTCTCGTGGCCCAACTCGGCCTGACCGGCGTGCCGTTCGTGAACGTCAAGAACGGCTGCGCCACCGGCGGCAGCGCACTGATCTCCGCCGTGAACGCGATCCGCTCGGGCATGGCCGACGTGGTCCTCGCCGTCGGCTTCGACAAGCACCCGCGCGGCGCCTTCGACCCAAAGCCCGAGGACTGGGGACTGGGCGAGGAGTACGGCAGCGACGGACTGATGGTCACCACCCAGTTCTTCGGCATGAAGATCCGGCGCTATATGCACGACCACGGGATCACCCCGCAGACGCTGGCCCGTGTCGCCGAAAAGGCCTACAGAAATGGCGAGTTGACGCCGGACGCGTGGCGCCGCAAGCGCGTGTCCGCCGCCGAGATCCTGGACTCCGGCATGGTCAGCGACCCGCTGACCCGGTTCATGTTCTGCTCCCCCGGGGCCGGCGCCGCGGCCCTCGTGCTGTGCTCGCCCGGGGTGGCGCGGACCCTGGAAGGCCCCTCCGTCACACTGCGGTCGGCGGCTCTGCGCACGCGGCAGTTCGGCTCGTTCGAAGTGTTCAGCCCGTGGGTCGCCGGTGGTGAGCTGACCAGCGTCAGCCGCGCCGCCTCCGCCGCCGCGTTCGAGGAGGCGGGGATCGGCCCCGGCGACATCGACGTCTGCCAGCTGCAGGACACCGAGAGCGGTGCCGAGGTCATGCACATGGCCGAGTGCGGGCTGTGCGAGGACGGCGAGCAGGAGCAGCTGATCGCCGCCGGGGCCACCGAGATCGGCGGGGCGCTGCCGGTCAACACCGACGGCGGCTGCATCGCCAACGGCGAACCCATCGGCGCCTCCGGGCTTCGCCAGGTCTACGAGATCGTCCAGCAGCTGCGCGGCCGTGCCGGCGACCGCCAGGTTCCCGGCGCGCCCCGGACCGGCTTCACCCATGTGTACGGAGCGCCGGGCGTCAGCGCCTGCACGGTCCTGACCCGCTGAACGGAGGTGCACGACCCGATGAACGCCATCCCGGAAGACATCCCCGGACGTACTCCGGATCCAGAGGAATTCCGCGCCGAGGCCCGGCGCTGGCTCGCCGGCGTCGCCAAGCCGCGCGCCGCCGCCGGGGGGTGGGGCAGCGGCTCCGACTCCGTCGCCGTGTTCGAGAACTGGACCGAGGAGCAGGAGCGGGCCCACACTCGCCGCACCCAGGAATGGGAACGCACCCGCCACGACCAGGGCTGGGGCGCCCTCAACTGGCCGGCCCAGTACGGCGGACGGAACCTGCCCGCGTACTACGAACAGCTCTACCGCGCCGAGGAAGCCGCCTTCGACGTACCGCACCGTACCGAAATCTTCCCCGTCACCCGCCAGCTCGTCGCCCCCGCGATCGGCATCTGGGGTACCGAGGAGCAGAAGGCGCGCTGGCTGCCGCCCATGCTGCGCACCGACGAACTCGCCTGCCAGCTGTTCTCCGAGACCGAGGCGGGATCCGACCTCGCCGGAGTGCGCACGAAGGCGGTGCGTGACGGCGACAACTGGCTGCTGACCGGGCACAAGGTGTGGACCTCGGGCGCCACCGTCGCCACATGGGGCGTCGCCGTGTGCCGCACCGACCCCGACGTGCCCAAACACGCGGGCATCACCGTCTTCCTGGTCCGCATGGACGCGCCCGGTGTCACTGTGCGGCCCATCCGGCAGATGACCGGTGGCGCCAGCTTCAACGAGGTATACCTCGACGGCGTCAGCGTCCCCGACACCGACCGGCTCGGACCGGTCGGCGAGGGCTGGCGCGTCACCCTCAGCGTGCTCGCCGCCGAACGTCTCGACTCCGGCAACCTCGGTCTCGACAACGCCGACCGCGCGGTGGACCTGGCCGTGCATCTGCTTCGCCCGCTCACCGGCGCCGAACAGGACCGGGCTGCCGACCTCTACGTACGGGGCCTCGTGCAGCGCCTCATCGGACTGCGCGTCACCGGCGCCCTCGTCGCCGGACGCGAACCCGGCGCGGAGGCCTCCGTCGGCAAGCTGTACGCCACCGAGACCATGCGCCGCACCGGCGACCTCGTCTCCGAACTCCTCGGCCCGGCGCTCGTCGCCGACACCGGCGAGTGGGGTACGTACGCCTGGACCGAGCACCTCTTGGGCGCGCCCGGCTACAGCATCGCGGGCGGCACCGACGAGATCCAGCACAACATCCTCGCCGAGCGCATGCTCGGCCTGCCCAAGGAGCCCGTCCGATGAGTACGGCCATCCAGGAGAAGGAACTTGCCCTGCGGGTGTCCGCCCATCTCGGCCAGGACTCCGGGGAGTTGAAGGTCCTGCCCGGCGGTCACTCGGGGCTGACCTACTCCGTCACGGCGGGGGAGGAGAGGTACGTCGTCAAGGCGGTGCCCCCGGGGCAGAAGCCCGTCGGGCGCAATGAAGTGCTGCGCCAGGCCCGGGTTCTCGCCGCGCTCGCCGGATCCCCGGTGCCCGTGCCGGGTGTCGCCGCCATGGACGAGGCTCAACCCGCCTGGTTTGCCATGGAGTTCGCCGCTGGGGAGGCGCTGGAGCCCGTACTCGACGAACCCGAGGTGCCCGCGGCCACCGCGCGGGCCCGCATGCTGGAGATCGCTCACGTACTGCGGCGGCTGCACGCCACCGACATCCACGCCCCCGGCCTGGACGCCCCGCAGCCGCTCGGGGCGGCCGGGGAGCTCGACCGGTGGAGCCGCACCATGCACGCCGTGCCCGCAGAGATCCGGCCGGGTGCAGAGGCGTTGTTGAACCGCCTCGCCGAGGATGTACCGGCCGATCTGCCGCCCGTGCTGCTGCACGGCGACTTCCGGCTAGGCAACGTGCTCTGCGTCGACGAGCGGGCGGTCGCCGTCGTCGACTGGGAGATCTGGAGCGTCGGCGATCCCCGGATTGATCTGGGCTGGTTCCTGCTCTTCGCCGACCACCGCAACTTCCCCGGCATCGGCCGCGCCGTGCCCGGACTGCCCACCGAGGGCGAGGTGCTCGCCGCCTATCGCGACGGCGCCCCCGCGCTCCCCGCCATGGACTGGTTCCGGGCGCTCGGCCGCATGAAGATGGCCGCGATCATGGGCCACAACCTGCGCCGGCACCGCGAGGGCAAGCACCACGACCCGGACCAGGAGCGGTTGCCGCCCACCATCGCCGCGATGATCAGCACCGCGCGCGCCCTTCTCGGCTGACAGGAGCCCTCGTGGATTTCGGATTCTCGCCCCGCGCGAGTGAACTCCAGGACCGCATGCGGTCGTTCATGAACGAACACGTCCTCCCGGCCGAAGCCGTCCACGACCGGCAGCTCGCCGAAGCCGGCGACCCGCACGCGCTGCCGCCGGTGATGACCGAGCTGAAGGAGAAGGCCCGCGCCGAAGGCCTGTGGAACCTCTTCATGGCGCACGGCCACTGGGGCGCCGGACTCACCAACCTCGAATACGCCCCCCTCATGGAGCTGGCCGGCCGCTCCATCATGGGCCCCGAGGTGTTCAACTGCTCGGCGCCCGACACCGGCAACATGGAACTCCTCGCGCTCTACGGCACGCCCGAGCAGCAGGAGCGCTGGCTCAAGCCGTTGCTGGAGGCGGAGATCCGCTCCTGCTTCGCCATGACCGAGCCCGAGGTGGCCAGCTCCGACGCGCGCAACATCCGAACGCGCATCACCCGTGACGGCGACCACTACGTCGTCAACGGCCGCAAGTGGTACACCTCCGGGATCCTCGACCCCGACTGCGAGCTCATCATCCTGATGGGCAAGACCGACCCCGACGCGCCCACTTACCGGCAGCAGAGCATGGTGCTCATCCCGCGTCACACCCCGGGCGTCACCGTCGTACGCGACCTGCCGATGTTCGGGTACACGGACCGGTGCGGACACGGCGAGGTGCTCTTCGAGGACGTCCGTGTACCGGTGGACCACATCCTCGGCGGGGAGGGGGAAGGGTTCGCGCTCGCGCAGGGGCGGCTCGGGCCGGGTCGTATGCACTACGCGATGCGGGCGGTCGGTTTCGCCGAGCGGGCGCTCCAGCTGATGTGTGAGCGGACCAGCGAACGCGTCGCCTTCGGCGGGCCGCTCGCCGAGCGGGGTGTCGTGCGGGAGTGGATCGCCCGCAGCCGTATCGAGATCGAGCAACTGCGGCTCCTCGTCCTCAAGTCTGCCTGGCTGATGGACACCGTCGGCAACGCCGCAGCCCGCATGGAAGTCGCCGCGATCAAGGTGGCGGCCCTTGAGGTCGCCCACAAGGTCGTCGACCGCGCCGTCCAGGCGCACGGCGCCGCCGGCGTCAGCGACGACACCGTGCTCGCCCGGCTGTACGCCATCACCCGGGCGCTGCGCATCGCCGACGGCCCCGACGAAGTACATCTGCGGACCGTCGCACGGCAGGAACTCGCCAAGTACCAGAAGCCCGGCAAGAACACCGACACGAAGGCAGGAGCGGCGTGAGCACCGACATCCTCGACGGTAAGGTCGCCGTCATCACCGGCGGATCGCGCGGCATCGGCCTCGGCATCGCCACCGCCTACCGCACGGCCGGCGCGCACGTCGTGATCGCCGCCCGCAAGGCCGCCGGACTCGCCGAGGCCCGCGAGGAGCTGCTGCGCGTCAAGGGCGACGGTGACGTCCACACCGTCGTCGCCAACGCGGGCGAGCCCGACCAGGCCGAGGCCTGCGTCGACGAGACCATGACCCGCTTCGGCCGGCTCGACATCCTCGTCAACAACGCCGCGACCAACCCGTACAACGGAGACCTGCTCGACCTGGACCTGCCGCGCGCGGAGAAGACCGTACGCGTCAACCAGTACGGCATGATCGCCTGGACCCGGGCCGCGTGGCGCGCCTGGATCGCCGAGCACGGGGGAGCGGTGATCAACATCGCCTCCGTCGGCGGGCTCGTCGTCGACCCTCACATCGGCTACTACAACGCCACCAAGGCCGCCATGCTCCACATGACGCGGCAGCTCGCCTACGAACTCGGGCCGCGGGCACGGGTGAACGCCATCGCCCCCGGGTTGATCAAGACCGAACTGGCGCGGGCCGTGTGGGAGGTGCGCGAGCCCGTCCTCACCGCCAGGCTGCCCATGCGCCGCCTCGGCACGGTCGAGGACGTGGCGAACGCGGCGCTGTTCCTCGCCTCCGACGCGTCGTCCTGGATGACCGGGCAGACTCTTGTTCTGGACGGTGGCGCAACCGCTCTTCCGATCGGGGTGGACGAGTGAGCGTCCCGTCGTCCGCCGTGGAACTCTTCTCGCTCGCAGGCCGGACGGCGATCGTCACCGGCGCCTCCGCCGGGCTCGGCGCACGCTTCGCCACCGTCCTCGCGCAGGCCGGCGCCACGGTGTTCGCCGCCGCCCGCCGGATCGACCGGCTCAAGGAACTCGCGGACAGCGACGCACGTATCCATCCCGTCGCCTGCGACGTGTCCATGGAGGCCGACCGTACGCGGCTGGCCGAGACGGCGCTGAACGCCACCGGGCATCTCGACATCCTGGTCAACAACGCGGCCACGTCGGGGGAGACGCGCGCCGAGGACGAGTCGGCGGACGCCTTCGCGGATGTTCTGGGGGTGAACCTCACGGCGCCCTTCCATCTGGCCCGGCTCACAGCCGAGGCACCCGGTGCCGCGGGCAAGAGCATCATCAACGTCTCGTCCGTCCTCGGACTCGTCTCCGGCGCCCCGCTCGGCGGCGCGAGCTACTCCGCGTCCAAGGCCGGACTGATCGGCCTGACCCGCGAGCTGGCCGGCCAGTGGGGGCGGTCCGGGACGCGTGTCAACGCCCTTGCGCCCGGCTGGTTCCGTACCGAGATGACCGCCGAGCTCTTCGGCGACGAGCGCTCGCGGCGGTGGGTCGAGCGGGGGACGATGCTGCGGCGCGGCGGGGAGGCGCAGGAACTCGACGGGGCGCTGCTCTTCCTCGCCTCGGACGCCTCCACGTACTGCACCGGGCAGGTCCTGACCGTCGACGGCGGATGGACGGCACGATGAGCAGCGTCGGCATCGACATCCGGGACGACGGGCTGGCCCGCGTCACTCTCCGGCGCGGCGACGCGGGCAACGCCATCGGCCTGGCGACGGCCCGGGGACTGCTCGACGCGGCCACGGCTTGTGAACGGGCCGACGTACGGGCCGTGTTGCTCACGGGGGAGGGCAGGTCCTTCTGCGTCGGCGGCGATCTCCGGGAGTTCGCGCGGCTCGACGGCGCGGCGCTGGAGGAGCACCTCATCGCGGTGACGGACGCGCTGCACGAGGCGCTGCGGATCTTCGCCCGGCTCGACGCGCCCATGGTGGCCGCCGTACAGGGCGCCGTCGCGGGCGCGGGCATCGGGCTTGCCGCCGCCGCGGATGTGACGCTCGCCGCGGACAACGCATCGTTCACCGCCGCGTACACAGGCATCGGGTACTCGCCGGACGCCGGGGTCAGCTGGTTCCTGCCGCGCCTCGTCGGGCCCAAGCAGGCGCTCGACCTGCTGCTGACGAACCGCCGGATACCGGCAGGCGAAGCCGAGGAGATCGGGCTCGTCAGCCGCACCGTGGCCGCCGATCTGCTGGCCGAGGAGGCGGCGCGCACCGCCGAGGCCCTGCGCCGCGGACCCACCGCCGCGTTCGGTGCCACTCGCCGGCTCGTCGCCGCCGGGCTGACCTCGGACCTCGGCCCTCATCTGGACCGCGAGGCCGGTGCGCTCGCCGCCGCGGCCGCCTCGGACGAGGGCCGTGAGGGAGTCGCCGCCTTCCTCGGCAAGCGGGCGCCGGACTTCGCCCGCGCCCCGTCCCTGACCTCCGGAACCTGATCCCGTCCCCCCAATCCATGGAGCCCACCATGTCGCAAGCCTTCATCGTCGGAGCTGTCCGTACCCCCGTCGGCCGCCGCAAGGGCGCGCTCAGCGGCGTCCACCCCGCCGACCTCGGCGCCCATGTGCTGCGCGCCCTCCTGGAGAGGACCGGCGTCGACCCGGGCGCGGTCGACGACGTGTACTTCGGCTGCGTCGGCCAGATCGGCGCCCAGACCGGAAACGTCGCACGAACCGCTTGGCTGTCGGCGGGGCTGCCGCAGCACGTCCCCGGCACCACCATCGACCGCCAGTGCGGTTCCTCCCAGCAGGCTGTGCACTTCGCCGCCCAGGCGGTCGGCTCCGGCGCCGCCGACCTGGTGGTCGCGGGCGGGGTGGAAGTCATGAGCCTCGTGCCCATCGCCAGTCCGATGTTCGTCGGTGAACAGGCCGGGATGGGCAGCCCGTACGCGGGCAACGGCTGGCGCGAGCACTTCGGCGAGCAGGAGGTGTCGCAGTTCCGTGGGGCCGAGCTCATAGCCGAGAAGTGGGGGATCTCCCGCGACGACATGGAGCAGTTCGCGCTCCACAGCCATCAGCGGGCACTGGCCTCGCAGGCGGCCGGGGACTTCGACGACGAGATCACCCCGGCCTTCGGGCTCACCGCGGACGAGGGCCCGCGCGCCGACACCACGCTGGAAAAGATGGCGGGCCTGAAGACCCTGACCGAGGACGGCCGGCTCACCGCGGCCGTCTCCAGCCAGATCTCCGACGGTGCCGCCGCCCTGCTGATCGCCTCCGAGGAGGCCGTACGGCGCCACGGCCTGACGCCGCTCGCACGGGTACACAGCATGGCCGTGGTCGGATCCGACCCGATCCACATGCTGACCGGCCCGATCCCCGCCACCGAGAAGGTCCTGGACAAGGCGGGCCTTGCGATGGACCGGATCGACCTGGTCGAGATCAACGAGGCCTTCGCCTCCGTGGTCCTCGCCTGGCAGAAGGAACTCGGCGCGGCCCACGAGCGGATCAACGCCTTCGGCGGGGCGATCGCCCTCGGCCATCCGCTCGGGGCCACCGGCGCCCGGCTCATGACCACACTCGTCCATCAGCTGCGCAGGACTGGCGGCCGCTATGGTCTGCAGACGATGTGCGAGGGCGGCGGCATGGCCAACGCGACCGTCATCGAACGCATCTAGGCATTCGGTTGGCAACTGAGTTCAACTTGGGTTTACTCTCGGTACGGACACGCTGAGTGACGGCCAGGAGAGAGAGTCATGACCAGGATCCTTGAACCGGAGGCGGGACCGCGGTCCAAGCGCGCGGCCATCCTCGCGGCGGCCGTGGACTGTTTCGGCGAGACGGGCTTCGAGGCCACGAAGTGGTCGACCGTGGCGGAGCGGGTCGGCATCGGCCAGACCGCGCTCTACCACTACTTCGAGTCGAAGACTCACTGCCTGCTCACCATCATGCGGCTCGAGCTGCAGCGCTCCCACGACCGGTTCGTCGAGGCGACCGAGAGCGCGGACGACCCCGTGGAGGCGCTGCGCGCCGGCGTCCGTGCCGCGTACGACGTCTCGGAGCACGAGATTCTGCAGATGCGCATCCTGCAGAACCACATGGATCTGCTGTCCGGGGCCCGCAAGTCCAAGCGGGAGGAGGCCGAGCGGATCGCAGCCCGCCAGCTCGTCCAGGTCGTCGAGCGGGACTGGACCAGCCTGCTGGTGCGGGGGATGTCCCAGGGTGCCTTCCCGCTGCGGGACGCCCAGTTGCTCGGGGCGAGCGTGCTCGGCCTGATCGTCAGCGTGTGGCGGTGGTACCGGCCGTCCGGGCCGACGCCGCTGTCGGAGATCGGCGAGTTGATCGAGGGTGCCTGCGTGCGGATGATCGCCTCCTGACGGATCGATCCGCCGCGCACACATCCAGTGACCGATCCCCTGACGGGTCTCCCGTCAGGGGATCTTTTCGTGCCCGGCCCCGTGACAGCGGTGACAGACCATTGCCAGGGGTGTTTCCCCAGCATTAAAATCAATTTGAACTGAACTCAGGTTGAGTTTTTTTGAGGAGGGGTCATGCGACGACGCGCGACACGCACGTTCATCGCCGCACTCGCCGCCATGCTCGCCCTTGCGGCGAACGCCTGCGGCACCAAGAGCCCCTCGGCAGGGGACGACAAGGTCATCAAAATAGGCGCCTGGTACCCGCTCACGGGCGCCCTGGCCTCGTTCGGAATCCCCGAACGGGCGGGCGCCGACGCATACTTCAAGTCGGTCAACGCACGCGGCGGGATCAACGGGCGCACCATCGACTGGGTCGTCAAGGACAACGCCAACGATCCGCAGCAGACCGTCCAGATCGCCCGCCGGCTCGTGGACCAGGACGGGGTCGTGGCGATCGTCGCGACCAACGGCACCTCCCAGACCCAGGCCACCTTCCCCTTCGTGCTCGAGCAGAAGAAGGTGCCGGTCCTCAACACACTGGGCGGCGATGCCTCCTGGTACGAGCCGGCCCGTGACGGGCTGTTCGGTCTGCAGACGCTGTACGAGGACCAGGCGGCCGCGCTCGGGGACTGGGTGACGCGGGACGGGGCGAAAAAGGTACTCGTCGTGCACAGTGACCCGGCGGCGTTCGTGAACGTGGCCAAGGTGATAGGCCCTGCCGCCCGTAAGACCGATCCGTCGGTCCGGGTGAAGCGGCTCTCGGTGAAGTACCAGACCACCGACTACAGCCCGGTGATCAGCAAGGTCAAGGCCGCGAAGCCCGACGCCGTCGTGCTGATCCTGACCGCCGCGGAGACCGCCTCCTACCTCAAGGAGGCGAGGCTGCAGGGGGTCACCGCCCCCGTGTACGGCTACGCACCCGTCGCGGCACAGGCCACGCTGACGCTGGGGGGCAGGGCGACCGAAGGCCTCAAGGCGCTCCAGCTGGTCAAGTCGCCGAACGACGACGACCCGGCCATCAAGGAGTTCCGTACGGCGATGCAGAAGTATGAGCGGGGGCAGCCCGCCGACTTCATCACCCTGTGGGGCTGGGAAGCGGCCAAGGCCTTCGTCGAGATCGCCAAGACCATCGACGGGCCCGTGACGAGCGAGTCACTGACACGGGCCTACCGCACCGCACGCCACGTCGACACGGGCGTGGGCCCGGTCCTCAACTACGGCGCCGATCGGCACCTCGGCACACGCGACCTGCAGAAGGTCGTCGTCAGGAACGGCCGCTGGGAGTCGCAGGGCGACTTCTTCACCCCGCCCACCCGGGACTGACCGCCGCCCGCGCGGAGCGAGTTGCCCACACCTCTCATCCCTGTGAAAGGACACCATGACCAGCGTCTTGCCCACCTACATGGCACGTATGGACAGTGACGACCCCGCGCGGGCGCTCGAACTCCTCGTACCGGAATTCCGCTTTCTCATCGCCTTGCCGGGCCGCGAGGAGACGGGACGGTCCAAGGACGACTTCGCCGCCTACATCGCGGGCCGCAACGCCGTCGAACGGGTGCACAAGATTCTCCGGCACAGCTGTGACGGCGATCTGGAGACCGTGTACGGGATGGTGATCGAGTCCGGGAAGGCAGTGGGTTCCTTCCTGTCGGCTGCCGTGGTCACGCCCGACGGGCACATGGCCCGCTACCAGTCGTACTTCACCACCACGTACGACCTCATCGACCTGCCGGAATAGACAGCAAGGCAAAGGGAAGCGCACATGACCGAGACCTTCACGGCCGCCGGGACCACCGCGGCCCCCGCCCCCTTCCTCACCGCCTGGTTCGAGATCCTCGACAGCGACGAGCCCAACCGGATTCTCGATCTGATCAGCGACGACTTCTCCCTGTCCATCCTGTTCTCCACCGGCGACGGCAACGCCACGGACTTCGCGGGCGACCGCGCCGCCCTGGTCGGCTATCTGCAGCAGCGGGAGCGGGGTACGCGCACCCACCACCGGCTCTCCGCGACCACCCTCGGCCAGGACGAGCTGTTCCTCGGAGAGGTGCGGCGCGGGGAGGTTCCCGAGGCGAGCTTCGTCGCCGCCGGTCGGGTGAACGCGGACGGCCGGCTGGAGCGGCTGCTGATCGGCCGGTCCTCGCAGATCCGTTTCGCGTAGGCACAACCCGTTTCCGATTTCACCGGCCTTGTACGAAGGAGCGTCATGTACAACCTCGTCCTGCTGGCAGCGAAGCCCCCGGAGTGGACGCACGAGCAGTTCATCGATTGGTGGCGCGGCGACCACGCGGAGCTGACGTACAAGTTGCCCGGTCTGCGCTCCTGGCGGCACACCGACATCGACCAGGCGCTGGAGAAGCGCTCCGAGGGCTGGGACGGGATGTCCGTCCTCGGATTCGACTCCCCGGAGGACGTGAAGAAGGCCCTCGCCAGCCCCGAGTGGGCGGACGCCGTCGCGCAGGTCGGGGACATGAAGGGCCGGCGCATCGCGGTGATGGGTTTCGAGAAGGAGTTGTTCACCGGCTGAGGCCCCACCGGCCTTGCGCACAGCAACGTTCGACACCGGGTTCGGCACAGCGTAGCGAGGAAGCGGGATGCGACAGGTAGTGCGGGAGTTCCGACAGAGGGCCGAGCAGGCCGACTTCTTGGCCGTCGTCGATGACGAAGGCAGCCACACGGCACGTGAGTTGCTCGCCGAGGCGGACCGGCTCAGCGACGCGATGTCCGCCGACGGGGCGGGAGGCACGGTCATGCTCCAGGCCGACAACTCTTGGCGCACCGTGGCCGGCGCTCTCGCGGTGGGCCTGAGCGGCGGCGTCCTCGCGCTGGTCAACCGGCACACGACGCCGGCCGAGTTCGCGGCGGCCTTCGAGGACATCCGGCCGGACGCCGTCGTCGCCGAGCCCTCGGCGAGGGCCGACTGGGCGGTGGCCGAACTGATGCCGGGCGCCGGCGACACGGTGCTCGACGGCTGGAGAGTGCAGCGCTCCGGTGGACGGCCCGACGCGTCACGCTGGTCGGGCGGTGTCCTGATCGGGCTCACCTCCGGTTCGACCGGGCGGCCCAAGGGCGTCGTGCAGTCCGAGGAGGCACTGACCTACGCGGCCGAGAGCACCGTCAGGATCAACGGGCTGCGGCCTGGCGACGCGGTGGCCGCGATCGTGCCGCTGTCGTCGACGGCCGCGTACTGCTTCGGTGTTCATCTCTCCCTGGTCCTGGGCGGCCCGCTCGTTCTCACCGCCAAGTGGGACCGGGCTCTCGCGCTGCGGCGGATGGCCGAGAACGACGTCCGCTGGACCATGTGCGTACCGACGATGGCGCTGCAGATGGGAGCCGAGGCCGCGGGCTCCGGCATCCTCTCCGGAGTGCGCGCCATCACCGTCGGCGGCGGGCCGATGGACCGCGGCGCGCTGGCACGGGCCGAGCAGTCCCTCGGCACGAAGATCCTGAGGGTCTTCGGGATGTCCGAGTGCCTCGGGCACACCTCGCCCCGGCCCGACGAGCCCGGGGAGATCCGGCTCGGCCGGGACGGCCGCCCCTTCCCCGGCACGGACCTGCGCGCCCTCACCCCCGACGGGGCCGTGGCCGGGCCGGAGGTGACCGGCCGGGCGCAGGTGCGCGGCCCGTCCCTCTTCCTCGGGTACGCCCGTGCGGGCAGGGTCGAACCGCCGGCGCTGACCGAGGACGGCTACTTCCCCACCGGCGACCTCCTGATGCCCCACGAGGACGGCACCGTCACCATCATGGGCCGCGAGAAGGACATCATCATCCGCGGCGGCCGCAACATCGACATCACCGAGATCGAACGGGCCGTCGCCGGATATCCGCGTGTGTCCAGGGCCTGTGTGGCGGCGGTGCCCGACGAGGTGCTCGGCGAACGCGTCGCGCTGCTCGTCGTCACCGAGGACGGCGCCGGCATGGACCTCGGGGAGGTCACCGGACACCTGGAGAGCCTCGGACTCGCCAAGACCAAGTGGCCCGAATTCATCTACGCCGTCGAGGAGTTGCCCCAGACCAAGGTCGGCAAGCTCGACCGGTCGGCGGCCGGGCGGCTTGCGCAGCGCCTTCGCGGCGCCGACGCCTGAACAGTGGCGGGCGCTCGTCCCCATGCCCGCCTGATCCACAGCGGTACACCAGCCAGAGCGAGGGAGAGCACCATGACAGCGCGGTTCGACCAGGGTCCATGGGCCGCGGCCGGAGTCCAGACGGTACGGCCCGGCGTGCACCGCGTTCCCCTGCCGCTGCCCAACGACGGACTCCACGCCGTCAACGTCTATCTGCTGGAGAACCTGGCCGAGGACGACGGCATCGTCATGATCGACGGCGGCTGGGCGATCCCCGAGGCCCGCAAGGCACTTGAGGAGGCCACGGCCGCCATCGGCCGCGATCTCTCCGACATCAGCCACATCCTCGTCACCCACATCCACCGCGACCACTACACGAACGCCGTGGAACTGCGCCGCCTCCTCGGCTCGCGCGTCTATCTGGGGGCGGGGGAGCGGCCCGGCCTTGAGATGCTCGACCGGCTGCGCAGCGACTCGCCCGCCGGTTCGCTGCGGACATTGCGCGAAGCGGGGGCCGCCGAACTCGCTGACCGGATCGAGCAGTTGGACCACGGCGGCTACGACCCCGCCGTCTGGGAAGCCCCCGACCGGTGGCTGGGCGCCGAGACCATCAGCTTCGGCGCGGGGGAGCTGCGGGTCGTGCCGACCCCCGGACACACCCAGGGACACGTGGTCTTCCTGGACGAACATCGCGGCCTCCTGTTCTCCGGCGACCATGTTCTGCCCCACATCACGCCGTCCATCGGCTTCGAACTCACCGAGCCGGGCGGCAAACCCCTCGCCGACTACCTGGACTCGCTGCACCTGATGACCCGGTACGCCGACACGCAGCTGCTGCCCGCGCACGGACCCGTTGCCGACAGCGCGCACACCCGCGTCGCCGAACTGCTCACCCACCACGACAACCGCCTCGCGCAGAGCCTGAAGGCGCTCGGCGACGCGACGCTAGACGCGCACGAGGTCGCCCACAAGCTCGGCTGGACGCGCAGGGAGGTGCCGTTCGGCGAACTCAATGACTTCAACCAGATGCTCGCGATCAACGAGACCGCGGCCCATCTGGACGTCCTGGTGCTGCGGGGACGGATCTCCGTGGCGCGCGTCGGCGATGTCAATCAGTACACGCGCGTGAACTGACACAGCAGTTCTTCCAACCTCTGGGGGGCGCGGCAACTGCCTCGCCCCCCAGAGGTGTTGGTGCTAGCGGGCCGTCCAGCCGCCGTCCACGTACAGCTCGGAACCGGTGACGAAACTCGCGTCGTCCGAGGCCAGGAACGCCACCGCCCCGCAGACCTCCTCGGGACTGCCGAGCCGGCCCATCGGCGTACCCTCCACCATCGCCGTGTGCCTGGGCGTGCCCCGCCACAGCTCGCGGGAGCGCGGCGTCTCGATGAACCCGGGGTGGATCGAGTTCACGCGCACCCCGCGCGTCGCCCAGTGCAGCGCGGCGTTCTTCGTCATCAACCGGACCGCACCCTTCGCCGCGTGGTACGAGAACTGGCTGCCGAAGCCGCCGACCGTCCCGAAGATCGACGCGATGTTCACGACTGAGCCGCCGCCGGTCCGCTCGATGGCGGGCCCGCCGTGCTTCATGCCGAGCCAGACACCGGTCTGGGTGACCGCGATGACCTGCTCCCAGGACTCCTGGGTCTCCGTCTCCACGGTTCGCATCTCGGCGATCCCTGCGTTGTTGACGAGCACGGACAGGCCGCCCAGCTCGTCGGTCACCCGCTCGACGGCGCCGCGCCACGCCTCTTCGTCAGTGACGTCGAGGGCGAGACCGAGCGCCCGCGCTCCGCCCGCCGTCAACTCCTTGGCCAGCTCCTCGCAGCGGCCCGCGTCCACGTCCGTCACCGCCACCGCGGCGCCCTCGACGGCGAGGCGGTGCGCCACTGCGGTACCGATGCCACCCGTGGCGCCGGTGATCAGACAGACCTCTCCGGACAGGCGGTTCGACACTCGTGCTCCCTTGGTGTGCTGGACATCTGCGCGCTGGTCAGTGGTGTGCTGGACATCGCTGTGCTGGTCAGTGGTGCGCTGGACCGCGGTCAAGGCAGCAGTTCCCTTCCTGAGCGCAGCAGCGCGGGCACCGCCGCGCCGACGTGCTCGAAACCCGTGCCGACGGTCTGTCCCGCGAGATAGCGGGCGTGGATGCCCTCCGCGATCACGGCGAGCTTGAAGCAGCCGAGCGCCTGGTACCAGGCGACGGAGGTGATGTCCCGGCCGGACGACTCGGCGTACCGTTCGGCCAGTTCGCGGCCGGTGGGGAAGCCGGGGTTGGCGGTGGGAACGTGGTGTGCGCCGAGGACCGGTTCGCAGTCCGGGTCCCAGTACATGAGGAGCATCCCGAGGTCGGCGAGCGGGTCGCCGAGTGTGGCCATCTCCCAGTCGACGATCGCCGCGATCCGTCCGGGGTCGCCGGGCGTGAGGATCGTGTTGTCCAGGCGGTAGTCGCCGTGTACGACCGTGGGGGCGCCGCTCGCCGGGAGTGAGCGCGCGAGTCGGTCGTGCAGGGCGTCGAGGTCGGGCAGTTCCCGCGTGGCGACCTTGTCCCACTGGCCGTGCCACCGGCGCACCTGGCGTTCCAGATAGCCCTCGGGCCGGCCGAAGTCGCCGAGCCCGGCCGCGGTGGCGTCCACCGCGTGCAGCTCCACCAGAGCGTCGACGAGCGCGTCCGCCGCGCGGCGGGCCTCGGCGGGCGGCAGGGCGACGGCCTCGGTGCCGTCGCGCAGCACCGTGCCGTCGACGAAGTCCACGACGCAGAAGGGCGCGCCGATGACCTCAGGGTCCGTGCACGACAGCACCGCGCGGGCTACCGGCACCGCGGTTCCGCCCAGTGCGGCGACGACCCGGTACTCGCGGTCCATGTCGTGCGCTGTCGGCGTCAGGACTCCCAAGGGCGGACGGCGTAGCACCCATCGGTGCGTCCTGTCGGTCACCTCGTACGTGAGATTGGAGCGCCCTCCGTGCAGCAGCTTCAGGCTCAACTCGCCTGTGCACTCCGGGACATGGCGTTCGAAGTAGGGCTGCAGGGCGGCCACGTCCACGCCGACGACCGCGGCCTGTGCCGGGCTCATCGGGCGTCCCTCCGCTCCGTCGCCGCCCGTACCGCCCGCTTGGCGATCGCCCAGCGGTGGGTCTCGGACGGGCCGTCGTAGATGCGGAACGGACGCACTTCCCGGTACAGGCGCGACAGCGGGGCGTCGCCCGAGATGCCGAGCGCTCCGCACACCTGGACGGCGCGGTCGACGACGCGGTTGACCGCCTCGGAGGCGTAGGTCTTGGCGATCGACGTGTGCTGGGCGGCCGTGCGGCCCTGGTCCAGCTCCCAGCAGGTCCGCCACAGGACCGCCCGGCTCGTCTCGATGTCGATCTCGGAGTCGGCCAGCATCTGCTGCACCATGCCCAGTTCGGCAAGGCGCCCGCCGAAGGCCGAGCGCTCCGCCGCCCGCTCCAGGGCGATGTCCTGAGCCCGGCGCGCCACCCCGAGCCAGCGCATGCAGTGCGTCATGCGGGCGGGACCGAGGCGCACCTGCGCGTACCGGAAGCCCTCGTCCACCGCGCCGAGCACGGCGCTGTCCGGCACCTCGACGCCGTCGAAGACGACCTCGCTGTGCCCGCCGAAGAGGCCGTGGTCCAGCGTGTCGATGTTCCGGACGACTTTCAGACCCGGGGTGTCGGCGTCGACGAGGAACATCGTCGCGCCGCCCGCGTCGCCCGGAGCGCCGCTGGTACGGGCCATGCAGATGGCGAACGCGGCGCCGTCGGCACCGCTGATGAACCACTTGCGGCCGTCGATCCGCCAGCCGCCGTCCGTCCGTGCAGCGGTGGTGGCCAGCGCGCGCGGATCGGACCCGGCCCCGGGCGCCGGCTCGGTCATCGCGAAGCAGGACCGCACCTCCCCGGAGGCGAGGGGCCGCAGATACCGGTCCTTCTGCTCCTCGGTGGCCACCACTTCGAGGAGATGCATGTTGCCCTCGTCGGGGGCGGCGCAGTTCAGCGCGAGCGGACCGAGCAGCGACTGCCCGGCCGCCTCGAACACGACGGCCTGCCCGCGCAGATCGAGCCCGAGCCCGCCGAACTCCTCGCTGACGTGCGGGGCGAACACCCCCGCCGCCCGCGCCGCCTCCTGCAGCCGCCGCCGCAGTGGCTCGGGACCCGCGTGCACATCACCGCCGCCGCACGCCTGCTCCTCGGGTATCACCACGTCGCGGACGAAGTCCGTGGTGCGCCGCGCGATGCCGGCGACCCGCTCGTCGATCTCGAAGCTGATGGACACTTCTCACCCCTGATCTTGGCTACTGACCATTAGCCATGAGATGACTGAACTGAATTCAATGTCAAGGGGTCGGGCTATAGTTGCCTCCGATGGGCGCCGAGTGGGCGCCGCTCTCAGCTAATCTCCGATAGCTTTACCGTCGACTGCAAGGGAGTTCAGGTGAGTGGATCGCCACGCGAGGCCTACGAGCGTCCACACCGGCCACAGCACCCGGAAGGCGCCCTCGCGGCCGACCGCCGGGCGGGAATCCGCGAGGCCGCGCTGACGCTATTCGCCGCGCAGGGCTACCGGTCCACGACCATGACCGACATCGGCGCCGCCATCGGCATCCGCGGGCCGAGCCTCTACAAACACGTCGTGTCCAAGCAGGAACTGCTCGCCGAGATCATGACCGGCACGATGGAGCAGCTCATCGCCGACAACGCGGCGGCCGTCGCGGGCGCCGACGACGTACGGGAACAACTGCGCCGCTCCGTCGAGGCGCACATCCGCTACCACGCGCGCCACCGCCTGGAGGCCTTCGTCGGCAACCGCGAGATCGGCAGCCTCGAACAGCCCGACCAGGACCGCGTCCTTGCCGGCCGCAGCGACTACGAACGCCGCTTCCGCGAACTGATCGAGCGAGGTGTGGCCGAGGGCGCCTTCCGCGTGCAGTCGGCCAGGATCGCCTCGTACTCGATCCTCGACATGGGCATCGGCGTCGCGAGCTGGTTCCGCGAAGGAGGCGAGTTCACTGTCGACCAACTCGCGTACCAGTATGGAGACATCGCGCTGCGCATCGTGGGTGTGGGCGGGCCGAGGGCGCCGGACGGCGGCAACTAGCGCGCACGCCCGGAACCTCGGCGCGCGACAGGGACCCGTCCCGCGCCCCCAGGGGTCACCGGAGTCCGGTGACCCCTGGCGCGTGTTCAGGAGCCGGTGGCGGGGGCATCCTCGTGGTGGTGTGCTGTCGACGGGGTGCCGTACGAGCCGCGTGCCGCGTACCACCACACCGTCGCCAGGATCAGCACGACGGCCAGGGCCGCCGACGCGTAGTTCATCGAGTCGACCGTCACCGGTGACGCCTGCGGCAGGCAGAACAGGATCGTCACGAAGGCCACCCACGTCACCGCGGTCCAGCCGACCGGTCTGCTCCAGCGGCCCAGGTTCCAGGGTCCTGGGGCGAAACGGTCGCCCGCTCGCAGGCGCAGCAGGATCGGGATCGCGTACGCGGGCGTGATTCCGATGACGTTGATGGCCGTGACCGCTCCGTACGCCGTCGAGGAGTACAGGGACGGCAGCGCGATCACGGCGGCCAGGCCCGCCGACAGCCATACCGCGGGAACGGGCGTGCGGGTGCGGGAGCTCACCTTGCGCCACAGCGCCGAGCCCGGCAGCGCGTTGTCCCGGCTGAACGCGAACACCATGCGGCTGGTCGCCGCCACCTCGGCGTTGCCGCAGAACAGCTGGGCCACGATCACGATCAGGAGCAGCGCCGTGGCGCCGGACGTGCCGAGGGCGTCGATCATGATCTGCGCCGGCGGCACCCCGGTGGCGCTGTCCTGCGCGCCTGAAGGGTGCGGGCCCGGCGCCGGGCGGACCCGCGATCGAGGTCGCGGCGCCCCTGCGCTGGGTGGCGCCCAACCGGGTGGCTCCGCAGGTGCCGGTGGACCGCTTCGTCCTGCGGACGGCGGAGGTGCTGGTGCGGCCCGTCCTCGTGGTCACGCAGGACGGCCGCAGACTTCACCGTCAGTACGTGCCGCGCGGCGCGCTCCCCAATCGAACCCTGCATGTGGCGGGCTACTGGGCGGCCAAGGTCGACGCCATGGGCGAGCCGGTCCGGATCGCGGTGGGCGGCGGGCCCGGGACCGGAGTCTTCGGAGCGTCCACGGAGTGATGCGCGCCCTTTGCTGACGCGCGCCCTCTCCGCCGTACACCGGCCCGCCCCGTCTGCCCAGTGGTGTGCCGTCGAAAAATGGCGCGGACACGCCCATTGTCAGGGTTGCGGCGAGGGAGTTACATGGTGCCCGCACGTGACGAAAGCGCTTTCTGCCGGTCGGGGGAATTCCGGTCGGCAGCCCCTTCGTTGCCGTTCGGAGGCCGTATGAGACTGCCCCGCACCAGACGTACCGCGATCGCCCGGACCGCCGTCCGCGACGGGCTCGAACCACGCGCCCGGCGCACCCGGTCCGCCAGAGGCACACGACGCACCGCACTCGCCGCGGTGGCCCTCGCCTCGGTCGCCGTCCTCGCCGCCGCAGCGCTTCCCGCGCAGGCGAGCGGCCCCGCCACCGGGGTCCCCGCGCAGGCCAACGGCCCTGCGGGGCATGGCTCGTTGCGCTCCCGCGCAGTGGCCGCCTACGACTTCGGGCACCCCGATCCCGCCGATCCCGCGAAGGAGCGGGACATCGGACGCTCCCGCACCCCGCTCACGCTCATCAACGGCGGCTCCGCGATGCGCGTCGCCGACGAGGCCTACCCGGGCAGCTCGCCCGCCCTCCAGGTGCGCCAGCAGAACCCGGCCACTGCCGGCAACGACGACTGGAAAGCGGGTACTTGGGACGAGAGCGGGGTCGGCTCCCTCGGCGCCTTCAACAGCGCCAAGGCCGCCACCGTCATGGGCTGGTTCAAGATGACGGGCGACAACCCCACCCTCAACTCCAACACCGCCAACCCCACCGACCGCTACGGAGCGATCGGACTCGCCGGGGTGCTCTCCGGCACCAGCGACGGGCACGCCGTACGCGCGCTGCTCGAACTCATCCAGGTCAACGGCGAGTTGAAGCTCGTCGCGCTCGGCCGCCGCCTCGACAGCGGCGCCTCCCAGACCTTCGCCGCCTCCGCCGACTGGCAGCAGCTCCTGCCCCGCGGCGAGTGGGTCCATCTGGCCGCCACCTTCGACTTCCGCGACGGCACGATGGCCCTGTACCGCGACGGCAAGCCCCTCGACGGCTTCTACGTCACGCCGGGCGACCCCTGGGAGCTCACCACCACACCGGCGCCGCACCGCGCCTCACCGACCGACCCGCGCGGCATCAAGATCGGCGGCAGCTTCCCGCAGAACACCCGCGAGAACAACGCCTGCGACTGCCGCATGGACGATCTCCTTTTCCTGGACCGTGAAGTGACGGCAGGTCAGGTAGGCGCCGAGTACCGCCGCATGACGCGGGGCCACTGACACCGGTATTCGCCCACTTCCACCCAGCCGTACTCGCCATCCGAAGGGACCCGCATGGCAGCACGACGCAAGAACCCAAGACTCTGGGCGGCCTTCGCCGTCACCGCCACCCTGGCGCTCGGCGGGCTCGCCGCGCCCTCGCACGCCGACGAGCCCGCTCCCACCGCCGCGACCGCGGGCCTCAGCGACCCGATCCCGGAGAAGCCCGCCCAGTCCAGGACCGGCCTGGTCCTCACCGAGTACGCCCAGTTCCCGAAGTCGGAGCCGGTCCCGGCCCCCACGGACCCGCGTCTGATGCGCCACGCCAGGATCAACACCATCAATGAACTCCCGGACGGTTCGGGCCGGATGGCGACCCCGGACCTCAACGGGACGCTCTACCTCACCGACCCCGGAACCGCCGGCAAGGACACGGGCGGCACCCCGCACCCGTATCTCGACGTCAAGGGCGCCTTCCCGAACTTCTTCTCGGGCCGCGGCCTCGGCCAGGGCTTCGGATACGCCGCGTTCCACCCGCAGTTCGCGAAGAACGGCCGCTTCTACACCATCCACACCGAGCTCGCCTCGCAGGTCACGCAGGCCCCCGACTTCAAGCAGGCGGGCACCACCACCTACCACGGTGTCATCACCGAGTGGACTGCCGACGACCCGAAGGCCGCCGTCTTCCAAGGCACCCACCGCGAGGTCCTGCGCATCGGCTTCACCGGCCAGGTGCACGGCATCCAGCAGATCGACTTCAACCCGACCGCCAAGCCCCACGACCAGGACTACGGGCTGCTCTACCTCGCCGTCGGCGACGGCGGCCAGGGCGTCGGCAACAGCGAACCGCAGAACATGGGGCTCCCGCACGGCAAGCTCCTGCGCATCGACCCGGCGGGCCGCAACAGCGCCAACGGCAAGTACGGCATCCCGGCCGGCAATCCGTTCGTCTCGACGCCCGGCGCCCTCGGCGAGATCTACGCCGTCGGCATGCGCGACCCGCACCGCTTCAGCTGGGACACCGGCGGCAGCCACCGCATGTACCTCGGCCACATCGGCGAGCACGCCATCGAGTCGGTCTACGAGGTGAAGGCCGGAGACAACTTCGGCTGGAGCGAACGCGAGGGCCCGTTCCTCTTCGACAAGCAGACCACCGACCCGTGCACCCGCATCCAGCCCTTGCCCGTCGACGACGCCAAGTACGGCTACACGTACCCCGTCGCCGCGTACGACCACGACCCCGGAGCCGACTGGAACTGCCGCTCCGACGTGGGCCGCGCGATCGCCGGAGGCTTCGTGTACCGCGGCAAGGACGCGCCCGAGCTGCGCGGCACGTACATCTTCGGGGACCTCGTCGACGGACGGATCCTGGCCGCCGACACGCACGACATGCGCCGCGGCGCCGGTCTCGCGCCCCTCAAGTCGCTGATGCTGTTCGACCAGGCCACCGGCAAGAAGGTCACCATGCGCGACCTCGCCGGGGACCAGCGCGTCGACCTGCGCTTCGGCACCGACCTCGCAGGTGACCTGTACATCGTCTCCAAGGCGAACGGCAAGGTCTGGAAGGTCACCGGCACCCGCACCTTCGCCGACTGCGAGGTGGGCAACACCCCGACCACGCACACCACCGGCGCGGACAACTGGGCCCCGGTCACCCCCGCCAAGTGGGAGTTCACCCAGCGTGAGACGGTCCTCACCGAGCCGGGCGTCTCCCGCCCCGGCCCGCGCCGCCCCTTCGAGTACGCCGTCCTCACCGCGGGCCCGCGCTACTCGAACGTGACGATCGAGGCCGAGGTACGCATCGACACCCCGGTCGACATCACCAACCGGGACGTCATCGTCGTCTGGGACCACAACTCCGACACCCAGTTCCAGTACGCGCACCTGTCCAGCGACAACAGCATCTACCCGCACAACGGCCTGTTCACCGTCAACAACGCGGACCGGCTCCGCATCGACGACCAGTGGAACGGTACCTACGGCGCGCCCCCGGCCATCAAGGACGCCGCCTGGCACAAGGTCCGCCTCACGCACTGCGCGGACACCGGCGAGACGGCCGTCTACATGGACGGCAGCCGCACGCCGCTGATCACGGGCACGGACCCGGTGTTCTCCTCGGGCCGTGTGGGCTTCGGCTCGTTCGACAACAACGGCCGGATCCGGAACCTGAAGGTCACGGGGACGGTCGCGCGCGACTGACCCCGGGAGGCCGGAAGCACGTGTGGGGGAGCCGGTCCGCTGTCCGGACGGACCGACTCCCCCTGGCTGTTCCGTCGTTACGGAATCGGCGGTGCGGCCTCGCGCTGGTACGGGATGGCCACCGCGCCCTGCTGGAGTGCCACCGTCCGCGTGGGCGCCGGTATCCGGATGCCCTCGTCTCGGTACCGGGCGTGCAGGCGCTTGATGAACTCGTGCTTGATCCGGTACTGATCGCTGAACTCGCCGACGCCCAGGATGACCGTGAAACTGATCCTGGAGTCGCCGAACGTGTGGAAGCGGATGGCCGGTTCATGGTCGGGGACGGCGCCGGTGATGTCGACCATGACGCTCTCGACGACCTCGGCCGTGACCCGCTCGACATGCTCCAGGTCGCTGTCGTAGCCGACGCCGACCTGGACGAGCAGGGTCATCTGCTGTTCCGGGCGGCTGTAGTTGGTCATGTTGGTGGAGGCGAGCTTGGCGTTCGGGATGATGACCAGGTTGTTGGACAGCTGGCGCACCACGGTGTTCCGCCAGTTGATGTCGACCACGTATCCCTCCTCGCCGCTGCTCAGCCGGATGTAGTCGCCGGGCTGCACGGTCTTGGAGGCCAGGATGTGCACGCCCGCGAAGAGGTTCGCGAGGGTGTCCTGAAGCGCGAGCGCCACCGCGAGACCGCCGACGCCGAGGGCGGTCAGGAGCGGGGCGATGGAGATGCCCAGGGTCTGCAGGACCACGAGGAAGCCCACCGCGAGCACCACGACCCGCGTGATGTTCACGAAGATGGTGGCCGACCCGGCGACCGCCGACCGCGACTGCGCCACCGACCGTACGAGCCCGGAGATCACCCGGCCCGCTGTGAACGTGGCGACGAGGATCAGCAGCGCCGTCAGCGTCACGGTGACGTTGTGCCGGGTCCGGGTAGTGAGCGGCAGCGCGGAGGCGGCCACAGCGACACCGGCGGCGACCGCCGCCCACGGCACGAGGGAGCGCAGCGCGTCCACGATGACGTCGTCGCCGCCCCAGCGCGTCCGGTCGGCCCGCACGCCCAGCCAGCGCAGCATCATGCGCAGGAGCAGCCCGGCCGTGAGCCCCGCGGCGACCGCGATCCCGGCCACGATCAGATCGTCGGGCGTCATCGCGCGGTTCACCGGCGGCCTCCGGCGCCGTGACCGAGGTCGTCGTACGCCGCCGGGAGCGGCCGTATGTGATGAGTCGTCACCTTGCTACCTGCTTGTCCGTAAGTGGTGCTGCCGCGCCTGCACCGACGCGCCGGGACATCCTGCCGCACGCGTCGAGGTGCACGCGCGCGGGGGATGACGCTCACCTGCGTCAACGGGGCAGACGCCCGGCGAAAGACCCTAGGGGGCCACGCGCCGCCACCCGTCAGCGCGCCGTCCCCGGCCCGTTCTCGCGGCCCAGCGCGACGTACCGCGCGTGCGCCTCAAGGGAGTCCGACACGAACGGGTACTGACGCATCGCGTTCGTCAGGCCGGCCTCGGTGAGCCAGTCGTGCCAGACGATCTCGGAGGGGAGCGGCGCGACCGGCCCGTCGACGGTGACCTCGTGCACCCCGAGCCAGTACGGGCTGATCTCCCCGCGGCACAGGTACTTGAAGACGAAGCGGACCGGCGCCGTGACCCCGAGTTCCTCCGACAGCTCGCGGGCCGCCGCGGCCTCGTACGACTCGCCCGCGTCGACACCCCCGCCGATCAGCCAGTTGTACCGCCCAGGGAACCGCGAGACGTGCGGCGCCCGGCGATGCACGAGGATCCGCCCCGCCGGGTCGCGGCACACGACCGTCGCCACGCGGTGCAGCCACCCCTCGCGGATGGCCGCGCCCCGGTCCACCGTGCCGAGTACGCGGTCCTGTTCGTCCACGCGGTCCACCAGTTCGCTCATACGACCACGATGGCAGACGCGGCCGGACGTCACCGCACCAGCACTGCCCTCCCCTCGGCCGCGGACCGGTACGCCGCGGTGACGATCCGCAGGCAACGCAGCCCGGATTCGCCGTCCGTCACGCTCGTCCCGCCGTCGCTCCCGTACAGGAACGAGTGCAGCATCAGGGCGTCCAGGTCGACGCCGTAGGGCAGTTCGAAGGGCGCACGGGACGACTCGCCACCCGGGTGACCCGTGGCACCCATGGGGCGGATCGGCACAGATGGCCCATTGACGTCCTTTCGGCTCAGCGTCGAGGGTGGAGGCATGACGCGACTGTCCGAGCATCTGCGCCAGGCCACCCCCGTCGTCGCCGAACGTGGGGAAGGCGTCCATCTCTACGGCACCGACGGCCGCCGCTATCTGGACTTCACCGCCGGGATCGGCGTCACCAGTACCGGCCACTGCCACCCGCGCGTGGTCGCCGCCGCCCAGGAGCAGGTGGCCACTCTCATCCACGGCCAGTACACGACCGTCCTGCACCGGCCCCTTCAGCGCCTCGTCGAGAAGCTGGGATCCGTGCTGCCCGAAGGACTCGACAGCCTCTTCTTCGCCAACTCCGGCAGCGAGGCCGTCGAAGCGGCCATGCGGCTCGCCCGGCAGGCCACCGGCCGGCCCAACATCGTCGTCGCGCACGGCGGCTTCCACGGCCGCACCGTCGCCGCCGCCTCCCTCACCACGTCCGGAACGAAGATCCGTACCGGCTTCGGACCCCTGATGGCGGGCGTCGCCATCACGCCCTTCCCGAACACCTACCACTACGGCTGGGACGAGGAGACCGCGACGCGGTTCGCGCTGCGCGAGTTCGACCACCTCCTCCAGACCGTCTCGGACCCGGACGACACCGCGGCGATCCTGGTCGAACCCGTCCTCGGCGAAGGCGGCTACGTCCCCGCCAACTCCGCCTTCCTGCAAGGGCTCAGGGAGCGCGCCGACCGCCACGGCATCCTGCTCGTCCTCGACGAGGTACAGACCGGCGTCGGCCGCACCGGACGCTTCTGGGGCCACGACCACTTCGGCGTACGCCCCGACATCCTCATCACCGCCAAGGGCCTCGCGAGCGGCTTCCCGCTCTCCGGGATCGCCGCCCCCGAGGCGCTGATGCACAAGGCGCGGCCCGGCTCGCAGGGCGGCACCTACGGCGGCAACGCCGTCGCCTGCGCCGCCGCGGTCGCCACCCTCGAGGTCGTCGAGGAGGAAGGCCTCGTCGCCAACGCGGCCGCCATGGGCGCCCGCCTGCGCTCCGGCCTGGAGGACATCGCCGCGAAGACCGAGGCGATCGGCGACGTACGGGGCCTCGGCCTGATGCTCGCCAGCGAGTTCACCACCCCCGACGGCGAACCCGACGCGGCCACGGCCGTACGCGCCCAGCAGGCCGCCGTCGACGAAGGGCTGCTGCTCCTGCTCTGCGGCCCCTGGGGCAACGTCGTGCGGATGATCCCCGCGCTCATCGTCGACGAGGGGCAGATCGACGACGGCCTGCGGGCCTGGGCCGCGGCCGTGGAGACCGCGACGGCAACCCGCTGACCAGCGACGGAGGAGCAGGCATGACCACGACCCACCCCACGCCCCAAGTCGTCGAGGACGTCCCCGAGCAGCTCCTCCTCGGCGGCCGTCTCCAGGACGCGGCCGGGGGCCGCACCTTCGGGGCAGTGACGGACCGGCGGGTCCTCAGAGGCGTTCCAGCGCGCGGAACGCCGTCAGCTCCGCCAGCAACCGCTTTGCTGCGGGCGTGAGTTCACGGAGAGTCAGCGCATCTCCGGAGTTGAGGACCCGCAGTACGGCGGACAGGTCGGCGGCCGGCAGCTCCGTGGCCGCCACATGGCCGCACGCGGAGAACAGGCGCCGGCCGGCGGCCTCGGTCCACAGCACGCGCTCCGTGGCGCGCACGACGTCGTCGTCGCCGAACCTGCCGCGCGGCGCCGGCGACGGCACGGGCCGGAAACCCCCGGCCGTCCAGTGCCGCAGGGACTGCCGGGCGACGCGCTCCTCCAGCGGCCCGCGCGCGCCCGCCGAACGGAAGTGCGCGAGGGCACGCTCCAGGGGTGCGGGCAGCTCCGACCCCGCCTCGGCGTCAGGCACGAGCAGGCCCTCCTCGCCGGGCGGCGCGGCGCCCGCGGGATCCGGGTCCGGCGTGAGCAGCGTCTCGGGCGTCACGTCATGCAGCAGGTCGTACAGCTCGGACGCCGCATCCCGCCCCTCCCGAACGACGCTCACGCGCACGCCGGTCGACGCCCACCCGGCGTAGGGCTCTGCGACGGGGGAGAGGTGCGACGGCCAGTACAGCAGGTCGCCCGGATCGGCCTCGACGGTGAACGACCCGCTCCGGTCCGCCGCACCGAACCGCATCCGCTCCCGCCCGCCCAGCACGTACAGGAACGTCGCGACGCGCTGCCCGGGAAGCGCCTCGGCGAGCGGCTGCTCGTACGTGCCGTGGACCAGCGTCGTGAACGCGCTCGGCACGGGCTGCCCCACCCGCGCCCACAGACCGGCGAAGAAGGCGCGCTCGCGTGCCCACAGCGGATGGTGGAACGCGTGAAACGCCTGAAGGGACAGGGAGTACAGCTCGCCGGAGAGCTGCCGGACGAGCCGCTGGTGGTAACCCGCGAACGAGCCGTCCCTGGGCTGCGGCAGGAAATCGCCGGGGTCGGTCTGGGGCTCGCCGCCGACCGCGAACCCCGCGTAGGGCGGCACGCCGAACGGCCCGCCTCGGTGCGCTGCGGCAACGGCGGTCTCGAACACCTCGTGGGCGTCGAAGGGGGCGGGGACGACCGACTTGAACAGCACGGGTTGCCGGTCCCAGTACCGCTCGCCGAAGACCTGCCAGTCGAGCCGGGCGAGTCGGTCGAGCTGCCCCTGCTGCCCCTGCTCGACAGGGGCGGCAGCGCGGCTTGCTGGCCCGGCAGCGCGGGGATCCTCCCTCATTCCGCCCCGTCTCCGTCCACCAGCTCGATGGCGCGAATGCGATGCAGGTCGGACAGGAGCGGGATCAGTGCCTTCGCGCGCATCCGCGAGCCGCGCCCCAACTCCCCTATGGTGAGAGCTCTTTCGGACCACAACCGTTGCCTGACCCGTTCGGCTCCGGCCCCCTCGACCGCCAGGGTGTGCCCGTTCGCGGCCCACACGGCGCGTCCGGGTCCGTCCGGTATGCGGAAGAGCTCGGCCGAGGCCCGTACGCGCAGACCGGGATCCAGGGGTACGGCCGGTCGTGGCGGAGGCACCGGTTCGAGCCCCGCCGCCGATCTGCGGGCCGCCCACGCCACGCGCAACTCCCTGGCCGGTCCCGGGCCGGCGGCCAGCCCGGCGAACAGCCGCGCGGCGGCGGCGACCGGCTCCGCCGCGCCGATCTCCCCGTCGGGGTCCGCCGGGGGAGGGAACGGCAGGACGCCGGGGGCGCCTGCGTAGACGCGGTCCTCCTGCATCCGGTCCGCGAGGAGACCCCGTACGTGGGTGAGGACGGCGGCGCGGCGCGCGGGGACGACGATCCGTAACGTTGTGCAGCGGTCGAGGTAGTGATCGAGGTGACGGCAGCCGACGGGCCAGTACACCAAGTCCCCTGCTCCAGCAGCGAGTTGGTACTCGGTGCCGGTGTGCTCGGGCCAGAGCCTGACCGTCATGGTCCCGGCGAGTACCCAAGTGAGCGCGAACGATCCGGGGCGCGGGGCGGGGGCGTCGGGGCCGGTGCAGTGCTCTCCGAGGGCGAGTTCGGCCGTCACCGGCAGAGTGGGCCAGCCCACCGCCCGCCACAGCCCGGAGACGAGTTCGCGGACACGTGCCCAGAGCCCGAAATCGCGCCACAGCGGCTGGCGCACGCTCAACAACCAGCCAAATTCGGTGAGTTGACGGGCTATTCGATTCCGGTACGCGTCCGGGTCAGGGTCGTCCGGGCCGGGCAGCAGGGCGCCCGCGTCGCGCAATCGGCCCTGCGTCGCGGTGGCGAAGCGGACGCCGGCCGCGTCCTCGGCGGGCGGTGCGCAGGAGGCGGCGACGGCCCCGTACACCTGCTCCGGCCCGAGGCCCGTGGCGAACGGCACCGCGGCGGGCTCCCTGCCCCAGTGTGCTTCGGCGAACCGTTTCCACCTGGCGGAGAGGTCGGGCTCTGTCGCATTCATGGCGTCGAGAATCTGTCAGAGCGCGATCGAGCGAGTCAACGGTTGACCCGTAATCGGCAGACATATGGCGCGGAAGTGGCGCTGCGTCCCAGTGGTTCGACCTTGTCCGTCCTGGCCCTCCCTGGCCCGTCCTGACCCGTCAGGCAACGGAATCAGAAGGGACGGGGGCGTGGTCGAGGGGTGGGTGAAAGGTGAGGGAGGTGTGGAATCTGACGCGCTCCGGCGGCGGAATGTCGGGTTCCCATGCATTCACCACGCGGTTGCCGCCGGTAACCCTTAGCGCCCTTGATCAGCGGAGATCGCAGACATGGGATCGTATGTGCGAGCCCGCTGCGGAGGTTCTGCGGCCGAGTCGGAAAGGTGATCTGCATGCCCCTCGCGCTGTTCAGGAGGAGCCGGTCCGGACGGGACCCGCGCGGGGCAGGACTGGTGCACCCCGTGCCGCACGGCGCCGGCGCCTTCCACTGCGAGGTGGCCGACCCCATGGGGCAGCCGATGTCGGGGGCGGACATCACCGTGACGCGAGTCGCCAACGGCCGCGTCGTGGCCAAGGCGACCAGCGACCCGTACGGCCTCGTCTTCCTCACGCTGCCGCCCGGCCGGTACGGCGTCATGATCGCGGCCGACGGCCTCCAGCCCCACCAGCAGACCGTCGACGTCGTCGCCGGTGAGACGCTCCCGCTGACCTCGGTGCAGCTGCACATGGGGCGCCCGCCGGAGCTGCCGCAGCCCGGCACCTGGCTCTTCGACCCGCCGCACACCGCGATCCGGTTCATCGCCAAGCACGTCGGTATGGCCCACGTCCACGGCCGGTTCACCCGCTTCGACGGCGGCATCCAGGTCGCGAACGACATGGCTGACTCGCGGGTCGAGGTGCAGATCGACGCGGCGAGCATCACGACGGGCAACAAGACCCGGGACAACCACCTGCGTTCGGCCGACTTCCTCGATGTCGAGCGTTACCCGTACATCCACTTCTCGTCCGACCGCTTCCTGTACCGCGGCGGCACCAAGTGGACGATCCAGGGCGCCCTCACCATGCACGGCGTCAGCCGCACGGTGGAGCTGGACACCGGCTATCTCGGCATGGTCAACGGCGGTTACGCGGAGGAGCTGCGCTGCGCGGCCCTCGCCACGGCCGAACTCCACCGGGAGGACTACACGCTCGACTGGCGGAGCATGCTGGCCCGGGGCATCGCGGTGGTCGGACCCACGGTGAAACTGGAGCTCGACATCCAGGCGATGTACCACAGCCACGACACGCCGACGCCGCCGGAGTAGTCGCCTGATCTGTGCTTAAGGCTCAGCTGGGAGGCCGGAGTTGGGGCGGCAGTGATCACTGCGCCTCTGCTCCTGGGGGGGGGTGCCCGACGGAGGAGGTGTGCGAAGCCGAGGTTCACGAGACGACCAAGCTCCCCCGGAACTGGTCGGCGACGAGGACTCTGCTGCGCAATTCACGAGTCAGGCCCGGGTGTGAGTGAGGCCAGCGCGGTGGGCTGCACCGCACCGGCGGCGGTCGAGCCGAGTAGGAGTTCGGCCAGGTCATGGGGCTGCGCTTGCTCACCGGTTGGGGCGGCTGCTGCGATCCGGTCCAGCCGGAAGCCACGGCCGGCCCGCCGTGTGCGGCACCAGGCGATGAGGTACCAGCGGCCGCCGGCGGTGAGCAGTCCGGCCGGTTCCACTACGCGGTCGCTTTCGTTTCCTGCTCCGTCGATGTAGGACAGCCGCAGCACCATGGTGTGAGTGAGGGCCTGTTCCACTGTGGTGCGGACCGCGGAGTCGGTCCGCGACGGCAGCGCGACGATCCGTACGGCCAGTTCCCGGGCCGCCGCCGAGGCGGGACCGGTCATCGATGCCGCGATCTTCTGGTACGCCGTGCGGGCCGCCCCGGCGTAGGGGACGGAGGCGTCGGCCGCGGCCAGCGCGGCGGCCAACGCCGAGGCTTCATCGGCGGTGAAGTGGATCGGGGGCAGCGTCATCGCCGGGTCGATCGTCCAGCCCCCGCCGCGTCCCGGTGTGGTGCGCACCGGGACACCGGACTCCATCAGCGCCTGGAGGTCGCGCTGCACCGTGCGCGTGCTGACCTCGAACCGTGCGGCGAGCGCCGCGACTGTCAGCGGCCGCGGCGCTGCCGCGCGCAACTCTTCCACCAGCGCATAGAGCCGGGCAGTGCGGTTCATCAGGCCGACGTTACCGTCCCGCCGTGGCCAGGAACTCCCGCTCACGCGACTGTTCCCGCTCGGTGATGGTCAGCGGGAACAGAGTGAAGCCGTGCATCGCGCCGGCGACGACGCCGAGCTGCACGGGCGTATCCGCCGCCGGCCATCGCTGGGCCAGAAACAGTGAGTCGTCCAGCAGCGGGTCCTCGGTGCCGACGACGATCCGGGCGGGCGGCAGGCCGGTCAGGTCGGCGAAGAGCGGCGAGACCTCCGGGGCGCGGCGCTGCTCCGCCCCCATCCCGGGTGTGAACAGCTCATAGCTGCCGCGCACTGAGTCGGTATTGCTCAGCAGCCGCCTGGCGCCGAACGACCGTTGGCTCGGTGTCATCGACAGGTCGTAGGGACCGAAGAGCAGGTTGGCCGCCCGGAAAGCGCCGGTGATGCCGTGCCGGTCGCGAAGGCGCAGCAGTGTCAGGACACTCAGGTGGGCGCCGGCCGATTCGCCACCGATCAGCAGCCGCCCAGTGCCGAACTCGGCTGCAGCGTTCTTCACCAGCCACCGGGCGGCCGCTTCGCAGTCGTCGGGTCCGGCGGGGAACGGGTGCTCCGGCGCCAGGCGGTACTCCACGCTCACTACGGCCAGCCGTGCCTGCACGGCAAGCTGCCACAACTTCGCGTCCTGCCCGTCCGCAGAGCCAAACGCCCAGCCACCCCCGTGTATGTGCAGGTATACGCCGTCGACGTGGTCGGGCACGAACGCCCGGACCTTCACCCCGCCTGCTACGACGCGGTCTTGGCCGTGCGACAGTCTCACCGGTGGCGTGTGACTACCGAGCCGGTTACGCCGCAGGAGCGCCAGCACGGTTGCGTCCGGCGCTTCCCCGCGAGCGGGACGGCTCGCGGCAGCAGCCTCGAATTGCTCGTTGAATGCCAGTGTCTCGGTGAGGCAGTCCTCATCGGTGATCGTCATGCCGTCGACAGTCGCAGCTGTCCGCGACAACACCCTGTCACCGTTTCTCCGTGAGCTGCGTCACAGTCTGTCGTACTACCCGCTCCGAGTGGACCCGCAGCCATGCCTCCTGCGCATGCGCCCGCGCCTCGCCGACCGAGCGCGCCGCCTCCGCCTCGCCGCCGGCCAGTCGCACCGCCCGCGCGGCCTCCGCCTCGGCGCGTACCGCGTCCGCCGCCGCGTTCTCCTCGGCCTCTCGCCGGGCGGCGGCGAGCGCGGGGTCGCTGATCCGGTACGTCACCGAGGCCTGCACGGCGACGTCCTGGAAGTCGGCGGTCCTGGCGTGGAACCTGACCGCCAACTCCCGGTCGTCCACGGTTACTTCGGAGAGTGCCGCGCTCAGTGCCCGGAACCAGAGGCTCAGGCCCGTGCCGTCGTGGGCGAGTGTACAGCGGCACCGGCGAACCGTTCCTGAACTCGTCCACCCCGAGCTCCGCATGCCAGTCCGGCAGCCACACGGTCCCGGGTTCCAGCAGGTCGAGCCCGTCGAGGAAGCGGCGGCGTGATCTCCCCCATGCCGCAACTCTCTTGTGGAGAGGCTCAGTTCGGTCAGGTGTCCGATCGTCGTGCCTCAGTGGTCGCGGTGGAGGGAGGTGATCGGGAAGGATGGGCCCGGCATGGATCAAGGCGGCGGGCCAGGGGTGCGCCGCGCAGGAACGGAGAGGCGACGATGACGCGACCGGAACCCCACACCTCTGGCAACCACCGGACCGCCGGCACCGCCGAGGTGCCCGAGCGGCTCGACATCACCCGGGCCACGCTCGACGACTGGGCCGTCATCAGCGGCTGGGCGGCGGAAGAGGGCTGGAACCCGGGCCTCGCCGACGCCCGCAGCTTCTTCGCCCAGGACCCCGACGGTTTCTTCATCGGCCGGGTCGACGGCGAGCCCGTCTCCGCGATCTCCGTTGTCAACTACGGCGACGACTACGCGTTCCTCGGCTTCTACCTCGTACGGCCCGACCTGCGCGGCCGCGGCTACGGCATCGCCACCTGGAAGGCGGGCCTCGCCCACGCGGGCAGCAGGACGGTCGGCCTCGACGGCGTCCCCGCCCAGCAGGACAACTACCGCAAGTCCGGCTTCGAGTTGGCGCACACGACCGTCCGTTACGCGGGTGTACCGCAGGCCCCGCGCCCGGCCGAAGGCGACCTTGCACCCGGCACCGTCATCCCCGTCGCCGAGGCGGGCGGCCTCAAGTCCATCGCCCTGTACGACAGCGCCTGCTGCCCCGCGGACCGGCCCCGCTTCCTCGCCTCCTGGCTCGCCGGCGACGGGCACCGCGCGCTCG
This sequence comes from Streptomyces sp. DS1-CR2, assembly GCF_055760475.1. NCBI lineage: Bacteria > Bacillati > Actinomycetota > Actinomycetes > Kitasatosporales > Streptomycetaceae > Streptomyces > Streptomyces sp. DS1-CR2. Next base: position 7,974,956 of record NZ_CM147085.1, read on the forward strand.
CCCGCGTCGTCGACGGCCGCGTCACCGGCTACGGCGTCATCCGCCCGGGCCGCGAGACCTTTCGCGTCGGCCCGCTGTTCGCGGACACCCCGCAGGACGCCCGCGCGCTGTTCGACGCCCTGCTCGCCACGGTCGGCCGGGCCCCGGTCGCCGTGGACGTGCCCGAATCCAACCCCGCCGCCGTGGCACTCGCCGAGGCGTACGGCCTGACTCCCGGGTTCGCCACGGCCCGCATGTACACCGGCCCCGTCCGGCCGTTCGCCCAGGAAAGGGTCTTCGGTATCACCACCCTCGAACTCGGCTGAAGGGGCACGAAGGCAGGCACATCGGCCGCGGGGTTATCTCGAATGAGGTAACTGGGCTAGACCAGCCTCAGGGGCTCGGTCAGCTGCGGTATGTCGTCAGGCCATCGCGACCGGTAACGCTCGAGGCGACCGACCACCTGCTCACAGGGGCAGTCGCACACTCACTCGGCGGCGCCTTCAGCCAGGGCCTCCAGGTCGAGGCGAGCCCCCGCTCGGTCGTCATCAAGGCGCGTGACTTCACCACCGGCACCTGGCTGAAGCAGCCGACGGTGCCGTTGCACGCCTCCGCCTGATCAGCCGCCGGGGGTGGGTGCGGCTCCGCCGGGTCACCTGTCGGTGAACGACCCGTGCCGCCCCGCCCCCGACGCGAACCGCGCGGCCCCCTTCAGGCTCTCCTCCAGCACGGCCGTCCCGTACCGCAGTTCACCCGCCATGGCCTCCTCCTCGCCCTGTCCCGCCTGGTCCAGTACGGAGGCGCGGTCGCCGCGCATGCAGGCCTGCGGGAAGCCGGCGATCTGCTCCGCGAGCTCCTCCGCCTCGGCGCGCGCCCGGCCGGGCGGCACGATCCGGTTGGCGAGCCCCATCGCGTACGCCTCGGGGGCGGGCACGGGGCGGCCCGTGAGGATCAGGTCCATCGCGCGGCTCTCGCCGATGAGCCGGGGCAGGCGCACCGTGCCGCCGTCGATGAGGGGCACGCCCCAGCGCCGGCAGAACACCCCGAAGACGGCGTCCTCCTCGGCGACCCGCAGATCGCACCAGAGCGCCAGTTCGAGGCCGCCGGCCACCGCGTGCCCGCTCACGGCGGCGATCACCGGCTTGGAGAGCCGCAGCCGGGTCGGACCCATCGGCCCGTCGCCCTCCTCGGCGACCCGGTTGCCGCGCTCCGTACCGATGGCCTTGAGATCGGCGCCCGCGCAGAACGTGCCCCCCTCACCCCAGAGCACCGCTACGCGGGCGGATTCGTCGGCGTCGAACTCCTTGAAGGCGGCGGCCAGTTCGGCGGCCGTGGGCCCGTCGACCGCGTTGCGGACCTCGGGGCGGGACAGCACGACCGTGGTGACATGTCCTCGGCGCTCGACGCGGACCGGCATCCGAACCCTCCTGAGTGATCGTCGCTGAGTGGATGTTCAGCGTGGCACGTCGGCCGTGCCCCTCCCAGAGGCCCATCCACCTCGAATTGAGGCATCCCGTTGACCTCAAGCTTGCTTTAGGTCTTACCGTCTACTTCATGAGCATGGAGACCACGGCGTGGACGCAGCTGCACAGCGTCATGAACGCCCAGCAGGACACCCGACCCTTCGCCCCCGCCACCCTGCGCCGCATCGCCGCCTTCGCGCGTCCGCACCGGCGCCGGATCGCCCAGTTCGTCGTCCTGAGCGTGGTCACCGCGCTGACCGCCGTGGCGACCCCCGTCCTCGCGGGGCACGTCGTCAACACCATCGTCGCCGGCAAGGACGAGGGCACCGTCATCCGCCTCGCCCTCCTCATCGCCGTGATCGCCCTCGCGGAGGCGGGGTTCGGCATCCTCGCCCGCTGGCTCTCGTCCAACCTCGGCGAGGGCCTGATCCTCGACCTGCGCACTGCCGTCTTCGACCACGTGCAGCGCATGCCGGTCGCCTTCTTCACGCGTACGCGCACCGGCGCCCTCGTCAGCCGACTCAACAATGATGTGATCGGCGCGCAGAGAGCGTTCAGCAACACGCTCTCCGGCGTGGTCGGCAACGTCGTGACCCTGCTCCTCACCCTCGCCGTCATGCTCACGCTGTCCTGGCAGATCACGCTCCTCGCGCTCGTCCTCCTGCCGGTGTTCGTGGTGCCCGCGCGGCGCATGGGTGCGCGGATGGCACGGCTCCAGCGCGAGGCGGCCGCGCACAACGCGGCCATGGGAACTCGGATGACCGAGCGGTTCTCGGCGCCCGGCGCCACGCTGATCAAGCTGTTCGGCCGGCCCGGCGACGAGTCCGCCGAGTTCGCCGCCCGCGCGGCCCGCGTACGGGACATCGGCGTCCGCACGGCCATGGCACAGTCCGCGTTCATCACCGCGCTCACCCTCGTCTCGGCCCTCGCCCTCGCGCTCGTCTACGGTCTGGGCGGCTACTTCGCCATCGAGCGCACCCTCGACGCGGGCGCGGTCGTCTCCCTCGCCCTGCTCCTCACCCGTCTCTACGCGCCGCTGACCTCCCTGGCCGGCGCCCGCGTCGAGGTCATGAGCGCCCTCGTCAGCTTCGAGCGCGTCTTCGAGGTGCTCGACCTCAAGCCGCTGATCGACGAGAAGCCGGACGCCCGAGAGGTGCCCGAGGGGCCGGTCGCCGTGGAGTTCGAGGACGTCCGCTTCGGCTACCCGTCCGCCGACAAGGTCTCCCTCGCCTCCCTCGAAGAGGTCGCCTCGCTCGACACCCGCGGGGGCGCCGAGGTCCTGCACGGCATCTCGTTCCGCGCCGAACCCGGCCAGACCGTCGCCCTCGTCGGAACCTCCGGCGCGGGCAAGTCGACCGTCGCCCAGCTCATGCCCCGCCTCTACGACACAGACGAGGGCGTCGTACGCATCGGAGGGGTCGACGTCCGCGATCTGACCGCCGTATCCCTGCGCGAGACCCTCGGCATGGTCACCCAGGACGGCCACCTCTTCCACGACTCCGTCCGCGCCAACCTCCTGCTGGCCAGGCCCGAAGCGAGCGAGGACGACCTCTGGGACGTGCTGCGCCGTTCCCGCCTGGAGAACCTGGTCCACTCCCTGCCCGACGGCCTCGACACCGTCGTCGGCGAGCGCGGCTACCGCCTCTCCGGCGGCGAACGCCAGCGCATGACGATCGCCCGGCTCCTCCTCGCCCGGCAGCGCGTCGTCATCCTCGACGAGGCGACCGCCCACCTGGACAACACGTCCGAGGCGGCCGTCCAGGAAGCGCTCGCGGAGGCACTCGAAGGCCGTACCGCCGTCGTGATCGCCCACCGCCTGTCCACGATCAGGTCCGCCGACCAGATCCTGGTGGTCGAGGACGGCCACATCGTGGAGCGCGGCACCCACGAGACGCTCCTCGCCGAGGACGGCCGGTACGCGGAGCTGTACCGCACACAGTTCGCGAACCCGACGGACGTGGTGGAAGCCGCGTAGCTGTGAAAACGAGCGAGGAGGAGGGGGTGGCCGCAGCGGCCACCCCCTCCTCCTCGTCGACGTCCTGCCCGTCGGGGCTAGTCGGTGCCGGACTCCATCGCGGCGCGGTCGAGGAGCTCGTCCTCCTCGGAGACCTCACCGCGGGAGGCGATGACCTCGGCGCCGCCCTCCGGCATCGCGCCGATCAGGCCGGTCGCCGCCGCCTGCGCGGCGCCGATCAGCTCGGGGTGCGTCGTGCCGACGATGCCGAGGCCCGCGTACTGCTCGAGCCGGGCGCGCGAGTCGGCGATGTCGAGGTTGCGCATGGTGAGCTGGCCGATCCGGTCCACCGGGCCGAACGCCGAGTCCTCGGTACGCTCCATCGACAGCTTGTCCGGGTGGTAGCTGAACGCCGGGCCCGTGGTGTTGAGGATCGAGTAGTCCTCACCGCGCCGCAGCCGCAGCGTCACCTCGCCGGTGACCGCCGAGCCGACCCAGCGCTGCAGCGACTCGCGGACCATCAGCGCCTGCGGGTCCAGCCAGCGGCCCTCGTACATCAGCCGCCCGAGACGCCGGCCCTCGTTGTGGTACTGGGCGAGGGTGTCCTCGTTGTGGATCGCGTTCACGAGACGCTCGTACGCGGCGTGCAGCAGCGCCATGCCCGGGGCCTCGTAGATGCCGCGGCTCTTCGCCTCGATGATCCGGTTCTCGATCTGGTCCGACATGCCCATGCCGTGGCGGCCGCCGACCGCGTTCGCCTCCATCACCAGGTCGACCGCGGAGGCGAACGCCTTGCCGTTGATCGTCACCGGGCGGCCCTGCTCGAAGCCGATCGTCACGTCCTCGGCGGCGATCTCCACGGACGGGTCCCAGAACCGCACGCCCATGATCGGCTGGACGGTCTCCACACCGGTGTCGAGGTGCTCCAGCGTCTTCGCCTCGTGGGTGGCGCCCCAGATGTTGGCGTCGGTCGAGTAGGCCTTCTCGGTGCTGTCGCGGTACGGCAGGTCATGGGCGACCAGCCACTCCGACATCTCCTTGCGGCCGCCCAGCTCCGTCACGAAGTCGGCGTCGAGCCAGGGCTTGTAGATGCGCAGGTGCGGGTTGGCCAGCAGGCCGTAACGGTAGAACCGCTCGATGTCGTTGCCCTTGAACGTCGAGCCGTCGCCCCAGATCTGGACGTTGTCCTCGAGCATCGCCCGCACCAGCAGCGTGCCGGTGACGGCGCGGCCCAGCGGCGTCGTGTTGAAGTAGGCGCGGCCGCCCGAGCGGATGTGGAACGCGCCGCACGCGAGCGCGGCCAGGCCCTCCTCCACCAGCGCCGCACGGCAGTCGACCAGGCGCGCGATCTCGGCACCGTAGGCCTTGGCGCGGCCGGGCACCGACGCGATGTCGGGCTCGTCGTACTGGCCGATGTCGGCGGTGTAGGTGCACGGGACGGCACCCTTGTCGCGCATCCACGCGACCGCGACGGAGGTGTCGAGGCCGCCGGAGAAGGCGATGCCGACGCGCTCGCCGGCGGGAAGGGAGGTGAGAACCTTAGACATAGGAAGAGTATGCATCCCAAAGAATGATTATGCAAAGGGGGTGCCCCTTTGTGACGCCACCTTCTGTGACGGCTCCTTCATCGTGACCGCGGAGGAGGTGCGGCGCACCGCGGGCGACCCGGGTTCAGACCACGTATCCCTAGGCGTCCCGGACGATCCCGTAGGTGAGCGCCGCGAGGCCGTCGCCGACGGTGTGAGTGTCGAGGAGGCGCAGGGACAGTTCGTCGCCGGTCTCGCCGAAGAGGCGCTCGCCGGCCCCGAGCACGACCGGGTGGACGATCAGCCGCAGCTCGTCGGCCAGGCCGTGCGCCAGCAGCGTGCGCACGAGCCGGCGGCTGGCATAGACGACGATGTCCCCGTCCAGCTCCTGCTTCAGCTTCGAGACCTCGGCCACCACCTCGCCGTCGAGAACCGTCGAGTTGTTCCACTCGGGGTCGACGAGGGTTGAGGACACGACGTACTTGGGCAGGGTGTTCAGCCGCTCCGCCCACGCGCCGGTGCGGGACGTCCACCGGGCCGCGAACCACTCGTAGCTGCGCCGGCCGAGGAGCAGGGCCTCGGTGCCGAGTGCTTCATCGAACTCGACCTTGGTCCACTCCAGCCGGTCCTTGTCCGCCATCCGGTCGAACCAGCCTCCACGCCGAAAGCCCTCATCGCCGGTCGGGTCCTGGACGACCCCGTCGAGCGAGACGTTCTCGCTGATCACGATTTTTCCCATGTCGGTCTCCTTCGGTACGGGCTAGTGTCGGGGCGGCGAGCAACCCAAGAGGAGTGAGGAATGCCCGGTCGTACGCGCACGCTTTGACGCTGCAGGCCGTGATCGGCCCGTCATCGCGTGCTGCCCTTGTCGCGTGGCACAGCGAGCTCTCTCCCGCCTGAACCGCCGGTGCGCCTTCTGCGCGCCCGGTGGCGGGCCTCGTCGTCTGCACCGCAAGGGAACCCTGTGCCCTCCGCGTCCTCTGCTTCGTCTGATTCCGCGGATCCCTCCGAAACCTCTGCTTCCTCTGCTTCCTCTGCTTCCTCCGCCGGATCCGCTTCCGGCCGGCCTGCTTCCCCAAGCCTGTGGCGCGACCGCGACTTCCGCCGACTCTGGGTGGGCCAGACGGTCTCCCAACTCGGCGAACACACAACTCTGGTCGTTCTGCCGCTCTGCGCCGTCCTGACGCTCGGCGCCGATGCCGGTGAGCTGGGCGTCCTGCGCGCGGTGGGGCAGGCACCGGTCCTGTTGCTCTCGCTTCTGGCCGGCGCGTGGGTGGACAGGTGGCGGACGCGCACGGTGATGGTGCTGGCGGACGCGGGCCGGGCGCTGGCCCTGGGGGCGACCGCCGTGGCAGGGCTCTTCGGCGCGCTGGGCCTGCCCGCGCTGCTCGTGGCCGCCTTCGCCGTCGGCGCCCTCTCCGTGTTCTTCGACGTGGCCTACCAGACGTCTCTCGTACGGCTGGTGCAACGCGATCAGCTGGTGCCGGGCAACAGTGCACTGGAGGGCAGCCGCTCCGCCGCCCAGATCGCCGGCCCCGCACTCGGCGGGGCGCTGGTCTCAGTCCTGGCAGCACCGATCGCTGCCGCCTCCGGCGCGCTGTTCTTCGCACTGTCGTTCCTGTCGATCCGGCGGATCCGCCGCAGCGAGTCGTTCCCGGAGCCGACGCAACAGCCCACGCAACAGCCCACGCAGCAGCCCTCGCAGCGTCCTCCACGGGTCTGGCGGCGGATCCTGGAGGGCCTCCGCTTCGTAGTCGGCGACACCTCGCTGCGGGCCGTGTGCCTCGCCTCGGCCGCCTTCCAGTTCTCGCTGGCGGCCACGATGACCGGCTACCTGCTCTTTCTGCCACGGGAACTGCATCTGTCCGGCGCCGAGACCGGCCTTGCGCTCGCGGCCACGGGGCCGGGCGCGCTCCTCGGCTCGCTGCTGGCCGCGCGCCTGCCGGGCCGGTTCGGGCACGGCGTGGTGCTCGTGTCCGCGGCGGCCCTCGGCGACGGCGCGTTCCTGTTCGTGCCCGCGCTGCACGGCTCCTCCGCGGGAACGGTTCTCGCCCTCGTCGCGGTCAGCCTCGTGTTCGGGACCTTCGGCCAACTGGTGAACGTCACGGTGATGGGCGTCCGGCAGGCCCTCACCCCGGACGGAATGCAGGGCCGCGTGGCAGCGACCATCACGTTCGTCGGCATGGGCCTGACCCCGCTCGGCTCCCTGCTCGGCGGCTTCCTCGCGGACGAGTGGGGGCTGCGCCTCAGCCTCGCGGTGACGGCGGCAGGGATGATGGTGTCCCCGTTGCTGATGGCGCTGTCCCCGCTGGCCCGCCTGGGACGGACGCTTCCGGCCCGCCGGGTTCTGAGGGACTGATGCTGCCGCCAGGTTTCCATGGGCGGGGCGCCGGCCCGATTCCTGGTTGCGGGCGGGGCGCCACCCCGATTCCTGGATGCGGGCAGGGTTCAGGCCGTCCGTATCGTCCGGTTTTCCTTGAGCCTGCTGTAGATGCGCTCCGGCGTCAGGGGCAGTGCGCGACAGCGGACGCCGGTGGCGTCGTGGAGCGCGTTCGCCAGCGCGGGGGCCACCGGGTTGATGCAGCATTCCGCCATCCCCTTCGACCCCATGGGCCCGAAGGAGTCCGCCGACTTCACCAGAAGCAGTTCGGTGCGGGGGACATCGGCGTAGGTGGGGATGCGGTAGTTGCGCAGGTTCGGGTTGGCCATGGCTCCGCCCGCGTCGACCTGGTAGTTCTCGGTCAGTGTGAAGCCGATCCCCTGGGCGACCCCGCCTTCCACCTGACCCCGGACCTGCGCGGGGTTGATGACGACGGCCGCGTCCGTGGCGTGAACGCTGTAGAGGATGCGGATCTCGCCCGTCACCTGGTGCACCGCGATCTTGAATCCGTGCGTGTTGGACACGACGCTTCGCGGCGAGCCGTAGGCCTTGCGTGCGGCGGTGAACCGGATTCCGCGTGCCCGGGCCAGCGCGACGAGGTCGGCCAGCGGCACGTGCTGGTCCCCGCAGACGACTTCCCCGTCGCCCAGCGAACACATGACCACGTGGACCCCCGTGTGCGCGGCGGCGAATTCGAGGATGCGGTCGCGCACGGCATTCGCCGCCCGGAGTACGGCGTTGCCCGCCACGAAGAGGCCCGCGCTCGCGAAGGCGCCGGTGTCGAATCCCGTACGGTCCGTGTCCGACTGCACCAGGCGAATGCGTGAGGGCGTCGTACCCAGCTGGTTGGCCGCGATCTGGACGTGCGCGGTCGACGTGCCCTCGCCGAACTCGACGGTACCGACGGCCAGTTCGTACACGAGGTCGTCGCCGAGCGTGACCCAGGCCTCGGAGAGATGCTCGGTCGGGGGCGCGGTCTCGTGCAGGGAACTCGCTACCCCGGACCCCACGAGCCAACCGGGCCCGGGCGGCGGCTCGTTGACCGCACGGGCCATGGCGTGACCCACGAGATCGATGCACTTGCCGAGCCCGTTCTCGTTGAACATCACGTCGTCGGGGCCGTCGTGCAGGGCGACGAGCGGATCGCCCGGCCGCACGATGTTGCGGCGTCGCAGTTCGAGCGGGTCGAGGTGCAGGGCGCGGGACAGTTCGTCCATCGCGGATTCCACGGCGTACGCCGGCTGTGTCATCCCGTAGCCGCGCAGCGCCCCGCTCGGCACGGTGTTCGTGTAGACGGAGAACCCGTCGTACTTCTTGTTGCGGCAGCGGTAGATCATGACGGCCGCGCCGCCCGCGTACAGGGTCTCGCCGCCGTGATTGCCATAGGCGCCAGTGTTCGACACATTGCGGACCTGAAGTGCCGTCAGCGTGCCGTCCGCTTTCGCGCCGAGCCTGACCGTCAGCGTCATCGGGTGCCGCGGCGAGGCCGTCGTGAACTCCTCCTCGCGGGTGTACTCGAAGCAGACGGGCCGCCCGGTGTCCAGGGCCGCGAGCGCGGCCAGATCCTCCGAGATGACCTCCTGCTTGCCGCCGAAGCCGCCACCGACCCGCTTGCAGAACACGCGGAGCTGGTCCGGGCGCAGCGCGAAGAGATGCGCGAGCTTGACCTTCGCGACCGACGGCGACTGCGAACTGGTCCGCACGTTCAGCCGGCCGTTCTCGACCCACGCGATGGATCCGTGGGTCTCGAGATGCGCGTGCTGCACCCGGGGGGACGAGTACGTTCCTTCATGGATCACATCCGCCTCGGCGAACCCCGCGTCGACATCGCCTATGTGCGCATGGATCTCCAGCAGGATGTTGTGGACGGCATCGCGGGCGAACAGGTCGTCCGTACGGTGCAGTTGGGGAGCCCCTTCGGCCATCGCGGCCTCAGGATCGAACACCGCCGGCAGCTCCTCGTACTCCACCTCGACCCTTCGGCAGCCCTCCTCCGCCGCGCCGACCGTGTCGGCCACGACCGCGGCGACGCGCTGGCCGACGAAGCGGACCGTGTCGTCGAGGATGTACGTGTCGTCCGGATCGACGAGGTGATCGGTGTGGATCGCCGTGGAGAACCGCCTGCGCGGCACGTCCTCCCAGGTGTAGACGCGATGCACGCCCGGCACCGCGAGCGCGGCGGTCTTGTCGACCGACACGATCCGGGCGTGCGCGTGCGGGGAGTGGAGCACCTTGAGGTGGAGCAGGCCTTCGACGTCGGTGTCCATCGTGAACTCGGCGCGCCCGGTCACCACTTCGTCGCCCGCCGGGGCGCCGACGCTCGTCCCGACGGCTTTTCCCGGCGCGGCGGTCTCGACGCCGACGACGCCCTTCACGGCGTCCTCGATCGCCCGATAGCCGGTGCAGCGGCAGAGGTTGCCCTTCAGGGCGCGCGGCAGGTCCGCCTTCTGGGCCTCGGTGAAGGTCGCCGATGTCATGATCATCCCTGCGGTGCAGAAGCCGCACTGGAAGCCCGGCGCATCACGGAACTGCCTCTGCATCGAGTGCAGTTGACCGGGAGATCCGAGCCCTTCGATCGTGGTCACCTCACGGCCCTCCGCGCGGAACGCGGGGGTGATGCAGCTGTGCACCGGATCGCCGTCGAGCCACACCGTGCACGCTCCACAGTCGCCCGCGTCGCACCCCTTCTTGACGCCGTGGTGCCCGAGCGACCGCAGGAAAGTCCGCAGGCACTGGCCGGGCCCCGGCTCCTCGTCGACATTCGTGCCGTTCACGATGTACGTCATGGCAGGTCACCGGCCGATAGTTCGCGACGAATCTCTTCGGCGAAGTAGTTCGTCAGATGGCGGCGGTGATCGGGGGTCCCATTGGGATCCGCGAACCAGAGGCCGGCGGGGATGGCGTCGATGCTCTGCCGCAGAGTCGAGGCATCGGGCATGGCGTCAAAAGCAATGCGTACAGGGCGTGTGGTCCCGGCGGTGACGGTGAGCAACAGGTCGCTCGTGCCCGGTGTTTGAGTGCCGACGAGGAAGACCGTGGAACGGCCGAGACGGGTCAGCGAGAAGCGACGGTGCGCGGTGCGTTTCCTCAGAGCGTGGGCCGGAATGCGGATGCGCCGCAGGATTTCCCCGGGTCCGAGAATGTTCTGGTGATTTCCGGTGACGAAGTCGAGGGCGTCGACGGTGCGGGTGGACCCGTCGGGAGCCCACAGCTCGTACCGGGCCTCCAGGGCGACCGTCAAAGTGATCATGGGTCCAGCGGGCAGGGACAGACAGATATTGCCGCCGACGGTCGCCGAATTCCATACCTTGAACGAGGACAGGAAGGCGTCGCAGCTTTGCGCGAAAAGAGCGCCCGCGATCCAGTCGCCCGGAAAAGTAAGAGTACCCGGAGGGGAAAAGGACTCCGGAAGAGCAGTGGAATGCAGATCGCGAATGGTGCACGTAGCGCCGATTTCGAGCCCCGCGCTGCCCGGGACGAGAGGATCCCAGTGCAGCGCCGTCAGGTCGACCAGGCGGCGCAGGCTCGGCTGCTCCTCGGAGAACAGCCACGTACCGCCCGCGAGCCACGCGTCACCCTCGCGCCAGTCGGCGCCGGGGCGATCGAGCGGGCGCCGGACGACTTCCGTGATGGTGTTGAGGTCCATGGAGACTGATCTCTCGCGCGATCATCGTGCGCTGGATACCCCCCGAGCATCGTGTATTCCCCGAGCATCGTGAAAATTCAAATGTCGTCGGAATTCCCTGTGAACTAGACTACGCCGTATGAGTATCCGTGCAAGCGGCAGTGCGACCGTGGTGACCTCCCAGAAGGTGCGGGAAGGACTCGACGAGGAGTACGACCGCTGGCAGGGGAAGGTGAACCGGGCCGTCCGGGACTTCGACGGATTCGAGGCCACGGAGACCTACCCCCCCGGATCCGGCGAGGATCACGAATGGGTTGTCGTGTTCCGTTTCGCCGGGACGGACCAGCTCACGGCGTGGCTGGACTCCGCCACCCGCCGCGAGTTGCTCGCCGAAGGCAGCGCCTTGCTGGACGGCACCCCGACCCAGGAAGTCCTCGCCGGTGGCCATATCGAGGAGCCCGACCGGGAGGAGGGGGTCACGGCCGTCATCTCGCACGACGTACGGGCGGGCAGGGAGCAGGAATTCGAGCGCTGGCAGGAAAAGGTTCTGAGGGAGCAGGAGAAATATCCGGGCTTCATGGGAACGGAATTCTTCAAGCCCGTCGAGGGAATCCAGGACCACTGGGTGGTCGCTTTCCGTTATGACACGCGTGAACATCTCGATGCCTGGCTGGACTCCAGCAGCAGGGAGCACCTCCTCGAGGAAGGGCAGGAGTACTTCGCGTCCTACGAGGTCCGCAAGGTGGGGACCGCGTTCGGCGGCTGGTTCAGGTTCGGCTCGGGCGAGGAGGAGCAGGTCCCGCCCAACTGGAAACAGGCCATGACCGTCGTGCTGGCGCTCTATCCCACCGTCATGGTCCTGAATCTGACCGTGGGTCATGAATTCGACGTCCTGGGCGTCCCCGGATACCTCGGCCTGTTCTTCGGCAACGTGCTGAGCGTCAGCATTCTGAGCTGGCTGCTCATGCCCCTGGTGAACCGCGTCCTGGCCTTCTGGCTCCGCCCCGGCCGGACCCGCACCATACGGGTCGACGTGGCCGGCGCTGCGCTCGTGGCCCTGTGCTGGGCGTTGACCATCCTCATCTTCGCCCTGACGACGGGGTGACCCGGTAAAGACGGCCGACCGCTGACCGTGGGCGTCGCGCAGCGCATGGACGTCGCGCAGCGCAAGGACGTCGTGCAGCGCAAGGACTACGTCTGACGCCACTGCCGTTGCCCTCTTCGGACCCGGGTCGGGACGGACGTCCGGACGGCCGCCACTGCACGGTTCTCGCGTTGCGAGGCCCTCCCGCCGAGCTGATCCTGGAGACGTGGCCTACCAGCCATTCGACTGAACCGAACCCACAGGGGCTGCCGCTTCGACGAGGCGCGACGTGAGCAGGTGAAACTGGCTGCGGCCATTTGTTTCGACGTCGCCGACGACATCCATGCCGCCGGCGACGTCGCCCGCAGCCCTCATCCATCGTCCGGGTACCAGTTCCTGTCGCTGACCGTCACCCTGACCGGCCATTCGCCGATCGAGCAGCGTGTCCAGTCCGTCGCGGCGCGCGCCTGACCATCGCCCCCGACCGTCGGCCCCTCAGGAGGCGCCATGACTCTGGGCACCATGTTCGCGCAGATCACCGACTATGCGAATCGCGCCGATCCGTACCCGCTCTACGCCGCACTGCGCGAGTCGCCGGTCACCCGTCAGGACGACGGATCGTACCTGGTCAGCACCTATTACGAGGTGCGGAGCCTGGCCAACGATCCGCGGCTCAGCAACGACCCGCGCAACCGCACTCCCGGCACCGGCGGCCCCGACATGTCCGAGGAGGACCCCAATCTGCCGCCCAGCTTCCTGATGCAGGACCCGCCCGGACACGACCGGCTGCGCAGTGCGGCGATGCGGCCGTTCGGACCGCCGCACAGTCCCAGGTTCCTCCACGACATGCGCGGAGAGCTGGCCGGGGTCGTCGCCGACCTGGTCGACGGGCTCGAAGGCAAGGACGAGATCGACGTCGTCGACGACTTCGCCTACCCCCTTCCCGTCACGGCCATCTGCAAGGTTCTGGGCGTGCCGCGCGAGGACGAAACGCGCTTCCACGGCTGGGCCGACACCGTGGCGTCGGGGCTCGATCCCAGCGGTGGGGAAAGCGGCCTGGAAAAGGCACACAAGGCACGCAGCGAGCTGGGCGCCTACTTGTCCGACCTGATCGACACCAAGCGCCACCACCAGGGCAGCGGGATCCTCGGCCCCCTCGCCCGTGAAACGGGCCCCGGCGGCAGCATGTCGACCACGGAGCTGGTGGCCACCTCGATACTGCTCCTGATCGCAGGCCATGAGACAACCGTCAACCTGATCAGCAACGCGACGCTCACGCTGCTGCGCCACCCCGACGTCCTCGAACGGTTCCGGACGGAACCAGACCTGATCGTTCCGCTCATTGAGGAGGTGCTGCGATACGAGCCGCCGGTCCAGCTCATACCGTTCACCACCGCCCTGGCCGACATCGAAATCGCCGGCACCACCATCCCCAAGGGTTCGCCGGTCCGGCTGCTGCTGGCGTCGGCCAACCGCGACCCGAAGCGCTTCGAGGACCCCGACCGGTTCGATCCAGACCGCGTGGACAACCAGCACCTCGGGTTCTACACCGGCATTCACTACTGCTTCGGCGCCCCGCTGGCCCGGATGGAGGCGCAGCTCGCCCTGCCCGAGCTCTTCCGCCGGATCAGAAACCCACGGCTACTGGCGGACCCGCCGCCCTACCGCGTCAACCCCGTCCTGCGCGGCCCCCGCCACCTTCCCGTGGCGGTCGACGGCCTCACCACCTGACGCCACTGCGGCAACGCCTCGGCGCCGTAGCGGGCGGTCACCCCGTCCCTCGTACGCGCCGAACACTACGGCGAGTTGTGACCGATCGCCTGGGCCGGAATGAGCGTCCAGACAATCTTCGAGTCCGACGCGTGCCGGTGTAAAGTGCAGCAGGCCCTTGACCTGCAAAGAGCAGGCAGGGAGCGAATTTCGGGAGTGCTGAATGCTGCGCACCATGTTCAAGTCCAAGATCCACCGCGCCACCGTCACCCAGGCCGACCTGCATTACGTCGGGTCCGTCACCATCGACCGTGATCTCCTCGACGCCGCCGATCTGCTGCCCGGCGAGCTGGTCCACATCGTCGACATCGACAACGGCGCCCGCCTGGAGACGTACGTCATCGAGGGGGAGCGGGGGAGCGGCGTCATCGGGATCAACGGGGCCGCGGCCCACCTCGTGCATCCCGGGGACCTCGTGATCATCATCAGTTACGCTCAGGTCGACGACGCCGAGGCGCGTGCCCTGCGGCCCCAGGTCGTGCACGTGGACCGGGAGAACCGGATCGTGGCCCTGGGCGCCGACCCGTCCGAGCCGGTTCCCGGCGGGGACACGGAACGCAGCCCTCAGGCGGTGGCGGCCACCAGCGGCTGACCGTCCCGCCGCAGACGCGAGGAGACCCCCCCATGAGCGACATCGAGATCCGCGACGAACGGGACAAGGGCCTCCTAGTGGCCAGTGCGGCGGGAGAGCCCGAAGGTGCTGTCTTCGGGTACATCCAGTACTTCGTCCTCGACGCGCCCGAGAGGGCTCTCGTGCCCGTGCACACCATTGTGGAGCACCAGTACGAGGGCCGGGGCATCGGAGGATCGATGGCCCGCGAGCTGTACGCCATCGCCGCCCGCGAGAGCATCGCCGTCGCGCCTCTGTGCCCGTTCGTCGTGCAGTGGGCCGCGCGACACCCGGGAGAGGCCCCCGTCGCCCCGCCCGAGCTGATGGACGCCGCGCAGCGCGCTCTCGCCGACGACCCGACCAAGTGGTGACCGCGTGAACCTCGCACTCCTGCACACCTCCCCGGTCCACGTCCCCGTCTTCGACGCCCTGCGCGACACCGACCACCCCGGTCTCGCCCTGCGTCACCTCGTGGACGAGAGCCTGCTCGAACGGGCCAGGGCCGCCGGGCCCGACGCCGTCGCCGACGATGTGCGCGCGCTGCTCGACACCGCCGTGGCCGACGGGGCAAGCGCCGTGCTCTGCACCTGCTCGACCATCGGCGGCGTCGCCGAGGCCCAGTCCGCAGCCGTCGGCGTCCCCGTCCTGCGCGTGGACCGGCCGATGGCCGCCGCCGCGGTCGAAGCCGGGCGGGCCGTCGCCGTGGTCGCCGCCCTGGAGAGCACCCTCGACCCGACCGTCGCCCTCGTCGAGGAGGAGGCCGCCCGCACAGGCCGCCCCGTCGACGTACGCACCGTGCTGGTGGCAGGGGCCTGGGAGCGCTTCGAGGCCGGTGACCGGGACGGGTACCGGGACCTCGTGGCCGCCGCCGTGGACGCCCTCACCGATGTCGACGTCGTCGTGCTCGCCCAGGCCTCCATGGCGCCCGCGGCCGACCGGACCAACACGACGGTCCCCGTCCTCTCCAGCCCCCGCCCCGGCCTGCGCGCGGCGGCGGGCAACGCGGCCTACGCTGAGCCGAGTTGAACGCGTTGAACCGAATGCGACCGGCTTGAGCTGAACGAGGAGAGTCAGATGGCCCAGGACGAGACCGGTACCGACGTCGTGATCAGCCCCACGGGCTGGGTCGCCGAGCAGGCTCGCCTCTACGAGGAGTCCGGCGGCACCGAGGGCACGACGATCCCCGGCCCGATGAGCGCGCCCTGTCTGCTGCTCGACTACCAGGGGCGTCACTCCGGTAAGTGGCGCCGCACGGTGCTGATCTACGACCGCGACGGCGACGACTACCTGATCGTCGCCTCGAAGGGCGGCGCCGACCAGCACCCCGAGTGGTACCTGAACCTGGAGGCCAACCCGGACGTGCGGCTGCGCGTCGAGACCGAGCGGTTCGCCGCCCGCGCCGAGACCCTCTCCCCGGAGGAAAAGGCCAGGGTGTGGCCCCATCTCGTGGAGATCTTCGCCCCGTACGCGGACTACCAGAAGAAGACCGAGCGGGACATTCCCGTCGTACGCCTCACCCGTATCAAGGGCTGAGTGCCGACGGGGGTGGTGTGTGGGCCCGGCGGGCGTGGGCACGCGTGTCGGGAGACAGTGGCAGGGACCGGCCCGCGCCCCGCCGGAGCGCGGCCGGCCTCCGACCCTTCCTGGAGGAATCGATGACGCATCCCATCCCCGATCCCGTCACCCCGCCGACACCGGGGCCCGACGTTCCCGATCCGGGGCCGTTCCCCTCCCCGATCCCTGCGCCTCCGTCGCCCCGCCCGGGACCCACGCCGCAGCCCCCGCCGCCACCGCCGTCCCCGGGCCCGCCGAACCCCGACCCGGAGCCGGCGCCGCCCGAGCCGGAGCCGTCACCCATGTAGTGGCAAGGCCCTACGCCGACACCTCGGTCCGGTCGCCGCCCCACAGCGTGTGGAACGCGCCCTCGCGGTCCGTGCGGCGGTATGTGTGGGCGCCGAAGAAGTCCCGCTGGCCCTGCGTGAGCGCGGCCGGGAGGCGGTCGGCGCGCAGCGCGTCGTAGTACGCGAGCGCGGCCGCGAAGCCGGGCGCCGGGACACCCTCGACCGTCGCGGCGACCAGGACGGCACGCCAGTCGTCCTGCGCCGCGCCGATCTCCTGCGCGAACGTCTTGTCCGCGAGGAGGCTCGGCAGGTCGGGCCGGGCGTCGTACGCGGCGGTGATCCGGTCGAGGAAGGCGGCCCGGATGATGCAGCCGCCGCGCCAGATCGAGGCGACGGCGCCCAGGTCGATGTCCCAGTCGTACGCCTCGCTGCCCGCCGTGATCTCGTGGAAGCCCTGCGTGTACGACACGATCTTCGACGCGTACAGGGCCTGCTCGACCCGGTCGGCGAACGCCGCGGCCTCCGGCTCGCTCAGCGCGGTCGGCGTCGGGCCCGCCAGGTCCTTCGAGGCCGCGCGCAGGTCCGCGTGGCCGGACAGCGAGCGCGCGAAGACGGCCTCGGCGATGCCCGACACCGGGACGCCCAGGTCGAGCGCGATCTGCACGGTCCAGCGCCCCGTGCCCTTCTGCTCCGCCTCGTCGACGACGACGTCCACGAAGGGCTTGCCCGTCGCCGCGTCCACGTGCGACAGGACCTCGGCCGTGATCTCGATCAGATACGAGTCGAGCCGGCCGGTGTTCCACTTGCGGAAGATGTCGGCGATCTGCGCGGGGGAGTAGCCCGCCACGTCGCGCAGGAGCTGGTAGGCCTCGCCGATGAGCTGCATGTCGGCGTACTCGATGCCGTTGTGGACCATCTTCACGAAGTGGCCGGCGCCGTCCGGGCCGACGTGCGTCACGCACGGGGAGCCGTCCTTGGCCTTCGCGGAAATCTTCTCCAGCATCGGGCCGAGCGCCGCGTACGACTCCTGGCTCCCGCCCGGCATGATGCTCGGCCCGTTCAGGGCGCCCTCCTCGCCGCCGGAGACGCCCGTGCCGACGAAGTGGATGCCGCGCTCGCGCAGTTCACGCTCGCGGCGGCGGGTGTCCGCGAAGTGCGCGTTGCCGCCGTCGACGATCATGTCGCCGGGCTCCAGGAGGGGCGCGAACTCCTGGATCACCGCGTCCGTGGGGTCACCGGCCTTGACCATGATCACCAGGCGGCGCGGCCTCTCCAGCGCGGCCACGAACTCCTCCGCGGTCTCGGTGGGGACGAACTCGCCCTCGCCGCCGAACTCCGCCACGAGGTCGTGCGTGCGGGACGCGGTGCGGTTGTGCAGGGCGACCGTGTAGCCGTTCCTGGCGAAGTTCCGCGCGAGGTTGCGTCCCATGACAGCGAGCCCCGTGACACCGATCTGGGCTGACTTGCTCATGCCTGTCGCTCCTGAAGTAGGGAGGTGATCGTTCTTGTTCATTTGTAGCGCGGTGAGGCGTACCGTGACGCTGCGACGCTCTCGACGAGCCCTCAGGACTCGCTGCGGAGGGCTCTACGGAACTCTCTACGCATACGGAATCCTCTACGAATAAGGAGCCGCCCGTGCCTCACTTCGATCTGCCGCTCGACGAACTTCGGGCCTACCGGCCGACGTTGACCCGGCCCGAGGACTTCGACGCGTTCTGGGAAAAGACCCTGGCCGAGGCGCGCGAGCACGACCTCGACGCACGCTTCGTCCCGGTCGACGTGCCGCTGTCCGCGGTCGACGTATTCGATGTTACGTACGCCGGGTTCGGCGGGCATCCGGTCAAGGGCTGGCTCGTCCTGCCGGCGGGGACGACCGGGCCGCTGCCCGCCGTCGTCGAGTACATCGGCTACGGAGGTGGGCGCGGCCTGCCCCACACGAACCTGATGTGGGCCGCGGCCGGCTTCGCGCACTTCGTCATGGACACGCGCGGCCAGGGCTCCGGCGGCAGGGTGGGCGACACCCCCGACCCGGTCGGCAGCGGACCCGCGCACTCCGGCTTCATGACGCGCGGCATCGAGGACCCGCACGAGTACTTCTACCGGCGCGTCTTCACCGACGCCGTGCGCGCGGTCGAGGCGGCACGTTCGCACCCCCTCGTCGACGCGTCGCGCGTCGCCGCGCTCGGGGGCAGCCAGGGCGGCGGCATCACGATCGCGGTCGGCGGCCTGGTGCCCGACCTCGTCGCCATCGCGCCCGACGTGCCGTTCCTGTGCCAGTTCCCCCGCGCGGCCACCCTCACCGAACGCCACCCGTACCGCGAGATAGCCCTGTATCTGAAGGCGCACATCGGCGCCGACGAGCAGGTCTTCCGCACGCTGTCGTACTTCGACGGCGTGCACTTCGCGGCTCGCGGCACCGCGCCCGCCCTCTTCTCGGTGGCGCTCGAGGACCAGACCTGCCCGCCCTCCACGGTCTTCGCGGCGTTCAACTCCTATGCCGGGCAGGACAAGACGATCGAGGTGTACACCTTCAACGACCACGAGGGCGGCGGGCCCTTCCACCAGGCCGCCCAACTCGACTGGCTGCCTGCGCGGTTGCGGGGCTGATGCGCGAACTACGCCTGGGAGAAGCCCTCTTGGTCCCTCTTGACTGCTCGTGTCACCCCTGTGCGGGTCTTGTCACGAGTGTGCCGGAGCGGCTAACTTGCCGCTTCTGACGTGTGTCTGAGGGGGCTTCCATGGCCGTACGCGGTCGGCATCGCCGGTATCAGCCGAACCGGATCAACCGGGCGTCGCTCACCGTCACCGCGGGCAGCGCGGGTATGGCGATCCCTCTCATCGGCGCGGGCGTGGCGCACGCTGCCGACGCGAACACCTGGAACAAGGTCGCGGCCTGCGAGTCGAGCGGCAACTGGAGCATCAACTCCGGCAACGGCTACTTCGGCGGGCTCCAGTTCACGCAGTCCACCTGGGATGCCTACGGCGGCACCGCCTACGCCGCGCGTGCCGACCGCGCCACCAAGGGCCAGCAGATCGCCGTCGCCGAGAAGGTCCTCGACGGGCAGGGCCCCGGCGCCTGGCCGGTCTGCTCGGCCCGCGCGGGCCTCACCCGCGGCGGCGATGCTCCGGGACCGCACACCGAAACCGTCCGGCAGAAGCCCCAGCGCACCGTCAAGGACGTCAAGCCCGAGGTCACGCCCCAGTCGACGGCGGGCACGGCCCAGATGTACACGGTGGTCGGCGGCGATACCCTCTCCGGCATCGCCGACGCCCGCGAAGTGCCGGGCGGATGGCGGAAGTTGTACGAGGCGAACCGCCGCACCATAGGCTCGGACCCCGACCTCATCCTGCCGGGACAGCGGCTCGCCCTGCACCACCCGTCGGCAAAGCCGCGCGACCCGGCCGCCCCACAGAAGCGCGAACGGCAGGCCCAGAGGCACGACAAGAGCGACCAGAAACGGGAGACGGCGGCCCCCGCCAAGAAGACCGGCACAGCCACCGCCACCCGGCCCCGGACCGAGAAGCCCGCCCCGTCGCACGACGTCACCGCTCCCGTCTCAGCGAGCCTCAGCACCCCGTACCGCGCGGCGGGTTCCTCCTGGTCGAAGGGCTACCACACGGGCGTCGACTTCGCCGTGTCCACCGGTACGACCGTCAAGGCCATCGCCTCCGGCCATGTCGTCTCCGCGGGCTGGGGCGGCTCGTACGGCTACGAGGTCGTGATCCGGCACGCCGACGGCAAGTACAGCCAGTACGGCCATCTCTCGGCGCTCAGCGTGAAGGCGGGACAGCGGGTCGTGGCCGGTCAGCGCATCGCGCGCTCCGGTTCCACAGGCAACAGCACGGGCCCGCATCTGCACTTCGAGGTGCGGACGGGGCCCGGCTTCGGTTCGGACGTCGACCCGCTGGCGTATCTGCGGGCGCACGGCGTCAGGATTTGATGCGCTCGTCGCGGGGGCTGTACCACGCGTCGTAGCGGCGGCCCTTGCCCTTGGTGCGGCCATGCGCATCGGCATCCCGCGCGGGCGGCCCGACGCGCCGCACCAGCGGCTCGCCGTCGGTGAGCGCGCGCGGCGACTTGGTCGTGGACGACTGGGCGGGCATCGCTGCGGCGACCGACTCTGCGGCCGCCTTGCGCGACCCGGTGATCCGCTCTGTCGTCAGCAGGATCAGGCCGCCCGCGGCGACGACACCGCACGCGAGGGCGAGGGCGGTGCCCGTCGTGCCGTATCGGAACGTTTCGCCGAACAGGGTGAGACCGACCGCCGCCGCGACCACCGGGTTCACGACGGTCACGGTGGCGAGCGGAGCCGCGAGGCCCGCGCCGCGGTACGACGCCTGGGACAGGAGCAGGCCGGACGTGGCGAGCGCCGCTATCACCAGGAAGCTCGAGAACTGGACGAACGTCCCGTCCTCCGTCCACTCCACCGCCACGGACTTCGTGAACACGGACGCGATGCCGAACGCGACGCCGGCCGCGCCCGCGAGCAGGACGCTGCGCACCGCGGGGTGGCGGTGCACTGCGTGCGCGAGGGTCATCAGGGCGAGGATCGTACCGGCCGTCACGAGGGCGACCATCAGCCGCTCCGTGCCTTCGAGGGACTGCTCGGACGCCGACCCCGTGAGGGAGAGCAGACCGGCGAGACCCACCGCGGCCATGATCGCGCCACGCCAGGCGGTGGCCCCGGCCTTGCGGTGCACGAAGAGCGCCGACATCGGCAGCGCGAACACGATCGTCAGCGCGCCGAGGGGCTGCACGAGGCTGAGCGGCCCGTACGCCAGGGCCGCCACGTGCAGGAGTGCTCCCAGACCGTTGAGCGCGACCGCGCACCACCACACCGGGCGGCGCAGCGGCGCGTAGGTGTGCTGGGGCGTGGAGACCGCGACCCGCTCTTGGAGGATCGCGCCGCCCGCGTACGCCACCGCGGAGACGAGGGAGAGCAGCACTGCCAGCGTGAGTGCACTCATCGGCCGCTCCTCACTGTGCGGCGGCGCATCCCGTGGTGCGGCGAACGGTCGGTTTCCATATCTCTACGATCTCTCTTTCGGGCGCTCGCGTCGTCGTACCTGAGCACGCATTGGGTCCTACTGCCGATGGAGTACGACCCGCCCCCGGGCCTCCACCCGGTGGGGGACACGGAGTGCACCCCACCCGTGACCTGCGGACGCCTACTTGCTGTACTGAGGCCGTGACAGCCCACATCGACCTGCGCGAACTCGGTTCCCTCGGCGGATTCTTCGCTCTGCGTGACGCGAAGGGGAGGGAGAGTGATCTATCGGCGCTGGAGGGTGTGTATCAGGGCGACGCACCCGGTCGCTTCCCCCTCGCGTACCGCGTCGAGAAAGTCGCGCGGGCACTCTCCGTGTCCGAACCGCGCGTCGCCGTGTCCGTCGCCCAACTCGGACTCGCTGCGCGCCTTTGGTCGGTGGCGCTCGGCAGCGCGGCCCTCTTCGGGCGCGTCCCCGACCTCGACCCCGTGCTGCTGCACTGGGACCCCGACGCCAGTGCGCCCGACGACCTGTTCCTCGCCGGTACGGGGCAGCTCCCCGCCGACAGCGCGCACATCGCGGAGCTCGTGCTGGACCGCCACCTGGAACCGCTGTCGGCCGCCCTGCGCGCCCGCTACCGCGTCTCGGCCCCGCTGCTGCGCGGCAACGCCGGGTCCGCGCTCGCCGGCGCCGCCCGCGAGATCAGCCGCTGGGCGCGCCGCGCCGGGCGCCCCGACGTCGCCGCCCGCGCCCGCCTCCTGACCACGGAACTCTTCGCGGACCCCCGCCTCGCCGCGACCGGCACCCGCACCGGCACGGCCTTCCGCCGCACGAGCTGCTGCCTCATCTACCGTGCCCCCGGCGGCGGCCTCTGCGGCGACTGCTGCTTCGAGCGGCCGCCGCAGCACTCTTCCCCACCGGCCGCTTCTGGGTGACCTTGACGCTCCCCTCCCTGAAGGGAGGGGTTCTTACGGCTCGCGCCGTGAGGTTTCCTGTTTCATCGCCGACTGCCCGCCCGGAGAACTCCGTTGAGGTCTTACACCAGCTCCGCAGGCTGCAACCGCCCGTCCGGCGGCCAGAAGGTTCTTCGCTGCGTTCACGTCCCGGTCGTGGGTCGTGCCGCACTCACACGTCCACGTGCGGACGCTGAGCGGCATCTTGTCAGCCAAGGTGCCGCAGGAGGAGCACAGTTTCGAGGAGGGGAACCACCGGTCGACCGCGATCACCTCACGCCCGTACCAGGCGGCTTTGTACTCCAGCATGCTCCGGAACTGAGACCACGCGGCATCGCTGATGGCGCGGGCCAGTTTCCGATTCCTGACCATGGAGCGCACGGTCAGGTCCTCGATCACGAGCGTTTGGTTTTCACGCACGAGCCGAGTGGTGATCTTGTGCAGGGCATCGCGGCGACGGTCTGCGATCCGGGCGTGGATCTTGGCGACTTTGCGCCGCGCCTTGGCCCGGTTCGCCGAGTCTTTGGCCTTGTTCGCCAGCCTGCGCTGAGCTTTCGCAAGTGCGACCCGGTCGCGTTGCTCGTGCCTCGGGTTGGCGATCTTTTCGCCCGTCGAGAAGGTCAGGAGATGGTCGAGACCGGCATCGATACCGACCGCGGCATCAGAGGTGGGCAAGTGCGTGATGCTGGGGTCGTCGCACAACAGGGAGACGAACCAGCGTCCGGCCGCGTCCTGCGACACGGTCACTGTGGAGGGGCTCATGCCTTCCGGCAGCGGTCTCGACCACACGATGCGCAGGGACTCGCTCATCTTCGCGAGTCTCAGCTCACCGTTACTAAAACGGAACGCCGAGGTGGTGTACTCGGCGGACTTCCGCGACTTCTTCCGGTTCTTGAAGCGCGGATATTGGGCCCGCTTGCCGAAGAAGTGGGCAAACGCTCCTTGCAGGTGCCGCAGCGCCTGCTGGAGCGGGACCGACGAGACCTCGTTCAGGTACGCCAGTTCCTCGGTCTTCTTCCACGCCGTCAGCATCACGGAACTCTGGTTGTAGTTGATCCGCTCCTGCCGCGCCCACGCCTCGGTCCGAGCGGCAAGCGCCATGTTGTAGACCTTCCGCACGCATCCGAACGTGCGCGACAGCTCCGCTGCCTGCGCATCCGTCGGATAGAAGCGGTACTTGAACGCCCGCTTCACCTGGCTCGTGGTCACACTCGCAAACTACCGTCGCCACACGTGACGCCCAAACCCGCGGGTCAAAGCACTGCGATCCACCCTGGCGGCGAAGCCCAGCCCGTTGCCCGTTGCCCTGCCCCGCAGAAATCCGATTCCTCTCCGCCCTGAAGGGCAGAGTATCCACGGAGGTATCCGATGAGAGTGGGACTGCTGACCCGGGAGTACCCGCCGGACGTCTACGGCGGCGCGGGCGTCCATGTCGAGTTCCTCGCAAGGGAGCTACGCCCCCTTGTCGACCTCGACGTCCACACGTGGGGCGAGGGCGGTGCCGAGGGGCTGCGGCGCCACCGCGCGTGGCAGGCGCTCGACGGGGCGAACGACGCACTGCGCACCTTCTCCGTGGACCTGTCCATCGCCGCCGCGCTCGAAGGCCGCGAACTCGTCCACTCCCACACCTGGTACGCCAATCTGGCGGGCCATATAGGCAAGTTGCTCCACGGCATCCCGCACATCGTGACCGCGCACTCGCTCGAACCCCTGCGCCCCTGGAAGGCCGAGCAACTCGGCGGCGGATACGCCCTGTCGGGCTGGGCCGAGCGCACCGCCGTCGAGGCGGCCGACGCGGTCGTCGCGGTTTCGGGAGCCATGCGCGACGACATCCTGGCCTGCTATCCGGCGATCGACCCGGCGAAGGTCCGCGTCGTCCACAACGGCATCGACTCCGCCCTCTACCGCCCCGACCCCGCCACGGACGTCCTCGCCCGCATCGGCATCGACCAGGACCGCCCGTACGTCGTCTTCGTCGGACGCATCACGCGGCAGAAGGGTGTGCCCCATCTCCTCAGGGCGGCGAAGGAGTTGGACCCGTCGACGCAGCTGATCCTGTGCGCCGGAGCGCCCGACACCCCGGCCGTCGGGCGTGAATTCCGCACCCTCGTGGACGAGTTGCGCGCGCTGCGGGACGGCGTCCACTGGATTCCGCAGATGCTGCCCCGTACCGAAGTGGTCCAACTCCTCACCCACGCACGGGCGTTCGTCTGTCCGTCGGTGTACGAACCCCTCGGCATCGTGAACCTGGAGGCGATGGCGTGCGGCACCGCCGTCGTGGCCTCCGCCGTCGGAGGCATCCCGGAGGTCGTCGCCGACGGGAGGACCGGCCTCCTCGTGCCCTACGAGGAGCGCGACCCGCAGGCGTTCGAGAGCGGGCTCGCACAGGCCCTGAACCGGCTGGTGGGCGACCCCGGCGCGGCGGCACGCATGGGCGCCGCCGGGCGGGAGCGCGCAGAGCGCGAGTTCGGCTGGGACACCGTGGCCCGGCGCACGGCCGACGTGTACGACGAGATCCTCAACACGACGCAGCCGGTCAAGAAGGCGTAACAGACGGGCAGGTCGGAGCAGTTCCTCGAAGCGATATGGATCCTCAAGGTGAAGCTGGGGGCTGGGATGCGCGGTGGACCTTCGGTGCTCGGGATCGTACTGGCGGGCGGGGAGGGCAAGCGCCTGCTGCCACTCACCGCCGACCGGGCGAAACCGGCGGTCACCTTCGGCGGCACGTACCGCCTCGTCGACTTCGTCCTCTCCAACCTGGTCAACGCGGACATCCTGCGTATCTGCGTCCTGACCCAGTACAAGTCGCACTCGCTCGACCGGCACGTCACGACGACCTGGCGCATGTCGAGCCTGCTCGGCAACTACGTCACGCCCGTCCCGGCCCAGCAGCGCCTCGGTCCGCGCTGGTACCTCGGCAGCGCGGACGCCATCCTCCAGTCCCTGAACCTGGTCCACGACGAACAGCCCGACTACATAGCGGTGTTCGGCGCCGACCACGTCTACCGCATGGACCCGCGCCAGATGCTCCAGCAGCACA
Source organism: Streptomyces sp. DS1-CR2 (assembly GCF_055760475.1). NCBI lineage: Bacteria > Bacillati > Actinomycetota > Actinomycetes > Kitasatosporales > Streptomycetaceae > Streptomyces > Streptomyces sp. DS1-CR2. Next base: position 8,000,170 of record NZ_CM147085.1, read on the forward strand.
TCGAGGGCGGCGCGGGCGTCACGGTCGCGGGCATCCGCGTACCGCGCGCGGACGCCTCGGCGTTCGGGATCATCACGCCGGCCGGCGACGGCACGCGCGTGGACCGCTTCCTCGAGAAGCCGGCCGACCCGCCCGGCATCCCCGGCTCCCCGCACCAGGTCTTCGCCTCCATGGGCAACTACGTCTTCACCACGAAGACCCTCATCGACGCGTTGCAGCAGGACTCCGAGATGCCCGACTCCGTTCATGACATGGGCGGTTCGATCCTGCCGATGCTCACCGAACGCGGCGTCGCCCAGCTCTACGACTTCGACGGCAACCACGTCCCCGGCGAGACGCCCCACGAGCACGGCTACTGGCGCGACGTCGGCACCCTCGACGCGTACTACGAGGCCCACCTCGACCTGCTCTCGGACAAGCCCGCCTTCAACCTCGACAACCGGCGCTGGCCCATCTACACGCACCCCGGGCAGCTGCCGCCCGCCAAGTTCTGCGCGGGTGGCATCGCGGGCCAGTCGATCGTCAGTCCGGGCTGCGTCATCCGCGGCCAGGTCACCCGCTCCGTCCTTTCCCCGGGCGTCACCGTCGAGGAGGGCGCCGTCGTCCAGGGCTCGGTCCTGCACGACAACGTACGGATCGGCAAGGGCGCCGTGGTGCGCGGAGCCGTACTCGACAAGAACGTGGACGTCCCGCCGGGGGCGGCCATCGGCGTCAACCCGGAGCGGGACGCCGAGCTGTACACGGTGTCGAAGGGCGGGGTGATCGCACTGGGGAAGGGCCGACAGGTCCTGGCCTGACCGTTCCTGACCCCTCGTCGGCGGGTGCCCTGTGCCGTGACTCGTTCGCAGGCTCCCGCTGTCGTGTCCCTTGACGAGTACACGCACGCGCCAGAAGAATGACCGCGCTGCGTTCTGACAACGTTGTCTAGTGCTTGAGGAGGCGGTCTCGCCATGAGATGGACCCAACGGCTGCGCGGAGCGGGGACGGCGGTGGCGGCGGCCGCGCTCCTGGGCGGTGCGCTCGCCGTACCGTCGGCCCAGGCGGCCGTGTCCGACGAGGGCCGGCTCACCGATCTGGTCAACCCGTTCATCGGCACCGAGAACGAGGGCAACACCTACCCGGGCGCCGCCGTGCCCTTCGGCATGGTGCAGTTCTCGCCCGACACGGGCCACAACACGGGTTACGACTACTCGGAGAACCGCATCCGCGGCTTCTCCACCGTGCATCTGTCCGGCGTCGGCTGCGGCCTCGGCGGCGATCTGCCCGTGCTGCCCACGACCGGCGACATCACGTCGACCGACTACGCCAAGTACGCGGCCGAGTTCAGTCACGACAACGAGAAGGCGAGCCCCGGCTCGTACAAGGTCGGTCTGAAGACGGGCATCGAGGCCGAGCTGACCGCGACCGAGCGGACCGGTGTGCAGCGCTACACCTTCCCCGCCACCGACAAGGCGAACGTCCTCATCAACGCGGGCCAGTCGCTGCACAAGACCCTGAACACCAGGGTCGAGATCCTCGACAGCCGCACCGTCCGCACGGCCATCACCGGCAGTGGCTTCTGCCAGGACACGAAGCCGTACACGGTGTACACGATCACCCGCTTCGACCGGCCGTTCACCACGTCGGGCACATGGAAGGGCGACGCGGTCACCGAGGGCTCCAAGGAGTCGACGGCCGGAGGCGAACGCAGCGGCGCGTTCGTGCGCTTCGACACCTCCAAGGACCGCAGCGTCGAGGCGACCACGGCCATCTCGTATGTCGACGCGAAGGGCGCGGCGCTCAACCTCCGTTCCGAGGGCGGCCGTTCGTACGACCGTGTGGAGCACGCGGCGCAGGCCGCGTGGGAGGACCGGCTCGACGACGTCACGGCGCAGGGCGGTGGCGACACGCTCCGCCGCACCTTCTACTCGTCCCTGTACCGCTCGTTTCTCGCGCCGAACATCGGCAGCGACGTCGACGGCCGCTACACCGGCTGGGACCAGAAGATCCACCGCGCCAAGGGCTACACGTACTACCAGAACTGGTCCCTCTGGGACACCTACCGCACGCAGGCGCAGCTCCTGTCGCTGCTCGCGCCAGGCGAGTCCCGCGACATGGCGATCTCCGTCATCAAGATCGACGAGGAGAGCGGCTGGCTGCCCAAGTGGGGCTACGGCACGGTCGAGACGAACATCATGACGGGTGACCCGGTCACTCCCTTCCTCACGAACGCCTATCAGCAGGGTCTGCTCAAGGGGTACGAAGAGCAGGCGTACCGCGCGCTGAAGAAGAACGCAGACGGAGTCCCGCCCGCCGACTCCGCGCCGGTGGGCCGTGAGGCCAACAAGGAATACATCGCCGACGGCTTCGCGCCGTACATCAAGGACCGCGCGCATGTGAAGCCGGGCGACTCCGACTACGACCACGGCGCCTCCGCGACCCTGGAGTACGCGCTGTCCGACGCGATGCTCGGGCAGATGGCGAAGGACCTGGGCCACAAGGACGACGCGGCGCGGTACACGCAGCGGGCGCAGAACTACCGGAAGATCTTCGACAGTTCGACCGGCTTCTTCCGGGCGCGGGACGCGGCGGGCACCTTCACGGGTCCGGCCGACCCCGCCAAGAGCGAGGGCTTCCACGAGGGCACGTCCTGGCAGTATCAGTGGCTCGTCCCGCAGGACCTGCCCGGGATGGTCGGACTGATCGGCGGCACCAAGCCGGCCAACGACCGCCTCGACTCGTTCTTCGCGTACGACCGGCTGGTGCAGGACCCCGCGAAGACCGCCCGCGAGGTGTGGGTGAACGGTCCGTACGACTACTACAACGCGGACAAGTACAACCCGCAGAACGAGCCCGACCTGATCGCGCCCTACACGTACCTCTCGACCGGTCAGCCCTGGAAGACGACCGACGTCGTGCACGCGGCGCTCACGCTCTTCACGGACGCCCCGACCGGCATGACCGGAAATGACGACCTCGGGACGATGTCCGCCTGGAACGTCCTGTCGTCGATCGGTATCTTCCCGGTCCAGCCCGGCACGGACACCTGGGGCCTGTCGACCCCAGTCTTCGAGCGGGTGGACGTGACCCTCGACCGGCGCTACTACCCGAAGGGCCGCCTCACGGTGAAGGCTCCGGGGACCTCGGACTCGGCGCGGTACATCCAGTCGGCGCAGTCCGACGGGACCGCTTTGGGGAAGACGTATCTGACGACGGACGACATCCGCGGGCTGCGGGAGTTGTCCTTCACGGTCGGCGACAAGCCCTCCACCTGGGGCACCTCCGCCGACGCGGCGCCGCCGGCGCTGAAGTAGCGGCACCACACGCCCCACCAGCACCACGAGACCCGCCCCTTCATCGGAGGGGCGGGTCTTAATCTGTTGTTTACTGTGTGTAGCTTGATCGTACTTGACCGTAATCACTGGAGAGCGGTTGACTGCTTTCCCCCGACGTCGACGCGAGAGCGGCCCTCAGTGAACTCTCACCAGTCCCAGCACTCTCGGCCCGCGCCGAGCCCGGACCTCCTCGCACCACTCGACCTGGCCTTCTGGAACATCGAGTCCGCGGAACACCCGATGCACCTGGGCGCGTTGGGGGTGTTCGCCGCGGACTCGCCGGGCGACGTCCAGCACGCGGTGGAGCTGCTCGCCGCCCGCGCCCCCGCGGTCCCCGGCCTGCGCATGCGCATCCAGGGCGTACGGTTCCCCGTCGGCGGCGCGGCACGCGTGCCCGTACCCGACTTCGACCCGCTCGACCACGTACGGCTGGGCGAGCCCACCGCGGACTTCCACGCTGCGGCCGGCGCCCTGATGGAGCGGCCGCTCGACCGGGCGAGGCCCCCATGGGAGGCGCACGTCCTGCCGGGCGCGGACGGCACCTCGTTCGCCGTCCTGTTCAAGTTCCACCACGCGCTGGCCGACGGACTGCGGGCGCTGACGCTCGCCGCCGGGGTGATGGACCCGATGGACCTGCCCGTCTCGCGGACGGCGCCCGCCGTCGAGGCGCCCCGCGGGTTCCGGCTGCCGTTCCCCGGCATGCGCGACCTGCGGCTCGGCGACCTCGACCCGCGCAAGCTGCCCGGCCTCCTGCGGGAGGGCGCCTCCAGTGCCGTCACGGCGCTCGACATCGGCACCTCCGTCGTCCGCGCCACCTGGGACGTGCACACCTCGCCCGCCTTCTCCTCGAACGCCACGGGCACCCGCAGCACCGAGGGCGTCGTCCTCGAACTCGACGATGTGCACCGGGTCCGCAAGACGGTCGGCGGCACTGTCAACGACGTCCTCATCGCCGTCGTCGCCGGGGCCCTGCGGCGCTGGCTCGACGAGCGCGGCAACGGCAGCGAAGGCGTGCGCCCGCGGGCCCTGATCCCCGTCTCGCGGCGCCGTCCCCGCACGGCCCACCCCCAGGGCAACCGGCTCTCCGGCTACCTGGTGAAGCTGCCGGTCGACGAGCGGGACCCGCTCGCCCGGCTGCGCGCGGTCCGAACGGCCATGGACCACAACAAGGACGCGGGCCCGCAGCGCGGCGCCGGCGCCGTGGCCCTGCTCGCCGACCATGTGCCGCCGCTCGGTCACATGATCGGCGGACCCGTCGTCGCCCAGGCTGCCCGGCTCCTGTTCGACATCCTCGTCACGAGCGTGCCGCTGCCGAGCCTCGGCCTGCGGCTCGGCGGCTGCCCGCTCACCGAGGTCTACCCCCTCGCGCCACTGGCCCAGGGACAGTCCCTCGCGGTCGCGGTGTCCACGTACCGGGGGCGTGTCCACTACGGCCTGGTCGCCGACGCGGCCGCGGTCCCCGACCTGGACGTACTCGCGACCGGCATCCGCGAGGAGCTCGCGGCGCTGGTGCGCGTGTGCGAGACGGTGCGGGGGACGCCCTGACGGTGGGCGGTCCGTTCTGACGGGGGAGGGGCGGGCCGCGTACTACGGCCGTACCGGATCAAGGTCAAGGACCGGCGTTCCCGGGAGGGCCCGGGAGCGGGATAAACTGCCCACTTGGCGGAATGTCGACAGCAGGTTGTAAGGTTCCGCCTTTTGGGAGTATCCGCGGTCACTCACAGCACGCCGCGGTCCGAGTGACGCGAGGAACGCAGCGGCGATGACGATGACACAGGACAGCCCGACGGGCGCCACCGACGCCATGGTGGTGCCGCAGGAGTCGTTCGGCCCCGGGATCGACCCCGAGCGGCTCGCCGTCTGCCTGAGCGTGCTCGACGAGCTCGACAAGCTGGACGTCGACCACCCCGACGCGATCAAGGTCCGCAGGGCCACCGCCGGCATCTACCGGACCGTGAAGCAGCGCCGCCGGCAGGACCGCCGCGCCGCGAAGACCGCCCACGACAAGGCCGTCACCGAGGCGACCGCGACCGGCTCCGCCGAGCGCATCGACGACGAGACCGAGGGCCTTCTGCCGTCCTCGCGGGTCGAGGAGGGCAAGCTCGCGGGGATACTCCAGCGTCCCCGCTCCTGCTACACCTGCAAGGCCCGGTACGTGGAAGTCGACTACTTCTACCACCAGCTCTGTCCCGAGTGCGCCGCGGTGAACCGGGCCAAGCGCGACATCCGCGCCGACCTCTCCGGCAAGCGCGCCCTGCTCACCGGCGGCCGCGCCAAGATCGGCATGTACATCGCGCTGCGCCTGCTGCGTGACGGCGCGCACACGACGATCACGACGCGCTTCCCCAAGGACGCCATCCGCCGTTTCAAGGCGATGGACGACTCGGCGGACTGGATGGACCGCCTGGAGGTCGTCGGCATCGACCTGCGGGACCCGGCCCAGGCCGTGGCGCTTGCCGAGCAGGTCGCCGAGCAGGGCCCGCTGGACATCCTCATCAACAACGCGACGCAGACCGTACGCCGGCTGCCCTCCGCGTACGCCGCCCTCGTCGAGGGCGAGAGCGCCCCGCTGCCGGCCGGTGAGCTCCCCGCCCACCATGTCATCGGCGCGTTCAACTCCGGCGCGGTCGACGGCCTGACCGCGCTGCCCGCCGGTATCTCCGGCCTCGACGCCCAGAAAGTCGCCGATCTCGCCCTGGTCGCCGGCAACGCCAGCGTCGCCCGGCACCGCGACGGCAGCGCCATCGACGCGGGCGGCCTCGTCCCCGACGTCGTCGACAGCAACACCTGGGTGCAGACGATCGAGCAGATCTCCCCGGTGGAGCTCCTCGAGACCCAGCTGTGCAACTACACGGCGCCGTTCATCCTGATCAGCGCGCTGCGCCCGGTGATGGCCGACGCCGCGAAGAAGGCGTCCAGCGGACGCGCGTACGTCGTGAACGTCTCGGCGATGGAGGGCGTCTTCGGCCGCGGCTACAAGGGCGCGGGGCACCCGAACACGAACGCCGCGAAGGCCGCCATGAACATGGTGACGCGGACCAGCGCCCAGGAGATGTTCCAGACCGACGGCATCCTCATGACCTCGGTCGACACGGGCTGGATCACCGACGAGCGCCCGCACTACGACAAGCTGCGCCTCGCCGACGAGGGCTTCCACGCCCCCCTCGACCTGATCGACGGCGCGGCCCGCGTCTACGACCCGGTCGTCCGGGGCGAGGCCGGCGAGGACCTGTACGGCGTCTTCATGAAGGACTACGCGCCCGGCAAGTGGTAGTGAGCCAGGGGGGTGTCCGGCCCTGATCCGCCGGACGCCCCTAGCGAGTGTCCGGCAGCCGGTGGCGGAGCTGCTGGTGCACGGAATCGGTCAGGTCCGGCGACGCGGCCCTGACCCGGGTTCCGCCGTCCACCAGGAGGTCGGCGCCCGTCACCCAGGCCGCCTCGTCCGACACCAGCCAGCGCACCGCCCGGGCCACGTCCTGCGGCTCCCCGATCCGGCCCAGCGGCAGCCCCGCCGCCACGGACTCCTCGGCGTGCTCCCACACGAAGCGCGCCATCTGCGTGCGCACGAGCCCGGGCGATACGGAGTTGACCCGCACCGACGGAGCCAGTTCGCCCGCGAGTTGCTGCGTCAGGTGCAGCAGCGCCGCCTTGCTCGTCCCGTAGGCGCCGACGCGCGGGCCGACGTGTCCGGCGCCCTCGGTGCAGATGTTCACCACGGCCCCGCCGTGCTCCGACATCCAGGCCCGCCAGGCGCACTGCACAAGCCGCAGCGGCGCCTCCACGTTGACGGTGAACGCCTCGCGCCAGACCTCCGGATCCGCCTCCATCAGCGGTCCGTACGGTTCATTGGTCGCGGCGTTGTTCACCAGGATGTCGAGCCGGCCGAACGCGTCGAGGGCCCGTTCCGTCAGCTCCCACAGATGCGCGGGGTCGGCGACGGACCCCGCCAGTCCCGTGGCTTCGGCGCCGCTCTTCGTCAGCGCGGCGACGGTCTCGCGGACCCCGTCCGGATCGCGCGCCGTCACACACACCCGCGCCCCGGCCGCCGCGAGCGCCACGGCGACGGCCCGGCCGATGCCGCGCGACCCCCCTGTCACGACGGCCACCCTGCCTTCCAGCGAGAGCTCCGAAGTCATGGGGCGTACGGTCTCATGACGAGGCGTCAGTCCGACCTGTCACCTACGTAGGGATGATGTGAAGTTGGTGGAACGGAGCCCCTGCGCAACCAGCTCCACCACGGGCCGCCAGTCCTCCATGACCCCCGCGTCGAGGCCAACGACCTTGCCCGCGTCGTCCGCCTGACGCAGCGTCACCGCGTCGTCGGCCAGCGGGTCATGGGCGAACGCCGCCGCCTCCTCGGGCGTCATCGGCCCGCCCTGCGTCTGAAGCGTCAGCGCGCTCTGCGGGGAAAGGCCGCGCGCCGGATCCGATGTCGCCAGGTAGCGCTTCGCCGGGACGTGCAGCCGCACAAGACGGGCGACCCGCTCCCCGAGCAGCCCCCGCACGGCGGACGCCGCCGTGTCCGCGTGGCCCGCGTCGTCGCCCGGGCGCAGCAGGTGGCCTATGTCGTGGACGAGCCCCGCGAGCTGGAGCTCCTTGTCGCTGGGGTGGCCGCGGCGCAGCAGCGCGGCGGTCTGCAGCGCGTGGTCGTGCAGATCGACGGGGTCGCCGCTGCGGTCGGGGGTGTCCCACGCGCCGCGGCAGGCGTGCAGAAGATCCATCAGCTCGTCGACGCTGCGCAGCTCGACCTGTGTCATGTGTGACTCCTCCCTGGGACCCGTAAGCCGGTGTTCCGGCAGGACACCATGGCCAGCTTTCGCCGGGGACAACGGGACATTAACGGCGCGTCCGGACCGGCGATAGGCTGACCGCAGGCAGTGATCTTCAGTGGTGGCGCGGCGCCGGGGCCGAGAAGGAGACGGGCACGGATGACAGGTGGGCAGTCCCCGGCGGTGGACGAACCCCGTGATCCGGACGTCGATCTGCGCGTGCCGGCCCAGAGGCGCGCGGGGCTGCGGGCACAGGGCCCGATCGTGGCGGTCGTCTCGCTCGGCGGCGCCGTAGGTGCCTGCGCCCGCTACGGCGCCGCGCTCCTGTGGCCCACGTCGCCCGGGGCGTTTCCCTGGACGACGATGTGGGTGAACGCGCTCGGCTGTTTCGTGATCGGCGTGTTCATGGTGATCATCACCGATGTGTGGGCGGCGCACCGCCTGGTGCGGCCGTTCTTCGGCACCGGTGTCCTGGGCGGCTTCACCACGTTCTCGACGTACGCGGTGGACATCCAGCACCTGGTGGACGGCGGCCGGGTCCGTACGGGCCTGGTCTATCTCGCGGCGACGCTCCTGGCGGCGCTCGCCGCCGTCGGGCTCGCAGTGGCGCTGACGCGCCGCGTACTGGCGTGGAGGAAGCGATGACGCGACTGACCGGGCGTGCCCTGCGACTGACCGTCTTCGTCGGTGAGAACCACACGTGGCACCGCAAGCCCCTGTACTGCGAGATCGTGCACCGGGCGCACAAGGCGGGCCTCGCGGGGGCGAGCGTCTTCCGCGGCATCGAGGGGTTCGGGGCGTCGTCCCTGATCCACACCTCGCGGCTGCTGTCGCTCAGCGAGGACCTGCCCGTGGCCATCGTGATCGTCGACACCGAGGAACGGGTCAGGGCGTTCCTGCCGGAGCTGGACGAGCTGGTGTCACAGGGCCTGGTCGTCCTCGACGACTGCGAGGTCATCCGGTACGTGGGTCGGGAGAACGGCGGAACGCGGGCGTGAACTGGGTGCTCGTGATCGCAGGCGCGATGGTCGGCGCACCCCTGCGCTATCTCACCGACCGGGCCGTGCAGACCCGCCACGACAGCGTGTTCCCGTGGGGCACGTTCACGGTGAACGTGTGCGGCAGCCTCGTGCTCGGCCTGCTGACCGGCGCCGTCGCCGCGGGCGCCGCCTCGTCGCAGGTGCAGCTGCTCATCGGCACGGGCCTGTGCGGCGCCTTGTCGACGTACTCGACGTTCTCGTACGAGACGCTCCGGCTCGGGGAGGACGGGGCGCGGCTCTTCGCCGTGGCCAACGTGGCCGCTAGTGTCGCCGTCGGTCTCGGCGCCGCCTTCGCGGGGGTCGCGCTCGCCGACGCCCTCTGGGGATAGGTCAAAAAAAGGGGGCGCGAAACCCTGAACGCCACGCCTGTCACGTCCGTACCCTCCCGTACCAACAAGTAGCTCGCCCCCGCGGCGAGTTGACGCCGGTATCGGGAGGACTGCTTGCGACGCATCAACGGGACCGCGCTCATCTTCGCCGCCCTGGTCGCCACCCTGGGCGCGCTCGCCTTTCCGATCTGGTCGTACGCCGACCGCTCGGGCACCGGGGCGGCCAATCTGAACGCGGGCAGCGTGGCCACCCAGTGGGGTCCCCTGTCGGCCACCGACCGGGACTTCCTGGTCAAGGTGCGGCTCGCCGGGCTCTGGGAGATACCGGCCGGCCAGCAGGCCATGGAGCGGGCGCCGACGCGGGCGATCAGGATGGCGGGCGACCACCTCGTCGTCGGCCACACCGACCTCGACAAGCGCGTCCGCTCGGTCGCGGGCCGGCTCGGCGTCGAGCTGCCGAACCAGCCCAACCCGCAGCAGCAGGGCTGGCTCAGCCAGCTGACCGCCGCGAGCGGCAAGGACTACGAGAACAAGTTCGCCAACCTGCTGCGCGACTCCCACGGCAAGGTCTTCGCGCTGATCGCCCAGGTCCGCCACACCACCCGCAACACCCTTGTCCGCGAGCTCGCCACCGACGCCAACCAGACCGTCCTCGACCACATCACCATGCTGGAGAACACGGGCGACGTGGACTTCGACGCCATCGCGAACGAGGCCGCGGGCACCGCCACCGCCAGCCCCACCGGACCGCCGCCCCCGGGAGGCGTGCTGCCGCCCGCTCCGCCCCCCGCCGAGCCCTCCGGCTCGCCGTATGTGACGTCCCAGCCGTCGGCCGAGCCGACCGACGATCCGGGGCGATCGATCAACACGGACCGGCCCGACCCCACGTAGTCGCCGCCCGGTCGGGTGTCATGTCGCCGGTGGCCGAATGAATCCCCCGCGACCCTCAGCCGTCTCTCTGGTTTCGGCCCCATCGAGCGGGACCCTGCTCATATGGGTATTCTGTCTGTAGCCGACGGACAGCACTACGTGGTCCAACCAGCACCCGTGGTCCGTCGCGGGACGGCCCCATCCAGGGCCGCCCCTGCAGAAAACCGGCGCCACCGCGCCCGAACCGGTATCGAAACCAGCCCGACCGGGCGCCGTACGCCCGACGGGAACGCCGGGCGGGACGCGCCGGACAGGGTTAACCGACACACAAGGAGTGCGCGGTGACACCAGAGAAGACGAATCGCGAGCAGCGCCCCCGAGAACGCACGGAGCGCCCGCGGCGGCGGCCCGAGAAGCTGGGCAGTCTCGACGTGTGGGCCCGCTCGGCCCCGATCAGACTCGCGGGCTACGAGGACGACCTCGCGGAGCCCCACATCCTGCCGAGCGTGGACTGACCGGCCCCGGCCCCGTAACCGCCTCTGACGGCCGCGTGCCAGACTCACGTACATGCTGATCAGGGACGCGGAGGACAAGGACTGGGCGCAGGTCTGGCCGTTCTGGCGGCAGATCGTCGGATCCCGCGAGACGTACGCCTGGGACCCGGACACCCCCGAGGCGCAGGCCCGGACCCTGTGGATGGGTCCGGGCAAGCGCGTGTACGTGGCCGAGGCGGACGGCGTTGTCGTCGGCTCGGCCTACGTAGCGCCGAACTACGGCGGTCCCGCCGCGGGCATCGCGAACGCGGGCTTCATGGTCGACCCCGCCCAGGGTGGCCGCGGCATCGGCCGCGCCCTCGCCGAGCACGTACTGGAGCGCGCGAAGGCCGACGGCTTCCGCGGCATGGTGTTCAACGCGGTCGTCGAGACCAACCCCGCCGTCGGCCTCTGGACCTCCCTAGGTTTCACGATCCTGGGCACGGTCCCGGACGCGTACGAGCACGCCCGGCACGGCCGGGTGGGGCTGCACATCATGTACCGCGCGCTGTGACGCGCCGGCTCCCGAGGGTGCCAGCTTCCCGGAGACCGGTTTTGCGCCTTCTTCGCACCCGCTGACAGACGGCCGTTTTCGGACATTCGTTGCTGATGCCCGCTGACGGCCCGGCGCCGATGAGCGGTCATCGGATCACTATCTCAACTTCCGCCTCTGCGCGGCCCATTGACGCGCCAACGGACCCCCACCATCATCAGACCTCCGATGAATGCCCAGCCTTGAGCCGCATCAGGGAGTGCTGAGTATGAGTTCGTACCCAAGACGCCAGGTCCTCGGGACGGCCGCGGCCGTAGCAGCCGCGACCGCGGTACCGCTCGCCGCCGCCGGACCGGCCGCCGCGTCCGACGCGATGGCCACCGCCCGGACCGCGTCCGCGGACGCCGTCTGGGGGCCCGTCCCCGATCCGGTGCCCGTTCCGCTCGACGCCCTCTTCGACAACGACGGCGTCGACACCGCGGACGCCCGCGGAGGCGACTTCGACGGCAGCGGCTACACCTTCCCCGGCGAGGAACTCCCCGCGGGGCCTGTCCAAGTCGACGGGATCGCCTACGTGTTCCCGTCGTCGGCGGCGGGCGCGAAGAACAACGTCGTGGCCATGGGCCAGCGCGTCGAGCTGCCCAAGGGCCGCTATCTGTCCGCCCTGTTCCTCACCGCGGGCAGCTACGGCAACGCGTCCGGCAGCGCGACCGTCCACTACGCCGACGGCTCCACCGCGAGCGCCGGACTCGGCGGCGCGGACTGGTACTCGGGCAGCGGCCCGCTCTCCGCCGCCTACCGCTACAAGCCCGACGGCACCAAGGACACCAACCGTGTCGGTATCGGCACCAGCGAGATACCCCTCGACCCGCAGCGCGAGGCCGTCGCGATCACCCTCCCGAAGCTCAACCCGGCCGAGGCGAACAAGACCGCCCTGCACGTCTTCGCGCTCTCGCTCCAGCCGGCCGCGCAGGGCCGGGCACTGGCGCTGCGCGACGCGCACTCCACGTTCTCGCTCCTCGAGTCCACCGGCGCGCAGAGCGTCGAGGCGACCGTCGTGAACGCCGGAACCGTCGGCATCGTCACCGCCGACGCCCTCACCGTCAGCGTCGACGTGCCCGGCGCGCGCACCGTCGAGCCCGCCCTCGTCACGCGCCTCGCCCCCGGTGAGCAGGCCCGCGTCCGCGTCGGCATCCGCAACCGCGCGGGCACAGCGCCCGGCACGGTCCAGGACGGCAAGGTCGTCGCCAGCGGGCGCGGACACCAGGCCGCCGCCAGCACCGGGAAACTCACGCTCGGCGTCCCCGACTACCAGCCGACCGACGCGTCGCTCTCCGGACACCAGGCCCCGTACTGGTTCCACTCCGCGAAGTTCGGCATCTTCATCCACTGGGGCGTCTACTCCGTGCCCGCGTGGGCGCCGGTCGGCAAGCAGTACGCCGAGTGGTACTGGGACCAGATGCAGGACCCGAACAACCCGACGTACGCCCATCACAAGGCCACGTACGGCGAGGACTTCGCGTACGACGACTTCATCCCGATGTTCACCGCGAAGAAGTGGGACCCGCGCGCGTGGGTCGAGCTGTTCCGGGACGCAGGCGCCCAGTACCACGTCCTCACGTCCAAGCACCACGAGGGCTTCGCCCTCTGGGACACCAAGCTGTCGGACCGCAACTCCGTGAAGATGGGCCCCAAGCGGGACATCATCAAGGAGCTCTTCGACGCGTCCCGCCGCTACACCCCAGAGCTGCACCGCGGCCTGTACTTCTCGATGCCCGAGTGGTTCAACCCGGACAACCCGTGGATGGGGCACGCCCCGCGCAACCCGTACACCCTGGAGCCCGTCCCCTACACCGGCTACACGTCCGGCAAGGACTACGTGAAGGGCTTCCAGGCCCCGCAGATGCTGGAACTGATCCACGACTACGACCCGCAGCTCCTGTGGTGCGACATCGGCGGCGTCAACGACTCGCGCAACGTCCTCGCCGAGTTCTTCAACCACGGCAAGAACCGCCCGAGGCCGTACGAGGTCGCCGTCAACAACCGCTCCGGGATCGACTTCCACGACTTCACGACGCCCGAGTACACGACGTACGACAACACCGTCGTCGCCAAGTGGGAGTCGAACCGCGGCCTCGACCCGTTCAGCTACGGCTACAACGCCGAGACGCCCGACGACCGCTACATGACGACCGAGGAGGTCGTGCACAGCCTCGTCGACATCGTGTCGAAGAACGGCAACTTCCTCCTCGACGTCGGGCCGCGCGCCGACGGCACCATCCCGGAGATCATGCAGACCCGGCTGCGCGAGACGGGCCACTGGCTCAAGACCAACGGCGAGGCCGTCTACGACACCACGTACTGGTCGCGGATGGCGCAGCTCGGCGAGGACCTGCGGTTCACGGTCAGGCCGAACGAGGCGTTCTACATCCACTCGCTCGCCGAGCCGGGAGCGAAGCTCACGGTCGAGGCCGCGGTCCCGGTCAGGGCCGGGGACAAGGTCACGATGCTCGGCTACGACCGTCCGCTGAACTGGCGCACCACCGGCGGGTCGTTCGTCGTGGACGTGCCGGCGGCGGCGCGCGCGACGGGCGAGCACGTGTGGGTGTTCAAGGTGGAGTGGAAGGACTGAGGCGTGCCGGGGTGAACCCGTGAGTGAGCGGCGGCGGGCGGCGGCGTGATGCGGGGCGGCTCGTACATGTGCCACGACTCGTACTGCAACCGCTACCGTGTGGCCGCGCGTACCGCCAACACACCGGACTCCAGCAGCGGGAACTGCGGATTCCGGTGTGCGGCGGACGTGTAGGAACCGGTCACTCGGCGGCGTACACCCGCTCGCCGCCCACGAACGTCTCCAGGACGCGCGTCGCGCCGATCTCTTCCGTGGGCGCCGCGAACGGGTCGCGGTCGAGGACCACCAGGTCGGCGAGGCGCCCCGGCGTGATCGAGCCGGTCACATCGTCCAGGTGGTTCACGTACGCGCTGCCCGCCGTGTACGCCGTGAGCGCCGCGTCCAGGCCGATCCGCTGCTCCGGCAGGAACACCGGGGTGCCGGGCGCCGCGTCGGGCAGGACGCGATTGACCGCGACATGGATGGCCTCGATCGGGTCCGGGCTGCTCACCGGCCAGTCGCTGCCCGCCGCGAGCGTCACCCCCGCACGCTGAAGATCACCGAACGGGTACTGCCACGCGCTGCGCTCGGGACCGAGGAACGGGATCGTCAGCTCGTCCATCTGCGGCTCGTGCGCCGCCCACAGCGCCTGCATGTTCGCCGTCGCGCCCAGCTCCCTGAACCGGGCGATGTCGTCGGGGTGCACCACCTGGAGATGGGCGAGGTGCGGGCGGGTGTCGGTGCGGCCGTTGGCGCGCCGCGCCGCCTCGACGGCGTCGAGCGCCTCGCGCACGGCCCGGTCGCCGAGGGCGTGGAAGTGCACCTGGAAGCCCCGCGCGTCCAGCTCGGTCACGTACTTCTGCAGGTCGAGCGGCGGGACGAAGCTGATGCCGCTGTTGTCGGAGGCGCAGCCGCAGCCGTCCAGATAGGGACCGAGGAGAGCCGCCGTGCCGTTCTCGGCCACGCCGTCCTGCATGATCTTCACCGTCGTGCAGCGCAGCCTCCCGCGCGTGCCCGCCGCGCGCCGCGCCACCAGCTCGTCGATCTGCTCGGTGCCGCGTGCGCGGTCCCACCACAGCGAGCCGACGACCCGCGCGGTCAGGCGCCCGTCCCCGGCGGTCGCGAGATACGCGTCCGTGGGGTCGGTGAGGTTGGCATGCTCGCCGAGGAGGGCGTCCTGCCACGCGGTGACGCCGAGGGAGTGCATCAGCTCCTGGGCGCGCAGCAGGCCGGTGACCTTCTGCTCCAGGGTGACGGGTGGCAGCAGCCGGCCGATCAGGTTCGCCGCGCCCTCCTGGAGCATGCCGGTCGGCGCCCCGTCGGCGTCGCGCTCGATGCGGCCGTCGGACGGGTCGGGCATGCGGGCGTCGATCCCGGCGGCTTGCAGGGCACGGGAGTTGACCCAGGCGCCGTGGTGGTCGCGGTTGACGAGGTAGGCCGGGCGGTCGGGCACGAGGGCGTCGAGCTCGGCGGCCGTGGGCAGGCCGCCGGGGAACGCCTCCATCGACCAGCCGCCGCCGGTGATCCACTCGGTGCCGGGGTGCGCCTGCGCGTACGCGGCGATGCGGCGCCGGTACTCGTCGAGGGTTGTCGCCCCGCTCAGGTCGCACTGGCCGAGCTCCATGCCGCCGCCGACCGGATGCGCGTGCGCGTCCTGGAACCCGGGGATGAGCAACTTGCCCTTCAGGTCCACGACTTCGGTGGCCGGGCCGATGAGTTCGCGTACCTCGTCGTGGCCCACGGCGACGATCCGCTCGCCGCGGACGGCCACCGAGGTCGCGCGCGACCGGGCGGGGGAGAGGGTGTGGACCGGGCCGCCGGTGAAGACCAGATCGGCGGGGGCGGTATCGGGCATGGGACGTGACTCCTTGGGGATCGCGGACGGGCCGGGTGGTGCGGGTCAGGAATGTTCGGGAGCCAGGGGGGCCGTCTCGGGCGCGGTGCCGCTGCCCGTGACGAAGTACGGGGAGCGGCGCACGTACTTGGCGTACGCGGCCATCACCAGGCCGGACGCGACGATCGCGACCGGTACCGACAGCATGAACCACCCGTTGTCCGGGCTGAGTTCGAAGCGGTCGCTCATCGTCAGGTACGAGCGGGCGAGGTAGACGCCGATCCCGAGGAGAGCGAGACCGCTGACCCCGGGCGCCAGGACCGCGCGCAGCGCCCCGGAGAGCGGACCGCGCAGGGCAGTGCGGAAACGGACCGCGCAGGCGAGGGCCGTCAGGCCGTAGTACAGGGCGACGACCAGGCCGATGGAGTTGACGGCCGCGAGGATCATCTCGTTGAGCTTGGGGATGGCCAGCGCGAGCAGGGAGACCCCGGCGGAGATCGACATGATGAGGACCGTGCCCAGGGCCGGGGACCCGTAGCGGGGCGAGATGCGGGTCCACACCGGGCCCATCGTGCCGTCGCGGCCCATGGCGAGGAGGCCGCGGGCCGTCGGGATGACGCTCGACTGGAGCGAGGCCACCGCGGAGAACATCAGCGCGAGCAGCGGCAGCGTCGCCCACGGCTCGTCGGCGAGCTTCGCGCCCAGATACGTAAGGCCCTGCGGGCCCTGGGCGACCAGCTCGGGCAGGCTCATCTCGCGCTGGAAGGCCACGGCACCGTAGAGGAACATCGCGAGCATCGTGAAGAGCGCGATGAAGCCGCCCCGGCCGGCGTCGCGCACGTTCTTCGTCTCCTCCGTGACGCTGAACGCCGCGTCCCATCCCCAGAAGAAGAACACCGCGAGGACGAGGCCCTGCGCGAAGGCCGTCCCGTCGTGGATGGCGAGGGGGTTCAGCCAGGACCACTGGAAGGCGTGACCGCCCGAGATCAGGGCCCAGCCGCAGAACGCCAGCAGGACCGCGTACTCGAAGACGAGCAGCCAGGTCTGGAGCTGGGTGGCCTTGCGGACGCCGGTGATCGCCGTGTACGTCACGACGGCCAGGACCACCAGGCCGACCACCGTACTCAGGGCTGTCGAGTTCGGGTCCAGCGTGAGTCCGAGGGCGTGGTGCCAGCCTGCTTTAGTCGCGAACTGGAGGAAGACCGACCCGGTCACGGCGCTGGTGTACGCCATGAAGATGACCGTGCCGATCAGGGTGACCCAGCCCGTGATGAAGCCGGGCCACGGGCCGAGCGACTTGCCGACCCACACATAGCCGCTGCCCATGTTCGGCTCGGAGCGGTTGAGGCGGGCGTACGCGGAGGCGATGCCGAGGATCGGCAGGAACGCCACGAGCAGGATCGCCGGGGCCTGGAGGCCCACCGTCGCGGCGAGCGCACCCATGCCGATCCCGATGCTGGTGGTGGCTGCTGTGCTGGACGCGGCGATGGCGACGCCGTCGACGACACCGAGGGAACGGCGCAGGCCAGGGGGTTCGCTGCTCATTCGGACACTCCTGAAACCGGAGGAGGGGAGGGAGGGTGCGATCAAACAGGCCTTGTCAATGTTGCGTCAATGGTGTTGACATAAGGGGACGGGCAGCGCGGACGGAAGGGGATTCGGGATGACCGAGGGGCGGATTCCGGTGGAGCGGCGGCGCCGCAAGCCGACCAAGTCGGGGGTGCTGCTCTCCGGCGACCTGATCGTCGACTGCGCGATGCGTCTGGTCGGGCAGCACGGGCCCGACGCGCTGAGCGTGCGCAGGCTGGGTGCCGCGCTCGGCTGCGACCCGAGTGCGGTCTACCGCTACTTCCACAACACGGACGATCTGCTCCTCGCCGTCGCCGACCGGATCATCGGCGAGAGCATGGCCGGCTTCACGCCTGGCGACGACTGGGTCGCGGACCTGCGGAGCATGGGGCGGCGGATCCACCGCGGCTACAGCGAGCACCCGCGGATCGCCGCCATGGCCGCGTACCGGGTGACGCGTCGGATCCACGAGGTCAGGGCCGTGGAGACCGGTATCGGGCTGCTGCGGAGCGCGGGCTTCGACGCGGCCACGGCCGTGCGGTACTACGCGGCCTTCGTCGACACGGCGCTCGGGCATGCGGCCCTCGACGCCGCCCACCTGGCGCTGCCGCCCGAGCGGCGGGCGCAGGACCACAGCGCCTGGACGGACACGTACCAGTCACTCCCGGCGGACACGCACCCCCAACTGGCCGCCGTACGTGGGCACTTGCCCCTGATGGCGGAGAGCTCCTTCGAGACGGCCCTCGGGCTCCTGCTCTCGGCGCTCGCGGCACAGGCGCCGCGCTGACCCTCCTTCTTGCCGGGGACGGTCAGGCCGGTTCGGCGTCGAGCTGGCTGCGCATCCAGGCTTCGACCTCGCCCACGTGGGCCGCCGCCGCGGCGCGCGCCGCCTCCGGGTCGCGGTCGACCAGCGCGCGATGGATCCGCGCGTGCTCGCGGCCCGTACGCTCGAACGCGCCTTCCTCCTGGTAGCCGCGCCAGACGCGCGCCCGGAACGTCCGTGAGGACAGTCCGTCCAGGATCGCGGCCATCGTGTCGTTGCCCGCGGCCGTGGCGATCGCCCGGTGGAACGCCAGGTCGTGGGAGAGAATCTCCTCGGGGTCGTCCGTCGCCGCCATCGCCGCCAAGTGCAGCTCCACCTCGGCGAGTTGCTCCGCAGTGATACGCGCCGCGGCCAGCGACGTGGCCGTCGACTCGAGCACCCGGCGCACCTCCATCAGCTCCACAAGTCGGGCCCCGCGCGAGAGATCGGCGACGACGCCGAACGTCTCCAGGAGATCCCCGGCGTTCAACTGCGTGACGTAGATGCCGGATCCGTGCCGTGCCTCCAGGACGCCGAGGACGGTGAGCGCCCTGATCGCCTCGCGCATGGAGCTGCGCGAGATGCCGAGTTGGGTGGCCAGATCGCGCTCCGTGGGCAGCCGCTGACCCGGCTCGAGGAGACCCTCGCCGATCATCGCCTTGATCTGCTCGATGGCCCGCTGCGTCACGGTGCCCTTCTGCGGGGCGGTCTGTTCCACGGACGCTCCTCAATTTGCCGGGTGCGCCGCAGTCTAGCCAGAGATGTGGTCCGACCACTACGGCTCGAAACGCGGAAAAGTTGGCGACGAGGGGTGTTGTGGCCACCAAGTGGTCTGATAAATATTTCCGCCATCAGGTACCAGAAGTCGCTCGATCTCGCTCGATGAGGAGCTGTCAGATGGCCGGCAGAACAGTGCGCAGGCGGAACAGGTCGCGGATCGTCGGCGCGGCGGCGGTCGCCGCTTGCGCCGCCCTGGTGCTCTCCGCGTGCGGCAGCACGAAGGACGACGTCGCCTCCGGCGGCAAGGGCGGCGGCGACGGAAAGGGCAAGGTCGGGGTCATCCTGCCCCTGCTCACCTCGCCGTTCTGGCAGGCGTACAACGACTACGTGCCGAAGATGGCGAAGTCCGAGAGCGTGGACGCGCTCAAGACCGTCAACTCCAACAGCGACCCCTCGCAGCAGATCACGGACATCAACAACCAGCTCAACCAGGGCGTCAAGGGCCTCGTCGTCGCGCCCCTCGACAGCGCCGCGATCTCCGCCGGCCTCGACCAGGCCGAGCGCAAGGGCGTCCCCGTCGTCGCCGTGGACGTCGCGCCCGAGAAGGGCAAGGTCGCCATGGTCGTACGCGCCGACAACGTCGCGTACGGCGAGAAGGCCTGCGAATACCTCGGTCAGCAGGTCAAGACCGGCAAGGTCGTCCAGATCATGGGTGACCTCGCCTCCGTGAACGGCCGCGAGCGATCGCAGGCCTTCCGCGACTGCGTCAAGAAGAAGTACCCGGACCTCAAGGTCCTTGAGATCCCCGCCAAGTGGGAGTCCGACACCGCCGCGTCCAAGCTGGACACCCTCCTCAACGCCAACCCCGACATCAAGGGCATCTACATGCAGGCGGGCGGCGTCTACCTCGCCCCCACCCTGCAGACCCTCAAGTCCAAGGGCCTGCTGAAGAAGACCGGCGAGAAGGGCCACATCACCATCGTCTCGAACGACGGCATCCCGCAGGAGTTCGCCGCGATCCGCAAGGGCCAGATCGACGCGACCGTCTCTCAGCCCGCCGACGCCTACGCCAAGTACGGCATGTACTACATCAAGGCCGCGATGCAGGGGAAGACGTTCAAGCCCGGCCCCACCGACCACGACTCGGAGATCGTCAAGCTGCCCAGCGGCATCCTCGAGGACCAGCTGCCCGCGCCGCTCGTCACCAAGGACAACGTCGACGACCCGAAGCTCTGGGGAAACACCGTCAAATGAGCACCTCGACGACAACCACGCCGGCGCTCAGGCCGCTGGTCGAGGCGTCGGGCATCGCCAAGCGCTACGGCCCCACGATCGCCCTGCAGGACGGCTCCCTGACCGTCCTGCCCGGCGAGTCCCACGCCCTCGTGGGCCGCAACGGCGCCGGCAAGTCCACCCTGGTCACGGTCCTCACCGGCCTCCAGGCACCGGACGCCGGCACCCTCCTGTTCGACGGCGAGCCCGCGCCCCCGCTCAGCGACCGCGACGCCTGGCGCGCCAAGGTCGCCTGCGTCTACCAGAAACCGACCGTCGTGCCCGAACTGACGGTCGCCGAGAACCTCTTCATCAACCGCCAGCCCGGCAGCCGCCGCGGCTTCTTCTCCTGGCGCAGGCTCCAGGAGGAGGCCGCGCAGGTCCTCGACACCTGGGACATCCACGTCGACCCCGACGCCCGCACCGCCGACCTCAAGGTCGAGGACCGCCAAATGGTGGAGATCGCACGGGCGCTGAGCGGCGGAGCCCGCTTCATCGTCCTCGACGAGCCCACCGCGCAGCTCGACAACCGCGAGATCGAGCGCCTCTTCACCCGCATGCGGGCCCTCCAGGAATCCGGTGTCACGTTCCTGTTCATCTCGCACCACCTCCAGGAGGTGTACGAGGTCTGCCAGACGGTCACCGTGCTGCGCGACGCCCGCTGGATCACCACGGCGCCCGTCGCGGAACTGCCGCGCGCGGCGCTGGTGGAGGCGATGGCCGGCGAGGTCATCGCCGAGGAACGCGCGGCCGCCCGCGCCGCCGTGGAGCACGAGCCCGACGCCACCGTCCTGCTCGACGCGCGCGGCCTCACCTCGGAGGCGTACGACGACGTCGACATGACCATCCGCAGCGGGGAGGTGGTCGGACTCGCCGGATCCAGCGGCAGCGGCAAGATCCAGCTCGCCGAGGCGTTCGCCGGGCTGCACAAGCCGACTGCCGGTACGGCCCGACTCGACGGCAGGAAACTGCCGTTCGGCGATGTGAGCGCGGCGCTCGCCGCGGGCGTCGGCTGTGTGCCGCGCGACCGGCACGACCAGGGCCTCGTCACCGGCATGACCATCGGCGACAACACCACCATGAGCGTCCTCGGGCGTCTGGGCCGCTACGGCTTCGTCGGCACCGACCGCAAGCGCCGCTTCGCCGCCGACCTGATCGAGCGCCTCGACATCCAGGCGGAGGGCCCCGGCCAGCCCGTGTCCGACCTCTCCGGCGGCAATGCCCAGAAGGTCGTCATGGCCCGCGCCCTCGCCTCCGACCCCCGCCTTCTCGTCCTCATCAACCCCACCGCGGGCGTCGACGTGAAGTCCAAGGAATCCCTGCTGTCCCGCATGGACAGCGCCCGCGAGGACGGCACCGCGGTCCTCGTCGTCTCCGACGAGCTCGACGACCTGCGCCGCTGTGACCGGGTCCTCGTCCTCTTCCACGGGAAGGTCGTCGCCGAGCACGCGGCCGGCTGGAACGACCACGAGCTGATCGCCTCCATCGAAGGAGTGGACCATGGCTGACATCAAGGCCCCGTCGGCCTCACCAGCCACCCCTGTACGGCTGCCCGGCAAGGCCTCCGCGAAGAACGTTCTGCTGCGCCGGGCGCGCGAACTCGCCCTCGTGCCTGCCCTGTTGCTGCTGATGGTGCTCGGAGCGGTCGTCAACGACTCGTTCCTCACCGAACGCAACCTGATCTCCATCCTCGGCGCGTCCGCAGCCCTCGCGATGGTCGTCCTCGCCGAGTCGCTCGTCCTGATCACGGGCAAGTTCGACCTGTCCCTGGAGTCGGTGGTCGGCATCGCGCCCGCCGTCGGCGCCCTGCTCGTCCTGCCGGTCTCCCAGTCCGGATTCGGCACCGAGTTCCCGACCGTGCTCGCGCTGCTCGCGACCCTCGTCGTGGGCGGGGCGATCGGGGCCTTCAACGGCATCCTCGTCGTGAAGTTCAAGCTCAACGCCTTCATCGTGACGCTGGCGATGCTGATCGTCCTGCGCGGACTGCTCGTCGGCGCGACCAAGGGCAAGACGCTGTTCGGGATGCCGGACGCGTTCTTCTCCCTCGCCACCACGACGTTCCTGCGCATCCCGATGTCGGTGTGGCTGGCCGCGATCGCCTTCGGCGTGGTGGGCCTCATCCTGAAGTACCACCGGATCGGCCGCGCCCTGTACGCGATCGGCGGCAACGCCGACGCGGCCCGCGCGGCGGGAATCCGCGTCGAGCGCGTGATGCTCGGCGTGTTCGTCATCGCGGGCGTCCTCGCCTCGGTCGGCGGGATCATGCAGACCGGCTACGTCGGCGCGATCAGCGCCAACCAGGGCAACAACATGATCTTCACCGTGTTCGCGGCGGCGGTCATCGGCGGCATCAGCCTCGACGGCGGCAAGGGCACCATGTTCGGCGCCCTCACCGGCGTCCTGCTGCTCGGTGTCGTCCAGAACCTGCTGACCCTCGCCCAGGTTCCGTCGTTCTGGATCCAGGCCATCTACGGCGGAATCATCCTCCTCGCCCTGATGATCGCCCGTGTGACGACCGGCCGCGCCCAGGACTGACCCACGCCTCAGCAAGAAAGGCTGCCCGTGTCTCCAACTGCCGCCCGAATCACTGCGGTTGACACTTTCGACATCCGGTTCCCGACGTCCAGGGAGCTGGACGGATCCGACGCCATGAACCCGGACCCCGACTACTCCGCCGCCTACGTGGTGCTCCGCACCGACGCCGCCGACGGAGTCGAGGGGCACGGATTCACGTTCACCATCGGTCGTGGCAACGAGGTCCAGGTCGCCGCGATCGACGCCCTGCGGAACCATGTCGTCGGCCGGGGGGTCGACGAACTGTGCGCCGACCCGGGGACGTTGAACCGCGACCTGATCGGCGACAGCCAGCTCCGCTGGCTCGGCCCCGAGAAAGGCGTGATGCACATGGCGATCGGTGCCGTCGTCAACGCCGTGTGGGACCTGGCGGCCAAGCGCGCCCGCAAGCCGCTGTGGCAGTTCCTGGCCGACGCGACGCCCGAGTGGCTCGTCTCGCAGATCGACTTCCGCTACATCGCCGACGCGCTCACCCCCGACGACGCCCTCGCACTCCTCAGATCGGGCCGCGAGGGCGCGGCGGAACGCGCGAGCGCCCTGCGCGAGCGCGGCTTCCCCGGCTACACCACCTCACCCGGCTGGCTCGGCTACTCCGACGAGAAGCTCGGCCGGCTCGCCCGGCAGGCCGTCGCCGACGGCTTCCGGCAGATCAAGCTGAAGGTCGGCGCCGACCTCGCCGACGACATCCGGCGCTGCCGCACCGCCCGCGCGGTGATCGGCCCGGACATCCGGATGGCGATCGACGCCAACCAGCGGTGGAACGTCGGCGAGGCCATCGAGTGGACCAGAGCGCTCGCCGAGTTCGACCCGTACTGGGTGGAGGAGCCGACCAGCCCCGACGACGTCCTCGGCCACGCGGCGATCCGCAGGGCCGTGGCGCCCGTGAAGGTCGCCACCGGCGAGCACGTCCAGAACCGCATCATCTTCAAGCAGCTCCTCCAGGCCGGCGCCATCGACATCCTCCAGATCGACGCGGCACGCGTCGGCGGCGTCAACGAGAACCTCGCCATCCTGCTGCTCGCCGCCAAGTTCGGCGTCCCCGTGTGCCCGCACGCGGGCGGCGTCGGCCTGTGCGAACTCGTCCAGCATCTCTCGATGTTCGACTACGTCGCCGTCGCGGGCACCACGCAGGACCGCGTCATCGAGTACGTCGACCATCTGCACGGCCACTTCATCGACCCCGTCGTGATGCGCGACGGCCACTACACGGCCCCCACGGCGCCCGGTTTCTCCGCCGCGATGCGGCCCGATTCCATCGCGGAGTACACCTACCCCGACGGCGCGTTCTGGGCCGCCGACCTCGCCCGGCAGGGCGTCACCGACCAGAAGGGTGCAGCGGCATGACCGACGACTTCGCGGGGCTCAAGGCCCTCGTCACCGGCGGAGCGTCCGGGATCGGCCGGGCCACCGCCGAACTCCTCGCCGCCCGCGGTGCGGGCGTCGCCGTGCTCGACCTCGACCCGGGCGGCGTCGACAAGCCACTGCGCGGCTACACCGCCGACGTCAGCGACGACGCCTCTCTCCGCGCGGCCGTGGCCGCCGCCGTGGCGGACCTCGGCGGGCTCGATGTGCTCGTCAACAACGCGGGCATCGGCGCCCAGGGCACCGTCGCGGACAACGACGACGACCAGTGGCACCGCGTCCTCGACGTCAACGTCCTCGGTGTCGTCCGCACGACCCGCGCCGCCCTGCCCCACCTTCGGAAGTCGTCGCACGCGGCGATCGTCAACACCTGCTCCATCGCCGCGACGGCCGGCCTCCCGCAGCGCGCCCTGTACTCGGCGTCGAAGGGCGCCGTGTACTCCCTGACGCTCGCCATGGCCGCCGACCACGTCCGCGAAGGGATACGCGTCAACTGCGTCAACCCGGGGACTGTCGACACCCCGTGGGTCGGCCGGCTGCTCGACGCCGCCCCCGACCCGGCCGCCGAGCGCGCGGCCCTCGCATCCCGTCAGCCCACAGGGCGTCTCGTCTCCGCCGCCGAAGTCGCGGGCGCCATCGCGTACTTGGCGAGCCCGCTGTCCGGCGCCACCACCGGCACCGCCCTGGCCGTCGACGGCGGCATGCAGGGCCTGCGCCTGCGCCCGGCGGGCCAGTGACCGCCATGCGCACCCGCACCCTTGGCCGCAGCGGCGTCGACGTCACCGAGCTGTCCTTCGGCGCCGCCGGCATCGGCAATCTGTACACGCCCGTCACCGACGAGGAGGCCAGGGCCGCGGTCGACGCGGCGTGGGACGCGGGCATCCGCTACTTCGACACGGCCCCGCACTACGGCATCGGCCTGTCCGAGCGGCGCCTCGGCGAGGCACTCGCGGCCCGGGACCGGTCCGCGTACACCGTCTCCACCAAGGCGGGAAGGCTCCTCGTACCGGCCGAAGAGAGCGGGGGCGACGACCTGGAGCACGGGTTCGCCGTGCCCGCCACACACCGCCGCGTCTGGGACTTCAGTGCGGACGGGGTGCGCCGCTCCCTGGAGGACAGCCTGACGCGGCTCGGCCTCGACCGGGTCGACATCGTGTATCTGCACGACCCGGACGACCGTGGTGAGCAGGCGCTCCGCGAGGCCTACCCGGCCCTGGAGCGCCTGCGCACCGAGGGTGTCGTCGGGGCGATCGGCGCCGGCATGAACCAGGCCGCCATGCTCACCCGGTTCGTCCGCGACACCGATGTGGACGCCGTACTGTGCGCGGGCCGCTACACCCTCCTCGACCAGGGGGCGCTGGCGGAGCTGCTGCCCGAGGCGCAGGCGCGCGGCACGTCGGTCGTCGTCGGGGGAGTATTCAACTCCGGCCTCCTCGCCGACCCGCGCCCCGGCGCGACGTACGACTACGCGACGGCGCCCCGCGAAGTCCTCGACCGCGCCTACCAGTTGAAGAGCCTGGCACAGCGGCACGGCATCACCCTCCGGGCGGCCGCACTCGCCTTCCCGTTCGGCCATCCGGCGGTGGCGAGCGTCCTGGTCGGCACGCGCTCGCCGCACGAAGCCCTGGACGCCGCCGAGCAGTTCGCCGTGGACGTACCGTCCGCGTTCTGGAAGGACGCCCGCGCCGCCGGGCTGCTGGCCGATGGTGTCCCCGTACCCGGAGAGGAGCCCGCGTGAGAATCGCCCTGCACACCAAGGTCCGCGCCGACCGCATCGACGCGTACGAGGCCGCGCACCGCGAGGTCCCGGCCGAACTCCGGAAGGCCATCCGCGCGGCCGGTGCCACGTCCTGGACCATCTGGCGCAGCGGGACCGACCTGTTCCACGTCCTGGAGTGCGAGGACTACGCCCGCATGCTCGCCGAGCTGGACAAGCTCCCGGTGAACATCGCCTGGCAGGCCCGCATGGCCGAGCTCCTCGATGTCGTCCACGACTACTCGGCCGACGGCGCGGACGCGGGCCTGCCCGTCGTCTGGGAGCTGTGATGCCCGCCGTCGTCGACGCGCACCACCACGTCTGGGACCTCTCCGTGCGCGACCAGGACTGGATCACCGGCAGGCAACTCGCCCCGATCCGAAGGAACTTCACGCTGGACGACCTCGCACCCCTCGCGCACAAGTCCAAAGTCACGACCACCGTCCTCGTGCAGACCGTCACCGTCGAGGAGGAGACCCCGGAGTTCCTCGCCCTGGCCCACGACAGCGAACTCGTGGCCGCGGTGGTCGGCTGGGCCGACCTCACACGCCCCGACATCGCCGACACCCTGGCCCGTCTCGCCGAACTCCCCGGCGGGCGTTACCTGAAGGGCATCCGCCACCAGGTCCAGGGGGAGCCCGACCCCGAGTGGCTGCTGCGGCCCGACGTGCGCCGCGGTCTCGCGGCCGTCGCCGACGCCGGTCTGGTCTACGACCTCGTGGTCCTGCCCCACCAGCTCCCCGCCTGCGCCGAGGCCGCCGCCGGTCTGCCCGGCCTCACCTTCGTACTCGACCACTGTGGCAAGCCGCTCGTCGCGTCGGGTGTCACCGAGCCGTGGACGGGCGACGTGCGGGCGCTCGCAGCCCTGCCCAACACGGTCTGCAAGCTCTCCGGCCTGGTCACCGAGGCCGACTGGGCGACCTGGACGCCTGGGGCGCTGCGGCCGTACTCCGACACGGTCCTGGAGGCGTTCGGGCCCGACCGACTGATGTTCGGCTCGGACTGGCCGGTGTGCACCCTCGCGGCGACGTACGAGCAAGTCATGGAATCAGCACAGGAGTGGACCGGATCGCTGACCGCTCCTGAACGCGACGCGGTCTTCGGCGGCACGGCGACCCGCGTCTACGGGCTCTGACTCCGGGAGGTTTCTACCGGCTGCGGCTCCGGGAGGTGGCGAGTCGCGTCGGACGCAGGAACTCGCCCACGTACGTCCGCTCCCAGCAGGCGCCCGTGGCCCGCAGTTCGCGCCACGTGGTGTAGCGGTAGCGGTAGAGGCGGGCCCGGACGTACCTGGGCGGGTCGTCCGCGGGGAACGGGGAGTGGCGCAGCAGTCGCAGTGTGTCGCGGTCACCGGTCAGAAGCCGCTCCACCAGACCTCCGAACCAGGACTCCGCGTACAGGGGAGAGAGCGCCGCGAACCACATCAACCAGTCGAGCCGCAGATGGTAGGGCGCGAACTGGCGTGGCCAGCGCCCAGGATCGCCCGGCTTGCCCCTGAACTCGTAGACCAGCCAAGGGGATTCCTCGCGCGGCACCTGGTCGGCCGTGCCCTCGATGACGATCTCGTGCCGGATGCGCCCGACGCTGCCGAAGGCGCCGTAGGCGTTGACGAGGTGCAGGGAGTCGTAGGAGCGGTTCATGGACTGGCGACGGGACAGCAGGTTGCGCGCCGGGCGGTAGCTCAGCGCGACGACGAGCGCGGTGAGGGCGATGACTACGCACTCGTACCAGAGCGGGGCGGCGGCCGGGCGCGGGGGCTCGCGCAGGAGGGAGAAGTCCATCGCCGTGACGGCGAGCAGGATCGTCAGCCAGTTCAGCCAGGAGAAGTTGCCCGACAGGACCAGCCACAGCTGGGTGAGGATCATCAGGCAGGCCGCGGCCGTCGCGATCGGCTGCGGGGTGAACAGGAGGACCGGAACGACGAGTTGGGTCACGTGGTTGGCACCGGCCTCGACGCGGTGCAGGGGGCGCGGGAGCCGGTGGAAGAACCAGCTCAGCGGGCCCGGCATCGGCTGTGTCTCATGGTGGTAGTAGAGGCACGTCAGCTTCCGCCAGCACTCGTCCCCGCGCAGCTTGATCAGCCCCGCGCCGAACTCGAGGCGGAAGAGCACCCACCGCAGGAGCAGCAGTAGGAGCAGTGGCGGCGCCACCCGTTCGTTGCCGAGGAAGACGGCGAGGAAGCCCACCTCCAGCAGGAGTGACTCCCAGCCGAACGCGTACCAGGTCTGCCCGACGTTCACGATCGACAGATAGAGCCCCCACGGCAGGACCCACAGCGCCATCGCTCCCCACAGCGGGACCAGGTCGGCCAGCCCTGCGGCGAGCGCGGCCGACACCGCGGCCCCGCCCCAGGCGACACCCGCGAAGAACCGGTCCGAGTAGTGCGCCCTGAACAGCGTCGGCGCCTGCTGCCACGGCACCCGCTCCAGGTAGCGCGGAACCGGCAGCATCCCGCGCTCGCCGATCAGCGCCCGGAACTGCAGCGCCGCCCCCACGAAGGCCACGAGATACAGCGCCGCCAGACCGCGCTGGAAGATCAGGCGGCCGAGCCAGTACCCGGGCGAGCTGAACCACTCCACCTCTCCAGTGTGACGGAGAGTGAGGGTAATGCGCGTGCGGGATCGCACTGCGCTTGCGAGATGCCCGATTCCACCGCAAACAATGGGGCAAAGTGCCCATATGTAGGCGGGAGAACACGGTGCGCTCACCCACCAGGACCCTTGTCACTGCCTTGGCGATATCCGCCGCACTCCTGGTCGCCGGATGTTCCGGGGACAGCGGCAACAACGCGTCGGCCGGTAAGGGGGAGCTGTTCCTCCAGCCCGTGGCTCAGGTGGGCCCCGACCCGTTCACCGACTCCACCGCCACCACCACCGAGTCCCCCGCCCCCGTCACCCGAACGCCGCAGCCGCCGTCACCGAGCGGCACCGCAACCGCGACCACGCAGGGCATGCGTCCCGTCGACGGCGCGACCCCCGGCCTCTACGGCGGCACGCAGTCCGTCGGAAGCTGCGACATCGAGAAGCAGGTCGCCTTCCTCACCTCGGACCAGACCAAGGAACGCGCCTTCGCCGACGCCGCGGGCATCTCCGCGGCCTCCGTCCCCAGCTTCCTGCGCGGCCTCACCCCCGTCGTACTGCGCGCCGACACCCGCGTCACCAACCACGGCTACCGCTCCGGAGAGGCGACGAGCTACCAGTCCGTGCTCCAGGCCGGCACCGCCGTACTCGTCGACGAACGCGGGATGCCCCGGGTGCGGTGCGCGTGCGGCAATCCGCTGACGCCGCCCGTAGCGTTCAAGCGGACGCCGAACACCCAGGGACAGGAGTGGTCCGGCTACCGGCCGACCCAGGTCGTGGTCGTCACCCCGGCACCGAAGGTCATCACGGACATCGTCATCGTGAACATCACCGACAACACGTGGATCGAGCGGAAGGTCGGTGACGAGGGACAGCACGACAAGAGCGTGCCGCCGCCCCCGATGCCGAAGCCCCACCCCTCCGACAGCTCCAAGTCGTCCCCGCCGTCGTCCACGTCGCCGAGCTCGAGCAGCAGCTCCAGCAGCAGCCCGTCGGAGTCCTCCAGCAGCGCCAGCCCACCGTCGTCGCAGCCGCCCTCCTCGGACGAGTCGGCACCGGCCTCCGGGGACGAGTCGGCACCGCCCTCCTCGGACGAGTCGGCGCCGCCCTCCGGGGACGAGTCGGCACCGGCCTCGGAGCCCGCCGGCCCGCCGACCAGCGCGCCCGGCGACACGGACACCGCGCCGGACTCGCCCCCCAGCGACGGCTCGAGCGACCTCGGCCCGGACACCGTCCCCGACAGCCCCGACCTGCCCGACGGCAGCGGCCTCATCCCCGACAAGCCGTCCGCCGAGAGCGTCTTCTACAGCTGACGCGACCCTGCCCGGCGCGGCTCGGGGTGCGCGCAGGGCCATGCGGAGCACACCGTGCCCCGCATGCGAGTGATTCGCCGTGCGCCTAGCGTGGCCCCATGGAAGCCGGTACGGGGGGCGGGGAGCCAAACGTCTGCACCCACTGCGGCAGGGCGGCAGACGGTGCGGCCTGCTGTTTCCTCGCCGAGTTCGGGGACCACCTGGGCATCGGCAGCTTCGACTGGGACCTCGACAGCGGCCTGATGCACATGGACGCCAAGGCCCACGAGATCTTCGACCTACGCCCAGACGAATACGACGGGCGCCCCGAGACCCTCGGCATCCGCGTCCCCCCGACCGAGTCCACCCGGCTCGACGGCATCGTCGCCACGGCCCTCAAGGACGGCAGCGAGAACTACGGCGCCTACTTCCGCGTCAAACGCCGCGACGGCAGGATGCGCTGGACCCACACCCAGGGCTACGTCAGGCGCGACGACACCGGCCGCCCGCGCCGCATCATCGGCCTCGTCCGCGACGCCACCCAGGAGCTCAGCGACAGTACGGCCCGGCGTGAACAGGACGCCCTGCGCCGCCGCCAGACCAGCGTCGTCCAGGGCACCACCGCCGCACTCGCCCACGCCCGCACCGTCCAGGACGTCATCGACGTGCTCAAGGACAGCCACGGCCTCCAGCACCTCGGCGCGACCAGCCTCGTCATGGGCCTCGTCCGGGCCGGCCGCATCCACCTCGTCGCCGACGGCCCCGAGGGCAGCTTCGTGGCCGGCACCAAGGTCACGCGGATCGACGAGCCGTACCCCATGAGCGATGTCGTGCGCACCCTCGCGCCCCGCTTCATCGTGTCCCCCGACGACTTCGCCCGGTCCTACCCGCTGCTGTGGCCGCACATCACCCAGCTGGAGATCACGGCCGCCGCCTACCTGCCGCTCATCGCCCAGGCCCGCCCCATCGGCGCGCTCGGCCTGCTCTACAACGACAAACGCGGCTTCACCGAGGAGGAGCGCAACGTCCTCGTCGCCCTCGGCAGCAGCATCGCCCAGAGCCTCCAGCGCGCGATGTTCTACGAGCAGGAGAAGGACCTCGCCCAGGGCCTCCAGCAGGCCATGCTGCCCCGCACCATCCCCGCCGTGTCCGGCGCCGACATCGCCGTCCGGTACCGCTCGGCCTCCCTCGGCCGCGACATCGGAGGCGACTGGTACGACGTGATCCCGCTGCCCGGCGGACGCGTCGGCGCCGTCATCGGCGACGTCCAGGGACACGACACCCACGCCGCCGCCGTCATGGGACAGCTGCGCATCGTGCTGCGCGCGTACGCCGCCGAGGGGCACACGCCCGCCACCGTCATGGCCCGCGCCTCCGTCTTCCTCCACGAACTCGACACCGAGCGGTTCGCGACCTGCCTGTACGCGGAGGCCGACCTGTCGACCGGGGTCGTCCAGCTCGTGCGTGCCGGGCATCTGGACCCGCTGCTGCGCCTCACCGACGGGACCTGCCGCAGGCTGCCCGTCGACGGCGGCCTGCCGCTCGGCCTCTCCGCCGAGTTCGGGCAGCTCGAATACCCGGTCGGGACCGTCGAACTCGACCCCGGCCAGACCCTGATCCTGTGCACCGACGGCCTCGTCGAGCAGCCCGGCACCGACCTCGACGACGGACTCCAGGCCCTCACGGCCCTCGTCGGCACCGGTCCCCACGACGTCGGCGACCTCGGCGACCTGTTGTGCGAGAGCGTCGACGAACGCGGCGGTGACGACGATGTCGCCCTGCTCCTGCTGTGCCGCCGCGGCATCGGCGCCCCCCAGTCGGGCGGCCGGCTCCAGCAGCATGTCGCGCCGAACGACCCCGAGGCCCTGAGAGAGGCCCGGCACATGATCAGAGCCGCCGTCCGGGCCTGGGGCTCGGGCGGGCGCGCGGACGAGATCGAGCTCGTCGCCGACGAGATGATCACCAATGCGCTGATGCACACCGACGGCGCCGCGGTCGTCACCCTCCGCGTGATCACCGCGTCCGACCGCAGGCTGCGCGTGGAGGTCGAGGACACCTCCAGCGCGCTGCCGCGCCGGCGCGAGGCGGGCGAGGACGGCGTCTCGGGGCGCGGCCTGCTCCTCGTGGACCGGCTCGCGGACGTGTGGGGCGTGGAGGCGCGGGGGAGCGGCAAGTGCGTGTGGTGCGAGTTCGTGGTGCCGGCCCGCAACTGACCGGGGCCGTGGCGACGGCTCACATGCCGGTGTCAGTGCCCGGTGGCACTCTGGACCTATGCCGGAACTTCCCGAGGTCGAAGCGCTGACGGACTTCCTCACCGAGCATCTGGTGGGGCACGAGATCGTCCGCGTCCTGCCCGTCGCCGTGAGCGTCCTCAAGACGTACGACCCACCGCCCGCCGCCCTGGAGGGCCGCACGGTCACGGGCGTGACGCGGCACGGCAAGTTCCTCGACCTCGACACGGACGGACTTCACCTCGTCACGCACCTCGCCCGCGCGGGCTGGCTCCACTGGAAGGACCGGCTCCCCGACGGCCCGCCCCGCCCCGGCAAAGGACCGCTCGCCCTGCGCGTCGCACTGGAGGACGGCGGGGGCTTCGACCTCACCGAGGCGGGCACCCAGAAGAGCCTCGCCGTGTACGTCGTCCACGACCCGGCCGATGTCCCCGGCATCGCGAGACTCGGCCCCGACCCTCCCCCAAGCTCTCGGCTTCGCTCGAGCAGGGGGGACCCCCATGCCGACGAATTGGACGAGGCGCGCTTCGCGGCTCTCCTGGCCGGCGAGCGGCGACAACTCAAGGGCGTGCTGTGCGACCAGAGCCTCATCGCGGGGATCGGGAACGCGTACAGCGACGAGATCCTGCACGCAGCGAAGATGTCCCCCTTCAAACTCGCCGCGAGCCTGACGCCCGACGACGTGTCCGTGCTCTACAAGGCGCTCCGCGACACCCTGACGGAGGCCGTCGAGCGTTCGCGCGGCGTCGCGGCCGGGCGGCTCAAGGCCGAGAAGAAGAGCGGGCTGCGGGTGCACGGCAGGGCGGGGGAGAAGTGCCCCGTGTGCGGCGACACCATCCGTGAGGTGTCCTTCCACGACTCGTCGCTCCAGTACTGCCCGACCTGCCAGACGGGCGGCAAGCCGCTCGCGGACCGCAGGATGTCGAAGCTCCTGAAGTGACGGCCGTGCCGGCGTGCGCTGCCCGAAGCCGCTTGCCAGGAACGGGGGTTCACCGCATCGGGATGGTCACCAGGCGTGCCCCGTCCGTAGTGCGCACCTCGAAGCGGGCGATCTCCTGAGGGTGGAGCGCCACCGCGCTCTGCGTCGTGGTCGCCCCGGCGTCGTGGGCCCGCACGGCCCAGCTCGTGACCGTCCGCCGCGAACCGTCCTTGCCGACGACCACCAGCTCGCACACCCGTGGGCCGCGCGCGTCGCGGACCTCGAGCCCCACCCCGGTGCCCCACTCGTGGCCGGACGCCGTCACCGAGGCCGACACCCCGGTCCCCGCGTCCCGCGCGTCCACGCGCACGGCGCCGTCACCGGATCCGCCCAGGACCAAAACACCCGGCCCCGCCACGGCGAGCACGACCGTCGCCGCCATCGCGCACAGCCACCGCCTCCGGCCCGCGCGGCGCACCCGCTCCATCCGCGAGACCAGCCCGTCCAGGAGCACGGGGCCCGCCTCGGCCACCGTCTCCACGGCCGGCGGAGTTGCCCGCGCGTACAGGGCCAGGGCCGCCGTCGTGGACCCGAACTCCCCGACCCGCGCCACGCACCCGGGGCACTGCCCGAGATGGTCCTCGAAGCGGAACCGGTCCGCCTCGTCGAGAACGCCCAGCGCGTAGGCGCCGGCGTCGCGATGCCGATCCAGGGACCTCATGCCGTTCCTCGCGTCGTACGTGTCTGACCTCTGACCGGACCGTGTGTGCCGCTCGCCCTTCCGTACGCAACCGGCCGCCGAATCACTCAAGTCCCACCAGGATTGGCCACCACGGGGCAACCACCTACACTCCAGCCGCATGCTGCGCGTACTGGCCGTCGACGACGAGGAACCCGCACTCGCCGAGCTGCTCTACCTGTTGCGGGCCGACCCGCGGGTGCGCGCTGCCGAGGGCGCCACCGACGCGAACGAGGCGCTGCGCCGCATCGGCCGCGCCCTGGACGCGGCAGGCGACGACGCCGGCGCCATCGACGTGCTGTTCCTCGACATCCAGATGGCCGGGCTCACGGGCCTCGACGTGGCCCGGCTCCTCGCCGGGTTCGCCAAGCCTCCGATGATCGTCTTCGTCACCGCCCACGAGGACTTCGCCGTGCAGGCCTTCGACCTGAAGGCCGTCGACTACGTCCTCAAGCCCGTCCGCAGGGAACGCCTCGCGGAGGCCGTGCGGCGCGTCGCCGAGCAGGCCGCCGTCGCCCGGCCCGCCGTGGACCTCTCCGCCGACCGGATCCCCGTCGAACTCGGCGGGGTCACCCGACTCGTGGCCGTCGCCGACATCACGTACGCCGAGGCCCAGGGCGACTACGCCCGCCTGCACACCGCCGACGCCAGCCACCTCGTGCGCATACCGCTGACCACCCTGGAGGAGCGCTGGCAGTCGTACGGGTTCGTCCGGATCCACCGCAGCCATCTCGTCGCCCTGCACCGCATCGACGAACTCCGCCTCGACGGCGGAGGCATGAGCGTGCGGATAGGCGACGCCGAACTCGCCGTGAGCCGTCGCCACGCGAGCCGCGTGCGCGAACTCCTGATGCGGCGCGCGGGCGGCTGACCGGAAACCGCGTGACCTGGGCCGATACCCGTCGGCCTCTTCCGCTCGGCCCGCACCGCCGCCTACACTCCGGCCGTGTCCGCCAGCGCTGAACCCGCACCCCGCCGCGAGGTCGTGACCGGCGGGCCGCGCGCGGTGCGCCGGCTGCCCGGCCACCCCACCCAGTGGGAGATCGACGAACAGACGACGCTGGGCGCGGCCTACGTCCGCTCCCTGATGCGCAGCCAACTCCGCACCGCACTCACCGCGTTCGCGGTCCTCGCGCTGCCCGTGGTGACCCTGCCCCTCTTCTTCGGCGCGCTGCGCAACACCACCGTCGTCTGGATCGTCCTCGGCTTCGGCTGCTACCCGGTCCTCGTCCTCATCGCATGGTGGTACGTGCGCCGGGCCGAGCGCAACGAACGCGACTTCGCCCGCCTCGTGCACGGCCGGGCCGTCCGCGAACGTCACGGGGCGCCGTGAACGAGGCGTACGCGATACCCGCCGTGGCCGTGGTCGTCCTGGCCACGGTCCTCATCGGCGGCTTCGGCCTGCGCATCTCCCGCACCACCTCCGACTTCTACGTCGCCTCGCGCACGGTGGGGCCCGGCCTCAACGCCGCGGCGATCAGCGGCGAGTACCTCTCCGCCGCCTCCTTCCTCGGCGTCGCCGGACTGCTGCTCGTGCACGGCCCCGACATGCTCTGGTACCCCGTCGGCTACACCGCCGGATACCTCGTCCTGCTCGTGTTCGTCGCGGCCCCGCTGCGCCGCTCCGGCGCGTACACGCTGCCCGACTTCGCCGAGGGCCGCCTGGAGTCCCGCAGCGTCCGCAGGGTCGTCAGCATGCTCGTGGTCGGCGCGGGCTGGCTCTACCTCGTGCCCCAACTCCAGGGCGCCGGGCTCACCTTGCAGATCCTCACGGGCGCGCCGCGCTGGTTCGGCGGGGCGCTCGTCGCCGCTGTCGTCGTCCTCGCGGTCGCCGCGGGCGGCATGCGCTCCATCACCTTCGTGCAGGCCTTCCAGTACTGGCTGAAGCTGACCGCGCTGCTCGTGCCCGCGTTCTTCCTGGTCCTCGCCTGGCACGGCGACGGCGGCACCCCGCCCTCCGCCGACGGCGTGCCCTGGTCCGGTGCGGGCTCCGGGCAGCCGCTCGCCACCAGCCGCGCCGACCACCCGCTGTACGCGACGTACGGCCTCATCGTCGCCACGCTCCTCGGCACGATGGGCCTGCCGCACGTCGTCGTCCGCTTCTACACCAGCCCGAACGGCCGCGCGGCCCGCCGCACCACGGTCGCCGTGCTCGCCCTCATCGGGCTCTTCTACGTCCTGCCGCCGATCTACGGCTGGCTCGGCCGTCTGTACGCGCCCGAACTGAGCGCCACCCAGGACGCCGACGCGGCCGTCCTGCTCCTGCCGGGGCGGGCCATAGGCGGGCTCGGCGGTGACCTGCTCGGGGCGCTCGTGGCCGGGGGCGCCTTCGCCGCGTTCCTGTCGACCGCCTCGGGCCTGACGATGGCCGTCGCCGGTGTGCTCAGCCAGGACGTCCTGCCGGCCCGCGGCGTCCGGCACTTCCGCCTGGCGACACTCCTCGCGATGACCGTGCCGCTGGGCGGGGCGCTCCTGGTCAGCGGGGTGCCGGTGGCGGACGCCGTCGGGATGGCGTTCGCGGTGTCGGCGTCCTCGTTCTGCCCGCTGCTCGTGCTCGGCATCTGGTGGCGGCGGCTCACCCCGCCCGGCGCGCGGGCGGGGCTGCTGCTCGGCGGCGGCTCCGCGCTCGTCGCGGTCACCCTGACCGTCGCCGGCGTCGCGCAGGGCGGCTGGCTGCACACACTGCTCGCCTGGCCCGCCGTGTGGTCGGTCCCGGTCGGCTTCCTCGCCATGATCCTCGTATCGCTGGCCACCCAGGACTCCGTACCGCCGCACACCAGCGCCACGATGACGCGGCTGCACCTGCCCGAGTCGCTCAGCACGGGCGGGACGATCACCGCGGGCGAGCAGGGAGCCCGCCCGTGACCGCCACCGCCGTACTTCTCGCCCTGTGCCCGCTCCTCCTCGCGGGCGGCTTCGTCCTCGGCCGGCGCACGGCGCACCCGGGGGGCCGCAGCGACGTCGGTACGCCCGTGGAGCGGGCCACCTTCGACACGCTGCACACCGCCTCGCTCGCCGCGCCGCCGCTGCGGGCCGGGCTCACCGAGGAGTCGGCTCGCAGGTCTGCCCGCAGGCTGCGCACGCTGCTCGGCACCGACGCGCTCTGTCTCACCAACCGCACCGCCGTCCTCGCCTGGGACGGCGCGGGGGACCAGCACGGCAAACAGGTCATGCAGCATCTCGAAGGGCTGCTCGACACCGGGCGCAGCGCCGCGTTCGGCTGCGGATGCGACGCCGTCGACTGCCCGCTGCGCTGGGCCGTGGCCGCCCCGATCGTCACCGACGGACGCGTGCTCGGCGCCCTCGTCGCCTACGCGCCCCGCGAGTCGGCCGTCCTCGCCCGCGCTGCCGACGAGGTGGCCCGCTGGATCTCCGTACAGCTGGAGCTGGCCGAACTCGACCGTTCCCGCACCCGCCTCATCGAGGCCGAGATCAAGGCGCTGCGCGCGCAGATCTCGCCGCACTTCATTTTCAACTCACTGGCCGCCATCGCCTCGTTCGTGCGCACCGACCCCGAGCGGGCCCGCGAACTACTCCTGGAATTCGCCGACTTCACCCGTTACTCGTTCCGCCGCCACGGCGACTTCACCACGCTCGCCGACGAACTGCACTCCATCGACCAGTATCTGGCCCTGGTCCGGGCCCGGTTCGGCGACCGGCTCTCGGTCACGCTCCAGATCGCGCCCGAGGTGCTGCCGGTGGCGCTGCCCTTCCTGTGCCTTCAGCCCCTCGTCGAGAACGCCGTGAAGCACGGCCTGGAGGGCGCCGTCACCGGCAGCCGCATCACCATCGGCGCCCGAGACGCGGGCGCGGAGGCGGAGGTCGTCATCGAGGACGACGGGGTCGGCATGGACCCGGGAGAGCTGCGCGCGATCCTGCGCGGCGAGGGCGGCCCCTCGACCGGGATCGGCCTCTCGAACGTCGACGAGCGGCTCAGGCAGGTGTTCGGCGACGACTACGGCCTCGTCATCGAGACCGGCACGGGCGCGGGCATGAAGATCACCGTGCGGATCCCCAAGTACCGTGCGGGCGTGCACTCTTCGGGCGTCTAGATCGAATAGCGGGACGGCAGGGGCCCTGCGAAGAGGCCGACGGGCCTCAGAACAGATGGATCGCCAGATGGCCGAGCGGCAGCCCCAGTTGCCACGCCGGTGTCCATACCTTCGGCCCGTCGTCCTCCTCGCCCGGCAGCGACCCGCGGCCCGGCACGGAGTCCAGGTCCGGGGCGAGCAGCTCCGTCTCCTCCAGCCATCGCCAGGCCGCCTCGGCCAGTTCGAGGTCCGGCGAAGGTCTGTTCTCATCAAGCGCCTGCGCGGCAAGGCGCCCCATGTGCTCCCGCACCCAGTACTGCCACGGCTGGTCGTACGCCGTCAGCGACAGCCAGGTCTCCAGCTGGGACACGACCCGGATGCCGGACAGCTCGCCGTCCGTGTCCGACAGGAAGATCGTCAGTGCGAGTGCGTCGCGCCCGGCCCGGAACTCGAAGGACGTGGGCGGCATCAGATCACCGGTGCGCAGCAGCTCATCGGCGATGTATTCGGCGTACAACCACGCCATCGGCACCGTCAGTTCGCCGCCGTCGGCGCCCGATGTGCCTTCCTTGCTCCCGTGCAGCATCCCTTCCTGCCTTCCTCCGGTCCGTGCGCTGTGCCGGCCCCCGGGCCCTCGCGCCCGACCGGGCGGGGGAGGACAGCCGATTACTCAATCGAGGACCGGGGCACCGGGCAAGGCGCTTTACGGAGGCTTGACCTGCCGTCCGGTTTCAATGTGGGCCGGCCGTGTTCGCCTCATAGCCCGGGAGCACCCTGCGCAGTGCGCGCAGCGCGTAGTACGCGCGGGACTTCACGGTACCGGGCGGGATGCCGAGCGCCGCGGCGGCCTCGGCCACGGAGGCGCCACGGAAGTACACCTGGAGGAGCACCGCCCGGTGCTCGGGACTGAGCGTCGCCACGGCCTCCCGCACATCGAGCGCGGCCGCCGAGCGCTCCGCGTGGTCGGCGCAGACCCGCGCGCTCTCCAGGACCGTGCCGCCGATCTCCGGGGGGCGGGCGAGCCGCGCGCGCCGGGCGTCTATGGCGAGCCTGCGGCCGACGGTGAACAGCCAGGGCCGCACGGACTCGTAGTCGGCGCGCAGCGCCTCCGGATGCTGCCAGGCGCGGACGAACGTCTCCTGGACCAGGTCTTCCGCCCGCTGCCGGTCGCCGTCGCACAGCCGCAGGAGGAAGGAGAGAAGCGGCCTGCCGTGCTCGCGCTGAAGCTCGGCCAGCACATGTGCTGCCGTGCGGTCGGGTCCTTCGGTCTTCGTAGCGATCGTCATGGCCGTATGGCAGCGCAGCGCGCCGCTCACGCCCAGAGCACGGGCAGCGGTCTGCGACGGGCGGTCGATGCCGTCGGCAAGCGGTGCGGCGAACGGGGCCGACTGCGCCGGAACGTGACGCCGTTCCGGGGACTGCGGCGGTATGGAGCCTTGACTCGGCCCGATGCCCGTACGTCTATGCGTATGTCGAAAATCACCTTATTCACCGAATCATGGAGCTTGGCCGATGACGCAACGCACACGGGTCACAAGCCGCACGGGACGCACCAGACACACGCCCCACGCACGGCGCACACGGCAGGGCGCTGCGGTCCTCGCGGCCGCACTGATCGCGGCGGGCGCAGGCTGCTCCGCGCCCGCGGACCGCACACATCGTCCGGCGCCCCAGGGCAGCGACACCCCGGCGCCCCGCGGCAGCGACACCCCGGCGCCGTCGGCAGCCGGCGGCGCCACCGGCGGGCACCGCGGCTTCACGCTTGTCGCCTCCGGTGACGTACTGCCGCACGCCTCGATCATCAAGAAGGCGAAAACCGACGCGGGCGGCGACGGGTACGACTTCGCGCCGATGCTGTCCGGCGTGCAGCCGGCCGTCTCCAAGGCGGACCTGGCGATCTGTCACATGGAGACGGTCTACGGCACCGAGGGCCACTACACCGGCGACCCGAAATTCAAGTCCCCGCCCGAGGTCGCCAAAGGGCTGCACGACACGGGCTACGACGCCTGCTCCACAGCCTCGGACCACGCCCTCGACGACGGCGCCGCCGGCATCGACCGCACTCTCAATGCCATGGACCGCGCGGGCATCCGCCACACGGGGTCGGCCCGAACCGCCGCCGAGGCCGGCAGCCCCACGTGGCTGCGCGCCGGTGACGCCAAGGTCGCCCACCTCGCGTACACGTACGACACGAACGGCGCCCCGATGCCCAAGGGGCGGCCGTGGGCCGTGAATACGATCGACCGTCAGAGGATCGTCGACGACGCGCGGGCGGCCCGGAAGGCGGGCGCGGACGTGGTGGTCCTCTCGCTGCACTGGGGCACCGAGTGGCAGGACGAGCCGGACGAGACCCAGCTGCGACTCGGCGACGAGCTCACCGCGTCCCGCACGGACGGCCGCCCCGACATCGACCTCATCCTCGGCACGCACGCGCACGTCCCGCAGGCGTACGAGAAGGTCAACGGCACCTGGGTGGTCTACGGCATGGGCGACCAGATCGCCGGCGAGATGTACAACTACGACGGCGCCCAGGACCCGCGCGGCAACGAGGGCACCATCGGCCGCTTCACCTTCGCGCCGCCGGAGCGGGCCGGCGGGCGCTGGGAGGTGCGTAAGGCCGAGTTCCTCCCCCAGTGGTTCAACGTCGGCTCGGGCCGCGTCATCAACGTCAACCAGGCCATCCACGACGGCCTCGGCCTGAACGACGTCCGCGACCGGATCAGTCAGGCCGTCCTCAGCCGCGGCGCGGCCGAGGACGGCCTGACCATGGGCAGGTAGCGGTCAGGACTTCGCCAACGGGTCCGTCTTCGCCAGCTCCGACCTCTTGTACGAGTAACTGAAGTAGATGACGAGCCCGATGGCGAACCACACCGCGAACCGCACCCACGTCTGCCACTGCAGGAACGTGATCAGCCAGATCGAGAAGACGACGCCGAGCGCGGGCACCGCCGGCATACCGGGCGTGCGGAACGTGCGGGGCAGGTCGGGCCGCTTGTAGCGCAGCACGATCACCGCGATGCACACCACGACGAACGCCAGCAGGATGCCGATGTTGGTCAGCTCGGCCGCCTCCCCGATCGGCAGGAACCCGGCGATGACGGCCGACGCGCACCCGACGATCCACGTCACGCGCGTCGGCACGTGCCGGGTCGGATGGGTCTTCGCGAACCACTTGGGCAGCAGCCCGTCACGGCTCATCGAGAACCACACACGGGTGACGCCCAGCATGAAGGTGAACATCACCGTGAGGATGCCGATGATCGCGCCCACCGCGATGACATCCGCGAGACCGCTCAGGCCCACCGACTTGAACGCCGTCGAGAAGCCGCTCTCCGGGTCGATGTCCTTGTAGTTCTGCATCCCGGTCAGGACCAGGCAGGCCAGCACGTACAGGACCATCGAGATCGCGAGCGAGTAGAGGATCGCCTTCGGCATGTGGCGCTGCGCGTCCTTGGACTCCTCGGCAGCCGTCGACATGGCGTCGTACCCGAACACCGCGAAGAAGACGGTGGCCGCGCCCGTGAACGCGCCGCTGACGCCGAACGGGAAGAACGGCGTGTAGTTGCCCGTGTTGATGTGGAAGAAGCCCACGGCGATGACGACCAGCACCACGAGGACCTTCAGGACCACCACGACGGTCTCGAAGCGGGCCGCGTTCTTGATGCCCAGCGTCAGCAGATACGCGATGAGCAGGCACAGCAGCGCGGCGAACAGGTCGACCTTGTGGCCGTCGCCCGTGCCCGGCGCGCCCAGCATCCACTTCGGCAGATCGAGGCCGACCTCGCCGAGCAGGAAGCCGAAGTAGCCGGAGATGCCGATGGCCACGACCGCGACGATCGCCGTGTACTCCAGGAGCAGGTCCCAGCCGATGAACCAGCCGACCAGCTCGCCGAGGACGGCGTACCCGTACGTGTAGGCGGAGCCGGCCTTCGGGATCAGGCCGGCGAACTCCGCGTAGGACAGTGCGGCGCAGGCGCTCGCGACGCCCGCGATGAGGAACGAGATCAGGACCGCGGGCCCCGCCGTTCCGTTGGCGACCGTGCCCGCGAGGGTGAAGATGCCGGCGCCGATGATGCCGCCGACACCGATCGCGGTGAGCTGCCACAGGCCGAGCGAGCGGGTCAGCTGCTGCGTCGCCCCGCCCTCCGCCTCCTCGATGTGCTCGATGGGCTTGCGGCGCAGCACGCCCTGCCCTATCCGAAGTCCTCTGAGACCGGCCATGGGCTCCACCTCTTCGCGGACTGCAGTCGGCTGAGGCCGATCATGATGGCCCAGCCGCGGCGGCTACGGAAGAAGGCACGCCCCACGGGGTGTGAGGGTTCGGGGGTGGTTACGGAACCACGGTGACGGGCCAGCGCCCCGCCTTCACCAGCCGGATCGCCACCGACCCGACGAAGCGGTGTCCCGCCTGTTCGGACGCGCCGACGACCACGGCGTCCGCCTTCAGTTCGTCGGCGGCGGTGACCAGGCCGTTGTACGGGTCGCCGCGGAAGGTGTGGAACTCCCAGCGCACCTCGAATATGTCCTTCACCCGCTCCGCCGCTTCCCTGATCTCGGTGATCAGACCCTCGGCGATCTCGTCCGTGGTGTCGGCCACGGGGACGCCGAGCGCGGCGCCGGCGGCCATGACGGGCTGGACGTAGACGACAGCGAGGAGGGCGCGCTGGCGCCGCGCGAGGCCTCCGGCGTAGGACGCGGCGCGCAGCGACGAGTCGGAGCCGTCCACCCCGACCACGATCACCTTGGGGCCGTCCGTACCGCGTTCGAACTGGTGTGGCTGCTCTGCGTTCACAGCGGTGAGGCTAGCGGAAACCGCAGGTCTCACAGGTGCTGGGGGCGGCTCTTCCGGGCCGGGGCGGCCCCCGGCGTCGTCGTCCTCAGCCATGA
The DNA here is from genome assembly GCF_055760475.1 of Streptomyces sp. DS1-CR2. NCBI lineage: Bacteria > Bacillati > Actinomycetota > Actinomycetes > Kitasatosporales > Streptomycetaceae > Streptomyces > Streptomyces sp. DS1-CR2. The sequence goes on from NZ_CM147085.1 coordinate 8,042,696, forward strand.
CGCGGGCGGCAACCGCTCCCGGAGTGTTGCCGCCCTGCGCACCTGTCTGTCTCCCGGAACTCCTCGATCCGGGCCACCGCATCACGGCGCCAAGACGCCGGGGAGTGCGAGCCCGGCTTTCGCCCACCGGGTCAGCGCACCTCGACCAGGCGGGCGAAGACGACGACATTCCCGTCGTAGCCGTTCTGCTCGGAGAAATCGCCACCGCACGTGATCACCCTCAGTTCGGGCGCTCCCTTACTGCCGTAGACGCGGTTACCCGGGAAATTCGCCTTCTCGAAGACCTCGATGCCGTAGATCTCGAACACGGCGGTCTTCCGGTCCTTGCGCACGACCTGGACGCGATTTCCCTTTTTGAGCGAGCCGAGGCCGTAGAAGACCGCGGGCCCCTGCTGGTTGTCGACATGGCCGACGATCACAGCGGTGCCCTTCTCGCCCGGAGTCACGCCCCCGGTGAACCAGCCCGCGAGATTCGGGTCCTCGGGCGGCGGGGCGTCCACCCAGCCGTCCGGATCGACCCCTACGGGCATGACCGGGGCGTCCACCTGGATCGCCGGGATCTGCACCCGGTCCGCCGCGGAGAACGGCAGCGGCTTCGGTGCCGCACCGGACGGGAAGCGGGGATCCGCTGCCGCCGCCGACGCGGGCTGCGGGGGACCGATGTCGAATTCCCCCGATCCATTACGGATCAGCGCGAGTCCGGTGAGCAGAATCAGCGCCATCACGCCCCACGGCGCGCGCTTCTTCTGCTGACCCTCCTCGTCGGCCGGCTGGGACGAAGACATTCGTTCACCCCTCTCGACGTGGCGGCGAGACCGCGTCACTTGCGCTTACTCAAAAACTAAGCGCGGCGCACGCGGCGGGCGACAGCCCAGGAGCGAATGGGTGGCGGCCAGGACTGCGGCGTGCCCTACGAGTCGGCATCGCCGACACGGGGCGACGCTGTCCGCCGGTCAGGCGACAGGGTGGTGCGGGGACGGCTCGTCGGGGCCCGTCGTGTGCCATACGTGCGCGCCCGCGCCGCGCCACTCGACCAGATGGGGATCGTCGAGCGTCGTGTCGGACTCCCCGAGCCCGGCCGAACGCAGCAGCCGGATGAGGTCCTGATCGCTGTGCGCGAGCCCGACGGCCCGCCCCCGCACGGTGACATGTCGCCCGCCCTCGGGCGCGGGAGGGTGTACGACGATGGGGGTGTGCCAGGCAGTCATGGCACCAGAGTGCGTCGCCGGGGCGCAGGGTGCAGGGCGGGCCGCGCCGACCCGGAGACGAGCGCGGCCCGTCGGTCTCACCCCCCGGTGTGCGGGAACAGCATGAGGAAGGGTTCCACGGTGGCCGCGACCCCGCGGCTGTAGGGCGCGTCGAGGTCCCAGACCAGGAAGAGCAGGAACGCGATCAGCGCCGAGAAGAGCCCGGCGAGGACCAGCTCGCGTGCCGTTCTGCGGATCTGGAGTGCGAAGACCATCCCGATCGTGACGAGGCCTCCCGCGATGAGGCCGAACCAGACCACGCCCGGCATCGTGGCGCCGGTGGAGTCCGCGCGCGCGTTGCGGGCGTCGTCCGCGGCGGTGATCTGGTCGAGCAGCGGCTGGTAGGCCTGTGCCTCGAAGTCCGTCTTCGGCTGGTAGTCGGTGACGTCGTGGCGCACCTTGTCGAGGAGCCGGGTGCCCTCGGCGGTGAGATGGCCCTTGTTCTTCATCGTGCGCCACTCGGTGGTGACGACATGGCTGACATAGGTGTCGACATCCGAGCGGATACGGGTTCTGACCTCCGTCGGATAGACGCGGACGCGTTCGTGGATCTCGTGCAGTGCCTGCGCCTCGTTGCGTACATGGTCCTGGGCGGCGCTGCGGCCCTCCCAGACACCTGCGATGGCGAGGCCCAGGACGATCGCGTACACCACGCCGATCATCATCGTCATGTACTCGATGACGTCAGGGGTCTCGCTCGGGTCGTCGTCGTCGCCGATCCTGCGCTGCTGAAGAACGGTCACGACGAGCACGACCGCGCACGCGGCCACCATCGCGAGAGTGAGAACAAGCCATTCCGACATCGGGACCTCCGGGCGGTCAGCGCGGGCGCAGCGCGGCTACGGCGAGCACCGCGGGTGCGGTGATGAGCAGGGTGAGCGAGACCAGGGAAGGCCCGCCGCTCGGCGGCGCCTTGCGGGGCGCGGGTCGGTATGCGGGGTAACTCACCGGAGTCGGCGAGGGCTTGGGGCGCACGGTCGGCTTCGGGGCGGGCGGCGGCGGTGCCTTCATGGGCGGAGGCGGTGGCGGAGGTGGCGGTGGCGGTGGGGGAGGAGGCGGCGGTGGTGGAGGCGGTGGTTCTGGGACCGGGGGAGGCGCGGGCTTCCGCGGCGGTGGCTTGACGGGTCCCGCCCGGCAGACGACGCCGTCCCCGGCGCGGGCTATCGCGTCGCCGCCCTTGCCGATCGAGGCAGACGCGCAGTTGTCGCCCGGGGTCAGTGCGGCCGCCGTGGTGCCGGCCGCGGGCGAGCCCAGCAGCCAGGCCAGCGCGAGCACCGCCACCACCCGTGTGACCAGGGTCGACCTGGCCCCTCTGGATCCGTACACGACGGAGATCATGGGCGGCGGGCGGCGCCGCCACGCCCCGGCCCCCGAGGATTGGTCCGAAGGTGGGGAGATGGGGGGCGTCAGGTTTGCCCGCGGCCACCGGAGCGCACGCGTGGCCCCGCCCCGGATGCGTCCCGCGCCCCCTCACCCAAAAGAAATTTCCGGCCCCGTTGAACACATCCGCCGTCGCCGCGCGTACCTAGGGCCATGTGCGGCCCCTTCCGGGATCGCACAACACCCAAGCAACCAGCGGGAGTTGGCAATGAACACCTGGCGGAGCGCCTCACTCGTAGCGACAGCTGCGGCCCTGCTGGCGCTGACGACGGCGTGCGGTCAGGACCAGGGCGACCAGTCGCCCAACGGCCAGTCCGTGGGCAACGCCGCCCCGGCGCAGGGCGGTTACGGCAACGGGGACGCGTACGGCAGTGGCGACGGCTACGGAGACGCGAAGGACGCGGGGGCGGCCAAGGCGAAGCCGGCCGGACAGCTCGCCACCTGGGACAGCAAGAAGCTCGGCCAGGTCCTCACGGACAGCGAGGGCTTCACGATGTACCGCTTCGACAAGGACACCGCGCAGCCGCCCAAGTCGAACTGTGACGACGCCTGCCTCAAGGCGTGGCCCGTGGTGCCCGCGGACGGCGCCGAGGCGGCGCCCGGCGTCGACCAGTCGCTGCTCGGCGAGGTCACCGCGGCCGACGGCACCAAGCAGCTGACGATCGACGGCTGGCCCATGTACCGGTACGCGATGGACACCAAGCCGGGCGACGCGAAGGGGCAGGGCGTGGGAGGCGTCTGGTACGCCGCCGGGCCCGACGGCAAGAAGGCGAGCCCCGCCGCCGCGCTCCCCGCCGACCTCGCCGGTCTGTCCACGCGCAAGGACCCGAAGCTCGGCGAGATCGTCGTCGACAAGAACGGGATGACCGTCTACCGGTTCCTCAAGGACTCGGCCTGGCCCATCAAGTCGAACTGCGTCGACGCCTGCGCGGAGAACTGGCCGGCCGTGGCACCCGTCGCGAAGAACGACACCAAGGGCATCCTCAAGAAGGGCTTCATGACGTACGACCGCCCCGACGGCGGCAAGCAGCAGACGATCAACTGCTGGCCGATCTACACCTTCTCCGGTGACAAGAAGCCCGGTGACACCAATGGGCAGGGTGTGAAGGGAACTTGGTACGCCGCTGCGCCCGACGGAAAGCCCGTGGGAGCGCCGAAGTAGGGGCACCGCGTAGAGTCTGCTGCGGATTTGGCGAATCGCCGGTCTGTTCCCCCCGTGATCATGCGGGGGGAGCAGGCCGGTTCTTTTCCGTTGCAACAGAGAGGGTTTCGGGGTGATTTCGGATCATTGCCATTCGGCACTTGCCGGAGGCAGTGACCGAGAACGGACGGTCAATTTCCGTTTTGACTCGCTCCATTGGCGGGCGATCAGTAGCCTCAGCTCGAACACCGGCTCGCCTACGCCTTGGAGACATTGATGGAGCGTCCCGCCTGGGCCCCTCAGGGCATCGACATCTCGGTGCCCAGCGTGTCCCGGATCTACGACTACTACCTGGGCGGTTCGCACAACTTCGAGGTGGACCGGGAGGCGGCCCGCAAGGCGATGGAGTTCATGCCGGGGCTCCCGAAGATCATGCAGGCGAATCGTGCCTTCATGCGCCGGGCGGTGCGTTACGCGGTCCAGCAGGGCGTCACCCAGTTCCTGGACATCGGATCCGGAATCCCCACCTTCGGCAACGTTCACGAGGTGGCCCAGGCGGCCGACTCCGAAGCGCGCGTCGTGTACGTCGACCACGACCCGGTCGCCGTCGCGCACAGCCGGGCCGTCCTCGAAGGCAACGACCGCGCGGCCGTCGTGACCGCCGACCTGCGCAAGCCCCGGGAGATCCTCGCGGCCCTCGAGGTCCGTGAACTCCTCGACCTGGACAAGCCGGTCGCCCTGCTCCTCGTCGCCGTCCTGCACTTCGTCGAGGACGCCGACGACCCGCAGAGCGCCGTCGCCGAGCTGCGCGACGCCCTCGCGCCGGGCAGCCTCCTGATCGTCACGCACGCCGCGTACGAGGGCATCCCTGTACCCGCCGAGCGCGCCGCCGGCACGGTCGACGTGTACAAGAACATCCGCAACCCGCTGATCATGCGCTCGCGCGAGGAGATCGCGCGATTCTTCGAGGGATACGAGATGGTGGAACCCGGACTCGTACAGATGCCCGAATGGCGGCCGGAGAACGCGCCCGCGGACGAGGATCCCTATGCCTTCTCGGGCTGCGCCGGCGTGGGGCGCAAGGCGTGAGCGGCGAACAGGACGGGCCCGAGGGCAGACTGCGCAGGTTCGCCACCATCTGGAGCCGGGCGATCTTCCCGGTGACGGCGACCTCCCTGACCCGGGTCGAGTTCGAGAAGGAACTCATGCCGCTCGCACGGCGGTTGCGGGACGCGCTCGGCGAGCGGACCCTGGACGCGCCCGCGGCCCAGGCCGTCGGCGCGGCACTGATCGGCGTGCACTGCACCGACCCCGAGGCGCTCACCCGCACCCTCGACGTCGTCGACGCCTACCTCGTCCTGTACTGCCGTACCGACGACGACCGGCGCGAGGAAGAGCTGCGGGCGCGCTGCGCCCGGCTCCAGCACTCCGTCGCGGCCGGCTTCGCCCAGGCCCTGCGCGAGCGGACACTCGCCGAGCAGGAGGCCATCTCACGGGCCGCCCTGAGCGCGCGCAGCGCGGTCGCCGAGGCCCTTCACGCGAGCGAGGCCCGGTTCCGCGCGGTGTTCCACGGCGCGGCCATCGGCATCGGCATAGTGGACCTCGAGGGCACGGTCCTGGAGGCCAACGACGCGCTGGTGCGCATGTTCGGCGGCGCCGAGAACCTGGTACGCGGCCGCAACGTCGTCGAGTGGACCCACCCCGACGACGCCCCGCACGTGTGGCGCCTGTACCGGGAGCTGGTGCGCGGCGAGCGTGAGCACTACCGCGTCGAGAAGGCGTTCTACCGTCCCGACGGCACCGCCCTGTGGACGAACCTGACCGTCTCCCTGCTGCGGGACGCCGACGGAGTGCCGCAGTACCAGCTGGCGCTGATGGAGGACACCACCGAGCGCCGCCTCCTGAACCTGCGGCTGCGCTACGAGGCCACCCATGACGCGCTCACCGGGCTCCCCAACAGGACCCTGTTCTTCGAGCGCCTGGAGAAGGCGCTCGCGGCCGGCGACGGCATGCGCTTCGGCCTGTGCTACCTCGACCTCGACGGCTTCAAGACCATCAACGACAGCCTCGGCCACGCGGCGGGAGACCGGCTCCTCGTCGAGGTCGCCGACCGTCTCCAGGCCTGCGCCACCGCGCCCGGCGAGATGGTGGCGAGGCTCGGCGGCGACGAGTTCGTCGCGCTGACCACCGGCCGTGACACCGCGGCCGAGGTCGACGACCTCGCCGGGCGCATCATGCACGCGCTGGCCGCCCCCATCCGCATCGACGGCCGCGAGCTGACCGTGCGCGGCTCCATCGGCATCGTGGAGGGCCCCGCGGCGGGGGAGCGCAGCCCGGCGGAGGTGCTGCGCAGCGCCGACATCACCATGTACCGGGCCAAGTCGGCGGGCGGCAACCGCTACGAGCTCGCCGACCCCGAGGCCGACGCGCGCGTCATCACCCGGCACGGCCTCACGACCGCGCTGCCCGCGGCCCTGGAGCGCGGCGAGTTCTTCATCGAGTACCAGCCGCTCGTGCATCTCGGCGACGGCAGTGTGCGGGGCGCCGAGGCGCTGGTGCGGTGGCTGCATCCGCAGCACGGTGTGCTCGGGCCCGATCAGTTCATCCCGCTCGCCGAGGACACCGGCCTCATCGTGCCGCTCGGGCGCTGGGTCCTGGAGGAGTCGGTGCGCCAGGCCCGGGTCTGGCAGGAGCGTTACGAGGACGCGGGACCCCTGCGCATCAACGTGAACCTGTCCCCGATGCAGCTGACCCACCCGGGCCTGGTCTCCGACACCGTCGACATCCTGGAGCGCTTCGGACTCGAACCCGGCGCCCTGTGCCTGGAGGTCACCGAGTCGGCCCTGATCGGCGCGGATGACGATCTCCTGAAGCCCCTGCGCCGGCTCGCCGAGATGGGCGTGGACATCGCGCTGGACGACTTCGGTACGGGCTACTCGAACCTCGCGAACCTGCGCCGGCTCCCTGTGGGCGTCCTCAAGCTGGACCGCTCCTTCACGCAGGGCATGCAGCGGTACCCCGCCGACCCCGTCGACCTGAAGATCGTCGAGGGCATCGTCGCGCTCGCGCACAGCCTCGACCTCTCGGTCACCGTGGAGGGCGTGGAGACGGGCGCACAGGCCGAGCAGCTGCGCGACCTGGGCTGCGACACCGCGCAGGGCTGGTACTACGCCCGCCCGGGCCCGCCGGACCGCCTGCACGAGCTCGCCCTGTGCGACGCGACCGGGTGAGGCCCTGGTGATCCGCTGGGTGTACGCCTTCATCGACCGGCCTCAGGCGCACTTCGGGGCGGCCTGCGACTTCTGGACGCGGGTCACAGGGACGCACCTGTCGGCGCCGCGCGGCGACCACGACGAGTTCACGACGCTGCTGCCGGACGGCTCCGCCGATCCGTACCTGAAGGCGCAGGCGGTCGACGGCCCCGGCGGCGCACACGTGGACTTCGCGGTGGACGACCTCGCTCGGACAGCCGGCCTGGCGCGCCGCCTGGGGGCGACGCCCGTCCACACGGAGGACGGCCTCGAGGTCCTTCGCTCACCCGGCGGCCAGCTGTTCTGCCTGGTCCCCTGGTCCGGCGAACACCGCCGCCCCGACCCCGTCACGGCCCCCGACGGGACGACGAGCCGCCTGGACCAGGTCTGCATCGACCTGGCCCCTGCGGTGTACGAGGCGGAGATCGACTTCTGGACCGAGTTCACCGCCTGGACCTCGTCGCCGGGCACGCTCCCGGAGTTCCACGTGCTGCGTCCGCCGGCGAACCTTCCGATCCGCATCCTGCTCCAACGCCTGGACGACGCCCGCCCCACGGGCGCACACCTGGACCTGGCCTGCGAAAACATCGAGGCGATCAGAGCCTGGCACGAAACCCTGGGCGCGACCCCGCAGTCCCAGGGCCCCCACTGGCAGGTCCTGCGAGACCCCGCAGGCAACACCTACTGCCTAACGGCAAGATCCCCAAAGACGGGCACGCTCCCGGCCCCGTAAGGGGCGCGGGGAACTGCGCGACAGGCCACGACGAAGCCGCAGCCGAAGAGCAGCCCTTTCAGGGGCGCGAACTGCGCAACAAGCCACAACGAACCCGCACCCACACGCCCCCCTCAACCCCGCTCCAAAAGCATCCGCTGCAACTCACGTGCGGCCCGAGGCGGAGCCACATCGCTGCGATGCGCCAGCGCAATCGTCCGGTGCAGCCCGGGACGGGCCAGCGGAGTCACCCGCAGATCGGCCCCCGCCCGCGTCGCGACCATATGCGGCACGACGGCCACCCCGAGTCCCGCCCGCACAAATCCCAGCACCGCGTCCATCTCACCGCCCTCCACCGCGAAGTCCGGCTCGAACCCCTCCGCCCGGCACGCGGTGACGGTCAGTTCTCGCAGGTCATAGCCGTGCCGGAACATCACAAGCCGTTCGCCCTCAAGATCGGCGATGCGCACGGACCGCCCCCGCCCGGGCCGCGGCGCATCCGGCGACGACACGACCACCAGATCCTCCCGCAGCAGCTCCACGGTCGTCAGTGCCGGCGCCGGTGCGGGCAGTGGCAGGACCACGAGGGCCAGGTCCAGCGCGCCGCGCGCGAGTTCGCGTACGAGGTCGTGGGAGCCGCCCTCCTCGATCATCAGGCGGATCCCGGGATACCGGTCGTGGAAGCCGCGCAGCACATCGGGCAGCAGGCCCGTGCACAGCGAGGGCGTGGCGCCGAGCCGCACCCGGCCGCTCTTGAGCTGCGCCAGCTCCTGCACCTCCTGCCGCGCCGTGTCCGCGTCGGCGAGGATGCGGCGGGCCAGCGGCAGGAGCGCCTCGCCCGCGTCGGTGAGCGTGATGTTCCCGCGGGCGCGCAGGAAGAGATCCGCGCCCAGTTCCCGCTCCAGGGACCGGATCTGCTGGGACAGGGACGGCTGGGCGACATGGACCACCTCGGCGGCCCGGGTGAAGTGCCGGGTCTCGGCAACCGCGACAAAGTACTGGAGCTGCTGGAACTGCATGACCCCCACAGTAATCGCTCGATAGCCTGCGCCTATGGAAATGAGCCGGACCATGTCTTGGACCGATCAGGCCCTTCGGCTCTAGCGTGCGTGGCATGGCTCTGGCAACACGGACGGACCGACGGCCGTCCACGACGCGTACGCTCTGGGACTCGTCCGTCGGCAAGAAGACAGTGATGGCCGTGAGCGGCCTGATCATGCTGCTCTACTTGGTCGTCCACATGATCGGCAACCTGAAGATCTTCTTCGGGTCGGGCGAGTTCAATCACTACGCCCACTGGCTGCGCACGGTCGGTGAGCCGTTCATGCACTACGAGTGGACGCTGTGGCTCGTCCGCGTCGTGCTCGTGGTCGCCGTCGTCGCGCACGCCACGTCCGCCTACCAGCTGAGCCGGCGCGACATCAAGGCTCGCCCGGCCAAGTACGTGCACAAGAAGGCGCGTTCGAGCTACGCCACGCGCACGATGCGCTGGGGCGGCATCATCCTCGCGCTGTTCATCGTGTGGCACCTCCTCGACCTGACGACCGGCACCGCGCACCCGGGCGGCTTCCAGTCGGGCCACCCGTACCAGAACGTGATCGACACCTTCTCCACCTGGTACGGCAACGTCGTCTACATCGCCGCGATGCTCGCGCTCGGCCTGCACGTCCAGCACGGCTTCTGGAGCGCGGCGCAGACCCTCGGCGTGGGCAGCGCGACCCGCGACCGCGTCCTGAAGACCATCGCCAATGTTCTCGCGCTGCTGCTCACGGCCGGCTTCATCGCCGTACCCGTGGGCGTCATGACCGGAGTGGTGAGCTGACCCATGAATTCCTACGCGGAGTACGCGACCGGTGAGCCGGTCGTCGACACCAAGGCCCCCCAGGGCCCCGTCAACGAGCGCTGGGACACCCGCCGCTTCGAGGCGAAGCTGGTCAACCCGGCCAACCGCCGCAAGCACACCGTGATCGTGGTCGGCACCGGCCTGGCCGGCGGCTCCGCGGGCGCCACCCTCGCCGAACAGGGCTACCACGTCGTCCAGTTCTGCTACCAGGACTCCCCGCGCCGCGCCCACTCGATCGCCGCGCAGGGCGGCATCAACGCCGCGAAGAACTACCGCAACGACGGCGACTCCGTCCACCGCCTCTTTTACGACACGGTCAAGGGCGGCGACTTCCGGGCCCGCGAGTCGAACGTCCACCGCCTCGCGCAGATCTCCGTCGAGATCATCGACCAGTGCGTCGCGCAGGGCGTCCCGTTCGCCCGCGAGTACGGCGGCCTGCTCGACACCCGCTCGTTCGGCGGCGTCCAGGTCTCCCGTACGTTCTACGCCCGCGGCCAGACGGGCCAGCAGCTTCTCCTCGGTGCCTACCAGGCGCTGTCACGGCAGATCGCCGCCGGGAACATCGAGATGCACGCGCGCACCGAGATGCTCGACGTGATCGTCGTCGACGGCAAGGCGCGCGGCATCGTCGCCCGCGACCTGATCACCGGGAAGATCGACACGTACTTCGCCGACGCCGTCGTCCTCGCGTCCGGCGGCTACGGCAACGTCTTCTACCTGTCGACGAACGCCATGAACTCCAACGCGACCGCCGTCTGGCGGGCGCACCGGCGCGGCGCCTACTTCGCCAACCCGTGCTTCACCCAGATCCACCCCACGTGCATCCCGCGCACCGGCGACCACCAGTCGAAGCTGACGCTGATGAGCGAGTCGCTGCGCAACGACGGACGCATCTGGGTACCGAAGGCGAAGGGCGACACGCGCCCGGCGAACGAGATCCCCGAGGACGAGCGCGACTACTACCTGGAGCGCATCTACCCGGCCTTCGGCAACCTCGTGCCCCGCGACATCGCCTCGCGCGCCGCGAAGAACGTGTGCGACGAGGGCAGGGGCGTGGGCCCCGGCGGCCAGGGCGTGTACCTGGACTTCGCCGACGCGATCAGCCGTATGGGCAAGAAGGCCGTCGAGGAGAAGTACGGCAACCTCTTCGACATGTACGCGCGGATCACCGCGGAGAACCCGTACGAGGTGCCCATGCGCATCTACCCCGCCGTGCACTACACGATGGGCGGACTGTGGGTCGACTACGACCTGCAGACCACGATCCCGGGCCTGTTCGCGGTCGGTGAGGCCAACTTCTCCGACCACGGCGCCAACCGCCTGGGCGCGAGCGCCCTCATGCAGGGTCTCGCCGACGGCTACTTCGTGCTTCCGTCGACCATCAACGACTATCTCGCGCGCAACCCGCACCACGAAGAGGTGAGCGCCGAACACCCCGTCGTCCAGGAGGTGCTGGCCGAGACCGAGGACCGGATCAGCCTCCTCCTCGCCGTCGACGGCGACCGCACCCCCGACTCCTTCCACCGCGAACTCGGCGAACTCATGTGGGAGTTCTGCGGCATGGCCCGTACGGAGGAAGGCCTGCGCAAGGCCCTCGACCGGATCCCGCAGATCCGCGAGGAGTTCTGGCGCCGCATCAAGGTGCCGGGCACCGGCGAGGAGTTGAATCAGTCGCTGGAGAAGGCCAACCGCATCGTCGACTACCTGGAGCTCGCCGAGCTCATGTGTCTCGACGCCCTGCACCGCGCCGAGTCCTGCGGCGGCCACTTCCGCGAGGAGTCCCAGACCCCGGACGGCGAGGCCGCCCGCCGCGACGAGGAGTTCTCCTATGCGGCCGCATGGGAGTTCACCGGCGCCGGCGACGCCCCCGTCCTGCACAAGGAAGACCTCGTCTTCGAGTACGTCCACCCCACTCAGCGGAGCTACGCATGAAGCTCACCCTGCGCGTCTGGCGCCAGAAGAACGCCGACGCCGAAGGCGCCATGTCCACGTACGACGTGGACGGAATCTCGCGGGACATGTCGTTCCTGGAGATGCTCGACACGCTCAACGAGGAGCTCATCCTCAAGGGCGACGACCCCGTTGCCTTCGACCACGACTGCCGTGAGGGCATCTGCGGAGCCTGCTCGCTCGTCATCAACGGCGACGCGCACGGCCCCGAGCGGACCACCGCCTGCCAGCTCCACATGCGGTCCTTCAAGGACGGCGACACGATCGACATCGAGCCGTGGCGCGCCTCCGCCTTCCCTGTGGTGAAGGACCTCGTCGTCGACCGCACCGCGTTCGACCGGATCATCCAGGCGGGCGGTTACATCAGCGCGCCGACCGGCGCCGCGCCCGAGGCGCACGCCACACCCGTGCCCAAGCCCGACGCGGACTTCGCGTTCGAGCACGCCGAGTGCATCGGCTGCGGCGCGTGCGTGGCGGCCTGCCCGAACGGCTCGGCGATGCTGTTCACCTCGGCGAAGGTCAACCACCTCAACGTCCTGCCGCAGGGCGCGCCCGAGCGCGAGACCCGCGTCCTCGACATGGTGGGGCAGATGGACGCCGAGGGCTTCGGCGGCTGCACCCTCACCGGTGAGTGCGCCACCGCCTGCCCGAAGGGCATCCCGCTGGTCTCCATCACCGGGATGAACAGAGAATGGCTGCGCGCGACCCGTAAGGCGGGCAAGCGTTAGCCGTACGTCGTTCGCCGTCAACGTGCGAACGGGCGGGGCCGGGAGTGGTGCTCATCCCCGGCCCCGTCTCGCTTCAGCCGGCGCTTCTGGCATTCAACATCCCCACATCCGCTCTCCTGGCACAGGTCACGTACACGACAACCGGTATCGGAAGAACAGGAGCGGCAGGCCGTACGACAGTCCGGCCCGCCCATCGCTCCGCCGACAACCGGCCCGTGACCAGGAGAGAGCCATGACCGGCGTCACCACGCTCGACCGTCCCCCACAGCCCGAGGCACCCACCCGCTACACCGTCACCCTGGCCCGCGACGAGGACGACGTCCGTGCCGCGCAGCGGCTGCGGCACGACGTCTTCGCGGGCGAGATGGGCGCCCTGCTGGCCACCACGCAACCGGGCCTCGACGTCGACGCCTTCGACGCGTACTGCGACCACCTGCTCGTCCGCGACACGGTGACCGGCCAGGTGGTCGGCACCTACCGGCTGCTGCCGCCGGAGCGGGCCTCCGTCGCCGGACGACTGTACTCGGAAGGCGAGTTCGACCTGGCCGCCCTCGACGAGATCCGGCCAGGCCTCGTCGAGGTCGGCCGATCCTGCGTGCACCCCGACCACCGGGACGGCGCCGTCATCGGGCTCATCTGGGCCGGTATAGCCCGCTACATGGTCGACCGCGGCCACGAATGGCTGGCCGGCTGCTGCTCCATCCCGCTGGCCGACGGCGGCGTCCTCGCGGCGGGCACCTGGGACCGCGTGCGCACCAAGTACCTGGCTCCCGAGGAGTACCGCGTACGACCGCTGCTGCCCTGGAACGCGGAGCGTGTGGAGTTTTCCGCCCGCACCGAGCTTCCGCCGCTGCTGCGCGGCTACCTCCGCCTCGGTGCCTGGGTGTGCGCGGAGCCGGCCCACGACCCGGACTTCGGGGTCGCCGACCTGTACGTGCTGCTGTCGATGCGCCGGGTCAACCCGCGCTATCTGCGGCACTTCCTCTCTCTCGCCCCGGCCTGATGAGCGTCTGGCTGCCCAGCGCGCCCTGCACCCCGAAGGCATGCGTGGAGCCGACGGGGTCCGCGACGGCCGTGCCCCGGGCCGTGCTGCGGATGACGGCGGTCGTGGTCCTGGTCCTGACCGGGATCGCGCTGTCACCGTTCGGCGGGCGGATACCCGCCGAACTGGTCAGGCGGTGGTGCCGGGCCATCGCGCGGGCCATCGGGGTCCAGGTCCGCGTCACCGGCACCGCCGCCGCACCCACCGGCGGTCTGCTCCTGGTCGCCAACCACATCTCCTGGCTGGACATCCCACTGCTCGGCGCCGTGCGCCCGGCCCGGATGCTCGCCAAGGCGGAGATCGGGCGGTGGCCCCTGGCCGGGCCGGTGGTCGCGCGCAGCGGCGTCCTGTTCATCGAGCGGGACCGGCTGCGTGCCCTCCCGGACACGGTCGCCCGTATCGCCGGGGCGCTGCGGGCCGGCTCCGCGGTCGTCGCGTTCCCCGAGGGCAGCACCTGGTGCGGCCGCGCGCAGGGGCACTTCCGGCGGGCCGTCTTCCAGGCCGCGCTGGACGCGGGGGTCCCGGTCCAGCCGGTCCGCGTCCGGTACCGGCTCGCCGACGGGGCGGCCGGCACCGCAGCCGCGTTCGTCGGCGACGACACGCTGCTCGCCTCGCTGTGGCGGGTGGCGTCGACACGGGGGCTGGTGGCCGAGGTCGAGATACGGGACGTGATCCCGCCGGGCTCTCACCTCGACCGCCGTTCACTGGCCCGGGCCGCCGAGCCCGCGACGACGGGCCGGCCCCGTAGGACCCACACCGCGCTGGTGGCCCGAGGATTCGCCGAAGAGGATCTGGCGAACTCCGGTGCCTCAGGGGCGCGGGGCTGAGCCGATAGGCGGCTCCGCCGCGATGGGGGTCCCCCCTGTTCGAGCGGAGCCGAGAACTCGGGGGAGCGACCAGCCACGTACGGCCCGCAGGTTCATGACCGCGCTTCCGGCAGAGCGCCCGGCGCAAAGGCACGGGCGAGATAGGGAGCCGTAGCGCTCCCGCTCGCCCGCGCCACCTCCGTCGGCGGCCCCGCGGCGACGATCCGACCGCCCGCGTCGCCGCCGCCCGGCCCCAGGTCGATCACCCAGTCCGCGCCCGCTACCACCGCCATGTCGTGCTCCACGACCACCACGGTGTGCCCTGCGTCGACGAGCCCGTGCAACTGCCGCATCAGAACCTCGACATCGGCCGGATGGAGACCGGCCGTCGGCTCGTCGAGCAGATACACCGTGGGACCGCGCCGCCCGCGCTGCAACTCGCTCGCCAGCTTGATGCGTTGGGCCTCCCCGCCGGACAGCTCGGTGGCGGGCTGCCCGAGCCGCAGATAGCCGAGCCCCACGTCGAGCAGCGTGCCGAGGCTGCGCGCCACGGCCGGCGTGTCCGCGAAGAACTCCGCCGCGCTCTCCACCGTCAGATCGAGGACCTCGGCGATGGTCCGCCCCCGGTAGGTGACTTGCAGCGTCTGGGCGTTGTAGCGCGCGCCGCCGCAGTCCGGGCAGGGGGCGTACGTGCTCGGCAGGAAGAGGAGCTCGACGCTGACGAAGCCCTCGCCCTGGCAGGTCTCGCACCGGCCGCCGGCCACGTTGAACGAGAAGCGCCCCACGCCGTACGTGCGGGCCTTCGCCTCGTCGGTGGCGGCGAACACCTTCCGTACGACGTCGAACAGGCCCGTGTACGTGGCCAGGTTGGAGCGCGGGGTGCGCCCGATCGGCTTCTGGTCGACGACCACGAGGCGGCCCACGCCCTCCAGTTCCTCGGTGATCGAGCCGATGAGCGTGGACTTCCCGGACCCGGAGACGCCGGTGACGGCCGTGAACGTGGACAGCGGTACGTCCACCGACACGTCGCGCAGATTGTGCCGGGTCACGGGGCCGACCTTCAGCCGGCCGCGCGGCTCCCGCACCGTGCGCACGGGCACACGCTCGCGGCCGAAGAGGAAGCGGGCCGTCGCCGACTCCGCGACGGACGCCAGGTCCGCGACGGGACCGCTGTGCAGGACGCGGCCGCCGTGCTCGCCCGCGAGCGGGCCGACGTCGACGAGCCAGTCGGCCTTGCGGACGACATCCATGTGGTGCTCGACGACGAACACCGAGTTGCCGGCCGCCTTGAGCCGGTCGAGGACGGTGAGGAGCGACTCCGTGTCGGCCGGGTGCAGGCCCGCCGACGGCTCGTCGAGCACGTAGACCACGCCGAAGAGCCCGGAGCGCAACTGTGTGGCCAGGCGCAGGCGTTGGAGCTCACCGGCGGACAGCGTCGGCGTGGCGCGGTCCAGGCTGAGATAGCCGAGGCCGAGCTCGGTGACGGTGGCGATCCGGGCCAGGAGGTCGCCGGTGAGGACCCGCGCCGTCTCCGAGGCGTCGCCGGGGGCGTCGAGGATCTTCGCCAGGTCCGCGAGCGGCAGATGCGCCAGATCCGCGATCGTCCGTCCGCCGAACGTCACCGCGAGCGACTCGGACCGCAGCCGCGCCCCGCCGCACACCGGACACGGCGCGCTGTCGAGGAACCGCTCGGCCTTCGTCCGCAGCGTCTGGCTCTTGGAGTCCGCGAACGTCTTGAGCACGTAGCGGTTCGCGCTCATGTACGTGCCCTGGTACGGGCGTTGGATCCGGCCCGCGTCCCGCACGGGGTGCACGGTGACGACGGGCTGGTCGTCCGTGAACAGGATCCAGTCGCGTTCTTCCTGCGGCAGTTCACGCCAGGGCCGGTCGACGTCGTACCCGAGCGCGTCCAGGACGTCGCGCAGGTTCTTGCCCTGCCAGGCACCCGGCCACGCGGCGATCGCGCCCTCACGGAGGGACAGGGACGGGTCGGGCACGAGGAGTGCCTCCGTCGTGCGGTGCACCGCGCCGAGCCCGTGACACTCGGGGCACGCCCCGGCCGCCGTGTTCGGCGAGAAGGCGTCGGAGTCGAGCCGCTCCGCGCCGGGCGGGTAGTCGCCCGCGCGCGAGAACAGCATGCGCAGCGAGTTCGAGAGCGTCGTCACCGTGCCGACGGAGGACCGGGACGTGGGGGAGGAGCGGCGCTGCTGGAGCGAGACGGCCGGCGGAAGCCCGCTGATCTCGCCGACCTTGGGCGCACCGACCTGGTGGATGAGGCGGCGCGCGTACGGGGCCACGGACTCGAAGTAGCGGCGCTGCGCCTCGGCGTAGATCGTGCCGAAGGCGAGCGAGGACTTCCCGGAGCCGGAGACCCCCGTGAAGACGGCGAGCACGTCGCGCGGGATGTCCACGTCGACGCCCCGCAGATTGTGCTCACGGGCACCCCGCACACGGACGAACGGATCGTGGTCGGGCTCGTGCATGGGGCGGGCTCCGTAGGGCGGCTGGACGCGCTGTCACGCGGGGGGCAAACCCCACGATTCTAGGCCTGGCGCAGCCCCGCGAGCCGGGCGAGCCCGCAGTAGGACTCCAGGAGGCCCTCGCGGTCGTACGAGCTGGTCGTGACCAGGACCTCCTGCGCGCCGCTCTCCTTGATCAGGGTCTCCAGCTCGTCCGCGACCTGGTCCTGCGTGCCCGCGATGTGGCCGCGCAGCCCGGACTCGTAGAAGTCCCGCTCCTTCGCCGTCATCGTCAGCGCCTCCACGCGCTCGGCGGGCGGCAGCGGCGGGAACGTGCCGTGGGTGCGGGAGTACGCCATCGACCAGGCCTCCGGGATCAGCAGGCGGTGGGCCGCGTCCGGACTCCCGGCGACCGCGATCGTGCCCGAGACGACGACGTAGGGCTCGCTCGCCCACGCGGACGGCCGGAACGTGGTGCGGTACCGGTCGATTCCGCGCAGCATCTTCTCGCGGTTCCTGAGGTCGCCGATCACCATCGGCAGTCCCGCTTCGGCGGCGATCGTCGCGCCCTCGCCCATGGCGAGCACGAACGGCGGGACGCTCAGCCCGTCCGAGGGGCGTGCGCGTACCCCGGTCGCGGAGGTCCCCCGGAAGAAGTCGAGCAGTTCGGCGAGCTGCGCCGCGAAGTCGTCGGCATCGTCCTTGTCCCGCCCGAGCGCCTTGCGCACCCCGCCCGTGAAACCCACCGAACGGCCGAGACCCATGTCGATCCGCCCGGGGAACAGCGACTCCAGGACCCCGAACTGCTCGGCCACCACCAGGGGTTGATGGTTGGGCAGCATCACGCCGCCGGTGCCGACCCGGATCGTGCGGGTGGCGGCCGCGACCGCCGCGGCGAGCACGGTCGGCGCGGATCCCGCGACGCCCGGCACCCCGTGGTGCTCCGACACCCAGACACGGTGATAGCCGAGCGCGTCCAGCTCGCGCGCGAAGCGCACGGTGTCGCGCAGCGCCGAGGGCCCGTCGTGCCCCTCACGGGTGCGCGAACGGTCGAGGACGGAGAACCGGGTCGATGCGATCACTGAGCTCACACACCGTTCAACGTCTGTGCCGCTGCAGGATTCCCTACGCTTGGCGTGTGATCGACAACAGCAGACCTCTCGCCAGACCCCTGGCCGTGTTCGACCTCGACAACACCCTCGCCGACACGGCCCACCGGCAGCGCTTCCTGGAGCGCACCCCGCGTGACTGGCCGGCCTTCTTCGGGGCCGCGCCCGAGGATCCGCCGCTCGCGCGCGGCGTCGAGCTGGCGCTGGAGAGCGCCCGCGAGTGCGAGGTCGTCTACCTCACGGGCAGGCCGGAGCGGTGCCGCGCCGACACCGTGGCCTGGCTCGCCGAGCAGGGCCTGCCCGAGGGGCGCGTCTGGATGCGCCGCAACGACGACCGCAGGCCCGCGCGCCGCACCAAACTGGAGACGCTGCGCACGCTCTCCCGCGGCCGCGAGGTGCGCATGCTGGTCGACGACGACGAGCTCGTGTGCGACGAGGCCGAACGGGCGGGCTTCACCGTCGTACGCGCCCGCTGGGCGAGCGCTTCCGAGGCGCTGAAGGACGCCCAGGAGCGCGAGGGGCGGACCTGAGCGGACCGGGCGAGCGGGTTCGGAGCCGGTCCTGAGTGGCCCCGGCGCGCGGGCTCAGGCCTCGTCCTCCAGCCGGAAGCCGACCTTCAGGGTGACCTGGTAGTGCGCGATCTGACCGTCCTCGATGTGGCCGCGCACCTGGCCGACCTCGAACCAGTCCAGGCCGCGCAGCGTCTGCGAGGCGCGGGTGATGCCGTTGCGGATGGCCTGGTCGACTCCCTCCGGGGAGGTGCCGACGATCTCTGTGACCCGGTACGTGTGAGCGGACATGAAGGCCTCCTCGGCCCGTGCGGTGGACGTCCCTCCACGGTGCCTCAGGTCACCGTGGACCGCGAGCGAGAGCGCAGATGCTCGACTTACCGGCAGTCACCCCCTTGACCGTTCGATTGGTCCATACCAAAATCCAGCCACACCCGTGCGAGCGTCACGCTCATCCCCCACGTCGGGCCTCCCCTCCCTGTCCGCAGGCAGAAAGTGACCCACGTGACGTACCGCCGCACCGCCGCGTCCCTCCTCCCCCTCGCCCTCGTGTCCGCCTGCCTGCTCACGGGCTGCGGCTATCTGCCGGGAGCGGGCGACGAGCAGCGCACGGTGACCGTCTGGCTGATGAAGGACAGCGCGTCGGACGCGTTCCTCAAGCGGTTCACGAAGAGCTTCGAGGACAAGAACCCCGGCCTGCGCCTGGACATCCGTATCCAGGAGTGGACCGGCATCGGCGAGAAGGTGAGCGCGGCCCTCACCCAGGACCACGGCGCCACGGCCAGTGGCGACGCGGCGGACGGACCGGCGCCCGACGTCATCGAGGTCGGCAACACGCAGGTGCCCCAGTACGTCGACGAGGGCGGACTGCTCGACCTCAGCCTGGAGTCCGCGCGCGACTTCGGCATGGAGGAGTGGCTGCCCGGACTCGCCGATCCCGGCATGTTCCACTCGCGCCAGTACGGCATCCCCTGGTACGCGGCCAACCGAGTGGTGATCTACAACAAGGACCTGTTCGCCAAGGCGGGCATCAAGCAGCCGCCCCGCACCCGCGCCGAGTGGCTCGACGACACACGGCGTCTCAACACCCATGGTGACCAGGGCATCTACCTGGCCGGCCAGGACTGGTACACGCTCGCCGGATTCATCTGGGACGAGGGCGGCGACCTCGCGACGGAGGACGGCGGCATCTGGGAGGGCAGCCTGTATACTCCGGCGGCGCTGCGCGGCATGGAGTTCTACCGGCAGCTCCAGGCGCTCGGCCACGGGCCCAAGGACGCCGACGAGGAACACCCGCCGCAGTCCGGCGAGTTCGCGAAGGGCGACGTCGGCCAGATCGTCGCCGTGCCCGGCGTCGCCCAGGCTGTCGAGCAGCAGAACCCCGAACTCAAGGGAAAGCTGGGGTACTTCCCGATCCCCGGCAAGACGGCGGCCAAGCCGGGATCCGTCTTCACCGGCGGCTCCGACCTGGTCGTGCCCGAGAACACCGACGACCGCGACGGAGCCGTCGCGGTCGTCAAGGCCCTGGCCGGCGAGAAGTGGCAGAAGGACCTGGCCAGGACCATGAACTACGTGCCCAACAAGACGACGCTCAGCGACGCCGTCGCCGCTGAGCCGGGCGTGGCCGCGATGGCGGCGGGCGCCGCACGCGGCCGGGCCACGCCCGTGTCCCCGCTGTGGGCGAGGGTCGAGGCCGACAACCCGATCAAGACGTACATGTCGAAGGTGCTCGCCGGGGCCGACCCGGCCGAGGAGGCCGGGTCGGCTTCCCGGCGGATCACCAAGGAGCTGGACGCCAGCGGACCGTGACCCGCCGCCTGCTACGGGGTTCGGGGCCGTCAGTCCACGAGGCTGAGCGAGAGCGCGAAGCGGCTTTGCGCGTCCGTCCACCAGTGCGTCATGCGCAGCCCCGCGCCCGCCAGTTCGGCCCGCACGCCCTCCTCGCGGAACTTCGCCGAGATCTCCGTGCGGATCTCCTCCCCGTCCTCGAAGTCGACCGCGAGGCCGAGCGCCGGGATCTTGACGGTCTGTGCGGCCGTGGAGCGCAGCCGCATCTCGATCCACTCGTTGTCCGCGTCCCACAGCGCGACGTGCTCGAAGGCGCCCGGGTCGAAGTCGGCGCCCAGGTCGCGATTGATGACACTGAGCACGTTCTTGTTGAACGCGGCCGTCACGCCCGCCGCGTCGTCGTACGCCGCGACGAGGACCGACTCGTCCTTCACCAGGTCCGTGCCGAGCAGCAGCATGTCGCCGGGCCGCAGCAGGGCGCGTACGGAGGTCAGGAACGCGGCGCGCTCGGCCGGCAGAAGGTTGCCGATCGTGCCGCCTAGGAACGCGGCCAGGCGCGGCCCCGGAGTGTCCGGCAGGGTGAGTCCGAGCGTGAAGTCGGCGATCAGCCCGTGGATGTTCAGCCCGGGCCGCTCGGCGCCGAGCGCCTCGGCGGCGCTCCGCAGCGCGCTCTCGCTGACGTCCACGGGGACGTACGTCTCCAGGACCGGCAGGTCGTCGAGCAGATGGCGGGTCTTGTCCGACGAGCCGGAGCCCAGTTCGACGAGGGTGCGGGCGCCGGTGGCGTCGGCGATCTCCTGGGAGCGGGCCAGCAGGATCTCCCGCTCGGCGCGCGTCGGGTAGTACTCGGGCAGGGTCGTGATCTCGTCGAACAGCTCGCTGCCGCGCGCGTCGTAGAACCACTTGGGCGGCAGCGTTTTCGGCGTGCCGGTCAGGCCGCTGAGGACATCGGCGCGCAGGGCGGCGCCGGTGGCGTCCTCGGGCAGGGTGCGGGTCAGCTGGTACGGGCTCACGCGGAGGGCTCCTTGAGCGGGGTCAGCAGGACGTCGGTGCGGCTCGCGGCGAGCAAGGTGCGGTCCGGCACCTCGCGCCAGTGCGGATCGTCGTCGTACGGCTCGGAGGCGACGACGGTGCTGCGGCCGGGTTCGGTGAGATACCAGAGGCTGTCGCCCCAGGCGGTCGCGGTGATCGTCTCTCCATCGGTGAGGAGGAGGTTGAGCCGTGATCCGGGGGCGGCCTCGGCGACTTCGAGGACGGTGTCGGCGAGGGCCTGCCCCTGCTCGTCGCCCGAGCGCAGCCGGTGCAGCAGCAGCGCCCAGACGAACGCCGAGTCGCAGCGGGCCTCCAGGGACAGCAGGTCGACGGGCGGCACCGCTGTGGTGAGCGGGGCGAGCGAGCGCGGCCAGCCCCTCACCGCGCCGTTGTGGGAGAACAGCCACGGGCCGGACGCGAACGGCGCCGCCGCAGCCTCGCCGTCCGCGCCGCCGAGCGTGGCGTCGCGGACCGCGGCGAGCACGGCCCCCGAGCGCACGACCCGCGCGAGGTCGGCGAACGACTGGTCGCCCCAGATCGGCCCGGCCCTGCGGTAGCGCGCGGGCACCGGGTCCCCGTCCGCGTACCAGCCCACGCCGAAGCCGTCGGCGTTCACGGTCCCGTGCCGCTGACGGCGCGGTTCCCAGGACTGGCGCAGCAGGCTGTGCGGCGGCGCCACGAGCACGTCACCGAGCGGCACTACAGGGCCCAGATACGCCAGCTGCCGGCACATCAGGCACCCTCCCCGTCGCGCGCCGTGCGGAAGCCCGCGAAGATCTGCCGGCGCACCGGATAGTCCCAGTTGCGGAACGTGCCGCGGCACGCCACCGCGTCCACGGCGAACGAGCCGCCGCGCAGCACCTTGTGGTCCGGGCCGAAGAACACCTCCGAGTACTCCCTGTACGGGAAGGCCGCGAACCCCGGGTACGGCAGGAAGTCGCTCGACGTCCACTCCCACACGTCGCCGATCAACTGCCGTACGCCCAACGGGGATTCACCGGCCGGATAACTGCCCGCCGGGGCCGGGCGCAGGTGGCGCTGGCCGAGGTTGGCGCGCTCCGGCGTCGGGTCCGCGTCGCCCCACGGGTAGCGCATCGACCGCCCGGACGCGGGATCGAAGCGGGCCGCCTTCTCCCACTCGGCCTCGCTGGGCAGGCGCCGGCCCGCCCAGCGCGCGTACGCGTCGGCCTCGTACCAGCTGACGTGCACGACCGGCTCGTCCGGCGGGACCACCTCGGTCACCCCGAAGCGGCGCCGCAGCCACTGCCCTGCCTCACGCCGCCAGAACAGCGGCGACCGCAGGCCGTTGTCCCGCACCAGCGCCCAGCCCTCGGGCGTCCACCAGCGGGAGCTGTCGTAGCCGCCGTCCTCCATGAAGGCCAGATACGCGCCGTTCGTGACCGGCGCGGTGTCGATGTGGAACGGCGGGACGAGGCGCGCGTGCGCGGGCCGCTCGTTGTCCAGCGACCACGGCTCGGCGCTCGTCCCCATCGTGAACGGGCCGCCGGGCACCAGGACTTCGGACGGTCCATGGAACGCCGGGGAGACCGGGTCGGGATCCGGGGCCGTCAGCGCCGGCGCGCCCGACCGGAGCTGATGGGTGATCAGCATCGTCTCGTCATGCTGCTGTTCGTGCTGGGCGATCATCCCGAAGGCGAACCCCGCCTCGGTGAGCCGGGCGCCGGTGCCGTGGAACGGCGTGCTCTCCAGGACGTCGAGCGCGCGGCCCCGCACCTCGGCCGCGTAACCACGCGCCTCCTTGGGCTTGAGCAGCGGCAGCTTGGGCCGCTCCGAGCGCGGGTGCTCGAAGGCGTCGTACAACGGGTCGATCTCCGGATGCATCGCCTCGCGGCCAGCGACCGCGCGCAGGAGCCACAGCTCCTCCTGGTTGCCGATGTGCGCCAGGTCCCACACCAGCGGTGACATCAACGGTGAGTGCTGCGTGGTCAGTTCGGGCCCCTCGACACAGCTCGTGAGCAGCGTCGTACGGTCCCGCGCGGTGAGCAGCGCGGTCCGCGCGCGCTCCCGCAGTGCCTCGGGGTCCGGGGCGGTGTCTTGGCTCTGTGCGGTCATGAGGTGACGGTCCTCCCGGGGGCGGGGGCATCGATGCGGTCGAGCACGTCGTCGGCGGGGCACCGGCCACGCACGACATAGCGGTCCATGAAGGCGGAGACGGCGGCGAGCACCCTGGGTGACGCACCGAGCCTCGGCAGCGCGTCGAGCGCCGCCGCGAAGCACGCGACGGCCGCCTCGGCGAGCTCGGGGTCCGAGGGCCCGTGCCGCGCCGCGTCGCGCCACAGCTGATTGTGCGGCGCGGGCAGCGGGCCCGCCCGTTCGGACAGCGGCTTCACGGTGCGGTACGCGGTCTCGGCGGCCTCCGGGTCGTCGAACAGCGCGGTCGTCACGGCGAGCGGCACGATCCAGCCGTCGTCGCCCGGCTGCGCGTCGATCATGCGCAGTTCGAGGTGGCCGCGCGGGCGCACCGGAGGGAACAGGGTGGACAGGTGGTATTCGACGTCACCGCGCGTGGCGGGCCGCGGCCCACCGGTACGCAGCCACGTCCGCAGGGACATGCCGTCGGGCACGTCCCAGGGGCCGCTGTCCTTGCGGACGCACATCACCGGCGCGTCCAGGACGTGCCGGACCCAGGCCTCGCGCGGCTCCACGTCGAGGGGCGGTGCCCCGGACCTTCCGGGGTCGATCTCCTCCCACACCGCCTGGCGGGTGGAGCGCCAGCCGGTCGGACGCCCGTACAGCATCGGTGAGTTGGCGAACGCGGAGACCAGGACGGCGCCGAGCAGATGCGCGAGTCGCCAGCGTCTGCCGTGGCCGAGCGGCCCCGGCTCCTCGTACCCGGAGTCGAGGCAGACCTGTACCGACGCCGACGAGCACATCATGGCGCGGCCCGCGGGTCCGGTCCGGTCGAACCAGGACTCCATGGCGTCGTAGCGCGGCTCGTGGAGCAGCCGCCGCGGCGGGCGCCAGGGATCGGTGCCGAGGCCGGTCAGCGCGAGGCCACGGGCGGCGAGCGCGGTGCGGACCGCCGTCAGATCGGCCGAGACGGCCGAGACGCAGTCCATGAGCGATGAGGCGGGCAGGGAGCTGAGCTCCAGCTGGCCGCCGGGTTCTACGGTGAGCGCCGAGCTCAGCGGCAGGGCGCCCAGTGCGGCGTACGCCGCGTCGAGCCGTTCGGGTGGCAGGGGGAGCCGCGGCCTGCGCGGCTCGTGGACGAGCCATTCCACCTCGACACCCACGGTACGAGGCGGTCCGGTCTTGAAGCAGATCCCGCGGACCAGCGCCTCGACCTCGGCCTCGGTGACCAGGGCCGCCGCGCCGAGCTCCGTACAGTCTCCTTCGGGCATGTTCAGGATCCTCCTGATCAGTTCGCCTTCATCGTCCCCGGTAGGGGCCGTGCCGTCGACTCGACGGGGATGGACCGGGCCGGGGCAGTGCTCGTACCACCCAAAACCCTCACGGCGAATCGCACAAGAGTGCCCCTCGGACGATGAAAATCTGTTGCCCGCCCAGTCGCCCGGTGCACATCATGCGTTCATGAGGACGACCACGGGGGAGCGGGCGTGAGCGCCCGGCTGCGGGGGATCGCGCAGCAGACGGAGCAGATCGTCGCGGCGGGGCGGTACACGGCGCCGGGCGGCTCGGTCGTGCCGATCGCGGACGCGGTGGCGGCAGCGCGGGACGCGACCCGCACGTACGGCCCGGCCCCGGTCCATGTGCCCGAGCCGGGCCGGCTCGGGGATACGGCCGTCGAGGTCACCGGCGAGTCCAGCCTGGAGGCCGCGCGCCGCCTGGTAACGGCCGTTCAGGACCCGGTCGGCGTCCTGAACTTCGCCTCGGCCCGCAACCCCGGCGGCGGCTATCTCAACGGCGCACAGGCCCAGGAGGAAGCCGTGTGCCGGGCCTCGGCCCTGTACACGTGCCTGCTGCGGGCCCGCGACTTCTACGATCACCACCGCGAGAACCGCGACCCGTTCTACACGGACCGCGTCATGCACTCGCCCGGCGTCCCCGTCTTCCGCGACGACCGCGGACGGCTGCTCGACGAGCCGTACGCCGCCGGCTTCCTCACCTCACCCGCACCGAACGCGGGCGTCATACGCCGCCGCACCCCGGAGCGGGCAGGCGAGATCGCGGGTGCCCTCGCGTCACGGGCCGAGCGGGTCCTGGAGACGGCCGTCGCCCACGGCTACCGGCGCCTCGTGCTCGGCGCCTGGGGCTGCGGTGTGTTCCAGAACGACCCGGCGCAGGTCGCCGACGCGTTCCGGGCGCTCCTCGACGGGGGCGGCCGGTTCGCGGGCCGCTTCGACCACATCGTGTTCGGCGTCCTGGACCGCACGCCGGACGCACGGACCAGGACGGCCTTCGAGCGGGCCTTCGCGGCGCCGCCGGCGGTCAGCGCCAGCCGTACCGCTCCCTGAGCCGCAGCACCACGAGGTTGAACCGCATGCGGTCCAGGGCACACGCCTCCCGCCGCATGCCCCGCTCGTGGACCCTGAGGACGCGGTCGATCGCCACCCACGAGTCGCGGCCCGCGGTGTCCCACGGCCCGCTGCCGATCGGCACCCACTCCCTGTCGTGGTCGTGCCGCTTGCTCGACAGCTGTACGGCGAGGAGCGTGCCGGCGGCCTCCCTGGCGACGACGAGCACGGGACGGTCCTTGCCGCGGCCGTCGTTCTCCTCGAACGGCACCCACGTCCAGACGATCTCGCCGGGATCGGGGTCGCCGTCGTGGGCGGGCGCGTACTCGGTGCGCACCCGGCCCACCTCGCGCGGCGCGGCCTCGACCGTGGCGGTGGCGCCGGCACGACCGGGCTGCTCGTGGGCATGCGGGTCATCGATGAAGGCAGTCACGCGGGTCACGTTAGGGCCTGACCGGCCCAACCCGCAGAGCGGGCCCGGCTGGTGGGACACAGGCTCGACGCATGAAGACCCCCATCCCTTCTTTTGCGTGGGGTGTTCCCGGCTTCGGCCGGGGCGGAAAAACGCATCTCGGGGCTGCTCTGACCGGTCATGTGTACACGGATGCTGTGTCTACGTACGGAACTTCGGAACTTCGGAACTTCGGACGCTTGAGTGCACGCACGCTAGCGGTCGCGGGCCCCGGCCGGTATGCCCGGCCGGGAAGGCGGCCGCACCCGTCTGGAAAGATGCGGTGCGTCATGGTTCAGATACCGAAGCCGCAGTCCGCCCGCACATCACGGGAGTCCGCCGCGCCGAGTCCGGCGCCGACGAGCGCCGACGTCGCCCGGCTCGCCGGGGTCTCGCGCGCCACCGTCAGCTACGTCCTGAACAACACCAGCGCCGTCAGAATCAGTGAACCCACCCGCCGCCGCGTCCACGAGGCCGCGAAGGAGCTCGGCTACGTGCCGCACGCGGCGGCCCGCAGCCTGCGCGCCGGGCACACCCGCATCGTCCTGATGCCCTCCCCGAGCGTCCCCGCCGGACCGCTCTACAACACGTTCTTCAACGACCTCCAGTGGGCGCTGAGCCGCCTCGACTACACGGTCGTGCAGTACGGCAGCGTCAGCCTGCGCGGCGACGACGCGGCGCGCGCCTGGGCGGAGCTGCGCCCGGTCGCGGTGCTCACACCGCCCGACCTGGGCACCGAGGGCGTCGAGGTGCTCCGCCGCTCCGGGGCCAGGGCCGTCATCACGGTCGGCCCGGAGCGCGCCGAGGGCGCGCACGCGCTGCTCATGGACCACCGTGAGGTCGGCCGCAGCGCGGGCGCCCACCTCGTCGAACGCGGCCGGCGCCGCATTGGCGTCGTACTGCCGACGGAGCCCGGCCTCGACCACTTCGCGTGGCCGCGCCTGGAAGGCATCCGGAGCGAGGTCCTCGGTGCCGGCGCCGGGGTCTTCGAGCTGCCCCTCACCTACGACGAGGATGCGGCGGCCCAACTGGTGCCGAGGATCAGGGAGTTGGGGCTCGACGCCGTGTTCGCGTACAACGACGAGTACGCGATGCTCCTGATGCGGGCGCTCCAGGACGCGGGCGTCGGCATTCCGGAGGAGACTGCTGTCATCGGGGCCGACGACCTCATGCTCGGGCGGCTGCTGCGGCCCCGGCTGAGCACGGTCCGTATCGAGCTGCCGTCCGGGCAGGAGCTCGCCGCGCTCGTCGACCGCCTGGTACGCGACCCGTGCGCCGTCACCGAGTCGTACGACATGCTCCGGGCCCGCGTCGTGGCGAGACAGTCGACCTGACGGCCGAGGTCCCGTATGGCCCAGGCGACTAGGATGTTGCGTGCTCAACAAGATGGGCCGGCGCACCGTCCCGCGCGCGGCCCCGGAGATCAGTGACCGATCGGAGATCCGGCATGCCCCTGCTCGACCCGAAGACCTGGCAGGCCCGTCCGCTGTCGGGCGATGAGCACGAGGTCACGGAGCCCGCCACGGGCGAGCGCCTCGCCACCGTCACGCTCGCCTCCCCGGACGACGTCCGCACCGCGGCGAAGGCCGCCGCAGCGGCCCAGGGCGACTGGGCCCGGCAGCCCCACTTCGCGCGCGCGGCCGTCCTGCGCCGCGCGGGCGATCTGTTCACCGAGCACGCCGACGAGCTGCGCACCTGGCTCGTGCGCGAGTCGGGATCGATCCCGGGCAAGGCCGACTTCGAGCTGCACGTCGCCGCCCAGGAGTGCTACGAGGCCGCGGCCCTCGCGTCCCGGCCCACCGGCCAGGTCCTGCCCAGCGAGGCGCCCCGCCTTTCGTACACACGCCGCGTCCCGGCCGGTGTCGTCGGCGTCATCGCCCCGTTCAACGCCCCGCTCATCCTCTCCATCCGCTCCGTCGCCCCGGCCCTCGCGCTCGGCAACGCCGTCGTCCTCAAGCCGGACCCGCGCACGGCGGTCTGCGGCGGTCTCGCCCTGGCGGCCGTCCTCGCTGCCGCGGGTCTTCCGGAGGACGTCCTGCACGTGCTGCCCGGTGGGGCGGACGCGGGCCAGGCGCTCGTCGCCGACCAGGACATCCCCGTGATCTCCTTCACCGGCTCCACCGGCGCGGGCCGGGCCGTCGGCGAGGCCGCGGGGCGTCACCTCAAGCGCGCGCACCTGGAACTCGGCGGCAACTCCGCCCTGATCGTCCTGGCGGACGCCGACCTCGACGCCGTCATCTCCACCGCGGCCTGGGGCTCCTTCTTCCACCAGGGCCAGATCTGCATGACGACCGGCCGCCACCTCGTCCACGCCTCGCTCTACGAGGAGTACGTCGAACGCCTCGCCGCGAAGGCCGACTCCCTCGCCGTCGGCGACCCGCACCGCGAACAGGTCCACCTCGGCCCCGTCATCGACGCGGCCCAACTGGCCAAGATCCACGGCCTGGTGGAGGCCAGCACCGCCACGGGCGCGAAGCTCGCCGCTGGCGGCACGCACCGCGACCTCTTCTACCGGCCGACAGTCCTCGCGGGCGTCGACGACAGCACCCCCGCGTACGCAGAGGAGGTCTTCGGCCCTGTCGCACCCGTCCGGTCCTTCACCGACACCGACGAGGCGGCCGCGCTGGCCGCCGCGAGCCCGTACGGCCTCTCCCTCGGCATCGTCACCCGCGACCCGGCGCGCGGACTCGACCTCGCCGAGCGCATCCCCACCGGCATCGTCCACATCAACGACCAGACGGTGAACGACGAGGCGGTCGCCCCGTTCGGCGGGGTCGCGGCGTCCGGCACGGGCGCCCGCTTCGGCGGCGAGGCGAACATCGAGGCGTTCACCGAGACCCGGTGGACGACGGTGCGCGGCGACGTGGCGGGCTACCCGTTCTGACCCCACGCACGCGAACGTGAAACGGCCGCCGGACCCGTACGGAAGTACGGGCCCGGCGGCCGTCGGTATGAGGGGTGGCGTCAGGCCGGCTCGCCGCCCGCGCCGTCCTCGCCCGCCTTGGCCTGCTGCTCGGCGATCGACTTGCGCACCTCGTCCATGTCCAGCTTCCTGGCCTGGCCGATCACGTCGTCCAGGGCCTCCTGCGGAAGCGCGCCGGGCTGGGCGAACACGGCGACCTGGTCACGGACGATCATCAGCGTCGGGATCGACTGGATACCGAACGCCGACGCGAGCTCCGGCTGGGCCTCCGTGTCGATCTTGCCGAAGACCAGGTCCGGGTTGGCTTCAGCGGCCTTCTCGTAGACGGGCGCGAACTGCTTGCACGGCCCGCACCACGACGCCCAGAAATCGATCAGCACGAACCCGTTGTCCGTGACCGTCTGGTCGAAGTTCTCCTTGGTGAGCTCAACGGTGGTGCTGCTCATGATGTGTCCTCTTCCTGCTTCCTGGTTGCGGTGCTGAAGCCGCTGTTCACAACGGTCCCGTTCATGGACGTATTCCGCGCGCGTACCCGTGTGGCCCCGGCGCACACCTGCGACCACACTGGGGGCCATGACGGATGACAACACATACGACGTGGTGGTTCTGGGCGCCGGGCCGGTCGGCGAGAACGTCGCGGACCGGGCACGGGCCGCGGGCCTCAGTACCGCGGTGGTGGAGAGCGAGCTGGTCGGCGGCGAGTGCTCCTACTGGGCGTGCATGCCCAGCAAGGCCCTGCTGCGCCCGGTCATCGCCCGCGCCGACGCCAGGCGTCTGCCGGGCCTGCAGCGGTCCGTGGAGGGTCCGCTGGATGTGCCGGCGGTCCTCGCCCGCCGTGACGAGTACACCTCACACTGGAAGGACGACGGCCAGGTGAGCTGGCTGGAGGCCATCGGCGCCGACCTCTACCGGGGCAAGGGCCGCCTCGCGGGCCCCCGCCGGGTCGCGGTCACCGGGCCCGACGGGACCGAGCACGTCCT
The DNA here is from genome assembly GCF_055760475.1 of Streptomyces sp. DS1-CR2. NCBI lineage: Bacteria > Bacillati > Actinomycetota > Actinomycetes > Kitasatosporales > Streptomycetaceae > Streptomyces > Streptomyces sp. DS1-CR2. The sequence goes on from NZ_CM147085.1 coordinate 8,072,483, forward strand.
CACGGCGCGGCACGCGGTCGCGGTCTGCACGGGCACGCGCGCCGCGCTCCCCGACCTCCCCGGCCTGTCCGACGTCGAGCCGTGGACGAGCCGCGAGGCCACCAGCGCGCAGAAGGTGCCCGGCCGTCTCACCGTGGTGGGCGGCGGAGTCGTCGCCGCGGAGATGGCCACGGCCTGGCAGGCCCTCGGCTCGCAGGTCACGATGCTCGTACGAGGGTCGGGGCTGCTGCCCCGGATGGAGCCCTTCGCCGGCGAACTGGTCACCCAGGCCCTCGTCGAGGCCGGCGCGGAGGTGCGGACCGGCGTCTCCGTGAAGGGGGTCACCCGCGAGGGCGCCACCGTCGTCGCCACCCTGGACGACGGCTCGACCCTGGAGTCCGACGAGATCCTCTTCGCCACGGGCCGGGCGCCCCGCACCGAAGACATCGGCCTGGAGACCGTCGGCCTCGAACCCGGCTCGTGGCTCCCCGTCGACGACAGCCTCCGCGTGGACGGCAGCACCTGGCTGTACGCGGTCGGGGACGTGAACCATCGCGCGCTGCTGACCCACCAGGGCAAGTACCAGGCCCGTATCGCGGGCGCGGCCATCGCGGCCCGCGCCCAGGGCGTCCCGCTCCTGGAGACGGACCGCTGGGGCGCCCACGCGGCGACCGCCGACCACTCCGCCGTCCCGCAGGTCGTCTTCACCGACCCTGAGGCGGGCTCGGCGGGCCTCACCCTCGCGGAGGCCGAGGCGGCGGGCCACCGCGTCCGCGCCGTCGACTACGACATCGCCTCGGTCGCGGGCGCCGGCCTGTACGGCGACGGCTACCGCGGGCGGGCCCGCATGATCGTCGACCTCGACCGCGAGATCCTCCTGGGCGTGACGTTCGTCGGCCCGGGCGTCGGCGAACTCGTCCAGTCGGCGACGGTCGCCGTCGCGGGCGAGGTCCCGATCGACCGCCTGTGGCACGCGGTCCCGTCGTATCCGACGGTGAGCGAGGTGTGGCTGAGGCTGCTGGAGACGTACCGCGGCTGAGGGTTGTCCCAGCGTGCGTGGCTGTCCGGGCGGGTCATGATGCCCTCCGCCCGGACAGTCTCACCCTAGGTGTCAGGACGCGGAGAGTTCCCCGCGGACCGAACGGGCCGCCGCGACCAGGTTCTCCAGGGAGGCGCGGGTCGCGGGCCGGCCGCGGGTCTTCAGCCCGCAGCCGGGGTTGACCCACAGCCGCTCGGCGGGGATCGCCTCAAGTCCCTTGCGCAGCAGGGCCGCAGCCTCGTCGGCGCCGGGCACGCGCGGCGAGTGGATGTCCGCCCTCGCCCGCACTGATCTCACCGACCGCGCGCACCGGCACTGGCACGCCCTGTCCGGCGGCGAGCGCCGGCGCGTCCAGATCGCCCGGGCCCTCTCCCAGCGGCCACGCGAAACCCTTCTGGACGAGCCGACCAACCACCTTGATATCCAGCACCAGTTGGACCTCCTCGACCTGCTCGCCGAACTCCGGCTCACCAGCGTGATCGCCCTGCACGACCTCAATCCGGCCGCGATGTACTGCGACCAGCTCGTCGTACTCCGGCAGGGCCGCGTGTTCGCGGCAGGCGCCCCGAAGACGTACTCACCGAAGAACTCATCGCGAGGGTCTACGGAGTGCGCGCGACGGTCTCCGAGGCCAACGAGCCGGGCGAGCGCCCGTACATTCGCTTCCTGAGAACCTCCGCTTCCTGAGGAGGCCTTGCCCTACCGCAGGTCAGGAGGCCCTGGTGCCGGCCATGGCCAAGGTCACGCCGGGCGGCCCGGTCTTGGCCGTGCGCTCCGCACGCGGTACGGTCTCACCGATATCGACGACGGCACAGCGGAAGCCGGTGGGAATCCGGCACGGTCGCGCCACTGTGAGACGAGCTACTCGCCCGGACGGGCCAGGACCTCGCGAGTCAGACCCGCAGCTGTCGTACTTGTGCACCACCGAGATGGGACGCGAACTCCCAGAGGAGGTCCTGCCATGGCGCAGACCGTCGCTCAGCCGACAGCCACCACCCCCGTTCTTCCCGCAGCGCTGCCCCTGAAGGCGATTGCCCCCTGGGCGGTCTTCTTCGGCATCCTGATGCTGGTCCTTCTCTACTTCGTCGGCGCCGAGCAGGGCGCCACGGCCGTCGTCTCCGGCGAGGGCGTTCATGAATGGGTGCACGACGCCCGCCACCTGCTCGGCTTCCCCTGCCACTGACGAGGGACGCCGCAAAGCTCATGAACTCCGCAACAGTGAGAAACCTTCTCGTACGCGGCATGCTCGCCGGTCTCGGCGCCGGTCTGCTCGCCCTGATCGTCGCCTACCTTCTCGGCGAACCCGGCGTCGACAGCGCCATCAGCTACGAGGAGGCCCACGCACCCGCGCACCACCACGAGGTCGAACTCGTCAGCCGCAGTATGCAGTCCACCGGCGGCCTCGCCACCGGCATGCTGCTCTACGGCATCGCCTTCGGCGGCATTGCCGCCCTCGCGTACTGCTTCGCGCTCGGCCGCGTCGGCCGCTTCACCCCACGGGCCACGGCGCTCCTGCTCGCCGGCACGGCCCTGCTCGCCGTGTACGTCGTGCCGTTCCTGAAGTACCCCGCCAACCCGCCGTCCGTCGGGGACCCCGGCACCATCAGCAAGCGCACGACGCTGTACTTCCTGATGATGCTGCTCAGCGTGCTCCTCGCCGTCGCAGCGGTGATCGTCGGGAAACGGCTCGCTCCCCGCCTGGGCACCTGGTACGCCACCGTGGCAGCGGTCGCGTTCTTCGTCCTCACGATCGGGCTCGCGTACGCGTTCCTGCCGGTCATCAACGAGGTGCCGAAGGACTTCCCCGCCACGCTGCTGTGGCGGTTCCGCACTTCGGCCCTCGCCATCCAGCTCACTCTGTGGACCGGATTCGGCCTGATCTTCGGTGAGTTGGCGCAGCGTCAGCTCGCCCCGCGCACCGGGGCCGTCGCGTCCGGCAAGGCAACTCCCGTACCCCACTGAGAGAACCGCGCCACAGCCAGGACCCAGACAGGCGATCAAGCGCAGAGGGCCGCCGGAACCATCCGGTCGGCCCTCTCGCTTTCTTCCGAGGGCGGAGACCCGCGTGGCCAGACACCCCCAACCGCGCCACATCACACTCGGCGGCCATGAGGCGGTCGCGATCACCCTTGAGGAGTACGAGCAACTGATCGCCACCAGACGGCAGATCGGCGGTCAGAGCGCGCGTGTACGAGTCCTGGCACAGCGGGCGAAGGAGAGCGACGAATTGCTGAGGGAGATCGAGTCGCTCGTCGGCTGCCCGACACATCGCTGCCACGGTGCGCGGGAGCGACGGGGGCAGGCAGGCCAGGACGGCGCGGCGGGCCAAACCGAGGGAGCGACGGACGACATGGGCTGCCTCCGGTGTGCGCTCGCGGCACTGCTCCTGCGCCATCGCGCCTCAACAGGGAGTACGCCGGGGCCAGTTGACGGAGGATGTTGCCCACCGCCGATCGGGTAGCGGTCCGCTACAGATCAGTCCCCGGCGCCCTCTCCCGACGGGCCCAGCGTCCGTCCGAGCCGAAGGTTCCAGCGTCCGGAGCGCCCGCTGACGTCGGTTGCCGTCAGGGGTGGTACGTCGATCCGCCAGAACGCCGATTCGGGCGCGCCGAGGATCGTGCCGGCCGCCGCGCGCACGATCTCCGGCTCGACCACGGCGATCGTGCGCCCGTCGAACTCCGCCGACGCGTCCAGCCAGCGGGCGACCCGTTCGCACAGGGCGCGCACGGACTCCCCTCCGTGCGGGGAGGCCGCCAGGTCGGAAAGCCAGAGGGCAACGCCGTCCGGCTCCTCGGCGCTCACCTCGGCGAGCGTCAGCCCTCGCCAGCGGCCCACGTCGAGCCCGGCCAGCTCCGGTGCCTCGACGGCATCGAGGCCGAGGGCCTTCGCCGTCTCCCGGCAGCGCACGGTGGGGGACACCAGCAGCCGGTCTGCCTTGGGAAGGGTGCCGGCCGCCGCGCGGGCGCGAGCCGCGGCGCTCGCGTCGAGCGAACACCCGTCATCGAACCGCGCCTCCCGCAGAGCCCGGCTCGTAGCGGCTGCGATCAAGGTGACGCGGCTGGTCACGAGTTGAGTCCTGTCCTCGGGGTGTTCGGCACTGCGCCATTGTTGCTCACGTGGGCGCCGGAATTTTGCGAACAACTCTTCGCGAACAACTCTTCGCAATCTAGGGTGAGCGTATGGCCGACTACCCCGAGCCCCCGAGCTCGACCCCGCCTCCGCCCCTCTCTCCGTCTCCGTCTCCGTCGCGCGACGACGTCACGCTCGACACCGCCGCCCTCCGCGTCCTCGCGCACCCCATGCGCCTCGCGCTCCTGAACCGGCTGCGGCGCGAGGGCCCGGCCACCGTGCGCGGACTCGCGGCACACTTCGAACTCGACTCGGGCGCGGCCAGTTACCACCTGCGCAGGCTCGCCGCCGGAGGACTCATCGAGGAGGCCGCCGAGCTCGGCAACAAGCGGGACCGGTGGTGGCGGGCCGTGCACCGGATGTCCCTGCACGACCCGGCCGTACAGGGCGGCGCCGAGGGCAGGGCGTATGTACAGGCCGTGGCGGTCGCGGCCGCCGACACGCTGCGCCGCGCCGCCTCGGAGACGGTCCCCTCGATGCCTGAGGAATGGTTCGAGGCCACCGCCTTCAGCGACTACGAGTTGAACCTGGCCCCTGCCGAACTAGCCGCCCTTAAAGACGAGTTGACCGCCGTCGTCCATCGCTACCGGGACCGCCGCCCCGCCGCGGGCGCCGCCCCCGTCAGTGTCCAGTTCCAGGCGTTCCCACGCGACACCACCGGGTTGTAGCCCCCGTGCGGCCCGCCTTCCGCGACCCCAATATTCTCCGCTGGCTCGGCGCGTACACCTCCTCCGTCACCGGCGACGTCATGTACTACACGGCACTCACCTGGGCCGTCACGAGAAGCGCGGGACCAACGGCGGCGGGAGTCGTGCTCGCGGCCGGCGCGATACCCCGGGCCGTCCTGATGCTCGCCGGAGGCGTACTCGCCGACCGTTTCGGGCCGCGGCGCGTGCTGATCGGCAGCGACGTCGTACGCTGCGCCGCCGTACTCGCCGTCGCGGCGGCAACGTACGCGAGCGGACCGCACCTCGGGTTCCTGCTGCTGCTCGCTGTCTGCTTCGGTGCCGTGGACGCGGTGTTCATGCCCGCGGTCGGCGCGCTCCCGCCTCGCCTCACCGAACCGGGTCAGCTCGCCCGGGTCCAGGGGATGCGTTCCCTCGCGGTGCGCCTCGGCAACGCCGCGGGGCCACTGGCGGCCGCCGTGCTGTTGGCGGCGGGCGGCGCGTCCGGGGCGTTCACCGCGGTGGGCCTCCTCTTCGCGGCCTCCCTCGCGCTCCTGGCAGCCGTACGGGTCCCGGAACCGGTGGGCTCGGCACAGGACGCGGGCGGCCACGCAGAGGGCACCGGCACAGAGGAGCGGCCGTCGCCATGGGCCGAACTCCGCGACGGGCTCGGCTACTTGAGAAGACACCGCAGGCTCAGGCGGCTCGTCGCCGTCATCGGGCTCGGAGAGATGTGCTTCAGCGGTCCGGTCGGGGCCGGCCTCGTTCTCCTCGTGGAAGAACGGGGCTGGGGAGCCGCTCAACTCGCCCTGCCGCTCGCCGCGTTCAGCATCGGAGGCGCGGCCTCCGGACTCGTCCTCACGCTCGCGCGGGCCGTGCCACGGGCCGGGACAGCCGTCGCGGGATCGCTCCTCGCGACGGCGGCCCTCGTCACGGCGCTCGCCGCCCCCGGCACGACCCCCGGGGGAGTGGCCCTCCTGTGTGCAGGGCTCGGCGCGGCGAGCGGGATACCGATGGTCATGGGCCAGGCGCTGCTCCAGAAGGAGACCGAAGCCCGCTACGTCGGCCGCGTCACCTCGGTGACGACCCTGTGCACGCTGGGCCTCAGCCCGCTCGTCTACCCGCTCGTCGGGTTCGCCGCGGCGGCCTGGGGGACCGGAGTGTTCTTCGCCGCCTGCGGCTCCGTCTGTCTCCTCGCGGCAGGCGTCGCAGCGACCCCCGAGGTGCGCTCGGCGCGGCTATGAGCCGGTCTCGTACTCCTTCTTGACGGCGCGCAGGACCACGAACTTCGGGTCGCTGGCGATGAGTTCGCTGTTGCCGAACAGGCGGCGCAGCTTCACGTGGTAGCCGAGGTGGCGGTTGCCGATGACCCACAGCTCGCCGCCCGGGCGCAGCGCGTCGCGCGCGTCGGAGAACATGCGCATGGCCGTGGCGGCGGTCGTCGCCTGGTGCGAGTGGAACGGCGGATTGTTCAGGACCAGGTCCGCACTGCCCGCGGGCAGCTCCGCGAGACCGTCGCCCACGAGGAACTCCGCCCTCGCCTCGGGGTGTTCCGAGGGGTCGATGTTCGCGCGGTACGTCGCCTCGGCCGAGGCCACCGCCTGGAAGGACTCGTCCGTGAACACGATCTCGGCGCGCGGGTTCTCCAGCGCCATCGCCGTACCGACGACGCCGTTGCCGCAGCCCAGGTCCACGACGCGCTCGGCGCCCTCACTGCGGGGCAGATGCTGGAGCAGGAACCGGGTGCCGATGTCGAGGCGCTCCGCGCAGAACACCCCGGCGTGATTGATGACGGTCCGGCCCGACACGGGGCCGACGCCGTCGGGCAGGGCGTACGTGTGCGGCCACGGGTTCCGCGGCCGGGCGAGCGCCGGGAACGGCGTGGTGAAGATGAGCCGCGCCTTCTTCTCGGCGAGGGATGTGTGGGTCGGGCCGATGATCCGCTCGAACAGCTTCAGCGTCGAGGTGTGGATCTCCTTGACCATGCCCGTCCCGATCACCACGGTGCCGTCGTGGACGGCGGGCGCGATGCGGTGCAGCTGGTCCTCGAGGAGCGCCAGGCTCTTGGGGACGCGTACGAGCAGGACGTCCACGCGCTCCGGCGGGGTGTCCTGGGTGGTCAGCATGCGCACGGCGTTCTCGTCGAAACCGGCCCGGTCGAGGTTGGCGCGGGTCGCGCGCTGCCCGAGGTAGGAGTCGGAGATCGCGGTCGGCCGGTCGCAGTGCCCGGCCAGGGATGTGGCGAGGGCGCCCCACCGGTCGCCGATCACGACCACCGACCCCGAAAGATCGGTGGCGCTGTCGGCGAGATGCCGCAGCAGGTACTCGTCCGCGGCATCCCACGCGCGCAGCGGGTCGTGGGAATCCTCGGGGAAGCGGGCGAGGTCGAACTCGCCCCATGACGTCTCGAAACGGTTGCTCATCGTCCCGCCAGGCTAGCGGAGCCGCAGATCAGCGGGGCCGGGGGCGGGGCCGTAGCGTCGCCGAATCGGGGCCGACCGGCCCAGGGCCGGCCCCGGCCGTACGACCGGGGCCGGCCGTACGGCTCAGTCGTCCCCACCGTGCGGCTCAGGCGACCCCACGGTACGGCTCAGGCGCCCCGGCCGTACAGCTCAGGCGCCCCCGGCCGTACAGCTCAGACGTCCCCGGCCGTACAGCTCAGACGTCCCCGAAGTCGCCCGCGAACGCGGCCGCCATCCGCAGATGCGGTCCCGCCTCCTCATGACGCCCCTGGCGCTCCAGGGTGCGGCCCAGCATCAGACGGGCGTAGTGCTCGACCGGGTCACGCTCCACGACCGTGCGCAGCTCGGCCTCGGCGCGGCCCAGCTGGGCGGAGTGGTAGTACGCGCGGGCCAGCAGCAGCCGCGCCGCCACCTGCTCGGGGATCTCGGCGACGAGGTCGTCGAGAATCTGCGCCGCGAGCGTGTACTCCTTGGCGTCGAAGAACTTCCGCGCGCGCTCCCAGCGCTCCGCGGGGGTGCCCTGCGTGTAGTAGTTGACCGTGTTCACCACTGGTGCCTCCTCGACCGCTGTCAACGGCACGGACCCGGCGCATATTCCGTCCTGGTGAGCGCGCGGGTCCACCCGTACGCGTGCCTGACGGGACGGCCGGGACGGGTCTAGGTTGTGAGCCATGAGCAATCTTGATCGCGAGGCGGTGCCGACCATGTGCGGCGGCCGGGGCTTCGTCGTGGCGGAGCCCGTACGTGAACTCCTCTCCCCCCGGCGCGTGAAGCTCGGTGAGTCCACCGAGGTCCGCAGGCTGCTTCCGAACCTCGGCCGCCGCATGGTCGGCGCCTGGGCCTTCGTTGTCAATCAAGGTAAATGACAACCGTGCTGGCCTGCGAGGGATCCGCAGGGCAGCACGGTTGGAACACCTGGATTAGTTCCAGAACTCGCGGACGGCCAGTATGGCGGCCAGTACGAAGCTCAAGATTCCGAAGACAGCGCCCAAGGCTGTACCTGTGTTCGGGCTGGCCACTAGGCGTGCCCACCATCCGACCGGTGTACTCAGCTTCACCTTGCTTCTGAGTGCAAAGTGCGCCGCTGAGTGAGGCACGAACAGGAGAGCAAGACCTGCCCCTAAGTAGGCGATCTTGTCAGTCATGCCGCGAAACGACCCTTGCTGAATCAGTAGGGATACGAGCGTCCACAAGCACAGCGACTGCCATCCTGAACCGTTCCGGGTTCGATAGGGACTCGATCATTTGAGAGGATCGAGTCATGGCACGTCCTTCCCAGTACCCGCTTGAGCTGCGCCGTCGTGCGGTGCGGATGGTCGCCGAGGTGCGGCCCGAGTATGAAACCGAGTGGGCCGCGATGAAAGCGGTCGCCCAGAAACTGGGCATCGGCACGACCGAGACGCTGCGCAAGTGGGTGCGGCAGGACCAGATCGATGCAGGTGCCCGTCCGGGCACTACGACGGAGGAGTCCGCGCAGGTCAAGGCGATGAAGAAGGAGATCGCCGAACTCAAGCGGGCGAACGAGATCTTGAAGGCTGCGGCGTCTTTCTTCGCGGCCGAGCTCGACCGGCCACACACACGCTCGTAGCGTTCATCGACGAGTACAAGGGCCGCTTCGGCGGCGTCGAGCCGATCTGCCGGGTCCTCACCGACCACGACTGCAAGATCGCCCCGTCCACCTACTACGCCCACCACAAACGCCAGGCCAAGCCTGCGGCCCGCACCCTCCGCGACGCCGAGCTGAAGGACCTGATCACCCAGACGTACGAGGCCAACTACCGTGTCTACGGTGCCCGGAAGATCTGGCGGCACCTGAACCGCCAGGATGTCGCGGTGGCCCGCTGCACCGTCGAACGCCTCATGCGTGACCTCGGGATCACCGGCGCGGTCCGCGGCAAGCGGGTGATCACCACGATTCCCGACGTGAGCGCGGAGCGGGCCCCGGACCTCGTGGACCGTGACTTCGTCGCCCCGGCCCCGAACCGTTGCTGGGTCGCCGACTTCACCCACGTCGCCACGTTCGCCGGCGTCGTCTACGTCGCCTTCGTCGTGGACACCTTCTCCCGCCGCATCGTCGGCTGGTCAGCGGCCATCTCGAAGGAGACACGGCTCGTCCTGGACGCTCTCGAGATGGCCCTGTGGCAACGTGATCGCGACCAACACCCCTATCGGAAGGGCGAGTTGATACATCACTCCGATGCCGGGTCGCAGTACACATCGTTCGCACTTGCCGAGCACCTCGAGAAGGCCGGCATCGCCGCGTCGATCGGATCGGTCGGCGACGCGTACGACAACTCCCTGATGGAGTCCACGATCGGACTCTTCAAGACCGAGCTGATCAAGCCCCGCCGACCTTGGAAGACGCTGTCCGAGGTCGAGTTGGCCACTGCTGAGTGGGTCGACTGGTACTGCCACCGCCGACTCCACGGTGAGATCGGGCACATCCCACCCGTCGAATACGAGAACAACTACTACCGAGCAACCACGAAACCCCAGGTCACAGTCACAGCCTAGAGTCTCGATCGAACCCGGAACGGTTCATCCCCACTGCGCCAAGAGCATCAGGGATGTGTACGAGCGAAGAATCTGCGCCCTCTGTAGTTCCTTCTTCAACTCCTTGCCGAGGTCTTCACCCGCGGACCGGCTTTGATGCCTGATGTGTACGTGGGAGTACCAACTTGTCTCCCATGTCGCATAGGCGACGGCGAAAAAGTGCTTGGTCCGCGAGTACCGGTCGCCGAGCTTGACCATTACTTGTGTTTCAGTGGTCGGCTCGGTTACCTGAAGGGTGAGTTCGAGGATCTCGTCGGCATGTTGGGATGCGGCAATGCTGGTCAGGGACGACTCATCGAACTCGAAATCTTTGCCGCGAGCCTGCCAAGACACCTGGGGGTTGTTCAGGGTTTGGGTGGCTATGCCTTCAAGGCGCTGCAGCGCTGTTAGGTTTAAGCGGCACCCGATGTACTTTTCCCGTAGATCCCAGGTCAGCATGCCTGGCAATGTACCGACGCGCGGTGCAGCCTGATGCGCGAAGCAAGATTTTCTCTCCTGCCCACTGCGCTGTTGCTGTCGGTGGGCGTGGGCCTTGCTGCGGTTGATGGCGCTATCGTGTCCGGCCGCGAGGCTTGAGCGGTGTCGCGGGTAGCGTCGGAGCCGCGAGCGGACCACCGGCGTACCCCTTCACCTCGCCGAAGCGGCTGCCCGTCATCCACTCTTCGCGGGCTTGCTCGATCTCTTCCTGCGTGCGGCCGATGAAGTTCCACCACATGATCAATTCCTCGGCGAACGGCTCGCCGCCAAGCAGTACGAGCCCGGCGTCTGACTCAGCGCGCAGAGGCAACTCGGTTCGGCCGCAGCCGAGGTACAGCATCGAGCCGGGCAGCACGGGCACGCCGTCGACGTTCACCTCGCCGGACATGGACAGCACGCCGTACTCGAAGTCGGGTACGAGGGGCAGACGTACGTCGGTGCCGGCCGCGAGCGTGATGTCGGCGCCGACGAGCGGCGTGTAAGTCGTGCCGGGCGACTCGGCGCCGTCGAGCTCGCCGAGGATCACTGTCGCTTCGAGGCCGGGGGCCGTGACGGTGGGCAGTTCGGCGTGATGCTCGAACTTAGGGTCGGTGTGGCGGTGGCTGTCCGGGAGGGCGACCCACAGTTGCGCGCCGTGCAGGAATCGGGCGTGCGACTTCGGGCTCTCTTCCGAGTGGCTGATCGCCCGTCCGGACGTCATGAGTCCCAGCTCGCGGGGCCTGATCGTCTGGAGACTGCCGGTCGAGTCGCGGTGGAGCACTTCGCCGTCGTGCAGCCAACTGACCGTCTGGAGACCCATATGGGGGTGGGGCGGCACCTGCATACCGGGTTCATCAGCGATGTCGTCAGGCCCGTAGTGGTCAACAAATGCCCACGCCGCGATCATGCGGCGTCCGAGGTTGGGCAGCAGTCTGCGTACCTCGGTTGACTCGCCGAGACGTACTCGGCGGGGGCTCAGTAGTTCGCGGACCGGCTCGGCGACGACGAACCCGCGGCCGCCGCACGCGCTCGGTACCGGTTGACGGTCAAGGTTGCTCATGCGGGCCAACTTAGCGGGGATGTGGGCAGTTGGCCGATAGGCCGGAGCCCCGACCCTTGGTCTTGCGGAGACGAGGGGCCGGGGCTCTGCGGTCACCTCTCCATTGTGGGGCAACGGATCGGCGACGTCGGGCTGCCCTTCCCCTGGCGTGGGGGTATGGGCGTTGCTGGTGTTACGCGCGGTTACGCGTGCCAAGGGAAGCATGCGCCCCGGGCATATTTCAAGCCTAAAAGGTCGCGCGCCGCCCCGACCTATCGTGGAGGTCGGGGCGACGACAGCGCAACTATTGGCCTAATGTCCAATATCTCACGAGTCGCTCACCTCGCTCGACGGCAGGCTCCAACTCGGCCCGGAAGGCGTACCGAGCCACACCCGTTGACTGCCCGCTGTGACGCTCACACCGAACTCGGACGGCCCCGGCGCCCCGGCCGCATGCCAGAGCGTGAGAGACCGCTCGACCTCGTCCCACAGCAGCACCGGGCCGCCCTGACGGACCGTCCACCCATCGCCGTCCGGTGACAGCACCGCGAACGAATCGTTCGTCGAGTCGAGCACGTACGTGTTCACGGTGCCGTCGTCGGCCAGCATGGTGAAGAACCGGGCGTTCGGCATGGCGAGCTGCGCCACGAACCCGCTGTCGTAGATGCGCAGCAGCTCGGGCCCATGCGGCGTCGCGCGGGTCTTCCCGTCTTCGAGACCGGGCAGCATGCCGAGGCTCTCAGGCGCGTCCTGCTGCCGAGCGATCATGAAATGCGGCTCGCCCGCGATGAACCGGCCCGTCGCCGTCTGCTCGTCGTCGACGACGAGCCGCACGAGCCCGAGCGAGCGCATCCAACCGCGCAGCGTCGCCAGGATGATCCCGGTCGGCTGCGTCTGCCGTACCCACGTCTCGGGGATGCTCCGCACGCCCATGGTCGCGATCGTGCGATCGGCCGCCTTGTCGAGGCCGGCGCCGTCGAGCCCGTTGCCGGTGACGAGCTGCGGCCGGTAGCCGCAGCGGTCGAGGGCGGCCGCGGCTCGGGCGGCGACACCGGGGTCGGTCTCGACCGAGGTGACCCGGTCGGCACCGAGGCGGCGGCACATGAGCGCGGTCGAGTAGCCGGTGCCCGTGCCGTACTCGGTCACCGTCATCCCGTCATCGACTTCGAGCGCTTCGAGCATGCGCACGACGAGCGAGGGCAGCGTCGAGGACGACGTCGGGTTCGCGTTGCTGATCGGCTGCGGATCCGCCCAGTCGATGTCCCGGCCGTCGAACTGCGTCAGCAGCGTCTCGTCGGCGTACGCCTGCCGCAGCCACGCCTCGTCGCCGACGAGGTCGGGCGTGATCGGTACGTACGTCGTCGCGCCGGGGGTCTCGCTCGGGACGTAAAACCGCGGCACGAACTCGTGCCGGGGGACGTCCTCGACGGCCGCGCGCCACTCGGGCGAGCGCAGCCACCCCTCGTCGACGAGGTGCTCGGCGAGCTCGTGCCGCAGCTCGTACGCCACCTTGGCGAGATCAGGTTCGGTCATGGGTGCCTCGTTCCAAGAGATCGGCAAGCGCCGCGGTCATGGGCAGCCCGGTCGGTAGTTCCATCCATGCCCACTGTCCCGACGGGTTGCACTCGATGAACGCCCACTCGCCGCCGGCGGACAGGGTGAAGTCGAACGCGCCGAAGACGAGCCCGAAGTGCCGCAGGTACGCGAAGAGCGCGCGCTCGACGTCCGGCGGCGCCTCGACCGGCGTATACGTGTGCGTGCGGTAGTCGGTACGCCAGTCGAGCAGACCCGAGTCGATCCGCACCGCGAACACGCGCTCGCCGATCACGGTCACCCGCACGTCGGCGACCTTGTCGACGCGGGCCTGAAACAGGTGCATCGTCCCGGCGACGCTGTCGTCGATCTCGCCGGCGTCGATTTGGTCGACGAGCACGGTCTGCGCCTCGCCGTCGACGAGGTACAGCGGCACCGACAGCGGTTTGAAGATCACCGGTCCGTGTTCCTTGGCGAACGCCCGTGCGTCGTCGGGCCGGTTGGTGATCAGCGTCGGCGGCAGCGTGAACCCGCACGCGGCCGCGGCGGCGAGCCCGGCCGGCTTGTACTCGGCGTCGCCGATGCGGTGCGGGTGGTTGACGTACAGGCAATCGGGCAGCGAGACGAGGACGCCTCCGAGCCCGTACCGGGCCTGCGCGGTAGCGAATCGGGCGTCTTGCTCATCGAGGTGGGGGAACGTGAACCCGGACGGGCGTCGGTAGTACAGCGCCCGTATGCCGTCGAGGTCGGCAACGCGGGTCGGGGTCGCGATGCTTCCCTGCCACCGTGCCGTGCCGCCGCCGATGCGGGCGGAGCACGACAGGGTCGCGGGGAAGTGACCGGAGTCGAACCGCACGACCGGAACACCCCGGCCGTGCAGCTCGGCAACCACGAAATCGGCGGTCGGGTCGTCATCGTTCGTGACGACCGCGACCGGGCGGGCATCGTGTGTCACTGGTCGGTGTCGTTCCCGGTGTCCGTGTCGCCGCCGCCCTGACCGTCGGGCGACGTGCCGGTCGAGGGGTTGGTGCCGCTGCTCGTGCCGTGACCCGGCGACATCACCGGGACGCCGGCCGCGTTGAAGTAGCGGCCCGTCTGCGTGACCGGGTCGATCTCGACGCGGGTGTGCAGCGGAGCCTCGCCGGTCGGGTACGCGGCCAGTCGGCGCAGCCCCCACGGGGCGGGCGTGAGATGCCCCTGCGGGAGCGGGGTGCCGGTCGGGATTCGGTCTGCGTGGTTGAACATCGCGTGCCTTTCCTGTCGTTGGATCGGTCGGGTCGTGCGATGGAGCACCGCCCCCGCCGACTGCTGGTTCTTTCAGCCGATGGGGGCGGGGTTCAGGGGCGGCCGCCGGGGTCCGGCCGGGGAAGTTCGCCGCAGTCGTCGCGGCGCTGCTCGTCGCGCACCATGTAGTCGAGCTCCGCAATGCAGACGGCGCAGGCGTACATCGGCCGCTCGCCGTTGGGGGTGCATGCGGGGCCGATCCACGTCACGCGGATGCCTTGGCGGCGGCAGTACAGCCAGCACCGGCCGGTGATCCATGGGTTTCCGTCGCCGGTCTGTGCGGTCGGATACCACGATTGGGTCACTAACTCGGATGCGGCGAGCACCAGCAAAAGCCTTTCAGTGGGGGGAGTTGCAACGGGCCGCCCGGCGGGAGCACGGGGGAGGACTCGACCGCTGGGCGACCCTGTCTAAGGGGTCGCCTGCACGTGTCGCGGCGACTCGGCGACCTCGGCGATCGCGAAGTACAGGCGGCCGGACTTGCCCGAGCACTCGATGTACTCGTCGACGTCGGCGCCGCACGCGCCCGGCGACAGCGGGTCCAGGCCGACGGCGAGCAGCACTTGCCCGAGCTCGACGATCACCTGCGCCCATCGGCCGGCGCGCATCGTGAGCATGTGCTCGCTGCCGTCGAGGCGGACGAGGACGACGCCGTTGTGCACCGCGACCCGTGCGCCCACGTTGGGCAGCGTGGCGTGTGGCGGCTTGGCGCCGAGCGCTCGCGCGACGCTGAGCATCCGTTGCCCGATCGCGGCCGCGGTGTCGGCGTCGCGGCGCGGCGTCGGGTGCGTGATCAGCATGGGGGCGAACCCTTGGTCGCCGATGCGGTCGACCCACGGCCGGACGGACAGGGACGCGATCACGCCGGGGGTCGGCGGGGCGAGTTGCTCGGTCCTCGTCACTTCGCGATCACCTCGGCCCACACGGTCTTTCCGAACGCGGTGTCGTCAACGCCCCAGTGGCACAGCTCGTCGAGGATGAGCAGCCCGCGGCCGCGGTCACGCTTGTGCGACTCGGGCCGCGGCTGCGGGTGCCGGCGGACCGGGTCGCGTACCTCGACCCGCGTGCGGCCGCCGCGGCTGTGGAGCGTGAGTGCGAGGGCGTCGCCGGGCTCGGTGCCGTAGCGAATGCTGTTGGTGACGAGCTCGCACGTGACCAACACGATCGCGTCGACGTAGTCCTCGGCGGCATCCGGCTCGCTGTGCAGCACGTGCTCGCGGGCGAACTTCCGTGCCGCGCGGGCCGATTGCGGCTCGCCCGCCAACACCAGTCGTCCCGACTGGCCAGGTCGAGGGGGGAGCGTCGGCGTGCCCGAGTCTTTTCTCATGAGGTCACCGGCTCTCGGCACTCGGCGCACCGGAACACGGTCCACACCCGGCCGGTTCCCGCGACGGACACCGTTTCGCACGGTTCCAGTCGGCGGGTGACGGCGCCGCAGTCCCAGCACGCGAAACCGTGCAGGCGGGCGATGCTCACCTTGTCCACGGAGACGGTGACCGTCTCCGCCATCGTGTCGCTCATCTCTCGACCCCTGCTCTGTGACGTGATGCACAGAGCATGCGGGGGCGACGGGGCCGCAAGGGATACAGCGTGTATCCCCATGACGGGTTGCGTCAGACAGCCCCAGACCAACTCGCGAAGTGGTGCAGCGACTCCTCGTCGGCGCGTCGAAGACGGACCAGGGTTCCGGTCGTCTCCCGCGTCCACGGGTGCTCGCGGGTGTGCTGCGGTGCGATGCTCCGGGCCACCTTCAACGACTCGAACGCATCACTGAACCGGCCGCCCCACATCTGCGCCCGCGCAAGTTCGATCCAGAACCCCGAGCGACGCTCTGCGGGCAGCGACTTGGACGGGGCCCACTCCCGAGCCACGCTGAACGCGTCGTCAATGTGCTCCTGCCCCAGGCTCACGGCGACCGACAGCTCATGGATACGCACGGACTCGGGGCCGAACGCCGTACCCAAGTAGGTGCCCTCCCGCGTCTGTTCACTCAGGCGGAGCGCGTGGGTGATATGGCTGCTCGCAGTGTCGGCGTCGCCGTCGCGCCCGGCGATGACCGCGGCCCGCATGTGGAGGGCTCCGCGCGCTGCTGCTGTGTCCTCGTCGCGGGCCGCCGGGGCGGCGTCCACCGCGGCTTCCAGTGCGCGGGTGCCGGCTGTGTGGGCGCGGGCGGTGAAGAACACTTCCGTACGGACGTAGGCGACCGACGCCGATAGCAACGGATCTTCGGCGTAGGGCACGGCCCACCGCATCAACTCGACGAGCCGGGCCGAGAGATCACGGGCACCGTACTTGTAGGCGACCGCGTCCACGGACCGTGCCGTCGCGACGACGAGCCGGGCCGCGGCCCTCTGGTCCTGCGCCACGTGAAAGGCGGCGAGGACGTCGTGGAGCAGTGCCGGGCCATGCTGCGCGATGCGCCCGTACTGGGCGGCGAGGCGCCAGCTCACGGCCTCGTTGACGGTGGCACGCAGTTCGTCAAGGGTGCGGCGCGGCGGTGCGAGGGGCACGTCGTATGCGGCGAGGCTGGCAGAGATCGCGGGCAGGGCGGCGTGCACGCGGGTCTCTGTGCCGGTGTGTGTGTCGAGTAGCCGGGTGGGGTCGACGCCGAGGGCGGCCGCGATCGCTTCGAGGGTGGTGTCGCTCGGGTACCGCTTGCCTTGCTCGATGGCCTTGATCATGGGGAGCGACACGAATGATTCGCGCGCGAGGTCTTCCTGCCTGTACTTCTTCGCTTTGCGGGTGGCTGCGATGCGCTTGCCCAGCGCGGCAGCGTCAAGTGCGGGCATACTGGCTCCAGTTCGAGGCGTCCACTTCGAACCGTACCCACGCGATTACCGCGAGGGGCGAAAACGGCCCCGCCTGTTACCCGCAGGTGGGGCCGTTTGTCGGCGAATCACTGCTCGGCGAGCGGCACGAGCTGCATGAGCGAGTCGATCCGGTGATCCGCGGCGTCGACGACCGCGGGATCGTCGGCCCAGAGGTAGCCCCACGGGCCGCGACGCAGGTGTGCCGTCCGCAGCCCGGCCGCCCGCGCGGGGAACGTGTCGTTCTGCGGGTGGTCGCCCACGTAGAGAATCTCGTCGGCCGGTACTCCGGCCTCAGCGACGAGCCGCTCGAAGAACGCGGCCGACGGTTTGGCGACGCTCCACTCGCCGGACGTGGCGATGAGGTCTGCGGGCAGGTCGAGCGCCCGGAGCAATGCGGCGGCCTTCACCGTCTGGTTCCCCGCGATGATGACGCGCGCCCCGGCGTCACGGAGCGCGGACAGCGCCGGTCTGACGTCCTCGTATACGTCCGTCTCGTCGAGGTATTCTCCGCGGCCGGCTTCCTCGCGAGCCTGGTAGGCAGCATGGACATCGATGCCGGGTTGCAGCAGCCGAAGCGCCTCGGCATTGTCCTGGCCACGGGCAACGACGGCGCCGACGAGCGCGGACACAGTGTGACGCGGGGTGTGCAGCCAGTCGGCCCATGCTGCCCAGTAGCGGTCATCCCGTACGAGGGTCTCGCCCACGTCGAATGCGAAGGTACTGATCATCCGGCGACCCTACCGACGCGGCGGCGGCAGATGCTCTCAGAGACAACGAAAGCGCCCCTGCCTGGCCGTGAGGCCAGACAGGGGCGCAAGTCATCATGAGCGGCGGCGCTCCGCGGGCAGTCCGAGGGCGCTCGGGCTCGGGGCCGGGTTGGGATCCGGTGTGGGTTGGGGTGAGGTGCACTCGTAGCGCGGATCGTCGGGGTCGAACCCGCCCGCCGCGGGGCGGCAGGTGTACGTCGTGCCGCCGTACTGGAACGTCCAACTCGACGGCGGCTTACCGTCGTTGCCGTCCGTTCCGTCGGTGCCATCCTTGCCCGGCGTACCCGTGGCATCTTGGCCAGCAGGACCGGGCGGCCCGGCGACTGTCGAGTCGGCGCCGGGCGGGCCCGGCACCGTCGAGTCTTTCCCATTCTTGCCGTCCTTCCCGTCGGTGGCCTTGCCCGGCGGGCCCGACGGTCCGGCCAGCCCCGCGGGGCCCCGTTCGCCGGGCACCGCCTCGACACGGTCCGGCAGATCCTCGACCGCCCTCGACGGATCCGGCGCGGCCGGGGTCGCGCCTACGGCCTTGACTTGCTCGCGCAGCACCCGCACGTCGTCGGCGAGCGTCGTTACGGCAGTGCCGCGCCGGGTCGCCTCGGCGCCGAGCCGGTCGGCCCTACCCGCCTCGGACTCGATACGCAGCCACACCGCGGCGACCGAGCCCGCGAGCACGAGCAGCACCCCCGCGAGTAGGAACTGCTTCCACCCCTTATGCAGCACGGATTGCGTGCGTCTCACGGCGAGGTTCCTCCTAGCTCGACGATGTGCTGCCGCAGCTCGGCCCGTTCCTCGACGAGCCGAGCGATCCGTACCCGTAGCTCGCCGTTCTCGCCGTGCGCTGCGGTGAGCCGCTCGTACGCCTCGCGCAGCTCGCGCTCGGTCTCCGATAGCCGCTGCTGCGCCTTGTCCCGTTCCTCTTGCAGGTTCTCGACGAGAGAGGCGAGCCCGACGGCCGCCGGGTCGGCCGGCGGGGTTGTCGTCTCGCTCCTGGCGGCGTCCGCCCCGCGCTTGCCGACCACGCCCGCCGCGATGGGTGCCAGCCCGAGGACGATCCCGCCGAGGGCTGTCACCATCTCGGGGGACAAACGGGCCACCCTTCCTAAGTGCTGTCCCGTAACTGGCGGCATGACCACATGTGTTGTCAGCCGGTCTACGCTGGCCGAGTGATTGAGGACGGCTCCACTGACCGCGGCAGTGTCGCGACAGTGCGACGGATCGGCGCGACGATCCGTAGGCCGACAGGCGCGTGGACACCTGCCGTACACGCCCTGCTGAGACACCTGGAGGCGGTGGGATTCAGCAGGGCTCCGCGCGCGTTGGGCACTGACGGCGCCGACGAAGTGCTGTCGTTGCTCTATGGCGAGCCCGCATTCACGCCCTGGCCAGAAGCTCTGCGCTCCTCACACGGAGTCAGCGAGCTGGGCCGCTGGCTGCGGGGCTACCACGATGCCGTCCGGACCTTCCGGCCGCCGGCCGATGCCCACTGGCTGGGCCAGGAAGAAGAGTGGCGGCCAGGCATGGTGATCCGACACGGAGACCTCGGGCCGTGGAACTCGATCTGGGACGGCAGCCAGCTTGCTGGCTTCATCGATTGGGACTTCGCGGCACCCGGCCATGCCATCGACGACTTGGCCCAACTCGCCTGGTACGTCGCCCCTTTGCGGCCTCTGGAGCAGCAGCGACGGGCGTCGGTCACTGGCTCCAGCACCCTGCGGGCTCGCCTTCATGCGCTCTGTGCCGCCTACGGGGAGCAGCCCGTAGCTGTGATCGAGGCGCTGGATGCCCTTCAGTCCCGCGAGGCCGCGCGCATCGAACGCCTCGGCAGGCAGGGCACCGAGCCATGGGCGACTTTCCTCGCCCGCGGTGACGCGGCCGAGATGTTGGCCGAGCAGTGCTGGATCCGCTCGGAACGCGACGCACTCTTGGACGCTGGGCGCCAGTGACAACCATCTCCAGCCCGTAGACCACGGGTGAGATGATCTTGGTGTGGCTGGTGTGATCACGGCGTCGGAACCGTCTTGGATAGCCCCGTTCACCGGGATGAGCCCGCGATGTTTCGGAAGATTGGTGACCGCGCTGCGCCGCGAAGGCGCCGACGAGGTGCGCCGGGGGCGGCCGTGGGGCCTGCCAGCCGCGCGAGCGCGGACCAGTCGGCCACCGGCTCGCCCGCGATCGACACGGCACGCGGCACCGCGCCGGTCTTCAGCGCCCTCAGCGGCGTGGACGCGCCCGCCGCCGTCGGCTCCCACACGGTATGCCTGCCGCTGCCGCGCCCGTGCAACTCCCGGAATTCATAAGGCTGTTGGTCCAGAACGTGCGAGCCGTCGACAGCGGTGTGCCGGCCCCGGTGGCGTCGCGGGACGGGCGCTCGGCATCGAGGACGTGAACCACGGCTACGCGGCCTGCGGCGAGCTCCTCAGAAGGGCCCGGGCCCTCGGCCTGTCGCCCGACCCCGCAGGCAATGGCCCGAGTTCCCTTCCGGCGCATCCGCTGGGTTTCCCGCGCGGAAGGCTTGAATCCGGCACGCCGTTAACGTTAACGTCCCGTCAGCACTCCAGAAACCAAGGGAGCGATCTGCAAGTGATGTCCTTTGACGCCGTCCACTGACCGGGCCGGGCGCCCGGCGGTCCTCCGCGATGTGGCGCAGCTGGCGCAGGTCTCGGTGATGACCGTTTCGCGGGTGCTCAACGAGAGCCCCGGAGTCAAGGCCAGCACCAGGGCCCGGGTCCTCGCGGCGGTGACGGAGTTGGGCTACCGGCCCAACAGTGCGGCGCGGACGCTGGTGACCGGCAGGTCACGCGTGCTCGGTGTGGTCGCCTTCGACACCAGGCTCTACGGGCCCGCGACCACGCTGTTCGGCATCGAACAGGCGGCTCGCGACGCCGGCTACACCGTGCGGGTCACCACACTGGAGTCCACCGGCCAGAACTCGGGCGAGGAGGTGATGCGCGGCCTGATGTCGGAGTCGCTCGCCGGCGTCATCCTGTCCGCACCGCACGACTGGGCGGCGGAGGCGCTGCGGCACCTGACCAGGGGCACGCCCGTGGTCGTGGTGGATGTCGACATCGAGCAGGAGTCCGCGCCGGTGGTCGGCATCGCCCAGCACGCGGGTGCCCGTCAGGCCACGGAGCATCTGCTGTCCCTGGGTCACCAGACCGTCTGGCACCTCGCGGGACCGGTGAACTGGCCCTCGGCGCAGGCGCGCGAAGCCGCCTGGCGTACGACGCTCACGGAGCACGGGCGGAAGGCACCGCCGCCCCTGCGCGGGGACTGGACGGCGCGATCGGGCTACGAGCAGGGCAAGCGGCTCGTCCGGCGCAAGAACGTCACCGCCGTGTTCGCCGCCAACGACCAGATGGCCCTCGGTATGCTCCTCGCCCTGCGCGAGGCCGGCCTCGACGTGCCGGGCGACGTGAGCCTGGTCGGCTTCGACGACATCCCCGAGGCCGCCTACTTCTGGCCGCCGCTCACCACGGTGCGCCAGGACTTCGGCGAAGCGGGCCGGCTCGCCCTCGATCTGCTCGTGGACCAGATCGACGGCATGGGAGGGCGGGACGGGCTGACCGTGGTCCAGCCCGAACTGGTCGTACGCAGCAGCACGGGTCCAGCGGCCCGGAACTGAAACAAAGGAACCGATCTCATGAGCGCGAACGCGGCGCAGTCTCAGGCCAAGATTGTTAACGTTACCAATAGCTCGATGTCTGTCGACTCAGCCGCAGGACGGTTCCTGTTCGGCGCGGCCTACTACGCCGAGTACCAGCCCTACGAGCGACTGACCACCGACCTCGACCTGATGGCGCAGGCCGGATTCTCAGTGATCCGCGTCGGCGAGTCCGTCTGGTCGACGTGGGAACCCGAGGACGGGCGCTTCGCGCTCGACTGGCTCCAGCCGGTCCTGGACGAGGCTCACACCAGGGACATCTCGGTCATCATCGGCACGCCGACGTATGCCGTCCCGCCGTGGCTGCGCCACAAGTACCCGGAGACGGCTGCGCATGCGAGGTCGGGACAGGCCGTCCCGTACGGCGGCCGGCAGGACGCGGACTTCACCCACCCGGCCTTCCGGTATCTCGCAGAACGGGTCATCCGCAAGATCGTCCGGCGCTACACCGACCATCCGGCGGTCATCGGCTGGCAGGTCGACAACGAACCCGGCATCGAGCTGCTGCACAACCCCGCCGTGTTCCAGGGCTTCCTCGACCACCTACGTACGACGTACGGCGACGTTGAGGCCCTCAACGAGCGCTGGGGGCTGACCTATTGGTCCCACCGGATCAGCGACTGGTCGCAGCTGTGGACACCGGACGGCAACACCACGCCGTCCTACGACCTGGCGTGGCGCCGCTATCAGGCCCGGCTCACCACCGAGTTCATCGGCTGGCAGGCCGGGATCGTACGCGAACTCGCGTCCCCCGGGCAGTTCGTCACGACCTGCATAGACCTGGGCCGCAAGGCCCTCGACGAAGTGGCGCTCGGGCAGCGGTTGGACGTCACCGCCACCAACATCTACTTCCCGATGCAGGAGGGGCTGCGGCACCCGGCACCCGCAGAGTCGTCGGCGGCGGGCCGACCGTGGTGGCTGCCCTGGTCCGGCGCCTGGGCGCTGTACCTCAAGGCCGACCTGTCGTACGGGATACGCCGCGAGCCCTTCCTCGTCACCGAGACGCACGCCCAGTCGATCGGCGAGTCGCACGTCAACTACCCGGCCTTCGACGGCCAGTGGCGTCAGGCCGTGTGGGCGATGGTGGCCCGGGGCGCCGCCGCGATCGAGTACTGGCACTGGCACACTCTGCACTTCGGCCTGGAGACGCACTGGGGCGGAGTCCTTGGGCACAGCCTGGAACCGGGCCGCTGTTACGACGAGTTGAGCCGGACGGGCGTCGAGCTGCGACGTGCCGGGGACGTACTCGCCGGCCTGGAACCGGAGGCCGACGTCGCGATCCTGTATTCGCTGGAGAGCAAGTGGGCGCTGGAGTTCCAGCCGCCCATCGCGACGGGGACCGGAGGGGCCCCGGACCGCCGGGCGTACGACCGCGTCGTCGCAACCCTCCACCAGGGTCTGTTCGACGCCGGCCTCCAGGCCGCCGTACTGAGCCCGGAGCAGCTGGGGGCGGATGCCGAGGCGCTCGCGGCCCGCTGGCCGGTGCTGGTGGTGCCCGCCCTGTATGTGGCGAGCGACGAACTCCTGCAGCTGCTTGAACAGTACGCCTACCACGGCGGCCACCTGATGCTCACCTTCCGCTCCGGCTACGCGGACGAAGAGGCCAGGCCACGCCCTCAGGTCATGCCCGGAATCATGCGGGAGGCCGTTGGGGCGCACTACCTGGAGTACAGCAACCTCGCCGAGCCGGTGCCCGTGCGGGGGCTGGACGGCCATGCGACGGCCTGGGCGGACGCCCTCGTACCGGACACCGCTTCGCCGCTG
This sequence comes from Streptomyces sp. DS1-CR2, assembly GCF_055760475.1. Lineage (NCBI taxonomy): Bacteria > Bacillati > Actinomycetota > Actinomycetes > Kitasatosporales > Streptomycetaceae > Streptomyces > Streptomyces sp. DS1-CR2. The sequence goes on from NZ_CM147085.1 coordinate 8,095,624, forward strand.
GCCTGGTACAAGCACCCGCACCTGGGCCGCTGGCCCGCCGTCGTGACGAACGAGCACGGTGCCGGCCGCGTCACCTATCTCGGCACGCTGCCCGATGCCGCCATGGCGCGGGACCTGGCCCGCTGGGTGGCGGAGAAGACTCTGCCCGACGATCCGTGGAGCGCCATGCCCGCCTCGGTCACCGTGACCGGGGCCCGCGCGGCCGACGGACGCCGCCTGCGGTTCGTCAGCAACTGGTCGTGGGAGCCAGCGCCCGCGCGCCTGCCTATGCCCGTCATGGATCTGCTGTCCGGGCAAGCGCTCGATGCCGGATCGGAGCTCTCGCTCGGACCGTGGGATGTCCGGGTGCTCATCGAGCGGCCCACCGAGCAGGCAGAGAGCACCGGGAAATCCGAGTCCCTGCAGAACGCAGAGAACAGCGACAGACAGGAGGAGAGACGATGAGTTCTCCGACAAAGGGCAGGCGCTCGCGCCTGCTGAGTACGGCCGCCTGCGGGCTCGCCCTGCTCGTGCTCACGGCCTGCTCCGGCGGCTCGCCGAACGGGGCGGGTGGTGGCACCACCAAGGCCGTCGATATGGCCGCCGAGCTGAAGAAGCCGGCCACGATCGAGTTCTGGAGCTGGTTGAACGGCATCGAGGACGAGGTCAAGCTCTTCGAGAAGAAGTACCCCAACATCAAGGTCAAGGTGGTCAACGCCGGCGCGCCCGCTGCCGAGTACCCCAAACTCCGTACCGCCCTCAAGGCGGGCAGCGGGGCCCCCGACGTCGTCCAGCTGGAGGCCCACGAGGTCCCCTCCTTCACCATCACCAAGAGCCTCCTCGACCTGGCCCCGTACGGAGCCAACAAGATCAAGAGCAAGTTCGAGGGATGGGCGTGGGACCAGGTCTCGCAGGGCTCCTCGGTCTACGCCATCCCGCAGGACACCGGGCCCATGGGGATGCTCTACCGCAAAGATGTCTTCGAGAAGTACGACATCAAAGTGCCCACGACCTGGGCGGAGTTCGCGATCGCGGCCGAGAAGCTACACAAGGCCGACCCGAAGGCGTACCTGACCAACATGTCCCCGAGCAACGGCGCGGCCTACACCGGACTGCTGTGGCAGGCGGGATCGCGGCCGTTCAAGAGCACCGGCTCCACGAACCTCCAAGTCAACATCGATGACACGGCTGCCCGGAAGGTGAGCGACTACTGGAGCGGGCTGGTCAAGTCGGAGAACGTCTCGACCGACCCCGACTTCACCGATCAGTGGTACCGCGGCCTGGCGAGCGGCAAGTACGCCACATGGCTCACCGCCGCCTGGGGCCCGATGTTCCTCCAGGGAACCGCGAAGAAGACGGCGGGCAAGTGGCGCGTCGCGCCACTTCCTCAGTGGAACGCGGGAGAGTCGGTATCGGGGAACACGGGCGGCTCCACGAGCGCGGTCGTCCGCACCAGCAAGTACCCCGCCGCCGCAGCGGCCTTCGCCCAGTTCCTGAACAGCGACCCCGCGTCGACGAAGATGCTGGCCTCCAAACAGTCCCTCTTCCCCGCCACGACGACGCTGCTTAACAACCAGGAGTTCCTGGACGAGCCGCTGCCCTTCTTCAGCGGACAGAAGGTGAACCGGGCCTTCTCCGCCATCTCCAGGACAGTCAAGACGGACTTCGCCTGGAGCCCCTTCCAGGACTACGTCTTCAACGACTTCAACGACACCGTCGGCAAGGCGATGACCCGCAAGCAGGACCTCACCGCCGCGCTCACCCAGTGGCAGGACTCGGTCACCGGATACGCAAAGAAGCAGGGCTTCACCGTCGGCGGCAGCTGACCGGAACACACCCAACCCCCGTGGACACCACCACCGGTGTCCACGGGGCTGGAGGGAAGACACGACATGAGCCGAACCGTCCCACCGGCGGCACCCGCACGCCCCACCCTGCCGCCGGCCATCCACGCCACCCGCCGCCCATGGCGGCGCTCCACCCGCGAGGCGCTGACCGCGTACGCGTTCGCCGCCCCCTTCGCGATCCTCTTCGTCGCCCTGCTCGTGATCCCCCTCGGCTACTCCGGCTATCTGAGCCTGTTCCGAGAGCAGCTGGTCGGCGGTAACGTCTTCGCCGGCCTGGCCAACTACCGGCAGGCACTGGACGATCCGCTCTTCCGAGACGGCGTGCTGCGGATGGCGCGGTTCCTCGTCATCCAGGTGCCGGCCATGCTGGGCGCCGCTCTGTTCTTCGCCCTCGCCCTGGACAGCGGCCGACTGCGCTTCCCCCGTCTCATCCGGCTGGGCATCTTCGTGCCGTACGCGATCCCCAGCGTCATCGCCGCGCTGATGTGGGGCTATCTGTACGGTCCCGACTTCGGCCCGTTCGCCCAACTGGCCCGGGGCGTGGGCCTGGCCACTCCCGGGTTCCTCACCCCGCACTGGATACTCGCCTCCCTCGCCAACATCGTGACCTGGGAGTTCGTCGGCTACAACATGATCATTATGTTCGCCGCGCTCCAGTCGGTCCCGCCCACGCTGTACGAGGCCGCGGCCATGGACGGCGCCGGCGCCTGGCGCATCGCCTGGCACATCAAGATCCCCGCCATCCGACAGGCGCTCATGCTGAGCGTGATCTTCTCGGTGATCGGCACCTTCCAGCTGTTCAACGAGCCCAAGCTGCTGTCCGGGATCGCGCCGGACGCCATCAGTGCCTCGTACACCCCGAACATGTACGCCTCCACGCTCGTCTTCACCAATCAGGAAGTGAACTACTCCTCGGCCGTCTCCTTCCTGCTCGGCGCCGTGATCGTGGTCGTCTCCTACGCCGTGCAACTCGCGTCCCATCGGAGGGCCCGCCGGTCATGACCAGCCACACCACTTCCACCCCGGATTCCACTCAGGCTCCGCGTCCGTCCGGCCGACGCAGCAATGTGCTCACCCTCCTGATGCTGGCCTGTCTCGTCTATTTCCTGCTGCCCCTGTTCTGGCTCGTCGTCTCGGCCACCAAGGACAACGGCTCGCTGTTCTCCACGTTCGGCCTGTGGTTCGGCGGTGGCTTCGACTTCTTCGGGAATCTGCATGACGTGTTCACCTACGACGGCGGCATCTACGGCCGGTGGCTGCTCAACACCGCGCTCTACGCCGTGGTCAGCTCGGTCGGGGCGGCCTTTCTGGCGGCGCTGGGCGGGTACGCCTTCGCCAAGTTCCGCTTCCCGGGACGCAATCTGCTCTTCTCCATCGTGCTGGGCTCGATCATGGTGCCCAGCACCGTGCTGACGATTCCGACGTACCTGCTGTTCAGCAAGATCGGGCTGGTGAACACGCCGCTCGCGGTGATCGTGCCGATGCTGGTGAGCCCCTTCGGGTTCTACCTGATGCGGGTGTATGCCGAGGATGCCGTACCCGACAGCCTCATCGACGCTGCACGGATGGACGGAGCCGGCGCGGTCCGTATCTTCTGGCAGGTGGGCTTCCGTCTCCTCCTGCCTGGATTCGTCACCGTACTGCTCTTCCAGCTCGTGGCCAGCTGGAACAACTACTTCCTTCCGCTGATCATGCTCAACAACCCGAAGCTGTACCCCGTGACCATCGGCCTTGCCCAGTGGCAGGCCCAAGCGGGCGGACTGGGCGGCGCCCACGCCCTGTTCTCGATCGTCATCACCGGATCACTCGTCTCGATCCTCCCGCTCATCGCAGCCTTTCTCCTGCTCCAGCGCTACTGGCAGGGCGGCCTCGCCACGGGCTCCGTCAAGGACTGACACTCGTCTGCCGCCCCAGGTCCCCCCCGTCCGGTCTCGCGGTCGCTCCGGCGACATGCATGCAGCGCGTGTCGCGCTCGAGGAACACCGGCCCATACACCTGGCGCAGGGTTACCGAAGCGCTGGCTTGATCTTTGGTCTGTGGGCAACAGAGACCGAGGCGCCGGGGTGCGGGATCGCGATGCCGATGCTCGCGGCGATCGGCCGGGTGGAGTCAGGGCATGCCCGCGGTGGCGCCTTGGATGCGCGGGGCCGAACACGAAGTCCGATACTCGGCCCGCGACTTGACGGCAGTCCGGGCGTGGCAGCCATCCACGACACCGACCACGGTGCCTGGGACGGGGACCGTGTCTGGGACCGCGCCGTAGGCGCCGCCCAGTTCATCCCGTCCACCTGGCAGCGCTGGGGCAGCGACGGCAACGGTGACGGCGTGCGCGACCCGCGCCAGATCGACGACGCCTGGCTGGCCGCCGGGCGGTATCTGTGCGCGGCGGGCGGCGACCTGTCGCAGGACGCCGGCATCCGCAAGGCCGTGCTCGCCTACAACCATTCCGATTCTTACCTGGAGTTGGTGCTGAGCTGGATGCGGGTCTACTCGCACCAGGCCGTCGCGACCGCGGGACCCCGGGCGCGAGCGAACCGTCGTCGCCGCAGCCGGACAAGGACGACCACGAGTCGAAGCAGCCCGCCACGCCCTCGGGGCAGAGCAGCCCGACAGACGACGGGAAGGAAGGGGACACGTCAAAGCCGAGGCCGCCCGGACGCCCGACCAAGCGGCCCCCGTCCGACGATCCGAAACCGATCCCACTGCCCTCCCTGCGGCTGCCGTCACCCGGGTACAGCCCTTCCCCGCTGTTCCCCTCACCCAAGGCGTCGTAGGAAACGGGGCTCACACGACGCCGACCCGCCGGCCTCGGAACGCGCGCGGGGTGGCGGACGCCATCGTGACCGCGGGACCGACCACCTCACCCCGGGCTACCGCCGTCCATTCAAGGGGACGCGCCCTGGCGGAGAGTCCAGGTCGCGCGCGGCCGGACCAGGAGCGTTACCCATCACACCGCCCACGGCCGCCGGCACGCCCAGGGGCGCGAACGCGGAGACGGCGACGGCCGGACCGGTCATCAGGCACAGGCCGGGGCCGGCTCTCCAGGCGACTCTCAGGATCGCGGCGTACCCGCCGTCCGCGATACGCGTCAGGTCTGCACCGCTGTGGTGGAAGATACGCCTGCCCATTTCGGATTGTCCGTGTGGTGGGTCGCGTCAGCGCACCAGGCGCACTTCGCGCAGCCGGATGGTGGGCGCCGGGCCGACCGTTTCGAACCGAACCTCGACGGGCCCGGCAGGACGGTCCGCGTCGAGCGGGAACACCTGGGAGACTTCCTCGTCCTCGGGGTCCGGCGACGGTGTGAGCGTGCACAGCAGGTGTCCGTCGACCAGTACCCGGGTCGATCCGGCACTTCCGCCTGAGAGGTGAGTCATCTGAAGGCCGGTAGCGGTGCCCTCCGGGTCCGTCAGGCGGTAGGACCACCATCCCGCGGCGGCCCGCCACGTCAGCCCGTCGGTGAGGCCCGACCATGTGTCCTGACCCTCGAGCCCGTGGTCGCTTTCGGGCTGTTGCTGGCCGGCGGCCACGGCGTCAACGGTGCGGTCGTGCAGCGCGAGTGCCGCCTCATCGGCCGCGCGCAGCTCCGCCCGCCGCTCTGGGAGCCGCTCCGGTTCAGCCACGGGAAAGTAGAGGACGTAGCGGGAGTCGTGGATGCCTGCGAACGGGACGAGGGTGACGGACTCGCCCGGTCGCGCGTCCACGTGCTCCAGGGCGAACGCCAGCCGGTCCGGGGCGAGCCGAAGTACGCCGGCCGCCGGATCGGCGCCGCTCGGGGTGAGCACGACGGGCAGGTGCTCCAGGGGGCGCAACGGGCCGTCGGCGACATGTCCCATCCTGGAGTCGTCGGCGAAGAGCCCGACCAGGTCGTCGCGGTCGCCCTCGGCCGCGAGGACAGTGGGTCCGAAGCGGAACGACACCCAGGGCGAGCCATTGGGGAGCAGCTCGGCGCTGATGCGCGGGCGAAGGTTCATGGTGACCGTGTCCCTTGCGCGCCACTGCCGCTCGAGACGCACGTAGGTCAGGGGCTGTTCGCCTGTCCCGCGACGCGTTGTGAGCGGGGCGGGCCCACCCTCGGGCGGTGCGCCGTTGATACGGACCTGCGGCGTCCCTTCGTGCCAGCCGGGGACGCGTATGTGGATCGCCACAGGGGTGGCGGGAGCCTCGCGTACCGCGAGTCTGACCTCGTCGTCGTAGGGGGCCGTCCCGGTCTGCTCGAGCAACAGTTTCTGTTCGGGCAGGCTCAGTCGGGAGGCGATGAAGAGATTGACGAACACGTCGCCACCCTCGGCGGTGTACACCAACTCGCCGTACTTCGAGTGGTTCTCAAGGCCGGTGCCGACGCAGCACCAGAAGCAGTCCTGGGGCGTCGACACCACGCGGTAGTGGCCCGGTCGCACCGGTGTGAAATACACCAGCCCGCCCTTGGGATGCAGGGACGAGAGGATGTGGTTGACCGTCGCACGCTCGTAGTGGTCGAGCACCTCGGCGTCCGGCTCTTCGAGGAACAGCGCGCGGCTCAGCTTGAGCATGTTGTAGGTGTTGCAGGTCTCGGGGCCCTCGGGCGACTCCAGGGCGGAGCTGAAGTCGTTGCGGGGGTGCAGGTGCTCGCTTACGGAGTTGCCGCCGAAGGAGAACGTCCGGTGCCGGGTCGTGGTCTGCCAGAAGAACCGGGCGGCGTCCCGCAGACCGTGGTCGCCGCCGACCTCGCCGAGCCGCTGGTATCCGACGACCTTGGCGATCTGGGTGTTGGCGTGCATCCCGTCGAGGACGTCGCGGTGCTCGCGCAACGGGCCGAGCAGCGAGCGGTCGAGGAAGCGCCCTGCCAGCGCGGCGTAGCGGCCCGTGCCGGTGACGTCGGCGAGGTCCGCCAGAGCCTCGCACATCCCGCCGAACTCCGTGCGGAGCATGGCTTCATGGGTGTCGTCGTCCATCCCCGCCGCCATCTGGTCCCACCAGTCGGCCAGCCGCCGCAGGGCGGTCAGGGCCAGGTCCGAACCAGCGTGCCGGTGGGCGTCCAGCAGGCCGGCGAAGAGCTTGTGCAGGTTGTACCACGGCACCCAGGCGCCACCGAGCACGAACGAGTCAGGGTCCACCTGTCCCGCTGCCACCCGCTCCCACAGCCGCACGCCGTCGGGTATGCCCCCGACGTAGCCGGTGCCCAGGGCGTCCTGGCACTCGACGACGCCCTGAACCAGACGTTCGACCATGGCTTTCGGCCGGGGATCATCCGTCACCGCGCTCATGAGGGCGGCACCCGACAGCGCGTGCCCGACGGTGTGGCCGTCGAGCCCTGAGTTCTCCCAGTTGCCGTACGACTCGGTGACCGGCGGCAGGCCGGCCTCGCGCCGCAAAGGTGCGAGGAGCCGGTCGGTGTCGAGGGACAGCAGGTAGTCGAGAGCGGTGGCCTGCGCGTCCAGGAACGGGCCGGGGAGGAGACGTACCGCGCTGCGGGGGAATGACTGCACTGGTGCTCGTTTCCTTCGTTCGAACCTTGCGGGCCTGCGGTGGAGAGAATCGCGACTGATCGTGCGGGCGCGAGTGAATGAGCAAGCGATCAGGAATCGCTCGCCTGACCGCCGTAAGCATTCAGCAGCCGGTCATATTCCGCCAGGGTCAGGGGGAGCACCGAGCCGTGCTTGGCCTCAGGGGGCAGTCGGTAGCTCGTCGACGGGATCCACTTCCCGGAGTCGAGATCGGTCGTCTCGAACGGGACGTAGTTACGTCCCCCGAACTCGTCGATGAACATGTACCACTTCTCCTCCGTGTTCGCCTTGAACACGGCCGGTCCCTCGCCACGGCTGACGGCCCCCTCGCCGATGCGGTCGACCACGAACTCATAGGTGGTGGAGGTCAGTTCGCGGGACTTCTCGGCGATGATGAGTTTCGCTCCGGGCACGGAGGGTGTCTGGTCCCGCTCGTCCTTCGTGTAGCGGTAGTACACCCCGTTGTGCTTGATCACGGCCGAGTCGATCACGGCGTGCCCCGGATCGTGCCAGAGGGTGGGCTCGCTGAAGGTGCGGAAGTCCGTGGTGGTGGCGTAGAGCATCCTGTTGTACGTCGTGCCCGTGTGACCGGGGTCGTCCTCCGCGTAGAGCTTCGAGGCCCAGAAGACGACGTATGTGCCGAGTTCGTCCGCGTAGCAGGCCTTCGGCGCCCAGGTGTTGCCGGCGGTGTCGGGGGACACCTCGACGAGGCGCTGACCGGTCCAGTTCACCAGGTCGCAGGAGTCCCACACCACGATCGACCTGCTGCCTGCGCGCTCGGCTCTGTCCCAGGTGAGCTGCACCTGGTCCTCGGCGTCGCCGGATGTTCGCAGATCCGTGGCGATCAGATGGAACCTGTCGCCGTCGGGGGAGCGGATCACGAAGGGGTCGCGTACGCCTCCGGTGCCTAGGCCGGAGGTCAGGACCGGTTCTCCGTCGTTCAGTTCCCGGTAGTGCAATGGGTCGTTGCCGTGGCTGAGTGCCATCCGGATCCGTTCGTCGTCGACTGACGGGTTGCCGACGAAATACACGAGCAGGTAGCCGACGTAGACCGGTTTCGGCTGATGCACAAACACTCCTGAGTGTGGGGAGGGGGTCAGGCCGGCAGGGAGATAGTGATCCGGGTGCGTTGCCCGGCGGTGAGGGAGATGTTCCGGGCATGCGGGCCCAGCGTGGAGGGACGGACCTGTGCGGAGGTGGTGACGGCCGTGATGCCGCGTCGGCTGATCAGAGTGACGTCCTGGGTCCGGTCCGAGGTGACGCTCGCCGTCGTCGTGCCGTCGGACAGATCCCAGTCCAGTCCGTGCACACGGATTCCGCCACGGCCCCGGATGCCGGTGATCGTGCCCTTGTCCCACTGCTCGGGGAGTGCGGGAAGGATCTCCAGCACGCCCGGCCTCGTGTAGAGCAGCGCCTCGGCCAGGACGGCGGGCAGGGCGTTCGCCGCGTCGGCGTTGTATATGTCCCGGCCGGGGTTGTGGGAGGTCATCAGCGACCGGAAGAGCATGTCATTGCCGGTGATCTTCCGGAGGTTGTCGTACACCTGGGCGCCGTCCTTGAGCCGGGCGGCCGCCAGGGCGCGGTGGAGGCTGCCGTGTGCGGAGAGGTTCTGGTCTCCGCGCAGCTCCAGTGCTTTGAGCGCCGGGGGCACGAGGTCGGGTCGCTCCTCCGGGTTGATCTCGTGCAGGGGCCAGACGGCGTACAGGTGCTGGATGTGGCGGTGTTCGTAGTGGTCGGTCAGGCCGGGCCAGGACCACTCGGCGAGCGCGCCGTGCTCGTTGATCCGGTGGTCGGGGATGCTGTCGAGCAGCGCGGTCCAGCGTTCGACGCCCTCGCCGCAGCCCTGTTCGACGCCAAGGGCGCCCGCAGCGTCGATGGCGGCCTGGAGGGCGTGTCGGCCGGCCGTGATGTCGCCGGTGGCGTTGACGGACAGGTGCTTGCCCGTGCTGCCCGGGGCGTTCTCCATGGAGAAGGACGGCACGAAGACCGCTTTGCCGTTCGTATCCCTGCGGGTGAGGAAGTCCTCGTAGAACAGGGCCAGTTCCATCAGCGCGGGGCCGAGCCTGTCACGCAGGAACGCCTGGTCGCCGGTGACCTCGTAGTACTCCAGGAGCGGGTGGAGCAGCCAGTCGGCGCCGCCTGTCCAGCAGTGGCCGGGGAAGTCGCCGCCGTTGAAGTGCAGCATGTGGCCGTACTCGCCGTCGGTACGGGAGGGGGCGAGGAAGCCGCGAGCGCCGTACAGGTTCTTGGCGTTGGTGCGCCAGTGGTCCAGTTGACCGAGGATCAGGGCGAAGTAGCCCTCCATAGCCTCGGTGAGGTCGAGGATGTTGCCGCCCGCGACCTGGAGGTTGACGTTGGCGTCGGTGGTGAAGTCAGCGGCCCAGGCGGCGGTCCACGCGCCCGTCCAGATGCCGGTCAGGCGGGGTGGCAGGATGCCGCTGGAGCTGAGGAAGAGGTAGCGGCCGGAGTCGTAGAGGCGCTCAAGGAGTGCAGGGTCGATGACGTCGCGGTCGGCGTTCTGACGGGCGATCAGTTCGGTGGTCGACAGACGGCGGTCGGCCTCGGGGACGTACAGGTCGAGGCGGGAGCGGTCGTACAGTTCCGAGTGGATCTCCGTGTGCCGGGCGAGCAGTACCTCGTAGTCGGATTCCAGGGTGGCAAGGCCTGCGTGCAGGGGCCTGGTGTCCCAGGCGGTGGGCGTCTCGTATCTGTCCAGTCGGGTCAGGAGTGTGAGCCTGGCCGCCCCTGTGACGACGACGGTCGAGCCGCTCACGGCGACCGTCCCGCCGGTGGGCACGACGCGGGTGACGCCCTCGTAGCCGTAGGCGCCCAGTCCCTCGGGGTAGGTGGCGCGCAGGTTCAGCCACCCGGAGCCCTCACCGACGTCGGCCAGGGTGGTGAACGTCATGCGGGTGTGCAGGGTGTCGCCCTCGCCGTGGTCGGTCGCGGTGTCGTCGAGCGCGGTGTGCAGGCCCAGGGTGACGTCGACGGTTCGGCCCGGGGCCCGCACCAGTTCGTGGACGACGACCCGGTCGGCGCGGGAGACGAAGACCCGCCGGGACCAGGCGCCGTGTGCGTCCGTCCAGGCGGAGGTGACCTCGCCCGTGCGGAAATCGGTGACCCGGACGTACTCGTCGGCGACGGGGTCCTCCGCGGTGGCGATCCGCAGCTCGTACGCGGGGTGGTAGGTCTGGGTCCAGCGCAGCTCCCACCCGGCGGCGAAGTCCCGGCACGCTCCGGCGTAGTCCCCGGCCAGCGCCTTGTCCCGCACCGCTTCCAGCCGGTCGGCGAGTACCGGCGGGGTGACGTCGCGGGTGCCGTTCGGCAGGACGGGGCGGTGGTGGTCGAAGACGATCTTCTCCAGCGCCGGGTCCCCGTACACCACGGCCCCGTATTCGCCGTTGCCGGTGAGGAAGCCGTCGGTCCACGCTTCGGCGGGAGCGGTGTCGTGGATTCCGCGGTCGGGGAGCGCGACTTGGGCGGGCGTGGGCCAGGTCGTGTCGCCTCCGGAACGGCATACGGAGTGCATGGCTTTCCTGCCTTTCGCTTGGAGGAGCGTCGCGGTTCGGCGAGGGCGCAAGGTGACGGTGGCCTCCACGGTGCCGAGAAGTCCGAGGAGGCCACCAGGGTCCGGTCGGTCAGCTCAACTGCGCCGCGACAGCTGCCCCTTCGCGTACGAACACGGGGATGCGCTCCAACGGGGCGTCCGCGTCGAGCGTCCTACCGCCCTCCACCACGCTGCCGGTGACCGGGTCGAACCAGCGCGCTCCGGACGGCAGGTACACCCGGCGGGTCCGTGCACCTGCCTCGTACACGGGCGCCACCAGCACATCGGGACCGAGCAGGAACTGGTCGTCCACGTCCCAGGCGCGCTCGTCGTCAGGGAAGCCGAAGAACAGTGGGCGCATCGGTGGGGCGCCGGTGCGGTGGGCCTCCTCGGACAGCTGCCTCAGGTACGGGCGCAGCCGCTCGCGCAGTTGCAGGTGCTCCTGGAGGATGCCGTACGCCTCTTCGCCGTAGGACCAGACCTCGTTCGGCCCGCCGGTCATGTCCGCGGAGAACGTGGGGTGGTTGGGCTCACGGTCGCCGTGCAGGCGCATGACGGGGCTGAAGGTGCCGTACTGGAACCACCGGATCAGCACCTCGCGATAGACGAGGTCGTCCGGGTCACCGCCGCCGAAGCCGCCGATGTCCGTGTTCCACCAGGGGATGCCGCTCATCGCGACGTTCAGCCCGGCCCTGATCTGGCGCGACAGGGAGTCGAAGGTGGTGGGGATGTCGCCGGACCACAGCGCGGCCCCGTACTTCTGGCTGCCGGCCCACGCGGACCGGACCAGCGACAGCGGCCGGTCGTCGCCCGCCTCGGCCAGGCCCTCGGCGACCGTGCGGGTGTGCAGCACAGGGTAGAGGTGCGCAGCCTCGGCGGCAGGACCGGCCGCGTACACGGCGCGCTCGGCGACCTCCCGGCTCAGGTCGGGCTCGCAGGCGTCCAGCCAGAAGCAACTCACGCCCAGCGCATGGTAGTTGTCGCGCAGCCGCTGCCACAGCGCGGCGCGTGCTCCGGGGTGGGTGGCGTCGTAGTACGCCATCGGGCGCATCGGCTCCTCGGCACTGCGCGACGGCCACGGGAAGGTGAGGAGGCCGCCGTCCGCGTCCTGTACGAGGTACCCGGACACGCGCAGTTCGTCGAACGTGTCACTGCCGGGCTCGACGGTCGGCCACACCGAGACCGCGAGCCGCACCCCGAGTCCGGTCAACTCCTTGACCATGGCGGCGGGGTCGGGCCACTCGCTCTCCTCGAAACGCCAGTCGCCCATGTTCGGCCAGTGGAAGAAGTCGCAGACGATGACGGACAGCGGCAGCCCGCGCTCCTTGTACTGCCGTGCCACCGAGAGGAGTTCGTCCTGGGTGCGGTAGCGCAGCTTCGACTGCCAGAAACCGGACGCCCACTCGGGGAGGAGGGGTGGGCGTCCGGTGGCCAGGGTGTACGCGTCGATGATCTGGGCCGGGGTGTCGCCCGCGGTGACCCAGTAGTCGACGCGCCCGCCGCCGTCGGCGACCCACCGGGTCGTGTCGGTGCCCAGTTCGACACGGCCGGTGGCGGGGTTGTTCCACAGCAGGCCGTAGCCGCGCGAGGAGTGCAGGAAGGGGATGCTCGCCACGGTGTTGCCCTGGACGAGGTCGATCACGCAGCCCTTCTGGTCCAGGAGCCCGTGCAGATGCTGCCCGAGGCCGTGCAGCCGCTCACCGTCATACCCCTCGAAGTGCTGTTCCGTACGGCCGCCCGCCGCGTGGATACGGGGACCGTCGTGGTGATGGTACGGGGTCTTGTCGGCGAGCAGTTCACGGCCCGAGGCTGCGTCGAGGAACCTCAACCTGCCGTCCGCCGCGGCCTCGATGGCGAGGCGGCCGTTGACCAGGCGGGCGGAGCCGTCGTCCGTAACGGACAACTCGGCGTCGGGGGAGGGCGGTGCCGAGTTCTCCAGGGCACCGGGGGCAGCGGGATCGATGGCCCCCGAGGAGGCCTGCACCCGGACCCCGTGTGGCCCCCAGGGCTCGATGCGGAGGATCTCTTCGGCGGTGTGACGTTCCAGGCCGCGTGCACGGATGTTGTACGGCAAGGGAATTCCTCTGTTCGCTCGAGGGCGACTGTCATTTCAGTCCCGAGGTGGCGATTCCGGAGACGAAGCCGCGCTGCATGATCAGGAACAGCACCAGCACGGGCACGACGTACATCACGGCGCCCGAGGCCACGAGGTTGGGCATCGGTTCGCCGTGCCCGTTGACGTAGCCCGTGGCGAGCTTCACCGCGAGTGTGGTGTGCGCGTCGTCCAGGAACAGCGCGGGGCCGATGTAGTCGCCCCATGTCCAGCTGAAGGAAAGGATCACGCTGGTGGCGATGACCGGCCACGACTGCGGCAGGAAGATCCGCAGGAAGATCCGGAAGGTGCCGCAGCCGTCGACGATCGCCGCCTCCTCAAGTTCCTTGGGCATGTTGCTGAAGAACTGCCGGAACAGGAAGATCAGATACGGTGCGCCGCACAGTCCCCACAGCACCCACGGCATGTAGGTGTTGACCAGATGGAGTTTGGAGAACATCAGGTAGGTCGGGATCAGGGTCATGATCGACGGCAGCATCATCGTCGACATCAGGACGCCGAAGATGGCTCGCTTGCCCGGGGCGTTGAGCCGGGCGAAGCCGAATCCGGCCCACGCCGAGGCGAGGGTGACCAGCACGGCGTAGATCGTGGCGACGGTCAAGGAGTTGCGGGCGTAGCCGAGGTAGTCGAACGTGGTCAGCGCCCCGGCGAAGTTGGCCACGCTCGGGTCGTGGGGCCACCAGTGGATGGGGAGAACCCGCAGCTCGGAGGCGTCCTTGAGTGCGGTGACCGCCAGCCAGCCGAAGGGACTGAGGAAGAGCGCGAGCAGCGCCACCAGGAGCATGTAGATCGCACTGCGGCGGGCGAAGACCATCACGCGTCTCCTATCGTGCGGGGCTTGTTCTTCGCCGATTCCGGCTCCACGGAGTAGAAGACAGCGCCCTTGCTGAGTTTGAAGAGCAGGAAGGTGACGAAGACGATGACCGGGAAGAGGACCCACAGCATCGCCGAGGCGTAGCCGTAGCGTCCGTTGGCGAAGAACTGGGCGAAAACGTCGATCATGTAGAAGTAGTTGCTCTGCGGGACGGAAGTCACCCCTGCCGGGGTGGGGTTGAGGGCGATCAGCAGCGGAGCGAAGCTCTGCAGCGATGCGATGATTCCGGTGACGACCTGGAAGAAGATCACCGGGCTGAGCAGCGGCAGGGTGATTTTGGTGAAGGACTGGAAGGAGTTGGCGCCGTCGACCCGCGCCGCGTCGAGGAGTTCTTTGGGGATGTCCTGAAGGCCGGCCAGCGAGACGATCATGACGTTGCCGACGCCCCACATCGTCAGCACGATCAGTACCCAGCGGGCGTAGGGATCGGTCAGCCAGGTGATCCCGTTGATGCCGAGGAGGTCCAGCAGGCCGTTGGCCGCGCCCGAGTCGCGGTCGAAGATGAGCTTGAAGGTGAGTGCCGCGCCGACCGGCGGGACGACTGCGGGCAGGTAGAGCAGGGTGCGGAACAGGCCGCGCGCGCGGATGGGCTGGTTGACCAGCACCGCCAGGATCAGTCCCGCAAGGATCGACAGCGGCACGGTGATTCCGGTGAACAGCGCGGTACGGCCCAGGGAGGCCAGCGTGTCCGGGTCGGAAAAGACCTCCTTGTAGTTGGCCAGGCCGACGAAGCGGCTGCGGTTGGACAGGCCGTCGGAGTTGGTGAAGCTCAGCCACAGCGCGTAGCCGAGCGGGTAGGCCGTCAGTCCCATGAAGCCCAGCACCCAGGGGCCGGTGAAGGCGTAGAACGCGCCCATCCTGCGCTGCCTGAGGGAGAGCCGCTTGCGGCGCGGGCGGGCGGCCGCCCCCGAAGACGGGGACGGCACGACCCGGGCGGAGTCCTTCAGGAGCTGTCCGCTGCTCACCCCACCAGCTCCTTGCCCTGGGCGATCGCGGCGTTCATCTGCTTGTTCAGCGCGTCCGCGACCTTCCCGGCCGAGGTGCCGGACCTGACCGCACCCGGCAGCAACTTGTTGATCACCGCGTCCAGGGCGGTCGACTGCACGTACGGGGTCATCGACATCACCTGCAGGTACGGCAGCTCCTGCTGCTGCACCTCATGAGCCTGCTTCTGGTAGGGCGTGGCCTGCGGCATCATCGAGCGCATCGACTTCAGCGCCGGGATACCCCAGCCGCCGCCGGCCCGGTCCTTGGCCGGCTTGCCGCCCATGTACCACTCGAAGAGCTTCCAGGCGACGTCCTTGTTCTTGGCCTCCTTGGGGATCCAGTAGCCGGTCGCGCCGAAGCAGGGGCTGATGCGGTGGCTGCCGAGCTGCGGCGCGGGCGCGAAACGGGAGACCTTGGCGAGCTTGGCGTCGCCGCCGATGGACCCGCCGAACCAGTAGCCGTCGCTGGCCATCGCCATCCGGTTGGCCTGGAAGGTGGGCCAGTCCCAGCCGTCCGGGTTCGGGTTGACCGGGCTCGGGCCGATGTTGGCCTTGGCGTACTCCAGATACCAGCTCAGCGCCTTCAGCGCCTCGGGCGAGGAGAAGTCGACGGAAGCCAGGTCATCGGCGAACAGGTTGCCGCCCGCCGAGGCCGTCATCGCCTGGAACATCTGGATGTTGCCGCCCCCGGCATTCATGCCGTAGACCTTCACCTTGCCCAGCCGCCGCTTGACCAGCCGCTTGCCCAGATCCAGCCACTCGTCGTACGACAGCGGCTTGCTGTCGCTGGGATAGTCCAGCTTCGCCGCGTCGAACATGTCGGTGCGGTACCAGAACATCGCGTCCTGGGACCAGTCCTTCGTGAAGCCGTAGCGCGGACCCGACCCCTGCTTCTTGCCGTCGAAACGCCACAGATCATTGACCGGGTCCAGGTCGGAGACCTTGAGCACCGAGCTCTTGGCGAAGTAGGGGTCCAGATCGGTCATCAGCCCGCGAGCGGCGAAGTACGGCGTGTCCAGTGCACCGTAGCCACGGACCAGGGCCGGCGGGTTCTTGCTGGCCAGCATGGCGTTCAGCTTCGTCGCGTCATAGGCGATGAGGCTGATCTTCACACCGAGCGTCTGCTCCGCGTACGCGATGACCTCCTTACTGCCCAGCTCACTGTCGTTGCTCATGACGGTGAGCGTCGTCTTGCCGCCGCCCCCGCCGGAACCACTCCCGTTGTCGACGGGAGCAGCACAGGCGGACAACGCGGACGCGCCGAGCGCGGCACCGGCGGAGACGGTCAGGAAGCGGCGCCGGTCGAGGGAGCTGCTGGAGGAAACGGGCATGAGGAGGAAGCCTTTCGCGCGGGTTGTGGACAGGGGTGTGCGAGGACGGTGCTGCCGCGCGGGGAGGAAGCGCGGGAAAGGGCAGCAGGGCAGGCAGAAGGAGGCGCTGCCGTACGCACGGGTGGTGAGTGCCAAGTGGTGAGGGGCCGATGCTTCGTCTGTACGGCGTCACGCTCCGGGACGCCTGTCAAAAGAAACCGGTTGGGGAAAGCTTCGGCGAACGCTAGGTGCGGTCTCCGAGTGGCGTCAAGAGCTGAGAACCTCCCAAAAGCATGGATCCGCCCGGGTACTGCCGTGGCCAACAGGAACCTGCTGCACGCCTCTTGACTCTTCTGTCGGCGCAGTGGCAGCGTCCTTTACCGCTACAAGAAACCGGTTGTTGTTCGTTTCGGTATCTCGAACGAGGCAGGTGTGACCGGGAGATGGCGCCGCCCCTGCTCGCGGCCCGCGGCAGCGCCCCGTCCGGGTCCAGCTCTGGTGGCAACAGCGTCAACTGGCCCCCGCACCCTCGCACTTCACCTGACAAGGAGCCGTACGTGACCACGAACCTGACCCGTCGCAGAGCCCTGCAGGCCGCCGGAGCCGGCGCCCTCGCCGCTGGACTGACGAGCCTGACGGCTGCGGCGGCCCGCGCGGACGACGCCGCCCCCGAGCCCCAGATGAACTACCAGGGCGCCATCACCCTCAACCCCGGCGACTCCAACCTCATCAAGAACGTCCGCGTCGAGGACGTCCGGATCGAGGACGTCTACGTCAAGAACCTCACCTACACCGGCACCCGCGCCAACCCGTCACTGTTCCTCGGCTACGACGCCGACCACGCCATCAAGAACGTCACCTTCGAGAACCTTGTGGTCAACGGCGTGGTCATCGCCGAACTTCCAGAGCGGCGCGGGCAACGGCGCCGTCGGCCATGCCGTGCCGTTCCTCCACACCGACGACGACGGCTACGCGCTCGGCCAGTGGCAGGAGTCAGGCCGCGACCAGGGCCACAGCGTCATGGGGATGGGCCAGATGGGCGCCCTCTGCGAGATGGCCTTCAACCAGGGCGTCGACCTGTACGGCTACGACGACAACCGGTTCTTCAAGGCGGCGCAGTACGTCGCCAAGTACAACATCGGCCTGGACGTGCCGTACACCACCTACAGCTGGGGCAGCGGCACCAACTGTGCGCACAACGAGCAGACCGTGATCTCAGACGGCGCCCGCGGGGGCATCCGGCCGGTGTGGGCGATGCTCCACCATCACTACAACGGGATCAAGGGCCTCGACGACAAGTACATCGCCGCCATGTGTGACCTTGTCGGCACCGAGGGCGGCGGAGGCAACTACGGTTCCGCCAGCGGCGGTTACGACCAGCTCGGCTTCGGCACGCTGATGTATCGAAGTAGCCGTCGCCGATGTGCAAGGACCAAGGAAAGTTGATGAGCGTGAGTGCATCCGGCCGCCCCGTCGAGGCTGTCGTGGAGGTGGACGCCCGGGTCCCACGTAGTGCCGGCTCGCGCCCCGGGACCGCGGGCCAGGGGCGACCGTGGTGACGGTCCGGGATGTCGCCAAGGCCGCCCGGGTTTCGGCGATGACGGTCTCGAACGTCATCAACGACCATCCGAACGTGCGTCCTGCGACGCGGGACAAGGTCATCGAGGCGATGGCCCGCCTCGACTACCGGGTCAACGTCGCCGCCCGCAATCTCAGCAAGGGCCGCACCGGCACGATCGGTCTGGCCGTTCCCCAGGTGAACAGCCCCTACTACGGCCGGCTCGCCGCCACCATCATCACCGCGGCCGAGCGCCACAACCTGAGGGTGAGCATCGAGCAGACCGGCGCATCGCGGGAGAACGAACTCGCCGCGCTGTCGCTGTCACGTAACCGTCTCTACGACGGGCTCATCCTCAGCGCCGCAGGACTGGGGCCGGCCGATGTCGAGCGCCTCAAGGTGGATCACCCGGTGGTCCTCCTGGGCGAGCGGGTCTTCGGCGGTCCCGTGGACCATGTCGTCATGCCCAATGTCGACGCCGCCGAGGCGGCCACCCGCCACCTGGTCGAGCGGGGTTGCCGACGCATCGCGATCCTGTCTGGAGGCGTGGACGAGGTCGACTCCAACATTCTCCGCCTCACGGGCTACCGTCAGGCGCTGGAGAAAGCCGGCCTCCCGGTGGATCCGGCCCTGATACAGACGGTGGACCGGACGGACATGTCCGAAGGTGCCGAACGGGCCCGGAAGATGGTCGAGAGCGGGCTCGACTTCGACGGCCTGTTCTGCGTGAACGACTCCGTGGCCATGGGCGCGCTGCGGGGCCTGGCAAGTGCCGGGGTACGGGTGCCGGACCAGGTCAAGGTCATCGGGTTCGACAACGTCAAGGAAAGCGAGTTCCTCGTCCCCGCGCTCTCCACCGTCGATCCGGATCACGACGCGATGGCCGAACGGGCGGTCCACCTGCTGACCAGGCGCATCGAGGAGACCGAGCCCGCGGTGGACCACGAGGAGTTCGTCAGCACCTTCTCCGTGGTGATCCGGGAGTCGACAGGCGGCTGAACCCGGGCCGCAAACCTGACGCCGCTCTGCGAAACCCCTCCACAGACAGAGGAATTCACCGGTGAACGCCGTAGCGCAGGCCCCCTTGTTCCGAGACCCGATACATGACGGGGCCGCCGACCCCGTCGCCGTGTACCACCGGCAGAGCGGCGAATGGTGGCTCGTCTACACCAACCGCCGTGCCACGGCCCCAGGCCCTGGCTTCGCCTGGGCGCACGGGACGGACCTGGGCGTGGCCGCGTCCGCGGACGGCGGACGCAGCTGGACCTACCGAGGCACTCTCACCGGCCTGGAGACCGAGTGGGGGAGAAACACCTTCTGGGCGCCGGAGATCATCTGGCACGACGGGCTGCACCACATGTACGTCAGCTACATCCGCGGCGTACCGGACTCGTGGACCGGAGCCGCCCACATCCGCCACTACACCAGCCCCGACATGCTGGAGTGGACGTATCACGGGGAACTCGACCTCGGCTCCGACCAGGTCATCGACGCATGTGTCCACCCACTGCCCGGTGGTGGCTGGCGCATGTGGTTCAAGGACGGCGCCCGGGGTTCGATCACCTGCGCCGCCGACAGTACCGACCTCTACCGTTGGCGGCCCACCGGCGTGGTGCTCGACCACCGGGGGCACGAGGGCCCCAACGTCTTCGAGTTGGGCGGCCACTACTGGATGCTCGTCGACGAGTGGCGCGGACAGGGCGTGCTGCGCTCGGACGACCTGACCACCTGGGAGCACCAGGGGCTGATCCTGGACTCGCCGGGCAGCCGGCCCGACGACGGCAACATCGGTCTCCATGCCGATGTGGTCGTCCAGGCAGAGACGGCGTACATCTTCTACTTCACCCATCCCGGCCGCCCGGCGGGCACGAACGACGACGACGGCACCCCGGCCACCCGCCGCTCCTCGCTCCAGGTGGCGGCCGCCCAGGTGGTCGACGGCAGGCTGCGGTGCGACCGCGACGAGCCCCTCAGGCTCGCTCTGGCCCCGATGCCCGGATGACATCAATTCACGTACTCGCATGGGCTGTTGGCCGATGACCATTGAGCCCCGCTACGGAGGACGTTCCATGAACCTGCACACCCCGACGAGCCGACGGCTTGCCTCCTTCAGCCCCGGCGAGGGGCGTCTGGCGCCGAGAGCGAACGCCCACAGTGACGCCCGGAGGATCGATCTGGACGGACGGTGGCGGTTCCGGCTCAGCCCGTCCGTGAGTGAGATGACCGAAGGGTTCCAGGAGCCCGAGTTCGACGCCTCGGCATGGGACCATCTGCGCGTTCCCGGAATGTGGCAGATGGAAGGCCTGCGTGACGAGAACGGAAACCTCCTCGATGCGGGCGAGGCCCGCTTCGGACTGCCCGCCTACACCAACGTGGTCTACCCGTTCCCGGTGGATCCGCCGCACCCGCCGCAGGACAACCCCACGGGGGAGTACCGCCGGGAGTTCACTCTCGACTCCGTCGCTCCCGGTGCCCGCTGGGTACTGCGGTTCGAGGGAGTGGACTCGCACTTCACGGTCTGGCTGAACGGCACGGAACTCGGCTGGGCGACCGGCAGCCGGCTGCCCGCCGAGTTCGACGCCACCCCGGCACTTCGGGAGGGCGCCAACGTACTGGCCGTTCGGGTTCACCAGTGGTCGGCCGGGAGCTACCTCGAGGACCAGGACATGTGGTGGCTGTCCGGCATCTTCCGCTCCGTCCACCTGACGGAGCGGCGTCCGGGGGCGATCGGCGACCACTTCGTGCACGCGGACTTCGACCACGGCACCGGCGAGGGACTGCTTCTCGTCGAGTGCGATGTGCCCGCCGTGGTGGACATCCCCGAACTCGGCATCACCGGCGTGCCCGCCGGCGAGCAGCACCGCATCGCCGGCGTCGAACCCTGGACGGCCGAGACGCCCCGGCTGTACGCGGGCACGCTCCGCTCCGAGGGGGAGACGATCACCCTCTCCCTCGGCTTCCGCACCGTGGAGATCGTCGACGGCAGCATCACCGTCAACGGCTCGCCCATCCACTTCCGGGGCGTCAACCGGCACGAATGGCACCCGGAGACCGGCCGCACCCTCGACCTGGAAACGATGCGTGCCGACGTGCTGCTGATGAAGCGGCACAACATCAACGCGGTCCGCACCAGCCACTACCCGCCCGACTCCCGGTTCCTCGACCTGTGCGACGAGTACGGCCTGTGGGTGATCGACGAATGCGACCTGGAGACGCACGGGTTCGGCATGCTCGGCTGGAAGGACAACCCGTCGGCCGACGTCCGCTGGCGCGACGCCTACCTGGACCGGGTTCAGCGGATGGTCGAACGCGACAAGAACCACCCCAGCGTCGTCATGTGGTCGATGGGCAACGAGGCCGGGGCGGGCGACAACATCCGCGCCATGGCCGAGTGGACCCGCCACCGTGACCCGGACCGCCTCCTGCACTACGAGGGCGACTACGACAGCCCGTACCAAGACGTGTACAGCCTCATGTACGCGCCCCTCGACGAAATCGGCCTGATCGGGATAGGTGCCGAGCAGAGCACGAACGACCCCGCGGTCGACGCGCACCGTCGCCAACTGCCGTTCATCCTCTGCGAATACGCGCACGCGATGGGCAACGGCCCCGGCGGCCTCGCCGATTACCAGGAGCTGTTCGACCGCTACCCCCGGCTGCACGGCGGCTTCGTGTGGGAGTGGATCGACCACGGCATCCTGCAGAAGACCACCGAGGGCCCGAACGCAAGCCGGCCCTTCTACGCCTACGGGGGCGACTTCGGTGAGGTGGTCCACGACGGCAACTTCATCGCGGACGGCCTGGTTTTCCCCGATCGCACGCCCTCGCCCGGCCTCGTCGAGTACAAGGCGGTCATCGCCCCCGTCCGGCTGCGGCTGCAGCGGACGGCGAACGGGCTGACGCTCCACATCCGCAACGACTTCGACTTCCTTGACACCTCTCACCTCGCCTTCGAGTGGCACATGGAGGCCGACGGGAAACGGGTGGGGGAAGGCGGCGCCCTGGAGCTGCCGCCGATTCCGTCGCGCACCATCCACGAGGTGGTCCTCGACGACGTCGTCACCCTGCCGGAATGGGCCGACGGCGAGGTGGTCCTGACCGTGCGCGCCGTCCTGGCGAAGGACTACGGCGCCGCCCCGGCCGGACACGAGATCGCCTTCACCCAGCTGATCCTCCCGACGTGCGGGGAGCCGGTCCAAGAACCGTCCCCCGTCCGCGCACAACGACACACCGACGGAGGCTGGATCCTCGGCGAGGCGGCCTTCAGCACCCGCGGCGAACTCGTCCGGCTCGGCGACCTGGAACTGAGGGCCAGCCCTCGGATCGACCTGTGGCGCGCCCCCACGGACAACGACCGCGACATCCACGGACAGGCCCCGGTGTGGCGGGAGTTGGGCCTTGACCGGCTCGTGCACCGCACCGTCGAGTGCGCCGTCCAAGGCGACCGGCTGATC
Organism: Streptomyces sp. DS1-CR2; assembly: GCF_055760475.1. Taxonomy (NCBI): domain Bacteria; kingdom Bacillati; phylum Actinomycetota; class Actinomycetes; order Kitasatosporales; family Streptomycetaceae; genus Streptomyces; species Streptomyces sp. DS1-CR2. The sequence continues at coordinate 8,117,775 of NZ_CM147085.1, forward strand.
GTCGACACCGTCAGCCGCGCCGCCGGCCAGAACGGAGGCATACAGGCGCGCTGGACCTGGACCGCCTACGACTCCGAGACCCTCGAACTCAAGCTGGGCCTCACCCCGGTCGGCCCCCTCGGGGATTCGGCCCACGCGGGCGGGCCGCAGCGCCCGGTCACTCTCCCCAAGCTCGGCATTCGGTTCGGTCTGCCCGGAGGCCCGGCGAGCCTGGACTGGTACGGGTACGGGCCGGGCGAGTCCTACCCCGACAGCAGGCGAGCCGCCCGTCTCGGCGGGTTCCGCGCCACGGTGGAGCAGTTGCAGACGCCCTACGTGCGGCCGCAGGAGAACGGCAACCGCAGCGGCGTGCGCACGGCGGCGATCCGCTGGGCCGACGGCCAGGTCCTGGACCTCTCCGCACCCACCGCCATCGACCTGTCCCTGCGCCCGTGGACGGCCGAGGCGCTCGACGCGGCACGGCACACCCCCGACCTCGTCCCGGACGGCACCCTCTGGCTCACCCTCGACGTGGCCCACCACGGCCTCGGCAGTGCCTCTTGCGGCCCGGACACCCTTCCGCAGCACCGTCTTCACCCTCACTCGGCGACCCTCACCGTCCGCTTCCACGCCGGTGAAGCGGAAGGGACAAGGGCGTCAGCCGCAAGGAACTGATCCACGGAAAAGCGGCAGCCCATCCACGGTGCCCCCGACGGCACGACGCCGCAGGCATGCGACGACAGCGACAGCGACCGGTACGACGGGGGCTGCCCCACTAGTTCGCCATCCCCCACTCCGGCAAGACCAGCTTCCGCGTCGGCCCCGGTGCGTACCGCCGAGGCCGCTTCATCCACCCGTTTCATAGGAGCCGACATGATGAACTCGTCCCTGTCCCGGCGCAGCGCCCTGATGGCTGCCAGTGCCGTCGCCGCTTCCGCCACCGGCCTCGTTGGCGTTGCCCGCGCCGCCACACCGGCGGCGGAGTCGGACACCACCGCCGACAGCGTCGTGATCCACCCGACCCTCCCGAACGTCCCCCTCAACACCGCCTTCACCGTCAAGGTCCGCCCGGCCGGCGGCACCTGGCAGACGCTGGACGTTTACCGGGTCAGGCTCGCGCTCATCAACCCGGTCACCGCCCGCAACGAGGCCCCGCTTTCATCGATGGCGGCCTTCGACTTCTCCGGCACCGTCGAGGTCGAGGTCACCTACACCAAGGGGGCCTTCGAAAAGGTCCGCATCCGCCCGGACTCCTACCACATCACGCCCGAGGCGCTGGGCAGCACCCTGCGCTTCACCCTCGACCGGCCCCGCAACCTCGTCGTTCAGCTCGACGACAAGATCTTCGACTGCCTGCACCTGCTCGCCAACCCCATCGAGCAGGACCCGCCCCAGCAGGGAGACAAGAAGGTCATCTACCTCGGGCCCGGTTACCACACCCGCCCCGACGGCAAGCTGACCGTGCCCGACGGCACCACCGTCTATCTGGCCGCCGGCGCAGTCCTCACCGCGAACGTGATCTTCGAGGGGGTGGAGAGTGGCCGCCTGATCGGCCGCGGCGTCATCTACACCCGCACCGGCGGCGCGATCTCCGTCCACGACTCCCAGAACGTCCACATCGACGGCATCACGGTCCTCAACCCCCGGTACAACTCGGCCAACGTCGCCGAGTCCAACAACGTGACCATCACCAACCTGCGCTCCTTCAGTGCCGACGGCTGGGGCGACGGCATCGACATCTACTGCTCCGAGAACGTCACGATCGACGGCTGCTTCATGCGGAACTCCGACGACTGCATAGCCCTCTACACGCACCGCAACGACTGGTACGGCGACACCCGCAACATCACCGTCAAGAACTGCACCCTGTGGGCCGACGTCGCCCACCCGATCAACGTCGGCATCCACGGCAACCCCGACCCCAAAGCCCCCGAGGTGCTGGAGAACCTGCGCTTCGAGAACATCGACATCCTCGACCACCGCGAGCCGCAGGTGAGCGCCCAGGGCTGCATCGCCCTCAACCCCGGCGACGGCAACCTCATCCGCGACGTCAGGTGCGACAACATCCGCGTCGAGGACATCCGCTGGGGCCAGCTCGTCCAGATGCGGGTCACCTACATGCCGAAGTGGAACACCGCACCCGGCCGCGGCATCGAGAACGTCTACATCAAGGACCTCACGTACACCGGCACTCACGCCGGTACGTCGCTGCTCCTGGGCCTCGACGGGGACCACCTCATCAAGGACGTCACGTTCGAGAACCTCGTCGTCAACGGGCGGGTCATCCGCGACAGCGGGGGCAAGCCGGCCTGGTACCTGGCCTCGGACGGCGTGCCCATGTTCGCCAACGAGCACGTTCACAACCTCCGCTTCCTCACCACCGAGGAGGCCGCGGCCCTGTAACCGCCGGCGCCCGGCCCCGGCGTCTTCCTCAGGGGACGCCGGGGCCGACCACACACCTTTGACACCGGCACCGAGCGGGTCGGCCGCGTCCCCCAGTTCCTCGACAGGTGTCTCGAAGGCTCCGTACGGGGAGGTGCGGAGCCGCCCTTCACCGCAGTGCCACCGGCTTCGACACCGACGACTACTACCACACGATGGCCTCGGCACAGCAGATCGACCGTATCCTCACCGGTCACTCCACCGTCATGGACATCTACGACCCGGGCCGCAGGGTCGGCCTGGTCCTGGACGAGTGGGGCACCTGGTGGGACGTGGAGGCGGGCACCAATCCGGGCTTCCTGTTCCAGCAGAACACGCTGCGCGACGCGCTCGTGGCGAGCACCCACTTCGACATCTTCCACAGGCACGCGGCACGTCTGTACATGGCGAATATCGCGCAGACCGTCAACGTCCTGCAGGCCATGCTCCTCACCGACGGCGACGCGCTGGTCCTCACCCCGACCTACCACGTCTTCGAGATGAACAAGGGCCACCAGGACGCCACCTCACTCGCCGTGCACCTGCGCACCGAGGATGCCCGGCGCCGGGTGGGGGACGTCGAGCTCGACACGCTGTCCGCCTCGGCCAGCATCAAGGACGGCGCGGTGCTGATCTCAGTGTCCAATCTGGACGCCGAGGAACCGGTCGAGGTGACACTCGACCTGCGCGGGGGAGCGGTTGGCGAGCCGACCGCTCGTCTGCTGACCGCGGCCAGACTCCAGGTCCACAATTCCCCGGAATCGCCCGAGGCGGTGGTTCCGCGCCCGTTCGACGGCGTGAAGGCAACCGGTCAGGGGCTCGTTCTGACGCTGCCTCCCCACTCGTTCGTCACCGTCCAGGCCCCCGTGGCCCGCGCGCACTGAGGAGCGTCATGACAAGCAGGAGATCCGACGCGGTCGTGACCGACGTCGACACCGTGGTGCCCGGCACCGCCATCTCGCCCGATCTCTTCGGGGTGTTCTTCGAGGACCTCAGTCATGCGGCGGACGGTGGCGTGTACGCCGAGCTGCTGCAGAACCGCTCCTTCGCGTACGGTCCCGCCGACCGCGTGGGAGGTGCTGGAGCGGGACGGCGCCGCCGGGTCGGTCGACGTGTCGGCCGAGGCACCGCTGCATCCTGCCAACCCGCAGCACGTAGTCCTGCACACCAGGGCCACCGGCACGGCCGGCCTCGGTGCCGGGCTGCGCAACGAGGGCTTCGACGACATCCCCGTCCAGGCCGGCGCACACTACGACGTCAGCCGCTAGGCCCGGCTCGCCGACGGCACAGCGGATCGGCTGGTGGCGAGGATCGAGAGCCGTGACGAGGAACGGGTCCACGCTCAGGTGGTGCTGGGGCCGGTCAACGGGTCCTGGAAGCGCCTTGCGAGCGTGCTGACCTGTGCCGTCACCGACCCAGACGCCCGGTTCACCGTCACCGCGAACGACGTTGGCACCGTCCAACTGGACCTGGTCTCGCTCTTCCCGCAGTCGACGTTCCGGGGCCGGCCGGGCGGACTGCGCGCCGACCTGGCCGAGGCGATCGCCGGTCTGAAGCCGAAGTTCGTTCGCTTTCCCGGCGGTTGTGTGGCGCACGGGCTCGGCCTGGCGAACATGTACCGGTGGTCGGACACCATCGGGTCCGCTGCCCGGCCGCCGGCAGCAGCCCAACCTGTGGGGTTACCACCAGTCCATGGGGCTTGGTTACTTCGAGTACTTCCAGTTCTGCGAGGACGTCGGCGCCAAGCCGCTGCGCGTCGTCCCCGCGGGCGTCTGCTGCCAGAACACGGAACTGACGGGGCAGGTCGGCATCCCCGAGGAGGAGGTGGGTCGGCAATGAGTACGCCATCACCGACACCTTCCGCTACCGATTCGCCCGGATCCACGACGCCCTGAGGGAGCGTCACCCGGAGATCACTGTGGCGGGTACCGTCGGCTCCTCTCCCAGCGGCGAGGAATGGGAGGAGGGATGGACGTTCGCCCGCGAGCGCCGGGTCACGGTGGTCGACGAGCACTCCTACAAAAGCCCCCGCTGGTTCCTGGAGAACACTCGTCGGTTCGACGGCATGGACTGTAAGGGTCCCCACCTCTACATCGGGGAGTACGGCAGCTGGGGGAACGACGGACGCAGTGCCGTCGCCGAGTACCACGTCCAGCGCATGCACTTGATCAACTCCGGCGACACGGCACTGCCCGTCACGGTGACCGGAGCCCCCGAGGCGCCGTCGCCCGCGGCCGCTGTCAGGCACGGAGTCCACATCGGCACCACGGTCGGCACGTGTGCGGAGTTCACGGACGTCCGCCTGGGTTCCTTCGGTACGGAGGCGGCCCTCGGATTCGCCGCCTGGCGCCCCGAGTCGGGCGTCTGGGAGCCCGACGGCGAGGGCCTGATCCGGCAGCTGGAGAGCGGTACGGGCGGCAGGCTGTGCTCGCGGACGCGGTGGAGGGGCCGTCGTACGTCTTCGCCGTCCGGGCCCGGAAGGCGACGGTGAGCTGCTCCACGACATCGAGGACGTGCGGCAGGCGCCGGAGGTGCTCGCCGTGTCGGCAGTCCGCGACAGCGCGCCCGGCGACGTGATCATCAAGATCTCGAACGCCACCTCCAGCACCGTCACCGCACGGCTGCACCTGGCCGGCACGGACGGTGACACGCAGTTCAGGAGGACCACGCTCGCGACCCACCCGCACGCCACGAGCCGCTTCGCACCCGCCCCGGCCGCCTCGGTCGTGGACCGCGTGACCGGCCCGCTCTGCGACCTCCCGCCCTGTTCCTTCACCGTTCTGCGCACCCGCACGGAAAGCGCCGTGCGCACCCGCGCCGAAAGTGATCAGGGATGACCCGCCGAACCGGTGTCGGCGATCTCGTCGGCGGCTCAGAGCGGGAGACCGGCGGCCCTCCTGCAGGATCGCGAAGAAGAATGCGGGGGAGGAGCGGCCGGCGGCCTCAGGGTTGTCACACGGGCGTGCACGTAAGTCGGAACCCCGTGAAGTCGGCGGTGAAGGCAGCGTCGACCAGGTCCTGGGCGTGGATGCCGGCGAACGCCCCGGTGAACCTGAGCCGCCCGCCGTAGTCGTCGGACAGGCGGCTGAACTCCAGCGCGGGGCCGACCGCCGTGTGCTCCCCGCCGGTTCCCTCCGGCAGGCACCAGAACCGTGCCCACGCACCGTCGACGTCCACGCCCAGGGTGAGCGACGTGTCCGTGCCGACGGGGACGAGGGCGACCTGGCGGGCCCCGGTGTCGGTGCGCTCCACGAGGCTCAGTACGCGGCGCCCTGCGCCCTGCCACTGCTGGCCGCGCTGCGACTCACCCTCGGGCTCGGCCCAGGTCACGTCGAGGGCGAGGTACGACACCGTGTCGTACCAGAGGACGAGCCCGGCCGACTGGGTGAACGTGCGCGGCGCGGCGTCGACGGTCACCTCGGCCCGCGCCCGGTGCTCGGTGATCCGCTGGGCCAGCAGACTGCGCGCCCACCGTGACTCGGGGCCGTGGCGCCCGCGCAGCCTGATCCAGCCGGGACGGCTCGTGGTGTCGGCCCACGAAGGGTCGGCGGGCTCGCGCAAGGTGCTCCACGGCCACCCCAACGGACCTTCATCGACAAGCTGTTGAGGAAGGGAAGGGACATCCGGCACCTCGACCGCGATGGCGGGATGATGCCCTCCGTGTCTGAGTCGGGGCCACCCCTCGGCGTCCCAGACGACGGCCTGGACCGCGGTCTCCCGGCCGAGGGTGCAGCGCGGTCCGTCGGGCGTCGGCACGGGGCGGGAGGCCAGATGGCTGAGGAACCACGCACCGCCCGGCGCCTCCACCAGTTCCGCGTGCCCGGCCTTCTGCAGTGGCAGGGACGGGTCGTCGCGCGCTGTCAACAAGGGGCGGCTGTCCAGCTCGTACGGTCCCGTGATGTCGCGGCTGCGCGCCACGAGGACCCCGTGCTCGAACCCCGTGCCGCCCTGCGCGAGCACGAGGACGAACCAGCCGTCCCGCCACAGCAGCTTCGGTCCCTCGACGAGGTCCTCGTGCTGGAGCAGCAGGTGCGTCCGGCCGAGCGGGGCGAGGCTGTCCCGGTCGAGCTCGGTGAGCACGATCCCCGAGAACCGGCGCCCCCCGGGCCGGTGGTCGGTCTGCAGGTTGAGCAGCCACAGCCGGCCCTCGTGATGGAAGAGCGCCGGGTCGAAGCCATGGCCGGCGACACGGCGCGGCGCATCCCACATGCCGTCCACTTCGGTCGCCGTCGTGACGTACGTGTCGAGGTCGAAGTAGGGCGTGCCGACCGAGCGGACCACCGAGTAGACCATCCAGAACCGCTCGCCGTCCCAGCTCAGCGACGGCGCCCAGACGCCACCCGAGTCGGGGACGCCGGCCAGTGTCCCGCCCGGCACCGCGCCCCGCACATGGCCCGCGTACTCCCAGTGCGCCAGATCACGGGAACGGTGGATCGGGATCGTGGGGAACCACTCGAACGAACTGGTGGCCAGGTAGTACCAGTCGCCCGCCCGCACCAGCGACGGGTCCGGGGCGAAGCCACGGACAACCGGGTTGTGCGCCCAGGTCACTTGAGGGCCCCCAGGGTGACGCCGGACCGCCAGTAGCGACGCATTGAGGTCATCATCACGGCCATCGGCACGATGGACAGGAGCGCCCCCGTCAGCACGAGGCTGGTCAGGTCGATCCCGGACTCCAGACGCTTGCCTGTCCAGTTGTACAGGCCCAGGTTCAGCGTCCAGTTCTCCTCGCCACGCAGCACCGTCAGCGGCAGGAAGAACGCGTTCCAGGTGTTCACGAAGGCCAGCAGGAAGACGGTGGCGCCGCCCGTCGTCATCATCCGCAGCACGATGCTGATGAAGATCCGCAGCTCCCCGGCCCCGTCGATCCGGGCCGCCTCCAGGAGCTCGTACGGGATCGTCGCCTCGGTGTAGACCTTCGCGAGATACACGCTGAACGGGTTGATCAGGCAGGGGACCAGCATCGCCCAGGGCGTGTCCACCATCCCGATCTCCGAGAACAGCAGATACAGCGGCAGCGTCAGCAGGGCGATCGGGATCAGAAACGAGCCCACGACGCACGCGAACACCGCCTGTCGGCCGGGGAAGTCGAATCGGGCCAGGCCGTAGCCGGTGGCCAGCGCTATCAGCGTGCCGCCGAGCGATCCGGCCCCCGCGTACAGGAAGGAGTTCGCCGTCCACCGCAGGAAGATGCCGTCCTCGTACGTGAACAGCTGGTGCAGGTTGTCCCACAGGTGCATTCCTGAGAACCACAGGCCGTTGCTCTGGTAGAGGCCCACCCGGTCCTTCGTCGCGGCGACGATCAGCCACCACACGGGGAACAGGCTGTAGGCGCAGGCGAGGATCAGGCCGAGCAGCACGAAGCGCTGGGCGCCGCGGCCGCGAGCCCCCGGGTCGGGGCGGGAGAGCCGGCGGACCGGACGCTGTGCCGCCTTGGGCTTGCGTTGAGTCATCACCATCAGTCGGCCTCCTTGGACGTGAACCGGTAGAAGAGGAAGGAGGCGATGCCGAGGATGAGGGCAAGCAGCACCGAGAGGGCTGCCGCGTAGTGGTAGTTGTTCGCGTTGAACGCCTGGTTGTAGATGATCATGATCGGAGTGAAGGCGTCGTCGACCGTCTGCGGGGTGACGTTGCGGAACAGGGCCGGTTCGTTGAAGAGCTGCAGCATCTGGATGATCGAGAGCAGCCCGGTCAGGACCAGTGCGCCGCGCACGTAAGGGACCTTGATGCTGCGGGCGATCCGCACCTCGGAAGCGCCGTCGAGGCGTGCGGCCTCGAAGAGTTCGCGGGGCACCGCCTGGAGCGCGGAGTAGAGGATCACCATGTTGTAGCCGATGCCGTGCCAGGTCAGCAGGTTGCCGATGGACGGCCAGACCATGGACGGCGCGAAGAAGTCCCAGGCCAGGCCGAAGACGTCACCGACCGAGGTGAGCGGGCCGACCTGCGGGCTGTAGAGATTGATCCAGACGATGGCCGCGACCACGCCCGGGATCATGTACGGGACCAGGAGCAGGATGCGGAACCGGTTCGCGGCGCGGGCCGTGGCCGCGTCCAGGAGCAGCGCGAGGACCAGGCTGATGCAGAGCATGACGGGGATCTGCACGCATGCGAACAGGAACACCCGCAGTACGGAGCCCATGAACGCGCCGTCGGTCAGGCCGTGTTGATAGTTCTCAAGGCCGACGAACTCCTTCGTCGCGCCGCCGAGACCGAGGCCGGACTGCTGCTCGTGGAAGAGGGACTGGTAGACGGCGTAGGCGATCGGCACCACGAACAGGAAGAGGAAACCGAGCTGGAAGGGCACCGTGAACGCGGCGCCCTTCCAACGCTGGGAGCGGATCATCGCGGCAGCCTCAGCCCTTCACGTTGATGCCGCGGGACTTGAGGTCCTTGACCGTCCACTCCTGCATGTGGGCGAGCAGGTCGGTGACCTTCTGCTCCTTGTTCATGACCTTCGCCCAACCGGTTGCCAGCTCGGTGTACATGGCCGTCCAGTTCGGGCCGAAGGTCCAGTCCGTCGTGACCGTGCCGAGGCTGTCCGTCACGACCTTCTTGGCGGGCTCGTAGTTCTTGCCGAGCAGCTTCTCGGAGATCGACTTGCCGACGTAGGCGTCGCTGTCGGCCAGGGCGGGCATCAGGCCACTGCCCGTCTCCGGGCTCGCCATCGTCTCGACCGCGCCGGTGTTCGTGGACATCCACAGGGCCGCCTCGGCCGCCTGCTCCTGGTGCGCGCACTCCTTCGTCACCAGCGTGACGCCACCGCTCTGATTCGTCCCGGCCGGCGTCTTCGCCGCATCGCCGGCGAACGTCGGCCACGGAGAAGTGGCCCACTTCCCGTTGGACTTGGTGAAGTTCTGCACCATGCCCGCCATCTGCCAGGTGGAGATCTGGCGGGTGGCCGTGCCGCCCTTGTCGTAGTTCTGCTGCACGGCCGCGTAGTCGGCGAAGGACAGCTTCGAGGCGAGCCCCTTGTCGATGATCTCCTGGATGACCTTGGCGGCCTTGAGGCTGCCCGTGTCCTGGAAGTCGACCTTCCAGGAGTCGCCGTCGATGGCGTACCAGTGGGCGCCCGCCTGCATGGCGAGCACTTCGAGGGTGCTCGGATCCTCACCGGCGTAGTTGGTGACGTAGATGCCGTGCTCCTTCAGCTTCTCCCCGGCGGCTATGAAGTCGTCCCAGGTGGCGGGGGCCTTCAGGCCGTACTTGGCGAAGATGTCGGTGCGGTACACGGTGAAGTTCGGGGCCGAGCTGGTGGGCACCCCGTACGTCTTGCCCTGCACCTGGCCGCTCGCCCAGGCTCCCGCGTTGAACTTGTCCTTCGCGGAGCCGACGTACTGGCTGATGTCGGCGAGCGCGTCCTGCGAGACCAGCGAGGTCACGTACTCGGCGGTGTTCTGCACCAGGCAGGGCGCGCTCTTCGCCTTGAGGGCGTTGGAGAGCTGCTTCTGCATCGTCAACTGGTCGGTGACCTTGGTGTACTTGAGCTTGATGTCCTTGTGGGAGGCGTTGAACGCCTTCACCACGGCCGCGTGACCGTTGGCCCAGCCCCAGAAGGGCAGAGTGACCGGCCCCGAGGACCCGGACGCCTTGGTGTCCGAGGAGCCGGAGCCGCCGCAGGCGGTGAGCAGACCCGTCAGGGCGAGGGCCGCGGCCGCGGCGCGGGCGGTCCTTCTCCGGGAGCTTGTGGAGTTCATCTGACCGTGATCCTTCGGGGAGTCGGAAGGGGAGCCGGAGTCGGCGGTCGTCGGCGGAGCATTGCGGCCGGCCGGCGTGCCGCTCGTACGGGGGGCTCATGAGCCTGTGCGTGTCGTGAGTCGCACTGGACGTAGAAAGCGGTTGTCGTGGACGGTAGGCTCACGAGCCGGTCGGTATCAAGAGGTGTGCGGAAACTTATTGCGGTCGGGTTTCGGAACAAGGACCGAGGGCGGGTTCAGGGCCTGAGGGCAGTAGCGCCGGCCAGGCGTAACTTCCCGCAGGCCAGAGGCGTTTCGTGGTGTCTGTGAGTGGGCGAAACGCAGGGAAAGGGCGCGAGAAAGGCGACGTAACGGCGGTCCTCGGCATGCTCGCCTCAGGCGGGCCTTGCGGGCGGCTGGACCGACTGCCGTACGACGACGTGTGTGCCGAGCACCTGACGGCCGCCGTCGCCGCCCGAACGCCGTGCGTCCGCGCCCCTGCGCCAGTCGGCGGCGGCCCGCAGGGCGACGTGGCCCATCTCCTCGTACGGGACATGAACCGTGGTCAGCTGCGGGGTGAGCTGGGAGGCGAGCGGGATGTCGTCGTAGCCGGCCACCGACACGTCCTCAGGCACGCGCAGACCCGCCTCGCGCAGCGCCTGCATGGCCCCGGCGGCGACCACGTCGGTGCCCGCGAGCACCGCGGTGAAGTCCGTTCCCCGGCGCAGGGCGTCCTGGACGGCCCGGGAACCGTGCTCGTAGTCGTACGGGCCGTGGCGCACCATGGTCGCCTCGAAGGGTGCCCCGTATGTCGCGAAGGCCCGCCGCGCCCCGTTCAACCGGCCCTGGGCGGTGGTGAGTTCGGCCGGTCCCGGCAGGACCAGGATGCGGCGGTGGCCGGCCGACAGGAGGTGGTTCGCCATGGCGTAGGCGCCGCCCTCGTTGTCGTAGTCGACCGTCGTGACCGGGGCGTCCCCGGTCAACGGTGGCCGGCCGACGAGGACGAGGTGGGAGCCCACCGCGTCCAGGGTGCGGGCGAAGCGCGCCATGCGCTCCTGGTACGCGTCGACGTCGTAGGCCCCGCCGAGCAGCACCACCGCCGCGACGCCCTGCTGCCGCACGAGCTCTACCAGCGCCAGCTCCCGCTCCGGGTCGCCGCCGGTGGTGCCCACCAGGGAGAGCCAGCCGCGCAGCGCCGCCGCTCCCTCGACACCCTTGGCGACGTGCGCGAACGCCGCGCCGGTGATGGCGTCGAGCAGGACCGCGACCGTGGGGGTCCGGCCGCCGGCGGGGGGCCGGGCGTGGCTGTGGGGGACGTAGTCCAGATCGCGGGCCACCTTCAGCACGCGACGGCGCAGGTCGTCCGAGACCGGGTGGTTGCCGGACAGGACCCGGGACACGCTCGCGACCGAGACCCCCGCGCGGTCGGCCACGTCCCGGATGGTGGCGCGTGAGGTGTCTCCTGGGGTCTTGCGCTGACTCACCGTTGCGACTCCTTGGACCGGTCCCGGGTGGGATGTCGCCACCAGGGCTCGATCACCGGATCGGAAAACGTTTCTGAGACAGTTTCTGAAAGCGTTCTCTACCGTAGGGAGCGGGGATCGGGCGGTCAACCGGTAGTCACGAAGCGGTAGTTGGGGAGTGGCGGTCGGGGGTGGCTCGGCAGACGCGGAGCGGGCAGGGGGCGCCGGCCACTAGAGGTACGCCTTTGACCAGCGGGAACACCGAGTCGTCGGCTCGCGGTCGCACTGCGGCGCGAGAAGCGGCCCGTCAGCTCCACCAAAGCTCGCCTCCCGTGAAAGTGCGTCAAGGGTCTTGACGTGCCGGGAAGTCCGGAACATGCTCTCCCGCATCCCTCAACAACCGGTTTCCGATGCGGCGTCGCAGGAACGGCATGTCGATCGTTGACCGAAATACCGAACGACTCCGCGACGTCGGTATCACCCCGTGTGACGCCGTCTCCTCGTCACCTCACCCCATTCGGGAGCCGCCGCATGACCACGAACCTCACCCGCCGCAGAACCCTCCAGGCCGCGGGCGCCGCCGCCCTCGCCGCCGGACTCACCCACCTGTCCGCGGGCGCGGCCCGGGCGGACGACGCGGACGACGTGGCGGCGGCCGGGGAGCCGGCCCTGGTCACGTACCCGGTGCCGTCCGGCGCTCCGGTCAATACCGGCAGCTTCCAGGTCAAGGTCCGGCTCCCCGGCGGCAGTTGGGAGACGCTCGGCGTGTACCGGCCGACCCTGGCCGAGATCAACCCGACCACCGGCAGCTCGAAGACGTACGGCTCCTCCCTCGTGTACTTCGACTTCACCGGCCAGGTCGAAGTCGAGGTGACGTACATCAAGGGCGGCGTCTCGAAGGTGCGGATACGTCCCGACTCCTACGGCATCAAGCCCGAGGTCCTCGCCGACACGCTCCGCTTCACTCTGGACCGGCCGCGCAATGTCGTCGTCCAGATCAACGACGACCGCTTCGACTGCCTGCACCTGTTCGCCCGCGCCGTGGAGTCCGAGCGCCCCAAGGCGGACGACCCCGACGTCCTCTACTACGGGCCGGGCATCCACACCACCGCCGACGGCTACCTCAACGTCCCCTCCGGCAAGACCGTCTACCTGGAGGGCGGCGCCTACCTCAAGGCGTCGGTCGTCTTCAAGGACGTGGACCACGCCGGGATCCTCGGCCGCGGCATCCTCGCCGGACCGAAGGCGGGCGGCATCACCGTCGACGGCTGCACCGACATCTCCATCGGCGCGGTCACCACGCTCAACCCCGCCGGCTACGCCGTCAACATCGGCGAGTCGCACGGCGTCACCATCAGGGGCCTGGGGTCTTTCAGCTCCAAGGGCTGGGGTGACGGCATCGACGTGTTCTCCTCCACCCACGTCACCGTCGACGGCGTCTTCATGCGCAACTCCGACGACTGCATCGCCCTGTACGCACACCGCTGGGACTGGTACGGCGACACCAGTCACATCACCGTGCGCAACTCCACTCTGTGGGCCGACGTCGCGCACCCGATCAACATCGGCACCCACGGCAACACCGACAACCCAGAAGTGCTCAAGGACCTCGTCTTCGAGAACCTGGACATCTGCGACCACCGCGAACCGCAGATGGGCTACCAGGGCTGCATTGCGATCAACGTGGGCGACTCCAACCTCGTCAAGAACGTGCGGATCGACGGGGTTCGCGTCGAGGACTTCCGCTGGGGCCAGCTCATCCACATGCGGGTCATGTACAACACGAAGTACAACACCTCGGTCGGCCGCGGCATCGAGAACGTCTACATCAAGGACCTCTCGTACACCGGCAAGCCGCTCGCCACGTGTCTGCTGCTCGGTTACGACGCCAAGCACCCCATCACGGACGTCACCTTCGAGAACCTCCAGGTCAACGGTCAGGTCATCGCCGACTCCATGAAGAAGCCGACCTGGTACCTCACCACGGACACCATCCCGATGCACACCAACGAGCACGTGACGAACCTGAAGTTCCTCACCACCGCCGAGGCCGAGGCGGCGGCCGCCTCATGAGCCCGCTGGAGCCGAGCCGCCGGGGCGTCCTCGGCGGCACCGCGGCCCTGCTGCTCGCGTCCGGCGCGGGCGCCCTGCTCGGGTCCGGCCGGGCGCACGCCGCGGACACCACCGAAGCGGCCTTCCGCCACCCCGGCCTCCTGCACACCTCCGACGACCTCGCCCGCATGAAGACGGCGGTCGAAGCACGCCAATCGCCGGTGTACGACGGCTACTTGGCGTTCGCCGCGCACGCCAGATCCTCGTCCTCGTACGCCGTCCAGAACACCGGCCAGATCACGTCGTGGGGCCGCGGTCCCAGCAACTACATGAACCAGGCCGTCGCCGACTCGGCCGCCGCCTACCAGAACGCGTTGATGTGGTGCGTCACGGGCGTACGCGCCCATGCCGACAAGGCCCGCGACATCCTGAATGCCTGGTCGGCCTCGCTCACCGCGATCACCGGCGCGGACGGACCGCTCGGCGCGGGCCTGCAGGCCTTCAAGTTCGTCAACGCGGCCGAACTGCTGCGGCGCAGCGGCTACGGCGGCTGGAGCGACGCCGAGATCGCGCGCTGCGAGCGCTCGTTCCTGGACGTCTGGTACCCGGCCCTCTCCGGCTACATGCTCTACGCCAATGGCAACTGGGACCTCACGTCCGTCCAGAGCATCCTCGCCATCGGCGTCTTCTGCGAACAGCGGACCCTGTTCGAGGACGCGCTCAGGTTCGCCGCCGCGGGCGCGGGCAACGGCAGTGTCCGCCACCGCATCGTCACGGTCGGCGGGCAGGGACAGGAGAGCGGCCGCGACCAGGGCCACGAACAGCTCGCCGCCGGACTGCTCGCGGACGCCGCCCAGGTCGCCTGGAACCAGGGCATCGACCTGTGGGGCTTCGAGGACAGCAGGATCCTCGCCAACGTCGAGTACGCCGCCCGCTACAACCTCGGAGGCGACGTCCCCTTCACCTCCGACCTCGACCGCACCGGCAAGTACCTGAAGAAGGCCGTCTCGGCGACCGCGCGCGGCAATCTGCCGCCGATCTACGAGATGGCGTACGCACACTACGCGGGCGTACGCGGCCTCGACGCCCCGCACACCAAGGCTGTCCTCTTCCGCGGAGCAGACGGCGCGCGGGTCGTCGAGGGCAGCAACGACGACCTGCCGAGTTTTGGCACCTTCGCCTACGCGGGCGCCACTGCACCCGAGGGGCCGGGCGCCCCGACACCACCGGCCGGGGTCACCGCCGTCGGCGGCGACGAGCGGGTGACCGTCGCCTGGATACCGTCCGCGTGGGCGACGTCGTACACGGTGCTGCGCGCCCGCGTGGCCGACGGCCCGTACGAGGAGATCGCCTCCGGCGTCACCGAGGCGACGTACACGGACACGGACCCGCGCAGCGGGCACACGAACTACTACAGAGTGCGCGCCGACAACGCCCGTGGTACCAGCGGGACTTCGGGGTGGGCGGCGGCCACCGCCGGGCTTCCCGCGCCCTGGGCCGGCCGCGACATCGGGGATGTGGGCCGCAGCGGATCCGCCGCCTTCGACGGCGAGCGCTTCGTCCTCGAAGCGGGCGGAACCACCGACTCGTATCGCATCGCCCATCTGCCGCTGCACGGCGACGGCACGGTGACCGCGCGGGTCGTGTGGCCGCTCAGCTCCCAGTACTCCATGATCGGCGTCACCGTACGGGACTCCCTCGACGCGGACGCGCCGCATGCCGCGATGCTGATCCAGGGCCTTCCGCTGCACACGTGGAGCGGCGTGTGGAGCGTGCGTACGCGGGCCGGGGGAGCGGTCACCGGCAGCGGCAGCACGCCCGTGCCGCCCACGCAGGCGGAGGCCATCACCACGAACGCGGGCTTCCCGATCTCGAATCTCGGCCCCCTGCCCGAGTCCGCGACCCCACTGGAGGCGCCCTACGTCGAGGGCGCCGGCGACGGCTACCGGCTGCGCGCCCCGTACTGGGTGCGGATCAACCGCAAGGGCCGCCGCTGCACCGGGTCGATCTCACCGGACGGCGTGCGGTGGACCGAAGTCGGCGCGAGTGACGTCGAGTTGGGCAAGGCGGTCCAGGTGGGACTCGTGCTCACCTCGTGCCTCGGCGTGGCCGAGGAGTACGCCGAGACCGGCACCGGTGCCTTCGACAACGTCTCCGTCCAGGGCGCGTTCGGCGAGGTGTGGTCCGTGCCGCGCCCCTCCCGCACGGCCACCGGTCTCACGGCGACGCAGGGCGCCGACGCGGTGGAGCTGGCATGGACCGACCCGGATCTCTCGGCTCGGTACACCGTGCTGCGCGCCACCGCCGCCGACGGCCCGTACCAGACCCTCGCGAACGGGATCGGGCCGGTGGGCTTCGGCGCCCGCGCCCGGTACACGGACGCCACGGGCGCGCCCGGCGCCACCTACCACTACGCCGTCGCCAAGACGAACTGCGGTGGCCGCGGCCCGCTCTCGCCACGGGTCACGGTGGGGATGCCGCTCCCGGAACAGCCTCAACTCACCTCCTCCCAAGAGGATTTCGGCACGCAGGGTGCACCCTTCTGGCATCTCCTGCGCGCGACGCACGCCCCCGTCCGCTTCACCGCCGACGGCCTCCCGCCGGGCCTGCGCGTCGACCGGCGCACCGGCCTGATCCACGGAACACCGGAGCGCACGGGCCGGTTCACGGTCACGACCGGCGCGGGCAACGCGGCGGGCGACGCCACCGGAACACTCACCCTCACCGTGGGGACGGCCCCGCCGGACCCATGGACGTACGGCGACCTCGGTGACGTGGTCCGCGACGAGCGCGACTTCGGCACACTCGGTGTCGTCGCCGTGCGGACGCCGGGCAGCACCTCGTACGCGGACGGCACCTTCACGGTGCGCGGCGCGGGCGTCGACCTGACCGTCAACAACCAGGCAATGACAGGGCAGTTCGTACGCCGGACCGTCACGGGTGACAGCACGATCACCGCGCGCCTGGTGTCCAGGGTGGGCGCCTCCGGCGACCGCATGGGGCTGCTGATGGCCAAGTCCCTCTCCCCGTTCGACCTGGCCGCCGGGGCGATCGTGACCGGCGGCACCACCGCCCAGCTCATGCTGCGAACCAAGATCGCGGCCGCCTCCGCCTTCACCGGCAACGGCCCACTCACCACGCCCTGCCTGCTCCGGCTGCGGCGCGCCGGCGCCACCTTCACCGCCTCCGCCTCCACCGACGGCGGCGCCACCTGGACCGTCCTTGCGCAGGGCGACGTACCGGGCTTCGGCGACGCCCCCTATCACGTGGGCCTCGTGGTCTGCTCCCGCAGCCCGCTGGTCCGCTGCACCACCGAGTTCGACGAGGTGACCGTCACACCCAACTAGCCACTTTCCCCCCACCAATTGGAGACGCACCGATGAGTCGCACATCCCCCCAAGGACACCACCGCGACACCGGGCCCAGCCGTCGGCGCCTGCTCAAGACCGTCGGCGGCCTGGCCGCGGGTCTGGGCGCAGGCGGCTTCGCCACCGCGCTGACCAGCGGCACGGCAGGCGCCGCGCCCGCGACCTTCACCCACCCCGGCATGCTGCACAACGCGGGCGACATCAACCGGGCCAAGGTCCGGGTCGCCGCCGGGACCGACCCCTGGCTGTCCGGCTGGAACAAGCTGATCGCCAACGGCCACTCCCAGTCGACCTGGACACCGCGCCCGACGGACACGGTCATCCGCGGCGGCGACGGCCAGAACTACGGCCAGCTGTTCACCGACATCGCCGCCGCCTACCAGAACGCGCTGCGCTGGCGCGTCGGCGGCACCGAGGCCAACGCCGCGTGCGCCGCGAAGATCCTCAACGCCTGGTCGTCGACCCTGACGACGGTCACTGGGAACGCCGACCGCTTCCTGGCCGCGGGAATCTACGGCTGGCAGTTCGCGAACGCCGCCGAACTCATGCGGGACTACGACGGATTCGACCTGGCCCGCTTCCAGGAGATGATGGTCAACGTCTTCTACCCGCTCAACAACCAGTTCCTGAACGACCACAACGGCGCCTGCATCACCAACTACTGGGCCAACTGGGACCTGTGCAACATGGCCTCGATCCTGGCCATCGGCATCCTCAACGACGACGCCGCGAAGTACGACCAGGCCGTCACCTACTTCAAGTCCGGCGCGGGCAACGGCTCGATCGCCCACGCGGTCCCGTTCCTGCACACCGACTCCGACGGCTACGCGCTCGGCCAGTGGCAGGAATCGGGCCGCGACCAGGGCCACACCGTCATGGGCATGGGGCAGATGGGCGCGATCTGCGAGATGGCCTGGAACCAGGGAGACGACCTCTACTCGTACGACAGCCGCCGCTTCATGAAGGCCGCCCAGTACGTCGCCAAGTACAACCTCGGCCAGGACGTCCCGTACACCACCTACACGTGGGGCACCGGCACCGACTGCGCATACAGAGAGCAGACCGTCATCTCCGCCGCCTCGCGCGGCCAGATCCGCCCGGTGTGGGCGCAGCTCCACTTCCACTACAACCGGCGCCTGTACCTCGACGACAAGTACATCTCGCAGATGTACTACTCGCTGGTCGCGCCGGAGGGCGGCGGCGGTGACTACGGCACCACGAGCGGCGGATACGACCAGCTGGGCTTCGGCACCCTGATGTACGCGAAGTAGCGCTGAGTCGCGCTCAGTCGGCCACCGGCGCGGTCGAGTTCCGCACGACCACGTGAGTGCCGAGCAGCAGATGTTCGTCCGGCCCGTCCGGGGAGCGGGTCAGCGCCGTGCGCACGGCGAGCCTGCCCAGCTCCTCGTACGGAACGTGCACCGTCGTCAGCGTGGGGAACAGGTCGCGGGCGAAGGGAATGTCGTCGTACCCGGCAAGGGACACGTCACCGGGTACCGACAGGCCCGCCTCGTGCAGCGCGGTCAGTGCGCCCGCCGCCACCATGTCCGTGGCCGCGAACACCGCGCTGAACTCCAGGCCGCGGTCCAGGGCCCGGCGCATGAGGCGGTGGCCCGAGTCGCGCGTGAAGTCGCCGGGCAGGCGAAGCGCGGGGTCCGGCTCCAGGCCGAGCGCGCGGTGCGCCGCCGCGTACCCGCGCTCCCGCCCCTGGAGTGTGGTGTTGTCCGGGGCGCCGCCGAGGAACAGGATGCGGCGGTGTCCCTGGCCCAGCAGATGGGCGCACAGGGCGTGGGCGCCGCCCTGGTTGTCGTACTCGATGACCGAGACGGGTGCCCCCGGGGACAGCGGCGACCGGCCGCACAGGACGAGCCGGGACCCGGCCGAGTGCAGGGCCTGTGCCATACGGGCGGTGCGCTCGGCGTACTCCGGAGTACTGTGCGCGCCCCCCACCAGGATGACCGCGGCGGCCCGCTGGGCCCGCATCATCTCCACGAACGCCAGCTCCTGCCCGGTGTCCCCGTCCGTGCTGTGTACCAGGCACAGATGCCCGAGCCGGGCCGCCTCGCGCTCCACGCCCTGCGCCATGTGCGCGAACGAGGGCCCGGTGATGTCGTCCAGGACGAACGCCAAGGTCGGTGTGCCCGCGCCCGCGACCGCCTTCGCGCGCGCGTCCGGCACATAGTCGAGCGCGGCGACCGCCCGCATCACACGGGTGCGGGTCGAGGCGCTCACCGGGTACTCGCCGCCGAGCACCCGCGACACCGTCGACGCGGACACCCCCGCCTTGGCCGCCACGTCACGAATCGTGTGCCGGCCGCCCTGAGCGTCCACGTTCTTCCTGGTCATGGCTGGTTCTTCCCTCCGCGGTGCGGCGGTTGCCACAACGGCGAGCAACCGGTTCCCGGAGGCTAGCAGCGCAGGGGTCCGGGCGGGAGGGGGAGGCCTGCCGGACTCTATGCCGGGGCCGGAGCTGGGAAACCGGTCGCCGAGGGGTCGGATTCCATCGCGGTGCCGGAATGTTCCATAACCTCCCCTCCTTCCCTGGGCGTTGGCGGCACTTCGCACCGCTCACCGACTGCTGATCCATTGACCTGGACCCTTGCACCGACCTAGCTTAGGAACCGGTTTCTATGCGGCGCGACTCTACTGCACCCCACTGAACGTCTGTTGCGTCCCCGTTGTGCGTCTGTCGCACGTCGATCCGGAAGGTCTCCTCCCTTGTCCGAACCTCTCGCCGGTGCCCGGCCCAGGGCACTGTTCGCCATGAGCGCCGACACGCTCCCGCATGCCTTCCCGTCCGACGTCATGGCCCGGCTGCGGGCCGTAGCCGACATCCGTCCGGACCTGATCGCCGAGGACTTCGGCGATCCGCGGGTGCGCGACGCGCTGGCCGGGGCCGAGGTCCTGATCACGGGGTGGGGATGCCCGCCGATCGACGCCTCCGTGCTCGCCGCGGCGCCCCGGCTGCGTGCCGTGCTGCATGCGGCGGGCACGGTGAAGTCACTGATAACGGAAGCGTGTTGGCGCCGCGGTCTGCTCGTCTCGTCGGCGGCCGAGGCGAACGCGCTGCCCGTCGCCGAGTACACCCTCGCCATGATCCTGCTGGCCGGGAAGGATCTCTTCGCTCAGCGCGACGCCTATCGTGCGGCGCGCACGTTCGAGATCGGCGGCATCGTGGAGGGCGTCGGCAACCACGGCCGACGCGTCGGCGTCATCGGCGCCTCCCGCATCGGGCGCCGCGTCATCGAACTGCTCCGCCCCTTCGACCTCGAGGTGTCCCTCGCCGACCCGTACGTGGACGAGGCGACGGCCGCCGCGCTCGGTGTACGGCTGCGCGGGCTGCACGGACCCGACGGCCTGTTCGCCACCAGCGACATCGTGACCGTGCATGCCCCCGAGACCTCCGAGACCCATCACCTCGTCGGCCGCCGTGAGCTGGCGCTGATGCCCGACGGCGCCGTACTGATCAACACCGCGCGCGGCAGCCTCGTGGAGACCGGCGCGCTCGAGGAGGAGGCGCGCACCGGCCGGATCGGCGCGATCCTCGACGTCACCTACCCGGAGCCGCTGCCCGCCGGCTCCGGGCTCTACGATCTGCCGAACGTCTACCTCACCCCGCACGTCGCGGGCTCACAGGGCAACGAGATCGCCCGTCTCGGCCTGGTCGTCGTCCAGGAGCTGGAGCGGCTGCGCGAGGGCCGCCCACTGGCCCACGCTGTCGACCACGCCGACCTGGAGCGGGCCGCCTGAACGCGCGCCGCGTATATGGCAACCATGAGCCACGCAGACGGCGACTGCCGGGAGTGAACTCCACGGGCGCCACACCGAAGGGACTCAATTGCGCGGCGACCGACCGGGGCCGCCGGGTGAGCGGGTACAGCCAGTGCCTGTACGGGGGTACCGCCGCGCCGCCTGTACCCGCGATGCGGTGCATCGGCCGCTCAGTGCGACGTGTCGTACACCTCCTGGTACAGCTGGCGGGTGACTCCGCGCTCGCCCAAGCCGCCGCGCTGCTGCATGTCAGCACCACCGAACGATGGCTGCGCGAACACTTCGACCTGGATGGCCGACGCCCGGACCGCGCACACGTCTTCGTGCCGAAGGAAGCTTGATGAGGCGCGTGCGAACGGCGCCCGAGTGCCGTGCGCGATACGTTGTCCTGGACGCGGAGGGTGCTCGACGTGTGCGCGGTTCCGTACGATCCACCCACACCCCCGCGGCGCATTCTTCCGAGGTGCCATGACTGAAATCCTGCCCGTGCAAACGGGTCTTGTCCGGCTCGACGACCCACCCGACCCCGTGGCCATCGGCATCGGCGTCCATGGCCCGGCCGGGCACGTGGACGACTTCCAGCTGCCGGACCTGTGGCAGTTCCATCTCTACGACTACGAAGCTGACTTGACCGTGGGCGGCGTCGAGCACGTGCTCCGCCCCGGCACCGTCAGCCTGGTGCCGCCCGGAACGCCGGTGCGCTACCGCTACCGAGGCCGCTCCGAACACCTCTACGTACACCTGCGCCTCGGCGCGTCGGGCGACTCCCGCGAGGTGGTGACGGTTCAGCACGCGGGATCACTGGTCGCCGCGCTCGACAGGAAGCTGCGACAGGCACTGTCCGCCTGGCCGCAGACCCGAGGGCGTGCGGTGGCCGAGGTGTGGGCAGCCCTGTGGTGCGTGGCCGAGCTGGCCCCGCCCCGGGACAGGAGCGCGCAGGCCCTCCACCCCGCGGTGTCCGCGGCGGTGGCCCTGATCGAGGCGCGACTGGCGGAGCCGCTGACCGTACCCGAGATCGCGAAGGCCGCCGGCGTCTCCCACAACCACCTGAGCCGCCTCTTCCGCACCGCCACGGGAGAGACCGTGGTCGGCTACATCCGTGCCCGCAGGATGGAGCGGGCCGGGCACCTGCTGCGGGCCAGCACGCTCTCCATCCCCGCGGTCGCCGCTGTCGTCGGAATCCCCGACCTGCAGGCGTTCAACAAGGCCTGCCGCAGGCAGCTCGGGGCCTCTCCGCGGTCCATCAGGGCTGCGGAGACCGGTCTGCCCGCCGCACCCCAACGGATCACCCCATGGTGAGAATCGACCAGTAGACGGTGAACGCGGCCCACGCGCTCCCCTCGCGGCCGCTCCTAGCGTGTGCGTCATGGAGGAAACCGAGGAACTCAAGGAAACCGACGAGACGATCGAGCCGAGCAGCGAGCTGCTCAGTTCGGTGCAGATGGCGCGCTTCGTGGCGCGAGGGTCGTTGCGGCTCGACGCGGTGGTACCACCAGAGATGAACGCCGAGGCCTTGCACGTGCTGGCGGACGGAGTGCCGCCGGTTCCGTACGGTGCGCCGGTGTCCCAGGCCTACGCGCAGGGGTCGTTCGTCAGCAGACTGCTCCAACTGCCGCAGGTGGCAGGAGCCTTGCACAGCCTGGTGGGCCCGGAGCCCGCCGTGGACCACCACGCCGTGCACATCCGCGAGCCGCACGGGGGAGAGGCCCAGCCGCTGCACGCGGACGCCATCATCGACGTCCGGCCGGACGCGTTCGACGTCCAACTGATGTACTACCCGCAGCAGGTGACCTTGGAGATGGGCGGCACGCTCAGCGTGCCCGGCAGTCATCTGCGGCGGACCAACGAGTCCGACACCGGCCGTTACCAGAACCTGCGGGGCCAGGACCGGCTGGTCTGCCCGGCCGGAACCGTGGTGTTCCTGCACCACGGGCTCTGGCACGGGGGCCGCCGCAACGACAGCGACATCCTGCGCTACATGTTCAAGGTCCGTTTCAATCCGATGGTGCGCCAGCGCCTCCTGTGGGACCTGGCGGACCTGCACGACCCGCAGGTGCGCGTCGAACTGGACGCGCATTTCCCCTGGTACGAGGGGGCCGCGGGCCGCCTGGAGCGGTACAACCGCGTCCTGCTGTGGCGCGAGCTGACCGCAGACGACGGATTCGACATCGACCACTGGGTGACCCGGGTCACCAACCGCCCCGAGGTGGA
The DNA here is from genome assembly GCF_055760475.1 of Streptomyces sp. DS1-CR2. Taxonomy (NCBI): domain Bacteria; kingdom Bacillati; phylum Actinomycetota; class Actinomycetes; order Kitasatosporales; family Streptomycetaceae; genus Streptomyces; species Streptomyces sp. DS1-CR2. The sequence continues at coordinate 8,140,713 of NZ_CM147085.1, forward strand.
GGCCGCATGACCATCGACACGAAGAGCCCCGCCGCGCAGGCGGGCAGCGCCCCTGTGCTGCGGCAGCGGGTGCTGGTGCTGTACCTGTCCACCTCGGCCCTGGACTCCCCGATCGTCGGCTGGGCACGCTACGACGGGACCGGCCGCACCTCCCCGACCACGGGAGACAGCGACGAGCCGCCGTACGAGTCGGGCGTGGAGGCCCTTCGCGACGGTTGGCGGCTGATCCAGGCCGCCCAACTGATCCCTCCCGGTCCGGGTCACGAGTACGACGTCTCCTTCCTCAAGCACGAGTTCTTCTTCGAGCAGATCGTCGACGCGCGAGCGGAACGGTGACCGGCAATCGCCGTGTGCGGTGGGAGCAGTCGGCGGACGGAGTGCGGCTGACCTGCCGCGGACTGTCCATGCGGGCGGTCTGGGAGGGGCCCGGCATCCTGCGGGTCGCAGCCCGCCCCGCGTCCGACGGCGCCCCCGTCCTGGCCGATGGCCCGATGCTCGATCCGCTGCGCGAGCGACGACGACCCGGAACCTTCACGCTCATCGAGAAGGACGATGAACTGACCATGTCCGACGGCTCGTTGACCCTCGTCGTCGACCTCGCCACCGGACGGCCCCCTTGCGCATCGCTCGATGCGGCTGCGCAAGGGGTTGAGGGCGACAGCTGATGGGAGCCGTTTTCACACGGTCTCCCCGGAGAGGCCCGGCACCGATGCCCTGCGGTGCCGGGCCCCTTCTTCATATCGGCCTTCTCCGGACCCTCAACCGGAGAAGCCGACGTGCGCGAGCCGCAGTGGGCCGCGCAGCCTGAGGTGTACGTCGTGCACGCCTTCGGCGACGATGCCGGCGCCGAGCGTGGTGTAGACGTACGGATCGTCCGAGGCGCCCGTGTCCTGCGCCGGCGTTGCGAGCACCGCGGCGCCCCCGTCGAGGGACAGCTCCACGACGCCCTCGCCGGCCACCGTCACCGTCACCTCCGTGACGCCCTCCCCGAAGTCGCAGTCGCGGTAGATCAGTTCGGCGTGCTCGCCCGCCGCAGGCGCCACCGCGTCGCCTGACACCTTCGTAAGGTCGACGATCACGACGCCGCTCTGTTCGTCGAAGTCGGCCGCGTTCAAACCGTGTTGGATGACAGAGCGCGGAGTGGCCGGCTCGCCGTCCAGGATCACCGTCGTGCGAAGACGGATGTCCTCGCTGGAGGCGCCGGCCAGGATGTCGTACGGCCCCGGCTCCAGGCGCCACCGGCCCTGGGACACGTCCCAGAACTCGAAGGAGGACAAGGGGACTTCGAAGGACAGCTCCTCGCTCGCGCCGGGAGCGAGGGTGATCCGGCGGTGGGTGAGCAGTTCGCGGCGCGGGCGAGGCACCGTCGGCTCCACTGCGCGCGTGTAGAGCTGGGCGACCTCGTCGGCGGTGACATCACCGGTGTTCGTGACCGTGAACGATACGTGCGCTGCTGCGTCGTCGACCCGCACCGACAGGTCGCCGTACGTGAACGACGCGTACGACAGGCCGTGCCCGAAGGGGAACAGTGGCGTCCCCTCGAAGTACAGGTACGTCTGGCGCCCGCCGATCACGTCGTAGTCGAAGAGGCCGGGCAGGTCGGCGTCGTCCTCGTACCAGGTCTGCGGCAGGCGGCCGGCGGGGGAGACGTCGCCGGACAGGACACCGGCCAGGGCGGTGCCCGCGGCCTGGCCGCCGTGCGCGGTCCACAGGACCGCCGGGAGGGCGGCAGTGCCGACGGCGTACGGATAGGCGGAAACCAGCGCAAGCACCGTGTTCGGGTTCGCGGCGCGGGCGGCGCGCAGGATGCGTTCCTGGTGGTCCGGCAGGCGCAGGGTCGTGCGGTCCTCGGTCTCGCGGCCGTTGATGTGCGGGTCGTTGCCCGCGACCACCAGCACCACGTCGGCCCCCGCAGCGGCCTGTGTCACTGCGTCCTCGCCGCGTTCGGTCACTATGAGCTGGAAGACTTCCGGATTTCCGTCGGCCACCCTTACTCCGCCGTCGGTGACGGAGACGTGGCGGCCCGTACCGGCATGCCTGAGGAGGTGGCCGTCCTCATGGGGTTCCAGGCGGAACGTCTCCTGGACGACCCAGCCACCGGGCTGGTCCGCGGAGGCGCGTACGTAGCCGTCGTCGGCCACCGAGAGGTAGCGGCCGTCGGGTGCGCGCAGGGTCAGGAGGCCCTCACCCCAGTCGATCAGGGCGAGCTCGGTACCGGTGGCTGCGGTGGTGAGCGGCGGGAGGTCCGTGCGGCCCGCGAGCAGGGCCGGGTCGAGAGCGCCCTCGGCGCCGCGCACCTCGTCGGGGACGTCCTGGGTGGCAGGCACCTGGAGGAACGTGCCCTCGCGGGTCTTGAGGAGCACCCGGTCCACGCCTTCCGCGAACTCCACGCGCTCGGTGCCGAACCGCTCGTAAAGGCCCTGCAACGGGGTGGAGCGGTGGATGAGGGTGCCGCTGTACCAGTCGAGTTTGCACTCATCGGCCAGCAGACCGACCACGGCGATGCGGGTGTCGGGGGCGAGGGGCAGCAGACCGTCGTTCTTCAGCAGTACGACCGCCTGTTCGGCTGCCTCCTGGGCGAGCGCGCGGTGGGCCGGGGTGTCGAAGTCCTTGGTGTCGGCGTGCGGGTCGTCGTGCGGGTCGAACTCGCCGAGCCGGAAGCGGACGGAGAGCTGACGGCGGACGGCCGCGTCGATGTCGGACTCGGTCAACAGGCCTTGTCCATAAGCCGTCTTGACGCGTTCGACGATCTGCGAACTGTCGGTGCCATGGTCGGTGAAGCTGTCGACGCCGGCGATCAGCGCGGCCGCTGTCGCCTCCTCGTGGGTGTCGTAGTAGTGCTCGTGGTCGACCAGGTTGGAGGGCGCGCCCGCGTCCGAGCAGACCATCAGGTCCTCACCGGTCCAGGCGCGCAGGTGCTCGCGCAGATAGGGGGACACGTGGTTGGGGCGGCCGTTGACCAGGTTGTAGGCCGGCATGACGCCGGCGACCGAGCCCGCCTCGACCGTCTCGCGGAAGGCGCGCAGGTCGTACTCGTGCAGGACGCGCGGCCGGACCGAGCTGGACGAAGTGGCGCGGTCCGTCTCGTTGTTGTGGGCGAGCCAGTGCTTGAGGACGGGCGCCGTGCGCCAGTACGTCGGGTGGTCGCCGCGCAGTCCGCGCGTGTACGCGGTGGCGATGGCTGACGTGAGCTTCGGGTCCTCGGAGTAGCCCTCCTCGTTGCGGCCCCACAGGGGGTGGCGCAGCAGGTTCACCGTCGGCGCCCACACGTTGAGACCGACCCGGTCGTCGTCGGCCCGTATCGCGCGGGTCTCCTTGGACACCGCCTCGCCGACACGGCGTACGAGCTCCGTGTTCCAGGTGGCACCGAGGCCGACGGCCTGCGGGAAGACGGTGGCGGGGCCCATCCAGGCCACACCGTGCAACGCCTCCTGCCCGGTGCGGAACGCGTCGACGCCGAGGCGCTCCACCGCAGGCGCGAACTGGTGCAGGAAGGAGATCTTCTCGTCGAGCGTCAGTCGCTCCAACAGGTCGTCGATGCGCTTCGCGAACGGCAGTTGTGAATCGCGGAACGGCGGGGTGGGCGGCGTCTGTTCGGTCACGTGAGGATCCCCTTGCGATGGAGCGACGTCTCGAATTCGAAGCGCTTCGATGCTGGGTCTGCGGACCGTCGGGTGTCAAGACATCCCGAGGCAACAAGTGCGACTCCTGACCGGCATTTCAAGCGGCATATAAGTGCGGTCGGATCCTGTCCACCCCCTGAGGAATCTTGGAATCGACCCTTGTGCACCCTGTGCCCTTCACTTAACCTCGCAGCAACATCGAAGCGCTTCGACTGCCTTCGACACGGAAGGGCTGCTGCCGGAAGGTGATCAGTCCTCCGGTGATCGAGAACTGACGCCGCTTCAGCTCAGCCAGTTCCACTCGAGACACCGCAGCCGACGGCCTCCGCCGGGTGTCCTGGTGTGCCATGAAGGGTTGACGCAATGACGCCTAACGCCACTTCCGCCTCCGGGTCCAGCCGGAGAAGCTTTCTCGCCTCCGCCGCTGTCGCCGCCGCGGCGGTCGCCGGTGGTGCCTCGTTCCTGACCGCCTGCGGAAGTGCCGACAGCGGTAAGCGGGAGGGGGCCACCTCGGACAAGGCGGCCAAGAAGCTGCTGCCGGCCTTCGTCGCCAGTTCGGTCGCTGAGCCGGACATCCCGGCGAAGAACGGCTCGGCCGCCGGGTTCACCAGCAAGGTCGATCTCGACGCGTTCGCCACCTCGGTCCCGGACAAGCTGGGCACCGGCGCCCCGCTCAAGATCATGTCTCCCTTGTGGGGCGCGGCGCCCAAGGGGAACTGCGCGTACTACACGCAGCTCGACAAGATCGCGGGCACGGACATCACCTGGCAGAACCAGGACGGCAACACCTACGGCGAGAAGCTCGGCGCGGTCCTCGCCTCCAGCTCCATACCGGACATGGTGGTCGTGCCGGGCTGGGAGCTGGAGGGCAAGATCGCGAACGCGATCACCCGGAAGTTCATGGACCTGAGCCCTTATCTCGCCGGCGACAAGGTGAAGAAGTACCCCAACCTCGCGGCGATCCCCACCGAGGCCTGGAAGATGGGCATCTTCGGCGGCGCGCTGCGCGGCATCCCGACGCCGAGCCCCGCCGCCAGCTTCATCTGCCCCTTCTACCGCAAGGACATCTTCGAGGACCGGGGATACGAAGTCCCCACGTCAACGGATGAGTTCATGGCCTGGGCCAAGGACGCCACCAGCGCCAAGGCCAAGGTGTACGCCTGCGGGGACATGTCCTGGAGCGCCGCCAACATCTTCGGAGTCGGCGGCTCCGGATCGCTCGGCTGGAACATGGAGGACGGCAAGCTCAAGTACCGCATCGAGCGGCCCAATTACCTCGAGGCCCTCGAGTGGTCCCGCAAGCTCTTCGCCGCGGGCGTCGTGCACCCCGACGACAAGGCGCGCTCCGGCGACCCGAGCGTCCGCTTCGCGGCCGGCGAGGTCCTCCTCTACAACGGCGGCATCAGCGACTGGTACGTGCGGACCGCGGAACAGGCCGCCGCCAACAAGGACTTCGAGGTCGGGGCCATGGATCTGTTCGGTCCCGACGGCGGCGACCCGACGCTGTGCCCGGGCAATGCGTCCGGCATTTGGTCCATGATCCGCGAGGGCTCCTCGAAGACCACGGTCGAGAACGCGCTCGCCGCCGCCAACTTCGCGGCCGCCCCCTACGGCACGAAGGAGCGGATGCTCGTCGACTACGGCGTCCAAGGAACCCACTACGACGTCAAGGGCGGCGTGCCGACCAAGACCGACCGCGGCAACGCCGAGGTCGTCAACGCCTGGATGATGCTGGCCGCCCCGGCCCCCTACTTCGCCCACCCCGACTTCCCGCAGGTCGCCAAGGCGCAGGTCGAGTGGCAGCAGCGGAGGGTGCCTTTGCCAAGAAGCCCTCCACGTACGGCATGAACATCGTCGAGCCCAGCCGGTACGCGGAACTCACCTCCCAGTTCGAGCAGTTGGAGATCGACTTCGTGCGCGGCAACAAGAAGCTCGCCGACGTGCAGCAGGCCATCTCGCGGTGGAAGTCGTCCGGCGGCGACGAGCTGCGCGACTGGTACAAGAAGATCCTCGACGAGAACGGCAGCGCGAACTGATGGCGCTCGAAGCCGGCAGCCGGCCCGGGGGAGGGGGGACGCCGCAGGCCGCGGAGGACCGCACCTCACTGCCCCAGGCGCCGGCCGACGGGAAACAGGCCGCCGCACCCTCTGCACGACGGCGCCCGCGGTCGGTCAAGGTCAACTGGCGCATCAGACTGCGCCGCGACCGCGTCCTCATCCTGATGACACTGCCCGCCATAGCGCTGTTGCTGGTCTTCAACTACGTACCGCTGCTCGGCAACGTGATCGCCTTCCAGGACTACGACCCGTACATCTCGACCAACGGGATCGTCGCGATCTTCCAGAGCCCCTGGGTCGGCGTCGAGCAGTTCTCCAAGATGTTCACCGACCCGTTGTTCTGGGCCGCGACCGAGAACACCCTGGTGCTGTTCTTCATCCAGCTGGTGCTGTTCTTCCCGGTCCCGATCGTGCTCGCGCTGATCATCAACAGCGTGGTCCGGCCCCGGGTCCGGGCCGTCGCCCAGGCGATCATGTATCTGCCGCACTTCTTCTCCTGGGTCCTGGTCATCACCGTCTTCCAGCAGATCTTCGGCGGGGCGGGCCTCATCGCCCAGATCCTCCAGGACCACGGGGTGCATGGCTTCGACCTGATGACCAACTCGGGGATCTTCAAGTACCTCGTCACCGCCGAGTCGGTCTGGAAGGACGCCGGTTGGGGCGTCATCATCTTCCTCGCCGCGCTCTCCGCGGTCAGCACCGACCTGTACGAGGCGGCCGCGATGGACGGCGCGAACCGGTGGCGCCGGATGTGGCACGTGACGCTGCCCGCCATGCGCCCGGTGATCGCGCTGCTGCTCGTCCTGCGGGTGGGAGATGCGCTCAGCGTCGGCTTCGAGCAGTTCCTGCTGCAGCGTGACGCGGTGGGGGCGGGAGTGAGCGAAGTCCTCGACACATATGTGTGGAACGTAGGTATCCATAACGGCGACTTCAGTTACGCGGCCGCGGTCGGCCTCGTCAAGGGCGTCATCGGCATCTGTCTCGTCCTGGGCGCGAACAAGTTCTCGCACCTCCTCGGCGAGCAGGGGGTGTACAAGAAATGACACTCAACACGCAACTGGTCCGCAGCCTGAAGGCACCGCAGCGACCGGTGTGGGAGGAAGCCCCGAACAAGGCCGGGATCACGCTGAAGAGCGGCTTCCTCGCCCTGTGCTGTCTCGGTGTCCTCGGCCCGCTGTGGATCGTGATCGTCACCAGCCTCTCGCCGAAGGCGGTGATCGACCAGGCCGGCGGTCTGGTGTTGGTCCCCAAGGGCATCACCTTCGTCAACTACACCGAACTGCTCGGCGGTGGCCAGGTCAGCCGGGCGATCATGGTGTCGGTCGGGGTCACCCTCGTCGGCACGCTCTTCTCGATGACGGTGTCGGTGCTCGCCGCCTACGGGCTCTCGCGGCGGGGCAGCCTCGGCCACAGCGCGCTCCTGATGACGCTGATGGCAACCATGTTCTTCGGGGCCGGCCTCATCCCCACCTATCTGCTCGTACAGACCCTCGGCCTGACCGACAGCTATCTGTCACTGATCCTGCCGACCGCCGTGAGTGTCTTCAACATCCTGGTACTGCGGGCCTTCTTCATGGGCATCTCGCCCGAGCTGACCGACGCCGCGCGCATCGACGGTGCCGGTGACCTGCGCATCCTCCTCACCATCGTGATGCCCCTCTCGCGGGCGGTGCTCGCGGTCATCTCGCTTTTCTACGCGGTCGGTTACTGGAGCGCCTGGTTCAACGCCTCCATCTACCTGTCCGACCAAGACATGATGCCGCTGCAGAATGTCCTCATCCAGCTGGTGCAGAAGCACACCCAGGCACCCACCGGCCTGCAGCAGGCGGTGCGTACCGGTGAACTCTCGGCGCTGGGGCTGCAGATGGCCGTGATGGTGATGGCGCTGCTGCCCGTCGCGGTGCTGTCCCCGTTCGTCCAGAAGCACTTCCGCAAGGGCATGCTCACGGGGGCGATCAAGGGCTGATACTCAGATGGCCCTCGACGACGGTTCCCGTGGGGTGCCGGCGGCACAGTGCCGCGGGCACCCACGGATTTCGAGGGAACTCATCAGGGGCGGGCCCTGCGGACGTACTGCCACACCGGCGCTCGCAGCGGCGCCGTCCAGGGCCGAGCACCCCCACCCCACCGATCCCGAACAGTTCAACTCCCGCTGTCCGCAGACGACATGATCGGCGGCGTACGTGTGACGGAGTTGCCCGTCGGCGGCTGCACGGTCCCGCGTGCGCCCCGAATGCGTCATGGCCGCCAGGTCTGCCGAGTCCTCCGAGTCCTGCGAGTCCGCCGAATCCACCAAGCCCACCCAGGAGTCCCGCCCATGACCGTCCGCCCGATCGTGCCCGGCTTTCACCCGGACCCGTCCGTCTGCCGCGTCGGTGACGACTACTACCTGGCGTGTTCCAGCTTCGAGTACTTCCCCGCCGTACCGGTCTTCCACAGCCGCGACCTGATCCACTGGACCCAGATCGGCAACGTCCTGGACCGGCCCTCCCAGCTGAAGACCACCGCGCCCGTCATCTCTTCCGGCGGCATCTACGCGCCGACCCTCCGCCACCACGACGGCCTCTTCCACCTCGTCGTCACCGACTGCGCACCGGCGGCGGCAACATCCTGGTCACCGCCACCGACCCGGCGGGCCCCTGGTCCGAGCCGATCCGGCTGCCCGGTGTCCCCGGCATCGACCCCGACCTCGCCTGGGACGAGGACGGCACCTGCTGGGTCACCGTCGCCGGCATCAGCCAGGTCCGCCTCGACACCACCACCGGCGCCACTGACGGCCCCGCCCGACGCACCTGGTCCGGCACCCCCGGCGGCAAGGCCCCCGAAGCCCCGCATCTCTACCGCGTCGGCGACTGGTGGTACCTGCTCATCGCCGAAGGCGGCACCGAGCGCGGCCACGGCGTCTCCGTCGCCCGCTCCCGCCGACCCGACGGGCCCTTCGAGGCGTGCCCCGCCAACCCGATCCTCAGCCACCGCTCCACCGACCACCCGGTGCAGAACACCGGCCACGGCGACCTCGTCCAGGCGGCGGACGGCACCTGGTGGATGGTCTTCCTCGGGGTCCGCCCCGGCGGCGGCACCCCCGGCTGGCACGGCCTCGGCCGCGAAACCTTCCTGGCCACCGTGGAGTGGGTGGACGGCTGGCCGGTGATCGGCGAGATCGTGAACGGACCCGAACCGGTGGACGGCCACGTCGAGCGCGACGACTTCGACGCGGCCACGCTCCACCCCCACTGGATCAGCCTCCGGGCCACGCCCGCCAAGCACATCACCACCCGCGAACGCGCCGGCCACCTCACCCTGCACGCCCTCGGCCGGAGCCTCGACGCCCCCGATGTCACCTTCCTCGGCCGCCGCCAGGCGCACCTCTCCTGCCGGACCAGGGCCGAACTCGACGTCTCCGGCGGAAGCGGCGGCCTCGCCGTCCGCCTCGACGAACACCACAACTACGCCATCGAGGCGGATGCCGACGAAGTACGCGTCATCGCCCGTATCGGCCCGCTGCGCAGCGTCGTCGCCCGGTCCGACAAGGCGCCGGGCCCCGTCGTCCTCGGCCTCGACATCACCGCCCGCACCGCCCTCGACGACGGCCGCACCGGACCCGACGTCGTACGCTTCGGGACCTGCCAGGAGGACGGCACCTTCACCGAACTCGCCGCCCTGGACGGCCGCTACCTCACCACCGAGGTCGCCGGCGGATTCACCGGCCGCGTCATCGGCCCCTACGCCACCGACGGTCGCGTCGATGTGGACCGGTTCACCTACGAGCCGCTCACCCCCTGACCCCGCTCGCCCCTTCGGCTCTCGGCCGCCCACACGTGAGGAAGCTGATCTCGAATGTCCCGGCTCCAACACCCCCGCAGCCGCCGGAAAGACACGACGGCCCAGCAGGAGCAGTTCACCAACCCGGTGATCTGGCAGGACTTCGCCGACCTCGAGGTCATCCGCGTCGGCGACACGTACTACTACTCCGGCTCGACCATGCACTACTCGCCGGGCGCGCCCGTCCTGCGCTCCTACGACCTGGTCGACTGGGAGTTCATCGGCCACTCGGTGCCGGTCCTCGACTTCGGCGACGCGTACGACCTCAACGGCGGACGGGCGTACGTCGAGGGCATCTACGCGTCCTCGATGCGCCACCGCCCCAGCGACGAGACCTTTTACTGGGTGGGCCAGATCGGCAACCAGCGGACGTACGTATACAGCGCCACCGACGCGGCGGGCCCCTGGACCCGGCACGCCGAGATCGGCAGCGTCTACTACGATGCGGGGCTGCTCTTCGACGACGACGGCACCCCGTACGTGGCGCACGGCGCCAACGACATCCACGTCGTGCAGCTCGCCCCGGACCTGCGCACCGAGGTCAGGTCCGAGCGCGTGCTCACCAAGCCCGACGAGATGCACCTGATGGAGGGCTCCCGCTTCTACAAGATCAACGGGAACTACTACATCTTCGTCACCCGCCCGGCCAACGGCCAGTACATCTGGAAGTCCACCTCAGGACCCTTCGGCCCGTACGAGATGCGGGAGGTGCTGTTGGACCTGCCCGGCCCGATCCCCGGCGGCGGTGTGCCGCACCAGGGTTCGCTGGTCGACACCCCGAACGGCGACTGGTACTACATGGGCTTCATCGACGCCTATCCCGGCGGCCGCGTCCCCGCCCTGGCCCCGGTCACCTGGAACGCCGAGGGGTGGCCCGAGCTCCAGACCGTCGACGGCGCGTGGGGCGAGAAATACGCCTACCCGGTCACCCCGCACCCGCTCCCGCCGATGACCGGCGCCGACACCTTCGAGGGGACGGCGCTGGCGCCGTACTGGGAGTGGAACCACAACCCCGACACCGCCGCGTTCACCGTGGACAACGGGCTCACCCTCAGGACCGCCACCGTCACCGACGACCTCTACAACGCCCGTAACACCCTCACCCGCCGCATCCAGGGCCCCGCCTCCACCGCCACCGTCGTGCTCGACTGCTCCGGGATGGCGGACGGCGACCGGGCCGGTCTTGCGATGCTGCGGGACTCCTCCGCCTGGATCGGCGTCACGCGGCAGGACGGCGTCAGCAGGCTGGTGATGTTCGACGGCCTGACCCTGGACACCGACTGGAACACCACCGGTACCGGCACCGAGCGGGCAGGCGCCGACCTCCCCGGCAGCCGCGTCTGGCTGCGCGCCGCCGCCGACATCAGCCCGGGGCCGGGCCGCCAGGCGACGTTCTCCTACAGCACCGACGGCACCACCTTCACCCCGCTCGGCCCGGCCTTCACCATGAACGAGAGGCCTCACTTCTTCATGGGCTACCGCTTCGCCGTCTTCAACCACGCCACCCAGGCCCTCGGCGGCGAAGTGCTGGTGGAACGCTCCGAGTTGAGCACGCCCTGACCATCCGACGCAGTCCGGCCCTCGGCCGAACAGCGCGGTGCGCACGATGCGTTGCACGGGCATCGCGTCGTGCCGGAACTGAGGCACCCCCTGTGACCACCTGGACAGCCCGACCAGATACGGGTGTTGCACCCCGGCTCGCGGGGTGCCTACGGCGCCCGCGGGTCCATGCCGCGCTGCGTCGGGCCGCGCGGGTGGTGAACGCCAGGAAGGTCGAACGCCTGATGCGCGAGCATCGCATCGTCGGGTCACCCTGCGCCGACGGCGCGGGCTGACCCGGCGGGCGAAGAAGGCGGTGTTCGCCGCCGACCTGATCCGGCGGGACTTCACTGCGCCGTGGCTGGGCATGAGGCTGGTTGGCGACATGACCGAGCTGGTGACCGCCGAGGGCAAGGTCTACCTGGATGAGGCAGCTGTCGGTCCGCTCGATGATCAGGAATCGGTGGACGAGGTTGAGTTTGTTCTGGAGGTCGTAGAGCGGGTCCTGGTCGGGGGCGTCCCATTGGTCGCCGTTCCAGGCGGTCGCACGGATCTTGCTCATGAGGTGTGTTCGGCGCCTACGACATTGTCTTGGGCGAGGGCGAGCAGGTCCTGGGTGGTGGTGGGGTGTTCGCCGGTGGTGTCGTGCAGGGCGAGGGTGGTCGAGGTGTCGGCTGTGGCCTTCTGGAACGTCGCCGCCGTCAGGTGGCCGTCGGCGCGTACCGCCTGCGACAGCACAGCGCCCCCGTCGTCACACTCGCCGCGATGGGCGCCATGGTCCCGGACGCCCTGGCCGGCGCCGACTGGCTCGCGAACCTCGGGTACGGCGCCGACGTCGTCTGCATCACCAGCCCCGACCTGCTCTTCCGGGCCTGTCAGGCACGCCGCGGCCAGGGCCGGCCGGAAGACCCGCAGTGGATCCTGGACCAGGCCTTCCCCGCCGATCGCGCCATTCCGCCTCCATCTGGATCCGCTGGAAGTCCTCGCGGATCCGGTGCGCGAACGCCATCTGCTCCAGTTTGGGCGGCTCTCCGTCGCCGTTCGTCAGGTCGGCGACGGTGGCGGCTCCTCTCCCGGGGGTGGGGTCTCCCTGCCGACTCCCGTGATCACGTCACGGGCCCGGCGCGACAACGCGACGCCGTCGGCGAGCGTCCAGCACGGGCAACGCCCGGTTCCGTACAGTCGCTCTCCCACCGGCCGCAACCTGACGCAGCCCCCTACGCGTGCGCCCCCTCGAAGAACAGATAGACCAGCGGCTCCCCCTCCGGTGCCTCGACGAGGTCGAGCGGACCGGTGCGCACGCCGGAGGTCACCGTCTTGCCCGTGCGCGGGTCGACGACCCGGTACGGCAGGGGCACCGTGTCACCCGCGTCGGGGCTGAACTGCAGCGGCCCGCCGTGCTCGCTGTAGGCGAGGAAGAGGCGGCCGGGGGAGAGGAGCCCGCGGGTGGCGAGGCAGGTCTGCCAGTCGGGGGCCATGTCGGTGGTCGGGACGCCGTCGAGGATGCGGCGCAGCAGGCCGACGTACGAGGACCCCTCGAAGTCCAGGGCCTCGCGCCAACTCGCCCCCGGCGCCATGAAGAACGGGGCCTGGCCGGGCTCGTCCACGCGCTGCACCCACTGCCACAGGCTGCCCGCCCCGTACACGACGCCCATCGTGCCGCCCGCGCACAGATTGCTCCACGCCTCGTGCCCCTGCCACCAGCCGGCCGCCCTGCCACGCCCACCGGTGTGCTCGTAGCTGGGCTCGCCGTTGGCGACCGCCTTGACCGGGAGGTTGCGCCACATGTCGGCGACGCGCTCGGGCAGGTGCTCGCCGCGGTGACCGGTCTGGCACCACTGGAAGTCCAGCCAACTGGCGCCCTGTGAGGCGTTGTTGGGGCCGTGCGGGCGGTAGTGGATGCCGGTCGGCTGGTGGTAGTCGTCCCAGGCCTCGATCTCGCGGCCACCGGCGGCGATCTGCGGTTCGTCGCCGCGCCCGTCCGCACCGACCAGCCAGACGGCGGGTGATGCACCGTAACGCGCGACGAGATAGCGGCAGTAACGGGCGTACGAGGCAGGCGCCACGACAGGACCGGCCACGCGCAGGCCCTTCCAGCCGAAGCCGTGGAAGACGGGCTGGAGGACGGGCGCGATGCCGTGCGCGTCGAGGATGCCGAGGAGTTCGTCGAGGCGTTGGAAGTACGCCGGGACCAGCCGGTCCAGGCCCCCGTCCTGCAGGTCCTCGAAGGCGATGTCGAAGCCGCCGTCGGCGGTGCGGTCGCGCGGGCCGCGGGCGTCCATGTCGGGCATGACGCTCATCAGGAGCGCCGCGTTGAAGCCCTTGGCGGCGCGGTCGGTGGCGTACGTGCGGGCCTGCTCGGGAGTGGCGCGCCAGGGCAGGCCCCAGGCCGTGTCGGCGGCTATGAGGGCGGGTGTGCCGTCGGCGTGCACGAGGCTGCGGCCGCCCGGTGACATCCGCCAGAAGCCGTGGCGGCGGAAGGGGGAGGCGGCGGCGGGGTCCGTCTCGCCGATGGTCAGGGTTCCCGTACGGCCGTGAAGTCCCGGATCCGCCACGCTGCTGACGGTCCGCCAGGTCCACTCACCGGCCAGTCCGGGTGAGGCGAAGCGGACGGCCCAGCGGCGGCCGCCGTCCCAGAAGGCCGGCCTGCGGACGACCGTTCCGCTGGCGGGGTGCGTGAACGTGGCCTCCAACTCGACGTCGGTGTAGGGGAAGTGGTGGTCTTCGGTGGCCTCGAAGGGGATGTCCACCGGGGACCAGGGGGTGTGCGGCCCGGTCACGGGAGCGGATCCGTTCTCTCGTCGAACGTCGAATCTCTTGATCGACGCCGCCCCCAAGGGCGAGAAGGGCGCCGTGCTGCGGAACGAGTGGGACAGGAAAGCAGTGGTGAAGCGCTTCGACGCTGTCATCGCCCCTGATCGGGTGTCAATGCCCGAAATGAAGAAAGTTTCTTTTAGTCCAACCCCTTGTTTCGCTGGAAAGACCTCATTAGCTTGCGTCGCGAAGTGAAGCGCTTCGACACTTCGACACTCTCGCGCTCTCCCTCGGGGGAAGGGCCGCCCCGGCCGACAGGAAGGAAGCCGAGACACCACCATGGTGACCATCGCCGACGTGGCCCGGCGCGCGGGCGTCTCGACCAGCACCGTCAGTTACGTGCTCAACGGCAGGACCTCAGTGTCCGACGCGACCCGGCGCCGTGTGCAGCGCTCCGTGGCCGAGCTCGGCTACCACCCCAACGCCGGCGCCAAGGCGCTGGCCGGCCGCCGCTCGCACATCATCGCGCTGGTCATGCCGCTGCGCACCGACATGTACCTCCCGGTCATGATGGAGATCGCCGTCTGCGTCACCACGACCGCCCGCCGTCACGCCTACGACGTCCTGCTGATCACGAGCGACGAAGGTCCTGAGGGCGTGCGGCGCGTCGCGGCGAGCGGTCTCGCGGACGGCGTGATCCTCATGGACGTCGAGCTCGACGACCCGCGCATCCCGGTACTGCGGGAGCAGGGCACGCAGGCCGCGCTCATCGGTCTGCCCGACGATTCGCGCCAACTATCCTGCGTGGACCATGACTTCGCCGCGGCGGGCGCGCTGTGCGCGGACCACCTCGGCAACCTCGGCCACCGGGACATCGCCTTCATCGGCTACGGCTCCCGGATCTACGAACGGCACGCCGGGTACGCCGAACGCACCCTCGCAGGGTTCGCCGAGCGGGCCGGACAGCGCGGCCTGCGCTTCCTGCACCGCCCCTGCGAGGGCACGTACGAGAGCACCGCCCAGGCACTCGACCGCATCTTCGCCGAGCGGCCGGGAACCACCGGGTTCGTCGTGCAGAACGAGGGGGCGATCGGCCCGCTGCTCACTCTGCTGCGCACCCGCGGGCGGGCGGTCCCCGAGGGCGCCTCGGTGATCGCTCTCTGCGCGGAGCAGCTCGCTGAGCAGCACACGCCCGCCCTCACCGCCGTGTCGGGACCGTCCAAGGAACTGGGCCGGGTGGCAGTGGAGCAGGTGCTGCGCCGCCTGAACGCGGCATCACAGCACACCGCTCCGGGAGACGAACGGGTTTTGCTGGAACCGATCTTGACGGTACGTCAGAGCACAGGCCCGGCCGAGTTGTCGTAAGCCCCCGTGAACCGTCCGAACCCCCAGCACGATCCACCGCTGCACCAACGAAAGGACCCATCGTGTCCGACCAGCGCCCGGCGGGCGCGAGCTTCGCCAACCCCGTCCTCCCCGGCCTCCACCCCGATCCCAGTGTCTGCCGCGTCGGCGACGACTACTACCTCGCATGCTCCAGCTTCGAGTACTTCCCCGGCATCCCCCTCTTCCACAGCCGCGACCTGGTGCACTGGACCCAGATCGGCAACGCCCTCGACCGGCCGGAGCAACTGCGCCTGCCCGCCTCCATGCCGTCGTCCGCCGGCATCTACGCGCCCACGCTGCGCCACCACGACGGCCGCTTCTGGCTGATCGTCACCAACTGCAGCGAGGGCGGCGGCAATCTGATCGTCACGGCCACCGACCCCGCCGGACCATGGTCGGACCCCGTCTGGGCGCCAGGTGTCCCCGGCATCGATCCCGACCTGGTCTGGGACGAGGACGGCACCTGCTGGTGCACGGTCGCCGGGGTCTCGCAGGTCCGTATCGACCCGTCCACCGGGCAGACGTACGGAACACCGCACAGGCTCTGGTCCGGCGGGCCCGGCGCCAAGGCCCCGGAGGCGCCCCATCTGTACCGGATCGGCGACTACTGGTACCTGCTCATCGCCGAGGGCGGCACGGAGCGAGGGCACGGGATCTCCATCGCCCGCGGCAGCACTCCCAACGGCCCCTTCGAGCCGTGCCCGGCCAACCCGATCCTCACCCACCGCGGCACCGACCACCCCGTCCAGAACACCGGTCACGGCGACCTGGTGCAGGCCCCGGACGGCTCGTGGTGGATGGTGTTCCTCGGCGTGCGGCCGCGCGGCGGCACCCCCGGATGGCACGTCCTCGGCCGCGAGACCTTCCTCGCCCCGGTCACCTGGGAGAACGGCTGGCCGGTCGTCGGCGAACTCCTTGCACCCGGCGACGACGCGTTCGGCGGGCCTTACCGCGACGACTTCGACCTCAGCGAACTGCATCCGTCCTGGATCTCCGTACGCGACCGGTCCACCGATCACTGCACCACCAAGGAGCGCCCAGGGTCGCTCACGCTGCGCGCACGCGGCGCCTCCCTGGACCAGCCCGACGCCGTCTTCATCGGCCGGCGCCAGCAGCATCTGGCGTGCCGGGCACGCACGTCGATCGATCCGGCGCAGGGCTGCGGCGGGCTCGCCGTCCGGCTCGACGAACAACACCACTACGGGATCGAGACGGACGGCACCCAGGTGCGGGTGGTCTCGCGCGTCGGCTCGGTGCGAGCCGTCGTGGCCACCCAGTCGGTGCCGGCGGGCCCGGTCGTCCTCGGCGTGCGGATCTCCGAGCCGCCCACACCGCACGACGCGCGCACCGGACCCGACGCCGTCTCCCTCGGCATCGAGCTGCCCGACGGCACCTTCACCTCGCTCGCGACGCTCGACGGCCGCTATCTGTCGACCGAGGTGGCCGGCGGTTTCACCGGCCGTGTCATCGGCCTGTACGCCGCCCGGGGCGTCGCCCACTTCGACTGGTTCGACTACGAGCCGCTGAAGGCGTGAGGCATCACCTCCTGCTCGACTCCTCCACCATTCAGAAGGGTGAAAGGGACATGAGAGAGCCGCACCAAGCCGCGCGCCGCCCTGGCAGCGCACCGAGACACCTGACGAGCCTGCTGCTCGCACTGGTCGCCGCCATCGGGCTGACCCTCGGCACCACACTCACCGCTCCCGCCGCCGAGGCCGCCCCGAACAAGGTGCGCGTCCCGGCCACGGCGACGGACGCTGTCGCCGCGATGCAGCCCAGCTGGAACCTCGGCAACACGCTGGACGCCATCCCGGACGAGACGTCCTGGGGCAACCCGCTGACAACGAAGAAGCTCTTCGACACGATCCGCGCGCAGGGTTTCCGCAGCGTCCGCATCCCGGTGACGTGGACGGACCACCAGTCCTCCACCGCGCCCTACACCGTCGACGCCACGTACATGAGCCGCGTGAAGCAGGTCGTCGACTGGGCGCTGGCCGACGGCTTGTACGTGGTGATCAACGTCCACCACGACTCGTGGCAGTGGATCAGCAAGATGCCCACCGACCACGACAACGTGCTGGCCCGCTTCAACTCGACCTGGACGCAGATCTCCTCGGCCTTCAAGGACGAGCCGCGCACCCTGCTCTTCGAAAGCGTCAACGAACCGCAGTTCGACAACGCCACGGCCGAGCAGAAGACCAAGCTCCTCGACGAGCTGAACACCTCGTTCCACAAGATCGTCCGCGCTTCCGGCGGGCAGAACGCGAAGCGTCTGCTGGTGCTGCCGACGCAGTACTGCACTCCGGACCAGGCCGTCATGGACGACCTGTCCACCACCATCAAGCGGCTCAATGACTCCAACCTTGTGGCCACCGTGCACTACTACAGCTGGTACCCCTTCAGCGTGAACATCGCGGGCGGCAGCCACTACGACGAGGCCGCCCAGAAGGATCTGACCGGCGCCTTCACCCGCATGCACGACACGTTCGTCGCCAAGGGCATCCCCGTCTATCTCGGCGAGTACGGCCTCCTCAGCTATCCCGACCAGAACCACCCGGACCGTGTCGAGCGGGGCGAGGCCCTGAAGTACTACGAGCAGGTGGGCTACGCGGCACGCGAGGCCGGCGTCACCACGGCCCTGTGGGACCCCTTCTCCTACCTGAACCGCGCCACCGGGCAGTGGCGGGACCAGGAGCTCTTCGACTGGATCAAGTCGAGCTGGACCACCCGCTCGGGCACGTCGTCCTTCGACCGCGTCTTCGTCCCCAAGTCCGGGACGATCACGGACCAGTCGCTCACGCTCAACCTCAATGGCCTGTCGTTCCAAGGGCTTTGGCAGGGGGAACGCAAGCTCGCCGAGGGATCGGACTACACGGTCGCCGGCGACAGGCTCACCCTGACGGCAGCGGCACTGACCCGGCTGGTCGGCGACCGCTCGTACGGCGACAACGCCACGATCGAGGCGCGGTTCTCCCAGGGCCTGCCCTGGAAGATCCATGTCACGACGTACGACACTCCGCAGCAGGCCGACGTCAACGGAACCACCGGCTCCCTGCCCATCCCCACCCAGTTCCGCGGTGACCAGCTCGCCACCATGGAGGCCACCTACGCCGACGGCAGCAACGCAGGCCCCACGAACTGGACGTCGTTCCAGGAGTTCAACGTCTCCTTCACCCCCGACTACGCGGGCAACACCATCACCCTCACCAACGCGTTCCTCACCTCCCTGCGCGACGACGCACCGGTGAAGCTCACCTTCTACTTCTACAGCGGTGCCAAGCTCACCTACCACGTGACCAAGTCCGGTACGTCGGTGACCGGTTCGACCACCTGACCGCCCACCACCCCCTGTCGCCCCGGCTGCCGGGCTCACGTCCCGTGCTCGGCAGCCGGGGCCCTTCTGTGTCCCTCGCCTCATGAAGGAATTCCCCATGGCCGATCTGCCTGCGCGCGTCCTGTTCGGCGCCGCGTACTACCACGAGTACCAGCCCCACGAGCGTCTGAAGACCGACCTGGATCTGATGGCGGAGGCGAAGTTCACCGTCATCCGCGTCGGCGAGTCGGTCTGGTCCACCTGGGAGCCGGAGAACGGGCACCTCGAGCTCGACTGGCTGCAGCCGGTCCTCGACGGCGCCCACGAGCGCGGCATCTCCGTCGTCCTCGGAACTCCCACCTACGCGGTGCCGCCGTGGCTGGCCCGGCAGTACCCGGAGATCGCCGCCGAGGACGCCGCCGGAAAGCCCGCCGGGTGGGGCGCCCGCCACGAGGTCGACATCACGCACCCGGCCTTCCGGTTCCACGCCGAGCGGGTGATCCGCGCGATCGTGGCCCGCTACGCCTCCCACCCCGCGGCCATCGGCTTCCAGGTCGACAACGAGCCGGGCCCGCGACTGCCGCACAATCACGGAGTCTTCCAGCGGTTCGTGGACGATCTGCGGCAGCGCTACGGCGATGTGGAGACCCTCAACCGCGAGTGGGGGCTGGTGTACTGGTCGCACCGGCTCTCCACCTGGGCCGACCTGTGGAAGCCGGAGGGCAACGCGCAGCCGCAGTACGACCTGGCCTGGCAGGCGTTCCAGGCGCGCCAGACCACGGAGTTCATCGCCTGGCAGGCCGGCATCGTGCGCGAGTACGCGAGGCCGGAGCAGTTCGTCACCACGTGCCTCGCCTACGGCTCCCCGGGGCTCGAGGACGACGAGATGACCGACGCCCTGGACGTCACCGCGGGCAACCCGTACTACGACATGCAGGACAGCCTCACGATGCCCGAACCGCCGCGCAAGAAGCTGCCGCAGCAGTGGATGGCGTACGGGGCGTGGGCGCTGCACCTTAGCGCCGACCGGCTCTACTCCTCGCGCCAGGAGCCGTTCCTGATCACGGAGACCAACGCCCAGGCCATCGGTGGCCCCTCCGACAACCGGCCCGCCTTCGACGGCCAGTGGCGGCAGGCCGCGTGGGCGCTGGTCGCACGCGGCGCCCGCATGATCGAGTACTGGCACTGGCACACGCTGCACTTCGGCGCCGAGACGTACTGGGGCGGAGTCCTTCCGCACAGCGGCAAGCCGGGGCGCGCCTACCGTGAACTGGCCCGGCTGGGAAAGGAGTTCGAGCGTGCGGGTGACCTCGTCGCCGGGATCACGCCGGACGCCGACATCGCGATGGTGTACTCGGCGCCGAGCAAGTGGCTGATGCGCAAGCACCCGCCGCTGGCCGGTTCCGACGGCGGGCCGGACGCGTATGCGTACGAGGGGATCTTCGAACCGTTCTACCGGGGCGCGTTCGAGGCGGGACGGCAGGTACGGATCCTGCACGCCCGCCAGTTGCACGACCCGAGCGGTGAACGCCCCGGCATAACACCGGAGTTGGCTGCTCAGCAGCACTCTGTGCTCATCGCCCCCGGGCTGTACGTGGCGGACGACGGGATGCTCGATTGGCTCGCCGCGTACGCCGAGGCGGGCGGCCACCTCGTACTCGGACCGCGTACCGGCTACGGCGACCACGAGGCACGAGCGCGCCACGAGGTGACACCGGCGCGCCTGGTGCAGGCCGCGGGCGTCCGTTACGACGAGTTCAGCAACCTGCACGTCGACCTGCCGCTGCGCGGCACCCCCGACAGCCCCCTCGCGCTGTCCGCCGACGCCGTGGCGACTCGGTGGGTGGAGGGGTTGGCCGTCGACGACGCCGACGTCCTGGCCGAGTACGACCACCCGCACTTCGGGAGCTGGCCCGCCGTCACCACCCGCCGTCACGGCGCCGGGCGTGTCACCTGCGTCGGCACCGTGCCCGGCCGCGATCTGGCCCGCGCGCTCGCCGATTGGCTCGCACCCGCGCCGCGCAGCGGCTGGCAGGACCTGCCCGACTCGGTCACGGCCGCCACCGGCACCGCCGCGGACGGCCGACGCGTCCATGTCGTCCACAACTGGAGCTGGCAGCCGGCGACCGCCCAGGCTCCCGTGGACGTGGATCTGACCGACGTCCTGGACGGCACCGCGGTCCCGGCCGGTACGCCCGTACACCTCGATGCATGGGACGTCCGGGTCTTCGCGACAGCACCGACGAAGGACCGGTAACCGCTCACCGTCCGAGGCCGTCGGCGGCCACGCCCCCGTGGCCGCCGACGGCCGTGCCGGTTGCGGCACTCCGAGAACCGTCACCGCAGAGAAAGAAGGTCGTCGGGCGTCGAAGCGCTTCGATACTTCTCTGGACACCCACGCCGCCGAGAGCTAGTGTCGAACCACGCTCATGCCTGCCCTTGTACACCCTGCGCACTATCGAAGCGCTTCACCCCGCTGGAGAGTTGGATGGTCACCCTCGCCGAGGTCGCCCAGCACGCCGGAGTCTCGGCGAGCACGGTGAGCTATGTCCTCAGCGGCAAGCGGTCCATCTCCCCGACCACCCGGCTGCGGGTCGAGCAAAGCATCCACACGCTCGGCTACCACCCGAACGCCGGCGCGCGGGCCCTGGCCAGCAGCAAGTCGAACATCATCGCGCTGATGGTCCCGCTGCGCACCGACATGTACGTGCCGGTGATGATGGAGATCGCCATCGCGGTCGCCACGACGGCCCGGACGCACGGGTACGACGTGCTGCTGCTGACAGGCGAGGAGGGCCCCGACGCCGTGCGCCGCGTCACCGGCAGCGGGCTCGCCGACGCGATGATCCTGATGGACGTCGAACTGGACGACGAGCGGCTGCCCTTGCTGCGCGGCACGGACCAGCCGTCCGTGCTGATCGGAATGCCCGCCGACACCTCCGGACTGACCTGCGTCGACCTCGACTTCAAGGCGACGGGCGCGCTGTGCGCCGAGCATCTGGCGGTGCTCGGCCACCGCGACATCGCTGTCATAGGCGAAGCCCCCGCGGTCTACGAGCGGCACACCGGCTTCGCCGAACGCACCCTCGACGGACTCCGTTCCCGGGCACGGGAGAGGGGCATCAGGGTGCTGCACCGGCCGTGCGAGGGCGGCTACGACGCGATGGCCGTCACCCTCGCCCGCATCCTCGACGAGCGCCCGGGCACCACCGGGTTCGTCGTGCAGAACGAGTCGGCGGTCGAGCCGCTGCTCGGCCTGTTGCGCCAGCAGGGACGTGCCGTGCCCGAGGACGTGTCGGTGGTCGCGGTCTGCCCGGACCAGGTGGCCGTCCAGGCCTCGGTGCGGCTCACGTCCGTCGCCATCCCCGCGCAAGAGATGGGCCGGCACGCCGTGGAGCGCCTGGTCGCCAAGCTCGACGGCCGCGGCAAGGACGAAGTCGTCCTGATCACACCGGAGTTGACGGTACGGGCGAGCACCGGACCTGCCCCCTCCAGCACCTCCTGACCTCGGGATTACCACGCTTCCAGGTGGAGGACGTGGTCTTCTCCGGCGACGAGGTGGAGCGGTTCGGCGCCGGAGGACGTCCGGAGTTCGACGTCGTGGGTGCGCGTGGGGCGGACCACCGCGGTCGCCCGGTGGGGGCTCCAGGTGAGGTCGACCTCGGCTCCGAACCGGGTGCGGATGCCACGAAGCTGCCCCTGGGGGTACGCCGCGGGCAGCGCCGGGAGGAGGACCAGCCGTTCCGGGGTCGACTGCGCGAGCATCTCGATCAGCACAGCGGGCAGAGTGTGTGCGGCGTCGGCGTTGTAGACGTGGCGGTGCGGGTAGTGCGCACTCATCAGGGAGGCGTGGAAGAAGTCGCCGCCCAGCACATGATCGAGCGCGCGGGCGACGCGCTCGCCGTCCCGGAGCCGGGCCGCGATCAGCGCGTGGTGGAGGTGGCCGTGCGCGGAGTCGTTCTCGGCTCCCCTCAGTTCGAGGGCGCGGTGGGCGGCCGCCGCGAGGCCGGGGGTGTCGTACGGGGTGATCTCGTCGAGCGGCCAGACGCCGTAGAGGTGGCTGAGGTGGTGGTGGTCGTAGGTGTCCTCCAGACCGGGCCAGGCCCATTCGGCGAGCGCCCCGTCGGCGTTGATCCGGTGGGCCGGCAGCCGGTCGGCCAGGGCACGCCAGCGGTCGGCGTCCGGGGTGTCCGGGTGGTAGTCGGCCGCGGCGCGCAAGGCATACCGGGCCGCCGAGAGGTCCATCGCGGCGTTGACCGTGACCCAGCTCGCGTTCGCGGGACGATTCTCCGGCGAGTAGGAGGGAACGACGACCAGCCGCCCGTCGCTGTCCGTCCGGGTCAGGAAGTCCTCATAGAACAGGGCGACTTCGGCGAGGACGACGGCGGTACGCGGCTCACGCTCGCCGCGCGTCTCGTCATGCTCGACGAGCGGCTTGAGCAGCCAGTCGGCGCCGGCGGTCCACAGGTGCAGCGGGTATTCGCGGCTGAAGTGGTAGACGTGCCCGGACTCACCGTCGGTATGGGCGGGCGCGACGACGCCGCGCGCGCCGAAGATCACGCGGGCGTTGTCGCGCCAGTCGGTCACCTGGCCGTGGATCAGAGCGGCATGCGCCTCGGTCACCTCCGGGAGCGCGGCCGCGGCGGCCGAGGCGATCTGGAGATTGACGTTGGCGTCGGTGGTGAACGCGCCGGACCAGGCGGTGTTCCAGTCGCCGGTCCACAGGCCGGTGAGGCGCGGCGGCAGCATTCCTGCGGAGGACAGCAGGTGGTAGCGCCCTGCCGCGAAGAGGCGCTCCACCAGTGCCAAGCTCTTCGGGCGACGCACCAACTCCGCACCAGTCAGGGCGCGTTCGGCTTCGTCGGCGCCGAGGTCGAGGCCTGCGCGGAGGTAGGCCGGGCGGTGCAGGTCGGCGTGGCGGGCGAGAAGGCGGTCGTACGGCTCCTCGTCCGCGCCGTCGGACAGCAGGGCGCGCAGCGCCTGCGCCTCGGCGAGGGCGTCCAACTCGCCGGTGTGGCGCCGCACCCGGGTGAGGAGGAGTATGGAGCGGGCGTTCTCGACGCGAATGCCGGGCACGGACGTCTGCGTATGTCCCCCGGAGACGATGGCGAGCGTGACACCCGTGTACGCCCGGTCGCTGCCGGGGTAGCGGGCGCGCAGGGTGAGGATGGCGCCCTCCGGGGTGAGGACGGCACTGTGGCCGACCTTCAAGTCCCCTGGCGAGCCCGGCAGTTGGTGGTCCAGGGTGATGTATGCGCTGAGGCCGGGCTCGGTGACGTGCTGGACCACGACATCGTCGGCCCGGGAGACGAATACCTCGCTGCGCCAGTCGCCGCTTTCAGCGGTGACGACGCCGGTGGTGAAGTCGACCTCACGACGGTAGACGCCCTCAGGCTCCGGGCCGGCCGGGCGGCGCAGCCGCACCTGGAAGGCCGGGTGGAAGGGCTGCACCCAGAGCATGTCCCGGCCGTCGGTGAAGCTTTCGGCCGCCGTGACGTCTCCGGCCAGCAACCGGTCCTGGATTCCCCGCAGTTCGGCGGCGAGGGCGGGTGGCCGGGCGTGCTCGCTGCCGTTGGGACGGACCAAGGTGTGATGGTTGACGATGACGCGATCACTGTTCGGATCACCGAACACCATGACGCCATGCCGGCCATTGCCGCTCAGGAAGGCGTCCTCCCAGCGGGCGGCGGGGGCGGGTTCCCAGGTGCCGTGGCGGGGACCGGTCATGACGTCGGCTCCAGGACAGCGACGCCGTACCGGCCCAGCTCCACGCCCTCGGTGACATCCACGCCGGTCAGCAGATCGCGATGACCATCCGGAACCGACACGGTGACGCCGTCACGCCCGTGGTTGAGCAGGAACAGCAGTCCGCCCCGGCGTACAGCCTCCACGTCGGCCGGGAGACCGTCGAGGGCCGGCCGTACGCCCGCGTCAGCGGCGATGTCGGCGAGCAGCACGCGCAGGGCGTGCGGCTCGGGAAGTGTGGAGAGGTACCAGGCGCGGCCCTTGCGCAGCACGGCGGGGAGCCCGTCCAGTTCGCCGCCCTTGTACGGCGTGACGGCGTCCACGTCGTCCGCCGCCTCGATCTCCTCGGACCACAGGGTGCCGTGGAAGCCCTCGACGTCGGCCTTCTCGCCGGAGTCCAGCGGCCACCACTCGTGCAGCACCCGGATGCCGAACAGCTCGCGCAGCCGGGGGTCCATGCCACCCGGCCGCACCCGGTCGTCCTGATCGGCGACGCCAGTCTGGAATCCGGCGACGACGGTGCCGCCGTTCGCGACGTAGTCGACGAGGTTGTCGATCGCCGCGTCCGTCATCAGGTACAGCTGCGGGACGACGACCAGCTTGTACGCGGACAGGTCGTGCTCGGGGTGGGCGAAGTCGACAGTGGTGTGCGCCTCCCACAGGGCGCGGTGCCAGGAGCGGACGACCTGCGGGAAGCCGACCTCCGAGGACAGCCGCCCGTCCTGCTGGCTCGCCCACCAGGCGTTCCAGTCGAGGAGAACGGCGACCTCGGCGGCCTCGACACGGCTGTCGGCCACCTTCTCGCCGATCAGGGCAAGTTCGGCGCCGATCCGCTTGACCTCCTGGAAGGTACGTCCGTGCTCCCCCGCGTGGCTGACCATCCCCGAGTGGAACTTCTCGGAGCCCTGCCGGGACTGCCGCCACTGGAAGTAGCAGACGGCGTCGGCGCCGCGGGCCACGGCCTGGAGAGACCAGAGACGGTTGAGGCCGGCCGGCTTGGGGTGGTTCACGCCCCGCCAGTTGACGGGACCGGCGGCCTGCTCCATGACCATCCAGGGACCGCCGCGGGCCTGCGAACGCGTCATGTCGTGAATCAGCGCCCCGTGCTGCCCGCCGAACGGATCCCGCGGATCCGGATAGATGTCGATGGAGACGACGTCCTCCCGCTCGGCCCAGAGCCAGGCGTCCTGCCCCTGCCAGAACGGCATGAAGTTGGTGGTCACCGGGATGTCCGGGCTGTGCCGGGCCACGATGTCACGCTCGGCGAGGTAGCACTCCAACAGCGCGTCGGACGTGAACCGCTTGAAGTCCAAGGCCTGCGTCGGGTTCTTCATGTAGTGCGCGCGGCGCGGCGGCAGCACCTCGTACCAGTCGCCGTATCCCTGGCTCCAGAAGGCGGTCCCCCACGCCTCGTTGAGGGCGTCGAGACTGCCGTACTTCTCCTGCAGCCAGCGCCGGAAGGCGGCCTCGGCCTCGGGGCCCCAGTCGTAGGTGCAGTACTCGTTGTTGATGTGCCACATGCGCAGGGCCGGGTGACTGCCGTAACGGGCGGCGAGGTCCTCGGAGATGGCCGCGGCGTAGCGGCGGTAGGTGGCGCTGGAGTGCGAGAAGTGCTGGCGGCCGCCCCACCACTCGGGGCGCCCGTCCTCGTCACGGGGCAGCGTCTCGGGGTGCAGACGGCCCATCCACGGCGGGGGCGAGGAGGTGGGGGTGGCGAGGACGACACCGATGCCGTTCTCGTGCATCAGGTCCATCAGCCGGTCCAGCCAGCCGAACTCCCTTGCCCCTGGCCGCGGTTCGAGCTTCGCCCAGGAGAAGACACCGAGGGTGACGGAGTTGACCCCGGCGTCCTTCATCAGACGGATGTCCTCATGCAGGGTCTCTTCGGGCCACTGCTCGGGGTTGTAGTCGCCGCCGAAGAGAATCCGGCCGCGCGTGGCGTCGGCGAGCGTGGGTTTCTTGGTGGCGGGCAAGGAGATACCTCGTTCTGCAAGTGGGGAGGAGTGGAGACGGCCAGGGGAACGGCGCTGTTTCGAGATCGCCGGCCAGGGCGTCAGCCCTTGATCGCCCCCGTGAGCATGCCCTTGCGGAAGTGCTTCTGGACGAACGGGGACAGCACCGCGACGGGCAGCAGCGCCATCACCATCACGGCCATCTGCAGCCCCAGCGCCGAGAGTTCACCGGTACGCACCGCCTGCTGCAGGCCGGTGGGTGCCTGGGTGTGCTTCTGCACCAGCTGGATGAGGACGTTCTGCAGCGGCATCATGTCTTGGTCGGACAGGTAGATGGAGGCGTTGAACCAGGCGCTCCAGTAACCGACCGCGTAGAAAAGCGAGATGACCGCGAGCACCGCCCGCGAGAGGGGCATCACGATGGTGAGGAGGATGCGCAGGTCACCGGCACCGTCGATGCGCGCGGCGTCGGTCAGCTCGGGCGAGATGCCCATGAAGAAGGCCCGCAGTACCAGGATGTTGAAGACACTCACGGCGGTCGGCAGGATCAGTGACAGATAGCTGTCGGTCAGGCCGAGGGTCTGTACGAGCAGATAGGTGGGGATGAGGCCGGCCCCGAAGAACATGGTTGCCATCAGCGTCATCAGGAGCGCGCTGTGGCCGAGGCTGCCCCGCCGCGAGAGCCCGTAGGCGGCGAGCACCGACACCGTCATCGAGAAGAGCGTGCCGACGAGGGTGACCCCGACCGACACCATGATCGCCCGGCTGACCTGGCCACCGCCGAGCAGTTCGGTGTAGTTGACGAAGGTGATGCCCTTGGGGACCAACACCAGACCGCCGGCCTGGTCGATCACCGCCTTCGGCGAGAGGCTGGTGACGATCACGATCCACAGCGGGCCGAGGACACCGAGACAGCACAGGGCGAGGAAGCCGCTCTTCAGCGTGATCCCGGCCTTGTTCGGGGCTTCCTCCCACACCGGTCGCTGCGGTGCCTGCAGGCTGCGGACCAGTTGCGTGTTGAGTGTCATTTCTTGTACACCCCCTGCTCGCCGAGGAGGTGCGAGAACTTGTTCGCGCCCAGGACGAGACAGATGCCGATGACGCCCTTGACGAGGCCGACCGCGGCCGCGTAACTGAAGTCGCCGTTATGGATACCTACGTTCCACACATATGTGTCGAGGACTTCGCTCACTCCCGCCCCCACCGCGTCACGCTGCAGCAGGAACTGCTCGAAGCCGACGCTGAGCGCATCTCCCACCCGCAGGACGAGCAGCAGCGCGATCACCGGGCGCATGGCGGGCAGCGTCACGTGCCACATCCGGCGCCACCGGTTCGCGCCGTCCATCGCGGCCGCCTCGTACAGGTCGGTGCTGACCGCGGAGAGCGCGGCGAGGAAGATGATGATGCCCCAACCGGCGTCCTTCCAGACCGACTCGGCGGTGACGAGGTACTTGAAGATCCCCGAGTTGGTCATCAGGTCGAAGCCATGCACCCCGTGGTCCTGGAGGATCTGGGCGATGAGGCCCGCCCCGCCGAAGATCTGCTGGAAGACGGTGATGACCAGGACCCAGGAGAAGAAGTGCGGCAGATACATGATCGCCTGGGCGACGGCCCGGACCCGGGGCCGGACTACGCTGTTGATGATCAGCGCGAGCACGATCGGGACCGGGAAGAACAGCACCAGCTGGATGAAGAACAGCACCAGGGTGTTCTCGGTCGCGGCCCAGAACAACGGGTCGGTGAACATCTTGGAGAACTGCTCGACGCCGACCCAGGGGCTCTGGAAGATCGCGACGATCCCGTTGGTCGAGATGTACGGGTCGTAGTCCTGGAACGCGATCACGTTGCCGAGCAGCGGTACGTAGTTGAAGACCAGCAACAGCGCTATGGCGGGCAGTGTCATCAGGATGAGGACGCGGTCGCGGCGCAGTCTGATGCGCCAGTTGACCTTGACCGACCGCGGGCGCCGTCGTGCAGAGGGTGCGGCGGCCTGCTTCCCGTCGGCCGGCGCCTGGGGCAGTGAGGTGCGGTCCTCCGCGGCCTGCGGCGTCCCCCCTCCCCCGGGCCGGCTGCCGGCTTCGAGCGCCATCAGTTCGCGCTGCCGTTCTCGTCGAGGATCTTCTTGTACCAGTCGCGCAGCTCGTCGCCGCCGGACGACTTCCACCGCGAGATGGCCTGCTGCACGTCGGCGAGCTTCTTGTTGCCGCGCACGAAGTCGATCTCCAACTGCTCGAACTGGGAGGTGAGTTCCGCGTACCGGCTGGGCTCGACGATGTTCATGCCGTACGTGGAGGGCTTCTTGGAAAAGGCACCCATCCGCTGCTGCCACTCGACCTGCGCCTTGGCGACCTGCGGGAAGTCGGGGTGGGCGAAGTAGGGGGCAGGGGCGGCCAGCATCATCCAGGCGTTGACGACCTCGGCGTCGCCGCGGTCGGTCTTGGTCGGCACGCCGCCCTTGACGTCGTAGTGGGTTCCTTGGACGCCGTAGTCGACGAGCATCCGCTCCTTCGTGCCGTAGGGGGCGGCCGCGAAGTTGGCGGCGGCGAGCGCGTTCTCGATTGTGGTCTTCGAGGAGCCCTCGCGGATCATGGACCAGATGCCGGACGCATTGCCCGGGCACAGGGCCGGGTCGCCGCCGTCGGGACCGAACAGGTCCATGGCCCCGATCTCGAAGTCCTTGTTGGCGGCGGCCTGTTCCGCGGTCCGCACGTACCAGTCGCTGATACCGCCGTTGTAGAGGAGGACCTCGCCGGCCGCGAAGCGGACGCTCGGGTCGCCGGAGCGCGCCTTGTCGTCGGGGTGCACGACGCCCGCGGCGAAGAGCTTGCGGGACCACTCGAGGGCCTCGAGGTAATTGGGCCGCTCGATGCGGTACTTGAGCTTGCCGTCCTCCATGTTCCAGCCGAGCGATCCGGAGCCGCCGACTCCGAAGATGTTGGCGGCGCTCCAGGACATGTCCCCGCAGGCGTACACCTTGGCCTTGGCGCTGGTGGCGTCCTTGGCCCAGGCCATGAACTCATCCGTTGACGTGGGGACTTCGTATCCCCGGTCCTCGAAGATGTCCTTGCGGTAGAAGGGGCAGATGAAGCTGGCGGCGGGGCTCGGCGTCGGGATGCCGCGCAGCGCGCCGCCGAAGATGCCCATCTTCCAGGCCTCGGTGGGGATCGCCGCGAGGTTGGGGTACTTCTTCACCTTGTCGCCGGCGAGATAAGGGCTCAGGTCCATGAACTTCCGGGTGATCGCGTTCGCGATCTTGCCCTCCAGCTCCCAGCCCGGCACGA
Source organism: Streptomyces sp. DS1-CR2 (assembly GCF_055760475.1). NCBI lineage: Bacteria > Bacillati > Actinomycetota > Actinomycetes > Kitasatosporales > Streptomycetaceae > Streptomyces > Streptomyces sp. DS1-CR2. Next base: position 8,170,185 of record NZ_CM147085.1, read on the forward strand.
CCACCATGTCCGGTATGGAGCTGGAGGCGAGGACCGCGCCGAGCTTCTCGCCGTAGGTGTTGCCGTCCTGGTTCTGCCAGGTGATGTCCGTGCCCGCGATCTTGTCGAGCTGCGTGTAGTACGCGCAGTTCCCCTTGGGCGCCGCGCCCCACAAGGGAGACATGATCTTGAGCGGGGCGCCGGTGCCCAGCTTGTCCGGGACCGAGGTGGCGAACGCGTCGAGATCGACCTTGCTGGTGAACCCGGCGGCCGAGCCGTTCTTCGCCGGGATGTCCGGCTCAGCGACCGAACTGGCGACGAAGGCCGGCAGCAGCTTCTTGGCCGCCTTGTCCGAGGTGGCCCCCTCCCGCTTACCGCTGTCGGCACTTCCGCAGGCGGTCAGGAACGAGGCACCACCGGCGACCGCCGCGGCGGCGACAGCGGCGGAGGCGAGAAAGCTTCTCCGGCTGGGGGCCCGGGGACCGGGAACCGGCGACGAGTTCGGCGTCATTGTTCAACCCTTCGTGGCGCGACACTGCGGAACGAACAGCGCGGGCAGGAGTACCAAGTCTTCGAAGCGCTTCGATATTGCAGCGAGGTTAAGGGACCACCTGTGGGGCCACAAGACTCGCGTCAACTTTCCCTGAGCCCATTGGAGAGTGGGAGGTTGACGGGGTCTTCTGCGAGTCTGCGTGAGCTTGGGGGAACACCTTGACGTCTGCGTCGGGGCGACGGAACATCGAAGCGCTTCGAACCTCGACTCATCTGCTCCCGCACCACCTCCAGCTCGGCCTCCAGGTCTTCTTCCTGCTTGGCATCCTGCTTCTCCTCCTCAAGGGATCTGAGTACGTGACCGAAAGCTCGCCGCCCCTCTTCCGCGACCCCACCGCCGCCCTGGACCAGCGCGTCGACGACCTCCTCTCCCGCCTCACACTCGACGAACGCATCGCATTCCTGCACCAGTTCACCCCCGCGGTGGAACGACGGCCTCGTCCGCCGGGTCGGCGACGCGGTCGCCCAGGAGACGCGGGCGATGCGCGCACGCGACGACCGGGTGGGGCTCAACGTGTGGGCGCCGACGGTCAGTCTGCTGCGGCACCCGCTGTGGGGCAGGAACGAGGAGGGCTACGCCGAGGACCCGCACCTGACGGCGGCGATCGCCACGGCGTACACCCGCGGCCTACGCGGCGACGACCCGGCGTACTGGATGACGGCCCCCGTCCTCAAGCACTGGCCGGCCCACAACAACGAGACGGACAGGTCGACTTCGTCCTCCTCGGTACGGCCGAGGGTCCTCCACGAGTACGACATGCGCGCCTTCCGCCGCCCCGTCGAGGCCGGCGCCGTGGCCGGGGTGATGCCCGCGTACAACCTCGTCAACGGGCGGCCGAACCATGTCTCGCCGTACCTGCGGGAACACCTTCGGACCTGGACGGACCAGGAATCTGCAGCCTCTGGGCAGACGTGGCCCCCCGATCAACATAGGCATCCACGGCAACCTCATCCGCGACGTCGGGTGCGACAACATCCGCGTCGAGGACATCCGCTGGGGCCAGCTCGTCCAGATGCGGGTCACCTACATGCCGAAGTGGAACACCGCACCCGGCCGCGGCATCGAGAACGTCTACATCAAGGACCTCACCTACACCGGCACTCACGCCGGTACGTCGCTGCTCGTGGGCCTCGACGGGGACCACCTCATCAAGGACGTCACGTTCGAGAACCTCGTCGTCAACGGGCGGGTCATCCGCGACAGCGGGGACAAGCCAGGAGGTGCGCAGCCGCCCTTCACCCCGGTCTCTTGACGGCCTCCCCTCCAGGTACCCCCCCAACTCTCTTACCGATACAGAATTCTCCCGAGCCCCTTGGAGCCCCCGTGTCCACCGTTACCGCCATCGTCGACCTCGACATCGAGGGCCCGACGATCAGCCGACATCTCTATGGTCACTTTGCCGAGCACCTCGGCCGCTGCATCTACGGCGGCTTCTGGGTCGGGGAGGACTCGACGATCCCGAACGAGGGCGGCATCCGCCTTGACGTCGTCCAGGCGCTGCGTGCCCTGAACATCCCCAACCTCCGCTGGCCGGGTGGTTGTTTCGCCGATGAGTACCACTGGAAGGACGGCATCGGCCCCCGTGACCAGCGGCCACGGATGGTCAACACGCACTGGGGCGACGTCGAGGAGAACAACCACTTCGGTACCCACGAGTTCATGGCGCTGTGTGAACTCCTGGGCGCCGAGCCCTACATCAGCGGCAACGTCGGCTCCGGCACCGTGCAGGAGATGAGCGAGTGGGTCGAGTATCTGACCCGCGACGGCGACAGCCCCATGGCCAGGCTGCGCAGGGCCAACGGCCGTGACGAGCCCTGGCGGGTGAAGTTCTGGGGCATCGGCAATGAGACGTGGGGCTGTGGCGGCAACATGCGCGCCGAGTACTCCGCAGATCTGGCCCGGCAGTACGCCACGTACTGCCGGGACCACGGCGACAACAAGCTGTACCGCATCGCCTCGGGCGCGGCCGGCGACGACTACAAGTGGACCCGCACCCTGATGGAGCAGATCAACTGCTTCGGCTGCGTGGCCACCCCGCGCACTTTCTTCCAGGCCATATCCGTGCACCACTACACGATGACCGGCACTTGGGAGGCGAAGGGCAGCGCCACCGGCTTCGACACCGAGGGCTACTACCGCACCATGGCCTCGGCCCAGCGGATCGACCGTATCCTCAGCGGCCACTCCACCGTCATGGACATCTACGACCCGGGCCGGAAGGTCGGCCTGGTCCTGGACGAGTGGGGCACCTGGTGGGACGTGGAGGCGGGTACCAACCCGGGCTTCCTGTTCCAGCAGAACACGCTGCGCGACGCGCTGGTGGCCAGCACCCACTTCGACATCTTCCACAAGCACGCGGCACGTCTGTACATGGCGAACATCGCGCAGACCGTCAACGTTCTGCAGGCCATGATCCTCACCGACGGCGACGCGCTGGTCCTCACCCCGACCTACCACGTCTTCGAGATGAACAAGGGCCACCAGGACGCCACCTCACTCGCCGTGCACCTGCGCACCGAGGATGCCCGGCGCCGGGTGGGGGACGCCGAGCTCGACACGCTGTCCGCCTCGGCCAGCATCAAGGACGGCGCGGTGCTGATCTCACTGTCCAACCTCGACGCTGAGGAACAGGTCGAGGTGACACTCGACCTGCGCGGGGGAGCGGTTGGCGAGCCGACCGCTCGTCTGCTGACCGCGGACCGGCTCCAGGTCCACAATTCCCCGGACTCGCCCGAGGCGGTGGTTCCGCGCCCGTTCGACGGCGTGAAGCCAACAGGTCAGGGGCTCGTTCTGACGCTGCCTCCCCACTCGTTCGTCACCGTCCAGGCCCCCGTGGCCCGCACGCACTGAGGAGCCGTCATGACGAGCCGGACGCCCGACATCGCCGTGGGGACGGTGATCCACGGCGACACCGTGGCGTCCGGCACCGCCAACTCGCCCGATCCTTCGGGGCGTTCTTCGAGGACCTCAGCCATGCGGCGGGCGGCGGCCTGTACGCCGAGCTGATCCAGAACCGTTCCTTCGCGTACAGCCGCACCGACCGGCTTGATTGGCATGCCCTGGCCGCGTGGGAGGTACTGGAGCGGGAGGGCACAGCGGCCGTTGCCGCGCGCCACCGAGGGGCGGCAGGCGCGGGTTGATGCGCGGGGTGACGTCACCCGCTCGTGGTGCGGCGGTGCTGCGCCACGGCTGACACCGTCCGCTCCTCTCCGACCACCCTCAGAGCCGCTGGGACCGCTGCTTCTGCACAAGACCAGTACAGACCCACGCCAGAAAGGCAGGACCTCCATGTCCCCTACGCCGCACCTCTCCAGACGAGGACTGCTGGCCGCCGGCGCGGCCTCGGCCGCACTCCCCCTGCTCGCCCCCTCCGTCGCATCCGCCCGCCCGGCCGGCGAGGTCCGACGCGCCCCCTACACGTTCCGCAACGCCGAGATAGTCGGCGGCGGCTTCGTCACCGGCATCGTCTTCAACCAGCGCGAACCCGGACTGGCGTACGCCCGCACCGACATCGGCGGCGCCTACCGCCTCGACACGGCGTCCCGGCGGTGGCTCCCCCTCACCGACTGGATCGGCTGGGACGAGTACGGACACACCGGCATCATCAGCATCGCCACCGACGAGGTCGACCCCGACCGCGTCTACCTGGCGGCGGGCACCTACACCCTTCCCGACTGGGACCCGACCATGGGGGCGATCCTGCGGTCGACCGACCGCGGCCGCACCTGGCAGACCACGCCCCTGCCGTTCCGGCTGGGCGGCAACATGCCCGGCCGGGGCATCGGCGAGCGGCTGGTGATCGACCCCCATCGCAACGGGATCCTGTACCTGGGAGTGCGCGGGGGCCACGGGCTGTGGCGGAGCACCGACTACGGCAAGACCTTCGCGAAGGTGACCAGCTTCCCCAACGCGGGCAACTTCGTCCCCGACCCCAACGACACCGGCGGCTACTCCGGCGACAACCAAGGTGTGCTGCAAGTCCTCTTCGACAAGCGCACCGGCAGAGCGGGCAGGGCCACCCGGACCCTCTACGTCACCGTCGCCGACACCGACAACATCCTGTACCGGTCCACCGACGCGGGGGTGACCTGGGAACGCGTGCCCGGGCAGCCCACCGGCTTCATCCCGCACCACGCGGTCTTCGACCACGTCGGCGGCTACCTGTACCTGGCGACCAGCAACACCGCCGGCCCCGGCGACGGGTCCAAGGGCGACGTATGGAAGCTGGACACCGCCACCGACACCTGGACCCGCATCAGCCCGGTTCCCTCCACCAGCGACGACAACCAGTACGGTTACAGCGGCCTGACCATCGACCGGCAGAACCCGGACACCCTGATGGTGTCCACCCAGATCAAGTGGTGGCCCGACTGCATCCTCTTCCGCTCCACCGACGGCGGTGCGAGCTGGACCCGCGCGTGGGACATGGACACGAATTCCGAGCGCACCCTGCGCTACGACATCGACATCTCCGCCGCCCCCTGGCTGACCTGGAACGGCTCGCCGTCGCTTCCCGAGATCGCACCGAAGCTGGGCTGGATGATGGAGTCCGTCCAGATCGACCCCTTCGACTCTGGTCACTTCATGTACGGAACCGGCGCGACGATCTACGGCGCGGACAACCTGACCGACTGGGACAGCGGCGGCACGGTGCGCATCTCCGTGCGAGCGCAGGGCCTGGAGGAGACCTCGATCGGCTGCGTGATCAGCCCACCCGTCGGTCCGGCGCACCTCTTCTCGGGCGTGGGCGACGTCGGCGGCTTCCGGCACACGGATCTGAACAAGGCCACGAAGATGTACGACAATCCGACCTTCGTGACCACGCCTGCCCTGGACTACGCAGAGCTGGCGCCCCACACCATCGTGCGGGTCGGCAAGCCCAACGGCGGCTGGACCCAGCACTTCGGCATCTCCACCGACAGCGGCGACACCTGGACGCCCTCGCGCAGTGAGCCGTCCGGCGTCACCGGACCCGGAGTCGACGACCAGGCCGTCGCCATCAGCGCCGACGGCAGGCGGATCGCCTGGTCACCGGCGGGAGCTCCGGCCAGCTGGTCCGACGACCACGGAGCCACCTGGACGGCGTCGGAGGGGCTGCCGGCCGGGGTTTCGGTGCGTTCCGACCGGGTGAACCCCGCGAAGTTCTACGCCTACGGCTCCGGCGTCTTCTACCTCAGCACGGACGGCGGCAAGAGCTTCAAAGCCACGGCAGCGACCGGACTGCCCACCGCGGGAAACGTCCGGTTCAAGGCGGTACCGGGCCAGGAGGGCGACATCTGGCTGGCCGGCGGCACCAACAAGCCCACCGCCCCCACGCCGTACGGGATGTGGCGGTCGACCGACTCCGGATCGTCCTTCACCAGGTTCGAGGCGGTGGACGAGGGCGATGTCGTCGGTTTCGGCAAGGCCGCACCCGGCGCCACGTATCCCGCCGTCTACACCAGCTCCAAGATCCGCGGCGTGCGCGGCATCTTCCGGTCCGACGACGCGGGCCGGACGTGGATCCGTATCAACGACGACGGCCACCAGTACGCCTGGACGGGCAACACCATCACCGGAGACCCCCGGATCTACGGCCGCGTCTACTTCGGGACCAACGGCCGGGGAGTCATGTACGGCGACCCGAAGTGACGTCTGACTCCGGTCACCGCGACCCGCACCTGCCGTGACCGGATGTTCCGCCGGCGGCGGCCCGGACGCTGAGCCTGGGCGCCTCCTGGACACTGCTCGGCGGGCTGACCCCCGCGCAGTTCAACTCCTACCGGTCGGCCCTCGGCGAGGGCTCCGGATTCCAGTCCGCGATGTACCGGCGGATGGAGTTCCTGCTCGGCGAGAAGTCCGCGTCCATGCTGGTCCCGCACCGGGGCGCGCCGCGCGTGCACGCCGAACTGGAGAAGGCGCTGCAGCAGCCGAGCCTGTACGACGAGGCGCTGCGGCTGCCGGCGCGCCGCGGGCACGCGATCCCGGCGGAGGTCCTGGAGCGGGACCTCGCGCTGCGCTACGAGCCGTCGGCCGGGGTCGAGGAGGTGTGGACCGAGCTGTACCGCGGTGAGCAGGGCGCGGAGCTCGTACGGCTCGGCGAGGCCCTCACGGACGTCGCCGAGCTGGTGTGGCGCTGGCGCAACGACCATCTCGTCGCCACCCGCAGGGCCATGCGCGAGCGGTTCCTGCTCGACGACGTTGTCTATCTGGACGGCAACTCGCTGGGTGCGCTGCCGAGCGCGGTCGGGGCGCTGTGGCATGAGGGTGTTCCTCGGTCTCGGTGGTGGGGCGGCTACAGGACTACGAGCAGGGCGCCGGCACCCGCACCGAGCTGCGCTGGGACGAGGCGAACGGCACTTTGCCCGTCGGCCGCCCGGTGGACGACTACCCCGGGCGCCCGGTCCGTCGCGTTGTACGCGCCCGGCTGGTCGATCCGGGCCGGGGCTGGGCCGAAGCATCGGCGTTGTGGCTCACCGCCGAGCAGCAGCAGCGCCGGGAGCTGCGGATTCCCTTGCGACCGTCGCGGTCGTCGTCGCGGCGGTCCTGACCGGGGGCGCTGTCCCGCGTCCCCCTGTCCGTACCGAGAATGAATGGCTCCGCACCTCCCCGGTGCGGAGCCGTCGCTATTTGTTCTGTCGGTTCACTCCGGGCGGGTGGAGAGACGGAGCAGCACCGCCGAGGGGGCCGACGGGAGGGAGACGTCGAGCGTCGCGGCCTCCGGGTCCCACGTGGCTTGCGCCTTGGTGGTGGAGGGGTACAGCACGTCGACGCCGACCCGGGCGCCGCGAAGGGTCGGGAACGGGAGAACGGCCGACTCGTCGGAGTCGTCACCGGGACGGCGCCACACGGTGACGTACGTGGTGTCGGGTGTGTGCAGAGCCAGGGCGATCCACGGGTCGTACCAACCGGGGAGGCCCAGCGGCCAGGCGGGGACAGCGGTGGCCAGGTCACCGCGGATCGTCTTGTGGACGGCGACCGCCTCGTGCGCCAACGCGAGGGCATCGGGGGCGAGTTCGGGGAGGAGGCCGGAGAGGTGGATGCGGCCGAGGAGGGCGCTGGCCATGGTGAAAGCGACCTCGTCGAGGGAGTCGTCGGGCAGCGGGTAGGCCCACACCGCCCCTTGTTCCGGCGTGACCGCGGTGGGTGCGGCCGCCGCGATCGGGGCGTACAACTCCAGGTTCTGCTGGTCGCTGGTGGAGTGAAGCTGGACGCGCGAGAGAAGGGCGTAATCGGCGCGCTTGCCGCCGGAGGCGCAGCTCTCCAGGACGAGGCCCGGGTGGCGGTCCAACACGCCGTCCAGCCAGTCGAGGAAGGCGCGGTTGTGGCCCAGCAGGCCGTCCGCCGGGGCCTCACCGGGGTGACTGCTGGTGCCGGAACCCGCGTCCACGTTGTAGTCGAGCTTGAAGTAGCCGATGCCGAAGTCGGCGACGAGCCGGTCCACCACCTCGTCCAGGTGGGCGCGGGCGGCGGGGTGGCGCAGGTCGAGGTGGAAGCGCCCGTTCGCGTTGACGCGAGCGCCGCCTCGGCGGAAGAACGCCTCGTCGGGCAGGACGTCGGCGACCGCGCTGTGCACGCCCACCACTTCCGGCTCCAGCCACAGTCCCGGCACCATGCCGCGCTCCCGTATCCGGTCCATGACCTCCCCCAAGCCGCCCTCGCCGGGAAAGCGGGAGGGGGCGGGCTCCCACGCGCCGACGGTGGTCCACCAGCCGCCGTCCCCGTCGTCGTACCAGCCGGCGTCGATGACGAAATACTCGGCGCCCGCCTCGGCGGCGGCGTCGATGTGCGGCAGCAGGCGGGCCGTGGTCGGGTCGCCCATCAGGCAGTTCATGTAGTCGTTGAAGATGACGGGAAGGTGCTGATGGTCGCGGTGCGGGCGGCGGATCGCCCGCCGGTAGCGGGTGAGCGCGGCGAACGCCCCGTCGATGCCGCCGGTCTCGGCGAGGGCGAGGGCCACGGGGACGGTCGTGAAGCTCGCCCCCGGCTCAAGACGGTGCGCCCAGCCGTGCCGGAGGTTGGTGGGACCGGACAGGGAAAGGAATCCCGTGTCCATGTTCTCCCCGCAATCCCATTGCCAGCCGCCGCCGTTGGTCTCCAGCTGCCACAGCCAGGTCCGCCCCGTCCCCCGGTCGCTCATCGCGCCCATCGGCAGGTGACCGCCGGTGGAACAGGAACCCTTCCCGGCGATGGTGAAGGTCCCCATGCGGTAGGGCTGGTGGACACGGCCGTTGATGTGCGGGACGGCCTGGCGCAACGTGCGCCGCTGCCAGCGGTGCTCGTCCATCCAATCGTGCTCCGCCCACAGCAGGTCCGCGGTCTCCAACTGCGCGGGGTCCGTGGTGAGGACGCCGAGGACGAGGGAGGTGACCGACTCCAGGTCGAGCGGGTTGCTGCCCCCGTTGCGCAGCTCCACGTGTACACGCAGGACCGGGATGCCGTCGGGTGAGCGGTAGACCACGTCAGCGGCGAGGCCGGTCTCGGGGTCGTGCAGGCGGACGGTCAACTGGTGCCAGTCCCCGTCGCGTTGCACCTCGTGGCCGACGTGGCGCAGGCGTGCGCCGACACCGTCGACCAGGCGCCGACTCGACGAGTCCGGGCCCTGGGCGCCCACGACGGCCTCGACCAGCGGCTGCGACTCCCTCGAACCGGCCGGCCTGGGCGCGGTGTCGGGGGCGCCGAGGTGACGGAGTCGCGGACGGCCGTCCTGGTCGGCGTCGATGATCAGGCGCAGGGCGTCGTGGCCCCAGTCGAGGAGAACGCGGGTGTCGATCATGATGAGTGTTCCTTCGCTTCTTCGGTGTCAACGGCCGGTGTGCGCGGCGAACGCCCGGCCCGCGTGCGCCGGTACGGCAGCCGGCCGCACGGGGGTGCTGGTGATGTGGACCGGCTGTCCGGCTTCGGCCGCGACGAGCAGCGCCTCCATGACCTCCAGGACGTGATAGGCGAGGGAGCCGTCCGCGCGGTGCGGGGTGTCGGAGGCGTGGGCGGCTGCCAGGTCAGCGATGCCGTAGCCGCGCTCGGCGCCCGGATAGCCGCCCCGCACGGGGACGTCCTCCCAGTCCTTGGTCTCCGCGCCGGCCCGGAAGAGGCGCACCGGGCCGTCGAAGTGGTTGGGGTCGGGGACGGACAGCGAGCCTTCCGTTCCGTAGATCTCGATGTGCGGCAGGCCCGCTGCCCAGACGTCGAACGACATCACCAGCGTCGACAGCGCCCCGCTCGCGTGCTCCAGAACGCCGGTGACGTGCGTGGCCACCTCCACCGGGAATGTGGTGCCCGCGCGCGGACCGTGGCCGACGGTGCGCTCGGACCGCGAGGCGGAGGTCATGCCGACCACCTTGCGCACCGGACCGAGCAGGGTGACGAGCGCGGTGAGGTAGTACGGCCCCATGTCGAACAGCGGGCCGCCGCCCGGCCGGTAGTAGAACTCCGGTGCCGGGTGCCAGAGTTCAGGGCCGGGGACCGTCATGAAGGCGGTCGCGGCGACGGGTGTGCCGAGTTCCCCGGCGTCCAGCACCGCGCGGGCGGTCTGCACGCCCGCGCCCAGGACGGTGTCCGGCGCGCAGCCCACCCGTACCCCCGCCGCTTCGGCCGCGTCGAGGACCGATCGGGCCTCAGCCGTGGTCGCGGCCAGGGGCTTCTCGCCGTAGACGTGCTTGCCCGCGGCGATCGCGGCATGGGCGACCTCGGCGTGGGCTGCGGGGACGGTCAGGTTGAGGACGAGGTCGACGTCGTCGGCCGCGCACAGCTCTTCGACGGTCGTGGCGCGGGCGCCGGGGACGGTGGCCGCGACGGCGCGAGCGCGGGCCGCGTCCAGGTCGGCGACGGCCGTGACGCTCAGATTCGCCAGCGTGGGGAGGGTGCGCAGATAGGCGCCGCTGATCTGTCCGGCGCCGACCAGCCCGATCCGCAGGGCTGCGGGGCGTTCCGTCAACGGGTCGCCCATGCCATGCCCTTCCGGATCATCGTGTCGACCTCGGGAACCTCCAGGTCGGCGAAGTTGTGTCCAAGGGTGGTGACGAACACCCGGCCCGCGCCCCAGCGCTTGGCCCAGGTGACCGGCACCGGCGTGCCGACGAGTTCGGGATGGTCGGGATCGGGGCCGTACCCGGCGACGGCGAGTACCTCGATCGCAGGATCCACGTGCAGGTAGTACTGCTCGGTGGTGACGGTGAAGGGTGCGATTCCGGCCAGCACCGGATGATCGTCCTTTCCCGGCACCGGACGCACCTCGAAGGTCGTGAACTCCCGTGCGTGGTGCACGAACTGGCCGCCCGTCATTATCTGGTAGCGGGTCTCGGCGCGGAACGCGTCGACGATGCCTCCGTGCCAGCCGGCCAGACCGGTCCCCGCCCGGACGGCCCGGCTCAGGCCCTCCGCCTGCGGGCCGGTGATCTCGCCCATCGTCCAGCACTGCACCACCAGGTCCGTGGCGGCCAGCAGCTCCTCGTCGAGGTAGCTGTCGAGCGTGCCGGAGACGGTCACTGCGTAGCCGTCCGCCTTGAGTGCCGTGACGTAGCGGTCGGTGGCGGCCACGGGGACGTGCCCGTCCCAGCCCCCGCGGACGACCAAGGCCTGCTTGACAGACGTCACAGGCCGCTCCCGGGGGCATCGGTCAGGTCCACGTCCACGGGAGCCTGGGTAACGGCAGGCGCGAGCCATATAGCGAACGCGTGGGCCAGATCGCGGCCGGGCACGGTGCTGAGGGGGGCTGTCACGCTTCTTCGTCCCGACAGCTCAAATCGCCTTTGTTGCAAGGTACTTGGTGGATGTGAGCGTGACGTTCCGTGGGTGACCATGGTGTCTCCTCGAGTGCGGATGCCGTGGGGGCGCCAGGAAGTCTGGGAGAGCTCCCAGGAGTTGGCGGTGTGGAAGTCGGTGCGTCAGGGGGTGGGGGAGCGCAAAAAGGAACGCTCCGCTCTGTTCGATATTACGAACTACGGTCGAAACGTCGAGCATCAAAACGATAGGAGCCCCGTGGATAACATCAACCCCTTGAGCGATGCCGTCGGGGGAGTTGGCTGGTGGGTGCTGAAACCACGGGTGGTGTCCCGGCCCAGTTTCCTGGACGGTCCCGCACGGAGGTCGCCCCCTCGTTCTGCACGACGAACCCGGTGGTTCCCGGCCGCTCGGCGCGACGCGCCGCACGCCCTCAGGACCTTCGTCGCTCGTGATCAGCAGGACGCCGTAGGCGTGACGGCGGGCGGTCGTGGTGACGCAGACGGCGATCTCCATCATGACCGGGAGGTACATGTCGGTGCGCAGCGGCATGACCAGCGCGATGATGTGTGAGCGGCGGCCGGCCAGTGCCTTGGCGCCGGCGTTGGGGTGGTAGCCGAGCTCGGCCACGGAGCGCTGCACACGGCGCCGGGTCGCGTCGGACACTGAGGTCCTGCCGTTGAGCACGTAACTGACGGTGCTGGTCGAGACGCCCGCGCGCCGGGCCACGTCGGCGATGGTCACCATGGTGGTGTCTCGGCTTCCTTCCTGTCGGCCGGGGCGGCCCTTCCCCCGAGGGAGAGCGCGAGAGTGTCGAAGTGTCGAAGCGCTTCACTTCGCGAGGCAAGTTAATGAGGTCTTTCCAGCGAAACAAGGGGTTGGACTAAAAGAAACTTTCTTCATTTCGGGCATTGACACCCGATCAGGGGCGATGACAGCGTCGAAGCGCTTCACCACTGCTTTCCTGTCCCACTCGTTGAGGGGTTTCTCTCGTGGGTTCTGCCTTCCTGCCCGACGCCGGCCGGCTGCCGTTCCGCGATCCCGCGCTCCCGCAGGTGAAGCGCGTCGACGACCTGCTGCAACGGCTCACGCTCGACGAGAGGATCGCCCTGCTGCACCATGACGCGCCGCCTGTCGAGCGCCTGGGCGTCGCCTCCTTCCGGACCGGGACGGAGGCGCTGCACGGCGTGGCCTGGCTCGGCGAGGCCACGGTCTTTCCGCAGGCGGTGGGGCTCGGCGCCACCTGGGACAAGGACCTCGTGCGCGATGTCGCCACGGCCGTGTCGGTGGAGATGCGCGCCTTCCACCGGCACCGCCCGACGGCGACCGGCTCCGGCACCAACAGCCTTCAGGCATGGGCGCCCGTGGTGAACCTGCTGCGCGATCCGCGCTGGGGCCGCAACGAGGAGGGCTACTCGGAGGACCCGCTGCACACCGGGCGGCTCGCGACGGCCTACTGCCGGGGCCTGGCCGGGGACCACCCGGACTATCTGCGCGCGGCCCCGGTGCTCAAGCACTTCCTCGCCTACAACAACGAGGACGACCGTTGCGTCACCTCCTCCGGCGTCCGGCCCCGCGTGCTGCAGGAGTACGACCTGGCCGCGTTCCGCCCGGCCGTCGCCGACGGCGCGGCGACCGGCGCGATGGCGGCCTACAACCTGGTCAACGGCCGTCCCTGCCACGTCAGTCCGCTCATCGAGACCGAACTGCGGCGCTGGGCGGAGCCCACCGGCCGCGAGCTGTTCGTGGTCAGCGACGAGGAGGCACCCTCCAACCTCGTCGACCTGGAGCACTACTTCGACGACCACGCCGCAGGCTACGCCGCCGCCCTGAAGGCCGGGATCGACAGCTTCACCGACCAGAAGCAGGACAGCACGACCGTCATCAGCCGGCTGCGCGAGGCGCTGGACCGCGGCCTGATCGACGTGAGTGACATCGACCGGGCCGCCCGGCGCCACCTGTCGCTGCGCTTCCGGCTCGGCGAGTTCGACCCCGACCTCGACCCGTACGCGAGCATCGGTCCCGAGGTGATCGACAGCCCCGAGCACCGCGCCCTCGCGCTGCGCGCTGCGACCGAATCGGTGGTGCTGCTCAAGAACGAGGGGCTCCTGCCCCTGTCCCCGCGGAACGCACCCCGCGTCGCGGTCATCGGTCCCCTGGCCGACACGCTCTGCGAGGACTGGTACAGCGGCACCCTCCCCTACGGCGTCACGGTCGCGGCCGGACTGCGCGCGGCCCTGGCGGAGCACGGCGGCGAAGTGGTGTGCGCCGAGGGCGCCGACCGGATCGGCCTACGCTCGCGCACCAACGGCCGCCTGCTGTGCGGGACGTCCTTCGATGTGGCCGACTGGGGCGGCGAGGCGCTCACCCTCCGGGACGCGGACACCGGCCGTTACCTCAGCCTCAAGGACGACGGCTCACTCGCGGCGGACCAAGAACAGATCAAGTCCTGGTTCGTGCACGAGACGTTCTTCCTGGAGCCCGTCCCCGGCGACGATCCGGACACCGTCCTGCTGCGCAGCCGCCTCACGGGCCGCTATGCCGCAATCGATCCCGACGGCGGCGGGGTGACGGTGACTGCCGAAAGCCCCGAAACAGCCGAGCACTGGCGGCGTGAGCTGGTGCGCGACGGCTTGGCGGAGGCCCGTGCCGCCGCCGAAACGGCCGACACCGCGGTCGTCGTCCTCGGCAACCATCCGCTGATCAACGGACGGGAGACCGAGGACCGCGCGGACACCGCCCTGCCCACTGCGCAGCAGGAGCTGCTTCGCACGGTCGCCGCGGTCGGCCCGCAGACCGCGCTGGTGGTGATGAGCAGCTACCCGTACGCCGTCGACTGGGCCGATGAACACCTGCCCGCCGTGGTGTGGACCTCCCACGGCGGGCAGGAGACAGGCCACGCGCTGGCAGCTGTGCTGCTCGGCGAGGCCGAGCCCGCCGGCCGTCTTCCGCAGACCTGGTACCGGGGCGACGACCCGCTGCCCGAGCCGCTGGACTACGACATCATCACGGCCGGCTGGACCTACCAGTACCACGGGCCCGCACCGCTCTTCCCCTTCGGCCACGGCCTTTCCTACACCGACTTCGCCTACCGCGACCTGCGGTTGTCCGACGCGTCGATCGCCCAGGACGGCGAGGTCGAGATCACGGTGACGCTGGCCAACACCGGCGCACGGACCGGCAGCGAGGTGGTCCAGGTCTACGCCCGCGCTCTGGACACCCGGTACGAGGCACCCCGGGAGCGCCTTGCCGACTTCCGCAAACTCCGCCTGGAGCCGGGCGAGAGCCGGGAGCTGACCTTCCGGCTGCCGGCCGAACGGCTCGCCCACTGGGACGTCACCACCGGCGCCTTCACCGTCGACCCCGGCGACTACGAGATCAACGTCTCCCGCTCCGCCGGGCACCCGGTCCTCACCGCGGCGCTCACCGTGATCGGGACGGCCCCCGCGCCCCGCACGGTCCTCGACCGGCGCACCCTGGCCGTCGACTTCGACGATCACACGGACATCGACCTCGTCGACGCCACCCGCACCAGCGGTGACGCCGTCACCACGGCCGACCCGGCCCGGCCCGCGACGCTGCTCTTCCGTGGCGTCGACCTCACCGGCGCCGTCCGGGTGGAGGCCGAGACCGCCCTCGAGGACGCGGAGGCCGGCGAGGCACGGCTGGAACTGCGGGCCGGTGACCGGCTGCTGGCCGGGATCGGAGTGCCCGGCACCGGCGACCGCCACACCTGGACGACCATCGCGGCCGAGCTCGCCGCCCCGCTCGACGGCGTCCACGACCTCAGTCTGACGCTGCACGGCGGCTTCCGGCTGGCCGCCTTCCGCTTCGTCACGTCCGGCTGAGTCCCGCCCCGCGCGACCGGCCACCCGACCGGCGCGGCACCGCACCACCACCCTGACATCGCCTCACCCGGAGGAACACATGCCGCTCACAGACTTCGGCCCCGACGAACTCCACAGCTACCGGCCCGAGTCGCCCGCCCCGAAAGACTTCGACGCCTTCTGGCAGCGGACCCTCGCCGAAGCCCGGTCGTACGACGGGACGGTCAAGACCGAACGGGTCACCTCCGCGCACCTCCTGCGCACCGTCGACGTCGACGACGTGCACCTCCCCGGCTGGCGGGGCGAGCCGGTGGCCGCCTGGCTGATACGCCCGCGCGACGTGGCCGGACCGCTGCCGGTCGTCGTCACCTACATCGGCTACTCCGGCGGACGCGGGCTGCCCACCGACCACCTGTTCTGGTCCTCGGCCGGCTACGCCCAGCTCGTGGTCGACAGCCGCGGGATGGGCCACGACACCCCGGACCGGGGCGAGGGCGACGGCACCCAGTGGTCCGAGGGCTTCATGACCCGCGGCATCGATTCACCCGACAACTACTACTACCGGCGGCTGATGACCGACTGCGTGCGGGCCGTGGACGCGGTCGCGCAGTTGCCCGGACTCGACACCAACCGGATCGTGCTGGCCGGCGGCAGCCAGGGCGGCGGCCTGGCACTCGCCGTCGCCGGCCTCACCGGGGACCGCGTCGCGGCGGTGATGCCGGACGTGCCGTTCCTGTGTCACTTCCGCCGCGCCGTGCAGATCAGCGGCGAGGGCCCGTACCCGGAGATCGTCAAATACCTGCGGTGGCACAGCCGCCACCGGGTGGAGCCGACCTTCGCCACCCTCGACTACTTCGACGGCGTCCACTTCGCCCAACGGGCAACGGCTCCGGCACTGTTCAGCGTCGGCCTGATGGACCCGGTCTGCCCGCCCTCCACGGTCTACGCCGCCTTCAACCACTACGCGGGCCAGGACCGCACCATGACAGTGTGGCCGTTCGCCGACCACAGTGGCGGCTGCGGATCCAACCCGCCCACCCAACTGGCCTGGCTGCACCAGCGCGGCCTGGCGCCGGAGCTCTGATCGCGGTGTCCGTGGCATCCGGGCCCACCGTGCGCCCGTTCCCCGAACTGCCCGCCGGGTTCCGCTTCGGAGCCGCGACCGCCGCCTACCAGATCGAGGGCGCCCACGACCAGGACGGCCGTGGCCCGTCCATCTGGGACACCTTCAGCCACACCCCCGGCCGCACCCTCGGAGGCGCAACCGGCGACACCGCCTGCGACCACTACCGCCGCTACCGCGAGGACACCGGCCTGCTGCGCGGCCTCGGCGTCGACAGCTACCGGTTTTCGATCGCCTGGTCCCGCCTGCTGCCCCAGGGCACCGGGCCGGTCAACGCCAAGGGCCTGGACTTCTACGACCGGCTGATCGACGAACTGCTGGCCGCCGGTGTCGCACCCGCCGTCACGCTCTACCACTGGGACCTGCCCCAGGCACTGGAAGACCGTGGTGGCTGGCGCGTCCGGGAGACCGCCGAGGCGTTCGCGGAGTACACGGCCCTCGCGGCCGAGCGCTACGGGGACCGGGTGGAGCGCTGGATCACCCTCAACGAGCCGTACTGCTCCGCCTTCGTCGGCCACGCCGAGGGGCGGCACGCACCCGGCGCCGAAGAGGGCCGCGGCGCGCTGGCCGCCGCCCACCACCTGCTGGTCGCCCACGGCCTCGCAGTACGGGCACTGCGCGCCGCGGGCGCCCGGGAGATCGGCATCACCCTCAACCTCGACCGCATCCACGCCGCCTCCGCCCTCCCCGAGGACCGGGCCGCCCTGCGCCGGGCCGAGGTCCTCCACAACGAGGTCTGGACCGAGCCGCTGCTCGCCGGACGCTACCCCGCGCACGAGGACCAGACCTGGGCCGGCCTCGCCGCCGGTCCCTGGCGGTTGCCCGGCGACCTGGAACTGATCGGCGCCCCGCTGGACTTCCTCGGCGTCAACTTCTACCGCCCCGTCACGGTCGCCAACGCCCCTCACCGCGAGGCCGACCCCGAAGCACGCACCGCCGTGGACATCGGCGTCACCGAGCTGGACCCGTACAACACCCGACACACCACCATGGGCTGGCCCGTCGTCCCGGAGGCGTTCACCGAGCTGCTCTGCGGACTGAACGCCGGCTACCCGAGGCTTCCACCGGTCTGGATCACCGAGAACGGCTCCGCCGAGGCCGACACCGTCGCCCCCGACGGCCGGGTCCACGACACCGCGCGGATCGACTACCTCGCGGACCATCTCGCCGCCGTCGCCGACGCGGTCGCCGCCGGGGTCGACGTGCGTGGCTACTACGTCTGGTCGCTGCTGGACAACTTCGAGTGGGCGCGCGGCTACGGCCAGCGCTTCGGCCTCGTCCACGTCGACTACGACACCCTGACCCGAACGCCCAAGGACAGCTACCACTGGTACCAGGGCCTGATCGCCGCGCACCGTGCGCGGACGGAGGAATCCACCGAATGAAGTTCACCGACGGCTACTGGCTGATGCGTCCTGGCGTCACCGCGCGCTACGCCACCGAGGTCGCGGACGTCCGGGCCGACGAGCACCGGATGACCCTCTACGCACCGGTGAAGCACGTGGTCAGCCGCGGCGCCACGCTCAACAGCCCGCTGCTGACCGTCGAATGCTGGTCGCCGGCCGAGGGTGTGATCGGGGTGCGCGCCACCCACCACGCCGGTTCGGTGCGGCGGGGACCGGAGTTCGCGCTGCCCGGTGCGCAACCGGACGCCGGAAAGGTGCACCGGGACGGCGACGTGGTCGAGCTCAGCGCCGGTGAGTTGTCGCTGCGCGTGGACACCTCCAAGCCGTGGCACCTGGAGTTCACCGCCGGCGGGCGGGTGCTGACCTCCGTGGGCGAGCGCGGCACCGGCTTCGTCGCCGACGCCGACGGCCGGCACTTCATGCTCGGGCAACTCTCCCTGGGCGTAGGGGAGTCGGTGTACGGCCTTGGGGAGCGGTTCACCCCGTTCGTCAAGAACGGGCAGGTGGTGGACATCTGGCAGGCCGATGGCGGCACCAGCAGCGAGCAGGCGTACAAGAACATCCCCTTCCACCTGACCAACCAGGGCTACGGCGTCTTCGTCAACCACTCGGGCAAGGTCAGTTACGAGGTCGGCTCCTCGGCGGTCGGCCAGGTCCAGTTCAGCGTCGAGGACCAGTCGCTGGAGTTCTTCGTCGTCCACGGCCCGACCCCGAAGCAGATCCTGGAGCGATACACCGCGCTCACCGGCCGGGCCGCCCTGCCCCCGGCCTGGGCGCTCGGCCTGTGGCTGACCACCTCCTTCACCACCGACTACGACGAGGCCACCGTCAACCGCTTCGTCGACGGCATGGCCGAGCGCGGCATCCCGCTGAGCGTCTTCCACTTCGACTGCTTCTGGATGCGCGGCTACCAATGGTGCGACTTCGCATGGGACTCCGACACCTTCCCCGACCCGGTCGGCATGCTGAGCAGGCTCAAGCGGCAGGGGCTGCGCATCTCCGCCTGGATCAACCCCTACATCGCGCAGAAGTCGGCCCTGTTCGAGGAGGGCATGCGCGAGGGATACCTGGTGCGGCGCGCGGACGGCAGTGTGTGGCAGTGGGACCTGTGGCAGCCGGGCATGGCGCTGGTGGACTTCACCAACCCGGCCGCGCGCGACTGGTACACCGGCAAGCTGAAGACGCTGCTCGACCAGGGCGTGGACTGCTTCAAGACCGACTTCGGCGAGCGCATCCCCACCGACGTCGTCTGGCACGACGGCTCCGACCCCGAGCGGATGCACAACTACTACACCCACCTCTACAACGAGGCCGTCTTCGAGCTGCTGCGCGCCGAGCGCGGCGAGGGCGAGGCGCTGCTGTTCGCCCGCTCCGCCACCGCCGGCGGCCAGCAGTTTCCGGTTCACTGGGGCGGCGACTGCGAGTCCCACTTCAACGCCATGGCCGAGTCGCTGCGCGGCGGGCTCTCCCTCGGCCTGTCCGGCTTCGGCTTCTGGAGCCACGACATCGGCGGCTTCGAGGGCACCCCGACCCCGGCCGTGTTCAAACGCTGGGTGCAGTTCGGACTGCTCTCCTCGCACAGCCGCCTGCACGGCAGCAAGTCGTACCGCGTGCCGTGGGACTACGGCGAGGAGGCCGTCGACGTCACCCGCGAGTTCACCCTTCTCAAGAACCGCCTCGCCCCGTACCTCCAGCGCGCCGCGCAGCAGGCGCACACCACCGGTACCCCGGTGATGCGCGCCATGGTGCTGGAGTTCCCCGACGACCCGGCCGCCGCCACCCTCGACCGGCAGTACATGCTCGGCGACAACCTGCTCGTCGCCCCGGTCTTCACCGACGACGGCACAGTCGAGTACTACGTGCCGGAAGGCACCTGGACGAATGTGCTGACGGGCACTCAGGTCACTGGTCCGCGCTGGGTCCGTGAGCAGCACGGCTTCCACACCCTGCCGCTGCTGGCCCGCCCGGACTCGGTCATCCCGCTGGCCGCCGACGACCAGCACCCGGTCTCCGCCTGGGCGGACGGTGTCGAGCTGCAGGTGCACGCCTTCGCCGACGGCGCCGAGCACACCGTGGTCATCCCGAGCACCGACGGCCCCGGTGAGACGGCCCGCTTCCACCTGAGCCGCCGGGGCGACCGCCTGCACGTGACCACCGACAGCCCGCACCCGTGGCAGCTGCGGGTCGGCGGCCCGGACGCAGCCGTGCACACCCAGCCCGCCGGCACCAAGGATGCCGACGTGCCGTACCCGGCCTGAATCGGACAGCCAGGGCGGGGTCCCGCGTCCGGTGCACGTCCGGGCGGCGGGGGTCCCTGACGGCGGACGCACCCGCCGAGGCCGGTGGCTCTCCCGTACGGGCGGGGGCCACCGGTCAGGCGGATCTCGGCGTCGTCGGGCGGCGGCGCCCGCCGGGACGCGCCGTGGGACGCGCGGTGGGTGCTTCGGCGGAACGCAGGTGTTCCCGCAGCCACCTCTCCGTGTTGCTGACGTGCAGCAGAGCGGCCGCCTGGCTCAGGGCCGCGTCGCGATTGGACAGCGCCGTGAAGATCGCCTCGTGCTCGGCGAGCGTGCGGTCCGCGACCAGATCGTCGCCCCGGCCCCGCCAGATGCGGGCGCGCAGGGTGCGCCCGGAGACGCCTTCCAGGAGCGTGAGCAGCGACTCGTTGCCGGTGGCCGAGACGACGGCTCGGTGGAACGCGGCGTCATGTGCGTTGAGCAGCTCGACGTTCTCCCGGGCCGCACGCATCGCGTCCAAGTGCCGCTCGACCTCGGCCAGTTGACCGTCCGAGATCCGGGTGGCGGCGAGCGCGGTGGCGACCGGTTCGAGCAGCCGCCGCACCTCCATCAGGTCCAACAGCGCGCCAGGGTCGCTCTGCAGGAGTTCCACCGCGCCGCCGAGCCCCTCGAACAGCAGACTCGGCGCGAGGCTGGTCACGTACGTGTGGAACCGTCGACAACGAGCCAGTCCCCGGCGGCCCCGTCCACAAGTCCTCCCGACCGGCCCGGGCACGACGTAACGCCACCCGCATCGCTGAGCAGGCGCTCACGACACTCGCCGGAGACCACGACGGAGACATAGCCGCGCAGCTCGTCGGAGTCGGTGAGCTCCTCGACGCCGTCGCCCAGACGGCTCCGGCCTCCACCCGCAAGGAACTCTCCGAAGCGGCCCGCTCCTTCGAGCGCGCCACCCGCTCCCACGTCCGTGCCGAGCACGCCGACCATCGCGCTCTACAGCGCGCAGGTGTTGGGCAGCTTGCCGGGCGGCAGCGGCCTGTTGAGCGTGTCCGCGGGCGGAGTGCCAGCGGATGGCGGCGATGGTGTCGAGGACCATGGTGGACAAGAGCGGCCCGCTCATGACCGAGCGAGCCGGAGAGTGCGCGGATCGCTTCGCACACTGCCGGCCGCCCTTCTCAAGACGGGAGCGGTGGCCCATTCGGTGAGTGCGACATCTTCCTCGGCGCGATGTGACGTCCCCGGCCGAGCAGCCGGCGGTGTCCACCCGCCAGCCGCGGCGCGCCCCGTCCACGAGCCACCCGGGAACGTGCTGGGCCAAGTTGAGCGTCAGCCATGCCTTTCGGTCTCTCCTCGCCCGCCCTCGGTGAGGCCCGCTTGCGGCGGGCCAGAGGTCACCGCCAACACCAACACGGGTGAGCGGGCGGCAATGATGCTGTACGGGTTGCTCCGCCACCAGCATGCGAAAGGCGCCCGGTACCCGGATTGACCGAGGTCCCCTCCGCTAACCGCTCCCCGCGCTCGTACGGCCCGCTACCCAAAGGGGGGCGGGCCGGGGGCGCCGGGGGCCGGTTCTTCGTCACGGGCAGGGCTCTCGGACGAGTACGGGGAAGCTGCTGCGGAACGTCCCCTGCCGGGCGCGGGAGTGTCGGCGAAGACGCCGGGTGGCGGCATCGCGGCCGGTGACCTCCTCAGCGATCAGCAGCCGCAGGACCTCGGCGGGATCCCAGCGTTGCGCGCGGGCGGTGGCCAGCGCGTCGGGGGCGGCTTTGTGCATATAGGGCAGGCGCCTCCGGCGCATCAGTCTGTCCAACTCCTCGGGCAGAGCTGGGGCCTGGGGAACGTCACGGTCGTATATTCCTTCGCTGGTCGGGGTGCTCGCCGATAGGCTCGGCGGGTGATCAATCTGGCGGTGCGTGGTGACAGCGGGGACGTCGTGGCTCGCGCTGAGGCCGGTGTGGAGTGGACCGCTGCCTTCGCGGATCTGGACCCGATGGGCTTCGCGATGCTCTGGGCGCTGACTCCGTATGGGGACGCGGTGTTCAACCAGCGGCAGGTGCCGCTGCTGCTGGCGGAACTCGACCGGCTTCCCGCCGCCTGTGGTGGTGACTGGGTCGCGCAGGCCCGCGAGTTGTGCCAGGTCGTCCAGCGGGGGATTCATCTGTATCTGTGGTTTATCGGCGACTGACCGCGCCTGGTCGGCCATCACCTTCGGTGGACTCGCTACTGGCCCAGGGCCTGCCAGCCGATGGTGCCGCTCTGGACGGAGTGGGCCTCATCGGCCCGCACTACCTCGCCTGCGGGCTTGCTCGCGGCGACGCGCTCCAGGATGGAGAGCAGATCGTCGTCGGCGAAGCGTCCGGCCGCGGCGGCCAGTCCCAGGGCGTGGTCGACCCTGCCGCTGCCCAGGACGGTGGCCAGCTCGACCGCGCGCGCCATCTTGGCGCGGATGCGGACCGCGCCGGCGGGTCCGGCCTCCTTGAGCCAGCGCCCAGCTTCGGGGCCGATGTCCACAAACGGGATCTCGGCTTCCGAGCGCGGTTGCAGTCGGGGCTGGTGGACGCCGCGGCCGTCCGGGTATTGCGTATCGATGATCTGCGGAACCCCTGGGACCGACAGCTGGTGGCGCCAGATCTCAGACAGGTCACCGGAGTTGGTGCGAGCGGTGATGGACAGTTCCTCGCCGACCACCCGGCACCAGACCCGGGCGCCGGTATAGCCCGGCGGGCTCGAGTAGCGCACCGCGTTGAAGCTGATCGTGCGGTCCCGTTGACCTCAACCACGGCGGCGTTCAGCGAGTCTCGAGCCGATACGATCCGGATACC
Organism: Streptomyces sp. DS1-CR2; assembly: GCF_055760475.1. Classification (NCBI taxonomy): domain Bacteria; kingdom Bacillati; phylum Actinomycetota; class Actinomycetes; order Kitasatosporales; family Streptomycetaceae; genus Streptomyces; species Streptomyces sp. DS1-CR2. Next base: position 8,192,830 of record NZ_CM147085.1, read on the forward strand.
AGCACGATGGGCTGGCCGGCCTTGCGGTGCTTAGCGAGAGCCGGCCCGCCCGCGCGCCGGGGCTTCGCTGCCGGTCGGACGCTTGCGAGCTGCGGGTGCTGCAGGTGTTCGTGGGCACCTCGTCGTTCCGGTCCGGCGCTGGACTACTCCCGCACCGAGGACCCGGCTGCATGGTGATCGCCGAGGCGCCCGGCAACTCGTCCTGTTCGCAACCCTCGACATCCGGGGCACCCAGGACCACGTCGCCCGAGCCGTACGACGTCCTGGTCGTCGGGGCCGGACTTTCCGCAGCAGCTCAGTCCGGTGTGTCTGCCGCAGAACGAGACCGAGCGGATCCTGCACCAGACGGCGAGGTTGGGACGTAGGTACCCGAACGGCCGCCTCGCTCGGCAGCTGATGAGTGGCCGGGGCCGGCAGAGCGTGCCTACGTTCGTCTCATGGGTACCGAAGGATCGACCGATGCGCGGACCACGGCAGCGGTGGAAGATGTCGCGCACCTGTTGGTGCGCTGTCTGCGGGCCGAAGGCGTGGACTACGTCTTCGGAATCCCCGGTGAGGAGAACATCCGGTTCGTCGACGCGCTGAACGACTCCGGGATCCGGTACGTCCTGGTGCGCCACGAGCAGGCTGCCTCGTTCATGGCGGAGATCTACGGCCGGCTGACCGGCCGCGCCGGGGTGTGCTCAGCCACGCTGGGACCCGGCGCAATCAATCTGCTCCTCGGTACCGCGGACGCCATGACCAACAGCGCGCCGATGGTGGCCCTGGCCGCCCAGGGGTCGCTGCGGCGCACCCACAAGGAGTCACACCAGATCATCGACCTGGTGTCCATGTTCGCTCCCGTCACCCAGTGGGCGGCCCAGATCGAGTGTCCGGACGCGGTGCCGGAGATGACGCGCAAGGCCTTCAAGACCGCTCAGAGCGAGCGTCCCGGCGCCGTGTTCCTGGCGGTGCCGGAGGACATCGAAGCGGAGCGTCCCACCGAGCCGCTGGCACCCCTACAGATCGATGCGGTGCGCGCCGACGCGCCGTCCCCCTCCCAGATCGCGCGGGCGGTCGAGGTGCTCACCGCCGCGCGGCACCCCGTGGTGCTGGCGGGCCACGGCGCCGCCAGAGCCGGGGCCTCGGCCGCCCTGGTGCGGTTCGCCGAACGGCTGGACATCCCGGTCGCGACCACGTTCCACGGCAAGGGCGTCTTCCCCGACGACCACCCGAATGCCCTCGGCACCGTCGGCTTCATGCGCCACGACTACGGCAATTTCGGCTTCGACGCGGCCGACGTACTGATCTGCGTGGGCTACGAGATCCAGGAGTTCGACCCGGCCAAGATCAACCCGAACGGCGACAAGCGGATCCTTCACCTGCACCGCTTCCCCGCTGAGGTCGACGCCCACTACCCGGTGGCAGTGGGTGTCAAAGGGGACCCCTCACAGGCCCTGGACGCGCTGGCCGCAGCACTGCCCGACGGACTCACCTACGACTCGGGAAGCAGCGAGAAGATCCGTACACTGCTCGACGAAGAATTCCAGTACGGACGCGACAACGACGCTTTCCCCCTGGTGCCGCAGCGCGTGGTGCACGATGTCCGCACCGCGCTGGACCGCGACGACATCGTGCTCGCCGACACCGGCGCCGGAAAGATGTGGATGGCCCGCCTCTACCCGACCTACGAACCGGACACCTGCCTGGTCTCCAACGGCCTGTCCACCATGGGCTTCGCGCTGCCGGGTGCCATCGCCGCCAAGCTGGCCCGGCCGGACCGGCGAGTCCTGGCGATGATGGGCGACGGCTCGTTCCTGATGAACTCCCAGGAACTGGAGACCGCCGTCCGCGAGCGCGTCCCGCTGGTCGTCCTCGTCCTGCTGGACCAGGAATACGGCCTGATCACCTGGAAGATGGAACTCGAACTCGGCCGCCACAGCCACACCCGGTTCACCAACCCGGACCTGGTCGCCTACGCCGCAAGCTTCGGCGCACGCGGCTACGCGATCGAAGCCGCCGACCAGCTGCTGCCCGTACTGCGCCGCGCCCTCGACGACGACACGGTTTCCGTGATCGCATGTCCCGTCGACTACTCCGAGAACCTGCGCCTGACCGACAGACTCGGCAGTCTCCACGGCCCCTTCTGACGCATCATCACGTGCAGTCGTCACCCTCTTTCCATCCGTCCCAGACGCCGGGCGAGTTCGATCAGCCGACTGAGTCCCCGAAGGCGGGTGTACATCAGCAACCTGACCAGGTCGACCATGTGGTGCCAGTCACCGTAGACGTTCAGCGATCCCGTCACCGGCAGGTAGCGCACCGCGACGTCCTCGTGGCGGGCCAGGCCGATGACTTCAGCATCGCCTCCTCCAGACGGCCACCCGACGCTCCCCGGACAAAGGGCCTAGAACCGCAGACGGGGCGGGCCGGCATGCCACGCATGGCGTAATAAGCCACTGCGGTGACTTCCCAGGTCACCTTGTGCGGAGGCGGTGACCGGCACGGGGCGGGAAAGAGGTGACGAGCCGGGCCATGGGCGAGGAGATTACGGAGGATCGGTCGGAGGTTTCGGCGTACACATACGCGCCTTCCTCCACGGCGAGGCGCCCGTAGTACTTCTGCTTCGCGCTGGTCTCGGGATCCTGCTCCATCACCTTCTTCGCGCACCCGGCGAGGTCCTTGCGCAGCAGCGCTGCGAACGCCTTGGCGCGCAGGACACTGCGCTCGACGACCGTCACCTGCAGCGCGCCGGTGTCGTAGTCGGTGCGGTACGTGCGGTGCACCGAGGTCGACGGCAGTGCCTCGCGCACACACATGGGCAGCGGGTCCGGCGGCAACTCGAATGGTGCCAATATGCGCGGGGTACCGGCCGCGGCGGCCGGCGAAGTCGCTCTGGCCTGCGGTGCTCGCGCAGCCGCGGTTCAGGAGACCACCTTGTCGAAGACCTCGTTGAGGGCTTCGGTGGAACTCGGGTGGGTGTAGATCGAATCGCGCAGTTCCGTTGCCGTGACGTGATGCCGGATGGCCAGTGCGACGGTGTTGATGATCTCCTGCGCGTCGATGCTCAGCAGTGCGGCCCCGAGGATGAGGTCGGTGTCCGCGTCCACGATGAATTTCATGACGCCGCGGGTCTCCTCGACCGTGTAGGCACGAGGCATGGCGATGATGTCGGCGACCGTCTCCCGCGCGACTTTGATGTTCAGTCCCTGGGCGCGTGCCCGGCTCTCGGTCAGCCCGACGGTGGCGAGCGGCGGCGTGATGAACAGGGTGTGGGGCACGCCCGTGCGGTCGGTCGTGGTGCGCTTGCCTTCGCCCAGGAGCTGGTCCAGCACGATGCGCGCGTCGTCGAGGGAGATGTAGGTGAACTGCTCTCCGCCGTTGACGTCGCCGAGGGCGTAGATGTGCGGCTGGCTGCTGCGGAGGTACTCGTCCACCTCGATCGCACCGTTCAGCGCGGTCTGGACACCGGCGGCGTCGAGCCGGAGGTTGGCGGTCACGGGCCGGCGTCCGGTGGCGGGCAGCAGGGCGCCGGCTTCGACGGTGTGGGTCTGTCCGTCCTTCTCGTACACGATCGTCGAGACGGCACCGCTGTCCCGCACCTCGGTGATCTTTGCGCCGGTGATGATGCGGATACCGTCGCCGGCGAGGACCTCCGTGACGACCTCGGCGATGTCTTCGTCTTCCCTCGCAAGTAGCCGATCGGCTGCTTCGAGGACGGTGACGTGCGTACCGAAGCGCTGGTAGATGGCCGCGAATTCGAGTCCGAGGTACCCGCCGCCGAGGACCACGAGACGCTCGGGCAGATTGACCGTGCGGGTGAGCTCCGTGCTGCTGACCAGGTGTGAGCTCTTGGCGAGACCGGGAATCGCCGGCACGACCGGCTCGGAGCCGGTGTTGATCAGGATCGTCGGGGCAGTGAGGGTGATGCAGTCGCTTCCTTCGCCGACGGCGACGGTGTGCGGATCGATGAAGCGGGCGGCACCGGTAATGACCGTCGCGGTGTCCTTGCCGTCCAGTGCCTCGAAGTTGCCGGCCCGGAAAGCACTGGTAAGGGCGCGGACGCCGGCGGTCGAGTTGGCGAAGAACTCCTGCGCGTCGTCCTCGAGGCGCCTGGAGTTCGCGTAGTGGACGAGCATCTTGGTCGGAACACAGCCGACGTTCGGGCAGGTTCCGCCGTACATGTTCTCGGACTGCTCGATCAGGACGACCCGCTTGCCGGCATCGGTGAGCGCGTGCGCGGCGGTCTTACCGCCCTTGCCGAAGCCGACGACCAGGACATCCGCGGTAAGAGCTGTGGTGGTTTCCATGCACTGAAGTGTGCGGAATCGCGAGTGATACAACTAGACTTGCCAGTCTCATTTTCCAGCCCGAAAGTCTCACGATGGACTCGGTCAGTCGTCTGCTGCGCATGGCGCAGCTCAGGGCCAGTCTCGACAGGCGCTGCCTGCTGGGCGGGTCCACCGGCATGGAGGTCGCCCGGCACCGCGAGCTGGAGGCGCCTTTCCATGTCCTGCTGGAGGGCGAGTGCCAGCTGCAGGTCGGCACGGTCCTGCTCGACCTGGGACCCGGAGACGTCGTGATGATCCCGAGCGGGGCTCCGCACCGGGTGATCACGTCCGGGCGAGGCAGCCCACGGGGCACGACAGAGACCGCCGGTGATGCGTTCGTGACCACGCGCAGCGAGCGTGGCGGAGCCGCAGTCATCGACCTGTTCTGCGGGCACTACACGTTCGATGCGGGCGCAGGCTCGCTGCTGTTCAGGAGCTTGCCCGATCCGGTGCACGTCTCTTTCGGGCAGTCGGCCGAAAGCGACGAGGTGCTGCGGATGTTGAGCGCCCTGATGCGCGGCGAGGCGCGACGCGAGGGGGAAGGCACCGCGGCAATCCTTTCGGCCCTGTGCACGGTGCTGCTGGCGATGGTGCTGCGGACCTCGCGGGGCGACACCACGACGACCACTTTGTGGACCGCGGCGACCGACGGCCGCATCGCGGAGGCCATCGAAGGCGTGCTGAACGACCCCGGAGCCGACTGGACAATCGACCGGCTTTGTCGCGCGGCGGCCATGTCGCGTGCGACCTTCCTGCGGCATTTCGGCCAGGACACGGGGATGACCGTGGGCGCCTTCCTCGCCCGGGCCCGGCTCATGGCTGCGGCGGAACTGCTCGGCTCCACCGACTCGACGGTTGCCACCATCGCCGGCCAGGTCGGCTACCAGTCCGAGTCCGCTTTCTCACGGGCGTTCCGAGCCGAGGTAGGCACGACACCAGCCCGCTTCCGGCGCGATCAGGCACAGCGAAGGAAAGCGGGCACCCCGGCAGACGGCGGACCCCACGACTGAACTCGCATGCGTGTTCAGGCTCTGTCGCGGCGCGGAATGCCACGACGAGGACGGTCAGTGCCGAGGACAGGGCGACGACCGCCCCTGTGATCGCCTGCCACCCCGGCACGGGCACAACGCTCACCCAAAGGGGACTTCACCAACCGCTCGTGCACGTGACGACGACATCGCGATGGTGTGGGCGACATACGATTTCCTCGTTGACGGCCGGGTGCATCACTGGGTGACCAACATCCTTGGTCTGCTGTAGCAGGAAGGCAGTTGGCGGATCTCCGCGATCGCGGACAACGGCCGCATCGGCTGGCGACCCGACGGGTGGGGAAGGCTGCGACGGTCGCCGACTCGGGCGTGTTGTGAGAGTGGATCATGATCGTTGATGAGCAAGGGCTGTGGGGCGTGGAGATCTGACGGATGGTCAGTGGGATCGGCTTGAGCGGTTGCTACCGGTCGGCATGAAGCCGGGCCGACTGCCGGTGCGGACGCGGCGGCAGCTGATCGACGGGCATACGCCGGCGGACCAGGACTGGTGCGCGGTGGCGGGATGTGCCCGAGGGGTACGGGCCCCTGAGGCCGGGTCTACGGCTTGTTTCGGCGCTGGCGGCGCGAGCACGTGGGAGCGGATTTTTCGGCAGTTGCAGGCCCAGGCCGATGAAAAGGGCCTGCTCACGTGGGATGTCGGCGTGGATTCCACCATTGCCCGGGCCCACCGGCACGCAGCCGGGGCGCGGGGAAAGAGGCGCTGCAGAAGGAGCCTCCCGGTGCGTCGAGGTCGAACCCGACGACCACGGCCTCGGACGATCGCGCGCCGGGCTGGCCACCAAGTTGCACCTGGCGGTCGAGCAGGGGCAAAGCCCGCGGTCCGATACGAAGCGACCGTGCTGGGCGCAGCCATAGTGGAGGAATCACGGCCGGGAATTCAAGCCCGGAGTCCGCGAAGAACTCCTGGGCGTCATCGGTCTTTTCCTTCGCTCGGCTCGCGTCGAGGCGAGCCTCGATGAGCGCTGTCTCGTGGGAGCTGTGTGCGTCAGTTCTTCGGGAGGCCGGGTTGCGCGGCCAGCCCGTCTGTAGCCCCGGTCGGTGTCTTGCAGGCGGCAGGTCCCGCCGCCTGCGCTGCGCCGGCGAAGTGTGACCACACCACCTTGCCTATGGGAGATGGAACGACGCCCCAGTCGTCCGACAGGAGTTGAACTATGAGCATTCCCCGTCCGTCCGTCGCGTCGGCGTCCTGATGGTCCGCCAGTACGGGTGCCGTGTCGCGGGCCTGGTCGTGAACTTCCAGGCGGACGCATCCGTGCTGGTCGGTCGAGATCCGGACGACGAAGGGGCTGCCGCTGTCTCCGGTATGAAGGATGGCGTTGCTGGCCAGCTCGGAGACACAGCTGCGGATGTCGTCGCATCGCGGGGGGTCCACATGGCAGCCGATGGCGAAGGTGACAAACCCCCGTGCCTGGCCGACGGATTGCGGTATCGGATCGAAAGTGCGCTGCAGGTGGTACATGTCCTGTCCTGGACAGTGGGCTGGAAATGCTGTGGGGTGGCGGACCGGCCAGTGACTCACCTGCTGACCGGCCGCCGGGGCCACGCGGATCGGGTGTGTCAGGAGGTGACGCGGGCGAGGAAGTCGCGGATGTAGCCGGTGATCTCCTCCAGGTGGCTCTCCAGGGCGAAGTGCCCGGAGTCGAGGAGGTGGATCTCGGCGTCGGGCAGGTCGCGCTGGAAGGCGCGGGCTCCGTCGGGGCCGAAGATCTCGTCGTTGGCTCCCCACACGGCCAGCAGCGGCACCTGGCTGTCGCGGAAGTACTGCTGCAGCTCGGGGTAGAGAGCGACGTTGGTCGGATAGTTGCGGAACAGTGCGAGCTGGATGTCGTCGTTGCCCGCGCGGTCGAGCAGCGCCTGGTCGATGGTCCAGTTGTCCGGGCTGACGATGCTCGGATCTGCGACCCCGTTCAGGTACTGCCAGCGGGTCACGTCGAGGCTCAGGGCTCCACGGACGGGGGCTTCGGTCTCGGGCGTCGGGTTCTCGGTGTAGGCGAACAGCCCGTCCCAGAAGGCCTTGACGAACCCGTCGGTGTAGGCGTTGCCGTTCTGCGTGATGATCGCGGTGATGCTCTGCGGAGAGCGCGTGGCGAGCCGCCAGGCGATGGGCGCTCCGTAGTCCTGCGCGTAGACCGCGAACCGGTCGACACCGAGCTGCTCCAGCAGGCCGGCAGTCACGTCGGTGAGGGCGTCGAAGGTGTAGTCGAACTCGTCGACCGTCGGCATGGCCGACTGCCCGAATCCGATCATGTCAGGCGCGATGACGCGGTAGGTGTCTGCGAGTGCCGGGATGAGGTTCCGGAACATGTGCGAGCTCGTGGGGAAGCCGTGCAGCAGCACGAGCGCCGGTGCCTGCGGGGCTCCGGCCTCCCGATAGAAGACATTCATGCCGTTGACCGTGGCCGTGCGGTGATGCACAACGCTGCTCATGCCAACCTCCAAGATTGCTTTGAGCGGTTAGTTACAGTCCAGCACGCGGGAACTAACCTGTCAAGTCAGTTTTAATGGTTAGGTTTGCTCGATGGCTGCCCGCAAACTGCCGAGCCCGCATGTATGCCTGTGGGCTCGGCAGGCGGCAGGCGGCAGGCGGACCGGATCCCGGGGTATGGGACGGCTGTCCGCCTCGCGTAGCCGGCCTTGGGATCCCGGCGTGCCCGGACCGTCTCTCCTGCTTGTCCGGTCTGGGTACTCCGGCTTCCCCGGGGGCTCATCCCGCGAAGGGCTTGTCGGTCATGGGGGCGACGGGTCTTGCGGCCTTTTCGCGCCGGCCCCGGCGGAAGAAGGTGCAATGGACGGGATCCGCAGCCGTATGCGTGCGGATCTACGAGCGAAAGCGAAGCCCCCTCTCTCAGAAGGTCTGCAATACCGCCATCGCCGTTACCGGGATCGTTGCGAAACGTCGCACTGCCCGGCCATGACGGGGCCCGACCGTGTGGCTGGCTTCCCCCTCGCGCAGGCTTCCGCAGCTGCCGTACTCCTGCCCTCGGCCGCTTCACCGGCCGGGAAGGTGCTTCGTGGCACTGTGTGTGCAGCCTGACGCAGAATCACGCGCGAGTGCGCAAGTGCCGCATGACATCGAGCTGCTGGGGCGGCGGGGTGGTGCGCGTGCCGGGCCTCCTCGATCGCCTCGGACAGGGCTTCCGCGCCATAAGGCCCGTGATGCCGCTTGCCGTTGAGGAAGAACGTGGGGGTGCCGGTGACGCCGTTGGTGTCGGCGGACGTGATGTGGTGGTCGACCGACGCCCGGTGGGTGCCGCTGAGAAGCTCGCGTTCGAAGCGGTCGGTGTCGAGCCCCAGTTCGTCGGCATGAGCGAGCAGGTCTGGGAGGTCCAACCGGTCCTGGCGTTCCAGCAGGAGCGTGTGCATGGGCCAGAACGCGCCCTGAGATGCTGCTGCTTCGGCTGCTTCGGCAGCGAGCCGGGCATGGGGATGCACATCGCTGAGGGGCAGATGCCGCCAGACATAACGGACATCGGGATGCGATGCCAGCAGTTCGCGGGTGGCGGGCTCGGTCTGGCTGCAGTAGGGGCATTCGAAGTCGCCGTACTCGACGATTGTGATGGGTGCGTGCAGCGGTCCCTGGATGTGGTCCCGTGCGGGGTCCACCGCATCGACCAGATCGTGCAACTGTGTGCTGTCGCCGAGCAGGGCGCGCCGGCGTCGGGCGCTGGGCAGCAGTGCGATGCCCCGGTAGACCGCCCAGCTGGTCACGGTCGAGATCACGGCGGCGCCGAGAATGCCGATCTTGGCCTGGTCGAGCTGATGCCCGCTGAAGGCGAGAGTGGCGATCAGCAGCGAGACGGTGAAGCCGACGCCGGCCAGGGTGCCGCTGCCCAGAACGGCCCCCCAGCCCACCGGCGCGCGTAGGCGGCCGCGGCTGGAGCGTGCGACAGCCCAGGATCCCGCCAGGACAGCGAGGGGCTTGCCGAGAACGTAGCCGAGGAAGATGCCGATGGTCACCGGGGCCGCCGCTGCGTGCGTGAGCAGATCCGCGTTGATGCGGATACCCGCGTTGGCGAGGGCGAACAGCGGCACGATCAGGAACGTGGTCCACGGATGAAGCAGGTGCTGCAGACGTGCGTTGGCCGACAGTGACGCACTCAGCCCCACGGTCGCCGACCGGGCCCGCGCGGGGCTCGGCTGTTCGCGGAAGAGCCGCACCAGGCCGGTGGCGTGCTCCAGGTCGGAGCGCAGCGGAGCACGGGCCGTCGTGGCCAGCCCAATGGCCAGACCGGCCACACCCGGCTCGATCCCGCTGAACATCAGCGCGCCCCACGTGCCCACCCCGAACACGACGTCGGTCGTACGGCTGCCCGTCGGCCGCCTGCTGCGTGCGACCAGCAGCGCGCCGAACGAGGCGAGGGCGAAGGCCAGCGGGCCTAGGCTGACGTGCTCTCCGTAGGCGAAGGCGACCACCACGAGCGCCACCAGGTCGTCGGCCACGAACAAGGCGAGAAGGAACGCCCTGACCCGAACCGGCACCCCACGGGCCACCATGGCGAATGCTCCCAGCGCCAGCGCACTGTCCGTTGACATCGCCACCCCCCAGCCGTGGACGGCCGGGCTTCCCTGGTTCACGGCGAGATAGATCCCCACCGGTACGGCCATGGCGATGAGACTTGCCGTGACGGGCAGAACCAGTCGGCGCCGTTCGCGCAGGTCGCCGAGATCGAACTCCTTGCGCGCCTCCAGTCCGACCACCAGGAAGAACAGCGTCATCAGGCCACTGTCCACCCAGGTCCGCAGGCTCCATCCCACGTGGAGAGCGCCGAGTCCGACCTCCAGCTGCGTCTCCCAGAACCCCTCGTACGACGCAGGCTGCGCGTTCGACCAGATCAGCGCCCCCAGCACGGCGAGGACGGTGACTACGGCGCCGCCCGAGGGGCCGTGCAGGATGGCGCGCACCCTGCCCGTCGCCGGGCTCCGCCTCGCGGCCGAGGGCGCGGACTTAGGCCTCGCCCTCCGGGGACGGGTCTGTCCCGGGGGTGCCGTGCGTGTGCACTGGGGTGCTGCTGTCTGCATGGAACTCCGCCTGTCTGTGGCCGATGGACGCGAAAGTCGTCCGGGGGAGGCGAGTGGCCGATGGACGCTGGGGCGGGAGCGGGGTGCCCCGCCACTCGCGCATAACCTATATGGCGACTTTTGATGGTTAGATTAGACAGTGAGGTGAGGTAACCTGTCAACAGCGGAAAAAAGGTTAGGAGCCGGGTGTGGTGATAGACAGGATTCAAGAAGACACGCTGCTGGAGCTGCTCAACACGACCCCCGTGGTCGAGGGCTCGACGCGCGATGCTCTCGGCACGCTTTCCGCAGGCCGCGCGTGGGCGCGCCAGCACGGGGGGAGCGGGTCGAGCGAGGAACTCAGCTGCCTCGTTGCCGCACGCGACGCCCTTCAGGACGTCGTGAGAGGAGAGCGGGAACCGGCGTGCCTGGGTGAATTCCTCAACGGGGTCAGCAGTGTTCCCGACGTCTCGGGAGGGAAGCTCGAATGGTCCCTGGAGGTACCCGCTACGCGACGCATGGCCGTTGAGTCGGTGCTGACCTGGGCCGGCCTCCAGGAGACCAGGCCGGGACGGCTCAGGCCCTGCGCGAACCCGCAGTGCCAACGCTTCCTTCTCGACCGAAGCAAGCCCAACAGCGCCCGATGGTGCTCCATGGCCGAGTGCGGCAACCGGATGAAGGCCCGACGCCACTATCAGCGCACAAAAGAAGCCCAAAACTCCTAGTAGACCGTCGTAGCTAATTTTTGGGATAAAGGTGACGTAGTTTGGTGCGTGCGTCGTGGGTGGTGAACTGCCAGTTCACCTGGCGTTGGTCGGTGTTGGTGGCGTTCTGCCAGGCTGTGAGTTCGGTGTTGAGGATGTCGAGGTCGTTGATGCGGCGGTCGAGGCATTGGCGGGTCAGCGCGGAGAGTTCGATTTCGGCGATGTTGAGCCATGACCCGTGCTTGGGCGTGTGGTGGATCTCGAGGCGCTGGGCCAGGGCGAAGGCTTTGTCGGGGGTGAATGCCTCGTTGAAGTTCCCCCAAGGCCGGGTAGTTAGCGTTTCCGCTGGTCACGCAAGGGGGGCGGCATCGTGATTGCCGCGTAGCGGCCCGTGCGGACTCTCTTGATCATTCCTCTCTCGGCCCAGCGGGCGAGTTGGCGATAGGTGGCGACGAGGGTGACGTCGCCGAGGAGCTCGGCGATCTCTCTTGATCGCCACAGCCGTTCGGGCTCTGCCTGCAGGATGGTCAGGACACGTGCCATGCGGTTGCCGGTGTTCTCCCGGTCGGTCGTCGCGGGCAGTGCGGGCTGTGGCGGTGGGGGCGGCAGGAGAGTGATCGTCGTCGAGGTCACGACCTTGCTGCCGTCGGGTCGGCCGTCCAGTTTTCTTTCCGCGTAACGGGAGATGGGGGACTTCACCTTGCGGGTGCTGACACGGGACCGCCGCGCGGGCGACAGCGCCGACAGGACTCGTCGGCCGATCTCCCCGATGCCCTGCTCGAAGACTCCTTCCGCGCATACCAGCAGGTCGCGAGCGGTTTGGAAGGCGACGGTGAAGCCACAGCGGTCTGGGTCGGTGCCTGGCCTGGACTCCGCTGCCTCGACCATGGTGCGGCGCAGAAGCTGGTAGAGAGTGAGCAGAGCCCACATCTCCTGCTCGACGCCGGCCGGATCGTGAGAGCGCAGGACCCGTGCGTGCAGGATGGTGTGGCGGAGCGCGTAGTAGGCGCTCTCGTGCTCCCAACGCTCGTGATAGAGGTGCACGAGGCGGTCGGCGGGGTAGCGGCGGGCATCCAGCAACGTGGTTGCCAGACGGTAGGAGCCCTCGAAGGTGCTGCCGTCCGTGCAGATGACGCTCACTCGGGCCTCGATGATGCGTACCCGGACGCCGCCGATGACCGAGAGGTAGGAAGAGTCGGCGAGTGCCTTCAGAACCGGTGGACGGCGGCGCTGATTGATGCGGCCCAAGACCCGTGCGCCGGTGGCGTGCACGGCGGCGAGGAAGTCGTTGCTGTCGAAGCCCCGGTCCCACAAGACAAGCATTTCGGGGACCAGATGCGGCAACAACCTGGTGGCGTACGAGGTCTCGCCCTCCCGGGTAGGGCCGAAGACCGCCCCGACCACGGCCCGGGTACCGGTCTCCACCAGCGTCATCAGCTCGACCTGGGGATAACCGCCGTGCGGGCACCGCCGCAGCCAGCTCCGATTGCGCTCACTGTCGGGCACTTTGATCGAGCTGCAGCCGTCGAACGACACCGTCCGATACGGGCCGAACCGTACCCCCGGCGTGGTTGGCTGGGCCAACGGCCCGGCCAGCACCTCGAACAACGCCCGCACCGGCGCGCTGCCGAGCCGGCGACGCAGATCACGTAACGCTTTCGTGCTCGGGCAGACGATCGGCATCCCCGACAGGCCGGCGGTCAGCTTGTCCCAGACCAGCCGGTAGCCGACCTCGGGGAACAAGCACATCGCCAGGAGGAAGTAGACGCCGACCCGCGAGGGCAGATCACGCAACCGCCGCTGCACGGTCCCGGTCTCCGACAAGACCGCGTCGACCAGCTCGAACGGCATGATCGGCGTCAGTTCCCCCAGATGTCCGGGAGCGAACCGGCCCGCGGCCACCGTGACCGTTCGGGTGATGGCCGTCAGTGCAGGCGGCAGGACACAATGAGAAGGCAACGGAGCTCCTTGCGGGACAAGCTGTCTTGGACGACTGCCTGTACCAACGAGCTCCGTTGCTCCATATCGGAAACTCGTCAACACCCCTTGCATGACCTGCGAGTTCGCTAACTACCCGGCCTTGGAAGTTCCCCCTCTGAGCTGGACAGCCTGATACTGGGACGACAGGTCCCGGAGGAAGCAGTTCCAGGTAGTGAGTAAGAAGAGCAACACGAGTAAGCGGTACACGGTCGAGTTCAAGCGGGACGCGGTCGCGCTGGTCTCCTCGTCGGGGAAGACGGTGACCCAGGTCGCCCGGGAGCTCGGGGTGAGCCCGGAGGGTCTGCGGAACTGGGTGAACCAGGACAAGGCCGACCGGGGCGAGGGGCCGGCTGGTGCGCTGACCAGCGACGAGAAGGAAGAACTGCGTCGTCTGCGGCGGGAGAACAGGGAACAGCAGCAGACGATCGAGGTCCTGAAAAAAGCCGCGGCCTTCTTCGCGAGGGAGTCGACGAAGTAGCCGTGCGCTACGCATTCATCGATGCGGAGAGGGCCGCCGAGACGAACCCCGGTGGTCACAGTGTCGCCCTGCTGTGCCGGGTGCTGGGCGTGTCCCGCTCGGGCTATTACGCCTATCTGTCCGGGCGTTTGGCAGCCGAGAAACGAGCCTGCCACGAGGAGCGGCTGATCGCCGAGATCCGGCACGTCCACGACGTGTCGCGGCGGGCCTACGGAGCCCCGAGGGTCACAGCCGCGCTCCGCAGGGGCGGGCACCGTGTCAATCACAAGCGTGTCGAGCGGCTGATGCGTGAGCACGGCATCAGCGGCATCACCCGCAGACGGCGTCGCGGCCTGACCCGGGCGGACCGCAACGCGATCGCGTCGCCGGATCTGGTGGGCCGGGACTTCACGGCCGCTGAGCCGGGCACGAAGCTGGTCGGCGACATCACCTACCTGCCCACGCTGGCCGGCTGGTGGTATCTGGCCACGGTGATCGACCTGGCTACCCGCGAGGTCGTCGGCTACGCGATGGCCGACCACCACCGGGCCGGCCTCGTCGTCGACGCCCTGCGGATGGCCGCCGGACGGGGCGCCCTGAAGGAGGGCTGCATCACACACTCGGACCGCGGAGCGGAATACACCTCACGTGAATACCGCGCCGTCATAAAGGAGTTGGGTCTGCGGCAGAGTATGGGCAGAACGGGCTCCTGCTACGATAACGCCGCAGCTGAGAGCTTCTTCGGGCTGCTGAAGGCGGAGATCGGGACCACGGTCTGGGAATCCCACGAGGCGGCTCGCGCTGATGTCTTTCGCTTCATCGAGGTCGAGTACAACCGCACCCGCCTGCGGAAGCATCCCGTCTACGGATACGTCACCCCGATCGAAACCCGGGCCCTGACGGCACAAGCTCTCGCCCCCGCAGCGTAACCACACGCTGTCCATGCTCAGGGGGGAACTTCCAAGGCCGGGTAGTTAGCGAACTCGCAGGTCATGCAAGGGGTGTTGACGAGTTTCCGATATGGAGCAACGGAGCTCGTTGGTACAGGCAGTCGTCCAAGACAGCTTGTCCCGCAAGGAGCTCCGTTGCCTTCTCATTGTGTCCTGCCGCCTGCACTGACGGCCATCACCCGAACGGTCACGGTGGCCGCGGGCCGGTTCGCTCCCGGACATCTGGGGGAACTGACGCCGATCATGCCGTTCGAGCTGGTCGACGCGGTCTTGTCGGAGACCGGGACCGTGCAGCGGCGGTTGCGTGATCTGCCCTCGCGGGTCGGCGTCTACTTCCTCCTGGCGATGTGCTTGTTCCCCGAGGTCGGCTACCGGCTGGTCTGGGACAAGCTGACCGCCGGCCTGTCGGGGATGCCGATCGTCTGCCCGAGCACGAAAGCGTTACGTGATCTGCGTCGCCGGCTCGGCAGCGCGCCGGTGCGGGCGTTGTTCGAGGTGCTGGCCGGGCCGTTGGCCCAGCCAACCACGCCGGGGGTACGGTTCGGCCCGTATCGGACGGTGTCGTTCGACGGCTGCAGCTCGATCAAAGTGCCCGACAGTGAGCGCAATCGGAGCTGGCTGCGGCGGTGCCCGCACGGCGGTTATCCCCAGGTCGAGCTGATGACGCTGGTGGAGACCGGTACCCGGGCCGTGGTCGGGGCGGTCTTCGGCCCTACCCGGGAGGGCGAGACCTCGTACGCCACCAGGTTGTTGCCGCATCTGGTCCCCGAAATGCTTGTCTTGTGGGACCGGGGCTTCGACAGCAACGACTTCCTCGCCGCCGTGCACGCCACCGGCGCACGGGTCTTGGGCCGCATCAATCAGCGCCGCCGTCCACCGGTTCTGAAGGCACTCGCCGACTCTTCCTACCTCTCGGTCATCGGCGGCGTCCGGGTACGCATCATCGAGGCCCGAGTGAGCGTCATCTGCACGGACGGCAGCACCTTCGAGGGCTCCTACCGTCTGGCAACCACGTTGCTGGATGCCCGCCGCTACCCCGCCGACCGCCTCGTGCACCTCTATCACGAGCGTTGGGAGCACGAGAGCGCCTACTACGCGCTCCGCCACACCATCCTGCACGCACGGGTCCTGCGCTCTCACGATCCGGCCGGCGTCGAGCAGGAGATGTGGGCTCTGCTCACTCTCTACCAGCTTCTGCGCCGCACCATGGTCGAGGCAGCGGAGTCCAGGCCAGGCACCGACCCAGACCGCTGTGGCTTCACCGTCGCCTTCCAAACCGCTCGCGACCTGCTGGTATGCGCGGAAGGAGTCTTCGAGCAGGGCATCGGGGAGATCGGCCGACGAGTCCTGTCGGCGCTGTCGCCCGCGCGGCGGTCCCGTGTCAGCACCCGCAAGGTGAAGTCCCCCATCTCCCGTTACGCGGAAAGAAAACTGGACGGCCGACCCGACGGCAGCAAGGTCGTGACCTCGACGACGATCACTCTCCTGCCGCCCCCACCGCCACAGCCCGCACTGCCCGCGACGACCGACCGGGAGAACACCGGCAACCGCATGGCACGTGTCCTGACCATCCTGCAGGCAGAGCCCGAACGGCTGTGGCGATCAAGAGAGATCGCCGAGCTCCTCGGCGACGTCACCCTCGTCGCCACCTATCGCCAACTCGCCCGCTGGGCCGAGAGAGGAATGATCAAGAGAGTCCGCACGGGCCGCTACGCGGCAATCACGATGCCGCCCCCCTTGCGTGACCAGCGGAAACGCTAACTACCCGGCCTTGGGGGAACTTCATGTGCCCTGGGGGCCGAGCGGTTGGTGAGCGTGTCCCTGCCCGTGGCGGACTCGGTTTCAGCGGGAGAGGACCTCATCGGTCCCCAGGCCCCGGTCGACCCCGTGGGGCACGACCTGCTGGCCCGGTTCGAGGTGCAGCCGCTCACCGTCGAGGTAGATCTCGACCTTGTCGGGTTCAAAGGAGACCAGGTCGTCAACCCTCCCGACCTCGGTGTAGGCCTCGTGGTAGTACCAGGCCGCCTTCTTGGACTCGCCGATGTCGTAGTAGCTGGCCAGCCCCTTGTAGGGGCAGAACGTCTGGCCCTCGACCGGCGTCAGTTCCTTCTCCTGGATGTCCTCGCGCGGCACGTACCACCGCGGTGCGAACCCGGATTCGTAGAGCACCACCGGCCGAGTGGTCCGCGCGATCACCGTGTCCCCCGAGCGCACCTCCAGCGTGCGGGACGTGTCGCGGATGTCGATGCGGTGATAGGGGTCCGCCGCGTGCCCGAGAATCCGCTCGTCCTCCTCGTAGAAGGCGTCCATGGCCCGCCATGCGAAGGCGACACGCCCCTCCAGCTCGCCGGCGTACGAGGGGAGCCCCGTGAGCTGCCACGCCGCGCGTTCAGTGCGATGGCCTGCGGCGTCCACGGTGAACCAGGACGTCTCGCCGAGCTCGCGGTGCTGGGTGGTGCGCCCGCTGGCTTCGAGAACGTCGGGACGTACCGACGAGAGTGGGAAGTAGGCGACCGGATAGCGTCCCGGCTCGTGCAGCAGCACGATGTCCTCGCTGTCCGCGATCCATTCCCCGCCGAACTTCACTTTCATCCGGCGGCGCAGCCGCTCCGCGAAGAGCAGCCTTTCCGGCAGGGGCTCGGGGGTGAGGAACCTTCCGAGCGCAGTAGAGGAGAGCGGTCCCTGCTGCCATGACAGTCCCATGGCCGGTTCCTTTCATCGAACGCGGGGTGAACTGCGTAGGCGTCAGCTGGATCCAGTGTGATCCAGACTTCCTCGAGCCGAACCCGCGATTAATGGGTAATGCGAGCGTAGGGCCATTAGGGGTAGTCCGCAAGGGGTCGCCTGTATCCCTGTACACGCAACCTATCTGTCGGCTGGACCACGGTGTTCTTCTGGGATGCTAATGGGTATAGTGGCATCGTGCGCATTCGAATTGGTGTAGATGAGCTACAGGAGGCGGGCTTCCCCATGGGGGGTGAGCCCCTTGTTGCGCTGGACCTGGCCGACACGCTGATCACGGTCACCGAACCGGCCACAGATCTCATTGGCACACAAGACGCTTCCGCAACATGGTGGGCCCTGCAATCCGGAAGCCTGCCGTCCGGGCCCGTTCCCGACATCACGGCCATGCGCCGACTGCGCGTGGCGATCCGGGACGTCCTGGACGCTCATCTGGAGGGTCGGGACGTCCGGCCCACCTCGCTGGACGACATCAATGCCGCCGCGGCCTCGGCCCCCATGAGCCCTCGGCTGGTCATGACGGCCGGTGGTATCCGCAGCGAGGAACGCTGGCACACCGAACACGGCGGGAATGCGGCGCTGGCCGCCATCGCTGCGGAGGCCATCGGCCTGCTCGCCGACCCCGAACGCCTGGGGCTCCTGCGCCGCTGCGCCAACCCGGCCTGCTCGATGCTCTTCCTTGCCGAGAACAAGCGGCGCAAGTGGTGCACCAGCAATATCTGCGGCAACCGCACACGGGTCGCCCGCCATTACGAACGAACGCACACCGACCGAACCGGCGACACCTGACACGCCGGCCGACCGCCGCAAGGCGCACGGCGGGCGCGGACGGAAATGACCCGACAGGAGCGACGATGAGCAGCGTGGGATTTCACGAAGGCGAACGCGACGTCCAGCAGCGGGCGGGAGTCGAGGTCGAAGCGGCCCGGCTCGAAGGCATGCTCCTGCCTCCGCGACTGGACGGAGGCATCACCCGGTTCCTCGCTGAACGCACCCTCGCCGTTCTGACCGCCCGTGACGGCACGGGCCGCCTGTGGACCTCCCCATTGCAGGGAGAGGCAGGCTTCCTGGATGCACACGGCACCACCCTCACGGTCCACACAGCCCCGCAGGAGGGCGACCCGCTCCAGAACATGCCCGCCGGACAGGAAGCCGGTCTGCTCACCATCGACTTCGCCATCCGGCGAAGGGTCCGCGTCAACGGAACACTTACCGCCGGCGGGCGCCACACACTGCAGATCGACGCCGATCAGGCATTCGGGAACTGCCCCTCCTACATCCAGCAGCGCACTCTCACCCCGGCCCCGGCCGATCCAGCCGCAGCGAGCGGAGAAGCCTCGGGGGACGGGCTCCTCACCGCCGGGCATGAGCGCATGATCCGGCAGGCTGACACGTTCTTCCTCGGCACCACCCACCCCACCCGGGGAACCGACACGTCACACAAGGGCGGCAACCCTGGATTCGTCCGGGTCGAGGACGGCGTGATCTGGTGGCCCGACTACGCGGGCAACAACCTCTTCAACAGCCTGGGCAACATCGCCGTCGACCCAGAAGCCGCCCTGCTCTTCGTCGACTTCGCCACCGGCACCCTGGTACAGCTGTCGGGCGTGGCTCAGCTGGAATGGGTCACCCCCGGATCGTGCGGTGACGACGGCGGCACAGGCCGCCGCGTCCGGTTCCGCCCCCAGCAGATCCGCACCGGCAGGATGCCCCTGCGCGCCCAGGCCGTGAACTTCTCGCCCCACAACCCCGAACTCGCCGCATGACGCCGGCAGGCCCTGGCATGATGCCGGCACAACCAGCTGCCGCGCGCATCAGGGTGCGGGGACGTGCGAGCAGATCATCGTGCGCCAGGTCCTGACCGGCGCAGCGCGGGACGACGCCCAGGTGGTCGCCGTCCGCCCACTAGCCGGCTCAGGGGGCACGGTCAGCTCCCTGTATTTCCGCGTCCAGCCGGCATGAGGGAACGCTGCCACCTGGCCCAGGACACAGACGCGGTGACCACAAGCGTGACGCTCATGACGATGCCCCAGTTGAGCGGGTAACTCAGCGGCAGCACGGTCGCGTTGGCGGACTTCCCCGCACGCAGCACCATCGGCAACGCGATCAGTGACAGGCAGCCTGCGCTCAGGAGTCCGCCGCGCAGCACCGTACGGGCGGCCGAGTCGGCGAGGGGCTGTCCCGCAACCAGGACCGCGGGGACCAGGAACCCGTCGTGCACAACGACGGCACCGGCCAGCCACTCCAGGACCTCGGCCACGTCTCCCGGGCCGGGAGCCGTGCGGTCGACGAACTGGAACACGCCGAAGCCGCACAGCCCAAGCCCCAGCACGACCAGGAGTATTCGCAGGGCAGTCAGGGATCTCATGCCAGCACCTCCAGCCGGGTGACCCACTTGGTCTGCAGAACGCCAGGCCTGTTCGGTGCGATGATGCGGGCCGGGTAGCCGTGGTCCGGCGCCAGCACCTCACCATTGAGGCGCAGCGCGAGCAGGGTGAGGTCGTCCCGTGTGTAAGGGCGGTCCATCTCACTCACGCCGTAGCCGCCGTGGCGTTGCAGGGACACGATGCGCAGGCGGGCGCCGTCTTCGACGCCGGCGCGGGCCAGGAGGTCTTTGATCCGCACCCCGTCCCAGTGCGCCGACTTCGACCACCCCTCTACACAGGCGATCGGCAGTTCCACCCGATGCTGAGGCATCGTCCTCAGCTCGTCCAGGGTCAACGTGTAGGGCCGCGGTCCGTGCACCTGCAGCTTCCAGTTGCTGACGGCGTG
Organism: Streptomyces sp. DS1-CR2; assembly: GCF_055760475.1. Taxonomy (NCBI): domain Bacteria; kingdom Bacillati; phylum Actinomycetota; class Actinomycetes; order Kitasatosporales; family Streptomycetaceae; genus Streptomyces; species Streptomyces sp. DS1-CR2. The sequence continues at coordinate 8,212,792 of NZ_CM147085.1, forward strand.
AGTCGTGATGCCCGCGGCCTTCGCCGTCCGGTTGACCGGAAGTCCCTGGGGTCCGACATCGGGATCCCGGGGAGCCAGCAGGTCGGCATCCTTCAGCGGGGCCACGGACTGTCCCGCCGTGACGACGGTGACCGCTCCGACGGCGACGGCCACCCCTCGCAGCAGCGAACGCCTGTCCAGCTCGTCGCGCCCGGCAACGGTCGCACTTACGGCCTGGTCGGGCTTGAGCCCAGGCTGCGGCCTCGTGGGTCGGCGCCAATGCTCAATGATCAGGGGGGCCTTCACCGCGAGGTGGACCAGCAAGGAGCCGATGATGATCCACGCCAAGGCCCAGTGGACTTGGCGGAAGGAGAACGGCCATACGTACCACTGCACGGTGTTCAACAGTCCCATGAACACTTCGAGCAGCGTGCAGGACACCAGCGCGGCGATCGACAGCCGCTCCGCGGCGTGGGCGGGGGACTTGACGGGCGGCCACACGAACAGCTGCGGATAGACGGTCCACAGTTTCACCAGGAGCAGCGGCACCGCGGCGATTCCGCTGATTACATGTAGTCCCTGGCTGAACCGGTATCCCCAGACGGGCCGCGTCGGCAGGTGCCCGGACAGCCACCTGGGGGGCTCTTGCAGGTAGTGGCTGAGCACGCCCGTCACGAAGCAGACGAAGACCGCCAGGCCCAGCAGGCGCCCGACCATGGTGGCGGTTCTCGGATCGTGGAGTCTGCCGCCGAAGCGCGGCCGAAAAAGCGCAATTCGCATACGCCTATTCCATGGTCATCGCTCCTTCGCGGGGAAGGCTTTCCCGCCTTACGAAACCCTGACGTCCCGGCCCCGGAACGCTTGAACGGCGCACACCGGCTACCTGCCGGGGTCAGCGGCGCGCAGCCGGTGCTGGGCCGCCTTGGCGCTGTTGCCGCAGCGCTGCATCGAGCACCATTTGCGGGGCTTGCCGTGCGCGGAGTCGAGATAGATCATCCGGCAGCTCTCGGAGTCGCAGGCCCGCAGACACCCCCGCAGCCTCGTCACTCATGATGGCGATCAGGTCCCGCGCGACGAGAGCCCGCAGCCCGGCCCCCGAGAGCTGACGGCCTGCCTCTGCCGCCTCCACACCGGTGGGAGTCAGCCGCAGTTGGGTTACTGGGGGTTCGACCAGGGCCACCCGGTTGAGCAGTTCCACCGCCTCTGCCGACGGGCGCCGGGCGTACACGGCCGCGGCAGCGATCTCGTAGGCCGCATCGCGCAGTTCGTGCAGCAACGCCAGGACCTCGGCCAGATCCTCGCCGCCGTCCAGAGCGGTTCCTACGCCTCGGCACCAGGCCTGCAGCCGCTCCACATTGCCGAGCCGTTCGATGGGCGTGTCGGGGCGGCGGCCGACGGTGGCCACCCACCGGGCGGCGCGCGCAGCGATCGGTACCACGATCGAGCGATCACGAACTGAGGAAGGGATCGGGCTTAACGCCCTCTCAGGGCCGACTGCTCGCGTCGGTTGCGCACCGGAGCGGTGCGCAACCGACGCGAGGCGGCCGGATCAGCTGTTCACGGTGATGTTGGAACTGCCGCTGCTCTGGTACCCCTCGGTCGCCAGCATCATGTAGTAACTGAAGCTGCCCAGAGGCATGCCGGCGCGTGCCCACGCGTCAAAGTGGTTTCCGGTGGTGATGGCACCGCCGGTGCGCTTCGACTGCCGCACGCTCCAGTACTGGTTGAAGGTCTTTGTGCCCTCGACGGACGGCGCGTTGTACCGCGTCGTCTGGTAGATGTCGTAGGTGCCGCCGTCGCTGGTCACCGCTCCCTTGTAGGTGCCGGTGGGCCGGTAGGTGCCCCAGTTGTCGACGATGTAGTACTCGACGAGCGGGTTCGACGTCCAGCCGTAGAGGGCCAGGTAGCCGTTGCCGGACGGGCTGAAGCTCCCCGAGTACTGGACGGTCCTGCGGCTGCCGTTGCTCCAGCCCTTTCCACAGACGAAGTTGCCGCAATTCGTCCAGGACGTGCGGTAGTTGCCGCCTGAGGCCAGGGTCATGGAGACGGAGCCGCCGCCGTCGGTCCAGAACGAGTAGTAGAACCCGTTGTTGGTGCCGGTCTGGTTCGTCGTGATGGTCGTGTCCGCATGTGCCGAAGCGGGGAGCAGCAGGCCGGACGCGGCGCCGAGCGCCAGTGCGCCGACGCCGCCGATGACGCCTCTGCGGCTGATCCGGGTGCGGGTGTCGTCCTCGTGCACGCATCCTCCTCGTGAAGGTGATGGCCGAGCACAGGAGAGCACAGGGCCATCTGTTGCCGGGATCGGTGCGGCACATGCTGGCCTTGAGGTTCGGTCGAGTCAATAGTTTCGGAACTTGACGCGAAAGATTTTGCTGTCATGGGTGAGTGGAAAAGGCGCCGTGACCTCGGGAAGTAACTGCCTGACCCAGGTTCTCGCGCCATCGGTTGTTAGCTGTGAGGGAGTTGGGGCTTCCAGGTGAACCGGGGCGACTGAAAAGTTTCGGTCTGTCGGATCTATGGTTCGACAGTGAACGCGAAGTGCGCGTGAAGGCGGCGCCCTGGTAGATCAGCGTGTGCAGCGGCGTGAACTGCCAGGTGCTGACGAAGACGAGGACGCCGATGGCGCTGGCCTGATGCCCGAACAGGTTGCCGTCGCCGAACAGCCAGGGGGCCTGACACCGAGCGCGGTCAGCAGGACGCTCAGCCAGAGGCTCTCGATCAGCACGGGGTCGTCGAAGAGCTTCTTCCAGTTGTCGAGCCCGGTGAACTCCGGGTCGCTCAGGCCGTTCCACGTCGCGAACGACAGAACGGCGACCAGCACGAGGGGCACGAGGGCGAACAGGCCGAAGAAGACCGCGGCGGGGACCGCCCAGCCGACGCCGGGACGGGCCCACGCCCACGCCCACGCCGGCGCCGCGCCCGCGGCGATCGGCGGGCTTCGCGGGCGCGGCGGCCCGGTCGCGCTTGACGAGGGTCTCGGTGCTCATGAGGTCGGCAGGGCCTGCATCACCTTGATGAAACCGCCCTCGTCCAGCTGCCCGTTGAAGAACTGCTGGACCGCCTGGTACATCGAGGTCGCCGCGGACTGCGGGTAGGCCTGGTCCCACGACAGCTGGAACGAGGGCGCCTTCTTCACCAGGTCGTACTGGAACTTCGCGAAGCCGGGGCTCGCCGCCTCGTCCAGGAAGTCCTGGGTGTTGGTCGTGGTGGGCAGATTGCCGATACCGAGCTGCGCCTTCACGAACTCGTCGGAGTACTGGAGCTTCAGGAAGTCGCGACGGCCTCGGGGCGCGCGGTCTTTTTCAGGACCGAGTAGAAGTTGTTGGTGTTGCCGACGAGGTCGCCCGCGTCGCCCTTGCCGCCTGCGACGGTCGGGAAGTCGCTGTAGCCGAAGTCCTCCTTCGCGGAATCGGGGTGTGCGTCCTGCTGCGTCGCGTACTCCCACGAACCCATCAGCTCGAAGCCGGGCTTGCCGGTGGCGAGCAGCGTGGGGGAGCCCCGGTCGGTGAACTTCACGCAGTCGAAGTTCGAACCGAACGCGCCCGCGTCCACCAGGTCCCTGATCACGCCGAGCGCCTTCTTGCTGTCGGTGCTCTCCCAGGCGGACTTGTCCCCGTCGAGGGCCTTCTGGAACAGGCCCGGCCCGGCGACACGGTCGAAGAGGTACTCGAACCACATCAGGGTCGGCCACCGGTCCCCGCCGCCGAGCGCGATGGGCGTGACGCCCGTCGCCTTCAACGCCTTGACCGCGTCGAGGAGTTCATCCCAGGTCTTCGGCGGCTGCACACCAGCGTCGGCGAGGACCTTCTCGTTGTGAAAGAACAGCACCGGCCGGAGGGCAGGAACTTCGACTTCAGGGCGGGATCGTCGGCGATGAAGTCGTCCAGCGGCATCAGCAGGTCCGCGTCGACGAACGGCTTGATGCTGCCACCGCCCCAGTTGAAGAACACGTCGGGCGCCTGCTTGCTGTTGATGATCGTCTGCAGCTTCGCCTGGTAGTCCGCGCCGGGGATGGTGTCCAGGGCCGCCTTCAGCTTCGACTGCTTGTTGAAGGTGGCGATCAGCTGCTTCTCGACCTTGTTCGCCGCGTCCCCATAGACCAGGACGTGGATCTTCCCGTCGTCGCCGCCTGCCGCGGATGAGCCGCCGCCGCACCCGGACAGGGACAGCAGCAGGGCCAGGGCAGCACCGCCAGCTGCGACCGATCTCGGCAACCGTGCGCGTAGAGTCATCGCCTCGGTGCTCTCGAAACTGTTTCGGTACTATCGCCGAAAGTTCACGAGTCGGGCTAGGTTGCGCCCGGCGGGCGGTCAAGCCCGATTCGTCGAGTTATCAAAGCGTTACGATGCCGAGGGGTCTGACCGTGCCTTATGCTCCAAGACATGCGTGATGACGAGGACTTGGGCCGCATCACCCTCGCCGAGGTGGCCCAAAAGGCAGGCGTCTCCATTTCGACAGTTTCGAAGGTGCTCAACGGGCGGCAGGATGTGGCCGCCCCGACCCGGGTCAAGGTGGAGCGCCTTCTGGAGACGCACTCCTACCGGCGCACGACGCGGGCCGCCCGCGAGGCGCCCCTCATCGAGTTGGTCTTCCACGAGCTGGACAGCATCTGGGCGATGGAGCTGATCCGTGGCGTGGAGAACGTCGCCAAGGCGCACCAGGCAAGCGTCGTGCTGACCGAGAGCGGCACCCGCCACGCACCCGCCCCCGACTGGATCGAAGGCGTCATGCAGCGCAGGCCGCGCGGCGTGGTGCTCGTCTTCTCTGCGCTGCCCGCCGAGGTCAAGCAGCGGCTGCAGTCGCGCTCCATCCCGTTCGTCATCGTCGACCCGGCCGGCGACCCCGACCCGGACGTACCCTCGGTCGGCTCGGCGAACTGGACCGGGGGGCGGGTCGCCACCCGGCACCTGGTGGAACTCGGCCATCGCCGCATCGGGATCATCACGGGGCCAGACGACATGCTCTGCTCCCACGCCCGCCTCGACGGCTACCGCTCCGCGCTCGGCATGGCGGGCATCGAAGCCGACCCCGCCCTCGTCCGCTACGGCGACTTCCATGTCGAGGGCGGCTTCGAGCGCGCCCTCGAACTCCTCGATCTGTCCGAGCCGCCCACCGCGATCTTCGCGGGCAGCGACCTGCAGGCACTCGGCGTCCTGGAGGCGGCCCGAGTCCGCGGTCTCCGGGTGCCGCAGGACCTGTCGGTGGTCGGCTACGACGACGTGCCGGTGGCTCGCTGGTCGAGCCCGGCCCTGACGACGGTGCACCAGCCATTGCGGGAGATGGCCGAGGAAGCGGTGCAGATGATCATGCGGTTGCGTGACCAGGAACCGGTGACCACGCGTCTCGAACTGGCGACGAGCCTCGTCGTCCGCAAGAGCACGGCGGCACCTGCTTCTTGAGGGGCGCCGCCGTGCGGCACCGCTCACGGTTGACCTTGGCGACATCGTTTTGGGCTCGCCGCGCCTGACGCACGGCAGCGGTGCCGTCCACGCCACGGTGGAGCGAGGGTGGTCCCGAAGCGCCCGGTGCTTGTCCTGATCTCGTTGGCCGGTCTCCAGGACGCGCCGCGCGAGCTCCTTCAAGCCGCCCGAGTCGGGGGTGTGATCCCGATGCTGTCGCGCGTTCTGGCTTTTCGTTCCGCCAGCTCTTCGCCGGGCTGCCCCGCGACCTGGAGGAGGCGGTCCATGTACGTCGTCCCGATGCCGCCTTCCTGGTGGCGCGGCGCGACTTCATCGCGGGGACGTGGGCATCCGGGCCCAAGCGGCGTGGTGACGCGAGCGTCCACGGCAGCGACTGTCGTGCCGTCCGTCAGCCCCGGATCGCGCGGGGGCGCAGTCCAGCCGGAATCCCGCGAAGTCGGCGGTGAACGCCGCGTCCACGAGGTCGTCCGCGTGGATCCCGGTAAGCGATCCGGTGAAGCGGAGCCGCCCGCCGTGGTCGTCGGAGAGGCGGCTGAAGTACAGCGCGGGGCCGACGCGGACTCGTACTCCGTCGGCAGCCCGGAACCAGACCTGTGCCGACGCGCGGTCGATGTCCGCGCCCAGGACCACAGGCGTGTCAGGGTCGAGCGGCACGAGGGCGACCTGATGGGTGCCGTCGAGGGTGCGCTCCACGAGGCTGAGCACACGGCGGCCCGAGCCCTGCCACTGCTGGCCGCGCTGCGGTTCGCCCTCGGGTTCGGCCCAGGTCACGTCCAGAGTGAGGTAGGAGAGGGAGCCGTAGCGCAGGACCAGCCCGGCGGACTGGGTGAACGTGGCCGGGCGCGCGTTGACGGTTACCTCGACGCGCGCCCGGTGCTCCGTGATCCGCTGCGCCAACAGGCTGTGCTCCCAGAGGGATTCAGGACCCTGACGGCCGCGCAGCCTGATCCGTCCGGGGCGGCTCGTGGTGTCCGCCCACGAGGAGTCGACCGGTGCGCGCAGGGTGCTCTAGGGCTACCCCAACGGTCCTGAGTTCAGAGGGGGTTGGGGCAGCGCGGCGGCATCCGGGACCTCGACCTCGACGGCCGGACGGTGTCCTCCGTGCCGCAACCGCGGCCATCCGTCCGCGTCCCAGGCCACCGCCTGGAGCGCCGTCTCCCGGCCCAGCGTGCAGCGCGGCCCGTCCGGTAGCCGATGCCGTGCCAGGTCAGCAGGTTGCCGATGGACGGCCACACCATGGACGGCGCGAAGAAGTCCCAGGCGAAGCCGAAGGCGTCACCGATCGAGGTGAGCGGGCCGACCGCCGGGCTGTAGAGGTTGATCCAGACGATGGCGGCGACCACGCCCGGGATCATGTACGAGACCAGGAGCAGGAGGCGGAACCGGTTCGCAGCGCGCGCTGTGGCCGCGTCGAGGAGCAGCGCGAGGACCAGGCTGATGCAGAGCATGACGGGGATCTGCTGCACGCGAACAGGAACACCCGCAGTACGGAGCCCGTGAACACGCCGTCCGTCAGGCCCTGTTGGTAGTTGTCGAGGCCGACGAACTTCTGCGTCGCACCGCCGAGACCGAGACCGGACTGCTGCTCGTGGAAGAGGGACTGGTAGACGGCGTAGCCGATCGGCACCACGAACAGGAAGAGGAAACCGAGCTGGAAGGGCACCGTGAACGCGGCACCCTTCCAGCGCTGGGAGCGGATCATCGCGGCAGCCTCAGCCCTTCACCTTGATGCCGCGGGACTTGAGGTCCTTGACCGTCCACTCCTGCATGTGCGCGAGCAGATCCGACAAGTACGCGCGACCAGGCACCTTCACGGTCGCCGGCACCGCGGCCGGACGCGCGGTGAAGGCAACGGTCACCGTGGTCCGTCCCCACGAACAACCTCATCGAGGGCATGGGCCTGCGCACCGTCTCCACCAAGGCGCAAACGTCTCAGGCGGACCGGGGACGGATGGCGGAACCACATCAGAGGGACTCCTTGAGGGGCGAGGGCGAGGTGGCCCCCGATGAACCGCGGAGCGGCCACGCCGGGGGTAGGGGGACAGGGGCGATCCCGAAAACTTTTCGGAAAGTTCCCGGATTCATTGACGCCACAAGCTAGGAATGAGAGGCCCTCCGGTCAAGGCCTGTCGCCGATCTGTCTACAAACGGCGCCACCCCGTTGGGCTCGACAGGCTGTCGTGCCGACTGAAAATACCGTGCACAACACCCCGAACCGGCCTTACGGCGTCCACCGGTCGTGGCGTCAGGAGTTCGCCGCTGACTCGCTGGGATTTCGGAAAGTTTCGGGCGAGGAACGGAAACTTCTTCTGCGGGGAGTATTGACGAGCCATCGTCAATACCTCAATCATCCCTGTCTGAGACACCGGCCATAGTCCGGGATTCGAACCATGTTGACCCTGGAGGCTCTGTTCTGCACGGCAGATCCACGTCCACGCACAGCCGCGCGGCAGATCCGCGCACCACAGCACCTGCGCCACCCCGTTTCGTTCCGGTGAGGTTCGCACCCACGCATCCTGGCTCTTCGCGTAGTTGGAGAGGTACGCGACGCCGCGTGGTGGTTCCCCGGCTGAGCCGCGATGGAGTCCTTTCGTGCCGGTCGACCCCTGCGCTTCAGTCCTTCCGTGATTTCTACCTTGGAGGCACAGTCATGGGCTCGTACGCCCTTTCCAGACCCGATATCCGCCGGAAGACCCGCGGGCTGCTGTTGGCGCTGGTCGTCGGCGTCCTCGGTGCGGCCGGCGCACTGGTCGCGCCGCCGACCGCACACGCCGCCGAGAGCACGCTCGGCGCCGCGGCGGCGCAGAGCGGCCGCTACTTCGGCACCGCCATCGCCTCCGGCAGACTGGGCGACTCGGCGTACACGTCGTTAGCGGGCCGTGAGTTCAACATGGTGACGCCCGAGAACGAGATGAAGATCGACGCCACCGAACCGCAGCGCGGCCAGTTCAACTTCACCGCCGGTGACCGCGTCTACAACTGGGCGGTGCAGAACGGCAAGAAGGTGCGCGGCCACACCCTGGCCTGGCACTCCCAGCAGCCCGGCTGGATGCAGAGCCTCAGTGGCAGCACACTGCGCCAGGCGATGATCGACCACATCAACGGAGTGATGGGCCACTACAAGGGCAAGATCGCCCAGTGGGACGTCGTGAACGAGGCCTTCGCCGACGGCAGTTCGGGGGCCCGGCGCGACTCCAACCTGCAGCGCACCGGCAACGACTGGATCGAGGTCGCCTTCCGCACCGCGCGCGCCGCCGACCCGGCCGCCAAGCTCTGCTACAACGACTACAACGTCGAGAACTGGACCTGGGCCAAGACCCAGGCCATGTACGCCATGGTCAAGGACTTCAAGCAGCGCGGTGTGCCGATCGACTGCGTCGGCTTCCAGTCGCACTTCAACAGCGGCAGCCCCTACAACAGCAACTTCCGCACCACCCTGCAGAACTTCGCCGCCCTCGGCGTCGACGTGGCCATCACCGAACTCGACATCCAGGGCGCTCCGTCCTCGACCTACGCCAACGTGACGAACGACTGCCTGGCCGTCGCGCGCTGCCTCGGCATCACCGTCTGGGGTGTACGCGACACCGACTCCTGGCGCTCGCAGGACACGCCGCTTCTGTTCAACGGCGACGGCAGCAAGAAGCCCGCCTACACCGCCGTCCTCAACGCGCTCAACGGCGGCTCCACCACGCCCCCTTCGGACGGCGGACAGATCAAGGGCGTCGGGTCGGGCCGCTGCCTGGACGTACCCAATTCCAGCACCACCGACGGCACCCAGGTCCAGCTGTGGGACTGCTCGGGCGGCACCAACCAGCAGTGGACGTACACCTCCGCCGGTGAGCTCAGGGTCTATGGCAACAAGTGCCTGGACGCCGCGGGCACCGGTAACGGCGCCAAGGTCCAGATCTACAGCTGCTGGGGCGGCGACAACCAGAAATGGCGCCTCAACTCCGACGGCTCCATCGTCGGCGTCCAGTCCGGCCTCTGCCTCGACGCCGTCTCGGCCGGTACTGCCAACGGCACCCTGATCCAGCTCTACACCTGCTCGAACGGCAGCAACCAACGCTGGACCCGCACCTGATGAAGACCTACGGTGCGGCTCCCGCCCCTCCACGAAGACATCGCTGATGGTCCCGGGTCGCCGCCATGGTGGTGACGACCCTCGGGATCGGCCTGCTCACCGCGGTCAACGCCGGCCGCCACGCGTTTCACCCGAGTGTCAGGCTCACTTGCACCGGCAGGTGATCGCTGGGGTACTGGCCGCGCGGCTCGTACGTGTTGATGGTGGCGGAGTGCACGGTCACGCCGGCCGTGGCGACTGCGCGTCCCACAGGACTTGAGCGTGGTCGGCTTCGACGACCTGCCGGTCGCGGTCTGGGCCGATCCCCCGCTGACGACGGTGCATCAGCCGTTCAGTGAAATGGCCGCCTCCGCCACTGAGTTGGCCCTCGCACTCGGCCGCGGCGAGAGGGTGCCGCAGCTTGGCCTGGAGATCGCCACGCAACTCGTGGTCCGCCAGAGCACGGCCCCGCCGAAGAGCTGAGCACAGCGCCACCAAGGGCTGAGCGCGGCTCCACCGGCGAACCGAGCGCGGCCTCAGGCGCGCCCACGTGTGCCCCGGAGCCCTCTAAGTCGCCAGCTCACCGCAGGTGTTGAAATTTTCGCGCAAGACTTTCAAGTAAAGGGCGAAAGTATTGCGCACTGAGCATTGACCGGGCTCCGTCAAGCGCCCCATCATTCCCACGTCCGACGATCCGGCTGCCGTTCGGTATATCGACCAAGCCTCGGGCTGGTCCGGCCTGGGCCGGGCAGTCGGCCGACATCAGCCACGGCGAGCTGATCCGCGCCACCAACGACCAGACCATGACCATCGACCCCTGCCGGCTCCGGCTCCTCTACCAGGGCCGGAACCCCAACTCCAGCGGTGAGTACTCGCAGTTGCCCTACCGGCTCGGCCTGGCCACCCAGACCAACCCCACCTGCTGAGACCTCCCTTTCCCCCACGCAAGGAGTCACACATGTCGTTCAGTCGACGCACCTTCCTCGGACTGACCGCGGCCGCGACAGCGGGTCTGAGCACCCCCCTGCTCAGCTCCGCACTGCACCCCGCCTCCGGTGCCGAACTGTCGGCGCCCGCCGGTGAGTTCGCCGTCGGAGTACGCCAGTTCAACTGGAACCGCGGCGCCCGCTCACTGTTCACCAAAGTCTTCTACCCCACCCCTGGTACCCCCGGCGGCGCCCCCATTCCCGACGCCCCGCTCGCCGACGGTGTGTTCCCCGTCGCCGAGTGGAGCCACGGCATGGGCGGCAACTCCGACTCGTACGCCTCGCAGACCCACGCGATAGCCTCCGCCGGTTTCATCTGCCCGGCCCCCTCGTTCTCCGACAACACCAACCTCGGCTCCGTGTACGGAGGCGAATGGTCGAGGGACGTCTCCGAGGTCATCACTCGGACCCTGGCGCTGAACGCGGGCGGCCCGTTCGCCGGGCACATCGACACCGCGGCCGGCGTCGGCGTCTCCGGGCACTCGATGGGCGGCATGACCACCCACGGACTGGTGACCGCCTGGCCCGACGACCGCATCGTCGCCGCGGTCCCCGTCGCCTGCGTGGACATGGGCACCCCCGCCGCCTCGGTCCATGCCGGCGTGCTGTTCATCCACGGCGACAAGGACCCGACCTGCCGATACGACCTGGCCCGGCAGGCGTACGCGGAACTGCCCGCGCCCAAGGCGTTCCTCACCCACGTCGGCGCGGACCACGCCGCGTACCTGAATCCGGGGTACCCCACCTTCGGCCAGACCCAGAACACCCTCGTGGACTGGTTCCGCTGGCGTCTCTACGACGACACCGCCGCCCGCGACCGCCTCCCCGCCGACGCCACCGGCGCCGGCACCCGCTGGGAAGCCGCCCTGGCCTGACGGTCGACGGCCGCAGCAGTCCTGGCCCTGTACTGCCACCCGCACCCATCAGAGAGAGACACACAATGACCGACAGGTCCTCCAGCAGGCGCACCCCGCAACGCACTCGCTCGGCGATCACCGTCGCGGCGACCGGCGCCCTGGCGGCAGCGACCGTCCTGGCGTTTTCACCCACCGCTCAGGCCGCCGACACCCTCGGAGGCGCGGCAGCCCAGAGCGGCCGGTACTTCGGCGCCGCGGTCGCCCCCCACTACGGTGAGACGGACTACGAGTCCACTCTCAACCGGGAGTTCTCCAGCGTCGTCGCCGAGAACGCGATGAAGTGGGACGCCACCGAGCCGAGCCCGAACCAGTTCAACTTCAGCGGCGGCGACCAACTCGTCGCCTATGCCCAGCAGCGCAGCAAGTGGATACGCGGCCACGCCCTGGTCTGGCACGCACAGCAGCCCGGCTGGGTACAGGGGCTGACCGGCGACGCCCTGCGCCAGGCGATGCGCAACCACATCACCAAGGTCGCCGGCCACTACGTGGGCAAGATCGACTCCTGGGACGTGGTCAACGAGGCGTTCGAGTGGGACGGCAGCCGGCGCCAGTCCAACCTCCAGAAGCAGCTCGGCAACGGCTGGATCGAGGACGCCTTCCGCACCGCGAGGGCAGCCGACCCCAAGGCCAAGCTCTGCTACAACGACTACGGCACCGACGGCATCAACGCCAAGAGCGACGCCATCTACCGGATGGTCCAGGACTTCCGCTCCCGGGGCGTACCGATCGACTGCGTCGGCTTCCAGAGCCACCTGGCCTCGAACGAAAACCTCAGCACCTACCGGCAGAACCTCCAGCGCTTCGCCGACCTCGGCGTGAACGTGCAGATCACCGAGCTCGACGTCGGCGGCTCCGGCGCGGCACAGGCCAATGTGTACCGGCAGGTCACCCAGGCGTGCGTGGCCGTCGCCCGGTGCAACGGCATCACCGTGTGGGGCGTCACCGACAAGTACTCCTGGCGCGCTCAGGAGACCCCGCTGCTCTTCAACGGCAGCTACCAGAAGAAGGAGGCATACGGCGCGGTCCTCGCGGTGCTGAACAGCGCGGCGAGCTGAAACCGGCCGGGGCCCGGCGACCCTTTTGCCGGGCCCCGCATCCGTACGCAACGCGCGGCCGTTCGTGGTCCGCACACGATCGATGGCACCCACGGGGTGCCATCGGCACGCGGGCGGGGCCCGGCAAAAGGGCCCCGGCCGGTCGGCCGAGCTGTCATCCCACAGCCCGCCGACAGGTCGGACACCGGCTGCGGCGAGGAGGTACGGGAGGACGTCCACCAGGCTTTGACTCCGAGAAGTACAAGCAGTGCAACACAGTTGAGCGGTGCATCAATCGCATCAAGCAGTGGCGCGGCCGGGCCATGCGACCGGCACCTCGGTGCTGCCGTCGTCGTGCACCCTTCGGCCGCCCTCGCCCAGCGGGTCCTGGTTCACCGCCAGTTCAGACGCGGGTTGCGCAGGATCGCGCTCACGTCGCCGGACATGGTGCGGATGTCGTTGCCGGCCATGAGCGGGGCGCCCAGCAGTGCCCAGAGGGCGAAGTGGGAGCGGGACTCGGTTGGAGGAACACCAGTCGTACCTGAGGTAGTCCAGACCCCACGAGGCGAACGTGGCGGCGTCCTGATCTGCGTGCCCTCTGCTGCCGGTGGACCACGGGTAGCCGCCCGTGGCCTGCGCGCAGGTGCGCTCGCCCGGCACCTGGTAGATGCCGAACTTCAGGCCCTTGCCGTGGATGTACTCCCCGAGCGCCTTCATCCCGCTGGGGAACTTGGCCGGATTGGCCCGCAGGTTGCCCGCCGCGTCACGCTGCGGGTCGAACCAGCAGTTGTGACGCGAAGATCGATATCGCGGCCATGACACTGACAGAAGATGGAAAAGGATTCGAAAGATTTTATCAGTCATTCGGAAGCTATCGGAAATCAAGGGCCTCACGGAGACTAGGGAAGCGATCGAACATGTCAACACCCATCGTCGAGCCGCCACCACGATGCAGCCGCGCAGATCGCAGTAGATGGCTGATCTGCGTCATTCGGGCAACTGGCCTGTGGGGACACGGAATCAGGTCTATGAAAGTTTCGTAGATACGAGCGATTCTTGCGAGAGGTATTGACGGGGTTCACCGTCCCTCTATCATCCAGAATGCTCGACAAGCCGATCGATGTTCGGTATTTCGCACACGGCAGTCGCTCAGCGCGAACCGAGCAGGGCACCCCCGGGCAACTCCAACCACCAACGGCTGGGCCACAGAAGGGGAACACCACACGTGCATATGTCATGGACCCATCACGCCCAGTCCCGTCGCCGCGTACTGACGGGCGCCACCGGCCTAGCCGCCGGTGCCCTGCTTTCTCCGACAACGGTCCCCGCCTCCGCCTCCGTCCAGGGATCGGCCCTCGCCGCCGCGGCGACCTACACGAACCCGGTGATCTGGCAGGACTTCGCGGACATCGACGTCATCCGCGTCGGTGACACCTTCTATGCCTCGGCCTCAACCATGCACTATTCGCCGGGCGCGCCCGTCCTGCGGTCGTACGACCTCGTGAACTGGGAGATCGCCGGTCACTCCGTGCCCGTGCTCGACTTCGGAGCCAAGTACGACCTGAACGGTGCCCGCGGTTATGTCAGAGGTATCTGGGCGTCGTCGCTGGCCTACCGGCCGAGCAACAGGACGTTCTACTGGCTCGGCCAGATCGACTTCGCCAGGACGTACGTCTACACGGCCACCGCCGTCGAGGGGCCGTGGAGCAGGCTTACGACGATCAGCACCCCTTACTACGACGCGGGGCTGCTCGTCGACAGCGACGACACCCTGTACGTGGCGTACGGGAACACCACGATCAACGTGGCCCAGCTCTCGCCCGACGGCCGCAACCAGGTCCGCACGCAGCAGGTGTTCACGACACCGTCGAGCGTGGGCACCCTCGAGGGCTCCCGCTTCTACAAGATCAACGGGCATTACTACATCTTCCTGACCCGCCCCGCGAACGGGCAGTACATCCTGAAGTCGTCGAGCGGCCCCTTCGGTCCGTACACGATGCGGCAGGTCCTTCTCGACCTGCGCGGGCCGATCCCCGGCGGCGGGGTCCCACACCAGGGCGGCCTTGTACAGACGCAGAGCGGTGCCTGGTACTACCTGGCCTTCGTGGACGCGTACCCCGGTGGCCGGATGCCCGCCCTGGCCCCGGTGACCTGGACCGCGGACGGCTGGCCCGTCGTGCAACTCGTGGACGGCGCATGGGGCACCTCGTATCCCGGCCCGGCCGTCCCGCCTCCGCCCCGCCAGGTCACCCCCATGATCGGTGTCGACACCTTCGACGGCACGGCCCTCAAACCGAGATGGGAGTGGAACCACAACCCGGACAACACCAAGTGGTCGGTCGGCGACGGGCTGACCCTGAGGACAGCGACCGTCACCAACGACCTCTACTCGGCCCGCAACACCCTCACGCACCGCATCCAGGGGCCCACCTCCACCGCCACGGTCCAGCTCGACCACTCCGCGATGCGCGACGGCGACCGGGCAGGACTCGCACTGCTGCGCGACTCCTCCGCCTGGATCGGCGTCAAGCGCGACGGCGGTACGACGCGGGTGGTGATGGTCAACGGGCTGACCATGGACGGCAACTGGAACACCACCGGCACCGGCACCGAGGTCGCTAGCGCGGCCATCTCCGGCGGCCGCGTCTGGCTGCGCGCGGCCGCAGACATCCGCCCCGGCGCGGCACGCCCCGCAACCTTCTCCTACAGCACCGACGGCACCACCTTCGCCCGCCTCGGACCCGCCATCTCCCTGGGCAACGACTGGCGGTTCTTCATGGGCTACCGATTCGCCCTCTTCAACCACGCCACGCAGGCACTCGGCGGCGCGGTCCGCGTCCCGCGGTTCGAGCTGACCACGCCCTGAAGAGGTCCACCGATCGCACCACGCAACCCCCCACCCACCGCCCCCAAGGAGAACCATGAACCCAATCAAACGGTTCGGCCGCGGCCGAGCCTCGCTCATGGGTCTGCTGGCCGCGACCGTCCTCGTGACAGGCGGGATCGCGACCGGCGCGCCCGATGCCGACGCCGTCCAGGCCACCACCCTGGGCGCTCAGGCGGCCCAGTCCGGGCGCTACTTCGGAACCGCCGTGGCCGCCGGAAAGCTCGGGGACGGCACGTACACCGGCATCCTGGGCCGAGAGTTCAACTCGGTCACGCCCGAGAACGAGATGAAGTGGGACGCGACCGAGCCGTCCCGCGGCTCGTTCAACTTCGGCCCTGCCGACCAGATCGTCAACGGCGCCACGGCACGCGGCCAGAAGGTGCGCGGCCACACCCTGGTCTGGCACTCCCAACTGCCTGGCTGGGTCAGCTCCATCAGGGACGCGAACACCCTGCGCGGCGTGATGAACAACCACATCAGCACCGTGATGAACCGCTACAAGGGCAAGATCCACTCCTGGGACGTGGTGAACGAGGCGTTCGCCGACGGCACCAGCGGCCAGCTTCGCAGCTCGGTCTTCCGGGACGTGCTCGGCGACGGCTTCATCGAGCAGGCGTTCCGGACCGCCCGGTCCACCGACCCGTCGGCCAAGCTCTGCTACAACGACTACAACATCGAGGACTGGAACGTCGCGAAGACCCAGGGCGCCTACCGCATGGTGCGCGACTTCAAGGCGCGGGGCGTACCCATCGACTGCGTGGGCCTCCAGGCCCACTTCGGCGCCGGCGGCCCGCCCGCCAGTTTCCAGACGACGCTGGCGAACTTCGCCGCCCTCGGCGTGGACGTACAGATCACCGAACTGGACATCGCGCAGGCCTCGCCGACCGCGTACGCGAACACGGTCAGGGCCTGCATGAACGTCGCACGCTGCACCGGCATCACCGTCTGGGGCATCCGTGACGGCGACTCCTGGCGCGCCTCGGAGAACCCGCTGCTCTTCGACCGCAACGGCAACAAGAAGCCGGCGTACAACGCGGTCCTGACGACGCTGGGCGGCGCGCCCGCCACCACCCGCGGCGCCCCCTGACATCGCCGCCCTGACCAGCAGTCACTCGTGGGCTGAGCCCCAACGGCCGCGCGCCGCACAACTTCTGCTCGTCGATGCCGGACATCATCCGGCAGAACATCGGCAACGGCTACTGGGTCGACATGTGGGTGAACTGCGACAGCGCCAACTGCCTCCTGTTCTCCTCCGACGACCCCTCCCGTGGCGGCTCTGCCCCCTGTTCCAGACCAACTCGACCTGCTGACTGACCATGCAGTGGGGAGCGCTTCCTGTGGGAGCGCTCCCCACACTCACCGCCGACCATCCGACGCATCCCTGTCAGAAATCTGAGGTACCGTCATGCGCCGCAGACTGCTCACCCTGGTGGCAGCGCTCTCCTGGCTGCCGCTGGCGCTCGCCGCCGCACCGTCCGCCCACGCGGCGGACCCGACGACCATGACCAACGGGTTCTACGTGGACCCCGACTCCAGCGCGAAGCGGTGGGTCGCCGCCAACCCCGGTGACGGACGGGCACCCGCGATCAACGCCTCCATCGCCAACACCCCGACGGCCCGCTGGTTCGGCTCCTGGAGCGGCACCATCGGCACCGCCACCGGCGCGTACGTGGGCGCCGCGGACGCCCGGGACAAGCTGCCCGTCCTCGTCGCCTACAACATCTACAACCGCGACTACTGCGGCGGGCACTCCGCGGGCGGAGCCTCCTCGCCGTCCGCCTACACGGACTGGATCGCCCAGTTCGCGGGCGGGATCGCCGACCGCCCGGCGGTAGTCGTCCTCGAACCGGACTCCCTCGGGGACTACGACTGCATGACCCAGGACCAGATCGACGAACGCGAAGGCATGCTCACCGGCGCGCTCGCAGAGTTCAACCGCCAGGCTCCCAACACCTGGGTCTATCTCGACGCCGGCAACCCGGCCTGGACGAGCGCGGCGACCATGGCCCGGCGCCTCCACGAAGCCGGTCTCCGACAGGCCCACGGCTTCTCGCTCAACGTCTCCAACTACCTGACCACGGCCGAGAACACCGCGTACGGCAATGCCGTCAAGAGCGAACTCAACGCCCGGTACGGCTACACCAAGCCGTTTGTCGTGGACACCAGCCGCAACGGCAATGGTTCCAATGGCCAGTGGTGCAATCCCTCAGGCCGCCGAATCGGCACCCCCACTCAGCTGGGCGGAGGCGCCGAGATGCTCCTGTGGATCAAGGTCCCGGGTGAGTCCGACGGCGACTGCGGTGCCGGAACCGGCACCTCGGCAGGACAGTTCCTCCCCGAGCTCGCCTACAAGATGATCTACGGCTACTGATCCAGGTGCCGGATCGTGCC
This sequence comes from Streptomyces sp. DS1-CR2, assembly GCF_055760475.1. Taxonomy (NCBI): domain Bacteria; kingdom Bacillati; phylum Actinomycetota; class Actinomycetes; order Kitasatosporales; family Streptomycetaceae; genus Streptomyces; species Streptomyces sp. DS1-CR2. The sequence continues at coordinate 8,230,466 of NZ_CM147085.1, forward strand.
GTAATCGACCGTGGTTCTCCACCTTGACGGGAACGCCTGGGGCACGGCACCGCGAAGCGCGAGGGACCGTGACACTCGTACGGACGATGCCCACTTTTCGGAGCCCGCGGGATGTCCTGGGCGAACATCCCGCGGGCCTGCCGTAAGGGGGCCTGCGCCACGGCGGCGCTACTCGGCCGTGTGGCCCACCCGTGCGAACGGTTCGGTGAAGGTGTCGTAGTCCTCCTTCTCGGCCGAGGTGGACGTGTCCGCGCTGTACGGCTCGGTCGCGTTGTCGATCACCGTCGGGTCCTGCGGGAGTGCGCCGATGGCCGACTGGCCGAAGGTCGAGACGAGCATGACGCCCAGGCCCTGGCTCTCCAGGGTGTCCTGGGTGATCCCCAGCGTCGTGAGCGGGATGCCGATCTCGTACGTCGTGTCCTGCGCGCTGTCGTGTCCTGCCGCGAGGAGATCCTCGTAGAGGTCTTCGTTCTCGAGGTCCGCGGGTACGTAACCGGCGTTTCCGGTGTCGTTGATTCCGACGACCTCGGAGGCGGTGAGGCCGTCGGCGTACGCGTAGGTGATGCCGCTCGCCGCGAAGCCGTGGACGTTCTCCGTCTCGTAGTCGAAGGCGCCCTCCGAGTTCAGGGTGAACAGCGCGGGTTGGCCCACCCCCGGTTTGCTGGAGAACATGGCCAGATGGTCGACCTCGGCGTTGCCGAACGTGTCGCGTATGCCCCAGACCCCGTCCGGGGCGTCGGCCTCGACGACTCCGTCGCTGCCCGCCGCGGGGTCCACGTCCAGGGCGATGGACATCGGGATGTCGGCGTTGTACGGCTTGCCGTTGTCGCTGGTCGGGTACCCCTGGGCGGGGTCGGTCACGTCCGTGACGTTGGTGAACTGCCACATCAGGTAGAGGTTCTCGTCGTCCCACGCGGCGGACAGCGAGTACAGGTCGTAGACCGGTCCCTCGTGACTGCCCCGGAAGATCCGCGGATCGTCGTTGGCCACGCCCTGCGCGACGATCAGATTCTGCGCCCACTCCGTGGCGTCCCCGTCGACGGTGATGGCCGCGGCCGCTCCCAGTTGGCCGCTCGGGTTGGTCGCGTAGTACGAACTCGGGGCCGCTGAAGTTGAAGCCGTTGCCGCGGGGTCCGCGGCGCTCGCGTACCCGGGGGCGAGGACGAGGGCGGCGCCGAGACAGCCGGCCGCGAGCGTCAGCGTGGCTGTACGGGGGCGAACTCGGAGGTGGGGGTGGGGCGTTGGGGGTGCTCGCATGAAGATTGATCCCTTCCTGGTGCGCATTACCGGCGAGGAACGCGCCACCCGCGACCGGGACTTGCGCAAGAATCGGAAATGTCTTGCTGATGCCGGGCCCCGTTGGGGGGAGGCTCGCCGGGCCCGGCATCAACGCGGGGGGCCGGTCAGCCGGCCTGCGCCCCGGTGTGCAGCGCCAGCGCGCTGCGGGCGGGCAGGGTGGTCTCGATCTTCCCGTCGTCTCCGACGGTGACCGTGTTGCCGTCGCAGCTGTCCGCAGGGGCCGCGGCGACATTGCAGTACGTACCGCCGGGCAGGGAAGTCGCGAACGTCTGGGCCAGTTCGCCGTCGCCGTTGTTGAGGGCGACGAACCCTGCCTGGCCACGGCCGAAGGCGATGGCGCTGCCGCCGTTGTCCCACCAGTCGGTCAGCTCCGCGGAGCCCACCTCGTTGCGGAACCCGACAAGGCCGGTGATCGCCTGCTCGGCGTGCATGTCGGTCCAGCCGTCGGTGCCGCTGGGCGGCCCCGCGTCCGTGTCGGAGAACTCGTAGCCGGAGTACACGTTCGGCGAGCCGTAGGGCGAGGCGAGCATGAAGACGTTGGCGAGTGTGTAGAGGTCGCCGTCCTTGTAGGTGAGCGTCGAGCCGTTGCGCTCGGTGTCCCAGTTGTCGACGAACGTACGGGCCGATCCGCTGCTCAGCTTGCCGTCCGCGATCGACTCCAACTGGGCGATGTCGCCGCCCTGGAAGGCGCTCTTGAGGTGCCCGCCGTAACGGAACTCGTCGACGTCGCCGATGCCGGTGTACTCGTCGGGCTGAACGGCCTCGCCGCCGCCGTAGATGACCTCCGACACCCAGAAGCCGGGGTCGCTCATCTTGCCCTTGATGGCGGCGATGTCGTCGGCCGCCATGTGCTTGGCGCCGTCGATACGGAAGCCGTCCACGCCCAGCGACCGCAGATCGCTGAGATAGGCGGCGATGGTGGTGCGTACCGAGTCGCTGCCGGTGTCGAGGTCGGCCAGGCCCACCAGTTCGCAGTTCTGGACGTTGTCACGGCTGGTGTAGTCACTGATGCTGGTGCGGCAGGTGTGGAAGTCCGCGTCCTGGAAGTAGCCCGGGTAGTTGTACTTGGTGTACTCCGTGCCGCCCGTGCCCGTGCCCGTCCCCGAGCCGGCCGACATGTGGTTGATGACGGCGTCCGCGATGACCTGGACGCCCGCCGCGTGGCAGGCGTCGACCATGGCGGCGAACGCGTCGCGGTCGCCGAGTCGGCCCGCGATCTGGTAGCTGACGGGCTGGTACGAGGTCCACCACTGGTCGCCCTGGATGTGCTCGGAGGCGGGCGACACCTCGACATAGCCGTAACCGGCCGGGCCGAGCTGGTCGGTGCAGGCCGTGGCCACATCGGCGTACTGCCGCTCGAACATGGTGACGGTGACGGCCTTCTCGCCGGGCGGTGTCGCCTGCGACTGCGCGGGCGCGAACGTGGCGAGGCCGGCCGCGGTCAGAACTCCGGCCAACGTCCCGCCCAGTAAACGGAATCGGTGTTGCATGGTGCGGCTCCTTCGGCATTTGGGCACCTCTGCGCCCAAGAAGGCAGCTACTCGTGGGGGGGAAAGCTGCCGTGGGGGGATTCCGCGTCGGAGCCTGCCGTCCATCCATGTACGCGTCAAGACTTCCTGCAAGAGTTTTCAATTTCTTGCGCAAGGCTGTGCCGGAGCTGTGTTGCGGCAGCGGCCTTTGCACAGGCGACTTGACTGAAGCTGCTCGCAAGTCGGTCGGTGACGGCGCAGATCACGTGGTTTACCCCACTGAGAGGCCGGATGTGCCGCAGCCGCACCTCGTAGTCGTGGGCCTCGTGCGTGCAGCTCGGCGCGTGGTGGCAGCAGTCCGGCCGCGTGGCGACGAAAGGTGCGTGCGTGAGGGGGCGCCGGGGCGCGGCAGGCTCCCCTTCGGGTGCGTCCTTCCCGCGCTGCCCGACGAGACGACGTGAGCTGTACTTCCCCGTCCTCGAAGTGCTGTTCCGCGGTCCGCGGAAAGTCCTCGACAACGTGTCCGGCGGTCAGCGTCGGTCGGACATGACTCCTGGCCGCGGGAGCGGCCTTTCTTGGTGTGCTCACGGTAATCCTGACAAACCTCAAAGTGGTTCGACGTCGGCGGCGAGTAGCGGCAAGCGGCCTGTCACGTTGATTGGCTTGCCTGTCAATCAAGCTGGTGGGCCCAAAGGTGGCCAACGGTCGTTGCTTCGCTACTGGCGTTCGTCCTCATCAGGGCAGAACTCCCCGAGCCTGCGGCCGTCGTCATTGCCGCACACCAGCCTCAACCGGCTGCTGGAGACAACGCATAGAGCGTTCACCGATCCCGGAGCGGTTCCAGCCGCGTAAGAGACCATGACCCGAGAGATGACGACCGCCGCCAGTGCCGCCCCGGCGATCCTGATCGATATCGGCGGGGTACTCGTCCCGGACCACTTGACCACAGCCGCCGCCGAGTGGAGCAACCGGCTCGGCGTTTCTCAACGCGCCTTCATGGCTGCTCTGTTCGGTGGGCATGACGATCAGGTACTCATTGGCCGTACCAGCGAAGCGGCCTGGTGGAGGATCGTCCAAGCCCGGCTCCGGATCAGCCGGGATCTGATGGCGGAGATCCGCTGCGACCTGGCGACCAGGGAGACCTGGGACAACGCCCTCGTGACGTGCCTGCGCCGCCTCCGTGGTTCGGCGAAGACCGCCATCGTCAGCAACACATGGCCGCAGATGCGCACCAGAATGGCGAACGCCGGGCTTCTGGACATCGTGGACGCCATTGTGCTGTCCTGCGAAGTTGGATGCGCCAAACCCGACGCTCGCATCTACGCGGCCGCGCTCCACCTCATCGATGCCGACCCCACCGGCGCCCTGTTCATCGACGACACCCCGGGCCACGTCTCCGCGGCCCGATCACTCGGCATGACCGGTCACGTCCATACGAATACTGAGGACACCCTCATCCGAATCGAGGGTTTCCTGCGGCTTCCGGACTGAGAACGACACGCGCCCACGCGGCTTCATCGGCCCCCGCCAACGCAGATCTTGGTCCACAAGTCTCTCTATTGCTCATCGCCGCGGCCCTGCTGCTGCACTGGTCCACCTGGCGCAGACACCACCAGGCAACAGCCCGACGCAGCCACTGCCGACGACGCTCCGTCGGCGAACCCACCGGATAGAAAGAGTGGTCAGGACGCTGAGGCGGTATATGGAGACATCCGCGCTACCACTTCTCCGGACGTCCTACCGGTCGATCGGGAAGCGGTAGACCGTCGAATGCCGGGCCTGGAAGCCGAGCCCTTCATAGAGGCGGTTTGCTGCCGCACGATCCGGCCGGGATGTGAGATCAATCGTCCGGGCGCCTGCCTCACTGGCAATCCGCAAGGCCTCCTGCATGAGGAGGCCCGCGATTCCCCGGCCGCGCGCGTCACTGTGAACGACCACGTCTTCGATACGGGCCCGCAGTCCGGACGGCAACGGCAACAGCACCAGAGTCAAGGTGCCGACGATCGCATCGGACGCCCGAGCGACGAGCACCGTGTTCGCATCCCACGTCACCATCCGCTCGACCGCTTCGTAGTCGAGGGGCTTCGCCGTCGAAGACAGCTGCGGCAGCAGTCGACTGAAGGCGTCGACGAGTTCGTGACTCGCTTCCCGGGCGATCTCTACATGGACGTCCATGTAGAGATCCTATTCATCGCCCGGGTACACGTCGGGCTCGAATTTGGGCGGCTACTCCTCGGTGGCCTCCGGCGCAGGGGCGATACCCGTGGGGCACGACGCCCCCCAGTTCGTCTCGAACGGGGTACTTAGCTTGACCCTCGTCCCCTGCTGCACTACAAGGGCCAGGGCGCCGTCGAGCGCCGATACAGCCACGTCAAGGGCCCCTTCGCGATCGCGCCGAGGTTCCTGCAGAACAACCGCCGCATCGCCGCCCTGATCGCCGTGATCTGCCTGGCCCTGCTGGTCTTCTCCCTGATCGAGCGCCAGGTCCGCCAGGCCCTGGGCGGCCAGCGCACCATGCGCGGACTCCAGCCCGGCAGCAACCAGGCCCTGCGGCCCGCCGGCGAACTGATCCTGACCGCCCTGTCCGACCTACGGATGCGCAGCGGCACCGCCACCAGCCCACCGGTCGTCCTGGTCACCGAGGGCATCCAAGCCCGACTCCTCGACATACTCGAAGTCGACCCAACCCGCCCCCGCTGGCTCGACACACGTTTCCCCATGTGCGAAGGACACTGCTAGGCCATCGCGAGTACGTCGTGGACCAGTCGATCCGCGTAGTCCCGGTCGGCGGCGAGGCCGAAGACGACGTGGTGGTACATCGGTGCGATCACATGATCGAGGACCTGTTGCTCGGTCGGCGCCCGCTCCCCGCGCGCCCTTGCCCGGTCCAGCATCGCCTGGGCCTGCGTGCGGCGCTGCTCCCAGCACGGGCAGGTGATCACCTCGTCCCGGGCGGCGGTCATGGCGCGCAGATAGCGGGTCCGGCGCGGTTGGGTGATGTCGTCGATCACGATCCGGGCCCACGCCGACAGGTCACCGCGCAATGACCCGGTGTCGGGCAGTTCGTCGCCGTCCTTGGTGAGCGCGGCGACAGCGACCTCCTCCAGCAGCGTGTCCAGGTCGCCCCAGCGGCGATAGATGCTGGTCGGATTGACGCCTGCCCGGTTGGCCAGCAGGGGGATGGTGATGCGGTCCGCCTTGCCCTCGCCCATGAGCTGGCCGACGGCGGTGTAGACGGCGTCCCGGACCTTCGCGCTGCGCCCGCCCGGCCGCCGGGCTGGTGTGGTCGACATACGTCCATTATTGCAGAAGCCTTTGCTTTAAGGCCCGCCCCCGCGTACCGTTAGCTAAAGCAGCAGTCTTTGCTTTAATTGATGTGGGGGTACTCCATGCTGATGGCTCCGGCCACCCGGCGCATGTCGTCCGGGCTGGCCACCGTCCTGCCCGCGGCGACCATGCTGACGTTTCTCGCCGCGTCCAGCGCGCCGACCCCGCTCTACCGCGTCTACCAGGCGCGCTGGGCGTTCTCCTCGGGCATGCTGACGGTGATCTTCGGCGTCTACGCGGTGTGCCTGTTGCTGGCGCTGCTGACCGTCGGATCGCTCTCCGACCACGTGGGACGCCGCCCGGTGATTCTCGGCGCCATCGCGCTCGACGCGGTGGCCATGGTGGTGTTCACCGCCGCGGACGGCGTTCCGTTGCTGATCGCGGCGCGCATGGTGCAGGGCATCGCGACCGGCGCGGCAACCGGCGCGCTGGCCGCCGCGATCCTGGATGCGGAGCGACCACACGGCCCGATCGTGAACAGCGTCGCTCCGGTGGCGGGTCTCGCCGTCGGCGGACTTGGAGCCGCGGTGCTCGTCCAGTTCCTGCCGTGGCCGCGCCAGAGCGTGTACCTGGTGCTGATCGTGTTGTTCGCCCTCGAAGCGATCGGCGCGATCGTGGGGAGCGAGACCTCGCCGATGATGCCCGGCGCGCGGCAGGCGATCCGGCCGCATGTCGGCGTCCCGGCCGCGGCGCGCTCCGCGTTCGCCGCCATCGCGATGCTGGACATCGCGGCGTGGGCGCTGGGCGGCTTCTACCTCTCGCTCGGCCCGAGCCTGGTCCGTGTAGTCACCGGCTCGGACTCGATCCTGCGCGGCGGGTTGCTGGTGTTCGCCCTGGCCGGGGCGGGTGCGGCGGCGATCTGGCTGCTGCGCACGGTCGCGGCGGGCCGGGTGATGCGCTTCGGCGCGGCCGCGCTGGCCATCGGGGTCGCGGTGACCATCGCGGCCGCCCAGGCCGGCTCGCAGACGCTGCTGTTCGTGGGCACGGTGATCGCCGGGACCGGCTTCGGTGCGAGCTTTCAGGGCGTCACCCGCACCGTCTTCCCGCTCGCACCGGCCACCGAACGCGGCAAGCTCGTCGCCGCGTTCTACGTGCTCAGCTACCTCGCGTTCTGCATCCCGGCCGTCGCGGCGGGCGTCATCGCGACCAGCGTCAGCCTGCTGACCACCGCGACCGGCTACGGCGTCGTCCTGATCGCGCTCGCGCTCACGGCGCTGATTCCCCGGCGTTCGCGGTGAAGAAGGCGAAAGAAGAAAGGTGAAGAAGGGCGCGGGCCTACGGCCAGGACACCACGCACGCGCGGTCGTTCACCTCGATGCCCCGCCGTGCGGCGCGCCGGCTCGCCGCAACCGCCCCACGGGCCCCACCGACGACCACCCCTACGTCAAACTGGTCGCGCTGTGCTGCTCGGCGGACGTCGGCGAGTCCGTGATCACCGTGTCGAGCACCGTACCGACGCACTCGACCCGGATCGCGCCCGATTCTTCACCCGCCTCCTGCACACGCACGGCCTCGACGAGGCCGCCACGTGAAGTTCGACCACGTGGCGATGAAGCCGACCCACCCGGCGCTCACTACCGAGCAGCAGCAGCCTGTATGTGAACTCCTGGAGCAAATCGAGGAGTTGAACCGCACGTCGGCCGCCACCTTCGAGGCGCGCACCCGGCAGCTGCTCGACCCGTTCCTGCTGGCCGTCGGCCTGCTCATGCTCGTCGGAGTCCAGCAGGCACTGGGCGAGTCCCGCGTCCTCGCCGGCCATGTGCCGCTCGGCACGGCCATCTTCGGTATCGGCGCCGCCTTGACGTACTGGTCCTTCTCGTAGGCCCATCAGGGAGACCCCAAGTGACGTCACGGCGCTGGGGGTTGGGCCTGATGGCGGGCGGCGCGGCGGGTCTCGCGGTGCCCGCGGGCGCGGCCGCGTACGCCCACTGGACCGGCGAGAGCACCGGCCGACTGCTGACCAGCCGGATCGCCCTGCCGAAGCCTTTCACGGTCCCGCTGCCGACCCCGCCCCGCGCCCGCCCGGCGCGCAGCACCCGCACCGCCGACCACTACGAGCTGACACAGCGCGAGGCCGCGGTGGAGATCCTGCCCGGCACGAGGACGACCAATCTGGGGCTACGGCGGGACCTTCCCCGGCCCCACGGTCGCCGCCCGCTCAGAACTCCTGACGAAAAGCTTTCTCGGTGTCTTCTGGTTCCTCGTGCCTCGGTCCGGCGGCATAGGCAAGCGGGGGTGCGATTGCTTGGGCATCGGCCCCCTCGCCGATCCACAGCCCGATGAAGAGCGCGGCGGTCGCTTCCAGGAGTCCCGCTCGTTCGAGACCGCCGCCGGCCACGGGCTCGCAGCCGGCATGCCGCACCAACTGGTGTACAAGCGCGAGGGTCGTTTCGTCGTCTCCGCAGACCGGAACGGCCAGTGGCCGCCCGTCGAAGATGGGCGGCGACATGCGCCACACGTCCTCATGGCAGAGATTGAACGCCTTGACCACATGAGTTCCCGGTGCCGCCGCGGCCAATTGCTGTGCGGCCGAGAGGCCGCTCTGCGTCAGCAGCAGGAAGCCCGGACCAACGGGATTGGAACAGTCGATCAACACCTTGCCGTCCAGGACCGCGTGGCGGCGGGCACGGCCCCATGGCGAACGCGCTCGGCGGGTGGCATTGCCGAGCCGCCGCCCTCACCACCTCAACGTACATACGTCCCGAAGTGTCGATACAGCCTCCCCGTGCCCCCGAACTCCTTGAGCACCGGCGCCCAGACCGCCTCGATGTGGGCGACCGCCTGGTCCTCTGTGAGCCACTCGGAGAAGCTCAGCACCTTTGTGCCGTCCATGCTGATGTGAAGATGCGCGGCCACCGCACCCGGGTAGGCGCGGTCCTCGCCCTCCGCGCGTTCCTCCGATGCGAGCAGACCGTCGAGCCAGGTGCGGGCCGCGTCCTCGTCCGCGGTGTCGAAGAACGCGACGGGGAACGACTCGGGTACGGGGGCCGGTTCGGTCAGCGCGGTGCCCCGCACCGTGCGGTAGTGGCGGAAGGGCGTCACCGTTGCCTCTCCCGATCCGACGGCTCCGTCATCGGCGCCGAGTTCGACGCCGATCGGCCACGGAGCCTCGTCCAGGTCCAGGTCCAGGTCCAGGTCCAGGTCCTGTTCCGATGACCATTGCGTGTAGATCAGGACCGTGTCGCCCTGGCTGTCGAGGTAGACCGTCAGGGATGTCAGGCCCCGCGGCCAGGCGTCGGTGTCCTCCCCGTGGCGGGCCACCGCCTCCGCCACGGCCCGCTGTCGCTCGGGTCCGGCGACGGGCACGGTAGTGACGAGCGCGACCGCGCTGTCGGGGCTGTCAAGGACGGGCCGGGCAGCGGCAGCGGCAGTGGTGGGCGACGACGGGTGCGGCATCGGGAATCTGTCTCCTCAGTGCGAGCGAGGCGGAGGGTGGGGTGCGCGACGGATCAAGTCTCCGTGGTCGGACGGTCGCACCCCAAGGGCCGCTGTTTCAGGATTCCGTAAGATCCTCGGAAGCTTCGAAAGGTCTTCGGCAGGATGGCGGCAGGTCTGAGGAAGGCGTCCGGGGGGCGTCAACTCCTCTTCAGGTACTGCTCGGTGAGCGACTCCAGACGGGCGGCCGCCGCGCCGTCGAAGCCGCGCGAGCCGACCCCGATCCGGTGGCCCTCCACGAAGGCGCTCAGTGGTTCGGTGGGCGGGTCGTCGAGGGCGGCGACGATCGGCGGCAGCGCTGCCGAGACGGGTTTCGCGTGGCGCTGCATCGACTTGATGTGCTCCAGCGTCGCGGCGTCGTACTCGCCGGAGAAGCCGGTCGCCGTGACCCCGGGGTGGATGAGCACGTACCGGATGCCGGTGGTGGCGCCGTACCGGTCCGCGAACGCCACCCCCAGCAGGTCGTTGAGCTTTCCGCCCTGGCCGAGCGCGACACCCCCGTGGTAGTCGTGCCGCAATTGCAGGTCGTCCCAGCGCACCACGCCCAGGTCGGCGCCCGGGCCCGCGACGTTCACGACGACGGGCCGCTCGGCCTTGCGCAGCGGCTCCACCAGTCGGTGCCCGAGGAGGTACCGGCTCAGGTAGAAGAGGGCGAAGTTCTCCTCGTACCCTTCCGAGGTCAGGGTGCGGCTCGACCGGTAGTGGCGCGCGCAGAGCACCAGCGCGTCGACCGAGGGTGCCTGGCGCGTGATCTCGTCGATCGCCGCGGAGGTCTGTGCCAGCAGGCTCAGGTCGGCCGTGACGAATCGCGCCCGGTCGCCGACACCGCGCCTGCCGGCCCACTCCAGGTATTCCTCGCCCTTGGCCGGGTCGCGACCGATGACGAAGACTGTGTTGCCCTGCTCCAAGTACCGTTCGGCCAGGGCTTTTCCGATGCCGTCCGTGCCGCCTGCGATGACCAAAGTGCTCACTGCTTCTCTCCTTGCGTCGCCACGGTGGGCCTGGCTTCGTCCGCGTCCTGTACGTCGCCGGGGTGGGAGGCCTGCTTCGCGCGGATCGGCGCCGGGCGGCCGGGCAGTTGCGTGGAGGCGGCCAGGGTCACGACGAGCGCGATGGTCACCGTCCAGGCCGCCGCGTGGAATCCGCGCACGGCGTCGCCGTCACCGCCGGTCTGCACGACGAGCGCGACGGTCGCGATGCCGATCGAGGCGCCGAGCTGGTTGAGCATGTAGAGGACTGAACTGCCCTGTGGCACCAAGGCGGTTGGGAGCGTTCGGTAGAGGGAGGCGATCGTCGGGGCGCCGACCGAGCCGAGCCCGAGGCCCAACGTGAATGCCGCGAGGGCCGTCAGCGCCTCGGGCGTGTGCGCACCGGCCCGGGTGAAGGCGAAGGCGCTCAGGGCGGCCACGCCGGCGCCCGTCAGGACCAGCGAGCGCGACCCGAGACGGTCGGACAGCCGGCCGGTGAGCGGCATGGAGATGGCCGAGCCGACGCCGAGCGGGGCGAGCAGCAGGGCCGCCGCGAACGTGCCGTGCCCGCGGGCCTGTTGGTAGTACAGCGGCAGTGCGAAGAGGCTGGCGAAGGTGGCGAGCCCGACGAGCGCGCCGACCGTGACGCTCGCCGAGAAGCTGCGCCGGGTGAACAGGCGCAGGTCGATGAGGGGAGCCGTGCGCCGGTTGCCGAGGGCGTGCACCGCGTACCCGGCGAGCAGCAGGGCCGCCGCGGCGAGCGGGACGAGGACCTGCCACACGGCGAACGCCGCGCGCTCGGCGGTCTGCGAGAGGGCGAGGACACCGGCGGCGACGCCGGGGCCGATGAGGGCGAGTCCGGTGACGTCGAGGCGTTCGGTCCCGTCCGTGGTGTCCGGCGCGTCCTTCGGTACGACCCGCAGGGCGAGCACGAGGGCGACGATGCCGATCGGGATGTTGACCAGGAACATCCAGCGCCAGGCCAGGCCTTGCAGGATGATGCCGCCGACGACGGGGCCGAGCACGGGACCGCTGGAGCCGACCACGCCCATGAGGCCCATGACGCGTCCGGCCCGCTCCGGGCCCGACGCGCGGGCGAGCAGCGTGAGCATCAGCGGGTCGAGCAGTCCCGCTCCCAGGCCCTGGACGACTCGGAAGACGATGAGGCTCGGCGCGTCCCAGGCGAGGCCCGAACCGATCGACCCGGCGAGGAAGACGACGAGGCCGAGCAGCCACAGGCGCCGGCCGCCGAACCGGTCGACGGCCCAGGTGGTGACGGGGATGGAGACGGTAAGGGCCAGTAAGTAGCTGGTGGAGACCCAGCTGATCGTGGCCAGCGATGTGCCCAGGTCCCGGGCCAGGGTGTCGGCGGCGACGGCGATCATCGAGCCGTCGAGGATCCCCATGATCCCGCCCAGCAGGATGACGCCGATCAGTCGCCGCAGCGCGGGATCGAGGCGTCCGTCGGGTGATTGCGCCATGAAACCTCTCCGAAGGGTCGAGCGGTGAGCGGTGGCCGTCATGCCTGCCCGGACGAGCCCTGGGCAAGTCGGCGGCCAAACTGCACTGGCTGGTGCACTTTAGGGCCCTCTCCGGTTCGATTGCAATGAAGCGACTCATGAATTGCACTTGTTGGTGCAGTCTTCGGGCCGTCCCAGTACTATGGCCAGGTGACCGGAACGAGGGCAGTGACCAAGGCGACCGAAGCGACCAAGGCGGCGAAGCCGTCCGGGCGGGCGACGTCCCGCGGTCGTATCGACAAGCGGGAGGCGATCCTTGGCGCCGCGTTCACGGTGTTCGCCCACCGGGGCTACGCGCGTGCGTGCATGGAGGAGATCGCCGAGGTGGCGGGCGTCGCGAAGCACACCGTCTACAACCACCTCGGCGACAAGGAGAACGTCTTCCGCAGCGCCCTGGAGGCTGCCGCGGACACCGTCATGGCCGAAAACCTCGCTGTGGTCGAGCGGTTGACCGCGGAGGGACCGACCGCGGACGGGAGCGGCGGTCCGTTCGGGCCCGACCAGTTGCGCGAGACGCTGGAGGATGTCGCCCACCGCCTGCTCCTGCAGTGTTGCGACGACCGCTCATGGTCGCTGCGGCGCCTGCTGTACGCGGAGATCGCCCAGTTCCCCGATCTGCTCGAGGTCGTCTGGGGGCGCGGCGCCTGCCGCCTCAAGCAGTCCCTCGCCGACCGGCTCGCCCGCCTGTCCCTCGCCGGGCATCTGCGTTCGTGCGATCCCGCCGAGGCGGCGGAACAGCTGCTCGCGCTCCTGACCGGCCCCATGGAAGCGCGCTCGCGCCTGGGCACCCACCGGGTGACCGAGACCGAACTGCGGGCCGTGGGCGGCTCCGCCGTACGCACCTTCCTCGCGGCGTACGGGCCAACCGCCTGAACTCGCCCTGCGTGCACGGTGTTTGTGAACGCGAGTGAACGCTCCTTTAAAGACAGCCGTCGCACCCTGCCGCGTCCCGGTTTTCGGTGAATCATCAATCAGGCTCAACACGAGCGAGTCGAGCAGGGAGGCGTCGTGCACGTCTTGATGGTGGGGACCCCGGCGGACGGCTCCGGCTCGCCGGCCGCGCGCCTCGAACGGCTCGGCCACGACATCACCTGTGTCGCGACGGGCGGCGAGGCCCTCGGCGTGTACCAGGACGCGGACCTCGTCCTGCTCGACCTGGACCTGCCGGACCTCGACGGCCTGGAGGTGTGCCGGCGGATCCGTGCCTTCACCCGGATCCCGGTGATCGCGTTCACCGACAGCGGCACCGAGCTGGACCGGGTCCTTGGACTACGGGCCGGTGCCGACGACTGCCTCGACAAGCCTTATGAATTCCGGGAATTGGTCGCCCGCATCGAGGCCGTGACCCGCCGAATGCGTCCACGGGAGGTGGCACGGGAATCCCTGACCGTGGTCACCATAGGCGGCCTTCGCGTCGATGCGGCCTCTCGCGAAGTGCTGGTGCGCGGGCAGCCGGTCGATCTGACGCGCAAGGAATTCGACCTCCTCTACTATCTCGCCCGGCACTCCGAGAAGGTGGTCAGCCGGCAGCGCCTGATGAAGGAGATATGGGGTGACCCGCGCTCGCAGGAGATCGGCTCACGCGCCAGCCGTACCGTCGACACCCATGTCAGCTCGCTGCGCGGCAAGTTGGGCGACAGTGCCTGGATCCGAACGGTGCGCGGGGTCGGCTTCCGGCTCGGGCACGGGTGAACGGCCCCCCGCGCGTTTCCGCAATTCCATGTCTGTTGCCTGACCGATTTCTTGACAGTGAATTGTGAATAAGTGGTTGTTCCTCTGACGATCGGCCGGTCCCATTCCGTCTAGAGTCGAGAGACCAGCGTCCGCTCAATTCAGCGACGGAGACCGTCAGATGACGTCCACTGATTCCCGTTCGTCGGCCCGTTCCTCCTGCCCCTTTCTCGCCTCGGACTTCACCTCGCAGCGCCTTGACCTCGACCCGGTGTACACACAGCTGCGGCGCACCGAGCCGGTCAGCCGCGTCACCATGCCGCACGGCGGCGACGCCTGGCTGGTGACCCGCTACGACGACGTCCGCGCGGCACTGTCGGATCCGCGGCTGAGCCGGGCCGCCGCCGTCGGCAAGGACGTGCCCCGCTCCAGCCCGCTCATCCAGCACCCCGAGTCGCTGCTCAGCATGGACCCGCCGGAGCACACCCGGCTGCGACGGCTGGCCGCCAAGGCGTTCACTGTGCGGCAGGTCGACTCCGTACGCCCCCGGGTTCAGGCGATCGTCGACGGTCTCGTCGACCGCCTGGTGGAGACCGGAGCGCCGGGCGACCTGGCCGGCGGACTCGCCTGGCCGATGGGGATCACGGTGATCTGCGAGACGTTCGGTATTCCGGAGGAGGATCGGGCCGACTTCCGGTCCTGGACCGACCGGATGATGGCGCTCACCGTGGCCGATCCGACCGCGATCCAGGACGCGCGGGCCAGTCTCGACGCGTATCTGCGCGAGCTGATAGCCCGGCGCATCGCCGCGCCGGGCGACGATCTGCTCAGCCGCCTGGTCACGGCGCGCGAGGGAGAGGACCAGCTCACCGAGGACGAACTGGCCATCTTCGCCGTGGACTTGCTCACGGCAGGCCACGAGACCACGGCCAACCAGACGAGCAACTTCCTGTTCACGCTGCTGTCCAGGCCCACGCTGTGGGACAGCCTGGTCAAGGACCCGGAGCTGGTGCCCGCAGCCGTGGAGGAACTGCTGCGCATCACACCGCTCGCCACCAGTGTCGCCCCGTTCTCGCGGATCGCCGTCGAGGACTTCGAGTTCGGCGGGGAGCTGATCCGCTCCGGTGACGCCGTCGTCGCGCAGAACGACTCCGCCAACCGCGACGAGAGCATCTTCGAGCGGCCTGAGGAGATCGACTTCACCCGCGACCACAACCCGCACCTCGCCTTCGGACACGGCGCCCACCACTGCCCCGCGGCACCGCTCGCACGCCTCGAACTGCGCATCGCCATCAGCACGTTGGTCCGCAGGCTGCCCGGACTGCGCCTCGCGGTGCCGGTCGACGAGGTGGTGTGGCAGCGCAACCGCGTGATGCGCGGCGTGAAGGAACTGCCCGTGACGTGGTGACCCCGGCGCAGGGAAAACGACGGCGCGGTGCCCCTCTCGCCCGAGGGGCACCGCGCCGTCGCCGTCACTCAGCGGAACGCCGCCGCATGCTCCCGCGCCCACTGCGCGAACGGGACCGCGTCCCGCCCGAGCACCCGCTCCACATCAGGCAGCGGCGCCTGCGGGCGGCCGTCCCGGTCCTTCTGGTAGTCGAGCAGGATGTCCGCGATCGCCTCCGGCAGCACGGCGGTCAGCTGGGCGCGGTGCTCCGCGCGGTCCACCCGCTCCACGGGCACGGGCACCCCGGCGGCCGCCGCGATCAACTCCGCCTGCCGCCGTGCCGACAGCGACTGAGGGCCGGTGATCCGCAGGACCGCCCCGCGATGGGCGCCGTCGAGCAGCGCCCGCGTGCTCACCGCGGCGACATCTGCCTCGTGGACGGGCTCGCTGTAGGTGTCGGGGTAGGCGAGCCGCACGCCCTGACCTGCGCGGATCGGCGCGGCCCACTGCAGCGCGTTGGTGGCGAGCGCACCCGCCCGTACGAACGTCCAGCCGAGCCCCGATGCCCGCAGGACGTCCTCCACGGCCTGGTGCTGCCGGGCGATGGGGCTGTGCTCGGCGCCATCCGCGTCGATCGCCAGAGACGAGAAAAGCACCACCTGCTCGACGCCCGCGGCTGCGGCCTCCTGGACGAACCGCTCGGCGGTGTCGGGCCGCGCGTACAGGAACACCTTGCGGATCGCCTTCAGGGCGTCGGCGAAGGTGTCGGGAGCGGCCAGGTCGAGGTGGGCAGGCGGTTCGCCAGGGAGCGCTCCGGACGTTACGGGGCCGGCGCTGGCGGGCCGCACTTCCTCGCCCGCGTCGTGGAGTCGGCGTACCACGGCGGCTCCGACGCGGCCGCGTACTCCGGTCACCAGGATGGTCATGAGGCGCTCCTGCCATGGTCGGCGACGGACTGTCGCGGGTCGATGCTGTGGTGCAGGTGGAACCGCTTGAAGCCGATCGGGCGCACACCGGGGGTGGCTCCGGTCGCCGCCAGGGTCGCCCGCCGGGTGGCGCCCTCCAAGAACGCCTCGTGGGCGGCGTCGTCCGTCCACTGGGCGTAGTTGAGGACGCGGGTGCCGTCGGTACTGGCGTGGAAGTGGGCGCTCAGCATGCCGCGGTGCTGGCCGACGGGGGCGCCCTCCAGCGCCCCGACCACGGACTCGATGATGCGCTCCTGCCGGTCGGCGCCGTCCACGTCGAAGCTCGCCACCACCCAGCAACCAGCGGGTGCAGCCAGGGAGTTGAGGTGCACGCTGCGGCGCAGCCGGTACTCGACGGGTTCGGCGCGGGCCGCGCCCCGCAGCGTCCGAACGAAGTGCCGGTACGTGTCCGGGCGCTCCGCCTGTACGTAGGTGAGGACCGTGTCGTCGTCGGTGTTGAGGTAGGCGTGGAAGGCGATGACGCCGTCGGGCAGCCCGGCGGCGCGCCACTGGCCCGCGACCTCGTCGAGCAGTCGGGTCCCCTGGGCGCGGTCGGGCACGTACCACTGGGTGACAAAAACGGTGTGTGCGTCGGGGCGGTCGATGTCCGGGCCGGTGGGCACGGGCAGTGTGTCACGTCCCATAGGGGTGCTCCTGCCGCGCGGCCCGCAACGCCCGGCCCCACCAGACGAGTTGGTCGAGCAGCGTCTTCGCCGCAGCGCCCGCCGCGGCATCCTCCCGGACGTCCGACGCGGCGTCGAAATGCTCCCACGCCGCGTGGAAGCTGACAGTCTCGCGCACCGTCACCGCGTGCAGTTCGGCGAAGACCTGGCGCAGATGCTCCACGGCGCGCAGCCCGCCGCCCAGACCTCCGTACGAGACGAACCCGACGGGCTTGGCCGCCCACTCGGTGAGGAACCAGTCGAGGACGTTCTTCAGCGAGGCCGGGAAGCTGTGGTTGTACTCGGGGGTCACCACCACATACGCGTCGGTCCGGTCCAGCACGGCGCGCAGGGCGTCGCGGACGGCGGCAGTCTCCGGAGGCGGCTCGTGGCCCGGTTCGGGCAGTGTCACCGGGAGCGGCACCTCGCGCAGGTCGACGGTGTGCACGGTCAGGTCGGGGCGGGTGCGTGCCCGGGCGGTGAACCAGTCGGCGACGGCCGGGCCGAGCCGTCCGTCGCGGACGCTTGCCGTGATGACGGCCAGGGAGAGGGGCGGGTGCGGTGCGGTCACGTTCGAACCTTTCGTGAGGCGGTGAGCAATCCGGGCAGGGCCGCCGCGAGCCCGACGGCGGCGACGGCGGTGAGCAGGGCGAGCGCGGGCCGGACGCCGTGCCCGTCGGCGATCAGCCGGCCGGTCAGCGGTAGCAGCACCACGGCGCCGAGCTGCACGGCCGCCTGATAGGCGCGGACGGCGGCCGGCCGGTCCTCGGCGGCCGCCGCTGCGGCGGCGCGCATGTTGAGCGCGGCGAAGGACAGTACGAATCCGGCGCCGACGAGCAGGAGCACCGGCAGGACCCCGGTGACGTACGACGTGAAGCGGGGGCGGGCCAGGAGCAGGGCATATCCGGCGAGCGGCGCCGCGGCGCCGAGCGCGATCAGCCGCTCGATGCCCCAGCGTGCCGTCAGCCGCGCGGCGAACGGCACGGTCACGGCGAGCGGCACACACGCGGGCAGCAGCGCGACCGCGTTGAGCCACGGCGACCAGCCGAGGCGCTCCTGCACCTGAAGCGTGATCAGGAACAGCACGCTGTGGTACGTGCCGTTCAGCGTCGCCGCGCCGACCGCCGTCCGCAGTAGTACGCCGCCGCACAGCAGCCGCAGCGCCGGACGGGCGGGCGCCCGTGGGCCCCGGTCGAGCGGCAGCACCCGCAGGCCGAGCACCAGCAGAAGCAGCGCGAGCGGCGCCGGGAACCACAGCGTCCAGCGCCAACTTCCCTGCAGCAGCGCCCCGGACAGGAGCAGGCCCGCGGTGAACCCGGCCGCCCCGCACAACGAGTACACGGACACCGCACGGCGCTGACGGGGCCCGTCCGGGAACGCCGTGGCGATGATGGACAACCCGGCCGGTGCGGTCATCGCCGCGCAGACACCCTTGACGACCCGCGTGGCGATGAGCAGGGCAGGACCGTCGGCCAGCCCGCCGGCCACGGACGCCACGGCGAACCCGAGCATCGCCGCCAGATACACGCGACGCGTCCCGAGCCGCGCGACGAGCCGCGCCCCCAGGACCAGCGCGGCGGCGAACCCGAGGGCGAAACCGCTCATCAGCCACTGCACGGTCCACGCCGACAGGCCCAGATCCGCTCGGATGACCGGCAGGGCCACCAGGACGACCGAGACCTCGATCGCGTCGAGGATCATGTTGGCGGACAGGATCAGCAGGACGGCCCTGTTCCGGACGTCCCAGGCGCCCTGTACCGCCGAAGGGTTGATGGGCGGTGTCGTGATGTCGCCGCTCATCAGGGCGTGGGGGCGAGGAGCGGCGGCAGCTTCTCCGTGATCAGCTCGATGTTCTCGGCGACCAGGTCGTCCGGCATCCCCGCGATGCTCGCCCAGAAGATGAGATGCCGTACCGGCAGCCCCGCCGTGAGCTCCTTGATCCGGACGGCGGCGTTCTCGGGGGTGAGGATGTCGAGCAGGCCGCGAGTGTCCTCGGCGTCCGGGTCGCGCAGATCGTCCAGGGTCAGCGGCGGCGGCCCGTCCTGCCCGGTCCCTTGCAGGGCGCCCTGCCGATAGGAGTTGACCTGGTGCAGCAGGTGAGGGCCGACGCGCCGCCAGGCGGCCTCCGGGTCGTTGGAGAGGATGATCGGCAGCAGGTCGCTGACCTGTGCGGTCTCGGGCGGATGTCCGCCCTCCGCCAGTCCTCGCAGATAGTGTCCGTGGATCGTGCGTGAGATGTGCAGCAGGCCAAGACCGAGCCGCCCGGCGATGCGCGCGCCGCGCGGCCCGTAGAACCCGCCCCACACCGGCGGCGGGTCCTGGATCGGCCCAGGGGTGATCGCCCGCTCCCGCCACAGCCGCAGGATCTCGGCGATGTTCCGCTCGGTGTGATGGAAGCGGCGCCCGAACTCTGCGCCGAACAAGGAGTATTCGGGACGCCGGTACCCTGCCCCGAGACCGAGCTCGAGGCGCCCGCCGCTGATCAGGTCGACCAGCGCGGCCTGTTCGGCGAGGTCCACCGGGTGGTGCAGCGCCGGCAGCACGACGGACGTGCCGATCCGGGCGCGGCGGGTGCGGGCCGCGACCGCGGCAGCGAACGTCAGAGGCTGCGGCAGATAGCCGTCGTCGAAGCGGTGGTGCTCGGTGAACCAGAGACCGCCGACGCCGCGCCGGTCGGCCTCCTCGCACAGCTCCAGGGTGTGCGCGTAGTGATCGGCCCAAGGGCGTTGCCACGCCTGGGGGTTGCGCAGGTCGAAGAGGAGTCCGACGTCCACGGTGTGTGGCTCTTCCTGTGAGGGTTCGGGCGGCGGGGTCATCCGAGGAGGGTCCCGCCGCTGGCGTCGATGAAGGACCCGGTGATCCAGCGGGCCTCGTCGGTGGCGAGGAACGTCACCACGTCGGCGACGTCCCCGGCCTCGCCGACCCGGTTGAACGCGGAGAGCGCCGCCATCTGCTCGACCGCCTCGGGGATGTCGAACACCGCGCTGCCGTTGTTGGTGATGCCGGGCGCCACGCTGTTGATGGTGATGCCGCGCGGCGCCAGATGGCGGGCCAGGTGCAGGGTCAGCTGCTCGATGGCGCCCTTCGTCATCGCGTAGGCGACCTGGTCGGGGTTGGCGACGCGGGTGAGGCCGGAGGAGATGTTGATGACACGGCCACCCTGGGGTATCTGCGGCAGGGCGCGCTGCAGCAGGAAGTAGGGGGCCTTGGCGTTGACGGCGAAGAACCGGTCGAACTGCTCCGGGGTGACGTCTTGCGGGGCGATGCCGCTCTGAGTGGTCTCGCCCGCGTTGTTGACGACGATGTCGAGCGTGGTGGCGCCTGTGCGTTCCTTGAGGCCCGCTTCCAGGCCGAGGAAGAGTTCGTGCACGTCGCCGGGCACGCCGAGTTCGGCGCGGACGGTGAAGCCGCGGCCGCCGTCCTTCTCGATCCGTTGGAGGGTCTCCTCGGCGGCGGCCTCATTGCCGGCGTAGTGCACGGCGACGAGGGCGCCCTCGCGGGCCAGGCGCAGGGCGATGGCGCGGCCGATGCCGCGGCTGGAGCCGGTGACGAGCGCGGTCTTGCCGGTGAGGCGGGTCATGCGGCAACTCCTCGGTCAGTGGAGGTGGTTGGGGGATTCAGGACATCGGCTTCGGCGTCGACGCCGCTGATGGTGCGGGCGAGGTGGCCGATCGCTGTGTCGAGGCCGAGCAGTTCGGCGAGGACCGCTCGCAGCCCTTCCACCTCCGGGCCGCCGAGCAGCAGCCGGGACTGGGCGCGGATGCCGGTGAGGGTGCGGGCGCCGACGCGGTGGCGCAGCCGGTCGTAGTCGTCGAGTGCGGGGCTGTCGGCCCGGCCGGTGAGGTGGTCGGCGAGCCGGTGGCCGAGGGCGGCGGCGTCCTGCAGGCCGAGGTTGAGGGCCTGGCCGCCCACCGGCATCTGGACGTGGGCTGCGTCGCCCGCGAGGATCACGCGGCCCTTGACGTAGCGGGCGGCCTGGCGGCTGGTGTCGTCGAAGGCGTTCAGCCACACGGGTGTGCCGTGCCCGATGTCCTCGCCGGTGACCTTCGCCCAGGCGGCGACGACCTCGTCGAAGGACGGTGGTCCGGTGCGCGGGGCGGGCTCGGCGCCGTGGACGTGCACCATGATGCGGGTCGTGCCGTCGGGCCAGCGGTGGGCGGTGGCGAGGCCGTGGGGGTGGCGCTCGAAGCGGCGGTTGGGTACGCCGATTCCCGCGACGTCGGCGCGGAGCATCTCCACGGTGGGGTCGTCGCCGGGGAAGTCGAACCCGGCCAGCTGGCGCACGGTGCTGCGCTCGCCGTCGCAGCCCACGACGTAAAAGGCCGCCAACTGCCTCGGTCCACCGTCCAGTTCGATGCCGGTGACGACGACCCGGTCCGCGTACTGGCGTAATCCGGTGACCGCGTGGCCGCGCCGGACCCGCGCGCCGAGGTCGGTCGCCCAGGTGTGCAGGGCCGCTTCGAGGCGGGTCTGCGGGCACTTGAACTGGCCGGCGTAGCGGTGGGAGGGGGCGGCGGCCCGCAGGTCGAGCGGGAGGCCGCCGAAGTGTCCGGGGCCGCCGTCGGGGAGCGGACCGAGCCGGGACAGGAGGCCGCGCTCGGCGAGGAGTTCCATGGTGCGGGTGTGCAGCGTGGAGGCTCGTGACTCGGTGGTAGGCGCGGTGAGCTGTTCGAGGACGGTCACCTGGACGCCGGCGCGGCGCAGGTCACCGGCGAGCAGCAGGCCCACCGGTCCGGCGCCGACCACGATCACGTCGGTCCGGTCCGGTGTGCCAGTCGGTAGGGGCGTGACGGCCGTCATGGTCAACGCCGCTCTTCCGCATAGCGCTTGGCGTGGCCGAGCGTGGCGCGGCTGTTGCCCCCGAGGGCCTCGCGGATGAACGCGCGGGCCTCGGGGACGCCGGCGTCGGGGCCGAGCACCTGGGTGATGGCGTCGGCGTTGAGAACGACGGTGTGCTGGGAGGTGGCGGTGGTGGTGCCGTCGGGGGCCTCGTCGAGCTGCCAGTAGCCGGTGTGCAGGGCGAGGAGGGCGGGCAGCGTCGTCTGCTTGTAGGCGATCTTGTGGTGGGGGAAGGCGACGCGTACCGACTCGGTGGTGTGGGTGGAGCCGTCCTTGGCGCGGGTGTCCATGCGCAGGGTCTGCAGTCCCGGCGTGTCCTCGGTGAATTCGACGGAGACGACGTGCGGCAGCCGCTCGGTCCACCGGTCGGCCTCGTTGAGAAAGTCGAACACGTCCTTGGCCGAGCCCTCGACGCGGACGCTGTCCTCGAAGGAGAGGGTGAGCTCGTCCGCGTGCGAAGCCCGCTCCAAGTTGTCTTTGAGGGCGGGCAGTTCGGCCTGGCTGTTGCGGTCGACGGCCTGGTCGATCCAGGCGAGGGAGTCGGGGTCGTCGTCGATGGCCCGGTAGGTGTGAAGGAGGCGCACGCGGGTCTCGTCCGCGGCGGCGGCCTCCAGGATCCAGGTTCCGGTCATCTCCGCGATCGGTGGTGAGGAGACCTCCTGCCAGAAGCGGATGCGCAGCGCGTCGGGGTCGAGGACGCGGCGCGACGTCCAGTTCTTGGCCTCGCCGTTGGCGGTGGCCCAGATCCGGATCCGCTCCTCGTCGCCGTCACGCTCCAGATGGTCGACGTACACGGACGGCGGGAACAGCCGCGGCCAGTTCTCCACCTCGGCCAGCAGCCGGTACACGTCCGCCGCCGCGGCCTGCACGGTGATCTCGTGTTCGGCCTCTCGTACGGTCATGGTGAACTCCTAGGGGAAGTGGGGGTCAGAAGTTGCCGAGGCCGCCGCAGACGTTGAGGGCCTGCGCGGTGATGGAGGCGGCGGTGTCGGAGGCGAGGTAGCCGACGAGGCCGGCGACCTCCTCGGGGGTGGAGTAGCGGCCGAGCGGGATCTTGGCCTGGAACTTGGTGAGGATCGCGTCCTCGCTGGTGTCGTAGGCGGCGGCGTAGCCCTGGCGCACGCGCTGGGCCAGGGGTGTCTCGACGTAGCCGGGGCAGACCGCGTTGACGGTGATGCCGGTCGGCGCGAGTTCGTTGCCGAGGGCTTTGGTGAAGCCGACGACGCCGTGCTTGGAGGCGGAGTAGGGGGCGCCGAGGACGACGCCCTGCTTGCCCGCCGTGGAGGCGATGTTGATGATGCGGCCGCGGTCCTTGGCGCGCAGGCCGCCCGCGTTGAGGACTTCGCGGGTGACGCGGAAGACGCTGTTCAGGTTGGTGTCGATGACGTCGTCCCACAGCTCGTCGGCGAGGTCGGCGGTGACGCCGCCGCCGCTGCGGCCGGCGTTGTTGACCAGCACGTCGACGGGCCCGAAGCGGTCGACCGCGGCGCGCACGAACTCCCGGACGTCGTCGGCGGAGCGCACGTCGAGGACGGTGCCGTCGACGTCGAGGCCGTCGGCGCGCAGTTCCTTGACGGTGGCGCTCACGTTCTCGCCGCTGCGCGCCCCGATGAACACCTGGTGGCCCTGGTCGGCGAGCAGCCGGGCCACGGCGAGGCCGATGCCGCTGGTCGCCCCGGTCACCACGGCCACGCGGGGGCTTGTGGTCTGCTGGGTCATGTCCCGGCCCCCGGTCAGGCGGCCTGGACGGCGGACAGGTGGGCGTTGACGGCGTCGATGAGCGCGCCCGGGGTGCGGGCCTCGGCGAGGGTGTCGTCGTCGAGGGTGATGCCCCACTCGCGTTCGATGCGCCCGCCGGTCTCCAGGAGGGCCAGGGACTCGTAGCCGAGCGCCTCGAAGTCGGCGTCGATGATGTCGCCGTCGAGGTCGACGCCCTCGTCGGCGCCGGCCGCTTCGCGCAGGACACGGCGCAGGTCGTCGAGGGTGAAGGCGGTGGAATGCGTGGACATGGGTGGTGCCTTTCGTGTGGGTGGTGGTGCGGATGCGTCGGGTCAGGTGCTCGCCGCGCGGACGACGAGTGCGGAGTTGAAGCCGCCCTGGCCGCGGGCCAGGACGAGGGCGGTGCGCAGTCGTGCGGGGCGCGGGGATTCGGTGACCAGGTCGATGGCGTGGTCCTCGGCGGGCCGGGTGGCGACGGTGGGCGGGATGACGCCGTCGCGCAGGGCGAGCAGGGCGGCGGCCAGGTCGAGGGGCGCGGCGCCGGAGTAGAGGCGGCCGGTCATCGTCTTGGGCGCGGTGACCGGGACGCCGCGCGGGCCGAACACCTCGGCCAGCGTCTGCGCCTCGATCCGGTCGAGGTCGGGCACGGCGGCAGCGTCGGCGAAGACGACGTCGACATCGTCCGGCTCCAACTCGGCGTCTTTGAGGGCGAGTTCTATGGCGCGGCGCAGGCCGGTGGCGCGGTCGCTGCCCGGCCGGGGATCCATGGTCGAGGCGTGTCCGGCGATCTCCCCGTACACATGCGGGGCTCCACGGCGCTGGGCGTGCTCCGCGTCCTCGACGACGAGCAGCGCGCCGCCCTCGCCCGGAACGTGCCCACTGGCCTCGGCGTCGAACGGCACATAGGCCCGGCCCGGGTCGTCGCGCGTGGTCAGCCGCCCGCCCGCCTGCTGGGCGACCCAGCCCCAGGAGCAGATGGACGCGTCGACGGCGCCGGAGACCACCAGCGAGGTGCCCTTGCGTACCTGGCGGCGGGCCTGCGCCACGGCGTCCAGGCCGCCCGCTTGGTCGCTGACGACGACGCTGCTGGGGCCGCGCAGGCCGTTGCGGATGGAGATCTGGCCGCTGTTGACGGCGTAGAACCAGGCGAAGGACTGGTAGGCGGAGACGTACTGGCCTCCCTTGCTCCACAGTGCCTTCAGCTCGTTCTGGCCGAACTCGAAGCCGCCCGAGTGGCTGGCCGTGATCACGCCCGCGGCGTAGTCGGGGAGTTCGCCGGGCTTCACGCCGGCGTCGGCGAGCGCCCAGTCGGCGCTCACCAGGGCGATCCTGGTCATCCGGTCGGTCTGCGGCAGCAGCCGGCTGGGCAGGTGGTCGGCTGCCTCGAATCCGCTGATCTCGCCCGCGAGCCGTGACGGATAGGACGAGGCGTCGAAGCGGGTGACTTCCTTGATGGCGCTGCGCCCGGCCAGGGTGTTGCGCCAGTACTCCTCGAGGCCGAGCCCGTTGGGCGCGGCGACGCCGAGGCCGGTCACCACGGTGCGTACGCTCATCGCTCGCTCCGATCCGGCCGCGCGAGGACCACGGCGCTCTGGAACCCGCCGAATCCGCTGCCCACCGACAGGACGGCGTCGGTGAGCTGGTCGCGGGCGGTCAGCGGCACGTAGTCCAGGTCGCACTCCGGGTCGGGCGTGTGCAGGTTCGCCGTCGGCGGTACGACGTGGTGCTCCATGGCGAGCGCGGAAGCGGCGATCTCGATCGAACCGATGGCGCCGAGCGAGTGCCCGACCATCGACTTGATGGAGCTGATGGGCGTGCGGTGAGCCTGCTCGCCCAGGCTCGCCTTGAACGCGGCGGTCTCGTGCCGGTCGTTCTGTTTGGTGCCGGAGCCGTGCGCGTTGATGTAGTCGATGTCCTGCGGGTCGAGGCGGGCCTCGTCGAGGGCCACCCGGATCGCCTCGGCCATCTCCTTGCCGTCCGGGCGCAGTCCGGTCATGTGGAAGGCGTTGGAGCGGGTGGCGTACCCCGCGACCTCGGCGTAGATGTGGGCGCCGCGGGCGCGGGCGCGGTCGAGGCGTTCCAGGACGAAGACGGCGCAGCCTTCGCCGAGGACGAAGCCGTTGCGGCTGGCGTCGAAGGGGCGTGAGGCGTGCTCGGGGTCGTCGTTGCGCGCGGTGGTGGCCTTGATGGCGTCGAAGCAGGCCACGGTGATGGGGGAGATGGGGGCGTCGGTCGCGCCGGCGACCATGACGTCGGCGAGCCCGTCGCGGATGACTTCGGTGGCGTAGCCGACGGCGTCGAGCCCGGAGGTGCAGCCGGTGGAGATCACGGTGCTGGGGCCCTCGGCGCCGGCCGCCCAGGCGACCTCGGTGGCGAAGGAGCTGGGGACGAGGAAGTTGTACAGGTGCGGCACCGCGTAGGTGTCGTCCACCACGTCGAGGCGGCCGCCGTCGCTGACCGTGCGGTACTCCTGGTCGAGGCCGGTGGTCGCGCCGACGGCGCTGCCGATGGTGACGCCGGTCCGGGCCGGGTCGAGTGCGTCGAGTTCGAGGCCGCTGTCCTGTACGGCTTCGCGGGCGGTGACGATCGCGAACTGCGCGGCCCGGTCCGTGCGCCGGATCTCGTGCGGGGTCAGACCGGCCAGTTCGGCGTCGAAATCGACCTCGGCGGCGACCTGGGAGCGGAACGGGGAGGGGTCGAAGAAGGAGATGCGGCGGGTCGCGGTGCGGCCGTCGGTGAGCAGCTGCCAGAAGTTCTTGGTGCCGATCGAGCCGGGGGCCGTGACGCCGATGCCGGTGATCACGACCCGGCGGTCCGGGCTGCGGCTCACCGGGCGCTCCAGTCGTAGAAGCGGCGGGCCATGGCGTCGGCGGGGGAGCGCCAGGTGGCCGGGTCGTACGCCTCGATGTGCGGCTTGAGGTCGTCGCTGATGGCAACGAAGCGCGGGTTCGTTTTGGCCTCCTCTATGCGCTCGCCGCCGTCGGCGTCGTCGAAGTCCTGGAGGTGGAAGTACAGGCCGCGGTAGGCGAAGAGCTGGCGCCTGCGGGTGCCCATGAGGTGGGGCATCTCCGTGGAGTCGAACGCGCCGAAGAGCCGGGCGACTTCGTCGTCCGAGCCCGGGTGGATCCGGGCGACGATCAGGGTGCTGTGCATCGTTTACCTCTCTCGGGAACCGGTGCGGTGCTTCGGCCCGAACCAGCGGGCCAGGGCGGTGGGCAGGTCGTCGTGGCTGCCGGGCGCGGCCCATGCCACGTAGCCGTCGGGACGCAGCAGTACGGCGGCGCTGCCGTACGGGACGGGGCCGGCGGGGTCTGCCGTGACCACGTCGACGCGGTCGCGCCAGGGGGCGGAACGGCGGCGCAGCCAGGGGTTGTCGTCGAGGTCGAGCAGGACGCCGCGGCCCTGCCGCAGGAGCGCGGCGCTGCTGGTGGGCCGTCCTGCCACGGTCAGCGGCAGGGCGGGCAGCCGGGCGCCGAGCAGCGGGTGGGGACCCGCGCCGACGTCGTAGCGGATCTCCACGCCGCTCACCTTCGCGGCGAGGTGGCGGGCGACCTGCTCGTACGAGAGGAGCTCCGCCAGCACCTCGCGCAGCGGTTGCACCTCGGCGCCGCCGAGGATGAGCAGGCTCTGCGCCTGGGTGTTGGCGAGCAACTGCCGGCCCACGTGGTGGCGTTCGCGGTGGTAGGTGTCGAGCAGGGTGGCGGGCGCGCGGCCGTGCAGGACGGCGGCCAGCTTCCAGCCGAGGTTCACCGAGTCCTGGATGCCGGTGTTCATGCCCTGGCCGCCGGCCGGCAGATGGATGTGCGCCGCGTCGCCGGTGAGCAGCACCCGGCCCCGCCGGTACTCGGTGACCTGCCGGGCGGCGTCCGTGAAGGCGCTGACCCAGACCGGTTGCGCGTGCGCGATGTCGTGACCGGTCAGGCGCTTGTAGGTGTCGGCGATCTCCTCGAAGCGGGGTGGGCCGGTGCGGCGGCGTGGCGGCGTGCCCCGCTCTCCGACGATGACGCGGTCCACGCCGTCGCCGAGCGGTGCGGACATGACCATGCCGCCGGAGACCAGTTCGCCGGTGGCCCGGGGCGCCACGTCGACGCCCCGCACGTCGGCCAGCAGCAGCTCCGTGGTCGCGTCCGTGCCGGGGAAGTCGAACCCGGCCGCCTTGCGCACGGCACTGCGGCCGCCGTCCGCCCCGACGAGATGCCGCGCCGTCAACGTGCGGTGCCCGTCCGGTCCTTCGGTACGCACCCGGATCGCGCCCTCGTCCTCGTCGAACCCGAGGAACGTGTGCCCGCGCCGGATGTCGGCGCCCAACTCGCCTGCCCACGCCTCCAATACGGTCTCGGTGAGCGACTGCGGGACGGCCTTGGCCGCCTTGTGCGCGCCGTCCAGGACGGCGAAGTCGAGCGGGATGCCGCCGAAGTGGCCCTGGGCGCTCGTCACCGGATCGCCGAAGCGGGGCAGCAGCCCGCGCTGGTCGAACGTCTCCATCGTGCGGATCGTGAGCCCCAGGCCCCGAGACTCGCCGGTGCGCTCCGCCAGCCGCTCCAGCACGACAACGCCGATTCCGGCCAGCCGCAGTTCTCCGGCGAGCATCAGGCCCGCCGGACCCGCTCCCACAATGACGACCGATGCGTCCATACAGCTCTCCTCTCCCGACTGATGAGGATTGGATTGACCAACCGCAAATATCCTCGGCTCGACCGCTTCGCGTTTTCAACCCGTCAATTGCAGGACCCGCAAAAGGTGTTGTGAGGCGATCGTCAACATGACGCGCTCCGCAAGGGATTCGACAAGCGAATGTCAGAGAAAGTGCAAATCTCGAAGATCGGCCGGGGAAATGACCGCCGACCGGGCTTCTTGTGACTCGGGTCACTGCCAGGCCGCACGATGCCTGCCTAGCCTCCACACCTGTGCCCTTCCGGGCCACGGAGCGCCGCCGACGTCGCTCCCCATCGTCTTTACAGGCTTGTGAATTATCCAGGCCCGGGGTTGTAGCGACTTGTCAGGCTCCGACAGACTGCACCGGTCGTACGGCCACGGCATGGAATCGGGGGAATTGATGCATGCGTTGGTGGTCGATTCCGACCTTACCGAAAGCTCTTTCATCACCGCCGAGTTGCAGCGCCACGGGTTCGATGCAATGGAATGCGTGACAGGGGCCGAGGCGCTGGATATCCATGAAAAATTCGACCTGCTGCTGCTCGATCTGCGGTTACCCGACATCGACGGCCTGGAGGTGTGCCGGGCCGTGCGCGCCGCGAGCGACATCCCGCTGATCGCGTTCGCCTCCGCCGATCGTGGCCTCGACCGGGTCCTGTGCCTGCAGGCCGGCGCCGACGACTGCCTCGCGAAGCCGTACGGCCTGCGCGAACTCATCGCCCGCATCGAGGCGGTGCTGCGCCGGTCACAGCCCGCGCAGACCTCGCCCCGCCCGGCGCCCGCCCCACTGGCCCGCGGCTCGCTGTGCATCGACCCGGCCACCCGGGAAGTGCGGCTCAACGGCCGCCTCGTCAAGCTGACCCGCAAGGAGTTCGACCTGCTGCACCGCCTGGCCGCAGAGCCGCACACCGTGCACTCGCGAGCCCGCCTGATGGAAGACCTGTGGGGCTACGGCAGCGGCGGTTACGCGCCGGGCGTACGGGCGAGCCGCACCATCGACACCCATGTCAGCGCGATCCGGGCCAAGTTGGGGGCGCCCGACTGGATCGTGACCGTACGCGGCGTCGGCTTCCGGTTCGGCCGTGCCTGACGCCCCCGCGCGCCGAAATGCGCGCCGCCCCGTGCTCACCCGGCGCCGGCACATCGATCTGCAGCGTGTCGCCGGCGGGCTCTGTCCGCGCTGACCCCTCGCACCTCACGTACGACACGTCGGGCAGGACCGCCCTGGCCCGCCCCGCCACCCGCTCACCCCATCTCCCGCCCACACGACCGGAGTTGCCTCGCCATGTCCGACTTCCGCAAGCCCGCCGACCGCAGACGCCCCGCCGTGCTGGCCTCCTCCGTGCTCTGCCTCGCCCTGCCCCTCACGGCCTGCTCCGCCGCCGGGTCCGACGACGACGGCGCCGCCACGGCGCGCTCCGGAGGGCGGCTCACCTTCGCCCTGTCCTCCGACCCGACCTGCGTCGACCCGCAGCAGGCCGCCACGAACGACGCCATGTACGCGGCGCGCGGGCTCGTGGACTCCCTCACCGACCAGGACCCGAAGACCGGGAAGATCGTGCCCTGGCTCGCCAAGACCTGGGACGTCAGCAAGGACGCCTCCCGCTTCACCTTCCACTTGCGCACCGGCGCCACCTTCAGCGACAAGACCCCCCTGGACGCGCAGGCCGTCAAGAAGAACCTCGACGCCGTCCACGCCCTGGGCGCCCGCTCGATCCTCGGCGCCGGGTACCTCGAGGGCTACCAGGGCACCGAAGTCCTCGACGCCCACACAGCCGAGGTACGGTTCGCCGGGCCCAACGCCCAGTTCCTGCAGGCGACATCGACGCCCACCCTCGGGCTGCTGAGCCCCGCCACTCTGCGCCGCACCGCCGAACAGCGGTGCACCGGACCGCTCGCCGGCTCGGGCCCGTTCACGCTCAAGAACTACACGCCGGACAAGTCCGTCGAGCTGAGCAGGCGGCCGGACTACGCGTGGGGCTCGTCGCTGTGGAAGAGCCGCGGCGCGGCCCGCCTCGACGGCATCACCTTCCAGGTCGTGCCCGAGTCGGGGGTGCGCTCCGGCAGCCTGGCCTCGGGGCAGGTCGACGCCATCGGGGGTGTTGCACCGCAGGACGAGGCGAACCTCAAGGCGCAGCAGGTGTCCGTCGTCGGCCGCGCCAACCCCGGTGTGCCCGTGGCGTTGAGCGTCAACACCGCGAGCCCGGTCGCCAAGGACCTCGCCGTACGGCGAGCGCTGCAGGTCGCCGTCGACCGCAAGGAGGTCGTCGACACTGTCCTGAGCCCCGGCTACCGACCGGCCACCAGCTCCCTCGCCAGCACCACCGACGACTACCGCAACAACGCACGCCTCCTCGTACACGACACCGCGCGCACCAAGTCCCTTCTGAGCAAAGCGGGTTGGCGTATCGGCGCGGACGGCCTCCGTGCCAAGGGCGGCCGAAAGCTCAACCTCAAGGTGATCCTCGGCACGAACTTCGGCCCCAACCAGTCCGCCCTCGAACTCATCCAGCAGCAGGTCAAGAAGGCAGGGATCGGGCTGACCCTCAAGGTTCTGTCCGTCGCCGACTACCAGAAGGCCAGGGGCGCCGGCGACTACGACCTCGCGTGGGGCAACGGCACCCGCCCCGACCCCGACGTCCTGCGCACCGCGTTCTCCTCGAAACTCCTCAACCTCTCCCGCATCCACGACACCACGCTGCAGCGGGAACTCGACGCCCAGGCGTCCGAGGCCGACCCCGTCCGGCGCGCCGGCCACGTCGCCACGGCGCAGCGCCGCGTCCTCGAGCAGGCCTACCAGATTCCGGTCTTCGAGATGACCAGCGTTTTCGCGCTGTCCAAGCGCGTGCACGACGTGAAGTTCGACGCCGCCTCCAGCCTCCAGTTCCACGACACGTGGCTGTCGTGACGGCGCGGCGCGAGGACAGGGGGACGCGGTGAGGAACTACCTCCTGCGCAGAGCGGCCCAGGCGCTGTTCGTCCTGTGGGCCGCGTACACGGTCTCCTTCGGAGTGCTGTACCTGCTGCCGGGCGACCCCGTGACGATCATGGCCGCGGGCGGCGGCGACGCGAGCTCTGTCAGCCCCGCCCAGGTCGCCGAACTGCGCGCCCACTACGGCCTGGACCGGCCGGTGCCCGAGCAGTACGCGACCGGGCTGTGGCACGCCGTGCGCGGCGACTTCGGCGCGTCGGTGCACAGCGGGCAGCCGGTCACCCGGATGATCGCCGACGCGCTGCCCGCGACGATCCAACTCGCGGCGGGCGCCCTGCTGTTGGGCGTGCCGGTCGGCTGCGCCGTGGCCGTGCTCGGCACCTACACACGCCGCCGCTGGCTGCGTCAGCTGGTGCTGTCCCTGCCCGCCGCAGGGGTGTCGGCACCCACCTTCTGGGTCGGGTTGCTCCTCGTTCAACTGGTGTCGTTCCGCTGGGGGTTGCTGCCCGCGTTCGGGAACGAGGGCTGGCGCTCCCTGGTCCTGCCGTCCGTGACCCTGGCCCTGCCCGCCGCCGGGCTCGTCGCGCAGGTCTCGGCGAAGAGCCTGCAGACGGCGCTCGCCGAGCCGTACATCGACGTGGCGCGGGCCAAGGGTGCGGGCCGCGCCCGCGTGCACTTCGGGCATGCGGCGCGCAACGCGCTGGCCCCGCCGCTGACGGTGGCCGGGGTCCTCACGGGCGGGGTGCTGGCCGGTTCGGTAGTGGTGGAAACCGTGTTCTCGCGGACCGGCGTGGGCCGGCTGACGGCGACCGCGGTCACCACGCAGGACATCCCCGTCGTCCAGGGACTCGTGGTCCTGGGCGCCTGTGTGTACGTCGCGGCGAACCTCGCCGTCGATCTCGTCCACCCGCTGCTCGACCCACGGATCGCGGCGGCGGCCCGCCCGGCGGTGGCGTCATGACGGACCTCGCCACCGAAGGGGGGACCGACCCCGAAACGGCCACCCCTTTGGCTGGAGCCCCTGCCTTCAGTCGCCCCACGACCGGTGCACGCGCCCGCCGCGCGGCCGTCTTCTGGCTGAGCAGGCCAGGACTGGCCCTCTCCGTCGCACTGCTCGCACTGGTGATCCTGGCCGCGCTGTTCCCCGCCCTGCTCACGTCCCGCGACCCGCTGGCGGGCATCGCCGGACAGCGCCTCCAACCGCCGGGCACCGCCCACCTGTTCGGCACCGACCAGCTCGGCCGCGACCTGTTCGCGCGCGTCGTGCACGGCTGCGCCCTCACTCTGCGGGCCACCGGTCTCGCGGTCGCCGTGGGACTCGTCGCCGGCTCGCTCGTGGGGCTCCTCGCCGGCTATCTCGGCGGGCGGGCGGACGACGCCCTGATGCGTCTGACCGATGTGCTGCTCGCCGTACCAGGACTGCTCCTGTCCCTGGCCCTGGTGACCGCGCTCGGCTTCGGCACCGTCGAGGTCGCGATCGCCGTCGGCGTCACCAGCGTCGCCATGTTCGCCCGGATCATGCGCACGGAGGTCCAGCGAGTCGCCCGCGCACCGTACGTCGAGGCGGCGCGGGCGGGCGGTGTGCGCTGGTACGCGGTACTGCTGCGACACGTCGTGCCGAACGCGGCCGGCCCCGTCCTCGTCTACGCGGCCG
This sequence comes from Streptomyces sp. DS1-CR2, assembly GCF_055760475.1. Classification (NCBI taxonomy): domain Bacteria; kingdom Bacillati; phylum Actinomycetota; class Actinomycetes; order Kitasatosporales; family Streptomycetaceae; genus Streptomyces; species Streptomyces sp. DS1-CR2. The sequence goes on from NZ_CM147085.1 coordinate 8,262,969, forward strand.
TGGACTTCGGGGCCGTGGTGCTCCAGGTGTCCTCCCTGTCCTTCCTCGGCTACGGGGCCCGCCCGCCCCAGCCCGAGTGGGGCGCGCTGGTCGCCGGAGGACGCGACTACCTGGCATCGGCCTGGTGGCTGACCACGCTGCCCGGCCTCACCATCGCGGCCACCGTCCTGGCCGCCAACCGCATCGCCCGCGCCCTCGACGGCGAGGCGAGGGAGACACCATGACACTCCGCGAGAACCCGCCCCCGCCCAGGGACACACTCCTCGACATCCGCGACCTGACCATCTCGTACGGCACCCGGGCCGGCCCCGTCCCCACGGTACGCGGCATCGACCTGAGCGTGCGCCCCGGCGACGTACTCGCCCTGGTCGGCGAGTCCGGCTCCGGCAAGAGCACCACGGCCCACGCCGTCCTCGGTCTGCTGCCGCCCGGCGCACGGATCGAGCGCGGCACGATCCGCTACGCCGGAACCGATCTCGCGGGCGCCGACGAGGCCGTGCTGCGCGCCCACCGCGGACGCGCGATCGGACTGATCCCGCAGGACCCCATGGTGTCCCTCAACCCGGTGCAGCGCGTGGGCCACCAGGTCGCCGAGGTACTCCTCCTGCACAGACTCGCGACCGACCGGGGCGCCGCCCTCGCACGGGCGGCCGAACTCCTCGGCGAGGCGGGCCTGGACCGGCCCCGGCAGCGGGCCCGCCAGTACCCGCACGAACTGTCCGGCGGCATGCGCCAGCGTGTCCTCATCGCGATCGCCCTCGCCGCACGCCCCCGCCTGCTGGTCGCGGACGAGCCGACCAGCGCGCTGGACGTCACTGTGCAGCGCGCCATCCTCGACCACCTCGACACCCTCACCCGTACGTCCGGCACCGCCGTCCTGCTGATCACCCACGACCTGGGCGTGGCCGCGGACCGGGCCCAGCGGATCGCCGTGATGGCGCAGGGCCGCATCGTGGAGACCGGCGCCGCGCGCGAGGTGCTGACCGCGCCCCGGCACCCGTACACCAAAAGCCTGCTGGAGGCGGCGCCCGCGTCCACCCCGAGGCGCCCCGTGCCGCGTCGCCGCACCGCGGCCCCCGACCTTCTGGTGGCCGAGAACCTGGTCAAGGAGTACGCGCCGCACAGGACCCGGTCCCAGGGCCCGCTGCCGCGCGCCGTGGACGGCGTCAGCCTGCGCATCGCACGCGGTGAAACCCTGGCCCTGGTCGGCGAGTCCGGCTCCGGCAAGTCCACGACGGCCCGGCTGCTTCTGCGCCTGACCACCGCCACGCAAGGCCGGATCACCTTCGACGGCAAGGACATCACGCGGCTACGCGGCCCGGCTCTACGCACTCTGCGCCGCCACCTGCAGATCATCTACCAGAACCCGTACACCTCCCTTGACCCCCGCATGCCGGTCGCCGAGATTGTCGCGGAGCCCCTGCGTGCCTTCCGCGTCGCGGGCCGCGCCGAACGAGCCCGGCGAGCGGCCGTACTCCTGGACCGCGTGCACCTGCCGGCGACCGTGGCCCGTCGCCGCCCCGCGGAACTCTCCGGCGGCCAGCGCCAACGCGTCGCCATCGCCCGCGCCCTGGCCCTGCGCCCGGACCTGGTGGTGTGCGACGAACCGGTCTCCGCCCTCGACGTCTCGGCCCAGGCCCGCGTCCTCGACGTCCTCGCGGAACTCCAGCGCGAGGACGGCGTGAGCTATCTGTTCATCTCCCACGACCTGGCCGTCGTACGACAAGTGGCCCATCGGGTCGCCGTGATGCGCCAGGGCCGAGTCATCGAGTCGGGCCCGGTGGAGTCGGTCTTCACGTCGCCTGAAGACCCCTGGACGCAGCAGCTGCTGGCCGCGATACCGGGCAAGCGCCTTTCACTGTACGAAAGTTGAATCCGACCGACCAAGCGCCGCTGACGGTGGCACCGCACGCACGGTGACCCTATGCGTCCCGTCGGCGGCGCGCAGCGCCGTCGCCGCGGCGTAGCCGGACGGGGCTGCCACGTCGTGCACGCTCCAGCCCGCCGGCCGGGTCGCGACGGTCGCCTCGCCCAGGTAGTCGGCGCGCGGCGGACGGGACAGTCCGGTGCCGAGCCCCTTGAGGTACGCCTCCTTGCGCGCCCAGAGCCGGGTGAACACTTCCGCCCGTTCCTCCGGCACGAGGGCCTCCAGCTCGGCTCGCTCGTACGGGTGGAGGCGCGGCAGACACGCCTCCACCGTGCCCGGCGGGCACAACCGCTGCACGTCGACGCCCACCATGTCCGACGCCACGGCCACAGCGACCAGGCCGTGACTGTGCGACAGCGAGAAGTGCGGAGGCACCGCCAGACCGCGCAGCACCGGACGGCCCTGCGGGCGCTCCCGGCCGAAGCGGAGATCGGCCGCGTCCCGGCCGGTGTACCGGGCAAGGACGAGGCGCAGCGCCAGATGCGCCCGCACGTAGCGGCCGCGCCCGCCCGGTGTCGCGAAGCCCCGGGCCCGGCGCCGCTCGGTATCGTCGAGCACCGCGTACGCCCACGTCGGCACCGGCGCCGCCGCCCGGGGCGGCACAGTCAGCAGCCACAGGTCCACGGTCCGCTGCCTGGGCAGTTCCCTCACGGCCACGCTCGCCTTCCGGACGGCTCCCGGCCCCGCGCCGCCGGCGCCACCGGCGCGGCCCGCGTCCCGCTCCGCCGCCCGACGGCCGCGGCCACGAGCCCCGCGGCGAGCGACACCAGGCCGCCGACCACGAACCCGGACTGAGCGCCCCAGCGCTCGGTGAGCCAGCCGACCAGCAGCGCTCCCAGCGGCGTGGACCCCTGCAGGATCAGCGTGTACAGAGCGAGAACCCGACCGCGAAACTCGGGTGAACTGCCCAACTGAATACGGTGGTTGGCGGCCTGAACGAAGAAGATCGACGTCCCACCGGTGAGGAACAGGAGCACGACCGACGCCGCGTACGACGACGCATGTCCCACCCCCGCCTCCAGCCCCCCGAAGACCACGGCGGCCCCGGCCACCAGCCGCGCCGAGGGACGCCCGCGCCGCGCCGTCGTCACCAGAGCGGCCGTCAGCGACCCCGCCGCGAACACGGTCGTCACCAGTCCGAACGACGACGCGTCTGCGCGCAGGACCTGCTTCGCCAGCAGGGGAAGCGTCAGCTGGAAGTTGAGGCCGAACAGCCCGACGACCGCGACCAGCCCCATCGGCACCAGCAGGTCGGGCCGGCTTGCCGTGTGCCGCAGCCCGTCCACGACCCGGGCCCGGTCGTCACCCTCTCGCCTCCGCCGGGACCCGCCGCTCCGCATCAGGCGCAGCGCGACCACGGTGGCGGCATAGCTCACCGCGTTCAGCAGCATCACCCAGCCGACGCCTACGACCGAAATGAGCAGCCCGGACAGGGCCGGGCCCACAACCCGGCCGATGTTGAAGTAGGCGGCGCTCAACGCCGAGGCGTTGGGCAGCAGTTCGGGCCCGACGAGCTCACCGACGAACGCCATGCGCGTGGGCACCTCGACGGAGTTGACCACGCCCAGACCGAACGCGAACGTGTACACGTGCCACAGTCCGGCCGCGCCCGCAAGCACCAGCACCGCCAGCACAAGGGCGAGCACTCCGGACACGAGGTTGGCGGCGGTCAGCAGGTCCCGCTTGTCGTGCCGGTCCGCGAGCCGCCCACCGTACAGCGTGAACAGCAGCAGCGGCGCGAACTGCAACGCCGTCACCGTGCTCAGCGCGGTGGCCGAGTCGTCGGTGAGGCCGAGGACGAGCCAGTCCTGGGCGACGACCATCATCCAGGTGCCCGCGACCGACACGACCTGGCCGAGCGCGAAGAGCCGGAAGTCACGCACGCGCAAGGCGCGGAAGACGCCGGTCGCGGCGCCGCTCACGAGGCCCGGTCCGCCCTTGCCCTGTCCGCCTCCAGGCACTCCTCCAGGAAGGCGTAGACGCTGAGGTGGTACGCGCGGGCCACCCACCCCAGACTGATGTTGTGCCCGGCTCGCGCCAGGCGGTCCACCACGACGCGCGGCGCCTGGGTCAACCGGCCCGTCAGCTCCGCGACTTCGTCCGGCCCGTGCCGCCACCATGCCTCGTGCTCGGCGAACGTGAACCGCACGGGCACGTGTACGCGTCCGAGCACATCGGCGCCCCACTCCGTCCAGTCGCCCACCGAGTCCGCTTCCCGCTGGGGCATCGGTGCCACCACCGACTGGCTCGCACGGAACGTGCCCGGAGGATAGAGGTCGAAGGATGGGCCCCAGTTGAGCCGCCGTGACGCGAACCTCGCAGACCGACCGACTTGCTCGGGCGACACGGCCGGGCGGAGCCCGATCCCGGAGACGTCCACGCCGAGCAGTCCATGCGGCGGCCGGTCCCCGGCCAGGGCGAGCGCCACCTTCGCCCCGTAGGAGTGTCCAAGGAGCAGCACACCGACTTCGCCGCCGGGAGCAGCCCCGCCGCCGACGAACTCCTCCAAGGCCGGGCCGATGTCGTCGACCTGCTCGTGCACGGTCCGCCCCGCGGGCAGTATCCCGGCGTGCTGACCGTAACCGGGCCGGTCCAGCGCGAGCACGGTGTAACCGAGCCGCGCCCCGAGCGCCAGCAGGGATACATCCGGGTGAGCCTGCCCGTCGAAGTAGCCCGCGCTCATGCCGCCGCCGTGCAAGGCGACCACGAGGGCGCGCGAGGGACCGTGGGCCGGCTCCGGTTCGGCGAGCAGCCCTGTAAGGGGAGTGGAGTGGTCGTCGGCGGTGAGGGTTACTCGGCGAACGCCGGACGAGGCGCTTGACGGCATGGACAACACGCGGCTTCACTCCTCGGGCAAGGGCAGTAATCGATCTCGCCTCTCAGGATCGATCCCGCCTGCCCGGCGGATCAAGGTCCTCCGATTCAGGACTTGGTGAGTTTGCTGGATGCCCGCACACGGATGTTCAGAGTCTGCAAGGCGCAGGTCAGGAAGGCGTGATGCGAACCCCGGGCCATCAAGGAGTTGGGCAGTGGACAGATGGTGTCCTAGGTGTTGGTGTAGCCGATCAAGATGTGGCAGTGGTCGAGCGGATGCTGCAGATGAGCTGTCCCGAGTTTCGTAGAGTCCGATGATGTTGGTTCAGGCGGACTGCGGGACTGGTTCCAGGCTCTGCCAGAAGTCCCGTTCGTACTCGCTGGGCGGTACGTAGTCGAGGGCGGAGTGGAGGCGTTCTTCGTTGTACCACGTGACCCACTGGAAGATCGCCCGTTCGACCTGGTCGACGTCCCGCCAGGGGCCCTGCATCTCAATCAACTCAGCTTTGAAGGTGCCGTTCAGCGCCTCGGCCATGGCGTCATAGGAGTCCGCGACGGAGCCGACCGACGCGGAGGCACCGATGTCTGACAGCCGTTCGGTGTAGCGAATTGACACGTATTGCCCAGGTTCAACCGGTCGTCGCAACACCGCCTTGTTGGATCAACAGTAGCTGCTCGTTGAGGGCCTCTGCGGGTGTCTTCCAGTCGAGTGTCTTTCGGGGCCTGGAGTTCAGGGCGGTGGCAACGGCATCGATCTCGTGTGCGTCCCAGCGGGACAGATCGGTGCCCTTCGGGAAGTACTGCCGCAGCAGGCCGTTGGTGTTCTCGTTGGTGCCGCGCTGCCATGGGCTGCGCGGGTCGGCGAAGTAGACCGGCAGCCCGGTGTCGATAGTCAACTGGGCGTGCTGAGCCAGTTCCTTGCCCCGGTCCCAGGTCAGCGAGCGGCGCAACTGCTCAGGCAGGGTGGTGATCCTGACCGCGAGTGCGTCCTTCATCGCCTCCGCGCCGTATCCGCCCAGCGCCGGCCCGTTCTTCGTTCGAGGCTCGATCCCGTGGCCCTCCATCCGTGGCAGGTGCAGCAGCATCGTGAACCTGGTCGTGCGTTCCACGAGTGTGCCGATCGCGGACCGGTCAGTGCCGATGATGAGGTCACCCTCCCAGTGGCCGGGCACCGCACGGTCCTCCGCCTCGGCCGGCCGCTCGCTGATCACGACGTCCGGGGTGACGTGCCCGCCAGGCCGTCGCCGTGAGCGTGCCCGCGGGACGCGCAACGCCCGCCCGGTGCGCAGGCAGGCGACCAGCTCACGCTTGAGCGCGCCTCGGCCCTGGACATAGAGCGCCTGATAGATCGCCTCATGCGAGATCCGCATCGTCATGTCCTCGGGGAAGTCGAACTTGAGCCGGTGGGCGATCTGCTCCGGGCTCCAGGCCGTCGCCCACCGGCGGTCTTGGCGTCGTGGCTTGTTCCGCCCCTTCCACGCCCGCGTCTGCGGCCCCGACACCGTCGTTCCGTCCGGGGCCCGGACCTCTCCGGCCAGCCGTCCCTGCACATAGTCGCGCAGCCGGTCGTTCTCGACGAGCTTGGCCGGCTTGGGGCGTCGCGCCATCAGCTCAGCCTTCCACTGCGCGACCGACGCTCGATAGTCGAGCTTGCCTCCGCGAGTGGCCGCGTTGCGGCGCAGCTCCCGGGAGACGGTCGAGGGATCGCGACCGAGTCGGCGGGCGATCTCCCTCACCCCGGCGTCCTGAGCCTTCAGCAGGGCGATCTCCTCCCGCTCTTCAAACGACAAGTAGCGCCCCGTGACCGGGACATGCAGGAACGTCGGCATGCCGCCACGCTCCCGGAACCAACGACCGCCAGCCGCTTGCGACGCGCCGACCGCGACCGCGGCCTCCTCGCTGGTGAGCCCCTTGCCGACCTCACGCCAGAACAGCCGCTCCACGTCGCGTCGCAGTGACGGCTTGCCCGGCGATTTCATCGGTGACCTGCCGGTCAACTCCTTCATCCAGCCCGCTGGCCTGCCCATCAACACCTCCACGATCAAGGTGTTGCGACGACCGATTGAATCCGCCTTGCGACCCCCTGTCGGAGTGATGGACCAGGCCGGATCCCTTCTTGGTCCGCCGAGGCCAGGGCGCCATCTCAAGTGTGTCCAGGGGGAGTTCGGTCCGCATATGGTTCGCGATCTGCCAGCCGACGATCATGCGGGAGAACACGTCCAGGACGAAGGCGACGTAAGCCCAACCGGACCAGGTCCTGACATAGGTGATGTCGGCGACCCAGAGCCGGTCGGGGGCCGTCGGCAGTGAAGTCCCGGTCGACCAGGTCCGGCGGTCTGGGCGCCGATGGTTCGGACACCGTGGTCCGGCTGCGCTGGCCGCGGATGACGCCCTCGACGCCGAGCTCGGCCATCAGCCGCTCGACAGTGCAGCGGGCCACCTCGACTCCCTTGCGCCGCAGGGCGCGGGTGATCCGGCGGGCTCCGTAGGTGCCGCCGGACTCGGCGTGGATCTGCTCGATCATGGGCATGAGCTGTTCGTCGCGGAGCCGCCGGGCGGACTTCGGGCGCTTCTTGCGGGCGGAGTACGTCGACGGCGACAGGTCCAGCTCCCGGCAGACGGGATCGACTCCGAGGCCCTTCGCTCGCAGGTGGTCGATCACCTGCTCGGCCTCGTCCGGGGACGGTCGATCTCCTGGGCAAAAGACACCGATGCGGCCTTCAGGATTTCATTGGCCGGCATCAACTCAGCGTTTTCCTTGCGGAGTTGCTTGAGTTCGTCGAGCTCGGCTGTGCTCAGCCGGTCGTCACGTTCGCCGGCATCGGCCTCAGCCTGGCGGACCCAGCCGCGCAGGGCTTCCTTGTGGATGCCCAGGTCTTTCGCGACGTGCGCGACGGGTCGTCCGGTGGTCCGGACTTCGCGGATCGCGCGCTCAAGTGGTTCATCGGGGTATTTCCGTGGTGCTGGCACTGATGTGGTTCTCCTTCGCCAGGATCGTAACCCTGGCATCAGGGACTCCACGAATCTCAGTACAGCTCAGTGTCTCGGGTTGCCCGTCGCCATGCCTCGATCCGTTGGCTGCGCCGCAGCCGCCGCCTGTGCCGCTTAAACCCCGAGGCCGAGTGCGTTGAACTGCCTCTTTGCGGCGTGAACTACGCGGGGCCGGGCAGATGGCGAAGTCGACTTGCCCGGCTTCCCGTCACCGCGATCACAAATCGTTCCTCGGGGACTTTGACTCCACGTCGCGAGTCGCAGGTCTCGTCACCCGTGGGCAGCTCTCATCAGACTGATGCTGACCCAATGCTGACTTTCCTGACGTCACATCAGGTTCCTGTCGGCACAGAGTCCCGGTCGACGCCCGACCATCTGAGCTGCCGTTTCAGGGGCCCCCGGCCGGGGGCCCCAACGCAGGGCGCAGGCGCTCATCCCCATGAAATGCGATTCCTTGCGGAGCGTTGCCGACTCGAAGGGGCGTTTGTGCGGCTCCCACAGATCGCCGGACCTCCATCCCGCTCCGTCGGCACTCTCTCAGTGGCTCAGGCAGACGCCAGCTTCCGGATGCGCGGATGGTTCTCCAGCGCCCACCGCACGGTCTTCGGCGGGCGCCCGAGCAGGGTTTCCAGTTGGTCGGTGATACCGCGGTAGCCCCCGCCGCCCATCAGCCGGGTGAGGGTCTTGATGTGCTCCGCAGTGTGCGGCAGCGCGGCCAGGGCGCTGTCCACGTAGGTCTCGTTCCAGGTTTCGATGTCTTCGGGAATGTACGTGACCGGGCGTCCCAGCACGGCGGCGTAGTCCTCCGCGAACCCGTGCATGTCCTTCAGTTCCGGACCGGTGAGGTCGTAGGACTTCGAGATGTGCGGCGCCGGGTCGACCAGGATCTTCACGCACAGCTCCGCCACGTCGTAACCCGTGATGGGCGCGAGCTGCTGGTGGCCGAAGGGCAGGCGCAGTTCACCGTTGCTCAGCGGCTCCAGCGCCAGCCAGGTCAGGATGGGGTTCTCGACGAACATGGCCGCCCGTACGTTGACGGTCGGGACGCCGGACCAGTCCAGCACCTGCTCGGCGATCCAGTGGGCCCGTTGCTGCGGCGACCAGTCCGCGACGAGTCCGCCGAGCCACGCACGCCGTTCTTCCACTGGTGCGGTCATCTTCTCGAACGTCATGAACGACTGCTCGTACTCGGAGATGTTGACGAAGACCTCGATGTCACCCTGGGCCCGTGCCGCCGCGGCCATCAGGCTGACAGCGTCGGTGTAGTACGGCGACAAGCTCATGCTGAAGTAGATGCGGCGGCAGCCCTTCAACGCTGCGGTCACGTCGGCGATGTTGAGCAGGTCCCCAATGAAGACCTCGGCGCCGGCCTGCCGGAGCGAGTGCGCGCGTTCGTCGTCCTGCCGCACGAACGCGCGCACCGGGTGCCCTTGTTCAAGCAGCATGTCGACCATCGTTCGGCTCACACCACCGATTTCGCCGGCAGCACCGGTGATCAGGATGGGATTGCGCTCTGTCATTTGTGTGTCCTCTGTCTGGTTGGGGTGAGTCAGCTGTTCGGAAAGCCCAGGACGTGGTCGGCGACCGCGTTGGGCTGCTTTAGGTGCGAGGACTGCCCTGCACGGGGTGCGGCGGTCTGCTGGAAGCCGTTCTTGAACTGGCTGCCATGCCGTCGCTCAGTGCGGCAACAGGCCAGGGTGTCGGTCAGGACGCCTGGTCCGTGGAGGGCTTCCCTGAGAGCCGAAGGCTCCGCTTCCGGCAGCTCGTGGGCGGGTGGCCCTTCCCGCCGGAGCCGGTCGATGAAGGCGAAGTCATTGAGCTCCGTGGCCGCTTCCGCGTGAGCTGTGGGCTCTGCTCCAGCCGGACGGTGCCGGCCAAGCGGATTCTGCGTAGCGGAACCTGTCAAAGCAATCAAGGCAGGTAGATCGTTCTAACGCTGTGCTGGGATCAGTGGGCCGTCTGGTGCCGGCTGGTTGATCCAGGCCGTTGCGGGGACCTTCGGGGGCTCCGGTGGCTTGCGGACGAAGCGTTCGGGGTGCTTCGCGTAGACCGCCTGGAGGACGTCGGCACGCATCTCGCGGAGCTGCTCGGCGAGACCGAAGTGCACGTCGTAGGGCGTGTGCAGGCCGATCCCGGAGTGCCGATGCTCCTCGTTGTACCAGGTGAAGAACTGGGTGCACCACGCCCGGGCATCCTCGAGGGATCCGAAACGCTCGGGAAAGTCGTGCCGGTATTTCAGGGTCTTGTACTGGCTCTCGCTGTACGGGTTGTCGTTCGACGTCTTCGGCCGCGAATGCGACTTGGTGACGCCGAGACCGGCCATCATCTGGGCGACGTTCTGCGCGATCATCGGGGAACCGCGGTCCGAGTGGATCGTCAACTGCCCTGGTTCGATGCCGTACTTGGTGATCGTCTCGGACAGGAACCGCTCGGCGAGGTCCTTGTTCTCGTGGGCGGCGATCATCCAGCCGACCGTGTAGCGGCTGAAGATGTCGATGATCGTGTAGAGGCAGTAGTAGACGCCCTTGACCGGCCCCTTCAGCTTCGTGATGTCCCAGCTCCAGACCCGGTTCGGGCCCTCGGCGACCAGCTCGGGAACGGTCCGGGGTGGGTGGACGGCCTGGCGGCGGCGTTCACGGACCTCGCCGTGCCGTCGCAGGAGCCGGTACATCGTCGACTCCGAGCACAGGTAGACACCCCGGTCCAGGAGGACCGCGTAGATCTCGGCGGGCGCCATGTCGGCGAACTCCGGGGAATGGAGCACATCGAGGACCCGTATCTCCTCCTCGGGTGCGAGAGCGCGCGGATGTCGACGCCGTTCCCGCCGCGGCTTGGCCGGGGCGGGGCTTCGGCGGTGTTGGCGGTAGTAGGTGGCACGGCTCACGCCGAGCGCAGCGCATGCCTGGACGCGTCCGACCAGCCCGGTGAGCTCTTCAAGGGCCTGATTGCGGGCGGTGTTGAACGCCACGGCCGCGAACTGGGCCCCGGTCACTGGTTCTTCTCGCCGTTCCTGTTCGGGGCGCTGTCCGTGGCGAACTGGTCGAGCAGCGCGGAGAGTTTTCCCTGGACCTCGATGACGGTGCGGGCCTTCGCGAGGTCGGCTTCCAGGCGGGCCTTCTCCGCCTTCAGCTTCGCGATCTCCTTGTCCCTGGGGTCCGCCTTCGGCTGTCCGGCCGACGCGGCGAGCGCGTCCAGGGCGCCCTTGTCCCGCTGCTGCCGCCACGTCGTGATCAACGACGAGTACAGGCCCTCCCGCCGCAGCAGAGCGCCCTTGCCCTTCTTGTCCAACGTCTCGTACTCCGCGAGGATCCTCGCCTTGTACTCCGCGGTATACCGGCGCGGACCGGTCGAACGGGCTTCTACCTGCGGATCAGGGGTCCCGTGGTCATTCGTGCTGGCCACCCGGGCACTACTCCTTCTCCGCCCTCGACTCAATGAATCATCCAGTATGCCCGACTCGATCTACTTTGACAGAGAGGGTAGTGTCATCGGGGTGCCGAGCCGTCGATGCGGGCGAGGAAGTCGAGGAGTGCGGCGTTGACCTCGGCGGGACGCTCCTGCTGTGTCCAGTGCCCGCAGCCCGGCAGTACCACCGGGCCGTGCAGTTGAGGCGCGACAGCGGTCAGCGGGTTGTCCGACCCGCCCTGGCCACGGAAGATTTCGCCCAGCGAGCTGCCCCCGTCCGGGCCACGCAGTGCGGTGACCATGTCGCGGTCTCCCACCGCGTACAGGGCCGGGACGTCGATCCCGCGCCCCCGGAAAGGAGCGAGCAGTTCGTGGTTGCGTTCGATGTTTCGGTACCAGTTGAAGGCTCCGGTGAAGGCATGCTCGCCGTGCAAGGAAAAGTCCTCGGCATACGCCTGAATGTCCTCCTCCGTCAGCCAGGCCGGGAGAGCAGGTGACTCCGGCATGGTGTCCAGGAGGCCCAGACCGTCGGGTATGACCAACGGGCGGGGCTCCCTGCCGAGCGGGTTGTCTCCCGAGGCACCGACCAGGAGGCGGCGGAAGGAGTCCGGGATGTCCTTGGCGAACTCCGCGTCGGCGACTCCCGGCTGCTGGAAGTAAATCTGGTAGAAGCCCTCGCCGTACTGGGTGCGGGTGATGGATGGCGGGACCATCCCGCCGGGCAGAATGGGCGGAATGCTGAGCCCGGCCACCGCGCGGACCTTGTCCGGGCGCAGCATCGCCGCGGTCCAGGCGACGGGTGCGCCCCAGTCGTGGCCCACGACTACCGCCTGCTCCTCCCCGAGCTCCTCGATCAGGGCGATCACGTCGCCGACGAGGTGGAGCAGGGTGTACGAGGTGACGTCCGGCGGCTGCTCGCTGCGGGCATAGCCGCGCTGGTCAGGAGCGACAACTCGGTACCCGGCCGCCGCCAGGGCCCCGAACTGGTGACGCCAGGAGTACCAGCTTTCCGGCCAGCCGTGCAGCAGCAGGACCAGCGGGCCCTGCCCCTGCTCGGCGATGTGCAGCCGGACCCCGTTCACGTCGACGAAGCGGTGGGTGAGCGAGCTTTCCATGAGGATGTCCCTTAAATCGGAGGGTGCGTGCTACTTGTTCAACTGCGCGTACACGGCTTCTGGGTCGGCGGACAACTACGACTGTCTTCGGGCAGCGCCGTTCTCGTCGACATCGCAGGCGTGCCACCCAGTTGGTCACGGGGGCCGTCCGCGGACGCGAAGAGAACTGCCAGGACCTGGCCGTTCACCTCGACGTCCTCGGCGAGCGGTTCGGTGGCGAAGACCAGGAGGTCCTCGCGCGCCTGCACGACCCTCTGCTCGAGCGGCCCGGGACGGAACTCGTCGGTCATGAGGAGCGCGCCGCCGGTGGTGGGTGCCGGTTCCATGGGGTTGTAACGGAGCTCCTCGGGCGGTTCGGCGGTGGACGGCGGCTCCTGCGTCAAAACACCGGTCACAGTCCCGCCGGGCCAGTAGACGTCCGTGCGCAGCGCGTTGCTGTCACGCATCTCCACCGGAATGTCGAACTCGAGCTGGATCTCTGCCATGTGCCGCTCCATACACGGCCTCTTCTTGCGGGTCAGATTGAGCGCGGGCGTCAGCCGGCCAACCGGTTCAGCTTGCGGATCTGCTTGTCGAAGGCGCGGGCGGGAGCGACGCGGTGCAGGATGCGAGCGCGTCCGGCCAAAGGGCCGGCGGCGTAGCGCACCTTCGGGTTCGCGTCGGTCGCTGCCGCGACGATCACCTTGGCGACGAGGGTGGGGTCGTCGCCGTCCCTGATCGACTCCGCCATCACGCGGTCGACGGTGTGCCGCTGCTTCGCGTAGACCTCCAGGGGTGTGTCGGGCTTCGCGCTGTTGGCCTCGAATCCGGTCCTGCTGTAGGCGGGTTGGACGAGAAGCGCCCGGACACCCTGGTCGCGGATCTCGTGGTCCAGGGACTCGGTGTAGCCCTCGATCGCGTGCTTGGAGGCGGCGTAAGCGGCCATGTACGGCTGGGGCATGAACCCGAGTACGGACGAGAGGTTGATGATGCGCCCGCGCCCCTGGGCGCGCATGTGCGGCAGTACCTCATTCACCATGCGCATGACTCCGAAGACGTTGGTGTCGAAGAGGCCCTGAGCCTGCGCGATGGAGGTTTCCTCGGCCGCGCCCATCGAGCCGATGCCGGCGTTGTTCACCAGGACGTCAATCCGTCCGAACCTCTCGATCACCTGCCGGATCGCGGTGCTGACCGAGGCATCACTGGCCACGTCGAGGTCGAGGAACGTCACACCACTGAGCGGGGTGACGCGTGAGGTGTCGCGGCTTGTGCCGACCACGTCGAAACCCGCTGCGACCAGCGCGAGCGCGGTTTCCTTCCCGATGCCGGATGACGCACCCGTCACGAGTGCCACCGGCCGGTTTGTCGTCATCATGGAATCCTGACTCGTTGAGAAACTGATCGGTTTCCCTAACCGTAAACCGATCGGTTTCCATCTGCAAGTGCAAGCGTCACCCCGATCCGGGTCGCGTCACCGTCTGCGCTGAGGCCGATTCCGTCATCAGAGGGTCGGCGGTCGGCCGCCGTCGGGGCCGGTCGCGTCCGCCCATACGCTGCGAGCCGCGCGGCGCGGGGCTTCGCGGTGCCTGCGGCGTCTCGCTCAAGGCGGGGCGGAGTCCTGTCGTGACGCGCGACAATCCGAAGCGCCGTCTCAGGACGGTCGGCATTCTGTGGTGTCGAAACAGGAGCCCGGGCCCTGCGGGCCCGCTTCCCTTCGGGTGGCTTGCCGCCCGACGCGAAACCGGCCAGCGCCTGCCAAGATGACGGCATGGCCAGGATGGGCGCGCAGGAGAGACGCGAGAGCGTCATCCGCACATAGGGCGATCTTCGTCGCCGTCTTGGCGGGGGTATGGAAGGCACCCGCCTGGCGTTCGAGCGGGCGGCCGCAGGGGCGGAGGGTGGCGAGCAGACCCTCCATGTATTGGCGAACGCTTACACGCGGCTGAGCGACACACCCCGAAATGCTCAGATGCAGATGCAGATGCAGGGATACGCCCTCGGGGAAGCCGCTGAAGCGCGAAGCGATGACCAAATCGGCGAGCTCGTCCGGTCCGGGCCAGCTGGATGAGGCCGTTGGAAACCGTGCACGCGCCGTTTGGTGGCGATGATGAACGAGACGACGGTCTTCCGCGCGCGGCATGCTGATCGACACCCTTACAGCCACCGGGCTTTGCTCCGAGTGCCGGGAAGCAGCGGCGTGAAGCCGTGAGCGCTGCTCCGGCTGCCGGACGCGGGCATCAACCCGGAGAGCGCATCGGTCACCGAGCCTGCTCGAGGAGGGGTGCGTCAGTGCATGTCTGCCGCGTCGAGCAGGGTGGCCACAGTGGGGGCGATGAGCCCTGTCAGGTTGTCGGCCTGGATTCCCGCGCGGGCGCTCGCGCCGTCGAAGACCAGGCTGAGCTGCCGGGCCAGCAGGTCGGGATCGTTCGCGCCACCCTGTTCGGCCTCGGAACGGAAAAAGGCCGTCAGGTTCGCCTTGACCTCGTGGGCCACCCGGCTCGCAGGGTGGCTCTGATCCTTGAGTTCGATCTGCACAGCCAGGTACCGGCAGCCTCGGAACTCGGGCGCACCCGCCTGCGACTCCACCTGCTCGAAGACGTGCAGGATCCGCTCGCGGGGTGAACGGCCATCGTCCGACCCGGGCAGGAGACCGGCTACGAAGGCAAAGGCACGCTCCTTCAGGCTTGCTGCCAGCAGTTCGTCCTTGCTCTCGAACAGCTGGTACATGGAGCGCTTCGACACCCCCGCCGCCTTGCACAGCGCCTCGATACCGATACCGACACCGTCTCGGTAGGTGAGTGTGGCTGCTGCCTCCAGCAGTCGCTCTCTGGGGCTTGGCTTCACTTCGGTGGTCATGCAGCGAGGTTAACTCGAATCGGCCGAAATGGAAACCGATCGGTTTCTTGGGGGTGCCGGGGTGGTGCCGGGTGCCGTTCGGACACCTGAAGTCCGCTCAGAGGCTCGGAGGCGTCATTTGGGGGAGAGGCCGTCGCCGTGCTCTGATGGCGTGCGCGCTTCTTGTTCCTACGAGGGCGACACACACCGGGGCCACTCCGAGTAGTGGCCCAGTCCTGGGCGAGTCGCGTTCCGCTACGCCGGGGCGGCGGTCTTCTCAGGCTTCGTCTCGGCGGGGACGCGGTGCAGCCCCTTGCGGTCGTACCAGCCCGTCATGCCGAAGCCGAACAGTGCGGCCAGTGCAAGGCCGACGGCCATCATGACCCATCCCCGGGTCAGGCCGGCGTCGGCCTGGGCGTCGTAGTAGAGGATCGAGCGGATACCGCCGGTGATCTGCCGCAGCGGCTCGAACTCCGCGAGGAAGTGGTAGAAGCCGGGGAGCGCCTCAAGGGGGGTGGCGGCGCCGGCCGTCGTCCGCGTCCCGGCTGTCGGCCACGGTCTGCGCCCAGTCGGTGAACCCGCTCATGAACTCACGGTAGTTGTGCGTGGTGCAGGCCAGAGCGCGTCGAATGCTCCGTCCTTGTCGATGGCGCCGACCGGGCAGGCGGCGACGCACAACTTGCAGTCGATGCACGGGTTGTAGTCCAGAGCCTGCCCGTAGCCGCTCACTTCCGCGTCCAACAGGACGGTGGCCAGCAGCACGAAGTTGCCGAACTTCGGGTGGATGACGTTGCGGTGCAGGCCCATCACGCCGAGCCCCGCGGCCACGGCGACCGTCTTGTGCGCCACCACCCAGATCCGCTCACTGGGGAAGCGGTCCATCTCCTGAGGGAAGCCGACCGACGGATTGAGGGCGCGGTAGCCGGCGTCCTGCAGGGCCTGGGTGACACTGCGGGCGGCGTGGTTGGCCTGCTCGTCGGTCTGGTGGAACTCCTGGTTGGCCACGCTGCGGGCGGGGGAGCGGCAGTTGTCGCGGTTCATCCGAACCGCCATCGCGATCAGGGTGCGGGTGCCGGGCAGGGCGGACTGTGCGTGCTCGCGCTCGCCGGCCAGGTCGGGGTGCTCCAGGCTGACCGCGGCCGCGTCGTCCGCGCCGGCCGCCAGGCACAGTTCGCGCAGCCAGGCCGCGTCGATCACTGCTGGCGGCCTCGCGACGTCACCCGCCGCACGCCGGGCGAGCACGGCCTGCACCGACGGATGGACGGCCGGCTTCGCCGGAGGACTGAGGTCCGCCGACTCGACCTCGGCACCGCTCGCGGTAGTCATCCAACACTCCTAGAAGTCTCGTTATGAGACTCGCCTCCACGGCGGCGAGAAGTCCGCGAACCCCTGAGCCTTCCCCTCGCTCTCTCGCTACCCCGCCACCGGTGGCCGCACTGAGCGAGGCGAACGCAGCCTGGAATAGAGCCCGTTGGAGATCCTTGTTACCCCCGTGGGGCGGGCAGTCGCCGCGAATGGAGGTGCCCGAGCCGTGGATGGCGGAGGTCAGGCGCCCGCGTGGGCGGCCAGGCACGCTGGAGAGGCAACGCTGAAGGAGCGCTCAATGCGCAGCGATGTCGTCGCAGACGTGGATACGAGGCACACCTCGGACGACCGCACTCCCGCATGTCCGGTCGGGGTCGCCCTGCCGCGACGCGGGCGATACGGCGAGCGGGGTGCCGACGCTGCATAGTCGCGTCTCGGTCAGCCCGTCGGCCGCTCACGCTGACTGCAAGCACGGCGATGATGGCGGCGGTGGTTGGCGTCCTCCTGGGCCAGCCGCCGCAGAAGCCTGACGACGGGCTCGAACAGCACGGTGAGGACCACCGCTCGTTCGGCGAGGGCGATGCGGTCTTCGATTCCGTCGAGTTGCGCGAAATCCAGGTCAGCGGTGGATGTGGCGAGCCGTGCGTAGGGGATGAGGTCGTCGGCTGTGTAGCCGGCGCCGAGGTGACCCAGCGCTGCGAGACTTTCGGCAAGCGCCGGGCGGTGCGGCGACTCGTCGGAGATCTGCCAGCCCATGCTCTCGATGAGAGCGTCGACCCTCGCGGCGGCTCCTTCGCCTGACATCGCTTCGTCAACAGCAATGTCTGGCCCGGCGTCGTCCTTGGCGCCCTTCGCGTTCTTGCCCGCGGAGGGCACGGGCAGTGCATGGTGGACGACGCCCAGGGTCTCAAACGCATCCAGCGGACGGTCGACGGCATCGAGGACTTCACGGGTACGCGCGACGGACAGTCCGCCGAGCTGGATGAGGGAACGGATCAGCCGGAGCCGCTGGATGTGCTCCTCGCCGTACTCGACCGCTGTCGGGTTTAGCGCGCGCCCCTCAGGAAGCAGCTCTTCCCGTCGGTAGTACTTGATGGTCGCCACCGGCACCCCGGACCGGCGACTGAGCTCTGAAATCCTCATGCGCTCCCTCACGCTCAACTGTCCCCCCAGTATCGCGTTTACTGGGGGTTGCCCACCGACCTCGATAGTGCCACTATCAGGTACTCGGTAGTAACACTATCGAGCGCCTCTTCGGTGTGCCCGCTTCCTGTGTGCGCGTGGACAACATGCTCCTGCGGAAGCCGACTGGCATCGCCACGGTCGAACCCAGCCGTAGTTCTTCCCCCGCCCCGCCCCGCCCCGCCCCGTGCCGGGCCAGTCAGTCCTGGACCCGGTCGTCTCATACGCCTCGACAACGGAGGACCGCCTCATGTCCCAGCGAATCGGCAAGACCCACTGGAAGCGTTTCGCCGTCGGTGCGGTGCCGACGGTGGCCGCCACGGCGGCTGTCGCCGTCTCCATGGCCCAGGGCGCGCTGGCCGCTTCGTTCAGCATCTCCGGTTCCGCTTTCCAGGTCTCGGCCGGCAAGTTGAGCGGCACCGGATTCGCCAACTACGCCACGGTGGACGTCGCCAAGAACGGCAAGCACGTGCCCGTCTCCGTCTCGTCCATCAAGAACGCGACGGTCACCGACATGTGCCAGTCCGTCCCGGTGGACATTCCCGTCCTCGGGACCTACACGATGTCGCTCAAGGCCGGAGGGTCGGGTACGCCGGTCAAGGCCAAGGACCTGTACATCGACATGACCGATCTCCAGGCGAAGAAGGGCACCTTCACCAACGTCGACATCGGCGTCGCCACTGGTTCCATGACCAAGGGTCAGGTCAACCCGAAGGACCACGTCGATCCCAACGGCTACGCCCAGCAGGCGGACGCGGTCGAAATCATTGATGCCCACCAGAAGGTCTGGGCCACGTCTGCAGGAACGTTCGAACTGGCGGGCCTGCACATGAACATCGCGGCCGGCCGTCACGACTGCTTCTGACCTCGCCCCGCCCCGTCGTCGCCAGTGCGCGGAAGCGACCGGCGACGGTCCGGGGCGCCGGCGTCCCCACCCCCTCACGGACACCATGACTCGCTCACGATTTGGGAGCTGCCACATGACGAGCGTCGGCGCACCCGCGCACCCCCACAGTGACAGCGGCTTCAGCCGCGCTCGCCGGGACTTCCGGGCCTGGCGGCGCACCCGCCCCTTCTGGGCGGGCCTGCTGGTACTCGTTGCCGCTGCGCCCATCATCTACTTCCCGTACTTCAACCTCTCCCTGGGCGCCCTGTCCGTGGCGATGTCCACCACCGCGGGGGCCGGATCCCTGGTCATCGGCCTGACACTGATCGTCCTTGGCGGGCTCCTCTGGTTCCAGCCGATCATCAGGATCTTCGCCGGTTGCGTCGCGATCTTCCTCGGTGTGCTGTCGCTTCCCATCTCCAATTTCGGCGGGTTCCTCATCGGCACGCTGCTCGCGGCCGCGGGCGGACTCCTGGCTCTGGCGTGGGGTCCGGTGGACGTGCATCCGGAGGGCGTATCCGGCGGTACAGAGGAGTCGTCAGCCATCGTCAGCTCGAAGGGTGGGCCGGTGAATGACTGACCAGGCACCCCACACCCGCGGCGAGGCCGCACAACCCGGCTTCGCCCGGTCACCGGGAGGCCGGCACGCCATCCCCCGTAGGTCTGCACTGACACGCCTGCGCCTGCCGGTCGGGAAAGCTCTTGCGCTGACCGCACTGCCGACCGCCCTCGTCCTGGGAAGCCAACGCCTGCCTGCCGCCGATACAAGCGCCACCGCGCCTGTCGCCGTTTCCGAACAGGAGTCAGGCGGACCTGAAACCAGCGGTCTCGACTGTGCCCGTCCCGACGAGACATCAGCCTCTGCGGCGAGCGCTCCAGCAAGCCCCGCCCCGTCCGCTGATCCCCACACGTCCAGCGCTCACCCGAGCGGGGAGCCCGTCAAGCCGCCGAAGCACACGGACGACGACGGGGCGGGCCCGCCGCCGGCGCCGACCGCCGCCCCCTCGGCCGGCGCGACCTCCGCCACAACAGACCTTGCGGACATCCTCGGCCCCCTCCTCCGCGACGACACCGGGCAGCAAAGCCCGTCACCCCACGCGAGCCCCTCACCGAGCTCGGCCGCTCCGACGCCAAAGGCCACAGCACGATCCGAGCCCCAACTGCCCACGACAACCGCATCACCTGCACCCAGCCACCAGACTGCCGGGCCGTCGCCCCAACCGGAGTCCACCGGGGAAACCGCCCGCACCTGCGACATCAGTGATCTCAAGGCCCCCGAGGACCATCGGGCCGGCCGATTCTCCGCCGAGTCATGGAAGATGAAGGGGAGCCGCCTCCAACTCCACGACGTCATCTTCCATGGCGTGGTGACCGTGAACACGGCCGCCGGACCCAAGCGGGTACTCAAGTTCTCTGCAGCGGCCGTGACGATCCGCGACCTGAAGATGGCGGTACCCGACGGCCCGCAGATCCAGCACATCGACGGAGCGCCCGGTTCCACATCCACGCTCCGGGGCGACAACATCACCATGTACGTCGAAAGCCTGACAGGCACACTCTCCGGCGTCGAAAACATTCCCACACCGCCCGTCCTCCGCCTGCACCTCACCCCCGACACCGTGCCGGAGTGGCTCTACGACACGATCGGGAAACTCGGCCTCAAGCTCCAACTCAGCCTGAACGACGCCGACATCGACCAGGCCGGACAGACAGGCGGAAAACTCGTCATCCCGGGGATTCACGGGTACGGAACGCCACGCTGAAGTCGGGCGCAAGCGGCTACGGCCGGTCGTGGCCATGGATGGCGGCACCGGACCACGGCTGTGTCGCGCGTACGGTGGTCCGTTTGGTCCGTTTGGTCGGGCGGCGAAAGCGACGGCCAGGGGCGAGCGGGCGGCGCGGTGTGGTGCCCGGTCGGTGTGACCGCCAGGGCGGTCGCCGCGTCCTGGCAACCCACGTCACGCCCCGCCGAGCGTGGTCGGCCACAGGATCGCGAAGGCCCGGACAGGCACCGAATCGTCGGTGATCGTGCAGGTGTAGGCAGCCACCGCGAGTATGGCTACCACGGTTGGACGTGGCAGCCATACCGCGCCGCGCAGGGCGTGCATCCCGTTGCGCGAACGAATACAGCGGGAGCCCTGCGGCCCGTTCAGCCTCCTGGTCCCGGTCTCCGCGGCCGGCCACGAGCGTGGCGCATGCAGTGCTCACCGCTCTCGGGCGCTGGCGGCCCCGTCCGCCGGCCCAACCGGTGCCCAACTCTCCGCCACCGACCACGACCTGCACTCGTCACGGGCAGCCGGTGAAAGCGACCTGGCTCCGGAGCGCCCTGGGCCGGCCACCGGCGTCAGAGCGCCATGCTCCCCATCTTCCAGACGGTCAAAGACGTGACGGTGCTGCCTTCGCCGAAGAGCTGCAGGCCCAGGGAGTCCTTGCGGGCGGGGTACGCCCGGGTTGTGATGGAGCGGTGCGCGTTCGCGTACGCCTCGATGATCGAACGGTCGACGAACATGTCCAACGTCAGCTTGCCATCGTCCAGGGCGAGTTGGCCCTTCTGGATTCCGAGGTCCGGCACGGCGCTGGAGACGTTGCCGGAGCGGGTTCGGTCCACTCCCAGCTCTGAGGTATCCGTGTCGTGGAAGAGGCGGGTGCGTTCTTCGTCGCCCGGGCTGCGCAGCACGTCGAGGCCGAACGTGGCGGCGCTGCCCGCCTCCATCACCAGCTTGACGTGGAGCAAGTCTCCCTTGACCGCGGCCAGGGCGGTGTTCGCGTCCGCAACGGACGTAGGCCTGTCGATGGCCAGGAGGGCCTCGCCGGCGTGGAGGTTCGCAACCTCGGCCACGGGCTCGAATGCGAGGTCTCCGTCCTCCCGCATGGTCAGCGCGATCGGGAGTCCCGCGTTGTGCGCCCATCCGGAGTCGTAGTGCCCCTGTTCGGAGCGTCGGTCCTGGGCGATGGTGAAGACGAGGGAGCGGCCCTTGTCGTCGACCATGCCGCTGGGGCCGGTGAAGTGGTCGCCGTAGTCGAGCAGGCGCGGCTCGGTGTCGTCGGGCGTCCAGGTGCGGGAGCGGCCGTCCCAGGTGCCGACCCAGTAGAAGACGTACTTGCTGCTGTACT
Organism: Streptomyces sp. DS1-CR2; assembly: GCF_055760475.1. Lineage (NCBI taxonomy): Bacteria > Bacillati > Actinomycetota > Actinomycetes > Kitasatosporales > Streptomycetaceae > Streptomyces > Streptomyces sp. DS1-CR2. The sequence continues at coordinate 8,284,522 of NZ_CM147085.1, forward strand.
CGCCCGGTCCTGCGGGGAAGGCGGGGTTGACGAGCAGTGCACGGCGCTCGCGGCCTTGTGCGTCCTTCCCGATCGGCAGGAAGGTGGGCAGTTCCCATACCTGCCCTGTCTTGGGGTGGGCGGCGACGTCCCCGACCATCAACGGTCCCACGTACGTCCAGTCGGTGAGGTTCGTGGAGGTGTAGAGGAGTGCCGTGCCGCCGACGTCGGTGCCCGAGGAGGTCTGGACGCCGGAGCCCACCAGTTGGAACCAGGTGTCGCCCTCCTTCCAGACGAACGGGTCACGGAAGTCTCCGAAGCGGACCTTGCGATCCGCGCCGACGTCAAGATCGGCCCGCTGGCTGATCACGAGCGTGGGGTGCATGGTCCACTCCACGAAGTCGGGATCGCCCGCGTCGACGGGGCGGGCGAGGCCAACGGCCTGGTTGGGGCGCTGGGAGTCGTTGCCGGCGGTGAACAGCAAGGCCGGGACGCCGTTCGCGTCGAGGGTCGAAGCCCCGGACCAGACGCCGTCCGGAGCCACGCTGTCGGCCGTGGCTGCGAGTGCGACGGGCAGGTCGCGCCAGTGCACCAGGTCCTCGCTGACCGCGTGCCCCCAGCAGATGTTGTGCCAGTAAGGGCCGTGCGAGTTGTGCTGGTAGAAGAGGTGGTACCGGCCGTCGACCTGGATGGGGGCATGCGGTTCGTTCATCCAGTGGTTGGGCGCGGTGAAGTGGTAGGCGGGGCGGTAGCGGTCGCCGTCGTAGCGTGAACGGTCCATCGCCATGCCGGCCTCGGGGATCGTTCCGTCGGAGAAGGTATTGAGGTCCGCAGCGTGGCTGGCCCTGACTTCGGCGTCAGTCAGGGCGCCGCCGTGAAGCTTCAGTTCGTCGATCAGACCGTTGAACATGTTCACCGCGAACGTGCCGTTGATGACGGCGGGTTGGTTGTGCCGTCCGACGAGCAGCGGAACGTCCGCCTTGCTCAGCCGGGCGGTCGCCGGGATCGCTGTCTGGGCGACCGGTTCACCGTTGAGGTACAGCCTGAGCGCACCGTCGCCGGGGGAGAACACCGCCGCGATATGCGCCCACTTGCCCGCGGCCAGTGCGGCGGACTTCGGCACGGTTACCTCGTACCAGACGTCTCCCGTGCCGATCCCGAACTGCCACACGCCATGCCTGCCGACGCCCAGGCAGAAGCCGCGCTGTGCACCCTTGTCCTGCTGGTTGATGACGACGGAGGGCTTGCCCTCGTCTCCCCACTCGAAGGCGCGCGGCGCGACCCAGGCTTCGACGGTCAGCCCGTCAGTGGGAAGCGTGGTCTCTGCAGCCCCGCGCGCGATCCAGGTGGAGTAGCCATCGAAGAGCAGTGCCCCGGAGAGGACTCCGTCCGCGTCCCGCTTCGCGCTCCACAGCGGATCGCTGTCCGGCTTGTAGACAGCGTCATTGAAGACGTAGTTGACCGGGTTCGTGGTGTGTGTGATCTCTTCCTGAGTTGTCGTGCCGGTCCCCTCCGGGAAGTCCCAGTAGGCGGCGAGGCCGGCGGCCAGGCGGTGGGGTGCGCGTGCCGAGGCCTGGGCCGGCCGGGAGAGCGGGACGAGCGCGCCGCCGGCGGCGACGGACAGGACGCGCAGGACTGTTCTTCTCTTCATGGCGACTCCTGAGCAGTCAGTGATGCCAAATCGGTTTACCACTGCGGACCGGAGGCATCGTTTGGCGGCTGAAGCTGCTAACGCAAGAGCTAACGCAACACGGGTTACATCAACGTGTCATCAATTCAGAAGCAACTGCCCATAGCGGCGGCGTTTGTTGATTCCGGATGTCCGAGGCATTGACAGGCCGCGGCACGGGCAGCATCCTCATCGGCACTTGCTAATCCGATTTAACAGAGGTTGAGAAGTCGATGCCCGGGAACCGAGTGACCATGGCCGACGTGGCACGACGCGCGGGGGTGTCCCCGACGACGGCGTCCTTTGCGCTGTCGGGCCGTACCGACATGCGGATCTCGGATGCGGCCCGGGACAAGGTCCTGGCCGCGGCTGCCGACTTGGGCTATCGCCCCAATGTCACCGCGCGCAGCCTGCGGACGAAGTCGAGCCAGACCATCGGATTCGTCTCCGACACCATCACCACCACGCCCTTCGCCGGAGAGGTGATCCGCGGCGCGCTGGACGCGGCGCGGGAGAAGGACCATCTGCTCTTCATCACGGAGACGGGTGGAGACCGGGCAGTGGAGTCCGGCCTGGTCAACGGCCTGTTGGACCGGCAGGTCGACGCCGTCATCTACGCGGCGATGTACACGCACTACGTCACCCCGCCCCCCGAGCTGCACGGCCGACGCGTGGTGCTGCTCAATTGCCTGGCCCCGGGCTTCGACGCACCGTCGGTGATCCCCGACGAGCTCGAGGCCGGTCGGACGGCGGGGCGCGCGCTGCTGGCCGCGGGGCACACCGCGGGCGTCTGGGCCATCGGTGGCCATCAAGCGATCCCTGTCACTCCGGACGGCGTGTTCGCCGGCCTCGAGCGCATGCGTGGCCTGCAGGAGGTCCTGCGGGACGCGGGGGTCGGCCTCGACGGTGTGGCCGAGTGCGACTGGGGGGCCGAGGACGGCTACCGGGAAGTGCGTGGATTGCTCGCCGCCGGGCAGCGTCCGCGCGCACTGGTGTGCTCCACCGACCGGGTGTCCTTCGGTGCCTACCAGGCTCTGGCCGAGGCCGGACTCTCTGTCCCGCAGGACGTATCCGTCGTGTCGTTCGACGACCAGGACATCGCCGGCTGGCTCAAGCCGGCTCTCACCACGGTCGCCCTGCCCCACCACGAACTCGGCCGCCGGGCCGTCGAGTTGATTCTCGGCGACGGGCCGCTCGGCGCGTCGACCCACCGCGTTCCCATGCCCCTGCGGGAACGCGAGTCCATCGGGCCTTCCCGCCAAGTGGACTGACCTCAGCACATCCGGTGGGACCGGGGTGCCACCCGGCCCCACCGCAGGCCATCCGTGTCCTCAACTCAAGAACGGACGAACTTCAATGCGCAGAACCATCGTAGTCGCGGCCTGCGCCGCCCTGGGCCTGACAGTCAGCGGTTGCTCAGGATCAGGCGGTACTGCCTCCTCCGGAGGCTCGTCGTGCGACGGGAAAATCGACGGAAAGCGGACGATCAGCACCTTCTACCACGGCGGAGGTGCTGAAAAGAAGACGTTCCTCAACGTGGTCAAGAACTTCAACAAGAGTCAGCGCCAGGTCACGGTGAAGGTGCAGAGCGTTCCCGAGGGCACGTACAACGACGCCGTCCAGGCCGCCTCGGCGTCCGACAAGCTGCCTGACGTCCTCGACTTCGACGGGCCCAACCTCTACAACTACGCCTGGAACGGCGACCTGATACCGCTGGGCGACTGCCTCAAGGCCTCTACCCGCAAGGATCTGCTGCCGTCGATCGTCCAACAGGGCACCTACAACGACAAGTTGTACGGTGTCGGCGCGTTCGACTCCGGCGTCGTCCTCTACGCATACAAGTCCGCCCTCAAGAAGGTCGGTGCCCGCGTCCCCACCGGCGCCGACGACGCCTGGACCGCTGCCGAATTCACCGACGTCCTCGGCAAGTTGAAGAAGGCGGGCTACTCCCGGCCCCTCGACATGCACATGTGGTACGGGCGTCAGGGGGAGTGGTTCTCCTACGCCTTCAGCCCCATCGTGCAGTCCGCGGGCGGCGACCTGATCAACCGGGACGGATACACGACGGCGGCGGGAGCGCTGGACAAGCCCGAGGTCGTCAAGGCGATGAAGACCTTCCAGTCCTGGTACACGCAGAAGTACGTGGACACCGAGGCTCAGGACGACACCCCGTTCCTGAAGAAGACGAGCCCGATCGCCTGGAACGGCATGTGGGCCTACAAGAACGGCTACAAGAAGGCGGCCGGCGACGACCTCGCCGTCATCCCCCTTCCCGACTTCGGCACCGGCTCGAAGACGGGCATGGGTTCCTGGCAGTTCGGCATCACGCGGAAGGCCGAGGACCCTGACGCGGCAGCCGCGTTCCTGGAGTACCTGCTCACCAAGAAGAGCCTGCTCACCATGTACGACTCCGTCGGCGCCCCGCCCTCGACCACGACGGCGCTCAAGGCCACCGACATCTACGCACCCGGCGGCCCGATGAGCCTGGTGACGGACAGCCTCAACAAGGCACCCAAGGTAGCGGTGCCCCGTCCCCAGACCCCGGCCTATCCCGCGATCACGCAGGCGTTCTCCCAGGCCATCGACGACATCAGCCTCGGCAAGGACGTCCCGGGCGCGCTGAAGAAGGCGGTCGACACGATCGACCAGGACATCAAGGACAACGACGGCTACCCCGCCCAGTAAAGCCGTCCCGGTGCGGCGGCATGCCCCGAACTGCCGCCGCACCGGGCGCTCCACGCTCCATCACCGCCCCATGTCCTGCGCCTTGAGGTGACGCACCATGTCCCACACCACCCTCGACAAGCCCGCCCAGGGGGCGCCGCCGCCCCCGGTGGCTCGACGCCGCACACCATCCCGGGCGAGCAGCCGAGGCCGCTTCGCCGCGATCCTGTTCTCCGCCCCGGCAGTTGCCCTGTTGGCCGTCTTCCTGATCTTCCCGTTCGCTTCCGCCGCCGTCCTGTCGTTCACCAACCAACGGCTGTCCTCGCCGCTCCCGGTGGAGTTCACCGGTCTGGAGAACTACCAGCGCATCTTCACCGACGTGCAGTTCTGGCGGTCGTTCGGCAACAACACACTGTTCGCGATCATCGTCGTACCCGTACAGACGGCCGCCGCCCTGGCTCTGGCCGTCCTGGTCAACCGACGTCTGCCGATGCGGCTCTTCTTCCGCACGGTCTATTTCCTGCCCACCGTGACAGTGATGGCCGTCGCCTCCGTCGTGTGGAAGGTGCTCCTGCTCCCCGACTCGGGCCTCGTGAACGGGGTATTGGGCACGCTGACCTTCGGACATCTGCACCCCGGCTGGCTCTCCAGCACGAGTTGGGCGATGCCGGCGATCGTGGTGACCTCGGTCTGGCAGGGCGTCGGATTCCAGATGGTGATCTTCCTGGCCGGTCTCCAGGCCATCCCCGCGTCTCTCTACGAGGCGGCCCGAGTCGACGGAGCCAACGCGTGGCAGCAGTTCCGCCACGTCACGCTGCCGGGCCTGCGCAACACCCTGGTGTTCGTGATCAATGTGACGGCGATCTTCGCCTTCCGCCTCTTCGATCAGGTCTACATGATGCCGCAGTTCCCAGGCGGGCCCACGGACTCCACTCGCACGATGATGCTGCAACTGCTGCAGACCGGATACACCCGACGCATGATCGGTCAGGCTTCCGCGATCGCCGTCGTCTTCTTCCTGTTCGTTCTCGCCGTCACGCTTGTCCAGCGCCGGCTCGGCCGTGAGGAGCGCGCCGTCCGATGACCCTTTCCACCGCCCCCGGACGCCGCTCCGCGAAGCGCCCCCGCCGCCGCACCCACAACCTGCCGATCCACTACCTCATCTGCGGACTCATCGCGCTGGTCATGCTGCTCCCGCTGGCCTTCATGTTCGCGGGCGCACTCAAACCCAACGCGGACGTCCTGGCCGACGGAGGCAGTTGGCGCGCCCTGATCCCTCTCCACCCGACGCTCGACAACTTCAGCAGTGCCTGGGAACGTTCGAACTTCGGGCGGCTGCTGCTCAATTCCCTCATCGTGTGCGGCGCCACCGTCGGACTCGGCCTCATCGTCAACAGCATGTTCGGCTACGCGCTCGCCCGGCTGCGCTGGACCGGCCGCAACGTCGTGCTCGCGGCCGTGGTCGCGCTCATCATCATCCCGTTCGAGGCGCTCGCCATCCCGCTCCTGCTGATGATGACGGAGCTGGGCTGGCTGGACAGCTACCAAGCGCAGATCGTGCCCTTCATCGCCAACCCGTTCTTCATCTACCTCTTCTACTCGTTCTTCCTTGCACTGCCCCGAGAGCTGGAGGAGGCCGCGCGGGTGGATGGAGCCGGGCCCTGGCGAACCTTCCGCAGCATCATCGTGCCGCTCTCGAAGCCGGCCTACGCGTCGGTGGCGATCCTGAGCTTCCTGATGACCTGGGGGCAGTTGCTGTGGCCGGTCATGGCCACGCGAAGCGAGGGCGTACGGCCGCTGCCGGTGGGGATGGCAGTCTTCCAGACACTGCCGCCCCTGCAGTGGGGCGACATCATGGCCTTCGCCGCGATGATGACCGTCCCGACCCTCGTGGTGTTCCTGATCTTCCAGCGTGCCTTCGTCCAGGGCGTGGCGGCACAGGCGGTCAAGGAGTGACCCCACGTGCTCGCTCTCCCCTCGCTGTACCGGGCGGCGTCCCATCCCCTCCTCCCTCTCACATCGAAAGGCGGCCCATGGGCGACGACCGCATACGGGACCCGCACCTCCCCGAGGTGCACCTCCGGCCGCCGGCCAACTGGATCAACGATCCCAACGGCCTCGTCCACCACGATGGCTGGTACCACGTCTTCTTCCAGCACAACCCCCAGGCACCCACGCACGACCACGTCCACTGGGGCCACTACCGCAGCCGGGACCTGCTGCGGTGGGAACCACAACCGCTCGCGCTCGCTCCCGACTTCGGGCGGCCCGACGAAGACGGGTGCTTCTCCGGGAACGCCGTCTCGCACAACGGCAGGATCACCGCCTTCTACTCGGCACATCGGGTCGGCGACCCCTGGCAGCCCGTCGCCGCGGCCGATTCCGGTCCGGACGGGAGCACCTTCGTCAAGCGGCCCGAACTCCTGGTACCGGAAGCCCCGTTGGGGGTGACCACGTTCCGCGATCCGTACGTATGGCGAGACGGTGACCGCTGGCGCATGCTCGTCGGCGCCGGCTACGCCGACGGTGATGGTGCCGCACTGTCGTACACGTCGTCCGACCTCACCGCCTGGGCCTACGACGGCGCTCTCCACCGACGGGCGGACACGACGCCGAACGGCTCCGCGATCCGCACGGGCGAGGCGTGGGAGTGTCCCCAGCTTGCCGTCTACGACGACGGGCGTGTCCTGCTGCTCACGAGCGCCTGGTACCAGCGCACGGGCCCGTCCCACGTCGTGGCCTGGAGCGGTCGTCGCGACGACGGCGGCATTCGGTTCCAGGACGGGACCCGCTTCGATCACGGGCCCGACTTCTACGCTCCCGCCTTGATGCGCGCTCCAGGGGGGCGGTGGCTTCTGTGGGGCTGGTCCTGGGAGGCGCGCGCCGATTCGTGTGCCAAGGAAGCTGGCTGGGCCGGAGTCCTGACTGTCCCGCGGGAACTGACCCTGCGGCGTGACGGCAGCCCTCACCAGGCGCCGGCGCGCGAGTTGACCGATCTGCGCACGCATACGTGGCAGCAGACCCGCCGAGCAGAGCCGGAATCCACATCCGTGCTCGGCACAGTCAGCGCCGCAGCCGACATCTGTGTCCGCCTCGGCTTCGCCCGGGACCCGGCTTGGGGACTGCGGATCATGTGGGGGCCGGAAGCCGGCTACCTCGACCTGGAGATCCGGGACGGTGCGTTGACCGTCGACCGCGGGCTCGCCTCAGCCGACACCCGGGCGCATGTGGGCGCTTACAGGATGCCACTGCCCGAGCTGGTCCCGGGAGGGGAGATCGAGCTGCGGATCATCCTGGACCATTCCATCGCGGAGATCTTCAGCGGCGCCGGAGAGGCCATGACGATCCGCTTCTACCCCGCAGAGTGCGATACATGGACCTTGGTGTCCCGTGGCATCGCGACCGACGAGGTCGATGTGACCGTGGAAGCGCATGCGCTGCGGTCACCGGACGCCGCTCCTGCGTGAGCGGTGGGGCGTGGCTGGGACCGTACGTATCGCGCCACCTGTGTGCGTACGGTCTTGCGGCCTGCCCTCAGTCGCGGCAGCGCGAGGTTCCTCGACGCCAACTCATTGACACTCCCAGAGCGCCGGAGCACAATCGAGGAAAACGTTTCGCGCAAACGTTTTACATCGCGGCATCGCTGCCGTGACCCAGAGGTTTGCGAAGGAGAGGTATCCAGTTCGTGGCGACCATCGTGGACGTGGCGGAAAGGGCCGGGGTGTCGATCTCGACCGTCTCCCACGTGGTGAACGGGACCCGGCGGGTGGCCGAAAAGACGCGCGCCAGCGTGCTGAAGGCCATCGAGGAGACGGGCTACCGTCAGGACACGCTCGCCCGGTCGCTGCGTCGCTCGCTCACGGACTCCATCGGCCTGGTCGTCTCAGACACCGGGCAGCCGGCCTTCGCGGACATGGTGCGCGGTGTCGAGGCCGAAGCCACGAAAGCGGGGTACACCCTGCTCCTGGCCAACTCCGGCGAGGACCCCGAGCGGGAGGCGCGGACGCTGGATGTGCTCAGCGCACGCAGGGTGGACGGCCTGATCGTGGCGCCGTCCGCGGGTTCTTCGGGGCAGGAGATCGACGCGATCCGGAACTCGGGCACCCCGGTGGTGCTGATGGACCGTGTCGGCAGTGGCGAGTCCGGCGACCAGGTCGGCGTGGAGAACCTCGCGCCGGTACGGGAGTTGGTCTCCCACCTCGTCGGACACGGTTGTCGTGCGATCGCCGTGGCCGCGGGAAATCTCGACGTGTCCACGGTCTCGGAGCGTTACCTCGGCTACGCCCAGGCTGTGACGGAGGCCGGATTCACGGTGGATCCGGGCTATGTCATCACCGGGTCCGGGCTCTCGCAGGAGACGCGCGCCGCCGCACTCGACATGCTCCGGGGGAGTGGCTCGCTCGCGCCGCCCGACGCGGTGGTGTGCTCCAGTACGGAAACGGCGATCGGGGTCCTGGAGGCCGCTGCCCGTCTGGGGCTGCGCATCCCGGACGACCTCAAGATCGCCGTGTTCGACGGGTTCCCGCACGCCGACCTGTTCGAGCCGCGCCTGACGACGGTCGAGCAGCCGGCCTTCGAGATCGGGGCCACCGCGATGCGACTGCTGCAGAAGCGGATCACAGAGAAACCCGGTGACGGAGAGGAGCGGGGGAGCGAGGTCATCCGCCTCAAGCCCCGCATCGTCTACCGCACTTCGTGCGGCTGCCCCTCCTGAGTCTGCGCCCGGCAGCGCACCCATAGGCAAGAAGAAGGCGGTGGTGGGGGAGGTCCAGTCCCCCACCACCGGAATTCAGTGACAGCATCACCGAAAGGCGCAGTCTATGCCGTCCCTCGACCACCTCACCCAGGCGAAGAAGGCGCGCACCGTACGCGTCTCCAGCTGGGACCAGCGCGGCCGCAACCAGGACTACTGGACGACACCCGCGCACTCCACTCGCGTACTGGCCGACATCGAGGGCCCCGGCCGGATCACGCACCTGTGGATGACCCAGTTCTGCCGCCGGACCTTCGGGGCCGGCCTCATCGACCCGCTCGAGGCGGACACCGTCGCTCCGGTCATGGAGATCCACAACGCTCTGGGCGTGAACTGGGAGGAGCCGGACCCGGACTACTACCGCAAGGTCCTGCTCCGCATCACCTGGGACGACGAAGAGCAGCCCGCCGTCCTCGTGCCGCTCGGCGACTTCTTCGGCGTCGGCCACTCCATGCCCAACAGCTATGAGTCGGCGCTGTTCACCGTCTCCGCCAAGCCCGAGGAGTCACTGATCTTCGGCGGCAGCGCGGCCCTGAACTGCTGGGCGCCGATGCCGTTCAACAAGCGCGCGAAGATCGAGATCGTCAACGAGAACGACCTGCCGCTCCAGCAGTACTTCTACGTCGACTATGAGCTCTACCCCGAGGAACTCCCGGCGGACACCCTCTACTTCCACGCGAAGTGGAACCGCAGCAACCCCTGCAACGGCTGGGCACCGGACCTGCAGACCAACAGCCCTGAGGTCAACATCGTCGACGACACCGGCGAGGACAACTACGTCGTGCTCGACGTCGAGGGAAGGGGCCATTACGTCGGCTGCAACCTCTCCGTCTTCCACCGCCAGGGCAGTTGGTGGGGCGAGGGCAACGACATGATCTGGATCGACGACGACTTCCGCGAGGACGGCACCACCGTCTTCCCGCCCTCCCTGCACGGCACCGGCACCGAGGACTACTTCAACCACGCCTGGGGAATGCAGAAGAACGCATACCTCTACCACGGCGCGATCGTCCACGAGGGCGACGTCCCGGGCTACGCGGTCAACTACCGCCAGCACGTGGTCGATCCGGTCCGCTTCGAGGACCGCATCAAGGTGTCCATCGAACACGGCCACGGCAACCACCTCTCCGACGACTGGGCCTCGACCGCGTACTGGTACCAGGCACTGCCGTCCCCGCCGGCCGCCATCCTGCCGCTGGAGGACCGACTCCCGGTCCGCCCGGCCGCCCATCCGCGGCCCGAGCCCTCGCCCCGCCACGGGACGACCGCCGAGGAGATCGCCGAGATGCGCGCCGCGTACGAGGTGCGGTGGCAGCGCTACCAGGAGCGCCTCGCCGAGCGCACCCGGCAGCGCGGTGAGCGCTCGCTGGCGGAGTCGCAGGCGAACGCGCGGCACTCCGCCGACCTGCGCCGCCGCTACGACGCGCACAACTCCCTTACCAGCAGCGAGAACTGACCCGCGCCCACCGAATCCCCGAGAAAGGCACAGTGACGTGACCTCACCTGCGCGGGACCCTCATTTCCCCGCATTCCACCTGCGCCCACCGCGCAACTGGGTCAACGACCCCAACGGCCTTGTCTTCCACGACGGCCACTACCACGTGTTCTTCCAGTACAACCCGCACAGCGCCCGCCACGCCACCATGCACTGGGGCCACTTCCGCAGCACCGACCTCGTGCACTGGCAGCTGCTGCCGACCGCGCTCGCGCCCACCCCGGGCGGTGAGGACACCGACGGCGTCTGGTCCGGAAACGCCGTCACCGCCCCCGACGGCGATCTCGTCGCCTTCTACTCGGCCAAGCGCGACGACCGCTGGTACCAGCCGGTCACCGCTGCCCGCTCCGGCGACGGCGGCCTCACGTTCGCCAAGCGCGACGACCTGCTGATCGCCGAACCGCCCACCGGCACCAGCATGTTCCGCGACCCCTACGTATGGCGGGACGGTGAGCGCTGGCGGATGCTCGTCGGCGCCGCCCTGGACGACGGCCGGGGCGCGGCCCTCCAGTACGAGTCGCACGACCTGGAGGACTGGGCGTACAAGGGCGTCTTCCTGGCCCGGTCACCGGAGCCACTGCCGGGCGGCCGGGACACCGAGGAAGGCTGGGAGTGCGCGCAGTATGCACCCTTCGGCGACGGGCGCGGCGCGGTCCTGGTCAGCGCCTGGGACCCGGCCGAGGGAGCGCTGTGCACGGCGGCCTGGCCGGGGCACGAGGAAGGCGGCGCGTTCGTCGCGGGATCCCCGCAGCGCCTCGACCACGGCCCCGACTTCTACGCCCCGGCCCTGCTGCCCGCCCCTGACGGGCGGATGCTGATGTGGGCCTGGATCTGGGAGGCCCGCGACGAGGAACGGGTCGGCGCGCCCGGCGAGTGGATCGACCAGGCCGGCTGGGCGGGGATGCTGAGCGTGCCGCGCGAGGTGAGCCTGGATGCGGCCGGAACGCTGCGCCAGCGCCCGGCAGCCGAGATAGACCACCTGCGCGGCGCGCACCGTATGCACACGGAGGGCGTCGGTGCGGCCCCGCTCGGCGAGATCGGCCGCAGCACCGACCTGGTGGTGCGCCTCGGCGCGAACTCCGGGATGCGCGTGGTCACTTCACCCGGCGGGGACGAGTTCCTGGACGTACGACGTGACCCCGAGACCGGCGAGGTGATCGTCGACCGCGCGAGCGCGTCGCTCGACTCCCGGGCAAAGAGCGGGAGTTGGCGCCTCCCGGCCGCGCCGGGACCTGTCGAGCTGCGCATCCTCTTCGACCACTCGGTGGCCGAGGTCTTCACTGCCGACGGGCAGGCGCTGACCGTCCGTTTCTACCCGGTGGGCGGCGCCACCGCGTGGAGTCTGGTCACGACCGGACCGGACGCCTACGCGGTCGACGCCTGGGACATCGACATGCCCGACGTCGAGGACAAGCGTCCTGCCCCCGAGAGCACAGCGGAGGCACGGCCATGACCGCTCTCGTCATCGGTGAGGTGCTTGTCGACCTGGTGTGGCGCGCGGGCGCCGACGCCGTCGTGCCACTGGCCGGCGGCAGCCCCGCCAACGTCGCCGTAGGACTCCAGCGCCTCGGCCGCCCTGTCCGGCTGGCGACCACCTGGGGCGACGACGTGCCCGGTGAACTCGTCGCCGCACACCTCGCCGCCACCGGCGTCACCATCGACCGGGCCGCCACCGCCTCCGGCCGTACCACCGTGGCCCTCGCCTACGTGGACAAGGACTCGGGCGCCGCCACCTACGACTTCCTGGCGGCCTGGGACCCGGTCCGCATCGACGTACCGCCCGAAGTGACACTCCTGCACACCGGGTCGCTCGCCGTCGTCGTCGAACCCGGCGCCTCGCGGGTGCGGGAGGCCGCGCGCACCGTACGCGGCCGCCCCGGCGGCGCGGTGGCCGTCGACCTCAACGTACGGCCTGCGGCCCAGCCCGACCGCACGGCGTACCTCGAAGCCGTGCACGCAATGGTGAGGGAGGCCGACGTGGTCAAGGCCAGCGACGAGGACCTCGCCTGGCTCTACCCGGAGCTGACGCCCGAGCGGGCCGCGCGGGAACTGCTCGCGCGCGGGCCCGGCCTGGTCGTGGTCACCTCCGGCGCAGCCGGGGCGTACGGCGTCATCGAGGGCGCCGAGGCCAGGTGCCCCGCGCCCACCGTGGACATCGTCGACACCATCGGCGCCGGCGACTCCTTCCAAGCGGCACTGCTCGCGGCTGTGTTGCAGCCGAACCACGACGGAAGCCACACCGTGGCCCTGCCCACGGACGAGAAGGACCTGGCGAGCGTGTTGCGCCGGGCCGTCACCGCCGGAGCGCTCGCCTGTCAGCAGGCGGGTGCCCAGCCACCCACCCGTGCGCGGCTCGAAGCCGCCCTCGCCGCCTAGCCCGGACCTGTTCCGGACGGGCGTTCCTACCGCGGCCGGCTGCCTGGGACGGGCGGCCCGCCGCGCGGAGGGAGATCTCATGCACCACCCCAATCCATCGGGCCGTTCCACGTCGGCCAGCCGCCGGACGGTCCTGCGTTCCGGAGCCGCACTCGTCGGCGCGGGCGCCCTGGCCCCGGCACTCGCCGCCTGCTCCGGCTCGGCCTCAGCGGCCACCGCACCCCTCGACTTCTGGCAGTGGTACGCACCGCAGTCGGGCGGCGGCTACGCGGTCGGCAAGCAGAACCAGTGGTTCGAGAAGCTGCTCAAGGACTGGAAGGGACAGAGCGGCACGGACCTCGACCTCACCTACATCCCGGTGTCGCAGTACACCGAGGGCACCCAGCTGCAGGCCGCGTTCTCCGCGGACCAGGCACCGGACCTGTTCATCATCAGCCCCGGCGACTTCCTGCGGTACTACAACGGTGGCGTCCTCTACGACCTCACCGACGAACTCGGCGACCAGGCGAACGACTTCTACGCCTCGGCCCTGTCCACCCGCACCGTCGACGGCCGCGTCTACGCCCTGCCCATGGAGAACGAACCGCTCGCCATGTTCTACGGCGTGGACGCCTTCGAGAAGGCGGGCCTGTCGGAGGGCGACCTACCCACGACATGGGACCAACTCCTCGCCGTCGCCGACAAGTTGCGCACGCGACGTCAGTACGGCCTGATGCTGGAGACCAACCCGACCGTCTACCAGGTCTTCTGCTGGTACCCGTTCCTGTGGCAGGCCGGGGGAGAGGTCACCGAAGGCACCCGCTCGGCCTTCGATTCGACGGCCACGGTCAAGGCTTTGCGGCTGTGGCACGACGCCATACGCACCGGCGTCGCACCCCGCACCACACAAGGAGGCGGAGGCGGCGACCTCGTCGCCAACCTGGCCTCCGGCTACACCGCGATGCAGCAGATGACGATCCCCGGCAGCGCCTTCCTCGACGAGGGCGCCAAGGGATTCCGATACGACATGTTCCCGCTGCCCGCGCCGCAGACCGGAGCCAAAGCGCTTACCTGCATGGGTGGTTGGGCGATCTGCGTGAACAAGAAGAGCCCACGCGCCAAGCTCGCCGCGCAGTTCGCGGTGTGGGCGGTCGCGGGCAAGGACAGCCGCTCCCGCATGGTCGACTGGGCCTTCGACGCCAAGAAGACGCTGCCGGCGCGCCGTTCGGTGATGGAGCAGGCGATCTCGCATGGCCGGCTCGCCGACGACAAGGTGATGAAGTTCGCGGCGTACGACGTCGTGGGCCTGCCCAAGAGCGACCCCGGCAGCGCCACCACCCCGCTCGGCCGGGGTGAGCCGCGCTTCCCACCGGAAGTCGCCAAGGCAGTGATGGACGCCCTGCAGTCCGTGATGCTCTCCGGCACCGATCCGCGCACCGCCGCGGGCCGGGCGAGCGACCAGATCGACTCGGCCCTGACCGGTTACGACGGCGCACCGATGGGATCCTGACATGGCCGATACCACCAACGTCCCCCGCGTGCGGGGCACGGCCACCCGCCGACCTGCTCCTCCGGTCGCCGAGAGCCGCAACCGCCCCGGCCTGCGCGCCCGCCGCGAGGAGATCGCCGGGTGGCTCTTCGTCACCCCCGCCTCCCTCGGCATCGCCTTGTTCGTCCTCGCGCCGATGGCGCTCGCCCTGGTCTTCGGCTTCACCGACGCCGACGGCTTCGGCAACCTGCGCTTCGTCGGCCTGGAGAACTATCAACGGGCCCTTTCCGACCCGCTGTTCTGGAGCAGCCTGCGCACCACAGTGCTGTACGTCGTGGTGTTCGTGCCCGGCGTCTACGTCGTGGCCCTGGTGATGGCGCTGCTCGTCAACGGCAAACTCCCGGCACGCGCCTTCTTCCGCACCGCGTTCTTCGCCCCGTACGCCGTGAGCCTCGTCGTGGTCGGCCTCGTCTGGAAGTACATCCTGGCCGACTCCACCGGCATCCTCACCCAGACCCTGACCTGGCTCGGCGTCGACGACCCACCCTCATTCCTGGGCGACCCCGACTGGGCTCTGTGGTGCGTGGCCTTCATCAGCATCTGGTTCTTCGTCGGCTTCTACATGATCATCCTGCTCGGGGGACTTCAGGAGATCCCCGGGGAAATCCTCGAGGCCGCCCGCATGGACGGCGCCGGCCCCTGGCGCACCCTGTGGAGCGTCATCCTGCCGATGCTGCGCCCCACTACCTTCTTCGTGCTGGTCCTCGCCTCGATCGCGGGCCTCGCCGGCCTGCAGGCCTTCGACCTGATCTACGTCATGACGCAGGGCGGGCCCGCCAACTCCACCAGCATGGGCGTCTTCTACATCTACCAACAGGCGTTCAAGTTCAACAACGTCGGCTACGCATCGGCCATGGCCACCGTCTACGCGCTCGCGCTGCTCGCCATGACGGCCGTCGCCTTCCGCGTCACCCGAGGAGGCCGCTTTGAGTACGACAGCTGAACTCCCAGGCACCGACGGCCGGTTGGACGTCGGCAAGGCTCTCCGGCTCACTCTGGCGGCCGCCCTCGCCCTCGTCCAGCTGTTCCCGCTGCTGTGGATGGTCTCGGGAGCGTTCAAGAGTACCGAGGACGCCCGCGGCGCCTCACTCATCCCCGAACACCCGACGTTCCACAACATCACCGACGTCTTCACCCGCATCCCGTACGCGAAGTACCTCTTCAACTCCCTGCTCACCTCAGTGATCGTGACGCTGCTCCTGGTCTTCTTCGGCTCCATGGCGGCCTACGCGCTGGCCCGGCTGAAGTTCCGCGGCCGCGAACCGCTGTTCGCGGTGATCTTCTCCACGCTGATGGTGGCGATGCCGGTCATCCTCGTACCACTGTTCATGGTCGTGGCTGAGGTGGGCCTGGTGAACAGCTACGCGGGCCTGATCCTGCCGGTCGCCTTCACCGCGTTCCCGATCTTCCTGATGCGGCAGTTCTACCTCCAGTTCCCGCGCGAACTGGAAGAGGCCGCCGACCTCGACGGCTGCGGCTACCTACGGCGCTTCGTCACCATCGTGCTGCCGCTGAGCCGATCCATGCTGGCCGCGCTCGCCGTGACGACGTTCCTGTCGACGTGGAACAGCTTCCTGTGGCCGCTGACCGTGGCCAAGGACTCCGACCTGTGGGTGGTCCAGGTCGGCATGTCCCAGTTCCAGAACCAGTACGGCGGCGACTGGAGTCTGATCATGGCCGGTTCACTCGTCGCGGCCGTCCCCACCCTGCTCCTCTTCCTGATCCTGCAACGCCAGATCGTCGAGTCCGTCAAGGCTTCCGGCCTGAAGGGCTGACCTCAACATCCGTTCCCCGTACGGCATTTCCACACGCTGAAAGGCCCCGCACCGTGCCCACCCCCTCCTTCTCCCTCGGCGACGACCTCCTCGGGCGCGCCGCACAGCATCGCCGCGCCCGCTCTGCCCGCGTCGCCAGCTGGGACCACTCCGGCCTCAACGAGGACGCGTTCACGGTGATGCCCGGTGAGACGGCCGTCCTCGCCGACCTCGAAGGACCCGGCGCCATCACCCACCTGTGGTTCGTGCAGGGCTGCCGCGTGGTCCTCGGCCCCGGCCTCTTCGACGCCCGCGAGGCGGGTACGGCCATGGTCGAGTTCAACAACGCACTCGGCTACAACTGGGAGGTCAACGACCCCGACTTCTACCGCAACGTCCTGATCAAGATGTACTGGGACGACCAGGATCAGCCCAGCGTCGTCGCCCCGCTCGGCGACTTCTTCGGCGTCGGCAACTCCATGCCGGCCGCCTTCCAGTCCATGCCGTTCACGGTCTCGGTCAAGGACGACTCGGAGAAGAAGTACGGCGGCCCCGCCGCGTTCAACTGCTTCCTGCCGATGCCCTTCAACCGGCGCGCCCGCATCGAGGTCGAGAACCAGGGCGACCACCCGTACATGCAGTACTTCTACATCGACTACGAACTGTTCGCCGAGGACCTGCCCGAGGACACCCTCTACTTCCACACCCAGTGGCGCCGCAACAACCCCTGCGACGGTTGGGGCCCCGACCTGCAGGTCAACAGCCTCGAGACCCAGGTCCCCAACCTCGACGGCAAGGACAACTACGTCATCCTGGAGACCGAGGGTGCCGGCAACTTCATCGGCTGCGTCCAGACCGTCAACCACTTCACCGAGACCTGGTGGGGCGAGGGCGACGACATGATCTGGATCGACGAGGACTTCAACGCCGACGGCACCACCAGCTGGCCGCCGTCCATGCACGGCACCGGCGGCGAGGACTACTTCAGCCACGGCTGGGGGATGCAGAAGATCAACTATCCCTTCCAGGGCACGATCATCCACGAAGAGGACGTGCCAGGGCTCCAGGTCCACTACCGCTTCCACCTCGCCGACCCGGTCCGCTTCAACGAGCGCATCAAGGTCACGATGGAGCACGGCCACGCCAACCACCTCGCCGACGACTGGTCCACGACCGCGTACTGGTACCAGACACTGCCCTCGCCCCGCTTCGACATCCTCCCCGCCGAACAGCGCCTGCCGCGCCGCGCGGAGGGCCCCTCGATGAAGGACCTCCCGGTCGTGGACCGCTCCCGCCTCGACGACCGGCGCCAGGCGATGTACGCGCAACGGGACGCGCGCATGGCCGAGTTCACCGAGCAGCGCCGGGAATGGTTCGAGCGGCGCGCGGTCGAGTCACGTGAACGGGCTGTGAGGAACGCGGAGTTGGCGGCGCGGGTGAGGGAGCGGTTTCTGAGCGGTGTGCGCCGGCCGACGACATAGGCGTGCGGAGGGCGTTGTTGCACAAGGCTTCACGGGGACTTGGTGCCGCTAAGCCATATGGCACGGCGCTGGCCTGCCGTGGTTCCGGTGGCGAGTGCTGTCACCGGAACCACCGTGGTCCCGACAGTGGGCCTGTCGGACGACGGGTCTCAGACGGTGGCGTTGTCGATCACGAACCGGTAGCGCACGTCGCTGGCTTCCATCCGCGTGAACGCCTCGTTGATCTCGGACGCGGCGATGAGTTCGATCTCGGCGCCGAGGCCGTGCTGGGTGCAGAAGTCGAGCATCTCCTGGGTCTCGGGGATGCCACCCATCGCCGAGCCGGCAAGGGTCTTGTTGCCGGCGATGAGAGAGAAGAGGTTCAGCGAGATCGGCGCCTCGGGGACGCCGACGTTGACCAGCGCGCCGTCCGTCTTGAGCAGGCTGAGGTAGGCGTCGAAGTTCAGCGGTGCGGAGACGGTGGAGACGATGAGGTCGAAGCTGCCCGCCAGTTCCTGGAAGGTGGCCGGGTCGCTGGTCGCGTAGTAGTGGTCGGCGCCCATCGCTGGACCGCGACATAGGCGAGCTAGACCGACGAGACCGCCGAGGAATAGACGGGAGCCTCCTGCCCACTCGAAAGGCATGGCTCGGTCCAACGACGAGGTCGCGGCGCTGTTCCAGGAGTACGCAGACCTGATCTCGATCACCGGCGGGGACGCGTACAAGACGCGCGTCTACGAGAAGGCGGCTCGCGCGATCGGCGGCTACCACGCCGACGTCTCCACACTCGACACCAAGGGGCTGCAGGAGATCCCCGGCGTCGGCAAGGCGATCGCGGAGAAGGTCGCCGAGTACTTCCGCACCGGCAGTGTGTCCGCGGTCGACGAGCTGCGCGCCAAGATCCCGGCCGGCGTACGGCGACTGACGGCCATCCCCACGCTCGGCCCCAAGAAGGCGCAGGCAGTCTACGAAGAGCTGGGCGTCTCCTCGGTGGACGAGCTGGTCGACGCGATCC
The DNA here is from genome assembly GCF_055760475.1 of Streptomyces sp. DS1-CR2. NCBI lineage: Bacteria > Bacillati > Actinomycetota > Actinomycetes > Kitasatosporales > Streptomycetaceae > Streptomyces > Streptomyces sp. DS1-CR2. Next base: position 8,303,215 of record NZ_CM147085.1, read on the forward strand.
ATGCCGAAAAGCTGCGCGACCTGAAGGGCTTCGGGCCCAAGACCGAGGAGAACATCCTGCACGGCGTCGAACTGCTGCAGTCCTCCGGCGACCGTGTCCTGCTGGACGTCGCCATGGACTTCGCCGAGGACATCGTCCGGGAACTGTCGGGCGTGACCGGCTGCCGCCGCTGCACCTACGCCGGGTCGCTGCGCCGTGTGCGGGAGACGATCGGCGACATCGACGTCCTCGTCGCGGCGGAAAGGTCGGGGCCGCTGATGAAAGCCTTCACCGAGCTGCCGTACGTCACCGAGGTCACCGCGCGCGGCCGGGCGAAGACCTCGGTACGCACCGACAAGGGGCTCGCCGTCGATCTGCGGGTCGTGCCGCCGGATTCCTGGGGCGCGGCCATGCAATATTTCACCGGTTCGAAGGCGCACAACATCCGCACCCGGGAGCTGGCCGCGCGTGAGGGGCTGAAGCTGTCGGAGTACGGCCTCTTCGACGTCGAAACCGGAGAAAAGGTGGTCTCCGAGACCGAGGAGGAGGTCTACGCCCGGCTCGGGCTGCCCTGGATCGCGCCTCCGCTGCGGGAGGACCGCGGGGAGATAGAGGCCGGGCTGGGCGACGGGTTGCCCGAGCTGATTCAGGAGTCGGACCTCCGGGGCGACCTGCACACGCACACCGACCTGACCGACGGACTCGCGCCGCTGGAGGAGATGGCGGAGGCGGCTGCGGAGCGCGGCTACGCCTATTACGCGATCACCGACCACGGGCCGAACCTGTACATGCAGCAGATGACCGAGGAACGGATGCTGGCCCAGCGCGAGCAGGTACGAGAGCTCGACGGCACGTACGGCAAGGGCGGTAAGCGGCGCGGCATGCGGCTGCTGCACGGTGTGGAGCTGAACATCGACCCGGACGGCGACGTCGACTGGCCCGAGGAGTTCCTGGCCGGCTTCGACATATGCGTGGCCTCGGTGCACTCGCACTTCAACCAGACCCGCGAGGCACTGACCCGGCGGATCGTACGGGCCTGCGAGAACCCCTATGTCAACGTCATCGGCCACCCCACTACCCGCATCATCGGCAAGCGGCCGCCCATCGACGCTGACCTCGACGAGATCTTCGACGCCTGCGCGCGCACCGGCACGGCCCTGGAGATCAACGCCCACCCGGACCGGCTGGACCTGCGCGACGAGGACATCCTGCGGGCCCGGCGGCACGGCGTCAGGTTCGCCGTGGACAGCGACGCCCACTCGGTCATCCACCTCGCCAACATGCGCTACGGCGTGGGTACGGCGCAGCGCGGCTGGCTCACCAAGGACGACGTGATCAATGCCTGGCCGCAGACCCGGCTGCGACGCTTCCTGCGCAAGGGGCGCACGGGGCGGAAACCCTCCGGCTGACCGAGAGCACGCGGCTTCGGGTCCGCTCCCGCGGCTCCTGTTACTGCTCGTGCGCGATCACTGCGCGTACGCGAGGGACGCGATGGTGCCTCCGGCCAGTACCGTGCGGCGGCGGCCGTCGGAGAGACGGTGGCGGACTCCCAACTTCCGAGGCCGGCGGCGTGATGCGCTGTCGCCTCATCCGGTCCGAATTGGCTCAGCCCTCTCTGCCATGCCCGAGGCGGCGATCCGATTCGCCATGCCCGAGGCGGGGGTCCGATTCGCCATGCCCGAGGCGGGGATCCGATTCGGGTCGAGGCGGTCCGGCGACCTCCACGTGGGCCGGACGCAGCAGGTGGTCACCGACGCGGTACCCGAGGCGGAGGATCTGCGTGCAGGTCAGCCGGTCGGCGTCCGAAGAGACATGATGGGCCACGGCGTCGTGGAAGGTGGGGTCGAACGCGTCGCCCTTCTCGCCGAACGACTGAAGGCCCAGCGCGCCGAGCTGGGTGTGCAGGGTGTCGGTGATGTCGTTCAGTCCCGGCGTGATCGGTTCGTGCTCGCACATGCGCTCTACGGCATCGAGCACGGGAAGCAGCGCGCGGAGCACGTTGGCGACGGCGATCTCCCGCACGGCCATACGATCCCGCCGTACTTGCTTGCGGTAGTTGTCGTACTCCGCCTTCACTCGCTGCAGGTCGGCCGTGCGCTCCTCGAGCAGGTGCCGCAGTGCCGGCTCTGTGATCTCCAGGCGTTCCTTCTTCATGGTCAGCCCGCCTCGGGTTTGTCGTCATCGACGATCTCGGCGTCGACGACGTCGTCATCAGCGGCCTTGTGCTCGTCGCCCGGGGCTGCGGCCTCGGGACCGCCCGCGGCCTGCGCGCCCTGGGCCTGGGCGTACATGGCCTGGCCCAGCTTCTGCGAGACGGCGGCGACCTTCTCGGTGGCGGTGCGGATCTCGGCGGTGTCCTCGCCCTTGAGCTTCTCCTTCAGCTCGGCGATGGACTCCTCGACCTCGGTCTTCACCTCGCCGGGGACCTTGTCCTCGTTGTCCTTGAGGAACTTCTCCGTCTGGTAGACGAGCTGCTCGCCCTGGTTACGGGTCTCGGCGGCCTCGCGGCGTCGGCGGTCTTCCTCGGCGTGCTTTTCGGCTTCTTGGACCATGCGGTTGATGTCGTCCTTCGGCAGGGCGGAGCCGCCGGTGACGGTCATCTTCTGCTCCTTGCCCGTGCCCAGGTCCTTCGCGGTCACGTGCATGATGCCGTTGGCGTCGATGTCGAAGGCGACCTCGATCTGCGGGACACCACGCGGGGCGGGCGGCAGACCGGTGAGCTCGAACATCCCGAGCTTCTTGTTGTACGCCGCGATCTCGCGCTCGCCCTGGTAGACCTGGATCTGCACGGACGGCTGGTTGTCCTCGGCCGTAGTGAAGATCTCGGAACGCTTGGTCGGGATCGTGGTGTTGCGCTCGATGAGCTTCGTCATGATCCCTCCCTTGGTCTCGATACCGAGGGACAGCGGGGTCACGTCCAGGAGCAGGACGTCCTTGACCTCACCCTTGAGGACACCGGCCTGCAGGGTGGCACCGACGGCGACGACCTCGTCCGGGTTCACGCCCTTGTTCGGGTCTTTGCCAGAGAGCTCGCGGACCAGCTCGCTCACGGCCGGCATACGCGTCGAGCCACCCACAAGGATCACGTGGTTGATGTCCGACATCTTGACGCCGGCATCCTTGATCGCATTGTGGAACGGCGTCTTGCAGCGCTCCAGAAGGTCGGACGTGAGCTGCTGGAACTGGGCGCGCGTGAGCTTCTCGTCCAGGTGCAGCGGGCCCTCGGCGGACGCCGTGATGTAGGGCAGGTTGATCGTGGTCTCGGTCGAGGACGAGAGCTCGATCTTGGCCTTCTCGGCGGTCTCGCGCAGGCGCTGGAGCGCCATCTTGTCCTTGGACAGATCGACGCCGTAGCCATTCTTGAACTGCTTGACCAAGTGATCCACGACGCGCTGGTCCCAGTCGTCACCACCGAGGTGGGTGTCACCGTTGGTGGACTTCACCTCGATGACGCCCTCGCCCATCTCGAGGATCGAGACGTCGAAGGTGCCGCCACCCAGGTCGAAGACCAGCACCGTCTGGTCGTTCTCCTTGTCCAATCCGTACGCCAGTGCCGCGGCTGTCGGCTCGTTGACGATACGCAGGACGTTCAGACCGGCAATCTCGCCGGCTTCCTTGGTCGCCTGCCTCTGAGCGTCGTCGAAGTACGCCGGGACGGTGACCACCGCGTCGGTGACGTCCTCACCCAGGTAGGACTCGGCGTCTCGCTTCAGCTTCTGCAGCACACGCGCGGAGACCTCTTGCGCGCTGTACCGCTTGCCGTCGATGTCTGCGTCTTCCGGAAACCGCCAGCCGTGGTCTCCCATGTGCCGTTTCACGGAGCGCGCGGTGCGCTCCACGTTCGTCACGGCCTGTCGTTTGGCCACCTCGCCTACGAGTACTTCACCGCTCTTGGTGAAGGCCACGACTGACGGAGTGGTCCTGGCCCCTTCCGTGTTGGTGATGACGGTGGGCTCACCGCCCTCGAGGACCGAGACCACCGAGTTCGTCGTGCCGAGATCGATACCGACCGAGCGAGCCATCTGCCTCTCCCTCCGCTGTCATGGCTGCCAGCGTCCCGTCACACTCTGTTCTCACCGGGCCGGCCCGTTCGCAGCAGGAGCTCGGGCGTGCGCATACCACCTGTTTTATGTCTTTAGTACCCATGCCTGGGAGGGTCACACGGCCCGCCCGGATGTGAGGGCACAGGCCCCGGCGCTCGCCGTGCCGACTCAGTAGGAGTCGGGCAGGTATGTATGGGGGGCTCCAGGTCTTGCGGTCCAGGCTCTGGCCTGAACACTGACCGCCACCGACTGCGCCGGCAGGGTGCACCGTCAGTGGCCGTCAGTGCGCACGCGGACGCGTGCTCCCAGGGCCGGAGGACCCGGGGGCGCGCTACGTTGGCTGGAGTTCGGCGACACTCGCGGCAATTTGTTGCCGGATCGGGCTCGGGAGGGCTTCTCCTGTGACAGAGCGTACGAGGCCGTCGGCCACCGTGTGGAGTTTGGTGTTGGTGTTCTGGGACGCCGAGACCAGGACGGACCACGCGTCCTCGGGCGACAGCCCGAAGGAGGCCATCAGGACGCCCCGGGCAAGGTCGATGACAGGCCGGGTCTTCATGGCCCGCCGGAGCTGGACGAGTTCGATCCGCTCAGCCCGGTCTGTGTCGGCGGGCGCCCGATCGGCCACGTCCGATGAGGCCGCCTCGTGCCCGCGGTCTGCGTGGTCCGTATCCGGGGCCTGGCCCGGTCCGTCCTGCCGGCCCGCGGTAGTGAAGAGAGGGAGTGTGCCAGTACTCGAGAGGATTCGGTGTACTGCAGGACTGCAGGCTTGAAGAGAGATGCTCTTGCCTTCTTCCAGAGCACGACGTTGCACACCCAGCAGGACGTAGAGTCCGGAACCATCACAGAAATCCACGTTGCTGAGATCGAGATCGATGCCGCGGGCCGACTGTATGAGGGCTCCGCACAGACCGTCCCGCAAGGCGTACTCGCTCACGGTGTCGGCGACTCCGGAGATCATCACGTGCATCCGCTCCGGCGCAGCGTCAATCTTGATCGTGAGAGGTCGCTGGTGATCGTTCGGCGGGAGGGCGGCCGCATGCGGCCGGACACTGTCTCCTGGTATGAGCTTCGTGAGGCCTGCGCGTCCTGGCATGACACCACTCCATCGCGAATCCTGCACTGTCCTCACAACAGCGTCCGCCCGGCGCAGCGCACACGTCAAGAGATACACGAAATGCGTTTCACCCTTTTGAATGCGTGAATCGCCCCCTATCCTTGGCGCTATGCGTGGAGTACCGGAACCGCACACTGGCTGGACGTTCCTCACCAACCACGCTCGTGTGCTGGCGGCGATCGCTGAGGACCCCACCACCCGTATCCGCGACATAGCAGCCAGATGTCGGCTCACCGAGCGTGCAGTCCAGAAGATCGTCTCGGACTTGGAACGGGACGGCTATCTCACGCACACCCGTCAGGGACGATCCAATACGTATCGCGTCGAGGCCGGGACCATTCTGCGTCATCCGGCCGAGTCCGGGTTGAGTGTGGCGGATCTCCTGGCCCTGCTTGTCGAGCACGACACGGAACACCGTGACGCGCCACCGGGCGTGCAGGCGACTGTCCGGATGCAGAGCGCTGAGGCCGGGCCTGCGTAGGGCAGGTGTGCGGCGAGCCGGATGATTCACTTCCTGGACTTGGGTACTCGCCGACCATGAACCCGACATACTTCGAAACGACCGCAGCAACCACAGGGCTCTCCGCTGTCGGTGCCTTCGTCGGAGGTCTCTTCATCGCCGGAATGCTGGTGTGGGCCGTCCGACTGGGCATCAGGGTGCGCAGGGAGGAGCTCAGGCCGCCCAGGCCCGATGAGCAGCCCCATCTGCCCGAAGGTGGCGCGGTCCACGAGATCCGGGAAATGCGGGAGCCTGATGAGCTCCCACTGGCCAAGGACGAGAGTGAGCGGCTCATGCCGTACGAACTCCACCAATTCGGCACTAAGCGCAGCGAGGACCAGAAACCTCGGCGCTGGACCCCCGGATCCAGCGGCTCGTTCGGCGGCGGGGGCCCCGGCCGGACATGAGCCTCAGCGGCGCCACCCGCACGAAGGCAGGTGCAGGACGGGCGACCAGCGGCGGGGCCTTCTGTGGGGATCGTGACGTAGAGCCGGGTGCTGTCGACCACGGCCCCCGCTTCGTGCAGTTGGTCGACCCGGAGGGCGGCGCGTTCGCGCAGTTCGTCGAGCGGGCCGAACTGGATGGACTCCGTCGGGCAGGCTTTGGCGCAGGCCGGTTCCTGGCCGGAGGCCCTCCCCATCGACTGAAGCCGGCCGACGGCGCCTGACTGGCGGCGCCGACCGATCGGACGTGCACTGGTAGGGCCCTGGCAGACCCTGGCAAGTGCGAAAGGGATGAGGAACTGTGCCTGCAGGATCAAGCAAGAAGCGTGAACGGCAGTACGAGCACATCAAGGAACAGGCCGAGGATCGCGGCACATCGGAGAAGCGGGCCAAGGAAATCGCTGCTCGCACCGTCAACAAGGAACGCGCGCGCACCGGGGAGGCCGATACCGCCAGCAAATCCTCCACGCGCGATCCGAAATCCGCCTCCCAACGCGGTGGGGAACGCTCCCACAGCGGGCCCGGCGGCCCGACCAAGGACCAGCTGTACGAAGAGGCGAAGAAGAAGAACGTCGAAGGCCGCTCGACCATGAACAAGCAGGAACTGCGCAAGGCCCTCGGGCGCTGACTCCCGGCCGCCGCCTGGCCGCGCGGCAAGGCTGGAGCGGCCATGTCGTTCTCTGAACGCGTCCGACGGACTCAGTGGAGGCAGAGACAGAACGGATGGCCGGCCGGGTCCGCGTAGACCCGCCAGTTGACCCCCGGGCGGAGCTGGTCCGTCCGCTCCAGCACGGTCGCCCCGAGGGCGAGCACCCGCTCCTCCTCTGCGTCGAGGTCGTCCACGTCGAAGTCCAGGTGGAACTGCTGCGGGCGCTCCTGGCCGGGCCATTGGGGCGGTTGGTAGCCGTCCACCCGCTGGCAGGCCAGCGGTGTTCCCTCAAATCCGTTCACCTCGACCCAGTCGACATCCTCAGGGTCCGCTGCCGCCCGGCCGCCGAGCAGGTCCGCGTAGAACTCGGCGAGCCGTACCGGATCAGCGCAGTCCAGCACGACCGCCTGCAGCTTTCGAATCACTTCCGACACTCCTCGCTCTTCGGCGGGATCCGCCATCTACTACGCGAACATCGCCCGCTCCCTCCTCGCATCGCTACCCCGAACAACACTCGTCCCCACCACCCGACACGACGAGTTCGGCTCATTACTCAAACCCCACCCACGCCCGTGATCAACTGCACACCCCGGCGCACCATGTGCCCGATGCCGGCTGCTAGGCGATCAGCCGGGTGCATAGCTGGGAGGGGCACCTACCATCTGACACCGCGTATGGCCCGACCTCCTGAAGCCGCGGCGGGGCAGGCCATGGCGATGTCTGACACTCACTATCAGGACAGCGACGAGCAGTCCGTCGAGTCCGCCGCCGGCACGTCCGCAATCCGGAACTCCGTCTCGTTCAGCACGCGTTCTTCTCCCCGTTCTGCGCCCGTAAGAGGATCAAACACGTCGACGACAAACGTCCGATGGACGGAGATCCGGGTGTCACCTGGGGCGAGGCAGATGTGCGTGCCAGGCCCCGCGAGCCCAGCCTGATCCGCCGGACACCCTAGTAGACCGTCGTAGCTAATTTTTGGGATAAAGGTGACGTAGTTTGGTGCGTGCGTCGTGGGTGGTGAACTGCCAGTTCACCTGGCGTTGGTCGGTGTTGGTGGCGTTCTGCCAGGCTGTGAGTTCGGTGTTGAGGATGTCGAGGTCGTTGATGCGGCGGTCGAGGCATTGGCGGGTCAGCGCGGAGAGTTCGATTTCGGCGATGTTGAGCCATGACCCGTGCTTGGGCGTGTGGTGGATCTCGAGGCGCTGGGCCAGGGCGAAGGCTTTGTCGGGGGTGAATGCCTCGTAGAGCGAGGCGATGGTGTGGGTGTTGAGGTTGTCCATCACCAGTACCACCGTGTCGGCGTCGGGGTAGTTGACGGTCAGGAGCTGCTCGACCTGGCCGGCCCAGTCGGTCCGGGTGCGCCGGGGCAGGGCCTGGACGCGGCGCCACCCGGCCAGGGGCTCGACCCAGCAGAAGATCGAGCAGGTGCCGCAGCGGATGTACTCGCTGTCCTGGCGGGCGTCGTGGCCAGGGAGGGCCGGGAGCGGGGCGCGGGCATGACCCAGGAGCTGGTAGGGCTTCTCGTCCATGCACACGACCGGACGTGCCGGGTCATGGGGGCGGGCATAGACGGCCAGTACGTCTTCCATCCGGGCCGCGAACTGCGCGTTCGCCTTCGGCGGGATGGTCCAGCACTTCTTCAGATGAGGACGCAGTTCCGTTTTTTTAAGACCCGCCCGATGGTGGAGTGATCCAGGTTCGGGATGTCCTCGACCAGCGCGACATGCTTCTCCAGCAAGCGCAGCGACCACCGGGTATAGCCCTGGGGTGGCTGTGAGCACGCCATCGCGATCAGCCGGGCTTCGACCTCACCGGTCACCGGCGAGGGCACCGGCGGCAGCTCGCGCTTCTTCCGCGTGACCGTGGCGTGAACATCGCCACCGGTCTCGGCGAACCGCTTGGCCACCAGCCGCAGTGTCTCGCCCGAGACTCCGGCCCGGGCCGCGACCGCGTCCTGCGAGCCGATCGCGCCTGCAGAGGTGTCGAGCGCGAGCAGCACCCGCGCCCTCCTGATCACCGAGGCTGGATGGATACCCGTCGTGGTTACCCGAACCAGCTCTTCACGATCAGCCGCGGTCAGCACCACCGGCCTCTTCTTCTGCGAACCCATCACCCCAACTCCCGTCCGGCAGAAGGGAAGCAACATCTGCCGGACCCCACCATCCCAACCAAACAACCCAGAACTAAGCAACGACACGCTACTAGGCTTCACGAGGCACAGGCACCGACCTCAGGAGCGCGCACCGTGTACGACCCCGCACCGGCCCACCCGTACCCCGACAGCACCAGCCCGGACGGGGCTCCCGTCCCGCACCCGCAGTTGGCGCCCGTGCTGGGCCTTCTGGGCATCTGGCGCGGACGCGGACAGGGCGGATATCCCACGATCGAGGGGGACTTCACGTACGCGCAGGAGATCACCTTCAGCCACGACGGCCGGCCGTTCCTCCGCTTCGAGGCGCGAGCCTGGCTGCTCGACGCCGACGGAGCGCCGCTGCGGCCGTCGGCGCGGGAGAGCGGCTGGTGGCGGCTCCAGCCCGAGGGCCGGGTGGAGTCACTGATCACGCAGCCGACCGGGATCGCGGAGATCTCCGTCGGCACCGCGGACGGCAACACGGTCGACCTCTCCACCGACCAGGTGGCGCTCGCCCCCACGGCCAAGGAGGTCAAGGCCACGCGCCGCCGCTACGCGCTGACCGACGACGGCACGCTCACGTTCACCCACGACCTGGAGGCCGTCGGGATGCCGCTCCAGCATCACCTGTCGGCACGGCTGCGGCGCGTGGGCTAGCGCCGGGCTAGCGCCGGGCTAGCCCACGGGGGTAAAGGGATTGGCGGAAAGTGGCACCCGGTGGTTACCCGGAAGTAACCGTGGCTGCTTTGATGTGGCGTGCTCACGTCCCTCACAGCTCCCCCACAAGAAACGGGAGGCCACGTGTCCCGCGTTGCCCGCCGCACGACCGGTTCCGCCCTCGCCGTCACCCTTGCCGCCGCCTCCGCGGTCCTGACCGCCCCGCAGGCGTCGGCGGCGACAGCGGCCGATACGCCGAGGCTCAAGGTCCTGACGTACAACACGTTCCTGATGAGCACGAACCTCTACCCCAACTGGGGTCAGGCGCACCGGGCGGCGGCCATCCCGGCCGCGCCGTTCTTCCAGGGCAACGACGTCGTCGTGCTCCAGGAGGCGTTCGACAACACCACGTCGGACGCGCTGAAGAGCAACGCGGCGGCGCAGTACCCGTACCAGACCCCCGTCGTCGGGCGGTCCAAGGACGGCTGGGACGCCACCGGCGGCTCGTACTCGTCGACGACGCCTGAGGACGGTGGCGTGACGCTGCTCAGCAAGTGGCCGATCGTGCACAAGGAGCAGTACGTCTACAAGGACGCGTGCGGTTCCGACTGGTGGTCCAACAAGGGCTTCGTCTACGCCGTCCTCGATGTGAACGGCGCAAAGGTGCATGTGGTCGGGACGCACACCCAGTCCACGGACTCCGGGTGCGGGGCCGGTGAGGCGGTCAAGGACCGCAGCCTCCAGTTCAAGGCCATCAAGTCCTTCCTGGACGCCAAGCACATCCCGGCCGGCGAGCAGGTCATGGTGGCGGGCGACCTGAACGTCGACTCGCACGGCACGGAGTACGCCTCCATGCTCGCCGACGGCGGATTGGTCGGGGCCGACTCGCGGACCGGGCACCCGTACTCGTTCGACACCGAGACCAACTCGATCGCGAGCTACCGCTACCCGGGCGAGCCCAAGGAGGACCTGGACTACGTCCTGCACGTCCAGGGTCACGCGCGGCCGACGGGGTGGGTCAACGACGTGGTCAAGGAGACCACCGCGCCCTGGACCGTGAGCAGTTGGGGCACGAGCTACACGTACACCAACCTGTCGGACCACTACCCGCTCCAGGCCGGACGCTGAGCGACCCGCGCCCGGCGCCGGGCCGTGGAGGTCCGGCGCCGGGAAGCGGGTTCGCGGGTCTGAGGAGGGTGGGCCGCTCCCAGTCCTCGGGCAGCGCGGGCCCCCGGCGCGGACCCTCTCCTGTGGCGCCCCGCGACCCCCTCCGCAACGCTGGAGCAGGGGGCCGCCGCACGCAGCATCGGGAAGGGCCCGCATGCCGGACGCGCAGGACGCCGCACCGCACTCCGCCTCGGCGCAAGGGGTACGCGTGTCGGAGAACGGGCCGTACCTCGTCACCGGCGGCGTCCCTCTCATCCAGCTGGTCATCGTCACCGACGCGCGGGGCCAGTCCGTCGGGTGGTGGCAGCAGCGCACGTACGACACCGAGGAGACGTACGCGCTCTGCCGCTGTGGGCAGTCCGCGAACAAGCCGTTCTGCGACCGCAGCCATGAGCGGGCCGGGTTCGACGGCACCGAGACCGCGAGCCGGCTGCCCTATCTGGAGCAGGCCGAGGAGCAGGACGGACCCGAGCTCACCCTCACCGACGCCCAGCCGCTGTGTGCCTTCGCGCGGTTCTGCGACGCCGACGGGCAGGTGTGGAACCTCGTCGAGGAAAAGGGCAACTCCGAGGTGGTGGAACGCGAGACGGGCGACTGTCCTTCAGGGCGCCTCGTCGCCTGGAACCTCGCCGAGCGCCGCCCCGTCGAGCCCGGACTCCCGCCGTCCATCGGCATCATCGAGGACCCCCAGGAAGGCGTCAGCGGAGGAATCTGGGTGCGCGGCCGCATCCCGGTGACCGGCGCCGACGGCGCGCCGTACGAGGTCCGCAACCGCGTGACCCTGTGCCGCTGCGGAGCCTCGCGCAATAAGCCGTTCTGCGACGGCACCCACGCGTCGATCGGCTTCAAGGACACCTGAGCGGGGCGCACTCCGTTTCGAGGGCCGCCCGACCGCGCCCGTCTCCGGCACCGGTGGCCGTACGCCGTACGGGGCATCCCAGCGCGCCGTCGCCCGCGCCTGCCACTGGAATGGACGAGTGCCCCCATGGAACGGACCCCTCACCCAGAGCCCCGGCAGCTCGCCCGACGACTGTCTGGCGCGCAACGACTGGATCTGCGGCGAGTACCTGAGCACCCGCCGTCACATCCTCCTCGACGCGGTCGTCCAGCACCTCCAGCTCACCGCGCTCGCCGTCCTGATCGCGCTGGTGCTCGCCGTGCCGCTGGCCGTCCTCGCGCGCCGCTGGTCCCTCGCGTCGGGACCGGTCCTCGCCCTGACGACGATCCTCTACACGATCCCGTCGCTCGCGATGTTCTCGCTGCTGCTGCCCGCGTACGGCCTGTCCGCGTCCCTCGTCGTCGCGGGCCTCGTCCTGTACTCGCTCACGCTCCTCGTACGCAACATCCTCGCGGGCCTGCGCGCGGTCCCCGAAGGCACCCGGCAGGCCGCGCGCGGCATGGGATACGGGCCGGTCAGGCTGCTGCTGACCGTTGAGCTGCCGCTCGCGCTGCCCGCCGCGATGGCGGGCCTGCGCATCGCCATGGTCTCCGCCGTCTCCCTCGTCACGGTGGGCGCCATCGTCGGCTACGGCGGCCTCGGCAATCTCATCTACGCGGGCATGAACACGTTCTTCAAGGCCCAGGTCCTCACCGCGTCCGTGCTGTGCGTCGTCATCGCGGTCGCCGCCGACCTGCTGCTGCTCGGGGTGCAGAGGATCCTCACTCCCTGGACGAGAGCGAGCCACGCGTGAAGACCCTCACCGACGCCTGGGACTGGCTCGCCGACGCCTCGCACTGGTCCGGCGACGACGGCATCTGGCACCGGCTCGCCCAGCACCTCGTCCTGACCGTCGTCTGCCTCGTCATCAGCTGCCTGATCGCCCTGCCCGTCGCGCTCGTCCTCGGCCACCTCGGCAAGGGCGGCGCGCTCGCCGTGAACATCTCCAACGTCGGCCGCGCCGTCCCCACCTTCGCGGTCCTCGTGCTGCTCCTGCTCACTCCGCTCGGCAAGTTCGGAGAGGGGCCCACGGTCGTCGCCCTGGTCCTCTTCGCGGTCCCGCCGCTGCTTACGAACGCCTACGTCGGGATGCGCGGAGTCGACCGTGACATCGTCCAGGCCGCCCGCGGCATGGGGATGACGGGACGACAGATGCTGTTCCAGGTGGAGGCGCCCCTGGCCCTGCCGATGATCATGAACGGGGTGCGGATCGCCGCCGTGCAGCTCGTCGCCACCGCGACGATCGCGGCCCTCGCGGGCGGCGGCGGCCTCGGCCGCATCATCACCGCCGGGTTCAACCTGGCGAGCACCCCGCAGGTCGTCGCGGGCGCCGTCCTCGTCGCCGTCTTCGCGCTGCTCGTCGAGGGGGTCTTCGAGCTCGCCGAACGGTTCGCGCCCGCCCTCGCCCGGGGGAGGGCCTGATGAGGGCCTTACGGCGACGGGCCGCGGCAACAGCCGTACTCCTCACGCTCCTCCCTCTGTTTCTGGTCGGCGCATGCTCCGCCGGACCCTCCCTGGAGAACCAGGGCGCGGTCACCGCCCCGCCCGGCGACAGCAAGCACCTCACCATCGGCACGGCCGGCTTCACCGAGAGCGACGTGCTCGCCCAGATGTACGCCCTGCTCCTGAAGCAGGCCGGATACAGCACCAAGATCCTGTCCGTCGCCAACCGCGAACTGTACGAACCCGCCCTGGAATCCGGTCAGATCGACGTCGTGCCCGAGTACGCGGCGACCTTCGCCGACTGGCTCAACGCCAAGACGAACGGCGCCAAGGCCCCGCCCGTCGGATCGCCCGACCTCGACGCCACCATGAAGGCGCTGCGCGGCCTCGCCACCCCGCGCGGGCTCACCGTCCTCTACCCGGGCAGGGCAGTCGACCAGAACGCCTTCGCCGTGACCACCGCCTTCGCGAAGCAGCACCGCCTCAAGACGCTCAGCGACCTCGGCGCGTCCGGCCTGAAGGTACGGCTCGCGGCGGGCGACGAGTGCGTCCAACGGCCGTACTGCGAGCCGGGCCTGAAGAAGACGTACGGCATCGACGTCACCGGCGTCGACCCCAAGGGCGTCGGCACCACCCAGTCGAAGAAGGCGGTCCAGGCGGGCAAGGACCAGATGGTGCTCACCACGACGACCGACGCGACCCTGTCCGACTTCGGCCTCGTGCTGCTCGCCGATGACAAGCATCTGCAGAACGCCGACTACATCGTGCCGGTCGTCAACCGGTCGCGGGCGGGCAGCGAGCGCGTCGCCAAGGTCCTCGGCTCGCTGAACTCCGTACTGACCACGCAGGACCTGGCGTCCATGAACCAGCAGGTGGACAGCTGGCGCAGGCTTCCGCAGGACGTGGCGCGCTCGTACCTGGAGTCGAAGGGTCTGCTCGAGCACTGAACTTAGAGATCATCTCAATTGGTGAGTCTGCGGTAGCAGATGAGGGTGCAGGCGATGCTGGTGAAGGCCAGGAAGTGGATGGCCTGCCGCTCGTAGCGACGGTGGAGACGTCGGCAGCCGGCGAGCCAGGCCATGGTGCGTTCGATGGTCCACCGGTGGCGCCCCAGCTTCTGTGACGTCTCAACTCCCTTGCGGGCGATGCGCGGTGTTATGTGGCGTAGGCGGAGCCATTGCCGCAGGTGACGGTTGTCGTAGGCTTTGTCGGCGTGAAGCTTGGCGGGGCGCCGACGGCGTGGACCGCGCCGGGATCTGATCGGTGGGATGCCGCGCACGAGCGGTTCGAGGGCCTGGCTGTCATGAAGGTTGGCGCCGGAGATGCCGACGGAAAGCGGCAGTCCGGTCCGCTCGGTGATCAAGTGGATCTTCGAGCCGTACTTGCCCCGATCTACAGACATCCGATGCGGTTTATCTGTCAAGCGGCCCCGGTGAGAACGGGTTCGGTGAGCGTGGGAAAGGCCGCCGATTCGTTGTAGTCGGTTCGGCTGGTGAGGCAGTGATGGAGACATCCCAGGAAGCGGTTGAAGAGATTTCTCTGGGCGGCGGTGTGCCGGTCTCCGGCCTCCTTTCGGCGGTCGTAGTGGGCTCTGGCGCCGGGTGAGGCGGTCAGAGCGGCGAATGCCCAGACGTAGCCGACGGCGGCCAAGCGCTGGTTCTTGACCCGGCGAGCCATGACCGCCACGCTCTTGCCGGACGCCCGGGTGACCGGTGCGGCCCCGGCGAAGGCTTTGAGGCCCTTGGCGTCGGTGAAACGGGATCGGTCGTCGCCGATCTCGGCGAGCACCCGGGCGCCGGTGAGTGACCCGAGCCCTGGAAAGCTGGTGATGATCTGTGCGTCCGGGTGCTTGTCAAATGACTCCACCGCGGCTGCGGCGAGGTCGTCTGCGCTGGTGCAGGCAATCTCTAGTTTCCGCACCAGCGTGACGGTCTGGCGGCCCATCGCCTCCTCCACGAGCGGCAGTTGACGCATATGGGGGCGTCGGAAGAATTCGCGGAGCCGCTCGGCCTCCGCGTCGATGCCGCGCTGGCGGCCGGCCTTCTTCAGTAGCGCTCGCAACTGGGTGCGGGTGAGCTTGGCGGCCTGCCCCGGAGTGGGGGCGGCAGTCAGAATGACCAGGGCCGCGGGGACGCACAGCCCCTCGCGAGTGCTGAAGGCTTGCAGGGCGGCGGGGAAGTATTCGTGCAGGTGGGAGCGGAGTTTGTTGCCGGCCTGGGTGCGGTCCCAGACGGCGTCCTGCTGGGCGCGGACCAGGACCCCAATGGCCTGGGCCAGTTCGGAATCACGCGGCAACTGCCGATGGGCCGAGGCGTCGGTCCGCAACACGTTGGCCAGGACCATGGCGTCCAGGTGGTCAGATTTGCGGCGGGCGACCGCCCGGCGGTCGCGATAGCGGGCGGCGGCCATCGGGTTGATCGCATAGACCGGCCGTCCGGTCGCGCGCAGGCAAGCGACCAGCAGGCCGCGGGAGGTCTCGATCGAGACCGGGATGGGGGTGTCCTGGCTGTCGCCGTGGGCAGCCAGGAGGTCCAGGAGCTGTTGCAGGCCCGTGGCGTCGTCGCCGATCCGGGCCTTGGCTAACAGAGCTCCGTCGTGGTCGACCAGCGCGACGTCGTGGTGGTCACTGGCCCAGTCGATCCCGCAGTACACGTGCATGATGTGCTCTCGCGTCCTCTCGGTTCAGGGTGCATTGCTGCTGGTCACAGCCGTGCAGGGACACGCGTCTCCCTAATGGAAGGGCTCTATGGCCCAGCATCCGATTAGCCGTTCGTGACCCCAGCTCCCCGCAGGGCCCTCAGTCTTGGCGAGCGCTCGAAGGCCCCGGGCGTCGTGAGAGGTGGTCCCTGCGGATGGCTCGGACCACGAACAACAACGATCCGATCATCGGACCGGATGCGACGTGGTGGTGGGAAGGCGGGGCCTGCCCGTCACTGCAGAGGGCTCAGAGGGCCTCAACTTCGGACATGGCTCCGACCCATCAGAGCGTGGTGACGGCGCACGGTGCCGGGGACCGACTCTTCAAATAGGGATCCGCTCCCTGGGCTTCTATGCGGTTCTCCCGGCACCGGCCGCTACGAACCGAGCCTCGCGGTCTGTCGAAAGAGCTATCACTCGGGATTCGGATAGCGATGACTCGCTTCGCCGCCCATTAGGATTCGGACCCGTCAGGTCCCCTTTTTCAGGGCCCGCATGTTCACCGAGTCGATTGCGCATCGTGACCAGTCCAGCTCGCCTCGCGCCCCCAGCTCGTCCAGGACCAGACGATGCAGTTTCGCCCAGACCCGTTGTCGGCTCCACTCCATGAACCGGCGGTGAGCCGTGGCCCCCGATGGCCCGAACACGGGCGGGACCTGCGACCACGTGCACCCGGTCGTGGCCACGAAGACAATCGCCGCCAACACCTCACGGTCCCCATGACGGCGCCGGCCACCACCCTGCGGCCGAGTCGGCGCCTCCGGCACCACCCGCTGGAACAACTCCCACAGCCCATCTGGGACCAGACGCTCAGTCAGCAACACAGCACCAGACTACCGGCATCACCAATTGAGATGATCTCTTATATGGGTTCCAACTGACTTCTACAGGTACAGGTTCTGGAGGGCGACGGGTCGCTCACGCGTCGGCGACCGATTCGAATTCCACCTCGTCCCGCGCCACGCCCTGCGCGTCCGCGTCCACCGAGCGGCGCAGCGCCTCGTGGAGTTTCGCCGGGGTCAGCACGCCGAGGAAGCGGGCGCCGTCGAGGACGGCGACCCAGCCCGCGTCGTGCTGGAGCATCACGCCGAACGCCTGCTTGAGCGGGGCGCCGACGGGGACCCAGGCGTTCATGTGGTGGGCCAGGTCGCCGACCAGCCGCCCGTCCCCGCACGCGAGCGACACCTCGTCGATGCCCACCCAGCCGTGCAGATCGCCATCCGTGTCCAGGACGACGGCCCAGCGCGCGTCCTCGTCACGCAGCCGGGCGGCGGCGTCGCGGGCGGGCTCGCCGGCGCGGGCCACCGCGGGCTGGTCCAGGTCGTCCGGCTCGATCTCGGTCACGGAGAGCCGCTTCAGACCACGGTCGGCGCCGACGAACTCGGCGACATACGGGGTCGCGGGCGTGCCGAGCACCGCGCCCGGAGTGTCGAACTGCTCGATACGGCCCTGCCCGTACACGGCGATCCGGTCGCCGAGCCTGACGGCCTCCTCGATGTCGTGCGTGACCAGGAGAACCGTCTTGCGCACGGCGGCCTGCATCCGCAGGAACTCGTCCTGCAACTGCTCGCGGACCACCGGGTCGACCGCGCCGAACGGCTCGTCCATCAGGAGCACCGGCGGGTCGGCGGCGAGCGCGCGGGCCACGCCGACGCGCTGGCGCTGGCCGCCCGACAGCTGTTCCGGGTAGCGGGACCCGTACTGATGCGAGTCGAGTCCGACCAGGTCGAGCAGCTCGGCGGCCCGGGCGCGCGCCTTGGACTTCTTCCAGCCGATCAGCGCGGGCACGGTCGCCGTGTTGTCGAGGATCGTGCGGTGCGGGAAGAGGCCGACCTGCTGGATGACGTATCCGATGCGGCGGCGCAGCTTGACCGGGTCGACCTTGGAGATGTCCTCGCCGTCGACGAAGATCCGGCCGGATGTGGGTTCGATGAGCCGGTTGACCATCATCATCGTGGTGGTCTTCCCGCAGCCCGACGGGCCGACCAGGGTGACCAGTTCGCCCTCGCCGACCTCGAAGGACAGATCGTCCACGGCCATGGTGCCGTCCGCGTACCGCTTGCTGACTTGGTCGAACCGGATCATTCCCTCACGCTAGCCGCGTCCGTCACTCCCCGCTCACCAGCACCACCTCCAGGGTGCGCGGGCCGTGCACGCCCTCGACCCGGTCGAGTTCGATGTCGCTCGTGGCGGACGGACCGGAGATCCACGTCAGGGGACGCGTGGGGTCGAGCCGTTCAAGGGCCTGCGGGACGGAGGAGACGACCTGGTCCGGGACGCGGACGACGCAGATGTGGTGATCGGGGATCAGCGTGATGCGCCTGCGGCCCTGGTCGGGCGAGCCGTCGAGCACGATCGTCCCGGTCTCGGCGATGGCGACCGCGCAGCCGGTGACGACGGCCCCGGACCGGTCCAGCTCCGCGGCGGTGCTGACCGCGCGGTCGTGGATACGCGGCGGGTCGGCGGCCGACATCCACTCGGGCGGCAGCCCCGGGGGCACCAGCACGGTGTCAGGCCACCGCTCGCTGAGCAGCCGCATGATCAGATTGGGCAGCTCCTCCGGGTCCGTGCGGTGCACGATCGCCCGGTAGTCCGCCAGGTTCTCCGCGAGCAGGTCGACGGTCTCCTCGGCGGTCCGGGCGCCGTGCTCGCGCCGGTACTCCCGGTCCACGGCCGTCTCGTACGACTCCCGCGCATCGCCCCGGGGCGCATCGCCCAGCGCGCGCCGCACCCGGCCCAGGATGATGTCCCTGCTGCTCACTTGCCGCTCTCCTTCTTGCCGTGCGTGCGCTGCCACCAGTCCCTGAACGGCTCCGCCGGCACCGGCGGCAGATCCCGCGTCGCGCTCCAGGCCCGGCCGGGACCGGGGAGCGTACGGGGATGGAAGCGGCGCGTGCGCGAGGCCACGCGCTGGCCCGCGCGCAGCGCCCCGGGGCGGGTGAACGCCCAGCCGGCCGCGCGCATGGCCGCCCGCTCAGCCGCGTGCCCCTTCGCCGGCTTCAGGACCACCCTGTTGCCGTGCAGGGTGGCCGGCCCGCCCTGCACGATCCGCTCGCGCAGGTGGACGAGGACTTCGGGGATGTCGATGGCGACCGGGCAGACCTCGTAGCAGGCTCCGCAGAGGCTGGAGGCGTAGGGGAGGGATGCGTCGATCTCGCTTGCTGTGCCGCGGAGTTGAGGGCTGAGGATGGCGCCGATGGGGCCGGGGTAGACGGAGCCGTACGCGTGGCCGCCGGCCCGCTCGTACACCGGGCACACATTCAGGCAGGCGGAGCAGCGGATGCAGCGCAGGGCTTGGCGGCCGACTTCGTCGGCGAGGGTGTCGGTGCGGCCGTTGTCGAGGAGGACGAGGTGGAAGGCGCGTGGGCCGTCCGCGGTGTTGGTGTCGGTGGTGCCGGTCCACATCGAGGTGTATGGGTTCATGCGCTCGGCCGTGGAGGAGCGGGGGAGGGTCTGGAGGAAGACTTCGAGGTCGCGCCAGGTGGGGATGATCTTCTCGATGCCGACGACGGAGATCAGGGTCTCGGGGAGGGTGAGGCACATGCGGCCGTTGCCCTCGGACTCGACGACGACGAGGGTGCCGGTCTCGGCGACCATGAAGTTGGCGCCGGAGATGCCGACCTTGGCGCGCAGGAATTTCTCGCGCAGGTGGAGGCGGGCGGCCTCGGCCAGCTCCGCGGGGGTGTCGGTGAGGCCTTCGGGGGCCGGACGCCCCCAACTGCCCATCTCCTTCGCGAAGATGTCGCGGATTTCGCTGCGGTTGCGGTGGATGGCGGGGACGAGGATGTGGGAGGGGCGGTCGTGGCCGAGTTGCACGATGAGTTCGGCGAGGTCGGTTTCGTAGGCGTGGATCCCGGCTTCTTCGAGTGCTTCGTTGAGGCCGATCTCCTGGGTGGCCATCGATTTGACCTTGACGACCTCGGACTCGCCGGTCTCCTTGACCAGGCGGGTCACGATCCGGTTGGCCTCGTCGGCGTCGGCGGCCCAGTGGACGATGCCGCCGGCCGCGGTGACGGACTCCTCCAACTGCACGAGGTAGGTGTCGAGATGGCGGAGCGTGTGGTCCTTGATCTGCTTGCCGGCCTCGCGCAGGAGCGCCCAGTCGTCGAGTTCGGCGACGGCTTTGGCGCGCTTGTCGCGGATGGTGTGGGTGGCGTGGCGGAGGTTGGCGCGCAGGGTGGTGTTGCCGACGGCCTCATGGGCGGCTTTGGGGAAGGCGGGCATGCCGACGAAGGTGCTGCCGCTCATGACAGGGGCTCCTCTTCCGTACTCGCCAGGATCTCCGCGATGTGGACGGGGCGCATCGCGGTGTGCAGGCGGGACATCGTGCCGCCGAGGTGCATCAGGCAGGAGTTGTCCGCCGCGCACAGGACGTCGGCGCCGGACGACGCGGCGTTGCGGACCTTGTCCTCGCCCATCGCCGCCGAGACATCGGAGTTCTTCACCGCGAACGTGCCGCCGAACCCGCAGCACTCCTGCGCACCCGGCAGCTCCTTGAGCTCAAGTCCCTTGACCGCCTTGAGCAGTTGGTAGGGCCGGTCGCCGAGCCCGAGGGAGCGCAGCCCGTGGCACGTCGGGTGGTACGTCACCGTGTGCGGGTAGTACGCGCCCACGTCCGTCACCCCGAGCACGTCCACCAGGAACTCGGTGAGCTCGTACGTCTTCGGCACGACCGGCGCCACAGTGGCCGCGAGCCCGCCGCCGCGGCCTTCCGCGCGGGCCCGCTCGCCCATCCGCGGGTACAGCTCGCGCACCATCGCCCCGCAGGACCCCGACGGCGTCACGATCGCGTCGTATTCACCGAATACATCGGAGAACTTCCGGGCGAGCGGCTCCGCCTCATGGCGATAGCCGGTGTTGTAGTGCGCCTGCCCGCAACAGGTCTGCCCCATCGGGAAGTCGATGTCGACACCCAGTCTGGTCAGCAGTTTCACCACCGCACGGCCGGTGTCCGGATAGAGCGTGTCGTTGACACACGTCAGGAACAGTGCGACGCGCATCGCGGCCCCTTCGTATCGATCATCGGATGGGTGCAGGGTACGCGGCAGGCGGCCCGGAGGGGAGACATCTGGCGTCACCGTTCGGCGAGACGCCGCTCGGCGGCCCGCCACGGGGTGCGGTTCCCTCGCGGTTCGTACCCCGTCAGGGACTGGGTGCGGGCGAGAAGTTCGCGTATCGCCTCCCGGTCGCCGACGAGGCCGTGGGCGCGCGCCTGCACGAGTACGTTACCCAGGGCCGCCGCCTCGGCCGGGCCCGCCACGACCGGGAGACCGCACGCGTCGGCGGTCAGCTGGCACAGCAGGGCGTTACGCGCGCCGCCGCCCACGATGTGCACGACGTCGACGGCGTGGCCGGCCAGGCGTGCCGCGTCGGCGATCGCCCGCCGGTGCGCGAGCGCCAGGGAGTCGAGGATGCACCATGTGCGACACGTGCCGCCGTGCGTTCCAGGCCGGTCCGCGCCATCACACCCTCCAGGAGGAACGACAGGTGTTCAGCAATGGAGCCGGCCTGCTCGGGACGTCCTGGCAGCAGCTGCCCGAAGATCGCGAGGACGCCGTCCCGCCCGCCCTCGGCCTGCAGCCGGTCGAGGTACAGGCCCGACCACTCCTGATGCCGCTCATCGAGGTAGCCGAGGACGGTCGATGGATTGCTGTGACGAGTAGAGTCCCCCGTACCCGAGACTGCTATCAGGGGGTGGGGACGATGCTCGACGGGCTGGACTCGTATGCGATCGGCGTTCTGATCACGGCGGTCCCTGTGCTGGTGGGCGCGCTGCTCTTCATCTGGCGGGACGTGAACCTGCGGCGCAGGGGAGTGGTTGTCCGGGCCAAATGCGTGGAATCGAAGCGCACCGACAAGGGGACGGTCAGGCTCCGCCTGCTCTATGAGGTGGAGGGCGTGCAGTACTACTGCGACAGCCTGCCCTTCCCGTCTCCACCGGTCGGCGTCGGACAGCGACTGGACGTGATCTACGATGCCAAAACCCCTGGCTACTCAGAGGTCGTGCACCAGAGAACCAGTGGTTGGGTGCCAAAAATCGTCGGCACAGTCGCTGTCGTGCTGCTTCTGCTGACCGGGATTTCCTACCTCTGACAGCGGTGATGCGCTGACCGCTTGAGCTCACCATCGTTTGACGACAGGCGGCCGACGCGTCCAATGAACCCGTGCAATCCGGGGGTTCGCGGCGCTCGAATCCAATCAGATCCAGTGGTGATTGCTGACAGGGTTTGACGACAGGTAGGGTCCGATCCTCCGTCCGGAAGGGGCCCTCGGTGGCGAACCTGGTCTACAAGCGGGTCTCGACGGACCAGCAGTCGACCGCCCGGCAGAACCTGGTCCTGGACGAGGCCGGGATCGAGGACCCGGTCGTCTTCGAGGAGGACCCGGGCACCTCCAGCCGCCTCCATCCCGCTCCAGCGACCGAAGGTCGGTGAACTGCTGGCGGACGCGCGGCCGGGCGACACCGTGCACATCTCCGAGATGTTCCGCCTCGTGTCCAGCGTGATCCTGAGATAGCGGAAGCCGTGCAAGCCGTCCGCGTACACCTTGTCGCCGCCCGAGGCGTAGCCCTTCTTGTCCGTCCACTGGGCGCCGCCCGCGGGGACTGCGTACTGGTCCGTTCCCTTCGAGGCGCCTCCCGCCTGGTCGTTGCGGGTGAAGTCGGAGCGGTCGGTGAGGAACTGGAGCGTCTCGGAGAAGGCGAGGCGCACCCCGGGGTTGTTGTCGGACGCCGAGGCGAAGTCGACCTTCGGGTAGCCGACGACGACCTTGCCGAAGTCGAGCGTCACGCTCGGCGCCACGACCGGGTCCACGGCCTCGGGCCAGACCTCATTGATCCGCGTGAACACGCCGCGCCCGAGGTCCTGGGCCGACGTGACCGTGATCCGCACGCGCGCCGTGGACACCGGCGCGTCGAAGCGGACGGCGCGCTGCACTGCGCTGTTGCCGGTGACGGCGGCGAGCTTCCGCCAGTCCGAGTCCACCCAGGCGTCCACCGTGAAGTCGGTGGGGACGCCGTCCGTGTCGGACACCACGGTCAGGCCCGCGAGCGTGAGCGCTTCGGGCGCCGTCACCGTCAGGGTGTCGGGGAAGGCGCGCTCGGTGTCGTCGTTCCAGAAGGTGTCGAGGTCGCCGTCGACGGCGTGCTGCGCGTCGTACGTGTGCGGTTGGCCGTCCCCTCCGTTGTTGCCGGCGTGGGTGGTGGAGCCCTCCGCGGTGGTTCCGTCGGGCCAGCGCGGCGGCGCAGGAGGCTCGGGGCGGCGCAGGACGGTGACCTGGCCGCCGGGCTTGAGGAGCGCGTCGGGACGCGTCACGTCACCGGCCGACCGGACGATCCGCACTGGCCGCACCGTACGGCTGGACGGCGCCTGGACGTAGCGGTGCCAGGCCCATCCGCCACCGGCCCGGCGGCCGGTCCCTGAACCGGCGTCGCTGCCGCGGCTGTTCCTGAGCTCAGGAGGGGCAGCCGGGCCGCGGCCAGCACCGCCCCGCCCACACCCGCTCCGAGCACGGCGCGCCGGTCGGGCCGCTGTGCTGTCTTCACGTCATCCGTCACGTCTGTGTGCCTCCGTCCGCCCGCGCCGGGACGGGGCAGGAGTGAATCGATTTAGGCATGGGCTCATCTCAGCCTCGCGGTCCGTCAGGTGGAGAAGCGGTAGGTGCCGGACGCCGCCGCGAAGACGGCACAGCCGTCGTCCATGCGGAGGAACGTCGCCGCGCCGTGGGCGACCTTGGCCGCGTCGGACGCGGGGATCCACACCTCGGCGGACGTGTTGGCCGGCACGGTGAGCTTGAGGCGGAAGCCGCCCGAGTCCACCGACCACTTGGTGCTGATCGGCCCCTGGACGGAGTCGTAGCGCCCCTCCGCCCGCGTGATCCCGCCACCGGGCCGTGGCCGCACGAGGATCTTGCGGAAGCCCGGCTCGGCCGGTGCGATACCGGCGATGTTCGCGTACATCCACTCGCCGACCGAGCCGTACGCATAGTGGTTGAAGGAGTTCATCCCGGCGTCCTGGAAGCTGCCGTCCGGCTTGATGGAGTCCCAGCGCTCCCACATCGTCGTCGCGCCCTTGTCGATCTGGTAGCCCCAGCTGGGGAAGGACCGCTGGACGAGCAGCCGGTAGGCGACGTCGGTGTGACCGGCCGCGGTGAGGACCGGCAGCAGGCGCGGAGTGCCGAGGAACCCCGTCGACAGGTGCCAGTCCTTCGCCTTGATGAGAGCGACGAGACGGTTGGCGGCGGGACCCCGGTCGGCCTCCGTCAGCAGGTCCATCGACAGCGCGAGCACGTACGCGGTCTGCGTGTCGCCCTTCACCTTGCCGCCGTCCGAGACGTAGGCCGCGCGGAACGCGTCGCGCACACTGCCGAACAGCGACGTGTACGGCGCCGGGTCCTTGCCCAGCGCCTTCGCCGCCCGGGCGACGAGGTCGGCGGCGTGGGCGAAGTAGGCCGTCCCGATGACGTCCTTGGGCGTCTCGTCCTGGAGGTTGAGCCAGTCGCCGAAGCCCTCGGCGGGGCGCAGGAAACCGCTGCTGTGCTTCTCCAGGTAGTCGAGCCACTTCAGCATCGAGGACCAGGACTCTTCGAGGACACGCGTGTCGCCGTACGCCTGGTACAGCGCCCACGGGACGGTCACGCCCGCGTCGCCCCAGCCCGCGACGCCGTTGCCGACGCCGGGCATGTCGGGGGCCACGTTCGTGAACGCGCCCTCGTCGCTCTGGCCGTCGCGCAGGTCGCCCAGCCACTTGGTGAGGAAGCGGGCCGACTCCATGTTGTAGGCGGCCGTCGGCGCGAAGACGTTGATGTCGCCGGTCCAGCCGAGCCGCTCGTCGCGCGCCGGAGTGTCGGTGGGGATCGAGACGAAGTTTCCGCGCTGTCCCCAAGTGATGTTCTGGTGCAGCTGGTTGAGCATCGGCACGTTCGTCGAGAAGTCCATGGTGAAGGGCGCCGATGTGTGGATGACCCGCCCCACGACAGCGTTGAGTGGGGGCTTGCCGGGGTAGCCGGTCACCTCGACGTAGCGGAAGCCGTGGAAGGTGAAGCGAGGCTCGTACGTCTCCTTGCCACCGCCCTTGAGGGTGTACGTGTCCGTGGCCTTCGCCGTCCGGAGGTTGGCGGTGTAGATCGTGCCGTCCGGGTTGAGGACCTCGGCGTGCCGCAGCCGTACGGTGGTGCCGGCCTTCCCGGCGACGGTGAGGCGGACCGCGCCGACCATGTTCTGGCCGAGGTCGTAGACGAACACGCCGGGCTTCGGCTCGGTCAACTTCCGTGCGGGCAGCTCGCGTTCGAGGCGGGTGGGACCGCCTGCCTCGGCCACGAGGGCGGCGCTCACCTTGTCGACGGCGGTGGCCGCGACCCAGCCGGAGTCGTCGAACCCGGCGCGCGTCCAGCCGTCGGTCTCCAGACGCGCGTCGTACTCCTCGCCCGCCATCAGGTCGGCCTCGGAGACGGGCCCGGTCGAGGCGCGCCAGTCCGTGCCGGACAGCACCCGCTCGGTCGAACCGTCGGTGTACGTGACCTCCAACTGGGCCAGGAACGCGGGCCGTTCGCCGTACTGATGCGGACCGAACCAGGCGATGTTCCCGGCGTACCAGCCCGCGGCGACCGTCGCCCCGAGCGCGTTGGCCCCGGACTTCACCAGCTTGGTCACGTCGTACGTCTGGTACTGGACGCGCTTGCGGTAGTCCGTCCAGCCCGGCGCGAGCCGGTCCTCGCCGACCCGCTCGCCGTTGATGTGGGCCTCGTACAGGCCGAGCGCCGACGCGTAGAGGCGCGCCCGCTCGACGGACCTGCCCTTGAGCTGGAACTCGTGGCGCAGCTGGGCGGCGGGGGAGTGTGATGGCGCGACCTTGCCCCAGGGGCCCGACCCCCACTTCGCGAGCGCCTTCGCCGCCTTCCACGAGGAGTCGTCGAACCCGGCCGATTTCCAGTCACCGGCTGGCTCCTGGTCGGCGGCCTTCCAGTCGGCGCCGGTGACGAAGGTCTTCACCCCGTCCTCCGTCGTCAGCTCCAGGAGGCCGAGGAGGCCGGCGGGGCTATCCGTGGCGTTGACGGCAGAGACGGCCAACACGGCGGTACCGGCACGGAGTTGGGCGGTGACGTCGACGACGGCGGGGCGGCGCCAGTTCTCCGCCGGGCCGTCCGGGTCGGCGTGCGCCACTTCGGTCCCGTTCACGTACGCGGTGTAGCCGTCGTCGGCGGTCATCACCAGGCGGGCCCGGGTCAGGCCTTCGGGTACGTCGGCACGGCCGCGGAAGTAGCGGGTTCCCGCCGGGGCGCCGGCGGCCGGGTCGCCCTCGGGGAACCAGGTCCAGGAGGCGTCGTCGAGCGAGGGCGTCCCGATCAGCGCCGCGG
The DNA here is from genome assembly GCF_055760475.1 of Streptomyces sp. DS1-CR2. NCBI lineage: Bacteria > Bacillati > Actinomycetota > Actinomycetes > Kitasatosporales > Streptomycetaceae > Streptomyces > Streptomyces sp. DS1-CR2. Next base: position 8,329,327 of record NZ_CM147085.1, read on the forward strand.
GCGCGCCGATCCACCGGGCCGACCAGTCCGACGCGTCGGTCAGGCCGGTCTCCCACCAGGACGGCTCGCTCCACTCGGAGGCCCTGCCCGTGGTGTCCCAGACCCGGACCGACCAGTAGTAGCGGGTACGCGCGGCCAGGGCGGGGCCCGCATAGGGGACGAGGGTGGACTCGGGGGAGTCGACCTTGCCGCTGTCCCACACGTCGGGATCGCCGATGCGGTCCGCGGTGGTGGCGACGCGTATTTGATAGGCGCTCTGGGCCCGGCCCGGTTCGTCCGACTCCAGGGGCCAACTCAGCCTGGGATGGGGCACGTCGAGGCCGAGCGGGTGCCTCACGTACTCGACGGTGGGCGCGCTCACGCGCACGGCCTTCGTGGCTCGAGCCCCTGCGGCGGCTCCCGAGGCGGGCGCGGCCTGCGCGGCTCCCGGTGCGGCGGAGGCGATGGCCGTCCCCAGGGCGGCTGTAGCGGTCGTGCTGAGCAGTCGTCTTCTGCTGATCACACTCGGCTCCTACGACTCGGGTCTGAATCGTTTCAGGGATGGAAGCTAGAGTGACGAAAGTGGCCTGTCAAGGGTTTGTCGCGGTGCGGCAGAGGGATCAGAGATTTCCACGTCCTCACCATTGACGCCGCTGTTGGTGCGGGACTAGCTTCCGTGCAGTCTGGTTGAAACCTTTCATAGTCAGCTCCTCAGACCCGATCGGTGCCATTCCCATCCTTCTTCGTCGGAGGGGATCCCCGCCTTCAGGCGGGGAGGGATACGATCCCTGGCCCTGCGGCGCGGAGCGTCGCAGCGTCGCTCCGGAATGCTGCGCCAGCGGCCCGTGCTCAGTCGGGCCGCTTCTGGTTCTCGATGTAGTCCTTGACCACCTGGAGTGGTGCACCACCACAGGATCCGGCGAAGTAGGAGCCGGACCAGAACCGGCCGGGCATGATCGCCCGGTTCGTGCGTCCGGTGAACTCCTGCCGCAGGCGGCGTGAGCTGACGCCCTTGAGTGAGTTGACCAGGTTGGAGAGGGCGACTTTCGGCGGGTAGTGCACGAGCAGGTGCCGCCGTCCTACGAGTCCCCCGTCCCCGCAGCCACCAGCGCGTTCACGGGTAACCTGAATCATTCCCGTCGCTCATCGCCCCATGGAGGTCCTCGCCCGATGGCCCAGTCGGTGGGTATCAAGGACGTCGCCCGCGCCGCCGGAGTCTCCGTCGGCACGGTCTCGAACGTCATCAACCGCCCGGACTCCGTCGCCTCCGACACCAGGGCCCGGGTCCTGTCAGCAATCGACCGGCTCGGCTACGTACGCAGCGAGTCGGCGCGCCAGCTGCGCGCCGGCCGCAGCCGCATCATGGGGCTGCTCGTCCTCGACATGGGCAACCCGTTCTTCGTGGACGTCGCGCGCGGCGCCGAGCGTGCCGCACGCGAGGCCGGGCTCGGCGTCATGGTGTGCAACAGCGCGCAGGACCCCTCCGAGGAGGCCGAGTACCTCTCCCTGTTCGCCGAGCAGCGCGTGCGGGGCGTGCTCCTCACCCCGGCCGAGGCGAGCGGCCGCAACATCGAGAGCTTCCGCCGGCACGGCATCCCGTTCGTGCTCGTCGACCGCGTAGCCGAGGGCACCTCGGAGTGCTCCGTGTCCGTGGACGACGTCACCGGCGGCGCTCTCGCCGTGCGCCACCTCGTCGACGCCGGACACCGCAGCATCGCCTACGTCAGCGGTCCGCCCGCGCTCAACCAGGTCAAGGACCGCCGCACCGGCGCCCTCCAGGCCCTGGCCGAGGCGGGACTCCCGGCCGGAGCGCTGCGCGAACTGCCCACGGAGCGGCTCGACGTCGCGGCGGGACGCGACGCCGGGGCCCGCCTGCTCGGCCTCGCCGAGCGCCCCACCGCCGCGTTCTGCGCAAACGACCTGCTCGCCCTCGGCGTCCTCCAGGCGATGTACGCGGCCGGGGTACGGGTCCCCGAGGACATGGCGATCGTCGGCTACGACGACATCGAGTTCGCGTCGGCCGCCACCGTGCCACTGACCTCGGTGCGCCAGCCCGCCGTCACCATGGGAGCGATGGCCGCCGAACTCCTCCTGGAGGAGACGGAACCCGCGAGCGGCGAGCCCCACCGCCACCGCAGGGTCGTCCTCCAGCCCGAGCTGGTCGTACGGGGGTCGAGTCTGGGCTCGCGCTGACATGTGCTGAACTGAGCGGACACCGCACACCGTATTCCGAACGCCGCCCAGGAGCCTCCTTGACGACCGCCACATACCGCCAGCCCGGTGTCGTCCTCACCGACCGCCGCTTCTCAGTGCCGCTCGACCACGACCACCCCGAGGGCGAGAGCATCGAGCTGTTCGCCCGCGAGGCGGTGGCCATCGGCAAGGAACACGCGAACCTTCCGTGGCTCCTCTACCTCCAGGGCGGCCCCGGATTCGGTGCCAACCGCTTCTCCGGCAAGCAGGCCTGGCTCGGCCGGGCGCTCCAGGACCACCGGGTGCTCCTCCTCGACCAGCGCGGCACCGGCAGCTCCACCCCGGCCAACCGGCAGACGCTTCCGCTGCGCGGCGGCCCGCGCGAACAGGCCGACTACCTCGCGCACTTCCGCGCCGACTCGATCGTCCGCGACTGCGAGGCGATCCGCGGCGAGGTGACCGGCGGCGCCCCCTGGACCGTTCTCGGCCAGAGCTTCGGCGGGTTCTGCGCCACCCGCTATCTGTCGACGGCCCCCGAGGGCCTCGCCGCCGCCGTCATCACCGGCGGCCTGCCCACGCTCGACGGCCACGCGGACGACGTCTACCGCGCCGCGTACCCGCGCATCGAACGCAAGGTCGCCGCCCACTACGCGCGCTACCCGCAGGACGTCGAACGCGCTCGCCGCATCGCCGAGTACCTCGCCGAGCACGAGCCCGTACTGAACGGCGGCTACAAGCTGACCGTCGAGGCTTTCCAGTCCCTCGGCATCCTGCTCGGCGGGACCGGCGGCAGCGACCGCCTGCACTACCTCCTCGAGGATGCCTTCGTCCGCACGCCGGGCGGCGTCGAACTGTCCGACGCCTTCCAGGAGGACGTACAAGCCACGCTCTCCTACGCCGGACACCCGCTCTACGCGGTCATGCACGAGGCCGTCTACGGGCAGGACGACCGGCCCACGAACTGGTCCGCCGAGCGCGTACGCACAGAGTTCCCCCAGTTCGACGCCGCGAAGACCCTCGACGGTGACGGGCCCCTGCTCTTCACCGGCGAGTCCGTGCACCCGTGGATGTTCGACTGCGACCCGGCCCTGCGCCCCCTGCGCGAGACCGCCGAACTCCTCGCCGCCCGCACCGACTGGGCCCCGCTCTACGACCCCACGCGCCTGGCTGCCAACGAGGTGCCGGCCGTCGCCGTCGTCTACCACGACGACATGTACGTAGACACGGACCACGCCATGCGCACGGCACGCACCATCAAGGGCCTGCGCACATGGGTCACCGACGAGTTCGAGCACGACGGTCTGCGGGCCGGTGCGCCGCGCGTCCTCGACCGGCTGCTCGCGATGGTGCGCGGAGACGTCTGAGAGGGCAGGGGCGGGGGAGGTGAGACGGCCTTCCCCGCCCGGCGAATACCCCGCACCGCGGACGGCGCCGCATTAGTGTGCGGCCCATGACCGAGCCGAAGATCCAGACCGCCGCCCCCGGCCAGCTGCAGCCCATGCCCGAGGACTGGCAGCGCGCCCTCGCTGTCGTGGCGCACCCGGACGACCTCGAATACGGCTGCTCCGCGGCGATCGCCGCCTGGACCGACGGCGGACGCGAGGTCGCGTACGTCCTCGCCACCCGCGGAGAGGCCGGCATCGACACCCTCGAACCCGCCAAGTGCGCACCCCTGCGCGAACAGGAGCAGCGAGCGAGCGCCGCCGTCGTCGGCGTGGACACCGTCGAGTTCCTCGACCACAAGGACGGCGTCGTCGAGTACGGGACCGCGCTGCGCCGCGACATCGCCGCCGCGATCCGCAGGCACCGGCCCGAACTCCTCATCACCCTCAACCACCGTGACACGTGGGGCGGCGTCGCCTGGAACACCCCCGACCATGTCGCCGTCGGCCGGGCCACCCTCGACGCGGCGGCGGACGCGGGCAACCGCTGGATCTTCCCCGAGCTGATCGAGCAGGGCCTGGAGCCGTGGAACGGCGTGCGCTGGGTCGCCGTCGCGGGCTCGTCGTCGCCCACGCACGCGGTCGACGCGGCGCCCGGTATCGAACGGGCCGTGCGCTCCCTGCTCGAACACCGCACGTACATCGAGGTGTTGACGGACGAGGACCCCGAGGCCTACTGCCGCTCGTTCCTCACCGGCAACGTCCAGGCCGCCGCGGAGCGCTTCGGCGGCACACCGGCCGTACCGTTCGAACTCTTCAGTCGGTAGGGCCCGTCGCCTACTCTGCGCCTTCTGATGACTCGTCAGGATGGTGGGGGTGGTGGCGGGATGATCGACACGACGAGCAACGAACTTCCCGACGAAGGCGAGGGCGAAGGCGGGGGTGGGGGTGACGGTGCGCGGCGGCTCCGGCTGCACGTCGAGGAGGGCGGCATCGGCGTCCTCACCCTGTGCCGGCCGGAGAAGCTGAACGCCTGGAGCTGGGAGTCGAGCCGTCAACTCGGCCTGCTCGCCGACCGGATCCGCTTCGACGACAGGATCCGGGTGGTGCTGCTGCGGGCCGAGGGGCGGGCCTTCTGCGCGGGCATCGACATCAAGGCGCCCGGCGGCGGGATCACCGGGCGCTCGGGGTCCGAGCTGACGCGCAACTACTACGAGGGCATTCGCTGGGTCCATGAGCGGTTCCGTGCGTTCGCCGGCCTGCCACAGCCCGTCGTCGCGGCCGTCCAGGGCTACTGCCTCGGCGTCGGGTTCGAGCTGGCGCTGATGGCCGATGTGCGGATCGCGGCCGACGACGCGGTGTTCGCGCTGCCGGAGGCACAGCTCGGGGTCGCCGTCGACGCGGGCGGCGATCTGCGGATCGCGCGCGAGGCGGGCGCGGGCTGGGCCAAGTACCTCGCGCTGACGGGCCGCCGCATCGACGCGCGGACGGCGCACAGGCTGAACCTGATCCAACAGGTCACCGGTGCGGGCGAGTTGGAGGAGTCCGCCCATGCGCTGGCCGCGGAGATCGCGGCCAACGCGCCTCTCGCCGTGCAAGCCGTCAAGCGCGACATCGACGCGTTCGCGGACGCGGGCCTCGCGGCCGCACTCGACCGCGTGGCGATGAGCGCGGCGTTCACCCTCACGTCGGAGGACATCAGGGAGGGGTACACGGCGAAGACGGAGCGGCGCGAGCCGCGCTTCGACGGAATGTAGCGATCGAAGGTGACGGTCGCCCTTCACGGTCCCTCCTGGAACGGCCCCCTCCCCATCTGCTCCCGCACGGTCACCACAGGCGGGCTCACCAGCCCGCGTCGCTGCCAGTTCGCCCCGTCCACGACGAGCGTGTGACCGCTGATGAAGCGGGCGTAGGGGGAGGCGAGGAAGGTGGCCGCCCAGCCCAGCTCACGGGGCGCGCCGACACGCAGGGCGGGCTGCCGGGCGTCATGCTCACCGAGACCCGCCTCCAGGCTGAGGTTGGCGCGGATGTCCCCCGTCATGTCCTCGTGCGGCATGAGCCCCGGCACGAGGCCGTTGACCTGGATCCCGTACGGGCCCCACTCCACGGCCAGCGTTTCCACCAGGTTCTTCACGCCCGCCTTGGCCGCCGCGCTGTGGGCGAAGCCGGGGCCGCCCGTCCACGCGTAGGAGGCGCCTACGGCGATCACTGAGCCCGGCGTGCCCGCCGCGAGGTGTCTGCGGCCGAACTCGCGGGTCATGTAGAAGGTGCCGTTGAGGGTGATGTCGACGACGGTGCGCCACGCGTTCGGGCTCATGTCCTCGGCGGGTACGGGGAAGTTGGCGGCCGCGTTGTTGACGAGTACGTCGGGGGTGCGCCCGTGCGCCGCCTCCGCCGTGTCGAAGACCTCGGCGATGCGGTCCGGGTCCCTGATGTCGCAGACCGCGGCCGTCACCGTGCCGCCGTCGCGGCTCACCTCCGCCAGTTCCTCCAGCGTGGGCTCCAGATGCGCGGCCCGGCGGCTCGCGATCATCACGTCGGCGCCGAGCCGCGCGAACTCGGCGGCGACGGCCTTCCCGAGACCCGTCCCGCCGCCCGTGACCAGGACCAGGCTTCCCCGGTACGTTCCCGGGGGGAGCGCCGTCGTGCCGGCCGGGGGAGGAGCAGGCAGCCCCCGCGGTGTCGTCGCGCGGGCGGGGCCGGTCGAGTCCGTCATGCCGTATCGATACCGCGTGGACGCCGAAAGCTCCATGCCTGCGACAGCGCCTGCGGCAGCGTCTGGGACAAGCCCGCGACGGCGTGCGCGAAAAAGGGTCCCAAGCCTGTTCCCAGATATCCAAGCGACCGCTTAGTATGCGAGCGAGCCCGGTAAGACGAAGAAGTCCCGTGGAGGCCCCGCATGCAGGCATGGCAAGTGCACCGGAACGGCGAGCCGAGCGAGGTGATGGAGCTCGCCGACGTCGAGCGGCCCGTCCCCGGGGACGGCCAGGTCCTGCTCAGGGTGCGCGCGGCGAACATCAACTTCCCGGACGCGCTGATGTGCCGGGGCCAGTACCAGGTGCGGCCGCCGATGCCGTTCACGCCCGGCGTGGAGATCTGCGGCGAGACCGAGGACGGCCGACGCGTGCTGGCCAACCCCGCGCTGCCGCACGGCGGCTTCGCCGAGTACGCCGTGGCGGACGCCGCCGCCCTGCTGCCCGCGCCCGACGCGCTCGACGACGCCGAGGCCGCGGCCCTGCACATCGGCTATCAGACCGGCTGGTTCGGCCTGCACCGCAGGGCGCACCTCCAGGCGGGCGAGACGCTCCTCGTGCACGCGGCGGCCGGCGGCGTCGGCAGCGCCGCCGTCCAGCTCGGCAAGGCGGCCGGCGCCACCGTCATCGGCGTCGTCGGCGGCGAGGAGAAGGCGAAGGCGGCCCGCGATCTCGGCTGCGACGTCGTCATCGACCGTCGCGCGCAGGACGTCATCGCCGCCGTGAAGGAGGCCACCGGCGGCCGGGGGGCAGACGTCATCTACGACCCGGTCGGCGGCGAGGCGTACACGCAGTCCACGAAGGTCGTCGCCTTCGAGGGCCGGATCGTCGTCGTCGGATTCGCGAGCGGCACGATCCCGAGCCCCGCCCTCAACCACGCCCTGGTGAAGAACTACGCGATCCTCGGCCTGCACTGGGGCCTGTACAACACCAAGGACCCGAAGCTGGTCGCGCACTGCCACGAGCAGCTCACCGAGCTCGCGGCGCGCGGCGCGATCAAGCCGCTGATCAGTGAGCGCGTGCCGCTCAGTGGCGCGGCAGCGGCCGTGCAGCGCGTCGCCGACGGCGTCACCACCGGCCGTGTCGCCGTGGTGCCCGGTCACGAGGGGGCGGGCGCATGACCGACGCCGCCGAACTGCGCCGCCGCACCCAGGAGTTGCTGGCCGCGTATCCGCCCGCGATCACGGACCGTACCGACTTCCTGAAGGCCCGCTTCGACGCCGGGCTCGCGTGGGTGCACTACCCGCAGGGCCTCGGCGGGCTGGGTCTGCCGCGCTCGCTCCAGGCCGTCGTGGACGCCGAACTCGCCGTGGCGGACGCCCCGGACAATGATCCGCGCCGCATCGGCATCGGCCTCGGCATGGCCGCCCCGACGGTGCTCGGCTTCGGCACCGACGAGCAGAAGCGGCGCTTCCTGCGCCCGCTGTGGATCGGCGAGGAGGTGTGGTGCCAGCTGTTCAGCGAGCCCGGCGCAGGCTCCGACCTCGCGGCCCTCGGCACCCGCGCCGTGCGCGACGAGGCCACCGGCGACTGGGTGATCAACGGCCAGAAGGTGTGGACGTCCGGCGCGCACGCCGCCCGCTGGGCCATCCTCATCGCCCGCACCGACCCGGACGTGCCCAAGCACCGCGGCATCACGTACTTCATCTGCGACATGACCGACCCGGGCGTCGAGGTGCGGCCGCTGCGGCAGATCACCGGCGAGGCAGAGTTCAACGAGGTGTTCCTCACCGATGTCCGCATCCCGGACGCGCACCGCCTCGGCGAGATCGGCGACGGCTGGAAGGTTGCGCAGACCACGCTCATGAACGAGCGCGTGTCGATCGGCGGCTCCCGTATCCCGCGCGAGGGCGGCATGATCTCCGCGGTCGCGAAGACCTGGCGGGAACGCCCCGAGGTGCGCACCCACGACCTGCACCAGCGGCTCCTGAAGCTGTGGGTCGAGGCCGAGGTCGCCCGCCTCACCGGCGAGCGCCTGCGCCAGCAGCTCGTCGCGGGCCAGCCGGGCCCGGAGGGCTCCGGCATGAAGCTCGGCTTCGCCCGCCTCAACCAGGAGATCAGCGGCCTGGAGATCGAACTCCTCGGCGATGAGGGCCTGTTGTACGACGACTGGACCATGCGCCGGCCGGCCGTCGTCGACTTCCTGGCCCGAGACGCCGGATACCGCTATCTGCGCGCGAAGGGCAACAGCATCGAGGGCGGGACGAGCGAGGTCCTGCTCAACATCGTCGCCGAACGCGTCCTCGGACTGCCGTCCGAGCCGCGCACCGACAAGGACGTCGCCTGGAAGGACCTCGCGCGATGAGCGATCTGCTGTACACGGACGAGGAAGAGGCGCTGCGGTCCGCTGTGCGCGCCCTCCTTGCCGCCCACTGCGACGCCGCGTCGGTGCTCGCCCGCGTCGAGACGGACGAGCCGCACGACCGCGCGCTGTGGAAGTCCCTCGCCGAGGGCATGGGGCTCGCGGGTCTGCTGATCCCCGAGGAGCTCGGCGGCCAGGGCGCGACGCACCGCGAAGTGGCCGTGGTACTTGAGGAGTTGGGGCGCTCCGTCGCCCCCGTTCCCTATCTCACCAGCGCCGTCGTCGCGACCGAGGCGCTCCTCGACTGCGCGGGCGACGTGGCCTCCGCGCTGCTCGGCGCGCTCGCGTCGGGCCGCACGGTGGGTGTGCTCGCCGTGCCCCTGTCGGCCGCGCCCGGCCAGGCCTTCACCGGTGTACGGGAAGAGGGTGGCCGGCTGGAAGGGCAGGTCACCGGCGTCGCCGACGCGGCGGCGGCCGATGTGCTCCTCGTACCGACGAGCAGCGGCCTGTACGCGGTCGATGTCACCGACGACGGCGTCACCGTCGAGGCACGGACGTCCCTCGACCCCACCCGGCCCGTCGCCACGGTGACCTTCACCGGTGCACGCGCGCGTGTGCTGACCGACAACGCCGTTCCGGCCGTCCGCCGCGCGCTGCGGGCCGGAGCGGGACTTCTCGCGTCCGAGCAACTCGGCCTCGCCGACTGGTGCTTGACGGAGACGGTCCGCTACACGCGCGAGCGCCACCAGTTCAACCGGCCCGTCGGTTCCTTCCAGGCGGTGAAGCACCGGCTCGCCCAGGTGTGGCTGGAGGTTGTCGGCGTCCGCGCCGCGGCCCGCAGCGCGGCGGACACCCTCGCCGCCGGGAGCGATGACTCGGACGTCGCGGTGGCCGTCGCCCAGGCGTACGCGGGACCCGCGGCTGTCCACGCGGCGGAGGAGGCGCTCCAGCTGCACGGCGGCATCGGCATGACCTGGGAGCACCCCGTCCACCTCTACCTCAAGCGGGCCAAGGCCGACTCGATCGCGCTGGGTTCCGCGGGCAGGCACCGGGAGGAGCTGGCCGAGCTGGTCGACCTCCGGGCGCCCTGACGCCGGGTCCGACGCCGGGTCTGACCCCCCGGGGATTTGCCTTCCCTTGACGAGATGACGTTATCGCGCCCGTTCGCAATATGAGTTGATCTTCAAGAGGGGTGGGCATGGTGGTCAGGCCGGCGCGGTGGCGGCGGCCGCCCCGGCCTGTTCGGCGCCCGGCGGGCGGCTGCTGCCCGCGCTTGCCGCCGCCCTGCCGAAGGTGAGCGCCGGCGGCCGCACGTACACGTACCAGCTGCGCGACGGCGTGCGGTCGGTGGAGTGGGACGCGCTGGGCTCCGCCGGAGAAGACAGGTGAACGAGGGGCGGTCCGACCCCCCGCCCGGCAGCCCGTCGTTCACCCTGAGCACACAGGTGAACGCGGCATGCAGGTCCGGCCAACTCCCTCCCCGGTAGCTCCCATTGAGACGTACGGGACCTCATACTCGCTGAGGCCCGTACGGCACTCCCCGGGAGGAACACATGGCCCACCTCACCCGTCGCAGAGCCCTCGCGACCCTTGCCGCGGCGGTCACCGCGACCGTCGCCGTGCCCGGGTACGCACAGGCGTCCGAGCGGGGACGCGGCCCCCGCCCCCTGCTGCGCGCCCACGCACACAACGACTACGAGCACCCCCGGCCCCTCCTCGACGCCCTCGACCACCGCTTCGCCAGCGTCGAGGCGGACATCTACCTCGTCGACGGCGAGCTCCTCGTCGCGCACGACCCGATCGACCTCGACCCGAAGCGCACCCTCGCGGCGCTTTACCTGAAACCGCTGGCAGCCCGAGTCAGGGCCAACCACGGGTCCGTGTACCGGGGTTACCGCACGCCGCTCCAGCTCCTCGTCGACATCAAGACCGAAGGCGCGGCCACCTACCTCGAACTGGACCGCCAACTGCGCGGCTACCGCAACCTGTTCACCACGTACGCCCACGGCCGCGTGCGCACCGGCGCGGTCACCGCGGTGATCTCCGGGGACCGCGCCGCCCGCGAGCCCATGGAGCGGCAGCAAGCGCGCAGCGCGTTCTACGACGGCCGCCTCACCGACCTCGGCGCCGCCGCGCCCGCCTCCTTCACTCCGCTCATCAGCGACAACTGGGCCAACAACTTCACCTGGCAGGGCGCGGGACCGATCCCGGCCGCGGAGCGCGAGAAGCTGCGTTCCCTCGTGTCGGCCGCCCACCAGGAGGGCCGCCGCGTCCGCTTCTGGGCGACGCCCGACGTCGCGGGACCCGAGCGCGACGCCGTGTGGGGCGAGTTGCTCGCTGCCGGCGTGGACCACCTCAACACGGACGACCTCGCGGGTCTCGAAGCGTTCCTCGACGCCCACGAGAAGTAGGCGCCCGCCGCCACATCACTCGTTCGGCGGACACGTCACTCGCCCGGACGCAGCCTCCACTACGCCACACTTGCGGCCGAAGGCCGCGGTGTTGGCGTGGCGGAGGAGGTTCGGCGATGTCCCTGTCGATTTCGGTCGTGCTGCTGCTTCTGATCCTGGCGGTGGTCTTTCTGCGCAACGGCGCAATGAAGATCTCGCACGCGATGGTCTGCGTGCTGCTGGGATTCCTGCTGGCCGGCACGAGTATGGCGCCCACATTGCACAACGGCCTGACGGCTACGGCGGAGATCGTGAGCAGTCTGCATCCTTGATCCATCGGCGTTGCCCACGGGTCCGTTGATCGTTTCGGGTTCGTGAACAACGCCCGTGTGCGCACGGACACTTCAAGGGTGTGGCCTTAGCTTCGCGCCATGACGAGCAGAGCTCTGAGCCGTGCCCTCGCCCTGACCATGACGATCGCCGCGGCCGTGTCGCGTACCCCGCCCAGGCGGACGACACCCCCAAGGCGCCCGGCGGCGGAGGGCTCCGAGTAGCCCTCCGGGACGTGATCCTGTCCGTGTGAGCGTGGGCTCAGCGTCGAGAGAAGACCCCGATCCCGTTCGCCACGGCGCGCTCCGGGGGGTCCGTCGGGTGGTTTCTCACGGTGGTCGTCGCGGCGCCCGGGTCCCTCGTGACCAGGGTGGACGATCCGCCGCCGTCCAGGCTGAACGCGTCGTCCGCGCCCAACCTGCGCATCGCGTCCGCCACTTCCGCGATGGTCAGGCCGGTGCGGTACTGCGGGGCGCCGTCCAGGGCCAGGAGGAAGAGGTGGCGGCCGTCTGCCGTGGCGCCCGCGGCGGTGCGGACCGCGGCCGTCTTCGCGTCGAGGCCAGGCAGCGGTGCGCCGTCCCGCAGTACGGGGTAGCCGCCGACCGCGAACTGGTAGGGAACGTGCGATGTCGCCGCCACCAGGCGGTGCCTGATCTGGACGCGATCGCCCGTCGACAGCTTCCGCAGCTCCTGCGCGCCCGCCTCGCGCCCGACGAGGACGGTGGTGCCGGACGCAATGGACCCGCTGCCGGGTGTGTCGGCCGATGACACGACACGGCCGTGCCGCACCGTCACCTCGTACGTGTCCGTGCTGCACGGCGCGGCCCGGTTCGTGTCGGTGCCGCACGTGGCGCGCACCCGCGACACGGCGCCCCAGTCGGAGGTGAACGCGCCGACCGAACCGACGGGCAGCGCGTACTGGTTGAGGCCGCCGAGCGGCAGCCGTCGCCCGTCAGCGCTGACCGAGCCGTCGAGGGCCATGCGGTCGAGCCGGACGCGGTGGTCGACGCCCACGCCGAGCACGTCCTCGGTAGTGGTGCCGGGCGGGAGCGCGGGACCGAAGCGCTGGCCGTTCGGTACGGCGGCCTTGAGTGTCCGGCCGCTCGCGACGGCCGGACCGACGGAGGCACCGGTGGCCTCTACGCCGGGGTGCTGGGACTCGGTGATGTTGAAGAAGTCGCCGTTGACGCCGCCGACCGCGCCGCTCTCGTCGGCCAGCGAGGAGACGGTGGCCCGTCCGCCGACCGCGTCCGGGTGCAGCAGATCGACCCGTACGCGTGCGTCGCGCAGATCGACGCTCAGTACATGCGCGTGCGTCAGGCCCTTTGCAGCGGGGATGTCGAACTCCTCGTACGTGACGCCCGGGGCGATCGAAGTGCCGCCGCCCTCCGCGCCACTGGCCGGCGCCGCCCCAGCGAGGACGGTGCCGGCCAGCGCGCCGAATGCGGCACAGGCCGCGAGGGCCGATCTGTAGCGTCCGTCGCGATGTCTCACGTGACCCCCAGCTGTCCGCGTAACTCACCCCTGTCACAAGGGAGTTCACCAGACGCAAAGGGTCGCGTCGATGGCTAGGAGCCGACCAGCCGGGAACGGATCAGGAAACGTACACCTTCGGGTGCTTCCAGGGAGAAGCCGCTGCCACGGCCCTCGACGACGTCGACGATCAGCCGCGTGTGGCTCCACACCTCGAACTGGCTCTTCGACATCCAGAACGCGACCGGCTCCGCGACACCCTCCACGGTCAGGGACGCGAGCCGCACATCGCTGCCACCCGTGCGGAACTCGCCCTCCGGGTAGCACATGGGGGCACTGCCGTCGCAGCACCCGCCGGACTGATGGAACATCAGGGGCCCATGGGCCGTACGCAGCCGCCGCAGCAGATCGGCGGCCGCCGGGGTCAGCTCCACACGCGGGGCCTCGTCACTCACGGCAGGCTCCTTCCGTAGTCTCCGTAGTCCGGTGTCGCGGAGCCACAGTCAACTCCGCGCTACGTTGCAGGAAGGTTGCGCCGCGCGTCACTCCCCGCGTCACGCTCCGCTGCATCTATGAAGCCTCTGAAACCAGCCGTTCGCGAAGGAAGGACACGACGCGTTCGCGGGCGGTGAGCGCCGGGTTGCCCGGCCCTTCGCGCACCTCCGCGGTGAGCACCGCGTACGCGGCCTTGGCGAAACCGCCCGCGTTGCCCGGCGACGAGTCCAGTTCGATGACCTCGAACGCGTCACCGAGATGCTCGCGTAGCGTGCGGAACCGCTGGGCGGGCACCGCCCTGTCCTCGCTGAAGCGCAGGCCGAGCACGCACAGGCCGGATTCCTTGGAACGGCTGACCACCGTGTCGAACTCGGCGCGGGACAGGCCCGGGTCGACCCGCCGCGCCCCGCTGACAGGGAACGGGACCGACGGCTGGCTGAGCACCGGCGCGAGCACGACGTCGTCCACCGCGGCGGCGAGCGCGAAGCCTCCCGTGAAGCACATGCCGATGACGCCGACCCCCGGCCCTGGAGTGCGCGCCGCGAGGTCGCGGGCCAGCGCGCGCAGATAGTCCGCGATCGGCCGGCGCGCGTTCGTGGCGAAGGCGCGGAACTCGGAGGCGACACAGAGCCGGGTCAGGACCTTGAGGGCGTAGCCGACGGACTCCTCGCGGCCCGGCTCGCCGAACGGGGACGGGATCGCGACCGTGAACCCCTGCTCCACCAGATGGTCGGCGAGGCCGAGCACGGCGGGCGTGATGCCGGGGACCTCGGGATCAGTACGACGCCGGGGCCGCTGCCCTTCTCGTACACGTCGTACGTCAGCCCGCCGCCCGTGAACGGAGCCTTCTGCCAGCCGGTGAGATCAGAGGTCGGCGCCGAACCGGTCACGAGGCTTCTCCTTGGGCTCGAGTGAGTAACGAGCGGGCGTGGCCCACGATCTCACGCGGCGAACGCCGAGATCTTCAGGGTGTCCGCAAGGACCTGCCACACCGCCAGAGCGACGAGCCCGCTCACCACACTGCAGCCGTTGGTGCACATCGTCGCCTCGTCGTACCAGGCGCGCACGGTCAGGAAATGCATGCCGAGGGTCCGCGAGAAGGAGAACCGGATGTGGAGACCGTCCCCGAGGCTGTGTCCCGGCAGCGTGGTGATCTGGAAGTAGGTCCTCCCGACGCGCTCGACGGACACGGGGTTGTGGCCCACCAGCGAACACTGATCGCCCTGCCGCACCGAACCCCGGCAGCCGCCGCTCACCGGGAACAGCCAGAAGTGGTGCGTGAGCTGGGACCGGACGTCGTGCGGGGTGGTGAAGGGATGCAGCCCGAGGGCGAAGTTGTACTCGTACAGCCAGTTCACCCCGGAGCACGGGTACGCGTCAGTGCCGCACTCCGCGCGGCGGCTCTCGGCGTGGGCGGCGGGCACCTGCGGTCCTGTGACGAGGACGCTCCCCAGGACGACCGCCAGCACGGCCCGCGCCCACGTGCGACGCCGCATGCGCACTCCCTATGTCCTCACGGCCTGATCATCCTCGTAAAGCACCATAAGTCGGAGGATATAGAGGCGGGCGACGCGCTGTGCCAGTCGGCCCAAGGGGCGCGGCGGTCGGCGCAAGGCCCGCTCGCTCAGGAGTCCGTCAGTTGTCCGGGCCGGCCCAGGCGGATCGCGCGAGGTGTGGCGCCCCACCAGTGACGGCAGCGGCGGTTGAGGGCCGACTGCTCGGAGAGGCCGAGGAGCAGGGCGACCTGGCCGAGGGGGAGGTCGGTGCTGGTGAGGTAGCGGTGGGCGGCGGTGCGCCGCTCCTCGTCGATGACCTAAGCGGCCGCCGGACTGGCGGCATCGGCCTGCGGAGCGCCGGTAAGACCAGAACCCGTTCTGGCGCAGCGCAAAGAAACAGGAAGTCACGGAATCCCGGCCCCAACGGCGGAAACAAGATCCCACCGACCATTGCCTGGCATTTGGTATACCGGTTAGCTCATCGTCCTCGCGGCAGGCATCTACATCGATCGCCCTGCGCATCCGCAACAGGGGACCCGCAACGCTACGCCCGGCTGACCAACACATCGACGTCGAGAAGGACTGACATCGAGGTCCCGGTAGTGAGCCACGCGGGCGGTGCGGACGCCCGCCTACCTCACCCGTCGGGCGATGAGCCCCGGCGGCGTGCCCGGTCTATGTATGTACGGCGGAGGCCAGAAGCCCTCGCGGCACATATCGGAACACCTGGGAGAAGTGATGGGCACCGTAGTGATGCACAACGTCGTCTCCGTGGACGGCTTCATCGCCGACTCGGAGGATCAGGTCGGCCCCCTTTTCGACTGGTACGCGAATGGCGACGCCGAGATCGGCGCGAACGACAAAGTGTCGGTGTCCAAGGTCTCGGCCGAGTACGTCCGGCCGATGTGGGCGAGCATCGGGTCGATGGTGATCGGGCGGCACCTCTTCGACATCACCAACGGCTGGGAGGGGGCGCCGCCGGCGGGGGAGCACGTGGTCGTGGTGTCCCACCGGCCCAAGCCCGAGGGCTGGCATCCCGAGGCGTCCTACTACTTCGTGGACGACGTGGCGCAAGCGGTCGCCAAGGCCAGGGAACTCGCGGGGGACCGCACCGTCGCCGTCGCCGCCGGCGAGGTGGGCGGGCAGGCGCTCGCCCTGGGTGTGGTGGACGAGGTGGCCATGGACGTCGTGCCCGTCGTCTTCGGCTCGGGCAAGCGGTACTTCGGCGCCGTCGACACCCAGCATCTCCTCGAGGACCCCCACGTGGTGATCCAGGGCGACCGCGTACTGCACCTCCGTTACAAGGTCCGCCGCCAGGGTCTCAAGAGGTGAGGACGGAAACGACTCGGTTGGTTCCTCCTGCGACGCCAGCGGGGTCTGGGTGTACGCGAGCACCCAGCGGAGCCGCTGATCGCGCGTGGAGAGCATGCGCGTCCGGATGAGGGGGAGGAGTCACCAGGGATGGCCCCCACGCGTCGGTCGCTCTCGCGCACCCTGATTGATCCCGGAGCCCTGGTCCGACGCCCCTGCGAGGAAGCGTCGCCGGTCGACGATCGCCCGGTCGATCTCACCCGTCGCGACCAGCTTCCCCGTACTGTCCAGGGCCCGCACGAGGAAGGTGAGTCGTCGGCCTTCCGCCTCTGCGGGCGGTTCCGCGAGGACGTCGACCCAGGTACCGACCCGTGTGGCACGAAGGTGCTTGATGCGGACACCGGTTCCTACCGTCGTCCGGCCCGGCGTCGTGAAGGGCGCAGCGGCCCGGACGGTGGCCGCCTCCATCCACGCGATCAACCACGGCGTGGCGAGAACGGGCAGGTCACCGCTCCCCACCGCCAACGCGGTATGGGCATCGGACACCTCGTGGCGCATCACACCACGCTAGCCCGAGGTCAGAGGCTCGCGCGCGTCGGGCGTCAGTCGTCAGCGCTCGTGGTGGAGGCGCTCCAGCAGGACGTAGGCACGTTGCTCGGCGGCGGCGAGTTCGGCGGGATCGATCCCCGCCGGCCACAGTTCTCCCGCGGCGGCGTCGTCGGCATCACGCAACTCGACCACTGCGAGCACCAGTTGGACCTGCACCTCGGGGAGCTGGGGTCCCGATCCTTCGGCCAGCGACAGTTCCGCGTGATCGGATGCCTGTGTGCAGGCGGCCAGCGCACACTCGACACGCAGCGCGGCATGGTCGTGGACGACCAGAAGCGCGCAGACGAGCCCGACGACGATGCCGAGCACGCTGCCCAGCACACGGTCGGCGACGAGTTCCCCGGCAGGGGCGGGCGCGGCCAGGTCGCTCATCAGCAGGGCCAGCGGGGTGAGAAAGACCACGCCCAGCCCGTAGTTGCGCGGGACGAAGTATTCAAGGAGGAATTCGAGCAGCACGATCACGCAGGCGAGTGCCACCGGCCTCGGGTCTGTGGCGAGCACACTGAGTGCGAGGAGCAGGCCGATGACCGTGCCGAGGGTGCGCTGGACGGCGCGCTGGGCCGTGGTGCGGAGGTTGACGGAGTGCAGCACGGCGGCGGCGGAGATCGACGCCCAGTAGCTGTGCTCAAGCCCCCCGGCCACGGCCAGCCCGCCCGCGATCCCGGTGCCCAGGACCATCCGCACCGCGGGAACGGCGAGGACAGCCCGGTGTTCGGGGCCGCCGGCGCGTCGCCCCATCAGAAGTTCGGTGGCACGCCAGGCGACAGGTTGGCCCGGTCCGGTGGCGGGGGCCATGGGAGTCATGGGCGGGTCCTCGCTGCCCTGCGCCGCCGAAGACGGGAGCGACAGCTCGGGCAGAAGTGCCGGCGGTCGCCGGCGTCGCTCGGTGAGGACACGAGCCTGCCTGAGCAACTGCTCCGCCGTCGCGGCGGGGTCGACTGGCGCTCTGCGCGCCGAGCTGATCAGCGCTCGGTGAGGACACGAGCCTGCCTGAGCAACTGCTCCGCCGTCGCGGCGGGGTCGACTGGCGCTCTGCGCGCCGAGCTGATCAGCAGCGACCACGACAGGTCGGTGAGGCGTACGAAGACTCCGTCCCGGCCGGCCTGGTGCCCCTGCGACGGAGGCGCGATACCGAGGGAGTGGTACGCCTGCAGCACCGCAACCGTCGTACGGTGTCGCGTCTGCCGTGCGTCTCCGCCCGGTCCTCCGGGTCCGGTCAGCAGGCCCGCGAGCTCACGCAGGGACCTGGCGACGGCGAATCTCTGCGGCCGGTCCGGGTGCACCAGCCAGCCGGACACCCCGAGTACCCAGGCGACCGCAGCCCCGGCCGCGGCAAGCCCGGTCTGCGGGAGAACGTCGGCGGTGGTGGGCGAGCCGTTGGCCGCCACCGCGAAGGAGAACAACAGCAGTACCGCGCCGAGCCCGCTCAACCGGGTCGCGTCACACGCCAGCTTCGCCAGCCCGGCGACCACCGCCGTCGCCGCGACCACGACGGCGGCGCCCCAGCCACCGGCTCCCGGACGAACCCACGCGGCGAGCGCCGATCCGCAGCCCACGCACGCCGTCATGGCCACCGCGACCAGCGCGAGAACGCGAGCACGGCGCGGGTACGGCAGGTTGCGCCCGAACGTCGTCGTGAAGGCGCCCAGCATGGCGTACACGGAGAGATCGGGCCGACCTGCGATCGCCACCGGCAGTGCCACCAGCGCCATCGCCAAGGCGCCGCGTACGGCGAAGAGAAGTGCCCCGTCCGCCCGCTGGAGCGCGAGTGAGCCGTGCGGGGAGAGCAGGCGCACCGCGCTGGCCACGGCAGGCCGCCAACCGTGCCTGGTCACGGTGGCGAGTGGGCGGCGGGAGGAAGGCATGTCCGGTATATACCACCGGCTCCGAGCGGGGTTTCTGATCTGAACGCAGCTGAGTCGAGCTGAGTCGAGCTGATTCGAGCTGATTCGGGCAGAGTCGGGCCGACTCGGGCAAAATCGAGCTGAATTCAGTCTGTGTCCCCGCAGCGGGCTTCGCCAGACTGGGCGGCGGCGGAAAGACTAGTGTGCGGATCTATGAGCACATGGTTGCCCTTGTCCGCGGTTCCCCGGCTCGGTGCCTCCGTGATTGCCGGTGGCGTGGTCGGGGCGATCGTCGGGGTGGCGAACAACGCTGCGCTGGGTGTTCTCGCCGGTATCGCCGCGACCGAACTGGTCTTCGTGCTGGCGGGCTGGGTGGTGCTGTGGCCGATGGATGCCAAAGCCACCCGGGCCAATGTCCGACGGGAGGACTTCCAGCCCATCACCGACGAGCTCGTGATCGTCGGTGTCGCCCTGTGTGGCCTGGTCGCCACCGTGCTGCTGCTCCTGCTCGGCAAATCGGAAAGCGGCCACGCCGCGGCGGCCGTCGCGCTGGGCGGCGTGTTCATGGCCTGGGCGGCGCTCCATCTGATGTACGCCACGCGCTACGCGTACCTGTACTACACGGCCTCCGGCGGGATCGACTTCAACAACGACGACCCGCCCGCCTACCGCGACTTCCTCTACTTCAGCTACAACCTGGGCATGACCTACCAGGTGTCCGACACCAACGTCTCGACCTCGACGATCCGCTCGGTGGTGCTGCGGCACTCGCTGCTGTCGTACGTGTTCGGCACCAGCATCCTCGCCACGACCATCAACCTCGTCACGGGAATCGTCACCGGCTGACATCCGCACGGCAGGACGTCTCCGCACGACAGAACGTTCTCCGCACGGGAGGACGTCTCCGCCGACAGGACGTCCGGAGCGGGCGGGGGGACACTGAGAGGGGACGGGCGCCGCTCGGCCCCTATTTTGCGTTGCCTTCGGCGCGGATTTCGATCGTTCGCCGCGTCACCGCCGCGGTTTTCGGCAGGCGCAACGTCAGGATGCCGTCCGCGATATCCGCCTGGATACGACCGATATCGATATCGATGTCGCCGGGGACGCGAACTCCATGGGAAAAGGTGCCGGACCGGCGACGCAGCGCATTTCCGTCCGTGGTTTAGTCGACGGCGCCGGAGATGTGGAGTTCCCTTCCGTCCACCTCTACGTTCACCCGCTCACGAGGGACACCGGGCAGTTCCGCGCGCACCACACAGGCGACACCTGAGTCCGCTTCCTCCACCACGGGCAATCCAGTGCCGCGAAGGCCCGGCCGGCTGCGAGGAGCGCTCCAGCAGACGACTCACCCCGCCCCACAGGTGCTGAAGCTCCGTTGCCGGATCGGCCCCTGCCCACCAGGCAGTTCGTGCGGGATTCGACCGTGTGACGTCTGCGCGTTCAACCATGATGTGCTCTCCCGCTCCGTCGACTCTCCCGGCGCTCACCCGCCGGATTCTGTCGGCGACAGCCTGCGTCCCCGTCCGGCCGCCCGCAGTCAGGCCCGTGCCATTGGGTTGCATTCCCCTCCGCACCTGATGACTCTGCTGAATTCCGGCGCTCAGGTGCGCCGATTTCGCTGCTGTTGCGGCCCAGCTGACATCGCGCTTGAGTTGAACCAACCTCTCTCCGTCAGGAGCAGCATGTCGATGTCCTTCGGTTCGGGGTTCGGCTCGCCCGACCCCTTCAGCGACTTGTTCAACCGGTTCTTCGGAATGTCGCCGGCATCCTCACCGCCGGCCGTCCAACGCGTGCCGATCGGACGGCTCTTGACGGATTCGTCGCAGGAACTCCTTGGTCTCGCCGCCCAGAAGGCGATGGGGGACGGAACCGCCGATCTCGATACCGAGCACCTGCTCTGGGCGACCACGAAGATCGCTCCGACCCGGAAGCTGCTCTCCCAGATCGGTGTGGACCCCGACGCGCTGTCGACGGAAGTCGCGGCAGTCCTTCCGCAGGAGTCAGGCCAGCCGTCGGCGGAGCCCGGACTCACCCCGGCGGCCAAGCGCACGCTCCAGGCCGCCTACTCGCACTCGCAGGCGGCCGGGGCCTCGTACATCGGCCCCGAGCACATCCTCGCCGCGCTCCTGAGCGACTCCGACAGCGGCGCCGCCCGGCTGCTGCGCGCGCAGGGCTTCAGCCCGGACCGGTTGGAGAGCCTCGCGGATCAGGCGTCCCGTACGGAAGGGCCCGCGGAGGCCAAGAAGCCGGCGACGACGCTCGACGAGTACGGCCGGGACCTGACGGAGGACGCGAAGGCGGGAATGCTCGACCCGGTCGTGGGGCGGGCCGACGAGATCGAGGAGACCGTCGAGATCCTCTCGCGGCGCTCCAAGAACAACCCTGTGCTCATCGGTGAGCCCGGCGTCGGAAAGACCGCCATCGTGGAGGGTCTGGCCCAGCGCATCGTGGCGGGTGAGGTCCCGGAAACCCTGAAGGACAAGCGAGTTGTCTCGCTCGACCTCTCCGGCATGGTGGCCGGCGCGCAGTACCGCGGGCAGTTCGAGGAGCGCCTGAAGAAGGTCATCGAGGACGTCCAGGAGGCCAGCGGCAGCATCATCCTGTTCATCGACGAGTTGCACACCGTCGTGGGCGCGGGAGCGACCGGCGAGGGCTCCATGGACGCGGGCAACATGCTGAAGCCCGCCCTCGCCCGTGGTGAGCTGCAGCTCGTGGGCGCGACGACCATCGACGAGTACCGCAAGCACATCGAGAAGGACGCCGCTCTGGAGCGCCGCTTCCAGCCCGTCCTGATTCCGGAGCCGACCGTCGAGCAGACCGTGCAGATCCTGGAGGGGCTGCGGGACGCGTACGAGGCCCACCACCAGGTCCGCTTCGCCGACGGCGCCCTTGCGGCGGCGGCCGAGCTCTCCGACCGCTACATCAGCGACCGGTTCCTGCCGGACAAGGCCATCGACCTCATGGACCAGGCAGGCGCGCGCGTGCGGCTGCGCAGCGCCGGGCGCTCCACCGAGGTCGTCAGCCGCGAGGACCGCATCGCCAAGCTGCGGCGTGAGCAGCAACAGGCTGTGGCCGGTGAGGACTTCGAGAAGGCCTCCGAGTACAAGCGGCAGATCGCCGAGCTGGAGGGCGAACTCGCGGGCATCGAGGAGCGGCGCGAGGGCGTCGTCTCGGTCACCGAGGCGGACATCGCCGACGTCGTCTCCCGCCGCACCGGCATCCCTGTCTCCCAGCTCACCGCGAACGAGAAGGAGAAGCTCCTCAACCTCGAGGCGGAGATGCACTCGCGGATCGTCGGCCAGGACGAGGCGGTCACCGCGGTCTCCGAGGCCGTGCGGCGCAACCGCGCGGGCATGGGCGACCCCAACCGCCCCGTGGGCTCCTTCCTCTTCCTGGGTCCCACCGGCGTCGGCAAGACCGAACTCGCGAAGACCCTCGCCGACCTGCTGTTCGGCGACGAGGATCACATGATCCGCTTCGACATGAGCGAGTTCCAGGAGAAGCACACGGTCGCCCGCCTCGTCGGCGCCCCTCCTGGATACGTCGGTTACGAGGAGGCCGGCCAGCTCACCGAGAAGGTCCGCCGGCAGCCGTACAGCGTCGTGCTGTTCGACGAGGTGGAGAAGGCACACCCCGACGTCTTCAACACCCTGCTCCAGATCCTCGACGACGGACGTCTCACCGACGGCCAGGGCCGTACGGTCGACTTCCGCCACTGCGTCATCATCATGACGTCGAACATCGGCGCCCACCGGATCCTCGCGCACCACGGCGACGTGTCCGAGATCAAGGGCGAGCTGATGGAGGACCTGCACTCCCGGTTCCTGCCCGAGTTCCTCAACCGCATCGACGACATCATCATCTTCCACGCCCTCACCGAGGACGACCTGTCGCAGATCGTGGACCACCTCCTGGACCGGAGCAAGCGCCGGGTGCTCGGACAGGGCATGACCCTGGACGTCACCGAGGCGGCCAAGAAGCTGCTCGTCGCCCACGGTCACCAGCCGGAGTTCGGCGCGCGTCCGCTGCGGCGCACGATCCAGGCCGAACTCGACAACCGCATCGCGTCGATCTTGCTGAGCGGTGACGCGGAGCCCGGGGACACCATCGTCGCGGACGTGGAGAACGACACCATCCACTGCACCGTGCACAAGGACGGCGCTGGGGAGAAGGCGAAGGCCGAAGGGGCCGCGGAGGACCCGCCCGCGGCCGGGGCGCAGCAGACTCCCGATGCCTGATCCGGTCGGGCGCGCCTGACGGCGCCTGAACCAAGGAGGACACATGGTCCATCACCACAAGTCCAACCGAGCCGTCGAGGGCAACCCCGACGACCGGCGCGGGATGCCCCTTCGCCCCAACGTGGATGCACTCGAAAGGCGCACCCAGGAGGGCCTGCGGGACGTCGGGCTGCGCGTGAAGGAGCCCGAGCGGCCCGCGAAGCAGTACGAGGCGATCCATAGGGAGGTCGACCGCGAGGTCGGCAGCGGCGAGATGCCCAGCGGCAAGATGTCCCGGGCGGAGCGGGAGGCCTTCCCGCCGACCCGCTACGACAGGTGACCTTCCCGCAGACGCAGACGCAGACGCAGACGCAGCCGCAGCCGCAGCCGCAGCCGCAGCCGCAGACGCGGGCGCAGACGCAGACGCGGACGAAGACGCGGACGCAGCCGCGGAGGCAGACCGGCCACTCCACGTGAAGGGAGCAGGTATGAGCGGAGAGCCCGAACCGATGAGCGCCACCGAGCGCCGCGCGCTCGAGCAGGAACTCGCCGACGTGACGGCCGAACGCGACGCGGACGCCGCCACGTTGCAGGACACCACCGAGGTGGGCGACGACGCCGACCAGGCCGACGAGTTGATCCGCTCCGACGAGACCCACCGCCTCGACGCCCGCATCGACGAGATCAAGGTGCGCCTGCGCGGCGCCGCCGACGCGGGCTCACCCAGCACGGACGTGGTGGGCGTGGGCAGCACGCTCAAGGTGCGGTACTCGGACGGCTCGGTGGCGACCGTGCAGATCGGCGAGGGCGCGGCGGTGCTCGACCAGACGCTGGTCACCGCCGACAGTCCGCTCGGCAGCGCGCTGCTCGGCCACCGGGCCGGCGACAGCGTCAGCTATGACGCGCCCGACGGGCAGGCGACGGTGACGGTCGTGTCCGTCGGCGAGTAGCCGGACGCGTCCAGGGGATGTCCTAGGAGACCCCGGGACCACCGGGGAGGCGTTCCAGCGCGGCCGCCACATCGGTGTGCCGGGCGACTTCCGTCAGCGCGCGGGCCATGACCGAACCCGGCTCGCGGGCCGTGACCACCAGTCCGACCGGCACGGTCCGGGAGGGTTCGACGAGTGGCACCGCGCGCATGCCGTGCGGGACGCCGAAGACATGCAGCCACGCGTGCGGCACGATGCTGGCCCACCGGCCCGTCCTGACATGAGCGAACAGCGCGCCCACCGAGTCGGTCTCGACCCGGGGCGACGGCCGGGTCCCGGCCTCGGCGAACACCTCGTCCAGCACGCGGCGCCCCTGCATGGAGTCGGTCAGCAGGCACAGCGACAGCCGTGACGCCTCCGTCCACGTGGCCGTCGTGCGATGCGCCAGGGCATCGGCGGCCGTGATCAGGAGCACGTACCGCTCCTCGTACAGCGGGACGGAGTGGAAGTTCTCCGCAAGGTCCTTGTGCAGATAGGTGATTCCGGCGTCGATCTCGAAATTCTGCAGCTGGCGGAGGATGTCCCGCGACTGGAGGTCCGCAATCACCTCCACCGTCACCAGCGGGTGCTCCGCGCAGAACGGGCCGGTCAGCAGGGAGACGGCGCCGGACGCGGTCGGGACCGAGCCGATCCGGATCCGGCCGCTCAGTCCGGTGCGCAGCGCGCCGACCTCGTCCTTGAGCGCGTCACGATCGGCGAGGATCCGCTGCGCCCACACCACGATGCGTTCGCCCTCGGGTGTGAGGCCCTCGTACTTGCGGCCGCGCCGGACCAGCGGCACGTCCAGCTCCTCCTCCAGCTTGCGGATCGCCTCGGAGAGGGCGGGCTGGGAGACGTAACAGGCCTGGGCGGCGCGGGCGAAGTGGCGCTCCCGCGAGAGGGCCACCAGGTATTCGAGTTGGCGAAACAGCACGCCACGGGTCTACCCGACGGCCCAGGGGAAAGCCAATCGGGCTCACTGGCCGCCGGACGAGGCACCGGTCAGGACATCAGGCCACGGGCACCTGTTCCAGCCGCTCGGCGCCGGTGTAGACATTCATCGAGGTGCCGCGAAGGAAGCCGATCAGGGTCAGTCCGCTCTCGGCCGCGAGGTCCACGGCGAGCGAGGACGGCGCGGAGACGGCCGCCAGCATCGGGATTCCGGCCATCAGCGCCTTCTGCACCAGCTCGAAGGAGGCCCGGCCGCTCACCATCAGAACGGTCTCGCGCAGCGGCAGCAGCCCCTCGCGCAGAGCGAACCCGACCACCTTGTCGACGGCGTTGTGCCGGCCGACGTCCTCGCGCAGGCACAGCAGTTCGCCATCGGCGGTGAACAGGCCGGCGGCGTGCAGGCCGCCCGTGCTGTCGAACACCTTCTGGGCCGCCCGCAGCCGGTCCGGCAGCGCCGTCACCAGCTCCGGACCGACGCGCAGCGGATCCTCGGAGACGGTCCACGCCGCAGTGGTGCGCACCGCGTCCAGGCTGGCCTTGCCGCACAGCCCGCACGAGGACGTGGTGTAGAAGTTCCGCTCCAGAGAGGCGTCGGGCGCGGCCACGCCGGGGGCCAGGGCCACGTCCACCACGTTGTACGTATTGCCGCCGTCAGCCGTCGCGCCCGCGCAGTAACGGATCCCCGACACATCATCGCCGGCGTGCACCACGCCCTCGCTCACCAGAAACCCGGCCGCGAGATCGAAGTCGTCGCCCGGTGTCCGCATGGTCACCGTGAGCGGACGCCCGCCCACCCTGATCTCCATCGGCTCCTCGACGGCCATGGTGTCCGGCCGGTACGAGGACACCCCGTCCCGAACTCGCAGCACACGACGGCGCGCGGTCACGCGTCCCATGATGGTGCTCCTCTCCTCGGAGCAGTACTCCGATGTTGTCGACGATATGACGCGTGGCGGACCTCGTCCTGCGGCCGCGCCATCAAGGAAGACACCGGCGGGTGTACCCGGCTGCACTCGGCTGTACCCGGCTGTGACGGCCAGGCACAGCAGGCCCGCAGCCAGCGTGAGCCCGTATCCGGCGCCGAGCAGGGCCGCCGCGACCGTCACGAGACCGGCGGAGTGCCGGGTGTGGGGTCAGCTCGGAGTGCCGACGGGCTCCAGACGCACCACAACTCCCTTGGAAGTCGGGCAGTTGCTGATGTCGGCGACGCTGTCCAGCGGGACCAGGACGTTCGTCTCGGGGTAGTAGGCCGCGGCGGAGCCGGGACTGGCCGGGTAGGCGACGACCTTGAAGTTCTCGGCGCGCCGCTCCCGCTCGTCGTGCCAGACGCTGACCAGGTCGACCATGTCGCCGTCCTCGATGCCGAGCAGCTTGAGGTCGGCGGGGTTCACCATCACGACACGGCGGGCGTTGTGGATGCCGCGGTAGCGGTCGTTGGGGGCGTACCAGACGGTGTTCCACTGGTCGTGCGAGCGCAGCGTCTGGAGCAGCAGGTGACCCTCCGGCACGTGCGGCATCGTGAACTCGTTCTGCGTGAACACGGCCTTGCTGCTGGGAGTGTTGAAGACGCCGTGGTTGGCCGGGTTGGGCAGGTTGAAGCCACCCGGCTCGGACACACGCTCGTTGAAGTCCTCGAAACCCGGGACGACGCGTGAGATCCGGTCGCGGACGGTGCCGTAGTCGTCCTCGAAGCCCTGCCACGGGATGCCGTACCTGTCGCCGATGGTCGCGAGGGCCATGCGGCTGATGATGGCGACCTCGCTGAGCAGGCGCGGGGAGGCCGGCGGCAGCTTGCCGCGGGAGGCGTGCACGTCGCTCATCGAGTCCTCGACGGTGATGAACTGCTCGCCGGTGGCCTGGAAGTCCTTGTCGCTGCGGCCCAGGGTGGGCAGGATCAGCGCGGTCTCACCACACACGGTGTGGGAACGGTTGAGCTTCGTCGAGACGTGGGCCGTCAGGCTGCAGTTGCGCATCGCCTGCTCGGTGACCTCACTGTCGGGGGTTGCCCGTACGAAGTTGCCTGCGACGCCGAGGAAGAACCTGGCGCGCTTCTCGTACATGGCGCGGATGCCGTGGACGGCGTCCAGGCCGTGGTGGCTGGGCGGCGTGAAGCCGAACTCCTTGCCCAGGGAGTCCAGGAACTTCTGCGGCATCCTCTCCCACACGCCCATCGTGCGGTCGCCCTGCACGTTGCTGTGGCCGCGCACCGGGCACGCGCCCGCGCCGGGCTTGCCTATGTTGCCGCGCAGCATCAGGAAGTTGATGACTTCGCGGATGGAGGGGACGCCGTGCTTGTGCTGGGTGAGACCCATCGCCCAGCACACGATGACCGACTTGGCCTTCAGGACGCGCTCGAAGACCTCGTCGATCTCCTCACGGGAGAGGCCGGTGGCGTCGTAGATGTGCTCCCACGTGACCTGGCGCGCGTGCTTCTCGAAGGCCTCGAAGCCGATGGTGTTCTTCTCGATGAAGGCGTGGTCGATCACCGTGCCCGGGTTGGCGTCCTCGGCCTCCAGGAGCAGCAGGTTCAGGGCCTGGAACAGGGCGAGGTCGCCGCCGGCCCTGATGTGCAGGAACTGGTCGGCGATCTGCGTGCCCTTGCCGACGATGCCGCGCGGGCGCTGCGGGTGCTTGAAGCGGAGCAGGCCGGCCTCGGGGAGCGTGTTGACGGCGACGATCTTGCCGCCGTTGCGCTTGGTCTCCTCCAGCGAGGACAGCATGCGCGGGTGGTTGGTGCCCGGGTTCTGGCCCACGACGAAGACCAGATCGGAGTTCTCCAGGTCGTCGAGCGAGACCGTGCCCTTGCCGACTCCCAGGGTCTCCGACATCGCGGAGCCGCTGGACTCGTGGCACATGTTGGAGCAGTCCGGCAGGTTGTTGGTGCCGTACGCGCGGGCGAAGAGCTGGAGGAGGAACGCGGCCTCGTTGCTGAGGCGCCCCGAGACGTAGAACAGGGCCTCGTCGGGCGAGGTGAGCTGCTTGAGCTCCTCGGCGAGGATGCCGAACGCCTCGTCCCAGCCGATGGGCTCGTAGTGGGTCGCGCCGGGGCGCTTGACCATCGGCTCGGTCAGCCGGCCCTGCTGGTTGAGCCAGTAGTCGGACTTGGAGTCCAGCTCGGCGATCGAGTGCTCGCGGAAGAAGTCACGGGTGACGCGGCGTGAGGTGGCCTCGTCGTTGATGTGCTTGGCGCCGTTCTCGCAGTACTCGTTCATGTGCCGCTTGCCCGGCGCGGGCTCGGGCCAGGCACAGCCGGGGCAGTCGATGCCCTTGGCCTGGTTGATGTTCAGCAGCGTCAGCATGGTGCGGCGCGGGGACGTCTGGCCGAGCGAGTACTCCAGCGCGTGCGTCACGGCGGGCAGACCCGTCGCCCAGGTCTTGGGAGGCGTGACCGTCAGGTCGTCGATCGGGTCCTCGATGCTGCTGCTCATGATCTGGTCTGCCTCTTTCTTCCGTGCACCTGGGCGGACGGGTCCCCGGGAAACGGCGGCCTGCTCTCGATGTTCACTTCTGCCGCGGTTTACTCATGCGCGCCGGATACGTTTACGCGTCATCGCCGCGAGAGAAGCTTCCTGCAATCCGCGTGGCACGTCAAAGAGGCATTTCCGATCACCTGATAGGCACCGCTTATCAAGGCGCCTACCCTTGTCCTGCCTGGCGTCCGAGGCTCGAGAACCCCGACCGATCATGCCATCGAGAACCCCGCTTTGACTTCTTGGGGAAACCTTTCCATGATGATCGATAAGCGAGGGAAGGTGGAGTGGGAAAAGGCTTCGGATTCCGACCCCTGGATAATTTCGCGAACCTTGGTCTCTAATGATTCACCAACCCCGGCTACCGGGATTCATTCGCAGTGCATCGGCGTTTACGCCGGTGGTGAAGCGAATCGGGTCGTAGCGACGCGGAGCGTTGCGGTGTTGTTCCTGCGGGGCTGGACGTGGCGGTGGTCCCCGTACGGTGATGGCTCGTACGGATGTTCTCTCTGGTGAACGGGTGAGCGGTGTTCGTACGATCACCCGTATGCAGCTCCGGTACGCCTTCAGGTTGTACCCGGAGTCCGGCCAGCAGGGTGCGCTGGCGCGGGCGTTCGGGTGTGCGCGGGTCGTGTTCAACGACGCCGTGCGCGCCCGCCGTGACGCCCATGCCGCCAAGGAGTCCTACCCGACATCGAAGGTGCTGTCCCGCTCGCTGGTCACGCGGGGCAAGCTGCGCCGGGAGCGGTACTGGCTGGGTGAGGTCTCCTCGGTCGTCCTCCAGCAGGCGCTGCGGGATGCGGATACCGCGTATGCGAACTTCTTCGCCTCCCTCAAGGGCGAGCGCAAGGGCCCGCCGGTGGGCGAGCCGCGGTTCAGGTCGCGGAAGGATGCCAGGCAGGCGATCCGGTTCACCGCGAACGCCCGCTGGAAGATCACCGGAGCGGGGCGGCTGCTCCTGCCGAAGATCGGCGAAGTGCGGGTGACGTGGTCGCGCCCGCTGCCGACGGTGCCGTCCTCGGTCACCGTCATCAAGGACTCCTCGGGCCGGTACTTCGCCAGCTTCGGTGCGACACGAGGTCGCTCCATTCAAGTGGGGGCAGCCCACAGAGAGGAGATATACGGGCTGCTTCTCTGATCAGTGTCCATGGTCAGTCCCCGGGTCCGCATGCGTTGCCGGTAACGGCGGGGTGTGAAGCCGGACCGTAAAGCCCAAGAGTCTTCGAACCGTCCGGAGACAACAGGCGAGGGGAAGACTGGACAGGGTGAACTCGCGTGAACCTCCGGCTATGCCTCGTGAGCGAAACGGTCAGACGACGGGATGTACAACTGGCCGACAGGCCCTCGGCGTTGGAAAGCGCCAGGTGACCTCCCTGGACGAATGCGGGGAGGCAGGACACCACCGGGCCCGGGGTAAAGGAGGCACCCTCCCCAGTCGCAGCTTGATGGTGCGGAACGTGGAAACCCCGTTGTGATCTGCGTGCAGTAGGCGAACCGCAAGGGCAGCCGATGTCGCAGCGGGAACAGGATGATCCAAGAAGCGAATGCCGACCGGCCGAAAGGCCGGGGGAAAGCGCGACCGTCTGCTCTGAGACGACGCGTATAACCCGTCGGATACGGGCGCTGCCCGGCCCGAAAGGGAGCTGACGTGGATCAGGTGGAACCTTGAAGAGATAGTGGGGAGGGACCAGAACTGACGGGCAAGTTGGACGCCGCACGGGGTGTGGTGAACGGACCTGATGGCGGACCCGAACTTGACTGGCACGGCATCGACTGGGCCAGCGAGGAAGAGAGCGTACGGCGACTTCGCCAACGGATCTTCAAGGCGTCGCAGGAAGGGGACCTGCAGAAGGTCCGCAACCTGCAGAAGCTCATGCTGCGGTCACGAAGCAACACGCTGGTCAGCGTGCGGCGGGTCACCCAGCAGAGTTCTGGCCGCAAGACCGCCGGCGTCGACGGACAGGTGATCCTCACTCCACAAGGACGAGCAAGGCTCGTGGTGGAGATCCAGGAAACACCAATTCGTCGGCCACATCCGGTCAAGCGGGTGTACATCCCGAAGAGCAACGGGAAGCAACGTCCGCTCGGGATCCCGGTGATCAAGGACCGCGTCATGCAGGCGCGTGCCAAGAATGCCTTGGAGCCTGAGTGGGAGGCCCGGTTCGAAGCCCGATCGTTCGGTTTTCGACCGGGGCGGAGCTGCCACGACGCGATTCAGAGCATCTTCTCGATGACACGGGGCAAGTCCCCCGAGCGGATGTGGGTTCTGGATGCGGACTTGTCGGCGGCCTTTGACCGAATCCACCACGACCGCCTGATGGAGTCCGTCGGCTCGTTCCCCGGACGGGGCATGATCCGTGGATGGCTGAAGGCGGGGGTGCTGGAGAATGGAAGATGGGCTCCGACAGAGGAAGGCACCCCGCAAGGGGGCGTGATCAGCCCTCTGCTGCTGAACATCGCTCTGCACGGAATGGAGAGCGCCGTAGGGGTCAAATACCGGATTCGCAAGGGGCAAGAACCTGGCGCGAAGTCCGGGACCCCGGTCCTGGTGCGGTACGCGGACGACTTTGTGGTGCTTACGCACTCGAAGGAGGAGGCGGAACGGATGAAGCAGGAGCTGTCGTTGTGGCTGGAGCCGAGAGGGCTCCGCTTCAACGAGGAGAAGACCCAAGTGACCAATCTCGACAGGGGATTTGACTTCCTCGGGTTCAACATCCGGCGGAACAGCAATCGCATGGTCATCATCCGGCCGAGCAAGGAAGCGGTGAAGAGGATCCGGGAACGGCTGCGGATAGAGGTCAAGGAGCTGAATGGCTCCAACGCCGCAGCGGTACTGAGACGGCTCACACCGATCGTGCGTGGGTGGGCAACGTACTACCGGGGGGTGGTGTCCTCGAAGATCTTTCAATCGCTGGATACTTACGTCTGGAAACTCACCTACAAGTGGGCCAGACGGAGCCACCCCAACAAGCCGAAGGACTGGGTGGTGAAGCGGTACTTCGGTACGTTCAACAAGTCCCGGGCGGACAAGTGGGTGTTTGGCGACCGGATCTCTGGTGCCTACCTCTACAAGTTCGCCTGGACCCCGATCGTCCGGCACGTCATGGTCAAAGGCGCGGCATCCATGGATGACCCTGCCCTCCAGGACTACTGGGCGAAACGGCGCCGGAAGAAGGCGCCTCCCGTCATGGACAAGACCAGCCTGCACCTGGCGTTCCGCCAGCAAGGGGTGTGTCCGCTCTGCGGCGGGACCCTGATCACCGGAGCGGAATACGAACCGGACAATCCACGGGAGTGGATCGAGTGGTTCGCAGCCGTAGCGAAGAAGCTGCACAAGCATCACTTCGTGTTCCGGCGGGTAGGGGGCGGGAACGAGTTGAACAACCTCCGCCTTGTACACGCGGATTGTCATCGGCGGCACCACGAAGCCGGTGACCGAGCAACCGCACGGAAGAGCAAACGCCCTCGGGTTCTGCTTGAGCCGTGTGCGGCGTGAGTCGCACGCACGGTTCTGAGGGGGCCGGGGCGCGGTGACGCGCTCCGGCTACCCGACTCATCTACACCGACCCCGTCGCTGATGCCGCGGCGCTGCCGGACCCCGCCCCCGGCTCGGCGGTCGGCATCGACCTCGGCCTCACCCACTTCGCCGTCCTGGACGACGGCACGAAGATCGACTCCCCGAGGTTCCTGCGCCGCGCGGAGAAGAAACTCAAGAAGGCCCAGCGTGAACTGTCCCGCAAGCAGAAGGGATCGAAAAACCGGGCCAAGGCCCGGCTGAAGTTTCCCCGTGATCTTGGGCACGTTGTTGTTACGCCGCGAGGGCTTGGTCTTGCCGGTAGCGCAGGCGTGTTTCGTGGGGCGCGAGGTAGCCCCAGTGGATGTGCTTGCGCAGGCGGCGTCTGTTGTAGAAGGTCTCGATGACCCTGTTGCCCAATTGGCTCATGCGGTGAGTTCGAGGGCAGCGAGCCGGGATGTTCTGGTTCGGGCGAGGGGTGTGCCGTTCCACCAGGCGTCGAGCCGAATCAGGTTGACGGCAGTGGCTGTCAGCACGTGCCCCAGGTGCGTCTTGGTGAGGCCTCGGTAGCGGGTGCGGCGCATGCCGCTGACTGCGATGGCCTGGTGGATGGTTCCCTCGATCCCGGCCCTGGCCGCGTAGCGTTCCTTCCACGCCTCGGTGGTCTGCTCGGCGCGAACACGCTCGAGCAGGGCGTCCTGCTCCTGGGGTCGGACGGTGAGTTGACGGCCGTACTGCGTGGAGCGGGTGCACTGATCACGGACGGGACATGGAGCGCAGGTCGCGGTCGCGAAGCGGATTCTGATCGCGTCGCGGCCGTTGTTGTCGACGCCGGCGGTCCAGTAGCGGCTTCTCTGGCCGGACGGGCAGGTGGCCTTCTGGGCCTGCCAGTCGATGGTGAAGGCGCTCTTGCCAAACCCAGCGGACCGGACCTGTTGCGGAGTGGAGTTCGGCCGGACTGGCGCGACCACGCAGATCCCGCGCTCGGTGGGGGCGGTCAAGAGTAGTTCGGCGGAGGAGTATCCCGAGTCCATGAGGTGTTCGGCGGGCTTGAGGTCTTTGGAGGTGAGCGCGTCGTGCACCGTGTCGACGACGGTCGCGTCGTTGGCGGTGGCGTCGGTGGTCACCACCTGCGTGATGAGTTGCGGCTGCCCTGCGCCGCTGCAGTTCTCGCTCAAGTGGACCTTGTATCCCGTCCAGGGTGACCCGCGCTTCTGTGAATAGCGGGCCTCGGGGTCATACGGCGAGGCGATCAGTGCCCGCCCGGCGGGGAGGTCCTCCTTTCCGCGCCAGCACACCGTCTGGACTTCGTCGATGATGGTGCGGGTGAACTGCTGGATCCAGACTGTTCGCAGCACGCTCACCGCGGGGATGTCACGCAGCCAGGCCGGTGCCTTGGCGACGTGCACGGCTTCAAGCAGCCGATAGCCGTCGGCCGCGATGTGCTGGGCGAGTGTGTCGCGATCGGACCTGCTGGAGGGGAGTCGGTATGCGTCGGTCCGGGCGCCGTACCGCTCCTGCCATGACGGTTCGATCCAGGCCGCCAGCCACTGTGGATCGGCCGTGGCCAGCGCTTCCAGACAGGCCCGGAGCGTTTCCCCGATGAACTCCAGGCGGTTCAAACGACGAACCGCCGCCAGGACGTGCGTGGAATCGGTGCGTTGCCGCCCTCCGGCGCACACCAGCCCCTGACCGGCGAGGCGTTCCAGCAGCAGATCCAGCACGCGTTCCTCCAGACTGTGGTCCACCAGCCGTTGCCGGAAGCCGGTCAGCACCGTGAAATCGAAACCGGTGTCGGCGAGTTCCAGCCCCAGCAGGTACTTCACATCGATCCTGGCCCGCACTGCGTGCGCTGCCTGCCGGTCCGTCAGGTTCTCCACGTACTGCAGGACGCTCACCAGAGCAAGCTGTCCAGGCGAGATGCCCGGACGGCCACGGTCCCCGAACGCCTCACGGAACTCCTCGTCCGAGAACACCGTCCTAAGATGATCGCGGATCCGCATCGCGAGACACCCCTTCGGGAACACCGCTCGAGCAATCTGACGCGTCCCAGAGGGAACACCGTCACCAGAAGCCAATCCCATCGACACAACGACCACCTCGCCCCCGGGACGACTCCCCTCACGCGCCCCTGATCAGCAGGATCGGCTATGCCGTCGTCTTACGACCGACTGATCACAACGGCATCACCTGAATTGGGCAACAGGGTTCCCTCGATGAAGTCGAAGATCGCGGTGCGGGCGGCGGCCCGGTCGGGCCAGAAGCGGGTGCCGATCTCCTCTTTGAGTACGGGCCCAGAAGCTCTCCGCGGCGGCGTTGTCGAAGCAGCTCCCGGTCCGGCCCATGCTCTGCCGGTGTCCCAACTTGCTTATCTTGCCGCGGAGTTGTCCGGAGGTGTATTCCGATCCGCGGTCGCTGTGGATCACGCAGCCGGGTTCCAGGCGGCCCAGTGCGGCGGCCATGTCCAGGGCGTCGACGACGAGTTCAGCGCGATGATGGTCGGCCATCGAGTACCCGATGATCTCGCGCGTGGCCAGGTCCAGCCACGATGCGAGGTAGAGCCAGCCCTCGGCCGTGGGGATGTAGACATCCGATGCAGAGGAACCGTCAAGCGGGTGAGTGAAGTTGAGGGTCGAGTGGTGCGGGGAACGCGCTGCTTTCGTTGTGGTGGACGCGCCGGGTTAGGCAGTGATGGAGGCAGCCGACCATGCGGTTGAACAGGTTGCGCTGGGCGGCGGTGTGGCGGTCTCCAGTCGCGCGACGGCGGTCGTAGTGGGCTCTGGCGCCGTCGGAATGGGTCAGGGAGGCGAAGGCCCAGACGTAGCCGACGGCGGCCAGTCGCTGGTTCTTGACCCGACGGGCCAGGACCGCCACGCTCTTGCCGGAGGCCCTGGTGATCGGGGCCGATCCGGCGTATGCCTTCATGCCTTTGGCGTCGCCGAAGCGGGATCGATCGTCTTCGCCTGCTCGGCGGTCAGCTTCCGCAGCCGCTTCAGCTCCTCGTCCCGGTCGGCGGCACTCTGCCCGGCCTGCCCGGCGGCGGGGACTGATCCGGTGTCCTGGGCGGCGCGGGCCTTCTTCACCCAGCCCCGCAGGGACTCCGAACTGATCCCCAGCTCCCGGGCGACCTCGGTCACCGTCCGGCCCGACGACCGCACGAGCTCGATCGCGTCCCGCTTGTACTCGTCCGAGTACCGATTCGTGTACTTGCTTCCCACCTAATCCGTGGTGAAGGACGTTCAGATGGAGCGTGTGCTTCTCGGGACGTTCGAGTGCCGGATCCGCCATTCATGGCATGGCCAAGATCCCGGTGCTCTTCGTGGTGGCGGCAGTGTGGATGCCGGACGGACGTCTACTTCCCACTGGACCGTTCAGGTCTCGTGCCAGGCTGACGGCGCCCTGTGTCGCATTGCCGCCACCGCGGCGGGCCGTTGGCGCTTCGTCGGTGCCGGGCGGATGCCTGAACTTCCCCTGGAGTTCGACCCCTCACTGCAGAGCGGCGGCGCCCGGCATCGCCGAGCGTCAACACCCGCCGCTTGATCACTCGTTGGTGTTGGTGGTGCGAGCCCGCCGCACGGTGACCTCTTGATGCGCCTGAGCCGCCAGAGCTCTCGCACAGACCGAGGCCCGTGGGGTGCGCTGGTGCCACGAACGGCTAGTGAGGTGGAGGCACAACCGCAGCGCGGCTGATGCCTGGGATTAGGTCGCTCGCGTGGCCCGCATGCGCTCGTGACCAGCGCAAACACCAGCACTTCGAGGAGGGGAACCTTGCTCTACTGCGGAATCGACTGGGCCGAACGCACCCACGACGTCGCCCTGGTCGACGACTCCGGCGTGTTAGTAGCCAAACGACACATTACCGACGATGCAGTCGGATACGCACTGCTGATGGAGCTGCTCGCCGAGCACGGCGACACCAAGGAGACCCCGATCCCCGTGGCGATCGAGACCTCCCGCGGACTGCTGGTCGCGGTGCTGCGGACCGGCAAGCGCAGGGTGTACGCCATCAACCCACTGGCCGCGGCCCGCTACCGCGACCGGCACAGCGTCTCGCGCAAGAAGTCCGACCCCGGCGACGCCCTCGTCCTGGCGAACATCTTGCGCACCGACATGCACGCTCACCGTCCCCTGCCAGACGACTCCGATCTCGGACGCGCGATCGCCGTCCTCGCCCGCGCCCAGCAGGACGCGCTCTGGAACCGGCAGCAACTCGCCAACCAGCTGCGTTCTCTGCTGCGGGAGTACTACCCAGCCGCCCTGGAAGCCTTCACCACCTGGGCCAACGGGCTGTGTCGCCCCGAGGCCCGCGAACTCCTGAAGACCGCACCGACCCCCACGCAGGCAGCGAGGCTCACCCGCACTCAGCTCCAGGCCGCCCTCAAGCGTGCCGGCCGCAAACGTGGCATCGCTACCGAGGCCGACCGCCTGCGCGACGTCTTCCGCGTCGATGGGGCGCATCAGCCGCTGCTTATCGAGAATGCTCTTGGCAAGCAGATGCTCGCTCTCCTCCTCCAGCTGGAAGCTGCCTGCACGGCAACCGACGACCTCGCGAAGGCGGTGGAGGAGGCATTTCCCCAGCACTCGGACGCCGAAATCCTCCTGAGCTTCCCCGGACTCGGCATCCAGCTCGCCGCCCGCATCCTCGCTGAAATCGGGGACGACCGAAACCGCTTCGCCGACGCTCGCGGCCTGAAGTCGTACGCGGGCTCCTCGCCCATCACCAGGGCGTCTGGCAAGAAGTCGTCCATCACGCGACGCTGGGTGAAGAACGACCGTCTCAACCATGCCGGCTACCTCTGGAGCTTCGCCTCCCTGCGGAACTCACCCGGAGCCGACGCCCACTACCGGCGACGTCGCGAACGCGGCGACTGGCACGCGGCCGCCCAGCGAAACCTCTTCAACCGCATGCTCGGACAGCTCTACCACTGCCTCCAGCACCGCAAGCCGTTCGACGAGGAAACGGCCTTCCCCACCGAACTCGCTTCCTCGGCTTGACGCGTTGGCATCGTGAGGTGTCTGGCACTGCTCCCTCTGGGCTCTCACGTCCCAGTCTCCAGGTGTCCACGATCAAGGGGAAGCTTCAGTAATGCCGGACAACCGCCTGCGACCAACACGAGGATACGACCAACGACCCAAACCAGCCCCGCGACCAGCAACTTCGAGATGGCGGATCTTTTGTTGTTGTTCGGTTGTCCGTCCCCTTTGCCCGCACTCAGAGGTCGCCCACGTCGACCAGCCCGTCCTGGATGGCACGGGCGACCAGGCTTGCCTTGGTCCGCGCGGGGCGGCCGACGTTCGCGTACTTGATCCGCACCCGGTCCAGATACGAGTTGACCGTCCGTACGGAGATGCCGAGACGCTGCGCGACCAACTCCTTCGACTCCGACTGGAACCATTCGATGAGCACGTTCTCCTCGCGTACGGAGAGCTGGGGGCGGTCGGCGCGGGTGTTCGTTCCCAGCGCGCCGGCCAGCGCGGGCGGCATGTAGGGCCGCTCATCGGCTGCTGCCAGCGTTGCCTCGACCAGGTGCTGTCGGCCCTCGCTCTTGGTCAGAAAGGTCGCGGCTCCCAGGTCCAGGCAGTTGAGCGCTGTCTTCTCGTCGTCCCGCATCGAATAGACGACCACCTGCCGCCCGGCGTCGACGAGTCTTCGAAGGCTGCCGAAGGCGGGGCCACCCTCGCCCAGTTGCAGGTCGAGGATGACGACATCGGCCGTGCTGCCCGGCGCGGTCCAGGCTTCCCGTTCGGAGCCGCCGGCCGCGACCACCGTGATGGGCCGCCGCGATGCGGTGTACCACATCTCCACGCCCGAGAGGATGGCGGGATGATCGTCAACGACGACCACGCTGACTGGTGCGCTGTTACTCATGTCCGGTCAACTTCTGCGGCCGCCGATTTGCTCCAACTGGCCTCCACCCACACACTTCCGCCGCGCGTAGTTCTCGCCACGGACACCTTCGCGTCCGTGGCACGGCCGTGCGACGGGACAGCCACTCCCGTGTTGCGGCCGTCGGCGCAGTCCACGCCGACCACGCTCACACGGACCGTGCGGGGTGTCCATACGACGGTCACCCGCGCGGTCGAGCGGGTATAGCCCAGAATCACCGCCACCGGGTCGATCAGCTTCCTGCGTACCTCCAGAGGCACCTCACCCCCCTGGCCTCGTACGGCCAGGCTCACCGTCACCCCCTGGCGCTCGGCCACCTCGACGCACGCCCGCAACTCGTTCAGCAGCGGGTCGGAGACGACATCGCTCTCCGCGAACAGGCGGCGCATACGGGCGGCTTCCACCCCGCACCGCAGCCTGACCTCCTCATCGTGCGGGCTCAGCACACCGTGGCCAAGGCCCACAAGCAGCGGCACCGTCGTCGCCGTCAGAGCGCGGTAGCGGTCCTTGTGATCACGCTGCATGTCCTCGTGGATGCGTTCCCGGGTGCGCAGTTCCTCCTCTCGTGCGGCCGCGGTCCCCGCTGCCGGCGCCGTACCGTGGAGCAGGTGCGTCAGTAGTACACCGACGGAGAGCTGGAAGCCGCAGGTGGATATCGCGGAGATCCCCATGGTGGCCGACTCCGCGGCGGTTGGCGCACCCGACAGGAACACAACAGTCGCATTGAGCCCGATATGCACCCCGAGGAATGCCGCGAACGCTCTGACCCGCAGGTCTGCCAGCAGGAACAGCGCATGCCAGCCGACCAGTCCGAACGCCCAGTCCTCCGCACCTGTCAACCGCTCCGGCGGGAGCGTGAACGCGCATGTCGCCGAAACGGTCAGCACCGCGCTCAGGCTCCACCAGCGCACCCGCGGCGGGATCTGCCTGCCACGCAGCAGATAGGTAGCGCCCATCGCCGCGACGGCGGCGAGGCAGACGAAGGCCGCCGTCTGTGCCCACCCGGGGCGGTACACGCCCTGGTAGGCCGTGAGCTGGTGCAGCGAGATGGTGAACTGCGACAGCAGGCTGATCAGTAGCGCGGCCAGTTGGGCCCCGTAAAGCAGCTGCCCGCGGATGAGGCGGACGACAGCCGTGTGCTGTGCCTGGGCGCGGGGCGGGCGCGGTATGCCCGTCGCCTGCGCTCCGTCCCCTGCCGGTGACGCACGGGCCCGGCCCTGCCAGCGCCACTGCACGCGGGTCCCGGTGCCCGGATGCGAGGTGACCGTGGCGGAGCCTCCGACCGCGTGCATCCTGCCGATGACGGAACCGGAGATGCCCCGGCGCCGTGCGGGGACGGACTCCGGGTCGAAGCCCCGTCCCGCGTCGGACAGTTCGACGACGGCGCCGTCCCCCTCTGGCCATGCCCTGAGCTCCGCTTCCCGCACCCCGGCATGGCGTGCCACATTGGTGACGGCCTCCCGGACCCCGTTGAATATCGCCAGCCCAGGGCCGGACGGGACCGCGAGCGGGCCCTCGATGTGCATCTTGAGCCGCACCCTGGCCTGTCCCTCACCCTCGGGCACGCAGCCGAGAAGCGCCGCGAGGTCGACGCTCCCCGTCTCGAATCCGGGCACGGCGGACAACGCCTCCAGATCCTGTCTGGCGCGCGGAGGCAGCCACGACCAGTCCCGGCCGTCCCCCTGGGAGACCATCAGCAGCGTCGCGCTCGCCGTATCGTGCAGGGTCGCCAGGTACTCACGCTCGGCTGCTCTCCGTGCGGCGGCTACCTCGGCCTCCCGGCGCGCCGCCGCCCTGACCGCGGCCGACCGGTCAGCCGCCCTGGCCCGCGCCCGAACCATGAGGTAGGCGGCCCTCGACAGGCCCGCCAGGAAAAGTATGCGCACCAGGGGTATCAACTCCGGGCTGTGCCCGGGCGAGGAGAGGACGTCGCCGAGCGCACAGGCGACAGCCCCAAGCGCGGCCAGGGCAGCCCCGGGTAGAGGGCGCGTCGCCCACTCGTGCTGGAAAGTGATGACGCAGATGCCGACAATCGCCTCCACCATCACATCCGCGCCGTCGCCGCTGAGCACCGGCTGAGACAGCCCCGCCAGCACCAGCACGGCCGCGTCCAACGTCCACAGCGGGGCGAGCGGGAGCGGGCGGCGCAGCGCGTAGAGGCGCACACCGCAGGCGAGGAGAGCGGGCACCAGCAGAGTCATCGCCAGGGGAATGTCCGCCGCATCCGCCGAGACGACGCCCAGCGCACTGCACAGGCAGACCACGGTGGACCGGAGCCACACCCCGTACCGCTCGAGGGTCAGGATCACCAGGCGCTCACTGGACCTGGGGCCGTCTATCAGCTCAGCGGCTCTATCCCCGTTCCCCTCGTATCCCCCATGCCGCATAGAAACAAGGGTAGTTGACTCACGATCAAGGTAGAACGCCCATTCGCCTCCGACCTCGGTGCGATGAAGGCGTCGGGTCAGCCTTCTGATGCCAGCTGCCGAACGACAACTGCTTCACCAGGGACACGCTCCTGAGCCGGGGTGCAGGAGTCTGGGACGGCGCGGCGACCGCCTGCCACTTCATCCGCGTCATCGCAAACGGTGGAGTCCAGCGCCGACGGTGTTGCCCTTGATCGCCGCGGTGCTTGCCACCATCCTCTTGACCTGAGTGAACAGTCGGTCCGGATCCAGTGAGCGCTGCAGGCGGCGCCGAGTAGGTGGTCAGCAGCGACGGGCCGAAGGCCGTATCGAGCAGTCCGAGCCCGCAGGCGGCCTTCCACCGCAGATCACAGCCCAGCTCCAGCACCGTCTCGAAGTCCGACAGGCCGTGAAGGCTCTGCAGCGGCCGGCACTTGCGGCGGCATACTCGGCCGGCTGTTCGCCGGTCGAGCTCAACAAGGTCACGGCTGCAAACCAGAAGCGGTCTCATCCGCTGCCTTGCGCGTATTCAGGTGCGTGCGGCGGCCGTTCCTTGTGGGGCAAACGACCGGCACACTCAGCGACCAGGCCGGGCTACCGTGCCCGTCGTACAGGGCTGACGCTAGCCGTGGCGTGCGCCCATGACCTCACTTTCA
Organism: Streptomyces sp. DS1-CR2; assembly: GCF_055760475.1. NCBI lineage: Bacteria > Bacillati > Actinomycetota > Actinomycetes > Kitasatosporales > Streptomycetaceae > Streptomyces > Streptomyces sp. DS1-CR2. Next base: position 8,369,952 of record NZ_CM147085.1, read on the forward strand.
ACCCCTTTCACTGCCAGCCTTCCCACCGAAAACTGATACGTCCGGCACGTGGCGTGCCGAAGATCCCGGGAGTCCCGCATGAGAGTCCTCGCAAGACTCAGGAACACGTTGACGACAGGCGCACTGCTCATAGCGGCAGGCTCGCTGGGCCTGGCTACCGCACCGTCGGCCTCCGCGAACGAGCCGATCGCCAACCCCAGCCTCACCGTGACCGGCGGCTGCGCCGGAGCGCGGTCCCTGGTCCAGATCTACTGGCACAGCCCGAACGAGGCCAGCATCCACTGGACGCTGACCGACACCGACCGGGGCGACGGCAAGCCGCCCGTCCTCAGGATGAACGCGGTCGGTGCCGACGGCACCCAGCCGTTCGTGTTCAGCACCGGAGAAACCGCGGCCGTCCTCTATGGCGACACCGTCTCGGGCGGCGAGGACACCTGGAACCCCTCGGACATCGCCCAGTTCCGGCGCCTGCAGATCATCACCCAGAACGGCAACACGGCGTCGGGCGTCGAGTGCTCGACGACCAAGAGTGTGTACAACTTCTCCCGCGTGGCCTACCACTACTCGCTCGACCAGATCGACAAGCAGTACGAGTGGGGCGCTGCGGGGCCGGACACCTTCGACTGCTCCGGCCTGGTGTACCACTCATACAGCCGGGTGCCCGACCTGCCCTCGGACTGGACCCGCAAGTCAGCGAACAGCTACTACAGTTGGGCGGTAGGGGAGGCCGCGAACAACGCCTCCGACAACAGCAACCTCGAACCTCTCGACGTCCTCAGGGTCGACGCGTCCGACCGGCAGGTCGGCGATCTCGTCTTCTATGACGGCCACGTCGGCTTCTACGCGGGCGATGGCCGCCTCTACTCCGCCCTCAACGAGAGTGCCGACATCGGCTACACCAGCGTCGACATCCTGACCAGGCAGGACCAGTACTACTACCGAATCGTCGGCGTCAGGTCGACCACTTCCTCGTAGCGACGCTCCCTGATGCCCCGGAGCCCTGAACCGTGCCAGAACGATCGTGGCGATCCGTCCGGGCGGCAGCTTGCGCCACCGTGAGCGGATCTTCTTCAGATGGCCGCGCAGCAGGTAGCTGACGAAGGTCAAGGTGGCCGTGGACAGCTGAAGATTGGACTGGTAAGGCAACCCTTTCAGTGCCCCCGGCGGGGCTGGTTTTGTTCGACATGCACTATCAACTGCCGCCGGGGGCACCGGCATTACGGCCCGCGCCGCATGCCGCGAGCGTGGGAAGCTCACTCACGGCGCGGTGGTGAACTTCCCGTCGGCCGGCTTGCGCAGCCAGCCCCGCTCGGCGAGCCGGTTCAGCTTCGAACGCATCGCCTCCGTGTGGGCGGGCTCGGTGGACATTCCCAGTTCACCGCAGACCTGCTTGACCATGACCGGCGTATCCGCCCGCCGCACCACGTCCATGATCCGCTGGTAGTTCGCGGGCGGCACCGCTTCGTCGGTGCCGCGCTCGCGCGGCGGCATCAGCAGCACCACACGGCCCGCGACCTGGCCAGCGACTCTCGGCAGCATCCCCTCCCGCTCCCCGTCCACTTGCTCGGCCAGCCGGCGCGCAACCCGCTCGGCGACAGCGAGTTCCTCCAGTTCATCGCGTAGCTCCTGAAGCTGTTGGCTCAACTTCTCCGCCCACACCTCCAGTTCGGCCTTGCGGACCGTGATCAGCTCACAAACGTCCGGTCCCACATCCCTGGCTTCCACCTGACGTACCTCCCGCCCGGATCGTGTGGACGGGCACCTTGCTCACGCCGGGGAATCCTCGGAACCGCGATCACCGACATGGCAGACGATCTTGTGTTCCGATAACCGCCTGCGACCAGCACGAGGACACGACCAGCAACTCACACCAGCCCTGTGACCAGCAACTTCAGGATGGCGGATCTTCATTGAGGCGCGACTCCGGCGGCAGCTTCTCCGCGACTTCCTGATCGACCGGATAGTTGTCCTTGCCGCCCAGCAGCCAGTCGTAGACACGCGCCGGGTGGGCCCTGCTCGTGTCGATGCGGCTTCCGGAGGACTGTGCCGTCATGCGTGACTCCAGCGTCAACTCGGTTGTGAGGGCGGACCGTTGGGGGCATCGGGGAAGCCGGGATCGGTACGGCGGAGGGGCACCTCCGGCGCCGTACCGAGCCCGGCTCCTCTCAGTACGCCGGTCAGGCCGTGGTCAGGGTCAGACCGTACCTGTTGAGGATCTCGTTGACGGGCTGGTACCAGGTCTCACCGCCGCCGGAGCAGTTGCCCCAGCCGCCCGAGGTGACACCCTGGGCCTGGTCGCCGCTGATGAACGAGCCGCCCGAGTCGCCCGGTTCGGCGCACACGTTCGTCTTGGTCATCTCGTGCACCGCGCCCTGGCTGTAGTTCACGGTCTCGTTCTTGGCCAGCACATTGCCGCAGTGCCAGTGCGAGGTGGAGCCCGAGCGGCAGATGGACGCGCCGATCGGGGCTTCGGCCGAGCCGCGCACCAGCTGGTCCGGGACAGTGCCCCAGCCGAGGACGACGGGGACGGTCCACCAGCCGCTGCCCACGTTGACCCAGGCGTAGTCGTTGTCCGGGAACGACGACCCCTGGAAGTTGCCGATGTACGAACCGTCCCAGCCGTTCACTGCGGCGCCGGCGCCGCTGCAGTGGCCGGCCGTGACGAATCCGCCGTTCACCGAGAAGCCGATCGAGCAGCGGACGTTGCCCGTGTAGTAGGGGTCGCCTCCGACCGTGCCGGCGGCGAGGGTGCGGGGTGCGTGGGCCGTCTTCTCGACGGTGACAGGGCCGGCCTCACGGGCCTGCGCGAGGAAGTGCTTGACATCGTTGTCGCCCTGCCGTCCGGTCAGGGTCTCGATCACGATCCGGTTGGACGCCGGATCGACGTGCCAACTTGCAACTCCCTTGGGTGCCTTGAGGGCGTCGATGCGTTCCTTGGCCGCGTCGAGCTGCTTGGCGCTGTACTTCACCAGCTTGGCCTCGGCGCCCGTCGACCGTACGGCCGCGGCCTTGTGCCGGTCGGTGACGGCCACGGTCAGGCGGCCGCTCTCCGGTGTGAACCAGGCACCGCCGTAGGACGATCCGGCGGCTCGCCGTGCCTTTCCTTCGACGGCCGTGGCCTTCTTCTCCGCGCTCAGCCGAGCCTCGGCCTGGCTCTTGGTGAGGCCGAAGTCGCGCTGCATGGCGGCGAGCATGGGCCCGGAGGCCGGTGCCTTCTCGTCCGCGGGGGTGGCGGCCCCGGCGGAGGCCGGTATGGATCCGGCGGACACTCCGGCGACCAGTAATGCGGACAGGGTGATGCGCAGGGATTTCGTGCGTCTCATGGGGTTGGCCCTTCGTTGTTCCAGCATCGTGGGGGTGGAACAGCAAAGCCTGGGAGCGCTCCCAGGAAATGCCCGTGGGGAGCGTACCGAAGGATCACGGGCAGGTCCATGCCAATGGCGCCCTGCTGACACGCCCTACTGACACGCCCTACTGACACGCCCTGCTGGCACGCCCTGATGCGACCGGACTGGTGCGGGGCTCAGCCCTCCGTCTCGCGGAACAAGTGCACGGCCGCGCTGGACCAGTCGCCGGGCGGCAGGTCGAGCTGCATTCCGTACTCGGTGAGTACGGCGGCATGGTGCACCGCACCGGTGCGTGCGTCGCGGTAGCGGGCCGTGGGGGTCAATCCCCTGAGCCGGACGGGCGGTTGGGGGCTCCCGTGGCGGGAGACGCGCCGCCACCCGAGCAGTAGCGTCTCCGTGGCGTCGGGGGAGGTGTACTGCACCACCAAGTGTGCTTCGTCGGAGGGAGGCGACAGACGGTACAGCCTGCCGTGCTGCACCAGATGGCGCACGTGCTTGTACTCGGCCACCAACGCGGCCCCCTCACGGAGTTCGTCCTCCGGCCACCGGGTGAGGTCGCCGCCGACGCCCAGCGCTCCGGCCATGGCGACATGGAAGCGGAACCTCAACGGGACCGTGCGCCCCGTGAGCTGGTTCGGCACGTCGGTCACCCAGGAGCCCATGGTGCGCGCGGGGTAGACCTGGCCGTAGCCGTGCTGGATCCGCATGCGGTCGGCGGCATCGGTGTTGTCCGACGCCCACGCCTGGTCCGTACGGGACAGAATGCCCAGGTCGACCCGGCCGCCACCACCGCTGCACGACTCGATCCGGAGTGCGGGATGGTCCGCGCGCAGGCGGTCGATCACGTCGTAGAGGTTGTGTACGTACTGGGGTCCGAGGCGGTCGGTGCCGTCCTGCCGGCCGGGCCAGCCCGCCTCGCTGAAAGCGCGGTTCATGTCCCACTTGAGGAAGTCGATGCCGTGGTCGCCGACGAGGCGGGTGAGCCAACCGTGGGCCCAGTCGGCGACGTCTCGGCGGGCGAAGTTGAGGACCAGCTGGTTGCGCAGCTCGGAGCGGGGGCGGCCGGGGAAGTGTAGGACCCAGTCGGGGTGTTGGCGGTACAGGTCGCTGTCCGGGTTCACCATCTCGGGCTCCACCCACAGGCCGAAGCGCATCCCGAGCCGGTGCACCGCCTCGACCAGCGGCCCGAGCCCGTCCGGGAAACGGTCGCGCGCCGGGGTCCAGTCGCCGAGCCCCGCGCGGTCGCTCCGGCGGGCGCCGAACCAGCCGTCGTCCACGACGTACAGCTCGGCCCCGAGCGCGGCGGCCCGCTCGGCAAGCGCCTGCTGGCCGGCCTCGTCGATGTCGAAGCCCGTGGCCTCCCAGGAGTTGTAGAGGACCGGCGCGACTTCGTCCGGATGCGGCAGGACGTGGGCCAGGGTGTGGGCGTGCCACGCGCGGCTCGCGCCGCCGAAGCCGCCGTCGGTGAACAGGCCCAGGAACGGGGGAGTGGTGAACTCCTCGCCCGGGTCGACCGGCACGCTCGTGCCGTCGTGCCCGAGACCCCCGGTGAGTCCGGCCCGCCCGTCGGGGGTGCGCTGCGCGGTGATGCGCCAACTCCCGCTCCATGCCAGGGCTGTGCTCCAGACGCGGCCGTACTCCTCCGTCGCCGTGCCGTCGTCGAGCATCACCCAGGGGTTCGCGTGGTGGCTGGTGATGCCGCGGCGGCTGGTCAACACGGTCTCACCGTGCGGGAGTTGCTCGCGTCGCAGCTGGCTCTCGGCGGACCACTGCCCGGTGACGTGGCTCAGGCGATAGTCGCGTAGCGGCGGGAGTGTCCAGGCGGCGGAGTCGGCGCGCAGCAGAGTGACGGGCTCGTCGCCGGCATTGTGCATGCGGGTCCAGCGTTCGATGACGTCGGCGCCGGCGCGTACGCGGTAGTGGAGTGCTACGTGAAGGGCGTAGCGGCGGTCGCGGAACTCGAGGACGAGCTCCCCTGCTTCGGGGGAGCTCTCGTCCACACGGTGGCCCGTGGGCTCCCACTCGAACGCACGGGACCCGTCGCCGAATTGGACCTGGAGCGAGGGAGGCCCATAGCGCGTCCCGCCGTCGACGGGAAACTCCTCACCCACGGCCGGTCTTCCTTCGAAGCTGCTGGTCGCGGACGGCTGCGGGGCGGTGAGATCCTCGGCCTCCTCCAGTGTCAGCCGTGGACCCCATGCGAGGTGGCAGGGCGCTCCGGACTCGTCGACGCGTAGCGCGTACGACGTGTCCGGTGTGGCCAGCAGCCAGACCCCGGTCCGCGGGGCGAAGGAGATCAGCGACATGGATCCTCACGTTCCTGTGGTGCCACGAGACGAGGGGAACCCAATCGCGGCCTTGGATCACGTGTCAATACCCCCCGTAGATCTGGAATTTGGAGGATTCTCCCCTCTCGATGGGGGTGCTCAGGCGATTCCTGTTTCTTTCATTGACAGCGGAAAATAAGGGGCCTAGGTTCCCGGCCATGCGCTCGACTTCCCTCACCGAGGCGTTCCCGGCCCACACGCCGGCCGCTTCCCAGATCTTCACCACCGTGCTGTCCCACGGCCCGCTCACCCGGTCGGAGATCGCCGGGCGGACCCGTCTCTCGGCGGCTGCGGTGACGAAGGCGGTTCGGCCGCTGATCGAGTCCGGCTACCTCCTGGAGGACGTCGACGAGGACGCGCGGCAGCCGTCTCTCGGGCGGCCCGCCAACCCGGTGCGGGTCGACGGCGGACGGGCGCTGTTCATCGGGGTCAAGGTGACGGGCGACGAACTCATCGCCGTACTCACCGACTTGTGCTGCCGCATCAGGGTCGCCCGGCACGTCTCGCTCACCTCCCGTGACCCCAGGTCGGTCCTCGCCTCGATCGCGGGACTCGTGCAGGAGCTGCTGACAGAGGCGGACGGCTTCGGCGTGCGGGTGCAGGGCCTGGGCATCGCGGTCTCCGGTGACGTCGACCGGGCGGCCGGCGCGGTGCGTTACTCGCCCTTCCTGGAGTGGCGCGACGTCGGCCTCGCCGAACTGGCCGGGATGACAACAGGGTTGCCGGTCACCGTCGACAACGACGTCCGGGCGCTGACCGTCGCCGAGCAGTGGTTCGGAGCCGGCGTGGGCCTGTCCGACTTCGCGGTGGTGACCGTCGGCGCCGGTATCGGCTGCGGCCTCGTGGTACACGGCCAGGTGGTGGCGGGGGCGAACGGAGTGGCCGGCGAGATCGGGCACGTGGCGATCGACCCGGCCGGGCCCCTGTGCCACTGCGGAAACCGTGGCTGCGTCGAGGCGATCGCCGCGGACTCCGCCATCGTCAGCCAGGTCCGGGAGGTGACGGGTGTGCACGTAGCCGACGCGGCCGAGGCCCTGGAACTGGCCCACGGCGGTGACCCCGGAGTGCGGGAGGTGTACGCGCGAGCGGGCGAGGCGATCGGACGCGGCATCGCCACGGTGGCCAACCTCCTGGGCCCCGAGCGCGTGATCATCTCCGGCGAGGGCCTGGCCGCGTACGACCTCTTCGCCGAGCAGATCCGCGAGGCGTTCACCGCGGCGGCCTTCGGCTCCGCCGCCCGCTGCGACGTGCGGACCCACGCCCTTCCCTTTGAGGAGTGGGCGCGCGGCGCCGCGGCGACCGCGATCCAGTCCTTCATCACAGCGGACACGCACTGAAGTCCAGGCAAGCACTTAGATCCAGACGCGTACGGAAGTTCAGGCACGTACTGAAGATCAACAACTGCCCACAGCACGGCCCCAGCCGCCCCCGCTGACACCCTCCCTGGAGGTCCGACCCATGCGGTCATCCTCGTACTCCGTCATGCCCGGAGCGGCCCGCTCCGGTCGCCGCGCCACCCTCAGAGCCGTGATCGTCCTCGCCTTCTCCGCAGGCCTCGTGACGACCGTCCCGGACGCCCGGGCTGACACCGCCACTCCCACTGAACCGGCCGCCAAGCCGTACATGGGCTGGTCGAGCTGGAGCATGCAGTCGTCGAAGTACCCGGGCCTCAACCCGGACGGCGACTACAGCTACCTCACCGAGGCGAACATCCTCAAGCAGACCGACGCCATGGCGTCGAAGCTCAAGAAGTACGGCTACGAGTACATCAACATCGACGCCGGCTGGTGGCGCGACAAGACCTGGAAGCCCGAGTTCGACGAGAACGCGCGCCACAAGGCCGACCCGGACCGCTTCCCGCACGGCATGAAGTCCGTCGCCGACCACATCCACGCCAAGGGCCTCAAGGCGGGCATCTATCTCCCGGCCGGCCTGGAGAAGGAGGCGTACGGCGAGGGCAAGACCCCCATCGCGAACGCCGGCGACTGCACCACCGCCGACATCGTCTACAGCGACCTGCGCACCACCAACGGCTGGGACAGCGCCTACAAGCTGGACTTCTCGAAGCCGTGCGCGCAGAAGTACGTCGACTCCCAGGCGCAGCTCGTCGCGGACTGGGGCTACGACTTCCTCAAGCTCGACGGCGTCGGCCCCGGCTCCGGCAAGAGCGGGGACCAGTACGACAACCTCGCCGACGTGGCCGCCTGGAACAAGGCCATCGCCGCCGCCGGACGCCCGGTCCACCTGGAGATCTCCTGGTCCCTCGACATCGGGCACGCAGCCGACTGGAAGAAGTACTCCAACGGCTGGCGCATCGACACGGACGTCGAGTGCTACTGCAACACGCTGGTCAGCTGGGAGAACTCCGTCGACGACCGCTGGGACGACGCTCCCGGCTGGACGCGGCACGCCGGTCCCGGCGGCTGGAACGACCTCGACTCGCTCGACGTCGGCAACGGCGAGATGGACGGGCTCACCAAGGCGGAGCGACAGAGCTACGCGACCCTGTGGGCCATCGCGAAGTCCCCGCTCTACACCGGTGACGACCTGACCGAGCTGGACAGCTACGGCGTCTCCCTGCTGACCAACCGCGAGGTCATCGCCCTGAACCAGGGGAGTACGCCTCCTGCCCGGCCGGTCACGCCCTCGGACCCTCAGCAGGTGTGGGCCGCGAAGAACGCGAACGGCAGTTACACGGTCGCCCTCTTCAACCTCTCCGACGCCCCGGCCTCCGTCACCGCCGACTGGACGTCCCTTGGCTTCACCGGCAGGGCCGACGTCCGGGACCTGTGGAACCACGAGAACCTCGGCACGTACAAGAACAGGGTGGCGCAGGCCCTGCCCGCGCACGGCTCGCGCCTGTTCACCATCACCCCGAACGGCGCCGCCGTGACCTGGAAGGGTTACGAGGCCGAGGCCCCGGCCAACGCCCTCAGCGGCAACGCCTCCGTGGGGGACTGCGGCGCCTGCTCCGGCGACCACAAGGTCGGCAACCTCTACGGCGGCGGCAAGCTCCGCTTCAACGACATCGACGTGGACCAGGCCGGCACGTACATGGTCAAGGTCGCGTACATCAGCGGTGACGCCCGCTCGGCCGACGTCTCCGCGAACGGCAACGGCGCCACACGACACAAGTTCCCGTCCACCGGGGACTGGGGGAGCGTCGAGACCGTCAGCGTGCCCGTCACCCTCAAGGCCGGCAGCAACACGATCACCTTCGACAGCGGCTCCGGCTACGCACCGGACATCGACCGCATCGACGTACCCAAGTCGTCCTGACCCGCCCGCCCTTCCCTTGGAGCCGCACGATGGACACCACCCTCCCGACCGATCCACCGGACAGACGCCCCGGCAGACGCGGCCTGCTCTCCCTCGCCGCGGCGGCCGGAGCCGTCACCGCACTCGGCGGCCTGCCCGCCTTCACCGCCTCTGCCGCCCCGCAGCGCCCCACCGCGTCCCCCGCACTGCCGGCGAGTCCGCAGGATCAGCTCTGGTGGCAGGCGCCCGCCGACGACCACTCGATGATCGAACAAGGCCTGCCCGTCGGCAACGGCCGTCTGGGCGCGCTGGCGAGCAACGACCCCGGGCGCGAACTCCTCCTCATCACCGACGCCACCCTGTGGACCGGAGGACTCAACGACAAGCTCGACGCGGACGGCCAATTCCCTTACACACGCGAGGACTTCGGCTCGTTCACACTCCTCGGCCGCCTCGCCGTCGACATACCCGACCACGACATAGCGGCCGTCAACGACTACCGCAGGGGCCTCGATCTCGCCCAGGGCCTGGTCACCACCTCGTATGTGCGCTCCGGAGTGACGTATCAGCGCCGTGTCTTCGCCAGCCGCCCCGACGACGCCATCGTCCTGCACTTCACCCAGAGCGGCGGCGGACGCTACACCGGCACCGTGACCCTGGAGGGCACCCACGGCGAGACCACGACCGGGGACCGGACCGGGAAGTACGCCTCCTTCGGCGCCACGTTCCCCAACGGCCTGCGTTACGGGGCAGCGGTGACGGCGCGTGCCACCGGCGGCAGCGTCACCGTCGACGGCTCCCGGATCGACTTCTCCGGCTGCAAGGAACTCACGGTCGTGGTGAGCGGTGGCACGAACTACGCGCCCGACGCCTCCCAGCACTATCGCGACCCCTCCGCCCAGCCCGAGCGGCTGGCGCGCACGAAGGTCCTCGACGCGGCCGGGCACTCGGCGAGCACGTTGCTGCGCACCCATGTCGCCGACTACCGGGACCTGTTCGGGCAGATGGACATCTCGCTCGGCACGTCGTCCTCCGAACAGCGCGCTCTGAACACCTGGGAGCGCATCAAGGCGCGCTCCAGGGATGGGCGGCCCGACCCCCAACTGGAGGCTGCCTACCTGCAGTTCGGGCGGTATCTGATGATCTCCGGGTCCCGGGGAAGCCTGCCGCTCAACCTTCAGGGGCTGTGGCTCGACGGCAACGACCCGGACTGGATGGGTGACTACCACACCGACATCAACATCCAGATGAACTACTGGATGGCCGACCGGGCCGGCCTCTCGCAGTGCTTCGACGCCCTCACCGACTACTGCCTCGCCCAGCTGCCGTCCTGGACCGAACTCACCCACACCCTCTTCAATGACCCGCGCAACCGCTACCGCAACTCCAGCGCAGAGGTCGCGGGCTGGACGGTCGGTATCTCGACCAACGTCCACGGCGGGATGGGCTGGTGGTGGCATCCGGCGGGCAACGCGTGGCTGTGCAACACGCTCTGGGAACACTACGAATTCACGTACTCCTCCTCCTACTTGGAGAGGATCTACCCGCTTCTCAAGGGTGCTTGTGAGTTCTGGGAGGCCCGGCTCGTCACCACGACGGTCACCGACCCGGACACCGGCGCCGAAGAAGAGGTGCTCATCGCCGACAGTGACTGGTCGCCGGAACACGGCCCGCTGGACGCCAAGGGCATCACGTACGCCCAGGAACTGGTGTGGGCCCTGTTCGCCAACTACCGCACCGCATCCAAGGAGTTGAACAAGGACGTCGCTTACGCCTACAAGATGGCCGCGCTCCAGAAGCAGCTCTACCTGCCGCGGGTGAGCCCCAAGACGGGCTGGCTGGAGGAGTGGATGTCTCCCGACAACCTCGGGGAGACAACCCATCGGCATCTGTCCCCGCTGGTCGGACTCTTCCCCGGAGACCGCATCCGCCCGGACGACTCCACCCCGGCGGCCCTGCTCGACGGCGCCACCGCCCTGCTCGCCGCCCGCGGCACACAGAGCTTCGGCTGGGCCAACGCCTGGCGCAGCCTGTGCTGGGCGAGGCTCAAGAACGCGGACAAGGCCTACGAGGTGTTCGTGAACAACCTCAAACCGTCGACCGGCGGGAGCAACGGCACCGCCCCGAACCTCTTCGACATCTACGAGGTGGACAAGGGCCGCGGCATCTTCCAGATCGACGCCAACTTCGGCACCCCTGCCGCGGCGATCGAGATGCTCCTGTACTCCCGGCCGGGCCATCTGGAACTCCTCCCCGCTCTCCCAAAGGCATGGTCGAAGTCCGGTGCGGTCACCGGCATGGGGGCGCGCGGTGGCTTCGTCGTCGATCTGCGCTGGCGTGACGGCAGGCCGACGGAGGCCAGGATCCGTAGCGTCGGAGGACGCACCACGACGGTGTCGTACGGCGGGATGTCACGGAAGATCAGCCTGAAGCCGGGCGAGGCCACGGTCCTGAGGGAGTTCGGCCGGTGAGGGCCGGAAGGGGACAATGGGCCGTGCCCAGTGGGCTACTTGACCGTTGGCGTCGCCTCGCCGCCATCACGGTCACGCTACTGATCGCCGCCGCATGGGCACCCGCGGCAGCCCATGCCGGCCCGGCGGCCGCCCGCCATGACGTGATCACCTGGGGCGCGAGCGCCGACCGCATGGGCGACGCAGTGCCCGATCACAGCTACCGCCTGATCGTGCACACCAGCGTCGGCGGGGACGGCCTGCGCATCCGGCTCTCCAACGCCTTCGGCGACCAACCGGTGACCTTCGACAGCACCTACGCCGGCCTCCAGCGCGAAGGTGCGGAACTGGTCCCCGGCAGCAACCGGCATCTGGCCTTCGGCGGGGCGCGATCCGTCACCGTGCCGGCGGGCGGCATCACATACAGCGACCCGCTGCCCGGGCGGCTGCCCGCCGCGGCCACGTTGGTCGTCAGCCTGCACACCGCGCAGGCGGCGGGTGCGGCGACGGGCCATTCCATGGCCATGCAGACGTCGTTCGCGGCCACCGGCGACCACGCGTCCGAGGAAGGCGCGGACAACTGGACCGAGCGGATCGGCTCCTGGTTCTACCTCGACTCCGTCACCGTACGGACCGGTGTGGACACGGGCGCCGTCGTGGCGCTCGGCGACTCCATCACCGACGGCTGGCAGTCGACCACCGACCTCAACCGGCGCTGGCCCGACTACCTGTCCCGCCGGTTGCAGTCGGCGGACGACCCGTCGGTCAAGGGGGTCGCCAACGAAGGGATTTCGGGCAACAGGGTGCTTGTGGACGGCGCCGGGCAGAGCGCGCTGAACCGACTCGATCGCGATGTGCTCTCGCACCCCGGAGTGCGCACCGTGTTCCTCTTCGAGGGCGTCAACGACATCAAGGCCCACACGGGCGTCACGGCCCAGGATATGATCGACGGCTATCGCGAGATCGCCGAACGGGCCCATGCGGCAGGGAAGTGCGTCGTCGGCGCCACCATCGCGCCGTTCAAGGGCTGGTCCGAGTGGGACCCCGCGGCCGAGTCCGTACGCCTCGAGGTCAATGAATTCATCAGGGACAGCGGCGAGTTCGACGCGGTCACCGACTTCGACCGCACCCTGCGCAGCCCGTACGACCGCGAGCGGATCCTCCCGTTCTTTGACGGCGGCGACCACTTGCACCCCAATGACAAGGGCATGCAGGCGATGGCCGACTCGGTCAACATCAGGGACCTGACCGCCTGTTGACGACGGCACGGGCGACGGCACCGACTCTTCATCACTGCGCCACACAGCTGGGGTTCGCTGGGCAACCGAGGCGCGGATGATGACGAGGGCATGCCAGATTCGGTCGCGTGTGTCCCACACCCCCCACGGTTCATCAGGAGGACGCAGTGAAGAAGAGCTCGCGGATCCGCAGAGCGGCACTCACCCTCGGCAGCGCGTTCGCGCTGGTCATCGTTTTCCCGGGCATCGCGCTCGCGGACCCGCCCCCGGCGCTGCCCGCCAACGCGGACGGCCTCGAGCAGACGTTCCAGCCGGCCTACGACTACGACGGTGACGGCTGCTACTCGACGCCCGCCATCGGCCCCGACGGCACCATCAACCCCGGCCTCAACCCGTCCGGGGCCGTCAACGGCCAGTGCCACGACTCCTGGGACCTCGACAGCACCAACGGATACTCCCGCTCCAAGTGCAACAACGGCTGGTGCGCCATCATGTACGGCCTGTACTTCGAGAAGGACCAGGCCGTCGCGGGCAGCGGTCTCGGCGGGCACCGCAACGACTGGGAGCACGTCGTGGTGTGGGTGCAGGACAACGAGGCCAAGTACGTCTCCACCTCGGCGCACGGCAACTTCAATGTCTACGGCCGTGACCAGATCCGCTGGGACGGCACCCACCCCAAGGCCGTCTACCACAAGGACGGCCTGGGCACGCACTGCTTCCGCCCCGCGACAGCCAACGACGAGCCGCCGGAGAACCACCGCCACACCTGGCAGTTCCCGACCCTCGTCGGCTGGAACGGCTACCCCTCGGGCCTGCGGGAGAAGCTCAGCCAGGCCGACTTCGGCAGCGCCGTCTTCGGCCTCAAGGACGGCAACTTCAACTACCACCTCGAGAAGGCCGAGCCGGCCGGCATACCTTTCGACCCCAACGCCTGAGCGGACGGCCGAAAACAGGTTGGGCCCTACAGCGGCCCGTTGGTAACGTGCCGCGCAGGCCGTGACGTCGTGCGAGGAGGTGAGACCCATGAACGCTGTATCTGTATGGGTGCTCCCCTCCTCGCCACGGTCGTGCGGCTGACGTAGGTCTCGCCGGGAGCGCCTCCTCCACAAGGCACTCCCGAAGGGCAATACCTATGAACTCTGTTCAATTCACCGCGCAGACATCGTCGAACGGTGTCGTGGAGCGCGACTTCACCGTGGGTGAGGTCACCGGCGCGCTCTGGTCGCCGGCCCCCGGCTCCGACCGCGCGCCGCTCGTGCTGATGGGCCACGGCGGCGGCAACCACAGGAAGTCAGCGGCCATGACCGGCCGGGCCCAGCGGCTCGTGGCGGGCGGCGGCTTCCACGTCGCCACCATCGACGCACCCGGGCACGGCGGCCGCCCCCGTACGGCACACGACGAGCGCGAGATCGCCGTGATGCAGCAGGCGATGGCGGCGGGCGAACCGGTCGGCCCGATCGTCCAGCGCTACAACGCCCACCTGGCGGAGCGCGCCGTGCCGGAGTGGCAGGCGACCCTTGACGCCCTCCAGGAACTCCCGGAGATCGGCACTGGCGGGCCGGTCGGCTACTTCGGCCTGAACATGGGCACCGCGATCGGGGTGCCGCTGACGGCGGTCGAACCCAGGATCACCGCCGCGGTCTTCGGTCTCTTCTGGCCCGAGACCCTGGCCGGGGCGGCGAAGAAGATCACCGTTCCGATCGAGTTCGCGCTCCAGTGGGACGACGAACACATCCCGCGCGCGTCCGGTCTCGCGCTGTTCGACGCCTTCGCCTCGAAGGACAAGACGCTGCACGCGAACGCGGGCCGGCACAAGGAACTGCCCAGGTTCGAGGCCGACAGCGCGGTGCACTTCTTCGTCCGGCATCTCAGTGGGTCGCTCGCGTCGCAGGCGTGACCTGAGCTGACGGCAGCGGCGTCGTCCGGGCGCCGCTGCCCACCGGGGGACCCAGGGGGAGGTGGCGGGTCCCGGCGCCGGGACGTTACCGCGCGCTGCGGCGCTGATCGGCGGAGATTGGCCGCCGATCCCATGGGAGGTCATTCGTGGACGTGTCACCTCCGGTCCTCCTGGAGGACCACCCGGTCGTCGCCAGTGTCATCGACGACGACGGGCTGCACGCCGTCATGGACTCCGAGTGCAAGGTCGTCTTCCTGCTCTACGGGTCCCTGCTGAACCTCCCCGCGATCGTGCGGCAGCTCAAGGGCAGCGGCAAGGTCGTCCTGGTCAATGTGGACCTGCTCGAAGGGTTCAGCGGCAAGGACCGGGTCAGACGGAGCCGAGGTCGGCCGACAGCCAGTGCTCCGGCCGGATGTGGAAGGTGACCTGCGCGCCGTGCTCGGCGGTGGCCGTCTTCACGTATTCCTCGAGCTTGTCGGCGGGCAGATAGCGGGCCGCGAGATCGGTCAACTCTTTGGCTGTGGAGGGGACTTCGGATGTCACCGGGCCCTCCACGGTCACGTAGCGGACCGTGGGTTCGACACGTTCGGTCATGAGCGAGATGCGGCCCGCGGCCCTGATGGCCTTTGCTTTTGCGGAATCCCGGCCGGTCATGATCCAGAAGGTGCCGCCGGGCTCGTACCAGTACCAGATGGGGACCGTCAGCGGCGCACGGCCGGCCTCCGCGCGGGCGACGGCCAGGGCGCCGATGTGGGGTTCGGCCAGGAACGCCTCGCGCTCGTCGAGCGGAAGGGGCATAGCGTCTCCTCGTGTATGTCGATCACGTCGGGCATGTCGAGATGCAGTCTTCAACGCCGGTCGAGGGAGAGAACGGTGGACACACCGGCGGGTATTCCGTCGCGGGGATGAGACAGGTCGACTGTCAGTGGTGGGAGTCACGACGGCGCGTATGGTTCCTCCGACGTGGAACGACCGGGAGCGGGTCGAGGAGTACGCCGAGCAGATGGAGTGGGGGATGGTGCCGACGGCTGTGGCGGTGTCGACGCTGGATGTGTGCCTGCCCGCGCTGGACCGGTCGGCCGACTACTACACGCACTGGGGGCTGACGCATTTCCTGCTCGACGGCCACCACAAGCTGGAGCAGCGGCTTCCGCAGGGCGTCCCGTACAGCTCTTGTCGCTCCTGGCCCTGGGCGACTGCCTGGCCGAGGCCGGTGACAAGGACCGGTTGGCAGCCCTGCGCTCTCAGCCTTCCTTGATCCGCGGAACTCGACTGGCGCAGTGACGGTCGGGCCAGGCTCCGAGTCGGCACCCCTCGCGCTTGGTCCTGTGGCCAAGGCCGTTCAGCGTGCTCTTGCAAGGAACCCACAGGTTGTGAACATCGCGACCACCTCGGACGGTCAGATCATGGCCGGGCGCCGGCTGAACCGCGGGCGCCTGCGCGAGCGCACCCTGCGTACGAAACTCCAGCGCGACCTTCGCCGCACCCGCCAGCTGCTCCCGCGCCACTGTCCTGGGTGCCACGTCCCGAACCGCCTCCCTGCCTCCGCCTCGACAACCCGCGCAACCTACGGGATCAGCGACGTGGAGGCGATTGGTTTGTGGGTGCGGGGGGCTCAGAACGACCAGCGCGTGTGGGAGTAGACCCCGTCGTCCCGGCCGAAGCCGTACGCCGTGGCCGGGGACACCGCGAACACCATCGCGTCGCCCTTCCGGAACGCGTCCCCGATCCCGTGGAAAGTGCCCTCGGGGGAGGTGATGTGCGCCCCGTACTTCGCCTCGTATGCCGCGATCACCTCCTCCAGCACCGCCGGATCGGCGACCGGCTCCGCCTTGCCCTCGACCACGACGTCGAGCCCTTCGGTGAGCGAGTTCCGGCCGGTGGTCAGCGCGCAGTGCCCGTCATGAGCGAGGTTCCTCGCCTTCTGCTCGCCCGGGCCGGTAGAGAAGTACAGCACCCCGTCGTGCCAGGCGGCGATCACTGGAGTGACGTGCATACGACCGTCGGGGCGCACCGTGGACACCCAGAAGATCTCGGCGGCCTCCAACTGCCGCTGGGCTTGTGCCCATTCGGTGGCAGTGACGTCGGCGTCACCCGGGCGTGGGTTGAGTGCCGAGCTGTAGCGGGCGTCGAGCTCGGTCGTGGGCTGCTGCGCAGGTCCCTGTGTCGGCATGGTGGATCTCCCTTCCTCTCCCCGTACAACGATCCGCCGCCCGCGCGGACATCGCGTGCCGTGGGTCAGCCCCGTATGGCGGTCACGGCGTGGCGCGGGAGGCGTAGGCACGGATGTCCGCGTCGGAGTCGGTGGTCGCGGTGGCGAGGGCCGCGCGTGCGACAGGGTCGGCGCGGTGGGTGAGGAGTGAGAGGACAGCGGCCTTGCGGACGTCCGCGTTCGGGTCCGCCGACGCCTTGGCGAGGGCGGGAACTGCCGTGCTGGGAAGGGACGTCCGGAGGGCGGTCGCGGCGCCGGCCCGGACCTGCCACGCGGGGTCGTCAAGCGCGGCCACCGCTCGTTCGGCATACGGGGACGGGCAGCCCGTTGCGGCCAGCGCGGTGAGCGCGGCCGCCCTGACCAGCGGGTCGGAGTCGTCGAGGAGCGGGTCGAGCGGGGCCGGTGCCGGGTCGCGCACCGCCGCGAGCCCGCGGGCCACCGCGACCCTGACCTCGCGGGCGGGGTCGGCCGTGGCTGCCGAGAGCTGAGCGGTCGCGTCCACCGAGACCAGGGCCCGGACGGCATGGATGCGGACATCGATGTCGGTGTCGGCGAGCGCGGTGGCGTACACCGATGCGTCGCCGAGCCGCAGCTCCCGTAGGACGTCAAGCGCGGCGCCCCGCACTGCCGGGTCCGGCACGCCGAGTGCCGCCCGCAGGCCGGTTCCCAGCTCCGGCTCGCCGGGCAGGACTTCGACCAGCTCACGCAGGGCGCCCGCCGCGGCCTCCCGGACCTGGGGCGCGGCATCCCGCAGCCGTGCGGCGAGCGCGGGGCCGGCCCCGGCGGGCACGGTCTCGGCGAGGACGTTCACGGCGGCCGCCCGCACCGCCGGGTCGGGGTCCGCAAGGTAGAGGGAGAGGGCGTCCAGGTCGGGGGACTCCTCGGCCAGGGAGAGGAGAGCGAGGAGGGTGGGGCTCGATGAGGGGGCCTGGGCCGCCGAGGGCGGGGGAGCCGCCGCGGCGGACGCGGCCGGGCGGGCGGCCGGAGCCACGTCCCGTTGCCCCGCCGTCGCCACCGGCACCAGCGCGACCTCGCCCAGCACCCGCTCCGCCCCGGCCGCCACCGGCTCGAACTCCGGCACCGCAACGACATACGGCTCGACCGGCCGGGCCCTGAACTCCATAGCCCCCGCACGGGACTTGTAGACGTCGAGATGGTGCAGCCACCCCGCGTCGTCCCGCTCCGGGTGGTCGAGCCGCTCGTGGTAGAGACCCCAGCGCGACTCGGTCCTGGCCAGCGAGGCGCGCGCCGCCATCTCCGCGCAGTCCCGGATGAACGACACTTCCGCACACCGCATCAGCTCATGGGCGGTCCGCGCCCCCATCCCGGCGATCTCACCCCTCATCCGCTCGAACGCCTCCACGGCCAGGGACAACTTCGCCCCGGCCTTCGGCGGCGCCACGTAGTCGTTCACGAACCGCCGCAGTTTGTACTCGACCTGTGGCTGCGGCGGCCCGTCGGGGTTGCGCAGCGGCCGGTAGACGAGTTCGTGAGCGGCAGCCAGCTGGTCGCCGGGCAACTCACCCTCGTAGGCGCAAAATTGGGACGCGTCCACACCTGCCAGGTCCCCGAAGACGAATGCGCCGATCATGTAGTTGTGCGGTACGCAGGCCAGGTCGCCGGCCGCGTACAGGCGGGGGACGGTGGTGCGGGCGTGGGCGTCGACCCGTACGCCGGACGCCGAGTGGCCGCCGCACAGGCCGATCTCCGAGATGTGCATCTCGATGTCATGCGTGCGGTAGTCATGGCCGCGGCCCTCGTGAAACGTGGCGCGTGTGGGCCGCTCCGTCGTGTGCAGGATCGACTCGACGGCGGTGATGGTCTCCTCCGGCAGATGGCTGAGCTTGAGGTACACCGGGGCGCGGTCGGAGGCGAGTTCGGCCGCGAACTCGGCCATCATCTGCCCCGACCAGTAGTCAGACTCCACGAACCGCTCGCCGTGCCGGTTCACTTGATAGCCGCCGAACGGGTTCGCGACGTACGCGCACGCCGGGCCATTGTAGTCCTTGATCAGCGGGTTGATCTGGAAGCACTCGATCCCGGTGAGGGCGGCCCCGGCGTGGTACGCCATCGCGTAACCGTCGCCCGCGTTCGTCGGGTTCTCGTAGGTCCCGTAGAGATAGCCCGAGGCGGGCAGGCCGAGGCGGCCGCAGGCGCCGGTGGCCAGGATCACCGCCCCCGCCCGTACGGCGACGAACTCGCCTGTACGGGTGTTGAATCCGGCCGCACCGACGGCCCGGCCGTCCTCGGGACGCGTGAGCACCCGTACCGGCATCACCCGGTTCTCGATGCGGATCCGCTCGCGCATCTCGCGGCGCCGCAACTGCCGGTAGAGGACCTTCTTGACGTCTTTGCCCTCCGGCATCGGCAGCACGTACGAGCCGGAGCGGTGCACCTGGCGGACCGCGTACTCGCCGTGCTCGTCCTTCTCGAACTTCACGCCGTACGACTCCAGGCGCTTGACCATCGCGAAGCCTCGGGTCGCCGTCTGGCGCACGGTGGACTGGTCGACGATGCCGTCGTTGGCGCGGGTGATCTCGGCGACGTAGTCGTCCGGTTCGGCCCGGCCCGGGATGACCGCGTTGTTGACGCCGTCCATGCCCATGGCGAGCGCGCCGGAGTGCCGTACGTGTGCTTTCTCCAGGAGAAGTACGCTAGCGCCGCGTTCGGCGGCGGTCAGGGCGGCCATGGTGCCCGCGGTGCCGCCGCCGATGACGAGGACGTCGCAGGAGAGTTCGGTCGCGTCGCAGAGGGCGGGAATGGCCAGGGGGGTGTCCACAGGCGGGCCTTTCACAGGGGTGCGGGTGGTCAGAGGGACGTGAGGATGCGGCGGCGCAGGCCGGTGGTGGCCGGCGCGTTGCGTGCGTCGCGCTGCCGGGGGTGCGGGACGTCCAAGACCTCGCCGGAGGAGAGCAATGCGATCCGGTCGCCGAGGTATAGGGCCTCGTCCACGTCGTGGGTGACGAAGACGACGGTCGCGCCGGTGCCGTGCAGGATGTCCACGAGCAGGTCCTGCATACTGGCGCGGGTGTGCGGGTCGAGTGCGCCGAACGGCTCGTCCATGAGGACCGCGCGGGGCCGCCCGGCGAGCGCACGGGCCAGCTGGACGCGCTGCCGTTGCCCGCCGGAGAGCCGGCGCGGCAGCTTGCGGGCATGCCCGGCGAGGCCGACCCGCTCCAGCCACTGAGCGGCGATGCGTTGCCGCTCCTCGCGCCCCAACCCCCTTATCGCCAGGGGCAGTTCTACATTGGCGTGGACGCTCCGCCACGGCAGCAGGGCGTCCTCCTGGAAGACCAGCGCCCGGTCGGCCTCGGGCCCGCGGATCGGCGCCCCGTCCTGGGTGACCTGCCCCTCCAGCGGGGGCAGCAGCCCGGCGAGGGTGCGAAGGAGCGTGGACTTGCCGCAGCCGGACGGGCCGAGAACGGACACGAGTTCGCCCGGCGCGATCCGAAGGCGCACGGTGCCGGGCAGGGGCCGGCCCTCGCGATGGCCGAGTCGCACGTCATCCAGGGCGAGTTCGGCACCTTGGCGCACGGGAGCAGTGCTCGTGGGACTCATGAGACGGGCTCCTTCTCCAGGGCCGGAGCGGGGGACGGGACTGCCGGGGGAGCGGCGGCGCGGCGTACGGCACGCGACGGTGCCCGCTCCGGCGGCCGCGGCAGCCAGGCGGTGGCGCGGCGGCCGACGAACTCCACCGCCGTGGAGGTGAGCCAGCCGAGGGCGCCGATGGTGGCCATGCCGACGAAGACGCCGGGATAGTCGACGACGGTGTAGTCCTGCCAGGTGCGGTAGCCGACCCCGTACTCTCCGGAGATCATCTCCGCGGAGATCACACAGATCCACGCGACGCCGATGCCCACCGAGAGTCCGCCGAAGATGCCCGGCAGCGCGCCCGGCAGCACCACCGAGAACAGCACCCGCAGCCGGCCGCCGCCCATGGTGAGCACGGCCTCCTCCCACACCGGCGTCAGCGCGCGCACCGCGTGCCGCGTAGACACCAGCACCGGGAAGAAGGCCGCGGTGAAGGTGATAAACACGATGCCCTGCTCGTTGCTGGGCAGTAGCAGGATCGCGACCGGGACCAGGGCGATCGCCGGGACCGGCCGTGCCACTTCCACCAGCGGGCCGAGCAGATCTGCGGCCCACCGCGACCGCGCGATCGCCGTGCCCGCCGCCACCCCGAGCACCGCGGCGAGCAGGAAACCGATCACGATGCGGCGCAGGCTGTGGCCCAGGTCCTGCCAGTACGGGGCGGTGCCCAGCCGGTCGCCGAAGGCGGACGCCACCTCGCCGACCGTGGGGAACTGGCCGAACCGCAGCCACAGTTCGACGTCCAGAGAGGTCAGCAGCTGCCACAGCCCGAGGGCCACGGCAAGCGACGCGGCCCGGATCAGCCAGCGGCCCGCGCTCATGACGCGAGCCCCACGGCGTCCGCGTAGCTGACGACGCGGGCGCCGGCGTGCCGCTCCACGTACCTCCTCGCGTGGCTCGCGGTGACGAAGGCGCGCAGGTCGGAGCCGTCCGCGACCCACACCGCCTTGTCGGCGAACCAGGGGGTGCCGGTCAGCGCGTCCGGAACGAATGCGGCCCGCACCTCGGCGCCCTTCGCGGCCTTCAGGAGCTGCTTCGGACTGTCGAAGGTGCGCGTGGAGCCCTGTCCCTTCAGCCACAGCTCGGACTTGGCGCCGCCCGCCTTCGGATACGGGGGTGTGTGCCCGGCACGCTTCAGCGGCTCCGGGTCGACGAAGGAGTCCACGTCGACGTCGCCCACCAGCTTGGCCGCCTTCAGGATCGGTACGTCCTTCTTCAGCGCGGCGATCAGCTCCGGCCGCAGCGCCGGGTCGAACGTGGCGATGCCGTGGGCGCCGTTGTAGAGATAGACCGCCTCGGCCGGCAGCCCGGTCTCCTTGGCCACCGACTCGGCGGCGGCCACCGGCCGTTTGCGGAGATAGTCGGTGGCCCGCCGCTGAGCCTGGAGGAAGTCGTCGAGGACCCCGGCGCGCTCCTCGGCGAACTTCTCCCGGACGGTGACACCGTGGAACGTCGGCAGATTCAGGTCGGCCCCGTCGTACAGGGCCTGCGCCTTGCCCTCGTACGCCAACTGGCCGGGCCACGCGACGAATTGGGACAGCGCGTCAACGCTGCCCCCGGTCAGGGCGGACGCGCCCACGCTGGGCTGCTGGTTGAGCTTGCTGATGCCCTTCTCCGGGTCGATCCCGGCCTTCTGCAGGGCCCGTACCAGCGTGCCGTCGGCGGCCGATCCGACGCTGGTGGACACCTTCTTGCCGCGCAGGTCGCCCAGTGACCGTAGGGGTGAACCAGGCGCGGTGACAACAGTGTTGAGGCCGCCGCGCAGGTTGTATCCGGTGACCGAGACCAGTCGCGTCGGCTGGCCCAGCTGCTTGCCCCGGGCCGCGTTGATCAGGAGCGGAAAGTCACCCATCGACCCGATGTCGATCTTCCCGGCGGTCATCTGGGCGGTGATCGGGGCGCCGGTCGCGTAGTCCTGCCATTTCACTTTGTAGGTCTTGCCGTCTTTCCTCCCCCGGGCCGCGAGTTCCTCCTCGAAGTAGCCGAGCGAGCGCAGCAGCGTTCCGGCGGTGACGGTGTTGATGGTCTTCGACTGGTATCCGACGGTCACCGTGACGGTGGGGGAGTCCTCGGCCCCGGCCGCGCCACCGCACGCCGTGGCAAGGGGCAGCAGGAGGGCGAGCGGCAGCAGCCGGGCGAGTGGAGCAACGGACTGATGTGGCACGGGAGTTGGGCCTTTCACCGGAGCAGGTAGGGCATGTTGACGGTGACCGCGCCGGTGGGGCACCGGGCCGCGCACGGGCCGCAGTACCAGCACTCGTCGACGTGCATGTACGCCTTGCCGCTGTCCTCGTGGATCGCGAGCGAGTCGAGCGGACACATGTCTACGCAGAGCGTGCAGCCGTCGATACAGCGCGACTCGTCGATGGTCACGGGTACGTCGGCGCGCT
Source organism: Streptomyces sp. DS1-CR2 (assembly GCF_055760475.1). Lineage (NCBI taxonomy): Bacteria > Bacillati > Actinomycetota > Actinomycetes > Kitasatosporales > Streptomycetaceae > Streptomyces > Streptomyces sp. DS1-CR2. The sequence goes on from NZ_CM147085.1 coordinate 8,392,662, forward strand.
GCGGGACAACGGGCATGACTGTCTCCAGGGAGGGCGGTAGCGGGAAGGTGGGGTGGGTCAGGCCGAGTGGCGGCGCAGGACGCCGCTCATGGTGATGCGGTCGCCGCGGAAGCGGATGAACTCCAGGTCCACGGGCCGCCCGTCGGGCAGATGAGTGAGCCGCTCCAGCATCAGAACGGCACTCCCGCGCGGTGCCTCGAGGACCGCGGCGGAGTGCGCGTCGGCGTTCACGGCTTCGAGAGTGATCTCGGCATGCCCCAGCGGGCCGCCGGTCAGCGTCTCCAGGAGCCGGAACACGTCGGTGTTCTCCAGATCGCAGCCGAGCAGCTCGCCGCCCACATCCATGGGCAGATACGACAGGTCCAGCGAGAGCGGCAGCCCGTTGAGGCGCCGCAACCGCTCGACACAGAGCACGTCGGTGTGGTCGGGCAGACCGAGCCGGTGCGCCACGGGGCCGGGAGCGCTGACCGGTCCGACGGTCCGGACCTCGTTGGTGACCCGGCCGTGCTCGTGCAGGGTCTCGGCCAGGCCTTGCAGCCGGTCGAGGCCGTGCGGGTACTTCTCGCAGACCACAACGGTGCCGACGCCGGCCTTCCGCTCGACGAGCTGCTCTCCGCGCAACAGGTCGAGGGCCTGCCGGACGGTGTTGCGGCTGGCCCGGTAGTCGGCGGCGATGACGTCCTCCAGAGGGAGGACGCCGCGCGGGAACCCGCCCGACAGGATCTGGTGGCGCAGCAGATCCGCGAGCTGCCGGGCCTGGTCCGCACGCAGCCGCCTACGGCGCGCGGCGGCGACCGGAAGCGAGGCGGGGATACGTTCGGCTGGCATGGCAGGGAACGTACCGGCGCCGCGGCTCCGATGGTGTTGCGGCAGCATTGCGCCACCTGACGGCTCCAGTCGCACCGCGCTGACCTGCTGAATCGCCGGTCGACGACCAAGATCTGCCACTTGACCGACCAACACGTGGACAGCGGTCCGTCGCGCAGGGCATGGACGGAGTGGGCGCCCGGCTCGCCCCCGGCGCGGCGGCGGCCCTGTCCGAGTACCTGGCGGAGCTGTCGCCACCGACGTGATCACCACCGTCACTCGACCGCTCCTGATTGAGTAGCCGTACTCAGGCCAGCGGGCTTCTGGGCCGCCACGATGAGGCGACCGAGAAGAAGGAGCGCCCCGATGTCGCTGATCGCAGCTGCCCGTCGCCGGGCGGCGAACACTCCGGCCCCCTCCCTGGCCCCGTCGCCGGTGCTGCCCCGTGTCTGCGTCGCCGTCGTGGTCGTGGGGCTCGCCGTCTCCGCCTGGGAACCGCACGACCGGACGACCTGGCTGCTGGAAGTGGTGTGGGTACTGATCGGACTGCCGCTGGTCGTCCTGACCTGGCGACGCTTCCCGCTGTCGAGGATGCTGTGCTGTCTCCTCGCGGCGCACGCGCTGGTGCTCGCGCTGGGCGGGCACTACACGTACGCCCAGGTGCCGTTGGGCGAATGGGTACAGGACGGACTGGGGCTGTCCCGGAATCCGTACGACCGGTTCGGGCACCTGATGCAGGGCTTCGTGCCGGCCATCCTGGTCAGGGAGTTGCTGGTCCGGACGTCTCCGCTGCGCGGCAGCCGATGGCTGGCTCCGCTGACGGTCTGCGCGTGCCTGGCGTTCAGCGCGGTCTTCGAGATGTTCGAGTGGGTGGCGGCGGTCATCGGCGGGCAGGCGGCGGACGCATTCCTGGCCACGCAGGGCGATGTGTGGGACACCCAATGGGACATGTTCTGCGCGCTGATCGGCGCCACGGTCTCGTTGCTGCTGCTCAGCAAGTGGCACGACCGGCAGCTGACCCGTCTGGCCGGCTGATGTCGGAGCGCCTCGTCAGCGTCGTCAAGCGCTTGAGAGACACCTGAGCCGGTCCGGATCGAAGGATCCGGGACCGGCTCGGACGCACCTGCTGATCAGTTCGCGATGGTGGCGAGGTTGCCGGGCTCGTAGGAGCCGCCCTGGTTGTTCCGGATCACGCCGAGCCGGTTGGTCGCGTTGATCATCGCGATCAGTGAGACCAGCGCGACGGCCTGGTCCTCGTCGTAGTGCTTGCGCACCTGGGCCCACGTCTCGTCGGACACACCACGGCCGGTTTCGGCGATGCGCGTGCCCTCCTCGGTGAGCGCCAGCGCGACCCGCTCGGCCTCGGTGAACACCGAGGAGTGGCGCCAGGCCGCGACCAGGTTCAGGCGGGCCGGGGTCTCGCCGCCGGCCGCGGCGTCCTTGCCGTGGATGTCGACGCAGAAACCGCAGCCGTTGATCTGGTGGCGCGCAGCTGCACCAGCTCCTGGGTGGTCTTCGGCAGCGGCGACTCCTGGATCACCTGGCTGACGGCGTAGATCCACTTGCCGATCCTGGTACCTATCTCGTTGCCGGGTGCGCAACCGCGAGAAGCTGTCGCGCGTCGACCGCGAAACCGCCGTGAGCCGCTGACCCCGTGGGCAAATTCCGGCCGCGTCGGACTGGTCGCCCGTAGGTCACGCGGGCTCGGACGCGGACTCGGACGCGGGCGGCCGGATGGTGCCGGGGAGCTGGGCGGGGCGTGCGTGTTCGTACTGGTCGGCTTGGAGGCGGTACATCTGGGCGTACCGGCTGGCGGGTTCGGCGGCGAACAGCTCGGCGTGACTGCCCTCCTCGATCAGCCGGCCCTCGTCCAGCACGAAGATGCGGTCGACGCGGCGCACCGCGGCCATGCGGTGGGTGACCAGGACGATGATGCGGTCCGGGCCCGCGAGGCCGAGGATCTGGTCGAAGGCGCGCCGCTCCGCGTCCGGGTCCAGGGCGGACGTCGGCTCGTCGACGATGACCATGCAGGCGTCGCGGAAGTGGGCGCGGGCCAGGCCGATCTTCTGCCACTGTCCGCCGCTCAGGTCACTGGCGCCGCGGAAGTTCTTGCCGAGCAAGGTGTTCATGCCGTGGGGGAGTCCGGCGATGTCGCGGTCCGCTCCGGCGTATGCGGCGGAGGTGCGCAGGTCTTCGTCGGTGACGTCGCGGTCCGGCTGGCCGATGCGGATGTTGGCCGCGGCGGTGAAGGGCCAGCGCTCGAAGGTCTGGGTGAGCAGGCTGACGTGGCCGAAGAGCTGCCGGCGGTCGGCTTCGGCGATGTCCAGGTCGTCCCAGTGGATCTGGCCCTCTCCGGGTATGTGCAGGCCGGACAGCAGGCGCACGAGGGTCGACTTGCCGGAGCCGTTGGGGCCCACGAGGGCGATGACGCTGCCGAGTTCGATGCTGAAGGAGACGCTGTCGACAGCCGGTTCGTCCCGGCCGGGGTAGCGGAAGGAGACGTTGTCGAGGCGGATGGACCGCGGGCGGGCAGGGCGAGGCCGCCCTCGGGGATCGCCAGGTCCTCGGCCTTCTTCAGGAAGTCGGTGAGGTCATGCACGTACAGGGACTGCTCGTGCAGCTGGCTCATGGTGTTCACAAGCGCACCGATGCTGGCGGAGCCCGCGTTGATGGCCATGATCGCCGTGCCGAGGACGGCGACGCTCATGCGGCCGGTCAGGCATCGCCCGATCATCACCGTGAAGGTGAGCGCGTATCCGAGCCCGGACAGTGCGGACGCGGCCAGTTCGGTACGGGCCTTGTCCTTGGCCAATCGCTCCTGTTCGCTCTCGGCCGTGTGCGCCATGATCCGGTAGTGGCGCAGCAGGAACGCACCCACGTGGTGCACTCGCACTTCCAGGGCCGCTGTCACCGAGGTGAGGAGATTGGACAGCACCCGGCTGGCCCGCAGGTGTTCGATCCAGGTCATCGTCGAGAAGTAGCGCTGCTGGGCCACGCGCATCACACTCCGCCGCGCGGCGCGACGATCAGGAACAGCATGGGCAGCAGGGCCGGATTAGTCGTTGCAGACACCGTGTCCCCCGCAGGTTGTGTCGCATTCCGGAGGGCCAGCGCCCCGGCCTGTGACGCGCTGCGGTGCATAGGTGTGTGCCTTTCGCGGTGTTACGAGTAACCAGCATCCCAGTCGGAGGGGCCGCCGCGCGGCTGCTTGAGAAGGCGGCATGCGCAAGGCGCGCTTGACGTTGCCGAGAACGCAGTGTGAGGCGATGACGCCGACTCGCGGTCCTCGGAGACTGCGTGCTCACCCTGACGCCATTGCGGCAACTCGACGCAACTGCCCTTCTGGCCTTGGCGGTTATAGTTTCAGGCAGCGTCGCGTGCCGGTGGCGGATGGATCGTCAGGCATGGAGGCGTCGTCTCGAAAGGTGGCTCCGGCCATTCCCACCCCAATTTCACAGAAGATCACGCTTTACCCCGCCGAGGACCGGTTCTTCGGCTCCCGACCCGCCGTCCTCGTCCTGCCCGGCGGCGGCTTCCGGGAACTTCCACCGCACGAGGGCGAAGGCTACGCGCGCTGGCTGTCCGGCCTCGGCTTCCACGCCTTCGTCCTGTCCTACCGGCTGCTGCCGGACCGGTTCCCGGCCCCGCTCGAAGACGCCCGGGCCGGGTTGGACCACATCCGCAACGGCGACCACGGCCTCGACGTCGGCCGGGTCGGCGTCATCGGATCAAGCGCGGGCGGCCAACTCGCCGGCCTGCTCATGACCGGCCGGGTCCTGTCCATCGAGGAGGGCGTCGCCGACCCGCCCCGACCGGACTTCGCGATCCTGGCCTATGCGCTGGCCGACCTCGACCTGCTGCCGCCGTCGGTGGTCGAGAACCTGCTCGGCGACCTGCTGCCCATCAAGGACGAGCTATCCCCGGCCAAGCATGTGGACGCGTCGGTGTGCCCGACCTTCGTATGGGCCACCGCTCAGGACCCGCCGGGCCTGCCCAACGCCCTGGAGTGGACCCGGGCACTGGCGGCGGCCGCGGTACCGGTGGAGTTGCACGTCTACCCCGGCGGCAGCCACGGTATCGGCCTGGCCGACGGCGTGGAATACGGCGGCGAGCCGCATAAGTTCATTGCGCGCGAGCCGCACACCGCGTCCTGGACGACCGCGTGTGTGGCCTGGCTGCGACGGGAGGGCGTTCTTGCCGACTGACCGCGTCACCGCCTGGGGCGGGGAGCTGCAGCGGGTGCACGGCAAGCTGCGCAATGCGTTGGCGCTGGCGCGGGCGGGACTGGACGGCGGCGATCCCGCCGACGCCGCCACCGACCTGCTGTTGTTCTGTCACGGGTTCTGCGCTGCCCTGTCCGGCCACCATCGCGCCGAGGACGGTTCGCTGTTCCCGGAACTTGTGCGGGCGCGACCCGACCTGGCGCCGGTGGTCGCGAAGCTGACTCAGGACCACAACATGATCGAGCACCTCATCGGTGGATTGCAGAAGGCGGTGGCCGACTCGACCGACCCGGAGGTGGCACACCGCCACCTGGACGGGATCGAGGCGGTCATGGAGACGCACTTCAAGTACGAGGAGAAGCAACTGGGAGCGGTGCTGGACGGCATGGATGCCGACTTCGACCGCACCGAGATCTTCGGCCCGATTAGCTGAGCCACGTCCCGGTCGCGCCGCCCGCCGACGGCGCGACCGGGAATCCACCTGAGCTCGAGCTGAACCGCCACCGCCTCGCCCGGGTCCTGTAACCGCGACCGCCGAGGTTTCGGTGAAGCGGTGAACCGGACTTATGTCACGAACCGCGACCGGCCCTAACTACACGAGCCGAAGGGCGCGATGTGGTTCGTGGCTTCTGGCAGCCGTCGTACGACGCCGTTGTTGGTGACTTGCCTGCGCAGACGCTCGATCTCGTCGTGCTGAGCGGCAAGGCGAGAGATCGCCAGATTTCTGAACTCGGTGAGCTGCGCGATCTGCTCGTCGCGGGTGACGATGCGCGATTTGAGCTCGGCATTTTGTGCCTTGAGTCGTTCAATCTACGCGATCCGGGGATCGACGATCTCTCCGGCGTCGCGGAGTTCGTTCAACCTACGTTCGAACTCCTTGGCGAGGTGCTGGTAGGCACCGGGCCGGGCCGCCCGACTTCGAAACCCCGCTGCCGGACAGCCATCCCGGACCGCAGGCCCTGCGTGACAACGGCTGGCTGCCGACGCCCAGCGCCACGCTGCCCTTCCCCAGCGTCGTGGCGGCGAGCACGAACGACCCCCTGGCCCGCTTCGACCGGGTCGCCGCACTGGTCGACGCATGGGGGAGCCGTCTGGTGGACCTCGGCCCGGTGGGACACCTCAACCCCGCCTCCGGGTACGGCGAGTGGCCCCGCGCCCTGGAATTCCTCCATGCCTTCGGCTTCCCTACGACGCCGGACCCGAAGGTGTCGGCATGATTGCGCGGCCGTCCTGGAGGGCCTGCTGCGCGTCATGCCTCAACTCCTCCCGCAGGAAGTCGTGGTGCTCGCCCGCAAGCTGGCGATCGTCATGACGAGCTGCGACGAGCGGCAGTTCGGGCAGTGGGAGCACCTGAACTGGCTGAAGTTCATCGAGGCGGCGGGCAAGTCCGACTTCTACCAGGTGATGTGGGGCGGCTCGGCGAAGGTGATCCGGGCGCTGCGCCCCGAGACGGCCAGCACGCGCACCTGCGGGCAGGGCATCAGCAAGATTCTCTACTCGATACTCGGCATGGGCCCCGACGGTCCTTTCGACCGGATCCTCGACGGCCCCACCAGCGAACGCTTCATCGGCCCATGGGTGCGACATCTGACCTCGCTCGGCGTCCGGTTCGTGACCGGACATCTCGTCGAGTCCCTCGAACTCGGCTCCGACGGGCGCATCACCGCCGCCCACGCCCGCACGGCGGCCGGGCCCGCGCGCATCGACGCCGACTGGTTCGTGGCGGCTCTCCCGGTCGACCGGGTACGGCAGTTGTGGTCCGAGGGCATCCGCTGTGCGGATCCGCGGCTCGCCGCGATGGACAAGCTGCGCACGGCCTGGTGCCAGGGCATCGTGTTCTGGCTCAAGGAGAGGTTCCGCGGGCCGCTCGCCCATCTCAGTCTCATGGACTCGCCGTGGGCGCTGTGCCCGGTGGCGCAGTCCCGGTTCTGGTCGGAGCCGTTCGCCGGTACCTGGGGCGACGGGGTGGCCGCCGAGTCCCCCTCCGTCGTCATCTCCGACTGGGAGACACCGGGCCGGATCCACGGAAAGCCCGCGCGGCAGTGCACGCCGAAGGAGATCGCCGAGGAAGTCTGGGCGCAGATGAAGGCGGGCCTGGAGGACAACGGCGATGTCGTCCTGCCCGACGGGATCGTGCACTCCTGGTTCCTCGACCCGGCGGTCACCCGGGCCGCGGGCGGTGGGCTCACCAACGACGACGAGTACTTCCTCAACGACGTCTCGTCCTGGGAACTGCGCTCCGAGGCGGTCACCGCGATCCCGAACCTCTTCCTCGCGGGCGACCACGTCCGCGCCCACAGCAACACCGACTTCACGAGCATGGAGACCGCGAACGAGACGGGCCGGCGCGCCGCGAACGGCGTCCTCGCGGCCGCGGGAGCCGACGGCGCGGACGAGGTCCGCCTCTTCACCGGCGCCGAGCCGCCCGGCTTCGACGTACTCAAGACCGCCGACCGGACGCGCTACCGCCTCGGGCTGCCACACGTACTGGACTTCTGAGGGCCCGGGAATCCCCGCGAGTCAGCAGGGGCAGGCACTTCCGCCGGGTGGGCCGGGGGCCCCTCGAATACTCCGCAGGAAACGAACGACCTAGTAGGGCACCGTGGTGCACCAGGTCTCCGCCCAGGCAGAGGCTCCGTACTTGTTGGCCGCGCGTACCGAAAGGCAGATCTCGTCACCGGAGTACGGCCCAGTGACCGTGTAGCTGGTGTTGCCGGTCGCATGGATGGTGTCGACGTTCTTCTCGGTGTACTGGCTGCCCTTGTTCGTGTAGTGGATGTCGTAGCGGGTCGCTCGGGGGATCGCCGACCAGCTCACGAGGACCGGCATGGAGCATGCGCCGACGCAGGAATTCGTGTATTTGACGCTGTAGCTCTTCATAGCGGGCGGCGGGGAGCCGGTGGACGAGCCGCCGGCGCCGGACGAACCTCCGCCGTCCGAGCCCGACGAGCCGGACCCGCTACTACTGGTGGCGCCGTCGTTGGAGCCGCTGTCTGTGCCGGAGCCATTGGCGCCGCCGGTCGACGTCGAACTCCCGGCGCTCTCCTTGGGCTTCGCCCCGGCCTGCTCGCCTTTGTCGCCCTGCTGCTCCTCGCTGTTTCTCCCGTCTTTCCCGTCTCCTTTCTTGGAAGGTGAACTGCTCGCTTCGCTCGGCGTCCCGCTCCCGCCAGGAGTGACGCCGGCGCTGCTCTGGGGCGACCTGGCATGGGGTCCGTCCCCGCTGCCCCCGAACTGCTGGAGCAGGACAACGGTGCCGCCGCCGACGGTGATGACGGCGACGATGGGCAGGACCAGCAGCGTGCGGCGCCGACGGGCAGGCCGCCGTTCCCGCTTCGGCGTCGTGGCGTCACCCGCCGCGGGGACGGGTTCCGGCGGTTCGGGCTGCGGCCGCAGCCCGACGGTCGACCGGTCCGCGGGCTCCGCCCGACGCGGCGTCGCCTCGGCGTCGAGCAGCCGCGCGGACTGCTGCGCGAGGTGCGCGACGACGTCGGCTGGCAGCCGGGCGTCCTTGGCGGCGACCGACTCGACCCGTTCCGGATCCGCCAACAGCGTGTCCACGTCGGGCCGGCGCCCGACGTCTTTGGTCAGGCACCGCGAGATGAGCGCCCGCAGCGCGGGGTCGTCGACGCCGTCCAGGTCGGGCTCGTCCTGCACGATCTGGAACATGACCGCGTGCTGATTGCTGGCCTCGGACCCGAAGGGCAGCCGCCCTGTGGCCGCGTACGTGAGCACGCTCCCCAGGGTGAACACATCACTCTTCGGCCCGATGCTCTGTGCCCGGATCTGCTCCGGCGACATGAAGCCGGGCGAGCCCACGACCATCCCCGTACTGGTCAGCAGCGACTCCGCGGACGTCTCCAGAGCCCGCGCGATGCCGAAGTCGATGACCTTTGTCCCGTCCACGGTCAGCATCACGTTGGACGGCTTCAGATCGCGGTGCACGATCCCCGCGTCGTGGATGTCCTTGAGGGCGCGCAGCAGTCCGTCCGCGACGGCGCGCACGGACGCGGTGGGCAACGGCCCGTACCGGCGCACGACTTGTTCGAGCGAGAGCCCGGGAACATACCCGGTGGCGACCCACGGCGGATCGTCGTCGGGACCGGAGTCCAGGACGGGAGCGGTGTAGCGCTCCCCGACGCGCCGCGCCGCGTCGATCTCCCGCCGGAACCGTGCGCGAAACCGCTCGTCGGACACATGCTCTTCGTGCACCACTTTGACGGCGACGGTGCGCCCGCTCTCGGAACGGGCGAGGAAGACCCGCCCCATGCCACCCGCACCGAGCCGCCCGAGCAGGAGATACGGCCCGATACGCGCCGGATCGAAGGCCGCGAGGGGTTTGATACCCCCATCGACAGAGTCGTCCTGCCCGTCCTTGTCGGTGCTGCTCATGGCGATCCGGCTCCCCAGCTCTTCTGCCTGACAATGGGTGTAACTCAGGTGAGAATAAAGGTTGTTGATGCACCCGGTGCAGAGGAGGACGCGCCGGGCGACCGGGACGGTTCTGGTTCCACGAACGATGCGTGGCGGTGACACCCGAAAGGGTGGCGAATGCGGCATCACGAGTGTTGCGGTGCGCGGGAGCGGACACGGAGGCGAAAACGGTTCGACGGCTCTGCGCTGTCCTGACACGGTGGCGCACCATGACGAACTCCGAGCTTGTGACCGCCGCGGATGTGTGGCTCATGCAGAGTCTGGCGCGGCGTGTCACCGCCACCCGACCGGACCTGGTCAACGCCGACGCGTCGCTCGGCGAGCTGGCCTGGAACTGGGGCAAGGGGCACGCCGCCGACGGCGCGAGCCGGTCGCGCCGGCTGTGGTTCTCCGGAGGGGATCTGGTGGCGTGGAGCTGGGCTCAACTTCCGCACCGGGTGAGGCGGAGCGACGGCTCGGTGATGATCGCCTGCCTGGGCGCGCCGCGGCATCCCCAGGCGCGCGGGCTGTACTACGGCGTCGGGTTCCGGGAGTTGACACGGGACGCGCCGCTCATCAAGACCAGGACGGCAGCCTGAGTCGCCGGGAGCCGTGCCTCACCCTCGGCTCACCGTCGTGGGCACACTGACTCAGGCGATGGGTCGGGTCAGGGACCGTTCTCAGTAGCCGCGCCAGACGTTGTCGTACGCCGCGTCCTCGATCGCCCTGCGCTGTCGTACGGCCTGAAGCTCCTGGACGGCGTTCCCGACGGCGGCCAGTACCGCCGCGACCGCGTCCCCGGAGAGCTCGGGCGCGTCCTCGGCCGGCTCGTCCCGGATTCCGGCGGCGGCCGCCAGCGCGGCGAGCACGGGTTCACCCGACGTCAAGCGCTCCTCTGCCCGGTTCCGGTCCGCCGAGTCGACCGGCTCCGACCGCCCGGTCCGCAGTGGATTGCGCAGCCCCCGCGGCCGGGTCGTCAGCCCCTCCCGCTCCAGCTCGTCGGCGTACGCCGACGAGAGCCCGCGGCCCCGGCGCCACAGCCAGTCCTCGACCGACTCGTACGGCTCCTGTCGCGCGAGAGCCCCGGTGGCTTCGTCCAGCAGGCGGTCCCCTGTCGGTGCTTGAGCGCTGGGCAGGATGCGGTCGCCGTCCAAGACCAGGGCCTTGGCCTCGATGAGGTCGAACACCTCGGCCCCCGCGAGCGCCAGCGACAGCTCGCCCTGCTCGACGGGGTGGTCGGGTGTCACACCCAGGGCAACGATCGCGAGGTCACGTGCGGTGGTCATCAGCGGCTCCACATGAGTTGGCCGAGTGCGGGCGAGAGCGTCGGCGGCTCTCCGGTCGATTGTCGCCGCAGCTCGGGCAATGTGTGCGCTGTTACGACCATGTCGCGCGGGAATTCGACCCGCAGCATGGAGGGGGGCGGGCCAGAAGATCGTCATCTGCGCGGTCGAGAGCTCCGTATGGAGCAATCCCCGACGAGCTGCCTGGCCGCCGGTGCTCTCGTCGTCGTGCGCACCGAAGGGTTCGAAGCCGGCTTCGAACCCTGCGTCGCTCGGCCCTCGGGGCCCGCAGCAGCCCGTGCTGGTACGCACCGAATTGCCCGCGGTGAACGGACGGCCCGGTGTGGTGGGCACCCGTCAGGCCGGCCCCTGACCGACCAGTTCACCTGCATCCCGGACGGCGAGAGAGTCGTCCTGGAAGAGTGCGACTTCCGTGCATATCCTGAGCAGTTGGACCGGCACGAGAGGGGCTGAGAAGCAGCACATGAGGGTCGAACTTCCGCCGGAACCGGCGCACTTCGTCGACCGCGACGAGCAACGTGGGCGCGTACTGCAGGCGGTGGAGGAGTGGCGGGGGCGTTCCCGGCCCTTGGTCGTGACGCTGAGCGGGCCGGGAGGTGTGGGCAAGACGGAGCTGGCCCACCTGGTCGCACGGGTTCTGCGCGACCGTTTCCCGGATGGCGTCCTGTCGGTCGACCTCGACGACTTCCGGCTGAGCGGCATCGTGGACACCGGCGATGTACTGGCGCAGCTGCTTGAGTCCCTCGGCACGGATCCGACCCTCTTGGCGGCGCAGTTCAAGGCGCGGTGCAAGCAGTACTGGTCGAAGACCGCCGACGCGAGACTGATCCTGTTCGTCGACAACGCGCGGTACGCCTCGGAGATCGTCCCGCTGCTCCCGGCGTCGGGCGGCAGTCTCGTGATCGTCGCCAGTCACGGCCCGCTCCATGACCTGGAGGACGGTGCCGCAGTAGGTCTGCCGCTGCCGCCACTGGAGGAATGGGCTGCAACGGAGCTGCTGGGGCTCGTGGTTCAGGACCCCCGGCTTGCCGCCGACCCCGAGACCGTACGGACACTGGTGCGGTTGTGCGACGGGATGCCGGCTGCCCTGCACGTGGCCGGGCGGTGGGTGCGCAGGCATCGGCTGCGGCCGGGCTGGACGACGACGGTGCCTCTCCCTACGGATCTCGCCCGGAGTAGTAGCAGCAACCCGGCCCTAGACGGGCTCCGCGCCCTCGCCGTTCGTCGCCGGGCGCAGCAGGATGCCGAAGGTTCGCTCGCCGATCAAGCAGGTCAGGCGCGTCGGCACGGCCGGTTGTGTGCGACCGGCGAGGAGCCAGGCGTGGACGGCAGAGGCAAGCGTGGCCGGGTCGGCGCGGACGACCCGGCCGCCCTCGTTCCTCGGCTCGACCTGGACGGCGTATGCAGGGGCATGGCCGCGGAATCGGAACAGGCAGACCCCCGACGGCAGAATCGCGGCGGCCGAACGGCACCCGGGGTAGGCGGACAACGCCTGCCTGGCCCACGCGTCCGCCGTCCACGAGAGGTCCGCCCGGGTGGCCGGTGAAGGGTGCGCTCGGCGGTACAACAGGCCTGCGGAGCTGGCGAGGTGATCGCCCGAGGTGTTCTGTTCCACGGCCAGATGGTGACCGGGCCGGCCGATGCCTGCGGGGCGCCGTGCGATGCGGATGCCGTCCGTGGTGACCTCGGCGTCCACGTCGAACGCCGTGGGTGTGCGTCCGGCGGGACGGGGAGGGGGCAGGAGCCGAGGCGGACTGGCCACGGCTGGGGGAGTGAGGCCGAGCAGGGCGTACAGCTCGGTCCGCAGCCTGCTCAGCGCGCGGCCTTGGTGGGCGAAGGCCGCCTGCGCGGCTTGACGCCCGACACCCGGCCGGTACGCGTTGAGTGCGTCCTCCACGGCTTCGACGGCTCCCAGCCGAGGGACTCGGCGCAGCAGCGAGTCCATCGGGCTGCCGGGGATCAGCTCGGAGCCGCCCTGGTAGGCGCTGATGACGGGCCGGTCCTCGGCGGCGCAGTAGTACAGAGCCGTCGATCCATGGTCGGTGATCAGCGCATCGGCCGCGATCAGAACGGAGGCCCACTCTTCGTGGGGGTATGCGAGCACCATGCCCGCATCAAGAGCTGGCGCGAGTCGCTCGGCCAGGTCGTAGCTGCCGAGAAGGCTTCGCTCATTGGGGTGCACCACCAGCGCCAACTGGTAGTCGTCCTGGGTGAGTTGAGCGGCGAGCCGGGCCGGCAGGTCGGGGGTCTGCCGCAGGAGCGACTCGGGTCCCCACGTGGAGGCGAGGACGAGAAGCCTGCGTGGGCCCGTGTGGAGTGCTGCCCGGTACTGCTCGCGCAGCGGGCGGGAGGCGAGGATGCGCTCCAGAGTGGGGTCGCCGATCACCTTGGCCTGCTGGGCGGCACGCTCGTCGGATGCGGCGAGCCGAGTCACTTGATCGGGATGAGCCACCGCGTGCAGCGCTATCGGCGCGTCACTGTCGTTGCGCCGGAGGAGGTTCGCGGCGTCGAGCCCGGTCGCCGAATCCGAACCCTCGCCAGGGATCCACTTGTTGTATCCGGCGCCGTGCGGCAACAGCACATGCCGCCCGCGCAGCAGATGAAGGTCGCCCTTGGGGCTGGCCGTGAGGACCAGATCGTACGAGCGTCGGCACGCCTCGCCCCACGGCACCGTCCGGCCGCCGACACTCTCGATGGCCGCGAGAACGTCGACACCGAATGCGGAACCCGGCACCAGTGTGAACAGGCGTGTGATCCGATCGTCGCCGGAGAGTGCGGGGAGTGCGTCGAGAAGGCGGTACAGGGCCACCGCTGAGCGAGCGGCAAGAAGCACCGTCGCCCGTCGCCCGTCGCCCGTCGCCCGTCGCCCGTCGCCCGTCGCCCGTCGCCCGTCGCCCGTCGCCCGTCGCCCGTCGCCCGTCGCCCGTCGCCCGCAATTCTCCGATTCTAGTGGAGAGCGGACGGCGGAAGTCGTTGTTTCCGCAGGTGGGGGCTGGTTCGTTGGCGTCCTCCGGCGACATGATGCGATCGTACCGTTCGTGGTGTCCGGGGCAGACGGTGACGTGGGACGCACCTGCGCCAGGAGCTGTACGCCGCGTAAGGGGCATGGGGGAGGATCTGAGCATGGGTGAGTGGGGCATTGCGTTGGTCGCCGCGGGGGCGGCGATCGCCGGCAGCATCGTCACGGGCTGGTACACCCGCAACGCGGGCATCCAACAGGCCGCTGCGGCACGCCACGCGGGTGATCGACAGGCGGACGCGCTGCTCGACTCGGTGCGGCTCACGCTGCGGGGCGAGGCCGATCAGCGTGGGTTCGCCCGTCGGCGCCAGGTCTACGCGGAGTTCCTCGGAGCCGCTGAGGCCCGGATCCTGACCGAACGGACCGGGCGCGGTCAGGCCGACGACGAGATCTTGCTGCAACGGGCCCTCGGCGGAGTCGTGTTGGAGGGTCCGGCAGAGGTGGCGGACGCCGCGACCGTCTTCGTGGACGGCCTGCGCCGGCACCTGGCGCCGGACGACCTCAATCGAGCGAAGCTGGCCTTTGTCGCCGAGGCCCGGCGGACCCTGAACTCCCCCTGACGGGCGGCGCGGCAGCCACGTGCGCAGGCTCGGGCGGCTCGCCCAGGCTCCCCGTCCCCCCGTACGGCGGGCCGACAGAGCCGAAAGACGGCGGCCCTGGGACAACTTTCCCAGGTGGGGAGGGGCTCTACGAGGAGGGCCGGTCGGTCAGCCCGAGAAGCGAGCCGGCCTGCGCCGCACCGGACTCCGCGACCACCTCGGCCACCGTCTGTGCGGGCCTGACCGGAGCGAACGTCACAACCCCCGCATCGGATACGGCATATCCGTACACGGCGGGACGCGGCAGGCTGTTGTAGTGGAAATGGGTTGAGAAGTAGTAGGCCCCGGTGTCGTACAGCGCGACCAGATCACCGGGCGCCAGCTCGGGCAGCTCCCGCTCCCGCGCGACCAGGTCCCCGGCGAAGCAGCACGGCCCGGCGACGTCCTGTACCAGCGGCTCGGTCGCCCTGGGCCGCCCGGCGGGGTCGTACGCGCCCACGCGCAGCGGCCACGACTCGGGCGCGAACACGGTGCGGGTGGCCACCTGCGCGCCGGCGTGTGTGACGGCGATCCGCCGGCCGCCGGAGGTCTTGGTGTACTCGACGTGCGCCACGATCAGCCCCTGCTTGGCCAGCAGCGAACGGCCGAACTCGGTGACGAGCGTGTAGCGCCCGTCGAACAGGCCGGGCACGGTCTCCCGCAGCAGCCGCGCGTACTGCGCGAACGTCGGGGTCACCTCGTCCGAGGCGAAGTTCACCGGCAGGCCGCCACCGATGTCGAGGGTGTCGATCTGCTGCCCGCCGACATGCGCGTTGATCTTCTCCGCCAGCTCGTACGCGGCCCGCACCCCTTCGGCCATCAGATCCAGGGCGACCCCCTGGGAGCCGGTGTGGGTGTGCAGCCGGGTCATCCACGGGCGCAGCCGGTAGGCGTCGAGCACCCACTGTTCCGCGCCCTCGTCGCGCAGCGCCACACCGAACTTGGACGTGGCCGTCGCCGTACTCATCGCCCTGATCGAACCGCTGCCGACCTGCGGGTTGACCCGTAGGCCCACGGGCGCACAGCCGGCCCCGAGATCGGCGACGACGGCGTCGACACGGTCCAGCTCCTGCGGGTTGTCGGCGTTGACCGCGATGCCGTGGGCGAGAGCGTCGCGCAGCTCGTCCATCGTCTTGGCCGGGGAGTCGAAGACGATCCGCTCGGCGGGGACGCCCGCGGCGCGGGCCAGTGCCAGCTCACCGGCGCTGGCCACCTCCGCGCCGATGCCCTCCTCGTTCAGCAGCGCGAGGACCGGCACCAGCGAGGCGGCCTTCACCGCGAACGTGTGCTGCACCGAGACCCCGTCGAAGGCGAAGGCCTCGCGCAGCTCGCGGGCGGCGCCACGGATCCCGTCCACATCGAGCAGGCCGAGAACCGGCGCCTGCGCGCCGACCAGGCCCTGCTCGGCGGCGGCGCGCACGGCCGCCTCCCTGCGGAGGGCGGAGTCCGGGGCCATGGTCATGAGGTTCCTGCCTTCTCGCTGCGCACTGCCGGCTACGTGCCCGGCGGATCGTTCGCCGGGCGGGCCGCCGACTGCGGCGGCCGCGGGCGTGTCCACGCCACCGGCTCGTCGCCCGTGCGCTCCGCCCCGGTTCACTGTGCAGCCCCGAGCCCCGCATTGTCTGCGTGCTCCGGCACGAAGTCCGGGCCGCTCCCGTCGTGGACGTGCACAAGCGTCGGGCCCCGCCCACGTCTCCATGGTGCGCCCGCACGATGCGGAGGGGGAGGTCGTGGTGTGCCCGCACCACACCCGTTCAGGGCAGCGGGATCAGCCCGGCCCGCCGCAGCCCCAGCTCCACCAGCAGCCGTACGTCGGGATCGGTGAGGTCGATGCCGCACAGCTCCCCGGCCCGGCGCAGCCGGTATCGCAGCGTATTGGTGTGGACCCCTACATAGCGGGCGGTGGCCGCCGCGTCGCCGAAGAACACCAGGTGCGCGGCGACGGTGCGCGGCAGGTCCGTTCCGTGCTGCTCGTCGTGCTCGAGCAGCGCCGCCACCGCGTCCGCGGCCGAAGGCACGTGCTCGGCGACCGCATCGGTCACCCGCAGCGCGTCCATGGCGAACCGGACATCCTCGGCGCAGGCCGTCTCGGGCCCGCCGCGCTCGCGCAGTACTCGCAACACCTCGGCGGCCCCAGCGCGCGAGGCGGCGGCGTCGCCGAGCCCCCCGACGGCGGGCCCTGTCGCGACCAGCGGCTGCGCCCCGGCGCCGCGCAGCACGCCGGCCAGGTCGCGGGCCAGCCGGTCCACGCCGTCCCCCGCCCCGGTACCGGCCACCAGGACGTCGAGCCGGTCGCCGTCGCGGTGCGCGAAGGCCGGGGTGTGATGCGCGGCGACGCGCAGGGAGGCCAGGTGGAAGGCCCGGTCCAGTACGTCCGGTGCGATCGGCACCGCGACGGCCGCCGTGAGTACGGTGCATGGCTGTCCGGCCTCGACCCCGAGTACGGCCGCCGCCGCGGACACGTCCGGCGGGCGCTCCTCGAACAGGGCCCGCACCGCGTACCGGCGACGGCTGGCGGCGGACCGGGACCGCAGCCGGTGGTGCAGCAGATGCGGTACGGCGATGGCGGCCGCCTGCCGCAGCGCTTCCCGGGCCCCGGGCGGCAGCGGTTCACCGTCGGCGGCCGCCCACAGCGAGCCGAGGATCTCGTCGCCGGCCCGCACGGCGATGGCAAGGCGTTCGGGAAACCGCGCGTCCGCGGGCCGGTGCACCACGTCGCCGCTCGACCACAGCGTGGTGAGGAACCCGCTCTCGGCGAGTTCGGTCACCCGCCAGCTCGGCACCCGGCGGCCCAGGATCGTCAGCCTGCGCAGCGGGTCGGCGGTGTCGGCGGTCGGCGAGTACGCCAGCACGTTCGACTCGGGGTCCTCGACGGTGATCGCGCCGCCCACCAGCGCGGCAAGCGCCAGGGCGAGCCCCGGCAGATCACCGAGCGCCACATCGGCCGACCCCTCGGCAGGCGCCGCCGTTCCGCTGCGGGCGATGGCCGCCCGCAGCAGCCCGATCAGCTCGCCCCACTCGATCCACGGGGCCCGGGAGAGCAGGGCGGTCGACACCTCGTCGGCCGCCTCGGCGAGCGACGGCGCGATGCCCTGAGCGCCACGTCGCAGCACCACGGCCGCCGCCCCGGCGCGGTCCGCCGCGCGCAGCACGCCCGCGGCGCCCGGCGCGGACGTGTCGACGCCGGGTGCGATGAGAATCCGCCCCCGTGCCTGCAGCGTCTCGCCCTCGTCGAACACCCCGGCCCCGCTCACCGGCACGTCCGTCCCGCACGGCGCCCGCAGCACCTCCACCACGTCGGGCCCGACCACACCGACGGCCTGCCCCAGCGTGGGCGCACCACCGCCGTGCGCGGCGGCGGCATCGGGCGAGGGGGGAGGGCCGGGCGGGGAAAGCTGCATGCCTCAAGTGTCACCGATGCCGGCCGACGGCCGCCCCCGGCCGCGCGTGCGTCAGCCGGACCAGGGTGTGCCCTGATCAGACGACCGGTTCGCCGATGCCCAGCAGGTTTCCCTTGCTGTCACGGAACCAGGCGGCGCGTTCTCCCCGTGCGCCCTTGCTCGGGTAGTTTCCGTCGATCTCGGCGATCCCGTCCTTCGTCCGCAACCCGGGCAGGTCGAACGGTAGTTGTGTCGTCCAGATCACCTATCAGGACGGAGGTGACGTAAGTGGGCAGGCCGTCGGTGCCTCGCTCGACGTCTTGTGAGGTCTGGCGGCTGAAGCCGAGGGATTCCCCGGGGATCACCGGGTACTCAGGCTGTGATGTGTCGACCTCGGGGTTGCCGGTGCCGGCAGCCGGAGAACTCCCGCCGTCGCAGGTCAGAGCCACGTCTTCGTCATCAAGGCACCGCGCATGGTCACCGGCCCGTGCACCCAGCTTCAAATCTTGAGCACAAATTCCACACATCCCTCTCTCCAGATGGGCACCGATGGTCTAGATTGACCGTGCTTCACATGGTGGGACACCAGGCGACAAATGATGATCTATAGGTCAGGTGTTACGGACGGCCAGCAGTTGCGTCTCCGGCGCCGGGCGTGGGGGTGATCAATTCTTGGCGCCTGCGAGGGGTTTTGGGTGGGGGAGCACCCGAGGTTTCGACGGGTTCGCACGCACAGCGAGGGCCTGGCAGGACACGCAACTCTGTGGCCACCAGGGTGGGTTGCTCAAGTGGCGCTGAAATAGCCGGGATGTCGTGCGCGGGAGGCGGGGGTCTCCCGGGGGAGGAACAGCGCGGTGCGGGGGGCGGGGGCCTCCCGAGGGGAAGGGTTGTGCGGGGCGGGGGCCTTCTGGGGGAGGGGCAGTGTTGGGCGACCATGTCGAACGACTGGGGACCGGGGTGGGTTCTGTGCGGCAGGGGGAATTAGCCGGCCCTTTACCGACGGCGCGCGAGCGTCTGACGAACGGGGCAATCAACCAGCTGACCAACGACTGGGAGCAGCGGTACCGCCGTACCGTGATCACCAGCGATACCGTGGCCACCGCCTTGGTGGTGGCGGCGATCGGCAACTTTTTCGGGGCCCGGGACGCGGCCAACTGGCACGAGAAGTGGGGAATTCTCGCATTCGGCACCGAGCTCCTGGTGCTGGGAGCGCTTGCGGTGAGCCGGTCGTGGGCTCCGGCCGTGCTCGGCCAGGGCGCCGAGGAATTCCGCCGGCTCGGACGCTCGCTGTTCATGGCGACCGTCGTGCTGGCGCTCGGCGGGATCGCCCTCACCTCGCGCAACATCAAGCTCTGGATCTTCGTCGCGATCCCCGCGATCGCGCTCGTCACCATGACGGAGCGGTATCTGCTCCGCCTCTCGCTGCACAGACAGCGCAAGGAAGGACGGAGCCTGAGACCGGTGCTTGCTGCCGGGAGCGTGGCCACCGTGCGCGACCTGATCGCCCGAACCCGCAAGTTACCGCACCTCGGCTGGCGGGTGGATGCGGTGTGCACGACGGACGGTCTCGGGCTCGACGGTGACCAACTGGACGGAGTGCCGGTCGTCGGCCGACTGTCGGACGTCGCGGGCCACGTACGCCGCGACGGCTACCGTGTCGTCGCGGTCACACCGGACCCGCACTGGTCACCGGACCGGCTGCAGCGGCTGGCCTGGAACCTCGAAGGCAGCGACGCCGAGATGGTCGTGGCCCCCGTGCTGATGGAGGTGGCAGGACCGCGGCTGCACGTCGACGCGGTGCTCGGGATCCCGCTGCTGCGGGTCAGCATGCCGACCTTCACCGGGGGCCGCCGGGCGGTCAAAGGGGTCGTCGACCGGATGGGCGCGGCGATCCTGCTGCTCCTGTTCGCGCCGCTGATGGTGCTCGTCGGGCTGCTCGTACTGGTGGACAGCCGGGGCGGGGCGGTCTATCGCCAGCGCAGAGTCGGCAAGGACGGCCGCGAGTTCACCATTTTCAAGTTCCGCACCATGGTCGCCGGGGCTGACGGGGCCCGGGCCGCGCTGGCCGACCGCAACGAGGGCGCAGGCCTGCTGTTCAAGCTTCGCCGGGATCCGCGGGTGACCCGGGTGGGAGCAGTGCTGCGCCGGTACTCGATCGACGAGCTCCCGCAGCTTTTCAACGTGCTCACCGGATCGATGTCGCTCGTCGGTCCGAGGCCTCCGCTGCCGGAGGAGTCCGCCGCGTACGGCCCGGACATCCGGCGGCGGCTGCTGGTCAAGCCCGGGCTCACCGGTCTGTGGCAGATCAGCGGACGCAGCGACCTGCCGTGGGAGGAGGCGGTCCGGCTCGACCTGCGGTACGTGGAGGACTGGTCGCTCGCCCTGGACGCAGTGATCTTGTGGAAGACGCTGCGTGCGGTGCTGCAGGGCCAGGGGGCTTACTGATGCGCGAGGGCCATCGTCCGGCCGGCGCGCGGACCGCAGGCCGAAAAGGCCTGCCTGGGGGGAGGAACGGGTCATGAGAGTAAGCGTTTTCGGACTCGGCTACGTGGGCTGCGTGTCGGCCGCCTGCTTGGCCAGCCTGGGCCACGAGGTCATCGGCGTGGACGTGAACCAGGTCAAGGTCGACCTGGTCAACGACGGCAAGGCGCCGGTGGTCGAGGAGCGGATCGGCGAGCTCATCGCCGAGGCCGTGCGGACCGGAGCGTTGCGCGCCACCGCCGACGTCCACGAGGCGATCAAGGGCAGCGAGGTGTCGCTGGTCTGCGTGGGCACGCCGTCGGAGCCCAACGGCAGCCTGTGCACCACGTACTTGGAGCGGGTCACCGAGCAGATTGGCGCCGCGCTGGCCGAGCGGAACGGTCGGCATACCGTCGTGCTCCGCAGCACCATGCTCCCGGGCACCTGCCTGAACCTCCTGGTACCGATCCTGGAGAAGTACGTCGGCGGCACGGCCGGGGTGGACTTCGGGGTCGCGGTCAACCCGGAGTTCCTGCGCGAGGGCACGAGCGTGCGGGACTTCTTCGACCCGCCGAAGACCGTCATCGGCGAGCTCGATCCGGCAAGCGGCGACACGGTGGCGGCGCTGTACGAAGGCGTGCCCGGCGAGCTGTTCCGGGTGCCGATCTCGACGGCCGAGGCGATCAAGTACGCGGACAACGCGTTCCACGGCCTGAAGATCGGCTTCGCGAACGAGCTGGGCGCGGTGTGCCAGGCGCTCGGGGTGGACTCGCACCAGGTGATGGACGTGTTCCTGGCCGACCGCAAGCTGAACATCAGCCCCGCCTATCTGCGGCCCGGCTTCGCCTTCGGCGGTTCCTGCCTGCCCAAGGACCTGCGCAGCCTGGTCCACGCGGCGCAGCGGGCCGATGTCTCGGTGCCCATACTCGCCCACGTGCTGACCTCCAACTCCGCACATCTGCAACGCGCGGTGGAGCTGGTCGAGCGCACCGGCAAGCGCCGGGCGGGCCTGTTCGGGCTGTCCTTCAAACCCGGCACCGACGACCTCCGCGAGAGCCCGCTCGTCGAGCTGGCGGAGCGGCTCATCGGCAAGGGATACGACCTGCGGATCTATGACGCCAACGTGAACCTGTCACGACTGCTCGGCGCCAACCGCGAGTACATCGAGACCCGGCTGCCGCACATCGCGCAGCTGCTCGTGGACTCCGTCGACGAGGTGCTCGAGCACGCCGAGGTGTGCCTGGTCGGGACCAAGGATCCGGCCGTGCTGTCGGCGCTGCCCCATGACGACGGCACGCTGCTCGTCGACCTCATCCGCATTCCCGACGCCGACGCGCGCCGGGCCGAACCGGGATACATGGGCCTTGTCTGGTGACATACGCGGCGGCGCCGGGCCGGCCCGGCGCGCGCTGATCCTGGTGGAGAACCTGTCGGTGCCGTTCGACCGGCGGGTGTGGCAGGAGTGCACGACACTGCGCGACGCGGGCTGGACGGTGCACGTCATCTGTCCTCAAGGGGAGAAGCGGGACACGGAGTTGGAGGCTTCGATCGACGGGGTGCGGATCCACCGCTACCCGTTGCGCGCGGCCACCGGCGGTCCGGCCGGCTACCTGCGGGAGTACGGAACGGCGTTGTGGCATACGGTCCGGCTGGCCCGCAAAGTCGGCCCGGTCGACGTGGTGCACGCCTGCAACCCGCCCGACCTGCTGTTCCTGCCGGCACTGTGGATGAAGCGGCACGGGGCGCGGTTCATCTTCGACCAGCACGACCTGGTACCCGAGCTGTACCTCTCCCGGTTCGACCGCGGCGAGGACCTGCTCTACCGCGCCGTGTGCGCGCTGGAACGGCGGACCTACCGGGCCGCGGACATCGTGCTCGCCACGAACGAGAGCTACCGGGACGTCGCGGTGAGCCGTGGCGGTCGGCGGCCTGCGGACGTGTTCGTGGTGCGCAGCGCACCCGACATCGACCGGTTCCATCCGGTGCCGCCCGAGCCGGAGTTGAAGCGCGGCAAGCCTCATCTGCTGTGCTACCTCGGCGTCATGGGCCCGCAGGACGGCGTCGACTACGCCTTGCGGGCCCTCGCGAAACTGCGCGACGAACTCGGGCGGACCGACTGGCACGCGGTGTTCGTCGGCGCCGGCGACGCATTCGACGCGATGGTGGAGCTGTCCCGGCAGCTCGGACTCTCGGAGCAGGTGCAGTTCACCGGGCGCGTTCCGGACGCCGACCTCGCGCGCTACTTGTCCACCGCGGACGTGTGCCTTTCCCCCGACCCGCGCAATCCGCTCAACGACGTCTCGACCATGAACAAGGTCCTGGAGTACATGGTGATGGGCCGTCCGATCGTCTCCTTCGACCTCCGCGAGGCGCGCGTCTCCGCCGGTGACGCCGCCGTCTACGCGCCCGCCAACGACGAGGCCGAATTCGCCAGGCTCATCGCGCTGCTGCTTGACGATCCGGAGCAGCGGGCCCGGATGGGCAAGATCGGCCAGGAGCGGATCAGCGGACAGCTTTCCTGGAAGAACTCGCAAGCGTCGCTGCTCGCCGCCTACGCCGCCGCGTGCCGTGACCGATCTCCGGTGCCGGCGGGCGACCCGGTCCGGGCACGGGGGAGGCAGCACCCTTGAGCGAAGACACGATACGTCTGGTCACGATCGGACGGATTCTCCGACGGCGCTGGCGGCTTCTCGCCGTCCTCACCGTGGTGGGCGCGCTCGTCGGCTACGGCACCTCGGTGGTGCTGTTTCCGCCGCGCTACACGGCGTCGTCATCGGTACTGCTGCCGGGGCAGTGGGAAGAGCGCGAACTACTGACCCAGGTGGACATCGCGATCAGTTCGTCGGTGGTCGACCCCGTGGCCGTCCAGCTCGGCTGGCGGGGCGTCAGCGCCGCCGAGCTGCGGGACCGAGTGAGCGCCAAGGCCGCCGACGGGAACATCATCAAGATCTCGGGAACGGCCGACACACCGAAGCGCGCGCAGCAGCTCTCCGGCCGGGTGGCCCAGGAATTCGTCGGATTCGCCGCGCGGCTCGCAGGCGGCAGCGCCGACTCCGACGCGGCTACCGGGCCCGAGGCGCTGCGGCAGCAGGTGGTGGAGACCAACCGTCGCATCACCGACCTGGCCAATGCGGCCGATCCGGGCAAGACCGTGGAGAGCGTGCAGGCCCGCACCGAGCTCGAGAAGCTGCGCACCTCGCTGGAGGAGGCCATGACGAAGCTGGACCAGGCCGACCCGGCGTCCGACAAGGCCGGCCCGGTCGTCATGGGGCCGGCGGCCCGGCCGACCGGCGAGGCGCCGCCGACAAGAATGCAACTCATCGTCGCTGGGGCGCTGCTGTTCTTCCTGCTCGCGGTCATCGGCCATCTCGCCGCCGCACGGGTGAACCGCCGACTGCGTACCGAACCGGAGATCGCCGCCGCGCTGGGCGCGGCGCTTATCGGCACCGTCGACGTGCCTGGTGAACGGCCCGCGGACCGGCCCCAAGGCCGTGGCACGCGAGCCAGGATCCGCCGACTCCTCGGCGTCGACACCCGGTGGGACATACCGACCCCGCAGAGGTCCGGCGACGAGGCCGGCAGGCGGATCCGCTACCGGCGGGTGTGCGCTCGCCTCCGGGACCAACTACCAGCCCCCCGGCGGCTGCTGGTTGTCGTACCGAACGGCGACGAGACCGCCCGCCGGGCCGCCGGGCAGCTCGTGGCCGAGGCCAAGGGCGATCCGCTGCTGCGGGTGGTCGAAGTTTCGGTGGACCGGCCGATGGTGCCGGACCGCGCCACCGAGTCCGGCGCCCTGGTCGTACTCAGCGCGGGCAACTGGACCGCAGGGCAGCTCGCCGGCATCGCCGAGGCCTGCGCGGACGGCAGACATGAAGTCGTCGGCATCGTCGTCGCCGGCACGGTCCTGGACCGTCCGACGCGATCCGCCGGCCATCCTCCGCACGACGCCACTTTGGCGCTCGCGGTTCCCGGCCACTCGACGGGAGGTTCCGCGTGACCACGAGCACGACTTCCCAGTCGTCGGCACCAACTCACCTGCTGGACCTGCAGGCACTGGTGGTGGCGGTGCGCAGGCGCCGTCGCCTCTGGTGCTCCCTGGCGCTACTGGGACTGCTGGTCGGCGCCGCGCTGGCGGTCCTGCGGCCGCCGCCTCCGGCCGCGGTGACCAAGGTGCTGGTCGCGCATCAGGCGGACCAGCCGAACGACCCCGGAACGCTGATCCGCACCGACGTGGAGCTGCTGCGGACCACGCGGATCGCCGACAAGGCCCTGCAGTCCCTCAACTCCTCGGAACGCACGGAAGACTTCATGCGGGACTACCGGGGCACCGGCTTGACCAACAACCTGCTGCAGATCGAGGTGACAGGTGACAGCGACGCGGACGCGGTGGCCCGGGCCAAGGCGTTGGCGGATGCGTTCGTCGCGGACCATGTGAGGCGGATGCAGGCAGCCGCGAAGGCCGAGACCAAGGCCCTGCGCGACCAGGGTGACCGCATGCGGGGCGAACTCGCCCAGGTCAACAAGGCGATCGGGGACAGAACGCCGGAGAGCGACCCGAAGGCGTCGGCGAGCATCGAGTCACTCTTCGCCCGCCGGGCGGAACTCAACTCGCGGATCGCCGATTTCGACCAGCGCGCCGAGGAGGCGCGCATGGGAACGCCCCAGATCGTCGCCGGCACTCAGATCGTGGACGCCCCGCGAGCGGTGCGGCACTCCCTGCCCAGGACCGCTGCCACCAACGCCGCGATCGGGCTCGTCCTCGGGCTCGTCCTCGGGCTCGCGGTGGCCGCGGTCGGCACCGTGGTGGCCGACCGCCCCGTGCTGCGCCGGGAGATCGCGGCGAACCTGGGCGCCTCGGTCATCGCGGAACTGCGCCGCGCGCCCCGCCGGCCGGCCAGGCCGTGGCAGCGCCGACGGACCCGGGCGGCACGCGAACGGCTCACCGCGACCCTGGCCCGCACCGTGCGTGGCTCCGCGGAACCGGTGTCACTGCTGGAACTGGGCTGTGCGCGCAGCACGAGCGTGATCGCCCTGGACCTCGCCAGGGCGCTGGCGGCGGAGGGGCCGACGGTCATCATCGACGATCTGCCGGCCCTGCGGCGCGCCCACCGCGGCCAGAAGCCAGGAGGCCCGGACGTGGTCGGCGTCGAGGGTGCCGCGGCCGTGCCGCATGAGGTGCGCCGGCTCGGCGTCGGCTCGGTCGCGCCCGGCACGGCGTGGACCGGCCTCCCGGACCTCGGTACCCGGACCGTGCTCGTCGTGCGTGCCGGGCACGGCAGCGCCGCATGGCTGCACACCGTGGCGCGGCAGCTCGCCGACCTGCTCATTCCGGTGATCGGCGTGGTGCTGATCGACCCCGATCCGCGGGACCGGACCGACGGCACCCTGTGGGACGGGCTGCACACCGCGCTGCGCGGCCACAACGAGCGGCTGGCACGGGAGAACGTGACGGGCCGGGTGCGGACGGACCGGCCGTCATGGGCAGTACGAGTCCCGGACAGCGACCAGGAGGCGCGGTAAGCACATGTGTGGCATCGCAGGCACCTATCGATGGCCGGACGGGAAGGCCGTGACCGACCGGCTCACCGACACCCTCGCCCACCGCGGCCCGGACGGGGCGGGCCGGTACAGCCACCCCGTCAGTGACGGCGAGGTGCACCTCGGGCACCGCCGGCTGGCCATCATCGACCTGTCCGAGACCGGCGCCCAGCCGATGGTCTCGGGCGGCCTCGTCCTGACGTACAACGGCGAGCTGTACAACGCGCCCGAGCTCCGTACCGAACTGGCAGCCGTCGGGGTGCGCTTTCGCGGTACCTCCGACACCGAGGTGCTCCTTGAGGCCTGGCGGCGCTGGGGCACCGACTGCCTGCCCCGGCTGCGCGGCATGTTCGCGTTCGGGATCTTCGACGAGCGCACCGGTGAACTGGTCCTCGCCCGCGACCAGTTGGGCATCAAGCCGCTGTTCCTGCTCCGGCGCGGTGCGGGCCTGGTGTTCGCCTCCGAGCTCAAGGCGCTCGCCGCCGTGACCGACGGGTCGCTGCAGGTGGACCATGCGGCGCTGGTGGCCTCGCTGCTGTACTACTGGGTGCCGGACTCGCGCTGTGCGTTCCGCGAAGCGGAGAAACTGCCGCCGGGGAGCTGGCTGCGGTGCCGGCCCGACGGCCGGGTGGAGCGCGGCCGGTACTGGAACCTGAAGGACGTCGCCGCCGAGGGCCGGGAGCGGGCCCGCGGCGGTGACCTGCCGGACCTGGCCGCCATCGTCGAGGAGTCGACCCGGCAGCACCTGCTCTCCGACGTCCCCGTGGCGACCTTCCTCTCCGGCGGTCTCGACTCCAGCTACCTGACCGCCCTTGCGGCCCGTCACCAGCCCGGGATCTCCGCCTACACGATCGGATTCCGCGCCGAGGACGCCAAGTTCGAGGCGATGCCGGACGACCTTCGCTACGCCCGGAAGGTGGCCGAGCAGTTCGGCGTCGAGCTGCACGAGATCGAGATCGCCCCGAACGTGCTCGACCTGCTGCCGCAGATGACGTACCACCTGGACGAGCCGATCGGCGACCCCGCCGCGATCAACACGTTCCTGATCTGCTCGGCCGCCCGAGAGGCCGGGGTCAAGGTGATGCTCTCGGGGATGGGTGCCGACGAGCTGTTCGCCGGATATCGCAAACACCTGGCCAACCTGCTCGCACTGCGCTACCAGCGCGTCCCGCGGCCCCTGCGGCGCGGGGTGTTCAAGGCCGTGGACCGGCTGCCGGTCGCCACGGCCCGCAGGGGGTACCGGTCGGTGCGCTTCGCGAAGCGGTTCCTCTCCTTCGCCGACCTGCCCGAGGAGACCGCGTTCCGGCGCAGCTACACCATGTACGACCAGGACGAGCTGCTCGCCCTGGTCAATCCGGACCTGGCCGGGACGGTCGACGACGTGCTGACCGAGCATGCGGACATCTACCAGGACAACGAGCTCGACGACTTCGTCAACCGCATGTGCCTGGGCGACACCCGGATGTTCCTGCCGGGCCTGAACCTCGCCTACACAGACCGGTCGAGCATGGCCGCCTCGACCGAGGTGCGGGTGCCGTACGTGGACGTCGAGGTGGTCAAGGCCGCGTTCGCCGTGCCCGGCGACCGCAAGATCGTCGGACGTCAGGGCAAGGCCGTCCTCAAGGAGGCGGCCACCTCGATCCTGCCCCGGGAGATCGTGTACCGGCCCAAGGGCCTGTTCAGCGCCCCGCTGCGGGCCTGGATGAGCCGGGATCTGGCACCGCTGGTGCGCGAGGTGGTCAACGACGGCGTGCTCGTCAGCTCCGGGCTCCTGCGCCGCGACGCGCTGGCGCGCATGGTCGCCGAGGACGCCTCCGGGCAGCGGGACTTCTCCAAGCATCTGTGGCATGTGCTGACCCTCGAGTACTGGTACCGCGACGCGACCTCCGGGTCCGCCCGGAGCACTCGCTCGGCAGCGTAGAAGACGGCTAGGAACAAGGGGACTTCGGGTGAAGCAGGTTGTTCAGAACTACAAGAGCGGCGAGCTCGCGGTGCTCGACGTGCCGGTGCCGGGATGCAAGCCGGGCGGTGTGCTGGTCCGCACCGCCTACTCGCTGATATCCACCGGGACCGAGCTCATGAAGGTGTCCGAGGCCGGCATGTCGATGCTGGGCAAGGCCCGCTCCCGTCCTGACCAGGTGGCCAAGGTCATGCAGAGCGTGGCCACCAACGGGGTGCCCGCCACGTACCGCAAGGTGATGGGCAAGCTGGACTCCTACACGCCGCTGGGCTACTCCCTGTGCGGGGTGGTCGAGCAGGTCGGCCCTGGGATCGACGACGTGAAGGTCGGCGACCTCGTGGCCTGCGCCGGCAACGAGCACGCGCTGCACGCCGAGTTGAACTGGGTGCCGAAGAACCTCTACGCCCCGGTGCCGGACGGCCTCGCGCCGCGGCACGCGGCCTTCGGCACCGTCGGGTCGATCGCGATGCAGGGCGTGCGCCGAGGCGAGTCCCGGCTCGGCGAGGTGGCACTGGTCATCGGCCTCGGGCTGATCGGGCAGCTGGTGGTGCAGCTCCTCGCCGCCTCGGGTGTCCGCGTCGTCGGGGTCGACCCCGACCCGTCACGCTGCGAGCTCGCCGAACGCATCGGCGCCGCGGCCTGCGGCGATCCCGAGTCCGCGGCCGTGGAGGCCGCCGTCGCCGAACTCACCGACGGGCACGGCGTGGACCAGGTGTATCTGGCCGCCGGCGGCGGCAGCAACCAGCCCGTCGAGCTGGCCGCCCGGCTCTGCCGGGACCGCGGCCGGGTCGTCGACATCGGCAAGTGCCGCCTGGACCTGCCGTGGAACTCGTACTACGAGAAGGAGCTCGACGTCCGGTTCTCGCGCAGTTACGGCCCCGGGCGTTACGACCCGGAGTACGAGCTCGAGGGGCGGGACTACCCGGTCGGCTACGTGCGCTGGACCGAGCGCCGAAACCTGGCGTGCTTCCTCGATCTCCTCGCCCGCGGCAGCGTCGACGTGGAGCCGTTGGTCTCCCACATCGCCGAGTTCGACGACGCCGTCGAGACGTACCAGCGTTTGAAGGACGGCGACCTCAAGGCCGTGGCTGTGCTGTTCCGCTACCCCGGCCGCCCCGAGCAAGCCGCGGAAGCGGAGGCCCCGGCGGTGGCAGTGCCCGCGGTGCGACGCAGGGGCGGAGCGTCCACTCCGGCCCGGTCCGCCAAGGCGCCGGTGCGCCTCGCGTTCGTCGGCGCGGGCAACTACGCGACGTCGATGCTGCTGCCGCACCTGGCACAGCGCGACGGCGTCGAGTTGTCCACGGTCGTCACCACGACGGCGCTGTCCGCCGCCAACGCGAAGCGGAAGTTCGGCTTCGCCGAGGCGACCACCGACCTCGACGCCGTGCTCGGCGATAAGTCCATCGACGCGGTGTTCGTGGTCACCCGGCACAGCTCGCACGCCGAACTGACCCGAAGCGCGCTGCTTGCCGGCAAGGCGGTGTTCGTGGAGAAGCCCCTGGCCCTCACGGAGGACGAGCTGGCCGGCGTGCTCGCGGCGGTGGAGGAGTCCGGCAACGACCGGCTGCAGGTGGGCTTCAACCGCCGGTTCGCGCCCCTGTTGCAGGAGGCCAGGAAGCGGTTCGGCGCCCGCACCGGTCCGGCGAGCCTGCGCTACCTGGTCAACGCGGGCCGCCTCGGACACGGCAGCTGGTACCTCCGACAGGGCACCGAGGGCTCGCGGTTCGCCGGCGAGGGCGGACACTTCATCGACACGGCGAGCTGGCTGCTCGAGGCCGACCCGGTCTCGGTGTACGCGGTCGCCACGTCCGGCAACGAGGACCTGCAAGTCGTACTGCGCTACCCGGACGGGTCCACCGCCACCATCAGCTACGTCACCACCGGCGCGGCCGGCTTCCCCAAGGAGACGCTGGACCTTGTCGCGGACGGCAAGGTGCTGCGGCTCGACGACTTCGTCCGTGCCTCGGTGTTTTCAGATGGCACAGCCGGCCCCAAGAAGTGGGTCAGTTCGCGACTGCCCAAGGCCCGCGACAAGGGACAGAACGCCGAACTGGCCGCGTTCGTCAAGGCCGTGCGGACCGGCGGGCCGATGCCGGTGCCGCTGGAGTCGCTGGTCGCCACCACGTCGGCCACCCTCGCCGTACAGGCAGGCCTGGTCGGCGGCGCGCCGGTGACGCTGGCGAGGGCGCGATGACTGTGAGCTCGGGGAGCGCGGGCTGGTACTTGCGACGCCTTTCCCGGATGGGACCGCGGGAGGTCGGCGGCCGGGTGGGCGACGCGGCGCGCAGGCGGCGGTGGCGGTCGGCGCCGCCCGACTGCCCGAGCGTGACCGGCGCCCGGTTCACCGCGGTCCTGCCCGCCGGGACGATCGCGGCGATACCTCCGGACGCCGCGAAACGTCTCATCGCCGAGGCGGATCGGCTGATGTACGGGCACGTCGAGCATTTCGGGGTGGTCCGAGACGACCTCGAGGACCCGGACTGGTGGTGCGACCCGAAGACGGGGCGCCGGGCTCCCTGGGGCTACGCCTTCGACGTGCCGTACCGGAACGAGGACGCGGTCGGGGACATCAAGCAGATCTGGGAGCTGTCCCGGCATCAGTACCTCACCGTGCTCGCCGCCGCCTACGCGATCACCGGGAACGAGCGCTACGCCGAGAGAGTCGCCGAGCACCTGCGGTCGTGGTGGAAGGCCAACCCACCGCTGCGCGGCGTGCACTGGATCAGCGGCATCGAGCTGGGGATCCGGCTCCTCTCCTGGGTGTGGATCCGCCGGCTGCTCGACGGCTGGCCGGGCGCGCCGGAGCTGTTCGAGGGCAACCCGGTGGCGCTGAACCAGATCTGGCACCACCAGCGCTGGCTGGCAGCCTTCCCCAGCCGGGGGTCCTCGGCGAACAACCACGTCATCGCCGAGGCCGGCGGGCAGTTGGCTGCAGCCTGCGCGTTCGGGTGGTTCCCCTCTTCGGCGCGTTGGCGGGCCAGTGCGCTGCGGTCCCTCGAGCGGCATCTGCGCGGCAACACCTTCGGCTCCGGCCTCAACCGCGAGCTGGCCACCGAATATCACGGACTTGTCCTTGAGCTCGGCCTGGCCGCGGTGGCCGAGGCGGATGCCGCAGGCGTGCCGGTCCCCGCGTCGATCCGGCTGGTACTGCTGCGGATGACCGACGCGCTCGCGGCCATCGTGGACAACCGGCTGCGTCCGCCCCGCCAGGGGGACGCGGACGACGGGCACGGTCTGGTCGTGGACGGCGCGGGCACCGACCGCTGGGCCTCGCTCCTTGCCACCGGAGAGGCCGTGTTCGGCCGGCTCGGCTGGTGGCCGGCGGTGACCGGCACCGATGTGCGCACCCCGCTCCTTGCCGCGCTGATCCGGCCGTACTCGAAAGACGAAACCGCACCGGCCGTGATCCGCCCGGCAAGCCGACCGGCCCACTTCGCCGACGCGGGGCTCACCATCCTGCGCGGTCCGCAGGAGATCTGGGTCCGCTGCGACGGCGGTCCGCACGGCTTCCTGTCCATCGCCGCGCATGCCCACGCGGACGCGCTGTCCGTGGAGGTCCGGCACGACGGGGTCGACGTGCTCGCCGACCCGGGAACGTTCTGCTACCACGGGCAACCCGAGTGGCGGCAGTACTTCCGCTCGACCCTCGGCCACAACACCCTGCAACTGGACGGCGGTGACCAGTCCGTCTCCGGCGGCCCGTTCCTGTGGACCCGGCATGCCCGCAGTCGCGTCCTGGCCACGGACACATCGGGCGCCTCCGACGGGGGGACGGCCCGCTGGTGCGCCGAACATGACGGTTACCAGCGCTCCGTGCACCGCCGCCGGGTGGAACTGACCGCCGCGAGCCAGGAGTTGCGGGTGGTCGACGAGGTGCTCGGCCCGCGCCGGGACATGCGCCTGGCATTCCACCTTGGCCCGGCGATCGCCGCGGACCTGGCGGGCAACCGGGCAGCGCTCACCTGGACCCGGGACGGCGAGGCCCGCTCCGCGGTGCTCGACCTGCCCGGGCAGCTGAGCTGGCGGGCGCATCGCGGAGAGAGCGACCCGCCGCTGGGCTGGTACTCCGCCGGCTTCGGCCGCAAGGAACCCACCACAACGCTGGTCGGCACCGGCTTCGCCGACAGCGCTGAGGGGTTCACCACCGTACTCAGGTTCCGCGGTTAGGGGGGCGTGTGGGGATCAAGGGGCGGCACTGGGCGTTGGCGGCGGCACCGCTGGCGCTGGCCCTGCTGGCGGCGACCGGCTGTGAGAGCACGTCGGGCGCCGAGGCAAACAAGCCGGGCGCACAGGCAAACAAGCCGGGCGACCGGGCAAAACCGACCGCCGCGCCGTCCACGCCTGTGGCGCGGGTGTGCGCCAAGCCCGCGGCCGGGCCGGCGAAGGCGCCCGCGGGCGCGGTGACGGTCGACCCCGCGGTGGTCGGTGACCTGGCAGCGAAGACCAAGAGCAGCCCCCCGAACACCACGTTCTGGCTTCGCCCGGGCAAGCACAGGCTCGACCCGGACCGCTACGCCCAGGTCATCCCCAAGGAGGGGAACCGCTACCTCGGTGCGCCGGGCGCGGTGCTCGACGGCGGGAAGAAGAACCAGTACGCGTTCGGCGGGAGTGCCCGCAATGTCACCATCCGCTATCTGACCGTGCAGCGTTTCGTTGCGCCGCGGGACGAGGGTGTGGTCAACCATGACTCGGCCGACGGGTGGGTGATCGAGCACGCGACGATCCAGCACAACTCCGGTGCCGGACTGATGGCCGGTGCCCGCCAGAAGGTCCGCGCCAACTGCTTGCGCGAAAACGGTCAGTACGGAATGAACGCGTACAAGGCCACCGGCCGTATCAGTGGCCTGGTGGTCGAGGGCAACGAGATCGTGGGCAACAACACCGGCGACTGGGAGCGGCGGCGGAAGGGCTGCGGCTGCACCGGAGGCATCAAGTTCTGGGCCGTCAACGGCGCCGACGTACGCGGCAACTGGGTGCACGACAACCGCGGAACCGGGCTGTGGGCCGACACCAACAACAACGACTTCCGCATCGAGAAGAACGTGCTCGAGGACAACGACGGTGCCGCGCTGATCTACGAGACCAGCTACAACGCGGTCGTCCGGAACAACACGATCCGGCGGAACAACTGGGTCGAGGGCCGCGGGGAAGCCGAACGCGGCGACACCTTCCCGTTCGCGACCGTCTACCTGTCCGAGTCCGGCGGCGAACCACGGATCCGGGCCCGCACCAACAAGATCGAGATCTACCGGAACGTGCTGGAGAACAACTGGTCCGGGATCACCCTGTGGGAAAACGCCGACCGGTTCTGCAACAGCCCGGCCAACACCTCGTCCGGTGACTGCACCTTGCTGGTGAAGAACACCGGCCGCTGCGCGAAGCCGGCGATCGCCACCGCACCGCTCTACGCCGACTGCCGGTGGAAGACGCAGCGGGTGGACATCCACGACAACCGCTTCGTCCTCGACAAGTCCGTCGTCAAATGCACGGTGAAGTGCGACCGGATGGCGGTGCTTGCCAACTACGGCACC
The DNA here is from genome assembly GCF_055760475.1 of Streptomyces sp. DS1-CR2. Classification (NCBI taxonomy): domain Bacteria; kingdom Bacillati; phylum Actinomycetota; class Actinomycetes; order Kitasatosporales; family Streptomycetaceae; genus Streptomyces; species Streptomyces sp. DS1-CR2. The sequence goes on from NZ_CM147085.1 coordinate 8,425,872, forward strand.
TATCCGGACTGGTCGCCGTACAAGGGCGAGCGGGTGGCTGAGGCAATCACCCATAAGCAACACAACGGCTGGCACGACAACGTCTACCTCGGGCCATGGAAATTCGTCGCCCAGGACCAGAGCCGGGTGCTCGACTTCGGCCAGTGGCAGGGCGCGCCGTACCAGCAGGACGCGGGCAGCACCCTCGACTCACGGGCGGGTGGTTGAGATGGGCGGGGCCTTGCGAAGCGGTGGGCTGCCGGGCGGACCGGCTACGGCGGGCACGCAGCCCAGCGCGGAATCGCGCCCTGCCGGCACAGCGAAGATCGTCGGGATCGTCTGGGGGTTGCTGGTCCTCAACACGCTCGGCTCCGCCGGGGCGAAGACGATCATCCCGCTGCCCCGTTCCCTCATCCAGATGGTCACCATGGGCGCGCTGGTCGCCGCGTTCGCGCTGGCGCTCGCGGTCAATCTCCGCCTGCGTATCCGAGCCGGCGCCTTCGTCTTCCTGCTCACCCTGCTCCTTGTGCCGAGCGTGATCTCCAGCGCGAACCTGGAGGCCGGGTTCGGCGCACTGTTCCGCTGCGCCAGGCTGGCTCTCTTCATCGGCACGCTGTGGCTGCTCAGCCGCTGGTGGGACGGCGGCCTGACGTTCGTCCGGCACCACATCCGGATGTACTTCGCGGTGCTCGGGTCGGTGGCGGCGGGCCTGGTCATCTCACCGGGCGCGGCCCTGCCCGATCTCTACGGCGGACGCCTTGTCGGCGCGTTGTGGCCGCTCACCCCGCCACAGATCGGACAGTACGCCGCGGTGATCATCGGGCTCACCGTGCTGCTCGTACTGGGGCGCCGGACCGACAGGGCAAGCGCGGCGGTCATCATCGTGCCGTCACTCGTCCTGCTCGCGCTGACCCATACCCGGACGGCCACGCTCGGCCTGTTCATCGGCCTTGTGCTGGCGATCGGCTCACTCATCCTGACCAGCGCCGCCGCCCGCCGGTTCTTCACCTGGGCAGTGCTGTGCGCCGCCGTGGCCGCGGTGGGGTTCGGCTCCGCGCTGCAGGCCTGGTTCCTGCGCGGACAGAGCCAGGAGAACTTCGCCAGCCTCACGGGTCGGGCCAAGGTCTGGGACGCCCTGCTGGCAGCGCCCCGGACGACCTCGGAGCAGCTGTTCGGCATGGGCCTGGGCGACAAGTCGTTCGGCGGGCTGCCGATCGACAACAGCTGGCTGGCCGTTTACCAGGAGCAGGGTCTGACCGGCGTCACCCTGGTGGCGGTGATCATCATCGTCCTTGGCGGCGTCGCGTTGCTGCGGCCACCGTCGCTGTCGAGGGCCTGCGCGATCTTCCTGATCAGCTACTGCGCGATCGCGTCGTACACCGAGGCAGGCCTTGGCGACGCCTCGCCGTATCTGCTGCATCTGGCCGTGGCCGCCTCGCTGTTGGCGGCACCCGCCGCGGCCACGCCCCTCCCGGCGCCCGCAGCCCCTCGACGGCACATCCCGCGCTGGGCCCGGAGATCGGAGATGACCTGAGCATGCACGTCCTCGTAGTGCACAACCGCTACGCCTCGGCGCAGCCGAGCGGGGAGAACAAGGTCGTCGACCAGGAGGTGGAGCTGCTGCGCGCGGCCGGCCACCGGGTCGAGGTGTTCGAGCGGCGCAGCGACACCATCGCCGCGCGGTCCCTGCCGGGCAAGGTCGCGGTGCCGCTCCTTGTGCCGTGGAACCCGGCGGTCCGCGCGGAACTCGCCGCCCGGCTGCGCACCGAGCGGCCGGACGTGGTCCACGTCCACAACGTCTTCCCGCTCCTGTCGCCCGCGGTCCTTGCCGCCTGCGCCGACGCGGGCGTCCCCGCCGTCGCCACGCTGCACAACTACACCCAGGTCTGCCTGCCCGGCACGCTCCAGCGGGACGGCCGACCGTGCACCGAGTGCGTCGGGTCGGCGCCGCTGCCCGCCGTCCGGCACGGCTGCTACCGGAACTCCCGGCTTGCGACGGTGCCGCTCGCGGTCAGCCTGTCGGTCAACCGGAGGCGGTGGCGGTCCGGCGTGGAGCGGTTCTTCTGCATCTCCGCGGCGCAGCGCGACGTTCTGGTGCGGGCCGGCATGCCACCGGAGCGGCTGGCGGTGAAGCACAACTTCGTGCCGGAGCCGGGCACTTGCCGAACGGGCACGGGCGAGCATCTGCTCTATCTCGGCCGCCTCGCGGAGGCCAAGGGCGTGCCGCTGCTCATGGCCGCGTGGGACCGGATCGCCGCGGACGGGGGTGTGGGCGTACCACTCGTGATCGCCGGCACGGGACCGCTGGAGCGCGAGGTCACCGCCTGGGCGGCGGGCCGGGACGACGTCCGGTACGTCGGCCTGTACGACACCGCCCAGTGCCGGGAGGCCATCGCGCGGTCGGTCGCCGTGGTGGCCCCCTCCACGTGGCTGGAGGCGTTCGGCCTGGTGGTCGTGGAGGCGATGGCGGCCGGGGTCCCGACCGTCGCCGCCGGTCACGGCGCCTTCGTCGAACTCGTCGAGGACGGGGTGACCGGGCTGCTGCACCGGCCGGGCGAGGTTGCCTCGCTCGCGGACTGCATGCGCCGGATCACGGCCGGGACGGCACGCAACCAGGAGATGGGCCAGGCGGCCCGGCGCCGTTACGAGCAGGGTTTCAGCCCGGCCGTCGGCCTTGAGCGCCTGGTGGAGGAGTACCGCACCGCGATCGCGGGTCGGTCAGCACTGGCTCGCGGCGGGGACACCCGCGCGAGCAAGGGGGATGGGGACAGTAGATGACACGATGCCGACTCTGCGGCTCGGCGACGCTGGCGAGCGTCGTCGATCTGGGGGCGACCCCGCCGTGTGAGAGCTTTCTCGCCGCGGACCAACTGGACAAGCCGGAGCCGGCGTACCCGCTGCACCTGCGGGTCTGCACCGACTGCTGGCTCGCGCAGATCCCGCCCCTGATCACGCCGGAGGAGACGTTCAGCGAGTATGCGTACTTCTCCTCCTTCTCGACCTCCTGGGTGGAGCACGCGCGCAAGTTCACCGCCGACGCCGTACAGCGCCTTGATCTCGGAGCCGACGCCTTCGTGGTCGAGGTCGCGAGCAACGACGGCTATCTGCTCCGGCACATGGTGGACCAGGGGATCCGCTGCCTCGGCATCGAGCCCTCGGTGAACGTCGGCGCCGCGGCGCGGGACGCGGGTGTGCCCACGCTCACGGAGTTCCTGGACCCGGCCACCGGCTCGGCCGTCCGCGCCGAGCACGGCCCGGCCGACCTGGTCGTGGCCAACAACGTGTACGCGCACATCCCCGACGTGGTCGGGTTCACCCAGGGGCTGCGCGCCCTGGTCGCCGACGATGGCTGGGTCTCCATCGAGGTGCAGCACCTGCTGACCCTGATCGAGGAGAACCAGTACGACACGATCTACCACGAGCACTTCCAGTACTACACGGTCGCGTCCGCGATGCGGGCCCTTGCGAGCGGCGGACTCGCGCTCGTGGACATCGAGTTGCTGCCCACGCACGGCGGATCCATCCGGATGTGGGCCCGGCCGGCCGACGTGGCCGGCGAGCCGACCCGGCAGGTGGCCGATGTGCTCGACCGGGAGAAGGCCGCCGGTCTGCAGGAGCTGTCCGGGTACACCGAGTTCTCCGCTCGGGTGGCCAAGGTGCGCCGGGACCTCCTGAAGTTCCTCATCGAGGCGGCCGAGCGCGGCGAGACGGTCGTCGGCTACGGCGCCCCTGGCAAGGGCAACACCCTGCTCAACCACTGCGGCATCCGGCCCGACCTGCTCCCGTACACGGTCGACCGCAACCCCTACAAGCACGGCAGGTACACCCCGGGCACCCGCATCCCGATCCTGCCGCCCGAGCAGATAGCCGCCGACAAGCCCGACTACGTCCTCGTCCTCCCGTGGAACCTGCGGGACGAGCTGGTCGGGCAACTGTCCTTCATCCACGACTGGGGCGGCCGCATCGTCTTCCCCATACCGGAACTGAGCATTGTCGAGGTCAAGGCATGAAGGTCGTACTGTTCTGCGGCGGTTACGGGATGCGGATGCGCAGCGGAGCCGGCGTTTACGACGAAGCGCCCAAGCCGATGGCGATGGTCGGCCCGCGACCGCTGATCTGGCACGTCATGCGCTACTACGCGCACTTCGGCCACACGGAGTTCATCCTGTGCCTCGGGTACGGGGCCCACCACATCAAGGACTTCTTCCTCAACTACGAGGAGACGACGTCCAACGACTTCGTGCTGCGGGGCGGGCGGACCGAACTCCTTTCCACCGACATCGCCGACTGGACGATCACCTTCGCGCAGACCGGCATCGAGTCGCCGATCGGGGAGCGGCTGCGCCGGGTGCGGCACCACCTGGACGGCGACGAGATGTTCCTCGCCAACTACGCCGACGTGCTCACTGATGCCCCGCTGCCTCAGATGATCGACCGGTTCGCCCGGCGCGACGCCGGTGCGTCGATGATGGTGGTGCCGCCGCAGTCCTCGTTCCACTGCGTGGACCTGGGCGAGGACGGCCTGGTGGGGGGCATCACCGCGGTGAGCGACATGCCGCTGTGGGAGAACGGCGGCTACTTCGTGCTCCGCCAGGAGGTCTTCGACCACATACCGGAGAACGGGGACCTGGTCGCCGACGGATGTGCCCAACTGGCCAAACAGGGCCGCCTTGTGGCACATCAGCACCGCGGCTTCTGGAAGCCGACCGACACGGTGAAGGAGCGGGCCGCGCTCGACGAGGCCTACGCCCGCGGCGACCGCCCGTGGGCCGTATGGGAACGGGACGGCGCGGGGGTGAGCGCGTGATCCGGCTCGGGGCGGGGCGCCTGGACCGGATCGTCGCGGTGGGCGCGCACTGCGACGACATCGCCATCGGCGCGGGCGGCACACTCCTGACACTGTGCCGCGCGCACCCGGGCATCCGCGTCGACGCTCTGGTGCTCTCCGGCGGTGGCAGCGAGCGCGAGCAGGAGGAGCAGGCCGCGCTCGCCGCGTTCTGCCCGGGCGCCGAACTGCACCTGACCGTCCTCAAGTTGCCCGACGGCCGGATGCCCGCGCACTGGGAGGAAGCCAAAGCCGCGGTCGAGGAGCTGCGCGGGCAGACCGAGCCGGACCTGGTCCTTGCCCCGCGTACCGACGACGCGCACCAGGATCACCGCGGCCTTGCGAAGCTGATGACCACCGCATTCCGCGACCACCTCGTGCTCGGCTACGAGATCGTCAAGTGGGACGGCGATCTCGGCCGTCCGGCGGCGTACCAGCCGCTGGCGCCCGAGATCGCCGAACAGAAGGTGCGGCTGCTGCAGGAGCACTACCCCTCGCAACGGCACCGGCCCTGGTACGACCGGGAGGCCTTCCTCGGTCTCGCACGGATCCGCGGCATCGAATGCCACGCGCGCTACGCCGAGGCGTTCGCCGTCACCAAACTCACGCTCGACCTGGGGGAATGAACCTTGCGCGTACTACTGACCGGACACCAGGGCTACTTGGGCACCGTGATGGCCCCCGTCCTCGCGGCCGCCGGGCACGAGGTCGTCGGCCTCGACGCCGGCCTGTTCGCCGATTGCGTCCTCGGCCCGCCGCCCGCGGACCCTGCGGGGCATCGGGTGGACCTGCGCGACGTCACGGCCGACCACGTGGCCGGAGTGGACGCCGTGATCCACCTGGCCGCGCTGTCCAACGACCCGCTGGGATCGCTGGCGCCGGACCTCACCTACGACATCAATCACCACGCGTCCGTACGCCTTGCCCGGCTGGCCCGCGACGCCGGAGTGCGGCGCTTCCTGTACGCGTCCACCTGCTCGGTCTACGGCGCCGCCGGCGGAGACGACCTGGTGGCCGAGGACGCCCCGCTGCGCCCGGTGACGCCGTACGCGGAGTCCAAGGTGCGGGTCGAGGACGACCTGCACGCGCTCGCCGACGGCGACTTCAGCCCCGTGTACATGCGCAACGCCACCGCCTTCGGCTACTCACCCCGGCTGCGCGCCGACATCGTGCTGAACAACCTGGTGGGCCACGCGCTCCTGTCCGGCGAGGTACTTGTACTGTCCGACGGCACTCCGTGGCGCCCGCTCGTGCACGCCGCCGACATCGCACATGCCTTCACGGCCGCGCTGAGCGCGCCACGCGAAGCGGTCCACGACCGGGCGTTCAACATCGGCAGCGAGATCAACAACGTCACGGTCGCCGAGATCGCCGAGCAGGTCGCCGAGGCGGTGTCCGGCTCGAAGGTGGTGATCACCGGGGAGACCGGTGCCGATCCACGGTCCTACAGGGTGGACTTCTCCCGGGTGCGCGCCGCGATCCCCGGCTTCGACTGCGAGTGGACGGTGAAGCGGGGAGCGCTCGAACTCGCCGACGCCTACCGGAAGTTCGGGCTGACCCGGGAGGACTTCGAGCGACGCTTCACCCGCCTTGCCGTGCTGCGCGCGGCGTCCGAAGCCGGCGCGGTCGACGACACCCTGCGGTGGCGCCGATGACAGCGGTCGGCGAAGAGATGCATGCACTGGTGGAGCGGTTGTACCCGCTCTGCCGGAGCATCACCGGCGACGGTGTGCGTGCCACCCTGGACATCGTCGGCGAGTACGTCCCGCTCCAGGTGCACGAGGTGCCGACCGGGACGCGAGTGCTCGACTGGACTGTGCCGCAGGAGTGGAACATCCGGGACGCGTACATCGCCGACACCGCCGGCAACCGGGTCGTCGACTTCGCCGCGTCCAGCCTGCACGTGCTCGGCTACAGCGTGCCGGTGTCGGCGACCATGCCGCTGGCCGAGCTGCGGGAACACCTGCACACTCTGCCGGACCACCCGGCCTGGGTCCCGTACCGCACCAGTTACTACCAGTCGGCATGGGGGTTCTGCCTGGCCCAGGAGACCTTGGACGCGCTACCGGACGGCGAGTACGAGGTGCGCATCGACTCCACGCTCGCGGACGGCCACCTCACCTACGCCGAGCATGTGATTCCCGGACAGGTCCCCGACGAGGTGATCGTCTCCTGCCACGTGTGCCACCCGTCGCTGGCCAACGACAACCTGGCCGGCATCGCGGTGGCGACATACCTGGCCCGCGCCCTTGCACAGGAGACGCCGCACTACACGTACCGGTTCATCTACGCGCCCGGCACCATCGGGGCGATCACGTGGCTGGCCCGCAACGCGGAGCGGATCGAGCGGGTCAGGCACGGGCTCGTGCTGGCCTGCGCCGGTGACTCGGGCCGGCTGACGTACAAGCAGAGCAGGCGCGGCGACGCGGAGATCGACCGGGTGATGCGGCATGTCCTTTCCGCCTCCGAACGTCCGCACCACGTCACCGAGTTCACTCCGTACGGCTACGACGAGCGGCAGTTCTGCTCGCCCGGGTTCGATCTCGGCGTGGGCTCGCTCAGCCGGACCCCGTACGCCGGGTACCCCGAGTACCACACCTCGGCCGACAACCCGGACTTCGTCTCCCCGGAGGCGATGGCGGACACGCTCGCCGTCTGCCGCGAGGCATTCGCCGTCCTCGACCACAACCGGCGGTACCTCAACCTCAGCCCCTACGGCGAACCACAGCTGGGCCGACGCGGGTTGTACGACTCGCTCGGCGGCCGCAGCGACGCGAAGCAGGCCCAGATGGCCATGCTCTGGGTGCTCAGCCTCTCCGACGGCGAGCACAGTCTGCTGGACGTCGCCGAGCGGTCCGGGCTGCCGTTCAGCGCCGTAGCCGGCGCGGCCGACGCCCTGGGCGCCGCCGGGCTGATCAAGGCATGACGCCGATGACCACCGAGGGGGAGGATCCACCGGCAACGGCGCCACCGGGCGGATCCGCCCGGCGGGCCCTCGTCGGCCGGCTGTCCTGGGGACTGGCAGACCAGGCTGCCTCCAGCCTGAGCAACTTCGTGGTGGGGATCTACGTGGCCCGCTCGCTGGGGGTGACCGCGTTCGGCGTGTTCAGCCTGGCCTGGGTGACCTACGGCGTGGTGCTCAACGTCTCCCGCGGCCTTGCCACCGACCCTCTCGTGGTGCGCTTCAGCGGTGTGCCGGACGCGTCCTGGCGCGGGGCGGTGGCCCGGTCGTCGGGTACCGCGCTCGGCGTCGGTGCCGCCATCGGCGTGGCGTGTCTGGTGGTCGGGCTCGGTCTCGGCGGCAGCGTGGGGCCCGCCTTCGCCTGCCTCGGCGTCATGCTGCCGGGGCTGCTGCTGCAGGACGCCTGGCGGTTCTCGTTCTTCGCCGCCGGCACCGGGCGGAAGGCGTTCGTCAACGACCTCGTGTGGGGCGTCGCACTCGTCCCGGCCCTGGTCGTGGCGGCCCGCGTGGGCACCGTGGCCGCATTCGTGCTCGCCTGGGGCGCGTCCGCCACGGTGGCGGCGGGGTACGGCTGCCTCCAGTCCGGTATCCGGCCCCAGTTGACCGGAGCGCGCGGGTGGCTCCGTGAGCAGCGCGATCTCGGCTACCGGTACCTGGTCGAGAACGTCAGCCTCAGCGGCGCCAGCCAGCTCCGGGCGTACGGGCTCGGCGCGATCGTCGGAGTCGGCGCGGTGGGTGCCGTCCGGGGTGCCGAGTTGCTGCTCGGCCCGTTCCTCGCCGTACTGATGGGTCTTTCGCTGGTCACCGTCCCGGAGGCGGCACGGGTGCTGCGGCGGGCCCCGCACCGCCTCGGCCACTTCTGCCTCCTCCTTGGCGGCGGGCAGGCCGCCGCCGCGCTGCTCTGGGGCGGGGCGCTGCTGCTGATGCCGGACCGGCTCGGCGAGCTCGTGCTCGGCGGCGTCTGGCATTCCGCCGCGGAGCTCATCGTGCCGGTCACGCTCAGCGTCGCGGGCGCCGGCCTCGGCACCGGCGCGGCGGCGGGACTGCGCGCGCTCGGCGCGGCCCGGCGCAGCCTGCGCAGCCAGTTGTTCGCCTCCGCCTGCTACGTCAGCGGCGGGCTCGGCGGGGCAGCCGCCGCCGGCACGGTCGGCTCGGCCTGGGGCGTCGCCGCGGCGACCGTCAGCGGCTCGGCCGTGTGGTGGCTGCACCTGCGGTCCGCTCTGCGCGAGCGTCACCACAACCCCATCCCCGAAGTGAGGACTTCATGACCCCCCACCCCAGGCTGAGCATCGGCCTGCCCGTGTACAACGGCGAGGAGTACCTGGCCGAGTCGCTCGACGCCCTGCTCGGCCAGACCTACGAGGACTTCGAGCTGGTCATCTCCGACAACGCCTCGACCGACGCCACCCAGGACATCTGCCGACGGTACGCCGCACAGGACTCGCGCATCCGGTACCTCCGGCTGCCCCGGAACATCGGCGCCACCCCGAACCACAACCGTGTGTTCACCGAGTGCCGAGGCGAGCTGTTCAAGTGGGCCTCGCACGACGACCTGTACGGCCGGGATCTGCTGCGGCGCTGCGTTCAGACGCTGGACGAGCGGCCGGACGTGATCCTCGCGCACAGCGGCCAGGCGGTCATCGACGGCGACGGTCAGGTGAAGGTCCCGTACGAATACGGGCTCGCCACCGACTCGCCGTCCCCGCCCGAGCGCTTCCGCAGTCTGCTCTTCGAGCCCGGTGGCGACGACTTCTACGGGGTGATGCGGGCCGACGTGCTGCGCCGGGTGAAGCCGCTCGACAGCTACCACCACGCGGACCGCACATTCGTCGCCGAGATCACCCTGCACGGACCCTTCCACCAGGTGCCGGAGCTGCTGTACTTCCGCCGGGACCACCCCACCCGCGCCGAGCGGGCGAACCCGTCCAAGCGCGCCCGGTCCGTCAACCTGGACCCACGCCGGGCAGGCCCGCTGCACCCGACGCCCCGGCTGCTCGCCGAGTACGTCTGGGGCTTCGTCGCGGCGATCCGGCGGGCACCGCTGTCCCCGGCCGACCGGCGCGCGTGCTACAGCCACCTGGCCGCATGGATGTCCAGCCGGGTCCGGCCCGGCGCCGGCGAGCGGGTCGAGGACCGCGCCCCGGTCGACCCGAGCGGGCTCACTGTCTCCGTCGACGCCCTCGTCGCCGGCCGTGAGGGGAGGCAGGCATGACGCCGGAGAACGAAACCCCGGTGCGCGTCGGAGTGTTCGGACTGCTCGGCTCCGGCAACCTCGGCAACGACGGGTCGCTCGAGGCCGTGCTCGGCTACCTCCGCGCCCAGCACCCGGAGGCGGCCGTGGACGCGCTGTGCGGCGGACCCGAGGCCGTCGCGGCACGGTACGGGATCCCCGCGACGCGGCTGCACTGGTACCGCGGGGAGTACCGGACGGCATCGCGTGCGGGCGCGATCGCGGCGAAGGGTCTGGGCAAACTCGTCGACGCCGTCCGCACCGCCGCCTGGGTGCGCCGGCACGACGTGGTGATCGTGCCAGGCATGGGCGTCCTTGAGGCCACGCTGCCGCTGCGGCCGTGGGGCTTCCCGTACGCGCTGTTCCTGCTCTGCGCATCCGGCCGGCTGTTCGGCACCCGGGTCGCGCTGGTCGGCGTCGGCGCCGCCCCGATCGGCAACCGGCCCACCCGGGCCCTGGTGCGCTGGTCGGCGCGGCTGGCCGCGTACCGGTCGTACCGGGACACCCCGTCCCGCGACGCGATGCGGGCGATGGGCGTGGACACCTCCCGCGACGAGGTCTACCCAGACCTCACCTTCTCCCTGCCGACGCTGCGGGCGAGCGCGCCCTCGGGCCCGCCGGGCCCGGTCGGCGTAGGCGTCATGGCCTTCCACGGCGGCAACGACGACCGCGCCCGGGCCGAGGAGATCCACCGGCGCTACCTCGTCGGGACGATCGGGTTCGTCCGCGCCCTGGTCGAGGACGGCAGGCCGGTCCGGCTGCTGTCCGGCGACGAGGTCGACGCGCCGGTGGTCGCCGCGATCCTCGACGCGGTGGACTCGCCGCTGGTCACCAGCGCCGAGGCGGCCTCGCTGGCCGACCTGATGAAGGAGATGGCGGCGGTCGACACCGTGGTGGCGACCCGCTACCACAACCTCATCTGCGCGCTGAAGGTCGGCACGCCGACGCTCGCCCTCACCTATGCGGCGAAGAGCGACGCGCTCATGGCCCAGATGGGCCTCGGCACGTACTGTCACTCGGCTCGCGAGGTCGACGCCGACCGGCTGCTCGAGCAGTTCCGGGCGCTGGAGCAGCGATCGCCGGAGCTGCGGCGGACCCTCACCGAGCGGAACCTGGTCGCTGCTGAGCAACTTGAGTACCAGTTCAGCGCCTTGGACGCGGCCCTGTTTCCGGCGGCCGGCCACGCCCACACCCACGTCATGCGGGAGGCCCCATGAAAGCGATCGAAGTCCCGGCGATCGACGGCGCGTACTTGTTCGAGCCGACGCCGTACGCAGACGAACGCGGCTTCTTCTGCCGCACCTTCGACGCCGAGGTGGTCCGCTCGGTGGGCCTCGACCCGGACGCCTTCGTCCAGGACAGCCTGTCCCGCTCGGTCCGGGGCGTGCTGCGCGGCCTGCACCTGCGCTCCGGCGCAGGCGAGGCCAAGCTGGTGCGGTGCTCGTACGGGAGCATCTTCGACGTCGTCGTGGACCTGCGGCCCGACTCGCCGACCTACCTGGGCCGGGCCTTCTTCGAACTGTCCGGCGAGACGCAGGTGACCCTGTACATCCCGGCGGGGTGCGCGCACGGCTTCCAGGCACTGACCGAAACCGCCGACACCTCGTACCGGATCGACCGCCCGCACGATCCGGCCGAGGACGTGACGATCGCCTTCGACGACCCGGAGCTCGCCATCCCCTGGCCGCTGCCGGTCATATCGATGTCCCAGCGGGACCGGGAGGCGCCGGGACTCGCCGAGGCACTGAAGCAAAGGGAGACGTGAAGTCAGCGTGGATGCCGAAGAGTTCCTCCTGCCCCGGTCGCAGCTGGCGAACGAGCGGCTGCACGCCATGATCCCCGGGGGCGCGCACACCTACGCCAAGGGCGACGACCAGTACCCCGAGAACCTGGCCCCGGTCATCAGCCACGGCCGCGGTGCCCATGTGTGGGACATCGACGACAACCGCTACATCGAGTACGGGTCCGGCCTGCGGTCGGTCAGCCTCGGCCACGCCCACCCGCGCGTGCTCAAGGCGGTGCGACGGGAACTCGACCGCGGCAGCAACTTCGTCCGGCCGTCCATCGTGGAGGCCGACGCCGCGGAACGCTTCCTGGCCACGGTGCCGACCGCCGACATGGTCAAGTTCGCGAAGAACGGCTCCGACGTCACCACCGCCGCGGTGCGCCTGGCCCGCGCCGCCACCGGGCGCACGCGGGTGGCCATCTGCGGCGACCATCCGTTCTTCTCCGTCGACGACTGGTTCATCGGCACATCGCCGATGTCCGCCGGGGTTCCGGAGGCGACCACCGAGCTCACCGTGGCGTTCCCCTACGGCGACCTGGCCGCCACGGAGGAGCTGCTCACCCGGTACCAGGACGAGGTCGCCTGCCTGATCCTCGAACCTGTCGGTCACACCGAGTCTTCCCCCAGCTCTCAACTCCGTTCGAGCAGGGGAGACCCCACTCCCGGGTACCTCGCCGGCCTGCGCGAGCTGGCCGACCGGCACGGCTGCATACTGATCTTCGACGAGATGATCACCGGCCTGCGCTGGTCCGAGGCGGGCGCCCAGGGTCTGTACGGCGTTGTCCCCGACCTCTCCACGTTCGGCAAGGCGCTGGGCAACGGGTTCGCCGTCTCCGCGCTGGCCGGGCGCCGCGATCTGATGGAGCGGGGCGGCCTTCGTCACTCCGGCGAGCGGGTGTTCCTGCTGTCCACCACACACGGTGCGGAAACACACTCGCTGGCCGCCGCGATGGCCGTGCTCACCACGTACGTCGAGGAGGGCATCACCGCACAACTGCACGCCCTCGGCGAGCGGTTGGCCTCCGGTGTCCGCGAGGCCGCGGTCGGCATGGGCGTCGGCGACCACCTCGTCGTCCGGGGCCGGGCCAGCAACCTGGTCTTCGCCACCCTCGACGAGAACGGGCAGCCGTCGCAGCAGTACCGCACCTTGTTCCTGCGCCGGCTCCTCGCGGGCGGAGTCCTTGCCCCGTCGTTCGTGGTGAGCAGCGCGCTCGACGACGCCGACATCGACCGCACGGTCGACGTGGTGGCCCAGGCATGTGCGGTGTACCGGAAGGCACTGGACGCCGCTGACCCCACCCCATGGTTGGCCGGGCGGCCGGTGAAGCCCGTATTCCGCCGCTTGGCGTGACGTGACGTGAGTGGCGTGGCGTGACGTCAGCGACGCGCCCGCCGACCGGTGATGGCCGTCCGATCGCCCAGCCCGTCAGCCGTCCGGTCGACCAGCCACGCGGTCGCCGGTACCACCACCAGCGCGGTGCACCAGCCGCCGAAGACGTCGGTCGGGTAGTGCGCGCCCAGGACGACCTGCGCCCAGCCCATGGCGGCGCCGGCGACCAGCGCCGCGGCGAGTACGAGTGAAGTGCCGGCCGTCCTGCCGAGGCCGAACCGGCCGGTCGCGAGCAGCGCCACCACGAGGCCGAGCGCAGTGGCGAACGCGGTGTGCCCGCTCGGGTAGGACAGGTTCTCGTCGCCGTGGATGGTGCGTCCCACCAGGTGCTTGAGCAGCGTCGTCGTCCCCACCGTGATGCCGGTGCCGGCAACGACGAGCACCGCTGCACGAGGACGCCGAAGCAGCACGCAGCCCGTCACGGTGGCCGCTACCAGCATCGCCGCTCCCACGGGATCGCCCAAGAAGTCCGTGGCCAGAGCGACGTGCCGCCGCAGCGGCCCCACACCCTCCACCGCTGCCCGGATCCGCGCGTCCACCCTGCCAGGCTGGCCCACCCCGGCATACCGGACCCCGAGCACGACGACCACCAGCGCGGCGAGGGCCGCCACCAGCCCCAGCCGCACCCGCAGCGACGGGGGCAGCACCACGGGCGCCGGCCGACCGGTCACAGGCCCACCGCGTCCGGTCGACCTGCGGTGGTGACCTTCTTGTCCAACGTGCACAGCGTCGGGCGTTGCGGAATTACGTCGCCGCCCTGCCGGCGCCCCACGACGGAGGGGCGTTGCTTCCGGGCGATTCCGGTGACCGTAGGTCCGGACACGCCACGGCCCATGTGTCCCGTCAAGTCCGCGCCTCCCACGAGCAGGTCGGGAACGGCATCGTCGCGGCCACTACCGGCCGGGCCCGTGCCAAGAGCATCGCGTTTCGGACGCTGGTCGCCGACTGCTTCTCCGGCCCCGATGACAAACCCGTCAAGCACGAACTGGACTCGACCGACCTCCAGGTCCGCTCGGGCCAGACGATCCAATGCGAACCCTCCCGTCGTGTCCGACTATCCTCCAGCGTCCACAACTGCCCTGCGGACACCGGCTCCTGGCCCGTACGACTCCGCCGGAGCCGTAAGCCTGTGCAGCCTCGAACTTACCGGCCTGGCCTACGAGCAGTACCACACAACGAAGGTCGAGTACCTGAGGGTCAACGTACCCTTCAGGTACCCGACTCGAGGCACGCCGCGCCTTCGCGGCCTTGCTGGGCTTCACTCGTCCCGCCCGGCCGGTCCCTGCACACCGCCAGGCGCGGCTCGGCCCGGGGAGGAGGCCGGCCTTCGCTGCCCCGCGAGGTGCTGGGCCGCCACTGCGGTGGCACTCCACGGCGAGCACCGATGGGAGGCCGAGGCGTCGCCGGCGAGAGCCGGCCCGTCCGATCCGAGCACCTGGTCGGCCGGACGGGCCGGCTACCGCGTTTCGCACTGTCGGAGTTACGCAGTGCGACCGCCCCCCGGGTGCCCAGGACGGGCGGGGGAGAGGGCGATCAATGGCTGTGGGGCCGGGGCTGTGCCCGCCGGGGCGGGGGATGGACCGGCGGGCACAGCGGCTTCGCAGGCGTGTTCGGAAGCGCGGTCGCCCGTTCGGCGAACTTACCGTCGCGATCACCCTCTTGAAAGCGGCCGGCGTCTCCAGTACCAGGACATTCCGCCATCACCCGGCTGCCCACCCGGGGCTAACGGCTCACGAGAGACGTCGCGCACCTGACCCCAGCCGGACGGTGACGTCCTCGGGAGTCAGGGGGGTGTGCTCCGCGGAGCACTGGACGGTGACGTGGACCGGGGCGCCGCAGTCAGTGTGGGTCACGTCCAGGACGGGGCTCGGGCTCTCGGGGCCGACGGCGTACGTCTCGCCCCACTGGCTGAGCGCTACCAGGACGGGCCACAGGTCCCATCCTTTACGGGTCAGGTGGTACTCGTTACGGGAGCGGCGGCCTGGCTCCTGGTAGGCGACAGCCTTCAACACGTCGGCTGCGGTCAGCTTCCGCAGGCGGTCGCTGAGGACGGCCTCCGAGAGGCCGATGTGACGGTGGAAGCTGTCGAAGCGGCGCACCCCGTTGACGGCGTCGCGCAGGATCAGCAGCGTCCATTTCTCCCCGACTACATCCAGCGCACGCTGGACTGGGCAGTTCTCCGTGCTCACCTCAAGCCACTCCATCCGGTCATCGTAGAGCCCCTGGCTTCGTAATTGACAGTCAGATGAAGGCGCAGCTAGCTTCACTTGGGAAAGCCAGATGATCAGAAGGAAGGCGCTAGGCTGTGGGGCGAACACGTACGTACAGCTGGGACGATCCGGCGATCCCGGCGCAGGCCGCTGCGGGCATGGCCGGTCTCGACTTCCTGCGCGAGGTGCAGGCGGGGCGGCTTGCCGCGGCGCCGGTCGGCCGGACCCTCGACTTCGCCCTGGACGAGGTGGAGCACGGCAGGGCGGTCTTCTCCCTGGTGCCGGGCGAGGAGCACTACAACCCGATCGGCAGCATGCACGGCGGCGTCTTCGCCACGCTGCTCGACTCCGCGGCGGGCTGCGCCGTCCAGTCCACGCTCCCGCAGGGGATGGCGTACACCTCGCTCGATCTGACGGTGAAGTTCCTGCGGCCGGTCACCGTGGACACCGGCCGGGTGCGCGCCGTCGGCACGGTGGTCAGCGGTGGTCGCCGAACCGCGCTCGCCCAGGCCCAGTTGGTCGACGCGGCGGACCGCCTGCTCGCGCACGCCACCAGTAGCTGCCTGCTCTTCCCGGTGCCCGTGTGACGTTCTGAGACAGCGAGGCACCGCGATGCCGGCGACCGATGAACCGGTCACCGGCATCGCGGTGTCTCGCTGTCGCGGCCGTCTTTCGAGCCTGCTCTGCTGCTGGGTTCAGGCACCGAGGTGCTGGCGTAGCCACTGGCCCATCTGCTGGATGGCCTGGTCGGTCTCGGGTACGCGTCCGGCGCTGAGGATGAAGGAGTGCTGGCCTTCGGGCAGCGGGTGGACCTCGGAGGCGATCTTGAAGTCGGCGAGGCGGCGGCCGAGCGCGGCGCCGTCGTCGGCGAGGGTCTCGTACTCGCCGAAGTGAACGGTGGTGGGCGGCAGGCCGGTCAGGTCGGTGTTCACGAGGCTGATCTGCGGGTCGGCGAAGTCCACGGCGGGGTCCTGCAGCCAGGCTGACCGGAAGAGTTCGAGCGTGGCCCTGCTGAGCATTTTGTCGTTGTCTTCGTTCTCGTCGACCGAAGGGTTTTGGATGGTGAGGTCGGTCCACGGCGAGATGCTGACGATCGCGCCCGGGGTCGCCTCACCCTTCGCGAGCAGGCGCAGCGGGAGCAGCACCGCGAGGGTGCCGCCGATGGAGTGGCCGGTGCTGCCGATGTTCTTCGGCTCGTAGCCCTGGGAGAGCAGCCAGCGGTAGGCGGTCTCGGCGTCGTCGAGCTGGGCAGGGTAGGGGTGCTCGGGGGCCAGGCGGAAGTCCACGACCAGTGAGCGCACGCCGGCGGCCTTGGCGATGTGACCGGCCGCCTTGCGGTCGGAGTACATGGAGGCGGTGACGGATCCGCCGAAGTGGAAGTGGAGCAGCGCCTTGTTGGGGTCGGCGCCCTCGGGGATGGCCCACAGGGCGGGGACGCCGCCCGCGTTGACCTCGGCGTAGCTGACGCCTTCGGGTTCGGTCGAGGCCCGCTGGTAGGAGTCGATGATGTCGCGGACCACGGCCAGGTCGAGGCCGGGTACGCCCGACTTCGCGCTCGTACGGGCCTGGAACTCCGCGAACTCGTGCTGCTGCTGGCTGATTCCCATGGTGGTGCTCCTTGCATGGATTGGGTGGCGCTCGGCTGACCGGCCGCCGCCCGGAGTCAGAGGTTGATCATGTGGCCGGTGAGGCCGTGGAACGTTTCCTGGAGTGCTTCGCCGAGGGTGGGGTGGGTGTGAACGTTGCGGGCGAGTTCGGTGGCGGTCAGGTCCCACTTCTGCGCGAGGGTGAGCTCGGGGAGGAGTTCGGCGACGTCGGCGCCGATCATGTGCCCGCCGAGGAGCTCGCCGTGCTTCGCGTCGGCGACGAGCTTGACGAAGCCGCCTGGTTCGCCAAGGCCATGGGCCTTGCCGTTGGCGGTGAAGGGGAACTTGGCGACCAGTACGTCGTGGCCTTCGTCGCGGGCTTGCTGCTCGGTCAGCCCGAACGAGGCGACCTGCGGCTGGCTGAAGGTCGCGCGCGGCATCATCCGGTAGTCCCCGAGCGGCATGGTCTCGGCCCCGGCGAGGGTCTCGGCGGCGACGACGCCCTGCGCTTCGGCGACGTGGGCGAGTTGGAGTTTGGCGGTGACGTCGCCGATCGCGTACAGGTGCGGTACCGAGGTCCGCATGTGCTCGTCGATCGCGATGGCGCCCCGGTCGGTGAGGGCGACGCCGGTGTTCTCCAAACCGTAGCCGGTGGTGCGCGGTGCGAAACCGACGGACATGAGGACCTTGTCGGTACGAATCTCCGACCGCTTACCGTCGGCCGTGGTGTAGGTAACCGTGACGGACGTTCCCTCGTCCTTGACGGTCTCGACCTTGGTGGAGGTCAGGAGGGTGACGCCGAGCTTCTTGTACTGGCGCGTGATCTCCTTCGACACCTCGGCGTCCTCGTTGGGCAGCGCGCGGTCGAGAAATTCGAGGATCGTGACCTCGACACCGTAGTTGCGCAGTACATAGGCGAACTCCATGCCGATCGCTCCGGCGCCGACGATGACGATCGAGGTGGGCAGCTCGCGCTGCAGGATCTGGGTCTCGTAGGTGACGACGTTCTCGCTGAGCTCGACGCCGGGCAGCAGCTTCACGGTGGAGCCGGTGGCGATGATGGCGTCGTCGAAGGTAACGCTCTGCGTGCCGCCGGCGGTGAGGGCGACGTCGAGGCTGCGGGCGTCGGTGAAGGTGCCGTGGCCGTCGATCTCGGTGATGGCGTTCTTCTTCATGAGGAAGTGCACGCCTTTGACCCGGCCGTCGGCGACCTGGCGGCTGCGGTCGTAGGCGGCGCCGAAGTCGAAGCTCACTTCGCCCGAGATGCCGAACTGCTTGGCCTGGTGATGGAAGGTGTGGGCGAGTTCGGCGTTACGCAACAGCGCCTTGGAGGGGATGCAGCCGACGTTCAGGCAGATGCCTCCCCAGTACTGCTCTTCGATGACGGCGACACTCTTGCCCAGCTGGGCGGCGCGGATCGCGGCGACGTAGCCGCCGGGCCCGGCACCGAGGACAGCGACGTCGAAGTGTGTGCTGTTCATGGAGGTTCCCTTTCTTGCTTCTGCCCTGGTCATCGTCATGTCGGGAGCAGGCTGTCGCACGGCTGGACGACGAGCTGCCCACCCGCCGCGGTCTGGTGGATGGGCGGCTCGTGGATGCTGGTGTCAGGCGTGGGCCAGGGTCGGGTAGTCGGTGTATCCGGCCTCGCCGCCGCCGTAGAGGGTGGCCGGGTCGATCTCGTTGAGCGGGGCATCGGTGCGCAGACGCTTGACGATGTCGGGGTTGGCCAGTGCGAAGCGGCCCAGCGGGGCGATGTCGGCCAGGCCCGCGTCGATGTCGTCGGCGATCTGCTCACGGGTTCGGCCGTAGCGGACCACGAGCAGGGCGGTCGGCCACACCTCGCGGAAGGAGCGCAGCAGGTCGTCGTCGCCAACGTGATGGACGTGCAAATAGGCGAGGTTCAGTACCGCCAGCTCGCCCACCAGGTGGCGGTACTGGGCGCGCACGGCGTCGGTGTCGCCCTCGTTGATCCCGCCCAGCGGCATGGAGGGGGACAGGCGGATGCCGACCCGGTCCGCGCCGATCTCCTCGGCCACCGCCCGGGCGACCTCGACGACGAGGCGGGAGCGGTTGTCGACCGAGCCGCCGTAGGTGTCGGTGCGATGGTTGGCGTTCGGGGAGAGGAACTGGTGGAGCAGGTAGCCGTTCGCTCCGTGGATCTCCACCCCGTCCGCGCCGGCGGCTATCGCGGAGGCGGCGGCATGCCGGAAGTCCGCGATGGTGGCCTGGATGTCCTGAATGCTCAGCTCACGCGGGACCGGGGTCTTCTTCGGGCCGGTGGCGGTGAATATGTCCTGGTCGGCGGAGATCGCGGAGGGGGCGACCGGCTGGCGGTGGTGCGGGGTGTTGTCCGGGTGGGACATGCGCCCGACGTGCATCAGCTGGATGAACAGCGCACCGCCGCCCGCGTGTACCGCGTCGGCGACCTCGCGCCAGCCCGCGATCTGCTCGGGAGTGTGGATGCCCGGCGTGTTCGGGTAGCCCTGTCCGTCGGCCGAGGGCTGCGTGCCCTCGGTGATGATCAGCCCGAGGGAGGCGCGCTGACCGTAGTACGTGGCCGCCAGCGGGCCGGGCGTGCCGTCGGCGTTCGCCCGGCTGCGGGTCAGCGGCGCCATGGCGAGGCGGTGCGGGAGCTCGACGCGGCCGAGCTTGAAGGGCTCCCAGAGGGAGGAAGGCGAAGTCATGGGATGCGTGGTCCTTGATGTCGATGTCGAGCGTGGATCGGTCGCCGGTGTCCGCTGTGGATCAAGGGGGACCGGGCGGGCGTCGTCGTGGAACGATGACGGAAGACCGCCTCTGATTCTCATCAGTAACGACTATACTCATAACTGAGTGCAGTCAGAATAAATTCCCCGAAAGGTGCCCCGCATGCCAGGCGCTTCCCAGCCGGTTGGTCGGCGCGAGCGGAACAAGCAGCTCAAACTCGACCGCATCACCGCCGCAGCCCGCGAACTGTTCGCCGAACGCGGTATCGACGAGGTCACCACCCAGCAGATCGCCGACAAGGCCGACATCGGCACCGGCACGCTCTTCCTCTACGCCAAGACCAAGGGTGAGCTCCTCCTGCTCGTCCAGAACTCCCTCTACGCCGAAGCCCTCGAACGAGGCAGGGCGGACGCCGAGAACACCCCGGACGCCCTGGACGCCGTGATGGCGATCGTCCGGCCGGTCGTCGAATGCAACCGGACCCAGGTCGACAACGGGCGCGTCTACCTGCGCGAGATGGTCTTCGGCGACCCCGCCGAGCCCCACCACCACGAGGCCCTCGCCATCACCGGGCAGACCGAGGGGGTAGTGGCCGCCGTGCTATGCCGGGACGCCCAGGTCAGCGAGGCGGACGCGGCGACAACGGCGCGCGTCGTGTCAGCCGTGATGTTCCTCGCGATGGCGGCCAGCGTGAACGTCGCCGCGAGCGTCGACGAGATCGTGCGCGACATCCGGGAGCAGATCGCAGTCCTGCTGACACGTTGACGTCGGCTGCGCAACTTCCACTTCCCGGGCATGCGGCCCGGAACTGACTCGCGCACGGTGGGGTCGGTGCGCCAGGCGCCGGCGGCCTTCTCTCACCGCCTCCGCCTGGCCGTGGACGCCTCGTCGCCCACGAGCGCGGTCGATGTGCGCCCGCACCGTGCCCTTGATCAGCCTGCTTCCGTCAAGGCTGCGTGCGCGGCGGCGAGGATCTCCCCGGAGAGCGGGGAGCCCTTGGTGGCCCGGGACAGGACCAGCGCGCCGAACAGGGTGCAGAGGCGGGCGATGCCGTCCTGGTCGTCACTGGCGAGGAAATCGGCGAAGTCGGCCACCCCCTCGGCGTAGACGCGACGGGCCTCGCTCCCCCCGCCGTCGCGCGCGATGTCGGCAGCGAGCGCCGCGACCGGGCATCCGTCCGCCGGGTCGTCACGGTGCTCGACGGAGAGGTAGGTGTCGATCAGCGCCTGCTGGGCGACGTCGCGCTGCCCGTCGTGCCGCTCCAGCCCGGCGCTGTAGCGCTGGGTGAGCTCGGCGAAGGCGTGGGCGGTGGCCTCGTCGACCAGCGCCTCCTTGGAGGCGAACTGCTTGTAGAACGCGCCGTGGGTCAGACCGGCCGCCTTCATCAGGTCGGTGACGCTGACCTGCGTGCCCTGCTCCCGAAACAGCCGAGATGCGGTGTCCACCACCCGCCTGCGATTTTCCTCCGCCTGTGCCTGCGATACGCGGCCCATGACCACCTCCCACTTGGATGTCGACTGGCATCTATCGTAGACCCATGTTTAGATTGAATACATAATCTAATTCGTTGCGGGTGGCCGACGGCGCCCGCCAGGACAGGAGCGAGCATGGAACTGAAGAACACGGTCGCGGTCGTCACCGGCGCCAACCGAGGGCTCGGGCGACACCTGGCCGCCCAGCTCGTCGAGCGCGGCGCGAAGGTGTACGGCGCGGCCCGACGCCCCGAGACGGTCGACGTGCCGGGCGTCATCCCGCTGCGGCTGGACGTCACGGACGAGGCGTCGATACAGGAGGCCACCCACGTGGCGTGCGACGCGACACTGCTGATCAACAACGCGGGCATCTCCACCGGCGCGTCGCTGATCGGAGGCGACGTGGCTGAGGTGCGCAGGGAGATGGAGACCAACTTCTTCGGCCCGCTCGCCGTGACCCGGTCCTTCGCCCCGGTCATCGAGGGCAACGGTGGCGGGGCCGTACTGAACGTCCTGTCCGCCCTGTCCTGGTTCCACCCGGCCGGCCTCGGCTCCTACGCGGCCTCCAAGGCCGCCGCTTGGGCGCTGAGCGACGCGACCCGTGAGGAGCTGGCACCGCGCGGGATCACCGTCTCGGCGCTGCACGTCGGTTACATGGACACCGACATGGCCGCCGGCGTGCCTGCCGATCAGAAGGTCGCCGCCGCCGACGTCGCGGCCCAGGCCCTGTACGGCATCGAGACCGGCCTGCCGGAGATCCTCGCCGACGAGACCAGCCGGTATGTCAAGCAGAACCTGTCCGCAGCACCCCAGCCGAACGCGGACTGACGCTCACCCCTCCACCCCGCCGCGGCCCCCTTCTCACCCCTCAGGCAAGGACATCTCATGCGTTACACGACCTTCGGACACCGGACCGGACTGCGCGTGTCCGAGTACGCGCTCGGCACCGCGAACTTCGGCACGGGCTGGGGTGCCGGCGCCGAGCCGGACGAGGCACGCCGGATATTCGACCGGTTCGCCGAGGCCGGCGGCACCTTTCTCGACAGCGCGGACGGCTACCAGTTCGGCGAGTCGGAGGAACTGACCGGAAAGCTGATCTCCGCCGACCGCGACCACTTCGTCCTGGCCACGAAGTTCACCCTCGGCGCCGCCCCGCAGCCGGACATCTCCAAGACCGGCAACAGCCGTAAGAACATGGTCGCCTCGGTGGAGGCCAGCCTGAAGCGCCTGGGCACCGACTACATCGACCTGCTGTGGGTGCACTTCCCCGACGAGCTCACTCCGATGGAGGAACTCCTGCGCGGACTCGACGACCTGGTGAGCGCCGGCAAGATCCACCATGCCGCGCTGTCCAACTTCCCCGCCTGGCGTGTCTCGCGCGCGGTAACCCTCGCCGACCTGAAGAACTGGGCCCCGATCGTGGGCATCCAGCACGAGTACAGCCTCGTCGAGCGCACCGCCGACCGTGAGCTCCTGCCCATGGCCGAGAGCCTCGGGCTCGGCGCCGCCCTGTGGTCCCCGCTCGGCGGCGGACTACTCACCGGCAAGTACCGCAGCTCCGCCGAAGGGCGCCTGAGCGACCTGGGCATGGTCATCCACACCGAGAGCACCGGCCAGAAGACCGCAGTCGTCGACACCGTCCTGGCGATCGCCGAGGAGACCGGCGTGACGCCCGCCCAGGTGGCGGTGGCCTGGGTGCGCGAGCGCGCCGCCCGCTCCGTGGCCACGCTCGTCCCGATCATCGGCCCGCGCAACCTCTCCCAGCTCGACAGCTACCTCGGCGCCCTCGACGTCCACCTGACCGATGATCAGTACACCCGCCTGACCGAGGTCAGCGCGGTGCCGCTCGGCGTGCCCCACGAGGGGATCGCCGCCTCCCTGGACCGCCTCCAGGGAGGCGCCGCCGACCGCGTCATCGCCCCGGTCGTGCCGGTGGCCTGATGGGTGAACGCGACTGAGGACACCGTGCGCCCGCGCCGCAGCCAACACAGACCAGTTCGAGAAGTACGGCGGCCATCCGGGATGCGCGCCGCCGAGATACCCGACCCCCAGAAACGCTTTGCTAGGAGTGGTCCGTGAAGGCCTTCGTCCTCGAGAAGTACGGCTCCCCCTTGGGGCAGGTCGAGATGCCCGTACCGGTCACCGCCCCCCATGAGGTGCTCGTGCGCATGGTCGCGTCGGGCGTCAACCATGCCGACGAGCGGGTCCGTTCCGGCGAGTTCAAGGCAATCTTCCCGTTCCGGCTACCCAAGGTCATGGGCGGTGAGCTCTCCGGCGAGGTCGTCGAGGCCGGCTCCGCGGTACGCGACGTCGCCGTGGGTGACCACGTGTACGGCTATGTCGACTTGGCGGCCACGGGCACCTTCTCCGAGTTCGTCGCGGTCGACGCCGCCACGATGGCACCCGTGCCCCGGTCGGTGAGTCTGGTCGAGGCCGCGGGGCTTCCAGTCGTCGCGCTCACGGCCTGGCAGGCCCTCGTCGAGATGGGCAAGGTGAAGAAGGGCCAGACCGTCCTCATCCATGGCGGGACCGGTGGCGTGGGATCGGTCGCGATCCAGCTCGCCCGGCACCTGGGCTGCACCGTCGCCACCACTGTCTCGACGGCGAACATCGCAGCCGCCCGAGAGCTTGGTGCCGACATTGTCATCGACTACCGCCACGACGACCTCGCGCAGAGCCTCGCCGGCAAGCCCGTCGACCTCGTCCTCGACACCCAGGGCGGAGCCACGCTGCAGGCTTCCCTCGGTGTGTTGCGCCCCGGCGGCACCGTCATCGGCATCACGGGCCCGCCCGACCCGGTCTTCGCGCGGCGCGCCGGCGTCAACCCAGTCGTCCGGCTCGCCATCCGGGCCCTGAGTGCCCGTACCCGCCGCCGGGCACGCGCGCTCGGGGTCACCTACCGCTTCCTGTTCATCACACCCGATAGCGCCGCGCTGCGCCAGGTCGCCGGGCTGGTCGACGACGGGGTGCTGCGCCCGGTCATCGACCGGGTGCTCCCATTCGACCAGACCCCGCGGGCTCTCGACGAGGCGCTCGCCGGCGGCACACGCGGCAAGGTCCTGGTCACCACCGACCCGAAGGCGGTGACCAACCGTGGCTGAGTCCAACGTCCGTCCCCGCCCGACCACGTGGGCCACGGCGCCCAACCGCCGCATCGTTGTAGGTTCGAACACGCTCGTATACCGCGACCTCGGCCCCGAGAACGGCGTCCCGCTGGTCCTGCTCACTCACCTGGGCGCCTACACCGCCGAGCCGGGGACGGCTCCCCACGACAACCTGTGCCTCCTCGCGTCCTGGGCAACGAGCCAAGAAGGCGAACCCGGCCGCGACCTGTTCGGAGGCGTCGAGGCGCAGCGCGCGGGCGATGGCGTTCAGGACACTGTCGGAGGCGTTGGTGAGCGCGCCACGCTCCAGGCGGATGTAGTAGTCGATGCTGGGCCCGGCCAGGGCGGCCACCTCTTCGCGGCGCAGCCCCGTTACCCGTCGCTTGCGTCCGGCCAGGGGCATCCCGACCGACTCGGGGCTGATCCGGTCCCGGCGGGAGGCCAGGAACTCCTGGGTTTCGCGGCGTGCGCTTCCTCGAGTACAGCGACGGCGTCGCGTCGTTCCGGCTGCCGTCCGGCCAGTACAGGCTGAGCGCCGGACTGCGCTGACGGCCACCCCGCCACTCCGCTTGTGGCCCGGCGCAGGATGCGTGTCCTGGGCCGGTCCACAAGCGGAGCACCCTAGTGCACCTCGCGCGCGTACGGCGCGACGGTGATCCGGTCGATCAGCGGCGCGTAGCGGGAGCGGAGCAGCACTCCTGGGAAGGTGTCCGAGGCGTACGTGCTGCCGTCGAAGTTGGGCAGTTCCTCGGAGCGGAAGGCGATCGTGTTCTGTCCCTTCTTCAGGTGGACCGGGACGGTCAGCTCCCAGAAGTTGTTCTGGTGGAAGGTGTGCGGGAACCCGACCCGCTGTACCTCGTCGTTGTTGACGCTGATGTCGGCGTGGCGGGCGAGCGGGTCCGGGTTGTAGTGGGTGGCTTCGGACTGCTCGGGGTTGGAGTAGCGGATGCGCAGCGCGTACGGGCCTGCTCGGTCCGCGGCGACAGTGAAGGTCGCGGTGTTGTCGTTGCCCGGGGCGCCTCCGATACCGGTGATCGCCGTGCCGTCGGTGGCCAGGGAGAGCGGGGTGAGTGTGGCCGAGCCCGCGAGCTTGGCGACCTGAGCCTCGTACGAACGCGCCGTGAGTGTGCCCTCGGTGGGTGTGACCGTGAGGCGGTCGACGAGGGTGGCCGACGAACTTCCGGTCAGCGTCACCTTGTTGACGCCGCCGGAGAGGGAGACCGCGACGCTGCTTCGGCCCTTGGCCAGGCGCAGGACGTCGTGTCCGTTGACGGCGAGCCCGGCTCCCGAGCCGCCGAGGGTGTCGACCTTGAGGGTGGCCTCGCGGTCGGTCGGCGAGTAGACCCAGAACGTGGCGGTCTGGTTCTTCGCGAGCTTGGCCGCGCCCGAGCCGGTGGCGGGAGTTCCGGTCTGCTTCGGCAGGGTGTACACGGGCTGTGCTCCGCCGCCCAGCCAGGCCAGTTCACCCTCGTACACCTGAGTACCGGCCGATGCCTCGGGGAGGGAGAGGGCGAGGCGGTCGACAATGGCGTCGCCCTTCGTGACGCGCTTGCCGTCGAGGCTCTTCGCGGCGAGCGTCAGGGTGTGTCTGCCCTTGGTGAGGTGGACCCTGGTGTCGGTGTGGTCCCAGACCACCCACTTGTAGCCGAGCGGCAGGTGCAGTTCCTGCTCGCTGTCCGCCTTGCCGTCCACATTCAGGAAGACGTTGGTGGGGCCCTGTTCCTTCACCTTGTCGAAGGTGTTGAGGGAGTTGGCGAAGACGCTCAGGTCGTACGTGCCGTCCTCGGGCACGTCCACGGTGGTGGCGAGTGTGACGTCCGAACCGGTGCGCAGGCCGCCCACGTCGTAGCCGCCGGAGGTGTAGAACTTCGACACGTCGCTGGTCGAGCCCTCGGGACCGTTCTTCGTGTAGCCGGATCCGGTGTGGGCGGCGTCCTCCGCTTCGTACGACGCCCTCCAGCGCACGGGCGGGGACTGTGTGCTCTTCGCTTGACCGGCCGGGCTGAGGACGATTTCGTAGGCCGAGGAGTCCTTCAGCTTGGCCAGGTCGCCGTCGCCGAAGTCGACCACGACCGTACCGTCGTCGCCGACCTTCAGGTCCTTCTCGGTGAGCAGCTTCGGTCCGGAGGAGTCGCCCACCTGCCCGCTCCACTCGATCTCGCGCACCCAGGCGTGCACCCGGTTCCCGAAGATGTCCTTCGGGACGCCCGCGAAGGTGATGTTGCCCTTGCCGGTGGATCCGCCGAAGAGCAGTCGGGCCTGCTTCTTCTTCTCGTCGAGCGTGGCGACACCCTGCATCGTGTAGTTCCCGCCGGGGAACGGCGGGGTCACCTCCACGGTGTGCCCGCTCATCGAGGCGTACGAGTTCAGGAGCCACCACTGGCCGTTGCCGCGGTTGGACTGCACCGCGGAGTCGGAGAGGTTGCCGTCGATGTTCCAGTACGCGATGTCCGCGTCGACCTTCGATTCCTCGATCGCGGACACCCACTGGATCATCTGGCCGGGGACCGAGGTGTGGTAGTTGAAGGCGTATTCGTTGATGTTGACCGGGAGTTGGGTGCCTTCACGGTCGGTGCCCTTGAACAGATCCTTCTCCCAGGACCTGTATGTGGCGACGCTCTCGCGTACCGCCTCCGGGTGGCTCAGCTCGTGCCAGGTGATCACGTCCGGGAGGGTGCCGGCGGCCAGGGCGTGCGTGAGGAAGCCCTTGACCTGGGAGTACAGGACGCTGGTGTTGGGGCCGGCGATCCGGGCGCCGGGCATCTTGTCCTTGATGAGTTTGTAGGCGTCGTCCCAAGCGGCGAAGTAGTCAGCCGGGTCGGTGAGCCAGCTGACCTTGTTGTAGCTCCACTGGCCGGTGCCGAACATGTTGCCCTCGGGCTCGTTGAACGGCACGAAGACGATGTTGTCCTGGTACTGCTCGGGCAGTTGAAGGACCTGGTCGACCTGCTTGGCGATCTTCTCCTTGTAGAGCTTGAGCTTCTCCGCGGGCGTGTCGCCCGGCCACTCGTACGGGAAACCGCGGTGGATGTCGGTCATGTAGATATAGACGTCACCGTCGGTGGTATCGGCCAGCGGCCCGACCACGTCCAGTGCGTCGGCACCGGGGTGCTGTGGGCCGTCCTGAGCCTTCGTGGAGACCGTGCGCAGGCCCATGCCCTCGATGAGGTTGTTGGTGGGGACGTCCGGTCCGTACACGCCGTAGAGGGTGCCGGAGGCGCCGCCGTGGAACGCCCCGGTGTCCGAGCCGAGGTCGACGGTGAGCTGTCCCTCGCGGACCACGGTCACGGTCGCCTTCACGGCGCGCCCGGCCGCTGTTCCGGAGGCGGTGAACGTCCCCGGCCGGGCGTACTGCTCGGGCGGTACGGCGTCCCAGGTGACCGGTGTGTCGCGGTCGTAGCCGTCGGAGAAGGAGGAGCGGACGTCGGCGGGCAGGGACGGGGCTGTCCCCGCCGTCGTACGGACCTCGAAGGACGTCTTCGAGAGCTCCTGGAGCGTGGGCACGTCCCCGACCGTGCCGGCCACCTGCTCGGGGCTGAGAGCCGCGTGCCACACGGTGAAGTCGTCGATCGTGCCCTTGAGTAGCGGATCCGGGTAGAGGGACTTGCCGATGTAGCCGGCGGCCGTGGCCGAACTGTCCAGCAGGTCCTTGGCCTTGACGCTGGTCGGGGCCGAGGAGACCGCCGCGCCGTCGAGGTAGGTGGTCAGCCGGCCGGCCCTGGCGTCGAGCGTGACCGTGACCGTCTGCCACGCATCAGCGGGAAGCATCGCGTAGCCGCGGACCTGTGCCTCCGCTCCACCCCCGCCGGTGGTCACGGATGTCTGCAGCAGTCCGTTGCTGTTGGCCGGGGTGGCGAAGAGGTACTTGGTGGTGTCGGTGCCCAGGTCGAAGATCCGTTGCCAGGGCGATGTGTCGCCGCTCCACTTCACCCGGGCGGAGACCGTCAAGTCGCTTGTGTCGCCGATTACTTCACGGGGCAGGCGGACGTAGGCGCCGTCGGAGGTGGCCGCCCCGCCGGGCAGGGCCAGCGCATTGCCTCCGTCCGTGCCCGCCACGGACTGGGCGGTGGAGCCGTTCACCAGGCTCGCGTCGAGGCCGTTGCCGGAACTGTCGGTGATTCGGCCGGAGGTGAGATCGTCCTGGTCGAAGGTGTAGCGGGCGGCGGGCCGGGGTGTCTCGGCCGCCTGCGCGGGGCCGGCGGGCGCGGCCAGCATCCCCGCGCCGAGGGCCAGCGCCACGGCGGCCGGGGCCCGGCGCCGGGCGGATCTGTCAGCGTATGGCATGGATTGCGTCCTCAATCCTTGAGTAAGGGGATCCGGTCGAACCGGTTCGGCCACACGCGCCACAACGGCTGGAGGCTCTTTGGGGGGCGTGAGGGTGGAGGGCTCCGCTCAAGGGTGGGTTCACGGCCGTCGGAGGGATCACTTCATCGAACCGGTTCGGGGAAGCTAGCACCGGGGAGCCGGGCCAACAATCCCTCCGGCGCGGGGAATTGTAGGTTTCCTGCCGGATCGCAGAAGTGTGGTCAGGGGTGTTGACAGGCGTTCCGGCGCTTCCTACCTTCTTCACGCGAACCGGTTCGACGACGACCCGCGCCCCTTCTCACATCCCCACCCTCACAACCGGCGGACCGGACGCCTCCTCCCTGGCGGTACGGAACCGGTTCGAGCTTCGAGCAACGAGTCGCCGTGAACATCGGTGAGATCGCCCGGCGGGCCGGTGTTTCGCGGAGCACGGTCTCCTACGCGCTGAGCGGCAAGCGCCCCGTCTCCGACGACACGCGGCGGAAGATCCAGGAGGTGGTCGACGAGTTGGGCTACCGGCCCAGCGCCAGTGCCCGCGCCCTGGCCAATGGGCGGACCCGCACCCTCGGCATGGGGTGTTCCGGGACGACGCCGGACAGTCCGTCGAGGTAGATCTCGTTCTGGTAGGCGGCGTAGGGCTCTTGTGGCGGTGAGGGGTGGGACACCGCGGGGGCCGTCCTTTCTTGCGGTCAGGACCAGGTCGGGCGTCCGCCGAGGTAAGTCGCCGTCACGGCTACCTCCTCCTGGAAGCGGTCGGGGTTCGCGGTGCGCGGGTCCGTGGTGAGGACGACGAGGTCGGCGCGCATGCCGGGGCGGAGCATGCCGATGTCGTTCTCCAGGTGGAGCTGCCAGGCGGGGTCTGCGGTGACGGCACGCAGGGCCTCCTCGACGGTGAGGCGTTCCTCGGGCCCGTGGACACGACCGCTCGGGTGGCAGCGGCGCGTGATCGCCGTGGCAACGCTGGAGAGCGGGTCGGTGGGCGAGCAGATGCCGTCGTTGTGAAGCGAGACGCGGTGGCCGGCGTCCACGGCGGACCGTGCGGCCATCCAGCGGCCTGCGACGTCCGGGCCGAACAGGTCGTCCGCCAGCACGTCCCCCCACCAGCGCACGTGGTCCATGAACAGGCTGACGGTCGCGCCGAGTCGTGCGGCGCGGCGGTACTGGTCGGCGGTGACGGCGCCGCAGTGTTCCAGCCGCGGCCGGTGTGCGCGCAGTTGCCCGGGGTCGTCGGCGGCCGCCTTCTCGTAGGCGCGCAGGACCACCTCGAAGGTGATGTCCCCGTGTACGTGGCAGGCCAGCGGGAAGCCCTGGGCGGTGAAGGCGACGGCGAGGGAGGCGAGTTCGTCGGCGCCGTAGTTCATGCTGCCGTGGGCGCAGTGGTCGAGACCGATGCGCGCGGTGGCGTCGCCCGCCCGGAAGGGGAAGCTGGTGGCGATGCTGCCCTGCCAGGGAGTGCCGTCGGCCCACAGCTTCATGCCGGAGACGCCGAACATGTCGCCTGCGGGGGCGTGGCCGGCGAACCGCCGGTCGGGGTCCGCGGCCAGCTCGGGGGTGCCCATGACGTAGGCACGTACGCGTACCTCGGCGTCCGGGTGTTCGGCGGCGGCCCGGAGGGCGGGCAGCAGCCGGGGTTCGGCGGCCATCTCGGTGACGGTGGTGATGCCGACGCGCGCGTGCCGGCCGAAGGACCAGCGCAGGGCCGCCTGGACGTGGTCGTCGTCCAGGAGGTCGTCGGCGACGGTGTTCATCAGCGCGATGACGGCCGCGCTCTCGTGCGCCTCGCCGGTGGGCTCGCCGTTCGCGTCGCGTACGAAGCGGGCGCCGGGCGGGTCGGGTGTGGCGGCCGTGATGCCTGCGGCGCGCAGGGCGGGGGTGTTGCCGTAGGCCGCGTGACCGCTGTTGGACACCACGACGAGCGGGGCGTCCGGGCTGATCCCGTCGAGCCGCGCTCGGGTGGGCGGGGCGAGATCGCGCTGGAGCAGCAGGTCGATGCCGTACGCGCCGACCGGCCGGCCGGGGGCCGCGGCCACGGTCGCGCGGATGGTGTCGTAGACCCCCCGCCCGGTCGACACGGTGAAGGGGCGGACGTCGACCGCAGGCGGCGCGATGGCGAGGCCCATGGTGGTCGGGTGGCCATGGGCCTCGACGAACCCGGGCAGGAGTGCCCGTCCTTCGAGGTTCACGACGTCGGTGCCGGGACCGCGCAGGGCGAGTACGTCGCGGGCGGCGCCCACGGCGGTGATGACACCGTCGCGTACTGCGAGGGCCTCGGCGTCGGGGGCGGCGGGGTCCATGGTGAGGACCGGGCCGCCGGTGAAGATGCGTTCGGGCGCGTCGGACATGGGCGCTCTCACTTCCCGGCGGGGTTCAGCCACGCTGCGGCCGCCAGCAACAGATGACGTACGCCCAGTTCGACGGTCGGTTCGGGGACCGGTGCGAACAGCGGCGAGTGGTTGTGCGGGATTTCCGCCGGGATTCCGTCCCCGAGGAGGTCGACGTCGTGGAAGGCGGACGGGTCGAGCCCGCCGAATATCCAGTACACCGAGGGGGCTCCGAGGCCGGCGCCGAAGGCACCGAAGTCCTCGCTGCCCGTGAGGGGTTGTTCGAGGTCCATGACGCGTTCCGGCCCGAGTCCGGCCCGGAAGGCATCCTGGACGGTGGCCGTCGCCTCGGCGTCGTTGAAGGTCAGCGGCATGCCGTTGATGACGCTGATCTCCGGTTCCTTCGGCGCCGCCGAGGCGGCGGCCTCGGCGCGCACGATCCGCTCGACGGCGTCGAGGAGCTGCCTGCGCATTACGGCCGTCGTGCTGCGGATGTTGACCGTGAGCTCGGCGGTGTCCGGAATGACGTTCTCGCGCGTTCCGGCGTGCAGCGAGGCGACGGTGACGACGGCCGACTTGTCCGCGGCCACCTCGCGGGCGACCACCGTCTGCAGGCGCATCACGGTCGCGGCGGCCATCACCACCGGATCGACGGTGGCCTCCGGGGTCGACGCGTGCCCGCCCGTGCCGTGCAGGCGTACGGCGAGGCTGTCCGCGGCGGCCATGATCGCCCCGGGGCGGATGCCGACCAGACCCGTGGGGCCTGGGGCCACGTGCTGGGCCAGGCAGACATCGGGGCGGGGGAAGCGCTCGGCGAACCGGTCCGCGACCATGGCCGGGGCCCCGCCGACCTCCTCCGCGGGCTGGAACACCGCGACGACCGTGCCGCGCCAGGCGTGCCGGTTCGCGGCAAGCAGCGCGGTCGCGCCGAGCAGACAGGTGACGTGCATGTCATGGCCGCAGGCGTGCATCACCGGCACCTCGTGGCCGGAGGCGTCCGTCGCGGTCCGGGTCGAGGCGTACGGCAGACCGGTCGCCTCCTGTACCGGCAGCGCGTCCATGTCGGCCCGGAGCAGGACTACCGGTCCGGACTCCGAGGTGAGGACGCCGACGACCCCCGTGCCTCCGACGCCCTCGGTCACGTTCCAGCCCTGCTCCCGCAGTCGGGCCGCGGCGATCCCGGCGGTGCGGAACTCCTGGTGCGACAGCTCGGGATGGGCGTGCAGGTCACGGTAGAGGTCGAGGAGCGCGGGCAGTTCGCGGTCCAGACCGTCAAGGAGAGCGGTGGGTACGGCGGTCATGATGGCTCCTTTGCGGTGGGCACGCCGACGGGCGGGGCGGGCCGGTGGAAGGCGGCGGTGAAGGACTCCGTGTCCTGCGGGGTGAATATCGCGAGTACGGCCGCGATGACCGGGCCGATGGCGAGGAGGGCGAAGGCGACTTCGAAGGAGACGGCGTCCGCGACCACGCCGAGCGCCGGGGGCACGACCATGCCGGCGACCTGCCCGCCGAAGACGATGACGGCACTGCCGACGCCGACCAGTTCGGGGGCGAGGCTGCGCAGCGGCACGGCGAAGATCGGCATGTAGCACAGGCTGGCGGCGAAGATGGCGACCGTGCCGCAGACGACGGCGCCCGCGAGGCTGGGCGAGAGCGCCATCAGGCACAGGGCGGGTGCCGCGACCGACATGGCGGGCACGATCACCTTGCGGTGGTGTCCCTCGAACCGGTCGGACAGCCGCCCGCCCAGCAGGGTGCCCACCGCGCCGGCGAGGGAGGGCACCGCCACCAGGGCGCCGGCGGAGGTGAGGGAGAGCCCGCGTTCGGTGCTGAGGTAGGTCGGGATCCAGGTGCTCAGCCCCCACATGAGAGCGGAGTAGCCGAAGAGCATCAGGGAGAACCGCCACAGCACGCGCATGCGCAGGATCTCCCCCAGCCGGACGCCGCTCGCGGCGGCCGGCGTGTCCTTGGGCCGCTCGAGCGGGGCGGGCAGCCACAGCCTTACCGCGAGATAGACGAGGACGCCCACCCCGGCGGAGAGGAGGAAGGCCCAGCGCCAGCCGACCACCGCCGCCAGCGGCGGAACGGCCAGCGGTGCGGCGACGGAGGCGAGAGCGTTGGAGCTCATGACCAGCCCGTGCGCGCCCATCCGCTCGGCGACCGATGTCCGCTCCACCAGAGCTTTCATGGAGGCGGAGGGGAAGATGCCCTCGGCGGCCCCGAAGGCGAAGCGCACCAGCAGCAGGGCGGTGAAGGACCAGGCGAGGCCGGTGAGAGCGGTGAAGAGCGACCAGGCGAGCAGCGCCCAGCAGGTGACCCGCTTGGCCCCGAACCGGTCGGCCAGCATGCCGCCGGGTATCTGTCAGGCGGCGTAGGCGACGAAGAAGACGGACACGATCAGGCCTTGACGGCCGAGATCGAGGTCGAACTCCTCACCGATGGTCGGGAGGATCACGGAGATGGCGAGCCGGTCGACGTAGTCGACGAACCAGGCCGCGAAGAGCAGGATGACGGTGGTCCTGACCGGCTTGCTCATCTTCGGCCGCGACACGGCCGAGGGGGAACGGAGGAGGGGCACGGTGTTCCTCTCTGGGACGGCCACGACGGTGCGGGGCCACGACGATCCCTGGTCCGTCGGTCAGTCGAAGAGGTCCGGCTGCTCCTCGGTGATCTGGTCCCACAGCGGCCGGAGCTGGAACCAGCCGGACAGCGGGCTGCCGATCTGCTCACGCACCTGGAGCGCGGTCTCCCGGTCGATGTGGAACGGCGTGCCGGCCGCCATGGCCAGCAGTTGCGCCTGGCAGGAGCGCTCCATGGTGATGAACTACCAGGCGGCCTCGGCCACGCTCTGACCGACCGTCAGCAGGCCGTGGTTGGCGAGGACGACCGCCTTGTGCGGGCCCAGCGCCTCGCCGATCCGCCGGCCCTCCTCCGTGTCGTTGACGACGCCGCGGAAGTCCTCGTAGAGCCCGTGGTCCTCGAAGAAGGCGCAGGCGTCCTGCGTGAGGGGGTCCAGGCGGC
The DNA here is from genome assembly GCF_055760475.1 of Streptomyces sp. DS1-CR2. Classification (NCBI taxonomy): domain Bacteria; kingdom Bacillati; phylum Actinomycetota; class Actinomycetes; order Kitasatosporales; family Streptomycetaceae; genus Streptomyces; species Streptomyces sp. DS1-CR2. The sequence goes on from NZ_CM147085.1 coordinate 8,459,769, forward strand.
GGCGCAGTGCCGAGAACGCCTTGCCGTGCACGGAGTGCGCGTGCGCCGCGGCGACCACGTCTGTGCGGGCCTTGTGGACCTCGGAGTGGATACAGAAGGCGGCGCGGTTGACGGGGAGGCGGCCTTCGACGACGTTGCCGGCGTGGTCGACCAGGACGAGGTCGGAGACCCGGATCCGGCTGAAGCTCATCCCGAAGGGGTTGACCCAGAACCACTCGGGGTTCTCCGGGTCCCGGGCGGTGATGTGGCCCGCGACCCCCTCGGAGAACCCGAACCTTCCGAACAGCCGGAAGGCGGCGGCCAGTTCCTGCTTGCGGTGCAGCCGTTCCTGCTCCACCGAGTCGAAGTCGGGCGGGAGCATCGCCTGGAATCCCGGCGGCACGGGCCCGAGACCCATGTGCGGTGCGTCAGCGGACGTGGTCATCGTGGTCTCCTCAAGAGGGCCGCGGATACGAGAACGCATCGGATACGAAGGTGTATCGGATACGGTGCTGTATCGTGAGGCGGGTCACGCCGGGGTGTCAATGGCCTGGAAGGAACGGATGTGCCGAAGGGACCCACAAAGCGCCGCCCGCAGACGACAGCCCGCCTGCTTCATGCGGCTCAGGAGACGTTCGCCGAGCGCGGCTTCTACGGCTCCTCGATCGAGGTGATCTGCGAGCGGGCGGGCCTGACCCGCGGGGCCTTCTACTCCAACTACCGCAACAAGGAAGACCTGTTCTTCGCCCTGTTCGACCTGCACGCCCAGCGCGTGATCGACCGTCTGACGCGTGCGGTCGACGAACTCGACACGGCCGACGACCCCTTGCGGGCGGTCCTCACGCGCATGAGCACCGTCGACGAGACCGAGCGTCGCTGGTACCTGCTGTCCACCGAGTTCACCCTGCACGCCATCCGGCACCCCGGCACGGCCCGTTTGCTGGCTGACCATGACCGCCGCCTGCGCGAGGAGATCACCCGCCTCCTCGCCCACCTCTTCGACCGCCTCGGCCGCAGGCCCGTAGTCGACCTGGACCTGCTGGCCCGCCTCACCGCGGCCGTCCACGAAGGCTCCCTGGCCCAGAGCCTCGTCGAACCCGACCACCTGGCCCCCGAGAAACTGGCGGTCACCTTCCTGCCGGCGCTGCTGAACACGGTCTCGGAGCCGGTGACCGCGGAAAGCTGAAGAGGACATGCGGCGACCGCCACGTGGTCGCCCGGCGGACTGAGGCGCTGCGGCCCGTGCTCCCGGTGACGCCGCCTCGGAGAACGGTCACTGACAGCTCCGGCGTCAGTCGTCGGCGTGCAGGATCGCCGGCGGGTACCGGCGCTGCGGCTCCCCCGGTGGCAGTTGCTCCGCTTCGATGAGGGTCTGCATCATCGCGCCTTCGTGGAGGGCGATGATCAGCCGGGCGAGCATGTCGATGTCAGCGTCCGCGGGCCGTCCGATGCGTGCGAAGAAAACACCGTCAGGAGTTCGGCGACACGGACGCGGTGACGTCGGCCGGGCCACTTTCTACGCCCATTACCGTGACAAGGAGGTCCTGCTCGTCGGCATCGTCCAGGTCCTCGCCGAGGACCGCATCCGCTACGAGCGACGCGCCGACCTCCACCGAGGTCTCCTCGAACTCGCCTGCAGCATCATCTGCCTCCGACGACTCCGGGCGGCATTCTGAAACGATCAATAAGTCGGGGTCTTGGTCCGCGACTGGTCCGGAACAGCTGGTCAGGAGTGGGATTGCTGTGAGGGACTGGGAGTTACCACGCAAGTCAGGCTCAGGTCTGAGTTGATCGAGCGAAAGGCGCCTGACGGGCAAAAGCCCAGGTCAGGCGCCCTTTCTTGTGCCCCTAGAAGAACCCGAGCTTCTGCGCCGAGTACGACACCAGAAGGTTCTTGGTCTGCTGGTAGTGCTCCAGCATCATCTTGTGGTTCTCGCGGCCGATGCCCGACTGCTTGTAGCCGCCGAAGGCGGCGTGGGCCGGGTACGCGTGGTAGCAGTTCGTCCAGACACGGCCCGCCTGGATCGAACGGCCCGCGCGGTACGCCGTGTTGATGTCGCGGGTCCACACGCCCGCGCCGAGGCCGTACAGCGTGTCGTTGGCGATTTTGATGGCGTCGTCGTAGTCGGCGAACGGGGCGACCGAGACGACCGGGCCGAAGATCTCCTCCTGGAAGATCCGCATGCGGTTGTTGCCCTCGAAGATGGTGGGCTGGACGTAGTAGCCGCCTGCCAACTCGCCGTCGTATTCGATGCGCTGACCGCCCGTCAGAACCTTCGCGCCCTCCTGCTGGCCGATGTCCAGGTAGGAGAGGATCTTCTGGAGCTGGTCGTTGGACGCCTGGGCGCCGATCATCGTGTCGGTGTCGAGCGGGTTGCCCGGCCTGATGGCCTCCGTGCGCGCGATCGCCGCGTCGAGGAACTCGCTGTAGTGGCCCTGCTGGATCAGCGCCCGGGAGGGACACGTGCAGACCTCGCCCTGGTTGAGGGCGAACATGGTGAAGCCCTCGAGGGCCTTGTCGCGGAAGTCGTCGTCCTTCGCCCACACGTCGTCGAAGAAGATGTTCGGCGACTTGCCGCCGAGTTCGAGGGTGACCGGCTTGATGTTCTCGGACGCGTACTGCATGATCAGCCGGCCCGTCGTCGTCTCGCCGGTGAACGCGACCTTCGCCACGCGGGCGCTGGACGCGAGCGGCTTGCCCGCCTCCACGCCGAAGCCGTTGACGACGTTCACGACGCCCGCCGGCAACAGGTCGGCGACCAGGCTCAGCCAGTAGTGGATGGACGCCGGGGTCTGCTCTGCGGGCTTGAGGACCACCGCGTTGCCCGCGGCGAGGGCCGGAGCCAGCTTCCAAGTGGCCATCAGGATCGGGAAGTTCCACGGAATGATCTGCGCCACCACGCCGAGCGGCTCGTGGAAGTGGTACGCGATCGTGTCGTCGTCGATCTCGCTGAGCGAGCCCTCCTGGGCGCGCAGGGCGCCTGCGAAGTAGCGGAAGTGGTCGATGGCGAGCGGGATGTCGGCGGCGAGCGTCTCGCGGACCGGCTTGCCGTTCTCCCAGCTCTCGGCGACCGCCAGCTTCTCCAGATTCGCCTCCATCCGGTCGGCGATCTTGAGGAGGATGTCGGCGCGGGCGGTGGGCGACGTACGGCCCCAGGCGGGCGCGGCGGCGTGCGCCGCGTCGAGGGCGCGCTCGACGTCCGCCTCGGTGCCCCTGGCGATCTCCGTGAACGGCTTCCCGTTGACCGGGCTCGGGTTCTCGAAGTACTGGCCGAGGGCCGGCGGCACGTACTCGCCGCCGATGAAGTGGTCGTAGCGGGCCTGGTAGGAGACGACTGAGCCGTTGGTACCGGGCGCTGCGTAAAGGGTCATCTTGGCTGGCCTCCCGTGCGAGCCGCCCGCCGTTGGGCAGCTTTCGCACGGAGGCTAGGCGCGCGGACGTTGCAGATACGTTGCGTACGACGTCGGGGGGCGGGGCGCGGCCTGGTCCGCGTCGAGTTCCCTGAGGCGGGCAAGGACGGGCGGCGCGGGACGCACCGAGGCCAGCGCCCGCCACACGTCGAGGTCCTCCTCGCCCCACGGTGCGTGCGCCCAGTCCGCCAGCAGGTCGGGGTCGCCCCGCGCGATGAGCGCGGCCCGTATCTCGTCGGTGAGCCTGCGCCGTATACGAACGACGGCAGGGGCCTGTGAGCCGGGCAGCAGCGGTCCGCCGAACGCGGCGGCGGCCGCCGTCACCGCGCCCGTCCCCAGGCGCCGCTCGACCGTCCCGAAGTCGGACTCGACGGGCGCCGCCAGGCGGTAGGGGCGCGAGCCGAGGATGTCCGGGCCGAGAACCCGGCGCAGGCGCGCCAGTTCGGCCCGCAGCGTCACAGGTGTGACCGACTCGTCCTCGTACAGGGCGCACAGCAGCTCGTCGCCGGTCAGGCCCTCCGGGTGGCGGGCCAGCAGGACGAGGATCTCGCTGTGCCGGCGGCTGAGGCGGATCTTGCGTCCGCCGCTCGTGATGAGGAGCGCCTCGTTCCGGCCGAGCGCGGTGAGCCGGAGGCTGTCCGCGTCCGAAGGCGGCGGCGCGAGCAGCGCCAGCTGGGACTCCGCCGCACGGGCCACCGCCTGCACGAACGCCAGGCTGTGCGGATGAGCAAGCCCGTCCCCGCCCGTGATGTCGACGGCGCCGAGCAGCCGCCCCGAACGCGGATCGTGCACGGGGGCCGCCGCGCAGGTCCACGGCTGGACGCGCCGGATGAAGTGCTCGGCGGCGAACACCTGGACGGGCCGGTCGACCGCCACGGCCGTGCCCGGCGCGTTCGTCCCCATCGCCGTCTCCGACCAGCGCGCGCCCGGCACGAAGTTCATCTTCCCCGCCCGCTGCCGCGTCATCCTGTCGCCCTCGACCCACAGGAGCCTGCCGTGCGCGTCACACACGGCGAGCAGATGCTCGCCGTCCTGGGCGAACGTACCCATGAGTTCACGGAACAGCGGCATGACCCGGGCCAGCGGATGCTCGGCGCGGTACGCCCCGAGGTCGCCGTCGTTCAGCTCCACCGACGCCGAGGCGTCCGGGCTGACGTGTGCTCCGGCGGAGCGCCGCCAGGAATCGGCCACCACGGAGCGCACCGGGCGGGACACGGTCCCCGCGGCGGTGAACGTCTCGTGCGCGCGGCGCAGGACCCGTACCCGCTCGGACGGATCGGTGCCCGGCTCCAGGGCCACCCATGGATCGGTCAAGTCGGCCTCCCCGGCGGGCGATGCGGCGGTGCATCGCTGTGGGGACATCGTCGCGCCGGGGACGCATACGGACAAGCGTCCCGACACTGATCCGCACGGATGCGTCACAGCGCGTGCGCGCCGGGCAGGCCGACCCCGCTGCGCTCCTGGCCACTGCTCAGGCGAAGTTGACCATCCTGATGTAGCGGGACCAGTGCCAGTACGGGCCCGGGTCGGTGTGGTCCGTGCCGGGGACCTCGTAGTGCCCGAGGATGTGCTGGCGGTCCCTGGGTATGCCGTACTTGGCGCAGATCGCGGCGGTCAGATCGGCCGACGACTGGTAGAGCGCGTCGGTGAAGTACTCCGGCTGGTCGACCCAGCCTTCGTGCTCGATGCCGATGCTTCGGGTGTTGTAGTCCCAATTCCCCGCGTGCCAGGCGATGTTGCGCTCGCGGACGCACTGGGCGATGTGGCCGTCGGACGAGCGGACCGCGTAGTGCGCGGAGACCTTCTTGGCCGGGTTCTGGAAGATGGCCAGGGCGTCGGCGTACGTCTCCTGGGTCACGTGAATGATCACGTAGTTCAGGGGATAGCTGGTGGGGCGGCTGGACGCCGTGTAGTTGGAGGTGCTGGCAGGGACGGACTCGGCGCCCGGATAGTCGACGGCCTGCGCCCCGGCGGAGGCGCGGGCGGCGGGGAGCAGTGCTGCGGGCACGGCGGCGAGCGCGCCGGCCTGCAGTAACCGGCGCCGGCTCGGAAGTGGCCTTCGGTCCATGACTGGTCTGCCTCTCTGGTGGGGACGGTGGGGCAGGGTTCTGTCTGCGAACAGCGAACGGTGGGTCGTCAGAAGGTGCGGTGGTCCGGGCGGGGGAGCATCGCGGCGACGTCCCTCAAGTGCGCGTGCAGCCCGCGATGCGTCTCCCGCGCCGGCAGCCACTCCTTGCGGAGCTTCGCCACGCACGTGTAGTTCGTGTCGCAGACGTTGGCGAGCGGCGACTCGACGGTCTGCGAGGCGAACTGGTAGGCGTCCAGCTCACTGAAGCCGTAGTCGCGCTCCAGCCAGCGCACCAGGTCGAGTTGGGATATCCGGAACGCGTCCTCGAGGGGCCGCGCCGACCCGGTCGAGATGATGTGCGTGTCCGACTCGATGCGCGGCCACGGCGTGGCGACGCCCTTGAGGAGCTCGACGATCACGACGGTCCGCATGGCGCACTCGACGGCGACACCGCACGTCTCGCCCTCGCCCTGCCGCGCGTGCCCGTCGCCGAGGCTGAGCAGCGCGCCCTCGACGTTCACCCCGAGGTAGCAGGTGACGCCCGCCCGCATTTCCGGCGAGTCCATGTTGCCGCCGTGCGCGTCCGGGACGAGGGCCGAGCGGACCTCGAGGTTCGCCGGTGCCACGCCGACCGTTCCGTGCATCGGGTCCATCGGCAGCTCGACCTGGAGGTCGCTGTCGTGCGCGGTGAACCGGGCGGTGCGTCGTTCCCGGTCGAGGTGCCACATCCATACGACCTCGGGCAGCGGCGGCTGGAGCGTGGCGGTGGTGTGGGTGGACGTGAGGGCGCCGAAGAGCGGGACTGTCGTGGACGCCGCCCAGTCGCGGGCCGGCTCGACGGAGACGAAGTGCACCGCGACCGTGTCGCCGGGTTCGGCGCCCTCGATGTGGAAGGGCCCGGTCTGCGGATTGAGGAACGGGAACTCGCACACCTGCGACACCAGGTCCTTCTCGGACCGCACCCGCCCGTCGAAACAGTCCTCCGTGTACAGGTCCAGGACCGTGCCCGGCGCGATCCGGGCGACGGGCGGCGCGCCGCCGAACGTGTAGGAGTACTCGCCCGGTTCGGGCCGCACGGTCAGGATCCTGGGGTCGTTCATCGCTGTGCTGCTCCGCTCTGTGAGGTGGGTGCGTCAGGGCCCGGGTCCGGTTCTCCGTCCGGTGCGTCGTCGTCGAGATGGACGCGTCCGGTCTGCGCTATACGTTCCGGATGGCGCCGCAGGAGCACTGCGAGCACCACGACCCCCGCGAGCATCCACACGGCGACGACCGGGCCCGCGTAGGAAACCGGCGCCGTCAGCTCCGACACGAAGTCGAAGACCGGCAGGCCCGCGGCCGTCAGCAGCGCGGGCACGAAGGCGACGATGCCGAGGAGCGGGAGAACGAGATGGCGCACCGGGCGCAGCGCGGAGCGACCGCGGCGCAGGAAGTACCCGGAACAGGCGAGGTTCGCCACGATGTACACACCGATGATGACCGTGACGATCACCGTCGCCAGGAGCAGGAACGCCGTCACCGGGTCGTAGGCGAAACCGAGCCCGAGCATCGCCGCGACCGCGACGACGAACTGGACGGCGACGCCGGTGACGGGGGAGCGGCGCACCGGGTGCAGACCCGCGAAGCCGCTAGGGAAGACGCCGATCCGTCCGAGGGCGAACGCCGTGCGTGTCGAGACGTTGGCGCACGCGTTGGCGTTCGCGATCGTCGAGTTCACCACCGCCAGGAACACCAGGACCCAGAAGAGGCCGAACGAGGCGCGGGCCACGCCCTCCCACGACGCGGCGCCCTCCGCTCCGAACGTCGCGAACCTGCCGGGCCCGAAGTACACCGACATCGCGTACGTCGTCAGTACGTAGAAGACCCCGATCGCCAGAGCGGCCCCGAGGACCGCCCGGTGCATGGTGCGCCGCGGGTCGCGGGCCTCCTCGGCGAGGGGCGCCGCCGCCTCGAACCCGGCGAACGCCAGCACCGTGTACACCGAACCGGCGAAGACGCCGCTCAGACCCCCGTATCCCGGTGCCGTGTGAGAAGTGCCGAACACCGAAAGGGTGTTGTCGTTGCCCGCCTTCGAGATCAGCAGGATCGCGAAGGCCAGGAAGACGACGACTTCGAAGGCGCCGAGCACCGTCCCGAAGCGGGCCGACGCGCGCACTCCGAAGTAGCCCGCCACGGCGATGATCACGGCTCCGGCGAGCGACCACGGCCACCACAGATCCGCCGGGTACGACGACCACTCGCTGTGCAGCGTCCCGGCCGTGGTGAAGCCCAGTTGCAGCAGAAGCAGAGGCGGCACGAGGGCCTCGACGAACACATAGCCCCAGCCGACGAGGAACCCCACGCTCGGATGGAGGCCGCGCGCGGCGTACGTCGATACGGAGCCGGCCGCGGGCAGTTCGCGTGCCAGCTCCGCCACGCACGACGCGGTGAACAGGCAGGCCACCAGCGCGATCAGCACGGACAGCGGCAGACTGCCGCCCGCGAACGCCGTACCCGCCGGGATCGACGCGGCGACCGCAGCCGCCGGCGCCATCGCCGTGATGCTCTGGAACAGGACCTCACGCAGCCCGATCGCCCCGCGCCGCAGTCCCGTTCCGTTCTGAACGCCCACCCCCGACACCTGAATCCCCCGATCCACGTGACCGCGCCACCGCGCCGAGGCGGTGGCGTCCCGCGTGAATTACGTTAAGGGCCTTGGCGGTTGGGGCGGAAGAGGGCGCGGCGCGCCTGCGGATAACTCGCCGGTTGTCACCTTCTCGGCCGTAAGCGACCGAGCTTGTTCGCTCTGAGTCGTTTACGCGTTGTCGCGCTCCCGACTGTCCCCTACGACGGGACGGTCACGGGTCGCATCTCCCCTTCGGCTCCGGCTATGCCGGGGCGGCGGGGACGGGCATGGTGACGAATGCCCACGCCGAGCGTGCGCGATCTCGCACGTTGACCCCGGCGACGGCGTCGGCGGGTCCAGCGAGACCGCACCGACGACAACGAAAGTGCTCCCGGGTGGGCCGGTTGGCCTTCCCGGTGTGGCCGCAGCGCGGGCAGCGCTGCGAGGTATAGGCCGGATCCACCTCGAGGAAAGCCACCCCGGCCTGTCGGGCTTTGTAGGCGAGGTGCTGACCGAGCTGGTGGAAGGGCCAGGAGGAGAGCGTGCCGCGCTGGTCGCGTCGAAGCCGTACCCGGTCCCGGATCCCGTCGAGTTCCTCGACGGCGATGCCGCGGCCGGTGCGTTGCGCGACCGACACGATCTCCTTGCTGATGCGGTGGTTCAGGTGGGTGGCATGCCGCTGCTCTCTTGTCGATCGCCGGGCCAGGCGGCGGGTGGCCGAGCGGGTCTGCTTCATCTGTAGCTCGGCCCGTTTGCGGGCGCACCAGTTCCGGTACCGGCGCAGGCCGCGGCCCTGGTAGTTGACGCCGTCGGAGGTCGTGGCGAGGTTGACGATCCCGCGGTCGACACCGATCCAGTCCACCGGCTCCCTCACGTCGGGTTCGGGCAGGTCGCAGGTGGCGATCAGGAACCACTTCCCGCCGCGCTGCACAAGATCGGACTCACCCTTGCGGTGCTCCTGCAGGACCTTCAGCTGACCGGCGGAGCCGGTGTAGCGCAGGGCCTTCATCCGGCCCTCGACCGTCCAGATCGACACGGTGCGTGCATCCTGCTGCCAGGACAGGCAGCGGTCATCGAACGGCTGCGCCGCCCCGGGCCAGAAGCTGACCGGGCTGCTCACCGCCCTGCGGTAGCGCTTCGAGTTGGCCTTCCCGAGGAGTCCGGCCCTGGCCTGCGCGGTCAGCGTGGTGTAGGCGTCGACGACCTTCTTCACCACCCGCACCGCGGGCTGCGCCGACAGCCCAAAAGCCGCCTTGATGTGCGTGTAGAGGAGTTTCTGCAGCCCGTTGCGGTCCTTCACACCCGTGTCGAACGCCACGGATGCGACGTGGGTGGCGGCCCGGTTACAGGCATGCAGGGTCGCTTCCAGAGCCGCCGCCTGCTCGGGCGTCGGCAGCAGCTTGACCTGCACCACCAGCTTCATGACATCCGACGCTAGAGCCAACACCCGTACACACAACCGGCTTTCGTATTCTTGTGCGCGATCTGGTGACGTCCCGGACGGGTGTTCGCCTTTCCGGCGCCGCAGAACCGATCGCGGGCGCTCCGCGCCCTTTGCGAAACGACGGGATACGGCGACGCTCCGCGTCGCGAGCACAGGAGTCGATTCCTCCCTGGCGTGAACGCCGGGGCCTCCTCGACAGAACCAGGTGAACAACCGCACGTCAGAGGTCCGAACCTCTGGCACTTCCGCGCCGCGGCACGAGGGTGTCCCACGGCCACCGGCGTCCTACGAGGCCACCGCCACCGGATCGTCGAGCACCGCCCGCACCACCGAGTGCGCCGCGCCCAGCAGAGGGCCGTCGGACCCCAGGCGCGACACCGTCACCCCGTCGGCCGGTGTCGCCGTTCGGCGCGTCAACTCCCGCTCCAGCGCGGGCAGTAGCCATGGCGCGAGCCGCGACAGCGCCCCGCCGAGCACGACCGCCCGAGGGTCGAGGAGGTTCACCGCCCCGGTCAGCGCGATGCCCAGGGCGGCCCCGGCCCCGCGCAGCGCGCGCCGCGCACCCGTGTCCCCTGCCGCGGCGCGCTCGGCGAGCAGGCCCACCCGGTCCTCGCCGGGACCGAGGCCCGCCGCGCGCAGCACGGCCTCCTCGCCCGCGTACTGCTCCAGGCAGCCGCGCCCGCCGCACGGGCACGCCGGGCCCTCCGGGCGGACCGGAACGTGCCCCAACTCGCCCGCGAATCCACGGGTTCCGCGCAGCAGCTTGCTGTCGACGACGAGCGCCGCGCCGATGCCGATCTCGGCCGAGACGTGCAGGAAGTCGGCGGGGGTCTCCTCGCCGAGCCAGAGCTCGGCGAGGGCCCCGAAATTCGCCTCGTTGTCGACGCTCAGCGGCAGAACGGACCGTAGCTCGGTCGGTGTCGGCAGCAGCGCGGAGACGTCCGTGTCGTGCCAGTCCAGGTTGGGCGCCCGGACCACCGTGTGCGTGCCGCGCGCGACCAGGCCCGGCACCGCGACCGCGAGGCCCGCCGGGCGCAGCCCCTCCCGTTCGGCACGGGCCGTCACCTCCCGGATCAGCACGGACAGTTCCTTGAGGACGGGGCCGGGCGCGCGCCCGCGGTTGGCGACGCGGCGCACGGCACGCGCGCGTACCTCGCCGCTCAGATCGACCGCGCACACCGCGAGATGGTCGACACCGACCTCGGCCCCGATCCCGGCGGGACCGCTGCGGCTGACGACGAGCGCCGAGCCGGGACGCCCCACCCTGCCGGGCCGCTGCGGGCCGAGCTCCTCGATCAGACCCGACCGGATCAGTTCGTCGACGAGCGTCGAAACCGCGGCCCTGGTCAGCCCGATGTGCTGGGCGACCGTGGCCCGCGACAGCGGTCCGTCCGTGGCGACGGCGTGCATGACCCGCGAGAGGTTGCGCCGGCGCATGCCCTGCTGGGTGTCGGGCGTGCCGGGCCGGGGCTCGTGCAGTGGTGCGGTCATGCCTCCGGACGCTCCCATGGGGTCGGGCCGGCGCACGCGGCCGTCGGCTTTCCTGGATCCTCGGTCGGCAAGGTGGTCAGCGCGGACCCCTGTCCAGGAGCGGGGCCGCGTCGGAGAGTACCCCGGAGATCCGCGCCAGCGCCGCCGCGTCCTGCTCCACAGGATCCAGAACAGGCCCCTGCGCCGTTCCCCAGCGCCGCGCCACCGCCGCCGGGTCCTCCCCGGTCAACAGCCCGGCGGCCTGTGCCGCGGCGCCAAGCGCGACCAGCTCGCGGGCCTCGGGCACCTGCACGGCACGGCCCGAGAGCCGTCGCACGGTCTGCTGCCAGGCCGTTCCCCGGGCGCCGCCCCCGATGAGCAGCAGCGGCACGGACAGGTCGGCGTCAGCGTCGAGGACGAGGTTCAGCGCGCCCAGGAGCGCGTGGACGGCGCCGTCGTAGGCGGCCTGCAGGAGCTGGCCTCCCGTGGTGTCGTGCCGCAGTCCGTGCAACAGCCCGGAGGCGTTCGGCAGATCGGGGGTGCGCTCGCCGTCCAGGTACGGCAGCAGCGTGATGTCGCCGCCGGGTTCCACGGCCTCGCGGTCCAGGCCGAGCAGCGCGGCGACCCGGTCGACGGCCAGCGTGCAGTTCAGGGTGCACGCGAGCGGCAGCCAGTCGCCGCGCGCGTCGGCGAAGCCGGCGACGGTGCCGGTCGGGTCCGCGGGACGGTGCCGCGACACCGCGTACACCGTGCCGGACGTGCCGAGGCTGAGGACCGGGGTGCCGGGCCGGAGTCCGAGGCCGAGGGCGGCCGCCGCGTTGTCGCCCGTGCCTGCGGCTACCAGCGTCCCCTTGGAGAAGGGCAGTTCACCCGAGCCGTGGACCGTACCGGCCACCTCTCCGGGGCGCACGACCCGGGGGAGCAGCGCCGGATCGAGCCCCACGCGCGCGAGGATGTCGTCGTCGTACGACTCCGTGGCCGAGGCCCACCAGCCCGTGCCCGAGGCGTCGCCCCGGTCCGTCGTGCCGTCGCCGGTCAGCCGCTGTGTGAGGTAGTCGTGCGGCAGCCGCACAGCGGCCGTAGCGCGTACGGCGTCCGGCTCGTGCTCGGCCAGCCATGCCCACTTGGTGACGGTGAACGAGGCCCCGGGCACACTGCCCACCCGCTCGGCCCACGCCTTGGGCCCGCCCATCTCGTCGATGAGGCGGCGGGCCTGGGGAGCCGAGCGCACATCGTTCCAGAGCAGCGCGGGACGCACCGGCCGGCCGGCGGCGTCGAGCGTGACGAGGCCGTGCTGCTGACCGCCGACCGACACCGCGGAGGCCCGGTGCGCCGCCTCACCGCACTGCCGCAGCGCCTCGCACAGGGCGGTCCACCACTGCTCGGGGTCGCTTTCGCGGCCCTGCCCCGCGCTCACCGTGTGCGGCGCCTGGCCGCTGGCCACGACCGCGCCCGTGGCGGCGTCGACGACCAGGGCCTTCGTGGACTGCGTGGAGCTGTCCACCCCGACGACGAGTGGTCCATCGGCTGATGACATCTGGTTCTCCCGTTCCCGACAAGACGATTCCGTGGCTGTCCGAGGTACATGTGCGACAGAGCGTTCACCCATGCTCTCCCGAGATGCCTCTTCCCAGCGACGTGTGTGCATACTAATTTGTAAAGTGCCATGACGAAATAGGCATGACTGACGAGGAGCCGCGACATGACGTACCGACCCACCCCCGACGACAAGTTCAGCTTCGGCCTGTGGACGGTCGGCTGGCAGGGACGCGACCCGTTCGGCGACGCCACGCGCGCCGCCCTCGACCCGGCCGAATCCGTGCGGCGCCTGGCCGACCTCGGCGCCTACGGGGTGACGTTCCACGATGACGACCTGATCCCCTTCGGGGCCTCGGACACCGAGCGCGAGTCCCACGTCAAGCGCTTCCGCCAGGCCCTCGACGCCACCGGCCTGATCGTCCCGATGGCCACCACGAACCTCTTCACGCACCCCGTCTTCAAGGACGGCGCGTTCACCGCGAACGACCGTGACGTACGCCGGTACGCCCTGCGCAAGACCATCCGCAACATCGATCTCGCCGTCGAACTCGGCGCGAAGACGTACGTGGCCTGGGGCGGCCGCGAGGGAGCCGAATCCGGCGCGGCCAAGGACGTACGGGCCGCGCTCGACCGGATGAAGGAGGCGTTCGACCTGCTCGGCGAGTACGTCGTTGAGCAGGGCTACGACCTGAAGTTCGCGATCGAGCCGAAGCCGAACGAGCCGCGCGGCGACATCCTCCTGCCCACTGTCGGCCACGCCCTCGCCTTCATCGAGCGCCTGGAGCGGCCCGAGATGTACGGCGTGAACCCGGAGGTGGGCCACGAGCAGATGGCGGGGCTCAACTTCTCGCACGGCATCGCCCAGGCACTGTGGGCGGGCAAGCTCTTCCACATCGACCTCAACGGCCAGACGGGCATCAAGTACGACCAGGACCTCCGCTTCGGCGCGGGCGACCTGCGCTCGGCGTTCTGGCTGGTCGACCTGCTGGAGACCGCCGGGTACGAGGGGCCGCGGCACTTCGACTTCAAGCCGCCGCGCACCGAGGACTACGACGGCGTGTGGGCGTCGGCCGAGGGCTGCATGCGCAACTACCTGATCCTGCGCGAGCGGGCGGCCGCGTTCCGGGCCGACCCGGAGGTTCAGGAGGCGCTGCGCGCCTCGCGGCTCGACGAGCTGGTGCAGCCCACCGCCGCCGACGGCCTGTCGGGGCTGCTCGCCGACGCGAGCGCCTTCGAGGGCTTCGACGTGGAGGCGGCCGCCGCCCGCGGCATGGCCTTCGAGCGCCTCGACCAGCTGGCCATGGACCACCTGCTGGCGGCCCGCGGCTGACCGTCACGCGCGCGTAGTGCCCGGTTCGGCCCCCGTCCGCTCCCGTGCGGGGGCCGAACCTCAGCTGTTGCCCCCGGGCGGCGCACCGGGACTCACGTGGCCTCTGTGATACTTCGGCGATGGACATACGCACGACGGAGTACGCGGAACCGCCTGGTCAGGAGGGTTCCGAGGCATGCCGGCCGCCCAGTGTCCGGTGGGAGCTGAGGGCTGCCGAGCCCGCCGACGTGGAGCCGATCGCCGAGCTGCGCGCCGTGGTCATGCGACCGGACCTGGTGCGTCTCGGCCGCTTCGACGAGCACCGAGTCCGGCAGCGGCTGCGCGACACCTTCTCCGTGCGGTACACCTCCGTCGTCCTGGTCGATGGCGCGTTCGTGGGCAGCGTCACGATGCGCCCGGCGCAGTCCGGGGGCCAGTGGATCGAGCACTTCTACCTCGCCCCGGAACAGCAGGGCAGGGGTCTGGGCACGGCCGTCCTGCGCGCACTGCTCGACCGGGCCGACGCGGCGGGCGAGACCGTACGCCTGGACGTCATCCAGGGAAGCGCGGCCCGCCGCCTCTACGAGCGCCACGGGTTCACCCTCGAATCGGAGGACCCGATCGACGTGTTCATGGTGCGTGCCCCACGGGTCATGCCAGAGGCCCGCCCCTGACCCCTGACCTCAAGGGCCGGCGCGGACGGTTCAGGCCCCGACCCACACCGTAGTGATGTTGCAGAACTCGTGGATTCCGTGGGCCGAGAGCTCCCTGCCGTAGCCGGAGCGCTTGACGCCGCCGAACGGGAAGGCCGGGTGTGAGGCTGTCATTCCGTTGACGTAGACGCCGCCCGCCTCGATGTCGCGGGCGAAGCGGTCGATCTCCGCCGCGTCATGGGTCCACACGTTGGAACTCAGCCCGAACGGCGTGTCGTTGGCCAGGGCGACGGCCTCGTCCAGGTCGCCGACGCGGTACAGCGTGGCGACCGGGCCGAAGGTCTCCTCGCGGTGGATGCGCATGTCATGTGTGATGTCGGTGACGACCGTCGGCTCGTAGTACCAGCCGCTCTTCGCGTACGCCTCGGGGCGCCGGCCGCCGCACAGCACCGTCGCGCCGCACTCCACGGCGTCGTCCACGAGTGCTTCCAGGTCGGCGCGGCCCTGCTCGCTGGCGAGCGGCCCGACGTCGGTGTTCTCGTCCATCGGATCGCCCACCCGCAGGTCCCGCATCCCGGAGACGAACAGCTCGGCGAACTCGTCGTACACGTCCGTGTGCACGATGAACCGCTTCGCCGCGATGCACGACTGCCCGTTGTTCTGCGCCCGCGCGGTCACAGCGACCTTCGCGGCCTTCGCCACGTCGGCCGACGGCATAACGACGAACGGGTCGCTGCCGCCCAGCTCAAGGACTGTCTTCTTGACCTCGTCGCTCGCGATCGAGGCGACGGAACGTCCCGCCGGCTCGCTCCCGGTCAGCGTCGCCGCCACGACCCGCTCGTCGCGCAGTACGCCCTCGACCGCGCGCGAGCCGATGAGCAGCGTCTGGAAACACCCGTCGGGGAACCCGGCCCTGCGGAACAGGTCCTGGAGGTAGAGCGCGGTCTGCGGCACGTTCGACGCGTGCTTGAGCAGTCCCACGTTTCCTGCCATCAGGGCGGGCGCGGCGAACCGTACGACCTGCCACAGCGGGAAGTTCCACGGCATGACGGCGAGGACGACGCCCAGCGGCCGGTAGCGGACATGGGCGCTGACCGCTCCGGAGTCCTCTATATCTTTGGCCGAGGGGTGCTCGTCGGTGAGGAGCTCCTGCGCGTGCTCCGCGTACCAGCGCATCGCCTTCGCGCACTTCGCGGCCTCCGCGCGGGCCGCCACGACGGGCTTGCCCATCTCGGTGGTCATGACGCGCGCGATGTCGTCACGGTCCGCGTCGAGCAGGTCCGCGGCGGCCTGGAGCAGCCGGGCCCGTTCGAAGAACGTGGTGGTGCGGTACGTGCGGAACGTGCCGGCGGCGAGAAGGAGCCGGTGCTCGATCTCCTCGTCGGTCAGGGCGTCGTACGTCTTGAGCGTCTCGCCGTTCGCGGGGTTGACCGTCGCGATGGGCATGGGGTGACCTCCTCTGCGCGGTGCTTCGACCTTGCCGCGCCACGTCGAGCCGCGCAACGCGGACGGACCGTGTACCCGGTGGTACGGCCGTCAGACGTGCTCGGCGAGCCGGTCGAGGAAGACGGTCTGCGCCTGCACCACAAGGGGACGCGCCGCGTCGAGCCCGAGCCAGGCCACGCGGTCCAGCTCGGAGAACTCGGCCATGCGCCCCGAGCCCTTCGGCCACTCCATCGTGAACGTGCCGGGCACGAATCCGTCCAGGTCGAGGTCACCTTCCACGGCCCACACGGTGACGTGCTTGCCGCCGGACTGCACGATGTCGCCGAGCGGCAGGGGCGTGCCGTCGGGCGGGGCAAGCCCCAGTTCCTCCTGGAACTCCCTGCGCGCCGCCGCCCACGGCTCCTCGTCGTCCTCGTACTCGCCCTTCGGCACGGTCCACGCCCCGGCCTTGCGCCGCTCCCAGAACGGGCCGCCCATGTGTCCGAGCAGCACCTCGGTACCGGCGGCCGTGCGCCGGAACAGGAGCAGGCCCGCGCTCTGCTTCTTGTACGCCATGGGACCAGTGTCGGCGCGCCACATGGGAACGGCGCTCTCCGTGCGGCCCTCCGGACGGCCGACGACCGGGCGGGTGGCCGGATCAGGACGAGGAGTTCGAGGCCCGCCCGGACTGCGCCTCCGCCTCGGGACCGACCGGATCCTGGGCGTCCCGCGGCGCGGGCACGCTCCCCGCGCCCGCGGTGACCGCCGCGGCCGGTGCGTCGCCGCGCCGCCGCCACCGCGACACGCGCACGGCGACGGGCTCGGTGAAGCGCGCCGTCAGCGGTCCGACGATGACG
The DNA here is from genome assembly GCF_055760475.1 of Streptomyces sp. DS1-CR2. NCBI lineage: Bacteria > Bacillati > Actinomycetota > Actinomycetes > Kitasatosporales > Streptomycetaceae > Streptomyces > Streptomyces sp. DS1-CR2. Next base: position 8,476,526 of record NZ_CM147085.1, read on the forward strand.
AGGATCAGGACGTACGCGGTCGCCAGCGGACCGAGCCTGGGCTCGATCCCGGCCGTGACCGCCAGGCCCGCGATGACGATGGAGAACTCGCCGCGCGCCACGAGAGCGCCGCCGGCACGCCAGCGGCCCTTGACGGAGATCTTCGCCCGCCGCGCCGCCCAGTAGCCGGTGGCGATCTTCGTGCAGGCCGTGACGACCGCGAGAGCGAGCGCCGGAAGCAGGACCGGCGGAATGCTCGCGGGGTCGGTGTGCAGGCCGAAGAAGACGAAGAACACGGCGGCGAACAGGTCGCGCAGCGGCAGCAGCAGCGAGTGGGCGCCCTCGGCGACCTCACCGGACAGGGCGATGCCGACGAGGAACGCGCCGACCGCCGCCGACACCTGGAGCTGCTGCGCGATCCCGGCGACCAGGATCGTCAGGCCGAGCACCACCAGGAGCAGCTTCTCCGGGTCGTCGCTGGAGACGAACCGGGAGATGTGCCGCCCGTACCGCACGGCGAGGAACAGGACGAGGCCGGCGGCCCCGAGCGCGATGGCCAGGGTGACACCGCCCGCCGCCCAGCCGACACCGGCGAGCAGCGCCGTGATGATCGGCAGATAGACCGCCATCGCCAGGTCCTCGAGGACGAGGATGCTGAGGATCACCGGTGTCTCCCGGTTGCCGACCCGGCCGAGGTCGCCGAGCACCTTGGCGATCACACCCGATGACGAGATCCAGGTGACACCGGCGAGGACGACGGCCGCCACCGGGCCCCAGCCCATGAGCAGCGCGGCCGCGGCGCCGGGCAGTGCGTTGAACGCGCAGTCGACGAGGCCCGCCGGGTACTGCGTCTTGAGGTTGCTGACGAGATCGCTGGCCGTGTATTCCAGGCCGAGCATCAGCAGCAGCAGGATGACGCCGATCTCGGCGCCGATCGCCACGAACTCCTCGCTCGCGCCGAGCGGGAGCAGCCCGCCCTCGCCGAACGCGAGGCCCGCGAGGAGGTAGAGGGGGATGGGTGAGAACCGGAACCGCCCGGCGAATCTGCCCAGGAGGCCGAGCGCGAGGATGATCGCCCCGAATTCGATGAGGAACACCGCGGAGTGCATCCGATCACTCCCTTCCGAGTATCGTCGCCGCCGCTTCCACGCCCTCGCGGGTGCCGATGGCGATCACGGTGTCCCCGCCGGAGAGCCGGAAGTCGGGGGTGGGCGACGGGATCGCTTCGGCGCGCCGCAGCACGGCCACGATCGAGGCGCCGGTCTCTGTACGCAGCTGCGTCTCGCCGAGCAGGCGCCCGTTCCAGTGCGAGGTCGCGCCGATCTCGATGCGCTCGGCGACGAGGCCCAGATCGGTGGTGTGCAGCAGGTTCGGGCTGTGGTGGGACGGCATCAGCGCGTCGATCAGCGCGGCCGCCTCACCGGACGTCAGCTTCAGCGACAGGTCGCAGGCGTCCGGGTCGTCGGTCCGGTAGGCGCTCAGGGTGCGCCCGCCGTCCCGGTGCGCGACGACCGACACCTGGCGTTGGTCGCGGGTGGTCAGGTCGTACCGGAAGCCGATCCCCGGCAGTGGCGTGCGGCTCAGACGTGAAGCGGGCACAGCTCTCCCCTTGTCCGTGCTTGTCCTGGGTGTGCATGGCGCCTGCAGGTACCGGGCGCCGGTGTCACCCTATCGGCCCCAATATTTGGCAAAGAAACGGTCTTGTCACGGGACCGGGTGCGCGGCGAGCACCGTCTCGACCGTGTCCGCGTCCTCGGCCGTCTTGTCCTCGCGGTACCGCACCACGCGCGCGAAGCGCAGCGTGACGCCGGCCGGGTAGCGGGTGGACTTCTGCAGACCGTCGTAGGCGATCTCCACGACCAACTCGGGCCGCACCGTGACGACATGTCCGTCGTCGCTCGTGGCCAGCTCCCGCAGCCGCTCCGTCTGCCAAGCGAGCAGCGCGTCCGTGAGCCCCTTGAACGTCTTGCCCAGCATCGCGAAGGAGCCGTCCGGCCTGCGCGCACCGAGGTGCAGATTCGACAGCTTGCCCGTCCGCCGGCCGTGCCCCCACTCCGCCGCGAGCACCACCAGGTCCAGCGTGTGTACGGGCTTCACCTTCAGCCAGGACGCGCCGCGCCGCCCCGCGCTGTACGGGGCGTCGAGCCCTTTCACGACGACGCCCTCATGACCGCGGCGCAGGGCGTCGGCGAAGAACGCTTCGGCCGCCGCACGGCCCGCCGCGTCCTCCCCGTCCGGAACGACGACGTGGCGCACCCGCATCACCTTCGGCACGAGCCGCGCCAGGCGCGCGTGGCGCTCGGCGAACGGCAGATCGAGCAGCTCGTCCCCGCCGGCGTACAAGACGTCGAAGAACACCGGCACCACGGGTACGGACCCGGCGGCCGTCACCACGTCCACCCGCGAACCCACACGGCTCGCGATCTCCTGGAACGGGCGCGGCCGGCCGTCCCCGTCGAGCGCGATGACCTCCCCGTCGAGGATGAAGCGGTCCCCGTCGAGCCCGGCCGCCGCGGCGGTGACCTCGGGCAGCCGGTCGGTGATGTCGTCGAGCGTGCGCGTGTAGACGCGTACGACGTCGCTGTCGCGGTGGACCTGTACGCGGATGCCGTCCAGCTTCTCCTCCACCGCGCACGCCCCGAGCCTGTCCACGGCCTCCCCGACCGAGGACGCGCTGTGCGCCAGCATCGGGAACACCGGGCGCCCGACGGTCAGCTGGAACTGGCTCAGCGCGTCCGGGCCCTCGGCCAGCAGGGCCTGCGCCACCACCTGGAGCGACCCGGTCAGCATCACCGCGCGCCGCACCTCCTCCGGCGGCGCGCCGGTCGCCTGCGCCAGCCCCTCCAGAGCCACCGCGTCGAGCGCTCCCTGCCGCACCTCGCCGGTGAGCAGACCGAACAGGAACCGCTGCTCATCCTCGGTTGCGGCGCCCATCAACTCCCCGACGAGACGGGTCCGTTCGGCCTGCGACCCCGCGCCTGCCACATCGCCGAGCGCGGTCAGCGCGGCGTCGACGTCCTGGACCGTCAGCCGGGGCTGCGCGGCCGGCGCCACCGGATCGCGCAGCACCCGCCACCCGACGCCGAGACGCCCCTGCGGGAGGCGTCCCGCCAGGTAAGGGATCACGATCGGTACGTCGTCCGGCTCCGCCGCCCGGAAGAGCTCGGCGAGCAGCGCGATCTTCCGCGACCGCGCCCTGGTGGCCGCGACCTCCTGGGACACCTGTGCGAGCCGGGAGAACAGCATGCAGCCATCGTGCACCGGGTCGCGCTGCGGCGCACGAGGGTACGGGCTCCCGCCAATAAACCGCGCTCACCAAGGGATTCCCGAAAGGGACTCACCCTTCGTGTCTATTCTTCCGTCATCGGAAGTCCGTTCCGCGATGCGAGACCGGCACGGAGAATTCTTGACTGGCGCGACGCGCCCCTGGTTGGATCGGTGGCATGAACACGAGACTGGACCTCACGCGGCGACGCCATGTCGACCTCGCGCGCGTTTCCAGCTCCTTCTGTTGCCGCGCCCTCTGACGAGCCACACGCGCCCCGGCGACCAGGCCGCCTCCGCGGCGACCGCCATCGTCGAACCTCCACCGTGCCGATCGTTTTCCGCACGGCTTCCCACCGCACCGCACTGAACCGCACCGCGTATTCGGCATGCGCGAATTCCTGAATTTCGGCACTCCTGCGTTTCCCGCGTTCGCGCCTTTCGCGGTGCCCGCATTCCACGTGCCGAATTCCAGTCCGAAGGGTCCCGTCATGGCCACCGTCCTCTCCATTTCCGGAAGCCCCTCCGCCACCTCCCGCACGGCGCGACTCCTGCGCCACCTCGACGCGCGGCTCGAAGAGCAGGGCCACGACGTCCATGCGCTCGACGTCCGCACCCTGCCCGCCGAGGCGCTCCTCCGCGCGGACTTCGCCCACCCGGCCATCGTCGAGGCGACCGAGCTCCTCGCCCGCGCCGACGGGGTCGTCGTCGCGACGCCCGTCTACAAGGCCGCGTACTCCGGGCTCCTCAAGGCCCTCCTCGACCTCCTGCCGCAGTACGGACTCGACGGCAAGACCGTGCTGCCGCTCGCCACCGGCGGCACCACCGCCCATGTCCTCGCGCTCGACTACGCCCTGCGGCCCGTCCTCAACTCCATGGGCGCCGACCACATCGTCCAGGGGTGGTTCACCCTCGACAAGGACATCACCATCGCCCCGGATGGCACGGTCGGCGTCGCGCCGGGGCCGGCCGAGGCGCTCAGCCGCGTCGTCGACCAGTTCTCCGGCGCGCTCACGCGCACCGCGAGGCCCCTGCTCGCCGCGGCGACCTGACCCGTCAACTCCCGCCCAGTCAGGGCCGGTTGACAGCCTGTTGTAGTCCCTTGCGATCGGAGCCCGCCCGTGTCCCTCACCTTCCACTGGTTCCTGCCGACCAACGGCGACAGCCGCCACGTCGTCGGCGGCGGCCACGGCACACCCGTGACCGCGGCGGGCGGTGACCGGCCCCCGTCCATCGGCTATCTCACGCAGATCGCCCGCGCCGCCGAGGACCTCGGCTTCGTCGGCGCGCTGACACCCACCGGCGCCTGGTGCGAGGACGCGTGGCTGACCACCGCCATGCTCAGCCAGCAGACCGAGCGCCTGAAGTTCCTCGTCGCGTTCCGGCCCGGTTTCGTCTCACCCACGCTGGCCGCGCAGATGGCGTCCACGTACCAGCGCCAGACCGGCGGCAGGCTTCTGCTGAACGTCGTGACGGGCGGCGAGAGCCGCGAGCAGCGCGCCTACGGCGACTTCCTCGACAAGGAATCCCGGTACGCGCGCACCGGTGAATTCCTGGAGATCGTCCGGGGACTGTGGGCCGGCGACACCGTCGATCTCGCGGGCGCACACCTCCAGGTGCAGGACGCCCGGCTCGCCCGGCTGCCCGACCCGGTTCCCGAGGTGTACTTCGGTGGCTCCTCGCCCGTCGCGGGGGAGATCGCGGCGCGGCACAGCGATGTCTACCTCACCTGGGGCGAGCCGCCCGCGCAGGTCGCCGAGAAGATCGCCTGGATCCGCGGCCTCGCCGAGAAGGAGGGCCGCACCGTCCGCTTCGGGATCCGGCTGCACGTCATCACGCGCGACACCGCCGAGCAGGCCTGGGCGGAGGCCGACCGGCTCCTCCAGGGCTTCGACCCGGCCACCGTCAGGTCCGTCCAGGAGGGGCTGGCGCGCAGCGAGTCCGAGGGCCAGCAGCGCATGCTCGCCCTGCACGGCGGAAGCTCCAGCAGCCTGGAGATCCACCCGAACCTGTGGGCCGGCATCGGCCTCGTACGCGGCGGCGCCGGTACCGCGCTGGTCGGCAGCCATGACGAGGTCGCCGACCGCGTCGAGGAGTACCACCGCCTCGGCATCGACGAGTTCGTGCTCTCCGGATACCCGCACCTGGAGGAGGCGTACTGGTTCGGGGAGGGCGTCCTGCCACGGCTGCAGGCCCGCGGGCTCTGGGCACACCCGCACAAGGAAGCCGCAGCCCTGGCGGCACCCCAGGTCCCGTTCGGGAGCTGAGCCGAAGCCGGGTCGCACTGCCCTGCCGCGCGGCGGCGAGCTACAGGACGTTCCCCCGGTCCCGTTTGTGCGGCCCGGGCTCCAACGCCGGTGCCGCCACGCCCAGATGCGAGCGGCACTGCGGCTTCGGAGCCTCCTCCAGCCGCGGCCGGACCGCCGCCGGACGGATGAACACGACGGCCGTCGCCGACCCCAGCGCGAACAGCAGGGCACACCCCATGGCCGCCCGGTGGAACGACGTGTTGACGGAGTCCGGCTGCGTGTACGCGTCCCCGGACAGCCCGACCGCCAGCGGCAGCGCCGCCACCACGAGGAGCTGCGCGATCCGGGCCGCCGTGTTGTTGACGCCGCTGGCGAGCCCGGCGCGGCCCGGCTCGACCGACGCCAGGACCGTGGCAGTGAGAGGCGCGACGAACACGCTCATGCCCAGGCCGAGCACCGCCACCGCGGGCAGCACATCGGCCACGTACGACGCACCGGGCTCGATCCGCAGCATCAGGAGCAGGCCCACCGCCGCGATCAGCGGCCCGGCGACCAGAGGCGGCGTCGGCCCGACACGGCGCGCGAGATCGCCCGCGCGGGGGGAGAGGAGCAGCATCAGGACGGTGATCGGCAGCGTCGCCATACCGGCCTCCAGCGCGCTGTAGCCGAGCGCGATCTGGAGCTGTACGGGCATGAGGAACAGGATGCCGCCGATCCCCGCGTACAGGCACAGCGTCATCGCGTTGGCCGCGCTGAACAGCCGGGAGCGGAACAGCGAGGGCGGCAGCATCGGCTCGGCGCGCCGGTGCTCCACGACGACGAAGGCGATGCCGGCCGCGACACCCAGTACGGCGGGCAGCGCCGTCGACACGAGGGACGCGCCGCCGGACGACCCGATCAGCGCGTAACTGACGCCCACCAGGCACAGGGCGGCGAGCGAGGCGCCCGCCATGTCGAAGCGGGTCCCGGCGACCCCGGCCTCACGGCTCTCCGGCACGTGCCGCACCGCGATCAGCAGCACGATCACGCCCAGCGGCACATTGATCAGGAAGATCCACCGCCACCCGGGTCCATCGATCAGATACCCGCCGAGGAACGGTCCGAGCGCCCCCGCCACACCCGTGAGCCCCGACCACGCGCCCACGGCCCGCGACTGGTCCTCGGGGCAGAACGAGGACCGTACGAGGGCCAGCGACCCGGGAGTGAGAAGCGCACCGCCCACTCCTTGCAACGCGCGGGCCGCGATGAGCACACCCTGGTCGGGGGCGAGCCCGCACAGCGCCGACGCGATCGCGAACCAGGCCACGCCGAGCACGAGAGTGCGCCGCCGCCCGATCCGGTCGCCGAGCGCTCCGCCCCACAGGAGCAGGGCGGACAGCGTCAGCATGTAGGCGTTCACGACCCACTGGAGGCTCGACAGGGAGGCGTCGAGGTCGCGGCCGATGGTCGGCAGGGCGACATTCACCACCGTGCCGTCGAGCATCGCCATCCCGGAGGCCAGGACGACACAGGCGAGGATCCAGCGACCCCTGGCGGAGGAGAGCCGGATTCCGGGGGCGGACTCGACGGGTTCGGGCGTCATCGCAGCCATTGTCGTGGACGCGGGGGAGCGGCGCGAGGCCGCGCCGCGAGCGAGCCGTTCCGCCGCGCCGTCTTCGCGCCCGACCCGGTCGGCCACGGAGCCTGCGACAAACCCCACGCCGACTGCTCGGAGCGGGGCATGACGGAGGCCGACGAGCGGAGTAGCGCGTAGCCGCTACCTGGGAAGGTTGGCCTCGATCGCGGCGAGCACCTCGGGGGCGTCCGGCACGACCTGCGGCGAGAAGCGGGCGACGACCTCGCCCTTGGGGGAGAGCACGAACTTCTCGAAGTTCCAGCGGATGTCCCCGTCGTGGCCCTCCGCGTCCGCCGTGGTGACCAGACGCTCGTACAGCGGGTGGCGCGCGTCGCCGTTCACCTCGACCTTCTCGGTCATCGGGAACGTCACGCCGTACGTCGCCGAGCAGAACTCGGCGATCTCCTCGGCGCTGCCGGGCTCCTGGCCCATGAACTGGTTGCAGGGGACCCCGAGCACGCTGAAGCCGCGGCCCGCGTACTCGGCGTGGAGCTGCTCCAGCGCCGCGTACTGCGGGGTGAGGCCGCACTTCGAGGCCACATTGACGATGAGGACGGCCTTGCCCTCGTACTGGGGGAGGTCGGCGGGGCCGCCCTGGAGGGCGGCGATCTCGACATTCTCGTAGACAGACATGCTTCGGATGCTAGCGACCCGTGCGGTCGCGCTCCTCGTCACCCCGCCCCGGATCGGGGGCCCATCTGTGAAGATGGCGAAGAACGATGCGACGAGCGAGTGGAGGGCTGATCGTCATGGCGCAGCAGGTGCGAGGCGTGATCGCGCGGGCCAAGGGAGAGCCGGTGCGGATCGAGACGATCGTCGTGCCGGATCCCGGGCCCGGGGAGGCCGTGGTCAAGATTCAGGCGTGCGGGGTCTGTCACACCGACCTGCACTACCGGGAGGGCGGCATCAACGACGAGTTCCCGTTCCTGCTCGGTCATGAGGCGGCCGGCGTCGTCGAGGCGGTCGGTGACGGGGTCACCGAGGTCGCGCCGGGCGACTTCGTGATCCTCAACTGGCGTGCCGTGTGCGGCCAGTGCCGCGCCTGCCTGCGCGGGCGCCCCCAGTACTGCTTCGACACGCACAACGCGAAGCAGAAGATGACGCTCCTCGACGGCACGGAGCTCTCGCCCGCGCTCGGGATCGGCGCGTTCGCCGACAAGACGCTCGTCGCCGCCGGGCAGTGCACCAAGGTCGACCCCAAGGCGTCGCCCGCCGCAGCGGGTCTGCTCGGCTGCGGCGTCATGGCCGGTCTCGGCGCCGCCATCAACACCGGCAACGTGGGCCGCGGCGACTCCGTCGCCGTCATCGGCTGCGGCGGGGTCGGCGCGGCGGCCGTGACCGGCGCCCACCTCGCCGGCGCCGGGAAGATCATCGCCATCGACATCGACGACAAGAAACTGGCGACGGCCAGGAAGCTCGGCGCCACGCACACCGTCAACTCCCGCTCCGCCGACCCGGTCGAGGCCGTACGCGAGCTGACCGGAGGGTTCGGCGCCGACGTCGTCATCGAGGCGGTCGGCCGCCCGGAGACCTACAAGCAGGCCTTCTACGCCCGCGACCTCGCCGGAACCGTCGTCCTCGTCGGCGTCCCCACGCCCGAGATGCAGCTCGAACTGCCCCTGCTCGACGTATTCGGGCGCGGCGGCGCGCTCAAGTCGTCCTGGTACGGCGACTGTCTGCCCTCGCGCGACTTCCCGATGCTGATCGACCTCTACCGGCAGGGCCGGCTCGACCTCGACACGTTCGTGACCGAGACGATCGCCCTGGAGGACGTGGAGAAGGCGTTCGAGCGAATGCACCACGGCGACGTGCTGCGCTCGGTGGTGATCTTCTGATGGCGGGCGCGCGGATCGAACACCTCGTCACGTCCGGCACGTTCTCCCTCGACGGGGGCACCTGGGACGTCGACAACAACGTATGGCTCGTCGGGGACGACAGCGAGGTCGTCGTGATCGACGCGGCGCACGACGCCGACGCGATCGCCGAGGCCGTGGGCGACCGGCGGCTCGTCGCCGTCGTGTGCACCCACGCGCACGACGACCACATCGACGCGGCACCCGCGCTCGCCGAGCGCACCGGGGCGCCCATCCTCCTGCACCCCGCGGACACGGAGCTGTGGAAGCAGAAGCACCCCGACCGCACGCCTGACGGCGAACTCGCCGATGGTCAGCAACTTGCCGTGGCGGGCGTGGAGTTGACCGTGCTGCACACGCCGGGGCACTGCCACGGCGCGGTCAGCCTGTACGCGCCGGAACTCGGCGCCGTCTTCACGGGGGACACCCTGTTCGCGGGTGGCCCGGGTGCGACGGGGCGGTCGTTCAGCGACTTCCCGACCATCGTCGAGTCGATCAGGGAGCGGCTCCTCATGCTGCCGCCGGAGACCGTCGTACGGACGGGGCACGGCGACAGCACGACGATCGGGGCGGAGGCGCCCCACCTGGAGGAGTGGATCGCCAGGGGGCACTGAGCCGGGCGATCAGGCCGGAATTTCAGGCCGGACGTTCAGGCCGGTCGATCAGGCCGGGCGGCAGACGGAGTGCTGCCGCCCGGGTGCTCCCCGGCCGTCAGGGGTGGGCGAGTACAGCGCGTACCGTCTTGCCGCCGTACGGGTCCGGGACCACGCACATACGGCGCGACAGCGCGTCGACGAGCGGGATGCCGCGGCCCGACTCCGCTGACATCGAAGCCGGCTTGAGGCGCGGGTGGTGCGGGCTGTCGTCGTGGACCGAGACCGTCAGCTCGTCCGCGTCCAGGCACAGGCGCATCCGGCAGTGACTGTCCTTGATCCGGGCCGCGTTGGCGACCAGCTCCGAGACGACGAGCACCGCGTCGTGCGTGCCGCCGGCGCTTCGTCCCGCGAGAAAGTCCTGGGTGAGGCGGCGGGCCCAGCGGGCGGAGCCCGAGCCCTGCGGCAAGAGGTACTCCACGCGTGCGGGCCGCCGAACGGCGCGCTTGAGCGCACGCATGATGATCACTTCCTTCCGTCACCTGTGGCGCCGGGTGTTCCCCGGTAACGAGCCGCATTCCCCGGGAGCCTGATCGCCAAGCGGCTACGGCCCGAAGACCCGGCGAGGGCGTGGTAGTTGTGTCCGATGCGGCGCCCGAGCAGGAAGTAGGCGATCAGGGCGCCCGACGTATTGAGGATCACGTCGTCCACGTCGAAGGCCCGCCCCTCGACGATCGCGCCCTGCGCCAGCTCCACGAGCACCAGGACGAGCACTGTCACCGCCAGCACCCGCATCATGCGCCCCTTGCGCGCCACAAGCACCGGAAGCAGCAGCCCGAAGGGCGCGCCGAGCAGCAGATTCCCGCCGATCTGCTTGCACGCGCCGAGGAACGTGTACGACTCGGCGTACTGGCGCAGGGAGTGTCCCGGCCGCATGTTGGACCCCGCGACGTCCGCCGACGCCGGGGACGGCGTCAGGGTCAGCCGGGCGAGGACCGCGGAGAACGCCACGAGCGCCGAGAACGCGAAGCCGGCGATGAGCGCCCGGGCGACGATCCGCCCCCACGGCACCGGCTTCCGCGTCGCCGGCTTACGCGCCACCGGCTTCCGTGGCACCCGCTTCCCCGTCACCCGCTTCCGTGCGTCGCCCTTACGTTCGTGGCCCTTACGTTCCTGGCCCTTTCGCCGACGTGTCGCAGTCTGTGGGGTCATGGGGACCGGTTGCCCCGGTGGGCCCCGGCCAATCCGGCTCGGGCCTCTTCGTGTCAGGTCTTCGCCTCCGGCGGATGCGTCAGGGAGTCGAGGAACCGCTGCAGCGCGGGCGATCCTTCGCCGCAGCGGCCGCGCTCGACGTGCGGTATCGACAGCTTCCCCAGGCGCAGGTCCTGCGCCTCCATGGCCTGCGCCAAGTGCAGTCGTTCCAGGGCACGTTCGGCGGCTGTCTGACGTACGTACTCGACCACCGTCACGCCCAGGTGGTCCGCGTGCGAGCGGACCGCGTCGTACTCGTCCGGCGTGAAGAGGTCCCGCAGAAGGGCCGTACCGTCCATGGCGGCATGATGCTGCTCCCGGCCGACGCGCGTGGGCGTAGGGCATATTCACCGCCCGATCGCGTGGCGTTCGCCGCCATCGCGCGTACTGGCCCCCTCCGCCCGGGGGCCGGCTGAAAGTCCGGCTGAAGGTTCGGCGACCCGGCCCAGGCTAGGGGCGCAGGACCCGCTCGCCGGGGACGCCGGTCACCGGCGGTTCGGCCTCCCGCACCGGTTCCGTACGCCGGAACGCCCACGGCACGCGCGGCTCCACGGCGAACCGGAAGACCCACCGCACGGGAGACGTGCACAGAAGGGTGATGACGGCGACCGCCGTGGCCGTCACCGCCAGTTCGCCCGCCGGAGTGTGCAGCCATGGGTGCTCGTACCAGCCCCAGAAGCGGGACGACTTGATGAGGAAGCCGTGCAGCAGGTACGCGTACAGCGTCCCCGTGCCCAGTGTCGTGAACAGCGTCTTCCGTCCCGGCACCCACGCCAGGAAGCAGGCGCTGAGGACGACGGCGAGGGCGAACAGGGCCGGGGTCGTGACCAGTCCCGCCCAGGCGGGGGCGCCGAGGCCGGTGACGCTGCCCCGGTGGTAGAACCAGCCCGCGTCGAACCAGGGCCCCACCGCGTACGCGGCGACCAGCGCCCCGGCCGCCACGGGCAGCGCCCACAGCCGGGCCCGCCGTGTGCGCAGCCGCTCGAAGTGCTCGGGCCGCAGCGTCAGCCCGAGAACGAAGAACGGCAGGAAACCCACCACCCGCTGGAGCGCCAGGTCACCGCCCGCGTCCGGCGCCACCGACACGAGCACGGCCAACGCCAGGGCGACCGCCACCGGGTGACGCAGTTGCAGCCAGAGGGGTGTGGTGAGCCGCCAGATGAACAGCGCGACCAGGAACCACATCAGATACCAGGGGTCGAGCAGGCTGATCGGATACCCCGGATCGTCCTGCGCCCACCGGTAGAAGAGCGTGTACGCGACCTCGAACAGCACGTACGGCACCACGACCCCGCCGACAAGACGGCGCAGCCGGCCGGGCGCCATGTCGAAACTCCGGGAGAAATAGCCGGAGATGAGAGCGAACGCCGGCATATGGAAGGCGTACACGCCCAGATACACCGCCGTCACGGTGCGGCTCCCGTACGTCAGTGGTTCCCACGCGTGCCCGCATGCCACGAGCACGATCGTCAGGTATTTCGCATTGTCGAAGTACGGGTCCCGTGCTCCTGGTCCGGCCGGTCCGTGGCGCCTGTCCATCGTTCCCCTTGAGCCCCTCGCGGTGCATGACCCTGGGTGCCCTGCCCGATAGGGCCTGTTTCATGACACACTCCCGGGCGCCCTTTTTCCGACCGTTCGGAAGGTCAGGATGAGCAGCAGGAAGCTGATCTTCACGGCGGCGCGTGTGGTGACCGGTCCGGGCGGTCGCTGTGTCGAGGACGGTGCCGTTCTCAAGAACGGGGACACTGTGGTAGCAGGCCGGGAGACGCTCCGACGTCGAAGCTGGCGGACGAGCGGGACGAGCAGGGCAGGGGATGAGGAGTGGGGCGCCGTTTCAGGCGTGCCAGTAGCCGTGGAGGGCGGCGGTGGTGAAGCCGGGCCCGTAGGCGACGGCGACGCCTTTGGTTCCGGCGGCGGGAGGCGCGGTGTGGGTCCGCTCCAGGACCCGGAGAACGCTGACGCCACCGAGGTTGCCCTCCTCCGAGAGAGTGTCGGTGGAGTGCCGGGCGGCGTGGGCGTCGAGACCGAGGGCGGTGGCAGTGTCGGTGATGATGCGGGGACTGCCGGGGTGGATGACGACGAAGCCCGGAGCGCGGGTGCCGACCCAGTTCCGGAGCACGGGCAGTACGTCGTCTGTGGCCGCGAGGGCCTTCTTGGTGGAGTCGAAGTGCAGACCGTCGGTGTCGATCCGGCCGCTGTACCGGTCGAGGCTGTCCGGCAGCACGTACTCGAAACTGTCGTCGACAGCGAGACCGGGCGCCAGCGGCTCACCGCTGACGACGGTCGCTGCGGCCGAGTCGCCGAACAACGACTTGTAGATCATCGATTCGACGCTGGCGTCGTTGTGGTTGTACACGCTGGAGATCGTCTCCGCCGCCACCACCAGGACCTTGCTCCCGGGGTGTGCCGCGACGAGGTCGGCCGCCCGGATGAGGGCTTGGATGCCACCCGAGCAGGCCAGTGTCGTGAGCGCGATGCGGCGTACGGTCGGCCGTAGCCCGAGGCGGGCGACGAGATGGGCGTCGAGGTTGGGGACGGACCAGCCCGTGGAGTGGGTTGTGACGATGGCATCGATGTCTTCGCGCGCCACGCCCGTGCTGTCGAGCACCGTCAGGGCGGCCTGTTCCGCCATGGCGAGGGCATCACCGAAGGCCGCCTCGGCGCGCTCGCGTACTCCGGCCGAACCCGAGACCGTGGGGGAGTCCAGGGGGCGGGTGAAGTACCGCGTGCGCACTCCGCAGTTGGCGAGGACGCGCAGGATCAGCGTGAGTCGGGGATGCCCAGGATGACGGTTGCGTATGTCGTCGGTTATGTCCTCCGTGGTGACCTTGTGGGGTCCGAGGACGGTTCGGGGCATCGAGACGAAAGCGGACACGGTGTCTCCCACAGGGCTGGGTCGGGATGTGGGGGGTGCCGCTCAACGTACTTCACCCGGCTTAGTTCGGCCCTAGTGGATGGCGCCGGAGTATCGGCGTACGCATGTGGGAGCGGCTTGTGCCGGGATGGAAGACGAGGATGATCAGTCGAGCGCCCGGAGCGGTCATGGGCTGCGCCGCGCACATGGTCACCCAGCCGGGACCATGTACCGCGTGCATGAGAGGGCGTTCGTCCCCGTCCGGGTGGATGGAGGCGCCGCCCGACTCGTAGATGGGCGCGGCCTGGGGGTCCGCGAGGACTTCCTTCTCGATCTGGCGCAACGTTTCGTCGTGCGGCCTGGAGACGAGGGCCGCCCGAAGTTGCGGCATCACCAACGGAGCCCACGCCGTGTGCCAGTTCGTCAAGGACTTCCGGCCGTCGGGATCCATGAGCATCCAGCGCATCGTGTTCTCCGGTACCCGACTGCCGGGGAAGAGGTCGGCGAAGGGCTGGTTCCAGGCGAGGAGATCCCAGGACGCGTCCGTCACGTACGCCATGTGGCCGATGCTGTCGACCGCCTCCTGCCACACCCCGGGCACCTCCTTTCCGGAGGAGGGGTGGAGCGGCCCCGGTGGGTCCCGGAGCAAGGCGTACCGGCAGAGAAGCACCCATTCCTGCTCGTTGAGGCCGAAGAGCTGGGCGACGTCGTGCAGTAGTTCCGTGGGCGGGTTCGGGTAACTCCCCGATTCCAGCCGGTGGTACGTCCCCAGGGTGCGGTGGAGCAGTTGGTCCACCTGGTGCTGGGAGAGGCCAGGGGCGCGCCGGCCCTGGCCCGTGGGGCGGGTGAAGCCGTGGGATTCGGGGGCTATCAGGGCGCGCCGTTCACGGAGCAGGGCGCGGAGCGCCGTCTTGTTCATGGTGGGTAATCCCTTGAGGTCCACGCCGAGTTGAGCGAGTGCAGTCTAATTACTCCCATAGCCTTTGGTAATAAACATTGCCCGAAGAAAACGATCAGCCGGTGCGTCATGATGGAGCTCGTGGGGTCGGCGACCTGCTGGTTTGAACGCCAGAGGCCGCGCGGCCACGCCGATGGGACACCTGGACCGGGGCGCTCGAAAATGGCTGAATTTCCCGGTGTCGGGTATCCGTCGAACCCTCAGATCCGTTTCGGGAACAGTGCAAGGCCAGTTGTCATATTCCGATCCATGTGACCGGAAAGTGCATCGCTTGGCCCAGTTCGGGCACTTCTCCCGGGCAGATCAAGGGCTCACTGGCTGCGGCCGGTGCCGTCACTCGCCATTACGTAGCGGCCACGGTACCGGCCGCCCGCGCATGCCCAGCCGCCCAACAGCAGCCGCGCGGGCGGGCGGGCCGGCCGCAGGGCGGGGCCGGCGAACCGACACCGCCGCACGGCGCACTCACCAGGCGCCGTCCTCCACCGGCTTGCCCGCGTCCCCCAGGGGTTTGACCTGGTGTGCGCCCGGCGCCTGCCACGGCTCGTGGTCGTCGCCGAGCCACTCACCCGCGGGCTTCACCGCCCCCAGCGTGTCCGTCGGCGCGAGATCCTCCGCGCTCTCGTCGTAGTAGTCGAACCAGGGCAGCCCCGCCCTCGTGTACGCGGCGCGGTCCACCGGCGACGGCGGCGGCTCCTCGCCCGTGATGCGGCGCCAGTCCGGCGGCGTCACGAGGTGCACGAACACGCGGCCCGTGGCCGTTTCGGCCCAGTCGGACGCGGGCCGGTCATCCTGGAACACCTGCTGGCGCATCGTGCCGCCCGCGCCGAGCCCCATCGAACGCGCAGCCTGGGCCTGCGGTGCCGGCGCCGCACCCGGCGCGGCCGGCATGGGAGCGCCCCCGTAGCTGACGGATGGTCCTCCCATCCACTGCACGCCGCCGGGCGCAGGCGGCATCACCCGCGCCGCCTCCCGCTTGCGGGCCTCCTCCGCGCGCCAGGCCCCCAGCGCCGGCTCGCTCAGGGTGAAGGCCTGGAGCTGGATCCCGCCCCAGGTCTCCTCGCCGGTGACCTGGCCCTCGACCGTGGCGCCGAGCCCCAGGGGCAGCGCCACGAACTGCCGTACCGTGCCCTTCCCGGACTTGATGCCGTCCAGCCACGGCTGGCGAGGCAGCACCACGTAGTTCTGCGGATCCCGGGACAGCCGGCTGCTCCACGGCAGCCCCGAGATGGCGCACACCTTGCCCACGCCCACCTGGAGCGCGGCCGGTTCGGCCGTTCCCGCGAAGCTCAGCCACATCGCCTCGCGCAGATACATCGGAAGCATCACGCCGCCGCGCGCCCGCCACTGAGGCGGCACCGAGTCCGCGTAGTCCTCGACCCGCCGCACCGGGAACTCGCCGAGCCCCGGCGGCAGCGGATGCGTTCCGGTCTCCGGCAGGCGCAGCGTGCGCACGAACCGCACCCGCGCACCGCCCGGCAGCACCAGGCTGTTCCCGTCGACCCGCACACTCCCGGCCATGTCCGTCTCCCCTCGTCGTGCGTCTTCCTCGGTGGTACCACGACCGGGCCGCGTCACCGGTTCCGCCCTCGACGATCTTCGTAGTGGCAGGTTTCCGGTCAGGCGGGAGGCCGCGGTCCGTTCGCGGACGGGGAGTTGAAGGGGCGCGAGCGGCCGGCGATGTTCTTGACGTAGTCAGCGACCGCCGCGTCGAGACCGATGTCGTGCTGCGCCCGCTCGGACAGGTACCAGCGGTGTTCGAGGAGCTCGTGGTAGAGCTCGGCCGCGTCCATCCGGTCCGGCACGTGGTCGCGCACCGCGCGTACGGTCGGGCGGAAGACGTCGCGCACCCATCGGTGCGCGAGGACCTCGGCGCGCGCCCCATGGGGCTCCCCCCTGTTCGAGCGCAGCCGAGAACTTGGGGGAGGATCGCCCGGCGCGTAGTCGTCCTGCGTGGCCATCCAGCTCTCCAGGTCGTTCAGGAGACGACGGGCCTGGTTCTCCTCGGCGTCCATGCCGGTGAGGCGCAGGAGTTGACGTTGGTGGTGGCCCGCGTCCACGACTTTCGGCACGAACGTGACCGTGTCCCCCTGGTCCGCGTGCGAGATCTGCATCTCCGCGACGTCGAAGCCCAGGTCGTTGAGGCGGCGGATGCGGCGCTCCATGTAGTGGTGCTTGCCGGCCGGGTAGACGGAGGTGCGCGTCAGTTCCGTCCAGAGCGCGTCGTACCGCTCCCCGATCTCCGTGCCGAACGCGATCGGGTCGATGGACGGATGCAGCGCGCCCGACGCCTCCAGGTCGAGCATCTCGCCGCTGATGTTGACCCGGGCGAGCTCGATGTCGTACGCCCGTTGCCCGTCGCTGAGCCGGGGGTGCAGCTCCCCGGTCTCGGCGTCCACGAGGTAGGCGGCGTACGCGCCCGCGTCCCTGCGGAACAGGGTGTTGGACAGGGAGCAGTCCCCCCAGGCGAACCCCGCCAGATGCAGCCGTACGAGGAGGACGGCGAGGGCGTCCATGAGGCGGTGCACGGTGCCGGGGCGCATCGTCGTCTCGAACATGGAGCGGTAGGGGAGCGAGCCGCCCAAGTGGCGGGTGATGAGGACGGGTTCGAGGGGCGCGCCTTCGGCATCGGTGCGGCCGGTGACCACGGCGAGGGGGTCGACGGCGGGTATCGCGAGTCGGTCGAGGGTGCGCAGAAGCTCGTACTCGCGCAGGGCCGGCCGCTCGGCGAGCTCCTTCACGGCGACGACCTCGCTGCCCGCACGGGCGTAGCGCACGACGTGCCGCGAGATGCCACGGGGGAGCGGCACCAGATACTCGTCCGGCCACTGCTCCAGGGGAACGTGCCAGGGGAGTTCGAGGAGGAGGGCCGGGTGTTCGGGGTTGGTGGCGCTGATCTGCAAAGTCATGTGGTCACAGTCCCAGGGTCGCGCGGCGGGGCCACGGGTGATCGGACCCCGAAGGGGCGGCGCGGGTCAAGACCCGGGCGAGCCCCGCTTTCGGCAGGCAAGGGCGCCGAATTCCGTTGAGGCCCTCCGGCCCGCGCCCTAGGGTGCCAGCCATGCTGCCCCTGGTGGAAACCGACGAACAATGGGACGCCGTGGTCCCCGACGAAGCGGTCATGCGGCGGGGAGCGGACGACCTCTGCGCCCGGCTCGGCCTCACCGGCATCCCGCTCACGCGTTACGAAGCGGGCACTCAGCCCGTCTATGCCGTCGGTGACGAGCACGTCCTGAAGCTGTTCCCGGCCGCCTCCGCGGATGACGGCGCCACCGAGGCCCGGGTCCTCGCCCACCTCGAAGGCCGGCTCCCCGTCCCCACCCCCGAGGTCCGCTCGGCGGGCACGTACGAGAACGGGTGGCACTACATCCTGATGTCCCGGCTGCCCGGCGCGGACCTGGCCGTGGCCTGGCCCGGCCTCCCGCGCGCCGACCAGGACCGCGTCGTCGGTGAGGCCGGAGCATGCCTCGCCGCACTGCATGCTCTCGACCCCACGCCCCTCGCCGGCGCGGTGGGCCCGGAGGACTGGGACACATTCGTGCGCAAGCAGCGCGCGGGCGCCGTACAGCAGCAGCGCGAACACGGCCTCGCGGAGGGCTGGTCGGAGCAGATCTCGGCCTTCCTCGACTCCGTCACGCTGCCGTGCGGGCCCGAACGCGCCCTGCTGCACACGGAGTTCATGCGCCAGCACCTCGTCATCGACCCTCGGAACCGCAAGCTGACCGGACTCCTCGACTTCGAGCCCGCCATGATCGGCGGCCCGGCGTACGACTTCGTGGCCGTCGGCCTGTTCGTCACCCGGGCCGACCCGCGCCTGATGACCCGCTTCACCGAGGCCTACGGCCGCGCGTTCGCGCCCCGCACTGTGATGGCGTACACACTCCTGCACGTGTACAGCGATCTGCCCTGGTACCTGCGGGAACTGCTCGCGCCGCCGGAGGCGACGTTCGACTCACTCGCCGGGGCCTGGTTCGCCGCCGGGTGACGCGAGGCGGGCCTCAGCCGTCGCGAGGATCTCCGTGACACGCAACGCGAACGCGGCGTCGCAGGGGTGCGGCCGTCCCGTGCGCACCGACTCCAGGAGCGCGTCGACGGCCGCCCCGAACGCGTCGACCGACTCACCGCCCGTCGGCATCGACGCGATGCCGCACTCCCCGCGCAGCTCCACGGCGACGCCCGCCGCCTTCGCCGGAGTCGTCAGGCTCAGCGCCGCCGTGGCGGACGCGCCCGAGGCGTGCGCGAGGACCAGATGCACGGTGTCCGCCGGACCCCGCGCGGCCGTCACGGACGTGACGTCCCCGAGCACCGGAAGCAGTACGGACAGGGCGTGCGGGCCGACGTCCCACAGGGCGCCGCGCCCGATCCGCCACGGCGACGCGGTGAGCTCCGAGGTGTCGCCGGGGGTGTACAGGGACCCGTACCAGTCGGCCCGGCCCGTGAACCAGCCGCCCTCGGCGGCCAGTTGGGCCAGCCAGCCCGAGGTGACGCTCGCGAAGCGCATCGTGAAGAACACGACGGACGCCGTCCCGGCGGCCCGTACGGCGTCCACGACCTCCCTGGCCGCGGGCACCGACGTGGCCAGTGGCTTGTCGAGGAGAAGGTGACAGCCCGCGGCGGCGGCCCGCGCGGCGAGCGGGGCCTGTACGTCCGGCGGCACCGCGAACGCCACCGCGTCGCACGCCGCGAACAGCTCGTCGACGTCCTCGAAGACCTGCGTCCCATGGGCGGCGGCGACCTCGGCCGCGGCCTCGGGCCTGCGCCCCCAGACACCCACGAGATCCGTCCCCGGGTGGGCGCGCAGTGCGGCGGCGTGCGTCTTCGAGGCCCAGGTGCCGGTGCCGACGAGTCCGACGCGAAGGATGGTGGCGGCAGAAGTCATGGTCGGCAGTATGGCTGGCGGTCCGCGGCCGGAACAGGAACGGCCGCCGCCGCGGCCCCTCCGTGCGTCACCGCGCGGGCGGAGGCCCTTCGCGACGCCTGCGCCGCCGCCGGATTCAGCCCCGACTCCTCCGTCGCGAGCCAGGACTACGCGACCGCCCAGGGCTTCGGCGCCGCCGGAATGGGAATCGGCCTGATGCCTCTGACGGTCCCCCCTGCCGCCCACCTCCTCGCCCGGCACGCGCACACCGACATCACCCTCCAGGCCGTCGCCGAGCGCGCCGGGGTCAGCGCCCCGCTGATCCTGAAGTACTTCGGCAACAAGGACGCCCTGTTCTCCCAGGTCATGAACTTCGAGGCGGACGTGGAGACCCTCCTCGACGCGCCCCTGGAGGACCTCGGCCGGCACATGGTGCGCCACCTCCTCACCGCCAGTCCGAGCACGGCGCCGACCCCATCCTGCGCATCGTGTTAGCCCCGCTCCACGGCGAACAGGGCGACATCCTGCGCGCCAACTTCCGTGCGCAGGTCAGCGACCGCCTCGCCGAGCGCCTGCACGGACCGGATGCGGGCCTGCGCGCCGAGCTTGCCGTCTCCCTGCTCCTCGGTCTCGGCGTCATGTACGGAATCGCACGCGGCCCCCATGTACGCTCCGCCCCGGTCGAAGAGATCACCGAACGCTACGGACCAGGCGTACAAGCCCAGTTGACTCCTGGCACACTGACCGGATGACCACAGCGGAGGCACATCCAGCGGCCACGACCGACCTGCTCGACCGCTTTCTGACCGGGCTGCGCGAGGCACTGCCTGCCCCGTTCTCGCTGTGGGCGCACGGGTCGCTCGCAGGCGGGGACTACCAGGAAGGGCGCAGCGACCTCGACCTGATCGCCGTCGTCCCGCACCCGCTCAAGCCGGACGAAGAGACACGGCTCGCCACGCTGCACGAGGAAATCGACGCGGAACTGCCCCTCGCGGCCCACCTCCACTGCTCCTACATGCCGCACGGGGACCTCGACGACCCTGACCGTACGCACTTCACCTGGGCCCACCGGGAGGCCTACGCCCGCACGGTCACGCCCATCACCCGGCGCGAACTCCACACCTACGGCCTCGTGCTCCATGGAGACCCCATCGCGGGCACCCTGCCGCCGGTGGACGACCGCACGCTCAGGGAGTACCTCCTCACCGACCTGGCCGGCTACTGGCGGCCCAGGACCGGGCGCCCCGAGTTGTGGCTGGAGAATGTCTGGGTCGACCTGGGACTGATGGTCCTGGCCCGGGCCACGGTCACCCTGCGCGACGGAACTCTGATCAGCAAGGCCGAGGCACTCGCCGTCCTCACCGAACTGGGCGCGCCCGCCGAGGTCGTGGCGGACATCGCACGCCGACGGTACGAGGGCGGCCCGGCCGACACCGCCCCCGATCCCGGGTGGCTCGCGCGCCGCGCGGAGGTGACCCTCGCCTGGCTCGTCCCCGCACTCGACCGCACTGTCGCCGAGCACACCGCCGACAGCTGAGAACCGGGCAGTCGGAGAGACCGGAGAGCCGCGGAGGTGCACAGCCGGAGGGCCGCAGGGCCGGATTCAGGCGGCCGGGTCCGGCGGCACCCGGTCGAGCTCGATGCCGAACGAGTCGCGGTACGTGTCAAGCCCCTCCCGGTCGGACCCGAGCTCCGTACTGTGGCGCTCGCCGCCTGCCGTCGTCTTCAGCGTGCGTCCGCTCAGGGTCAGCCGGCCCTTGCCCGTGACCAGCGAGCAGACCAGCGACCGCGTGAACGTCGACTGCGGCGATGTGGAGTTGTACCAGCACCCGGCCTCGAAGTCCCGCAGCTCGCACGGGCGTTGTTCGAGGAGGTACTCCGGTACACCGTCCTTGGACACACGGAGGTCGCCCTCCTTCGTCTCGGCGATCCGGAAGACGCCGCCCGGATCCCGCTGCTCCCCCGCTCACGGAGGTCGAGCGGGAAGTGGCTGTGCGCCGAAACCGACGTCCACCTCACGTATGAACGCGCTTCTCCGTTCCCAAGTCGTACAGCGTCTCCAGCAGCCACGCCTCGTTTCCCGCGAGTCCCGCCCTGTCCAGGGCCTCGTCGGCCTCCGCGATCGGCAGGGCGAGCAACGAGGCGGCGGTCGCCGGCTCGCATCCGGTCAGTGCGGCGCGCGCGGTGTGCAGCAGGCGCAGGCAGGCCTGGGCCGCGGCGAGTTCGGCACTCCTGGTCGCGTTCATATCGATGGGCCCCTCAGCTCGGCGAAGACGTGGATGTACAGACATGTGCCTCCACTCTTGCGCACGGGTCTGACAATTCGCCTTCGACGCGAGAGCCGAGGGGGCTCAGCCGTCGAACTCAGCCGTCGAACTCAGTCCGCTGTACGGACCTTCGCCCGGCGTCCCAGGTTGAGCCGCAGACCCTGAGGCATCAGCGTCAGGCGTTCCGCGACGCGCAGCCGGTAGCCCGGTTCGGGGTGCAGGTCGTAACGCCGCAGCAGCAGGCCGAGTACCAACGTCGCCTCGTGCAGGGCGAATTGGCGGCCGATGCACGCCCGCGCACCTGTGCCGAACGGTTTGAAGACATGCGGGGCGCGCGAACGCACGGCCGCCGGAGCGAAGCGGTCCGGATCGAAGGCCTCCGGCTCGTCACCCCACGCCTCCGGGTCGCGGTGCAGGAGCGCAGTCAGGACCAGCGCCCAAGCGCCCCTGCGCATCGGGTGGATCCCGCCGAGCGTCGTGTCGACGGTGGCCTCGCGGGCGAACGCCGGAGCCGTCGGCCACAGCCGCAGGGACTCGTCGAGAACCCTGCGCAGATAGCGGAGTTTGGCCACCTGCTCGTACGCGGGCTCGTCCGCGTCGCCCCACACCCGCTCCACCTCTTCGCGCGCCTTCGCGAGCTCGTCGGGGTGGTGCGCCAGATAGTGCAGCGCGAACGACAGCGCGCCCGACGTCGTCTCGTGTCCGGCGACGAGGAAGGTGATGACCTGGCGCCGTATGTTCTCGGGGGAGAGCCGCTCCCCGGTGTCGGGGTGGGCGACCTCCAGCATGCGGTCGAGCAGGTCGCCCTGACCGCCGGTGCGTGATCCGGACGCGGCCCGCCGCGCGGCGACGACGTCGTCCACGGTCCGGTTGAGGTACGCCATGTCCGCGGCGTTGCGCCGCTCCGCGCTCCGCAGGAGCAGGGGAGCGAGCGCGGGTGGCACCACGTTGCGGCGCTGCGCGAACGACAGCGTGCCGACCATGGCCGTCACGAACGGGTGGGGCCGTTCCCGCTCGAACGACCCGAAGTCATGGCCGAAACCGGTCCGCGCGATCGTCTCCAGGGTCAGCTTCGTCATGTCGCCGGGCACGTCCACGGCCTCGCCCGCCGCCTCCCGGGCGTCCCAGGCCGCCATCAGGCGCCCCGCGACGTCCAGCATCAGCGGGTGGTAGCCCTCCATCGCGTCGCGGCCGAAGCCGGGAGCGAGTACGTCGTGAGCCAGCTGCCAGTTGGGCTCGTGGTTGTACGCGGTGAACAGGCCGTCACCGGCCATCGGCCGCAGATTGGCCACGCCCAGGCCGACATGCTTGGCGAAGCGCGACTCGTCGGCCATGTCGGCGGCGAACCGCGTGCCCCACACGAACACGATCTCGTTGCCGAAGGCCTTGCGGCGGAAGACGGGCCCGAGCTCCTTGCCGATCCGCATGGAGTCCTGCACCGGCGTGCGCACATGCGCGCCGAGGATGTCGCCGACGAAAGGCACCCGTCGCGGCGGGTGCGGAATCCGGTCGAGTCCGGGCCAGCCGAGCTCGGCGCTGCGAAAGCCCTTCGGCGGTGTCGAATCCGTCGCCGGCTGCGTCAACTGAGCCATGATCCCCACCTGCTGGACGTAGAGAGTGCGTGTACCCGGGCCGCTGTTATACGTGGGTTCAATACGCTTCCCAGTGTGGTCCCGCTATTGAATTCACGTCAAGTAATGCGGGTAAAGTGCTGCCATGGCCGCCAGGGAGCAGGAGCGCACGCGCCGCCGGCTGAGCACGGAGGAGCGCCGAGAACAGCTGCTCAGCGTGGGTGCGCGGCTCTTCGCGCAGAGCACGTACGACGACGTCTGGATCGAGCAGGTCGCCGGGATCGCCGGCGTCTCGCGTGGGCTGCTCTACCACTACTTCCCGACGAAACGGGACTTCTTCGCCGCCGTCGTCCAGCGCGAGAGCGAGCGGATGCTGCGCCTGACCGCGGCCGTTCCCGGGATCCCCGTGCGCGAGCAGATCGCCGTGGGCCTGGACACGTTCCTCGGTTATGTTGAGGCCCACGGCGAGGGCTTCCGCGCCTTTCACCGCGCCGAGGCCGCGGGCGACCCGGCCGTGCGCGAGGTGTACCGGCAGGGCTTGGCCGCGCAGGAGCGCCAGATCGTCGAGGCGCTCGCCGCCGACCCCGACAGCTCCCACATCGACGGCGAATCCCCCGTGCTCCGGCTCGCCGTCCGCGGCTGGCTGGCCTTCATGGTGGCCGTGTGCCTGGAGTGGCTCGACGAGCCGGAGCTGTCACGGGATCAGGTGCGTGACCTGTGCGCACGGGCCCTGCTCGGCGCGATCACGCCGTAGCGCGCCGCTCGGCCCGGTCTCAGCCCCCCGGAGTCGCCTGGCCCGGAGTGACCTTGACGGGCTCCGTGCCGGCGCCGCTGTGCCGGTCCGCCCAGTTCCGCAGCGCCGCCCCGAAGGCGTGGTCGAGGTGGTGAAGACCGGACAGGTCGAGCACGACGGGCCGGTCCTGCGGCAGCGCCTCCAGGTTGTCGAGAATTTTCGGCAGCCGCAGGAAGGTCGCGTTGCCCGACAGATACACCTGGATCGGTCCCGCGCCCTTGTCTATGACGTCGAGCCGCACATGCGAGGCCTCCCACGCCGTCTTCGCCACCGCGAGAGCCAGGCCGATGAGCACGCCCTCGAACATGCTGACCGCGACGATCGACACCGCCGTGACGAGCAGCACCAGCGCCTCGCCCCGGTGTTCACGCCACATCCCCGCGATCTGCCGTAGGGGGATGAGCTTGCAGCCCGCGTGGACCAGGACCGCAGCGAGCGCCGCGACCGGGATGACGCCGAGCGCGGCGGGCAGCAGCGCCGCGAACAGCAGGAGCCACACTCCGTGCAGGATCCGGGATGCCTTGGTGCGGGCCCCCGCCTGGACGTTGGCGGAGCTGCGTACGATCACCGCCGTCATCGGCAGTGCGCCGAGCAGCCCGCATACGGTGTTGCCGGTGCCCTGCGCGATGAGTTCCTTGTCGTACGACGTGCGCGGCCCGTCGTGCATCCGGTCGACGGCGGCCGCGCTGAACAGGCTCTCGGCGGAGGCGATGAGGGTGAACGCGAGGACGGTGCCGATCACCCCGACGCTCGCGAGCTGCCCGAACGCGTCGGCGCCGGGCGGCTGCACGGTCTCGATCAGACCCTGCACCTCGACCCGCGCGACCGGCAGTCCGAACCCGGCGGCCGCGAGCGTGGCGAGCCCCACAGCGGCGAGCGGCGCGGGCACCACTTGGGCCGCCCTGGGCAGCCGCTTCCAGCCGAGCAGCACGACGATCGTGCCCACGCCGAGGGCGAGCGCGGCGAGCGCCTTCGGCGAGGAGGCCGAGTCGATCAACAGGCCGGGCAGTCCGGCGAGTTTGTCCGGCCCCGATGCGGGCGCCGGCGTGTCGGCCATCGCGTAGAGCTGCCCGGCGATCAGTACGAGACCGATCCCGGCGAGCATGCCCTCGACGACTGCTACGGAGATCGCCCGGAACCAGCGGCCCAGGCGCAGGCTGCCCATGAGGAGCTGGAGCAGCCCTGCCCCGAGCACGATGACGCCGAGCACCGGCAGGCCGTACGCCTGCACGGCCTCGTACACGAGCACGGTGAGCCCGGCCGCGGGCCCGCTCACCTGAAGACTGCTGCCGGGCATGGACCCGGCAACGAGACCGCCCACGATGCCGGTGACGAGGCCGAGTTCGGCCGGGACGCCGGACGCCACGGCCACGCCCACGCACAGCGGCAGGGCGACCAGGAACACGACGAGAGACGCGGCGAAGTCCTGCCGCGGTACCAAACGCTTCACGAGCGCATACCTCCAGCGCGCCCCGTGCGGGGCGCGTAGTCCTACACGTGCTGAGTGTCACGGGAGGCGGGCAGGAGGGTGCGCGGAAGAGACCCGCGGGAACTGCTCCTGCCCTCGGGCGCTCTCAGCAGCGGAAGACCTGGAGTATGACGGGGAGGGAGTCGGCCGCCCGTCTCGGCTGGCGGTGCGGGGACCTCTCGGCGGCGCCTGACGTCGGCGCGACGCCGGGCTCCCCGGCCTGGACCTGCCACGGGCACGCGGCCCCGCGCACGGTGCCGTCGGGCACGTACTCCTCGGCGCGGTGCCGGTCGCGGGGCAGGTAGTGGTGGGACGAGCTCCGGGGCAGCTCGGTGTCGTCGCAGGTGGCGACCGGGCCGCCGGTGTGTGCCACCGACTCGTGGGCGGACGCGGACGGGGCGCTCCTGACCAGGAGTTGGAGGACGAGCATGCCGACGGTGAGGGCCATCAGGCAGGCCCTCGCTGTCGTCGTGCCACGTGCCATCCGTTCGTCTCCCTGGTTCGCGTCGCCTCGTAATCCTCTTGGGCAGTTAGCAGACTAGCCTGGCGAACTGCCCATGTGGTTAACGTAAGGTTGCGCGGCGGTAAGGGCGCGCGGGACGGCGCGTGGTGGCCGGATTCCGCCGGTCGGATGTCAGCCGAGAGCGTCGTACACGGCGCTGATCAGGGCCATCTTCCGCGGGTCGTCGGCGATGTGAGGGCCCATCCAGTTCATCACATAGCCCATCGCGACACCCGACTCGGGGTCGGCCGAGCCGAAGGAGCCGCCGAAGCCGTCATGTCCGACCGCGCGCGGGTTCGGCCCGTACGAGCCGTTCGGCCCGCTCAGCCAGAGGCCGAGGCCCAGCTCCGTCTCGTGCGTGAACCCGGCGCCCAGGACCAGGTCGCGACAGCTTCCCTGACCCTCGCGGATCCGCTCGGCGGCCTTTGGGGACAGGATCTGGTGGTCGCCGGACCGGCCCTTGCCCGCGACGATCCCGTACAGCGCGGCGACGGCGCGCGCCGTGCCGTGACCGTTGGCGGCCGGGATCTCGGCGGCACGCCATGCCGCGGTGTTGGCCTCGGACGCGCCCGCGACCGGATTGGTCAGCGCGGCGAGAGCGGCCGGCGCCAACTGGGCGAAGATCGCGGCCTGTTTGCTGCCGGCCTGCGCGCGCGGGTGCACCATCTCCGCCGCGCGTCCCGCCTCCTTGTCCGGCAGCCCGATCGTGAAGTCGGTGCCGAGCGGGCCTGTCACCTCGCGCTCCAGGAACGCGCCCGGCAGCAGCCCGCTGACGCGCCGGACGACCTCGCCGACCAGGAACCCGTACGTCAACGCGTGATAGCCGGAGACCGTGCCGGGCTCCCACCAGGGCTCCTGCGCCGCGAGCCGGGACGTGGTGAGCTGCCAGTCGAAGAGCTGCTCCAGGGAGTGCGGCTCGCGCAGCCCGGCCAGCCCGGCCCGGTGCGACAGCAGATGCCGTACGAGCACCCCCTCCTTACCGGCCGCGGCGAACTCCGGCCAGTACGTGGCGACCGGCGCGTCCGGGTCGAGCAGGCCGCGGTCGATGAGGATGTGGGCGCACAAGGCGGTCGGCCCCTTGGTCGTCGACCACACGTTGACGACCGTGTCGCGCTCCCACGCGCGCGTGCGGGCCGCGTCGGCCCAGCCGCCCCACAGGTCGACGACGGGCGCGCCGTCGATCAGGACGGTGACGGCCGCGCCCAGTTCGCCGCGCTCGTCGAAGTTCTCCTCGAAGGCGGCGCGGACGGCGTCGAAGCGCGCGTCACAGTGTCCTTGGATGCCGGGCGCGTGCTGGGTCATGGCGTCTCCGTGGGCCGAAGCGGTGAGGCAGGGCGAGTCGAGGTGGGCCCGCAGGAGGTGAACATACCGACTGGTCGGACCAGCGGGAAGAGGGGTGACGGCGGATGGTTTCCCCCCGGGTTTCCCCACGCCGACCCGTCAGGCGAAATGGGGTGAAATTGCAAGGCTGCCTGTCAACCTTCTACGGTGAGGCCATGCAGCGAGAAATCGCGGACGAGCCGCTCGCAGAACAGGTGGCCGCCGATCTGTCGGCCGTCGTCGGACGGCTGCTCAGGCGACTGCGCACCGCGTCGCCCGACAGCCTCCTCACCCCGACGCAGCGGACCGTGCTGGCGCGCCTCGACGGCGAAGGTCCCGCCACCACGGCCGCCCTCGCGCGCGCCGAGTACGTGCGGCCCCAGTCGATGCGGCTCACCCTGGCCGCCCTGGAGGAACAGGGCTTCGTGGCACGCACGCCCGACCCGCACGACGGCCGTCAGTCGGTCGTCGCCATCACGGAGAGCGGCCGGCGCACCCTCGCCTCGGTCCGCGCCGCCAAGCACAGCTGGCTCGTCCAGGCCCTGGCCGGCGAGCTCGACGAGGCCGAACTGCGCACGCTCGCCGAGGCCACCGCTCTCATGGAGCGACTGGTGGAGAAGTGAGCGGTACGGGGAACGGACGTTCGACCTCCCGAAGCTGATCTACGTATGGCATTCGCCTTCCGAGCGCCGGCGGGCACCGGTCCGCCGACAAGGGGAGGGGACATCATGAAGACCCGAAGCACCGTGTTCAGAGCACTCGCCACCGGTGCCTGCGCGATCGGCCTCGTCGTCGGCCTGCAGGGCCAGGCCTGGGCCGGAACGGTCACCATCTACGCGCCCAGCGGCGCCGGCAACGCCACCTGGAACGCCGACCCGGACGGCTCGACCCCCGGCGACGCGATCCGCGCCTGCGACACCAAGTCGGACGGCTGGGGCATCGAGACCGCGCTCGACTACGACTACGACGGAATCATGGACCGGCGCGTCGACACCCGCGGCCACACGGCCGGTTACTGCAGCCCGTGGAAGGGCGGAGACCTCAAGGAGGGCAGGACCGTCCGCATGTACGTCACGCCGGTGAGCGGATCGAGCTACGGCCCCTCGACGTACATCGACGTCGTGGCCTGACCCCACACGCGCCATGAGCCTCCCCTGGCGTCAGCTGGGGGAGGCGAGGGAGACTGGGTCAAGCGTCGGTTCAGAAGGTCCATGCCCGCCGCGAGATGCGCGCCGAGCACCGGCGCGACGGCCCCGCCGAGCGCACCCACGTTGTACGTGAGCCGTCATTCCTCGGGGCTCGTCGGCTTCTCGTGTTCGCCCTGCTCGACGGCGGGCGGTGCGGGGGCGTTCTGCTGGGCCCGTTCCAGGAAGCGCAGCAGCTCTACGGGGAAGGGCAGCACGAGGGTCGAGTTCTTCTCGGCGGCGACGGCCACCACGGTCTGCAGGAGCCGGAGTTGGAGCGCCGCGGGCTGTTCGGACATCTGCGCGGCGGCCTCGGCGAGCTTTTTGGAGGCCTGGAGTTCGGCGTCCGCGTTGATGACGCGGGCGCGCCGCTCGCGGTCGGCCTCGGCCTGCCGCGCCATGGACCGCTTCATCGTCTCGGGCAGCGATACGTCCTTGATCTCGACGCGGTCGATCTGTACGCCCCAGCCGATGGCCGGGCTGTCGATCATCAGCTCAAGGCCCTGGTTGAGCTTTTCGCGGTTGGAGAGCAGGTCGTCCAGGTCGCTCTTGCCGATGATCGAGCGCAACGAGGTCTGGGCCATCTGCGAGACGGCGAACCGGTAGTCCTCGACCTGCACGATCGCGCTGGCGGCGTCGACGACCTTGAAGTAGATGACGGCGTCGACCCGGACGGTGACGTTGTCGCGGGTGATGCCGTCCTGGGCGGGCACCGGCATGGTCACTATCTGCATGTTGACCTTGAGCAGCCGGTCGATACCGGGGACGACGGTGGTGAACCCCGGCCCACGGACCGCGCCGTGCAGCCGGCCCAGGCGGAAGACCACGCCTCGCTCGTACTGCTTGACCACGCGGGCCGCCGCGGCGGCGTAGACAGCGCCGAACGAGGCAGCCGCGGCGACGGCCGTGAGCAGTTCCGACAGCATGGCGACCCCCTGTCCTTTGAGTCGTCCGGTTCGATGCGCGGAGGCCGGCTCGGGGTACGGAAGCCGGCGACCGTGTGCGTGAGCAGATTGGTGTTCCTAATCCACGATATGCCCGAAATGTTCAAATGGGTGAGGGGTGCTGAACGGTCACACGGCGTGACCATGTCCGGCCCTCCGATGCGCGGCGAGCGGGCCCGCCCGGCGGCCTGCCGGCCACCCGCCCCAGCCCCAACTCCCGGCCGGGCCAGGGCTACGGCTGGGGTAGTGTTACCGCTCCCAGCAGCGCTTCGGCCGAGGAGGTGAGCCCCATTACCGCTGTGTCAGGTCGGGTGCTCCCTTCACAGACCCCCGCGGTCCGCCGGACGTAGGTGGCCGCAGGTCATCGGGAGCCCCATCGGCATCCCGAAAGGTCACGCTTCATCCATGTCGGTTCACCCGTCACCCCCGTCACACCACGACTATCCCGCCGCCGTCGCCAGGCTGCGCGCAGCGGGCTGTGTCTTCGCCGAGGAAGAGGCGGACATCCTCCTCTCGACGGCTCGTACGCCGGACGAACTCGCCGCGATGCTCGAGCGCCGCGTGGAGGGCCTGCCCCTCGAACATGTCGTCGGCTGGGCGGAGTTCTGCGGTCTGCGCATCACGCTCGAACCCGGTGTCTTCGTCCCGCGGCGCCGCACCGAGTTCCTCGCCCGCCAGGCGGCCGCCCTCGCGCCCGCCGGGGCCGTCGTCCTCGATCTGTGCTGCGGCAGCGGGGCGGTGGCCGCGGCACTCGCCACGCACGCCGACCCCGCCGAACTCCACGCCGCCGATCTGGACCCGGCGGCCGTGCGCTGCGCCCACCGGAACGTGTCGCCGTTCGGCGGCGAGGTCCACGAGGGCGACCTGTATGCGCCCCTGCCCCGAGGGCTCAGGGGCCGCGTCGACATCCTGGCCGCCAACGGCCCGTACGTTCCCACCGGCGACGTCGCCCTGCTCCCGCCCGAGGCCCGCGACCACGAGCGGCGCATGGCGCTCGACGGAGGCGCCGATGGGCTCGACACCATGCGCCGCGTCGCGGCCGGGGCGCCTCAGTGGCTCGCCCCGGGCGGGCACCTCTTCGTGGAGACCAGCGAACAGCAGGCCGCAGAGGCCGTCGCGGCGGTCATCCGCAGCGGTCTGTCGGCCCGGGTCGTGACGGACGACGACCTGTACGCCACCGTGGTCATCGGCACGAAGCGGGGTGCGGCGAGGGAGGGGTAGCGAGCGTGCGCGGCGGTGTGGGGACGTGGCACTCTGCGTCCCGCACCTACCCCGCCCGGCTCGGGACCCGGCGCGTTCGTGTCCACTCGAGGAGTTCGTCGGCCGGCCAGGTGTTCACCACGCGGTCGGCCGGTACCTCGCACTCCTCGGCGCGGGCGCAGCCGAGGTGCTGCCAGTCGAGCTGGCCCGGTGCGTGCGCGTCCGTGTCGACGGAGAACAGCGTGCCCGCCGCCACGGCCTCGCGCAGCAGCCGGCGCGGCGGGTCGAGGCGTTCGGGGCGGCTGTTGATCTCGACCGCGGTGCCGGACTCCGCGCACGCCGCGAACACGGCTTCCGCGTCGAACTGCGACTCGGGACGGCCCCGTCCGACCTTGTTCCGTCCCGTCACGAGCCGTCCCGTGCAGTGTCCGAGCACATCGGCGAGCGGGTTCGTCACGGCGGCCACCATCCGGCGCGTCATCGCGGGCGCGTCCATGCGCAGCTTGGAGTGGACCGACACGACGACCAGGTCGAGCCGGTCGAGGAGTTCGGGTTCCTGGTCGAGGGATCCGTCGGCGAGGATGTCGCACTCGATGCCGGTGAGCAGCCGGAAGGGCGCCCAGCGCTCGTTCAACTCCGCTACTGCGGCCAGCTGTTCACGTAAACGCTCCGGCGACAGGCCGCGTGCCACCGTCAGGCGCGGAGAGTGGTCGGTCAGCACCGCCCACTCGTGACCGAGGGCGATCGCCGCCCGGCCCATCTCCTCGACGGTGCTGCCGCCGTCCGACCAGTCGGAGTGCAGATGGCAGTCGCCGCGCAGCATTGCGCGCAGCCGCTCACCGCCCTCGGCGAGCGGCGCCGCCGCGCCCTCGTTCTCCAGGCGCTCCAGATAGTCCGGCACCTCTCCCGCCAGCGCCTCCCGCACCACCTGCGCCGTCTTGGGCCCGACCCCCTTGAGCGATTCGAGCGTCCCGGCCGCGGCGCGCTCGGCCACCTCCTCCTCGGGCAGCGCGCCGAGCACCTGGGCGGCGGTACGGAAGGCTCCGGCCCGATACGGGGGCGCGAGCGTGCGCTCCAGGAGGAAGGCGACCCGCTCCAGCGCCTCGACGGGGTCCATCGCCATGGCCTTCGCCACCTCCCGCTCCCGCGTCGCGTACCGCTTCCCTCCAGCGTGGCTCAGCCCCGCGTGCGCCGCGACACGCGAGCCCGGGAGGCGGAGATATGCAGGGGGAGTGCCTGTGGGAGTGCCTGTTGCCTACGCCGCATGCTCCGGCGTACGGACGAGCCGGTCGCCGGACACCCGGGACCACCACACGCCCTCCCCGCGCGTCAGACCCGGCAGAGCGAGTTCGGCCTCCCGCACCTTGCGGGCCGGGAGCGTGCCCGTGACCACCCAGGACGTGGTGCCGCCCGTCGTGTTGCCGAACTGGGCCTCCGCTGCGGAGAGCCGGGCCGTCACGGCGGCGAGCGCTTCCAGCGGGATCTCCGCCTCGAACGCGTGCACAGGCTCGTGCACCGTCGTCCCTACCCGCTCCAGCGCGCGCCGCAGTACGAGCCGCGTCAGCCCCCGGAAGTCCCCGGCGACAGTGATCGGTGACCAGAACCCGGAGCGGACGAGCGTGACCCGGCAGTCCGTCACGGGCCAACCGCGAGGCCCCTCGCCGAGCGTCGCGTGGACCGTGTCCTCGATGGCCTGGTGGAAGGCGCGGGGCAGCGCGCCCAGCTGCGTCTCGTACGCGAAGACCCGCCCGGAACCCCGGGGTCCCGGCTCCACGCGCAGCCCGACGGTCGCGCAGAATCCCGTCTCGCGGTTGTTCGTGATGTCCTCGTACATCTCGCCGGTGCCTGCGGGGCGCTCGACGCAGCGGATGCGGCTCGGCTCGAAGACGGCCTCGATGCCGTAGTCCTGGACGAGGGTCGCGGCCAGGACCTCCTTCTGCACCTCGCCGTAGAGCAGCAGGGCCGTGCTCCCGTCGGGCGCCGCCTCCGCGTGGATGAGCGGATCCTGCCCCGCGATGTCGAGGAGCGCGGTCCGAAGCGCCGCCGAGCGGCCGGGCCGCACGGAGCTTACGAGGGTCTCCAGCGTGGGCGGCGCGAAGCCCGGTGCCCGGTCAGGGCCGTCGCGTGGGCCGAGCCGGTCGCCGACCCGGACGTCCGGCACGCCCCGCAGCTCACCGATGTTCCCGGCCGTGAGCGTGTGGGTCGTTCGCCCCACCACGTCGAGGCCGGCGGCGCGTCCGGTGATCTCGGAGACAGAGCCGTCGGACGCATCCCGGAGGAACGTCACATGTTGACGCTCCGTCACTTCTCCCTCGTACAGGCGGAGATAGGCCAACCGTTCGCCGACCGGGCCGCGTCGGACGGCGAAGACGGTGCCGCGCGGTGCGGCTCCGGGGGTCCGGGCGGCGGGACGGGAGGGGATCAACCGGGGGATTTCCTCGATGAGTTGGGCGACGCCCTGGCCGCCGAGGGCCGAGCCGAACAGGACGGGGTACACGGAGCCGTCCGCGGTGCGTGCCGCGAGGACCCGGCGCAGTTCGGCGGCGGTCGGTTCGGGGCCGTCGACCAGACCTGCGAGTACCGAGTCGTCGACCTCGGCGAGCGCTTCCGCGACAGCGGCCCGTACAGCCGGGTCGTCGAGGCGCCGCGGCACCGTCCGGGCCTGCGGGCTGCCCGCGTCGTGGACCTTCGTGAGTGGGACGACGTGCGGGGTCAGACGGCGGCGGACCTCGTCGAGCAGCGCCTCGTCCCGCGCGCCCGCCCGGTCGATCTTGTTGACGAAGACGAGGGTGGGCAGCCGCAGTCGGCGCAGGGTCTTGAGGAGGACCCGCGTCTGGGCCTGGACGCCCTCCACGGCGGACAGCAGGAGCACGGCGCCGTCGAGGACTTCGATGGCGCGCTCGACCTCGGCGATGAAGTCGGAGTGCCCGGGCGTGTCGATCAGGTTGATCTGGACGTCGCCGACGGTGAACGCGGCGACGGCCGAGCGGATTGTGATGCCGCGCTGCCGCTCGATCTCGCCGGTGTCGGTGCGGGTGTCGCCCGCGTCGACGCTGCCGAGGCGGGTGATCGCGCCGGTGTCGAAGAGGAGGCGCTCGGTGAGGCTGGTCTTACCGGCGTCGACGTGGGCGAGAATGCCGATGTTCAGGGTGTGCCGCGTGGGCTGGGAAGGCATGGAAGGTCGAGTCCTCGAAAGAGTTCGTCCGGTCAGGGCGCTGAACTGCTTCGAAGGAATGACGCATTCCGTGCTCCAGGGCTGTCGGGGGCGTGGCCCGACCATGATGCGGGGCTACCGGCGGGCCCGCGCAACTCATTTTCCGTGGCCCGGCGCTCGCGGTGCCCTGCCGGCTCTCGCGGGTGGGGTCAGCCGGCGAAGTGCCGTGCGTACCGCCTCTGCCAGGGCGTCTCCACCGCTTGCGCGGCGTAGTTCCGTCGCACGAACTCCACTGCGCGGTCGGCCGGTACGCCGTCAAGGACGCCCAGGCAGGCCAGCGCTGTCCCGGTCCGCCCGCGGCGCCGCCGCCTGCGCGGGCATAGCCCTCGTCACCCTGGAGCGGCGACGGCCCGGGAGCGGTGTGAGCGCTCCCGGGCCGTCAGTGACTCCCGATGACTCCCGATTCCGTTGGATCTGCCGACTCTTGTGGGGCGGCGATGCCTACTTCGTTGCCCGGTCGGCCTTCATCGACAGACTCGCGCACAAGAGCCCGAGCACGACGATGAGACCACCGATGATCACGTTGTTGAGGATGACTCCCAGGTCGGGGCTGGAGCCCACGACCCACGGCGCGATGATCATCCAGGCGCCCATGGCGCACATGGCCCAGCTGAGGCCGTACATCCGGGTCGGGGTGACGGCGAACCCGACGGCCAGGACTCCGATCGCGATGCCCATGATCAGGTTATGGGTCGCGAGCTGGGGCTGGTTGGCGCTGTAGTGGACCACAAAGGGAGAGATGGCGCAGTAGAGACCGATCAGGAAGACCGGTGCGTCCATGAGCGCCACATCGCGGCCACCGAGTACGCGCGCGTACCGGTCCCGCATTTCCGAGACATCAGGGTGACTGGCGAGGTCAGGCCTGTGGTGAACGTCGGCCATGAGAATCGACTCCTTAGGGTTTCGAAGTCTGACCGCGGAGCGCGGCGGGCTGCCACGCACTCTTCATTCTGCGCTTATTCATTCCTTATGTGTACTCGGGGCGAGAATGAGGTGCCTATTGGGGCGAATCGCCGCCTCGGCAAGGTCCGGGATCTCCGCTACGGTCACGCCCGCGCCCGCCAGGATCCCGATGCCGTCGGCGCCCGCCACGAAGGTGTCGGGCTCTCGCCAGGCCGTCACCACGCGCCGCGCGCCCGCGTCGAGGATGAGCCGGGCGCAGGGCTTGGGCCGTGACGCGCGCCGGGCGCACGGTTCGAGGCTGCTGTAGACGGTGGCGGTCCCCAGCCGGGGGTCCGCCGGGTCGATCTTGGCGAGCGCCGCCTCCTCGGCGTGCACGACCGGGTCGCCGCCCTCGCGCGAGTGCCCGCGCGCCAGCTCCCTGCCGTCACTCGCGACGATCACCGCGCCGACGCTGAACGCCGTTTCCGAGGGCGGGCAGTCGGCGGCGAGGGCGCAGGCGAGGGCGAGCCAGTGCCGGTCGGCCGCGGTGGGGGAGTCATCGGTGCCCGGTGCGCAGGGCGCGTACCGCATCAGGACCACGTCGCCGACCGGGCGGGTCTCCAGGAGCCGCATCCGGTGCCGGCTGCCGCCGGGGTACGCGCCGGGGCCGAAGAGCCGGGGGGCGTCCGGTTCGCCCACGACGAGCGGCGCCACCGCCAGCTGCACCTCGTCGGCCAGACCGCTCTGGAGCAGCTGGGTGTGGACCCGGGCGCCCCCCTCCACCATCAGGCGCCGCACACCGTGCGCCGAGGCCAGGTCGTCGAGCAGCCTCGCCCAGTCGACGGTGTCCCCGAGGGTGATCACCTCGGCGAGCGCGCCGAGCCGCTCCCTCGCCAGGAGCGCCCCGGCGTCGGTGGTGTACACGACCTTGTCGCCGCCCGTCGTCCAGAACGGGTCTCCCGCGTCCAGTTCGCCCGACGCGGTCACCGCCACCTTCAGCGGATACGCGGGCATCCCGGCGGCCACCCGGTCGGCGCGCCGCCGCACCGACTTGACCAGGAGCCGCGGCCGGTCGGCCCGCAGAGTGCCCGCCCCCACGAGGATCGCGTCGCACGACGCGCGCACCGCGTCGACCCGGTCGAAGTCCTCGGCGTCGGACAGGAGCAGGCGCTCGGGCCCCGCGTCGTCCAGGCAGCCGTCGAGCGAGACGGCGGCGGACAGCAGGACGTACGGACGGGACGGCTGGGACATGGCGGCTCCGGGTCCGGGTGGCGAGAGCTGTGCTGCTTCAACCTTCGAACACTATCCGGGACCTGCCGCGGCCGAGGTGGCCGTCATCGCAGCCGCATCGACCGCAGCAGCGTCTTACATTCCTTGACCGGCATATAACCGTTGAGGCATATTGGGTTCATGCCCGCACCCGCCGTCTGGACCGCGCTCGCCGACCCGCACCGCCGCGCCATCGTCGCGCTGCTGCTCGAGCGTCCGCGGCCCGTCGGTGAGATCGTCGAGGCGTGCGGCCTGAGCCAGCCCAGCACCTCGAAGCACCTGCGGGTACTGCGCGAGGCGGGCCTGGTCGACGTCGAGCAGGAAGCCCAGCGACGCGTCTACCGGCTCCAGCCAGAACCGGTCGCCGAACTCGACGCCTGGCTCGAGCCATATCGGCGTCTGTGGAACGACCGCCTCAACGCACTCGGGCGCCGCCTCGACGCCCACGCCTCCGAGGACGACGAACCAGCGAAGGACTGAAGGCCATGACCACCCCGCACTCCGGACCCACCGGCAGCTACGCCCCGCTCGACGACGGCCGCCCCGCCATCCGGTTCACCCGCACGTACGACCACGCGATCGAGCGGGTCTGGCGATACGTCACCGATCCCGCCGAGCTCGCACACTGGTTCCCCTCCCAGGTCGAGATCGAGCTGCGCGCAGGCGGCGTGATCCGTTTCCACGGCGACCCGAACATGCCGGAGTCGACCGGCCGCGTCCTGGCCGTGGACGCCCCGCGCCACCTCTCCTTCAGTTGGGGCGGCGACGAACTCCGCTTCGACCTGGAGGCGCTCGACGCCGGCCGCACCCGCTTCACCCTGACCAATGTCCTGGAGGCCGCCGACACCGCGGCCCGCAACGCCGCGGGCTGGGAGGTCTGCCTCACCGCCCTGGACGCGGCCGACCGCGGCGAGAGCTTCGAGGGCCCGCACGCGGGGACGCTCGCCCCGTGGAAGATCCACTACGACGCCTACGTCGAGGCCGGACTGCCTTCGGGGGCGCCGGTCCCGGGCATGGACGAGGCGTAACCCCGTCCCTTACGGAGAGCGGTCAGCCGTCCGGTGCCGCGGCCCGCGGTGGCCACACCCCTGGCATCAGCACGCCCGACGCGTAGCCGCGCGCGACCAGTTCCGTACGGTTCGTCGCGCCCCACCGATCCGCACCCGGCGGCAGCGTCCGGCCGACGCCGCACGGTGCCGCCGGGGCGGACCGGGCTCAGGAAAGGACCAGCTCAGGGCTGTACATGTCGAGCCAGAGCGCGAGGTCCAGCGTGCGTTCGAGCCCGCGCCGCGACGCCTGCGTGATCTGCGGTGCCTCACGGTGCGCGGCCCGCGACACCCGCTCCCGGTCGACCAGGTCGAACACCCGGTGCGAGGGCCGGGCGAGAAGATCCTTCGCGTGGTCCTGGAGCGCGACGGCGTACTTCGGGTCCTGCGTCGACGGATACGGGCTCTTCACCCGGTCGTACACCGACTTCGGCAGCACGTCCGCGGTCGCTTCGCGCAGCAAGCTCTTCTCCCGGCCGTCGAACGACTTCAGCGACCAGGGCGTGTTGTACACGTACTCGACGAGCCGGTGGTCGCAAAACGGAACGCGCACCTCCAGGCCGACGGCCATGCTCGTGCGGTCCTTGCGGTCGAGCAGGACCCGCACAAAACGGGTCAGGTGCAGATGGCACATCCTGCGCATCCGGTACTCGAAGTCGCTCTCGCCGTCCAGGCGTTGGATGCCGCGCACGGCGCCCGTGTAGCTGTTGCGGACGTATCCGTCCAGGTCGAGGGCGCCCGCCAGGTCGGCGCGCAGGACGTCGGAGTCGTCACCGAAGTGCTGAGACATGTGCACCAGCCAAGGAAAGGTATCCGCAGTGCGCGCCTCCTCGTCGAAGAACTGGAGGTAGCCGCCGAACACCTCGTCGGCGGACTCGCCCGACAGGGCGACCGTCGAGTGCTCCCTGATGGCCCGGAACAGCAGATAGAGCGACGCGTCCATGTCCCCGAAGCCCGCGGGGATGTCACGGGCCCGGATCACCCGGGCGCGCACCTCGGGATCGGCCAGTTCGTTCGAGTCGAGGACGATGTCGCGGTGGTCGGTGCCGGAGGCCTTCGCCACATCGTGCACGTACGGGGTGTCGGGTGTGCCGCGCATCCCGTCGGCGACGAAGTTCTCCGTGTGGCCCACGAAGTCCACGGCGAAGCTGCGTACGGTCTCGCCTTTTTCCCCGAGCTGCCGTGCTGCGATCGCCGTCATGGCGGACGAGTCGAGGCCGCCGGACAGCAGCGTGCAGCGCGGCACGTCGGAGACGAGCTGGCGGCGCACGATGTCGTCGAGGAGCGAGCGCACGGTCGCGATCGACGTCTCGCGGTCGTCGGTGTGCGGGCGGGTCTCCAGCGTCCAGTACGCCCGCTGCCGCAGTCCGCTCCGGTCGGCGGTCACGATGGTGCCCGGCTCCACCTCGTGCATCCCGGCCCAGACCGCGTGGCCCGGCGTCTTCACGATGGTGAACATCTCCCGCAGGCCGTCCAATGTCACGCGCGGCTTCGCGAGCGGATTGGCGAGGATCGCCTTGGGCTCGGACCCGAACAGGACGCCGTCCGGAGTCTCGTAGAAATAGAACGGCTTGATGCCCATGCGGTCCCTGATCATCACGAGCTTGTTCTCGCGGCCGTCCCAGACGGCGAACGCGTACATGCCGTTGAGGTGCTCGGGCAGCGCCTCGCCCCACTCCAGGTAGCCGCGCAGCACGACCTCGGTGTCGGAGTCGGTGGTGAACCTGTGGCCGTGTCCGGTCAGTTCGCGGCGGAGTTCCGTGTAGTTGTACGTCTCGCCGGAGTACACGAGCGCGACGGTGCCGCCCGGCGTCTCGGCGGTCATCGGCTGACGCCCGCCCGGCAGGTCGATGATCGCGAGCCTGCGGTGGCCGAGCGCCGCGGGCCCCTCGGCCCACGTGCCGCGGTCGTCCGGGCCGCGGCACTCCATCGTCTGCGTCATCGCATCCAATGTGTCGGCCGAAGCGCGCAGGTCACGATCGAAGGAGACCCAGCCGGTGATGCCACACATACGTTCCTCCTGCATGCCGTTCCGGCGCCGAACAGTTGTATCCAGCACCTATATGTCGAGCGTGTGACATGGCGCTGTGTACGGTCAACGCGCCGGCAACCCGGTGGAGGCCGGTGACCCGAGGGTTTCGGCCGCTCTTTGCTTGACAGGGTGGAACGGTCCCCATCGCAAATCGCGACGGCGCGCCGGTCATTGCCGGAATGCGGGCGGGCCGGACGGGCGGGATCCGGCCAAGGTAAAAACCTGATCAACCCCGGGCCGGCCCGCGCGTTCCTAAGGCCGTCACGGCTGTCCGGTTCCAGTGCGGCAGCATGACCACTCCCGCGAGCGCCGCCGCGGCCGCGAAGCCGTAGAAGAGCACGGTGGTCGGGAGGAACCCCGGGAGCAGGCCGCCGAGGATCGCGCCGACGGAGCCGCAGCTGCTGACGAAACCGGTCGCGGTGCCCGCCCCGGCCAGGCCTCCCGAGTCGACGGCCGCGACGCCCGCGATCAGGGCCCGCGGCCCGAACCGGTCCGCCCACGAGCCCCATGCGAACTGCCCCACCGCGTACGCCGCGAGATACACGGCGTCGATCACACCGAGCGTGTGGGACGACAAGCGCGAGGCCGTCGACGCCCTGGTCCGCCTCGGCCGCCCCGCCCCGTACATGATCCACCGGGCGATGGAGAAGACCGGCGTCGTGGACGTCCGCAAGGTGCTCGTCGCGGGCGACACCGCGGTCGACCTGCAGGCGGGGCACCACGCGGGCGCGGGCGTCGTCGTCGGCGTCCTCACCGGCCAGCTCCCGCGCGCGGAGCTCGAACTGCACCCGCACACCTACGTGCTGGACAGTGTCGCCGAGGTGCCGGGCCTCGCGGAGGCGACGGCCGCGGAGTAGTCGTACGCCCCAGTACAGCGAAAAGTCGTGGGCGGCAGCCCACGTTCCGTCAGTCCTCCGCGAGCGCCGCGTCCACGATCGACTGCGCCTCCGTCTGCACCTGGGCCAGGTGGTCGGGGCCGCGGAACGATTCGGCGTAGATCTTGTACACGTCCTCCGTGCCGCTCGGCCGTGCGGCGAACCAGGCGTTCTCCGTGGTGACCTTCACACCGCCGATCGCGGCGCCGTTGCCCGGCGCGTGGCTGAGCCGCCCGGTGATGGGCTCGCCCGCGAGGGTGTCCGCGGTGATCGCGTCGCCGCTGAGCTCGGCGAGCCGTGCCTTCTGCTGCTTGGTCGCCTTCGCGTCCACGCGCGCGTACGAGGACGAGCCGTGCTCCGCGGCGAGTTCGGCGTAGTACCGCGACGGGGTCTTGCCGGTCACCGCGGTGATCTCGGCCGCGAGCAGCGCGAGAAGAATGCCGTCCTTGTCGGTCGTCCAGACGCCGCCGTCCTTGCGCACGAAGCTCGCGCCCGCGCTCTCCTCGCCGCCGAAGGCGACCGACCCGTCGACGAGCCCCGGCACGAACCACTTGAACCCGACCGGGACTTCGAGCAGCTCGCGGCCGAGCGACGCGACGATCCGGTCGATGACGGCGCTGGACACCAGCGTCTTGCCGATCGCGGCATCGGACCGCCAGCCGGTGCGGTGCGTGGCCAAGTAGTGGATCGCGACGGCGAGATAGTGGTTCGGGTTCATGAGACCGGCGTCGGGCGTGACGATGCCGTGCCGGTCGGCGTCCGCGTCGTTCCCCGTCAGCAGGTCGTAGTCGTGCCGCTTCGCGAGGACGGACGCCATCGCGGGTGCCGATGAGGGATCCATCCGGATCTTGCCGTCCCAGTCGAGCGTCATGAACCGCCAGGTCGGATCCACCTCGGGGTTGACCACCGTCAGGTCGAGCCCGTACCTCTCGGCGATCCGCGCCCAGTAGTGCACACTTGCCCCGCCCAGCGGGTCCGCGCCGATGCGCAGCCCCGACGCCCGGATGGCGTCGGTGTCGATGACGGTGCTCAGCTCCTCGACGTACCGCTCGCGGAAGTCGTACGGCTCCGGAGCCACGTCCTTCGTGGTGCGCACGTCGCGGTTTCCGTCGGCGAGCAGCTCGTTGGCGCGGCGCGCGATCCAGGAGGTCGCCGTGGAGTCGGCGGGGCCGCCGTGCGGCGGGTTGTACTTGAAGCCGCCGTCGCGCGGCGGGTTGTGGCTCGGCGTGATGACGATGCCGTCCGCCTGCCCGAGCTCGTCGGACGTGGTGCTGTTCCAGCGCAGGATGGCGTGGCTGAGCGCCGGGGTCGGCACGTAGCTGTCGTGGACGTCGGCGAAGACGCGTACGCCGTTCGCCGCGAGGACGCCGAGGGCCGTGTCCAGCGCGGGGCGCGAGAGGGCGTGGGTGTCGGGCCCGATGAACAGCGGGCCCGTGATGCCCTCGGCCGTGCGGTACTCGACGATGGCCTGCGTGATCGCCGCGATGTGCCGTTCGTTGAACGCGCCGTCCAGGCTGGAGCCCCGGTGCCCGCTCGTGCCGAAGACGACGCGCTGCTCGGGGCGGTCCATATCGGGGACCTTGGTGAAGTACGCGTCGACGAGTTCGTCGATGTCGACGAGATCCTCCGGCCTGGCCTGGGTTCCTGCGCGCTCAGTCATGGGGGCAGTCTCCCATTCGGCACCCGGGCGACGCAGGACCGCGTGGGTGTCCCGGAGCCGGCCGGGGGGAATCGCCGGACCCTCCTTGACGCTCCGGGACACCCACGCGGGGCCGATGCGCCGTCAGGACTCCCGTTTCGCCCGCTCCTTGACGATCGAGGCCAGCGCGTCCGCGATGTGCGCCTCGGTCACCCCCTTGTCGATCCCGAGCTCCGCCAGCACGCCCGTCCCGTTCTCCTGCTCCAGGAGCGCCAGCAAGATGTGCTCGGTGCCGATGTAGTTGTGGCCGAGACGCAGGGCCTCGCGGAAAGTGAGCTCCAGGGCCTTCTTGGCCGCCAAGTCGAACGGCACCAAGGCCGGCATGTCCTCGGCCGCGGGCGGCAGGGCCGCCGTCGCGGCCTGGCGCACGGTGTCGAGCAGCACGTCCTGCGCGAGGATCGCCTTGGCGGCGAGGCCGTCCGGCTCGTGCAGCAGGCCGAGCACCAGATGGGCGGTGCCGATCTGCGCGCTGCTCGCGGCGCGGGCCTCGTTCTGCGCCGCCACCACCACGTTGCGGGCGCGGGGCGTGTAGCGGTTGAAGCCCTGGTTCGGGTCGATCTCGGTCTCGGCGCTCTTGGGGACGAACCGCTTCTGTGCGGCCTGGCGTGTGACCCCCATGCTCGTTCCGATCTCCGTCCAGGAAGCGCCTGAGCGGCGGGCCTGGTCGACGAAGTGACCGATCAGATGGTCGGCGATGTCGCCGAGGTGGTCCGCCGCGATGACGGCGTCCTGCAACTGTTCGAGGGGCTGGTCGTGGGCCTTCTTGATGCCCGCGATGAGGTCGTCGAGGCGTACGGGCGTGGTGAGAACGGCCGGTTCCGTGGATTCCGTCATGTGACAACCTTAGGTTGACAGTGTAAGGGTGTCAACCGTCGGTTGACAGTGATCGTTCCCGTGCGGAGCGAGGCCATCTGCCCGTCGTAGGCTGGGGAGTTGCCGAGGAGTTCGCGACGGACTTCGACGTACCGACCGCTGAAGAGGAGAGGCATGCCGACCGCCCGAGTGTCACTTGAGGACGTACTGCGTACGGCGGAAGCGTCCCGGACGGGAGCCCTCTGGAAGCTGGACGGAGCGGCGCGGCAGCTCGACGCGAACCTCGTCAGACTGCCGGTCGGCGCCGGTGTCGCCGAGCATGTCGAGCCCGATCTGGACGTCCT
The DNA here is from genome assembly GCF_055760475.1 of Streptomyces sp. DS1-CR2. Taxonomy (NCBI): domain Bacteria; kingdom Bacillati; phylum Actinomycetota; class Actinomycetes; order Kitasatosporales; family Streptomycetaceae; genus Streptomyces; species Streptomyces sp. DS1-CR2. Next base: position 8,519,420 of record NZ_CM147085.1, read on the forward strand.
CCTCGTCGTGGTCGAGGGGAGCGGATCGCTCCGGCACGCCGACCAGGAGGAGAAGTTGGCACCCGGGGCGCTCGTCTTCGTGCCCCGCGGCGAGCGGCGCACCGTGACGGCCGGCCCCGACGGTCTCGCCTACCTCACCGCCCACCGCAGACGCCCCGGCCTGACCATCGCGCGGACCCCGGCCCGCGAGGGCGGCGAACCGGCCTGCCTGCTCAGCCGGGTCTGCCCCGCCTGCGACCGGGTCTCCGAGGACCCGTCGGCGTCCTACTGCGGCCAGTGCGGCGGACGCCTCCCCACTGCCTGACCCGACCGAGCGGGCGTTCATGCCCGCCCGACGGTCCGGCCTGCGCCGCCCCACGCCCCCTCGCCCGTACGGTGCCGGGGACGAGCAGGACCGGGCGACCGCAGCGAGGGAGAACCACCCGACATGGCCGACTACCGCATCGAGACCGTCCGCAACGGCTTCCGCGACTGGACCGCACGCAACGACCGCGGCGCCGAGGTCCGCATCGGCGCCGCCGAGGACCCCGACGTGCAGCCGTCGTTCACCCCGGTCGAGCTGCTCCTCGCCGCGCTCGGCGGCTGCGGCGGCCTCGTCACCGACCGCACGGCCCGCACCGTCGAACACGACGGACTGCGCATCGTCGTGGAGTCCGTGTCACGGCCCGAGGATGACGGCCGCGTCGGAGCGGTGCGCGTCAGTTACGAAGTGGAGCTGCCCGAGGGCGACGAGCACGCCGCCGACGCGTTCGCACGCGGCGTGCGCCTGACCCACGAGAAGTACTGCACCGTCAGCCGGACCGTGGAACACGGCGCCCGGATCGAGGCCCGGCTCCCGGACGGCACGCTCGTCTTCATGGCGGGCTGACTCGTCTTCGTGGTGGGCCGGCTCGTCTTCGAAGTGGGGTGAACGGCGCGGTGGCCGGATGTCGCCGCCGCAGCCGAAGATCGTCGTACTCTCCCTGAGCGTCCGCATGATCACTGTGCGCATGCGGACCTGACGATCCGTCGAAGCATCGAGGAGACGACCGCGTGAAGTCCCTACGTCTGGTCCTGGCCGCCCTGGGAGTGGCGGTGGCGCTCACCACGCCGCCGTCCGCAGCGGCAGCGGAGCCCGCGCCCGCGGCCGCCGCGCACGAGCCCTGCACGGGCGAGTTCCAGGGCGACGCCCGGCTCGGCCCGAAGTACCTGCCCAACAAGCGGCAGGCCCCGGTCGGCCCGCTCCTGAAGGCCTACCACCGCACCGGCTCCCTCAGCCCGAAGGCGTTCCTGAAGAAGTACTGGGAGGGGCCGACGGACTCCGGCCGCTGGAAGTACCCGCCCAACGACGGATTCACCGAGACCAACGGCCAGGTCGACCGCCGCCCCACCGAACTGCGGCCCGGGCAGACCCTCGACCGCTTCGGCTCGGAGTACGGCTCCTACCTGGCGCCCGCCGGGGACGCCTACGAGAAGCGGGCGCTGCCCCCGCAGAACCTCAACACCCGTGAGCCCGCCTACGCGTGCGACTATCACGTCTACGAGGTCGCCAAGCCGTTCTTCGTGTGGCAGGGCCCGATCGCTCCCTGGTTCGAGCAGCCCGGCGGCGGCCGGCAGATCAAGCTCGACCAGGTGTTCCTCAACCCCGGTGAGGGCCGGCGCCTCGACGTGAAATGGCTCCTGGAACACGACTACCTCGAGCACGCGTAAGCACCATCGAGACAGGAGGACGGCTCGTGGACCGGCACGCACTGGAGCGCGCCCTGCGGCAGGCCGCCGTGCCCCCGACCCACTACTGGATCGAGGGCGTCCACGAACCGTCCCCCACCCCCACCGACTTCCTCTATCTGCGCGAGGACCCCGGCGGGGGCTGGGAGACCGGCGCGTACGAGCGCGGCACCCACGAGGCGATCGCGCGGCATCCCACGGAGGACGCCGCCTGCGCCCATCTGTGGCAGCTGCTGAACTGAGTACCGCCCGTAAGCGCCGCAGGGTCTTACGGGAGTGAATGCACCTTGGGGCCAATGGAGTTCGACCAGGCGTTGCCCGCCGTCGCGTCCCAGTTCGTGGACCAGGTCATCGCGCCCCGCAGGCCCGGATAGGTCCTCGCGGGCTTGAAGGAGCCGCAGCCGGTGCCGCGCGTCAGGCAGTCGAGCGCGTTGTTGACGACCGACGGGTCCACGTAGCCACTGCCCGCTCCTCGCGTCGACGCGGGAACGCCGAGGCCGACCTGGGACGGGTCGAGGCCGCCCTCCAGCTGGATGCAGGCGAGCGCGGTCAGGAAGTCGACCGAGCCCTGGCTGTAGACCTTGCCGTCGCAGCCGAGCATCGAACCGCTGTTGTAGTACTGCATGTTGACGACGGTGAGGATGTCCTTCACGTTCAGCGCCGTCTTGAAGTACTCACCTGACGTGGACTGCATGTCGATGGTCTGCGGCGCCATCGTGAGGACCAGCTTCGCGCCGGCCTTCGCGGAGAGCTGGTGCAGTGCCTTCGACATATAGGTGGAGTTGAGGCCGTTCTCGAGGTCGATGTCGACGCCGTCGAATCCGTACTGCTGCATCAGGGAGTAGGCGCTGTCGGCGAACGCGGTGGCCGATGCGTCGCTGTTCACGGACACGCTGCCCTTCTCGCCGCCGACCGAGAGGATCACGGACTTGCCCGCGGCCTGCTTCGCGGCGATGTCGGCCTTGAAGTCGGCGGCCGACGCGTAGCCGACGGCCGGGTCGAGGGTGAAGGAGATCTGCCCGGGCGTGCTGGTCGCGTCGGCGAAGGACACCGCGATGATGTCGTACTGCGAGGGGACGTCACGCAGCTTCTGCACAGTGGCGCCGTTGTTGAAGTTCTGCCAGTAGCCGGTCACCGCGTGCTTGGGCACGGTGCCGCCGCCACCGCCGCCGGAGGTCGCGGTCTTCGCGGTGACGGCCGCCGACTTCGCGGACTCACCGGCCGAGTTGGTCGCGCTGACCTGGAAGCTGTACGAGGTGGCGGCGGCGAGCCCGGTGGCGGTGACGGACGCGCCGCTGACGGAGGCGACCTTGGAGCCGTCGCGGTACACGTTGTAGGCGGTGGCGCCGGAGACCGGGTTCCAGGAGAGGTCCACCGAGGAGGAGGTCACGGTGCCGGCCGCGAGTCCGGCGGGCACTGCCGGAATGACGACGGGATCGCCACCGCCACCGCCGCCGTCGGGGCCGAGCACGCTCACATCGTCGGCGTAGTACGCGCTCTGCCCGTACCAGCCGTGCGTGTAGACCGTCACGGACGTTGTGTTCGCGCCGGTCGTGAAGGTGGTACTCAGCTGCTGCCAGCCGGAGGACCCCGGTGTCCACGTCGACACATCGGTGGTGCCCGTGCCGCTCGCACCCAGGTACACGTAACTGCCCTGGACCCAAGAGCTCAGCGTGTACGTCGAGTTGGGCTTGACCGCGACGGCCTGGGAACACTGGGCGGTGTCCTGTGAGGTGGGTGTGCCCTTGAGCGCCCGGGCGCCGCCGTGCACGGGGGAGCCGACCACGGAACCGGTGCCGGCGGAGCACGTCCAGTTGCTCAGATCCGATTCGAAGCCGGCGTTCTTGGCGACGTTGATGTCGGCGGCCTGCGCCGTGGTCGCCAGAGCGGTGACGCCGAGCGCTGCGGCCGCGGTGACGGCCAGCGCGCCCTTGATCCATCTGCGTGCACGGTCCACTTACTGCCTCCGGTGGGGAGTGAAGGGGGGCGGGAGTGAACGGTGGCCACCGCTGTAGGGCCCAAAGCTGGTTCAGACCAATCGAGTTGTCAAGACCTCAACCGTTGCCGGGGCGTGCGCCGGCGGTGGTGATCGGCAAGGAGGCGGGGGAGGGCGTCACGATCCGGCTCGAGGAGCGGCTGGAGGGCTGACTCAGGGGAGCGCAGATACGGGGCCGCCGGCCTGGGCGTGGGTAGGGAGTGGCCGGCGGCCCCTCCGCGCAGGAGCCGTCAATCCTGCGCGGGGTTCCTCTCGTAGTGGACTGCGGCGTTCCGATGGCTGGAAGCGTGCGAACACAGTGACTGGGTGTGCCCGATTCACCCGGGGTGCGCACCGGGTTTCAGAGGCGTTCGAGAATCCCGCGCACATAGGCGGCCTGCCCGGAGTGCTGGAGATCGTCCGAGATGACGCTCACCAGGCGCACGCCCAGCGTGACCGGCGGCGACCAGGTGTCGTCGATCACCTGGTCCAGATCCGCGTCGCTCAGTTCTGCCACGTGGGCGAGGGTGCGCTCGTGCACCGCGTCGAAGTAGCCGAGCAGCAGATCGGCGGACGGGACGTGCACTTTGGCGACCTGTTTGTCGCTGTGGCCGTACCCCGTGTCGGAGGGTGGCAGAGCGAGATCGAGGCGGTCGACCCAGCCGTCGGCGAGCCAGACCTGATCGGTCTGGAAGGCGTCGGAAATGTGATCGTCCTGCACGCGTGACAGGTGCCAGATCAGCCACGCGATCGAGTTCGAGTCGTCATTGAGCCGGGTGTTGAGTTCCTCGGCGGAAAGATCTTCCACCGCCGAGTGAACCGTTTCGTGGATCCGTCCGAACGCGTCGGTGAGAACGTCCTTGGAGTGCATGACGTGCTGCTTCCTCGATGGCGGCGATTTCACACCCGCGCACCCGTTCCATTCCGGCCATTCGGGGCCGTGAATATGCCAGGAGACTGGCCAGAAAGGCGTGGTGACAGCGTGTCGGAAGTGTCGATACTCGTGTTCTGAGGAAGAATGGCGCCCGACCAATAGATCATTTCGCCGGTCCTGACCCGGCGCACCCGCACGGACCACGCACATCGCACGGAATGAAAGTGAGGCCCGCAGGGCGGCGGACGAGCGACGGGGGAGAGCGTGCACGAGGAATTCCTGTGCCATGTCACCGCGTACGGAATCTGCGGCGGTCAGCGCGTCGGCGTACCGCTCGGCACGTATCGCGCGCCCACGCTGCCGCTCGCGATGTGGTGGCTGCGCGACCGCGCCTCCTGGATAGCCGAACGGCTCGATCCGCGCCCCGGCAATCCGCATTTCCCCGAACACGCCATTGCCCCGGTCGCCGACAACGTTCCCGATGTCCCCGGAGCGCTGCGCGACTGGTGCGGTGATATCGAGCGGCAGGAACAAGTGGCCGAGGAACTCGCCGACGGAAAACTCGTCCGGCTGATCACTCGCGACGACACCACGGAATACGAGTTCCTCGCCGAGTCGATCGACGCCCTGCGGATGCAGCGCACCCGCGCCTCCAGGGCCGCGCTCGTGCCGCACGCATGATCGGCGCGGCGCCGATATGACTAGTAGCCGGTACGGGTGGCGCCGCGCTTACCTGCGTAAACGCGGGGGGATTGTGGCCATGCACAGCGTCGTCACCACACTTTCGGAGCCGCTCGAATGCGCCGCAGCACCACCTTGCTCACCACCGCTCTCGCCGGCGTCGGCGTCGCCGCCGCGCTGACCCTCGCCGCCCCGACCGCCGTCGCCACCGCGCCCGCCGGTGCCGTACGCGCCGCGGGCCCCGGACAGGTCTGCTTCTGGACCGAGGCGGCCCAGCACGGCCAGGCCTGGTGCTACGTGCCACCCGGCTATGCCGAGGCGGAGAACGGCACCCAGCGCCACGCCTACTCCTTCGACTCCCGCGTCGACGGCACGGTCTACGCGATCAGCTACGGACCGGGGAACAGCTGCCTCTACCGCGAGATCCGCAAGGACGACTACGACGAGAACTGGGAGGCGTGGGCCACCAAGTTCGACGGCGTCAGCGACAACAAGATGGGATGCGAAGCGGGCTGATCCGCCGATGACCCACCGACCGCGCCCCTGGGTACGGCCGCTCCTGGCGCTCACCGCGCTCGGCCCGCTGTTCCTGGCCGGACTGCTCGTCACCGGCTGTGCGGCCCCGGACCCGAGGCCCGCACTCTCTCCGGACGACACCGTCAAGGCCGCCACACAGCTCCTGACCGGCCGCTGCCTCACCGCGCGGGGACTCACTCCGCCGCGCCCCGGCAGACGGCCCGGCACGAAGGCCCAGGAGGAACACCTGGCCGACGCCGTCTTCGGCGCCGGACGCACGGAACTCTCCCTGACACTGCCGACCGGATACTCCGTGCGCGCCCACACCGACGGCTGCCTGGCCTCGGCGCAGCGCGCCCTCTACGGCGATCAGCGCCGCTGGTTCCAGGTCTCGACCGTCGTCAACAACCTCAAGCCCGAAGCGGCCTACCGCAAGACGAGCCTCGCCTCGGTCCGGGTGCGGCACCGCACCGAAGTCGCCGACTGGCAGCGCCTTCGGGCGCACGCCCTGACCCGCGCGACCCACCTCCTCACCGACCAGCCACGGACTCCGTAGCAAGAGAAAGAGACACAGTGATCATCAAGAACTCCGCCGTGCTCCTCGCAGCCGTGGCCCTCGCCCTCGGCGGCGCCGTCGCCACCTCGTCCGCCGCCTTCGGCGCCTCGTGCCCCAGCGGCCAGTTCTGCGCCTGGACGGACGCGGACTTCGGCGGTCAGCGCACCAACTGGTCGGGCGACGACCACGACTGGGAGGACCCCATCCAGGACCAGGACTCCTCCTGGGCGAACCATGGCATTTCGGGCCCCGGTATCAAGGACCACGTACAGGTCTACGAGAACCCGGGCCTCGTCGGTCTCGGCACCGTCTGCCTCGCGCCGGGCCAGGAGATCGCCTCCAACAGCTGGGGCAATGACAGCGGCGACTCCCACGCGTGGAAAATGAGCTGCTGACCTCGCGCACCTCGGGACCGGAACGGGCGGCGTGCCGAGCCGCCCGTTCCGGCCGGTTATGACTGCCGCACGCGCCACTGGGTATCAGGAGGTCTGCAGGGGAGTTACTGTGCCGACCGATCCCATTGAGAGAGCCGCATGACCGAGTACCTGGACGGAGCCTTGATGCCGACCGGTGCTGCCGACCCCGTCGAGCCGCTGCGCCGGGCGACGCAGTACACCGGAGAGCCGGGCTGCATCGCCGACGCGCGCGCCTTCGCCGAGGTGTTCCTCGAGCAGCTGCGGTCGGAGTGGTGCGCCCTGATCGACGCCAGGTCCCGCGGCGATCTGCTGCTCCTGGTCAGCGAGCTCGTCACCAACGCCGACCGCCACAGCCACGGACCGTACGTCCTCGACCTCGAGGGATCGAAGGACGAGGTGGCCGTCACCGTCTACGACAGCAGCGCCGCCGTGCCCCGTCTCTTCGTCAGGGACCCCGGGCGTATCGGCGGGCACGGTCTCGAGATAGTCCACGCGCTCGCCACCGAGGTCATCGTGGAGCGAGTACCGGTCGGGAAGTGGATCAAGGCCGTCTTTAGACTGCGACCGTAATCGAACGGTTCTCGCGCGAGGAGACGGCGACATCGATAGGGCACCCGATCGCGAGCTCCTGGACGACCTGGCCAAGGCGCTGCCCGGCCTCACGCTGATCGAGGACGGCGACGTGCTGTCCGGGCTCAGCCACGACGACGCGGAATGGGCGCCGGTGGGCCGAGCGCTCGCGGCGGTCCGGGTGACGGACACCGGTGAAGTGCAGCAGGTGGTGCGCGCCTGCGCCGCGCTGTCCGTACCCGTCGTGACCCGCGGCGCCGGCACCGGGCTCTCGGGCGGGGCCAACGCCACCGACGGCTGCCTGGTCCTCGACCTCTCGCGGATGAACCGCATCCTGGAGATCGACACCGAGAACCTGCTCGCCGTCGTACAGCCAGGCGTCGTCAACAACGACCTGAAGGCGGCCGTCGCCGAGCACGGTCTCTGGTACCCGCCGGACCCCGCCAGCGCCCCCTGGTCGACCATCGGCGGCAACGTCTCCACCAACGCCGGCGGCCTGTGCTGCCTCAAGTACGGCGTCACCCGTGACTACGTCCTCGGCCTCGAAGCCGTGATGGGCGGGCCCGCGGGCGAGTACGGCACCCGCGTCCGGTTCGGCCGGCGCACCACGAAGGGTGTCAGCGGCTACGACCTGACCGGCCTGTTCGTCGGCTCGGAGGGCACCTTCGGAGTGATCACCGAGATCACGCTGCGCCTTCGTCCCGCGCCCGCCGCCGAACCCCGCACCGTCGTCGGCGCCTTCGACGGCCTCGTCGCGGCGGGCGCCGCCGTCGCGCTCACCACGCGGCGCGGCCTCCAGCCCGCAGCCCTGGAACTCCTCGACCGGCACTGCATGCAGGCCGTCGAGGACTGGAAGCACCTCGGGATCGAACCCGGCGCCGCCGCCCTGCTCCTCGCACGGATCGACGCGCCGGGCGACGCGGGGGCGGCGGAGGCGGCTGCAGTCGCCGAGGCGTTCGCGGACGCGGGAGCACTCTGGGCCGAACAGTCCACCGACGCCGTCGAGGCCGAAGCCTTGTTCGACGTCCGCAGGCTCGCCTACCCGGCCCTCGAACGCCTGGGGCCCGTGCTCACCGAGGACATCTGCGTACCGCGCTCGGCCGTGCCCGCCATGCTCGCCACCGTCGAGGAGATCGGGCAGCGGCACGGGGTGCGGATCGCGACCATCGCGCACGCCGGGGACGGCAACCTCCACCCGCTCCTGATCACCCCGCCCGGGGACGCCGAGGCGCGCTGCGCGGCGCAGGCCGCGTTCGAGGAACTGCTCGGCGCCGCGGTCGCCGCGGGCGGCACCGTCACCGGTGAGCACGGTGTCGGCCTGCTCAAGCGGGGCGGCATGCGGCGGGAACTCGGTCCCGAGGTCTGCGCGGTGCAGCGCGCAGTGAAGGACACCCTCGACCCGCTCGATCTGTTCAACCCGGGGAAGGTCGTCGGCGACCCCGGCCAGAGCTGACCCTTTGGACGGCGCTTTGCCCGCCGCGCCGACCTAAATGAACTAATTGTGTGCTTATCCGACTTACGGTGCGTGTGTTGTCAGGGGGGCTGCGCAACGTGTCCCTCGCGGACGCGGGTTGGGATGCCGATGAGTGAGATCAGCCGCAGAGGAGCAGTGGGTCTGGGACTCGGGATCGGCCTGGGCGCCGCTGCCGCGGGCCTCGCCGGATGCGGGACGGGCAAGGACACGGACCGCCCGCCCGCGGGCCCCGGCCGCCGCCCCGACCGGGACCCCCACTTAGGCAGGAAGGCCGCTCCACGGCTGATCGGTGACGGCTCGACGGCGTACACCGGCAAGCAGCCGAACCAGCCCGAGTCGCCCGTCCCCCTCGAACCCGGCCAGACGCCACCGCAGTTCGTGGTCTTCTCCTGGGACGGTGCGGGCGAGGTCGGCAAGGGCCTCTTCCCCCGCTTCCTCGAACTGGCCGAGACCCACGGCGCCCACATGACGTTCTTCCTGTCGGGCTTGTACCTCCTGCCCGAGTCGAAGAAGCGGCTCTACGACCCGCCCAACAACCCCGTGGGCGCCTCCGACGTCGGGTATCTCACCGACGCGCACCTCAAGGAGACGCTGAAGTACACCCGGCAGGCGTGGCTCGACGGCCACGAGATCGGCACGCACTTCAACGGCCACTTCTGCGCCGGCTCCGGTTCCGTGGCCAACTGGACGCCCGCGCAGTGGTACAGCGAGATCGAGCAGGCGAGATCGTTCATCAAGACCTGGCGTACGAACACGGGTTGGCACGACCAAGACCCCCTGCCGTTCGACTACGACAAGGAACTCATCGGCGGCCGCACGCCCTGCCTGCTCGGCCAGGACAACCTGCTGCCCACCGCCCGCGAGCTCGGCTGGCGCTACGACGCCTCGTCCCCCGGCGGCGTCCAGCGCTGGCCCGGGAAACGGCAGGGCCTGTGGGACCTGCCGCTCCAGGGCATCCCGTTCCCCGGCCACACCTTCGAGGTCCTGTCGATGGACTACAACATCCTGGCCAACCAGTCGAAGAACTCCACGCGAGCTCCGTCCTACAACTACGCCGCCTGGCGCCAGCAGGCCACCGAGTCGTACCTCGCGGGCTTCAACAGGGCGTACGAGACGAACCGGGCGCCGCTCTTCGTCGGCAACCACTTCGAGGACTGGAACGGCGGGATCTACATGGACGCCGTCGAGGCCGCGCTCAAGGAGATCGCCGGCAAGAAGGACGTACGCCTCGTCTCCTTCCGGCAGTTCGTCGACTGGCTGGACACCCAGGACCCGAACGTGCTCGACCGGCTCCGCTCGCTGGAGGTCGGAGAGGTACCCGCGGGTGGCTGGTCGCGTTACCTCGGCGACGCGGTCACGGCACCCACCGGCGCCGCAGGCAGTGGCACCTAGAGGGCTCTGGCGTGTTGTCCGCCTCGCTGACGCACACTGGTCGGGACCTGATCAGCGACGGAGAGGCAGGCGCATGGACCGCTGGATCACCGCGGGAGTGGACGGATCGCCGGAGAGCTCGGCCGCGGCTGCGTGGGCTGCGCGCGAGGCGGAGCGCCGCGGATACGGGCTGCGCCTGCTGCACGCCTGGTCCCCGCTGCCGGACATCGCGGCGTCCGCGCCCGATCTCGAGGCGCAGGCCGAGTGGGCCACTAGTGTGACCGACGAGGCCGGGCGCGCCGTGGCCGGCGGCCACCCCGAGCTGGCGCTGTCGGTCGAGTCCCCGTCCGACGAAGCCGTTCCCGCGCTCCTCGGCGCCGCGGCCGACGCGGAGTTCCTCGTCCTCGGCTCCCGCGGGCACGGCGCGCTCGTCGGCTTCCTGGTCGGGTCGGTCGGGCAGCAGGTCATCGCCGAGTCGTCGCGGCCCGTCGTCCTGGTGAGAGCCGGCGACCGCGCCGAGCCGGAGGCGGCGGGACGCGAGATCGTCGTCGGCCAGGAGGGCGCGCCCGAGGACAGCCGCGCGGTCCTCGAGTTCGCCTTCGCCGCCGCCTCCGCCCGTGGCGCGACGCTGAGGGTCGTCCGCGCGTGGACACTGCCACCCCTGTACGCGTACAGCCCCGCCTCGCTGAAGCTGCTCGACGAGGCCGGCGGCATGGAGCCGTACGAGGAGAAGGCGCTCGGCGAGGCGCTCGAACCGCTGCGCACGCGGTACCCCGACGTGCCGGTGGTGGAGCACGTCGAGATCGGCAGCGCCGGCCAGGTCCTTCTCGCGTCGGCCGCGGGGGCCCAGCTGGTGGTCGTGGGCCGCCGCGCCCGACGCTCGGCCATCGGATCCCGGATCGGGTCCGTCGCGCATGCCGTAATGCACCACGCGCCCTGCCCGGTGGCCGTCGTACCGCCCGCCTAGTTGCGCTTGGGGGGGTGTCCTCAGTCGTCGGCGACGGTGATGGCCCGCACCGGACAGGCGCGGGCCGCCTCCCGCACCAGCGGGTCACCGGCGCCGTCTTCGCGGCCCTCCAGCACCTCGCTGAAGCCGTCGTCGTCCTGCGTGAACACGTTCGGCGCCGTCAGCGCGCACATGCCCGCGCCCACACAGCTGTCCTTGTCGATCCGGATCCGCACGGTCTGCGCCTTTCTTGCGGCTCGGGCGGTCACCACGTGACCGGAAGTTCGAGCATGCCCTGGATCGTGTCTCCCGGCTTGAACGGGATCTCCTCGGCGGGCGCCGCGAGGCGCAGTCCGGGCAGCCGCGAGAACAGCGACCTCAGCGCGATCTCCATCTCGGCCCTGGCCAGGTTCTGCCCCAGGCACTGGTGGACTCCGTAGCCGAACGCGAGGTGGTGGCGCGTGGGGCGGTGCCAGTCCAGGGAGTCGGGGGCCGTGAAGCTGTCGCCGTCGCGGTTGATGAGCGACGTGGAGAAGATGACCCCGTCGTCCGTCCGGATGGTCTCGCCGGCGACCTCGATGTCCTCAGTGGCGACGCGCAGGATGCCGTCGGCGATGGACAGGAAGCGCAGCAGTTCCTCGACCGCGGCCGGCAGCAGCGCGTCGGCGGAGCGCAGCTCCTCCAGGAGATCCGGGTGCCGGAGCAGGGTGAACGTGCCGAGCGAGATCATGTTCGCCGTCGTCTCGTGCCCCGCGATCAGCAGGATCGTGGCGAGGCTGATCAGCTCCTCGCGGTCGATCTCCTTCTCGTCCGGCCCGCGGTGGATGAGCTCGTCGAGCAGTCCTTCGCCCGGCTCGCGCCTCTTGCGGTCGATCAACGAGCCCAAGTATGTATCGAGTTGCTCGCGCGCGGCCTCGATGTCCGACACCTTCGGCCCGCGCAGCAGCCGCCGCGACTGCTCCTCGAAGAAGTCGTGATCGGCGTAGGGCACACCAAGCAGTGAGCAGATCACCATGGACGGCACGGGCAGCGCGAACGCGCTCACCAGGTCGGCCGTCGGGCCCTGCTCGACCATCGCGTCAAGCAGTCGGTCGACCGTCTCCTGGATGCGGGGCCGCAGCGCCGTGATCCGCTTGAGGGTGAAGCTCGGGATCAGCATGCGGCGCTGGGCGTTGTGCTCGGGGTCGTCGACTCCGAGGAGGGCGATGCGGCGTTTACCGGAGAGGGCGAGCCGCTCCGTGGGCATCGGGAAGGCGCGGTTCTCACGGTCGGTGGACAGGCGCGGGTCGACGAGCAGGTCGCGCGCGGTCGACTGGCCGGTGACCACCCACACGGTCCGTCCGTCGAAGAGCGAGACACGCGAGAGGGGCCGCGCAGAGCGCAGCGGATCGTAGGAGGCCGGCGGGTGGTAGGGACACGTGCGGTCCTGGGGGAAGGCGACGGTGTCCGGCGTGGGGGGTGTCACGGTCATGGTGACCTCGCAGGCGGTGAGTCTTCCTCGGTGATCTTTATTAGATGCCTTGGGCATCCAGTCGGCCACTCGAAGATCGGCCAGTCCGCCGATCAGGGACATCTGGCCGAACCCTGTTGTTCCGATTCTCTCAGCGGTGTGTTTTGTCTGGTCGGGGCGTGCCGTCGGACCGGCGGGGCGGACGGAGCAGGTGCCGTACGGCCGGAGCCGACGGGGTGTCCTCAGTCGTGGCGCGGCTTGTTCGCGCCCCGTCGACCGCACCGGTGCCGACCGCGCCCGCGGGGAAATGCGGATGCTTGTGCGAGCGGCGGTGGGTATCGTCGCCGCACGTGGAACCACTCAACGAGAAACAGATCCGGGCGTCCTTCGTGAACAGCACGAAGGGTGAGGCCGCCCGGATGAAGCTCCCCCTCGACTTCGCCGAGGTCCCCTGGGAGGACCTCGACTTCCTCGGCTGGGTCGACCCGGGAGCGCCCCTGCGGGCCCACCTGGTGCGGTCCGGCCCCGACGGGCCCCTCGGCATCACCCTGCGGGTTCCCTCGGTGGGCCGGACCAGCGCCGTGAAGTCCAGCATGTGCCAGGTGTGCCTGACCGGACACGCCTCCTCCGGTGTCGCCCTCCTCGCGGCGCCCCTGGCCGGGGCGCGCGGGCGGGAGGGCAACACTGTCGGCATCTATCTCTGCGCGGACCTCGCCTGCTCGCTCTATCTGCGCGGCAAGCGGCAGCCCAAGCTGCGGGCCGGGCGCTACGAGGAGTCGCTCTCGCTCGACGAGCGGATCGCCCGCGCCATGAGCAACCTGGACGCCTTCGCGGCCAAGGTCACCGAGGCTGCGTGACGGGTGCGTGACCGGCGTGGGGCTTGTTCGGGACCGGTTTCGGCGAGGCGGCCTTACACCGCCGCGTCCAGCAGCGGGATGAGTTGTTCCTCCTCGTGCAGCAGATGCCTCTCCAGTTCGTCCGTGAGCCGTTCCACTTCGGGGAGCACCAGGCTGGGGTCGGCGGCGTCGTTGGAGACCGTCTCCTGCAGACGTGCGAGGAGCGCTGCGATCCGCTGGTGCTCCTCGCGCATCAGCTCCAGGACCGCGCCGAGCTCGGGGTGGCGCGAGCTGATGAACGGGAACAGGGCGGCGTCCTCTCCGGCGTGATGGTTGTGCAGTCCCTTGCAGAGCGTGAGGCAGTTGACCCGGAGCTGCGCTCCCAGGCCGAGACCCGGGCCCGACTCGGCCATCTCCTTGCGGATCAGGCCCAGTTCACGCCGGATCCCGTCGTGGACGGCCTTGAGGCCGTCACCCCATGACGTCGCGCCCGTCACCTTCGGCGGGCCGCTCTCGATGGCCCGCAGGGCGACCACGGGGATCACGCGGGAGGTTTTCGCCTGGTACTCCGCCCAGCCGGGATCGCGCTCGACCGCCCGGGCGAACGCGGCGTCGCGCTCGGCTCCCGTCAGGACCTCGGCCTCCGCCTCGTAGGTGAACACGCCGTCCTCGACCGAGACGCGCGGGGTGGCCAGGAGATTGTGGAACCAGTCCGGGTTGCCGGGCGCGCCGCCCGCCGAGGCGATCACCAGGACGCGCTCGCCGCCGTCGGGGAGGAAACCGACCGGCGTGGTGTGTGCGGCGCCCGAGCGGGCTCCCGTGGTGGTGAGGAGGAGGATCCGGCCACCTTCGAAGGGGCCTGAGAGCCGGCCGCGATGGGCTCGGAACTCTTCGATGACGTGCTGATTGAAATCGTTGGGCATTCTCTTCTTTCGTCTCCGGGACTTACGAAATCTGGATCGCGGAAGCAAAAGAAGACCGGCGGGCCTCGCGCCCGCCCCGGCCTCACTCGGAGGCCGGGTGCCCTACTCGTTGATGGCCCAAGGCCGACCCGGCAGTCACGGGGCGTGACCCTAGTTCATGCGGGCGTGTGGCGGCAATGCGTTTCTTTCCGGTGCGGGCTCGGGGTGGTCGTTCTGCTGAGGTGTGCTCTCAGGTGCGGGATCGTCAGGTGCGTTTTCGGGTGCGGGGCCGCGGGTGCGTGTACGTGCTCGCCTGTGGGGGCCTCCGGTTGGGCGGCTTCCTACTGGACCTTCGCCTGGATCGCCGAGATGCACGAGGCGATGGCCTGCTGGAGGTCCTCCAGGCGCTTGAGCATGTCGTCCTCGTAGACGTCGTCCTCGGCGTCGTCGAGGGTGAGCTCCTCGAATACCTTCGTCGCCTTCTGCAGGCTGTTGTAGAACTTCGCCCTGCGCTCCTTCACCCGGAGGTCTGGGTCGCTCTCGACGGTCTTGGTGACGAGCTCGCGGACGCTGTCGTACGCCTCACGCGCCCACTCGCCGGCCTCTTCGCCGTCGTCCAGCTCGTCGATCAGGGAGAGGTGGCGCTCGGCCTCCTCGCGCAGCTCGCGGGGTGCCTCGATCTTCTGTCCCGCCGCTGTCTTGATCTGGCCGTTCTCCGCGATCTGACGCACGTACTCGACCCGGTCGCCGGCCTTCGCCTCGGCGGCTACGGCCTTCTTCAGGTCGTCGGTGCGCACGATGTCCCTGACCAGCTCCGTGCGCAGGGCGGGGTCCTCCTCCAGTCGGTCCATGAGGGCTTTCCTGGCCGCCTCGGCGGTGCCGGGGTCGGCGAGGATCGCGGCGCGCAGCGCGGTCGGGTTCTCGGCGACCTCCAAGGCCTTGGTCGGGCGGATGCCCTCGGCCTCGGCGGCCGCCGAGATCGCGTGGCCGCGCGGCGACACGGCGATGGAGCGCGACGCGTAGTACGTCAACCAGGTGTCGGAGTCCGGGAGTTCGACGTCCTGGCCCGGGGTGAGCGCCTCGAAGTGCGGCACGAGACCGTCGTCGGCCGCCTTGTCCCAGGCCTTGTAGTAGCGCATGACGCGCTCCGGCGAGCAGCCCGCCAGCTCGCTGAACCGGCGGGCCGAGATCTTGGGTGTCTCGCCCACGGCCTGCCCGCCGGGACGCACGCTGCGCGCCACCATGACGGCGAACGCCCAGCCGCCGGTCCGGGCGTAGACGCCGAAGGCCCGTGCGTCCTCGGCGACCAGGTCCGAGACCGGCGCGGCATCGTCCGGCGTCTCCTCGTCCGACGCGCTCTCCCCGCTCGGCACCCAGATGTTCGCCTCGGCCTCGGCGGGCCCGGCCTGGGCCGGAACGGACCCTTCGGGCGCGACGTCTGCTGCTGCGGATTCTGTCGGGGCGGTCGCTGAGGTCACGCGGTTCTCCTGAGGCGTCTCGGGCGGACGAAGGTCGACGCGCTACTTTATCCCTCCCAATTGACCGTTTTGTACGCGGGTTCTTGTGTGGTGTCTCAGGTGCTGTGCTCGATCCTGCCGCCCACGACGACTGTTTCGGCCACGGTGCCGGGGATGTCCTCGGGTGCGGCGCTCAGGATGTCGCGGGACAGGACCACGAAGTCCGCTGCCTTGCCCACGCTCAGCGAACCTCGCTCATTTTCAAGGAAGTTGGCGTACGCGGAACCCATCGTGTACCCGTACACCGCGGTCTCCACGTCCACCGTCTCGCCCGGCATCCAGGGCTCGCCGCCGTCCAGCGGGCGTCGCGTGACAGCCGTGTAGATGCCGACCATGGGGTCCATCTCGGCCACGTTCCAGTCGCTGGAGAAGGCAAGGACGGCGCCCGACTCGTGGAGGCTGCGCATCGGCCAGGCCTTGTGCCAGCGGTCCGAGCCGACGTTCTCCGCCCAGTCCTTGCCCGGCCCGGCGACCTCGGGTGCGCAGTGCCTGGGCTGCATGCAGGCGACCACGCCCAGCGCCGTGAAGCGCGCGGTGTCGGCCGGGTCGAGGCACTCGACGTGCACGACCTGGTGGCGGGCGTCCCGCTCACCGTTGACCGTACGGGCGTGCTCGACGGAGTCGAGGACCGTGCGGATGCCGCGGTCACCGGTCGCGTGGACGAAGCACTGGAAGCCGCGCGCGTCGAGCTTGGCGAGGAGGTCCGCGAACTCCTCCGGCGGGTAGAAGGTATCGCCGCGGTGGTGGCCGCACCCCGTGTACGGCTCCAGGAGCGCGGCGGTGCGCGGCTCGACGACGTCGTCGATGTAGAGCTTCAACGGTCCGACGCGCAGACGGTCGTCCGCGTGGCGGGCCGCGGCGGCGGCGAAGTCGTCGAGGTCGGCGTCGGTGGTGCCGCGCGGGTGGAAGAGCGCGGCCACGATCCGCGAGCGGAGCCGGCCCTCGGAGCGGGCGCGCTCGAACAGGGCGAGGTCGTCGATCGAGTTCTGCGGTTCGACGACGGTCGTGATGCCGAAGCGGATCGCGTCGTCGAGGGACTTGGCCAGGCGCCCGTACTGGCGGTCGGCCGAGGCCCACGGCACGCCGAGCCGATTGAGCGCGCGGTGCCCGTCGCGGGACAGGCCCTTCACCGCGAAGTCCTTGATGAATCCGGTGGGTTCACCGGTCTCGGGGTCGGTGGCGGCCTCGCCGAACGGCAGGCTCGTACGGTCCTTGTCGATGCCGAGGCGGCGCAGCGCGGCCGTGTTCAGCCAGGCCGTGTGCACGTCGTAGCTGAGGACGAACGCGGGCGTGTCGCCGGTGACCGGGTCGAGGTCGGCGGCGGTGGGCATCCGGCCGCCGGGGATCGCCGAGTAGTCGAACGCCTCCGCCTCGATCCAGGCGGCGCCGGGGTGCGCCGCCCGCCACGTGCGGATCCTGTCGTGGATCTCGTCGAGCGTGTCCGCGCCGGACAGCTGGACGCAGGCGTCGTCGGAGCCGAGCCGTACGTGGTTGTGCGCGTCGATGAAGCCGGGCAGGACCAGCTTCCCGCCGGTGTTGATGACCTCGGTGCCGGGCCCCGTCCAGGCCCCGGTGTCCGCGTCGGCCCCGAGCCAGACGATCTTTCCGTCGCGCACAGCGAGCGCCTGCGCCTTGGGCAGCGCCGGGTCGACGGTGTGGACGCGTGCGCCGCGCAGGACGAGGTCGGCGGGGGCGGGTGAGTGGGACATGAGGGGTAACTCCTGTGGTGATACCGGTGGTTCGGGAGAAGGTCTACGCGGCGGGGGCGACGGTCCGCCGGGCGAGCGCCCAGTACACGAGGGCGGAGACGACCGAGCCGAGCAGCGTCAGGTCGGCGCCGCCGAGCGGGGCGACCAGCGGGCCGGTCCAGAGTTCGGAGTCGCAGGTCAGCGAGGCGAAGACGATGCCGGCGAGCAGCGCGGCGACCCCGGCCGGGTGGTAGCCGCCCCGGTACCAGTAGGCGCCGTCGCGGCCGGCGTGCAGGGACGGGGCGTCGTACCGGCAGCGGCGCATCACCATGTCGGCGAGGAACACGCCGCCCCACGGCGCGAACACGATGATCAGCAGGGACAGGAACGACAGCAGCGAGTCGGTGAAGTCCGTGAGGAACAGGGCGTAGAGCGAGCCGACCACGGTGACGCCCGCGCTGATGAGGATCGCCTTGGACCGGCTCCACGGGATGCCGAGGACCTGGAGGTTCAGGCTCGACGAGTACAGCGTGATGATCGAGTTGGTGACTGAGCCGCCGAGCACCAGGGCGAGGAAGAGCGGCTGGAACCAGCCCGGCAGCAGCCCCTCGGCGCCGGCCACCGCGTCCGACATGTCGGCCTGCGTGGCGGCGGCGACACCCGCGACGCCGAGCGCCACCGAGGAGACGAGCCCGCCGAGCGTGCCGCTCCAGGTGATCGACCGCAGCGAGGTGGTGCGCGGCAGGTAGCGGGTGTAGTCGGCGGGCATCGGGACGTACGAGAACGGTCCCGCCAGCATCACGACGAACGCGAGACTCCAGCCCGAGGCGCCGGGGACGCCGCCGGTCGACGCCCGGGTGTCGGCGCCCGGGATCAGGAAGACGAGGAGTGCGGCGAAGCCCACGGCGAGGATGTACGCCATCCAGCGCTCGGCGAACTGCACGGTGGCGTGGCCCCACAGGGCGACGGCGAAGGTGAGCACCATCGTGACGGCCAGCGCGAAGGCGCGGGCGGTTGAGCCGTGCCAGCCGAGGTCCGCGCAGAACGCTTCGAGGGCGAGCGCGCCGACCACGGTGTTCACGATCGTGTAGCCGATCGAGACGATCCAGTTGAGCAGGCCGGCGGGCCAGTTTCCGAGGACGCCGAAGGGCGCGCGGGAGATCACCAGGGTCGCGGTGCCGGTGCGGATCCCGCTCAGTCCGGCGGCGCTGATCGCGAAGAACGCCAGGCCTCCGACGACGACGGCCGCGGTCGCCTGCCAGAACGAGAGCCCGAAGGACACGGCGAGCGCGCCGTTGATGACGTACGTGAAGGTGAGGTTCGAGCCGAACCAGAGCCAGAAGAGGTCCTTCGCGCCGCCGTGCCGCTCCTCGTCGGGGATGGGGTCGATCCCGTGGGTCTCGACCTGGAAGACCTCGTCACCGGTGGCGGCGACCGCCGGTCCGGCCTGCGCGGGTCCGGCATCCTCGGTGTGCTGCTGTGTCATCCCGCCGTCCTTGAATGTTGTTCTTGAATATCGTTCTAACTTCTTGAACGGCATTCAAGATGCGCCTCCTCGTCCCGTACGTCAAGAGCCCTCGCGAAATCGCCGGATAGGGTCATGGGTGTCGGGACCACAGATCAGGGAGGCGCGGCTGTGGCGGCTACTGCGCGACGGCGCGACGGGCGGGTCGCCCAGGAGCGCATGCTCGAGGAGGCGATGACGGCCATCGCCGAGGACGGCCTGGCATCGCTCACGATGTCGGCGCTCGGCAAGCGCCTCGGCACCAGCGGCGGCCACATCCTGTACTACTTCGGCAGCAAGGACCGCCTCCTCCTCGAAGCCCTACGCTGGAGCGAGAGCGGCCTCACCGACGAACGCAGGGCGCTGCTGTCCCGGCGCGTCACCGCCGAGCGCAAGCTCGACCAGTTCGTCGAGCTGTATCTGCCGCGCGGCCCGCGCGACCCGCGCTGGACGCTGTGGATCGAGCTGTGGGCCCGCACCTCCACCGACGAGGCGCTGCGCCAGGCCCAGGACGAGCTGGACCGGGGCTGGCAGGAGGACCTCGAGACCCTTCTGGAGCGGGGGGTCGAGCAGGGGCGGTTCGCCCCCCTCGACACCGCCGAGCGCGCCTCCCAACTCCTCGCCCTGCTCGACGGGTTGAGCACGCGCATCGTGATCGGCCAGCGGGGTGCGGAGCGGTCCGCGGTGCTCGCCTCCGCGCGCTCGGCTGCCGAGCGGCTGGTGGCGCGGGCCTGACCGCCGGTGCGGGCGCGGTCGCGTGCGTGCCAGGGTCGGGCGACGGGGTGCGGCGTCCGCCGCTCGCCGGCACTGGCATGATCGGTGTCATGGCAGATCGCGTAATCGCCGCGTGTGACGGGGCGTCGAAAGGAAATCCAGGGCCCGCCGGCTGGGCCTGGGTCATCGCCGACGGCGGGGAGACCCCGGTTCGCTGGGAGGCGGGCGCGCTGGGCACGGCGACGAACAACGTCGCGGAGCTCACCGCCCTGGAGCGCCTCCTCGCCGCCACGGACCCGGGCGAGCGGCTCGAGGTCCGGATGGACTCCCAGTACGCGATGAAGGCGGTCACGACGTGGCTGCCCGGCTGGAAGCGCAACGGCTGGAAGACCGCGGCGGGCAAGCCGGTCGCCAACCAGGAGCTCGTCGCCCGCATCGACGCGCTGCTTGAAGGGCGCGCCGTCGAGTTCCGGTACGTTCCCGCGCACCAGGTCGACGGCGACCGGCTGAACGACTTCGCCGACCGGGCCGCGAGCCAGGCCGCCGTCGTCCAGGAACCTGCGGGCACCGACTACGGGTCCCCGGAGCCCCCGCCGTCACCCGACACGGTCGCCGGTCCGTCGAAGAGGAAGCCCAAGGCGGGTTCGGCCCGATCGAAGGCGGCCTCGTCGCGCACGCTCAACGCCAAGTTCCCGGGCCGCTGCGTCTGCGGCCGGTCCTACGCGGCCGGTGAGGCCATCGCCAAGAACCCGAAGGGCTGGGGCCACCCGGAATGCCGTACGGGCGCGGGTTCCGCGGAGTGAGCCGGGCGGGCTGTGGGGGCCGGCGGGTGGCGTGATGAGGGTGGGATCCGCGTGACCCCGGAACCGGACCTCACACGTGTGCCGGACCTCGCACGTGAGCCGGACCTCGCCTCCGAGCCGGACCTCGCCCCCGACCCCGCCGTCCCGGCGACTCCGGGTCCCTGGGACGGTCGGCCGTCCCTGTGGCTGCTCAGGACCCCGGAGCACGCAGAGCCGTACTCCCTGCTGGACGACTCCGCTCTCGACGCCGACGAGCGCGCCCGGGCCGCCGCCTTCGTACGGCGCATGGACCGCGACCTGTACCTGGCCGCACACATCTCCCTGCGCCGGCTCCTCGGTGCCTGTCTGGGGACCTCGCCGGGGAGTGTCCGGTTCACCCGCGAACCGTGCCCGCAGTGCGGCGGCCCGCACGGACGCCCGGCGCTGCCCGGCCCCCGCCCGCCGCTGCACTTCTCCCTCTCGCACTGCGAGGGGCTTGTCCTGATCTGCGTGGCGGGAAGCCCGGTGGGCGTGGATGCCGAGCGGGTGCCGGACCCCGAGGCCGTGGACGACCTGGTGAAGGAGCTGCACCCGGCGGAACGCGCCGATCTCGCCGCGCTCCCCGCCGGGTCGCGCGCCGCGGCCTTCTGCCGTGTGTGGTCCCGCAAGGAGGCCTACCTCAAGGGCGTCGGCGTCGGCCTCGGGCGTGCACTGGACGCGGACTACGTGGGTGACCGTCCACGCCACGGAGCCGTCCACCCCTCCGGCTGGTCCCTGCGCTCGCTCGACCTCGGACCGCAGCGCGGCACGCACGCCGCCGCGGTGGCCCTGCGGGACACCGTGCTCCCCGTCATGCGTGTCCTGCCCGACGCGTACCCGCACACCCCTCAACAGGTGCGCCGCACATAGCCGTCGCTGCCGGGAGTCGTCACGGCGTGGTCCCTGCGCACGATGTCCAACCGCTTTCCGAATGCGCTACAGGCCTTGCGCAGGCCGGTGTCGGTGTACTCGATCACCACGACCCGGTCGTCGAAGGCCTTGGCGTACACCCCGCACTCGCTGTAGGCGCCGCATTCCTCGGCGACAGCGAAGTCGACTCCCAACTGACGGCCGTAGGGGGCCAGTTCGGCCGTGTTCTTCTGGCCGACGGCGAGCCCGGCCCGGTGTGCTCGACCCACCAGCAACGACATGAACGCCTTTGCGTCGCGGGCGCTCAGCAGCCCCTTCGAGCGTAAGTAGCTGTCGTAGTTGTCCGGCTCGACCCCGTCGAAGCCGTGGTCGGCGCACCCGTCGATCCAGGGGCCGACACGGGCGGCCACCCGCTCACGCTTGTCCGGCGTGCCGATGTCCAGGAGCGGCTCGTCCCAGTCCTGGTCGATCACGACCCGTCCGTTCGGGTCGCGCAGCAGCAAGTCGGCGGGCCAGTCGTCCCGTTCGTCGGGCTGGGCCTGGAAGGCGTTGACGTAACAGAGGTTGTACAGGCCGGGGGCGGGCCGGTCCGCCCGGTCACGGGTCACGACACCGACGCCCTTCGCGGGAGGATAGGCACCACCGATCTGGTAGTCGAAACCCGCGTGCCGGGGCAGCGGACGCCAGTCCGGGCCCTCGCTCTTCGCGTCGCCGGACGAGCACCCCACGGCGAACGGGAACAGCAGGGTGGCGACCAGGACATGGATGAGTACGTTCGTGCGTGACGCCATGCCGTATTCCATCATCAGGTTCAGGGATTGCCCTCAGAGGTGAGCCGGGGGCGGTCCAGCACTGAGTCCCGACTCGAATGGTCCGTGCGTCGACTCGGCAGGTGTACCGCTGTGCTCAGCCCGAGGCCGTCGCACGGCCACCGCGAGGAGCCATTAGTGTGCCGGTACCGGATCTTTCAGGGGAGTTGCGTTGACCAGACTGCGCTGCGCCGTGCTCGACGACTACCAAGGCGTGGCCTTGTCCATGGCGGACTGGACCAGAGTCGGGTCGGACGTCGAAGTCCGGTCCCTGCAACGCCACTTGCCGACCGAGGACGCCGTCGTCGCGGCGGTCGGCGACTGCGAGATCGTGGTCGCGATGAGGGAGCGCACACCCTTCACGGACACCCTCCTCGCCCGCCTCCCGCAGCTGCGTCTCCTGATCACCTCGGGGATGCGCAACGCGTCCATCGACCTGGCCGCAGCGGCTCGGTACGGCGTCACGGTGTGCGGCACCGCCAGCAACTCCGAGCCGCCCGTCGAACTGACGTGGGCGATCATTCTCGGCCTCGCCCGGAGCGTGGTGCGCGAGAGCACCGCCCTGCGCGACATGGGCCCCTGGCAGAGCACACTCGGCGCCGACCTGCACGGACGCCGCCTCGGCCTCCTGGGGCTCGGGAAGATCGGGACCAAGGTCGCCCGTGTCGGCCAGGCCTTCGGCATGGAGGTGGCCGCGTGGAGCGAGAACCTCACCGAAGAGCGCGCCGCGGCGGCCGGTGTCACCCTCGCGCGCTCCAAGGAGGAGCTCCTGGAGAGCAGCGACTTCGTCTCCGTCCACCTCGTGCTCAGTGACCGCACGCGCGGTCTGATCGGCGCGGACGAACTCAAGCGCATGCGTCCCACCGCCTACCTGGTCAACACCTCGCGCGCCGCGATCGTCGACCAGGACGCGCTGGTGCGCGCCCTGCACGACGGCCGGATCGCGGGCGCGGGCGCCGACGTCTTCGAGACGGAACCGCTCCCGGCCGGCCACCCCCTGCGCAGCGCCCCGAACTTCCTCGGTCTGCCGCACCTCGGCTATGTCACCCGCCGCAACTACGAGGGCTACTTCGAGGGCGCGGTCGAGGACATCGAGGCGTTCCTGGCGGGGAGCCCAGTCCGCACGATTACGGCCTGAGCCGGGAGAAGGGCGGCTGGGCCCGGACGCGGGGCGAACAGGCGGGCCGGGTAGAGCCCGGCGGTACGTGTGAGGCCACGGGGGCCGTTGGCCAGTGAGTCGAGGCCGCCGTACGAGACGTTCCAGCGGGCGATCGAGCGCTTCAGCCGTGAGCGCGAGGAGGGCGACGAGAAGTTCCCGGACGCCCGGGACCGGCTGCGGGCCTCGCGGGGCGCCGCACACGTACCGGGGTGATCGCCATGCTGCACGCCTACGCCCGGATGGCTACGGGGTTCGACCCGTCGGCATGAGGTGGCGCGTGCCGGCGCGCAGGGTCACACTCCTCGTAGCCCTCAGTCCACGTAGCCGTCACAGACCGAACCGGCGCGCCGACTGCTCCTCCTGGGCCAGCCTGCGCAGCGTGAGCAGGACCGGCTCGTACAGAATCGCCGCCGCGACCGCGATCTCGACCTTCTCCACCTCCTCGGAAAAGGTGTCGAGCCGGTCGATGTCGTGCTCGGCGACGCGCTCCATGTGCCGTGCGTACGGGGCGAGTTCGGGCGCTCCGCAGGTGTAGCCGAGGCGGTTGAGCGTGGCGACCGTCGTGACGAGGGTGCGGTACGAGGGGGAGAGGCTGCCGATCTCGCGCGCGGTGTCCCAGCCGAGTTCCTCAAGGAGCCGGTCGACGGCCGATCTCGCCTCGACCGTCGCCGGGTCGTCCTCGGGAGCCTCCGGCGGCTGCGGCAGCGCCCACAGGGCCGCGCCCAGGCGGATCGTGCGGCCCAGCGAGTCGTCGTCCACCGCCGCGAGCACCTCGCGAGCGGTCGCCACCGGCACCCGGCCGACCTGGATCAGTGCCCGTACGAGACGCAGCCGGCGCAGATGGGAGTCGTCGTACTCGGCCTGTGTGGCCGTGATCCGCCGCCCAGGGGGCAGGAGTTGCTCCCGCAGGTAGTACTTGATGGTGGGGATGGAGACCCCGCTCAGCTCGCTGAGTTCCGCGAGTCGCATCTCTTGCACCCTTCCTTGGGCAGTGCCACTATCCAAACATGGGTGTCTGGGTAGTGGCACTCTCCGAAACCTCCAGAACTCTCCAACACAGCTGAATCGGGGGCGACATGGGCACGAAGAAACATGCCGGACGGATGACCGCGGGCGCACAGGGGGATGTGGTGGTCTTCCTCATCGGCATGCGCGTCAACCACTTCTGGGCGGTCCACCGGTGGCTGCCGGTGTTCATCGCGATGCCCATGATGATCAAGGAGCTGAACCGCGACCGCTCTCTCGGCCTCCTGCACCACATCCTCCTCACGGGCTCGCCGCGCACCTACATGGTCGTCCAGTACTGGGAGTCGAAGGAGAAGCTGCTCGCCTACGCAGCGGCCCCGGACAAGCGCCACCACCCGTGGTGGGTGCGGATCAACCGGTACGCCCGCAAGGGCGCGACGCACGTGGGGATCTGGCACGAGACGTACGTCGTACCCGAGGGCTCTTACGAGACGATCTACGGAGACATGCCGGCCCAGGGCCTCGCCAAGGCGTTCGGCGTCGCGGGCCTCGAGGACGGGGTGCAGGCGCAGGACCGGCTGAGGGTGTGAAGCGGAGCGCTCGAGTCCGGGCGTCGCCGTCGCCTCCGGTCGATTGTCAGTGCCACCAGGCACGATGGCAGCATGACAACGACTTCTGGTGAGCTCGTCCTGGCCGATGCCGCTGCCTATGCCCAGGCCGTCTCGGACGCGTCGCTGGCGGCGGGCGCTTACTACACGGGCGGTACGTCCGCCCTCGACGACGACGCGTACGACCGGCTCGTCCGGGCCGTCGCCGCGTACGAGGCGGACCACCCCGACGAGGTGCTGCCGCAGTCGCCGACCGGGAAGGTCGCGGGCGGCGCCGTTGAGGGGGACGTGCCGCACACGGTCCCGATGCTGAGCCTGGACAACGTCTTCGACGGTGAGCAGTTCACTACCTGGACCGCGTCGGTGGCCCGCAGGATCGGCCACGACGTGACCCGGTGGAACGTCCAGCCCAAGCTGGACGGCCTGGCCATCGCGGCGCGTTACCACGAGGGCCGCCTCACGCGGCTGATCACCCGGGGCGACGGGACGGCCGGGGAGGACGTCTCGCACGCGATCGGCACCATCGAGGGCCTGCCCGACCGCCTCACCGAGCCGCACACGGTCGAGGTGCGGGGCGAAGTCCTCATGACCCTCGGCCAGTTCGAGCATGCGAACGAGGTGCGTACGGAACACGGCGGCGCCCCCTTCGCCAACCCGAGGAACGCCGCGGCGGGCACGCTCAGGGCCAAGGAGCGCGCCTACACGGTGCCGATGACGTTCTTCGCGTACGGCCTGCTGCCCCTGCCGGACACGTCGGCCGGGCACACGGACGCGCTGCGCTCCCTGGCCCACGGCGAACTGATGGACCGCACGGCCGCGCTCGGTGTCAACACACCGGCCACGACGGCTGTTTCGGGACTCACCGTCGACACCGTCGAGGAGGTGCTCGCACGGGTCGAGCACATCGCGGGCCTGCGCGCCGAGCTGCCGTTCGGCATCGACGGGATCGTCGTCAAGGCGGATCTCGCCGCCGACCAAGAGGCCGCCGGAACGGGCACGCGCGCCCCGCGCTGGGCCATCGCCTTCAAGCTGCCGGCGGTCGAGAAGATCACCCGTCTCCTCGACGTCGAGTGGAACGTCGGCCGTACGGGCATCATCGCCCCGCGCGCCGTCCTCGAACCCGTCGACATCGACGGCAGCACGGTCACGTACGCCACTCTGCACAACCCGGCCGACATCACCCGCCGCGATCTGCGGCTCGGCGACCACGTGATGGTCTACAAGGCGGGCGACATCATCCCCCGCATCGAAGCGCCCGTCGCCCATCTGCGCACCGGCGACGAACAGCCGATCGCCTTCCCCGACGTATGCCCGCAGTGCGGCTCCGGCATCGACACGAGCGAGCAGCGCTGGCGCTGCGAGCGGGGGCGGAACTGCCACCTGGTGGCATCGCTCTCCTATGCGGCGGGCCGCGACCAGCTCGACATCGAGGGCCTCGGCGCCACCCGCGTCGTCCAGCTCGTCGACGCGGGCCTGGTCGCCGATCTCGCCGATCTGTTCGCGCTCACCCGTGACGGGCTCCTGGCGCTCGATCGGATGGGGGAGACCAGTACGGACAACCTCCTCGCAGCGATCGAGGCCGCCAAGGCCCAGCCGCTGTCCCGCGTGCTGTGCGCCCTCGGTGTGCGGGGCACCGGACGGTCCATGTCCCGCCGTATCGCCCGGCACTTCGCCACGATGGACCACATCCGCGCCGCGGACGCCGAGGCGATGCAGCGGGTCGAGGGCATCGGCGCCGAGAAGGCCCCGGTGATCGTCTCCGAGCTGGCCGAACTCGCCCCGCTCATTGACCGGTTGGCCGCGGCGGGGGTGAACATGACCGAACCCGGCGCCACCCCGCCTGCCCCCGAGGGCGAGGCCGAGACGGACGGAGCGGGCGAGCCGGCGACCGCCGCGGGACCGCTGGACGGCATGACCGTCGTTGTCACGGGGGCCATGACCGGCCCCCTGGAGAAGCTCAGCCGCAACCAGATGAACGAACTCATCGAGCGGGCCGGCGGCAAGTCCTCCTCCAGCGTCTCCAAGCGCACCTCGCTCGTGGTCGCCGGTGAGGGCGCGGGTTCCAAGCGGGCCAAGGCCGAGGAGCTGGGCATCCGCCTCGCCACGCCGGACGAGTTCGCCGAACTCGTCGCGGACCTCCTGGAGTGAGGTGACGCCGTCCGTGGAGAGGCTGCGCAGATGACTGTTCTGGCGGAAAGGTGCGTGCTCTGGACGGCTCCGCCGATGAGGCGCTCGACCATGCGCCGCACAGGAGACAAGGGCTGTCACGGGCCCTGCGTGGAGGGCACATGGCATCGGGGGATGGGGGGCCGGACAAAGGACTGATCGTGGAGGGCACGCCGGAAGGCCCGGTCGCGGCGCAACTCTGCTCCCTGCTGGGCGGTCCGCTGTCTGTCACGGCCGTCTCCCTGTGGGAGCTGCGGAGGATGCGAACCCGCCACGGAGTCGGGCTGTGTGGCTGATCTAGGCCGCATCGCCCGGGCACGGCAGGGAGTTGACACTGTGTGACGCAGTCGCACGGACCACAGAATCCCGCTGATCCCGCCGGCGCGCGTCCCGGCGAGCATCGGCCGCAGGCGGAGCGCCGGCCCCGGGCCTGGCGTGAGTACGGCACGCTCTTGATGGCGATCGTGGGGCTCACCCTGTCGCTCAGCACCATCTTGGCGACGGCGCTTCGCTGACTCCCGCTCCGGCCCCGCGCCGGTGCGGCCCGCACGACTCCAGAAGCGCCGAAGGCGTCGGCGCTTCTGGAGTCTCCTGGCCCTGCGCACCCCGATCTGGATGCCATGAGGAGGCGCGCGGCGTGATCATCGTCGGGGGGCGGGCCGTGCTCGGACGCGCGGATCACCGGGATACGAGAAAGCTTCACCTTCTTCACAATTTGTTGCAATGCCCACACCCGGAGTGACGGACGTGACAGGGCCCCGACAGCCGCCCGCCGAGGAGCCGTAGACTCGAGGCATGGACACCACGCGGCTCGCGCGGCTCGGCGCCGGGAAGTACCTGCTGGTCACCAGCTTCCGGAAGAACGGGAGCCCGGTGGCCACCCCCGTCTGGGTGGTCAGGGACGGGTCCGCGCTCGGCGCCTGGACCCCCGCCGACTCATGGAAGGTCAAGCGGATCCGCAATCGCGCGGACGTCCTGGTGGGCCCGTGTGACGCGCGCGGCAACCCGACCGGCGATCAGTCGCCCGCCACGGCGGAGATCTGCTCCCCCGAGGTGACGGCCCGCTATCGCAGCCTGATCGGGAGCAAGTACGGCCTGCTCGGCAAAGTGACGCTGTTCGGCAGCCGCCTGCGCCGCGGCCTCCACGGCACCGTGGGCATCCGCATCACGCTCGACGAGTGACCGAGGCGGTCAGGCCGCTTCACGGTGCCCGGGCCGAAGGGCACCCGGAGTCGTCTCCGCGCGGAACGCGACCACCATCTCCCGCGCGTGCCGCAGCCCGATCCGCTTGAAGTCGGCCTCGAGAACGTCGAGTTCGGCGAGTGTGTCACACCGGTCGCGGCCCAGCCGGGAGCGCGACTTGACCAGCCCCAGCCGGCACAGCGCGACACCGCGCGGCTCGTGCAGATGGCGGAACTCGGCGAGCGTCGACGCATAGGTGTCCCGGGCTGCCTCATAACGCCCGTCCCGGTAAAGGACGTTGGCGCGCATCTTGTGGTTGTACGCGAGGGCGCTCGCCAGATCCATCGCACGGCAGATGCCCTCGGCCTCCGAGAGCAGGGACAACGCCCGGTCGGGTTCGCCCCGGACGGACAGCACATCGGCCACGCCGCGCAGCGACCAGGCGCGGCCCCGCGCGTCGTCCGCCTCGGTGGCCACCCGGACCGACTCCTCGAACAGTTCCAGGGCCTTCGCGTGGTCGCCGGTGTTGCGGTGCATCTGCGCGATGCCGGACATCGCCCAGACCATGTGCCGCGGTTCGCCGTGGGCGCGGCCCTGTTCGAGCAGCTCCTCGTGGAGGGTGGCGACCGCCGCATAGTCGCCCTGGATGCGGCCCGTCTCAGCCAGGCCCGCGAGCGCGTAGCCGTGGGCGAGCCGGTCGTCGCTGTGGGCGGCCAGGGCGACGGCGTGCCCGAGCAGACGCCGGGCCAGGCGCAACGAGCCGCACTGGCGGGCGAGTGTGCCGCCGCTCCACAGCGCCCAGGCCATCGCACCCGTGTGCCCGGCGGTCCGCGCGCTGCGATAGCTGCCCCGCCACGCGTCGCCCGCCTCGCGGACGCGGCCGAGCCGCCGGTTCGCCTCGGCGAGCGCCAGTGCGGCGCGTGCCCGTTCCAGGGGGCCGGCCGCCGTGTCGAGGGACCGGCCCGCCGCCGCGCGCACATCCTCGTAGGAGGAGTTCACTGTGAGGGCCGTGCGCAACTCGCCCTGATACTCAGGGGCGAATGCCTTGCCGTACATGTAGTCGTGTCCCTTCGCCGGTCCCGTCGTGCCGCTGCGTTCTGATCAAGAACGTACGAGCGACGAGGGTCCCGGCGGATCCGTCCACGTATGTGTTGTGCCGTGCGACTTGAGTGCTACTCGACGTCGGCCGGTCATCAAATGGACGTACGGGAAGTACGGAAGGCCGCCCGTCCCCGAGGGGGTGGGGAGGCGGGCGGCCCGGCTTGGACATTCCTTGCCGGCCCTACGCGTTGGCCGCCTTACTCGTCGATCGCCGCGCCGAACATCGCGTCCGCGGAAGGTGCTCCGAGGGAGCCCGCGCCGTAGGTCCATGAGCCGGAGGCCGTGACACCGCCGGAGCCCGCCGAGAACACCCAGACGACCCCGTCGTTCGTGTTTTCGCCCGGCGCCGCGGCGAGCAGGCCGAAGCGGCCGTCGCGGTTCGGGCCGGTGAGGCGGACCTGGCCGCCCCACTGGTCGCCCTCCCGGATGCACGACGGCGAGATCCGGTGGCAGCGCACCGTGGGGTGACGGCTCACCGGATCTCGGGCCGCCACCTCGCAGTGCGCGGGGACCGTGCGGCGTCAGTGCTGCTGGGCCTTCTGCGGAGTCGCCTCGCTGGGACGCACGATGACGTACCCCTCACCTTCCAGCTTCAGCTGGACGGCCTCGCCCGAACCGCCGCGGATCATCGACCCGATGGACTGCGACCGGTGCAGCGAGGTGTGCAGATGGGCGGTCCAGCCCACGACCGCGTCCGTGTCGACGAACACCGGCTGCTGCGGCGAGACCGGGATGACCAGGGGGTTGCCCTCGCAGACGAGCCCCAGCCGGCCCTGCCCGGTGAAGACGCTGTTGAACAGCCCTCCGCCGGATATGCCCGCGCCCTTCACGGTCTTGATCTCGTACGACAGCGTGGAGTCGAAGCACAGGACGTTGCGCCCGTTGACCGTCAGGGCCTCGCCGGCTTCGACGTCGACGATGAAACAGTTCTGCGCCTCGTGCGCGAACCAGGCCTCGCCCTGTCCGCGCACCGTCATCAGGGGCAGGCCCTCGCCCGTGACCGCGCGCTTGAGCATGCCGCCCATGCCCTGGCCCTTGCGCTCGAACTGCAGGTTCCCGCGGTAGGCGATCATCGCGCCCTGGCGGGCCATCATGTCGCCGTCGACGGCATAGCGGATCGACTTGGCGTTCTGTGCGGTCATTCCCGGCGCGGAGGCGGGCTGTACGACGTGCTCGCTGGAAAAGAGATCACCCTTCATGCGGGCATCCTGTCCCGGACGGACCGCTTCCGCCAAGGCCGGGCGGCGCAACGGCCGGAACCCGACCAGCGCGCGGGTGGCCGCCGGCCCAACTCGCTTGTCAGGCGCGGGTCTTTGCCAGGAGTTCGGCGATCTCCTCGGTCGTGCCGGTCTCGCCGAGACGCGGGAAGATCCGCTCGATGCTGTTGTGGTGCGCCTCGACGTCCAGGTCCGTCATCGCGTCGGTGGCCAGGGTGACGTGGTAGCCGTGCTCGTGGGCGGCGCGGGCCGTGGACTCGACGCCGATGCTGGTGGCGACTCCGGTCAGCACGACCTGCGTGATGCCGCGGCGGCGCAGCTGGAGGTCCAGGTCCGTGCCGAAGAAGGCGCCCCAGTTGCGCTTGGTGACCGTGATGTCCTCGGGGTGGCCGGACAGTTCGTCCACGATGACGTCCCAGCCCTCGGGGCGGGCGCCGGTGCGGCCCTGAGTCTCGTTGCGCCCCGGCACGGCGTCCGCTGCGTCGGGGGCGGCGCTGACGCGCACGAGGACGACCGGCAGGCCGTGCGCACGGAAGACATCGGCCAACTCGACCGAGCGGGCGACGACTTCGGGGCCGCTGTACGGAGTCGTGGGTGCGCCGACAATGCCCTTCTGAAGGTCGACGACAACGAGAGCGGTGCGCTCGTCGAGGGTGGTGAGAGCCATGGGGGCCTTTCAGGGTGGATCGATTGCTTCTTTTTTTGGGGGAGGGTGCTCCGGTCAGGCTTCTGTGAGCCGTTCCAGGAGGGTCAGTGCGGTGACGATGGTCTGGCGCTCCTCTTCCGAGTAGCCGTCCTGGAGGGTGCGGGCCAGCCATTCCCCGCGGGCCTGCCGGGTGCCCTCCGCGCTCTCGCGGCCGGCGTCGGTGAGGGTGACCAGCTGGCGGCGGCCGTCCTCGGGGTCGGGCCGGCGCTCGATCAGCCCGCGCTGTTCGAGCGCGGCGAGTGTGGCGGCCATCGACTGCGGCCGAACGCCCTCGGAGGCGGCGAGACCGCTGGCCGTGGCGGCCTCCGCCTTGCTGAGCCGGTTGAGCGCGGAGACCTGGGACGGGGTGAGGTCCTGGCTGTCGGAGACCTCGCGGAGCCGGCGCCGAAGGCGGCTGAACATCACGCGCAGTTCGCGCGCGGCACGGTCCGCGGATTCTGAGATGCCCTCGGCGTGGTCGATGCCCTCGGCGTTGTTCATGCGTCCACGCTAAAACCTTCAGCCCAAGCTGTCCAGTCTGGGCTGAAGACCTGGGGGGGGGTGGGGGTCCGCGGCCCGTGGCGGCCACGCGCGCCGCCGCCACATCACCTAAGACCAGGCCCCGCGCCCCCGCCGTGACAGACGTGACGAACGCATGGAGCGCGCCGCCACCAGGGCGATCAGGCTGCCGCCAATGACCAGCAGGCCCGGGCCGACGCTGCGGGTGTTCACGACCCTGGAGATCGCGACGACCGGGCCGGTGTCAGTGCTGGTTCCCGTGCCGGAGACGGTGCCGTCCCCGGTCTCGGCGGCCTCGCCCATGTTCGTACCAGGACCCGTACCCGTGCCCACTCCCGTACCCGTCCCGCCCCCACCCGGAGCGCCCGCCTCGGAGCCTGCGGGAGGCGCGGCTGAGCCGTCGCCGCCGGGCCGCGCCTGCCCGGAACCGGCCCCCGCCTGCGACCCGTCGTCCCCGGACGCGCCGGCCAGGCGCACGTCGAGGGCCGTCATCGCCGCTCCGACGGGCTGGAAGAACGTCGTGCCCCCGGCATCGCAGTTTCCATTGCCGCCCGACGTCAGGCCCAGGGCGAGCCCGTCGGCGAACAGGGGGCCGCCGCTGTCGCCGGGTTCGGCGCACACCGTGGTCTGGATGAGTCCTGTGACCGTGCCCTCCGGGTAGTTCACTGTCGCGTTCAACGCGGTCACCCGGCCGGAGTGCAACCCCGTGGTGCTGCCGCTGCGGAAGACCCGCTGGCCCACCACGGGATCGGTCGCCCCGGTGATCCGTACGCCACGGCCTCCGCCGATGGCGACGACGTCACTTTCTGCGCGAGGCACCCCATCGTCGTAACGCACGAGGGAGAAGTCGTTCCCGGGGAACGTGCCGCTCACGGTGGTGCCCAGTGCCGTGGCGTCGCCGGGTCGTGCGAACCATGTCGTGCCGACCGGGCCGCAGTGCCCCGCGGTCAGCAGGAACGCGTCACTGCCGTCGGTCACGTCGAAGCCCGCCGAGCAGCGCCCGCCGCTCGCGAAGATCGGCGAGGCGCCGTCGACGCGGGTGGTGAACGTGCCACGGGTCCGCTCCATGCGGACGGACGCGCCGATGGCCTTGGCGACGTCGGCCAGCCGCGACCAGTCGGCGGCGGAGACAGTCGAATCGGCCCGCACCACGACCTCGTTCGAGCCGTAGTCCATCGCCCACGCCGTACCGGCCACGCGGGGCGCCGCCCGCAGCGTCGCGGTGGCCGAGCGCAGGTCGCGCATGCTGTGGCGCACGACCTCGGCCCGCGCCCCGGCCCGCCGCACGTCCGCCGCGGCGCCCGCGTCGGTCACCGCGACCACCGTCCGCCCGTCCGCGCCGAGCCAGCTGCCCGCCGTACGGGCGGTGCCGAGCTGCGTCACCAGCCGTTCGCCCACCGGTACGGGCGGACGGGAGGCGCCGGGTTCGCTCGCTATCGCGTGCGTGACCAGCAGGCTTCCGCAGAGCAGGCCGCCGACGGCAGCAAGGCGCGTGATCCGCCGGGCGGTGCGTCGCGCATGCCTCATCCAGACTCCCCAACGTGCGAAACGGCGTACGGACAACAGGTCAACGACCTTGAGGGGAAAGGGCGTTGAGAGCGCCGACCGGCCCGTCCCCTCGCTTCACGTACGTACGGGCGGGGCGCCTCGTTCAGCGGGGAGCTGCCCGGCCGCCGGGCCGTCGCCGACGCGGGGGCGGGCCGAACGAGTGGACGCGCGGCCCGAGGGACCTGCGAAAGCCCGGCCCGAGGAGCGCACGGGCCACGGGGAGTGCAAGGATGTCGCCATGGCAATCAAGGCATATTTCGACATCACCATCGACGACAAGCCCGCCGGGCGCATCAGCTTCAACCTCTTCGACGACGTCGTCCCGAAGACGGTGGAGAACTTCCGCGCCCTGGCCACGGGCGAGAAGGGCTACGGCTACGCGGGGTCGTCGTTCCACCGCATCATCCCGCAGTTCATGCTCCAGGGCGGCGACTTCACCGCCGGCAACGGCACGGGCGGCAAGAGCATCTACGGCGAGAAGTTCGCCGACGAGAACTTCCAGCTCAAGCACACCAAGCCGGGCCTGCTCTCCATGGCCAACGCGGGCCCGAACACGAACGGCTCGCAGTTCTTCATCACCACGATCGTGACCGACTGGCTCGACGGCAAGCACGTCGTGTTCGGTGAGGTCGCCGACGAGTCCAGCATGGAGCTCGTCAAGAAGATCGAGGGCCTCGGCTCCCGCAGCGGCGCGCCCTCGGCGAAGGTCACCATCTCCGAGTCCGGCGTTCTCTAGCCTCCGGAGCGACGCCTGACCGCCGGCCACTCGAAAGCCGGCGGACGGACACCGTCGACGGGCCGGGGCAGTCGATCAGGCCGCCCCGGCCCTCTCCCTTCCCGCCTTCCTGAAAAAACGCCTCACTCCGCAACGCCTCACCCCGCAGCGGCTCACCCCGCGGCGCCTCAGCGCCGGCGCCCCGCGACCGGCACATCGAGCGGCCGGGCGAGACCCACGACCCCCTCGTCGAGGCGCTGAAGATGCCGCAGCACGCGGAAGGTGACCGTGCCCGAGCGCAGCGCCCCCGTCCCGTCCACCTCCAGCATCGAGGCGATGCTCGCGCCCGCCTCGACCTCCCCGCCGGTCCCCTCGTCCCGCACCTGCGCGTCGATCACGTCGATGTTGTGCGCGATACGCACCCCGGCCCGCTCGAGCCGCGGATCCGCCGCGATGGTCTTGCTGTACGGCACGAGCTCGGCCGTCGCCGCCAGGGAACGGGCGTGATAGGCGCAGGTCTCCAGGAGCGCCACCAGATAGCGGGCCGTCTGCCTCCGCACCCGTAGCGGCGTGATCGGGTGCGTCAGCGGCTTCGTGGAGGCGCGCAGATCGTCCAGCGCCGTGTCCAGGTCCCGCGCCTTGTCGAGGAGATCGACCGCGGGCCCGCCGCTGAGCTGCTCCACCGCGGCCGACACGACGTCACCGAGCCTGACCAGGACCGTACTGAGGAGTTCGTCGGTACGGCGGTCCGTGTGCACGGGCAGCACGAGCACCGCCGCGATAATGCCGCACGCGGCGCCGAGCGCCGTCTCCTCGATCCGCAGGACGAGCACGTCCAGGCTGTACGTGTTGAGGAGTGTGTAGAGCAGGCCCAGCATCGCGGTGACGAAGAACGACATCAGGGCGTACGACAGCGGCGCCGTGAAGAACATCGCGAAGATGAAGACCAGGACGAGGGCGAACGCCGTCCACGTGTGGTTGCCGACCACGCTCGCGAGCGCGACACCGGCGACCACGCCGAACACCGTGCCGAGGAGCCGGCGGTAGCCCTTGACCAGGATCTCGCCCGTGGACGCGGTGTTGAGGAAGACCACCCAGCACGTCAGGACCGCCCAGTACCAGCGCTGACTGGAGAGGAACTCGCCGCCGACGATGGCCAGCGACGAGCCCACCGCGACCTGGAACGCGGCCCGCGTGGTGGGCCGCTGGAGCCCGCTGCGGTCGTCCTTGTCGTCCTCGTCCTGCTCGGAGCTGGTGATCGCGAGGTCCTCGGCGTCGAGTTCCTCGCGGGAGCGCGTCGTCGCCGGGGAGTCGTCAGACTCGTCCTGCGGCCCGTCGAGGGCGACCCGCAGGCCCATGACGGCGCGCGCCGCCTCACCGATCCCGCGGAAGACGTCCTGCACGGCGGCAGAGCCGCGCGGCAGATTGTCCTCGTCGCGGTAGGCGAGCAGCCGGTTGCGCAGGTGCGCGACAGCCGTCCCGCGGTTGCCCGTCACCGGGCGGGCGACGAGCAGGTGCAGAGCGCCCAGGTCGCGGCGCAGGGTCGCGGTCGCGTCGCCGTCGGCGTACAGGCGCTTCGACGGCTCCGGCACGGGCGCGTGCGGCAGATGCAGGGTGAGGGTGTCGGCACGCTCGGCACTGCGGGCGTTGAGCAGCAGGACGCCGAGCCGTTCGGCCGCGATCTCGGCATCGGCGACCCTGCGTTGTACGAGGGCGGCCGTGGCCGAGTCCCGGGTGCCTTCCTCCAGGCGGCCCTGGATCATCATCGCCGTCTCGTGCAGCCGTGCGGTGCCCCGCCGCAGGTCGTCGAGGACCTTCTCCAGCTGGTCCGGTTCGGCATCGAGCAGTTCCGCCTGCGTGTCCACCAGTTGCGCGAGCCGCGCCCTGAACGCGTCACGCAGCCGGCCGAGCACGCGCTCCGGTGTCTCCGGTACGACGGCGAAGCGCACGACCGCGCTGCACGCGAAGGCGACGGCCAGCGTCGCGTACAGCCGTGGCAGCGACGACACCGTCGCGCTCACGAACAGGGAGACGAAGTAGATCTGAAAGCCGATCAGGCCCAGCGCGGTGCCGCGGTCCCCGAAGCGGCGGCTGTAGACGGCGCCGAAGATCAGGGCGATGAAGAAGAGATCACCCGCGACGACCCGGTTGTGCAGCAGCGCGGCCAGCGACACCGCCGCAAGCGCCACGGGCAGACCGAGGGCGACGGTGACGGCCTGGCCGCGTACGTCCTTCTCCTTGATCGCGAACGTGGCCACCATCGCGGCCATGGCGCCGGCGACCATGTGCGTCACATCGGTGTGGAACGCCGCGAGAACGGCCAGGGTGAGCGCGATCGCGCCGACCGTCCGCAGTCCCGCCATCAGCCGCAGCAGCCCCGGATCGGACGCCACGAACCGGTCCCACGTGCCCCCGATCTCCGTCACCCGTGTCACTGCCCTCACTCTGGCGCACTCTCCTGATCCAGCCATGATCCGCGGACGCCTCAGCATCCCATGCGCGTCAACAGCGTTCCGAGGCCGGTCGCAGGAGGTGGGAGGCGGTACGGGACCGCGTGGGGGAGAGGAGGGCGCTTACCTCAGGGGCCTGCGCACCCACAGCTGTTTGTCGCGCGCTCCGGGCGCGTCGCCGGGGTCCGATGTGCCGAGATTCAGCCAGCCCCAGGAGCGCAGCAGCGTGGAGCCCGTCGCCTCGGGGCCTGCGGGGTCCGGCAGGTCCACCGCGGCGACGATCAGATCGGTGTCGTGGCGCGCGAGGAGCCGTACCTGAAGGTCCGTCGCGACGCCGTGGCGCCGATGGGCGGGCAGCACCATCAGTTCGGCGAGGACGAAGGCCCGGCCGGACGCGGTCAGTTCCTCGAACTCGGTCGGCAGGTCACCCCGGAAGCCCGCCCACCAGTCACCGGCGCGGTCGGCCCGGAACCCGTACACGCAGCCGACGAGGCCGCCCGAGTCGGCCGCCACCATGTCGAAGTCGGGACGCCGGCCGTGCCTCTCGAAGCGGGTCAGGAACCCCTGCCGGTCGCGGTACTCGGCCCCCGCGGCCCCGTGGTACGCCGAGACATACACGTCAGCGACGGCGTCTCGCTGCTGCTCCGCCTGCCACCGGGACAGCCGCCGCAAGTACACCTGAGCCATATGAGCCTCCCGTCAGGCCGCGGGACATGCCCGGGCTCAGCATGGTGACACTCACGGGCGACGAGGGGAACGGGGCGTCAGGCACTGCCGCGCGAACTCCCGGTGACCTCAGGGTACTTGGGGTCAAGTGCGCTTGGACGGCGCGGTCCTTGCGGCCGTCAGGACAGGGACCGCACGGTCTCCCGCACCTGGGTCGCGACCGTGTCCGGAAGCGGCGCGTAGTGGATCCGGGTCAGCGCCTGCTGGCCCTCGTCGCTCGCGGTGTAGGTCAGAAAGGACTTGAGCGCGGGGAGTGTGGCGGCCCGGTTGCCCTTGTCGCACACGATCTCGTACGTGACCAGGACGATCGGGTACGCCCCCGTGGCCGAGTGACCGTAGCGGAACTTCAGCGACATGTCCTTGCCCTCGCCCGCGACACGCGCCGCGGCGATTCCCGCGGACGCGGACTCCGGCGACGGGGCGACGGGCTCCGCCGTGCCCGTGTCGATGCTGACAGTCGGTACCTGGCTGCTCGCCGCGAAGGACAGCTCGAAGTAACCGATCGACCCGTACGAGGAGTTGACCTGCGAGACGACACCGCTGGAGCCGTTCGCCGAGCCGCCGCCCCTGCCCTGCCACGACTTCTCCGCCGAGTAGGGCCATGCGGCCGGGGCGGCTCCCGCGAGGTAGGCCTGCAGGTTCTGCGTCGTGCCCGAGTCGTCCGAGCGGTGCACCGGGCGGATGCGGGTGGAGGGCAGTTTCGCGCCGGGGTTGAGCGCGCGGATCTCCGGGGCGTCCCAGGAGACGATCCGGGTGTCGAAGATCTTGGCGAGGGTCGCGGCGTCGAGGACCAGGTCGTCGACGCCGGGCAGGTTGTAGCCGACCGCGATGGGGCCGCCCGCCATGGGCAGGTTGATGGCCCGGCCCCCGGTGCACGTCTGCTTCGACAGCTCGACCTCTTCGGGCTTCAGCGCGCTGTCCGAGCCGCCGAACGCGGTCGCGCCGCGCAGGAACTGGGCGGCGCCGGCGCCCGATCCGAGCGGGTTGTACGCGATCTGGACGCCGGAGCAGGCGCGCTGGTACTGGTCGATCCAGTACTTCATCACGTTCTGCTGGGCGGTCGAACCCGAGCCGGGAACCTGGCTCTTGCCCGCGCAGTCGATGTCGGCCACGGGGGAGGCGCCGGCCGGGGACGCTGCGTCGTCGGAGTCACCCGGGCCGCCCGCGCCGCACCCCGCGAGCAGGAGCAGGGCCGCGAGCGAAGCCACGCCGGCCGGAGCGCTCCGCTTGATCACACGTCTGGCACGGGCGCTCTGCACTGTCGTTCCCCCTGGTGAAACCGCGATCGGAAGAACAGATGCTTTCCGACCACGCCGGTCGCGGGGTGACGTACGGGTGAACTCCAGGCGAATCACCACCGTACGAAGGGCGAGCGGGGCACTTGGTTTCCGCTCAGTCCTTGCCCAGTCCTTGCCCAGCCCTTGCCCAGCCCTTGTTCAGTCCTTGTTCAGTCCTTGTAGTCGGGCGCGATCCGGTCGAGCAGGCGCAGCATCGCCGCCCACGCCAGCTCGTACGCGTCGTCGTCCTGGAAGTCCGCGTCGGCCTCCGCCTCGCCCGCGAGCTGCCGGGCGGTGTACTCGCACACCTTTGGCGACGGCACGGTCAGCGGGACGCCGCCCGCCTGTGCGGTGACCTGTATCTCGCAGGCCTTCTCCAGGTAGTACATGCGCAGGAACGCCTGGGCCGCGCTCCCGCCGACGGTGAGCAGGCCGTGGTTGCGCAGGATCAGCGCGGGGTGGCCGCCGATGTCGTCGACGAGGCGCTTCTGCTCGTCCAGGTTGAGCGCCACGCCCTCGTAGTCGTGGTAGCCGACCCGGTTGTGGAACTCCATCGACATCTGGTTCAGCGGCAGCAGCCCGCCCTGCTGTGCGGCGACGGCGCAGCCCGCCTTGGTGTGCGTGTGCAGGACGCAGTGGGCGTCCTCGCGGGCGGCGTGGATCGCGCTGTGGATGACGAACCCGGCCGGGTTGACCGGATAGGGGGTCGGCTCGACCGGGTTCCCGGACAGGTCGATCTTGACCAGGTTGGAGGCGGTGATCTCCTCGAAGAGCAGCCCGTACGGGTTGATCAGGAAGTGGTGGTCCGGGCCCGGCAGGCGCAGCGAGATGTGCGTGAAGATCAGGTCGGTCATGCGGAAGTGGGCCACGAGCCGGTAGACGGCGGCGAGTTCGCGGCGCAGCCGCAGTTCCGTCTGCGCGGCGTCCTGATCGGCGGCAGGGGTCAGCAGGTCGGTCACGAGACGGCTCCTTCGAGGGTCGGGTCGACCACGGGCGTGAGCGGGCGGCCG
Source organism: Streptomyces sp. DS1-CR2 (assembly GCF_055760475.1). Lineage (NCBI taxonomy): Bacteria > Bacillati > Actinomycetota > Actinomycetes > Kitasatosporales > Streptomycetaceae > Streptomyces > Streptomyces sp. DS1-CR2. The sequence goes on from NZ_CM147085.1 coordinate 8,558,946, forward strand.
GTGCGGTGCCAGGCGATGACGTTCTCGGCGGGCGCGCACACGTACGCGCGCTGCGAGGCGTCGGACAGGAACGCGCTGTGCGGGGAGAGCTGGATGCGTGGGTGGGTGCGCAACGGGTCGTCGGCGGGCGGGGGTTCGACCGGGAACACGTCGAGCGCGGCCCCGGTGAGGTGCCCGCTGTCCAGCGCGCGCAGGAGAGCGTCGGGGTCGACGAGTTCACCGCGCGAGACGTTCACGAGGAACGAGCCCGGCCGCATCCGGGCGAGCAGGGCCTCGTCCGCGAGACCGTGGGTCTGCGGGGTGAGGGGGGTGTGCAGGGACAGCACGTCGGCGCGGCTCACCAGCTCGTCGAGGCCGAGCCGGTCGACCTCGGGCGGCCAGCCGGCCGGGTCGGCGTGCGGGTCGAAGGCGGCCACGCGGCCGAAGACGGGTGCCGCCATCCGCGCCAGGGCGCGGGCGATACGGCCGAACCCGACCAGGCCGAGCGTCAACTCGCCGGCCCGGCGTGGCAGTTCACCGAACTCCGTGTTCCATCCGCCGGTCCGCACCGTGGCGTCGGCGTGCGGCAGGTGGCGTACGAGGGAGAGGGTGGCGGCGAGTGCGTGCACGGCGACGTCCTCGGTGGCCGCGTGCGGCAGGTTGCTCACCCACAGGCCGCGCCGGCGGGCCTCGGCGGTGTCCACCATGTCGTAACCGGCGGACATCGTGGCCAGCATGCGCACCGTCGGCAGCCGGTCCAGGAGGGTCGCTTCCACCGGGGCGTAGCCGACGATCAAGGCCTCGGCGTCGTGCGCGGCAGCCGCGATCCTGGCGGGGTCGCGGCTCCCGACCACGCGGACCTCGAAGCCCGCGTCGCGCAGCAGGCGCGCGCCCGGCTCGACATCCAGCTCCTCGGGGTCGGTGAAGACCACCACCGGCTGACCCATCGCATTCTCCCCACGCTTGGAGCGACGACCTCAGGGCGACGAATGATTCGTCGGTCGCTTCGGTGTTGAAGTTACGTTTCGTCTTCCATAATTGTCCAGTCCGCATGAGACGGGCGTCTGTGAGGGGCGTCACGGGTGTCCGGCACCCGTGTCCCTCGTGGTCGACAATGGGCGCCGACCCCGGGTGCGGCCGTACCCGGGCAGCCGAGCTGAGGGGAAGCCCCGGTGGACCTGGACCACATCGACCTCGCCGTCGTCCGCGAGCTGCAGGCGGACGGCCGCCTGACGTACGAGACGCTGGCGCAGCGGGTCGGCCTCTCCCGGCCCGCCACCCGGGCCCGCGTCCAGCGGCTGCTCGAGGGCGGCGGTGTGCGTGTGGTGGCCGTCGTGCACCCCGCCGTCCGGGGTCTGACGGCGTCGGCGCATCTGTCGATCGGCGTCCGCGGACCGGCCGGGCCCGTGGCGCGCGCCATCGCCGCCATGCCCGAGGCCCCGTTCGTCACGCTGACCGCCGGCGGCTACGCGGTCATGGCCGAGCTGCGTACGAAGGGAATCGCCGATCTGGACCGGGCGATCGAACGCGTCCGCTCCCTGCCCGGCGTCGACGTCGTGAACCCGCTGATCTCCACCCGCCACCTCAAGGACCCGTATCTGCTCGCGGGGGACCCTGCCGTCACGGAACTCGACGAGACCGACCAGCTCGTCCTGCGCGAGCTGGAGGCTGACGGCCGCCTCCCGTTCGCCGAGCTCGCCGAGCGGGTCGGCCTCTCGGCCGGGGCGGCCCGCGCGCGCACGCTCCGGCTCCTCGACGGCGGCGTCGCGAAGGTCCTCGCGCTGGTGCGCCCGGAACTCCTCGGTCTCGGCATCCTCTGCGGCTTCGCCGTGCGCGTCGAGGCGGAGCGGGACGAGGTCGCGGCCCGCCTCGCCGACCGCGAGCAGGTCTCCTTCCTGTCCTCCTGCATGGGCCGCGCGGACCTGGTCGGCACGATCACGGTGGAATCCCTCGCGGCGATCCGGACGGCCGTCGAGGACATGCGGGCCGTGAAGGGCGTGCGCGCGGTGGAGAGCTGGGTGCACCTGGAACTCATCAAGGAGCGCTACGAGGATCCGGCGGCCAAATGAGTCGCCGGGAGTGGGGGCAGTCAACAGATGCGACAGGCTCTTATCGAGGCGTTCACAGTCGGCTTGAGGTACTCAAGGGCGCGGAGCGGCCGTCAGATCGGCTGCGTCCGGTGGATGGTGTACTGCTCCATGAGCTTGGCGCGGGTCGCCCCGAGCCGGTACGCCAGGATCTCGGCGACGGTACGGATCAGGGTCATGCCCAGCGCGGGATCGGCCTCGCAGAGATTGCGCACCGCCTTCGCGTCGAACTCGTAGGCACGCACAGGACTGAACGCCTCGGCCCCGAAGTCCCACCTGTGCGGCGGGAACAGCCATGACCAGCCGAGCAGATCACCCGAGCCCAGCGAGGCGACAGTCACCTTCCTGTGCTCGGTGACCTGCTGGTCCAGAGAGACCGCGCCCGAGCGCACGACCCAGAACCGGTCGGCGATGTGGCCCTCCTCGAAGATCCGCTCGTCCTCGTCGAACGACACCTCCTTGGCGAGCGTCATCAGCCGCTCCCGGTGCTCGTGAGGAAGGGCGGTCAGCAGTCGCGTCGCGTTCGTCATGGAACAGGCCTCCTCGCCGAGGTTCCCCAACCTCCATTGGAGCCGCCACGGGCCGATTGAGCACCCCGGGAGCGGCACCGAATTCTCACGGATTACGTGGTGTCACCCGCCGGCTTCGCTGCGACAGCGGAAAGCCACGCGACGACGTCCGTGGCTTCCTGCTCGCGCGCGACGTCCAGAGGCGTCTTGTCGCCGTAGCCGACCCGGCCGGGATCCGCCCCCCGCTCGTACAGGTACTGGGCGGTGGCCAGGCGGCCGCCGTGACAGGCGCACCAGAACGCGTCGGCCACCTCCTCCGGCGTCGGCGGTTCCCCGGCGGTCGCCCGGGCCCTGACCCGGTCGATCAGGCCGAGCGACGCGGCCTCCTCGAACGTGACGTGGGCGCCGTGCTCCACCAGCCGGAACGCGGCGCGCCACTGCCCGAAGGCGCAGGCGTCGGCGAGGGGCGTGCCGTTGCCGATCACCGCGCCGGGCGCCTCGATGTCCGCGCCGGCCGCGACGAGGGCGTCGACGGCGGCGACGTCGTCATTGCTCGCCGCCCAGTGCAGGGGCGTCTCGGTGTGTGCGCCGGAGAAACGCGCGTCGGGGTCCGCTCCGGCCTCCACCAGGGCGGCGATGACCTGGGCGCCGTTGGGAAAATGGCCGGGCCAGTCGGTCGCGATGTGCAGCAGTGTGCGGATCCCGGAGCAGTCCGGGCGGGCGGTCTCCGCGATCGCGGCGGAGGCCAGCCCCGGGTGTTCGGCGATCAGGTGGCGCAGGGCCGGTACGTCGCCCTGGCGGATCGCCGCCGTGACCGCGACGGCGATCGGGTCCTGCGAGTCGAGCGTGGTCGTCATGGGGGTGCCTTCTGCCGTGAGTGCTCTGTTGACCAGGAGGCGCAGTACCACGGCCTTTACGCGGCGTGGTGGGCGAGTGCCGCGTGCGGGTCGGGCACGCCGGGGGCGGGCGCCGGGTCGGCGTGCACCAGAGCGCCGGTGAGCTTGGGGACGGCGTGCAGCAGGGTGTGCTCCGCGGCGACCGCGACCTCGTGGGCGGCCCGCACGCTGAGGGCGCCGTCGACGACGATGGCCACCTCGGCGCGTAGCCGGTGCCCGATCCAGCGCATCCGCAGCTCGTTGACGGCCAGCACTCCGGGTACGTGCCCCAGGGCGTGCTCGGCGCTGTCCACGACGGCCGGGTCGACGGCGTCCATCACCCGCCGGAAGACCTCACGGCAGGCGTCGCGCAGCACGAGAAGGATGGCGGCGGTGATGGCCAGCCCCACGATCGGGTCGGCGAGCCGCCAGCCGACGGCGGTGCCGCCCGCCCCGATGAGAACGGCGAGCGAGGTGAACCCGTCCGTACGTGCGTGCAGTCCGTCGGCGACCAGCGCCGCTGAACCGATGTCACGGCCGACGCGGATGCGGTAGCGGGCGACCCATTCGTTGCCGAGGAACCCGATTACGGCGGCCGCGGCCACGGCCGGCAGATACGTGATGCCGCGCGGATTGACGAGCCGGTCGACGGCCGTCCACGCGGCGAACACGGCGGAGGCGGCGATGGTCAGGACGATGACGAGCCCGGCGATGTCCTCGGCGCGCCCGTATCCGTAGGTGAAGCGGCGGTTGGCGGCCCGGCGGCCCAGGACGAAGGCGACGCCGAGCGGCAGGGCGGTGAGGGCGTCCGCCGCGTTGTGGACCGTGTCGCCGAGCAGCGCGACCGAACCCGAGAGCACGACGACGACCGCCTGGGCCGCCGCGGTCACGCCCAGTACGGCCATCGAGATCCACAGGGCGCGCAGGCCCCGGGCCGAGGCTTCGAGCGCCCGGTCGGTCTTGTCGGCGGTCTCGTGGGAGTGGGGGGTGAGGACGTGCGCGAGCCGGTGCCGCCACCGGGCCGCTCCTGATACGTGGCCGTGGTCGTGCTCGTGGCCGTGGTGATGCGTGCCGTCGTGGGGTGCGTGTCCGTGCTGAGGGCTCAAGGGTCGGGCCTTCCTGGACTGGGGCGGAGGGCGAAGGCCGCGGGGACCGGGGCCGAGGTGGACACCGGAAGGCGTCCCGTTCCATTATGTGCGTATGAGCGCACGCATGCACCTATCACCTGCGCACAGTGCGCACCCGCAAGAGCCGAGCGGCGAGCAACTGGCATACGCCGCTGATCTCCTCGGCCTCCTCGCCGACCGCACGCGTCTCGTACTGCTGCACACGCTCGGCAAAGGCGAGGCGGACGTCACGACGCTCACCGAGGCGTGCGGCGCGGCCCGCCCCGCCGTCAGCCAGCATCTGGCGAAACTCCGTCTCGCGGGCCTGGTGACCGTCCGCAAGGAAGGGCGCCGCATGATCTATGCGCTGCTCGACGGGCATCTGCGACGCCTGGTGAGCGAGGCGCTGAACCTCGCGGACCATCACCTCGGCCGCCACCCCGTTCCGTAAGGGTGCGAGGGCGCGGTTCGGGCTCCTAGGATCCCCGGCATGACGGATTGCGACTGCTACCCATGCGGGAAGGAAGCGCAGTTCGCCGGTCTGCCGCCACGCGAACGCATCGCCTTCGACGAGCGCTGGCGGGTGGTCCACGCCATCGGAACGGCGCTGCCCGGTTGGCTGGTGCTGCTGCCGCGACGCCACGTCACGGCCGTCCACGACCTCACCGACGCGGAGGCCGCGACGCTGGGCGCCTGGCAGGTCAGGCTCTCCCGCGCGCTGCGGAGCGTGACCGGCTGTGAGAAGACCTACGTGGCGCAGTTCGCGGAGGCCGAAGGCTTCTCGCACGTGCATTTCCACGTGGTGCCCCGACCGCCCGGCCTCCCGCGGGAGCGCCGCGGTCCCGGCGTCTTCGCGATGCTCGGCCGGCCGGAGGGGGAGTGGGTGACGGACGGTGAGGCGGACCGGATGGCACGCGAACTACGGGCTCATCTCCGCCCCGATCCGCCTCTGTGACCGCCGTGGTGACCTTCCGTCAGTTCCCCACCGGGGAATCCTGGTCGAGTACGTACAGCTCCGGCAGATTCACGACGATCGCCTCCTGTGTGCTGCGCGCGATCACGACGACCGCCTCCTCGTCCGGGCTCGGGTTCTCCTCGCGGTGCGGGACGTAGGGCGGCACGAAAATGTAGTCGCCCGGTGCGGTGCGCAGCCGGATCTCTTCGGGGGTGCCGCTGGAGTCGTCCAGGAACACGAACTCCGGGTGGCCCTTCACGACATGGATCGCCGTCTCCGAGGCGCCGTGGTGGTGATTGGAGGAGGCGGTGTCGGGGGCCACGTGCGTCTGGCCCATCCAGATGCGCTCGGAGCCGACCGTGCTCCCGCTGATCGCCGCGAACCGCCGCATGCCACCGGTCTGGGCGGTGTCGCCGTCCAATTCGCCCGCGCGGATGTGGTGGAGCCGGGCGCGCAGCGGCAGGGGCCCGTCATGGCCTGGAAGGTCGGGGTGGAACGCGTCGCGCTCGGGTGAGTCGCCGGCGTGTGAAGGTGTGGCCATGGCAGTCCTGCTCGTCGTGGGCGGGCCGTCGGCGGTGGCCCGGCGTGGGATGCGGGGGGCACGCGCCGGTGTTGGTGCCGATGACGACGGAGACCCGGGTGCTCGCGGCTCGCTCGGTGGCGTGCCGTGAACGCTCAAGATCTTCGGCCGACCGTAGAGAGCCGGTCGAATGGATGTCAAGGTTTGTCCGTTGCCGTCGCTTCGGGTCCTGATCTCCGCCGAAGTCGCGTCCGGCGGAGGGTCGGCCGCGGTGATGGGTGGATCGACCCGGAAGCTCGTGCGGCTGTCCAACGCACCGTCAGGAGCTCACGAGGTGACAGGAGTTCATGGTGTCGAGGGAGCCATGTATGCGCGCGCGGCGGCGAGCCATCCGGGCGAGCCGGCCATCGGCGGTTGTCCAGCCGGCGGTGGACGTGACGACGTCGCGGGATCACTGCACCCCCTGCGGCCGGAACTGGATGCTGATCCGTCCGCCCGCGGCGCGCGTCGTCTTCGGGATGGCGTGCTCCCACGTCCGCTGGCAGGAGCCGCCCATCACGATCAGGTCGCCGTGGCCCAGCGGCCGGCGGACCACGTCGCCGCCACCGCGAGGGCGGAGCAGCAGGTCGCGCGGCGCGCCCACGGACAGGATGGCGACCATCGTGTCCTCGCGGGCGCCGCGCCCGATGCGGTCGCCGTGCCAGGCGACGCTGTCGCGCCCGTCGCGGTAGTGGCACAGCCCGGCCGTCGTGAAGGGCTCGCCGAGCTCGGCCGCGTAGTGCGCGGACAGTGTCTGCCGCGCCTCGTCGAGCACGGGGTGCGGGAGGACCTCGCCCGCGCCGTAGAAGGCGAGCAGGCGCGGCACGTCCACGACCCGCTCGTACATCTGCCGCCGCTCGGCCTTCCACGGCACGTCGGTGGCCAGCCGTTCGAACAGGGCGTCGGCGCCGCTCAGCCAGCCCGGCAGCAGGTCGATCCAGGCGCCGTCGCCGAGCACGGTCCTACGGACCCCGTCCAGTGGCCGCAGTCGCACGTCGTCGCTCTGGTCGAACAGGGACCCCTGGAGTTGGTGCGTTGCCATGAGGACAGCGTACTCCTTGATTCGAACGTATGCGCTAATTGGGTGGACGCGAACACCCCGGGTCCTGCGAAACTGGGCGTGTGGACGAGATGAGACGGTTCCGTCGGGCGGCCGGAGCGTGGGCGGCACGCGGGGGTGACGGCGGGTCCGCCGCGGACGCGGCCCGCGACCTGGCCGTCACGGCCGGTGTGCGCAAGGTCGTCCTGGTCGAGGGGGAGAGCGACCTGGTGGCCGTCGAGGCGCTCGCCCGGCGGCGCGGACGCAGGCTCGACGAGGAGGGTGTCGCGGTGCTGCCGCTCGGCGGCGCGATGAGCATCGGGAGGTTCCTCGCCGTGTGCGGCCCGGACGGGCTCGATGTCACCGTCGCCGGGCTGTGCGACGCGGGGGAGGAGCACTACTTCCGCAGCGTTCTGGAGCGGACCGGCCCGCACCCCCACCTCACCCACGCGGACATGGAGGAGCTCGGCTTCTACGTGTGTGTCGCGGACCTGGAGGACGAGCTGATCCGCGGCCTCGGCGCGGCCACCGTGCAGCAAGTCCTGGACGTGGAGGGCGACTTGAGGTCCTTCCGGACCTTCCAGAAGCAGCCCGCGCAGCGCGACCGGGGCGTGGAGCGGCAGTTGCGCCGGTTCATGGGGACGCACAGCGGCCGCAAGGCGCAGTACGCGCGCTCACTCGTGGAGCGGCTCGACCTCGACCGGGTGCCGCGCCCTCTGGACCGGCTCCTCGCGCATCTTTGACTCCGGTCCGCGTGTCAGACCCCCGGCGCGACCACCGACCCGTCCGACCCCGCCGCCGCGAACAGCGCTCAAACAGGCAGCAGCCGCGCGATCAGCGCGCTCAGCTGCTGGGCGTTCCGGCACTCATGCATCTCGACGATCTCCGCATACGTGTCGGCCGCCGAGTCGCCGGTGTCCCACAGTGAGCGCCGTTCGGGGTTGAGCCAGTACACCTTGCGGGCGCGTGCGGCGACGTCCCGCAGCGCCCCCGTGTTGGGGTCGCTCATGTTCGTACGGGCGTCGCCCAGGACGAACACGGTGCTGCGCGGGCCGACCGCGTCCGCGTACCGCTCGGCGAACTCGCCCAGCGAGGTGCCGTAGTCACTGCTCCCGTGCCAGCCCGTCACGGCCGCCGCCGACAGGATGCGGGCACTGAGTCCCTCCGGCCCCGCCGTGTCGCGGCCGATGAGGTCGGTCACCTCGTCGACGCGGTTGACGAAGGCGAACACCCGCACCTTGCTGAACTGGTCGTGCAGCGCCTGCACCAGCAGCATGGTGAAGTTTGCGAACCCCGCGACCGAGCCCGACACGTCACACAGCAGGACGAGTTCGGGGCGCGCGGGCCGGCGGCGACGCAGCACGGGCCGCATCGGTACGCCGCCCGTCGACAGGGAGCCACGGAGCGTCCGGCGCAGGTCGATCCGTCCGCGCGCGGCCCGGCGTCTGCGGGCGGCGAGACGGGTGGCCAGTTTGCGGGCCAGCGGCTGAACCGCCCTGCGCAGCTCGTCGAGCTGAGCGCGGCCCGCGATGAGGAAGTCGACACGGTCGGCGGTCGGGGCGATGGCGCGGCGGGCGATCTCGTCGGTGCCCCGACGCTCGGCGACCCGGCGCCGCGCCTCGGTGCCCACGCGCCCGCGGAACGCCTGGATGCGGCGGCGGATCTCGTCCGCCTGGAGCCGGTCGGTGAACTCGTCGTCGCCGGTGGACCCGGCCCGCATCCCGGCGAGGATCCGGGCGAGCAGGGTCTCCGGGCGCAGCCGGGCGAGTGTCTGGTGCGAGGACCAGCCGTCCGAGCGGCCCGAGGGACCCGATCCTGCGGACCCGCCCGAGCCGCCCGCACCGTTCGCGATGCCGTAGCCGCCGAGGCCGTCCACCGCCTCGGCCGCCAACTGGTCAAGCATCTCTTGGTCGTTGGCGGCCAGTGCGGCGGCGAGCCGCTCGCGCAGGTCGTCCGTGTCGGACTGCTGCCACGTTTTCAAGGCGCTCGGTTCGTGCCGTGTGTCCTGCGGGGCTCCGACGCTCCGGGGAAAGTACAGATCGAAGACGGGGTCGAAGACGGCCCGCTGCCCCTCGCTGTGCAGCAGCGCCGCCGCCAGGCCCTCCCGCAGATGCTCGCGGTCGGTCAGGCCGAGCGCCTCGACGGCGAGCCCGGCGTCCACGGTCTCGCCGGTGCCGATGCGCACCCCGTGCGAGCGCAGTGCCTGCACGAGCGCGGTGAGCCGCTCCGGGACACCGGCCGCCGTCGCGCTCACACGGCGTCCAGATCCAGCTTGGCCGCCGCCTTCAGCACATCCTCCTGGTGCTTGAGGACGACGCCGAGCGTGTCGCGTACGACCTCCTCGCCGAGGGTTGTGGCGCCGAGGGCGAGGAGCGTGCGGGCCCAGTCGATGGTCTCCGCGACCGACGGCACCTTCCGCAGGTCCATCGCGCGCAGCGCCCCGACGACCCGCACCACGGCCTGCGCCAGCGCCTCGTCGAGCCCCGGCACCTTGAGCCGTACGATCCGGCGCTCCAACTCCTCCTCGGGGAAGCCGATATGGAGGAACAGGCAGCGGCGGCGCAGCGCCTCGGACAGCTCGCGGCTCGCGTTGGAGGTGAGGACGGTGAACGGGCGGCGCGTCGCGCTGATCGTGCCGAGCTCGGGCACCGTCACCTGGAAGTCGCTGAGCACCTCCAGAAGCAGGCCCTCCACCTCGACGTCGGCCTTGTCGGTCTCGTCGATGAGCAACACCTTCGGGTCGCTGCCGCGGATCGCCGTCAGGAGCGGGCGCGGAAGCAGGAACTCCTCGCTGAAGATGTCCGTACGGGTCTCGTCCCAGGACTCGTCGCGGCCCGCCGTGATGCGCAGGAGCTGCTTGGCGTGATTCCACTCGTACAGGGCGCGCGACTCGTCCACGCCCTCGTAGCACTGGAGCCGGACGAGGGTGGCGCCGGCGACCTCGGCGACCGCCTTGGCCAGTTCGGTCTTGCCGACGCCCGCGGGGCCCTCGACGAGCAGCGGCTTGCCGAGGCGGTCGGCGAGGAAGACAGTGGTGGCCACCGCGGGGGACGCCAGGTAGCCCGTCGCGGCGAGCCGCGCGGACACATCGTCGACGGACGTGAAGTACCCGGTCGTCATGCGTGAGCCCCCTCCTCGTGCGGCGCCGCGCGCCGGCTGGTCTGCGGCCACTGGATCAGTTCCGCGAGGGGCTCCACAACAGGGACGCACTGTTTGCGTCGTAGGTCACGTGCCACAGCCGTACGGAACGCCCGAACCGGCCGGCTGCTGGAGTGCCCTCGGGGCCCGAACTGCTGGGTCTCAATCCGAGACCCACGTATGCTGACGGCATGAGGCGGACCTCCTTTGCCAACTGGCCCTGCTCCATCGCCCGCACCATGGACCTGCTCGGCGACTGGTGGACGCCGCTCGTCCTGCGTGAGGCTTTCTACGGGATCAAGCGGTTCGACGTGTTCCAGGATGAGCTCGGCATCGCGCGCAACACTCTGGCCGACCGCCTCCGGCGCCTCGTCGACGAGGGGCTCATGGAGAAGCGCGCCTATCAGCATGAGCCCGTCCGCTACGACTACGTCCTCACGGACATGGGACGCGACTTCTTCGGCGTGCTCGCCGCGATGAACCGCTGGGGCGACCGCTGGCTGGCGGAGGAGGCCGGTCCGCCCGTCGTGTTCCACCACGACCGGTGCGGCCACGAGAGCCACGCCGAGGTCGTGTGCAGCGAGTGCAAGGAGCCGATGACGGCCGACGACACGCGGCCCCGCCTCGGCCCCGGCTATCCGCCCCACCTCGCGGTGCGCCCCGGCATCAAGGCCCGTTTCGCGCACTGACTCCCCGTCCCGTCCTTCGGCGCTGTCTCTTGACGAGTGAGTCTATCTACGAAACTCTCGTGCTCAGGGTCGCTTTTCACGGATCCGCCCAGTGAACTTCCCGCAGACGGAGAGGCAACCGGCAATGGAGTGGACGGGCGCGCGCTACGCCGACAAACCGACGGTCGAGGTCCGCAGAACGGTTCAGGCGTCGCCGGAGCGGGTGTGGGAGTTCGTCTCCGACATCACCCTGATGCCGACGCTCAGCGCCGAACTCCAGTCGGTCGCTTGGCTGGACGGGGCGGCGGGCCCCACGCTCGGTGCCCGGTTCCTCGGGCGGAGCAAGCACGAGTCGCTGGGGGACTGGGAGACCACGTCGTACGTCGTCGCGTGTGAGGCGCCACGCGAGTTCGCCTGGGCGGTCGAGAACCCCGAAGAGCCAAGCGCCCTCTGGAGGTTCACCCTGACACCGCTCGACGACGGCGGCACCGATCTGGCCCAGAGGATGCAGCTCGGCCCCGGCCGCTCCGGGCTCTCGTACGCGATCGACGCGATGCCGGAGAAGGAGCAGAAGATCGTGTTCGTGCGGCTGCGGGAGTTCGAGCGGAGCATCACCTCCACGCTCGACGCGATCAAGGACCTGGCCGAGGGCCGCCCGGCTCAGGAAGGGCGGGGCGAGTGATGCGTACGTCTACGACGATCGAGGCCTCGGGCGGCAGCTGGCGCGAGACGGTCGACTTTGTGACCGAGGCCGAGCGGCTCGGGATGGACATCTGCTGGGTGGCCGAGGCGTGGGGCTCGGAGGCGCCCTCGCCGCTCGGATATCTGGCGGCGCGCACGGAGAGGATGCTGCTCGGCTCCGGGATCATCCAGCTGGCGACCCGCACCCCGGCCGCGATCGCCCGCGCGGCGATCACCCTGTCCAACATCTCCGAAGGCCGCTTCCTGCTCGGACTCGGACCGTCGGGACCGCAGGTGATCGAGGGGCTGCATGGTGTCCCCTTCGCGCGGCCCCTGTCCCGTATGCGCGAGACGGTCGAGATCGTCCGGCAGGCCGTGGCGGGAGAGAAACTCTCCTATGGGGGGCGGGAGTTCACCCTCCCGCTGCCGGGCGGCGAGGCGAAGCCGATGCGCCTGTCGATGCGCGCCGAGCATGATCTGCCCGTCTATCTGGCCACACTCTCGCCCAAGATGCTGCGGCTCACGGGCGAGGTCGCAGACGGCTGGCTCGGCACGAGTTTCGTGCCGGAAGGTGCGCAGCAGGCCTACTTCGAGCACCTGGACGCCGGGCTCGCCGCGGCCGGCCGCAAGCGCTCCGACCTGGACGTCTGCCAGGGCGCCGAGGTGGCGTTCGCGGACGACGAGGACGCGCTGCGCGCGATGGTCGCGGGCCGCAAGAAGGAACTGGCCTTCAGCCTGGGCGGCATGGGATCCGCGACCACCAACTACTACAACAACGCCTACAGCAGGCAGGGTTGGGCCGACACGGCGGCCGAGGTCCGCGCGCGGTGGCAGGCCGGTGACCGGGACGGCGCGGCGGAACTGATCACCGACGACATGGTTCTGGCCACCACCCTCATCGGCACCGAGCCCATGGTCCGCGAACGCCTGCGGGTCTGGAGCGCCGCGGGCGTCGACACGGTCCGCCTCTACCCGGCCGGTGACACCCTGGATGCCCGTCTCACCACTCTGGGCAGGGCGCTGGATCTCGTACGGGACGTGGGGCGCGAGGAGCGCTAGTCAGGATGTGTGCGGGTCCGCCGGGTCCACGTAATTGCTGAGTTCGATCAGGTTGTCGTCCGGATCCCGCACGTACACGCTGACGATGGGGCCGGTGGCGCCCGTGCGTTCCACCGTACCCTCCTCCAACGGGACGCCGTGGCTCGCCAGTTCGGTGATGATCCGCTTGACGGGCTCGTCGACGATCAGGCACAGGTCCGCGCTGCCGGGCGTGGGGCGGGCCGCCTTCGGCTCGAACTCGTGGCCCGCCTCATGGAGGTTGATCTTGCTGCGGCCGAAGGTCAGGGCGCGGCGGCCACCCCGGAAGGTGACCGCCTCCATGCCCAGGACCTTCGTGTAGAAGGCGACCGTGGCGTCGAGGTCGTGCACCCTGAGGACGAGGTGGTCGAGTCGGTCGATGCGCATGGCGCAAGCCAATCGAGCACCGGGCGGCTTGTCGACGACCGCCTGAGCCGCTGTCGGTCCGCTGCGGGGCGCGGGTCCGACCGCTGGCCGAGCCAGAGGTCACGGCCCGGCCACCGTTGCCGGTGGCGGGCCCGTATGCCGATCGTGCCCTATGCCGATCGCGCCCGACTAGCCCAGCACTCGACCCAGTGCGGCGAGCGCCGACTCGAGTTCCTCGCGGGTGATGGTCAGGGGCGGGGCCAGGCGGATCGTCGATCCGTGGGTGTCCTTGACCAATACGCCCTCGTCCAGGAGGAGTTCGCTGATCCGGCGGCCCGTGCCGATGGCCGGGTCGATGTCGACGCCCGCCCAGAGACCGCGGGCCCGGAAGGCCTTGACTCCCTTACCGGTCAGGGCTTCGAGCCCGGCGCGCAGCACCTCGCCCAGATCCGCCGCCCTGCGCTGGAACTCACCGGTGGCGAGCAGGTCGACGACGGCGGAGCCGACCGCCGCGGACAGCGGGTTCCCGCCGAACGTCGAACCGTGCTCGCCCGGCCGCAGTACCCCCAGGACGTCCCGCCCCGCGACGACCGCCGACACCGGCACGATGCCGCCGCCGAGCGCCTTGCCGAGGAGCAGCATGTCGGGGCGTACGGCCTCGTGGTCGACGGCGAGCGTGCGGCCCGTGCGGCCGAGCCCCGACTGGATCTCGTCGGCGATGAACAGGCAGCCGGCCCGCCGCGTCAGATCGCGTACCCCGGTGAGATAGCCGTCGTCCGGGATGACCACCCCGGCCTCGCCCTGGATGGGTTCGAGCAGGACGGCCGCCGTCGTCTCGTCGACCGCCGCCTCGAGCGCGGCCAGGTCGTTGTAGGGGACCACGCGGAAGCCCGGCGTGAACGGCCCGAACCCGGCGCGGGCCGACTCGTCCGTGGAGAAGCTGACGATCGTCGTCGTCCGGCCGTGGAAGTTGCCGTCGGCCACGACGATCGTCGCCCGGTCCGCGGGGACGCCCTTGACCTCGTACGCCCACTTGCGGGCGACCTTGACGGCGCTCTCCACGGCCTCGGCGCCCGTGTTCATCGGCAGCACCATGTCGAGCCCGGTCAGCTCCGCGAGGCCTTCGGCGAAGCCGGCCAGACGGTCGTTGTGAAAGGCGCGCGACGTCAGCGTGAGCTGGTCGAGCTGACGGTGGGCGGCCTCGATCAGGGCGGGGTGACGGTGGCCGAAGTTGAGGGCCGAGTAACCCGCGAGGAGGTCGAGGTAGCGGCGGCCCTCGACGTCCTCGACCCAGGTGCCCTCGGCGCGGGCGACGACGACGGGAAGGGGGTGGTAGTTGTGCGCGAGCACCGGCGTCTCGGCGCTGATGAGCTCGGCGGACGAACGCGGGGCCTGGACGGGTGCGACGGTCATGAACGGATCTCCTGGGTGCAGCACTTGATGCCTCCGCCGGCCTTGTGGAACTCGGAGAGGTCGACGGGGACGGGGACGTATCCGCGGTGGGCGAGCTGTTCGATGAGGCCGGTGGCCCGCGGGGCGACGAAGACATGGCGGCCGTCGGAGACCGAGTTGAGGCCGAAGGCCATCGCGTCGTCACGGGTGGCGAGCACGGCGCTCGGGAAGAGCCGCGCGAGCACCTCGCGGCTCCCGGCCGAGAACGCCTCCGGGTAGTACGCGACGGTGCCGCCGCCGGGATCGTCGGGGTCGTCGAGGGCGAACAGCGCGGTGTCCAGGTGGTAGAAGTACGGGTCGACCAGGCGCAGGCCGATGACCGGTACGCCGAAGAACTCCTGCGCCTCGTCGTGCGCGGCACGCGTCGTACGGAATCCGCTGCCCGCGAGAACGTAGCGGCCCGCCGGTACGAGGTCGCCCTCGCCCTCGCAGACCGACTCCGGGCGGTGGACGTCGTAGCCCGCCGCCTTGAACCACGTCTCGTACTCGGCGGACTCGGGTCGGCGTTGCTCCGCGTGGAAGGAGGAGCCGAGGACGCGGCCGGCCACGACGAGCGCCGAGTTCGCGGCGAACACCATGTCGGGCAGGCCCGGGACGGGTGGCACGGTTTCCACAGTGTGTCCGTGCGCGCGGTACGTCTCGATGAGGTTCTGCCATTGCGCGATGGCGAGCGCGGTGTCGACCCGCACGTCGTCACGCATCCACGGGTTGATGGCGTACTGAACGTCGAAGTATCGAGGCTCGCACACCAGATAGCGCCTGGGCACAGACGGGTACCTCCGCTTCCAGCGGGACAACGATCAGAGGGTGTCTCCACGGTAGGAAGCGGCAGTCGCGCTCGACAAGAGTATTTGGATGCGTGTGCCCGCAGTAATGATGCGTAGATAGGGAGGTCAGCGCTCGTTTGCTGCGTCGTCGGGGGCGGGTTCGCGGGCGCCGGCCTCCGCACTGTCCGGCAGCAGATGGGAAAGGACCATGTAGCTGATCGTCTTGCGGATGAACGGCTCGGCCCTGATGCGTTCGAGCACCTCTTCGAAATGGCCGACGTCCGTGGCCCTGACGTGCAGCAACGCGTCGGCGCCGCCCGTCACGGTCATCGCGGAGGTGATCTCCGGGTGGTTGCGCACGACTTCGGCGAGCCGACGAGGCGGCGCCGCGCCGTCGCAGTACACCTCGACGAACGCCTCGGTGCTCCAGCCGAGCGCGGCCGGCCGGACCGTGGCGGTGTAGCCGGTGATGACGTCGTTCTCCCGCAGACGGTCGGCGCGCCGCTTGACCGCGGTGGCGGACAGGCCGATGGCCGCGCCGATCTCCGCGAAACTCGTCCGGGCGTTGGCGATCAGGGCGGCGACGATCTTGCGGTCGAGATCGTCGAACGCGACGTGCTTGCTGTTCATGGCCGGTGGTCCTTCTCGTGCTGGTCACGGGCGCGCAGGGCGAGGGCCACCAGGGCGGCGTCCTCGGGGCGCCGCACATCGCGGCCGGTCAGCCCGGCGAACCGGTTGATCCGCTGCTGGATCGTGTTGCGATGGCAGTACAGGGCGGCCGCGGTGTCCGCGACGGACCCGGTCCCGGCCAGGTGCGACCGTACGGTATCGAGCAGGCGCCTCGCCTCGACGGCGGGCACCGCTTCCGTGTGCAGCCCGCTGAGGACGTCATCGGCGGGATCCCACACCAGGTGGTCCTCGCCGAGATGCCCCACGGCGGATACGAGCAGTCGGGCATCGGCAGCGACCTGAGCCGCTACGGCTTCGACGACTGCACGCGGATCAAGCACGTCATGGCCGCGCACGTCACGCCCTGACACTCCGCGAATGACGCGCGCCCGGCCCGCTATTTGATTACCGCGTTGGCCACGACGACGATCAGGCCGAGCAGCGCGTCGCCCACGCCGAGAAACAGCGACCGGGGCCACGACCTGCCGCTGACACGGGCCGCCGTCAGGCCCCAGCCGAAGAGCAGGGCGACGTTGAAGCCGAGGGCGACGTACTCGATCCCCGAGTAGTTCCACCAGCCGAGGCCCGCCCCGAAGAGCATCATGAGCGTCGGCAGGGTGGCGAGAAGCAGCGGCCACTCCTCGGCGAGCGCCCGCACCGCGGCGACCGCCCCGTGGTGGGTGTCGTCCCCGCGCCGGGCGATGAGGTGCGCGTACCCGTGTGCGAGGGCCGAGGCGACCGCGGTGATCAGGAGCCACTTGGCGTCGTACATGCGGTCCGCGCGTGACGAGCGGCCGTACTGGGCGAGGGCGGCGACCATGGAACTGGCGAGGACGGCTCCGTAGACGCCGCCGAACAGCACGTTGGGCCGGGCGGCGCCGCGGCTCAGGGTGCGGCCGCGACGACGGAGGGTCTGGCGGGTGTTCATGACGGGGTCCTCGGGGCATCTGTGGGGCGCCTGTGGCTGGGTGGAGGGGGCAATGGCGAGGGACGGGTGGTCGGCTGTCCGGTCACTTTCGCCCGAGGGGGGTCCGGTGGGCCGGGGCGACACGCGTGGGATGTCCGGGTTTCGCGCATGCCTTGAGGCGGTCGAGCGCAGAGGGAGTCATTGAAGTTGAGTCCGGATTCAAGTATGTTGCGGATGCTTCCCGAACCTGCGACCAGGAGGCTGTCTCTTGGGTACCCGAATCAGCGCCGTCCTCTTCGACTTCGGGGGAGTGCTGACCACCAGCGTGTTCAAGGCGTTCGAGGCCTTCGGCACCAAGCTCGGCGTGGATCCGCGGCTCCCGCTCCGGCTGCTCGCGAAGGACGAGCGCTCCGGCGCCCTCCTCGTAGAGCACGAGGAAGGCCGACTCGGTCAGCGTGACTTCGAGGACGGTTTCGCCGAGCGGCTGCGCGCACACGGAGCCGACGTACAGGGCCCCGGTCTCCTGTCCTTGATGCAGACCGAACTGCGCCCCGACCCGGCGATGCTCGACCTCGTCGCCGAGCTGCGGAACGCGGGACACCGCGTGGGCCTGCTCTCCAACTCCCTGGGCGACGACTGCTACGCGGGCTTCGACCTCGATTCCATGTTCGACGCCGTGGCGATCTCCGGTGAGATCGGCGTACGCAAACCGTCCCGGCGTGCCTACGCCATCGCGTGTGAGCGGCTCGGCACCGAGCCCGCCGAGACCGTCATGGTCGACGACCTCGAACACAACATCGTCGCGGCACGACGTGCCGGCCTCGCCGGGATCGTCCACCGCGAAGCGGCCACGACCGCCGAGGAGTTGAGGGCCTTGCTCCACCTGGACGGTGCGACGGAGACGACACAGGCAGCGGCAGCACACCCAGCACACGCAGCACATCCAGCACACGCAGCAGAAGCAACACGGGCAGAAGCGCAGCCCGATCCCCGGTCCCGCTAGCCGGCCGCGCCGCGCCGCTGCGCCGGTCCGGTCCCTGAAATCCATCCCCCGTGAGGAGAACCACGTGTTCGAGCTGACCGACAGGGCCAAGGAGTACCAGGAGAAGCTGCTCGCCTTCATGGACGAGCGGATCTACCCGGCGGAGTCCGTCTACGAGGCGCAGATGGCGGAGTCCGGCGATCCGCACTTCCACCCGCCCATCCTCGAAGAGCTCAAGGCGGACGCGAAGAAGCGCGGCCTGTGGAACCTCTTCCACCCGCACCCCGAGTGGGGCCCCGGCCTCACCAACCTCGAGTACGCCCCGCTCGCCGAAATCATGGGCCGCAGCGCGCACTTGGCCCCCGAGGCCACCAACTGCAACGCTCCGGACACCGGCAACATGGAGGTGCTCACCCTCTTCGGCACCGACGAGCACAAGGAGAAGTGGCTCAAGCCGCTCCTCGACGGCGAGATAGCGTCCGCCTTCGCGATGACCGAGCCCGCCGTGGCGAGCTCCGACGCCACCAACATCCAGCTCCGCATGGAGCGGGACGGCGACGACTACGTCCTCAACGGACGCAAGTGGTGGACCTCCAACGCCCTGCACAAGAACTGCAAGGTGCTCATCGTGATGGGCAAGACGGAGCCGGAAGCCGCGACGCACCGTCAGCAGAGCATGATGGTCGTGCCGATCGACACCCCCGGCGTCACCGTCCTGCGCAACCTCCCCGTCTTCGGCTACAAGGACCGCGAGGGGCACGCCGAGGTCGTCTTCGAGAACGTCCGCGTCCCGGTCACCGCGCTGCTCGCCGGAGAGGGCGACGGCTTCATGATCAGCCAGGCGCGGCTCGGCCCCGGCCGCATCCACCACTGCATGCGCGCCGTCGGCATGGCGGAGCGCGCCCTCGACCTGATGATCGACCGGGCCCAGGCGCGTACGACCTTCGGCGAGCCCGTCGCGAACCGCGCCAATGTGCAGGACTGGATCGCCGAGTCCCGCATCGAGATCGACATGGTCCGGCTGCTCACTCTCAAGGCCGCGTACCTCATGGACACCGTGGGGAACCGGCACGCGCGCACCGAGATCGCCGCGATCAAGGTGGCCGCACCCGAGGTCGCGCTGAAGGTGGTCGACCGGGCCATCCAGGTGCACGGCGGAGGCGGCGTCTCCGACGACTTCCCGCTCGCCAGCATGTACGCGCATCTGCGCACCCTGCGCCTCGCCGACGGCCCCGACGAGGTCCACAAGCGCACCATCGCGATGCGTGAACTGCGCCGCCGGGAACCGCAGTGGGGCCGCACCCGCTGACCGTCAGACCCCCGGTGCGGGACCCTGACGGGCCGAGGGAGGACGGAGGCGATCGGCGCACGCGGGTGTGCGAGGATCGCCTCGCTCCCGTACCGGCGGGCACCACAGGTGAGCACGCGGCGGCGAGCAGTACCAGGTGTGCAGCGCCCGGCGGGCACACACGTGAGCAGCAGAAGCCAGCACAGGAAGGCCCCACGACATGACCACCCGCGGCCACGCACAGGACGGGGAGGGCATCCCCTCGCTCGCGGACACCTCCGCCCTGCGTGAACCCCCCGCCACCGCGCGCGGCGCCCGGACCCGCGCCGCGCTCGTGGCCGCGGCCCGCGTCGTGTTCGAACGCGACGGCTTTCTGGACTCGCGCCTCACCGACATCACCGCCGAGGCCGCCTGCTCGACCGGCACCTTCTACACGTACTTCGCCGGCAAGGAGGAGATCTTCCAGGCCGTGCTCGAAGTCGCGCAGGACGACATGCTGCACCCGGGCATGCCGCGCCTCGACCCCGAGGACAGCTCGCCCGTCGGCGTGATCGAGGCCAGCAACCGGGCCTACTTCGAGGCGTACCAGCGCAACGCGAAGCTCATGCTGATCCTCGATCAGGTCGCGGCCGGCGACTCCGGGTTCCGGGAGGTGCGCCGGCGCCGCAGCCGCGCGTTCGCCGACCGCAACGCCCGCGCCATCAAGGACCTCCAGGACCGCGGGCTCGCGGACCGCGACCTCGACCCCCTCATGGCGGCGCGGGCGCTCTCGGGCATGGTGAGCCGCATGGCCTACTACGCGTACGGGCTCGGTGAGGACCACACGCTCGACGAGCTGGTAGAGACGTCCACCGCGCTCTGGGCCAATGCCCTCAAGCTCGACAGGAACGCCAAGTGGCGCGACAGGGAAGCCGGGTAGGAGGAGTCGGCGGCTCAAGAGGCCCGTCAGGGCCTTGAGGCCGCCGGCCTCAAGGGCAGAGCGCGCGTCGAGGTGGCGGGCACGTCCTTCGTGTGGCCCGCCGCGCCCCAGGGGCTGCCCGACAACGGCAACCTGCACGTCTTCGCGGTCGGCCCCGGCTGAGGTCACCCGACCATTCCAGTGCCCGCCTCACGGGGCGGGCACTCGAACACGGTCGCCGTGTCGATTCGCACGACCGCCGCGCGTCCACTACCGTCTCACCGCGCTCGGGCGCTCGCCCGAGCAGCCGCCGGCCAGGTCCGCGCGGGCCATCGAGAGACGGGAATGCCGCCGATGAGCTCGGGGTTCGACGGGCAGACAACGAGTGACGAGGAGCTGCACACACCGCTGCGCGATTTCCTGCGCACCGAGACCGGCAGCGCCTCCGTGCTGCTCGTCGCCGCGCTCGCGGCACTGGCCTGGGTGAACATCGGACCCGGCACGTACGAGGAATTCTGGGGGACGCACTTTTCCGTCCGTATCGGGTCCGCCGGGGTGTCGCTGGGGCTGCGGGAGTGGGTCAACAGTGGCCTGATGGCGTTCTTCTTCTTCGTCGTCGGCCTGGAGGCGCGGCGCGAGTTCGACATGGGGGAGCTGCGCGAACGCCGGCGCGTCACGCTGCCCCTCGTCGCGGGACTCAGCGGCATGGTCGTCCCCGTCGCCGTCTACCTGGCCATCAACGCGGGGCAGAGCACGGCCCACGGCTGGGGCGCCGCGATGTCGACCGACACGGCCTTCGCCCTCGGCATGCTGGCGCTGCTCGGGAACCGGCTGCCCGGCGGGCTGCGCATCTTCATCCTGACCGTGGCCGTCGTCGACGACTTCGTGGCGCTGATCATCATCGCCGTCGCCTACAGCGGTGACATCGACGTTCCCGCCCTGCTGGTGGCACTCGGTCTGTTCGGCGTGATCCTGCTGGTACGGGCCACCGGCACCCGGCGCGGCTGGGTGTATCTGCTCCTGGCCGCCGCGGCCTGGGTGGCGCTGCTGGCGTCGGGGGTGGACCCCGTCGTGATCGGCCTGGCCATGGGGCTGCTGACGTTTGCGTACCCGGCGAGCCGTACCGCGCTGGAGCGGGCGAGCGGCCTGTTCCGGCTCTTCCGCGAGCAGCCGACCCCCGAACTGGAGCGGTCGGTCCGCCGGGGCCTCGCGTCGGCCCTGTCCCCCAACGAGCGGCTGCAGCGCCTCTACCACCCGTGGACCAGCTATGTGATCGTGCCGCTGTTCGCCCTCGCCAACGCCGGCATCGAGCTCAGCGGCGGCGAACTGGCCCGCGCGTTCGCCTCGCCGGTCACCCTCGGCATCCTCTTCGGCTACGTCCTGGGCAAGCCGCTCGGCATCGTCGGCGCGTCCTGGCTGACGACCCGGCTCAGCCGCGGCAGGCTGCGCCCGTCCGTCGGCTGGGGCGCCACTACGGCCGGGGGAACGATCGCAGGCGTCGGATTCACGGTGGCCCTGCTCATCGCCACCCTCGCGTTCGACGGCGACCAACTGACCGAGGCGAAGATCGGCATCCTCAGCGCGGTCGTCGGCGCGTTCCTGATGACCTGGCTGGTCTCCTGGGTCATCGCAGTCCTGCCCCGCCCGACCCGGATGAGGGCCCTCCTCGGAACGGCCGAAAGCATCGTCGACCTGGCCGTGCCGGTCGACCCGGACCGTGACCACGTGCGCGGACCGCGGCACGCGCCCGTGACGGTCGTCGAGTACGGCGACTTCGAGTGCCCCTATTGCGGACAGGCCGAACCCGTGGTGCGGGAACTCCTCGCCGGCTTCGGCGACATCCGCTACGTCTGGCGCCACCTGCCCCTGAACGACGTCCACCCGCATGCCCAGCTCGCCGCGGAGGCGGCCGAAGCGGCCGGGGAGCAGGGCGCGTACTGGGAGATGCACGACCTGCTGTTCACCCGCCAGGACGCGCTGCGGGCCGCCGACCTCCTCAAGTACGCGGGTGAACTCGGCCTGGACACCGACCGGTTCCACAAGAACCTGAGGACGCACAGCGCAGTGGGGCGGGTCTCCGAGGACCTTGAGTCGGCCGACCTCAGCGGCGTCTCGGGCACCCCCACGTTCTTCGTCAACGGACGGCGCCACCACGGGGCGTACGACATCGAAGGGCTGTCGGCGTCGGTGCGCGCGGCGAAGGAGCGGGCGGTGCTGGCCGGCAGGCACGGGCCGCGGCGTCAGTAGTTCCAGGGACGCTTCTCGCCGGGCCGGATCTCGGCCGCGATGTCGTCGCCGAGCCGGGCGACGGCGGTACGTCCCTCGATCTCCGTCAGCCACTGGTGCGGGAGGCGTACGTCACCGTGAAGCGCGCCGAGGATGTTGCCGCACAGGGAGCCCGTGGAGTCGCTGTCGCCCGGGTGGTTGACCGAGAGCAGCGTGCTCCGCCGGAACGGGCGCCCCGTCAGTGCGCGGACGCGGCGGGCGACGGGGCGCCCGTGGGTGTCTTCGCGGCGCTGTCGTCGGGGGCGAACCACGCCATGCCGATCAGGAGGGACGCGACGAAGAGAGCGGCAGCGGCGATGGCCCCGATGGTTCTCGGTCTGCGTCTCGCCGCCGCCATGACGCCGCCGCGCCGGGCCGCCCCGCGGCGTGACGCCCGGCCGGACGACGGCAGCTGATAGGTCGTGGAAGTGGTCCGGATCTCCGGGGCGGTGTGACGGTGCGGCGTGGGCGCGGGGGCCACCGGCACGGGCTCCGGGAGGGGTTCGGGACGGCCCTGCCAGGCACCCGTACGGAACCAGTCCGTGACCTCCTGGGCCGTCGGCCGGTCCTCCGGTTGCTTGGCCAGCAGGCCGAGCAGATAGTTCTCGAACGACGGGGGCAGCCGGACGCCGAGCCGGCCCGGGGCCACGGGCGCGGCGTCCACGTGCTGGTAGAGCAGGCCGGTCGCGGTGTCGGCGCGGAACGGCGGGTTTCCGGTGAGGAGTTGATAGAGCACGCAGCCCAGCGAGTACACGTCGGACGGCGGGCCCGCGTTCTTGCCGAGGGCGCGCTCGGGCGCCAGATACAGGCCCGTGCCGACGATCTGCCCGGTGGTGGTGAGCCCGGCGGCGGGATCGTCCAGGAAGCGGGCGATGCCGAAGTCGCCCAGCTTGACCGTGCCGTCGGGGGTGAGCAGCAGATTGCCCGGCTTGATGTCCCGGTGCACCACGCCCTGGCGGTGGGCGGCCGCGAGACCGGCGGCCGCGCCGGTCGCGATGTCGGCCACGCGCTCCGGCGTCAGCCGCGCGCCGCCCGCGGTCTCCTGGGCCAGACTGCCGCCCTCGACGAGTTCCATGACGAGGTAGAAGCGTTGCTCCCAGGAGCCGAAGTCGTAGACACCCACCACATGCGGATGGCTGAGCGACGCCGAAGTCTGCGCCTCCATGCGAAACCTGGCTGCCGCGGACGGATCCGCGGCCTGCGCGAGGAGCAGCTTCACGGCCACGGGCCGGCCGAGCATCTCGTCGGTCGCCTGCCACACCTCACCCATACCGCCGCGGCCTATCGCCTTGTGCAACCGGTACCGATCCGCCAGCAACAACCTGCGCACCACCCTTGAAAGACAGCCCCGTCAAATTGGTTGCCACGGAACGTACTTCGCCCCGCGCGAGCGCGAGGACGAGCGGGAGGAGTGTGGCGGGATCAAGGATAAGGCGCGCGGAGAGCCGGTGATCACACTTCGCCGGGTGGCTCGTACAGAAGGTGAGAGGTGGTGATCACACCGGGCAGCGTGCTTCCTAGGAGTCGCCCGCACGGGTACGGGCCAGGGGGCCGCGCCGCAGGAGTTCGGCCAGGCCCTGGCGCGTCGCGGCGAGCACCACGCGGTCCTCGGTGCGCAGCACATACCCGGGGTGAAGGTCCCACACGAGACCCGTGGGGCGGTCGGGGTCGTCGTCGGCGGGGGACGCGGCCAGGTCGGGGCGCCGCTCGCTCGGCGCCGTCGCGTCGAGCGCGATCACACGCCAGGCACCGGCCCGGAACGAGTCGGCGACGGTCCGGCCGTCGAGCAGCGGATGTCCCGCCACATCGAGGGCGGCGAAGAGCAGCACACTGCGCTCGACGGGGATGGCGCCGAGGATCTGGCGGCCCATCATGGCGCCCGCGAACGCGGGTGCGGCGAGCGTGGAGACGCTCCGGCTGCGGGTCAGGGCCCGGGGATGCGCGGAGCGGAGCGTGCGGTAGACGGCGGTCGCGAAACCGTCGTCGAACAGGCGCAGCGCCACCCGCAGATCGGGCTTGACCGACCGCGCGTGCAGCGCGGCCTCGAGGTTGGTGATGTCACTGCTGGTGAGGGCGAGCAGGGCGTGGGCGCGGTGCACCTTGGCGGCCTCCAGGACGCCTTCCTGGGTGACGTCGCCGATGACGGTCGGTACGCGCAGGCGGCGGGCGAGGGCGACGCCGCGCGCCTCGGGGTCCTCCTCCACGCAGACGACGGGGATGCCGAGTTCACGCAGTCGGGCCAGAACCCGGGTGCCGATCTTGCCGAGACCGAGGAGCACGACGTGACCGGACAGGCCGCGCGGCGGGCGGCGCAGGGCCGATGCCGTACGGAAGGTGCCGAGCGCTTCGAGGACTGCCGCGAGGAGCACGGGCAGAAGGAGCAGTCCGGCGAGCCCCGTGAGGAGTTGGAGGAGCTGACGGGCGAGCGGCTCCCCGATGGCCGGGTCGTCGATGGCGAACAGGTCGAGGAGCGTGAGGTATCCGGCGTGCAGGGGGTGGCCGCCGGTGGTGGCCCAGGAGGCGACGGCCAGGCCGAGGACGCTCGTGACGAGACCGGCGAGGGACCAGCGCAGCCGGCGCGAGAACAGCGAGCCGAGGGGCATACGGCGGCTGCTCGCACGGCCGTTGGGAGTGGCGACCGTGGGGGAGACGGCCTCCAGGACCACCGTGCCACGCCCGGTCGCGGCGGCGACCGTGCGTTCGTCGGGCAGCAGCAGCGGGCCCTCCGTGCCGCCCACGTCCGAACCCTCGGCGCCCGCCGGGTCGTTGGCGGTCGCGGACAGCAGGGCGAGGGTGCACAGGCCGGGGTCGGCGACCTCGCCCCGGCCCGGCGGGGTGCGCTCCACGGCGCGCAGCAGGAGCCCGTCGGCCTGGACGACCTTGCTGGTACCGGCGACGGCGGTGGCCGCGAGCGCTGGTGCGGCGGTGTCGGCGTCGGACAGGACGGTCGTCGTGGTGTCCAGTGCCTCGGGGTCGACGCCGGGGGCGGAGAGTGCGGCGGCCTGGTCGAGGAGGTGTTCCAGGTGCTGGCCGAGCTTGCGGTTGTAGAGCCGGATGACCAGGCGCAGTTGGGGGTTGAGACGGCGGGCGGCCAGGGCGGCCCGGATGTTGGTCTCGTCGTCGCCGTGTACGAGGGCCAGCGCGGCGGCGTCGGCCACACCGGCCTCGGCCAGCGCCTCCTCGTCGAGTTCCGGCGCCTCCATGACCCGCGGCGGCGGAACGCTGTCGCCGGCCACGGTGGACACGGTACGGCTCATGACCGCCTGCATCCGCGAGAGCAGGGCGGCCGCCCGCGCCCGTCCGGCCGGACCGGTGCCCTGCCTGGTGACGCGTACGGATGGCACCACGACGGTGACCCGCTCGCCGTATACGGCGCGCAGTTCGGCGGCGAGCCGCTCGGCGAGCGCGTCACCACCGCACACGATCATGTGGCCGGTCGGCGGGGCCTGTTGAGGCTGGCGGGGCAGGGTGGTCATGGCAACAGTCAAGTGGATGGGAGGGCGGGCACACCCATCGGGCCCTGATTGTGTGCAGGTGGGCGTGTTGCGCGCACCACATGGTCCTAGGGCCTGTCTTCAAATTCCCGCCTGCCCAGCGGCGTCTGGCACGCGCATCTGCGGCGTTGTCGTCGGTTGCCGACTCCCCCAAGCTCTCGGCTGCGCTCGAGCAGGGGGGACCCCCATCGCGTCGACGCCCTCCTCCGCCTTGCAGCTGCACGCACCAGACGCCGCTGGGCCCGCCCTTCGGGCGGACGACGGGAATTTGAAGACAGGCCCTAGTCCCGTCGCCCTGTAGTCATGGAACGGTCGGCCGGCAGGCGCCACCCATGGTCCACGGGGCCGATGCCCGACCCCAGTGCGAATCCGGCGGCGATCGCCCCCGTGACGTACTCCTTCGCCAGGCGGACGGACTCCGGCACGGGCAGGCCATGGGCGAGGCCCACGGCGACGGCCGACGCCAGGGTGCAACCCGTGCCGTGCGTGTGCCGGTTGTCGTGGCGGGGAGCGCGCAGCCAGTGCTCCTCCGTGCCGTCGGTGAGCAGGTCGACGGCCGCCCCGGGCAGATGGCCGCCCTTGACGACCACCCAGCGCGGGCCGAACGACAGGAGCCGTGCCGCGGCCCGGCGCATGCCGTCGTCGTCCGTGACGGCGAGGCCGGTCAGCTGCGCCACCTCGTCCAGATTCGGCGTGGTCACTGTCGCGACCGGCAGCAGCTTCGTGCGTACGGCGTCCAGCGCGTCCTCGGCGAGCAGTGGATCGCCGTGCTTGGAGACGCTCACCGGGTCCACGACCACGGGGGCGTCCGTGCCGGCGAGCAGTTCGGCCACCGCCTCGACGAGGACCGGCGACGAGAGCATCCCGGTCTTGACCGCCTGGACGCCGATGTCGTCCACGACGCTGCGGTACTGCGTGCGCACCGCGTCGACAGGGAGTTCCCACGCTCCCTGGACCCCGAGGGAATTCTGCGCGGTGACGGCCGTCAGGACGCTCATGCCGTGGGCACCGAGCGCCAGCATCGTCTTGAGGTCGGCCTGGATCCCGGCGCCACCGCCCGAATCCGAACCGGCGACGGTCAGGACGCGGGGCGGCGCGACGCGTCCGCTGCTCGCAGGCACGGTCATGTGCGGGCCTCCTCGTACGGTGCGGTGCGGGCGTCAGCGGTCGGGCGGCGCAGCCTCAGGGGCGCGTACACGACGAGCGCGGCGACGAAGGCCACGTAGTACGCGAGGTCGGCGCCGTGCAGGGCCTTTGCGACCGGGCCCACGTACAGGCCGCTGTCCATGAACGGGACCGCCGCGGCGAAGGCGGCGACGAAGGCGAGGAGCCCGGGCCACCAGGGCTGTGGCCGGGCGGACTCGGCGGCCAGGTCGACCGGCGCGCCGCCCCGGGCCCTGGCGCGCGCGAACCAGTCGACGGCCACGACCGCGACGAAGCCCGGGATCCAGTAGCCGACGAACAGCAGGACGTTCTGGAAGCGGGCCGCGGTGTCGGCGGCATGCATCCACAGCACCAGCGGGAAGCCGAGCACCGCAGCGAGCGCCGCCGCGAGCGGCCGCGGGATCCGGACGCCGATGGTCTGCAGGGCCAGCGAGCCGCTGTAGTCGTTCATGGCGTTGCTGCACAGGGCCGCCAGCGCCACGGCGAGCAGCCCGAAGGAGCCGAGAACGCCGCCGCCGAGCAGCTCGTCGACGCCGCGCGCGGTCTGGTCGGTGAAGACGGAGGCGCCCCACAGCCCGAGGGCCTGGACAGCGACGAAGGAAACGGTGACGCCGAGGAGCGTGAACCAGAACATGCGCTGACGGGATGTGGCCGCCGGGAGGTAGCGACTGAAGTCGCTGGCGTAGGGCGCCCAGGACAGGGACAGGCTGAGCGCGATCGTGCTGGTCAGGACGAACGCGCCGGCCTGGTCGGCGCCGTGCGCGGCCCCGTTGGTGACCGGATGGACACCGTCGAGAAGCCTGACGGCGAGGACCACGAAGGCGGCGGCCAGTACGAAGGTCATCAGCTTCTGGAGCCGGTGGACGGCCTCGTAGCCGAGCACGCCCAGCGCGCCCTGCGCCAGCATCGTCACGAGCACGCCGACCCAGAACGGCCAGCCGCACAGCCGGGCGAGCGCGTCACCGCCGAAGAGGCCGATCAGCGCGTCCCAGGCGACCGACGACAGCCACTGCAGGACGCCGGGCACCGCGACGGCCCGGCCGAACGCGAGCCGCGCCAGCGGGAGCTGCCCCGCGCCGGTCGCGCTGCCCCACGTACCGAGATACGCGGTGGGCACGGCGCCGACGAGGGTGCCGATGACGACGGCGGCCAGTGCGGTGGCGAAGTCCAGGCCGAGTGCGATGCCGACGGTGCCGGTGAAGACGCCGGTCATGGTCAGGTTCGGGGCGAACCACACGGTGAACAGGCGCCCGGCGCCGCCGTAGCGGTGGGTCTCGGGGACCGGCGCGATCCCGCGCGCCTCGACCCGCAGATCACCGGGCGCCGCGGGCATCCGCCCGTCGAAGACGGAGCGCGGTCCGGTGGTCCCGGTGCTGCTCGGGGCATGGGGCAACGACATTGGCTGACATCCCTCCGCCAGTGCTAACTGGTTCAGGTTCGACGGGTGTGATCTCAGCCCTCGTGCGGGGCACCCCGTGTCCGGTACGTCGGCAAGGTTAGCTTCCCTGTTCGAGGAGGCAACCCCCGGGGGAGTGGCGGCGTCCGCTGCGTGGACGGCGCACACCGCCGCGCGCAATGCGTTCGAGGTGTGTGGCGCACCCCCGTACCGTGATCGATTCGAAGATCGCGGACGGTACGGGCACACGGGACCGGGCTCCGCGACCCCAGGGACACGCTGAGGACGGGACACGATGAAACAGCGCCACGGTTGGGCCGATGAACGGTTCGGGGCCGTCGCCGATGTGTTCGCGCGGAACTTCGCGGAGTTCCCCGAACTCGGCGCCGCCGTCACGGTGTTCGCCGGCGGACGGAAGGTCGTCGAACCTGTGGGGCGGCGTCTCGGACGAGCGGACCGGGCGCGCCTGGGAACTGGACACCGCCGTCCCCGTCTTCTCGGGCGGCTAGGGTCTGGTGAGCCTGGGCGCGCACATCCTCGCCCAGGAGGGCCGGCTCGACCTCGATGCCCCGGTGAGCCGGCCACCAGGAGGTGGCCGAGGCGGTAGCCACGGGCCGTTCGGCCGAAGCGGCGCACGCAGTGACGGCCATCGTCAGCGCCGCCCACAGCGAGGTCGAAGACCTACTGGCGGGCGGGTCGTGCGGGTACGGGGTCTGAGGGGAGGCGCAACCAGTCCCCTTGATCGCTTCCGGGCGGCGCCGGGCCGGCCCCCCTACGCGGCCGAGTTCCCCGAAGCGATGCCGAAGGCCGGGTCCGGCACTGACTCGGGGGACAGGAGCACTGAGGAACGGCCGTCGACGCCCACGGGCACGTCGCCGTCGATCGTCACCCGGCGCAGCTTGCGCTCGTGGTCGTCGGAGTCGTCCACGCCGTAGTGCTGCGTGGCGCGGTTGTCCCAGATGGCGACGTCCCCCGCCCGCCACTGCCAGCGCACCGTGTTCTCGGGGCGTTCGATGTGCGACTGGAACAGGTCGACGAGCGCGCGCGAGTCCCGGCCGGTCAGACCGGCGATGCGCTGCACGAAGTTGCCGAGCAGCAGCCCGCGCTCGCCGGTCTCCGGGTGCACGCGGACCACCGGGTGCTCGGTGAGGAACTTGGTCGACGCGAACACCTCACGGAACCGCTCGAGCTGCTCCGGCACGGCGTCCGGGCGCAGCGCCGCGTAGTCGTAGTCGTTCGAGTGCACGGCGCGCAGCCCGTCCGCGAGCGCGCGCAGCGACGCGGGCAGATGCGCGTAGGCAGTGGCAGTGTTGGCCCACAGGGTGTTCCCGCCGTAGGGCGGTACGGTCACGGCGCGCAGGATGGAGAACGCCGGGTAGGCGGGCACGAAGGTGACGTCCGTGTGCCACTGGTTGGCGCGTCCTCCGTGGTCCGAGTCGATCGGGAACGAGTAACGGCCGTCCACGGACGGGACGGTGGGGTGGGCGACCGGCGTGCCGAGGAGCCGGCCGAACGCCTCGTGGCTGTCCTCGTCCAGGTGGTCCTGGCCACGGAAGAAGACGACCTTGTGGCGCAGCAGTGCGGAGCGGACGGCAGCGACGGTTGCGGGCGGGAGGTCGCCGCCGAGACGTACGCCGGAGATGACGGCGCCGAGCCGGCCGCCGACCTTCTCGACCGTGATACCGGGGCCGTCGTCGGAGTTCTGGGCCGGGAGGGTGTCCGTGGTGGGTGCGGAGGTCATGATGAGGGTCCTTTCGGGGCGGGCGCGAAGGACGCGACGTTGGCCCGAGCGTGGCCAAGTGCGGCTGGAGGGGCGGCAATTGAGGCGGCGGGAGTGGCCTGCCTCGATGTCCGTGTGAACGGGGGCGGACGCAGATCGCGTACGCGTGCCTCAGATGCGGCGCAGGGTCGCCGGACAGCGGCCCGTACACGCCATCGGCGCATCGTGCCGGGCATCAACGGGCCGCGAGACGGGAGTGCTCGTCGCGGACATGTCTGCGAGCGTCGCAGCGCCTGCGCGACACGGTCAAGCGCGGTCCCGGGCGCCCCGGGTGATTTCACACCCCTGCAATGCCGCCGCCATCACCACCGACGGAAGCCCCTCACCACAGCGCTGCCGTACCCCCCGTTGGCCGCCGCCACTCCACGTGACCCGGCGACGGCCCTCGCCCACCTCCTCGACGCCGGTCAGGCAGGCCGCAGCCACACCGTCGCCAGCGGCGGCACTGTCAGCTGGATCGAGACGGGCCGGCCGTGGCTCGGCCGAGGGTCCGGCTTGAGGACGCCGGCGTTGACGACGTCGCTGCCGCCGTACCTTGCCGCGTCCGTGTTCAGGACCTCGAACCAGCCGGGGACCGAGTCCGGCACGCCGAGCCGGTAGTTCTCGCGGACCGCCGGGGAGAAGTTGCACACGGCCAGCAGGGGCGCGCCGTCCGCCGCGAACCGCAGGAACGCGAGGACGTTGTCGTCGGCCGCGTCCGCGGTGATCCACGAGAACCCCGCGGGCGTGGTGTCCCGTTCCCAGAGGGCGGGCGCGGCCGCGTACTCGTGGTTGAGGTCGCGCACCAGGTCGAGGACCCCGCGGTGGTCCGGCTCGGCCTCGTAGGCCGGGTCGAGGAGCCACCAGTCCGGGCCGTGCCCCTCCGACCACTCGGCCCCCTGCGCGAACTCCTGCCCCATGAACAGGAGTTGCTTGCCCGGGTGGGCCCACATGAAGCCGAGGTACGCGCGGTGGTCGGCTCGCCGCTGCCACCAGTCGCCGGGCATCTTCGACACGAGCGCGCGCTTGCCGTGCACCACTTCGTCGTGCGAGAGGGGAAGCAGATAGTTCTCGCTGTAGGCGTACACCATCGAGAACGTCAGCTCGTTGTGGTGGTACTTGCGGTGCACGGGCTCGTGCACGATGTACTGCAGCGAGTCATGGCTCCAGCCCATGTTCCACTTCAGGCCGAAGCCGAGACCCCCGAAGCCGCCCTGGCCGATGTGGTGGGTCGGCCGCGTGACGCCGTCCCACGCGGTCGACTCCTCGGCGATCGTCACGACGCCCGGGCAGCGGCGGTACACCGTCGCGTTCATCTCCTGGAGGAAGGCCACGGCGTCGAGGTTCTCGCGGCCGCCGTGCCCGTTCGGCGACCACTGGCCTTCCTCGCGCGAGTAGTCGAGGTAGAGCATGGAGGCGACGGCGTCGACGCGCAGGCCGTCGATGTGGAACTCCTCGCACCAGTACACGGCGTTGGCGACCAGGAAGTTGCGGACCTCCTTGCGGCCGTAGTCGAACTCGAGGGTGCCCCAGTCCGGGTGCTCGGCGCGGCGCGGGTCCTGCGGCTCGTACAGGGCGGTGCCGTCGAAGCCCGCCAGCGCCCAGTCGTCCTTCGGGAAGTGGGCCGGCACCCAGTCCACGATCACGCCGATGCCTGCCTGGTGCAGGGTGTCGACGAGGTACCGGAAGTCGTCGGGTGTGCCCATGCGGGACGTCGGGGCGTAGAAGCCGGTGACCTGGTAGCCCCACGACCCGCCGAACGGATGCTCGGCCACGGGCATGAACTCGACGTGGGTGAAGCCGAGATCACTCACGTAGGTGGCGAGCTGGTCGGCGACATCGCGGTAGTTCATGCCCGGCCGCCAGGAGGGCAGATGGACCTCGTACACCGAGAAGGGCGCCTCGTGCACCGGACGCTGCCCGCGCTTCTTCATCCACGCGGAGTCCCCCCACGTGTGGGACGACTCCGTCACGACGGACGCGGTCGCGGGCGGCACCTCGGTGCGCCGGGCCAGCGGGTCCGCGCGCACGGTGTGCGAACCGTCGGGGCGCGTGATGTCGAACTTGTACAGCGCTCCCTCGCCGATGTCCGGCAGGAACAGCTCCCACACGCCCGACGAGCCGAGCGACCGCATCGGGAACGCGGTGCCGTCCCAGGCACAGAAGTCCCCGCAGACGCGCACGCCGCGCGCGTTCGGCGCCCACACCGTGAACCGGGTGCCCGCGACCCCTTCGTGCGTCATCGGCTGGGCGCCCAGAGCGGTCCACAGCTCCTCGTGCCGCCCCTCGCCGATCAGATGCAGGTCGAACTCCCCGAGAGCGGGCAGGAAGCGATAGGGGTCATGCACCTCCCGCTCGTCCCCGTCGTACGTCACGAGCAGCGTGTACGCGGGAATCGCGTCGAGCGGCAGCACACCGGTGAAGAGACCGTCACCCGCGTCACGGAGCTCCACGCGCCGGCCCTTGACCGACACGGCGACGGCCTGGGCGTAAGGCCGCAGCACCCGGAATGCGACACCGCCGTCCACCAGGTGCGCGCCGAGCAGGGAGTGCGGGTCGTGATGCTCACCCCACAGCAGGCGTCCGCGGTCCGCCCCGTCCAGAACGGGGGCGGGCAGGACTTTGAGGCGACCGGAGCCGGGCTTGTCGGACAGGCCGACGGCCTTGGGGGCGGAGGTCTTGCGAGCTGCCACGGTTCTGTCTCCTCGGGGGTGAGCGAGTTCTGCAGGCGGACGGCGGGGTTGCCGCCGCCTGGTTCAGCGGGGATCGGCGAGGCGGCTGATCGCCGCCATCGGCACGGGCAGCCAGTCGGGCCGGTGCCGCGCCTCGTACAGCACTTCGTAAAGGGCCCGGTCCGTCTCGAAGGCGCGGAGCAGGTCGGGTTCCTCGCGCGGGTCCGACTTCGACTCGGCCGCGTAGCCGGCGCAGTAGGCGTCCCGGCAGCGCAGCGACCACTCGGGCCGCCAGGGCAGACGGGTGCGGGCCGCGTAGTCGAAGGAGCGGAGCATGCCCGCCACATCGCGTACGGGGGACTGCGCGTGGCGGCGTTCGGCGAGCGGGCGGGCCGGCTCGCCCTCGAAGTCGATGACGAACCACTGCTGCTCCGACCACAGCACCTGCCCCAGATGGAGGTCGCCGTGGATCCGCTGCGGGGGCCGCGCCGAGTCGACGAGCGCGAACGCGTCGAACGCGGCCCGCAGCCCCGGCGCGTGCGGAAGCACCGCGGGCACGGAGCGGGCCGTGGATTCGAGGCGTTCGGTCATCGCCTGCGCGAGGTGCCGGTTGCGGTGCGGCACAGTGGTGTCGACCGGGAACGCCGCGGTCAGCGCGAGATGGATCTCGGCGGTCGCCCGCCCCAGTTCGTACGCCTCGTCGGTGAAGTCCCTGCCGGAGGCGAGCGACCGGAGCGCGAGGGTCCAGCCGTCGTCCGCGTCGGGCAGGAACGGCTGGAGGACGCCGAGCGTCGCCTGCTGGGGCTGCGAGGTGCGGAACCACGCGACGGGTCCCGGCACACGGGTGCAGCCCTGTCGGGCGAGCGCCCGCGGCACTTCCAGATCCGGGTTGACGCCGGCCTGGACACGCCGGAAGACCTTCAGGATGAACGAATCCCCGTACACCAGCGACGTGTTGGACTGTTCGGCGTCGAGGACGCGTGGCGTGAGCCCGGCGGGCACGGTGACCTGCGGGTCGCGTTCGAAGCGCAGGGGGCCCGCCGTGCCCGGGTGGCGCAGCCGTTCCAGGAGCAGCCCGGCCGACCGGGGCTCCTGGAGGGCGTCGTACACCATGAGGCCGGTCAGCGGGCCCTCGGTCGCGCGGCCGATGAAGGCCGGCGCGAGCGACGGCGGCAGCATCTCCCTTACGCCGAGCAGGAGTTGGTAGAGATTGTCGGCCGGGGGCGTGCCCGAGCCGGAGCGGATCGCCTGCGAGGCGTGCTCGGCGCGCAACAGCAGGTGCAGGCAGCCCGGGTGCAGCTCGGTCATCGAGGCCAGGGTCAGCCCGGTGACGGGCCGGCCCTTCCCCGCGAACCAGCGCTGCCGCGGCAGCCATTCATGCAGCAGACCGGCGAGTGAGTTCAGCAGCAGAGAGGGGCTGACGCCGGTCGGACTCTGCAGTGCGGCCTTGGGCATGGCGACGACTCCTTTCGAGGGCGGACAGACGGACCCAGGGGCGTGGGGCCGCCGGTCACCACGTGGTGCTGACGGCTTCCTTGCGGAGCCGGAACCAGTAGAAGCCGTGGCCCGCAAGGGTCAGCAGGTACGGGAGCTGGCCGATGGCCGGGAAGCGGACCCCACCGATGAGCTCGACCGGGTGGCGGCCGTCGAAGGCCTGGAGGTCGAGCTCGGTGGGCTGTGCGAAGCGCGAGAAGTTGTGCACGCACAGGACGAGGTCGTCTTTGTACTCGCGCAGGAACGCGATCACGGCCGGGTTGGACGACGGCAGTTCGGTGTACGAGCCGAGGCCGAACGCTTCGTTCTGCTTGCGGATCTCGATCATCCGGCGCGTCCAGTGCAGCAGCGAGGACGGGGACGACATCGAGGCCTCGACGTTCGTGACCTGGTAGCCGTAGACCGGGTCCATGATCGTGGGCAGGGAGAGTCGGCCCGGGTCGCAGGACGAGAAGCCCGCGTTGCGATCGGGTGTCCACTGCATCGGTGTACGGACCGCGTCGCGGTCGCCGAGCCAGATGTTGTCGCCCATGCCGATCTCGTCGCCGTAGTAGAGGATCGGCGAGCCCGGCAGGGAGAGCAGCAGGGCGGTGAAGAGTTCGATCTGGTTGCGGTCGTTGTCGAGGAGCGGCGCGAGGCGGCGGCGGATGCCGATGTTGGCCCGCATGCGCGGGTCCTTGGCGTACTCCGCGTACATGTAGTCGCGCTCTTCGTCGGTGACCATTTCGAGCGTGAGCTCGTCGTGGTTGCGCAGGAAGATGCCCCACTGGCAACTCGAGGGAATGGCGGGCGTTTTGGCCAGGATTTCCGAGACCGGGTGGCGCGACTCGCGGCGTACAGCCATGAAGATGCGCGGCATGACCGGGAAGTGGAACGCCATGTGGCACTCGTCGCCGCCGGAGGTGTAGTCGCCGAAGTAGTCGACCACGTCTTCAGGCCACTGGTTGGCCTCGGCGAGCAGGACCGTGTCCGGGTAGTGCGCGTCGATCTCGGCCCGTACGCGCTTGAGGAAGGCGTGGGACGCGGGGAGGTTCTCGCAGTTGGTCCCTTCCTCGGCGTAGAGGTAGGGCACGGCGTCGAGCCGGAAGCCGTCGATGCCGAGGTCCAGCCAGAAGCGCAGCGCGGCGAGAATCTCCTCCTGCACGCGCGGGTTCTCGTAGTTGAGATCCGGCTGGTGGGAGAAGAAGCGGTGCCAGAAGTACTGCTGGCGCACCGGGTCGAAGGTCCAGTTCGACGCCTCGGTGTCGACGAAGATGATCCGCGCGTCCTCGTACTGCTTGTCGTCGTCGGCCCAGACGTAGTAGTCGCCGTACGGCCCGTCGGGGTCCTTGCGGGACTCCTGGAACCACGGGTGCTGGTCGCTCGTGTGGTTCATGACGAAGTCGATGATCAGGCGCATCCCGCGCTGGTGCGCGGCGTCGACGAACTCCACGAAGTCCGCGAGATTGCCGAACTCGGGCAGGACCGCCGTGTAGTCGGATACGTCGTAACCGCCGTCCCTCAGTGGGGACTTGAAGAACGGCGGCAGCCACAGGCAGTCCACGCCCAGCCATTGGAGGTAGTCCAGCCTGGACGTGATGCCCTTGAGGTCGCCGACTCCGTCGCCGTTGCTGTCCTGGAAGGAGCGGACGAGGACCTCGTAGAAGACGGCACGTTTGAACCAGTCGGGATCCCGGTCCTTGGCGGGGGTGTCCTCGAATTTGTCCTGGACGGGCTTGTTGACGATCATGTGGTGGGTGACCCTCCGGTGGGCGGTGAGGACGGTCGCAGGACGGTGAGGATGTGCGCGGGCGCGCGGCCCGGTTCCAGACGCACAAAGTTCGTCCTGCCCCATTGGTATGTCTCGCCGGTCAGCTCGTCGTGGACCGGCACGCTCGCGTGCGCGTCGAGTCCGAGCTGAGGCATGTCCAGAGAAACCGTCGCCTCCTGGGTGTGGTGGGGGTCGAGATTGACGACCACCACAACCGTGTCGGGGCCCGAACGCTTGCTGTACGCGATCAGCGCGTCGTTGTCGGTCCGGTGGAAGTGGAGATTCCTGAGCAGGTGCAGGGCGCTGTGGTTCCGCCTGACGCGGTTCAGGGTGGTGATGAGCGGGGCGATGGAGCGCCCCTCGCGCTCGGCCGACTCCCAGTCGCGCGGCCGCAGTTCGTACTTCTCCGAATGCACATACTCCTCGCTACCGGGGTGTAGCGGGGTGTTCTCGCACAGCTCGTATCCGGCGTACATCCCCCAGGTCGGGGAGAGTGTGGCCGCGAGCACGGCGCGCACCTCGAAGGCGCGGCGGCCGCCCTTCTGGAGGTAGCGGGGCAGGATGTCGGGTGTGTTCACGAACAGGTTGGGACGCATGTAGGCGGCCGTGTCCCGGGAGAGCTCCGTGAGGTATTCGGTGAGCTCCTGCTTCGTGTCGCGCCAGGTGAAGTACGTGTACGACTGCTGGAAACCGGCCTTGGCGAGCGCCCGCATGATCGGGGGCCGGGTGAAGGCCTCGGCGAGGAACACGACGTCCGGGTCGCTGCGGTTGATGTCGGAGATCACCCGCTCCCAGAACATGACGGGCTTGGTGTGCGGGTTGTCGACGCGGAAGACGCGGACCCCGTGACGCATCCAGAAGCGCAGAACCCGGGTCGTCTCCTCGATCAGCCCCAGCATGTCCTGGTCGAACGCGATCGGGTAGATGTCCTGGTACTTCTTCGGCGGGTTCTCCGCGTACGCGATCGTGCCGTCGGATCTGTGCTCGAACCACTCCGGGTGCTTCTCCACCCACGGGTGGTCCGGGGAGCACTGGAGGGCGAAGTCGAGCGCGATCTCCAGATCGAGTTCCCCGGCCCGGCGCACGAACGCGTCGAAGTCGTCGAGCGTGCCGAGGTCCGGGTGGATCGCGTCGTGACCGCCTTCGGGCGAGCCGACCGCCCACGGCACTCCGACATCCCACGGGTCGGCCGACAGGCTGTTGTTCGGCCCCTTGCGGAAGGTGGTGCCGATGGGATGGATCGGCGGCAGATAGACCACGTCGAAACCCATGGCGGCGACGGCGGGAAGGCGCTCGGCCGCCGTGCGGAACGTGCCGCTCACCGGGCGTTCGCCCTCGCGGACCACGGCGCCCTCGGAGCGCGGGAACATCTCGTACCAGGCCCCGTACAGCGCCCGTTCGCGCTCGACGAGCAGCGGCAGGGGCGCCGAGCGGGAGACGTTTTCGCGCAGCGGATGCTCCGCCAGCGCGGCGGTCACGTCCGGCGCGAGGGCCGCCGCGTGGCGGGCGGCGGGAGGCCGGTCCTCGTCGCGGAGCGCGTCCACGGCCGCGAGGACCGCGTTGCGTCCCGCGCCTTCAGGAACGCCGGCGGCGGCACGCTCGTGCAGCGCGGCGCCCTCCTCCAGGATCAGCTCCGTGTCGATCCCGGCCGGGACCTTGATGCCGGCGGACCGGCGCCACGAGGACACGGGATCGCCCCACGCCTCCACCGAGTACGTCCAGTTGCCCACGGCCGTCGGGGTGACGTCGGCGCCCCAGCGGTCGCTGCCCGGGGACAGTTCACGCATCGGGGTCCACGGGCCCGGCCGGCCGTCGGGGCCGCGCAGCACGACATTGGCGGAGACGGCGGCATGGCCCTCGCCGAAGAGCGTGGCGGAGACCTCGAACGTCTCGCCCGGGACCGCCTTCGCCGGACGCCTGCCGCAGTCGACGGCCGGGAGGACGTCCACGATCGGGACGCGGCCCGTCACCGTGCCTGGGTTCATCAGTTGCACCTCCGCCGTGCTCGAGGCAGGGCCGTCCTCGCTCGGGGGCCGCCGGGTTCACATGCGCCACGGGACGCGCCGTCACTCGCACACCAGTTGGCCCGGCACGTGGCCGGGCACAGCAGGGTGTCACCGACGGGCTGCGTCCCTCCGGCGACACGCTACGGGAGCCGACCGGGCTCGGCCTGTCGGGAAATGCCCCGGTTCAGGGCGTGTCGGCCGGCGTCCCGCTTCTGCCGGAGGGTCCGGCGTCACCGCCCGCTGAGGGCGGCGACGGCGACCGCGGGCGCCGCGAGCGGCGGGGCGGCCATGGGCGGATGCTCCACGCTGGGACGGAGATAGCGCTCGGCCGCGTCGGCGGCCTCGCGCCCGCAGCGCTTTCCCATCAGCACGCACAACGTGTAGGCCGTGTCCTCGAAGTGGGCCCGCACCTGGCGGTCGGCGGGCGCCGCCAGCCGCAGGCGTTCCCATGCGCGGTACCGCGCCAGATGACTGGCGACTTCGGTCTTGGTAGGCAGCAACATGTCTCTGTTCACTTCCCACTCTTCGATGCGCACGGTGCACCGGGTCGGTGCGCTGGGGCCGTGCACGGACAGGTACCGAACCGTTACGCCGATCGGTACCTCGTCCCATGGTGCATTTGGCGGTACTTCCCGTCCTGTTGGAGCTTCAACGACGCCGGGAGCGGCTCCTCGTGTTGCACGAATGGAGTAGCGCTCTCATCCTGAGGCTGACTCAGGAGCGATCAGTGCTCACGCTACGTGTTCGGGGTGCGACCCGTGGGGGGCGAGCAACGAGCGGGGGCTTCGCCGGTGAGGAGCCGAAGACGATGAATACAGCAGTCCCCTGCTACTACCACCTCGACGTCGAGGTCAGTTCGGAGCGTGTCGGGCAGGTCAGGCGCATCCTGGCCGCCCACCTCCGGTACTGGAAGCTGGACATTCTCGTCGACCCCGTCTGCCGCGGCGTCGAGGTGTTGCTTCACACGATCGACGAGCACGCCACGGACAAGAACACCACCGTCGAGATGTGGTGGAACGGCCAGCATCTGATCACCGCGGTGTCCGACCACGAGCGTGACCTGCCGGGCCCGCACTACGCCCCGAAGGAGGGATGCCTTGCGGAGATTGCCGCGCTGAGCGATGGCTGGGGCGGCTGCGCCACCGCCACGGGGAAGATCATCTGGTTCTCGCGCCGTGCCCGTCTCGGCGAGCGGGCACCGCTGGTCCCGGTCGGACCCCCGCCGCGCATCAGCGAAGCGCTCGAGATGCCGCGCGAGGTGCCTGTCCCGGCGTTCGCGGGGTCAGTGGTCACGGATCCGCTCGTGGCCACCGCCCCGGCAGCCCGCGCACGCGAGCCGCAACTGTCCGTCCCGCGCAGGGTGGTCCGCCCGACGCCGGTCATGTGACAGCAGCACGGCGCTCCGACCGGAGCGTGTCGCACCGGGCCGCGGTCTGCTTCGGCAGCCGCGGCCCGGCGGCGTGCCAGGACAGCGGCACACGAGGGCCGGGCGCGCGGCAGACGAGGCGCGGACGGCGCGGTGACGACACCGATACCAAGATCATCCGTACCGTGGCCGGATGCTCACCTGGACCGGACGCCCCTATCCCCTCGGCGCGGCATTCGACGGCGACGGAACGAACTTCGCCCTGTTCACGGAGGTTGCCGAGCGCGTCGACCTCGTCCTCCTCCACGACGACGGCACCCACGACACGGTCACCATGACCGAGGTCGACGGCTTCGTATGGCACTGCTATCTGCCCGCCGTCGGCCCCGGCCAGCGCTACGGCTACCGCGTGCACGGCCCGTGGGACCCGGCGGCGGGCCACCGCTGCAACCCCGCGAAGCTGCTCCTCGACCCGTACGCCACCGCCATCGACGAACAGATGGACAACGACCCCTCGCTCTTCGAGCGGACGGCCGCCGGACCGTCCCCGGCCGACAGCGCGGGCCACACCCTTGTCGCCGTGGTGACCGACAGCGCCTTCGACTGGGGCAACGACCGCCCGCCCCTGCGCCCGTACGCCGACACCGTCATCTACGAGGCCCACGTACGCGGCCTGACCCGCACCCACCCCAAGGTCCCCGCCGAACTGCGCGGCACCTACGCGGGCCTCGCGCACCCGGCGGTCATCGAGCACCTGACCTCGCTGGGCGTGACCGCGGTGGAGCTGATGCCGGTGCACCAGTTCGCGCAGGACGGCTTCCTGCGCGACCAGGGCCTGTCGAACTACTGGGGCTACAGCACGATCGGCTTCTTCGCCCCGCACAACGCGTACGCCGCCCGGGGCACCCGCGGCCGGCAGGTCACCGAGTTCAAGTCGATGGTGAAGGCGCTGCACGCGGCCGGCCTCGAAGTGATCCTCGACGTCGTCTACAACCACACCGCGGAAGGCAACGAGAACGGCCCGACGCTCTCCTTCCGAGGCATCGACAACGCGTCCTACTACCGGCTCGTCGACGGCGACCCTGCGCACTACTACGACACCACCGGCACCGGGAACAGCCTGCTGATGCGGCACCCCAGCGTGCTCCAGCTCATCATGGACTCCCTGCGGTACTGGGTCACCGAGATGCACGTCGACGGCTTCCGGTTCGACCTCGCGGCGACGCTGGCCCGGCAGTTCCACGAGGTGGACCGGCTCTCCGCGTTCTTCGACCTGATCCAGCAGGACCCGGTGATCGGCCGTGTCAAGCTCATCGCCGAGCCGTGGGACGTCGGCGAGGGCGGCTACCAGGTCGGCAAGTTCCCGCCCCAGTGGTCGGAGTGGAACGGCAAGTACCGCGACTCCGTACGGGACTTCTGGCGCTCCGGCGAGAACACCCTCGCCGAGTTCGCCTCCCGGCTCACCGGCTCCTCCGACCTCTACCAGCACGACAGCCGCCGCCCGCGCGCCAGCGTCAACTTCGTCACCGCCCACGACGGATTCACGCTGCGCGACCTGGTCTCGTACAACGCCAAGCGCAACGAGGCCAACGGCGAGAACAACCGGGACGGCGAGAGCACCAACCGGTCGTGGAACTGCGGCGCCGAGGGGCCCACCGACGACGAAGGCGTGCTCGAACTGCGTGGCCGGCAGCAGCGCAACCTCCTCGCCACGCTGCTGCTCTCCCAGGGCATCCCCATGCTCGCCCACGGCGACGAACTGGGCCGCACCCAGCAGGGCAACAACAACGCCTTCTGCCAGGACAACGAGATCTCCTGGATCGACTGGCGCCTGAGCGAGGACCAGCGCGAGCTGATGGAGTTCACCCGGCGCACCATCGCCCTGCGCGCCGCCCACCCGGTGCTGCGCCGCCGCCGCTTCTTCCGCGGAGACACGCACACCCACGAGGGCCGGCTCCTG
Source organism: Streptomyces sp. DS1-CR2 (assembly GCF_055760475.1). Taxonomy (NCBI): domain Bacteria; kingdom Bacillati; phylum Actinomycetota; class Actinomycetes; order Kitasatosporales; family Streptomycetaceae; genus Streptomyces; species Streptomyces sp. DS1-CR2. The sequence goes on from NZ_CM147085.1 coordinate 8,600,274, forward strand.
CCCGACCTCGTGTGGCTGCGCCCGGACGCGCGCGAGATGACGGACGACGACTGGCAGCGCGGCGACGCCCACTCGGTCGCCGTGTTCCTCAACGGCGACGCCATCGCCGAGCCCACTCCGTACGGGCGGCCGGTGGTCGACGACTCTTTCCTGCTGCTCCTCAACAGCTACTGGAAGCCGGTCCGCTTCCGCCTCCCGGACGCCACCTACGGCGAGCGGTGGACCACCCGGATCGACACCACCGACCCGCAAGGTGTCGCGGACGAGTTGGAACACAAGCGGGGCACCGATGTGCTGGTCGAGGCCCGCAGCCTGATCCTGCTGTCCCGGGAGGCCGGGACGGCACCCGGAGCGGAGGACTGAACGCGCCGTCCGGTGGGCCGGTTCCGTGACCGGCCCACCGGACGACTACGCCGGCTCAGGCCCGCTTCAGACGCAGCGTCACCAGCTCGAAGGGACGCAGCGACAGTGTGATCCGGTCGCCGTCGCGCTCCGGGTCCGCCGCGTCGGCGAGCGGACGCTCCAGGAGGTCCGTCGCCGCCGCGGCCGCGACCTCGAAGCCCGCCGTGAGCGTGGCGTGCACCCGGCCGCCGCGGGACTCGTGGAAGCGGACCACCACGTCGCCGCTGCCGTCGTCGGCCAGCTTGACCGCCGTCACGACGACCGCGTCCTGGTCGACGTCCACCAGCGGAGCGACCTCGCCGGAGCCGGTCACGTGCCGCTCCGGCAGGTTGATCCGGTAGCCCTCGCGGACCGCGTCCCCGATCGTCGCGCCCGGCACCAGCGCGTGCCGGAAGCGGTGCACACCCTGGTCGGTCTCGGGGTCGGGGAAGCGCGGCGCGCGCAGCAGCGAGACACGGACGGTGGTCGTCGTGCCCGAGTCGCTGTCCCGCACGGTCCGCGTCACGTCATGGCCGTACGTCGAGTCGTTGACGAGCGAGACGCCCCAGCCGGGCTCCTCGGCGTGCACGAACCGGTGGTTGCACGCCTCGAACTTGGCCGCCTCCCAGCTGGTGTTGGTGTGCGTGGGCCGGAAGAAGTGCCCGAACTGCGTCTCGGACGCGTACCGCTCGGCGTGGATGTCCAGCGGGAACGCCAGCTTCAGGAACTTCTCCGTCTCGTGCCAGTCGACCTCCGTGTCGATCCCGAGCCGCCGCTCACCCGCCGTCAGCGAGAGAACCTGGGTGACGCGCGAGTCTCCGAAGCTGCGCACGACGCGCACCGACGCGCCCTCGCCGGGGGCCACCTCGTCGGCGTCCACGAGATCCGTCACGGTATTGCGGTAGAACTCGTCGACGTCCCACGCGTCCCACATGTTCGGGAAGTCCGGGTGGATCTGCAGCAGGTTCGCGGCCCGGCCCGGCGCCACGGTCTCGCGACCCGCGACGAGGTCGTACGCGGACACGACCAGGCCCCGGTCGTCGATCTCCACCCTCAACAGCCCGTTGTCCAGCACGAATCCGCCCGCCGCACGCGAAGCGATCGCGGCCTCGCCCTCGATGACCGGGTTACGGGCGCCGCCCGCGGGCACGCCGTCGCGGGTGTGCGGCGCCGAGTTGAAGACGAGCGTCCCGGAGCCCTCACCGGCCAGGGCGCGCTGGGCCGCGCCGATGATGCCGTTCAGCTCCTGCGTGACCCGCTCGTAGGTCCTGCGCGCCTCGCGGTGCACCCAGGCGATCGACGAGCCGGGCAGGATGTCGTGGAACTGGTGCAGCAGCACCGTCTTCCAGATCCGGTCCAACTCCTCGTACGGGTAAGGGAATCCGGCCCGCACCGCAGCGGTCGCGGCCCACAGCTCGGCCTCGCGCAGCAGGTGCTCGCTGCGCCGGTTGCCCTGCTTCGTCCTGGCCTGGGAGGTCAGCGTGGCGCGGTGGAGTTCCAGGTACAGCTCGCCGACCCACACCGGCGGGTTCGGGTACTCCGCCTCGGCCTTCTTGAAGAACTCCTCCGGCGTCTCCCACACCACCTGCGCGGACCCTTCGAGGTCACGGAGGCGGGCCGCCTTCGCGACCATCTCGCGCGTCGTGCCGCCGCCCCCGTCACCCCAGCCGGTCGGCGCGAGCGAGTGCCGCGCGACCCCCTTGTCCTTGAAGTTCTGCGCCGCGTGGGCGATCTCGCTGCCCTTCATGGAGCAGTTGTACGTGTCCACGGGCGGAAAGTGCGTGAAGATCCGGGTGCCGTCGATGCCCTCCCACTGGAACGTGTGGTGGGGGAACTTGTTGGTCTGCGACCACGAAATCTTCTGCGTGAGAAGCCACTTGGAGCCCGCGGCCTTGATGATCTGCGGAAGCCCCGCGGCGAAGCCGAACGTATCGGGCAGCCACGCCTCGTCGTTCTCGATCCCGAACTCGTCGAGGAAGAACCGCTTGCCGTGCACGAACTGACGGGCCATCGCCTCCGAGCCCGGCATGTTGGTGTCCGACTCCACCCACATGCCGCCCGCCGGCACGAACCGCCCGTCGGTGACCGCCTTCTTCACCCGCGCCCACACCTCGGGCCGGTGCTCCTTGACCCACGCCCACTGCTGGGCCTGCGACATGGCGAAGACGAAGTCGGGCTCGTCCTCCAGGAGCGCCGTCATGTTGGACGTCGTCCGCGCCACCTTGCGCACGGTCTCGCGCAGCGGCCACAGCCACGCCGAGTCGATGTGAGCGTGGCCGACGGCGCTGATGCGGTGTGCCGACGGCACGGCGGGCGCGGCCAGGACGCCCGTCAGCCGCTCGCGTGCGGCGGCCGCCGTGCCGTTCACGTCCTGGAGATCGACCGCGTCGAGCGCGCGCTCCACGGCGCGCAGGATGTCGTAGCGCCGCGCGGACTCCACCGGCAGCTCGGCCATCAGCTCGCCGAGCACTTCGAGATCCATGACGAGCTGCCACACGGTCTCGTCGAGGACCGCGAGATCCATCCGCGCCAGCGTGTACTGCGGCTCGCTGCCCGCGGTCTCCTTGTCACCCAACTGCGTCGGCAGGAAGGGATGGTAGTCGAGGATGACCGGGTTGGACGCCGCCTCGATGTGCAGGCGGACCTCCTCGCCGCCCTCCACCGGGGCGCCGACGCGCACCCACTGGTTGCGCGGGTTGAGGCCCTTCACCGGAGTGCCGTCCGGGCGGTAGACCAGGCCCTCGCACTGGAAGCCGGGCATGTTCTCGTCGAAGCCGAGGTCGAGGATCGCCTCGACGGTCCGGCCCGCCCAGGCCTCGGGCACCGTCCCGGTGACGCGGAACCAGCAGGTGGCCCACGGAGCGCCCCATCGCGCGCCCACCGCGATCGGCTCGGGCGTCGCCGCGAGCCCTTCTTCGACCGGCACCGGCTCGCCCGGCGCGTTCCACACCGCGACCTCCAGCGGCACGGACTCGGGGTACACGGCGGGTCGGATGCGCTCGTCGAGGACGCGCTTGAGACGGCCTTCGACCAGGGTGCGGTCGTCATGCATGAGGGGTACTCCGTAAGGTCCGAGGTGCGGGTGTTCACCAGGCGGGTGGGGCGGACGGGACGCTGTACAACTCCCCGACGCGGCGCACCTCGAATCGTGCGGTCCGTATCAGGTTCGACCGGTTACGGAACCGTGCCGACGGTCCGTGTGACGTGGTCCGGTGTGACCACTTCGGTGATGCCGCGCGCCACCAGATGTTCCTTGTCGTCGGCGCGGCCGGCGAGGACCGTGGTGGGCCGGGCCCCGTCGGCCGTGAGCCGGGCGAACGCCTCGAAGACGGCGCCGCCGGGGGCACACACCGAGCGGTTCGGGGCGGCCTCGTCGTCACCGGCGTCGACGACGAGCGCGGTGGTGCGCGGCGCGGGCGTACGGGGATGGGCGCGCCGGTCCGCGACGATGCGGGCGAGGGCCTTCGCCGCGGGTTTCGGCCGCCGCTCGCTCGTCAGCAGGCCGAGGCTGTACTCGAGTTCGGGAAAATCGGCGAGATCACGGCTGACGTCGTGCGAGCACCACCACGTCACGCCCCACAGGTCCGGGCAGTCGAGCGCGTTCTCGACGGTCGCCTCGGTGAAGTGCGCCGCGTGCTCGGCGGGGACCAGGGGCGCGGGCGCGCCGACCTCCTGCAGCCAGACGGGCCGGTGCGGATCGCCGGCCCAGGCCTTGGACAGCTCGATGAGGTACGCGGCATGGTGCTCGGTGGCCGTCCCGGTGCGGCCGTGGCGCTGCGCCGTCCCGTTGAACACCCACGAATGCACCGCGGTGAGCGCGCCGAGCCGTGCGGAGTGCGCGGGCGTGAACGGCTGGTCGTCCTGGTACCAGGCGGCGTCGTACGAGGCGTGCAGATGGGTCCGCCCCGGCGCGCCCTCCTCGCACGCGGCGAGCACGCGGCGCAGCCAACTCCCCGCCTGCTCCGGTGTGATGCGGTCCGGGTCGGGGTGCGGGCCCGCCGCGAACTGGTTGACCTCGTTGCCGATCGTCATGCCGATGAAGTTGGGCCGGTCGGCGAGCGCCGCGGCGAGCGTGCGCAGATACGCCTCCTGGCCCTCGACCACATCGGGGTCGGTGAAGAGGTTCCGCCGGTGCCACGTCTGCGTCCACGCGGGCAGGAAGTCGAAGCTCGACAGATGCCCTTGCAGGCCGTCCACGTTCACGTCGAGCCCGCGCTCGGCCGCCGCGTCGGCGAGCTCGACGAGGTGCTCGACGGCGCGCGGACGGATCAGCGTGCGGTTGGGCTGGAAGTACGGCCACAGCGGGAACACCCGGATGTGGTCGAGGCCCAGCGCGGCGATCGAGTCGAGATCGGCGCGCACGGCGTCGAGGTCGAAGTCGAGCCAGTGGTGGAACCACCCCTGGCTGGGGGTGTAGTTGACGCCGAAGCGCACGGCAGAAGTCATGCGGAGTCCTGGTTCTGTGGTACGTGGGGGCCTCGGTGACGAGATGTCCGCGGTACGGGTGTCAGCCCTTGACGGCTCCCTCGCCGACCCCGCGGAAGAAGTACCGCTGGAGGCAGGCGAAGAGGACGATCAGCGGCGCGACGGCGATGATCGTGCCGGCCGCGACGATCCGCTCGTCGTTGGCGAAGGTGCCGTGCAGATAGTTCAGGCCGATGGTGAGGGTGAACTTCGCCGGGTCGCTGAGCACGATCAGCGGCCACAGGAAGTCGTCCCATGCGCCCATGAACGCGAAGATCGCGACGACCGCGAGGGTGCCCTTCACGGAGGGCAGCGCGATCCGCAGGAACCGCTGCCAGGCGTTCGCCCCGTCGACGTAGGCCGCCTCCTCGATCTCGTAGGGCAGGTTGAGGAACGCGTTGCGCATCAGCAGGACGTTCATGGCGGCGATGCAGCCCGGCAGAACCACGCCGACGAGCGTGTTGTTGAGGCCGAGTTCGCGCATCGTCGTGAACTGCGCGATGACGATGCTCTCGACGGGCACCAGCATCGCGAGGATGAACACGAGGGTGGCGAACTTCCGGCCGCGGTAGCGCAGCCGGGCGAGCGCGTAGCCCGCGAGCGCGGAGCCGACGCAGTTGGTGACCACGTTGGCCGTGGCGACCTTCAGGGAGTTGAACGCGTAGTCCCAGACGGGGATGGTGTCGGCGACGCGCTCGTAGTTGTGGAGAGTGGGATCGCCCGGCAGGAACTTCGGCGGGGAGCTGAAGATGTCCTCGTGCGTTCCCTTGAGCGAGGTGGACAGCTGCCAGAGGAAGGGCCCGACGGTGATCGCGAGCACGGCGAGCAGCAGCGCGTAGCGCAGCACGAGCTCCCAGACACGGATGCGCCGGCCGTTCTCGTCGGTGACGCCCGGCGCGCGGCGCCGCCGAACCGGCTTGCGTGTCAGGCCTGTTGTGGCGCGGACGTCCTCGCTGACGCTCACGCGTCCTCCTTCCGGTCGGTGCGGAGCACGAGCAGCATCAGCGCGACGGTGACGACGAAGACGACGACGGAGATCGCCGAGGCGTAGCCGACGCGGCCGGTCAGGCCCGTGCCGGTGCGCTGCACGAGCATCACGAGCGTGGTGTCCTCGCCCGCGGGGCCACCGTTCGGCCCCGCCATCAGATAGACCTCGGAGAACACCTTGAAGGCGGCGACCGAGGAGAGCGCGGCGACCAGGACCATGGTGGAGCGCACGGCGGGCACGGTGACGGTGAAGAAGCGGCGCACCGCGCCCGCACCGTCCACCGAGGCGGCCTCGTGCAGTTCGCGCGGCACGTTGGCCAGCGCCGCCAGGTAAATGATCATGTAGTAGCCGAGGCCCTTCCAGACCGTGACGGCCATGGCGCTCAACAGGAGCAGCCACTGGTCGCTGAGGAAGCCGACCCTGCCGATGCCCACGGCTTCGAGCAGTGAGTTCACCAGCCCGCGCTCGTCCAGCATCCACACCCAGATGAGGCCGACCACGACGATGGACGCGACCACCGGTGTGTAGAAGGCCGACCGGAAGAAGGTGATGCCCGGGATGTTCTTCTGGACGAGGAGGGCGAGCAGCAGCGGGAGGAGTACGAGGGCGGGGACGACCCCGACCATGTACAGGACGCTGTTGCGCAGCCCCGTCCAGAACATGTCGTCGTGCAGCAGCTCCCGGAAGTTGGCCAGGCCCACGAACTCGCCGGGGATCAGGGTCCGGCGGTCGGTGAAGGAGTTGACCACGGTGGAGACGAACGGATACAGGATGAAGACGGCGACGACCAGCAGTCCGGGAGCGGCGAACAGCCAGGGGCTGGTGGGCAGATGGCGTCGGACGCGGGAGACCGGCCGCTCGCCCGAGGACTTCGCGGGTGACGTCTTATCTGCGTTCGCCGAGGTCTTGGCGGCGGTCTTCACGGTCGGAAGGGGACTCGTCATGATGTACGGCTCCGGGGCTCAGCCCTGCTGCTGGAGCAGCCGGTCGCAGGCTTTGACAGCGTTGTCAAGAGCGGTCTTGGGGCTCTCCTTGCCCTGGAGGGCCTTGGCGACGGAGTTCCGCAGCTCGGTCTTCATCTGCTCGCTGAACAGGACCGGTGTGTAGTTGACCGCGGACTTCAGCGAGTCCGCCGCGGCGATCCGCACCCGCGTCTCGTCCGAGCCGTCCTGCTTCGTGAAGTACGGATCGTCCAGGGAGCCCGCGGTGCTCGGGAAGATGGCGACCTTCTTGGCGAACTCCATCTGGTGCTGCGCGTCGGTGACGTAGTGCGCGAACGCCACGGCCGCGGGCTTCTGCTTGGAGCGCGAGTTCACCATCACACCCATCACGTACATGTTCACCTTGCCGGTGCTGGTGATCTGGTCCGTGATCCCGATGTTCTTGTAGAGGCTGGGCGCTTCCTTCTTGAACTTCGACAGGTCGAGCGCGCTGCCCGGGTTCATCGCCACGGCCCCGGTCAGGAACTTCTTGCCGGTCGACTCGGGCGTCGCGGTCAGCGCCTGCGGGTCGAGCGCCTTCGCGTCGTACAACTCCTTGTACTTCGTGAGGAGTTCGACACCCTTGGCGTCGTTGAACGCGAAGCCGGTGCCCTCCTTGTTCATGAGCGGAGCGCCGTAGCGGCCGAAGTCCTCGATGGTGGGCACGTTGGCGAGCGTGGCCACCTTGCCCTTGCTCTTCTTCGCGAGCTGGAGCGCGTCGTCGAAGAGCGCGTCGTACGTCTTCGGGGGCTGCGACGCGTCGAGTCCGGCCTTCTTGAACAGGCTCTTGTTGTAGAACAGCGGTCCGGTGTTGAGGTACCAGGGGAAGGCGTACGTGCCGTCCATGCCCGGTATCTGATGGCTCGCCCAGGCCCCCGGCAGATACTCCTTCTTGTACTTCGACGCCGCCTTGTCGAGGTCGAGCGCGAGGCCGGCCTTGGCGAGCGGGGCGACGAGGTCGGGGGAGACGTTGACGACGTCGGGCAGCGTGCCGCCGGCGGCGTCCGCGCTGATCTTGTCGGCGTAGCCCTCGCCTGGCTGGTCGATCCACTTCACGTGCGTGCCGGGGTACTTCTTCTCGAAGTCCTTGACCAGGCCGTCGAAGTACGGCTTGAAGTTGGCTCTGAGGTTCCACGTCTGGAACGTGATGCTGCCTTCGATCTTGCCCGAGGCGTCTGTCGAGCCGCTGTCGTCACCCCCGGAACCGCACGCGCTCAGCGGCAGGACGACAGCGATGGCGGCGGCAGCGGCTAGTGCTCTGCGAGAGATGGGCACGGTGACACGGCTCCTTTGCGGCGGCGTCGAATGTTGCCGTGCAGACCCTGCATTGCGAACACGGAAAAAGTCAATGCATTCTCTGAAACTTCCGGGAGTCGCCTGGAAGAACACCAGGTCAGAGTAGTGGAGTAGACCTTTTGCAGTGCGAGACTAATGCGCTTTAGGGTCTTGAACTCAAGCGCATTAGTCTCTGACCGCATGAGCTAGGCTGGTCGCGGCAACCCACCGGGGTTCCACGGGGAAAGGGGCAGCTGTGCCAGCCAAGCGGTCTCCCGCGCGCCGACCGACCATGAAGGACATCGCGCTCAGGGCGGGTGTCTCGGAGAGCGCCGTGTCCTTCGCGCTCAACGACCGGCCAGGGGTCTCCGAGGTGACCCGCGACCGGGTGCGGCGGGTGGCCGAGCAGCTCGGCTGGCGGCCCAGCACAGCGGCCCGCGCTCTGTCCGGCGAAGGCGCGGCCACGGTCGGCCTGGTCGTGGCACGACCGGCGGACACGCTGGGCGTGGACTCGTTCTTCCTCCAGCTCATCTCCGGCATCCAGGAAGTCCTGGCGGAGCGTCACCTCGGCCTGCTGTTCCAGGTGGTGGAGGACGTCGGGGCGGAGTGCGCCGTCTACCGGCGCTGGTGGGCCGAGCACCGGGTGGACGGCGTGCTCGTCGTCGACCCCCGCACGGCCGATCCGCGCCCCGCACTCCTCGACGAACTCGGGCTGCCCGCCGTGGTGATCGGCGGAGTGCCCGACGCGGAGCACCCTGGCATGTCGACGGTGTGGGCGGACGACGCCGGCGCGATGGCGTCGGTCGTCGACGAGCTGTACGCGCTCGGGCACCGCCGCATCGTCCACATCGCAGGCCTGCCGGGCCTCGCGCACACCGAGCGGCGCATCCGCACCCTGCGCGCCGAGGCCGAGCGCCGTGGCCTGACCGAGGTGCGCTCCGTGACCACGGACTACTCGGACGCCGAGGGCGCCGCGGTCACACGCCGCGTCATGGAGGGCGACACACCCCCGACTGCGCTCGTCTACGACAACGACGTGATGGCCGTCGCCGGGGTCGCCGCCGCCGGTGAGCTGGGGTTCTCGGTCCCCGGCGACGTCTCGGTGGTGGCCTGGGAGGACTCCCCGCTGTGCCGCATGGTCAAGCCCTGGCTGTCAGCACTGTCCCGCGACACGGTCCAGTTCGGCCGCACCGCGGCCCAGGAACTGACGGCACTCCTGGACGGCGGCCCGTCGCGGACGGTCCAGGTGCCGCTGCCGCGCCTGATCGAGCGCGAGAGCACGGGGGCGGCGCGGGGCGCGGAGGCCGTGGTGGGCGGGGGCGACTGACGGGCGGAGGCGCGTGACAGGCGGAGGCGCCTGACCGGCGGTCGACGGCAATTGCAGTGTGCCTGTTGCCGATTTCAGCCCGCGCACCCCGGCATCGTTCTCGTCAGTGGCCGTGCGGCAGCATCCGTCCGACGGCCTTCCACGCGTCGTGGACGCGTCCGTGGTGAGCGGCGCCGGAAGGCGCCGTAGGGCCAAAGGCGCGCGGCGAAGGGATCGCCCGTGGTTCCCAGTCGCAGGGCGCAGCCGTACGGGCGGTGCGGGGCCCGGCGCACTCCTCCTCGGGCACTGTGAACGCTTCATGTTCCTTGAGCGCCATGCTGATGAGCGTCAGCAGGAGCGCCACGTCGTCGTCGCAGTCGAGCAGCACCGTGATCCACGAGGCGCCGGGGCGCACCCGGATTGCGGTGCTGTCGCGCAACAGCGGAAGGAGGCGTTCGACCGCCGTCCGGGTGAGGTACAGGTCTGCCGCATCGTTGGCATGGAAGTGCACGATGTCGCACCCTGCTGTCCCGAAGGCGCGCCCAACGGCGCACCGGGGAGAGCCACTTACCAGGTTCGGCCAGGACTCCAGCTGGGTCATGGCGCGATGGGCCGCGGTCATGTGCACATGGTTGCGCATTCTTCACCCCGCCAACCAGCCCTATTCACCACCCGCTTGATGAATCACTGGTTTCGGACGCCTCACGGGGGGCGGAAGGGGGCGCGTGACGCGCGCGGGGTGAGGCGAGCAGGGAGCGCCGTGAACGCCTCGCGCCTGGCACCGGGTCAGGCGAGCAGGGCCGTCGTGAACGCTTGGCGCCCGGCGCTGAGCCACGACTGAATCCGGTCCCAGCGCTCCCAGCCCCCGCGCTCGCGCAGCGCCCGGACGTAGGCGGGGTCCCCGTCGGCCACGCGCCGGGCGACGAACGCCCGGCATACCGCGGCGGCCTGTTCGACGACCTCCGGCAATGCGGCGCGTTCCCGCGGTGAGAGCCCGTAACTGTCCGCGAGGAGCCGCAGCCGCCCCGGGGCGTCCCACGCGTGAGAGGGGTCAGGTACCGGATAGAGCCGGGCCGCGGACTCGGGGTCCAGCATCGGGACCCAGTAGCCGGCGGTCATCGCGACATCCCAGACCGGGCGGCCCGGGGCCGCCTGGTCGAAGTCGATCAGGGCCACGGCGCGGCCGTCCCGGAAGATGACGTTCTCCGGGCACACGTCGTTGTGGCACAGCATCGTGCCGCCCTCGGGATCGGCCAGCGCCCCGGCCCAGCCGGCGGATACGTCCACCGCGACGCGCGCACTCGCCTCGTGCAGGCGCCTCAGCAGGACCCCGACAGACCGGAGGGCCGTCTGCGACATGGCCCACCGCGGAAACGGCGGGACGGCCACGTAGCCGGGAATGAACCCCAACTGCTCACGCCCGTCGGCACGGACGCCGACCGGCACCGGAGCCGCGTCGAATCCCTGATGCCTCAGCGCCGCGAGGTAGGCGTGGAGCGCCCGGACATTCGGCGGCGCCGGCCGCTCGACCACGTCGCCCCGCCGGAAGACCGCGCCCGCGTTCACCATGCCGCCCGCCAGTTCGTGGCTGTCCGCAGGCCCCGTGTCCCCAGTCATGCCCGTCACACTAGCGGCGTGGCCGCGGGCGTGGTGCCCGAGTCGCTACGGTGCTGAAGTGACCGGATCCGAGCAGCTTCCGCTGCTCTTCCTCGACATCGACGGGCCGCTGATTCCGTTCGGCGGGCCGCCGGAGTCCTATCCGACGTATCCGATGTGCCGCCCGGGATGCCCCGCCCCGCCGGGCGCCGACCTGAACCCCCTGCTGGCCAGGATCAACCCCGAGTACGGCCCCCGGCTCGCGGCGCTCCCGTGCGAGCTCGTCTGGGCGACGACCTGGATGGACGAGGCGAACGACTGCGTCGCCCCGCTCCTCGGGCTGCCTCCGCTGCCGGTGGTGGACTGGCCGGACCCGCCGGTTCGGGACGCGTGCGATGAAGGGCACGGCGTGCGTGGCCTGCACTGGAAGACCCGCGCCCTGGTCGACCAGGCGCAGGGCCGTCCCTTCGCATGGGTCGACGACGAGATCACCGACACCGAGCGTGCCTGGGTCTTCGCACATCACCCGGAACGCGCCCTGCTGCATCGTGTGGACCCTCGACGGGGCCTCACGGAGGCCGACTTCGCCCGCCTGGACGAGTGGTTGCGCGCGGCTGCCGAATGATCAGGGCGGTGAGCGCGCCTGCCTCGACCGTGGTTGCGGCCCGCGGCGGACCGATCCGGGGCCGTGCCGGTGTTTGGGCAGGTCGGATCGTCAGGCCGCCGCGATGTCGTCGGTGAGGAGTTCCGCGATGACATGGCGGGCGATGGAGGCCATCACCGGGTTGCTCTCCCGGTAGTGCTGGAGCTCCAGGAGGGCGACCGACAGGGCCCAGCCGCGGCCCCGTGCCCAGGCGTCGTCGTCCGAGCCCGAGCCGGTCCGGAAGACCTCGCGCGCACCGGCGGGCAGCAGGTACCAGGCCGCGATGAGGTCGACCGCCGGGTCACCAAGACCCAGACAGCCGAAGTCGATGACGGCGCTGAGCCGTCCGTCCGCGACGAGCACGTTCCCGGGCTGCAGATCCGCGTGGATCCACACGGCGGGCCCGGCCCACCCCTGCGCCCGCAGGGCCGACTCCCAGACGGCGGCCGCCGCATCACCGTCCAGCTCCGCCCGCAGCTCACGGATCGCCGCACGCGTCACCTCGTCCCGCTCCGCCAGCGGCTCGGTGCGGTAGGAAGCAGGGCCGCCGGTGGGGTCGACACGCTGGAGTGCGGAGACGAACTGCGCCAAGTCCTCGGCCAGCAGGGCCGGTTCGGGGGTGCGGTCCTGGGCGGGGTTGGCGCCGTCGAGCCAGCGGTACACGGACCACGGCCACGGGTAGCCCTCGCCGGGAGTGCCCTTGCCCAGGGGCGTGGGGACGGCAAAGGGGAGCGCTCCGGCGAGCTGGGGCAGCCACCGGTGCTCCTTGTCCACGTCCTGCGCGGAGCCCGCAAGGCGGGGGAGCCGCACGGCCATGTCCTCGCCGAGGCGGTACATGGCGTTGGACGTACCCGCCGAGATGACCTCGGTGAGTGGCAGCCCGGCCCACTCAGGGAACTGCCCGTCGACGAGCCGGCGCACCAACGAGGCGTCGATGTCCGCCTCTTCGGGCCGCAACTTACGAGGGCACATGGAAGCCTTTCGCGTAGAGCCACATGGCGCGTCTGCCGTTGCGCCAAGATACGGAAGCGGGCGGCGCGGGCCCAAGCGATTAACCGCCGATGACTGCCGCCCCTCAGCTGGTCTGACGTGCGACCTGGGCGTCGAGCGCGGCGCAGAGCCAGTCGTGGGCGGCGCCGGGCGTCGGCCGCGAAGGACCGGTCAGTTCGGCGACAAGCTGCCAGTAGTGGTCGATACGCGGATCGGCGGCCAGCACACGGCTGAGCGTGCGGCGGAACGCGGGGGTGTCGCGTACGCCCCGTGAGGCCGCGTGGGCGGAGACGAAGCAGTCCAGCGCCTCGCCCTCGTGCGGTGACTGCTGGTCGCGCAGGTGCGGCGATGCCAGAGCGTGGGCCTCGCCGAGCCCCTCGTAGAGCACCCCGGGGCGGAACCCCTCGTCGGTCCGGTGCGCCGCGGGCTGGCCGCGGTCGCCGCCCTCGCACGATCGCGAGGTGAACGCGTGCAGCCGGGCGAAGGCCAGGACATGGGCCGGAGTCGGGTCCTCCGGAGGCTGCGGTACGGCCTGTTCGAGGACGGCGGAGACGACTCGGGCGGGCATCCGCAGCGGCAGCCACCGGCGCCAGAACCGGGCTGGTGCGGCCGTACTGGGCGGTGCCGACATCGCGCCGACGAGAAGCAGCCGCTCGGTACGCTCGGCGGGCGTGCAGTCCTGGAGCAGCTGGAGCGCGGCCTCCCGCCAGCGCAGCCCGGCCAGTCGGGAGCCGATGTCCCGCAACTGCCCCGCGACGACGTCCTCAAGAGCGTCGTCCAGCGCGCCCTCTTCACTCAGCACGCGGCTCACGTCCGGCAGCGGCAGGTCGAGGGCGCGCAGGGAGCGGATGACGCGGAGCCGGTCGAGCGCCTCGGGTCCGTACCGGCGATGGCCGCCCGTACTGCGGGGCCCTTCGGGCAGCAGACCGCGGTCCGAGTAGAAGCGGACCGTCTTGACGGTGACGCCCGCGCGTTCGGCGAGCTCCCCGATGGACCACGTGCTGTCGGCGGACACGGCTTGAACCTCCCTCAGGGGGAGTTCCTACGGTACCGGCGAGCGTGGACGGCCGGTGCGGCCGGTGAGTGGACTATGGCGTGGGAGGAGACGGGTATGACGGCATTCATCCTGGTGGCGGGGGCCCATACCGGCGGCTGGGTATGGCGGGAAGTGGCCGCCGGGCTGAGGGACGCGGGGGAGCGGGCGTACGAAGTGACGCTCACGGGCATGGAGGGCGGCGGTCGTCCGGCGGGGCCGGGCGTGGATCTGGAGACGCACATCGAGGAGCTGGTGCGGCTGATCGACCGGCTCGAGGCACAGGACGTGGTCCTCGTCGGCCACTGCTACGGCATTCACCCGGTGCGCGGCGCCGCGCACCGGCGGCCCGAACGGATCGCCAGGATCGTCCAGGTGGACGTCGGCATCCCCCAGAGCGGCGACCCGGCCCTCAAGTTGGTGCCCGACCAGACGGTCCGCGAGCGCGTGCTGACCCTGTCCCGGGAAAGCAGCGCCGGGACGCTGCCCGCGCCGGTGGTGGTGGAGTGGCAGCGCTGGGGCAGCGTCGCCGGCCTCACGGCCGAGGCGCTGGAACGCCTGACCGAACGGGCCGCTCCCCAGCCCCTGGCCACGCTCACCCAGCCGCTGCGTCTGTCCGGCGCGGGCGCCGAGCTGCCGACGACGGGTGTCCTGTGCACGGCCAACGGGTCGAGAATCGCCGTGGTCGAGGCGATGGTGGCCATGGGCGATCCCGCGTTCCGGGCGCTCGCCGACGCGGGTGTCACCTTCTTCGAACTCGACACCGGGCACTGGCCGATGCTCTCCGCTCCCCGCGAGCTCGTGGACGTCCTGCTCCGGGCCGCCGCGGGGGAGGGGCGCCAGGTGTCCGCCAGCGGGCGCGAACAGCCTGCACATCTACGGCCGTTCCTCATGGACGTCAAGGAGCGGCCGCGGGAGCGCACGGGCCGCGTCGATCTGCATCTGCCCGATGCCGACGGCCCCCGGCCCGCTGTGGTCTTCGTGCACGGCGGGCCGGTTCCGGCCGGCGCCCGCCCGACACCGCGTGACTGGCCCGCCTTCGTCGGCTACGCCCAGTACGTGGCGAGCCTGGGCGCTGTCGGCGTGACCGTGGACCACCGGCTCCATGAACTGACCGCGTACGGGCGGGCCGCCGACGACATCGCCGGGGCGATCGATCTCGTGCGGGCCGATCCACGGGTCGACGGCGCCCGCGTCGCGCTGTGGTTCGTGTCCGCCGGCGGACTCCTGTCGGCCGACTGGCTCGCGGCGCCGCCGCCGTGGCTGCGGTGCGTGGCGGCCTCGTACCCGATCCTCGCGCCGCTGCCGGGCTGGGGGCTCACCGACAGCCGGTTCCGCCCGGCGGCGGCGGTGCGTGGTGCGGGGCAGTTGCCGATCGTGCTGACGCGGGTGGGGCTCGAGCGCCCTGAAATCGCGGTGACGGTCGAGGAGTTCGTGTCCGCGGCAGCGGACTGCGGCGCCGCGGTCGAGGTGATCGACGTGCCGCTCGGACACCATGGCTTCGAGACGACCGACCCCACCGACGCGTCACGCGACGCGGTGGAACGGGCGGTGCGCTCGGTGCTCGGACACCTGGGGGCAGGGGCCCCTTAGGGGGTGCCTAGGGGGTGTCCGCATCCGGGGTCAGGGTCTGGACCGAGTCGAGGAAGACACGGCGCTCGGCCGCGGGGAGCCGGGACAGGAGGTGGTCCTCGTGCGCGTGGATGTCGGCCTGCGCGGACCTGCGCACACGCCGGCCCTCGTCGGTGATGGAGAGGAGCCGGACCCGGCGGTCGTGCGGGTCCGGGGTGCGGGAGATCAGCCCGTTCTCCTGCAACGTGTCCAGCGTGGAGATGATCCGGGTCTTGTCGGCGCCGATGGCCGCCGCGAGCGCGGCCTGCGTGCGGACCGGGCCGTCGTCCAGGGCGCTGAGGACGACGTATCCCCACATCGAGAGCCCGTGCGAGGCGAGCACCGGCAGCTCGGCGGCGATGAGGGAACGCACCAGGGGCTGCAGCATCGCGGCGAGGTCGCGCCGTCCGCCGTTCTTGGCCATCACGTGCCGATGATAGACGTTGACATGTGATAGGCGTCGACAGACCATAAGCGTATGCCTATGAATAAGGATCTGGTCGCGTTCGACGCGGAAGCGGTGCGTACGAGCGTCGACGTGGTGGGGCGGGCGACGGCCGGGGACCTGGTCAGGCCGACGCCGTGCGCCGGGTGGACGCTGCGTGACCTGCTCGGTCACATGGCCGCGCAGCACTACGGATTCGCCGCGGCCTCGCGCGCAGAGGCGGACATCGCGGTGTGGCAGCCGCGTCCCCTGGGGGACGACCCGGTCGGGGCGTACCGCGCGGCTGCCCAGCACGTCCTGGAGGCCTTCGCCGTCGACGGGGTGACGGAGCGGCCGTTCCCGCTCCCGGAGATCCGCGACGGCGGACCGTTCCCGGGAGCGCAGGCCGTCAGCTTCCACCTCGTCGACTACGTCGTGCACTCCTGGGACGTGGCCCGGACACTGGGGCACACGGTGACGTTCGGCCCCGAACTCCTCGATGCGGCGCTCGCCGTGGCGCGGGTGGTGCCCGGAGGCGAGGCGCGCCTTGGCCCTCGTGCGGCCTTCGCGCCGGTGGTCGCGGCCGACGGCGGCTCCCCGCTCGACGAGATCGTCGCGCTCCTGGGCCGCTCCCCGTCATGGCGGCCCGCGCCCGCGTAGCCCTTCGCCTGGTGGGCTCGGCCTCAGGGCGGCGAACTGATGTCGCAGCGCTCCTACCGCACCGGGGTCAACCCGGACGCGGTCGGCCTCGGCCATACGACGGCGAAGTGCCGTCCACGCACTGCGGCCTGTGAGGGCCGTCGGGCGGAGGAGAGTGTGCACATGGACACCACGGACAGTTCTGCAGAGGACACCCGGCCGTCGTACCGGCTGATTCCCGGGAGCGCGGCCTCGCCCGTCCTCCTCCACGTGCCGCACGGCTCGCGTGTCGTGCCGGCGTACGTCCGGAAGGGCATCGTGCTCGACGACGTCTCCCTGGAACGGGAGTTGGACCTGATCACGGACGCCCATACGCAGGACATCGCCGAACTCGCCGCGCGTGACGCGGCGATGACGCCCTGGCGCTTCGTCAACGAACTCTCCCGCCTCGTCGTGGACCCCGAACGGTTTCCCGACGAGCGCGAGGAGATGAGCGCGGTCGGCATGGGCGCGGTGTACACCCACACCACCCACCGTGAGGTTCTCAGGCCCGAACCTCCCGCCGATGGCCCAGAGCTCCTCGACACCTACTTCCACCCCTACGCCGCCGCGATGACGGACGCCGTCGAGGACCGGCTCGCCGCCGCCGGGCGCGTGGTGATCGTCGACGTGCACTCGTACCCGAGCCGGGCCCTGCCGTACGAACTCCACGGCGCGGGCCCGCGCCCGCACGTGTGCCTGGGCACCGACCCCTTCCACACCCCCGACGCCCTGCTCGCGCAGGCGCGCGCCGCCTTCGGCCGGCTCGGGGACATCGCCCTCGACACACCGTTCGCCGGGACGTACGTGCCGCTGCGGCACTACGGCAAGGACCCGAGGGTCAGCGCACTCATGATCGAACTCCGGCGGGACATGTACCTGGACGAACCGGTGACGCCCACGCCGGGCCTGCCCGAAGCCGCCACCGCGCTGGCGGAACTCGTGGACATGATCGGCGGCGCGCGCGACTGAGCCGGACGCACTCCAGCAGATCGCCTCGGCCGAGCAGATTCTTTGCCGGAACGGCAAGAAGGGTCGGTGGCGCGCCCTGGCCCGTTGCATGATCGGCGTCAGGGCCGCCCCGGCCGGTCGCACCCGGCGTGGCCGCACGGTATCTACAGGAGGTCGCATGTCGCAGCAGGCCGGGCAAGCCACACACCGACTGGTCGACGGGCCCGCGGGCCGGATCCACCTCGTGGAGCAGGGCACCGGTCCGCTGGTCCTGCTCGTGCACGGGTTCCCCGAGAGCTCGTTCTCATGGCGCCGCCAGCTGCCGGCGCTCGCGGCGGCCGGATACCGGGCCGTCGCACTCGACGTACGCGGCTACGGCCGCTCCTCGAAGCCCGCCGACCCGGCCGCGTACGGAATGCTCGATCTGGTGGACGACAACGTCGCCGTCGTGCACGCCCTCGGCGAGCGGTCCGCGATCCTCGTCGGGCACGACTGGGGCGCGAACATCGCTGCTCACTCGGCCCTGCTCAGGCCGGAGGTCTTCCGCGCGGTCGCACTGCTGAGCGTCCCCTACACCCCGCCCGGCGGGCCGCGGCCCAGCGACATCTTCGCGGGCATGGGCGGAGACGAGGAGTTCTACGTCTCGTACTTCCAGGAGCCCGGGCGGGCCGAGGCGGAGATCGAGCCGGACGTGCGCGGCTGGCTCGCGGGCATCTTCGCCGCGCTGTCGGCCGATACGATGGCCGCGCCCGGCGCACCCGACCCGCACTTCGTCGCCCGGGGCGGATCGATGCGTGAACGCTTCCCTGTCGACCGGCTCCCCGCCTGGCTCGACGAGGCCGAACTCGACGTGTATGCAGGGGAGTTCGAGCGTACGGGACTGACCGGAGCGCTCAACCGCTACCGGAACATGGACCGGGACTGGGAGGAACTCGCCGCCCATCGAGGCGCCCCCGTCACCCAGCCCTCCCTGTTCATCGGCGGCGCCATGGACGCGTCCACCACATGGCTGTCCGATGCCATCGGCGCCTACCCCACCACCCTGCCGGGCCTGCGCTCGTCGCACATCCTCGACGGATGTGGCCACTGGATCCAGCAGGAGCGCGGCGATGACGTCAACCGCATCCTCGTCGAGTGGCTGGCCGGGCTCCCCGACGCCTGAGGGGACGCCAGCCCCGTGCGCGCTGCGGTGACGGGATTCCTGGAAGAAATTCGTCAGCTCCCCGACGGCCACGCACGCACGCCTGGTCCGCGTCTCCTGGGCCGGCGAATGACCCGGCAACCGGCGGCGGTCACTTGCGGGCCACGTAGTACACGTTGAGGATGTCGCCCTCGACCTGCTCCACGTCGATGTCACCGAACCCGGCGTCGGCGAGCATCTGAAGCGCCCGCTGCCGCCCCCACACCGCGCCGAGCCCCGCGCCGCCCTCGCCCAGCGACACGGTCATGCAGTAGAAGACCGAGAAGGTGTACAGGGCGGGGCCGAGGGGATGGCCGATGTTCTCCTCCAGATTGCTGGAGGCGAAGATGTCGCCCATGAGGAACACGCCGTCGTCGCGCAGCGCGGCGGCCACCGCGTCCAGGGTGCGCGCCGGGCGGGCCAGGTCGTGGATCACGTCGAACGCCGTGATGAGGTCGTACGTACCGCTCAGATCGGCGGTGTCGACCACGTCGAACCGGACGTTGTCGAGGCCGAGCCGCTCCGCCTCGGCGCGGGCCGCCGCGATGCCCTTCCGGGAGATGTCGACGCCGCGGAACCGGCTCTTGGGGAACGCCTGAGCCAGCAGATTCACCGCATGGCCCTGCCCGGTTCCGATGTCCAGCGCGTCGATCCCGCCGCGCAGCCGCTCCGGCAGGCCCGGCGCCAGCGGGATGATCGAGTCGACCAGGGCCACGTCGTAGACGCGCCCCGTCTCCTCGGCCTGGAGCTCCTGGAACCGCGGATACGAGGAGTAGGGGACGCCGCCGCCCTTGCGGAACGCGTCGAGGACCTCGTCCTCGACAATGCCGAGGAGCGCGAGGTCCTGAAGGAGCGCGGCCATGTTCTCCGGCCCCGCTGCCCGGGTGAGAGACGCGGCGTGCTCGGGCGGGAGCCAGTACGTGCCGTCGTCCGGCCGGTATTCGACGACACCGGCGACGGTGAGACCGCCGAGCCACTCCCGTACGTACCGCTCGTCGAGATCTGCGGCCTTGGCGATCTGGACGCTGGTCGACGGCGGAAGAGGTGCCATCGCGTCGAAAAGCCCCGTCCGATGGCCGAGGCTGCACAGATAGCCCAGACACGCGTCATTGACCACCTGGACCATGCGCCCCGCGAACTCTTCTTTCCGCTCGGAATCGACTGCCTGCCCGGTCGTCATCGTGGACTCCTTCCGGCGGGACCGGGGCACTTCCCTCCCCAAGACCAGGACGCCGACGCGGCACCGCGCACAGCGTGCCCGTTCGGCACCTTTTATCCTGATTCTACGCTGGGCGTTCCGAGGCGCCCCCGGCTTCACGGCCTCTCGCCCGGCGGCGTGCGGCCAGGTGCGTGTCGTCCCACTGGGCGATGGCCGCACGAGGCCGTTCTTGCTGCAATGGGCGCAGGCCGTGATTCAGGGATGGTGCACGATGACCGACAGACTGGCCACCGAGGCCGGTGACGAGGACGGCCCGCCGAGCGGCGCCGTGCTCGGGGCCCCTTGCTGGGTGAGCCTCGCGGCGCACGACCTGGCCGCCACCAGTGCGTTCTACGAGGCCGTGCTCGGCTGGGAATTCCGCCCTGGCCGCCTCGGCGACCGGTTCGCCGTCGCGATGGTGGACGGCAGACCGGTGGCGGGCATCGGCGCGGTGGCGTCCACCCTCGGCCTGGCCACGTCCTGGCTGCCGTACTTCGCCGTCGGTGACCCGGACGAGACGGCGAGCCGGATCCGCGAACGCGGCGGCACCGTGGGCGTGGGCCCGATCCCCTTCCCGCTGGGCCGCGCCGCACTGGTGGCCGACAGCAGCGGCGCCGCCTTCGGGATCTGGTCCGGGCACGTCGAACGGGACTGGAGCGGATGTCACCCCGATGCGCACGTCAGGCTCCGCCTCGTGACCAGGAACGCCTTCGACGCCGCCATCTTCTACGGCGAGGTCCTCGGCTGGACCGGGCCCGGCGGCTGCGACGTCCGCTACGAGAACGAAGAGGTCGTCCTGGTCTGCGGCGGCCTGTCCATGGCCCGGATCAGCTCCGGCGCTGTCGAAGCGGCCCCCGATCCCGACGTCCGACCGCACTGGGAGGTCCAGTTCACCGTGGACGGCGTCGCCGAGCGCGCCCGTGCGGCCGTCAAGCACGACGGTGCGGTGGCGGGCGAGTGGGTGGACGAGGCGGGGCGCTGGGCCACGCTGCGGGACGCTCAGGGCGCGCAGTTCACGGTGTTCGAACCCCATGAGGGTGCCTCGGCAGGGTGAGCAGGCTCGGTCACCGCAGCAGCAGCTGGACGACGGCGACGGTCCCCACCGTCACGACCAGGGCGCGAAGAGCCCCGGGGCTGAGGCGCCGGCCTGCCCTCGCGCCGAGCTGACCGCCGACTGCGGAGCCGGCGGCGATGAGCAGTACGGCCGTCCAGTCGAAGTCGGCGACGAAGAGGAAGAAGAGCGCGGCGACGGCGTTGACGAGCGCGACCAGGACGTTCTTGACGGCGTTCAGGCGTTGCAGCGGCTCGTCCAGGAGCATGCCCATCAGCGCCACGTAGAGGATTCCCTGCGCGGCGGAGAAGTAGCCGCCGTAGACGCTGGCGAGCGTGAGGCAGGCGAACAGGAGGGGCCCCACGTCGCCGCGCGGGCGCGCGCCGGACCGCTCGCGCCGGCGCCGCACCCGGGCGCTGATCAGCGGTTGGAACGCGACCAGGACGACGGCGAGACCGACGAGGGCCGGCACGATCGTCTCGAACGCAGTGGCCGGAAGGGCGAGCAGAAGCGTGGCGCCCGCGAACCCGCCGAGCAGGGCACCACCACCCAGCTTCAGGATGCGCCGCCGCTGCCCGGCGAGTTCGGTGCGATAGCCGATGGCGCCGCTGATGGACCCCGGGATCAGACCGAGCGCGTTCGAGACGGTCGCGGTGACGGGCGGCAGGCCGGTGGCGAGCAGAACCGGGAACGTGATCAGAGTCCCGGAGCCCACCGCGGTGTTGATGGCTCCGGCGCCCACCCCGGCCGCACAAACGGCGACCATCTCCCACACCGTCACTCCGCCCCGCCCCTCTCCCCTTCGTTTTGCATGCCGCAGACGCTAGGCCGCGGACAGTTCGGCGCCTGCCGAAGCGTCCGCGGCGCCCGGAACGGCGGCCGTAGCGGCGGCCGGAGCCGGGGGAGCGCCGAACTCTCCCCCAGGCCTCGCGAAACCAAGACCGCCGGACCGCACCAGGCCCGTGCCATTCCTCGCGGACAGGCCCGACGAGAACCTGTCCCGGCAAATCCCTCAACAGGGCAGGGAGTTGAGGAAGTGGATCAGTGCGGTGTTGACGGCATCGGGCTGTTCCATGTTCGGCAGATGTCCCGCGCGGTCGACGACAGTGAGGGTCGCGTGCGGGGCCAGCCGCTGAAGGGCCCGGGCGTCCTCAGGTGGCGTGTACACGTCGTCCGCGCCCACCACGACGAGCGTGGGGGCGGACGTGGCCGCCAACGTCTCGCGGTAGTCCGCCCGTTCGGCGCGCCCGCGCAGGGCCGCGGCGGCGCCCGCCGGGTCGGTGGTCCGCATCATCTCCAGTACGTGCGCGGCGACCTGGGGCATCGCGGCGACGTTGTACGCGGCCAGCATCTTGTCGATCACCTCACCCGCGTAACCGTCCATGCCCTCCGCGAGGAGTCGGTCGGCGAGGCGGTTGCGCAACGCCTTGCCCTCGACGGTCTCGGCCACCGGCGAGGTGTCGGCGAGGACCAGGGCCCGCACGCGCTGCGGGTGGCTGCGCTGGAACTCCATGGTGATCTGGCCGCCCATGGACACACCGCCGACGACGGCGCGGTCGAGCTCCAGGTGGTCGAGGAGGGCGGCTATGTCGTCCGCGAACGCGGGGAAGGGGGTGGTGCCCGCAACCGTGTCGCTGTCCCCGTAACCGCGCAGGTCAGGGGCGATGAGGCGGTATCCGGCGGCGGTGAGCGCGGCGGTCTGGGGGCGCCACATGGTGCGGTTGAAGGGGTGGCCGTGGATCAGGACGACGGGCACGCCGTCGGCCGGGCCCAGGTCGTCGAAGTGGATCGCGGCACCGTTCGAAGTGAGGCGGCTCATACGGGCACTCTAGGGCCGAGATCATGACCGGCCGGCGGCGGGCGGGCACCACCTCGTGCGCGCGAGGGCACGGTTCGGCGCGGGGGCAGCGTTCGGTGACCCCGCGTCGCAGGACGTGACGGTGCGGGCGGCCGGCCCGCGCGTCAGTTGTGGCCGAACTTCCGCGGCTGCTTGTGCGAGTGGTGCTCCGAGATCCGGCGTGCGGGCTCCTCGGAGGGGTCGGTCGCCTTCTTGATCGGCTCCGGCGTCGACTTCTTCTCGGCGGGGGCGGTGCGGTCATGGTCGTGGCCGCCCGAGCGGGCGCCGCGGTTGTGCCGGCTCTGTTTCTTGCTCATGATCGCTCCTCCTGCCGGAGTGCGCCGGAATCGAGTGCCCGACGGCATTCCGGCCACTCCCAGACTTGCACGCGGCCGCGCCTGGTGCATGTCGGGCGCTCAGAGTGCATGGCGGGCAGGATAGGGCCCGAGACCTGGGACTCTTGTCTTCTGATCACCCGGTCGTTAAGATTTTCTGCGTCTCTGTTGTCTCCGATTGAGGTGGACGTTGCGCATCTGAGGATCGCGATCACCGCGCCGTACGGCCTTCGCCGCCGTACGCCCGTCACGCCGCAGCGGCCGTTCCGTGCCGCCCGTGACCCCGCGTGGATGCGACCTCGGTGCATGAGCCGTCCCCGATGATCTGTCGGACAGCCGCACCCCCTTGCCTGGTTTTCGGATCTCCGGATCCCCGGCTCGGTCGCCGCGTGGTGCTCGCATACGTAGCCCCCTCCCACCGCGCTTGCGAATGCGAGAAACACCATGGCGACACCCACCGCGCCCAGCGCCTCCCTGACCTGCTCCGGCCTGTCCTTCCAGTGGCAGGACGGCACCCCTGTCCTCGACGGGCTCTCCCTCGCCATCGGCCGGGGCCGCACCGGACTCGTCGGCACGAACGGCACCGGCAAGTCCACCCTGCTGCGCCTGCTCGCCGGCCAACTCACCCCCACCCAGGGGGCGGTGACGGTCGGCGGCAGCCTCGCGTACCTGCCGCAGAACATCACCCTCGACACCGCGATGCGCGTCGACCAGGCTCTCGGTATCGCCGAGCGGCGCGCCGCGCTGAGCGCCATCGAGAACGGCGACGTGAGCGAGGAGCACTTCGACACGGTCGGCGACGACTGGGACGTCGAGGAGCGGGCCCTCGCGACCCTGGGCTCACTCGGCCTCGCGGACGTCGAACTCGACCGCACCGTCGGCCAGTTGTCCGGCGGCGAGACCATCCTCCTGCGCCTTGCCGCCCTGCTCCTGGAGCGCCCCGACATCCTCCTGCTGGACGAGCCGACCAACAACCTGGACGTCTTCGCGCGGCGCAGGCTCTACGAGGCCGTCGACTCCTGGCGCTCCGGCGTCCTCGTTGTGGTCAGCCACGACCGCGAACTCCTCGAACGGGTCGACCGCATCGCCGAACTGCGCTCCGGCGCCGTGAGCTGGTACGGCGGCGGCTGGTCCGCGTACGAGGAGGCGCTCGCCACCCAGCAGGAGGCGGCCGGGCGGATGCTGAGGGCCGCCGAGGCCGACGTGCGCCGGCAGAAGCGCGAACTGGAGGAGACCCAGATCAAGGTGGCCCGCCGCGCCAGGCACAACAAGAAGCTGGACGCCCAGCGCAAGGCCCCGAGAATCGTCGCGGGGGAGAAGAAGAGGTCCGCGCAGGAGTCCGGCGACAAACTGCGCGGGCTGCACGAGGACCGGCTCGGCGAGGCGCACGAGCGGCGCGAGGAGGCCGCGGAGGCGATCCGCAACGACGCCGAGATCCGCGTGAGCCTGCCCCACACCGCCGTACCCACGGGCCGTACGGTCCTGAGCCTCAAGGAACTGAGCCTCCCGCACGGCAAGTTGCGCGACGGCAACCTCCACATCCACGGCCCCGAGCGCATCGCGCTGGTGGGGCGCAACGGAGCCGGGAAGACCACGCTCCTGCGCACCCTCACCGGTGAGCTGGAACCGCTGTCGGGCGAGGCGAAGACGTTCGTCCCGCTGCGGTTCCTGCCGCAGCGTCTCGACGTACTGGACGAACAGTTGAGTGTCGCGGCGAACGTGGCCCGCATGGCCCCGGGCGTCACCGACAACCACGTCCGCTCACAGCTCGCGCGGTTCCTGTTCAAGGGCGCCCGCGCGGAGCAGCCGGCCGGCACCCTCTCCGGCGGCGAACGCTTCCGTGCGGCGCTCGCGGCAACGATGCTCGCCGCACCGGCTCCGCAGCTCCTGATGCTCGACGAGCCGACCAACAGCCTCGACATGGCCAGCGTGCGGCAGTTGACGAGCGCACTGGAGTCGTACGAGGGCGCCCTCCTGATCGCCAGCCACGACCTGCCGTTCCTCGAGTCGATCGGCATCACCCGCTGGCTGCTGCTCGGCGAGGACCTTCAGGAGACGACCGCGGAGGAGGTACGCGACCTGCTGGAAGCGCCGGAGGCCGGGTGAAGCGAGGACCGTGGTCGGGGCTGACGGTCCACCCCCGGACGGCTGAGCCCTACGCGGTGCGCGGCGGGAGCCCGAGGCCGGACGGATCCAGGAACTGGATCCGTCCCGCCGTGCCAAGCCCCTCCGGGGTACCCGGGAAGAGCCAGAGGCCGCCCTTGCCGCGCCGATAGCCGGGGGCGTTCGCCACCACGTCGCAGCGGCCGTCGCCGTTGACGTCGAGGAGCGGGAACGTGGCGGCGAACCCGTCACCGCCCGACGGGTCGTGCGTGCCGGGCACACCGGGGGTGTCGAGGTCGAAGGCGGTCGCGTTCGCGCCCGTCGGGGAACCGTCGGGACCGCCCGGCAGCAGCGTGAAGCGGCCGTTGCCCTGGTCCTCTCCCGGCGTGTCCACGAGCAGATCCGGATGCCCGTCACCGTTCACATCGCCGGTGCCCGCGCCCCTTCCGAAGCCGTCCTTGCCCTGCGAGTCGCCCGGAACACCGGGTGTCTCCTGGTCGAAGACGGCGTTCGGCCGCCCGCCTCCTACACCGGACTTCGACCCGTACGCCACGGTGAGCCGCCCCGAGGCGGGGCCCTCCGCGACACCCACGTCGCGGTATCCGGGCGCGAGAACGTCCTCGATCCCGTCGCCGTCGACGTCACCGCTGCGCGGCACCAGGACTCCGTCGTACGTATCGTTGCCGAGGTTCCCGGGCGGCCGGGCCGGCGTCAGCCCGCGGGGGCTGCCCCGGAAGTACGTCACGTACGGGCCGTTGTCCACCGGCGGATCCGCGTCCTCCTCGCCCGGGCTGGGATCGGTGAACATGACATCGCCGTAGCCGTCGCCGTCGAAGTCCCCGCTGATCGCCTGGCTGGGGCTCGCCGTGTTCTTGAGTTCGGCGGTGCGGGCGGGCGCGCCGTCCTTGCCGAAGGGGCCGTAGGCCACCAGGCCCTGCCGGTCCGGCAGTTCGGTGTCCCTCCCGTTGGGGTGGTGCCCCGCGTAGACCAGGTCGACGGCCCCGTCGCCGTCGACATCGGTGGCCGCGCTCGCTACGACGAGACCGGCGGCCTTGACGGGGATCGGGTCGCCGAGGCCCTTCTTGCCGCCGGGCAGGATCACGGCAGTGCCGGGGTCGTCCCGGCGCGCCGGATCCTTGGCGTGGTGGTCGGTCAGCGTCGCGACCAGGTCTGTGTAGCCGTCACCGTTGAGGTCGGCGCGGAGCAGCGGACCGTAGAAGAAGTCGCGGTAGGTCCTGCGGCGCCCGGGGTCCAGGCCCTTCGCGGAGCCGGGGAGGACGAGCAGGTGGTAGCCGGTCGGCTCCCGGAACTTGTTCCGCGTGGTCAGGGACGTGACGAAGTCGTCGTAGCCGTCCCGGTCGAAGTCCCCGAGCCCGCGCTCGCCCGCACCCCGGCCCGTGGGCACCTTCGGAGCCGGGTCGGCGGTGCGGTCCTCGCGGGTGTCGCCCTCCGAGCAGCCGGCGAGCAGTGTCACCGCGCATCCGCAGGCGATCAGGGTCTGCGACAGACGACGGCGATTACGGGGCGCACGGGACAAGACGTTCCTCCGGGGTCTCCTGTGAGTTACGGATGGGACCGCTCAGGAACAGCCATGGTTGCGGTCCGGAAGATCGCGGTTCAGCAACGTCGCACGGGGGCCGCCGCGATGCCATGCTGGAAAGGAGATCTGGAAAGGAGATGTGGAGGACCGCCATGGGGTTCTATGCCGAGCAGGTGCTGCCCCGGATCATCGATGTCGCCTGTGGCGTGAAGATGACCGCACCGCTGAGACGGCGGGTCTGCGAGGGGCTGCGGGGCCAGGTCGTGGAGATCGGTTTCGGCACGGGACACAACGTCCCCCACTACCCGTCGACCGTCGAGGGCGTCGTCGCGATCGAACCCTCGGACGTCGGATGGCGACTCGCCACCGAGCGGGTCGGCGCGGCGTCCGTCCCGGTGCGCCGCGCGGGCCCGGACGGCCAGTCGCTGCCCTTCGAGGACGACAGCTTCGACACCGCGCTGTCGACCTGGACGCTGTGCACCATCCCCGACGCCGGGGCCGCCCTGCGCGAGGTGCGCCGCGTGCTGCGGCCCGGCGGGACACTGCACTTCCTGGAGCACGGCCTCGCACCGGATGGGGACGAGAACGTACGCCGCTGGCAGCGACGAATGGAACCGGTGCACAAGCGGCTCTTCGGCGGCTGTCACCTCACGCGCCCGATCACCGACCTGCTGACGGAGGCCGGTTTCACGATCACGGCACTGGACGTCTTCTACGAGCAGGGCGCGCCGAAGCCCATAGGCGCAGCCTCCCTGGGCGTCGCGCTCGCGCCGTAGACAGGCGAATATCCCTAGGGGTGTCCGGCGGATCCCCCTAGTCGGTACGGCCCGTCGCCGCGACGGTGACGCCCAGGCCGATCATCGTGAGCCCACCGACGCCGCCGACCATGCCGAGCCGCCGCGGCGAGCGGGCGAACCAGCTCCGCGTCGTCGCCGCGACCAGGCCCCACAGGCTGTCGGACACCACGGCGATGACGTTGAAGACCAGGCCGAGCACCAGCATTTGAAGGGTGACGTGCCCCTGGCCGCGGTCCACGAACTGCGGCAGCACGGCGGCGAAGAACACGATCGTCTTGGGGTTGGCCACGCCGACGGCGAACCCCTCCCACAACGTACGCAGGCTGCCGTGCGCGACCCCGTCACCCGTGAACGCGGCGTGCAGCGAACGCCGTTGGCGCACCGCCTTGATGCCGAGGTACACCAGATACGCGGCGCCGACGAGCTTCAGCGCGGTGAAGACGAGGACCGAGCGCTCCACGACGGCACCGACACCGAGCGCCACGGCCACGACGAGCACGTAGGCGCCGAGCGTGTTGCCCACGACGGTGGTCAGCGCGGCACGGCGGCCCTGACTCAGCGCCCGTCCGATCACGAACAGCACGCTGGGACCCGGAATCACGATCAGCAGGAACGACATGGCCGCGAAGGCCAGCAGCCGGTCGGAAGACACCATGAGGGCCATACAACACCTTGGGGTGTCGTGGCCGCATTTCCTTTTGCTTTCGGGGGACTGCTTTCGGGGGAGAGCCGCGCCCGTTCGGAGATCGAAGTGTGACTGCGGCCACTACAATCGGCGAATGGCGAAGTACTTCGACGTACACCCCGACAACCCCCAGCGGCGCACGATCAGTGGTGTGGCCGACAGCATCCGGGCCGACGAACTCGTCGCGTATCCGACCGACTCCTGCTATGCGCTGGGGTGCCGGCTCGGCAGCCGGGACGGCATCAGCCGGATCCGCGCGATCCGTCACCTCGACGACCGTCACCACTTCACGCTCATGTGCCAGAGCTTCGCCCAGCTCGGGCAGTTCGTGCAGATCGACAACGACGTGTTCCGTGCGATCAAGGCGGCGACGCCCGGCAGCTACACCTTCATCCTGCCCGCGACGAAGGAAGTGCCGCGCCAGCTGCTGCACCCGAAGAAGAAGACGGTCGGCGTCCGGATCCCCGACCACGCCGTCGTGCAGGCCCTGCTGGCCGAACTCGGCGAGCCGATCCTGTCCAGCACGCTGCTCCTGCCCGACGAGGAGGAGCCGCTGACGCAGGGCTGGGCGATCAAGGAGCGGCTCGACCACGAGGTCGATGTCGTGCTCGACTCCGGCGACTGCGGCACCGAGCCGACCACCGTCATCGACTTCTCCGGCGGCGAGATGGAGATCGTACGGCGCGGGGCGGGCGACCCTTCGCGGTTCGAGTAGCGCCCACAGGCCCGCTCAGCGCCGCCCGCGGAACGTGCGGCGCAGATCGTCGACCCAGGCGCCGGGGATCTCCCACGGGATGAAGTGCCCGCCCTCGTCATGGGCGTTGACGTTCACGTGGTGGTACCAGTCGGCGCGGTCGCTCGCGAGCCAGTTGTCGACGCGCTGCTGTGCCGTCGTGACGCCGGGCGGGTTCTCGTGGCCGACGAAGGTCAGCCCGGTGGGCGCCTCGACGACGGGCATGCGGCTGTGGGCGGGCGTCCACGGATAGCGGTTGGCGTTCGCGTAGTACCGCGTCGACGTGCCGATCGTGTTGCCGGCCCAGAAGATCGTGGCGTGGGTGAGGAGGTCGTCCTTCGTGAAGACGGTCTCGATGTCGCCGTGGTGGTCGCTCCAGCTGACCCAGCGCTCCAGGATCCAGGCGAGCAGCCCGACGGGCGAGTCGCTCAGGCCGTAGGCGAGCGTGCTGGGGTCGAGGACGTGCACGGCCAGGTGGGAGGCGAAGCGGCGGTCGAGGGTCAGGATCCCGGCCCGGATGTCGTCGGGCAGTCCGTCGGGGACGGGTCGGCCGCCACTGAAGTCCCAGGCGCGGTCGCCGGTGAAGAAGTCCAGTTTCAGGCCAGATCCGATGTGGATGCCCAGGAGTTCGTCCGCGTACTTGTGGCCGAGCTGACCGGTGACCAGGGCGCCGATGTCGCAGCCGCCGGCGGCGTACAGGGTGTGGCCGAGAGTGTCGGTCATGAGGGTGTGCCAGAGGTCGGCGACCTTCCAGAAGTTCATGTCGGGGTGGTCGCGCAGCGGCGCCGAGAAGCCGAAGCCGGGCAGGGACGGGACGATGACGTCGAACGCGTCGGCCGGGTCCCCGCCGAAGGCCGCGGGGTCGGCGAGCGGGTCGACGACCTTGGACCAGTGCCAGAAGGTCCAGGGCCAGCCGTGGGTGAGGATCAGCGGCGTGGGGTTCGGGCCGGCTCCGGGCCTGCGCATGAAGTGCACAGGGACACCGTCCACGCGCACCTGGTAGTGCTCGTAGGCGTTGATCGCGGCTTCGGCCTTGCGCCAGTCGTAGCTGTGCAGCCAGTACTCGGCCAGCTCCTGGAGGTAGGAGCGGTCGACCCCGTAGAACCAGTCGCCGTTCCCCACGTCGTCGGGCCAGCGCGTCATGCCGAGGCGCCGGCGCAGGTCGTCCAGGACGGCGTAGGGCACGTGGACGGGCGTGGGATCCAGGGGGAAGCGCGGTGTTCCGTCAGCCACGGGGGAATCCTTACCTGTTCGGGACGAGAGGTGCCGGGAGCGGCGGAAGAGGCCTGCGGCGCAGCCACGCCGTCAAGAGGTCGCCGACCGGCGCCGCCGCGTACCGGGCGACGTGCGCGGTGAAGGCCTCCGTCGTGACCACGCCGTGCCGGTGCGCCGAGATCCAGTCGCGCACCATGCGGAAGAACGGCTCGTCGCCCAGTGCGCACCGGATCGCGTGGACGGTGAGCCCGCCGCGCTCGTAGACCTGGTCATCGAACAGCGACTTGCGGCCGGGGTCGGCGAGCAGCAGATCCTGCGGGAGCACGGACAGCTCGCGGTGCGCGGCGGCGGCCAGTTCCTGCGTGGACCGGCCGCCCGAGCGCTCCGACCACAGCCACTCCGCGTACTTGGCGAAGCCCTCGTTCAGCCAGATGTCCCGCCAGTCGGCGATGGTGAGGCTGTTGCCGAACCACTGGTGGGCGAGCTCGTGCGCGACGAGCCGCTCCCAGCCCCGCGCGCCGTCCACGTGGTTCGCGCCGAACAGGGAGAGTCCCTGCGCCTCGACCGGGACGTCGAAGTCCTCGTCGGCCACGACGACGGCGTACTCACCGAAGGGATAGGGCCCGAAGAGGTCCTCGAAGAGCCGCATCATCTCGGGCTGCCGGGCGAAGTCGCGCGAGAACTCCGGCAGCAGACGCACGGGCACGTACGCGCTCTGCGGCACACCGCCGAGCCCCGGCTCGCCCAGCAGGACCGTCTGGTACATGCCGATCGAGAGGCCCACGAGATAGCTCGGCGTCGGTGCCTGCTGCTCGTACACCCAGGTCGTCGTCGACGACTTCGTCGTGCGCGTGAGCAGGCGCCCGCCGACGACCACCGTGTACGGCGAGGGGACCGTGAGGGAGATCTGGTACGCGGCCTTGTCGTCGGGCCGGTCGTTGCACGGGAACCAGGACGGCGCCCCCACGGGTTGGCTCGCGACGAGCGCGCCGTCCGACAGCTCCTCCCAGCCGAGCCCGCCCCAGGGGCTGTTGACCGGCTTCGGATTGCCCGACCAGTGCACCTCCACCGTGAACGCGGCCCCGGCCCGCAGCGGCTTGACGGGCCGGATCCGGAGCTTGCCGCCACGGTGCGTGAAGCGCGGCGGCCGGCCGTCGACGAGCACCTTGCCGAGCCGGAAGGCCTCGAGGTTGAGATGGAACTCGGTGAGCGGGGCCCGGCCCGCTATGGCGCTGATGCGGGCGTGACCTGCGAGGCGGTTGGGGCCGGGGCGGTAGTCGAGGGACAGCTCGTAGCGGTGCACCCGGTAGCGGGGGTCGCCGTGCCCGGGGAAGTACGGCTCTGAAGCCGCTGTCTGGCCGCTCACTGAAGTGTCCACTCCCTGCGCCGTACTCAACGTGTCTGTGTCGTGCCCCCCACCTCGTGCCATACGCATCGAAGCCCTGACCGACCTTAAGGTGTGTCCGCCCTTCCAGGGGATGTCCGGACACCCCTAGGACCGCCAGGCCTCGATCGGATTGCCCAGCCAGCGTGTGTCGTCGGGTACGGACTCCGC
Organism: Streptomyces sp. DS1-CR2; assembly: GCF_055760475.1. NCBI lineage: Bacteria > Bacillati > Actinomycetota > Actinomycetes > Kitasatosporales > Streptomycetaceae > Streptomyces > Streptomyces sp. DS1-CR2. The sequence goes on from NZ_CM147085.1 coordinate 8,631,823, forward strand.
GGCCATGACCAGGGACGCGGGCCCAAGAGTGGCGCGAGCGCCGACCGTACTGCCCGGCAGGACGATTCCGCCAGGGCCCACCGTCGAACCCGCGCCGAGTGCCACCTTGTCCATCCGCAGGATCCGGTCGTGGAAGAGGTGCGTCTGCAGCACGCAGCCACGATTCACGCTGACCGCGCTGCCGAGGGTCACCAGGTCCGTCTCCGGCAGCCAGTAACTCTCGCACCACACGCCCCGGCCGACGCGCGCGCCCAGGCCGCGCAGCCACAGCGTCATGAGCGGGGTCCCCGGCACCGCTCCGATCAGCCACGGCACGGCGACCACCTCGACGAACGTGTCCGCCAGCTCGTCGCGCCAGACGAAGCCGCTCCACAACGGGTGTTCACCGGCCCGGTGCCGGCCCACGAGAAGCCACTTCGCGGCGACCGCCGCCAACCCGGCCACGACGCCCGCGCCGAGCAGCACCGCCCCGGACAGCGCGGCAGTCGCCCACCAGCCCGCGCCGGTCGCACCGGCGAGCGCGCACAGCACCCCGCCCGTAAGGACGGCGAGCGCCGCCGAGCAGAAGACGGGCACGAGCCGGAACAGTTCCACCGCGCCACGCGCCCACAGCAGCCGCGCCGGCGGGTCGTACGTTCGGGAGTGGTCGCCGCCCTCGGGAGCGCGCGGCAGCTTCATCGGCGGCAGCCCCAGATACGAGGTGCCCTTCTTGGCCTTCTTCGGAGTCGCCGACAGGACACCCACCAGACCGCCGTCCGGGACGCTGCGTCCCGGACCGGTCATGCCGGAGTTGCCGAGGAACGCCCGCCGCCCGATCGCGGCCCGCCCGATCCGCACCCAGCCGCCGCCGAGTTCGTACGGTGCGGTCAGGGTGTCGTCCGCGAGGAACGCGCCGTCGCCGACCGTGGTGAGGCTCGGCAGGGCGAGGACCGTGGAGACCTCCGCGCCTCGGCCGATCTTCATGCCGAGCAGCCGCAGCCACAGAGGGGTGACGAGCCCCGCATACAGCGGGAACAGCGTCTGCCGGGCCGCGTCCATCAGCTGGGTGACCGTCCAGGCCTGCCAGCCGGTGCGGCTGTGCGTCGGATGCAGCCCCGGCCGCAGCCCCAGGCTCAGCAGCCGCACGGCGCCCAACAGCAGCAGCGCGTACGCGCATCCGAAGGCCAGTGCGGCGGGCACCACCGCGAGGAGGGCGCCGCGCAGCGCCTCGCCGAGATCCGCGTCCGCGGGTACGAAGCGGAGGGCCACCGCGAGCGCGGGCACGGCCGCGAGCGCCGGCAGCGCGGAGAGGGCGAGGCCAGACGCGCCGTACATCAGCCGCCACCCGTACGAGCGCTTCGGCCGCTGCTTCGGCCAGTCCCGCTTGGCCTTGCCCAGCTTCACGGCGGGGGAGCCGGCCCAGCGCTGGCCGGTCGGGATCTGGGCGGTCACCGCGGATCCGGGGGCCACCTCGGCCTTCTTGCCGACGCGCGCACCGGGGAAGAGCAGGCTTCGGGTGCCGACGACGGCCCCGCCGCCGACCTTGACGGCACCGATCACCAGACGGTCGCCGTCCAGCCAGTGCCCGGACAGATCCACATCGGCCTCGACGGCGCAGCCGCGGCCCAGCTTGAGCATGCCGGTCACCGGCGGCAGCGAATGCAGGTCCACATCCGCGCCGATCCGGGCGCCCAGGGCGCGCGCGTACCGCAGCAGCCACGAACCGGTCAGCGAGGTCGCGCCGCTGTACTCGGCGAGCCGCTCCGCCGTCCACAGCCGCAGATGGACCTGGCCGCCGCGCGGATACGTGCCGGGCTCGACGCCCCGCAGCAGCAGCCGCGCGCCGCCCGCGGCGAGCGCGAGCCGCCCCGCCGGGCTCAACAGCACCACCGCCCCCGCGGCCACCCACCACCAGGACACCGCCGGAGCCCAGGCATAGGACCCGAACCAGTGCAGGACATTGCCGAGCGCGGCGAGAGCCACACACCAGCGCAGCCCCACCAGCGTGAACAGCGGGAGCAGCAGCAGGAGTTGAACGATCTGGGCGCGCACCGGCACCGGCCCGACATCGCGGTGAGCCTCCGTGCCCTGTGCGGACTCCTCCAGATGACGGGCGAGCTTGCGCAGCGTCGGGTGCTGGTAGATGTCGAGGACGGCGGCGCTGGGGTAGCGGGTGCGCAGCCGGGTGGTCAGCTGGGCGGCGGCCAGGCTGGAGCCGCCGATCGCGAAGAAGTCGTCCTTGGCACCGGTCACGGACACCCCGAGCGTGTGCGCCCACTGTTCCGCGAGCCATGCCTCCGTGCCGTACAGCTGCTCGGCGGGCCCCGTGGAGGTCTCCAGGCCGGGCAGCGGCCAGGGCAGCGCTGCCCGGTCGACCTTCCCGGACGTACGGGTGGGCAGGCTCTCGACGGGGGCGAGGAGCGGCACCAGGGCGGCGGGCAGCGCGGCCCGCAGGCGCTCGACGGCTCCGGCGCGGTCCCAGCCGTCCTGCGTGACGACGTAGCCGACGAGCAACTGGTTGCCGCCGCGCGCCGTGCGCACGGCGGCGGCCGCCCCGGCAACACCGGGCAGCGCCTGCAGAGCCGTGTCGACCTCGCCGAGCTCGATGCGGCGCCCGCCGAGCTTGATCTGCTCGTCGCCGCGCCCGAGGAAGACGAGGCCTTCCGGATCCGCCCTCACGAGGTCGCCGCTGCGGTAGGCGCGCTCCCAGCCGAGGGAGGGCAGCGGCGCGTACTTCTCGGCGTCCTTGGCGGGGTCGAGATAGCGGGCCAGACCCACGCCGCCGATGACGAGCTCGCCGGTGGCGCCGAGCGGGACGGGGGCGCCGGCCTCGTCGACGACGGCCAACTCCCAGCCATCCAGCGGCAGTCCGATCCTGACGGGCTCCTCGCCGGTCATCAGGCACGCGCAGGCGACGACCGTGGCCTCGGTGGGGCCGTATGTGTTCCACACCTCGCGGCCCTCGGTGACCAGGCGCTGCGCCAGCTCGGGCGGGCACGCCTCACCGCCGAAGATCAGAAGGCGTACGTCGTCCAGGACCTGGGGCTCCCACAGCGCGGCGAGCGTGGGCACCGTGGACACGACGCTGATGTCCTGCTCGACGAGCCAGGGACCGAGGTCGGCGCCGCTGCGGACTCGGGAACGCGGCACCGGCACCAGGCAGGCGCCGTTGCGCCAGGCCAGCCACATCTCCTCGCACGACGCGTCGAACGCGACGGACAGGCCGGCCATCACGCGGTCGCCGGGGCCGATCGGCTCGTCGGCGAGGAACAGTGCGGCCTCGGCGTCGACGAAGGCGGCGGCGCTGCGGTGCGAGACGGCGACGCCTTTGGGCTTCCCGGTGGAGCCGGACGTGAAGATGATCCAGGCGTCGTCCTCGGTGCCGGGCAGGCAGTCGGCGGATCCCCGGGGAGTCCTGGCGCCGCCCTCCTCCTTGCCGTCGGGTCCCCACGCCGTCAGGTCGTGGCCGGCGCCGATGACGGCCCGGACCCCGGCTTCGCCGAACACCAACTCGGCGCGCTCGTCCGGGTCTTCGGCGTCCACCGGGACATACGCGGCGCCGACGGCGAGCACCCCGAGAATCGCGATGTAGAGATCATTGGTTCCGGACGGGACGCGGACCCCAACCCGGTCGCCCCTGCGGACCCCGGCCAGCGCGAGCCGCACGCGCAAGCTCTCGACCTCGTCGGCGAGCGCGCGGTACGTGAGCTGCTTCGCGCCGTCATCCAGGGCCACCTCGTCGCGGTGGTCGCGCACGGACGCGCCGAAGATGTTCATGAGGGTGCGGGCAGGGGCGGCGGGCCCCGCGGTGAACAGGGCCGTGCCGCTGTGTGCCGCGACGGTGCTGTCCGCGAAGGACTCCGCGTCGGGGGAGGCGACCGTCAGGTCGAGGGGTTCGATCGGCGGCGTCCCGTGCTTCCCCGCGACGCCCCCTGCGTTGTCGAGTGCCACCGTGCCGGGCAGCGGTCCGTCGAGCGGGGGGCCGTCGCTGCCGTTGTGTGAGGTCGTCATGGGTTCCTTGCGTGTCGCCGCCGGAGCTGGATCAACGGTGATCCCGCATGAAAGCCGTGCTGCCGGTCCGGCCGGGCGCCGAACAACCTGACGAAGTGTAGTAACCCGCTCGATTGTTTACATGCAGGGACTTGCCTGGATCTGTGTGACAGTGCTAACTCCTCCGCGACCGTCGTCAGCCGCCCGTGGGCCGTCGGTGCGCCCGGGGTTGAGTGGATGCGAGTTACCTATTCGGCGCACATGAATTACCTATTCGTGTGTGGTGACTTGATGCGCGACCGAGTGGCCGTCCCGGGCGCCCCACTATGCTCAGATGTTCGGCCCGGGCGAGTTGTGCCCGGGTCGACATGCTGAGTTGTACGGGGATCACGGAGGAAACGTGCGCGGAACGGCAACCGGTATTGCTCTGGTCGCGGCGACCGCCGCTCTGCTGGCCGGGTGCGGCAGTGGCGGGGGAGACAGCAAGGAGGCCGGGGCGAAGCAGGACACGTCGAAGGCCCCCTCGCACGCGGCCTCGAAGCCGGCCGAGGGACAGGAGGCGACCCGCGAAGTGACCTTCGAGGTGCGGGGCCAGGGCAGTACGCAGGTCCTCTGGACGGCCGGTGAGAGCAAGACGGAGCAGGTGAACCTGCCCTGGACCAGGACGACCCAACTGACCATCAAGGGAGCTGAATCGAAGGTCGGCAGCCTGGTGTCGGTCGTCCCCGGCTCGGTGACCGGCTCGGACGGTCAGCTCGAGCCGGCATCCTGCGTCATCAAGGTCGACGGCAAGCAGGTCGCGGACAACAAGGACGGCAAGTCGATCGCGGGGTGCAAGTACCTCGTGAAGTGACCGCCGCCAGCTGACCGACGGAGCGCTACGCCACGGCTTTCGACGTTCCCTTGAGCTCGATCTCGACGAACGCCAGCCACGTGCCACCCGTGTTGACGACGTCGTGCTCGCCGCCCGCCGGGCGCGTGTAGGACTCGCCAGCGCGCAGCTGCGACTCGGTCACCGTGCCGTCGGGGGCGAACGCGCTGATCCGGCCGTCCACCACGGGCACGACCACGTAGTCGTGCTCGTGGACGTGGCGGCCGGTACGCGTGTCGGGCTCGAAGTCCCAGCGGGTCACCCGCACCTGCTCGTCCTCGTGCTGCACGCTCGGCTTCGCGGTCGTCGTCATCGAACCTCTCCCTGCTCTCGCTCACGGGGCGTCGGCGTCGGCGTCAACGCCCACGTCAGAGGCCTGACCGGCATCCGACGTCAGTGGAACACAGGCACGGGAGCGCGCAAACCTTATGGAGCTGCCCGGCGCCGACGGTCATGAGATCCCGGCCGCCACCGTCTCTCGGGTCGCGGCCTGGGCCCTCGGCAGCGACGCGGACACGACGACGCACTCGGCGGACGTGACGTTCACGGCCCCGGGGCGGGCCTGATCCGGAACGCTTATCCAGGGAACCTGTCAGCCCAGCAACTCGGTCCAGTTCGAAGGGACTCGGTCTGCCGGGCCGGGGGCCGACTGGGTTTCGGGATGGCTGGCGGGGGGAGCGAGGTCCGGGCCCGTCTCGATGAGTGAGGACGTGTTGTAGTCCCAGAACCAGCTCTCGCCCGGCTCGAAGCTCTGGATCACCGGGTGGCCGCTGGACTTGGCGTGTTCCGTCGCGTGCTTGCCCTGTGAGTCGTCGCAGCAGCCGATGTGGCCGCACTGGGCGCAGCGCCGCAGATGGAACCACCAGCCGCCGAGCGCGTCGCACTCGGCGCAGCCGGTGCCGCTCGGCGCGACCGAGGGGTCGATTCCGTTCGGGGTACTCATGAAGGCTCCTGAGGGGGGTCGGGTACGGGGTCGGGTACGGGTTCCGGGTCGGAGTTCGTGGACGTGAGGGGGAGATGTACCTGGAAGCGGGTGTCTCCGGGCTCCGAGTGCACTTCGAGCTGGCCGTGGTGCTTGTTGACGACGATGCGCCACGAGATGTCGAGGCCGAGCCCGGTCCCCTCGCCCACGGGCTTGGTGGTGAAGAACGGGTCGAAGATGCGGCCACGGATGTCGGCGGGGATTCCCGGCCCGGTATCGCGGAACTCCACGAGCAGAAGGTCACGATCGAGCGCGGTGCGCACGGTCAACGTGCCCTCGCCGCCCGCGTCGTTCATCGCCGATACCGCGTTGTCGATCAGGTTCGTCCACACCTGGTTGAGCTCGCCGGGGTAGGCGGGGACCTCGGGCAGTGTGCGGTCGTAGTCCTTGACGACCTTGATGCCGTTGCCGAACTTCCCGGAGAGCATCATCAGCGTGCTGTCGAGCAGCTCGTGCACGTCGGCGAACCGGGAAGGGGCCCGGTCCAGTTGGGAGTACTGCTTGGCCGCGTCGACGAGGTGGGAGATCCGCGCGGTGGAGTCCTCGATCTCGTTCATGAGGAGCTCGGTCTCGACCGTGTAGTTCAGCCACCGCACGGCGCCTTCGAGGGTCTCTTCGCCGACGGCCGACGCGACCTGGTCGAGCCAGTCGATGTCGAGGCCCGCCTGGACGAAGTTGGGCGCCAGCTGCCAGCCGGCGGTGATCCCGTGGTCGTCCAGCCAGTCCGTGAGGGCGTCCTCGCGGTCGGATGTTTCAAGGGGGGTCAGTGCGGGAGCCTTGGACACCTGCTCGGCCGTCCGCTCCTGGATCTCGATGAGCGTCTCCAGCGTGGCCCGCCGGTACGGGCCCGCGGCGATCGCACCCAGCTTGTGCCGCATGCCCGCGACCCGCTCCCGCAGCGACGACGTGGCCCGCGCGGCCGCAGCGGCCGGATTGTTGAGTTCGTGGGTGAGCCCGGCCGACAGTGAGCCGAGCGCAAGGAGCCGCTCCCGCTGCCCGATCCTCTGCTGGGTGCTCCGGGCACCGAAGAAGAGCCCCTCCAGCAGGTGGACGGCCATGGGGAACCATTCCCGCATGACGGCCGCGAAGGTGTCGGCCGGCAGGATGAAGAACCGCGAAGGCTCCGTGACCCGCATCGAGCTGTTGTACGTCTGCGGGGCGCGATCGCCGAGATAGGACTGGAAGGCGCCCGAGTACACACCGCGGCTGGAACTCCGGTTCACCTCGACGTCGTCGGCGCCGACGCGGCGCGACAGCACGAGCTCGCCCTCAAGGAGTACGTAGAAGCAGGTCGCCGGATCGCCCTCCGCGTATACGGGCCCGGGATCGAAGGCCTCCACGTGGCCCTCGCGGCACAGCCGGTCGAGCTGGTCCGCGTCGAGCTTCTCGAACAGGAACAGCGAGCCCAGTTCCTCGCGGCTGCACGGAACCCGCCGCCCGTTCACGACTGCTCCAGATACCGGTGTACGAGCATGACGGCCATGGCTCCCTCTCCGACGGCGGACGCGACGCGCTTGGCGGACTCGGAGCGTGCGTCCCCGGCCACGAACACGCCGGGGATATTGGTCTCCAGGTGGTACGGCGGGCGGTCGAGATCCCAGTCCGCGGGCGGCCGTCCGTCCGGGGTCAGGTCGGGACCGGCCATGATGAACCCCCGCTGGTCCCGCAGCACCGTCCCCTCCAGCCAGCCGGTCAGCGGCGCCGCCCCGATGAACACGAACAGCCATTGCGCGTCGACGAGTTCGGTGTGCCCGGTCGCCACGTCGCGCAGGGTCAGCTGTTCCAGATGACCGGAGCCGTGGGCGGCCTCGAGGACGGTGCCGGTGCGTACGGAGATGTTGGGCGCGTCCTCGATCTGCTGGACGAGATAGTGCGACATCGAGGCGGACAGCGACTGGCCCCGCACGAGGAGGGTGACGGCCTTGGCGCCCCTGGCCAGGAACATGGCGGCCTGTCCCGCCGAGTTCGCGCCGCCGACGATGTACACGTCGTGCCCCTGGCAGGCACTCGCCTCCGTCAGCGCGGAACCGTAGAAGACCCCGCACCCCGTGAGTCCCGCGAGGCCCGGGGCGTCCAGCTGCCGGTACGACACACCGGTCGCGAGGATCACGCTGTGCGCGGAGACGGAGGAGCCGTCCGAGAACAGCACGGTGCGCGCGGCGCCGTTCACCTCCAGGCCCGTCACCTCGCGGGCGGTGAGGATCTCGGCGCCGAACCTCGCGGCCTGGCGCCGGGCCCGTTCGGTGAGCTGCGACCCGGACACGCCGTCCGGGAAGCCGAGGTAGTTCTCGATCCGTGAGCTCTGGCCCGCCTGTCCGCCGGTCGCCGAGCGCTCCACGAGCACCGTCCGCAGCCCCTCGGACGCGCCGTAGACGGCCGCACCGAGCCCCGCGGGGCCGCCGCCGACGACGACCAGGTCGTAGAAGTCGGCCGTCGGCGTCGTCGCCAGGCCCACCCGCGCGGCCAGCTCCGCGTCCTCGGGTTCGACGAGCGCGGTGCCGTCCGGGGTGATCACGATCGGGAGCCGCGAGCCGTCCTCGCCGGCGGCGGCCAGCAGACACCGGGCTTCCGGATCCTCGGACGAGTACCACCGGTACGGCACCTGGTTACGGGCGAGGAACTCCCGTACGTCCGACGACCGCGCCGACCACCGGTGCCCGACGACCTTCGTCGTGGGCACAGGCTTGCGGTCGGTGGCCCGCCAGGTCTCCAGCAGGTCCTCCACGACGGGATAGAGCTTCTCCTCCGGCGGGTCCCAGGGCTTGAGGAGGTAGTGGTCGAGGTCGACGACGTTGATCGCGTCGATGGCGGCGCTCGTGTCGGCGTACGCGGTCAGCAGGACCCGGCGCGCGCCGGGATAGATGTCGATGGCCTGCTCGAGGAACTCGATGCCGTTCATCTCGGGCATCCGGTAGTCGGCCAGGATCACCGCCACGAGGTCGCCGCGCAGCTTGAGCTCGCGCAGCGCGTCCAGGGCCGATGCGCCGGACTCGGCGCGGACGATTCGGTACGACTCGCCGTAGCGGCGCCGCAGGTCCCGGGCGACGGCGCGGGAGACCCCCGGGTCGTCGTCCACAGTCAGAATGACAGTGCGCGCTGGGCCTGCGGCCTGTGCCATTGCGTCTTCCACCCCGAACTCATCGGCGTCTCGCCCCGGCGCCGGCCCCCGCGAGCGTGCGCGGGGGAGCGGCCGGAGAACCCCATCGTAGGTTCGATCGCCCGGGTCTGCGCTGGAACGCCCGCGGGGGTGCACGCTCAGGACACGAGGCGTGCGCTCTGCGTCAGGTCGCCGGGGTCCGTGTTCGCGCCGCACAGGATCACGGCGACCTGCTCGCCGGGTGCGGGCGTGTAGACCCCGGAGGTCACCGCCGCGAGCGCCGCGGCCGCCGCGTGCTCCACCGCGAGCCGCCGGTCGTCCCACAGGGCCTGACGTGCGGACACGATCGCCTCATCGGTGACGAGAACGGACCGTACGTGGTCCTGGCCCGCCCATTCGAGCGCCATCTCGGAGGTGCGGCGCGCGCCGAGGGAGTCCGCCGCGACCGAGTCGACCGGGACGTCGACCACTGCGCCCGCCCGCAGCGCGGAGTGCAGGGCGCAGCAGCGCTCCGGCTCCACGGCCACGACCCGCACGCCGTGCTCCCGCGCCGACGCGGCGATCCCCGTGAACAGCCCGCCGCCGCCCACCGACACCAGGACGGTGTCGACGCCGGGCCGCGCCTGAACGATCTCCTCCATGACCGTGCCGGCACCGGCCGCGATCAGCGGGTGGTCGTACGCGTGCGACTCCAGGGCGCCGCTCTCGGCCGCGTACTTCTGCGAGGCCGCAAGCGCCTCCGCGTACTCCGAGCCGACCTGCCGGACCGAGGCGCCCAGGCGCCTGAGCCTGTCGACCTTCACGGCGGGCGCCGTCTCGGGGACGAATACGGTGGCCTGGACCGAGTGGCGGGCCGCGGCCCAGGCGCAGGCGAGCCCGGCGTTGCCCCCGGAAGCGATGACGACGCCCGCGTCCGGCATCAGGCCCGCCTCTATGTGGCTGCTCACGAAATTGACGGCGCCGCGCGCCTTGAAAGACCCGGTGTGCTGCAGGAACTCCAGCGCCAGCCACCCTTCGGCCTCGCCGAACGCACCGTCGAACGCACCGTCGAACGCCCCGTCGCCCACGGGAGCCGGCACGAGCGGGCGAGTGTGCCCCGCGATGCGGTCGGCCGCGGCCCGTACGTCGTGGAAGGCAATGGTCACGAGCTTCTCCTCGGATGTGCGCGTGGTGACTGGTGGTGACGACCCTACGGAATGCTCGGCCTGGGCCTCGCGGCGAGCGTGCTCATCGACGCCACGGTCGTACGACTGCTGCTGGTGCCCGCGGTGATGACGCGTGATGACGCTCCTCGACCGGTCCGCGTGGTGGACGCCGCGCCGGCTCGACCGCGTCCTGCCGCACCTCGCCGCGGAGGGCGACGCGGAAGCACCACCTGCCACCGTCAAGAGCCCCTGACCACCCGCCAAGGTCCGCGAACTGGACATCTCCGCGTTTGAATGCCGTGTGCAGCTAACCTGTGCCGGTCCATTCGACAGGAGGCGTCAGTGAGCAACGGACGGATCGTCGCCGCCCTCGACGGGGCCTGCGTGCGCAGGTTCACGACGGGCCAGGTCATCCTCGACGACATCAACTGGACGGTGCGCTCCGGCGAACACTGGGCCCTGCTCGGTGCCAACGGTGCCGGCAAGACCAGCGTGCTCCGCCTCATCGGCGCACTGATGCACCCCACCACCGGCACCGTCGAGGTCCTCGGCCACCGCCTCGGCAAGGTCGACGTACGCGAACTTCGCGCACACATCGGCCTGGTGTCGAGCGCGCAGCGCGTGCCGCAGGACCTCACCGGGCACGCCGTCGTCCTCACCGGGCACACCGGCACCGTGCAGCCGCTGTGGCGCGCGTACGACGCCGACGTGCGCGAGCGCGCGCACTTGCTCCTGGCCGAACTCGACATCAAGGAACTCGCCGACCGGCCCTACGGCGTCTGCTCCGGCGGTCAGCGGGCCCGTATTCTCATCGCCCGCGCGCTGATGGCGGACCCGTCCCTGCTCCTGCTCGACGAGCCCTTCAACGCGCTCGACCTGCCCTCGCGCGAGGACCTCATCGACACCATGCGTCAACTCGCCGAGGAGCGGCGGGAGTTGGCGACCATCACCGTCACCCACCACCTGGAGGAGCTGTCGCCGGCGATCGGCCACGCGCTGCTCCTGCGCGACGGCCGCGTTCTCGCGGGGGGCCGGGCCGACGAGGTGCTGACGGCCGCCCGGATGACGGAGTGCTTCGGCCGCCCCATCGAGGTGTCACGCCACGGGGGCCGCTGGCTGGCCCGCTCGGGCACGGCGGGTTAGCGGGTGTCCGGCGGAGCTTGGCCGGGGTCGCCCTAGTCTTCGTCCTGCACCGCCTCGGGCCACGGCGCACCACGACGACCGAGCACTGCAGGAAGCCGACGGCGAGTTGGCTGTCCACGGCGCTGCCGACCGTCCGGATGAGGCCTGGGCGGTTCGGCGCGGCGAGCCGGGGCCTCTCGCTCGGCCCTAGACCCACCCGGTGACAGGCGGCCGGTCGCCCCATCCGGTTGCCGCCAGCACCTCGTGGGCGATGTCCGCGACCGTCCGCCCGTCGGTCGCCACCCGCACGGTGTCCGCGGGTGCCCGCTCGTCCAGGAGGCGTGCCTTACGGGCGCTGCCCCGCAGCTCCTTCTCCAGCTCCGAGCCGATTTCCCGGGCGGTCAGCCGCTCTTTGGCGGTGGTGTCGGAGGCGGTGAGCAGGACCCGTACGATCCGGACGCCCGCTCCCATGGCGCGTTCGAACATGCCGGCCGCTTCGGGCAGCACACTGACCGTGTTCGTGTAGATGAGGCGGCGGTAGCCGCGCCGGGCGAAATTGCTCCACACGGCCGTCAGATTGTCCTCGGTGACCCCGGCCCGGTGCGGGTCGCCCTCCGGCGCCGGATGCACCTGCCCCATGAAGTCACCCTCGATCACGGCGTGCGACACCTCCATGCCGCGCAGGAGGGCCGACACCTCCCACCCCACGGTCGTCTTGCCGACACCGGCCCGTCCGCCGAGAAGCAGCACTTCCGCATCACTCATGAGAGCAGGGTGACAGGGGGCGGCGGTCTCGCGCGATCCGAAATCGCGCGATCTTTTGAGCCGCGGGCCCTGGACCTCAAGTGCGGTTGAGTTTCTAGGCTCGGATGCACCGAAGGATCGTGCGCACCGGACGGAGCGAACCAGCCATGGAGTACTCGCACAACGACGCGGAACTGATCGAGCAGCCCATCGGCTACTGGGCCTGGGCCGCCTACAAGGCAGTCGTCACCCGCACCAGGGGCGCCCTCGCGGAGAAGGGCACCACCCAGCCGCAGTGGTGGGTCCTCGCGCAGGTCGCACGGGCCGAGCACGTCAAGACGCGGGGTGAGGTGTCCGAAACCCTCAGCGGCTACCTCGACGCGGGAGAAGCCGTCCTGGCGGAGGAGATCGACGCGACGATCGCCCGCGGCTGGCTCACCGAGGACGCCGAGGGGAGGCTCTCGCTCACAGCGGCGGGCAAGGACTTCTTCGACGAACTGGCCGCGCTCCAGGGGGAGTTGTGGGCCGAGCGGCACGCGGGCATCTCGGACGAGGAGTATCTGACCACCCTCAAGGTGCTTCAGCGCTTCATCCACAACACGGGCGGGCACGCCTGGCACCACTGACGGCGGCCGGGCGGTCCGGCCATCGGACATGGAACTGGTTCCGCGAAGATGTACAACACCCGCTAAAAGCACCCGAAGCGCTCACGGGGCGGTGCGGGCGTAGCGGCCGGGGGTGGTGCCGAGTACGCGCTTGAAGTGCCGGGTGAGGTGCGACTGGTCGTAGAAGCCGGCGGCGGTCGCCACTTCGCCCGGCGGCTGCCCGTCTAGGAGCAGGCGGCGGGCCAGATCGACGCGGCGGGACATCACGTACTGGTGCGGCGGGATGCCGAAGGCGCCGCTGAAGGCGCGTACGAGATGGGTCGGGTGGGCGTGGACGAGACGCGCCGCCTCGTCCAGGGCGATGCCGTCCAGGAGCCGTGCGTCGAGGAGGTCCCGCAGATCGTGGGCGACGCCCCGGCCGGGCCGCTCGGTGTCGGGGGAGCCGGGGCGCAGGTGGGTGCGCAGCCGTTCGCCGATCAGGGCGAGGCGGCTCTGCGCCTCGAACTCGTCGCCCCGGTGCTCGAGCGCGCTGTGGAGTTGGCCGACTCGGGTGCGCAGGACGGGGTCGGTGAGGTCGGGCCCGTCCACCGCCGCACCGATGAAGGACTCGTCGAGCTGCGTCATGTCGAGGTAGAGGACGCGCTTGCGGAAGCCGTGTGCGGTGGCGGGCGACCCGTTGTGCGGGACACGCGGCGGAAGCAGGCTGACGGTGTCGTCCGGCGTGCCGCGCTCGTGGCGGTCCAGGTGGTAGCGGACCGCGCCGTCGTCGACGATCAGCAGCGTCCACGCGTCGTGGACGTGCATGGGGTACGCGTGCTCGGTGAAGTGGGCGTGGAACACCTCCACGACACCCGCGACCTGCGGGCGCCAAGCGGAGATCTCCGGCCGGGGCACCATGCAAGGAACGTACAAGACCTGACCGGGGTGGACAGCGCAGTCTCGAAACATGAGAACGATGGACGAGACCCTCACCGACATTGCGATCCAGACGCCGGCGTCGACCCCGGCCGGGGCGGACGACCCTTCCGGCCGCGCGCCCGTCCGCTTCGACACCAAGATCGCCGTCCTGCTGCGCGACGACCTGGAGCCCTGGCAGCGGCTCAACGTGACCGCGTTCCTGGTCAGCGGGCTCGGTACGGCGGCGCCCGAGGTGGTCGGAGCCCCGTACGAGGACGCCGACGCGACCACTTACCTGCCGATGTTCCGTCAGCCGGTGCTGGTCTTCGAGGGGTCGAAGCAGACCCTGACCACGGCGCACGGACGCGCCCTGTCCCGCTCGCTGCCGACAGCGGTGTTCACGGCGGAGCTGTTCGGTACGGGCAACGACGGGGACAACCGTGCGGCGGTCCGGGCGGTGCCCGCCGACCAGCTGGACCTGGTCGGCATGGCCGTGTACGGCGCGCGGGGCGCCGTCGACAAGGTCCTCAAGGGGGCACGGATGCATCCCTGAGAGATACGCCTCCGGGCGCTTTTAATCGGGTGCCCGGCACGGGCCCGGTTCCCTACACTCGCCACGTATCCACGCCGCTGCCCTACGTCGCAGCGCGCGCCGTGACAAGTGAGGGGAGCCGGGCCGTGCGTCACCGCACCGCTGTCGTCGTTCCCCGGTCACGGTTCGAGGTGATCCTGGTGTCTCGGTGTGCCCGGCACCGGCTGCGCGGCCGGTACCGGACCCCCGCGACGAACATCTGACACCTCACGTGTCCGCACCACCCTGAACCGACCCTTCGGCAGGGCCCGTTGCGTTGTACGTCCGGTCATCGCGCTGCCTCTGTGTGGAACCACCCGAAAGGCCACAGGCGTGCGTACCAACCTGCACCGTCATGACACCGACCCCCTGACCGCCGTCCGCAACGTGGGCATCCTCGCCCACGTCGACGCCGGCAAGACCACCGTCACCGAACGGATCCTCTACGTCACCGGCGCCACCTACAAACGCGGCGAAGTCCACGACGGCACCACCGTCACCGACTTCGACGTCCAGGAACGCGAACGGGGCATCACCATCTCCGCCGCGGCGGTCAGCTGCGCCTGGGACGGGCACCGGATCAACCTGATCGACACTCCGGGCCATGTCGACTTCGCCGACGAGGTCGAGCGCTCCCTGCGCGTGCTGGACGGTGCGATCGCGGTGTTCGACGCCGTCGCGGGCGTCGAACCGCAGAGCGAGTCGGTCTGGCGTCAGGCCGACCGGCACGGTGTGCCGCGCATCGCCTTCGTGAACAAGCTCGACCGTGCCGGTGCCGACCTCGACACGGCGGTCGAGTCGATGCGCCGGCGCCTCGACACGGTACCGATGGTGGTCCAGCTGCCGGTCGGCCGCGAGGACGCGTTCACCGGAGTCGTCGACCTGATCCGCATGCGCCTTCTCGTGTGGCGAGAGGGCGGCGACACGTACGAGGAGGGGCCGGTACAGGCAGAGCTGCTCGAGGAGGCGCGGCGGCGCAGACGGCTCCTTGAGGAAACGGTGGCCCAGCTCCATCCCGGCGCGCTGGAAGAGTTCTGTGACGGATCGGCCCTGTCCGCAGGGACGATGACCACGGCGCTGCGTGATCTGACACGCAACGGTGAGGGCGTCGTCGTGCTGTGCGGATCGGCGTACCGCCACCGCGGTGTCGAGCCACTCCTGGACGCCGTCGTCGCCTACCTGCCGTCACCGCTCGACGTGCCCGCGGTCCGCGGTGCCGTCGGCGACGACGAGCAGGAGCGTGTCTGCGATCCGGCGGCGCCGCTGGCCGCGCTGGTCTTCAAGGTGCAGGCGACCCCTCGTGGGCGTCTGACCTATCTGCGGGTGTACTCGGGAACGGTGCACAGAGGAGAGGCGGTGTGGGATGCGGGCGCACGGCGTACGGAGCGGATCGGCCGGATCCTGCGCGTCCAGGCAGACCGGCACACCGAGGTCGAGCACGCGGTGGCCGGTGACATCGTCGCGGTGGCCGGCGTGAAGGCCGCCCGCAGCGGCGCCACCCTGTGCGCGCCCGGCGCGCCTGTCGTCCTCGAACCGCCCACGGTGGCCGAACCGGTCGTCTCCGTGGCGGTCGAGGCACGCAGGAACGCCGACAGCGCCCGGCTGGTGTCCGCGCTGGCACGACTCGTGGAGGAGGACCCCTCGCTCGTGGTCAGGACCGACCGCGAGAGCGGCCAGACGGTGCTGTCGGGCATGGGTGAACTGCATCTGGAGGTGGCGGTCGAGAAGATCCGCCGGGCCCACGGCCTGGAGGTCGGCGTCGGCAGGCCGCAGGTGGCCTACCGGGAGACGGTCTCGCGCGGGGTGTCCGGACTGGTGTACCGGCACGTCAAACAGGAGGGAGGAGCGGGCCAGTTCGCGCACGTCGTCATTGATGTGCAGCCTCTGCCGGTGACGCAGGACGGTACGGGCGACGGCGCGGCGGAGTTCGAGTTCCGGTCGGTCGTCACCGGCGGACGGCTGCCGCGGGACTACGTGCAGGCCGTGGAGGCCGGATGCAGGGACGCCCTGAGCGAGGGCCCCCTCGGCGGCCACCGCGTCACCGGGGTACGGGTCACGCTCACCGACGGGTCCACGCACCCCAAGGACTCCTCCCCGATGGCGTTCCGCACGGCCGGCCGCTTCGCGCTCAGGGCGGCCTTCCGGGCCAGCGCCATGGCCCTCCTCGAACCGGTGGCCGAGGTCACGGCCACCGTGGCCGAGGACGCCGTGGGCGGGGTGCTCGGGGACCTGGCCGCGCGCCGCGGCCAGATCTCCGCCTCCGCGATGCGCGCCGGCACCGCGGTCGTCACGGCGACGGTGCCGCTGGCCGAACTGTTCGGCTACGCGTCCCAGTTGCGCGGCCGGACCCAGGGCCGGGGCACGTTCACCAGCCGGGCGACCGGCTACGCCCCGGTGCCGGATACGGTGACCGACCAGGTGGTTTCGCGGTAGCCACGAGAGCGCAGGCCCCGTCCGTCCGAGGACGGGCGGGGCTGTCCGGCCGTTGCGCGGGCCGAAGTCGAGCCCTTGTGCTGACGGGCCGGACTCGACTCCCAGGGCGTGGCGCCGACGGCCTCCCCGGCTGCGTACCTTCGCCCTGTGCAGCTCATCGAGATATCCGATCTACTCGTGGACCGCGACCCCGGCACGCGCCTCGCCGCCGCGGGTGACCGCAGCGTCACCCGTATCGCAGCCGGGCTGGCGTGCGACGACGACGGGAACCTCGATCCGCTCGCCGTGGACCGCCGGCTCGTCGCCGTCCACACCGAACTCCAGCGGCTCAGCGACGAACTGCGCCTCGGCGACCGCATCGCCGAACTCCTGCGTCCGCTGCTCGCCGTGATCCGCACAGCCGGGCGGACCGACGGTCCGCTGCGGGGTGTCGGGCTGCACGAACTGCACCCCGAGAGCTACGGCTACGACGGCGTGACCCAGTTCGACTTCTATCGCCAGGACGGCGCCCGGCGATAGACAAGAACGCTCGCTCTCACGTGTCGAACTCGCCGTGCCAGGCCCGGTCGAGGAGATAGGTGGGCAGATACGGCGACTTGCTGTCGACCGGGAACTCCGAGTCGAAGGCGAGGCGGTGAAGGTCCACCGCACCGACTCTACGAAGACGTGCGGGAGCCGGTGACAGTCGGGCCCGTGCGTGCGGACCTGGTCGAGCTCGTGTAGGCGAACCGGGGCAGGAAGAACTGTGTGACGGGGCCGACGGCCAGGGCGTACAGCACGGTGCCGAGCCCCACGCCGCCGCCGAGCAACCACCCCGCGGCGAGCACGGCGATCTCGATGAACGTGCGGACCACGCGGATGGTACGCCCGGTCAGGGCGGACGCTCCGGTCATCAGCCCGTCCCGGGGCCCCGGACCGAACCGTGCGCCTACGTAGACGGCGACGGACAGGGCGTTGGCGAATATCCCGGCGAGGAGGAGCCCGACGCGTTCGGGAAGTGGCAGGCCCTCGGGGACGAGCGCGAGCCCGAGGTCGGACGAGAAGGCGATGACGACGATGTTGGCGGCGGTCCCGAAGGTCGGCCGCTGCCGCAGGGGGATCCACAGCAGCAGGACGGACACACCCACGACGGCGGTGAGTGTGCCGAAGCTCAGCGAAGTGTGCTTCTCCAGCCCCTCGTTGAGGACGCTCCAAGGGCTCAGCCCCAGCGCGGAGCGCACCATGACGGCCATGCTGAATCCGTACAGGGCGAGGCCGATGAACAACTGTGGCAAGCGGCGGAGCGGGCGTTCCCTGAAGCGTACGTAGGTGAGTGGGGGAGTGGTGCGGGTGCCGCCACCGGGCTTGCGGGGTGCGGTCGCCGGGTTCCCGCCGCGTCCGGGAGGCGGGGGCGTTGCGCCGGTGTCGTCGCTCTGGGGTGCCGCCTTCTCGGGGTGGTCCGTCATACCCGTGTCGTGCCGCATGTGTGTCTGTCTCCGCCCTGGGTGTCGTATGCCTTCAAGGCCATTGCGGCAACTCTGTAGAGTCATTGGCCCGCATGACATGGCCAATCTGGGGAGAATGGTTTGACTGACGCGAACGCCTTCCTGCCCGTGGACAGGGTGGGCCGCGCGGACCGGACGCTGGGCAGCCGTCAGCTCGCCGCGATGCTTCCTGACACCTCGGGCACGAGACCCGCCTACCGCCACCTCGCGCAGGCGATCAGCGCGCTCATCCTCGACGGACGCATCGCGCTGCATGTCAAACTCCCCGCCGAGCGCGAACTGGCCGCAGCCCTCGCCACCAGCAGGACCACGGTCACCGCCGTGTACGACCTGCTGCGCGAGAGCGGCTACGCGCACAGCCGCCAGGGATCGGGCACGTGGACCGCCCTGCCCGAAGGCCGCACCCCCAGTGGCATCACGCGCCTGCTCGGCACCCCGGACACCGCGATCGACCTGGCCAGAGCCTCGCCCGGGCTGCCCCGGCAGACACTCGTCGATGCCCTCGCGCACATCACCCCACAACTGGCCGAGCAGGCGCACACCCCCGGCTACCACCCGTACGGCCTGCCCGACCTGCGCGCCGCCATCGCCGAGCGCTACACCCGACGCGGTCTCGCCACCCTGCCCGAACAGATCCTTGTGACGTCCGGCGCGCAGCACGCGCTGACACTCGTCCTGGGGCTCCTGAGCAGCCCCGGCGACCGGGTCATGGTCGAGAACCCGTCCTACCCCAACGCCCTTGACGCCCTACGTCGAGCCCGGCTGCGTACCGTGTCCGTCCCCGTGACCGACACCGGCTGGGACATCGAGATCACCGAATCGACCCTTCGCCAGGTCGTGCCCCAACTGGCCTACCTGATCCCCGACTTCCACAATCCGACCGGGTGCCTCATGCCCGAGCAGGAGCGGGCGCGCATCCTGCGCGCGGCGGAGCGCTCCGGGACATGGCTGGTCATCGACGAGACGCTGGCCGACCTCGCGCTCGACGTTCCCGCCCCGCCTCCCTTCGCCTCCCACGCCGCGAAGGGCGGCACCGGCCAGATCATCGCCATCGGCTCGATGAGCAAGACCCACTGGGGCGGCCTGCGCATCGGCTGGCTGCGCGCACCCGCACGGCTCGTCACCGAACTCGCGGGCCAGCGCGTGGCCACCGACATGGGCGGATCGGTCGTCGACCAACTCCTGGCCCTCGCCCTCCTGGACCGGTCGGACGAGCTTCTGCCGCCCCGTCTTGAGCAACTACGGCTACAACGCGCGGCGTTGGCCGACGCGCTGGGCGAGCACATGCCGCACTGGACCTGGCAACTGCCGCCCGGCGGGCTGTCGTTCTGGGTCGACCTGGGCGAACCGGTCGCCTCCGCGCTGTCCGAGCGGGCCCTCGGCAACGGCGTTCGGATCGAGAGCGGCACATACTTCGCCACCGACCCCGGCATCTTCGAGCAGCGGATGCGCATCCCGTACACGACCTCGGCGGACACTCTGCGCGAGGCCGTCCACCGCATGGCGACCGCGCTCGCCGCCGGCCTCCCATCGGCATCAGCCGCGCGCAGACCGCACTGGGTGGTCTGAGCGCCAGCGCCCGAAGGAGATCACTCGATGCCGTCCCCTCAGGCGAGGGGGCGGCCGAGGTCCGCGCCGAGCTGGTGGTACGCGGCGGTGACCGTCTGCGCCAGGAGGACGGCGATGGTCATGGGGCCCACCCCGCCGGGAACGGGAGTGATCAGGCGGGCCCGCTCGGCCGCGGTGTCGAAGTCCACGTCGCCGACGTTGCCCGCGTTGTAGCCGGCGTCGATGACGACCGCGCCGGGCTTGATGTCCTCGCCGCGGATGAGCCGGGGCCGGCCCACCGCCGCCACCACGATGTCCGCCTCCCGCACGAACGCGCTCAGGTCGGCAGTCCGCGAGTGGCAGTACGTCACCGTGGCGTCCCGGGCGAGCAGCAGCATCCCGGCCGGCTTGCCGAGAATCGCGCTCCGTCCCACGACGACTGCGTGCCGGCCCGCGAGATCGACGTCGTACTCGTCGAGGAGCCGCATGATCCCGCCGGGTGTGCAGGAGACGAACCCGGGCAGCCCGAAGGCCATCGCGCCGAACGAGCTCATGGTGACGCCGTCGACGTCCTTCTCCGGAGCGATGGCCTCGAAGGCCGCGCGTTCGTCGATGTGCGGGCCCACGGGGTGCTGGAGCAGGATTCCGTGCACCGACGCGTCCTGTGACAGTTCGCGCAGGGTGGCGACCAGCTCCGCGGTCGTCGTGGTGGCGGGGAGCTGGACGCGCCGCGACTCGATACCGGCCTTGGCGCAGCGGGCCTGCTTCATACGGACGTACGTGACGGAGGCGGGATCCTCGCCCACCAGCACGGTCGCGAGGCAGGGGGCTGAGCCCGTTCGCCTCACCAGCTCCGCCGCCTTGCCCGCGGACTCCTCGACGAGGCGCCGGGCGGGGCCGGTGCCGTCCATGAGGTGGGTTGTCTGTGTCGGGGACATGGTCGCCTCCCAGGCGTCATTGACGACTCGCCCAGGCGCACGGCATACATCGACCCTTTGGTCAGGCCGCTCCCCGGTGGTTCTCCACCTCAGCGCCAGTCACGGCCCGTGTGCCACTGTAACGGCTTCGGCCAGCCGCGCGAGAGCCGCGGCCTCCTCGCTGCCGTCCTCGGCGCTGAACGCATGCACGACCAGGCCCGTCTCGCCGGGAGCTGCCGGTACGTGCAGCGTCTCGAAGTCCAGCGCGCCTGCGCGCGGCGGGGCACGATCTCGGCGCCCGCGATCCTCCTATTTGAACGCGTTCAAATATCTGCGCTAAGGTGATGCCGACACGATGAGGGGGCTCCATGAAGATCGTGATACCCGGCGGCACCGGGCAGGTAGGGACGATCCTGAAGCGTGAACTGGCCGCAGCGGGACACGAAGTCGTCGTCCTCACGCGGCGGCCCGTGCACGACGGCGAAGTCCGGTGGGACGGCGAGACCCTGGGCCCGTGGGCCGAGGTCGTCGACGGCAGCGACGTCGTGATCAACCTCGCCGGACGCAGCGTGAATTGCCGCTACACACAGGCCAACCTCCGGGCCATGATGGATTCGCGCGTGCGGTCCGCCGAGGTCGTCGGCGAGGCCGTCTCCGCCGCCGCGCGACCTCCGAGGGCGTGGCTGCAGATGAGTACGGCCACCGTCTACGCCCACAGCTTCGCCGCACCGAACGACGAGACAACCGGCGTACTCGGCGGCGACGAGGCCGGCGTACCGGGCTACTGGGGGTACAGCGTCGAGATCGCCAAGGCGTGGGAGCGGGCGCAGGAGCGGGCCGACACCCCGCACACCCGCAAGGTCGCCCTGCGCGCCGCGATGGTCATGAGCCCCGATCGCGGCGGCGTCTTCGACGTCCTCCTGCGCCTGGCCAGGCTCGGCCTCGGCGGTCCGGTCGCGGGCGGTGGCCAGTACGTGTCCTGGATCTACGACCGTGACTTCGCCCGAGCGGTCCGGTTCCTGATCGAACGCGACGACCTGGACGGGCCCGTGAACCTCGCCGCCCCCGAGCCGCTCCCGCAGCGTGACTTCATGCGTGCGCTACGCGCGGCCTGGGGCGTTCCGGTGGGTCTTCCCGCGACGAAGTGGATGGCCGAACTCGGCGCGTTCGCCCTCCGCTCGGACACCGAACTCCTGCTGAAGAGCCGCCGCGTGGTCCCGGGCCGGCTACTCGGCGCGGGCTTCTCCTTCGGCCACGCCGCCTGGCCCGATGCCGCCGCCAACCTCGCCCGACGTGTACGCGGTGGGCGTGACGTCACACGGGCCATGGCGGACGGGCTCGTGTGAGGCGGGGCGTCTCCGTCGGGCGACCTGCGTCGTCACCAGGGGAGCGGGCCCTCCGCGGCGACGTACGTGCCGGTCGGGCCGTCGGGGCCCAGCTGGGCCATGCGCACGATGATCTCGGCGCCCTCCTCGACGGTCTGGGTACCGGTGTGGGCGTTCAGGTCCGTCGCGGTGTAGCCGGGCTCGACGGCGTTGATCCGCATGCCGGGGAACGCCTTCGCGTACTGCACGGTGATCATGTTCACCGCCGTCTTCGACGCCGGGTAGGCGACTCCGGGGTACGCGTGGGTCGGCGTACCCGCGTCGGTGACCCGGGTCAGCGAGGCCAGGCCGCTGCTCAGGTTGACCACGACCGGCGCGTCGGACTTCTGCAGCAGGGGCAGGAACGCGTGGGTGACACGTACGACGCCGAAGACGTTCGTCTCGAAGGTCGACCGCATCTCATCGGCGGTCACGTCCGCGGCGCCGATCACGCCGCCGTCCGGGGTCCGGCCCTCGATGCCGGCGTTGTTGATCAGCACGTCCAGGCCGCTGTCAGCCTCGATCGCCTTCGCGGCGGCGTTTACGGACGCGTCGTCCGTGACATCGAGCTGGACCCAGCGGGCGCCGAGCTGCTCGGCGGCGCGGCGGCCGCGCTCGGCGTCGCGGCTGCCCACGTAGACGGTGTGGCCTGCGGCGATGAGTCGACGGGCGGTCTCGAATCCGAGACCCTTGTTGGCTCCGGTGATGAGTGTTTTCGTCATGTCACCAGCGTGCGGCCCCGCACTGCGATCAGCCAGGAGTCCCGTCTTCCTGGGACTGGCGGTACCAGGCGGGTGCCGGGCGGCTCCCAGGCGCGGTCCCGGCGTCCCACGCCCGGCCCCAGGTGTGGTCCCGGGCGTGGTCTCATCGAGTGACGCCTCGACCTCAGCTTTAGGGTGAGGGTTCGGTGATCCTGGGGGTGCGCCTCGTGCGGGGTGCGGCCCGTGTCACCGGCCGCCGAACGTCCTCCGGTAGGCCTCTGGCGGCAGGCCCGTGACGCGGGTGAAGTGTCGCCGGAGCGTGGCGGAGGTCCCCATACCCGTCCGTGCCGCGATCCGCTCGACGGTGTCGTCGCTCGACTCCAGCAGCTCCTGCGCCTCCCGCACGCGCTGGCTCAGCAGCCACCTCAGGGGTGCCGTCCCCGTGACGGCGTGGAAGTGCCGCACCAGGTTGCGGCTGCTCATGCCCGCCTGGCGGGCCATGTCCTCGACGGTGAGCGGCTGGTCGATCCGGGCCAGCACCCAGGGGAGCAGATCGGCGAGCGGGTGGTCGCGCCCGTGCGTCACCGGCGCCGGGATGAACTGCGCCTGGCCGCCGTCCCGATGGGGCGGCGTCACGAGGTGCCGCGCCAGGGCGTTGGCGACCGTCGCCCCGTGGTCCGTGCGCACGATGTGGAGACACAGGTCCATCCCGGCCGCTTTACCGGCGGACGTGAGGACGCTGCCCTCGTCGGTGAACAGCACCTCGGCGTCGACCCTGACACCCGGGTACCGCGCCGCGAGCCTTTCCGTGTGCGCCCAGTGAGTGGTGGCGCGGCGGCCGTCGAGGAGTCCGGCCGCGGCCAGGACGAAGGCGCCGGTGCACAGCGAGGCGATCCGGGCGCCTGCCGCGTGGGCGGTGCGCAGCGCGTCGAGCAGTTCCTGCGGAGGCTCCTGCTCGACGTCGCGCCAGGCCGGGACGATCACCGTCTGCGCATCGGCGACGGCCTCGAGTCCGTGGGTGGTGTCGGCCCGGAGCCAGTCGCCGACGCGGGACCCGGCGGGTCCGCAGGTGGTGAACGAGTACCAAGGCGCGGCCAGGTCGGAATGGTCGGAGCCGAAGACTTCGAGCGCCCCCGCGGCCTCGAAGAGCATCGTGCCTTCGGGAAGCGCCATCGCAACCGAATGCGCAGCGGAACGTGCAACGGAAGGCGCACTGGTAGGCATGTCTGAAACTGTACGCCCCTCGTCATTCCTGCCACTGGCTGGGCGGGCATCGCGCCAGGATCATTGCTGTCGCACCGCACACCACCGCCCTTCGGACACTGGAGCCAACGATGAGCAACACCCTCTCGGGACCCGCCGCGCACCACACCGCCGGGTCGCTCGACGGGCGGCCGGTCGTCGTCTTCGGCGCCTACGGACACACCGGCCGTTTCGTCGTGGCGGAGCTGCTGAGACGGGGAGCGACGCCGGTGCTCGTCGGACGGGACACGGGCAAGCTCGACGCGGTGCGCGACCTCGCTCCCGGCGCGCCCGTGCGTCAGGCGCTCCCCGACGACGCGGCCTCCCTCGACCGGGCCCTCGAAGGAGCGGCGGCGGTCATCAACGCCGCCGGACCGTTCCTCGACACGGCCCGCCCCCTGGTGGAAGCGGCCCTCCGCGCGGGCATCCCCTACCTGGACGTCGGGGCCGAACAGGCCGTCACCGCCGACCTGTTCGACACCTATGGCGACCGCGCAAGGGAGGCCGGGATCGCCGTCGTTCCGTCCCTGGCGTTCTACGGCGGGCTGGGTGACCTCCTCGCCACCGCCGCTCTCGGCGACTGGCCGGACGCGGACGAGATCACGCTCGCGTACGGCCTCGACAGCTGGCACCCGACGCAGGGCACCCGCCGCACCGGCGAGAGTAACGCCGGACGCCATCTCACCTACACCGCAGGCAAGTTGAGCCCCTTCTCGTATGCGCAGGAAGTCTCCCCGTGGACCTTCCCGGAACCGCTCGGCAAGCAGGACACCCTCGTGTTCGCGACGGCCGACCAGGTCACGCTCCCGCGCCACGTACGCACCCCCGAGGTGCGCGCGGTGATGAACCTCGCGCCGCTGCGCGACATCCGCGCGGAGGACACCCCCGAGCCCCTACCCGCCGACGCCGACGGCCGCTCCGCGCAGTCCTTCCTCGTGGAGGCCGTGGTGACCCGCGGCGACGCGACGCGCCGCGCGGTGGCGGGAGGCCGTGACATCTACGCCGTCACGGCGCCGCTCGTCGTGGAGGCCCTCGCGCGCATTCTCCAAGGTGACCGCGTGGTGACCGGCGTGGTCGCGGTCGGCGAAGCGTTCGACGCCCAGAGCTTCCTGCACGCACTCACGCCCGAGCACCTGACGCGCCTCGAGCTGCCGACCGAGCGGAGCTGAGCCCGGAGTTCCGCGCGGGATGGCGTGCCAGGAGCGGGGTGGGAGTACCGTGAGGCTCCTGCGGGCAAGTGTCTCCGGAGTGCGCATCGCCCCAACTAGACGTGTATATACGGGTGTTGACCGTCCGTCGAGTGGTTGGCTTTCGGCCAAGACGGGACCCGTTGAGGTCCGGTCCACTCATGGGTGCAGCGCGCGTCCGCCCGGCCGGATCCGCTGTCGAGCGACCGGCAACCCTGGCCCGGCCGCATCGAACCGGCCATCCCTGCCTGACAGTCGTAATGATCTTGGGTAGGTTCCTCAGGGCTCTCGCCCGCGGGGCGCGTCATCCTCCGGCCCCAAGATCCCGACCAGGCAGGAGCCACTTCATGGGACCGCAACCCGTCGCAATCGACCCGGCCGGTGCCGACGTCCACGCCGAGGCCGCGCGGCTGCGCGCCTCGGGCCCGGCGACGCTCGTCCAGCTCCCCGACGGCCCCGAGGCATGGGCCATTACCAGCCACAGCCTGCTCAAGGACCTGCTGACCGACCCACGTGTGTCCAAGGACCCCAACCTGCACTGGCCCGCGTGGCAGCGCGGCGAGTACCACGAGTCCTGGCTGGCCACCTGGGTCGGCGTGAACAACATGTTCACCGCGTACGGGAGCGACCACCGACGGCTGCGCAAGCTCATCGCACCGGCGTTCACGGCCCGCCGCACCGACGCCATGCTGCCCGCGGTCGAGCGCATCACCGCCGCCCTCCTGGACGAACTCGCCACGGCGCCGCGGGGATCCGTGGTCGACCTCCGCGAGGGCTTCACGCACCGGCTGCCGATGCAGGTCATCTGCGAGCTGTTCGGTATCCCCGAGGGCGACACCCGCGCCGAACTGGCCCGGCTTTCCGAGATCATCATGACCTCCGTCGACCCGCAGGAGGCGGGCGCCGCGTTCGTCGAAATCCAGGCGCTGCTGAAGGGGCTGGCCGCGCTGAAGCGCGAGGAACCTGCGTCGGACCTGACCAGTGTGCTGGTCGCCGCGCGGGACGAGGAGGGTCAGCGGATGACCGAGCAGGAGCTGATAGACACGCTCCTGCTCGTCCTCGTCGCCGGCCACGAGACCACGGTCAACCTCATCGGCAACGCCGTTCACGCCCTGCTCACGCACCCGGAGCAGCTCGAAATGGTCCGTGCGGGCAAGCTCGCCTGGAACGACGTGATCGAGGAGACCCTCCGCTGGGCCCCCAGCGTGGTCAACCTTCCGCTCCGGTTCGCCGTCGAGGACGTCGAGATCCCGGACGGGCCCACCATCCGCAAGGGCGAGCCGATTCTGGCGTCGTTCGCGGCCGCCGGGCGCGATCCGCGGCAGCACGGGGACACCGCCGACCAGTACGACGCACGCCGCCCGAGCGCCGAACACCTCAGCTTCGGCCACGGAGTCCACCGCTGCCTGGGCGCACCTCTGGCCCGTATGGAAGCCGCGATCGCCCTCCCGGCCCTCTTCGACCGCTTCCCCGACCTGGAACTCGCCCTGCCCGCCGAGTCGTTGGAACCGGCCGGCGGCTTCATCGTGGGAGGCCTGAAGGCGATTCCCATGAGGCTGACGAAGGACTGACCCCGGGGCCTCGGATGCGCGCGGCGGCCGGAGCTCCGCAGGCTCAGCCGGCCACCGCGCGCACCGGGACCGAGGACCAGCCGCGCAGCGTGTTGTGCACGAACGGGGTCTTTGGACCGGCGGGTTCCAGGCGTGTGGGCCAGGGCGCGCAGCAGGTCCGCCGACGGCCGGCTCGTGGACCGCGCCGACCGGGGCTTCGCGCCGATCCGTCGCCGCTCGGATGTGTGTCCTGGGAAAGATCCTTCGCCGATGGCGTGGCCAGGAGGGGACGCGGTCGTTGGTCAGCGCATGAACGACCCGCGCAAAAGCATTCCTGCGCCCCGACCGCGTCACGGTACCCCGTTGGGCACGGGCGGGGCCGCCTCGCCGACGCCCATTTACGACGCGCTCGTGCATCAATGGCGCGCCCTGCACCGCGAGGTCCCGCGCCCGCCCACCACACGGCAGGGCTGGGTGCGCGTAGATCCGCAGGACCTGTTCCGCCGTGGTTGAGCCAATCCCACAAGAACCATTGCACAAGAGTTCTTGTGTAAGTAGGGTCGCCCGTATGGCCCCTCCGATCACTGATTCTCGGGTGCTGGCCGCGATGGCCCACCCGGTCCGTCGCCGCCTGCTCGACCTGCTCAAGCTCGACGGCCCTTCCACTGCCAGCGCACTGTCGCAGGCGACGGGCGAAGCCGTCGGCAATGTGAGTCACCACCTCAAGGCGCTGGCCGCCGCGGGGCTGATCGAGGAGGCTCCCGAACTCGCCCGCGACCGCCGGGAACGGTGGTGGCGGCGCACCACGCCGAAGCTCCTGTGGTCCTCCGTCGACTTCGCCGACGACGCGGCGGGGGAGGCCGTCGCGCAGGCCGCCGAGTCCCTCAACCTCGAGCGGCAGATCAACCAGGTGCGCCGCTGGGCCGATCAGCCCCGGTCCGAGCAGCAGCGCTGGCCGCTCGGCCCCTTTGCCGCCGAGGTGTGGCTGCGGATGACCGATGCCGAACTCGCCCAGTTCAAGGACGAGATCGTGGAAGTCATGGACAGGTGGGCCGACCGGGAACTTCCCGACGACGGCCAGGAACGGGAAAAGGTCTTCACCTTCGCCCGTGCCGTACCGGGTCACCCGTAAGCCGCATCCGCAAGGCGCATCCGCAAGCCGGACCCGTAAGGCGCTTCCGCGTACAGCGCATACAGCGCCCGCGACCCGTGCCACCGCAACAGCACACGCAGTCAGTCACGCTCACGAAAGCAGGAGCCATGTCTGTTTGGTTCATCACCGGCGCCTCGCGCGGCCTGGGAGCGGAGATCGCGCGGGAGGCGCTGGCGCGAGGGCATGAGGTCGTCGCCACCGCGCGCGACGCCGAGGCTGTGCGCCGCGCCTTCCCGGACCCGTCCGACGCCCTGCTCGCCGTCGACCTGGACGTCACCGAGGAGGCGACGATACGCACCGCGGTCGATGCCGCGCTCGCGCGCTTCGGCCGCATCGACGTCCTGGTCAACAACGCGGGGCGCGGCCTCCTCGGGGCGGTGGAAGAGGTCTCGGACGCGGCCGTACGCGACGCGTTCGACATCAACGTCTTCGGGGTGCTCGCCACCCTGCGGGCCGTGCTGCCCACGCTCCGGGAACAGCGTTCGGGCCACGTGATCAACATCGGCTCGGTCGGCGGTTTCGCCACCGCTCCCGGCGTCGGCCTGTACGGCGCGACGAAGTTCGCTGTCGAAGCCGTCACCGAGGCCCTCCACGGCGAACTCGCCCCCTTGGGCGTCCACGTCACCGTCGTCGAACCCGGCGGCTTCCGCACCGACTTCCTCGACGCGTCGAGTCTCTACACCGAACCCCACGTGATCGACGACTACGCGCCCACTGCCGGCGCCACCCGCAAGGCCCTCGCGGACGTCAACCACCGCCAGCCCGGAGACCCCGCCAAAGCGGCAGCCGCCGTCGTCGGCCTGGCCGAGACCCCCGAACCCCCGCTCCGCCTCCTGCTCGGCGCCGACGCCGTGGCCCGCGTCGAGGCCAAACTCGACCTCGTCACCCGCGAACTCGACCGGAACCGGGCCCTGGCCATGTCGACGGACCTGGCGTGACATAGGGCGCCCAGGACCCGTTCACCCGCGCCCGGAGAATCCCGGACGGCGTATCTCAGGGCGCCGGGCGACGATCTTGTGCGTACGGTCGGCGATGGGCGCCCTGACAGGACGGCGCACCCGGGCGGCCTCGCGGACCACTTCGCACGTACCGCGAGGCCGCCCATCACCGCCTCCGGCAGGGGAGGGACGCTCGCCAGCAGGTCCCCGATGAGCAGGACTTGCGCCACCCCAGCAGGCTCGTACGCACCCCACGCCACGCCGTCTGCGCTCACGTCTAGGCCACCCTCCGCGCGGAGACCGACGGAAACGCACCCCCCGACTCGGTCCTGCGCGTGCTGACCGAGGCGCAGCGCCTCGCGCCGGCCGTCCGCGAACTGGCCTGGGGCGGCGCTGCCGTGACAGCGACGCCTCGCCGGACCGGATCACTGAGTGTCCGCCTCGCTGCCCACCTGGCGGAGTCCGCCGCCGAGCTCCTCACCGACCCCGGCATCGCCAGGGTCAGGCAGCGCGAGGCCGAGGACTGCGTGCTGCTGTTCCTGCCTCCCCACCCTCGCCGCCGCTGGTGCTCGGCCGCCCACTGTGGCAACCGCGCGCGTGGCTGCTCCTACCAGCGCCACAAATCGTCCACGGCCAACGGATGGGCGGGGCTGGGGAGTTGGGTGCCGGACCCTCGTACCCGAGTGTGTCCATCCGTTCGCGAGGCGTGGTTCCGATCAACCCCTGAGTCTGTGAAACTTGAAGAGTCACGCTCGACGTGGCAGCCCCCGCCGTCCCATCCCCGTGACGGCGGGGGTGCTACGCCGTCACATCGCGGCGAGCGGCGTCGGCGCGTTCACAGACCGAGATCGCTGAGGCCCGGGTGGTCGTCGGGGCGGCGCCCGAGCGGCCAGCGATAGGTGCGCTCGGACTCCTCGATCGGCAGGTCGTTGATGCTCGCGTGGCGGGTGCGCATCAGGCCGTCGTCGTCGAACTCCCAGTTCTCGTTGCCGTACGAACGGAACCAGTGGCCGGAGTCGTCATGCCATTCGTAGGCGAAGCGGACCGCGATGCGGTGGCCGTCGAAGGCCCACAGCTCCTTGATGAGCCGGTAGTCCAGCTCCCGGTTCCACTTGCGCGACAGGAACTCGACGATCGCGTCCCGGCCGGTGATGAACTCCGCGCGATTGCGCCAGCGTGAGTCCTCGCTGTAGGCCAGGGCGACCTTCTGCGGGGAGCGGCTGTTCCAGCCGTCCTCGGCGAGGCGAACCTTCTCGATCGCAGTCTCGCGGGTGAAGGGAGGGAGAGGTGGGCGTGTGGACATGTTGCCTGCCTTCGCATGGTCAACTGGGGCTGTTCCAACAGGAGAACGTAGGCTTTCGGCGCGTAGGCGACCAGGACACGTTCGATCAGTACAGGATCGAGCACGGCCAGCCGGAAGCAGAGGAGGGGCGCATGGCGAAGTCGTACCGTGTCGGACTCGGGACGCGCGCGGTCAACCGGGTGTTCGCGACCATGACCCGGCTGGGGATCGGCAAGGGCTACCGCTACATCCTGACCGTGAGGGGCAGGAAGTCGGGCCGCCCGTACTCCACCCCGGTCGACGTGATGTCGGCGGGCGGTGAGCGCTGGCTCGTCGCCGCGTACGGGGTCAGCGACTGGGTGCGCAACGCGCGCGTCGCCGGCGAGGTCGGCCTGAGCCGCGGCGGCCGGTCGCAGAACCTGCGCGTGGTCGAACTCGGCCCCGAGGAAAGCGTCCCCGTACTGCGGCAGTACCTGCGGGAAGTGCCGGTCACCCGGGCCTACTTCGACGTGACGCTCGATTCGACCGACGAGGAGTTCGCCGCGGAGTCGGCGCGGCACCCGGTGTTCCACCTCGTGTCGTTTGCCTGAATTCGTGTACGACTGTCCGTCCCCGATCGGGGTGTTGCCGGGAGCGGCGTGCGTGACGCGGGAGACGTTGAAAGTACGATCGCCCAATGTCTGATACGACCGAAACCACGCCCGGCTGGCTCACCTCCGACGACCTTGAACTGGCGCGCGCCCGCATGCCGATCCTGTACGTCGAAGCCGTACCGGTGCGAGTCGACAATAATGGTGAAGTCACCCACATCGGACTGCTGTTGCGCATCGGGCGGGACGGGACGGTCAGCCGCTCCTTCGTCTCCGGCCGGGTGCTGCACCATGAACGGGTCCGTGACGCGCTGCTGCGTCATCTGGAGAAGGACCTCGGCCCGGTCGCCCTGCCGCGCGTGCCGGCGTCCCTGCAGCCTTTCACTGTCGCCGAGTACTTCCCGACGCTCGGCGTCACGCCGTTCCACGACCCGCGCCAGCATGCCGTGTCGCTCGCGTACATCGTCCCTGTGAGCGGTGACTGCCGGCCCCGGCAGGACGCGCTCGACCTGGTCTGGTTCACCCCGGAGGAGGCCTCGTCGCAGATGGTCCAGAACGAGATGCCGGGCGGGCACGGCGTCCTCCTGAAGCAGGCCCTCGCGCACGTGGGGGCCCTTTCCTGAACGATGGTCCAGGGGGATGTCGCGTGAACGCCGCGGCGGCTCCCCGGCAACTACCTCAGAGGTAATCGACCCCTCAAACGCCCCCGGTCTACGTTCGGGTCCTCGTCTTTGCACCGCGAGGACCTGAACGAGGGAGCCCGACCGTGCCCGCCTATGGCTTCGCGCATCTCCGCAGCCGCCGGCATCACGCCGACATCATCGAGTACCTGGAGCGCATCCAGGCCACGCTCGACCCCTTCGAGGGCCGCTTCGTCATCCACGGTCCGCCCGCCGAAGTGGTCGAGGGGAACTGGCCAGGCAGCATGGTGCTGATCGAGTTCCCCGGCCTCGCCGAGGCGCGTGCCTGGTACAACTCGCCCCCGTACCAGGACATTCTGCGGCTGCGGACCGACCACGTCGAGGGCGATCTGTTGCTGATCGAGGGCGTCGGACCGGCCTACGACCCGACCGAACGGGCCGCGAAACTGCGTGCGGAGGCGGCGCGGCCGGGCGAGTGGCCGAGGCCCGAAAGCGTCACCCTCAGGACGCGGTCGGGGTCGGCGAGGCGCCTGTCCCGGACTTCGAGCGCGCCCCGTCGCACACGAGGTTGACGATGATCGTGACCGGCGTCGCGGGGGACGCGGCCGTCGCGGGCGGGAGGGTGGCCGCCGCCGTCCAGTTGCCCTTGCGCAGGGTGAGCGACGCGCTGCCGATGTCCGGGCCGCTCTTCCAGCCGTGGTCGGAACGGGCACGGGCGAAACCGGACTTCAGGGCCGCGGCGGCCTTCGCCGACTCACCACGGCCCGTCAGCCGCTCGGTGCACTCGATCACGATCTGATCCTGGGGTGCCCGATCGAGCGTGACGCCCTCCGCCGCCAGCGCGGACGTCAGCTCGCGCACGGCCGTGTCCGCCGACAGGCTCGGTTCCGCGGACCGTGACGGAAGCGGGCCCTTGTCGTCGATGAGGCGGGTACAGCCCGTCGCGGCCGCTGTCGCGGTCACCGCCATGACCAGTGCCACGATGTGCGTCGTCACCTGACGGCGTCGCATGATCCCGTCCATCCCCTCGAAGCCACATGGCAGACCAGTCTCCCATCCGTGACCTGCGGGACTGCGGGACCCCGGCACTGCGATGCGGTGACCGTGTGTCCAAGGGAATAGCGGCGTCAGATCGGGACTTGAACCTGTATATGACCGACACTTCGTTCAGCCCGCGCACGCTGCTCGCCCAGAGCCGACTCGGTGTTCTCGCCACGATCAAGTCGGACGGCCTGCCTCAGCTTTCCCCCGTCATGCCCTTCTACGACGAGGAGGCCGGTCTCCTCTACGTCTCGATGACCGAGGGACGCGCCAAGACGGCGAATCTGCGCCGTGACCCGCGCGCCGCCCTGGAGGTCACCAGCGCCGACGGCTGGTCATGGGCCACGGCCGAGGGCCCGGTGACGCTCGTTGGACCGGGAACGGACCCGCACGGCCCCGAGGTCGAGGCCCTCGTGAGGTATTACCGCGCCGCATCCGGCGAGCACCCCGACTGGGACGAGTACCGGTCGGTGATGGTGTCGGACCGCAGGGTGCTCATGACGATGACAGTCGAGCGCGTTT
Source organism: Streptomyces sp. DS1-CR2 (assembly GCF_055760475.1). Classification (NCBI taxonomy): domain Bacteria; kingdom Bacillati; phylum Actinomycetota; class Actinomycetes; order Kitasatosporales; family Streptomycetaceae; genus Streptomyces; species Streptomyces sp. DS1-CR2. The sequence continues at coordinate 8,664,419 of NZ_CM147085.1, forward strand.
ACGGGTCACAGGCAGGCTGACGCGTTCGCCGGGTCACTCCTCGTGAGGGAACTCGCAGCCGGCGCTGTCCGCAGCGGTTCTCCGGCGGGCGCTTCGCCCCCGATTACGCACAGTGTTACAAAGGGGATATGACGCAGTCCCTCGGGCGGCCTGCCGCCCGATACGAGGGCGCCGTTCCCGGGGAGCCACGGCCCTCCTGGGGACAGAGCCTCCGCTCCCTTGTCAGCGTGCACAGCGTCGCAGGCCAGGTGTTTCTGCTGCAGCTGACGCTGACCGTGCTGCTCGTCGTCGCGGCCGGCACGGCACTCGTGCTCCAGGCCAGGGACTCCACCATGAAGGAGGCCACGCGTCGCTCGGTCGCGACCGCCGAGGCGTTCGCCCACTCCCCGGGGACGCTGAGGGCCATGAAGTCCGCCGACCCGAGCGCCGTACTCCAGCCCAGCGCGGAAGCGGTCCGCAAGGCAACCGGCGTCGACTACGTCGTGACCTTCAGCCCGGCGGGCATCCGCTGGTCCCATCCCGACCCGAGCCTGATCGGCAAGCGCGTGACCGGCTCGTTCGCGACCGCGCTCGCCGGTCACACGGTCACCAGCACCTCCCGTACGTCCGTCGGCCCCGCCGTGAACACGACCGTCCCGGTCCTCGACACCGACGGCTCCGTCGTCGGCCTCGTGGGCGTCGGGATCACCGTGGAGAACGTGAACGCCGGGGTGTCGGGCAAACTGCCCATGCTCCTGGGGTCCGCCGCGGGCGCCCTACTCGTCGTGACGGCCGGGTCGGTCCTCGTGAGCAGGAGGGTGCGGCGCCAGACCCACGGCCTCGATCCTGCCGAGCTCTCGCGGATGTACGAGCACCATGACGCGGTCCTGCACGCCGTGAAGGAGGGCGTGCTCATCACCAGCGGGGACGGCTGCCTGCTGCTCGCCAACGACGAGGCGAAACGGCTCCTCGGACTGCCGCCGGGTGCGGAAGGGCGGGCTGTCGCGGACCTCGGTCTCGCCCCGCACATGGCCGAACTCCTCGTCACCGAACGGGTCGTGACCGACGAGGTGCACCGCGCGGGCGACCGCCTGCTCGCGGTGAACGTACGGCCGACGGCCCTGTACGGCGGGCCCGCCGGTAACGCGGTGACACTGCGGGACTCCACGGAACTGCGGGCCCTCGCGGGCAAGGCGCAGTCGGCCAGGGAGCGCCTGCAACTCCTCTACGACGCGGGCGTACGCATCGGCACGACCCTGGACGTCATACACACCGCGGAGGAACTGGCCGATGTCGCTGTCCCCCGCTTCGCGGACGTCGCCACCGTAGAACTCCTGGACGGCGTCATTCGGGGCGGCGAACCCAGCGGAGACACCGCCCAAATGCGCCGCACGGCCGTCACGGGCATCTCGCGCAAGGACGTGTTCTATCCCGTGGGCGAACTGATCCGGTACGCCCCCTCGACGCTGATGGCGATGTCCATGAGCAGCGGCCACGCGGTACTCGAGGACGATCTGGGCGTGGCAACCGCCTGGCGAACGCAGGACCCCGAGCGGGCCCGGCGGATTCTGGAACACGGCATCCGTTCACAGATCAGCGTGCCCCTGAGCGCACGCGGCGTCGTGCTCGGCCTCGCGAACTTCTGGCGCATGGAGAGCACCGGGGCCTTCGAGTCGGAGGACCTGTCCACCGCCGAGGAGCTGGCGGCCCGCGCCGCCGTGGCGATCGACAACGCCCGCCGCTTCACCCGCGAACACGCCATGGCCGTCACCCTGCAACGCAGCCTCCTGCCGGGCGCGCTCCCCGAGCAGTCCGCGCTCCAGGTCGCCCACCGGTACCTGCCCGCCGAAGCGGGGGTCGGCGGCGACTGGTTCGACCTCATCCCGTTGCCCGGAGCCCGCGTCGCCCTCGTCGTCGGTGACGTCGTCGGGCACGGCGTACGCGCGGCGGCCACCATGGGGCAACTGCGCACCGCAGTCCACAACTTCTCGTCTCTCGACCTGACCCCGGACGAACTCCTGAGCCACCTCGACGAACAGGTCGCCCGCATCGACGCCGACGTGGCACGCGAGGGCGACGGCGCGGGGATCGTCGGGGCGACCTGCCTGTACGCGATCTACGACGCGGTCACCGGACACGTGACGATGGCCTCGTCCGGCCACCCCGGACCAGCCGTGGTCCGCCCCGACGGCACCGTCACCCTCCTCGACGTACCCGTGTCCCCGCCCCTCGGACTCGGTGACGGCATGCCGATGGAGACCCTCGAACTGCTCCTGCCCGAAGGCTCCCAACTCGTGCTGTACACCGACGGCTTGATCGAGGACCGGCACCGCGACTTCGACACCGGCATCGAGCTGTTGATCGCCGCCCTGTCCAACGGAGCGAACCGCACACCGCAGGAGACCTGCACGGACGTCCTCGACGCCGTGATGCCGGAACGGCCCGACGACGACGTCGCCCTGATGGTCGCCCGTACCCGGCTTCTCGACCCCGGCCGGGTCGTCGAATGGGACGTGCCCCCCGATCCGGCGGCCGTCGCCCCCGTACGCGCCGCGTGCCTGCGCCGGCTCGACGACTGGGGCCTCGACGGGATCGCGTTCACCACCGAGCTCATTCTGAGCGAACTGATCACCAACGCCATCCGCTACGGCACCCAGCCCATCAAGGTCCGCATGCTGTACGACCGCACCCTGATCTGCGAGATTTCCGACGGCAGCAGCACAGCACCCCATCTACGCCGGGCCGCCACCACCGACGAGGGCGGACGAGGACTGTTCCTCGTCGCCCACTACGCCGAGCGCTGGGGCACGCGCTATCCGCCGCGCGGCAAGGTGATCTGGGCCGAGCTGTCCCCGTCCAGCGGAGAACAGGACCTCGTACCCGACCTCAATGACGACTTCCTCGAGCAGTGGGTCGAACCGGAGATGTGAGGGGGCGTCATGCCCATCGACATGCTCTGGCAGGGCTTGATCAGTCGGTGATCAGTCGGTGATCAGTCGGTGATCAGTCGGTGATCAGTCGGTGTCCGTGGCGGCGTGGACGGTGAGCCGGCGACGGTCCGGCGCGAGCGTGTCGATGCCGTAGCCGGCGCAGACGTCGTTGTGGAACCACTCCGCGTCGGCCTCGAAGTGGAACCACGTGCGCACTGCTCACTTCTGAACCCGGCGTGCGGGTCGCTGCCTTGGTGGGCTTACGTGTCGACGGACGCCCGCAGCCGCGCCCTCGCCCGCGACAGGCGCGAGCGGACCGTGCCCGGTGCCACGCCCAGAATCTCGGCGGCGGCCTCGGAGTTGAGCTCCGACCAGCCGCACAGGAGGACGACGTCGCGCTCGGCGCGGTTCAGCGCGTCCAGTGCCGTGCGTGCGGAGGCGACCTGCTCGGCGTCCGCGATGCGGTCGACCACCTCGTCCGCGAAGTCCGGCAGGTGCTCGCAGGCGGGCAGCCGGGCCAGGGCCGCGCGGTGACGGCGGGCCGAGCGGGACTGGTTGCGCAGGACGTTCAGGCCGACGCCCAGGACGAACGGCCGGAGCGGGGCGTCCTCGCGGCGCACCGTCTGCCGGAGCCGCCATATCTCCAGGAAGGTGAGCGAGACGACGTCCTCGGCCTGTGCCCAGTCGCCCGTCGCGCGCAACGCCATGCGGTGCACCTCGGGAGAGGTGTCCTCGAAGAGCTCCGCGAAGGCATCGGCGTCGCCCGCCCTGATCCGGGCGCGCAGTGAGTCCTCCATGACCCCATGTCTCCGTCCCGTGGCAGTCGTTGCGTGAGCCACGCCATGGTGCCGGCCGCCGGCGCAACACCGGACGACTCGCAGGCGCCCTACCGGTGAACACCTGGTTGAGTGCTCAAAAAGAAGGGTGTCGGCCGCAACACACGGGTCTGACCGGACAGTCCCAGACGTGACCAGGACTCCATACGCCGCAATGCGCGCAAGAACGCACGCCGGACAGACAGCAGCCGAACCCGCCACGCAGTCGACGGGGACGGTCGAAGAGAAGCCGGCGTCCATCACCGGGCGCCCTTCACCTCCTCGGGGCGCGACACACGCCGCGCCTGGGCAGCGCCCTGACATCCAGGGGCTCCGGGCCCTCGCCGTCACTCTGGTCGTCCTGGGCCACGCCGGGGTCACACGGTTCAGCGGCGGCTACGTCGGGGTCGACGTCTTCTTCGTGATCTCAGGCTTCCTCATCACGTCCTCGCTCCTGCGCGAACTGTCCGCCTCCGACCGCATATCGATCCGTGCGTTCTACGCCCGCAGGGCGCTGCGCCTGCTCCCCGCCTCGGCCCTCGTCGTCCTGGTGACCCTCGCCGGATCGTGGCTGTTCCTGTCGAAGATCCGCTTCGCCGAGTACATGAGCGACGCGTTCGCCAGCGCCCTGTACGCGGTGAACTTCCGCCTCGCGGCCACGGGCACCGACTACCTCGCGGAGGGCAGCCCTCCGTCCCCGTTCCAGCACTTCTGGTCGCTGGCCGTCGAGGAGCAGTTCTATCTGGTGTGGCCGCTGCTCCTGCTGCTCGGCTGGCGGCTGTCGAGGCGGCGCCGCGCGCTCCTGGCATCCCTGGTGGCGCTGTGCGCGGTGTCGTTCGGGCTGAGCGTCTACGTGACCGGGCAGTCGGCGCCGTGGGCCTACTTCGGTTCGCACGCGCGCGCCTGGGAGCTGGGCGCCGGAGCGCTGGTCGCGCTCGCCCTGCTCCGGCCTCCGCGTCTGCCGGCCGGCGTGGCCGTGGCGATGACGTGGGCTGGACTCGCCTGCATCATCGCCGCCGCGCTGCGCTTCGACGCCGACACGCCCTTTCCGGGAACGGCCGCGGCGGCACCCGTCATCGGCGCCGCCCTCGTCATCGTCGGCGGCACCTCGCCGGCGTGGCCGCGAGCGCGCCGGATGCTCACCGCACGGCCGGTGACCTGGCTCGGCGGCCTGTCGTACAGCTGGTACCTGTGGCACTGGCCGTTCTTGGTCATCGGGCCGAAGGCGCTGGACAGGCCTGCCGGCACGCACCTGGAGCTGGCCCTTGGTGCGGCCGCTCTGCTCCCGGCCTGGCTGACCCTGCGTCTGATCGAGAATCCGGTGCGCTTCCACCGGGCCCTGCGCGGCCGTCCGGGCCGTGGCCTGCGGCTCGGCCTCGCCCTGACCGCCGTCACCGCGTCCACCGCGCTGATCGCGGCGGCCTTCCCGCCGTCGATCAGCTCCGGCGAGCCCGCCCCCGTACTCAAGGACGCCCTCGCCTTTGCCCCGGACCCCGGCGCGCGCCTCACGCAGGCCCTCGGCACGACCGGTACCCGCCTGCCGGACAACCTCACACCGCCACTCACAGGGATCACAGACGTACGGTCCGCCGTGTACCGGGATGGGTGCCACCAGAACTACGCCAGCACGAGCGCACCCATGTGCGTGTACGGAGACCGGTCCTCGAAGGACGTCGTCGTACTCTTCGGCGACTCCCACGCGGCCCAGTGGTTCCCGGCGCTCAACGTCCTTGCCCTGCAGCACCATTGGAAGCTGATACCGATGACCAAGGCCTCCTGCAAGGCGGCTGCGGTCACCATCGTCAACGCACGCCGTCCCTATACGACATGTGACCGCTGGCGCGCCGACGCGCTCTCGCGGATCGAGAAGCTCCGTCCCTCACTCGTCCTCGTGTCCTCCTCCGACGCGGGCACCCCGGCGCGGACGATGCGGGACCCGCTCGCGGGATGGACCGACGGCTACGTCCGGACGTTCCGGAAACTCTCGCGATCAGGCGCCCGGGTCGTTGCGCTCCTCGACACACCCTGGCCTCGCGAGGACGTACTCGACTGCGCGGCCATCCACCCCCTGCACCTGCGGGACTGCTCGGTCCGCGTCCCCAAGGCGTTGCACGACGTGACCCGCAGGAACGCCACGAAGGCAGCGGCACGTTCGACCGGCGTCTCCGTGATCGACCCGCAGCCCTGGTTGTGCACGACGCACGGAGACTGTCCCGTCGCGGTGTACGACACTTTCGTCTACCGGGACGAAAGCCATATGGCAGAGGACTACGCCGAAGCCCTGGCGCCCGTTCTGGGAAGGGCGTTGGAGGTCAGGAGCGGGAGCTAGCGTGCCAGGCCCTGCGAACCCGGCATGATCCGCCGGACACCCCCTAGATGATCGATTCCAAGGGATCGGCTGCGCGCATAAGGGGAGGGAGCCCAACGTCAGTGTGTGAAGACAGAGTTGGACTCCCTCGCCACCGCACTCTATGTGAAGACCGACGACCTGCTGAAGGCATCGCCGCATCTGGCGCCCTGGCGTCCGGCGGTCGGGATCGCTCCGCGACTGACCGATGCCGAGCTGGTCACGCTCGCGATGGTGCAGGCCATGCTGGGCTTCACCTCCGAGGCCAAGTGGCTTCGCCATGCCCGTTCCCACCTGCGGCATCTCTTCCCCTACCTGCCGAAGCAGCCCGGCTACAACAAGCGCCTGCGCAAGGCCGCCGAGCTGCTGCGGCGGGTGACCCGGCTGCTGGCTACCGACACCTCTGTATGGAGCGACGACGTGTGGATCGTGGATTCCACGCCGGTGGAGTGCGGACGCTCCCGCGAGACCGTCAAACGCTCCGACCTGGCCGGATGGGCCGAGTACGGGTACTGCGCCAGCCACAGCCGCTTCTTCTGGGGCCTGCGCCTGCACCTGGTGTGTACCCTGCAGGGCCTGCCGATCGCCTTCGCCCTGACCGGGGCCAAGGCCGACGAACGCGAGACCCTGCTGGACCTGCTCGCCGCCGAACCGCACCTCGTCGCTGCCCGGCCTGGACAGACGCTGATCGGCGACAAGAACTACTTCGGCCGCGACTTCGAGCACCAGGTGGCCGAGCAGGACATCCGGCTGCTGCGGCCGGCCCGCAAGGGCGAGCCGGAACGGCCCGGGGCCCCGCTGTTCAAGCCGTTGCGGCAGGTCATCGAGTCGGTCAACGAGACCTTCAAGGGCCAGCTCAACCTCGAACAGCACCGAGGCCGCACACCGGCCGGCGTGATCGCCCGCGTCATGCAGCGCATCCTCGCGCTGACCGCCGCGATCTGGCACAACGACCACACCGGCCAGCTCGTCCTGCGCTCACTGACCGCCTATGACCACTGATCCCTTGGAATCGATCATCTAGTGCGGCGACGTGACCGGGAACTCCGTACCGCAGGGGCCGCCCCCCTCCGCCTCGTCCAGGAAGACCTCCTGGCCCTCCAGCGTGAACGTGCGGTAGTGGCCGGCGATGCGGCGGGCCGAACGCGGGGCGTAGTGGCACACGAAGCTGCGGCGGAACCGGTCCGTGGTCGTGTTCGGTTCGGAGCCGTGGACCAGGCTGCCGTTGAAGAAGAGGACGTCGCCCGGCTCCATGTCGACGGGCACGCGCGCCAGGCCCGCCGGCGGTGGCACGTACTCCCTCGTGAAGTACGTGTCGGGGTCGGCCTCCTCGGGGCAGAAGAGGTCCATGAGGTGCGTGCCGGGGACGACTTCGAGCCCTCCGTTGTCGCGGTCCACGTCGTCGAGCGCCACCCACGCCGCGACACACGTGCCCGGCTCGACCCGCAGATAGAAGTTGTCCTGGTGCAGCGCCTGCCCGCGTGCGCCGGGAGGCTTGAAGTACAGCATGCTCTGCGCTGCTATCGGCTCCTCGTCGATCAGCTCGGCGACGATCGCGGTGATCCTCGGGTCGAGCAGGTAGCGCATGGCGGTGTCGTCGATCAGGTGGGGGTGCATGATGCGTGGGTACTCGCGCAGCGGATCGTGCGGGCCGTCAGGATTCTGCGCCGACGGCTGGAAGTGGCCTGGTACAGCGCCTCGTTGGGGATATTCCATGAAACTGTCGGTGAGCGCGGCCGCCTCTTCGCGTGACAGGAGCCGGCGGGCGATCGTGTAGCCCGAGGCCTCGAAGGTCGAGATATCGACTGTGTCCATACAACGACCGTAGAACCGCGTCGATGTGCCAGGCTATGCGCGTGTCCGCCACAGACCTTCGCGAAACTGCTGCGCCGCCCCCGGGTGTCCTGATCGTCGGCCGCCACGACGGGCAGCCCGACTACGCGGTCCGCAGGACGGCCGGCGCCCCGAGCTGGCTCCTGTTGTGGACGGAGTCCGGTGCCGGTCACGTCCGCCAGGGCGGCGCCGGGACGGTTGCGGGACCGGGGAGCCTGGTGCTGCTCGCGCCGGGTGTACATCACACCTACCGGACCGCGCCGGACACCGAGTACTGGGGGCTGTGGTGGGCCCACTTCCTGCTGCGCCCCGGCTGGGAGCAGCGCCTGCGCCCGTACGACCTCGGCAGCGGCTGTCACGTGATGCCCGATGTCCACCCCGGAGCCCGTACCGGCGTCGCCGCGGCGCTGCGGCAGGCGCACGCCGACAGCCGCTGGACCGGCGCCGGCGCTCCGCCCCGACCGGTGAGCGCCACGCGCCGCACCGTCCCGGCCTCGGTGGCGACGCGCCCGGACGCCGCCGCGCTGGCCCTGGGCTCCGTGGAGCGCGCCCTGCTGCTCGCCACCTCCCCGTCCGGCGTCACCGGCCCCGGCGACGCGCGCGTGCGCCGCGCCCAGGCCCTGATCGACGCCGACCCAGCAGCCGCGCACACCGTCGACTCCCTTGCCGCGGCGGTGGCGCTGTCACCCTCACGGTTCGCCCACCTGTTCGCCGAGGAGACCGGCTCCACGCCGATGCGGGCCCTGCGGGAGGCGCGGCTGCGGCACGCGGCGTGCTTGCTGACGGGTACCGAACTCACCGTGGCCCAGGTGGCCGCGGCCTCGGGCTTCGCGGGGCCGTTCCACTTCAGCCACGCCTTCCGCGGCAGGTACGGATCGCCTCCGAAGCAATACCGGTCCGCCGCCGGATGAGGACCGGCCTACGGCACGGACGCGGTGTCACGCATGCGCGGACAACATGGCTCGGCGGCCCCCACAGCCGGCCCGGCGATGGCAGAGTCTTGCCCATGCTGACCTTGACGACGCCGCAGCGCAGACGGTGCGCCGCGCTCGCACTCCTGCTGAGCGCCGCTGCCGTGACGCTGACCGGCTGCGGCGAGGAGCACGCCGCGGACACGGCGGCCGGACTGCCGACCTCATCCGCGAGTTCCAGCCCGCCTCCCTCGCCTTCTTCCGCCACGACGCCTCCTTCCGCTTCCCCTTACGTGGAGCCCGGAGTGGTCGACGGCGCGCCGCACATCGGCGACAACAACGCCTACCGCCGCGCGGGCGACATGTCGCCCGCCAGTGAACAGGACGCGCGGCGGGAAGCCGCCCGCATCGAGCCCGTGCTCAAACGCCTCTGGGGGCAGAAGGAGTGGGACCCCGAGAGCGTGCGCGCGGCACTCCTCAAGCTCGGTTACGCGCAGGAGGGGAGCGGCGACGGGGGCGAGCGGGCCGGCGGGACGCTGAGCGTACGGGGGATGGACGCGCGCTACGAGACCGACCAGTACGTCACGCCCGAAGGCGCACAGGTCGGCCTTCGCGTGCATGCCGACGCATGCGTCACGGCGTTCGTGCAGGAGACGAACTACGAGGTCAAAGTCAATGGCCCGTACATGGAGACCGGCTGCTTCGAGCCGCCCTACGGCCATTGAGCGCCGGACTGGTGTCCGGCGAGTGTCTGGGTGCCGATGACGCCGAGGAGCGCGAGGCGCTCGGCGTCCTGGGTGCCGGGCTCGGCGGTGTAGATGATGATGCGCAGGCCGGTGCCCGCGACGCTGAGGATGTCGCAGTCCAGCGTCAGGGCGCCCACCTCGGGATGATCGATGGTCTTGCGCGACGCCGCGGCCTGCCCGACGGCGCCGGAATCCCACAGCTCGGCGAAGCGGTCACTGTTCGCACGCAGTTCCGCGATCAGCCGCCGCAGCCGCTGGTCCTGCGGATAGCGGCTCGCCGCCGCACGCAAGTCGGAGACCTGCGCCGTCTCGAGCGCGCGCAGGGACTCAGGCGTGTGGCGGACGCGGCCGGCCGCGCCGAGGAAGTTGCGCCACACCGCGTTGCGCTCGTCGCCGTGCCGCTCGCCCATCAGCGCCGTGTACAGGGGGTTGGCCAGCAGCAGCGTCCAGGTGGCGTCGGAGACCGCGACGGGCGTCCCGGTCAGCCGGTCCAGCATCCGCTGGACGCTCGGCGTGATGAAGGCGGGCACCGTGCCCTGCCCCGGCGGTACGAGCCCGGCCAGATGGAACAGGTGCTCGCGCTCGCTCGCCGATACGCGCAGCGCCCGGCCCAGCGCCTCCACGACCTGTTCCGAGGGGTTGGTCGCGCGGCCCTGTTCGAGGCGGGTGACGTAGTCGACGGAGATACCGGCCAACATGGAGAGCTCCTCGCGGCGCAGCCCGGGGGCGCGCCGGCCACCGCCGACGGGCAGCCCGGCCGCCTCCGGCGAGACCCGGTCACGCCAGCGCCGCACCGTGTGCCCGAACTCCGTGGTCGCCATGACTCCACTGTGCACCGCCCGGCGCGGATCTACCTGGTACTGGGAGTCCCACCCGGTGAACCCGAACCCGTGACGATCAGGCGACGACCACAACCTGTTGAGGCCTTCGAAGGTCTACTCCGGTCAAGGCGGCCGAGCTCCGCTCCATGAACTCGTCCGCGCCGAACGCCTGTGAAGGGTGCCTGGCTCGTGTTCGTCTTTCTGGCACTGCCCGCTCTGCTCGCGATCCCCGTCTGGGTCGTCGCGGTGGTCGTCAAGGTCATCTCCGTCGCCCTTCCCGGCCGCCGGGCGGACTGGTCACTGGATCTGGTGCGGTGGTGTGCCGCGATGGCGGCGGCAGCGGCAGTCGGCCTGTACGTGCTGGGACTCGGCGCGGTGCAGTTGTCCGAACACGAGTCGCAGAGCGGCGCCTCCTCGTCTCCGGCGCCCTCATGCCGCGACGCCGTCGACGACAGCACCCTCCAGCACCTGGTCGGGCACCGGACTTCCTATGTGCCGCTGCGCTTCGACTGCGTGCTGGACGACGGAACCACCTACCCCAGCAGCAGTGGCTACGCGTGGCTGAACGGCCTCACCGCCGCGTTCGGTGTAACCGCCGGCGTACTGGTGGTGACGGCCGGGTCCGTCACCGAGCGCAGGGCCCGGGCGCATGCGAACGGAGCTAGCGTATGAGCGTGGGGGGGGGAGAGACGACGTAGGGGGCGTGGAGACGCGGCGACTGAGGCGCGCGCCGCGCGTCGAAAGGACGGTGAGCCGGCCATGACGGACGACGAGCGGCAGATCCGGGCCCTGGTCGAGCGATGGGCCGCGGCGGTGCACGCGGGCGACATGAAGGGCGTCCTGGCCGACCACGCCGACGACATCGTGATGTTCGACGTACCGCCGCCCCACGACGGCGTCCGCGGCCTCGACGCCTACCGCGAGACGTGGCCGCCGTTCTTCGAGTGGCAGGCGCAGGGCGCCGTGTTCGATCTCGTGTCGCTCGACGTCACCGCCGGCGACGATGTCGCCTACGCCCATGCTCTGCTGCACTGCGGAACGCCGGACGACCTGGCCGCGCAGCCGGAGAACCGCCTGCGCCTGACGCTCGGGCTGCGCAAGGAGGAGGGACGCTGGACCGTGGCGCACGAGCACCACTCGTTCCCCGACACCTCGGGCAGCGACGCGTAGGGCATGAGCCGTGGAGGAGCGGGGGCCGGTTCACACGGACTCCCGCCCCCTGATCAGGACCCTGCCCTGCTGGGCCCGGCGCGCTCAACCGGCAGCTGTGCCGAACCACTTGGACAAGTGGCTGAGCAGATCCGGCTGATCCTCACCGACCCACGCCACGTGACCGTCCGGCCGGAGCAGTACCGCGGGCACGTCCAGTTGCTCGCTGACGTCGAGGACGTGGTCGACCCGGTCCGCCCAGCCCTCCACCGAGAGGTTGCCTGTCCGGTCGAGGAGCAGCCCGCGGCCGTCGTGCATCAGCTCGTACAGGCGGCCCCGCTTCAGCTCCACGTCCCGCATTCGACAGCCGAGCAGTTCGTGACCCTCGCCGAAGTCGTAGCTGACCCCGACCGCGGTGATGATCCCGGTCACGTACCGGTTCACCTCCTCGAAGTCCATCAGCTTCGAGAACAGCTCACGGAGCGCGGTCGCACCCGGGCCGGTCCCCAACAGGGTGATCTGCGCACGGGTGTTGTCCAGCACGCGGGCACCCACCGGGTGCCGCTCGGCGTGGTAGGTGTCCAACAGCCCCTCCGGCGCCCAGCCGTTGACCGCTGCGGCCAGTTTCCAGCCGAGGTTGAAGGCGTCCTGGACCCCGAGGTTGAGCCCCTGCCCACCGGTCGGCGGGTGGATGTGTGCCGCGTCGCCGGCCAGGAACACACGGTCGACCCGGTAGCGCTCTGCCTGTCGGGTGGCATCGCCGAACCGGGACAGCCAGCGCGGCGAGTGCACCCCGAAGTCGGTGCCGGCGATCGCCAGCAGCCGCTGCTTGAAATCGTCGAGGGTCGGCGCGGTCGCACGGTCCTCGGACACTTCAGCGGCGGGCACGACGATGCGGTACATCCCGTCTCCCTGGGGGATGACGCCGAATCGCAGCTGGGTCTTGCGGACTTCCTCGACGACGGCGGCCATCGTCGCCGGATCCTCGGTCGCCCCCATCTCGCCCAGCAGCGTCTCGATCGTGGCGGGCTCGCCGGGGAAGCCGACGCCGAGCTGCTTGCGCACCACGCTGCGGCCGCCGTCACACCCGACGAGGTAGCGCGAGCGCAGCTGCGTGCCGTCGGTCAACTCGACGGTCACGCCGTCCTCGTCCTGGCTCACACCGGCCACCTCGCACCCCCGCCGGATCTCGGCCCCGAGTTCGAGTGCACGCTCGTTGAGCAGCCGCTCGGTGACCGGCTGCGAGGCGGTGACGCCGAACGGGTGAGCGGTGTCCAACCCGTCCGGCCAGGGCTTCACGATGCCGCCGTAGAGCCCGCCGACGCTGAACTTCTCGCTGACCGCGAGGAACCGGTCCAACAGGCCGCGCTGGTCCATCATCTCCACGCTGCGCGCGTGCAGGCCCTGTCCGCGGGACTCCTTCGTCGGCTCGTTCAGCTTCTCCAGCACGACCACGTTCACGCCGTGCAGCCGCAGCTCACTGGCCAGCATCAAGCCGCTCGGTCCGCTGCCCACAACGATGACATCGATCATGAAATCCCCTACGTGACGAGTTGAACAGCGGCCGGGCGGTCCGCGAAGTCCGGCAGCGATGGCGACGATGAGGCGGGTCACGCATGCCCCGTACACGAACAAAGCGCATGTACTACGCGAATCCTTGACTTCCGCAGGTCCTGGCCCAGGCCGGCCATTCTGCGGCACGACCGGGGCCTTGCCGCAAGGCCCCCCGTGCGCTATATGTTGAAGAGGGCAAGGGAGTGGACACTCTCCTTGCCCTTTGTCGTCTGCTGGGCAGTCAAGGCCGGTCGGAGCGGACTGCATTTCGAGGACACGGTTACGTCGACGCTGAAGAGTGCGTACTGCAAGGCGGAGAATGCTGCGATAAAGCGCGTCCCGTGAGATTGTGATCGACGGCCGCGCTTTTGAATTCCCGTGAGAAAGGGAGATGCGCGTGGCCCGTACCGGACGTTTCCGATACGGGCCACCGCTGGGCGCGTGCGGGCTAGTTGACGGCCGCCAGGTCGGTGATCTTGCGGGTCCGGAGGTCCGACTGGACCTTGATCTTGGTGACCTCGGGGTTGGCGCCGTCGCTCCAGGTGAGCGTGACGAGCGAGGTCGCGTGGCCGGCGCCGGAGCCCGTGTAGTCGACCTTCCACTTCACGGGCACGTTCTGCGCGAACAGGATCCCGTCGGCGTGCTCCTTCGCCTCGAACGCGGCAACCTTCTTCTGCGCCGCCGCCGACAGGTAGAAGGAGCGCAGCGCCTTCGCGTCGGCGCCGGCGGCCGGGTCCTCGTTGTCCCAGATCGAGTCGATGTACGCACCGTAGAAATCGGCGACGCGGTTGGTGGTGCTTCGCGGGTCGCCCTGGGACGGTGCGGGGGCGGCGACGGCCGTGGTGGGGGTGGACGTGCCGGCTAGGGCCGGGGTGATCGCGGTGAGGGAGAGCGTGGCCGCGACAGCGGCGGAGGCGAAGAGAGCGGTGCGGGTGCGAGCGTGCATGGTCGGTGAAACCTTCCCCGTCATTCGGTGCCGCAGTGAATCCTGCGGGCTTCTGGTCACGGGATAAGACTGCACTCGCGGTCCGCCAGTTCCAGCATTCTTCGAATTCTTTTTGCGCGTGGCCGCGCGCATGGCATTCAAGAAATGGTTGTGCGGTCGGATGCAAAAATGACGGCAAAATCGCGCCTGCGTGCAGGCGCCTGAGTATCCGTACTCAGGCCAGGATCCGGTCGGCGCAGGGGAGTTCCGTTCCTGGCCGAAAACGAAGAGCGGAACGCTGGTTGGTCTGCGCAAGGGTCATGGCGCACGCCGGCGGCGAGCTTGTCCGTACAGCCGGTGTCTCCATAGGTTGACCCGATGGGTCTCTTCGGCAAACTGACCGGCAGGCACTCCGACGGGGCGTCAGGCCGTGGGCAGGCCGTTGATCAGCGCGGTGAGCTCGGCCAGTTCGTCCGGAGTCAGGTCGGTCAGTGGCGGCCTGACCGGGCCCGCGCTGTGGCCGACCGCGGTCATGCCCGCCTTCACGATGCTCACCGCGTAGCCGGGCCGCCGGTTGCGGATCTCGGTGTACGGCAGGACGAAGTCGCCCAGGAGCTTGATGACGGTGTCGTGCTTGCGCTCGCGGACGGCGCCGTAGAACTCGAGGGCGAACTCGGGCAGGAAGTTGAAGATGGCCGACGAGTAGGTGGTGACGCCGAGTTCGAGGTAGGGGAGAGCGAACGTCTCCGCCGTGGGCAGGCCGCCGATGTAGGTGAGGCGCTCGCCGAGACGGGCGTAGATCCGCGTCATGGCGTCGATGTCGCCGACGCCGTCCTTGTAGCCGATGAGGTTGGGGCAGCGGTCGGCGATGCGGGCGAGTGTGGGTGCGGTGTAGACGGCGTTGGCGCGGCTGTAGACGATGACGCCGAGCGAGGTGGAGCGGCACACGGCCTCGACGTGGTCGGCCAGGCCCTCCTGCCCGGCCTCGGTGAGGTACGGCGGGAAGAGCAGAATGCCGTCGGCGCCCGCGCGTTCCGCGGCCTGCGTGTACTCGACGGCCGTACGGGTGCCGTATCCGACCGGGGCCAGGACGGGCGTCGACTCGGGGGCGCTCTGCACGGCGGCGGCGACGACGCGCTCGACCTCGGCGCCCGTCAGGGAGAAGAACTCGCCGGTGCCGCCGGCGGCGAACAGGCCGCCCACCTCGTACCCGGCCAGGCGCGTGATGCTGTCGCGGTAGGTGCTCTCGTCGAAGGAGTGGTCGTCGGCCGTGAAGTGAGTGACAGGGAAGGACAGCAGGCCGGATCCGATGCGGCTGCCGAGCTCTGACGGGGTGTAGGACGACGTCATCTGCGTTCTGCTCCTGGAGTCGAGGTAGGGCGTGATGGGTGCCCCCGGTGACGACGCTACGAGCAACGACTCATGCCGGTCCAACACTGATTTCGCATCCGGTGATACAGGATCGGTATTACGCGACGGGGGAGGTGCGGGCATGCCTCCGGCGCCCCCTTGAGGAGGCGCCGGAGGGGTGAGTGTTATGCCATGAGGCGTCAGTGGCGCTTGCCGGCCTCATGGGTGGCCTGGGTCCAGGCGCGGGCCTGGTCGGTGAGGGTGATGCCGAGGCCGGGGCGGGACGGGACGTGCATGCGGCCGTCGCTGATGGTGAGGCGCTCGTTGAACAGCGGCTCCAGCCAGTCGAAGTGCTCCACCCACGGCTCGATCGGATAGGCGGCCGCGAGGTGGAGGTGGATCTCCATGGCGAAGTGCGGTGCCAGCTGGAGGTTGTGGTGCTCCGCGAGCGCCGCGAGCTTGAGGAACTGCGTGATACCGCCGATGCGCGGAGCGTCGGGCTGGATGATGTCCGCCGCGTTGTTGCGGATCAGCTCCCAGTGCTCGGCCACGCTGGCGAGCATCTCGCCGGTGGCGATGGGGGTGTCGAGCGAAGCGGCGAGCGCGGCGTGCCCCTGGGCGTCGTAGGCGTCGAGCGGCTCCTCGATCCAGACGAGGTCGAACTCCTCCATGGCCCGGCCCATCCGCTGGGCGGTCGGCCGGTCCCACTGCTGGTTCGCGTCGACCATCAGCGGGGCGTCGTCGCCGATGTGCTCCCGGACGGCGGTCAGGCGGCGCAGGTCCTGCTTGCGGTCGGGGTTGCCGACCTTGATCTTGATGCCGCCGATGCCACTCGCCAGGGAGGCGGACGCGTTGTCGAGCACCTGCTCGGTCGGGGTGTGCAGGAAGCCGCCGGAGGTGTTGTAGCAGCGTACGGAGTCGCGGTGGGCGCCCAGGAGTTTGGCCAGCGGCAGGCCCGCGCGCTTGGCCTTGAGGTCCCACAGGGCCACGTCGTACGCGGCGATGGCCTGGGTGGCCAGACCGCTGCGGCCCACCGAGGCGCCGGACCACGCCAGCTTCGTCCAGATCTTGCCGATGTCGCTGGGGTCCTCGCCGAGCAGATTGTCGGCGATCTCCCTGGCGTGGGCGAACTGGCCGGGGCCGCCGGCCCGCTTGGAGTAGCTGAAGCCGATGCCCTCGTGCCCCTGCTCGGTCTCCAGTTCCACGAAGAGGAACGCCACTTCGGTCATGGGCTTCTGGCGCCCGGTGAGGACCTTGGCGTCGCTGATCGGTGTGGCCAGCGGCAGCGTTACGGAGGAGAGCCTGATCCAGGAGATCCTGTCGAGCGTCGCCTCGCCTGCGACGTGCGCGGCGTTGGTGGTCGTGTGGGTCTTCGTCACCACTGCGTGTCCCTGGGGTGTGAGGCGGATGCGCCCGGCCGGCCGGCAGGCCGCGCCCGGCCGTGTCGGCGGGCCCTGTCGGCCTGTGGCCGACGGAGGCGTTGACCCTTGAAGCTAGAGTCGGCGATTGATCCACGTCCAAGACCAATTTTGCATGCGCTGATACCCGGAGGGCATCATTGTTCACGCTGGCACAGCTCGTGAGCTTCGTGGCGGTGGCCGAGGAACTGCACTTCACCCGCGCCGCGGAGCGCCTCCAGATGACGCAGCCCCCGCTGAGCCGGCAGATCCAGCTCCTCGAGCACGACCTCGGAGTACAGCTCCTCGACCGCACCAACCGGTCCGTGCGGCTCACCCCGGCAGGCCGCACCTTCCTCAACGAGGCGCGCCACATCCTGCGCCAGTCCGAGCACGCGGCCCTAGCCGTACGCCAGGTGTCGGCCGGTGAGGCCGGAGCCATCGCCATCGGATTCACGGCGGCCAGTGCGAACTCGGCCCTCGGCACCCTGCTCGAAGTGGCCCGCTCGGCCATGCCCCGAGTGGAGGTCGTGCTGCGCGAACTGGTCACCCGCGACCAGCTGGAGGCCATTACCGAAGGCTCCCTCGACCTGGGCATGATCCGCCCCGCGAACACCGGGCCGGACCTGGAGACCCGGCCCGCCGTCAGGGAGGGTCTGCTCGCCGCCCTGCCCACCGGCCATCCGCTGGCCGCGCGCGAGGGCGACCTGCGCGTGGAGGACTTCGGCGGGGAGCAGGTGCTGATGTACTCGCCGGTCGAGGCCCGCTACTTCCACGAGCTGCTCGTCAGCATCTTCCGCGCGGCCCAGGTCGCACCCGTCTTCACCCAGTACCTCAGCCAGGTGCACAGCATTCTGGCGATGGTGAACGCCGGCTGGGGCATCGCCCTGGTCCCGGAGGCCGCGGCTCAGATGAGGTTCAGCGGGATCACGTACAAGCCGCTGTTCCTGAGGGAGCCCAAGCCGGTCGAGCTGAATCTGGTGTGGCGCAAGAACAACGACAATCCGGCGTTGGAGGCCCTGCTCCGGCACCTGTGACGCAGCTCAGGGCTCACTCACGAGGCACCGACTCACCGCCAATCGGGCGCCCCCGAGCGAGGCGACAACACCGCCTCGATCTTCGTCTGTACGTCCCGCATCACGGCGACGACGCGTTCCTGGCGTTCCCCGGTGAGGCGGGCGACCGGGACCGAGCAGCTGATGGCGTCGACCGCCGGTGTGTCGTACCGCAGGGCGAAGCCGAAGCCCGCGATACCGATCACCGTCTCCTCGCGGTCGAGGGAGTAGCCCCGCTCGCGGACGCCCGCGAGGTCGGCGAGCAGCACGGCTCGGTCGGTGTGCGTGTTCGCAGTGAGGGCGGCCAACGGGCCGTCGCCGAGCGGTAGTTCGCCATCCGCACGCTCGGCGAGCAGCGCCTTTCCGAGGGCGCCGGCGTGCGCGGGGACCCGGCGGCCGACGCGGCTGATCGTGCGCAGGTACTCGTGGGACTCGCGGGTCGCGAGATAGACCACGTGCGGACCGTCGAGCCGCGCCAGGTGGATCGTCTCGCCGAGTGCGTCCGACGCCTCGTCGAGGTATGGGCGCACGGCGCGCACGCGTGGGTCGCTGTCGAGGTAGCTCGTACCGGTGAGGAGGGTGCGGATCCCGATCCCGTACAGCGAGCCGGTGGTGTCCGTGCGCACCCAGCCGCAGTCGACGAGGGTGCGCAGCAGTTGGTACATGCTGCTGCGCGGCACGTCCAGTTCCCCGGCGAGTTCGTCCAGGCGCGCGGGCCGGTCGCCCCGCGCCGCGAGCAGCTCCAGCAGCGCGACCGTGCGCAGCGCCGACTTCACCCCGCGAATCCCTGATGTCACCTGTGTCCCCCTGCTTCCCGTTGCCGGTCATCGTAAATCGGCGGGGCTTCACCCATTGACCCGGCCAGTTCACCGACTTAGCCTCCATTCTCATACATGGACGCCATCTGCATATGGGAATCACATCTATGAACAAGATCGGCACGCAACCCGAGGATGTCGCGCAGAAGCTGCGTGACGGGATGGCGAACGGGGTGCTGTCCTTCCCGCTCACGAGCCTTCGGGATGACGGCAGCCTCGACCTGGACGCCTACCGGACGTATCTGACCGCCCAGTTGACCCACGCGCCGGGCGTGGTCTTCCCCGCCTGCGGAACCGGGGAGTTCTTCTCGTTGGACGAGGAGGAGTACCGGGCCGTTGTCAGGGTCACGGTCGAGGTCGCCGACGGGCGGCTGCCGGTGGTCGCGGGCATCGGCTACGGCTGGGCGCAGGCGCTGCGGTTCGCCCGGATCGCGCAGGAGGAAGGCGCGGACGCCCTGCTCGTGCTGCCGCACTACCTGGTCGGCGCCCCGCAGGACGGGCTGGTGGAGCAGTTGCGCCGGATCGCCGCGGGCACCCGGCTGCCGCTGATCGCGTACCAGCGCGACCAGGTCACCTTCAACGCCGACGCCCTGCGCCGGATCGCCGAGATCCCCACCGCCATCGGTCTCAAGGACGGGCACTCCGACCTCGACCGGCTCCAGCGCCTGACACTCGCCGCGCCCGACGGCTTCCTCTTCTTCAACGGCGCCGCCACCGCCGAGATGCAGGCCCGCGCCTACGCAACCGTCGGCGTGCCCGCCTACTCCTCCGCGGTCCACGCCTTCGCGCCCGAGATCGCGAACGCCTTCTTCGCCGCACTGCGCGCGGGCGACGACGAGGCGGTGAACAAGCTGCTGCGCGACTTCTACGTGCCCCTGGTGGACCTGCGCGACCGCGTCCCGGGCTACGCCGTCTCCCTGGTCAAGGCCGCGGCACGGCTGCGGGGTCTCCCGGTCGGCCCCGTACGCGCCCCGCTCACCGACCCGTCCCCGGCCGACCTCGCGGATCTCGAGAAGGTGCTGGACGCCGGGCTGGACCTCGTCGGAGCCGTACGGCGCGTCAACTGACCTTCACACACACGTAGTTGAAGCCCTGCCGCTTCGACGCGCTCACCCCCGTAACCGCCCGACTCACGCTCCACAGTTCAAAGGGGAACTGACTTGCCTCTCGTCGTAGTGGGAATCAGCGTTCTGATTCTGCTCTTCCTCATGACCAGGCTGAGAATGAACGGGTTCGCCGCCCTCCTCCTCGTGGCGATCGGCGTCGCGCTGGTGCAGGGGATTCCGGCGGCGACGATCCCGGACGTCCTCTCGGAGGGCATCGGCGGCCAGATCGGCGACACGATGCTGACCATCGGCCTCGGCGCCATGGTCGGCCGCGTCATGGGGGACTCCGGAGCGGCGCAACGAATAGCCAACCGGCTCCTCGACGCCTTCGGGCCACGCTGGGTGCAGGTGGCCATGGTGGTCACGTCCATGCTCATCGGCGTCACCATGTTCTACGAGGTCGCCTTCATCATCATCGTGCCCATCGCGTTCACCCTGGTGCGGGTCACCGGCGCGAAGCTGCTGTGGGTCGGGCTGCCGATGTCGATCGCCCTGTCCACCATGCACAGCTTCCTCCCGCCGCACCCCGGCCCCACCGCCGTCGCCGCGACCTTCCACGCCTCCGTCGGACATACCCTGTTCTACGGCCTCTTCATCGCCGTACCTGCCGGAGCGCTCATCGCCCTCGCATGGCCGCGCCTGCCGTTCGTCAAGGCGATGAACCCGTCCATCCCCAAGGGCCTGGTCAGTGACCGGGAGTTCACCGACGAAGAGATGCCCGGCATGGGCTGGTCGCTGCTCGTGGCCCTCTTCCCCGTGGTCCTGATCGCGGGCGCCGCGGTGATCGACATGGCCACCTCCGGCGAGAGCCCGCTCCTGCACGCGGTCGCGTTCATCGGCTCGGCGCCGATCGCGCTCATGCTGACGCTGCTCCTGGCGATCTGGGCCTTCGGGCCGCGCATCGGCCGCAGCCTTACGGACGTCAGCGCCTCCTGCGCCTCGGCGGCCCAGGCGATGGCGATGATCCTCCTGGTCATCGGCGCCGGCGGCGCCTTCAAGAACGTCCTCGTGGAGGGCGGAATCTCCGACTACATCAAGGACGTCACGGACAGCTGGGCCATCTCGCCCCTCATCCTGGCGTGGCTCATCGCGGTCATCCTCCGCGTGGCCCTCGGCTCGGCGACGGTCGCCGTCGTCACGGCGTCCGGCGTGGTGCTTCCGCTGCTCGCGGGCAGCGGCATCCACCCCGAGATCATGGTGCTCGCCGTCTCCTGCGGATCGATCGCGTTCTCCCATGTGAACGACCCCGGATTCTGGCTCTTCAAGGAGTACTTCAACCTCTCGGTCATCGAGGCGATCAAGGTCAGGACCACGTACACGACGGTGCTCGCGGTGCTGGGCCTGGGCGGCGTACTTGCCCTGGAATGGGCCTTGGACGTCCTGAGCCTGTGACACACATCAACCCACACACCTTCTGACCACAGGAACCGCAATGACCTTGAGCAAGCAGCCGACCGTCACCGCGTTCGCCGTGTATCCGGTCGCCGGCCGGGACTGCATGGAGCTGAACCTCTCCGGCGCGCACGGCCCCTACTTCACCCGCAACGTCGTCGTCCTCCAGGACTCGGAAGGCCGCACCGGCCTGGGCGAGGTGCCGGGCGGCGAGAAGATCACCCAGACCCTGCGCGACGCCGAGTCCCTCGTGGTCGGCGCGAAGGTGGGCGACTACAAGCGCGTCCTGGGCGAGATCGGAGCCAGGTTCGCCGACCGCGACGCCGGCGGACGAGGCGCCCAGACCTTCGACCTGCGCACCACCGTCCACGCCGTCACCGCCGTCGAGTCGGCGATGCTCGACCTCCTGGGCCAGCACCTCGACGTCCCCGTCGCGGCACTCCTCGGCGACGGCCAACAGCGCGACTCCGTACGGGTGTTGGGCTACCTCTTCTACGTCGGCGACCCCGGCCGCACCGACCTGGAATACGTCCGCGAACCCGACGCGGCCGTCGACTGGCACCGCGTCCGGCACGAAGAGGCCCTGACACCCGAAGCGATCGTCCGCCAGGCCGAAGCCGCGTACGAGCGGTACGGATTCCGTGACTTCAAGCTCAAGGGAGGCGTCCTGGAAGGCGCCGAGGAGGTCAGGGCCGTCCAGGCGCTGAAGGACCGCTTCCCCGAGGCCAGGATCACCCTCGACCCCAACGGCGCGTGGTCGCTGCGCGAGGCGATCGAGCTGTGCACGCCGCTGTCCGGCACCCTCGCCTACGCCGAGGACCCCTGCGGTGCCGAAGGCGGTTACTCCGGCAGGGAGATCCTCGCCGAGTTCCGCCGCGCCACGGGCCTGCCCACCGCGACCAACATGATCGCCACGGACTGGCGTCAGCTCACCCACGCCCTGGCGCTCCAGTCGGTCTCCATCCCTCTGGCCGACCCGCACTTCTGGACGATGCAGGGCTCGGTCCGCGTGGCCCAGCTCTGCAACGCGATGGGCCTGACCTGGGGCTGCCACTCCAACAACCACTTCGACATCTCCCTCGCCATGGTGACCCACTGCGGAGCCGCCGCCCCCGGCGAGTACAACGCCCTGGACACGCACTGGATCTGGCAGGAAGGCCTGGAGCGGCTCACCACCGCCCCGCCCCGGATCGTCGACGGTGAGATCGCGGTGCCCGACGCCCCGGGCCTGGGCGTCCAGCTCGACATGGAGCGGCTCCTCGCGGCCCACGACCTCTACAAGACGAAGGCCCTCGGCGCGCGCGACGACGCCATCGGCATGCGGTATCTCGTCCCGGACTGGCAGTTCGACAGCAAGCGCCCGTGCCTCGTCCGCTAGCGCTCGGCGGGCACATGGTCATGGGGACCGGCTGCGATGGCGTACGGTGGTGTCTACCGACGCGGGGTGGAGCAGCTCGGTAGCTCGCTGGGCTCATAACCCAGAGGTCGCAGGTTCAAATCCTGTCCCCGCTACTGACGGGCAAGGCCCGGATCCTTCTGGATCCGGGCCTTGCTGTGTCTGAAGCAGATGCGGGATGCGGGCCTGGTCGCGTGGCGGTGGCCACACGGGCCGGACTGCTGGTGCAGGCACCTGGAACACCCTTGGTCGTACGACCTCGGCCGTGGTGGTCGTCCTCTTCTTCGAAGCGCGAGCCGATGCCGGTCTCCTGCGCGCCTGGATCATGATCCCGGTCGGCTCCGTCATCTCGGCGGTCTTCGGGTTCGCGATGACCCGCTACTGCGACCGCAAGGCGCTGCACCGCCTGACCCCGCAGCCGTCCGAGTGACCCACGTGCGGGATCGGCAGGTGAAGGCCCGGGACTTACGCGGCCTTCACAACCTCGCCACGTATCGCCGCGGACCACTCGATGACGAGAACTTCGTATTCCCGGCGCTGCTCCGCGCTCAACCGGCCACCGCTGCACAGCATCAGGCAGCGGATCTCTTCGTTCAGATCGTCGGCGGACCGCACGGAACCAGGGATCGGAGTGGTGGACATGTGAAGAAGCCTAGAGGGTCGGTGTGACAATCGGCGTCGCTGGCCCGCGGGGCAGAGGTCGGGAGCTGCCCGGCCGGTCGGCCCTGACCTGGGAGATTAGGCTTGGAGTCGGCCACTCCGCGCGAAACTGTGACCTTGGCCTCACGTAGTGTCGCGGCGCTCTGAGACGCCCAGGAGGGCGAGTTGGTGTCCGCGTCGGTGTCGTCGTTGCCGGGCTCGGCCCCCGGGGCGCCCGGCGGGCCACGAGCACCGCCAGGGTGATGACGGCCGTCAACGACACGGCGAGCCCGCCCAGGCTTGTGATCGCGCCGGAAATCCACAGCCACGCCAGTTTCAGGTTGAGGTCAGGGTCTGTTCAGGGCGGGGTAAGGCTGCCGTGGCTCCGAGGCGGTGTGACCTGCGTGGGGTGGCGCAGCGCTCCGGGATTGTGGTCGGCCCCCTGCCTGGCGCGTACGGCTCGACAGGTAAAGTCGTCCCCGGACTGCGCCCGCCCCACCCGGACAGGCGCAAGGTCAGAACCACTGTTGATCACAGAGGTGTGCTCCGCGCAGCTACGACCGTTCCTTCTCCCGTCGTCCTGCCGGCCGCGAGCCGCCTGCCCCAGAAAACGTCACCGTGAGCACCGATTCCGTGCTGCGCCAGCAGCCCACTCCCGCCCGCGATTCGCCCCGAACACCGCGCCGAGTCGGTAGGGCACCGGCCCGGCCCACCGCGGCGGCGGCCCTCCACAGCATCAGCGCGGTCACCGCGGTCCTGCTCGGGCTGGTGGCGATAGGCGCGATGATTCACGAGCCGGTCCTGATACCGCCGCTGGCCGCTAGCGCAGCCCTCGTGCACAGCGCACCCACCCTGCCCCTGGCCCAGCCACGGAGCATCGTCCTCGGCCACCTGCTCGGCGCCGGGGCCGGTTACGCGGTCCTCGCGCTCACGAACAGCAGCCCGTGGACGGCGGCACTGGCGGGAGGCATCACGCTCGCCGCGACGATGCTCGCCCGTACTCCGCACTCGGCGGCCTGCGCCACCGCCGTCATCGTCGTACTCCAGACGCCGGCCCCCGGCCGCTTCGTGCCGCTGCTGTTCGGCTCCACCGTGCTGGTCGTGCTGACCGGCTTCGCGGCCTCGCGGGTACGGCGCGGGGCACCGAAGTACCCGGCGTACTGGTGGTGAGTGACCTCCGGGACGGCGTGCCCAGCGTCGGACCATCCGGAGAATTGATGCGGAAACGCGGAAGTGCAGGCCGGCCCGGCGCGGGCCGACCTGGACTTCGCGATCGTGCGTGATCAGGAGAGGTCGAACCGGTCCAGGTTCATGACCTTGTCCCACGCGGCGACGAAGTCCTTGACGAACTTCTCCTTCGCGTCGTCACTCGCGTAGACCTCCGCCACCGCGCGCAGCTCGGAGTTCGACCCGAAGACGAGGTCGGCACGGGTACCCGTCCACTGGACCTTGCCTGCGGAGTCGCGGCCCTCGAAGGTGTTCGCGTCGCCGGCCGTCGCGCTCCACGTCGTGTCCAGGTCGAGGAGGTTGACGAAGAAGTCGTTGGTCAGCGACCCGGGGGTCGTGGTGAGGACGCCGTGCGTCGACTGCCCGTAGTTCGCGCCCAGGACGCGCAGGCCGCCGACGAGGACCGTCAGCTCGGGCGCGCTCAGGTCGAGCAGGTTCGCCTTGTCGACGAGCAGGTACTCGGCCGGCAGGCGGTTGCCCTTGCCGAGGTAGTTGCGGAACCCGTCGGCGGACGGCTCGAGCGCGGAGAACGACTCCACGTCCGTCTGCTCCTGCGTGGCGTCCGCACGCCCCGGAGTGAAGGGCACCTGGATGTCGTAGCCCGCGTCCTTCGCGGCCTTCTCGACGCCCGCGGCACCCGCGAGCACGATCAGGTCGGCGAGCGAGATCTGCTTGCCGCCGGACTGGGCGCTGTTGAAGGTCTGGCGGACCCCCTCCAGCGTGCGCAGCACGGCCGCCAGCTCGTCGGGCTGGTTGACCTCCCAGCCGGCCTGCGGCTGGAGGCGGATGCGCGCACCGTTCGCGCCGCCGCGCTTGTCGCTGGCGCGGAAGGACGAGGCCGACGCCCATGCCGTGGACACGAGCTGAGACACCGTCAGGCCCGAGGCCAGGATCCGGTCCTTGAGGGCGGAGACGTCAGCGGCGTCGACCAGCGGGTGCGTCACCGGGGGCAGCGGGTCCTGCCACAGCAGTTCCTCGCTCGGGACCTCCGGGCCGAGGTAGCGCACGATCGGGCCCATGTCGCGGTGGGTCAGCTTGAACCACGCGCGGGCGAAGGCGTCCGCGAACTCGGCCGGGTTCTCGTGGAACCGGCGCGAGATCGGCTCGTAGGCCGGGTCGAACCGGAGCGAGAGGTCGGTCGTGAGCATCGTGGGGGCGTGGCTCTTCGACCCGTCGTGGGCGTCGGGTACGGACCCCGCGCCCGCGTCCTCCTTCGGTCGCCACTGGTTCGCGCCTGCGGGGCTCTGGTAGAGCTCCCACTCGTAGCCGAAGAGGGTGTCGAAGAAGGTGTTGTCCCAGGTGGTCGGAGTTTTCGTCCAGATACCCTCGAGACCACTGGTGATCGCGTCGCCACCCTTGCCGGTACCGAACGCGTTCTTCCAGCCGAGGCCCATCTCCTCCATCGGGGCGGCCTCGGGGGCCTCGCTGACGTCCTCCGCGGGGCCCGCGCCATGGGTCTTGCCGAAGGTGTGACCGCCGGCGATCAGGGCGACCGTCTCCTCGTCGTTCATCGCCATCCGGCGGAACGTCTCGCGGATGTCGCGGGCCGCGGCGAGCGGGTCCGGATTGCCGTTGGGGCCCTCCGGGTTGACGTAGATGAGGCCCATCTGGACCGCGGCGAGCGGGTTCTCCAGTTCACGGTCACCCGTGTAGCGCTCGTCGCCGAGCCAGGTGGTCTCGGGACCCCAGTAGACGTCGTCGTCGGGCTCCCAGGCGTCGACACGTCCGCCGCCGAACCCGAAGGTGTCGAAGCCCATCGTCTCCAGGGCGACGTTGCCCGTGAGGATCATGAGGTCGGCCCACGACAGGTTCTTGCCGTACTTCTTCTTGACGGGCCACAGCAGACGGCGGGCCTTGTCCAGGTTTCCGTTGTCCGGCCAGCTGTTGAGCGGGGCGAAGCGCTGCTGCCCGGTGTCGGCGCCACCGCGGCCGTCGCTGATCCGGTAGGTACCGGCGCTGTGCCACGCCATGCGGATCATGAACGGGCCGTAGTGGCCGAAGTCGGCGGGCCACCAGTCCTTCGAGGTGGTCAGCACCTCCGCGATGTCCTGCTTGACCTCGGCGAGGTCGAGCGTCTTGAACGCCGCGGCGTAGTCGAACTCCTCGCCGAGCGGGTTGGCCACGGCGGGGTTCTTGGCAAGGATCTTCAGGTTGAGCCGCTGCGGCCACCACTGGCTGTTCGCGCCGTTGCCCTGCGTCGGGTGCGGGGCGCTGCCGTGCACGACCGGGCAGCCTCCTCCGTCCTGTGTTTTCGCGTCTGTGACGATCGCATCTTGGTTCTCAGACATGGGGAATCCTTCCGGACGGGGCGGATCACACTGCTAGGAACTACGGCGGTGGAACGGGCGGGGCGCGGGCCCCGTGGATGGCCTCAGCCTCGTCGATCCAGACAATCGAGACAGGGGTGTTGACCGAACGGATCGTGTCGATCGCGAGGCCGCGGGCCTCCGGGACAGTCCGACACTAGGGCTCAAAGTGAGGCGACGCGGTACGAATTCGGCGGCGTCAAGTGCGCGGAGGGCCTCAGACGGCGTGCAGAGAGCGACGACCGACGCACGACCGCGCGTCCCTCGGAGCTTGTCAACTTCTGTCTCCTGCCGCACTGGAGTCTTCCTGTCCCTTGGCTATCGCCATAACCGATCCTACGATGGACAGAATCCAAGTCAAGAAGTGCACCAATCGCATTTCCGATGGGATGGGAGTGCGCCGGTCAACCTCGGGTATCCCACCGAGCCTGAAAAGGTGAACCGATATGAGTGGCCTGCTTGAGCGACTGCGGGGGCGTGGCTGGCGGATGACCTCTCAGCGGCGCGTCGTGGCGGAGGTTCTCGACGGTGATCATGTGCATCTCACTGCCGACGAGGTGCACGCCCGCGCGGTCCAGCGGCTGCCCGAGATCTCCAGAGCGACCGTGTACAACGCGCTGGGCGAGCTGGTCGCGCTGGGCGAGGTCATAGAGGTCTCCACCGACGGCCGGGCGAAGCGCTACGACCCGAACGCGCACCGGCCGCACCAGCACTTGGTGTGCTCCAGCTGCGGAATCATCCGCGACGTCCATCCGACCGGCGACCCGCTGTCCGGCCTCCCGGCGCAGGAGCGGTTCGGCTTCAGAGTGTCCACGGCCGAGGTGACCTACCGAGGGCTGTGCCCGTCCTGCGCCTGAACCCAGCTGAGCAGCGCGGCGGCCTTTTCGGAGCCGGTGCCGGTGCCGGTGCCGACGGCCGGGTCGCCGGCCGGTACCGGGCCCACCTCGAAGGGGGCGCTGTAGCCGCGTACACCCGTGTTCCGGGCCGTGACCTCGACGGTGTAATCGGCGCCGTCCGGTACCGGGGGCACCGCCGCGACCAGCTCAGTCTCCGGTTTGCTGCTCGCTTTCGAGGCCAGCTTGAACAGGCGCTGCGCCCCGCCCTCGCCGTCGCCCTGCGTCAGCCATACGTCGACCTCCTGTCCGGTGTCGTTGCGCCACCGCACGAAGAGACTGCTGTCCACGGGGTGCACGGAGCCGGCGGCCGGTGACGTGACGGTGACCGTGGCATCGGGCGGTTCGGCGACCGCCGGGGCCGCCGGACCGAGCCAGACAAACAGCGATGCGGCGGCGACGGACAGGAACCTGGTGCGGAGCATGTGACGACCTCAATCCGGTGGCGGGAGGTACGGCCATACCCCTCCCACATGTCCTCGGCGGCGAACGGGCGGGCCCGCAAGCTTCACCCCATGGGGTGCCGCTCCTTTGAACAATTTGCCGGTGCGGCGATGAGTTCCGGCGGACGATGAGTCCTATGAAGCAGCGGACGCACGCGGCGTCCGGCCGAGGAGAGGACGACGCCCCATGCTCACGGACGCGCTGAAGGACAAGGTCGCGGTCATCTACGGCGGAGCCGGCTCCCTGGGAGCGGGTGTGGCGCGGGCGTACACGGACGCGGGCGCGCGGGTCTTCCTTGCGGGGCGCACGGAGGACACCCTGCGGAAGGCTTCGGCCGAGGTGGGCGCGGAGTACGACGTCGTCGACGCCCTGGACGAAGTGGCCGTGGAGGCGCAGGCGGACGCGGTGGTCGAGCGGGCCGGCCGGATCGACATCTCCTTCAACCTCGTGCCGCGAGGCGACCTCCAGGGCATCCCGCTGACGGAGATGTCCGTCGACGACTACACGCGGCCGGTCGTACAGGGCATCTCCTGCCAGTTCATCACCGCGCGAGCCGCCGCCCGGCGCATGGTCAACCAGGGCGGGGGAGTGATCCTCTCCCTCGACAGCGGCTCCAAGAACGGCACCCCGATGCTGGGCGGCACCGGCGCCGCCGACGGCGCGATGGACGCGCTGATCCGCCAGCTCGCGCAGGAGCTGGGCCCGTCCGGCGTGCGTGCCCTGGGCATCTGGACCGCAGGTGTCGCGGACACGCTGACGCCGGAGAAGCTGGCGGGAGCCGGCGCCCCGGACATGGACGAGGCGGCCCTCCAGGGGGTACTCGCCCACCTCGACAGCCTGCGCATGACGAAGCGTTCACCGAGGATCGCGGACATCGCCGCGCTCGCGACCTTCCTCGCGTCGGACGCGGCCTCCTCGGTCACGGGTACGTGGATCAACGCGACGGCGGGGATGTTCCCGAGCTGACCGCCTGGCCGCGCCGGGTCGTCGCCACGCCCCTGATGGGCGCAATGAATCGCGCGTGGCGGGTGAGGGGGGTGTCATTAGTCCGGAAGTACCGTCATCTCACTCGAGGAGAAGAATGCGTATCCGGACCTTTGTCGTCACTGCCGCTCTGGGCGCCGCCACTGTCCTCGCAGGGGCCGGCGTGGCCAGCGCCGACAGCGACGCGGACGCCACCGCCGCCAACTCGCCCGGTTTCCTCTCCGGCAACGTCATCCAGGTGCCGATCGACATTCCGGTCAACGCCTGCGGCAACTCCGTCAGCGTCATCGGACTGCTGAACCCGGCGCTTGGTAACGCCTGCTCCAACAACTGATCTGACGCCGGAGCACCACGGCTGGGCCGGCCCGGGAACTCCCGGGCGGGCCCAGTCCCGTACCGGCCCGGCCGTTGCACGATGACTGGGCTCGCGGCTTCCGCGTAAAATGGACCAGCAGGTCCACAGTGGCGGCGAGGGAATCCATGATCTCCAGCGGGACGACAGCAGCGCGCCTCACCGCGAAGGGTGCCGCCACCCGGCTGCGCATCGTCGAGGGCGCGGCCGCCGAGATCAGGGAGCGGGGCGCTGCCACGACCACGCTCGACGACATCCGCGCCCGCACCGCGACCAGCAAGAGCCAGATCTTCCACTACTTCCCGGGCGGCAAGGACGAGCTGCTCCTCGCCGTCGCCGCCCTGGAGGCGGAGCGGATCCTGGAGGACCAGCAGCCCCACCTGGACGACCTCGGCCGCCTTGACACCTGGCAGGCGTGGCGCGCCTGGCGCGACGCGGTCGTCCGGCGCTACGAACGGCAGGGCGTCAACTGCCCCTTGGGCGTGCTCATGACCGAGCTGGGCCGCAGAACTCCCGCCTCGCAGCAGCTGACCGGGCAACTGCTCGCCCAGTGGCAGTCCGCGCTGCGGGACGGCGTGCGGTGCATGCAGGGAAGCGGGCGGATGGACCCCGCGCTGGACGCCGACCGTACGGCGGCCGCCCTGGTCGCCACGGTGCAGGGCGGGGTGAGCGTCCTCATGGCCACCGGCAGCATCGCCCATCTGGAGGCGGCGCTGGACACGACGTTGGAGCTGCTGGGCCGGTTCGACGCGGAGTGACTCACCGGCCCCGTAGCCCCTATGGATGCGCCTTCGGCCGCACGGCGTCGACGACCAGGTCGAGCAGCCGGCCCGTCTGCTCCGGCGTGTCGCTGTTGGCGGCCGTCGACAGAAACGCTCCGAGGACGATCGCGGTGACGTCATCCGGGTCGACGTCCCCGCGCAGCGAGCCCGCTTCCGCTCCCGCGGTCAGGATCGTGCCGATCGCGGCCGTGATCCGTTCGCGCGTGGTCGGCGTCGTGATCCGTCCCGAGGCCCAGCCGGCGCGCAGCGTGTCGATCATCCCGCGCTTCGTCGCCGTGAACTTCGCGTAGTTGTCGAGCCAGGCGCGGAGCGCGACATCGGGCGGGAACTCCTCGAGCAGCGCGGGAGCGCTCGTGGTGACGGCGTCGAGCTCGGCGGCGTAGACGGCCTCGACGAGCGCCTCGCGCGTGGGGAAGTGGCGGTAGAGCGTGCCGATCCCGACGCCTGCCTCGCGGGCGATCCCCTCCAAGGCGACGGAGCCGTCGGCCGCGGCGAAGACTGCCCGCGCGACAGCGACGAGGTTCTCGCGGTTGCGCTGGGCATCGGCGCGCAGGCGGCGCTCGCCGCGCTCGGCAGGCTGAGGCATGTCTGCGGGCGCGCCGGTGGGCGTCGGTTCCGGCGGAGTCAAAGCGGAGGTCCCTCCGGTAGTGGTACGGTCAATAGAGCGGAGGTTCCTCCGCTTAAGCCAATCGTCCCACAGGAGCGACTTCCTATGACGACCGCCGGCACTCCCTCTTCCGACACCACGGCCACGGGCGCGGCACGCCCCGGCGGCCCCGGACGGCTCGCGGGCCGCACAGTCTCGCGCATCGGCTTCGGAGCGATGCAGCTCGAGCGCCTGCGCGACGACCGCCGCGCCGGACTTGCCCTCCTGCGCCGAGCCGTCGAGCTCGGCATCGACCACGTCGACACCGCCCACTTCTACGGCAATGCCTTCGTCAACGGGCTTCTGCGCGAAGCGCTCCGCCCCGAGGACGGCGTACTCGTCGTGAGCAAGGTCGGCGCTGACCCCGATCCGGGCGGTCGCATCCCCCTGCGCCCCGCGCAGCGGCCCGAAGAGCTCCGGGCGAGCGTCGAGGACAACCTCACATCCCTGGGTGTCGACCAGGTCCCTGTGGTGAACCTGCGGCGGCTCGACTCCGGACCCGGGCTCCGGGCCGAGGGCGACCAGGTGGTCGACATCGACGACCAGCTCGCGGCCATGACCGCGATGCGCGACGAGGGCATGATCGGCGCGATCGGACTGAGCAGCGTGACGGCCGAGGGCCTGCGCCGGGCGATCCCGGCGGGCATCGTGTGCGTGCAGAACGCGTACAGCCTCGTGGCGCGCGACGACGAGACCATGGTGGAAATCTGCGCCGCCGAGGGAATCGCCTGGGTGCCGTACTTCCCGCTCGGCAGCGCGCTCCCCGGCATGCCGAAGGTGACGGAGGAGCCTGCGGTCCTGGCCGCCGCGCAGTCCCTCGGCAGGACGCCGTCGCAGGTCGGTCTGGCCTGGCTGCTCCAGCACTCCCCGAACACGCTGCTCATCCCGGGGACCGCGGACCCCGATCATCTCGAGGCCAACATCGCGGCGGGCGCGATCGCACTCGACGAGGCGACGGTCGCCTCCCTCGACGCCGTTCCGTCGCGCTCGGCGGACGTACCCCTCGGCTGACCGACGCGCGCGCCGTCATAGGCCCACCGGACACGTGGGTCGAACTGCCGCAGCGCGACTACTGGAAGACATGACGCAGGGACCTCCCCGCCCGTCTCCCACCTGTGACCGACTGCTGTGACCGACCGCGTCTCGGCAGGCGTCAGCGGATCTGCTCCGGCGTCACCGTCAGCCACTGCTTGTCCGCCGTGACCTTCTGGCCGAGCTCCTTCTGCCGTTTCGCGCCCGCGGCCTTCATGCCGTCGATCTCCTTCATGTAGCTGTCCTTGCGGTTGACCCACACGCGCACGCCGCCGTGCTCCACGTCCGTCGACCGCAGCAGCATCGGGCCGTCGCTCTTCGGGGTGTCGCCCGCGGCCAGGATGGGCTTCTGCCAGGCGTCGATGTACGTGCTGATCGCGGCGGGCTTGCCCTCGTACCAGGTGGCCGGCGCCCAGAGGGTGGGCGTCAGTTCATGGCCGACGAGCTTCGCCTGGTCGTAGTGGCCGGCTGCGATCTCCTTGCGGGAGCTGGTCACTTCACCCGTCTTGCGGTCCTTGAGCAGGGCGGAGACGCCGAGTACGTTCTCGGGCCGGACGCTGTAGCCGTACTTGGGGTCGGCGAGCACCATCCGTACGAGGTCCTCACTCGCGGCGCTCACCACGTACACCTTGATGCCGTGCATGCCCAGCGTGCGGTAGAGCTCCTGCATGCCCGTCGAGAACTGCGGCGGCTTCACCCCGCCCGGCAGCGGCTTGTCGTAGGCCAGCAACTCGTCGATGTAGCCCTTGAGTTGCTTCAGCGTGAACCCGGAGAAGATCTGCGCGGCCCAGGGGTACGAGACCTGGTCGTCGATGTCGCACAGACGGGCGTAGTACTCGGTCAGCGTCTCCTTGTGCGTGGCCGTGTCCTTGAAAGGAATGATCTTCAAGGACGGGTCCATGGTGTCGCGCGTCAGGACGCCCTTCATCTCCAGGAAGGGGAGCAGGGCCTCTTCGAGGTCGTTGCGGTACGTGGTGTTGTCCGCGTCGAAGACCGCGTACGCACCCTGGTGGTCATGCGCGGCGATGACCTTGGCCAGCTTCTTCGCCACGGGCGCCGGCCAGTGCTTGAGCTCCGCCGTCACCGAACGCTGCTGTGCGCCGTCCGCCGCCGTGGCCTCGGTGTCCGGCCACAGGGCGCCCGCGGCGACCACCGCGCCGGTGAGGGCCCCCGCCGCGCCGAGGAGGACGAGCTTCTTGCGCATCAGGTGTCTGTTCACGGCGCGCAATGCTAGGGCGAAGCGCGCGGATTACCCATGATCGAAATCATGGAGTGGGGAGGCGGGGCAGGGGTAGGCGCCGCCCGCTACCCGTCATCACTCGGACGCCGTCGGGGTCTGCGGCGGCGGGACGGTCCAGGTGGTGTCCGTCGCCCACCGCTCGGCCGCGGCCATCAGGATCTCGGTGGCGGTCGCCTTGATCTGCCCGTGGTCGAACAGGTCGGGCACGCTCGCCGCCGGCCTCTGCTTGAACGCTCCCCATGCCCGCCGCGCCGGCTCGTCGGCTCGTCGGCTCGCAGATAGTCGCGGAACGGGAGCGCGTAGCGGGCGTTGGGCCCGGTGCTCTCCCCGAGATGGACGTTGCAGGGCCTGGCGCTGACGGGCGGTGCGAAGACGAGCTTGCGGCACGGGATCCCGCCGGAGACTTCTGTGCGCTTCCATGGCTCGGGCCGACACCGGAAGCCAATGGCCGGGAGCAGGGCGACATCGCGCGCCTGGTCGATCGAAAGCACTCGGATCTGGACGTCGATACAGTCCTTGGCTGCCGGCCCCGGCACCGAGGTGGACCCCACGTGATCGATATCCGCCGGCACCCCACCCATGGCCGCACGCAACCGCCGGGCCAACCGCTCGAACTCCAGCGGCCACTGCGGCCGGTAGCCGACGACTGCCAAGGGGCTGACGACCTCATCGGGAAACGGCATGCGACGAGACGCTACCGGCAGCCGGCCGTGGAATCATCGGCTCGCAGGACATGTACGTGAACTCTATGACAGGCGGTGGGTGGGGATGGGTGGTCGATGGGAGTGGGACGACACCCTGTTCGCAGGCACCGCTCGCTACTACCGGATGGGGCGATTGCCGTACGCCCCCGGGCTGGCGGACACACTCGCCGAGGTTCTGGGGCTTGACGGGCGCGGGAGGCTCATCGATGTCGGATGCGGACCAGGCGTCATCGCCCTGAGCCTGGCGCACCTGTTCAGCGAGATCGTCGGCGTGGACCCGGACCGCGGGATGATCGCCGAAGCCACGCGAGAAGCCGACGATCAGGGTGTGGCCGGGAAGACGCGGTGGGTCCAGGCCAGGGCCGAGGATCTGCCGGCAGGCCTCGGCACGTTCGACGTGGCGACCTTCGCCCAGTCCTTCCACTGGATGGACCGCGACCGGGTCGCGGCCATCATCAGGGGCATGCTCCGGCCTGGCGGGGTCCTCGCGCACATCTCCGACCTGAAGACGCAGAGGGAGACGGACACGCGCGCCGTCGATACGCTTCCGCACCCGGCGGTGCCCTGTTCGGCCATCGACGAACTGGTGAAGAAGTATCTCGGACCGGTCCGCCGGGCCGGTCGGGGCGTGCTGCCGCACGGGACACCGGGCGGCGAGGCCGCAGTGCTCACGCGGGCGGGATTTTCCGGACCGCAGCGCCACGTCGTGCCAGGCGGACAGCCATGGGAACGCACCGCTGACAACGTGGTCGCAGGCGTGTTCTCGATGTCGTTCTCGGCCCCGCACCTGTTCGGCACGCGCCTCGACGCCTTCGAGAGGGACCTACGCCAACTGCTGCGGGATGTCTCCCCGTCGGGCCGGTTCTCGGAGCGTCAGCCGGGCACAGAGATCTTCATCTGGCGCAATGACCCCAGCTCGGCCATGGCTGGGAGGTAATCGGCCTCATGCCGGATTCAGTGCGGTGGCCAGGCTCCGCTTGACCTGTCGGGTGACTTCGTCGGCGAGGATTTCGGGGAGGCCGTCCGACACGGCGTTGAGGGCCGAAGCCGCCACATCAGCGGGGTCGACCTTCTGGTCGGCGGGGACGCCGGCTGCCATGTCGGTGTCCATGTACGCCACGTGCAGAGCAGTGACCGCGATGCCGCGGGGGGCCAGTTCCTCCCGTACCGCGTTCGTCTGCGCCCAGGTGGCGGCCTTGGCCGCCGCGTAGGAGCCGAGACCGGCCGGGTGCAGCCAGGACAGCGCGGAGAGCACGTTCAGTACCGCGCCTCCGCCATTGCCCTCGATGACCGGGGCGAACGCCCGCGTCAGGGCGAGAGGCCCGAAGAAGTTCGTCTCCAGCTCGAGGCGTACGGCGTCCAGTTCGCCGGTGATGAGGGTGGTGCCGGTGGAGATCCCGGCGTTGTTCACGAGCAGGGTCGCGTCGGAGGCGATGCGAGCCGCCTCCCGGATCGACCCCGCGTCGGTCACGTCCAGGCGGAGCGGGGTGGCGCCCGCCAGGTCCACGCTCTCGGGGTGCCGCGCCGCCGCGTACACCTTCGCTCCCCGCTGGACGAGCTGCTCGGCCAGATGGCGGCCAAGCCCTCGGTTGGCCCCGGTGACGACTGCTACCGCGCCTTTGAGTTCCATGTCTGCTCCCAGTGATTCGGAGGCCCGGTGTCCGGGTTCCGCCAAGTAGATTACGAGCGCAATCTAAACAGGGTCTAGGATAGATGGCAATCGACATCCAATGGGGAGATATAGGGAGGTGGCCCATGGGTCGCGTATCGCAGGCGCAGGCGCTGGAGAACCGTGAGCGCGTCGTGGAGCACGCCTCCCGGCTGTTCCGGGAGAAGGGGACGCACGTCAGCGTTGCCGAGCTCATGAAGGCGTCCGGCCTGACCCATGGCGGTTTCTACAAGCAGTTCGCCTCCAAGGAGGCGCTCGTGGACGAAGCCACCGCCCACGCGTTCGACGAGCTCACTCGGCGTCGCGCGGACGGCCTCGAGCAAAGTGACGGGCAGCGCGATGCCGCGCAGCAGGCGTTGATCGACGTCTATCTCTCCGTCGCGCACCGCGACAACTCGGCGGACGGCTGTCCCGCCGCCGCACTCGCCACGGATATGGCACGCGGGTCGGGTGACCGTGAGGCCCGCCGCGTGTACAGCGAGGGAGTCGGCGACTTCGCCAACTGGCTGGCCACCGAGGACCAGGACGGCATGGCCCGGCTCTGCACGATGGTCGGCGCGCTCGTCCTGGCCCGCGCCACCAGGGAATTCCCGATCTCACAGGAGATCCTCACCGCCGCGCGCGAAGCGCTGACGGCAACCGACTGACGGGAGCGCCGGGGAGTTCAGCCCACGTGGACATGGGGCCGGCGGACGGGGTCGGGTTCGGCTTCGCGCAGGACCTCGCGGGTGACGGGGGCCACCTCGCCCTGGCCGAAGAGGAAGAAGCGCAGGAAGTTGGCGAGCGGATTGCCCTCGGTCCACTCGAAGTAGATGTGGGGAACCCGGCCGGTGGTGTCGCGGATGTGCAGGAGCAGCGCGGCCAGGGCGTTGGGGATCGAGGAGCCCTCCAGGGCCAGAACCCGGTAGCGGCCGTGCAGCACCTCGCCGCGCACGTTCAGGTCCCCCTCGAACTCCGACGGGTCGAGCACGGTGACCTCGACGAAGACGAAGTCCTCGTGTGCCGGGACGTCGTTGTCGTGGCGGATCTGGTCGATCTTCGCGCGGTACTCGGCGATGTCGCGGGTCTCGGGCTCGTTCGCGATGAACCTGACCTTGCGGCTGGCGATGTCCCGTACGAAACGCTCGGCCATGGAGTCGAACGTGACGTGGGTGACGCGCAGTTCGAAGGCGCGGGCCAGCCGGGAGAGGAGAGAGACGAGGATGATGCCGGCGATGAAACAGGCACCGATCTTCACACCGTCGGGGCGCTCGATGACGTTCACGACGGTGGTGTAGAGAAACACCGCCGAGATGACGGCGAAGCCGATCGTCCAGTGGCGCTGGCGGGCCTTTCGAGCGGCGATGGTGACGGCGATGGCGGCTGAGCAGATCAGGACGAGGACACCGGTGGCGTAGGCACCGCCCTGGGCGTCGACGTCGGCGTTGAAGATCCAGGTCACCAGGAACGCGACCAGGGTGAAGACGATCACCATCGGACGTACGGCGCGGGCCCAGTGCGGCGCCATGCCGTAGCGCGGCAGGTAGCGGGGCATCAGGTTGAGGAGCCCGGCCATCGCGGAGGCGCCCGCGAACCACAGGATCGCGATGGTGGAGATGTCATAGACCGTGCCGAAGGCGCTGCCGAGGTACTCGTGAGCCAGATACGCGAGCGCCCGGCCGTTGGCCTGGCCGCCGGACTCGAACTCCTTCTCCGGGATGAGCAGTGTGGTGATGAAGCTCGTGCAGACGAGGAACACACTCATGATCACGGCGGCCGTGGTCAGCAGCTTCTTGGCGCCCCGGATACGGCCCTTCGGCCGCTCCTCGGTGTCGGTGGGGTCGCCCTTTACGTGAGGCATGACCGCCACGCCGGTCTCGAAGCCGGAGAGGCCGAGCGCGAGCTTGGGGAAGACCAGCAGGGCAACCCCGATCATGGCGAACGCGTTGCCGTGTTCGGCGGTGAGTGCCGTGGACCAGTCGGTGATCACATGCTCCTTCGTGATCACGTGCCAGACGCCGGTCACCACCACCACGACGTTGAGCGAGAGATAGATGCCGACCAGGACGACGGCGACGCCGATCGCCTCGAGGAACCCTTTGAGGAATACCGCGCCGAGCAGGGCCACCAGTACAAGCGTGATGACCATTTGTTTGTTGTGCAGGGTGTCGGTCAGATGGGGGTTCTCGACGAGGTGGGTGGAGGCGTCCGCCGCCGACAGGGTGATGGTGATGAGGAAGTCGGTCGCGGCGAAGCCGAGCAGGGTGAGGACGAACAGCTTGCCCTTCCAGAAGGACAGCAGCCGCTCCAGCATCGCGATCGAGCCCTCGCCGTGCGGGCTCTCCTCCGCGACCCGGCGGTACACGGGCAGCGCACCCACAAGAGTGACGATCACCAGCACGATGGTCGCCACCGGCGACAGCAGACCGGCCGCGAGAGCCGCGATGCCGGGCTGGTAGCCGAGGGTGGAGAAGTAGTCGACGCCGGTCAGACACATCACGCGCCACCAGGCCTGCCCCTTGTGGGACGGCTCGGCGGCGGCGTCCGCCCCGTGCGGAGCGGTCTTCGCCATGTCGGACAGGCCCTCGAGCATCCACGCGCGCAGGCGACTCGTACGCGGCCCGTGGGTGGTGGCCATCGGTGTACTCCTGACGTGCTGCCCAGCCCGGGGTCCCGGCCATCACACGGACACCCGGACCGACGTCCACAGCTCGCGAGACCCGGGCCCACGCCCGGCTCCGCGCTGAGAGGAACGGCGCCGCTCGTCCGTGCCGCCCATTGTCACCAGCGGCCGGGGGATCGGCACGGCGACGGAGCGCATCCGGCGGAGGCTCCGGCCGGGGCGATGGACGGTGCCCACGCCGCGCAGCACACTTGAAAGGAAGGCAGGTCACGCGGCTGCCCCCGGGGTTCGCGGGGCGGGCGGAGCACCCCCGTGATACGTAGATCTGGGGGCGGTGCCCGAGAGCTGGAGGCGACACGTATGACCGGCAATCCGCTGACCGGCTACCCCGTGCGGGACCGGATCGCACTGGCCGCCGGCCTGGTCTGCCCCTTCCTCGTCGCGCTCGTGCTGGTGCCGTTCCGTACGGACCTCTCGTCCACCAACGCGGCCCTGATCCTGGTTGTGGTGGTCGTCGCCGTGGCGGCCGTCGGCAGCCGACTGGCCGGCGCCGTCGCCGCGCTCTCGGCGGCGGCCTGGTTCGACTTCCTCCTCACCCGCCCGTACCAACGGTTCAGCATCACCGACTCCGGCGACGTCGAGACGGCGGTGCTGCTCCTGGTCGTCGGGCTGATCGTGTCGCAGCTCGCGGCCCGCGCGCGCCGGCTGAAGGTGGTCACGGTGACCGACGCGGCGTACCTCGCGCGGATCCACGGAACCGCCGACCTCGCCCAGTCCTCCACCTCCGCGGACGCGGTCGTCGGCCATGTACGCGAACAGCTGACGGAGCTGCTCGGACTGCGCGGCTGCCGATTCGAGTACGGCACGCTCATGGGGCGGCCGCCGCGCCTGGAACAGGACGGCACCGTGGTGGTGGGCCGCAGGCGCTGGGACGTCGACAGCGGGGGCTGGCCGGACGGCGAGATCGAACTGCGTGCGTACGGCAACGGCCGCTACCTCGGCCGCTACATGCTCACGCCTGGGCCCGGCCGCGTCCCGCCACTCCAGGCGCGCCTCGTCGCTGTGACGCTCGCCGATCAGACGGGTGTGGCGCTGGACATCACGCCCCCGGCGACGGGCGGCTGAGGGGCGTGGGCCGCGGGGGTGTCAGGTCGTGGCCACCAGCAGATCCTCGCCGCTCGACGGGCGGAGACCGTCCGTCCGGTCGGTGAAGTAGCGGTCGGCCAGGGTGGTTCCCGCTACGTGCCGGACATCCTTGAAGCCGGCGTCGTGGGCCAGCTCCAGCATCTCCTTCGGGGTGTAGAAGCTGATGAACGGAGTTCCGGCTGCCTGCGCCTGCGGCTTGGTCGCCTCAAGTGCGGGGCGGTCGGCATCGTCGATGAGTTCGGCCGGCAACATGAACGTCATGGCGAGCGTCGACCCGGGGGCCAGCCCGGCGAGCCGGCGCAGGGTCGCCGCGGTGGCGTCCTTGGTGAGGTACATGGTGACGCCGGTGCACACGACGACCGCCGGGCGGGCGGAATCGAAACCGGCGTCCGACAGCTGCTCCCACCAGTCCCCGCCCGCCTCGAAGTCGACCGGCGTCAGCCGCAGCCAGTCGGGGACCCCGTAGCCGAGCTCGATCAGGCGCCGCCGCTTCCAGGACTGGGTCGCCGGCTGATCGATCTCGAAGACCCGCAGGCGTCCCGCGACGTCGGGCCGGCGCTGGGCGAACGTGTCGAGCCCGGCGCCCAGGACGACGTACTGCGTGATGCCGTCGTCGATCCGCTCGTCGATCAGGTCCTCGATGAATCGAGCGCGGGACACGATGGCCGCCCGGAATCCGCTGGTGGCGTGCGGGTCCATGTCCGGGCGGTCCTGCCATCCGGCTTCAGGGGCCGCCAGTTCCAGACCGACCTCGTCCTCGAACACGTGCGGTGGCGCGTCGATCCGCACATGCAACGCCCGCCAGAGGGCAACCCGTACGGCGCTGCTGTCCGGCACTTCGTTCCGCTCGGCTGCCACGTTGTCCCGCTCCTCACGGCCAGTACTTGTCGATACGACACCAGTATCCGAAGGTAATGCTGACCGTGACCGTGGCGCTGCGGATTCGGGCCATCGCCGAATGCGTCGCCGTGGCGCTGGGCACCTTCGCGCGCCGGGTCCTGCCGGCCATGGCGGTCACCCTCGCCGGATTCGCCGCCCTACGCATCGCCATCGAAACGCTCGGCCGATCCCACTACATGCCCGCCAAGACCCTCAACTACGGCCTGGTGAGTACCCCGGGGGCCGGACTCCGCGTCCAGCGACCGGATTCACGGCCAGGGGCTGCGCGCGGCGGCGCCGGGAAGCTCGTGAGGGAGAACGCCCAGGTGGGGTGCCCGCCTCCAACGAGGGTAAGGGCGGAGCGAGTTCGTGCCGCCAACGCTGGCGGGATTCGGACGTCGCGCTGCCGCGACGTCATGTCGCTCGCGCCCCGCCTCGTGGACAGAGCCCGCTCAGCCGATGACGAGCGGGAGCCTCGCGGCGAAGTCGCCCAGCGCGGCCTTCTCCTCGTCGGTCGGTGTGCGACGTCCGGTGCCGACCAGGAGCGCGTCCTTGTCGGAGAACGAGGCGGGGAACGGGGCCCCCGCGATCTTCTCCAGCGTCGCGCGAACCGCCGTGAGGGCCTCGGCGGGCGGCCCAGTGGGAGGCTGGGCGGCCGACGGAAGGTGGGCGATCAGGTCGAGGTGATGCAAGGTCCATTCGAGGACGTACGCGGACAGGAAGTCGCCGACGGTCAGCACCTCGTCGCGGGTGCTGACGCGGGCGGCGGGATCGGCGAGCTGGGCGGCGCGGCCCGCCGCGGAACCGACATCGTCGAAGTGGAACTTGAGCCACCGCGGCTCGCCGTAGGCGGCGGCCAGCCGGGGGATCAGCGCGTCGAGCGGGTCCTCGCCGGTCGGGGGTTCGACGATGCCCCAGTACGTGACGGCGTCCACGGTCGGTTCGGATTCCGCCGGCGTGACCAGGGTGATCAGGACGTCCTGGGCGCCGATGACCAGGTGGCACACGAGATCCCGCACGAGCCAGCCCGTACAGCCGGAGGGCCGCTCGAAGTCTTCGTCCGGGACTTCGGCGACGGCGGTGCGCAACGCCGCCCAGGAGCGTGAGAAGAGGTCCACCGCTGCACGGTATTGCGGGCCAGGAAGGGCGGACAAGCGTATTCGGGCGGGTGGTGCGTGTCGTCTTCGTGCGGGCGGTGCGTGTGCGGCCTGTTCAACCGCCCGTGCCGGTACGGCCTGTTCGACCACCCACAGGACGCGCTCTATGCGGCTCCCCTGCGCTCCCTCTTTGTCGATTGCCGCCCCTTTCGTCAATTCATCCATGAACAACATCACACGCCGCTAAAACGCCCATAGCGTGCATATCTACTCATCTTTCGCCCGGCCGCCGCCTCCGTCCC
Source organism: Streptomyces sp. DS1-CR2 (assembly GCF_055760475.1). Classification (NCBI taxonomy): domain Bacteria; kingdom Bacillati; phylum Actinomycetota; class Actinomycetes; order Kitasatosporales; family Streptomycetaceae; genus Streptomyces; species Streptomyces sp. DS1-CR2. The sequence goes on from NZ_CM147085.1 coordinate 8,705,887, forward strand.
TGTAGCGTCGCCGTCATTCGGGATCGGGGCCATTCATCGGACGGCCGGCCGTCCGATGGGCGCGCGACGAAGCGCTGCTCACCGAGTGTGACGGACGGACTGTCCGCACCGGCAGGCGCGAAGCCCTGGTGTGGGCATCGGCCGTAGCCCCGACCTCGTCGCAGGACGTGGACCTCGCCGCTGACGGTCAGCACCGCTGCCGATGCGACCGCCGACACAGAGCAGGACGGAACATCCATGCTGGGAACGCACCTGCCGCTGCCGCGGCGCGCAAAGCAGGGACTTGCCGCGGCCTTGGCCGCCGGCTCGGCGCTCACCGCCTTCATGGCCGCCACCCCTGCACAGGCGAGTACCGCGGGTACGAGTACTGCCGCCACGAGCGTCGGAGGCTCCCCGGTGACGTGCACCTCGCACCAGTCCGGACTGGCGGACCGCCTGGAGCGCGACATAGCTACCGCTCTCCACGGGCACGGCAAGGCCTCGGCGCTCGCGCTCTACGACCGGACCACGGACACGTCGTGCGCGTTCCGGGCCGACACGGCCTTCGACTCGGCGAGCGTGGTGAAGGTCACGATTCTTGGAGCCCTGCTGCGCCAGGTCGTCGACGAGAACCGTCACCTGACCTCACGCGAGGTCGACCTGACCACCGCCATGATCACCAAGTCGGACAACGCCGCCACGAACGCCCTCTGGCACCAGGTCGGCCATGACGGCATCCAGCACTTCCTGAACCTGGCCGGAATGCGGGACACCGTGCCCGGCCCGAAGGGCACGTGGGGTCGCACCCGGATCACGGCGGGCGACCAGGTGAAGCTGCTCCGCTTGCTGACCTCGGACAACAGCGTTCTCGGCACGCGCTCCCGGAGCTACGCCCTGCGGCTCATGAACCGTGTCGTCCCGGATCAGCGGTGGGGGACGCCGGCCGGGGCGCCTAAGACGGCGACCGTTCACGTCAAGAACGGCTGGCTGGCGCGTTCGACCAACGGCTGGCGCGTGCACAGCGTCGGCGTGTTCACCGGCGGCGGTCACGACTACGGGATGGCCGTGCTCTCCCACGACAACCGCACCATGGAGAACGGCGTCGCGACCGTCGAGCGCGCGGCCCGCGCCATCAACCGCGACCTGAACCTGCCGAAGGCTTCGTAGCAGCTTCCCGCCCCGCCCCGCCCCGCCTGCTTCGTGCGCGCGCCGGCCGGACTCACATCCGGCGAAGTGCCGCCTCGACGCTGTCGCCGCCGTTCGTGTTGAACGCGACCGCGGCCTGGGGCGCATGGAGGCGGATCAGGTTCATGATCTCTTCAAAGAGCGGAAGTAGCTGCTCCGCCTTGCGGATCCCACCGCCGACGACCACCACGTCCCACGGGCGCTCCGTCAGCGCCGCAACGAGGACGGACTCGGCGGAATCGCCGAACACGACCAGCGCCATGGCCGCATCGATGCCGTGCTCGCCGAACCGGTCCAACTCCTCGTCAAGACCCTTGCGAAGGGCTCCCGCATCGACACCGGGAATCGCCTCCGGGTCGTAACCAACAACAAGTGCAGAGGGCATAGGGCCAAGCTACCGGGATCCGGCCGAGCGCGGTCTGCCGGACGGCGCTCGGCATCCGCTGACAACGGCGGCGCCCGGTATCGCTTTCTCTTCCCCCTCCTTCTCCTTCCCTCCCCGTGATCAGCGCTCCCGTCATGCGATACCTGGGCCGGACGTGCAGACTGCCTAACGGGACGCCGAGGGCGGGGCTCTCACCGCCGGCGCCCGGGCCTGGAAGGGCTGTGTGGCGCGCGTCACATCTGGACTCGTCACATCGTGCCGAGCCGCTCCGTCAGAGGGATGTAACCATCGGCACGAACTAGGAGCTCGCCATGGAAGAAGCCCGCCTGAACCTCTTCGCCAACCACGTCGGGGCCAAGGTCCTGAAGCACATCAACTCGGGCGCCAAGGTGGTGACGGACTCGACGCTTCCGGCTGCCACACAGGAGCTGGTGAAGATCCGCGCCAGCCAGATCAACGGCTGCAGTTTCTGCACCGACATGCACACCAAGGACGCCACGGCGGCCGGGGAGGACCAGACGCGCCTCAACATGGTCGCGGCGTGGCGCGAGGCGAAGGTGTTCAGCGATGCCGAGCGCGCCGCCCTGGAGCTGACCGAGCAGGGCACCCGTATCGCCGACGCGAGTGGCGGTGTCTCGGACGAGGCCTGGGCAAACGCGGCCAAGTACTACGACGAGGACCAGCTCACCGCGCTGGTGTCCCTCATCGCCCTGATCAACGCCTACAACCGCGTGAACGTCCTCGTTCAGCAGCCCGCCGGCGACTACCAGCCCGGCCAGTTCGGGTAACCGGCACCAGCGCAGGTCGCAGCCGCAGGTCGCAGGCACCGCCTGCGGCCTGCGGAGACCGTGCGCCGAGCGGCGATTGTCAGTGCGGGCTGCCATGCTGCGTTGCATCGGGATTCGTCAGTACACGAAAGGCGTGATCATGCTTTCGACGACGTACGTACCGGGCGCGCCGAACTGGCTCGACCTCGGTGTGCCGGACGTGGACGCGGCCGCCGCGTTCTACGGCGGAGTGTTCGGCTGGACCTTCCGGTCCGCCGGACTCGAGGGGGGCGGCTACGGGTTCTTCCAGCTCGACGGCAAGGACGTGGCCGCCGCCGGTCCGCTGACCGAGGAGGGCGCCTCCCCTTCCTGGACGATCTACTTCCACACCCCCGACGCGGACGGTGTCGCCAAGGCGGTGGAGACGGCCGGGGGCACGGTCCGCGTCCCCCCGGGCGATGTCTTCACCTCGGGGCGGATGGCTGCCTTCACCGATCCGGCCGGCGCGCAGTTCGCCGTCTGGCAGCCCGGTGACGTCGAGGGACTTGAGACGGTCATGCAGCCCAACGCCCTGTGCTGGACCGAGCTCTACACGACCGACGCCGGCGCGGCCAAGGACTTCTACCGCGACGTGTTCTCCTGGCAGTACCAGGACATGCCGTCGGGCGAGGGCGGCCCCGAGTACACCGTCGTCGCCCCGGCCGGTTCCGCGGACGTGGGCGAGGCCGGCCACGGCGGCTTCATGCAGCTCCAGCAGGAGAACCTCGACGCCGGGTCCGGCGCCGAGTGGCACCCGTACTTCGGCGTCGAGGACTGCGACGCGACCTACGCGGCTACCACCGAGCGCGGTGCCACGACGCTCTTCCCGCCCATGGACGTGCCCGGTGTCGGCCGCATGGCCATGGTCAAGGACCCGTTCGGCGCCACCTTCGCCCTCATCAAGGGTGACCCGACCATGGGCTGACCGAGGAGCGGACGTGATCAGCGCACGACGAGGACCAGCTTGCCGGTCGTCCGGCCGGTCTCGCCCAGCTCGTGTGCCTTGGCGGCCTCGGCGAGCGGGAAGGTGTCGGCGATCGTCGCGCGGAGCTTCCCCGTGGCGATCAGGTCGGCGATCGCGTTCATTCCGGCGTGATCGGCTTCCACGAGCATCTCCACGCCCCGCACGCCGAGCCGCTCGGCCTCCTCGGCCAGCTCCGTGGTGCCGGTCGGGAGGATGGAGACCAGCAGACCGCCCGGGCGCAGCGTGGGCAGGGAGCGGCTGCGGTAGTCATCGCCGATGGTGTCCAGGACGACGTCCACGTCGCGGACTGCCTCGGTGAAGTCGGTCGTGCGGTAGTCGATCAGTTCGTCGGCGCCCAGACCGCGTACGAAGTCGTGCTTGGCCGCGCTAGCCGTGGCGATCACGTACGCGCCGCGCGCCTTGGCGATCTGCACGGCGAGATGGCCGACGCCGCCGGCCGCCGCATGGATCAGGACGCGCTGCCCCGGCTGCACCTGAGCGGTGTCGACCAGGGCCTGCCAGGCGGTCAGCGCGGCGAGCGGAATGGCGCCCGCCTGCACGTGGTCGACCTCGGACGGCTTGTGCGCGAAGGCGCGGGCGGGCGCGGTGACGTACTCGGCGTGCGAGCCCACGCCGTGCGGGTAGGGCAGCATGCCGAACACCTCGTCGCCGGGCTTGAACAGGGTCACACCGAGACCCGTCTCCTCGACGACGCCGGACACGTCCCAGCCCAGGACGAACGGCGGTTCGCCGAGGAAGATGCCGTGCGCCCGGTGCTTCCAGTCGGTCGGGTTGACGCCTGCGGCATGGACCCTGATCAGGATCTCGCTCAGTCCCGGTGCCGGCCGCTCGCGCTCGACCTCTTTCAGTACCTCGGGGGCGCCGAGGGCGTCCTGGCTGACGGCCCGCATGGTGGGGGCGGCGGGCGTGGTGGATGGGGTGGGTGCGGTGGTCTCTGAAGTGCTCACGGCTCCAGCGTGCCGTGGCCGACCGCCCGAGAAAATGGCATGACTGCCACCATTCGATAGGATCGTGCCATGAGTGGTGGATGCGGTTGCAGGGGCAGTGGTGTCGGTGACGCCAGGGACGTCAGTGGCTCGCACAGGGTTGTGGTGCTGGCGCTCGACGGAGTCCACCCGTTCGAGCTGGGCATCCCGCGGCGGATCTTCGGCGCCGCGGACGGCCGGTACGAGATCCGCACCTGCAGCGTCGACGGCGGCCCCGTGCGCACGGACGCCGATTTCCTGATCACCGTCGAGCACGGCCCCGAAGCGCTGGGCGAGGCGGACACCGTGGTGATCCCGCCGGTCGACGAGTACCCGCCCAACGGCACCACGCTCCCGGGCCCGGTGGCCGACGCGCTCGCGCACATCCCGCCCGGCACCCGCATCGTGTCCATCTGCACCGGCGCCTTCGTCCTCGCGGCGGCCGGGCTGCTCGACGGCCGTCGGGCCACCACGCACTGGGTCCTGGCCGACCGCTTCCGGCGTCTCTTCCCGCAGGTGAAGCTCGACCCCGATGTGCTCTTCGTCGAGGACGGCGACATCCTCACCTCGGCCGGCGCGGGCGCCGGCGTGGACGTCTGCCTCCACGTCGTACGACAGGACTTCGGCGCCGAGGTGGCCAACCAGGTGGCGCGGAGGTGTGTGGTGCCGCCCTGGCGCGAAGGGGGTCAGGCGCAGTACATCGAGCAGCCCGTTCCCGAGGCGTCCGTCGCCGGTACGGCAGCCACCAGGGAGTGGGCACTCGACCACCTCGACCTGCCGCTGACGCTGGCCGAGCTCGCGGACCATGCGCAGATGAGCCTGCGTACGTTCGCCCGGCGGTTCCGGGACGAGGCCGGGATGAGCCCGGGCCGGTGGCTCACCCAGCAGCGGGTTGCGAGGGCGCGTCACCTGCTGGAGTCCAGCGATCTGCCGGTGGACCGGATCGCCGGCGAAGTGGGCTTCGCGACGGCCGCGTCACTGCGGCAGCATCTGCACGCCGCGATCGGCGTCTCGCCGCTGGCATACCGGCGCACGTTCCAGGCGGCGACGCGCTAGGGAAGCGGGACGGTCGCGGCCTCGAAGACGGCGCACGCATACGTGGTGGCGGCCCGGTTCGTCAGCCATTACGCGGCGGGCCGCTCGTCCCTCGTGCCACCGGCTTCGGATCGAGTACCGCCTCCGTCGGCGTCAACTCACCGTTCTCCAGGCGCTCCACGGCGAAGCGGACCGCGTGTGCGGCCATGAGGAGGGCGTCCTGGCGGACGGTCGTGAGGCCGATGGGCATCAGGTGGGAGAGATGGCTGTCGTCGTAGCCGACGACCGACACCTCGCCGGGAACGTCCACCCCCGTTCGCGCGAAGGTCATCAACAGGCGCATGGCGCAAGGTCGTTGGCGGCCAGGACCGCCGTCGGAAGTGCGGTGCCGCTGTCGCGTTCCGCCACGAGTTGGCGCCCCGCGGCAAGGCCTGACTCCTCCGTGTGGTTGCCGGGGATCACACGGATCTCGCTCCCCAGGCCGTGGCGGCGCATCACTGGCGTCACCGCTGTCACCGACATCGACGCGGAGCACGCCGCGCAGGCCGCGGCCGGTGTCGGCGCCCGGGTCCACGCGGACGGCGCCGCCCTCATAGCCGCCGACGCCGTCGACGCCGTCCTCGTCACCTCCTGGGGCCCCACGTCTCGTGAGAGGCGATCGGCCCAGCTGCTTGACGCTGAATCAGAGGTTGCGGCCCAGCAGGTCGAGCAGCGCGACCCAGTGCCGTTCCGCGGCCTCGGTGTCGAAGCGGTTGGTGTCCGCCATGGTGAAGCCGTGGTGGGCGCCCGTATAGACATCGGAGTGGTGGCGGACGCCTGCCGCGGAGAGCGCCTTGTCGAGGCGTTCGATCTGCTCGGGTGGCATGGACGGGTCCTGGTCGGCGTGACCGAAGTAGAGCTCCGCGGTGATCCGGCCGGCGAGGAGGTGGGGGCTCGTGGGGTCGTCGGTGGCCAGCCCAGCGCCGTGGAACCCGGCCGCCGCCGCGACCCTCTCGGGATGGCTGCCCGCGGTGACCAGGGCCAGGCGGGCGCCCAGGCAGTAACCGGTGACGCCGACGGGTCCGGCGGCGGCCGCGGGGCAGTCGGCCAGACAGGACAGGTAGGCAGCGGAGTCGCGTGCCACCGCGTCCGCGGTCAAGTCGCCCATGAGGGGGATGATCTGCTCGAACAGTGCCGGTCGCTCGGCGTCGCTGATGAAGCCGGGCAGCGCCACGACCGGCGCCCGGCCGTGACGGTAGAACACGTTGGGGACGAGCACGGTGTAGCCGTCCGCCGCGAGCCGGTCGGCCATCGCCCCGAGTTGAGGGCGCAGCCCGAAGGCATCCATGTAGAGCAGGACGGCCGGGTGGGAGGCGTCGTCGTCGGGGTGAGTCAGGTAGGCGTCGGCGGTGCCGTCCCCGATGGGAATCTCGACAGTGGTGCTGCGTGTGGCGGTGGTCATGACGTGCAGTCTCTCAGCGAGCGGCGTGGGGGATGTCCCTGAGGCCGAGTCGGTGCCAGTCGTTGCCCGAAAGGAAGTGCAAGTCCGGGCCACGGCCGATCACTTGTGTGTACTTCGGCGGGGGGTCACCGTTCGTTCGGCAGCACGATCTGGTACTCGGCTGTGATGCGGAGCTCTTCACTGTCGCGTTGGTACGAGGCTGATCCGATGCCGCGGGTCTGCGGTTCAGGACGCATTGGCTGGGCCACGGCACGCCACCTAGGTGCGCAGCTGAGCGTAGGAGGGGCCGGGCCCGGGCTGTGGCCAGCGGGGGCCGTTGGCGATCGCGCGCCGGCTGCTCTCCAGATGCTCGACGACGAGTTCCTCGACGAGTGCGACATTGCGGTCCTCGATGGCGCCGTAGAGCGCCTCGTGTTCCAACGCCACTGCCAGAAGGTCGTCGTGCTGGCCAAGGAGCCACCGCATCCGGCTGCGCAAGGTGACTTCGAGCTCGCTCAGCAACTCGTTGGCCGCCAACGACGTCACCGTCTCGTGGAAGTCGGCCGCCGCGCGCCGGGCGCGCACGGCGTCGCCTGCCCGGGCGGCGGACAGCTCCTCGTCCAGCTTCGTCCGCAGTTGCTCGAGCCCGGCACGGTCACGTCGTTGCGCTGCGAGACGGAAGGTCATCACCTCAAGGGCCTCGCGGACCTCGTTCAGATCCGCGATGTCCGTAGGTGTGAACTCCCTGACGACCGCCCACGTCCGCGGTCGCGGCGTGACCAGACCCTCGGCGACGAGCACACGCAGGGCATCGCGCACGGGTACGCGGCTCACACCTATCTGCGCCGCCAGCTCACGCTCGACGAGCTTGCTGCCGGGCTTGCGCACACCGTCGAGAATGTCGTCCCGGAGCTGCCGCGTAACCCGCTCCGACTCCGGCTCGAACTCCCCAGAACCTGCCATACCCCGAGTCTCGCACGGCAGCGGAAACCGTTTGGTGTGCGGTCGGGGTGCTGTGGACGGATCGTCAAGGTGTGCGGGCGAGCTCGATGAGGTGCTGTGCCGTGGCTTCGGGGGCGATGATCTGGTGGAGGTGTTCGCCCGGCAGGTGTGCCACGCGCCAGCCGCGTTCGCGGGCTTCGGCGGCGGCATCCTCGTACTGCGGGGCGAACAGCAGGTAGGAACACGGGTGGTCCTCCCACCCGTCCGGGACCGGGATGCGCTGCTCGTAGTAGGACAGCGGCAGGGTGGGCTGTTCCTCGACGACGGTCTGACGCATCGTCGGATCCGAGAACATGGGTGCCACGTCGGCCTCGTCCCACCAGTCGGTCCAGCGCGGCAGTCTGCCGTTCACGGCCATGGGGGTGAGGAGCTCCAGCAACTCCGGTGGTGCGACAGGAGTTGGTCCGATACGGGCCGGCAGCGCGGCATCGACGAAGATCGAGCCGGCCACCGGATGGTCGAGCGCCGCGCGGATCACGGGGAGGAACAAGCCCGCGTTGCTGTGTGCCACCAACGTGACCGGGCTGCCGTCCGGAACGTGCCGGAGGTCGTCGCGGACGGCGCTGACGACGCGAGGCCAGAAAGGCGGGGCACCGCTGCCGACGTGCAGGAGGGACGGCACCCGCACCTGGCGCCCTATCGCCTTGAGGTGCTCGGCTACAGGGCGCCAGGTGGACGGACCCACGGAGGGACTGTGTACGAGAACGAAGACCGGCTGCTGCATGCGACGATTCTGCCGCCCATGCGACACGGGACGTGAGGTGTTGGCCGAGAGCAGAAGACCTCATGTCGGCCCGGTGCACCGGCGACGCAGCTCATCCATCGGCCGCGAGTGGCAGGTCAACGCGAGCGAACGCGGTACGGGGCCCGCCTGAGAGTGAAGTGATGTGCCGTCAGGCATACGTCCAGCGCCAGGCGTTGGAGCTGTACACGCACCTGATGCGCGTGCCGCCCTCGTTGGTGGTGACGGCGCCGTGATCGCTGTTGCGGCAGAACTGGCCGGCCGAATAGCAGTTGCCCGCGTTGGAGACGATCGAGCAGGTGCCGGTGGTGTCCTGGCTGCCGCTTCCGCTGCCTGTATCGCTGCCGGTATCGCTTCCGGTGTCGGCGGCAGGCCGGGCGGTCTTGGTGACGGTGACCGTGGGGCGCGGCTTCGCCTTGGCCTTGATGGTTTCCGTGACGGTCGGCGCGGGCTCCGGCGTGGCGGTCACGGTGGCGGTGACGGTCGGCGCGGGCTTGGCCTCGGCGGCGACGGGCTGCTGATCGCCGTTCCCGGCGCCCACTATGAGCGCGCCGGTGAGAAGCAGACCTGATCCGCCCAGCCACACCCGCTTGCGCTTCCGCAGAGGCCGGGTGTCAACCGGGCGCGGCGCGGGCGGCGTTGTGTACGCGTTGGTCATGTTGTCCCCCCTGAGGTGTTACAGGTGGGGTGAGGCTATTACGTCGACGGACTGTGTGAAGGAAATATGAACAACAGGTGATTGATTTGTGACTTGGTGGATGAGGCCGTCGTGCACGGGTCCATGTCGACTCACAGCCAAGGCATCCGTGGACTGAGCGCTAACGACTCCCCAGCGCGGTTCGGGGATGGAGCCGGGTGATGGCGGCCGTTGCCGCGAGGGCGAGTGTGACGCCGACGGCGGCGGCGACGGTCGTGGCCCAGGCCGGGTCGAGGGAGTCGGACAGAAGGGCTTCGGTGAGCCGGCTCCCGCCGTACAGGAGGGCCACTGCCGCGAGTGCGGCCGACCAACGGTGCCGCACGCCCGTGATGATGTCGTCGATGACGTTCAGGACGACGATCACCGTCATGATGTCGGCGCCGCCGTACTCCTCGTACCAGCCGGCCGCGGTGACCGCCGTCCCGACGGCGATCGACGCCAGCCAGATCCCTGTCAGGCGCGCGTACGACGTGGGTTGATGCCGTTCTGTACCGCGCGGAAGCCAGAAGAACCGCGTGATGTGCTGTGCGACCGTGTATTTCCCCATGGTCCGCGTCCCCGTTCCCCCGTTACCGGCTCCTGCCGGCGTTCTGTGGTTGGACACATGAGGGCGGGCCGCGGTTGTGCCGATCGAACTGGCCGGAAGCTGTCGGGGGTTCACGGATCGTGCCCGGTACCTTCGGCCGCATGGCAGATGAGGGTTTTGAGCATCCACGGCTCGCCGCCGTATATGACGCACTCGATCCTGACCGCAGCGATCTCGACGCGTACGTGGGTATGGCGGCGGAGTTCGGGGCACGTCACGTGCTGGACATCGGCTGTGGGACGGGCGTGTTCGCGCTGCTGCTGGCCGCTCGGGGGATCGACATCGTGGGGGTCGACCCCGCGCGGGCGTCCGTCGATGTGGCCCGGGGCAAGCCCGGCAGCGAGCGGGTGCGCTGGATCTGCGGTGACGCGACAGCGCTCCCGCCCCTGCGGACGGATCTGGCGACCATGACGGCGAACGTCGCGCAGGCCATCGTCGATCCGACGGTCTGGCAGCGGACGCTGCAAGGGGCGTACGAGGCACTGCGGCCCGGCGGTCGCCTGGTGTTCGAGACCCGGGACCCGGCCAGGCGTGCCTGGGAGGAGTGGAACCGCGAGGAGTCGTACTCAAAGACGCGGATCCCGGGAGTTGGTGTGGTCGAGAGCTGGGTCGAGGTGACGGACGTGAGTGGACCCCTGGTGACCTTTCGGGGGACGTACGTATTCTCTGAGGACGGTGACGTGCTGACGTCCGATTCCACGTTGCGGTTCCGCGAACGGCCGGAAGTCGAGAGGCAGTTGGCCGCGCACGGATTCGTGGTCGACGATGTCCGTGACGCCGCTGACCGTCCCGGTAGGGAGTTCGTCTTTGTGGCACGGCGTCCGTAGGGGCCACCGCATGCCCCCACGGCTCACGGGCGCCTGAGCCGGCCCCGAACCGGCCTCGGCGCCAGATTCACACCGGGTCCAGCCACTCCGCGGCGGCGTCGAGCAGATGCGTGACCCCGTTACGCAGCGCGGGATCCGCCACCGGTGCAGTGAGCAGCGCTCGTGACCGATTCCGCTCCGGCCGTGCAGGCCGGACCAGGGCCTGGGCGACGATGCCGTTCTCACGTTGAAGGTGCCCCCCGTTCGGCGCCGCATGGCGTCGCCGCGCGTCGCGCCGTGCACGCCGCCGGAATCCGTATGGTGAAACGCCGTCCCGTTTGCGCGGTTTTCGTTCGCCGCCCGGCGCAGAAAGGCGTTCCATGGAATTGAAGCTGCAGGGCAGAGCCGCGGTGGTGACCGGTGCGAGCAAGGGCATCGGGCTGGCCATCACCAAGGCCCTCGTGGCCGAAGGGGTCCGCGTGACGGCCGGGGCGCGCCACGTGGGCGCCGAACTGGCCGACCTCGCCCGCACAGGATCCGTAAGGGCCGTCGAGGTGGATCTGGCGACTCCGGAAGGGTCCGCCGCGCTCGTCTCGGCGGCGGGCTCCGCCTTCGGGCCGCCCGACATCCTGGTCAACAACGTCGGTGCGGTCCGGACACGCACCGGTGGCTTCTCGTCCGTCACCGACCAGGACTGGACGACCACCCTGGACATCAACTTCCTCGCCTCCGTACGCGCCACCCGTGAGGTGCTGCCGCTGATGCTCCAGCGCACCGCCGGGTCGATCATCACGGTGGCGTCCATCAACGCCCGACTGCCCGACCCGCTCGTGATCGACTACTGCGCGGCGAAGGCGGCGCTGCTGAGCTTCAGCAAGTCGCTGTCCAAGGAGCTGGGGCCGAGCGGCATCCGCGTCAACACGGTCAGCCCGGGTCCGGTCGCCACGGATCTGTGGCTGGGCAAGGACGGCGTAGCGTCAACTGTCGGTCAGGCCGGGGGACTTGAGGCGGACGCGGTCATCGAACACGTCGCGCGGGACGCCGCGACCGGCCGCTTCACCCACCCCGAGGAGGTCGCCGAGCTCGTACTGCTTCTGGCCTCCGACCGAACCGCCAACGTCACCGGCTCCGACTTCGTCATCGACGGAGGCATGATCACCACGGTGTGATGCCACCGGGAGCGGGACCATCGGTGGCATCGCGGTCACGTCGTGGGTCTCAGGGTGCGATGCCCACGCCGTCGATCGGGCTGCCGTGGTGGCCCAGCGGCAGGGACAAGGTGACGCTGCATCATGCCGTCGTACGCGTCATCGCCGATACGCATCGCCACGCCGGCCACGCCGACATCATCCGCGAACTCGTGGACGGCGCCGCGGGGATGAACAAGGGCAACGACAGTATGGCCTCGGACGACCCGGCCTGGTGGGAGGACTATCGAGGCCGGGTAGAGCGTGCGGCTCGGGAAGCCGACCAAGGGGCGTAGTTTCAACTGATGTGACGTGTGACGTGTGACGTGTACGGCAGTTGATCCCATCCTGATCCGCCGGACAGCCCCTAGTGAACCGAGAATCCGCCGTCGACGAAGATTGCCTGGCCGGTGACGTAGGCGGACGCCGGGCCGGCCAGGAACACCGCGGCTCCGGCGAAGTCCTCGGCCAGGCCGTTGCGGCCGACCATCGTGCGGGCGGCCAGCGCGGCCACCTTTTCCGGGTCGGACGACAAGCGCGCGTTGAGCGGGGTCATGACGAAGCCCGGCACGAGCGTGTTGCAGGTGACGCCGTGGGGCGACCACGCCTCGGCCTGCGAGCGGGCCAGGGCCTCCAGCGCGCCCTTGGACACCCCGTACGCGCCGCTCTGGACGAACGCCCGGTGCGCCTGCTGGGAGGTGATGTGGATGATCCGCCCGAAGCCCCGCTCGGCCATGCCGGGTCCGAAGCGCCGGCCCAGGAGGTGGGGCGCCTCCAGGTTGACCGCCATCGTGGCGTCCCACACCTCGTCGCCGAGCTCGCTCATCGGGGGTCGCAGGTTGATCCCGGCGCTGTTGACGAGGATGTCGGGCTCGCCGAACACCCCGGCCGACTGCTCCGCCGCCGCGCGCACCCCGTCGCGGGTGCTCAGGTCCGCGCTCACCCAGGCCGCTCGGCAGCCCTCCGCCGTCAACTCGTCGACGATGGCGGTGAGTTCGGCCTCCTTGCGGGCCACGATCACCACGCTCGCCCCAGCGCGGCCGAGCGCCCCGGCGATGGCTTTGCCGATACCGGAGCTGCCACCGGTCACCACAGCGGTCCGGCCGTCGAGCGAGAACAGTTCGGAGAGGTAGTTCTGCGAGGTCATGACCGCACCCTAAACGGCACCGTCATGGTGACAGCACCCGGGCCGACCTGCGGAAAATCACTTGACCTGGGCGGCGATGGCCCGCGCGCACTCCAGGGACTCCGTGTGCGTGGTGTCCACCTCGAGGTCGTAGACGACGCCCCGGTGGACCGTCTCCGCCTGCGCCGCGGCCATCCCCTGGGCGCGGTCCCCGCGGACGATCTCGCGGCCCGCGGCGACCTCGCTGTCGCACCTGACCCCGACCCACAGCACACTGAGTCCGCCCAGAGCTTTCTGCCACCGCTGCTGGGACTCCGTCCCGCCGAGGAACACGTCATCGATGACGATCCGGGCGCCTGCACCGGCCGTCGCGGCGACCCCCTCCATCCATGCTGCTTGCAGCTCCCGGAACACCGCTCCGACGCTCACTGCGCCGGCTGAAGTGATCTCGATTCCTTCGCCCGATGCCTTCATGGACGCGGGCATCGCCTCGATCAGCCGGTCGATGCCGAAGGCGAGCCATGGATCCGGCAGTACCGCTTGTAGGCACCGGACGATCCCGGACTTGCCCGAACTGGACCCGCCGTTCAACACGATCACCTGAGTCGTCACCGGGTCAGGGTAGAGGCACCCACCACGGCACCCGAAGCGAATTTCGGCAACCGTCTGAATGACCAAGGAGGTGGATGTCTGAGGTTGCGTCAACCATCGGCCCGTACAGGGTGTCTGCTGAGGATCGATACGCGGTTGAATGCGTTGATCGTTATCGCGACCCAGATCACGGCGGCGATCTGATCCTCGGTGAGCTCGGCCCGGGCGGCGGTGTAGGCGGATTCCTGCGCGACGGCGTCGGACGGCGCGGTCGTCGCCTCCGCCAGTCCCAGGGCCGCTCGTTCCGTGGGGCTGTACAGTTCCGTGTCCCGCCACGCCGACAGCACACCCAGCCGCTCGGTCGTCTCGCCGGCGCGCTGCGCCGCCCGGGTGTGTACGCGCAGGCAGTAGGCGCAGCCGTTGATCTGTGACACACGGAGGTTGATCAGTTCCACCAGCCTGCGGTCGAGGCCCGCGTCCGCGGCCGCCGCTCGCACCGCCTCCGACGTCTGCACGAGTGCGTGGTAGGCCTTGGGGCTCTGCTTGTCGATGAAGATCCGCCGAGGTGTGGATCCCGCCGTCGGCTGGTTCAACGTGGACTCCTCCGGGCCGCTCGCGGGCCTTTGCTCCGATGTGTACATGGGCCGTCTCGTGTTCTAAGATCAAGGCGAGTTGTTGAATGTAAAACTATCATGACTGGAGGAGGTGGCCGAGATGAGTAACGCCGAAGCAGGTCCGGTCGGAGTGCATGGCGGCTCCCGGGTGGCAGGCGAGCCGTCGGCCGAGGGCCAACGGGTCGACGTGCTCGCCCCGCGCGACGTCCCTCTGGGCGGGCCGCGGGCGATGACCGTGCGACGTACGCTCCCGCAGCGATCCCGGACCCTGATCGGTGCCTGGTGTTTCGCCGACCACTACGGCCCCGACGATGTCGGCCGCACAGGCGGTATGGATGTCGCCCCGCATCCCCACACAGGCGCCGACACCCTGACCCTCGTCAACGAGTCGGACGAGACGGCCCGGACCGTCCTTCTCGGCGGAACGCCGTTCGAGGAGGAGATCGTGATGTGGTGGAACTTCATCGGCCGCAGTCACGAGGACATCGTGCGGGCGCGAAAGGAATGGGAGAGCGCCTCGGAGCGTTTCGGCGCTGTCGAGGGCTACCCCGGAGACCGTCTCCCCGCCCCTGCTCTGCCCCATGCCACCATCGCGCCGCGCAAGAACCCCCCGCGTCGCTGATCTCTTCCAAAGGAACCCGATGACCCAGCCTTCCTCCGTTCCCTCCGTTCCCTCCGTCGAGCGGAACGATGAGCGCCACCGGTACGAGATCCTGGTCGACGGCGCACGTGCCGGCCTGACCGCCTACCGCGACCACGGTGTGCAACGCGTCTTCTTCCACACGGAAGTTGACGATGCGTATGCCGGTCAGGGCCTGGCCGGCCGGCTGGTCCAGCAGGCGCTCACCGACGTGCGCGAGCTCGGCAAGAGGATCGTCCCCGTCTGCCCCTACGTGGCCAAGTTCCTCAAGAAGCACGAGGAGTTCGCCGACATCACCGACCCGGTCACCCCCGAGGTCCTGCAGTGGCTGGACGCCGAACTGGCCTGATCCGTCGGGTCGGCCGCGTTCCGCCGAATCCACTCCCTCTGTTCTGGGCGGGCGCACACCGCGTATGGCGGATCCCGCCCGCCAGGGCGTCTGTAACAGCCATGTATTAGAGGACGGTTGAACGGAACGGCCCCCGCGCAGCCAGGGTCTCAATGATCAGCAAGCGATCGACAGCCGATCAGGAAGCGATCGGCGAGCGATCAATCAACGATCAGTACGGCTCGCTCAAGACGATTGAGCGGACACCCTGAAAGGGACCCCCCATGCGCGTCCAGAAGCTCTCCCTCCTCGCCGTCGCCGTCGCCGCGAGCCTCTCGCTCACCGCCTGCCAGAGCGGCGACGACTCCTCGGCCGGGTCGGACGACTCCTCGTCTTCCGCCCAGAGTTCCGGTTCCCAGAGCTCCGGTTCCGAGAGCTCCGGCTCGCAGGACTCCGGCGGCAGCAGCGCATCGACCGGGAACGGCGCCGGCACGGCGGGATCCGACGCGAGCACCGGGGGTTCCTCCAACGGCGGTTCCGGAACGGGTACGGGTGCCTGCCAGACCTCCCACCTCGCCTTCAGCAGCTCCGGCGGCATGGCCGAGGGCACGCTCATCGTGAACCTCAAGAACACCGGTTCCGCCCCCTGCACCCTCAAGGGTTTCCCCGGAGCCGACCTGAAGGGTAAGGACGGCACCGTCAGCGCCGAGCGCAGCAAGCTCGCCCCGCCGAGCGTCAGCGTCAAGCCGGGCGAGGAGACCCGCTTCACGCTCCACTACCCGTCGAACGACTCCGGCGGCTCCGGCGTCACCTTCAGCAGCCTCGTCGTCACCCCGCCCAACGAGACCCACTCCCACACCCTGCCCGTCACCATCAACGTTCCCGCCACCGACGGCTCCGGCCCGGCCATCACGGTCGACCCCGTCGGCACCGGCAAGTGACCGGCGGGCGCGAGGGATCCGTCACGGAAGGACCGCACTCCCCAGCCAGTACGCGGCGAGCAGCGCGGCGCGGACGTGGAAGTCGTCGTCGAGGCTGTGGGCGCCGTCCGGCAGCAGCGCCGTCGCCTGCTGCACCCGGTGCTGGACGGAGTTGCGGTGCAGGTTCATCGCCTGTGCCGCGGCCGCGTAGCTGCGGTGGTGGGTGAGGAACGTCCGGAGCGTCTCGCGCGGGGTGGCACCGCGTGGCTCGGTCTGCGCCAGTTCGCCCAGCGTGGCCGCCACGAAATCGTGTACGGCCAGAGGTCAGCGGCCGGCGGGCGGCAGGTCGTCCCATCCACCGGCAGACTCAGACATATGAGGTCCACGACGCCGCCCTCGGCCTGCTGGAACACGGACACGTCAAGGCGCACGACTCGAGCGATTTGCCCCCGGCGTACGCGAACGCATCGTGGGCCGGCGCATCACCCGGCCCGCCGACTTCGCCGCGGCCAACCCCAACTTCGTCGGAGGCGACATCGTCACGGGAGCCAAGACGGTCCCGCACCTCCTCCTCGGCCCGAGCCCCGCGGCCGACCCCTACGGCACCGGCCTGCCCGGCGTGTTCATCTGCTCGGCCGCCCCGCCGCCCGGCCCCGGCGCACACGGCATGTGCGGCGCCGGCGCGGCGAGGTCCGCTCTGAGGCACCTCGGAGTCCGGCAACCCGCCTGACGCCGTGCCACGAGTGAACGCGACGGGGCCCCGACCGGTCGTCAGCCCGGCCGGGGCCCCTCCTTCGCGCGACTTCCTGCTCAGGTGGCCGCTTCGATGGTCACCTTGACGTGCTTCATGATCGGCTGGTCGCTCTGCGTGCTGTAGTCGACGAGCGCGCACAGCACGTTCATCTCGGGCATGTACCCGGCCGCGCAGCCGCGCGGGATGTCGTACGGGATGGCGAGGTAGCCGTTGAGGTAGCGGTGGCTGCCATCCCTTGCCGTGCTGGTGATGTCGACGGGATCGAATTCGGAGATCCCGCGCTCGCGGATGTCGTCCTCGTTCATGAAGACGAGCTCGCGCAGGTTCTTGATGCCGCGGTAGCGGTCGTTGTCCGAGTAGATCGTGGTGTTCCACTGGTCGTGGGAGCGCATGGTGCCCAGGGCCAGGGTGCCGGGTGCCGGTACGACGTCGGGCAGGGCCGCGTCGGAGAACTCCGCGCCTCCGGACGGGGTCAGGAAGACCAGTTCGCGGGCGGGCTGCTTCAGGCGGAAGCCCAGGGGCAGGCGCACGCGGCGGTTGAAGTCCTCGAAGCCGTCCAGGACTTGCGACATGGTGTCGCGGATGCGGTCGTAGTCCTCGATGTACCACTCCCACGGGGTGGGGCTCGCGGGCAGGGCCGCGCGGGCCATGCCTGCGACGATCGCGGGCTCGGACAGCAGGTGCGGCGACGCGGGGCGCTTCATGCCGACGGACATGTGCACCATGCTCATCGAGTCCTCGACGGACGTGCTTTGGACGCCCTTGCGCTGGTGGTCCTTCTCGGTGCGGCCGAGGCACGGCAGGATCAGCGCCTGGCGGCCGTGCACGAGGTGGCTGCGGTTGAGCTTGGTGCTCACCTGGACCGTGAGGTCGCAGTTGCGCAGGGCCTCGTACGTGATCGGCGAATCCGGTGCGGCGAGGGCGAAGTTGCCGCCCATGCCGACGAACACCTTCACATCGCCCCGGCGCATGGCCTGGATGGTGCCGACGGTGTCCAGGCCGTGCTCACGCGGCGGGTCGATCTTGCAGTACTCGGCCAGGCGGTCGAGGAACTCGTCGTCGGGTCGGTGATCGATGCCGCAGGTGCGGTTCCCCTGGACGTTGCTGTGACCGCGTACGGGGGAGGGGCCGGCCCCTTCACGGCCCAGATTGCCGCGCAGCAGAAGGAGGTTGATGATCTCGCGGACGGTGTCGACGCCGTGCTCGTGCTGGGTCACCCCCAGGCACCAGCTGACGATGCTGCGGTCGGCTTCGCAGTACACGCGCGCCGCTTTGAGGATGTCGTCGCGGCTGACCCCGGACTGGCTCTCCAGCTCCTCCCACGATGTGCTCTCGCACAGCTCCCGGTACGAGTCGAAGCCCGTGGTGTGCCGGTCGATGAACTCCTGGTCCAGCGCCTTGGGGTCCAGTTTGGACTCCTCGATGACCGCCTTGGCCATGCCGCGCAGGAGCGCCAGGTCGCCGCCGATCCGCGGCTGGATGTTCAGGGTGCTGGTCTTGGTGGTCTTGAACAGCGCCATGTCCATGAAGTCGTGCGGGACGATGGTGCGGGTCGCGGCCGCTTCGACGAGCGGGTTGATGTGCACGATCTGCGCGCCGCGGTGGTAGGCCTCGGCGAGCGCGGTGAGCATCCTGGGCGCGTTGGAGGCGGCGTTGACCCCCATGATGAACAGCGCGTCCGCGCTCTCCCAGTCCTTGAGGTCGACCGTTCCCTTGCCGGTTCCGAGCGACGCCGTCATGGCGCGGCCGCTGGCCTCGTGGCACATGTTCGAGCAGTCGGGCAGGTTGTTCGTGCCCAGCTCACGGGCCATCAACTGGTAGAGGAACGTGGCTTCGTTGCCGAGCCGGCCGGATGTGTAGAAGGAGGCCTGGTTCGGGTTCTCCAGGCCGCGCAGGGTGCTGCCGACCAGCTCGAACGCGTCCTTCCAGCTGATGGGGACGTAATGGTCCGTGTCAGGGTTGTAGACCATCGGCTCGGTCAGCCGGCCCTGGTCCTCCAGCTTGAAGTCGCTCCACTCGAACAGCTCGGTCACGGTGTGGGCGGCGAAGAAGTCGCGCTCGACGCGCTTGCGCGTCATCTCCCACGTGACGTGCTTGATGCCGTTCTCGCAGATGTCGAGCTTCAGGCCCTTGGTGTCGTCCGGCCACGCGCAACCCGGACAGTCGAAGCCCGTGTTCTCGTGGTTCATCTTCATGATCGCCCGCGGGCCGTCCACCAGTTCGCGCTCGCGCACGAGGAACTGGGTCACGCTCTTCGCGGCACCCCAGCCGGCAGCCGGGTGGTGGTAGGGGTGATACTCCGGATCCTCCTTGGGGACCGGCCCCACACTGGGTTCCAGTTCCTCCGGCGCCTCACTGTCGATGCTCAAGACAATCAACCCTTCGACCATGCGATTACGGGCATAAGCCGACAAAATCCTAGTTTCAGTCAGGCTATGCCGGTTGATCAATGGGCGCCACCTGCCCGGGGACCCCGTCGCCCGCGGCAAACAGGGCCCCCGCCCGCCGCTTACCGGCACGGTCGACGGCCCCGGCCCCGGCCCCGACGGTGACGGCATCCGAGGTCTGGTCGAGGAACCGGAGCAGTACGAGGGCGAGAGTGGACTTCCCGGAGCCGGACGGCCGTGGGCATGCCCGCGACGGCCTCGAAAGCGGCGAGAGGGGTGAGCACGACGACGGCCCGACACACGCCCGGGAGCGCGCCCCCGGCCACGCCCTGGATGCCCAGCCCGGCGGTGGCGGCGAGGTCAGCCAGGTGATCAGGGCGGTCAGGACCGCCGAGAGCGCGGGGGTGGCCGCCGAGCGGGCGGCGAGGCGGTCAGGCGCAGGTCGGCGGCGCGGACCCTGGCCAGACGGGCCGGCAGGGCCCGGTGACGATCAGTTCGGCGGTGCCGGTGAACGTGTCGACGACCCGGGCCGTCAGCTCGCCGCGGGCCGGAGACTGCTGCCGTTCCGCCCGTCCGGAGATCCTGCTCGCCAGGCCGCGCCCACCCCGCCGAGGACCACGGATCCGGCGAGGAAGGCGCGGGCGGTGCGGGCGTACGACAGTCGCCGGGGATCGACAGGGCGCATGATCAGTGACCCGCCGGGATGTGCTGGACGCCGATCCGCCGACGGAAGACCCAGTACGTCCAGGACTGGTAGATCAGCACGACCGGCGTGAACACCGCCGCGACGATCGTCATCACCTTCAGCGTGTACGACGACGAAGAGGCGTTGGAGGCCGTCAGCGACCAGTCGGGGTTGAGCGTCGACGGCATGACGTCCGGATACAGGGCCAGGAACAGCATCGCGAACGCCGCCACGACGGTCAGCCCCGACAGCGTGAACGCCCAGCCGTCACGGCCGAGCCGGGTCATGACCAGCGCCCCGATCAGTGCCAGGAACGCCACGATCATCACGCCCAGACTCCGGCCGTTGCCCGACTCCACCTGCGTCCAGATCAGGAACGCCAGCATCAACAGGCCTGACAGCGTGCCGAGTTGAGTCACCTGCGTCCTGGCCCGGTCACGGATGTCCCCGAGCGTCTTCAGGGCCGCGAAGACCGCGCCGTGGCAGACGAACAGCACCAGCGTCATGAAGCCCCCGAGGATCGCGTAACCGTTGAACAGGTCCCCGAGGCCGCCCACGTACGACTTGTCCGCGTCGATCGCCAGGCCGCGGACGATGTTGGCGAAGATCACGCCCCAGAGGAACGGGGGCAGCAACGACGTCCAGAAGGTGGCCTCCTCCCAGTTGCGCTGCCAGCGCGCACCGGACTGCTTGGCCCGGTATTCGAAGGCCACGCCCCGCACGATCAGGCAGAACAGAATGATCAGCAGCGGAATGTAGAAGCCGCTGAACAGCGTGGCGTACCAGTCGGGGAAGGCCGCGAAGGTCGCGCCGGCGGCCGTGATCAGCCAGACCTCGTTGCCGTCCCACACCGGGCCGATGGTGTTGATCAGGACCCGGCGCTCGGTGCTGTTCCGGGCCAGCGACTTGGTGAGGACGCCGACGCCGAAATCGAAGCCCTCGAGGAAGAAGTAGCCGATCCACAGGACGGCGATCAGGATGAACCAGAGATCGTGGAGGTGCATGACGATCCGTCCTCAGTACGCGTGGGCGAGGGGCTGGTCGGCGTCCTTTGCGGAGGGCCCGCGCAGGGTCGGGTCCTTGGTCGGCGGCTGCTCACCGGAGTCCGGGCCGGCCATGGCGTACTTGGCCATGAGCTTCACCCAGATGACCGCAAGTACCGCGTAGAGCATGGTGAACGCCGTCATCGAGCCGATCACCGTGCCGGTCGTCACGCGGGGGGAGTCGGCTTCGGAGGTGCGCATCAGGTGGTAGACCACCCAGGGCTGGCGGCCCATCTCGGTGAAGATCCAGCCGAAGCTGTTGGCGACCAGCGGGAACGCCATGGTGAGGATGCCGACCCGCCAGCTCCACTTGGTGAAGAAGGCGTTCATCTCGACCTTGTTGGTGAGCATCAGCATCGGCGGCTCGTCGTCGTCGGTCTTGCGCGCCTGCGTGAGCCAGAACTTCCGCCGCGTGGTCCACAGACCGATCAGACCGACCACGAAGCTGGTCATCCCGAAGAAGATCATCAGGCGGAAGCCCCAGTACGTCATGAAGATGTTCGGGATGTAGTCCTCCGGCTCACCGCCGAACTCGGCCGCCTGGTCACGGGCCCTGTCGTTGATGCCGGGGACAGGGGAGTGGAAGTTGTCCTTGGCGAGGAAGGACAGCAGGCCCGGGATCTCCAGTGCGACGGTGTTGTGGCCCTCGGAGACGTTGCCGACCGAGAAGATCGAGAAGGGGGCGGGACCCTGCGTGTCCCAGAGCGCCTCGGCGGCAGCCATCTTCATCGGCTGCTGATCGAACATGACCTTGCCCAGCCGGTCGCCGCTGAGCGCGGTGCCCAGTCCTGCCACCACCGCGATGATCAGGCCGACCCGCAGTGAGGTCCGCATCGGCGCGATGTTCCGGCGGTTCGTCTCCTTGCCGCGCTTGGCGCGCAGCAGGTGGTACGAGGAGATACCGATCACCAGCGCGGAACCGGTGAGGAACGCGGCGGTAACGGTGTGGAACATCTGCACCTGCGTGGTGTTCTGGAACAACACCCGTCCGATGTCGGTGAGTCGGGCCCGCCCGGACTCCCTGTCGATCCGGTAGCCGACCGGGTGCTGCATAAAGGAGTTGGCCGCCAGAATGAAGTACGCGGAGAGGAGGGTGCCGACGGCGACCAGCCAGATGCACGCGCAATGCAGCTTCTTGGGAAGCCTGTCCCAGCCGAAGATCCACAGGCCGATGAACGTGGACTCGAAGAAGAACGCGATCAGTGCCTCCATCGCCAGCGGGGCACCGAAAACGTCGCCGACGAAGCGTGAGTAGTCGGACCAGTTCATCCCGAACTGGAACTCCTGGACGATGCCGGTGACGACACCCATCGCGATGTTGATGAGAAAGAGCCTGCCCCAGAACTTCGTGGCGTGGAAATACTTTGCGTTGCCCGTCCGCACCCAGGCCGTCTCGAAGCCCGCCACGATGGAGGCCAGACTGATCGTCAGCGGTACGAAGAGGAAGTGGTAGACGATGGTGATGCCGAACTGCCATCGCGCCATGGTCTCTTGAGCGATTGCTAGTACCACTGCACCTTCTCTCGGCCGGAGTTCCTCGCATTCGGGCAAGAGCTATCTTTAGCACAGAGCGGCATCGGGCCGGGCGGAGCTGGTACCGGGTGAAGGCGGCCAATTTCCGCTCCGCTTGCGGATCGGAAACCACCGGGATTGAGTGGATATGGTGCCCCCATCAGAGGCGTCGAAATCTGTCAGCATTAGAGGCTGATCACATGGAAGCCAAGAAGGGCGATTATCTGACCCTGCACGGCCTCGGGGGTGACAGGATCGTGAGAGTTGAGGAGATCATCTCTGATACGAATCGCGATCTCTACCAAGTGGCCTTTTCGGACGGCCACACTGCTGTGGTCGCGCCGGGGCCGGACGTGGAAAAGGCACACCACAAGCGCCACACACACGTGGTCGATGTATCCGGTTCGCCGTATCTCTAGATTGCGCGGAAACAGACACGAGAGACGGGAGCCCTCACTGAGGCTGAGGGCTCCCGTCTCTCGTGCTCCCGTACGTGAAGATCAGTAGCGCAGCAGCGCCGCCACGCCGCCCGCCTCCGGGAGCGTCCCGTCGGGCACGAACAGAACCCGGGCGTCGGCCGCGATCGCGTTGTCCACGAGTCGCTCGACGACGTCGGTGGCCACACCAAGTGCGTGCGCCGACGGTTCCATGTCCTTCTTCGGGTCCGGCAACGTCACCGGCTTCGGTACGTCCACGAGCTCCAGGACGCGGTCGTCCTCGGTGATGCGGCCCGCCAGCATCAGCCCCTCTTCCACCAACAGGCGGCGCACGCGCTTGTCGGCGACCGAGGTCCACACCTCCGGCGCCCCGCCGACGTACTTGCCCTGTCCACGCGCTTCGCTCAGCTCGGAGACGGCTTCGGCGACCTGCTTGGCGTAGAAGTCGGCGAGGACCGGCTGAAGCCGCTTCTCCAGATCCTGGGCCGATTCCTTGTCCATGCCCGCGAGCGGCAATGTCCCGGCGATCAGATTCCCGTAGCGGGTGATGCTCTTGAACGTCGAGAGGATCTTGTCGCCGCCGATGACGAACAGCGGCAGTCCGTCGTGCTCCTCGAAGGACTGCCCCAGTCGTTTGTCCACGGTCCGCAGGTACTGCTCGACCCGCTCCTCATGCCCCTCGTACGGCGTGGAGTGGGGGATGGACCCCGGAATCGCGTCCTCGGGGGACGGGATCTGCGGCTTGTCCGGCCATCCGTTCTTCTCCACTTCCTGCAGTCGTCGTACAGACCCGTGGTACAGACGGCACGTCTCCTGGTCGAGGACAAGAACCAGGTACGGGCGGGAGCGCTGCTCGGCAGCCACCAGGTACCGCGTCAGGAATGCCGTGGCGAATTCCACGCGGGGTTCCACCGGTGCGAGCGATGTCATCCGCCATACCTGGACCGGTTCGTTCACGGCCACATAAACAACCATGGCGTCGTCCGGGTGGAAAGGATCGGTTGCGCGTTCGATCTCCGCGGGATCCAGTAGTTGATCCCGCAGCTCCAACCTCGTCTCCCGCTCCACGTCCGGGTCGTCCATCAGCCGCCGCTTGGCCTCGGTGACCAGGTCGCGGATGAGGATTCGGTCCTTGTCGCTGAAGGGGAAATCCGGATCGGTCGGCGTGACCAATGTGATCGCGGGATACGGCCGCTCCTTGCTCAGGGCGGCACGGATTTCGGGAGTCAGATCGGAGGTATGCACGATTTCAGCGTCGCATTGATCACCGGGACACGCAGGGCGGAGACGGCCGACCGACGGGTAACGGGTCCCTGCCCTTCGGGGTGGGTTCGTCTCGACCGCCGTCACCGTCTCGACCCGCCGTCATCGTCAGGTGCGGCGTACCGTGAAATCTACGGAATCGCGACCGGGGACTTCCGGGCCCGCGAAGCCGACGTGAGAGGGCGAGGTGCCGAGTCATGAGCAAGAACTCACCGGCGAAAGGGCACCACGGCATAGGTGCACGAGGGCAGGGCAAGCTGCTGTACTTCCACTCGCAGATCCCGCAGGCGGCCGTCAAGCAGGCGAAGGACCAGCTGCCCGGTAAGTCCCAGCAGCCCCACGATCATCGCAAGGCCAACGGCCGCTGGGCCCCGTGACGAGGTCCGGCAGACCAGTTGGAGGGCCTCACGCGGGCGTGTGGCCCTCCAAATAGTTGCGCACGGCTCCCGGGGGCGTGGCGTCGACGGCCGCCGCGACCGGAACCCAATGGATCTGCTCCGGCGTGAGCCGCGCCCCGTCCGACGGGCCCTCGGTCAGCAGCTGACACAGGACGGCCGGCCCGGGATCTTCCTGAGCCGCCTGCGGTTCGAGTGTCGATGAACCGTCGACGAGATAGCCGGTGAGTTCGTACACGAGGCGCGCGGCGGTGGCCTCCGCCGACTCGGCGGGGTCGGGAATGCCGGACGGCAGCCCGGTGCCGTCCGGCTGATCCACCAGCAGCAGGCGCCCGTTGTGGATGACGACCGCCTGCACCACGCCTTGGGCCGCCTGCTCCAGCGCCATGATCCGACCGCCCTCTCCCTGTTCCGCGTGATCCGTCCGCCCGGTGTGCGGGCCTTGCTTTCCTACCCCACGAAGGTCGGTTCACGCTGGCGCCGTCCGGATCAGGGATCAGGGCGGGGACGGAATCAGACGCGGTCGGCGACGATCACCAGGTACTGGAAACTGTCGTTCTTGTACGCGGTGAAGGAACGTGTCCTCGATGCCGGTGACCAGATGGTCGGCCTGCTTGCGCCGTTCCCAGTACGGCAGCGCGGCCTCGGTGAGGTCCTCGACGTGCACGGGGACCAGGCGGTTGCGGGCCATGGCGCGGAAGTGCTCCGACCGTGGGTGGATGTCGCAGATGTAGTGGGCGTTGATCAGGGACACCTCGCGCGACGCCCGGCCGTAACTGTCGTTGGAGCAGCCGGTGATGACCACGTACCGGCCGCCGCGGCGCAGCAGCCGGGCGTGTTCGGCGAAGGGCAGCTCCAGCTCGACGTACATGGTCGACTCGTTGTTCCACGACGCGCCGAACGCGCCGGTCGGCAGACCGGTGTCGAGCATGTTGCGGTGGTGGTGGCGGATCTGGCCGCCGATGCCGCGCTTGGCGGCCTGGGCGTTGGCGAAGTCCGCCTGCTTGGCCGAGATGGTGACGCCGTCGGTCTGGTGGCCGTACCGCAGATGCGCCACGACACTGCCGCCGCCGGGTCGGGAGCCGGCGTCGAAGGCCCGGTCGGTGGCGGTGAGCGGCCCCGTCCGAGAGCCGGCTCGCCGAGACGCTGGGCGTCAGCCGCCTGTTGGTGCGCGAGCCGTGCGCGTCCTGGTGCACTCGGGCCTGCAGGAAGGCCATCAAGAACTGGCCGCCGCGGGCCGCCTGAACAAGAGGCCGGGGCCGGATCCGCCCGGCGATCCCCGGGGAGGTCGAGGCGGCTCAGCCCGGTTGAGCCGTCATCGGGTGCTGTCAGCGGACGACGTCAAACGCCTGCTTCTGCAGGCCGTTGGCGTACGCCTCGCACTCGACCAGCTTGAGCTTCTGGGTGTCCTTGTCCGTGTCGCTGAACAGCCGCTTGCCCGCGCCGAGCAGCAGCGGGAAGACGAGCAGGTGGTAGCGGTCGATGAGGCCGGCGTCGGAAAGGACTGAATGACTGCGGAGCCCGCACAAAATCATCGACGCGCGCCGGGCCGCTCAGGTGTTGGTGTCCGACGACGGAGCCACCTGGGGAAGGTGGCAATTGGCCCCCCTTAGAGATCATCTCAATTGGTGAGTCTGCGGTAGCAGATGAGGGTGCAGGCGATGCTGGTGAAGGCCAGGAAGTGGATGGCCTGCCGCTCGTAGCGACGGTGGAGACGTCGGCAGCCGGCGAGCCAGGCCATGGTGCGTTCGATGGTCCACCGGTGGCGCCCCAGCTTCTGTGACGTCTCAACTCCCTTGCGGGCGATGCGCGGTGTTATGTGGCGTAGGCGGAGCCATTGCCGCAGGTGACGGTTGTCGTAGGCTTTGTCGGCGTGAAGCTTGGCGGGGCGCCGACGGCGTGGACCGCGCCGGGATCTGATCGGTGGGATGCCGCGCACGAGCGGTTCGAGGGCCTGGCTGTCATGAAGGTTGGCGCCGGAGATGCCGACGGAAAGCGGCAGTCCGGTCCGCTCGGTGATCAAGTGGATCTTCGAGCCGTACTTGCCCCGATCTACAGGATTCGGACCCGTCAGGTCCCCTTTTTCAGGGCCCGCATGTTCACCGAGTCGATTGCGCATCGTGACCAGTCCAGCTCGCCTCGCGCCCCCAGCTCGTCCAGGACCAGACGATGCAGTTTCGCCCAGACCCGTTGTCGGCTCCACTCCATGAACCGGCGGTGAGCCGTGGCCCCCGATGGCCCGAACACGGGCGGGACCTGCGACCACGTGCACCCGGTCGTGGCCACGAAGACAATCGCCGCCAACACCTCACGGTCCCCATGACGGCGCCGGCCACCACCCTGCGGCCGAGTCGGCGCCTCCGGCACCACCCGCTGGAACAACTCCCACAGCCCATCTGGGACCAGACGCTCAGTCAGCAACACAGCACCAGACTACCGGCATCACCAATTGAGATGATCTCTTAATTACCAGTTGCCGATGGCGGCACCAGGGACAGGAGTTGCCGCGTGTGGCCGGGCAGTTCCGCCTCCGCCAGACCAGTGATGAGGTCCCTGAGCGGGAGGGGCTGATTGACCTGGACCTTGTCGTGGGACAGCAGCAAGGTGGGCACCAGCGTGTCGAGTTCGGTCTCGCTCAGCATCGGCCCGCCGAGGGCGCAGAGCGCGTCCGCCTGGAGGCGGACGCGCTCACGGAGCCCTGCGTTGCCGCCGGCGAGACCGATGACGCGCTCGATGGTCCAGGTGTCGTGTGCCGTGCGGTTGTCGTACGTGGTGGGTGCTCCCGCGGACGCGGCGGCGACGGTCGCGATGGTGGTGGCGTTGACGATGGCGACGTGCGCCAGGATCTGGTCGGCGTTCCACTCGCCGGTGGGTGGGACGGGCATCGTGTCCCCGGAGCCGGCCACTGTGGCGGCCGTGTCCAGCAGCGTGCGGTAGGCGTCCCGAAGAGGGATGGTGTCCATCACGTCTTCTTTCTTCAGTCCTGCGCGGGGTGGCTGGGGAAGGAGGGGGCGTCGGGCCTGCCGCTTCAGGCGTGCGTGCCGGCCATGTCCCACGGTGCCTGCGGGAGCACCTCGCCGGTCTCGAGCAGCGACTTGAGGTTCGCCAGGACGGCCGGCCATCCCTGTGAAATGCCGTTCAGCATCTCCGTGTTGGGAAGGTTCTCGTGGGTCACGGTGAGCCGGACGATGTCTTCGTGCGGCTCGACGAGGAAGGTGACGACGGACGGGTCGCGCGGCGCCTGGGCGTCCGGGGTGTCCTCGAACGTGATGACCAGGCGCGTCGGAGGCTCGGCCTTGAGGACCTGACCGACGACGTCGACGGCCCCCGATCCGTCGACGCGCCGGTGCTCCCAGGCCGAGCCCGGCTCCCAGTCGGACACGTTGGCGTGTCCCCAGTAGCGCGCTGTCAGGTCTGCGTCCGTCAGCGCCTGCCACACCTGTTCCGCGCTGGCGCGGATGTAGGTGACGTAGACGTAGGACGGTACGGATGCTGATCCGCTGGTCATGGCGTACTCCTCTGCCTGGTTCTTGATGGCACTGATCGCTTGCAGCCGGGGCTTGTCGAACTCGGAGATCCAGCGTTCCTCGATCTCGTGGATCGGGGCCGGATTGAGGTAGTGAAGCCGTTCGCGTCCGCGTCGGACGACGGTCACGAGGCCGGCCCGCTCGAGGATGTCGAGATGCTGGGTGGCCGACTGGCGCGCCATGTCCAGACGGTCGCACAGCTCGCGCAACGTCTGGCCGTTGTGCTCGCGCAGACGGTCGAGCAGCCGCCGCCGGGTGGGGTCGGCCAGCGCCTTGAAGGCCCGGTCCATCGCAGTCGCCTCGAAACTCACACTGGCATTATGCAGGCATTCACCTGCATAATGCCAGCGGTGGTGAGGAGCGGGTTCATGTACGCCCGGTGTGTCCTGGTCGTCTCCCGTGTCAGAGGTCGGCGGGGGACGGTGCTTGTGCGGGTGTGGTGGTGGGATCGGGGGTGGATTCCGGGCGTATCGGAACGCCGCGTCGTCCCGCCAGTCGGCACCCGAGGCAGTCCGCGTGCCCGTCGCGCGCGGCGCGGTCCCGGCCTCTGAGGTCCGAAGGCCGAGGGCCCGGCGGCTTGCCCCAGCCCGCGATGTGCAGACCCCATGTGACCGGCGCCGCCGTGGCCAGGACGCAGATCCCCAGCCAGATCCCCGGGCGCCAGCCGCAGATGCCGAGCCCGGTGACGATCGCCCCGGCCGTGGCAACCGCGAAGCCGGCCCATCCGGCGACGGTGTGCCCCTCGTCGTGGCGGTGCGCGGTGAGCTGCCCGCTGGGATGCCTCTTCGGCTGCCCGTTCAGTTTCCCGTTCAGGTGTCCGTCCAGCTGCCCGTCGAGATGCCGGTTCATGGGCTGAGGGCCTCCCTGATTGAGTCCGCTATTTGTTGAGTGAGCGATCAAGAAAGGACCGTAGCATGAGTTTTTGAGTGAACGCTCTAGAATGGTGAGCATGAGCAAGGCACGAGGGCGTCCGCGCACGTTCGACCGGGACGCGGCGCTGTGGGCGGCCATCCGGCTGTTCTGGGAACGCGGCTTCGAGGCGACGTCTCTGGGTGAGCTGACGGTGGCGATGGACATCCGCCCGGGCAGCCTCTACGCGGCGTTCGGCGACAAGAAGGCGCTCTTCAGGGAGGCCGTCGAGGTGTACGGGCGGTCGCCGGTGGGGTCCTTCCCGGCGCGTGCGCTGGCCGAGGAGCCGACGGCCCGCGGGGCCGTGTCCCGGATCCTGCGTGAGGCGGCGGCGATCTATGCGGATCCGTCGCACCCGCCGGGCTGCCTGGCCATCAGCGCGGCCACCAACGTCACCGTGCATGACGAGGAGATCGCGAAGTTCCTGCGCGACGTGCGCAACGCGGGCGTCGCTGCCATCGAGGAGCGGCTGCGCCGGGCTGAGGGAGAAGGGGAGCTGCAGGCTGGGACCGATGCGCCGGCCCTGGCGTCCTACTTCGCCACGATCGTGCAGGGGCTTTCGCAGCGCGCACGGGACGGAGCCGATGTGGACGAGCTGTCCCAGGTGGCCGAGCTGGCGCTGGCCGCATGGCCGAGCGTCGATTGACGGTCTCTCGCCGCCGCTGAGCCGCCGGGCCATTCGAGCCCGTATGCCCTCACGCAGCCGAAGCCCGCTTGTGCCCAGCGCATCGCCTTGTCCTGCGCCTGCTTGCGCCAAGCACCTCGCCGTGTCCTGCGCCCGGTTGTATCCGGACACCGCGTCGATGCTCGGATCTTGTGGTTTCTGCCAGTACGACCGTCTGCCGAGGTGCGGGAAGACTTCCCGCCAGTGGCCGCGGCGTTTCCGGGGAACGGGGGCCGGGCCAAGGGGATGACCAAGCGCAGGGGAGGACATCACGGTGAGCGTGCAGCAGCAGTACGACGAGATCGGTGAGGCGTTCGAGGGGTTCAAGGCCCTGCCGCTGGCGCAGTACGGGGAGGTGCCCAGCTTCCTGAGCATGGTCGGGGATGTGCGCGGCAAGTCGGTCCTCGACCTGGCCTCCGGTACCGGCTTCTACAGCAGGGAGTTCAAGTGGCGCGGGCGCCACGGAGGTGCTCGGAATCGACATCTCCGGTGAAATGGTCGCCGTGGCCGCGAGGTTGGAGCAGCGTGATCCGCTGGGCGCGCTACGAGGTGGGCGATGTGTCCCAACTGCGGCCCCTCGGGCGGCGCTTCGACATCGCCACGGCCGTCCAGCTGCTCAACTACGCTGAGGACATCGCCGCCTTCGGGCAGATGTGCCGCAACGTGCACCGCAACCTGGCGCCCGGCGCCGAGTTCTTCCTGCTCGACCAGACACCCGACTACCGCTTCGACGGGACGTCACTCGACAAGTACGGCTTCCGCTCCGAGCTGACCGGCGAGGAGGCCGAGACCGGCCCGCGCGGGCAGATTTCGGCGCTGCTCGACCCGCCGGTCGGGCCGATCTTGTTCGTCACCACGTGCCCGCGCCGCGAGGTCTACGAAGAGTGCCTGGGGGCGGCCGGATTCGGCGAGGTGACCTGGGTCCCGCTGAAGGTGTCCGACGCCGGCGTGCGCGAGTTCGGCGCGGACTTCTGGGCGGACTTCCTCGCCAACCCCCCGCTGGAGATGCTGCGCTGCCGCGCCTGACGACCGACCGGATCCCCGAGGCAGCCGCCTGAGCCCCTCTGCAGCCAGCACATCTCGCATGGCCCGCCCTGTAGCCCGCTCGGTGGCAAAGTGCCGCGCGCCCGCTCGTGCCTGTCGTCAGGTCACCCACACCTGGCAGCACAATCGCCCCTGTCAGAACGCATGCGCGTGTGTGAGCGGCACGCGGCACCGAGGGGAACGACCGATGGACACAGCAGCATCTCCGGACCGCAGACTTCTGCTCGCCGGCGCACTCGCGAGCGCCACGGTCGCGCTCGCGGGCTGCGCACCGACCAAAGCCGTCACAGCACCGGCCAACAGCAGTACCACGTCGATGCCGAGGCCCTCCACGCCCGCGGCGGCATTCACGAGACTGATGGAGGGCAACCTGCGCTGGGTGAGCGGAGACCTCCAGCACCCCGACCGGGATCCGGACCGGCGCGAGCTCGTGGCTCAGCAGCAGGAGCCGTACGGATCGGTCCTCGCGTGCATCGACTCCCGCGTACCGCCCGAGCTCCTCTTCGACACCGGGCTCGGCGACCTCTACGTCATGCGCACGGGCGCCGAGGCGGTCGGGCCCGTCGTCACCGGGTCCGTCGAGTACGGGCCCCTGACGAGCGGCACCCCGCTCATCGTGGTCCTCGGCCATCAGCGCTGCGGAGCCGTCAAGGCGGCGTACGAGTCCCTGCGCGACGGCAAGCCGCTGCCGGGCAACCTGCAGGCGATCGTCAAGGCTCTGCAACCGGCATACAAGCAGGCAGTCCGCACGGGCGGCGGCGACCCGGTCGAGACCATGGCCCGCGCGCAGGTCACCTTGACCGCGGCCGATCTGCGCACCAACAACGACCTCGCCCCTCTCGTGAAGAAGGGGGACCTCGCCGTTGTGGGCGCCTACTACTCACTCGACACCGGCAAGGTGGAAGTCCTGGCCGGCTCCCCCTCCTGAACAGATCCGCCCTGAACAGACCTGCTCTGAACAGACCTGCTCTGAACAGACCTGCTCTGAACAGACCTGCTCTGAACAGACCTGCTCTGAACAGGCCTGCGCCGCAGACCACTTCAGCCGGTGAGGAAGTCGATGAGGCTGTGCGGTGCCCGGTCGTCGAGGCAGAGCGCTATGAGCAACTGCGCATCCACGGCCTCCGACTCGCTGCGCGGGAACATCGCCTCTTCGTAGGTGGCGAGTGCCCCTTCGATGTCGTCGGAGTGCGCGGCGATCGACTTCCCGAGCTCGGCGCCGTCGAACATCGCCAGGTTCCCGCCCTCGCCGGACGGCGGCATGAGGTGCGCGGCGTCACCGAGGAGCGTCACCCCGGGCACGCGGTCCCACCGGTGCCGGGTCGGGAGCGTGTGGATGGCGCGCGGGACCGGTGCCGTCTCGCCGTCGGTGATCAGCGCGGTGAGCTCCGGTGCCCACCCGTCGAACTCGGCCGCGACGCGAGCGGTCGCGGCGGTGGCGTCGGTGAAGTCGATGCCCGAGATCCACTCGGCGGGGCAGTTCAGCTGGACGTACGTGTGAAGGATGTTCCCCGCCTCGCGGTGCGCGGAGATCCCCTTGCCCGGGGCGGGCGCGAACATCCCGCCGTCGCCGACCGCCTCGGCCGCCGCGGAGTGCCGCTCGTCGGCGTCGTACAGGTAGGTCTCGATGAACGTCGTTCCTACGTACTCGGGCTTGGCGTCGGAGAGCAGCGGCCTGACCCTTGACCAGGCGCCGTCCGCGCCGACGAGGAGTTCGCTGCTCACGCTGGAGCCGTCCGTGAAATTCAATATGTGCCGGCCGTCACCGAGAGACGAGACGCCGGTGAGCTTCTTCCCCCACTGGACCGTCCCCGCGGGCAGGGAGTCGATGAGGATGCGCCGCAGGTCCCCGCGGAGCACCTCGGGCCGCCCGCCGTTGCCGTCGTCGGGTTCGTCGAGGAGCACCTTGCCGTGCTGGTCGAGCACGCGCGTGGCCTCGCCGCCCTCGTGGATGATCGCCCGGAATTCGTCGGTGAGGCCGGCCGCCTCCAGCGCCAGCTGCCCGTTGTAGTCGTGGATGTCGAGCCGGCCGCCCTGTGTGCGGGCTTCGGCCGAGGGCTCCGCCTCGTAGACCGTCGCGGGGATGCCGTGGACGTGGAGGACGCGGGCGAGGGTCAGCCCTCCGAGGCCGGCGCCGATGATCGTGACGGGTGTGGTCATGGTGGTTCCTTGCCTGTCGCACGCCTGCCGGGCGGGTGCTCGGCGGTCATCCCATCTCTGGAATGTTGTTCCAGCACGAGCCTGGAACCTTGTTCCAGAGATGTCAAGCTGGAACGGGGTTCCAGGCGTGTGTCAGGATGTGAGTATGGCAACCAGGACGCGTCGTCCAGAGCGACGAGAGAAGCCGCTCTCCCGCGAGCGCATCGTCGAGGCCGCGATCGTTCTTCTCGACACGGCGGGCGAGGGCGGGCTCACGTTCCGCGCGCTGGCCGAGCGCCTCGCCACCGGGCCCGGCGCGATCTACTGGCATGTCGCGGGCAAGGGCGAGCTCCTCAGCGCAGCCACCGATGCCGTCGTCGTCGGCGCCATGACAGCCGACACCGCCGATTCCACCCCGCAGGACGCGATCCGCGCCCTCGCGCTCGGCGTGTTCGACGCCGTCGACGACCACCCGTGGATCGGCGCCCAACTCGTCCGGGCCCCGGGCCGGTCGCCGATGCTGCGGGTCTTCGAACACATCGGGCGCCAGGTGCAAGCGCTCGGAGTGCCCCCCACCGCCCAGTTCACCGTCGCGTCCGCGCTGTGGAGCTACATCCTCGGAGTGGCCGAACAGAACGCGGCCAACGCCCGCTCGGTCCAGCCGGACACGGACCGGACCGAGTTCCTGACCGCCGTCGCGGACACATGGGCAAGCCTCGATCCCGACGAGTACGGGTTCATCCGCAGCGTCGCGGGCCTGCTGCGCGACCACGACGACCGGGCGGAGTTCCTCTCCGGCATCGACCTCATCCTCACCGGAATCACCGCCGGTCAATAGTCGACCGACCGGCGCCGGCCATTGACAGCCCCTACCCGACGTGCCCGAGCTTGCCGGGGTTGAGGATCGCGCGGATGCCGTCGATGCGTCCGTCCCGCACGGAGATGGCGACGGCCTGACTGTTACTCCCTGGCGTCGAGGTCGGTCGCCACGAGCGCGGCCAGTTCGTCTATGGCGGCGTCCGCACCGTCGCCCTCGGCTGCGAGCACCACGGAATCACCGTGCTTCACCGCGAGCGCGAGCACGGACAGCAGGCTCCGTGCGTCGACCGGGCTCTGCCCCTCACGGGCCACCGTCACCTTGACCGGCTGCTTCGAGGCGGCCTGGACGAAGACGGAAGCCGGGCGGGCGTGCAGCCCTGTGCGTGATCCGATGATGACAGTGCGCTGCGGCATGAGTTGACCCTCTTTCTGGAGGCAAAGGGTGAGAGGCTCTCCACGGATGTGGATTCACGTCCGTTTGATGTCCGAGACTCTGCGTTTTCGAGGATGTTACGGGGATGGCGCGGCGAAGTAAACAGATATGGGCATGAAGTGCTGGCGCTGAGCGCTCTCGATCTCGTCCGGCATGACCCGGGCGGTCTACGCGGCCGGGAGGTGCCGCATGGATCGGGGAAGGGACTGAAGATGCGTCTGGTACCCGAGCGGCCGGAGAAGCTGCTGAGCCGTGTCCCCAGTGGCAGGCGGCTCGTGAAACGGCTGAGGCATCCGGTCGCCGTGCAGACGCTACGGGCCACCGTCGCCGCGACGATCGCCTACGTCATCGCCCTGCGCCTCAGCCGCGAACCGGTCCCGCTGACCGCGCCCCTGACCGCTCTCCTCGTCGTGCAAGTGACCCTTTACGCGACCGTGAAGATGAGCCTCCGCCGCATCAACGCCGTGGTCGTCGGAGTGTTCATCGCCATCGGGTTCAGCGCCTTGGTGGGGCTGAGCTGGTGGAGCCTGGGGCTGATCATCCTCGCATCCCTCACCATCGGGCCCTTCGTCCGCGCGGACGAGTTCGTGCCCGAGGTGGCGATCAGCGCCATGCTCGTACTCGGCGTCACTCAAGTGGCATCGAGCGCATGGGACCGCGTACTGGAAACCCTGATCGGAGCCCTGACCGGGCTCGCCTTCAACCTGTTCTTCGCCCCGCCCCTCTGGGTGGACACGGCGGGCGACGCCCTGGAGGACCTCGCCCGCCGCATGCGCCGCCTGCTCCTCGAACTCAGCGACCAGCTCGACGCCGAGACCCCCTGGCCACTCGCTGCGGAACGACTCCACGAGGCGCGACGTCTTGATCAGGACATCGCCGACGTGGACGCCTCCCTGCGGCAGGCCGAGGACAGCCTCCGGCTCAATCCGCGCGTACGGGAGGGGCGACTGCATCGCGTGGTCCTGCGGACCGGCCTCGACACACTCGAAATCTGCACCGTCGTGCTGCGCGTCATCGCCCGGACCCTGACGGACCTGGCCAAACAGCGTGAAGAGGAGTGGCTGCTCGAACCCGAGGTGTCGATGGCGATGCGCGATCTGCTCGGGCACGTCGCGGACGCCCTGGTCAGCTTCGCCGTACTCGTCTCCACCGGAACCAGTTCGGAATCGGAAACGGCCGAGGACCGCCTGGTCAGCCATCTCGGCGCCGCCAATGCCCAGCGCGAACACGTCGCACGACTGCTTCTGGACACCGTCCAGGAGGACCCGCGCCAGTGGCAACTGCAGGGGGCCCTGCTCACCGAGATCGACCGCATCCTCGCCGAACTCGACACGGAGCACCGCTCACAGCGCCTCATGGAGGAACTCGACCGCAACGCCCAGCAACTGCATGAACGCTTCCCAGTACTCGCCGACGTACTGAGATGGGCACGCAAGCACAATCTGCGTGTACGCCGGAAAGGCGCGTGACAGAGAGAAGAGGCGGGCTAGTTGCCCGTCAGCGCCGTCCTGAGCTCGTGCAGTGATTCCCGCATGAACTGCGACATCTCACGTTCCTCGGCCGCGCCGATCCACCGCTCGAAACCCACCTTGAAGACGGCGACGCCCGCCTCGGCGGTCAGACTTGCGGCCGGTTCCGCCACGCCGCGTCGGCGCAGGGTGTCGGCGAGCGCGGCCGACATCGAGGCGAGCTTGATGAGCTCGCGCTCCTGGAGTTCCGCGGTCGCCATGATCACGGCCTGACGCTGCCGCGCGAAGTCGCGGCGGTCGGCGAAGAACTCGGCGACCGTGTCGAGGCCCACGGCCACCGCGTCGATCGGCGCCGCAGACTTCGGAACGTCGGCGACCGCGTTCACGAGCGCCTCCTCCAGCTGGCTGGAGCCGGCGAAGAGGACCTCGCGCTTGTCCGCGTAGTGCCGAAAGAACGTGCGCTCCGTGAGTCCGGCCCGTTTGGCGATCTCCGCCACGGTCGTCTGCTCGAACCCGCGCTCGCTGTAGAGCTCCAACGCCGCGTTCGCCAGACGCCCACGCGCGTTCGGCTCCCATCTACCCATGGGCAGATCTTACGTGATGACAGTGAATGACATCAGGTGTAGCGTTGATGACAGGCACTGACATCAGTGTGGTGCCACCTGCCATCGACTCCTTGGGGTTTCTCATGCGCATCTTCATGACCGGCGCGTCCGGCTGGATCGGCTCCGCCGTCGTTCCCGAGCTCATCGACGCGGGGCACGAGGTCGTCGGGCTGGCCCGCTCCGACGCCTCCGCGGCCGCGCTCACCGCCGCCAGGGCGGAGGTCGTGCGCGGCACCGTCGACGACCTCGACGTACTGCGTGACGCGGCCGCCGCGTCGGACGGGGTGATCCACCTGGCCTTCAAGCACGACATCGCCTTCACCGGCGACTTCCGGGGGGCCGCGGAAGCGGATCGCCGCGCCGTAGACACCATCGGCGCGGCGCTCGTGGGCACCGACCGGCCCTTCGTCATCGCCTCCGGCGTGGCCGGCCTCGCGCCCGGGCGGGTGTCGACCGAGCACGACAAGGCCACGAACGACGGCTCGCCGATCTCCCTCCGCGTGGCCACCGCGGATGCGGTGCTGGCACTCGCCTCGCAGGACGTGCACTCGTCCGTGGTGCGCCTCTCTCCCACCTGCCACGGCGACGGGGACAACGGGTTCATGGCGGCGCTGGTCGCCACTGCCCGCGCCAAGGGGGTCTCCGGCTACCTCGGCGACGGCGCCAACCGCTGGCCGGCCGTCCACCGGCTCGACGCCGCCCACCTGTTCCGCCTCGCGGTCGAAAAGGCCCCCGCCGGATCGGTGCTGCACGGCGTCGCGGAGGAGGGCGTCGCAATCCGCGACGTCGCCGAAGTGATCGGCCGTCACCTCGACGTGGCGGTGACCTCCGTGGCTCCCGAGAGCGCCGCCGAGCACTTCACCTGGCTCAGCGCCTTCGTCGGGATCGACGCTCCGGCGTCGAACGCGCTGACCTGCGAACTGCTGGCCTGGGAGCCGACTCGGCCCGGCCTCCTCGAAGACCTCGACAAGGGGCACTACTTCCAGGCGCCGGCGGCCACTTCCTGACGCGAGCCGCGGGGACGGCGCCGACGAGGGGGCCGCGACTCAGCCGCTCACCGCATTCGGAGCACACCAGTCTGTCGAGCGTGGTGTCCACCACCCGCCAGTCATGACGGTCGGGTTCAGCCGCCACCGCGGTCCACCAATTCGCGGCAGGAGGCACAGGCGGCGCACCGCCGTACTCGTATCCACTGCATTGGGCGCACCGCCGCAAGTCCCCCGACCTCAGGTATCGCCACGTCCCACTCCTCACGGCCGCTGGTTTCCGCCGACATCCGTCACCTCGACTCCACCGACGCGGGCAGACGCCTCTTCTTGGAGTCGTTCAGTTGGCCAGGGCGCGGATTTCGTCGTGGATTCGTTGAGCGAGTGCTTCGGCCAGGTGGCGGTGGTTGTGGTCGGTGATGGCGGTGACGACCGACGTGCTGCCGTGATGGATGGCGGTGACTGCGAGGGGGTGGCCCGGGCCAAGCGGTGGGATGCCTGCCATCGCGGTGAGTCGCGCCGGTCCGAGGGTGAGTTCTCCGGCGTGTGTGGACACGCTGCTGCAGAGGAGGGAGAAGTAGCAGGGTGAGTCGACGTAACGGCCGGCTGCGTTGCTCAGAGGGGTGATCTTGCGTGGTCGTGATGAGACCACGGCGGCCTGGGCGCGTGCCCTGGCGCCGATGGCACTTCGCCGGATGAAGGAGTCGACGGCGGCGAGTCTCAGCCGCGCGTCCCGTTGCCGGGGGAGCGGCACCCGGACGGTGGCGTAATGGTTGCCGAGGAGTTGTGATTCCTCATTGGTGCGTACGTCGACGGGGACCAGGGCGCAGATGCCGGGCAACGTCGGCAGTGGCCGGCCGGTGAGGCCCATCGTTCGCAGCGCTCCCGCCGTGGCGGAGAGGAAGACCGCGTTGGTGGAGGCGCGTTCGGCCGACCCGGCGGAGCCCAATGAGTCGCGGGCGGCGTCGAGTTCCTTGCGCGGCACCTGGCGGAAGGACAGGACGCGGTGAGGGTCCACCGGACCGTGAAAGGGCAGTGGGCATGCCTTGGGGAGCAAGTCGCCGAAACTCCAGGCGAGTTGACGGGCTCGGGAGGGTGCGTCCGCTGTCGCCGGGCCGCCGACTCGCGGAGGGCGCAGGGCGCCGGTTTCGTCGAACAGGGCGCGGAGCAACGTGGCGATCGATCTGCCGTCGAGCAGTGCGTGGTGGGCGCGGAACAGGAGGACGAAGCCGCCCGTGGTGGGGATGAGGTGCAGCTGCCATGGCGGGCGGCGTGGGTCGAGTGGTGTGGTGAACAGGGCTGCGATGTGCGCTTCGAGCACGGTCGTGGTGACGTCGGGGCTCTCGGAGATGTGGTGATCGGCCTCGAAGGGCCCGCCGGTCGACCACTGCGGCCAGATGTCGCAGGTGGGGCCGGTCTCGGGTGCGCTCGGCATCTGCCGTAGCCGCTCGTAGCGCGCAAGGCGGTCACCGGCCAGGCGGCGAAGGGCTGACAGTGTGGGCACAGGGCCCTCGAACCAGGCGAGCAGCGCCGCCGTCATGTTGGAGCGGCCGCTGCTCTGCTGGCGGTGCATCCAGGCGTCCAGCGGTGGCATTGGGGTGCCGGCGTGCGAGGTGTTGTGTTCGGGTGATGCCAAGGGCGTGGCGAGGTGTGGTGGCGGGGCTTGTTGCGTCACAGGGAATCCTCACGCTGATGTTGGCGGTGGCCTGCTCCGTTCGGTGCGTCCGGCGAGCGCCGGGCCGGCGCACGCACAGATGACCCGGATCAGCCGAGCGCGGCGACCGCGCGGGCGACGGCCCCCGCTCCGTCCTCCCCCGCCAGTCGAACGGCCGCTGCCGCGGCGTTCCGCGACAGCGCACCGTCCTGGGTCGCGCGGGTGAGCGCGTCGGCCAGCCGCGCGGCGGTCAGTTCGGTGCAGGGGACTGCGTCCGCACTCACCCCGAGCTGGACGAGCCGGGCGGCCCACCAGGGCTGGTCGGTCATGATCGGGACAGGCACCGCCGGAACCCCCGCCCGAAGACCGGCCGCGGTGGTGCCCGCGCCCGCGTGGTGGACCACCGCGGCCGTCTGCGGCATCAGCCAGCTGTGCGGGATCTCGCCGACAGTGATGACGTCGTCGTCGACCACAGAGAGACCGGCCCAGCCCGACTGGACGACCCCACGCAGCCCCGCGCGCCGAAGAGCCTGCGCTGCGATCTGGCCGAGCTCCTCGGGGTCACCGGGCATCATGCTTCCGAAACCGATGAGTACCGGGGGTGGTCCTGCGGCCAGGAACTCCCTGACCAGGGCGGGTGGTTGCCAGTTCGGGCACTCGTGCGGCCACCAGTAGCCGGCCACGTGCAGCCCTTGCCGCCAGTCCACCGGGCGTGGAACGACCCAAGGGCTGTAGCCGTGCCAGATCGGCCACTGGTCGCGCTCGCGGACGCTGCGCAGGCGATGGGCGCTGCGGTGGTCGACACCCAGGCGGGCGTGGAGGGCGCGATGGGCCGTGCGGTACAGGGTGTCGAAGAGGGCGTTCGCTGCGTGGCCCCGCAGACGGTTGGTGCGGCCCGGGCTGTGCCAGGCCATCGTGCACGGGGCGAACTCAGTTGTGGGTACGTCGGGTTGAAGGAAGACACCCATGGTGGGAATGCCGTGGTAGTGCGCGATGGCCGCGCCGATCGGGGCCGCGATGGTCGACAGCAGGATGAGATCGGCCTTCGGATCCACTGCGGCGAGGATGGCGTCCACCAGCGTGAGCATGGCCTGTTCGGTCGACCGGACGAGCGATCGTAGCGACTTGAGCGCCTGGAGCTGAAGCGAGCGGGGAGCGCTCGACGGATGCGCTGCGCCTCGGGCGCCGCCGTTGGCGCGCCCGTGGGCGCCGATCAGCGCCTCAAAGGGGTCGGCTTCGAGCGGCTCCATGCGAAGTCCGCAACAAGTAACCATCGGGGCGAACTTGGCGTGAGTGACGATCTCGACGGTGTGCCCGTCGGCCAGCAGCCGATGTGCGAGGCCGGTGTACGGGGCGACCGAACCGGTCGAACCCACCGTGATGACTTGGATGCGCATCGAGTGCGGGTCCCCTTTCAACCGGAGTCGCGCAACCCGGGATTCCTGCCAGTTCGTTGGGCTGCCGCGACTCGCGTTTTTCCATACGCCACCAACGAGCACGCGGACCGGGAGTCACATGATCAAGTACTGCCCGGGACGCCGCCGGGCGTGCTCACCGTGCCGGGCAGGGCAGGGCAGGGAAGTCCGCTCGACTTCGCGGCAGTACGCGAGCTGTTCCAACGCCTCGCCCGCCAGGAAGTGTGTGATCAGATCGGCGAGTTCGACCGGCCGCTCCAGCGGAAGCATGTGGTCGGCGTCCGCGACCTGCGTGAACCAGCTGTCGGAGCACGTGGCGGCGAGGTGTCTGCACAGGTCCGGGGTGGTGAACGTGTCGTGCTCCCCGGTGGCGACCAGCACCGGCATGGCCGGAGGCCGGCTCGTGTCGAGCATCTCGTGCCTGAGCAGACGCATCGTGTTGGTGAGGTGCTTCGCGACGTCCTCCTCGCTCAGGTTGAGCATCCGGCGCATCAGGAAGCGGCGAACCCGGGATCCTGCGGTGACGGAGTCGATCCGGTCGGCGTTGACCATGAACGCGACCGTCTCCTCGGCGAACTCCTCCATACGTCGCTCCACGAGCAGGTCCAGAGTCCGGCGCATGGCTACCTGGGCGTGCCCGGGAATGGACGTCATGGTGCCCACCAGCACCATTCTCTCGACCAGTTCGGGCCGCCGCTGCGCGAGGCGGTAGACAATCGCCGTGCCGTAGGAACCGCCCACGAGATTGACGGAGGTCAGCCCCGACTCGTCGAGCATGTGACCCAGGGCGTCCGCGAGGAAGTCCGCACCATGGCGGTCAGGCAAAACGTTCCCGGCACCCCATCCCGGAAGGTCGACGGTGAACACGTCCACGTGCGCGAGCAGTTCACGTTCCAGACGGCCCCAACTCTCCTTGGTCTGGAACGCTCCGCCGACCAGCACCAGTGGTGCGATACGCGGCGCGGCCGCCCGGACCAGCCGCGACTCGCAGCGGAATCCCTCCCATTCGTGGCGGGATACGAGAGCGGATCGGGTGCGGGTGTTCGGGTGGGCGAGCGCCGGGGACATCAGAGACACGGGGCCTCAACCCCCGTTCCGTGCACCAGGTCCCGCGGCGGGCCGCCTCGGCACCTTCGCCGCGTGGTGGATCCGGCCCAGGTCCCGACAAAACCGTGCAGTGACATGCCATCAAGATATCGTTCCGAACGGAACATTCCGTTCTATTCGCTGGATAGTGGTCGAGTCGTGGCATACCAACTCTCTAAGCTCGCAGACTTGTTCCCCCCGACGCCGGTGCACAGCCGCAAGCGCAAGCGCCGGCTCAAGTACGACGGTCGGCGAGCAGGCGCTGAAGCCAGCGGGTGCGCGCGTCGCGTGCGTCTCGGCTCAGGGCCGCCTTTGGCGCCAGGCTGTCGAAGCCGTGGTAGGCGCCGGGCCATACGTGCAGTTCAGCCTGGCCGCCGGCCTGCCAGATCGCGTGCGCGTACGCCACACCCTCGTCCCGGAACATGTCTGCCGACCCGACGTCGAGATATGCCGGGGGGAGTTGTGACAGGTCCGTGGCACGGGAGGGGGCCGCGTACGGGGGCAGGTCCTCAGCACCGTAGAGGTCACCGAGCAGTGCCTGCCACGCGGTGGCGTTCGAGGTGAGGTCCCAAAGCCCGAGGCCCGACATCTGCTGACTGGAGACGGTGCTGCCGCGGTCGTCGAGCATGGGGCACAGCAGCAGTTGCCCCAGCGGCTGCGGACCGCCGCGATCGCGGGCCAGCAGGGCGAGGGCCGCGGCGAGCCCGCCGCCGGCGCTCTTGCCTCCGATGACGATGCGGTCAGGGTCGACGCCCAGTTCGGCCGCGTGCTCGGCCGTCCAGGCAAGCCCGGCACAGCAGTCCTCCAGCGGCCCCGGGTACTGGGCCCGCGGCGCCAACCGGTACTCGGCCGAGATCACGGCCATGTCCAGCGGAAGCGCCCACGCGCGAAGAATCCGGGGAAGCACGGACCATGCGTTGCCCATGACCATCGCGCCGCCGTGCATGTAGTAGAGCAGCGGCAGCGGTTCGACGAGCCCGGACGGCCGGGCGCTCACGAGCGTGACCTCCGGCCCGCCGGGCGGTCCCGGTACGCGTAACTCCGTCACCTCGAAACGGCCGTCCGCGCGAAGATCCTCGACGGTCGGCCTGGGCCGGGCCGTGGCATCCCGCTTCTGCCAGGCCGCAAGATTCTCCGGTGTGAGCGGCTCCCTCGGCTCCTTGTTCAAGTCAGCGAGTGCGAGGCCCAGTTCGGGGTCGAACGGGGGCGCCGCCATGGGTGCCGAGGCCCGGCCGAACTCCGATTCCGAGCCGCGCGGCGGTCACTCATGACCCATCCCTTGTCGGACTGCGAAACGATCGCCTGAGACGCATGCAACGCAGCCAACCACATTGATTCGACGGGGGAGATAGGGCCGTTATTCATCCCTACGAGTGAATTGATGAATGGACGTCTGAACGGTCGTCCCGGCGGTGCGCTGTGCTGGGTCAAAGGACAACGGATGCCGAGGGGGAGCGTATGCGTGTCGCCGTGCTGTGTGTCTGGCTGGTCACTGCGAGCCTGGGCGGATATCTGGCCACGGTGTGGATCCGCCACGGCGGGCTGCAACAGCGCACGCCGGGGGTGACGCGGCTGCCGCTGTGGCTCGTCCTCGGCCACATCGCCCTCGCTGTCGCCGGACTTGCCGCCTGGACCGCGTACCTCCTCGGCAACGCGCGCGGCTCCGCCTGGGCCGCTTGCGCTGTCGTTCTGATCGTCGCCGCCTTCGGCTTCATGATGCTCTTCCGCTGGCTGCCCAGCCGGGGGAGACATTCGCAGGGCCATGCCACCGCCGAACGGAACTTCCCGCTCACCGCGGTCGTCGCCCATGGCATGAGCGCCGCCGTCACGGTGCTGCTGGTGGCGCTCGTCGTCCTGGGGCGCGCGTGACACGAACCGTGGCGGCGTCCCGCTCCCTCAGGAGCGCTCCCGCACCGCGTCCAGGCGGTCACGCACCCAGGCGTCCACGTCGCTGACGTGCCGGCTGGCCGCGGTGAAGGCGGCGAGGCTGTCGTGGTCGCGCAGCGCGCGGTAGATGTCCATGTGCTGCTCGTGGGTCCAGGCGAGTACATCGGACTTGATCAGGGCCCGCCAGATACGGGCCCTGGCCGTCTGCTGGGTGACCGAGGAGAGCAGCGACTCGAGGGTGCGGTTGCCCGTCGCGGCGACGATGTCGGCGTGGAACGCGAGGTCTTCGCGGACCAGCTCCTCCGGGTCGTTCAGCGTGCGCATGCGCTCGATCCGCTGCTGGAGACCATCGAGGGTGGCCGCGTCGATCCGGGTGGCCGCGAGCGCGGTGGCGCTCGGCTCGATGACCTTGCGGCACTCCAGCATCTCGTCGAGCCCGGTGTCGTTGGCGAGGTCCAGGAAGCTGCCGATGGCGCGCACCAGCCGGTCCGGCCGCAGATCCGTGACGAACGTGCCGTCACCGCGCCGTACGTCGAGGACCCCGGCCATGGCGAGCGCGCGTACGGCCTCGCGGAGAGAGGGGCGGGACAGCTGCAGCTCGTTCGCGAGCGCGGTCTCCGGGGGAAGCCGCTGCCCCGGCGCGAACTCGCCTGATTCGATGCGCTTCTTGAGCCGGCTGATCGCCACGTCGACGACACTGTGCCCGCTCTCGCCGGAGCCGTCCGCGTCCCTCTTCGTTGACATGGGGTCAGGATCCCATCCGGTCGGCCTCGCCCCAGACCGGACCGGTGGGGTAGCGGTAGGTCTCCAGCGTCTCGCGGCGGATCTGCGCGCTGTAGCCGGGGGCCTCGGGCACCAGGTAGCGCGAGCCGCGGATGCGCACCGGGTCGTGGAAGTGCTCGTGGAGGTGGTCCACGTACTCCACGACGCGGTCTTCCATCGAGCCGCTGACCGCCACGTAATCGAAGACCGACAGGTGCTGGACCAGCTCGCACAGGCCGACGCCGCCCGCGTGCGGGCAGACCGGCACATCGTGCGCGGCAGCGAGCAGCAGGGCGGCGACCGCCTCGTTCACGCCGCCGAGCCGGCAGGCGTCGATCTGGCAGATGCCGATCGCCTTGTTCTGCAGGAACTGCTTGAACATCACGGCGTTGTGGGCGTGTTCACCGGTGGCCACGTGGATCGGCGCGATGCGCTGCGCGATGGCGGCGTGGCCCAGGATGTCGTCCGGGCTCGTCGGCTCCTCGAACCACCAGATGGTGAACTCCGCGAGCGCGTCCGCCCAGGCGATCGCCTCCTCCACGCCGAGGGTCTGGTTGGCGTCGATCATCAGCCTGCGGTCGGGGCC
This sequence comes from Streptomyces sp. DS1-CR2, assembly GCF_055760475.1. NCBI lineage: Bacteria > Bacillati > Actinomycetota > Actinomycetes > Kitasatosporales > Streptomycetaceae > Streptomyces > Streptomyces sp. DS1-CR2. The sequence continues at coordinate 8,750,347 of NZ_CM147085.1, forward strand.
GATGATCTCCCGGGCGATGCGGCAGCGGCGTATGTCGTCCTTGAGGTCGGCGCCGACCTTGAGCTTGACCGCGTCCCAGCCCTGCGCGACGGCCTCCTTGCACAGCCGGGCGAGCTTGGCGTCGTCGTAACCGAGCCAGCCCGCGCTGGTGGTGTACGCGGGGTAGCCGTGCCGGCGCACGTACGCTTCCCGTTCGGCGCGGCCCGGCACTCGGGACTCGAGGAGTTCGAGGGCGGCCTGCGGAGTCAGCGCGTCCTTGAGGTAGCGCCAGTCCACCAGATCCACCAACTGCTGCGGTGAGAAGTCGGAGAGCAGCTTCCACACCGGCTTGCCCGCCAGCTTGGCGGCCAGATCCCAGGCGGCGTTGACGACCGCGGCCGTGCCGAGATGGATCGCTCCCTTGTCGGGGCCCAGCCAGCGCAGCTGACTGTCGCCGAGCAGATGGCGCGAGAAGCCGCCCAGGTCGCTGACGATCTCGGCGACGGACAGGCCCACGGCCCGCTCGCCGATCGCCCGTGCGGCCTGGACGGCGAGGTCGTTGCCGCGGCCGATGGTGAAGGTGAAGCCGTGCCCCTCGGACACGTCCGTGGCCTTGTCGCCGCCGGCCACGCGCAGCACCACATACGCCGCCGAGTAGTCCGGCGAGTCGTTCATCGCGTCGGAGCCGTCGAGATCCTTGGACGTGGGAAAGCGGACGTCGATCGTTTCCACATCGACGATACGAGCAGTCATCGGCGGTCACTCCTGTGTTTCGGCGGATTGATGGCCAAGATGTCAGATGTCTGTCGCACTCGCCAGACGTTTCGCTCAGATCATCTAGGTAGTTCCCAGGTATTGCCCGTCAGTTGGGTCATCGCTACGGTCCAGTGGCCAGATGTCTACGGCGCTCCCAGGCCAGACATCTGACAGACAGCCGCAACCCCTACGCGCGTCAGCGTGGACCGCAGGGAGGTCCGATGAACACGGTGTCCACCGTGGAGAACGTGCGCCGGAAGGTGTCCCGGCGCTTGCTCCCTCCACTCTTCTTGATGTTCGTACTGAGCTTTCTGGACCGCACGAACGTCGCGCTCGTGAAACCCCACCTCGAGGCGGACGTGGGTATCGACGCCGCCGCCTACGGCCTCGGCGCCGGCGTCTTCTTCGTCGGATACGCCGTGCTAGGAGTCCCGTCCAACCTCGCTCTGCACCGGATCGGCGCCCGCCGCTGGCTGGCCGGCCTCATGTTCGTATGGGGCCTGCTGTCCTGCGCGATGGCACTCGTCAACAGCCCCACCAGTTTCTACGCGTTGCGCTTCCTGCTCGGCGCCGCCGAAGCCGGCTTCTTCCCCGGCGTGATCCTCTACATCACGTACTGGTTCCCGGCCGCCGACCGTGGCAAGGCGACCGGGATGTTCCAGTCTGCCGTCGCCATCTCCAGCATCATCGGCAACCCCCTCGGCGGCTATCTCATCGGGCTCCACGGCCTGGCCGGGCTCGACGGCTGGAAGTGGATGTTCCTCCTGGAGGGCGCGCCCACCGTCCTGCTGGCCATCGCCGTCCCCTGGCTCCTCACCGACCGTCCGGAACAGGCGAGTTGGCTGACGCGCGAGGAGAAGGTGCTCCTCACCGACCGCATCGCCGCGGACCGCCCGGACCCGAGCATGCGCTCACCGCAGCGCGCCCGCGCCATCATCAGCGACAGCCGGGTGCTCCGACTGATGTTCGTCTACTTCGCGATCCAGATCAGCGTGTACGGGGTCACCTTCTGGCTGCCCGCGCTGGTCGGCCGCATCGACGGTCTCGGCGATGTCGGCATCGGCTTCGTGTCCGCTCTGCCCTGGGTGTTCGCCCTGCTCGGCGTGGTGATCCTGCCCTGGTACTCCGACCGCACCGGCGACCGGCGCGGGCCCCTGCGACTCGCCCTCGTACTGACCGTCGCCGGACTGCTCGGCGGCGTGCTCCTGCCGCCGGTGCCCGCGGTCGCCGCCCTGTGTGTCGCCGCCTTCGGCTTCCTGGGCGCGCAACCGGTGTTCTGGACGGTGCCGCCCACGATCCTCGCCGGCATCCAGATCGCCGGGACCATCCCGCTGATCTCCGGCTTCGGCAACCTCGGCGGTTTCGTCGGCCCGTATGTGTTGGGTGCCGTCGAGTCGGGTACCGGTTCGGGGGCCGGCGGCCTCTATGTCATCTCGGCGATCGCCGCCGCCGGGGCCGTCGTGGCCACCGGTTTCCACTGGGTGGGTCAGACCACCCGAACTCCCGCAGAGGGGAACGAGAATGACGCGCATCGTGCGCTTCGCTGACGACACCGGAACCGTACACACCGGAGTCAGCGACGGGACCGGAACCATCCGCACCTTCGAAGGCGCGCCGCGCATCGCCGACCTGCTGCGACTTCCGGCAGCGGAACTGCGCACCCTGACGGAGGCCACCGCGGCCTCCACCGGGCCCGGCCTCCCGGTGGGCGACGTCCTGCTGCTCCCGCCGCTCGACGGCCTGATGGAGCTGTGGGCCGCCGGCGTCACGTACGAGCGTTCCCGGGACGCCCGGGTGGAGGAGAGCACCGAGCAGTCGGTGTACGAGCGGATCTACGACGCCGAGCGCCCGGAGCTGTTCTTCAAGTCCCAGCCCTGGCGCGTCGTGACCGACGGCGAGCCGATCGCCGTACGGGAGGACTCGGACCTCGACGTCCCCGAGCCCGAACTCGGCCTCGTGCTCAACCGGCATGGCGAGACGGTCGGTTACGTGATCGTGGACGATGTCAGCTCCCGTTCGATCGAGGGCGAGAACCCCCTCTATCTGCCCCAGGCCAAGATCTATGCCGGAAGCGCGGCGGTGTCCGCAGGCATAGCGCCCTCCTGGGAGATCGAGGACGCGACCGCCCTGAAGATCGCCCTCGTGGTGCGGCGGGGCGGGGCCGTCGCCTACGAAGCGACGACCACCACGGCCTCCTTCCACCGTCCGCCGCAAGGGCTGGTGGACCATCTCTGGCACTCCCAGCCGTTCCCCGACGGCGCGGTGCTGTCCACCGGCACCGGCATCGTGCCGGGACTCGACTTCACCCTCCGGGGCGGCGACGTCGTCGAGATCACCATCGACGGCGTCGGAATGCTCTCGAATCCCGTACTCGGGGATCAGGCAGAGCTGGACTGGCTGGTCGAAGCGATCGACCGCCCACTGACGCGGCGTGCGCACCGAAGGGGGCTGAGCGGGGGCCGGTGACCGACGGGTGTGCGGCGGAGGCCTCAGGGGCGGGCTGCGTCAAACTGCCAGCGGGACAAGGGAGTTGACCCACTCGTGGGGGTCCCTGTGAGGAGGGAGGCCGGCCCACCGACGGGGCACTTGTCAGCGCGAGGCTCTAGTCTCGTCGCTTGTGACTGAGACTCCCTCCCACCACCATGCGACAGCGGACGCCTACGACGCCGTGGCCGTCCTCTACGCCGAACTCGTCCGCAACGAACTGGACACACAGCCGCTGGACCGCGCCGTGCTCGCCGCGTTCGCCGAACTCGCGCAGACGAACGATGGCGGGCCCGTGGCCGAGCTGGGCTGCGGCCCGGGCCGAGTGACCGCGCACCTGCGGAGTCTCGGACTCGATGTCTTCGGCATCGACCTGTCGCCGGCGATGATCGATCTGGCCCGCGAGACCTACCCGGACCTGCGGTTCGAGGTCGGCTCCATGGACGCCCTGAGCCTGGCCGACGGCTCGCTGAACGGCATCGTGTCCTGGTACTCGGTCATCCACACCCCACCGCAGGACGTGCCCTCGTACTTCGACGAGTTCCGGCGTGTACTCACGCCCGGCGGCCACCTCTTGCTCGCCTTCTTCGAGTCCGGGGACGATCCGGTCACGGAGTTCGACCACAAGGTGGTGACGGCTTACCGGTGGCCGATCGACGACCTGGCGAAGATGGCCGCCAAGGCCGGGTTCACCGAGGTGGGCCGGATGCTGCGCGAGCCACGCGAGGGCGAACGGTTCCGCCAGGGGCGTCTGCTGATGCGCAGGGGCAGCTGACGCACACCGCTCGCCCGCGAGTCGCCCGGCATATGCGGCCAGTCAGGCGCCGGCCTCGCTGATGTTCACCATCCAGGTGATGCCGAACTTGTCGCTGCACATGCCGAACACGTCGCCCCACATCTGCTTCTCCAGCGGGACCGCCACGTTGCCGCCGGCGGACAGCTTCTCCCAGTAGCCGCGGAGTTCGTCGGCGTCGTCGCCGCTCAGGCTCACGGAGAAGTTGTTGCCCTGCTTGAGCTCCATGCCCGGAGGGTTGTCCGCGCCCATGAGCGTGAAGCCGTTCGGAGCCTCGAGCAGGGCGTGCATGACCTTGTCGGCGTACCCGGGGGCGTCTCGGAGCCGAATGAGCCGTACGTGTTCACCGACAGGTCGCCGCCGAAAACGCTCTTGTAGAACTCCATGGCTTGTTTGGCGTCACCGGCAAAGCTGATGTACGGGTTGAGTCGAGAGGCCATGTGGGATTCCTTTCGTGACGTTTTGTCAGGGGTGCACAGTAGTCGCGTTCCGGCTGTTCAGCGGGGATAGGCGCAGGCCGATTTCCCGGGCCGGGCCCTGGACGAGCGGATTCGTCGGCGGCAGCGGAATTCCCGACACTAGAGTGAAACGGTGAATCTCCCGCAGGAAAACCCGGCACGCCCGATCAGCGAGGACGACCGCAACACAGCTGTGCAACGTGTGCAGGAGGCGTACGCCGAGGGGCACCTCTCGCATGAGGAGATGGACGAGCGGCTGCAACAGGTGCTCACCGCCAAGACGCACAGCGACCTCGGGCCGGCTCTTGCCTCGCTCCCGGAGGAGGATGCGGGCACCTCGTCCACGATCGGCGCCCTGGGCGGACGGATCCAGCGGCGCGGAGCATGGCGGGTCCCTCGGAATCTCAAGGTCGAGTCCGCGTTCGGAAGTGTGCGTCTGGACCTGTCCCGGGCGGTCTTCGAGCATCCGGCAGTCGACATCGAGCTTCAAGTCGGCACCGGCACGGCCAGGATCACGGTTCCTCGTGACGCGATCGTCGACGTGGCGGGTCTGCACACCGGGTGGAAGGACCTGCGCTACAAGGCGCCGCGGAGCTCCGGCCGGGGCGGGCCGAGGATTCGGATCTCTGGGACCATGGGTTTCGGCCGGTTGAAGATCCGCCACGCGCGGCGTTGAGAGTCATCCGGCACTACGACCGTCTCGCACTACGACCGGCCGGCGCTGAAGCCGTCTGGCGACCGCTGGTTCAGTGGTCCCGGGCGAAGGCCCGAACAGCATGACCGAATGGCTGGAGTTGCCGAGGGCAGGCACTCGAACTTCCTTTGAGGGAAGGCCACTTGGCGGTGTTGCGCAGAGGCAGGCAACCCCATGAGTCTTACGGGCCCGACCCGCACGATCGTAGGCCGCCGCCTTACGGGAGGATGGCGTCGATATATCCGCCGTCGACCCGCAGCGCGCCGCCCGTGGTCGCGGACGCCAGGTCGGAGCTCAGGTAGACCACCATGTTGGCGATCTCCTCGGGTTCGATCAGGCGCTGCAACAGCGACTGCGGGCGGTACTCCCGCATGAAGACTCGCTGTGCCTCGTCCCACGGCAGGTCGCGGTCGACGAGTTGGTACACGAAGTCTTCGACACCGCCGGTGTGAGTAGGGCCCGCGATGACGCAGTTCACGGTGACGCCGGTCCCGGCCGCATGCTTGGCGAAGCCGCGGCTGACCGCGAGCAGAGCGGTCTTCGACATGCCGTAGTGGATCATCTCGGCGGGGATCACCACCGCGGAGTCGCTCGCGATGTACTGGACGCGCCCCCAGCCGCGTTCGGTCATCCGCGGCAGGTACAGCCGGGTGAGCCGGACGGCGGCCAGCACGTTCACCTCGAAGTAGCGGCGCCATTCGTCGTCCGTGATGTCCAAGGGGTTCTTCGCTTCGAAGATGCCGAGATTGTTGATGAGGATGTCCACGTCAGGCAGCGTTTCCCAGGCGCGTTGAGCGCCCTCCTCGGAACCGACGTCGGCGGCGACCGGAACGAAGTCGCCGTCCGGCACGCCGACTTTGAGCTGCTCGACGGCCGCCTCCACCCTGCCCCGGTCGCGCCCGTTGACTCCGACCCGCGCGCCGGCGCGTGCGAGTCCGGCCGCGATCGCGGCTCCGATGCCTTGCGTGGAGCCCGTCACCAGAGCGGTCCGGCCCGAAAGATCCAGGTGCACGTCTTGTTCCCCTACTGGAATAGGTGGGTGATCGGCAGGTCACGAGACTCTTCCCGCTCGCAGACCCCCGGTGATGTCCGGGCACCCGGAATTGGGGCCGAACGGGTGGGGAGCGGCACGGCTGTTACGCGCTTCTGAGTGACGGGACGCCGCGATGAGCGGCAGAAGCCGGGCCGGAGTCGTGCGGGGTAACGGCCGAGGCGTCAACTTGGTGCCTACAGTGCATAAATGGACGATGCATGTGAGAGCAATAGAAATATGGACGACTTGTAACCACCTTCACGCCGTGTACACATTCGGGACGATCTGTTGGCAAGTTGTGCGTTCTCGGCCACAGGGCCGGGACCCGCACAGAGCAGACCTGCGGCGCACCACGCCAGTACACGGGTCTGCAGTACAAAGTGAAGGGGCATTCATGTCCGCTTTCATGTCAGTCACTGCCCGCCGTACGGCTGCCGCCGCTCTCGCGGCCGGCGCGCTGGTCGGAACGTTCGCCGCGTCGGCATCGGCCGATGCCGGTGGCCGCCTGCACCGCGACCGCGTCGAGATCTCCGGCGCGCAGTACGACTCCCCGGGCTGGGACAACGGCACCAACCGCTCCCTCAACAAGGAGTGGATCGATGTCACCAACACGTCCCGCCACGCGGTGAACCTCGACGGGTGGACGCTGTCGGCCTGGGACGGCAGCACCTACACCTTCCATCACTACCGCCTGGCGGGCCGCTCGACGGTCCGCGTCCACACCGGTGTCGGACGCGACAGCGGCCGTGACGTGTACCGGGACCGTCGCAGGTACGTGTGGGACAACCGCTCCGACACCGCCACCCTGCGCGATGACCTCAACCGGAGGGTCGACACCCTTTCCTGGGGCGGCGACCGCGACTACCGCGACTACCGCGGCCACGGACGCGGGCACGGCGGCGACCGCGATTACCGCGGCGACGGACGCGGGCACGGCGGCGGCCACCGCTGACCTGACCTGAACCTGCCCGCGGGACTCCCAGCCCGCGGGCAGCGATGACCCGCCTCAGGAGGGGGCGTTCCGCAGTACGGTCTGCGGGACGCCCCCTCCTGGCTGCCGCCGACAGCACGGTTACCGCCCCGCTGTCACCCGTGCCAGTCGTAGCGGCGCTCCGGTCGGCCGGCGACGCCGTAGCGCAGGGACACGCCGGCGCTGCCGGCGCCGTGGAAGTACTCGAGGTATCGGCGGGCACTGACGCGGGAGATGCCGGTCAGGGCGGCGCATTCGGTGGCGGACAGAGAGCTGTCGGCCTCGCGCAGGGCGCGTTCGACCACCGCGGCGGTCTCGACGCTCATGCCCTTGGGCAGGCCACCACCCGGAGCGGCCAGGGCCGTTCCGCCCAGCACGCGGTCCACGTCGGCCTGGCCCCGTACGACCGCGGAGAGCAGCCGGCGGCGCCGGGCGGCGTACCGCTCGAGCCGGGGGAGCAGGTCCTCGAAGTCGAAGGGCTTGAGCAGGTAGTCGACCACGCCGCGGCGGACCGCGCGGCGCACCGTCTCCGCTTCCTGGGCGGCACTGATGACCATGATGTCGCAGTCGTGGCCGGCTGAGCGCAGCCGGGGGATGAGATCGAGGCCGAAGACGTCCGGCAGGTACAGGTCGAGCAGGACGAGGTCGGGGCGCAGTTCCTCGACGGCGTCGATCGCCTGTTGACCCGTGTGAGCCGTGCCGATGACGCGGAACGGAACGACGCGCTCGACGAAGGTGCGGTGCACCCGGGCCACCATGAAGTCGTCGTCCACGACGAGCACGTCGATCGAGTCGTTTCCTTCGGCCGTGTCGTGCGGGGCGGTCATCCGGGGACTCCTTCGGGCGCCACATCGGCGGGGTGACCGAGGGGCATGTGGGCGGTGAACATGGCGCCGTCGGCTGTGTTGGCCACCGATATCTCGCCGCTGTGGCGCTCGCAGACGAGCTTGGTGAGGGCCAGGCCGATCCCGCGCTCGCCCTCTTGGGCGGCTTTGGTGGTGAAGCCGTGCGCGAAGACTTCCCGAGCGACTTCGGGCGGTAGGCCGGGGCCGGAGTCCCGGACCACGACCTCCACGCTGGACGCGTCCTGCCGCAGCTCCACCTCGACCCAGGCGTCGCCGGTGTCGTCGTCGGAAGCGGCGGCGTCCACCGCGTTGTCGACGAGGTTGCCGATCACGGTGGCCAGATCGGCCGCGTCCTCCGGTGCCAGCCGGCCGAGTGCGGTCCCGGCGGAGATCCGCAGGCTGACCTTGCGTTCGGCAGCGAGGGAGGACTTCGCCATGAGCAACGCGGCGATCGCGGTGTCGCGCACGCGCCGGGCGAGTGTCACATCGAGTGATTGGCGGCGCTGGTTGAGGGCGCGGATGTAGCGGACCACTTCGTCCTGTTCCCCGATCTGGATCAGACCGGAGATGGTGTGGAGCTGGTTCGCGAACTCATGTGCCTGCGCGCGCAGCAGCTCGGAGGAGCTGCGGAAGGAGCCGATCTCCCGTTCCAGCTCGGCCAGTTCGGTGCGATCGCGCAGGGTCGTGACCGAACCGAGCAGGCGGCCGTCCTTCATGACCGTCATCCGGTTCATCACCAGCAGGCGCCCACGGCGGATCACCACCTGGTCGTGCCGGTCGGCCGCGTCGTGCCGGGCCCCCGCGAGTACGTCCCGCAGCCGCCCCTCGAAACCCAGGTCGTCAATGCTCTGCCCCACGCAGTCCTCGGGCAGGTCGAGGAGGCGCCTGCCCACGTCGTTGACCAGGGTGAGACGGAGTTGCGGGTCCAGTGCGACGACGCCCTCCGCGATCCCGTACAGCATTGCCTCGCGGTGCTCGGCGAGGCCGGCGATCTCGCGCGGCTCCAGGCCGTACGTCTGGCGTTTGACCCGCCGGGCAAGGAGCCAGGAACCCATCACGCCGAGTCCGCTCGCGATGCCCAGGTAGGCGAGCAGGTACGACGAGGCGCCGCCGAGCCGCCGCCACACGGTGGGGGAGGCCTCTCCGATCATCACGGTGCCGAGCTGCCTCCCGAGCGTCTGCCGCGCAGCGCTCAGAACCGGCACCTGCGCCACCAGCTCCCGGCTTCCGTCCAGCGTCAGGTCGCCGGACCAGCTGCGCCCCCTGGCAACCCCCGCTCCCAGGCCCAGCCGTTCCCCCACGACCGTGGGGTTGGTGGACGAGACGATACGGCCCTGAGCGTCGGCCACGGTCACCGACGTGACGCCGGACTGCGCCAGCGTGGAGTGCACCAGCGGGGCCAGTGCCTCCCTGGGGGAAGGCTTCATGAGCTGACTGCGGACCAGGGGGTTGGCGCCCAGTTGCTCGGCCAGAGCGTCGACCTTGCGGCCCTCTACCCGCTGGAAGGTGGCCTCGGACTGGGCGAGCGAGACACCCGCGACCGCCAGCAGCACCACCACGACGATGGCGAGCTGGAGCACCAGCATCTGGCCCGCGAGGGTATGGCGGCGGAACGTTGTGACCACAATTAACTCAATCTTTGCTACTGACACAACGTGGGCAGCCCGTGTGCCATGTCGGACAATCATGACGCCCGGCAGTTGAAATCGAAAGTGAGGTGCCATGAGAGGTCCAGCACGTGCCCTTCTCGGCACCGTCACCGCACTGACACTTCTCACCGCCGGCGCGTGTGGGGTGTTTCCGGGCGGGCGGGCACAGCCGGACAGCGATCTGCGGATCATGGTGCCCAACACACCCGGTGGCGGCTACGACACCACGGCACGGACCGCGGCCCGGGTCATGGACGAGACGCACATCGCGCCGGACGTGCAGGTGTTCAACCTTCCCGGCGCGGGCGGCACGGTCGGACTGCAGCGCATCGTCGACGAACGAGGCAACGGAGAGCTCGCGCTCCAGATGGGCCTCGGCGTCCTGGGTGCCTCGCATGAGGCGAAGGCAAAGGTGACGGTCGCCAGGACCACACCGATCGCCCGTCTCATCGAGGAGGCAGGCGCGGTCGTCGTCCGCAAGGACTCGCCGTACAGAACGGTCGGCGACCTCGTCACCGCGTGGCGAAAAGCCCCTGAACGCCTCGCCGTCGGTGGCGGATCATCCCCCGGTGGACCGGATTACCTGCTGCCCATGGAGCTGGCGAAGACAGTCGGCATCGACCCCGGGAAGGTCGACTACGTCGGCTACGGCGGCGGTGGCGGGGACTTGCTGCCGGCTCTGCTCGACGGTGAGGTCGACTTCGCCACCAGCGGCCTGGGCGAGTTCCTGGACCAGGTCGACAGTGGCCAGCTGCGTGTCCTCGCCGTCACCGGCGAGCATTCTGTCGAGGCCCTGGCCGGGGTCCCGACGCTCAAGTCGTCGGGCATCGACCTGGTCTTCAGCAACTGGCGGGGCATCGTCGCCCCGCCCGGCATCAGTGACGCCGACAGGAAGCGCTGGGTCGACGCGTTGACCGATTTGCACCGGTCCGCGCGGTGGCAGGCCGAGCTCGACCGGCACGGCTGGACCGACGCGTTCGCCACCGGCGACACGTTCGCGGCCTACCTCACCCAGCAGGACAGGCTCGTCGCCGATCTCGCCGCCTCCCTCGGACGGGAGTGACCAGGCCGTCGTCGACCGACGGCTCGCTTCGACACCGAAGGCTTTCACCACGGGCAGCCGCCCGACGTAACCCCACCCACCCATGACCGGGACGGTCCAGCCCGTGCGCGCGGGCTCGCCGAGCCATGCCCGTTTTCCCCCTGCCCGAACACGGCCAGATCCCGAAAGGCACCCCCTCCCGCATGACTTCACACACCTGGTACCTGCTGCTCGTCCTCACCGTGGCGATCGGGCTGCTGATCTACTTGATCAACTCCCGGCTCCGCATCCACCCGTTCATCGCCCTCATAGTGGTGACCATCGGCACCGGGCTCGCCGCCGGCGAACCTGTGGCGAAACTGACCGGGTCCATCGAGGAGGGAGCGGGCGGCACGCTCGGTGACATCGGCCTCACACTGGCCCTCGGAGCCATGCTCGGCCGCCTCCTGTCCGACTCCGGAGCCACCGACGCCATCGCCCACGCCATCGTCGACCGCTCCAGCAACCGCAGGCTCCCCTGGCTCGTCGCGGCCGCGGCATTCGTCATCGGCATTCCGATGTTCTTCGAGGTCGGCCTCATCGTGCTGCTGCCGCTGATCTTCAGCGTCGCCCGCCGCCTGGAGGACGACGGCGCGACGAAGGGTTCTCCGTACGTGCTGCTCGGCGTGCCCGCCATCGCAGCGCTGTCCACCCTGCACGGCATGTTGCCGCCCCACCCCGGACCGCTGACCGCCATGACAGGCCTGCACGCGGACCTCGGCCTGACCCTCGGCGTCGGCATCATCTGCTCGATCCCGACCGTCATCCTGGCCGGCCCTGTGTACGCCCGCTGGATCGCGCCCCGCCTTGCCGACGTACGGCCCGACCCCGTGCTCGTGGCCCAGTTCACCGGAGCCGACCGGAACAACGCAGTCGACACCACCACCGACGCTTCTTCCACCGGCCCGGCCGTGGGGACGGTCACCGACACTCTGCAGCGCGCCGGTGTGTCCACGGGACTGGCCGTCACCTCGGTTCTCATACCCGTCGCCCTGATGCTGCTGCGCACCCTCGCCGAAACCGTGCTCGACGAGTCCAGCACCGTGCGTGCGGCGCTCACGTTCGTCGGTGAACCGCTGGTGGCGATGCTCGCCGGATTCCTGTTCGCGCTCGGTGTGACCCTCGTACGCGGTGGCCGCTCCAGCGAGGCGACCCGCTCCTCCCTGACGGACAGCCTCAAGTCCATCGCCGCGATCCTGCTCATCATCGGTGGCGGTGGCGCGTTCAAGCAGGTGCTTCAGGACTCCGGTATCGGTGACGCCATCGCCTCCGCAGCCGAGGGAGCCCACCTCAACGTGATCGTGCTGGGCTGGCTGATCGCCCTGCTCCTGTCCCTGACCACCGGTTCGGCCACCGTCGGCATCGTCTCGGCCACCGGCATCGTCGCCCCGCTGATCGGCACGGGTGGCGGGCTCGAGGCCTCGCTCCTGGTGGTCGCGATCGGCGCCGGCTCCCTGGGCCTCAACTACGTCAACCACGCCGGGTTCTGGCTGGTCAAGGAGTCCTTCGGCATGGACCTCACCCAGGCCACCAAGACACAGACCGTCGTGCAGACGCTGGTCAGTGTGATGGGTCTCGGGATGGCCCTGCTCCTGTCCGTCCTCGTCTGACCGGACGCGAGCGCTAGGAGTTGGACCAGTCGCGGGTGGACAGCACCAGCAGGTAGCCGTCCGGGTCCTGGATCGTCACACCCCACGTGTCCCAGTACGGGTTGTGCGCCGGGACCCGCTTGCCGCCGTGCTGTTCGAGGCGTTCCACGAGGGAGTCCGGGACCGGTTCGCCGAGGTAGACCACCAGTAGATCCTCGGCGGTCGGCCTCGGCTCCACGGGTGCGGCGGGATCGTTGACCAGTTCCAGGTGCCAGGCCGCATCCGGCCAGCCGGCCATGAGGAGTGAGTGGACGTCAGCCGTGCCGTCCGACGTGTGCCGGTAGAGGACGTCGAGGCCGAGTCCCGAGATCCAGAAGAGTTCCGCCGCTTCAAGGTCACGCGACGGACGGGCGATGCGTACATGAGCCGCGGCAATGGCCGGCATCGTGTCAACTCCTGATCGGTGAGGACTTCCTGCCAACTGACAGGTCGTACACCGAGCCTAACGAGCAGTAGGGGCCCCTGCCCGGCATCGATGCCGGGCAGGGGCCCCTACTGGGATCTGCGACCTGGGATCCGCGCGCTGACTACGTCAGCCGTCGGATTCCGGTGACGGGATGTAGGCGCCCGGCACGTCCTTCGGGGCGAAGATCTTGTTCTCGCCGGGGTACGGCTTCGACCACTCGTGCGTCTGGTACCACGTGAAGTGGTTCATCTGCGCGGGGTTCGCGAAGTCGGGCTTGGCGTCGCGCCCGGTCAGCCGCTGCTGCGACTTCCAGGCGTCCCACTGCGCCGCGAGCTTCTGCTTGTCCGCCGGCACCTTCGCCGACGGCGCCGGCGCGGCATGGGGGTTCTGCGGCGCGGGGGTGTCCGGGCCGCAGGAGGGCGGGGTCTTCAGACCGCCGGTGAGCGAGGTCCGGTTGGGCAGCGTCTTGAAGGGTGTGAGGTCCGCCTTCTGGCTGAACGCCCCACGCATCGGGCTGGCCGCGCTGTCCTTCTGGTTCATCGGGTGGACCCCGAGGATCTGCTCGATGGTGCGGATCATCGTGATCTGCGAGTAGTAGTGGCTGTCGACGACGCCGTGCCTGGCCCAGGGGCTGATGATCTGGATCGGCGCGCGGTGGCCGTCGACGTGGTCGAGGCCGGCCTGGGAGTCGTCCTCGACAACGAAGATCGCCGAGTCCTTCCAGTACTTGCTGTGCGAGATCTCGTCGACCATCCTGCCGACCGCGAGGTCGTTGTCCGCGACCTGGGCGGCGGCGTTCGCCGGACCGCCGGTGTGGTCGCTGGACAGCCAGAACATGTTCAGGTTGGCCGGCCCGTTCTTCTCGAAGTCACGCTTCCAGATCTCGGACCGGTAGATGTCCGGGACGCTCGTGTCGAACTTCGGGAACCCGTGCACCGACACGGAGTTGAGGGACGGGATGGGCGAGGAGGACACCAGGGGGTAGGCGGTGTCCTGACCGGTCGCGCCCATGTTCTTGGAGTCGCAGTACAGGTTCTGCCAGCTCGCGTCCGCCGGCTTGGTGAGGAACTGCTGGAACTCGCCGAAGTCCCGTACGGACTTGCCGGCAGCCTGGGCACCGGTCCAGATGAAGCCGGTCCGCTGGTGACCGAGCGCGTCGTCCTCGGTGTCGTAGCTGCGTGCGTACTCACCGGCCGATGACTCGGTGTACTCCGGGTCGTCGGCCTGCATCAGCCAGTTGTGGCCCTCGGCGGAGTTCGTGCCGATGTCGTACGTGTTGTCGTACAGGCCGAACTGCTTGGCCAGGGCGTGCTGGTTCGGCGTCACGTTCTCGCCGAACTGTGCCAGCGACGGGTCCCCGTTGCCCTCCGGGACGTCGCCGAGAACCTGGTCGTAGGTCCGGTTCTCCTTGACGATCATGAAGACGTGCTTGATCGTCGAGGGGTCGCCGAGCCGCTCGGGGACCGGCACCGGCTTCGGCTTCTTCTTGCCCTTGCCGTGGCTCAGCGTCACCGAGCCGCGGGTCCAGCCGTTCTGCCGGAAGACCTTGGCCGTCTGCGACTTGATGACGCGGTCGTTCGGCAGGGTGAACCGCTGCACGCTCGACGTCGTGTCGTGGGTGGCGTGCCCGGCGCCGGTGGTGGGGCGGCGGGCGTCGATTCCGCGGGTGTTGGAGACGACCACCTGCTTGCCGACGGTGGCGATCTCGGCGGGGAAGTAGTCCGTCGGAAGCAGGCCGACGTAACTGACCGGCTCCTGCGGGGTCGTGTACCGGTAGACGGCGACCGCGTTGGCGCGGCCGAGGGTCACCAGCAGATGGCCGTCATCGGTGAGCGTCACCGCGTCGGGCTCGTAGCCGACCGACGACTCCGGCCACGGCTGGGTGGCGACGGTCTGCACGACCTTGTTCTTGGTCGTGTCGATGACCGACACGTCGTTGGTGGCGGTGTTGGTGACGAACAGCGCGTTCTTCTTGGCATACAGCGCGGTCGGGTGCAGACCGACGTTGATGCTCGATACGGCGGCATCCGGGTTCGCCAGGTCGATGACGCTGACCGTGCCGGTGGTGGTGGAGGCGGTCACCGGGTCGGCGGGCACCTGGGTGTTGTAGGAGTTGATCGTGGTGTCGCCGGGCTTCGCGGGACGCCCGCCCTCGTTGCTGACGTAGAGCTTGGTGCCGACCTCGGCCATGTCACGCGGGGCGTTGCCCACGGCCCAGCTCTGCTTGATGGCGCCGGTCGCCGCGTCGATGGCGACGACGCGGTTCTGGCCGTTGACCGCCGAGTACACGGTGGAGCCGTCGGACGAGAACACGGGCTCGCCCACCAGCGCGTGCTTGGGCCCGTCCGCCGGGATCTTGACGGACGTCGGATGGGCGACGCTGCCGTCCGGGTTGACGGTGAACTTGGTGTAGCCGTCGATCTGGCCCAGCCACAGCTGCGTCCCGTCGGGCGAGTACGTGGGGCCTTCCTGGCCCACGTCGTTGCCGCTGATGCGCAGGTCGGCCGACGCGGAGTTGCCGACGAGCTGCTGCACCTTCCAGCTCTTGAGGTCGACGATGGAAAGGGCCATGCCGCCGTCGGTGATCGAGGCCGCGAGGTGAGTGCCGTCCGGGCTGAGCGAGGACGACATGATCTTGCCGTTGTTGACGACGAGCCGGTCGCCGTACGGGGCGATGTACTGATCACTGGAGATGACCTGGCCCTGACGCGTGCTCTGGCCGACCTGGTCGGTGCCGAACTGGTGCGTCTGCGCGAAAGCGGTGCCCGCGGCGGCGAGGGCAAGAGCCGTGATGCCTGCCGTGGCCAGGGGTATTCGGCGGCCGATGTGTCTGCCGAGAAGGCCGGAACGGTCCTTCGCAGCACGCCTACGACGGCGTGTTACCTGCATTGCGTTATCCCTTCGGGGTTGCGGGAAGCAGCTCGACATTGCCGTCGAACTGCCAGAGCGGGTTCGGTCCGTCCCCGGTCGGGGTGCGCACCAGGAAGTAGCCGTTCACTTCCTTCGGTCCATCGCCGTCGGCCATGAACCGCCCGTCAGCGGTGACGTCGAGCTGGTAGACGGCCGACCCGGTGGCCTCGACGTCGGGGAGATGCCAGGAGACGACGCAGCGCCAGTCGTTGCCCGGCCCCTCGGCCGCGACCCTGGTGCTGCCCTTGGTGCACGCCGCGCTCGCCTTGAGCTGCGCTTCGGTGACGTCGGGGCGGTTGAGCTGCTCGGTCTGCCGGCGGTAGAGATGGGCGAATGCCGTGGCGACCGAGCGCTGCACCTTGTCCTGCCCGATCCCGGAGCCGGTGGCCGAGGTCGCCGGGGCGACGACGACGGCCGTCAGGACGAGGAGCCCGACGAGCGGCAGGGCTCCGACCGTGATGGCGCGGCGCCCCGAGCCGTCGTGGGTCAGGTCGGTGAAGTCCCGCCTCAGGAAAAGGAGATAGGCCAGCGCCGTCGCGATCACCGCCCACAACAGGCTGACAACGATGCCAATGAGGAGCGGACCGAGCTGGGACGGGCCGGTGAACAGACCGTTCCAGGCGATGAAGGCGTAGCTGGGCAGGGCCAGGCGCACGGCGACGGGGAGCGGCAGCATCTGGACGAACTGCATTGTGAGCGCGACGAGCATGGGCAGCAGGAGCCCCATCGGGGAGCGCCCGAGCGCGACGGACCCGAGCAGTCCGATCGCGGCGAAGGCCAGGGTCGGGGCGAGTACGCAAACCCAGGCGAGCAGGACCTGGACGGCCGCGTCTCCCGGCGACAAGAGGTGGCCGTCGAGACCGACCAGCGACTGGTTGCCGACCGCCACGACCCCACCGGCCGCGCTGGAGCAGGCCAGCCCGGCGACGAGCAGCAGGATGACGGTGAGGCTGGCCAGTGCCTTCGCGGCGAAGATCCGCCGGGGCGAGCGGACCGCCACGAGCAGATGGCGCCAGGTGCCCAGCCGGTCCTCGGAGGCGAACACGTCACCGGCGACCACCGAAGTCAGCAGCGGGAGCACCCAGGTACCCGAGAAACCGAGCACCACCAGCGATCCGGCCCATCCCGTGGCGTGCATCCAGCGACCGAAGAGCGTGTCGACGGGCAGCGAGCTCTGCTGGCTCACCGCTGCGACGAAGAGTGCCGGCGCGATCCAGCAGGCGAGGACCAGCAGGCGGATCCGCCATTGCGAGACGAGCTTGACGAGCTCGAAGCGGTAGCCGCGCGCCACCGAGACGCGGGCGGTGGCAGCGGCGGCGGGGCCGGCGGCGATGGTTGCGGTCATCTGCTGTTCTCCTGCTGCTCGGTGAGGGCGAGAAACGCCGCTTCGAGCGGCGACACCACGGGCGCGAGCTCGCGCAGCGCGATGTCCGCGTGCACGAGCCGCACCACCAGTTCGTCGAGGGCGGGCACCGGCGCGCGCACGACGAGCGCCTCGGTGTCGTGCCGTCCCACGGCGTTGTCGACGACGCGGATCCCGGAGGTGTCGGCCGCAAGGTGGCGCGCGGCCTGCGGGTCGGAGGTCAGCAGCCGGTAATCGAGCTCGCTGTTCTCGGCGGCCAGCTTGCTCAGCGGGCCGGAGAAGACGATCCGTCCGGTGGCGAGGATGGTGACCTCCGAGCACAGCGCCTCGAGGTCGTCCATGCGGTGGCTCGACAACACGACGCTGGTGCCCTCCGTCGCGAGCCGGGCCAGGACACCGTGTACGTGCTTCTTCCCTGCCGGGTCGAGTCCGTTGGACGGTTCGTCGAGCACGAGCAGCCGGGGCTTGGTGAGCAGGGCCGCGGCGAGCCCGAGCCGCTGACGCATGCCGAGGGAGAAGCCGCGGGCACGGTCGTCGGCGACATCGGTGAGCCCGACCTGTTCGAGTACGTCGCCGATCCCCGACGCCCGTGCGTCGACGCCGCGCAGGGCGGCCAGCGCGGCCAGGTTCTGCCTGGCAGTGAGCGAGGGGTAGAGACCGGGACCGTCCACGAAGCCGGCGACGCCCTCGGGAGCGGCGAGCGCCCGCCCGATGGGCGTACCCAGGATGTCCAGCCGGCCGTCGTCGGCGACGGCCAGGCCCAGCAGGAGCCCGAGCAGCGTCGTCTTCCCGGCGCCGTTCGGTCCGACCAGGCCGTGGATCTGCCCCTGCGCCACATCCAGATCGATGTCGTCGAGCGCGATGACGTCGCCGAAACACTTGGTGATCCCGCGAGCCCGTATTGCACGGCTTTCGTCCATGAGTGCCTTCCCTGGAAACCTCCGAGGACCTTAGGGACGGCATACGACGCAGGCGGGGACGGATACTTGACGTTCAGAGAACGGGAGACGACCGGAATCCATTGCACCGATGCCTGGCCGGTAACAGTCGATATTTCTAACTGCTCGTCTCTCAGGGGGAGTTGACGCGGGATCATCCGCGGCCTACGCCACACAGATCTCCCGGCATGGAGACACAGACGTGACCGACGAACTACCTGAGCACGCGCAGGGACGCCAACACCCTGAAGGTGCTGGCCGACCGCTGGCTGGAGGCCGGGACCGGCCCGGCGCCGGACGCCCGACCTTTGCGGCAGCCGGCTGCCCGGACCTCAGCGACCGTACGACCGTGGCCACAACCGGCGTCCTCTTCACGGCCGACGGCATCGAACCGGCCGAACTGACCGCGATGAAAAGGCGGTTCGAGGCGACCGCCGAGGCGTGCGAGCGCCTGTCCGGCTGGCTCGCCGTACACATGACGGCCGAGTGGAAGCGCCACGACGCCCTGCTCACCCCTGCACTGACCGACGCCGCCCGGGTCCGGTACGTCGCACTGGCCCGCAGCGCCACGGGCGGCAACGCCTACGAGGTCGCCGCGCACCTGGTGACCGCCGCGCTCGACGCGATGCGCTCGACGCGATGCGCAATCTGGACCTGACCCCGTCGGGGATCCGCTGCCGACCCGGCCGGATCGGCAGCGCTGCTGCGGACCTCGTCCTGGCTCGTCGACACGGCGGCCGCGACGACAGCCGAGCAGGCCGCCTCGCTCAGCCGCTCCGACCCCGACTGGACCGCCTTCATTACAGCCTTTGACGCGCTCGTCGCACCGACATGACCGTCCACTGGCGGCGACCGGTGCCACCGGGCGCGGGCACACAAGTACTGACGAGCATGACAAGCTGTCCTTCCCATTGCCCGAACCCAGGAGGTCACCATGGCTGCAGAGGCTGCATCGCAGGAAGGTTCGGAGCCGACCGAGGCCGAGACGGAAAAGCCGGCGCCCGAGACGGAAGGACTGGCGCCCGACGAGGAGGGCCAGTACGACCTGAAGCGCAAGTTCCGCGAGGCGCTCGACCGTAAGCGCGGCATGCAGGCGGACGCCGCCGGCGGCGCCGCGAAGACCACGTCGAAGATCCGTGGGGCGCACGGTCCGGCTTCGAGCCAGAAGTCGTTCCGACGCAAGAGCGGCGGCTGAGCACGACAGAGCTCCTTCGACGGTGAGGCGCCACATGGCACGCTGAGCCCCCTGGGTCTGTGATCGTCTGGGAGGTTGGCCACGTGGCGCAGTATCAGCCGGCGCGGAACGTGGGCGATGCGGAGGCCCGCGCCGAGGAGCACCGGCTCCGCAAGGATCTCGGTTTCTGGGGCCTGGCCGCGATCGCTTCTCCAACATCCTCGGCTCGGGCTGGCTGTTCGCCGCCCTGTACGGCGCGCGGACCGCCGGCCCCCACTGCTGTCCTGGATCGCGGCCGGCGCGCTCTGCGCACTGGTGGCCCTGGTCATGGTCGAACTCGGCGCCACCAGGCCGGAGGGCGGCGGCACCGTCCGGTGGCTGCTGTACGCGAGCGGCCGGCTGGTCGGCACGGTCGTCGGCTGGTCAGTCCTGCTCTCCGTGGGCGGTACCGCCGCCGAGATCAGCGCGATCATGCAATACGCCGCCCACTACGTGCCCGGGCTCCACGAAGGCGGCAAGCTCACCGCGTCGGGCCTGGGCGTCGCCTCCGCGCTCAGTGTGCTGCTCACCGCGCTGAAATGGTTCGCGGTACGGATGTTCGCCCGCCTGAACAACCTCGTGTCGGCGTTCAAGGTCGTCGTGCCCGTGGTCACGATCGTCGCGCTCTTCCTGTCCTGCACCCACTCGGGCCGCCTCACCGACCACGGCGGCTTCGCCCGTCTCCCGCATGGCGGACCTCCTCGACGGCTTCGGATGGATCGAGCGCGCGGCGGACCCGAAGGACCAGCGGGCCACCCTGATCGCCCTCAACGACACAGGCCGGGCGCTCCTGGACTCCACGCGCCGCCAGGCAGCCACCCGTCTCGCCGAGCGGATCGACCAGCTCATCCCCGACCAGCAGCGCTCGCTGCACGATGCCCTGCCGGCGCTGGAAGCACTCACCGAACAGCGGCTCGGCGAACCGCCAAGGACCAGCCGACGCCAGAGCCTGTCTTAGGCGGACCCGTCAGTGCCGGTCCGGCCGAGGGGCCTGTGTGCGCTGGACGGCGATGACGGCGGCATCGTCGCCGAGATGTCCTTGGCAGTGAGCGAGGAGGTCCCGGCGGAGGTGATCCAGGAGCGCTTCCGGGCGGTTCTCGGCCCACTGCTCGACTCGCTGCGCCAACGGATAGAAGACCCCGTTTTCATCGCGGGCTTCGGTGACCCCGTCGGTGTAGAGGATCAGGGTGTCACCGGCGTCGAAGGCGAACTCTTCGACGGGAAACTGCGAGGCCGGCAGCGCGGCCACGCCGAGGGGCGGGGCCGGGTGGGCGCTGGTGAGAGTACGGACGTGGTGCTCGTGCAGCAGCAACGGCGGGGGATGTCCGCAGCAGGTCATGCGGGTCACGTGGCCGTCATGGGGGATTTCCAGGAGCAGGGCGGTGATGAAGTGCTCGTCGATCCCGTCCTCCGCCTCGACGAAATCGGTGAGGTAACGGGACACGCTCCGGTCCAGGGCGCCGGCGAGCGCGGGCAGCGTGGGGTGCTGGTCGGCGACCACGCGGAACGCACCGAGCAGCTGCGCCGACTCGCCGACCGCCGACAGCCCGTGTCCCCGTACATCACCGATGATCATCCGTACGCCGTCGTCGGTGCCGGTCGCCGTGTAGAGGTCGCCGCCGATCTCGGCCTCGTCCTCCGCCGCCAGGTACAGCGAGGCGATCCGCAGCGGGCCGATGCGGTGGGGGAGCGGCCGCAGCAGGGCCTTCTGCGCGGCCTCGGCCACGGACCGCACTTTGGCCAGCTCCTGTCTGCGGTGCTCACGCACGCGGCAGATGAACACGATCAGGGCGGAGAGCACGGTGAGGGAGAAGACCTGCACCATCACGTTGCGCGTGTACAGGACGCCGAAATGGATGCCGATGTACGCCTGGGCCCCAATCGCCAGGGCCGCGACGAATGCCGTCAGGCGGGGTCCGGCGAAGGAGGCGGTGAGCGCGGGGGCCACGACCAGTAGCGGCCCCAGATGGACGTCGGCCGGCACCAGGATGTCGACGACCGTGATCACCACGATGAGCGCGAGCGGAAGCATCACCAGCGCGTGACTCGGCTGCCACCGCTGCCACAGACCTCCCAGGCGCCGCCGTAGGCCCACCCATCCACTGTGCACCCTCGGAGGGCGGCGTGGGTGTCGAGAGGCTCTTCACGTGCGGAGATTGCACAGGGTGACGACTCTCGGGGACTCCAGCTCTCGCTGCACGCCGTCGTTCAAGGGCGCGCGCCTGGACAGCCGAGCGCGCGTGGCAGGCGGCGATCAGCAGGTCCAGGGCGAGCCCCGGACGCAGGCGGCCAGTCCCGTTCGTCGAGGCCTATCCCAGCTTCTTGAACATGTGGACATCTTCGGCGCCGCCCGGGATTCCCAAGGTTCGGCCGGTCTCGACATATCCGTGGCGCTGGTAGAACTCCGGCGCTTGGAACGTGAAGGACGATACGCAGGCGCGGTCACAGCCTCGCCGGCGCGCCTCCGCCTCCGCAGCCAGGAGGATCTTTGATCCCCACCCGTCCTTACGGCTCTTCTCACGGATCCAGAGCATCTCGATGCCGAACAGCCCACCCCACGTCCAGCCGGAAAGGCCTCCGAGCAGCTCACCGGCGTCGTCGACGACCTTCACCGACAGCGAACTCTGATCTGCGGCAGTGGTTCCGGTGGCAGGGAAGTTGACCTCGTTCAGGCCCTGGGACAAGCGCTCGTTGAGCTCCGAGTCGCGCTGCCCGACGCTCAACGTCTCACCGGTCTGATCATGTGTCATGCGGCGGAGTGTGACACACACGACGCACCTCGGGCGCTCGGCCTCGGCGCGGGGGCTGAGCTTGTCGCAGGCGCGGTGACGGGATCGTCTACGGTGACACCGGCCGCCGCGAACGAGGCCCCGGCAGCTCATCGCGCCGGGGCCGGCCCGGCGAAGGCAGAGAAGGAAGAGAGCAGGGATCGGTGTACGTAAAGATCTGCGGTCTGCGCACGGCGGACACACTTGACGCGGCGGTCGCGGCAGGCGCGGACGCCGTCGGATTCGTCTTCGCGCCCGGCAGCCCGCGACTGATCGGGGCCGAAGCCGCCGGCGAGCTGGCGCGACGCGTGCCCGCCGCGGTCGAGACCGTGGGCGTGTTCCGGCGACAGCCCATCGAGGAGGTCCTGGCGACGGCCTCCGCCGCGCGCCTCACCACCGTCCAGCTGCACGGCGACGAGGAGGACGCGGCGTTCGAACGCCTCCGCGCCGAAGGGTTCCGGACGATCCGGGCTCTGGCCTGGGACGGCTATCTCGCGCGTGCGGAGATGGATCCCGCTGACCGGCTGCTCCTCGACGCCCCGGTGCCGGGCAGCGGTGCCCGCTTCGACACCGACCTGCTCGCCGAACGCCCGCCCCAGGGATTCTGGCTGCTGGCAGGGGGGTTGGACCCTGACAACGTAGGCGCGGCCGTACGGTCGGCCGCCCCCGATGGTGTCGATGTGTCCAGCGGCGTCGAGTCCGAGAAGGGCGTCAAGAGCGCCGACCTGATCCGCCGTTTCGTGGCGGCCGCGCGCACCGGGTAACGCATGCGCGTACCGCACCGTCGGCCCGGGGACCCGAAGGCGACGATCGTGATCAGTCGTGTGCGGGACAACGGCGCGATCTGCGGAGTGCTCGCGCCGACGACGAGGCCGACCACACCACCAGACGTACCCCCACCAGCTTCAGCAGGGCACGCGCTCTCCACAGCGTCGGCGCCGAGCGGCCTCGTCTCGGGCAGACGACGCCGTAGGCGCCGAGAGCCGAAGTGGTGAGCGATCAACGATCAAAGAGAGACCATCTGAGAGATCAGGCCTATGCGGCGTTGTACGCCTCGCGCTGGTTCGGGGTCGGCCGGATCGCGCGGAGGCGATGAGTTCTCGTCGGTGCGGCAGTCCACACGGGTGAAGGCACAATCCGTACGGAAAGGGACCATCATGAGCAGCGGCAAGCTGATCGTCACCGCGTTCATCACCATGGACGGCGTCATGCAGGCTCCGGGCGGCCCGGGCGAGGACGTCGACGCCGGCTTCGAGCACGGCGGCTGGCAGGTCCCTTACGTCGACGACGACTTCATGGTCCTCATGACGGGGGTCTTCGAGCAGACCGCCGACCATCTCCTCCTCGGCCGGAAGACGTATGACATCTTCGCCGCCCACTGGCCCCGCGTGACCGATGAGAACGACCCGATCGCCGTGAAGCTGAACACGATGCCCAAGTACGTCGCCTCGCGCACCCTGGACGGCGGCCTGGAGTGGAACAACTCCCACCTCCTCAAGGGTGAGGCCGCCGAGTCCGTCGCACAGCTCAAGGATCAGGTCGATGGCGTGATCATGACGCAGGGCAGCAGCGACCTCATCCGCACCCTGCAGGAGCACGACCTC
Source organism: Streptomyces sp. DS1-CR2 (assembly GCF_055760475.1). NCBI lineage: Bacteria > Bacillati > Actinomycetota > Actinomycetes > Kitasatosporales > Streptomycetaceae > Streptomyces > Streptomyces sp. DS1-CR2. Next base: position 8,773,940 of record NZ_CM147085.1, read on the forward strand.
GTGGACGAGTACCGGCTGCTCATCAACCCCGTGATCCTCGGGACGGGCAAGCGGCTCTTCGCCGAAGGCGCCGCCCCTGTCGCCTGGACGCTCACCGAATCCGGTGCCACCGGCGCGGGCGTTCAGTACTGCGTCTACGAACGGGCCGGCAAGCCCCGGTACGGATCCTTCCTGCTGGACGACCAGGAGTGAGGCAGGGGGAGTCGGAGACTACGACACGGTCGGTCCCGCACTTCTGGCCACGCTCGAACCGGACCAGTTCCAGTCCACGCGGGAGCTCCACACTCATTTCCTGAGGCCCGTCTGCCCGGGCCGGATCATCGGGAAGGGGCGCGTGGTGCAGCGGGCCGGGGCCCCGCCGGGCGGGTAACCTCCGGGCCGTTTGCCGCCGGCCGGCGGGCGCGCCAGGCCGCGGTTCCTAGCGTTCTTGCGCTTCCGCTTCCAGCAGCCGTCCAACAGCCTGTTCCAGTACGGCGATCCGGTCCGCCAGGACCGCCGCCTCGGGGCCGTCCGTACCCTCTCTGTCGCGGAGCAGGCTTTGCACCTGGGCCAGGTGACGTTCGACGTTGGCAAGGCGGTGCTGTTCCTCGGTGGGTTTCGTGGGCACGTCCACCGCCAGGAGACGAGTCAACTGCTCGGTCTGATCGGCTAGTTGACGGTTCTTGCGGTGCAGCTCCAGGAAGACGTTGACCTTGGTCCGCAACAGCCAGGGGTCGAACGGCTTGACCAGGAAGTCCGCCGCGCCGACCGTGTAGCCGCGATAGGCGTAGTTCGGGTCGACCGCCGCCCCGGTCAGCAGGATGATCGGGATGTCCTTGGTCTGGTCGAGGCCCTTGATGTTGGCGGCGGTCTCGAAGCCGTTCATGCCCGGCATCATGACGTCGATGAGCGCGACCGCGAACTCCTGCCGCAGCATCGCCTTGAGCGCCGCCTCGCCCGAGTGCGCGCGGACCACCCGGGCCAGTGAGCCGAGTACGGCTTCGAGGGCGACCAGGTTCTCCTCCATGTCGTCGACGATGAGGATGCTGGAGGCGTCCGCCGCCGCACCCTGCGGCGCCGTCACGGCGTCCGCCCCGAGGCGGCGTCACCGGACGTGTCCGGAGGCGGTTCCGAGGGGATGTGCGGGTCGAGCAGCCGGCAGATCACCGACAGCAGCCGGTCTACGTCCACCGGCTTGGGGATGTAGTCGTTCGCGCCGCTCTCGATGGCCTTTTCGCGGTCGCCGGGCATGGCCTTGGCGGTGAGCGCGATGACCGGTAGGTTCGCGAAGCGGGGGGTGCGCCGCATCGCCGCGATCATCTCGTAACCATCCATCTCGGGCATCATGATGTCCATCAGGACCAGGGACACATCGGGTGTCCGGTCGAGGACCTCGAGGCCCTCTCGGCCGTTCTCGGCGTATTTGACGGTGATTCCGACGCGGCCCAGTACATGGGTCAGCGCGAAGACGTTCCGGATGTCGTCGTCGACGATCAGGATGAGGCGGTTGGCCAGCACCCCGGCGGCGCTGCCGGTCAGCCACTCCTTGAGCCGGGTCGTCTCCGGCCAGCCGGTGTGTTCGTCCACGAGGTCGGCCTTGAGGTCGTCGGTGAGGTCGTCGGCGGTGCGGGTTCCCGTGCGGGGCACGGACGCCGGGTCGGTGAACACGTCGACCTCCACGGGGGGTTGCGCGCGGGCCGTGGGCCGGCGGGCCGGTGAGTCCGGTCCGGTGATGGCCTGCACTTCGCCGGCCGTGGGGAGCGGTTCCACCGCGGGGGAGGTGTAGTTCACAGGTACATAGAGGGTGAAGGTGGAGCCGACGCCCGCCTCGCTCTCGGCCGTGATCCTGCCGCCGAGCAGGGCCGCCATGTCCCGGCTGATGGAGAGACCGAGACCGGTGCCGCCGTACTTTCGGTTGGTGGCGCCGTCGGACTGCTGGAACGCCTCGAAGATCCCGTTGAGCATCTCCGGCTGGATGCCGATTCCGGTGTCCTTGACGGAGAGGGCGATGACGTCGTCCGCGTCGCGCAGTGTCTCCTCCTCGAAGTCTGCGGGCGTCGCGCCCTCCACGAGCAGTTCCACCCCGCCGGACGAGGTGAACTTCACCGCGTTCGACAGAAGGTTGCGCAGGATCTGCTGGAGGCGCTGCTCGTCGGAGAAGAGTTCGTTGGGGACTTTCTCGCCGACCTTGATGGTGAACGACAGGCCCCGGTCGCTGGAGAGCGGCTGGAACGTCGCCCGTACGTAGTCGAGCAGTTTGTGCAGCGGCAGCTTCTTGGGGTGCACATCCATGCGGCCCGCTTCGATCTTCGACAGGTCGAGGATGTCGTTGATCAGTTGCAGCAGGTCGGAGCCCGCCTGGTGGATGGTGATGGCGAACTCCACCTCCTCCGCGGAGAGCCGGCCGGAGGGATTGTCGGCGAGCAGCCGGGACAGCACGAGGAGCGAGTTGAGGGGGGTGCGCAACTCGTGCGACATGTTCGCCAGGAACTCCGACTTGTACTGGGAGGACGTGGCGAGGAGCGCCGCCTTCTCCTCCAGCTTGGCGTTGGTGATCTGCAACTCGTCGGAGCGCTGGCGCAGTTCGGCGGTGAGGCGCTGGGACTCCGAGAGGAGGGACTCGGTGCGGGCGTTGGCGATGATGGTGTTGATGGAGACACCGATGGTGTTCACGAACTGGTCGACGAAGGCGAGGTGGACCTCGCTGAAGCGGCTGAACGAGGCCAGTTCGATGACGCCGAGCACCCGGTCCTCGAAGAGGATCGGCAGGATGACGACACTGGCCGGCGGCGCGGCGCCGAGGCCGGAGCTGATGGTGATGTAGTCCGTGGGGACCGCGTCGACGAGAATCCGCCGTTTCTCCGCGGCGGCCTGGCTGATCAGGCCCCAGCCGGGCGCGCCCAGGCTGAGCCGGGGACGCGGCCGGCGGCCTTCCTCCTGACCGGTGCCGTAACCGGCCAGGAGCTCGAGGTCCTCGCCCGGTTCCGCACCGGCCTCGGCCAGGAAGAACGCACCGTACTGGGCGTTCACCAGAGGGGTCAGCTCGCGCAGGATCAGGTCGGCGACCTCGACCAGGTCGCGGTGGCCCTGCATGAGCCCTGCGATACGGGCCAGGTTGGACTCCAGCCAGTCCTTGGCGCGGGTCGTCTCACGGAGGTTCGCCACCATGAGGTTGATGTTGTCCTTCAGAGTGGCGACCTCGCCCTGGGCCTCCACCGAGATGGAGCCGGACATGTCGCCCTGCGTGACCGCGCTCGCGACCTCGGCGATCGCGCGCACCTGGGTGGTGAGGTTCAGGGCCAGCTCGTTCACGCTGGTGGTCAGGCGCTTCCACGTCCCGTAGACGCCTTCCACGCGGGCCTGGCCGCCCAGCTGACCCTCGGAGCCCACCTCACGGGCCACACGCGTGACCTCGGAGGAGAAGGAGGAGAGGGTGTCGACCATCGTGTTGATCGTGGTCTTGAGTTCAAGGATCTCGCCGCGTGCGTCGACGTCGATCTTCTTCGACAGGTCGCCGCGCGCGACGGCGGTGGCGACCTGCGCGATGTTGCGGACCTGGGAGGTCAGGTTGTCGGCCATGAAGTTGACGTTGTCCGTGAGGTTCTCCCAGACCCCGGAGGCGCCGTGGACCTGGGCGCGGCCGCCGAGCCGTCCCTCGGTGCCGACTTCGCGGGCCACACGGGTCACCTCGTCAGCGAACGCCCTCAGCTGCTGGACCATCGTGTTGATGGTGTCCTTGAGCTCCAGGATCTCGCCGCGTGCGTCGACGTCGATCTTCTTCGACAGGTCTCCGTTGGCGACGGCGGTGGTGACCTGGGCGATGTTGCGGACCTGGGACGTCAGGTTGAGCGCCATGAAGTTCACGTTGTCGGTGAGGTCCTTCCAGACCCCGGAGGCGCCCCTGACCTGGGCCTGACCGCCCAGGTTGCCCTCGGTGCCGACCTCGCGGGCCACACGTGTGACCTCGTCGGCGAAGGCGGACAGCTGGTCGACCATCGTGTTGATCGTCGACTTCAGCTCAAGGATTTCTCCCTTGGCCTCCACGGTGATCGTCTTCGCGAGGTCTCCCTCGGCGACGGCGGTGGCGACCTGGGCGATGTTGCGGACCTGGGAGGTCAGGTTGTCGGCCATGAAATTGACGCTCTCCGTGAGGTCCTTCCAGACCCCGGATACGCCCCTGACCTGCGCACGTCCGCCGAGCTGGCCCTCGGTGCCGACCTCGCGGGCCACACGTGTGACCTCGTCGGCGAAGGCGGACAGCTGGTCGACCATCGTGTTGATCGTCGACTTCAGCTGAAGGATCTCGCCCCGCGCGTCCACGGTGATCTTCTGGCTCAGGTCTCCGTTGGCGACGGCGGTGGTGACCTGGGCGATGTTGCGGACCTGGGAGGTCAGGTTCGACGCCATGAAGTTCACGTTGTCGGTGAGGTCCTTCCAGACCCCGGAGGCGCCCCTGACCTGGGCGCGGCCGCCGAGCTGTCCTTCGGTGCCGACCTCGCGGGCGACCCTGGTGACCTCGTCTGCGAACGCCCGCAGCTGGTCCACCATCGTGTTGACGGTGAGCTTCAGCTCCAGCAGCTCGCCGGTGGCCTCGACGGTCACCTGCTGCGTCAGGTCGCCACGGGCCACGGCGGTGGTCACTACCGCGATGTCCCGCACCTGCGCCGTCAGCCGCGACGCCATCGTGTTGACCGCCTCGGTCACGTGGAGCCAGTCGCCGGACAGGCCCTGCGCCTTCGCGCGGCCCCCCAGACGCCCCTCGGTACCCACCTCACGGGCGACCCGGGTCACCTCTCCGGTGAACAACGAGAGCTGGTCCACCATGCGGTTCACGCCGATGCCCAGGCGCCGCAGGTCGCCGCGGAGCTGGCGGCTTCCGTCGTGCAGATCGACGTGCTGGGTCAGATCGCCGTCCGCGACGGCGTCGAGGACCCGGGTGGCCCTGGCGACGGGCCCCACCAGCGCTTCGATCGCCGTGTTGGCGGCCTCGACGTTCGTCGTCCAGGTGCCTGAGCCCGGACTCGCCGAGATGCGCTCGTCAAGCCGGCCCCGCCGGATGATCTCGTGCCGGACGCGCTGGAGCTCCGACGCGAGATGGCCGTTCCGCGCGATGATCTGGTTGAGGACCGCGCCCATCTCGGCGACGACCGGGTCGTGCGGGGCGACCTCGCCCTCTTCCGGCGAACCGGCTGCACGCGCCGTGAAATCGCCGTCTCGCAGGGCCTTCATCGTGGCGAGAAGCGGGCGCAACTCACTCGTACGGACCCATGGTCCGGAGTCCGTCGTGGGCGCGTGGGCCGCGCCCGGCCGCGTCGTGTCCATGGTCATGAACCATCCTCCGCCCGGAGTTCGTCGCGCACACCAGCGGCCTATGTGGGCATGTTTGTCATATTATAAGGGCCGCGAAAATACTTCTCCCATGCGCTGTTGCCGCACCCAGGGGGCGTCGTGATCCCGTTGCCCGCACACTCGGCTGAATTCGTGTGCAGCAAGGAGTTGCCGGCGAACCAGCTCGCGTCCGCACGCGCGCGAAGATTCCTGCGTGAGGTGCTCACGGGTAGGACGCCGTCCACCGAGACGCCTCCCGGAGAGGACCCGATTCCCGCTCCCGGGACCGTCCCCCAAGGGCTCGTCGACAACGCCGTTCTGCTGGTCAGCGAGCTGGTCACCAACGCCGTCGTGTACGCCGGCACCGACATCGACGTGATCTGCCGCCTGGAGCGGCACCCGGACACCGGCATGGCCGTCGTCGTGGAGGTCCTGGACCGCCACCCCTCCAGAGGCCTACGCAGCGCGGCGGACGCCCGGCACGGTGAGCCCGGCTACGGCCTCCAGCTGGTGAGCGCGCTCTCCCAGGCCTGGGGCGTGACGTACCGCCGATCGGAGAAGCGGGTGTGGTTCCGACTGGAGTCCTCGTCGGCGGAGCCGGCATCCGTGGGGGCCGACACCACCCCGGCCCGTACCGGCGAGACCGGTGGACCCAGGACCGTGCAGGGCGCACACGCTGACGTGAGGCTGCCGGACCACCCGGCACGCAGCCTTCGGTACGCCGCCGAGTGGGTCGACCGCGGTGGCCCGTCGTTCCTCGCCGAGACCAGCGAGCTCCTGGCCGGGCAGCTGGACCAGGGCATGGTCGTGGCGCTTGCGTCCCAGCTGCTCGTACCCCGTCTGGCCGACTGGTGCGGCATCTGGCTGCGAACCCAGGGCAGGGGGCTGAAACTCTCCCGGGTCTGGCACGTCGACGAGCGGCGCATCATGCCGCTGCGCGAGGAACTGGAGCGGATCCCGCCGTCCGCCGGCATCCGCGCCGGGGGCACGCCCTGGCCCTGGCCGGAGAGCGGCGGGTCCGACAGAGAGGGCGGGTCGGCGTTCGCCTTCCCGCTCACCGTCCGTGACACCGACGTGGGGGTACTCCTGCTCGGCCGGACCGGGCACCTGCAGATGACCGACGCGGTGGTGCGGATGGTGGACGACGTGGCCCGCCGCGTGGCGCAGGCCGTGTACACCGCCCGCCAGTACACGAGACAGACAACCATCAGCGTCGCCCTCCAGCGCAGGCAGCTGCCGACGACCCTGGCCAGCATCGCGGGAATCGACACCGCGATCGTCTACGAGCCGCACGGCGAGGGCCAGACCGTCGGCGGCGACTTCTACGACATCTTCCCGAAGGGCGAGGACCGCTGGTGCTTCCTGCTCGGGGACGTGCAGGGGAAGGACCCGGAGGCCATGTCCGTCACCGGCCTCGCCCGGCACCTGGTGCGGCTCCTGGCGCGCGAAGGCCACGGCGTCGAATCGGTGCTCGAGCGGCTGAACACCGCCATGGCGGAGGAGAGCGCCGAAGCGCTCACGGCCGACGGAGAGGAGGCGTCCACCCGTTTCCTGAGCCTGTTGTACGGGGAGCTGGCCGTCGACCCGGGCGTCGCGGGTGCCCGCTGCCGGGTCGCCAGCGCCGGCCACCCCCCGCCCCTCCGTCTGTTCACCGACGGCCGGGTGGAACCGGCCTGCGAACCCAGGATGCTGCTCGGCATCGACGAGGGCGCCGAATTCCGGGCCAGCACCTTCGACCTCGCGCCCGGCGAAACGCTGCTGTGTGTCACCGACGGCGTCACCGAACGACGACGCGGCAACTGGCAGTTGGACGACAACGACGGCCTCGCGGATGTGCTCCGCCAGGGCATGGGCCTCGGCGCCAAGGCCCTCGCGGAGCATGTGCGGCGAGCGGCACACGACTTCGGGACGGGCCCGATCGAGGACGACCTGTCGGTACTGGTGCTCCAGGTGCCGATGGCCGACGCGCGCATGTGCCACGCTCCGAAGCCACCGCACCGCGCCTGACGTCGGGGTTCGGGCCGCCCCGCCGCGACTGATGCAAGTCGGGGACGGGGTTCCCCTTCCATCGACAGGTGCAGGGACCATACTGGTCGAGCCCCCGATCACCCACAGAACGATTCCATGGCCAAGAACAGCAGCTCCTCGACCACCGTCCCCGACACCGCGTGGCTGGGACGCGGGCGCCATCTCGGGCCCGAGCCCGAGCAGGACATCCGGCGCAACCTGATCGCCCTCAAGGCGGCCGGGGTGCTCGACGACTTCCTGGACCTCGACCCCGTCGAGGCGGCCCGCTCCACCGTCCTGCACCCGCGGGACGAGTCCGCCGACCTCGGTCCGACCGCCCGCCGCCTCTTCGAGGCCCGCTGGCGCGTCGCCGACGACGTCACCGTGCGCGCACAACTGACGACGTACGACCCCGAGGCCCGCCGCAAGGAAGGCGCGGGCGTCACCTGGGTCCTCGCCGCCGAGGCGGAGCGGGCGTGGGACGCGCACTGGCCCTCGCCCGCCACCATGTTCTGGCCCGACAGCGACCGGGTCGACTGGGACCACGACACGGTGCCCGGCGTGCGCCTGCGGGCCGCGAACTACCTGCCCAAGGACGACGACGAGCTGCGCCGCCGGCTGCGGGACTGCACCCGTAACAGCTGGTTCATCCATGTCGTGGTGCACGAGGCGATGACGCCGGACGCCATGGGCCAGAAGCCTGTCTCGGCATTCCTGCCGTCGAGCCTGCGGCACCGGGTGGTCGAGCACCGGGGCACGCCGCACCAGGCCCAGATCGCCGATGTCGCGATGAAGCGGGAGCTGGGCCTTCGGATGCCGCGCGGCGGCGCTGTCGTCCTGCCCACGGTGCCGCGCGTCCCGGGTTACGAGGCGGAGCGCTTCACAGTGCGCAGCGTCTTCCTGGACGGTTCCGAACCGACCGAACTCCTCGACAGGATCAGGGAGTTCGCCGCGCTGCAGAGGCCGTTGCCCGCCGAGGCCGAGCGGGCCCTGACGCGGCTGCGCCAGGGCTGGCACCTGCTCACTCCGGACGAGGAGCTGGTCCATGCCCAGGGCATGGTCGTCAGGTACGCGGAGGCGCTCGAGGCCATGACGAAGTCGTGTGATCTCTACCGGGAGGCGGCCGAGGCGGCGCAGGCCGCGCTGGCGGAGGCGACCGGCGGCGCCGGTGTGCCCCGGCCGGCCGGCCCGGGTACGGCCAGACTGGACGGCTCGCCGCTCACCGCCTTCACGAAGGCGTTCGGCCGCTTCCGGGGGCCGAACAAGTAGGGGGTTGCCGGTGGACGACCGATGACTTCCGGCCGCTTGGGGAGTCAGTACTCCCAGACAGGCACCAGATCCCTCCGGAGGCACCATGTCCACCACCGAGAACGCCCTCCCGCCCATCGTCGACGCGGCCACCTGGCAGAAGGAGCTGGCGGCGCTGCGCGTCCGGGAGAAGGCCGCCACCCGGGAGCTCGACGCCATCGCCGCCCAGCGCCGCCGGCTGCCGATGGTCGAGATGCCTGACTACGTCCTGGAGGGCGAGGAGGGTCCCGTCCGCCTCGCGGAGATCTTCGGCGACCACCCGCAGCTGATCGTCTACAACCACATGTGGTTCGAGGACGCGGAGTGGCAGTGCAGCGGCTGCACCGGCTTCACCACCCAGTTCACCCGGCTCCTCGGCCTGGAGAAGTTCGACGCCCGGTTCGTGATCGTCACGCAGGGGCCGATCGACGAGGCGCTCGCCTACAAGCGCAAGGTCGGCAACAAGATGACCTGGTACTCGACGGCGAACAGCTCGTTCGGCAGCGATGTCGGCGCCCCGCCGAACGCCGGATTCGCGGTCAACGTGTTCCTGCGCGACGGCGACAAGGTGTACCGGACCTGGCACACGGACGGACGCGGCACCGAGCAGTTGAGCCATCTTTTCGGCCTGGTCGACCTGTTGCCGTACGGCCGCCAGGAGGTGTGGCAGGACTCGCCGGAGGGCTGGCCGCAGCAGCCGACGTACAGCCGGTGGGCCGCGTCGGAGGAGATCGCGGCGGCTTACGGCGAGAACAGCTGACCTCACCCGTCGGCGGTGTCCGCGTGTGCGCTCAGCTGATGCCAGCAGCTGGAGTGGCGGGGCGCGGGCGTCCGGGCGTTCGTCCTCGGCGAGGAACGAGACCTGGCCGCCCGGGCTCTGCGCGACCACCTGGACGGCCTGGGCAGCGCATGACGCCCTGAGGGCTGTCGGTGTGGTCCGCACGGCAGGCATGTGCCGTGCGGACCACCCGCCGGTTCGTGCCCCGCCCGGGATTCGTTCGGTCAGCCCCGGGCGACCGCGATGGCCCCGGCCAGCCGCTCGCCCGCCTCGTACACCATGTACGGCACCCCGTGCTCCGTTCCGAACGACGGCGCTGCCGCCCGGCCGTTCTCGGGGGCTGTGGAACGGGAGTCGTAGAAGACGCCGAGGTGCTTGCGGAGCGAGAAGTCCGCGCCGACCTCGGTGATCATGAGGTCGCCGCCGCTCTCCTTGTCCTTGTTGTAGACGACGTACGCGGAGCCGTTCCGGGTCAGCAGGTGGGGGCCGCCCACGTTCACCGCGCCGACGTCCGAGTGCCGTACGAGCGGCGTCTGGTCGAAGGTCCAGCTTCTGCCGTCGGCCGACCAACCCCAGCAGATGTCACGGTGGTTGGTCGTGTTGTTCAGCATGAAGAGCATCACGTAGTGCGCGCCGCGCGCCGGCAGTTCGTGGCGGAAGACACGGGCGTACGACGTCTCGGTCGTGCCGGTGGGCATCATCGACGTCGACAGGACGACCTTGTCGTACGTGAAGTGCACACCGTCCTTGGACCGGGCCAGGCGCGTCGTGGTGTTCTCGCCGTGGAAGTACAGCCAGAACTCCTTGGCGTCCTCGTTCCACAGCACGTGCGGGGACGACACGTGGCTGACCGAGTAGTGCGGGTCCCACTTGTTCGACACGATGGGGTTCGCCGGGTACTCCGTGAACGGGCCCTCCAGCGAGTCGCCGTACGCCAGGCAGATGCCGCCCGGCGCGTCGTGCGGTGCGTAGTACAGGTAGTAACGGCCCAGCGGTGACGCCAACTTGTCGTACACGCCGCGCACGGTCGGGAAGATGATCTCGCCCGTCGGGTTGTACTTGAGCTGCGACGGTGACAGCAGGGTGCGGACGTAGGTGTAGTCCGGGAACCCGCCGGGCGCGGCCGACGCGGACGGCGTCGAGAGGGCGCCGAGGGCGAACGCGGCGCCGGTGACGGCGGTGGTGCGCAGGAACATGCGACGGTCCAGGCCACACTGCGGCTCTTGCATGATCGGCTCCTGAAGTCGGTTGCTTTCAGAGGGGTTTCACAGGTAGGTGGCGGCGGTGACGCACAGGCCGCCGAGCGCCACCGCCCACACGTACGGCAGCGTCCGGACCATCACCTGCTGCGGCGACACGCCCGCGTACTGCGCGCTCCACACCGTCTGGGTGCTGGTCGGGTCGGCGACGCCGAAGACCTGGTTGTACGAGGTGGCCATGCCGAGGACGGCGACGGCCGGGTAGATGCCGGTGGCGATGAGGACGCCCGCGATGCCGGCGCCCAGGCCGAACACGTTCAGCGGTCCGCGGTAAAGGCACAGCGGTACCAGGAGTGTGAAGACCAGGACGAACAGCACCGCGTTGTGCGGGCTGACCGCCTTGACGAGCGGCTCCAGCGCGTCGACCGCGCCGGGCAGTTTCACCGCGGCGAGCAGAATGCCGATCGCCACGAACAGCGTGATCGGTGGAGCCGCCACCTCGAAGCCGCCGTACAGGGTGCGCAGCAGGCGGCGGTTCATCTCGCGCGGCCGCGTCGTCGTCACCAGCGCGTACAGCACACCGGCAAGGAGCGACGGGATGATCGCCAGTTCGAAGCCAAGGGCCAGCACCAGCGGCACCACCGGAGTGAGCAGCGCGTACCACGGGGCGTCACCGAACCGCTGACGCCGACTGCTGCCGCGCGAACTCGGTGTCTTCTGAACCGACTTGAGCGACCACGCATGCTCCACACCTCGACGCCGCGACTCCACGAGGACGTAGGCGGTGGCCGCCACCAGTGCGAACGGGAACAGCTTCAGCATGAAGCCGCGCACCGTGTCCACCGGCAGCTCGAGCGCCGTGGAGAAGAACTGCCACAGCGGCAGCTCGAACGGCATCCCGGCCGCGATGCCCATCAGGATCGTGCCCGCGGCGGTCACCTTCGGGATGCCCACCGCGATCATCGCGGGGATACCGATCAGCCCGGCGAGCATCGCCGCGGGCGCGGAGCCGGTCACGGTGCCGACAAGCGCGGACACCGCGAGGACACCGAGCGCCACGAACACCGGCCGGTCTCCGCCGAATTCGACGATCTTACGGACCAGGGTGCCCGCGATGCCGGTCTCCTCCAGGAGCTTGCCGAGCCACGATCCGAGCAGGATCGCGATCATCGTGGCGGCGAGCGCGGGCGCGCCCTCCTGCAGCACCGTGTCGAACACGCTGTTCTTCCCCGTCAGCGGCGCGCCCGCGAGGAACGCGATCACCACGGCGAGCAGGACCAGCGCGAACGCGGTGGGCAGCTTGCGGCTGAGCATGGCGGCCACTCCGGCCGCCATGACGAGCAGAATGACGACACCCATCGGTCACTTCTCGCTTTCGCAGGACACGGCGGCGGCCAGCGCCTCCGTCAGCATCAGGGGACTGCGGCCCAGGCCGCAGGCGGCGCGGGCATAGGCGTGCGAGGCCAGTTCGTCGGCGCCCGCGACATGTGCGTAAACACGGCGCCGCCCGAGCCTCAGTGCCGTGTGGCCGAGCGCCCGCTTGAACTCGGCCCGGACCTGCGCGTGGTGGAGCCAGGCGTGCGCCTGCTCGTGGGCGAGGGCGGCTGCCCGCACCGACCCCTCGGGGAACCAGTGCCGCCAGTCGCGCTCGGCGATCAGCCGCTCGGCGCGGTCGACCGTGTCGACGTAGATCTCGACCACCGGCGGCCTCGACCGGTACCGGGCCAGCAGGCCGGCCGCGAGCCCGCCGTCCTGCTCGACGACTCGCACCGGTCCGGGATCCGGAGCCATCCGACGGCCGAACTCCTCGGCCTCGAACCGCTTGTCCTCGGCCTGCACCTGCTGCGGCTCGACATCCTCGCTGAGGCAGTGCGCGGCGAGCGCGCCCGCCACCTCGCCGACGTTCCACTCGACGGGGTGCAGCCGGTAGCAGCCGTTGGTGATGTGGGTGGTGCCGATGTTCTTGCCGGCGGGCAGCAGATTGCGCACCCGGCGCGGCACCAGCGCGCCCAGCGGGATCTCGAACGGCACCGACCCGATGTCGATGTACGAGTCGCCGCCGGTGGAGGGGTGCAGATCGAGCCGGTAGCCGCCGACCCCCACCGAGTCGCGGTAGCGGGTCCTGCCGTACGGGCCGACCACGTCGATGGCGACGTCCTGCTCGACGACGGTCGTCACTGCCTTGATGCGCCGCGACTCGCGCACGTACGGGGACTTGGCGAGCCCGTCGGCGGTGCCGGTGACGTCCGGACGGATGCGCAGTCCCGGGAACCCGGTGCCGCCGTCGGCGCGCGGGGCTTCCGTCTGCAACCAGTACAGAACTGACAGCGACAACTGCCGCGCCTCGCGAAGCGCTTCGGCCTCCTGGCCGATGTACGGCTTCAACCAGTAGTCGTTCAACGGCCAGTTGACGAGCGTGATGTCCGAGTCGAAGGCGCCCGGCCGGTGCAGCTTGCGCGCCAGGATCCGCCGGAATCCCCACAGCTCCTTGTCCCCGGCGTCGGCGCTCTGGTCGGCGCTGACCGCGAGCGGGTCGAGGTCCGGGTTCGGCACGAAGGTGCGGGGGACCGGCTCCAGGGTGCGCGGGTCGGGTGCCTCGAAGCCGAGCAGGGGCCCCGGCCAGAAGTCGGGCCGGTAGGCGCGCCAGAACTCGTAGTCCTCGGGACGGTCGATGATGTGGTCCTCGCCCTCGTGGTGCGAGAGCGCGAAGCAGACCGTGATGCCCTGCTGGTTGTCGGGCTGGGCCTCTGCAGGTGCGTGCGGCTCGCCGAACTCGCCTTGCGCTTCCGCACCGTTGGCATGCTCAACGCCTGCGAGTGCGAGGAGTTCGCCGGTCTCGGTGGCGTCGATGACGTAGCGCGCGGGGATGGCTGTGAGGGTGTCGCCGCGCAGATCCCGCAGTGTGACGGCGCGGATGACATCGTTGTCTGCCTCTGTGGAGACGGCGCGGTGCTCGGTCAGGACGGTCAGCAGGCCCGACGCCCGGTGCGGGGCGAGCATCGCGTCCAGGACGGCGAGTGCGATCCGCGGTTCGTGGCACAACTTGCTCACGCGCCCGGCGCCCGGGTTGAGGTCCGCGAGCCCGAGCGCCTCGGAGCGCAGCGGATACCACTGCCGGTAGTACGCCCGGATGCCCTCGCGCAGCGCCCGGTACGACGCCGTCGTGCCGAACTGCTCCACCCACGGATGCTCGTCCGGCGGCACGGCCTGGGCGGTGAGCTGCCCCCCGATCCAGTCCGTTTCCTCGGTCATCACGACGCGCCGGCCCGCCCGGCAGGCGGCGAGCGCTGCGGCGACACCGCCGAGGCCGCCGCCGACGATCAGGATGTCCGGTTCGGGTATCACAGTGCTCCTTGTGGTTGTTCTTCGTGGTTGTTCTTCACATGTTCAGAACTGGCTGCCCCTCAAGGGAGTTGGTCGACGCGTGGCCCGGCCGTCACGCCGTCGCGGACCTCGCATGCCACCAACGGCTCGTCCGCTTCCTCCCCGGCGACCATCGAGGCGAGCAACCGCACCGCGGCGGCGCCCAGCGCGTGCCGGGGCACGTCGAACCCCATCGGCACAGGCTCCCGGGCAAGGTCCGGCGGCGGGCTCCCGAGCAGCGCCAGCGAGACGTCCTTCGGGCACGAGAGCCCGGCCGCCCGCACCGCCCCGCTCACCGCCCGCCACGCGGCGCCGGTGTCGGTCTCCTCCGCCACGAACGCGGTTACGCCGTCCGTGACCAGCTCCCGGATCCGGTCCGCCGTCAGCTCCACCACCGGATCGACGCAGCGCAGCACCGCGTCAGGACCGCCCGGCAGACCCGCCCGCGCGAGACCGTCGAGGAAACCTTCCTGGCGGTCGGCCGACGCGGGGGCGTCGTCGTCCTCGCGTACGAGCACGATCCGCCTGTGTCCCAACTCGCCGAGTCGCGCGACGACTTCACGGCTCGCGCTGACGTAGTCGGCGCCGACCCAGGCGAGCCCTTCGAGCTCCTCCCGGCGCCCCAGATGCACCACCGGGAACCCGTCGGCGACCAGCCGCTTCAGCTCGGCGCGCGGCGCGTGCCGGCCGAGGAACAGGCAGCCGTCGGCGAGCCGCACCCGGCTGAGCGCGTCCGGCCCAGCGGCGCCCGCGCCCCCACTGCTCGATCCGGTGAACAGCACGAGGTCGTAGCCGCGCGCGGCTGCTTCCTGCTCCACGCCCACCAGGAACGGGTAGTACGAGTGCTGCACATCGGTCGGGAAGGTCGACGTGAAACTGAAGACGCCGAGCAGGTTGTTGCGGGCGGCGGCCAGCCGGCGTGCCGCCGGGTCCGGGACGTAGCCGAGGCTGCGCGCCGCGTCGAGGACCCGCTGCCGTGTCTCCTCGGAGATCGTCGCGGCCTTGCCGTCGCGACGGGCGTTCAGGACCAGGGAGACGGTTGCCTGGGAGACATCGGCGAGGCGGGCCACCTCGGCCTGGCGCGGGCGCGACGTGCGGCCGGTGGGGGACGGGGCCCGGCCGGGCTTCGCGCGCTTCCTGGGTTGCTCCACCCCTGGTGCTCCTTGCTGTCGACACTTCGTCATCGCGTGACTACGTGTTGGTAATGCGTATTAGTTAATGCGTATTAGCCCGTACTGTGCGGGCGCCTCAGGGGGCAGGTCAAGGGGCCGGACGAAACTTTCTGGTGGGGTGTGGCCTTGCTGTGAGGGGGAGTTGAGGTCGCAGACGCAGAGTTCGCCCGGCGCGAGACGGCGAGGGACCCGGCCTGCCGCGCGGGCGGGCTGGGTCCCTCGGGGTGCGTTCTGTGCGAGTCTCAGCGCAGGATCGCGTCGTGAAGGCGGAGCGTCGTCTACGTCTCAGAGCACTGGCGGCCCCGCCTCGATCCGACGTAGAACCGGGGTCAGACGATCCAGGTCGGGGCCGGTCTGGATCTGCCGTTCGTCCCACCAGGTGGCGCCTGCGTCGTGCAGCGGTCCGATCACGTCCTTGGCTTTCGCCGCGTCCGGGGGCGTGGCTCCGCCGAGCACGAACTCGAAGGGCCGGTCCGTCCCTGCCGTACGTTGACTGCTCACATAGCCGATCAGCTCCCGTACCTCCGCTGCATCCGGCACATGCCCATGCCGGGCCCTCTCGAACAGCGGCACCGCGCCGTCCCAGCGCGCTGCCCGCCGCATGGGCGCACGGCGTGGCCAGAATCCGCCTATCCACACCGGGGGAGCGGGACGCTGCACGGTGGCGGGGAGCATCGCCACGTCCCGGACCTCGTAGTGCCGGCCGTGGTGGTTCACCGGCTCGCCTGACCACAAGCGGCCCAGCAGCTCCAGCCCCTCGTCCAGTCGCTCGGCGAGGACGCGCGGCTCGGCGGCGTCGCCGAAGCTGCGGTACTCGTCCTCGACCGGACCGCCCAGACCCGCGGCGAAGATCACCCTGCCGCCGCTGAGCTGGTCCAACGTGGCGACCTGGCGGGCGAGTTGCTGCGGCCGGTAACGAGGGACCGGCGTCAGCAGGGTGCCCAGTCGGATCCGCGAGGTCGCCAGCGCGGCGGCGGTCAGGAGCATCCACGGGTCCCCGAAGGGGCGATCCTGGTGCTGTCGGTGCAGTACGTGATCCCAGATGAAGAGCCCGTCCCAGCCGGCCTGTTCGGCGGCGGTCGCTACGGTTGCGACGTTACGGGGGTCGGCGAAGTCACCGAAGTTGGGGATGTTGATGGAGAAGCGCATCCCAGCAGGATGCGGTGCAATCGGAACAGGGTCCAGAGGGTCTCACGGCACAGTGTGGCCCCTTTGATCAGTTGCCACAACAGCTGCGTGCAGTCGGCCCCGGCTGGCGTCCCCTCCTGTCGCGCTTGCACGAAGGTCTCCGTGCCCACGCTGCCGACTATCGGGTCGACGATCTGAAGGAGAAGTTCGGCACGGTGCGGATCCAGGTCTCCGGAGTTCCGGACTCGGCCAGCGGTGAGATCCGTGTGCTTCTTGCCCCGGCCGGGGGCGGTTCTGCCGTCACATGTCCCGTCAGTGATCCTGTCAACGGATCGTGACTACGCCCCCGGTCGGCGACCAGGGGCGTGTGTCGGGCTGCGCTCGCCGTGGCGCACGTGTAGCGCCGTATCCCGTCAGGACTCCGTGAGGGTGTCCGCCGGGCGCAGGACTCGGGCGAGGAACTCCCGGGTGCGTGGGTGGCTGGGGTTGCCCAGGACCTCGTCAGGGCTTCCCTGTTCGACGATGACGCCGTCGTCCATGAAGACGACACGGTCGGCCACTTCCCGGGCGAAGCCCATTTCGTGGGTCACGACCATCATCGTCATCCCGTCGTCCGCGAGGCCGCGCATGACGGCGAGGACGTCTCCGACGAGTTCCGGGTCGAGCGCGCTCGTGGGCTCGTCGAACAGCATCAGCTCGGGGCCCATTGACAGGGCGCGGGCGATGGCCACCCGTTGCTGCTGACCGCCCGACAGTTGTGAGGGGTAGCTGTCCTCCTTGTCCGCGAGTCCGACACGGGCCAGGTTCTGTCGGGCCACCTGTACCGCTTCGGTCTTGTCCCGCCCCAGCACCCGTCGCTGAGCGATCGTCAGGTTGTCGAGGACGCTCAAGTGCGCGAAGAGATTGAACTGCTGGAACACCATGCCGATACGGCGACGTAGCCGGTCGATGTCCACATCCGGGTCGGTGATGTCGGTTCCGGCGATGAGGACGTGGCCCTGAGTGGGCTGTTCGAGCAGGTTGGTGCAGCGCAGCAACGTCGACTTGCCCGACCCGGAAGGGCCGATGACGCACACCACCTCGCCTGTGTCGACAGTGAAGTCGATGCCGCGCAGGACCTGGAGGTCACCGAAGGACTTATGGAGCGCGCGGATCTCGATCGCCCGGGTCGGTGTGGGCGCGGACGTGTCGGCGGTGGTGGTGGCATGCGTCATGCCCGTCCCCTTGTGTTCTCTCATGGTGCCGGAGGGCTCGCTGGCGCTCATCGCTTACCGCGCCTTCGCATGGCCCGCCTCCAGGCGGCGCACCACGTAGCCCAGCGGGACGGTGATCAGGAGGTAGCAGAGACCGGCCACGAAGATGGGTGTGGTGTTGGCGGTCTCGCTGGCCAGGTCCCGTCCGAACTTGGTGAGTTCACGGGTTTGCAGGGAGACGCCCAGGAACAGCACGAGTGACGAGTCCTTGAAGAGAAGGACCAGTTCGTTGGTGAGCGGCGGCACGATGATGCGGAAGGCCTGGGGGATGACGATCGACCACATGGCCCTCGCGTGGGACATGCCCAGCGTTCGCGCGGCCTCCATCTGGCCGCGGGGCACGGCCTGAATGCCGGCCCTGATGGTCTCCGCCATGTATGCGGCGGCTACGAGGCCCAGGGCCACGGCGACCTGACCGTACGCGCCACCGGGGATGGCAAGACCGGGGAATGCCAGGGGGACGCCGACCCCGATGAAGATGAAGATCAGCAGGGCGGGCAGTCCGCGGAACACCTCGATGTACAGCGAGGCGATCCAGCGGTAGGGGGCGACCGAGGAGAGCCGCATGAGGGCGATGACCAGTCCGAGTACGAGGCCCACACCGAATCCGGACAGGGTGTACGCCACCGTGTTGGCCAGCGCCACCGTCAGTAGATCGGGGAACATCCGCTTGGCCACGGACAGTTCGAGGAACTGCTGCTGCAACTGGTGCCAGTCGGCCAGCACGGCGACAGCGATCACCGCGCCGGCCAGGACGACGTACTGCGCCCCGCGGAGCATGCTGCGCCGCCGACGCGGGGAGAGGCGCGGGCGCGCGGCCGGCTGGGCCGGGGCCTTCCCCGCGACGGGTGCGTGAGAGGAGGTCACTGGGACGCGGCCTCCGCGGGCATCGGGCCGATCCACTTCTCGTACAGCTTCTTGTACGTGCCGTCCTGCTTGGCCTTCTTGATGGCCTTGTCGATGGCGGCGAGGAGCTTGGGGTTGCCCCCCTTGCGCACGGCGAAGCCGTACTTCTCGCCCGTCTGGACCGTGCCGGTGACGGTGAACTTCGCTGCGTTGGCGGGGTTCTTGAGCCAGTTCTGGACCACCGGGTAGTCCTGGATGACGACGTCCACCTGGCCGGTGCGCAGTCCGTTCAGCTCGGCGTCCGAGCTCTCGAACGACTTGGAGTCGATGCCGCCGGCGTGCGCGGTGTCCTCGCCGGTGGTGGCCGACTGCGATCCCAGCTTGATCTTGCCGCTCTTGATGGTGTCCAGCGACTTCGCCTTGACGCCCTTACGGGCCAAAAGCGCCTGGTTGGCGTCGAAGTAGGGGGTCGAGAAGTCCAGGTGCTGCTTGCGCTCGGGGGTGATCGTCATGCCCGCGGCAGCCACGTCGCAGACCCCTGCGTTGAGGTCCGCGCCCGTCTTGATCGTCTCGAACGACTTGTCCACGATCTCCTGCTTCAGACCGAGGTCGTCGGCGACCAGATCGATCAGGTCGACGTCGAAGCCGACGATCTTCTTCCCCTTCTCCGACTGGAACGGCGCGTACGGGAGATGCGTACACGTCGTCAACTGGCCGGATTTGACCAGCTTCACGCCGCCGGCCGTCGTGGTGGCCTGTTCCTTGCTGCAGGCGGTGGCCGACAGGGCGAGCGCGGCGGCGAGCACGAGCGGGGTGGAGCGGCGGACGAGTCTTCCGTGAGGGCTCACTGGACTTCCCTTGTGCATGGAGAATCGCAACTTCCGTTGGGCAGGGAGAAGTTGACCTGGAATGGGACGGGCACCCGACGGGTTCCCGCGCAGCCGTGACTACGGGCCACTGGGGGACAGGCCCAAGCGGAGCTCCGACTGCGGTGGGCACACCCTGCATCAGCGCGAACACGAAAGTCCAGAGCTGTCACCAGCCACTCCGGAAGCCTTCACATTTTCGATCTTGAGTGGTGCGGGTCGCACGCGGGACGCCTCATCGGCCTGGGCCCACGGTCATCGGCCGCGTCGTATGCAGGGATGATGTGCACATGCCTTGACGAGTGGTCTCGACCACAAGCACCGTTACGGGAGAGTCGTTCTTCGTCCGGTGGGGGGCACGTGAACAGCAGACTGTTCGGCGTGGGCGCGGTGTTGTCCGTTCTCGCCGTCGTGGGAGGCCTGTCGGTACCGGCCTCGTCGGCGTCGGCCCCAGGGTCGGCCGGCGCATTGCCGCTCGGCCCCGCCGACCTGCCCGAGACGCGGACGACGCAGCAGCTCCAGCCCGGTGTCACCCTCACCCGTATCGTGCGCGGCGCCGACGCCCCGGCGCTCGGGTGGACGGTCGAGGTCTCCATCCCCGGCGGTGCCGGCTCGCCGGATCCCGATGCGCCACCAGCAGCGCTCAACGACCGCGCGAGCGCCGACGAACTGGTCGCCCGCCTGCGCGAAGACGGCTTCGAGGCGCGGGCCGAGGAGGTGACCACACCAGCGACGGCGGACTTCGCGGGCGGCACGCTCGGATGGCGTGTCCGGGTCGGGGAGTTCGGGTCGCAGTCCGCGGCCACGGCCGAGCGCACCCGGCTTCGGACGGTCGGATTCACCGGTGCCGCCGTGTATCGCGGGTGGGACGGGGAACCCACGGACCGGGGCCCGTGGCGGATCGACGTCCTCACCATCGACCCGCACCGCTTCCGCGGCGCGCTGAGAGCGTCGTACGGGCCGGATCTCGAGAACCGTGAGAAGACCAGTCAGCTCGTGGCCGCGGCCGGGGCGACCGCAGGGGTCAACGCCGGGTTCTTCGTGCTCGACCCGAACGCCGGTGCCCCCGGCGATCCGGCCGGAGTCGGTGTGTACGACGGCCGGCTGTTGAGCGAACCCGTGGGCACGCGCCCCTCCCTGGTGATCCAGGACTCCGGGACGCGGACCGGCATCGCCCGGCTCACCTGGCAGGGCAAGCTGGTAGGCAGGGGCGCCTCGATCCCGCTGGACGGGATCAACCGCGTCCCCGGCCTGATCAGGAACTGCGGCGGCACCGCCGACGACACGCCCACCTCACTGCCGCTGCACGACACGACGTGCAAGGACGACGACGAACTCGTCGCCTTTACCGGCGAGTTCGGCGGGAAGACCCCGAGCGGCGAAGGCCTTGAGGCCGTACTCGACCGCCACGGACGGGTACGTGAGGTGCGATCGCCGCGTGGTGGATCGCTACCGGCAGGCGGCAGCTCCGTACAGGCGACCGGACGCTACGTGTCCCCACTCGCCGAACTGGCGCAGACTGGACGCCAGTTGCGGATCCAGGCCGTGCTGAAGGACGCCGACGGGCGCACCGTCTCCCCGTCCACCAGTACAAGCATCCTCAATGGCGGCCCCGGACTCATCCGGGACGGCCGTACACACATCACCGTGGGCACCGACGGCATGGTCCAGCCGGGTAACCCGAGCTTCTACTACGGCTGGGTGCACAAGCGCAATCCGCGCACGCTGGCCGGAGTCGACGCCGCCGGACGGACCGTCCTCGTCACGGCCGACGGACGCAGCACGGGCGCGCTCGGACTCAGCATCCCGGAGAGCGCCGCGGTCGCGCGGGCACTGGGCCTGCGCGACGCGATCAACCTCGACGGCGGCGGGTCCACCACCATGGTCGCCGACGGGCACGTGATCAACGCCCCGTCCGACGCGACCGGCGAACGCCCGGTCGGAGACGCCCTGTTGGTCCTCCCCGGCCGAGACTGATCCCACCGTCCGCGAGCCATTCCAGGGCGGCTACGACGAGTGCTTCCACGCCCGTGCTCAAGGTGGGCTCGACGAGTGGGGCGAAGCGGGGGGAGTGGTTGGCCGGCAGTTCGTCCAGCCGGTCCTCCGCGAGCGCGGTGAGGACCGTTTCGGTGTCCAGGCCGCCCCAGAACCAGAACACGGTCGGCACGCCGAGCACCTCACCGAATACGCCCACGTCCTCGCTCGCGTTCACCTGAGGCATGGGCATGATCCGCTGCTGTCCGAAGTGCTCCGCGAACGCGGCGACCGTGGTCCGCGTCGCCTCCGGCTCGCTCACGAGCGCCGGAGCGGCGCCGGTCCAGTCGAATTCCGGCGGCTGCTCCGCGCCGCTCGCCTGCGACTCCGCCATGACGATGCGCTCGATAGCGGTGCGGACCTTGTCGCGGACCGCCGGGGTGAAGGTACGGACGTTGACCCCCAGCTCGGCCTTGTCGGGGATGATGTTGTCCTTTGTGCCCGCCTGCAGGCGACCCACCGTCACCACGGCCGTCTCCGCCGGAGGCACCTCCCGCGCGACGATGCCCTGCAGCCGGGTGACCACGTTCGCCGCCATGAGCACGGGGTCGATGGACGCCTCGGGCCGGGATCCGTGGCCGCCGCGACCGTGGAGGGTGACGTTCAGGGAATCCGCGGCAGCCATCACTGGGCCCGTGCCGTAGCCGACGACCCCTGCGGGCAGTGGCCCGACGTGCTGGCCCAGCACGATCTCGGGCTTGGGGAACCGCTCGAACAGTCCGTCATCGACCATCCCGCGCGCGCCGACCGCGAGTTCCTCAGCCGGCTGGAACACCACCAGCAAGGTGCCGCGCCACTGATCACGCGACCGCGCGAGCAGCATGGCGGCGCCGGTCAGGCAGGTGGCGTGCATGTCATGACCGCAGGCGTGCATCACCGGTACGTCACGGCCCTCGTTGTCCACACCACGCGCCTGGCTCGCATAGGGCAGCCCGGTCTTCTCCTCCACCGGCAGCGCGTCGAAGTCCGCGCGGAGCATGACCACCGGCCCCTCACCGTTGCGCAGCAGCCCGACCACGCCGGTGACGCCGATTCCTTCGGCCACCTCGTCAAATCCCGCGTCGCGCAAGCGTTGCGCCAGCAGACCGGCGGTTCGTGTCTCCTGGAGCGAGAGTTCCGGGTTCTGGTGCAGATCCTTGTAGAAGGCGGCGAGTTCATCGCGGATCTCCGGCAGTTGCGCGGTCACCGTCTTCGACATGGCTACCTGACCTTTCTGAGTACCGATGTGCGTACCGTAACTCCGCACACATGTGATGCGGGTCGCCCCCGGGCAGGTGGCGCTGATTGATGTACGTGCCAAGGGGTTGTGCGGGGGTGTGCACCGTCACCGTCGCGGGAGTCGACCGTGTCGCCGAGCACGAGAGGACGCGTGCCGCACTGGGCGAGTTCAACTGGTCGGAGTGGTGACCGGCCTCGCGGCAGGGCGTGCCCTGGAAGGGGCGGTGACCAGCCGCGAGGCCGGGTGTCAGATGCCGAGGTAGACGTCCAGTCGGCCGCACATGCCGAAGCGTCCCCGGGCGGTGGGCCCGGTCGCGGTGACCCTGGCCCGGGCCAGGTGTCCGGCGTCCTTCGCACGCAGAGCGCCGAGTTGGGACCCGGTCGCCGCCGCGGCGGCATGTGCGCCGTCCTGCCAGCGCTGCTCCCAGGCGTCGAGGCGCGGGCGGATCAAGTCGGCGGCGGCCCGCTGGAACGCCGCCAGCGGTTCCGGATCGCCGCCCTCGGTGGCTTCGCGCAGTTCCAGGAACCGGCGGGTCGCCAGATCGCGGCGGGCCCGGGCGACCTCCACCTGCCGGCCTTCCGGGACGTCGGTGGGGATACGGGTCGCGCTCGCGTAGGTCTCGGCGTCGGTGAGGAGGTCCTGGGGGAGGGTGAGTACCGCGTCGCCCGCTTCGGGCAGGCCACTGTTCTGCATCACGACGGTGATCTGCAGGCCGCCGGCATTGGTGAGCCGATGGATCGTGCCCGGCGTGAACCAGGCCACGGTGCCCGGCTCCAGAGGTGTCTCCTGGTAGCCGGACGTGGTCAGGGTCTGCACGGTGCCACGCCCGGCCGTCACCACGTATCCCTCGCTGCACGTGAGGTGCAGATGCGGGGTGCCGCCGCCGGGCAGCCCGTCGACCGTGGGCCAGTCGTAGACCGTCAGGTGGGACACACCCACCGCCGCCGGGAAGCCGTCGTACGTCGCGCTCACCACGCGTGCCCCCGCAGGTGCGCGGCGACCTGCTCGCGGTCCCAGGCGCCGTCGGCGATCGTCACGCGGTAGCTACGGGTAAGGGTGTCGCCGGGCGCGAGGACGAGTTCCTCGTGGAAGGCCCAGGACGGCGCGACCGCGGCGAACGGGTCGCTGCGCACGAACCAGTGAGCGGGGTGCGTTCCCTTGTCGCCCGCGTGGTCGTTGGCGGCGGCGTGCTCGAAGACAAGGGTGGCGTGACCGTCGCGCCCGTCGTGCTCACCGACGTACGCCAGCCAGGGTGCTTGACTGCCCATTAGGTCTCCGCCGTCCGCTTCGGCGGTGAAGACCCGCCCGTCGCGGAAGGCCCGCGGCCCGCGCCAGAACAGGCCGGTGTATCCGGCCGCAGGACGGCCGTGGGTGGTGGGGCTGCCGAAGCGCAGCGGCTCGTCGCGCCGGTTGGTGACGGCCGAGGTCCATGTGAGCGACCAGCTACCGGAATCCGCGTCCACGTCGCGCACCTCGATGCGGCGTTCCTCGTCGGCCCACAGTTCCTTGGTGTGCGGGTGCCAGGTCAGACGCTCGGCGATGACGGCGCGGCCGTCTGTGGCGGAGACCTCCTCGAAGGCGACGTGGGCCATCGAGCCGACCTTCTCGGGCTGGGCGAGGTATCCGTCGCCGTGCACGTAGGTGTTGCCGCCCCACAGGTTCTGGCCCGACAGGTGAGAGGCCGTCAGCTGCAGTCCCTTGTGCCAACGGTGGTCGTTGGGGCGGTAGTCGGTGACGACCGCGCCGGAGAGGGTGCGGATCGGGTGCAGGTACGGCTTGGGGGCCTCCCATGCGGCTTCGGGCCGGTACACGTAGGCGAACAGCTCGGTGCCGGTGGCCGCGTGGGCGACGGTGACGCGGTCGCCGTGGGCGTGGGTCAGTGCGAGCGTCATGCGGGGTCCTCCTCCTGGTGGGGGCCGGCAGGCGCCCATCCCTGGGCGTCGCCGTGCAGGGCGGTGTAGTAGGGGTCGCCAGGGGCTATGTCACCGGCGCGGACGGGCACGTCGGTGAACGCGGACTTGTACAGAGCGGTGATGAACTCGAGCGTCTGCCGTCCGCCCGCGCCGCTGGTGGCGTGGCGTCGTCCGGCCTTGATGTCGGCGACGAGCGCCCGCAGTTGGGCGAGGTGCGAGCTGGGCTCGTCTTCCCCGAAGTCGTGCCAGCCGGCGACGGTCTCCTCGGGGACGCCGGGAGCGGGCGTGATGCGCCAGTCGGCGTTGCGGTAGCCGTACAGATGCGTCAGCTCGATCGTCGCGAGCTCGCAGTCGATGCGGATGCGGCTGACCTCGTCGGGGCTCAGCACGCTGTTGACGACCGTGCCGACGGCACCGTCGGCGAACCGGATCTGGGCGGTGGACACGTCCTCGGTCTCCACGTCGTGCACGAGCCGCGCGGCCATGCCGCGCACCTCGGTCCACGGCCCCATCAGATCGAGCAGTAGATCCGTCTGATGGATGCCGTGCCCCATCGCCGGGCCGCCGCCCTCGGTCGCCCAACGGCCGCGCCACGGCACGGCGTAGTAGGCGGTGTCCCGGTACCAGGTGGTCTGGCAGTGCGCCACCAGCGGCCGGCCGAACGCGCCCTCGCGCAGCAGTCGGCGGATGTGCCGGGCGCCGGAGCCGAAGCGGTGCTGGAAGACGATCGACGCGTACGGGTCCCCGTCACCGCCCTTCTCGGCCGCCTCGACGGCGTCGTAGTCGGCCAGAGACGGGCACGGCGGCTTCTCGCACCAGACCCAGGCACCGGCTCGTAGCGCCGCGACGGACTGTTCACGGTGCACGGCGGGCGGGGTGCACAACACCACGAGATCCGGGCGCACTTCGGCGAGCATCGTGTCGAGATCCGTGGACGCGTAGGGAATCCGGAACGCGTCGGCGAAGGCACGTACCGCGGTGTCGTCCACGTCCACCACGGCCACGACGTCCGTCTCCCCTTCCGCGGACAGCTTCTGCAAGGCCGGCAGATGGCTGGACCGCGCGATACCACCCGCTCCGACGACGGCCGCGCGGAGCGGACGGTGGGGACGATCTGGAGACATGGGAACCCTCTCGAGAGACGGACGGCAAGCGCTTGCCGTGAGGTGGTTCCAACGTTGTAACCGCCACGCATCCGCAGGGTCAACCCCCTCCGCCGTTCGAGGTGCACGTGGCCCCCTACTGGCTGGAAGTGCGGGAATCCACGAGCGGTGAGCGGCAGCCGCTGCCCGCCGCCTGACGGATCGGCGCCCGGCCTGCGGCCCGCACGCGCGGGCCGCAGGCATCAAGGACGCGGACCGGCGGTTCAGGAACAGGCCTCACCCATGGGTGACGCGCACCGGCTCGAAGGTCACGGCGGTCTGCGGACCATCGGCCCACAGCACGCGCAACTCCCCCTCGCTGAACCGTACTTCGGACACCACGTCGGCGAGCGGAGCGCTGGGCTCACCGGCGCTCAACGACGCCAGCGCAACGAAAACCGCCGTTCCTTCGGCCTCGCCGGCCAGTCGCGGCACCCGCACCCACCGCTCGTACGCCGTCCCCTGCGGCGCCCGCACCTCGTCCCGCTCGCCCCACCCGTACAGGCCCTGCAGCTGTGAACTCAAGGCGTCCGAGGCCCACCCCGTGAGCGTGAGCCCCGCCCCGTGCGGCGCCCCTACGACCCGGTGCACCCGCAGCTCGTACCGGCCCCGGGCCACGGTCACGCTCTCCACGCGCAGCCCCGGCACCATCGGCGGGCCCGAAGCGAACACCGGCAGGTGCGAGGACGCGGCCCAGCCCCACCCGTCACCCTGGCCCGCGCCTAGCGGACGGATCCGGCGCCGCACGCTGGACGAGCCGCCGACCACGACCGAGAGATGGTTGTCGGCGACATTCGTCCGGGACGTCGGGCCCGTGTGCGTCGAGTACGCGTGACGGCCGTACAGCGGGTCGTCCTGAGCGGCCGACTCCGATTCGTGCGGGCGGACGTGGTCGCTGCCGTGGTTGTGGAGCCGTACGATCCCGTCGGCCCGCGTCGACTGGACGAGCAGTCCCGGCGCGGGCAGGGCGAGCACCCGGTCCGGGCCCTCGCTCGGCGCGGGCTCCTCGGTCGCCGTCCACAGCGGATCGTCCTCCGGCGCGAGCAGCGCCACGAACGCCTTCGACGCCCAGTACGGTGATGCCGGCCCCGAGTACGTCTGCAACGTCGCGTCATGCGGGCCGTGCCAGCCCAGGCTCAGCAGCCCGTCGTCCGTCACCCCGCCCCGGTCGAGGAAGTAGCGCAGGCTCGCGCTGATGAGGCGGCGCGACGTACCCGGCGTCAGCGGAGTGTGGCCGGTGACGGCGCCGATGCCGACGGCCGCCGACGCCGCGAACCGGTAGGTCAGCGAACGCCCGAAGTGGATCGGCGCCCCGTCGGCGCCGAAGAGCAGCGAGAACCCTTCGAGGTGCTCACGCAGACGGGGCCCGAACCGGGCGGCCAGCGCCGTGTCGCCGGACAGGTGCGCGTGCAGCATCGGGTACAGGTGCAGCGCCCACCCGTTGTAGTGGTCGAAGGCCTGCCCGTCGCCGTCCGCATACCAGCCGTCGCCCCGGTACCACGTCTCCATCAGCCCAAGTGCCCGCTCCATGGCGCGCGTTGTGGCCTCGTCGCCGCGGCCGACCGACTCGAGGAACGACGCCACCGTGAACGGGAACAGATACCAGTTGTTGGGTGCGGGCGTGTGATTGATCGCGCCGCGCAGCCAGGTCTCCGCCCGGTCCTGCACATCGGCGTCGAGCCGGTCCCACAGCCACGGCCGGGTCAGAGACAGGCCGAGCGCCACGGACGCCGACTCGACCATCGGCTGGCCCTGTACATGGTGTTCGAGGATCAGCGGCCATGACTCGGCGTCGTCCCGGCCGGGCGTCCGCGTGCCCGCCGTCAGGCCCTGTGCGTACCGCTCCAGCCAGCCGTGCGGGTCCTTTCCGCCGGCGCCCGCGACCCGGAAACCGGCTGCCAGGAACGTACGGGCGAAGCCTTCGAGGCCGTCCGAGCGGACCCCGGATGCGGAGGGGCGTCCCGGCAGGTCGAGCAGGGCGCCCTCGGGTGTGGCCCAGCGCCACGCGGCGCCGAGCAGCCCGTCGGCGACGGCCTCCCAGTGTGCGCGCGTGTAGCCCGTGAAGGGACTCAACTCGCGGTCGTCGTCAGGCAGTTCGAACGGGTTGGTCATGCGAGGAACGCCAGCCTTTCGCGTCGTACGGGATGGGCGAAGCCGTCGCCCGCGGCCCACCGGGCCACCTCGCCGACGGCCGTGTCGGCGAGGCGTTCCCACTCGTTGCCCTGGGAACCTGCGAGGTGGGGCGTGATCAGTGCGTTCGGACAGGCCCACAGGGGGTGAGCGGCGGGCAGGACTTCGGGGTCCGTCACGTCGAGCACCGCCCGGATGCGGCCCGTGCTCACGGCATCGGTGAGCGCGTCCTGGTCGACGACGGCGCCGCGCGAGGTGTTGATGAGGGTGGCCCCCGCCCGCATGGAGCCGAGCAGCTCCCGGCTGACGAGGCCGCGCGTGGCCGGCAGCAGCGGTGTATGGACGCTCAACAGGTCGCTGCGCGCGAAGAGTTCGGACAGCTCCACCCACTCCACGCCCAGTTCGGCGGCCTCCGCCCCGGTGACGTACGGGTCATGCAGCAGCACCTCGAAGTCGAAGGGCCGCAGCAGCTCGATCACCCGGCGGCCGATCAGGGACGCGGACAGCAGGCCCACCGTGCGGCGGTAGTTGCCCACCTCATGCGTGGTCAGCAGCCAGTTGTCGCGCGCACGGGTCCGCCGGAAGTCGCGGGCCCGTTCGAGGACGTTCTTGCCGTGCAGCAGGATCATCGCGAGGGTGTACTCCGCGACCGGCAGCGCGTTGGCCGCCGCGGCCGAGGACACCTCGACGCCCTGTTCCCAGCAGGCGTCGGTGACATGCCCGCGCACCGAACCGGCCGCGTGCACCACGGCCTTCAGGCGCGGCGCCGATGCCAGTACGTCCGCGTCGAGCGGCGGGCAGCCCCAGCCGGTGACCAGCACCTCGACATCGGCGAGGACATCCTTGGCCCGTACGCTCGTCAGGTCGTCCAGTACGGGCAGCGGCGCCAGGTCGCACACCTCCGCGAGCGCGGCCACGGACCGCGGCGTGAAGACGGCCGCCGCGGCCTGGGGGGACATGGCCAGCGCTACGCGGGGCTTGCTCACTTGACCGCCCCCGCCGTCAGGCCGGACCGCCAGAACCGCTGGAGGAAGATGAACGCGACGACGAGAGGGAGGACCGCGAGGAGCGAACCCATGATCACCACCGGGTAGTACTCGGGCGAGACGGTCGCCTGGCTGTTCCACTGGAACAGGCCCAGGCTGACGGGATAGAGCTTCTGGTTGGACAGCATCACCATCGGCAGGAAGAAGTTGTTCCAGATCGCGGTGAGCTGGAAGAGGAAGACCGTGATCAGGCCGGGGCCGAGCATCCGCAGCGAGACGCGGACGTATGTCGTCAGCTCACCGGCGCCGTCGACGCGGGCCGCCTCCAGGACTTCGTTCGGCACGTAGCCCTGGGCGAAGATGCGGCCCAGGTACACACCGAAGGGGTTGAACAGGACCGGGATGAAGACCGACCAGAAGGTGTTCACGACGCCGGTCGCGGACGCGAGCAGGTACAGCGGCAGCGCGAGCACCGTCTGCGGCACCATGACCGCCGCGAGTACCAGGCCGAACAGCTTCTCCTTGTGCCGGAAGTGGTACTTGTCGAAGGCGTAGCCACAGGCGACGCTGATCATCGCGCCGATCGCGGCGCCGAGCACCGCGTACAGCAGGCTGTTTCCGTACCAGCGGCTGTAGAGGCCGCCGTCCATCGCGAACAGGTCCTTGACGTTCTGGACGAACGAGAAGTCCTTGAAGGAGAGGATGTTGCTGCTGAACAGGGCGTCGCGGGACTTGCCGGCGGCGAGCACCAGCCACAGCGCCGGCAGGATGGTGTAGAGGACGGAGATCGCGACGACGACGTTGACAGTCGTCCTGCCCAGCAGACGGGGTCGCAGCAGGGTGGACCTGCTCAGCTCGGCAGTGGTCATCGTGCGTTCTCCTCGGCCGAGTTGACACGGTTGGTCCAGCGGGTGACGCCGTAGGAGACGGCGATCGTGATGACGAGGAGGATCACCGACGCGGCGGCCGCGAGCGAGTAGTTGTTTCGGCTGAACGCCGCGTCGTAGATGTACATGCTCGGGGAGAACCGGGCATCGACGACCTGCGAACCCGCGCGCAGAAGCATCGGTTCCGTGAACAGCTGCAGCGCCCAGATCAGTGTGAACATCGCGACCATGACGATCGAGGAGCGCACCAGCGGTGCCTTCACCTGGAGCGCGGTGCGCACCGGGCCCGCCCCGTCGACCACGGACGCCTCCAGGACCTCCCGGGGGACCGCCTGCAGGGCCGCGTAGAAGACGACCATGTTGTAGCCGAGGTTGCTCCACACCGCGATGTTCACGATCGACGGAATCGCGGTGTGCAGGCCCAGGAAATCGACGGTGATGTCGGCCTTGCCGAGCACCTGGATGATCGGGCTGATGCCGGGTGTGTAGAGGTACAGCCAGATCAGCGCCGCGATGATGCCGGGCACCGCGTGCGGCAGGAACAGGCCCAGCTGGGCCCAGGAACGCAGCCGTACGAGCCCTGAGTCGAGCAGCAGCGCCAGCGCCAGCGAGCCGATGGTCATTACCGGGATGTAGATCACGCAGTACAGCGTGACCGTGCCGAGGCCGGACAGGAACGACGGGTCCGTGAGCACGGAGGCGTACGAGCGCAGGCCGACGAAGACCGTGCGCTCCGGGCCGAAGCCGAGGCCCGGCTGGTCGTCGCTGAAGAAGCTCAGCCACACCGCCGTCGCGACCGGGATCAGGAAGACGATTGTGAGGAGGATGAAGAACGGGGCCATCAGGACGCCCGCGGCGCCGCCCCGGCGTCGCCCCGCCGCACGCTGCGCCTTGCGCCGGGCGCCGTCCGCCTCCCGCTGGGGAGCCGCCGCCGTAGCGGGGACATGGGTTGTCGCGGTCATGGGACTCACCTGCCTTTCGGGATGCGGGGGCTCACGTGGAGCGCTGGGTGGTCTTGAGGCCGAGCGCCTTGAGATCGGGCATCGTTCCGTCCTGCGCGGCGCGCATGGAGGACTCGATCGTTCCGGAGCCTGCCGCCGCCCGGGCGAAGGCGTCCGACATGACCTGCCCGGTCGCGGTCATCCGGGGCCCCCAGACCCAGCCGTCGCTGATCTTCTGGGCCTCGTTCTCGAACAGCGTGTAGATGTCCTGCCCGCCGTAGTACGAGCGGTCGAAGGCGGCGCGGCCCACCTTGATCAGCTCGGTCGCGGCCGGGTACTGGCTGCTAGCGCCGCTGGAGAGCCGGGCCTTGAGAGCGTCGGGGTGCGAGACCTGCCACTCGATGAACTCCATGGCGGCTTCCGGGTGCTTGCTGTCCTTCGTGATGGCGAAGGTCGAGCCGCCGTGGGTGCCGAGCGCCGGCTTCGCCGAGTCCCACTGGGGCTGCGGGGCGATCCGCCACAGTCCCTTCTGCTGGGGGCGCGCATTCATCTGCGCACCCGCGTCCCAGGCGCCGCTGTGCCGGGTCAGGACGAGGCCGTTGCCGACCTGGGCGTCGGCCTCGCGGCTGTTGGGGGGATTGACATAGACGAGGTCCTCGTCGATGAGCCGCTGCCAGTACTGGGACACGCGGCGCGTGGGCGCGTCGGCGAGCGACACGTTCCAGGCGCCCTTCGAGGTGTCGAACCAGTGCGCACCGGCCCCCCAGCACCAGCCCGAGAACTGGCCCATGTCCGTGGAGAAGAAGGTCACCTTGCGCTTGCCGCCGGTACGGCGCGCAACGGCGCGGGCCAGATCGGTGTACTCGTCCCAGGTGGTGGGGACGTCGAAGCCGTACTTGTCGAAAAGGTCCTTGCGGTAGTGCAGCACCATCGGTTCGACGTCCAGGGGCACGCTGTACGTACGCCCCTCGAACGTCGTCAGTCCGAGCGCCTGCGGCAGCAGCTTGGCCTTGAGTTTGTCGCTGATCACGTCCGTGATGTCCCGGGCCACACCGTCGATCGCGTAGCCCGGGACCTGCGGGTACTCGATGGTGGCGACGTCGGGCGCGTTGCCCGCGCGGGCCGCGTTGCTGAGCTTGAGATATCCGCCGGAGGTGCCGGACGGTATCTGCTCGAAAGCGACCTGGATGGTGTCGTGAGTCTTGTTGAACGCATCCACCACCTCCTGGCTGCCGCGGAGCGCGGACCAGAACGTAATGGTGGTCTTGCCTTTGGTACCGGACTTGCTGCTGCTCCCGGATGACGCGCTGTCGTTCCCGCTGCAGGCGCTCAGGGCGCCCGTCAGGGGCAGCGCGGTGATCGCGGCGAGCACCGATCGACGGCTCTGTCGACCAGGCATGGGCGCCTCCCGCGGCTCCTGCGTGTTCGAGTCACGGGAATCCTGATCGGCTGACCGGACTTGGTCAATAGAGCGATCAGAAGAAAATGAAACGGTCAAACGCTCATTGCGGAGCGGCAGTTGTGCCCGAGGTCCCTGAGGTGTCGGGTGCCTGCGATCCCATGGCGTGCGGGGCCTGAGTCGAACCGCGCACCTGCAGAGTGGGGAGCAGCTCCAGACGTCGCGCCGGTCCCGCCCCCGAGGCCGACGACTGCCCGCCGAGCCGGCGCAGCAGCAACTCCGCCGCCGCCCGGCCCACCTCGGCCTTCGGCGGCGAGACGGCCGAGAGCGGCGTGCTGCCGAGACCCGCGACCACGTCGTCGTACGCGATCACGGAGCAGTCCTGAGGGACCCGCACCCCGCCGTCGCGCAGCGACTGCACCAGCATGAGCGCGTCCACATCACCGTGCAGCACGGCTGCCGTCGCACCCAACTCGGCCAGCAGCCCGGGGAGTTCGACGGGCTTCTCCGTCACCTCCGCCGCCGGGTCGGGAGCCGCCCCGGGCGAGCTGAGCGCCACCGCCCACTTGTCGACGTCCGGATGGTCCGCGGCGATCTCGACGAACGCCGCGCGCAGGGCGCGGGCGGTGGGGCTGTCGTCCCTCGCGGCGAGCACGATGCGCCGGTGGCCGAGGCCGGTGAGGTGTTCGACGGCGAGATGGATGCCATACCAGTGATCGGTACAGACCGTGTCCACGGCGTGCAGCGCGCTGCCGCGCCGGGGCCTGCGCTCCATCACGACCGCGGGCACCGGCAGGCAGGCGAGCCACGTGTAGTCGGCCTCCTCCGTGGCCCTGCTGCGCCAGCGCGGGGCGATGAGCAGGCCACGCGCGCCGGCCGCCAACGCCTGTTCCACGATGGGCTGTTCGGCTCCCGCGACAGCCGGCGCGATGTGCAGCGCGATCCGGATCCCCGCCTCTTCGAACGCGGTCCGGGCGCCGTGCAGCGCCTCGTAGAGATACGAGTGGCGTTCGGGAACGACGACCGCGACCGGACCGCCGTCGGCCATCGGCTCGACGGGGGCAGCGGCCCGTTCCGTCTCGGGCAGCACCGGGCGGGCGACGCCGTGACCACGGCGCAGCTTGCCCTCCCTGGCGAGTTCCTCGACATCGCGGCGCAGCGTCACCACCGACACGGCGAGCTCCGTGGCGAGATCGCTCACCCGCGTCGCCCCGCGCGACTGCACCACGGCGAGAATCCGCTGCCGCCTGAGATCGACCGGCTCACGCATGCTGATGGCCCCCTCGACACCCGCTGTTCGTTTGAGCGCTTCCGTGAACGCTTCGGCGGCAGCATAACCAGCGGGTGCGCGAAGGTCAGCCCTTCTGCGGCAGGGACCTCGGTGTGGGACGGGGCTGCCCTGTGTGCGGATCCACCGGCCGGAGCCGGGCCGCACGATCGTGCTCACCAGGCGGGGCCATCGGGCGGCCGGATGCCGCGGCGTGGGAGGCGGCCCACAACAGGCATGTGCAGTTGGGCGGAGACGGCCAGGGCGGCCACCCCGGCGTCGTCGAGCCGTTCCAGGTAGGCCCGCTGCCCGGCGGCCGAGCGCGGCATCGCGAGACCTGTCGTCATGATCATTTCGGCGCCCAGGAGCCAGGGTGTCGGGTCGTCCAGCTCGCTGACATGCGCCCACGACACCGAGTGGTTCAGGCCCGCCGCGCCCGCGACCAGGCCCAACTGCAACGCGGGGTAGGACAGCAGGTCCCCGACGGTCACCCGCTGGCGGGCCACCCCGTCGGTGCGGTGTTCTTTGCGCTCAGCCACAAAGCGAGGCTGTCGGATTGCTTCGGCAATCGGTGCGGGCACGAAGAGGCCCAGCACGCAGGTGGCGAAGGTGTTGGCGCCACCGAACGCGACTCGGAACAGGTCCAGGGGCTTGGCGGAGCGGTCCCGCCTTCCCCATCCTGTTCGGCCTCTCGTTCTGGCAGTCCGGGCACCGTCACTCCCGGGCCGGTCCGCTCGTCGAGTCCCTGGCCTGGAGGGACGTACGCAGGACCACCGTCCACAGTGGCTTGTCCGTGCCCGCGATGCGCTCCTGAAGGAGTCCCGCCGCGGCGAACCCCAGCTCGTACGACGGGAGGTGGACCGAGGTCAGTGACGGGGTGACCAGTTCGAGCCACGGTACGTCGCCGAAGGAGAGCAGTCCGGTCCGCGCGAACTGGAACTACGTCCTGGCAGCCGCGGTGGTCGCGGTGACACCCATGCTCGCCCCTCTTCCTCGTCTTCCAGCGCCAGATGGTCGAGTCCATCAAGACTTCCGGCCTGAAATGACTCAGCCAAACACTCCGGATCGGACCGGGCAATACGGTGCTCGTATGCCTCAGTCAGCAGTCATCGGTGTGGACATCGGAACGTCCAGCAGCAAGGGCGTGCTCGTCGGCCTCGACGGCGCCGTGCTGCACACGGCCGTCCGAGAACACGCCGTCGACCGCCCGGCCCCCGGGCACGTCGAGATGGACGCGGACATCTGGTGGGGCGAATTCGTGTCCCTGTCCCGCGAGTTGACCACCGTCCACGACGCGGAGGTCGTCGCGGTCGGGGTCAGCGGCATGGGACCCTGCGTGCTGCTCGCCGACGAGCACGACACACCTGTACGCCCCGCGATCCTGTACGGCGTGGACACCCGCTCCGTCCCCCAGATCGAGCGGCTCGAAAGCGAGCTGGGCGCCGAAGAGATCGCCCACCGCTGTGGCTCGCGGCTCACGACCCAGGCGGCGGGGCCCAAGGTGGCGTGGATCGCCGAACGGGAACCGGAGCTCTACGGCCGCGCCCGCAGGCTCTACATGCCCAGCTCCTGGCTCGTACGCAAACTGACCGGTGCCTACGTCCTCGACCACCACTCGGCCAGTCAGAGCACCCCGCTCTACGACACCCTGGCCCGCGACTGGTACACCCCGTGCAGCGACCTGATCGCCCCCGGCATCGAACTTCCCGAACTGCGCTGGTCCGGCGAGGCGGCGGGCACGGTGACCGCCGAGGCCGCGCGCCTCACCGGCCTGCCGACCGGTATCCCGGTCACCACCGGAACCATCGACGCCTGGGCCGAGGCACTGAGCGTCGGCGCGCACGGGATCGGCGACCTCATGCTCATGTACGGCACGACGATGTTCCTTGTTCACACCGTGCCGGGGCTGCTGCGCGACCCCTCGCTGTGGAGCACCGTCGGCGCCCTCCCCGACACCCGCAACCTCGCCGGCGGCATGGCAACGTCCGGCGCCGTCACGAGTTGGCTGCGCGAGCTGTTCGGCAGCGACGACTACCGGCAACTGCTGCACCTGGCCGAGGAGTCGGGCCCAGGCGCGGGCGGCCTGCTGATGCTTCCGTACTTCGCCGGGGAGCGCACCCCGATCACCGACCCACGGGCGCGCGGCGTCATCGCGGGCCTCACGCTGTCCCACACCCGCGGAGACCTGTACCGGGCAGCCCTGGAAGGCACGGCGTACGGAGTGCGGCACAACATCGAGGCCATCGAAGCGGCCGGGGGTGACATCCGCCGTGTCGTCGCTGTCGGCGGCGGCACCCAAGGACGCCTGTGGACCCAGATCGTCTCCGACGTCACCGGCAGGGCCCAAGAGGTGCGTACGACCTCGATCGGTGCCTCCTACGGAGGGGCGCTCCTCGCCGCCCAACTCGTGACCGACGCCCGCATCGACGCATGGAACCCGGTCCAGGAAGTCGTCACCCCCCGCCCGGAGATGACGTCCCGCTACGACGAGCTGTACGCGCTGTACCGCGAGCTCTACCCGGCGTCGTCCCACGTCGTCCACGCATTGGCCGGCTTCCAGTCCCGCTGAACACCACGGCGGCCTCACCGCCGTATGGCGGGCCCGGCCGCGGTTCGCGCCCGCGCTCGTCTTCGACGCTCCGGTGCTGCATGCGATGTGGGCGTTCGACCGGAGACCGGACCGGAAAGTGAGAGAATCTTGAAATGCGGACCACGGAATACACGGCGGCAGAATACGGCGACGTCAGCGTGCTCGTGGGCGCCCAGCGAGGTGCCTACCCGTACGGCAACACGCTGTTGGTGCGTGGCACGGCCGAATCGCTGGTCGTCGACCCGTCGTTGTCGCTCGTCGAAGGCGCGCCACCCGCGGACCTGGTCCTCGTGAGCCATGCGCACGAGGACCACATCGCCGGTCTCGGCAGTTACGAGGTGCCGGTCCACACCCACGAAGGTGACCTCGACGCGCTGCGATCCCGTGAAGCTCTGGTCGCCGGAATCGGCCTTCCGCCCGAAGAGGTCGTCGTCGTCGACAAGATGATGCGGGACGAGTTCCATGTGCAGGGACGACCGGACGCGAAGGGGTTCGAGGACGGGGCCGTGTTCGACCTCGGCGGCCGCACGGTGACCGTCGTGCATCTGCCCGGGCACACCGCGGGCCACAGCGGCTTCCTGATCGAGCCGGACGGCTTCCTGTTCGTGGGGGACATCGACCTGACGTCGTTCGGTCCGTACTACGGGGACACCGGCAGCAGTCTCGTGGACTTCGAGGCGTCGATGCGCCGGTGCCGGGAGATCGACGCCCGCTGGTACGGCACGTCCCACCAGAAGGGCGTGATCGAGGGTGCCGAGGAATTCCGGCGCCGGCTCGACGCTTTTGCCGGCGTGGTGGCCAAGCGCGAGGCGGCGCTGCTCACGTTCCTCGGAGAGCCGCGGACCGTCGAGGAGATCGTCGAGCACAGGCTCGTCTACCGGCCCCACGTCGAAGGGCCGCATGTGAGGCCGGTCGAGCGGAGGACGGCGGTGCAGCACCTGGACGTGCTGATGGGCGGAGGGCTGGTCGCCGAGGTGGAGCGGGGACGGTTCCGGGCGACGTAGGCGCGTGGGTGTCTGCTGCAACAGGCTTGATTCTGTGGGCACTTCGCGCGGAGACCGGCCAACGGTGGGTGAAGTGCTTCCCGTTGGCCGGTCGGTGGTGCGTTGGTCAGCTGTGCCTTGTCGCGCGGCGAGCGATCAGCGGGTCGTGGTGACCCGGTGCTCCCTGAGCGCGGCACAGTTGGACCCGGTCACCTGGACGTACACGTTCTTGATGTTGCCGCCCCAGTCGACGCAGTGGGCCTTGCCGTAGACGTAGATCGGTCCCGCGTACGAGGTGTACTGCCCGTAGTCCTGGTCACCCTGGTCGGTGTCGGAGACGTAGATCCACGCGGACATGTCCAGCCGGGTGCCGGGGTTGTTGCGGATGGTCGCGACGCAGTTCTTGCCGTTCGTCGCGTTGTACGTGAGGTAGACCGTGCCCAGTGAGCCGACCGGCGCCGAGTTGACGGTCTTGTAGCTGCTTCCGCAGACCTTCTGCGGTGTGGTGTTGGGCGCGGCGGAGGCGGGTCCCGCCAGCGCAGTCGTGCCCCCGATCGCCAGGGCTGCCAGAGCTGCACCAGTCAGGACAGGTCGGCTGAATCGCATATTTCCCCCTTGTGATCTTTGCGAGTTTGTTGCTCTTACTTCATGTGACTCGCGACACATCGGGATGGTTGTGCCTCTCCGCAAAAGAAGTCGGATCCGGATCCTCGGGCCTGCCGACAGGTGCCCAACGGCCTTGCGTGGACGGCCTGTTGGCATCGTCACGAATTCTGGATGCGATGCGATGCGATGCGGAGACGGAAGCGGCACGGGGGAGGGCGTCTGCCGGGGGACGCTTGACGCCCTCCCCTCAGTGCACCGCGTTTCAGCCGGTCGCCGCCAGCACCTTGCAGTTCGCCCAGCGCGCGAGAGTCAGCGACTCGGTCCGCGCCGGGCGGCGCCGACGGGGCATGCTGCGGCGAGACTCGTCGGCCAGCGCCTCCCGGAGAGGAATCAGGTGAGCGGCCACCGCCGCCAGGCAGTAGTGCTCGTCCCGGCACGCGGAACAGGTCGCCAAGTGGGCGGTGACGGCGCGGGCCTCTTCCTCGGCGAGCGCGTCGAGCGTGTAACCGGCCAGCCGTTCACGGGTGGTGTGGCATTCCTGGGCGTTACTGAACATGTCGAGTCCTCTCCTGGCCACCGCACAAGCGCGGAATCGCGCAGCTGCGACACATGAGGCGGGCAGGCGCCGAGGCGGTCGTGCCGCGGGGCACTGGGGCTCGAAGACCTGCTTCCTTCATACGTTCAATGTGGCCGACGCGGGGCGATCACGCGTCGTCCCCCTGGAGCGAATCGCGTCTACTGCATCCGTGGTATCCGATGCCCGGGCGTACGGCCGACGCCGTCCCGCCTGCTCCGGGCGGGCCCTTCAGGCCTGTGGGCCGGCCGGTTCCACTGCTGGGCTGACCAGGCCGCACTGGTAGGCCATGACCACGAGCTGGGCCCGGTCACGTGCCGCCAGCTTGGTCATGGCGCGGTTGACGTGCGTCTTTGCGGTCAGCGGGCTTACGAACAAACGTTCGGCAATATCTTCGTTCGATAGGCCCAGCGCCACCAGACACATCACATCGCGCTCCCGTGGCGTCAGGTACTGCAGGCGTTCCTGGACGACGGCCGGATACAGCTCGGGCTGCGCCAGAAAACGGGAAATCAGCGCGCGGGTCGCCACGGGGGAGAGCAGCGCCTCACCGGCGGCCACCGTGCGGACGGCTTCGAGCAGGACCTCCGGCCGCACACCCTTGCCGAGAAAGCCGCTCGCCCCCGCACGCAGCGCCTCGGCGACGTGCTCGTCGTCCTCGAAGGTGGTGAGGATCAGGACTTTCACCCCGGCGAGGTCCTCGGACTCACTGATGAGGCGCGTGGCGTCGAGGCCGTCCATCTCGGGCATGCGGATATCCATCAGGACCACGTCCGGCTGGAGCTCTTCGCAGAGGTCCACGGCCTCCCTGCCGTTCTCGGCTTCCCCCACGGTTTCCATGTCGTCCGCCGAATCGAACAGCATCTTGAAGGTGCCCCGCAGCAGAGCCTGGTCATCGGCGAGAAGGACACGGATCGTCACGCTCGTCCCTCCTCGGCGGTGCCACTCGAAGCCGTCTCGTCGGTACCCGCCGACGCCGGTTCGCCTTCGCCGGTGCCGGACAGCAGCGGCAGCTCGGCAGTCACGGTGAAACCGCCTTCGGCGCGCGGTCCCGCTTGCACCCTGCCTCCGACTGTGCCGGCCCGCTCACGCATCCCGATCAGCCCGTGGCCCTTTCCCGGGTCGGAACGGGCGGGCTGCGAGGGTCCGTCGTCCTGCACAGTGATCGTCAGCAGGTTCGGGAGGTAGGACAAGTCGAGTCGGGCCTGGTCCACACCCGAGTGCTTGCGCACGTTGGTCAGGGCCTCCTGAATGATGCGGTACGCCGCCAGGTCGGCCGCCGGTGGCAGGGGTTTGGCGTCGCCGCTCAGCGTCTGTTTGACAGCAAGCCCAGCACGTTCGAAGGACGCCAGGAGGTCGGGTACGTGACCCATGCCCGGCGTCGGATCACGGGGCGCGGCTGTCTCGTCCGGCTGCCGCAGCAGGCTCACGGTCACCCGCAGCTCGTCGAGCGCGGACTGACTCACGTCGCGGATCCCCTCCAGGGCCGTGAGTACGTGTTCGGGCCGCTGCTCCACAAGATGGACGGCGACGCCCGCCTGGGCGTTGATCAGGGCGATGTGGTGGGCCACGACGTCGTGCAACTCACGTGCGATCCGCATCCGTTCGGCCGCCACCCGCTGCCGGGCCTCCTGCTCGCGGGTGCGTTCCGCGTGCTCCGCCCGCTCTTCCACGGCAGCCACATAGGCCCTGCGCGATCGCACTCCGTCCCCGACCGCCGCCGGCAGAGCCGTCCATGCCAGCATCGCCGCGTTGTCCGGGGAGAGCCACGACCGTTCGGTCACAATGGCCGCTCCCACCAGCACGGTCGCCGACATGCACGCTGTTGTCCAGGTGGTGCGCCGGTCGGTGCACGCGGCGACGGTGTACACGGACAGGATGACCGAGCTCGTCCCCAGTGGACCCTCCCGGAATCCGAGCGCCTGAAGCACCACCCCGCAGCCGACGGCCACGACGAGTACGCCGAAGGGGTGGCGGCGCCGCCACACCAGCGCGAAGCAGCTGGTCCCGACGAGCACCACGGCCTGCCATCGGATGGAGATCCGATGCTCCTCATGAACGATCGAGACCGCCACCATCGACAGCACAAAGAGCACGGCCGCCAACAAGACGTCCACGACGCGAACCCGAGCCTGCGCTCCCGGACGTTTAGCGGTCATCACTGCCATGTCACCAACGTAGGGCTGGTGACCGGACCAGGCACCGCGAGCGCAGGCGTCGTCACCGTGGACGCATCCGCAGTGGGACCCGTGGACACATCCTCCTCAGCGGTCCTCGGTCAGCTGGAAGGCGGGGGCCAGGAAGGTCTTCGCGCCGGGGGCGCTCGGCATCCGCATCAGCGCACGGGCCTGCTCACCGAGGGCTTCCATCTGCGTCTCGGCCCGGCGGAGCTCTTCGGGGTGGCCGTCGAACACGCGGTTGAGCGTCCTGAGCATCTCGGTGTAGGCGCGATCGCACTGTTCGGACGCTGTGCGCGCTGCCGAGCCCTCCTCCAGCCGCTTGGTGTCGGGATTCTCGACCAGGCGATGCACACCGCTCGGATCGAACGGGATCCGCCGCCCGTCGAACGCCCAGTAGCCGTGCGTCTTGACCAGCTGGCGCCCTTGCACGATCTCCCAGAACCGGTAGTAGTGCGCCAGCTCATCCGCACCCGGCTCGGCCTGGACGGCCGGTAGTGGTCCGTCGGCCGCCGATGGTTCGGTGACGGGCGACGGTTCGGTGACGGCCGACGCCGAGGCCGGTGCCCCTGCGCTGGTGACGAGCACCCCCGACACAGCGGCAGCGGCCGCCAGTTGCAGAGCGGTACGACGGTCGGGCCCGCCGGCGGCCCCGTCCTGTTCGGTGCTGGTCATGACGCCCTTCCCGGTAGCGGGCCCACGGTCGGGTCCTGGGCGTGGCCCTCGCCCTGGTCGATGATCTCGAGGATGGCCCAGCACGCTGTCTGCAGATTGGTCACCCGGTACAGCCGTCCGGGGGCGTGCGGCCAGCTGACCTGTCTGTCTGGATCGCCGCTGAACAGATTCTCGTCACTCTCGTCGAGATCGGTCAGCACCTGTGCGATGTGCTGGTAGAACCCGCCGACGGTGGTGGCGTCGTAGTCGGCCAGGGCGAAGAACTTTCGAGGGGCGTCGAGGGCCTCTTCGTCGAGGTTCTGGATGTTCCCGTGCTCGTCCAGCTGAGGGTTGTAACCAGAGATGGCCTTGAGCGCTCTTTGGCCGGCCGGGGCGAGCGGGTCCTCGGGCCGCTCGATGCCCATGAAGACCTGGCGTACCCGTTCGATCGAGCAGGCGCCGAGCGAGACCTCCAGGTCGGGCAGGACCCCGCCGGGCAGCCGCCCCGGGTAGACGGGAACCAGGTCCGGGTCGTCGAACCTGGGGGTGGTACCGATCGAGTTCATGATGTTTCCGATCAGTGCCAGGTGCAGCATCTCTTGCATGACGACGCTGCGGATGATGCGTTCGACCTCTCGGTTCTTTCCGTCTTTGAGGGAGAACATCGCGCAAAGGTACGGGGGAATGGTGGCGTGTTCGAGGGCGAGGGCTGATCTCAGGAGCAAGTCCAGCTCTGCCCGGTCGTGCACCGTCGCGTTCGCCCTGGGGGAGCCGCGATCATTCCCGGCCTCGGCCGTTCTGTTGGGAATTGTAACGGTCTCGTTCATACGTTCCTTTGGTCGCGTCGCTCTGACGCTGCACGATCGCACGGCGTCAACGCGTGGACGGGGAACGGCGAAGCTCAGTACCGCGCCCAGGGGAGCCGAACAGGCAAATGGAGTAGGAGGAGGGCCGTCTCCCGGCCTGCGGGTGCGTCCGGTCCAGTAGTGGACGCACCTCGTCGTGCTCGGGCCTGCCGCGCCCGGACGGACCGGCGATGCGCGCTGTCGCAGTTGCCGTTCGGGCCGCCTGCTACCACCGTGGAGAAATGGAGTCCCGCTGCGGCATGCGGAGCACCCTCGGCCTCCGGTGGCTCGGACCGAACCGATGCCGCCGACGGCGTGCCCGCTGACCGGCAGCCAACGGAACCCAAAGGCTCGGCATGGGACAGGCCGGCCGCGCCACGCGCGTACCCCTCCGGGGAGCTTGGTGCTTCCCTGTCCTGCCGGCTCCAGCGCAAGGGAGCAGTACATGACCGAGGCCCTTCCCCGAACGGACGGGTACAGCGCCGACGGACCGGCGGGCTTTCCCCGGCGTCCGGTGGACGAACGCGGAGAGGCCGTCGCCGACCTGCGGCGCATCGGGATCGACCCGGATTACTGGTATCCCGTGGCCCGGTCGCGGGCCGTGCGCAGGGAGCGCACCTTCGCCGCCGTCTTCGCCGGACAACGGATCGCGCTCTACCGCGGCCGGAGCGGAAGGGTCTACGCCCTGGAGGACCGGTGCGCGCACCGCCAGGTGCCGCTGAGCCTCGGAGTCGTCGAGGGGGACGCCCTGCGCTGCTGCTACCACGCCTGGTCCTACCGCGGAAACGGCCGCATCTCGCAGATCCCGTACCTGCCCAAGGGGTGCGAGCGGCCGCCGCGCGGAGTGCGGTCGTACCCGGTCCGCGAGGCGTTCGGCCTGGTGTTCGTCTTCCCCGGTGACCCCGAGAAGGCCGAGTCGGCGCCGTTCCCGGCGCTGCCGGAGTTCGGCGCGGCCACGCACCGGACCATGACCTTCTCGCGCACCGTGCGCTGCCACTACTCGTTCATGCACGAGAACCTGCTCGACATGAACCACCAGTTCCTGCACCGCAGCGTGCTGGGCAGAATTCAGCCCGAGCTGCTGGGGTACGAGACCGGCCCGCAGTTCGTCGAGGCCCGCTACCTCTTCGTCCCCGCCGGGGGCAAGAAGGACCGCGGTGCCGGACTGCTGTCCGCCGAAGGGCTCGGTGGACAGCAGACACCCGACGAGATCACCATCCGCACCCAGTACCCGTACCAGACCCTGCAAGCCGTCCCCGACGGCGCCGAACTCCCGTCGTTCTCCCTCTGGGCGGCCTACGTGCCGGAGGACGCCGAACAGCGCATCAACCACGCCTACGGCCTGCTGATGATCGCGAAGCCGCCGGTCCCCGGGGTGCTCCACCTGGCATGGCCGCTCATCCGCCGTTTCACTGAACGGGTGTTCGCCCAGGACCGGATGGCGGTCGAGGCCGAGCAGCGAGCCTGGGACGAACAGGGTGAGGACCGGAACCACGAAGTGTTCCCACTGATCCTGGACGTCAGACACATGCTGCGGACGAACGGCGTAACGCTCGACGCCGAGCCCGTCGGCGAGGGCGGGCGGCAGGATGCTCCGCCGGATGCCGACGGCCACGAGACGGATCCCGGGCGCACGAACTGACCGGCACAGCCTGGGT
The DNA here is from genome assembly GCF_055760475.1 of Streptomyces sp. DS1-CR2. Taxonomy (NCBI): domain Bacteria; kingdom Bacillati; phylum Actinomycetota; class Actinomycetes; order Kitasatosporales; family Streptomycetaceae; genus Streptomyces; species Streptomyces sp. DS1-CR2. Next base: position 8,817,151 of record NZ_CM147085.1, read on the forward strand.
GTTGGCGGTCAGCGCCAGCCCGGCCGCCCTGCCCAGTCACTCGAACAGCATCAACTCGTCGCCGACGCCGTGAGGGCCGGCCCACCCGAAGACGCGGCCCGGGCCATGCACACCCACGTCGACAGCGTCGGCAAGGTCAAACTCCTTGACTGGCGGCCCGAGGGGGAGTGACCGCCCACTAGCCGCTCCCCTTCAGGCAGCTACGTCGAGTCCGCCTCCAGGAGAAGCGCCGAGACCGTCGTGACGCCGGGCGCGGCCGTGATCAGGGTGCCGACGGTGGTCTGCTCGGAGTGCTCGCCGGCGGCTTCGATGCCGACGAGCAGGACCCGCCACGGCACTTGGGCGCCCTCGCCCTCGGTCTCGACCGTGATGACGTCGCCCTCCCGCCGCGTGCGGAAGGTGACTGCCGTGGAACCATCCGCGGCAGGGATCCGAGTGACCGTCATCATGCCGTCCGACGGGTCGTGGACACGCAGCGTCACCCCGTGCGCCCAGTCGTACACCGCGCTGTCGTCACTCTCCCCGAACGGGATCACCGAGCCGGGGCGGGCCAGCAGCGGCAGGCTGTCGAACCCGTACCGCTCGCGTCGCCAGCCGGGCCCCCGGACCCGCTCACCCGACAGCAGATGGGTCCACGTTCCGTCAGGCACGTAGTACTCGACAGTCCCCTCCGCCGAGAACACCGGGGCGACGAGCAGGTCCTCGCCGAGCATGTACTGCCGGTCGAGGGCGTGGCACGCCGGGTCCTCGGGGAACTCGAGCAGCATGGCGCGCATCACCGGCGTGCCCCGCTCCCGCGCCTGCTGGGCCGCGCGGAAGAGATACGGCATGAGGCGGTGCTTGAGCCGCGTGAAGTCGCGGGTGACCGTCACGGCCTCCTCGTCGAACTCCCACGGCACGCGGTACGACCTGCTGCCGTGCAGCCTGCTGTGCGAGGACAGCAGGCCGAACTGCACCCACCGCTTGAAGACTTCGGCCGTCGGCGTGCCCTCGAAGCCGCCGATGTCGTGGCTCCAGAAGCCGAAGCCGGACAGGCCGAGCGACAGGCCGCCGCGCAGCGATTCGGCCATCGCCCCGAAGTGGGACTCGCAGTCGCCGCCCCAGTGGACCGGGAACTGCTGCCCGCCCGCGGTCGCGGACCGCGCGAAGAGCACAGCCTCGTCGGTTCCCCGCGCCTCGCTCAGCACTTCGAAGACGGTTTCGTTGTAGAGCTGGGTGTAGTAGTTGTGCATGCGCTCCGGGTCGGAACCGTCGTACCACACCACGTCCGTCGGAATGCGCTCGCCGAAGTCGGTCTTGAAGCAGTCCACGCCCTGCGCCACAAGACCGCGCAACTTGCCCGCGTACCACTCCCGCGCCTCAGGGTTGGTGAAGTCGACCAGCGCCATGCCCGCCTGCCACAAGTCCCACTGCCACACATCGCCGTTGGCCCTGCGCACCAGGTAGCCATGGCGCATCGCTTCTGTGAAGAGGGGGGACTTCTGGCCGATGTACGGGTTGATCCACAACGAGATGCGCAGCCCCTGGTCGTCCTTGAGGCGGCGCAGCATGCCCCCCGGGTCCGGGAAGACGCCGGGGTCCCAGGTGAAGTCGCACCACTGGTACTCGCGCATCCAGAAGCAGTCGAAGTGGAAGACGCCGAGCGGGATGCCGCGCTCCGACATGCCGCGGACGAACCGGTTGACCGTCTCCTCGTCGTACGAGGTGGTGAAGGACGTGGACAGCCACAGCCCGAACGACCAGGCGGGCGGCAGCGCCGGGCGGCCGGTGAGGGCGGTGTAGCGGTCCAGGATGTCCTTGGGCGTCGGGCCGTGGATGACGTAGTACTCCAGCGACTGGTCCTCGACGCTGAACTGCACCTGCCCCACTGCCTCGGACCCGATCTCGTACGAGACGTGGCCGGGGTGGTTGACGAAGACGCCGTAGCCCCGGTTGGTGAGATGGAAGGGGATGTTCTTGTACGCCTGCTCACTGGCCGTACCGCCGTCGGCCTGCCAGATGTCCACACTCTGGCCGTTCCTGGTGAACGGGGTGAAGCGCTCGCCGAGCCCGTAGACCAATTCACCGACACCCAGGGACAGTTGGGCCAGCGAGTGGTGGCGGCCGTCGCCGGTGAGGGCGAAGCCGGTGCCGCGGGACCCGGCGGAGGTGAGGACGCGGCCCTCGGCGGTGAAGTCCAGGCGCCAGGGTGCGGCGGTGTCCACCCGCAGGGACAGCTCCCCGCTGGTCAGCTCCAGCAGGGACCCGTCCCGGGTGATCTTCGCGGTGTGGTCGGGGTCGGTGCGCAGGGCGAAGTCGGGGCCGTGTGCGGCGGCGCCCGCGTGGTGGGTGGAGCGGACGCCGATCACGCCCTCGGCGGGCGACCAGCATTCGACGGTCAGGAGCGGGCTGTTGAGGGTGTGGCCCCGTTCCTCCACCCGCCGCACCGGGGCGTACAGGGTGAGCCGGTCGCCGTCGACGCGCGCCTCGGCGGTCTCGGTGGCGTACGACGCCCGGACGCCCTCGCGCATCAGCCAGTAGCCGTCGGTGAACTTCATCGGTGGTCCTTGTCAGCGGTGGTGGTTCGCGCGCGGTGGGTGGCGATCAGGTCCCGGAACCAGCGGTAGCTGTCCTTGGGGATGCGCTCCTGGGTGTCGTAGTCGACCCGGACGATGCCGAACCGTTGGCCGTAACCACGGGCCCACTCGAAGTTGTCGAGCAGCGACCACACGTAGTAGCCGCGCACGTCGACGCCGGCGCGAAGGGCGGCGGAGAGGGCTTCCAGGTGGCTACGGAGGTACTCGATGCGGTCCGTGTCGTGGACCCGGCGGTCGTCCGTGACCGTGTCGGCCTCGGCCGAGCCGTTCTCGGTGATGACCAGCGGGGGCAGCTCGGGGTAGCGCTTGGTCAGGTCGACCAGCAGGTCCGTGAAGGTGTGCGGGACGACCGGCCAGCCCATGGTGGTGTGCCGTACGTCGTCGCGCCAGGTCTCGGTGACCCGGATGTCGACGGCCGTACGGGTCGCCGGGTCCGGGTCGCGGTGCGGGGCGTCGGCGATGGTGATCGGCCGGTAGTAGTTGATGCCGACGAAGTCGAGTGGGGCGGCGATCAGTTCGAGGTCGCCTTCGAGACGGTACGAAGTGTCGAGCCGGAACGAAGTGTCGAGACCGTATGAACCGTCGAGCCCGTATGAACTGTCAGGTCGGTTCCAGCCGTTGGCCGGCTCGCCCCAGGTCTCGGCTTCATGCTGCGGATAGCGCCCGGCGAACAGCGGGTCCAGCCACACCTCGTTGTGCAGGGTCTCGGCCCGGCGCACGGCGGCGAGGTCGGCCGGCGAACCCGGGGTGGCGGCGAGCAGCCGGTCCGGGTTGAGCGTGATCCCGACCTCCTGGGCGCCGGCCTCGCGCAGGGCGCGGACGGCGAGGCCGTGGCCGACGAGGAGGTGGTGGGCGGCGGCGAGCGCGCCACGGCCCTCCCGTGCACCGGGGGCGTGGGCGCCCGCGGCGTAGCCGACGAAGGCGCTGCAGAACGGCTCGTTGAGGGTGATCCAGCGGCCTACCCGGTCGCCGAGCCGCTCCACGACAAGGCCGGCGTAGTCCGCGAAGCGCTCCGCAGTTTCCCGTACCCGCCAGCCGCCACGGTCCTCCAGAGCCTGGGGGAGGTCCCAGTGGTAGAGGGTGGTGGCGGGGGAGATCCCGGAGGCCAGCAACTCGTCGACCAGCCGGTCGTAGAAGTCCAGTCCGGCCGCGTTGGCCGGTCCTGTGCCGTCGGGCTGGATGCGCGGCCAGGCGACGGAGAAGCGGTAGCTGTCGACACCGAGGCCGCGCAGCAGAGCCACGTCCTCGCGGTAGCGGTGGTAGTGGTCGCAGGCGATGTCGCCGGTGGCGCCGCCGGCCACGCGTCCGGGCTCGCGGCAGAAGGTGTCCCAGATGGACGGCCCTCTGCCGCCCTCCCTGTAGGCCCCCTCGATCTGGTAGCTCGCCGTGGCGGCGCCGAAGAAGAAGCCGTTGGGGAATTCCGGGAATGCGGGGGTGCTCATGCGGCTGAAGCCCTTATCGCTATGTGCCATTACTTGATGGACCCGCCGGTGATCCCGGCGGAGATGTACTTCTGGGCTACGACCAGCAGGATCGCCGCGGGTACCGCGGACAGCACCGCGGTGGCCATGACCGCGCCCCAGTCGCTGACATGCGCGCCGACGAACTGGTAGATGCCCAGCGTGATCGGCTTGACGTCGTCACTGGTGTTGAGGGTCAGCGCGAACATGAAGTCCGACCAGGCGAACAGGAAGGTGAAGAGCCCGGCGGTGATGAGAGCGTTGCGGCTCATCGGCAGCACGATGCGGACAAACGCGGTGAAGCGGTTGGCGCCGTCGACCATCGCCGCCTCGACGACCTCATTCGGTATGGACACCATGAAGGCCCGCAGCAGCACGATCGCGAACGGCAGGCCGAGCGAGGCGTCGGCGAGGATCAGCCCCAGGTAGGAGTTGACCAGGCCCAGTTCCGCGTACGCGCTGTAGAGGGCGTTGGCGATGACGATGCCCGGCACCATCTGCGTGATCAGCGTGGTGAACACGATGCCCCGGCCGCCGCGCAGCCCGAACTGGGCGAGTCCGTATGCGGCGGGCGCGGCGAGCGCGAGGCATACGGCGACGGCGCCGAGGGCGACGACGAAGCTGGTCAGCAGCGAGCCGCCCTGACTGGAGAACGCCGTGTCGAAGTTCTCCAGGCTGGGAGAGGCGGGGAACCACTTGGTCGCGGCGACGCTCGACTCGGGCTGGAGCGCGGTGTTGAGCATCCAGTAGACCGGGAAGAGCAGGACGGCGAGGATCAGCAGCGCGGCGGTGGTGTTCCAGGCGGCCCGCAGGCGGCGACGGTTCGAGTTCGGGTTCACGGTCGGTCACAGCCCCTTTCCGAAGTCGGCGCGGTTGGCCCGCAGATACAGCACGGCGAAGACCGCGCTGATGAGGATGAGGACATTGCCCACGACGGCGCCCTGGCCGAAGTCGAGCTGGAGGAACGAGAGTTGGTACGTCACGGTGCCCAGGGTCTGTGTGGAGTCCGCGGGTCCGCCCGAGGTCAGCGCGAGGATCAGGTCGAGGATCTTCACCGTGGACATGAAGCCCAGAACGAGGACGACGGTGACGACCGGGCGCAGCATCGGCAGGGTGACGCTGCGGAAGGTCCGCCAGGGGCTCGCCCCGTCCAGTGACGATGCCTCGTAGAGCTCGCGCGGGATCTCCTGGAGGCCGCCGTAGAGGATCACCATGTTGAACGGGATGCCGATCCAGATGTTGACCAGGATCGCCGAAAGCAGCGCCACCCCGGGGCTGTTGAGCCACGGCACGCCGCCCTCGGTCAGGCCGACGGCGTGCAGGGCGCTGTTGAGCATGCCGTGGTCCTGGTCGAGGATGCGCCGCCAGACGACGGCGGACACGACCATGGGCACCAGCCAGGGCAGCAGCAGGATCGCGCGGACGAAGCCGGAGAGCCGGAAGCGGCGGGAGAAGAAGACGGCGAGGGCCAGGCCGATGGTGAACTGGCCGAGCAGGGAGCCGGCTGTGAAGAGCGCCGTGTGCCACAGGGAGCCGGCGAACAGCTCGTTGGCGAAGACGGCCCGCCAGTTGTCCAGGCCGTTGAACGGTGCCTCGCCGGTGAAATACGTCTTGGGCGTGTAGTGCTGGAAGCTCATCACGATGTTGCGGACGAGCGGGTAGCCGAAGAAGAGGGCCATGTAGGCGAGCGCGGGGGCGACGAAGAGCCACCGGAGCAGCCCGCGGCGGCGGGTGCCGGAGCCGGCCCGCGCGGGGGTGGCCGGGGAGCCGGAGGTCTTGGCGGCCGGGGCGGTGGAGGCGAAGGTGCTCATATCCGGTTCCTCACTTCCCCGTGGAGGCCTGTTGCTGGGCGCGGTGCAGGGCCTGTTCGGGGCTGGTCCTGCCGGTCAGTACCGACTGGAAGGCACCCGCGAGCGCGTCGCCGACCACCGGCCAGCGGGTGCCGACCTCGGCGGTCCGGGAGCGGGCGGTGGTGACCAGGTCGGCGAAGGCGGCGAGCTTGGGGTTCTGCTCGGCGTAGGCCCGTGCGGCGGCGGCCCGTGTGGGTACGTTGTTGACGGACTCGCCCCACTGGAGCTGGTTCTTCTGGGAGTTGAGGCAGTTGAGGATCTTCCCCGCGTTCTTCTCGCGGGTTCTGTCCTCGTTCTTCGGCACGGCCATCACGGTGCCGCCGATCGGTGGGATCGCGTCCTGTCCGGCCTCGGGCACCGGGATGCGGGCGACCGCCCAGTCCACCTTCTTCTGGGCGTCGAGCACCGGCACCTGCCACGGCCCGTTGATCATCATGGCGGCGCGGCCTGCCACGAACTGGTCGTTGACGTCCTGCTGGTTCCAGTTGACGACGGACTTCGAGGCGGATCCGTCCGAGACCAGGTCCTTCCACAGCTGGAGTGCGGCTTCGCCCTTGCCGTTGTCGAGCTTCGCCTCGTCACCGCCGCCGGACCAGAAGAACGGCAGGAACTGGTACACCCCGTCGGCGTTGGGGCTCGCGCTGAACGCCATTCCGTAGGTGGTGCCGCGAGTCATCTTCTTCGCGGCGGTCTTCAGCTCGGCCCAGGTGGTGGGCGGCTCGACCCCGGCCTTCTTGAGGAGCTTGGTGTTGTAGATCAGGGCCAGGGAGTTGACGGAGCGCGCGATGCCGTACTGGGTGCCGTCGTACGAGCCGAGGGAGGTGGCGCTGCCGGAGAACCCGGACGTGTCGACGCCGACTTCCTTGAGCGGGCGCAGGCCCTCGGTCCCGGCGAACTGCGGCAGCTCGGACCCGTCCAGCTCCAGGATGTCGGTGAGTGACTTGGACGAGGCCATCCGGAGCGCCTTCGACGCGACCTGGTCCGCGGGCACGCTGATCTGCTCGACCTTCAGCCCGAGGGGCCCAGCGCAGCGATCGAAGAATTTCTGGTTGGCGGTGTGCTCGGCGGTGTCCGTGGCCGAGTTGAGCACGGTGACGGTGTCGGCGGCCGGTGTGGCGGCGCACCCGGTGAGGCCCAGCGACGCGGCCGTGGCTACCGCGAGGCTTGCGGCTATGGCGGGTGGCAGTCTGCGCTCTGCGCGGTAGTGCACGAGCGGTTCTCCAATCGGGGCTGCGGCTCGGGGAGTTGAGAGTCTTGCCGTGCGGTTCGGGGATGGTGCGCGGCAGTGCGTTGCGGCGTGAGCGTCTTGCGAGCGGTTCTTTGCCTGTGGTTCGCGGCTCGCGGCCGCCGCATCGTCGGGACGGCGCTCAGGCGTGCCGTTTCGGCGGCGCGATGGTGATCCCGGGCGCCATCTGCGGCTCGATCAGGCGGTGAGGGGAGAGGCCGGGGGCCGGATGGGTCTGGGTCCCATGGCCGGGGGGCGCGGCGGCAATCGCCTTGACCGCGAGTTCGACGACTGCCAGGGACATCTCTGCGACGGGCAGTTCGATACGTGGCAGGAGCCGTCCGCCCAGGTCGTCGGGGAGGGTGCCGACGGGCACGACGGCGAGGTCCTCGGGGATCCGTAGATCTGCCGCGGCCACTTCGGCAAGCAGGTGGGGGAGGCGGTGCAGGTGCTGGACGACCAGCGCGGTCGGGGCGGGCCGCGCGCCCAGCATGTCGCGCACTCGGCGCCGCAGCACGTCGGGGTCGCTGCTCGAGGGGTGCACCCGGATGTCCGCGCCCGTCTCCTTCGCGGCACGCCGGGCGCCGTCGAGGCCGTGGACGGCGTAGCCGCGGCGGGCCTCGATCTCGTGGTCGGCCGAGGCGAGGAAGATGATGTGCCGGTGGCGGGCCGCGGCGGTCTCGCGCAAGGCGAGGTTGACGGCGGCCTCCCAGTCGAGGTCGACCCAGGGCAGCGCCGAGTCGTCGTCGCCGCGGCCCAGCAGCGCGGTGGGGAAACCCAGTTCGCGCATGGCGCCGATACGGGGGTCCTGCTCCTCCACCGCCATCAGGACCGCCGCGTCCGCCAGGCCGCTGCCGGCCACCCGGCGCAGCCCGCCGACCCCGTCCAGGTCGGTCATCAGCAGCAGGTCGTAGCCGTGACTGCGGGCGGCATCGCTGATGTCGATGGCGAACCGGCCGTCCACCGACCGGTATTCGCCGGGCACGCGGGGGACGGCCAGGGCGAGAACGTCGCTACGGGCACTGCGCAGGGTGCGGGCGCTGGCCCGGGGGTGGTAGCCGAGCTCGGCGATGGCGGCCTGTACCGCGCGCCGGGTGTCCTCAGAGATCTTGCGGGAGCCGCTGAGGACGTAGCTGACGGTGCTGGGCGCGACGCCCGCGCGTTCGGCGACGTCTTTGATCGTGGCCATTCCCGCTCCTTTGCGGTCCGGTCCTGGTCGTCCTGGCCGTTCTGGTTCCGGCCGCTCCCGCGGCGCTGTCCGCTGTCGTCGAATCGATTCGACTGGCGGCGTGCGTGACTCTAGGAGGCTCTGGGGCGCGAGGGCAATACCTCTGCGAGAGATCGTTTGAGTTTATGTACATGAATCTACGTGGGGCTTTTGGGCGCGAAACATGTCAATTGACCGCTTGGATGCGCCAGTGACGCTTCGATAGGCCAGTTGATCGAGTACGTGAACAACTTTCACTGGTACGAACCCTTGAGGGTCCCGAACGGCGAGTGATAGGCCTATGCCCCGACGATTTTTCTCTTCCCTGACACCTGAGTTGTGGGGCTGTCCTGCCTACCGGCGCACCCCGCGACGCGCATCCGTCAGGCCTGGAGGCGACACCGTTGCGAACGCCCATGTCCCGACGCACCTTCGCCCGACCCGCCGCAGTGCCCCCCGTCGGAGCGCTGGTCGGGCTGCAGCCCGGCATCGCGTCGGCTGCGGACCGGCCCGCCGCTCACCCCGCAGGCTCACACACCGGCACCGGCACCGGCACTGGAAGCGCCCGCACTCGAGCCGCGTAAGCCATGCGCCGCGCAGCGGCCTTCATGGACGAGCGCGTGGCCTGCCGCGGCGCGTACGTCTGGAGCTACCGGGATTCATTCGCAGTGCACCGGCCTGAAGGACTCTGCTGATGAATGCGTGATTCGAGCAGGGCTGGGTCGTTGGTTCTCCACGATCGACCTGTTCCGAGGCGCCGACCCGGCCCTGCCCGAGGTGACCGACGGCCAGGCGAGCGCCCTCGTGGACGGCCTCGGCGCCAAGGACCACTGGATCACCCCCATCGGCACCACGACCAACCCGTCGGCAGCACCGCCCGCGCAGCCGCCGTACCAGCCGAACGGCAGTGCCGAGGGCATCACGACGTCCGCCTGCACCGGCAACATGGCCAAGCTCATCGCCTACGCCGCCGACTGAGCCCTCCGCCGCTAAGGTCCCGGCCTCAGGGGGAGCCCAGGACCGGCTCACGGCTCCAGCGGAAGACGTGGACCAGGCGGCTCGACGATTCCGGCGGTCGGAATCTGGCCCGCGAGGTCGCGGAGGAATCCGCCCGATGTGATCAGGCCGTCGGTGAACGGCGCCATCATTCCAAGTCGGAGCATGCCGGGGTTCCCTCGCTTCAGCGCGTCACCACTATGCCTGTGAGAAGTGTTCCTAATCAGGAATAGCGGGAGTGCGGAAGCGAGTGAACACGGAGCGGGTGCCGGCGTCCGCCCTGGCGCTGTCGGGGCTTACGGGAGGGCAGATCGGTGTCGCCCGCCGGTCAACTGTCCTTGCGGGCCCCGCTGGCCTTGATCCACGCGTGGGGGGCGTAGGCCACCTCTACCCTCGTCTCGGCACGGGGGTCTGCCTTCCATACGAGCAGCGCACCGGCGTCGATCGAGTACGAGAACTTGCCCTCCTTGCCGTCGACGAAGTGCAGCACCTCGCCTTGGTGCTCCGAGGTCTGCCCCTCTTTGCCAAGCACTATGAGATTTACGGACATAATTCGACGTTACGGCGCGATCGCCGATTTCGCCCGCCGGATGCAGGGTCGGGGGCTCCCTGGAGGGCCGCCGCGTGCGGGTTACCTGGCCAGTCGGGGCAGCAGCGAGGACGCGGCGACGATGCCGAGTGCAGCGGCCACTGCGAGTACCGCGTAGTCCAGAGGTAGATGCGCGGGTGTGCCCAGCAACAGGCCGCGCAGCGCGTCGACTTGGTAGCTGAGCGGGTTGATGCGGCTGATCGCCTGCAGCCAGCCCGGCATGAGCGAGACCGGGTAGAGGGCGTTGGACGCGAAGAAGAGCGGCATGGTGATGGCTTGGCCGATGCCCATCAGGCGGTCCCGGGTGAGGACGATGCCGGCGATGGTCATCGACAGACAGGAGAAGAACGCCGAGCCCAGCACCACGGCGACGGCAACGCCGAGCAGACGCAGTGGGTTCCAGGTCAGCGCGACGCCGAGGAGCGCCGCGATGACGATCACGACGACGGCCTGGATCAGTGCCTTGACTCCGGCGGCGAAGGCCTTGCCCGTGATGAGCGCCGCGCGCGGTGTGGGCGTGACCAGGAGCTTGGTCAGGATGCCGGCGTCTCGTTCCCAGATGATCATGATGCCGTAGAAAATGGCGATGAACATCGCGGACTGGGCGATGATGCCGGGCGCGAGATAGTCGATGTAGGGGATGCCGTGGGTCGGGATCGCCTTGATCCGGGTGAAGGTCTCGCCGAACACCAGCAGCCAGAGGGCGGGTTGGACGGCTCGGGTGTACAACTCCGAACGGTCGTGCCGGAGCTTCTGTAGTTCTACGGCGCACAGGGCGATCACCCGGGCGGGCACCACGCGCCATCCGGTACGGGCCGTGGGCGGGGTGAGGAGCAGATCGAACTCGGCCGGTTCAGCCGAGCCTTGACGCGGTGCGGCGGGTGCTGCGGACATCGCGGAAGTCACCACCTTCGCCACCGTCGCTGTCGAGCCCGCGGCCGGCGACGTCGCGGAAGACGTCCTCCAAGGTCGGCCAGGGCTCCTGGGATCCGGCGTTCCCGCGCTGCTCGTGCAGGTCGCGGCGGAGTCCGTCGGGGGTACCGAGAGCGTGCACGCGCCCGCGGTGCATCAGCGCGACCCGGCCGCAGTACTGGTCGGCCTCGTCCATGTAGTGGGTCGTGACCAGGACGGTCATGCCGGTGGCAACGCGGATCGCGTTGATGTGGTTCCACACGCTGGTCCGGGCGATCGGGTCGAGGCCGATGGTGGGCTCGTCGAGGATCAGCAGGCGCGGGGCGCTCACCAGTGCCTGGGCGAGTTCCAGCCGGCGCACCATGCCGCCCGAGTAGGTCTTGGCGAGCCGGTCCGCGGCGTCCGTGAGGTCGACCGCGGCGAGTGCCTGGGACACCCGGCGGGCCCGTTCGCGCCGGGAGACGTCGAAGACGCGGGCGAACAGCGTCACGTTCTCCCGCCCTGTCAGGCCGGAGTCGGCGGACAGCTGTTGCGGCACGTAGCCGAGGAGCCGGCGGACCGCCATCCGCTCGGTCGCCGCGTCGTGCCCGAACACGGATACGCGGCCGCGCGGAACCGGCAGAAGCGTGGTGATGCAGCGGATCGCGGTTGTCTTGCCGGCGCCGTTGGGTCCGAGCAGTCCGAAGACCTCGCCCGGCCCGACCGTGAGATCGAGGCCGTCGACGGCCCGGGTCTCACCGAACGCGTACTCCAGTCCGCGGCAGCAGACCGCGGGGTCCTCGCTCATGCCTGTGCACCTCCCGGTTCTCCCTGTATTACCTGTACTGCGTGGGGCGTTTCACCTTCTGTGCGGACGGCGGGCGTGCGGATCGTGGGCGGGCGGTCCTCGTGCAGGTTGCCGGCGAGTTTGCGCAGGGCCGGCAGCGCGGCGGCGAGCGCGGCCCGGTCCGCCGGATCGAGCGCCGCCAGTTGCTCCCGCATCAATGCGCCCCGCCGGACCTGCCAGTCGCGCAACCGGGCCGCGGCGGCCGGGGTCGCGTACAGCAGCACCGACCTGCGGTCCGAGGGATCGGTCTCGCGGCGCAGAAAAGCGGCCTTGACCAGCTGGTTGACGAGTGTGGACACGGAGTTTCCGGCGAGACGCAGCTCCCGGGCGGCGGCCGACACCCCGATTCCCGGCCGGTCGACCACCAGGCGCAGCAGCTCTACCTGGGCGCCGCGCAACGGGGGCGCAGTCAGGCCGTGCCGGAGCCTGCGCCGGGTCAGGCGTTGCACGGCGGTGAGCGCGTCGGCGAAGGAATCTGCCAGCTCGTCCGTGGCCATGAAATAAGTTTAGCTCTGTGTACGAGCTATTCCCAGACCCCTACGGTGGGCGCACGGAGCCTTTCCCTTCTCCAGAAAGCTGAGGCCATGGCCATCGACGTGAACGCTCTCCGGGCCCACTTCCCCTCCCTGGACCACGGGTTTGCCTTCTTCGACGGTCCGGGCGGGACGCAGACCCCGCGCCCGGTCGCCGACGCGATGGTCGCGACGCTGACGGGCCCTCTGTCCAACCGCGGGATTGTCAGCCGCTCCGAGCTCAACGCCGAGCGCGCCGTCACGGACTTCCGCGCCGCGTACGCGGACCTGCTCAGTGTGCCCGCCGACGGTGTCGTCCACGGGCGCAGCGCGACCCAGCTGACGTATGACTTCTCCCGTCATCTGGCCAAGGCCTGGAACGCGGGCGACGAGATCGTCCTCAGCCGCCTGGACCACGACTCCAACGTCCGCCCCTGGGTACAAGCGGCCGAGCGTGCCGGAGTGATGGTCCGCTGGATTGAAATCGACAGCGAGCGCATGGAGCTCGACCTCGATTCGTTCGAGCGGGCGCTGTCGCCCCGGACACGCCTGGTCGCGGTCACGGCGGCCTCGAACGTGCTGGGCACCAAGCCGCCCCTGCGCCGCATCGCCGACCGGGCGCACGAGGTCGGCGCCCTGGTGTACGTAGACGGTGTGCACTACGCCGCCCACCACCTGGTCGACGTGCCCGCGCTGGGCGCGGACCTGTTCGTCTGCTCCCCGTACAAATTCCTCGGACCGCACTGCGGCGTGCTCGCGGCGGCGCCCGAACTCCTCGACACCGTCCACCCCGACAAGCTCGCGCCTTCCCCCGACACCGTGCCGGAGCGCTTCGAGTTCGGCACCCTGCCGTACGAAATCCTGGCGGGAGCCACCGCAGCCGTGGACTTCCTCGCCGCGATCGACCCGGGCACGGGGGCCGCACGCAGGGAGCGGCTCGCCCATTCGCTGGGCTCCCTGCACGAGCACGAGCGGGCGCTGCGTACGAGGCTCGAAGAGGGGCTACGCGCTCTGGGCGATGCCGTCACCCTGCACTCGAAGGCGGCCGACCGCACCCCGACCCTCCTGATGACGATCGAAGGCCGCGACGCCCGCGAGGCCCAGGTCCATCTCGCCGCACGCGACGTCCTGGCCCCCGCCGGGTCGTTCTACGCCTACGAGACCTTCACCGCCCTGAAGCTGGAGAACCCCGCCCTTCGAGTGGGCCTGGCGCCGTACAACTCCGCCGAAGACGTGGACAGGTTCCTCGAAGGGCTTGCGTCTTTCCTCTGACTCGCTTTTCCTGTCTGTGGCCGGCAGGGCCTCGATCAACCGATCATTACCGGGACTGAGGGCCTGCCTGCCCTGTCAGCCCTTGGGCCCCGCGGTCCGTGAGGGCTGCCCCTACTCACCGGCCAGCCGACGGGCGCGGCGCCACGTTGCGACGGTTGCCGCACAGCTCGGGCGTGCAGTACCGGCGCCGGGCCGCCGCGGCCCGGCCCTGGGCGGTCAGCGCTCCGGCTCGGAGGCCGTGAGCTGGAGGCCGTTCTCCCAGATCTTGTTGAGTGTGGTGACGAGCCGCTCGAAGGGAATGCGCTGGCCCAGCACGAACACCATGTAGGCCATGCGGCTCACCATCACGGACAGGGCGTGCGCCGTGACCAGCGGATCCAGGCTCATGTCGGCTTCGCCGCTCTCCTGCAGCGTCTGGATCAGCTTGGCGTTGCGGCGCGCGAACGCGTTGCCGCGCTCGATGCGCAGCGCCATGAACTTCTCGTCGACCTGGGCCACTTGCTCGAACAGCGCCATCAGGCGCGCGTTCTTCTTGTACGCGCGCAAGTACTCGCGGTTCGACGCGTCGATGAGCTGCCGGGTGTCGGTGATCCCGGTGCGCTCGCGCAGGTGCGGGTGGAGCATCTCCTCCTGCACCTGCTCGACAAGCGCCTGGAAGATCTCTTCCTTGCTGTTGAAGTACGTGTAGAAGGACCCGGAGGCGACATGCGCCGCCTTGGAGATGTCCGTGATCCGGGCGTCCAGATATCCGTCGCGTTCGAAGACCTCTCGGGCGGCGGTGATCAGCGCGTTACGTGTCCGGACGCCGCGCGGGCTGCGTGGCGTGATCGGTTGTTTCTGGCCGCCGTCTGCGGCCGGGGCCTGGGCACCCACTGGGGTCCATCCACTCTTGGTCGATCACGTACATCATCGGTAGCGGCGGATGTTATCAGCCGAGGGTGGAGAGGAACTCCAGCAGCGCGGCGTTCACATCCTCCGCTCGCTCCTGTTGGATCCAGTGCCCGGCGCTGTCGAGGACGACGTGTCCGCGGAGGTCGGTGAGCATCCGGTCGAGGCGCGCGGGCATGAACTTCCCCACCGGGTCCTTCGACCCGGTGATGAAGAGTGACGGCTGGTTGATGAGGCGGCCGTCCAGGTGCTCGGTCAGCGCCCAGTTGCGATCGAGGTTGCGGTAGTAGTTGAGGCCACCGGTGAAGCCGGTCTCCTCGAACGTCGTGACGTAGTAGGTGAGTTCCTCGTCGCTCATCCATCGCGGAGGCGGCAACTGCTCGTCGGCCTCGGCGGCCCACTTGGCGGAGTAGATCTCCCTCGTGACGAGGGTCCTGCGCACGTTCTGGCTCAGCGCCCGGTCGGCGACACCCGGCTCCTGGAACCACACAATGTAGAAGTCGTCGCCGTTGCGTGAGCGCAGGATGGGCAGCGGAGGGGCCGGGGCGCGCGGCGTCACCGGCACGCTCATCCCGGCCACCGCGCGTACCCGCTCGGGATGGAGCAACGCCATGTTCCACACCACGGAGGCGCCCCAGTCGTGCCCGACGAAGATGGCGTCGTCCGCGCCGACGTCGTCGAGGAGCCCGGCCAGGTCGGCGCAGAGCGTCAGGATGTCGTAGGCGTCGACATCGTCGGGGCGTGAGCTGCCGCCGTACCCGCGCATGTCGGGAACCAGGACGCGGTACCCCGCCCCGGCGAGCGCGAAAATCTGATGCCGCCAGGAAAAGGCCAGCTCAGGAAAGCCGTGGCACAGGACCACGGGAGGACTGTCCGGCCGTCCTTCGCCGTGTTCGAAGACGCGGAGGCTGATGCCGTTGGTCGTGACATCCCGCGCCGCGACGCGCTCCCAGTCGGTGATCGGCATATGTGTCGTCATGTGCCCGGAACTCCTGTCGTTCGCATGCCGGCCGGCGCAAGGAACGCACGCCGGTGAGGGGCGTGTTGTAGGTGTTGAACTTGACGTTGGGTTCAAATATACATGAGGCGGGCCCCAGAGGTTCGAACCGCTGAAGAGGAGACGACGACGGTGACCGGAAGCATCCAAGCAGCCCAGTCGACGACGGTTCTGGCCGAACGACGAGGTTCCGTGTTCGTGCTGACGCTCAACCGCCCGGACCGTCTCAACGCCTGGACCGACGAGCTGGAAGAACGCTACTTCGGCCTCCTTGACCAAGCCGAGGCGGATCCCGAGGTGCGGGCGATCGTCCTGACCGGAGCGGGCCGCGGCTTCTGCGCGGGAGCCGACATGGACGACCTGCAACAGGCCAGTGCGACAGTGGAGTTGATGGATGGCGCGATACCGAAGAGGGAGCGCCCCCGGTGGTTCCCGCTGACGCTGCGCAAGCCCCTCATCGCGGCCGTCAACGGGGCCGCCGCCGGGCTCGGCCTCGTCGAGGCCCTTTACTGCGACATCCGCTTCAGTACACCCGATGCCAAGTTCACGACGGCGTTCGCGCGCCGCGGCCTGATCGCCGAGTACGGCATCGCCTGGCTGCTGCCGCGCCTCATCGGCCAGAGCCGGGCCATGGACCTGCTGTTGTCCGGGCGGGTGGTGCGCGGTACGGAGGCGTACGAAATGGGGCTGGTCAACATGGTCGTCGACGCGGATCAGCTCCTCGACGTCGCGGTCGAGTACGCCGCCGAACTGGCCACCTGGTCCTCACCCGCGTCGATGGCCGTCATCAAGCGCCAGGTGCTCCAGGCTCTCGACACCGACTTCGTCACGGCCGCCGACGTGGCGGACGCACTCATGCCGGAAGCCTTCCGCCGACCCGACGCCGCCGAGGGCGTCGCCAGCTATCTGGAGGGCCGCGCGCCCGCATTCCGCCCCCTCGACCCCAAGTGAGCACGGAAGGCCGCCCCGCATGACCAATGCTGCCGCACCAGTCTGGAACCACGCCTCGTCGACACCCGACCGCATCGCCCTTCGCGGGGAGGACGGCGAGGAATGGACCTACGGCCGCCTCCGTGAGCGCGCCGCCGCCGTCGCGGGCCGCCTGGCGGAGCACGGCGTACGCCCAGGCGACCGAGTCCTGCTCGTCGCGCCTTCCGTGCCCGAGTTCGCCTTCGCCTACTACGGGATCCTCGCCGCCGGTGCGATCGCCGTCACCGCCAACACCATGGCCCCGCAAAGGGAGTTGGCGTTCATAGCGGGCGATGCGAAGGTGTCGCTCGTCCTGGGCTGGCATGCGATCACTCCGGCACCCGAGCAGGCCGCGGACGAACTGTCCGTCCCGTACTGGGAGTTGCGGCCTGGTCTCACCGAAACGGGTCCGACAGGGACCCCGTCTATCCTCGATGTGCACCCAAGCGAGGACGACGACACAGCCGCTCTCCTCTACACGTCCGGCACCACCGGACGGCCCAAGGGCGCCCAGCTCACCCACGGCAATCTCAACGCCTGTGCGGCGGTCTTCTGCGACTTGCACGCCATCACCGCCGAGGACTGCGCCGTGACCGGCCTGCCCCTGTTCCACGTCTTCGGTCAGGCGTGCGTGATGGGGACCACGATGCGCGCCGGCGGCAGCCTCACTCTCCTCGAACGCTTCCACCCGTCGACCATGCTGGCCATGATCCGCCGCGACCACCCCACCTTCATCGCGGGCGTACCCACCATGTGGAACGCGATCCTGCGCGCCGCCGACGACACAGGCGCCGACTTCACCGGTCTGCGCCTCGCGTCCTCCGGCGGCGCCTCACTGCCGGTGGAGGTGATGCGCGCCTTCGAGAAGCGGTTCGGCTGCACCATCGTCGAGGGATACGGCCTGACGGAGACCACCGGCGCCGCGACCTGCCATCTCGCGGGCCGGCCGGCGAAGCCGGGACACGTGGGACGGGCCCTGCCGGGCTGCGCCGTCTCCGTACGGGACGACGACGGTCACGAACTGCCGCCCGGCCAGGTCGGCGAGGTCCACATCAAGGGCCCCGTTGTGATGAAGGGCTACTGGAACCGACCCGATGCCACCGCCGGGGCCCTGCGCGACGGGTGGCTGAGCACCGGCGACCTCGGCGCCACGGACGAGGCCGGAGACCTGCGCATCGTCGACCGCAAGAAGGACCTTGTCATCCGCGGTGGCTACAACGTGTACCCGCGCGAGGTCGAGGAGGTCCTGTACGAACACCCCGACATCGTCGAAGCGGCCGTCATGGGAGTCCCCGACGAGTTCTACGGCGAAGAGGTCGCGGCCGTCATCGCGGTACGGTCCGGCGCCCGCCTCGGCGTGGCCGAACTGCGCGCATGGGCCAAGGAACGCCTCTCCGCCTACAAGGTGCCCCATCTCGTCGCCGTCGTGGACGAGTTGCCGAAGGGAGCGACCGGGAAGATCCTCAAGCGCGCGATCGATCCCGCCCTTCTGAAGGCGGACACGAGCACGGCCGACGCGCCGGGGACGATACGGCGGGACTGAGCAACTGCACTTCCTGGAACGCCTCGAACCAGCGACGGGACAGACGCATGACGCCGCGGGCGGCGACGCGACTGAAGGGCTGACGTGCGCTCCGCGCGGGGCCGGTCCACCGCGACGAGGCATTGAAGGTGACACCGGATTCAATTACGGTGCAGGGGCCGCAGGAGAGACGGTCGAGCAACTGAACGGGAGAGTTCGTGCAGATCAACGGGAAAGTCGCGATCGTCACGGGAGCAGCGGGCGGCATCGGCGCCGCCATCGCGCAGCGCCTCCTCGAACACGACGCTCAAGGCGTCCTGCTGACGGACCTCGACGCCGGCCGCCTCGACGCGACGGTCAAGCAGCTGGCCGGTTCGCACGGCGAGCGGGTCGCGGGAGTGGCGGGCAATGCCGCGTCGACGGCCGACCTGGAGCGGATAGTCGACGCGGCCGAGGAGCAGTTCGGGCCGGTCGACCTGTACTTCGCCAACGCGGGTGTCGGCGGTGGCGCGGGGCTCGACGCGAGCGAAGACGAGTGGAGCCGCGCGCTCGACGTCAACGTGATGGCCCACGTGCGTGCCGCGAAGGTGCTGGTGCCACGCTGGATGGAGCGCGGCGCCGGCTACTTCTTCAGCACGGCGTCGGCTGCCGGGCTGCTCACACAGATCGGCTCCGCGACGTACTCCGTCAGCAAGCACGGCGCTGTGGCCTTTGCCGAATGGCTCTCCGTGACGTACGGGGACAGCGGGGTGCGGGTGAGCTGCCTGTGCCCGCAGGGTGTCGAGACCGAGCTGCTCATGGCCGGCACCCGGTCGGACGATCCGGTCGAACGCGCCGCCGCCCGCGCCGTGTTGGACTCGGGGGAGCTGCTGCGGCCGCTCGATGTCGCCGACCGCGTGATGGAGGCGGTCGGGGACGAACGGTTCCTCGTCCTTCCGCACCCGCAGGTACTCGATTTCTACCGCCACAAGGGCAGCGACTACGACCGGTGGCTCCGCGGCATGCGGCGCTATCAGGCGGCTGTGAAGTGACCTGAAGCAGCACATCGCTGCCGCGCACTGCCACGCCAGGACTGGTGATCGCGGACCTCGCGCCGGGCGGCCGTCGGTGAAACCGTAAGAGACATGACCGTTGGAGGATGCGTGTTCGAACTGTCCGACCGGGGGGACGAGCGCGAGGCGAACGTCGTCGTCGCCGGGGCGCCGGCGGGCACCGGCCTCGGCGCGCTCGCCCGATGGCTGGGGGAGCGGGGCGAGCAGGTCACCGGGCCGCTCACCGCCCGGCGCATCGGCCTCGGCCAGAGCAACCTCACCTACCGCGTCGACGACGCCGACGGCCACTGCTGGGTGGTGCGCCGTCCCCCGCACGGCCCCCTGCTGCCCACCGCCCACGACATCGGGCGCGAACACCGCATCATGGCGGCCCTCGCCGGCACGCAGGTCCCCGTACCCGCCGTGGTCGGCCTGTGCGACGACGACGGCGTGCACCACCTGGTGATGGAGCACGTCGACGGGATCGTGCTCGACAGCCTGGAAGTGGCCAAGGCTCTGCCCACCCGGGTACGGGAAGGCGTAGGACCGTCACTGACCCGCACCCTCGCCGCCATCCACGCAGTGAACCTGGAGACGTCGGGCCTGCACGACCTCGCCAGCCACCGGCCGTACGCCGAACGGCAGTTGAAACGGTGGTCCCGGCAGTGGGAACAGAGCCGCACCCGCGACCAGCCCGCCCTCCACCGGCTCACCGAGCTGCTGCGCCGCCGCGTACCCGATCGACAGAGCCTCGCCCTGGTCCACGGCGACCTGCACATCCGCAACGTGATCTGCTCGCCGGACACCGGCGCCGTGCGCGCGGCGCTCGACTGGGAGCTGTCGACGCTCGGCGACCCGATGGCCGACCTGGGCACCCTGCTCGCCTACTGGCCCGAGCCCGGCGGAGTCCCGCCCGACCGCCCCGCCCTCGGCGTCACAGCACTGGACGGCTTCGCCCGACGCGACGAACTCGTCGACAGCTACGCCCGGTCGAGCGGCCGTGACATCGGGCCGGAACTCGCCTTCTGGCACGTACTCGCCGTGTGGAAGGTGGCGGTCATCGGCGAAGGCGTACTATGTCGCGCTCTCGACGAGCCACGCAACGCCGCGGAGGGCGGCCCGCCCAGCACTGCCTACATCGACCAGATGGTCGACCAGGCCTGGGCACTGGCCACCGACTACGGCCTCTGACACTGCGCCGCTCTCCCCGCCCCGTCCTCCCATCGATCACCCCAGGAGAAGCACCCCATGTCATACGTCGTCATCGCCACCATGATCGCCAAGCCCGGCCAGGAGGAACTCGTCGAGAAGACGCTCCGAGAAGCCGCGGCCGATGTGCACGCGGAGCCGGGGTGCGCCCGCTGGGCCCTGCACCGCAAGACCGGCACCACCGGCCACTTCGTCATGGTCGAGAAATGGGAGTCCAAGGAAGCGCTCCACACCCATGGCAAGGGCGCCGCGCTCGCCGGGATCGGACGCGCGCTGAAGGACGCGTTGGAGGGACCGGCGGATGTCGCCGTCTTCGACGCGCTTTGTGCGGGAGACGCCGAGAAGGGCGCGCTGTAGACACGCGCGATCGCGTCGGCCACGCAGTAGTGCGTACGTGCTGATGGCTCCGGTGCCCGTGGCGGGCGGCACGGGCACCGGAGCCGTTCAGAACCGCTCGGAATCCCTCGGACCCGTCAGAGCACTTCGAAGAGCCCGGCGGCCCCCATCCCGCCGCCGACGCACATGGTGATCACCACATGGCGGACACCGCGCCGCCGCCCCTCCATGAGCGCGTGGCCGACCAGGCGAGCTCCGGTCTTGCCGTACGGATGGCCGACCGCGATCGCGCCACCGTCGACATTGCATCGGTCGGGATCGATGCCGAGCGCGTGGGCAGCTGGGTGCCGGACGCGTGAGGCCGGTCCCCCAGCGTGTCACCGATCGAGAGTCTCGGAGCGGCTGAGCCCTTCGACCCGCCTGAGCGTGCTCCCTTCTCGCGTGGCGATGTGTGCGAGTTTCGGACACTGTGGAGGTAAAAGCGTCGGAAGGGTGAACGCAATGGACAGGCCGCCGAGGATCGTAGTGGGCATCGATGGGTCGCCCTCTTCGCAGGCCGCGCTGCGCTGGGCGGTCCGGTACGCGGACTTGGTGGGCGGGAGGGTGGAGGCGGTGTCGGCGTGGGAGGTACCTGGCATGGCGTCGTGGTCGGCCCCGGCGGTGGACACCGAATTCGACGAGGAGCAGGCCGAGCAGGGTCTGATCGAGGAGGTCCGCGCCGTCCTCGGCGAGGACGGCAGCTCCCTGGTGCACAAACGCCTGGTGCGTGGCAATGCGGCCGATGTGCTGGTGGATGCCGCCGAGGGCGCCGAGATGCTGGTCGTGGGCGGCCGCGGCCACGGCGGCTTCCGACGGGCGCTGCTCGGTTCGGTCAGTCAGCGGGTGGCGCAGCACGCTCCGTGCGCGGTGACGATCATCCGGCCGGACGTGCCTGTCGAGTGACCTCCCGCCCGTTGTGCCAGTCGGCCTCACCCAGGTGGCTCAGGGCTTGCCGGAAGTCATCGAGGGCGGGCCCGAACTCGCGGGCCGCTGTGTGAAAGGCCGATCGGTCGATCAGGATCTTGGCCAGTGTCCGGGGACCGTCTGCGGGGTCCTGCCGCGCCAACTGGTGGGCCAGGCTCACTCCTTCGTTGAACAGAGGGCGCACTCGCTCCGCGAAAAGATGGGTGTGCTGTTCCCAGTAGACAGCGGAGCGAACGGTGAGGACCCGGTGAAGCCGCACCATTTCGGCCACGTGGCGATCTGGGTCTTCAGGGGCTCGCAGGGCAAGGCTGTCCACTTTCTCGCGCAGAGTGATACGGCTGTCGAAGTAGCGCTGCCTGACGTCGGGAGTCCACGCCCTGGGCGTTGATCCCGAGGGGAAGTGCGGTTCGCCGGACGCCTGCCGCTCGGTGTCGGCGCCGGAGAAGCGCAGCAGGACCGCCCAGTAGGCTGCTTGATAACCGCTCCAGGACCTGCGCTCGCCCGTCGCGGCCAATTCCGTCAGCAAGGCGAGCGCTTCTTGCCTTACGGCAGTGGCCTGTTCGCCTCGGCCGCAGGTGTCGAGCATGTGCGCGTAGCCGATGAGTGAGTAGAGGTGGCAGGCTATCGGGCCGCGATCGTTCGCGGCCTCGGCCGCTTCCATGGTGACGAGTATTTCGAAGGCTGCGAGTGCTTCGCCGGGCCGGCCGGCGGCATCCAGAGCGGCGATCCATTCCAGGAGTGACCAGGCGAGACTCCCGCTGTTGGGCCCGTGGGGCAGAAGTGCCCCGACCCACTCGGTCAGCGCGTCGGCCGCCTCGGCGAAGCGGCCTTCCTCAGAGAGACCGGCAGCCCAGTCACGCAGCCCCCGAACCCTGGGGTCTCGGGACAGTTCGGCCTGCGCGCGGCCGACGGCGAGCATCTCGGCGCGCAGGGCGAGACCTTCGGTACGCCGGCCCTGCGTGTACAGCTCTTTCTGGCAGGCGTCGAGCGCTTCATACAGAACGTCCGCACGGGCAGGTTCAGCCGGATCGATGGCCCGCGCCGCGGCCACCGACTCCTCGCACAGCGCGAGACAGGCGTCGTGCCGTCGGCCGGAGCCGGTGTCGTAGCTCAGGCACTGCAGGGCCTTGGCCAACCGGGGCAGGTAAGCGGCGGGGCTGACTTGGACGAGTACTCGGTAGGCGTCGACTTCCTCGCGCGCAGTGCGGCGTCCGGAGGCGAGCAGCACATTCCGCGCCCGCACTATGTCGTCCTGATCGACGTTCCCCGAATGATTCATGGCGGAGATTCTGGGTGCATCCGGGTGGGCCGAACAAGCCTGGTGACCTGTGCCGTTCGTCCTACGAAAACGCCTTCTGACCTGTCATGATGGGTGTGTCATCGCCTCCTTGACGCTGTGGAACAGGTCAGAATTGCCCCGGCGCCACGGCGCCGGCCGAGTGATCGGTGATGCTGTCGGCGTCGTCGGAGTCATAGTCGACGGAGCTGTTGGCGATCTGTCCTACCAGGCCGAGCAGCAAGAACAGCACCACCAGGACTTTGGCCGCGGTGTCGAGCCGCAGCGGCCGGGTGCCGGAGCGGACTTCCTCCGCGGGCGCCGGCTCGTCCCCGAAGAGACGCTTGGGGTAGGCGGGCGTGAGCAGGGAGGCGTACGCGTTCAGACGCAGGCTGTACCGGACGACAGCGGCCGTCGCGGCGTACAGCGGAGCGGGCAGGCGCCCCAGAATGAGGGCGATGAGCCAGAACACCCAGCTGATCGTGACCCAGCCGCTCCGGACAAGGGTCGCGATGATGGCTGCCGGGATGAGCAGGATCAGGCGGAAGAACACCGCGAGACGGTTGAGCGGAGTGGCGCGGAGCTCGATCTGCACCGGGTACTGAGGGGCCGAGAAGGCGAAGGGCGGGTATCGGTCGACCAACAGTGTGGCGCTCGCATTGACCCGGGTCTCGTACGCCAGGACGGAACCGAGGAAAGAGAAGATCCCGTCCGGCAGACGCCTCGTGAACAAGGCCGCGAACCAGCCGACGATCACGACGAAGAACGCCGCGACGGCGAGAAAGAACAGCACCACGTACTGGGGAATCAGCAGCAGCCAGCGCAGCAGAATGGTCCAGCGTCTCTGCCGGCCGGGAGCGGGGACGTCGAGGACCGGCAGCCACTCGGCGCCGCTTCCCCCGGAGCCGGTCGCGGGTCGATCACCCCAGCCTGTCGCCATGAGCACTCCTGACCGTTCCGGTACGGCTGACACCGACATGCTGTGCCCTCCCGACCGCACCCGCGCGGGCACAGAGCCAAACGGAGGCGGGCAGGGAGGTGCGGGGGGAGCCCATCACCTGGACCCCGTGCCACGACTGGCACCGGGCCCAAGCGCTGCCTCATGCCACCCAGCCCTCTCCGGTCACACGGCCGCCGGCGTGCCCGCCTCCCGTGCCTGCGTCGCCGGGAGCCGGAATTCCTGGCCCGCCAGGGACTCGTACAGACGGACCGGGCTCATCTCGCCCGCCAGTCGCCGTGCTGGGCCTTGGAGCGCCGGGCCGCGCGCCGCTGGACGGCGATGTCGCACCCGGTCGACGCGCCCGATCACAGTGCATGGGCCGGAGGCTCACCTGCCGCCTCTCGGTGTTCTGGGCGCGGAGAAGCCGGGGGAGTGGGCCGAGAATGCGACACTCCGCGATCTCTGCCGCGCCTCGAGCCACCCCGAGCCCGCCTAAGATCGGCCCTTGTCGAACCGTTGAGACGGGACGTTGACGTGGCGGGTCGTTGGCGACGGCGATCGTGTGCCAGTGGAATTACGGGAGGTGGGTCCTGACCCCTCGTAAGTGGGCCGGCGGCACCGCCGCCAAGGTGCAAACCAGCGACGTCATCGCGTTTCGACTGCACGCGCACCATCTCGCGATGCGGCAACCGGCCGATGGCCTGCACGAGGTGGCGGGGGCGTGTGGAATCCAGAACACTCCGCCGGGTTCGGCGCTGCTCGCCCTGCACGCCCGCGTCGAGGACATGACGCAGGGCCGCGTCGACCACCTTGTCGGCGAGGAGAAGAGCCTGCTGCAGACCTGGTGCATGCGGGGGTCGCCGTTCTTCTTCCCGACCGTCGACGCACCGGTTTTCACCACTGGCGTCCTGCCGGCCACTGAGACGGCGCGACTGCATTTGATCAGCGGCGTCGAGGGGGCGTTAACCACACTCGGGATGGGTTTGGGCGAGGCGGTCGACCTCACCGCCGACGAGATCGGGCCCGTGCTGTCCGGGCGGCAGCTGGCGATCAACGAACTCGGTCAAGAGCTGGCAGAACGCATCGCGGGCAGACTGCCGGCCGCCCAGCGCAAGATCTGGCAGGCGGAGGGCCCTTACGGTCGGAAGGTCCCGCTCGGTGAGGCGGTCGTGCACTTCAGCATCCGGGTGCTGACGCTGCGCGGCATCGTCTGCTTCGCCCCCCGCAGCGGGAACAAGGCGCCGTTCGTCCTGGTACGGGAATGGCTGGGCCGACCGCCGCGGAAGGTCGACCCCGAGAAGGCCCGCGCCGCACTGCTGCGTCGCTACCTGCATTGCTACGGCCCGTCCACCCGCAAGGATTTCGCCGCCTGGCTCGGTGTCCACGCCGGCGACGTAGACCCGTGGTGGACCACACTGGAGGACGAACTCACCCCGGTCGAATTCAACGGCAGCCGGGCGTGGATTCTCGCCAAGGATCTGGACATCCTGCGGTCGCCGCGGACCGAAGCGCGCGGGGTGCGGTTGCTGCCACCGAGCGACCCGTACACCCAACTACGTGACCGGGACACCATCGTCGACCAGAAACACCAACGGGACGTATGGAAGACCGTGGGCGCGCCCGGCGCGGTACTGGCCGATGGAAGAATCGCCGGAATCTGGCGGCCCCGCAAGAGCGGTCGCAAGCTCGCACTGTCGGTCGAGACATTTCAGCTATCGAGCGCCAGGCTCCGCAAACAACTGGGCGCTGAGGCCGAATGCGTTGCCGAGCTGCGCGGCGCGTCAACGGTTGAGGTCGAGCTCGACAACGCAGCACACTGACCCCGGCAGTTCCTCCTCGGAGAAGGGGCAGCTTGAACGCAGCGGCAGGCCGCCGAGGCTGAGGGAGATCAGGCCCAGGGCCCGCACGACCGACTGGTCCTGGGCTCGGCTGGAACCGGCGCTGCCGGCGTGCGATGCCGCCTGGCGAGGGACCTGTCCTGACGCCGCTGTCGACGACTCGCACGTGCGCCGAGTGGTGGTCAATCCCTGCGCTTTAGAGTGACGACGCGGCCCGGCTTCTGTGTGCCTCCTGCCCCGTGTCCGAAGCTGTCGGGCGACCGGACCCGCTCCGGTTTTGCAGCCGCGGGGCTACGGGAGGTTGCCGTGCACATTCTGCTGGTGGCGAGCGCGTTCAACAGTCTCACTCAGCGCGTCCACGCCGAATTGCGGGACCGAGGCCACAGTCTCGACGTGCATCTCGCATCCACTGACGATGCGCTGCGCGACGCACTCGGCGCCTGTAAGCCGGAGCTGGTCATCGCGCCCATGCTGAAGAGGGCCATCCCCGAGGATGTGTGGCGGGCGCACACCTGCCTCATCGTTCACCCCGGCCCCGTCGGTGACCGGGGCCCGTCCTCGCTCGACTGGGCGATCAGCGCGGGCGTGGACCGTTGGGGCGTCACCGTGCTCCAGGCCAACGCAGAGATGGACGCCGGCGACGTGTGGGCATCGGCCGGCTTCCCGGTGTCTCCGGTCGGCAAGAGCGACCTGTACCGGAACGAGGTGTCGGACGCCGCGTCGGACGCGGTGCTCCTGGCCGTCGACCGATTCGCCTCGGGCACCTATTCGCCCCTGCCCCAGGCTCAGGTGAGGAACAGGGCGGCGGCAGGAACCCGCCCCTCCTACCCCCAGGGCCTGCGGCGCATCCGCTGGGCGCGGGACAGCACCGAGACCGTGGTGCGCAAGCTGCGCGCTGCCGACTCGTCCCCGGGCGTGCTGGACGAACTCCTGGGCGGCGAATGGCACTTGCACGGGGGCTACCCGGAGGACGAACTGAAGGGGCGCCCAGGGGAGTTGCTCGCCACCAGGGCCGGGGCGATCTGCCGGGCGACCGTGGATGGCGCCGTATGGATTCCGGAACTGAGGCCCCACCGCCGACCGGGGGAGCCCAGGCCGTTCAAACTGCCGGCCGTTCAGGCCCTCGCCGACCGGCTCCCCGAGCTTCCGGAGAGCGTCTTCGCGCCTGACGCGGACCGTGACCGGCGTACCTGGTCCGACATCAGCTATCGCGAGGACGGGGCGGTCGGATTCCTGTCCTTCTCCTTCCCGGGTGGCGCCATGAGCACGTCGCACTGCCGGCGCCTGCTCGACGCCTACTGGGCGGCCTGCTCGCGACCCACTGCCGTGCTCGTCCTCGGCGGCACCCGGGACTTCTTCTCCAACGGAATCCATCTGAACGTGATTGAGGCGGCCGATGATCCGGGCGCTGAGTCCTGGACCAACGTCAACGCGATGAACGACCTGGTCGAGGCTGTCCTGACCACCACTGACCGGCTGGTGGTCAGCGCCCTGGGCGGCAACGCGGCCGCGGGCGGGGCCATGCTGGCCCTCGCCGCGGACGAAGTGTGGTGCCGTGCGGGCGTGGTGCTCAACCCGCACTACCGTCTGATGGGGCTGTACGGGTCCGAGTACTGGACCTACACGCTGCCGCGCCGCGTGGGTGCCGACGTGGCCGACCGACTGACGCAGGAGGCGCTGCCGGTGAGCGCGTCGGCGGGGCTGCGGCCGGGTCTGGTGGACCGCCTCGTCGAGTGCTGTCCCCAGGACTTTTCCGGCGAGGTGACCCGTTTGGCCGTCCGGCTCGCCCATTCCTCCGGGATGCAGGAGCGCATCGCGGCGAAGAAGCAGACACGGGAGCGCGACGAGTCCGTCAAGCCGCTGTCCCTCTACCGGGAAGCGGAGCTCTCCAGCATGCTCCGCACCTTCTCGGATCCCCACGCCCCGTACCACGCGTTGCGCCGTGCATTCGTTCGTAAGCAGCCCTCCACCGAGGCGTCGTCGCGCCTGATCCGCGCCGTTGCGGCGGGTCGGTGACCTGTCCGGGTGGCCATGCGCGGGCCCGCGCATGGCCACATCGCGTGCTGGCCGGGTGCCTGCTATCAAGGAATACGAGGGGCGATGTGTGCCCTTTCATTGCATTCCTCCCCCTAGGAGGCATCCCTATGGATGCAGCACCGCCGACCGTGGTCGATTCCGACGTGCCCGGTCTGCCGACAGAGGAAGAATCCCCGATGATTCACATCCTCTGGATCAACGCGGGACTGAGCTGCGACGGCGACTCCGTGGCCCTGACAGCGGCCATGCAGCCGAGCATCGAGGAGATCGTGCTCGGCGTGCTGCCCGGCCTGCCGAAGATCGCCGTCCACTGGCCGCTGATCGACTTCGAATGCGGACCCGTAGGCGGCGCGGACACCTTCATCGAGTGGTTCTTCAAGGGGGAGCGCGGCGAGATCGACCCCTTCGTGCTGGTCATCGAGGGATCGATCCCCAACGAGGCCATCAAGCCGGAGGGTTACTGGTGCGGGTTCGGCGACGATCCGGAGACGGGCCAGCCGATCACGACGAGCGAGTGGATCGACCGGCTCGCGCCCAAGGCGCTGGCCGTCGTGGCCATCGGGACCTGCGCCACCTACGGCGGCATCCACGCGATGGCGGGCAACCCGACCGGTGCCATGGGAGTGCCCGACTACCTCGGCTGGGACTGGAAGTCCCAGGCAGGCATCCCGATCGTGTGCGTACCGGGATGCCCCATCCAGCCGGACAACTTCTCCGAGACTCTGACCTATCTGCTCTACCAGGCGGCAGGGTCGGCCCCGATGATTCCGCTGGACGACAAGCTGCGTCCGACCTGGCTGTTCGGGGCCACCGTCCACGAGGGCTGCGACCGGGCCGGCTACTACGAGCAGGGCCAGTTCGCCACCACCTACGACTCGCCCAAGTGCCTGGTCAAACTGGGCTGTTGGGGACCCGTCGTCAAGTGCAATGTGCCCAAGCGCGGCTGGATGAACGGCATCGGCGGCTGTCCGAATGTCGGTGGCATCTGCATCGCCTGCACCATGCCCGGCTTCCCCGACAAGTTCATGCCGTTCATGGACGAGCCGCCCGGCAGCAGGCTGTCCAGCGCGGCGAGCGGCGCGTACGGGTCGGTGATCCGAAAGCTCCGCTCCATCACGGCCAAGACCGTGGACAAGGAGCCCAAGTGGCGCCACCGCGGCAAGGAGTTGACGACCGGATACCGGTCACCGAGGTGAATGGGTGTCCCGCACGGCGCCCTCGGGGTGGCCGTCCCGGGTGATCCGACCTCCCGCACGAAGACTTGACGAAGGGCGCTGCACAGAAGATGGCACCAAAGACGAAGACCGACGGCGACGGCCTGGTGGAGATGTCCTGGGATCCGATCACCCGGATCGTGGGAAGCCTCGGCATCCACACCAAGATCGACTTCAAGCAGAAGCGGGTGGCGGAGTGCTACAGCACGTCGTCGGTCTTCCGTGGCTACAGCGTCTTCATGCGGGGCAAGGACCCCCGCGACGCGCACTTCATCACCAGTCGCATCTGCGGCATCTGCGGCGACAACCACGCCACCTGCTCCGTGTACGCGCAGAACATGGCGTACGGAGTGAAGCCGCCGCACCTCGCCGAGTGGATCATCAACCTCGGCGAGTCCGCTGAGTACATGTTCGACCACAACATCTTCCAGGAGAACCTGGTCGGGGTCGACTACTGCGAGAAGATGGTCCGCGAGACCAACCCCGGCGTGCTGGAACTCGCCGAGCGCACCGAGGCGCCGCACGCCGCAGAGCACGGCTACCGCACGATCGCCGACATCATGCGCTCGCTCAACCCGCTCGAGGGCGAGTTCTACCGCGAGGCCCTCCAGGTCAGCCGCTACACGCGGGAGATGTTCTGCCTGATGGAGGGCCGCCATGTGCACCCCTCCACGCTCTACCCGGGCGGCGTGGGCACCCTCGCGTCGGTCCAGCTCTTCACCGACTACATGAGCCGCCTCATGCGGTACGTGGAGTTCATGAAGCGCGTCGTTCCCCTGCACGACGACCTGTTCGACTTCTTCTACGAGGCCCTGCCCGGGTACGAGGAAGTCGGGCGCCGCCGCGTGCTGCTCGGCTGCTGGGGCGCGCTCAACGACCCTGAGTACTGCGACTTCACGTACGCCAACATGAGCAACTGGGGACGGAAGATGTTCGTCACCCCGGGCATCATCGTGGACGGCAAACTCGTCACGGACGACCTCACCGAGATCAACCTCGGCATCCGGATCCTGCTCGGCAGCTCGTACTACGAGGACTGGCAGGGCCAGGAACAGTTCGTCACCCACGACCCGCTCGGCAATCCGGTCGACCCGCGCCACCCCTGGAACCAGCACACGATCCCCGCCCCCCAGAAGCGCGACTTCGAGGGCAACTACAGCTGGGTGATGTCCCCTCGCTGGTTCGACGGCAAGGACTACCTGGCGCTTGACACCGGTGGCGGCCCCATCGCCCGACTGTGGTCGACCGCGCTGTCGGGGCTCGTCGACACCGACTACGTCAAGGCCACGGGCCACAGCGTCGTCATCACCCTGCCCCGCACGATGACCAGGCCCGAGACGCGCTTCGAGTGGAAGATCCCGAAGTGGAGCAACGCGCTGGAGCGGAACAGGGCCCGTACGTACTTCCAGGCCTACGCCGCAGGCATCGCGCTGCACTGCGCCGAGAAGGGCCTGGCGGAAGTCCGCGCCGGACGCACCCAGACCTGGGAGAAATTCGAGGTGCCGGACGAGGGACTCGGCGTCGGCTTCACCGAGGCGGTGCGCGGAGTCCTGTCCCACCACATGGTGATCCGCGACGGCAAGATCGCCAACTATCATCCCTATCCGCCGACTCCGTGGAACGCCAGCGCGCGGGACACCTACGGGACGCCCGGCCCGTACGAGGACGCCGTGCAGAACACGCCGATCTTCGAGGAGAACACCCCGGAGAACTTCAAGGGCATCGACATCATGCGGGCCGTGCGCAGCTTCGACCCCTGTCTGCCCTGCGGCGTCCACATGTACGTCGGTGGCGGCAAGACCGTGCAGAAGATGCACGTGCCGACCGGACTGAGCGGGCTGGCCGGATGAGCGCGTCCACCACCACGGCCCGGCCGCCGGGTAGGACGGCGGTGAACGCGGAGGAGGCCGGCCGGCGGGTCGAGGAAATCATCGACCACATGACCTCCGAGGGCGACTCCGAAGCCGCCCGTGCGGCCGAGGAACTGGTGCGCGTACTGATGGACTTCTACGGCACCGGCCTGGCCCGCATGGTCGCGCTGCTCGACGCGCCCAAGGCCAAGGGCGAACCGCTCGCCGCACTGCTCGACGACGAACTGGTCACCAGCCTGCTCGTCCTGCACGACCTGCACCCCGAGGACACCGCCACGCGCATCTCCCGTGCCTTGGGCAGCGTGCGCGGCTATCCCGTCGAGCTTCTGAGCTTCGACGAAGCCGCCGGCACGTTGCACCTGCGCTCCGCGGAGAGCTCGGGCTGCGGCTGCGCAAGCACCGCGGCGGCCGGCCGTCAAGCGGTCGAGGATGCCCTTGCCTGTTTCGCGCCGGAAGTGACGACGGTCGAGATTCAGGGGGCGGAACCCTCGCAGGAACAGGAACCCCCTCTTCTGCAGATCTCGCGACGGCCCTCAACTGCTGCCGGCAGCGCGCCCGACTCGCCGAAGGCACCATGAGCACGCCGCACAAGCGGACTCGTCCGCCTGCATCGGGGCTGCGGCGGTTCGCGACGCCGCGCATGTCTCGCCCCGAGACGTGCGAACTGTGCGGAGCGCCGATCGACGACGGCAACCACCGGCACATGGTCGACACCGAGAACCGCGCCCTCGCCTGCGCCTGCACCCCGTGCGCCGTGCTCTTCGAGCAGAGCGGCGCGGGCGGCGGGAGGTTCCGCACCGTCCCGGACCGCTATCTGACGGACCCGGACCACCCACTCGATCCCGGTGCCTGGGAGCTCCTGCAGATCCCGGTCAGTGTCGCGTTCTTCTTCCGCAATGCCTCGCTCGACAGACTGGTCGCGCTCTACCCCAGCCCGGCGGGCGCCACCGAGAGCGAACTCGACCCGTCCACCTGGCAGACCGCACTCGGCAAGAGCCGTCTGGCCGAACTGCTCGAACCCGATGTGGAGGCGTTGCTCCTGCGGCGGGTGGAGGAGCGGACCGAGTGCTATCTCGTGCCGGTCGACATCTGCTACGAACTCGTGGGACGGATGCGCATGTTGTGGCAGGGATTCGACGGCGGGGCGGAGGCCCGTGCCGATCTGACCGCGTTCTTCGATCACATCGCGCAGCGGGCCAGGACACCGGAGGAGGCGCACCGTCGATGACGGAGTTCTCGTTCTCCTGCGTCGGCGTGCGCGCAGACCAGTACGCCGCCGGCCCCACCCTGGTCTTCCGGCTGCGCATCAACGCATCCGAGCACACGCGCGTGCACGCGCTCGCCCTGCGCTGCCAGATGCGCATCGAACCGGCCAGGCGCGGCTACGACGCCGACGAGGCCGAAGGACTGCATGACCTCTTCGGCCGCCGAGCCCGTTGGGGCAGCACCCTCCAGCCGCTGCAGTTCGCACAGATCTCGCTCATGGTCCCCAGTTTCACCGGGCTGACGGAAGTCGACCTGGTCGTGCCCTGCACGTACGACATGGACGTCGCCTCGACCCGCTACTTCCACGCTCTGTCGAGTGGCGATGTGCCGCTCCTCTTGCTCTTTTCCGGGACCGCGTTCACCGGGGCCGGAGGGTTCCACGTAGAGCCCGTGCCCTGGGACCGCGAGGCCGCCTACCTCATGCCGGTCAAGGTGTGGCAGGAGATGATCGACCAGCACTTCCCGGGAACCGGCTGGGTAAGGCTGCCCCGCGACACCATGGACGACCTGCTGGCGTTCCGTTCGCGGCGGGCGCTGTCCTCCTGGGAAGCGACGATGCGCACCCTCCTGGAATCCTCTGACACGGACACGCCGCCCCAGACCACCGAGAGGTCGGCGCCGTGACGACAGCCGTATTCAGCCAGGAGACGGAGTCACGGTTCGCCGCCGCCCGCGCGGTGGCCGACGCGGTGCTGTTCGAGGGCTACGTGCTCTATCCGTATCGGGCGTCGGCGGCCAAGAACCGGCTGCGCTGGCAGTTCGGAGTGCTGGTCCCGCCCGCCTGGGGTGCGGACTGCGACGAGCACGACTTCCAGCACACCGAGTGTCTGATGGAGCCCAGAACGGACGCCACCCTGTCGGTCGAGGTGCGCTTCCTGCATGCGCAGCGCCGCACGGTTCAACGGGCCTGCCAGGACGGCTCGTTCGAGGACGCGTCCGAACTGTCGCTTCCGGACCGTGTGCTGGTCCCCTGGGACGAGGGCGCGGAGGAACGCGTCGAACTGACCGCCACCGTGGCCGAGCTCGCCGGCGACGGAATCACTGTCCCCTTCAGCCGCCCCGCGCGCGAGGAGACCGAACTCGTACATGACGCCGAGGGCCGGCTGGTGGGACGACTGGTCCGCCGGTGCGAAGAGGTCAGCGGAGTCGTACGTCTCTCCACGTGCGAAGTCGACGGCCCCTACCGGGTCTCCCGGCTGACCGCCGTGGTGGAGAACACCAGCACCTGGTCCCCGGACGACGGGAGAGCCGACCGCGACGCCGCCCTCCCGCACTCGCTCGTCGCCGCACACCTGTTGCTGTGTCTCGGCGCAGGCTCGTTTCTCTCCATGACCGACCCTCCGGAATGGGCCCAAGGCGCTGTCACCTCGTGCCGCAACCTGCACACCTGGCCGGTCCTCGCCGGCGAGCCGGGCCAAGCGGACCTGATGCTCTCCTCGCCGATCATCCTGGAGGACCATCCGGCCGTCGCCCCCGAAAGCCCCGGAGCGCTGTACGACGCCACCGAGATCGACGAGATCCTGGCCCTGCGCACCGCGGCCCTCACCGAGCAGGAGAAGCGCGAAGCACGCGGTACGGACGCGAAGGCCGCCGCCGTGATCGACCTGGCCGAATCCATGCCTCCCGAGGTGCTGGAACGCCTGCACGGCGCGGTGCGCTCACTGCGGGAAGTAACAGGCTCTGCCCCGAGAGCGCCCGGCGACGAGGTCGAAGCGGACCTTCCCGTCGAGCCGGGTCAGCCGCATGTCGTCATGCCCGAGACCCCCTGGTGGAATCCGGAGGGCGACGCCGGCCTGGACCCGGCCCGCGACGAGATCTCGGTCGACGGCCGGCCGGTGAGTGCCGGAAGCCGGGTGATCCTGCGCCCGGGACGGCGTCGCACCGACGCCCAGGACCTGTTCCTGCACGGACGCACCGCGCTCGTCGAGGCCGTGTTGCACGACGTCGACGGGGGCGTGCACCTGGCGGTGACCGTCGAAGGCGACCCCGGCGCCGACATCCGTCGGGAGCAGGGCCGTTTTCTGTACTTCCAGCCCGACGAAATCGCCCTACTGGAGGACGAGTGACCGGGGACGACAAGACCGGCGCTCGAACGCTCGTCGCCGGCGTGGGGAACATCTTTCTCGGCGACGACGGATTCGGCGTCGAGACGGTGCACGTACTCGCAACACACCATCTTCCCGGGCACGTTGAGGTCATGGACATCGGTGTACGGGGTGTGCACCTCGCGTACCAACTGCTCGACGGATACGACACCCTCGTGCTCGTCGACGCCACCGCCCGCGGCGGTGACCCCGGAACGCTCTACCGCATCGAAGTCGACTCGCCTGGTGACATCGCGCCGCAAGGACCCGTGCTCGACGGCCACCACATGTCACCGGACGCGGTCCTGGCCCTGCTGGAGACCCTCTGCTCCGGGACCGGCGGGACACCTCCCGGCCGCACCGTGGTGGTCGGCTGCGAGCCCGCCTCCCTGGAGGAAGGCATCGGCCTGAGTGCTCCGGTGGCCGCCGCGGTTCCGGAAGCCGTGCGTCTGATCCAGACGATCGTGGGTGAGGGCGAGGCGCCTGTAGTCGGGACCGCTGCCCATCAGGCTCGTAAATGAGGAGATGTTCATGAAGAGGTCCGTGATCGGGGCCATCGCCGTCGTCGCGCTCGCCGCGCTGGCACGGCAGTTCATGCCCGACGTCCAGCGCTACCTGCGTATGAGAAGCATGTAACGGCCCTGCTTGCGCCGAACGGTGCACCCGAGCAGGGGAGTCGGCGAGCCCCGCGGTCGCTCGGCAGTGGGCCCCCTGTAATGGAGCCGAGCGCAATGGCCGCCCCACGATCGGCCTCTGCCAGGGACGGAGACCGATGCACGAGATGTCCATCGCCATGGCTGTCGTCGGCCAGGTGCAAGAGGCGGCGGAACTGAACGGCGGGGTCACCGGGGTCAGTTCGGTGCGACTACAGGTCGGCGAGCTCGCCGGCGTCGTCCCGGACGCGCTGTCCTTCTGCTTCGAACTCGCCTGCGCCGAAACCCTCCTCGAGGGGGCCGAGCTTGTCACCGAGTCCGTGCCCGGCCGGGCACGCTGCTCACCTTGTGCCGACGAATGGGCGGTGGGCATGCCGCCGCGACTGTGCTGTCCGCGCTGCGGTGAGCCGACGCCCGAACTTCTGGCGGGCCGAGAGCTCCAGATCGTCAGCGTGCGCTGGGAGGAAGAGCCGACCGCCCGCCGACGAACCTGCGAACCGATCTCCGAGGAGTGCTGAGTCATGTGCCGAACCGTGGACCTGCGCCAGGCGGTGCTCGCCAAGAACGACGCGACCGCACACGCTCTACGCGCCGAACTCGCGGGCCGCGGCACCACGATGGTCAATCTGCTGTCCAGCCCCGGAAGCGGGAAGACGGCCCTGCTGGAACGCGAACTCCTGCGCGCGCGTGAGCGCGGAGTGCCGACCGCCGCGCTGACCGCCGACCTCGCCACCGAGAACGACGCCAGACGACTGGCGCGGTCCGGCGTGCCGGTCAAGCAGGTGCTCACCGACGGGCTGTGCCACCTCGAAGCCTCCATGCTCGGGCGGCACCTGGAAGGCTGGCTGCCGGAAGCCACCCGCCTGCTGTTCGTGGAGAACGTCGGGAACCTGGTCTGCCCGGCCTCCTACGACCTCGGAGAGGACCTTCGAGTGGTCCTCGCGTCAGTCACCGAAGGCGAGGACAAGCCTCTGAAGTACCCCACTGCCTTCGGGCTCGCGCACCTGGTCGTGATCACCAAGGCCGACATCGCCGAAGCCGTCGAGTTCGACGAGGAGGCCTTCCGCGCGCACGTCGAGCAGGTCAATCCCGGAGTGGAGGTGGTCCTGACCTCGGCCCGACGCGGCAGCGGCGTGGGGGAGTTGCTCGATCGTGCCCTCGCGGTAGCGGACGGCGGGGCCGTCCACGAACCGGTCATGGCCGCACAGCCGCACGAGCACCACCGCCACGATCACGTGGACGATGTCGTCACGACGCGGCCCCTCCCGTGAGCACACTCCAGCCCGGCCCGGCCGCCGCCCGGGCGGTTCAGCGCCGTCGCGTCACCGTACGAGGTGTCGTACAGGGTGTTGGGTTCCGTCCGTTCCTGTACACCCTGGCCACGTCGCTGGAGCTGGCAGGGCATGTGACGAACACCGAGGACGGCGTCGTCGCCGAGGTCGAGGGAGATCACTCCGCCGTTGCCCGGTTCTGCGACCGGATCGCTCAACAGGCCCCGCCACTGGCCCTGGTGGAGTCCGTGGAACACGAGCAGGTCCCCCTTACGGGCGGCAGCGGATTCGCCATCGTCGCCTCGCGTTCGCAGGGATCGTCACGCACACTCGTCCCCCCTGACACGGCCACCTGTGCCGCGTGCCTCGCCGAAATGGCCGACCCCGGCGACCGTCGGCACCGTCACCCGTTCATCACGTGCACACACTGCGGGCCGCGCTTCACCATCGTCACCGGACTCCCTTACGACCGTGCGCACACCACCATGGCCGGCTTCCCGATGTGTGCCGACTGCACACGCGAGTACACGGACCCGGCAGACCGGCGATTCCACGCCCAGCCCGTCTCCTGCCGTTCCTGCGGCCCGCGCCTGAGCCTTGTGTACGCGTCGCCCCGACCCGATACCGACGTCGACCCGATCCACGAGGCACGCGCACTCCTGGCCGCCGGCGCCATCCTCGCCGTCAAGGGCGTCGGCGGCTACCACCTCGCTTGCGACGCCGAGAACTCCCAGGCCGTGTCCGCGCTCCGCAGCCGCAAAGGACGGGGCGACAAGCCGTTCGCGGTGATGGTGAAGAACCTCGCCGACATCGAGCACCTGGTGCACATCAGTCCCCCCGAGCGGACCCTTCTCACCGGTGGTGTCCGTCCGATTGTCCTGCTGAGGAGTCGAATTGATGCCCCGTCAAGGCAGCTTCGGCTCTCGGACGCGGTGGCACCGGGCAGTCCCGATCTGGGGGTCATGCTTCCGTACACCCCCGTGCACCACCTGCTGCTCGGCCTGCCCGGGGACCCGGACGGGCCGCGAGTGCTGGTGATGACCAGCGGCAACGTGGCCGGTGAGCCCATCGTCACCGACGACGCCGAGGCATGGGAGCGGCTGGCGCCGCTGGCCGACGCCTGGCTCACCCACGACCGCCCCATCCACGTGCCCTGCGACGACTCCGTGGTGCGCGTGTGCGACGGGGAACGGATGACGGTACGTCGCGCCCGTGGCTATGCCCCGCTGCCGGTCTCCCTGCCGGTGCCCGTCAGGCCCTCTCTCGCCGTGGGGGGAGACCTCAAGAACACCTTCTGCCTCGGCGAAGGCAGGAGGGCGTGGCTGTCCGCGCACATCGGAGACATGGACGACCTCCAGACCCAGCACGCCTTCGCGCGCGCAGAACGTCAGTTGGAGACCATCACAGGTGTGAAGCCCGCACTGCTGGCGGCGGACCGGCACCCCGGCTACCGATCCGGTCAGTGGGCCGAAAGGCACGCGAACACCCGCCGGGTCGTACGCGTGCAGCACCATCACGCTCATGTCGCCGCGGTCATGGCCGAGCACGGCCTCGACGGCACCGGGCCTGTCATCGGCATCGCCTTCGACGGCACGGGATACGGAGACGACGGGGCGGTGTGGGGCGGTGAGATCCTGCTCGCGGACTACGACACGTCCCGGCGCCTTGGCCATCTGGCGTACGTTCCCCTGCCGGGCGGCGACGCCGCCGTGAGCCGCCCGTACCGGATGGCGCTCGCGCATCTCCGGGAAGCGGGCATCGCATGGACGGACGACCTGCCCAGTATGATCGCCTGCCCGCATGACGAACGGCGGGTACTGGCACGGCAGTTGGAGCGGAGTCTGAACTGTGTGCCGACATCGAGCATGGGCCGGCTCTTCGACGCCGTCTCTTCGCTGGCGGGCGTGTGCCACCTGGTGGGATACGAGGCACAGGCCGCCATCGAGCTGGAGGCGGCCGCACTGCGGGCGGCCGTGGACGGAGATGGCGCCGGCTACCGATTCGCGCTGAGTCCAAAAACGTCGGAGCCGATGACCGCCGACCCCGGACCTGTGGTGCGAGCCGTGGTCGAGGACGTTCGCGCAGGCGCGGAGCCGGAGGTCATCGCGGCCCGCTTCCATGCAGGAGTAGCAGATCTCGTACGCCGGATCTGTGCGGTGGCGCGCGACCGGCATGGCACGGCCACTGTCGTCCTGACCGGCGGTGTGTTCGCCAACGTCCTGCTGTCCTCGGCTTGCGCGCGGGGGCTCGGGGAGGACGGATTCACAGTACTGCGCGCCGGTGAAGTCCCGCCGAACGACGGGGGGCTGGCGCTGGGACAGTTGATGATCGCGGGGCGTGCGACCGACGTGTGACACCGCAGTCGGCAAGCCGGATCGGACCACCACAGCGAGGAGAGCACCCCATGTGCCTGGCGGTACCCGGGAGAGTGACGGAAATCGAGGATCGCGACGGCACCCGCATGGCCACCGTCGACTTCGGCGGCGTGGTCAAGGAGGTGTGCCTGGAGTACCTGCCGGACCTACAGGTGGGCGAATACGCCATCGTCCACGTGGGCTTCGCGCTCCAGAAACTGGACGAGGAATCGGCCATGCAGACGCTGGAGCTCTTCGAGAATCTCGGGATGCTTCAGGAGGAGTTCGGCGACCCGTGGGAGCTTGCGGCTGAAGCAGGCGGACCAGGACATCAGTGGGCCGACGACAAGGACGTTCCACAGGAGGCCGAACAGTGAAGTATCTCGACGAATTCCAGGATCCGGACCTGGCGCGGCGTCTGCTCGACGACATCCACTCCGTGGTGACCCGGCCATGGGCCCTCATGGAGGTGTGCGGCGGACAGACGCACACCATCATCCGCCATGGGATCGATCAACTTCTGCCCGATCAGGTGGAGTTGATCCACGGGCCGGGGTGCCCCGTGTGCGTCACCCCGCTCGAGGTCATCGACAAGGCTCTCGAGATCGCCTCCCGGCCGGGAGTGATCTTCTGCTCCTTCGGCGACATGCTCCGGGTGCCGGGCACCGGCCGAGACCTCTTCCAGGTGCGCGGTGAGGGCGGCGACGTGCGCGTCGTGTACTCGCCGCTGGACGCTCTGCACATCGCCCAGCAGAACCCCGACCGGGAAGTGGTGTTCTTCGGCATCGGCTTCGAAACGACGGCCCCGCCCAATGCCATGACGGTTTATCAGGCACGCAAGCTGGGCATCGGGAACTTCAGTCTCCTGGTGTCGCACGTGCGGGTCCCGCCGGCGATCGAGGCGATCATGCAGTCCCCGGACTGCCGGGTCCAGGGATTCCTCGCCGCCGGACATGTCTGCAGCGTGATGGGCATCGGCGAGTATCCAGAACTCGCGGACCGCTATCGCGTTCCGATCGTGGTCACCGGCTTCGAACCTCTCGACATTCTGGAAGGCGTACGCCGGACCGTGCTGCAACTGGAGCGGGGTGAGCACACGGTCGACAACGCTTATCCTCGCGCTGTCCGGCCCGAGGGAAATGCCGCGGCCCAGTCCATGCTGGCGGACGTCTTCGAGGACACCGACCGGGCCTGGCGCGGCATCGGTGTCATCCCGAACAGCGGCTGGCGGCTCTCCTCCAGGTACCGCGACTTCGACGCCGAGCACCGATTCTCTGTGGCCGGCATCGACACTCATGAACCCGCCGAGTGCCGCAGCGGCGAGGTTCTGCAGGGCTTGCTGAAGCCGAACGAGTGCGCCGCATTCGGCACCACCTGCACACCGCGCAATCCGCTCGGAGCCACAATGGTCTCGAGCGAGGGCGCGTGTGCCGCCTACTACCTGTACCGACGCCTCGACATCACCACCGCACCGCTGGAGGCGAGCCCCGTTGCCTGAGACCACCCGACTCACAGCCGTGGACCCGACCGCATGGACCTGCCCGGTGGCGTTGCGTGATCACCCGAGGGTGGTGATGGGACACGGCGGGGGAGGGGCCCTGTCCGCCGAACTGGTGCAGCACATCTTCGCGCCCGCCTTCGGCGGCGAGACACTGTCGCAGCTCGGCGACTCCGCCGCCATCTCCCTCGGCGGTGTCCGGATGGCGTTCTCCACCGATTCCTACGTGGTGCGGCCCCTGTTCTTCCCGGGCGGCAGCATCGGCGACCTCGCGGTCAACGGCACCGTCAACGACCTCGCCATGAGCGGCGCACGGGCCGCCTACCTGTCCTGCGGCTTCATCCTGGAAGAGGGCGTCGAGATGTCCGTCGTGGCTCGGGTCGCCGAGACCCTCGGCGCGGCCGCACGGCGCGCGGGAGTCGAGGTGGTGACCGGTGACACGAAGGTCGTCGAAAGCGGCCACGGAGACGGTGTCTTCATCAACACCGCCGGGATCGGGCTCATCCCGTCAGGCGTGGACATCCGCCCCCAGCGTGTCGTCCCCGGCGACGTAGTCATCGTCAGCGGTGACATCGGCGTTCACGGAGTGGCGATCATGAGCGTGCGTGAGGGTCTGGAATTCGGTGTCGAGGTCGAGAGTGACTGTGCGGCGCTGGGCGGCCTGGTGGACTGCATGCTTGCCGTGACACCGGACCTCCACGTGCTGCGCGACCCCACCCGGGGCGGACTGGCCGCCGCGCTCAACGAGATCGCGGTCGCCTCCGGCGCCGGCGTCGTCATCCGGGAAGGTGACGTGCCTGTCCCGCCGGCCGTGGCCAACGCGTGCGCGATCATGGGTCTCGACCCCCTCTACGTGGCCAATGAGGGCAAACTCGTGGCGTTCGTTCCGCGCGAACACGCGGACGCCGTCCTCGATGCGATGCGCGCACATCCACTGGGTGCGAACGCGCGGGTGATCGGCGAGGCCGTCGCGGAGCATCCGGGCATGGTGGTCGCCCGCACGGGCCTGGGCGGCACACGCGTCGTCGACCTGCCGATCGGCGAGCAACTCCCGCGGATCTGCTGACGATCGGAGCGGGTCGGACAGGCGGTGCGACGGAGCGTGGATGCGGGCGGCGTGTGCCCAAGGTGAGCACCGCCGTACGGCGGAGGGCAGGGAGGGCCGCCCCGTCGCAATGGACATGGCGGCTGTGCCGCCGAGGGCACCGCCTGGCGGGGACAGGAGAAGCACATGCGCGCGAACCGCATCATCGCCAACCTCCACGTAGCCGACGTCGACACGGCGAAGGGCTTCTACGCCGACTACCTCGGGCTGCGCACCGAGGAGTTCAACATGGGGTGGGTGGCCCGGTACACGTCTCCCGAGACGGGGGCGAACATCCAGCTCGTCACGCGTGACGCCACCTCATCCGCGGACTCGGTCGTCTCCGTGCTCACGGACGACGTGGACTCCGCCTACGCGGAAGCGCAGGAGTTGGGTTTCGAGATCGTGCGTCCGCTGACGACGGAATCCTGGGGCGTGCGTCGCTTCCTGGTCCGGGCGCCGGACGGCAACGTCATCAATATCGTGAACCACCGGGACTGAATTCCTGCCCAGGGTGTGGACCGAGGCCGCCGAGCGGCGGGGGCGGCTGGTCCGGCCCTTGGCCGCTGACGCCACTGCCTGTGGCGCAGCGCAGGAGGCGGGGCCGTCGGGCGTGTCCGCCGCGGCATCGGCGCTCAGCGCACGCCAGGGGATTCCTTGGTGGAATCTGTCCCGGGACCGGTGTACGTCATAGGTCCGCCGGGGCACGGACGCACGCTGCGTGGTGCATCCGCTGGAGGTGGACAAAGAAGTGTCCGCGCGGGCGGACGAGACATAGGAGCCGGTTTCGGCCTCGTAAAGGGCCGTGTTCGGTGCTTGGTTCACTCCGCGTCGACAGGACCGTATGGGGCTCCGCGAGCAGACCCCAGCCATCTACGTACTGTGCGCCAGCGACACGGTAGACCTCGCTGATGCTCTCGCGCGTCGGATCTGGAGCACCGAGCCGGCCAACGGCACGGACGACCCTGATCGCCGTGACCGCGCGGTGCGGTTCGTCCTGCGCGGACCAGGTCGCGGCCAGCAGGTCGAGACCCATGGCTATGCCGAACTGGTCGCCGATGCGGCGCTTCGCATCGAGCATGTCGCCTGCGTGGCCGCCCGCCGCACGGTTGCGCCTCTCGAACAAGGCGATCAGTCGTCAACGTGCGTATGCCTACCGGGAGATGAGCAACGGAAGTACCCCCCTGCTATGGTGCGCCGATGTCATCGATCAAGAAGTTCCAAGTCACCTTCGACTGCGCGGATCCTGAGCGCGTCGCTCGCTTTTGGTGCGAGGTGTTGGGGTACGTCGTACCGCCGGCGCCGGAGGGGTTTGCTACTTGGGACGATTACAATCGCTCGCTGCCGCCTGAGCGTCAGGGTTCAGGGTTTGTCTGCATGGATCCCTCAGGCGTGGGCCCGCGCATGTACTTCCAGCGCGTTCCCGAAGGCAAAGTCGTCAAGAACCGGGTGCATCTCGACGTGCGGGTCGGCACCGGGCTCGTGGGTGAAGAGCGCCTCGCCGCGCTCGAGGCCGAGTGTGCACGTCTGGTCCCGCTCGGCGCGGTACGGGGGCGACTGCTGATTGCCGATGAGTACAACGAGTCGTGCCTCCAGATGCAGGACATCGAGGGCAACGAGTTCTGCCTCGACTGAGCATCCTCCGAGACGGCAAGGTGGAGACGCGTCTCCCTGTTTGCGGTGCACGGCCACACCCCAGTCGCCCGGTGCCGGGTCGTCGCTGTAGGCGAGTGGCGCCCGGTGCTGGGCAATCAGCCCTTCGGCCAACTCGGTCCACGGCGGCGTGGCGCGTGGCCCGAAGTCTTTCTGCAACTTGGTGACTTGGGAGTGTGCCTCGTTGCCATCGCGCTCCATTGGTCAGCGCGATGACCATGACCGGCTGCGTGCGTGCGCCGGGCCCTCTCCACGCGCTCGGCGAGTTCCGCTACATCTGCCACATGCCCGAGCACTTGCACGTCGCAGCTATTGCCTGCCTGCCGACACCTGCGGCGTCAACTCGCCCTTGGGCCACCGCCCGCCAGACGCAATCTTTTCGCAACACGTCATCCTCGTCGGCACCCGACAACTGTCCTACCTGGCTGGCTTCGTGTGCGAAGACACGGTGGAGACGAAGGCCGTCCGGGACCGAATTCCCCTTCGAGATGACGTCTCCATGAGTGAGATCATTTTGATGGCGGATCCTCGGTTGCCGACTCCCCCAAGCTCTCGGCTGCGCTCGAGCAGGGGGTACCCCCATCGCGTCGACGCCCTCCTCCGCCTTGCAGCTGCACGCACCGGACGCCGCGGGGCCCGCCCTCCGGGCGGACGACGGGA
The DNA here is from genome assembly GCF_055760475.1 of Streptomyces sp. DS1-CR2. Classification (NCBI taxonomy): domain Bacteria; kingdom Bacillati; phylum Actinomycetota; class Actinomycetes; order Kitasatosporales; family Streptomycetaceae; genus Streptomyces; species Streptomyces sp. DS1-CR2. The sequence continues at coordinate 8,860,190 of NZ_CM147085.1, forward strand.
ATGTGAAGACAGGCCCTTGCGCCGGTGAGCGGCACCCTGCCGACGGCCCGGTGAGCGAACCGTCGCCAGGGTGCGCTGCGGAAACAGCCGTGTCAGGACAGTGGCTCCACCCACACGTCCCGGAATCGCACCTTGTTCCCGTGGTCCTGGAGCCGGATCGCGCCGGCCGCCGCGGACTCCGGGTCGCCCGCGCCCGTCGGGCCGTCGACCGCCACGTTGTCATGGACCTTCTTGCCGTTCCACACCACCGTGACCCTGGCGTCGGATGTCTTCTTGCCGTCCGCGTCGAAGCGGGCCGCGCGGAACGTGATGTCGTACGTCTGCCAAGTCTCCGGCGCAGTAGACGCGTTGAGGTCGGCGGCCTTCTTCTGGTAGATCGCCCCCGCCTCGTTGTCCGCGAGCTTCGCCACGCCGAACGAGTCGAGGATCTGCACCTCGTAACGCTCCTGGAGATAGACCCCGCTGTTGCCCCGGTTCTGTCCGGTCACGTCGTCCGGCAGCTTCGGCACGCGGAACTCGACGTGCAGCTTGAAGTCCTGGAAGTGCTGCTTCGTGCGCAGGTCGCCGCAGCAGACCTCCATGGACTTGTCGGCGGTGTGCGGCCATTCGGCGCTGCGGCCGTCGGAGTGCTGCCAGGCGGTGGAGATGCTCCCGCCGGAGAACAGGTCGATCCGGGCGCCGGGCCGGCGCACGTCGAGCGCGTCGAGATTCACATGACCGGTGTCACCGGCCCCGACGGCGTACGTGATCGTGTTGCGGCCCTTGCGCAGTTCGAGCCGCTCGGTCTTGGTGGACCAGCGGTTCCACTCGCCCGTGGACGGCAGGCTCGTCTGCTTCGGTTCGCCGCCGTTGACAGTGACGCTGATCGTCTTGGTGCCCGGTGCGGGGTGCGGGCCGTTCGCGTACCGCAGGCCCACGTCGTACATGCCCTTCTTGTCGACCGCGACGTCGAAGCTCGCCTTCGCCCCCTGCTCGCCGAAGCCGTCGACGAAGCCTCCGCCGGTGTAGCCGGCGTGCTCGGTGTCGATGCCGGCACTGCCGGAGAGCTTCGCGGACTCGGCGTCGTAGGTCGTGACCGGCTCCTCGGGACCTGGCTTGGCGTTGAGCGTGTACCAAGCCTCGGTCGACCACAGCTGCTCGCCCTCGGACGACGAGAACGGGCGGGGTGAGCGCACGTGCACCACGCGGTCCGGCTTCAGGCCCGGGATGGTGAGCCGGACCTTGCGGCGGTCGTCGGAGAGCTTCGCCGACGCGACCGGCAGCGACTCCTCGTCGACCTTCGGTCCGCCGTACGCGGGTGTCGGCACATAGCGCCACTGCTCGACGGAGTACGCCCCCTTGGTCAGCTTGGTCGCGGTCTCCTCGGACAGGGGCTTGGTGTAGGTGAGTTCGAAGCCGTCACGGGTGGCGCGCATCGTCTTGATGTCGAAGGCGGTCTTCCCGGTTGGCGTCAGCTTCTGCAGCCCGAAGCGGAGCTTGCCCTCCTGGCCCCAGTTGCCGTCGGCGCCGAGCCCGCCGGTGTAGATCGCGCCGTCGGGCCCGGTGCTGATCCGGCTGATGCCGGACTCGAGGCCCTGCGTGTGCCGGAACACCGCACCCTGGTACTCGCCGGCGACCTTCTCCAGGTCGGCCCGCTGGAGTCCTCCGTAGGTGACGTCGCCGAAGACCATCTGCCCGGCGAACGGCCCCTTCTTCAACTGCATCGGCGTACTGGGTGAGTTGGCGATCTCGTTCTGCGGCAGCCAGAGCGCCGGCTTGTTGACGGGCTGGTCGTCGAAGGGGCCGTCCGGGTTCATGTAGTGGTTGAAGAACCGGTCCTGCTTGATGTGCACCAGCTTGGACGCGGGCAGCCAGCCGCCCTGGTTGTCCGCGACGAACAGGTCATCGCCCGGGCCGCGCCCGATCCCGTTCGGCGTGCGCAGACCGCCGGCGAGGTAACTGACCTTGCCTGTCGCCTTGTTGACCTTGATGGTCGTACCGCGGTTCGGCGCGGGCTGCGGATCCGTACTCGCTCCGCCGTAGTTGATCGCGACCGAAAGACTCAGATAGAAGTCGCCCTGGTCGTAGAGCAGCCCGAAGGCGAACTCGTGGAAGTTCCCGCCGTACGGCCACTCGGCGATCTTCCGCTTCTCGTCGACGACGTCGTCGCCGTCGGTGTCGTTCAGCTCGGTCAGCTGATGCTTCTCGGAGACGTACAGTTTCCCGTCCACGTACTTGATCCCCATCGGCTCCTTGAGCCCGTCGGCGATCTTCTTGTACGTGACCTTGTCGGGCCCGGTGTCCCCGGTGACGTGGTCGAGGAGGTACACCTCGCCCTTCGTCTCGGTGCTGCCGCCCCAGGTGGTGATCGCAAGACGGTCGTCGGGCAGCCAGTCCATCGCGGAGACCTGCGGCTCGAAGCCCTTGGGCCGCAGATCGGTCAGTTTGTACCCCGGGTTGACCTCGGTCAGCGGCAGACCGTCTCCGGGGGTGTCGTACGTCCCCTCGCACTCCTTGCGACCGGGCGCCGTCACTCGTACGACATCGGCGTCCGTGCTCAGCACGGAGTTCGGCACCGTGGTGAACTCATCTGCTCCCGGCGGCTTCCACTGCAGAGTGACCTGCTGGCCGCCACCCGCGTCGAAGTGGTCGATGCGCAGCGACTGGTAACCGGCGTTCAGCGTGATCTCGCCGTCCTTGGGCTCGGCTCCGTGCAACCCGTCGTGATCGATGACCTGCTGTTCGCCGAGGAAGAGCCGCGAACCGTCGTCGCTGATCAGCCGGAAGCCGTACGAGCCGGCCTCCGGAACATTCAGATTGCCGATGATCTGCGACACGAAGTTGTTCTCGAACCCGAACCCGTCGGTGGAGGTCCAGTCGGCGGTGGGGATCAGCTTGTCGACGTTCGGGGTCTGCGCGGGCTTGAGGTCGCAGAGTTTGGTCAGCGGTGACTGGACGTCGAAGACGCGCAGGGTCACCCCCGGTTCCTGCGGGGGCAGATCCGCGAACGGCCGCGGACCGTCATCGGCCGCGCCCGGCGTCGGGGCGGCCAGGCCGGCACCGAGGAGAGCGGTGAGCAGCAGCCCGGTGGCTCCTCGGGCGCCGCGACGTCTGGAGCGTGATATGTGCACGGGGCGTGGCGTCACTCTTCCTCCTGCGTGGTTCCGCTGTGGGTAACGCAGACTTCTGGGGCCGAGCGACGCTCAGCGTAGGGACGGGGTCGCGGAGCGTCCACACTTTGTCCACAGAAAAGAAAAACTGAAGGTGAGTGAAGGCGTGCATCCTCAGTGAAAGAAGCCCGAAACACCGGTGGGCACCGGGTGGTTGGCGAAGTCAGCTGCCGCGCTTGAGGCGTACCACGACGGGGGCCCCGAAGGGGTCGCCGGACTGGTTGACCTGGACGTGCCCGGCACCCAGCCATTCGTCGGTGCCCGGCACCCGGTGGATCTCCTCAAGCCAAAGGGACTGGTTCGAACCCTTGCGGGCGCCGCTGGACAGGGGGAGGCGGTGGCGCTTGATCTTCACGCATGTGTCCTCGCCGGCCAGGTACCAATTGCCGTCGAGGAACAGACCCTTGTCGTCCTGAGCGACCGGTCTCCGCAGAGCACAACCGCCCGGCGCGGGCTCCTGCTCCACCCACTTCGAGCCGTCCCGGCGCAGCCGGAGGAACTGGTCTGCGGGCTCGTTGTCGACCTCGCCGTGATTGAAGGTGTTCATGCCGTACGCGCGAACATCACCGCTGTCGAGCGCGAAGACCTGGTCGAGGCCGGCGCCTGGCTCCGGCGGAACGGGGTCCTCGAAGTGGGCCTGTGGGGTGTCGACCGATTTCCAGGACGTACCGTCCCAGTGCATCGAGGCGGGCTGGCTGTAGACCTGGCCGGAGCCCAGTTCGGTGCCCGGTCCGGTCGATCGGCTGCCGACCGCCCAGACATCGTCCGGTCCGACCACTGCGAGGTCGGAGGTTCCGTAGGGCAGGCGGGTCGTGGTCCAGCGGGTGCCGTCCCAGTGCTGCGCGGTCTGCTTGGCCGCGTCGAGGGTCCAGATGTCGTCCGGGCCCGTGGCCTCGAAGTCAGCGGCGCTGCCTGGCGGGGGGCTCGGCACCGCGGACCAGCGGATGCCGTCCCACTGTGCCCAGCGGTTCACGGCGGTGGCGTCTTCGTCGGTCTGCGGCCGCAGCCACAGTGTTTTCTCACCGACCTCTTCGAGGAAGGGCGGGTAGTTGCCGGCGCTGAGCGCTTCGGGCAGGGGCTCGCGCTTCCACTGCGTACCGTCGTAGTGCAGCAGATGGGCGTTGGACTCGCCGTTGTTCTCGGTCGCGACCGCCCAGACGTCGTCCTCGGCCAGGGCGGCGACATCGGTGAGCTTTCCGCTGAAGTCCGCGATGTGCTCGAACTCCCAGGTGAGGGAGCCTGCTGACGCCTTCGGCGAGGCGTCGTTGCCACGGGAGCCCTGCGTGCTGCCGGAGCTCGAGGCACCGGAATCGGTCGGCTGGGAGCCCGTGCCGCATCCCGCAGCCGTGAGCAGCATGCCCAGCACGGTGACGCACACCCCGCACCTGTGCCTGATTCCTGCCGCTCTGCGCATGATCGCACCCCTCCTCGCTCCTCCCCGGAGCGATGTCTCAGCGATTCCTCAGCCATTCGTCAGCGATTCTTGAGCGAGCGGGCAGCGTACCCGGCCGGTGCCCACGCGTCCGGCGCCCGTACCTGAGGACGGCTTCCTCCGCGTGCAGCGCTCGGCGGCTGCCCTGAACCAGGGCCCGCCGCAGCCGGTCGCTGGGCGTGAGTCCGCGAAGGACGAGCGGGGCCGATGCCCGCTGGGCCGGGAGGATGCGGGCGAATTCCCGGCAGACACCCAGCGATCGGTACTCGTGTCGTAGATGGCCATGGCTGGGATGCACCTTCCAGGACGACGAGGTATTCGAGTACCTCATCGTGTACATCGAGGACGACGAAATCCGTCCCGTCGTCTCGCGCACCTACCGCACCTACCCCCTTGGCCCAAATCGCCCAGGCACAGCAGGACTTATTGTCCAAGAAGTATCCCGGCAAGCTCGTCCTCATCGCGCCTCCCGTCGCCGCCCCGTAGCCCGGCCATCCCGGCTAGGCGGCGGCAGCACACATCAGAGCGGCGACGTTGCAAGCCCTTTCCTCCCACGGCGCCGTGCAGGGTGGACCGTGCCTGCCCGCGTCAGCGAGCTGCTTCGACGTACGACGCCAGGTTGGCCAGCGATGAGGCGATGCCGCTCTCGTGGGCTGCTTGGTCGATGCCGGGTGGCACATCCGTGGCGGTGACGGTCACCGCGGTCCCGTCACTGGTGGCAGCGAAGTGCCAGGTCATCGTCATGATGCCCGCGTACGACGGGTCGTCCGACTCGAACACCGCCTGCTGCACCACGCGTTCCGTCGGCACCAGGTCGGTGAACCCGACATCGACGACATCCGTCGCATCCGAGGTCTTGCCGGGGCTGCTGGCGGGGTCGAGGTAGGTGAGCACCATCCGGAACCCGCCACCAGGCCTGGGGTCCCACCGCTCCACCCGCCCGCGCATGCCGTCCGGCGGCAGCCAGGCCTCGAGGGACTCCCGGTCGAGGAGGGCGGCGTAGACGGTGCCCGGTGGTGCCGCGATGACGCGGCTGACGCGGTCGGTTCTGCCCATGGCGCGAGTCTAGAACCGAAGAGGGTTCCGCCAAGCCCATCCTCGTCGAAGCAAAGGCCTGGCGCTCAGTGGTGGATGCCGGGGACGGGGAGGCCGGCGAAGAGCCGGTGCAGGCCGCGACGTCCGGGAGCAGAGCGGCTGCCGGGACGGCGCGGGCCAGGACACGGAGGGGCGAGTTCGTGGGCGTGCGGGCTGGTCACTCGGGCAGGGGTTCGGCGTAATGCCGGAACCCGGTCCGCTCGGCGTGGAGGGCGTACAGGCGCTCGGCCAGGACGTCGGGGCTGCTGTGTTCTGCTTCGGGGTGGATCGCGCCGGGGATGATCAGCTGGGCCGTGTGGATGTTCTCCGGTGCGAGCACGTCGTGCAGCATGCGCGCGTAGGCGCTCTCTGCCGCGAACGCGATCGAGGTGCCGGCCCGCTCCGGGTGCGGGCGCACGGCGCTGCCGCCGTTGACGAACAGCAGGGTGCCGCGGCCCAGGGCCCGCATGCCGGGCAGGACCGCGTCGACACAGGTGACCGGTCCCTTGACGGAAAAGGCCAGCGGGGCGTCGAGGTCCGATGCACGGGTGTCGAGGACCGGCTTCATGAAGTCGGCGCGGGGCACCGGGCTGTACTGGAGGATCTCGATCGGCCCGAGAGTCTCGGCGGCGGCCTCAAGAGCCGTGGTGAGGGAGTCGGGGTCGAGGACGTCGGCGGCGAAACCGCGGGCGGGAACGCCGTCACGGCTCAGTTCGGCCGTCAGAGCGTCCAGGTGCTCGACGTTGCGGGAGATGAGCGCGACGCTGTGGCTTGCCGTTCCGAAGCGGCGGGCGGTGGCCAGTCCCAGGCCGGGGCCGGCTCCGACGAGAGCGAATGTGGTCACGGTGAGTCCTTCGCGGGGCGTTTCGGGGCCGGGCCGCAGGCGTCCGGCCAGGGTGTGTGTGGGGGCAGGGCGTGAGGAGGCCTTGGTGGCGCGGCGCACGTCCACGGCCTGGTAGCCCTCGGCGACCTGGTCCAGGGGCAGGGTGGGGTCGAAGACCTCGCCCGGGTTGATGCGGCCGGTCAGGACCTGGTCGATGAGGTGGGGCAGGTAGTAGCGGCGTACGGGGCGGGGCCGCCGCGCACAAGTGACGGCCGTGCGGATGATGACATCGGTCGGCCGGAGGATCTTCGGGTCGCCGAGGGTCTCGAAACGTACATCGCCGGGGGAGGGGAACACTGCTCCGCGCATGAGGCTTTCCTTACGTGTCGGGGCGGCCGACAAGGGGGAGCTACCGGCCGATCACCGACGACTGCAGTTACGTCCTGGGAGCACAAAGACGTCGCCTGCGTTCCCGGGGCCGGTCCTCCTTTCCGTGGCTTGGGCGCTGCCGGGCCGGGAGGGCCATGGCATCCAGGTAACCGGCTTTCCGCGCGGGCAGCGAGTCACCAGCATGGGGTGTACCGGCCAAGCATCCTCCCGAGGCGAGTGGGCAAGGCGGCCCGCCGGTTGCCGTCGCCGAGTCCCGGGCCTGCACTGGAGCGAGGTCGCTGCGCTGACCGTCATCAGCGTTGAGTACTACGCCAAATTGGAACAGGACAGTCTCGCCGGAGTTGCCCGGCCGTCCTCGAAACCGTGGCCCGGGCGCTCCAGCTCGACGACGCGGAGCGCTCCCATCTGCTGCCCCGTGCGAGCCCCCGACGGCTCCGACGCGCTCACCCGGCCGCGCGCTAAACGCCGGTGGTGCCGTCGATGCGTTCCCGAAGCAGGTCGGCGTGGCCGTTGTGGCGGGCGTACTCCTCGATCATGTGGACGTAGATCCAGCGGAGGCTGACGTCCTGCTCCATGAAGCAACCAGTGTCGGTCAGGGCACTGTCGGCGCAGAGTTCGCGGGCCCGGGCAATCTCCGTGTGCCAGGTGGCGAGGGCACTACCCAGGGTTGCACCCTCAGCCAGTGTGAAGCCACCGTCGGGGGCGGACGGGTCGGCCTGCGGATCGTAGACGGGCGGGGCCGCTTCCCCGGCGAACACTCGGCGGAACCAGTTCCGTTCCACCTCCGCCATGTGCTGGACGAGGCCGGTCAATGTGAAGCCGGACGGTGGCACAGACGCGACAGCAGCCTGCTCATCGTCCAGGCCCTCACACTTCATTGCGAGTGTGGCGCGGTGAAAGTCAAGCCAGCTTTCCAGCGTGATGCGCTCGTCGGCGTTCAGGGGCGGCATAGGGCGTTCGATGGCGTTCATCGGTCGATTATCACGCCTGTGCGAGCACTATGATCCTCGGCGGATCAGCCCCCATCCGCAGGAGGCCAGCATGTCCCACCCCTCCGTCCTCGCCGCGCTGACGTCCGCCTTGCGCAGTGGCACGATCGAAGTCGTCGACCTCACGGCGCCGTTGTCGTCGTCCACACCTGTGCTCCAACTGCCCGCCCAGTTCGGCCAGACCGCGGTCTTCGAACTCGAGGAGATCAGCCGCTACGACGACCGGGGACCCGCCTGGTACTGGAACAACTTCCGCAGCGGCGAGCACACCGGCACCCACTTCGACGCCCCCAACCACTGGATCACCGGGCAGGGCCTCGCCGACGTGGCATCCGTGCCCGCACAGCAACTGATTGCCCCGGCAGCAGTGTTGGACTTCTCCGACGAGGCGGCCGCGAACCCGGACTTCCTGGTCGAGGTCGAGCACATCAAGGCGTGGGAAGCACAACACGGGTCGCTGCCCGACGGGGGCTGGCTGCTGCTGCGCACAGGATGGGACGACCGCTCGCATGCTCAGCAGGAGTTCCTCAACGCTGATGAGAACGGCCCGCACACCCCAGGGCTTTCGGCGGAGTGCGCTCGCTGGGTCGCCGAAGAGGCGCCCGTGATCGGTCTCGGGGTCGAGACGGTGGGCACCGACGCCGGCCAGGCACCGGGCTTCGATCCGGCCTTCCCGTGCCATTCCTTCCTGATGGGCAGCGGCAAGTACGGCCTGACCCAGCTGCAGAACCTCGCCGCGCTGCCGCCGACCGGCGCCGTTGTCCTGGCCGGACCGCTGCCCATCGTCACCGGATCCGGCGCGCCCGCCCGCGTGCTCGCACTGGTGGAGCACACGTGAAGGTCGCAGAAGCGGTCGGCCGGGCCCTGGCCGCGGCCGGCGTCGACCACGTCTTCGGTGTGGTCGGTTCGGGGAACTTTCATCTGACCAACGCCTTGGTCGCGGCCGGCTCCCGGTACGTCGCGGCCCGCCATGAAGGCGGGGCGGCCACCATGGCCGACGCCTATGCCCGTATGAGCGGCAAGGTGGCGGCGCTGTCGGTGCATCAGGGGTGCGGGCTGACCAATGCCCTCACGGGCATCGGCGAGGCGGCCAAGAGCCGCACTCCGCTGCTCGTTCTGGCGGCGGAGACCACCGAGACCACCTCGAACTTCTACGTCGACCAGGACGCGCTGGCCCACGCGGTGGGTGCCGTCAGCGCGCGTGTGACCTCGGCCGAGGACGCGGTCGACCAGGCATGCGCCGCCGTGCGGCGCGCCCTGCACGAGCGTCGTACCGTACTGCTCAATCTGCCGCTGGAGATCCAGGCCCTGGATGTTCCCGAGGACACATCGATCACGCCACCCCCCGAACGGACCCCGGTCGAGCCGGAGTCGGACGCCGTCGCCCAGCTGGTGCAGACCCTCGAACGCGCGCAGCGCCCGGTCTTCGTCGCCGGCCGGGGAGCGCGGACGCCGAACGGCCGCGACGCCCTGGCCGCGCTCGCCGAGCAGCACGGCGCGCTCCTGGCCACCTCTGCCGTCGCCCGCGGGCTGTTCCACGACAACCCGTGGTCGCTCGACGTGTCCGGTGGATTCTCCTCGCCCCTGACCGCGGAACTCGTCAAGGGTGCCGATGTGATCGTGGGCTGGGGCTGCGCACTGAACATGTGGACGATGCGGCACGGCCGGCTGATCGGCCCGGAGGCCACCGTCGTTCAGGTCGACGACGACCCGTCCGCCCTCGGCCGGCACCGCACCGTCCACCTCGGCATCATCGGCGACGTCGAACGCACGGCACGGCGCGCCCTCGAAGCGAGCGGAGGGCGACGAACCGGCTACCGCACCCCCACCATCAGAGAGTCCATTGCCGCACGCGTGCGCTGGCGCGACGTGTCCTACGAGGACGAGAGCAGCCATGAGCGCATCGACCCGCGCACCCTGAGCATCGCGCTGGACGACCTGCTGCCCGCCGAGCGCGTGATCGGCGTGGACTCCGGGAACTTCATGGGCTACCCCTCGATGTTCCTGTCGGTGCCCGACCACAACAGCCTGTGCTTCACCCAGGCCTTCCAGTCCATCGGCCTGGGCCTTTCGACGGCGATCGGCGCGGCGCTGGCCCGGCCCGACCGGCTGCCCGTCGCCGCCCTGGGCGACGGCGGCGCGCTGATGAGTGCCGTCGAACTGGACACCGTCCGCCGCCTGGGACTGCCGATGGTGGTCGTCGTCTACAACGACGACGCGTATGGGGCAGAGGTCCATCACTTCGCCCCCGGCCAATTCCCCCTGGACACGGTCGAGTTCCCGTCCACCGACATCGCCGCCATCGCCCGGGGCTACGGCTTCGAAGCGGTCACCGTCCGCACCCGCGCCGACCTCGAACCCGTCCGGGACTGGGTCACCGGGCCCCGCTCCACACCCCTGCTCATCGATGCCAAGGTCACCTCCGAGCACGGGGCCTGGTGGCTGGAGGAGGCCTTCCACGGCCACTGAGAGACGGCGATGAACGTGGCCGAGGAGAGGGCAGTTCGCCGTACACGCCGGCAGTCCCAAGGGCCGTCAACTGGCTTCCCGGCCGCGTGCGGCACTCACGTTCCCCTGGCCGCTTCAAGGCCGCCAGGTGCGGGTGAGGGGCACGGTCGAGAGAGCGTCTGCCGAGAGCAGAGCGCGGCCGATCTGTTGGCGCGTGCACCCTCCGCACTCCCGGCGGGTTGGAGTCGGTGGTCGGTGCCGACAGCCTGCTGGATGCCACGGTCGAGCGCATCATGAACGAGACCGGCCTCGCACACCTATCCGCCCTGGACAGATAGCTGCAAGGGACTCGGCGAACACGGCCAGGGCGCCGACCTCGACCCGGAACCCGGGTGACCGGCACACCACCTGGACCAGCGAGCCGGGCCGGCCCGAGGCATCCAGGCGAACCTGGCCGGAGATCGCGATCAGCGGCCAGCCAGCGACGGCGGCGTCGCTGTAGCCGTTGATGCGGGCATGGCCTCGGGGTGCACGAGGCGGAGCATCGTCACGTCACGTTCTACTCCTCCGGCTCCCAGGCCTGGAGCAGGTCGAAGAGACGGCGGTCGCCCTCGAGCCTCAGGGAGTCCACCGGAATACGGCCGTACAGGGCCAGGACCAGCTCACCGGCCGTGCCCCGGAAGGAGGCGTCGGCCGTGTCCGGGCCCTCGCCAGGAGCGGTGGCGGGACTTGCGCCGGGCGCGGGGAGGCGGGCGGTCCGTGCGCCGTCGGCGGAGAGCGAGAGGCACCAGGAGCGGCCCTCGGTGGCGTGGAAGTCGACGGCAGCGGGCTTGTGCGGCCAGGCACTTGTCGTTGCGACGCAGGTGGACAGGAACTCGCCGACACCGTCGAGTGCCGCCTCGTCCGGCAGCGGCTGCGGGGCGCCCACGGTGATCTGGGCGTCGTAGGTGTGCACCGCCATCTGCTGGAGCTGGTGCCGAGCTACGGCACCGGAGGTCTGCGGCGACTGCGACGTCCCCCACCACGTCCAGCAACCGCGATCCGGGCCGGCCTTCCGCAGTGCGTCCAGCAGTTGCTCCGTGGACTCCGCCAACCAGGCCAGCAGGGCCTCGCGCTCCCGAGGCGCAGCCGGGGCGCCCTCCGCTGCGGACTTGGCCGGAGCAGGCCCTGCGGCGACGGTGGCGGCCCAGGCGCGGCGCCCCTCGCCGATGTGCTGCGCCAGATCGAACAGCGTCCACTCGGGGCAGGTCGGCACCTGTACGTCGAGGCTGGGCGCGGAGGCGACCGCGGCGCGGAAGGCGGTCGACCGTTCGTCGATCAGTCGCAGCAGAACGGGGAACTCGAGTGTCGTTGTCACCCTGAATCTCTATCACTGCGTTCCGACAATCGGACAGCGATTTTTGACAGCCGACGCGACGGGCGCGCAGCACGGGCCGCGCGCCCTCGGACGACGCAGGTGTCCTCATGCCGCCTGCTGGTTGTCGGCACCTGCTACGAAGAGCGGATACCAAGAGCGGATCGGCTCCGGCCGTGTCTACGGGAATCCCCGCGGGCGGAACGGAGTTACTTGCTGCTGCAACGATGACGACGGGTGGGCCCCGGTCCGCCGCAGCGAGGGAACGGGAGCCGATGAGCCTTCGTCAGTTCGAGTACGCCCTGGCCATTGCCGAGGAGGGGTCGGTGACGGCGGCCGCGGAGCGGCTGCGCGTCGCTCAACCGTCGGTGTCCCAGCAGATCCGCGGCCTGGAGCGGGAGCTCGGCGTGGAACTGTTCGCCCGCACGCCGACCGGACTGGTGCCCACCGTGGTCGGCCGCGCGTTCCTGCGGGAGGCGGAGGCCGCGGTGAGCGCGGCGCGGCGGGCGAGGGCTACGGCGCGGGCCGGCGCCGATGAGCTGGTCGGCGAGCTGGTGGTGGCGGTGCAAATGGGCTTCGGCACACGCCAGTTGCCGGGTGCACTGGGCGCGCTGCGTCGCCGCTTCCCGCGGCTGGAGGTCACCGTCTTCGAGGAGCCGAGCTCCGCCGAGTTGGAGCGGCTGGGGCGACGGGGCGTGCTGGACCTGGCCCTGATGGCGGCGTGCGAGCAGAGCCCCGCCGACGCCCACCACCTCGGCGACGAGGAGTTCGTCGTGGCCCTTGCCGCCGGGCACCGGCAACTCGCTGCGGACCGGGTCGAGCTGCGTGAACTGGGGAGGGAGCCGTGGGTGAGGTTCGACCGCGACAGCGCGCTCGACGGCGTGCTGCTGAACGTACTGCGGGACAACGATCTGGCTCCGACCACAGCCGCCCGCGTGTCCCAGACGGCGACGGCCGTGCGCTGGGCAGCCCACGGCCTTGGGGTGACGCTGGTCCCGGCCTCCGCGGTGCCTCGCGGTTACGAGCACCTCGTGCGCCCGGTTTTCCCGGTCGTGTCCCAGCCCGTCATCGCTGTGGTCAGGCCCGGCGCGGGTCCGGCGGAGACGGCCCTGCTCGAACTCCTGCGTCATGAGACCTGGTCCGAGTCCGCTTCCTTCTCACCCGCGTCCTGACGGCCGAGAAGGAAGCGGGCGCCGCTGAATTCCTTTTGTCGAAACTGGCGTTCCGGAATGATGTCGGCGTCAGCCCCTGGGGAATTCGCCGCCGTCCACGACGAGACTGCTCCCGGTCAGCCAGCTCGCCCGGCCGGACGCGAGGAACAGCACCGCCTGGGCGATGTCGTCGGGCCGGCCATCGCGCCCCAGCGGCGCGGTGGTGGCGTCGTTCTGGCCCGGCGCCAGATCCAGGCGCGCCCACTGCTCCCGCGTCTCTTCGCCACCGGGAGTGGCGACTCTGCCGGGAGACACAGAGTTGACCCGGACTCCGAACGGGGCCTGTTCCAGGGCCAGCCCCCGGCTGTAGTTCTCCAGCGCCGCCTTCGCCGCCGTGTAGTGCAGGAAGGGTCCTACGGGGGTGAGGACCGCGGCGGATGAGATGTGCACGATCACCCCTGAACGCCGTTCCCGCATCCCCGGGAGCAGCAGCGCGTCCAGCCGCACCGACGCCAGGAAGTTCAAGTCCAGGGCGTCCTGCCACTCCTCGTCGGGGATCGCCGAACTACCCTCGTGCGGTCGCGCCCCACCCGCGTTGTGGACCAGAACGTCCACCCCGCCGAGCACCTCCTGTGCGGCCGTGGCGAGCGTCTGTGCTCCAGCCAGTGTCCGCACGTCGGCCTCCACGAAGGTGGCCCCTTCCGGCACTGTGCTTGTCGCCGACCTGGCAGTCGTGAGCACATCGGCACCCGCGTCCAGGAGTTGGCGCACGACAGCCGCTCCGATCCCGCGAGAACCACCCGTGACCAGGGCCCGCTTTCCCGCGAGTTCTCGCATTCCCGATCCGTGCTCGATCGTGGTCATGCCACCGGTCCTCTCAATTCGCGTGTTGGTCCGCTCGACGGAAATGGATCGACATGCGCAGAGCGTAATTCCTCGGAGAAATCGAGAAATCGAGAAATCGCGGTGAGCACCTCGTCGAGCTGTTTCACGGTACGTACGGAAATTGGTAAGAGGCAAAGACGAAATGGCAGCACGCGCTATAGGGAATCCCTATGGCGCCTCGGACGGCTGACGCGGTGAGGACGTCGGTGGGCAGGACCAGTGCGGTGACGCTGTCGTGCGAGCCGGTTTCGGATCGGAGGGGGCTACGGATGTAGGCGGAGAGGACATCGATGAGGTGGGCCGTCCCGGTGGGCAGCAGCGGAGGGCGATGTCCCCAGCGCCTCGCCCTCCCGGCGTCTTGGATCGCATTCCAGGGGCCGACTCACCTCAGTCGCGGCTGAACCTCAGCAACGTCGTCAAAGCGGTGTCTGTCGATGTCCGTCCCGCCGGTCCGCATCCGTTGGCGCGTTCGATCCGGATAGGGAGGTCGAAGGGCGCCGGGGCGTGAGTGAGCAGGCGAGGTAGGGCGGATCGACGGAACATGGAAGGAGCGGGAAAGGCAGAGTGCGCCGAGCAGACGGGAGTGCCGCAGGTGGGTGGCGGGCGCGAGCACGGCGATTCCGAGGAGTACGACGCCGAGGTGCGCCAGCTCGCGACTCTCAACCGTTTGGCGGGGCCGACCGCCGCCGGACCCGGCGAGGCGTCCGAACGCACGCGCCACCGCGGAGCCGAACTGCTCGTGACGGGGCACGCCCTGGCGCGGGCCGCATCGCTCGGGGAGGCGCTCACCTTGATCTCCCAGCTGGCCGACACCACCCTCCCGTTGTGCGGTCAGGCGGTGTTCCGGTCCGACCGCGAAGTCCTGAAGTGTGTGGGCCAGGTCGGCTTCCGCGAAGGCGAGGTCGACGCGCTTCGACTGCCTCTCGGCACGATTCATCCGGCCGCGCAGGTGGCCCGGACCGGGCGCCCTGTCTTCCTGGCCTCCCCGCAGGAGTACCGCGACCGCTTCCCGTCCGCCTGGCAACTCGAAGGACAGAAGGGGTACGAGGCCTGGGCCTTCCTGCCCCTGACGACGTACAGCCAGCTCACCAGCGTATGGATGACGGCCTTCGACGCCCCGGTATCGATGACCGGCGGTCTGGGCACGTTCCTGTTGACCGTGGCCCGCTTGCTCGGCCAGAGCATCGAGCAGTCGTACGACGGCCAGGCGGACCGCGCACTCTCCCAGGGCCTGCGCAGCAGCATGAGCCGGATCGACCCCGGTGTCGACGGCCTCACCGTCGCCGGCCGGTACGTGCCCACCGGCGGGGGTCTCATGGTCGGCGGTGACTGGTTCGACAGCATCCTCCTGCCCAGCGGGCGTCTCGGTGTGGTGATCGGCGATGTCGAGGGCCACGATGTGCAGGCCGCCGGGCTGATGTCGCAACTGCGCACCGCCATCCACGCCTACGCCGCCGAGGGCCACGGCCCTGACGCAGTCCTGGTGCGCGCGTCCCGCTTCCTGACGTCACTGGGCGAAGGCCGCTTCGCCACCTGTATCTACCTGGAGGCCGATCCCGCCACCGGCATCCTGCGCATCGCCCGGGCCGGGCACCCGCATCCCGTGCTGCGTCTGCCGGACGGAACCTGTCTGCTCAAACACGTGCGGGGTGGCCTGCCCCTCGGGCTCAACCTGAGGGAGGACGACTACCCCGTCAGCGTCGTCTCCCTGCGCGAGAACGAGATCCTCATGCTCTGCACCGACGGCCTGATCGAGTCCGGCGGACACGACATGTACTCCGGTTGGCTCCGTGTGCGCAATGCGCTGACTCCGGGCGGTCCTGAAGACCTCGACGGTCTGGCGGACCGGCTTCTGAACGCGGTCGTGGCCCCGTCCCTCTCACATGCGGGCGACCAACCCGGCGCCTCCTTCACGGAGGACGACATCGCGCTGCTGCTCCTGCGCCGAGACCCCTCGGATGTGCATGCGAACCGGGCCGGGCGGCACCTGCGCTTCACCCTCGAACAGGATCAGGCCCAGGGACTCGCCGACGCTCGGATCGAATTCCAGGGCCTGCTCCACGACTGGGCGCGGCCGGAGCAGGTCGACACGGTCCTCCTGCTCGTCTCCGAACTCCTCGGGAACGTACTGATCCACACCGATCATGCCGCTGTCCTTCGGGCCGAGATCGGCGGCGCTGCCCAAGGCCGGCGACGACTGCGCGTGGAGGTCACCGACCGCAGCGACGAGGTCCCGCACCGGCGTGCCCCCGGCGAACTCTCCTCCTCCGGACGAGGCCTCGTCCTCCTCGACCTGCTGGCCCACCGGTGGAACATCCGCCCCGAACCGGAGGGGAAGACGGTCTGGTTCGAACTCGACGAGGAGGGCCCGGAAGAACCCTGACCCGCGGCCGGCCGAGCGTCTCCGCTGTTCTCTCCGTCGCGCCCGCCAGCCGATTCCGGAGCCGTGCCCTCTTCGCCCGAATGGAGCCTTGGTGAGGCGCTGCCGATGCTGACCGTGAAGGCGCCCGCGGCGAGCCACGCGCCGCGTTGTAGTCCGTCACGCCGCCCGTTGCGTGATGCGTGCGCGGCGCAGGACGGACTGTACGAACGCCGCTTGGAATCGGGCCGAGTTCGCCAGGATGGTGGACGAGCTGCAGGCCGTGGAGGTGCGGCGGCCGCGGAGGACGGGGCGGCATCTGGTTCTTCCAGGCCTGTCACAAGGGGCCCTGTGCTTCCGCCTGTTGGCCGGTGAGTGAGGCGAGGGCGGGGGCTTTCGTGCAGGGTGGTGCGGCTATGCGATGGGTGTGATCAACAGTGTGGCCGCAGGTACCGCGCGTGTCAGCTGCTTGTGCACTCTTGTCGTTCCTGAGACGGCGTTCAGGCCTCGGTGACCCGGCCGGGGTGCCGTTCGATGCTGGTCGTTGGGCAACAGGCTGAGAGTCAGGGGGGCGATGGCCGTGACTGGATTCTCTGAACGAGTGAGCCAGGGCGGTGAGTTCGAAATGCATCGAACGAAAATCGAAGATAGCGAGTCTCGTGTCCCACGTACCGCCCCCACGAGGGCCTGCGGGATCCGCTGATGCCGGGCCGCGCGCTGAGCCCGAACGAGAAGTACGCCGCGCTGGGCGCGGCCGCCGGGCACGTCCCGGTGGCGTTGAGCGGCGACGAGTACGTGGAGCTCCTTCCGCGCTGTCGCCGCGCCATCAACGCGTACGGCATCCGCCTGGGCCATCGCACCTATGACAGTCCCGAGCTGGTCCCCTACCGGCGTCAGCGCTCGGGTATTGGGGCCGGTGGCGGGGGCTGGGAGGTTCACTACGACCCCTATGACATATCCCGCATCTGGATCCGTGACCCGCGGGGGCCCGGATGGATTACCGCGTGGTGGCGGCATCTGCGCACGGCGCCGACGCCCATGGGCGAGCTGGCCTGGCAACGTGCGCGACAGATCCTCGCCGAACGCGGCGAACGCCGGGCCACCGAACAGGCGCTTGCAACCTGCCTTTGCGCCGGCAGCACCGTTGGCTCCTGTCGGCTAGCTGAGGGTCGCGTCGGCGCGTGCCCACGCCCGGCGAAGGCTTTCTGCGGCGGCTGGCAGAGCAACTGCTCCGCTGGGTGGGCGTTTTGGCACCCGTCTCCTCGGGCTCCACCGGGCCGAACTCCTCGTCGGCGCCGTCGTCGCCGTAGCAGCCGCGATCACGGACGTGCGCGGAGCGATCGGCTTCTCCTCCTTCGGCGTCCTGGCCTACTACGCCATCGCCAACGCCTCCGCCTGGACCCTGAGCCCGGCCGAAGGCCGCCCTGCCCGGATCATCCCTGCCTTCGGCCTCGCCGGTTGCCTCGTCCTGGCCTTCGCCCTTCCCCTGACCTCCGTCATCACCGGAGCCGCCGTACTCCTGGCGGGCGCCGCCACTTACGGCATCCGCCACGTGGCATCGCGGTAGCGCACTCGTCGACGCGGACGCCGCGGGAAGGATCCCCGACGTCACGGACGCGACCTGGTGTGCTCGAAGCCGGTGACGAGGTTCGGCCCCGAATTCACCAAAGCCTCGCTGGAGCGGGTCGACCTGGACGAGAGCGCCGAACAGCAGAACGTTCCCCGCGCGCGTCGCCGCCGGAGCCGCCACGAGAAGCGCATCGCGTGACCGGTCGGCCGCGGACCCTGCCCCTCACGCCGCCGCCCGTCCACCACGAGACCATCGGCTCCTACCTGAACCGCCTCGCCGACGCCAACCACCTCACCATCGGCTACCTCGCACACCTGCTCGGGCCGTCCCGCCAACACCGTCGAGTCGACAACCGGGTCGGCTACTGGACCCCAGATGCACTGCGCCGGCTCGCCGCCTTGACCGGCCGGAGCCCGGCATCTCTGGTCCAGGCGATGCCGCCGCTCGGCTCGATCGGCGACCCGCTTCGACACCACCGGTCCGCCACCGAGGAGGTCGTCGAGCCACGGCGGCGTCCGGCCTGCCGCCTCTGCATGGCCCGGCGGCACGTCCACGGGCTCGTCGTCCGCAGCACCCCGCACCATAAAGGCATCTGCCACCGCCACCACCGCTGGCTCCTCGGAGAGGAGCAACACGATCTGACCCGACTGCCCGAGGTTCTGCAGGCCACCCTCCGCCATCACCGGATCGTCCGCCGGAGCACCCATCCCTTCACCACGCTGGCCTTCATCGACGCCCGCGACCGCCTGACCAGGTGGTTCACCAGCGACAGCAGCGATGAGCCCCTTCGGCAGAGATGGAACCGCCGGCTCGACGTGCTGGGCGAGGACTCGTTCGGTGATCCCCACCGTCCCTCCAAGGCACGGGGCGAACTGGTCACCTACCCTGAAGCCGTTGTCCTCACAGGGCTGTTCACCTCGTCGCACTGGCGAGACCACTCCGAGCTGCCCGCCGAAGCGGCACGGCGCCTCGGCATCGCATCCCACCAGCTGCAGTGCGGTGGAACAATGAGATCGTTTCAACCTGAACTTTGCAGGTCAACGGGTCTGGCCTGGGTGGAAGTTGAGGGTTTGTTGCCGGTTGCGTCCTTGATCAGGTCGGGGTGATCGTCTGTCATCGTGAGACTTCGGCGCGGGTGAGGACGAGCAGGGCCCTCAGCAGTGCAGTGGCGTGACGGGCGTTCAGGCGGAGTTTGGTGAGCACGCGCCAGTTCTTGAGGTCGGCGAAGCCGTGTTCGTTCGCCGCGCGTTCGCGGGCGACGAGCTTGTTCGCTTCCTTCTGGGCGGGGGTGAGGCGGCGTCCGCGGGCAGCGCGGTAGCCGGTGATGATGACGGGGTTGTCCGGGTCGTCGTCCAGGCCGAGGAAGCCGAGGTCGCAGATCGCGCCGAGCCCTGCTTCACGCAGGCGGGCGGTGAGGTGATCGTGCCGGGCGGCGGTGATGTCGTGGGTGCGGCCGCGTCGGGCGGCTGAGACCCAGATCAGGTTGCCGCCCTCGTCGGTGAGCGCGAGGACGTGCAGGCCGTGCATCTTGCGTTTGCCGGAGTAGTTGGGACGGTTGTCGGCGCCGGTGCGGCGCCGGGTGGGTATCAGGGTGCCGTCGATCAGCACGACCTGCCCGCCCTTCGTGGCGACCTTCTTCAGGGCGCGGTCTAGGCGCTCGGCGCGGGCGGCCAGCAGGTGGACGACTTCCAGCAGCCAGCGGCGCACGGTCGAGGCGGAGACATGGTAGGCGCCGGCCATGTCGGCGAGCCGCTGGTCATGGCGGAGCACGGCGAGGACGATCAGGGAGATGCGGCCCGACGCGAGCTTGCGCCACCGCGAGCCGATCTTCTTCAGGTGGGCCCTCACGAGCCCGGCGACGAGGTTGAGGGTGGCGCTCGACAGTGGCAGGCGGCACTGGTAGACAAGCGGGTCCGGGCCCTCGACGGCAGTGGCGTTCTTCGACATGAACACCCCAACTGGCGTCGGGGGTCTGCCCGTTACGCACGAAACCGGCCACCGCTACTTCTCGCCGAGGACGGTGAACCGGCCACCCGGGGTGCGGTGCAGCCAGCCCCGCTCGGCCAGCCTCTTCAGCTTCGCGCGCACCCCCTCGACCTGGCCGGGCAGGGTGCCCTTGCCGAGTGCCTCGCTCACCTGTCCGGCCTGGGCCGGCCCCTCGGCGTCGGCCACCACCTTCATGATCACCTGGTAGTCGTCGGGCAGTACGTCCACGTCCATGCCCCGCTCACGGTCCGGGATCAGTCGCATCCCGCCCGCGCCGGGGGTGGTTGTGACCCGCTCGAACTCCGCGTCCACGGCCGGATCGTCGGCCTCACCGGCGCGTTCGGCCTCGATGAACTGGCCGATCACAACCTCCGCGGCCTCCAGCCGAAGCACCTCGGCCACCGCTTCCGCGAGTTCCTTGCGCAACTGCTCGACCCGGTCGGCCAGGACGACCCGTTGCTGAATCACCCATGTCAGCATCTCGGCCACCAGCCGGTCCCTCCCGTCCGCGAACTCCCTTTGTCCTGCGGACAGTAGCGGCGACGAACGGCCTCAACCCGCAGTTCTGCGGAACCGCCCCCGTGGCCGACGATCTCCTGCTACCGATCACGCCACCGACCAGGACGAGCACTCACACGACCGGCCACACCAGCCCCGTGACCAGCGACTTCAGGATGAAACGATCTCAATGAAGGTCTTGCAATCGCCACCAGGGGGAATGTGTCTGTGAAGGTCGGACCGGCACGTTCCGCCGCAGGCCAGTGGGTCGCCCGGTATGCCCAATCCGATGCCGGCTATCGCGGCGCGTACTTCAGCGGCTCGACCGTCGGGCTTCCGGACGATGCCGAGCTGCCGCCCTCCTCCGACGTCGACATCTCCGTCGTCACCGCCGCCGACGGCCCGCCGGCCAAGCCGGGGAAACTCCGCTACCACGGTGCCCTGCTGGAAATCAGTTACCAGCCCTGGGCCGAACTCGCCTCCGCCGACGAGGTCCTCGCGTCCTACCACCTGGCCGGCAGCTTCCGCACCGACACGGTCATCGATGACCCCACCGGCCATCTGCACAAGCTGCACGCACACATCTCGCCAAGGTTCGCCGACCTGCCCTGGGTCCGCCGCCGGTGCCAGGACGCCCGCCACCGGGTCGAAGCCCGCCTCGCGGCGATGAACACCTCGGCACCGTTCCACGAGCAGGTGAACGCCTGGCTGTTCCCCACCGGCGTGACCTGCCACGTGCTCCTCGCCGCCGCCCTGCGCAACCCCACCGTCCGCCTGCGCTACCCGGCCGCACGCAAGGTCCTCACCGACTACGGCCACCTCAGCCTCTACTTCGATCTCCTCCGCCTCCTTGGCTGTTCACACCTGTCTGCGCAACGCGTCCAGCACCATCTGCGCGAACTCGCCAAGACGTTCGACGCCACCGCCCAGGTGGCGAAGACCCCGTTCTTCTTCAGCAGCGACATCACCCCCACCGCACGGCCGATTGCCATCGACGGAAGCCAGACCCTCATCGATGCCGGCGACCACCGCGAGGCGGTCTTCTGGATCATCGCGACCTTCGCCCGCTGCCACACCATCCTGGCTACCGATGCTCCCCAACTGCACGAGTCGCTCGCCCCGGCGTTCCAGGCAGCCGTTGCCGACCTGGGCATCAGCTCCAGCCGCGACCTTCTGCACCGGGCCGAAGAAGTCACCCGGTTCCTGCCCCGGCTCTGGCAGACCACCGAGGACATCCTGACCAGCAACTCCAAGATCACCGAATAGCGAAGGAAGGACAGCGCCTCGTCCGGGGAGCGCTGTCCGTTCTCTCTTACGAAGCCAGGCACGGTCCGGGCCGGCCCCGGAAACTGCCACCTTCAGTGAGAGCCCTCACGGCAAACGTCTCACCGTCCTGACACAGCCCAGCTCAGGACGCATCTGCACCGCCATGATCGACGAGACGCGTTCGCGGCGGTGGAGCTGCAACCGCAGAAGACACCCTGCGGTCTCGTCACGAATCCCACTTCAACCTGTCACCCCGCAGGTCAACACCCTCATCTCTGCAAGATCTAATGCGACGGGACAGGATGGATACGAGCAAGATGTCGGCGGAGGACGTCGAGTTGGAGTACATCACTGAGGCAGGACTCCGTCAGCGCGGTTCTTTGGGGCGCCTGTGGTCGGTTCCGTTCGAGTCGGTGCGTCCCGGGCGCCGGATTCCGGCCTTCCGCGGGCAGAACAACTGGTGCGGCTCGTACCGGGTGGCGTCCTGCGGCGGCCACGAGGGGTACGAGCCGTGGCTGGAGAGGGACCGGTTGATACTGCTCGACTTCGATCCGCTGGTCATAGGGACGGCCTCGCAACCGCTCCGTCCGTCCTGCGCGGGACCGGAGAGGAAGCCGGTCCGGCACACCTCAGACCTCTTCGTAGACCGTACGGACGGGACTGGTGGTCGATGTCAGACCCGACGCGCAAGGGGCCCCCGCTGGTCATCCGTCAGGCGCGTAGACCCGCTTGCCGCAGGCCGATCGCCGCCAGGTCGGCGATGACCTGTTCGTCGCCGCGCCGCCAAGCCTCTGCGAGGCCGCCGGGTGGCGTGGGCAGCGCTGCGAGTTCGCGCTGCGAGCCGGCGAGGACGCGCAGGGCGAGGATGTCGGCGCCGCCCGGATCGGCGGCGAGGCGCCGGGTGGCGGCGCTGCGGCGGATCCAGCGCAGGCGCGGGGGCAGCCACAGCAGCAGCACGAACACCACCGGGATGACGATCAGGGCGACCGTGGAGAGCGTCGCCACGTGGCCCACCGTGTCCTGAAGCGAACGACCTGCGTCGGCCAGCCCGGTGCCGGCCTCGGCGGCGGACCTGAGCGGCTTCTTCAACTGGCCTCCGACGAACGGCACCTTCGAGGCGGCGTTGCCCGCGTCGACGAGTCCGTCGGAGAGGCTTTTGCCGGCGCTTTCCGCCTTGCGGCCCGGATCGGCCAGTCGCCTGATCGCGTCGTGCACGGCCAAGGCCAGCTTCACCACGGCGCAGATCAGGGCCACCGCGATCAGGTCTGCGAGGACCTGGCGGCTCCGACGGGCCGTGGTCTGGGCGTACAGACGCATGGGCGTGCTCCTTTTCCGGTAGGGCATCGGCGCTCGGCGGCTGCCCGTACGGCTACCCCGGTAGGGAGGGCGGGACGCCGCGCCCACGTCGGCCCATGGGCCTTCAGAGATAGACCAGGCCCTGCTGCATTTCCGCGCGAAGGCGGACGGCACCGTCAACCGCACCCGTTCGCGAGCCTCATATGATCCATGTGGGCCTCTCGGTGAGCCAGACCGTGCAACCTTTGCCGGCACAGGACAGCTTGTGACTGAGCGCCGTTGTCCAGTCTCCGATATCTCTGGAAACGGCGTCGTTCCGGCCTGCGGTGACTGGACTTGAGCGAGGCGCCCAGTCACTGTCCTGCGGCCAACTGCGATGCTCAGAGTGGCCAACCAGCGTGCTCCGTCACAGCTGTGACGGAGCACCTGAGGCTTCGCACGGCACTCGGCACCTGGCGCTCGCGGAGGCAACGGGTGCCGCGGCGGACGACATCACCTCGCGTCGGCGGCGCTCGGCGCGGCCGTGCACCGGGTGACGTTCCGGGGGTGCTCACGGACTACTCGGCGAGTCGGGCCTGTACGGATGTGCGGCGTGGTCTGCCAAGCTCTGGTTATGGAGATGACCCTGCAACTGACGATCGACTGCGCCGACGTACAGAGACTTGTGGCGTTCTGGAGCGAGGCTCTGGGATACGTACCGGAACCTCCACCGGGCGGCCATGCCACGTGGCGGGAGTATTGGGCGGCCATGGGGGTGACCGAGGAGGAATTGCCTGTCGGTGCCGGCGATACTCCGGAGTCGATCGTCGATCCCTCAGGGAACGGGCCGCGGGTGTGGTTCCAGCAGGTTCCCGAACCCAAGGCCACCAAGAACCGAATACACCTCGACCTTAAGGTCGGCGGCGGGCGCGACGTCCCGTTGGCGGTCCGCGCGCAGCGGGTCACCACCACAGTGGAAAGACTGATCGCAGCCGGCGCCGGCGTGCTTCGGACCACGGATGAGCCGGACATGGGGCACTACGCCGTCGTGCTGCAGGACCCGGAGGGCAACGAGTTCTGCGTTGTCTAGGAGTCGTTCGCCCGCGCCGCTCCTAGCCACTAACCACTCGCTGATGGCCGCGACCAGACCAGACCAGGCCAGTCCAGACCCGACCCGGGTTGACCCGGACAAAGCTCCAAGAGCCATCCGCGCCTGTTGACGCGGGATGCGAGCGGCAGCCTCACGAGCCTGCAGCCGGAGCTGAATGTGACGACCGGCGTATCGCCCCCTCGATCCCGGCGAGTTGCGCTGGAGACCCCTACCTCGTGCAGGACGCCGGTTCGCGGTACGGCCGTCACGACGACTCGCCGATCACGGACTCTGAACTGCCGCATAGCATGCGGCAGTTCCTGTCCAAGACGGCCTCTCAGAGTGCTCGCCGACTAACAATGTCCAAGCGCCGTGCGCAATGAGTTGATCTAGTGCAGAGTGATCAGGCAGCAGGCGAGCTGGGAAGGCTTCATGGATGTCGATGCGACGCTTCCAAGGGCGCGGCCGGCGCCCATGTAGCGCGAAGGATCGGTGGGGGAGCGGATGAGAGAGCAGTTGGCGTGGCCCGGTGGCCGACCGAGCCGGGCGCAGCGGATCGGGTCCGGTCTGGCGATCCGGCTGATCGGAGCTGCCGTCATCGGTGCGCTCACCGGGTTGGCTGTCTTCAGCCTCACCCAAGTGACCAGCCGTATTCTGTTCGTCATCACGGGTGGTGTCGTGGGCGCGGTGACCGTCCTCGTACTGCAGTGGTACCAGCGCACCGCCCGCCTCACGGAGGTGAGGGTGAGTATCCCGCAGCTGAGCGAGCTCACCTTCGCGGTCAACAACGACGCCCGCCAGGTCGCCTGGAAGATGTTCGTCGAAACGGTGACACGGGTCTCCACCCAGCCCCTGGCCAGTGATGAGGGAGTCGTCCGCGAGGCGCTCACCTCGATGTACGGACTGTTCGCCACGACACGCGAGACGCTGAAGGCCACGCGCCCGTCCGCTGCGGTCCCCGGTGGCCGGACGGTCGAGTCCCTGGCGATCTCCCTGCTCAACCGCGAGCTGAGGCCGTTCCTCTCCCAATGGCACCCACGGCTGCGGGAGTTCGAACAGGCTCACCCCGACAGTGCGGAATCCGACTGGCCGGACAATGCCGCATGCCGTGCGGATCTGCAGCGGGTGCAGCGCGACATCTACGACTACGCGGTCGGCTTCGCCCGTCTCGCCGGTGTACGTGAGGCCGAGTCATTGATCGGGCAGGTCCCCGCGCCTCGCATCCCCGAGGGCCGGACCGCGGGTGGTGCACGCCGTCGCCCTTGACACGGCGGTCGCGCGGGGTCTCAGAGATGCTCGTGTCCTCGCCTCACCGAAGGTTATGTACGCGGCATCCGTCAAGGTCGGGGAAGGTCTTATCCCGTACGCAGGACGCGCTCACGACGGCAGGGGGCACGACGCGACGGGCATTGCGCCGCCTGCGTCCTCCATGAGTTCTGATCTGGGCCGATGCTGGTCCGTATTCACGGACGTCAGCTGACGGTCCAGTCGCGCAGCTGGCGGGCGATAGAGGCCACGCCAAGACGTCCGGATGCGGCGTCACCTACGAGTTCGACCGCGGCCTTGATCGGGTGCTCAAGGCGCCGGCCGTGGAGCATGAGGTACGCCTCGGCGGAATGCCAGGCGAAAGCCGCGTTCGAGTGCTCGAGGCAGGGCAGCCTCGCCAGTGTGTGCAAGAGCGCAGCCGCCTTCAGGTTCAGCGACCCATAGATGTCGTGCTCCAGGGCGCGCGCGTTGACCCTGCCGACGGCCGCATACAGGGGCCCGTAGTCGTCGACCTGAGGGTCGCCCTCGAGGAGCTCGGCGGCGTGGAGGAGGAAGGTGACATCGAGCAGGTGCTGGGGGTCGGGCTGGGTCACGCGGCGTGCCCCTGCTCCTGCGCATTGAGGTCACGCCGTGCACGATGCTCAGCGTCTCGCTGCTCGGGGCTCGGGTCCAGGCTGTCGGAGGCGGCCCGGAAAGCGTCGCCACTGCGCGCCATGGACTCCTGGAACCCACTCAGGAACTTGCGCTCGACCGCGGTCGCTCGCTCGTAGGCCGCAGACAGGATGTACTCCTGCATGCTCATTCCCTCCTGCCGGGCTGCTGCTTCGATCGCCGCCCGTTGCGCAGGGTCGGGGAACCGCAAGTTCAAAGCTTTGGGACTATTCGGCATGGTACCGATGGTACTACTGGCCCCACTCCAGATGCCAGGGTTCCCTGTCACGCCGCTCAGCGAGCGTGACAGCTTGTCGTTCGCCGCCGCATCCGCCCTGCGTACCGGTGACCAGCGCGGCGAGGGTGCTCCTGTGAAGGTCACCCGGCCCGTGTTGTCCCGGTGCGGTGGGCCGGTGAGGCCGAGGCGGTCACTTGTTCGGCATGCGGCCGGATCACCCCGAGTTGAGTTGCGATCTCTTGCAGGCACGCCGGTTCCAGGGCCGCCAGTGGGGCAATGACGTCCTCGGCGAAGCCGTGGGCCAGCGAGCGCTTGACCAGGTCGACGGGCGGCGGGGAGGTGACGGCCGCGGCGAGGGCCAGGCAGTAGGCCTTGTCGTCCTGGAGGTCGTCGATGAGGGGGAGGGCCTCGGTCAGCAGGCCTGCGTCGAGCATTGCTTTGACCATGTCGGTGAGGACGACCTCGGCCAGGACTTCGCTCAGGCGGCGGGCTTCGGTGTGGTAGCGATCCCAGAGGCGCAGGCGGACGACTGCTTCCAGCGGCACGGTTTCGGTCCCGTAGCCGGCGCCAGTGACGAGGGCGGCGTGCTGCAGCGTATCCAGAAGGCGAGTGAATTCCTCGGTGAGGCCGGCGGCCTGGCAGGCCGCGGTGAGCCAGGGACGGGCCCAGAGTGCGCTGTCCAGCGTCACGCCCGGGTCTGCGGCCCCGGCGAGTTGAGCGGTGATGTCGCGGCACAGGGCCTCGTGGCCGGCGTCGCACAGCTCGACAATCATCGCGGCTGCCTGCTCCTGCCGGCGGACGAGGTCCTGTGGGGAACTCAAGGACATGGCCAGGGCCGTTTCGCGGATCAGGGAGACAGCCGCGGGGACGTCGTCCGACAGCAGGCGCGCGCGCAACTCGAGCATGCGGCCGGGGAGGTCTGTCTCGGCGAGCCGGCGGGCCAGATCGAGGGCCACGTCGGCGTGCCCGGCGCGGAGGTGGAGGGAGATGAGTTCGTGAGAGACACGGGTACGCCAGCCGGACGCGCGCGGATCCGTCGACTTCTCGATGCCTTCGGTCACCTGGGCGATGAGCAGGTCGAGATCGGCCGAGCGGTGATCGGCGTGTGCTTCGACGGCCCTCGCTGCGTCCAGCAGGATGTCGACGCGGTCCATCTGGTCTGCCTCGAACCCCGCTGCGATCCCCAGGGCGTGGTCGAGGTGGCCAAGCCGGGCGGCTGCGCTTGCCACAGCCCGCGCCTCCCACTTGGCACGGGTGTCGTCGCTGTCCTGCAGCACCGTGTGGAGGGCCAGTTCCAGGGCCGGCGTGGCCAGGTCCGTTCGTCCGGCGGTGTCGGCGGCCAGGGCGAAGGTCGCGAGGACGGTGGGCGGCGACGTGTTCCTGGTCTCGTCGAGGGCCGCCTCCACCTCGCGCACCACGGGAGCGGCGTCCTGGGGCGTGTTGGAGTCGAGCAGCGCCAGCGCGATCTCCGTGAGGCGGGCCGCACGGATGAAGGGGATGGCGATGTCCTGGGCCAGGGAGACCGCCAGCGAGAGGTGGCCGCCTGCCAGGGCAGACGTTGCGGCGTCGGCCAGCAGTTCGTCGGATGCCCCGGGCCGCCGAGGGTCGAGGCCGTGGGCGGCGAAAGCGGTATAGGCGAGCTCGACGAGATCGAGACCGGGAGAGGACGAGGCGGGCAGGGCGAGCAGGCGGCGGGCCCGTTCCTCGTCCTGGTAGGGGGCCGATTCCACGAGTTCGGAGGCGGTGAACTCGTGGTTCAAGGCGGTGAGGAGCACCTCGGGCACGTTTCCACGGCCTCCCTTGGCGAAGTGCTCGCTGCAGGCGGTGAGGAGGGCTCGTTTCCTGCCGTCCCGGTCCAGGGCGGCGAGGTGCTGGACGAGGCGGTCGAGGTCGCCGAGGGCGGAGAACGCCGGCGCGAGGAAGCCGCAGAAGTCGGGGCGGTCCTCGGCGTCAGCGTGTTCGATGGCCTCCTCGATGAGGCGCCGTGTCAGCGCGGGATCGATCTCGGCCAGTGCGTCGGCGGCGTTGGTGAGGGACCAGCCGCGCTCGTCGCCGCTTTCGGTGATGGCTTCGCGAGCGAGACCGGCGGCGCCTGGTTCGTGGTGCCGCGCAAGCGCGAGGGCTGCGCGCACCGTATGGGGCATCCGCTCCAGGGGCAGCCTGCCCGGTACGGCCATGGCTTCGTGGATGAGGTTCCGCGCCTCGGCCGGCCGGCTGTCCAGCAGGTGCTCGCCGATCGCCAGCAGAGCGTCGGCCCGCACGTAGACGTTCTGCAGAGTACGGGCGAACTGGATGCCCTCCTCGGCTCGGCCGACGCGCAGAAGCAACAGCGGATACGTGGAGGGCATGGTGAAGTTGTCGTCCTCGATGCGCTTGCGGAGCAGCGACACCCGCGTCAGAAGGGTGAGGTCGCAGTCGGGGGCTGCCTCGAGGAGCCTTGCCGCGTTCGACAGTTCGGACAGCGCGGCCAGATCTCCCTCGGTCCGGCGGCGGAGCAGGGCGCGGCGCGCGGGGGAGGCCAGAGCTGCCAGCGTCCGGCCGGCCCCTTCGGTGAGCAGGAGAGTCGGGTACGCCTCGGTCAGGTAGGCCGGGGTGTCATCGGGCCAGCCGGCCGCCGCGAAGCCGAGGGCCCAGCCGTCGATGGAGGTGCGGGCATGGGTGAACTCCTCGGGTTCCAGGTCCTCCTGGACGGCGAAGGACAGGGTGTCATGGGCGAGGGTGTACCGAGTCGGCGTACCGGGGCGCGGCTCCACGACCCGGGAGAGCCCTCGTTCCAGGGTCCTGCGGATCGCCAGCGTGGATTCGTTGACGATCGAGGCGATGTCGCTGCTGCTCAGCGCGCCGCGGGCGACTGCCATCGTGGTCAGGACGGTGCGTGGGACAGGCGCGGCGAGTACGTGATCCAGCTCTTGGCGCGCGCGCAGGAGCAGGCTCGTCGCCGCGGGGAACGGTGTCAGCACCTGGCGGCGGCAGGTGCGCAGCGGGTGGCTCCCGTCCACGTCGAGCGGCACGTCAGAATGGCGGCTCGTCACCAGGACGTGTGCCGCCGGACCGAGAGCGGTCGGGAGCTGCGCGGCGACACTGGGCTCAGCCAGCTCGCGGTAGTCGTTCTCGTCCAGGCCGTCGACGAGCAGCAGCAGGGAACGTCCGGGGATCCGCATCGCGCGTCCCCAGAGGCTGAGGAAGGCGGCCGCGTCCGGTTCGGCAGGCGGGAACTCGCCCAGCAGGGCGGCGAGCTGGTCGCACATGGCCCGGTGGAACTGCTGGACGCGCATCTGCCCGTCGCGCCGGGAGATGACGAACGACACCACGTCAAGACCGGGGTGGGACCCCGTGGCGAAACGGGTCACCAGCGAGGTCTTTCCGGCCCAAGGACCGGCGACGAGCATGAGGTAGGGGTCCGGCCCGGTCGCGAACGCCAGGAGGCCGGCGAGCTCCCGGTCGCGGCCGGTCAGTTCGGCGCACCGGGCTGCGTACTGGCGCAACATCGCCTCGTAGGCCGGGCGACGCCGCTCCTGCCCGCGCAGGGGTGCCGGCACGACGCCGTGCGAGGCCATCAGTTCACGTGCGGCGGCGGCACTCGGCTCGGGCTCGCGCTCGCCTTCCGCGCGCGGCTCGTACGCGCCGATCACAGCAGCCAGCCGCACGGCCTCCAGCCCGCCCGAGTGGGCCGACTCCACGACGACGCCGACCGCCGACCCCTCACAGACGACGCCCGCGCCCGAGAAACCGCTCCAGTCGCGCGCTTCCAGGCGGCGGCCATCCGTCCTGTGCAGCAGCAGGCGGCCCCGTTTCACACTCGACCCGAGCGGGATCACCCCGTCGATCTGGTCGCTGTCGCGCCAGGTCGCCGTGTGCGTGTCCGTCCAGCTCTGATGGCGCGGAAAGCCGATCGCGGTGAAGGGAAGCCGTCCGTCAGCCTCGTCCGGTACAACTGCGATGGCCATCGCAGTGACCTCGTCGAGGGAGACATCCGGAGCGAGTTCGACAAGCGCGACGTCCAGCCGGGCACCTCGCCACACCGTCCGGGCGGTGACGACGATCTCGTCGGGGGCGCCGCCGGACAGCCGTACCCTGACCGACCCATCGCCTTCGACCACGTGCCCGGCCGTCACCACCAAGGTCGTCGCCAGCCGCAGCCCCGAGCCGTACCCGGTGCCGCCGTCCTGCTCGACCAAGATCTCGGCGCACCGCCCGGCGAGCGAGCCCACCACCGCAGGCCTCAGTGCGGGAGCTCGGGCAGCCGGTCGATGACCGACAGCGGCCGGCCGGCGTCGTCGGTGGGCGTAAGCGTCATCCGCACACGCTGTGTCCGCCCTCCGCTGCGCTTGCCGTCGGCGCCCGCCTCGACCACCCACAGCTTCACCCCGCCGCGCCCGCTTGCCTCCCGCGTCATCGTGACCTCGAACTCCAGCTCCACGGCCCCGACGCCGAACTTGACCCCGTGGCCCGCCCCTTGCTGCTGTGCCGTCTCCAACTGATCGCGGAGTACGCGGATGTAGTCGGCCAGGGGCACGCCCTCGGGATCGCTCATCAGATACCGCCTCCACGTATGTCGATACCCACGAGTCTGCCAGGCGGCCACCTCGTGTGTATGCGAACCGGATTCGTTTGACCTTGGCACGCCCGCGCACTTCCTTCCGTCTCGATGCGGACCCAACCCATCGAGAGGAGGAGAGGCATGTTCACGCATCCCTTGTCCACGTGCCGGGTCGCGGTGGGACGTGCGTGGGAGTCGTGAAGAGTGCGCAGAAAATTATCGGGATTTGGTCATGGAAGCGGAAAACTCGGAGGGCTCACTCGGCGCTTTCGAACAGGTCGGGCGCCGGCCATGCGAGGGGAGACCGATCAACGATGTTCACTCTGGTACGGAGCAGAGTGCGGACGGCCGCGCTCGCGCTCTCGGCCGTCGCGGCCCTCGCTTTCGGCACGACCGCCATGACCGCCACGACCGGTGCGGCAGCGGCCCCAGCTCCTGCTCCCGCTCCCGCGAAAGAGGGTCCGACCTCGGTGGCGTACGTCGAGGTGAACAACAACAGCATGCTCAACGTCGGCAAGTACACCCTCGCCAACGGCGGCGGCAACGTCTTCGACGTCGCCGTGATCTTCGCGGCGAACATCAACTACGACACGGGCACGAAGACGGCATCCTTGTACTTCAACGACAACGTGCAGCGTGTCCTCGGCAACGCCGCCACGGAGATACGGCCGTTGCAGCAGAAGGGCATCAAGGTGGTCCTCTCGGTGCTCGGCAACCACCAGGACGCGGGCTTTGCCAACTTCCCGTCCCAGCAAACGGCTTCGACGTTCGCGAAACAACTGTCGGACACCGTGGCCGAGTACGGCCTCGACGGCGTCGACTTCGACGACGAGTACGCCGAGTACGGCAACAACGGCACCGGCCAGCCCAACGACAGCTCGTTCGTGTACCTGGTGACGGCGCTGCGCGCGAACATGCCGGACAAGATCATGAGTCTCTACAACATCGGCCCTGCGGCGTCGCGCCTCTCCTATGACGGCGTCGACGTCTCGTCCAAGTTCGACTACGCCTGGAACCCGTACTACGGCACCTGGCAGGTCCCCGGCATCGCGCTGCCCAAGTCGAAACTGTCGCCGGCGGCTGTCGAGATCGGCCGGACCTCACAGAGCACGGCCGCCGACCTCGCCCGCCGCACCGTCAGCGAGGGGTACGGCGTCTATCTGACGTACAATCTCGACGGCGCGGATCGCAGCGCCGATGTCTCCGCATTCACCAAGCAGCTGTACGGCAGTGACGCCGTCTACACGCCGTAAAGCGAGGGCAGGAGCCGGTGTGCGGTGCTCCCTTGGGGCTTGCCGCATCCTGTGGGGGCCGCGAGCCATGCAGGCCGTCACGTGCTCGCGACCGATCACGAGAGGGGGCGCCGGGAGGATGGAAGTACTTCACGAACGCTGTGCGGGAGAAGCAGGTGGTGTTCGGGGACTCGAGGTCGACGGGCGCCCGCCAGCAGGGGCGCGGCAAGCGCGAGCGGCGGCCAGTTCAATCCTATGCGCGGCCCCGCAGCTTCTTCAGTGGCACGACATGCGGCCGTGCGGCTCAGGTGGTGAGCAGCACTACATGCAGGGTGCGCGGCCCGTGCACTCCTTCGACACGGTCGAGCTCGATGTCGCTGGTGGCGGACGGTCCCGAGATCCAGGTGAGCGGGCGGCCGGGGTCCAGGCGGGGGAGCGACTGCGGGACCGAGGCGACGACCTGATCCCTGGTGCGCACGATGCAGATGTGCAGATCGGGGACGAGGGTGAGCGCACGACGGCCCTGCCCCGGGCCGCCGTCCAGGACGATCGTGCCGGTCTCCGCGATGGCCAGGGCGCAGGCGGTGACCACGGCGTCGATGGCGTCGAGGTCGTACGGCGTGAGGACGGTACCGCCCGGCGCTCCCACGTCCGGCAGTTGCTCGACCTTGGTACCGGACAGCCATCTGGCCGGCAGGCCCGGTGGCACCGCGAGAGTGCGAACGCCTTGCTCGGCGAGCAACGTCCCTATGAGTGAAGGGAGTTCGTCATCTGTGGCCCGGTGCACGATCGCCCGGTAGTCGGCCAGGTTCTCGTGCAGCAGGTCGAGGACCTTAGCGGCATCGTCGATGGTGTGCGTGGTGAGATACTCGCGCGTGGGCTCGGGCGTCTCGGGTGCGTCGGTGAGGGCCTCGCGTACGCGGGCCAGTATCCGCTCGCGGGACGAGGGCGGCGTGGGGGAGCTCATGTGCGGTTCTTCTTCCACCAGTCGCGGAACGGTTCGGCGGGCATCCGGGGCAGGTCGCGGCTGTTGGTCCACTGCCCGGCACCCGGGCCGGGGAGCTTCTTCGGGTGCAGTTTGCGGGTCCTTGACGCGACGCGTTCGCCTGCCGCGAGGGCGCCGGGGTGGTCGAGGACCCAACCCGCTGCCTTGATCGCGGCTTTCTCAAGGCGGTGGCCGGGGCCTCCTTGGTCGGCGACCTTCTCGCGCAGGTGGACGAGGACTTCGGGGATATCGATGGCGACCGGGCAGACCTCGTAGCAGGCTCCGCAGAGGCTGGAGGCGTAGGGGAGGGATGCGTCGATCTCGCTTGCTGTGCCGCGGAGTTGAGGGCTGAGGATGGCGCCGATGGGGCCGGGGTAGACGGAGCCGTACGCGTGGCCGCCGGCCCGCTCGTACACCGGGCACACATTCAGGCAGGCGGAGCAGCGGATGCAGCGCAGGGCTTGGCGGCCGACTTCGTCGGCGAGGGTGTCGGTGCGGCCGTTGTCGAGGAGGACGAGGTGGAAGGCGCGTGGGCCGTCCGCGGTCTTGGTGTCGGTGGTGCCGGTCCACATCGAGGTGTATGGGTTCATGCGCTCGGCCGTGGAGGAGCGGGGGAGGGTCTGGAGGAAGACTTCGAGGTCGCGCCAGGTGGGGATGATCTTCTCGATGCCGACGACGGAGATCAGGGTCTCGGGGAGGGTGAGGCACATGCGGCCGTTGCCCTCGGACTCGACGACGACGAGGGTGCCGGTCTCGGCGACCATGAAGTTGGCGCCGGAGATGCCGACCTTGGCGCGCAGGAATTTCTCGCGCAGGTGCAGGCGCGCGGCCTCGGCCAGCTCCGCGGGGGTGTCCGTCAGATCCTCGGGGGCCGGACGCCCCCAACTGCCCATCTCCTTCGCGAAGATGTCGCGGATTTCGCTGCGGTTGCGGTGGATGGCGGGGACGAGGATGTGGGAGGGGCGGTCGTGGCCGAGTTGCACGATGAGTTCGGCGAGGTCGGTTTCGTAGGCGTGGATCCCGGCTTCTTCGAGTGCTTCGTTGAGGCCGATCTCCTGGGTGGCCATCGATTTGACCTTGACGACCTCGGACTCGCCGGTCTCCTTGACCAGGCGGGTCACGATCCGGTTGGCCTCGTCGGCGTCGGCGGCCCAGTGGACGATGCCGCCGGCCGCGGTGACGGACTCCTCCAACTGCACGAGGTAGGTGTCGAGATGGCGGAGCGTGTGGTCCTTGATCTGCTTGCCGGCCTCGCGCAGGAGCGCCCAGTCGTCGAGTTCGGCGACGGCTTTGGCGCGCTTGTCGCGGATGGTGTGGGTGGCGTGGCGGAGGTTGGCGCGCAGGGTGGTGTTGCCGACGGCCTCATGGGCGGCTTTGGGGAAGGCGGGCATGCCGACGAAGGTGCTGCCGCTCATGACAGGGGCTCCTCTTCCGTGCTCGCCAGGATCTCCGCCAGGTGCAGGGCTCGCTGTGGGGCATCCTGGCGGCGCAGGATGCCGTCGATGTGCATCAGGCACGAGTTGTCGGCGCCGCACAGGACGTCGGCGCCGGTCGACCGGGCGCTGCGGACCTTGTCCTCGCCCATCGCCGCGGACACGTCCGCGTTCTTCACCGCGAACGTGCCGCCGAAGCCGCAGCACTCCTCCGCGCCGGGCAGCTCGATCAGCTCAAGGCCCCTTACCGCTTTGAGGAGTTGGGTAGGCCGATCACCCAGGCCCAGCATGCGCAGGCCGTGACAGGAGGGGTGATACGTCACCGTGTGCGGGAAGTACGCCCCCACATCGGTCACTTGGAGTACGTCGACCAGGAACTCGGTCAGCTCGTACATGCGTGGGACCAGGGAGTCCGCGACCTTGGTCAGCCGGGGGTCGGCGCCCTTCGCGGCGATCCGCGGGTAGTTGTCGCGGACCATCGCCGCGCAGGAGCCCGACGGGGTGACGACATAGTCGTAGCCGTCGAAGGCGCGGCCCATGCGGCGCACGAGGGGCTCGGTGTCGCGGCGGTAGCCGGTGTTGAACTGGGGCTGCCCGCAACAGGTCTGGGCGGCAGGGAAGTCGACCTGCACGCCGAGGCGTTCGAGGAGCCGGACGGTGGCGATGGCCGTGGAGGGGTAGACGGCATCGTTCACGCAGGTGGCAAAGAGGGCGACACGCATCACGACTCCTTCGTGGTGGGGAGGCGGGAGGCGGCCGTCGCCCAGGAGGCGTCGTCGCCGCTCGGTGTGTAGTGGCGCAGCTCCTGGGTGTCGGCGATGAGACGGCGCATCGCGGCCAGGTCGCCGACGCGTCCATGGGCTCGGGCCTGTACGAGGATGTTGCCGAGGGCCGTCGCCTCGGTGGGGCCGGCGATCACGGGGAGGCCGGTGGCGTCGGCGGTGAGCCGGCAGAGCAGCTCGTTGCGGGACCCGCCGCCCACCAGATGGACGTGGCTGACGTCGCGGTCGGCGAGAACGGAGGCCTGGCGCAGGACGGTGCGGTGGGCCAGAGCCAGCGATTCCAGGATGCAGCGGACCAGGGCACCCTGGCTGTCGGGCACCGGTTGACCGGTGCGGCGGCAGTAGGCGCGGATGCGTTCGGGCATGTCGCCGGGGGCCAGGAACTCCGGTGCCTGCGCGTCGACGAGGGCGGCGAACGGCTCGGCGCGGGCGGCATCGGCGAGCAGGGCGGGCAGATCGGTGGGAAGGCCCTGCATCGTCCAGGTGCGGCGGCACTCCTCGAGCAGCCACAGGCCCATGATGTTGCGCAGATAGCGGATGGTGCCGTCGATGCCACGTTCGTTGGTGAAGTTCGCGGCGCGGGATGCCTCGGTCAGCACTGGTCTGTCGAGCTCCAGCCCTGCCAGGGACCAAGTGCCGCACGAGATGTACGCGAAGCCCTCGGTCGTGGCCGGGACAGCGGCGACGGCCGAGGCCGTGTCGTGCGATGCGACGGTGACAACGGGGGTGTCGGCGGACAGCCCGGTGTACGCGGCAACGTGCGGGAGGAGCGTGCCGGCAAGGTCGCCGGGTGCGCGCAGAGGCGGCAGCAGCCCCGGGTCCAGCGAGAGCCGGTTCAGGATGTGGCCCGCCCAGGTGCCGGTGCGCGCGTCGAAGAGGCCGGTGGTGGAGGCGTTGGTCTCCTCCGCGCCGATGGAGCCCGTCAGCCAGTGGACCAGCAGGTCGGGGATCATCAGGAGGGTCCGGGCGGCGTCGATCTGCGCACTGTCCGCACTGGCGGCCAGCTGGTACACGGTGGTGAACGGGAGATGCTGGAGCCCGGTGACCTGATACAGCTCGTTCGACCCGATCCTGGGCCACACCTCGCGGGCCGCGACGTCTTCGGTGCGGTTGTCGCGGTAGTGGAACGGGTGCCCCAGCAAGGCGCCGTCCGCGTCCAGGAGCCCGTAGTCGACGGCCCAGGTGTCGACGCCGATCGAGGCGACCTGTCCGCCGGCGCGCAGGCCGTCGAGGATGCTCTGGTAGAGGGCGAGAACATCCCAACGCAGTCCGTCCGGCAGCTGGACGGGAGTGTTGGGGAACCGGTGTGCCTCGGTGAGGTCGAGGGTGTCCGGGCCTACGCGGCCCAGGATGACCCGGCCGCTGGTGGCGCCCAGGTCTACCGCGGCGTAGGGGGTGTTGTGCATGTGGTTCGCCTTTGCGCCGTGTCAGTGGGTGTTCGGGGGCGGGCCCGGGTTGTCTGTGGCTGGTCGGGCAGTTCCCCGCGCCCCTGGAGGGGCGCCGGTTCCCCGGCGCCCCGTGGGTGTCACCGCAGGAACGCGGCGGCGACGCCCGCGTCCACCGGAATGTGGAGGCCCGTCGTGTGGGTCAGGTCGCCGCCCGTGAGGGTGAAGACGGCGTTCGCGACGTGCTCGGGGAGGACCTCGCGCTTGAGGAGGGTGCGCTGGGCGTAGAACTCGCCGAGCTTGTCCTCCTCGATGCCGTACGTCGCCGCGCGCTGCGCGCCCCAGCCGCCCGCGAAGATCCCGGAGCCGCGCACGACACCGTCCGGGTTGACGCCGTTGACGCGGATGCCGTGCTCGCCCAGCTCGGCGGCCAGCAGGCGGACCTGGTGGGCCTGGTCGGCCTTGGTCGCGGAGTAGGCGACGTTGTTGGGGCCGGCGAAGACCGCGTTCTTGGACGCGATGTAGACGATGTCGCCGCCCATGCCCTGCGCCCGCATCACCCGCGCGGCCTCCCGGGAGACCAGGAAGGAGCCGCGCGCCATGATGGCGTGCTGGAGGTCCCAGTCCTTGGCCGTCGTCTCCAGGAGCGGCTTGGAGATGGAGATGCCCGCGTTGTTGACAACGAGGTCCACGCCGCCGAAGGCGAGCGCCGCCTCCGCGAAGACCTGAGTGATCTGGTCCTCGGCGGTGACGTCGACCGTCACTGCGATCGCCGTGTCCGGGCCGCCCAGCTCCTCCGCGACGGCGACGGCGTTTTCGGCGTTCAGGTCGGCGATCACTACGCAGGCACCTTCGGCGGCGAGTCGCTGGGCGATCGCCTTGCCGATGCCGGAGCCGCCACCGGTGACCAGGGCCACCCGGGTGGCCAGGGCCTTGGGCTTCGGCATCCGCTGGAGCTTGGCCTCCTCGAGGGACCAGTACTCGATACGGAACTTCTCCGACTCCTCGATCGGCGCGTACGTGGAGACCGCCTCGGCGCCGCGCATGACGTTGATGGCGTTGAGGTAGAACTCTCCCGCCACGCGGGCCGTCTGCTTGTCCGTGCCGAAGCTGAACATGCCGACACCGGGGATCAGCACGATGGCCGGGTCCGCGCCGCGCATCGCGGGGGAGTCGGGGGTGGCGTGCCGCTGGTAGTAGGCGGCGTACTCCTCGCGGTAGGCGGCGTGCAGTTCACCCAGCCGGGCCTCGACGGTGTCGAGTTCGGCCGTGGGCGGCAGGTCGAGGACGAGCGGGCGCACCTTCGTACGGAGGAAGTGGTCGGGGCAGGAGGTGCCGAGCGCGGCCAGACGTGGGTGCTCGGCGCTCGCCAGGAAGTCGAGCACGGCCTCGGAGTCGTCGAAGTGGCCGACTTGGGGGCGATCGGTGGATGCCAGCCCCCGGATGAGGGGGGCGAGGTGGGCGGCCCGTGCGCGGCGCTGGGCTGCGCCGAGCGCCGCGTAACCGTCGAGGACCGGGCCGAAGGGCTCGGCCTTGCCACGCTCGGCGAGGAACGTCTCGGCGGTGCGGATGATGAACAGGGAGTTGGCCTCGCACTCCTCTGCGGTGTCGCCCCACGCGGTGACGCCGTGGCCGCCCAGCACGCAGCCGATCGCCTGCGGGTTCGCTTCCTTGATCGCAGCGATGTCCAGTCCGAGCTGGAAGCCGGGGCGCCGCCACGGCACCCAGACGACCTTCTCGCCGAAGCATTCGGCGGTCAGTTTCTCGCCGTCGGCGGCGCAGGCCAGGGCGATGCCGGAGTCGGGGTGCAGATGGTCGACGTGTGCCGCGTCCACCAGGCCGTGCATGGCGGTGTCGATGGAGGGGGCGGCGCCGCCCTTGCCGTGCAGGCAGTAGTCGAACGCCGCGACCATCTCGTCCTCGCGCTCCACGCCCGGGTAGACGCCGGTGAGCGCCCGCAGCCGGTCGAGTCGCAGTACGGCGAGTCCGGCCTCCTTGAGGGTGCCCAGGTCGCCGCCCGAGCCCTTGACCCACATCAGCTCGACGTCCCCGCCGGTGACCGGGTCGGTCTCGGTGCCCTTGGCGGAGGTGTTGCCGCCGGCGTAGTTGGTGTTGCGGGGATCGGCGCCGAGCCGGTTCGAGCGCGCCAGCAGCGCGGCTACTTCGGGATGCGTGGCGGAGGCCATGACGTTTTTCCTTTGCGAGTCAGGGGGTGCAGTGTTGAGGGCCGGGGATCGTGCGCTCAGGCCCCCCAACCGGCCTGATCGCCACCTACCCGCTCGGCCACGATCCGCGCCTGCCACCCGGATGCGGCGTACGCGGCGACCGGGTTCGGGTGCAGCCCCCGCTCCTCGCGCCACTCGGCCAGCAACGGCCGGACATCGGTGTTGTACGCGTCCATCAGCGCCGCGTTGGAGGCGAGCACGTCACCTGTGGCCTGCGCATTCCGCAGCGCATCGAGGTCGACGAGCAGTGCCTTGGCCGTGGCCTCCTGCACGTTCATCACGGAGCGGATGACCGCCGGGATCTTCGCCTCGATGTTGTGGCACTGGTCGAGCATGAACGCGACGTTCGTCTCCGGTTCGAAGCCGCCGTTCTTGGCGACCTCGTGCAGGATGCGGAAGAGCTGGAAGGGGTCGGCGGAGCCGACCATCAGGTCGTCGTCGGCGTAGAAGCGGGAGTTGAAGTCGAAGCCGCCGAGCTTCCCCTCGCGCAGCAGCAGCGCCACGATGTACTCGATGTTGGTGCCCGGCGCGTGGTGGCCGGTGTCCACGACGACCTGGGCGCGCTCACCGAGCTTCATGCACTGCAGGTACGAGGTGCCCCAGTCCGGCACGTCCGTCGTGTAGAAGGCCGGCTCGAAGAACTTGTACTCCAGGAGCATCCGCTGGTCGTCGCCGAGCCGCTCATAGACCGTGGCGAGGGATTCGGCGAGGCGGTCCTGGCGGGCCACGATGTCGTCCTGGCCGGGGTAGTTGGTGCCGTCGGCGAACCACAGCTTGAGGTCCTTCGATCCCGTCGCGTCCATGATGTCGACGCATTCGAGCAGGTGGCCCACGGCCTTGCGGCGCACCTTGGGATCCGGGTGACAGACGCTGCCGAGTTTGTAGTCGTCATCCTGGAAGGTATTGGAGTTGATGGCGCCCAGCTCGACGTTCCGCTCCTTCGCGTACGCCGCGAGTGCCGCGTAGTCGTCGACGGTGTCCCAGGGGATGTGCAGCGAGACCTTGGGGGCGATACCGGTGAACTCGTGCACCTTCGCCGCGTCGTCCAGCTTCTCGCGGGGGGTGCGGGGCACACCGGCCTGGGCGAACACCTTGAACCGGGTGCCGGAGTTGCCGTAGCCCCAGGACGGCGTCTCGATCCGCTGGTTGGCGAGTGCGGCCTTCACGGCAGCGATGTCAGGCATGTCCACCTCTGGATGACTGGGGGAGTGTGCACGGCCCGGAAGCGGGGCCCACGAGCGCAGGAATCGAGACCATGCGGTGACGCCATGCGGCGACGACTGTGAATCGATTCATTCGATGGGGAGAAATTAGCTCCCACCCGAGGGGGCGTCAAGGTGTGGACGTGAATGGACGACGCTCCGTTCCTAGTTACTGAATCGTGCCGTTCGCGTGTCCAGGTGGCTGTTGGTGCGGAAATCGCTGCAGGTCAGTGCTCATTGGAAGCGTCTCGGAGGTCGCCTGGAGGCCTGGGGAATCGGATTGACCTCTTGACCAGTCCGGCGGGTGGGACTAGCTTCCGGGCAACCCCACTGAAACATTTCATGCCGGGTGGCACATGCGGCATTGGTCGGCGCGGGTCCGACACACACCATCCCGGCACACCCCCGGCACATGTCTGGGCAGACCCATG
Organism: Streptomyces sp. DS1-CR2; assembly: GCF_055760475.1. Lineage (NCBI taxonomy): Bacteria > Bacillati > Actinomycetota > Actinomycetes > Kitasatosporales > Streptomycetaceae > Streptomyces > Streptomyces sp. DS1-CR2. The sequence goes on from NZ_CM147085.1 coordinate 8,900,299, forward strand.
GAGACACGCATGACGCATCCTGAACCGGAGACGACTCCGGTGCTCGCGCTGGAGGAGGTGAGCAAATCCTTCGGTGCCGTGCGCGCCCTGCGCGGTGTTTCGCTGCGTCTGTACGCCGGCGAGGCGCACGCCCTGGCCGGCGAGAACGGCGCGGGCAAGTCGACGTTGATCAAGGCCCTCGCCGGGGTGCACCGCCCCGACGCCGGCACGGTCCTGCTCGACGGCGCGCCGGTCGAGTTCCATGGTCCCGCCGATGCACGGGACGCCGGCGTCGCGGTCATCTATCAGGAGCCGACGCTCTTCCTCGATCTGTCCGTCGCCGAGAACATCTTCATGGGCCGCCAGCCCAGGCGATCTCTCAACCGTGTGGACCACAGGGCGGTCAAGCAGGCCGCTGCCGATCTGTTCGCGCGGCTCGGCGTCGACCTCGACCCGGACCAGCCGGCGCGCGGTCTGTCCATCGCCGACCAGCAGCTCGTCGAGATCGCCAAGGCGCTTTCCTTCGACGCCCGGGTCCTGATCATGGACGAGCCGACCGCGGCGCTCACCGGCAGCGAGGTCGCCCGCCTGTTCGGCGTCGTCAGGACGCTGCGCGAGCAGGGCGCCGCCGTGCTGTTCATCTCGCACCGCCTGGAGGAGATCTTCGCGCTCTGCCAGCGTGTCACCACCTTGCGCGACGGCGCCTTGATCGGGAGTGAACCGCTGGAGGGGCTGACCGAGGACGACCTCGTGCGCCGCATGGTCGGCCGCGACCTCGACGAGCTCTACCCCAAGCAGGAGACCGAGGCCGGCGAAGTCGCCCTGCAGGTTCGCAGGCTGACCCGCGAGGGAGTCTTCACCGACGTGTCGTTCGAGGTACGGCGCGGTGAGATCGTCGGCCTCGCGGGGCTCGTGGGCGCCGGTCGCAGCGAGGTGGCCCGCGCCGTGTTCGGCGTGGACCGGTTCGACGGCGGCGAGGTCGAGGTGCTCGGCACCAGGCTCAAGCCGGGCGCGCCCAGTGTGGCCATGGCCGCAGGCCTGGCCCTCGTGCCCGAGGACCGGCGCGCCCAGGGTCTGGTGATGGACATGTCCATCGAGCGGAACATCGGTCTGACCGGCTTCGCCGAGACCACGCGCGCAGGCCTCATGAACCGCAGGGCCGAGCGCAGCCGCAGTGTCGACTGGGCCGTGAAGCTTCAGGTCAAGTACGCGCGTCTCGCCGATGTCGTCGGCACGCTCTCCGGTGGTAACCAGCAGAAGGTCGTGCTGGCCAAGTGGCTCGCCACCGGGCCGCAGGTGCTGATCGTGGACGAGCCGACGCGGGGGATCGACGTCGGGACGAAGGCCGAGGTGCACCGGCTGTTGTCGTCCCTCGCCGCCGAGGGAGTCGCCGTCCTCATGATCTCCTCCGACCTGCCGGAAATCCTCGGCATGGCCGATCGGGTGCTGGTGATGCATGAGGGCCGGCTCACCGCCGAGATCCCGCGGGCCGAGGCCACTGAGGAGACCGTGATGGCTGCCGCCACCGGCCGTACGAAGGAAGGGAGTGCGGCCGCGTGACCATGACCGCCCAGCCCGTGCGGAGCGAATCCGCACCCCGGCCCACCGCATCCAGGCAGTTCATCGACAAGGTGTTCAAGGCCCGCGAACTGGCCGTCGCCGTCGTCCTCGTCGTCATGCTGCTCGCCACCCAGATATCCAACGGCGAGTTCCTGTCCGAGCAGGGCGTCAAGGACCTGCTCCTGAACTCCACGATCCTCGTCCTCGTCGCCACCGGCCAGGCCGTCGTCGTCATCACCCGCAACGTCGACCTGTCCGTCGGCTCGGTGCTCGGTATTTCTGCCTTCGCCGCGGGCAACTACTTGCAGAGCGGCGGAAACTCGCTGATCGCCGTGCTCCTGGCCGTCGCGCTCGGCGCCGTCTTCGGTTTGCTGAACGGCGCGCTCGTCAGTCTCGGCAAGGTGCCCGCCCTCGTCGTCACGCTCGGCACGCTGTACGTGGTGCGCGGCATCGACTCCATCTGGGTCGGCTCCAGGCAGATCACCGCGGACGGTCTGCCGGGCGGTTTCGTCGACTTCGGCACCAACGGGATCTCGGTCGTGCCCTACCTGGCGCTGCTGACCGTCGCCGTGCTGCTCTGCGTGGGCTACTACCTTCGCAGCTACCGCAGCGGCCGCGACATGTACGCGCTCGGCTCCAGCCCCGAGGCCGCCAACTTGGCGGGTGTTCCGGTGCGCAAGCGCATCATGACCGCGTACGTCCTGTGCGGCGCGCTCGCGGGCCTGGCCGGCGCCCTGTACCTGGCGCGGTTCGGCAACGTCGACTCCGCGACCGGCAACGGCTACGAACTCACCGTCGTCAGCGCCGTCGTCGTCGGCGGAGTCGCCTTCACCGGCGGCGCGGGGACCGTTTACGGCGCGGCCCTCGGCGCGCTGCTGCTGACCTCCATCAACAGCGTCCTGCCTGCTCTCGGCGTCAGCTCCGTCTGGGTGACCGCGATCAACGGCCTCCTGCTGCTGCTGGCCATCGCCGTGGACCGGATCCTGGCGCTGCGCGTCGCCGCAGTGCTGCGCAAGCAGGCCGCACAGATGAGGAGTGCCCGCCATGACTGACATCACGGCTCCCAAGCCCACAGCCCGCCGTGGCCTGGGCGGAGCGGTCCGCTGGGACACCGCGGTCGGCGTCCTGCTCGTTCTCCTGCTGCTGTTCTCGTTCTCGTTCGTCGACAACTTCGGCAATGCACTCAACGTGTCGTTCCTGATCGGCAACACGCTCCCGATCGCGCTCATCGCGCTCCCGATGACGATGCTCGTCGTCTCCGGCGAGGTCGATCTTTCCGTGGGCTCGACGGTCGGCCTGTCCAGCGCCGTGATGGGCGCCCTGTGGAACCAGGGCATGGCCATCGAGACGATCATCCCGATCTGTCTCGTACTGGGTGTCGTCTGCGGCCTGATCAACGGCCTGCTCGTGACCCGCCTCGGCCTGCCGTCCCTCGCCGTCACCATCGGCACCATGGCCGCCTACCGTGGCATCGCCCAGATCGTCCTCGGCTCCGACTCGGTCACCGACTTCCCGTCCCAGTACCTGGACTTCGGTGCCGGCCGCTTCGGCGACACCATCATCCCGTACGCCGCCCTGCCGTTCGTGGTGCTGCTCGCCATCGCCGTGGTCGTCCTGCATGGCACGCCGGTCGGCCGCTCACTCTTCGCGATCGGCGCCAGCGAGGAGGCCGCACGGTTCGCCGGCATCCGCGTCAAGCGGCTCAAGCTGTCCATGTTCGTGACGACCGGCCTGCTGTCCGCGCTCACCGGCGTCTTCTGGACCCTCCACTACGCCAGCGCCCGTTACGACAACGCGAGTGGACTCGAACTCTCCGTCATCGCCGCCGTGTTGCTCGGCGGAATCGACTTCGACGGCGGCAAGGGCACACTGGGCGGCGCCATCGCCGGTGTGTTCCTGCTCGGCACGCTGCAGAACGTGATGAGCCTCGTCAACGTCTCCGCCCAGTCCCAGATCCTCGTCACCGGCGTCCTGCTGGTGATCTCCGTACTCGCCCCCCGTGTCGGCCGGCAGCTCGCTCAGGCCAGAGCAAGGAAGAAGACGGCGGCGACGCCGCCTCCCTCGCCGGCGCCCGTCACGTCGTAGGGCAGCCAACTCCCGTTCCGTCCACCGCTGTACACCGTCGTACTCCGCAAAGGCAGGACCTCATGTCTCTCAGCAGCACCGCCAGAACCCGTCGCCTCGGCATGGCGCTCGCCGTCACCACCACCCTCGTCCTCGGAGCCACCGCCTGCGGTGGCACCACCAAGGACGACGCCAACAAGGACGCCGCCAAGTCCGCCGCCGCGGGCAAGGCCGACCCGAACGCGGCCACCAAGAAGGGCCTCACGGTCGCCTTCCTGCCCAAGCAGGTCAACAACCCCTACTTCACCGTGGCGGACAACGGCGGCAAGAAGGCGGTGCAGCAGCTGGGCTCGACGTACAAGGAGGTCGGCACCAGCAGCGGCACCGACACCTCCGGTCAGGTCTCCTACGTCAACACCCTCACCCAGCAGCAGTCGGACGCCATCGCCGTGTCCGCGCAGGACCCGGGCGCCCTGTGCACAGCCCTGAAGCAGGCGATGAAGAACGGCGTCAGCGTCGTCACGTACGACTCCGACACCAAGGCCGACTGCCGCAACGTGTTCGTCTCGCAGGCCAGCGCCGAGGACCTCGGTCGCACCCAGGTGCAGCAGATGGCCAAGCAGATCGGCGGCAAGGGCGAGATCGCGATCCTCTCGGCGGCCCAGACGGCCACCAACCAGAACACGTGGATCGACTACATGAAGGATGAGCTGAAGAAGCCCGAGTACAAGGACATCAAGCTCGTCACGACGGCCTACGGGGACGACGACGCCCAGAAGTCGTTCCAGCAGACCCAGGGCCTGCTCCAGGAGCACCCGAAGCTGAAGGGGATCATCTCCCCGACCACCGTCGGCATCAAGGCCGCCGCCCAGTACCTGTCCGGTTCCAAGTACAAGGGCAAGGTCAAGCTGACCGGCCTCGGCACCCCCAACGACATGCGCGCCTACGTCAAGAACGGCACCGTCGAGGGCTTCGAGCTGTGGGATCCGGCCGCTCTCGGCGCGCTCGCCGCACACACTGCCGTCGCCCTGGAGTCGGGCCAGATCACCGGCAAGGAGGGCGAGACGTTCAAGGCCGGCGACCTCGGATCGTTCACCATCGGCAAGGACGGTGTGGTCTCCCTCGGCAAGCCGACCGTCTTCGACAAGAAGAACATCGACAACTTCAAGTTCTGAGTCGTACACGATCTGAGCCGTGGACAAGAGGGGTCGGGGCCATCACACCGCTGTGCGACGGCCCCGACGCCACGAACATGCAAGGGTGATGAGGATGCGGCGAGTCTGCTTCCTGCTCAAGGTCAAAACCGACCGGATCGACGAGTACCGCCTGCGCCACGCGGACGTGTGGCAGGAGATGCGCGACGCGCTGACCGCCGCCGGCTGGCACAACTACTCCCTCTTCCTGCGCGAGGACGGACTGCTCGTCGGCTACCTGGAGACCGAGGACTTCGAAGCGGCCCGCGCCGCCATGGACGCCACCGACGTCAACGCGCGCTGGCAGGCCGAGATGGGGTCGTTCTTCGAGAACCTGGACGATCAGGCTCCCGACGCCGCGATGCGTCCGCTCTCCGAGATCTTCCACCTCGCCTGAGCGGTCGGCGGGCGCGGGGCTGTTTGGATGAGCGGTGCTCAGAGTACGCAGAGGGGAACGCATGACCGTCGGCATCAAGGACGTGGCGCAGCAGGCAGGTGTCTCCGTAGGCACGGTCTCCAACGTCCTCAACCAGCCGGATCGCGTCTCGCCGCACACCCGCCGGCACGTTCAGGAAGTCATCACCCAACTCGGGTACGTCCGCAGCGAGTACGCCCGCCAGCTGCGGGCCGGACGCAGCCGCATCATCTCGCTGCTCGTCCTCGACATGGCCAATCCTTTCTTCGTCGACATCGCGCGCGGCGCCGAGCGCGCTGCACGAGATGCCGGGCTCGGCGTGATGGTCTGCAACAGCGGCCAGAGCCCCACCGAGGAGGCCGACTACCTCGCCCACTTCGCCGAGCAGCGGGTGCGCGGCGCCCTCATCGCACCGGCCGACCCCAGCGGGCAGACCGTGCGGAACTTCCGGCGACACGGCATCCCTTACGTCGTGGTGGACCGGGTCACCGGGGACGAGGAGGGGTGCTCGGTGGCCGTCGACGACGAGGCGGGCGGTGCGCTCGCCCTGCGCCACCTCGTCGCCCAGGGCCATCGCCGCATCGCCTTCGTCAGCGGCCCGCCGCACCTGACGCAGGTCCAAGACAGACGCACCGGCGCCCTCCAGGCCCTGTCCGAGGCCGGCCTGTCGTCCGACGTCCTGCGCGAACTGCCCACCGAGCGCATGGACGTGGCCGCGGGCCGCGACGCCGGCGCCCGCCTCCTCGGCCTGGCCGACCGCCCCACCGCCGTGTTCTGCGCCAACGATCTGCTCGCCCTCGGTGTCCTCCAGGCGCTCTACGCGGCAGGGGTCAAGGTCCCCGAGGACATGGCGCTCGTCGGCTACGACGACATCGAGTTCGCCGCGGCCGCGACCGTCCCACTCACCTCGGTGCGCCAGCCGGCTTTCAGCCTGGGAACCATCGCCGCCGCACTGCTGCTGGAGGAAACGGGCCCGGAGGCGAAGGACCACCGACACCAACACGTGGTCCTGCAGCCGGAGTTGGTGGTGCGCCAGTCGAGCATGGGCGGCCACGACGGCTAGGCGGTTTCGTTTGGATCAGTCGGTCGTTGGACGGGTGTGACGTGGACAGACGCCCAGTGGGTGCGAATGTTCTCAGACTCGACCGATCCGATGTCCCGGCAGACGCGGCCCAGGATCCGGTCCCACTCGTCGCGTTGCGCGTCGGCCAGTCGGAGCAGGGGCAGGTCGGCGTCGGGATCAAAGCCGGCGTCGAGGCGGCCAAGTGTTTCCTGAGGCGTCAGGCCCGGCTGCACCCGCACGCGCATGAAGGTGCGAGGGTCGTGTCCGCGGTTGCCGCATGGTGTCGCAGGTGACCGCGGGCACGGCCGCCTGTCGTGTGCGCGCCTCGCAGAGGGGCGAAGGTCGGGGAGAGGGTTTCGTGTCGGTTCCGCTGTACCAGGCCAAGGCCGAGTTCTTCCGGATGCTCGGTCATCCCGTGCGGATACGGGCTCTGGAGCTGCTCCAGGACGGTCCGATGCCGGTGCGCGACCTGCTCGCGGCGATCGCGGTGGAGCCCTCCACGCTGTCTCAGCAGCTTGCCGTCCTGCGCCGTTCCGGCATCGTGACTTCCCAGCGCGAGGGCTCCACGGTCGTCTACGCGCTCGCCGGCGGGGACGTCGCCGACCTGATGCGGGCCGCGCGCCGCATCCTCACCGAGATGCTCTCCGGACGAAACGAACTCCTCGCTGAACTGCGCGACGCGGACCAAGACCAGGCAGTGGAGGTCGCAGCCCGGTGAGATCCGTCATCGGCTACCGGTTCTTGAGCACGGCCCGCTCGGTGAGCGGCTTCCGGCTCGCCCGCGTCGAGGAGGTCCAGCTGTGATGGCATCGGAACTGGGCGAGCTGCCCTGCCGGCACGTGCTGACCCTGGCGGCCATGCCCGCGGCAGTGCGGATAGCCCGCGAAACCACCGAACAAGTACTGGCCGAATGGGGCGTCAACCACCGCCATCCGGCCGTCGACCCCGCGCTGCTGATTCTCTCCGAGCTGGTTGCCAACAGCGTCCGGCACGCCGCCGAGATCTCCCCACAGCTCACGGTCCTGTACGCCGCGAGCGCGGACACCTTCGCCTTCGGCGTCCACGACCGACACCCCTACCAGCCCGCCCTCTACGGCGCCCTCACCCAGAGCGGAGGCGGGCTCGCCACCGTCGTCGAGCTCACTCTCGGCCTCGGCGGCAGCGCGGTCGTACGACCGGACGCGGACCGCGGCGGCAAGAGCATCTGGATCACCCTGCCCCTGTGACCCGCACACGGCAAGGGGACCAGGCAGTACCCGAAAGGCAGTTCACGACCGTGACCATCGAATGGCGCTACCGCATCGAGCAGGACCTCGGCATCCTCTCCGTGGCCGGACACCTCGGCCCTGACGCCACCCACCGTTTCAACGGCGCGGTCGGCTGGGTCCTCGCCCGCGGCACCGGCCCGGTCGTCGTCGACCTCACCGAGCTGCGCGGCTGGTCCACCGAGGGTCAGCTCGCGATCATCGACGCCGCCCGGCAACTGGCCGACGGCGGCCGCTCGCTGGAACTGGCCGCGATCCCGGCCGACGGCTCCCTCGTCCCCCACGGCGACTGCCCCGCCATCCCCGTCCACAGTGACCTGCTCACAGCCCTCGCCGCGCACGCGCCCCTCGGAACCGGGGACGAGGATGCGCGGGAGTGGCGTACCCAGGGCTGGCCTACCTGAGGGCTGTGCCGCCGCCGGCCGGCTCAACTGCCGTACAAGGGGCCCCATGTGGCTGCCTCGGCCTTTCAGTGATCCTCCCCGGTGTGCTCCTCTGCCGACGGTGGGGCAGTGGGCCGACCGCCGCGCAGGCTGTCCAGCCTTACCAGGTCGGTGTGGCCGCAGCGCGGGCAGACCCCCCGCCGGGTCCGACAGCCGTCCGGAGGCACTTGAGGCGAACAGGCAGGACACTCGAGCAGCATGCCGTTCGCGCCACGCAGACGCGGGACTCGTATGGAGCACACCCCTCCTATCATTAGTAATTGCTGATGTTGGCAATTACCGAGTTCATCAGCCTGGCCGTCACAGGCGAGGATGACCCTATGCAGACGATTTCTGGGCGGACGCGATGGACGCAGCACTCACGGCGCCAAGCCGTATGGCAGCCGCGCATCGACGAGGGCAACAGGAGGCGCTTCCAGTGAGCACGCCCCTGTACCAACTCAAGGCCGAGTTCTTCAAAATGCTCGGGCATCCCGCCCGCATCCGGGTCCTGGAGCTGCTGAGCGAGCGAGAGCACGCGGTCGCCGAGATGCTGCCCGAGGTAGGGATCGAGCCCGCCCACCTGTCGCAACAACTGGCCGTACTGCGCCGGGCGAACCTCGTGGCCACCCGCAATGAGGGCTCGAACGTCTACTACCGGCTGACCAGCCCGCACGTGGCGGAACTACTGCGGGTCGCCCGCACCATCCTGTCCGGGGTCCTGACCAACCAGGCCGAACTCCTCGCCGACCTCAAGGCGGCGTCGAGCGAGCCGAACCCGCCCTCCTAGACGGCACCTGATCGGCGGCCGCCTCTCTGCGTGATGCGGTCAGCTTTCACGCGCCGGCGTCCCATCCGATGTGCGGTGGATCACCACGACGCCACACGCCGGATGGCCCGGACAACGCCGACGCGCCGCCGCTCGGCCGGGCCGGCCCGGCATGCCTCCGCCTGGGTTCACCGACCGCCGCTGGCTGTGGGAGAGAACCTGGTCAGCGACCACACGATGAAGAGATCGAGGGCCATGACGGTGATGGACCAAGCGGGGTAGTACGGAATGAACATGAACTGGGTGATCAGGCTGATCGCCGCCACGGTGATGCCGGCCCCGCGCCCCCAGGTCTTGCCTGCCACAACTCCTACGCCGGCGACGACCAGGGCCACGCCGATCAGAAGATGAAGCCAGCCCCACGCGGTCAGATCAAACCGGTAGGCGTACCGAGACGACGCGAACAGGGTGTCGCCTGCGAGACCGGATGCACCCAGCAGAATGCTGAGTGGCCCGCTCAGCAGCAGCGTCACCCCGGCGAACAGGGTCGTGCCGGTGACCATTTCGCTGCTGTCGGGGCTCTCCGGCCCTCGCGGCACCTCGTTGGGCATTGCTGCCATGCCGTCGCCTTCCTGTCAGGCGCGGCCACACAGCCTGTGCAAGGCCGGCCGCGCTCCCGTGCCATCTTCACCTCAGTCTTGCGGCGTCGCGACTGCAATCCGCCATGCGCGGACCCCGGGCTCCTACCGCAGGTGCTCGGCCTCGGGCGGAAGCCGGAAGCGGCGAACGCAGGCGTAGTGGGCTCGGGCTCTTCGACCTCGGCGAATAGGGGGCGGACGGTGGCGAGGGAGGCGATTGCCTTGCCCCTTGCCAAGGTGTCGCGTGGCGATGACGCGGTTCCGGGTGGTTTTCTGGGTGCGGGGACGTCGTCGCTCGCGGCCCGGGGGCAGGTGGCCATGTCGCCCGGCGCTCTTGGGCGGCCGCCGTTCAGCGGGGCTCGGGGTGGCGGTCCTGATCCCGTGGTTGTCTCGCAAGGTGCGGCTCGGTCGCCACTGCGATAATCCAAAGGGGGCTGCGAAGAGCCGACGGAACCCGTGGGGTGCACATGTCTGACGTGTTGCCCGTGGCCTTTTTTGAACTGTCGATCCGTGTCTACTGCTCGGTGGACGACGACGTGGTCTGCCGAGGCCTGCGCGACCGTGTGGAGGCTGGGTGCCGTTCTCGCGATGGTGTGGTTTCCGCACAGCCACGATCGTTGCCTGCTCGCTCGCGCGCCGGCGGCGATCTCTCACAGACGGGATGAGCCGTGTCCCCCACAGATCTTGATAGGGCGTTCGTGACGTCGTTGGTCGAGGACGCTGTGATGGCGCCCTCCATGCACAACGCACAGCCCTGGAGGTTCATCCAGCGGACCGGCAGCCGTTCCGTCGCGCTGTACGGCGATCCCGACCGCGCGCTGCCCCACGGCGACCTCGAGCACCGCGCACTGCACCTCGGATGCGGCGCCGCCCTGTTCAACCTGGTCGTGGCCGCAGCGCACGCCGGTTGGACCGCCACCGTCGGGCTGCTTCCCGACCCCCGGGCCCCCTGGCACCTGGCCGACGTAGCGCTCGACAAGGCCGAGGCCGAGGATGCGGACCGTGATCTCGCGGACCTCTACCGCGCGGTACGGCGGCGGCACAGCAGCCGCTTCCCCTTCTCCGACGAGCAGATTCCCGAGCCCATATTCGATGGGCTTTGCTCCGCCGCTCTCCTGGAGGGCTGCCGGTTGATCACTCCCAGCGCCTGGCATGCCGACGCGGTGATGGACCTCGTGCACGAGGCCGAGCTGCTCGAGGCTGCGAACGAGGCCGTACGTGAGGAGATCGCCACCTGGACGCGCACGGGCAGGGGCGATGAGGGACCCGCTGCCGACGGCATCCCAGCCGACGCCCTCGGTCCACGGCAATACGGCGTGAGCTCGCCGGTCAGGGACTTCGACTCCTCGCGCCGGGTGCCGGACCGTGCCGTTGCCGTGTTCGAGGAGCATCCGCAGATCGCGCTGCTCGGCACGGTGCATGACACTCCGGCGGACTGGCTACGGGCTGGGCAGGCAATGCAACGGGTGCTCCTGCAGGCCACTCTCGACGGGCTCGCGACCTCGCTGATGTCGCAGCCACTCGAATGGCCAGAGCTCCGGTCTTCAGTACGCGATCCCAGTTCCGCGATCGGGTTCGTCCACATGGTGTTCCGTCTCGGCTACGGCCCCCAGGGCGCGGCGACTCCTCGCAGGCCCGTGACTGAAGTCCTCAGCTTCGAGTGACGGTGTTTCGGTTGTCGGCAGTTGCACCGGAGGCGATCAACGATGGAGCGGCAGGTCAACATCCCCGTCGTCGAGGCTCCCAGTCCACCGGACCCGACTCAGCAGACGCCACGGTGGCCGTGCACGCCCTCGCCCTGAACGCCGCACTCGACGAGCGGCCCACCGCTCTCAGCCCCACGGAGACGGCCCTGCTGCGCGAGTGGCTGGAACGGCTGGCCACCCACAGAACCTGAAACGACGAACCGGCCGCAGAGGCGGGCTTCGTCGCCCACCTCGGCGGCCGGATCGCCGGCGAGGGTCTGACAGTTCAGACGTGTCTGACCGGATCAGACCCCGTGCAACCAGGTCAGGCCCCGTACAACCAGTCAATGTGCTTGAAGTCGTCCGGCTGCCGGTCGCGGAACAGCTCGTTGCGGATCGACCGGGCCAGGCCGTCCACGTGCCACAGGTCGCCCCAGACCCGTGCCGACGACTGGACCCGGGCGGTGCGCTCGGTGCGGGCCTTCTCGTACTCCTTCAGCGCGACGGGCCAGTCGACCTCGCCGTGCGGGGACTGTACGGCCGCTTCCGAGGCGAGGCTGTACGCGTCCTCGATCGCCTGGCAGGCGCCCTGGGCGAGGTACTGCAGCATCGGATGGGCGGCATCGCCGGTCAGGCCGAGACGGCCGTCCACCCAGTGACCGATCGGAAGCCGGTCGTACATCGGCCAACGGCGATCCTTCCAGAGCGAGTTGAGCCCGCGCTGCACCTCCGGGCAGGTGCCGGCAAAGACCTGCGCAAGCTCCTCCGGGCCGCCCCAGTCCTCCTCGCCGCGCTGGTGCGCCGGCGAGGCGAAGACCGCCACGGTGTTGAACATCTCGCCGCGGCGCAGTGGATATTGCACCAGGTGACAGCCCGGACCCATGTAGACCACGACATCGGTCAGCGCGTGCTCGTCGAGCTCGGTGTCGATCTCCGACAGCGGGAAGGCGCCGCGGTAGGCGACATAGCCGGAGCAGACCGGCTCGTCGTCGCTGAACCCGCGACGCAGGACCGAGCGGAGACCGTCCGCTGCCAGGGCCACGTCCGCGCGGTGCCCCCCGGTCGAGCTGTTCACGTCAGCTGCGTCGACGGAGGTCGCCACCTCGTCCACGACACAGTCCGGCACCAGCTCGACTCCGGCCCGCTCGCATGCGCGGGCGAGGATCGAGAGCAGGTCACTGCGGTGGATGACGACATACGGGGCGCCGTACCGGCCGAGGAACTTCTCGTCGAGCGCGATGTGGGTGAGTTCGGAACCGTCCAGCGCGTCCTTGAAGACCAGGCGCTCGGGGACCACCCCCGCCTCGATGACCTCGTCGAGCAGGCCCCACTCGCGCAGGATGCGGGTGGCGTTGGGCGCCATCTGCAGACCGGCGCCGACCTCGGCGAACTCCGGCGCTCGCTCCAGCACACGCACCCGGTGACCGGCCCTGGCCAGCGCATAGGCGTTGGCCAGGCCGCCGATGCCGCCGCCCACGACGACGACGTCGGTGTCCTTGGTGGATGGATTCATCGTTTACCTCCTCGAACTCTCACAGCCAGGGACCGAGTACGGGCGCCCCGCCCGCCCGCCCGGTCAGCCACGCGGCCAGCACGGCGGCCTCGCCGCCTGCGGAACGCTTCTTCAGCGCGTCGGCGGCCAGGGCCGCACTCAGGTCCCCGGGCAGGTCGTCGAAACCGACGCCCGCGTTCAGGTCAACCGCGTGCACGGCGACCTCCCGGGCCCGCATCCACGGGATCTCCGACGCCGGTACGGTGCGCCCCTGAGCGGTCACGACCTCGTGGTGCCACGCCTGCTCGGGAAGCGTGTCGAGGTCGGCGGCCAGGGCGGCCGCGGACCGGGACACCATGGCGCGCAGTTCGCCGGGCGGCAGCTCGGCGCCCGCCGCGATCTCCGCGGCGCGCTGGCCCGGCCCGGCGTACATCCGCTGCTCCGCACCGGTGGAGGCCCAGCTCACAAGGCGGCGCAGCGCCTCGGCGTTGAAGTGGACATGGGCGATCACATGGCTCCGGGTCCACCCGTCGAGTGCGGTGGGCGCGCCGAACGCCTCGTCGCTCAACCCCTCGACGGCAGCGAGGAAGAGCCGGGTGCCGTGGTCCATCCACTCGCGGGTGTTCACGACGTGTGGGCCGCCGACATGGGCGCTCGTGACAGGGGTGCTCATGACGCGCGCGCCACGTTCTTGAGCCGGCCGATGCCGTCGATCTCCGTCACCAGCGTGTCGCCGTCGGCGAGGTAGCGGGCGGGCTTGCGGGCATGGCCGACCCCGCCCGGCGTCCCGGTGGCGATGACGTCGCCGGGACGCAGCGTCATGATCGTGGAGGCGTACCGCACCAGGTCGACCGGACCGAACACCAAGTCGGAGGTGTCCGCCTTCTGCACGACGTCGCCAGCCACCGAACACGTCATGGTCAGGGCCGGGGCGAGACCGCCCTCCAGCTCGTCGGGGGTGACCAGGACGGGACCGAGCGGTGTGGTGCCCTCGAACGTCTTGCCCTGCAGCCATTCCTTGGTGCGGAACTGCCAGTCACGCATGGTCACGTCGTTCATGACGGTGAAGCCCGCGATGGCGTCGCCGGCCTCCTGCTCGTCGGCGCGGCGCACGGTCCTGCCGATGACCACGGCCAGTTCCGCCTCCCAGTCGACGCAGTCGGACTCGGGCGCGAGGTCGATGTCGTCGCGGGCGCCGATGAGCGCATCGGCGAACTTCGCGAACAGCGTGGGGTGTTCGGGCAGGTCGCGGCCCATCTCCAGGATGTGGTTGCGGTAGTTCAGGCCGACGCAGAGCACCTTGCCGGGACCGGGTACGACGGGAGCGAGGTCGACGCCGTCGGCGGGGTATGTCGTACCACCGTCCTCGGCTGCGAGCGACGTCCAGTCCTCCTGCGCCAGCAGCGCGCCGACGTCCTTGAATCCGAGGTCGACGTATCCCTGGTCCGTGGCGCGGACGGCGCGGGTGCCGAGGGGGGTGCGGATGGTGGCGAGCTTCACTGGTTCGTTCCTTCTGCGTTGTCGTTGCTGCCGGTTTGGACGCGGTCCTGATGGAGCCGCTCGAAGAGGGGGGTGTCGCTGAACCGGAAGAGGTCCAGGCCCCGGTCGGTGGCGAGGGTCAGCGGCTGCCAGGAGGGCACCACGAACAGATCGCCGCGGGCGACCGTCCAGGTCGCATCGCCGACGGTCACGTGCCCCTCGCCCTCGAAAACCTGGAACACCGAGGAACCGACCTCGCGGCGGGTCGCGGTCTCGGTGCCCCGCGCCAGCCGGTGGAACTCGGTGCGCAGCGTCGGCATGACGTCGCCGCCGGTCGTCGGGTTGATGTAGCGGACGGCCGCGTGGCCGGGCTCGACGGTGGCGGAGTGGCCCTCGGCCTCCAGAGCGAGCTGCTCGGTCAGCGCCCGGTCGGTGTACTCCCAGCGGTAGGCCAGCAGCGGTGTCGACGGCGTTGGCTGAAGCCGCGTCAGCGGACGCAGACAGGGGTGGGCCCACAGGCGCTCGGAGCGGGAGCGGTCCGGTGCCTCCAGGGTCTCGACCTCGTCGGGACCGAACTCGAAGAAGGTCGAGTCGGTGTAGTGCTGCAAGGGGATGTCGAGGCCGTCGATCCAGGCCATCGGCCGGTCGCTGGCGTTGTGGTGACCGTGCCAGTGCCAGCCCGCCTGCGGAAGGAAGTCACCGCGGCGCATCGCGACCGGATCGCCGTTCACGACCGTCCACACCCCCTCGCCCTCGACGACGAAGCGGAAGGCGTTCTGTGTGTGCCGGTGGACCGGAGCATCCTCACGGGGATTGAGGTACTGGATCGCCGCCCACAACGTGGGAGTCGCGAACGGCATGCCGCCCAGACCGGGGTTGGCGAGCGCGATCGCGCGGCGCTCACCACCCCGCCCGACCGGGACCAGCCCACCGGCCTGCTCGGCCAACGGCAGCAGCGTGCTCCACCGCCAGATGTGCGGGAGCGCCGCGGACGTCGGATGCATCGGCATCAGATCGCCGATCTCGGTCCACAGCGGAACGAGGAGCTCGCGTTCGAAGCCGCGGTAGAGCGACTCCAGCTCAGGGGTTCGGGCGGGCTGGTCGGGGGCGTCCGAGGTGGCGATGGTGACGGGGGTGGCAGGGATGGCAGGGGTGGCAGGGGTGGTGCTGGCGGTCATGGCCGGACAGCTCCTTCACTCTCGGGGGCGGATACGGCATCGGTGACGGCCCATGGCTTGGACGGTCGCGGGCAGAGCAGCAACAGGGCTCCGGCCACCGCTGCGGCCAGGGCGAATGCCAGGAAGTTGGAGTTCACGCCGAGCCCGGCGGCGAGCAGCCAGCCGCCCGCCTGGGGCGCGAGGACCGCGCCGATCCGCCCGAAGCCGAGCGAGAAGCCCAGTGCCGATCCCCGCAGATGAGCCGGATAGTGGTTGGCGACGGCGGCGATGATCAGACACTGGGTGCCGTGTGTGCCGACACCGGCGAGTACGAGCGCGCCGTACGCCACGGACGAGTGCGGATGGGTGAGCAGAACCCCCAGGCCGACGGCTGCGGCAAGGGCGGCGATGACCGCTGTCGGGACGGGGCCGATCCGGGCTCCGCCCCAGGCCGTCACCAGCGAGCCCAGCACGGCGCCCAGACTGAGCGCGAGCAGGAAGGTCAGTGACGACCCGAGGTCGAAGCCGCTCTCCCGCATCAGCTGAGGCAGCCAGGTGGCCAGGCCGTACCACGCGAAGAGAGTCACCACGGTCGCCAGCGAGAACAGCACGGTGGCGGCCGTGTACGGCGGACGCAGCAGCGAGCGCAGACGCCGCGGATCCTGCGGTACGGCGTCGTGGCCGGCGCCGCTTTCGGACGGGCCGGACGAGGGCAGGCCGAACCGCTCCTCGATCCTGGCGGCCCGCACGTGCTCACCGCGCGAGCGGAGCCAGAGGGGAGACTCCGGCAGCAGCCTGAGACACAGCGGCATGACGACCAGCACCGCGAGCAGCGCGATCAGGAACATCGCCTGCCACCCGAACCGTGGCAGGACGCCGATGCCCACCAGGGACGCCGCAGCCCCGCCGATCGGGACGCCGGACATCATCAGCGTGGAGACAACCGACCGTTCGCGCGGGCCGACGAACTCGCTGGCCAGCGCGCTCGCGCTGGGTACCAGGCCGCCGAGTCCGACCCCCGCGAGGAAGCGCAGTACGCCGAAGGCCTCGGGGGTCGTGGCGAACGCGCACAGAGCGGTGAAGACGGAGAACCAGGCGGTGCAGACCAGGACGGTCCGCCGGCGGCCGAGGCGGTCGGCCGCCGTGCCGACGAGGACGGCGCCGACGAGCATGCCCAGGAAAGCAAGGCTGCCGAGCAGGCCGGCCGTGGACTTGGTCAGATGCCAGCCGGGCTCGTCAAGGAGCTTCGGCAGGACGGTCCCGTAGACGATGAGGTCGTATCCGTCGAAGACAACGATCACCCAGCACAAGGCGGTGACAAGGAACGCGGTGCGGCGCGCCGCCGTGTTTGTGGTCTGCGTCATGGCAGAGAGACTGCAGAGTTTTCCTCAAGGTGGGATAGCTTTTTCTGCTATGAAGAACAAACCCGCCTACGCCATCGAGTCGGTCGACCACGCGCTGCACCTGGCGTCTCTGCTCCAGCAGGAGGGGCCACTGCGGGTGACGGACGCGGCCGAACGCCTGGGAGTCTCCGTCTCCACGGCCCACCGCCTGTTCTCGATGCTGGTGTACCGCGACTTCGCGGAACAAGGCCCCGACCGGCGCTACCGGGCAGGGAAGGTGCTGCGCCCCACGGAGACGTCGGAAGCACCGATCGCCCACCTGCGGCGTGCGGCGCTGCCCCACATGCACGAGTTGGTGGACCGATTGCAGGAGTCGGTCAACCTGATGGTGATGGCCGGCACCGAGGTCCGTTTCATCGCCACGGCCGAGTGCGAACAGATCCTGCGGGTGGGGGACCGCGCCGGCCGGACCCTGCCCGCCCATGCCGCCTCGGGAGGCAAGGCGATCCTGGCGACCCTGCCCGCCGATGAAGTGACGGCGCTGTACGACGGCGTGGACGACGTGGACCTGACCAAGCTGCGCCGAGAGCTCAGCCTGGTCCGCAAGCGCGGGTTCGCCATCAACGACCAGCTCACCGAGACCGGCCTCACCGCGGTGGGCGTCGTCCTTCGCGGCCCTTCGGGCACACCGGCAGCGCTTTCCCTCGCCCTGCCGACAGCGAGATTCGACCGCGAGCACCTGCCCACTTGGGTGGGCGCCCTGTCTGCAGCCGCCGCCGCGATCGAACACGACCTCACCACGACGGCCTGAGCTGCCCGCGAGCGTCGTCCGGCTCCGGTCGGGCTCTGCTTTGGCGGAGGTCGACGGCGATGGCCGGTCGTGGGTGATGTGGTCGGGCAAAGCCACGGCGAAGGCCTCGGGTGACGGCGGGCACGGCGAGGTAGGTCATCAGGACGCTGAGCAGTGGCGTGGTGATCAGCGAGCGCAGCGCGGGCGCGTACTGGGTCAGGTGGGGGAGATGAGCAGGGTCGAGGCGACAATCAGGGGTGCGATGGCGAGGGCGGAAGCGACCGCCCAGTGCGCGGGCCGTCATCGGGGAACGCCCGCCGGCCGACCGGAGCCCTGCCACCGGTTCTGAGCGACGCGCTTGCCGATGAACCCCGTTGGATCGACCTGAGGCGCCCTCCGCGTTCAAAACCACGCAATGGTGATGGGTCTTGCCGATGTCCGTACCCGCCCAGATCTGGACCACCAGTTCCTCCGGTCGTTCGATGTGCTGTCCTCCCGGACGACCTCGCCGGCGCGGTCCTACTCAGCGATCCGCTCGAAGGCGTTCGCAGCTCCTCATCAGCGGCCGAGTCGCCGTGAGACACCGGGCGGCCAGGTGAGTGAAACCATCGAGGGCAACCGCATAGAAGCCATACTCAGTGTCGCTGGGTCTCTGGACCTTACGATGGCCCGTCCAACCCACGAACAAGGTAGGACCACATAGGGCACGGTCTGAGCAGCGTTCCCCCTAGACCCGGGGAGCGCGCAATGCCTGCGAGAGCGCGCTCATGCTGATGTCGATGATCGTGTGGAGCTGCTTCTGACTCGCCCCGGCCCTGCTCATCACGGCCAGTGACTGGTTGACCGCCGCGATGTGGACGGCGAAGTTGTCGGCGTCGCTGTCAGCCAACTTCGCGGCGAGCAAGGCGGTCCGCAGCCGCGCACGCTGAAGGCGCAGAGCTTCGATCGCGCGCGTGGCGATGCTGGGACTCAGTACCGGTATCGCCATCGCGGTCTGGGCGACCAGGCATCCGTCCGGCAGGTCGGGGTCGGCGATGCGCTTCAGTGTGACTTCGAAGAACGCCCGTACTGCCCGCAGCGGCTCTTCGGACGCACCTGCAAGGGCCTGGTCGTACCTGTCTCCGTACCGCGTGGCGTAGCGGTCCAGACAACGAGAATAAAGCGAGTCTTTGTCGCCGAGTGAGGAGTAGATGGAGCTGCGGTTCAGTCCGGTCGCCCTGGAGAGGTCGTCGAGAGATGTGTCGGCGTATCCGGCTCGCCAGAACTGGACCATCGCCGCATCGAGCGCGACGTCCACATCGAACTGCTTCTTCCCGGCCATCGCGCACGCACCTCGTTCTTGAGCTTGAGCCACGCCGTTGTGGCCCTGCTCATCATATCTTGAACTGGATAGTTCAAGATGCGTTAGGGTTGAGGCATGACTGACGCTGCAACTGCCGCGAATCTCTCTTCGGGCCAGAATTCGATCTCCGGGCTGCCGCTGCACGACCTTGCGGGCTTCACTCACCGCTGGCTCGACGTAGAAGGCATCCGACTTCATGCCGTGGAAGGCGGTCAGCCGACCGGTCCCACCGTCGTCTTGCTCGCCGGATTCCCGCAGACCTGGTGGGCTTGGCGCAAAGCGGCGCCGGACCTTGCCGAGCGATTCCACGTGATCGCAATCGACCTGCCAGGGCAGGGCCACTCTGACCGCCCTCAAGACAGCTACGACACGCATACAGTCGCTTCGCGCATCCAGGCTGCGGTGACTGCGCTCAACGTGCAGAAGTACTGGCTCGTCGCCCACGACATCGGGGCCTGGGTTGCCTTCTCGCTAGCACTGAAGTACGAAGAGCGCCTGCACGGTGTCGCTCTGCTTGACGCCGGCATTCCCGGCATCAGCCTCCCGGACGCCATCCCAACGGATCCCGACCGGGCCTGGAAGACCTGGCACTTCGCGTTCCACCTGGTGCCAGATCTTCCCGAGACACTGCTCGCCGGTCGCGAGCGTGACTACATTGACTGGTTCTTGAAGGTTAAAACCCTGTCCCCGACCACGTTCGACAGTGCCGAGATCGACCATTACGCCGCCGCTGTCGCTGCAGAGGGCGGTCTTCGAGCGTCTCTCTCCTACTACCGCGACGCCGCGGAATCAGCGCGCAAGAATCATGTCGCTCTTGGACGACAGCACTTGACCGTCCCGGTCCTGGGAATCTCCAGCTCCCACGGCTCAATCCCCGACATGGCCGCTTCCATCAGCCCCTGGGCAGACAACGTGACCGGTGTCGTCATCCCACATTCCGGACACTTCATCCCTGACGAGCAGCCCGCCGCAGTTGTGGACGCGTTGACTGCGTTCATCGCTCACGAGAGTCTCGGGTAGTTCGAGCCTCGTCATCATCAGATCAGCTTTACCAACGGCCTGGAAATCGACCGGCGTGCCGTGGACGCCGGCCTCACCTTGCCCTACCGCAACGGCCGCATCGAAGGCGTCAACACTCGCACCAAGCGGATTACGAGGCAGATGCACGGCCGCGCCGGATTCGACCCCCTCCGCCACCGCATCCGTTGCCCTCGGCCGGGTTCAACAGGGTGGCGAAGCTGCGCACCTCAGCGTGCCCCGGAAGCTATCGCCGGTCGCCCAAACGGTGCCCGGGCGCGATAGGTGTCACTTGGGCACGGTTGTTGTCATCAAGATCAATTCGGGGGCGGCTCGCTCAGTTCCCTGAACGGCAGCGGTACGCCGTCCGCGGAAGGCGCCTGGGCGGCTGCGGTCGGAGGTATCCAGGCTGACACTTGCTGGAGAAGGGGGCGATGCCATGGATGCCGAGTCCCAGATCAGGGACGCGATCGAGGAACATTGGCGGGCTTCGGAACGCGGAGACATCGAGGCCGAGCATGCGATCTACGCTGCGGACGCGGTGCTGGACTATCCGCAGTCGGGCGAGCGATTCCGAGGCCGCGAGACGATCGCGGCACAACGCGGCGGGCACCCGGCAGACCGGCACTTCACCATCCTGCGCATCACCGGCCACGCGCACGTATGGGTGAGTGAATGCGTCATCACCTACGACGGTTCGCCTTCGTACTCGGTGAGCGTCATGGAATTCGCCGACCAGCAGGTCGTGCACGAGACGCAGTACTTCGCCGGTCCTTTCGGCACGCCCGCGTGGCGGGCCGCGCTCGCAGAGCCGATGCCGGGGCGGACTGTCGAGGAGGCATGATTGGCCTCGTCCGGCACGGCCGGCCTGTCGGACTTCGGCGATTGCCTGTGCTCGCCGGATACCTACAGGGCGTCAGGCACGCTTGCCGTCACCTGCGGTGCGCGTGGTACGGAAGCGCGCCCGGTAGACCCCCGGCGTGATGCCGAGGTTGCGCGTGAAGGCCCGGCGCAGCGACTCCGGTGACCCGAAGCCGGTGCGCCGGGCCACCGTGGCCATGGGGTCGTCGCTGTCCTCCAGCATCGCCTGGGCGGCTTCCATGCGGACCTGCTCGACGTAGCGGGCCGGGGTCGTGGTCATCTCGTCGTGGAACAGGCGCGTCATGTGGCGGGCACTCACACCCGCCCGGCGCGCCATGGTGGCAAGGGTGTGTGGGGCGGACGGGTCCTCGGCGACCGCGTCCAGGACCCGGCGCAGCATCTCCTGTCTCGCGCGCGGCGTGTGGGTGCGGACACTGAACTGCGACTGGCCTCCCGGACGCTGCATGAACACGACCATGTCCTTGGCCACGGCGCGGGCGACATCGGCGCCGAGGTGCTCCTCGACCAGGGCGAGCGAGAGATCGATGCCCGAGCTGACGCCCGCGGAGGTCATGATGTGGCCGTCGCGCACGAACAGGGCGTCCGCCTCTACGGTCACCTGCGGGTAGCGCAGAGCGAGCTGGTCGGCGAAGCGCCAGTGCGTGGTCGCTTTGCGTCCGTCGAGCAGTCCGGCCGCGGCGAGGAGGAAGGCTCCGGTGCAGATGGACGCGGTGCGGCAGCTGCGTGCGTCGAGCGCCCTTATGGCGTCCAGCAGGTCGTCGTCCTTGATGAGGGAGGGCCACTCCGGGCCGCCAGGGATGACGACCACATCGCTGGCCTCCTGCACCTGCGCGGCAGCCAGGTCGACGCGCAGTCCGGTGCCGGCTGCGGTAACCGCGTCGGTACCGTCCGGGGAGACCGTGCGTACGCGGTAACGGCCGCCGAATTCGTTGGCCGTCGTGAACACCTCGATCGGGCCGGTGACGTCGAGCAGCCGTACGCCGGGGAAGACCAGCACGGTCACCAGTAGCGGCTTTCTGCCTGACGGCCTGTCCTTCATCGTGCGCCTCCCGGATGGACTGCGGCCCACAGACGGACTGGGGCCCACAGCGGTAGACACCATCATCCGCCTGGCGACGCCCCGCCCGCGCCGTGCTGATGAGTGTCGTCCGCGTCCCTGCGGCATGATGCTGCCTTCTGTCGTGCGTGTGGATCGAGGCGTCGGGATTCGGCGCCTCATCGCTTTCAGCGGCCGCCTGCCGTCTCGTCATGGCCGCATATGCGGACACAACACGCTCGGATAGGGACATCGGGGCATCCGGCCGACACGCGGCAACGGGCCTGCACGGCGCTCGATGTCCTGGTGTGAGGGCGTCATGGCGCGTGCTGTTCTGTGGCGGGAGCTGCCCTTCGCCATAGCGTCGAGGGCGCCAACGGGCCGACGGTCTCGGCCGCGTTCCGTGAGGTGCGGTCCGGCCGGTCACCGTCGTCGAACGTGGGCGGTGACGAATCCGACACGAGAAGAGAAGGCACTCCGCGCCGTGACACCCCACCCCAGTACCAGCCCAGCCATCCCGTCCCAGGTCGGCACGGCCTCGAGATCGTCCGTGCATGTCCGTGACCAGCCGGACGAGGCGAACGGCAGGGAGCGGGGTCGTCTCGGTCCCGGCTGGTTCGCGGCTGTCATGGGCAGCGGAATCGTCGCCGTCGCGGCCGCCACCCTGCCGCGCGGTTTCCCAGGGCTCGGCGAGGCCGCCACGGTGGTCTGGGCGGGAACCGCGCTGCTGCTGCTCGTGCTCGCAGGCATCTATACCCGGCAGCGGACGCTGCGGGCGCATGCCGGTGATCCGGTACTGGCCCAGTTCTTCGGGGCGCTGCCGATGGCGCTGCTCACGGTCGGGGCCGGGACGCTGCTGCTCGGCCGGCGGCTGATGGGGGAGCGTGCGGCGGTGGATGTGGACTGGGTGCTGTGGTCGGCCGGTACGGTGCTGGGTCTCGCCACGGCCTGCGCGGTCCCGTATCTGATGATCACGCGGCACCGTTTCACGCCGGACGCGGCGTTCGGAGGCTGGCTGCTGCCGGTGGTGCCGCCGATGGTCTCCGCCGCGACGGGCGCGCTGCTCGTCCCGCGGGCGCCGGCCGGGCAGGTGCGGCTGGCACTTCTGCTGGGCTGCTACTCGATGCTCGGGCTCGGACTGGTCGCGGTCCTGCTGGTGCTGGCCATGGTCTACAGCCGCCTCATGCATCATGACGCGCCCCGCGGTGCGGTGGTGCCCACGGTGTGGATCGGTGTGGGGGCGCTGGATCAGGCGGTGACGGCGCTGGGGACGCTGGCCACGGCGGCGCCGAGCGCGCTACCCGCCCCGTACGCGCGCGGGAGTGCGGTCATAGCGCTCCTGGGCGGGCTCGGGATCTGGGGCTTCTCCCTGCTGTGGCTGGCGCTGGCCACGGCGCTGACCGTACGGGAAATCCGCAGAGGGCTGCCCTTCGCACCCACCTGGTGGTCCTTCATCTTCCCTCTCGGTGCCTGCGTCACCGGTACCAGCGCGCTCGCCGCGCGTACCGGCTCGCAGCTGTTCGTCTGGATCGCTGTCGTCCTGTATGCCCTGCTCGTCGCCGCCTGGGCGGTGGTCGCCTGGCACTCCTTGCGCCATGCTGTCCGGCAGCGTGAGCGCGCCCGCGGATGACGGGGCCCGTGTACCGCTCCGCATGACACGGACGCGGCACCGAACCCGGCCGCTTGCCGACGGGCAGCTGGGTTCGCGCCGCACGGGCACCCGTTCCTATGGCAGCGCCCCGGGCGACGTCGAGGCCGTGCTCTGCGGGCGGTCCGTCTGCCCCGCACCGGCGGATCCGTGCGCGGTCGTGGGGCGGGCCCGGAACTTGGCGGCCACCATGGCGGCGAAGACGACAGCCCAGAAGACTGCGGCGACCCAGACCTCCCAGCGGCCGACGCTCGTCATCCACGAGGTTGCCGTCGAGCGTCCCAGCTCATGCGTGGTGACCGCATACATGCCGACCGGGAAGACGAGGTTCCACCAGCCGAGCTCGTAGCGCAGCGGGATGCGGCGCAGCGCGTGTCGCCATACGCCCAGAGCCAGGAGGAGCGGGATCAGCCAGCTGGAGAACGCCCACAGGACGACGGACGACCCGATGACGAGCGGGCGCGGCAACATCGTGTTGCCGGCCGGGAGTTCGATCAGCCGCACTCCCGCGAGCGTGCCGATCGCCGCCGCCCCCATGAAGATCCATACGGACGTCATGAGGCCTTCCGGCCGCACCGGCCGGGCCAGCAGCCGGGCCAGGACCAGTGCGGCGGTCAGCAGGTACTGCATCAGGCCGACGGCCCAGCACACCACCGCCAGCACGGCGAGTGCGTGTCCGGGGGTCACCCGGGCCAACGAGGCCGCCGCGACCGCCACCGACTCCGATCCCACCGCCCACAGGAACCAGGTGCCGTTCACCTGGTCGAGCGAGGGGCCCCGCTTCAGGGTGGTGATGAGCGCGAGCGGAATGCCGTAGTCCAGCACCACCCACGCCAGCGTCCCGAACGCCAGGAACGCCCCGGCGACTGCGGTGTGGCCGTCCGGTACAAGGCGCGCGGCCAGCACGTTCGAGGAGATCGCGAGGGTGAGGAACGCGAAGGCACGCGGCCCGAGGAGATCCGCGACGAACCGCTCGCGCCGACGCAGCAACCGCCAGCCGTAGGCGGGCACCAGTATCGCGAAACCGGCCAGGGCCACCCACAGCAGCACGGCGGAGGCGGTGCCGGCGCCGTTGACGTACAGGGCCGTGGAGACGATGCCGGTGCCCATCACGAACGCGAGCGCGCCAGCGTTGAGGTTGGCCACCGCGGCGGAGACGGCCGCGCGGTGTCCGGTCGGCCGGGAACCGGGAGCGGTACGTCCGGGCTCGGGCGAGACGGCATCCACGCGCCGCTCATCGTGAGAGCCGGGTTCGGTGAGCCATTCGGCCAGGACCGCGGTGTGGCTGTGGTCCATGTCCTGGGTGGCGGTCAGCAGGGTGAGGCTGCGGTGTTCGGCCAGGTCCCGAAGCCGGGCAGACGCGTACCGGTGCCGTTGATCGCCCAGTTCGGTGAGATAGCGGCGGCGGAACTCACCGAACTGCTGGGGGTTGTGGTCGTACCAGTGCTGCAGCTCGACGGACGGTGCGACCTCCCGCAGCCACACGTCGAGCGGTGCGCCTTGCCGCCGGATGCCTTCCGGCCAGACCCGGTCTACCAGCACGAACTCGCCGACCTCGCCTGGCGTCTGCTCATCGATTCTGCGGCAGATGATCTCGGCCATGACGCGCCCTCCGGCCGCTCTCGCGATAGCAGCATTTTACTGGTAGGCCAATTTCATTGTCTTGGGCGCGGGGATGGTGCGGAGGCCGGCGGTTACTGCGGTGACGGCCGCCCAGGCCAGGGCCTGGGTGACGGTGTGCGCGATTGCTCGTGCGGTCGGGCCTGCTTCCGTGGGGGTCTCGGCCCGGGTGGCCTGCCGGGGAAGCCCGTCCGCCACACGCCCAGGGCACGGCACGCCGGGACCCACGTCGAGCTGCGCGCCGAAGCCGCCGCACAGCCTGGAGCATCGCCAGGCCGTGGGACGGCCAGAATCCTCGCGCTTCCGCCCGAGGAGCCTGTCAAGCGGTGGGCAGCCGATGGGCACCGCGTGAGCCGCTGGTCACCGGAAGGCCGATGTCACGAGAGCCTTCTGCTCCATGCTGTGCCGACGGGCCGAGCCGACCGCGGGCGCGGGCGCCTCGGGCCGGCTCACGCACTCCACAGCGCGCCGGGCCAGCCGGTACAGACGCGGCGCGACGAACGACCACGCACCCTGGTTCTCCGGCTCCTCCTGTACCCACCGCACGTCCGCGGCCGAAGGGAAGCGGGTGAGTTCCGCCGCGAGCTCCTCGTCGGGGAACGGATAGAGGCGCTCCACGCGGACGATCGCCGTGTCGGTCGAGCCCGAGGCGTGCCGGTGGGCGTCGAGGTCGTAGAACACCTTGCCCGAGCACAGCAGCACGCGCGTGACCCGGGCCGGGTCCACCGTCTCGTCCGGCAGGACCGGACGGAAGCCGCCCTGGGTGAACTCGGCCAGGCCGGAGGTGGCCGCCTTCGACCGCAGCATCGACTTCGGGGTGAAGACCACCAGCGGCCGCCTGCTGCCGCCCAGCGCATGCTGCCTGAGCAGATGGAAGTAATTGCCCGGCAGGGAGGGCATGGCCACGGTCATGTTGTCCTGGGCGCACAGCTGCAGGAAGCGCTCGACCCTGGCGGAGGAGTGGTCCGGGCCCTGGCCCTCCAGACCGTGGGGCAGCAGTAGTGTCACTGCGGAGCGCTGGCCCCACTTCTGCTCGGACGAGGCGATGTATTCGTCGACGACCATCTGCGCGCCGTTGGCGAAGTCCCCGAACTGCGCCTCCCACAGCACCAGGGCTTCGGGGCGGGCCAATGCGTAGCCGTACTCGAAGGCCAGCGCCGCCAGTTCGGACAACATCGAGTCGTACGGTGCGAAATCTGCGGCCCGCGGGCCGAGGGAGCCCAACGGCGTGTGCTCCGCACCGGTACGACGGTCGGTCAGAACGGCGTGGCGCTGGCCGAAGGTGCCGCGCCGCGAGTCCTGCCCGGCCAACCGCACCGGGACGCCCTCCAGCAGCAGCGAACCGATCGCCAGCATTTCCGCGGTGGCCCAGTCGACTGCTCCCGTCTCAAGCGCCGCTGTACGCCGGTGCAGCTGCGGCATGACGCGCGGGTGCACCGTGAAGCCCTGCGGCAGGTCGGCCTGCGAGGCGATCACCTGCCGCACCTTCGCCTCGCCGATCGCGGTCACCGCCCGGCGCGTTGCGCGCGGCGCGGTGCCCTGTCCGGCGCCGGTGCCGGGACGGGGACGGACGGTCCACCAGGCCACATCAGCCTCATATCGGGACATCGGCCGGACGGTCGTCCGCGGAGCGGGCGCGGACGATGCGGTGTCCTGACATGAGGGCTTCCTGTCCCATCGGCCCGCCATCAGCGTCGTGGGGAACCTGGTTACGACCGTGTGGCCGCGAGCCCGCGGCCGGTGGACCCACCCCGGGAAAGAAACATGATCGACTGCGATCCGGCGGACACCACACCACAGCCTCCACCGATCCTGTGGAGCCTCGGCCTCCTGCACGGCGAGTTGCGGGCGCTGCACGGTCTGTCGCTCCACGACTACCTCATTCTCGGTGCTCTCGCCGGAGCTGAGGGCCGACCCGTGCCCGTGACCCAGCTGACCGCATTCCTCCAGGAATCGGGGACCCGGATGTCCTCGCTCCTGAAGAACCTGCAGACGGCCGGGCTGATCGAACGCAATCGCCGCGGCAGAGACCGCAGGACGGTCGAGGTCACACTGACCGAGGCGGGACGTGTCAGGTTCGCCGACGCCGAGAGGACCGCGCACATGCGGCTGCGCCGGCACCTCGTCCTCTGACTGATGCACACTCACCGGTCGTCGGCCGGAATCGCTCGTCGTCGGTGCGCGATGCTCTGCCCGCTCGGACGCCGTCCCCACGGACATGAGCCTTCGCCAGTGATGCCATCGGCCCGCCGCTGGTGACCTTGAGGGGCGGTGCGCCACGTCGGCCGGCAGCCCCGGCGGAGGCCTGCCGTGCAGACATGCTGTGTGTCAGCGCCGGATGTACGGTCGGTGTACGGCGTAGGTGCGGACCTCTCGGCCCGCGAACAAGCCGGTGCCCCATACATGCCCGGGAGTGCCCATGGCGCAGCAAGCGAACATCGCCGCACAGACCGCATTCGGAGAGGCCGTGGTCACCGGGAACCTCGACGCCCTCGACGACATCGTCGCTCCCGATTCCGTCGATCATGACCCCGCTCCAGGGCAGGCCCAGGGACCCGAGGGGTACAAGGCCATGTTCAACGAGCTACGAGTTGCTTTCCCCGACTTGCACGTCGAGGTGGAACACCTGATGGCCACCGACGACGAGCTGGCCTTCGCCTACGTGATCAGCGGGACGCATCTGGGACCGTTGATGGGCCGGCCGGCGACCGGCAAGAAGGTCAGCTACCGCGGCATGCAGATCAGCCGCTTCGACAGCGACGGCAAGCTCGTCGAGCGCTGGGGCAGCAGCGACGAATTCGGCATGCTGCGTCAGCTCGGCCTGGCTGAGGTCATCAGCTCCTGACCAGCCCTGACCCCGGGTCATTCGGGTGCTCGCTCAGCGGGGTCGTTTCCATGGAGAGCCATGGTGCCAAGGGCAGCGAATCCAGGACCGACTGCATCTCGGCGGGGTCCCGGGCGCGCCACAGGCCGAGCGCACGGCCCTCGCCGGGCGTCTGCCACAGCCGCACCAGGTGCCCTTTCCCGGCCAGTTCCCTCGCACGGACCGCCTCCGCCGCGGTGGCGTCCGCCGGCGCCTGGGACGAGGCGCCCTCGTGCGCGGCCGGGGCGAAGGTCACCAGGAACTCCTTGGCGGCGCGCGATTCGCCGGTCCAAGCCGGTCCCGGATCGTTCGGGTGCTGCGTCAGGGGTGTGACCTCGTCACTGCGCCAGACGCGCAGCGGCATGGAAGCGAGGGCATCCTCCAGCCCCTCGGCGTCCAACGCGGCGAACAGCCCGAGGGTGCGCCACTCGCCGGGCCGCAGGGGCGGGCGCCACAACCGGAGCAACTGCCCCTTCTCGGCGAGCCTGCGGGAGTTCGCGGCCTCACGAGTGCGGATGTCGTCGACTTCCTCCTGTGCCGTTCCCTCAGGGACGTGGGTGGTCATTGTGACGAGGTATTCCATGGCGGATGCTCCACTCAGCCGGTGCTGCGGTGCGAGTCGGACGGCGGCTGGTACGGATAGTGCTGGGAACGGCCACCGGCGTCCCCGGGAGCGTGCACGCAGGGGCCGTCCGGATCTCAGCCGGGGCGGATCTCGCGGTGACCTGGCGCAGGTCACGGCGCACCTCTTCGATCGAGGGGGCCCTTCCCAGCCCCAGTAGCCGTTGTGGACCAGTCCCGGCTTGAGCACGAGGGGTGTGCCGGACCATCGGGTCGTGATGGGCGATGGGGATCGGGGTGCTCCTGTATCTCCAGATCCTCGAGATTTATGTCCACCAAGACCGCTCCCGCCGTCCCGGGCCCGTCTCGGCTCGTGTCCAGCGCCGCAGCAACGCGGAATCGCCACCTGGATCCACCGTCCCGCACCTGGCGGTCGATCGCATCCCGTTGCAAGTTCCGGTCACCGTCCCTGGTGAGCGCGGCGCCGTCGTCCTCGGCCGCTCGCACCGAATCAGGCGCACGGGGGCGGACGCGGTTCCTCTACGTTCCTGGAGCTGCCGGCCAGGAGGGCACCAACGGGGACGGCCCGACCATCGGGTCCACACTCTCCGCAACGATCCTCGCCGCTCCGGTTCTGCGGACCAGACCCCGGCGGCTCAGCGGCCCTGGCCGGGATCGTCCTGCAGCAGGGTGGCCGCCTCAGCAGTTCGGTGGCCGGACTGCGCCCGCTCGCTCCGGCACGGCCGTCGGAGACAGCTCTGCGTGATCTCCGGCGCCGGGTGGGGACCGCCCTGTTTGACCAACTGCGTCTGCGTTCCTTGATCCCGTCGGACGCGCTCGACGATGGCGAGCCGGCTGGGTGACTGCGTACGGCCGGGAACGGCACGGGGATCGACTTGCCGTTCCGACCGCTGACCACTGTGGACACCATGGCCGGGTATGCCTGACGCTGCTTTGAGGCAAGAGTGGCACTGCTGGGACGCAGCAGTATCGTGGAGGAGTCTCTTCGGCGCGCAGTCTCCGCCGACCTGGTGCAAAACAGGTGCGCCGGCGGCGGCAGACGACGGGTAGTCGTCTCGGGCCCGGTTGAGCACGTGCAGCCTCTTGTCCACCCCGTGGCAGGGCTTACACAACAACGCTGTTGCGGTGCTCAAACAACCCTCACCAGGTGTTTCACCGGCGGACCCGCTGCGCGCCAGAGCGCGGAAGTCGTGGTGACCGGCGAGGTTCACAACTGCCAAAACAGCAAGAGGGCTCCACCATGGACATGAAACTGGAAGTCGTAGTGATCCCGATATCCGACGTCGACCGGTCAAAGGGCTTCTGCAAGTCGCTGGGTTGGCGGCTGGATGCCGACTTCGTCGCCGGTGACGGCTTCCGCGTGGTGCAACTGACACCGCTGGGTTCCCCCTGCTCGGTGATCTTTGGCAACGGGGTCAGCTTGGCTGTGCCGGGATCTGCCGAGGGCCTCTATGGCTGTACGCCATCGGCGACGTGTGCGGCCGCGCGCTGTTGACGCACATGGGCAAGTACCAGGCCCGTATCGCCGGAGAGGTGATCGCCGCACGCGCACAAGGCTCCGCCGAACTGCCCTCTTCTACCGCAGGACACATCGGGCTGCCCCAAGTCGTCTTCACCAACCCGGAGGTCGGCAGCGCCGGGATGACCGAGCAGCAGGCACGGGCCGCCGGTATGGACGTGGAAGTCGTCGAGTACGACCTCGCTGCACTCGCCGGAACCTACGTCATGCGTTCGGATAACCGAGGCCTTGCCAAACTTGTCGTCGACCGCACCGCCGGCGAGATCTGGCTCCGGCTTCTGGAGGCCCTCCGCTCGAAGCGGCGTACAAGTGACGGGAGTTGAGAACAAACCCCGGCACGGCATGGGCCGTGGATCGCCCTCTGCGCCAACCGCAACAGACTCGGACGAG
This sequence comes from Streptomyces sp. DS1-CR2, assembly GCF_055760475.1. Classification (NCBI taxonomy): domain Bacteria; kingdom Bacillati; phylum Actinomycetota; class Actinomycetes; order Kitasatosporales; family Streptomycetaceae; genus Streptomyces; species Streptomyces sp. DS1-CR2. Next base: position 8,930,512 of record NZ_CM147085.1, read on the forward strand.
GAGGAGAATATCCGATGGCGAAGCTGCTTTTCGTGATGACCGGAGCCACGTACTGGACGCTCAAGGACGGCACCAGGCACGCGACGGGTTACTGGGCCGAGGAGTTCGCGGCCCCGTACAAGGCACTCACCGAGGCCGGCCACCAGGTGGTGGTTGCCACCCCCAACGGCGTTGTACCGACCGTGGACATGATGAGCCTGCGTCCCGACATGGCCGGCAGCGCTCAGGCCGCTCTCGATCTGGAGGCGATCATCCGGTCCGCAGAGGTGATGCGGCGGCCTATCCACTTGGCGGACGCCCGCCTGGAGGACTACGACGCCGTCTACTGCCCGGGCGGCCACGGCCCCATGGAAGACCTGTGCATCGACGCGGACGCCGGCCGGTTGCTGACCGCGGCCCTCGCCTCCGGCAAACCCCTTGCCATCGTCTGCCACGCACCGGCCGCGATGCTCGCGACCAGGATCCATGGCGTATCGCCCTTCGCCGGCTACCGGGTCACCGCTTTCACCAACGAAGAAGAGAACGCGGTCGGGCTGGGTGCGAAGGCCCGCTGGCTGCTGGAGGACGAACTCATCGACCTGGGTGTCGACTTCACCAAGGGTGAGATGTGGCAGCCCTACACAGTGGTCGACCGGACTCTCTTCACCGGACAAAACCCTGCTTCGGCAGCCGTCTTGGCCGAACGGCTGCTCAACGTCCTCTGATGGGTTGTCGGCGAGAGGCCGAGACCGAGGCGTGTACCGCCGGGCTCCGTACGCCAGCCCCCAGACGCGGTCACCGTGCTGAGCCCGGCACCGGGCGATGTTGCCGGGCGGGGCAAGCGGGGTACACGTGCCAGAATCCGGTGAACCACATCAGCAAGCCGGTGGCCAGCCATCGTATACGCCCATCGGGTACGGATGACTCGCACCACCCAGCCCATCAGCCGCAAAGGCACCGAGTAGCGTTCGATGGCGAGGTCGACGCGGGAATCAGGTGGCCGAACAGTTGGAGACGCTGGCGAGTTGAGAGCGTCGTCCTTCACCCGCGCGCGAAGGCCAGCAGGTCGGCGTTGAACGGGTCGGCGTACTTGGGGATGGAGGTCAGGCCGTGGGGGGCGCCCGGGTAGACCTTGAAGGTCGAATCCTTCACGAGCTTCGAGGACTTGTTTCCCGCCGCCACGATAGGGACGATCTGATCGTCATCCCCGTGCACAATCAGCGTGGGGACGTCGAATCGCTTCAAGTCCTCGGTGAGGTCGGTCTCGGAGAACGCCTTGATGCAGTCGTACGCGCCTTTGATGCCTACGGACATGGACCACATCCAGAATGCGTCGCGGGTCCCTTGTGTCACTGTCGATCCGGGGCGGTTGTCCCCGTAGAAGGCTGCGCTGAGGTCCTTGTAGAACTGGGAGCGGTCGTTGGCGACGCCGTTGCGGATCTCGTCGAAGACCTCGATCGGCAGTCCTTCGGGGTTCTCCGGTGTCTTCAGCATCAACGGCGGGATCGCGCTGAGCAGCACGGCCTTGGCGACCCGGCTGGTGCCATGCCGGCCGATATAGCGGGTCACTTCGCCACCGCCGGTCGAGTGGCCTACCAGGATGATGTCCCGCAGGTCCAGGTCCTCGATCAGTGACGCCAGGTCCTCGGCGTACGTATCGAGGTCGTTTCCATTCCAGGGCTGGCCTGAGCGGCCGCCCCCACGTCGGTCATGGGCGATCGCACGAAAGCCGTTATCTACTACCCATTTCGCTTGGGGGTCCCAGACGTCGGCGGTCAGCGGCCAGCCGTGGCTGAAGACGATCGGCTGACCGGTGCCCCAGTCCTTGTAATAGATCTTGGTACCGTCCTTGGCGGTGATGAACGGCATGCGTCGTTCCTTTCGTTCGCATCGGCGCTGGATGCCTGGGAGTTAGCTATGGGCACTCGTTCCGCCCGGCGCTGGGGTGCGATGAAACTTCGGCAGGCGAAACCGAGGCCGCTTGCCGTAGCACTGAGATCGGGCCGCCGTACTTTGTGGGCCGCGTAGCGCCCCGATGTCTTCAACGATGACCCGTGAGTACTGGTCCCGCCACTTGCGGGGCGGGCCGCACAGCGGCCCGAACCGGCTGCCTGAGTGCCCCGCGCCGGCGCTGTCCTCACTCAAGAGAGAGGGCACGCCGAACGCGCACCCGCCAACGACAACGTCATCCCGCTCCGCCCATCGACCTGACCAGCAACGCGCCTGAAGGCGAGCCCTCCGGATGCTGTTCTTGAACGTTCCCCTCGGATGGTCAGCAGGCCCCGCATGGAGTGGCGCCACGCAGGGGCGTCATCTGCGTGGGCGGCGCAGTCGAGCGTGGACTCGATCACGTCGAGGTCCTAGAAGACGAGCGGGAGTTGGCGCTGTTCGAGCGTGCTGCGGCACTCTACGGCCGGCGCGGTGACGCCCAGGGCGAGGGTGAAGCAGTGTTCTGGATTGGCACCTTCCACCAGGTGGTACGCGACGACAACGAAGCCGCCCTACCGTGCTTCAAACGCCCCTCGACCTTGCCACCCGGGCCAATGACCGGCTGACCATGTCCTATGCCCTGGGGCACCTCGGCTTCGTCGACCACATGGGCGGGCGCCTCGACGAGGCCCGTGCCCACTTTGAGGAGTCCACGTGCCTGTGCCGGGAACTGGGATTCCTGTCGGGGGTCGCGGCAAACTTGATCGGACTGGCCTATCTCGCCGCGCAGTCGTACAGGGCCAGCAGCAGCCCCAGGTACAGCAGCGACCGGGTCAGGTCGGCGTCCGCCTGGCCAAGGCTGGCGGCGATCCCGTGGGCTCCGAAAGCAGTGGTGAACCCGGCCGCATACAGCGGCCACATCCGCCGCGATGCCCCAGGCGCAGGTATCTGCCCCGTATCACTGCTGGTTGAGGGCGCGGTCATGACCGGCCGTCGTCCATGCCCGGCCCGAAGGCGTGCAGGGCCGTGAAGACCCGCTCGGTGTAGTCCTCGAAACGCCGCGCGCACTCGGCAAGCCGCTGCTCGGCAGCGGCGGCGCCGGGCGCCCCGAACACGTCGCGGGCCTTGAGGTCGCGGTGCCAGCGCCGCAGCCGCTCCAGGCTCTGCTCCTCCTCTTCGAGCTCGGCGAGGGTGACCTTGGCGTTGCGGACCTCCTTGTCGATTTCCGCCTCGCACTTGCCGCGGTGCGCCACGAACTCCGCCCAGTCCTCCTCGCGGGCGGCGGTGAACAGCGCCTGGAACCGGGCCGCATCACCTGCCTCACGTCCACTGGCCCGCAGCACGATGGCCTCACCGTCCGCGCGCTCAGTCAGCTCCAGCGCCCGCTGCAGCCTGTCGGCGAACACCGGCCGGGTGTGGCCGCGGGCGGCGGACGACCTGTGGACAAGGCGGCCTGTCATGGTGCCGGTGAGAAGTTACTCTCGGCCCAGTCGGCGAACGACGTCCAGCGCAGATCGGGATGGGCGGCGTGCAGTGCCGACATGTCGACGCGGTAGCCGTGGCCACGCAGGAACGTCCACATCGCTCGCATGTCGTCGTTGCCGATCTCGTCGAGTTGCACTTCGTTGTGGCGAACGGTCCGACCGAGCGACGTGCTCAACGAGGCGGCCATATCGTCGGGCGTGGGGGCGTCGCCGGCGAGCTCGATGCGCTGTGCGATGAACGTGTCAGGTGCGGCGAAGACGGCGGCGGTGAACTCGCCCAGGTCGGGGCGTGCAAGTTGTTGCAGCGGGCGGTCTGGGGGCAGCGGCAGGTCGAGCACCCCCTGGCGGATCCGGTCCACGTCGCCGAGGGCGTTGTCGAAGAAGTAGGTGGGACCCAAGATGGTGTAGGGCACGTCGCCTGCGGCCAGTTCCCGTTCGATCACGGCCTTGGTCTCGAAGTGTGGCACGCCAGTGTCCTGGTCGGCCCCTGCGACGGAACTGAAGACCAAATGTGGCACACGGGCCTCATGGGCGGCGGTGAGAATGGCCTGGCCCTGTGCGATCTCGGCGGCCGGCCCTGACTCGAAGGGCGTGGTCATCGCAAACACACCGGCTGTTCCCCGCATGGCTGAGGCCAGGGACTCGCGGTCCCTGAGATCTCCGCCAACAACCTCGACGTCGCGGGCGGCCAGGCGTCGGGCCGAAGCGGATTGAGGGTTGCGGACCAGGCCACGGACGGCCACACCGCGGGACAGCATCGCGCTGACGACGGCACTGCCCTGCCCCCCGGTGGATCCGAGTACCAGCACCGGCTGGTCGATGTTCATGATGAAGACTCCTTCCGAATCGGCCCTACAGGGCCTCGCCGCCTCTGGTGAGACAGGGCCGTTGGATCACTGTCCTGTCGAGGCAGGCGCAGCGGCTGCTCGTGGAGCATGCCAAGCATTCCGGTCCGATGGCCGGTGAGGCGCGCCGGGTTGCCTGATTCTTCGGCTCAGGGCAGCGTGGTCGGTATCGGTCAGTTGTCCTGGGAGGAGTGTGCTGTGGCCATGGTCTTTCATGGGGCGTCGCGGACGATGTGGCCGCGGCTGCGGGTCGCCGACTGGACCGAGACCCGCGACACACTGCACATGTGGACCCAGATCGTCGGCAAGATCCGGCTGGCCCATGCGCCCCTGGTCAATCACTGGTGGCAAGTCACCCTGTACGTCAGCCCGCGCGGCCTGACCACGTCGGCGATCCCGTACCGTTCAGGGGTCTTCGACATCGAGTTCGACTTCCTCGACCATCAGCTGTGTGTCCGCACCAGCGACGGCGCCAACCGCAGCGTGGCCCTGGAGTCGAGACCGGTGGCTGACTTTTACCGCGAGACGATGCACGCCTTGGGTGAGTTGGGAATTGAGACAACGATCCAGGCGTCTCCGAACGAGGTGGACCCGGCGATCCCCTTCGATGAGGACTACCAGCACGCTTCCTACGACCCGAGCGCCGCACAGCTCTTCTGGCAGCAGTTACTGCAGGCCAACCGGGTGCTGGGGGAGTTCCGCTCGTGCTTCGTCGGCAAGGTCAGCCCAGTGCACTTCTTCTGGGGTGCCATGGACCTGGCCTGCACGAGGTTCTCAGGACGGGCCGCCCCGCCGCATCCTGGCGGCGCCCCGAACTGCGGTGACTGGGTGATGATGGAAGGCTACTCCCGCGAGTTGAGCAGCTGTGGTTTCTGGCCCGGCGGTGGTGAAGAGGGGGCCTTTTACTCGTATGCCTATCCCGAGCCGGATGGATTCGCCGCGCAGCCGGTTACCCCGGCCGACGCGTTCTACAGCTCTGACCACGGTCAGTTCCTTCTCCCGTACGAGGCGGTGCGTACTGCGGCCGACCCAGACCGGGTACTGGCTGGCTTCCTGCACACGACCTACGAGGCTGCTGCGGAACGCGGCGGCTGGGACCGGTCGGCCCTGGAAGAGGACCCGGACCGGTGGCGACAGCACCGTAGTCATCAACCACGGTGAGCGTGCCTGACGATCCGCAATGAACTGGCGGCAACGGTGGAGCGGCCCTGAGGCGGGGCCGTCCCGTGGCGGGCGCTTCGCCGGGACCGGCAGCCACGGCGTTGGCCAGCGCGAGGCGTGCCTCGACGCGTTCCGCCGGCTGCACCGCTACAACACCCGACGATGTCACTCCCGCCTCGGGCAACGCAGCCCGATCGCCTACGAGACAGCGTTCAGAACCATCAACTACAAGGCCCGGTCATCCGCCGTCAGCGAATCTGCACATCGAATCCGCAGCCGCGGCACGGTGCGCGATGGATCTACACAAGGGCGCGCCGGATTGTGCGAAGCATCCCGTTCGGAACCTTGGAGGCAATGCCGGCCACGCCCCGGTGCGCGCAGTATGTAGAGAAGTTGCTCTCAAGAGGTGTGCACGCCTGCACGGAAAGGTGGCCTGCACGTTCAACCGCGTGGGTGAGTCGGCCGGTTGACTGGATGCCCGGCCCGCTCCGTGCTTTGATCGTTTGCGCCGTGTGGGTCGCGCGAAGGTATCCGGAAACGGGTGTCGCACGCCTGCGGCAGAGGCCCGCCGTCCCCAGCGGGGCCGCCCCCCTTGTGGATCATCTATACGAAGGGAAGTTTCCTCATGAACTCCGCTCCCCAGGTTCAGACCCTTGAGATCTCCGACGTCGAGCTCGACAACGTATCCGGCGGCCTGAGCCCGCACGCCAGCGTCGTCGCCGGCCCTATGGCGGTCAGCGAGTCGGATGTCCTGGCGCAGGCCGTCGCAGCCAAGAACGAGGTCCTGGGCGCCGTCGGCCAGTACCACCAGGCCGGCCTCAGCGTCTCCTTCTGATCGGCAGCTCGAAGGCCAGTCGGTGAGGCCCGGCTGACCTGACGGTGTGGTTGGCGCGTTGGCGGATGCAGGCCGTAACAGGTCTCGGTGCCCGACCACCTCACCAGCTACGCACCAGAGCATGTGCCCGGGTAGCGGCAGTACGCCGCTCTCGGGCACACTGCTGCCGTGCCACACGGTGCGGTCGCACCCGTATGGACGTGCGCGCATCATGGGAACTCTCCGGCTGCGGTGAAGAGTTCACGGGTGTACGAGTGGCGTCCCTCGGGCGTTGCCAGCGCCTTCGCCTGCAGGGTCTCCACGATCGCCCCGTCCTTCAGCACGGCGACCCGGTGCGCGACCGAGGCCACCACGTCCATGTCGTGGCAGATGAACAGGTAGCCGAGCCCCAGCTTCTGTTGCAGCGACTCCAGCAGGTCCAGCACACCGGTCCGTACAGTCGAGTCGAGCCCGGACACCGGCTCGTCGAGGATCAGCACCTCGGGATCGGAGGCGAGAGCCCGGGCGATGCCGACTCGCTGGCACTGGCCCCCGGACAGTTCGTGGGGCCGGCGGGTGCCGAGCGTGGGATCGAGGCCGACCTGCCGCAGCAGTTCGGCGACCCGGCCCGGACCGCTCGCGTCGTCCCAACGCCCCTCTACGCGCAGGGGTTCCGCGATCGCGTCGCGGATGCGCTTGCGCGGGCGGAGCGAGCCGTACGGGTCCTGGAACACGGGCTGGATGCGCGGCCGCAGCGCCCGCATCTCCGCGTCGCCGAGACCGAGCAGGTCCCGTCCTGCGAAGCGGACCGATCCCGAGGCGGCGGGGCGCAGCCGCAGCACGGCCTCGGCTATGGAGGACTTGCCGGATCCGGAGGCGCCGATCAGCGAGGGTCTCGCCGCGTGCCACGTCGAAGGAGACCTTGTCGACCGCCGTCACGGCTGCCTCTCCTCGGCGCCTTCCCGGGTAGCGGACCGTCAAGTCACGTACGGTCAGCAAGAGGTCAGGGTCTTTGTCCGGCGTCGGGCGCTGTCGGCGTCGGGTCGCGTCGACGAGCCTGCGGGTGTACTCCGCCCGCGGCTCGGTCAGGACACGGTCCACCGCCCCGGTCTCCTGCACCGTTCCGCCGTGCAGCACCGTCAACCGGTCCGCCCAGCGGCTCACGAGCGACAGGTCGTGCGTGATGAGCAGCAGCGCTGCCCCCGACGTGGCCCGCTGCTCGGCGAGCAGGCCGAGGATCTGCTCCCGGACGAGCGGGTCGAGCGCGGTGGTGGGCTCATCGGCGACGAGCCGGTAGGCGTTCGGGTGCAGACACGGGCCTGGTCCAGGGTCGCCGAGCACGTGACGTCGGAGGCATGGCGGGCGCGATGTCAACAGCGACGTCAGACCGCCATGCCCCCCGTCTTCCAGACCGTCATGGACGTGACGATGCTGCCCTCACCGAAGAGCTGCAGGCCGAGGGAGTGAGTGCGGGGCGGGTAGCGAGCAGGAGTGCGGGTCCGACGGGTTGCCGGTGCTCTTTGACGACGGAACATCGGCGCAGGACGTTAGCGAGGTGCGTTCTGTACGGCGAGGAGGCGTACCTCGGGGATGTCCTGATCCTCCACCAGGACGCGCCAGCGGTGTGGGGTTCCGCCTGGATAGAGAAGGCTGTCGCCAGAGGAGAGGCGGTGCAGTTCGCGGCCGCCGGGGCCCAGCAGGTCGACCTCGACCGCACCGTGGACCACATAGAGGAACTCGTCACCCGGGTGGTCGTAGTACTCCTCGAAGACGGTGCGACCGCCGGTGTACTCGACCGGGTGGATGGCGAACTGGGGCGCCCCGAGCATCCTGGCCGAGCCGCCGCTGTTGTCGATGGGGATTCTGGTTCCCTGCCGTACGACATGGATGCCGGCAGCGGTGGTGGCCGAGTGTGCCATCAGGGCCTGCTGGGTGGTGCCGAGCGCCTGGGCGATCCGGTGCAGCGAGGGCATGCTCGGGCGGGCCAGTCCGCGCTCGAGCTGGCTGAGGAAGGGGTGTGAAAGTCCTGCGCTGGCCGCGAGCTGGACAAGGGTGAGGCCGCGCTTCTTGCGCAGCCGGCGGATCGCGGAGCCCAGCTGCTGGTCCGGATCGACGGGGGTCTCGGTGGGGCGGTCTGCCATGGCGGGAATCCTAAGTGATTGCTGCAGAGCAGGATTTACCCATGCGAAACACGTGTCTCCTACGCTCGATGTTGATGTGGCCAACATTCTAGCGAGGAGCCCGAATGACCGCGACCACCGCTGCCCGGCCCCCCACGGCCGGATTCCTTGATGCCATGGCCGCCCTCGCGGGTGGTGTCTGCGTGGTCACCGCCGCCGGAGCCGACGGCGCACCTGCTGGGTTCACCAGCACCGCCGTGATGAGCCTCAGCCGCACGCCGCAACTGCTCGCGATAGGCGTCAAGCAGGGGAGCCGAACCCTGCCGCTGCTCCAGGGCGGTGGCAGGTTCGCCCTCAACATACTTGCCGCGGCCGGCGAATCCGTCTCGCGGCGGTTCGCCGATCCGACCGCTGACCGATTCGGGGACCTTGAGTGGACCGCGGGCGACGGTGGCATACCGCTGCTGCTCGCGCAGAGTACGTACGCCGTGCTCTGCCGGGTGCGGCAAGAGGTGACGGCCGGGGACCATCTGCTGTTGATAGCCGATATCGAGGAGATCGTTCCCGGGCGGGGCGGGGGCAGCGCACTGGTCCATCACGCCCGCACGTACCACGGCATCGGCGCATGAGCGGGCGCGGCTGGTTCTCGGTACGGGAGACTGCACCCGGGACCTTTCTCATCGCGGAGCCGGGTCACGTCAACAGCTACCTGGTCGTGGGCGATGAACTGGCGCTGCTGTACGACACCGGCATGGGCATCGGCGACATCGCACGCGAGGTGCGCGCACTCACGTCGCTGCCCCTGCTCGTCGTCAACTCCCACCACCACTACGACCACCGGGGTGGCAACACCTCGCTCCTCGGCGACGCCAAGGACTTCGCCGTGCACGAGGCGGGCGCCGCACTGCACGGTGAACCCGCGCCCCGCGAGTGGCTCGAGGGGTACGGGCACATCGCCCACGAGATGCGGTATCGGTACACGGAACTGAGCGCGCTCTCGGCCGAGGGCTTCTTCCTCACCGACTCACGGATCGAGGTGCGGCCCGTCCCCGATCTGACCCAGTGGCGCATCGACGCGGTGCGACCGACCCGGCTGCTCAGGGAGGGGGAGCGGCTCGATCTGGGCGGTCGGACATTGAGCGTCCTGCACACCCCCGGGCACTCACCCGACGGCATCTGCCTCTGGGAGCCGGAATCCGGGCTGCTCCTTGCCGGCGACACCCTGATCAGCGGGACCTTCTTCGCCCATGTGCCGGGTGCCGATGTGGCCGCCTTCGCCGCGTCGACGCGGCGGCTTGCCGAACTCCCGGTCAGGACAGCCCTGCTGGGGCACAACCTCCGCCACCGCGAGGACCACTACTTCGTGGGGCGCGTCGCCGAGGCCTTCGATCGGGTGGTACGTGGCAGGACCCGCCCGGTCCGCCGCCGTGACATGTTCGGCACGCCCGCGTTGTGGCACGACTTTGACGGCTTCGCGGTGCTCACCGCGCCGGAGAGCGGAGAGTCGAAATGACGGCGCTACTTCTACGTGGGGCCAGGCTGCCCGAAGGGCAGGTCCGTGATGTCCTGATCGAGGACGGACGGGTGTCGTCCGTCGCGCCCGCCGGTCAGCTCCCTTCCTCGTGCAAGGAGATGGACCTGGCCGGCTTCCTCCTGCTGCCCGCTCCCGCCGAACCCCACGCCCATCTCGACAAGGCCCTCACCTGGGATCTGGCCGGTGCACCGCCGTGTGATCTGCCGGGGGCGGTCGCCGCCTGGCACGGGTATGCCGAGCGGGTGACGGAACAGGACGTGCTGGTCAGGGCCCGCCGCGCCCTGGGCGAGCTGGTCGCGAACGGGGCCACCGCCGTCCGCTCCCACGCAGACGTCCTGCCCGGACCCGATCCGCTCCGGGGTCTGCGGGCGCTACTGCGGCTGCGCGAGGAACTGCGTGAACGGGTCATGCTGCAAATCGCCGTGCTGCATGTCGACGCATCCGACGAAATCCTCGACGAAGCACTGGATTTGGGGGCCGACCTGCTCGGCGGCTGCCCGCACCTGTCCGACGACCCGCAGGCCGCCGTCGCTCGCGCTCTGACGATCGCCGAGCGACACGGCGTTGGCGTCGATCTGCACGCGGACGAGCATCTCGACCCGGATCCGAAAGATCTGCTGCTGCTCGCCCGGTGTGTTCGGGAACGGGGCTTCGCGCATGGGGCGACCGCCAGCCACTGCGTGGGGCTGGGCGGCCTGGATACGGCCGAAGCCGCTCGTATAGCCAAGGAGGCGGCCGCTGCCGGGATCGGGGTCGTCGCGCTGCCCCTCACCAACCTCTATCTCCAGGGCCGCGGCACGCCTACGCGCACCCCGCGCGGACTGACCGCCGTACGCGCCCTCCTCGACGCGGGCGTGCCCCTGGCCGGGGGCGGCGACAACATCCGCGACCCCTTCAACCCGGTGGGGCGGGCCGACCCCTTGGAGACCGCCGGCCTCCTGGTCGCAGCAGGCCACTTGACGCTCCCCGAGGCCGTCCACGCGGTGACCAACGGCGCCCGCCGCGTCCTCGGGCTGCCCGGGGCAGGACCGTACGAAGGTGCGGTCGCCGACCTCCTCGCTGTGCGGAGTGACTCGCTCTCGGGGGCCCTCGGGGCCTCGTACCCGGACCGGATCGTCTTCAAGGGCGGGCGAGCGGTGAGCCGTACCACGGTTGTCCGCGAAGTGCTCTGAACGGTCCAGGACGTAAACGCCTGGGACATCCCTCCGAAACAATGAATGTTGATGCTACGAACATCGATGAACGCACCACAGGCCCGGCACACAGGAAGGAGTCGGCGTGGCAACAGCAGTGCGGACGGCGTTGAGCTTCATAGCCGTCGACAAGCGTTTTGACAGCGGGACCACCGCGCTCTCGGGAGTGGAACTCCACGTCGGAGCAGGGGAGTTCGTCGGAGTCGTCGGCCCCTCCGGGTGTGGCAAGTCCACCCTGCTGCGGCTCGCCTCCGGTCTCGACGCCCCCAGCGCAGGCGAGATCAGCGCCCCGGGCGGGGACATCGGTTACGTCTTCCAGGACGCCACCCTCCTGCCCTGGCGCAGTGTCCTTTCCAATGTGGCGCTGCCCGCCGAACTGGCCGGCCGCCCCAAGGCCGAACGGCACGAGCGCGCCATGGACGCCATCCGTCTCGTCGGCCTCGACGGCTTTGAGAAGCAGCTGCCGGGCCAGCTCTCGGGCGGGATGCGGATGCGGGTCTCGCTGGCCCGCGCACTGATGATGCGCCCCGCGCTCTTCCTCTTCGACGAACCTTTCGGCGCGCTCGACGAGATGACCCGGCTCCGTATGCAGGAGGAGCTCCAGCGGATCTTCGCCGAGACGGGATTCGCGGGTCTCTTCATCACGCACTCGGTGACCGAGGCGGTCTTCCTGGCCAACCGGGTCGTGGTGATGTCGGCCCGCCCTGGACGCATCACCGCCGAATTCGAGGTCCCGTTCGCCCACCCCAGGCCCGCATCGCTCCGTTACGAACCGGAGTTCGCCGCGATCGCGGGCGCGGTCTCCGACGCCCTGCGAGGAGACGCCACGTGACCACGAACACCCCGTCCGCGGCCCGCCAGGCGCCGCCCGCGCCCATCGCGTCGGCGGACCATGAGACCGCCGGAGCCGCTGCATCCGACTCGCCCGCCGTCGTCACCACGTCGGACACCCGGTCCGCCGCCGGGAGCGCGTCGGATGCAGCCCGCGGGTCCGCCGGGGCGGCGGCCCCCGCACCCCTGCGCCCGCGCCGCGGCCCCGTCGCCCTGGTCGCCCCCATCGGCTCACTCGTCGTCGCCATCGGCCTGTGGTACGCGGCGAGTTACCTCCTCCTCGCCCCCGCTCGCCGCTTCCTCGTACCGCCCCCGCACCAGGTCCTCCAGGTCGCCGTCCTTGACTGGACCCACCTGCAGCCCATGCTCCAAGCCCTCGCCCTCACCGCGCAGGTCGCTCTCTCCGGGCTCGCCATCGCAGCCGCCCTCGGTATCACCGGGGCCGTCGTGATGAGCCGCGCCCGCTGGCTGGAGCGCTCTCTCTATCCGTACGCCGTCATCCTGCAGACCGTCCCGATCCTCGCCATCGTCCCGCTCATCGGTCTCTGGTTCGGCTTCGGCTTCACCAGCCGGGTCGTCGTCTGTGTCCTGATCGCCCTCTTCCCGCTGATCGCCAACACCCTCTTCGGACTGCAGTCCGTGGACCGTGCCCACCACGACCTCTTCACCCTCCAGAAGGCGAGTCGCTGGGCCCGGCTGCGCAAGCTGGAGCTGCCCGCCGCACTCCCCGCCATCTTCACCGGGCTGCGGACCTCCTCCGGCCTGTCCGTCATCGGCGCCATCGTCGGCGACATGTTCTTCAAGCAGGGCGCGGCCGGAATCGGCACCCTCCTCGACGTCTACCGCTCACGCCTCCAGTCCGAGGACCTCTTCGCCGCGATCATCCTCGCCTCGCTCTTCGGGGTCGCCGTCTTCGCCCTCTTCACACTGGTGTCCCGTCTCGCCATCGGCTCCTGGCACGCGTCCGGCCGCAGCTGACCACCCTCTTCAGAGCCCTTTCCGGGAGACAGCCATGCCACTTTCCGCCGCCCCAACGCCCTCCGGGCGACGCCTTGTCACGGGACTGAGCACCGCGCTCTTTCTGCTCGCCGCCACCGGCTGCGGCGCCGGCGCCACCGCCGCCGGGTCATCCGCCGATCCAAAGCCCGCACCCGCTGCCCAGCGTCTCGACAAGGTCTGCCCCGCCACCGTTGTCGTCCAGGCAGACTGGGAGCCTGAGGCCGAACACGGCCCGCTCTACAACCTCGTCGGCCCGGGTTACACCGTCGACACAGACAAGAAGCGGGTCACCGGCCCGCTCGTCATCGGCGGCAAAGACACCGGCGTCAACATCCAGATACGGGCGGGCGGCAGCGCCGTCGGCTTTCAGAGCCCCGCCTCGCAGATGTACATCGACCAGTCCATCACCCTCGGCATGGTCACCACCGACAGCGCCATCCAGGCGGCCGGCAAGCAACCCGTCACCGCGGTCGCCGCGCTGATGAAGAAGAGCCCGCAGGTCCTGATGTGGGACCCCAAGACCCACCCCGACTGGCAGACCATCTCCGACATCGGCAAGAGCGGCGCAAAGGTCGTCTACCGTGACGGCGAGATCTTCGCCCCGATGCTGGTGTCGAAGGGGATCATCAAGAAGAGCCAGCTGGACGGGAGTTACGACAGCGCGCCGTCCCGCTTCGTCGCCGACCCCTCCATCGCCCAGCAGGGCTTCGCGACCGCGGAACCGTACCTCTACGAGCATGAAATCGGCGCCTGGAAGAAGCCGGTCAAGTTCCAGCTGCTGGCCGATGTCGGCTACACCGTCTACCCGCAGGCACTCTCCGTCCGCACCGGAGCACTGAAGAAGCTCAGTCCTTGCCTGAAGAAGCTGGTTCCCGTCATTCAGCAGTCGGCCGCCGACTTCGCCGCGGCGCCGGACACCGCGGTGACGCTCATCGACGACATCGTCAAGCAGTACGGCACCAGCTGGGTCTACTCCAAGGGCACCGGCCAGTACGCCGCCAAGGAGATGGTCAAGCTCGGCATCCTCGGCAACGAGGCCGACGGATCGATCGCCGGCTTCGACAAGAAGCGGGTAGCCGACTCCCTGAAGATCTTCGAACCGATCCTCACCAGGGGCGGCGTCAAGATCCCGGCCGGGCTGAGCGCCGACGACCTGGCGACCAACGAGTTCATCGACACCAAGATCGGAATGAAGTGATGGCCGTCGACCCCAACGGCGCGACCCTGTCTGCAGCCGAACTGCGCCGGATGACCGAACTTGTCGCAGACGACGCGGTGCCGGGTGTCGGCCCAGGTGCCTTGCACCGGACCCCCGGCATCGACGAATTCTGTGCGGAGGCTGCCGCACTGCTGGGGGCGGACGCCGTCGTACGCGAGGACTCCGCCCTCGACAAGGCGTCCCGCGACTGGGCGCACATGTCGCCGATCCTCGCTGCCAAGCTCCCCGCCGGCCGCGCCGAGGTGGTGCTGCGCCCGTCGTCGTACGAACAGATCCAGCCCCTCGTCGCCCTCGCCCACCGCCTACGCATCCCGCTCACCCCGCGCGGCAAGGGCACCGGCAACTACGGGCAGGCGATCCCGCTCCATGGCGGAGCCGTCCTCGACCTCACCGGGTGCCGGCGCATCCTGGGCGCGGGCAACGGGTGGATCAGGGCCGAGGCCGGCGCGAAGATGTCCGACTTGGAGGCTCATGCGCGTTCGCTGGGCCAGGAGCTGTGGATGTTCCCGTCCACCTTCGGGACGTCGCTCGGCGGCTTCCTCTCGGGTGGGAACGGCGGCACGGGCTCGCTCGCCAACGGCACCAACGGTGACGGTTTCGTGCGGGAGTTGACGGTCGTCCCGTGCACGACGCACGCTGAGCCCGTCACCGTACGCGGCGAGGAAGCGCTCCCGTACATCCACGCGTACGGCACCACAGGCATCACGACGACCGCGACCGTCGCACTTCAGCCGGCCCGCGTCTGGACCGGCCTCTTCGCCTCGTTCAGCACCTGGACCTCCGCCACCGCCGCACTCTCCGACCTTGTACGCCTGGAGCCCGCCCCGCGCCTGGTCTCCCTAGATGAGCCCGGTCTCGTCGAGACCTTCGAGGCCGACCCGGCCCTCGACCCCACCGCGCTGAGCGTCCGCGCGATCATCGAGGAGGGGGCCGAGGCCGACGCCCGGGCCATCATCGAGAAGCGCGGCGGCCGGGTGACGGAGGTACGTCCCGCACCGCGCGGCCCCGCCCTCATCTCCTCGCTCTCCTTCAATCACCCCACGTACCACCTGATGAAGGCCAAGGACGGCTACTTCCATCTGGAGATCGGCGGCGACGTACTGCTCGGCGACCCGGCGGCGGTCAAGGCCGTCTTCCCCGAGACGGTGCTGCACTTGGAGGGAATGCGCTCGGGGACCGTCGGCATGCTGATGGCGCACTACCAGGACGAGGCCACCGTGTACGAGGGGATCGCCGCCCTGGAGGCACTGGGGGTCGGCGTCCATGACGTCCACAACTGGTACGTCGACCGGCGCGTCGACCTCGCCCGCGCCACCGCCCGCACCGCCGACCCGCTGGGGCTGCTCAACCCCGGCCACCTCCTGGGAGCGCGCTGATCATGGCCTTCACCCGCTTCACCGACCTCAGCGGACCGTCGGTCACCGGCCTGTCCGCCGACACCGTGGCCGTCCTACCCGTCGGCGCGATCGAACAGCACGGGCCCCACCTTCCCGTCGCCACCGACTACTTCATGGCAGAGGCGATAGCTCAGGGAGCCGCCCTGGCCGCGTCCGACAGCTGCGACATCACGCTGCTGCCGGGCCTCGCGTACGCCAAATCCGACGAACACGCCTGGTCGCCCGGGACGCTGTGGCTCAGCGCCTCGACGCTCTTCGCGGTGCTGGACGACTTGGGACGCTCTCTCGCCAAGGGGCCCGTCCGGCGGCTCGCGTTCCTCAACGCGCACGGCGGTAACAGCGCGCTGTTGGGAGTCGCCCTGCGCGAACTCCGCACCAAATACGGTCTGTTCACCTTCCTGCTGCACGCCGCGCTCCCCGCGGACCAAGGCGGCACGTCCCCGTCCGGCGAGCTGGGTCTGGGGGTACACGGAGGGCTGAAGGAGACTGCGGCGATGCTCCACCTCCACCCGGAGACGGTGCACATGTCGCTCGCCCGGCGGAGTGTCCCCGAGCACCTGACCGCCTACGAGCACATCGGCTTCGGCAAGTCCGTCTCCTTCGGCTGGACCAGCGACGACTTCGGCACGGGCAACGGCGTCATCGGCGACCCCACCGGAGCCACCCCCGAACTCGGCCGCAAGCTCGTCGACACCGCCATCGCCACCAACGCGGCCGCACTGCGCGAATGCGCCCGCTTCCTGCCTTCTGCCTGAACGCCGACGTCGAGGACACCCCGCCATGGCCATCCCCCCGCTCCACAAGCCGCTCAGTAAGATCACCGCCCACCACATCACCGCAGGTGACACGGTCAAGCTCGCCGTCCTCACCGGACCGGCCGACGGCTCACCGACCACCGTCGTCTTCGAGGTGTGGGAGCCGGGCGGCGCCCAGCCGCTCAACTGGCACCCCGAGTCCGTGGAGACCTTCGTGGTGCTCGCGGGCGAGGGCCGCGCGGTCAGCGACGAGCATGAACGCGACCTCGCACCGGGCGACGTACTCGTCCTGCCCGTCGGCTCCAAGCACCGGATCACCAACTCCTCGGCCACCGAGCGGCTCTACACCCTCACGGTCATGTCCCCCGACGGGGGCTTCGCCGACCTGATACAGCGCGGCCCCTTCGCGGTCCTCGACGATGCGGACCTGGCCGTCCTCGGAGCCGCCCGATGAGCGAGCTGCTCGATGCCTTCTGGTCCTACGAAAAGGCCCTCGGCGCCAATGACGTGGCAGCCCTCGACCACTGGTTCCTGGACGCCCCGGACACGGTGCGCGCCGAGGGCTCGATGGTGCTGAGCGGACACGCGGCCATCTCGGACTTCCGCCGCAGCCGCGGCACAGGAGCCCCGGCCCGTACGGTCGAGCGCGTCCACGAGGTGCCAGTCACCGAGGGCGTCGCCGTACTGATCGCCGAAACGCTGCGGGCCGGCGGGGCGCGAGGCCTGCAGACCCAGGTGTGGCAGCTGTCTGGGGAGGGCTGGCGGATCGCGGCCGCGCACATCAGCGCGGTGCCGGGCCCGCCGGCGGACGAGACGCCGGACCCCGCGGTGTGGCGGGTGGTGGGGGAGCCGCTGGTCGCCGGGGCGGGGCAGGGGCCGCTCGCCGGCCTGCGTACCGCGGTCAAGGATCTCTTCGCCGTCGCCGGACAGCGGATCGGCGGCGGCAACCCTCAGTGGCTGGCCGAAGCGCCGGTGGAGTCCCAACACGCGGACGCTGTAGCGAAATTGCTCAGCGCTGGGGCCCAGCTCGCCGGGATCGCCCAGACCGACGAACTTGCCTTCAGCCTCGCCGGTGCCAACACCCACTACGGCACCCCGGTCAACCCCGTCGCCCCCGGCCGGATCACCGGCGGCTCCAGCAGCGGCCCGGCGGCGGCGGTCGCCCGCGGTTGGGCGGACCTGGGCCTGGCCACGGACACGGCGGGCTCGATCCGGGTGCCCGCCTCCTACTGCGGCCTCTACGGCTGGCGTCCCACCCACGGATCCGTCCCGACCGGCGGCCTGCTCCCGCTGGCCCCCTCCTTCGACACGGTGGGACTGCTCACCCGTGAACCGGACTTGTTGTGCGCGGCGGCCAAGGTGCTGCTGCCCGCGCGGGAAACGGCCCCCGTCACCATGCTCCTCGTCGACGACGCCCTCACCGCGCTCGCCGAGCCGGAGGTCAGGGCCTCGTTCGAGGCGGTGTGCCGGGCACTCGCGCTCCGTACCGGTCTGGAGCTCGTACGGACTGACACGGGCATGGGGCACTACCTGGAGGAGTGGCTGCCCGCCTTCCGTACCGTCCAGGCGGCCGAGGCCTGGACCGCGCACGGGGAGTGGATCGACAAGCACCCGGGCGCACTGGGGGCCGACATCGAGGCCCGGTTCGCCGCAGGCAGCCGGATCGCGGACGACGAAGTGCGTGACGCCAATTCCCGCCTCACCGCAGCGCGCTCGGTCATTGCGGAAGCCCTCTCACCCGGCGTCGCGCTCCTTCTCCCCACCACGAGCAGCCCGGCCCTTCGCGCCGACGCGACACTGGCCGAGGTCGAGACCACACGAGCCGCGACCCTCCGCCTCACCTGCCTCGCTTCGCTCGCCGGGCTGCCCGCCGTCACCATGCCCCGGTTGCGGGTGCGCGACTTGCCGGTCGGCCTCTGCGCGATCGGCGCACCCACCATGGACCACGCCCTCCTGGAGCTGACCCATGCGTGAACTCGGCCCCAACTCCCGCAACTCCTGGCGCGCGGATCTCCAGCATGTCGACCTTCGCCGCCCACAGCGCCCCTCCCGCCTCATGACCGTGGACGCTCAGCCTCAAACACTGACGCTCGACCTGGCCTCGACGGCGATCGTCGTCATCGACATGCAGAACGACTTCTGCTCGCCCGACGGCTGGCTGGCCTCGATCGGCGTGGACGTGTCCCCGGCCCGCACCCCCATCCCCGTCCTTCAGCGGCTCCTCCCCGCCCTCCGGTCAGCCGACGTCCCGGTCGTCTGGCTCAACTGGGGCAACCGCCCCGACCGCGCCAACCTCCCGCCCGGCGTCCTCCACGTCTACGACCAGGATGGAACCGGAGGCGGCCTCGGCTCCCAACTGCCCACCGGGGCAAGAGTCCTGGAACGTGGCAGCGCCTCCGCAGACATCACCGCACCCCTCCGTGCGGCACCTGGCGACCTGCACATCGCCAAATACCGCATGAGCGGCTTCCAGGACACCGAACTCGACAGCGTCCTGCGCAATCTGCGCGCCGACACGCTCCTCTTCGCCGGAGTCAATGCCGACCAGTGCGTCCTTGCCACCCTCATGGACGCGGCGAACCTCGGCTATGACGTGCTGATGCTGGAGGACGCGGTGGCCACCACCTCACCCGCGTACTGCATGAACGCCACCGTCTACAACGTCCGCCAGTGCTTCGGCTTCACCCTCACCGCCGCCGACCTTCAGGATGTCCTGTGCCCCGCCTCCAACTACTGCCGGGGTCTCTAAACCATCAAGGCCACCGCCATCGCGATCAGCCCGACTGCGATCAGCGCCACCACCAGCATGATCAACGCGAGAGGCAATGGTCCCCACCCCTTGCGCAGCTCAGGCTCCGGATAGGAGATGCCAGAGGTGGTATCCCCCTCAGCGGGAGGGGTTTCACCGGGGGGTATCCCGCCGCTTGGTTTGAGTCCCGGGGCCCGGCTAGTGCCGCATCAGGCAACGTTGGCCCTGTTGTGATGTGACGCGCCGTCCGGATGCTGTGCCGGGCGGCGCGTCTCCGACACCCTGTCCGAGTGGCAGAGCGAGTACGAGTCCGAGAGATCGACGATGACGAGGGACGGCGGCTTCTGCGGATCATCCGCAGAGGCACCGGGTCGGTGGTGACCTGGCGCCGGGCTCAGATGGTCCTGCTCTCCGCGCAGGGCATGCCGGCAGCGAAGATCGCCGAGGTGTCGTTCACCAGCGACGACCGGGTCCGCGATGTGATCCACAACTTCAACACCGACGGTTTCGACTCGCTGTATCCGAAGTACAAAGGCGGCCGCCCGAAGACGTTCACGCTGCCCGAGCGCCGCGAGATCAAGAAGATCGCCAAGTCCAAGCCCACCGAGCACGACCTTCCATTCTCGACCTGGAGCCTGGCCAAGCTGGCGGACTTCCTGGTCGCCGAGGGGGTGGTCGACGACATCAGCCACGAGGGCCTGCGCATCCTGCTCCGCGAGGAAGGCGTCTCCTTTCAACGCCTGAAGACCTGGAAGACCTCCCGCGACCCCGACTACGCGGCCAAGAAGGCCCGTGTCGAGCACCTTTATGCAATCGCCGACGGTGAGGTCATACCCGAGGACGGCGAACCCGATGTCGTCTTCTGCATGGACGAGTTCGGTCCGCTCAACCTGATGCCGCACCCCGGACGGCAATGGGCCGAACGCGGCGGCAGGCACAAAGACCCCGCTCGCGAACCACGCCGCAGGCGCCGGGCCACCTACAACCGCTACGGCGGAGTTCGGCACCTGTTTGCCGCCCTGGACCTGGCCAAGGACAAGCTGTACGGCCACATCAAGCCGGTCAAGAGGCGGACGCAGTTCCTGGAGTTCTGCCGCTACCTGCGCACTCTCTATCCGCCGGACACCCGCATTGCGATCATCTGCGACAACTTCTCCCCGCACCTGACCACGAAACGCTGCCAGCGGGTCGGCACCTGGGCCGCGGCCAACAACGTCGAGATCGCCTACACGCCGACGAACTCCTCCTGGATGAACCGGATCGAGGCGCAGTTCACCGCCCTGCGGTACTTCACCCTCGATGGCACCGACCACGCCTCCCACAAAGAGCAGGGCAGCATGATCCGCCGCTACATCATCTGGCGAAACCGCCACGCCGACGACCGGCGCCTACGCGCCGTCGTCGACAGGGCCAACGTTGCCTGATGCGGCACTAGGAACGGCATGAGGGCTTGTCATGTGATTGCTCCTCTCGGCTATCGTCCCCGGCAGGCCGGAGTGTCACCCTGGGTGTTCATCGTGCCGTGAGGCAGTGGACGATTGGACACCGAGCCGGGCCTCCAAGGTCTGCACGACCGCCCTGCGATCGACGTGCTCGCCGGCATCCAGAGCGCCGATGCGCTGCTCCAGACCCTCCATCGGCGAGCGGGGCTAATGGCTACCGGCACTTCACCGGGTTGTCGTGTCACTGCCCTCACCTCCGCCGCAACACAGGGTGCACAGTCCGAGTTCCCGATCCCTCCGCGGAGTAACAAACTCCTTCGGTCGGCCTCAACACCAGGAGGCCGGGGGTGCCCCTGTCTCTTTGGTCAAGGTCTGGGCCACGATGGCGGCATCTGCCCGTGCACAAGGTCGCGGGTGTGGTCGCGTCCAGCGACCTGGTTCCGGACCTACGACGAGGATGCCGATCTGTGGCTGTATTTCGAGGCCGATGACGAAGGCTGGGCAGCGCGTCAGGTCGAGGTCCGCAGGCAGGACTCGCGGCCGGTGACGGCGGCCTCGTTGGAAGAGGTGCTGCTGGGCTTCTTCGTTGCCGGGGAGGTCGGGTTCACGCTGTGTCGCCGCAGGTCCGCTGGGCCTTGGAGGCGGCGGAGTCGGCCTTCTGCTTGAGCTGGTCGACGTTGTCGCGCTGGGACTGGTCGGGGTGCCCACCGTCATTGACGATCTTCTGGTAGTCGGCGAGGGCCGCCTTGTAGTCGGTCTCCGCCTGTTGTGCCGCTGCGGTGGCCGGGTCGCACTGAGTGTCGGACGCAGAGGCCATCGGGGCGGCGAGCAGGAACGTAGCGGAGGCGAGGACGGTGCCGGTGGCTATCTTCAGCGATCGCATCAGTAACTCCTCCGTCGGCGGCGGCCGCAGCACCCGTTGTGCCACACACAGCGAAAGCCGCTGCCATCCCAACGAGCATGACCCTCATCCGCTGCCTGTCGCATGTCGGCGAAAGCGTCTGCACGGCCGGCGCAGGGGATCTGTGCCTTTGGGGGAAGGGGAGATGGCGGTCACAGCCGTGACGTGCCGACCAGCGGAGGAATCGACGCCCGCTCCACCGAAACCGTGTCACGGCTCGCCAGCAGCATCACCGAGCAGCCCGGACGGAATCTGCTCCCGCGCCTGCGACCGGCAGATCTGCGCCGACACCGACGCCCTGACTCGGCTGGCGTCCGCGCACTCGACCGATCGCACGCGGTCGGTGAGAGGACGTGCGACACCTGCCGAGGCTGGAAGGAGAGGAATGGGGGCCGGGGCGCCGAGGAACTCCGGTAGTGGGGTCTCAGCGCCCCGGCGGCTCCGCTTCCAGGGCGGTGAGCAGTTCTGCGAGTACCGGCAGGGCTCGCTCCAGCGATTCGCGGCTCTGCGGGGTGAGGTCCTCCAGTGCACTGCGCAGGGCGGCGGTGCTGGTGCGGTCGTAGCGGTCGAGCATGTCCGCGGCCTTGGGGGACGCCGTGAGGCGGACGGTGCGCAGGTCTGTGGCGGACGGGGTGCGTTCGACCAGGCCGGCTGCGGTCATCGTCCGGACCAGGTTGCTGACCGTGGACGGCGCGATCCGCAGTCGTATCGCGACCTCGCGCGGAGTTGCGGTGCCGGTTTCGGTGAGTGCGCGCAGCAGTTCGATCTGGGCCTCGGGCAGGTCGGGCAGGTTCACGGCGCGGCGCGTGCGCAGCACGGCCCGGCGCAGCGGGCCGAGCAACCGGCCGAGCTCGGTGGCGGTGTCCATGGAGGCATTCTGCCACGGCATTCATTTTGTCTCAAAATAGTTTTGTGTCAAAATGAAGTCGTCGGCCAGAACACGGGCCGGCGCCATCACCGAGGAGGTTCCACCATGACGACCACTGCAGACTTCGAGACGTCCGTCGCCCGGCCCGCTCCCCCACAGGACCTGTCCGGGATCGTCGGCCACCGCTTCATCTACACCTACTCCAACGGCTGGCAGTACGAGATGTACGTGAAGAACGACCACACCATCGACTACCGGATCCACTCCGGCATGGTCGGCGGACGCTGGGTCAAGGACCAGCAGGTGGACCTCGTCCAGCTCGACGAGGACAGCTACAAGGTCTCCTGGAACGAGCCAACCGGTACGTCGGTCGCGGTCAACGTCATGCCCGGCAAGCGCCGCCTGCACGGGGTGATCTTCTTCCCGCACTGGGTCGAGGAGCATGGCGAACGCACTGTCTGCTTCCAGAACGACCACCTCGACGAGATGCACACGTACCGTGACAACGGACCCACCTACCCGATCTACGTGGTCCCCGAGTTCGCCCACATCACGCTTTTCGAGTACGTCGGCGCGGACGACGAGTCCGTCGTCTCCGTCGCCCCCGGCGACCTCCCTGCCAACTGGTCCCACCGCACCAACTGACCCACCCCGGCCATCCAGGAGACAGACATGCTTTTCGCTCTGCTCATCGAGTACACCGGGGAGACCGTCCCCGATGAACTCATGCAAGCCCACCGAGAGTGGCTCTTCCCCCGCTTCGAGGAAGGCTCCTTTCTCATCTCCGGCAGCCTCGACGCGGTCGACGACAACCCTCCGTCAGCCCTTGCGATCTTCACCGCGGACGGCCTGGAAGAAGCACGCGCCCTCGTCGACAACGAGCCGTTCTTCCGCGCCGGCGCCTGCCGGCACCGGGTCGTGCCGTTCAACGTCCGGGTGCGCGCCTCTGACCTCGACAGCGCGTTCGCCGACGACACCAAGGTCATCGCGGCACACCCCGCCCGTGGAACGCAAAAGCCATGACGTACCGGCCGTGAGCAACCGCCGCCGCAGCACGCCGGCTCCCCACCGTGTCGTCGACTCGTTCCACCGCACCGTGTCGGGAACCGGCTGCGGGCGGCTGGCTCCTTCGCTCGGTGTTGCGCAGCGGTCCTCGGTCCGGCGCCTGCAGATATCACCCTGCCCTCGGCCTGGTCACTTCCGGAGTCGACGCTCGCCGCGCTCAGCTCGGATCCCGTGCTCCTTCCGGATCACGCCGCCGAATCCAGCGTATGGCCAGGGTTGCTTGCCGCCCGTTGCTCAGGTCCAACACCGAAGTGCGGGGCCTGGGTTGGCGGCGGTGAGCGCGACGATTCCATGACCGGTGGGCGTGGTTCGGTCTCAGAGGGTTCTGGCCGCAGCGGCGTCGCGGAGGAGTCCGGCGAAGGTCAGGGCGGCGGGGGTGAGAGGGTGGTCGGTCAGGCGAACCAGGAGGATCCGGCGGACGGGCGCCGGCGGTAGGAGGGGCAGTACGTCGACGCCGGGTCGGATGCCCTCCAGGGCCAGGGTGGGGGCGAGGGCGACGCCGATGCCGGCGGCGACCATGGCCTGGGCTTCCTGGTAGTCGTGCGCCTCGTAGGCGATGTGGGGCTCGAAGCCGACGGCGCGGCAGCCGCGGACGAGGGCTTCGGCCACCGGGTGATGGTCGGCCCGGGTGATCCACGGGTCGTGTGCGAAGTCGGCGAGTGAGGCGGCGTCACGGCCGACGAGTGGATGGTGGTCGCTGACGAGAAGGGCCGGCGGGTCATCGAGAAGGGGGGTGACGACGACGTCCTCCCGGTCGATTCGGCTCCAGTCGTAGTCCCACATCAGCGACATCTCGATCTCCCGGTTCTCCAGCATCGTCCAGAGCCCGGCGATGCGGGCGCTGCGGACGGTCAGCCGTACGTCGGGGTGGGCGTCCCGGAAGGCGATCACGGCCTGCGGGAGGAGCGAGGCGCCGACGGTGGGGAAGGTGCCGATACGCAGCGTGCCCGCGCGCAGGCCGGCGAAGTCGGCGAGTTCGTTTTCCGCGGCCTGCAGTTCGCGTTCGATCCGTTCCCCTCGTTCGGCCAGCGCCCGTCCGGCGTCAGTGACGGTGACGCCCCGGGCATGGCGTTCGAGCAGGGGCTGTCCTGCCTCCGCTTCCAGGCGGCTGATCTGCTGCGATACCGCTGACGGCGTGTAATTGAGGGCGCGGGCGGTCGCTGTCACCGAGCCGCGCCGGGCGACCTCCGTGAACAGCAGGATGCGCCGGACGTCGAGCATGCCGCTACCTCCAGCGTTCACTTCACCTTAATGGCCATGCAGATTTCCGAGATTGTACTTCACGCTGCTGTAACTCACCGTGGAGGACACCACGCACGGCGAGACCGTCGGTGGGCTTCCCCTTCCATGTCTGTGAGGAGTCAGTTGTGCTGCGTTTGCAGGGCGAGATGATCCGTGGAGGAACCAGCAAGTGCTGGATCTTCGACCACCGCGATGTGGCCGCCACGGGCGTGGATGTCGATGTCCTGCTGCTCGCCGCCTTCAACGCCGCCGACCCCCGTCAGATCGACGGCGTGGGCGGCGCTTCGTCCACCACCTCCAAGGCCGCCGTCGTACAGGCGTCGCCCCAGGCCGGCGTGGATGTCGAGTACGCCTTCGCACAGGTCGGAATCGGCGACGAGCGCGTGGAGTGGGCCAGCAACTGCGGCAATTGCGCCACCGCCGTGGCCCTGTACGCCGTCCACCACAAGCTCGTGCCGATCACATCGGACACCACCACCGTCCGCATGCTCAACGTCAACACCGGGGCCCGCCTCACCGGCACGATCCCCACACCTGCGGGCGTGGCCCCGGAGGAGGGCGCGGCCGTGGTGCCGGGTACCTCGGCGCCGGGCGTGCCGGTCCTGCTCGGGTTCGAGGACCCGGCGGGCTCGACGACCGGCCGCGCTCTGCCGACCGGCCGGACGCTGGACGAGCTGACCGGCCCGGACGGCCTGGTCGAGGCATCCCTGGTGGACGCCGGCGCTCCGGCCGCACTCTTCGAGGCCAAGGCGTTCGGCCTCGATGGCACGGAATCCCTCACCGCGTTCGCCACCGCAGTGCCCGCGCTGACCCTGCTGCGCCGCCAGGCAGCGCTGGCCATGGGTCTGGCCCGCGAGGGCGATCCGGTCAGCCACGCGGTGCCGAAGGTGGGCATCGTCGCCCGGCCTGCCCCCTATCGCACCACACAGGGCATACTCGTCAACCAGGACGAGTACGACCTGGCCGTGCGCATGGTCTCCATGCACGCCCCGCACCCGGCGATCGGCCTGACCTCCGCCGTGGCCCTGGTCGCGGCCGCCGCCACCCCCGGCACCCTCGCCCACCGCGTCGCCCGGCAGACCGCCGACGGCACGCTGCGCCTGGGCACCCCCGCCGGCGTGATCGCCACCCAAGCCGTTCCCGCACCGGACGGCGCGTCCCCCACGGTGCTCCTGCACCGCGCCGCCCGGCGTATCGCCCGAGCCGAACTCCTCGTTCCCGTCCTGGAAGGACGCCCCGCATGAGCCGCAACGAAGCTGCCCCGGGTACCGTCACCGCACCACCGGGCCGCATCCGCCGGATGCTGACCCACCTGTACGTCCAGTGCCTGATCGCTGTCCTCCTCGGCGCCGCCGTGGGCTGGCTGTGGCCGTCCGTCGGCGCTGACCTCAAGCCGCTCGGCGACGGCTTCATCGCGCTGGTGAAGATGCTCATCGCGCCGATCATCTTCTGCACGGTCGTCCACGGCATCGCATCCATGGGCAATGCCCGCGCGGTCGGCCGCGTGAGCCTGAAGGCTCTGGTCTACTTCGAGGTGCTGACCACCGTGGCCATGGTGATCGGCCTGGTCGTCGTCAACGTCGTCAAGCCGGGCAGCGGTCTGCACGTCGACCTCTCGACCCTGTCCGCCAAGGGCCTGCCGCCCGAAGCGTCCACGGCCCACGAGGGCTTCGCCGAGTTCGTCCTCGCCATGATCCCGGCCACCCTGGTCAGCGCCCTGACCGGCAACGAGATCCTGCCGGTGCTGCTGGTGTCCGTGCTGTTCGGCTTCGGCCTGCACGCCAGCGGAGAGGCCGGCCTGGGCATCGCCCGGGGCATCGAGAAGTTCTCCACGGTCCTGTTCACGCTCATCCGCTGGATCATGCGGCTCGCCCCCCTCGGCGCGTTCGGCTCGATGGCCTTCACCATCGGCAACTACGGCCTGGGCACCCTGCGCCACCTGGCCCTGCTGGTCGGCTCGTTCTGGCTGACCGCCCTCTTCTTCGTCCTGGTCGTCCTCGGGACCGTGATGCGCCTGAACGGACTGCGGCTGCTGCCCTTCCTGCGCTACATCAAGGAAGAGCTGCTGATCGTCCTGGGCACCTCCTCCACCGAGCCCGTCCTGCCGCGCATGATGGCCAAGCTCCAGCACGTGGGCGCCTCCAAACCGGTCGTCGGCATCACGCTGCCCGCCGGGTACTCCTTCAACCTCGACGGCACTGCCATCTACCTGACCATGGGCTCGGTCTTCCTCGCCCAGGCCCTCGGCATCGACCTCAGCCTCACCCAGCAGCTGGCCATGCTCGCCGTCATGCTGCTCACCTCCAAAGGCGCCGCAGGCGTCACCGGCTCCGGCTTCATCGCCCTGGCCGCCACCCTCAGCGCCGTCCCGCACGTCCCCGTCGCCGCCCTCGCGCTGATCTTCGGCATCGACCGGTTCATGTCCGAAGCGCGCGCCCTGACCAGCCTGGTCGGCAACGGCGTCGCCACCCTGGCCATCGCCCGATGGGAGGGCGAGCTGGACGAGGACCGCGCCAAGGCCGTCCTGCGCGGCGAGATCCCCTACGCCCCCACCCCCGCTCCCTCCGCGGTGACAACCGAGCCCGATCCGAAGCAGACGCCCGCACCCGAGGCGATGCCCGAACCAACCCGCGACCCAGTCCCCGCCGCAAGCTGATATTGCGTGGGTGGGCCGGCCGGGAGCAGATGCTCCAGGCCGGCCCACCCACGTCTCAACAGGACGTCGTACTCGCCGTCCCGCCTGATCAGGACCGTCTGGAGGGCGCCTCGTTCGCGCGCCGCCCACGCCCCGGCCCACTTCGGCGTCGGCCTGCGGGACAAGGTGTGCCCGCCGAGCGGCGCGTACGCGGCGTACCGCCGGTACGGCGAGCTGACCGGGAGCGACCCTGTGCGGGAGATGCATACGTATCCATACAACGGTCATTAAGGGGGCGAAGCGGCCCATATGCGGCGCCAACTCGCCTGGCTGCGTGGGATCGTGGAGGGTGGGGCTTGACGGGCGGCAGGCCGGGGGCATGTCCTACGGTTTTCCGGAAAGCACACGGAGATCTTCCGGATGCCAGGTTGACGGAGGTGGGGAACGTGGCCGGGGAAGGCGCTCAGCGCAAGGCCGCCACGCGGAGCCCGGACGGGCCGGCCAAGGTGACGATCACCGAGATCGCGCGGGAGGCCGGGGTCTCGGTCCCGACCGTCTCGCGGGTCGTCAACGGGCGCTCCGACGTGTCGCCGGCCACCCGGGCCCGGATCGAGGATCTGCTGCACCGGCACGGCTACCGGCGTCGGCCGGCCGCGACGGCGGAGCGGGCGGCCCTGCTCGACCTGGTCTTCAACGACCTGGACAGCCCCTGGGCCGTGGAGATCATCCGCGGTGTCGAGGAGGTCGCGCACGAGGCCGAGGTGGGCACGGTGGTCTCCGCGATCCATGGCCGGGCGGGGGCTGCGCGGCAGTGGATGACCAATCTGCGGGCCCGCGCCTCCGACGGCGTGATCCTCGTGACGTCCGTCCTCGAACCCGGCCTCCACGACGAACTGCGGCGCCTGGGCGTGCCGTTAGTGGTGATCGACCCGGCCGGCTCGCCCGCCACCGAGGCGCCGACGGTGGGCGCCACCAACTGGGCCGGCGGGATGGCCGCGACCGAGCATCTGCTTGCCCTCGGTCACCGGCGGATCGGCTTCATCGAGGGCCCGCCCCGGCTGCTGTGCTCCCGGGCCCGGCTCGACGGCTACCGGGCGGCCCTGGACGTCGCGGGCGTGCCGGTCGAGGACGAGCTGATCGTGCCCGGGGACTTCTACCACGAGTCCGGATTCACCGGCTGCAACCGGCTGCTGCATCTCGCGGACCCGCCCACCGCCGTCTTCGCCGCCAGTGACCAGATGGCGTTGGGCGCGATCGAGGCGCTGCGCCAGAGCGGTCTGCGGGTGCCCGAGGACATGAGCGTCGTCGGCTTCGACGACCTGCCGGAGGTGCGCTGGAGCGCGCCGCCGCTCACCACGGTGCGCCAACCCCTGTCCGATATGGGCAAGTTGGCGGCCCGGGCCGTCCTCGATCTCGCGCGCGACGTCGCGCCCGCGTCGCCACGCATCGAGCTGGCGACGAAGCTGGTGGTCAGGGCCAGTACGGGGGCGCCGCGCGAGGCGTAACGGAAGACACCGCTCCGGGGGTGTCAACGGTCTCTTTCGTCAAGGCCGTTGACACCCCCGTCGCATGTCCGTAACTTCCGTGGCCATCTACCGATAGTTTTCGGATCCCTTCCGGAAGGTGCGCCATGCCAGCCTCAGATTTCTCCCGCCGACGCTTCCTCGGCACCGTCACTGTCGCCGGCCTGGGGACCGTGGTGCTCTCGTCCTGCGGGGACTCCGACACCGGGTCCACCGACAGCCAGGGCCGCACCGTCGTCGAGTGGTGGAACATCCAGACCACCCAGCCGTCCAAGCGGCTGTGGGCGGAGCAGGCCAAGGCGTACGAGAAGGCCCACCCCAAGGTCCGGATCAAGCTGGTGACGCTGGAGAACGAGGCGTTCAAGTCGAAGCTGACCGCCCTGACCAGCTCCAACAAGCTGCCCGACCTCTTCCACACCTGGGGCGGCGGCGTGCTGAAGCAGCAGGTGGACGCCGGTCTCGTCGAGGACCTCACGGACTCCGTCAAGCCGTGGATCGACGACCTGGTGCCCGTCTCCAAGGAGGCCTACACGTTCGACGGGAAGCTGTACGCGGTGCCGATCGACATCGGCGGCGTCGGCTTCTGGTACAACAAGGCGCTGTTCAAGAAGGCTGGCATCTCCGCCCCGCCCGAGACCTGGTCCGACTTCCTCGGCGCGGTCAAGAAGCTGAAGTCGGCCGGGATCACCCCGATCGCCCTCGCCGGCAAGGACAAGTGGCCCGGCATGTACTACTGGGCCTACCTCGCGATGCGCATCGCGGGTGTCGACGGGATGCAGAAGGCCGCCGACGCCAAGGACTTCACCGGCGACGACTTCGTCAAGGCGGGCGAGCACGTCAAGGAACTCACCGCCCTCCAGCCGTTCCAGAAGGGCTTCCTCGGCGCAGCCTTCTCCGGTCCCACCGGCGAGGCCGCCCAGATGGGCAACGCCAAGGCCGCGATGGAGCTGATGGGCCAGTGGGCGCCCACCGTCCAGGCGGCGGAGGGCAAGGGCATCGGCAAGGACCTCGGCTTCTTCCCGTTCCCGTCCGTCGAGGGCGGCAAGGGCAAGGCCACCGACGTGTTCGGCGGCGGTGGCGGCTACGCCCTGCGCAAGGGCGCGCCCAAGGAGGCCATCGACTTCCTGAAGTTCTTCATGGGCGCCGAGTCGGACAGCAAGCTCGTCAAGGCGGGCGTCCTGATCCCGATCAACAAGGGCTCCATGGACGCCCTCACCGACCCCCATCTCAAGGCCGTCTCCGACATGCTGAACGCCTCCACCGGCTTCCAGCTCTACCTCGACCAGGCCTACCCGCCGGCCGTCGGCCAGGAGATCAACGACTCGGTGGCCGCACTGATCGCCGGCTCCAAGTCCCCCGAACAAGTGGCGCGTTCCATCACTCAGGTCGCCAAGAGCCAGTAGCCCAGGACTCCCTCGATGACTTCGATCCAGACGCGCGACGTCCGCCCGGACGTCGCCAAGGAGCCGAGCGGCGTCCAGGCCGACCCGCGCCCGCCGTTGCGGCGCTTCCGGGACTGGCTGACCCCCTTCGTCTTCACCGTGCCCGCCCTCGTCCTGTTCTGCCTGCTCGTCCTCACTCCGATCCTGTACGCGCTCTACGTCAGCTTCTTCAACTGGGGAGGCATCGGGTCGCCGTCGGACTTCGTGGGCCTCGGCAACTTCACCCGCCTCTTCGACGACCCGGTCTTCCTCGGCGACCTCTCGCGCGGCGGCCTGCTCGTCGCCTTCTCGGTCCTCGTGCAACTGCCGTTCGCGCTTGCCATGGCCGTGCTCCTGAACCAGAAGCTGCGCGGGCGGGCCGTCTACCGGATGCTGTTCTTCGCCCCGTACGTCCTGTCCGAGGTCATCACCGGCGTCCTGTTCTCGATGATCTTCCAGCCGGACGCCGGGCTGGCGGACAAGGCGCTCTCGGCGATCGGCCTCGACGCGCTCGGCGGCCTCTGGTTCGCCGGGCAGAGCAGCGTCCTGCCGACCCTGTTCCTCGTCATGACCTGGAAGTACTTCGGCTTCCACATGATGCTCTACCTCGCCGGGCTGCAGGGCATCCCCGCCGAGCTCCACGAGGCCGCCCGCCTCGACGGCGCGGGCGCCTGGCAGCGCTTCCGCCACATCACACTGCCGCTGCTCGGCCCCACGATCAGGATGACGATCTTCCTGTCCGTGATCGGTGCCATCCAGCTCTTCGACCTGGTGTGGGTGGTGACCCAGGGCGGCCCCGACCACCACTCCGAGACGATGGCCGTCACGATGTTCCAGTTCGGGTTCAAGCGCTACCAGGTCGGCTACGCCAGCGCGATCAGCATCGCGATGTTCCTCATCAGCCTCTTCTTCGCCATCTTCTATCAACGGTTCGTGCTGCGCCGCGACACCGAAGGAGCCCTCACCAACATGCGAGCGACCCGGTGAGCGCGCCGGCCCGGACCCTGACCGCACGCGACGCGGCCCGGCGGCGCCGACTTCACTCCTTCCCCCTGTACGTGACCGCGTGGGTGATCGGCGTCTTCATGGTGACGCCGCTCCTGTACGCGCTGATCTCCGGTTTCAAGTCCACCGACCAGCTGTCCGACAACAGCTTCGGGCTGCCGTCCCCCTGGGTCGTGTCCAACTACACCGACATCCTCGGCGACAGCGCCTTCTGGCGGATGCTCGGCTCGTCCACCCTGATCGCCGTCGCCACCACGGTCCTCACCGTGGGCGCGGCCGCCCTCGCCGCGTTCGCGCTGGCCCGATTCGCCTTCAGGGGAAGGGAGTTGCTGTTCACTCTCTTCACCATCGGCCTGATGTTCCCGTTCGCCGTGGCGATCCTGCCGCTGTTCGTGCTGCTGCGCACCTTCGACCTGCTCGACAACCCGTGGGGCGTGATCCTGCCGCAGGCCGCGTTCGGGCTGCCCATGACCCTCGTCATCCTGCGCGGCTTCTTCCGGGAGATCCCCGGCGAGCTGGAGGAGGCGGCCACGCTCGACGGGTGCTCCCCGTTCGGCTTCTTCTGGCGGATCCTGCTGCCCATGGCGCGGCCCGCCCTCGGCACCGTCTCCGTCCTTGCTGTGGTGGCGAGTTGGAACAACTTCCTGTTGCCGCTGCTCGTCTTCAGTGAACCCACCTGGTGGACGATCCCGGTCGGCGTCCAGCAGTTCCAGGGTCAGTACTCGACCGACGTGGCCCGCGTCTTCGCCTATCTCGTGCTGTCCATGCTCCCCGCGCTCGGTTTCTACGCGGTCGCCGAACGGCAGTTGATCGGCGGCATCACGATGGGCGCGACCAAGGGCTGACACCGCACCCGCCCGGTATCGCCAACACCACCTGTACGCACCGCACTTGAGGAGTTTCATGGTCAAGCCCTGGCAGGACACCACCCTGTCCGCCCACGTCCGGGCGGCGGACCTGCTCGCCCGGATGACCAACGAGGAGAAGACCGCCCAGCTGTCCAGCGTATGGATCGGCGCGGACACCGACGGCGCCGATGTCGCCCCTGGCCAGCACACCTACGCGGCCCGCAGCGCCGCCCTCGACGCGCTCCTTCCGTACGGGCTCGGCCAGCTCACCCGCCCCTTCGCCACGGTTCCCGTCGAACCCGCCGAGGGCGCGGCCCGCCTCGCCGAACTGCAACGCACCATCCGCGCCGGCAACCGGTTCGCCCTTCCCGCACTCGCCCACGAGGAGTGCCTGACCGGCTTCACCGCCTGGCAGGCCACCGTCTTCCCGACCCCGCTCGCCTGGGGCGCCACCTTCGACCCCGCGCTGGTGACGGAGATGGCGCAGGCCATCGGTACGTCGATGCGCGCGGTCGGCATCCACCAGGGGCTCGCCCCGGTCATGGACGTCGTACGGGACGCACGTTGGGGCCGCACCGAGGAGGCCATCGGCGAGGACCCGTACCTGGTCGGCACCATCGGCACCGCGTATGTGCGCGGCCTGGAGGCCGCCGGGATCGTCGCCACCCTCAAGCACTTCGCCGGGTACTCGGCCTCCCGCGCCGCCCGCAACCACGCGCCCGCCTCGATCGGCCCGCGCGAACTCGCGGACGTGATCCTGCCGCCGTTCGAGATGGCGCTGCGCGACGGTGGCGCCCGCTCCGTGATGCCCGCCTACAACGACATCGACGGCCTGCCCGCCCACGCCCACACGCAGCTGCTCACCCAACTCCTACGCGAGAAATGGGAGTTCACCGGAACCGTGGTCTCGGACTACTACGGAGTCTCGCTGCTCGAGGAGGCGCACCGCGTCGCCGACGGGGAGGCCGACGCGGCGCGGCTCGCCCTTGCCGCCGGCGTCGACGTGGAGCTGCCCGCGGCCCGCTGCTTCAGCCCCGCGGCCCCGCTCCCCGAGGAACTGCTCGACCGGGCCGCGCTGCGCGTCCTCACGCAGAAGTGCGAACTGGGGCTGCTCGACCCCGACTGGGAGCCCGTCACGGGCGGCGCGCCCGTCGATCTGAACCCCCCACACATGCGGGAGCTGGCACAGAAGGTCGCCCAGGAGTCGGTCGTCCTGCTCGCCAACGACTCCGGGGTGCTGCCGCTCGGCGACGGGCTGCGCATCGGGCTCGTCGGTCCGCTCGCCCACGAACAGGCCGCCATGCTCGGCTGCTACACGTTCCCCCGTCACGTCGGAGTCCACCACCCCGACCTGCCGACCGGTGTCGAGGTGCCGACACTCGCCGAGGCGCTGCGCACCGAGCTGCCGGGCGCTGTGTTCGTCGACGATCCGGCCGGTGCCGATGTCTGCCTGGCCGTGGTCGGGGACCGGTCGGGCCTGTTCGGGCGCGGCTCGTCGGGCGAGGGCTGTGACGCCGAGAACCTGGAACTGCCTTATGGGCAGGCCGAGGTGCTCGACGAGGCGATGGCCTGCGGTGCGCCGGTCGTCATCGTCGTACTCAGTGGCAGGCCCTACGCGCTCGGCCGCTGGGCCGACCGGGCCGCGGCGGTCGTCCAGGCCTTCTTCCCCGGACAGGAGGGCGGCGGCGCCGTCGCGGGCGTCCTGTCCGGACGGGTCGAGCCGTCCGGGCGGCTCCCCGTCGCCGTGCCCCGCAGCCCCGGCGGCCAGCCCGCCCCGTACCTCGCTCCGCCGCTCGGCCGCCACGGCTTCCCCAGCACCGTGGACCCGACACCCCTGTACCCGTTCGGGCACGGCCTGTCCTACACGGAGTTCACCTGGGGCACCCCCGAGTGCGAGGCCCCCGAACTGCCTACCGACGGCGAGACGTCGATCCGCCTCGCCGTCCGCAACACCGGCGAGCGGTCCGGCACCGAGGTCGTCCAGCTCTACCTCCACGACCCCGTCGGCACCGTCGCCCTCCCCGAGGTCCGGCTCGTCGGCTACGCCCGCGTCACGCTCGACGCCGGTGCGTCGGCCGAGGTCCACGCCACGTTCCCGGCGGACCTCGCCGCGTACACCGGCGCCGACGGCCGCCGCGTCGTCGAACCCGGAGCCCTCGAGCTGCGCGTCGCCGCGTCCAGCGAACGCGTCCACCACACCGTGCCGCTCACCCTGACGGGGGCGGAGCGGGAGGTCGGGCACGAGCGGCGGATGCGGTGCGAGATGCGCGTCAAGTAACGCGCCTGCACCACATGTACGACGTTTCGCGCAAGGTCAACAGCACATTGCCGTAACCCAGTTGAGGAGATCATCATGCGCACGCCCGCACGCCGCGCCCGTACGAGAACCGCCGCCTTCGCTGTCGGCGCGGCCCTGCTCGTCGGTGGCCTCGCCGCCCCGACCGCCCACGCCGACGCCGATCGGCACAAGGCCGCCACGCTCGACTCCCTCGCCCAGCAGACCGGCCGCTACTTCGGCTCCGCCGTCGACAACCCCGAGCTCGCCGACACCCCGTACGCCGATCTGCTCGGCAGCGAGTTCGGCACCACCACCCCCGGCAACGGCATGAAGTGGTACGCCACCGAACCCCAGCGCGGCGTCTTCGACTTCACGGCCGGCGACGAGATCGTCGACTACGCCGTCGCGCAAGGGCTCAAGGTCCGAGGCCACACCCTCCTGTGGCACAGCCAGCTGCCGAGCTGGCTGACGGACGGCACCTGGACCGCCGACGAACTGCGCTCGATCCTCAAGAACCACATCACGACCGAGGTGAAGCACTACAAGGGCAAGGTCTTCGCCTGGGACGTCGCCAACGAGATCATGAACGAGGACGGCACGTACCGGGAGAACATCTTCTACAAGACGCTCGGCCCCGGCTACATCGCCGACGCCCTCCGCTGGGCCCACGCTGCCGATCCCAAGGTCAAGCTGTACCTCAACGACTACAACGTCGAGGGGATCGGGGCGAAGTCGGACGCCTACTACACGCTGATCAAGCAGCTCAAGGCGGACGGCGTGCCGGTCGACGGCTTCGGGATGCAGGCGCACCTCGCGCTGCAGTACGGCTTCCCGAACCAGATGCAGCAGAACATCCAGCGCTTCGCCGACCTGGGACTTGACGTCGCCCTCACGGAGCTCGACATCCGCATGATCCTCCCGGCGGACGACGCCAAGCTGGCCCAACAGGCCGACTTCTACGGGCGGGCCACCAGCGCCTGCCTCGCCGTGCAGCGGTGCGTGGGCATCACCGTGTGGGGCTACTCCGACCGGCACTCATGGATCCCGTCGGTCTTCGAGGGCGAGGGCGCCGCGCTGCCCTGGGACGAGAACCTTCAGCACAAGCCCGCGTACGACGCGATCGTGAACGCGCTCGTGGCCGCGAAGCGGAAGAAGTGACGGGCATGCGCGGGCGAGGAGCGCTCGTCTCCGTGCTCGCCGCCGTGGGCGCGCTGCTCGTCGCGCTCGGCGCGGCGCCCGCCGCCACGGCGCAGGGGGAGGACCTGACGTCGTCCTTCACCTGGTCGTCCAGCGGTCCGCTGATCGCGCCGCAGCCCGACGCCACGCACCCCGTGGTCTCGGTCAAGGACCCGTCGGTCGTCCGCTACAAGGGGAAGTGGCACGTCTTCGCCACCACCGCCGACACCTCCGGCGGCTGGAGCCTGGTGCAGACGACCTTCACCGACTGGTCGCAGGCGGGCGCGGCGCGCCAGACCCCGCTCGACACCACGGCGATCGGCAAGGGGTACCGGGCGGCGCCGCAGGCGTTCTACTTCGCGCCGCAGAAGAAGTGGTACCTCGTCTACCAGACAGGTCTGCCCTCGTACTCGACCACGACCGACATCGACGACCCCACCTCCTGGAGCGCGCCGAAGAACTTCCAGGACTCCATGCCGCAGATCATCAAGGACAACATCGGCAACGGCTATTGGGTCGACTTCTGGACCGTGTGCGACGAGGAGAAGTGCTACCTCTTCTCGTCGGACGACAACGGTCACCTCTACCGGTCCGAGACCACTGTCAAGGAGTTCCCGAACGGCTTCGGCAACACGAGGATCGTCCTCCAGGACGACCGGTTCGACCTCTTCGAGGCGAGCAACGTCTACAAGATCAAGGGCACGGCCGACCAGTACCTGCTCCTGGTCGAGGCCATCGGCAGCGACGGGCGGCGCTACTTCCGCTCGTGGACGTCGCACGGCCTGGACGGACAGTGGACACCGCTGGCCGACACCGAAGCGAACCCCTTCGCCCGCTCGACCAACGTGTCCTTCCCCGGCGGCGCCTGGACCAAGGACATCAGCCACGGCGAGATGGTCCGCGACGGCATCGACCAGACGATGGAAATCGACCCGTGCCGGCTGCGCTTCCTGTACCAGGGGCTCGACCCGTCGGCATCGGGTGACTACTCCCAACTGCCGTATCGCCTGGGCCTGTTGACGCAGACGAACAGCAACTGCTGAAACGGCTGATCCAGGTCAGGTGGGGGGCGCGGCGCCAGCGGGCGCCGCGCCCCCAGGGACATGAGAAGGGGTGGCCCCAGTGCCGTTTCAAAGTCCGGTCACAGCCGCTGGAGCTCCCTTCGGTTCCCTCACCGCCCGCCCGGTCGTCCCGGTCTTCGTCAACGGCGTCGCCCACCCGTTCTCGTCCCTGCGCCGCATCCGGCGCAGGGACGAGGCGATCGGCGGCCGCCTGCGAACATGAGCGACGGGCGGGTCCTGGTCATAAGCTCCGGCGGCCTCTCCCACGACCCGCCCGTCCCTCAGTGGGCCACCGCGAGCGAGGAACAGCGGACTATGCTCCTCGCCGGCCGTCACCCCACTGCCGCTGCCCGCGAAGCGCGCCAGCTGGGGGTCGTCGACACCGCCCGCCTCTTCGCGCGCGGCGAGGCCAGCATTCTGCGGTCCACGAGGTGTGGTCCGGCGTCAGCGCGGCGGCGAACGAGTACGGCCAGCCGGATGAACTGCGCAGCCTCCCTGGAGCGGCCGTGGACGTGGCAGAACAACCGCTGTGGCGAGCACGCCGCGTCCGAACGCAGCCACGGTAAGATGTTCACGGTCGGCACGAGTCGCCCGTCAATCCGTGGCAGCGGCACCGATATCAGCAGGTCGCGCAGCCGGTCCACATCGAGGCGGCCGTGGTTGAGCGCGGCGTAGAACGAACCGTAGCCGCGGCGGCGCTCGGCGGTCAGCGACCGCTCTACCGGCGTCCTCACCAGGGCTCGATGGCGAGCTTCGCGGACGATGCGATCGGCAGTTTCTTCCGGGGTGAGGGGCCGCGGTGTCGAACCACCGGCCGACGTCGCCGAATTCGCGTTTCATCTCGGCGTCGAGGGCTTCGTACCCGTCGAAGTCGAACTGTTCCCGTGGATCCCTGATGGAGTTGCGGTACCGGCAGATTTCGATGCCCGGTGTCAGGACAACGAACAGAACCTGGCGAGCAGTGAGGAGATCAAGGAAGAAGTCCAGCTTCTCGCGGGAGGGGATCATCGCATCGATCAGCGGGGTAAAGCCGGCGTCGGTGAAGTTGTTGGCCAGCGCGCACAGGTTGCGGTGCAACAGCTCCACCTGTCGCGCTGCTTCATCGGCGGGCTCGCCCCAGGGCCCAGACGAAACCGTTGACGATCATCTTGTTGAGCTCATCGCCGTCGAGCCGCGCGGAACGTGGCAGCCGTCCGGCGACAAGCTCAGGAACTGGGCTGCACGGTACGCGTTCCTGGGCAGTACGGCCGTTCTTGCGCCTCTCAGCTCTTCGTTGCCTTTGTGGCGGACGAGCCGCGCGTTGCGTACGGATGCGGGGCCCGGCAAAAGGGTCGCCGGGCCCCGGCCGGTTTCAGCTCGCCGCGCTGTTCAGCGCCGCGAGGACCGCGCCGTATGCCTCCTTCTTCTGGTAGCTGCCGTTGAAGAGCAGCGGGGTCTCCTGGGCGCGCCAGGAGTACTTGTCGGTGACGCCCCACACGGTGATGCCGTTGCACCGGGCGACGGCCATGCACGCCTGGGTGACCTGCCGGTACACATTGGCCTGTGCCGCGCCCGAGCCGCCGACGTCGAGCTCGGTGATCTGCACGTTCACTCCGAGGTCGGCGAAGCGCTGGAGGTTCTGCCGGTAGGTGCTGAGGTTTTCGTTCGAGGCCAGGTGGCTCTGGAAGCCGACGCAGTCGATCGGTACGCCCCGGGAGCGGAAGTCCTGGACCATCCGGTAGATGGCGTCGCTCTTGGCGTTGATGCCGTCGGTGCCGTAGTCGTTGTAGCAGAGCTTGGCCTTGGGGTCGGCGGCCCTCGCGGTGCGGAAGGCGTCCTCGATCCAGCCGTTGCCGAGCTGCTTCTGGAGGTTGGACTGGCGCCGGCTGCCGTCCCACTCGAACGCCTCGTTGACCACGTCCCAGGAGTCGATCTTGCCCACGTAGTGGCCGGCGACCTTGGTGATGTGGTTGCGCATCGCCTGGCGCAGGGCGTCGCCGGTCAGCCCCTGTACCCAGCCGGGCTGCTGTGCGTGCCAGACCAGGGCGTGGCCGCGAATCCACTTGCTGCGCTGCTGGGCGTAGGCGACGAGTTGGTCGCCACCGCTGAAGTTGAACTGGTTCGGGCTCGGCTCGGTGGCGTCCCACTTCATCGCGTTCTCGGCGACGACGCTGGAGAACTCCCGGTTGAGAGTGGACTCGTAGTCCGTCTCACCGTAGTGGGGGGCGACCGCGGCGCCGAAGTACCGGCCGCTCTGGGCTGCCGCGCCGCCGAGGGTGTCGGCGGCCTGAGCGGTGGGTGAGAACGCCAGGACGGTCGCTGCCGCCAGGGCGCCGGTCGCCGCAACGGTGATCGCCGACCGGGTGCGTCGCGAGGTGCGTGGCGAGGTGTGTCGCGGGTTGCGCCTTCTGGAGGATTTGTCGGTCATTGCGTGTCCCTATCTGATGGGGGTGGGGGAGCGGTGCAGGGCCAGGACTGCTGCGGCCGTCGGCCGTCAGGCCAGGGCGGCTTCCCAGCGGGTGCCGGTGGCGGTGGCGTCGGCGGGGAGGCGGTCGCGGGCGGCGGTGTCGTCGTAGAGACGCCAGCGGAACCAGTCCACGAGGGTGTTCTGGGTCTGGCCGAAGGTGGGGTACCCCGGATTCAGATACGCGGCGTGGTCCGCGCCGACGTGGGTGAGGAACGCCTTGGGCGCGGGCAGTTCCGCGTACGCCTGCCGGGCCAGGTCGTATCGGCAGGTCGGGTCCTTGTCGCCGTGGATGAACAGCACGCCCGCACGGACCGAGGCGGCGGGGGTGCCCATGTCCACGCAGGCGACCGGGACCGCGGCGACGATGCGGTCGTCGGGCCAGGCGGTCACCAGGCCGTGGATGGTCATGCCGCCCATCGAGTGCCCGGAGACGCCGACGCCGGCCGCGGTGTCGATGTGCCCGGCGAACGGGCCGCCCGCGTTCAGCGCCAGGGTCCGGGTGATGACCTCGGAGACGTCCCTCGACCATTCGCCTCCGTATACGGAACCGATGTTGGTGTTGTCGGAGATCGAGGGGGCGGGGCAGATGAAGCCGGCGGAGGCTATCGCGTGGGTCTGCGAGGCGTACGAGTCGGAGTTGCCGTACGCGCCGTGGTTCCACTCGGCGACGGGGAACACACCGTCGGCGAGCGGGGCGTCGGGAATGGGGGCGCCGCCGGGGGTACCAGGGGTGGGGTAGAAGACTTTGGTGAACAGTGAGCGGGCGCCGCGGTTCCAGTTGAACTGGCGTACTCCGACCGCGAATTCACCGGCGGGCGCCGACAGTTCGGCAGCGGAGGCGGGGTGCGGTGCGGAGCCGAGCAGGGAGGTGCTCAAGCCCGCTGTCGCGGCTGCGGTCAGGCCGAAGAAGGCACGTCGATTCAACGACATGGGTGACTCCTAGCGTGGGGGAACAGGGAGGTCTCGGAGGTCTCAGCAGGTGGGGTTGGTCTGGGTGGCCAGGCCGAGCCGGTAGGGCAACTGCGAGTAGTCACCGCCGGAGTTGGGGTCCCGGCCCTGGTAGAGGAGCTGGAGCCGGCAGGGGTCGATGGTCATGGTCTGGTCGCTGGTGGCGCGGACCAGTTCGCCGTGGCTGATGTCCTTCGTCCAGGCGCCGCCGGGGAAGGTGACGTTGGTGGAGCGGGCGAAGGGGTTGGCCTCGGTGGCGGCGAGCGGCTGCCAGGTGCCGGTCAGGCCCTTGGAGGTGAAGGAGCGGTAGTACCGGTTGCCGTCGCCGCCGATGGCTTCCCAGATCAGCAGGTAGGTGTCGGTGCCCTTGACGCGGTAGACCGCGCCTCCTTCGAACAGCGCGAAGCGGGAGTCCTGGAGCACGATCTTGGTGTTGCCGAAGCCGTTCGGGAAGTTGGCGACGGTGGTCTCGGACCGGTACACGTGGCCGTTGTCGTCCGCGGAGAACAGGTAGCACTTCGCGTCGTCGCAGATCACGTAGAAGTCGAGCCAGTTGCCGTTGCCCATGTTCTGCTTCACGACGTCGGGCACGCTGCTCATGAGGTTCTTCGGCGCGGACCAGCTGGTCGGGTCGTTGATGTCCTTGGTGGTGGAGTACGACGGCAGACCGGTCTGGTAGACGAGGTACCACTCGTCCTTGGGGGCGAAGTAGAAGGCGTGCGGGGCGGCACGGTAGCCGGGGCCGATGCGGGAGGCGGTCTCCAGGTGGGTCTGCTTCGCACTGGCGGCCTGGGACCAGTCGGAGAAGCTGGTCTGCGCCAGGCTCCAGTCGCCGGAGGTTCTCGCGGCGGTGGTCATGAAGACGTGCCATCTGCCGTTCTTGTCCCGGACCACCGACGGGTCCTTGACGGCGACGGAGTTACTGCCGTCCTGCTGCGGTGAGATCACCGGTCCTGTGGACGACCACCGGAAACTCCCCGGCAGGTCCTGCCGGAGGGTGCCCGCCGGGGTCGCCCCCTTGGCGGGCACGGCTAAGAACGCCGCCAGCAGGGGGATGAGCAGGGCCACACAGGCGTGGCGGCGATGGTGACGGGGGCGGAGACGATGTGTCAAGGGCATGGGCAGCTCCATAGCGGCTCGAATGGTGCGCATGCGGTGAGCGGGTTTGACCGGCTGTACGGCCTGGGCCGGACCAGCCCGAAGCTTGTTCGAAATACCGGACTACGGCCGGTCCTTCGGACGTAGGAATGATGGTGTGTTTGACGGAGCCCGGTCAATGCTGAGTGCGCAATATTTTCGGCCTCGTTCTCGAAAGTCTTGCGCGAAAGTTTCTTACGCGAAGGGTTCAACACCCGTGGTGAGCAGGCGACTTGGAGGGCAGCGGGGCTGCGCCGGACGCCGC
The DNA here is from genome assembly GCF_055760475.1 of Streptomyces sp. DS1-CR2. Taxonomy (NCBI): domain Bacteria; kingdom Bacillati; phylum Actinomycetota; class Actinomycetes; order Kitasatosporales; family Streptomycetaceae; genus Streptomyces; species Streptomyces sp. DS1-CR2. The sequence continues at coordinate 8,971,782 of NZ_CM147085.1, forward strand.
ACTCGGTTCGTCGGCAGAGCTGGGCTCAGCTCTTCGGCGGCGCCGTGCTCTGGCGGACCACAAGTTTCGTGGAGATCTCCAGGCCGAGCTGCGGCACTCTCTCCCCGCGGCCGAGCGCGAGGGCCAACTCGGTGGCGGAGGCGGCCATTTCGCTCAACGGCTGATGCACCGTCGTCAGCGGGGGATCGGCCCACACCGCGACCGGCATGTCGTCGAAGCCGACCACGCTCAGGTCCTGAGGTACGCGCAGCCCGGCCTCGCGGGCCGCCTGGTAGACACCGAGTGCCTGCATATCGTTCGCGGTGACGATCGCGGTCGGCCGGTCGGGCCTGCCGAGCAGGGTGCGTGCCGCGGCCTGGCCGCCCTCGCGCGTGAGCTGGGCACGGACCGTCAGATCCGGGTCGACGGGGAGTCCGGCCGCTTCGAGAGCGGACCGGTAGCCCGCCGCCCGGGCCAGGCAGAACGCGTGATCGGGGCCGCCGATCATGCCGATGCGCCGGTGCCCCAGCGAGATCGGGTGGCGCGTCGCGGACTGGCCGCCCTTGAAGTTGGTGGCGCCGACATAGGGAACACCGTCGGGCACCTCGTCCACCGGATCGAAGACGACGTAGGGGATGCCCTTCGCCTTGAGCCGCTCCCTTTCCGCTTCAGGGAGCTGGAACACCGAAAGGACACACAGCGGACGCCGCCCCACGGTGTCGTCGACCGAGGCGTCGGCGTCGTGCGGGCCGAACTTGGAGACCACGACGCCGGCGTGGTTCCTGCGGGCCACCTCCTCGACCCCGCGGATGATCTCCCCCACCCACATGCTCTCCAGCTCTCGGAAGATCAGCTCTACGAACTTCTGCTTGTTGTCCGAGGACTTGCGGTATCCGTACTCGTTGATCAGTTCCTGAACTCGGGCCCGGGTCTCGTCTGACACCCCGGGTCGGCCATTGAGTACCCGCGACACCGTCGGCACAGATACGCCCGCCAACTCGGCTATATGCGCGATCGTCACCGACGTCGGCCCGTCACTCTGGGCGGCCTTCCCGCTGTCCACCGACGCTCCCCCACGACTGTCCGCCACGACTGCCCTTCCCCGCTCCGGACGGACGCGCCGCATGCATGGTCATGTACGCCACCCACGCGATCGACACCGCCTGCGAGCCGTCATTCTGACACTCGCGTCCGCGGGTCATGGCCTGCAGGCCCCTTGATCTGCTTCGAGTTGCGTCCCGCGCTGAGCAGTGCGGCCGTCAGTGCACCCGCGGTGGGCATGTTGCGCCTTCGCGGAGGCGGAGCCTTGGGGATGCGTTCCGCGCCGCCCGTTTCGCCGGCGACCCACCGCGGCACCGCCGACCCCGCCCCCCTGGTCCGCGTCGATCGAGCGCTACGCGCCGTCCTCGACCTCTGACTGGTGGTCGTGTTTCGTACGCCCTGACAGAGAGGGGTCGCGTCACCTCGGCGGTCTGCTGCTCCGTGTAGCTCGAGGTCGGTGGCCGCTCGATGGCGTGGGGTCCGTGGCGGTGGTATCCGGTGAAGTTCCCGGACTGGGACAGGCCGCGGCCCCGACCGACGCCGACCATCTCGTATCCGATCCCGTGGGACCGGGGCCATTGAGCGCGGCACCGCTACGGCCGGCGGTACCCGATGCGGGCCGCAGGAGCCACGCACAGCATCTTCAGGTGGCTGGTCGGCATTCCCTGGGCGCTGCCGTCGTTGTGTGAGGGCTTTTCCAGCTGCGTAGATAGCGGTGGGTGACCGCTCGAGATGCAGGGGGTGGCGGGGCCTGTTTCGCTGTTGTGGCCCGCTCTTCCCCCATCACCCAAGGAGTGATCATGAGCGCTGCAGGTGAGTCCGGTCGTGCCCAGCAGATCCGTACGAAGGTTCAGGACCTGGAACAGGCCGCGGAACGTGCCACTGACCCGCAGGAGCGTCAGCGTCTGAAGGACAAGGCCCGCCAGCTCAGGGAGCAGAGCGAGCATGCAGGCGGTACGGGCAAGCCGGACATCGACACGACGGTGTCGTCCCGGTAGTTCCGAGCACAGACACCGGCCGGTGGCCGGCCTGCGTGGCTTTCCGGCACGCGAGAGGCCGCCGGCCGGTCACTGCTGTCTCCGCTCAGTCGCCCGCGGCCCCGGCAGGCACACCGGCCCAAATTTCAGGCACGGGCCCCTCCAAGACCTCGCCGTTCGATCGTCCCATGGACGACATCGCCGGCGTGTCCCTGGACAGCGATCTTGTTCGCACATCCCAATGAGCAGACGAGCCGTCGCGGGATACCGAGCGGCCAAGCTCTTTCAGCCTCAAAGCGGCAGCGCTGTCACAGCCACACTCGGCACCCCTGGGTAACAGAACCTCACGAGTGGCTCGATCGACCGGGAAAGAACGTAGGGCGCCATCACGCTGTCGGCGTCGTTTGCGAGTCCCGCTGCCGCGTCGGCGCAGGCATCGGAGAATGGCGCTTATTGCCCGCAGTGTGTCTGGTGGCTCAATGCGGCCGGGCCCGGGGTGATCGACGCGATGCTGCGCGAGGGCGGCCCGTGGGGGTGGTGACCTCACTCCAAGGGCTCCACCTGCTCCTGGCGAACGGACGAGGCCTGGAGCCGGGTTATGTCCGGGCGGCTCGGACGAGTCGGTTGTACTCCAGGTCGGACTGCCTCATGGCCTCGACGGAGAGGTCGACGCCGCTCAGCTGATTTCTGAGGGCGACGTACACCGCGGCGTGCGCTGCCATCTGCTCGGGACCGACGCCTTGGGGCGACCAGGAGATCAGGACAATGATGCCTCTGCGACTGCCGTCCCGGTCGGCGAAGCGGAGTTCATAGGCCACGAGGCATGGATCGGACGGCAGGGCTTTGAGGAGCTCGTCGTGGGTCAGGTTCCCTTCGTAGTCCAGGATGAGGGTGTCCAGGTTGTCGTTGAGCCGGTACAGGACCGTGGTGATGTGCCGGTTGCTTTTGAGTTCGTTGAAGGCGTCGATGCAGCGGTCTTCCACTGAGATAGCACTGGTCACGACGGCACCTTCCGATCACGGGGACGTTCGGACAGCTCAACGAACCCTTGACCGGGAGGTTGTGGATAGGGGCCGTTCGGCAGCACCTAACTCCGGGGCGGGGCCGCCTGCCGCGCTTGCCTACGGGCCGACCTTGTGTCTGCCACGGGTCCCTGGCCGGGCCAGCGGGGATCCTTCGGATCTGTCCGGGTACCCCACCCGGTTCGTACTCGGGTCCGGCCGGTGTACTTGGTAGAGGTCAATGCGGTCCGTGCCCAGACGCCGCAGGCTGTCGTCGACGGCCTTGGTGAGCCAACGGCGGGAGTTGCCACGCCGATTGGGGTCCTCGTCCTTGAAAGTGCGTCGGCCCGCTGGCTCACCCTGTGCCAGCGGGCCGACGCACGCCCAGGCGCACCTCCGCTGCCCGCCGGCGGGCCTTGCAGGGCCCACCATGCCGCTGTCGCGGGGTCAGAGGGGGGGGCGCAGCACGGCACGTGCCTGACGGAAGGGCGCAGCCCTCCGCGCTCTCACGCGCGACATGGCCCCTGACCTCGCACATCACGTCGGGTGAGGGAGCGCTGGGCGAGGCCGATGCCGATCGAGCGGACGGGCTCGGGCGGGAAGGGCAGCGGTTTGCGCGTACGAGGTCGAGGGCGGTGCGGGCGCCGGCCGGCAGATCGAGCTTCACCTCGGCGCCGAAGCGCGAAGCGCCGACATCGAGCCACGTGTCACCAAGTGTGGCCGTGGCCGAGTTGGATGAGGGCCAGTTCGAGCATGTCGGCGAAGAAGTCCGCGGCGGTGGTGTCGATGCACAGCGGCGGCTTGATCTTGAGGATGTTGAGGTGGTCTCCGGTGGGCTGGACGATGACGCCGAGGTCGAGCATGCGGTCGCAGAGCTCGGCGGTCTCTTCGGTGGCCGGTTCCAGGGTGGTGCGGTCCCTGACGAGTTCGAGGCCGAGATAGAGGCCCGAGCCGTGGACGGCGCCGATGATGCCGTAGCGGTCGGCCAGTGCCTCCATCCGGCGCTTCAGATGACCGCCGACGCGGACCGCGTTGCCCTGGAGGTCCTCGTCGCGCAGGGTGTCCAGGACGGTGAGGCCGACGATGCTGGACACCGGGCTGCCGCCGGTGGAGGAGAAGAAGTAGCCCTGCTCGCGGTAGCGATCGGCGACCGTCTTGGAGGTGATGACGGCACCGAGGGGGTGCCCGTTGCCCATCGCCTTGGCCACACACACGATGTCGGGGATGACCTCCTGCTGCTCGAAGCCCCAGAACCAGTTCCCCAGGCGGCCGTAACCGACCTGGACCTCGTCGGCGACGGCGAGCCCGCCGTGACGGCGCACCGCCGCGTACACCTGGGCGAGGTAGCCGTCGGGAAGGGCGACTCCTCCGGCGTTGCCGTAGAAGGTCTCGCCGATGAACGCTCCTGCCGGGCGGCCCGCGGCGGCCAGCTCGTCGATGACCGCGGCGGCTTCGGGCCCGTAGCGCATGGCGTCGGCGCCGCGATGCCGACCGCGGTAGGAGTTGGGCGAGTCCACGGTGTGGACCCAGCTGGGGCGGGTGGCCAGGGCGTTCGGGTTGTCCTGGAGCGAGGTGGAGACCGCGTCGGAGGCGTACGTCCAACCGTGGTACGCCTCGCGCAGTGCGACGACATCGTGCTGTCCGGAGGCGCCGATGGCCAGCCGGAGGCCCAGATCCACCGCCTCGGAACCGGAGTTGACAAGGAACACCGTGTCCAGGGGCTCCGGAAGGAGGGCGGCGAGGCGTTCGGTGAACTTCACCACCGAGGCGTAGTGGAACCGAGAGTTGGTGTTGAGCCGTCGCAGCTGCCGGGAGACCGCCCGCTCGACGCGGGGGTGGGCGTGGCCCAATGGGGTGACGTTGTTGACGATGTCGAGGTACGCGCGGCCGTCGGTGGACAAGAGATGATGGCGCCAACCACGCTCGATACGGGGAGGGTTGGCGTAGTAGTGCTCCTGCACGGTCGCGAACACGGCGTCGCGCCGGTCGAGCAGGTCCGTCCCCTCAGCGAGGTCGGTGGCCGCGAGGCCGAGGAGCGGTGCGGGGTCGGTGGTGAGAGGCAGCCAGCCTGCGGCGTACTCGGGACGTACCACTGGAGGGACCGCGGGTCCGGCAGCGGCACGCAGCGCGACGTGGATCGAGGCTCCAGCGGGGAGGTGCGCGATGTCCTCACGTGCCTGGACCGATGCGCCGACAGAGAGGAGAGGCCGAACGGTAGGCGGGAAGGACAGGGTCAGCACCCGTGAGCCGTGGGCGATCTCGACGTGGCCCCGGTCCGCCACGAGGACTTCCCCCGCGGCGGGAGCTTGTGCCACGGTGGCCCGACCGAGCCACAGGTCGATACCGGTGGGCACCGTGGCTGCGGAAACGGCTGACAGTGCAGGGGCCTGAGTGAGTCGGGCCTGGGCATACCGTGTGGCGACTGCGGCCGCGCCGTCCGCGAGCGGGGCGGTCACCAGCCGGGTTTTGGTGCCGGGGTCGATCCAGGCTCCGTCGTCCATGGCATCGGCGTCGGTGGACAGGTCGACGAGGACGATGTCGGCGGCGGCGAGGTCCCGGAGAAGCGGCTGCGGCGGTGAATCGGCCCGAGCGGGTGCGCCGGCCAGGCCGGTCGCGTCCTTGACGAGGTGGCTCATCACCGGAAGGGGCAGGCAGGTGGCCTGCTCGAATATGCGCCACTCGCGGTCGAGCGCCGCCTTGGCATAGGCGTTGTCCCCGTCGACGGCAGCCTGGTGGCGCCCGCTGACGACCAGGCCGGCGGCGCGCAGGACCACGAGCGGCCACAACGCCTCCGCCTCCTCCGGGGAGAGCGGCCGGACGGTGTGGAAGGCGCGGATGGCCGGCAGTACGTGGTGGGGTTCGACCCCGTCGTGGTGGAGCATCGAGGAGAGCGACACGGCGAGTTCGCCGACCGCCCAGCTGGTGGTCACGTCACCGAAGTCGATGACGCCGTCCGGCATGGGGGGCCGGCTGCCGGGCGTACGGATCAGATTGTCGTCGGTGAGGTCCAGGTGCACGGCCTGGGACGGCAGTACGTCGGCAATCTGCTGGACGCGTGCCCACGCTTCGGCGGTCGCGGCGCGGACGGCGGCGCGCCGCTCTGGCTCGCCGATGTGCCCGGCGAGCTTGGCGACGACGCGGTCGGCGTACCGCAGGTCCCATTGGAGTACACGATCGAGGCCCGGGTGCCGGAAGTCCCGCAGCGCGGTGCTGACTTTTCCGGCGATCGTGCCCATGGCCGCCACGGTGCTGGGGGAGAGGTGCCGGGGTCCCGAGAGCGTCCCGCCGGGCAGATGCCGTAGCAGTCTTGCGACGGCCGGCCCGCTCTCGGTGTCCACCGCCGTACGACGGGGGGAACCGTCAGGACGCCGCAGGACGGTGGCGACGCGCAGTTCCGGGTGCGCCGAGGAGACCAAGTCGGCGGCAGCGTCCTGGGCTTCGATCTCCACAGCGCCGAAGGCGGGGTTGGCGATCTTCAGAACGGCCAGGTCCGCTCCGTTCCCGTCGCGCAGCAGGAAGTTGGCGTCCTGCTGGCTTCCCAGCGCTTGTGCGTGTGCGTCGAACCCAAGGTGCTGAGCAGCGATGCGCTCGGCGTCGGCCGGCGTCACCCGCGGTGCGGGAAGGGCGTCCTCGGTGAAGAAGTCGATGGTGTGGTGCTCGTCGTGCGACATGCGGAGTTCCTCGGCTCGTACGGGCGGGCTGGGCTGGACGCTCCGGTGCACTCAGTCGACGTGCCACAGGAAGCGGTGGGTATGGATCGCGAAGTAGGGGAAGTTCTCTACGGATGCGACACCCTCGACGGGTCGCACGACATCGTTGATGAAGTCCAGAAGATCACGGGGCTGAGCGCACACGACTTCCGCGAACAGATCGAAGCCGCCGGACGTCAGGACCGTGTACACGACCTCGTCATGCCGGGACAGCTCATCGGCCACCGCCCTGGGATCGCCGTCGACACGCAGCCCCAGGAGCGCCATCGCCTGCTGGCCCATCGTCATCGGATCGGTCACCCCGACGACCTGGACGGCCTTGGCGTCGATCATTCGCTGCAGCCGGAGCCTCGCAGCCGAAGGCGACAATCCCACCTTCGGTCCCAGATCTGCATAGGGAATCCGGCCGTCGACCTGCAGTTCCCGCAGGATGGCCCGATCGATGTCGTCCATAAAGCACCTCTCACTCCTGCCTGAACGGCTGACCCTGCGCTTGTTTCAAGCACAATGCCTGATTGCAACGCTCGTATCAAGTGTCTAGACGATCGAATCGCGCGTGTCGAGGGCGCTGGGTGCGCGAGAGTGCTCAGGCCCGGTGAAGTCCCCGGACGTGGCGGCATCCCGAGCCGGCAGCGGCGGGGCGTCGCGGGGGTGACCCATTTCCTGGGCGCCCGTGGAGATCGCCAGGGCGCACTGGGGGGCCTTGTCGTCCCAGCCGGTTTCACGCGCGACCGGAAGCCCGAGGCCGCCGCAGGCGAACTACGGCGTCGGCGTCGCGGGCTCGCGGCTTCAAGCTGCCGGTGGGCGGCAGCTGAGCCGGGCTTCACCGCCCGGACGCATCCAGGGCGTTGGCGGGGTCCTCGTAATGGCGGAGCAAGAGATGGCCCAGGCGCCCTGCATTACCGAGCAGGCCGCGTGGGCACCTTCCCGCACCGATGCGCCGGTGAAGAAGGTATCGAAATGGGCCTGGCCGGCTTGTGACTGCTGTTTCGGGGTTCTGCTCGGCAGGCTCAGGGGTAGAGGCCGGCCCGGAAGGTGAACGAGACGAGTTGTGCTCGATCACGTGCGCCGACCTTCGTCATGGCCCGCACCGCATGCGTTTTCACGGTGAACGGCGACACGGACATCTGGGCCGCGATCTCGTCGTTGCCCAGACCGCTCGCGACGAGAACGACCACGTCCCGCTCCCTGGGTGTCAGAGCGCCGAATCGTCGCAGCAGTTCCTGGTCGATTACCGGGGGCGGACTGTCGGTCATGTGACCGATGAGCGCGGCCGTGGCGGCGGCGGACAGCGCACCACCACCGCCAACGACCTCGGTGATTCCGGCGACGAGTTCAGCGGGGCTCACGGTCTTGCTCAGGAAACCGTTGGCGCCCGCGCGAAGAGCGGCGAGAACGATGTCGTCCTGATCGAAAGTGGTCAGCACGATCACGCGCATCTTTTCGGGTGGGTGTTCTTTGCGGATCCGTCGGGTGGCTTCGACACCGTCGATGCCGGGCATCCGGATATCCATCAGGACCAGGTCGACGGGGTGGTCTCGGAGGAAGGGGACGACCTGGAGTCCGTCGGAGAGATCACCCGCAACAACGAGACTCGGGTCGAGCAGAAGCATCGCTCGGATGCCGGCCCTGATGTCGTCCTGGTCATCGACGATCAGAATCTGTGTCATCGGACGACAGCTCCCACGGGGCTGAACTCCGCACGGACCCGGAATAGCCCGCCGTCGTTGTCGATCGTCAGTCGCCCACTGGAGGACTCGACGCGTTCGCGCATCCCCACGAGTCCGAGTCCACTGCCCGAGTCGGGGCCGCGGAGTGAATGACCGACGCGGTTCTCCACAGTGACGCAAATCCTGCCGTCGCGCTCGCGCACATCCACCGTTGCCGTGCCTTCTCCATGCCGGTAGGCATTCGTGAGTGCTTCTTGAACGACCCGGTAGACCGTCACGCCGACGCTGGGCTCCACGAAACCGGTGGGGATGTCGATGGAGGGCTGGATGTCGAGGCCGATGCTCTCGAAAGAAGCGATAAGCCCTTCCAGGCCGCTGAGCGCCGGGGTCGGCCGGAGCGCCTCGTCGTCGGAGATGTCGTCTCCGAGGCGGAGGAGCGCGAGGATCCGTTGCGTCTCGACAACGACGGTGCGGGCGCTGGACCTGGCTGAGACGATGGCCTGCCGGGACGATTCGGCGTCTTCAGGAAGCCCGATCTCCGCAGCACCGAGATGCAAGCTCAGCATCGCGACTTGGTGGCCGATGACGTCGTGGAGGTCTCGGGCGATGCGGAGTCTTTCTTCGGTCACTCGTCGGGTGGCTTCGATCTCGCGGGTGGCGATGGCGCTTTCGGCCCGTTCCTCCAGCATCCACCAGTGGTCTCGATGGATGCGGAGCGCGCCCCCTGTCGCACCTCCTGCTACGGCCGAGAAGAGTGCGGCGGCTCCCACGACCGCACCGCCACGGAATCCTCCTAGCGTCATGAATGCCCCCAGGAAGAACGCCGCCACGATGACGGTTCCGGCCAGCGGCTGCTTTCCCCTGAAGGTGACCGAGAACAGCACGAGCACCGCCATCATCCACACCGACAGGGGGTCGTGGCCCACCGCTGTGACGGCGAAGGATGCTGCGCTCGTCACGATCAGTCCTGTCCACGGCTTCCACCATGAGAGGGCGACACCGCCACCGGCGAGTAGTACGGAGAGGGCTGTCGGCCAATCCGATCCCCTCAGTACCACTGCCACGATCTGTCCGGTGAACACCAGCGCGGCCACTGAATAGGCGACGAGGTGCAGCATCTCGGGGCGGCGAATCCACAGGGGTGCCGCGGGCCCGTCCTGAGTGTTCTGCGCCTTGACCATGACCTGATTCTCGTTCACGCGCGCTGCGGCCGTGTACTTCGAACGATGTATACGGCGAACCTCCTCATCGATGAAGACGGCAGAACTCGTTCGATCGATGTGGATGGCAGAACTACTTCGTTTGAAGTACACGGCCCTGCTCGAGGCCCCCGAGACTCATCAGCGAGGCAATCGCCTCACACCATCGCGATCACAAGGGGACGCCCCGTGACTCAGACCATCGAACCTTCCACCACGACAACGACGGCCTCCGGGCTCCGATCGCTCTACCTGCTCCGAGCCACCTTCTCCCTGATCTGGGTGGCATTCGTCTTCACGACCTCCGACTCGCTCGTGTCGACGGACAGGCCCACAGTGATCGCGGCCGTGCTGCTCACCATCTACCCCCTGTGGGACGTCATCGCCACGCTCCTCGAGCGTCGCATGGCCGGCACCGGCTCCACGAACCACGTCAGCACCATCAACGTGGCTCTCGGCCTTGTCACCACCATCGGGATGATCATCGCCGCCTTCTCCACCATCGGCATGGCTCTCCTCGTGTTCGGCATCTGGGCCCTGCTCTCCGGAGCGATCCAGCTCGTCGTAGCGATCCGACGCCGGCGCACCATCGGCGCCCAGTGGCCCATGATCATCAGCGGCGGACTGTCCGTCCTCGCCGGCCTTAACTTTGCTGCCATGTCCGCCTCGGCGACGAGCGGCCTATCCACCGTCGCCGGATACTCAGCCTTCGGTGCCTTCTGGTTCCTTGTCTCCGTCATCGCCCTGAGCATCCGCAGCCGACGCGCAGACCGCTGACCGCCGACTCGCAGGTCAGAGCGATGCCAGCTGAAGTCGTGTTGGGCTTGTGCTGGCGCTGCGATGACGGGGCCCAATGGAATGGGTTGGCCCCGGTCTAGAGAATGGGGAAGGCCACCCCGTCCCAGCGGAGTTCACCGGCATGTCGATCCTGCTCACCGAGGACGAGCACCGATATCCGCCCGGCGTCGTCACCGTCGACATCAACTCGCCCGGCATGCTCGGCTTCCACTGACCGTAGTACCCAAGGGTGACGTCCTGGCGGCCTGCAGCCGAGCCGAGGACCGGTCCGCGCCGGCGCATCTCGTCGGTGACGACCACGCCGGTGGTCCCCGAGTCGGATTCCGGGCCGGCCGATCTGGTGCGGCGCGCTGCCGAACGCGACGAGGACGCGGTCGGTGGCCGCCTGGATCTAGGAGGCCTGGCCGCGGGTGGAAAGACGGTGAGGGACCAGGACGCGTGGCTGTGCTTCGCGGATGAGTCGGGCCAGGTGCTCCGGCCGCCGAAGGCATGCACCTGGTCCCGCCGCGGCCGTCCGCCCCTGGGCAGGGTCCAGGCTGCCGGTTCAGGTCCCGGCTTTCTTGGGCGAAGGGGTTGCTCGGTGCCGTCGCGGGCTCCGTGCAGCCACCACACCTGTCGGGTGGAGCGGTCGCGGACGAGTACGTGCAGCATGGCCAGTACGGGGGGACGCCGACGCCGGCTGACACCAAGCCCGCGGCGTTGTCGCCGCCGACCGGGCAGAAGGTGTCAAAGTGCCCGACGGCCGATTCACCACGCGCTGATCCGCACTATGGCACTTTGAGCCTGAACGCATCCTGAACGGCGTGCGTGCGGCAGCGGTGTGACGTAGCACCGCGGTACGACCTGACCGGGTTGCGTCCAGGGAAGTGGTGCGGGTTCGACCTGATCCGGGGAGGTCAGCTCGCCGACCCCGGGGCACCGCAGAGCGGTACGGGAAAGGCAGGCCAACGAGGAGGCCACCGTCAAGCCCGCATCATCCGCATCCTGGCCAAGCTGCCTCTCCGGGACCGGGTTCAGGTGGTGATTTCCGCCCGCAGACACCGGTTGCGCCCGCACAGCCCTGATTATGGGTCGCCATGGCACGCGTGGTGCTCGGGTGAGGCGGATGCGGCAGGCGATGCCGCACGGCAGTCAGGATGCGTTCAGGTATCCAGTGTCACGGTCCGCCTCATGACATACGAGACGTCAAACACTTCCGCATCGTCGACGGTCGGCACCCAGGCGGTGTCCTCCGGCCCCCGGCCGCGCTGGAACAAGGTGCCCGAAGTCACCGCCTACTTCTGGATCATCAAGGTGCTGTGCACCACCGTGGGGGAGACAGCTGCTGACCTGCTCAACGAGAAGGCCGGCCTCGGCCTGACCGGTGTGTCGGTGCTGATGAGCGCTCTGCTGGCCGTCGTCCTGGTCGTACAGTTCCGCACCAGCGCATACCGCGCGGGCGTGTACTGGCTCGCGGTTGCCCTGATCAGTGTCGTCGGCACGCTGATCAGCGACAACCTCACCGACAACATGGGCGTGCCATTGGAGACCAGTACCACCGTCTTCGCGATCATCCTCGCGATCGTCTTCGTGGTCTGGTACCGGCGTGAGCGGACGCTGTCGATCCACAGCATCGACAGCACCGGCCGGGAGTCCTTCTACTGGCTCGCCGTCCTGTTCACCTTCGCCCTCGGCACCGCGGCCGGCGACCTGGTCTCCGAGCGCATGGACCTCGGCTACTGGTTCGCCGCGGTTCTGTTCGGCCTGGCCATCGCCGCGGTCGCCCTTGCACACTTCAAGCTCGGGCTGGACGCGGTCTGGAGCTTCTGGATCGCCTACATCCTCACCCGTCCGCTCGGCGCGTCCATCGGTGACTACCTCTCCCAGCCCACCGGCGACGGCGGCCTGGGCCTGGGCACGGTTGTCACCAGTGTGCTGTTCCTCGCGGTCATCCTCGGCCTGGTCGTGTATCTGTCGGTGACCCGGAAGGACGTGACGCAGCCGCAGCGCGCCGCCCGGCACGCGGGCTGAGAAGGCGTGCCGGAAGTGTTCAGGATGCGTTCAGGCTCATACTGCCAACGTCGCTTCCGGCGATCACTCTTCGGGGTCGCCTCGTGACACAGGATGCTCGCCCCCATCGCGGGGCGGGCTTTGTGCCGTACGACCGAATCGGAGCCCCCCACCTTGCAGCCACCCGAGATGTTCACTGATCTGGACGTCACGAGCACGACCGAATCGGTGATGAAGAAACTTCCCGAGGTCACTCTGGCCTTCTGGATCATGAAGATCGCCGCGACCACTCTCGGCGAGACGGCCGGCGACCTCTTCGCACAGACCCTCAAACTCGGCTACTTCCTCACCACGATCGGGCTGTTCCTGATCTTCGTGGTGACCTTGGTCTTGCAGCTGAGGTCCAGCCGCTACAACCCCTTCTTCTACTGGACCGTGATCCTTTCGACCAGCATGGCCGGCACCACGATGTCCGACTTCATGAACCGAGACGCGGGAGCCGAGTACCTGTCCGACGACGCCACCTCACTTGGCTGGGGCCCGCAGGGCCTGGGCCTCGGCTACCCCACCGGGGCGGCGATCCTCATCTCGATCCTGCTGGTCATCTTCGCGGTCTGGAAGGCCACTGGGATGACCTTCCAGATCCGTGACATCGTCACCTTCCGCGGCGAGGCGCTGTTCTGGTCGGCGATCCTCGTCTCCAACACCCTGGGCACGTCCCTGGGTGACTTCCTGTCCGACAGCTCCGGGCTTGGTTACGCCGGAGGCGCGCTGCTCGTGAGCGGGGCGCTCGCCGTTCTCGTCGCCCTGATGAAGGTGCCGGTGGTGCCGAACGTGCTGCTTTTCTGGATCGCCTTCGTCCTCACCCGCCCGTTGGGCGCCACCGCGGGTGACTTCCTGACCAAGCCGGTCGCCAAGGGCGGCCTGAACCTCGGCACGGCCGGTTCCTCGGCCGTACTCCTGGCCGTCCTGCTCGGTCTGGTGGCCTACGCGCAGATCCAGGAACGCCGGACCACCGCAACGCGGACGACGGAACGGGAGCCGGTCACTCAGCAGGCCGACTGAGGCCAGTCACCCGACAGGCAGGTCGCCCCGGAAGCGCGCGCCGGAGGTGCAACCGGGATCGTGGGAGACCTCGCCGCAGACGGCGCGGGCCAGGCGCCGCGCGAGCGGCAGTCCCAGGCCCGCGCCGTCGTGCCCGTCGTCCAAGTCGGTGCGGCGGCCGGGCTGGAAGAGGTCACCGACGAACATCGCCGGCACGCCGGGCCCGTCGTCGGTGACGTCGATACGCACCCTCCCGGGCAGCTGCCGCGCGGGACACGGTCACCGCGGAGAGGGCGAACCGGACCGCGTGGGTCAGGAGCGGGCTGACGATGCGTTCGAGGAGAGCGGGCGCGACTCCCGCCTGCAGCCCTGGATCCGCCACGTCGACGAAGGTCTTCACCTGCTCCCGTGCGTCGAAGCTCTCGACCGGCCGGTGCAGGACGGGGACGACGGTCGCGGTGCCGGGGGCCGCCGAGGTGTTCTGAGCTCTGTCTCGGGCGTCGCTGAGAAGCGTGTCGCAGATGGTGCGCATGGACTGGGCGGCCTCGACGATGACCCCATGGGTGGCGCGGGTTTCGGCGCGGTGCGTGGGCGCGACTTCCACCAGTCGAGCTCGATGATGATCCGGGTGAGCGGGGTGCGCAGTTCGTGGGACAGCTCGCCGGTCAGCTGCTGCTCGTGCCGCAGCACAGTGCGTATGCGGTCCAGTAGCGTGTCCAACGAGGCACCCAGACAGGCGAGTTCGGCCGGATGGTCCTCGGCACCGAAGCGTTCGTCGGAACCGACGACGGCCCTGAAGGGTCACGCGTTCTTCGCGGAGCGGACGCGGGCCGGAGCCGAGGGGCCCGCTGGACGGTCTTCGTTCCGGTTCCCGTGCGCCCGGCCCGTGCGTACCTCGCGTGGGCTCGCGCCGAGTTCGCGGCGGCATGCCTTGTTGAACGCCTGGAGATCGACGATGCCCACTGCCGAAGCGATGGCGGTGATGGACAGGGTGGAGGACAACAGGAGGTGGCGGGCGCGTTGAAGGCGTCGGTGTCGGATGTATGACACGACTGTGAGGCCGGTTTCGGCGCGGAACACACGCGTCAGATGTGTGGGGGAGATTCCGACGGCGCGAGCGACGTCCGGTACGGACAGTGGGCCGGCCAAGTGTTCCTCGACGTAGGCCTGGGCGGTGGCCACAAAGGGGTGGTGGCGTCCGGCCCCATCGCCCCTCGGCAACTCGGCGACGCGCCAGAGAGCGGCCCAGACCTCGGCGGTGGCTCGCGAGTGAGAAGTCGGCATGGCCGTCACGGCGTGTCGGAGCAGTTCGGCGAGTCGGGTGCTCTCGGCCGCGGCGTCCTGCATCACCGGGACCACTCTCGCGGTTCCGCCGTCGTACAGCCGTAGATGGACATAGAAGTGCTCCGACCTGCCCCGATAGTGAAAGTGCACTTCCGTGTTCGGCGGCACGAGGCTGACGTAGCCGGGTCGTATGGGGTGAACCGACTGCCCGAGGGACAGAGCACCCTCGTAGTTGTAGAGGTGCAGCTGCCACAGGTCGGGCAGCCGGAAGACGTCGTGGTCGATGGAGACGCCGTGTACCCCGATGCCGGCATCGACCACGGTGGGCGCCTCGTCGAGTCGTACTGTTGCGAGCTTCACGAGGACGGAAAATTACCAGCAGTGGACGATTTCAGCCCACGACTGAGCCGGACAGGACACATACGTTCGTCGCATGCCAACCAGCAAGCAACTCCTGACATCGGTTCAGGTGGCGCGCTTCGTCTCGCAGGGATATCTGCGCCTGGACGCGGTGGTGCCGCAGGAGATCAATCGACGGGCCATCGCGACCTTGACCAAGGGGCTGCCGGAGGTGCCCTACGGCACTCCGCTGGGCGAGGCGTTCGCCCAGGACGTCTTCGTCCACGAGCTGCTCGCCCTTCCGGTGGTCGCCGGCGCCGTGCAGAGCTTGGTCGGACCTGGGCCGACCGTCGACCACCATGCCGTGCATGTGCGCGAGCCGCACGGGGGACAGGCACAGCCCCTGCACGGAGACGCGATCATCGACGTACGGCCGGATGCGTTCGACATCCAACTCATGTACTACCCGCATGAGGTGACCGCCGAGATGGGCGGCACGCTCAGTGTGCCGGGAAGCCATCTGCGCCGGATCAACGAGACGGACATCGGACGCGTCCAGAACCTCAGGGGGCAGACGCGTCTGACCTGCCCGGCGGGCACGGTCGTCCTTGTGCACCACGGGATCTGGCACGGCGGCCGTCGCAATGACACCGCGCGCCGCCGCTACATGTACAAACTCCGCCTCAACCCGACCGTGCCGCAAGTGCGGCTCTGGGACACCTCCGACCTGCACGACCCAGCCGTGACGGCGGAACTCGACACCTACTTCCCCTGGTACGAGCAGGGCGCCGCCCGACTGGAGATCTACAACCGGGTCCTCCTATGGCGGGCCCTGACTGGCGACGAGTCGTTCGATGTCGAGTACTGGGTCACGCGCGTCAGCAACCGGCCGGCCCTGAGGAGTAATGCATGAGACAGCAGGTTCTGGTCCTCTACCTGGTGACGTCGGCACTCGACTCCGAGGTCGTGGGCTGGTCCAGATACGACGGGACCAGCCGAACCAGCCCGACGACCGGTGACAGCGACGAGCCGCCCTACCCGACGGGGCTTGCCGCCCTGCAGGACGGGTGGCGTCTGTTCCAGGCCTCCCAGCTGCTGCCGCCGCAGGCCGGCCACGAGTACGACGTCTCCTTCCTCAAGCACGAGTTCTTCTTCGAGAAGTGGGAGGAAGGCTTCCGGCCTTGACCCGGTGCGGGAAATGCGCCCTACTTGCCTCGGGATACCGCACCGCCTTCTTCACAGCAGCCTCAACCTCGTAGCGTGACCCGCTCTCGTCCCGGCCCATCGCGGCGTGGATCGCCACGGCAGCGTCCCCGCCAGGCCTTCCACGCCGCGCTCTGTCCGACGCGACGCAGGTCAGCGACCGATGGCACCTCTGGCGCAACTTCTGCGACAAGGTCCTGCTCGAGATCCGCGCCCACGCCGGCTGCTGGGCCACCATCAACCCGCCCCGCCCGGGCGGAGTACGCGAGGAGACCACCCGCGATCGCCGGACGGCGAACCCGTACCACTCGACGCCTTCGGCGTATCCAGGGCTCCCAGGCCCGGGGCGCCAGTCCCAGGTCATGGATCTTGGAGGTCACCGACGAGCACAAAATGGCGTCGTGCGCGCTCACGACCGCCGACCCGCCTCAGCCCGCCCGTAGAGTCGGCGCTGTTGACAGCGATCAGCGGCCAGGGATTCACGCGGACCGGGTCTTCGCCAAGGCGTGCCGTTCGATACTGGCCGCGAAAAGCGGAGTTTCGCGTCGGTTGTGGTCGCTCGAGGCTGCTTGTCGGGCTGCGGCTGCCTCCTTGAAGGTGATGCCATTCTTTTCGTTGAACTCCATGAATGCGGATGTGGGGTGGCTGGTGACGCTGTTGGTGTAGGTCAGGGTGCCGTCGCCGTTGTCCTAGACGGACAGGTTCCAGATGACCTGAACGGTGGTCCAGCCGCGTGGAGTGAGCACGTCGGAGGTGGAGACCATGTGGCAATGCTGCTTTTGGGCGACCTCTGCCACGTAGTGCTGGACGACGAGACCAGTGCCGATCATCTCGACGTTGATGGACATCGGCCGACCATCGTCGGTCGTTGTGTATCCGGCCGCTTTGTGGTCAGGAGGTGCGCAGCGCTGGTACTCCTTGTCCGGCAGGTGCAGCAGCCAGTCGAAGATGTTGATCGACTCCAGTGGCGCGCGGATCGTGGCCGTTCCCACCGACTGGGAAAGGATCTTGTCGGTGAGTACCTTGTTGTCGGTTCCCATGGTCCTTCCTCCTATGGAGCGGCCGGCGGCACTTGAGGTTGGCCGACCTTGGGGGCATGCGGCACTGCCGTAGGAAAGGGCTGGGCCGCGTGCGCAAACCACCAGCCTGGGATCCCGCACCAGCTCGCCCACCAGCTTGTCGGTGGCGGCGGCTAGTA
Organism: Streptomyces sp. DS1-CR2; assembly: GCF_055760475.1. Classification (NCBI taxonomy): domain Bacteria; kingdom Bacillati; phylum Actinomycetota; class Actinomycetes; order Kitasatosporales; family Streptomycetaceae; genus Streptomyces; species Streptomyces sp. DS1-CR2. Next base: position 8,989,214 of record NZ_CM147085.1, read on the forward strand.
GCGTGTCGTTGCTTAGTTCTGGGTTGTTTGGTTGGGATGGTGGGGTCCGGCAGATGTTGCTTCCCTTCTGCCGGACGGGAGTTGGGGTGATGGGTTCGCAGAAGAAGAGGCCGGTGGTGCTGACCGCGGCTGATCGTGAAGAGCTGGTTCGGGTAACCACGACGGGTATCCATCCAGCCTCGGTGATCAGGAGGGCGCGGGTGCTGCTCGCGCTCGACACCTCTGCAGGCGCGATCGGCTCGCAGGACGCGGTCGCGGCCCGGGCCGGAGTCTCGGGCGAGACACTGCGGCTGGTGGCCAAGCGGTTCGCCGAGACCGGTGGCGATGTTCACGCCACGGTCACGCGGAAGAAGCGCGAGCTGCCGCCGGTGCCCTCGCCGGTGACCGGTGAGGTCGAAGCCCGGCTGATCGCGATGGCGTGCTCACAGCCACCCCAGGGCTATACCCGGTGGTCGCTGCGCTTGCTGGAGAAGCATGTCGCGCTGGTCGAGGACATCCCGAACCTGGATCACTCCACCATCGGGCGGGTCTTAAAAAAACGGAACTGCGTCCTCATCTGAAGAAGTGCTGGACCATCCCGCCGAAGGCGAACGCGCAGTTCGCGGCCCGGATGGAAGACGTACTGGCCGTCTATGCCCGCCCCCATGACCCGGCACGTCCGGTCGTGTGCATGGACGAGAAGCCCTACCAGCTCCTGGGTCATGCCCGCGCCCCGCTCCCGGCCCTCCCTGGCCACGACGCCCGCCAGGACAGCGAGTACATCCGCTGCGGCACCTGCTCGATCTTCTGCTGGGTCGAGCCCCTGGCCGGGTGGCGCCGCGTCCAGGCCCTGCCCCGGCGCACCCGGACCGACTGGGCCGGCCAGGTCGAGCAGCTCCTGACCGTCAACTACCCCGACGCCGACACGGTGGTACTGGTGATGGACAACCTCAACACCCACACCATCGCCTCGCTCTACGAGGCATTCACCCCCGACAAAGCCTTCGCCCTGGCCCAGCGCCTCGAGATCCACCACACGCCCAAGCACGGGTCATGGCTCAACATCGCCGAAATCGAACTCTCCGCGCTGACCCGCCAATGCCTCGACCGCCGCATCAACGACCTCGACATCCTCAACACCGAACTCACAGCCTGGCAGAACGCCACCAACACCGACCAACGCCAGGTGAACTGGCAGTTCACCACCCACGACGCACGCACCAAACTACGTCACCTTTATCCCAAAAATTAGCTACGACGGTCTACTAGTAGCGTGTCGTTGCTTAGTTCTGGGTTGTTTGGTTGGGATGGTGGGGTCCGGCAGATGTTGCTTCCCTTCTGCCGGACGGGAGTTGGGGTGATGGGTTCGCAGAAGAAGAGGCCGGTGGTGCTGACCGCGGCTGATCGTGAAGAGCTGGTTCGGGTAACCACGACGGGTATCCATCCAGCCTCGGTGATCAGGAGGGCGCGGGTGCTGCTCGCGCTCGACACCTCTGCAGGCGCGATCGGCTCGCAGGACGCGGTCGCGGCCCGGGCCGGAGTCTCGGGCGAGACACTGCGGCTGGTGGCCAAGCGGTTCGCCGAGACCGGTGGCGATGTTCACGCCACGGTCACGCGGAAGAAGCGCGAGCTGCCGCCGGTGCCCTCGCCGGTGACCGGTGAGGTCGAAGCCCGGCTGATCGCGATGGCGTGCTCACAGCCACCCCAGGGCTATACCCGGTGGTCGCTGCGCTTGCTGGAGAAGCATGTCGCGCTGGTCGAGGACATCCCGAACCTGGATCACTCCACCATCGGGCGGGTCTTAAAAAAACGGAACTGCGTCCTCATCTGAAGAAGTGCTGGACCATCCCGCCGAAGGCGAACGCGCAGTTCGCGGCCCGGATGGAAGACGTACTGGCCGTCTATGCCCGCCCCCATGACCCGGCACGTCCGGTCGTGTGCATGGACGAGAAGCCCTACCAGCTCCTGGGTCATGCCCGCGCCCCGCTCCCGGCCCTCCCTGGCCACGACGCCCGCCAGGACAGCGAGTACATCCGCTGCGGCACCTGCTCGATCTTCTGCTGGGTCGAGCCCCTGGCCGGGTGGCGCCGCGTCCAGGCCCTGCCCCGGCGCACCCGGACCGACTGGGCCGGCCAGGTCGAGCAGCTCCTGACCGTCAACTACCCCGACGCCGACACGGTGGTACTGGTGATGGACAACCTCAACACCCACACCATCGCCTCGCTCTACGAGGCATTCACCCCCGACAAAGCCTTCGCCCTGGCCCAGCGCCTCGAGATCCACCACACGCCCAAGCACGGGTCATGGCTCAACATCGCCGAAATCGAACTCTCCGCGCTGACCCGCCAATGCCTCGACCGCCGCATCAACGACCTCGACATCCTCAACACCGAACTCACAGCCTGGCAGAACGCCACCAACACCGACCAACGCCAGGTGAACTGGCAGTTCACCACCCACGACGCACGCACCAAACTACGTCACCTTTATCCCAAAAATTAGCTACGACGGTCTACTAGCCTCTCCCTCTGCCTCGGCGTTGGAGGGACACGGGTCACCCCACGCACCGAAGCAGATACTTGTGCTGTCCCGAAAGGACCAGTTCGCCACGCTGGTTGTGGATGGTGGCCGCTGTGATGACCACGCCGTTGTCACCCTGATACTCCAGACCCGTGATCTCGAGAGCCGGATACAGGGTGTCACCAGAGTGCACCTCGGACAGGAAGTGGCACGACAACTCCAGGAAACTGATGAAGACTTCCCCGATGAAATGCGGGAACAAGGTGGCGCCCGGGGCGGTGAACGCCAGTACTTGAAGGCCGTGTACCACCGGCGCCGAGTGGCCGTGTCTGCGTGCCCATTCGACGTCGTAGTGCACCGGGTGGTTGTCTGCCGAGACTGTCTGAAACGCGGCGGCATGCGCCTCCGTCAGAGTGCGGCTGGGCGCACGGAACACCTCGCCGACACGCAGGTCTTCGAACGTCCTGGCAGGGACCAGCAGGAACGAGTCGGGGTCGAATTCTTCGGGAGCGCCGACTGCGGCGGAGTCTTTATGGTCCTTGCTCATCACGCGACCTCATTCCATGGGCAGATCTCGCGTGGGGGCCGGTCAGCGGCCCTGAGTGATGCAGGCGGCGAGGAGGTTGGGGTCCTTGTTGGAGAAGTAGGCACCGCTGGTGACATACGCCGTTGAGCCGCGCACCGCGACGGAGGTGGGGTTCTGCACTCCGTCGGCCCCGGTGAGCACGGGGGTGTGGGTGCCGTTGGGCCTGACAAGCAGGACCGTGTTGTTCTTGTCGATGGCCGCCAGCAGGTTGTCGCCATGTCCGGTGAATGCGAAATCGTCGATGTTGGGGACTCCGGTAGCCATGGTGTGCACAGTTCCCGCGGTGCCGTGACGTGTGATCGGGACGCGCAGGACGGTGCCCTTGTCGAGATTGCTCACCCATACGGCGCCGGAGTGGAGTTTGAGACCATTGGCTCCCAGGAACCCGGTCGACGCCAGCGCGGGTGAGGTGGCCCATTGGGTGGGGGCCCCTCCGGTGGTGGGCACGCGCCAGACCACGCCGCGAACCGAATCCGCTATATACAGCAGGCCGCTGTGCATGTCCAAGGCCATGCCGTTGAGGAGGCTGTTCGCCGGCAGCGGGGCTATGCGATGCGGGCTACCCCCGGGAGGCAGGCGATAGAGGCCTGTCAGTCTGGCGGTGCCCGTGGAATAGACGAAGTACAAAGTGCCGTCCTGAGCCCTGGAGATTCCGCCGAGGAATGCCCTCTTGAGTGCGGGCGTGACCGCACCTGCCGGGGGCGCCGGCATGGTCGCAAGGATGCGTACCTGCCCATTCGAAGAGACGTGGGCGACCTGGCGGTTGTAGGCGAAGGTGATGTTCGCGCCGTCATTGGGATCCAGCGTTATGTTCTCCGGCCTTTGCCCTGCGGCGATGTTGAAATGGGCCACAAAACGTACGTCGGTCCCTGTACAGGCGACGGTTCTCGCAGTGGCCGGAGCTACCGAGGTCATGGTAAGCGCCGCAGCCACAGTGAGGCCCATGAGACCTGATTTCATACGCACTGCTTTTCTCGGCATTTCCTTCACCTGACTTTTGGATCACGGTTTCTGGATCAAAGGAAGACCGGTCGCGGTCGCTTGTCCGATGATTGACGCCAAGAGGTGTCTCGCAGGTGGTCTCACAGGTCGGTGCTCGAATGACAGGGACTCGCCAGCCGTCAAAGCGTGCGGGAGCCGGGTGTGGATGTGGGTTCCTATCACCCCGATGGGAGAGGCTCTTCGCCTGAAAACTCTAGGGCGATGGAGAACAGGGCGCCACTCAAGGAGCCTTTCCAACCTCACGTTGAAGGTGCGCTGTGGAGAGTTGCAGCACATCGCGGTTCCCGGTGAGGCTGTGATCGACCAACTCGTCCGGACGCTCGCCGAGGAGGTGTGGACTCTGAATGAGGAAATCGCCGAGGTCGACCGGCTGATCGAGGCCAGAATCCGGGCGCATGAGCTGGCCGAGGTCGTCGCCGGCCTGCCCGGCATTGGCCCCCTCCCGGGCGCGGAGTTCCTCGCTGCGATCGGTAGCGACCTCCCTTCTTTCACCAGCCCGGACCGGCTCGCGGCTTTCGCCGGTCTGGCTCCGGCACCGCATGATTCCGGGAAACGGAACGGCAACCTGCACCGGCCCCGCCACTACCACCGGGGGCTCCAGCGCGTCTTCTGCATGTCCGTCCTGACGAGCGTTCGCTACAACCCCAACTCCCGTACGTTTTACGACCGCAAGCGCGCGGAGGGCAAGAGCCACACTCAGGCCGTGATCGCCCTCGCCCGTCGCAGAGTCGTCCTGTGGGCCTTGATCCGGGACCGGCGCCTCTATGAAGTCGTCCCACCGCATCCCACCGGATAAGCAGGTTCGTGGGCCCGGTTGTCGTTCCGGCTGGAAGGGGATCCGCCCCCGGGGCGCACAGTCACCGCTTCCATGCCGGCCGACGACCTTCGGGCCTTGACTCTGACGCGGCTGGAACCTGGACGATCGCGCCGTACGGCACACAGCGACACTTATCGGAGGCACCCGTCATGCTGCGCGGTAAGGGCATCCACTACGACACCGGCACCTTCCCCAACGGCGACACCTCGCGCCCCGTCTTCGACTCCCTTGACGCCGCGCGGGACATGCGCGTCGTCGCGAAGGACCTGCACTGCACCGCGGTCCGCATCACCGGCGGCGACCCGGACCGGATCGAGACCACGGCGCGGTTCGCGGCGGAGGAGGGCCTGGAGGTCTGGTTCTCGCCGTTCCCCTGCGAGCTGACGGACGCCGAGATGCTGCCCCTGTTCACCGACTGCGCCGAGCGGGCGGAGCGGCTGCGCCGGGACGGCGCCGAGGTCGCCCTCGTCACGGGGTGCGAACTGAGCCTGTTCGCCCGCGGCTACCTGCCCGGCGACACCTTCAACGAGCGCGTCCCCGTCCTGGCAGGCCCCGGCCGCGAGGCCGCGCTCCAGGGCATCCCCGACAAGGTCAACGCCTTCCTGGGTGAAGTCGTCGACACCGTACGACCCCTCTTCAGCGGTCATGATCGCCCCCGACGGCGCGTTCGGGATCGATGCCTACCGCTGGGCACCCCTGCATGCCAGCACAGGTGGATGGGTGAAGTCCTTGGCGCTCGCCGCCCATACCGGTCGCTGGGTCAAGACCGTCACAAGGGATCAAGGGCAAGGCCGTTGAGGCATTGGATCTGGCCGGCTTCGAGCCGGTGCCCGAAGTACATGGTGTGACCGATATTTGGTGGCGAGGCAAGGACTCGCTGATCGCCCTCTACCGAGGCGAGGCCGTTGCCCTTGAGGCACCTCAATGCTCGAAGCCCACGTGTATGACGGCCTCGACGAGTGGGGGCTCCACGGTGGCTGATCGCCGACACCGCCGGATCCGAGCACCTTGAACCGTTCCGGGTTCGGTAGGGACTCGATCGTTTGAGAGGATCGAGTCATGGCACGTCCTTCCCAGTACCCGCTTGAGCTGCGCCGTCGTGCGGTGCGGATGGTCGCCGAGGTGCGGCCCGAGTATGAAACCGAGTGGGCCGCGATGAAAGCGGTCGCCCAGAAACTGGGCATCGGCACGACCGAGACGCTGCGCAAGTGGGTGCGGCAGGACCAGATCGATGCAGGTGCCCGTCCGGGCACTACGACGGAGGAGTCCGCGCAGGTCAAGGCGATGAAGAAGGAGATCGCCGAACTCAAGCGGGCGAACGAGATCTTGAAGGCTGCGGCGTCTTTCTTCGCGGCCGAGCTCGACCGGCCACACACACGCTCGTAGCGTTCATCGACGAGTACAAGGGCCGCTTCGGCGGCGTCGAGCCGATCTGCCGGGTCCTCACCGACCACGACTGCAAGATCGCCCCGTCCACCTACTACGCCCACCACAAACGCCAGGCCAAGCCTGCGGCCCGCACCCTCCGCGACGCCGAGCTGAAGGACCTGATCACCCAGACGTACGAGGCCAACTACCGTGTCTACGGTGCCCGGAAGATCTGGCGGCACCTGAACCGCCAGGATGTCGCGGTGGCCCGCTGCACCGTCGAACGCCTCATGCGTGACCTCGGGATCACCGGCGCGGTCCGCGGCAAGCGGGTGATCACCACGATTCCCGACGTGAGCGCGGAGCGGGCCCCGGACCTCGTGGACCGTGACTTCGTCGCCCCGGCCCCGAACCGTTGCTGGGTCGCCGACTTCACCCACGTCGCCACGTTCGCCGGCGTCGTCTACGTCGCGTTCGTCGTGGACACCTTCTCCCGCCGTATCGTCGGCTGGTCAGCGGCCATCTCGAAGGAGACACGGCTCGTCCTGGACGCTCTCGAGATGGCCCTGTGGCAACGTGATCGCGACCAACACTCCTATCGGAAGGGCGAGTTGATACATCACTCCGATGCCGGGTCGCAGTACACATCGTTCGCACTTGCCGAGCACCTCGAGAAGGCCGGCATCGCCGCGTCGATCGGATCGGTCGGCGACGCGTACGACAACTCCCTGATGGAGTCCACGATCGGACTCTTCAAGACCGAGCTGATCAAGCCCCGCCGACCTTGGAAGACGCTGTCCGAGGTCGAGTTGGCCACTGCTGAGTGGGTCGACTGGTACTGCCACCGCCGACTCCACGGTGAGATCGGGCACATCCCACCCGTCGAATACGAGAACAACTACTACCGAGCAACCACGAAACCCCAGGTCACAGTCACAACCTAGAGTCTCGATCAAACCCGGAACGGTTCACCTACCACCACCTGGCCGGACGTGCCAACTATCGTGCTCAGTCATAGGTGTTGCGACTTTTCGAGACAGGTGACACCTGATCCTGGTGTTGACACCACCCTGAGAAGCGCCGAAGCCGTGCCGGATTTCTGCCGCGCCCGTTCCCACGGCCCGCACAGCGCTAGCGTTGGGTTCCATGATCGTATGGCTCAACGGCACCCACGGCGCAGGCAAGACGACGACCAGTGCACTCGTGCAGCAGTTGATCCCGGACTCACGGGTGTTCGACGCCGAGAAGGTCGGCGAGACACTCATGGACATCACGCCGGGGCTGCCCGGGACGGACAACTTCCAGCACTGGCCGCCGTGGCGGCCGCTGGTAGTCGAGACCGCCCGCCGCGTACTCGACTACACCGGCGGCACTCTGGTGATGCCCATGACTGTCCTGGTCGAGCAGTACTGGCGCGAGATCAGCTCGGGCCTCGCCCAGCATGCCATTCCGGTACGGCACTTCGTCCTCCATGCCGACCAGGACGCCCTCCGCGAGCGCATCGCGGGCGACACTGTTGTTGGCCCCAACTCCCCGTTCCGTCTCAAATACCTTGAGCCCTACGCCGAGGCGGCCCGCACGTGGCTACACGGCGAGGCCGAGGTCGTCGACACCACGCACCTCACGCCCGCCCAGGCCGCCCTGCAGATCGCAGAAGCCGTCAAGAGTTGAGCTCCGCCCGCCATGCGAAAAAAGGGCGCAGATGGCAACAAAGAACGACGTTCCGGTGTCGAATAGTGCGAACTGGCTCAACCAGAGGTCCAGCTCAGCCCAGCACCGCTATGTCATCTACCCCGAAAAGTCCCAGGTGTTGTTCGGTCTCAGAGATCTCCGGGTACGCCGTCCCGGCGACCTACGGTACCCGGACTTGAGTGAGACACCCAGTGCGTCCGGCGTCTTCGACAAATACGAGTAACCCCCCGTTGCCGCACGCCTACTCGGTAGCACCTTGACACTCCTGGCCAGCATCGACACCGGATCGTGCGCTGGCTTACAGGAGACGCCAGGGCGGTTGCCCGTAGATCTCTGCGACTGCGCGGGCTTCATGGAGACCGGACAGGTGTGGTGACTGAGCAACTAGCCAGCCCTTAAGCACGAACAGGGGTCTGGTGTACCGGGCCGGACGGTGCCGTGGCTGCGTCCACCGTCCGGCCCGGAGTCTTCAGGGACTCGCCGCCAGTGCAGGGCTCTCGTGCTCGCAGGCGTCATCGATGCCGTAGGTGTCCCAGGCGGGGAACGGGTCCACGCTCGGCAGGTGCTCGCCATCCGCCATGAGGCAGTCGGTCAGGGCCGCTCGCAGCGCGTCCGCGTGCAGGTCCGTGCCGATGAAGACCAGTTCCTGAGCGTCGGCACTGTCGCTGTCGTGGGCGCTGGAGGGTTCGAAGCGGGCCACGGAGCCGGCCTGTGACCACAGGCCCATCACGTGCGGGCGGCTGGCCAGGGTGAAGAAGCCCTTGGAGCGCAGGACCCGGCCGTAGGCTCCGCTGTCGAGCTCCTCGGTCACGAAGGTCCACAACCTGCCCGGGTGGAAGGGCAGTTGGGAACGGAAGACGGTGGAGGAGATGCCGTACTCCTCCGTCTCGGGCACATGGTCGCCGTTGAGTTCCATGACCCAGCCCGGAGCCTGCTGCGCCCGTTCCAGGTCGAAGAGCCGGGTGCCGAGAACGTCGTCGAGTGGTACGCGGCCGTGGAGGACGGGGACGATGCGTGCGGCCGGATTGAGCCGGGCGAGGGTGGCCTGCAGCCGGTCGGCGGTCTGGGCGTCGACCAGGTCGAGCTTGTTGAGGACGATGACGTCCGCGAACTCGATCTGGTCCATCAGCAGGTCACTGACGGTGCGTTCGTCGTTCTCGTACTGGTCCAGGCCGCGCTCGACGAGTTCGTCACCGCTTGCCAGTTCGGTCAGGAAGTTCGCGGCGTCGACGACCGTGGCCATGGTGTCGAGGCGGGCGAGGTCGCCGAGGGTTGCTCCGTCGTCGCGGGCGAAAGCGAAGGTGGCGGCCACCGGCATGGGTTCGGAGATGCCGGACGACTCGATGAGGAGGTAGTCGAAGCGGCCCTCGCGGGCGAGCCGGTCGACCTCTTCCAGCAGGTCGTTGCGCAGGGTGCAACAGATGCAGCCGTTGGTCATCTCGACCAGCCGCTCCTCGGTGCGCGACAGGGCGGCTTCGCCGCCGCGCACCAGGGCGGCGTCGATGTTGATCTCACTCATGTCGTTGACGATGACGGCGACGCGCAGGCCCTCGCGATTGCCGAGGATGTGATTGAGCAGGGTGGTCTTGCCGGCGCCCAGGAAGCCGGAAAGGACGGTGACCGGCAGCCGATCGAGGCGGTCGGAGTGGTCGTAGGGCACGGCGTTCAGCCCTCCGGGCGGAGCAGTCCGCGCTCGTAAGCCTTCACCAGCCGCTGAGGTACCAGATAGGAAACGCCCTCCACGGTGATCGGTGCGAGCTGCGCCGTCGTCGCCTTCCATTGGGCGCGGCGGTGGCGGGTGTTGCTGCGGGACATCTTCCGCTTGGGTACGGCCATGGGGTCCTCCTGGGTGGTGCTGGACGGTGGTGCGATGGGTGCATCGGCGGATTGAGGCTATATGAAAATGGATACCGTTACCAAGTTTCCATGCCTGCTCCCGCCCCGAAGCGGGGCCGGCTCTCCACGAGTGACTTGGTGAACGGATGGTCCGGGGCGGTGAGGACTCGTCGGGCCGGTCCCTGTTCGACGAGTTCGCCGGCGTCCAGGACGGCGACGCGGTGGCCCAGTGCGGCGGTGGCCAGGTCATGGGTGATCAGGACGAGGGACAATTCGTCGCGGTCCGTGAGCAGGCCGGTGAGAGTGGCGAGGATGTCCCGGCGGGTGATTGTGTCGAGGCCAGAGGTGATCTCGTCGCAGATGAGGACACGGGGCCGGGCGAGCAGGGCACGGGCCAGGGCCGCGCGCTGGAGCTCGCCGCCGGACAGCTCGCCGGGGCGGCGCCGGGCCAGATCCTCGGGGAGGCCCAGACGGGCCAGAGTGGTCAAGGCCTCGTGCGTCGCGGCGGAGGGCTCCGTGCCGCGCAGCCGGATCGCGGTGCGGGCGATCTGGTGCAGGACGGGCCGGTGTTCGTCGAAGGCGGCGCGCGCGTCCTGGAAGACGTACTGCACGTATGCCAGTTGGGCGCGCCCGCGGTCGCGCAGGCTGCGCGGCAGCGGCGTGCCGTCGAGGAAGATCTCCCCGTCGTGTTCGCGGTGGAGCCCGGCCAGGCAACGGGCGAGGGTCGTCTTGCCGCTGCCGGAGCGACCGAGGAGGACCAGACATTCCCCTGCGTGCAGGGTCAGTTCGGGGATGTGCATCACCTCGGTCCTGCCCCGTGTGGCGGTGCGGTGGTGGGCGGTCAGGTCGCGTATGTGCAGGACTGGGCGGCCGGTGGTGGTCGGTGGGTCTGGGAACTCCGCGCGGTCCGACAGCAGTTGGCGCGTCCACTCGTGCTCGGGAGCGAGCAGTAGATGTTCCGCCGGGCCCGACTCCACGACGCGTCCCGCCCGCATGACGATCACCTCGTCGGCGAGTACCCGTACGACGTCCAGGTCATGGCTGAGCAGGACGACGGCGATGCCGCGTGCCGCGACGGCCGCCAGCTGGTCGACGATACGGGCCTTGGTCAGGGCGTCCTGGCCGGTGGTGGGCTCGTCGGCCACGATGACCCGGGCGCCGAGGAGCAGCGCTTGGGCGAGGACCACGCGCTGCTGTTGGCCGCCGGAGAGCTGATGCGGGTAGCGTCCCAAAAGGTGTTCAGCGTTCGGGAGTTGGGCGTCGGCGAGGGACCGCAGGACTCGTTCGCGGGCGGCCGCTTGCTGACGGCCGCGGGGCAGGTGGCGTACCTGGGCCCGTGCGATGTCCGTCAGGATGGCCGAGATGCGGCGGGCGGGGTTGAGTGCGGCGGCCGGGTGCTGGGGGATGTAGCCGACCGCTCCGTCGGCCGGTAGGTGGATGTCGCCGGTGACGTGGGCGCCGGGCGGGTGCTCGCCGAGCAGCGCGAGGCCGGTGGTGGTCTTGCCGCTGCCGGATGCGCCGACCAGGGCGGTGACCTTCCCTGGAAGAGCTTTGAGGCTCACGCCGTCGACGATCGCTCGGCCGTCAATCTCGACGCGCAGGTTCCGGATCTCGGCCACCGGTGCCCCGGGAGTGCCGGGCGGGGGCGGGGTGTCATGTGTGTGGTTCACGGGTGTGCTTCGCTCCCTGCCCGGACGTGGTTGCTTCGGCGGCCGTTCGCGAGTGCCGCGTCGAAGAGGAGGTTGATGCCCATCGTCAGGGCGACGATGAGGAGGGCGGGGACCACGACGGCCCACGGCTGGACGAAAAGGCCGGTGCGGTTGCGGTCGACCATGACCGCCCAGTCGGCGGCGTCCGGGGCGACCCCGACACCGAGGAACGCGGCGGTGGCGACCAGGTAGAGCACACCGGTCAGCCGGGTTCCGGCGTCGGCGGCCAGGGTGCGCAGGATCGACCGGCCGACGTAGCCGACGGCGATGCACCACCAGGTCTCGCCCTGCATGCGCAGCGCCTCGACGGCGGGGCGGGCGGCGGCCTCAGCGGCGGTGGCGCGTATGAGGCGGGCCGCGTCGGGCACGTTCACGAGCGCCACCAGCAGGGCGAGTCCGACAGGACCGGGGGAGAACACCGTGGCGGCCAACATGATCAGCAGCAGTGACGGGACGGCGAGCAGGACATCGACAGGGCGCATCAGTAGCTCGTCCAGCCAGCGGCGACGGGTGAGCGCACCGGCGAGGGCGAGCGGGAGCGCGACGAGATACGACAGGGCGGTGGCGGCGAGCGCGGTCAGCACGACCGGCCGGCCGCCGTGCAGCACCTGGCCCCATACGTCCCGGCCCACGAAGTCGGTGCCCAGCCAGTGCCCCTCGCCGAGGGTGAAGGACGTCGTACGCGGCCCCGCTTCACCCGCGAACAGCGGGCCCAGCAGGGCGAGTACGAGGGGGACGGCGACGACCGTGACGCCAAGGGTGAAGCGGCCGGTGCGAAACTTCGTCATGCCGCCACCTCCGTCCGGGGTGAGAGGCGGTGGGCGACGAGATCAGCCCCCAGGTTCAGTACGACGGTCAGCGTGCCGAACACCACAGCAAGCCCCTGGACCACCGGCAGGTCGCGTTCGGCGACGGCGCCGAGCAGGACGGTGCCGAGGCCGGGGATCGTGTAGAGCGCCTCCACGACGATGACGCCGCACAGCAACCAGTCGACGGTGCGGGCCAGTTGCTGGACGGCGGGTGCGAGCGCGTTGGGCAGGGCATGCGTGAGGCGGATCCTGGTGCCCGAGATGCCGTAGCGGCGGGCCTGGGCCACGTACGGGGAGGCGAGTGCGTCGATCATGCCCGCCCGCACCAGGCGGGAGAGGGAGCACACCGGGCGGGACAGCAGGACCAGTACGGGCAGGACGAGCGCGGCGGGGTGGCTGAGCAGGTCGGTGCCGTAGCCGATGGCGGTCGGCGGCAGCCAGTCGAGGCGCAAGGCGAGGGCGGTCACCAGCAGCACACCGAGGGCGAATTCGGGGACCGCGTACACCGCGAGCGTGACCGAGCTGATCAGCCGGTCGGCGAGGCCGCCTTCGCGGCGGGCGGCGAGCATGCCGAGGCCGAAGCCGACCGGGACGAGCAGGGCCACGGTCAGCGTCGCCAGCAGCAGGGTCGGGCCGAAGCCGTCGGTGAGGTACTGGGCGACCGGGCGGCCGGAGGCCAGGGAGGTGCCGAGGTCGCCGTGGAGCAGGCCCGTCGTCCAGTCGGCGAGCCGCTCGACGGCGGGCCGGTCGAGGTCCATGGCCTCGCGGATGGCGGCGATGCGGGCGGGGTCGGGCTGGTCGCCGGCCAGGGCGACGGCGGCGTCGCCCGGCAGCGCCTCGGTGAGCGCGAAAACCAGCAGCACGACGGCCACGGTCTGCGCGGCACCGAGGAGCAGCCGCCGGGCGACGAAGGAACGCAGTCCGCTCACGCCAGCCAGACCTTGTCGAAGCGGGCCCAGTCGAGCGAGTTGGCGGGCGCCTCGTTCTCAACTCCCCGCAGATTTCGGGCGGTTCCGAGGATCCAGTCGGCGAAGCCCCACACGAGGAATCCGCCTTCGGCGTACAGACGGCGCTGCATGCGCTCGTAGACGGCCGCTCGTTCCGTCTTGTCGCGGGTGGACTGTGCCTGCTGGTACAGGGCGTCGAAGTCCTTGTGCTGCCACTTGGTGGCGTTGGTGGTGGAGCCGGTGAGTAGGCGCTGGGAGATGTGGGCCTCGATGGGCATGGCCCCGGAGCGGTAGCAGCACAGGGCGCCGCTGTTGAGGATGTCGGCCCAGTAGGAGTCCTTGCTGCCCATCTTCACGTCGATCGTGACGCCCGCCTTCTTCGCCTGGTCGCGGAAAATGCCCGCGGCCTCGGTGAATCCGGCGGCCACGGCCGAGGTGTCGAGGGTGACCTTCAGGTTCTCGGCGCCGGCCTTCTTGAGCAGGGCGCGGGCCTTGTCGAGGTCCTGCTCGCGCTGGGGGAGGCCGTCGGCGTAGTACTCGTAGCCCTTGCCGAACAGGTCGTTGCCGATCGTGCCCGCGCCGGACAGGGCGCCGTCGACGAGCTCCTTGCGGTCGGCGATGAGGAAGAACGCCTCGCGCACCCGCTTGTCGTCGAAGGGGGCCCGGTCGGTCTTCATGCAGAACGCCTGCATGGCGCTGTTGCGCAGCCGCACGATCTCGATCCGGCCCTTGCCCTCGTGGGCACGCGCAGTGGTGGGGTCGAGCTCATGGGCGTACTCGACCTGGCCGCCGAGGAGCGCGTTGACACGGGCGGACTCCTCGTTGGCGACGACGAGTTCGAGCTCGTCGAGGTGCGGGGCGCCCTCCCAGTAGTCGTCGTAGCGACGGAAGACTGCGGAGCGGCCGGGGGAGAAGGAGACGAACCGGAACGGGCCGGAGCCGATCGGCTTCTTGTCGAAGTCGGAGGCGTTCTCCGGGACGATGTACGCGCCGAAGGCAGCCAGGATGTTGGGGAATTCCGCGGTGGGCCGCTTGAGGACGAACTGGATCGACCGCCGGCCGGTCGCACGGCTGGCGTCGAGGTCGATGGGCTCCAGGGACGCCTTGGCGCGGAACGCCTGCTTCGGGTCGGCTATCCGGCGGTAGCTGTAGAGGATGTCGGCGGCGGTGACCGGCTTGCCGTCGTGGAAGGTGGCCTTGCGGAGGGTGACCTCCCAGCGGTCAAGGGTCTTATTGGTCTCCCACTTCTCGGCGAGGCGGGGCTGCGCCGAGAGGTCGGCTCCGTAGTCGGCGAGCTTGTCGAACAGCGCCTTGGCCCGCGCGACGTCGGCGAAGAGGTTGGCCAGGTGCGGGTCGAGGGTCTCGCTGGCGCCGCCGCCCGCGAATGCGGCGCGGAGCCGGCCGCCTCGCTTCGGTGCGCCGTCGCCCTTGGCGTCGGAGCCTTCCTGGGCGGAGCCGCCGCATCCGGTGAGGGCGAGCGCGCCGAGCGAGGCGGCGCCGGTGGCGGCGAGGAAGCCGCGGCGGCGCAGGCCGGGGAAGCGTTCGTCGTGCATGGAGATCCTTGGGGTGTGGTGGGGCGGATGGGTCGGTAGGGGTGGTGAGATGTGCTCAGTGAGGGGTGGTGAGGCGGGCGACGACATGCAGCCGGTCCGCCTCGGCCGTGTTTCCTGGCAACTCGCCTTCCTGCCAAGGCGGTTCGGTGCGCGGGCCGGGACCGTCGTGGAGTTCGAGGATGTCGAAGCCGTACGACGTCAGCAGGTGCCGCAGCTCCTGAGGGAACAGCAGCCGCCATGCGGACCGCTGCTCGACCGGCTCCGATCCGTCCTCCGCGGTCCACTCGCGCGTACGGCGCAGGAGTTGGGCCGTACGGTCCACCGTGAGCGTGGTGGTGGACCGGTGAACGGTGCCCTGCCAGGTGAAGGAGTGGACAGCGGGAGTGTCCAGCAGGTCAGAACTACCCAGGAGGCAGGCGCCGTTGCGCATCTCGGCGATCAGCAGGCCGCCGGGAGCCAGGGCCCGGCGGCACGAGGCGAGGAAGGTGTCGAGCTGGTCGTTGGTGTGGCAGTACAACAGGGCGCTGTCCAGGCATACGACGGCGTCGAAGGCGCGTCGGCCGAGATCGAATCCGTGCAGGTCGGCGTGGACGTACTCGGGGCCCGGGTGGTGGACGCGGGCGTGCTGGAGCATCGCCCGGGATATGTCGGCACCCGTGACCGTGCGTCCTGCCGCGTGCAGGTGGGCGGCGTCGCGCCCGGTGCCGCAGCCCAGGTCGAGTACGCGGGGTCCCGCATCCTGCCGCCGAAGGCAGTCCTCGGTCCAGTGTCCGGCGAGCCGTTCGGGGTCGGGGAAGCGGGCCTCGTACAGCTCGGGGTTGTCGGTGAGCAGGTTGTGCCGGACTGTTGCCGTGGTCATACGTGTCGTCTCTGGGGTCATCCGGTCGTCTCTCAGGCCGTTGTGGATTTGAGCGGCTTCGACTGGGCGGGCAGCGAGCCGAGCCGGTGCAGCCAGGCGACGCCCAGGGCTGAGGCGAGCCCGAACAGGGCGCAGCACGCCCAGGGCAGCCACGCGGCGTCGCCGCGCCCCCCGGCGTCCATGGCCCAGCCGACGACGGTGTTGCCGACGGCGGCGGCGATGCCGGAGACCACGTAGAAGATGCCGAAGTAGGTGCCGGTGAGTTCGGTCCTGCCGAAGTCGGGGACGAGTTCCATCACGAACGGCTGGGCGACCATCACGCCGAGGTAGAGCAGCAGGGCTCCGATCAGTACGGGCAGGGCGCGCAGGACGGCGTCGAGCGCGCCGTCCGGACCGCTGCCGGGGCCGACCGTCACCAGGGCAGGTGGCAGGAAGGCGAGTGCCATGAGTCCGAGGCCCGTGGCGATCCAACGCGCCCGGGCACCCCGTGACTTGAGGGCGCGGGTGATGCGCAGCTGGAGCGCCAGGTTGGTGAGGGTGCCGACGAGGAAGACGAGTCCGGCGGCGCCGTCCCATCCGGTGGCCTGCCGGGCTCCGTCGGGCAGCAGCAGGTACAGCTGGTTCTCCAGGGTGAACATGCCGACCATCGCGAGCGCGAAGGCGAGGAAGGCGCGGTTGCCCAGGACCTCGCGCCAGTCCGAGAGCACTGTGCCCTTGCTCGGTTCGACGGCGCGGGCCGGCAGCACGAGGGCCTGCGCGACGGTCAGGACGGCAAAGATCCCGGCCGCCGTCAACGCGGATGTGCGGAAGTCCACGAGCAGTAGTGCGCTGCCCAGCAGCGGGCCGATCAGGGCGCCGGCGGTGGCGAACACGTTGAACAGGGCGAACGCCTCGGCCTTGCGTCCGTCCGTCTCCTGGGCGATGTAGGTGCGGACGGCCGGGTTGAACAGCGCTCCGGCGAGTCCGCTGAGCACGGACGCGGCAAGCAGTACGGCCAGGTCGTCGCCGAGCGCGAACAGGGCGAACCCGAGGGTGCGCAGGGCGCAGCCGGCGATGATGACGCCGCGGGCGCCGAGCCGGTCGGAGGCGGAGCCGCCGATGATGAACAGTCCCTGCTGGCTGAGGTTGCGCACGCCGAGCACGATGCCGACGACGGCCGCCGACATGCCCAGGTTGTCGGTGAGGTGGGTGGCCAGGTAGGGGATCAGGAGGTAGAAGCCGGTGTTGACGCCGAGCTGGTTGACCAGCAGGAGCTGAACCGCGAGCGGGAACCGGCGCATCTCACGCCACGTCCGCATGCGCGCCTACCTCCTGAACACCCAGTCCGGGCAAAGTAGTTGTGCGGACAACGCCGTCCTCGCCGCCGATCCCGGTCCACGGGTCGCGGGCGAGCAGGAGATGCCCGTCGAGGTCGGCCCAGCGGGCCCGGTCGGCGAGATGTACGGCGGGCGCGAGACCGAGGCTGCTGGCGGTAAGACAGCCCAGCATCAGCTCCGTGCCGCTGCCATCGATCAACTCGGCGATCCGCAGGGCCGCGTGGACTCCTCCGCACTTGGCGAGCTTCACATTGACGCCCTGCACGCGCCCGGCCAGACGGCGCACGTCCTCCAGGCTCGCGGCGTCCTCGTCGGCGATGACCGGCACGGGCGAGCGCTCCGCCAGCGCCCCCAGGGCCTCCGGGGTCCCCGGCGCGAGGGGTTGCTCGACGGCCTCGACGCCGAGCTCGGCGAAGCGTTCGATGAGTGCGTCAGCCTGTGCGACCGGCCACGCGCCGTTCGGGTCGAGAAGGAGGCGGGCGCGGGGTGCGGCGTCGCGGATGACACGGACGCGTTCCAGATCGTCCCCCGGATCGCAGAGCCCTGCCTTGACCTTGATGACCTCGAAACCGTCTGCCGTGAGACGGCGGGCCTGGGCGGCAGCGTGGGTGAGGGAGGTGATGCCGATGGTGCGGGCGGTGGCCGTGACCGGGGCCGTCGCGGCGCCGAGCAGCCGGTGCACGGGGCTGCCCGCGCGCTTGCCCACGAGATCGAGCAGCGCGGACTCGGCGGCGGCGGTGACGGCCGGGGGAGTGCCGGTACCGGCCAACTCGCCGTCCTTCAGGGCCTCCAGGGCGCTCTCGGGGTCGGGAAAACGGGCGACGGCCGAGCCGACCTCGGTGAGCAGCCGTCCCAGGGTCTCGGTATCGAGACCGTAGTAGACGCTCGTGACGGCCTCGCCGTGACCGGCAATTCCGTCGTGTTCGATGGTCAGCCACACCGCGTCGCGGGCGGACATGGTGGAGCGGGAGATGCGCAGCGGCTCGGTGAGTTCGAGACGTACGGTGCGCAGGCTGGCCTTCACGTGTTCCTTTCCGGGCGGGGTACGGCCTTCAACGGGTCGGTGACACGGGTGCACCGCGCCCAGCCCGTGGCGTCGGCCGCACGGGGGTGCGGGATCTCGACGGGGCGCGTGGCTGCCGTGGCGAGGTCGAGGCCGTGGGCCGTCGCGAAGTCGTCGTCGTAGACGGTGCCGAGGTAGCGGTGCGGGCCGTCGGGGAAGACGGTGGCGACGACCGCGCCGGGATGGACGCGGGCGGCCCAGGCGGCGACGCGGGCGGCGGCGCCCGTGCTCCAGCCGCCGCTGACGAAACTGCCCTGGGCCAGGCGGCGGCAGCTGTCGACGGCTTCGGCGGGGCCGACCCAGTGGACCTCGTCGAAGGCGTCGTAGGCGACATTGCGGGGGTGGATGCTGCTGCCCAGACCGCGCATCAGCCGCGGCCGGGCGCGTTGGCCGAAGATAGTGGAGCCGGTCGCGTCGACGCCGATCAGGCGCAGCGCGGGCCAGCGCCGCCGCAGCGGTCCGATGATGCCCCCGCTGTGCCCGCCGGTGCCGACGCTGCACACCAGGATGTCCAGATGGTCCAGCCGGTCGACGAGTTCCGCGGCCAGAGAGGCGTAACCGGCGGTGTTGTCAGGGTTGTTGTACTGATCCGGCCAGTACGCGCCAGGCAGCACGGCCAGCAGTTCGCGCAACCGGGCCAGGCGGGCAGCCTGCCAGCCGCCCCGGGCTGCCGGCCGGTCGACGATCTCCAGCCGCACTCCATGGGCGCGCAGCAACTGCCGCATGGAAGGCTCCAGTTCACTGTCGCCGACCAGTACGACGGGATGGCCGAGGGCCTGGCCCGCGAAGGCGAGTCCGACGCCGAGCGTGCCGGAGGTCGACTCCACCACCGGTGCGCCCGGACGCAGTTCACCGCGCTCGCGGGCGCCCAGCAGCATCGACACGGCGGCCCGCGCCTTCATGCCCCCCGCTGCGAGTCCTTCGAGCTTGGCCCAGAAACCGGGATGCAGGCCGGGCAGATCGGCGGTGACGCGCACCAGGGGCGTGTGGCCGAGCAGAGAGAGCAGTTCCGGCCGGGCGGGGGAACGTACGGCCGTCGTGGTCATCGGCCCGCCTCCGTACACGAGGCGCTGTGGCGGTAGCGGTACAGGGCGCCGGGACCGCCGTCGAGCCAGAAGAACGGGTAGGGCTCCGCGCAGACCGCGCTCACTCCGTGGCCGAGGAAACGGGGCAGCACGGCGCTGCCCGTCTGGGCGAACATCACCAGCTGCTTGCTGCGCGCCAGCGCGTGCCGTCGCAGCGGCTCGAAGGTGGCATTGCCCAGTGTCATCCCGGACACCAGCAGGGCGTCGCAGTGGTCGGCCGCGGCCGACGCATCGGTGACGACCGTCTCGCCCCACTCGGTCTGCCCGCCCTTGAGATCGCAGGGCACGTAACTCAGCCCGCGCGAACGCAGCGTCTCCAGAAGGGAGTTGACGACTCCCACCACCAGCACGGACGCACCCGCCGGTAGATCGAGCAGCTCGACGACGGCCTTCGCCCGGACGCGGGACTTCTCCAGCGATGTACCGGCAGGCAGCGCGACGGACTGCGCCCCGTTCTGCGGAACGTGCGGAGTGACGTGCATCAGATAGGCGTCCAGCGCGGCCACCCGCACCGGCAGCAGCGGATGATCCAGGAGGCGGGCCACGTCGGCACCCACACACTCCTCGACCGCGGCGTCGGACAGCGACCCCGGCTCGACCGCGCACGAACCGACGGCCCCGCCCAGACGCAGACTGAGCACCTCGTTGCGGTAGCCAGTGCCGCGCCCGTCGTGCCGTACGGCCTGCCGCGTAGTGAACGCCACGGCGATCCGCTGGGAGGCCGGATCCGGACCCAGCTCTGCGGCGCGGACGCCCATCAGGAGCTCGTCGTACGAGGCGTACGTCGCGAAGGGTGCCTGGAGGGTCGTGCCGGAGACGGCGGTCATCGGATCACCAACCCGGACCGCAGCTCTGCGAGCAGTCCCTCTACGCGGTCACGGGCGCCCAGTCCCTCGGAGTCGCCTGCCATGACGTGTCCGAGGTACTCGTTGTTGCTGCCCGCGGCCTTGACCTGCCCCCCGGGCTCAGGGAGCTGCGTCTCCAACACGCCTTCCCTGTCAGAGAGGTGGGCGTCGTGCAGCGACTCGAGCGTGCCCGAGACCTCCGGTACGAGGAAGCCGATGGCGGCGCTGCGCAGTCCTGTGTCGCTGCGTCGCAGGTCGGGTTCGTGTCCGAGGGACACCTCCACGAAGGCTGCGGCCAGGTCGATGCCGGTCACGTGGCGAACCAGTTCGGTGATGCGGTTGCCCGCGGGCCGCGGATTGACCTCGACCACGCGCGGTCCGGCGGGGGTCAGCTTGATCTCGGTGTGCGCCACGACGCCGTCGATCAGGCCGATGGCCTTGAGCGCGGCGAGGGCCGTCTGCTCGGCAGCCCCAGCGTCGGCAGTAGGAAGGGCGGCAGGGAACATGTGCCCCGTCTCGATGAAGGCGGGTGCCCCGCCGACGCTCTTGTCGGTGACGCCCACGACGTGCACTGCGCCCGCGTGGGACACCGTCTCGACACTGACCTCAGGTCCGTCCAGCAGCTCTTCGAGCAGGACGGTGGGCTGACGCCGCTGCCCGCGAGCATTGACCGGAAATGCGGCCAGCGCCCTTACTGCGGCGGCGAGTTGCTCCTCGTCGTCGACGCGGCGCACATACATGCCCGCGCACAGATCGACGGGCTTGACGACCAGCGGGTAGCCGAGCTCCCGCGCGGCCCGGGAGACGTCGGCCCACTCTTCGTGCACGGCGAAGCGCGGTCCGGGTACCCCGGCGTCCGCGAGGACGCGGCGTGTGGCGTCCTTGCGGCAGGCGTTCTCGACCGCCTCCGGTGTCGATCCCGGCAGACCGAGGTGTCCGGCGATCCGGGCCACCGTCGGCAGGTAGTAATCGCAGGACGTGAGCACACCATCGAAGCGCAGTGCCGAGTGCAACCGCTCCACCTCGGGCAGCAGGGCATCGATGTCGTTTGTGTCGGCAGTGACGATGTTGCGGGCGCCGAGCAGGGGGTGTGTCGCGCCCTCGGGTGCCGAGCGAAGGTAGTGGTGCAGATCGCGAGTGAGGAACGTGAACTCGTATCCGCCCTCCTGGATCGCCCGTGGCAGCAGTCTGCTCATGGACCCGACCCAGCTTTCGACCAGCAGCAGATGAGCCACAATTCCCCTTTTCATGCGAGTGGTTCTGGCGACAGGCAGCCCGCAGAGCCCTCCGGTCGGGAGGGGGCGGGCTTGCGTCCCCCATACGCTAGCGATAATCATTTTCATTTACCAGTCCGATGCCGCCCTACGGAGAGACCTTGTCGCGTCGTCCCACCGCTGTGCTCCCCGCTCTCGCGGTCGCAGCCGTCCTGCTGCCCGCAACTCCTGTCCACGCCGCACCCGCCGCGCCGCCTGCGTCCCCTGTTCCTGCCGCACACGCGTCGATACCGGCGCTCCACTTCGGTGCCTGCCCCGACTCCATACCGGCGCCCGCCGCACCCGACCACGTCGAATGCGGGCGCGTGATCGTCCCGCTCGACTGGAACCACCCGCAGGGAGAGCGCATCGAGGTCGCGGTCTCGCGCGTGCCCGCCTCCGGAACTCTCGCCGAGCGGCGGGGCATTCTCCTGGTGAACCCGGGCGGTCCGGGCGGCTCAGGCCTGCAGTACGCGGTCACCAAGCGGGCC
The DNA here is from genome assembly GCF_055760475.1 of Streptomyces sp. DS1-CR2. Taxonomy (NCBI): domain Bacteria; kingdom Bacillati; phylum Actinomycetota; class Actinomycetes; order Kitasatosporales; family Streptomycetaceae; genus Streptomyces; species Streptomyces sp. DS1-CR2. Next base: position 9,010,944 of record NZ_CM147085.1, read on the forward strand.
AAACTCCTCGAGAGCGTGCGGCGCGCCTACGACGTCATCGGCTTCGACCCGCGGGGAGTCGGGCGGAGCACGCCCGTCGACTGCGGGGAGATGGGTGGGCTCTTCGAAAGTCCGGGTGCCGACCCCGTACCCGTCGGACCGGGGGAGGACCGCACGTACCTGACATCGCTGCGGAACATGGCGGACGACTGTACGAAGGCCGCGAGCGACGTGCTCCCGTACCTGTCGACGGAGCAGACCGCACACGACATGGACGCGATCCGCGCCGCGCTGGGAGAGCGGCGAACAAGCTTCCTGGGGGTGTCGTACGGCAGCTACCTGGGCGCAGCGTACGCCGCCCAATTCCCGTACCGGACAGGGAAGATGGTCCTCGACAGCGTGGTCGGCCCGTGGAGCTGGTACGACTTCGACGTCATCCAGAGCCGTGCGCTGCTTCGGGCACGGGACACCTTCTTCGGCTGGGCCGCCGCCCATCCGGACCGCTTCGGTCTGGGGGCCGACGCGGCGGCCGTACGCCGGTCCTACCTCCGCGTCCGCGAGGGGCTCGACGCACGGCCTGTCGCCGGCTTCGGCCCGGCGGAGTTCGACCGCGCCGTCTATCGCGCGCTGGGCCGCACCGAACGCTGGTCGGGCCTCGCCGACGGCCTGCGCACCTATCTGAGCAGCGGCAGCCCCGACTCTCTCCACCCCGCCGCCGCTTTCGACAGCCCGGACTCCCGCAACTACGAAGCCGCCAACCGCATAGTGAAGTGCGCCGACGGCCCCGGATCGAGCACTCGCGAGATCGTGAGGGACATCCACCGCACCCGTCGCCTCGACCCGCAGCCGGTCCTGACAGGCATGGAAGCCTCCGCCTGTGTCTACTGGCACCACCGCCCCGACCACCGCACCCGGCTGGGTGGCCCCGACGCCCCGCCCGCCCTGCTCGTCGCCTCCGCCCACGACCCCGTGACGCCCATCGAAGGCGCCCGCGAACTGCGCGCATTGCTGCCGGGATCGCGCTTGGTCACCCTCGACGAGGACTACTCACACGGCGTGTTCGCCAGCCGGGGCAACGCCTGCGTGGACGACACGGTGGCCGCGTTCCTCATCGACGGAAGCCTCCCCGCGACGGATGTGCGCTGCACGGGGCCCGGGCTGCCGGCGCCGCAGTGATCGACGACGCACCGGTGCCGGCAGAGACCTCAGGCGGGAGGTTGCCGGGCGTCTACGCCGGCTCCAGGCCGTCCGCGTAAGGATGCGGTTGCACGGCTGGCCTTCATCGGCGCGGCCAAGCACTTCGGCCGTTGATCAGACACTCCCGCTTGTGGCGGACCAGGTGACTTGAGACGGGTTGGGTCAGTCCCACTGCTCGTCGGCGAGGGAGGTTACGGGTGCGGGCTTGCCGATGACGGCCAGGGCTATGAAGAAGTTGATCTGGCCGATTGCGATGGTCAAGGTGGCCAGGGCCTTCTCGTCGTAGTGCTTGGCCACTTCCGCGTACAGGTCGTCGGTGACCCGTTCCTGGCCATGCGGGGCAGGCTGGAGGGTGGCTTCCACCAGGGACAGCGCCGCGCGCTCGGCGTCGGTGAAGTAGGGGGCGTCCTGCCACGAGGAGACGGCCGTGATGCGCTCCTCGGACGTCCCCGCCTTGCGCAGGAATCCGGTGTTCAGGATGGTCAGGTATGTGTTGCCGACGATCTGTCCGGCCCGCAGGTGTACCAGGCTCATCGTGGTGCGCGGCACCGATCGGTTGCCCGTGGCACGGAACAGGGCGGCGGTGATGTCGTTCAGCTCCGGAACGAACTCGACCGGGTTCGGCATCCGGGAGATCGGGGTGCTGGTCATGACTGGACTCCTTCACATCGGCCTGCTTGGCGTTCTCATGGCACTGACGGAGCAACTCACCTCGATGTGACCGGAGTCCGGAAAATTTCTTCCCGATGCGTTGCGTCCCTGGTGAGAGCCCTCCCCGGTGTCTCGCCTCGCGCACCCAGACCTTGGTGGCGCTACGAGAGCAGGGCCACGATCCCCGTTCGGTGCGCCCTCGACGTATCTTCGCAGACCGGATCAACTGAGATTCGGCTCAGCTGCCTGTCTCCACCGACCTGGTCTCCACAGGTCAGGGGCATGGCACGGGACCAGATCCTTTGAGACGGAACAGACGCGGCATGTAGCAGGCGGGCGCCTCAGTAGACCCGATGCTCTTCGAGCCACTCGCGGTCGAGGACGATGTATGCCCACCCCTCCTCCTCGGCCTCAGCGCGCCCCGACACGAGAACCTCGTTGAACTCAGCGACGCTGAATAGGAAGAGACCTCTGCCCTCGTGCCGAATCCTGATCACCGTCTCAGTGAACCGAGGTCCGGCTCGTGCCGGTCCAGTCCGAAGGGAACTCCACGAACGCAAGCAGCGTCGTACGGACCGGATCGAAGGCGCGCCACAGGTCGCGGCGCAGCTTGTGCCTGCACCCCGGATAGTTCTTCTGCTCGGTGTTCGAGGCAGCGACGAGGAGCTTGGCGTCAACGAGCTGGTCTCCGTTGACGACGTCGTGCCCTTGGGTACGGCCGCCTTTCAGGACTGGGCTGCCACCCTGACTCGCCAGGCAGTGCGCGACGACGTGCTCGGCCGCGACAGCCCTGACCGGCCCGAAGACAGACTGATCGATGTGAAAGTCCATGGTGCTACTTCCTCGGCTTCGGTAGTTACCTGCCGGTTGTCCGGCGGGGGCCGCGGAAAGTAGCACCGACCAGATTCTGGACCGCGCGTCAACGCCGTTTCACGGCCTGAAGACCGCCGAACTCTGGCGAACCGAACTCACCCCTCCCGAGACACCGCCGGCGCTCGCCGCTCCGGTGACGCGCTGGCTGTCGGGACGGTTGCAGACCAGCGATCGCGCGGAGTCGGTCCGCCATTCGCGCGGCGCCTTCCGCTACTTCCTGCGCTGGCTCGCCCAGGCTCACCCCGACATCGACGCGATGGCCCAGCTGGAGCGTCGGCACGTCGAGGGCTTCATGGCCCACCTGCACGAACACACCAACGCCCGCACCGGACGGCCGCTGACCGCACGGTCCCGCTACACCTGCCTCAGCCCGCTACTTCAGTTCTTCCGGGAGACCAGCCAATGGGGCTGGAGCGATGTCCCGGGCCGTCCACTCCTCGGCCGGTCGGACCTGCCCCAACTCCCCTCCGCGCTGCCGCGGTTCATCCCCAGGGCCGAGCTGGACCGCCTCATGGAAGCGGTCGAGGAACACAGTACGAGAAGGTCATCGCCGCCGGCGGACGGATCGCGGGCCCGGCCGCAGAGGAACTGCTGACCAGCCGGATCGGCGAGGACACCCTCAACTGGCTCAAGACCCACTTCTTCAAGACCGAACTCGAACTCGGCCACTGCCTGCGAGCCCTCCGCCGAAGGCCCCTGCGAGTGCGACCTCTACCTCCGCTGCTCGAAGTTCCTCACCACGAGCGAGTACGCACCGCGCCTGCGGTCCCGGCTCGCCCGTGAACAGCAGCTCGCCCAGGACGCCGTTGAACGAGGCTGGCCCCGCGAGGTCGAACGGCACAACGCCATCGCCGAACGGATCCACGGCCTCCTCGCGGATCTCGGCGAGAGCACCGAGCCCGCCCCTGACGACTGCTGCTGAGCGGTTCGTTGCGGCAGCCTGAACGAGAACCCGACGGATACTTGCCGGATGGATGGATCAAGGGCTTCTTGGGTCAACACCACGCACGATTGGGCCGGCATCGTGGACGCGGGTCATCTCGGTCAGATCCGCCAGGGATCCGCAGAGTTCGCGCCGGGCGGGCCCGAACACCTTATTCTCGAGATCGTTGCTTACGCCGCTGACGAGGCAGCGAGCCGGGGCGGCGGACGGTGTGTGATCACGCTGCATACCGACGGCTCGGTGTCAGTGAAGGATGACGGCCGGGGCACCGACACTCGGGTCGACGAGCATGGCCATGTGGTGAAGAAGCCGGTCATGGCCACGAAGGATCTTCGGTTCTTCGACCTCCCGGAGGCGGAGCGGCTTCCGGACGGACATCCGCGTCGCGGCATGTCCGTCGTCGCAGCGCTCAGCGAGTGGCTGATTCATACCAACCGCCGTCTCAACGGATCCTGGAGCCAGCGCTATGAGCACGGCGTCCCGGTGACCGATCTGCAGCCCGTCGAAGCCGACGGGACCACGGGGACCTGCGTCCGCTTCCTGCCGGACGAAGCCCTGCGTTCGCGATGGTCGTTGACCGCGGGCGATCTGGTGCGGTGGTCCGAGCACTGGCCCGACCTGGCTGCCCGCCTCGACGATGAGCGCGACCGCGAGGACCGGTCAGGTCCGTGACCACGGGGCGGCACGACTGAACTGCACCAGGGAGAGCGGCCCGCTCTGCTTCCGACCCGCGGCCCTGGTGCTCGGCCCCGGTGGCTTGGAGGCGGCAGGCGTCGGGGCCGGTCTCGGTCAGGATGCATTCGAAGTTGTACCGGTTCCGCGCACGGAATTCGTCCGGACAAGGGTTCACATGGGTCCAGAACAGCGGCGACAGCCCGCGGCGGTCGGCGTCGGTGAGCGTGTCGGTCCACTTCGGATCGGTCAGGACCTGCTGCACCAGCAGGGCATTCACGTGGACCAGGGCGGCCTGGAGCAGGTGCAGCGCCAGCATGCTGACCTCCTGGCTCTCCTTGTCCGTGCCCGGCCAGGTCGCCGTCCTTGCCATAGAACAGGGCCTGGCTCGCCGAGTTCCAGTTCTCGACCACCTGCAGGCCCTCACCGATCTCCTGGCGCCTCCTTGCCGGCGGACCCGGCCCGGGGTGTGGGGCCGGGGTCAGGAGGATCGGAGAGCCGTTCGTCGGGGCCCGATGGGCCGTCGGCTAGGGGCGGATGTAGGGCCGGGTCATAATCTCCATGTTGTGCCCGTCGGGGTCATCGAAGTACGCGCCGCGACCGCCGAACAGGCGGTTGATCTGCCCGGGCTCGGTATGGCTGGGGTCGGCGTAGTACGTGGCCCCGACCGCTTCCAGACGGGCGATCATGTTGTCGAACTCCTCGTCAGGCACGAGGAACGCGTAGTGCTGCGACTGGATCGGCTCATCACGCTTCTCGTAGTAGTCGAGCGTCACGCCGTTGCCGAGGTCGACGGGGAGAAACGGCCCGAATGGAGCGCCGACCTTCAACCCCAACACCACGGCCAGGAACTCGGCCGACAGCTGCCGGTCCCTGGCGTAGATGGCGGTGTGATTCAACTGGACGGAGGTCACCGGCAGCGCGGATTCGTGCTGGTAATGCGGTTCGTTCGGCATGTGTGTGTCTCCGGGTCTTGGGATCCGCTGGGATGCGCGCCTCACGCGGGCGCCGTGCAGGAAGACTCGGAAAGCAGGGCGGGGCTCTTGCCCGCCTCGCACTCACGCCGAGGCCGGGACCCTCACTCGTGCATGGCCCATGGCCGACCCGGTAGTCACCCACCCGACTCCAGTGATCACCGCGGGCCAAGGCAACGTCGTTCCTCTCTCTCCACGGGCACCGACAAGCGGCTGGGCCTTCCTCGGCGCCGTGATGATGGCCGACCTTCGGGCCGCGTCAAGGTCGTTCATCCTCGGGTTCGGCTGCGGGCGCTCCACCTTGACCCGGTCCTGCGGTCGGCGAATGCGGCACCTACCGAGGAAAGGGCCGCTCTGTTCGTCAGGGTCTTCGTATCTCGTCACTCACGGCACCAAGGTGATGCCCCCGTCGACACGTAGGTTGATCCCGTTGATGTAGTCGGCCAGCGGGCTGGCCAGAAACGCCACTGAGGCCGCGACGTCCTCCGCGGTGCCCAGCCGCCCCGTGGGGTTCGGCGCGTACTCGGCCACCACGTGCGGCTCCAACTGCGACCACTCCTGCGGCCAGCCACGAGAGCTGGCCCCGTCCTCGAACATCCGCCGCATCCCGTCGGTGACGATCACCCCGGGGCTCACAGTGTTCGCGGTGATCCCGGACCCGGCCAGGTGCCGGGCCAGGCTGGTGGTCATGTTGACCACCGCCGCCTTCGCCGCCGAGTACTCGACCATGTTCGGCAGCGGAGTCGTCGCCGCCCGGCTGCCCACGTTGATAACCCGCCCCCAGCCGCGCTCGCGCATCGACGGCACCAACGCGCGGATCATCCGCACCGCGGAAAGGACGTTGCCGTTCATCGCCTCCAGCCACGCCGCCGGCTCCGCGGTCTCCCAGTTGTGCTCGACGAACGGACCGGCGTTGTTAACCAGCACTTCCACGCCCCAGGCGTAAGCCTGCTCGGCCACCTTCTCGGCAGCCGCGTCGTCGGCAAGGTCGCCCAAGACGACATCGACCGTCCCGCCGACGGCGCGCAGCTCCTGTGCGACCGCGTTGCTGCGCACCGGATCGCGGCCGTGTACCAGCACCGCGCATCCTTCATCGGCCAGCCGCCGCGCCACCACCGCGCCGATACCCGCGCTGCTCGCCGTCACCAATGCACGTCGTCCCACGAGATCAAGGTCCATGGCCTGCAGGCTAGTCAGCGCCTGTGACACCACTGGGTGATGCGATGCTCGCCCTCACCGGGCCTGCCCATTACCGAAGAAGCGGCGCAGTGTGTCCAAGCGAGTATCGGCCACGGCCTGCCTTGGCGGTGGCCGTGCAGAAGCAGCACAACATGTCGACCCTCAGAAACCCTCCTCGAGCTTCACTCGGAATGCGGCGCCGGGCGCGGCCTGTCCCCGCACCGCCTGCAGGAGGTGCCCCGTGCCCGCGCCCCCGAGCCGGTCCCCGACGTAGGCGCTTCTGGCCTCGGCTGATGGCAAGTCAACGCCACGACGTTGCATCGAAGGGCAGCTCAGAACACCGACAGCCCCGTCAGTGTCGTGAAGCGGTCCAGGGCCGCGACGCCCGCCACGGAGTTGCCTCGCTTGTCGAGTCCCGGGCCCCACACGGCCAGCGTGCAGCGGCCGGGCACGACCGCGACAATGCCACCGCCGACGCCGCTCTTGCCGGGCAGTCCCACGCGGTACGCGAACTCGCCGGCCGCGTCGTAGGTGCCGCAGGTGAGCATGACCGCGTTGACCTGCTTGGCCTGGCTGCGGGTGAGCAGCCGGGAGCCGTCGGCGCGGATGCCGTGCCGGGCCAGGAACCCGGCGGCGAGCGCGAGATCGGCGCAGGACGCCTCGATGGAGCACTGGCGGAAATACTGCTCCAGCAGCGCGGGCACCGGGTTGTCGATGTTGCCGTACGACGCCATGAAGTGGCCCAGTGCCGCATTTCGGTCGCCGTGCGCGGCCTCGGAGGAGGCGACGTCCCTGTTGAAGGCGAGCTCCGGGTTCCCGCTCTCTGCGCGCAGGAACTCCAGCAGGGTGCCGGCCGCATCACCGGTCTGGGTCTGTAGGCGATCGGTGACGACGAGGGCGCCCGCGTTGATGAAGGGGTTGCGGGGGATGCCGTTCTCGTACTCCAGCTGCACCAGGGAGTTGAACGGGTTGCCGGAGGGTTCGCGGCCCACGTGCTCCCACAGCTCGTCGCCCTCGCGGGCCAGGTCGAGGGCGAGCGTGAAGACCTTGGTGAGCGACTGCGTGGAGAACGGCTGCTGCCAGTCCCCCACGCCGTACACGGTGCCGTCGAGTTCCGCGACCGCCATGCCGAAGCGGCGCGGGTCGCAGGCGGCGAGCGCCGGGATGTAGTCGGCAGGCCGCCCGCGGCCCGGCGTCTGCTCGATCTCGGTGGCGATGCGTTCGAGGACCGGCCGGAAGGTCGGCGGCGAGGTCGTGATCACTATTTTGCCTCCCGGCCGGTCCTGGTGCGCGTTCGTGGTTCAGGCGTGTGCGGAGCCGCTGCCCGCGAGGACTTCCGGACGCAGCAGCTCGGCGAGCCGCTCGGCCGGCAACAGCCCCTTTTCCAGTACGAGTTCGGCGACGCCGCGTCCGGTGGCGAGGGCCTCCTTGGCGATGTCGGTGGCAGCCGTGTACCCGATGTGCGGATTGAGGGCGGTCACCAGGCCGATGGAGTTCTCGACGGCCGCGCGCAGCGTCTCGGTGTTGGCGGTGATCCCTACGACGCAGCGCTCGGCCAGGGTCAGGCAGGCGGTGCGCAGATGCGTGATGCTCTCGGACAGGGAGTGCAGGATGATCGGCTCGAAGGCGTTGAGCTGGAGCTGTCCCGCCTCCGCGGCCATGGTGATGGTGACGTCGTTGCCGATCACCTCGAAGGCGACCTGGTTGACGACCTCGGGGATCACCGGGTTGACCTTACCGGGCATGATGCTCGAACCGGCCTGCACCGGCGGCAGGTTGATCTCGTTGAGGCCCGCGCGCGGCCCGGAGGAGAGCAGACGCAGGTCGTTGCAGCTCTTGGAGAGCTTGACGGCGATCCGCTTGAGAACACCCGACATCTGGACGAAGGCGCCGCAGTCCTGGGTCGCCTCGACGAGGTTCGCGGCGGTCACCAAGGGCAGCCCGGTGATGTCGGCGAGGTGGCGGCGCGCCGCCTCGGCGTATCCGGCGGGGGCGTTGAGGCCGGTGCCGATGGCAGTGGCACCCAGGTTGATTTCATGGATCAACTCGACAGCCTCGTCAAGACGGCTGCGATCCTCGTCAATCATGACGGCAAATGCAGAGAACTCTTGACCGAGCGTCATGGGTACCGCGTCCTGCAACTGTGTACGGCCCATCTTGAGCACGTCGCGGAACTCGACGGCCTTGCCGGCGAAGGCGTCCTGCAGTACAGCCATCGCCTTGAGCAACCCGCGCACCGCGAAGACGGTCGCTATCTTGACTGCGGTCGGGTAGACGTCGTTGGTCGACTGGCTCAGGTTGACGTCTTCATTGGGGTGCAGGAACTCGTACTGACCCTTCTCGTGGCCCAGCAGCTCCAGAGCCCGGTTGGCGACGACCTCGTTGGCGTTCATGTTCGTCGAGGTGCCGGCGCCGCCCTGGATGACATCGACGACGAACTGGTCGTGCAGCTTGCCGTCGCGCATCTCGCGGCAGGCCTCGACGATGGCGGCCGCCTTGTCCGGGGCGAGCAGGCCGAGTTCCTCGTTGGCGCGGGCGGCGGCCTCCTTGACGGCGGCGAGGGCGTCGATCAGGTGCGGGTAGGCGGAGATCGGCGTTCCCGTGATGGGGAAGTTCTCCTTGGCGCGCAGGGAATGAATGCCCCAGTACGCCTCGGCGGGGACGTCGCGGTCGCCGAGCAGGTCGTGCTCGCTGCGGTGGGATGCGGCGGTCATGGCTGTGCGGGCCTCTTTCGGAGGTGTGTGGATCAGGTGTACGTGGGGTGGGTGAGACGGTCGAGCGCACGGGCGGGCCGGATGCTGCCGACCACCTCGCCGCCGCCGAGGAGCGGGGCGCCCGCGAACTCGGCGAGCGCGGCCGGGTCGACTCCGCAGCGCGCGAGGGCCGCCGCGGCCACCGGGGCGCGTGCCCGGTCCGCGCCGTCGGCGATCTTCACGGCGACGGCCCGGCCGTCCGGGAGCGCGGCGACCTGCACGCCTTCGAAGCCGTCCTTGGTGAGCAGCCCCGGCACGGCCCGCATCAACGCGGAGACGTCCCGCCCCGATCCGGAGGCCATCTCGGCGTGCTCGCGCATCGCGTCAGCCACCATGGCCTCGGGGGTGCCGGGCGCGGCGGTGACGATGCGGGCGGCGGCGCGGGCGAGGCCGTGCAGCGAGACAGAGAACAGGGGCGCGCCGCAGCCGTCGACGGTCACCTGGGCGATCCGCTGTCCGGTGAGGCCCTCGACGATCTCCGCGATGGCCTGCTGGAGGGAGTGGGCCGGGTCGAGGTAGTCGTCGAGGGACCAGTCGTTGAGCCGCGCCGTGTAGAGCATGGCCGCGTGCTTGCCCGAGCAGTTCTGTGCGAGGCGGGAGGGCAGCCGCCCCGCGCGCACCCAGTCCTCCCGGACGACCGGGTCGAAGGGCAGGTCCGTGACATTGCGCAGCTGGTCCTCCGACAGACCGGCCAGCTCCAGGATCCGGCGGGTCCCGGCCAGGTGCCGCTCCTCGCCGGAGTGGCTGGCTGCGGTGAGCGCGAGCAGCTCGCCGTCCAGCGGCAGCCCGGCCCGCAGCATCGCCACGGCCTGGACGGGCTTTAGGGCCGAGCGCGGGTAGAAGGCGGCCTCGATATCGCCGATCTGCAGGTCCACGCTGCCATCGGTGCCCAGCACGACCACCGAGCCGTAGTGGATGCCCTCGATGACACCGCCGCGGACGAGGTGGGCGACCGGCGCGTGGAGCGGCTCCCGGATGACCGGGGCCTCGGCCACCGAACTTCCGTACATCACTGCCTGGTTCACGCGTCCGCTCCGTCGCGTATCCCCGCCACCCGGCGGCGCACCCCGTACCAACCCGCGACGAGCGCCGCCGCGATCAGCGGCAGACACAGCACGGTCGTACGTCCCGCGCCTCCGTCGGCGTACATCAGCACCAGCACGGAGACCAGGAAGACGATCGTCACGATCTCGGTCCACGGCGAGCCGGGCAGGCGATAACTGGGCCTGGTCAGCTCGCCGTTCTGGGTCTTCCGCCAGAACATCAGGTGACAGAGCATGATCATGCCCCAGGTGCAGAGGATGCCGATCGCCGCGAAGTTCAGCACGATCTCGAAGGCGTCGGCGGGGACGACGAAGTTGAGGCCGACGCCGATGACGCAGATGCCGCTGGTGAGCAGGATGCCGCCGTAGGGGACCTGACTGCGGCTCATCACGCCGGTGAACCTGGGTGCCGAGCCGGACATCGCCATGGAGCGCAGGATGCGACCGGTGGAGTACAGGCCGGAGTTGAGGGACGACATGGCCGCGGTGAGCACGACCAGGTTCATGACGCCGCCCGCGGCGGGGATGCCGATGTTCGACAGCACGGTGACGAAGGGGCTCTGGGCCGCGCTGTACGAGCTCCAGGGCAGCAGCATCGACAGGAGGACCACGGAACCGACGTAGAAGAGGCCGACGCGCCACATGATCGAGTTGATCGCCTTGGGCATGATCTTCTCGGGGTTCTTGGTCTCGCCCGCCGCCACGCCCACCAGCTCGACGGAGGCGTAGGCGAAGACGACGCCCTGGACGATCAGCAGCATCGGCAGCAGGCCGTTGGGGAAGATGCCGCCGTTGTCGGTGATCAGGGACGGGCCGGGGTTGTGGCCGTCGACGGGGTGCTGGGTGACCAGCAGGAAGATGCCGATGAGCATGAAGACGACGAGCGCGCTCACCTTGATGATGGCGAACCAGAACTCCAGTTCACCGAACATCTTCACGGATATGAGGTTCACGGTGAGGACGACGGCGAGCGCGATGAGCGCGATCACCCACTGCGGGATGTCGGAGAACATGCCCCAGTAGTGGGTGTAGACGGCCACGGCGGTGATGTCGGCGATGCCGGTGGTGGCCCAGTTCAGGAAGTACATCCAGCCCGCGATGTACGCCCCCTTCTCGCCGAGGAACTCACGGGCGTACGAGACGAAGGCGCCCGACGACGGGCGGTACAGGACGAGTTCGCCGAGCGCGCGGACGACGAGGAAGGCGAAGAGGCCGCAGACCGCGTAGGCGACGAAGAGGGAGGGTCCGGCGTCGGCGAGGCGGCCGCCGGCGCCGAGGAAGAGGCCGGTGCCGATGGCACCGCCGATGGCGATCATGTTGACGTGCCGGGACTTCAGGGACTTGCTGTAGCCCGCGTCTCCGGCATCGACGTGTCCGGAGGTCGGTATCTCGCTACGCAGGTCGTCTTGCTGAAGGGATCGCTCGCTCACGCCTGGGGTCCGCCTTCCGCGGGTGGGGCCGCGCGCTCGGGGCGCACGATGGAGGTGAGGGTGGTCTGGACGCGGTCGAGATGGTGGGCCATGGCCTCCACCGCGTCGTGTTCGCTGCCGTCCATGAGGGCCTCGACGATCGCGCGGTGCTCGCGGTTGGACTGCTCGCGGCGGCCGCCGAGTTCGTTGAGGAAGGCGGACTGGCGGCCCAGCGCATCGCGGATCTCCTCGATGACCCGGCGGAACACCGGGTTCTGCGAGGCCTCGGCGACGGAGATGTGGAACAGAGTGTCCATGGCGACCCAGGCGGTGGTGTCGGTCTCCCGCTCCATCCGCTCCAGGAGGTGGGTGAGGTGATCGAGGTTCTCCGGGGTGCGCCGCGCCGCCGCGTACCCGGCGACCGGGATCTCGACGTGGCGGCGCACTTCGAGGAGGTCGCTGGCCGCGTAGTCCCCGAAGGTGGGGTCCTCGACCGTGTTGGCGACCACGAAGGTGCCCTTGCCGGTGCGGGACACGGTCAGCCCCATCACCTGCAGGGCCCGCAGTGCCTCGCGGAGTACCGGTCGGCTGACTTCGAGACGGCGACAGAGCTCCGCCTCGGAGGGGAGCTTGTCGCCGATGGCGTACTCGCCGCGCTCGATGGCGCCGCGGAGGTGGGTGAGCACCGCTTCCATCGCGCTGACGCGCCGCGGCACCGACCCACCTGTCTGGCTGTCTGACAGGTTCACGTGAGTGATCCTGCGCGCAACGGGACGGGGCTGTCAAGGGGACAACATCGCTCTCGAAATTGAGTTGTTCCGGCAGCCGCGATCCCAACAAGATCTACCCATGACCCCGATCACCGCCTTCATGCCGCTGACCTCGACCGCCCGTTCGGCGCGAGTCCAGCAGCAGCCCGGCCGACTGTGGAAGCCGACGCTCGCGCGCTCGTGATCGCCGCCCTGGTCGCGGGACTCCTTGCCGGCTACGGCATCGCCGTGCCCGTGGGAGCGGTTGCGACCTACCTTGTAGCTCTGGCAGCCCGGACGTCTTTGAAGATCGGTGCTTGTGCTGCACTGGGCGTCGCAACCGCCGACGGCCTCTACGCGCTGATTGCCGTCCTTGGAGGCTCCGCGCTCGTCCCCGTCATCGAGCCGATCGCCCTTCCTCTGCGATGGGTCTCGGCCTTGGTGCTCATCGCACTGGCGGCGCGCAGCGGCGCGGCGGCAATCCGTCGGCATCGCAGGCGGCAGACGGCAGCTCGGGCCGGCGAGGTCCCCCTCAGCCCCACACGGGCCTATATCGGGCTGCTGGGAATTACGATGATTAACCCCATGACCATGATCTACTTCGCGGCACTCGTTCTCGGCAGCCAGACCGCGACGGCTCCAGACCGCCTGGAACAGGTCCTATTCGTCCTCGCCGCCTTCGCAGCATCCGCCAGTTGGCAACTGCTTCTCGCTGGCGGCGGAGCGCTACTCGGCCGAACTCTGGCCGGCAGTCACGGGCGGCTCATCACCGCCATGGCCTCCAGCACCCTGATCACGGCGCTCGCCATTCACCTACTCGTTTCAGCGCCATGACACGTATCGGCCGCCGAAAGCCTCCAACTGACGGGCAAAGCGGCACCCGTGGCACCGAGTGACCTGCAGCCTGCAGCAGAAGGAGGAAGCAGAGTGAAGATCGTGGTAGACGACCGGCCTGGCGCCACACCGCGGACTGCGGTGTCTGCATCCACTGCCGCAGCAACTGCGCGATGCCCATGTCGCTTTCCACCCAGACTCTGTTCTTGGCGCCCTTGACGCGGAGGAAAACTTCAGCCGTGCCGACTTTGCGGACGGCGCCTTGCCGGAGAAGACCAAGCAGTTGATCGCCGTCGCCTTCGCCCAAGTGACCTGCATCCAGGGGCACACCGGCCTCGACCAGCGCAATGGTGCCAGCCCGCCCACCCTCGCCCTGCACGCCATGAAGGAGACCGCACCCGACACGCACCCATGAACCCACCACGGGTTGCCGCGCTGGGGGCACCCGGCGACCTGGGGCGTTCCTCAGCCGGAGGTGGGGTGCGGCCAGTGCGCGAGACTGCCGGGCGAGGGAGCGGATTGCGCCGCTTCCGCCGCTGACGGGTGGATCTCGTAGCTCTCGCGCATGCCGCTCAGGTCGAAGATCTTGAGCATTCGGACGGAGACGGACGCGATACGCAGCGAGCCTTCGTGTTCACGGATGCGTTTGGTGATCGCCACGATCACGCCCAGGCCCATCGAATCCATGAAGGTGACGAAGCCCAAATCCAGGACGAAGTGGCGGTGTCCCTCATCGAGGAGCTTGATCAGTCCTTCCCGGATCAGGGGGGCGGTGTGCGCGTCCACTTCACCGTCGACCTCGACAACGGTCCAGCCGTTGACCACGTCGTAGCTCACCATCATGCTCTCGTGCCGGATGATGTTCGTTCGCATGGCCCCATCCCTCTTCCCGTCTCCGGACAGCGCGAGACGCCCATCACGGTGCCGCGGAGACGGCCGGCCCATACCGATCGCGGCCTGTGGATGGGCGAGTTTGAAGAAACGACGGTGACCTTCACCGCCGTCGGCGTCTTGCGTGCTGGTCAACGGCTCTTGGGCAGCCACTCGGCGAGAACAGCGGCCTGGCTGTGGTCGACATCCTTGGTGGCGGTCAGCAGCATGAGCTTGTTGTGTGCCGCCAGGTCGCGCAGATGTTCGGCCGCCTCTCGGTGCCCGGCGTCGCGCAGTTCGGCCAGATAGCGGCGGCGGAACTCGGTGAAGCGGCTGGGCTCGTGGCCGTACCACTTGCGCAGTTCGCTCGACGGGGCGACATCACGCAGCCACTCGTCCAGATGCGCGTCCTCCTTGCGCATGCCCCGGGGCCAGACCCGGTCGACCAGCACACGCTTGCCATCCTGCGCCGCAGTCTCCTCGTAGACTCTGCGATAGGTGATCTGTTTGGCCATAATGGTGCCCTTCCAGATCGATCGGCCGGCCGCCCCGGCGTTGAGCGGGTGGACACTTCCGTGCCCTGCTGCGAAGCGGATGGTCCCGACCGCCCATTCTATCGGGGACAGCTCATGCGAACCCGTCGGGACCCTGCCAGGTCAGCCACCGCGAGCGCCGCCCGGGTGCACCGTGACGGTGTCCAGTACGGCGTATGGACGAGGAGCACGATATGCCCAGCAGACGTCCCTCGCCCGAGTCGCCCGATTTTCCCGCTCGGACCGCTCCCCGGATGAGCTCTCCGAGCGAACTGGACGAGGCGGTGGCCACCTGCCGGGCGTGCCCGCGCCTGGTGGCCTGGCGGGAGGAGGCCGCGCGGGTCAAGCGCAGAGCGTTTCGAGACTGGGAGTACTGGGCGCGCCCCGTGCCCGGTTTCGGCCCGGCGGACGCACCGCTGGCGATCGTCGGTCTGGCGCCGGCCGCGCACGGCGGCAACCGCACCGGGCGCATCTTCACCGGTGACCCGTCCGGCGACGCGCTGTACGCCGCGCTCTACGACATCGGGCGAGCCTCGCAGCCCACCGCCACCCACCAGGGCGACGGGCTGGAGCTGTACGGGGTGCGGATCACCGTGCCGGTGCACTGCGCCCCGCCCGACAACCGGCCCACCACCGGTGAGCGGGACACCTGCCGGCCATGGCTGGCCCGCGAGCTGGAACTGCTGCGGCCCACGCTGCGGGCGATCCTGGTGTTGGGCGCGTTCGCCTGGCAGGCGCTCCTGCCGGTGCTCACCGAGGCCCGCTGGCAGCTGCCCCGCCCGCGCCCGGTCTTCGGACATGGAGCCGAGGCGCTGCTCGCCGACCCCGGCGACGGACGGCCGCTGCACCTGGTCGGCGGCTACCACCCGAGCCAGCGCAACATGTCCACCCGCACCCTGACCCCCGCCATGCTCCGCGACGTGCTACGCCGCAGCGCCGAGGTCGCCGAACTCCCGGCACGGCCGCCGCACCGCAGCCGACCGGGCCCTTGAGCACCGAGTCTCTCCGACTCGGTAGCTGCCATCAGGCGGTGGTGAACGGGTTGAGTGGCGTGTCGGGGTCGGCGAGCGCGGCACGCTCGACCGTGTTGTCGGAGCGGACGAGGTGCTGGATGACGTCGCTGACGTCCCAGATGTTGATGTTCATCCCGGCCGGCACGCGGCGTCGGCGAGTCAGAAGGCGATGAACTCCCGGCCCGACAGGTCGCGGGGGCGGGGGACCGCGTTGTTCCTCTCGCCTATGCGGTCGACCACGTGGGCGTGATCGCGACCGAGAGGTATGACGGCAAATCCGACCAGCGGCTGATCGAGAAGTTCAGCTCGCCACGGGAGCGCTGTCCTGACACGGCCCGGACAGTCACCGGGTCAGTGCGAGTCGGCAGGGGCGGGCGAGAGCCGGTAGGCGCCCTCGTGGGTGACGACCTGGCCGGCGGTGGGCGGTGCGAAATGGGTGCCCAGGACGAGGGTGTCCGTGTCTGCAAGTGAGGCGAGCAGCGTGCGGCGCGAGGTCTCGGACTGCTCTGGGTGGCCGAGCCGATAGACCGGCGTGGCGCAAAGGCCTTCCACCCCCCCCGGGGGCGCCGCGCCACGCCATCTGGGCCGGCAGCCCCGGAAGCCTGCCTTGGTCACCCGGGGCTGCCGGACCGGCCGGTTCTGGTGGGGCCCCCTACAGCCCGGCAGCCCCACCCGAACGAGTGAACCGCTTTGGGGCCAGGGCGGGTATGCGCAGCTGATGGACGACGCCCGCATCAAGGCCCTGCTCGAACGGCTCGCGAAGGTCGGTGACGCCGCCGCGCTCCTCCTGCTGCACAGCCGTCTGAACGAGGACCTGCACGGGCCCGGCGCTTGGCGAGCGCGCCCTCGCTGAGCAGCACGTAATCGGTATGACATCGGCCGGTCCTTCGACGAGCGCCGTCGGCGGCCAGGATCGTCGCCGTCGCGAACGGCCGTGACGATGCCGGAGATCATCTCGCGCACAGATGCCGGGACACTGCTGCTGGAGTCGCCTCTTGCGCCTTGCGGCGACGTGTCGCCCCGAGCCGGTCCCCGACTGGTGCCGGTGACCCAACGTCCGAGACCTTCCCCCGAGTTGAGGCAAGCCTCGTAGGCATCGAGCGGCATCGGATCGCCTTTGCCGTGACCCTGGTCAAAGAGCCGGCGCCCGAAGCCAAAGAGACCGAGGAGCTCGACGAGGTCTACGGGACGGTTAAGGGAGGGCTGATCGGGGGCTCGGACCGGGCATCGGTTAGTGGGAGGGGGCGGCCGGATCGGCATGGGTTTCGGGGCCGGGGGGTGCGCGTCAGCCAACCGAGTCGGTCGGCTCCGGCGACGGATCGGGCGAGGGCGGGGGGATTGCGGGCGGCTGCGCCGTTGGGGCCGGGATGGCTTGCTGCTGAACTGTTGGTGCCGTCACCGCTGGCGGCTGGACTGCAGACAGCGGAAGCGCTGGTGCCGGGATCGTCGGCGCCTGCTGCTCGGCAAGGATCAGGGCGCTAGATGGGACGGCGACGCGCAGTTCGTGCAGGCCCACGAGGGCGGTGTGCAGATGCTCGGGGCCCTCATAGGCGTCGTAGGCCAGGATGAGCCGGGCGCGCGTCTCGAGATTCTGCCAGGCGTAGCGTCTGCGGAGGTTCGTCATGTGGCGGGCGTCCGCCCGCAGGAAAGTTGACCCGGCCGAGAACCCGGCGGCCAGGAGGGCAAGGATGGCCGCAGGCACCCGCGCCCCGGCGGAGGCCAGACCCGCCGCGCCCGAGATGCCAGCGAGGACCGCCCCAGGAAAACCCAGACTGAGATAGGTCGCGTGCCACAGCTTGGCGCGGCGCTGCGCCCGCCGTGCACCGATCTGGGCCTCGGTGATGAGCTTCTCGACTTCGGCACGCAGCGCGAGCAGCCGTGCGTCGTGGGCGGCGCCCTGCGCGGCTCCGGCGGAGGTTCGGTCGGGCACGAATCCCCCTTACTGCCAAGGGAGTTGGAGGTCTCATCCCAGAGTTTAGGGGTTGCGCCCGGATTGGCGACAGGGAACGTACAGGCCGCGTCCCCGGCCGACGCCGACCGTCTCGTATCCAATCCCGTGGGACCGGGGCCACTGAGTGAGAGCACCACACAACGTGAGCAGAGTCCGGCACGCAAGTCCTTCCGCGAGGGCTCTTCCAGCTGCGTAGATAGCGGTGGGTGACCGCTCGAGATGCAGGGGGTGGCGGGGCCTGTTTCGCTGTTGTGGCCCGCTCTTCCCCCCATCACCCAAGGAGTGATCATGAGCGCTGCAGGTGAGTCCGGTCGTGCCCAGCAGATCCGTACGAAGGTTCAGGACCTGGAACAGGCCGCGGAACGCGCCACTGACCCGCAGGAGCGTCAGCGTCTGAAGGACAAGGCCCGCCAGCTCAGGGAGCAGAGCGAGCATGCAGGCGGTACGGGCAAGCCGGACATCGACACGACGGTGTCGTCCCGGTAGTTCCGAGCACAGACACCGGCCGGTGGCCGGCCTGCGTGGCTTTCCGGCACGCGAGAGGCCCCCGGCCGGTCACTGCTGTCTCCGGTCAAGAACAGCGCCTCAGCCGCCAACGACGCCGGCAAAGGATCACCGCACCCCAGGCAGTACCGCCGAGCCGTCCCGCCAGCCTCTATCCGGCCCTGAGATCGCCGGATTCCTCGATGAGCATGTCCAGCAGATGCGGTCCATCACGCCTCCGGAGAGCAAGCACGCCCTTGATCTCGATGAATGCCCTCCGGAAGCCCGAGGTCACGTTCTGGTCAGTGAGGGATGGCGACACCCTGGTGGGCTGCGGTGCGATCAAGAGGCTGGACGGGGGGCACGCTGAGCTGAAGTCGATGCGCACCGTGCCGGCGCGGGAGCGGAGCGGGATCGCGTCCCTGCTGCTGGAGCACATGATCACCGAGGCCAAGCGGATGGGTTTCACGAGGCTGAGCCTGGAGATGGGCACGGCCGAGTTCTTCCTGCCGGCTAGCTAGTTGGCGGCTGGGTGCTATAGCTGGCGCGCAGGGTAGCGTCTGGATCCCCCTGCGGCGCACAGGGAGAGAGAGGGGGGCGTCGCGGCGCCGGCCGCTGCGGTCCCCGCCGCACGGGGCGTGTGCCGTGGACGGGGGTGGCGGCAGGCGGTGTCACCGGTGGGCGGCGCGGTTCATCTCGACGACGTCGTCCACGGTGGGGTTGGCGCCGAGTGCGGCGAAGCGCTCCAGCATGCTGTCGCGGACGGCAGCGTCCTTGTCCCGGTCGGCCGCGGCGAGCGCGGCCGGGAGCTCGTCCAGGGTCAGCTCGGTGCAGTAGGCCGGGCCCATCGGCTGCTGTCGCCAGGAGTCGGTCAGGACCCCGGCGTCGTACGGGTCGAAGCCGGTGTCGTCCACCAGTCGCATGGCCACGCGCTTGGCCTCGTCGGAGTCCCCGGCGACCGGGATGGCGATGCGGCCCGGTGTGCCGGCCGGGAGGCCCTTGGTGCGCTGGGTCTCGGCCAGGGCGGCGTTCCACGCCTTGACCACCGGGCGTCCCAGTAGCTCGGAGGTGTAGACGCTCTCCACCGCGCCGTTCTCCGCGGGCTCGATCCGCCCGTTGAGGTGCGGGTAGTAGTTCGAGGTATCGATGACCACCGTCTCGGCGGGCACCGAGGCGAACAGGTCGGCCAGCTGGCCCGCCGCCCCGAAGGGAATGGCCAGGATGACCGCGTCCTTGCCCTGGACGGCGTCCTCGAGAGCCACGGCCCGGGCACCGGTCTCCAGGACGTCGGGCGCCACGGCCTTGGGGCCGCGGGCATCGGCCACTGCGACATCGTGACCGGCCCCGCTGAGCTTGCGGGCCAGGTTGCCACCGATCGCACCAGTACCGATGACAGCTATTTTCATGATTCGTCCCTTCGAAGGTTGCGTGCGCCCCGGGAGACGGCATGCTGGAATGGCCGCGCGGCCGAAGCCGCCGGATGGCATGGGGAAATGTGGTCGGCCTCCGCGTGAACCGGCGGCCCGGGTGGAACGGGGTGCCCGAGGGCCTACGCCTGGACGCCGCGCTCGCGGTAGCCGCCGGCGACGAGCGCGCGCAGCCGGTTCAGGGCTTCCTCGTCGGTGGCACCGGTGCCCTTGACCCAGGCAACGGAACAGGCCGCGAGGAACAGCTCGTGCGCCTGCACCGATTCCCGTACGGCGCCCGTACGTTGCGCGGCGCGCAGGTACTCGCCGGTGGTGGCGGTGAGATCGTCGCAGGGAACGGTGAGCGGATTGCCGGGAGCAAGCGCCCTGGCCGCGGCCATCAGCGGTTCCGGCAGTCCGCTGAAGGCGCTGAGGTACTCCTCCAGTGCCCGCAGCCACCGCTCCAGCGCCTCGACCGGATCGCCGACCTCGGCGATGTCGGCCTGGCGGGCCACCAGCTCCTCGGAGCGGGTCTGCAGCACGGCCGCCAGCAGAGCTTCCCGGGTGGGGAAGTGCCGGTACAAGGTGCCCGGCCCCACCCCGGCCTCCTTGGCCACCGCCTCCAGCGAGGTACCCACCCCGTGCCGCAGGAAGTGGCGCTGCGCCGCCTCCAGGAGAGCGGTGCGGTTGCGCTGGACGTCCGCACGGGGCCTGCGCCCCTGCTGTCCACTGATGCTCATTGGAGGACCATCCTGTCCTGCGCTGCTCTGGCGGGTCTCGATAAAGCGGAGGCTGCCTCCGTACTCATTGGAGACTAAAACGGAGACAGCCTCCGGTCAAGCTGGCCGCATTTCCCCCACATGCCCCGCCGCACCGGACCGGACCCCGACGGGCCCATGCCTGACGGCGAACAGGGACAGCACGTTTGGGGTGGTGCGAGATTCATGACCCCGGGACCTCGGCCCGTTCGCCATACCGCAAGAGGCTGCGGCCCGGGCAGTACATCAGCTACCACCTGAGCCTGGCCGGGGGCTGGCTGATCGCGGGCCGCAAAGCTCCAGGACGGCGCCGTCCTGGACACTCAGGCTGGGCACTTCACATGACGAACGACGCCAACTGGGCTGCACAGTCACACGGCCTGTGACTGAGCGCTTCAGTTGGCCAGTGAGCGTGCGAGTTGGCCCGTCTGAGCGTCGTGATTGACCCACCCCCGGGTTTCAGCGCAAGCGGTGCAAGTCAGTGGTCCGCGGAGGCTAGCTCTGTCGAGGTGCTCAGGAGCAGGTCGCGCAGTGCCTTGGCGGTGTTCGACGGCTCGGGAGGGGTGAGGATGATCTGGTCGGCGGTGGTCGAGGGGCCTGTGAGGGGGATGACACGCAGGCCGGGTGGCGGGTGGTCGAGTGCGGATTCGACGGTGATACCGATGCCCGTCCCCGCGGCGACGTGAGCGGCGATGGCCTGCACGCTGTCGGCGGTTCGGACGATGCGTAGGTCGGCTCCGCCGATGTGGAAGGCAGACAGGAGGCGGTCGCAGAGACCGCTGTTGATCTGGTGGGGCCAGGTGAGCAGGCCGGTGGTGGACAGTTCGGACGCGCTCAGCTCGGCGTGATGAGCAAGGGGATGGGTTGCGGGTACGAGCGCCATGAATCTCTCGGTGGACAGCACCCTCGCGGTCACGTCGGTGACGTCGCCGGTCGCCCAGCTGATGCCGAGGCCGATCGTCTGCGCCCGTAGGGCGGTGAGCTGGGCTGCGGTCGGCATGGCCTGGGGGACGATCGTCACGTCGGGGAAGCGGTCGCGTAGCCTTGGCAGGCAGTGCAGCAGCAGTTGGTGGTCGGTGTACTCGGCGTGGCCGACGACGAGGGTGGTGCGGGTTTGGCCGCCGGCGGCAAGGGAGCGTCCGCGCTGTTTGAAGTGGCGCAGCTGGGCCAGGGCGGCGTGGGCGTCGGGCAACAGCGCTTCGCCGAGGTCGGTCAGTGACACCCGGCGGCTGGTGCGGTGGAACAGCCGCCCGCCCAGGGTGCTCTCCAGGCGCCGGATGGCGTCGCTGACGGTGGGCTGTCCCCGGTGCAGGCGCGCGGCGGCGCGGCCGAAGTGGAGTTCTTCGGCGACCGCGACGAACGCTTCCAGTTCCATCCTGTCCACGGGGTCAGGCTAACCCGATCGATCGATGCGGCCGATCGCTGCACGCCGAAGTTCGGCGTTGATGCCGTGCCGTACGCAGGTTGTGATGGATGAACAAGCAGGGTCTCCCCACAACTGGAAGCAGCGGAAAGAACATGACGCTGAATGACGTTGATCTCCAGCACGACGCACCGACGGCCACCGTGACGGTGGTCTACCACTCGGTGCACGGGCACACCCGGGTCCTGGCCGAGCGCCTCGCCGACGGAGCGCGACTGGTGCCGGGCGCCCAGGTACATCTCGTCGAGATCCGGCCCGAGGATGTCATCGCGGGCCGTTGGCACGATGCGGAGGTGCTGGCCCTGCTTGAGTGCTCCGATGCGATCGTCTTCGGCTCTCCGACGCTGATGGGCAGCGTGTCGGCGGTATTCAAGGCGTTCATGGAGGCGGCCTTCACACCGTTCGTGACGCAGGCATGGAAGGACAAGCTGGCCGGTGGGTTCACCATGTCCGCTTCGCAGAGCGGCGACAAGCTGGCGGTCCTGGAACAGTTGGCGGTGTTCGGCGCGCAACTGGGCATGCAGTGGATCGGCGTGGCCGATATGCCAGGCAACAACTGGAGCGGTGGCAGCCGCGATGATGTGAACCGGCTGGGCTCCTGGCTGGGGCTGATGAGCCAGAGCCACGCCGACCTGGGGGCAGAGCAGGCCGGATCGCGTGGCGACCTGATCACGGCGGAGCGGTACGGCGAGCGGATCGCCCGGCTGACGCAGCGCTGGGTCAACGGTGTGCCGTACGAGACCTCCCGGATGACCGAACACGAGGCCCGCGCTCTGTCGGCTTCCCTCAGAGACACGGACGACGCACCGGCGGCGCTGACCGGCGCCTGATCGCCTCACTCTGAGCGCTTCAGTTGGCCGTTCGGGCCAACTGAAGCGCTCAGTCACAATGGCGTTGTCCGGTCATCCGCGAACCCGCGGTCACCGGCTTTGTCCACTTCGGCGTGGAGCCGCCGGTCGAAGGACACGGGCTCGGTGGGCTGTTCCCGGCCGACCTCACCAGAGACCACGACGAAGCCGAGGTCTCCCTTCCGGTCGCTCTGGAGCTGGTCCGGGCCATGCTCCGCGACCAGGGCGCCTGGTGCCGGCTGGGGGTCGGGGACGTGTTCACTGTGCACATCGGGTGGGACGAGTACATGTACGTGGGCAGCGACCGGTTCTGCACGGACGCCGTGGCCCGTACACGTGAACTCGGCCTCTGTCCGGAACCGATGACGGCCTCGCCCTACGCGGCGGAGCTCGAGGAACGGGACGTGACTGAGGCTGCCGACCAGGACTTCTGGGCGCGCGTGCGCACAGCGCTGGCCGCACGGCACACGGCGCTCCTAGAGGAGGTCTACGTCCGCAACGTCGCGCGGTGGCACCGTCTCACGGCGGAGAACCTCGACGCGGTGCGTGCCGGTCTCAGCCTGCGAGCCCTGCTGTCCGTCTGGCCCGACCTCGTCCCCGATGCACCGGGAGGCCGCCGAGCAGGGCCGCCGCGCTCTGGTGACGGATCGCTGCCGCCCTGCTCGAACGCCGCACCGAGCTCGCCGACGACGAGGAGGTCGAGTATTGGCTCGACGAGACCGAGACCGTGCTTGCCGACTACCGCACGCCGACCCAGGTCGTCTCGCTGGCCACGTACCTGGAGGCGGCCGTGCGCCACCTGCAGCGCCACGAGCGGAGCACCGGTCAGCCCGCGGCGGCCCCCCGAGGCGGGCGCGGCGTACGCGGCGGCCCGCTCCCTGCTCCGGGCCGGAGGCGGCGGCTGAGGGTATCGAGCGCACGTCCGAGAGGCTCCCGGGGCGCCCTCCCTGGACTTGTCAACTAAACTTCAACTCATGAGCGCGATGGAGACGAACCTCTCGGACCTGCTGAACAAGCCCAAGGTGACGCTCGCCGCCCTGCGCGGCGCCCGGCGGATAAGGCTTAGGCGCCGCGACGACGAGGACCTGGTACTCACCACGGCCGCGCGCGCCGACCAGGACAGCGCGGTCCTGGGGGCGACCAGCCGCATGTTCGTGGAGATGATGCGCACCTCCCAGGGCCGCACTCTGGTCCTGGACGTGCTGCCCGCGACGTTCCCCTGGGTGCGCTACCTGACCGCGCACGACGTACGGGAGTTCTCCGTCGAACTGGTCGGCGCCCTGGGCGCGGCCGCCGACCTGGACAGCACCGCCGCCGTCGCCCAGCTCATCACCGAGTGGAAGCACACTGCCGAGGTGCACGCCGACCCCGAGCTGTACGCCGCCCTCACCACCGACTCCGGCGAGGACTACGGGCCGGTGCCCGAACCCGGAGCCGCTGCGTGAGCCCCAAACGCGGAGATCGCGTCGCCCCGCCGCCACGGGCCCGGCGAGTGGGACATCCGGTTCGTCAACGGCGAGGCCGCCAAGGGCTGGGAGCAGCTCGCCGCGCAGGCCGCGGGCAACACCCGGGCCGCCTGGCTGCTGATGCGCACCGACCCGGCCCCGGCCACCCGCACCGAGCGCCACCACCGGCTCAAGGGCGAGCTCGGCCACGGCGCCCACCGCGGCGAGTCGATACAGCGCGGGCAGATCGAAGGGACCGCCGGCGGGCGCATCTGGTACCTGCTGGACACTGAGCGCCGCACTGTATGGATCGACCAAGCATCGACCGGCCACCCCAAGGTCACCGACCGCTAACCCCGGTTCGCCCGCCGCCTCGTCGACTCCCGCCTCGCCGCCCCCGGCCGTCTGCCGATCGCCACCCGGGCCGGTATCCGCACCGTGCACGTCCCCGCCGACCCGGGCGAGGACATACGCGTCGACATGGGCTGCCCCACCTTGCCTGGACCCGAGACCATCACCGTCACCGCTTGCGGGCGCAGCTGGCTCGCCGTCCATGTCGACGTCGGCAATCCACATGCTGTCGCCCTCGTCGACGACCTCGCCCACCCGGCACTCTCGACACCGCCCCCACAGTCACCCCGCACGGGGCCTACCCGCACGGCGTGAGTATCGAGCTCGTCCGCCGCCTGGACACACACCACCTTTCGGTGCGCGTCCACGAGCGCGGCGTCGGCGAGACCCGGGCCTGCGTACCGGAGCCTGCGCCGCCGTCATCGCCGCCGCTCACACGGCCACCGGCGCCGACAGCGGCCAGTACCGCGTCGACGTCCCCGGCGGCACTCTGCACGTCACCCTCCACGCAGACGGCGCGCTCCAACTCGCCGGACCCACCGAGATTGTCGCCACCGGCGCCATCACGCTGTCACTCGACACTGGGTGAGCGCCCCGCCAACAGGCGTACGACATACCGGATAACGCCTGTCACGGCACCGCCGAGTGTGATCACCTGGACAACGGCCGAGCTGAAGGGGGAGACGTGTACCGAGCGAGGATCAAGGACGGCGGACGGGAAATCTTCGCCGTGCAGATCGGCGACGAACCCGTCTGGTACACGGACAAACACAAGCTGATCTGCTGGAAGTGCGACGCCGCGGTGCACGGCAAAGGCACGTATGTGAAGCGCAACGGGGCCAGCTACCGCGCGCACTTCGCCCTCAACCCCAAGACGTCTCACGCCGAGACCTGCCCGTTCAACCCGATCGAGGTGATCACCTCGATCGCGCAGAGCGCCCAGGACCTGGCGCACGTCGACGACGGCGTGCTGAAGCGAGTGTGGTCTCGCCGCTCGTGACATGTCGATCTTGCGTGACCTGGGTGTTCGTGGCTGTCTCACGGCCTTGTCACCCGTGATCAGTCTCAATCCCGTGGCATTTCCTCGCGAGGGCGAGGTCGAGATCAGGTGGCTTGCCCGTGTCGGCCGAGTACACCACGCTGAGCCCCGAGCACGAGGACTACTGGCGAGCCCAGATCGCGCACCGATGAGTTTCCCGCGCCGCGCTGGTCTATACGCCGGACACCCACGGACGGAAGGCTGGGCCATGCGGAAACTGATCTACGGCATGAACCTGACCCTGGACGGCTACATCGCCGCGGCCGGCGACGACATCGGCTGGAGCGGACCGCCGAGCGACGAGCTGTTCCAGTGGTGGCTCGACCACGAGCAGGCGAGTGGGCTGTCGCTGTATGGGCGCAAGCTGTGGGAGACGATGAGCTCCTATTGGCCGACCGGCGACCAGCAGCCCAACGCCACCCCGGCGGAGATCGAGTTCGCGCGGAACTGGCGGGACACGCCGAAGGTGGTGTTCTCCTCGACGATCGACAAGGTCGACTGGAACACCCGCCTGGTCACCGGTGACGCGATCGCCGAGATCACCCGGCTCAAGGCCGAGGACGGCGGCTCCATGAACATCGGCGGCGCAACGCTCGCCGGGGCGGCCATGCGCGCCGGGCTGATCGACGAGTACGCGATCGCCGCCTATCCGGTCCTGGTGGGCGGCGGCACGCCGTTCTTCACCGCGCTGGACAGCTGGGTGAACCTGAACCTGGTGGAGACGCGGACGTTTCCCGGCGGCGTGGTCCTGACCAGGTACGAGACGAGGCGCTGAGCAGCAGCTTGCGTAGCGGCGCGGGTAGCAGAACCTCAGCTGCTCCCACCCGCCAGCCCGACCACCACCCCTCATGGACGCGCTCCGCGCGACAGTGTTCCCACCACGTCGTCGCTGTCCTCGCCACGAACACGCCGAGAACCTGCCGCGGTGCCAGCTGACGTCCCCACAGCAAGTGACTCCGTCACTTCGAAACACCACTGTCCTGTCGCACTGCGGCTGTCAGATGGTGGGCCGTTGACGAGCTGGGATGCCAGGTCGTTTGCGACCGCGGAGGCTCGGGGTTCTCAAGCGACCTGGCTTTTACGGAAGTCTCGTTCGCGATAGAGGTGGGCCACGGCCATGGAGACATCGGTGTGGCCCGCCATGCCGTCTGCTGGTCGCGGCCGTTTCAGGCTTGGTTTCTGGGCTGGAGCCTCAGCTGTTGGCCAGGGTGCGGTCCAGGAGGGGGAGCAGGCGATCCCAGTGACGCTTCAGCCCGGAGGCGCTAAAAGCGTCGGTGTCGGACATGGTGAAGCCGTGGATGGTGCCGGGGTAGATCTCGGAGGTGTAGCCGACACCTGCCGCATCCAGGGCCTGGTTGAGCTCGCCGAGGGCCTCAGGTGTCATGTCGCCTTCGGCGTGGCCGAGGTGGACCTGGGCGGTGAGCTTGGAGAAGAGGTTGGCCCCATCGACACCCACGGGGCCGTGGAACGCCGCGACGGCGACCACCTGGTCGGGGTGGGCCGCGGCGGTGCGCATCGCGTAGAGGCCGCCTATGCAGTAGCCGGTCACTGCGACCGGTCCGGCGGCGACTTCGGGCTGGGTGGTGAGGAACCTGAGGTAGGCGTCGGCGTCGCTCAGGACACGTTCGGCGGTGTGCGCCTCGATCAAGGGCATCAACTGGGCGAAGACCGCGGGCCGGACCTCTTCTCCGATGTGCTCGGGAAGTTCGATTACCGGTGCCGGGCCGTGCCGGTAGAAGAGGTTGGGGACGAGTACGTAGTACCCGTGCCCGGCCAGTTCGCGGGCCATCTCCCGCAGCACGGGCCGGATGCCGAAGCCGTCCGCATGCATCAGCACCCCTGGGTGCCGCTCACCGCCGTCGGGGAAGGCTGCGAAAGCGTCGGCCTGGCCGTCCGTGGTGGGAATCCGCAGAGTCTTGGTGGGCATGAATTCTCCTGTCGTGGTTGATGTGCAGAGCCTGTGATCAACACGACGGGGGCGGAGCCCGCGCAGCAGCGCCAGATCCTCGATCAAACAGCGGGCCCAAACCGGCCCGTACGGCGCTCAGAAGAGCCCCGGGTCACCGATCCGTGTGTGGCGCAAGGCCGTCCCGGTAGTCATGGCCGCAGAGCTTAGCCCACCGGATATGAGCCGACGCCGGCCTTGCGGCAGAGCATCGCGGTGATCGCCGTGTTGATGTAGTGCTTGGCGACCCGGCGGGCTCGGTGGGTGAACAGGAAGTCGGCGTACGCGTTGGTCTTGCGGTCGAGCATGGGCGGGCGGGCGGATCTGACGGCCTGCCCATGCCTCGATGGCCTGGCCGAGCAGGGGGTCGACGGGCTTGCTGAACGAGGTGCCGGTCTTGTGGGTGGGCACGTCCAGCAGGCAGACAGCGTCGCGGGCGAGGACTTCGCCGGAGTCGCCGGGGATGGGCAGCCCGTCGTGCTGCCAGTGGATGCAGCCCAACCGGAGCCGGGCGATCTCGTCGCTGCGTTGACCTGCGAATAGCCAGGTCAGCGTGATGGCGCGGATCAGTTCGACCGGATAGGTGCGGCCGTCCGCGGTCGGCAGGTCGCTGGGCTCGACGTTCAGGCCGGCCCATAGCGGTTTGGCCCAGATATCATCGGCGATGACCCGCGGGTCCGGGCCCATCAGAGCGCGAACGCTCCGTGGCGTCCTCAGGGCGTGGGCGGGGTCGAACCGGCGCGGGATCCACTCCCCCCGACCGAGCCGGAGCGCACGGCGCCTGCCGCGCCGCCAGTCCTGCCCCAGCCCTCCCGCCCGCCACGGCCGACGTCCCCGCCGCCGCTGACACCGAGGCGTCGCCGCCGCGCGGGCCTTGTCGATTGGCTCGGACGCCGCAAGAAGCGCCGGAGCTGATCCGCCGGCCCGCCGCGCAGGTAGGGGGCTCTCGCGTGTGGCGGGCGCCTTGCCTCCAGTTGCAAGTGCCTTCGGAGGAGGCGGGGCACCGCCACGTGATTCGGCCCCAGGACCGCAGGAAGCTCTCTGAGGTATTCGCAAAGGTAGTCGCTAACGTATACTCGAGGTATGGGTGACACGACTGTCAAGATCGACACAGAGACCCGGGATCGGCTGGCGGCACTCGCTGCGGACCGCGGTCAGAGCATGCGCTCTTACCTCGCGGAGCTGGCCATTGAGCAGGAGAACCAGGTCAAGTTGGGGCGGGCCACGGCCTCCTTCCGGGATGTGGTGTCGCAGCCGGGCATCGCGGAGGCGTTCGACCGTGACTTCGGCGGACTCGCGGCGAGCACGGCGCGGCAGGCGGCCTGACCTTGGACTTGACGATCGACGTCCGGTGGCTGCTGGACCGCCAGGAGGAATTGCTCGGCAAGGACCTGGCCGTGCTCGACTACTCGGCTCTGGTGGCCGCCGTGGCCCGCCACCGGGTCAACACTCCTCAGCTGGAGGAGAGTTCTCCCGATGCGTACTGGCGGGCGGCAGCGCTGCTGGAGCAGATCGTGCTGTTGCGCCCGCTGCCGGCGCGCAACGAGTACTTCGGCTATGGCGTCGCCATCGCCTACATCGAGGCATCCGGTGAAACGGTCGACCGGTCCTACGAGCCGTGGCGGGATCTCATCACGGACATCCGGGCCCTGCGGCTCACCGTCTACGACATCGCCGAACGCTTTCGTTCCTGGCGGACCTGACCGCTGCACCACCTACGACGCGAGAAGTGAAGGGGCATGGTCGCGATGGACTTCGTGAGCGGCCGCCCGCGGCGCGGGGAAGGTTCTCCACTTCACCGCCACTCAGGGAGATGCGCCGCGCATCATCGAGCAGATCGGCACGGGCCAGGCCTGGCCATCGTCAGCGCTTTCGCGGAGATGCAAGGACTCGCCGGTACCCCGGACGCCGTGCTATCCCTACGGCCGGAGCTGTACCCGGACATCGGCATCGCGCCCCTCGACCCCACCGAGTAGCCCAGGAGCCTCCACCTCATGCAGGGCGCTGACTCACGGTACGGCCGTAATGCCGACGCGCCGGTCGACCCTGAACTCCCCGATGACATGCGGAAGTTCCTGGCCAAGGCGTCGCCGGACGACCTTGCGTACTTCGGTAACCCCGACAGGACGAGCCCGTCCTTCGCGTCGCTCATCGTTTCCTACCTGGTGCGCTTCGGCCTGCCGCTGGGCGCGTCGATCGCGTCCCGCTTGTACTCGTCGGAATACCGCTTCGTGTACTTGCTTCCCACCTGGCACTACTTCCCCTGGAACCGCTTAGATCCCAGTCTCCAGGTGTCCACGATCAAGGGGAAGCTTCAGTTGATGGGGCAGGTCGGTCAGTTGCTGGGGAGTCTGTCCGCGTCGGTGCATGGGGAGGTCCTGGTCGGCGCTGCCGATGCCGACAGGGCGGGGGTGTGCGGCCACGGTAAGCGCGGCGAGCTGAACGGCGCCGGGCAGCATCGCAGGGGCGAACCGGGCAAGGCCCGGTGCGCGGCCCGGGTGTGCTGCGGGCGGCCCGGCTGAGCCTGCATTGCTGCGTCAGGCAGGCGCGCCTGCCCCTGGGTGCTGTATGCCGCGGCAGCCGCGTGCCGCGCAGCAGCCCGTGGGCCAGGCCTACTTGTGCGTGGCTGTCCGTGCGCAGGGCGCACTGCAAGGCCAGCAGTCGGGCGGCGGGGGAGCAGAACCGAGGGAGCGCGGTGGCCGGATAGGCGAGCAATTTCCGTACCCGGTGCCCGGTATACCCGTGCCTGTGTGTCGGCGCGCGCGGAGACACGATCTTGTGAGGGCCGGGCGGGTGGGGACGGGATTGGTTGCCGCGCAAGTGGTGCGTGCTTCGGATACCTCCCTTGGCCGTTTGCAGGGTGCGTTGTAGATCCGATGAGAACAGTTCCACTTCGGCGTCGTGCAGGATCTGGGCCCGCAGTGCCTGGGCGATGGAGACCGCTGCGCGGATGCCGGCGAGTGTCAGTTGCGAGTCATGCCATCCGGCGACGTCTTTCTCGACGTGGTGCGTCGCCTCAAGATGGGTGACGACGTAAAGAGTGCGCATGAGCGCGTGCCCTCCATCGTCAGGTACGCAGGTGGGATGCGCCGTTGAGGTCCACGATGGTTCCCGATGCCCACATTGCCGCGGGTGAGGCCAGAAAGTGCACGGTGGCGGCGATCTCGTCTGGTGTGCCGACTCTGCCGAAGGGGCTCTGTGCGCGCAGGTGTTCGCCCTCTGGCCCTGCCAGTTTGGCTGCCTGGCGTTCGGTGGCCACGAACCCGGGTGCGACGGAGGTGACCGCGATGTTGTGCGGCGCCAGTGCAACGGCCAGTGATTGGCCCAGTGCGTGCAGGGCGGCTTTGGTCGTCGCGTAGGCCTGGAAGTCCGGCTCTCCCCGGAACGCGCCGCGGGAGCCGACATTGATGATCGCGCCCCCTGCCCCACGGTCGATCAGGTGCCGGGCAACGGCCCAGCACAGGTCGGCCGGGGCGAGCAGGTTCACGTCGACCATGCGCCGCCACACGCTCTGCCAGTCCGCGATCGGGGTGTCGGCGACCGGGTGGCGGTTCGCTTCCGTCGGCGCCACACCGGCATTGTTGACCAGGACGTCCACCGATCCCAGGGCGGCGACCGCCTGAGCAACGAGCTGTTCGGCGGCGTCCGGCTCGCCGAGGTCGGCCTGCAGCAGCACGTGTTTCTCGCCGGGCAGTTGCCGCAGGGTCTCCTCGGCATCCGCGCGGTTGCCCGCGTACTGCACCGCAACCCGGTCACCGCCATGAGCGAACGCCAGCGCGACGGCCCGGCCGATGCCCCGCGAGCCGCCGGTCACCAGGACGGCCCTCATCGGGCGACCGCCGTGCAGGCACCGCGCAGGGGCACCGCGGGCCCGTTGGCTTTGAAGTCGGACAGTGAACTCGCGGTTCGCGGTCGGCGCGCGAGGCCGTGGCAGCGCTGCCCGTGAGGCGGCATACGGCGGCAGATAGGCGCGGCCGATGGGGCAAGGGGACGGTGCGGCATGGGGAATCTCCTGGTCGGCGAACCTGAATCCATGGACAGCTGCTCCTGTGCGACGAAGCGTTGCACCAGGGGCGATCGGGTCATAGCGTGCGCCGTGCCCGTGTACAGCTTGCCCCCTGCCCTGCGCGTCTGTGGCAGTGAGCCCGGGGCAATGACAGCAGTTGCCAGTGTCCCTGAGCTCTGGTTCCGAGGCCGGGGACGGGGGAGTATCCGGTACCGGCCTCGTTCGCAGCGGGCGAACGTGCCGTCAACGGGTTGCGGCCGTGGCCGGTGCCCTGCGGGCGTACTCGTCCATGAGCTCGGTTAGTCGGAAAACATGGGATAACAGATGACCCCAGTAGGAAACTTCTGGTCACCAAAACCGCCCTCATGCTCTTTGCGGAGAGGCCCGGGGTCTGGCGCGGTGGAGAGGGAGCCGGCAGAGACTTCCTCAGTGGTCGTCCCGTTCGGAGGGCGGCCCGTACTGCGTGATGAGGTCGCAGTTGCAGGAGCCGCCCTCGTACACCGTCTTGTCGCACGCGCCATGGTGGTGCCGCACCGGAGGATTCGGCGGCGGCACGGGCTGTACGGAGCAGCCCTTCGTCGACTGGGCTGGGACGTTCTGGGCGGCTGGCGCCGTCGATGTCCTCAAACGCGCGGGCGAGCAGCCGGTCGGTGTCCGCCAAGTCGGGTTGCCGGACCAAGCGGCAAGCTCATTGGCGGTGGCATAGGTGATGCTCAAATGATTCCTCCAGTGCTCTCGACCCTGCTTCAATTCGCCCATGAATCAGATTTTGTTGCTCATCGGACCGTTGACCTGTGGTGCATTGCTTGCTGCCCTGAGCCTCAACCGGCAGCAACGCAAGATCACCAGTCACCTCATCGACGGACGGCGCATCAAGGTCTTCTGTGTCCTGAAAGACCCCCAAGCGCCCAGATGGACACGCGGGCACTTCGTGATCGAGTCCGGGGCCTGGTCCTGGGAGCCTGGTTCGCGACATGAGAATCCGTTGATGTTGCCTACTGACCTGGAAGTGGTACGCGTACGGAAGCCGGCGCTTGGGGAGAGCGCACGTCTCAATCACCGCTTCTTTGTTATGGAATGCACATCGCCCCAAGGCGAGGTGCTTGTCGCGGCACTGCACGGTCAGGTCGAGCACGTGTTCATGGCTCTAAGAGATCATCTCAATTGGTGAGTCTGCGGTAGCAGATGAGGGTGCAGGCGATGCTGGTGAAGGCCAGGAAGTGGATGGCCTGCCGCTCGTAGCGACGGTGGAGACGTCGGCAGCCGGCGAGCCAGGCCATGGTGCGTTCGATGGTCCACCGGTGGCGCCCCAGCTTCTGTGACGTCTCAACTCCCTTGCGGGCGATGCGCGGTGTTATGTGGCGTAGGCGGAGCCATTGCCGCAGGTGACGGTTGTCGTAGGCTTTGTCGGCGTGAAGCTTGGCGGGGCGCCGACGGCGTGGACCGCGCCGGGATCTGATCGGTGGGATGCCGCGCACGAGCGGTTCGAGGGCCTGGCTGTCATGAAGGTTGGCGCCGGAGATGCCGACGGAAAGCGGCAGTCCGGTCCGCTCGGTGATCAAGTGGATCTTCGAGCCGTACTTGCCCCGATCTACAGGATTCGGACCCGTCAGGTCCCCTTTTTCAGGGCCCGCATGTTCACCGAGTCGATTGCGCATCGTGACCAGTCCAGCTCGCCTCGAGCCCCCAGCTCATCCAGGACCAGACGATGCAGTTTCGCCCAGACCCGTTGTCGGCTCCACTCCATGAACCGGCGGTGAGCCGTGGCCCCCGATGGCCCGAACACGGGCGGGACCTGCGACCACGTGCACCCGGTCGTGGCCACGAAGACAATCGCCGCCAACACCTCACGGTCCCCATGACGGCGCCGGCCACCACCCTGCGGCCGAGTCGGCGCCTCCGGCACCACCCGCTGGAACAACTCCCACAGCCCATCTGGGACCAGACGCTCAGTCAGCAACACAGCACCAGACTACCGGCATCACCAATTGAGATGATCTCTAACCCACCGCTGATGCCACTACCCGCCCCTATCTCGTGGTGTGTTCGATGCGAGCTGCGGTGACCGTCTCCTGCGGGCGCACCGACAGACAGACTCATTCACAGCGGCCGTTCTCTTGCACTTCGTGACTCGACATCTCGAAGCGTGGAGAACGGCCGCCTCCACTGTCCCGGAAAGAACCACAGATCAGCAGGTCGGGTGACCTGCGACGTTAAACGCCAAGCGTACGTCCAGCAGTCCGGGCGTCTTCCCAGTTCAGAAGGGGTGTGAACGATGTAACCGGACGTCAAGTTCAGGGTAGCCAGCCGGTGCAAGTCCGGTCTGGGGAAACGCCAGGGTCCCCGGTAGCTGACTCCCGGCGTCGCTCGAAATGGTGGCGTCGAAGTGGAGTGACAAGCGCCCCTCGGGGGCGTGCAACCGACCAGTCCGCAACATGAAGTGAAGCCTGCAGCGTCGTCATTTAACCCCCGCCCGCGGGCGGGCCAAGGAGGAGCCGAGCCTGTGCTTGATTGGCGAAGGCCACGGAAGACGATCTCGGACCTGGAGCGGTCGTCGAAGAACCTCCCGGCGTAAGGGGCGTGGAATGGTCGGAAGGTTGCCCTGGGAACTGGAGAGAGCCTCCTCGGCCCCGGGTATTGCGGCCCGGGAAGCGTGGCCTTCCTATAACCGGAAGAACCGGGAAATGGCGGGTTGCCGAGAGGCAGTCGGAGGGGGTCGTAGTAGTGACGATCGGCGGGACAACACAACCCGCTGGGAGCGAAGGGCCCCTGCTTCATCGATGCGATTCGAAAACAGGGAGGGACCCGGATGAGTGCCGTTTCGGCTAGTTCCATCCGCCGGGAGGAAAGCGTCGCAGGACCGGGCCGCCGTCCTCTGGACAAGGTCCGAGCTCTGCAACGGACGCTTTACCGCTGTGCCAAGCTAGAACCCGAACGCCGGTTTCACGCCCTGTATGGCCATGTCCACCGCATGGACGTCCTTCGGCGGGCGTGGGTCGGTGTGTGCGCAAACCGGGGTGCCCCCGGCGTGGACGGCATGACCGTCGACGCGGTGGAGACCTCGGGAGTGGATGCATTCCTCCAGGACCTTTCGCAGAGACTGCGGGCGCATACGTATCGTCCGGCAGTACTGCGACGAGTCCAGATTCCCAAACCCGGGCGGCCGGGGGAGTTCCGGCCGCTATCGATCCCCACCGTGGCGGACCGTGTGGTGATGGCGGCTGCGAAATTGGTCCTTGAACCAGTATTCGAGGCCCAGTTCACCGAGGCGAGCTACGGATTCCGGCCGAAGCGGTCCGCGATCGACGCATGCGAAGCCGTGCGCGTCGCCGCGAACCAGCGGCGGGAGTGGGTGCTCGAGGCCGATATCCGCGACTGCTTCGGCACGATCGACCATGAGGCGCTGATGGCCCAAGTGGCACGGCGTGTGGTGGACCGGCCGATGCTGAAGCTGATCCGGGCCTGGCTGCGGATGGGAGTCCTGGAGGGCGGGGTGACCTCGCCTACCGGGGCAGGAACCCCTCAGGGCTCACCGATTTCCCCATTGCTGGCAAATATCGCGCTGCACGTTCTCGACGAGGCGTGGCAGAACGAAGGATGCCGACTGGGGGTGCTGGTGAGATACTGCGATGATTTCGTAGTCCTGTCGCCGACGGAGCAACGGGCCGAACAGGCCCGTGAATTGGCGGCACGAGTGCTGGAGCAGCTCGGGATGCGATTGCATCCCGAGAAGACCGGCATCGTCCGCCTCACCCGAGGTGGGCAGGGCTTCGACTTTCTCGGCTTCCACCACCGGAAGATGGAATCGTGGAAATGGCGGGGCAGGTACTACTTGCAACGCTGGCCCTCGGCCAGGGCGATGCGGGTACTGCGGGACAAAGTCCGTGCGGCGACCGCTCGTTCGAAGACTGAGCGGCCGGTATCCGCCGTGGTCGCCGATCTCAACCCGGTCCTGCGGGGCTGGGCGGCGTACTTCCGTAACGGGAACTCCGGACGGAAGTTCAACGTGGTCGACGGCTATGTCCACGAACGTCTGGCGATCTTCGCCAGCGCGAAACACAGACTTGCGGGCAGGAACTGGACCACCCGATTTACTTATGGGTGGATCACCCGGCTCGGTGTCTACCGCCTTACCGGAAACGTGCACAGGGCAACGGTGCATGCCAGCCGGTGAACGATGTCGGAAAGCCGTGTGCGGGAGAACTGCATGCACGGTTTGAAGCGGCGGGGACTGGAAACGGAGCATCAGCCACCGCGCCAGTCCCCGACCCTACTAAGTCCGAGCAGTCTCAAAGATCTCTGGACACCCGTCCGGGGTTGTCCGACGCCACGTCGCTCCGGGTGAGACGGTTCCCCTCTTTTGGGGACTTCGCGGAATCCGGCGAGCAGTCGCTGCCTGTTTTCGGATCTCCTCGACCAGGGTCTCCTCCGCGGCCTGCCGCTCGGCCCGAGCACCAGCGCCTGCGAACCGCCGGAGTAGCCCGACCGGGAGTCTTCCAGCGCCCGGCATATCCGCTTGATGCCGAACCCTCGGCGTGGACGGAGATGAAGTCCCAAGCGGCGGTCTTCACTTCCTCTCCCGGGCGAAACAGTTGGCAGCCGGTCCCCGGGACCGAACCGGCCCCTCGGCCTGGACGGTGAAGTGCACGATGCAGCGGGCGAGGCGGGACCACTCGCTTATCGCCACGAGGAAGACGGAACTCGTCCAAGGAGCCGGCAGTGACGTCGTCGGTGTCGTCGGACAGCGCGGTCACCGGGGAGACGATCCTCTCTGCGGCCGAGACCAGCAGCGTTGTAGGGGTGGATCTCGACGCGAGCTTGGCGACGCTGGCATTGCGCACCCGTCGCTGGGGCCGCACGCGGCGGCGAGGTCGATCGGCTGCAGGTGGCCGACCGGACCACTGCCGTTGAAACAGCCCCGCTGCCCCACACCGCGCTACAGGAAGCCGTGCCGCGTAGCGGCACAGCAACCCGTGGGACGGCCAGAATCCTCGCGCGTCAGCCCAAGGAGCATGTCAAGTCATTTCACCGCCGCGATCGCCGACTGAATGACCTTGCTCACGGCAGCCGGATCGGACACCAGGGTCAGATGCGAACCGCCTGGGTAAACAGTCACTTTCGCCCCCGCGCGACGCGCCATCTTCTTCTCCGACTCCGGTGTGATGATCTGGTCCCCGCTGCTGATGAAGTACCAGGAGGGGATCGTCTTCCATGCCGCAGCCTTGGAGGGGGTGGTGAAGGCCACTGTGCTGGCAGCCCGCTGGGTGGCCCACAGGTTGATCGCCTGGTCACGTGGCACGCTGCTGGCAAACTTCGTGACGAATACGTCCTTCTTGAGATAGAGGTTGGACGCCTTGGCGGGGGCGTCCGCGTACGACACGGCGTCGTACAGCTTGGACGGCGGCCCCGACAGTGCGGACGTCGAGCCGCTGAGCTGGCCCGTCGTCTCCCCGACCGCCGGAGCGGCCGCGTCGACGTATACGAGTGCCTTTACGTTGCTCACTCCTGCCGCGGCGTTCGTGATCACCGACCCGCCATAGGAGTGCCCCACCAGCACGATCGGCCCCGAGACGCTCTTGAGGAAGTCCTTGACCGTGCGCGCGTCGGTCGTCAGATTCTGCAACGGGTTCCCGATGGCACGCACTTTGTAGCCCGCGCGGCGCAGGATGTCGACCTCGCCGTCCCAACTCGACGTCCCCGCCCAGGCTCCGTGCACCAATACCACTGTGGGCTTCGTCTGCGCATTGTCCGCTGCTTTGGCAGCCGGATACCTGACTGTCGTGGCGGCGCCCGGAGGGGACGCCACGACCATGGTTGCAACAGTGACCGTGGCCACCGCCAGAGTCATCGGGATGAGCCGCCGCCGTGTAGTGGACGCCTTCATCAGAAGCCTCCTTGCTACCGCTTCACCGGGGAACGCGTCCTCAAGAGGATGAAGGGCCAGCGCACATATCGGAGGCGAACCGCGCTTCAGCCAACGACACGTCCCGAACCGTTCTCCCGACGTTAGCGCCAGGCCGCTGCATCGGCACCCGGAGCCGTGGTGCCCATCCTGTCGGCGCAGATCCGCCATGGTCACAGCGCCAGCGAAGGCTGCCCCCGCCCAACCGGTGTGCCCCAGGCACCGGTAGTGCAAGGCGTTGGTGGTCACTTTCCATGGATGTCGCGGTCCAGGGAAACGGAACGGCAGCGATGCCGTCACCGCGCCCTGGGCCGACCGCACAGGGACAGTTCACACACGAAGAGGTGACTCCGGCATGGCGTGGTGCAGCGGATCCTGTGTGCCTATGCGCGATGTCGGGGCTGGGGTGGCAGCTGGCTGCTAGTCTCCTGGCCCCGCAGATCTCAAATCGCACCCGGCCTGACCCGCCGGGCCGAGGGGGAATGATGTTGTTGAGAAGGCTGGCCACGCTGGGGGCCGTCATCGGGCTCGCGGTGGGCTTGGGCAGCACGCCGGCGAGCGCAGCGCCGGGGATCAGTACCTTCGAGAACAAGGCTGCCCCGGCCCGGAACTGCCTGGACTTCAGGGCCGACTACGGCCCCTATGTCTTCGGGTGCAACTTCACCAGCTATCAAAAGTGGTACTGGAACGACGAGTTCGAGTACACGGCGCTTCGGCAGAAGGCGACGGGGCTGTGCCTCGTGTCGCGCAACGGTCAGGCGACCATGAAGCCCTGTTCCGCGGCAGACGATGCGGCCTTGTGGACGATCACCCCGAATGAGGTGGATGGCGCCGCGATCAGGAACGCTGTGAGCCACAAGTGCCTCGCTCGGATGGCGAACGACCGCGTCAACACCACCACGTGCACCGGGGGTAAGTCCCAGCGCTGGCAGATCGGGTGGATCGCCTAGCGGGCAGCAGTGACCAGGACGTGCCGGGGTGGCTCCTGGGGCGCCGGTGGCAAAGCTGGGAGGCTCGCCGAATCCATGCTCTGGCGGCGGGCCGCCCCTGGTAGAGTTTTCGCCAGACTGCTGGGAACCGCCATGTGACGTCACATGGTCTGGCCTGGGCAAAGGGTTCTATGCAGGGGTGGTCTACGGGGATGTCACATCGCGTCACATGCCACTCACCACGCCTTCAGCCTTTGCAGGGGGATGGTAGGGCACGCTCAGCTTTCCGTTGGCGCCCCGGCCGCGGAGCGGCGGCGGGTCACAGTCCCAAGGCGCCGGTGGAGACCTGGCGGCCTGGGTGGGGAGGTCATCCAGGCATTGACTGCTGTCACGAACCGTTCGGTGAGGTCTTCCTGTTCGGCCTCCGCCTGCTGGCGCTGCTGACGCTGGGCCTTCCGATCCCGGCGTTGTCGGCCGGTGGTGAGGGCTGAGCGTACGTCGGTGCCCTGTCTCTCCCAGTACTGGATGTCGGGTTCGAGCTCCTCAAGGCCCTGCTCATCCTTGCCGTGCTCAAACGCCTCGTTCTGCTCGCGCTGGACCTCCAGTACGAAGTCCCACGCCTCCTGGCACTCGGTTCGTCCTGTGTGGTTGGCGGGGTGCCCCTTCTCGTCGGCGGCGTCTTCCCGGAGCCGCACCAGAGCAGCCTCGTCCGCAGTCGGCGACGGCAAAGGATCAAGGCTCAGGACCAGCAGCGCGGAATCCTGGAGTCGCACTGCGACGCCCAACGGTGTGTCATGGGGTACCGACGCGCCCGCGTCCCGGGAGAAACGAGGCGAAAAGTGGGAACGGGATGCGGATCCAGGTGAGCAGCAGGTCGAGCGCGAGGAGCACGCAGATGCCCGAGCGTGGATGAGGTGCCCCTTTTTTATCGCCACGGTCGCCGGCCGGGTTCTCCCGCGTAACTGCCGCAGTCAGGGCTCACTACCCCGCCCGCTCCAGCGCCCCGCGCAGCTCCGCCGCGCTCGAGCAGCCGATCTCGGGGTGCTCCCGCAGCGCCGTGTCGATGACCTCCGCGAGACGTCGTGGGATGGCCGGGTCGCGGCGGCGGATCGGGATCGCCGGCTCCTGCAGGACGACTTGCCAGGGGTCCTTGGCGCGCGGGAACTCGCGCGGGGTCCTTCCGGTCAGGGTGTGGTAGAAACAGGCGGCCAGTGCCCAGACGTCCACGGCGGGGGTGGCCTTGCGGAAGTCGATGACCTGTTGGCGCGCCATGAACATCGGTTTGCCTGCCGTTGTGCCGGTGCGTGTCAGTCCGCTCAGGCCCGCCTGGTCAAAGGCCTTTCCGATTCCGAAGTCCGCGATCTTCGCCGTCGTTGCGCCGTCGGTCTCCCGGTGCAGAAGGATGTTGGAGGGGCTCAGATCGCGGTGGACGATGCCCTGTGCGTGCGCGTGTTCCAGGCCCTTGAGCGCCTGCACCGCGATGGGCACCGCTTCCTCGACCGGGAGTCGCCCGCCGCGTTCGGCTACGAGCCGGTCCAGGCTGCCGCCGGTGCAGAACTCGGTTGTCAGATAGAAGGTTCCGTTCGCGAAGCCCGCGTCGTGCAGCGTGGCGATGTGCGGATGCTTCAGTGCCCGGGTGAGCGCCACCTCGCGCAGGAACCGGGCGCGCGCCGTCTCGTTCGCCGCCACCTTCGGCAGCATCACCTTCAGCGCCACCTCGACGCCGGTGGCCTCGTGCCGGGCCAGGTAGACCGCGCCCATGCCGCCACGGCCGAGCTCCCGGATCACCGAGTAGCCGCGGATGGCCTTGAGGTCGGCGCGTCCGCCGTGCGCCATGTCGAGCAGCAGCTTGAGCACGGCGTCGGGCCGGGCCTGACAGGCGGCGCACAACACCTCGCCGGGGCAACCGCCCGCCTCGTCGCCCAGCTCGCGCTCGCACTTGGCACAGCGTGCGAGCCTCAGCGTGGCAACCTGCGGCCGCGTGATGTGGACGCGGAACACGGTGTCACCGAGGCGGATCTGGTCGCCGTCCTTGAGGTCGTGCTCGGGGTAGGAATCCACGACGGCCTCTTCGGGGGTGAGGCCCGGGCGCCGCTGTCCGATCTTCTCGCCGTTGACGTACGTGCCGTTGAGGCTGCCGAAGTCGCGGATGCGGATGTCCGGCGGGTTGATGTCGAGCAGGCAGTGGTGGCGGGAGACGGTCCTGTGGTCGGGGTCGTCGGGAAGTTGGGGCGAACAGTCGGTGGAGCGGCCGAGGACGCAGGTGGTGCGCTCCTCGAAGACGTACGCGCTGGGCTTCACCCGGCCCTTGACGAGGGTGAGCGTGATGGTGGCCGAGGGCGTCACAGATGATCGTCTCCTTGTGTGGGGGAGGACGAGGGCTTCGGAGGGATGAGACGGTGAACGTGAGCGTCCTGTCTGCTGCGTGGGACAGGACGCGTCCCGCTCCGCTCAGTCGGCCGCCAGCTCCCAGTCGAGGTCCCAGAGCCGGATGCCGTCGTCTCCCGCTGAGACCAAGTTGCGCAGGTCGGGGGTGAGTTCGAGGTGCCGGATATATTGTCGGTGCCCTTCGAGCACGTGCAGGCATCGGCCGGTGGCGACCTCCCACATCCGTATGTCGCGGCCGGCTGAGAAGGCGAACCGGGCGTCGGGTGTGAACCGCACGGCGGAGACCCAGCCCTCGTGCCCCGCGAACTCGCGTACGGAGCGTTCGGCACCGGCGTCCCACAGCCGGATCGGTTCGTCCTTGGCGCCCGAGGACATGACCTGGTGTGTGGACATGGCCAGTCGGCCGTCGGCGCTCAGGCACGCCGACAGGATCGGTTCCCGAGGGCCGGTCCAGGTCCGCAGGCAGGCTCCGGTGTCGAGATCCCGCAGCCGGACCACGCCGTTGCTGTCGCCGACCGCCGCGAGCCGTCCGTCCGCGGACGTGGAGATCACGTTGACCGGGCCGTTCTGGCTGATCGTTGCGACGCAGCGGTCGTCGTCCAGGTCCCATCGGCGAAGGACACCGTCGCCGCCGCCGAGCCAGGCGTACCTTCCGTCGCCGGTGAACCTGATGGTCCGCCTCATGTCCCAGTCCGGAGTCAGCCGACGGCACTCGCCGTCTGCTAGTCGCCGCCGAATGATCGCGAGCGGCTTGGTGCCCTCGCACAGGACGTACTGGCCGTCGTCGCTCAACGCCACCCCGCCCACCCTGCCCGGGTGATCGTCGAGGACGAGCGTGCACGCGCCACTGTCCAGATCCCAGATCCGTACGGTGCCGTCGCTCTGCCCGCTGACGGCGAGCCGGACACCCGCGGCGACACCGAACGCCGTGATGGCGCCGAAGGAGAGGTGGCCGGCGTCCAGTGGCCGCGACCAGGCGGAGCGCAGCCGTATGTGGCGCGTCGAGCGGCCCAGATCGTGCCAGGCGGCCAGGAGCTGGGGCGCGCGCTCGTATCCTGGTATCTCTCGTGCGCGGGTCAGCAGGCCGAGGGCTGACCGGTGTCGGCCGTTCGACATCGCTTGGCGTGCGTCGGCGAGGAGTTCCTCGGCCAGTTCGCCGAGCCGGTTGACCTCCGCGTACTCGCGCGGCTTGATCACGTGCGGCTCGGCGGCGTATTCGGTCTCGGGCAACCGCCAATGATGCATGGGCAGTTCGGGATGGCCGCCGACGGAGCAGCCGAAACGGTCGTCGCTGTCCGGGAATCCGACGTGGTGCATTCCGTACGCGTGGGCGGTGAAGGTCCGCAGGCACCGGCCGCTGCCCAGCTCCCAGATCTGAACGGTGTGATCGCCGGTCGTTCCGGACATCAGCAGCCGCCCACTGTCGCCGAAGGCCAGGTGACCGGCCGCGGCGGTCAGCCCCGTCAATGTACGTAACGTACGGACCTGCCGACCGTCCCCCACATCCCACAACCGGATCACCCGGTCCTTGCCGGCCACCGCTACCATCCGCCCGTCGGGACTGAAGCACAGCGCATGCGTCGCCGAGCCGGTTGCCAGCATCCGGCACTGGCCATCGGCCACGCTCCACAGCCGCGCCCCGTCCTCCTCGGCGGTGAGCACATGGCGCCCGTCGGCGCTCACCTCGTACTGCGAGCCGTCCAGGGCGCCGTCCTTGAGTGCTGCCCCGAGCGACCACCGGCAGGTCCCGGTTCGCGGTTCCCAGACCTGGACGCGCCCGTCCACGCCCTGCCACACACCGACGCGCCCGTCGGCACTCAACCTGACCGGGCACCCCGTGGCGCGTGCGGCGGAGCGGATGACGCGGGTACACCTGCCCGCCCTGAGATCCCAGAACTGCACCGTGCCGTCGCGGCTCGTGGACAGTGCGTACGAGCCGTCAGGGGTGAGGTCGACGCCGAGCACCTGCGTGCGGTGGCCCTTGACCGCCAACCGCTGTGCGCGGGTCGCCGTGTCCCACAGCCGGAGCACGCCGTCCCAGTGGCCGCTCAGCGCGAGGCGTGCGTCGGGAGTGAACCGGATCGGCAGGTAGCCCATCACCTTGTGCCGGGCCAGCAGTTTCACCGGCGCGAACGGCACCGCGAACGGTTCGCGAAACTCGCGGGTGCCGGTGTGGCGGGCATCGGCCACGGTTCCTGAGGCCGCCACCCGCAGCGCCGCCCGTACGTCGGTGTCGTCAGGCCGTTCGCGCGCGAGGGCGTCGAGCAGGTCGCGTGCCGCCGCGAGGTCGCCGCGTTCGAGGTGGACCCGGGCCAGAAACAGCTGCAGCTGCCAGGAGGACGCGCCGGACCCGCGCGGGATCGCCTCCAACCGGGCGACGAGTTCCCCATCGGTGATCGCCCCCGTACGCCACCGGAACAGGCCACCGTTGTACACGGCCCCGACGTGGTGCGGGTCGACCGCGAGCGCCTGGCCGAAGGCCTGCTCGGCGTCGGCGGCCCGGTCCAGGTCGAGGAGCGACAGGCCACGGTTGTTGAGCTCGTCGGCGCGCAGATCGGCGGCCTGCGGCGTGGGACGAGGATACACCGAGCCGGTCGCCTGCTCGTAGATCCCGGTCAGTACATCCGCGATGTCCGCCATCGAGGCCGGCCGGTGGGCTGGGTGCTGCCGCAGGCAGCGCCGGAGCAGGTGGGCGACTTCCGGCGGCGCCGCGACCGGATTCGAGGGGTCGGCCAGGTATTCCTCCAGCGCGAGACCCGCTACCGAACCAGCCGCCCAGTGCACACCGCCGGTGAACATCTCCAGGACCGAGACCGCGAAACTGTACACATCGCTGCGCCGCCCGACCGGCTCGCCCGCGAGCTGCTCAGGGGACGCGTAGCCGACCGTCATGCCGCCGGATGGCACCAACGCGCTGACACCCGGCCCCAGTTGGAGGTCAGTCGGGGCCGTGGCGGCCTTGGACCGGGCGAGACCGAAGTCGGTGATCTTCGCGGCCCCCGTGCCGTCGAGCAGAATGTTGGCCGGCTTCACGTCCTGGTGCACCAGGTCTCTGCGATGGGCGTGCTCGAGCCCACGGGCCGCTTGGACTGCCGTGTCGAGCACACGGGCGAGGGCCTGCCGCTCATCCCCGGCGTAGATCCGCCCGTCGCCGATCCACTCGGCCAGGCTGCCGCCGTCGACGTACTCGGCGAACACGCGGGGGACACCGTCGATCACCCGTACGTAATGGCAGGCGCAGACGTTCGGATGGAGTCCGAGGGACACCCACGCCTCGGCCTCCCTGACGAACAGGTCCTGATCGCCGGGGCTGCGGAACAGTTCGGGCCGCGAACTCTTCACCGCCATGTCGATGCCCCAGGCGAGATGCCGTACCCGGTGCACGACGCCCATCCCGCCCCGGCCGAGCTCGCCGATCACCCGGTACCGGCCGTCGACGGTCTCGCCGGTCGCCCAAACGGCCGACGACGTAGGTGCGTTCACTGCGATTCCCCCCTCGTGCTGGCGGCAGAGTCGCTGTCCTGGAAGGCCTGGACGCTCAAGACCCCGTCGTCAGAATTGAACGAGGATCAGTATGTGACGCCGTCGATCCTGGTGTCGATGTTTCAGGCTCGCCGCGGGGGGGGGGGGCGTGCCGTTCAGTCCTTCGCCGAGATGCCTCACAGCGGGGAGGCCACCGTGCCCCGCGCACGCGACGCGGCTGGGAGGCACCTTGTCGGTGTCTCCCAGCCACGAGGTCGAGTCGGTGGAGATCGAGAAGGGATTGTTCACGCAGCCGTGACAGCAGGGCGGCGTTGTTCAGTCGGTGTGTCCGGGTTGATGGGGCTTCAGGAGCAGGGGCAGGACTGTGAGGAGGTCGCCGGGGGGCCAAGCCAGCCGGCGATCTGAGCAGAACGACACACAGGTTCGTCCAAGGCCCCGTCCGAGAATCCGCGAACCCGGGCGCTTCGGCGTTCGACGTGCTCGCCCATCCCGAGCTCGGGGACGTCCGCCTCCGGCCGTGGACGGAGCGCCGGGCAATGCTCCTCGAGCTGGTCGAGCCGCTCGGGCCCCCGATCCAGGTTGTGCCCGCTACCGAGGACAGGGCCGAGGCGGCACTGTGGTTCGAGGCGCTCGCCGATGAAGGCGTCGAAGGCCTCTTGAAGTCAGGGTTTACAGCTGACCGGTTGACCGAGTGCCCGCCGTCTAGGGCACTGCTTTCTTGCTGGGAGATGCTGGGCATCATGGTCATGGCAGGAGCCACAGTGCGAGAGGACAAGTACGGCAGATGCCTGGAGATATATCGACGGTTTTGACAGAGCTGTGGCAGCAGCACTGGCCGAACTGTCCTCCGGTTGGGTGCAAGCTCCGAGA
This sequence comes from Streptomyces sp. DS1-CR2, assembly GCF_055760475.1. NCBI lineage: Bacteria > Bacillati > Actinomycetota > Actinomycetes > Kitasatosporales > Streptomycetaceae > Streptomyces > Streptomyces sp. DS1-CR2. Next base: position 9,055,843 of record NZ_CM147085.1, read on the forward strand.
CCCATATCGAGATGTCTGGGTGCGCTTTCACAGCCTGCCCGAGTCGAAGCGATACGCAGAGGATGAGACTGAGTACGCCGTCCTCCTGGAGCGGTACAACATGGTCCTCGATGAGCTGTTTGCCGGTGGGGACGTGTACGTGGTCACGTCTGTCTGGGCGACCGAAGCCGAGGTCCCTCCGGTTGAGCCCGATGCTGGCTACTGGCAGACCCTGCTGGTGGAGGATGATCCCGATCCGGAGTTCCGCACCTACTGTCACCTGTTCGCCGTCCGTCGTCCTTGGCGGCATGGCTGCCTCGACGAGTTGCTGCGTGACATCGCTGACGACAAGGTGGCGGGCGTCCTCGTCAGTGACACCCAGATGCGTCGCATCCATTACCCCTACGACGGTGGCGCCGATGTCTTCCTGGCCACGCCCGTAGAACGTGATCGAATGCGTGAGAGGCATGCCGACTGGCTTTCCAGCCATCCGTCGGGCCTCTGACGGATCGTGCTCACCGCCCCGCTGACGTTGCAGGATCAAGGAGCCAGCCGACGAAGGCGGGACTGAGGGGAGGTCAGCGGCGGCGCGGCAGTGTGGTGACGGCGCGGGCGGTGTGGAGAGCGTCGCGCAGGGTTTCGTTGTCGACGCTCAAGCGCTGGATAACTGCGATCGCGACCTCCAGCTGCGCGGCGAGGTCGCGCTTGTCGCGCTGTAGTCGCGCGTTGTCGGTCTTCAGCCGGCTGTAGGCGTCCGCGCCGACCGCGCTGCCCGTCGGCGGAGCGATGGACAACTCGGCGCATACGTCGGGAAAGTTGCGGCGGAAGGTCGTGTTGGCGAGGCCGAGGCGAGTGGCGAGGGCCAACACGCTCGGAGTCCGGCCGGACTCCGCGGTGAGCGTGTCGATGGCGGCCTGGACGTCGGCGCGGCTCGGCAGGGCGCGCGGTGGGCAGTCACAGGGCGGCTCCGTCGACGAAGAGGAAGGCGTGGATCTTGTCGCGGCGGCGCTCCAGGTCGGCGTGGACCAGCGGCGGCAGGGCGGGGCTGGCGTGGAATGGGGCGTCGAGGCGTTCGGCCTCGTCAGCGAGGGCGGAGGCGTTGGTGGTGGTCAGCGCGACGTTCGGTGCACGGCCTGGTCGTGGAAGTCGCCGCGGGTACCACACGGCACGCGGTAGCCACAGTGATCCGAGTGAGATGACCCGCGACGATGATGGCGCTGAACGGAAAATCCATGTTCAGGCGGGCAGGCGGCAGCATCCGGCCGGCGAAGCTGGCCGGATGAATCTGTTCGGTCACGCGGTGGTCGGGGCGAGGGTGACAGTGTGACCGAGGTGTTCGAGCTGCCGGACGAGGTCGTGTGTTTTGCGCTGCGGGTTGAGGTGCTTGTAGTGCCAGTCCGGTCCGAGTTCGTGATAGCGGGCGTGCGGATCGTTGATGAGGTGCCAGGCGATGACGAGGATCGAGCGGGCGACTGCGACCAGGGCCTTGGCGTGGCCCCGGCGTTTGACCAGGCGGCGGTAGCGGGCGCCGAGGAAGGTGTCGGTGCGTGCGGCGGCGCTGGCTGCTTCACCGAGGGCGCCCTTGAGCCACGGGTTGCCCTTGCCGGCCGGGCCGGTGGTGCTCTTGGCGCCGGACTGGATGGTGCGGGGGCAGAGCTTCGCCCAGGACGCGAGGTGATCCGGTGAAGGGAAAACGCTCATGTCCGGACCGATCTCGGCCAGGAGGGCACGGGCTGCGACCGGTCCGACGCCGGGGATCTCGTCCAGCCGGATCAGCAGCTCGCAGCCGAAGAGGGTGCCGTCGGTGCCTGTCGATGTGTCGATCGGGGCACCGCGTGGATCGTGCAGGGCATCGATCGACGCAGCGATCTCCTGTTCCAGGGCGGCGATCTGCTTGCTCAAGTGATCAACCGTGGCGAGCAGGAGTTTCAGCAGCCGGGCGTGGTGGTCCTCGAACTGTCCCGTCATCGCCTCGATGAGCGCATCGCGCTTGGCGGTCAACTTGCCCTGGGCGAGAGGCCGGCAAGGGATCGGGGGCTGCGCTCACCGGCGATCAGCGCCTCCATCATCGCTCGTCCGGAGACGCCGAGCGGATCGGTGGCCACGGACGAGAGCCTGATCTGCGCGTCCTGCAGGACCTTGTCGATGCGCTGCTTGTGACGGGTGCGTTCGTGCACGAACACGGTGCGAGTACGGGTGAAGTCCCTCAGCTGCCGGACTGGCTTGGGTGGTACGAAGGAAGGGCGGACCATGCCGCGTTCGGCGAGCTTGGCCAGCCAGACCGCGTCCAGCTTGTCGGTCTTGGGACGGCCCGGAACGTTCTTAACCTGGCGGGCGTTGACCAACCAGCACCGAAGTCCACGGCTCTCCAGCAGGTAGAAGAACGGGCGCCAGTAGTTGCCGGTGGCCTCCATCACCACCAGCGTGACGCCTTGGCAGACCAGGTGGTCGCCGAGCTCGACGATTGCGTTGGTGGTCGACGCGACCGTACAGACCCGCTGAGCGCGCTTGCCCTCGCGCTGTTCGTGCGGGAGCCGGGTGCAAACGACCCCACTGTTCTTGGCGATGTCGATCGCGGCAACCCGGGCTACCGCTTCCTCCTGCAGTTCTTCGCGCGACTCGTCCATGGTGCCTCCTGTGTCCTGGTACTGGGCGGAGGCTGTCCGGGGAACCGGAGGGGAACGGAAAGGCTGATCGGCGTGCACGAGGCAACAGTTGGCGACCCCTGGCTGGCTCCCGCGTCAGACTCTTTCTCGGGCGCACCGGCCCAAACGCCATCGACGTGCGCGGACAGCCCCCGCGTCCATGGTCAAGGCGCACCCGTCTCGATCGGCAGGGCGCCTGGAAGCACTCAACTCAAGGAGTCCGGCGCACACCGATTTTCACGCCGCCAGGCGTGACGGGAGTTACAGGAGGCCCCAGGTCAGCGAAGTGAGCGAGCGAACGTTTCGGCAGGGTATGTCCCGGGCATGGCGAGCGAGACGGTCGAGGCTGTGCTGTTTCCCGGGATCGATGTGCGAGTGGAGTGCGTCAGCGACTCCTCCGACGTCCTTGTGGTGGATGCGGTGTCCACCGCTCGCCCCGGCCGGTGCCCGGACTGCCGGAAACAGGCGAGACGCACACGCAGCACGTATCAACGTGCCCTGGATGAAAGACCGTTGGGATTCCGCCGGGTCATAGTCCGACTGCGGGTCACCGGTACTTCTGCGACCGGAAGAGCTGTTCCCGCAAGACGTTCGTCGAGCAGGTACCGGGACTGTCCGAACGGCACCGCCGCTCCACCACCGGTCTGGCAGGCTGGCTGCGGTCGATCGCGATCGAGCTCCGCGGCCGTCCGGCCGCCTGGTTGTGCCGCCGCCTGCGACTGGTCGCGGGCCGGACCCGGCCGCTCAGGCTGTTGACGGCGCCGACGGTCGCGGGTACCGGGGGTGGACGAGTTCGCCTTCCGCAAGGGTTGCTCCTACGGCACCGTGCTGGTCAACGTCGAGGCCGGCCGAGTCGTGGACTGCTGCCCGATCGCACCTCCGAATCGCTCGGGGCCTGGCTTACCGAGCATCCCGGAGTTGAGATCATCTGCCGGGACCGGGCCACCGCCTACACAAAGGCAGTCAAGGAAGCCGCCCCTCATGCCCTGGAAGTCGCTGATCGCTGACACCTGTTGCAGAACCTGTCCGCCGCGGTGGAGGAGACCTGCCACCAGCACCGCGACTGCCTGCGCAAGGAGGAGACGGGGTCCGAGGCGCCGGAGCCGCCCCCCGATGCTCTTACCGCCCGCGGAACTGCCCCGCACCCAGATCATCGAACGCACCCGCCACCGCTACGAGGACATCCACCGCCTGCTGGACAAACGCTGGACCATCGGCGCCATCGCCCGCCGTCTGCATCTTGACCGCAAAACCGTGCGCCGCTTCCGCGACACCGACTTCGACGAGCTGATGGCCTCCGCCCGCGAGCGCCGCCCGGGCGGCGTCCTGGAGCCGTTCAAGGCATACCTCAACGCCCGCTTTACCGAAGCCCAAGGCCAGGTCAGCGGCACCCGGCTGTTCATGGAGATCCAGGCTCGCGGCTACCGCGGCAGCTGACAGGTCGTCCGCAAACACCTCGCTATACGTGGCAGGCCTGTTGCACGACCGCCCGCTCCTGCTCACTCGTTCCGCCCCACACGCCTGATGCCTGCCCGGTCTCGAGTGCCCAAGCGAGGCACTCGTCGATCACTGGGCAGCGGAAGCAGATCTGTTTCGCCGCCAGTGTCTCCTGTTCCGCCGGCCCCATCGTGCCGACCGGGAAGAAGAGATCGGGATCCGCGTCGACGCACGCCGCCCTGTGTGCCCATTCCATGGTTGCCTCCTGTCAGGCCGTCAAAAGTTGCTCGTGCTGGGGGTCTGCTCCGGTCCTGCTTCCGGACCGGGTGCTCGGCGGCGGGTGCCCCTGTGCGGAGGACGGAAACCAGTGGGGCCGGTTATAGCGGGAGCAGGAGGTTTCGACGTCGGGGCGGAGGTTACCCGGTTCGTCGAACGCCTTCGGCCGAGGAGTCGTCGTGCTTGTGATCCCGCTCGCCCTGCCTCTCGTGATGCTGTGGCTGATCCTCGCTCTTGCCCGCTACGAGGAGCTTTTGCTCGGAACCGTGAAGGCGACCAAGGAGGCCGAGGACGTCGGGGAGCCCAGACAGGCCAGGGGGGCCACGGCGCGTATGCCGTACAAGGGCTATCTGCGCGCCGTGCCGCTCTCTCCCGCCGAAGTGAAGTCCGCGGCGGACAGCCCGCGTCACGCGGCGTGAGACGTCCCCTCGGCTCCCTCCGGCGGCACAGCGGCGGGCTCGGTTCTCGACGCCGAGCGAGCGTCGCGAGGTGTGGCGACGGGGAAACGGCATGCTCGGAGGCGAGGATGGTTCCCAACGTCTCCACACGCTTCCGAATGTTTCCGGCATGACGCATCGAAGGGCGTAGGGCATATGGCGCGCGCGGTTCTGTTCGACGTCGACGGCACACTCGTCGACACCAACCACCTCCGTGTCGTCACGTGGTGGGAGGCGCTGCGGCAGGCCGGACACAACGTCACGATGCACGACATCCACCGCGCGATCGGCCTCGGATCCGAGGACCTGCTCGCCCACCTCCTCGGCGAGGACCGCGACCAGGACCAGGACGAGACCCTCAGCACCGCGCACACAACGCTGTACGGCACGTACTTCGGCCGGCTGCCGCCGTTGGACGGAACCCAGGACCTGTTGAGGGAGCTGGCCGGCCGGGGCTGGCGCATCGTCCTCGCCACCTCCGCCGGGGGGCCGGAGCTGAAGGCGCTGCGCCGCGCCATCGACGCGGACGACGTGATCTCGGGGGTGGCGAGCGCGGACGACGTGGCGCAGGGCAAGCCGGCCCCCGACCCGGTTCACCGGGCGCTGGAGCTCGCGGAGACGGATGCCTCCGACGCGGTGTTCGTGGGGGACACGGTCTGGGACATGAAGGCGGCCGCCGCGGCAGGCGTGCGCGCCGTCGGCGTACTGCGCGGGCGCCTGATCCGGGCCGCCTCGGCTTGCTTGGTGCGGACGAAGGACGCACAGCGAGCCTGGCGCGACATCGTCGATCTGCTCGCCGAATGCCTGCCCGTAAGCGCGTCAGCGAGCTGGCGGAGGAACTGAAGCGCCTCGAGGAGGAACAGCGCCAGGCTGCGGCGGCCGTGCGAAAGGCGCGCGAACAGGCCCGTGCCGCGGACCGCCGGTTCCGGGAGGCCCGTCGCCGCGCCGAAACCGCCGCCGACCAGGGCGCACCGCTGAGTGAGCCGTGGCGCGGTCACACCAGGAACAGAAAGCGAGGCGAAACGTGATGCCACGACCCGTCTGGAGCGGAGTCGTGACGCTGGGATTGGTTACGGTGCGCGTGGGCCTGTACATGGCGACCGAGGACCACATGGCCCGCTTCCACCAGCTGCAGCCCGGCACCGCTGACTGGTCCGCAAGCGGCGCGTCAACCAACGCACCGGCAGGGAAGTACCGTCCGAGAACATCGTCAAGGGCTACGAGCTCGCCGAGGGGGAGTTCATAGTCGTCGAGACCGACGAGCTGGATCAGATCGCGCGGCCCATGTCCGCAGCGCGCAAGGGAGGTGGCAGTCCTCGACGGCGTGGAGGACTGCCACCTCCCTGATCGCAGGCGGGCGGTGCGTCAGCCGATGGGGGCCGGCATGGGCTGGACGTCGTAAGCGAGGCGAATGGTGTCCCCGGCGGCGGGATCGGTCAGTTCCACGCTCCAGCCGTCCGCGAACTGGTCGACGCCGGGGATCATGGGGATGGTCCCGGAGATCAGAACGGTGCCGGGCGTGAGCGCGCCGCGGGAGCGCAGCACGTCGACCCAGTAGGCGGGCGTCAGGAGGTCGGCGAGGGTGCCGTGCTGGATCTCGGTCCGCGTGCCGCCGTGGGTGACCCAGGCGCGCAGGGTGAGCTGGTCGATGCGGGACCCCACGTCGGCCAGGCGCCAGGCGCGCCGTGCGAGGACATCGGGTCCGGCGTTCTTGCTCCAGGCCACGCCGTGCACCTCCAGATCGCGGTCGGTGTGGTCGCAGGCGGCCGTCAGCAGCAGCTCCCCGCCGTTTGCCACGACGAGGGCCCACTCCGCCTCACCGGAGGTGTGTCCGTGCTGTGCCTGGATCCGGTCGGTCTGCTGGGCCAGGTAGGGGGAGACCGGGTAAAGGGCCGGTGTCACGGACGGGCCGGGCACGCCCAGCTCGGCGAGTTCCGCGACGTGCGCGGCGACATCCTCCTGGCTGCGCCCGGCGTACCCGGCGTTGAGAACCTGGACGACGTCGACCTCGCGGGTCGATCCGTCGGGAAGTTCGAAGGTCAGCACAGCCATGAGGGCACTCCAAGAGATCGGGTGACGGTCCGCGGATCCGGATCCTGATGCGGATTTCTCCGCGGTTAACTTCTCGCGCAGGGCTTGCGCATACGATCTGTATACAAGAAGTATGCCTGAAGGTCGATGTCTCCCGAGCAAGGATGAGAACCATGCACGACACCCCGCAAGAGGACGCGAAGGCGTCCGAGAGGCGATCCGGCGTCCGCCGGGCCTTCGTCGCGAGCCTGACCGGCACGGCCCTGGAGTGGTACGACTTCGCCGTCTACTCCGCCGCCGCGGCCCTGGTCTTCGGTGACCTGTTCTTTCCCTCAGAGGACCCGCTCACCGGCACACTCCTCGCGTTCTCCACCTATGCGGTCGGGTACATCTCCCGCCCGCTCGGCGGGTTCGTTTTCGGTCGCCTCGGTGATGTGATCGGCCGCAAGAAGGTGCTGATCGCCACCCTGGTGCTCATCGGCGTGGCCACCTTCCTGATCGGCATCCTGCCCGCGTACTCGACGGCAGGCGTAGCCGCCCCAATCGCCCTGGTCGTGCTGCGCTTCGCCCAGGGCGTCGGCGTCGGCGGCGAGTGGGGCGGCGCGGTACTGCTGTCCAGCGAGTTCGGGGACCCACGACGGCGGGGCTTCTACGCGTCCGCCGCGCAGGTCGGCCCGCCCGCCGGCAACCTGCTGGCCAACGGCGTCCTGGCCGCCCTCGGCGCGCTGCTGACCGAGGCGCAGTTCGAGTCCTGGGGCTGGCGCGTGGCGTTCCTGTTCTCCGGCGTCCTCGTCGCGTTCGGGCTGTGGATCCGGGCGAAGCTCGAGGAGACTCCGGTGTTCAAGGCGATGGAGGCCGAGCACACCCGGCCCGAGGCGCCGATCCGTGAGGTTTTCACTACCCAGCCCCGCGCCCTGCTCGCCGCGATCCTCTGCCGCGTCGGCCCCGACGTGCTGTACGCCATGTTCACCGTCTTCGTCCTGACGTACGCCACCGGGGAACTCGGCATGTCGCGCGGCTCCGCCCTCGCGGCCGTCCTCATCGGCTCCTCGCTCCAGGTCTTCCTCATGCCGCTGGCCGGCGCCGTCTCGGACCGCATCGATCGCCGCCTGCTGTACGGCTGCGCCGCGGTGGCCGCCGGTGTGTGGCCCTTCGTGTTCTTCCCGATGATCGGCGGCGGAACCTGGTTCCCGCTGGCCACCGGCGTCGTCGTGGGCCTCGTGATCCACTGCTGCCTCTACGGACCGCAGGCCGCCTTCATCGCCGAGCAGTTCTCGCCCCGGCTGCGCTACACCGGCTCGTCCCTGGCCTACACCCTGGCGGGGATCATCGGCGGTGCCATCGCTCCTTTGCTGTTCACCACGCTGCTGAGTACCTACGGCACCTGGATACCGCTGGCCGGGTACATCGCGGTCGCCTCGGCGGTCTCCCTGGCCGGGGTCTGCTTGGGACGCGGCCCCGCAGCCGCCGTCGACGAGGACGCCCGTCTCGCCGCGCCGGCAGCCCGCCACGCGGCGGACGCCACTGCCTCCCGCTGACCGCACAACTCGCTGATCCCGATACGCCCGATACGGAGGAGCCGCACCATGCGGATCGCCCTGAGCCAGCTCATTACCGGTCCCGACCCCGAGAAGAACCTCCGGCTCGTCGAGGAGTGGACGCGGCGGGCCGCGGACGCCGGAGCCAGCGTCGTCGTCTTCCCCGAGGCGTCGATGGCCTGCTTCGGCACCCCGCTGGCCCCGCTCGCCCAGCCCCTGGACGGACCATGGGCCGACGGGGTGCGGGACATCGCCCGGGCCACCGGCACTGTCGTCGTGGCCGGCATGTTCACCCCGGCCCTCGCCGGCAGGGTGGCCAACACCCTCCTGGCAACCGGACCGGGGGTCGAAGCGTCGTACGACAAGATCCACCTCTACGACGCCTTCGGCTACCGCGAGTCCGACACCGTCGCCGCGGGCTCTGGCACCACGGTGATCGACGTGGGCGGCGTACGACTTGGCCTGGCCACCTGTTACGACGTCCGCTTCCCAGAACTGTTCCGGGCCCACGCCGACGCCGGAGCCGTCGCCACGCTGCTGGCGGCCTCCTGGGGCGCGGGTCCCGGCAAGCTCGACCAGTGGGAGCTGCTGGTGCGCTCTCGGGCCCTGGACGCCACCGTCTGGCTCGCCGCCGTCGATCAGGCGGACCCCGGCACCGAGGCGGGCACCGCGCCGACGGGCATCGGCCACAGCCGCCTCGTCGGACCCGACGGGAGTGTCCGGCACGCTCTGGGCGCCGAACCGGAGCTGTTGGTGGCTGACCTGGACGCCGACGAGGTCACCGCGGTCAGGGAGAAGATCTCCGTGCTGGCCAACCGTCGGCCGGAGGTGTGGCGGTGAACAAGCCCGAGCTGGAGTTCCACGTCCCTGACGGACCGTGGCGTGCCCCGGCCGGCGCCGGTCTCGGCGTTGAGGAGCGAGTCCTGGCGGAGGACGCCGGCCGCGGATGCCGGACCGTGCTCGTCCGCTGGGCGCCGGGCACCGACACCTCGGCCCAGGGCGTGACACGCCACGACTTCTGGGAGGAGGTTTACCTTGTCGAGGGAGAGTTGCACGACGTGACGCTAGGCCGGACCTTCACCGCGGGCATGTACGCCTGCCGCCCACCGGGGATGCCGCACGGCCCCTGGACCGCGGGGCACGGCGTCACCATGCTCGTGATCACCTACCCGGGCAGCCCACCCGGCGTCGACGACAGCGGCTGTCGGGCGAGGGTGGCTCCCGGTCCGGAGGCAGCAGGGTCCTAGCCTGCGAGCAGTACCTTCAGAGTCGACTGCAGATGGTGGTCGATCGCGGCACATGCGGACTGCGCGTCACCGGCGACCAGGGCGTCCAGGATGGCTCCGTGCTCTTCCAGCACGCCTTCCTGGCGCCCCTGTTGGCTGTAGAGGGCCACCACGCCCGCGCGCACCTGGCGGCTGCGCAGGCCGTCGTAGTGCCGGTCGAGGAGGGCGTTTCCGACGGCCGACACCAGTAGCGAGTGGAACCGGTGGTCCACGGAGATGAACTCCTGGGCCTGTTCGGCGCCGGTGAGTTCGCACTGGCGTTCCAGCAGGGACCGCAGCTCCTCCACCGGCGGCCGGCCACCGGAGACGAGCTGCTGGGCGGCGTACCGTTCGACGATGCCCCGCAGCTCCATCAGCTCGCGGATCTCCCGTCCCGTCAGGGGCGTCACCCGGGCGCCCCGCTTGGGTACGAGTTCGACCAGGTCTTCGGCCGCGAGCAGCAGCAACGCTTCCCGGACGGGGGTGCGGGAGACGCCGATGCGGTCGGCCAGCTCCTGCTCCGACAGGAAGGCCCCCTGCATCTCGGGATCCGTCAGCACCGTGTCCTTGAGATACGCGTACGCCTTCTCCCGACCGGACACCACGACAACCCCCAGACCTCGCATACAGTTTGTATACGGACGCTACCATGCGTTTTCCGTGAAGGGGGCCTCAACAAACACCGTCAACAAACACGCCCCGGGAACGGGCCTCCATCACCTCGCTCCGAGCCTCCTCCAAGTTCCCCCTCGCCCCGTCTGCTGGCGAGCAAGAGGACGCGCATGATCGCGGACCTGCGTTCCGCCGCCGAAACGCCGCACGTCCGGAAGGATCCGCCGACCGGGGCTTTCGCCTGCTCGCAAGCACACTGAGGTCTCCTCGCTAACTTCTCGTGACGTTCGTGACCGCTCGGATCTCTATGTGCCTATCGCATCAAGTGTCGAGAGCGACACATCACGCAGGTCTGTGAGACCGACACGATGTCACCTTCCGTGAGCACGCCGCAGGCGGAGTCGGAGCGGGCATGCGTGCGGCAGCGTCGCCCTACCGGACCGCCAGTGCTATTGCGGGGTTTCGGGTGCCCGGCGGCCAGGCGCCTGTCCGCCGTCATCACCGGCGCTTGGCGGCCCTCGGCAGACGTTCTGGGCAGGCGCTAAGGATGTGACCGCAACCGCAACCGCAGCTGGAGTTGAGTAGGAGGCACAGAGCTGAACGACCGCTCCTTACCGAGGAGCCTTTCGTGTCCGGACAGACCCCGTCCTACACGTGGTCGACCCGAAGCGGCTGGGACTCCTCATCGATGCCACCATCATGGTGCGCGTCGCCTCCGCCCGCCCCGACGCGGTGGGCACCCTGGCGGAACACCCCACCGTGCACGGCGCGTTCGCCACCACGGGCCCGTCCAACCTGCCCATCGGGATCTGGTTACGTGACCTGGAGCACCTCTACCGGTTCATAACGAACTCGGCGGTCTGGGAGTCGACGGCGCGGAGACCGTCATCGTCGGTTATCGGTCAAACGCCCGAGGAAGGAGCCAGGCGGCCGGGTCGGGTGAGCCGCGTCTGTCAGGCGCGATCGCCGCGGAGCCCGGCACCGGTCGTCAGCCCTGCGCGGTGGGCCGCACGATCAGCTCGTTGACGTCCACGTTCGCCGGCTGGTCTATGGCGAAGGCGATGGCATCAGCGATGGCCGAGGCCGGGATAGCCAGCTGCTCGGCCGCCGCCCGTGCGGCGGTCTGGGCCTCTGCCGAGCCGCCGCGGTCGGTCAGCTCACTCCGCGTGAATCCGGGAAGCTGACGACAGTGACGCGTACGTCCCGGCTCTCCTGCCGCAGCCCTTCGGACAGGGCTGCCACGGCGAACTTGGTGGCGCTGTAGACAGCAGCGGTCGGGTCCACCCGAGGAGCGGGCACACCAGCCCAGGACCGGTCGCAACGCAAGGCGGCCTGCCCGCCAGCCGCGCCCGACGGGGCGCTCGCGGAACGCGTGAACCCACGGGTGATTCAACGGAATTCCTCCACCGGGGCGCCGGAACCCGCAGTCGGGCCCGACCCCAACTTCGGGCCCGGCGCGGGCAGTAACGGCTCGATCAGCGACCACAGTTCACCCGACACGACCCACGGCCGCGCTTGACGCTTTCCCACGCCAAGAACGACGACACAACAAGCCGACAGTCGCATGATCAACGACTTCTGTTAGTGCTTCTTATCCGGCAGAAGCCGCTGACCATGGCTCGGCATACCAACACAACGACGTTTGCGCCGAGAGAGCCGACGCTTTTGTGGCCCGATGGTTCGTGGGGGAGCGCCTGGTCAGTGGGCGGCGTGCTGGGCCTGCGGTGTGGTGGCCCCGGTGGTGCCGGTACCGAGTCCGTTCAGGAGGGTGTCGACCACCGTGTCGGCGGCCTGCGCCGGGCTGAGGTCCGTCAGCTCGCGCGAGGCTATGTTCATCAGCTGGGGCAGGACTGTGCTCACCCATCCGTCCGGCAGTCCGGAGCGGATCAGGCCCTCGTCCGTGGCGCGGCGCAGGAAGTCGGTGAGCTCGCGGACCGACTGGTCGCGGCGCCGGCGGACGGACTCCTCGGCCAGCATCCGGCTCAGGTCGACCGGCCACGTGCGGTTGACCCCGATGATGCCCTCGACGTAGCGGTGCAGGGCGACGGTGACCGGGGCCTCGCGAAGCCGGGCCTCCTGGGTGGCCCGCTCGATGGCTGCCAGGCGGGCCTCGTAGATGGCTGCCAGCAACTCCTCGCGCGAGGCGAAGCGCCGGTAGACGGTGCGCCGGTCCACTCCGGCCTCCGCCGCGATGGCGGTGATGCTCGCGGCCTGATCAGCGGCCAGCATGCGTGCACCGGTCGTCAGGACTGTTTCCAAGTTACGTGCTGCGTCGGCTCTCACGCCACGAGTATAGCCAGCTCTGGGCGGAAAGGCGCATCTATTGCCACGTCTGCGTGCAGCTCCTCATGCGAAGTGCTACATTGGAGTGACAGTTAGCGGGGATCCCCGCCACAGACTTGGGAGAAAGCGCATGATCACCTACGACAGGCTCTTCATCGGCGGCACCTGGACCGAGCCGAGCAACCCGGAGCTGCTCGACATCCTGTCCCCGCACGACGAGTCGGTTGTCGGCCGCGCGGCCCAGGCCCAGCCGGCCGACGTGGACCGGGCGGTGGCCATCGCCCGTGCCGCCTTCGACGCGGGCACCTGGCCGAACACCCCGCCGGCCGAGCGGGTCGCGGTGCTGCGCAGGCTGAACGCTCTGCGTGAGGCTCGCGCCGAGGAGGTAGCCGCCGTGATCACCGCGGAGAACGGCTCGGCCGGCTGGTTCACCCGCGCCGGGCAGCCGGGCCTGTCCCGCCAGGCCAACGCTTACCTGAAGGCGGCCGAGGAGCTGGCCTGGGAAGAGGTCCTGACGCCCACCGACCCTGCGGCCACCGTCCGCAGCGTGGTCCGCCGGGAGGCCATCGGCGTCGTCGCCGCCGTCATCCCGTGGAACTCGCCGTTCTCCGCCTCCCTGGCGAAGATCATTCCGGCGCTGCTGGCCGGCAACACGGTCATCCTGAAGGTCTCCCCGGAGAACTCTCTGAGCATGGGCCTGCTGGCCGACCTGCTGTCCGAGTGCGGGTTGCCCGAGGGCACGATCAGCGTGCTGCCGGCCGACCGCGAGACCAGCGAGTACCTGGTGTCTCACCGCGACGTCGACAAGGTCGCGTTCACCGGCTCGACCCGTGCCGGGCGCCGGATCGCCTCCATCGCGGGCGAGCAGCTCAAGCGGGTCAGCCTGGAGCTGGGCGGCAAGTCCGCTGCCGTCTTCCTGCCCGACGCGGACCTGGAGAAGTTCAAGGCGGGCCTGAAGTTCTCCTCCCTGCTTAACAACGGTGAGGCGTGCATCGCGCATACCCGCATCCTCGCGCCGCGCAGCCGCTACGAGGAGGTCGTGACGGCCGTCAAGGAGGTCGTCGAGTCGCTGAAGGTCGGCGACCCCCAGGACCCGGACACGTTCATCGGCCCGATGATCCGCCGCGACCAGCAGCAGCGGGTGCGCGACTACATCGAGATCGGCATCACGGAGGGCGCGCGCCTGGTCACCGGAGGCCCCGAGGTACCCGTCGGCCGGGAGAAGGGCTACTACGTCACCCCGACCGTCTTCGCCGATGTCGACAACTCGATGCGGATCGCCCAGGAGGAGATCTTCGGCCCGGTGCTGGTCGTCATCGCCTACGAGGACGAGGACGACGCCGTGCGCATCGCCAACGACTCCGAGTACGGCCTGTCCGGCGGCGTGTGGTCCGCGGACGAGGGGCACGCCCTGGTGATCGCCCGCCGCATGCGGACCGGCACCGTCACGATCAACGGCACCTCCGTCGGCTTCGACGGCCCGTTCGGCGGCTTCAAGGCCAGCGGCCTGGGCCGCGAGTACGGCTTCGCCGGCCTGAACACCTACATCGAGTACAAGACCGTCACTGTCTGATTACCCGTCATACGGGGGCCGCGGTGACGTGGCCCCAGACTGGAGGCTTACCCATGTCCCAGACCGAGGCGTCCGCACCCTCGGAGGCGCCGCAGATCCCATACGAGGCCCAACCGGTCCCCCTTTCCACCGCGGCTGCCGCGTCCGGCGCGCAGCCGACTGCCGGAACCGGCGCGCACGGCAGGCGCCCCAGCGTCACCGCCGCCATGAGCGTGCTGGTGTTGGCCGTGCTGCTGGCCTCCCTCGACCAGACCATCGTCTCCACCGCGCTGCCACGCATCGCGTCCGACCTCAACGGCTTCGCGGACATCGCCTGGGTCAGCGCCGCTTACCTGCTGGCCTCGACCGCCGTCACCCCGCTGTGGGGCAAGCTCGGCGACATGTTCGGCCGCAAGCGCCTCTACCTCTCCGCGACCTCGCTGTTCCTGGTGGCCTCCGTCGCCTGCGGCCTGGCGCAGAACCTGCCCGAGCTCATCGGCGCCCGCGCGCTCCAGGGCGTGGGTGGCGGCGGCATGATCGTGCTGACCTTCGCGCTCGTCGGCGACATCGTTGCACCCAGCGAACGCGGCCGCTACCAAGGCTTGTTCGGCTCCGTCTACGGTGTGGCCAGCATCGCAGGCCCGCTGCTCGGCGGCATCTTCACCGACCAGCTCTCCTGGCGATGGGCGTTCCTGATCAACCTGCCCATCGGCGCCGTCGCGCTGCTGATGGCCGGCCGGGTGCTACCTGCCGCGGCCCGCTCCGCCAAGGCCCGCATCGATTATGCCGGCGCGACCCTGCTGGCCGGGATCGCCACCGCCCTGGTCCTGGTCACCTCCTTCGGCGAGCGCTGGGGCTGGGGTTCCCCGGGAATCATCGGCCTGATCGTCGCCGCGGTCGTGCTCGGCACGCTGCTGGTGCCCGTGGAGCGGCGCGCGTCCGCGCCCGTCCTGCCGCTGTCCATGCTGCGTTCACGGACCGTCGTGTTCGGCTCGCTGATCGGCTTCGCGGCGAACGTCGCGATGTTCAGCGTCCTGGTCTACCTGCCCACCTACCTCCAGGTGGTGCACGGTGTCTCGGCCACCCTGTCCGGCGTGCACCTGTTGCCGCTGGTCGTCGGCCTGGTCGTCAGCCAGTCGCTGGCCGGACGCTGGGCAGCCCATCCCGCGCGGGTCGGCGCGATCCTGATCGCCGGCATGGTGCTCAACGTCGCCGGACTGTTGCTGCTCAGCACCATCGGTGTCGAAACCAGCACCCTCGCGCTGAGCGCGTACTTCCTGGTCACCGGCGTGGGTATCGGCATGGTGCCCATGGTGGTCCTGACCGCCGTGCAGAACTCCGTCCCGGCCTCCGACATCGGCGCCGCCAGCGCTGTCGTCACCTTCGCCCGCTCCACCGGCGCTGCCTTCGGCGTCGCGATCTTCGGCACTCTGCTCAACACCGGCCTGGCCTCCCGGCTGCACTACACGGCCCAGCACGGCATCCACGTGCCGAGCGGCTTCGACCCTGCCCGGACCGGCGCGACGGACTCCCTGCCACCGGCCGCCCACCATGCCGTCCTCGACGCCTTCGCCCACGCCACCGGCGCCGGGTTCCTCTGGGTCACCCCCTTCGCCATCGCTGGCACCCTCCTGGCCCTGTTCCTCAACTCGCGCTCCTCCCGCCGGATCACCGCCGACCAGGCGTGACCCCGCGAAGGCCCCGCCCCCCAAGACGTCCGGACCGCCCTCAGCGGCGGTCCGGGCGTTCCGCGTGCGCCAGACCGGAGAACGGGGCCGGCCGGCTCGGGTCACACCGGCTGGAGGCGCTCAACGACCGATCGATAGAGCGTTCCATGAAAGGCCGATCGCCTGGATCGGCTGAGTCCACGGGCATGAGCGCAGGGCCCTGCAGCGCAACGCGCAGTACGGCCGCCGGTCCCCGGCGCACAATCGCGTCTGGGTTCCAGGCTCCCCGCACGCCCTTCGCTTCTCGGGCGGAGGTCACGCGGGCGGGGCGAAGGCGCGGCGGCCGAGGACCAGGGCTTGCCAGCGTTCCCGCACGGCCTGTTCTCCGTCGAGCCAGCTCGGCCCCGGGGCGGAGGAGTTGTGGTTCGGGCGGGCGTCCATGAAGCGCGTGAGGTCCGCGTAGAAGGCGTGGTCGCCGCCGGTGCGGAGCTCGTCGAGGCGAGCGAGGTCGGCGTCGACCTGGTCGTGGTCGCTCCGGACGGTGTGGTGGAAGGCGAGAGCGAGTTCGAGCAGTGGGCGCAGGGAGGTGAGCCCGGCGTTGGACAGCCGTTCGCGCAGGGTGGCCCCGGAGCGGTGACTGATGTGCCCGGTCGCACACCGAGGCGCCTTCCGGAGGATCCGTGCAGTCACCGTCCTGCCCGTCGGCGCGCGGCCGGCTTCCGCGCACCCGGGGCAAGCGTTCCTGGTCCGGAACGACTGGGACGACCACCACTTCAAGACGACCTTCAAATTGCTCTGTGCCGCGACAGGCGGCGACCCGGGTGCGGGGGTGCCGGTCAGCGACCCGCAGCGCGATACGACGGGGCACGAGCCCGTCCCGGCCGCGGACCAATGGCGTGTCACTCGATCCCGAGGCCGCCGCCGACGGCGACCAGCAGAGTGTTCCGCCGGCGGTGCCGACATGAGGACGGTGGACGGCGGTGCCGCGGCGGCTCAGCATGCCTCGGTACAAGTCAGTCATCGCCGCCCTGGCGGTGAAGTGCCTGGCCACGCGCATCGCCCGGGACGAAGACCAGCGCGTCGGATCCGCCTCACGCGGCCGTGATCGCCCCCGCGTTGCTCATGACCTGCACGCTCTCGTCGAGGACGTCCGTGGCCGGGGTGCGGTCCGGGCTGTAGTCCGCCAGGTCCGGGACGCTGGAGCCGCTGATGAGTTCCTGCGCGGCGAGCAGGCCGAGCGCCGGCGCCAGCGTCACCCCGCTGTGCGTGACGACCGTGTAGAGGCCGGGCGATGCCGCCGAACAGCCCACCAGCGGCAGCCCGTCCGCCGGGACCGGACGCACTCCCAGCCGGACGCCGGCCATCTCGGTGGCGCGCAAGGGGGCGTACACCTCGCGGCCCAGGCGGTGCAGCTCCTGTTCCAGTGCCGGATCGGCCTGCCGTGCCGTGCCCGACGCTCCCTCGACGTCCGCCGGCAGTACGGCGTCCACCGGCCAGGAGATGGACACCACGCGGCCGTCGGGTGCGGGCCTCAGATCGACACCAGGAGTCGCCAGGATCGCACCGAGGCGGTCCTGATCCGGCAGCCGCGTGCTCTCGCCCACGAGTCCCGGCACGCGGTTGAGCGGCAGCGACCCGCCGGCCAGCGCGGCGATACGCCCTGCTTGCGGACCAGCGCAGTTGACCACCCAGTCCGCCTCGAAACGGCGGCCCTCGGCCACCACTCCGGTGACGCGGTCAGCGGCGCGCAGCACCCCGGTCACCCGCAGCCCGTAACGGATGTCCGCGCCGTTGAGCGCCGCCCGGTCCAGGAGGCGCCGGGCGAACAGGGGAGCGTCGTACCAGGACGCGTGCTCGTGGACGACGAGCTCGTCCGCCCGGCATGCGTCAGGGCTCACGCCCGGGGCCAGCTCGGCCAGTTCGGACGGATCGGCCGCCCTGCAGGTGTGACCCCAGCCGCGCAGGCGCTCGGCGCGCTCCCGGATGACGAGCTGCTCCTGCTCGGTGTGGCCCCACTGCACGAGCGGCACGGGGTGACGCCAGTCGGCTCCGCCCAGCTCGTCGCCGAGCCGCACATGTAGTTCGGCGCTGCGCCGGTTCAACGCGTAGTAGGTGTACGGGGTCTTGAGGTGGGTGACGTCGATGGAGAAGGTGGCGCTGGATGTGCCGGCGGCCGGACCGCCTGCCTCGATCACTGTGACGTGGGCGCCGGCGGCCGCCAGATGGTGCGCGACGGAGGCGCCGAGCACGCCGGCTCCGATGACGAGGACACGGGGCATGGGTCTTCCTTTGCGGTGCGTGGATGAAGAGTGGGGGAGGCGTGGCGTGGGACCGGTCAGCGGACCTTGCCGAGGAACGCCCGAGTGCGCCCGTGGCGGGGGGAGCCGAGCACGTCCGACGGCGTGCCGGACTCGACGACGACACCGCCGTCCATGAACACGAGGGAGTCGCCGACCTCCCGCGCGAAGCCCATCTCGTGCGTGACGACGATCATCGTCATGCCGTCGTCGGCGAGGGCGCGCATCACGTCGAGGACCTCGCCCACGAGCTCGGGGTCGAGGGCGGAGGTGGGCTCGTCGAACAGCATCAGCTCGGGCCGCATCGCCAGAGCCCGGGCGATCGCCACGCGCTGCTGCTGACCGCCCGACAACTGCGAGGGGTAGGAGTGCGCGCGGTCGGCAAGTCCGACCCTGGCGAGGAGCGCCTGGGCCCGCTCCCTGGCCTCAACCTTGGACTCCTTCCTGACCTGCACCGGC
Organism: Streptomyces sp. DS1-CR2; assembly: GCF_055760475.1. Classification (NCBI taxonomy): domain Bacteria; kingdom Bacillati; phylum Actinomycetota; class Actinomycetes; order Kitasatosporales; family Streptomycetaceae; genus Streptomyces; species Streptomyces sp. DS1-CR2. Next base: position 9,074,321 of record NZ_CM147085.1, read on the forward strand.
GCCTCCATCACGTTCTGCAGCGCCGTCATGTGCGGGAACAGGTTGAACCGCTGGAAGACCATGCCGATGCCGCGCCTTTGGCGGGCCACCGCCGCGTCGTCCAGTTCGTGCACACGACCGTCGCGCTCCTCGTAACCGATCAGTTCGTCGCGTACGTACAGACGCCCCGCGTGGATGGTCTCCAAGCGATTGATGCAGCGCAGGAACGTGGACTTGCCGGAGCCGGACGGGCCGACCAGGCACATCACCTCGCCCGCCATGACGCTCAGGTCGATCCCCTTGAGCACCTCGGTCCTGCCGAAACTCTTGTGCACGCCCTCGGCGCGCACCATCGTCGCGGTGCTTGTCTTCATCGCTCCTCCAGAGGCGCGGGCCGGCGCGCGGCGAAGGTGGCGCGCACGCGCTGGAGCGGGGTGGGCGGCAGGTCACGGCTCGCCCCGCGCCCGTATCGGCGCTCCAGGTAGTACTGGCCGACGCTCAGGACCGACACGGCCAGCAGGTACCAGGCGCACGCAACGGTCAGCAGCGGGATCTGCTGGAAGTTGCGCGAGTAGATGGCCTGGATGGAGGTCAGCAGCTCGGGCACGGCGATCACCGAGACCAGTGACGTGGTCTTGAGCATGGAGATCACTTGGTTGCCGGTGGGCGGGATGATGATGCGCAGGGCCTGCGGCAGCACGATCCGGCGCAGGGTCTGACGATGCGTCATGCCGAGGGCGTTCGCCGCCTCCGACTGCCCGTCGTCCACGGAGGCGATGCCGGAGCGGACTATCTCCGCCATGTAGGCGGCCTCGTGCAGTCCGAGACCGAGCAGGGCCGCCGACGTCTGGGTCACCAGCCGGTTCGTGTCGAACTCCACGAACGTCGGCCCCCACGGCACGCCGAGCCCGACCTGGGGCACGACCGCGGCGAGGAAGTACCAGAACAGCAGCTGGACCAGGAGGGGTGTGCCGCGGAAGACCCAGATGTAGAGCCAGCTCAGGCGGGACAGCAGCGAGTTGTCCGACCTGCGCATCACAGCCAGGACGACACCGCCGACGATGCCGATCGCCATCGCGGCCGCCGTCAGCCAGAGCGTGGTGCCCAGACCCTCGAGGACGACGGGCGCGAAAAGGTGGTCGCCGACGGTCGCCCACTGCATGCGCGGGTTGGCGGCCCACCCTTGGAGCAGGAACACGAGGACGAAGGCCAGGGCGGCCGACGCGACCCAGCGGCCCGGACGGCGCAGCGGCACCGCGTCGATCTCCTTGCGGACCGCGGGCGTCTTCGCGATGCCGGTGCCGCGGAGAGTGGACTCGCTCATGTGGTGGCGCCGCCGTTCACCGTGGCGCGGTCCAGGGCGCCGGACTCGACGTCCCAGCGCTTGAGGATCTTCCCGTAGGTGCCGTTGTCCATCACCTTCTGGAGGGCCTGCCGCACCGCCTCGACCAGCTTCTTGTCCTGCTTGTTCACCAGGATTCCGTACGGCAGGAAGCGGTAGGGCTTGCCGACCTGCTTCATCTGGCCGTGGGACTGCTCGGCCTGGTAGGCGACGGTGGGCGTGCCGCCGACGAAGGCGTCTGCGCGACCGGTGGACAGGGCCTGGAAGCAGCCGACGGAGTCGGGGAAGACGAGCGGCTTCGCGGCCGGCTTGCCCGCGGCCTTGCACTTCTTGGCCTGCGCGTCCACGTCGTCGACCTGGGCGGTGCCGTTCTCCACGGCGGCCGTCCGCCCGCACAGGTCGCCGAGCGAGCCGATGGACTCGGCGTTCTTCTGCTGGACGAGGATGGCACTGCTGGTCTTGAAGTAGTCGACGAACGTGACGTGCTGCTGCCGTTCGGGCTTGTCCAGCATGGCCTGGATGGCGAGGTCGTAGCGGCGCGACTGTACGCCGCCGATGATGCTGTCGAAGCTGGCCTTGGAGAACTTCACCTTGACGCCGAGGACTTGGCCAACCGCCGTCATGAGCTCCGGTTCCATGCCGATCAGCGTCTTGTTGTCGGAGCCGAGGGACACCAGGGGCGGATAGTCGTCGCCCTCCGCCACGACCAGCTCACCGGAGTCGCGCACCTTCTGCGGCAGGAGTGCCGCGAGCTTCGCGTCCTTGCGCTGCGCGGCCGGGCCGGAGTCGGCAGCGGGCCCCTTGCCTCCCGCGTCGGCCGAGGGCGAGCCGCCACACGCCGCGAGCAGTGGAAGAAGTCCGGCCAGCGCCACAACGGCGGACGCGACGCGCTTCGACCGGCGGGCTCGGAGCCCCGGGAGCCGTATTTCCATGGCAGTGCCCTTCCCTGGGTCGGCCGGCCATGTCCTGGCCGGTCAATGCCGCTCAATCTGCGGCAGCGGGGACGGCAATACAAGATGAAGCAGAATGAACGTTGCCGCACACGTCGTTCAGCTGAACTGTTGCTCGTAGGGGAGACGATCTCCGTACCGACCTGCGGAGAATCAGTGGAAGGGTGGCCTCCACCTGCCCACAGGGAACCTTCCTGGATCGAACTCTGGCGGCGGCACCAGGCCGGTTGTTAAGTTCACCTGATGCTGACCCCGACGCAGTTGCAGGCGATCCGAGACGTGGTCGCCACCGGCTCACTGCGCACCGCCGCCCGCCGCCTCGGCTACTCACCGTCCGCGATCTCGCAGCAGATCGCCTCGGTCGAACGGGCCCTCGGTGTGCCCCTCTTCGAGCGGTCGCCGCGCAGTGTCCGGCCGACCGCCGCGGGTGCCCAACTCGCCCGCAGAGCCGTCAGATTGCTCGCCGATCTGGAGGCAGCCGAGGACGAGATGCGGTCCTTCGCGGCGGCCGAGCGCGGACGACTGCACCTCGGGAGCTTCTGGTCGGCAGGCTTCCGTCTGATGCCCGCGGTCCTCACCGACTTCCTGCGCGACCGCCCGCACGTCGACGTCCGCTACGAGGAGGGCGACCCACCCGTCACCCTGCCCGCCGTCGCCGAGGGCCGGCTCGACCTGGCGGTGATCTTCGAATACGGCACGGTGCCCCGCAACGACCCACCCGACCTGGAGCGCACCCTCATCCTCGAGGAGCCGCTGTACGTCCTCGTCCCCAAGAAACACCGCCTCGCCCGCCGCAAACGCATCCGGGTCGCCGACCTCTCGGCCGAGCGCTGGATCTGTTACCGCGAGGACACCGACGCGGCCCGCTCCTTGTTCCACATCTGCGCCGAGGGAGGCTTCCGCCCCGAGGTCATCTTCCGCACGAACGACTACAACCTGCCCTTCGAACTGGTACGGAACGGGCTCGGCGTCGCCATCGTGCCTGAACTCGCCCTGAGCAAGTCGGACGACGTACACCTCATCCGCCTCGCCAACCCCACCCATGTGCGCCGGGTGTTCGCCGTGCGCCGCGCGGGAGACCCGAACCCGTTCCTCGACCAGGCGGTCGCGGTACTGCGCACGGCGGCGGCCACGATCGACCGCGAGCTGTCACAGACGATCGACCCGCCGACGGCGGTGTAGCCGACGGGGGTGACAGGGTCTGGCGGCGGACACACGCAGCCTGCATCACCGCGAGAGTTGATGTGTGGGTGTGGGCGGCCGGCGCAAGGGGGGAGATGAGTGTCGTGGCCATCATCGCCTTGGTGGTCGTCGATTTGCCGGCACCACGGGGAGCGGCAGCGCAGACGGCTCCGGGAAGAAGGTGCCCCGGTCGACCGCCGTGTATCCGGTGAAGTTCCCGGACTGGGACAGGCCGCGGCCCCGGCCGACGCCGACGGTCTCGTACCCGATCCCGTGGGACCGGGGCCACTGAGTGAGGCACCACGCGACGGAGCAGGCCCCTGATTCTCCGGCCCCTGCTCCGTCAGGTGGTGCCCGGGGCGGGAGCCCGTGCTCCGACCGACCGCATAAGACAACGAGAGGGGGCTCAGCATGCCGGAGAGGAACCACGAGTTCGGCAAGTTCGGCGCGCAGGGCATCAAGGGTGGCGGCGGGAGCCGCATTTGTCGGCTCAGGAGGCCGTCAAGGGGAAGGCGCCTGTTCTTGCCCGTCATGACCAGTGCGGCGAGTGTGCGCGCATGACCGGCTGGCCGCGCATGAACCTTGCTCCACTCATCAGGCCCCTTGGAATCGATCATCTAGGCTGGCGCGGTGGCTGATGAGCAGGAGCGGGTGCAGCCGTCGGGAGTGTGGGCCACGGCGGTGGGGGCGGCCAGGGCGCGGGCGCTGGAGACCGAGCGGGAGAACGCACTGTTCCGCGACCCACTGGCACAGGCCTTCGCCACCGCCGGCGGCCTTTGGCCCTCCTCGCCGCCGCTGCCCGGTGACGAGGCCGCGCGACGCCGCCGGCTGGCCGTGTCGTTCTCCATCGTCATCAGGACGAAGTTCCTCGACGACCTGTTGCAGCAGGCCTCCGCGTCCGGGGTCCGGCAGGTCGTGCTGCTCGGCGCCGGCATGGACAGCCGGGCCTTCCGGATGGAGTGGCCCGAGGGCACCCGGCTGTTCGAGGTCGATACCGCCGCCCCACTGGACTTCAAGGCTTCGGTGCTGCGCCAGCAGCGGGCCGTCGCACGCTGCGAGCGGATCACCGTCGCGGTGGATCTGCGTGAGGACTGGCCAGGCGCGCTGGCCGCCGCAGGGCACGACCCGGCGGTGCCGACCGTGTGGATCGCCGAAGGACTGCTGATCTATCTGCCCGAGGACGCGGTGGAGCTGCTGCTGGCCCGGATCAGCGCGCAGTCGGCGGCAGGCAGTCGGATGGGACTGACGTTGGGCTCGCGCGGCGTGATCGAGCGCTTCGGCGCGGACGCCGTGCCGGGATCGGCGGCGTCCATGTGGGTCTCGGAGATGCCCGACGACCCGGTGGGCTGGCTGGCCGGGCACGGCTGGGAGGCCGACAGCCACACCCTGCGCGAGCGCGCTGCCGCCTACGGCCGCCCGATCAGCACCCCGCCGCAGCGCGAGGAGCGGCCCGGCGGACTGATATCGGCGGTCCGCCGGTAGAGCGCCTCCTCCCGGTTCCCTACCGAGGACGTAAGCAGCTGACCGGTGTCAGTTCGCATCGACATTTTCCGGCCCCGTGATCATCAAGTGCTGTCCGGACTCGGTGATAAACGGTGTCGCAACATCGCCGGGCCGCGCCCCCCGTCCCGGGTGGACCCGGCCATCGCGGAGGCAGTCGAGCGGCAGACCATCGCGATGCGGGAGCTCAGCCGCCGCGCGTTCCCCGAACCCGAGAGGGTGCCAGACGATGCGCCGACCGCGATCGAGGCGGCCCGCGTCCAGCGCCGCCGCCAGGGCGCGGCGACCGAGGCCGCCGCCCTTCGCCGGGCCCGCGCCGAACGGTCGGGAACCCCGTCTCCCGTGACCGCTCCCCGGTCGTTGGGGAGGACGGCGTAAGCGGCGCGGAGATGACTTAGCGGCCGAGGGCCTGTCGCACCGTCAGGTTGTGGTACTTCCGCAGCCGGTACAGCTCCCAGCACGACAACACCGTCACCGACACCGGGGCGCCCAGCAGGAACACGATCCGGGCAATGACGGGAACCTCGGCGTTCGCGTTGCTGATCACGTCGAGGGCGGCCATCACCCACACCAGCAAGGTGGCGAGGATCGGCGGCAGCACCTCGTGGATGTCGGCGGTGCGGAACACGTGCATGAGGCAGAGCGCGATCCCGTACAGGGCGAAGCCCACCGACGACGCGCAGAGGGTGATGAGAACGACCATGCCGGGGATCCCGATGGCGTCACGAAAGCCGGCGGCCGCCGGGTCGGGCGCGACGGCGAGGGGGAACGTGGCCATGGACCCCATCAGAGCCGCCACCGCTCCGAAAGACTTCAGGGACCGACGCAGGTAGAGCCTGCGCAGCGCACCCTGCGCGGCGAACGCGAACAGGACGATCACGAGCGGGAAGGCGCACACCAGGACGAGTGTGCTGGTCCAGCTCTGGTCGAACTTGTCGCCCGCGACTGTCTCGACGCCCTTGGCGGTGTCAACCGGCTGGTACGACATGACCAGCACGAGCCACGCAACGATGCCGAGCCCGGTCCGCCACATCTGGATCTTGCCCACCGTCAGGTCCTCGACGACGTCCGGGCGCGAGGGGCGGAAGGCCCGCTGGGCGGCGTAGAACGGGTTGTAGACGCACTTGAGAATCCGCTGCCCGCGCGTCAGCGGCGGCCGGGGCGGGCGCGGGAACGGCAGCTGCGGACCGCCACCGGGCGGCTGTGGCGGGTACGGGCCCCAGCTCTGCGGATACCCCGGGTACCCCTGCGGCGGCACGGGCGCGGGCTGCGGCGGGTAGGGCCTTACCCCGGGACCTCCGGCCCCGGGGTAGGGCTGATTGCCGGGACCTGGGCCCGGCTGCCCACCGGGGCCGGGTCCGCCCGCCGGACCCCAGTAACCATTGCCACTCATGCCGCGCCCCCGATGTTTTGGTCTGTGCCGTGCGCGGCGCGGCACGAAACCGCCCGCTCAACGTGCGGCGTGATCCTACCCATCGCGGAGGCCGAGAAGTGCACGTCATTCCGGAGCGTTTGAGGCCCTGTCGGCCTCGGTCGACCGGTGAGCGTCCGGCGGTCTGGCTACGCGCTCTTGTTGCCACCCGACGTCCTGCCACGCGCCGCACGGACTGGCGCCCGCAAAGTGCTCGCCGAGGACCAAATCTGCACAACGGAGTCGGCGACCTCGCCTGAGGTGAAGCCGCCGTTCTACGAGCGGACGTCGGTCTTGTCTTCGGTTCGGTTGCGGAGTCTCACCGTCTTCTGTCGGCGGGCCGCCCCGAATCTGCGTCATGACGTATTCGGCTGATTCCGCTCGCCGCGTCGCGTGAACGGCCTGGTCGCCAGCTCCCGACGCCGTCGCTCAACAGGCGCCTGAGTCTCATTCCCGCTGCATCCGGCGGTGCCTTGTGCAACCCGTTGTCAGTGACAGGTGGTGTCCTCATCCCAACGGGCCCTCAACAGGGCCGAGTTGGTTGGGAGGAGTGCGCATATGCCCTGGGTGGAGGAGCACGAGCGTGGCGGCATGCGAGTACGCCGGTACTTCCGGTGGGCACCGGGAGCGCGGCGGGACCTGTCGATCTTGGTCGTCCTGGGGATCGCGGTCGCGGGCTACGTCGGGACAACCGGTGCGGCCGACGGCGGTGGGCCGGGCCGAGCGCCGAGGCCGACACCGGCAGCCAGGTACCCGGTGCACTTCGAGGGCTGGGACGACCCGAAGCCCGCGCCGCGGCCGACGGTCTCATATCCGATCCGGTTCGACCGCGGCTGAGTAATGAGGCGTGCCCCGCGGAGAGGAGGCCCTCTTGCCGGGGCCGAGCAGGGCTTTCACACTGCGGACCACGGGCGTAGGGGGAGTGGGGAAGTGATGGCAGCACGACGACGGCGGCGGCGCTTACGAAAGCGGACGCGCAGCCAGGTACAGGGCTGGGGCATCGTGGCGGCACTGGCCGCGGCGGTGTGGGTGGCCGGGAACTGGACGACGCTCTGGCCCATCCTGCTGACTGTTTTCGCCACTTCCGTGGTGGGCGTGGCCGGCTGGATGCTGTGGCGCGCACACCACCGTGCGGTCGGCGAGGACCGCCAGTGGCGCGCACAGGTGGAGGCGAAAGCACGAGAGTTGTCGATGACGGAGGTCGACGCCCTGTCGTGGCAGGACTTTGAGCGCTACGTCGCGGACCTGTGCCGGCGGGACGGATGCTCAGGAGTCGTTGTCAGCGGCAGGAGCGGTGACCTGGGCGCCGATGTCGTCGGCTACCTCACCGATGGCCGCAAACTGGTGATCCAGTGTAAGAAGTACGCGCCTCAGCGCAGCGTGTCCTCGCACGACATGCAGAAGTTCGTCGGCACCGCCCGCCCCGAACACGGCGCGGATGTGGCCCTGTTCGTCACCACCTGCCGCTCGTTCACCAGGGACGCGCAGGGTCTGGCCCTGCGGCAGAACATCGTTGCTGTGCACCGGGACCTGCTGGGGGCGTGGGTCAAGGGTGCCCATCTGGAGACGTTGATCCCGCTCAATGGGCGTGGCAACGGCACGACGCGACGTGCTCCCGCCTGAGCGCTGAGACAGCCCTAGACGTACAAGGAGACCTCGTGCCGACGATCACCCAGCTCTGCGGAGCCCGGAACCTCACCTCGCTGCGCACTCCGCTGACGCGTAAATACGTGCATGTGGGGAGGGATTCGGGCAGCGCGACGTGCTCGGCGGCCATGTGCTGGCTGTCGAGTCTTGGTGTGCCGGGGTCAGCCTGCGGTGTCGAGCGGGTTGAGGGTCACGCGGTAGCCGAGTTGGTTGAGTTGGGTGATCGCGCGGCGGGTGGAGCGTTCGGGGTCGCGTTGGGTGAAGTAGGTCCCGCCGAGCTCGTTGTACGGCTTGGCGTCGGTGAGCATGTGCCAGATCGCGATGATGATCGAGTGCTCGACGGCGACGAGGGCCTTCATCATGCCGCGGCGGGCGGTGAGCCGTTTGTAGCGGGCCTGGAGGTAGGTGTCCTTGGTGCGTACGGCGCCGAAGGCGGCCAGCCCGAGCGCGCCTTTGAGGTGCGGGTTGCCGGGGCGGACCTTGGTGCTCTTGGTCCGGCCGGCCGAGGAGTGGTGGCCGGGGCATACCCCGGCCCAGGAAGCCAGGTGCTTGTCGCTGGCGAAGCGGCTCATGTCGCCGCCGGTCTCCGCAATGATCACTTCGGCGACGGCCTGGTTGATTCCGGGGATGGTGTCGAGGAGCTCCAGGACGGGACGAAAGGGCGACATCGCCGCCTCGATCCGTTCGTTCAACTGCCCGATGGCCTCGGTGAGCTGGTCGTACTGATGCAGATGCAGGCGGGCCAGGAATCCGTGATGCTCGCGGAAGCGTCCGGTCAGCGCCTCGGTCAGCTCGGGAATCTTGCTGCGCATCCGGCGCTTGGCCAGCTCGGCCAGTACCTGCGGGTCCCGCTCGCCGGCGATCAGTGCCTCCAGCATGGCCCGGCCGGAGACGCCCATGATGTCCGCGGCCACCGAGGAGAGCTTGATGCCGGAGTCCTCCAGCATCTTCTCCAGCCGCTGGACGATCTGCCCGCGCGTGCGGGTCATCTGGGTCCGGGCACGGGTCAGGTCCCGCAGCTCGCGCACCGGCTGCGGCGGCACGAACGAGGCCCGCACCAACCCGTGAGCTCCGAGCTGCGCCAGCCAAGCCGCGTCCGAGACATCCGTCTTACGGCCGGGCAGATTCTTGACCTCCCGGGCGTTGACCAGAACCACGTTCAGGCCCGTGCCTTCGGCGAGGAGATAGTAGAAGGGCTTCCAGTAGTCGCTGGTCGCCTCCATCACCACCAGCGTGACGCCGGCCTGGAGCAGGTGGTCCCGCAGCTCCAGCACGGCGTTCGTGGTGGCGCCCCAGGTTGTGGTCACGGTCGTGAAAGACCCCCGGCGCTTCTGACTCGGCGTGCGTACACAGACCTTGGCATCACGCTTGCTGATGTCCATCCCCGCGCACCGCTCATGCAGTACATCCACGTTCGTGCTCCTTCCCGGACGAGATCCAGCCCAGCGGGCCGCCCGCTCCGGGAGGGACAGGGCAAGTACAGGAATCTGACGCCCGTGCTCACAGCAACACTCCACGGTTCCCGTGGACGTCCCTCAGCACCATGCTGACCAACGAGCTGCACACATCACAGAGGCACCGGTTTCGACCGGAACAGACGACCCCAACCAGGATCTCGACACCGCCACCGCGACAGCAGAGCGCGCCAGAAGCACCACAGCGCGCCGAGAACATTTACCACGCCCCCGGCGCGCACCGAAGGTGCGCTGGGTTGCTGACCTGCAAATCGACATCGACCCTCGTGCGCCAGGGCCCGTCTACAAAGCCGAGCGGAGCGCCGGCCTGGCTGCTGTTCCTGTGCATCGAGCACGCCCAGGCCTTACCCAACTGGCCCGGCGCCCCAGCCGATCGCGATGACCCGCCCAGGATGACCTGCGGCGTGGTACTCGACTTCCGCAGCACCGACCAGGTGCTGCAATCGCATGCCGACCTCTGGCTCACCCCCCTCACCGGCGTCGACCCGAATATGTACATCACCGCCGACAAACGGGCCGACGTTCTGGTCCAGGCGCACCGCGCCCTGGCAGCGCAGCCAGAGTGAGCCGGAGTCGTGAATGAATTGCTGAACAGCTTGCTGATGATGCTCGGGATCGCAGTCGAGAACGTGGCGATGGGTGAGCTCTACCAGGCCACCGCGCCACTCGCGTTCTGCGAGACCCTCTTCCCGAGGTTGCTGTAGCCGCTTGCCCCGGCACCTCCGGCCGCAGCATTTGCACGCCGCCCTGTTCGAGAGCCGACCGCTACGAGGTCGTTGACCGACATCTCCCTCGACGAGACCAGCGAGCACGGGGGATGCTCACGGCGACCTGCCCAGGACCGCACGCCGTCACCCCAAGGGAGTCCGTCATGAGCGTTGACCAGCACGAGCACACCCCGTGGGCTCAGCTGCTTTCCGAGGGCCTGGACACGGTGCAGAGCAGCTACTTGGAGCGCTACCGCGCCTCCCGCCACGGTGAGCACTACTGCGCCGACGTCATCTGGGGCAACCTCCAAACCGAAGGCTACGCCCGCGCCATGCTCACACTCGTGGCCGAGTTTCACGGTCGTCACGACACCATCGAGGAGGCTGTAGCCGCCCGCACGGCCCGTACCGCGCTCATCGGCCGGGACGGGCGCACCAGCCACTTGATCCTCGGCGAGCAAGCCTTGCGGACGAACATCGGCGGCAGCACCGTGATGCGCGACCAACTGGACGCCCTCATCGACATGTTCGACCGCCAGAGCTTGACGATCGGGGTCATCCCCGCGCGGGCGCCCATGGTCTGTGTGCCGTCAACCTCGTTCACCGTTCTCGACAGTGCGAGCGTGGATGTGGAGACGGTCTCCGCCTCCCTTGTGATCACCGACGCCGACGAGATCGCCGCCTACCAGCGGCGATTCCAACTCCTGCATTCCATGGCCGTCTACAGGCAGCAGGCCCGCGACCTTATCGCAGCCGAACGCGCCGCCCTTGGCAGATAACACAGCAAAGAGTCCCGCCTGACATCTATGGGGTCTCGGCGACCGCGGCGATGCTGACCCATCACGGGGCAGACAGCAGGCTGGTGCAGCCGGTAATTCCGGCCGTGTTCCGTCTGTGGTGGTTGACGGGTTAGTGTCCCCAAAAGCAAGATCCCGCCCCAGGGGGAGCTCAACCACATGCACGCAGTTGAATCAGCCGGCCGGGCCGGGCGGCCGCCCGGCGGTGGGATCAATGCCGAAGGACTCACTGACCGCCAGGCCGCGATCGTTGCCTTCATCGAGCGGGAGGTCGAGCGCCAGGGCTACCCGCCGTCCATGAGGGAGATCGGCCAGGCGGTCAGTCTCAAGAGCACGTCATCGGTCGCGCATCAGGTGATGGCCCTCGAGCGTAAAGGCGTGCTCTACCGCGACCCCCACCGCCCGCGCGCCTATCGCGTTCGTCCGCGTCATACCGGTGCACTTCACGACGCCGTAGCGCCAGATGCGCCCGAGGTGGCTCAGGTGCCGCTGGTGGGCAGGATCGCCGCTGGCACGCCGATCCTCGCCGAGGAAGCGGTCGAGGACGTCCTGGTGCTTCCGCGGCAGCTGGTCGGCGAGGGGCAGCTGTTCGCGCTGAGAGTTGTCGGGGACAGCATGATCGACGCGGCTATCTGCGAGGGCGATATTGTCACGGTTCGCCGCCAGGATTCCGCTGATCACGGCGACGTAGTCGCCGCGCTGCTGGACGGCGAGGCAACCATCAAGCGCCTGCGTCGGGAAGACGGCCGGGTGTGGCTGATGCCCCACAACTCAGCCTATGAGCCGATCCCCGGCGACGACGCAGCCATCCTCGGCAAGGTCGTTGCTGTACTCCGCACCATCTGACGGCCTGCGGTTGCCCACCGGCCGTACAACGCCGTACAGCCTTGCAAGCAGCACTCAGCCCCCGAACAAGCCAAGGAGAGGGCCCTCACTCCCGGGTTCGACGTAATTCGCGGGTTCTAGAGGTCCCGCAGGGGTGAACGCGCAGGTCACCGTGTCGCGATGGGCGTAGACGCCCGAGAATGCCTAGAGACGCGATTTTCTTGATTCGCCTGCGCTGGCTTGTTGCTTCGGCCTATGGTCTGGAGCCGTGTACGTGAAGACGACGAAGCGGGAGAACAAGTCCGGCACGGTCCGGTACCTGCACCTCGCCCACAACGAGTGGGATCCGGTGAAGGGCCGGGCGGTGCCGAAGGTGCTGTTCACCTTCGGCCGCGAGGATGACCTGGACCGCGACGCGGTCAGGCGCCTGGTCGCGTCTCTATCGAAGCTCCTGGAGCCGGGTGACGCGCTGGCCGCGACCGCCGCCTCGGACCTGGAGTTTGTCTCCTCGGTGCCGTTCGGCGGCGCCTACGCGCTCGACCAGCTGTGGCGCCGGCTGCGGATCGACCAGATCGTGGCCCGGGTCGGGCAGCCCAAACGGGGTCGCCGCCGCGACATGACCGCGACCGAGCGGGTCCTGTTCGCCCTGGTCGCCAACCGCGCACTGGCCCCGTCCTCCAAGCTCGCCCCGGCGGACTGGATCACGAACGACGTGCACATCGACGGCCTCGCGGAGACCGGCGAACAGACCTGTTACCGGGCGATGGACTGGTTGCACGAGGTGAAGGACGACCTGGAGAAGCAGGTCTTCGACGAGGTCGCGAACCTGCTGAACCTGGAGGTGGACCTGCTGTTCTTCGACACCACCAGCACCTACTTCGAGCTGGAGGAGCCCGACGAGCCCGTCGCCCGCGACGACGCAGGCCGCCGCCTGGACGCCGACGACACCGGCGGCGACGCGAAGCAGGCCGGGTTCCGGACCTACGGCAAGTCGAAGGACTCCCGCGACGACCTGCCGCAGATCGTGATCGGCATGGCGGTCACCAGGGACGGGATCCCGGTCCGCTGCTGGTGCTGGCCGGGCAACGCCTCCGACCAGACCCTGATCCGCCAGGTCAAGGACGAGATGCGGGACTGGACCCTCTCCAAGATCGTGTGGGTGGCCGACCGCGGCTTCTCCTCCGCCGAGAACCGCCGCTACCTGCGCAAGGGCGACCACGCCTACATCATCGGCGAGAAGCTCCGCTCCGGAAGCCCCGAGGCGCAGGCCGCCCTGTCCCGCCAGGGCCGCTACCAGGACGTCGGCGAGAACATGCGCGTCAAGGAGGTGCGGATATCCGACACCGACCGGTTCGTCATCTGTCACAACCCCGAAGCGGCCGAGCGCGACCGGCACATGCGCGAACAACTCGTCGCCCAGCTGGCCGACTTGATCGCCGACACCGACAAGCTCAGCGACTTCAAGCGAGGCGAACTACGCGGACGGATCGCCGACAAGCCCGGCCTGAACCGCTACCTTCGCGCCACCCCGGCCGGCAAGCTCCGCATCGACCAGGCGAAGATCAAGGCCGAGGAGAACCTCGACGGGAAGTACCTCCTGCGCTGCTCGGACCTCCACCTGAGCGCCGAGGACATCGCCCTGGGCTACAAGCAACTGCTCGAAGTCGAGCGCGGCTGGCGCGACATGAAGCAGATCATCGACCTGCGGCCCGTCTACCACCGACTCGAAGAACGCATCCGAGCCCACGTCATCCTCTGCTGGCTCGCCCTCCTGCTGATCCGCATCACCGAGACCACCACCGGCAACACCTGGCCCCACATCCGACGCGAGCTCGACCGCCTCCATCTGGGCACCTTCACCGGCCCCGCCGGAACCTTCCAGCAGGTCACCGCCCTGACGAAGCCCCAGCGAGACCTGCTCGCGAAGCTGCAGATCCCCGCCCCCAAGCAGGTCATCGCCCTTCAGCCCGCATCCCGCTGACCAGCCAAAACGCGACCGCCTAGAGAAACGCCCTCCAGGCGGCCACACCCACGTCCGCCCAGGTCAGACCACAGATTCGATCCTCCAGGCCGCCGAATTACGTCGAACCCCGGTCACTCATACGCGGGGGAACGTCGGGGTGCCACATCAGGTCGGGGGACAGCAAGGAGTCGCTCTCCGTGGGGGTGGGGGCGCTCGCCCCTCCTCCACCGCAAATGTGGAGTCCGAGGTGTCGAGGAGGAGCTGGCGGTGGGCGTGTTCCGCGGGCGCCCAAGTTGTTCCGCACGTAGAGAGAGTTGAGTGACGCGGGCGCGCTGCAAGGCGAACGACTCGTACAGGTCGGTGCTGGTGCGGGCGAGGGCGAGGGAGTGGCTGCTGGCCTCGGATAGCGTGCGGCTGCGGGTGGTGGAAGAGCCGTCGGCGTAGCGGGCGGTGAGCGTGAGCCCGCGGCATACCTCGTGTGAGATGCGAAGCCGCTGGCCGAGGTCCTCGGCCAGGCCGAGCAAGGCGCGCCGGTGTTCGTGCGGGTTGAGTTCGTCGCGGTCGAAGCGGTGGCTGGCACCGGTGGAGCGGACGAGGGCAGTGCGCTGGACGGGCCGTTCGTCGACCCCACGCGCTCGGCTGGTCAGCGTGCGTGCGGCGTGGGAGCCCAGGAGGCGGGCGAGTGCTGGTTCGGGGGCGTCGGCGAGCTGTCCGATCGTGGTGATGCCGAACCGGGCCAGCGATTTGGTGGTCGCCACTCGCTGGATCCTCACACACCCCGACGCTCTCCCCGAAGGCGACCGGCTCCAGCTCAAGTCCGTGCTGTCCAACTGCCCTGAGCTGACGACACTTTCCGAGCACGTGCGCGTGTTCGCCCACATGGTCACCCAGCTACAAGGCGACCAGCTCCCGGAGTGGATCGACTCCGCGAGGGCCACCGCCGACCTTCCCAGCCTCAGCCGCTTCGCACAGCACCTCGAACGCGACCTTGACGCCGTCATCGCCGGCCTCTCGCAGCACTGGAACTCCGGTGTCGTCGAAGGCCATGTCAACCGGATCAAGATGCTCAAGCGTCAAATGTTCGGCCGCGCAGGATTCGAACTCCTCCGCAAGCGCGTCCTATTGGCGTGACCGAGCGTCACCGCACCACACGAAGTGGACCAGAGCCGTTAAAAGTGAACGAAGCCACCGGTCCAACAGCCCCACGACCTCAACGTCACAAGCCTCAAAGGCGGTTGAACCAGAGCAGGGGGAACACAACTGAGGTTCTGCTGTACACCAGAACCATGAAGACCCAAGAAGCGTTCTGTGTGCGATGCGGCAGCGCAGACACCCGAGTGACCCGCACCGACGACACCAGCGCGGACGGCACATGTCCCCGCTGTGACAAGCCCTTCCACGCCACCCCGTGCCAGAATTGCGGCGGCTTCCGCATCGACGGCTCCTTCGGAGTCTCCGGCACCCGGTTCGAGAACCTCCCCGAGACCGTGAAGTGCTGGGACTGCGGCCACCGCAACCCGCTGCGCGACCCCGGACCAGAGTAGGGACGCGCCCCGCACTCCAGTGCGTACGCTGCGAGCGTTCGGCCGTCTTTCAAGGAAGAGTTGCGGATGACTGAGAACCCGTACCTGCCCGGGCCGCGCCGGGACATGGCGATGCACAACGACTGGTGGGCCTCCGGCTGGGACCACGTCCTGCCCCGCCAAGGCTTCCCGCTGACGATGCTGATCGGGACAGCGAGCCAGCCCGGCTTCACCGGCTCCCTGGACGACCTCCTGCAGGAGGTCTTCGAAGGACACTGGGACATGATCGGCGGCGACCTCGACGGCGCGCTCACGTTCTCGTGGCCCGACGAGGAATGGGACTACGACGAGGCGCCGGAGGGACGCGAAGCATCCGAGGCCAACCGCTGGGAGACGTTCGGCACCATGCTCACAGCCGCCGGGTTTTCGGTGCCCACGACCGTGCGGGACCTGTCCGAGCTCTATCTGACGTGGGGCCTGGCGTTCCGCGAGGAGACGCCGGACGGCACCCGATGGTCAATGCCCGCCGCGCTGCCGCTGCCCGGTGACCTGCTGCCTCTGGACGCCGACCTCGCCAAACGGCTCGACTGGATCCGGTGGACGATGCGCACCGGCCCGCTCGTCGACGGCCTCATCACGTACCTGGTCAATGATCTGGGCGAGCCGCAGGAGGTGCTCACTTCCCTGGACCGCCTGGCGGCTGCCACAGGTCGGGATGTCAATGATGTCCGCATCGCCCTTGCGGAACTCGTTGAGGCTGGCGACGCCCAGGCGCAGCGAGGGCAGAAGCAGGCCGACGCGGAACGGCTGGAGGCGCATCAGCGCTTCCGCCTGGTCATGGACTGGGATCACTTCCACGAGACCCGGATGCGGCTGAGCGTAGAACCGACGGCGCGTGACTGAGGTCGTGCCGGCCGGCACGGCTAGGGACGGTGATCTGCGCAGAGCGACCGCTCAAGCGGCATGATCCGCCGGGCGTACGCCTGCCTTCACGTCCCACCTCACCTGCTCGATGGTGTCGGCCCGCACCATCCGCACACCCAGGGCCTCGCTGTGCAGTTCCACCCACACGTCCGTGACGGCCATCAGCCCTCCTGCCCTCCCGGGGGCCGGGGCTTCGTGGTGTGCGCTCTCAGTACAAGGGCGGAACCGTCAGCCACCGCTTGATCAATACGGCGGGAGGGGCAACAGGCCCGTACGGAGCGATCGCCAGGGAAACGGCCTCCGCCAACTCGTCGATGGAACTCACGAGATGAGCGGGCGGAGTGATCCACACCCGAGGTGCGGCGTCCGGCCCGTCCTGGTTATGGATCAGCTGCGCGTACAGGTGGACCTGCCCGCTCGGGTCGCTTTCGTAGCCCCAGGTGCTGAACTTTTGCCACCTCCACCTGCGCCGAACTCCCCGCCCAGCGCTGACCGTATGGGCGGTTGCGGCGCCGTGCCGCGATGACACCCCACCGCACCTGCCCAAAGGCAAGCCCCGCGGTCGCCTACAGGGCGGCATGTCGCCCTGTAGGCATGCGAAAGGCCCCGACTCCCGTGTCGCGCACGGGAGTCGGGGCCCGGTGGAGAGCGGCCGTCAGGCCGCGGTGGTGACCTTCACCGGTTCGGTCTCCGCCGTACTATGCCGTTCGGCCCAGTTCTCCAGGGCCGTGCGGCACGCATGGTCCAGGTGGTGGACTCCCGTCAGGTTGAGCTCGACCGGGTGGGTCTGCGGCAGCGCCTCGAGGCTGTCGAGGATCTTCGGCAGCTTCAGGAACGTCGCGTTGCCCGTCAGGTGGGCCTGGATCGGGCCCGCCCCCTTGTCGGCGACCTCCAGCTTGACGTGCGAGGCGTCCCACGCGGTCTTCACGATCGCCAGGGCGAGGCCGATGAGCACGCCCTCGAACATGCTGATCGCCACGATCGACACCGCGGTGACGACGAGGATCAGCGCCTCACCGCGGTGCTCGCGCCACAGCCCCACCAGCGCCCGTGCGGGAACCAGCTTGGCCCCGGCGTGCACAAGGACGCCGGCGAGCGCCGGGATCGGGATGTAGGCGAGCAGCGCCGGCAGCAGCGCCGCGAACAGCAGCAGCCAGACGCCGTGCATGATCCGCGAGGCCTTTGTCTTCGCCCCGGCCTGCACGTTCGCCGAGCTGCGCACGATCACCGCGGTCATCGGCAGCGCGCCGAGCACACCGCAGACCGCGTTGCCCGCGCCCTGCGCGAGCAGTTCCTTGTCGTACTCGGTACGCGGACCGTCGTGCATCCGGTCCACGGCCGCCGCGCTGAACAGCGACTCGGCGGACGCGATCAGTGTGAACGCGATGATCGTGCCGAGCACACCGATGCCGAGCGAGCCGAACGCGTCGAGCGGCGGCGGCTGGATCGAGCCGAGCAGGCCGTTGACCTCGACCATGGCGACCGGTGCGTCGAACACGAACGCCGCGAGCATCGCGAGGCCCACCGCGGCCAGCGGTCCCGGCACGACCCGCACACGCCGCGGCATGTGCTTCCACAGCACCAGGACGGCTATCGTGCCGGCGCCCAGGGCGAGCGAGACCAGCGCACGCGTGCTGCCGAGCGCCTCGAACAGCGCTGCCGGCAGCCCGGCCATCTTGCCGAGCCCCGACTCGGGGGCCTTGGCGTCGACGACCGAGTACATCTGGCCTGCGATCAGGACCAGGCCGATGCCCGCGAGCATGCCCTCGACGACCGAGACCGAGATGGCCCGGAAGTAGCGGCCGACCTTGAGTGCGCCCATCGCGATCTGCAGCACGCCGGTGGCCAGCACGATCACGCCGAGCGCCGGCAGGCCGAACTCGCGCACCGCCTCGAAGACAAGCACGGTGAGACCGGCGGCGGGGCCGGACACCTGGAGGCTGCTGCCCCGCATGAAGCCGGTGACGAGGCCGCCGACGATGCCGGTGATCAGGCCGAGTTCGGCCGGCACCCCGGAGGCGACGGCCACGCCGACGCACAGCGGCAGCGCGACGAGGAACACGACGAGCGAAGCGGTGAAGTCCGCCTTGAGGTGCGGGAACCGGGGTGTGGGGGTGGGTATTTCGGAGTGGGGGGTGGAGTCGGTCATGGCGGCGCTCACAGAATCTCGAAGGCGTCGGTGCCGGCACGGTGCTCGCGTACGCCGCCGGTGTGTACCTCGTAGTACCAGCCGCGCAGCGTGAGGCGGCCGTCGGCAAGCCGCTTCTCGACGCACGGGTACGAGCGCAGGCGCAGCAGCTGGGCGAGGACGTGTTGTTGGACCGCGGAGGCGACCGTCACATCGGACGGATCGCACTCGCCGGGCTCGTCGGCCGCGTGCGCGAGCCAGTCCCGCACGGCGGGCACGGCGGCCAGGTCGTCGCCGCGGACCAGGGCGCCGACCGCGCCGCAGTGCGAGTGACCGCACACGACGATGTCCTGGACACCGAGGACTTCCACGGCGTACTCGATGGTGGCCCGCTCCCCGCTGGGGCTGCCGCTGGTGTACGGGGGGACGATGTTGCCCGCGGTGCGGAGCTCGAACAGCTCGCCGGGGCGGGCGCCCGTGATCAGGGCCGGGACGACGCGGGAGTCGGAGCAGGTGATGAACAACACCTGAGGTGACTGACCGGCCGCGTGGCTGGCGAACTCCTCAGGGCGCGAGCCGAACGTTCGGGCGTTGTCGATGAGGGGCTGCATATGTGGTGATTCCTCCTGGCGCGCGGCAGGGGCGCGTCGGACGTGCAGGATCGGACGTGTAGGACAGGTGGGAACTTCTGTCCGAACTCAGCAGCGGAAGACCTGAAGTCTCGCCGCCGTCAGCTCGTCGATGGATCTGTCCGGGTGGAGGTAGGAGGCGTGAGGCAGGGCGGTCGCCGGTGCGGCGGTGTCGGGCGCGGGTGACGCGGCACGGGGGTGGGGCAGCGGGGTCGATCCCGATGTCGTTAGCTGCCGGTTCCGACTGCGTATCGCCTCGAGCTGTCCCTCGGGCCCCGAGTCGTCGCCGTGGCAGGCCTTCGGCTCGACCGACGCCGACGCCACCGCGGCGGTGTGTGCGGGCGCGAACTGATGGGTGGACGCGAGCAGCGGCAGCGCCAGCAGCGCGGCGACCGCAAGGGTCACCGCCGCTCGCATCCTGCCACCTCGGGACATGTCTCCCCCTCGCGCGCCCTCACCAAGAGTTCGCCATCATACGGTCAACTGAAGGTCAAGGGCCAGATTAACTATGCAAAGGTGTCCGGCGAGTTAACTCGGCGTTGCCGGGCACACGATGAGTGAAAGGTGCGGGTGATTTGGCCGGAACGCCCCCATGGGGTCGCGATCCGACCTGGCTGCCGCAGCAGCCATCGTTGCCAGCCACCCGACCGCACACGCCGGCAAGACCTATGACCTGGTCGGCGACCCGATCACCGCCGCGAAGTTCGACAAGTACGCCCGGTTCTTTCAGCGGAAGGAGACGGACACCGACGGCATCGAGAAACCGATGTGGCGCACCCGCTGGTCCGCACCCGCCTGGGAGGGGTACGAGCGGGTGCACCCGCCGGTCCTGCTTGTCTTCTTCAGGTCGGCAAGCGCTCCGCGAAGAGCCAGATGGAGAGGGTCGCCGACCTCACCCGCCACTACTGGCAGGGCCGGTGGCATAGCGGGGGCGGCTTCCACTCCTACGACGGCTGCATCCCCATCGTGGCGACCATGCTGGAGCTGCTGCGCGAGCACGGACCGGCCGGGCCCGCGTTCTGGCGCTTCGGCCGCAAGGAGCGACAGCCGCTGTTGGACGCGATCGGCAACCCTCGCCGGGAGGCCGCCCTCGCCCGCAGCCGCCAAGCCGCGCGGGAAGAGGAACAGCGCCGCGCGGAGCGGGAAGCTGCGGAGCGGGAGGCACAGCGGCCGGTGTGCGTGGACTGCGGGCGGAAGTTCACCGACGACCGGTTGGAGGCGGTCGACTTCCGGAACTGGCAAAACCTCGAGTCGCACCCGCACCTGTGCGAGGACTGCCAGAGCCGGGCCGTCGCAGTCGAGCAGCAGGCCGAAGCCGACGAACGCGACCGGCAGGAGCAGGAGCGCCTGCGCCAGGAGCAGGAAGCCGCGCAGGCAGCGCAGAAGGCCGGCGGCTGGCTCTCCCGCTTCCGCGCCTGACTCCGGCAGGCCGTGGCGACCGGCCAGGAGGCAAGCCCAAGGAGGCCCTGGGCAAGCCCGCGTTGTTGGTGGCGCGGCCGGGTGCGACTCCATCCCCAATGGGTCAAGCCACCTCAGCCACCAGCGGGTTCACCGGGCTCGACAGCTGCCATCCCGGCTTAACTACGCGGAATTGCTTCTAAATGCATCGGTGTTGCGGTCTTGAGGTCTGGCCTTCGGATCTGTTCTTCGGCAGCGGACGGGGGCAGCACGCGGACGGCCCCGAACTCTCCCGTGGCGGCGGGACGTTCGGGGCCGTCCGACGGCCTACGCGTCCAGCCGCTTGGCGGGGAAGCCGTGGCTGCGGGCGGAGAGGACCACCGCGAGCACCGGGAGCAGGAGCAGCAGCATGGTCCAGGGGAAGACGTCGCTGCCGATCAGGTCGAGCAAGATGCCGCCGATGACGCCGCCGGCCGCCATGGCGACGTTCCACAGGGTGACGAGCATCGCCTGGGCCGCGTCGGCCGCGTCGCCGCCGGCGTCGCCCGCGGCCGTCTGGAGCAGGGTGGGTACGCCGCCCCAGCCCAGGCCCCACAGGAAGGCGGCGACGTACACCAGGGCGGTGTTGTCGGAGAGTACGGCCAGCAGGGCCGCGGACACGGCGACCAGCAGAGCGCTGGCGATGGTCAGCGCGCGCAGCCGCTGGTGGATCTGGGCGCCCACGATCCAGATGCTGAGCAGCGAGGCGCCACCGAACACCAGCAGCACCAGGTCGGTGTTGCCGCCCATGCCCAAGTCCTCCAGGTACGTGGCGACGTAGGCGTACAGGACGGTGTGGGCCAGGACGAAGACGAGTGTGACGAATAGGACCGGAGTCACGCCCGGGACGCGCAGCGCGCTCAGCATCTTCGGGCGCTCACCGCGCTCCTGCCCGGGGTGGTCCGGGACCGCCGCGAAGATCCACAGCAGCAGCACCACCGTGAGCGCTGTCATCGCCAGGAACGCCGTGCGCCAGCCGAGCGTCTCGCCGAGGAAGGTGCCTGCGGGCACGCCGAGCGAGAGCGCCACCGGAATGCCCGCCATGGCGATGGCGATCGCCTTGCCCTGGAGCGCGACGGGCGCCATGCGCCGCGCGTACCCGGCGAGCAGGGCCCAGGCCAGACCGGCGGCGACACCCGCGACGAACCGCGCCACCATGGTCAGTCCGTAGACCGACGACACGGCTGTGACGGTGTTGGCCACGGCGAAGCCTGCCATGGCGGTCAGCAGCAGTACTTTGCGCCGCCACGCCGCGGTGGCCGCGGTCAGCGGGATTGTGGTCAGCGCGGTGCCGATCGCGTAGATCGTCACCGTCTGGCCGGTCGCGGACTCGCTCATGTGGAGGTCGTTGCTCATCGCGGGGAGCAGGCCAGCCGGGAGGGTTTCGGTAAGGCTGGTGATGAAGACGGCTGTGGCGAGGGCCAGCAGGGCGAAGAGCGGAAGCTTCTGTCGCTCCTCGCCGCCGCCCTTGGCATCGGGTGCGGCGCGGGTGTCCTTGCTGGCGGCGGCCGCAGTATCTGGTGAGGTGCTCATGCCATGATCTCCGGATCATCGGGGGACGAGGTGCGTCGGGTGTTCTGGTTCGGTCGGTGTTCTGATCTGTTCGGTGGGTGCTGTTCGGTGGGCGCGTGTCCGGCGGGTATCGGGCGCCGTGCCGGGGCGGCTGGCTGCCTACGGGTGGTCGAGTCCGCCGTCGACAGGGAGCCGGGCGCCTGTCGTGAACGTCGCGTCGGTGGCGAGGAAGAGCGCGGCCCGGGCCACTTCCTCTGCGGAGCCGAGGCGGCCCAGCGGCGGCAGGGATGAGGCGCCACCGGCCGGCGCCTCGATACAGCTCGGTGCCACCGCGTTGACGCGGATGCCGCGGGAGACGAGCTCGGCGGCGAGCGCCCGCACGGAGGCCGCAGACGGGGCGGCGGCGGTGAGCACGACCGCGCCGTCGTCTTGGAGGCGGGGCAGCAGCGGCCGTACGGTCGGTACAGAGTCGGCGAACACGAGGTCGACGACGCCGTGGTTGCCGGCACTGCCGGGCCCGAGGCCGGACTCGACGGCATCCGGGGCGACCACTCGGGCGGCAGAGCCCAGTTCGGCGCACGCGTGCGCCCGTTCCCGCGCGGTGTGCGCGGTCAGCAGCACCTCGGCGCCGCCCTCCACGAGCCGCTTGGCGATGGCCAGACCGATGCCGGTGGCCTGTCCAACGACCACAGCCCTTGTGCCCGCGTACCTGGTCATGTCTGCCGCTCCCTCCTGATGGCCCCACTGCCGGACACGCCCCGTCGCCCGGCAGGAACGACTGTGCGCGCCCCGGCTTCCGAAGAACTTCGGAGTCGCTGACGGTCCGCTGACGGCCGGCCGTTCGGGCAGGCGGATGCGGCACGCCCGGTACCGGTCCTGCCGTGCCCGGACATGTACGGTTGCTCGCATGCGGTTTGGGGTGCTCGGGCCACTTGTGGTGTGGGACGACGAGGGGGAGGCGGTCCAGGTCCCCGAGCTCAAGGTCCGGGCACTGCTCGCGGATCTGCTCGCGCACGACGGGAAGCCGGTCTCCGTCGACCGCCTCGTACACGACCTGTGGGGCGACGAGCCGCCGGGCAAGCCGACCGGTGCCCTCCAAGCCAAGGTCTCCCAACTGCGCCGGGTACTGGGCCGGGACCGTGTCGTACGGCAGGCTCCCGGCTACCGACTGCGGCTCGACCCCGCGGCCGACGAGGTGGACGCCGACCGCTTTCAAGCCCTCGTCGCCGCGGCCCGCCCCGTCCCGGATCCGCGCGCCAGGGCCGCCCTGCTCACCGAGGCCCTCGACCTGTGGCGGGGCCCCGCCTACGCGGACTTCACGGACGAGGAGTTCGCACGGGGGACGGCGCGGCGCCTCACCGAGCAGCGGCTGTCCGTGGTGGAGGAGCAGGCCGACGCCCGCCTGGAGGCCGGAGACCACCTGCTGCTCGCCGGAGAGCTGGCCGACCTGGTGGCCCGGCACCCCCTGCGGGAGCGCCTGCGCGCACTCCAGATGCGTGCGCTCTACCTGGCCGGCCGGCAGAGCGAGGCCCTCGCCTCCTACGAGGCCCTGCGCAACCTCCTCGCCGAGGACCTCGGCGTCGACCCCAGCCCTGCCCTCAGCACGCTCCACCAGGCGCTGCTCCGCCAGGACCCACGCTTGGGCCGGTCTTTCGGTACGACGCTGCCGGAACCGGCACCCACCACGACGCCGTCCGACACGGCTGCGTCGGCCCCTGGTTCGCCTGGGACGGCGCTGGGTGTGGCTGCGCCGGCTCCTGCTACGGCTGCGCCGGATACGGCCGCGACGCCTCCGGGCACTCCCGCGACCGATCTTGACGCCCCCTCGGCACCCCCCGCCAGGCCCGTCCCCTCAAACCTCCCCGTCCCCCTGACCCCTCTCATCGGCCGCACCGAGGCTCTCACCCGTCTCTCCCAACTCCTCGGCTCGGCACGTCTGGTGACTCTCACCGGCCCCGGTGGCGTCGGCAAGACGCGGCTCGCGGTAGCGGCGGCGGGTACGACGGGGACGGGGCAACTCCCCGACGGAGTATGGCTCGTGGAGTTCGCCGGCGTCCGGGCCGGCGACACCGCCGATCTCGCCCAGGTCGTGGCCCTGACTCTCGGCGTCAGGGACCATGCCCCGTCCGCGCTGCCCGGCGCCGGCACCGCGGTGCCCGCCCCGTCCCCGGCACACCGCCTCGCCGCCGTTCTGCGGGACCGCCGTACCTTGCTCGTCCTGGACAACTGCGAACACGTCGTCGACGCCGCCGCCGAACTCGCCGAACTGCTGCTGCGTACCGCTCCGGGGCTTCGGGTCCTGGTCACGAGCCAGGAACCGCTCGGCTTGGCGGGCGAGGCCGTGTTCCTCGTCGAGCCGCTTCGGACGGACGACGCCGTACGGCTGTTCACCGAGCGCGCTGCCGCCTCCGCCCCCGGCTTCCCCCTCGACCCGGCCGACCGCGCGGCCGTCGCCGAGATCTGCCGCCGCCTCGACGGCGTCCCGCTCGCCCTGGAGCTCGCCGCCACCCGGGTACGCGCCCTGGGCCTACGGGAGTTGGCGGCCCGGCTCGTCGACCGGTTCCGGATCCTGACCGTCGGGCAACGCGGCGCGCCCGCCCGTCAACAGACCCTGCGGGCGATGATCAACTGGAGCTGGGAACTGCTCAGCGCGCCCGAGCGCATAGTCCTGCGTCGCCTCGCCGTGCACAGCGACGGCTGCGACCTGGCCGCCGCCGAAGCGGTGTGCGCGGGCGACGGCGTGGCCCGTGAGGAGGTGCTCGACCTGCTGACCCGGCTCGTAGACCGGTCCTTGGTGGTGGTCGTGGAGGGCCATGCCGGCCCCCGTTACCGACTGCTGGAGTCCGTCGCCGCGTACGCGACGGAGCGCCTGCACGAGATGCGGGACCTCACCGCCGTACGCGACCGTCATCTGCGCCACTATCTCGCGCTCGCCGAACACGCCGAGTCACGGTTGCGCTGTGCGGGCCAGCGGGCCTGGCTCGCCCGCCTGGACGGCGAGGCTGGCAATCTGCGCGCGGCGCTCGATGAAGCGGTGCGCCGCGCCGCCGCGGGGCAGGCCGAAGAGGCCGTACGACTCGCCACAGCCCTGTCCTGGTGGTGGCTGCTGCGCGGCCGTCTCACCGAGGCACGCCGCAGCCTGGCGGCCGTCCGTATCGCCGTACGCGATGCCGCCGTACCCGAACTCGCCCTGCTGCACGCCGCGTTCGTGCTCCTCACCGGCGAGCACACCGAGGCGTCGGCCACCGCGGCGGCCGACGCCGTCCCCGACCCCGTACGACGTGCCCGCGCCCTCTGGCTGTCTGCGTACGGACTGTTCAGCGCAGGCGAGGCGAGTGCCAGTGCGGAACTGAACACACGGGCACTCGACCTCTTCACGGCCGCGGGCGAACAGTGGGGCACCGCCGCCACGCTCGGTCTGCGGGCCACGCTCGCCCTGGTCCGTGGCGACCTCGACGCGCTCGGCCGGGACGGGCTGCGCAGCGCCGAGCTCTTCCGCGAACTAGGCGACCGATGGGGCGAGTTGCAGACCGTGTCGCCGCTCGCTGCGCTCGCCGAGATCAAGGGCGAGTACGACGAGGCGGCCCGCCTGCAACGGGAAGGCCTGTGCATGGCACGGGAGATGGGCCTCCAGGCGGAGGTATCGGCGCGTCTGTCCGGGCTCGGCCGGCTCGCGCTGCTCGCCCACGACTGGGACCAGGGCCGTGCCCTGCATGAGCAGGCGCGCCGTATCGCCGCCGAACAGGGCTACAAATACGGTGAGATCCACTCGGAGATGGGCCTGGCTCTCGGTGCGCGCCGCTCCGGTGACCTCGACGCGGCCGAGGCACACCTGCTGCACATCCGCGACGGCTACGCCGAGGTCTCCTCGGAAGCGGGCGACCATCTGCTCCTTGCCGAGCTGGGCTTCATCGCCGAACTCCGCGGGGACGCCGACCAGTCCGTCCGCCATCACCTGCACGGCCTGGAGGTCGCCCGCTCCCTCGGTGAGCCGCGCGCGCTCGCCCTGTCCCTGGAGGGCCTCGCGGGTGCGGCGGCTCTCGGAGGACGCGGGCGGGCGGCCGAGTGTGCAGCGCTGCTGCTCGGGGCGGCGGACGCGGCCCGTCATGGGATGGGCGCCCCGCTGCCGCCCGCCGAACGTGGCGACGTCGAGCGGGTCACGGCAGCGGCACGGGCCGCCCTGGGCGGCCCCTCCTTCACGGCGGCATTCGAGCGCGGTACACGGCTGACCGCGTGGCAAGCGGTGCGCTATGCGCAGGACACACTCAGCTGGCCGCAGGACAGGGCTGGTTGAGAACAGGCCCGGGGCCCGGTGACCGAAAACTTCGGCGAGGTACTGAGGGACACAGCTCGATGTGCGCCTCGGGCCGACGGAATGATCGTCCGCACCAGGGTGATGGTGCGCTCCACCAGGTCGGCACGATCGTCGAGCACCCACGAGATGTCCTGAGCGCCGAAGAACGCGGAGACCAGGACGGTGGCGGGCGTGTCGGGCGGCAGGAGGTCGTCCCACGCGTCCGCCCATGAGGTGATCAGGCCGGTGTACGCCTCATACGGCAGCGGGAGCCGGACACCGATCAGCTGACGCTCCAGCTGGAGCCGCGCTCCGGCCTGGATGACCGTCTCGTCCCGGAACGCTGTGGCCGTCCGGAGCAGGAGTTCGGCGACGGAGCCGACCGGGGGCAGCCCAACCCCTCGATGGCGTCGGCGATCTCGCCGATCCGACGGTAGAACAGATCGGTCACCGCGAGCGCGAGGGCGTCCTTGTTCTAGTTGTTGCGGGTCATGAGGTTGATGGCGCCGACGGGGTGTCGGGCAGTGCCGTTAGATCTTCGAGGGTCATTCGGGGCGCTTGGTGAGTCTGGTGCTGAGGTCCCAGAGCTTCTGCTGGATGCTCGGATCGTAGGCATCGGCGTGTGCCTTTGCGGCACGGGTGCGGTCGTAGAACTGTCCAGTCACCCCGTCGAGTTCGGGGGCGTGGATGAGGCGCAGGGTGGCCTGCAGTCCGGTTTCGAGGGAGTCGATGCTGTAACCGACCGAATCCAGGACCATCTTGGTCGGCATGTAGGTGGCCGGGTGCAGGCTGTTGACCGTGACCCGGTGCGGGTCGAGTTGTCGGGCGAGCGCGAAGCCAGTAGTGATCATGGCCAGTTTGGACTGGCCGTAGGCGCGCATGCCCGAGTAGCCGTGTTCGAGGGTGGGGTCGTCGAAGCTGATTGGGGCCTGGCCGATCGAAGCGACGTTGACGATACGGGCGGGGGCTCCGCGGTCGAGCAGCGGCAGCAGGCGTCGGGTCAGCCCAAACGGGGCGAGATGGTTGACCGCGAAGCGGAGCTCGTTCCTATCGACGGTGAGCCGGCGGTCGGTCCCGTCGGGCTCGCCGCCGCCGATGCCCGCGTTGTTGACCAGCACCGAGACGTGATCGGTGAACTCGGTGACCTCGTCCGCAAGGCGGTGCACTTGCGCCAGCTCGGAAAAGTCGGCCCGGATCGTGTGGATCGAGGCCGGTGCATCGGCCAGCGTGGTGGCCAGTTCGTCGAGCCTGCTCTGGTTGCGTCCGTGGAGGATGAGCGTCGTTGCGGGCCGGCGTGCGAGGGCGCCGCTGAGTGCGCGGCCCAGTCCGTCGGTTGCTCCAGTGATGACGATGGTTCGATCGGGCATGCGCTACTCCTGGCCGGGGTGTTCGTTCAGCAGTCGTCGGACGGCGGTGATGTCGTCTTGGCCGAGCAGGCGCTCGGTGGCGAGGACCCGGTACCAGATCAGGCCGAACACCAGATCGGCGGCGAAGGCTGCCGTCAGGCGAGCGGGCTTGTCGCCGCGGTCTGCGGCCCGCTCGACGACGGTCTCGAGCGCGGCCCTGCGTTTGCTCAGGAAGCCGTCCTGGAAGCGGCACCGGAACTCTGCGTCGCGCTGCGCCTCGGCCATCAAGGAGCGCAGGACGGGGACCACCCCTGGGAAGGCCATCAGGGCGGCGGAGTCACGCAGGAACGCGTCTAGCTCCGCGTCGAATGAACCCTGGTCCGCGGTTGAGACCTTCAGATCTGCCTTGAGCGCCAGGGCTTCGAGCAGGACGTCCGCCTTGGTGGGCCACCAGCGGTACACGGTCTGCTTGCCTGCCCCGGCGCGGGCGGCGATGCCCTCGATGGTGAGGTCTGGGAAGCCGACCTCGGTCGTGAGCTCGTAGGCCGCGGTGAGGATCGCGAGCCTCGTCTGCTCGCTTCGCTTGCGGCCGCGGGCAGGTGTCGTAGCGCCGGTCATGCGCGTCAGCCTAACCCATTATCGAGACGTCACGTCTAGGAATGGGCTACGCTCATCGAGACGTCGCGTCTCGAAATAAGGAGTTGGCATGACCACTGCACTCGTGATCGGTGGCACGTCGGGGGTCGGCCTGGCGGTCGCCCGACAACTCACCAGCCGAGGACACGCGGTTCACATCGCCGGACGAAACACAGAGCGGCTCAACCGGGCAACCGCGGCCATCGACGGAGACGTCCACGGTCACGTTCTCGACGCCGCCGACGCCGAGGCGGCCGCCGCGCTCGCGGCGAAGATCGCCCCAATCCGCCACCTCGTCATCACCCTCGCCGGCAAGGGCGGCGCCGGCCCGCTCGGCGACTTGCCGCTCGACGGACTGCGGCAGGCGTTCGAGGAGAAGTACTGGCCCACCGTCACCGCGCTCCAGTCCTCGCTCGCTCACCTCAGCGAGGACGCCTCGATCACCCTCGTCGGAGCCGTCACAGCGAGGGCTGCCCTGCCCGGCACAGCCGGGATCGGCTCGCTCAACGCCGCCATCGAAGGGCTCGTCCAACCGCTCGCCGCCGAACTGGCGCCGATCCGGGTCAACGCCGTCTCGCCGGGATACGTCGACACGCCCTGGTGGGACGGACTCGCCGCCGAGGACCGATCAGCGTTCTTCAAGCAGGCCGCCGACACCCTGCCCACCAAGCGCATAGCCACCGCCCCGGATGTCGCCGAGGCCATCGTGCTGCTGGCCACCAACCCCAACATCACGGGAACCGTCATCGAAACAGACGGCGGCGCACGCCTCACCGCCTGACACGTCTTCACCACTGCCCAGCCGCCGCCGTGGCGCGGAACGGCCACGGCGAGCAAGTGATGGCCTGCACGCAGAACGGGATCGCGAGCCGCTGCTCACGACCCCGTTCTGCGTCGCCTCAAGGAGCTTTCTCGTGACGCACGCCAACGCACCTCTATCCATCGAAGGACGCCGTCGACTCGTCGAGCGATGCAAGACGCGGCCGATCGCCCACGTCGCAGCGGAGATGGGGACATCCCGCGCCTGCGCGTCGAAGTGGGTCAACCGCTACCGCCGCCACGGTGAGCTGGGCTTGCACGATCTCCCTTCAGTCCCGCGCCGCCAGCCGACCGCGACAGACGCCGCTGTCGTGGCCCGGATCGAGGACCTCCGGCGCAGCCAGAAATGGCCGGCGTCCCGGTGACGTGCCTGTGCCCGCTTCGCCCGGGCGGCTCGGCGCAAGGACTGGATACGAGCCTCATCCCAACTCCCGAGCACCTGCTGCCGAACCGGTCTGAGGAAGAAGCTCAGTCACCCGTTGCCCCGTCGGCCCGCTCCCGCAGGAAGTCGGCGTGGCCGTTGTGGCGGGCGTACTCCTGGATCATCAACACGTAGACCCAGCGCAGGCTGAGGGAAACTCCGCGAGAGGACGTCAAGGTCTCGTCGAGGTCGTGCCCGGCCGTCGCCACGTCGCACGCTTTGACCTCGGTCTGGAACAACCCGAAGTCTCTCTCCGCATCAGCTGCGTGAACTCCGTCGAGTCCCTCATTGCCATCTGACGGGCCGGTGAAGACATCGCCGATAGCCTCACCTGCGAAGCTTCGCCGGAACCACCATCGCTCTACCTCCGCCATGTGCCGGACCAAGCCAAGGAGGGTGAGGTTCGACGGCTCTACGGTCGTCCGTGCCAATTGGGTCGACTCAAGCCCGGCGCACTTGGCCAGCAACGTTTCCCGGTGCCAGTTCAGCCAACCCTCCAACATCTGACGCTCAGTTACAGTACCCAGCTCGCCTAGCTGTTTGGTGCGCTCGACCGGTGGTGCTGCCCATGTCATGGATCCACCCTGCACCGCCAGGGACCAAGCAGGCAAAATGGCAGCGTGGCCAGGCCTCCTTGGCGATTACTGAGTGTAGAGAACTCCATAATCTCGTGGACCCGTTGTCGGCGTACACATGAATGAAGATGCTCAACCCTGTACACGCGAACGTGCACCGCGCGCCATGCCGGCGCACGTGACCGACCGGTCGGCCCGTCGCCCAATGTCCTGGTTCCAAGGTCGCTCGTGACATGGGTCCATCGGCCGACGCGAGCCCCGACCACCGAGGTGAAAATTTGGACTGCCCACTTGAGCCGAGGAGGATCCATGCAGGTGGAGCAGGTGAACTGGGTTGACATACCCGACCGGCTCAGAAGCTGTTGTCTTTCCGTACTTGATCGCAGTGTTGTCGCTGGTCAGGCATGACGCCGGGGTTTCCGTGGCAGACAGAGCACGTCGTGTCGGCGTGGCTGTGGAGGTGCGGGATGCCGTCGGTGATCGGGCTGCTGGAGGAGCGGGAACGAGCTGCCGCTGAGCGGGTGGAAGTACTGCGGACCGAGGCGGACCGGGTTCTGGCCGCGTTGCGGGAAGCGGAACTCGACTGGGAGCGGTTCGTCGTGTCCCGGGAGACTGTGGTCGAGGTTCTCGCCGGCCCGGATGGTGTGGCGGAGGCTGACACGCTGGCATCCGGGGATCCTGAACCGTCGCCGTCGCCGTCGCCGTCGCCGTCGCCGTCGCCGTCGCCGTCGCCGTCGGGTGGGGTGCCGGGGTCGGTGGTGCCTGAATGGTGTGAATGGCTCGTGGTGTCGGTGCTGTCGCCGGAGTATCAGCGGATCATGACGGTCCTGATTGCTGCGCAACGGGCGCTGTTCTGCAAGGAACTTGCCTCTGAGCTCGGGGTGGAGCCGGTGGCGGCGAAGGTGGAGGGAGTGCGGTCGAAGGCGAACCGGCTGGTGCGGCAAGGGTGGCTGGTCAAGGAGCCCTCGGGCCGGTTCGCGCTCAGGGCCGGCGTGCGAGGCGGCGGGTCATGAGCATCGTCATCGACCACAGGATCATCGCCTCACTGGAGTCGCACCGGCGCTCGTAGTCGCGGACCAGGCGCCGCGAGCGCAACAGCCACCCGAAACTTCTCTCCACCACCCAGCGGCGCGGCAGAACGCGAAATCCGCGCAGGTCATCGCAGCGTCTGACGACGGTGACGACCAGCTGGAGGACGGCCAGGGCCCAGGTGACCAGGACGCCGGTGGAGCCGCCGTCGGCCCACAGCTTCGTGATCGTGGGGAATCGCTAGCGCAGCGCGGGCAGCATGTCGGCGGCGGCCTGCCGGTCGGTGACATGTGCCGGCAGGACCCGGATCTGCAGGAGCAGGCCGATCGTGTCGCAGATCAAGTGCCGGCGCCTGCCATTGATCTTCTTGCCGCCGTCATAGCCCCGGTTGTCCGCCCCCACCACCGCGTCCGCCTTCACGGACTGTGAGTCGATCACCGCAGCCGTCGGCTCCGGATCGCGCCCGGCCCCCTCGCGCACTTTCCCCCGCAGCCGGTCGTGGAGTTCGGTGATCAGCCCGGTTTGGCGCCAGCGCCGCCAGAACGCGTAGACCCGGTCCCAGGCGGGGAAGTCGACCGGCATGTTGCGCCACTTGATCCCGTTGTCCACGACATAAAAGACCGCGTCCAACATCACGCGGTGACAGTAGCCCTCCGGCCTGCCGCCCCGGCCCTCCATCCACGCTGGCACCGGCAGCAACGGCCGAATCTCCTGCCACTCGGCATCCGTCAGGTCCGTGCCGTAGGCCCGGACCCGGTCGGGCTGGTCGGCTGCGTTCCCGAACCGGTGAACGAGGCAATCGCACGCACCGCCGGACGAGTTGAACCCAACAGCTTCGACCGCGTACAACGGTGACAACAGGGCCTCCTGGCGTGATCGGTGTCTCAGCAACTCCGAACTGCACCAGAGGCCCTGTCCTCATGCACGGCCACGACAGAATCACCCGCCCCGAGGGCCACTTTCGATCACACCGCACTCAAGATCGATAGGACAACAGCTTCTCACCCCGGCACGGGTCCGCCGAGGGTTCAGGAACATCCACACTCACCTCGCCTGCCCGGCCCGTGTTCCCAAACCTCGAGGGGTCGGCCCCGGACGGCCACCCGGCGCCAAGAACAAACGCAGGGCACCCCGCTACGACGTCGGCAAGACCGTCAAACGCCCCGAGACCCTCAAGGCCATCGGCAAGCCCGGAAGGTCTTGGTAGTTAAATAACAAGCGTACGTCCAGCAGTCCGGGCGTCGTTGCGGCTCAGAAGGGGTGTGAACGATGTAACCGGACGACAAGTTCAGGATAGCCAGCCGGTGCAAGTCCGGTCCGGGGAGACGCCAGGGTCCCCGGTAGCTGACTCCCGGCGTCCCTCGAAAGGGTCGCGTCGAAGTGGAGTGACGAGCGTCCTTCGGGGGCGTGCGACCGGCCAGTCCGCAACATGAAGTGAAGCCTGCAGCGTCGTCATTTAACCCCCGCCCGTGGGCGGGCCAAGGAGGAGCCGAGCCTGTGCTTGTTTGGCGAAGGCCACGGAAGACGATCTCGGACCTGGAGCGGTCGTCGAAGAACCTCCCGGCGTAAGGGGCGTGGAATGGTCGGAAGGTTGCCCTGGGAACTGGAGAGAGCCTCCTCGGCCCCGGGTATTGCGGCCCGGGAAGCGTGGCCTTCCTATAACCGGAAGAACCGGGAAATGGCGGGTTGCCGAGAGGCAGTCGGAGGGGGTCGTAGTAGTGACGATCGGCGGGACAACACA
The DNA here is from genome assembly GCF_055760475.1 of Streptomyces sp. DS1-CR2. Taxonomy (NCBI): domain Bacteria; kingdom Bacillati; phylum Actinomycetota; class Actinomycetes; order Kitasatosporales; family Streptomycetaceae; genus Streptomyces; species Streptomyces sp. DS1-CR2. The sequence continues at coordinate 9,107,113 of NZ_CM147085.1, forward strand.
ACCCGCTGGGAGCGAAGGGCCCCTGCTTCATCGATGCGATTCGAAAACAGGGAGGGACCCGGATGAGTGCCATTTCGGCTAGTTCCATCCGCCGGGAGGAAAGCGTCGCAGGACCGGGCCGCCGTCCTCTGGACAAGGTCCGAGCTCTGCAACGGACGCTCTACCGCTGTGCCAAGCAAGAACCCGAACGCCGGTTTCATGCCCTGTGTATCCATGTCCACCGCATGGACGTTCTTCGGCGGGCTTGGGCCGGTGTGTGTGCGAACCGGGGCGCCCCAGGCGTGGACGGTGTGACCGTCGATTCCGTGGCGGCTTCGGGGGTGGATGCATTCCTCCAGGACCTGTCGGAGAAACTGCGGACGTATACGTATCGTCCGACAGCGCTGCGGCGGGTCCAGATTCCCAAATCGGGGCGGCCGGGGGAGTTCCGGCCGTTGTCGATTCCGACCGTGGCGGACCGGGTGGTGATGACGGCCGCGAAACTGGTCCTGGAGCCGGTCTTCGAGGCCCAGTTCACCGAGGCGAGCTACGGATTCCGGCCCCAGCGGTCCGCGATCGATGCGTGCGAAGCTGTGCGCATCGCGGCGAACCAGCGGCGTGAGTGGGTGTTCGAGGCCGACATCCGGGACTGCTTCGGGACGATCGATCACGACGCGCTGATGGCCCAGGTGGCCTGGTGGACCGGCCGATGTTGAAGCTGATCCGGGCATGGCTGCGGATGGGAGTTCTGGAGGGTGGGGTGACCTCTCTGACCGGGGCGGGAACTCCTCAGGGCTCACGGGTTTCTCCGTTGCTGGCGAATATCGCGCTGCATGTCCTCGATGAGGCGTGGCAGAGCGAAGGACGGCGGCTGGGAGTGCTGGTGAGGTACTGCGATGATTTCGTGGTCCTGTCGCCGACCAAGGAACGGGCGGAACAGTCCCGGGAATTGGCCGCGAAGGTGCTGGCACGACTCGGGATGCGACTCCATCCCGGCAAGTCCGGCATCGTTTGCCTCACTCGGGGTGAACAGGGCTTTGATTTCCTCGGCTTCCACCACCGGAAGGTGGAATCGTGGAAGTGGCGGGGCAAGTTCTACTTGCGGCGTTGGCCCTCGGCCAGAGCGATGCGGGTGTTGCGGGACAAAGTCCGTGCAGCGACCGCCCGTTCGAAGACTGAGCGGCCGGTGTCTGCTGTGGCAGCTGACCTCAACCCTGTATTGCGGGGGTGGGCTGCGTACTTCCGTAACGGGAACTCCGGGCGGAAGTTCAATGTGGTCGACGGCTACGTCCACGAGCGGCTGGCGATCTTCGCCAGTACGAAACACAGGATGGCAGGCCGGAACAGGGCCACCCGTTTCACTTACGGATGGATCACCCGGCTCGGTGTCTACCGTCTTACCGGAAACGTGAACAGGGCAACGGCGCATGCCAGCCGGTGAACGATGTCGGAAAGCCGTGTGCGGGAGAACTGCATGCACGGTTTGAAGCGGCGGGGACTGGAAACGGAGCATCGGCCACCGCGCCAGTCCCCGACCCTACTGAGTGCGGGTTTCTAATCCGTGGTGCCTCGGGCGGTGTTGGTGCGAGCCTTCACGGTTGCGTGCGGTGATCCTGAAGGCCTGGCAGCCCTCCACGTCGCGGGCATCCAAAGCTGGTCCGCAAGGTGATCCGGAGGAAGCGGTCCGGGCCTCAGACGTGGAGCTCCTGCGGGAAGCCGGTCCAGCGGAGCTCGGCGGGGAGGTGGCCGGTGTCGTTGAAGAGGAGAACCGACGGGGGGCGACCGGGCGCGTAGCGGATGACAGTCAGCGCCGCGTTGGCGTGGTTGATGCCCATCCAGCGCCACTTCGGGGCGTCGAGGGCAGCTCGGACGAGCCAGCCGACAAGAAAGTTGTGGGTGATGACGAGTTCGTGGCACGGCTCGTCGCCGACGACGGGTCCGGTGAACTCCGCGAGCGCCGCCGCCGCGAGCCCGGGCCCCTGCTCGCGTTCCTCGGCCGGAAACTGGCCCAAAAACCCAAGCATGGCGTCGGCCGTCTCCTGCGGCAGCTCCTCGCGCGGCGGCAGGTACGGAATGTAGTCGCCGGCCGCATTGGAGCACCGCAAGGGGACGCCGTCGAGCCGTTCGCCGACCAGCCGGGCAGTCTGTTCGGCGCGGGCGAGCGGTCCGTGATGGATCGCCGTCAGCGGAACCCCATGGAGCCGCTCCCCGAGCAGGGCGGCCTGGTGGCGGCCCGCGTCCGTCAGCTGGCTCTCGTCCGACGAGGCCTCGCCGTGCCGGGTGATATAGAGGTAGCGGGCGGCCGTGCCGGTCATGGGCAGGTCCTCCATTGGAGTCGATCTTGCTGGCTCCTGGAGGGACGCTGACCGGCGCAGACCGGTTCCACGAAGGGCTGGGATCTACCTTCAGGCGGATCAACGCGTCGCGAGCCCCAAGATCCGGAAGACAGGCCCTAAGGGCAATACCGGTGATTTAGGTGCTTTTCTGGCGTCTGCTGGTCGGTTTGGTGGGTGGGACCAGAGTGACGGCGACGGCCGGTGGCCGGGGTGGGTTGCGGTGGTGGGTGTGTTTGAGGTGCCAGTTGGTCATCTTGCGTTTGATGACACGGGGGTTGGAGCGTTGCCTGCGGGGTGGCAGGAGCCGTTCCAGGAGCTCACGGTTGGTGTGACTGAACCTGAACTCGTGATGTCGGGTGTTGGCAAGGCTGACCGCGAAGTGCCCCGTGGCTGAGAACGGGGTCTGCTGGTGGATCCGACAGACCGTGCGGCTACTCTCAGCCCACCGCGGTCTCGGTCGTGGCCAAACCAAGACTTTGGTCTGTGAGGAGCACGTCCGATGGCTCGCACCACCCCGCCACGTCCGCTCGATGTCGAGACGCTGTTCCCGGAGGTGGCCAACTATCGGAAGACGGCCGTTCGCCTGCATCCGCGCCTCGGCGATCCGAGCGCGCGGGAAAGCTCGCTCGGCGGACCCGTGCTCTGGCCGCTCTCGGAGCCCTGGCCCCACTGCAAGGACGACCACCCGCGCACGGCGTTCTCCCCTCCCGCCCAGGGACCGATCCCGCTCGTCCCGGTCCTCCAGCTATTCGCAACCGACGTGCCTGACCTGGCCTTCCCCAGCGCCGCCGATCTACTGCAGGTGCTCTGGTGCCCCTTCGACCACGAGGACGGCTACGTTCCCCGCCCTGAGACGTATTGGCGGGACAGCTCCCTGAGCGACCTACAGCCGGCCAATCCACCCTGCCCGACCAGCCCTGACAACGACTACCTTCCGGACCCGTGCGTCCTGCACCCTGAGCGCGTCACCGACTACCCGAACTGGGACCTCCCGGACGAGGTCGCCGAGGCGCTCGAAGTCAGGTTCGAACAGCTGGAGGAGGAAACCGGCTGGTCTTACTGGTCCCACCTCTCCGTGTCGGACGGCGTCAAGGTCGGCGGGTACCCCACGTGGACGCAAGAGCCTGACTGGCCGACGTGCCCTACATGCAGTGTGCGCATGGAGCATCTCCTGACGATCAACAGCTCCGAGTTCGACGGCGAGAGCTGGCGCACGTGGCTGCCCATCGAGGACACCCCGGCCACGGGAAGCATCTGGGACCTTCCTTACGAACAATGCACCGGGATCCAATGCCCCCCTGGGCTCACGCTCGGCGACATGGGCGGCATCTACCTGTTCGAATGCACCAGCTGCCCCGACAGGCCCTTCGCCTACCGCTCAGACTGTTCTTGACCGCGCGCGGCTTCAATCAAAGGGTCATACCGGTGCCCGCGAGGCAGCCGTCGATCACTTCGGGGCGGTACTGCAGCATCTTGAGCTTGCGTTTCACGGCTCGGGTGATCTGGCCGAGGTCCGCGGCGGCGAGGTTGCCGATATCGCGCTTGACCAGCGACCAGATGCCCTCCTGAGGGTTGAGGTCTGGGGCGTAGGTGGGTAACTGGAACACGGTGAGCCAGTCGGCGTTCGCGGCGATGAACTCCTTCATGCCAGTGGTCAGGTGGAGGTGGACGTTGTCCCGGACGAGCACGATCGGGCCACCGAGCTGGATACGGGCGCGGACGATCAGGTCGCGGAAGTTGCGCCAGCCGAAGCCCTTCGGTGTGTCCTTGCGGCCGCGGTACTCGCGGATCGCGTAGATCAGCCGGGATCGCTCGCTCGGCTTGTAGCAGGCCATGCCCGCCATCGACACCCGCCCGGAGCCACGGCCCCTCACCCTCACGACCGGGGGCTGGCCGATCCGGCCCCAGGCTCTGGCGCGCGGCGGAGTCATCGACTGTCCGGTCTCGTCCTCGAAAACGGGCGTCCGTCGAGGACGGTGCCGGGCCCGGCGGGCAGCCGCATTCCAACTTCCCTCGGACCGCGCTCTATTCGTGGTCCGCCTCTGCGTCCGCCTCTGCGTCCGCGACCGCCTCTGGCCTCGTGTAGAGGACCTCGCGGGCCTGTTCCGCGGCGCGGGTGAGGCTGTCGGCGACGTAGTCGAGGAAGCGGGCGATGTTCTCCAGGCGGGTGGCGGCCGGGGTGCCGGGGCCAAGGACGGCGACGCCCTGGCGTGAGACCTCGACTTGCTGGATGAGGGCCTTGGAGCTGGCGAGCATCGACTGGTACCAGAGGTCGTCGTCGATGACGTAGCGCTCGCGGCGGCGTTCGTCGCGCTCTCTGCGCACGAGGGTCTGGCTCTCCAGGAAGGCGATCGACTTGGAGACGGTGGCCGGGCTGACCTGGAGGCGCTGGACGAGCTCGGCGGCGGTCAGGCTGCCGGAGTCGGTGGTCAGGAGGCTCGCCATCACCCGCGACATCATCTTGGGCAGACCCGACTGGATCATGACGGTGGTGAACAACTCCTCGTACTCGCGTACCGCTTCGGGGTCGCGCCCGTGGGGGAGCGCGGGCGCCTCCTGTCCCCGGGAGGCGGGCTGCTTGCGCCGGTGGGCGCGGCGTTCGGTGGCGCGGTGGGCCTGGTCGGCGCGGTAGGAAGTCGGGCCCCCGTTGCGCATGACCTCACGCGTGACGGTCGAGGTGGGGCGGTCGAGCCGCCTGGCGATCTCCGCGTAGGCGAGGCCGTCGGCAAGGCCCAGAGCGATCTCCTGGCGTTCGTGCTGGCTGAGCCTGCCTCCCGGCATCGCGATCTCCTCCGTGTCCGTGATCCGTGGTGTCGCCAACCTTAGCGTTCACTCTCATTTCAATGCAACGTTCGGCTGGCTACCGTTGCGTTAGAGTGCAGAATTGTTGCAACGAAATAGACGTTCTGGCCTGCAGTTACTGCGTTTTGGCGCAACAAGCTCATTGCGCGATCCTTGAACGCTACGTAGCGTTTCCCTCGTCAGAAAGAGAAACCGAGGGCCGGAGACGGCACCCGATCAAGGAGCACAGTGATGCAGAAGTTCGCCACCACCGCCCCCGTCACCGCCGTCCTGGACATCCCCGCCGGCCGGGTCCAGCTGATCGCCGCCGACCGGAGCGACGTCACCGTCGAGGTCCGGCCCGCCAACGCTTCGAAGAGCCGGGATGTGAAGGCCGCCGAGCGGACCACCATCGCCTACGACAATGGTGTGCTGCGGGTCGTGAACCCCGGGGGCGACCAGCACTTCAGCCCGTCGGGCTCCATCGAGGTGACCGTCCAACTGCCCGCCGGCTCCCGGGTCGAGGCGAAGGCACAGGCCGCCGAACTGCGCGCCGTGGGCCGCCTCGGTGTCCTCGTCTTCGACGGCGCCTACCAGCACGTCAAGGTCGACGAGGCCGCGGGCCTGCGTCTGACCGCGACCGACGGCGACGTCGAGGTCAAACGGCTCACCGGTTCCGGTGACATCAGCACGGCCCGTGGTGACATCACCGTCGCCGAGGCCACCGGCGGCAAGCTCACGCTGACCACTCAGTCCGGCGACATCACCGTCACCGCCGCGGCCGGCGTCTCCGCGGCCCTGGAGGCGGGCACCTCTCACGGCCGCGTCACGAACAGCCTGAAGAACGACGGCACCACGACCCTCGACATCCGCGCCACCACCAGGCAGGGCGACATCACCGCCCGCAGCAACTGACCCCCGTCACGCAGCCCTCAAGAAGGAGCACTTCTCATGACCAGCTTGGCCATCGCGGCGAACGGGCTGCGAAAGTCGTACGGCGACAAGGTCGTCCTCGACGGCATCGACCTCGCCGTCCCCGAAGGAACCGTCTTCTCGCTGCTTGGCCCGAACGGCGCCGGCAAGACCACCGCCGTCAAGATCCTCTCCACGCTCATCGGTGCCGACACCGGTGAACTGCGCATCGGCGGACACGACCTCGCCACTGACGCCCACGCGGCACGCGCCGCGATCGGTGTCACCGGGCAGTTCTCCGCCGTTGACGGGCTGATCACCGGCGAGGAGAACATGTTCCTCATGGCGGACCTGCACCACCTGTCCAAGCGTGAGGGGCGGCGGGTCGCCGCCGAGCTGCTCGAGCGGTTCGACCTGACCGACGCCGCATCGAGGCCCGCCTCCACCTACTCGGGCGGCATGAAGCGCCGCCTCGACATCGCCATGACGCTGGTCGGCAACCCGCGGATCATCTTCCTCGACGAACCGACCACCGGCCTCGACCCTCGCTCCCGCCACACCATGTGGGGCATCATCCGCGAACTCGTCACCGGCGGCGTCACCGTCTTCCTCACCACCCAATATCTGGAAGAGGCCGACGAGTTGGCGGACCGTATCGCCGTACTGAACGACGGGAAGATCGCCGCGGAGGGCACCGCTGAGGAGCTGAAGCGGCTCATCCCCGGTGGCCACATCCGGCTCCGGTTTATTGACCCGGCTGCCTACCAGCAGGCCGCCACCGTCCTGCACGACGCCGCCCGCGACGACGAAGCACTGGCGCTGCAGATGCCCAGCGACGGCAGCCAGCGCGAACTGCGCTCGATCCTCGACTGGCTGGACTCGGCCGGCATCGAGGCGGACGAACTGACCGTGCACACCCCCGACCTCGACGACGTGTTTTTCGCACTCACCAGCGACAACAAGGTCCCTACCCAGCCCAAGGAGACCGTCCGATGAGCTCCCTGACCCTCGCCGTGCGCGACTCGTCCACGATGTTGCGCCGCAACCTCCTGCACGCCCGGCGTTACCCGTCGCTGACCCTGAACCTGCTGCTCACGCCGATCATGCTGCTCCTGCTCTTCGTCTACATCTTCGGAGACGTGATGAGCGCGGGTATCGGCGGCGGGGGAGCGGACCGCTCCGAGTACATCGCCTACATCGTCCCGGGCCTGCTCCTGATGACCATCGGGTCCACCACGATCGGCACCGCGGTCTCCGTCTCCAACGACATGACCGAGGGCATCATCGCCCGCTTCCGCACCATGGCTATCCACCGCGGGTCTGTCCTCATCGGCCACGTCATCGGCAGCGTCCTGCAGTCGATCGCCAGCGTGGTCCTCGTCGGCGCCGTCGGCGTCGCCATCGGCTTCCGCTCCACGGACGCCACCGTCCTGGAATGGCTCGCGGCGTTCGGCCTGCTCGTCCTGTTCGCCACGGCGCTCACCTGGATCGCGGTCGGCATGGGCCTGATCAGTCCCAACGCCGAAGCCGCCAGCAACAACGCCATGCCCCTGATCCTGCTCCCTCTCCTGTCCAGCGCCTTCATCCCCGTCGACACCATGCCCGGCTGGTTCCAGCCCATCGCCGAGTACCAGCCCTTCACCCCCGCCATCGAAACCCTGCGCGGTCTCCTCCTCGGCAGCGAGATCGGCAGCAACGGGTGGATCGCCGTTGCCTGGTGCGTGGGTCTGAGCGTCCTCGGCTACTACTGGTCGAAGGCGAAGTTCAACAGCGACCCGGAGTGACCTGGATGAGTACGCGGGCTATCTCCCGAAACCCGTCCCACCCCTGGGCGGCGTACCCCGACACCACGTCGGCGTGCGCCGCCCTTCGGCGTTCCTGCCCCGTGCATCAATGGACGGCCCTGGGTTCTTCTGGCGGCCTGTCAGGGTTTGAGGAGGGTTTCATCACCTGGACCTCGGTTTCCGAGAGCCGGACTTTCCGCACCGCCCTCACATGGCTCCCCCACACGCCGCCGAACGAGACCCTTCCGGGTCCCGGACGTGGACGCCGCCAGGGCGGCCCTACTGATCGTCAGCGCCCTGCGCGGTGCCGTGTACCAGGCGCTGCTCGACCCCGAGGCCGTGTCGATCGACGCCGCGCTGGGCGACCTGAAGTACGTGGTGGACGCGCTGCTCGCGGCACCCGGCTCCCAGCACTGAGGTGGCAGGGCGGGGCGTGAGGAGGCTCGACTCGACGAACTCGTGCCGTACACGCCAGGGGCCGCCGCTGAGGGTCGAGCGCACCGCTTCGCTGAGGGCGCGCAGCTTCACGAGCGGGGCATCGCGCGACCGGGATCGCGCACGGTTGGCATTGCGCACCGTCAGGATTACGTACCGCCAGAAGTGCGCCCGTCAACTTCGCCGTCGGCTCGCGAGGTTGGCGGCGATGTCGACCGCCGCCTTGCGGACCAGCTCGCCCAGCTCCGGCACTTTGCGGTGGTCGAAGCGGATATCGGGCATGGAGATGCCCACCCCGCCCACCGGCTTGCCGTCGGGCCCGAGCACGGCCGCGCCGACGGCGCAGACATTGGTCCGGTTCTCGCTGATGTTGATGAGCTTGTCGGAGATCGCCAAGGCGACCGGGCTGAGCCGTCGCACGGTCAGCAGATACCTGTCGGGGCAGGCACTGATCGCGCCACCGAAGCGGGCGCGGAACGGGAAGCCGAAGGCTCGGGTAGTGGACGAAGTCGCGCCGCTGATCGACGCGACACTGCGGGCCAAGATCCCCATCAAAGGGGCGGTGGTCCACGAGTGCCTGGTCGCCGTCCTTCGGCCGTCTCCATGACATGGCCTCCTTCCGCGCCCCTGTCTCCCGTCCCCCTCGCTGGCTCTACTGCGATCATGCGGCTGCGGCCGGGGATCCGGCCGGCTGCCGCGAGCCGACGGTGGTCACAGTTGTGGAACCAGGGTGATGGAGTCGTTGCCGCTCAGGAGGAGCTGGAGGCTGTCGCCGGATGACGTCAGGGCGGCAGGTGCGCAACCTTCCGCGGTAGGTGGGGAGAATGCGGAGGGTCCTAGTCGGATCGCGTCGTCAGTTACCTGCAAGAGGGGTGACTTGCCGGTGCATTTGGCACCGTTGGGGCCATCGGAGAGGGTGAAGGTCACGGCGATTTCTCCGACTTTGGCTTGGCGGATGGTGGCTGGTGCCGTGTGGTAATTGGTGTCCATTTGCGAGTAGCGCGGTTTGCTACCCGACCAGTTGCCCAAATAGTCTTCATCAATGGGCTTGTCCGCGTCGGGTTCTCGGACCAGGCCAGGGTCTTCGGAAGCGTTCGTCGACGCGGCTCCTGCTCTAAGCCTGTCCTGCCCTTGCACTGTGTAGGCCTGTCGGCGCTCGCCCGGGCACTGGTTCTTGCCTGCGCTCGCCGGCACTGTTCTCGTGACTTGCTCAGGCCCAAGTAGTACGCGCTTGTCGCTTCGCTCAATGACGGGAGCTGTCGCCTGGCACAGCACGTCGCCGCGATTGTTGATGAACAGGACCTGGGCTGGTGAGCCGCCTTTCTCGCTGTCGGTGCCGATGGTGAGCCGTCGGTAGGGGCCGTTCATGGCCGGCTGGTCGAGTTGCCAGGTGCCGACCACCGTGAGGTCTGGCTCGTCTAGAAGTCCTGTGGCGGGGATCAGGGCTGCAGCCAGAGTGATTGCCAGGGAGCCGATGATGAGGCCGCGGTTGCGGGGTTTGCCCCAGACACGGCGCCAGCGAGCAGGGCCGGGCGCACGGGCGGGCGCCGGTGGCGGCGAGTGGCTTGTCAATGGCGGGCGAGCGGGTGCGTCAGCCGTTGGCAACTCCGGTTCCGGCACTCCCGGGGCCGTGGCCGCCACCGCCGTGTCGCCGGATGGCGCGTCCGCGGACACGGCAGTGGCACTGCGCTGGCCGGCTATATCGGCGTAGGCCGCGGATTGATCTTGTGGAGTATCCGCCTGCAAGATGAAGGCGATCTCCCGCCCGAGGTGGGTCAGAAGTTCTGCAGGAAGCCACGGACCTTGGGCCGGCTTCGTCAGTGCGAGAAGCTTGTCTACGCCTGGACGGCGCAAGGGGTCTTTGACCAGACACCCCTCCACCACGCTGCGCAGACCGTCGGGCAGGTTTGACAGGTCTGGAGTCTCCTCGGCGACGCGGAACATCAGAGCGTGGATGCCACTGTCGGCAGTGCCGAACGGAGAGCGGCCAGTAGCGGCGAACGCCAGAACAGACCCGAACGAGAAGACATCCGAGGCAGGCGTGAGCCGATCGCCCCGTACCTGCTCCGGTGACATGAACGCCGGTGAACCGATCACTGCGCCGGTGCGGGTCAACTGTCCGTCTGCCAGGGTCTCCAGAGCGCGAGCGATGCCGAAATCGATGACGCTCGGCCCGTCGATCGTCACGAGAATGTTGGACGGCTTGAGATCACGGTGAACCAGTCCCGCGGCGTGAATATCTCGCAAAGCCTGAGCTAGGCCGTGACCGAGCGTAACCACCGTCGACTCCGGCAGCGGTCCGTACGTCTCCGTCACCACGGTGTGCAGATCCGGGCCGGGCACGTATCCGGTGGCCACCCAGGGCGCCGCCGCATCCGTGTCCGCGTCCAGGACCGGGGCGGTCCACGCCCCGCCGACCCTGCGCGCTGCAGCGACCTCGCGGGCGAACCTCTGGCGAAATTGCGGAAGTTGCGTGTACTCCGCCTGAATTACCTTCATCGCTACCGTCCGGCCGCCCGCGGAGCGCCCCAGATATACCCGCCCCATACCGCCCTCCCCGAGGCGACCGAGAAGGCGATAGCCCCCGACCTGTGACGGGTCTCCCTCGAGCAGTGGTCGCACAGTCCCCCCTAGTCGCGCCGCCCACAACGGTGCAGGACAAGCTAGCCGAAAGGAAGAGCAGGAGGTCACGTCCGCTGGAGTGGTGTATCGACGGCCACTCGGTGATCTCTTCTTTGAGGCTAGGCGGTGAGTTCGGTGGGCAGGACGGTCTCGTCGGTTTCTGACTCGATCGGGTGGAGGCGGGCCTTGGCGAGTAGGTCGAGTCCCATGTAGCGGCGGGCCTCGGTCCATTCGTCGTTCTGCTCGGCCAGGACCGCGCCGACCAGGCGGATCACGGCGGCGCGGTCGGGGAAGATGCCGACCACGTCGGTGCGGCGCCGGATTTCCTTGTTCAGCCGCTCCTGCGGATTATTCGACCAGATCTGCCGCCAGATCTCACGCGGGAACGCGGTGAATGCCAGGAGATCGTGCTGGGCGGTGTCCAAGTGGGCTGCTGCCTTGGGGAACTTGGCCTCCAGCGCGTCCAGGACGTGTCGCATCTGAGCCTGGACGGCGTCGGTGTCAGGCTGCTCGAACACCGTCCGCAGCAGGGTGGCCACCCAGGGCTGGGCCGACTTGGGGACCTGGCTGAGCAGGTTGCGGGCGTAGTGCGTGCGGCATCGTTGCCACGAGGCGCCCGGCAGGACCGCGCCGATCGCGTTCACCAGGCCGGTGTGAGCGTCGGAGACGACCAGCTGGACACCGGACAAACCGCGGGTAGTCAACGAGCGCAGGAAGGCGAGCCAGCCGGCCCCGTCCTCTGCCGTGGCGACGTCGATGCCGAGGATCTCCCGGTGTCCGTCCGCATTGACGCCGACCGCGATCAGCGCGTGGACGTTGATGATGCGGCCGCCCTCGCGGACCTTCTGCGTCAGCGCGTCGACCCAGATGAACGCATAAGGCCCGGCGTCCAGTGGCCGGTTGCGGAACGCGGCGACCTGTTCGTCCAGGTGCTTGGCCATCGCACTGACCTGGGACTTCGACAGCTGGGTGACGCCCAGGGACTCGGCGAGTTTCTCGACCCTGCGGGTGGAGACGCCGAGCAGGTAGGCGGTGGCGACGACCGAGATCAGGGCCTGCTCGGCCCGGCGGCGCCGTTCGAGAAGCCAGTGCGGAAAGTAACTGCCCTGACGCAGCTTGGGGACGGCTAGTTCGACGGTGCCGGCGCGGGTGTCCCACTCGCGTGGGCGATAGCCGTTGCGGTGGTTGACGCGTTCGTCGCTGACCTGCCCGTATTCGGCGTTGCAGAGAGCATCTGCCTCGGCAGACATGAGCGCGTCGGCGAACGTTTTGACCATCGCGCGCAACAGATCCGGACTCGCCGCGGCGAGGTTGTCTTCCGCGAGGACATGCAGGGGCAGACTGTCTGGTGCGGTCATCGTGCTGATCTCCTTCGAGGCTTAGACACTTCGAAGATCAGCCGGTGGCCGTTCGTCTATGCGGATCTCATTCCCATGCCGGAGCAAACCCCCGGATCAGGTCGAACCCGTACACCACTTCCCTGGACGCAACCGAGCAGGAAAGCGGCGAAGGTGGGAGTCCTGCTTGTAGGCCGCGTCCGCAGTGACCCAGGCGAAGGGCGGTGGGTTGGACTGGCGCGCAAGACCATGGCCAGGCAGGCGACGCCCCTGCCTTCGCGGATGTAATGGCCCGTCTGGGGTCCCCCGACCTCGTGGACGACCTCGCACCAGGCAGGACGTGATTCTGGCCGACAAAGCATATTCCTCCCGGGCAATCCGTGATCACTTGCGGAAGCGTGGCATCCGCGCGGTGATCCCCATCCCGGCAGATCAGCAGCGTCACCGGCTACGCCGGGTAGGGGTAGCAGGCCACCGGTCTTCGATCGCGAGGCATACAAGCAGCGCAAGACCGTAGAACGCTGCATCAACCGCTTGAGCAGTGGCGTGGGATCGTCACCCGCTACGAGAAGACAGCAGCCGTCTATCCAGCCGGACTACACGTGGCGGGCATCTTCATCCGGTTCGCCCAGATGACCGCGTATTGAGGCCTGCGGGTATCCCGTGTCCAGCCAACTCTTCTCGGACGGAGTGACGGCTGGGCGATGGGTTGTTGTCGGTGCGGCTACTGCATCAGCTCGGTGTGGGGATGCTCCGGTGATGTCGGGCAGACGTAGAGCTGCTGCTTTTGGCCGCTGGCGATCTGGACGGCGGTCGGTTGCCTTGGCACAGGGTCGGTGCCGAGCGCCGTGGCGCGGGCATCGCGGGGGATGCGACCGCGGTCGTGCACCTCAATGCCTTGGGCGCGAAAGAAGTCGATCACGGCGTGGCCCTCCGGGCGAGTGTGGATGGAGGACGGACTGGTGTGTTCTCGATCTTCGCAATCTGCGTTCGGGATCCAGCTGCGGGTGCTGTCGTCCCATTCGAAGGTGGGGATGGTCAGCAGCGGGACCATCGTGGTGTCGCAGGCGGGGCAAGACTGGGGCCTGGGGTCGGTGTAACCCCAGGGGGCCCAGCCGCCGACTTTCCAGCCGGGCGCGACTGACAGATTGACCGAGTAGAACTCCTCCGGGTACGAGGCGTACCGGCTGTCCACCGCGTCGCCGGCCGCCTGCCACTTGCTCAAGTTCCCAAGTTGGGCCCGCACTTCCTTGCTGAGCTCCAGGGGGTTGGGGTACTCGGTGATCTGCTCCGGAGCGAGCAGGCACGGCTCGGGCAGGTAACCGTCGAACTGCACCACGGGCGGTTCCGGGGGTGCGGTGAGGATGCCGGTGACCGTGGCCGCGGACCGCCAGAACAGCACGGTCCTGGGCATGAACTTCATCGGAGGGTGGTCGAAAGGACACCACAGTACCTGGAGCAGATCTGCGCCGGCGGGCGCGCGCAAAGCGGGCACGTCACGCACGTACAGCTGCGCCAGCGGCAACATCGCCATCGCCCCGTCATATGGTTGGCGGCTCGGCCTTGGTCGCGGATAGGTCCTCGGGGGACGGATGCGGGTGAGGGTTTTCCGTTCCTGCGAGGTCAGATCCCGGCCCTGCGCGGCGGCACGGATCCGGCGTTCCAGCCGCAAGTCCGCCGGCGACAGAGCCACGTTCACCCCGTCCAGCTCGTGCGGTCCTTCGCAGTGCGGCCACAGCTCTTCGGCTGGCCACAACAGCGGACCACCGACCGAACTGTCGCGCGGCGAAGGGGACCCGGGGCGAGGGTGCAGCCGGGTCGCCGTGCGGGCCAGCGGGGCCAGTTGAGGGAAAAGTGTGGTCACGTCGAGCGGACGCGGCGGGGTAGTACGGATGATGCTCATAGCGGCTGATGCTGCCAGCAGCCTCTGACACTGGGCAGATCAGCCCTCCACCACTGATACCAGGGCAGCCTTCGGCCGTGGACAGGCGGAGCAGGGAAGGCGGCCACGATGCCGGGCCCGGTGCCAAAGCCCGGCGCCGCCGCGACCACGGGGACTGGCACGCATCAGCCCAGCGCAACCTATTCAACCGTCTGATCGGACAGCTCTACCACTGCCTCCAGCACGGCCACCACTTCGATGAGGCCGTTGCCTTCCCAGCCGCGTCTGCCTTGGTGGCGGCTGTTTAGGAGCTGCTCGGCCGATCATGTTGGTGAGCGGTCAGACATGATGTCGTGGTGAGCATCGTGGAACTCGAAAACCCCTGGACGCCCGCCCACCAAGCGGTGGAGTCCAGCGATCACGCCACGCTCACTCGCCTATTGGACGAGGGAGCTGACGTGAATGAGGTCTGCTGCGGGATGACCCTGCTGACACACGCCATCGAACTGGAAGGGGACTCAGCTCTTCAGTCAGGTCAGCCGATCGATAGCGCTCTTACCGCCATCGTCCTGGCCTATGGTGCCGACCCCGTCTCAACCCTCGGCGGCGGGCGAAGCGCTTACGAGATGGCCCAGTTCTACGACCACGACATGGCGATCCGGCTGCTGGACCGGTTCACCACTCAGCATGGCCGAGTCGCGAAGGCCACTACAGGGGGACCTGCCGACCATCGATAGCCAGATGATCGGCCGGACAGGTCCTGGCTGCTTCCCTGCAGCAGCCGTCAGCCGAACGGGCCGGCTGCGCGGACCATGAAGGAGACGCAGCCATCATGCTTGAAGCGCACCTGTCCATCGAACGTCGAGTCGACATGGGAGCAGGCATCCCAGTCCTGACCCAACTCGCCGCTCAACGCGATCCAGAACCGGCATCCACCGCACTGCGCGTCATACCACTCGTCCCGAAATCAGGCGCCCGAGTCGACCTGTTCCGCAGCCGCAGCCAACGCTCGTGAACCTCGTTGTTGTGGCCACAGTCATCACCCGTCCACGGCCCACTAGTGCAGCGCGTCGCAGGTCCTTTGCTGGTTGAGTGTGCCGGATCTGGCTACGCGTGGTAGTCGGCGAGGTGGACGAGGGCGGCGGTGTCGAAGGCTGTCGTCGGGCTGCCGGTGCGCAAGACCGCGTCGGTGTAGGCGTCGGTGGCACTCAAGTACATGGCGAAGCCCCAAGCGTTGTCGGCGCCGAGGTATTCGATGCGGCACAGCGGGATGCGCACGTCCTCGCCCTCTTTCTCGACGATCGCCGTGAGGTAGCCGAACGAACCGCGCCACCGGGTGTCAACCTCGGCCAAGGCGGGCCAGCTTTGTAGCTGGAATGCGTGGTGGTCGACGGTGCCGTCGACCTCTTCCTTGAGGCGTTTGGGGGGAACCGGCATGGTGATCACCCAAGCTCCCGGCTAGTGCTCACGTCGCGTTGCCGCGCAGCAGCGCCGTCGCCGCGCGCGTGGCGCGGGTGGCGACATCCTCGGGGGAGAGGCGGGAGCGCGTCAGGAAGTCCTCCGTGTCCAGGGTGACGTAGCCGTGGGCTAGGACGAAGAGCTGTTCGAGTAGGAGCAGTGCTTGGGAAGGTTCGGCGTGGCCCGCCTGCCGGGCGAGGTCGAGCAGCAGCGCCATCAGGTCCCGGCCGGCCCGGGCCACGTCGGCGTCGCGCAGCGGCCTCAGCTCCCGGGCGAAGATCACGTCGAAGCCGGCGCCGCGGTCGGACACGTGGCGAACGTATGCCCCCGCGGTGGCCGCGAGCCGGTCGATCGGGTCGGATCCGGCCGCCTGCGCGGCGGCCTCGATGGACCGGGTGAGCTCGTCGGCGGCCTGTGCCGCGACGACGGCGAGCAGCGCGTCACGGTGGGGAAAGTGACGGTACGGGGCGGCCGTGCTCACCCCGAGCCTGCGGGCGAGTTCGGCGACGGAGAAGCCGGCCATCCCCGTCTCGGAGAGCAGCACGAAGCTCTCAGCGATTAGCGCCGAGCGGAGCTGCCCCCGGGCAGGGCGCTCACTCCCCGCCCCACTTGCTGCGTCAGTCACTCGGTCCACCTCCTTGACCATAAGTAAGAGGCCACTTACTTTATAAGTGATAGCCCTCTTACTTCTAGCATCGGAGGCCGAGCATGACAGGGATCGACGGCAAGGTGGTGGCCATCACGGGCGCGGGCAGCGGGATCGGCGAGGCGAGCGCGCTGCTCCTCGCGTCGCGCGGCGCGAAGCTCGTCCTCGGAGCGCGTCGGAGCGACCGGCTGGAAGCGCTCGGCGCCCGTATCGAGGCCAATGGCGGCACGGCCGTCTGGAAGACGACGGACGTGCGTCGCCGAGGAGACGTCGCGGACCTGGTGGCGTACGCCTGCGGGCGCTATGGCGCGCTCGATGTCCTCGTCAGCAACGCCGGGATCGGCCCCATCTCGCCGTTCGACGAGCTGCGCGTCGAGGACTGGGACCAGATGATCGACGTCAACTTCCGCGGCGTGCTGCACGGGATCGCGGCAGCGCTCCCCGTGTTCCGCAAGCAGAGCAGGGGGCAGTTCGTCAACGTCGTCTCGACCGCCGGGCTGCGCATCGTGCCGAACCAGGCTGTCTACGCGGCGACGAAGAACGCAGTCCGCACCGTCTCCGAGGGACTGCGCCAGGAGGCCGGGCCCGACCTGCGGGTCACCATGATCTCGCCCGGCTACGTCGCGACGGAGTTCGCCGACTCGGTCACCAGCCCCACCGTCAAGTCGCAGGCTCCGGCGGTCGACTTCTCCCTCTCCCCCGACGACATCGCCCGCGCTGTCGCCTTCGCGATCGAGCAGCCGTCGAACGTCGACGTCGGCGACATCGTCGTCCGCCCCACGGCACAGAGCTGACGCCTCACGGGTCTCTGTGGGCGAACTCGTCGACGCCCACGTGTGTATCCCTGGAGGGATGGGCCTGACCGGGGATGTCCCCGCTTCGCCCACCTGTCCGGCATGGAGCGAAGCGTCAGAAGGCAGTCAGCGATTGATGATCACCCCAGCTTCCGGCTGGTGCTCACTCCAAAGGAAACGCACCCCTTCGTGGCCCATCCACCCGCACCGCCGTTGCCGCTTTCACGCAAGCAGGAACGCAAGGTGCGCACGCTCGTGGCCGCTGCCGGGGCAGGGCAGGCAGTGGTGCGGCGCGCACGGATCGTACTGCTGGCCGCCGCGGGCCGGCCCACCACCGCCATCGCCGCCGAGCTCGGATGCAGTGTGCCCACCGTGCGCACCCGGCGCGAACGCTTCCGCCGCCGTGGGGTGGCGGGCCTGTTCGACCGCCCGCGCAGCGGACGCCCCGAACAGCATGGTCCCAGCGCGCGCCTGGCCGTGGTGGCCACCGCTACCAGCGTGCCGCCCGAGGGAGCCACGCTATGGACCCGCGCCACCATCGCCGCCCACCTGGCCGAACGCGGCCTGGTGCTCTCGCCCTCCACGGTCGGCCGGGTCCTGGCCGAGGCGAAGGTGCGCCCGCACAGGGTCCGCGGCTGGCTCAACCGGGCCGACGACGACGCGTTCTGGGCCCAGGCCGGCGCGGTGTGCCACCTCTACCTGGACATCCCACCCGGCACGCTGCTGGTCAGCGTGGATGAGAAGACCGGCATCCAGGCCAAGTCCCGCCGCTACCCCACCCGGCGCGCCCGCCCCGGACAGGCCGAGCGGCGCGAGTTCGAGTACCGCCGGCACGGCACCGTCTCCATCGTCGCCGCCATGGACGTGGCCACCGGCCAGGTCCTGGCCGAGCGCATAGAGCGCAACGACTCGGCCACCTTCATCGCCTTCCTACGGCGATTGCATCGGCTGACCGACCCGGCCCTGCGCCTCCACCTGATCATGGACAACGGCTCCTCGCACACTTCCCGGGCCACCCGCGCCTGGCTTGCAGCCCACCCGCGAATCACCGTCACCCACACGCCCAAGCACGCCAGTTGGCTGAACATGGTCGAGCTGTGGTTCGGCGTCCTGACCCGCCGCCTGCTCCGCCGCGGCGACTTCACCTCCCGCAAGGTGGACCTTCCCCTTGATCGTGGACACCTGGAGACTGGGACGTGAGTTCCAGAGGAAGTAGTGCCAGACACCTCACGATGCCAACGCGTCAAGCCGAGGAAGCGAGTTCGGTGGGGAAGGCCGTTTCCTCGTCGAACGGCTTGCGGTGCTGGAGGTAGTGGTAGAGCTGTCCGAGCATGCGGTTGAAGAGGTTTCGCTGGGCGGCCGCGTGCCAGTCGCCGCGTTCGCGACGTCGCCGGTAGTGGGCGTCGGCTCCGGGTGAGTTCCGCAGGGAGGCGAAGCTCCAGAGGTAGCCGGCATGGTTGAGACGGTCGTTCTTCACCCAGCGTCGCGTGATGGACGACTTCTTGCCAGACGCCCTGGTGATGGGCGAGGAGCCCGCGTACGACTTCAGGCCGCGAGCGTCGGCGAAGCGGTTTCGGTCGTCCCCGATTTCAGCGAGGATGCGGGCGGCGAGCTGGATGCCGAGTCCGGGGAAGCTCAGGAGGATTTCGGCGTCCGAGTGCTGGGGAAATGCCTCCTCCACCGCCTTCGCGAGGTCGTCGGTTGCCGTGCAGGCAGCTTCCAGCTGGAGGAGGAGAGCGAGCATCTGCTTGCCAAGAGCATTCTCGATAAGCAGCGGCTGATGCGCCCCATCGACGCGGAAGACGTCGCGCAGGCGGTCGGCCTCGGTAGCGATGCCACGTTTGCGGCCGGCACGCTTGAGGGCGGCCTGGAGCTGAGTGCGGGTGAGCCTCGCTGCCTGCGTGGGGGTCGGTGCGGTCTTCAGGAGTTCGCGGGCCTCGGGGCGACACAGCCCGTTGGCCCAGGTGGTGAAGGCTTCCAGGGCGGCTGGGTAGTACTCCCGCAGCAGAGAACGCAGCTGGTTGGCGAGTTGCTGCCGGTTCCAGAGCGCGTCCTGCTGGGCGCGGGCGAGGACGGCGATCGCGCGTCCGAGATCGGAGTCGTCTGGCAGGGGACGGTGAGCGTGCATGTCGGTGCGCAAGATGTTCGCCAGGACGAGGGCGTCGCCGGGGTCGGACTTCTTGCGCGAGACGCTGTGCCGGTCGCGGTAGCGGGCCGCGGCCAGTGGGTTGATGGCGTACACCCTGCGCTTGCCGGTCCGCAGCACCGCGACCAGCAGTCCGCGGGAGGTCTCGATCGCCACGGGGATCGGGGTCTCCTTGGTGTCGCCGTGCTCGGCGAGCAGCTCCATCAGCAGTGCGTATCCGACTGCATCGTCGGTAATGTGTCGTTTGGCTACTAACACGCCGGAGTCGTCGACCAGGGCGACGTCGTGGGTGCGTTCGGCCCAGTCGATTCCGCAGTAGAGCAAGGTTCCCCTCCTCGAAGTGCTGGTGTTTGCGCTGGTCACGAGCGCATGCGGGCCACGCGAGCGACCTAATCCCAGGCATCAGCCGCGCTGCGGTTGTGCCTCCACCTCACTAGCCGTTCGTGGCACCAGCGCACCCCACGGGCCTCGGTCTGTGCGAGAGCTCTGGCGGCTCAGGCGCATCAAGAGGTCACCGTGCGGCGGGCTCGCACCACCAACACCAACGAGTGATCAAGCGGCGGGTGTTGACGCTCGGCGATGCCGGGCGCCGCCGCTCTGCAGTGAGGGGTCGAACTCCAGGGGAAGTTCAGGCATCCGCCCGGCACCGACGAAGCGCCAACGGCCCGCCGCGGTGGCGGCAATGCGACACAGGGCGCCGTCAGCCTGGCACGAGACCTGAACGGTCCAGTGGGAAGTAGACGTCCGTCCGGCATCCACACTGCCGCCACCACGAAGAGCACCGGGATCTTGGCCATGCCATGAATGGCGGATCCGGCACTCGAACGTCCCGAGAAGCACACGCTCCATCTGAACGTCCTTCACCACGGATTAGGTGGGAAGCAAGAGCAACCGCAGCAGGAGGTATACGGAGGAGTTCAAACGGGACGCGATCGCGCTCGTGTACTCCTCCGGGAAGACCGTCACCGAGGTGGCCCGCCAGATCGGGGTCAGCGCCGAGGGACTGCGCAACTGGGTCAAGCAGGATGCGATCGACCGCGGGCAGGGGCCGCCGGGAGAGCTGACGACGGCCGAACGCGAAGAGCTGCGGCGGCTGCGGAGGCTGGCCGCCGAGCAGGCGGAGACGATCGAGGTGCTGCGAAAAGCGGCGGTCTTCTTCGCGAAGGAGAGCGATCGATGAACGAGGTGTACGCGTTCATCGAGGCGGAGAAGACCACCCACAACGTTGCTCTGCTGTGCCGGCTGCTGAAGGTGGCCCGCTCCTCCTTCTACGCATGGCTGGCCGGAGAGAAGACCCGGCGGGCGAAGCAGGCCGCGGACGACGCCCTGGCCCACGAGATCACCGTGCTGCACCTCGCCTCTAGATGATCGATTCCAAGGGATCGGCTGCGCGCATAAGGGGAGGGAGCCCAACGTCAGTGTGTGAAGACAGAGTTGGACTCCCTCGCCACCGCACTCTATGTGAAGACCGACGACCTGCTGAAGGCATCGCCGCATCTGGCGCCCTGGCGTCCGGCGGTCGGGATCGCTCCGCGACTGACCGATGCCGAGCTGGTCACGCTCGCGATGGTGCAGGCCATGCTGGGCTTCACCTCCGAGGCCAAGTGGCTTCGCCATGCCCGTTCCCACCTGCGGCATCTCTTCCCCTACCTGCCGAAGCAGCCCGGCTACAACAAGCGCCTGCGCAAGGCCGCCGAGCTGCTGCGGCGGGTGACCCGGCTGCTGGCTACCGACACCTCTGTATGGAGCGACGACGTGTGGATCGTGGATTCCACGCCGGTGGAGTGCGGACGCTCCCGCGAGACCGTCAAACGCTCCGACCTGGCCGGATGGGCCGAGTACGGGTACTGCGCCAGCCACAGCCGCTTCTTCTGGGGCCTGCGCCTGCACCTGGTGTGTACCCTGCAGGGCCTGCCGATCGCCTTCGCCCTGACCGGGGCCAAGGCCGACGAACGCGAGACCCTGCTGGACCTGCTCGCCGCCGAACCGCACCTCGTCGCTGCCCGGCCTGGACAGACGCTGATCGGCGACAAGAACTACTTCGGCCGCGACTTCGAGCACCAGGTGGCCGAGCAGGACATCCGGCTGCTGCGGCCGGCCCGCAAGGGCGAGCCGGAACGGCCCGGGGCCCCGCTGTTCAAGCCGTTGCGGCAGGTCATCGAGTCGGTCAACGAGACCTTCAAGGGCCAGCTCAACCTCGAACAGCACCGAGGCCGCACACCGGCCGGCGTGATCGCCCGCGTCATGCAGCGCATCCTCGCGCTGACCGCCGCGATCTGGCACAACGACCACACCGGCCAGCTCGTCCTGCGCTCACTGACCGCCTATGACCACTGATCCCTTGGAATCGATCATCTAGGGGCGCCTACGGGGTGCCGCGCATCCACGCCGGACTGCGGCGGCTCGGGCACCGCGTGAACCGTAAACGGATCGAGCGCGTCATGCGTGAACGCGGCATCAGCGGTGTCACGCGGCGCAGGCGAAAGGGCCTGACCCGCCCGGCCAAAAGGGCGGTGCCCGCCCCGGACCTGATCGCCCGCGACTTCACCGCACCGGCTCCGGGGATGAAGCTGGTCGGCGACATCACCTACATCCCCACCGACGAGGGCTGGTTGTATCTGGCGACCTGGCTGGACCTCGCAACCCGCGAGATCGTCGGCTACTCGATGGCTGACCACCACCGTGCATCCCTGGTCGTGGACGCGCTGAAGATGGCCGCCGGACGCGGCCGACTCCAGCCCGGATGCATTGCGCACTCGGACCGCGGCAGTGAATACACCTCAGATGAACTCCGGTGCAAGATAAGCCGGTTGGGACTGCGGCAGAGCATGGGCCGAACCGGCTCGTGCTTCGACTGTGAGGATGATCGGGTACCGCTCCGGGCAGTGGCCTGACCCGTGCTTCGACTGGCGTTGCTGCCTTGGCGTTGATCTGTCGGCCGCTGCCTGGAGCGGTACTCGCTGCCGCCGGGCAGGGGACGTGTCCCGATAGGGGCCTTCGCGACAGGCACCGTCACAGTCTTGACCGCCCCGGCCCGGCGACGGCCACCAGTACCCGAGGTGATCAGGAGACAGGCGACCTTGCCCAGCATCACGCAGCCCACGGCCCCATGTCACGTCCCGGGCAGCGCCGAGGAGGACATCCTGCTCGGCGTTGACACCCACAAAGGCGTCCACGCCGCGGCCGTCATCACCACGCTCGGCGCCGCTCTGGACGGCCGCAGCTTCCCGGCGACCGTCGAGGGATATCGCCAACTCCTCTCCTGGGCACGCTCGTTCGGCATGCTGCGGCGAGCCGGGGTCGAGTGCACCGGATCCTACGGGGCAGCCCTGACGCGGCACCTTCGGGCCGAGGGCATCGAGGTGACCGAGGTCAATCAGCCCGACAAGGCCGCCCGACGGCGCCACGGCAAGACCGACGCCATCGATGCCGAAGCAGCTGCCCGTGCCGTGTTGTCCGGTCGGGCCACCGCCGTGGCGAAGACGAGCGACGGCCCGGTGGAGATGCTGCGGCTGTTCAAGCTGGCGAAGGGGTCCGCGATCAAGTCCAGGACACAGGCCATCAACCAGCTCAAGAGCGTTCTGGTCTGCGCCGACGCCGAACTTCGCGAGTCCCTGGCAGGGCTGAGCAACCCGAAGCTGTTCCAACAGTGCGCCGCACTGGCGAAAACGGAGATTTCCGGGCCGGCAGACGCCGCGCGTCACACCTTGGGACTGCTGGCCCGCCGCATCCAGAACCTGACCGAGGAGATCAACGACCTCAACAAGCGGATAACAGAGGCGATCCAGGCGAGTACTCCGGGCCTGCTCGACGTCCATGGCGTCGGCCCGGACACCGCAGCAGCCCTGCTCATCTCGGCCGGTGACAACCCCGAACGCCTCGACAGCGAAGCGTCCTTCGCCGCCTTGTGCGGCACCAGCCCAGTCGAGGCATCCTCCGGCAAGACCCAGCGCCGCAGACTCAACCGAGGCGGCGACCGCCAGGCCAATGCCGCTCTCTACCGGATCGTCCTCAGCCGCCTGCGCTGGGCGGGCCCTTCCCAGGACTACCTGCAGCGACGCCTCGCGGAGGGCAAGACCAAACGCGAGATCATTCGCTGCCTTAAACGGTACGTCGCACGAGAGATCTACCGGTTCATCGTCCCCGCAAACACCCCGGCACACCCCACGGAACTGGCCCGAGACGACACTTGACATCCATAGGGGCATCAACGCCGCCGCCGAGTCGTTCTTCGCATTGCTGAAGGAGGAGATCGGAACCCGCCGCTGGCCGGACCGGTCCAGCGCCCGCGCGGACATCTTCGCTTTCGTCGAGACCTTCTACAACCGACAGCGCCTACGCCGCCATCCACGCTGGGGCTACCTCACCCCGCTCGAGACCCGACAGCGCCTCGAACAAGAACACGCCCTCGTGGCGTAAGCATCGAGTGTCCAAGATCATGGGGGAGCTTCATTGCTGCCGCGCCTTTGACGGTTGGCCCGGTGGTTGCTTGGTTCGGGGATGGCGTGCTTGATCTGCCGTCTGCGCGGGTAGTGGGGGTTGCGTCGGGACGAGTGCGCCTTATCGCCGCCGTGATGATCAGGGCGGGTGCGGGGTCGGCCGCCGTCGTGTCGGTGGACGCGGATGCGTTCCATGACGGGGATGCGTTCCATGACGGGGATGCGTTCCATGACGGGGATGAGCTGCGGGGCGTCGCCGCACTGACTGGGTGTGATCAGCAGAGCCAGGGGGCGCCGGCCGCCTTCCCCGGCGAGGTGGATTTTGCAGGTCAGGCCTCCCCGGGAGCGTCCGGGTGCGTCGTCGGGGCGGTGCTGCCAAGGGCATTGCTCTTTTCCCGGGACCCGGGGGCGTCTCTTCCGTGCTCCGGTGGCGTGCTGGTGTGCCTGGGCAGGAGGTGGAATCCACGCTCACCATGGACCAGTCGATGCGGCCCTTGGCATCGGCCGGGACGGCCGCGAAGAGCCGGTCCCAGGTGCCGTCCGCCGACCACCGTCTGTGCCGCTCGTACATGGTCTTCCACTTGCCGAAACGTGCAGGTAGATCCCGCCACGACACTCCGGTGCGATTCCGGTACAGGACTCCGTTGATGATCCTGCGGTGGTGACCTCCTGGCCGAGGTCTCCCCGAACCAGATGGTCGAGGAGCACTACGTGGTCAGCTTGGCTGCCGCCACCTGTTGACACAGCGCTGCGACATGTTGGCGACCGCCGGCGGACAGAGGTGCTGCCAATTCTCGTGAACAAACATGGTGAGGCTGGGCACTCACTGCTGCTCGAACAGATCGACAGACGCTGTCGCTGGAAGTGAACGAAGCCAGCAGGCCCTCAAACACGCCAAGGGCGGCCTCCTCGACCAGGGAGACGTCGACAAGGCCGCCTGACGATCAAGACTGACGGCGTGGGCAGTGGCGCTCGGGAGCCGTGCGTGATCCGGCGTACGGCTTGATTTCGCGGGGAGGCTGACGCTGCCACAGCTGTTGGCTTTCACCGTCGTCATGACGGTCATCAACTACGGGACAGTCGCGGTCTACGGCGCCTTCGTCGCGGCGTCGGGGACTTGGCGGGGCTGTCAAGGAGCTCCCCGAAGGTGATTTTCTCGTCGAAGCGGAAGTTGAGGGCCGGCGGCAGCGAGCAATTGTTAAGACCTGTGGATGGGAGCCGCGCCGACCCATTGGTGGTAGGCGTCTACGTCGACGTTGCTGCCGCACACGATGGTGACGACGTGTCGGCCGGCGAAGCGGTCACGGTCTTCGAGGATCGCTGCGATACCGAGTGCGGCCGAAGGTTCGACGACGAGGCCGGCGTGGTCAAGGAGCATCCGCATACCGGCGATGATCGACGCCTCCTGGACCAGGACGGCGTCGTCAGCGACCAGGAGGAGGTCGTCCAGGACGGCCGGGATGGGATGCCGGCCGGCGACGCCGTCAGCGATGGTGTTGGTCGAGTCGGTGGTGACGACACGTCTCCTGCGCCATGAGTGTGTCAGCGCGGGTGCGCCCAGCGGCTGGACGCAGATCACCTCGACTTCGGGTGCCAATGCCTTCACCACATGTCCCACGCCGGTGGCCAGCGCCCCGCCGCCGAGAGCAATCAGGACGGTGTCGAACGCCGGCGAGGTGTCTACCAGTTCCAGGCCGATGGTCGCCGCGCCCTCGCAGGTCTCGATGTCCAGGCTGTCTTCGACCAGCCGGATGCCGTCGTACCGTGCGATGGCCGCCGCCCGCTCGCGGGCCATCTCGTGGTCGCCGTCCACCAGCTCCAACACGGCGTCCAATGCGCGGATGCGATCAAGCTTGGTCCGAGTCGCAAAGCGGGATGCCACGACGGTGACGTCGAGCCCCCGGCCGCGGCCGGACCACGCGAGGGCTTGGCCGAGGTTGCCCGCGCTCGCGCACACCGCGGCTCGCGAGGCATTCTCAGCGAGCAGGCTCGCGACTACCTCGGTGCCGCGGGCCTTGAAGCTGCGGACTGGGTTCGCCGTTTCGAGCTTGATGCTCACCGTGCATCCGAGGCCGGGCTCCAGCGCCTCGCAGCTGTACAGCGGAGTGTCGAGAAAGACCGGGTCGATGACCCGGCGAGCCGCACGGATCCGAGCGGTGTCGAGACGCGTCTCCTGCACGGCACAGCAGCGTAGCGCCACCGGCGCTGGTTCCATGAGCAACTGTCAGGAGTCGTAGGTCGCTTTAGAGGTCGCGCGGATAGGCCTGGGGGTGTCCCCGACCGCAAAGCAGGCACGGGCCTTGGCGATCACGGAGTTGCGACGCTCTGTGACACGGCAGCTGTAGTTCCGTCGTCTTCGCTGTTCAGCGGCTTGCCGGGGTGCGGGCGGGCGCAAGTACGGCCACCGCGATCATGAACGTTTGTGACGACGTATCAAGACGCGGTGGCCGGGGAGGCCACGATAGTCGAGCGGGCGTGGGGCCAGACGTTCGGGAGGGCGATGGCGGTGGTCTCGGGCTGCTTCGCGCGATGCGAGACGCGCACGACAGCGGCGGAGTTGGTGGCTGGACTGTTGCTGGAAGAGAACTACAGCTGCCGTGTGTGATCACCGGAAGACCTTTGCCTGTACTGACTTCCTGACTTCATGGCTGACCGAACCGCTGTGGGACCAATTCTCGAT